>OZ219791.1:142500-3559565 GCA_964291215.2 Alphaproteobacteria bacterium | reverse complement strand
GGCGAAGCAGTCTCTTGCGCTGAAGCAGGAGGTTGCGCGTCTGGGCCAGCTTCTTGCCGAGGCCGGCGCGCGGAAGCGGTCGACGGTGGTGTCGCTGCGCATGGAGAATGCCAGCCTGAAGACCGCGATGAAGGTTCTGAAGGATCGGGGCGGAGAACGACGAGCTTCGTTTGAACAGGTCGTACGAGCGCAAGAACGAGAAGAGGCAGCGGGCGTCGTCGAAGCGCGGCCAGCAGCGCGGCACTCCTGGCCGCGGCCGGCGCTCGAGGAGGTGGAGGAGCGGCTGGAGGTAGCGGAGGACGCCTGCTCGTGCTGCGTTGCCAACGGTTCGCACCAGGATCATCGAGATCAAAAGCGGCGGATTGTCCGCCCGCGCCGGGGCTGTGACTGCCCCGGTTCACCGAGCGAGGTGGCGGCGCCGGCGCGGGCTGGCTGACCGACCGGGGGCTTTTGCCGGGAACGCTGGCCAGCGAGCCGGATGCTGCCCCTGTTCGAGCCGCTTCGGGACGCGATCCTCGCGCACCGGGGTCGCGCCATGCCGATGCATCCAGGCCCCGAGGGAGGTCCGGAAGTCGCGCCTGGCTCCGGACATCGGTCAGCCGTGACGCGGTCCTCTCCCTCGCGCAGCGCCGAGGTCGCGGCGAAGCTGTTCGCGGACGCTCCCATGTCTGCGACCGCTACAGCGCCTGCAAGAAGCTGGCGCGCCTGTGGCCCTTCATCATCCTGTGCTGTTGCCGGGCGCATTGTCGGCGCGACTTTCCCAACTGCGCCGGCCGCAGCTGGAGGGGTGGGAATGGATCGATCGCGGAGATCTGCCGCCTGAACACGGCTCGACTGCCTCGATTCCGGCGGCGTTCGAGGCCGCGCAGGCGGCGCCGGAGACTGCGATCGCTGTTTGCGGAAGCGCCGAGGCTTCCGAAAGCGGCGCCGGAAGGCAGGCCGCTGCGCTCAACCATCGCGTGTTCGTCGACCATGGACAACAATTTCGGGGAAAGGGCTGTCAGGGGCCCGGCCAACGGGCGGAAGCCCGGCTTCGGTTCCGACAGCATGGACGGCTGTCGGCGGTCATGTACACGGCACGGTCGCGGGAGGAGCGGCCTCGACGTTCTGCGCTGGCGCCTGCGCGGAGAACGGCGGCCCGGCGATCTGTCGCCCTGGTTGCCGTGAGCCCGGAAAGGCGGCGGAGATTCGCGGCGCCGCCGTGAGGTCGAGGGCGCGACTTCGTGGTCGCGCAGTGCTGCGATGATCACGGAGCGGACCCCATCGCCCCCGCCTTCTGCCGCCGCCAGCCCCGAAGCTGATCACACCGCCGCCCCGAAGACCCTCGACGAGCTCCGCCCGCCGACTTCCGGGTCGTGGGCACCCGGGAAGCCGGTTGTGGAACGAGTTCGTTGCCCGCTGACACTGCCTCGGATACACGCGCCTGGTCGGCGCGCAGATGCGCTACCATGCGGCGAGCCGCTGCTTCTCGATCGCCGCATGGACCGCGCGCTGCAACACCACGCCCGTGCCCTGCAAGACCTTGGTCGAGGGCCCGCGGCGTCTGCCGGCCGCGTCGGAACAACCAGCGGCCGCTACGACCGACATGACAGAAGCCGAAGAAGGACATCTGGCCCGCTCCGCAAGGACTGGAAGCGGACCCTCAGACCCCTGCAACCGGCACGGGATGGTGCTCAGCTCCTCCTCCGCAGCGCCGGGACAAAACCGCAACCAATGCGGAAAACACGGCATGGCGCCAGTGCCCCTCACCGCGCATCCCGGTGCACGAAACCGCTCCGGATGACGCTGGAACTCCCTGACAAAAGCCCGTCAAACGGACGAAAACAACAACACCTCACCGCACAAACGAACGCTTACCTAGCTATAGCGGTACCGGTGTCGGCGACGCGAACATGCGTGTTCCTACCTTCACATTGCGCGCTAAAATCAGCCAGTTCGAACCAGATTTTGACATGCGATCCCGGTAGCTGCCGACGGCATAGACGGTGCTCACGCCCTCTTGCGTGGTGCGGAAGACCGCAAATGTTGACCGGACCGCCGCGCGCTCCAGCCCCTCATCGAATTCGATGGCGTCGACCGTAATCAGATGGGTCCGGTCCGAAAGGTCGTGCACATGCTGCGGCACCTCGGCGAGCAGTTGCGCCATCGCGTCCCGGTCCAGATGCAGCCAGGTCATTCGCTTGCCGATTTCCGGGCTGTCCGATTCGAGAGTGTAGGCCGCGTCGGCGGAATACAGTTCCGTGTAGGTGTCGTATTCGCCGGCATCCAGCAGATGTCCGGAACGCGCGACAAGCGCGCGGATGGCTTCGCGTTCTTCGGCCGGCGTCGCCGGATTCATTCCGCAGCGGCAACGGCGGGCGCAGCCTCTTCGCAAAAAGCGATCGCCGGGTCATGAGCTGCACGGCCGACGCGGCGCCCCCATTCGAGGTAGAAGGCACGCAGGTTAGCGTCGTCCTGGGGGCGCAGGTCTTCCTCCCTCGCGAAGATCGACCAGCGATGCGCGCCCGAAGCCATATTGCGCCACTGGGATTCGACCGCCTCGATATCCTCGGGCAGATTTCGTCCAGCTGGCCCCCACACTTGGTTGTGATGGCGAATGCGCTCATTCCGCATTTCAGGGCTGTCGGATTTGAGGCCGAGGCCGCGCCATTCAACGACAGTACGGCCGGGTTCCACCGGCGTAATCGTATCGAGGCGCATGACTGTTGCGCGCACATTGATCATGACGTCCGGAAACAAAAGCATCACGACCATTCCATCCGGATTCATCCCCGGCATCAGGTTGCTGATCCGGGCGTCGAGCCCTATGCCGCCGTAAGCAATGGTACCCTGGCTGATCACATTGTGGCTGTTGGGATTCAGCCGCCATCGGCGTTCGTGATAGGACGGATGGGCCATTCCGGTCTTGCGATTCAGGACGTGCAGGTATTCGTGATACTGCTCGGAATTGTTATCGACCCACAGCTTCCAGTTGGTCCTGATCTCCGCCCGGTGATAATGGAAGACCTCCAGTTCGGCGCCACCGAGATGAGGCCGCATGGACTCGACCATCGATCCGAGAAAATCCTCAAGCGGCTCGATCCGCTCATTCAGCGAGATGAACACAAGACCGAACAAGACTCCCGTGCGCACAGGACGGAGACAGACATCTTCCTTGCCGAGGCCGACTTTCCCATAACCGTCCGGCCGGGTAATTCCCGTGCAGTTTCCTTCGAGGTCGAAGCTCCAGAGGTGGTAGAAACACTGGATCCTGTTCTTGAGCGTGCCCCGTTCCTCGCGGAGCAACTGGGCGCCTCGGTGGGGACAGGCGTTGAAGAAGGTCCGGATGTCGCCGTCCCGCCCGCGCAGCACAATCAGCCCGACGCCGGCGACCTCCAGCGTTCGGAACGATCCGGGTTCCGGCAGTTCCGATTCGTGGCACGCGAGCTTCCATCCCGCCGCGAAGATGCGCTCCCGCTCCTCGACAAAGATCTCCGGATCGACATGGATGCGGTTGTCGATGTAATGGGTAGCCGGAAGATCAGGCGCGGCCTGCCAGCGTTCGATTCCAGCTTGCATCAATGCGGCCGCGCCGTCATGCTCCATCGTCCTGCCTCCGCCTGACTCCGAGCGCTCAGTCTGACCTCTGTGCAGGCGGGACGCAAGTTGCTTTTGCCCCCGCCAGGTTTCGACCAACTACAGCGGTCGCGGAGAGGGCATGGATCATGGCGGCAACCGCCGCGTTTCTCCAAGCTAATCGCAACAGCAACTCCGCTCGCACTCCTATCAACCGTTCGCGCCTTGCTTCAAGTTCCCCTCGGCTGTAGCTGCGGTCAGCTCCCTCAGCGGCCGGACTCGCAGGCCCCCGCCTCCATTCTGCGCCGATCACACGAGTCCGGGCAGCCACAGGCAGGTTGCCGGGAGAGCAAGTATCAAGGCAACGCGGACGAAATCACTCAGGAGAAACGGGACGATTCCCCGGAACGAAGCCCCCAGCGGAACGTTGTCGGCCAGCGAATTGATGACATAGACATTGAGCCCGATCGGCGGTGTGATCAGCCCAACCTCGACGACGATCAGTGCGAGGATACCGAACCAGATCGCGATCTCCTCCTCCGTCATGCCAAAGTCGAGGCCCGTGACCAGGGGAAAGAAGACCGGTACCGTCAGCAGGATCATGGCGAGGCTGTCCATCACGCAGCCGAGCAACAGGTAGACGATCAGTATGCCGATGAGGATCGTCATCGGCGCCAGGCCCGAGGCGGCGAGGCCATCGGCCAGGGCCACCGGGATCTGCGAGAGCGCGAGAAAGCCGTTATAGAGCTCGGCGCTGATCAGAATCAGGAAAATCATCGCCGTTGCCTGGCCGGTCTCAAGGAGGCAGGTCGTGAAACTGCTCCAGCTAAGCCGACCCGACACCAGCGCGACAAGCCCGGTTGCCGCCGCGCCGATAGCCGCCCCCTCGGTCGGTGTGAAGACACCAAAATAGATTCCGCCGATAACCAGCAGGAATATAACAACAACCGGCCAGACCGCGCCGAGGCTCCGTATGCGCTCGGCAATCGAGGCGGCGGGCGTCACCGGTCCCGCCTCGGGCCGGAGCCTCACGTAGATCCCGATCGCCATCGAGTAGCCGACAGCAGCGATGATGCCAGGTATCAGCGCCGCGAGGAAGAGCTTGCCGACCGACTGTTCGGTGATGATTGCATAGATCACCAGAATTACCGATGGCGGAATCAGGATGCCGAGGGTACCTCCAGCTGCCAACGTTCCCGTGGCGAGCGCTCCCGAATAGCCATTCCGCTTCATCTCCGGAAGCGCCACCGAGGCCATGGTGGCGCCGGTCGCGATCGACGAGCCGCAGATGGCCCCGAAGGCCGCGCATCCGCATATCGTGGAGATCGCCAGTCCGCCACGACGGTGCCCGACCCACGTGCGCGCGGACTCGAACAGCGACCGGCTCAGACCAGCCTGGGTGGCAAACTGTCCCATCAGGAGGAAGAGCGGGAGGACCGAAAGCGTGTAGCTTGAGACGCGGCCGAAGGGACCGGTATTCAGGAGGTTGAGAAAAGCATTGAGGCCGGCGAGTTCGATGAAGCCGTAGCCGCCGACGACGAACATCGCCACGCCCACCGGCATCCTGAGCGCGATCAGCACAAGGCAAACCGCGAACAGCAGGGCGCCAAATTCGATGCTGCTCATTGCCGCGGCACGCGGAGACTGTCGAGGAACACGAGGATGCAGACGAGGGTAAGGAGCACTGCTCCGATGAAGGCCGGAAAATACCCCAAGTGGATCGGTATGCCGAGAAAGAGCGTGGTTTCGCCGTCATGCAGCTTGTCTAGCCCGCCGATGAACAACCGCCAGGTGATCAGCCCGGCAACCAACGCAAAGACAAGATTGTGGATCGTATCAAGACGGTGCCGCGTGCGCTCGCGGAATCCGCTCGCGAAGAACTCGACGACAATGTTGCCCCGCCGCACGTGACAGTACGGGAAGAAGGCGAACACCGCGATCCCGCAGACGAGCTCCGTGATTTCGTAGTCGCCCGGGATCGGAGCGTTGAACATGTAGCGGCCAATGACGCTGACTACGGTCATCGCCATCACGCCTATGAGCAGGAACCCGCCTGCGAGGGCAACTGCGCGGGAAAGGCGGACCAACAGCGAATCGCCGCCGGCGGGCCGGCCCCCAAGTCCGCCTTCCCTGCCGCTGTCCGACATGGGCGCCGCCGGGCGCCTCTACTTGCTGTACTTGGCGACCAGCGCGCGGGCGTCAGCGAGGAGCGCCTTGCCGTCCTGGCCCATGCCGTCGACCTTCTTCACCCACGCGTCAGTGACGGGCTGGACGACCTTCTTCCAGCGTGCGGTTTCCTCGGGCGTCAGGCTGTAGATCTTGTTGCCACGCTTCAACGCCAGCGCGCGGCCCGGTTTCTCGTCGTCCTGCCACATCTGGCCGAGCCGCTTTGCCAACGCCATGCCACTGTTGTCATCGATCACCTTGCGGATGTCCGCGGGCAACTTGGCGTAGCTCTTGCTGTTCATCGTCATCAGGAACAAGGCTGCCGACATGGAGACCTCAGTATGAAACTTGGTGACCTCCTGGAGGCGGAACGGTTTCATGATCGTCCACGGAATCCATGTCCCCTCGACGACGCCGCGCGAGATCGCCTCGTAGACCTTCGGAACCGGCATGCCGACGGGAACGGTGCCCAACGCCTTGAGCATTGCCGTGCTGACCCTCGACGGGGTCCGCATCTTCATCCCCTTGAGATCCTCAAGTTTCTGCACCGGTTTCTTGGTCGTGTGGATGTGTCCGGGGGCCGTGGCGTGGAACACCAGCGGATGGGTGTCCTTGTACTCGGCACGCATGTGCATGCGGTGGAATTCGGTCAACGCCTGGCTGGTAGCGGCGGCATGGCCCGCGACATAGGGCATCTCGAAGACCTCGGTCAGCGGAAACCGTCCTGGCGAATAGCCCGGCAGGGTCCAGACCATGTCGACCACCCCGTCTCGTGCCTGGCCATAGAGATCCGAAGGCTTGCCACCGAGCTGCATGGCGGGGAACACCTGCACCTTGACCTTGCCGCCGGTCTTCTTCTCGATATCGGCCGCCCACGGCTTCATGAACAGGCGGTTGGCGATGGCCTTCGGCGAGTTGAAGTTGTGAAGCCGGAGCGTGATGTCGGCCGCGCCGGCGGGCGGGACGAGCGTTGCCGCGACCGCGGCGCATGCGGCAAATGCCGCGGATCCGATGAGATGTCTCGACATTGTCATGACGCGTCTCCCTGATTACACCGAAATTTCATGTTTCGGGCAGAGGAGGCTGATTCAGAATGGCCTGTCGCCCTTAATTGTCACGCGATGCATGGTGCGACGCCGCGGATAGTAGTCGTTCGCCGCGTAGTGCTGCGTCGGCCGGTTGTCCCAGAAGACGACCGAGTTCTCCTCCCAGCGGAAGCGGAACTGGTATTCGGGAATGCGCGGCAGGGTATAGAGGAACCCGAGCAGCGCCTCGCTCTCGTCGGCGTGCATGTCCTTGATCCCGATCGTGAACTGTTCATTGACGAACAGCGCCTTGTGGCCTGTGACCGGATGGGTGCGTATGACCGGATGGGCCGGGTTGGGTAGCTCGATTTCCATCTCGGCGAGCTTGCGGTGACGCTCCATCGGTTCGAGATGATCAAACTTGTGCCTGAAGTTCTTGAAATCGTGTATGGCCTCTAGCCCGGACAGGAACGACTGCATCTTGTCGCTCAGCCCGTCATGGGCGGCGCACATATCCGCCCATAGCGTGTCCCCTCCTACTTCCGGGCGCCGCACGCACCGCAGGACCGAACCCATGGGCGGAACCTCGCGGAAGGTCTCGTCGCTGTGCCAGATGTCTGTCGAGAAGACCGGGTTGTCCTTGTGGTTGTCGAGAACCATGATTTCCGGGAGATGTTCCAAGTGGGGCACGAACGGATGCACGCTGACGTTGCCGAATCGCCGGCCGAAGGCAAGCTGCTGCTCCGGGGTGATGTCCTGGTCGCGGAAGCAGATGACCTTGTGTGCCATTAGAGCATCGCGGATGCCGTCGCAGGTGGCCTCGTCGAGCGGCTGGGAAAGGTCGATACCACCGATTTCCGCTCCGATTCTCGGCCCGAGCGGCGTGATCCGGACCGACGATACCGGTGCCGCCGGAGAAAGCGCCTGTACGGGCTGTGCCATTACCCCTCCCGGAAACGATCAGGTCACCGGCGCCAAGCCGCGCGCAGCCCATTATCCAGCGCGCAGAGCATACAACCGGATAGAGCCTAACATGCGACAACAGCCATGCACAAGCCGGTTGCCGCATATCCAGGGTGATCTTGCGCTAAATTCTGTTTGATTTTTCAAGGCAGTACCTGGGTTTTCGGGGGCGCGGGCTGGTGCGGGAGATTTTTTTGCAGTTTTCGCTGATTTTCCTGGATTGGAGTTGTCATGGTGTGGGGATGTCGGTTCACAAGCGGTGTGGGATTTGCTCTGCGAGCGAGGCGGCATGAAGCTTGTGGTCCCGGCGGCGGGTTGCCGTCCATTGGTCACGTGAACGCGGCTACCTTGCCGTCCCTGGGCACGTGACCGTCGTCAATTGGGTTCCAGGTGTCCCAAGGCGCTTCGATCTCCTCGATGTCGGCCTCGACGATGATCTGCAGATGTTCTCCCCAAGCCGTGTCGTAGAGGGAGACTGTCGAGACAGTCCCGATCGCGCTCTCGGCAGAGCCGTGTCTCCTTCGCTCACTCACCGGTGCTTCAGGCAACGCTGCTGTCGCAGCAAGGTGTTCGCCAGAGCTTGCGCATCACGGCGACAATCGCGACCTTGCTTGCCGGCGGTCTTGAGGCGCACCAGGTCCGCGTTGAAGCTTGCGGCCAGGAGATCGCGTGGCCTTCGGCGCTCGCCACGGATGTACCGGGCACCGTGGTCGTTGGCCATCGGCACCACCCCGATCAAGGCTGCCGACGCTGCCGAGTTCGGGCATCCAGAAGGGCCGCGGCGGTCACCGGATCGAGGTCAGGATGGCGTACCTCTGCTCGGGATCACCGGCGATCATCGAGATCGGCCGCCGAGGCCCTTGTGACGGTCTCGCCATCCACCTCATCTGCCACGCGTCGACAAGCGCGCCACCAGGAGATCCTCCAGGCTCTTGAGGAAGGCGGAGCCACAGGCTCACCGTGCCGATCTTGGCGTCGACGCGGTTGGCCCATCGCCTCGGCGAAGCGCCCGCAACGGGTTGACGAGAATAACCTCGAAGCCCCGGTCATGAAGACACTGGTGAACCTTGTGGTGATAGCGGTCTGTCGCCCACCACCCGGCTCACCCCGAGGCCGCGAGGCCACCTGCCCGTGGCGTCGTTCGCAAAACAATGCGCCAGATGTCCGGACTGCCTGACCCCTGCTACTACCTTGACCATCGTCCCTTGCTCCTCGCCTTACGATGATACGGGTTCAAGCATCCAGCGAGGGACGTCAAGGGAGGTTGGCAAACTCGGTCGCGGCTCTGTCAAGGTCGAAACGGCAACCTCCGCGGAGATCGTTTGATCCCCTGTGCGTGTTCGCTCAGGGGAGCGGAATCTCTCTGCAACCATAGCTCTCCCACAGTCGGGGTTGTCCACATTTTCCCGCCCCCAACCGCTGTGGATGATTTCATCATCAAGGGGACAAAACCTGGTCATATAAGGTCGAGGTTCGCGAAGCCTGAGGAGCGTCCGCTGCGTTGATGGACGACTATCTCGGGTTTCGCCGTCTGGCGGGGCTGCGCCATATTGCGTCCTTCAGGGGGCAGTGGTGGCGTGACGGGGCCTTCAAGTGCCGCGACCGGTGGCTGGAAGCCGGGGCAGCAGTGGCTTGATCTGACAACACGCGACTGCTTGCGGCGCCGGGAACGTTCTCGAACCTTGCCTCCTTCTTTCTTGCGACGCGGCCGCTGGCCGACGACTGGGCCTGCGGCCACCAGGTGGCGGAGACGATCTGCGATCCGGCGCGTTTTGCGGGCGCAAGGCGGCGGGCTGGCGTGCCAGGGGGTTTGCCCGCGGGCGCTGCACCGACCCCCATGGCAAGGAGATTTTCGTTGTGCGGCGCGACGGTTGCTGTCGCGCCCGCAGGCGCTGCCGGGCGCCGCCTGCCTCCTCGCTCCCCGGGGTTCCGAAGTGATGCGTTCGCTGCACGACGAGCTGGCGGCGATCGAGGACTTCCGCCGCGCAGAAAGCACACGGTGTGCTCACGTTCTCGCCGAGCTTGCGAACATGAAAGGCTGCTGCGCAGTTCGCGCGGTCGCTGTCCCGGGACGAGCTCGGGGCCATCGGCGGAACCCGAGGACGGGGCTGCGCGAGCCGCCCTCCAAGGCGACCCTCCACCGGGCAGTCGGTCGACCCCGAGGCGCTCGAGGACATGCTCGGCCGCGGGCTCGCCCGGGCGCCTGCCGCCGACGGCAAGCGCATCCGCGGCGCCAACCGCCACCACGAGACCGTGGCCCTCACGCCTCCGGCGCACCCTTCGCGCTGTTGAACTTTGACGACGGCGAGCTGGCGGCCACCTCCTCGAGCGCACCGATGTTCGCGGCAAGGTGATCACCCGCACGACGCCGGCGACGCTGATCACCCGGCGCTGCGGCGCAGACCACGTCTTCCCGGTCAAGGGCGCCCGAAACCTTCGACGGCATCGACCGGGAGACGGATGGCCGCTTCAGGGAGGCAAGGCCCGCCTCGAGCAGCGCGTGCCGCTCAAGGGCTTGATCAATACCCCGGCCAGACCGCCCGCATGCTGCCGCAAGCCGCCGGGAAAGAGCGCCAGCGGCGCAGCGAGCGGCAACGACTGCACCGGTACATCATCACCTCGCTCGATGCGCAACACGCGTCGCCAGAGGAACTGCTGCGGCCGCGGGCCGTGGAAAGCATGAACCACCGAGACTGCGTCTTCGGCGAGGACGCCTGACCGGCCCCGCAAACCGCGCCAGCCTCGACAACATCGCGCTCGCGGTGATCTTCCCGACGCGAGAGCCTCGCCGAAACACGGCTGCAGCTCGACCGCCGGGAAACCGTCGCAGCCCTGAGCGCCAATGGTGTCCGGCCGATTCCCGGACGCCGCCCACAAAACCCGCCCACGCGCCGGCAACGCCGCCGGCGACGACCGCGGACGGCCCCGAAGCCAGAAAACCCGGCAATGCAGCATGAGAAACGCCTGACCATCAGTTGCCCGGCCGTGAAGCCAACCCTCTCGCGAAGTATATTGGAGTCGCAGCTTCTCCAGCAGCACTCATAGTATCATCAGTCGTTGGTGGTCATCGTGGTTCTCCTCCAGCCAGGTGGAGTCTGTAACTCAACCCCGTACCGATATTACGAGAACTGCCTGTCGACGGTACTGAAGACACCGTGTAGACGCCTCGATCCGGCCCGAATCGTTCGGGCCTCTGAAGGGTCAGAAGCCGAATAGCGAGGCAGGATTGTCGCGGGCGATCCGCAAGACCTCCGTTTCGGCAAACCCGGCGGCGCGGAGGCTATCCAACGGCACCGGATCGCCGGGAGGAAACGGAAGGTCGCTGCCAAGGAGCAATTGCTCGATTCCGGCCCGTTCAGCCAGGAAACGGAGCGCCGGTCCGTCATGAAGAATGGTGTCGTAATGGAGCCGCCCCATGTAGGCGGAAGGAGCCGTGCGGGCCATTCCGCCTGCGCTCTCTGCTGACACTGTCCGATGCATGCGATCGAACCGCCCGGCAAGCCAGGGAAACAGGCCGCCACCATGGGACAGGATCAACTGCAGATCGGCGAAGCGGTCGAGGACACCGCTTCCAATGAGCGAGCCAACAGTCAATGTGGTGTCATAGGTATACGCACATATCTGATTGAGTGAAAAGCGTCTGGCGCGGGCCGGGGCGACCGGCTGAGACGGGTGCAAGAATACCGGCGCCCTCAGAGCGACACATGCGGCCCAGAACTCGTCGAGGTCGCATTCACCGAGATTCCGGCCGCG
The DNA here is from genome assembly GCA_964291215.2 of Alphaproteobacteria bacterium. Classification (GTDB taxonomy): domain Bacteria; phylum Pseudomonadota; class Alphaproteobacteria; order MPNO01; family UBA830; genus JAJEBT01. The sequence goes on along the minus strand of OZ219791.1, from coordinate 3,548,103 downwards.
CAACTCGGTCGCCACGATAGCGCCCACAGCGCCGGCATCCATGCAGCGTTCGAGTTCATGGGCCGCAGAAGCGGGATGCTGCAGCGCACCCGAGGCCATCCACGAGAACCGGCCGGCATGCGTGTCGGCGAGACGGGCCAGATGATCGTTCATGTGGCAGTGCCATGCGGCGCCCTTCTCCGGCGGCAGGTCGTAGGCGAAGAGGTCCGCCCACAGCGTGAGAATTTCCCGGTCGACGCCCTGGGTGTCCATCTCCGACAACCGCTTGTCGACATCGAGGAGGCCCTCAAAGAACGGTCGAATCTCAAGCCCAGTCTCGAAGCGGCACTGCGCGCATCCGGGCTCGCGTTCAGCGAGCGTCACTCCGAAATCCCGTCCCCTCGCTTCAAGTCCCTCGAGCATCGAGGGCGGCACGAAATGCGCGTGGACATCAACGATCATCGCGTCTCTCCTCGTTCTGCGTCGGTCCCGAGGAGGCGCAGCAGCGCTACCGGCTCAAACGGAGTGGCAGTGACCTCGATCCCGCTATTACGCAATGCATGGACAATGGCGTTGCCGATGGCAGCACCGACAGCGACGATACCGCCCTCTCCCGCGCCCTTGAAACCCATCGGATTCGCCGGCGACGGATGGTCCTCCAGAGCAACGGCATCGATCCTGCCGGTTTCGGTGCTTGTCGGCAGGAGATAGTCGGCAAGGGTGGTCGCAAGCGGCTGGCCTTCGGCATCGAACATCAACCTGTCAAACAGGGCGCCGCCGATCCCTTGCCCGACGCCGCCCACCGCCTGTCCCTCAACCATCAGCGGGTTGAGCGCCCGGCCGATCTCCTCGACGACGATATAGCGCTGCACCTCGACATGGCCGGTATCGGGATCCACCGCCACCAGGGCGGCGTGCGCACCATAAGAGAATGAGACCCTCTTCCGGTTATCGAAGGAGCCGTCGGCCCAAAGCCCCTGCGGCGCAAAGATCGCGAGCTCGGCGAGCGACAGGGCTTCTCCGGTATCGGTCCGCCGGACCGCTGCGTTCGCGTATTCCAGGGTCTCTCGATCGGTGTTCCAGCGCAACGCCGCCAGATCGACGCATCTTTCACGCAGGGTCTCGCAGGCATCCTTGACGGCATTGCCGGCCATAACCGTGTTGCGCGAATGAAACGTCCCGCCGCCGGACGGAAGAAGGCTCGTGGTTCCGTGCCTTACCGATATGTCGGAAATATCCGCCTCAAGCGTTTGCGCACAGATTTGGGCCATTCCCGTATGCAGCCCCTGCCCCATCGCCGATGCCCCAACGCGAAGTTCCGCGCTGCCGTCGGCGGCGACCGCAACCCGCGCTGTCTCGGGCGGCCCGCCAGCGCTGCTTTCGACAAAGCATGCGATGCCAAGACCGAGCCGGCGGCCGTCGGGCGCGATCTCCCCCTGGCGGGATTTCCATTCATCGTAGCCAGCTTCATCGAGAAGACGCTGCAGGGCGGAGGGATAGTCGCCATGGTCGAGGATGGCAGCAGCTTCTCCCGGAACCAGTTCGCCGAGGACGCATGGCAGTTCATCGGGCCGCAACAGGTTGCGCAAGCGGATCTCTGCCGGATCCTGCCCGAGATCGAGTGCCATCATGTCGATCAGACGTTCGCGGAAGAAGTTCGCCTCGAAACGTCCGGGGCCGCGATAGGTGCCCACAGGCGTCTTGTTGGTCACAATACCGCGGACATCGCAGGAAAAGGCATCCATGCGGTAAGGGCCCGGGAGAAACTGAACCGAACGGGTCAGCGCGACGCCGCCGTTGGTGCGCACATAGGCGCCAAGATCGGCATGGAGCGTCGCCCGCAACCCGAGAATATCGCCGCTTGCCGTGGCCGCGATTTCGACAACGCCATCGAGTTCGCGTCCGTGGTTGGCCGCTATCAGGTGCTCGCGGCGGTCCTCGATCCACTTGACCGGCCGCCCGGCACGCCGGCTTGCAACGGGGACCAGGAAATCTTCCGGATAGAGTTCGCCGCGCAACCCGAACCCGCCGCCGACATCGACCTCGACGAGTTCGACCGCTTCAAGCGGCAGCCCGAACGCCTGAGCAAGCCATTGCCTGTTGAAATAGTTAACCTTGGTGGCGCCGGTGACGCGCAGGAATGGCCGGCGCCGGTCGAATTCCGCGATCAGTCCCCTGGTTTCCATCGGAAACGGACTCTGGCGCTGGACTGCAAAATTCTCCCGCCGAACATAATCAGCAACCCGAAAGGCAGCGTCGATATCGCCGCGACCGACGGTATAGGCCGTCGCGACATTGGTGCCTGCCTCCTCGAACAGGAGGACGTCCTCGCTTGCCGCTGCCCCGACCACTGCCGCCAGCTGTTTCCACTCGACATCGATCAGCGACAGTGCGTCCTCGGCCAGATAGCGGTTTTTTGCTGTGATAACCGCGACGGGCTCGCCGACATAGCGAACCTTGGCCTGCGCCAGAGGGCGCTGTCGGAAACGCTCGAATCCGGGCATCGGAGCAAGGCGGATCGGGATTTCGGGCAGGGCGCCGGCAAGGTCCGCGGCACAGAAGGCGTCGATGACGCCGGGCGCCTGCCGAGCGCACGACAGGTCGACGGACGCGACGGCGGCATGGGCAAACGGCGAACGGAACACCACCATCTCCGCCTGCCCCTCGAGGTGGACATCGTCGATGAAGCATCCCTGCCCGGTCATCAGGCGGTGATCCTCGAGCCGTGCTATCGGTCTGCCGATGAAGTTTCGTGCCATCATCTGTTGCGCGCGTTTCGGGTTTTCGTCTAGTGTCCAAGAGCATAGGAATCGCGAGACCACGGTCAAACGCGGGAGGACAGAGAGTGGATCTGCAACTCAAGAGAAAGAACGCTGCGGTCACCGGCGGCAGCATGGGCATCGGTAAGGCAATCGCGCACGGTCTCGGCCACGAAGGCTGCCGCGTGGCGATCTGCGCGCGTGACGAACAGAGGCTCCAGGCAGCAGCTACGGAACTCTCCGATGCAACAGGCGCCGAAATCGTCCCCATATCAGCTGATCTCACACAGCCCGAGGATGCGGAGAATTTCATTAACCAGGCAGCCGAACAGCTGGGTGGCCTCGACATACTCGTGAACAACGCGGGCTCGGCACCCGGCGGCGTGCTCGAATCTCTCGACGAGGACGCTTGGGAACAGGCGCTGCAGTTGAAATTCATGGGCTATGTGCGCTGCACGAAGCACGCAGTCCCGCATTTTAGGCGCGCCGGCGGCGGCCGGGTCGTCAACCTGATCGGCAATGACGGCCTCAAGCACTCCTATTGGGAAATCGCGCCGGGAGCAGCCAATGCCGCCGGCCAGAATCTGACGCTGTCGCTTGCTGGCCAGTACGGCAAGGAAGGGATCACATTCGTAGCCGTCAATCCGGGGCCGGTCCGGACGGAACGCTGGACCGGGCTGGTCGAGGCGATGGCCCGCGATATGAACCTGACCTTCGAGGAAGCCGACCGCCTCGCTCCGCGCAGCATTCCGCTGGGGCGCATCGCAGAAAGCGAGGAGGTCGCGAATCTCGTCACCTATCTGGCCTCGCCACTTGCCCATTTCGTGAACGGCACCATGATCGAGATCGACGGCGGCCAGCAGAAACCGCTCATGGACATGCTACGGGACCGCGACTGAACCCCGCGCCGAGCTCACGCTACGCCGCTTCCCGCGTCTTGCCCACAGGTTCCAGCATGGCGCACAAAGCACGGGCCAGCGGGCGATTGGGCCGGACGAAATCGCGCAACGCCGGCGCATTGATTGTCAGGACGCCGGTTTTCGGCGCGAACCAGACGGGAGCGGATCATGATCGACGTTACCGACGACGAACTCGCGATCGACGCCGACGGACATGTCCACGAATGCCGACCTCATGTTTTCCGAATTTCTCGCTCCGGCTCTGCGTGCGCGTACCCGCGGCTGGGCGCTGAACGGCGACCGCCGGTTCATCGTCGACGGCATCGAGCATCCGTCTTTCCCGAAGGAAATATCCGTGCGCAAGCCAATGGCCGCCACGGACCGGCTGAAGGTACTCGACAAGGAACGGATCGCGGCCGCGGTGCTCTATCCGTCGGCAGCCCTGGTCGCGGGCTACCTTGATGCGGGCATGGCCTTTGCCGAGGCCTATCAGGACTGGATGGCAGATTATGTCGCAACCGATCCGCGGCGGCTTTTCTATGCTGCTCCCGCGCCATTTCACGACATCGACCGCGCCGTGGCCCTCGCGGAACGTGGCGTCGCCTAAAGGGCGCGATCGCCGTATGTGTGCGGCCGAATCCGGCCCATGGCAGGCGCCCTCGACGATCCCCGTCATGCGCCGCTGTTCGAAGCGGTATCGGCGCTTGGCGTGCCTCTGGTCGTCCACGAGTTCGCCGGATGCCCCGACACCGCCGACGGCGACCGCTATGGCGGAATTATGGATCCGGCAAGCGATGCCTACAACCACATCATCAGCCACCCGTTCGAGCAGATGATGGCCTCGATGGCGCTGATCTGCGGTGGGGCGCTGGAGCGCTTTCCCGCTCTCCGGGTCGGCTTCATGGAAGCCGGGTGCAGTTGGGTGCCCTACTGGCTGTCGCGGCTCGACGAGCATCTCGACAACCGCAGGCTTCGGCCCTATTTCGCCAAGCTCACGCTGAGCGCACACGAGTATTTTGCCCGTCAGTGCATCGTCAGTTGCGACCCCGATGACGAGACGATCGCCCTCGCGGTTGCCGGGCTTGGCACCGGGCAAATCCTCTTCGCAACCGACCATCCCCATTTTGACAGCGAGGGCGGCGCCGCCTTCCGCGCCGCAGCCGGCATCGACGCGGCTGATCAACGCAGGCTGCTGCGCGACAACGCTATCGAGTTCTATCGCCTGCCGTTTGCTGTGAATGGCTGACGGGTTCTTGCGGCGCGAGCAGCCCGTTCGGGACACAAAGCGGGGAATACCGAACCCAAGGCATCATGGTGAGACAAGGCACGAGAATCACGGCACATGCTGGGCGAGTTTGACTTCGAATCTGCATCCAGCGTACCCGCAGGACATGTTCCTGTACTTTTTGATCTGATGCACCGCCTGCAATCCTTCACAGAATCGGATTCGCATCAGTGTCCGAGACCCGGCAGCCAAACGGCCACGGCCGGAAAGATGATGATCAACGCCACGACGAGCATCGCACAAACCATGAACGGGATCGCGGCGACACAGATCTCGCCGAAACGCGTACCGGGAGGCGCCACGCCCTGCATGACAAACAGGAGCAGCCCAAAGGGCGGCGTCGTGAAACTGATCTCCATGGCCAACAACATGATGACGCCGAACCAGATCAGCTTCATCTCGCCCGGAGGACCGAAATCGATCCCGGCAACGATCGGAAAGAAGATCGGGACAGTAAGCAGCATCATCGCCAGCTGATCCATGAACATGCCGAGCAGGAGAAGGATGGCGAACATCAGCAGCAACATCGTATAGCCCGAGAGGCCGAAGCTGGTCACCCATTCGATCAGCCTGACGCTGGCCTGCGATGCGGCAAGAACATTGCTGAACAGCGAGGATCCGAACAAGATCAGGAGAGCGATGACGGTAACGCGGCATGAACCCCAGAGCGATTCCCAGAGAGCTCTCGAGAACTCGGCCGGAAAGCGTCCCGCCAGATCGAAGGAGGCACGGCATCCTGCAGGATCACGTCCGGTCATGTAGAGCCACGCGCCTCGGCACAGCGGCACAAAAAAGAGATAGACCTTCGCGAGGACGATCACGCCCAGCGATCCGTAGGCCGCCGATTCGGATGGTGTCGCGACGCCAAACATTATCAGGGCGATGACCATGAAGATGATCGACACCATCGGCAGCACATCGATCGCGAACAGCTTCAGCCGACGGCTCCAGGGAACATAGACAACTTCATAGGCAGGCGCGGCATCGGGGTCGATGACCGTGCGCACGAAGATCAGTACCGCATAGAGGGCAGCGAGGACCAGGCCCGGTAGAATCCCGGCGACGAGAAGCTTGCCGATATCGATTTCGGCGAGCGTCCCCAGGAGGACCGCCAGTGCCGACGGGGGAATCAGCATGGCAAGGCCGCCGGTCCCGAGGATCGGGCCGATGGACATGCTTTTCTTGTATCCCCGCCGGGTCATTTCCGGGACCATCAACGTGCCGAGCAACGCGGTGCTGCCCATCGAGGAGCCGGACAGGGTCGCAAAGGCCGTCCCGCCGGCCACCGTGACATAGGACAGCCGCGCCGGCAGGCGTCCCATGAGCTGTTCTATTGCGCTGAACATCCGATTCGCCAGCCCGGTATGGAAAAACAGTTCGCCCATGAGGACAAACATCGGGATCGGGACGAGCGCAAAGATCGCCATGTTCCCGAAGGCGTTCTCGGTAAGCTGGAAAACTGCGGCCTCGAGGTTGCGGTCGAAGCTGTCAAACCGTCCGAACAAGAAAAAGGCAGCAACCGTGTTGACAATGATGAAGGCAATTCCGACGGGAAAGCCGATGAACATCAGCGCCAGAATTGCCCCCAGGAGCGCGAGCAGGATCCAGTACCATTCCATCTAGCGACGGCCCTCGGCGATCGCCTGCTGCTGCTCGATTTCGGCCCGTTCGCTGGCGATCCCGGCCATACCGCCATGCATGGGGGCCCGGGTAAACACGAACCGCAGGAATTCGATCCCCATCAGGAAGAAACCGACAGGAAACGAGACGGTTATGATCCATCTCTTGATGTCGTACTGTCCGCGCAGCTCGTCATAGATGACGTCCGCGAAATCCAGGTATGCGAGCTTGCCGCTGTACCACGCCCATATCAGGCAGATTGCCGCAGCCAAGGCCGCGATCAGGCGCGACATCACTTCCCGCCGTCGCGCCGAGAGCGCCGCCGTGAGCATCTCGATATAGACATGACCGCGTTGGCGGATCAGCCAAGGCGACCCGAGGAACAGGGTGTAGACGAAACCGTATTCGATGGCCACGAAGGCCAACGACTCATAGCTCCATCCGGCCGTTCGGCAGACTGTGATGTAGACGATCAGGACCAGCATGGCCCCGATATAGGTTGCGGCCGCCGCCATCAGCAGCCACAGGAGCTTGGCCCATGCGCGGTCTATTCTCTCGAACATGACCACCTGAACAATCCAGACCGTGGCCGCCCCCGCCGAAAGCGGGAGCGGCATTCACCCTTGAACAGCAGACACTACTTCTGGAAGAGACCGCGCAGCTTCGCGACGTGGGCGGTATCCTTGTCGGCGTCCTTGAGGCGCTTGGTGATGCGCGCATAAGCGGAATCCACCGCAAGCTTGAGATAGGCCTTGGCGTTCGGAGCGGTATGGAATTTCATGCCGTTCTTGATCAGCAGTTTCTTCTCGTCCGCAGCCATCTTCAGCAGGAGTGCGCGCGACGCGGCTTCCTGTGCAATAACGGCATCCTGAAGAAACTTCTGCGTCGAGCCGTCCAGTCCCTTCCAGCGCTTGAGATTCATCATCCAGATGATGTCGGTCTGATAGAAAGTAGGCTCCACCGCGTGGCGCAGGAACTTGTCCCACTTTAGCCCGGGAAGGCCGACGGTCGCCCAAGCGCTGGCGTTGACGACACCCTTCTCAAGCGCCCCGTAGACAGCGGTTGCCGGCAGATTGTGGGTTTCTCCCTTGAGCGCGCGAAAAAACGCGCCGTAGATCGGGTTGTCGCGAAGCTTGACACCCTTCAGTTGGAGAAGGCCGTCCTTGGTCCATTCGGGCTGGTTCTTCATGTAGATGCGAAAATGCGCACCGGACCCGGTCCAGCCCAGAAGCTTGGTGCCGTAGTTCTTCTGATGAATCTCGTCCAGCATCGCCATGCCCCCGTTCTTCCGGATCATGGCTGGCGAGGAGTTGGAGGTCGACATCACCTCGTTTTCCGGCACGGCGCGCGCAAAGAACGCAACCGGAATGCAGGAAATGTCGACGCGCCCCGCCTTGACCGCTCCGGGCTGCTGGAACATCTTGATCGAGTTGAAGGGCAGCACATCGACGGTGAGCTTCCCGCCGCTTTGCTTGGTGATGCCGACCGCCAACTGCTTGCAGAGCTTGGTATAGATCAGAAAGTCCGGAAACGGATATACGAGCGCGAGCTTGGTCTGTGCGACGGCCGGCTTCGGCGGGAGCAGCCCTGCCGCCAGAGCGATGCCCGCCGCCACACCGGCGGTTGCGACCCATTTGAATGACATCTTCCTGCCTCCTCAGTCTTTGGGTGGTTTGTTGCGTTGCCACACGCTAAATGCAACAGACAGGTTGAAAAAGCAACTTCCATCGCCGATGCCGGGCCGTGACCATGCGTGCCCCGCATTCGTTTCGGAGGCGCCCGATGAATATCTCGCGCTGGATCGAGCACTGGGCCGCGGTCCAGCCCGGCAAGACAGCAATTTTCTTCGGTAAAGACGAAACGCTTACCTACGGCGACATGTGGAGGCGGGTGCGGAAAATGGCAGCGCTGTTGCGCAACGGTCTCGGACTGGACCGTGGCGCCAGAGTCGCGTTCCTGGGCTACAACTCCCCAGAAATGCTCGTGCTGCTGTTCGCATGCGCGCGCGCCGACATGATCCTCGTGCCCCTGAACTGGCGGCTTGCGCCGCCCGAACATGCCTTCGTCCTCGGCAACTGCAACGCGTCAGCTCTTTTCTGCGAACCGGAGTTTCTTTCGTTGGCGGATGCAGCGATGCCAGCGTCGGGGCTTTGCCGGCGTATCAGCATGGCGGGGGCTGCCGGCGACTGGGAGGATGTCGGCGCTATCCTCGCGTCGGTATCCGAGGACGAAGACGACCGGAACCGAGGAGCCGATGCCGAGCTCCTGATCGTATATACGTCGGGAACCACCGGGCGTCCCAAGGGGGCAGTGCTCGACCAGCGTGCGCTGATGTTCAACGCCATGAACGCCGTCGCCATGCACGACATGACGAGCGATGACATGGTGCTGACGAACCTGCCCCTCTTCCATGTCGGCGGGCTGAACATCCAGACTACCCCTGCCCTCCAGACCGGGGCCTCGGTGATCCTGCACCGGCGTTTCGATGCCGATGCCACAATCCGCACGCTACGCGACCGGAAACCCGGCCTCGCTCTCATGGTTCCGGCGATGATTGCTGCGCTGACGAAGCATCCTGACTGGAGCGAGACCGACCTGTCGGCACTGCGCATACTCGCAACCGGGGGATCCGCGCTGCCGGCGGATGTGCTCGATGCTTGCCTCGCCCGCGACCTGACGGTCCTCGAATCGTTCGGCACTACCGAGACCGCGCCGCTCATCCTTCACCAGCGTCCCGACAACGGCGCCAAGAGGAACGCTCCCACCGGCCATCCGGCCCTCCATTGCGAAGTCGCAGTGGTAGACGCGACAGGCCAACCCGTTCGCTCCGGCCACCGAGGCGAAATAGCGGTGCGCGGCCCTAACGTCATGCGCGGCTACTGGAATGATCCGGAATCTACCATCAAAGTTCTGAAAAATGAATGGTATCATACTGGTGATATTGGATTTATGCATGACAATGGGGGGTATTCCATTGATGGCCGCATGAAGGAAGTGATCATCTCCGGCGGTGAAAACATCTATCCGGGCGAACTTGAGGGCATACTCGTCGAGTGTCCGCAGATCGCCGAAGCGGCAGTGATCGGACGCGATGACGAGCGCTGGGGCGAAATTCCCGTTGCCATGGTTGTCGCAATGCCATCAGCGCGGATCGGACGCAAAGAGGTCCTCGCATTGTTTGCTGGCCGTCTTGCTCGGTACAAGCATCCGAAGGATGTCGTCTTTGTCGAACGCCTTCCAAGAAACGACATCGGCAAGGTCGAGAAGCACCAGCTGCGCACGATGGACCGAGATGATGCCGCCTAATCACTAGCCTCGATTCCCAACTGCCGGGGAAGATATGTGTTCTGGGCGCTCAGAAGACGCGGAATCCGAGTGTTCGGTTATCGAGCCATGGTATTTTCTGTCTGATATCGCCGTAACCGGCGGCGGGCAGGAAGGGATTGTTGGCGCGCCGTCCGAGGCTGACGACGATTTCGTGGTCGGTGATTTCGACGGTTGCGCTTGCGTTGACGAGTTTTCGGAAGATGGTCTGCGCCTTTGCCGCCTTTATTTCCCTGCCGGCGCGGTTGGCGAGGATTCTGTACAGCGCGCTGGCCATGAGGGTGAGCTGGATGTCGACGTTGACCCTGAGCGGCACGGCGGCGGAGAGGGCGTCCATGTGGAAGAAGTCGATGGCGTCGGCGATGGTGTTTTCGATGACCATGCGCCGTGCATATCGGTCGATGGGGTTGGCTGCGGGTTCGTTCATCTGGTTGGTGATAAGGAAGGTGGGTTTTTCGTGTCCGAGATCGGTGATGACGATCTGTCGGATTTTTGCGGGGTAGGCGTTGAGGTTGATTTCCTGTTCGAGGATGCGCGGGTTGCGGTAGGCGCGTCCGATGTTCTTGAGGGTTATGGTGCGCCATTTTCCGGGCGGCTCGGCGCGCAGCTCGGCAACCATTTTCGGTGATCTCCGGCGCAGGGTGAGGAAGGCGATGCCCATGACGTTGAGCCTTCCGAGGTTGGCGTAGATTGTCAGGCGGCTGTCGAAGACCAGTTTTCCAGGACGTTTACCGGTATGCGCCCGCCAGGCTTCGACGAAGCGCAAGATCTCGTCGTTCTGCTCGTCCTTGCGGAGCTTTGTGTTGGCGTAGGTGAACAGATGCGCGTCGGCGCCGCGGACGAGGAAGGCGAGAACGCCTTTCTGGCGCCGGCTGCGCTTCGAGACATAGTGTTTTTCGATCAGCGCGTCGTCGCCGTGATAGGGGATAGTGTGGAAGTCGAGGTCGAAGGACCGTCCGCCTCCGAGACCGACGCCGAGGCCAGCGACCGCCTTGTGCCAGCTGTCCATCAGCTCGGGAGTGAAGCGCGGGTCGACGCGGCACGAGTACTCGGTCAGCGTCGAGCGCTTGGATATGACGTTGAAGCCGGCGAACAGCGCAAGCCCCTCGTCGAGGACCTCGGTCGAGACGTAGGACGGCCAGCCGATGCCCCAGAGCTTGAGCGCAAGCAGGGAGCGCACCGCGCATCCCGAGGGGATCATGCTGCCGCCGGGCATGTCGCACCGCCGGAGGATGCCGTCGAGGTCGAACCGCGCGAGAGATCGGGGGCGAACAGGAATAGGCCGCCAAACCGGGTGCGAAACCGCCGCGGGCTGAGATCGAGCGCCGCCCGGTTGGCAACCTCCGCCTGCTCGGGCCGCGCACTCCCGGTCGGCGGTGCGCCGCCACAGCTTGGGCAGGCCCGCGCGCTTGAGAGCCCGCGCAACGGTGGTTGCGCTGACGCGGATGCGTTCTTGCATCGTCAGGTGGCGGCGATCTCGGCGACGGACATGTTGCGGCGCTTGCGCAGCTCGACGATGCGCCGGTCGGGGCCGGCGCGGAGCTTGGACTTGCGGCGCCGGTCGGGGAAGAAGAACGGGCGTTCGGGCTGCTTGAGGAATTCGGTGCGCAGGTTGCGCAGCGCTTCGCCCTCACCAAGATGTCGTTCTCCTCGCGTAACTGCCACCCCCTGGTTCCGGCTTGATGTCGGGGTAGAGCAACGAACGGGTTTTCGTGGAGATTTGACATTGCAGCCCGATTCGTTCAGTGGTGATCATCGAGAACGACGGGGACCACCAGCGGGCTACTTTGGATCGAAGGCGACGAGCGGGCTGTGCCAGCTGCTTCCGGGGCTCCAGCCCCCGCATGATCTGTATGTAGAAACGCATCTCGGAGGCGGCGCGGTGATGAAGCGCAAGGCGCCGTGCTCTATCGGGATCGACCGGGAGCGCTGGACGGGTTCGGGTGCGACTATCCGGTGGAACTGATCCACGGCTGCGCCCACGCGTTCCTGGCGGCCTTGCGTTCCGGGGCACGGAACTGGTCTGCAGCGACCCCTGCAGGCGACCCGCCGGTCGGGCCGGCGGTACCGCCACGACTGCACCGAAGCCGACCATGTCGAACTCCTTGAACTGGGGCAGCCGTGTCAGGCGATGGTCTCGGGCCACCTCTCGGCGTTGTACGATGACCTGCTGCGGGACTGGCGCCGCATCGCCGTGCAGGTGACGACCCGGGTCCGCACCGAGGTGGTGTGGCTCGACTTCGAGCCCGGGCGGATGCACTCGGCCGGCGATGCCGGGCGGAACCGCACGGACCCGTCGGCGCATCAAGCGCAAGGCGGGGTACCGGAAGATGCCGCCGGGCGAGCGCCAGGCGATGCTCGCGGCGAGGCCGGATGATGGCGACGGGCGGCGCGCGAGGAGTTCGAGGCGGCCAGGACCGCGGCGCAAGGGCGCCAGCGGCAAGGGCCCGAAGCCGAACCTGCAGACGGGTGACAACCTCCGGAAGACCGTTGTCGAGGAGACGGTCGCCGTCGAGGCCTGTGGCGCCGACGGCGTCGAGGCTGTCGACCGGGAGCGCCGCACGACATCGTCTTCGAGGTCATCGAGCGCCGCGTCGACGCCGAGGTCAAGGAATGCCGGATCCGGGGGCGGTTTCCCGAGACCATGCCCGGGCCGCTGCAGTACGGCGTCGGTCTGCAGGCCTTCGTCATCAACCTGCCGGTCGCCCAAATGCTGTCCCTGCGCCGGGCCGTTGCGCTGGTGCAGGCGATCTCCGGGCTCTCCGAAGCCACCTGCCTCGGCGACGTCAGGCGCCTGCATGACGCGCTGCACTCCAGGCCGCCATCGCCGAGCTGCCGGAACGCGCGGCGCTGCATGTCGACGAAACCGGCTTCCGGGTCGACGGCAGGACCCAATCGCTCCATGTCGTCACCGACGGGACGTGCAAGTTCCTGCATCGCAAGCGCGGCAGGCAGGTGATCGAGGAGATCGGCATCAGCTACACCGGCACGCTGATCCACGACTGCTGGGCCGCATACCCGGCCTGTGATTAATGCACCCACCAGCTGTGCGGGTCCCGCCTGCTCAGGGAACTGACCTTCATCGTCAACTCCAACGGCTACCGCCGGGCACGCGTGATGAAGAAACTGCTGCCTGCCACAGGGTTGACAAGAGCGCATCCAGAACCCTGAACGAACGAGGCCGACCGCCGCAGCGTCATCAAGCGATACCGGACCATCCTGACCCGGGGGGCGAAGGAACTGCCTGAAATCCCGCCCCGACAGAAAGGAAAACGCGAACGGATCGCGAAATCCGACGCGCAACCTCCAGGAGCGTCTCGCAAGACATGAAGAGTCCATCCTGCGCTTCATGAGCGACCCGAACATCAGCCTCACAAACGACACCGGCGAGCAGAAAATCCGGATGGCAAAGGTCAAGGTGTCCGGATGCTTCCGAACCCGGCTCTACGCCGAGACCTGGTGCCGAAGCTCAAGCTATCTCACCTCCATGGCCGCACTCGGCTACAGCCCGCTCGTCGCCATCCGGATCGTACTCGCCGGAAACGCCGCCGACACGATCAAGATGCACAACGCCAAACCCGCCTCTGCGGAGGGGTGAGGAGATACCCCGACGCCAGGAAAGATCCGGCGTGCCGGGCGCGGTGCCTGACCGCAATGAGCCGCGTCGGGATTCTCGTGACCTTCCGGAAACCGCGCTCCGAGCGGGTCCCGCTTCCGGACGGTACGACGCATGGTGTGCCGGCACAGCGCGAGAAGGAAACAGACCTTCGGATTGGTCTCGACATGGTGCGAATCGCGCGCAACGGCGCTCTCGATGTAGCCGTGATATTCAGCCAGGATCAGGACTTGGCGGAAGTGGGGGGCCTAGAAAGTTCACACTAACCGAATCGATCTGCAGTGTCAAATCTCCACGAAAACCCATTCGTTGCTCTACCCCGACATCAAGCCGGAACCAGGGGGTGAGCAGTTACCTCCTCGCCGTCATTGCGTCCCCGTAACCGCGATGGCGAAGGCATAGACCATAGCGACCTCAACCAGCCGGTCGAACCGGCCGGACGCACCGCCGTGGCCAGCCTCCATGTTGGTGTGAAGGAGAACCGGGGCGTCGCCCGCGTTCAGCCGGCGCAGCCGCGCCACCCATTTGGCCGGTTCCCAATAGGTAACCCGGGGATCGGTAATCCCGCCCGTCGCGAGAATCGCCGGATAGTCCCGGGCTGCCACGTTGTCGTAGGGCGAATAAGAGGCGATCAGGCGATAGGCCGCCTCGTCCTCGATCGGATTGCCCCATTCCGGCCATTCCGGCGGGGTGAGCGGCAGATCGGCATCGCACATCGTGTTGAGCACATCGACGAACGGCACCTCGGCGAGGATCACGGCGAAAAGATCGGGCCTCAGATTCGCGACCGCCCCCATCAGCATCCCGCCGGCGCTCCCGCCATGGGCGGCAATTCGTCCCGTCGCGGTATAACCCTCGGAGATCAAGTGTTCGGCGACGACGATGAAGTCGGCGAAAGTGTTAGGCTTCCGCTCGCGCTTGCCGTTGAGATACCAGCCGTAACCGCAATCCGCGCCGCCCCGGATATGCGCGATGGCATAGACGAAGCCGCGGTCAACGAGGCTCAGCCGGTCGGTCGAGAATGACGCCGGGATCGAATGGCCGTACGCGCCGTAGCCGTAGAGCAGCAACGGCGCGGAACCGTCGAGCGGCGCGGTCCGGTGGTAGAGCACGGAGACCGGAATCGGCGCTCCGTCGTGGCCCGTTGCAGTCAGCCTGCGTGTGACATAATCGGCGGGGTCGTGCCCGCTCGGCACTTCCTGGGTCTTGCGTAGCCTGCGCTCGCGGTTTGCCATGTCGTAGTCGAACGTCCGGTTCGGGGTTGTCATTGAGCTGTAGACGAAGCGTAGCGTCGCCGTCTCGAACTCGTAACCGGGCAGGAGCGACAGATCGTATGCTTCTTCATCGAAGGCGATCTCGTGCGCCTCTCCGCTCGCCAGATCGGTCACGACGATGCGCGGCAGGCCGTCCGTACGCTCCAGCCGGACATGGTAGCCCGCAAACAGCCGTTGCGCCCGCACATAGATACCCTCCTCATGGGCCAGCCAGTCTGTCCAGTTCGCGCGTTCAGGTTCGTCGAGCGGCGCGGTCGCGATCCTGAAGTCGACCGCCCCGTCGGCGTTGGTCCGGACGAACAGCCGGTCGCCGCAATGGGCGACATCGTACTCGACCCCGGGGTCGCGCGGCGCGACGAGACGCGGCTCTCTTTCTGGCGCATCCATGTCGATCAGTCGGACCTCCGAGGTCGTGTGGTCATACGCGGAGACGGTAACGAATCGACCGCTCTCCGACCTCTGCGTCCCGACGAAGAAGCCGGGATCGGATTCCTCGTAGACGACGGTGTCCTCGCTGCCGTCGCCGATGCGATGGCGGCAGACCCGGTACGGCCGGTGGTTGTCGTCGATCGCGGTGTAGAAGACGGTCGCGCCGTCATTGGTCCACACGATATCCCCGCTCGCATCCTCGATCGGTTCGTCAACGATCTCCCCCGACGCGATGTCGCGAACGAAGATCCGGTAGCGCTCGGACCCGTTCACGTCGGTCGCGTAGGCAAGGCGGCGATGGTCGGGGCTGTGCCGACAGGCCGCGATCCGGAAATATGTCTCGCTCTCGGCTTCGCGGTTGCCATCGAGGAGCACCTCTTCGGCGCCCTCTTTGTCGCTCGGGACCCGGCAGAAAACCGGATGCTCGCCATCCTCGACGTAACGGATGTAGTAATGCCAATCCCCGTCGGGCGCGGGAACGGTACTGTCGTCCCCCTTGATGCGCCCGCGCATCTCGTCATAGAGCGCTTCGCGAAGATCGATGTGGGGGGCGAGATAGTCGTTCTTGTATGCGTTCTCCGCTTCCAGATAGGCGCGAATTTCCGGGTCCAGGACTCCGGGATCGCGCATTACTCGTTGCCATTCGGGATCCTTGAGCCAAGCGTACTCGTCCTGCCGGGAGATGCCGTGCAGGGTGGTCGAGACCGGCCTCTGAGCGGCCACGGGCGGAAGCCGGTTGGGCATCAGCTACGCCTCCTGCGGTTGACGTCGGTCGTTGGCCGAAGCGGCGCACTCGTACCTGTCCTTCAGCCGTGACGGCCGGTGGAGGCCGACCGTCCACGAGTTTTTCTGTATCAATGGCGGAGGAAAAAATCAAAACGTGATGGTCGGCCTCCGCCAGCCATCAAGAGGAGAAAATCCTGTCAAGCATCCCGGCGCCTGACCGGAAACCATGGTGCGACAACCCTGGACATCCGGAAATAAGGCAATGCCTGTGTCGGCGTCGAGACGATGGAAGTCGCGGTGATCGGCTGCCTCGTCAACAGCCCCGGCGAGAGCAAACAGGCCAATATCGTGATCAGGCAGCCCGGTACCGGCGAGGAACCCGCCGCGCTTGCCTTCATCGACGGCAAGAAGGCTGTTACGCTGCGCGGCAAGCGCATCGTGCAGGATTCCAGAAACTGGTCACTTGTACATGGAAAGCTAACAGGCGCGGCGCTTAATCCAGAGGCGGCGATGGCGGGCTGAACCAAGCGCTACGATCTGATCCTCCGAGGCTGCCGGATCACCGACCGAACCTCGGAGCACAACCGCAAGGCCGATGTCGGGATCGTCGACCAGCGAAACGCCGCGGTCAAGGCGGGAACCAAGGGGGCGAAGCGGGTCATCGACGTGAGCGGCGGCCTTGTGCTGTCCGCTCTGATCGACACCCACGCCACGTCTACCGCCATGTCACGAGCGAGTTCGGGCTCGATCCCGGTCTCTACAATGTGCGATCGGGGGTCACCACGGTGGTCGACGACGGCAGGCCGAGCCTGATGAGGCCGCCCGGATTCCGCAAATCCATCATCGAGCCTGCCAAGATCCGGGGGCTCTGCTTTCTCTCCGCCTTCACCGTCGGGGATCTCGAAGGAAATTATATACCAAACTCCCATTTTTCCTTGACGCACCGGGCGTAATCCGCCATGATGAGGATAGGGCGAAACACGCCATAAGAGGTTGTTCCGATGGTCAAAAAGGCACCCGGCAAAGCGTTCCGCAAGGGCATCAGCGTGAAGCGGCTGATGACCATGTTCCCGGACGACGAGAAGGCGCGGGAGTGGTTCGAGTCGCACATGTGGCCGGAGGGTCCGTTCTGCCCGCACTGCGGGTCCTACGATGTGCAGCACCCGATCGGGCACAAGACGATGACGCACCGCTGCCGGTCCTGCCCGAAGCGGCCGCAGTTCAGCCTGAGGACCGGCTCGGTCATGGAGGGCTCGAAGCTCGGCTACCGGGATTGGGCGATTGCGCTCTACCTTGTCATGACGAACCTCAAGGGCGTTTCGTCCATGCGCTTGCATCGTGAGCTGGAGATTACGCAGAAGAGCGCGTGGCATCTGGCGCACCGGCTCCGCAAGGCGCTGGAAAACGGAGAGGTTCCGATGTTCCTCGGCCCCGCAGAAGCCGACGAAACTTTCATCGGCGGAAAGCGTAAGAACATGTCGAACGCGAAGCGCAAGGCACTGGCGGAGGCTGGTGCCGGACGCGGGACGGTTGGGAAAGCCGCCGTGGCGGGCGTGAAGGACCGGGACACGAACCAGGTAGCCGCTCGCCGCATGGAGGGAACCGACGCCAGCGCGCTCCAGTCCTTCGTGCGGGAGCACGTAGCGCCCGGCGCGACCCTCTATACCGATGAAGCGCCTGCCTACGCTGGAATGCCCGAATATGCCCACGAGGCGGTGAAGCACTCGGCCAAGGAGTTCGTGGTACTGTAACTTGATGTCTGGAAATTTGTCTGAGGTTTGCGCTTTGAGGCGTTTCACTGGGGGGGCTAGCCCTGCCGTGTAGACATAAATCTACCAAGCAATGGTTTTGGCGATGCCCGCCGCGCCTACCATGTTGGCGGGATTTTGGGCACGGTCTGGCTGTTGTCGCCGGCTTGAGCAGCGAGCGCGGGTGCAGCGGCTCGGGTAGCAAAAGACCCACTGGACAACTCCGGCGCGAAGAGTCGCGGCATGGCACAGTCACAGATCCAGTCCACGCGCGGCGGAGCCCCGGATTGCCGCGATTCTGGCGCGGGAGCGGTTTGGCAGCCGCCACGCGCCGCCGTCTGTGCGAGGATTCAGGGACCGGCGGGGCCGTTTGCCGGTTGTCTGAAGGCTTTGCGGGCTCTGGAGGCGCGCTCGGAAGTGATTGTCCTTCCACCGCCGCGGCGGTGCGGCCGTCGCTTCTGGGGACGCCGATAGCGCCTGCGGAGGGAGTTCCGGACCGGCTTTCGGAGGTTTGAGATTGCGGCGGTGGACACGCGCGCCGGCCGCCGGGTGTGGAACACGCTGATGGCATACGAGCATCCGCGTGACGACGTTTGCCGGCTGCGCTATCTCGTTGGCTCCGAGCATGGTCTTTTGGGCGCCGCGGGGTTTTCTGCCGCTGCGGTTGTCGGCGCGCGACCGGGGGTGGGACGAAGCGCAGCGGCGGGACAATCTTGACCGGGTTCTGAGCCGTTTCCTGATCCGGCCGGGTGTTGCCAACCTTGCCAGCCATGTGCTGGGGCGTGTTCTGCGGCGGGGGACTTCGAGGCGCGTCACGGTTTTCAGCCGTGGCTTGTCGAGACGTTTCTCGAGGATCAGGGGGCGTGCCTGCGTGCGGCGAACTTCTTGGCGCGACGGCGGGGCGCGGCCGTCAGGATCGCGAGAACCGCGGCCGGTGAATTCATGTACGCGCTGTGCCAGCGGCGGCGTCTGGGGGTTCCGGAGGCGGCGCTCGATCCGGGCGAGGGGCTTGGCGTGTGGGCGGTGAACGAGTTTGGAGGTGCGCAGTTGGGCGACAAGCGGTTGACGGCTGGTCAAGAGTGCGACGCTGGCGTATCCAGGGCGCGCGCAATGTCGAGAGCGACGAGGCTGCGGTGAACGGTTTCTACCGACTGATCGAGCATCCTGCGGACGTGACGGTCGAGAACATCCTCGCGCCGCGAGCGCACGGGCATGCGCGGACAGTCGACGGTGCTCGCGATGGCACCGATCTGAACTTCACGCGTCGTCCGTACACCGATGGCCTGCAGATCATCGGCAAGAACCAAACCGGCGCCCTGGGATTGCACCTGACGCTTGCGGTGAACGGGCTGCCGCGTGCTGCGCCTCGGTCACCGCACGTGCAAGACCCGGCGCTTGAGGACACGCTCCGGGCGACGCGCGCGCTGACGCGGGTGATCGCGGTGTGCGAGGCCGACTGTCTGTTCGATGCCCAGCGCCGGGGGTCGAACTGCTGGTGCGGACGACCGCTGCCTGGCCGGCGAACGGAAGCTGTTCGCGACCGTCAGCCCCGCCGCGAGCCGGGTCGAGCGCCTCGGCGAGCGCAGGAAGTCGAGCAAGGTCAAGCCGCGCGCGCAAAGCGAGTTGCGCTTTTGCAAGGCCACCCTGCCGGCCACTGTCAAGAAGCCGGTCTCGGCCGTCCACCTCATCGAGCGCAACCCGCCCGGCAACGAGGACCCGATCCAGTGGTTCCTGCTCACCACCGTCGACCACGCCGCAACCGCCGCCGAGATGATCGGATATTACCTCCAAAGGCGTCGAGGACTTCTTCAGAGTCCTCAAGTCCGGCTGCCGAACCGAGTTCCTCATGTTCCGCACCGCCTGCAACGCGCCGCCGTCATCGCGCATCATGGTCATGACCCTGCGGCAGGTCCCCGAGTGCGAGCCCGAACTGCTGTTCACCGATCACGAACTCAGCTTCCTGCGTCACTACGCCCTCAACAGCCGGCTCGATGCTCCCGACACGCTCGGGAACGCCGTCCGCCTCGTCGCCCATCTCGGCGGATACCGCGGGCGAACGCCCGACCCCGGAAACCAGATCATGTGGCAGGGCTACGGAACCCTCACGAAAGCCACCATCGGCCACAGAATCGGACACCAATTCGGCTTCGAGGACGGCAAGCGATACATGCTCGAACAGGTGCAAAAACATGTTGGGTAGCAAACTTGTGGCTACACGGCAGGGCTAGCCCCCCAGTGAAACGCGGCGCCATCGTACTATCCCATGGAGTTGTAAACATTCATGGAGGAAGCGAATGGACCTGCGACACACTACGACGATTGAGGCCGTTTTGGAACATCTGATCGCAAACGGAGCAACGGATCTGGGGCGGGTCTTTGGCCAGCTCTTCGAGCTTGCGATGCAAATCGAGCGCGAGCAGTACTTGAAAGCGGGCCACCGGACGCCGGAGCGACAGGGCCAACGGCTACAAGCGGATCGACACCCCCACTGTTGCCGTTCAGGTGCCAAAGACGGCCGGTCACGGGGACACCCCCCCCAGTCGCTTGAATGCGGCCAGCGATCCTCTCGCGCCGTAGCCGAGATGTACACCAAGGGTGTTTCCACGCGGCAGGATGTAATGCGCGAGTTCGGGAGCCTGTCCTCTTCTCAGGGGGCCACCAGGTTGCTCGATGAAGAACTCGCCGCGCAACCGGCCCCTGATGAAATACCTGATCCTGGATGCGCGCTATGAAAAAGCCCGCCATGACGGCGTTGTGCGCGATGTCGCAGTACTCTCGGCCATTGGAATAGGGGCTGCAGGCACGTTCCGGGGCTCTCTGTGGCCCGTAGCCTGCATGGTACGACCTTCATCGTCTCGGATGCCGGGCTGAAAGCGGCACGACGCGCGGTGCTGGGCGCGGCGATGTGGCAGCGCTGCCAGTTCCACCTGGCGCAAAACGCCGTGCACCGAACAACGACATCAGGAAACGTATTGGAAAACACCTCGGAGCCACGCCTCCTCACTCCAAACCGCCGAGGCTGAACTGGGCGCCCTCGTGGCCAGCGACAAGCATCCAGGCTTCCTGGCTGGAAAACAATGCGGGGCTCGCTGTCTTCACCTTGCCCGATGCTCACCGCAAGCGTATGCGAACCTCGAACGGTATCGAGCGGCCGATCCAGTCAAGCGGCGCACCTCCAAAGTCAGGGTCTTTCCGAACCTCGCCTCGTTGGAGCGCCTCTCAACCGCGGTCCTCATCGACGAAAAATGGGAAACCGAAACCAAGATCAAATGGGAACAGCTCGATCAGCTTCACGACAATTTCCAGACATCAGGTTGCGTAATCTCGACCAGGTTGCGCATCCTGTAGATCTCGCGGTCGAGCGGCCGGGGCGATGTCCGGATGGCGTCGGTGTTGTAGGCCTTGTCGCCGACCACCGTCTCGCCCGAGGTCGGCGAGAAGCGCCTGCGCGCAGTCGGCCGCCCGGGGTCAGGAACACGGTCTTCACCCTCTCGTTCTCGCCAAGATGGACCTTCGTCGTTCGTCCGCCACGGCCCGATTTGCGAAGGCTCGTCGTCCCGGGACGCCCCGGCTTGTGAACGCGCACCGACGAGGAGTCGACCATGCGCAGGTGAACCGAGCCGGGCGGGCCATCGTCGCTCCCGTCATCACCGCTCGTAAGCCTTTGAAGCTTCTCCATGCCCAGGTGCCGTTCTTGCTCCACCGGTTGAAGCGGTTGAAGCAGACGGACCGTACCGCAGGTCGCGCCACGGCGTACCGGTGCGAAGCACGAAGAATATCCCGTTCATGACCCTCCGGTCATGCCCGGGCCCTGGTGCTTGTCAGGAAGCACCGAGCGGAGAACCTCCCATTCCGCGTCGTCGTGTCGGTCGCCGCTCATCCCTCATTCTCCTTGTGAATCGCTTTCGACAAGATATGGCAGATCGTGCAAAAATGTCAATATTTGGGTACGCAGCCTAGTGTTATGTCAGCAATGATATGTCGTACATTTGGTGCTAGACTGTCCGTCCATTCGGGATGGAGGTCGGAGTATGAAACGCTACGTGGTGACCTTGGACGAACGGAAAGAACTTTCGGAGATCACGACCAAGGGATCGCATCTGCCGCAAAAGGTAATCAACGCCCTGCTCAACTGCGACGAGGGCGCGTTCGATGAATGCCAGATGACCGGGAAGGTCATTGCCGAGATTCTGCGCATCAGCATGCGCAAGGTAGACCGGGTGAAAAAGCGTTTCGTTGAAGAGGGGTTGGAGGCGGCATTGGGTGGCCGGCAAGGACGCCGTCCTACCTACATGCGAAAAGCCGACGGCACCTTCGAGGCGCGCTTGGTGGCCCTGAGTTGTGGTGAACCGCCTGAGGGTTACGCGCAATGGTCGTTGCGGCTGCTGGCCGACCGCGTTGTTGAGCTTGGTTACATTGATGCCATATCACACGAGACGGTGCGGCGTGGGGTGGGTGATTCCTCCTCAAGGGAACGCTGACTTCACCGCGGCGAAGGTGCTCGATGTCTATCGCCGTCCCTATGATGCCGCCTTCCCCGTGGTCTGCATGGACGAAACGCCCCGACCGGCGAGACACAGCAACCGATCGCCGTGGCGCCGGGACGGTCAGCACGTAACGACTACGAGTATCGACGTTGCGGCACCTGCAACGTCTTCATGGAACCCCTGGCCGGCAAGCGCATGACCAAGGTAACCAAGCGCAAGATCGACTGGGCGCAGTTCCTGGCCGACATCGCCGAGTGCTACCAGGATGCTACCACCATCACCCTGGTGATGGACAATCTCAACACTCCCCGGCGCCTTCTATGAGGCCTACCCGCCGGACGAGGCCTTGTGGGACCGCTTCGAGTTCGTCTACACCCCCAAGCACGGCAGTTGGCTGAACGTGGTCGAACTCAACGTCATGATCCGCCTGAACCGCCGCATCGACTGCATCGAGGTGCTACGCCGGGAAGTTGCCGCTTGGCAGGCGACCGCATCCAGGCCAAGGTGGATTGGCAGTTCACCACCGACGATGCCCGCGTGAAACTCAAACGCCTTTATCCGACATTTTATGAATGACAAGACACTAGCGCACGGCATGGCAGAGGCTCGGTAAGCGTTCGTCATCTTGATGTCCAACTCCCGGCCTACTTGAAGCGGCCCTCGTTCAGCCGCCAGTAGGGGTCCGTCCCCTTGAGGACGGCGTTCCGCTGCACGAGGTCCCAGGGGGTTGCGCCCAATTTAGTTTTCGCCGCTGGATTAGCGCCTGCGTCGAGCAGCATCTGCACGATCGCAGGCGTCTCGCTGTACTGTGCCGCCTCGTGCAGGGGTGTCGCCCCGAAGTCATCCCGCGCGTCGAACCGTGCCCCTGCGTCAAGCAACGTCTGCACAACCGCTGGCGTGTTGCTGAACGCCGCCGCCATGTGCAGGGGGGTATCTCCCGAGTTGTCCCGTGCGTCGAGCCGTGCGCCCGCGTCGAGCAGCGTCTGCACGACCGCTGGCGTCTTGCTGGACGCCGCCGCACTGTGCAGAGGGGTCCACCCGCTTTGATTCCGCGCGTCGAGCCGTGCGCCCGCGTCGAGCAGCGTCTGCACGACCGCTGGCGTGTTGCTGAACGCCGCACTGTGCAGGGGGGTATCCCCCGATTTATCCCGCGCGTCGAGCCGTGCGCCCGCGTCGAGCAGCGTTTCCACAACCGCTGGCGTGTTGCTGAACGCCGCACTGTGCAGGGGGGTATCCCCCGATTTATCCCGCGCGTCGAGCCGTGCGCCCGCGTCGAGCAGCGTTTCCACAACCGCTGGCGTCTTGCTGTGCGCCGCCGCCATGTGCAGGGGGGTATCTCCCGAGTTGTCCCGTGCGTCGAGCCGTGCCCCCGCGTCGAGCAGCATCTGCACGATCGCAGGCGTCTCGCTGTACTGTGCCGCCTCGTGCAGGGGTGTCGCCCCGAAGTCATCCCGCGCGTCGAGCCGTGCGCCCGCGTCGAGGCAACGGCGGATATCCTCCACGCGAGCGATTGCGAAGAAGTCCCGCGTACCCCAGTCCGCACAGGAAGGCGCCGCTAGGACCGGCTTTTCGCCGTTCCACAAGGAGAATGCCACCACCAGAATCCACGCCCTCTTCATCTCGCCCCCTTCTTCTCTCGTTATCTGAACGGCCAACCGGTTATGTGGCTCAGGTTCACCGTCCGTGAACCCAGCGGCAGATTCGAATGGCTTGGAATCTGGAAATCCGCGGCAGCGTCAGGATGAACTGCATCAAGTACTCGCCCAGCTTTGAGTAGTCAAGCTATCAGACCGCTTCGATTTCGTCTGGATGCACTTCGATGTTCGAGCCATGCCGGCTCAGCTTGGCGTTCACCGTGATTTCGGTTCCCGTGTCACATGCTGCGAGCATTGTTTCGAACCACTTCGGGAAGTTCTGCCGAGCGATGCGTAGTCGGACGGCTCTGCTCTCCTTGCGCTTCGCTTCGGCTCCGGCGAGTGCAGCAGAAAACAGGGTCTGAAAGTCCTTTCTGTACACGGGAAGAGTCACGCTTCCCGTGCTCTCGACATGACCTTCGCATGCCGACAGCATTGCCTTGAGGACGGCCGTGAATTCCTCCCTGGGTACCTCCATGAGGATTTCGGTTCGTCCTCCTCCCTTGGAGCTGATGTCAGTGATCAAATCAATTGTGCCACGTTCCGCGTTGGTTCTGAGATGTACCGTTGCTTCCGGCTGGACATACAATGTCTTTGCGGTCTTTCCTGCCCGGTAGATTTTTGCTTCTGCCAAGGTGCCGTGTTCTATGTATCTCGACATGTCTCACTCTCTTTCGAACTCCGGATGTCGATGCTCGGCGATGTTGCGTCTCGCGGTGACGAGTACCTCCGCCTCCTGCGTCTGCTGATTACGCAACCTGATGTCTGGAAATTGTCGTGAAGCTGATCGAGCTGTTCCCATTTGATGTATGCCTTGGTTCCGGTTTCCCATTTTTCGTCGATGAAAACTGCGGTTGAGAGGCGCTCCAACGAGGCAAGGTTCAGAAAGACCCCGACTTTGGAGGTGCGCCGCTTGAGTTCTTGCTGGATCGGTCGCTCGATGCCGTTCGAGGTTCGCATACGCTTGTAGTGAGCATCGGGCAAGGTGAAGACAGCGAGCCCCGCATTCTTTTCCAGCCAGTCTGCTCAGCCTCGGCGGTTTGGAGTGAGGAGGCGTAGTTCCGAGCTGTTTTCCAAGCCATGTCGCCGCGCCCAGCACCGCGCGTCGTGCTGCTTTCAGCCCAGCATGGTCATCCGAGACGATGAAGGTCGTACCATGCAGGGCTAGCAAGCTTTCCAGGAAGGCTCTCCAATGGACCTCGGCCTCGGAGAGCGCCACAGAGAGCCCCAGAACGTGCCTGCAGCCCCTATTCCGATGGCCGAGAGCACTGCAACATCGCGCACAACGCCGTCATGGCGGGCTTTTTCGTAGCGCGCATCCAGGATCAGGTATTTCATCAGCCCAAGGAGCCGGTTGCGCCAGGCGGCGAGTTCTTCATCGAGCAACCTGGTGGCCCCCTGAGAAGAGGACAGGCTCCCGAACTCGCGCATTACATCCTGCCGCGTGGAAACACCCTTGGTGTACATCTCGGCTACGGCGCGAGAAGATCGCTGGCCGCATTCAAGCGACTGGGGGGGTGTCCCCGTGACCGGCCGTCTTTGGCACCTGAACGGCAACAGTGGGGGTGTCGATCCGTTTGTAGCCGTTGGCCCTGTCGCTCCGGTGTCCGGTGGCCCGCTTTCAAGTACTGCTCGCGCTCGATTTGCATCGCAAGCTCGAAGAGCTGACCAAAGACCCGCCCCAGATCCGTTGCTCCGTTTGCGATCAGATGTTCCAAAACGGCCTCAATCGTCGTAGTGTGTCGCAGGTCCATTCGCTTCCTCCATGAATGTTTACAACTCCATGGGATAGTACGATGGCGCCGCGTTTCACTGGGGGGCTAGCCCTGCCGTGTAGCCACAAGTTTGCTACCCAACATGTTTTTGCACCTGTTCGAGCATGTATCGCTTGCCGTCCTCGAAGCCGAATTGGTGTCCGATTCTGTGGCCGATGGTGGCTTTCGTGAGGGTTCCGTAGCCCTGCCACATGATCTGGTTTCCGGGGTCGGGCGTTCGCCCGCGGTATCCGCCGAGATGGGCGACGAGGCGGACGGCGTTCCCGAGCGTGTCGGGAGCATCGAGCCGGCTGTTGAGGGCGTAGTGACGCAGGAAGCTGAGTTCGTGATCGGTGAACAGCAGTTCGGGCTCGCACTCGGGGACCTGCCGCAGGGTCATGACCATGATGCGCGATGACGGCGGCGCGTTGCAGGCGGTGCGGAACATGAGGAACTCGGTTCGGCAGCCGGACTTGAGGACTCTGAAGAAGTCCTCGACGCCTTTGGAGGTAATATCCGATCATCTCGGCGGCGGTTGCGGCGTGGTCGACGGTGGTGAGCAGGAACCACTGGATCGGGTCCTCGTTGCCGGGCGGGTTGCGCTCGATGAGGTGGACGGCCGAGACCGGCTTCTTGACAGTGGCCGGCAGGGTGGCCTTGCAAAAGCGCAACTCGCTTTGCGCGCGCGGCTTGACCTTGCTCGACTTCCTGCGCTCGCCGAGGCGCTCGACCCGGCTCGCGGCGGGGCTGACGGTCGCGAACAGCTTCCGTTCGCCGGCCAGGCAGCGGTCGTCCGCACCAGCAGTTCGACCCCCGGCGCTGGGCATCGAACAGACAGTCGGCCTCGCACACCGCGATCACCCGCGTCAGCGCGCGCGTCGCCCGGAGCGTGTCCTCAAGCGCCGGGTCTTGCACGTGCGGTGACCGAGGCGCAGCACGCGGCAGCCCGTTCACCGCAAGCGTCAGGTGCAATCCCAGGGCGCCGGTTTGGTTCTTGCCGATGATCTGCAGGCCATCGGTGTACGGACGACGCGTGAAGTTCAGATCGGTGCCATCGCGAGCACCGTCGACTGTCCGCGCATGCCCGTGCGCTCGCGGCGCGAGGATGTTCTCGACCGTCACGTCCGCAGGATGCTCGATCAGTCGGTAGAAACCGTTCACCGCAGCCTCGTCGCTCTCGACATTGCGCGCGCCCTGGATACGCCAGCGTCGCACTCTTGACCAGCCGTCAACCGCTTGTCGCCCAACTGCGCACCTCCAAACTCGTTCACCGCCCACATGCCAAGCCCCTCGCCCGGATCGAGCGCCGCCTCCGGAACCCCCAGACGCCGCCGCTGGCACAGCGCGTACATGAATTCACCGGCCGCGGTTCTCGCGATCCTGACGGCCGCGCCCCGCCGTCGCGCCAAGAAGTTCGCCGCACGCAGGCACGCCCCCTGATCCTCGAGAAACGTCTCGACAAGCCACGGCTGAAAACCGTGACGCGCCTCGAAGTCCCCCGCCGCAGAACACGCCCCAGCACATGGCTGGCAAGGTTGGCAACACCCGGCCGGATCAGGAAACGGCTCAGAACCCGGTCAAGATTGTCCCGCCGCTGCGCTTCGTCCCACCCCCGGTCGCGCGCCGACAACCGCAGCGGCAGAAAACCCCGCGGCGCCCAAAAGACCATGCTCGGAGCCAACGAGATAGCGCAGCCGGCAAACGTCGTCACGCGGATGCTCGTATGCCATCAGCGTGTTCCACACCCGGCGGCCGGCGCGCGTGTCCACCGCCGCAATCTCAAACCTCCGAAAGCCGGTCCGGAACTCCCTCCGCAGGCGCTATCGGCGTCCCCAGAAGCGACGGCCGCACCGCCGCGGCGGTGGAAGGACAATCACTTCCGAGCGCGCCTCCAGAGCCCGCAAAGCCTTCAGACAACCGGCAAACGGCCCCGCCGGTCCCTGAATCCTCGCACAGACGGCGGCGCGTGGCGGCTGCCAAACCGCTCCCGCGCCAGAATCGCGGCAATCCGGGGCTCCGCCGCGCGTGGACTGGATCTGTGACTGTGCCATGCCGCGACTCTTCGCGCCGGAGTTGTCCAGTGGGTCTTTTGCTACCCGAGCCGCTGCACCCGCGCTGGCTGCTCAAGCCGGCGACAACAGCCAGACCGTGCCCAAAATCCCGCCAACATGGTAGGCGCGGCGGGCATCGCCAAAACCATTGCTTGGTAGATTTATGTCTACACGGCAGGGCTAGCCCTGCCATGTCATGAAAATTAGGTCTGGACGTGCCACTCGGTTTGCGCTAGCTTGCCGCCATGATGGCACAATCCAGCATTCTTCACACTCTACGCGAGGACGGGGCGCGCGTTGCTGCCATCCTGTCGCGGGAGCAGCACTCCGGCCGTCGGGCTGCGAGCCGTATGCGAAGAGTTTTCATTCCGGGACGCGGCGGGGCGTTGGCAGCTGTCGAGTTGTCTGAAGGCCCTGACCACGTTGGCATCGTCGTATCCGGAGATCCGGCTTCCGGCACCGCAGGCTGCTGCCAACTCTCCGCGTCTTCTTGACGGAGAAGTGCCGGTCGGGGTGCCGTCCCGTCTGTCAGGGATTGCGCGGGTGCGGTTGTCGGTGGTGACCGAGGTTTCGGAGCGAACGGTATGGAACACGGCGCGCGAGCATCCTCATGGCATGACGACGTTTGCCGGCTGTCAGGTGCGCTATCTTGTGACGTCGGAGCACGGGATCCTGGGTGCGGTCGGGATCTCGGCGGCGGCGTTGACGGGCGAGGCCCGCGACCGCTGGATGGCGCCGTCCCAGCGGCGGGATCATCGGGTGGTCTGTCTGAGTCGGTTTCTGCTTCGGGTGCGGTGCCGGGAGCCATGTTCTGGGGCGGCTTCTCCGGCGTCTGCCGAGGGACTTCGAGGCCCGGTATGGATTCCGTCCCCTGGTGGTGGAAACCTGTGCGGACGAGGGCCGGGACCTGCCTGCGGGCTGCGAACTTCGTGTGTGCGGGGCGGACGAAGGGTCGGGGACGTCAGGATCGTCACCATCGCGCTGCCAAGACCGTCAATGGATGCGCGGTCTGGATCGGCGACGCAAGCTGGGGGTGGATCCGGTCGACCCTGCGGGATCGCTGGGACCCGGAGACGGTCTGGATGCTGCGGTGTGGGCAGCGAACGAATTCGGAGGGGCTCCCTTGGGTGACAAGCGACTGTCGGCACGCTTGGTGAAGAGTGCGGCTCTTCTGGCGTCCTGTCCCGGGTCCAAGATCCACGCGAGCACGGATGCCGACAACACGGCGATCAGTGCTTTCTACCGCCTGATCGAGAAGCCGGTGGAGAGTGCGGTGGCGAATATTCTTGCTCCGCATCGGGAGCGCACGATCCAGCGCATCCGGGGCCAAACAACCGTGCTGGCGATCCAGCGACCTCAATTTCTCCCGGCGGCCGGGATGCGAAGGTCTTCAGGTCATCGGCAAGAACCAGACCTCCTCGTCGGCCCGGGGTCTGCACCTGCATGCGACGCTGGCGGAGACGGGGTTGCCGCTCGGGGTTCTGCGTCTGGGGTTCGATGCGGTGAAGCAGCGCTCCCCGGCGGCCGAGGAGCGGTTGAAGAGCCGGCGCTGGATGGAAGGCTTCAAGGACATCGACGAAGCGGTCCGCGACGTCGGGAACAAGACGCGCGTGATCTCGGTCTGTGATCGGGAAGCGGACTTCTTCGAGCTGTCATCAACGTCTCAACCCACGGGTCGAGCTTCTGCCGACATGACCGGGTTCTCGGCAAGGGGCGCGCAAAGCTGTTTGCAACCTTGAGCGCAGGCCCGGCGGCATCACCGTCGAGGTCGACGGCCTGAGCGAGCGTCCGAAGGCGAGCCGAACGAAGGCGCCCGACGCAAACGCGTGGCTCAGTGCGCACTGCGGTTCCGCCGCGTGACCTTGCCCTCCACCCTCGAAGGCCGCTCGCCCTTTCCGGTGTCCACATCATCGAAACCGATCCTCCCGAAGGCGAGAACCCGGTGCAGTGGTTCCTGCTCACCACGCTCAAGGTGCGCAGCGCCGAGGACGCCGCCAAGATGGTTGGCTTCTACCTCCAGAGGTGGAAGGTCGAAGACTTCTTCCGCGTCCTCAAGTCAGGCTGTCGCACCGAGTTCCTGCTGTTCCGGACCGCAGAACGACTGCAGCGGGCCATCGCCATCAACGCCGTCATCGCGCATCATGGTCATGACCCTGCGGCAGGTTCCCGACTGTGAGCCCGAGCTGATGTTCACCGATCAGGAGCTGAGCTTCCTGCGCGACTACGCCGCCGAGAAGCGCATGACGCCCGCCTCGGGGATGCCGTCCGCCTGGTGGCCCATCTCGGCGGGTACCAGGATCGCAAGCATGATCCCGAGCCCGGACACCAAGTCATGTGGCACGGCGCGACCCAGCGCCGTTCTTGGCCATCAAGTCGGCTTCCGGGCCGGACAGCGGCAACCCTTGCAACACATTCAGGCCCTTGACGTCACGTCGTAATTGTCATTACTCGGCAGGGCTAGCCCCCCCCCCAGTGAAACGCGGCGCCATCGTGCTATCCCATGGAGTTGTAAAACATTCATGGAGGAAGCGAATGGAGCTGCGACACACTACGACGATTGAGGCCGTTTTGGAACATCTGATCGCAAACGGAGCAACGGATCTGGGGCGGGTCTTTGGTCAGCTCTTCGAGCTTGCGATGCAAATCGAGCGCGAGCAGTACTTGAAAGCGGGCCACCGGACACCGGAACGACAGGGCTATGCCAACGGCTACAAGCGGATCGACACCCCCCTGTTGCCGTTCAGGTGCCAAAGACGGCCGGTCACGGGGACGATCCGTTCTATCCCCAGTCGCTTGAACGCGGCCAGCGATCTTCTCGCGCCGTAGCCGAGATGTACATCAAGGGTGTTTCCACGCGGCAAGATGTAATGCGCGAGTTCGGGAGCCTGTCCTCTTCTCAGGTCAGCCGGGCCACCAGGTTGCTCGATGAAGAACTCGCCGCGCAACCGGCCCCTGATGAAATACCTGATCCTGGATGCGCGCTACGAAAAAGCCCGCCATGACGGCGTTGTGCGCGATGTCGCAGTACTCTCGGCCATCGGAATAGGGGCTGCAGGCACGTTCTGGGGCTCTCTGTGGCGCTCTCCGAGGCCGAGGTCCATTGGAGAGCCTTCCTGGAAAGCTTGCTAGCCCTGCATGGTACGACCTTCATCGTCTCGGATGACCATGCTGGGCTGAAAGCAGCACGACGCGCGGTGCTGGGCGCGGCGACATGGCAGCGCTGCCAGTTCCACTTGGCGCAAAACGCCGTGCACCGAACAACGACATCAGGAAACGTATTGGAAAACAGCTCGGAGCCATGCGTCCTCACTCCAAACCGCCGAGGCTGAACTGGGCGCCCTCGTGGCCAGCTATCGCGACAAGCATCCAGGCTTCCTGGCTGGAAAAGAATGCGGGGCTCGCTGTCTTCACCTTGCCCGATGCTCACCGCAAACGTATGCGAACCTCGAACGGCATCGAGCGGCCGATCCAGCAAGAGCTCAAGCGGCGCACCTCCAAAGTCAGGGTCTTTCCGAACCTCGCCTCGTTAGAGCGCCTCTCAACCGCGGTCCTCATCGACGAAAAATGGGAAACCGAAACCAAGATCAAATGGGAACAGCTCGATGACTGAGAGCTTCACGACAATTTCCAGACATCAGGTTGCGTAATCGAGTTCGTGCGGGGCATGGCCTCAACGAATGGCATGGAGAGCTTCTGGGCAGGCCTCAAGCGCAGCTTTGTCGGGACCTTCCACAAGTTCAGCGAGAAGCATCTCGACCTCTATGTTGCCGAGGCGGCGGGCCGGCACAACATCCGGCCCCTGGACACCGAGGACATGATGGGGCGCACCGCCGCCGGCATGAGAGGCAAGCGGCTGCGGTATCAGGACCTCATCGCAGACAAGGGCCTGCCGTCCGGCGCAAGGCCAGTCGCATGAGAGCCGGGTGGGTGACGGCACGGGCGAACTGCTCCGTTGACGATTGCCTCAACTCCATCATCAAGCGGGTGAAGGACGATGTAGCCGAGTTCAACCGGCTCCCGGCGCACAAGAGAGGCAGCCATGAGTTTCGGGCTGCGTTTGCGGACGGCGAACTGGTCGTCCGCCGCATCGAGTTGGTGAAGGACTATCGTGGCACACACGAAGTGGATGCCGACGACGGCAAGGATGTGGTCGTCGTCCGGCGGTCGGATGAAGCCATTACCGCCTGCCGCTCGGGGAAGCTGCATTTGACGATCGTTCCGCAATGGAACCCCGAACGGCAGGAATGCGACCTGCAAATCGACGAAGCGACATATCCGCTCTGGCAGATCAGCGAGCGTATTCTCGGCGAGTTTCTGTTCGACCGCTGACCGGTGCCTATGCCCTGCGCTGGGCGTCTATCTCAAGCTGAAGCCGATTGATGAACGGCCGCACTGCGCCCTTCGGCACGTTCTTGATCTGCCGTGCAGCGAAGCCATCGTTGATGATGATCTTGCCGAAGATGAGGCCAGTCTCCCCGGAGACGCCGTTGACCCTGTCGAGGGGTATCGAGGACTCCTTGAGGCCCCACAGCATTCCCTTGTCGAGGAAGAGCACCCGACGATCCGTCAGGGCGATCAGCCATGTGTTCCCGTCCAAGATGCCTGATGCGAAGCCAAGCACCTGCTCATCGTCCGTCAGGAGCTGCGGCAGATGCTTCAACTCCTTTTTGGTCCCGAACCTATCATCGCCGGACTCTCTGGCGATCTCCTTGAATTTCTGCTCAAGCTCCTGTTTCGATGCTCGCTTGAAATCGAACATTCCGCCCTCCCTCCGCTATCGCACTGGTTCCCGGCGCCACCGGCTGGCGTCGGGCCGTTGTCAACACTGCACACGAAGTGAGAGTCCCACCTATTCGCCAGGCGGCGGGTGATCGGCCCGCTGCCGGGTTCAGGCTGTTCTATTCGGTGGGCGACCCGACAGAGCGGGCGCGCACAGTGTTGACGGGGATACGATAGCAGGGGGTTTTTTCTGTTCCTATCCCTTGCATCACCGGCCAAAAACGGGCAGGCTGCCAGCCTGATCCCGCGAGCGGTGAGGCAAGGAATATGACGGCGCGCCAAGAGGTTCGATTGAAGTCTAACCGCTACCAGCCGACGAAGGCGGAAATCGAGGAAGTGTTCACGCCGCCGCGCAAGGCCGACGGGACCGAATACAAGGTCGGCGAGGCGGTGCGGACGCTCATGCGCCCCGTGAAGGTGGTAGAAGACCCGGAAGCCTGAAAGCGCAACGCCCCGCAGGTTGGGGGACCGACGCGGGGCGCTACTGGACTTAGGAACGTCCGGGAGGTTCGACCAACCTAACCGGGAGCTTCCGCCATGGCAAGCAACATCACTGCTTCGGATACAGAGATTCCAGATCGACAAGCAGGTGCGCGCGTCCGTGAATTGATGTCGAAAGCAACTGGTGAAGCGCTCGAAGAGCTTGAGACTGCTTTTCCTCAGTTGAGAATGGCGGCCGAGCGGCGCATATCAGTTCCAAGATATACCCGGCCTCATCAAGGACAGTCTCGGCAGAGAATGCGTCCTCTGCCGGACGAGCTTCAGCCCTACGCAACGCTACGGCAATGCA
Source organism: Alphaproteobacteria bacterium (assembly GCA_964291215.2). Lineage (GTDB taxonomy): Bacteria > Pseudomonadota > Alphaproteobacteria > MPNO01 > UBA830 > JAJEBT01. Next base: position 3,514,949 of record OZ219791.1, on the reverse strand, counting down.
CACGGTGAATGCCCTGATCTGATCTCCGTCATGCGCTTCCTCCATGCCTTGGCGGCCCGTTGACGGCGCAACCGGCTGGCGCTACATGGAGCGGCAGACGGGGCACGGCCGGCCTCGGCTCGCAGGTTCAACAACGCCCCGGTGTTCCAAGCACCGGGGCGTTGGCGTTCTAGGCTATGGTGCGGAAACGGTCAAGCGAAAGTGGGACTTTGGTATATAATTCCCATCTCGAAGGGTGCCGCTTCACACGCCGCAACGGGGTGCATTACGACGCCGACTCGCCGTTGCTTCCCGAGTTCGCCGCCGTATGACGACGGAAGCGATGCTGGCCGGGCGCGTCGCCGGAAAGGCGGTGCTGGTCACCGGCGCGGGCTCGATTGGGCCGGGCTGGGGGCAACGGCAAGGCTGCCGCTGTACTCTATGCCCGGGAGGGCGCGAAGGTGCTCTGCGTCGACTATCGCCTTGAGGCGGCCGAGGAAACCCGCGACATAATTTCCCGCGAAGATGGCAGCGCCGTTGCACACCGGGCGGACGTGACCGACGAAGGGGACATCGCCGCAACGGTCGGAGCCTGTGTCGACGCGTTCGGGCGGCTCGACATTCTGCACAACAATGTCGGCGGCTCGGGCCCCGGCGCTGCGCTGATAGACGTGGCGCTGGACGACTGGAACGACGCGCTTGCGCGCAACGTGATCGGCGCTTTCCTTGCCATGAAGGCGGCGATCCCGCACATGGAAGCGCAGGACGGAGGCGCGATCGTCAATATCTCCTCCATTGTCGGACTTAACCATATCGGCGTGCCTTCGACCTCCTATTCGGCGGCCAAGGGCGCACTCGACCAGCTCACCAGGAACATCGCCATCCAGTACGCGGCGAAGAACATCCGCGCCAACTGCGTCGCACCGGGGCTGATAAAGACACCCTTCATCCTCCGCGAGAAGGACGGCGTTCCCAACCATATCCGCAAAGGCTACGCGACGCCGGAGGAGTACCACGCCGCCCGCGCGGCGACCGTCCCGATGGGCCAAATGGGCGATGCCTGGGACGTGGCCAAAGCGGCGATCTTCCTCGCCAGCGACGATGCCGCCTACATCACCGGCCAGTGCCTCGTGGTCGACGGAGGCCTGACGGCCACCAGCGCGGGGGCATGAGAGGCCGCAGGGTGCGCTTCGCCGAGCGCTGCCCTGCAGATTTCGCTTCGGAACCGTCGTCCCTGCGCGGCCGGTCGTTCGGCGCGTTCGAAAATGTCATCGGGGATGGATACGGCTGTCTTCATACCCGCAGCATGACCCCTTCCCATGGCCGGCGGTCAAGGGTTTTCCGGTTGATGCCTGACGGAGCATGGCGGGGACTCACGCGTCAGGTTTTACCTTCGTCCCCGAGCGCGACGGCGATAGCAGCCAGGAACGGCCCGGCGAACTTATTCAGCTTGGCCTCGCCGACGCCGTTGACCTCGGCGAACTCCGCCTTGGTGCGTGGGCGCCGCCGCACCATGTCGATCAGCGCGCGGTCGGGGAACACGGCATAAGCTGGTACTCCGCGCTCCCGCGCCAACTCCAGGCGAAGCGCCTTGAGCGCGTCCAGCATCGCCGCGTCCGCGCCAGCCATCGATAGCTCAGCCGCAGCGCGCTCCCGCGCCTTCGCCGGAGTGCGCTTGACGACGGCGACCTTGCGGTAGAGGAACGCGCCGTCGCCACGCAACAGGCCAAGGCCCTTGTCGGTAATCCCGATGCCGCCATAACCGCCGATATCAATCTTCAGGAATCTCGCCGCCACCATCTGCCGGATCAACGAGCGCCACTCGTTCTTGCCCCGCTCTGCGCCCACCCCGAAGGTTGGTATCCGGTCATGGCCAAAGCGCGCAATCTTGTCGGTCTCCGTCCCCCTAAGGATGTCGATCAGATGCGCCGCGCCGAAACGCTGGCCCGACCGGTATGCGGCCGACAGGATCTTCTTCGCGTCCTCGGTTCCGTCGACGCGTTCCGACGGGTCGAGGCAGATGTCGCAGTTGCCGCAAAACCCGATCGCTTCCCCGAAATAGTCCAATAGCGCCACCCGCCGGCAAGCCGGCGCCTCGCAGTAGCCGAGCAGCGCATCGAGCCGCTTGTGCTCACGGCGGCGGCGCTCCGGTCCCGCCTCCTCGTCTTCGATGAACTGCCGCCGCATCCTGATGTCCTCAAGGCCGTAGACCATGTGCGCCTCGGCCGGCGCACCGTCGCGGCCCGCACGGCCAATTTCCTGGTAGTAGGCCTCGACACTGCCCGGCAAGTCGCTGTGGAAGACATAGCGCACGTCCGCCTTGTGGATCCCCATGCCAAACGCGATGGTGGCGACGATGACCACCCCGGGCTCCGTGATGAAAATGTTCTGATGGGCGTCCCGATCCTCCTTCTCCATGCCTGCGTGATAGGGAAGCGCGCGGACTCCATTTGCCGCCAGCATCGCGGCGGTCTCCTCCGTCTTCCTGCGCGACAGGCAGTAGACGATGCCGCTTTCGCCCTCGTGGCTGCTGACGAAGCTCTGGAGCTGGTGTTTCCAGTCTTGCTTCATCTCCACTACAAGCCTGATGTTGGGGCGGTCGAAGCCGAGCACGAACTGCTCGACGCGGCCGTCAAACAACTTGTCAGCAATATCGATACGCGTGATTTCGTCAGCGGTCGCCGTAAGCGCAGCGATCGGAACGTCGGAGAACAGCTCCCGCAAGCGGCAAAGATCCTCGTATTCCGGCCGGAAGGCAGGACCCCATTGCGAGATACAATGGGCCTCATCGATGGCAAAAAGCCTGACCGGCAGGCGGGCAAGCGCCGCCAGCATGCGTTCGGTCATCAGCCGTTCCGGAGCCATGTAGAGAATCCGCGTTTCACCCGCCGCGACGCGGCGCCAGGCGGCAACGTTTTCCGCCCGGCCGTTGCCGGAGTTGATGGCGTCAGCGGCGACACCTGCCAGCCTGAGCGCGGAGACCTGATCCTGCATGAGAGCGATTAGGGGTGAAATCACTACCGTAAGCCCCTCCATGACCAGGGCCGGAATCTGGAAGCAGAGCGACTTGCCCGACCCTGTCGGCATCACGGTAAGGGCGTGGCGCCCGCACAGGAGCGCTTCAATCACGGCTTCTTGCCCCGGCCTGAATCCCTCGAACCCGAAGACCTCCCGCAGCACCCGGTGCGCCGCGTTCGGCGAATTTTCGCCCGGGCCGGGCCCGTGTGGACATCCTTCCTGCAACGGTTCAGGCGAAACTTCCGACGGTTCCACGGATTCTCCTGCTTCGAGAGTTCGCAATCGCCGATACAGCCGGTCCATCAGGCTTCGAACCCGCGGGGTTGCGGCGCAGCGGCCCTACAGACAGGCCCACCATCCACCTCCCCCGTTTCTTTCGCACACTGTGCCTGACCGGGCTTCGGCGACCATCCGGTCGACAGGAATGCCAAGATTCTGCGGTTCCACGCAACATGGCGAATTCATAACACGAATCGCCGCGCCGCGTGATCAAGCGGACGGGCACGGCGGAAACCCGCTCCTGCCAGCGGAAGATCGGAGCCACCGCATGCGATCATGTCCGCGCAGCGTCACTCGGCAGGAAGGGAAATGCTACGCAGTTGGGCAGTTCTCTGCCGCAACCCCCAAATGAGAAAGTCGATGTCGTTGCCGGGGAGAATGAAGCGAACCCCCACCTCGACATAGCGTTCCACCAGGTCGGCATTTCCCGCGCCGTCCATTCCCAGCCATTCACCATGGCTTCGGCACGCGGCACTGACGTTCCGGTAGACCTCGACCATCCGCCGGCCGCCAACATCGCCCGGAACGCCGATGGATGCGGCGAAGTCATTTGTTCCGATCATCACTACGTCTATGCCGTCAATCGTCGCGATTTCCGCAGCCAGCAACTTTCATCTGCCGACAGTTTCCGAAACGCGGTGAGCTGTTGCGGCCGCGGAACTGCCGGGACAGCGCAGCGCGCCCGATCGGCACCCGAATCAGGTCCGGCTGGACAGGCTGTCCGGATCCGGAGCGGCGACGGCGTGCTGCACCATACCCGTTTCAAGGAATTCCTTGGCGATTTCGATTGCGCCGAGCCGCATCGCGCGCATGGCCGCCGGGCTCGACCACGCGCTGTGGGGCGTGGCGACGACCTTTCCTGCAAGTTTGCGGTCCCCGGACCGCAACGACCGGAGAAGCGGTGTGTCGGGTCCGGGAGGTTCGTCCGGATAGACATCGATGCCGACTCCCCCGAGATGTCCGCTTCGCAAGGCCCGCTCGACAGCAGCAAGATCCATGAGCGCGCCGCGCGCGGTATTGATCAACAGTGCCCCGTGTGGAAGGAGCGCCAGCGTTCGCTCATTAATCATGCCGCGAGTCTGCGGCGTGAGTGGACAGTGCAGACTTAAAAGCTCGGCACGCGTCAGCGCGGTATCGAGATCGTTTTCGCGAGCGGCGCCCAGAGCCTTGTCGATTCCGGGTTTCGCAGACGGGCTGAAGAAGGCGACATCAAGCTCCAGCGCCCGCGCCCGCGGCACAACCCGGGATCCAACAGCCCCGAGACCGACAAGCAGGATCCTCGTCCCGGCAAGACGGCGTACAATCGGCGGCATCGGCAAGGGCGACCAGGATCCCGGCACCATCCCGGGATCCTGGTCGCCCATGATGAAGAAAACCGCGCACGAGGGCGAGCACCATGCCAATGGCATGATCGGCCACTTCGCCGGCGCCGTAACCGGGCAGGCGGCAGACGATCTTGCCGCGCGACGCCCAGGCCCCGAGATCGACATTGTCGTGGCCGGTACCTGCCCGCACCAGGATCCCGGCAGAGCATGCCTTCTCCGCCACGGCGGCATCGAACTTCATACGGTGATAGCCGACGACCGCGCGCGCGCCAGCCCAGATTTCCGGCGCTATCGCCTCGGGATCTGTTTCGCGGCAAACGACAAGATCATAGGGCGCCGCAAGCTGCCGCTCCTCGTCGTGCCCGTCCGGGAACACGGCATCCGGAATCAAAATAGACATCACTTCTCATCCCGCGCGACGGAACGCGGCGGCAGCAGCGCTGGCCGCCACCGCAATGGCGCCTAGAGCCAGGGCCCGCGCACCGATTCGCGAGATATTCCCCATGCCCCAACGCTGAACATTTGATTTCGGCGGCGCTACGGTGCCGGCCATGGACGTTCAACACGAGATCCGGCGCCAGCTTGCACCGCCCGAGTCGGTGCATCATATCACCGGAGTCGTAGATGCGGGCGACATTTTGCATCGCTTGTCGAACGTCTGGCGCCGATTTCGGTTTCCAGAATGGCCGGGGGCAGCCTCAGGTCTCCACCTGCCTGTCGGCCTGCGGGCCCTGGAGCGGTCAGGTCCGGCAGGACTGCGGCCACGATGTGGCGGCCGGGCGCAAGACAGTCTATATCGATCAACTGGTGGAGGACTGGCGTACCCGCCCAAGTATCTCACCGTCGCTGGCGAACACCATCACGCTCGACCCGGCAGACGGGCTCGCCGGGCCGAGGCGGAGTTTGGCGGCGCAGCGCTCGGCGATGCCCGCCCGAGCGCCCGTCCGGTGGCGATTGCGCAGGGAGCACGACCGACGGTGTCCTTTCCGCAGGCCGCGAGCGGCAACCGGGCCGGGATCAAGGGCTACTACCGGTTCATCGACCAGGACGGCGCTGACGCCGGCGGCCATCCTGGCGCCGCACCGTGCCCGCACGCTGGAGCGCACGCGGTTCGAGCCGGTGGTGCTGTGCCTCCAGGACGGAACCGACCTGATCTTTGCATCGCGTCCGGGATGTTTGTCGGCGGCGATTCAGAACGGCGGGATTTCAGCGGAGAACCGCGCTTTTGAGCGGTTGGCTGTGTGGATTAGGCGAACACAGGTACGAGGACATGCGGCGTTGACGAGAGGCCGCACGGTCTTCGTTTTCTGCCTGTTGTCGGGTCCTGGTGTTGATGATGTCGTTCCAGTCGGCGTTTTCTGGCGGTCGGCGTCTGTGGAGCGTGACGCGAGGGGGACCTTCAGCCTTGTGCGCAGGGTTTCGGCCTGACGTTCTCCGGCCTCGTCGTGGTCCTGCGCGAGGACGATGGTCCTGACGTTGGGAAGGCTCCTTGCGGCGAGGCTGATCTGTTGGTGCTGGCGTCGCGAGGGCGCCCCGGGCCCGGACAACAGGACCCGGGCGACAGGGAAGGCAGACGATCCCCCGAAACACCAGAACCCTCCCGACAACCCTCAGGAACCCGGATCACATGCCGGCAGAAAAACAGGAACCGGACCGAAACGACAACAGAGAAGAAACACGATCCTGAAAAGCGCGGCGAATCGCCGAAATCCCGCCGTTTTATCCAACCGACAACAATGCGAGAGGCTCGGGGTCATCGGCGTCAACCAGACCGGCGCCGCCGTGCGGGACCTGCACCTGCATTCGACACTGGCGGTGACCTCAAGCGGCCTGCCGCTGGGGGTTGTCGGGGCCCGCTTCGACGCGCCGCCTGGAAAGGATCGGTAGAAGACCCTCCGAGGACCACAAGACCGGGCGCTGGACCGAAAGCTACCGCACGTGCGCCGACCTGGGCCGCGCTCTCCCGGACAGCCAGACGGTCTGCGTGACGGACCGCGAAGCAGACGCGTTCGAGATCTTCGAGATGCAACAGGCGCACCCGGGCGCCGACACCCTGGTGCGCGGCAAGACAGACCGCAAGATAGCTGCTGTCGATGCGTCCGCCAGCAAAGGTCCAGCGCACGGCGCGAGACGGTGGAACTCGCACTCACGAGCTCCAGCCATCGAGGCAAGCCATTGACCCGGCTGCAGGCGGTCATGGTCGAGGAGGGGACGCCCGCGGATTCAGCCCGATCCGCTGGCTGCTTTTCACCACCCTACTTGCCGACATACTGGAAGGGTGCAGGACAGTGGTCGAGTACTACGCCCGGCGCTGGCGAATCAAGGACCGGCACCGGATCCTGAAGTCGGGCTGCAAGATCGAGGAGCTCGAAAACTGCTCGGCCGCGATCACCCTGGCCCGTCAACCGACATCCCGTTCTCTGAACTCGAGATCAAGGCGCTCAAAGTCTTCGCAGCGCGACAGCGTTACGCCTCTCCCGACACACGCCGCCACCGTGCTGACAATGGCCCGCATCGGCGGGCATATCCATCGCAGCAGGGGACCATCCCCGCGAACAAAGGTGATCTGGCGACGCTACGCCACCCTCGTCGAATGGTGCGTCGGACACGAACTGATGATGGGGCAGGAAACTTGAAAAAACCGACACCCGCATTACACTCAAACTACTTGTGGGGCATGGGTAGGCCTAGACGAGCCTGATTCTCCGCTCAATGCCGGTTTCCGACGTGAACTGATCGAGGATCATTTCCCGGAACGCCGGATACTGGGCTGCAATCCGTTCTCTCGCCCCTTCCGGCATTGCCGTCCTGCGCCGTGCTGCGATCTCGACGGCTTCCGAAATCAGCGCGTCCTCATCGATTGTGACAATGCGCCCGTCGGCAACCACCTGCCGGCCGTCCACCCAGACGCTCTCGACAGATTCGCCGCTTTCGTAGTACAAGAGATGGCGGTGAACGTCACCCATCGGCTCGTGCCAGTGCCCCAACGGGTTCAGAACCACAAGGTCGGCAGAGGCACCAGAATCGATCACGCCAAGTTTGCCGGGTCGACCCATAGCCCGTGCGCCAGCGCTGCCTGCGCTGCGGAGCAGACCGGCGGCATCCGGCCACCTCTCGAAATCCGGTTCCGTCAGGCGGGCGAGATAGGCGCCAATCCTCAGATTCTCGATATAGCTCGCGGGCCCGCAATTGCTGCCGTCGGTACCGAAAGCAACCGGGATGCCCTCGTCCGCCAACCGGATCACCGGACAGATTCCGGCACCGAGCATCGCGTTTGACTGCGGGCAGTGGACGACCGTGACCCCCGCTTCACGCGCCGCAGCGATATCGTCGCCGTCGGTCCAAATGAAATGCACCAGTGACGACCTGTCGTTGATGATCCCGTGATCCGCGAGAAGACGCACGAAACCCGGGCCGCCGGGCAGACGCATCGCCGCCTGGGTCTTGCTTTCAAGCATGTGGGTCTGGATCCCGGCGCCGTGCCTCTGCTGGAACTCGCCTGTCATCCGGATCAACTGTTCCGAACAACGCTGCACACCGTCGACACCGAGCATGACATGGACCCGGGCGGCGGCTGAGCCGCGGTCGGCCAGAGCATCTTCCATGATCGCGAAATACCGCGCCGGGTCCGGCCGCGGCTGTTCCTCATACCACCGGCGCAGCTCGTCGGGCAGCGCCCCTTCGCCAAGTGGCACGGTCTCGATGTAGGGCCGGTCCGAGAACATCGGTGCGACGGTGGCGCGAATCCCGATCTCGGCGAAGCCGCTGCAGGCGCCGTCGAGCCCCTCGGCGGTCAGGGCGGGCCGCTCGGAGTAGTGGTCAATGACCGAGGTCGCGCCTCGACGCAGCATGTTGAGGGCATCGAGTTGGGCGCTGACATGACATTCGCGCGGCGTCATGGCGTTGCCCGCCGCAATGACGTCCAACATATAGATGTCGAGCGGCCCCTTCTCCACCGTTCCCTTGAGGATCGCGGAGTAAGAGTGGCTGTGAGCGTTGATGAACCCCGGGATGATGATGCAACCGCTCACGTCGATTGTCTCTGCCGGCTCGCCGTCCGCGGGCGTCCAGGAGCCAAGCGCACCGACAGCGACGATCGTGCCGTCACGGAACCAGACCTCACCCGGATCAAACACAGTCCCCCGGGTATCGAACGTCGCCACCGTACCGCCGGTGAGGCAGCGCAGGGCTGATAACTCTCGCGACGTCATGAAACCTCCTTGAAGAGCACATCCTGGGCACCCTTCCACAGGGTCAGGCGCCCCAACTCCTCGAGCTTCTCCAGCCCCGAGGTCAGGGTGATGAAATGGTTGCCAGCAAGCTGGCCCATCTTGCAGGCAAAATGGACGCCGCCATAGGCAAGGAGAATTTCGGTCTCGCTGATGCCGCCCGGATAGAGGATGATCTGTCCCGGCGCCGGATAGCTGGTGTGGTTCTCATAGCCGACGCCGAAATCGAGGTCGCCAAGAGGGATCCAGACTCCCTCGCCACTCCAGCGCACATGTATGACCTTGCTCGAGAACGGCATTGCGGCCCGGAAGGCCGCTATGGTGTCCGGCGCCCGCTCCTCGAAGCGGGCGTCGAACTCGAACGGTCCCGCTCGTACTGCAAGTTTGCTCATCACCCTGTCCTCCCGTCAGAATCCTGGCGGCTTGCGTGAGATGGCGTCCATCGTCTTGTGTTCGTTGCGCGGTCGCGGCTCCGGCATCAACTGCGGGACCGGCCGCCCCCAACCCCGCTCCCCGACCAGCCGGCCGTTCTCCACCACCGTGCGCCCACGCACCAGGGTCCGCACGATCGTAGCCGTCGCCTCGAAACCGTGCCACGGCGTCAGCTTGCTTTTCGAATGAATCGCCTCGCGGTCGATGATGCCGCCGCGCCCCATATCGACGATCGCGATGTCGGCGTCGGACCCGGGCTGGATGACGCCTTTTCGCGGATAACATCCCCAGGCGAGCGCCGGCGCCGCAGCCGACCAGCGGACATACTGGTTGATATCCAGCCGGCCCGCATTGACTTGGGTCAGCATGATCGGCATCTGGGTCTCGACGCCGGGGAACCCGCAATCACACCGCCAGATATTGGAATCGCTCTTCTCGTACGGCTGATGCGGTGCGTGGTCGGTGGCGATCATGTCGATCACCCCGTCATGGAGGGCCCTCCACAGCGCCTCGCCGTGTCCGGGCTCGCGAATCGGCGGGTTGACCCTCAGCACGCCGCCGAGACGCTCGACATCCCGGGTGTCAAGCAGGAGATATTGAGGACAAGTCTCGACGGTCACGTCGACGCCGCGCGCTTTGGCGTCGCGCAGGATGTAGAGCGCGTCGGCAGAACTCTTGTGAGCGATGTGAAGCCGCGCACCCGTCCACTCGGCGAAGGCCACAGCCCGCCCCACGGCCTCGACGGCGCAGATCTCGGGCCGCGCCGCGAGATGGGCAAGCGCGTCCGAACGTCCCGCAGCCTCCATCCGCTGCTGGCGGCGCGCCATGATCGACGCGTTCTCGGCGTGAACCGTACAACGGTAGCCGTGCCGGGCAAGAATCTCGAAGCCTTCGAGCATGGCGCCGTCCGACGGTGCCGGCAGGTCGCCGAAGGTATTGCCCATGAAGCACTTGAATCCGGAAACGCCGGCCTCGATCAGGCTCTCGAGGCCATCGATGTTGTTTTCGTCGAGGAGCCCGTAGATGCCGTAATCCACATGCGCCTGCGCCGCGGCGAGTTCCTGCTTGAGCCGCAGCGCCTCGACGGATCCGGTCGGCGGATCGGTGTTGGGCATCTCGAACACGGTCGTCGTTCCGCCGCAGGCGGCGGCGGCGGTGCCAGTTTCCCAGTCTTCCTTGTGCTCGTAGCCCGGTTCCCGGAAATGTACATGGCTGTCCACTGCGCCGGGCAGGACGTGATAGCCCGACGCATCGATCTCCGTGGCCGCTTCCGGCAGCACGCCCGGCGCCGTCACGGCAACGACGATTTCCCCGCCGATGGCGACATCGGCTTTGACGGTGCTTGACGAGGAGACCACCTTGCCGTTGCGGATGACCGTGTCGACCGTCACTGTTGCGCCCTCCATTCCATTGTCCGCATTGCGGAGCTCAGACAACCCAGCCGCCGTCGACGGCAAGATCCTGTCCGGTGATGTTCCGCGAGGCGTCGCTGGCGAGGAACAGAATTGCGTTGGCGACATCGCGGTCAGTGGATACGCGCTTCAGCGCGTACTCCTCGGCATGGCTCCTGCGCGCCTCTTCCGGCGTGATGCCGAGCCGCCGCGCGTTCTCGTCACATACGCGCCTGAAGCGCGGGCCGTCCACCATGCCCGGGCATACGCAGTTGACGTTTATTCCGTATTCCCCGACTTCAAGCGCCGTGCTCCTGGTGATGCCGCGGAGCCCCCATTTCGACGCGCTGTAGGCCATCCGCAGCGCCCGACCACGAAGGCCAAACGTGCCGCCGACATTCACGATCTTGCCGTATCGCCGTTCAATCATCGTCGGCAGGAGGGTCCGCATCGTCAGGAAACATCCCTTCATGTTGAGCTTGACGATCTCGTCGAACTCTTCCGGAGTCGTTTCCCATGACGTGGTTTCGATGGGCCCGGTACCGCCGGCAATGTTGATCAGTATATCGACGCGCCCGTCAAAGCGCCCGAGGCCGGCATCACGAAGGGATTCGACCGATGCCGCAGAGGTCACGTCGCACTCCACCACCTCCGCCCGCCGGCCCAACTTGCGCACCTCCCTCGCGACATCGTGGATCGGTGCAAGGTCGCGGCCGGCAAGCACCACATCGGCGCCGGCGCGAGCGATGGTGAACGTGACCTCCGCGCCCATGCCCTTGGCCGGGCCGGTAATCACGGCAACCCTGCCGTCGAGGCCGAAATCCTCCAGCATTATCCTCTGCCTCCGGCATCCCGCATGGCCGCGGGCGCCTTTCCCTTCACACTGTCCGATCCACCGGCGATCACGGATACTCACCGCCGATATCGAGCACCGCGCCGATATTCGCCTCGATCGCCCGTTCCTCGATGGCCAGCGCGGTCACGAGATCCTGGATCGGCACGCCGACCGACTTGAAAAAAGTGATCTCGTCGCTGCCCTGCCGGCCACACGCCCTGCCTGCCACGATATCACCAAGCTCAAGCACCGAATCGCGGTCGATGATGCCTTCAGTTATCGGAATCATGAGATCCCCGGCGTTGTCGAGACAGTCGTTGCGGCTATCGATCACCCGGACCGCGGATCGCATGACGGTTTCGCTGTCGACTTCCCGCGCATCCGCCGAATGGGCGCCGACAGCGGCGACGAAAGTGCCCGGGCGAAGCGCGGAGCCCGGGAATGTCGGCTCCGCAGACGTCGTTGCCGTGACCACGACATCGGCCGCGGCAACCGCCTCTTCGGCGCTGTCGACGATCGCGACCTGATCGTCCGACCAGCCATTGTCCCCGAGCAGTCTGTCGACGAGCCCAACCGCGCGCGCCCTTGTTCGCGTCGCCACCAGCACCCGGTCGATGGGAAGCACCTTGGCCAAAGCCATCACCTGATAGCGTGCAACGCGGCCCGCGCCGATGAGCGCAAGCACCCGGCTGTCGGCACGCGCAAAATGGCGTGCCGCCAGACCGGTGCTACCACCGGTCCGCATGTCGGTAAGGTAGCCGCCCTCCATGACGGTGCGCGGGTGCCCGGTCTCACCATCGAACAGCGCGACGAGTGCCGACAGCCGCGTCAGGCCGCGGGCGTCGTTTGCCTCGAAATCGGACACCACCTTGATCCCGTACCCCCTGCCGTTCCGGAGCACCGAGGGGTTGAATATAGCCACGCCTGGAGGGGCCTCTGATTTCGCAAAGCTCCGCAGCCCCGACACGACGCTACCGTCGGAGAGATGGGCGAAGGCCTTTGCCTGGATCTCGATCGCCTGTCCCATGTCGATGAGGCTCCTGACATCGGCCTCGCCCAGTATGCGAAGTCTCATGTGGCGTTCCCCCCGGCGGCCTGGACGCGTCGTCGCGGCCGTACGGTGATGATATAGTCTTGGAAGGAGATTGGCGAGATTGGCAAAGAACCTCCTCTGCATTCACAACGCACGGCTGGTTTCCGGCCGCAAGATGCGACGCGGTGGGGTCGTCGTCGGCCCGGATGGCCGGATCACGGACATGATGGGAGCCGGCACGTCGCCGGTTGCGGCCGAATCCGTGATCGATGCCGAAAACGGGCTCCTGTTCCCCGGCTTCATCGACGCACACGTGCATATGCGCGATCCTGGCTTTCCTCACAAGGAGGACTTCGAATCCGGTTCCAGGGCCGCGGCCTGCGGCGGGATCACGACGGTCATGTGCATGCCCAACACCGACCCGCCGGTCACGTCGATCAACGGCTTCAACGTGGCACGCGAGGCCGGGGAGTTGTCGAGCCATGTCGACTTCATGCTTCAGGGCGCGGTCACGCACGCGAACAGGGAGGAACGGCGAGGCCTCGAGGAGGCCGGGGTCGCAAGCCTCGAGGGGGTGATGTCCGATGCTCCGGACGACGACTGCCTCGACAGGAACGAGCTCCATGTGGCGGCCGAAGGGACGGCTGCAGGTGGCGGCGTGCTGGGCGTCTACACGGGTGACCGATCCCGTCTCGAGACCACCATCATGACCCTCCGCGCGCACGGGCGCGCGGATTTCCACAGCTTTGCCGAGGCGCGATCGCCGAAGGCCGAGGAAAGGGGAATCAGGACCGCGATAGCAGCCAGCCGGAAGTACGGGGCGCGTATCGTGCTCCGGCAGGTGTCGACGGCAGGTGGCTTCGAGCTTGCCCGCGCTGCAAAGGCGTCGAAGCGCAAGGCACGAATCTTCGTCGAAGTAACCCCGCATCACCTGCATCTCGACAGCTCGCTTGTCGAACGCTTCCACGGTATTGCCCAGGTAATTCCGCCCCTGCGAAGCCGGAGCGACTGCGATGCCGCGGTTCAGGCACTGGTGGACGGCACCGTGGACTTCGTAGCCTCGGACCATGCACCGCATACTCAGGAGGAGAAGGCCGGCGCCGACTGCTGGTCGGTTCCCGCCGGGATCCCCGGCCTGGACACGCTGGTCCCGGCGGTCGCCGATCTCGCGGCACGCGGGCTGATCTCGTGGCCCGATGTCGCGCGTCTTCTCTCCGCGACCCCCGCCGCCCTGTTCGGCCTAGCCGGCAGGAAGGGCAGCATCCGGCACGGCGCCGACGGCGACCTCGTCCTGCTGGATCCGGAACTCCGGCGCACGGTGTCACGGACAGACATCCGCTCGCGTGCCGGGCGCTCGCCGTTCGAGGGGATGACGCTGACGGGATGGCCCGTGATGACCGCGCTCCGAGGCCGGGTAATTGCCAAGGATGGCAAACTGGCAAGCGGCCCGCCTGCAGGCGTCTTTCTCAAGCGTGTCACGCCGAGCCAGGGGAGCTGAGAGTGTACGGTTCCCGAGGCCGGATCGGCCTTATCGTTCCGGCGAACAATTCCGTGATCGAGCCCGAATTGTGGCGGCATGCGCCGGACGGTGTCTCGCTCCATGCCACGCGCATCCTAGCGCGTGGCGACCTGACACCCGAAGCGGTGCAGCGGATGGAGGGATCGGTCGACAGGGCAGTCGAGGAACTCATGGCAACCGGCGTCGATATCATTGTCTATGCCGACATGGTGACGAGTTTCATAATGGCGCCGCAGTGGAACGAATCCCGTACCGCCGAAATTGCTGCCCGGGCCGGAGTGCCGTGCATCTCCGCCTGGACTGCCATGGAGGCCTCGCTTGCCATCCTCGGCGTCTCGCGCATTGCTCTCGGCACCCCGTACCCGTCCGCCATTCATGCGCTCGCTCCGCCATTCTTCGCAGCGCGCGGGCTCGACGTCATCGACGACGCAACGCTGGACATCAACGCCATGCGCGAGGTCCCCGAAGTCGACGGACGGAGGCTTTCCGAGTTCGTCGGGAGGCTCAGGACCGCAGACACGGAAGCCCTTGTCCTGCTCGCGACCGACCTGCCGACATTCGCAGTTCTCGACTCCCTCGAGCACGGGCTCGGCGTTCCGGTGGTATCCTCGAATCAGGCGATCTTGAGAACGGCGCTGCGCAGAGCGAGCGTGACCGACGCGCTTCACGGGTTGGGAAGGTTGGGAAGGCTCTGACATCCGGAGTCGTCAGGCCCGAAGGCCCCGTGGCGTTGGCGACCGCAGCAACAATCCCACGGCAGCGCCTTTCCGGTCCCCGGCAGGGTCGGCACTCAGACGGCCGCAGCCGAAATCCTTTCGACGGCCGAAGCAAGAACCCGGCATCCGGCCAGGATGTCCGCATCATCCGTGTTCTCGGCCTCGCAGTGGCTCTTGCCGCGGATGCTCGGGATGAAGAGCATGGCCGCGGGCAGGCGTCGGGCCACGATCATGGCGTCGTGCCCGGCGCCGGACGACATCTGCATGCTGGCGATTCCGAAAGTGGAGGCGCTCTCTTCGAGATGCCGCATGAGACCGTGATCCATCGCAGTCGGCGCCACGTCCAAGGTCCGGGTCGCCTCGCACGGACGGCCGGTCTGGTCCGCGGTCACAGCGAGGCAGTTTGACATAGCGCTCTCCATCCTGTCGAGCACATCGGCAGACAGGTCCCGCATCTCCAGGACCATCACGGCCCTGGCCGGCACGACATTGTCGGCCCCCGGCTCGAAACGAATCGAACCGATGTTCCAGACGCTGTCGTCGCCGGCGGCTTCCGGTATCTCCCTGTAGAGCGCCGCGGCGCAAAGTACTGCGGCATGGCCCGCGTCCTTGCGCATCGTCATCGGCACCGTTCCCGCGTGGTCGGCCTCGCCGGTCACCTCGATGCGGAAACGCCGGATGCCCACGATTCCCGTCACCACGCCTATGGTAAACCGGGCCGCCTCTAGCCGCGGCCCCTGCTCGATATGCGCTTCCAGATAGGCAAGATGGCGGACCGGATCGGCGTGGACGGCACGGTTGTCCGCGTAGCCGCAGCGCGCGATGGCATCGCCCAGGCTTTCGCCGTCAACACTGCGGCCGGCCGCGATACCGTCTGCACCGATCTCTCCGCAAAAGCTCAGGCTACCGACGCAAGGCAGATACGCGCCCTCTTCATCCATGAAGGAAACAGCTTCCACCGCAATCCGGTCCTGGAGGCCCCTCTCCACGACGCTTCGCGCGATCTCAAGCCCGTAGACCACGCCAAGCGCGCCGTCGAGCCAGCCGCCCACGGGGACCGAATCCGTATGCGATCCGATGACTATGGCGCGCCGGCCGCCCGGCGTTCGCCCAAAGACATTGCCGACGCCGTCAATCATAGTTTCTAGCCCCGCCCGACACATGCGCTCCCGCAACCAGGCGCGTGCCTCGGTGTCGGCATCCGAATAGGCCACACGGGCAACGCCTGTGGTCAGCTTGCCGAATCCCGCGAGGGTGCGCAGATCCTCAAGCAGTCTATCCTGGTCGATGCGAAGATGTTGCGGGCCGGTCATGGAAGGCAGTTGATACCAGATCGATCCGCTTCGCAAGACCGGGGCCGGATTGGCGGGCTTCCGATGTGCGGCGCTGACGGCAGCATTGCCAGGACGGGGACAAACCGTTGCGCAAGCTCGGATAACATGGTGCCGCCTCGGGCGCCGAAACCGTCGTTTGCATCGCTATGACCCGGTGTTGAATTTCACATAGTTCCGGAAGGCCCGTTCAGGATTTGATCGGAGGCTGGCGTTGTCTTCGTACCGGAATGCAGCGACTTTTTTCATGCTGAGCGTGCGCAGGAAAATCGATGGGTTGGTGGTCGAATCCGCTCACATTGGCCGATGTAATTGCGCACGTATGCCCGCCGCGCACGCCCCCGGTGACAATGGCCGGGATAGTCGCATGTCTGTTTCATTGATCCGGAATCGAGGCTAGATTTAATCCAGTCACAAAATGGAAGATCCTGAGAAATGACCGCTGTCCACGACGCTGCTCCGGCAGATTCGCCGATCCGACCACACCTCAAGGATGCCCCGGCACCGGGCCTGCCCAAAATTCCCCTGCCGGAGTTCGTGACGCCCGAATGGCTCGGGAAGCAGTACAGCCTAACCCCCGGGGATATCCGTCGTCTCTCGAAAGTTCTGGCCGATCATTACGCTGACTGGCCGACCGGACGGCTGGACCGAAGCCCGGAACAGTTCTTCATCGAAATTCACAGGCTGGCGCAAGACTGGCCCTATCTGTTCCTCGACCTCAGCCTGATGATCGAAGCCATTGTCCTTGGAAGGAAAAGCTATTCGATCACAAGGGCCGACAATTCGAAAAAACCTCTGCCAAGCAGGAAACTCTGCAAGAAATGCATGCTCTGGAGCAACCTGACCGAAGCCATGGCGCGATGCCGAGAGACTGAAGGCGGGATCCTGAACCCGTCCGACGGGGACTACGATTCTTACGACAAGGACAACCTCTTCGAAAGTATGCAGTCCCTTATCGACGAAACGGACGGCCCGGAGAAGTCGGAACTGTGCTGGATCATGAATTTCTTCTGTCTGGCGTCATTCCATTGGGGCGACGATCCGGAAATAGACGAGCGCGTCCGCCTCTGGGTAAGAACGGTCGATTGCAGCAACAACGTATGGCCCTACCAGCACCTGTTCTGCAAGCTGCTGGACACCCCGACGGAACCGGTACTTTCCACCGTCATGGAAGAAGCGCAAAAACTAGCGGACCGAATGGAGCAAAAGGCCGTTTCATTGTTCCGGGAAACCAAGACGCTGTTCCTGAAACTCGACGATGCGCGGACCGCGTTCGAGCGCGACTCGTTCGACGGATATTTGCAAATGGAGGATCTGTTCCTCTCCACAGATGCCCTTCGCGACCTCACGACACACGTTCTTGCAGCCGGGCGCACCTCGGAACTGCACCAGCTGCTCGCGTCCGAGATCGCGGATCTGGTGCAGAACGGGACAATCGACGAGGAAGCCAAGTTGTGTGCCCGCCTCGACGCGCTTGGTCTCGAGCAAGCACCGCCGCTGTATTTTCCCGACCCGGAATGGGAGCGATGCCGTGAACAGATCGCTGCCTTCCGCAGCGTTTCGAAGCGTGCGCACGAAAATCAGACCACCGCCAAGGCTGCTGCCCAAGCCTTCGCGGTGGAGGATACACCCGAGAATTTCAACACTTTGACGGCCGCAATAGCTGCCGCCCAGGAGCGTGTATCCGTGGGTTCGCTGTTCGACGCACTCGATACCATTGAAATAATCGTCCTCGGTCTCCGCGACGGGACCGGCGAGTGGCTGCCCCACAGAGACCGGCTTCTGCAAAGGACCGCCTTCTGGTTCGGACACCGGGAACTCGGCGAATCCTCGTTCCCGAAGAGAAAGGATAGGCCCGGAGACGATGATTCCGCCCTTCCGGAAGCCGAACTGCTCGAAAACGAGAGGAAGCGACATCTGGAAACCAGCGAACAACTCGCCCACGTCAAGGAGGAGCTCGAGCGCACCCAGGAAGCCGCAGAGAACGATCGGCGACATCTTGATGATGAGCTTTCGAAGGCCAAGACCGAAATCTACCGGCTAACAGAGCTCCTCGACAGGACCGGAGCTGAAGCGGCGAAGGAAAAAGGCGTTTCCATCGCCGGCGATATGACTGTTCCGCTGCCGGAAGATGTCTCCTACGCCGGTCTGCCGGGATGGACGGCACAGCATTTCAGCGGTCGTATCGGCCTTCACCAGCGCGCGTTGCGATCGCTGGAGGAGGCGCAATTCAGCGATGTCGAACTTGCCTACAGGAGCGTCGAACTCCTCGGAACATTGTACTGGAAGATGCGAACACGCAGCAACGACACCCATGATTTGCGCAAGGAATACGATGCTGCGCTCGAGCGACTGTTTCTCGAAGACACGCAATCGGCATCGGAATCTGCCATGGGAATGGCGCGCGATTCATATGAACGCGATTGGAACGGGCGACGGCTGACGATGGACCGACATCTGAAGAATCGTGCCCGGGGTCGCGACCCGAGGCGCTGCTTCCGACTTTACTTCACATGGGACGAGGCATCCCGGTTGGTCGTGATCGGTCATCTGCCGGGACATCTCAGGACACGTACCAGCTAAGCAGGCTCGCCAAAATATTTTGATTATTATGCCCGTGGCGCGAGGATATGGTTCCACTCGCCGTGGAACGGGTCTCTGCGGATGGCGAGGCCGTCCATCTGATCGTCGCTGACCTTGACCCCGAGCGGATAGCTGTTCTCGTCGAGGTGCGAGCGTATGGTGAGCCCGGTGGTGGTCGCGGCGATCAGCTTGACGATCACCTGGTAGCTGACGAGGGGCCGGCCGCGCCAGTTCCGGGTGATATGGCAGAACATCCGGTGCTCGATCTTGTTCCACTTTCCGGGCGGGAAGCGGGCCACCGACACCTTCAACCCGAGTTCGTCGGCGAGGTGCTGCAGCTTCCACAGCCGGTTGCGGCTGTTGCCGTCGGCGGTGATCAGCAGGCGCCCGGCATAGAGCAGCCGGCCCATCTGCCGCCACCAGCAGGGTCTCGACCGCGAATGCCGCCGTATCGTGCCCGACGCTGACCCGGCCGGCATTGGCGGTGAGATCGTAGACCCCGCAGGGGATCCGAGCTCCGGATCGGGGAAGTCATGTGCGTTGACGGCTTCAGGGTCGCCCTTGGGGCCCGGCCGCCATTGCGGTACTGGATTTCCTTCTTCTTCGTGTTACCACGGGCAGGACATGGGCCGCCTGCGCAGCGGCGCTCTGGGGGCAGTGACGGTGAGTGCCAGGCGACATGGAAGCGCGGGTGCACTGGTAGAGGTGACCGCCGAGACAGGATGCGATGCGGTCAACCACCTCGCACGAGAGCGCGCGTCCGGCGTCGGTGACGCGGAAGCCAAGCGTGGCGAATGATGTCCGCCACGCCGGGGACGGGTCAAGGGGCGGCAGGAACTCCTCCACCGGGTAGTTGCGGAACATCCGTGGTGCGGGCCCGGGTTGTCTCCGGGGACTTGTGTCCCGGGACGGTCCTGCACGACACTCTGCGGCGCACCTCTTTCGAGAAGATGTGTTGCGGTGCCGCAGACTGTGAAAGGTGACCCCGCGATCGGGGCCGACCTGGTCCTTCGGAAGGCGGCCTGCAGTCCTTTCACGGTGATCGGCGCATCGGGCGTGTGGCGGTAGAAGAGCCAGCTTCGGGGACGTGGCCAGTTCCAGTAGCGCTCCGGTTCCTTGAGCACGGCAGGCAGGCGCTCGTGGTGGCCCTTGCCCTCGCGGATGTGCAGGAGACCTTCCTCGCGGCGGATGTCCGTGACCTGCAGCGACACCACTTCCGAGATGCGCAGCGCCGTAGGCAACAACGGTTGCCGTGCGGTAGCGTAGATCGCCTGGATCAGGTGCTCGACATCCTCTTCCGGGATCGTCCGCGGCAGGCGGTCGGGAACCCGGCGACAACGCAGGACCTTCTCGGGCTGGCCGAGCACGCTACCATGGAACAGGCGGATCGCCGTGACGTTGGTCGTGCGCGGCGCCAGGCCATCCGGGATCCAGGCCCCGATCTCCTCGCCCGTCTGACTCTCCAGCTGATGCCCGGTATGGAGGTCGAACATCGTAACCTCACGCAGATAGTTCTCCTGCGTGCGACAGACCCTTCATCGTCTCGACCGTCTTCTGGCGCAGAGGGGAAACGTCCCTTGTCTCTCACTCCCTGGTTGATGGTCCTCCCGAACAGTCGGGAGACCAGGAAGTGTGGCGCCTCGATCAGATCATCGAAACCCCAGGAACTCCGATCTCTCAACACAACCACTCGCGTCGATCGCTCAGCACGGAGCCCGATCACCCATGGCCGCGAAGCGGCCCTTCGTCCAAACCCTTGGTTCAAACCCTTAGTTCAGAGGCTCCCGATACTCCTTGAGCCGCTCCGCCACGGGAGGGATTACCAATCCAAGTCCTTCGGGAAGTGCAACACGCCCGTTTTCGATACCCAGAACATCGCCGCACAGATCCGTCCGAAGCTGGTTCTCGTTGACGTCCATCTCGCAGATCGCGGACTCGCCAACGGCCGCGGCAATGGACAATGCGGCCATCTGGCCGACCGCGGTTCCCATGAAGTGAGGCCAAAGCGCCACCCCGTCGGGAAGCCGGTCGGACAGCTTCAGAGTGCCCGTCACGCCCCCCCATTTGGCGACATCGGGCTGGACATACTTCAAACCAGCCCCTGCCATTCGCAGGAAATCGTCGACCCCATATATGTTCTCGCCGCCCGCCAACGGGATCGATGTCGCCTTGGCAAGCTGCTCCCATTCGCCCAATCCCGAATTGGCCGGTATAGGTTCCTCGGAGAACAATGGGTCGAATTCCTCCAGCGACTTGAGCATGCTCTCGGCATGCGGCCGGTCCCACGTCTGGTTGTTGTCCAGCATGATGCTCGTGCCCGGCGGCCGAATGGAGGAGGCCTTTTCGACGAAGCTCCGATCGGCATCGTCGTCGAACCCGATCTTCAATTTGAACAGGGACTGGCCCCAGTCGGCATGTCGCAGCATCAACCGCTCAAGATCCGGTGGATTGATCGAACTCGCGTAGCAGGCCGCGCTCGCATCACTCAATCCCATATGCGCGGCAAAATTTGAGCCGGCGCTGCGCAGCGCAAGGTCCCACAGCGCAATATCGATACCCGCCAACAAGTGCTCGAAAACCTGAAGCTGACCAACATGCAGAAAGTACGTCGACAGCTTCGAACGAAGAAATCCGTCAACTTCCTCAGGCTCGGTGAAGGTGACGCCCTCAAGACGCGGCGCAACCACACTCTCTATCAGATGCGTTTTGTGGAGGTTTGCGCGGGGCGGGAAGTTTGCCCAGACCTCACCCCAACCACGGCAGCCCTGATCATCGTCTATCCGGACCAACAACGCCGGGCGGGTCGGCATCAACCCGAGCGCCATGTTGGGGCTTACCCCGCCGCTGGCCCGAATTGGGAGTGCTTCGACTTTTTTTATTTTGATGGGCTGGTTGAAGCTCATGAACTCAGATTTCCCCGTCAGGGGACCCGAATAGCGCGGGGAACCAGCTCGTCCATGTACTTCCTGCCCTCTTCCTGGGTCAGATAGTTCTCCGGAGGAAAGTCCAAGCAAAGATCCCAGTCGTCGCCGGTCTCCTCCATGTGTTTCTGAATGCGTTCATCGAACTCATCCATCAGATTACCCAAGGAACCGTCATCCGCCAAGTTGTTGATCTCGTCGGGATCATTTTGGAGATCGAATAGCATCTTGCGGCGCTCGGGCTGACGCACGTAGAGCCAGTCCTTTGTCCGAATTCCGCGCTCGGGCATGCAGGTAAACTCTGAAATGTCGCCGTCCGGCATCTTCATCGACTGATACATCACTACATCACGGATCTCCTTCGCCGTCCCGTCCAGGAGAGGCAGATAACTCGTCCCGTGTACGGAATTCGGGATGGAAATGCCGCACAGCTCAAGCAGGGTGGGCATTGTATCGACGGCGACATCGATCAGCGCGTCGACCTTGTTGCCGGCCGGAAACCTGCGGGGATAACGAACAATCAACGGGACCTGCATGGCCGCCCGATACGCCGTCTTCTTGATGCCGCAGTAGTATCCATGCTGACCAAGCATGTCGCCGTGATCGCTGAGGAAGATCACGATGGTGTCCTCGACGATGTCCAGCCGGTCCAGAGCATTGAGGACACGGCCCACATTGTGGTCGACGCCGGTGACCATGCCGTAGTACTCGGCAATGAATTTTCTGGTCTCCTCCTCCGTCTCCCGTTCGCCCTGCGGCTTGTGTCCGTCGCCGGCGTGGCTGTGATCTTCGGATTTCGGGTTTCCCGCATGGTCGAATTTGAGGCGTAACTGTCGCTCCGCTTCGTGTTCCTCGGGGCTGAGAATGCTCGGCGGCAGGTTGATCTCCCCTGGACCATAGAGATTCCGCAGGTGGTCGGGCATGACGTTCGGGAAGTGAGGCGGCCCGTAACAGACAAACCCGAAGAACGGATTGCCGTCATCCTTCGCAACCGATTGCTCGATGAAGTCAATCAGATGCTCGGTCTGGTACTCAGGCTCCCAACGCGGGCAGTGATAGGGCCGGTCATCATCCCTGTAGAAGATGGACTTGAGATAGAAGTGTCCGCGGTTGAAGCCGATGAAGTAATCGAACCCGATCCGCCTCTCTCCCGGCGGGACAAACCCGGGCCGCGGACCGCCTTCAAGGTGCCACTTGCCGACGTACCCGGTGTGATACCCCACGTCCTTCAGGAGCGGCGCCAGAAATATCTGATCGGCGCGGAGCGGGAAGTGGTTCTGGTACAGGCCGTGCCCCTGAGCGTACTTGCCGGTGAACAAAGATGCCCGAAACGGGCAGCAGACCGGATAGGAAACATGAGCATCCGTAAAATGGACGCCCTCGTTGGCCAACCGGTCGATGTAAGGGGTCTTGACGATCGGATTGCCCGCGCACCCCATCGCATCCGCCCTCATCTGATCGGGATAAAAGATCAGAATATTGGGCCGATTTTCATTGCCGCTCATCATGCATCCTAATCCCGCTGGAACATTTTGTTGTTTGCCCAACCGGCCAGCGGCCCGCCGAAGATCGTCAGCGCCAGCGCGGCATAAATTCCGAGACCGATCGGTGTGTTGAAGAATTCACCGACGCTTCCGTCCGCAATGACCAGAGACTGGCGAAGTGAGTTTTCCAGGATCGGTCCAAGCACGAATCCAATGCTGAGCGGCGCAATCGAGTATCCCAGTTTGCGAACGACATAACCGAGAATGCCGGCTCCCAACAGCACGCCGACGTTGAAGAGGCTGTTGGAGACGCTGAAGATTCCGACGAAGCTCAGAAGCAGAACCGCGGGCACGATAAACGTCGTCGGCACCTGGATCAGCTTGGCCGCAAAACGGATCGCCATCAGACCGATCACCATCATCAAGACGTTGATGATGAAAAGGCCGATGAAGATGGCGTACATGATGTCCGGTCGCTCGGCAAAGAGTTTGGGGCCGGGCGCCAGCCCATGGATGAGAAACGCCCCCAACAGAACGGCGGCGGCAGGGCTGCCCGGAACCCCGAGGGTCAGTGTAGGCACCAGGGCGCCGCCAACGGTGGCGTTGTTGGCCGTTTCGGGGGCAACGATGGCTTCATCGTGTCCGGTGCCGAACTTCTCCGGCGTCTTGGACCGCCGCTTGGCTTCGGAATAAGCAAAGAACGCGGCCACCGCGGCCCCTTCGCCGGGGATGATTCCGATGACGGTTCCCAAAGCGGACGACCGGAACAACACATCCTTCATCTTCATCAGCTTGCCCCAGCCCGGCAGTTTCACGGTCAGACTGGTCTGATCGAAGTCGAGTTTCTGCAGGGCGCGCTCAGCGCCGATCAAAACCTCGGACACGGCAAACACCCCGACGAGAAACGGAACGAGGGGGATGCCTTCGTACAAGTGGTAGCTGCCGAACGTATAGCGTTCAGTTCCGTTCAGCTCATCAAGGCCCCAAGTCGTCAGGAAGATGCCGAGTGCGCCGACCAGCAGTCCTTTGGACAAGCTTTCGCCCGCCACCCGAACGACAACGACCAAGCCGAACACACTGATGGCCAGAAACTCCCGCGGTCCGAACTTGATCGCAACAGCCGCCAGGATTGGCGCGATAAAGGCGAGGCAGATGACGCTGAACAGCCCGCCTATGATCGAACCGGTCAACGAGAGGCCGAGGGCCTCGCCGCCTTTGCCGGCCTTGAACATCTTATTGCCGTCCTGGACGGTGGCAATGGCGGCTCCGGTTCCGGGGATGCCTACCGCTATGGCCGAGATGGACCCGCCGTAGATGGCCGCGGAATAGATCCCAAGAAGAAGAATGATTGCCGCGATCGGTTCAAGGTGGAAGGTAAACGGCAGTGTCAGGGCAATTGCAATGGGGGGGCCAAGACCCGGCAACACGCCGATGATAAGACCGAGAACGATGCCGCCGACGAGCAGCGCAAGCGTTATCGGCTCGGCAAGCTGGCCGATGGATTGGGCGACAACGTCAAATCCCGCGAACATCGTTCGCGCCCGCTATGTGAGTTGAACACGAAGGAGCTGGGTGAAGACGAGGTACACGATGCCCGACATCACCAGCAACGATACGTACATCCACGGTGACCTCACGCCCATGGCAAGCGCGCAAGCCGGGCCGATGAGGATCAACATGGGAATGAAGCTCCAGAAGGACCAAACGAGGTAGCAGGCAACCGCTACGACCAGGACAAGAAGGCCGCGGCGTGCTTCGCCACCGCCTTCGAAGACCGAGGCGCCCTCATCGGTGCCCGCAAAGCCCCGGAATACATAGGTTCCGAAGACAATTACCGAGCAGAGGCCGATGAAAGCTAACATGAGCTGCGGAAAGAACTTGGAAGGCAAGCCTGTACTGGCGAGTAATCCGGAGGTTTGAAATGTCTCCGCTTCCAGCGCGAAGAAAGCGGCCGCCACGATTACCAGGACATTGAACGCTATATTCGCTGCGCGCTGCGTAATCATGTCCCCACCCCCATGACGTCAGGACTTTCCCACGCTGCGTCCGATCTTGCCGACTGCTGATGCAGGGAGGTTGCACAGCCGGCCGGATTTTCTGGCCGCAGGGCCGTCCACGGATCGCCGCAGTCAGATAATCTGGCATGAATGCGGAAATTTGTGCCCCGTTCAGCGCTCATCCAAAACATCAACCACAGCGTGGGAAAGTCCCGCAATGAGGTTGGTGCGCCGGAGGCCCGGGAGCTACACCCCGGCACACCAACTTATTTCTAGTTCTTCACCAACAGGCCAAGACTTGCCAGGAGCGGCGAATAGAGATCGATACCGTCCTGGATTTTCTCGCGGGTGGCCTCGGTGCCATGAACCCAGTCATAGCTGACGCTCTTGGGGACTTTCGCGATGAACGCCGGCTTTCCCATCACCTTGCTGGCCTCGAGCAGCCGGTCGACGATGTGCTGGGGCGTACCCGCTTTCACCGCCAAGCCGCCGTGAACCCAAGTACCGGCATTCTTGCCCGGGAATACTTCCCCAACCGTGCGCACGCCCGGCAGATCCTTGGCATAGAAGGCCTTGCGGTTGTTGTCCAAGATGACCAACGGACGAACCTTTTCGCCATATTTGTGGATCGAGGCCACCTGCCCGACCGCAACGTCGACCTGCCCGCCGAGCAAGCCGATCATGGTTGCCGGAACGGTCTTCAGGGCAAGCGTCTTGAACTCCAGCCCGAACTCCTTTGCCATCTGCACGGCCGAAAGGTTGGGCGGCGCACCCAGGTTATTGACGCCGATGGTAAGTTTCCTGGCCTTGGCGCCCTTAACGAACTCTTCGAATGTCATGTATGGGGAATCGGCGCGCACATAGAGAGCATTCGACGCAGAGATCCCCGCGAACAGCGGAATGAAGTCCCGCAGCGGCTTGTAGGGGACCTTGCGCGTCAACGGCACGACCATGAAGCTCGGCGGCGACCAGTTGAACAATGTATAGCCGTCCGCCGGCGCATTCAGGACAAACATGGTGGCTGGAATGTGCGCGCCACCAGGCTTGTTCAGAACATTGACCGGTACACCCAGCTCTTTGCTGAGCGCTTCGGCGTTCATCCGCGCGACGATATCGGCGTTGCCACCGGCCTTAAACGAAACAACGATGCTGATCGGCTTTGTCGGCCATTTGTCTTGAGCAGTTGCCTTACCGCCAATTCCCGTTGTCAGGAGAAAGGCGAGCGCAACCGCGGTTACTGCTGATTTGAGGAATTTCATGAAGCCCTCCTTGCTTCGGAATTTCGATAAATCGGGCTGTACAAAGTGCTATACGTCTATACCTTTATAAATTGACGGCAGCATGTCAACGGCTTTCTTCACGTCTGGCTCACAGCGGACGCCGGGCGAGCGAGTATGTTTGACCGGTGGGACCGCCGACCGGACGCGTTGCCAGGTAAAGCGCAAACTCGCCTATTTCGTCCGGATGCTTCAGGCGCTCCGACGGCGGAAAGTTGGGCGGCGTCTCAGTGCCCAAACGTTCCAGGATTTCCTCGGGTGTTGCCGTCCCGGGTGCTTCGCGGGTGAAGTTGGTTGTCGCAACCGGACCCGGAATGAGATTGTTTACATCGATCCGGCGCGGCCAAAGTTCGTTGGCCAGTGTCTCGGTAAACATGTGCAGCCCGGCCTTGGCGACATGGTACGAACTGTTCCGATTACCGGCACTCCGGCCCGCGCCGGAGGAAAGATTGATGATCTTCGCTCCGTCCGCGAGACCCGGAAGGAGAAACCGGGTAACCAGATAGGGGCCGCGCACATTCACCTCGACTGTCTTCCACCACCGATCCGGATCGGACTCCGCGACCGGACTGGTCTCAAGCTACGCACCGGCATTGTTTACCAGCACGTGAACCTGCCCGAACTCGGTGAGAATTTCGTCACAAACGGATTCCGTTGCCTTTGGGTCGGAAAGATCGGCGATACCGACGAAGCAACGGACGCCGAGGTCCACGATGGCCTCCTGCGTCGCTTCAATTTCAGCGGGCGTGCGGGAGCAAATGGCCAGATCCGCTCCGGCCCTGGTCAGCGCCAGGGCGATTGACCGGCCAATTCCGCGTCCCGCCCCGGTAACGACCGCCACTTTGCCGGTCAGCGGCCTATTGTCCGTCAATTCACTGCTCATCGTTAAATCCTCACTGCTTTCAAGATCACGCGCCGCCGGCCAAATCTGCGATCTTCGCATCGATTTCCGCCAGTCCCGCCTCCCAGTTCGCGGCGTTTTGCGCGACATAGTGCGCCATGGGCAGCGCTTCCCGCAGACAGTCGATTCCCGCGAATATCCTGGTATCGCAGACCATGACATAAGGTTTGCCGGCAACGCTTTTGGCCTCTTCGAACGCTTCAAGCACTTCGGTGACGCTGTTTCCATTGACCCGCCGCGCAAAGCACCCAAACGCCTCGAATTTCTCCGGAACCGGCTCGACGCTCATCACGTTTGTCGTGGCGCCCGAGGCCTGAAGGTCGTTGTTGTCGATGATGTAGACCAGATTGGAGAGCTTTTGGTGAGCGGCGAACATGGCAGCCTCCCAAACATTGCCCTCCTGAAGCTCGCCATCCGAGAACAGGCAATAGATTCGCTTGTCGGTTCCCCTCTGCCGCTCTGCCCAGGCGATACCGGCCGCCTGTGACGGCCCCTGCCCCAGGGAACCGGCGGTGATTTCAAACCCCCGCTGCCCCTCGATGGGACTCTGATCGATCTTCGTGCCGTCGGCGTTGTAGGTCCGCAACTCCTCGAGCGTGTATGAGCCGTGCTCTGCCAACGCCGCATAGCTCATGATCGCGTCGTGCCCGTTCGACAGCACAAACCGGTCATGAAACCAACCCCTGCCGTCGGGACGCAGTTCGTCAAAATAGAGGCACGCCGCAATATCGGCCAAGGCAACGCCCTGCCCCGCGTAACCGCCGCGTTGCATGCAGATGTCTAGGGCATTGCGCCTGATTTTGGCCGCAAGGATTTCCAAATTCCGGACGCGGCTGTTGGAACCGGTGCTCATTGGCCGGCCTCCCGGATACGATCCGCAAGTCCCACGGCATCCAGTCCCAGCTGTTCCCGGATATACGGCAACGTGCCGCCGGGCGCCCAACTGCCGGGCACCCCAAGGCGTGTGATGCGAGGCCCGCCGCCGACATCGGAAACCACCTCGGCGACAAGGCTCCCGAGACCGGTGACGATCTGGTGGTTCTCTATGGTGACGATCCGATTGTGGGCAAAGCAGAAGTCCGCCAACCCGGCCTTGTCGACCGGCTTGATCGTCGGGACATGAAGAAGCGAATGATCGATCCCGCGGTCCTTGAGTATCTCGGAGGCTTCCAATGCCCATTGGGTGGCGTGGCCGGTGGCAATGATGCCGGTCCCGCTCCCGGAACGGAGGCGATAGGTCTTGCCCAGTTCAAACTTGAACTTCTGCGGATCGAGGAGCCGCGGGGTATTGCCGCGATGACCCCGCATATAAACCAGGCCCGGCAGGTCGACGGCGATGTCGAGCGCCTGCTTGAAATCGGTGACATCCATCGGGTCGATGACGGTCGTGTTCGGGATCGACCGAAGCATGCCCAAATCCTCCGCTGCCTGGTGATGGATCCGCGCCGGATTGGCGATGCCCGGCGTAAATCCAACAACAATACTCGTGTGCGGACCGGTCCCCATGCAGATCACCATCTGATCATAGGCGCGCCGGGTCGCGTAGACGGCGAACGTGGTCGCCACCGGGACAAAACCCGCCTTGGCGACGCCGGCCGCGACGGAGATCAGGTTTTGTTCCGCCATCCCGACATCGAGGTGCTGATCCGGCAGCTCTTCCTTTACTCGAATGATCTGGGTGTGCTTGCTCAAGTCCGCACTCACCATGACGACATTCTTGCGGCGCGAGCAAAGATCGAAGCTGATCCCGTCGAACGGGGTGTCGTCGAAAGTCGTCTCCCCCTCAAGCAGCATATGCGGTCCTCCTTCGGATCTTCCGTCGGCTCCGATCAGCCATTGATAATCCCGCCGTCGATGTTGATGACCTGTCCCGTAATGTAGGATGCGTCCTCGGAGATCAGAAATGCGATCACTCCCGCGACCTCCTCCGGCCGGCCGAACCGGCCGAGCGGAATTGAAGACACGAGCGCCTCCCGCCCGCGTTCGCTGATCAGTTCGCGCGGCATCGACGTATCGATGATGCCGGGCGCCACGGCGTTGACGTTGATGCCCCGGTCACCGACCCGACGCGACAGTGCGCGGGTTAGACCGACGATGGCGCCTTTGGCCATCGAGTACGCGATGCGGTCGGGCACGCCCCGGTTAAATCCCATCGACGAGGCGAAGACGATGCTGGCGCCATCCCGCACATGCGGCAGCGCCGCGCCGGCCAGATCCAATGCGTTTGTCGCGTTGGCCTGCATGGTCCGGTCGTAGATATCCCGACTCTCCGGCTCGAGGTCGTCGGCGACGAATATACCCGCCAGGTGGACCAGCGCGTCGATCTCTTCGCCGTCCGGAAGTGCATCGACGCAGGCCCTCCGGTCATCGAGCCGACTCTCCTTATTGATCGCGCCGCCCGGCAACTCTTCGCTGAGCCGGTCAAGCCGACCCTGATCAATATCCACCAAGTGCAGGCGCCAACCGTCATTTGCGAGCCGATGTGCGAGGGCCGTCCCGATCCCTCCGGCGGCACCCGTAACCATGGCGAGTGGTGCTCGGTCGGCCATTCGCCAGACCTCAGGCCTTCTTCGCATAAACGTCTCGGGCGGCCTCGACGATCGCCGTGCTGTCCAATCCGTACTTCTTCATGAGATACGGGGTGGAGCCCCCTTCGGCAAACAGGTCGGCCAAGCCCACCCGCCTGTACGGCAGCCCGATCCCGGCGTCGCACAGGACTTCTGCCACGGCGGACCCCAGGCCACCAATCACCGAATGATTTTCCGCGGTTACGATGGCGCCCGTTGCCTTGGCGCGGTCGATGACCAGATCAGCGTCCAGCGGTTTGATCGAAGCCATATCGATGACGGAGGCTTCAATTCCGCCAGCGGCCAACCGGTCCGCAGCGGCGAGGGCCTCCGTAACGGACAGACCAGCTGCGATGATCGTGAGATCGTCGCCGTCCCGGGCCAGAATGCCCTCGCCCTTTCGGAATTCCTTGGGAACGATATCGTTTTCCGGCGGGATCTCGGGCCGTTTGAGACGCATATACACCGGCCCGTCATGGGCCAGTGCGACGTCAACGGCAGAAGCGTGATATTCCGGACCGGACGGATCGAGGACCACCAAGTTGGGGATGGCCCGCATGATCGCTACATCCTCGATGGCCTGATGTGAAACCCCGAGCAGAGTCGCCACCCCGGGCAGGAATCCCACGATTTTGACCGGCAGGTTGGGATAGGCGGCCTGCATGGTGATCTGGTCGTAGCATCGCTTCGTGGCGAACGAGCAGAAGGTGTGCACGAACGGAATTTCGCCCGCCCGCGCCATGCCGCTTGCCAGCCCGATCATGTTGGCTTCCGCGATGCCGACGTTGTGGTAGCGTTCCGGCAGCTCGTCGCGAAAGATGTCGGTCTCGGTCGGCGTGGCCAGGTCGGCTGTCAGGGCGAGGATGCGCTCGTCCTTTTTCGCCGCCGCCAGAAGCGCATCACCGTAGAACCGGGGGATGGGCTTGTGGGTCCGGCTGATGAAGTCGGCCGCCTCAAATTTGTCGAGTTTATGAGCCTGGCTCATAAGCGGTTTTCCTTCAGAACGGCGATGGCGTTCTCCGCCACCTCGGGCGGGAACATGAGCTGATGCGCCATGAGGCCTTCCAGTGCGGGAACCCCTTTTCCAACCAGCGTCCTTGCGTTGATGAATGCAGGTTTGCCCTCGGTTTCCCGGGCCGCATCGAGGGCGTTCAGGATCGCGGCCATGTCATTGCCGTCGATGTCGTGCACCGCAAAGCCGAAGCTCTCGACTTTGTCCACAACCGGGCGGAGGGAGACCACATTATCCATGTGTCCCTCGCACTGCATCTCGTTGAAGTCGAGAATGACGCAGAGATTGTCGAGGCCCCACGCGCCGGCGGACATCAGGGCTTCCCAAACCTGTCCCTCCTGCATCTCGCCATCCCCCAAAACCACATAACACCTGGTCGGACGCCCCTGACGCCTGGCCGCCAGCGCCGTGCCGACGGCGACCGAGAGGCCTTGGCCAAGTGAGCCGCAGGTCGCTTCGACAAACCGGCCCATGCGCTCGGACGCATTAATCTCCAATGGAGATCCGTCTTTGCAGTAGGTCGACAGCCGCTCGGTTTCGAAAAAGCCGCGCTCGGCCAACGCGGCGTAGAAGATGGCCGTGTTATGTGCGGTGGTTAGGAAGACACGGTCGCGGTCTTGCCAATTCGGATTCTCGGGATCAACGCGCGCCTCGGCGAAATACAAGGCGGTGAATATATCGGCCGAACCCAAGCCCTGTTGGACATAACCCTGGCCCGTCGGCGCAACCATCTCGACTACCCGCAAGCGCAACTTCGCGGCAATGCTCTCCAGTTCGGCGATATTGTGCTTTGAATGATCGGCTTGTGACAACTCGACCCCCTTCGATCCGAAGGTTCGGGATCGGCAAATCCCTTGCAAACAAAACTCGAATCGTGTATATAAAGTGCTAGACCTTTATACCTTTAGTCACTGAAGATCCGAGAGTCAATATGAATCTCCCTGCGATGAAGCGAGAAGCTGTCCCTCTGCACGCCGAGGTGGCCTCACTTCTTCGCAATCAAATCATGTCCGGTACGCTGGCCCCGGGCGAGCAGCTCCCGCCCCTCAGCGAACTCACCAGCAAACTGGGCGTGGCAAGGATGACCATTCGCCAGGCGATGGATGCCCTGGAGACCGAGGGTCTCATCGAACGCCACGCCGGCCGCGGAACATTTGTCAAGAAGATCAAGCTGCCCACACGCCAAACCTTGAACATGCAGGCACAGCTTTCGCAGTTGTACTCCATGGTCTCGCAGCTCGAGGTTTCGGTCCTTGTGGAAGACTCCCAGGACGAGCAGCCGGATGAAAACGGCATCGCTTATCACCGCATGAAGCGAATTCATTCCCTGGACGGCAAGCCGTTCTGTCATGTCGATCTGCGGGTAGACAGCGCGCTCTATGAAAAAGCGCCGGAACGGTTTGCCTCCGAGATCGTTATCAGCGTATTGGAAAATATGGGGGTCAAGTTCAGGTCCGCCCGACAGTCGGTCCGAATCTCCTACGCCGACTTTGAACTTTCGCAGGCGCTGAAAATCAAGGTGAACTCCCCGATCTTCAGAGTAAACCGCCAGATATACGACGAACACGATCGGCTGATTTACTCCTCGACCCTCCTCTATCCGGGTGATGCACTCCAGTTCGAGATGGAGTTCACCGTCGACGGGACCGAATAGAGCAGTTTCCGAGGACCAGCCCCCCTCTCCAATCAGAAATATTCATCGGCTTATGACTGGGTGGTGAGGCGAAAATCACCGGCCTCTCATTCTAAAGGTCTAGACTTCTATACCTTTTGTATGTTATCCCCTCGCTCGGAGATGGTCCTGATCAGGGCCCGATTCGAAACAGCGAGGACGATTTTCATGACCAGTTCCGGTGCCGACACCAATTTCTCCAACGAGCAAATGCTTGGCTTTTACCGTGACATGCTGCGCATTCGCCGTGTCGAGGAACAGCTCGGAAAAGACAGCCTGGCCGGGAATTTGCCTGGTGCTGTCCATCTCTACATCGGACAGGAAGCAGTGGGCGTAGGTATCTGCAGCCAGCTTCGCGACGACGACTGGATTGCCTCCAACCACCGCGGTCATGGACATTTTCTCGCCAAAGGGGGCGATAGCAGGCGCCTCGTGGCGGAGGTGTATGGGCGCAAGACCGGCATCTGCCGGGGACACGGCGGATCCATGCATGTCGCGGACTTCTCGAAGGGCATCATCGGTGCGAACGGCATCGTCGGTGCCGGAATCTCCATCGCCACGGGCGCTGCTTGGGCAGCTCAGCTCGATGGCAACGGCGCCGTGGGAATCGCCTTCTTTGGAGACGGCGCGGCCAACCAAGGTGTGCTGTGCGAAGCGCTGAACGTTTCGACCCTATGGAAACTCCCCGTGATTTTCGTGTGTGAGAACAACGGGTTCTCGGAGTTCTCTCCATACTCAACCGTCACGTCAGGCAGCATCGCCGATCGGGCGAAACCATATGGTGCGGCGCATGAGACCATCGACGGCAACGATCTAATCGAGGTTTGGCAATGCGCCGCCAGGGCGATCCGGCGGGCCAGGGACGGAGAAGGTCCGACGTTGATCGAAGCCCGCACCTATCGTCACAGCGGCCACGTGGTGGGGGAACATGCGTTCCTCAGCGGCACCTACCGGTCAGAGGAAGAAGTGGAACAAAAAAAGGCCGATGACCCCATCCCCGCATTCGCCAGACGGATCTTGCAAGCCGGTCAGGCCAGCCAAGCGGACCTCGACCGTATCAACGCGGAAATCTCGGCGGAAGTGGCCGAAGCAGTCGCCTTCGCCGAGGAATCACCCTATCCGGACCCTACCGATCAGGGCACCGGCTACATGTTCGCCTAAGGGAGGCAAATCCATGGCAAAGAAACGCATGATCCAGGCCATCAACGAAACGCTCGACAGCGAGATGGCCAGAGATCCGAAGATCGTCCTGTTTGGCGAGGATGTGGAAATCAGCCTCTTCGGCGACACTGCCGGACTGAAGGACAAGCACGGCGCGCATCGCGTCAGGAACATGCCCATCTCGGAGACGGTGATGAGCGGCATGGCGGTCGGCGCGGCGGCGGCAGGCTACAAGGTCGTCTGCCACATGATGTTCGGCAACTTCATGTATACCGGCTTCGACAGCATCGCCAATCAGGCCAGCAAACTTCGCTACATGACAGCCGGCCAGATCAGCCTGCCGATCGTCTATATGAGCGTCTTCGGGGGCGGCCGCTCCGCCGCGGCGCAACACTCCGACGCCATGCACCCCATGTTCATGAACCTGGGCGGAATCAAGGTTGCACTGCCGGCGACACCCGCCGACGCCGCGGGTCTCCTCCGCGCCTCAATTCACGATCCCAACCCGGTGGTCTTCCTGCAGGCGGCCGGCCGAGGCGGCGAATCCGGCGAAGTGCCGGACGGTGACATGATCTTCGAGCTGGGCAAGGCCTCCACAGTGCACGACGGGAACGACGTCACCATGGTTGCCATTGGGGCCATGGTTCGCCCCGCCCTTCGCGCCGCGAAGCAACTTGCCGAAGACGGTATTGGCGTCGACCTCATCGATCCCCGCACGATGGTCCCGTTGGACACGGATGCGATCATTTCATCGGTTCGCCGCACCGGCCGGCTGGTGGTGGTCGATGAAGCACGGGACCTGTGTTCGGCCGCGTCTCACGTGGCCGCCGTCTGTGCCGACCAATGTTTCGAGGCCCTGAAGGCGCCGATCAAGCGGATTACCGTTCCCGATGTGGCGATACCATATTCGCCGCCGCTGGAAAAAGCCTTGCTCCCCAACGAAGGCAGCATCTCGGCCACCGTGCGGGACCTATTGGGCAAACCGTTCGGGGCGGAGGCGTAAATCGTGAAAGTTGCGCTGAAAATGCCGCGGATCGGCATGAATATGGAAGAGGGCACGCTGGTCACCTGGCGTGTCCAGCCAGGAGAGGCATTCAAGGAAGGCGATATCCTCTATGAGATGGAGACCGAGAAAGTTACCAACGAATATGAAGCCCCGTGCGGCGGGACGATGCTCGAACATCTCGTCGAGGAAGGCGCCGACGTGCCCGTCGGGAACAACGTCTGCCGGATCGAAAAAACAGATTGACCTGACACTAGCTGGACCAATCTGACTTGAACAAAAGTAACTGCTCACCCCCTGGTTCCGGCTTGATGTCGGGGTAGAGCAACGAACGGGTTTTCGTGGAGATTTGACACTGCAGGCCGATTCGTTTAGTGGTGGTCATCGAGAACGACGGGGACCGCCAGTGGGCTACTTTGGATCGAAGGCGACGAGCGGGCTGTGCCAGCTGCTTCCGGGGCTCCGCATGATCTGTATGTGGAAACGCATCCGGGAAGCGGTGCGCTGATGAAGCGCAAGGCGGAGTACCGGAAGATGCCGCCGGGCGAGCGCCAGGCGATGCTCGCGGCGAGGCCGGGTGATGGCGACGGGCGGCGCGCGAGGAGTTCGAAGCGGCCAGGACCGCGGCGCTGCCGGCAAGGTGGCGGAAGAGGCCGTGATCCGCGTCCTCGACATCCTCATCGTCGTCCTTCTGGAGAAGACCACGCACGAGCCGGAACTCCGGTCTGCCGCCGTCACAGACGGACAAGAGCGTGCCGAGAGCAACGGCCCGAAGCCGAACCGGCAGATGGGCGACAACCTGCGCAAGACCATCGTCGAGGAGACGGTCGCGGCCTGCGACGCCTGCGGCGCCGACCCCGTCGAGCGCCGCACGACATCGTGTTCGAGGTCGCGCCGCGTCGACGCCGAGGAATGCCCGAAGTGCAAGGCCCGGGGCCGGTTCCCCGACAACATCCGGGCAGTACGGCATCCAGGCCCTCGTCCCTGCTGGTCGCCCGGATGCTGCCCCTGTGCCGTCGCGCTCGTGCAGGCGATATCAAGCTCTCCGAGGCCTCGGCCATGCTTTCACGATGCGTCATGGGAGGAGGCCGCCGTGCTCCTGCAACGCCCGATGTCGATGATTTCGGATCAACAGAAAGTGGCTCCATGTCGTCGGGACGTGCAAGTTCCCGCACCGCAAGCAAGAGATCGGCCCGTGCTGCAAGGGCGTCCTGGGCCTCGTACATGGCAGTGTAGCCACCAGCGGCAGCCACCTGCTGCGCGAACTGACCTTCGTCGTCGAGGCTACCGCGCGACTGATGAAGAGCCTGCTCCCTGCCACAAGATCAACAAGAGCGCATCCAAGACCCTGAACGAGGCCGGGCGCTACCGCACCACCCTCACTCAGGGCGCCAAGGAACTGCCCGACATCCCGACGAAAGGAAAACGCATCGCAAACGCGCACAACTTGCACGAACGTCTCGTGAAACACGAAAACCTGCGCTTCACAGACGACCATCGCGGTAGGGAACCGGGTTACCCCCCGCACAGAACCGGACGTGCGCTGTTCGCTCCTCCCCTGACGACAAGGCGCTGGTTTGGCCACGGGCTCAGTGGGCAGCGGTGAGGGTGTCTGTGTCCCCGGTGAAGTCCTTTTGGGAGCGTCGCCGAAGGGCACGCAGCTGTTTGCATTGGTGTATGAACTTCTGCAGGCTGCTTCCTGGAACGGCGTAGTAGCAGCCGTTGATAACTCACCACTTGGCCGTTTCGTGCCGGTTATCGTGCCACCGCCTGCGCAAGGCCTCCTTGATCCGCCGCAGGGTGCCCGTTTGCGAGATGGACCGACCCTGAACCTGCCTTTCCTCGTCTGTTCGCAGAAGTGCGTCATGCCGAGGAAGTCGAACGTCTTGCCCTGCTTCCGGCGGTTTGCTCTGGCAAACCGTCCGAACTCGATGATTTTCCGGGTGCAGTTCAAGTGGGCCAGTCTCTCCCCAAGGTCTCGGAGAAAGCGCCGCGCGTCGCCCAGACGCTGAAAGCCGCACACGAAGTCATCCGCATAGCGGACAATGATCGTGTCGCCTCCAGCCATCCGCTTGCGCCAGTGGTTCTGGAACCAGTCATCGAGCACGTAGTGCAGGTAGACGTTCGCAAGGCATGGCGATACAATCGCCCCTTGCGGTGTTCCCTTGCCAGTCGGTCCCTTCCATGACGCCGGCGTTCAGCCACTTGATGATCAGACCCCCCGATCCGTTTCCCGAGCATCGCGACCAGATGGTCGCGGTCGAGATTGTCGAAGAACCCACGGATGTCGGCGTCAACGATCCAGTTGACCTTCCGCCGTTCCACTCCGACCGTGACGGCATCGAGCGCATGATGCGCCCTGGCCGGAAGCCGTAACTAAACCCGAGGAACTCCGTCTCGCGGCACCAGAATCACACCGCCCGCTGAAGAATCTTGTCCGAGGCAAGCGGTCGTTGCCCTCCATCCTCCTTGGGTATGTAAACCCGCCGAGATGGAGGCGCCCGGTACGCACCCCTGTGCACACGGGCGTGCAGGCAGTTCCACACCCTCCGCATACGCTTGCCACACAACGCCGTCCACGCCCGCCGCCGCGTCCTTCCTCAAGGAATGGAACGCATCGTGCAGAGCGTCGACCGTCACGTGGTGGAGTAAAGACGCTCTTCCGGGTTCCTCTTCGCTACCTGCGTTCAGCCGCCTGTGACCCCCGCTTCTGCGCGCGGCGCGGGCTTTGGCCAACCGCATTGCCCTTCCCTCCAGCAACTCCGCAGGCTCCGAAGAACCCTTGTTCGCCGCCTTCAACGGTACTATGGCCGAATCTGACTTCTCGTTCATCATCGGTTTACGGATTAGTTCCTTTCCTCTGCGGCCCCTCCACGACAGAGGGGCAAGACCTCCCAGGTCCCTGCTTCGGCGCGTGCCATGGTTCTCGGACCCCGCGGAGCCCCCCTCACCAACGCGGCTCGTTGCCTTCGGCCACGACCTCGGCACTCCGGTTTCAAAGCATCTCGTGGCTCAATAGCCTGGCCTGCCGCTCCCCAACGCTTCGCCTAGCGCCTCACGACGCCCGACGCATGGTTCACGGAGAAAGTGGTGGTTAGCCTCTCTTCCTACCGGGACTTGCACCCGGCCACATTCCACCAGTTTGCCTGGCGCACCCGATGTCAGCTTCACCAACAATGCCGGAGAACAGAAGATCAGGATGGCAAAGGTCAAGGTGTCCGGATGCTTCCGCTCCACGCAAAAGCATGGTGCCGGAGCTCAAGCTACCTCACCTCCATGGCCGCACTCGGCTACAACCCACTCGTCGCCACCCAGACCGCCCTCGACGGAAAAGCCGCAGACATCATCAACGAGCACTATGAATCAGAACCCAACAAGGGGTGAGTAGATACGAAAAATCATCATGGTCTGTCGCACCTACCCGATCCGGGTGGGCGGGCCGTCAGGTTCGATGGCGCACGAGGTCGACATGGCCAAAATCCAGCGGCGCAGCAATGTCCCTCTGGAGGAACTTGAACGCACCGAGCGGACGACCACCACCGACAAGCCGCGACGGATAGTGGAGTTCGACTGGCTTCAGTTTCGTGATTCCGTCCAGCTAAATGGTCCGACCGACATTGCGCTGACATTTGTCGACTATTTCGACGCAAACAATCGAAACGCCTTTCGCTTTGAGCAGCTTTCGGAGTATACTATCAGCTTCGTGGAGGAGATCGAGAGAATATCAGGTCGACCTGTTTCCCTGCTATCTACGGACTTCAGCTGGCGTAACGTCATTGATCGGAGAGCGTGGTGACCGAAGCGGAGCTTGAAGAGCTGATCACTGACTGTCCCACGCTGTATCACATGGCAGAGCGAGGCTCATGGGAATCGATCAAGCGTTATGGCCTGCTGAGCACCAGCGCACTCTTGGACCACTACGCTGTTGAGCCGCCAAAACGGGCCGAGATCGAAAGCCGACATCGACCGAAGAGCGTTGAGGTGACAGGAGACGGTCTGTGTCGGGCTGTTGTACGCGACCAAATCCCAATGAGCGATTCGGGTCTTAGAAGGGCTTTGCCCGACCATCTTTCCCCGGCGGATTAGTATAAACTGCTGAACGCCAAAGTCTTCTTTTGGCTTTCGGAAGAGCGCCTCCACAGGATGACCAACGCCAAAGCCTATCGAGAGCAGAGGCACGATGTTCTTGAAGTCGATACGAGGTCGCTGATTAAAGCGCATCGGGATGCGATTTGGCTCTGTCCGATCAACAGCGGTTGCACCAAGCCGTTCCCGCATCCCAGGGACGAGACCATCTTCGCGCGTATTTCCGATTATCCGTACGCTCATTGGCGGAAACGGCGTCGTCGTCGGAAGCGTGTGGTTGAATTGACCGTTGATTGTTCGGTCAAAGACATCCGCGACCACGTAAAGCGCGTTGTCGTCAAGCGAGGCACTGAGGTTCTCAGCGTCCTCGAATGAAGCGGCAAGACGATGCAGCCCGCGATCTTCTGGGTGCAGATATTCGAAAGGGCAGCCGCGCTTCCTGACGGCGGTCAGGCAGGCGCCGGAGCGGCTTGCCGGGGTCGTCGAGGCGGCAAGGCCAGGAAGCGCGACCTCTTGCGCGAGCAGGTGCCGGTCCCAGTCGCCGCCGACCGTGGCGGCGAGACCCTCAGCCACACTCTGCCGGCGTTGAACGCAGACAGCGTGAAGGCGGTGCTAGGCCGGTCCTCGCCCCGGATGCCCTGCCGGTCTCCGACGCCAACCGCTGCTATCCGCCCGTCGCGGCGGCGCTCGACATCGCCTCTGCCGGCGAGCGAGTCCGGGGCGCGGTGCACATCCAGAAATTCGCAGCCCCGGCATCACGTGGCCGCCCGTGGCGCCGCCCTGCCCCCAAAAAGTTCTTCACGCGATCCGCCCGGCCCTGGCCAGTGCCGGTTTCAGCGCGTCGTGAGGCGATGGACCGGCCGAAGCCCGGTCAGCTCGTGCGGTCGAGAAACGCGCGCGGCGACCATATCTCGACCGGCCCGTAGCGCGGCTCCGTGAAGTCCCGCACATTGCCGGTGATCAGGATCGCGCCGCCGGCCGCGGCGGTCGCCAGATAAACCTCGTCGTCGGGGTCGCGCAGGCCGAATGCGAGGTCCGCCGGCTCGACCGTGACCGCCAGACGCGCGATCTCCCGGATGACCAATTCCAGGGTTTCGCGGCAGGACGCCTAGGCGGGCCGAGCGGCAACCGTTTCGTATTCCAACAGGATGGGCGCGGACAGGACGAGCTCGTGATCCCGCATGCACCCTGTCGATCGCTTGGCGGCACGCGCCGTCGGTTCGCGCCGCCGCCACCACGACATTGCAATCCAGCACGACCTTCATCCAGCGCGGGCGCGGCGCTCACGGCGCGAGGCGGATATCTCCGCGACCGTCTCCTCCATGATTTCGTCCTCGGTGCGCCCGCGATCCCTGGACGAAGGCCGAGCCGCCGCAAGCGTTGCGGCGATCCGGTCGGCCGATGCCTTGCGGTCCACCACCTCCTTGGGCCTCAGCAGGATTCCGTCGCCCACGAGCGTCGCCTCCATGAGGTCGCCCTCGCGAAGATCGATGTCCTTGCGCAACCCGGCCGGAATGGTGACCTGGAACTTCGGCTTCACCGTGACGAACGGCATGGCGGTCCCCCGCGACCGATGTTGGAAAGCCGGATATTCGTACCACCCGGCCGCCGGAAGTGCAAATCCCCCACCGGCTCGACCGGGGGCCGCCTCACCCCGCGACTTCGGCGATCCTGGTTGCGATCCTGTTGGCGGCGGACTTGACGGGATCGTTGGCGAGATGGGCATAGCGGGCGGTCGTCTGGACCTTGTTGTGTCCGAGCAGCTTGCCGATCATCGGCAGGCCCTCGCCGACCAGCAGACCGCCGCTGGCAAAGCTGTGGCGGAGGTCATGGATGCGCAGGTCCTCGATGCCGGCGCGCTTCAGGATGCGATGCCATGGGCCGTGCAGGAAGGCGAGATGGGCGCCCGGCGATTACGCAACCTGATGTCTGGAAATTGTCGTGAAGCTGATCGAGCTGTTCCCATTTGATGTATGCCTTGGTTTCGGTTTCCCATTTTTCGTCGATGAGGACCGCGGTTGAGAGGCGCTCCAACGAGGCGAGGTTCGGAAAGACCCTGACTTTGGAGGTGCGCCGCTTGAGCTCTTGCTGGATCGGTCGCTCATGGCCTGGCGGGATGCGCGAGTGGTGCGGGCGCGGTCTTGGAGATACACCGGCCCGCGCGGGTCTTCGTCGAGGTGTATGGCGAACACCCGGCGCCCCGGCCGGGTGCTGTCGTCGAAGGCGTGGATGTCTCCGACATGATCGCCGTCCCGGTAGATGCGGGATTCGTCGGGGGCGATGCGGCGGAAGGAGATGGTGCTCATGACGCGCCTCCTTCCGTCCGGCCGGTGTTGCGCTGCGCCAACTGCCCGGATGCCCATTCTGCGGCCCGGGCGAGGACATCGCCGTGGCAGGGCAGCGGCTCGCACCAGCAGGCGAGCCAGCAGCCGTCCAGTCCGGCCAGCTCCTCCAGCGCGACCTCGCCCGCGCGGATGCGGCGCCAGAGGTCGGCGCGGTAGCGGGCGATCGCCTGCGCGCGGTCCTGGCCGATTCGGAACGGATTGCCCCACCGAGTGCGGCGGTCGATCAGCACGGTGTTGTCGACGACCTGCGCGTATTCGAACGCCTCGCGCAGCCGCGGCTCGGTATTCAGGTTGACGACGGCTCTCATGGACTCCCTCCACTCTTCGGGTCGGCTTGCCCGACCCTCCGCTCTCCTCTTCCTCCCCCGGACCGGGAGCCCGCGCCGGCCGGGGAGGCGCAGGCGGGGGTGCGGAACAGCGGCGCGAAGCGGGCGCGGAGCGTTGCCGGGCCGAGCGCGACCAGGTCGTCGTTGAAGTCGTTGCCGGCGGGCAGGATGACGGTGGCGGCGACGCCGGCCCGCACGCGTGGAGATAACGCTCGGCGTGGGTGTCGGCGATGGCGCGGCAGCGCCGCCACAGGCGACGCGCCGCAGTCGTCGTGTTGTGCTTCGGTCACCTGGAAGTCCCGGTGCGATCGCGAGCGTATTCGAGCCGAGGCGGCGGAAGCCCGCGCGGCGGCTGCGGAGGGTCGCTGTGAGGAGCTGCGCTGGCAGGAGGTGGAGGAGCGCAGCCGCGCAAATTCCCTGAAGGCGATTTTCGAGAGCAATCGCGAGAAGCTGGCAGCTGCCCGTGCGGAGATCGGGGAGGTTCGGCGGACGGCGAAGCAGTCTCTTGCGCTGGAGCAGGAGGCTGCGCATCTGGGCCAGCTTCTTGCCGAGGCTGGCGTTGATGCGCGGAAGCGGTCGCCGGTGGGATCGCTGCGCATGGAGAATGCTGGGCCGAGGTGTAGGTGCTGAAGGAGCGGGTTGAGGCGGAGAGCGACAAGCTTCGTTCGAGCAAGTCGTCGAAGTCGATGTACGGGCGCAAGAGCGAGAAGCGATAGCGGACATCGGCTGAGCGCAACGCGCCAGCTAACCAGTCAAGCGTCTGCGAATCGAAATGGCGGAGCCCGACCTGCATGCACGAAACGGATCAGCTATACAAGTCCGGCACTTTGAAAGGTACCGGGCCCGCGCCGACGGCGATATCGTTCTCGCCCCGCCGAGCCGCTCGCGGCGAAGGGTCGGCGCAAGACGAAGAGCACCACGGCGAT
The DNA here is from genome assembly GCA_964291215.2 of Alphaproteobacteria bacterium. Lineage (GTDB taxonomy): Bacteria > Pseudomonadota > Alphaproteobacteria > MPNO01 > UBA830 > JAJEBT01. The sequence continues at coordinate 3,472,601 of OZ219791.1, read as the reverse complement.
GCTGAAGGCGGCCCGGGAGATGAGGCCCGCCTGTATCGGCATCAAGACCCGCAGCGGCTGGCAAGTCGGGAGGAGAAGGGTGAGAGTTTCGTATGGCACGGTTGCAGGCTCAGTACCATTTGTTCATCTCATGCGGCCGGTGCCGGGGTGTGATTTGGGCTGATGTTGTCGTTGGCTGGTGCGTCGTCTGCACCGATCATGGCCGTCCACGCGCTCTCGAAGCGGCCGGCTTCGAGCAGGGCGCGGAAGGTGATTGTCCGCCGACGATGCGCCGGCGCATCCCGGAGCGCCTCATGCGCTGTGTGACGGGGGTCTTGTTTGCCGCCTCGACAATTCCCGAGCCGGTTGATTCAGCGCGTGGTAGCGCATGCGGTGGCGATGCTTGCGGAAGAGGGACAGTTCCCTGTCGGCCCGTTGGCGCCGCGAAGGTGGTGCAGCGCCCGGACCACCCTGTCGATGCCGCGGGGGTCGTGACAAAATCCTGTCCTGAAACGGGCGATTGTCACGAAAACCCGTTTTCGCCGCTACCTTGCGACCGCACAATTGTGTTAAATCAATGACTTGGATTCGCCATACGAGAACTGCACCCGAGGAGAATCGCAGCCAGCGTCCTCTGCGACCGCAGGCAGAAGGGCCGCTCCCCTCCTCCCAAGGATGGCTGAACTGGTCAGGAGAGCGACTCTCATCCCGGCGTCGTCGGAGAGAGACGGCCCTTCTCCCGGTGCGGCATTCTCAGCGACGCCTCCGCACCAGCGATGCGCAGCGCCCGGCGGAGGTCCACGCCGGGCCGTCATCCGAGCGGTCTGCCGAGATCCTCGAAGTACTGCCGCGTGACCTTGAATACCATCGGCGCTAGCAGCAGCAGCCCGATCAGGTTGGGCACCGCCATCAGGCCGTTCAGCGTGTCGGCGAGATTCCACACAAAATCCACCTTCACGTTGGCGAAGGCCAAGGCGGCCACCACCCATAACGCCCGGTAAATGACCAGGCTTTTCTCCTTGAAGAGGTACTGCCAGCACCGCTCTCCGTAATAGGACCAGCCGAGAATGGTGGTGAAGGCGAATACCGCCAGCGCGATGGTGACGATGTACTGGCCGCCGGCCATCGAGGTCTCGAAGCCGGTCGAGGTGAGCACCGCGCCGGTGAGCCCGCCGCCATCGGAGCCCGTCATCGTCCACGCCCCGGAGGTCAGGATGACCAGCGCCGTCATCGTGCACACCACGAGGGTGTCGATGAAGGTGCCCAGCATGGCGATGATCCCCTGCCGCACCGGGCTGTTGGTCTGCGCCGCCGCATGCGCGATGGCGGCCGAACCGAGCCCCGATTCGTTGGAGAACACGCCCCGCGCGATGCCGAAGCGAATGGCAGCGGCCACCGCCGCACCCGCAAACCCGCCGGTTGCGGCGGCAGGAGTGAAGGCATGGGTGAAGATCAGGCCGATTGCCTCCGGTATCGCCGTGACATTGATCGCGAGGATCAGCAGCGCAGCGCCGAGATAGAGAACGATCATCGCCGGCACCAGCTTGCCTGCCACATCGCCGATGCGCCGGATGCCGCCGATGACGACGATGCCGACCAGCGCCGCCACGACCAAACCGGTTACCCATGCCGGCGCCCCGAAGCTGTTGTCGAGTGCGGCGGCCATTGAGTTGACCTGCACCGCGTTGCCGATGCCGAACGCCGCCACGGCCCCGAAGATCGCAAAGGCGAGCCCCAGCCACTTGCCGAGCTCGGGCGCGAACTCCCCGACTCCGTTGCGCAGGTAATACATCGGACCGCCAACATACTTGCCCGTGGCGTCCTTCTCGCGGTAGGTCACCGCACACACCGCCTCGGCGTATTTCGTCGCCATGCCGAACAGCGCGATCAGCCACATGTAGAAGATCGCGCCCGGCCCGCCGAGCGCGATCGCCGTGGCAACGCCGGCGATGTTCCCGGTGCCGACGGTTGCCGACAGAGCGGTCATCAGTGCGTTGAACGGTTTGACCTCTCCGTCCCCCGTGGCGCCACCCTTCTCGAACAGAAGGCGGAAGCCGTATCCCACCTTGCGCCACGGCATGAATACGAGACCGAGGGTGAGCAGCATGCCCGTCACGCCCAGAATGCCGAGCATGGGAGGACCCCATGCGAAAGCGTTTACCGAATCGATAATTGCGTTCAGCCGATCCATCGTATCTCTCCCATGGCCAGGAGGCACAGCCGCGGCGGACTGCTTCCGCGCATCGCAGGCGCCCGTAAATCGTCTCCCACTCTTCGTATAAAAGCAAAACTTGCGGTGCGCTGCAAGCCGAAACCCGACAACGCCAACAAACGCTTCCCGCTGTCGAACACGTGATCCTGAGGAAGCGGGAGGTGTCGGGCTCCGTTCGTCTTCAACAATGGGGGAAAGAAGAAAACGACACTGGATCAAACTCGTAGGCCCTGGATGCGTAGTCGGGTGCACAGCTTCGGCGAGCACCGACCAACGGCGCAGTGCCGCCTGCCGTTCACCTCCCCGCCAGGCAGCAGGAAACCCACCCGCCGGGCTCTCTGCCGCAACGCGGGACGCACGACGACGCGGCGCGAGTGTTTGACATGATGTGGCATCCACCGGATTTTTGCCGGACCGGAACCTGGAGAAAGCCGATGCCCAATCGCATCCATGAAGTTGAATCCCTCTGGCGCCACGTCAGCCATGAGGAGAAAGCAGCGTTCACCGAAACCTACGGTTTCGCCGGATCTGCCGGACGGGTGAGCCTCGAGGGTATTCACTACCGGCCCAGGGGCGTGGATTCGAAGACGTTGATGATCTTCATGCATCCGTCCTCGACGCTGCAGCTCCTGCCCGTGCCCCGGGCGCTCCCCGCGCACGGGCTGCATGTGCTCTGCGCCGGCAGCCGGTACCCGAAGAACGACAGCGCGCTCATCATGGAGAAGGTGCTCCTCGATCTTGGCGCGTGGGTGCGTACCGCCAGGAGCGAGTGGGGCTACGAGCGTATTGTGCTCTGCGGCTGGTCAGGCGGGGGCGCAGTTTCGCTCTTCTATCAGGCGCAGGCGGAGAACCCCACCATCATCGACACCCCTGCCGGCGACCCGATCGACATCGTCGGCTCCGAACTTGCTCCCGTCGACGCTCTGGTTTTCCAGGCTGCGCACATTTCGCGCGCATGGACGCTTACGGAATGGATGGACGGCTCCGTCGTGGATGAGGAGAACCCGGACCGGCGCGAACCCTCGCTCGACATATATGATCCGTCCAACGGCCCCCCTTTCACAACCGATTTCATTCAGCGCTACAGGGCTGCCCAGATCGCCCGCAACCGCCGGATCACCGCTCGCGTGCGCGAGACACTCGACGATCTCCGCCGGCGGGGCGGCAAGGAACTCGAACGCGGCTTCGTCGTTCACCGCACGATGGCGGATCCCAGGTTTCTGGATCCTGCAATCGATCCAAACGATCGAAAGCCCGGATGGTGCTATCTCGGCGATCCGGCGACGGTGAATACCGGCCCGGTCGGGCTGGCCCGCTTCTCCACACTGCGTTCCTGGCTCAGCCAATGGTCGGTGGACGAGAGCCGGGCGGACGGGCCGGCCAACGCCGCGCGCATCAGCGTGCCGCTGCTCGCCATTGAGAACAGCGCCGACGATGCCGTGCCGAAACCGCATACGGCAAGAATCTTCGAGGCCGCCGCGAGCGCCGACAAGGAACATCATATCGTCGAGGGCGCGACGCATTACTACCTCGACCAGCCGCAACACATGGCGGAGGCAGTCCGCCATACGCTGGACTGGCTGCGTCAGAGGAATCTGTTCGAGGGATAACAGCGCTGTCGGACCCGGAGGCCCTGCGCATTGAGAACCTGGGGCGGAAGGCCCGCACCGGGATCCAGCAGACCGGCGCTTGAAAACCCGGCTGCCGCCTCGGAACCGCCGGTCCCGAGGCGGCAGCGACTCTCATGCCCCGAACGTGAACCTGCTTCCGAGGTTGGAAAGAACCAAGCGTTCCGGCATCCGGCGCCGCATCGATTCGATGAAACCCGTCCCGGTGCAGTGCATGGGCAGGACCACGTCGGGTTCAAGGACCTCAAGCTCGTCGACGGTATGCTCGATATAGTCGGGCTTCGACATCGCGAGGTGAAAACCGCCGATCACCGCGTGCAGGCGATCGGTGCCGGCCACGGCCATGGCCGTCTTGACGGAATTCACTATGCCCGCATGTCCGCAGGAAGAGATCACGACCAGCCCCTTGTTCCGCACCAGATAGCAGGTTGCATGTTCTTCGGGATGGCTGTCCTGAACCAGCTCGCCCCGCCGCTCGGCCTCGGTGAAATGATCGGTACTCTCAAGCATTGAGCCGCCGGTCACCTCCTCAAAGGACTCGCGCTCGATGTAACCGGTGGTGAACGCGCCATCGAGAACCTGCGGCGCGTGGCAACAGACCGGCGCCACCTGCTGTGCGACCAGCGCAGTACGATCGGGCGCTCCCCAGCATACCATTTCGCGTTTTCCGCCAGATTTTTCGCGGAGCGGCCCCGGCACCCAGCGCACATGGAACGCCTCCTCGGCGCCAACGAACAGTGACACCTCATCGCGCATCTGTGCGCGGTGCCGTTCGACGAAACCCTCAAGGCCACCATAGTGATCCCGATGGCCATGGCTCAAGATGAGGCCGTTGAGCCAGGAGGCGTCAATATCGAGAAGATCGACATTGCGGTTGAGGATTTCCGGCGTATAGCCGAAATCGAGGAGGTATTGCGCCTTCTCGCCTTGCACCGACGATTCGAGGTGAAGCGACAGGCCCCATTCCCCTGCCAGCGTACTCATCTGGCGGCCGGGAATGCTGCCGACATGCTCGATCGCAACATGCGAGTGCGTTGCCTTCGGCAGAAAACGCTCGTAATGGGAATCGACAACGACCCGTACCGAGAGGTGATCGACCACGGGCGCAGCAAACGGCGTCTGTCCGGTTGTGCTCATCACGCATCCTTTCTGTCAGTCAGCAGTCTTCCTGCTCAGGCCATATCCGGAGCCGATGGAATGGCTCTTGCGGCAGAACTTAGCTGCCGGACAGCGTCGCGGCAAAATCAGATGTCCTGACCTCGTGAGCTGACTTGATCCGTCCGGCTCCCCCTTTTCCAACACAATCAACGATTTTCCCGGTTTTTTGCCTGACATCGTAGCCGCGTCGTGATGGCACGATGCCTGGAATTGGATGGCCCCGGCCGTGAACACGCTCGCGATGCACCCTCCTGAAGCCGTCCAGATCGGAACCTCAAAGAGACCTGCAGGCGGCGTGAGCCGCGCGACCGTGCAGTGAAGAAGCTCCGGAACCGGCCTCCGCATGATCTAAGAACTGCCAGACAACGCACGCAAACTCGGCCCGGAAGCATCACCCTGATTCGAAGAAATCAAAGCCGAGGTCAGGACGTCTGAAAATACACCTCTGGTTCCTTCCGGGATCGTACCGCCACGCAACGGTGCAGGCGCCAACGATTATCGCCGGCAATTGCGAACTGATCGTTCGATACGCCGGTCAAGCGCGCAAGTATCAGGGTCCGTTGCATCAGAAAGCCATCCGGTGCACAAATCCGGTACGAGGCGACAGCGACACGGTGCGACATGTATGAGGGGCTGATCGAGGACTGGCCGGAGAAGGTCTGCTACGGCCGGAGAAGCGTTTCCAGGTTACCGTCGCCGATCTCCGCTCTCGTGCGCCGGTCGGAGTGTGTGATCTGCGGGCGGACGATTGTCTCGTGCGGGATGCTCGATTCCGTCACAGCGGCTTTCGGCAGCGGCCTGGCGGAGGTGTTCGACACCATGCCGGCACACACGCCGCACACGGTCGTCGAGGATGCGGCCGTCGAGTTCCCGCGGAGCGGCGCCGATGACGCGACTTCTTGAAGGCGTGCGCGTTCTCGACCTGACGAACGTGCTGGCGGGCCCGTTTTGCTGTCACCAGCTCGCGCATTTCGGCGCCGAGGTCGTCAAGGTCGAGGCACGCGGCCGCGGCGACCTCGCGCGCGAGCTCGGCGCCGACCCAGAGCTCAACGGCCGGAAGATGGGGGTCTCCTTCCTCGCCCAGAACGCCGGAAAGAAGTCGATCACGCTCGATCTCAAGAATCGCAAGGGCGCGGACCTGCTGAAGCAGCTCGTGCGGCGTTCCGATGTGCTTGTCGAGAATTTCCGTCCCGGGGTCATGAATCGGCTGGGGCTGGGCTGGGAAGACCTCAGAGAGGTCAATCCCGGGCTCGTCTATTGCGCGATTTCCGGGTTCGGTCAGGACGGCCCGTGGTCCCGGCATCCGGCCTACGACCAGATCATCCAGGGCGTCTCCGGCCTGATGTCGATCACCGGGGACGACAGCAGCGCACCGTTGCGGACCGGCTTTCCGGTTGCCGATACGATCGGCGGGCTCACCGCCGCCTTCGCGATCGCGGCGGCGCTCAACAACCGCGGCTGCGGTACCTTCATCGACGTCTCGATGCTGGAATCGGTACTGGCCACCGCCGGATGGGTAATCTCGAACTGGCTGATCGCGGGCCAGCGCCCGGCCGCGCACGGAAACGAGAACGCGACCTCCGCGCCTTCCGGGACGTTCCGGACCGGGGACAGGCCGGTCAACATTGCCGCGAACAAGGACGAACAATGGCACGGGCTCGCCAGCTATCTCGGACGGGAGGATCTCCTCGAACGTTCGGAATTCCGCACCCGGGAAGACCGCAAGGAGAACCGGATGCTGCTTCGCGCGGAGATTGAGAAGGAAACGGCGAAGCGGACGGCCAGCGAACTGGTTCGGGATCTGATCGCTATCGGCGTGCCGGCCGGCGAGGTGCTCGACATTCCAGCGATTCTCGACCACGAGGTCATCGCCTCGCGCGGATTGATCGCCAGCTTCCCCGACGTGCCCGGAGTTGGCCGCGACATTCGCGTCGTCCGGACCGGCGCCAAGGTGGATGGCGCAGCGCCGTCCGTCGCGGCCCCGCCGGCGCCTCTCGGCGCGCACAATGCCGAGATATTCGGCGAACTCGGCATCGGAGAGGAAGAGCTTTTCCGCCTCAAGGAGGAGGGCGTCATATGACGAACCGCAGACCCGATCCGGGGGACTGGTGGCGAACGTCAATCATTGACACGGAACCCGGCAGGATCGTCATCCGTGGTCGTCCGGTCGAGGAGCTGATCGGCAGGTGGAATTTTGCCCAGGTCATATGGCTGATGACCACTGGCGAGGAACTCACCGCTCCGCGGGCAAGGCTCCTCGAGGCCGCGCTGGTCGCCGCGGTCGACCACGGTCCGCACGCGCCCTCTATCGCAGCCGCGCGAATGGCGATTACCTGCGGCGTCGGGATCAACAACGCGCTTGCGAGCGGGGTTAACATGCTCGGCGACGTGCACGGCGGCGCCGGAGAGCAGGCGCTCGAACTCTTCACCGAAATATCCGAGGCGATGGAGGGCGGCCGGTCCGCGGAGGACGCCGTTGCCGACGGCCTCAGCCGGTGGCGGCGGGAACGGACGGCCTATGTCCCCGGATACGGCCATCGCTTTCACAAGAGTCTCGATCCGAGGACGCCGCCACTGCTCGGCCTCGTCGACAGGGCCGCGGAAGCCGGAGACATCATCGGCTGCCACGCGAAGATCGCGCGGTCGATCGAGAAGGCGCTCGCCGACGGGAAAAGCAGGCCCGTCCCGCTCAACATTGACGGCGCTACGGCGGTGATCTTCGGCGAGCTCGGCTGTCCGCCGGCGCTCGCACGCGGGCTCTTCTGCCTGTCGCGATCGGTGGGCATCGTTGCCCACGCCTGGGAACAGTCGGTGCAGGGCGGGCGCAACAAGGGCCCGGTCCCGCCGGAATACGGATTGACTTACGACGGACCCTAATCTAGCAACCCCCGTAGACATCCAATCACTGGAGAACAAGGGCATGAAGATGATTGATTTGAGTGGACGTTTCGTTTTCTCCGCGGTCGCCGCGGCGGCCATGATTGCGGCAGCTCCGGTCTCGGCGCAGGCGGCTGAAAAGATGATTGACAAGATCCACTTCCTCATCCCCGGCGGCGCCGGCGGCGGCTGGGACGGTACCGCGCGCGGCACCGGCGAAGCGCTGACCAAGTCGGGCATCGTCGGGACGGCCTCCTACGAGAACATGTCCGGCGGCGGTGGCGGCAAGGCGATCGGTTATCTGATCGAGAACGCCGCCTCCAACCACGGAACGCTGATGGTCAACTCGACGCCGATCGTCATCCGCTCGCTGGTCGGACGTTTCCCCCACAACTTTCGCGACCTGACGATGATCGCCGGCACGATCGGCGATTACGCCGCCATCATCACCGGCAAGAACAGCCCCTACAAGAATTTTGCAGACCTCGTCGCGGCCTACAAGAAGGACCCGAAGAAGGTGGCGGTCGGCGGCGGTTCGGTGCCGGGCGGAATGGACCATCTGGTGGCCGCGATGGCCTTCCAGGCGGCGGGCGCCGATCCGACCAAGGTCAAGTACATCCCCTACGACGCCGGCGGCAAGCTGAACGCCGCGATTCTGTCCGGCGAGGTCGATGCCGGGTCGACCGGCTTCTCCGAGGCGGTGGCGTTGGCCAAGGCTGGAGAAATGCAGATACTCGCCGTGACCTCGGAGAAGCGCGTGCCGGCCTTCAAGGACGCGCCCACCCTCAAGGAGCAGGGATACGACGCGGCGTTCGTCAATTGGCGGGGCTTCTTCGCCGCGCCCGGTCTGCCGGCGGCGAAGGCGGACCAGTACCGCGAGGCCCTCGCGGCAATGTACGCGACACCGGAATGGAAGGCCGTCCGTGATCGGAACGGCTGGGTCGACATTCACAATTCGGGCAAGGATTTCGTGGCCTTCCTCGAAAATCAGGAGACGGTGATCAAGAAGCTGATGCAGAAGCTCGGCTTCCTGAAATAGGAATTGCCGGCCGGGACGCCCACGTCAGGCGCCCGGCCGGTCCCCCGTTCACGCGCGGGAGGAACCGTGACCCTCGAAAGGGCGATTGTCGGAATATTCATCGCCGTCTGCCTGGCATACGGGTACACGGCGTTCGTGGTCATGGAGGCAGATCTCCTGCCCTTCGAGCACAACATGACCTTCCTCCCCAATATCTTGCCGAAGTGGCTGAGCATGCTCGGCGCCGTCGCCGGATTCTTCGTGCTCGTCCGGTCGAAGCCGGCGGCGGACGCAGAACTCGATCCCGGCGGCATCGATGTCCGCAGGCTCCGGCAGTACAAGCTTGGCCAAGCGATTTTTCTGCTGGTGCTGATGATCGCCTATGCCCTGCTGCTGCGGCCCGTCGGCTTCGTTGCCGCGACATCGGTGTTCCTGCTCGTCGGCGGCATCATTCTCGGCGAGAGGCGCTACGCCGTTCTTGTTCTCGTCTCTGTGCTCGCCGCCTTCGTGATCTGGTATCTGGTGCAGGAGGTGCTCGGCATCTTCCTCCGCCCATGGCCCGCATTCGTCTGAAGGATATGTGCCGTGCTTGAGGGAATAGTCGCCGGACTGTCGACCGCCTTCAGCCTCCAGAACCTGATCATGGTCGTCGCCGGCTGCTTGATCGGCACCGTCATCGGCATGCTGCCGGGCCTCGGCCCAATGTCGATCATCGCGATCATGATTCCGGTCGCCGTCCAGCTCGGCGATCCCTCCGCCGCCCTGATCCTCCTCGCGGGCGTCTATTACGGCGCCATATTCGGCGGCTCCACCTCATCGATCCTGATCAACGCCCCGGGCGTCGCCGGCACCGTGGCCACGTCTTTCGACGGCTATCCGCTTGCGCGCCAGGGCCTCGCGGGCAAGGCGCTGACGATTGCAGCCATCGCCTCCTTCGCCGGAGGAACCATCGGCGCCCTCCTCCTCCTCGGGTTTGCGCCCGGGCTCGCGAGCGTCGCCCTCCTCTTCCATTCCTCGGAATATTTTGCACTGATGGTCGTGGGCCTCGCCGCCATCGCTGCATTCGCCGGCGCCGGCCAGGTCGCGAAGGCGCTGATGATGACCATTCTCGGCGTGATGCTCGCCACGGTCGGGGAAAGTGCACTGTTCAACGCCCCGCGCTTTACGCTGGGCCTCCAGGATCTCCAGAGCGGCCTCAGCTTCATCACCCTCGCCATGGCGCTATTCGCGCTGCCGGAGGCGCTCTATCTCGTTCTCGATCCCAAACGCTCGAAACGCGGCGAAGGCGGCGGCAGGATCTCGAACCTCCGGATCACGCGCAGCGAAGCAAAGGAGATCGCCCCCGTCATAGGCCGTCAGTCGCTTCAGGGCTTCTTCATCGGCGTCATGCCGGGCGCCGGGGCTACCATAGCGTCCTTTCTCGGCTACGCCGTGGAACGCAACATCGCCAAGGGCAAGGACCGCGTGAAGTTCGGCAAGGGCTCGGTCAAGGGCCTGGCCGCGCCCGAGACCGCCAACAACGCCGCCTGCACAGGCTCGTTCGTGCCGCTGCTGACCCTTGGCATTCCGGGTTCCGGCACCACCGCCATCCTTCTCGGTGCGCTGATCGCGCTCAACGTCGCGCCGGGCCCGCGTCTGATGGTCGACAATCCCTCGATCTTCTGGGCGGTGATCATCTCGATGTACGTAGGCAACGTCGTGCTGTTGATCCTCAATCTCCCACTCATTCCCTACATCGCGAAACTGCTCGAAATTCCACGCAATTACCTTATACCCTTCATCCTTTTTTTTACGATGATGGGCAGCTATATCGGCCAGAACAACGCCACCGAACTGCTGCTGCTGGCCGGCATGGGAACCGTGGCGACGATAATGCGGATCGCGGGCTTTCCCCTGGCGCCGATGTTGATCGGGTTCATCCTCGGGCCGCTCCTCGAGAACAACTTCGCGCGCGCCATGAATCTGAGCGACGGCGTGAGCTTCATCTGGGAGCGTCCGATGACCGCCGCGCTTCTGGTCTTTGCGGTCACCCTGATCTTCCTGCCCTCCATCCGGACGGGGCTGGGCCGGCTGCGGAACGTCGCAGCTGACGGCGAATAGTCCGATCAGACGCGCTGCGTCAGTGCCATTTCCTCATATCTCGGCGTAATACCAAGAGGCAAAAAACGAAGAAAAAAGCTAAAGAACAATTGCTTCGTTGAGATTGCTTCGTTGAATATGTCAGGAAATTTTTTCCCAAGTTGGCACTTTTTGCAGCCTGGAATTTTTATCACGTTGCGCGATTTTTTTGTCGGCCGATTTCAACATGGCACTACATTCCGTTGAATTCTGTCAGCTTGTGAGGCGGCTCCTCGTGCGGCGGGTTCGACACCAGCTGCCGAGGAGATTTCGGCGACCTCGGCGGTGCGTGCCCTGTCGGTTGACGATCAATGCGCGCAGGCGCGTGGTGACCCTGGTTCCGCATGCTCTCGTGGATTGATGTCTAGCACTTGTCGATGCCCCGCGCGGAGATCAGATGCACCGCGGCGAGCACGGCGATCAACAGGTGGGTGGCGATGCGCTGGCCGGGCGCAATCCGGGCTCGGATTTCAATGAACGGAAGGTGGCCTCGATATCCATGTCCCGAGGACGGTCTCGATATCCCGGTCGCTGGTGCGCAGGCGCCCGCATTGTCTTGTCGTCTGTGGCTGAAGCGCACGGCCGTTGCGTTGGCCTTCTCGACAGTGATCTCGTAGTGCCGGGCGACGGTGGAGAAGCGCTGCTCGAGACCGCTCTCCGGCACCTTGTCGTGGCGCCGGCCCTTGGAGGTGGAACTTTGCCGCCTCGAAGCCCTGCGGCCAGGAATGGCGTCCTCGGCCCTCTTCCTGCTCTCCACGCCGCGCCATCCTCGCTGGCAAGGCGCCTGCACCTCGTGGTTGGTGATCAGCCTCGGGCCCACCCTCGGGCGGCGCCGCCCGCGATCCAGACATGCTCGCCACGCGATGTTCGTCTCGGTGCCGCGTCCATGACTGCCGTCGGCTTTGCCGCCCGCCTCCAGCCTCAGCAGCGTGCCCGGCTCGCTCACGTTGCCCGGCAAGACCTCGCAACTGCGCCGAAAGCCCGCGCCGTCGAGCGCGGTAACCTCCTTCCAGTTCTTGCGCGCCACCGGATAGTCGGTGCCGAGATTGAGCAGCGTGCGCTGTCTGACCTTGTCGCCGATGCGTTGAGAAAGCACGGGCTGTGGACGGGCTTGCCGTCTGCGGTGCTGCAGATTTTGCTTGCCCTGATGAACATGTTGTCTGGAGCCTTTTGTGTTGACGAGGCTCCAGATATACCGGACAGTGGCTATTTTGGACAGAAAATCGCAAATACAGTGGATAAGGGCGAGCAAATGCCGGCATATATTATATGAAGTGAGGCTGCCGCATAAATTTCCCCTTCAACTGACGCAAAAAGTGCCAACTTGGGTTTTCACAATATTGTCTCGACACCCGCAACTTCAGGGCTTCACAAAATTTTGTCCATCCCTGTTCAAACCGGCTGATTCCGCTGAACGTCGATCTCACCGCCCGCGCGCATCGGCGCCGTATCTATATGGCCGTTCGGGACCGGACCCGCTACGCTGTCGCTGACAGTGGCAATAGCGATCATTTCGGGCCCCATCCGGTTCCGCGTGCTCCTTCGTTCATCCTGGCCGCCGACGCGCTCTCACGCTAGTCCCGCCGACCGACCAGATACAAGGGACCGCGGACTTGCGCCGATCGCGGGGTCATGCGGCGAAGCTGCGGACAGCGATCTGCCTGCAATTCGTCCGGCTCCAAATATCGTGTTCCATGTGCTGGAGCAGCCAGGTATTCAGGCTATTCCAAGAGCCTACGGAAACCGGATCGCTATTGCGGGGTTTTCTGCCGCATTCTCCGGACCTGATTGTCGCACCAGACGCTGTGCTCCTCCCAACAAGCTCTTTCTGGAATCAGTATTGCGCCAGCGAAGGTCAGGCTTCGTATATCCGGATGCCGAGCGGCGCCGACTTGCCGCCGTTCGTCGGTGACGTGTCTGCCGGACAGGCGGACACCGCAGCAAGAATGTTCATCTCCGCGCGCATTTCCATGAAATCGTCCTTCCCGACCTCGGTCGAGCGAATGGTGAAGGTCCCGTCGGCATGCAGATCAACATTCATGAACACGTTGAAGACATCAATGATGTCGTCTCCGGTCAGTTCGAAAGGCTCCAGGGCTTCCCGGAGGTTTTCCTGGCAGGAGCGGTGGCTTCCGGCGGCAAGGCTGTCGCGAATCTCGTAGAGCCGCTGCGAACAGCGCCCGCCCATGTTGCCCCAGTGGTTCGGATATGTGTCCTGCAGCACCGTCATCATCACATTCTCGCGTGGCGGCTTGGAATAGAAATACCGAAAAGCCTTGCTCGTGCCGGTTCCAGCGATCACGTTGATGGCCCAGCTCTGCCCGCAATGGAACATCTCCTTGTGATCGTCCGCATTGAAGAAGACGCAGTCTCCAACCTGCCCGCCAACGATCTGGTGAATGCGGAAGGTTTGGCCCTTCTTCACTTCGAACGCCCGGCCGCGGCGGGCCGGGATCACGAATTCCTCGATAAGATTGGCTGTCATGACCGATCCTCTGCCGACGCCGGCACATGCCCTGGCCCGGCACCTTCATGGTATACGACCTTGCGCTCCCCCTCGATCCGGAAATCCGGCAGCCCCAATTGCTCCTGGAAGATGCGCAGATAGGCCGGCTTGCCGCCGTTCCCGGCGGCCCTTGCGGCGCGCAACCCTGCGCGCCGCGCCGCCGTCGCCTCGGCATCGCATTCCAGGCTTCCCGCGCGAAACACCACCCCGTAGACCTCTTCGGCATAGGCCGCGTCGAGCCTTTCCTCCCGCACATCTTCGGCGACCAGGGCCGGGTCCCGTTCGAGGGGATCCCCCTGCCCTGCCCCGCTGGCGCTAATGTGGCAAAACACGTCGTCCGTGCCGAGATGGATCGCTTCCATCGGCATCACGGGAACGATTTCCTGGGCGGGACCGGGATTGACCAGATTCCACGAAGGTGTTCCCGGGCTGCCGCCATTGAGCCCGTAGGGAAGGAACTTGCGGCGGTCGGAACGCATGACGATCTGAACTCCGTCGCCGCGCACGCGGTACTGGCGCCGGAAGGCCTGAGCGCCGCGAAAGCGCCCTGGGCCGCCCGAATTTTCGACCATGCCGTAACATTCGATTTCGAGAGGATGCAGCGCCTCGATCATCTCGACCGGTTGGTTGGTCAGGTTGCCGCCAGGGTTGGGAATCGCGAAGGTGCCGTCGCGATCCGGCATCGCGCCCCAGCTGCCGGCCATCGTCTCCGAGCAGACGAAGCGCCGCCCCCGGTGGTAGCCGCTGATCGCAGGAAAGGTCACCCCGCCTTCGCCAGCGGCGGGGATCTTGTCCGGAACGATCTGCGCGAAGGCGCCAAGGAGCACGTCGATCGCGCGCCAACCGATGACTGCGCGCGCCGCGCATGCCGCTGGGGGCCGAGGGTTGACGATCGTTCCCTCGGGCAAGCGAATGTCGAGCGCCCTCGTGAATCCCTCGAAATTGGGAATGTCGTTATCTGCGATGCACTTGACGATGAGATGGACGGCCGACTTGACGAACGGCGACGGACAGTTGATGGCGCCAGGCACTTCCGGCGCGCTTCCCGCCCAGTCGACAATCATGTCCTCGCCGTCGACCGTAACCGTCACCCTCAGCGCGATCGGCTCGGGATCGTCGCCAAGCCCGTCGAGATAATCGGTGAAACTCCATGAGCCGTTCGGCAGTCGGGCGACCTCCTGGCGCACGACCGTCTCGGCATAGTCGTGGAGATCCGCGAGGATCGACCGGAAGCTGTCGCTTCCATACTTCTCCACGAGGCGGCCATAGGCGCGATCGGCGGTGTTGCAGGCGGCGACCTGTGCCCTCATGTCGCCGGCGAGCTTGTCGGGCACGCGGGTGTTCTGGTGCATGAGCTTGAAGAAGGTCTCGTTCGGCCGACCCTCCTCGAAAAGCTTCAGCACGGGGATCCGCAACCCTTCCTGGAAGACCTCGGTCGCATAGACCGCGGTGCTTCCGGGCGCGATTCCACCCATGTCGATCTGGTGGACGAGAGTCGCCGCATAACCTTCCAGCGCACCGTCAACGAACAGCGGCTTCACGATGTAGACATCGGGCAGGTGCATCCCGCCGGCGGTATAGGGATCGTTGAAGACGAACATGTCGCCCGGGTGCGTGTCGTCGCCATATTCGGCAACCAGCGCCCGCATGGCGTCGGGGAACGAGCCGAGATGAAGCGCCATTGTCAACCCGTGGGCGACTGTCTCGCCGCGACGATCGCACAATCCGGTGGAATAATCCATCGAATCGCGGACGATCGACGAATAGGCCGTACGCATGATGACGAGTGCCATCTCGTCGGCGATCGATGACAAGCCATTTCGCACGACTTCCATCGTGATCGGATCTGCGTTGCGGCCGGTCATCGCGGCTGCTCCCTTTCGATGATCATGTTGCCGGCGAGGTCAAGACGCCCCGACCAGCCCGGCGGCACGACACAGGTCGCGTCATATTCCTCGACGACGAACGGTCCCGAACGCGGTTCCGACTCCAGTTCCGTCCGTCGCAGCACCGGAGCCGCGCGGTGTCCGTATCTTGGTCCGAAGAACATCTCGCGGCAGGTCGGCAGCGTCTCCTCTGCCGAACCCAACCGGAGAACAGGCTTTGCCACGGCAACCGTTGCTGCTGCCCGGAGCGTGACGCTCTCGACGGCTTCAGCCTCGGCCCTGTGGCCGTAGGTGCGCTCATGCTCGTCGCTGAACGCCCGCGCCATCGCTTCGAGATCAGGCAACCCGTCTCCGCCGGACGCGACCGGAATGGTGAGCTCGTGGGCCTGGCCCTCGTAGCGGAGATCCGCAAACCGGGTCACGGCAAAGTTCGCAGCGCCATGGCCTTCCCGTGCCAGGTCCGCAGAAAGCCGTTCCTCGAGTTCACCGAACAGCGCATCCAGCCGGGTCGGATCGGTCCCCGAAAGCAACGCAAGATGCGTGCGAGCAGCTTCCTGCTCAATGTCAGCCAGCAACAGCCCATAGGCGCTGAACACGCCCGGGTTCGGCGGCACGACCACCATCGTCATTTCCAAGAGATCCGCGATGACCACCGCAACCACAGGGCCGTTTCCGCCGAAGGCGAACAGGGCGAAATCCCGCGGATCCCTACCGCGGTAAGTGGACACGGCCTTGACGGCCCGCATCATCGTGCCGCATGCTACCTCAAGTACGCCGTAGGCGGAATCCAGGAGATCCTTGCCGAGGCGCCCGGCGACCTGTTCGGCCAGCGCCGCCATTGCCTTCCCGGTGTCGATGGCAAGCTCACCGCCGACCAGATGGTCCGGATTGAGATAGCCCAGCGCCAACACGGCGTCGCAGAATGTCGCCCGCTCGCCACCCCGGTCGTAGGCCACCGGGCCCGGAATAGCGCCCGCGCTCTCGGGGCCGACGCGAACCAGCCCACCGCTGTCAAGACGCACGATGCTACCGCCGCCGGCGCCGATTTCCGAAATGTCGATCACCGGCAGCTTCAGCGCGTGCCCGCCACCCATCACCAGCTTGCTGGAGAGATTGATCCCGGCGCCGACCTCGTAGTCCCCGGTCTTCGCCACCTCCCCGGTCTCGACGATCGACGCCTTGGCGGTGGTCCCGCCCATGTCGAGTGTGATGCAGTCGGCGATGCCGTCGCGCCGGCCCGTGTGCGCCGCCCCTATGACGCCGGCTGCGGGTCCCGATTCCACGATATAGGCCGGCCGTTGGGCGGCGGCGGCGGCGCCGATGATCCCGCCGTCCGACTTCATCACGAGGATCGGGGCGGTGACGCCGATCTCCTCCAGATGCCGGGAGAGCCTGCCCAGATAACCGCGCACCACCGGCCCCAGATAGGCGTTGATGACCGTCGTGCTGGTCCGCTCGTATTCCCGGATCACCGGAAGAAGATCGCTCGAGCAGGTCATGAACACGTCGGCGCCCAACCGCCGCGCGAGGATTTCGGCGGCGCGCTGCTCATGATCGGGATTGGCGTAAGCGTGAAGCAGGCAGACTGCGACGGCTTCAATCTCCTCGCCGGCAAGCCGTTCCGCCGCTTCCGCGACGCTCGCCTCGTCGAGCGGCCGCCAAGCCTCTCCCTCCGGCCCCATCCGCTCGTCGATCTCAAGGCGAAGCCGCCGTGGCACCAGCGGTTTGGAGCGCTCGTAGTTCAGGGTGTACATCTCGGGAATGCGCAGTCGCCGCATTTCCAGGACGTCCCGGAACCCGCGGGTCGTGACCAGGGCGGTTCGCGCCCCCTTGCCTTCCAGAACCGTGTTTGTCGCAACGGTCGTTCCGTGAACGATCTGCTCGATCACCCCGGGCTCTACCGAGAGCTCTTCCAGCAATACGCCAATACCGTCGCGAACGCCGATGCCGTAGTCTCCGGGGGTGGAAAGGCGCTTGTGGGTGTGGAGCGTCCCGTCCGGCGCCGCCAATACAAGGTCGGTGAAGGTTCCGCCGATATCGGCACCAAGCCGCCAGTCACTTCCCATCATGCCGAAGGCCGCCGGACCTCAAGCACGAGGCGGCCACGGGTGTTCTCGCCGGTCTCGACGATGCGATGGGCCTGGGCCGCCTCCTCAAGCGGCAGCACGCGGCTGATCAGCGGTCGAAGATGCCCTTCCTCGGCCAGCGTAACCACAGCCGACAGAATCTCGAGGTTGTCCTTGATGATCGCCTGCCGCACCACGACATCCCGCCCGTCATCCTCCTCCCCGAAAGGCAGGGCAATGAGCCAGACCAGCATCCCGCCCGGCCGCAGGACGGTGCGAGAACGCGCATGGACGTTCCCGCCCACCAGATCGAGCACGACATCCTGCTCCCCAGCCACCGCCGCGAAATCCTCCACGTCATAGGCGATGACTCGCTCGGCGCCCAACGCCCTCACATGGTCGGCATTACGGGCACTGCAGGTGCCAGTGACCTCGGCGCCGAGATGTCTGCATAGCTGCACGGCCATGCCGCCGATGGCACCTGCAGCGGCTTGGACCAGTACCCTGTCTCCGATCTTCACGTCGGCGGTTCCGACGATCGCGATGTGGGCGCAGACGCCCGCATGCATCACCGCCGCAGCCTCGATGAAATCCAGCCGCTCGGGCATGGCAACCACCTCGGCGACAGGACGACAGGTGAGCTCGGCATAGGATCCCTGATCGACATGCTGACAGGTGAAGCAGACCCGGTCGCCCGGGCCGAAACCCGCGACCCCGCCGCCGACGCCGCGGACGATGCCGGCGCCATCCCTCCCCGGCACCTTGGGCGGCGTCACCGGAAAATGGTCGACAAGATCGCCATTCCGCAGCTTGCAGTCGCCAGGCACGACGCTGACCGCATGCACCTCGATCAGGACTTCGCCATCTCCTGGAACCGGATCCGGCATGTCGACGAGCCGCAACTCTCCGGGCCCGCCAAACCGGTCGAAACGAATCGCCTTCACTGCGCGTCTCCCGTACCGGGACCGCGGCCAGCATACCCAGCCCCGATCCGGCACACTATCGACATTCCTGCGCACCATGCAAGGTTTAGCATGACAGGCAGGCGCCGAGCTGCTGCGCACGCGTCGGAATGCGACCGCGGCCAGGAGATGTCCTGACGAAGCCCCCCCGGCGACGGCGGAGATATCGCCACCCTGGGTCCGGCCAGGATCTCTTTCGGCACCTTCCGAATTGGCGGTTGGACAACGAAGGATAACGGCTGTAGCAGGGATTGTCGCAACCCATGGAACCGAGCACCCGCGGGCCGAGACGGCGGTACTGTCAACAGTCGCTTGAAGCCCTCGCCGGAATGCGAGGCTTTAGCCCGTGTAGCAATCTTGCGTATGTCGCGCAAAGCATCCGACCGCAGTGCGCGAACCCCGAACCGGGAGGCGTCGATGAGTTAGTGCCCGCGCGGAAATGACCGTTTTGGCTGAGATTCCGGCGAAATTTCTGGTTTGATCGCCCTTCCGGGTCCCGCTCCGTTTTCGGGGGATTCCTGCTGATTCGCGGCGGTATCAGGGCTCTTCCAGCCGAGAAGCCGGACGAGCGGCTCCGTTCCCGCTCCCGGCGGGTGGGTGGGGTGGAGGGGCACCGCCGTCAGGCGGCGCGTTTTCGTCGTCGTCGGGCCCGTCCGTGCAGCAGCAGACGGTGGACAATTGAAGGCGACCATGGACAGCGCCACCATCCGCGCAAAGCCGTCCACCCCACAGGACCCGGTCCATGTCGCGTTGCCCAAGATTGTTGATCGCCGACCCCACGACCGGATGCTGTCGGCGCATCTCCCGGAACGTCGTCTCAGCTTCCCGTTCCGCCCGACCAGGCTTTCCCTTCTTCAGCAGCGCGTCCAGCAGCTCGTCCAGTGCAATCCGGGGGCTGTGGAACCCGCGATCGAAACTGCACAGGTCGGGGAAGCGAGCCTGTGCTTCCCGGATCATGGGCACCGCATGGTCCACGTCACTGCCCTCCCACAGGATCCGGTGGTGCAGGAGGAAACCGTGCTGGTCCTCCAGCACGGCCACCGGCACGCCGAGTTCCACCGGCACTTGCCCTTCACGCACCAGCGCTCCTCAAAGATCGAAAACACCTTCTCTTCCCGCGGGATCTTCTCGCCTTAGGCGGCGGTCCACCTGGTCGATCTGCCGGCGGGCATGGTTGAGGTACGATTCGATCTTGAGAATCCTGAAGGCCCCGACGCCCTTCTCCACAAGTGCCGGAACCGTCTCCTGCGCTCCAACTCCCGACTGTCGTCGAGGTACCGTCCTCCGAAGAGGCCCGCCTGGTCTCTTCTGAAAGCGCTTCCCGCGGTTCCGATTCTACCACTGCCGCTACCCCCGCGAGCACGGCTGCGCGGCCGCGCACCAGGCAACGCATCCTGCAGCAGGTTGACGTCCGTCGGGTAGTGCACCACGAACGAATCGCAGCGGCCCCGCAAAGGACCCGTCCGACTTGCTCTTGCGGACCATCGCATGGCCGCTCTCCGCCACCAGCTGCGATACCTTCTCCAGCACTTCCGGCGTCAGATGGCTGACGTTCTCCAGCACCGTCCGATAGCTGTACCTCGTGTTGTCCCGGATATCGCCGTGGTCCAGGAACTTGCGAACCGTCTCGTTCACCAGCTCGTGCAGATGATCAAGGTCATACCCCAAGCCCTGCTTCAGGACACCAGGATCTTCCACAGCGCCGGGACGCCCTTTCCTGTGGGACACTCTCGGAAGAATCCCCTCCTCCAGGATCTTGAACAGCCGGGTCGGCATACACGTGCTGAATCCCGCGCAGCATCGGTGGGATGTCATCCCGCGAGTTTTCGCTGAGATCGATCTTCTCGATCGCAACCTGACCCAATTCCAGCTGCGGGCTGATGACGTTTCGCATGGCAATTCTCGCGAAGTTTTCCGAAAATCCGGCGGATTCCCGGTCTGATCGGCCAATTCCCGCCCCAAAGCGAGATTCTTCGTCCCTTCTATATCACCCCCGTTCCATAGTGAAGTGCAACACATGATGGGCTGTGTCCATGTGTTTTTAGACGCATGATGTTGCGGAGCGGTGCCGCGCAGAGCGGCTGGTGCTGGCCGTGCAGGACACCTACGACGGCCTGTCGGGGACATCGGGCCTCGACGACCTCGGCGGCGGCGGCGGCAAGGGCACCTCGGGCATCCTGGTCGGCATGGCGGTGAACGCGGGCCGCTCGGAATGTTCGAAGCGGCCGCCGACTTCCGCCAGGCTGAGGACAAGGACAGCGTCCGCTGGATCCTCGACCGCGCGCAGAAACTTGCGCGCGCCTGTCTGGACGACACCCGCGTGGTGACGGTCTGCGACCGCGAGGGCGACTTCTGGGAGATGATCTCGCGGGCCGAGGAAACCGGGGCAGCGCTGCTGATCCGGGCGAGTCGGGGAAGGCAGCGCCGGGTGGCGCTGCGTTCGGGCGGCGACGCAGACCTCTGGGACCATGTGCTGGAAACGGAGCCCAGGTGCCGGATCGTGGTTCCCGCCTGCGGCGGTCCGAACCGCAGGAAGGGCCGCGAAGCTGACGCTGTGCTGCACGCCCGTGGACCTGGTTGCCCCGAAGGGGGCGAGGGGCCGATTCGCATGATCGCGGTCTCCGCCCTTGAGGAGAACCCGCCCCATCACCTCGTGGCGGGGAAGAAGGGCGAGCCCTGGATGTTGCTGACCACCGAGGCCGATCGCAAGACCGCTCGCACCATCTTGCGCTGGTACGAGTTGCGCTGGAAGATCGAACGCTTCTTCCACGCTCTGAAGGTCGGCACCCGCATCGAGGACCGCCGACGCGGCCGACGATCTGAAGAAGTGCTTCGCTTTCGACGCCGCGTTCCGGGTCTGGGACCTCTCCATCCTGGCCCGCGAGAGGCCGAACGACCAAACAGTATGTCACGAGGGAGGACATCACGGCGCTCTGCGCCCTCGCCACCTATTACGGCATCAAGCTTCCCCGGGCACCGCCGGACATGACCATCATGAGCTTCGTCGCGCTCACCGGCGGGCTGGCCGGCTTCCATCCCTCGAAGCGCCAGCCGCTGCCCGGCACACAGAAGCTATGGGAGGGCGTCAGGTTCCTGTCTCAGGCCGTCATCGGCATTCGGGCCAAGGAGGACTGGGACGAGAACCACTCGGAAGGAGATAAAGACACGGAGTTAAGTACGTTAGATTGATAGGGTCCGAGGGGCTGCTTGACTACGGACCCGATTACAGAAGGCGACTACCCTGACTGCACATCCCGCTGTTCGGTTCGGGAAATCAGAGTGCCTTATCGCTGCCGGAAACTCAGACTTTTGAGAAATCCGGGCACCACTTCAGGATACCGCCCCTGTAGCTCTCCCGGTCCTGAAAAGCCGCCGCCCAGCACAGAACGTTCGGGTAGTCTTTGAACGGATAGCCGCATCCTTCGAGCACGAAGTGCGTGGGGATCCAGGAAATGTCAGCCAGGGTGAACTGATCGCCCATGATCCATTCACGGCCCTCCAGGGTGTTTTCGAGTTTGGTGAAACACCCCTCAAGTATCTCCTTTGCCTTGGCAATATCCTCCTCGCCGAACTGGCTGCCACCGGCATGTTTCGCGTGGAATTCTTTCATCTCCTCGTTCTTCTGAAGCTCGTCGTACTTTTTTTGCTCTTCGGCAGTCTTCTTCAATTTCTTCTGCATCTTGGTCGCGTAGACATACGGCTTGATCGCCGGCACGTGGATGGACGCTGAAAGACGAAGCCATTCAAGCATCTCGTCTTCATTGCCAGAGGCGCGCAGCGAGGGGTCGGGGTAGGTTTCGTCGAGATAGTCGATGATATCGTTGGATTCGATATGGACGACGCCATTGTCGATCAGAGTCGGCACTAGACCGTTCGGATTGATGCCGAAGTACTCGCCCGAAATGTTTTCCTTGAGCTTCAGGTCGAGATGGTGACCAGTCCAAGGCAGACCCTTCTCGATCAGCGTCATGCGGACCCACATCGAGCAGTTCGAAATGCCCCCGTGGTAAAGGTGAATGCCCTCGAGCGTTTCCACGGACTTGTTAGTCGGAACGACCACTGCCATGGACAGGCCCCCGTTGCATTTCATGACGGATCCTGACGATTGCGCTCCGGGCGACGCCAGACGCCAAAGTCAGCATTGGCAGTGTGGGGCGTACACAGCCGGCTGTCAATCGGCATCCGGCCTTGACGGGATGGACATATCCCCGGCAGGATGGGACCCGACTGTTGGCGCCATCGCCTCCCGGCCTGTCACCCGCTTCCGCGCACGGCCCGGTGCCACGACGATCCCACGCTGCTAATCCAGCGGCGACCGGCGAGATTGTTCGGTCTGCGTCGCGCTGCAATCGTACCGCCAAGGCTCAATGAGACCTTCTCGGCGCGGAAAATTCAGACGTCCTGACCTCGTGAGTTGACTTGATCAGTCCCCCTCTATCAATGAATCATACTTAACATGCCGGCGCGGAAATGACCCCCCCCCCCGTTCCATAGTGAAGTGCAACACATGATGGGCTGTGGCCATGTGTTTTTAGACGCATGATGTTGCGGAGCTGTCCAGCAGCGGCGAGAGTTCCTGTACAAGATGGAGGGAGCTTGTTCATGTCCAAAGGCTACCGTCACCTACGAAGAGCGATGCCAGATTGAGGCAGAAAAGCGGTCTTTCACAAGGTGCGATTGCTCGGCAGCTGGGCCGATCAACAATTTTCCGGGAGATCAAGCGCAACACCGGGGGACGGGGTTACCGTCACAAGCAGGCGCAAAGGATGGCAGAAACGCAGGGCCGCCTCGTCTGTTTCTTGGCGGTTGACGCCTCGAGCTGAAGCTCAGAAAAAGCTGCGGGAGGGCCCCGAGCAGCGGCCGTTTTCGACTGGAAGGCCGTGGGTCGGCAACGGATCTATGATCGCCGAAGATCGGAGAGCTGGGGGCGCCTTGAAGCTTCGGCGGCGCGGCAAGAAGCCGAACTGGAAGGGCGGATGCCATTCCGGCCGGGTGGACATTTCCGAGCGCCCTGCGGAGGCAAAGGAACGGATCGGCGACTGGGAGCCATCATCGGCAAAGCTCACAGTGGAGCTGTCGTGTCGCTCGTGCCACGAAATACACCTTGCCGGGTGGACAGAAAGACCCGGTCGGTTCGGTCATGATCCGCCTGCTCGGCTCTGGTGCGCTATTGGTCCACACAATCACAACGGCAAGGAGTTCGCAGACCACAGGCGCGTCGCACTTGACGCAGATTTCTTCTTCGCCTTTCCATTCTTGGGAGCGCGGCTTGAATGAGCACACCAACGGCCTGGTGCGGGAGTACTTCCCGAAGGGCACGGACTTTCGCGCGACATGCAACGAAGATGTTCAGAAGGTGCGGCTCAACACTCGGAAAGTCCTGGGATCGCCGACGGAGGTAATCTTGAAGTGAAACCGCCCTGACCATCTGCGCCATGTTCCGCAGCCGCAACGTGCAGCAGGGTCCATGCCGCGCGACGGCGAAATAGTGGCTTGAAGCCGACAAAGGCGTTGCATAAGCTCGATGTTGAAGGAACTGAAGCTGTTCCCAGGCGGAATCGAGAGGGGCAGAGAGGGAAACTTGTGCAACACCCGGCCCTCACTGCGATGAGGGCCGGGTGTTGCACTTCAGACTGGAAGTGGGGAGCATAGACCTCGCTATTCCGGCCGTCGAAGCACGGGACGCACAGGCGCACCTTGGCGTCGCCAATGGTTCGGTCTCCCAGCGTCTCGCCGAGTATCTCGCTCAGTGCTTTCCGGTCGTAACGGGCGTTGCCCAGGTACTAGGGCCAGGTCAGCCAGCCGATCACGCGGCCAAGCCAGCCTCCGACGAGACGCGGAAAGATTTCGGGTCCGCACCGGACATAAAGATCTTGCAACTCCCCGGCCGTGAGCCCCGCCGCAAGGCCAAGGGCAAGGATGCCGCCCGTGGAGGTGCCGGCGACGAGATCAAAATACTCGCCAATCGGTCGGCCACCGGTGTGCCGCCGCTCCAGCTCTCCCAGGAGAGTGGCGGGAAACACCCCTCGGATGCCACCTCCATCAATGGAAAGGATGCGAAAACGCCGATCCTTTGGCCAAGCCTGTGGAACCCGGCGGCGACGGAGCGATCCAACCGATCGCGGCTCTCCGGGTCCGAGGCGTCCGTTCTGGGGCATGAGCTTGACCTTCTCTCCGGGTGTCGTCCCCCGCCTTCCCACGTCCCCGTATCAAGCCAGCCCTCGAAAAGAACAGCCAGTCGATGGTCCAGGGGATGATCGTGTCCGCGATGTATTCCTCCGGGGCCCAAAGCCTCTCCTTCGGGTCGTACAGGCAAAGCCGGGGACATGGCGGGTTGGCCATGTTGAAGTAGATGTGCGGCGGCAATTGCCTCGTGCCGCGCGGGTCGAGCCCGATCACGGGATCGACCACCTGGACCGCGGCATAGTCGTTCTCCAGCGACCAGGTGTCGAAGAACCGGCGCCGGAAATGTACGACGCGGACGCGATAACGCCGCATGATCGGCGTCAGCGGTCCCTCCCACACTGCCATCCAGCCGGCGTTCAGGGTCAGCTTGAACTCCGGGAAGACCTCCCGAATCCGTCGGTCCTGCTCCTGGACGGTCAGCCAAGTCATTCCGGTTCATCGCCGAAGAAGCGGTGCCCCGGCGTGCTTCGCGCCGCCGTCGGCATCGAGCCGAGCATCACGCCGGCCGCCGGGACCTGTCCGATCCTCGGCAGGTGAGCGCCGCCCCCGTGTCCCACCTGCCAGCCGTAGCGCTTGATGTAGTCCGACACGACATCGCGCGCCGGCCGCTCGCCGAACAGGTCTTCGAGAGTCTTCCGCATCTCCTCCAGCGGCACGCCCTCCAGGAGCCGCACCAGCATTTGGGTCAGTTCGCGCTGGTCGGCGATGAAGCGGGCCTGGTCCTCCGCGCTCGCCGACCAGCGATCGGTCAGCACGTCGGTCAGGCACCTCGGGTTCACCTCGTGGACGAACCGGCCGGCCCGGTGCGCCGCCTCGAAAATATCCAGCATGGCCGACGCCTGATGCAGCACCTCCTCCGCCAGCGTCGTCGTCCGGTTCGCGTGGTCGGCGACATACTTGCACAGCAGCACCGACGGCGGCCGCCGCAGGCTGGGCCGGCGCTCATAGCGCACGTTGCGGTAGCGCTTGATGAGCTGGAGCGCGATCAAGGCCATCGACTTGCGATAGGCCGGCATCTGGTTCGGCACTGGCTCCGTCTCGCCCTTGGCCATGGCGCGAATCCGCGCCTCCTCCAGGGAGCGCCGCTCGAAATACTCGGCGAACGCCACGTCGGCCGGCGTCATCTCCTTGAATCACCCGGCGAAGCCATAGGGATTGGCGTGGAGCCGCAGCTTGGGCTCTCTCGGGTCCTCGGGCTTGAAGTGGAAGATGAACGAGGTCCGCTCGATCAGGTCCGGCAAGAGAATCGCCGGCGTCACGTCTAGGTGCATCCCGTCCGCGTACTCGATCGTGACGCACCGGGTCCGGCGCGTGGTCATGTTGTAGTAGCGCGAGCCGCGTTCGCCCCGGATGCTCGTCTCCAGCAGCGACAGCGCGATCTCGGGATCGGTGTCCCGAGGCAGGCCGAGCTGCGCCATCGCGTCGATGTCGTACTCGTCCCGATCCGAGCACCGGGCGATCGTGGCATCAATGGCCATCGAGCCTTGGGCGTACGTCAGCTCGACCAGGCCGCAAAGCGGACTATCGGGCCGGTCGATCCAGTCGCTCACCGTCTCGTACCGACCGACCGCCTTGCCGTGATCCGTGGGGCTGAGCTGAATCCGCAGCGCGATCTCGGCGAGCATCACGTCGAGGGGGCTGAGATTGCCGAGCAGACCCCGGACAAGCTATTGAAATTCCATAAGAAATTTTTTTTCTGTCGGCCTGTCGAACCTTTGCCTCACACAATATTTCACATCTGGTGCGACGTTAAGTCCTTTTCAAGAGGTGATACTTCATATTATACTTCACATATCTACGGAGGCAAGGAGGACACCGACATGAAGGAACCGTGGCCGCTTAACCCCACGCCCACGCCCGAGGTGCCGCTACCCCGGGCGCCCTTGGCGCGCGTGATCGCGCAGGCCCGGTTTTCGCCCATCCTGGCGATCCGTAACCCCGACAAGGTTGCCGTCTTCCAGGAAGCCCTCCGCGCGACCTATCCGTATCTCGGCGAGGACCAGGTTCACCGCATCGAGCTGACCGCCGGCCAGACCCCGAACGTCCGCCAGGGTATCGTCTGGCGCCTTACCGACAGCGAGGCGGACCCGTCGTGGCGCGTGTCCCTCGGCGTAGATTTCGTGGCCCTCGAAACCTCGGACTATGACAGCCGAGCCGATTTTCTGGGCCGGCTTCGCGCCGTCGTTTCCGCGGTCGAGGAGGCATTCAAGCCCGCGGACGCCAAGCGCCTCGGCTTGCGCTACATCGACCGCCTGACCGGCGAGGCCGTCGATCGCGTCGGCGACCTGATCCAGCGCGAGATCCTGAGCATCATGCGTCCCGCCGACGACCCGCCCTTTGCGCTCGACGATTCGATCATCCACCTGATGACCGAGGCGCAATTCCTGGCTCCGGACGCCGCCCTCGTCCAGGGATGTTGGGGTCAACTGCCGCCGAACGCGACCTATGATCCCGACGCCCTTGAGCCGATCGGTGAGCCGAGCTGGGTGCTCGACTTGGACATGTTCACGTCGGAGCCGCGACCCTTTGCGAGCGAAGAGTTGCTGACAACCGCCACCGGATTCGCCACATGTCTTTATTGGCTCTTCCGCCAGGTGGTCACGGACGAGTTCCTGAGATTTTACGGAGGTGAGTTATGACTGCGCCAGCACTCCGAGACATGCCAGCCACGCACACGTCCGCGGTCGGCTCCATGTATCGCCCCGGCCTTGATGCCGCTTTCGCGGCCTTGCTCGTTGTCACTGGTCTGTCAGGATCGGCGACCGCGAGCACTTACGACTTTCCCCGATTCGTCGAACGGACGGCCGCCGGCCCCGCTGGTCAGATCGACCACGTGGCCGCGGAGTTCACGGCCGAGGCCGTCCTGGAAATCCGCCGCCGATCCGGCCTTACCTGGGAGGAGCTGAGCGACCTGTTCGATGTCTCGCGCCGGAGCGTCCACCATTGGGCCAGCGGCAAGGCCGTCTCCGCCAGGCACGACCAAGCGATTCGTCGGATGCTGGCCGCCATCCGCCGCCTCGACCAGGGCAACCAGGCCGGCACCCGCGCCCAACTCTTGGCCGTGGACACCGCCACGGGCGTTTCCGCCCTCGACCTCTTCAAGAAGGGCCGCTTCGACGAGGCCATGGCGCGCGCCGCGGGCATCCGGCCGCCCGCACCCCGCCGCGTCCCGCTGTCTCGGGAGGCCCAGGACGCGCGCCGGCCGCAAGCGCCAACGCTTCTCCTGGAGGCCGAGCAAGAGCGGCCCGACGTTCCGGCCAAGGCTCGAACCGCCCACGCGAAGCAGACGCCCAAGAAGAGGGGATGATGCTTCATGCCTTTGATGGAAGAGGACGAGCGGGCGATTGACGAGGCCCTCCAGGCTTGGCGCCAGGGAGATGTTTCCCTGGACGCCGGCCTGGAGTTCCTTCATCTCGCCGACCTCACCCGTCCGCATAGCCCGGCGTCCAACCAAATCGCCGAGGCCATGGCCAATGACGGCAAGCCCATTGAGGACGGTCCCACGCCGATCCTAGACGAAGCCCGCGACATGGTCATGCTCAGCCAGACTTGCGATGTCGTCCGGAGCTGCCGTTCCCGGCCCTTCGTCGAAGTCGCGCCCCTGATCGAGGTGTCCGAGGAGTGGGTCGAGGCCGTCCGCCGCCTCAAGCGCCCCGCCTTCGCCTACGTGCCGGCCGTCGCCGGCGACCGCCTGGTCGCCGACCTCGACCGCACCATGACCGTGGAGAAGGCCCTTGTCGCTCGATGGACCCGCACGCCCGGCTGGGAGACCGACGAAGAGTTGCGGGCCATTGCCCTGGCCCTTTCTCGCAAGAGGTCCCGCTTCGCCTTTCCCGACGATTTCGTCGCCGCGGCCGAGGTCCTGCAAAGGCGCCTTGTCGACAAGCACGACAAGGAGACCGACGAGGGCGCCCATCTTCGGGCGCTGCGCGAAATCAGGGTCCGCGCGGCGCCGTCCTGGGACGACGCCGAGATCCAGCTTAGCTGGTGGTTCATCAAGGACGCCGATCCCGCGGACGCTGAGGCCGATTGGCCGACGCACATGGATCAGTGGCTTGCCTTCTTCGACCAGACCGGCCGATTCCGTCTCGATCCGCCGACCGCCTGGAGGACATGACGGCCCGTGATTACGTCGAGAGTGACCACCTCGACCTCGATCGCCTTTCTGTCCCCGGACAGGCGTAATCGCCCTCTTGTCGCCCTGCGTCATTCGTCTCCTTTACACGAGCCCGACAGATTGCTGACAGAGGTAAACCTCGTGGTTAATAAAGTACCCACAATCGCTACCACAACGGCTCCCGCCGTGTTGCTCAACTCATGGAGGGAAGCTTTTGAATGGTGACCGGAACGTAAGAGTTCCCGATAGGTAATTGACCCCACTTCCAGTCTGAAGTGCAACATCCGGCCCTCATCGCAGTGAGGGCGTAGCCCGAACGGAGATGAGGGCCGGATGTTGCGCAAATTTTTCCCCTCTGCCCCTCTCGATTCCGCCTGGGAACAGCTTCAGTTCCTTCAACATCGAGCTTATGCAACGCCTTTGTCGGCTTCAAGCCACTATTTCGCCGTCGCGCAGCAGGTACTGTAACTTGATGTCTGGAAATTTGTCTGAGGTTTGCGCTTTGAGGCGTTTCACTGGGGGGCTAGCCCCCAGTGAAACGCGGCGCCATCGTACTATCCCATGGAGTTGGAAAACCTTCATGGAGGAAGCGAATGGACCTGCGACACACTACGACGATCGGGACTGTTTTGGAACATCTGATCGCAAACGGAGCAACGGATCTGGGGCGGGTCTTTGGCCAGCTCTTCGAGCTTGCGATGCAAATCGAGCGCGAGCAGCACTTGAAAGCGGGCCACCAGACGCCGGAGCAACAGGGCTATGCCAACGGCTACAAGCGGATCGACACCCCCACTGTTACCGTTCAGGTGCCAAAGAGGGCCAGTCACGGGGACGACCCGTCCCCAGTCGCTTGAACGCGGCCAGCGATCTTCTCGCGCCGTAGCCGAGATGTACATCAAGGGTGTTTCCACATGGCAGAATGTAATGCGCGAGTTCGGGAGCCTGTCCTCTTCTCAGGTCAGCCGGGCCACCAGGTTGCTCGACGAAGAACTCGCCGCGCAACCGGCCCCTGATGAAATACCTGATCCTGGATGCGCGCTATGAAAAAGCCCGCCATGACGGCGTTGTGCGCGATGTTGCAGTGCTTTCGGCCATCGGAATAGGGGCTGACGAGCGCAGGCACTAACGAGGTCTTTAGGTTCAAGGAAGCATAGGAAAATCCGATAGGGCGGTACACACTGCCAGCGGCGCTCCGGGATTGGGAGCTGTCAGATGACGCCCTTATCACGAAGCGCCGCGATCTCGCCGGCGTCATGCCCGAGTTCTGCCAACACGTCGTCTGTGTGCTCGCCAAGGAACGGCGCCAGGTCAAGGGGCTGGTCGTCCCGGGAGCCGTCGTACCAGACCGCGCGCCGGGCGAATTTCTGACGCCCCTTGCCCGGCTGTTCTACTTCGGCGAAGGTTCCGAGGTGCCGGACTTGGGGATCACCGAACACGTCCTCCAGCGTGTTGATCGGCGCATAGGGCACATCATTCGCTTCCAGCCGCGGCGTCCAGTGATCACGTGGCATTGTCTTCGCCATCGTCTTGAACTCTCCGTGGAGTTCGAGATAGTTGTCCATCCTGAGCATGCGTTCATGAAATCGGGGATCGTCACGCAAGTGTTCGAGCCCGAAGGCAGCCGTGACCCCGAGCCAGAACTTCTCCGGCGATGACAGATGGACCGCAAGCAACTTCCCGTCCTTGCAGGCCATCCCATAGGACTGCGAGGCGCGGACGCGGGCTAGCGGCCCCTGCTCGATTCCCTGCAAGACCATGTTGGCGAACGGATCGGGGATGAACCAGATCGCGCTCTCGATCATGTTGACGTCGATTCGCCTCGGTACCCGCCCGCGCTCGCGCTCGAACAACGCACCAAGAATGCCGTAGCAAGCGTTAATGCCGGTCATGTTGTCGGCGATTGTCGGTCCCGTGATCGTCGGGTTCTCGGGATCGACGAACAGGCTGGTGATTCCCGACAGCGACTGCGCCACCGCGTCGTAGGCGGGGCGCTTGTCGTACGGCCCGTCCTCTCCGAACCCCGTGATCGAACAATAGATCAAATTCGGACTTCTCGAGCGTAGGACATCGAGCGACAATCCGAGCCGTTCCATGACGCCGGGGCGAAAATTCTCGATCAACACGTCCGCCCGTTCGGCCAGCCGCAGCACGATCTCGCGCCCTTCATCGCTTCGAAGGTCGAGCGTGATGGAGCGCTTGTTCCGGTTGTAGGCGGTAAACTGCCCTGAATATGTCCCGCCGCGCCACGCCCGGAACATGTCTCCGCCATCGGGTTTTTCGACCTTGATAACATCGGCGCCAAGATCACCCAGCATCTGACCGCACAATGATCCCGTGATCATCGTGGTCAGTTCGAGGATGCGCACCCTATCAAGCGGTCCCGGCACTATGTCCTGCTCCTGATCCGCACTCACGACTGCCGCTGCTCGGCGGCAATCAGCTCGTCGAGCATATTCCGCGCCAGAATATTGGGCGCGTCGCCGTTGATGTCGATCTCGTGCGCCCCGTTCAGACCGCTCATATTTCGCTGCTGCGCCTCAAGGATGACCTTGTCCTCGTCGAACACGCCCATGAACTCGGCGCGGTAGATCTCGTCCCACTCCTCCGAATCTATCTTGAAATGCCGCGCATGGGCGTAGAAATAATGGGTCGAGGTGTCCGTCTCCGGTGTCGGGACGTTCATAACCTTCATCTCGACTCCCCTGGCCTCGTCGGCCTCGCCGGGCGTGATGCCGGTGCCGACCTCGACCGATCCCGCGTCATTGACGATGTAGCATGGAAGGTCGGAGGTGGTGATCAGCCAGCGGTCGACATTGCCCTCGAATCCCCCCGCCTTCTTGTAGAACGGTGCGGGCGGACGGTCGAGCACCAACCGGGTCATTACAGCGCGGCGGTCGAAGCGCTGCGTCTTGACCGGAAAATCCATGATGTCGAGATTGCCGATCGACGAGGTGTGGACATAGGCAAGATGGGTGATGTCGAACAGGTTATCGGAAATCAGCAGGTAGTTTGCCTCCACATGCAGCGGCGTGCTGTCGCGGCCCGGGATCGTTTTCCATTCCGGGCTCTCGCACCACCACCAGTCGGGAAGCAGCGCTTCGTCGGCCTTGTCGGGATCGCCCGGCCATATCCACACCCATCCGTAGCGCCGGACCACCGGGTAGGCGCGAACTTTGGCTCCTGGCGGAATCTTCGACTGGCCGGGCACCTTCACGCAGGTTCCCGACCGATTGAACTCGAGCCCATGATAGCCGCACTGAATGCGTTCGCCGACTACCGTTCCGAGCGACAGGGGCAGTGAGCGGTGACAGCATCGGTCCTCGAGGGCTGCGATTTCGCCGTCGGCCGTGCGGAAAAGAGCGACAGGGTCGCCGAGAATCGTGCGTGCAAAGGGCTGGGCGCCGATCTCGGCCTCCCAGGCGGCAACATACCAGGCGTTTCTAAGAAACATGCTCCCTCCCTTTCGTCGAGTTGCTAGACTGACGCTTCCCTACCACTGCAAGAGCCGGTTCCGGTGTGCCTCTGATCCCACCTGCTCAAGCGCTGACACCGTCGGACGGATCCTCCGCGAACGGCACCATACCGACCGTGACGGGTGTCAAAAACCCTAGGACATCCGGGTTTCCGAAGTCAAGGCTGACAGCCTCCGCCATTCGGCGCAATACGCCGAAACCGTCGCGGGCAAACCTGCGGGCCAGCGATTCCGACATCGATACCCGCTCATCCCGCCCTCGCACCCGCGAACCTGTTCCAACCACGACGGCGACGGCTGCTGCACCGCGGCCTCCAGGAATCTTTCGCAACGCGCACGAACCCAGGTATGCGGAACCAGCAGCCTAGCCAAAGGCCGCGCCGCCATTGACGTTGACATTCTCACCGGTGATAAATGCTGCGTCGTCGGACAGCAACCAGATGGCGGTGGCCGCCTGGTCCTCAGGCTGAGAAATCCGGCCGAGCGCAGCGCGCGCCGCCGCGTCCCTCTTGGCCTTGGCCGTGTAGTTCGACGTCATCGCCGTCTCGACAACACCGGGGCTCAAGGCGTTGACGCGGATGCCATGGCATCCCCAGGACTTTGCAAGGCAGCGGACGAGAATCAGTACACCGCCCTTCGATGTCGTGTAGGCGGGACCCCCGCGTCCCTGCTCTCCAGTGCCGCCCATCAGGACGCCGCCCGACGCGGTCAGTACCATCGCGCCGCGGATGCCGCGCTCGATCATCGCCTCGGCCGCCGCCTTGGCCATGAGGAACGACCCGGTCACGTTGATCGAGAGGATGCGGTTGAACTCCCCGGCATCCGCTTTCTGCCAGTCGAGTTTCGAGTGCGCTGCAGCGAAATGGGCAAGGCCATCGACGCCTCCGAATTCGGATACCGCCGCGGCGCTGGCGCGCGCCGCCGTTTCCGGCAGCGCGACATCGCCCGCGATCAGCCTGAGGCTGCCGGTCTCGCCGCCGTGTTCCGCCTCGAGAGCGTCGCGGCCGAGATCCACGGCAACCACGCGGTTGCCCTGTTCGAGAAGGCGCGTGGCGCAGGCGCGCCCAATTCCGCTCGCCGCGCCGGTTACGATGATGGTTCTGTCTGCAAGCATGCAGCTGTCTCCCTCAACTGTCCTTCGATAGTGTGACGATGGTAATTCCCGCGGTGATCAACACGATCCCCACGCCCAGCGACCAGGTCAGAACCTCCCCGAGAAACAAGATGCTGATAACGAGCGCAAGCACCGGCACGCCGAGAAGGCCGACCGTCGAAACCGCTGATGGCAGGTTCCGTATCGCCGTGGTCACGCCCCAGTTGCCGAGGCCGCTCGCGATCGCCCCAGAATAGAGATAGAGCCAGACGACGGTCTCGGTCACCTCGAAATCCGGCAGGCCCTCGAAGACCAGGGCCGAGCATGTCGCGACCGTGCAGGCAACCAGCAGGAAGAACGGGACCAGCTGCAGCGTATCCGAGACCTGGCGGTGAGCCCTGATATGGAGGATGACGCCCGACCACATGATTACACAGAACACGATCATGGCGTTGCCGACCAGGACCTCGCGGTCCGACCAGTCGAGCTCCAGCGGGTTGAACAGGACGAGAAATCCGGCGATCGCCGCTATGAGGCCGGTGAATCTTACGCCCGACAGGCGTTCGCCGAGGAACAGTACCGCGGCCGGCGTCACGAAGATTGCCGTCGTGTAGCCGAGGATCGTAGCGCGGCCGGCATGGACGAATTCCAGGGCGCTCTGGAAAATTGAGGAGTAGACGCCGAACATGAAGCCGCCAACGCTTAGAATGATCGGGATGTCGGCGCGGGCCGGCAGCCGCAGCCGGCCCTGGAGCGCAAGCAGTGATGCAATGAAGAGGCCGCCGATGGCGAAGCGACCGGCCGTAAACCACAGCGGCGGGACATGATCGATCGCGAACTTGCCCGCGGTCCACAGCGTCCCGAAGCAAAATATGGTCAGCGCAAGCGCAAGCAGGCCCAGCCTGCGATTCTCCGTCATCTGCCTTCACCTGCCACGACAGCGCCCGGGTCGGCGGCCGTGCCGCGGCGCCGACCCGCGTGCTAGTTGACGTAACGGGTCAGGAACAGCGAGAGTTCCGGAACATAGGTTACGATCAGCAGTGCGATGATATTGATGAAAATGAACGGGATCAGCCCCGGATAGATGCTCGAGAGCGGCACCTTGAAGAGTGCCTGCGTCACGAAGATGTTCAGCCCGAACGGCGGCGTGAACATGCCGATTGCGAGATTGACGGTCATGATGATCCCGAAGTGGATCAGATCGACCCCCATGGCCGCCGCAATCGGCGCAAGAAGCGGCGTCAGCACGAGGATGGCCGAACCGGGATCAAGCAGGCAGCCCACGAACAGCAGGAAGACGTTGATGACGAGGAGAACCATCCATGGTTCGAGATTCATTTCCTTGATCGCGACGACAGCGCTCTGCGGAATGCCGCTGATGGTCAGAAGCTGGGAGAACACGCCGGCGGCGGCAACGATGATCAGGACCTGGGCCGTGAGGTACATGGAATTGACCGAGACGTCCCAGATACCCTTCCAGTCGATATCGCCGTAGATGAAGCGGGTCACGATGATCGCATAGACGCAGGCTATGCCCGCCGACTCGGTGGGCGAGAAGATGCCGGCATAGATGCCGCCGAGGATGATGATTGGCGTGCCGAGCGCCCAGATGCCGTCCTTGCTGGCACGAAGGAATTCGCCGAAAGAAAAGCCCGCAGCCTCGCGAATGTTCCTCCTGAGCGCAAAGGCGTAGATGTAGGCTGCCATGAGCGCGGCCATGATAAGGCCCGGAATGATCCCGGCGATGAACAGCAAGGCCACCGACTGCTCGGCCGACGCGCCGTAGAGGATCATGCCGATCGACGGCGGAATGACGATGGCGATGGCGCCCGAGGAGGCGAGAAGTCCGCTTGAGAACTTCTCGTCGTAGCCGGCGTCGCGGAGCGGCCCGTAGAGCAGTCGCCCGACGGCGGCCACCGTTGCCGGGCTTGAGCCCGAGATCGCGCCGAAGACGGTGCAGGTGCCGACCGTGGTGAGTGCAAGGCTTCCGCGCACACCGCCAATGATCGAGAGCACCCAGGCGACAATTCGCTTCGAGATTCCGCCATGGCCCATCAGCTCTCCGGCAAAGATGAAGAACGGCACTGCCATCAGCGCAAATTTGTCAACGCTTCCAAACATGTTGATGTGCACCGCCATCGGCGGCACCGGCGCGAAAATCAGGAGGATGATCGCCGGCGTCGCCAGCAGGATCACGAAGATGGGGAATCCCAGCAACAACAGAACTACCGGGACGACCGCCATTACCCATTCCATGAAAACTCTCCCTGTAACTTGATGTCGGCGGCCGGTCTACTTCTCCGACAACCCGGCAGGCGCGTCGATATCGCCGCCATATTCCTCGACGATCTCATCGACCTCGCTCGACAGAGTGCCCGTAATATGCGATCTGAAACGCACCACGATGGCCACGAAAATGAGAACGAAGCCCAATAGCAGCGCAAAGTGCGGAATTACCATTGGAACCTCGGCAACCACACTGCGCTGGTCGTTGTTCCACATCAACTCGACAACCGTCCAGTTCTGCGGAATAACGAAGACGCAGACGGCGAGAATCGCGATGGTGGCGACGAAGTTGATGATCTCTTTCCACGGCGACGGGAGCATGACCGAAAAGAAGTCCATCTTCAGATGCTGCCCCTCGAATGACACCAGGACGGCTCCGATGAAAACGGTCCAGACCATGATGTAGATCATGATCTCCTCTGCCCAAATGATGGGTTCGAGAAAGACATAGCGTCCGATCACGTTCGCAAAATTGATCGCGATGCCGACGAGGATGACCAGGCCGATAATCACCCTCGGCACGGTCACGATCGTGAACCAGACCGGTGCGGAAACGCCGCTATTTTTCCTGGCAGACATCTTCGCTCCTCAGCTCGTTCCGGTGCTACGGCCCCGACCGGCTTCCATGCCGACCGCGGCCGGAAGTCGGGCCGTACACCCGTCACGAAACCTCAGGGACGCTCCCTGCGACGCTTGCCGCTGGTTGTCAGTCTGCCTGTCTATAGCAAAAACCCGCCTGCCATCCAAACCAATGCCCGCGGTCAGAGCCATCTTTCTCCGTCCGTGGGCTCCGCGGTGTGCCGGAATTTCCCGGACCCGGAAATCAGAATCTGTCATCCCGGCGAGAGGCGTGCCAGTTCCGCCCCGTCGACGGCAAGGAGCGCGGACACGGGGCCTCGGTCGCCGCCAACGCCCCGACATCATCAACCGTAACTCGAGAAAATGCTGGCGCATGTTGGCCGGCGCCCAATCCGGACGTATGATCGAGGATCCGATGATCATCCTCGATGGAGACCGTAACATGCCGCATCCATTTGAAATGCCCCGCGACTACATCGACCGCATCGTTGCGCGTCAGGGCCGCGAGCACACCTGCGAGACCTTCGACACCGAGAAGACCGCGCTCGTGGTCGTCGACATGCAGAACTATTTCATGGACGAGACCCAGCAGGCCGGCTGCCCGGTCGGCCAGACTATTGTCGACAATGTCAACAGGATCGCCGATACCGTGCGGCGCACCGGCGGAATCGTCATCTGGATACAGAATCTGGCGCCGGCCGACACGCCGGTCTCGTGGAAGACCGCCCACGAGCGCAATCTCCCGGAGAAGGGCGACATCCGCATCAACTCCATGACCCGCGGCGCCTGGCCGTTCGAACTCTGGCCGACGCTCGATGTGCAAGAGGAAGACCACCGCGTCATCAAGCGGCGCTACAGCGCCTTCATTCAGGGCTCGTCCGACATCGAACTCGTGCTCAAGGATCATGGTATCGAGAACGTCCTGATCTGCGGCGTCGCAACAAACGTGTGTTGTGAATCTACCGCCCGCGACGCGATGATGCTCAACTACCGCACGCTCATGGTGTCTGACGGCTGTGCGACGGCAACCGATGAGGAACACGCCAACGCGCTGAAGGCGTTCTACCTGCATTTCGGAGACGTACAGGCGACTGACGATCTGTGTGCGCGGCTTGAGGCTTCCGATCGGCGCAATGCGCCGGCGGCCGCCGAATAACGTCAGCCACGGGGAAGGAGCCGCGACATGGCCGGAGCGATACTTCGAGAGGTACCCAAGGGCAAGACCGTCATCCGCAACATCGGCATGATGCTCTCGGGGGCGCTTGAATCTCCTGTCCTCGATGCGGATACCCTGGTCGCCGTAGACGGCCGGATCTCGGCCTTCGGCAAGGCCGCCGATGTCGATCAGGAAGGGGCGGATCTCGCCATCGACGCTCATGGCGTCACGCTCTGCCCCGGCCTGATCGACAGCCATGTCCATCCAGTATTCGGGGACTGGACGCCCCGCCAGAGCCAGCTCAACTGGATAGACTCCTCGATGCATGGCGGGGTCACGACGATGATATCCGCCGGCGAGGTCCATCTGCCGGGCCGCCCGAAGGACCCGAGAGGCGTGGTCGCGCTCGGCATCACCGCGCAACGCGCGTTTTCAGCATTTCCGCCGGGCGGCGTGAAGGTTCATGCCGGAGCACCCATTCTCGAGACCGGAATGGTCGAGGAGGATTTCAAGGAACTCGCAGAGGCCGGCGTCAAGCTCCTCGGCGAAATCGGGCTCGGCGGCGTCAAGGCCGGAACCGAGGCCCGTCAGATGGTGGACTGGGCTCGCAAGTACGGGATCCAGTCGACGATACACACCGGCGGCCCGTCGATTCCGGGCTCCGGCCTGATCGACAAGGATGTGGTCCTCGAGGCCGGCGCCGACATCATCGGACACATCAATGGCGGCCACACCTCACTACCCCTCGACCAGATCCGTTGCCTGTGCGAGGATTGCCGGGCCGGCATCGAGATCGTCCACAACGGCAACGCGACGGCAGCGCTGTTCGCGCTTCGCACGGCGACCGAACTTGGCCAGCTCGAACGGGTGATCCTCGGCACCGACGGTCCGGCCGGTTCGGGGGTTCAGCCGCTCGGAATATTGCGAACGATCGCGATCCTGTCATCGCTTGGGGAGGTGCCGGCCGAGACAGTCTTCTGTTTTGCAACCGGAAACACGGCCAGGGTGCGTGATCTCGATTGCGGGTTGATCGAGCAGGGACGTACGGCCGACTTCGTGTTCCTCGACCGCGCCCAGCACACCGCAGGAAAGGACTTGCTGGAGAGCGTCCGCATGGGAGACATCCCCGGCGTGGGAATGGTGGTCATCGACGGCAAGGTGGCGAGCGGAAGAAGTCGCAACACGCCGCCGGCAGAGCGCTTGCCCGAGATCGTCTGAGCCAGCGTAGCCCTCCCGGCACCCACGATGCGGATTCGGAACGCAGGCGTATCTCTCTGGAGGGCAGCCCCCAGGGTCAGCGCAGCCCGTCCTCGCCTGTCGCCTCGCTCGTGGTCAGACCTCCAACCCGGGGGAACGGCCGCCCCGAGTCCGTGACCGAGACGGCGACCAGAATCTCGCCCGCGCGCGGCGCATCCGGCATCCGTACCTCGATTCCGTCGAAGTGGCTGCGCACATAGGCAGCGTCCTTGTGCCCGAGCGGAATATCGATCGCGGTGCCGGGGCCTCCGAGCTTCTTCACCGAAGGCACCAGCGCGGCCCCCTTCTCCACCGCCTTGCGAAGCGGCGCTCCCAGCTTCGGATGGAGGATGGCGGCCGCATGCTCCCATTCGCCGCCTTCGCCGACGACGGCCGCCTTGCCGTAGCTCTCGGCCTCACCCGGCTCGATCCCGAGCGCCTCGACGCACATCCGTCCAAGCATATCGCCGAGTTCCGCGCCGATGTCCATCAACTCGCTGAGGTCGTCCTCGTAACGGCCAGCGAACGGGTTTGCGATCACGGCGAGCGCCGCGGCCTTGCGGGTCGGAGGATCGACCACCTTGCCCAGATCCTGCCGCGTTTCCTCGACGATTACCGATGTCTTGCGTATTTGTGCTTTCATGACGAGTCCTGCCGGATTGCCCTTGGGGTCCAGTACATGACGCCATAGTTGTGAGCGGTGCGTCCGTTGTCAAGAATCCACGCCAAAGGCAGCCTTGGAGGCAGTGCTCCCGGAACCATCGCGGTGAAAGCGCCTGGCCGGCGCCAGGCGGAATGGCCGAAACTGCGGGCATGCGCCTGAAGCCTTTCGCATTGTGACCGAGAGGCCCTACCGGACGCCCGCGATGTCTTGCAACGACGGCACCGGGAGGCTATGCTGAATTCTGCCCGACGAAGGGGGATGCTCACCCCTCCGGTCGCGTTACCTACAGCACAACCCACCGAAAGATGCGCCGGAATGCCCGACGACTCCGTCCACCACGCAATGAAATTCGGCATCGGCCAACCGGTGCTGCGCACTGAGGATCCCAGCCTCCTTACCGGACGCGGGTCCTTTACCGACGACTGCAGCGTCGACGGCCAGGCCTACGCCTTCATCCTCCGCTCCCCGGTTGCGCACGGAGACATCGTCTCGATCGACGTTTCGGCCGCCCTGGCCGCGCCCGGTGTAGTCGGCGTCTTTACAGGCACCGACCTGCGGCGCGACGGGATCAAGGACATTCCCTGCCCTGTTGCCGTGAAGAGCCGGGACGGCTCCGACGCCGTGGTGCCGCCCTATCCGGCGCTAGCCGCGAAGCAGGTGAAATATGTCGGCGACCCGCTTGCGATCGTCGTGGCCGAAACTCTTGCCCAGGCGAGGAACGCCGCCGAATTGATCAGTCCCAAGATTGCACCGCTGCCCGCAATCAGCGATCCAGTCACAGCTTCCGGCGACGGCGCACCCATCGTGTGGGACAACGCACCCGACAACGTGTGTCTCGACTTTCATATCGGTGACGAGGCGGCGGTTGACAGGGCTTTTGCCGAGGCAGCGCATGTCACGCGGCTTGAGCTCACCAACACCAGGATCGTCGTCAATGCCATGGAGCCCCGCTCCGTCCTTGCCGAATATGACGGAAAACGCTTCACGTTGACCGTCGGCACCCAAGGCGTAACCGGATACCGAAACGGGATGGCGAACATCTTCGGGGTCGATCCCGCAAACGTACGCGTGATATCCCGGGAGGTGGGCGGTTCCTTCGGCATGAAGGGCAGTGCCTACGCCGAATCGATTGCCTGCCTTTATACCGCCCGGAAGCTGGGGCGCCCCGTCAAGTGGACCGCTGACCGCTCGGAGAGCTTCCTCGCGGACCACCACGGCCGTGCCAGTACGCTGGCTCTCGAACTGGCACTCGACGCGGACACCAACTTTCTCGCGCTCAGGGTAAACGGCGTCGGCGACATGGGAGCCTATCTGACAGCCATGGGCCCATGGCCGCCAACCATGGTAACGGGCCGCAATATCATCAGCGTCTACCAGACCCCGACGATCTCGTACAACGTGAAGTGCATCTTCACCAATACCGTGCCGACCGGCCCCTATCGCGGTGCCGGACGGCCGGAAAGCAAGTTCTTTCTCGAACGGCTGATCGACAAGGCCGCGGAGGAGACAGGCGTCGACCGGGTCGAGATCCGTCGGCGGAATATGGTCTCGCCCGACCAGATGCCGTATGCTACGCCGGTAGACCTGACCTACGACTCGGGAGAGTTCGAGGCCATCATGAATAAGGCGCTCGAGCACGGTGATTACGCCGGATACCCGGGGCGCAAGCGTGAATCGGAGACGAAGGGGATGCTCCGCGGAATTGGAATAGCACCCTATCTGGAGACCACCGCACCGCCAGGCTCGGAACTGGCCGATATCCGTTTCGAAGATGACGGAACCGTGTCTCTCGTTACCGGTACAAAGGACTTTGGCATGGGCCATGCAACACCCTTCAAGCAGGTGATCGGCTCGCGCCTCGGCATCCCGTTCGACCGCATCCGCCTGGTCCAGTACGACTCCGATGAAATGAGCACCGGTGCAGGGGGATCCGGGGGGTCACGCTCGATAATTGCTGCCGGAGGTGCAATCGTCGAATGCAGCGAGGCCATCATCGACAGCGGACGCAGGCTTGCCGCCCATGTACTTGAAGCTGCGGTCGAGGACATAGTCTTTGCCGGCGGCATGTTCACCGTAGCGGGAACCGATCGTTGCATCGACATAATGGAGCTTGCCCGAAAGGCGCCGCAAGCTGCGGCGCAGGCGGGTGATCTTCCCGATTCGCTCTCAGCGAAAGTCAAC
This sequence comes from Alphaproteobacteria bacterium, assembly GCA_964291215.2. Classification (GTDB taxonomy): domain Bacteria; phylum Pseudomonadota; class Alphaproteobacteria; order MPNO01; family UBA830; genus JAJEBT01. Next base: position 3,431,221 of record OZ219791.1, on the reverse strand, counting down.
CACACGACCAGCCCGTCGAGCTTTCCGAACGGCTGCCACGTCGTCGAGATAGAAATTGATCCTGACACGGGCCTGGTCAGGATCGACCGCTACACGGTGGTCGATGACTTCGGTGTGGTCGTGAACCCGCTCATCGTCGAGGGTCAGGTTCATGGCGGAATCATGCAGGGTGTCGGCCAGGTTCTCGGCGAGACCGCGATCTATCAGGAGGACGGACAACTGTTGTCGGGCACCTACATGGATTATGCCATGCCGAGAGCCGACGATATGCCACATGTAGATTTCTCCACCCACGCAGTCCCCTGCAAGACCAATCCCCTGGGGGTCAAGGGCTGCGGCGAAGCCGGAAACGGCGGCTCCTACCCCGCGGTCTACAACGCCATCATGGATGCGCTCGACGGCAACGGCGGCCGCGAACTCGGCATCCCGGCAACACCGGACCGGGTCTGGCGAGCGTTACACGGAACGGCCGGCGCCTGAGCGCGGGCGACCCCGACTGCTTCAGCGCAGCCCGTCCTTGCCGACGACATCCTTTTCCTCGAGCCCGCCCGAGCGCGAGTATATGCGCGGGCCAGTCGACATCGACTGTATCCAGACAACCTCGTTGGCGCGCGGCGCATCGTTGATGCTGCACACCACCGTATCGAAATGCGACCGGACATACGCCGCGTTGGCATGGGCAATGGGGATGTCGATCGCGCAGCCCGGTCCGCCAACCTTCTTCGTCGAGGGAACGATTGCAGCCGATTTTCCCATGAGCTGCCGCATCCCGTAGCCGCCGGGTTCATGCCACAACGCCGCGTGCTCGAGCTCGCCATTCTCGCCGACGACTGCCGCCTTGCCGTAGGCAGTGATCCTGTCTGGGCCACCGAGGACAGCCATCAGCTTCTTCGCCATCTCGATTCCCATCGGCTTGAGTTGGTCCATGAGCGGAAGGATGTCCTCCACATAACGCCCGGCATAGGGGTTGTGGGCCACAGCCGCGATGTAGCCCTTGAATTGCGGTGTTTCGGGCACCGGCCCAAACTCATGCAGAACCTCCTCGACATACAAGACGAACTTGCGGACCTTGACGAGGTCGCCAAAGTCTCCTGGCTGCGCTGTTACCTCCGCGATTTTGGCATCATCCATGCTCCGCTCCCTGCTGACGCCCCGGAAAATTCCGATTGGACGCGCGAAGATATCAGAGTCTTTGCCATGAGTCGTGCGCGACCCTCCGCGGAACCCGGTGTTCGACGGTGCCGCAGGACAGAACTGCGGAGGCGTCTGATGCGATCAGTCGTCGAACCGCCGGCAGCTGCCGCCATCCATGGAGATCCGGGCGAACCGCCGGCGAACTTCGTACCCCACCGGACCGACCCGGCAGGTCGGACAGCGAATGCGGGGTTTTCTGCCGTCATGCATTCACGGTGCTGTACTTGCCGCATCCCGAGCAGAATGGCGGCACGAGAAGGCGCGATCATGACAGAATGGGCATATGTGAGTACGAGCATGTGTGTCGCGATTTCGTATTCGCGAACGGTCAGGACCCGCTTCGCCTCCGCTATCTGACGATGGGAACCGAGAGGAAGGATGCTTCAGGCAGGAGCGCCTACGCGGTGCTTCTCCTTCACAACACCACCGGTTCGGCCAGATTCTGGCTCGAACCCGGTCTCGCCGACCGGCTGTTCGGCGCCGAACAGGTGCTCGATGTCTCAAGACACTTCGTGATCATCCCGGACATGCTGGGTTTCGGCGGATCGAGCAAGCCCAGCGACGGCCTGCGTTCCGATTTCCCAAACTGTCGCTACGACCATCTCGTCACCTCCACACCAACTGCTCACGGAGGATCTCGGCGTAACTCTTCTGACACTTGTCCTCGGCCTATCCATGGGCGGCATGCTAACCTGGATGTCCGGGGTTGGATTTCCGGATTTCGCCGAGATGCCAGTCCCCATCGCAAGCCAACCCGGCCCCATGAGCGGCCGCAACTGGATCCAGCGCCGTATATCGATCGAGGCCATCCGGAACGGCGGACACTACGTGTCCAACCCGTCGCGCTATGTCCGCACGGCAGCGTTCAGTGCCCTGATGACGCAGAGCGTCGTGCGGCTCCAGGAGATCGCGCCGACGCGCGAAGCCGCCGACCGCCACTACGAGGCGCTTGTCGAACGGGCGCGCCGGGGAGACGCCAATGACCGCCTCTACCAGATCGACGCCTCGATGGACTACGACCCGTCCGGCGATCTCGACAGGATCCGGGCGCGGCTCCTTGCGATCAACATTGGGGACGACGAGCTGCTCCCCCCGGAACTTGGCGTCGTCGAATCCGCAATCGCCATGATTCCGGGTGCCCGGCAGCTTCTGGTGCACGCGAGCGAGCGGACGTTCGGTCACTACTCCACCCTCCACGCCGAACTCTGGGCGGCCCATCTGCGCCAGTTCATGGACGAGGATGTAGCCTCCGCAAGTCAACGGGGCGCCACCCGAGTAACCACCCCGGCGCGTTTCACCGCGCGTTTGCACCGTCTCCGGACAGCAGCTTCAAAGGCGCGGCTCCGGCCACGCGAACCTCGCCGTCGAGTCTCAGCACAACCCCGAGAACAAGGCCCCGCGCCACCATGTCTGCCGCTCGGCTCCGACCAGCCTCAAGGGCCCGCCTCACTGCCGCCGGATCGAGTTCGCCGACGGCCGCGGTCACGAGGCCTTCGCCGAGATCCGTATCGGGATCCAGCGATGAGGCCGGTACCCGCGAGATCGCGGGGTGATCGACATTGACGGCGTTGGCGACAAGCGTAGCCGCGACATCGGCCGCAGCGGCAGTGTCCGCAAGGACGGTTACCGCATCGGCAATTCCGAAGGAATGGCTGCGTCCGCGCCAGCCACTTGTCGCCACGCCTCCAATGCCGAAATCGGCATGAATTTCGGCCGCGCCCTCGATCGCGGGGCGTTCGACATTGTCAACGATGCCAAGACGCAGGCTTTCTCCAGGCTCCAGATGCAAGGCTATATCGCCGGAATTGTTGACATATGCCCTGGAGATGCGGCGGCCCGCCACCAGCGCCTCCATGATCTCGTCGGCCACCGCCCCGGCAACTGCCGCCATCGGCGTGACGAACTCCTGCCGGTGCAGCCGGACGGCGTCCACCATGCGGGCAGCCACCCGACCCGCAGGGGTCCAGCCGGAGGCAGGGATCTCCTGGCGAAGCCGTGGCAGCTCCCGGACGAGCTCTTCCAGCACTGTTGCAAACCGGTCCCTTGCCTGCCCGTACGCGCGGCGAACCTCGCCGGGCCCGGCGAAAGCCTCGATCACCAGATCAATGGGGCCGTGCTGGAGATGCAGCCGGCGCCCGTCACCAAGGAGCTGTGCCCGGGGATCTGTCACCGCCCGGATCCGATCGACCACCGCATGGCTGCGAGCGCGGCAACCGCCGACGCCTTCGCTAGAGGCTGTCCGGCATCGGCTGTTTCTGCAGCGGCCACGGGTTTTGCCCGGCCCACGGAATCGGGCGCACACCGTGGGGACTTCCCGAGGAGAGCGTCTCGTCCAGCGGCCGGATATGGTCCGTATAGCCGCCGAGCGCGACATATTCCTCACGCGGCATGGTAAATTCGATCGGCGCAACCAGCGCCGGGGTCGGCACATAGCCAAAGGAATTGGCCGGCGTGCGGATGACATCAACCATCACGGTGATGCCGCCGCCGGGCCAGACATAGACCGGAGCACCGCCGCAGGTCACACGCGTACGCAGCTCCCGCACCGATCGAGTCAGCCGCACCGGGTTCACGGTAACCCCGGCGCGGAGCGAGCCTCCGGCACCGCCCATAAACAGCACGGTGCAGAGAGCCGGTTCGCAGTTTTCGCCGATCCGGTCGACGGAAACCCTCAAGTCCTCGGGCATTTCCGCCGGCACCGGCTTCAGATCGTCATCAAGCAGGTAGTACGCATGATCTTCTCCGGTCGTGCTGACCATGAGAAGGCGCAGTCCTGGCCAGGCCGTTTTCGGGTCGATCCGTTCGATGATCGACAACGGCTCGGTGACGTCAGTGCCGCCCCAACCGCTTCCCGGCTCCGCCACCTGGAAATAACGCCCCGGCGTGGACCTGCGACCGACGACGCGGATGCCCGCGGCCGGCATGTCGAGGAACTTCCCCGACTGGTGTTCGGTGAGAACCCCCGTGATATGATCATCGACGACAATAACCTCGTCGACATGGCCGTGCCACTGGAGCGCGAAGATGCCAATGGTGGCGGATCCGCAGCCGACCCGCATGCGTTCCTCGCGGACGCTATCGATGACCGGCGGCTGTCCGGCCTCGACTGTCAGCGCCGCACCGTCGTCGATGGTCATGTCCACAGCCTCGCCGTTGCAGAGAGCGAGCATCGCCGCGCAGGTCACGTTGCCCTCCTTCTTGCTGCCACCGGTCAGGTGGCGAACGCCGCCGAGCGCCAGCATCTGGGATCCATACTCGGCCGTCGTCACATGCCCGATCTGCTCGCCGTCGACGCGCACCGCGGCCGGTTCCGGACCGATATACCGGTCGGTATCGATCTTCACCTTGATGCCGCAATAGCTGAAGATTCCCTCTGAAACCACCGTCACCATGTCGACGCCGCGGTGCTCCGAAGAGACGATAAAGGGCGCCGGCTTGTAGTCCGGATAGGTCGTCGTCGCGCCGATTCCGGTGACGAAAGACGGCCGCTCGAAGCTGAGCGTACCGTCCCATTCACTGTCGGGCGGCAGAAACGGCACCAGATCTCCGTCGCCGTCAACCACCTGCTGGGTCACAACCAGCGGATCCATCCGCGTCAGCGTGCCCCCGACATTGCCGTAGCGGTTGCATGCGCCGGTCTTGTTGTCACGAATCCTGCAGAGCACCGGACAGGCGTCGCAGGTAATGATAGGGGCCGCCGTCCCGGCCCCGTCAGGTGTCGCATCACTCACTGTCTGTCTCCTCCGGCCGCGAGCAGCGCTGCACGGACCCGGTCCGGCGTGGCCGGCGCTCTTGTCATGCGCACGCCCGTGGCATGGTAGATGGCGCCGAAGATCGCCGGTGCCGTCGGAATGAGTGCCGGTTCCCCGATGCCCTTGGCGCCATAAGGTCCCGTCGGTTCGGAGTCCTCGATCAGGAAGATCTCGACCGGCGGCATGTCACCAAACGTGGGTATCAGGTAATCGTGCAGGTTCTCGGTCCGCCCCGGAATGAACTCCTCCATGAGCGCAAGACCCAGACCCTGGGCGACGCCGCCGTGTATCTGGCCCTCCACCTGCGCCGGATTGATGGCTGCGCCCATGTCGTGCGCAGCCCAGATACGGCGCACATGGACGGTACCGAGCTCGGTGTCGACCTCGACCTCGGCCACCTGGGCACCAAAGCCGTAGGTAGCATAGGGATTGCCCTGGCCCATTTCGTCGAGCGGCGTCGTCGGCGGATCGAAGGTCGCCTCGCCAAACAGGACGTTGCCGTGCGGCTTGTCGGCGGGTAGCGCGGCAAGATCGATCTCGCGCTCGGCCGCGCCGTCGCGCACCAGAAGCCGGCCGTCGCCGAACTCGATGGCCGCGCCCTCCCCGACATTCGCGAGTCGCAGGATCTGCGACCGCAGATCGATGCCGGCCAGCATCGCCGCCTTGCCCGAGACATAGGCCTGACGCGACGCGGAACTCTTGCCCGCATCGGCCGTCAGATCGGTGTCGCCCCAGACCAGCTGAACTCTGTCCATCGCGATACCGAGGCCGTCGGCGGCTACCTGCACCATTGTCGTATTGGTGCCCTGGCCGATATCCTGGGCGCCCGAATAGAGCGTCACCGAACCGTCGGGCCCAAGCCCGATATGCATGGTCGACGGGTTGCTCATCGACGTGTTGCCACATCCGTACCACATGCAGCCGACGCCGACGCCGCGCCGCGTCACGCCGTTGCTCTCGGCATTGAAGAAGCTGGCCGCTGGGCGCGCCTTGCGCCACGGCACCTGCAACGCCTCCAGGCACTGGTCGAGGCCCGCGCTGTGCTTCAGCACCTGTCCGGTGCAGGTTTCCTGCCCCTTGCGTATGGCGTTGCGCAGACGAAAGGCCAGCGGATCCATGCCAATCCTCTCGGCCATCATGTCCATCAGCGTCTCGTGGGCTATCGCCGCCTGCGGAATGCCGAAACCCCTGAACGCACCGGCCGGAGGCCCGTTGGTAAACACCGCGCGCGATCTCGCTTCCACATTGGGGACAAGATAGGGGCCAGTAGCGTGGACCGGTACCCGGTCCTTGACGGTCATTCCCCAGGAAACATAGGCGCCGGTGTCGAAATCGCCCTGCATCTCGTAGGCGACGAGGTCGCCGTCACGGCTGCAGCCGTAACGCCCCGTGATCCGTGACGGGTGGCGCTTGGTCGTCGCCGCCATCGATTCGAGACGATTCCATGTGCTGCGCACCGGGCGGTCGAGCAGCCAGGCGGCGAGGCCGACCGGAATCTGTACGCTGAGGTCGAGCTTGCCGCCGAACCCGCCGCCGCAGGCGCTGGGGATGATGCGCACGTCCTCCGGCGAAATGCCGAGAATGTTGGCCATCTCGTCGCGATCCATGTAGGGCGACTGGGTGGTGACCGTGATTTCGAGGCGGTCGCCGACGCGGCGCGCCCAACCTGCCTCGGGCTCGATATAGGCATGCTCCACGAAGCCGGTCTCGAAGCTGCCTGCGACGACGATGTCGGCCGTCGCCATCGCCGCCGCGGCATCGCGCTTGCGGACATGGCCACGCGCATAGATGTTCCCGGAATGGTTTTCGTGGATCAGGTGGGCGTCGTCGCGAAGCGCACCGTCGATCCCGAAGACAGGTTGCCGGACCTTGTAGTCAATCGGCACCTCCTCGTCGCGAACGCCGAAGACCGTCCCGTGGTCGCCGACGAGGGCGACCACGGCCTCACCGATGAAACGCACCTCATCGACGGCAAAAGCCGGCTGGTCCTTGATGTGGGGATAGACTCCGAAGCCGTTGACGCCGGGGACATCGGCCGCCGTCAGTACGCGCACCAGCCCCGGATGGGCGGCATGGAGCGGCTCGAAATCGCCCAGCGTGAAGGTCGCGCTGGCATGCGGCGAACGCACCACCCGGACCCACAGCGCATCCGGCGGTGCGGCATCTGCGCCGTAGAGCTCCGAGCCGTCGACCTTGCGGATGCCATCGGTCTTTAGCGCCGATGCTCCCATCGCCTCGCCAGGTCCCGGGACAACGATCTCCAGCGCATCCGGGTGCGCGGCATGATGCACGGCATCGACGATCTTCTGATAGCCCGTGCAGCGGCACAGTACGCCGCCCATGGCGTCGAGTATCTCGTCGCGGCACGGTTCGGGATTGGCCCGGAACAGGCTTGCAGCCGCCATCAGCATCCCCGGCGTGCATATGCCGCACTGGGCCGCGCCGTGGTGGTGAAACGCCTGCTGGAGCGCCGACAGCCGTCCGTCCCCGGTGCACAGGCCCTCCACGGTGGTGACCTCGCGCCCGGCGACCTGGGCCACCGGCGTCATGCAGGCGCAGACCTGCTCGCCGTCGACAAGCACTGTGCAGGCGCCGCAGTCGCCGGCATCGCAGCCGACCTTGGTGCCGGTAAGGCCGACGACATCGCGCAACACGTTGGCCAGCCGGCTGACCGGCTCCACGGCGACCTCGGCAGGCCGGCCGTTCAGCGTAAACGAAACCGTCATCGCGCTTCTCCATTTGCCAGCTCGCCGACGGCCCGGCGCACGATCGTCACTGCCGCATCCATCCTGTATTCCGCGGTTCCACGCACATCGTCGATCGGCGAAAGCGGAGCGACGTGGGCGGCGCCGACGTGATCGGCCAGCCGGCCGTCCACGGGCCTTCCGGCCAACGCCTGTTCAAGGGCGGGAAGGCGCCGGGCCACCTCCGAGCAGGACCCGACGGCGATACGCAGGCCCGCCACGGTGCCGTCGGCAGCCCGCTCGAGAACCGCGGCGACCATGGCGATCGAGATCACCAGGTACTTCCGTGCGCCGAGCTTGATGAAGGTGCTCGTTGCCTCCCCGACGGGCTTGGGCACCTCGATCCCGATCACCATCTCGTCGGGCCGGCGCGCCGTCCGGCGGTTGCCGAGAATGAATTCCGGGAGCTCCAGGGTGCGCGTAGCGCCGGCCGAGGCCAGAACCACGCGCGCGTCCATGGCCATCAGGCAGGGAACCCCGTCGGCCGCTGGCGACGCATTGCAGAGATTTCCGGCAACGGTGCCTGCGTTCTGCACCTGGACGCCGCCGACCTCGCGCGCGGCGAGCTTGAGCGTGCGGAACCAGCCGGGCAGGTCGGCGCGGAGGATATCGGTCCAGGTCGTCAGCGCGCCGATCAGGTGGTGATCGCCGCGATCGTCGATGCCGCGAAGCGAATCCATACCGGTCACGTCGAGTATGTTATGGTCGAGCGGACGGCCGACCCTCGCCGGATAGAAGTCGGTGCCTCCGGCAATTATGATCCGTTCGCCATCGGCAAGCGCAACGAGCGCCTCATCGAGACGGGAGGGTCGAAGATAGGAAGACATCGGGCGCTGCGTCGTTTTCGGGATTGAAGGGACCCGACTGATATACACCGGCGTCGGGAACATTCCAAACTCGCTCCCTTGCTCTAGGCCGAATCGCACGACGATCTCACGCTGCTAATCCAGCGGCGACCGGCGAGATTTTTCGGTCTGCGTCGCGCTGCAATCGTGCCGCCAAGGCTCAATGAGACCTTGCTCGGCGCGGAAAATTGCGATCAAAAGGAGACCTGTGATGACGCGAGCCCCAACGCACTCGGATTTCGCGTCTCGGAATCAGCATCGGATCACCGGGCCGAATCGCAGTGCGGCTTGACCCCGCCATCCGTGCGCTATAGCTTGGATGCGGGTCTTTGCCGGCCCGTCATCCTGACACGGAGTTTCGGACGTAAACATGGCTACGAACATGGTTGAGATAGGCGTCGCGCCCCAACGGAAGCGCGAGGCGCTCGATTCCGTAGTGATCCGGTTCGCCGGGGACTCCGGTGACGGCATGCAGCTGACCGGCACGCAATTCACCCAGTCGACCGCGCTGATGGGCAACGACCTTGCGACGTTTCCCGACTTTCCCGCCGAGATCCGCGCGCCGGCCGGCACCACGTTCGGCGTGTCGGCTTTCCAGATCAATTTCGCGTCCTACGACATCCAGACGCCCGGAGACGATCCCGACGTGCTGGTCGCGATGAATCCGGCGGCACTGAAGGTCCATCTCAGGGACGTTCCCAAGGGCGGCACGCTGGTCATCAACACCGACGCCTTCACTCCCCGCAACATCGCGCGCGCCGTCTATGACACCAATCCTCTCGAGGACGGGACTCTCGACAACTACGTCGTGATCACGGTCGAGATGAACAAACTGACCAACGCCGCAGTCGCCGATTGCGGCGTCTCCTCCAAGGAAGCCGCCCGCGCCAAGAATTTCTGGGCGCTCGGGCTGATGTGCTGGATGTACGACCGCGACAGGCAGCCGACCATCGACTGGGTGAACCAGAGATTCGCCAAGGTTTCCCACATCGCCTCCGCCAACATCGCGGCGCTGAATGCCGGCCACGCCTATGGCGAGACGGTCGAACTGCCCTCGGGCGCAGGGGCCTACAAGGTCGCCCGCGCCGACGTGCGGCCCGGCACCTATCGCGCCGTGACCGGAACCGAGGCGATCGCCTGGGGGTTGGTGACCGGCGCCCACAAGGCAGGGCTGCCGCTGTTCCTCGGATCCTACCCGATCACCCCGGCCTCGGCGCTCCTCCACACCCTCACCAATTTAAAGCAGTACGGAGTTACCACCTTCCAGGCCGAGGACGAAATCGCTGCCGTATGCTCGGCGATCGGCGCCTCCTATGCCGGTTCCATCGGCGTCACCTCGTCATCCGGACCCGGTGTCGCTCTCAAGACCGAAGCGATCGGCCTCGCTCTGGTCGCCGAACTGCCGCTGGTGATCGTGAACAGCCAGCGCGGCGGCCCGTCGACCGGGCTTCCTACCAAGACCGAACAATCGGATCTCAACCAAGCCGTGTTCGGGCGCAACGCCGACACGCCGCTTCCCGTCGTCGCCTCGGCTACCGCCGGCGACTGCTTCGAGACGGCGATCGAGGCGGTACGGCTCGCAGTTACCTACATGACGCCGGTGATCCTGCTTACCGACGGCTATCTCGCCAACGCCGCCGAGCCATGGGAAATCCCGGATGTCGAAGAGATCCCGGAATTCAAGGTCGCGTTCCGCACCGACCCGGAGGGCTTCCATCCCTATCTTCGCGACGAGGAAACGCTGGCGCGAAACTGGGCGATTCCCGGAACACCAGGCCTGATGCACCGGATCGGGGGTATCGAGAAGGACTACGACACCGGCCATATCTCCTACGATTCGGACAATCACCACCGGATGACAAAGGTGCGCGCGGCCAAGGTCGACGGCATCACCCGGGATATTCCCGAACAGGCAGTCGCCACCGGCGAGGATCGCGGCCGGCTCGCCGTGGTCGGCTGGGGCTCGACGTTTGGCGCCATCAACCAGGCAGTCAAGCGCTGCCGCTCCGACGGCGTCGACGTGTCGCATATTCACATCCGCCATATTTGGCCCCTGCCTGCAAATCTCGGAGAGCTGCTTGCGCGGTTCGACAGGGTCATGGTTCCGGAAATGAACAACGGCCAGCTGGTCCACCTGCTGCGCAGCAGGTATCTGGTCGACGCGGAAAGCATCACGCAGATATCGGGACAACCCTTCAAGGTCTCGACCCTGGACCAGGAAATCCGCAAGCGAGTGGAAGGATAGCGCCATGAACGTCCAGACACCGGTCGAGAAGCTTCGACCGGCAGACTACGCCTCCGACCAGGAAGTTCGCTGGTGTCCCGGCTGCGGCGATTACGCGATCATCAAGGGCGTCCATCGCACCCTGGCCGAGCTTGAGATCCCGCTCGAGAATCTTGTGTTCTTCTCCGGCATTGGCTGCGCGGCACGCTTCCCCTACTACATGGCGTCCTACGGCTTCCACACCATTCACGGCCGCGCGCCGGCGCTGGCCACGGGCGCCAAACTCGCCAATCCCGACCTTGACATCTGGCTGGTGATGGGCGACGGCGATGCGCTCTCGATCGGCGGCAACCACACCATCCACGCGTTGCGCCGCAACGTCGACATCAACATGCTGCTCTTCAACAACGAAATCTACGGACTTACCAAGGGCCAGTATTCGCCCACCAGCCGGCTCGGAACGCGCTCGCCCTCGACTCCCCAGGGTTCCGTCGATTCGCCCCTCAACGCCTGCAGCCTCGCGCTCGGCGCCGGCGGCCGCTTCGTCGCGCGCACCTTCGACACCAACCAGAAACACATGCCGGGCGTCCTCAAGGCCGCGCATGGCCACAAGGGGGCATCATTCGTCGAGATCATCCAGAACTGCATCGTCTACAACGACGGCGCGTTCGAGGGCTGGACCAACAAATCGGTGGTCCTTGACAACACGATTTCGGTCGAGCACGGAAAGCCGCTCGTCTTCGGCAAGGACGGCAACAGGGGGATCGCGCGCAGCGAGGACGGATTCGGTATTCGCGTGGTCGAGATCGGCGAGAATGGCATCACCGAGGACGACATCCTCGTCCACGACCAGGGCAACCGGATCCTCGCCATGATGCTCGCCGACATGGAACAGCCCGAGTTCCCTGTCGCCCTCGGCGTACTCTATTGCAATCCGGGCGAGCCCTATGACGAGGCGGTGGCCAGCCAGCTCGCCGAAATCCGCGCGTCGACGCCCGCGGGTTCGCTCAACGACATGCTGCGCAAGGGCCGCACCTGGACCGTGACCGAAGGAACGTGACCGCGGCCCGGTTGCAGCCGCCGTCGGGGCGGCGCACCGGGGACCGAATTCAGCCGGGTTTCTTGAGGGCGTGTATGGGCCGGAAATTCCGGACCGTGCAGGAGGATGCGGCAGCAAGTTCCCAAGGCAGGCCAACGCGAACGCCGCGTTCGGCTATCGTGCGGTCGAGACCGATCACTTCCAGGGCGGAAAAGGCGTCCGGCAGCGCTGGCGCGGACGAATCGACGCGATCAAGCACAGTCAACACCGGGCCGTCATCGTCGGATGGCACCTCGAGGGCGCCGGTTTCTCCGTGCAGCAAGTTGCGGTCCCAGTTCAGCATGCGTTCGCGAAACTCCTCCGGGACCGAGAGCCGCCCCGCCCTGGTCCGATAGGACGGCCTTTCGAGGACCTCGACATCGGCAAGGCGGTAGACGGCAAGGAACGGCGCCCGCGCCTCTTCCAGGCACTCGAATCTCTGCGCTGAAAGAAAGCCCGGTATCGTCAGGAGCATCGAGATGTGGCGCTCGTAGAAGTCGTCATAGGCGGCGCGACCCGGCCCGCCGCGGTCGGGGTAGGCCATCTCGACCATATAAAACACGTCCGTCACTGGAGCGGATCCGACGACGCCGCAAAGCCCTGTCGTATCATCTCTTTCCCGTTGCTTTCCCGTCGCCGCGACTGCGCGGCGCCGGACGCGATCCACTACTCACCACATCGGTGATTCGAGCCACGACCCAATTTGCAGAAATGCCTAGCGCAACCCGGAGCCGCTCGTGACGTTGCGAAGATAGCGATCTCCGGTGCCGGCACAAGGCATCGACCGGCGGCGGAGTTCCTGCGTGCGGAACAGCAGCAGGCGCGGGCGGACGGTTGTCGATTTCGGAGAAATCCGTCGCCTGGCGCATCCGGTAGTCTATAATGGGGAAAACTGGAGAGAGGTTCACGTGCAGGGAAACCCGAACCGCATCCTGACGACTCATGTCGGCAGCCTGCCGCGCACCGTTGCCGTGCTCGATGCGATGAAGGCGAAGCTGAGCGGCGAGGACTATGACAACGACGCCCATGAGCGCGAAATCCGTGACGCTGTCCGTGAAATCGTACGCAAGCAAGCAGATCTCGGCATCGATGTCGTCGCCGACGGCGAAATGTCCAAGTCCGGCTTCTTCAGCTATATCGCCGAGCGCATCGACGGATTCGAGGCCCAGACCGGTGAGCGGCATAACCTTTTCGCTGCGGAAGTAGCTGCATTTCCAGAATATTACAAGGAATATTTCGCACGCGCCATGATGGGCGGCACTATCGTTCCGGTGCACCCCATACACTGTATCGGGCCAGTGAGCTACAAGGGGCATGAAGCGCTCCAGCGTGACATCGACAACCTCAAGACGGCGCTCACAGGCCTCGAGTGCGAGGACGCGTTCATGCCGGCCGTGGCGCCCTCAGGCATTGGGCACAACGAATACTACGCCAGCGAGGAGGAATTTGCGGAGGCGGTCGCCGAGGCGCTTCGCGAGGAGTACGAGGCCATCGTCGATGCCGGCCTGCTGCTTCAGATCGACGATCCGTTCCTGTGTGACACGTTGGTCAACCCGGAACTCGACGACGCGGGCAAGGACCGCCACCTCAACCTCTATATCAAGGCCCTGAACCACGGGCTGCGCAACATCCCGGCAGAGAGGATCCGCTACCACACCTGTTACGGCATCAACGAAGGACCGCGGATTCACGAGGCGCCGATGACGCAGGTGGCGCCGTACATGCTGAAGATCAAGGCCGGTTCCTACTCCTTCGAGGCCGCCAATCCGCGCCACGAGCACGAATACCACCTATGGGAGAATGTCAGGCTCCCCGACGGCTGCGCCCTGATACCCGGTGTCATCACCCATGCGAGCAATATCGTCGAGCATCCAGAGCTCATCGCCGAACGCCTCGGCCGTTACGCGAACCTGGTCGGCCGTGAGAACGTGCTTGCCGGCGGCGATTGCGGCTTTTCGTCGCAGGCCTGCTATCACACCGAGGTTCATCCGACGGTAATCTGGGCCAAGTTCGAGGCGATGGCCGAAGGTGCTCGGATCGCAACGCGGCAGCTCTGGTAACCCCACGGGCACGGACCACGGGGCGCCTTGGCGCGTCTGCCGCGGTGCTGCCCGACTCGGCCCCTTTTCTGCGTTCCATAACCGGTTATGATAGCGGTGCGGGCGCCGCAACGGTGCCGAAAGCCGCAGAACACCTAAACCAGAGGCTCCCCGGATGAAGCGCACGGTTGCGATCGTCGGGTCCGGTCCTGGCGGCATGTATGCTGCACAAGGCCTGCTCGACAAGAACCCCGACTGTCTTGTCGACGTGATCGAACGCCTGCCCAGCCCCTACGGCCTGATCCGGGGCGGGGTGGCGCCGGACCACCAGAAAACCAAGCGCGTCGCACGCGCCTATGACCGTACCATGGGAAACCCGCGCCTGCGCTATCTGGGCAACGTCGAGGTCGGCCGCGACATCGGCGTTGCTGAACTGCTCGACGCCTATGATTCGGTGATGCTGGCCTATGGCGCGCCTCACGACAACCGCCTTGGCATTCCGGGCGAAAACCTCGCCAACGTGTTCGGCTCCAACGCCTTTGTCGGCTGGTACAACGGCCATCCCGACTTCACTGATCTCAATCCCGATCTCGATGTAGACGCGGTCGCCGTCATCGGCGTCGGCAATGTCGCCCTCGACGTGGCGCGCGTGCTCGCCAAGACTCCGGCCGAGATGTCAGTCACCGATCTGGTTCCACACGCGGCCGACGCGATCCACGCCTCGCGGCTCACGGACATCTACATGTTCGGACGCCGGGGCCCGGTGGAGGCTGCCTTCACCAATGTCGAACTGCGCGAGATGGGAGAGCTTGAGAAAGCACTCCCGGCGGTCGATCTCGGCCACTTCCCGGAGACCGTTTCCGCTCCCTACATGTCGGACCGCGATCTCCGCCTGCGCCAGCGCAACGTCGAGACGATGCGGGCCTTCGCCGACATCGATCCCGCGGGCAAGGACAAGCGGGTGCATTTCGCGTTCTTCTCATCGCCGGTTGAACTTCTGGGCTCCAGCCGGGTCGAGGCGGTACGCCTCGAGCGCACGATCGTGGACGAGAACGGCAAGGTATCGGGGACCGGCGAGCATTTCGAGGTCGCATGCCAGCTCGCCGTGACCTGCATCGGATCGCGGGCCGAGCCGATCGACGGACTTCCCTTTGATGAACGGCGCGGAATCGTCGTCAATGACGGTGGCCGGATCGCATCGCGCCTTTACGCCGTCGGATGGCTCAAGCGCGGCGCCACCGGCACCATCGGCACCAACAAGAATGATTCTCTCGCGGTGGTCGATCTCGTCATCGATGATTGGGACGGAGAAACGCGGCCGGGCCGCAAGGCGGTCGACATGATGCTGAAGCGGCGGGGCGCCCGGATAGTGTCGTTCACGGACTGGCGGGTCATCGAACAGATCGAGGTCGACGCCGCGCCCGAAGGCGCCCCCCGGCGCAAGTTCGTGAGCCCCGAAGCGATGCTGGGCGCGCTTGCGAGGGCGGCCGAACACGTCTGAGTCGAGTGCGCTCCCCTGCCGCCGGAATCAGATCACGTCGTCCCTCCGGAGCGCCGTTATCTCCTGCTCGTCAAGCCTGACCAGGGTGCGAAGCACTTCGTCCGTATGCTGTCCAAGCGTCGGCGGACCGCGCCGGTAGTCGACGGGCGAGTCGGAAAAACGCATCGGATTCGAGACCGCCGGAACGGTGCCGGCGACCGCATGCGGCAGGTCGCGGCGCATCTCTCGGGAGCGGACGTGAGGGTCGTCAAAGACCTGTGCAAGGTCGTTGATCGGACCGCACGGCACCCCTGCCCGCTCCAGCTCCTTGAGCCAGAACTTCCTCGGTCGGCGAGCGATGATGTCAATGAGAATCCGCGCCAATTCGTCGCGGTTGACGACGCGGTCCCGATTGGTGGCAAATCTCGCATCGTCCGCCAGCTCCGACTGCCCGGCAATCTCGCAGAAACGCCGAAACTGCGAATCGTTGCCGACCGCAAGGATGATATGGTCGTCGGCTGCCCGGTATGCCTGGTAGGGCACGACATTCGGATGGGCGTTGCCCATGCGGCCGGGGGCCGAGCCCGATACCAGATAGTTCATGGCCTGGTTTGCCATTGCCGCTATCGTGACGTCGAGAAGCGCCATGTCGACATGCTGCCCGCGCCCGGTCTTGTCGCGCCAGGCCAGCGCCGACAGCGCGGCCACGGTGGTGTAGAGGCCGGTCAGGATATCTGAAAGCGCCACGCCGATCTTCTGGGGCCCGCCGCCCGGCAGGCCGTCGACTTCGCCGGTGACGCTCATCAAGCCGCCCATCGCCTGGATCAGGAAATCGTACCCGGCGCGGCCGCTATAGGGACCAGTCTGTCCGAAACCCGTGATCGAACAATAGATCAGGCGGGGATTGACCCCGCGGAGGCTGTCGTAGTCGAGCCCGTAGCGGGCGAGCCCTCCCTTCTTGTAATTCTCGATGAGCACATCGGACTCCGCAGCTAGAGTGCGCACGATCTCCTGCCCTTCCGCTCGGCTGATATCGACGGTCACCGATTTCTTTCCGCGGTTCGCTGACAGGAAATAAGCCGATTCGGAAGTTTCGCCGCCATCCGGCGCGACCGCGTAGGGAGGTCCCCACGCACGGGTGTCGTCGCCGTGTTCCGGGCGCTCGATCTTGATCACCTCGGCGCCGAGATCGGCGAGTGTCTGGCCGGCCCACGGGCCGGCCAAGATCCGGCTCAGGTCGAGAACCCGGATATGGTCGAGAGGCTGTTTCATGTCACACGCTACCGGACATCATATGGTAACAAACTGAAAAAATTCTATTTTCTCTCAACCGACCATGCAATCGGGGCTTGGGGGCCGCCCGTTTGCACCCCCGGTGCAACAACGAGGCAGAGAAACATGCGGTATCTCAGCCAGTTGCGGGTAGACAGCCTCGAACCCCATATCATACACGCCGCCTGCTGTCGGGTGTCCGTCAGTCCTCCCGGTTCGGCCGCTGGGCGTTCTGTCGTGATCCACCCGGCACCTGGGATCGCGGACTATCCGGCCTTGAGCGAACGCAAAGGCAGGGCTTCTGTCTCCAGCGTCGAAAGATCGAGTCGCTGCGATGCGCGGTCGATGTCGAAACCGACCACCGCACCGTCCTCATCAAGATCAACATTGAGCCCGTCGGAGATCTCGCGCGTTTCCGCACCGGCCCCCGTTCCGAGTTCGATATAGAGGCTGTCGGTTTCGGGATAATGGTGGAACTTCATGGTCAGCCCCTCCTGCGGCCTCGATCTCCGCCGCGGCGCCTTCGAGCGCTGGCCACTCGCGGGCCAGCATGTTCCAGACCTGTGCGCCTCGGCCGCGCGGGCCCTGCGCCTGCAGACATCGTACAGGTGCCAGGCAAACAAGCGGGCGGCATTGACGTGCTCCGGCGGCATGTCCGCGAATGAGTGCCGCCGCAGCCTCGATGCCTCGCCATCCTGCGGTGCCAGGATCGGCGCCAAGTGCTGCGCATTCCCGGTCGGTCAGGTGTTTGTCTGTCGTCGGGTCCCAATCAGTCGGCAGCTCTTCCCGACGAAGCAGATGCGCAGCACCGACTTTCGCGGTGAAGACTCCGGCGGTTTCGAGGTCTCTGATTTCGTATGCCCGCGCCATCGAGATCGTATCGGCTGGCTTATTTTCCGCCATCCCGAACGCGTCGAACAAGTCGATGCAGAAGTGGGGCTCCGCGCCATATCCCGATGCCTTTTCGCCCTTAATCTCGTTCCGCACATCGTTGATCAGCGCGGTCGCCGTGTGGACGGTCATGACCGCATTGTCCGATTCCAACACCCGCTGCCGCGGGGCACCGGCCTGCGGGCCCTCCCGACCAGACCGTAGCGGCATCGCGGTCAGACGAAAGCCTGGATGCCGGTCTGGGCGCGGCCGAGAATCAACGCATGGATGTCGTGCGTGCCCTCGTAGGTATAGATCGTCTCCATGTTCATCATATGACGCATGACATGGTACTCGTCACTGATTCCGTTGCCGCCATGGATGTCGCGGGCGTCGCGGCAGATATCACGCGCCTTGCCCGTAGAGTTGCGTTTGAGCATCGAGATCAACTCCGGCGCGCACCTGCCCTTGTCCATCAGCCTGCCCATGCGCAGGCAGGACTGGTACCCTATCGAGATCTCGCTCTGCATGTCGACAAGCTTCTTCTGCACGAGCTGGAAGGAGGCCAAAGGCTTGCCGAACTGCGTACGCTCGAGAGCGTAGTCGCGCGCGGCGCGCCAACAGAATTCGGCGGCACCGAACGCGCCCCACGCGATTCCGTAGCGAGCATTGTTGAGGCAGCCGAAGGGACCGCCAAGACCGCGCGCTTCGGGCAGGTAGTTCTCGTCGGACACGAAGACCTCGTCCATGACGACTTCGCCGGTGACCGAGGCGCGCAGGCTGAGCTTGTTCTTGATGCGCGGCGTGCTGAGGCCGTCCATGCCGCGCTCGAGAATGAAGCCGCGGATCACGTCCTCGTCATCCTTGGCCCAGACAACAAAAACGTCGGCAAGCGGCGCATTGGAAATCCAGCTCTTGGATCCGCTGAGCTTCCAGCCGCCGTCAACCTTGGTCGCCCGGGTCTTCATACCACCAGGATCGGAGCCGTGATCGGGTTCAGTGAGTCCGAAGGCACCGACCCATTCTCCAGAGGCAAGTTTGGGCAGGTATTTCTCCCGCTGAGCCTCGGTGCCGTAGTTGTAGATCGGCCACATGACGAGGCTCGACTGGACGGAAAGGGTCGAGCGGTAGGACGAATCGACCATCTCGATTTCGCGGGCGATCAGCCCATAAGCAACGTAGCTGGTGCCGGCGCAGCCATAGCCGTGAATGGTCGGTCCGAGAAGGCCGAGCCTGCCCATCTCGGGGATGATGTCGGGATCCTCACGCTCCTCGTTGTAGGCCTCGATGATCCGCGGCAGGAGCTTCTCCCGGGCGTACTGGCGGGCGGTTTCACGGACCATGCGTTCCTCGTCGGTGAGCTGGTCGTCAAGGAACATCGGATCTTCCCAGTCGAACTTCGCCCACTTGATGGGCACATGGGCTCCGACCGTCGCAGCCTTGGTTGCCATCGTCTCGTCTCTCCCTGTTCCGGCGCATGCGAAACGCCGGGCACTGCACGTGAGGGACAGTCCGGCGATCGCGGCCAATCCCGGCCCCTTGTTACATGAGTGTTCCTTTACTTACAAACGGAATTCCATAGACTTTTGGCTTCGCGTTCCGAGCCGTCCCACCGCCACGGCAGGACTCTTTCCCAGGAAGGATACCGGCAATGCCGCACACGCTACGCAGCTTTCTCGAATCCATCGACAACCGCATGCTGCATATCCACGATCCTGTCGATCCGACGACCCAGGTCGGCTACCTCTGCTCCGAAAGCAAGGGGCCGCTGACATTCCACAATCTCACCGGTTTCCCCGGCTGGCGGCTCACCGACATGCTGATCATGGACCGCGTCGGCCAGGCGGCAGCGTTTGGCCTCGACAGCGAGAACGAGGTTTGCCCGTATCTCGCCGAACGGATGGCGACACGGCGCGGAAAGTCTGTGATGGTCGGCGACGGCCCGGTCAAGGAGGTGAAGATGCTCGGCGATGACATCGACCTCCATGCGCTGCCTATTCCCCAGCACAGCCACGGCGATGGCGGACGTTATCTCGGCTCGGGCATAACCATCACCAAGGATCCCGAGACCGGTATCCGCAACGAAGCCATCATCCGCATGATGCTGACCGAGGATCCGCAAAAGGCAACGTTCTGGATGGCCGCGCGGCACAACTACGCGCACTACATGAAATATGTCGCCAAGGACGAGCCGATGCCCATGGCCTTCGCCATCGGCCTGCACCCGGTCTACGAGATCATGTCCAACTGGTCGGGCAAGCACGAGGATTTCGACGAGCTGGAATACGGCGCCGGCATCCTCGGCGAGGACATCGAGATGGTGAAGTGTGATTCCATCGACCTCGAAGTCCCGGCCCACGCCGAAGTTGTGATCGAGGGCCTCGTCCATCCGCGGGACCGCGCTCCCGAAGGCCCGTTCGGTGAGTTCACCACTTTCGGCGCCGGCGCCGAGGGTCCGGCTCCGGTCTATCAGATCACCGGCATCACGCATCGCGAGAACCCGATCTTCCGGCACATCCAGGCAACCTGGTTCACCGACCATCAACCGCTGATCACCCTACCGATGGAGGCGACCTACTACAACCGGCTGCGCGATACCCACGGCAACACCAACATCATAGACGTCTTCGTGCCGCCATGGGCGTCCCAGTTCATGATGATCATCCAGATGGAAGCGCGCTGGGACGGCCAGGTCCGCGACACGCTGATGTCGGCGCTTTCGGGCCCCAACCTGCACGTCAAGGTGGCGATCGCAGTCGACGAGGATGTCGACATCTACAATGCGGAGGATGTGCTGTGGGCGATCGCGTGCCGCTGCAATCCGGAAACGATGGCCCATATCGTTCCGGGCACGCGGCTCCATCCGCTAGACATTTCCATACCCGAGGTGCGCAAGGACTACACCGTCATGCGTGTCGGAGGAAAGCTCGCCATCGACGCGACCAAGCCTCCCACCTGGCGGGGCGACGAACGCGACAAGTTCGCACGCGTAAGGCCCATGGGCAAGGACGACCCGTCGATCGAACGCCTGCTCGAAGAGGTCAGGCGGAAGCGCTGACGTTCGAGGATGTGCCGAGCCACGCGTCCCGGACGAGGGGTTTCGGCGACGATCCGCCGCCCCCTGCATGACGATCGGGCCAGGGTTTGAGCGTTGCAGCCTCCGTGGAAAGCCACCCGGCGCCGGCGATCGGTCGATCGCATCCAGCGCAGTCGAAACGATGTAGCGGACCACGGGATCTCCCCGGAGATCGCCGGTTCGCCCGCTCAGATCCCGACCGCACCATCAGACGGAAGTTCGATCAGGCTTCGAAAGAGGGCGTATTTTCACCGTTCGCCAACACCCATCGCCAAGTCAATCCGGCCCTGGCTCTCAGCATGGCTACCTCTCGGAACGAGATCTCCCAACGGCGAGTTCATTCGCTTGTCAGTACACTCGATGGTGTTTCGGACACGTATGCGCCAAACCTGCGATCGTCCAGCCTCGGTCACGACAGTAAACGAATTTCAGGCACAATTTCAGCAAGTCGTTCCAATTCTTGCCGATCTCTGCATCCTAGTCGGCGTCGATGAGCGCAATGACATCACCGCGGATTTCCATCTTGCCCCAGTGGATCACGAAGAGAGACTTGGGCCTTTCGCGGCAAGGCACCAGCCGGGACACCGGGCGGTCGCGCTTGGTGATGACGACTTCCTCGTCGCTGTCCGCCACCTCATCCATCAGCTTCAGGCATTTCGCCCTGAACTCTGAGAGTTTGTTTCTAAAGTCGCGGATAAACCCAAAATTCTGGTTGGATGGAGGCCGCGCCGCCCCGGAAGCCATGATACCCTCCCATCTGTGGGTTGTGGCTTGATGAAATACCATGGCTCAGAGCCACCCGCGATTTTAGGAACATACTCTGAAGCCTTCATGATCCTGGTGCCGCCATGCCGGTACCGTCTCCGGTCTTCATCATTTGATACCAATCCCGTTAGCCTTATTCGGTGCGCCTTGGAAAGGCGCTGTCCTTCAGCGCGTTTCAAGGCCAGACCGGCAATCTTGCCCCTCCGTCACACGCATGCAAGTAAGCGTTCGTTCGTGCGGTGAAGTGTTGTTGTTTTCGTCCGTTTGACGGGCTTTTGTCAGGGAGTTCCAGCGTCACCCGGAGCGGTTTCGTGCACCGGGATGCGCGGTGAGGGGCACTGGCGCCATGCCGTGTTTTCCGCATTGGTTGCGGTTTTCTCCCGGCACTGCGGAGGAGGAGCTGAGCGCCATCCTGTGCCGGTTGCAGGGTTCAGCAGCGGTTGAGGGTTCGCTCCTTGCGGAGCGAGCCAGATGTCCTTCTTCGGCTTCTGTCATGTCGGTCGTAGCGGCCGCTGGTTGTTCCGACGCGGCCGGCAGACGCCGCGGCGCGGGCCCTCGACCAAGGTCTCGCAGGGCACGGGCGCGGTGCTGCAGCGCGCGGTCCATGCGGCGGTCGAGAAGCAGCGGCTCGCCGCATGGTAGCGCATCTGCGCGCCGACCAGGCGCGTGTATCCGAGGCAGTGTCAGCGGGCGACGAACTCGTTCCACAACCGGCCTTCCCGGGTGCCCACGACTCGGAAGTCGGCGGGCGGAGCTCGTCGAGGGTCTTCGGGGCGGCGGTGTGATCAGCTTCGGGGCTGGCGGCGGTAGAAGGCGCGGGCGATGGGGTCCGCTCCGTGATCGTCGCAGCACTGCGCAACCATGAAGTCGCGCCCTCGACCTCACGGCGGCGCCGCGAATCTCCGCCGCCTCTCCGGGCTCACGGCAACCAGGACGACAGATCGCCGGGCCGCCGTTCTCCGCGCAGGCATCAAGCAAGCGCAGAACATCGAGGCCGTTCCTCTCGACCGTGCCGTGTACATGACAGCCGTCCATGCTGTCGAAACCGAAGCCGGGCTTCCCCCGTTGGCCGGCCCCTGATAGTCCTTTCCCCGAAATTGTTGTCCATGGTCGACGAACACGCGATGGTTGAGCGCAGCGGCCTGCCTTCCGGCGCCGCTTTCGGAAGCCTCGGCGCTTCCGCAAACAGCGACCGCAGTCTCCAGCGCCGCCTGCGCGGCCTCGAACGCCGCCGGAAGCAAGGCACTCGAGCCGTGTTCAGGCGGCAGATCTCCGCGATCGACCCGTTCCCACCCCTCCAGCTGCGGCCGGCGCAGTCCGGAAAGTCGCGTCGACAATGCGCCCGGCAATAGCACAGGATGATGAAGAGCCACAGGCGCGCCAGCTTCTTGCAGGCGCTGTAGCGGTCGCAGACATGGGGGCGTCCGCGAACAGCTTCGCCGCGACCTCGGCGCTGCGCGAGGGGTGGAAGAGAACCGCGTCCCGGCTTACCGATGTCCGGAGCCAGGCGCGACTTCCGGACCTCCCTCGGGGCCTGGATGCATCGGCATGGCGCAGACCCCGGTGCGCGAGGATCGCGGCTCGAACAGGGGCAGCATCCGGCTCGCTGGCCAGCGTTCCCGGCAAAAGCCCCTGCTCGGTCAGCCAGCCCGCGCCGGCGCCGCCACCTCGCTCGGTGAACCGGGGCAGTCACAGCCCCGGCGCGGGCGGACAATCCGCCGCTTGTGCGCCTCGATCTCGATGATCCTGGTGCGAACCGCTGGCAACGCAGCACGAGCAGGCGTCCTCCGCCACCTCCAGCCGCTCCTCCACCTCCTCGAGCGCCGGCCACGCTTCGATGGCGCCCGCTGACTCTTCTCGCTCTTGCGCCCGTACGACCTGTTCGAACGAAGCCTGTCGTTCTCCGCCCCGACCCTTCAGAACCTTCATCGCGGTCTTCGGGCCGGCATTCTCCATGCGCAGCGACACTACCGTCGACTGCTTCCGCGCGCCGACCTCGGCAAGAAGCCCGCCCGGACGTGCAACCTCCTGCTTCAGCGCAAGAGACTGCTTCGCCGTCCGCCGAACTTCCCTGACCTCCGCACGGGCAGCTGACAGATTCTCGCGATTGCTCTTGAAAATCGCCTTCAGGGAATTCGCGCGGCTGCGCTCCTCCACCTCCTGCAAGCGCAGCTCCTCACAGCGACCCTCCGCAGCCGCCGTGCGGGCTTCCCCCGCCTCGGCTCGAATACGCTCGCAGGGACTTCCAAGTGGCCGAATCACGACACGACGACTGCGGCATGTCGCCTACGGCATCCGCACCCGATGATGACACGAAATCCTCGATGCACATGACCATGCACGACCTGATGGCACCGCCAAAAAATTTTATCAGCCCCCTTCTCCGAATCACCAAAACAAACCTCAGCGCAGATCGTCATCACCGCATGAACGAACGCTTACGCATGCAAACCATGCGGCGCGATTACAAGGGCTTGCCACTGCCAGTGGTTTCCAGGCTGCCCGACTATTCCAAGCTGTGCATGACGTTGTGCTATGCTCACCTGTCTTCCCGCCGCACTCGTGCGCTCATTCCCAATACGCAAGCTGCGGAATCCACCACCCAGCAATACCGCGATCGTCAATCGTCCGCGGACGGGCAAATTCGTGCATCCGACCGGTGGCAAGCCGAAAATGCCCCCTATTCCGCAGGAGCAACCAGAATGCCGCACATCGGGGCTTCGGTGACCGTAGCCATCCATGTGTCCCGGCGCAGATGCGCCGGCCGCCTTGCCCGCGGAATCCGCCTCCCCGACGATGTCGGTCCGCTGCCGTAGACTTCGCTCCGATCTGCGTTGTCATGCAGAACATCCCAGCATATGGTGT
The DNA here is from genome assembly GCA_964291215.2 of Alphaproteobacteria bacterium. Classification (GTDB taxonomy): domain Bacteria; phylum Pseudomonadota; class Alphaproteobacteria; order MPNO01; family UBA830; genus JAJEBT01. Next base: position 3,407,017 of record OZ219791.1, on the reverse strand, counting down.
CGGCTCCAGGGATCGGAGGCAATATGTCTAAAAAACGTTTCGATGTGGGCGGCCAGGTTGTCGTGATCACCGGCGCGGGACAGGGGATCGGCCGCGAATATGCATTGGCCTTCGCCGAAGCGGGCGCGATACCAGTACTTGCGGAGATCAACCGGCCGAGTCTGGACGGGGTGGAAGAAGAGGTACGCGCCCGGGGTGGTACGCCGCTCGCGATCGAGACCGACGTGGGAGCCCCCGAGTCGGTACAAGCGATGGTTGCCAGAACGCTTGAGAGTTACGGCCGGATTGATGTCCTAATCAACAATGCCGCCATATTCGCAACGATTCCACGCCGTAAGTTCGATGAAATCCCTTTCGATGAGTGGAACAGAGTGATCCATGTCAACGTCACCGGCTCCTATCTCTGCGCTGCAGCGGTCGCTCCTGTCATGCGCACGGCAGGACATGGCCGGATCATCAACATCTCTTCGGGCACCGTCCCCCAGGGCGTGCCGGGGTTCCTGCACTATGTCTCGTCGAAAGCAGCGATCGTCGGGATGACGCGCGCGATGGCTCGCGAGCTTGGCGACGACAACATCAATGTTAACGCCGTCCTGCCGGGCTACACTGAAACCGAGATGGAACACGCGAGTATGGACGACGGAATGCACGATTTCATCCAGAACAAGCGGATCCTGAAGCGCCCTGAAACGCCTGATGATCTGATCGGGCTGGTGATGTTTCTCGCTTCACCCGGCAGCGCGTTCATTACTGGCCAATGCATAGCCTGTTGCGGTGGAGAGGTGATGCTCTAGGATCCCGTCTTGACGGTGCGCCGGGCGCTATTCGCCTAGTGCAGCAAGGTCTAGTAGTCCATCGACATTGTATTGATGGTTTTTGGTGGGTAGTATTTCCGTGTCGGCGTTCGTTGGAATCTGGACAGTGCCGATATCCACACGGGCAGATGCCGAACAGGCAGGCAGCTGCAGCCCCACGCGCAGGTCCGGACAACGGGCATGCTCGCATGTCTTCGGCGCGTAACTGCTCACCCCCTGGTTCCGGCTTGATGTCGGGGTAGAGTAACGAACGGGTTTTCGTGGAGATTTGACACTGCATGCCGATTCGCTTAGTGGTGGTCATCGAGAACGACGGGGACCGCCAGTGGGCTACTTTGGATCGAAGGCGACGAGCGGGCTGTGCCAGCTGCTTCCGGGGCTCCAGCCTCCGCATGATCTGTATGTGGAAACGCATCTCGGAGGCGGCGCGCTGATGAAGCGCAAGGCCGGGTGATGGCGACGGTCAACGCGGCGCGCGAGGAGTTCGAAGCGGCCAAGATCGCGGCGCTGCCGGCAAGGTGGCGGAAGAGGCCGTGATCCGCGTCCTCGTCATCCTGCTCGACATCCTCATCGTCGTCCTTCTGGAGAAGACCACGCACGAGCCGGAACTCCGGTCTGCCGCCGTCACAGACGGACAAGAGCGTGCCGGAAGCAACGGCCCGAAGCCGAACCGGCAGATGGGCGACAACCTGCGCAAGACCATCGTCGAGGAAACGGTCGCGGCCTGCGACGCCTGCGGCGCCGACGGCCCCGTCGATCGGGAGCGCCGCATGACATCGTGTTCGAGGTCGTCGAGCGCCGCGCCGAGGAATGCCCGAAGTGCAAGGCCCGGGGCCGGTTCCCCAACAACATCCCGTGCAGTACGGCATCGGCATCCAGGCCCTCGTCATCAACCTGCTGGTCGCCCAAATGCTGTCCCTGCGCCGTGCTGTCGCGTTCGTGCAGGCGACCTCCGGCATCAAGCTCTCCGAGGCCTCGGCTATGCTTTCACGATGCGTCATGGGAGGAGGCCGCCGTGGCGCACCTCCTGCAACGCCCGATGTCGACGATTTCGGATCAACAGTAAGTGGCTCCATGTCGTGGGACCCTGACGTGCAAGTTCCCGCACCGCAAGCGCGGGCAAGAGATCGGCCCGTGTTACAAGAGCGTCCTGGGCCTCGTACATGGGCCAGTGTAGCCACCAGCTGTGCGGTAGCCGCCTGCTGCGCGAACTGACCTTTGTCGTCGAGGCTACCGCGCGACTTATGAAGAGCCTGCTCCCTGCCACAAGGTCAACAAGAGCGCATCCAAAAACCCTGAACGACGCCGGGCGCTACCGCACCATCAGGGCGCTAGGGAACTGCCCGATATCCCGCCGAAAGGAAAACGTGGACGCAAACGCGCACAACCTGCACGAACGTCTCGTGAAACACGAAAACCTGCGCTTCACAGACGACCATTGCGGTAGGGAACCGGGTTACCCCGGTCCCCCCGCACAGAACCGGACGTGCGCTGTTCGCATCCGGCTCCTCCCCTGACGACAAGGCGCTGGTTTGGCCACGGGTGGCGGATGCTGGCTTTGGGCCAGTGGGCAGCGGCGAGGGTGTCTATGTCCCCGGTGAAGTCCTTTTGGGAGCGTCGCCGAAGGGCACGCATGAGCAGCCGTTTGCATTGGTGTATGAACCCCTGCAGGGATTGACTGCTTCCCGGGACGGCGTAGTAGCAGCCGTTGATGACTCGCCCAAGCCACTTGGCCGTTTCGTGCCGGTTGTCGTGCCATCGCATGCGCAAGGCCCCCTTGATCCGCCGCAGGGTGCCCGTTTGCGAGACGGTTTGCGACCGACCCTGAACCTGCCTTTCCTCGTCTGTTCGCAGAAGTGCGTCATGCCGAGGAAGTCGAACGTCTTGCCCTGCTTCCGGCGGTTCGCTCTGGCAAACCGACCGAACTCGATGATTGTCCGGGTGCAGTTCAAGTGGGCCAGCCTCTCCCCAAGGTCCCGGAGAAAGCGCTGCGCATCGCCCAGATGCTGAAAGCCGCACACGAAGTCGTCCGCATAATGATCGTGTCGCCTCCAGCCATCCGCTTGCGCCAGTGGTTCTGGACCCAGTCGCACGTAGTGCAGGTAAACGTTCGCGAGGCAGGGCGATACAATCGCCCCCTGCGGTGTTCCCTTGCCCGTATCCGACCAGTCGGTCCCTTCCATGACGCCGGCGTTTAGCCACTTGATGATCAGCCGGATAACCCGCTTGTCCCCGATCCGTTTCCCGAGCATCGCAATCAGGTGGTCGCGGTCGAGATTGTCGAAGAACCCGCGGATGTCGGCGTCAACGATCCAGTTGACCTTCCGCCGTTCCACTCCGACCGTGACGGCGTCGAGCGCGTGATGCGTCCCGCGCCCCGGCCGGAAACCGTAACTAAACCCGAGGAACTCCGTTTCGTAGAGCGGCACCAGAATCACGTCCGTCACTGCCCGCTGAAGAATCTTGTCCTCCAGCGAGGCAATGCCAAGCGGTCGTTGCCCTCCATCCTCCTTGGGTATGTAAACCCGCCGAGATGGAGGCGCCCGGTACGCACCCCTGTGCACACGGGCGTGCAGGTCAACCAGCCGGTCTTCCACACCCTCCGCATACGCTTGCCACACAACGCCGTCCACGCCCGCCGCCGCGTCCTTCCTCAAGGAATGGAACGCATCGTGCAGAGCGTCGACCGTCACGTGGTGGAGTAGCGCCACAAGACGCTCTTCCGGGTTCCTCTTCGCTACCTGCGTTCAGCCGCCTGTGACCCGCTCCCCCGCTTCTGCGCGCGGCGCGGGCTTTGGCCAACCGCATTGCCCTTGGGTCCGGCCCTTCCCTCCAGCAACTCCGCAGGCTCCGAAGAACCCTTGTTCGCCGCCTTCAACGGTACTATGGCCGGATCTGACTTCTCGTTCATCATCGGTTTATGGAATAGTTCCTTTCCTCTGCGGCCCCTCCACGACAGAGGGGCGATTGAAAGACCTCCCAGGTCCCGGTGGACTGCTTCGGCGCGTGCCATGGTTCTCGGACCCCGCGGAGCCCCCGCTCGCCTCACCAACGCGGCTCGCGGGGTGTTGCCTTCGGCCACTTGGACGACCTCGGCACTCCGGTTTCAAAGCATCTCGTGGCTCAATAGCCCGGCCCACGCCTGCCGCTCCCCAACGCTTCGCCTGACGCCTCACGACGCCCGACGCATGGTTCACGGAGAAAGTGGTGGTTAGCCTCTCTTCCTGCCGGGACTTGCACCCGGCAACATTCCACCAGTTAGCCTGGCGCACCCAACGTCAGCTTCACCAACAATGCCGGAGAACAGAAGATCAGGATGGCAAAGGTCAAGGTGTCCGGATGCTTCCGCTCCACGCAAAAGCATGGTGCCGGGGCTCAAGCTACCTCACCTCCATGGCCGCACTCGGCGACAACCCACTCGTTGCCACCCAGATCGCCCTCGACGGAAAAGCCGCAGACATCATCAACGAGCACTATGGCCAATCAGAACCCAACAAGGGGTGAGTAGATACTTCGGCGCAATGATAGGAGCGGCGCATATGGCCAACTCTCAGGGCAGGAAGCTCTACCGGGTAACCCTTTCGGCGCAGGAGCGCCGGGATCTGAAGGCGATCGTCGACGGCACCGGGGCCGCCTGGCGCCGGGCACAGGTCCTGATGCTGAGGGGGCGCTTGTCGATGCCGACATTGCGCAAGGGCTGGGCATCGGCACGGCGACGATTGAGCGCTTGCGCAAGCGCTGCGTCCTGGAGGGGTTGGACGCCGCCCTCAGCCGCAAGGAGCAGGTGAACCGCCGGCCGAAACGGGGGCGATGGAGGCGAAGCTGATCGCCCTGTTCGTCCCCGCCCGAGGGCTGTGGACGCTGAAGCTGCTTGCCGGCCGTCTGGTGGAGATGGAGATTGTCGAGCGCATTTCAGAAGAGACGGTCAGGAAGACGCTAAAAAAAAGAGATCAAGCCGTGGCTGAAGCAGTACTGGTGCATTCCACCGCACCGGAGCGCACAGTTCGTGGCGGCGGACGTACTTGACATTTATCAGCGGGACTTTACCGGGGACGAGGTGCTGAGACCAGCCGGCAGCAGACGAAGGAAACCCGCATCCCCCGTCCTCCGGTCAGCCGGAGGTGGTCGACTATGAATATGAGCACAACGGCACGGCCAACCTCTTCCTGGCCTTCGCGCCCAACGAGAACTGACGCACGGTGAAAGTCATCGACCGCCGCGGGACTGGGCGCACTTCATCCGGGAGCTTGCCGACGACCATTTCCCCGACAGGAAGATCGTGCTGGACAATCTGAACACGCACAGTCACTGTATGAAGCCTTCGAGCCCGAAGAGGCGAGGCGGGTACGAAAGCGGTTCGAGTTTCGCTATACGCCGAAGCACGGAAGCTGGCTCAACATGGCCGAGATCGGTGCGCTGTCGCGGCAGTGCCTTCGGCGACGCATTCCCGACCGTGACACCATGCGGCGGGAGACGGCAGCATGGGTGGAACGGCGCAATGCGGGCGATGTCACCGTCGACTGGCGTTTCACGACGAAGGATGCCCGGACGAAACTGAAGTCTCTATATCCATCAATACAATAATTTCATACTACTAGCCTCTCCAACTCTCGGCAATCGGTTGATCTACCTTCACGGCAGGTCGTTTTCTTTGCGGCACTTACGGAGCTTGCTAGCAAAGTCGGCACTGTTGGCCGTATGAGAATTGTTGCCTCGTATTTCCCATAGTCACGCTCGGAGGCCGCGCAGCAAATCGGGGACTGCCCCGTAAGTTGCGGAGAGCGCTGCCGCTCAAGAGCCGCTGGGGTTAAGCGCTGGTTTCAACGGCTTTCATCCCCCAAGCGCTTGAACGGCCAAGAAGCGAGTTGACGGTGCCCTGCGGTGTTTCGTTCTCACACCGGACACATCGTTCGCGCATGGACGTCCATGGAGCAGCTCCGAGGGTGGTCGTCCGGATGACAACACGTTCCTTGGTCTGGCGCTGCGAGAATGGTGTTTCGGCTTCCACGAGGGTCTCGACGATACGCCGCTCGGCAGCGTCCAGCCCCGGCGCGGTCTCCCGCAGCAGCGCCAGCATGACCCGCTCGTGCCACGCCTCTCGATCGGCGTAGAACTTCGAGCGCAATTCCTCGCCTAGAACAAATCTCGCTGCCTGACGGTAAATCGTTTGCACCGTTCCGATGACCAGTTGCGAATGCACCGGGACCGTCAGGACTTGTCGTTCGACAGACGCCAGCACGCGAACAAGTTTGGCGTGGCGGCCATGGTGAAGACAACTTCGAAACCGAAGTCACCGAGTAGCCTCACCACCTCCCTCCATGTCAAGCGATTCAGAGGCACAATGAGGCGGTCAGCGCCGAAGTCTCGTAGTTGACGACCAGCCGCGGCGCCGGGTGGAGACCGGCCCGGGCGGCCTCTTCCTCATCAAGATGCGGTTCCAGAGCGCTCTTCAAGTTCGATAGCGTCTCATCCAGGGACCGGCCCTAGGTGACGACGGCGACCTCCAGGCACTCAACGACGTACCAGCCTTCGCTTTCCGACACCACGGCGTGAATCGCCGATCGTGGATATTCCTCAGCACCGGGCGCCCCTGCGCCGCCGCCCATTGCCAACGTCCTCTTCCCGTACCGACGATCCTTCGGGCTCGACTCGACGAAACGACGGCAGGATTTCGTAGACACCTCGGCTCAAGCGACAAAAATATGACCCTCGGTGCAGATGGTTCTGCGGAGCGTTCTCGCGTCATCGGATGACGATGTGAGAGTGAACAGAACTCGCGTTGACATGTGGCAAAGCCCGGACAATCTCATTCGGACTGAATGTCCACTCATCCCGACGACGCAGTCGCCGAACTGCGGCAAGGACTGCCGCATGGATGGCACGATGATCCGACGCTACTAATCCAGCGACGACTGACGAGACTTTTTCAGTTTACGTCGCGCTACAATCGTGTCGCCAAGGCTCGATGGGGCCTTCTCGGCACGAAAAATTGCGATCAAGGAGACGAGCTGCGATGACGCGAGCCCCAACGCTTTTGGATTTCGCGTCTCGGAATCAGCATGGGATCGCCGTGGTCTCGGAGGCAGGACGTTTCGTAAAAACGACCACATTCACAACGTACTCTCCAGCGCGATTGCGCCAGATTGCCTTGTCCGCCGAACACGTATGCGCACTGGCTCGCAATCACGTCTACGCCACGTACTCCGTGACAATGAGCCGGATCGGCGTGGGGTTATAGTCGTTCACCGGATTGTTGATCTGGGGGCAGTTCGAGATCACCGCCAGTACGTTCCTTTCTGCTCGGAGATCAACGTAGCTGCCCGGCTTGGATATACTGGGTCCCATATCCATGGATCCGTCCGATCCTACAGGCACATACATGAAAAAGTTGAGGTTCGCAGGAATGTCCCTAGGACCCATGCCGTATCTCTCAAGCTGATCAAGGAAATTCTGGCGGCAACTTGGCTCGCCGGTGGCTCCGTAGCGGAAACGATTGAGCGCTTCGGAACAGCACCCGCCTATGGTGTCATGGTTGCCGCAGGTATCCTCGATGACGGTAAACATCGGATTGCAGTTCACGCTGTAGAGCACCGTATCCTTGCCTATGAATATCCCCGACGGGTTGATCTTCATCGTATCGGCCGCGGCGTAGCGATCCTCGTAGTCGTCTGCGTTGTAACAGAGAAAGTCAACCGCCTGCCGGCCTTCGAGATCGATGATCCGGAGCACTTGCCCCTTGCTGATCACGCGGCTCCATCCGGCGCGAGCCGGCACCGTCTCATCATGCACGATGCGGCCGGAAACCTGTTCGTAGTCGTGGCTCATTGCGACCTCCTCGAGCTGAAACGCGCGCTGTCAGTTCAGTCATGAAGCTTCGCGGCAACCGCCTCGACTTCAAGCAGAAACTCTTCCTTTACCAGCCGATCGACCACCAAGAGCGTATTCGGCGGATAGTCGGGCCCGGTGAAGATCGTGGGAAACAGGGCTACCCGTAATTCCATGAATTTCGGAATGGACTGCGAGTGCACAAGAAATGTCCGCATGGTGATGATGCTGTCGCAGTCTTCACCGAGCGCGCTCAGCACGGCCTTCAGGTTGCCGTAGACCTGATTGAACTGCGCCTCGAAATCGCCAACACCGACGATCTCGCCATCCTGACCCACCGAAAGCTGGCCCGCGATGTGGTATGTCCCAAGTCCTGCAGGCACGAACGTAGCCTGGGAATAAAGTCCCTGCGCCGGTCCGAGACCGGGCGGGTTCAGGATCTTGATCCCGTCAGTCATGTATCCTCCTGCTGTCCGTAATGCGCATATTCGCCACAACTTGACGAATCTGCCGTGGTTCCCCGACACGTCCCGAAACCATTCTTAGCCGATGACAGGATCGCTAACAGGACTTCCCGATCAGTATAGGCCGGTACCCGAGGAACCGAAAGTAACAGGCGGCCCCTTGCCACGACGATCCCATGCTAATTCGGAGACGCGAAATCCGAATGCGTTGGGGCTCGGCTCATCACAGATCGCCTCCTTGATCGCAATTTTCGTGCCAAGAAGGTCCCATCGAGCCTTGGCGGCACGATTGCAACGCGACGCAAACTGAGAAAATCTCGCCAGTCGTCGCCGGATTAGCAGCGTGGGATCGTCGTGGAACCCTTGCGGATCCGGAAAGGAAGCGCCTATGCCGCCTCGACCTCGATGCGGTTTGCCGCGTTGTCGACCCGCACGGCAGTCTCGAAGAATGTCAGTTCGGGTCTTGATCCCATGCGTTCCTCCATCGAATCGAGCCAGGCCTCGCTGTGGAAGGCCTCAGCGGCCTCGTGCGTGTCCCAGGTGTAGAAGCCGCCGCCAAGACCCTGGGCCTGGTGATAGAGAAAATGCTTGCTCTGCAGGCCCGGAATGCCCTGGAACCGCGGCGCTGCCTGCTGCGAAAGCTTGTGTGCAGCATCGCGATCGACACCCTCCGGAAGCTTGTATGTCACGAGTACAGTAATCATCCTCGTTCCCTCTGCTGGTTTCATGCCGCTGTCGAATCGGGCAGCCCGAAAAGGCGTGCGGCGTTGCGCCCCAGTATATTGCGCTTGGCCTCCTCGTCCAGGAACGGCAAATCGTAGACACTCGCCGGGGAGTCAAAATCCCAGTGCGGCCAGTCCGAGGCGTAGAGTAGCTGCGTCTCCGCGCGCATCGCCCGGAAACTCGCCCAAGAAGCTCCATGTCCGTCCGTTCCATTGGCTGGGTCGTGAAGTACATTTACTGCATATATTCGCTCGGCAACCGCTTTAGATTCGGCGCCTCCGACATCGGAAACCGTTCCCTGAGCCCGTGCAGCACCCAGTTAGTCAGGTGCACCATGTTGCACAGGGTGAAGGAGAGCGCATGCATCAAGATGAACATGTCGAGCTGTCGGAGAGGGTGCGTAAGCGTTCGTTCGTGCGCTGAGGTGTTGTTGTTTTCGTCCGTTTGACGGGCTTTTGTCAGGGAGTTCCAGCGTCACCCGGAGCGGTTTCGTGCACCGGGATGCGCGGTGAGGGGCACTGGCGCCATGCCGTGTTTTCCGCATTGGTTGCGGTTTTCTCCCGGTACTGCGGAGGAGGAGCTGAGCGCCATCCTGTGCCGGTTGCAGGGTTCAGCGATTGAGGGTCCGCTCCTTGCGGAGCGGGCCAGATTTCCTTCTTCGGCTTCTGTCATGTCGGTCGTGGCGGCCGCTGGTTGTTCCGACGCGGCCGGCAGACGCCGCGGCGCGGGCCCTCGACCAAGGTCTCGCAGGGCACGGGCGCGGTGCTGCAGCGCGCGGTCCATGCGGCGGTCGAGAAGCAGCGGCTCGCCGCATGGTAGCGCATCTGCGCGCCGATCAGGCGCGTGTATCCGAGGCAGTGTCAGCGGACGACGAACTCGTTCCACAACCGGCCTTCCCAGGTGCCCACGACCCGGAAGTCGGCGGGCGGAGCTCGTCGAGGGTCTTCGGGGCGGCGGTGTGATCAGCTTCGGGGCCGGCGGCGGCAGAAGGCGCGGGCGATGGGGTCCGCTCCGTGATCGTCGCAGCACTGCGCGACCATGAAATCGCGCCCATGGCAACGGCACTCGACCTCGCCGCTCATGGCGGCGCCGCGAATCTCCGCCGCCTCTCCGGGCTCACGGCAACCAGGGCGACGGATCGCCGGGCCGCCGTTCTCCGCGCAGGCATCAAGCCAGCGCAGAACGTCGAGGCCGCTCCTCGCGACCGTGAACAGGACCGTGTACATGACCGCCGACAGCCGTCCATGCTGTCGGAACCGAAGCCGGACTTCCGCCCGTTGGCCGGGCCCCTGATAGCCCTTTCCCCGAAATTGTTGTCCATGGTTGACGAACACGCGATGGTTGAGCGCAGCGGCTTGCCTTCCGGCGCCGCTTTCGGAAGCCTCTCCAGCTGGCGCTTCCGCAAACAGCGCGGCGATCGCCGGTCTTGCAGGTGCTGAGCCCCTGATGTATTGATCCAGATCACGACATGGGGTCTAGGATGGCAACGCTCGATACCACGACTGGGAATCCAGAAAGTGCGCAGCCGGACGATATCCGTGCCGAATTCCTGCTGCCCCGGCGCGAAAACCTCCACCGCATGATCGAAGGCTGGGTCGCGGAGGACGAAGGCATCCAGGACCTGACAACCAATATTCTCATTCCGCCCGAAGCAACAGCGGATTTCGCGATGAACACGCGCCAGGACATCGTCGTTGCCGGCATAGAGGTTGCCGCCGAAGTGTTCCGCCACTTGGCACCCGAGGCACAGATCGATCTGGCAGTGGCCGACGGCGCACGCATCGCCGCCGGCGCACGCATGATGCGGGTTCGCGGCAACGCGCGGGCTCTCATGACGATCGAGCGCACATCTCTGAACATTCTCCAGTTCATGTGCGGCATCGCCACGCTCGTCGACGAATATGCGAACCGTATCTCCCATACGAACACGCAACTCATCGACACCCGCAAGACGATCCCCGGCATGCGCCTGCTCTCCAAATACGCTGCCTGCATCGGCGGTGCACGCCCTCACCGGCTTGGTTTGCACGACGGAATCATCATCAAGGACAACCATATCGCGGTTCACGGCTCGATCACCCGCGCTGTGGCACAGGCGCGCACCCTAACCCCCGCCCTCACCAAGATCGAGGTCGAGTGCGACACGCTGGAACAGGTCGAGGAAGCCGCAGCGGCGGGCGCCGATGTGATCATGTTCGACAACATGCCGCCAGAAATGATGAGAGAGGGTATTCGCATCATCGCCGGGCGCGCGCGCACGGAGGCCTCCGGCGGTATCCGGATCGACACCATCGCGGAAAAGGCTGAATCGGGCGTGGACACCCTCTCGGTCGGCCGCATGACTCAGTCGGCCCCGGCGGTGGACATCGGTCTCGACGTTACCATCAGCCAGTAGGCGAGATGGCCGGCACGCTGTTTCTCGTCGTCGGCCCAAGCGGAAGCGGCAAGGATACGCTGCTTGCCGGCACGCGTGCGCAACTCATCGGAAACCTTGGTTTCGTCTTTCCGAGCCGCGTGATCACGCGGCCCGCCGATGCGGGCGGTGAAGTTCACGAAGAGGCCTCGCCAGCGGATTTTGACAAGCGGCGCGATGCCGGCGACTTCATGCTCCACTGGGAAGCGCACGGCCTGCAGTACGGGATCCCGGAACGCCATGCCTGCGACCTCGAGTTAGGCCGGCATGTAGTCGTCAACGTCTCGCGCGGGATTATCGACGAAGTTGCCTCTCGCTACCCCCGCATGGTCGTTTTCGAAGTCACCGCCCCACCGGAGGTTCTGGGGCAGCGCCTCCCCGTGCGCAGCCGGGAGAGTCGCGACGACATTGGCCGCCGCCTCGTACGAAACCCTGGACCGATTCCGGACAACGTGGAACGGCGGATCATCGACAACAGCTCGACCGTCGAGGACGGCGTTGCTCAGATGACAGATGCCCTGCTTTCCGAGATCGGAAGATCGGTCTCCCAGCCCCTGCGGCGCAAGATCGCCGGCTTCGCGCTCGGCCACGACGAGTATCGCGACGTGATCGCCGACATCGTCAGCGGCAAGTTCGACGAGCAAGACATCGCGGATTTCCTGGTCGCGGTCACCAAGACGCTCACCCGCGACGAAACGACAGCGCTCGCCCGCGCACGGGCGGATTCGCGACCTGCCTGGAGTGGGATGCGAAACTGGTCGCAGACAAGCACTCGATGGGCGGCACCCCGGGCAACCGAATCTCGATGATCGTCGTGCCCATCGTCGCCGCGCACGGCATGACGATTCCCAACACATCCTCGCGTGCGATCGCCTCGCCGGCCGGGACCGCCGACACACTGGAAGTCCTTGCGCGCGTTGATCTCGACGCCGGAGAAGCCCGCGAGACCGTGCGTCAGACCGGGGAGTGCCTCGTCTGGAATGGCAAGCTCAGCGATTCGCGGCTCGACGAGGTGATGAACGCCCTCACCCGGCCGCTCCGCCTCGATTCCGGCAGATGGTCCGTTTCCTCGATCCTTTCCAAGAAGCTGGCCGCCGGCGCGACGCACTGCGTCATCGACATCCCGGTGGGACCGGGATGAAGCGACGAGACCGCGGGAACTGTTCCTCCATGTCGGCGAAGCCCTCGGCCTCAAGCTCGATATTCACCTCACGGACGGCGAATCGGCCATGGGCCAGGAATTGGACCGGCGCTGGAAGCGAGGGATGTCGTCGCCGTCCTGCAGTCGGCGGTCGGCGCACCGCCGGATCTGAGGAACAAGGCGCTGCGTTTCGCGGCCTCCGCGCTCGCGTTCGATCCTGCAACCAGTCCGGAGGAAGCTGCCCGCCTCGCTAACGAGACCCTTTCTTCAGGCACTGCCTAGTAGCACACCGACATTGTATTGATGGTTTTGGTGGGTAATATTTCCGTGTCGGCGCTGGTTGGAATCCAGACAGTGCCGATATCCACACGGGCAAGATGCCGAACAGGCAGGCAGCAGCGGCCCCATGCGCAGGTCCGGACAACGGGCATGCCCGCAGGTCTTCGGCGCAATGACAGGAGCGGCGCATATGGCCAACTCTCAGGGCAGGAAGCTCTACCGGGTAACCCTTTCGGCGCAGGAGCGCCGGGATCTGAAGGTGATCGGGCACCGGGGCCGCCTGGCGCCGGGCACAGGCCCTGATGCTGAAGGGCGCGACGGCGCTCAACTTGTCGATGCCGACATTGCGCTGGGCATCGCGGCACGGCGACGGTCGAGCGCTTGCGCAAGCGCTGCGGGGGCCGGAGGCCGCCCTCAGCCGCAAGGAGCGGGTGAACCGTCGGCCGAAACGATTACGCAACCTGATGTCTGAAAATTGTAACTGCTCACCCCCTGGCTCCGGCTTGATGTCGGGGTAGAGTAACGAACGGGTTTTCGTGGAGATTTGACACTGCATGCCGATTCGCTTAGTGGTGGTCATCGAGAACGACGAGGATCGCCAGTGGGCTACTTTGGATCGAAGGCGACGAGCGGGCTGTGCCAGCTGCTTCCGGGGCTCCAGCCTCCGCATGATCTGTATGTGGAAACGCATCTCGGAGGCGGCGCGCTGATGAAGCGCAAGGCCGGGTGATGGCGACGGGCGGCGCGCGAGGAGTTCGAAGCGGCCAAGACCGCGGCGCTGCCGGCAAGGTGGCGGAAGAGGCCGTTATCCGCGTCTTCGTCATCCTGCTCGACATCATCATCGTCGTCCTTCTGGAGAAGACCACGCACGAGCCGGAACTCCGGTCTGCCGCCGTCACAGACGGACAAGAGCGTGCCGGGAGCAACGGCCCGAAGCCGAACCGGCAGATGGGCGACAACCTGCGCAAGACCATCGTCGAGGAAACGGTCGCGGCCTGCGACGCCTGCGGCGCTGACGGCCCCGTCGATCGGGAGCGCCGCGTCCTCTATGACATCGTGTTCGAGGTCGTGCCGCGCCGAGGAATGCCCGAAGTGCAAGGCCCGAACCAAGGGCCGGTTCCCCGAAAACATCCCGTGCAGTACGGCATCCAAGCCCTCGTCATCAACCTGCTGGTCGCCCAGATGCTGTCCCTGCGCCGTCGCGCTCGTGCAGGCGATCTCCGGCATCAAGCTCTCCGAGGCCTCGGCTATGCTTTCACGATGCGTCATGGGAGGAGGCCGCCGTGGCGCACCTCCTGCAACGCCCGATGTCGATGATTTCGGATCAACAGCAAGTGGCTCCATGTCGTGGAACCCTGACGTGCAAGTTCCCGCACCGCAAACGCGAGCAAGAGATCGGCATCATCCCGTGCTACAAGGGCGTCCTGGGCCTCGTACATGGGCCAGTGTAGCCACCAGCTGTGCGGCAGCCACCTGCTGCGCGAACTGACCTTTGTCGTCGAGGCTACCGCGCGACTGATGAAGAGCCTGCTCCCTGCCACAAGGTCAACAAGAGCGCATCCAAAACCCTGAACGAGGCCGACCTCCGGGCCGTGCGCAAGCGCTACCGCACCATCCTCACTCAGGGCGCCGAGGAACTGCCCGACATCCCGCCGAAAGGAAAACGTGGACGCAAACGCGCACAACCTGCACGAACGTCTCGTGAAACACGAAAACCTGCGCTTCACAGACGACCCCAACGTCAGCTTCACCAACAATGCCGGAGAACAGAAAATCAGGATGGCAAAGGTCAAGGTGTCCAGATGCTTCCGCTCCACGCAAAAGCATGGTGCCGGAGCTCAAGCTACCTCACCTCCATGGCCGCACTCGGCTACAACCCACTCGTCGCCACCCAGATCGCCCTCGACGGAAAAGCCGCAGACATCATCAACGAGCACTACGACCAATCAGAACCCAACAAGGGGTGAGTAGATACGACCGCTTTTCTGTAACGCCTCAATCTGGCATCGCTCTTCGTAGGTGACGGTAGCCTTTGGACATGAACAAGCTCCCTCCATCTTGTACAGGAACTCTCGCCGCTGCTGGACAGCTCCGCAACATCATGCGTCTAAAAACACATGGCCACAGCCCATCATGTGTTGCACTTCACTATGGAACGGGGGCTGATAAATCGAGCGCAACTCTTGCGCCGACCAGCGGCGCCCGCAACTCCCACGCACAGGAAGCGGCGAACGATCCCGCGTCACGACGCAGCGAAAACACGTAAAGATCCTTCGCCTCCCCGGTCGGCGCCCGCTGGCGCGCGCATAGCTCCTGCCAACGCCCTCCCGGTTCGCCACCTTGTACATGGTGCCGCTGAACTTCGTCGGCGAGACAAATTTCTCCGCAACAAGCAACGGCAGCCTCCCAGTCGCCACCGCACCATCCGCGACAACGCAAACGAGGCCCGAAAACACCCGGCGACCACTAGGAACAACAAACCTCGTGTTGTTCCCGGCAACCGCCTGAACTGTTCCTCGCGGCGCCAGCCAATCCAACGGGTGCGCAGTTGAGGGCGCCCGTCTGCCAGCCTGCAGCGCCAATCCACCGCCCGCGCCAAGTGAACACGTAGCGCAGACCTCGACCCGCGAGAAGGGCTTGACGATGTAGTCGGCGGGCTAGCGCCCGCGACCGAGGTCGGCGAGGAAATTCTCACGGGGTTGGATGGCGTCTATGCACCCTCCCAGGGCAGCGATCGATAAAAGGTCGCCACACGCTCGTAACTGTCCTCGAACTTCGGCAAATCGTCGATCTCCAGCTCCATCGTGTTCCAATCTTTGCCTGCTCTGTTCGTGGCTACACTGGCCCATGTACGAGGCCCAGCAGTCAGGACGCCCTTGTAGCACGGGATGATGCCGATCTCTTGCCTCCCGGCCGCGCTTGCGGTGCGGGAACTTGCACGTCAGGGTTCCACGACATGGAGCCACTTGCCGTTGATCCGAAATCGTCGACATCGGGCGTTGCAGGAGGTGCGCCACGGCAGCCTCCTCCCATGACGCATCGTGAAAGCATAGCCGAGGCCTCGGAGAGCTTGATGCCGGAGATCGCCTGCACGAACGCGACGGCGCAGGGACAGCATCTGGGCGACCAGCAGGTTGATGACGAGAGCTTGGATGCCGATGCCGTACTGCACGGGATGTTTTCGGGGAACCGGCCCTTGGTTCGGGCCTTGCACTTCGGGCATTCCTCGGCGCGGCGCTCGACGACCTCGAACACGATGTCGTGCGGCGCTCCCGATCGACGGGGCCGTCGGCGCCGCAGGCGTCGCAGGCCGCGACCGTCTCCTCGACGATAGTCTTGCGCAGGTTGTCGCCCATCTGCCGGTTTGGCTTCGGGCCCTTGCTCCCGGCACGCTCTTGTCCGTCTGTGACGGCGGCAGACCGGAGTTCCGGCTCGTGCGTGGTCTTCTCCAGAAGGACGACGATGAGGATGTCGAGCAGGATGACGAAGACGCGGATCACGGCCTCTTTCGGCACCTTGCCGGCCGCACGCAGCGCCTTGGCCGCTTCGAACTCCTCGCGCGCCGCGTTGACCGTCGCCATCACCCGGCCTTGCGCTTCATCAGCGCGCCGCTTCCGAGATGCGTTTTCACATACAGATCATGCGGGGGCCGGAGCCCCGGAAGCAGCTGGCACAGCCCACTCGTCGCCTTCGATCCAAAGTAGCCCACTGGCGGTCCCCGTCGTTCTCGATTACCACCACTAAACGAATCAGCCTGCAGTGTCAAATCTCCACGAAAACCCGTTCGTTGCTCTACCCCGACATCAAGCCGGAACCAGGGGGTGAGCAGTTACCTCTGTTCTTGATCTCCGAATTGTCGAGAGACCGGCGGTTCGGCTTGAGACGACGCGCGGAACACTTGTTGAGGAGAGCTTCCAGAATTTCTGCTGGAGCAATTTCGTCCGCAAGAATGCTAGGCAGAAGGTATCTACTCACCCCTAATTGGGTTCTGATTGGTCGTAGTGCTCGTTGATGATGTCTGCGGCTTTTCCGTCGAGGGTGATCTGGGTGGCGATGAGTGGGTTGTAGCCGAGTGCCGCCATGGAGGTGAGGTAGCTCGAGCCCCGGCACCATGCTTTTGCGTGGAGCATGGTGCGGAAGCACCCGGACACCTTGACCTTTGCCATCCTGATCTTCTGTTCTCCGGCATTGTTGGTGAAGCTGACGTTGGGGTCGTCTGTGAAGCGCAGGTTTTCGTGTTTCACGAGACGTTCGTGCAGGTTGTGCGCGTCGGACTTTGCGATGCGTCCACGTTTTCCTTTCGGCGGCGGCGGGATGTCGGGCAGTTCCCTGGCGCCCTAATGGTGCGGTAGCGCTTGCGCCCGGCGTCGTTCAGGGTTTTGGATGCGCTCTTGTTGACCTTGTGGCAGGGAGCAGGCTCTTCATCAGTCGCGCGGTAGCCTCGACGACAAAGGTCAGTTCGCGCAGCAGGTGGCTACCGCACAGCTGGTGGCTACACTGGCCCATGTACGAGGCCCAGGACGCCCTTGTAGCACGGGCCGATCTCTTGCCCGCGCTTGCGGTGCGGGAACTTGCACGTCAGGGTCCCACGACATGGAGCCACTTGCCGTTGATCCGAAATCGTCGACATCGGGCGTTGCAGGAGGTGCGCCACGGCGGCCTCCTCCCATGACGCATCGTGAAAGCATAGCTGAGGCCTCGGAGAGCTTGATGCCGGAGATCGCCTGCACGAACGCGACGGCGCAGGGACAGCATCTGGGCGACCAGCAGGTTGATGACGAGGGCTTGGATGCCGATGCCGTACTGCACGGGATGTTTTCGGGGAACCGGCCCTTGGTTCGGGCCTTGCACTTCGGGCATTCCTCGGCGCGGCGCTCGACGACCTCGAACACGATGTCGTGCGGCGCTCCCGATCGACGGGGCCGTCGGCGCCGCAGGCGTCGCAGGCCGCGACCGTCTCCTCGACGATAGTCTTGCGCAGGTTGTCGCCCATCTGCCGGTTTGGCTTCGGGCCCTTGCCGTTGCTCTTGGCACGCTCTCGTCCTTGTCCGTTTGTGACGGCGGCAGACCGGAGTTCCGGCTCGTGCGTGGTCTTCTCCAGAAGGACGACGATGAGGATGTCGAGCAGGATGACGAAGACGCGGATCACGGCCTCTTTCGGCACCTTGCCGGCAGCGCCGCGGTCTTGGCCGCTTCGAACTCCTCGCGCGCCGCGTTGACCGTCGCCATCACCCGGCCTTGCGTTTCATCAGCGCGCCGCTTCCGAGATGCGTTTTCACATACAGATCATGCGGGGGCCGGAGCCCCGGAAGCAGCTGGCACAGCCCGCTCGTCGCCTTCGATCCAAAGTAGCCCACTGGCGGTCCCCGTCGTTCTCGATTACCACCACTAAACGAATCGGCCTGCAGTGTCAAATCTCCACGAAAACCCGTTCGTTGCTCTACCCCGACATCATGCCGGAACCAGGGGGTGAGCAGTTACGGCAGAAGCATATCGATATCGTAGACATCCTGGCGCCGATAACGATTACGTGGAATCTGCTGGAACAAGGCACGGTACTTCTCTACCACAAGATCGATTACTCCATAGGCGTAGAGTTCCTGCCCACCTGTTAATTCCAGGACCTGCACATGGTTCAGGGGCTCGTTGAACGAGATATCGACATTGATCACGCTGGAGGCGGTTCCTTCGTTTAGCGCTCTCTCCTCATTCGTGCGGCGGCGCGCGTAGGCGATCTTGAGCTTCAAGGCAGGAAATTCGGCTTCCGGGAAAATGTGGTTCGGGTGGCCTTTCGCGGACTGCGTGCGGAGAACAAGGTCCGCATAGCCGAGACTAGCCGCTGTGCGGGGGAAGGCGGAATCCAGCAATGTCCCGATCCTGTCGTCGATGTCGCCATCGGCGGCGAACGCAGCGGTCAGATCAATATCCGTGGTCTGCCTCGGGCTTCCATATGCAAGACCCAGCAGAATTCCACCCTTGAGGAACAATTCGGTATTGAGCGGCCCCGTCATGGCGATGGCGTTGAGAATGATTTCCACCGCTTGGCGTTGTCGATGCGCTACGGGATCTTGCGCGACGCGCGCGACCCAGGCAGCGACGTCGACCGGGTGTGGAGGCTCAGACATTCAGTGAGATCATCCAAGTTTCCGAAAAAACGGGGGCGAAATCACGGGTGGGGTCCAGCTTTCGGCTGCCTCCCCGTTGCCCGAAAGCCTTCCAGCGTTCGATGCATGGATGATGGAGGCCCAGACGCTCTTCGAGTATGTAGCCGGCCCTGCTCTTGATAAGCGCCTTGGATGTCTGGTCTACGGTCGAGGCGATTTCGTCGAGAAACGTGGAAGCATGTTCTTCCCAGACATCCAGGACATGGGACATGCCTCCGCACAAGTCCGGCCTCTGGAGCATGTCGAGAAAGGTCTGCCCTACTGTCGACAGTCGAATGTTGGTTCCGCGGTTGGTCATGAAGGCGCCGGCCGTCTTGCTCTCGTACATGGTGACGTCGCGACGCCTGACCCGATGGGGGTGTTGCACCAGCGTGAGCGGATACGGGTTGTCTTCTGCCTTCTTCATCGCTTCGTTCATGTGGACACGAAGAGCCGCGGCGGAAGTCTTGCGGTCAGGGCGCGTAAGCGCCAGGGCGCGAGGCGTTCGATCGGTAAGTCCCCAGCGTTGCATGGCGGACAAGTGGGAGACGTAGCAGGTTGGGTCGACCAGGCAGACGATGTCTTCGGCCGGCAGATCGGGAACTGACAGCACGCGAATGACACGGGAGCCGTAGTCCCGATCACCGATGATCGCACCGGCGGTCTTCAGAATTGACCGGAAGCGGGCAATATCGTCACGGTCGGGGGTTTCCCGGCGCAGATACAGTTTCTTGCCGGACGACTCCCGGTACATTGCCAGTACGATCCGGTAGAACTCGAACTGAGAGAGGACGGGCTTGTCGTTGGCTTCTAGCCGGTCAGTCAAATGGGCCGCTGCCCGGGTGAGTTTTGGACCGTGAATTCGTTGCTGAGTAGAGTCCAAGTTTCTTGCCCTGTATATGCGTCCTCAGGACGCATATACAGGGCAAGAAAACGAATGTCAAGGTGGACCAGGCAAAAATCCAGGATGATCTTACGCTAAATTCTGTCTGATTTTTCAAGACAGTACCTGGGCTTTGCGGGGTCGCGGGTTGGTGCGGGAGATTTTTTTACAGTTTTCGCTGGCTTTCCTGCACTGAAGTTGTCATGGTGCGGGGATGTCGGTTCACAAGCACATCGCATCCTGTCCGATTCACATCGCAGCTCCGGAAGGGTCTGTCCGAGCATCCATGTTTCTTGGCAAGGTTTTTGCGGGTGTCTGTGGTGATGTTTTCTGTGGTTGTCCACAAGCGGTGTGGGATTTGCCCTGCGAGCGAGGCGACATGAAGCTTGTGGTCCCGGCGGCGGGTTGCCGTCCATTGGTCACGTGAACGCGGCTACCTTGCCGCCCCCGGGCATGGTAACGTGACCGTCCGGGTTCCAGGTGTCCCAAGGCGGTTCGATCTCCTTGATGTCGACCTCGACGATGATCTGCAGACATTCTCCCCAAGTCGTGTCGTAGTAGGGAGACTGTCGATACAGTCCCGATCGCGCTCTCGGCAGGGGTGAGGGCCATGAGGGTGTCTCCTTCGCTCACTCACCGGTGCTTCGGTCGACCAGCAACGCTGCTGTCGCAGCAAGGTGTTCGCCAGAGCTTGCGCATCACGACGACAATGGCGACTTTGTGGGCCTTGCCGGCGGTCTTGTGGCGCACCAGATCCGCGTTGAAACGTGCTGCCGAGGTCGCGGCCAGGAGATCACGTGGCCTCCGGCGCCCGCCTCGGATATGCCGAGCACCGTGGTCGTTGGCCATCGGCGCCACGCCGATCAAGGCTGCCGCCTGCCGACGGCCGAGACTGCCGAGTTCGGGCATCCAACAAAGAAGGGCTGCGGCGGTCACTGGACCGGGGATCGAGGTCAGGGTACCTCTGCTCGGGATCACCGGCGATCACCGCTTTGATCGCCGCACCGGCAATGCGGTCATCGAGATCGGCCGCCGAAGCCCTTGTGACGGTCTCGCCTTCGCCATCCACCTCATCTGCCACCTGCTTGGCGTCGACAAGCGCGGCACCAGGAGATCCCTCAGGCAGTTGAGGAAGGCTTCCTGAGGAGCCACAGGCTCGAGATCGCACCGTGCCGATCTTGGCGTCAACGCGGTTGGCCAGATGGCCCAAAGCCTCGGCGAAGCCCTCAACGGGTTGACCGGGACAACCTCGAAGCCCCGGTCATGAAGACACTGGTGAACCTTGCGGTGATAGCGGCCTGTCGCCTCCATCACCACACGGGTTACCTCGAGGCTGCGAAGCCACGTGCCCGTGGCGTCGTTCGTAAAACGACGCCCCAGATGTCCAGACTGGCCTTGCTGACATCAATCCCTGCTACTACCGTAACCATCGTCCCTTGTTCCTCGCCTTATGATGATACGGTTCAAACCCAAGCATCCATTCAGGACGCAAGGGACGCCAAAGGAGGTTGCCACGCTCGGGAACGGCTCTATAAAGCCAAGGGCGGAACGGCAACCTCCGCGGAGATCGTTTGATCCCCGCTCCCCTGTACGTTCTCACACAGGGGAGCGGAATCTCTTTGCAACCATAGCTCTCCCATAGTCGAGGTTATCCACATTTTCCCGCCCCCAACTGCTGTGGATGATTTCATCATCAAGGGGACAAAACCTAGTCATATAAGGACGGAGCTGCGCGAGCCGCCCTCCAAGGCGACCCTCCACCGGGCAGTCGATCGACCCCGAGGCGCTCGAGGATGTGCTCGGCCGCGGGCGCCGGCTCGCCCGAGCGCTTGCCGCCGACGGCAAGCGCATCCGCGGCGCTAACCCGAAGTTCCAAAAAATTCCGGTTGAAATGCACGTCAAGTCATTGATGCAGCGTGGTTTATCGGATTTTTCGTGCGTCATATTGTACCCATGTAATATTGTGTTAGATGCTTGACATCCATGGATTTTCCGCCCATATTCAGTAGCCATGTATATCGAATCCATCCCCAACCGCTCGTCCCCGCCCGCCATCCTGCTCCGCGAGTCCTGTCGCGAAGCCGGAACGGTCAAGAAGCGCACCCTCGCCAACCTTTCCAAGCCCGCTCTCATCGAGGGATTGCGCATTCTGCTCAAGGGAGGAACCGCAGGTCTCAACGACGCCTCGTCCGCTCTCTTCCCCATGTCGCCGCGGTGCTGGGAACCCTGAAGAAACTGGACCGGCGGATCGACCCGAAGCCTTCTCCCGAGCGCGATCAGGTTCTCGCCATGATCGTGGCACGCATCCTTGAGCCCGCCTCGAAGCTGGCCAGGGGGCTGGCGACAGCGGTCAGCACCTTGGGTGAGATGCGGAGTTGGACGAGAATGCCCTCTACGGCTCCTGGAACGTCAGGAGAGGATCCCCTGGCGGCACCTCGAAGAGGGCTGCTTGGTGCTCCTGACTTCCGTGTGGATGGAGGGGAGAGCATGCCCTTTGGCCCAACGGGGTCATTCCCGGGATGGCAAGAAGGGCAAGCTGCAGATCGAGTTTGGCCTTCTGTGCGACCGGGACGGGTGTCGGTGCGAGTGTTCCCCGGCAACACCCGGCCACGGTGTCCTCACAGATCGCCACGCTGCGGGAGCGGTTCTCCTTTGCGAAGGTGGTGGGGGACCGAGGCCCGCGAGGAGGTCAAGCCTGCGGGCCAGCGCCTTGAGGGGCATCCGTTCACTGGTGGAGGCCGGCGACGATGTCGCTCTTCGACGAGAGAGACCTGGTGGAGATCACCAGCGATGTGTATCCCGGCGAACGCCTCTGCCGCAACCCCCTGCTGGATCGGGCTCGCAAGCGCCAGGAACTGCTCGAGGCCACCGAGGCTCGCACCGATTGCCGCAGCGACACGGCGCGACAAGCGCCGGGAAGATCGGGGAGCGGAAGGTCATCGGCAGGATGGCGAAGCACTTCACGTGGTCCATCGACGATGACGGTGTCTTCACCTATGGGCGCGATGAGGCTGCGATCGCTGCCGAGGCTCCTCTACGTGGTCCGCCTGCCGCAGAGCGAGCTCGACGGTCCCGCGCGCCTACAAGCGGCTGAGCTCCGTGGAACGGGCCTTCCGCAGCCTCAAGGACCTGAAGGTCCGTCCCGTCTACCACCGCCCCGGGCCCACATCTTCCTGTGCATGCTCGCCTACTACATGGCACATGCGACTGAAGCCCATGCTGTTCGACGACGAGGATGCCGAAGGCGGCCGTCCGTCGTGGCGCCGGCAGAAGTCTCGGCGAGCGCTCGGGCCAAGGCGACAACGAAGAGGACGCCCGGAGGGGGCACAGCTTCCGCACCCTCATCGGCGATCTTGCGACCCGCAACACCGTGGCGCCCCGCCTTGCGGGCGCCGAACCCTTCCCGGTCACCACACGGCCCACGCCGCTCCAGAGAAGGGCATTCAAGCTCCTGGGCGTGAAGCCATAGTGTACCGAGACCGCTGAAATGTATCGAATGTCATTTCTATCAGATACTTAGGTCTGATCATCTCTGGAACTTCGGGCTAAAAAAAGAGACCAAGCCGTGGCTGAAGCAGTACTGGTGCTGCATTCCACCGCACCGGAGCGCACAGTTCGTGGCGGCGGACGTGCTTGACATTTATCAGCGGGATTTTGCCGGGGACGAGGTGCTGGTGCGAGACCAGCCGGTAGCAGACGAAGGAAACCCGCATCCCCCGGTCAGCCGGAGGTGGCCGACTATGAATATGAGTGCAACGGCACGGCCAACCTCTTCATGGCCTTCGCGCCCAACGAGAACTGGCGCATGGTGAAAGTCACCGACCGCCGCGGGACCGGGCGCACTTCATCCGGGAGCTTGCCGACGACCATTTCCCCGACAGGAAGATCGTGCTGGACAATCTGAACACACACAGTCGCTGTATGAAGCCTTCGAGCCCGAGGAGGCGGGTGCGAAAGCGGTTCGAGTTTCGCTACACGCCGAAGCACGGAAGCTGGCTCAACATGGCCGAGATCGGTGCGTTGTCGCAGCAGTGCCTTCGGCGACGCATTCCCGACAGAGACACCATGCGGCGGGAGACGGCAGCATGGGTGGAACGGTGCAATGCGGCCGATGTCACCGTCGACTGGCGTTTCACGACGAAGGATGCTCGGACGAAACTGAAGTCACTATACCCTTCAATCCAATAATGTCACCCTGCTAGGAAACGTTTGCACAAATGGCAGCGGCGCAGGGGCCGCCGCCGGAAGACGTGCCGAACGCGTCCCACGTGTGCGAGATTCCCGCGGAAACCCATGGAGTTGTCGACTCCAGCGACTGTTTCAGGCTCGCCGGCATCGCCCACGCTGCTGGCGCTCCCTCGGATAAGAGCGCAGGACTGGATCTGCTGGTGCGCCGCGGGGCCCGGGTCGAGCCGGACACGCCGCTCTACCGCATCGAGGCCCGCACGGAGACAGGGCTCGACGCCGCACGCAAAAATCACGCCTTCTCAATACGCGAGAGCTGATCCGGGCGGGTGGATTCGGACACCTTCCGACGTAATTGCCCGCGTCCGGAGGACGGGACCATAGCGCAAACCCGACAGGAGGGGCCGGACATCGAAAGGTCGTGGCGAACCATCGCAACCGGGCGGACACGCTCCTGGTCGCGCTGCTCGAACTGCAGGAAAACAGCTTCCGGAATCGCGTGCATCCGCCAGATAGTTGCAGCTTACTCTCCCGTGGAACCGGCTCGGCATCCTCGCGCACGGAACAACGCAAAGACCGACATGGGAAACCGGAAACACCGTTTCAGATCAGCGAGGATGCCGGTGCCGCCCACTGCGAAATCCGGGGAGAACCTGCAACGGGCGTCCTCATAGTCTGCAGGCTGTCCGCTCTCTGTCAATGGCAAGCCGAACAGCCCCTCGCTGGCTTTCCCGGTCAGAACTTGACGAGGTCACCGCCCTTCAGCCGCAGGCGTTCGCGAGCCTCGGTGGGGGTCGCAACTTCGAGCGAGAGGTCCTCGATGATGCGGCGAATCTTGGAGACCTGGTCGGCATTGCTCTCCGCCAGTTGTCCCTTGCCCAGATAGAGCGAGTCCTCCAGCCCCACGCGGATATTCCCGCCCATGATCGCACCCGTCGTCACAAAGTTCATCTGGTGGCGGCCGGCGGCGAGGATCGACCATTCGTAGTTTTCCTCGCCAAACAGCTTGTTGGCGATCCGCCGCATGTGGGCGAGATTCTCGATGTCCGCGCCTATGCCACCCAGAATGCCGAAGATAGTCTGGACAAAGACAGGCGGCTGGATCATTCCGCGATCAAGGAAGTGCGCCAGATTGTAGAGGTGGCCCATGTCGTAGCATTCATACTCGAAGCGCACCCCGTGATTTTCTCCCAATTCTTTGAGAACCCATTCTATATCTTTGAAAGTATTTCTAAATATGAAATCCCGTGTCATCTCCAGATAGGCGGGCTCCCAGTCATGCTTCCAAGCCATGTTCTTTTCAAGGATGGGAAACAGCCCGAAATTCATCGAGCCCATATTGAGCGACGTCATCTCGGGGCTGGCATGCAGGGCCGCCGCGCAACGTTCTTCGAGGGTCATTCCGTGACCGCCGCCGGTGGTGATATTGACCACGGCATCCGTCTGCTGCTTGATGCGCGGCAGGAATTCCATAAACACTGCCGGATCCGGCGTCGGCCGACCGTCATTTGGATCCCTGGCGTGAAGATGCAAGATCGAGGCCCCGGCCTCGGCCGCGGCGACGGCGTCTGTCGCGATTTCATCCGGCGTGATCGGCAGGTGCGGCGACATGGTCGGCGTATGGATCGATCCCGTGACCGCACAGGTGATGATGACTTTTCCGTCCTTGGCCATTGTCGGTTTCCTTCCTGTCTCCTACCGTCTCTTCGATCCGGGATCGGGCGGCGTGCGCCGACAATTCCCAGCGACGGCAGCAATATGAACGGCGCAAGGCCCCAGTCAAGCGGCCGGACTCCGCAGCCCCGGCTCAAGGAAATTGCGCCGTCCCGTTTGCCGTTCGAAGCCCCTCACTGCATGTCCTGCTCCGGAACCGGCAACGGACAGGCAGCGCCGCAGCCTGAGCGCCCGGGATCCAGCAACGACGCAGGCGCTCCCGGCGCTACGTGTCAAGGACGCTCTCGTGAAATAGCGACTCCGGGGAGATCGGTGC
The DNA here is from genome assembly GCA_964291215.2 of Alphaproteobacteria bacterium. Classification (GTDB taxonomy): domain Bacteria; phylum Pseudomonadota; class Alphaproteobacteria; order MPNO01; family UBA830; genus JAJEBT01. Next base: position 3,381,156 of record OZ219791.1, on the reverse strand, counting down.
GTCAAGTAGCTCTTGGTCGACCATGTAGCCGATGAACCTGTCGAGATTGTCGCGGTTCGCGGCCAGCCCGGACCGCCACAACTCGCCCTCGAATGCATTCCGGTCACTCTCGAAGGCGTATCTTCCGAAGGGCAGCACTGTGTAATCATGGTCGACATAGAACTCGCACGCCTGCTCGCGCGCATTGTCCCACATCTCGACCAGCTGCCGCGGCAGATCCGGGCAATCCGCAACAGTCCCCTCCCTGATCGCCAGCAAGTGCATGATCGGATAGTAGCCGTGCTTCCGCCAGTAGCGCAGGCATTCTCCCTTCGGGTCGGCAAACAGCCGCCTCACCCGGCCATCGGCGAAGATTTCTTCCGGCGGATGCGGATTGATGTAGGCATCCGCCGCGCCTGTCAGCACCATCTCGACGCCGTTCTGGCCCGCCAGTATCCGCTCGATGTTGCCGCCAGTCCCGGTCCAAGCAACTTCCTCGTCCCGCTCGGTTAGCCACGTCACCTCGCGCCACGGCACCCCGTACTCCGTCTGGAGGTCGCCCTTGGCAAGCACCGACATGGTCACCTGAAAGGCCCATATGGCGACCCTGCGGCCGATCAGGTCGGTTGGCCTCGCGATGCCCGAGTCCGCGTTGACGAAGATGTGGTTCTGGCTGAACAGGCGTCTCGGAAAGCACGGAACCGCTGTCAGCGGAACACCTCGGCGCCGCGCCATGATGTAGGAAGCCAGGGAGACCTCGGCGATATCGAACTCGCAGTCGGCCAGCATGCGTCGATGGCGATCAACACCGTCACGCCGGGGCGGCACCATGCCGACCTCTAGCGCCTCCAGCTCGATGTCCGGTGGCGTCGCAACCAGACCCATGAAGAACGGAACGTGCCTGTCGTAGCGCTCCAGCGCAATGCTCAGCCTGCAGGACGTCATCTCGGCAAGTTCTCAGATCGTCTTGTAGCCGCCGTCAGCCATGATGATGTCGCCGGTGACGTATCGCGACAGATCCGAAGCAAGGAAGACCGCTGGCCCGACGATGTCCTCGGGCTGGCCGGTGCGCCGCAGGGGGGTGTGTTCAAGGATCATCCTCACCAGATCGGGATTCCTGGCCCGCGCTTCCGCGTTCAGCGGCGTTTCCACCAGCCCCGGCCCGATCGCATTCACCCGCACCCCGTCCCTGCCCAGTTCTGCGGCTAGGGCCCGTGTGAATCCCAGCACGCCGTGTTTGGATGTCGTGTAGGCGAGCGAGTTGGGGGTGCGCATGTGGACGAAGGACTGGACCGAAGCGATGTTAACCACGCGTCCCCCAGTCGCCCGAAGCTGGTCAACGAAAGCATGCGTGACATTAAACATACCGTCCAGGTTGACCGAGATGATGTCATCCCAGTCTTTCCGAACCGCGTCTTCATCGCCGGCAAACGGGGTACGCCGGTTGATTCCGGCATTGTTCACCAGGACGGTAATATCACCGAACTCGCTGGCAATCTTCCCGGCGATGGCGACGCATGCGTTGCGGTCGCGTACATCAAGTTCGAACGAGCGCGCCTGGCCACCGGCTGCCGCGATCTCGTCACAGACCCGTGTTGCCGCCTCGGGATTCGCGTCGAGAATGGTCACTTCTGCACCCTCTTCCGCATATCCCATCGCGATCGCGCGGCCGATTCCGGAACCGCCTCCCGTAACCGCCGCCCGATGCTCCGCCAACAATGCGCTCATCTCCGCCTCCCGAAACCCGGCACTATGCCAGAATACAGGTTGTCATCGCCAGCCAGATCCGCAACCAATATATCGGGTGCACCCGCGACACCGCGGGCGAACTTGAAACAACCGCAGCGCCTGCCGTGCGCTATTCCTCTACCACGGCAACGGCGCGGGTCCAGCCTCCCGACGCGCCCTTGATCTTGGTCGGAAAACAGATTACATCGAAACCGGTCGGCGGCAACCTGTCGAGATTGCCCATTTTCTCGATCTGGCAATACCCCCGGTCGCGACCGGCCTTGTGGCCCTCCCAGATGATCGAGGGATCGCGCGTTTCCTTCCATCTTTCGTGCGTCTGCGGAAACGGAGCGTCCCAAGTCCACGCATCAGTGCCGACGACCCGCACGCCGCGTTCGGTCAGCCACAGCGTCGCTTCACGGCCAAATCCGCACCCTTTCTCGAGGTAATCGTCCTTCCCGTAACGCTCCCCGGCAGACGTGTTTACGATGACGATATTGAGCGGCTGCAGATCGTGGCCGATGCGCCCAAGCTCCCTTTCCATGTCGGCGGGCGTCACTAGGTAGCCGTCATCGAAATGCCGGAAATCGAACTTGACGCCGGGCTGGTAGCACCATTCGAGCGGAATCTCATCGATGGTAATCGCACGGTCGCCGCCATCCATCGTCGGATGATAGTGCCACGGCGCGTCGACATGGGTGCCGTTATGTGTCGTGAGCTCAATGTCCTCGATAGCCCACCCCTTGCCGTCGGGAAGCTGTTCGGGTTCGAGGCCCGGAAATAGGGCGCAGATATCCTTCGCCGTTTCATCATGCGCGTGGTAGACAATCTTCGGCAGCATGAAGTCGGGATCGGACCGGATACCGACCTCGAGGGGAACGGAAATGTCAATCAGGCGGCGCGGCATCCCTTCCTCCGGAACTGGTTCTGAAACGGTTTCGATTCGCATGGCTGTATTCACGGAAGACCATGCACATCCACACGGAGACTCCGAGCATAGCGCCTGATCACTGGATAGACCATCGGTTGTGCGCCGTCTGCCTGGCGGGTTCCGGGCGGGATTTGAGACATTCTAGGAAACCAGACGTCGAAGATGGCCGACCGGCCTCCATTGGCAGCTTCCAAGCCGCGCCTGATCGCGTCGTCAAGCATGGCGGGATCGCCGACCTGTTCGCCATGGGCACCGAACGCCTCGGCAATTTTGACGAAATCCGGTGCATTGATGTGGGTGCCGTAATAGGTGTCGGCGCCGACGGCTGGGCCGTCCGGATAGAGTTTCCGATGCATATTCTGCATCAATGCGTACCTGCGGTTGTTGAAGATCACGGAAATCGTCGGGAGCCCGTAGTCCCGCTCCGCGCCGAGACTCTGGAGAACGGGGTTATATAAGGAAGGCGCCGTCGCCGATCAGCGTCACAACAGGCACGTCCGGCCTCGCGAGCCGGATCCCGAGCGACAACCCGATACCCTGCCCCCGAGCCCGACCTGGCGGATCGGCTCCTTACTGGTGGCTGCCTAGATCCGGGCCGCCCCATGGTCCGCGTGGATCCGCGCAAGGCGCGACCGACGATACGCGACCGCCGCGTCGTCGAGGCCGACCCGGTCGAGAGCATCGGCAAGATCGCACAGCGTCTGCGCGACATTGTCCTCGGGATATATGTCCGTCTGGAGGCTCTGATAGACCATCGAATCCCGATGCGGCTTTTCGTCGAAGACAACGATCACTGCCCCGGGCGGAGCGGCGCTCGGCGGATACCATGGCACCCTGGTGCGCATCAGGATCACGAGATCGGCGTCGTTCCCCAACGCGTCGAGATCCGGACCCTGATGCAGCGGGTGATTCTTCGGAAAATAGGGGAACAACATCGTTGAACGTTCGACTACGGGCAGCGTCGCGCGTTCGGCCAAGGCGACCAACGCCTCGCAGGTTTCGGTCTCGCGCCCCGCGGCTTCAGTGAGCACCATCGGGTTCGCGGCTTGCGCAACCAGTTCGGCGAGCCTCTCTATATTCGCCGGTGGGCTGCAGAGGCGCGGCCGCACGGTCCGCGGGCTGGCAGGCGGCGCACAATCCGCCATCAGAGTCTCGGTCGAGACGTGATAGACGCGCCTTTGCAGCATGCCGGACAGGACGCATGTCACCTTGGGGACAAGCGGTCGCAGATCATCCGGCCGGTTGCTTTCAGCAAGCAAGATGACGATCGGAAGCGGCAGCTTGTCCAAGCTCTGCGGACGCGCGAATCCACGGTCTGCGGTGAGCAGCGCATCGAATCCGCTATCCGTACCGAGACCGAGAAGGGTGCCGTTTCCGGTGCCGCCCATCCCATCTGAGGGACGGTTCGAACCTTGCAGGCGGCAGGAAGGGACATCCGTAGAGCCCGGGGTACGGACTCGTCAAGCAGCAGCCTCATCCTGCTCGCCGGCGAGAATCAGCCTCGCTTTTTCCAGCACCGAGACGGCTTGATCCCGGGACCCGAAGCAAGTCCTCAAGGAAGTCGTCGAGCCGATCACCCGCTTCCAGATACTCGATGAGTATGCGCACCGGAACCCTCGTGCGGGCGAACACCAGCGTGCCACCCAGAATGTCTGGATTCCTGTCTATCAGTTCGTCGTTCATGACTGCCCCGTCGCTGGCGCGGCGGTCGGCTTCTCTTCCATGACAGGCTAGCCGTTGGCCAAGAAATGCGACCTCTCGGCAGGACTCCCGCAGCGTATGGCCGCGCGAGTTCGACGACGGCAACCACCTCATCGACAACGGGCCCGTACGCCTTGGCAGGCTTGGCCCGCCCGTTGCTCTGCCCTTCGTAGACCGGTTCGTCGCATCTGAGCGTTGGACGCACGAAGACATAAGACAAATGCTGTTCAATGAGAGACGCGGGGCTAGCAGTCCGGTAGCTGCCCCGAATGCGGCGTTCGCTCACCACTTGGGTCCGCGACGCGGCCGACCGGCGCCCGTTCCAAGCTGTCGGTCATGCGCTCGGCACACAACGAAAGCGGCCCGCCGCATAGCGGCGGGCCGCTCCATCAGCAATCACACCGGAACGACTATTTGAAGTAGTCGTACTTTCCGTCCTTCCATTCGTAGAAGACATAACCCGGCGCGGTAACGTCACCCTTGGCATCGAAGCCGATCTTTCCAAGCACCGTGTCGAACTGGTTGCTCCGAAGCGACTTGATCAGCTTGTCGACATCGATCGACCCTGCCTTCTCTGCGGCTTGCGCAAACGCCTGGATCGCGCCGTAGGTATACAAGACATAGCCTTCCGGCTCAATCTTCTTAGCCCTGAACGCCTTGACGACCGGGGCTGCGACAGGATTCTTGCGCGGATCCGGGCTGAAGGTCATCAGCGTGCCCTGCCCGGCCTTGCCTGTGATCGCCCAGAACTCCTCGGTCACGAGCGCGTCGCCAGACACGAGCACGGTCTTCATGCCTTGATCGCGCATCTGGCGGACCATAAGCCCGGCTTCGGTGTGGTAGCCGCCGACATAAAGGACATCGATGTTGTTTTTCTTGAGCTTGGAGACCAAGGCGGAATAGTCCTTTTCTCCCGCGGTGTAAGCCTCGTAGAGTACTTCCTTGCCACCGGCGGCCCGGTAGGCCTTCCTCGTCTCGTCGGCAAGGCCCTTGCCGTAAGCCGTCTTGTCGTGAACGATGGCGACAGCCTTGCCCTTCATCTTGGTGGCCAGGAAATCGCCTGCAACCTGACCCTGCTGATCGTCCCTGCCGCATGTCCGGAAGACGTTGTCGCCGCCCTCTTCAGTCAGCTTCGGATTCGTCGAGGCAGGCGAGATCTGGAGGACACCCTCCTCCTCATACACCTTCGAAGCCGGAATCGACGACCCGGAACAGAAATGTCCGGCCATGAAGACGACATTCTTGTTCACCATCTGGTTCGCGACCGCGACAGCCTGTTTCGGATCGCAAGCGTCGTCGCCGATCTGCAGGACGAGCTTCTTGCCGAGCACCCCACCCGCGGCATTGATGTCAGCAACGGCCTGTTCAGCGCCGGCCTTCATCTGCTGGCCGAAGCTGGCATATTGACCGGTCATCGGGCCGGCGGTCGCGACCACGATGTCCGCCTTCGCTGCAGCGCCGCCGGCCAGCACTAGGCCAGCCGCGGCGACAATGGTTGGGCCGTATTTCTTGATCATGACGGTTCCTTCCGTTTGAGCCGGGAGAACGTGCCGCACCCGTGCCACGCGTCACCAGATCCAGCGGTTTCAGAGGCCAACTCTAGTTCGCTTTTCTTTCCCGAGCAACCGAGGCCCAATCCACGGCGATCCTATGCTAATTCGGAGACGCGAAATCCGAATGCGTTGGGCTCTCGTCATCACAGGTCGCCTCCTCGATCGCAATTTTCGCGCCGAGAGGGCTCCATCGAGCCTTGGCGGCACGATTGCAGCGCGACGCAAACTGTAATAATCTCGCCAGTCGTCGCTGTATTGGCAGCGTGGGATCACCGTGAATCCACGCTCCGGCGATTTTCCCGCCGCCCTGGCCGCAAGCCGCAGCAGCCCTTGCGGCCTCTCGGGACCGTCGCCGCTTTCCGTAATTCCCGGTCGGACGTCGGCGCAGCCATTACGATCCGGAATCAGGATCTTCCGGCACCTTCCCGACCTCACACCAGCCGAAGAGACCGGATCTGGCATAGAGCCAGGGATATTGCCGTACCATGATGCGCGCACGAGTTATGCGGTAGGCGATCAGGGCCGCGATCAGGATCAGGCCCGTATCAAGTAGGTAGCCGCTGGCGGAGAGAAGCTCGCCCTGGAACAGCCCGTAGTTCATGAACCGGTCCACGAGGCCGAGCATCGCGGCATACAGGACCAGTTGCCAGAGCGGGCGCCATGTCGCGGCCACGGCCTGGCCCATCATCCAGGATGCCCCGCAGCCGAGAAAGACGGTGACGCTGAGAAACCCGATCAGCGGCGCGTCGAGATAGGGAATCATGGTGCCACGGCTCCTTCGAGATAAGCGGCGCGAACTTCCGGGCGCACCAGCAGGTCCTCGCCGCGGCCCGACAGCGTGATGCGGCCATTCACCATCACGTAGCCGCGATGCGCGAGCCTCAGCGCATGGTGCGCATTCTGCTCCACCAGGAGGACGGTCATACCGTCCCGCTCGTTGATCTCGCGAATGACGTCGAAGATCTGCCTAACGATGAGGGGCGCAAGACCGAGGGACGGTTCGTCAAGCAGAAGCAGGCGCGGCCGGCTCATCAGCGCACGGGCGATCGCCAGCATCTGCTGCTCCCCGCCCGACAGGGTTCCGCCACGCTGATTCGAACGCTCGGCAAGCACGGGAAATAGTCCGGCGACCCTGTCAATATCCTCAGAGAAGTTCTCTTTTTCCGTACCTATTCCGCCCATCTGCAGGTTTTCCATTACCGTCATGTGCGGAAATATCCGCCGCCCCTCCGGCGACTGGGCGATCCCGAGACGGACGATCTCATGGGTCGGCATGCCGACCAGCTCGCGGTCCTCGAAGCGGATCGATCCCCGCGATGCCGATGGTGCGCCGCAGATCGTCATCAGCAACGTCGTCTTGCCCGCGCCGTTGGCCCCGATCAGGGTCACGATCTCACCTTCCGCAACATCCAGATCGACACCCCGCAGCGCCTCGATGTTGCCGTAGAACGTGTGAACTCCGGAGACGCACAGCATCAGGCCTCCTCGGCCCCGAGATAGGCGCGAATGACGGCGGGATCACTCCTCACCGCAGCGGGCGTGCCGTCGGAAATCTTCCGTCCATAATCGAGAACAACAATATGGTCAGAGATTTCCATCACGACGCTCATGTCGTGCTCGATCAGCAGGATGCCGATCTTCTGCTCCGCCCGGATTTGCAGCAGGAGTTTGTTGAGCAGTTCGGATTCGCGCGGATTCAGTCCCGCCGCCGGCTCGTCGAGACACAGCAGGACCGGCCGGGCGCACATTGCACGGGCGATCTCGAGGCGGCGCTGGTCGCCGTAGGGCAGTGCACGGGCATCGATGTCAGCATGCGCGACGAGGCCGACCTTTTCCAGCCAGTAGCGGGCATGTTCGACCGCCACGCGTTCTGCACGCCGGTATCCCGGAAATCCGAAGAGACCGGCCACCGTGTAGCCGGATGCGCGCATCAGTTCGTTGTGCTGCGCCACCACGAGATTCTCGAGCACCGACATGGCCGAAAACAGGCGGATATTCTGAAACGTGCGGGCGACCCGGGCCTGCTGCGCGATCCGGAAGCCCTCCATCCGCTCCAGCAGGAACGTCTGTCCCCCGGTCTCGAGGGTCAGCATGCCTTGGGTCGGCCGATAGAAACCGGTCAGGCAATTGAACACCGTCGTCTTGCCCGCGCCGTTCGGTCCGATTATTGCCGTGATCTCTCCGTCAGCGGCATCGAAAGATACGTCATCGACCGCGAGCAGTCCGCCGAAACGCATCGTCAGGTGTTCGACCGCAAGCAGTCTTGGCGGATCGGCTGCCGCCGTGGCGGTGGCATTCATCCGGCCGGCTCTGCCCGGGGTTTCGTCGGATTGAGCCGGACAGTCGGATCCCGATGGGCGAGGAGGCCGCGCGGACGCCAGACCATGATCGCGACCATCAGCGCGCCAAAGGCGAGCATCCGGAACTCCGCCAGTTCACGGAACAGCTCGGTCCCGCCGATCAGAACGATCGAGGCGATAACGACGCCAATCTGACTGCCCATCCCGCCGAGCACGACGATGGGCACGACGATGGCCAGGATGACGGCCGATTCGACGAAGGTGAAGCTCTCGGGGCTGATGAAGCCCTGGCGCGTCGCGAAGAACGAACCGGCGAAGCCGCCGAACATCGCGCCGATAGCAAAGGCGGTGAGCTTGGTGTTGGTCGGGTTAATGCCCAGCGAACGGCAGGCGATCTCGTCCTCGCGCAACGCCTCCCACGCGCGCCCGACGGGCAGCTTTCTGGCCCGCAGGGTGAAGAAGTTGGTCGCCAGCGCGAGCAGCAGGATCAGGTAGTACAGGAAGACGATCCTGTGCATCGACGAATATTCGAGATTGAAGAAGGTGCTGAATGATTCGGTCCCTTCCGGCACCCGGCGCTTGAACGGCAGGCCGAAGAAGCTCGGCCGCGGGATGCCCGAGAGTCCGTCCGGGCCCTTGGTGAAGCTGTACCAGTTGAGGAGGATGATTCGGATCATCTCGCCGAAACCGAGCGTGACGATCGCAAGATAGTCGCCGCGAAGCCGCAGGACCGGAAACCCCAGCAATATTCCGGCAAATGCGGCGAGGAGCCCGGCCAGCGGCAGCGCGAGCCAGAACGAGAAATCGAAGTGAATGGCCAGCAGAGCGTAGGAATAGGCGCCGACCGCATAGAAGGCGACATATCCGAGATCCAGCAGCCCGGCGAGGCCAACCACGATGTTGAGGCCCCAGCCGAGCATCACGTAGGTGAGCACCAAGGTGGCGATATCGACGACATAGCGGTTGGAAAACGGCAGAAACGGCAGGATGAATGCGAAGACGATCAGCACCGGCGCGGCATATTTGGCGAAAGTCTGGATCCAGGCGCCGACAGGGTCCTCTCCCAACAGGCGGCCGGCCGGCGCCGCTCCCCTTTCGGCCCGTTTCTCACGTCGGATCGCAAACGCCGCCCTTCCGAAAAAAACGGCGACGACGGCAGTGACAACCCACGACCAGCGATATTCAAGCGCGAGGCCGCCGGGACGGTCCACCGTCTCGGTACCCATCATTACGAGCGTCAGGCCGAGCGCGACAGCGGACGCAAGCCCCGCCTCCCTGGCGATGGCGACGAGATCGAGCGGCCTCTCCGCCATCCCGTCACACCTTCTCGACATCGGGTTTGCCGAGCAGGCCGGTCGGCCGGAAGATCAGCACCAAAACAAGGATAGAAAACGCCGCCACGTCCTTGTATTCTATGGTGAAATAGGCTGACCAGAAGGTCTCTATCAACCCGATCAGCAGGCCGCCCAGCATCGCTCCGGGCAGCGAACCGATGCCGCCGAGCACAGCCGCCGTGAACGCCTTGATGCCGGCAAGGAAACCAATGAAGAAGTCGATCACACCGTAATAGACCACAAACATCAGGCCCGCGACCGCGGCCAGCATCGCACCCAGCACGAACGTCAGCGAAATCGTGCGGTCGACATTGATTCCGAGCAACGACGCCATGCCTCGATCCTGTTCGCAGGCGCGCTGGGCGCGGCCGAGAGCCGTGCGGGCGATCAGCAACGAAAAGGCAGCCATGAGGATCACCGTAACGACGACGATGAGAATCTGAAGATAGCTCAGCGACACGCCGAACCCGTCGCGTTCCATGACGGTGAAGCCGCCCTGGATGACCGGCTGCATCGGCCTCACCCGGGCGCCCTGCAAAAGCTGAACATAGTTCTGAAGAAAGATCGACATGCCAATGGCCGAGATCAGCGGCGCGAGACGGAACGATCCGCGCAACGGGCGGTAGGCGACGCGCTCCACGGTCCAGCCGTAGACCGCAGTGATCAGCATGGCCACGATCAGGACGATGAGCAGCGCCAGCGGAACCCATGTCAGCCCGATGACGCCGAGCACGAGAAACGAGATCAGGGCGATGAATGCGCCGATCATGAAGACATCGCCATGCGCGAAATTGATCATGCCGATGATCCCGTAGACCATCGTGTAACCAATCGCTATCAGGCCGTAGATCGCCCCGAGGGTAACGCCGTTGATCAGTTGCTGGACAAAATACTCCATCCACAGCCCTCGCTCGCCCGCACCTGTAGGTATGCCCGACGCCTGCCGTTTGAGCAAGTATCGCCGGGCCCGATCCTCTTCAGGCGAACGTTCGGCCCCGGTTCATCCGGCCGCGACGGAGCACCGTCGAGCCGCGGCCGCCACGCCTCTTCGCTCATTCCCCGTCGCTGGCACCAAATCCGTTGGGCGCCCAAGGCGTCCAGCCCTCAAGCTTCCCCGCCTGCGGCCGGAAGACCAAGACCTGCAGTGGATAGCAGGCCGCGCTGTCGCTCGAATGGCCGGCGCCGCAGTCCCCGCCCGGACAGGTCGACAACGCGGCCAGCAGGTCGATTTCCGCAAAGAACTCGATGAAATCGCCCGGGCGGACGGGACTCGCCTTCATGAAATACTGATGCGTGTCGCGGGTGTAGCCCGTGCACGTGAAGATGTTGACGACATCGTGCACATGTCGCTCGGCCTCGACCAGCGGAAGGCCCCGAGCCGCCGCCAGGGCGCGCGCGAGAGTCGAATGACAGCAATGGTGATACTCCGCACCCGTCAACAGGAAGTTCGTGTAGGGGTCGCACCGGGTTCCGATCACGTCGTGAACGCCAGCGCCGGATTCGTCGAAACCGTACCAGTCCAGGGTGTCGCGGGTAATGGTCGCCATCGGCCGCAACCTCGGAAAACAGCTCCAGAGCCTGTCGCCGGTGCTTACATGGGTGGCGTGAAGGGCCCGGGTCTTGCCGCTGTAGAACCGCTCCGAAAGGTCGGCGGCGTTCCACAGGTTCAGGTCGCCGACCTGCGGACCCTCGACGCTGACGATGCGGAAGAAGTGCCCGGCGGGGATCTCGAGAGCCACCGCATCCCGGGGCGGCACGTTCCGTTTTTCGACGAGCACCATTTTCTTTCGGAGATTCTCGTAAAAATCCCCCTGATAGGCCGGAAGCCGGTCCATGGTGTACACCGTCACCGGGGCTGCGGCCCGCCGTTCGGCGGCATCCGCTGGCTCCGGATGCTGTGCCGGAATCGCCACGCGCTCCTCCTTTTGTTGGGCCCGAACCGCGGGTCTTCGATATCGGCGGCCGCGCCGCGGAACCCGAGGAGGCGAAATGCCCGAAAGCCAATTCTGGCGATCTCTCGACCGGCACACAACCGCGCCGGACGAGAACATGTTTCGGTTCGCTCTGCGGTTTGCGAGAATTGTCAGCGGCTGATTGAAGAACAGGCCGTGCCGTTCCGGATGTGGCAATGCGGCGTCCAGGGAACCGCTGCCGTCGCGGAGTCGGCGATTGATCCTGGCGCGGTTGCAGTGCGCCCAACCCAGGCGTCGAGAAACACCGTCGACCCGGAGACCACGACGATCCCACGCTGCTAATCCAGCGGCGGCCGGCGAGATTTTTCGGTCTGCGTCGCGCTGCAATCGTGCCGCCAAGGCTCAATGAGACCTTCTCGGCGCGAAAAATTGCGATCTGTGATGACGCAAGCCCCAACGCACTCGGATTTCGCGTCTCGGAATCAGCATGGGATCACTGTGCCCGGAGACCTTCCCGCCTTGCATCAACCATCGGCGGAGGTCTAAACTCCGCTATACTCATGGACTAGAGAGTTCGCGCACAATCAGACAACGGGAGGACATCGGATGAACGGTAAACTGCCACTTTTGGCGGCGGGTATTGCCTGCTTTGGCCTGCTGTCTGCCGGAACACAGGCGGCGGCGCAGGATTTTTCAGGCAAGACGATCGAACTCATCGTGCCGGCTGGAGCCGGCGGCGGGCTGAGCCGCCAGGCACAACGCTTTGCAAAGACATTTGTCGATCACATCCCGGGCAAGCCAACCATAAAGGTCAAGAACATGGCTGGCGGCGGCGGCCAGAAGGGCATCAACTTCGTCTTCAACCGCGCCAAAAAGGACGGCACTCAGATGCTGTGGGGGCCGATGAATTTTTCGGGCCTGCTCCTCGGCCTCAAGGGCGTCAAATACGTGCCGGCCGAATTCAATCCCGTCGGCGTGACCGGCATAGCGTTCGTCACCGTTGTCCGGTCCGACCTCGCCGGCGGGCTGAAAAGCCGGGAGGACCTTCTCAAGGCCAAGAACTTCGTTGTCGGCGGGCGCATCCCCGGCGGCGCGCTCGGCCTCTATTCGCGGATGTCCTTCGACATGCTCGGTATCCCGTATCGTTTTGCCGTGGGCTACAAGAACCAGCCCAAGCTCAAGGCGGCGCTGATGCAGAACGAGATCCAGGCGATTTCCACCGGCGACATCGGCTATTGGGTCTTCTACAAGAAGGATCTGGTCAAGGACGGACGCGCTATCGACATGTACTACCACTCGCCGTTCGATGGCGACACGCCGAGGGACATGGGGCAGAGTTACGGCGACATGCCGAACTTCGTGTCGTTCTACAAGAAGGTCACGGGCAAGGAACCATCGGGCCCCAAATATGAAGTCTACAAGTGGTTCACCAGCCGTCAGACATGGGCAATGTGGATGATGTTGCCGCCGGGAACCCCGGACAATATCGTGGCGACGATGCGCAAGGCCTATGCGGCGAACTGGAACGACCAGCGCACCGTGAACAACTTCATGAAGGCATCGAAGAGCCGTCCGTTCTGGCTGCCGGGAAAGGAAGCGGCCAAGGTCCTCTCCGGCTACAAGAACATCAGCCCGGAAGCGGTTGCCTACCTGAAATCGATCATCCGCTGACCCCCGGATGCGGTTCCGCGCCGCGACGGCGCGGAACCGCTCTGAAGACTTGCCGGCGGGCGTCGACCGCCACGGCGGAAGACCTGCCGCCCATCCTGCGACCACCGGTGTGCGCCGCATGCTGACCCGATGGCAGCAGCCGCGCAGGGGACTTGCATGTTTGACGCCCTCGTCACCGGCCTGACGTCGATTTTCGAGATCCGGGTGCTGGCCTTCCTGGCCCTCGGGATATTCATCGGAATATGGTTCGGCGCCGTCCCCGGCCTCGGCGGCATCATCGGCATGCTGCTGCTGCTGCCGTTCACCTTCGACATGGAGCCACTGGTCGCGATCGCGCTCCTTCTCGGCCTGTACACGGTCACCACCACGAGCGACACGATCGCGTCGGTGATGCTGGGCATACCGGGCACCGCGGCCTCGCAGGCGACAATCCTTGATGGCTATCCGCTCGCAAAGCGCGGCGAAGCGCCCCGCGCCTTTGGCGCCGCGTTTGCGGTTTCGGCTTATGGCGGCCTGTTCGGCGCGCTCGCGCTCGCGGTATCGCTGCCCATCGTGCAGCCGCTGATTCTGGCGTTCGGCTCGCCCGAAATATTCGCGCTCGCCCTCCTCGGGCTTGCAATGGTCGGCGCGCTCAGCGGCGGTTCGATGGTCAAGGGCATCGCGTCCGCGGCGATGGGCCTGCTGCTCTCCACGGTGGGCACCGCACAGACGGTTGCCGAGGAGCGCTACACGTTCAACCTTGAGTTTCTTGTCGACAGCCTTCCGTTGATTCCGGTCGTTCTGGGCGTATTCGCAATTCCGGAACTCATGGAACTTGCGACGCGCAACATCTCGATTGCTCGGGAAACCGAAAACGCCGACACGCGAAGCAGCATACGGGACGGCATTCGCGACGCCGTCCGCCATGGCTGGCTTGCCACGCGCTCCGCGGCAATCGGGACCTATGTGGGCATGCTGCCAGGCCTCGGCGCGGCGATCGTCGACTGGGTCGCCTACGGCCATGCCGTGCAGTCGGCCAAAGACAAGAGCCAGTTCGGGCAGGGGGACATCCGCGGCGTGATCGCGCCGGAAGCGGCCAACAATGCGACCAAGGGCGGAGCCCTCATCCCCGCGGTCGCCTTCGCCATTCCCGGCAGCCTCGGAACGGCGATCCTGCTGAGCGCGCTCATCCTCCAGGACATCCGCCCGGGGCCGGACATGCTGTCGACCGATCTTCACATCACGTTCTCGATGGTGTGGATGATCATGATCGCCAATCTGGTGGCGGCCGGGCTTCTGATGATCTGGAGCCGTCAGGTCGCGCGGCTTGCGTTTCTGCCCGGACACCTGCTCGTGCCCGGGGTCATCGTGTTCGTGTTCATGGGATCCTGGCTCGGAGGCCAGTCCACTATCGAGGCATGGGTCACGTGCCTTGTTTTCGGAATCGTCGGTTATCTGATGAAGAGCGGCGGCTGGGCCCGGCCGCCTCTCATTCTAGGCCTCATTCTCGGGACCATCGTCGAGAACAGGTTCCTGCTGAGCATACGCACCCATGACGGTATCGGATGGCTCACCAACCCCATCGTCATCATCGTCCTCGTCCTTGGCATCATCACCGTCGTCCTCTCGGCGCGCAGCACGATCAGGTCGAATGCGCGCGCGGACACGCCACAGACCGGCGAAGGACGGGCCAGAAACCCGGTGATGTCGCTGCCCGTCTCAATGCTGTTCCTTGCGGTATTTGCCGGAGCCGTATGGATGGCATGGTCCTGGGAGCAGGATGTCGGACAGTTCCCGCTGGTGATGGCTGTACCCGGCGTCCTGCTCGCCGCTGCAGCCGTCCTCCGCGATGCGCGATCGCTGATCTCGGAGGACAAGATCGGCCAGGGGGGCCGTTTCCGGGAGTATGCGGCGCAGGCGGTACTCGACCGGTCGCTGCACTTCCTCGGCTGGCTCGCCGCGATCATCGTGGCCACCCTGCTCATCGGTCAGAAGCTCGCGTTGCCGATCTTCGTCTTCGCCTACCTGGTGGCCTGGGGCCGCTTCCGGCCGAGTGTCGCGGCTGCCTACGCGATTGCCGTCTGGGTCCTCATGTTCGGGTTCTACGACCGCGTCATCCGTCTATTTTTTCACGAACCGCTGATCGCGGCGTTGCTCGCCGGCAGGTTTCCGAAATGGATTCCGGAGTGGCTCATCCTGTAGCGGCAAGGACCCCGGTACCGTCCGACCGATTTCCCCTCGCAGCAGGTGAACTGGTCAGCCGTATGGCTGTGGCCGTCAATCGGTCAGCGCGCCGGTACCGAAAACTCCATCAGATCGATCCCGATGATCCGTGGTATTCTGGACAGCTAGGATCTCCGTCGCGGACATGTGGAAGCGCGTCCGCTCCGGGGAGAGAGACAGCATGCGAAAGGACGAAGCCGTGTTCGTGACTGCACCGACAGTGGAGAGAAATCCCAACGAGAACGTGCCCCTCGTGGCGCTGGTACGCTTCGGGACCGATACGCCGGCAACGACCACCCTGACCATCAACGACGGATGCTCGACACGCACCGTCGCCTATGGGCCATCGCACAGGCCGGAAGACGGCCTGCCGGTCATAGGCATGCGGGCCGACACCAAACACCGCATCACGGTCGTGGCGGGCGATGCCGAGCCTGTCGAACTCTGGTACCGCACGCCGTCGCTTCCGGCTGACAGCGCCGAATGGCCAACGATCACAGTCCGTGAAGCGAGAACCTCCGAGATGCAGCCCGGCTTCACACTTCTGAGCGTCCGGCGCCGGGTCAACGCGCGCCAATCCTTCATGACACCGGCCCAGCTCCGTTTCACGACCCGGTGGGGACTCCTCCTGATCCTCGATGCGGAAGGGGAAGTGGTCTGGTACTACCGGTCGGACGCCCGGATCGCGGGCGTTCACCAGCTGGCCAACGGCAATCTGTTCTTTCATCATGTGGATTTCCGGTCGATCGAGATGGACCTTACGGGAAAGGTAATCCGCACCTTCTACGCCAGCGGCCGGCCCCAGGGACCGGTAGAAGGCGCCATTCCCATCGCTGCAGCAAGCCTGCACCACCAACCGCACCAGGTGCCCAACGGCAATTTTCTCGCGATGACGGCGAACGCCCGCATGATCGAGAACTACTATACGAGCGAGACCGATCCCGACGCCCCTCGCACCACCCAGCCGGTAGTCGGGGACAATTTCGTGGAATTCACGCCCGAAGGCGAAATCATCTGGAACTGGGACACCTTCGAACATCTCGATGTCCACCGGTGGTCCTACCACCTGATGGAGGCGTACTGGCACAATCGTGGCTTCCCCAAACACCTCGACTGGACGCACGGCAACGGCATCACCTACGACCCTTCCGACGACAGCGTCATCGTCTCGCTGCGCCATCAGGATGCTATCATCAAGATCGACAAGGCGTCGGGCGAGATCAGGTGGATCCTCGGCGACCACGGAAACTGGAGGAGCCCGCAGAAGGAAAGGCTCCTGGATCCCGCGCACGAGCTTCGCTGGCATTATCACGGGCACAATCCACGGGTGACCGTCGACGGGACCATCGTCATGTACGACAACGGGCTGTGCCGCGCCCAGCCCTACGCACCGCAGGCGGCGCCCTACGAGTGTTTCGCGCGCGCGATCGAATACGAGGTCGACGAGGCAAAGGGGACCGTACGCGAAGTCTGGACATCCTCGGACGACGACGACCCGGAACGGGTGATTTCCTGGGCGATGGGCGATGCCCACCGCCTGCCCAACGACAACATGTTCATCATCGATTCGACCTGCCTGCCGATGCGCGAGCAACTGACCCGCACCTGCAGTGTCAGAGACCTGACCTGGAACGAATGGAAACGCGAGGAATGGCACCTCAACGACATGCCGTACTGGACCCGCATCAGGGAGATGAAGCGCGATGCTTCACGGGATGTCGTGTGCGAGATACACCTTGAAGACCCGCATGAGCTGGTCAGCTGGCAGGCCTTCGGCGGCGCACGGATTTCCTCCCTCTATCCTCCAGACGCCGAAGCCTGAAGCCGAACGGACATCCACGGCCTGATCGCGGCAGCCGGCGTCCCTGGCACTGCGGAGAAATCACTCCGGCTCCCGGCGGTCCGACCCGGCCGTCGCCGATAACGGGGGGGGGGGGGCTTTCAATCTGACACTATCGAGTCCATCGTTCCCGGGTCCGGTGTGAGGATTGTGGTGGCGACGCGGCCCGTCGACTTCCGCAAGCAGCGCGAGGGGCTGGCGGCGATCGTCCAGGACGAGCTGGGTCTCGACCCCTATTCCGGGGTAGCCGTGGTCTTTCCGTGCAACCGGATGGACCGGATCACGGTGCTCTGGTGGGACGGAATCGGCCTGGTCCTGGCCCACAAGCGCCTTTAGCAGGCTCGTTTCGCCTGGCCGACGGTTCATGACGGCACGATGCCCCTGTCTCGTGCCCAGTTCGAGGCCCTGTTCGAAGGTCTCGATAAACCGAACAGCCGTGCTTGCCGCGGGAGTTCTCAGCGACAAGGCGCCATCTCCTGCCCGGCACGCGGGCCCAAACACAAAGCCCTGCTTATCGGAAGACGGCGCCGGGAGCGGTTACTCCGTAAAGAAGGGGGATCAGCCTAACGGGTTCGGAGCCGGGGCCGGTACATTCCGGTCCGGCGCCCCGGTTTCCCGGCCCCTTGGAGGGCCGCCATGCCCCTGAATGGCCGGGCTCACCTCCGGAACCGCCTCCCCCGACTCGGCGGGAAACTGCCGGACGCGCATCGGGGGCACGGGCAGCATACCAAGAACCGTGTGCCAGTAGGACCAGGAGCGTGGATCGAAGATCCCGGGCCAAGCATTACGCAAGGCGTCACGCAACGCTTCGTCCCCGCAGGCACGACGAATCGTCGCCGTATCCTCCGAGGAGCCGTAGATCATCGCATGATTCAGGAACTGGACCTCGTCGCGCAGCGTCTCGTGAGGCGGCTGGAACCATACCACCCGCCGCGCAATCTCAAGCAGGGTCGGCCCGGCCGGACCGGGAGGAGCCTGCTCTGGACTGCGGTCCGGGGAGGCTGGCTCCCTTGCTCCGAGAGCATCATCCGAAATCTCAGAAGCCATTGTCGTGCTCCGTTACTGTTTCGTCGGGACAAAGGCGTGCGCGCGGTTCGAATACTGGCAGGTTCTCAACATTGACCGCTGCAACGGCTTTCGTCAGGTTTACACGAACCTCATTCGGCACCTGGTGCAAATTGCCGTCTTCGTAATGAGCAAGCGCCTTGAGCGTTACCAAGGGATTGAACTCAGGGCCGAATACGGCATTGGCTGGCCCCCAGCGCCTCCTCAAGCGAGAGACCCGAGCGCAGCAGGGCGTCCAGGTCGATATAGTCCTTGGCACGCGATTGAACCGCAGCCGCCTTTGTCGCGGCGATATCCAGCAAGGACTCCACAAGAATGCCAGGTCCGTCCGCTTTATCCGAGTCGTTGACGCTGGACATACCGAGGCCTCCGAAAAACAACACCATCACCTCGCCAACCAGGTTCAGAACGCATGACAGGATGTTTTCCTCGCTTCGGATCGTCAGGCTCCCGCTCAAGTAGGGAATGTTTCTCCGGAGCGAATCGGGCTGGAAGGCGTCGCGGGAAAAGAAATCGAAATCGACGGACTGACGATGCCCCAGCCTCAATGCAAGCGCTGTGCCTCCGTAAAGAACGAAACCTGACGGCGTACCGTTAAGCATCTCCCAAAGCCGTCTCTGCGACTCGGGGAGCACATTTATGTCGAAGTACACGGGCACGTTTTTCATAGCATGGCACCCTCCCCGGTTCCACGGCAACGGCTATAGGGGCACGGTGATCCCATGCTGATTCCGAGACGCGAAATCCGAGTGCGTTGGGGCTCGCGTCATCACAGATCGCCTCTTGAGCGCAATTTTTCGCGCCGAGAAGGTCTCATTGAGCCTTGGCGGCGCGATTGCAGCGCGACGCAGACCGAAAAATCTCGCCGGTCGCCGCTTGATTAGCAGCGTGGGATCATCGTGCTATAGGGGCATCGAAAGAGGCCGGTCGACGGATAGGCCTCGCCGTCAACTGTTCTTTGCAAATCTCCTTCCGTTGCCCGCTAGGCGCGTGGTCGCGATGGCGCGGCGGGAGCGGCCGGTCCCCCGCCAGCCCGGCCACGACATGCGCGAGCTCAGCATCGACGGTCCTGGCCGGCCCTTCGTCTCGCGCCTGTAATCCTGCTTGAAGGCCGCGGTCAGGCGGCGGCGAACCTGCGGACTTCGACCGGTGCCCGGTTGTGCTGCGCGTGCCAAAGATCATACTGCATCTGCTGCGTTAGCCAGCTCTCGGGGCTGCCGCCGAAGGCCTCGGACACCCGGATCGCCATCTCCGGGGAGATGCCGAGGCGGCCGTTGAGCAGCATCGACAGCGTGTTGCGCGAGACCGAAAGCCCCTTCGCTGCCTCGGTCACGGTCAGACCCAGTGGGTCGAGGCACCGGCGCCGCATGAACAAGCCGGGATGGGGCGGATCATGCATGAGCATGGGCGTTACCTCCCTAGTGGTAGTCCAGATAGTCGACATCGGCGGCGTGGCCGTCCTCGAAGCGGAAGATCACCCGCCAGTTGGCACGGACCGTGACCGCCCAGAACCCGGCATACGCGCCCCTGAGCCGGTGCAGCCGGAATCCGGGCAGGTCCATGTCGTCCGGCGCGGCCGAGGCGTTGAGCCGCACGAGGATGTCGCGCACGGTCTCACGATGTTCCAGATGGATGCGGCGTTCGTCGCCGCGTTCCATGAACCGCCTGAGCGCCCGGCTCCTGAAGCTCCGTATCATGGCCGACCGTAATGTGTATTATGGCACATGTCAAAGACGAGGCGTGTGCGCTGTGGGGACTTTTGATCGCGCACGGCTGAATTTTGGCGGTCGGCTATCGCCTGCCCTCCCGTCACGTGGTTGCAGACTGCCGTGATCCGGCGCGTGGCAGGCACATTACGGGAACATGATTGCACCGACGGCCGCGGCTTGCCGTCCGCCGAGCGGCGGCTTGATCGAGCGGCGGTGTCGGAGTCGGGACAAAACGCTTACGGTCTTCGCGGTAGGCGACGGCGAGCAGCGCCTCATCCTAGGCGTTCGCATGTCCGTCGCCAGCGGACAGCACATCGTGCCTGAGGCCGACCAAGGTCCGATGCAGGACGCGCGACGCGACACAAACATCAAGAAGAAACTTCACGAAGCCTGTCGCACGGAAATGCGGTCATGGACACGCTCGCCGGCCAAGGAACGATGGGCGAAGACCAGACAGGCCCGGATATCCTCGGGCTCGAGAAGCGGATACTCGCCGAGTATGGTTTCCACGCTTTCTCCCGCCGCCAGCTTACCCAGCACATGCTCCACCGCGATGCGCATGTCGCGAATGATCGGCTTACCGCCGAAGACATCGGCCCGCACGGTGATACGGTCCAGCAGTTCGGTTTCTTCCGTCATGATCCTGTCCTCCTTGGATTACGTTCTCCGGTTCCTGTCCCCGCCGGATGAAGCCCGCCGCCGGCCCGGTCTCGGGGCGCCGACCGGCCCAAGGATTGTCGCTCGGCGATCCGGGTCTTCATGGCGCCCGTAACCCGCCTCTCGCGGCTGCCACGCGGGTAGAGGGCGGAAAGTGCATTGGCGAGGCGCAGGAAGTCCGGTCCGCGCTCTTGTTCGAAAACGATCAATCGACCCAAGGCGTTCGAATGCCCGCCCGTCTGCGGGCTGCGGCCGCTTCTTGATTTACCACAATCGGAGATGGGACGATCTCGGAGCTATGCCAAAAAGTTGGGGACGATCGTCATGAGGCGGCAATTTGAACTTGCTTGATGTCGTCATTGAACTCAACCCCCTGAATGACCTCAAACGGACGGTTTGGCCCGTTGATCTTCCGCCACTTCTTCTTGGCTGACATCATCAACCGCAAGACCATGGCGAGAGCGGTCTTCCGGTTCAGGCACCCCTTGGTCTTTCGCGTGCGGTTGCGGACCGTGGCGAAGACGCTCTCGATCGGGTTCGTGGTCCGGATGTGCTTCCAGTGCTCGGCCGGAAAGTCGTAGAAGGCCAGCAATTCGTCGCGGTCTTTGACCAGCTTGGCCACGGCCTTCTCGTATTTCACGCCGTAGGTTTCGACGAAGGGATCGAAGACGGTATTGGCCTCCTTCCTGGTCTCGGCCATCCAGATGCCCTGCAGATCAGCCTTGGCCTGTTCGTGCATGGATTTGGGCATGGCGCCCAGGACGTTCGATGTCTTGTGAACCCAGCATCTCTGCTCGCGTATGTCGGGGAAGACATCGCGCAGCGCCGTCGTCGCGGTAGGAATGTGCATTGCTGCGCACTGATCCTCTCCTGTCAAAGTGGTCCACCCTTAGGCCGAAGGTAAGCGTTCGTTCGAGTTCTGCCGCGCTGCGCAGCGTCGCACCCTGGCGACCGGCGTGACCGCGTTTGCCGCAGTCAACCGCCAAACCCCGGTTCCCATTTCGCCAACGCCCGCCAGCTCGCCATTCAAGCCCGCAGCCGAACGCGCTTTGCCGTCGATTCGCCGACACCGAGCACTACTGTTGCGGCAGGAGGCAATCATGCCATGATGAGGAACAACCGCCGTGCGGTCTGGATCCACTTGCGCGGTCCGAAGGGAACACGGCTCCGCCGGGAATACCAATAACGCGATGAAACTCGTGACCTTCCGCCGGGATGGCGGCGACGGCAAAGACCGGGTCGGCGCCCTCATCGAAAACGACATCGCAGTGGTGGATCTGAGCCGGTCCCCGGGCGGTTCCGCCTTCTCGTCGATGCTTGCCCTGATCCGCGCCGGTGGCGAAGCGCTTGAGGCCGCCCGTCTCGCATCCGTCGACCCGCCAGCCCGATCCGTGATCCCCGCGGACCGCATAACCTTGCGGACGCCGGTGCCGGAACCGCCCCAGATCCGCGACTGCCTGTGTTTCGAGGAACACCTGAAACAAGCCTATGGCGTACTGCGGAAGAACTATGCCGCGTCCCGGCCCGATCCCGAGGCCGCACTCCGCGAAATCGAAACAAACGGCCTTTTCCAGGTTCCCGATGTCTGGTACCGGCAGCCGATCTACTACAAGGCCAACCGCTTCTCTGTCATCGGGCACGACGAGGACATAGTGTGGCCCGCCTATGCCGACGTACTCGACTACGAGCTCGAATTCGGGTTCTTTTTGGGCACCGGAGGAAGTGACATCAGCCGCCGCGATGCGCGCCGACACATATTCGGCTACGCCATCTTCAACGACATCTCTGCACGCGACGCGCAGGCGCTCGAAATGCCGGGCGGTCTCGGACCCGCGAAGGGCAAGGATTTTGACACCGGGAACGTGATCGGCCCCTGTATCGTTACCGCTGACGAGATCGAGCCCTATGACTGCTCGATGGTCGCGCGCGTCAACGGCGAGGAATGGTCGCGCGGACATTCCGGCAGCATGCACTGGAAGTTCGAGGACCTGATCGCCCGGATATCACGCTCCGAGACCCTTCATCCGGGGGAGTTCTTCGGTTCGGGCACCGTCGGCGGCGGGTGCGGGCTGGAGCTTGAACGTTACTTGTCGGACGGCGACGTGATAGAACTCGAAGTCGAGGGGATCGGAATCCTTCGCAACAGGGTCGTCAGGGAGAACTGAACGATGGTCGAGAAGATCCGCCGCGTGGTCACAGCGCACGACGAGGACGGAAGATCGGTGTTTGTCATCGACGGGCACGCGACGGCGGTCAAGGAAATGGAGTCCATGCCGGGGCTCGCGCTCACCGACCTGTGGCAGACCGTCGGCGTGCCGGCCGACAATTCAGGACAGGAGGACGCCGCCGACCGCCCGGTCGTACTCGAACCGCCGCCGGGCGGCACCGTTTTCCGCATCGTCGAGTTCCCTCCCGACAAGGCCTGGCGCAACCGCGCCGACGCGCGTGACGCATTCGAATCCATCGGCGCCAGGCATGCAGCGGACATGACAAGCAGCGATGCGATGATGCACAAGACCTCGACGGTGGACTACCTCATCGTTCTCAAGGGAGAGATCTGGGCGATTCTCGAGACCGGCGAGGTGTGCCTCAGACAGGGCGACGTCATGGTCCAGCGGGGCACCAATCACTCCTGGAGCGTCCGCACCGACGAACCATGCCTCCTGGCCGCGATCCTCGTCAGCGCCCATGCCGTCGATTGACCCGGCAGAACGGACAGCGCGCTGCCCACGGCGCGGAGCCGCCGGAAGCCGCTCGCCGGAGCCTGACTTGATTTCCGCGAACCTGGCGGGAACATTGCCGCTTCCCGCTTCGGGGATCGCAGGCGGGAGAATTGATCAAAAATCGGGGAGAGCCCAGCATGCTTGAACTCTATCATCACGGATCGTCCGTGTGCGCGGCAAAGGTCCGCTTCTTTCTCGAGGAAAAGGGGCTGTCCTGGACGGGGCACTATATCGACATCCTCAAGGGCGACCAGTTCAAGCCCGAATACACCAAGATCAATCCCAAGGCCGTCGTTCCGACCCTCGTTCACGACCGCGCGATCATCCGAGAGTCGACGAATATCTGCGAATATCTCGATGATGTCTTTGCGGAAAACCGGATCCGCCCCGAGGATCCGGTGCAGCGCGCAGAGGTGCGGTACTGGACCAAGGCCGTCGACGAGGACCTTCATCCGGCTTGTGGGGCGTTGACCTTCATGGCCTCGCACCGTCACACCATCAGGGGGCTTGGCGAAAAGGGACTCCGGGAATTCCTCGATTCGACACCGCCGTTCTCGGTCAGTGCAAACTGGCATGAACGCAAGAAGGAACTGGTGCGCCTGGGCTTCGAGGCTCCGGGCGCGCGCCAGCAGGTCGAGCTCTACGACCGCTACCTGAAGAAAATGGAAGATGCTCTCGAGGACAACACGTGGCTTGCGGGTGACAATTTCAGCTTTGCCGACATCGCGATGACGCCTTATGTGATGCGGCTCGACATGATGTCCATGCAGGGGATGTGGGAAGGCGGCCGCCTGCCCGGCGTCACCCGATGGCTGGCCGGCATCAAGGCACGCCCGACCTTCGAGGCCGCGATCTGGCGCTGGATGCCCGAGGACCTGACAGACGATCTCAGGACCAACGGCGCGCGGAGTTGGCCGGAAGTCGCGGACATGCTGAACATCGAACCCGCGGTGGCGAAGTGATCGACGAACGGCGCGACAGGTCAGAAAGGGTCGTGCCGCCGGAGACACCGGAGTTTTCTGCGACGGGCAGGCGCGGCACCGCTATCGCGTCGACCGACCCGCAATGTCGCTTGCGAGGAAGGAGTGTCGTCGGGCACTCGCGGCAGACGAGGACAGCTCATGAGGGCCTGCGGCTGGCTGACGCGGTACTGCGCTCGTCGCCGCGACGGGATCCGCGAACGGTTTCTCGCCACCTGGAACGCTGCGGGCGCACGGTAGGAAGCGCCGGGACGGATGGGTGCAGTTCTCGTATGGCGAATCCAAGTCATTGATTTAACATGGTCGCGAGGCAGCGGCGAAAACGGGTTTTCGTGACAATCGCCCGTTTCAGGACAGGATTTTGTCACGACCCCCGCGGCATCGACAGGGTGATCCGGGGCCACCTTCGCGACACCGCGGCGCCAACGGGCCGACAGGGAACTGTCCTTCTTCCGCAAGCATCGCCACCGCTACCACGCGCTGAAGCAACCGGCTCGGGAATTGTCGAGGCGGCAAACAAGACCCTCGTCACACAGCGCATGAAACGCTCCGGCATGCGCTGGCGCATCGTCAGCGGACAATCACCTTCCGCGCCCTGATCCGGCCGCTTCGAGAGCGCGTGGACGGCCATGATTCGGTGCAGACGACGCACCAGCCAACAACAACATCAACCCAAATCACACCCCGCCACTGTGAGATGAACAAATGGAACTGAGCCTGCAACTGTGCCATACGAAACTCTCACCCGGACGGATCCCTGCCGGAATCGGCATCGGACAGATGGTGCCGGACGGGACCGGTTGACGGATGGCAGCGAACCCCGCCGCACGGCCCACCCAGGTCGCGATCGTCGGAGGAGGCCCATCCGGCCTTTTGCTCTCGCACATCCTCCACCTCTCCGGCATCGCTAGCATCGTCCTTGAACGGAGAAGCCGAGCCTACGTGCTCGAACGCATACGCGCCGGCGTGCTGGAGAGCGGATCCGTGGACATCCTGCGCTCCATCGGGCTCGGCAAGCGCATGGATCGCGAGGGCCGGCGCCATGACGGCTCGTACATCGTTTGGGGCGGCGACCGCAGGCTTCTGATCGACACCATGCGATTTACCGGAAAACCGATGGTCGCCTACGGCCAGACCGCGATAACCGAGGATCTTTACGAGGCGCGGGACAGCGCTGGCGGCGAGATCATCGACGAAGCCGAAGACGTGCGGCCATGCGACATCGCCACAGAAAATCCGTTTGTCACATTCCGCAAGGATGGCCGCGAACACCGCATAGACTGCGACTTCATCGCCGGATGCGACGGGTTCCACGGCATTTGCCGCCAGACCATTCCCGGAACCACCCTCAGGGTCTTCGAGAAGGCCTATCCGTTCGGCTGGCTCGGGATCATGTCCGAGACCGCGCCGCTGCCCGATCTCGTCTATGCGCGCCACCACCGCGGATTCGCGCTCGCCTCGATGCGCAACGAACGGCTCAGCCGCTATTACATCCAGTGCAGCCTCGACGACAGCATCGATGATTGGCCGGATGACCGCTTCTGGGAAGAACTGAAAGCGCGCTATCCGGCGGACATCGCGGAGACCATCGAGACCGGGCCCTCGATCGAGAAGTCGATTGCGCAGCTGAGGAGTTTCGTCGCCGAGCCGATGCGGCACGGCCGCCTGTTTCTCGCCGGGGACGCCGCCCACATCGTTCCGCCGACCGGCGCCAAGGGTCTCAACCTGGCCTTCTCCGACGTCCACTACCTGTCGCGCGCGTTCATCGGTCACTATGCCGACAATGACGACCGCTGGCTCGAAGCCTATTCGGACGCCGCCCTGCGGCGGGTCTGGAACGCCGAGCGTTTCTCCTGGCACATGACCCGCCTTCTGCACCGCTTTCCGGACGACGACCCATTTGACGGGCGCGCCTGCGAGGACGAGCTCGACTACCTCACCCGTTCCGAACGCGCGCTCGGGACACTCGCCGAGCAATATGCCGGACTGCCCTTCGACTGGTGACGCGGCCCTCCCGAATCGGCGGCGCGGAACTTGACCGGCCGGTCTGATGTGCGAGACTCGCATTGGGGCATCAACGGGAGGCGGAAATGACAGGCTACATCGTGGGCTGGGCCCACACCAAGTTTGGTCGGCACGAGGGTGTCGAGGTCGAGGATCTCATCACCGAAGTCGCAACCGGTGCGCTTGCCGACGCCGGCGTCCCGCCCGCCGATGTCGACGAGATCTACATCGGTCATTTCAACGGCGGCTTCGTCATGCAGGATTTCCCAGCGTCCCTGGTCCTGCAGGCCCACCCGGACTTGCGTTTCAAGCCCGCTACCCGCGTCGAGAACGCGTGCGCGACCGGCAGCGCCGCCATCTTCCAGGGCCTGAACGCCATCGCTGCCGGAAAGGCCCGCGTTGTTCTCTGCGTCGGTGTAGAGAAGATGACCGAACTTGCCGGCGAGGCCATCGGCGAGCTCCTGACCAAGGGCAGTTACGTGCGCGAGGAGGGCGGTGAGAACGGATCCTTCGCCGACATCTTCGCCCGCATCGCCGAAAGCTATTTCCAGCGTTTCGGCGACCAGTCCGACGCGCTGGCGCGCATCGCGGCCAAGAACCATGCCAACGGCGCGGTCAATCCGCTCGCCCATTTCCAGAAGGATCTCGGCTACGAGTTCTGCCGCCATCCTTCGGAAAAGAACCCGGTGGTCTCCGGGCCGCTGAAGCGCTCGGACTGCTCGCCGGTGACCGACGGCGCCGCCGCGGTCGTGCTCGCCGACGTGCAGACCGCGATGGCGATGAACAAGGCCGTCCTGTTCCGCGCCGCCGTGCACGTCAACGACTTCCTGCCGATGTCGAAGCGCGACGTCATCCAGTTCGAGGGGCCGGCGCGGGCGTGGCAGGAGGCTTACATACAGGCCGGTGTCACGGTCGATGATCTCGATGTCGCCGAAGTGCACGACTGCTTCACCATCGCCGAACTGCTGATCTACGAGGCCATGGGCCTCGCCGACAAGGGCGACGGAGCCCGCGTCGTCACCGATGGCGCCGCGGTCAAGAATGGCACCCTGCCGGTCAATCCTTCGGGCGGCCTCAAGTCGAAGGGCCACCCGATCGGCGCCACCGGAGTCTCGATGCACGTGATGGCCGCGATGCAGACCCGGGGCGACGCCGAAGCCCTCCAGATTCCGGGCGCGGAGATCGCCGCCGTGTTCAACATGGGCGGATCCGCGGTCGCGAACTACACGTCGATACTCGAAGCCGTCCGCTGACCCTTCCTCCGGACGCGGGGACATGAATCTTGCGCGGCTGCTCATAGATTCCGCGGCGCGGTGGCCGGGCGCGCCAGCACTGGCGGCCGGCAACCGGGTCGTTGCCTCCTATGAAAGGCACGCGACGCGGTCGGCGCATCTCGCGGCGGGACTGCGGATGTCGCTCGGCCTCCGGCGCGGCGATGTCGTTGCGCTCGCCATGGGCAACTGCCCCGAATATTCGGAAATCATGTTCGCCGCCTGGCACGCCGGTTGCGCCGTGCTGCCAATGAACGCCCGGCTGCATCGGCGCGAATTCGCGTGGATTCTCGACAATGCCGGCGCGGCCGCGGTCTTCGTGGACGAGACGCTGGCAGGCGGCCTTGCCAGCATCCGGAACGACGTGGCCGGCCTTCGGCATTCGATCCTGTGCACAAGCATGTCCTACCAGTCTCTGTTCGAGGGGACGGAGATGCTGCCCGAGGAGGCTGGCGCCGACGATCTCGCCTGGCTGTTCTACACATCGGGCACCACTGGACGTCCCAAGGGTGCGATGCTGAGTCATCGCAACCTGCGGGCGATGACGGCGGCGTATTTTGCCAATGTCGACAGCATCGGATCCGACGACTGCATCATACATGCCGCACCGATGAGTCACGGCTCAGGCCTCTACCTGCTGCCGCATGTCGCGCGCGGCGCCTGTCAGGTGATCCCGGAGTCCGGCGGGTTCGATCCCGAGGAGTGCCTCGCGCTGATCGGTTGCTGGCCGGGCGCAACCTTCTTCCTCGCGCCGACCATGCTGACGCGCCTAATTCGATCGCCCGGCATCGAACGCCATGATCTCGGGAACCTGAAGACCATCGTCTATGGCGGCGCGCCCATGTACCGGGAGGACATGCTCACGGCGATCAAGGTTCTCGGCCCCCGCCTGGTCCAGATCTACGGTCAGGGGGAAGCGCCGATGACCATCACCGCGCTGTCCCGCGAAGACCATGTGAATGCCGACCATTCGCGTCATGAGGCGCGCCTGTCGTCCGTCGGCCGCCCCCAAGCTGGCGTCGAGGTTCGTGTCGTCGACGAGCGGGGCGGCGAGGCGGCAACCGGCACGATCGGTGAGGTCACCGTCCGCGGCGAGGTGGTAATGCGGGGATATTTCCGCAACCCGGACGCCACCACCGGCACGTTGAGGGACGGCTGGCTCCATACCGGGGACATGGGAGCGCTCGACGACGACGGCTTTCTCACGCTCAAGGACCGTTCCAAGGATCTGATCATCTCGGGCGGATCCAATATCTATCCGCGCGAGGTCGAGGAGGTGCTGCTGCGCCACGACGGCGTACTCGAAGCCTCCGTCGTCGGCGAGCCTCACCCAGACTGGGGCGAGCGGGTGGTCGCGTTCATCGTCCCGAAACCGGGAAGACCGGTGCGCGAGGCGGAGCTCGACGAGCTTTGCCTTGCCCACATCGCGCGCTTCAAGCGGCCGCGGGCCTACCGCTTCCTGACCGAGCTTCCGAAGAACAACTACGGAAAGATCCTCAAGACCCGACTGCGGGCGCTGCTGGACTGATCCGGCGAGGCCGGGGGTTCAGGCCGTCGCGTTTTTCCCGGATTCTCTCGCCTTGCGCTCCTCGAGTTCAGCCGCCTCGGCGGCCGTCATGCCCCACAAGGGCGGGTCCTTGAGGTACTCGTCCTCCTCCGGGGTGTTGGAGCGCCCGAGGATCCTGTTGCGATGGGGGAATCGCCCGAACCTCCTGATCGCATCGCGATGGGCGATCGCAGAGTCCGTTGAACGCTCCTCGCCCAGCGCGGAGAACAGATCGACGGCCCTCTCCTGATCCGCCAGCGCCTCGCTGTGCTCGAACGGCAGATAGGTGAAAACCCTCGGAAAATGGCTGAAGCCGCGGTCGTAGCCGCGCTCGAGTGCCAGAACCGCGGTCGACCGCGCCTTGGCATCGGTGGCGTAGGAACGCGGCGTGCCACGATAGAGATTGCGCGGAAACTGGTCGAGCGCGATGATCAGCGCCAGGCATTCGGCAGCGTCACTGACGAACTGGTCGAAATCCCCCTGCGCCGCCCGCTCGTGCACAGCTGCAAAGTTGCGCACGAGGTCCGCGTCGAATTCCGGCGTGGCCTTGAACCACGCCGGACGGCGCTCGATCTCCCGGGAGAGGTCGACCGTGCTGAACCAGAACGTCAGTATCTTCTCTGCTACCGTATCCATGAGCCTTTCCGGGACCTCACGCGCCCGATGCCGACCGGGCCGGATCGAATTTGCACTCGCCGCTCTATAACAGCCGTCTCCTCCGCATACAACGACCCTGTCGGCGACCCCCATGCGCCGGCGACGAGGCTTGCCGCAGGACACCACCGGATGCAGCCGATTCTCCGCGGCACGTCGGGCTGTGCGAGTTTTGCACCTTTACGCAACCGGCCCATTCTGGGAAACTCTACCAGCCGCGGCAGGAACGGTCCGCCAAGCAGCGGAGCAACGGAATACCTGCGGCGGCACAGGGAGGAATGAATGCTCACACTTTATTTCTGGACTACGGACAACGGCTACAAGGCGCGCCAGATGGTTGAGGAAAGCGGACTGGAATATGCCATCCGTCCGATCGACCTGACGAAGCGGGAACAGCACGATCCCGACTTCATGAAGATCAGTCCCGCCCACAAGATTCCCGCCATTGTCGATGACGACGGGCCGGGCGGCCAGCGTGTCACGCTTTGCGAATCGGGCGCCATCCTGAAGTACCTCGCGGAGAAGGCGGCACCGGGCCTCTATCCCGGGGATCCGGTGCGCAGGATCATGGTCGACCAGTGGTTCATCTTCGGTTCGGCAACTTTCACTACGCTCGCCCAGCAATACGGCCTCTTCTTCCTCAGGTTCGGCGAGGATGTTCCGGCCGCGAAGAGGCATTACGAGGCGACGCTACGCGACCTCCTCGGCGTGCTCGACCGCCGTCTCGGGGAAAGCGAATATCTCGCAGGCGATTTCTCGATCGCCGACATCACCTGCTATCCGGACGTCCACCTCCATGGTGTCAACGGCATCGGGCTGGAGGAGTTCGCCAATGTCCGCCGCTGGCATGACACGATCGGGGCACGCCCGGCCACCGGACGCGCCTGGGGCCCGTACTAGGCTTCCCGTCCTGTCCGTGCCGCCGCACGGCGCCGCGGCAACATCGCCCACCCTTCAGTCCCGCCGGGCGCCGCCCGGGCAAGGAGCGATCCAGATGAAAATCGATGTCTTCAACCACGTCTTTCCGCCCGAGTTCTTCGAGAAGGTCGAGGGCCTGATGCCCGATGCCGCCGTCAAACGCTGGAAGGCGATCCGGACGATATACGACATGGACGCGCGCGAGCGGATGCTCGAGGAATTCGACGACTACCAGCAGATCATCTCGATGTCCCAGCCTCCAATCGATTCGATCGCCGGCCCCGATGACAGCCCCGGCCTCACCCGCGTAGCAAATGACGGGATGGCCCGCATCTGCCGCGAGCGCGCCGACCGCATGCCGTGGTTCATCGCCTCGCTGCCGATGAACAACACCGACGCGGCCCTTGCCGAGATCGACCGCACGATCGACGAACTGGGCGCGGTCGGCTTCCAGCTCTTCACCAACGTGAACAACCGGGCGCTCGACCAGCCGGAATTCCGAGACATCTTTGCCAAGATAACGGAGCGCAGAAAGGTGATCTGGCTTCACCCGACCCGCCCGGCGACACATCCCGATTACCTCACCGAGGACCGCTCGTTTCACGAGATCTTCTGGGGATTCGGATGGGCCTACGAGACGAGTGCAGCAATGGCGCGGATCGCGTGTTCAGGAATGTTCGATGAGATCCCTGGCCTCAGGATCATCGCGCATCACTGGGGCGCCTATGTTCCCCATGCCGAAGGCCGCTTCACGCCGAGCTGGGAAAGCCGCAACGCCGACATGGGCGAGGGCCGCTCTTTCCGGGATGTGCTCAAGAAACCTCTGGTGGAGTATTTCAGGGACTATTTCGGGGATACGGCAATGTTCGGCGCCCAGGCGGCGAGCCAGGCCGGCCTCGATTTCTTTGGCGCCGATCATTCCTTCTTCGCCACCGACTGCCCCTATGACGAGGAAGGCGGCGGACGCCTCATCCGCTCGACTATCGGAGTTATCGAGAATCTCCGCTGCACGGACGCCGACCGCGAGGCAATGTACGAGGGGAATTTGCGATGGGAACTCGGCCTGTGAGGCGTCGCCAAGAGCAGCAGTAACCGGAGCGCCGCGACACCGGCAGGCAGCCAAGCCGCGCCCGGGCGCAGAAATCCAGGAGCATGCGGCCAATGACTGACGATTTCGGCGCCTTTCTCGCCGGCCCGGCGGTAAGCGAACCTGCGACGGGCAGCGGCGCGCTTTCGGGCGCCACCTTTGCGGCAAAAGACGTGTTCGATGTCGCCGGCCGCAAGACCGGCAACGGCCAGCCCATCTGGCTGGCGACCCATCCACCGGCAGCGGCCCACGCCACAGCGGTGAAGCTCCTTCTCGACGCCGGGGCTTCGCTCGTCGGCAAAACCGTGTGCGACGAGATGTGCTACAGCCTCGCCGGCAACAACATCCATTACGGAGCGCCGGTGAACCCGGCCGCACCGCAACATTCGATCGGCGGATCATCGTCGGGATCAGCCGCTGCCGTCGCCGGCGGCCTTGCCGACTTGGCGCTCGGCACGGATTGCGGCGGTTCCGTCCGCTGTCCCGCGAGCTTTTCGGGAATCTACGGCATTCGCCCCACGCACGGCCGCGTACCCGATCGCGGCGTTGTGGCGCTCGCCGATTCATTTGATGTCATAGGATGGTTTGCGCACGACCCCGCGCTATTCAGCGCCGTCGGCGATGTTCTGCTCGACGGGGCCGCACGCGTCATCTCTCCGCAAACGGCGCTCGTCGCGGAAGACGCCTTCGCCCGCCTGCCCGGAGACGAGCGCCGGGCCTCGGAAGCCGAGGCGCGAGCGCTTGTCGAGGCTCTCGGCCTACGTACGAAAACCGTCCGCATTGCCGCGGAGGGACTTGACCGGTGGTTCGACGCCTTCCGCCACCTCCAGGCCCTCGAGATCTGGCAGGCCCATGGCGCGTGGATCACCGAACACGAACCCGCGTTCGGCCCCGGCGTGAAGGAACGCTTCGCCTTCGCTGCGACGCTGACCGAGCATCACGCAGAGGAACACCAGCCGGTGCGCGATGTCGCCCGCGCGCGCCTTGACGAACTGGTGGGCCGCGGAGAGACGCTGCTCGTCATCCCGACCGCGCCCTGCAGCCCGCGACGCGACGCCGGCTCGACGGAGGTCGACGCGTTCCGGGTGCGTACGATGGGCCTCACCTGTCCTGCCGGGCTCTCCGGCTTCCCCCAGATCTCCCTTCCGCTGGCAACCGCCGGCGCGCCGCTCGGAATCTCCCTGATCGGACCGCCGGGCAGCGACGAGGCCCTCCTTGCACTCTCGGCAGCTGCGGCCGAATCCCGCGGTTGAGGCCGGTTGCCGATGACACAGCCGCGCCGGATACTTCCCGGAGGACGCCCCGGACTGGCCGTCCCATGCCGTGCTGCCTGACGAGGACCTGCCGATGACCAATTCCAAAGCCGTTTCGCAAGGAATCGGCCAGCCTCTCATCCGCAAGGAGGACGAACGCTTCCTGCAGGGACGGGGACGGTTCGTTTCCGACATCGTGGTTCCGAACCAGCATCATGCCGCGTTCATCCGCTCGCCACACAGCCATGCCGAGATCGTCGCCGTGGATGTGGAGGAAGCCGCACGCATGCCGGGTGTCGTTGCCTGCCTCACCGGCGAGGACATGGCAGACGAGGGTATTTTGCCGATGCCCTGCATGTGGATCATGGAAGATTCTGACGGCTCCAGGATGATCGTCCCCGAACGGTGGCCACTGGCACGCGGCCGCGTGCGCCATGTCGGTGAGGCGGTCGCGATGATCGTCGCCGAAACAGAGGCGCAGGCCGGGGACGCGGCATTGGAGGTAGGGGTCGAATACCGCCCCCTGCCCGCGGTCACCGACGCAAGCACCGCACTCGCCGACGGCGCGCCGCTCTTGCATCCGGAGATCGCTGGCAACCGCCTGTTCTCCTGGGGCCGGGGAGATGCGGACAAGGCGGCAACAGCGATCGCAACCGCTGACCATGTGGTCGAACTTGAACTCATCAACAACCGGCTCGCCTGCGGAGCGATCGAGGCACGGGCCTGTCTGGCCTCGCACGACCCGACATCGGATATCACGGTTCTTCACGATGCCACCCAGGCCCCGCATCTGATCCGCCGCTCGGTCTGCGAAGCGTTGTCGCTGCCGACGCACAAGCTCCGCGTGATCGCGCCTGATGTCGGCGGCGGCTTCGGAACCAAAGGCAAGCATTATCCCGAAGAGACAATCCTCGTCTGGGCCGCACGCCGCCTCGGTGTTCCCATACGCTGGATTTCCAGCCGCTCGGAGGCCTTCAGCAGCGATACACAGGCTCGAGACCACCTGACGCGGGCGAGGCTCGGCATTGATGCCGACGGCCGGTTCCTGGGTCTGCACGTCGTCACCACCGCCAATGTCGGCGCCTACGTCTCGACGTTCGGCGCCGCGATTCCGGGTGCGATCTACACTGCACTGCTGGCCGGCATCTACGGCACACCGGCCATCCGCATCGATGTGACGGCCGCGCTCACCAACACGGTGCCGGTCGACGCCTATCGCGGCGCTGGCCGCCCCGAAGCCTGCTACGTGCTCGAGCGCCTTGCCGACGAGGCCGCCCGGTTGCTTGGCATCGACCGGGTCGAAATCCGACGCCGCAACCTGATTCCAGCCGATTGCATGCCCTATGCAACGCCGATCGGACCGACCTATGACTGCGGCGACTTCCCTGGAATTCTGGATGCGCTTCTCAAGGTCGGGAACTGGCGGGGTTTTGCCAAACGCCGCGAGGAATCGGCGCACAGGGGCAGGCTCCGAGGCATCGGCCTGGCCCTGTTCGTCGAGACGTCCGGCGTCGCCCCGTCACGCCTGGCAGGCATGCTCGGCGCTCGAGTCGGTTTCTTCGAAAGCGCCGAGATCCGCATCGCCGGAGACGGCAGCGTGCAGATTCTCGCGGGCACGCACAATCACGGGCAGGGCCACGAGACTACCTACGCCCAGATCGTCGCCGAGCGTCTGGGCCTGCCCTATTCCACGGTCGAGGTCATCGAGGGCGATACCGGCGTCGTGCAGATGGGAACCGGCACCTTTGGCTCGCGCTCCATCGCGGTGGGCGGATCGGCGATCGCCGCCGCCGCCGACAAGATAATCGCCAAGGGACGGTTGATTGCCGCCGATCTGCTCGAGGCCGATCCCGGAGACCTCGTTTTCGACGACGGGATGTATACGGTCGCCGGCACCGACCGGCGGCTGCCGCTCCAGAGCGTTGCCGCAGCCGCCAATGTCGCCCATGCCCTCCCCGCAGGGGTCGAACCGGGCCTGAACGAGAACGCGTTCTACGACCCGCCCAACTTCGCCTATTCCAACGGCGGCCACCTCTGCGAGATCGAGATCGATGCCGAGACCGGCACCATGGAGATCATGAGCTACCTCACGGTCGACGATATCGGAACCGTGATCAATCCCCTCATCGTCGAGGGTCAGGTCCATGGCGGCCTCGCGCAGGGAATCGGCCAGGCGATGACGGAACACTGCAGCTACGATCCGCGCTCGGGACAACTCCTTTCGGGATCCTATCTCGATTACTGCATGCCGCGAGCCGACGACCTCGTGAGTTTCGAAGGCAGGCTCGACGAGTCCCATCCCTGCACCCACAACCCGCTCGGCGCGAAGGGGTGCGGTGAATCGGGTTCCATCGGCTCGCCGGCCGCCGTGGTCGGCGCGGCGCTTGATGCGCTCGCCCCGACAGGCGTGACCGATCTCGCGATGCCTCTGACACCCGAGACCGTCTGGAAGGCGATCTCGGGCAAGGAAGGTTGACGAACGGCGCAGGCCGGTGCCCGCGCAGCGGAGTCCCGGACGCCTTCAGGATTGGTTGTCGAAGGCATGGAAAGAGTGGTGCCCAGGGGCGGATTCGAACCACCGACACCCGCATTTTCAGTGCGATGCTCTACCAACTGAGCTACCTGGGCAGGTTGTGCCGCCGGGACGCATGAAAAGCCATCATCACCGACGATACGTAAAGTCGCATCGAAGACGGTAAGTTTACACCCGGGAGGGTCCGATGACAAGCGCTTCGTCTTGGAGGCCAGGACTTTCTCACGCTGCATTCGATCTTGTCGACTGCTGATGGAGGGGGGTTGTACAACCTGCCGGGTTTTCTGGCTTTGGGGCCGTCCGCGGTCGTCGCCGGCGGCGTTGCCGGCGCGTGGGCGGGTTGTTTTCGGGATGTAGGCGGGTTGTGGGCGGCGTCCGGGAATCGGCCGGACGCCATTGGCGCTCAGGGCCGAATCAGAGCTGCGACGGCTTCTCGGCGGTCGAGCCGCCGCCGTGTTTCGGCGAGGCTCTCGCGTCGGAAGATCACCGCGAGCGCGATGTTGTTGAGGCTGGCGCGGTTTGCGGGCGTGTCAGGCAGGCGTCTTCGCCGAAAACGCAGTCTCGGTGGTTCATGTTTTCCACGGCCCGCGGCCGCAGCGGTTCCTCTGGCGTGTTGCGCATCGAGCGAGCATCCATGTTTCTTGGCAAGGTTTTTGCGGGTGTCTGTGGTGATGTTTTCTGTGGTTGTCCACAAGCGGTGTGGGGTTTGCTCTGCGAGCGAGGCGACATGAAGCTTGTGGTCCCGGCGGCGGGTTGCCGTCCATTGGTCACGTGAACGCGGCTACCTTGCCGTCCCCGGGCACGTGACCGTCCGGGTTCCAGGTGTCCCAAGGCGGTTCGATCTCCTTGATGTCGACCTCGACGATGATCTGCAGACATTCTCCCCAAGTCGTGTCGTAGAGGGAGACTGTCGAGACAGTCCCGATCGCGCTCTCGGCAGGGGTGAGGGCCGTGTCTCCTTCGCTCACTCACCGGTACTTCAGGCAACGCTGCTGTCGCAGCAAGGTGTTCGCCAGAGCTTGCGCATCACGGCGACAATCGCGACCTTGCTTGCCGGCAGTCTTGAGGCGCACCAGGTCCGCGTTGAAGCGTGCCGGTCGCGGCCAGGAGATCGCGTGGCCTTCGGCGCCCGCCACGGATGTGCCGAGCACCGTAGTCGTTGGCCATCGGCGCCACCCCGATCAAGGCTGCCGCCTGCCGACGCTGCCGAGTTCGGGCATCCAGAAGGGCTGCGGCGGTCACCGGATCGAGGTCAGGGTACCTCTGCTCGGGATCACCGGCGATCACCGCTTTGATCGCCGCGCCGGCAATGCGGTCATCGAGATCGGCCGCTGAGGCCCTTGTGACGGTCTCGCCATCCACCTCATCTGCCACCTGCTTGGCGTCGACAAGCGCGGCACCAGGAGATCCTCCAGGCTCTTGAGGAAGGCGGAGCCACAGGCTCAAGATCGCCCAGCCGATCTTGGCGTCGACGCGGTCGGCCAGATGGCCCATCGCCTCGGCGAAGCGCCCGCAACGGGTTGACGAGAATAACCTCGAAGCCCCGGTCATGAAGACACTGGTGAACCTTGCGGTGATAGCGGCCTGTCGCCCACCACCCGGCTCACCCCGAGGCCGCGAAGCCACTTG
Source organism: Alphaproteobacteria bacterium (assembly GCA_964291215.2). GTDB lineage: Bacteria > Pseudomonadota > Alphaproteobacteria > MPNO01 > UBA830 > JAJEBT01. The sequence continues at coordinate 3,343,975 of OZ219791.1, read as the reverse complement.
CCCGTGGCGTCGTTCGCAAAACAATGCGCCAGATGTCCAGACTGGCTGACCCCTGCTACTATCTTGACCATCGTCCCTTGCTCCTCGCCTTACGATGATACGGGTTCAAACCCAAGCATCCATGCGAGGGACGTCAAGGGAGGTTGGCCGACCACACTCGCTCGCGGCCCTGTCAAGGTGAAAACGGCAACCTCCGCGGAGATCGTTTGATCCCCGCTCCCCTGTGCGTGTTCGCTCAGGGGAGCGGAATCTCTCTGCAACCATAGCTCTCCCACAGATCCACATTTTCCCGCCCCCAACTGCTGTGGATGATTTCATCATCAAGGGGACAAAACCTAGTCATATAAGGTGATGATGTATCGGTACAGTCGTTGCCGCTCGCTGCGCCGCTGGCGCTCTTTCCCAGCGGCTCGCGGTAGCGCTTGATGCGGGCGATCTGGCCGGGGTAGTTGATCAAGCCCTTGAGCGGCACGCGCTGCTCGAGGCGGGCCTTACTCTTCCTTGAAGCGGCCATCTGTCTCCCAGTCGATGCCGTCGAGGATGTCGAAGGTTTCGGGCGCATTGCCTTTGACCGAGAAGACATAGTCTGCGCCGCAGCGCCGGGTGATCAGCGCCGCCGGCGTCGAGGGTGATCACCTTGCCGCGGACATCGGTGCGCTCGAGGAGGTGGCCGCCAGCTCACCGTCGTCGAAATTCAACAGCGCGAAGGGTGCGCCGGATGCGTGAGAGCCACGGTCTCGTGGTGGCCGTTGCGGTTAGCGCCGCGGATGCGCTTGCCGTCGGCGGCAAGCGCTCGGGCGAGCCCGCGGCCGAGTACATCCTCAAGCGCCTCGGGGTCGATCGACTGCCCAGTGGAGGGTCGCCTTGGAGGGCGGCTCGCGCAGCTCCGTCCCCGGGTTCCGCCGATGGCCTCGTCCTGAGACAGCGACCGCGCAAACTGCGCAGCTGCCTTTCATGTTCGCAAGCTCGGCGAGAACGTGAGCACACCGTGTGCTTCCTGCGCGGCGGAAGTCCTCGATCGCCGCCAACTCTTCGTGCAGCGAACGCATCACCTCGGAACCCCGGGGAGCGAGGAGGCAGGCGGCGCTACCGCAGCGCCTGCGACAGCAGCCGTCGCGCCGCACAACGAAAATCTCCTTACCATGGGGGTCGGTGTAGCGCCCGCGGGCAAACCCCTTGGCACACCAGCCTGCCGCCTTGTGCCCGCAAAACGCGCCGGATCGCAGAACGTCTCCGCCACCTGGTGGCCGTAGGCCTCCAGCCAATCGTCGGCCAGCCGCCGCGTCGCAAGAAAGAAGGAGGCAAGGTTCGGAAACGTTCCCGGCGCCGCAAGCAGTCGCGTGTTGTCAGATCAAGCCCTGCTGCTCCGGCTTCCAGCCAATCCACCGGTCGCGGCACTTGAAGGCCCCGTCACGCCGCCAGACCCAGCCACTGCCCCCTGAAGGACGCAATATAGCGCAGCCCCGCCAGACGGCGAAACCCGAGATAGTCGTCCATCAACGCATCCCACAGCGGACGCTCCTCAGGCTTCGCGAACCTCAACCTCGGACAGACCCTTCCGGAGCTGCGACGTGAATCGGACAGGATGCGATGTGCTTGTGAACCGACATCCCCGCACCATGACAACTTCAGTGCAAGAAAGCCAGCGAAAACTGTAAAAAAATCTCCCGCACCAACCCGCGACCCCGCAAAGCCCAGGTACTGCCTTGAAAAATCAGACAGAATTTAGCGTAAGACCACCCTGGACTTCGCCTTGTCGCTTCTGGTCGGGAATGGAGACCTCATGCTGGGCCTGACGCGCCGTCGAGACGCACAGCTAAGGGGCAGCGTGCCGAGTGATGGTGGAAGCGGGGGCGTTCATGCCCGGTCTCCTTCTCAAACATATGTCGATACCGAAACGATCCAGTCATAGGCTCAAGATCAGGCCGCCTGGTTGCCACTCTCGGCGGCTTCCCTGATCGCCCCGACGACCCATTCATTCAGGCTCTTGCCCGCTGCGGCGGCTGCAATGACTGCTGCGGCATGATCGGAAGGATCGAGGCGGACATTGAACTTCCCGGAAAATTTTCGGCCCGGTTCGATGCCCTTTTCCCGACACATCTCCAGATAGACCGCCAGCGATTTCCGGCCTTCCTCGATCAGATCGTGGACACTCTCGGCATAGAAGTCGGCGCCGCCATTCAGCCCGATAAACTCGCCGCGCAGCATCTGAATGTCTGAGTCAAAGGTAACGACCGCCTTCTCCCCATCGATCTCGATCACATTGATCATGGTTTCACTCCGTGTTCTTCCAGCCACTTGCGAATACTGGCAACCGCACCCTTGTCCGTATCCGGTGACGGATGCGGGCGGTGAAAGACGCGAACTTCGCCAAACAGAAACACGCCTATTCTCGAACCTTCCCGTTCGCTGATTTCCGCCCCAAGAGCGGCAAACAGCGCCTCAATGTCGGACCAGCGGATTGAGCCGTTGACGGGGCGGACGAAGATCAGTTCCAGCGTGGCTCTATGGCGCTTTTTCATGAAGTGGTCAGTATCAGTTATTGGTACCATTTGCAAGCCTGACTCCGGCCCCGGCCAAGGTGATCCCATGCTTGTTGATGTGATGTGATCGGAGTCCTGATCGTGGCGCGGGTCGACGCGTTCGAGGCTGCGATTTTGAGATTTGCTGACGCGCTGTTACGGCGCGGGGCGCGATTGGTCGGCGTATCCGGGGTGAGCGAGAGGCCTGCCGGGTTTGGTTGCCGGGCTCGAGAGCTTGCAGTTTCTGTCGGGGAGAGAGGCGCGGTCAGCCTGGTCTTGTGATTGCGTGCAGGACCTGCTTGCGCTTGTCGGCATAGTGGTGGCGGGCGTCGACGAAGCTGTTGAAGGGTTTGGGCAGCTTGCGTTTGTTGCGGATGATGACGGCGATTGCGAGGGTGATCGCGTTGTTTGCTGGCGCGTTCGGAGCATGGAGTCGTCTTCGCGGAAGGTGGCATCGCGGACATGATGGTGGCTCTCGACTACCCAGTGTCCGCGATTCCATGCGAGCAGCTGTTGCGGCGAGGCGCGCTTGACCGAGGTCATGGCGTATTCGGTTGTCCGTTTTCTGGATTTCTTGAATTCGACGCGTCGGGTGACGCGGAAGATCTGCTTGACTAGTTGATCATCTTCGCCAGCGGGGTGAAGACCTCGATGGTGCGCTGGCGGCCATGCGCGGGCTTTTCGTTGTAGCGCTGGCGGTCTTCCAGTTGATGCTCTCGAAGGTCTCGAAGGTCTCGGGCGCGTTGCCCTTGACCATCATCATCCAGTCCGCGCGATGGGTCTCGACGATCAGCCGCGCGGTCTCGCGGGTGGTATGGAGCGCGTCGAGGGTGAGCAGACGGCCGGCAACCGGTGCCGTCGCGGCGTGGACGGCAGCGATCTCCCCGTCGTGATAGTTGAGGATCGAATACCGGCCAGCGAGACCGTCTCGTAATGATCCTCGCCGGTGCGGCCGCGGATGCGCTTGCCGTCGACCGCGTTGCCGACCTCCAGGCGCGGCTGCGCGCCGCATCCTCGATCCATCCCGGGTCGGTGTTCTGCAGCACCCGGTGCACGGTCGATTTGGAAACCGGCTTGTCCCTGTTCTTCCATGCTGCTCCAGCTCCTTCTGCGTCATCGCGTAGTGCGCCGCCGCAACCGCACCGTGCCGGTTCGCAAGCCAGCAAAATCACGCACAGCACCGAGGCGATGCGGTGCTTGCGCCCCTGCGCGCGCCGGAAGTCGGACGAATTCGTCGTCGTAGCTCCAGGCGTCGCCGCGGTGCCCCTGCGCGCGCCGGAAAGCGCCGCTGATAAATCGAGCGCAACTCCTGCGCCGACCAGCGGCGCCCGCAACTCCCACGCCACAGGAAGCGGCGAACGATCCCGCAGCCGACGTCACGACGCAGCGGAAACACGTAAAGATCCTTCGCCTCCCCGGTCGGTATAGCGCCCGCTGGCGCGCGCATAGCTCCTGCCAACGCACTCCCAGTTCGCTGCCTTGTACATGGTGCCGCTGAACTTCGTCGGCGAGACAAACGACTCCGCAACAAGCAACGGCAGCCTCCCAGTCGCCGCCGCACCATCCGCGACAACACAAACGAGGCCCGGAAACGACCACCAAGAACAACAAACCTCGTGTTGTTCCCGGCAACCGCCTGAACTGTTCCTCGCGGCGCCAGCCAACGGGTGCGCAGCTGAGGGCGCCCGTCTGCCAGCCCGCAGCACCAATCCACCGCCCGCGCCAAGTGAATACGCAGACCTCGACCGGCAAACTGCTTGAAACCAAGATACGGTCAACAACACGGTTCCAGCGACATCAGGCCGCGCAAGGCGCACAACCACATCCCGGAGCGCAAAACCCTCCAGAGTCGTCTCAAAAAAATCCGCTGCCCCCACGACAACGGATACTACGCCGCTTCACAAAAAGCCAGCGAAAATGCGAATCATCCTGAACAAGCAAAACCGACCCTTCCAACAAACCTAGCGTGGGATCGCCGTGCGGCCCCGGCATGGAGACACTCAGAAATCCGGGTCGAACAGTTCATCGAACAGGTCGCCAAACCATCGCTCGAACACATCGATCTCGGCCTCCACAAACGGCACGGGATCGGGCCAGTCATCGATGGCGGTCCAGTTGGTGAGATCGTGCTTGGGTGGCCCGTCGGGAAATGGCCACAGCGCCCAAGCTGCTCCGATGCCGTGGGCGGTCTTGTGGCACGCCGGGAGCGAGGGGTTTTCTCCAAGCTATCGTCATCGGCACGGTCACGCGCGGGGCCGCCAGCTACACCAGCCTTCCACGCTCAATCGGTTTCGCCTTTCCGCTTCTACCTGATCGGATCGGCAACCCGGCGGGTATCTACTCACCTCTAGTAGTTTAACATTATTAGATTGATGGATATAGTGACTTCAGTTTCGTCCGGGCATCCTTCGTCGTGAAACGCCAGTCGACAGTGACATCGGCCGCATTGCGGCGCTCGACCCACGCCACGGTCTCCCGCAGCATGGTGTCGCGGTCGGGAATGCGTCGCCGAAGGCATTGCCGCGACAGCGCACCGATCTCGGCCATGTTGAGCCAGCTTCCATGCTTCGGCGTATAGCGAAACTCGAACCGCTTTCGTACCCGCCTCCTCGGGCTCGAAGGCTTCATACAGTGACTGTGCGTGTTCAGATTGTCCGGCACGATCTTCCTGTCGGGGAAATGGTCGTCGGCAAGCTCCCGGATGAAGTGCGCCCAGTCCCGCGGCGGTCGGTGACTTTCACCGTGCGCCAGTTCTCGTTGGGCGCAAAGGCCATGAAGAGGTTGGCCGTGCCGTTGCGCTCATATTCATAGTTGACCACCTCCGGCTGACCGGAGGACGGGGGGTTTCCTTCGTCTGCTGCCGGCTGGTTTCATCCATGCACACCAGCACCTCGTCCCCGGCAAAGTCCCGCTGATAAATGTCAAGTACATCCTCCATCGCCGCCACGAACTGTGCGCCACGGCGGCCTCCTCCCATGACGCATCGTGAAAGCATAGCCGAGGCAGGTTGCCTCGGAGAGCTTGATGCCGGAGATCGCCTGCACGAACGCGACGGCACGGCGCAGGGACAGCATCTGGGCGACCAGCAGGTTGATGACGAGGGCCTTGATGCCGATGCCGTACTGCACGGGATGTTGTCGGGGAACCGGCCCCGGGCCTTGCACTTCGGGCATTCCTTGATCTCGGCGCGGCGCTCGACGACCTCGAACACGATGTCGTGCGGCGCTCCCGATCGACGGGGTCGACGCCGTCGGCGCCGCAGGCGTCGCAGGCCGCGACCGTCTCCTCAACGATGATCTTGCGCAGGTTGTCGCCCATCTGCCGGTTCGGCTTCGGGCCCTTGCCGTTGCTCCCGGCACGCTCTCGTCCTTGTCCGTCTGTGACGGCGGCAGACCGGAGCTCCGGCTCGTGCGTGGTCTTCTCCAGAAGGACGACGATGATGATGTCGAGCAGGATGACGAGGACGCGGATCACGGCCTCTTTCGGCACCTTGCCGGCCGCACGCAGCGCCGTGATCCGGGTCTTGGCCGCTTCGAACTCTTCGCGCAGCGACGCCGCGTTGACCGTCGCCATCACCCGGCCTCGACGGTCATGATCGTCGCGAGCATCGCCTGGCGCTCGCCCGGCGGCATCTTCCGGTACTCCGCCGCCCGGCCTTGCGCTTCATCAGCGCGCCGCCTCCGATAGCACAGCCCGCTCGTCGCCTTCGATCCAAAGTAGCTCACTGGCGGTCCCCGTCGTTCTCAATGACCACCACTAAACGAAACGGCCTGCAGTGTCAAATCTCCACGAAAACCCGTTCGTTGCTCTACCCCGACATCAAGCCGGAACCAGGGGTGAGCAGTTACAGGATGGCAAAGGTCAAGGTATCCGGATGCTTCCGCACCATGCTCCACGCAAAAGCATGGTGCCGGGGCTCAAGCTACCTCACCTCCATGGCCGCACTCAGCTACAACCCACTCGTCGCCACCCAGATCGCCCTCGACGGAAAAGCCGCAGACATCATCAACGAGCACTACGACCAATCAGAACCCAACTAGGGGTGAGTAGATACGGCCATGCAACTGAACGCGCAGCGAGATTTACCATGGACAGATCGATCGGGACTAATCACTGACAGCCCCCAGTGATGCGATGCTCCACCGGTCGGAACTCGTGGCCCCGCAGGTCTTTCCGACACGTCGCAGGACGGCGCGAGCCTGCGGATGCACTGCCCCAAGGCCGACGGAAGGGCGCGAAGTCCCGCAGCCGTGCCGGCGTCACTTCGGAGATGTGCTGTACATCAGTCCCTCTCAGCGGAGGCCGGGTATGGTTGAGCTCAGCCGCCGGCTGTCTCAAGCAGGTGTTCCTTTGCGTCCGGCAGCCTGTCCAAGCTGGCTTTGATCCGGTTGCGCCAGCCGGGCCCGCGCTCCATGGCTTCGTCATGGGCCAGACGTAATTCATCCGGGCGCAGCTCTGCCAAGGCAGCGATGAGAAAATCCGCCTGGGCACGGTCCTTTGCAGCTTTCAACGAGTCCGGCCCGTCGTGACGCCGTTCAGCCACGATCAGCTTGTGCATGGCGTAGCGTTCAGGCCGCGGGATCTGGACGAGCACGCCGGATCGGTAGAGCGACACAGCCGGAACGGGGTCCTCGAAGAGATAGTCGAGATGGTGCAGGGCCCGAGCGCTGACGCCCAGGGCCGGCAGTTTGCGCACACCTTCTTTCCCGTGCGCCGGCATCAGGAACTCGACCAGGACCGGTCCGCTTGTCTGGCGCCAGCGCCAGACGTGCTGCCGGTCCAGAGAGGGAACGGGCTGGAACTTCAGGTCCCGGAAGACGTCATCCAGCGGTGTTTCAACACTGTCGCCAAGCGCGAAGGACAGTCGTTCGAAGCTAGCGATATCAATATCGTCGGTGCGGGCGGTCTGGTCGAAGTCCATGACCACGCCGAGTTCGCCCTCGTAGTGCTGGAAGGCGACCGTCCCGACCAGCGTGCCGCCCAGGCGGAAGACACCGCATCTGGCGAATGCAGCCAAGAGGCTGCCGGTGCCGCGATCCATCGATCGGTAGTTGCTGGCTCTCAGGAGCCGGACGAGGCGGGCCTGCTCCTGCTGCAATGCCCTGCGGTCGGCGTTCGACCGGCCTAGGCGGCCCAGTCTGGCGAGTAGTTCGTTGGTTTCGGGTCCGATGTAGCGTTGTCGCACCTCATCGCCGATCCGGTATTTGTCATACCAGAAATGGCGGCCCTTGACGGCAATCCGGGTTGGCGTACCGCGGATTTCGGACACTGCGGCGTCCATGAGGAGCCGCCGAAGGTCGTGATAAGCGGCGTTGCCGGTGTGGCTGTGGAACCGGAGATCGTTGGTCATGATTATACAACAGTATGAATTAATGTTGTATAACACAAAAAGACAACTGCTGTCCTCCCCATCCCCAGTCCTTGCGAAGCCTTCCACATCCTGCGGCGCGGATGCCGGGTTCACGCTGGAGCGACATGGACAACATAGACGGTTTCGTGGCCGCGCTCAATCGATGTCGGAATGCAAGCAGGGTGGTCTTACGCTAAATTCTGTCTGATTTTTCAAGGCAGTACCTGGGCTTTGCGGGGTCGCGGGTTGGTGCGGGAGATTTTTTTACAGTTTTCGCTGGCTTTCTTGCACTGAAGTTGTCATGGTGCGGGGATGTCGGTTCACAAGCACATCGCATCCTGTCCGATTCACGTCGCAGCTCCGGAAGGGTTTCGCCTGTCCGAGGTTGAGGTTCGCGAAGCCTGAGGAGCGTCTGCTGTGGGATGCGTTGATGGACGAGCATCATTATCTCGGGTTTCGCCGTCTGGCAGGACGCGGTCTGCGCTACATTGCGTCCTTCAGGGGGCAGTGGCTGGGTCTGGCGGCGTGGCAGAACGGGGCCTTCAAGTGCCGCGACCGGTGGATTGGCTGGAAGTCAGAGCAGCAGTTCCGGCGGCTTGATCTGATCGCGAACAACACGCGACTGCTGGTACTTGCGGCGCCGGGAACGTTTCCGAACCTTGCCTCCTTCTTTCTTGCGCATATGACGCGGCGGCTGGCCGACGATTGGCTGGAGGCCTACGGCCACCAGGTGGTTGTGGCGGAGACATTCTGCGATCCGGCGCGTTTTGCGGGCACAAGGCGGCAGGCTGGCGTGCGCCGGACCAAGGGGTTTGCCCGCGCCAACGGGCGCTACACCGACCCCCATGGTAAGCCCAAGGAGATTTTCGTTGTGCCGCTGCGGCGCGACGCCCGGCGGCTGCTGTCACGTCCGCAGGCGCTGCGGTAGCGCCGCCTGCCTCCTCGCTCCCCGGGGTTCCGAGGTGATGCGTTCGCTGCACGAAGAGTTGGCGGCGATCGAGGACTTCCGCCGCGCGCAGGGCAGGAAGCACACGGTGGCCTGCGTGCTCACGGTACACGTTCTCGCCGAGCTTGCGAACATGAAAGGCTGCCTCGCAGCTGCGCAGTTTGCGCGGTCGCTGTCTCAGGACGAGCTCGAGGCCATCGGCGCATGGCGGAACCCGAGGACGGAGCTGCGCGAGCCGCCCTCCAAGGCGACCCTCCACCGGGCAGTCGATCGACCCCGAGGCGCTCGAGGATGTACTCGGCCGCTATGGCGGGCGCAGGCTCGCCCGAGCGCTTGCCGCCGACGGCAAGCGCATCCGCGGCGCCAACCGCAACGGCGACGGCCACCACGAGACCGTGGCTCTCACGCCTCCGGCGCACCCTTCGCGCTGTTGAATTTCGACGACGAGGGAGGTGAGTTGGCGGCCACCTCCTCGAGCGCACCGATGTCCGCGGCAAGGTGATCACCCTCGACGCCACGACGCGCAAGACGGCGGCGCTGATCACCCGGCGCTGCGGCGCAGACTATGTTTTCTCGGTCAAGGGCAATGCGCCCGAAACCTTCGATATCCTCGACGGCATCGACTGGGAGACAGATGCCAGCGGCCGCTTCAAGGAAAAGTTAGACAAGGCCCACGGACGCCTCGAGCAGCGCTCGATACGTGTCCTGACGCCGCTCAAGGGCTTGATCAACTACCCCGGCATCAGCCAGATCGCCCGCATCAAGCGCTACCGTGAGCCGCTGGGAAAGAGCGCCAGCGGCGCAGCGAGCGGCAACGACTGTACCGAATACATCATCACCTCGCTCGATGCGCAACACGCGTCGCCAGAGGAACTGCTGCGGCTCAATCGCGGGCACTGGGCTGTGGAAAACATGAACCACCGCCAGAGAGACTGCGTCTTCGGCGAAGATGCCTGCCTGACACGCACCGGCAACGGCCCCGCAAACCGCGCCAGCCTCAACAACATCGCGCTCGCGGTGATCTTCGCCAACCGACGCGAGAGCCTCGCCGAAACACGGCGGCGGCTGCAGCTCGACCGCCGAGAAGCCGTCGCAGCTCTGATTCAGCCCTGAGCGCCAATGGCGTCCGGCCGATTCCCGGACACCGCCCACAACCCGCCCACATCCCGAAAACAACCCGCCCGCGCACCGGCAACGCCGCCGGCGACGACCGCGGACGGCCCTGAAGCCAGAAAACCCGGCAGGTTGTACAACCTCCCTCCATCAGCAGTCGACAAGATCGAATGCAGCGTGAGAAAGTCCTGGAATGCAAGGGTAGCGGATCGTCCCCATCCAGAGCAGGTCGGTCTTCCGCCCGGGCGGAACTTCATCGAGGTTTGGCCCGGGTTCTGTGTGGAAACAGGCAGTAACGGCTGATCGATCTGGCCGATGACCGGGAACATTCCGTCCGGGTCGACGCCGAGGAGCTCGAAGGCCTGCTGCTGCCGGGTCTGCGTGGGGTCGGTGGCGACGGTAAAGATATGGTCGGGGTTGCCGGCAAGCGCGATCCAGGGGGGGCGCGAGGTGATCGGGCAGGCGCGGAGGCTGTGCGAGTTTCAGAGATGGAGCAAGCGCGATTTGGTGGTGGATCCGCTCGCCCCGACATCCTGCCAGGGCACTGGACCGCGCCATCCCGCCGACGGGTTCGACGCGACCGGAGCCTCCCCACGGTCAAGCGGGTGTCGAAGCCGGTGCCGCGCCTGGCATAGGCGCGGTCGTCGGTCGCCATGGTGAAGAGGCAGCGGGCGTCGTCTAGCGAGCCGAAGACATCACGCCATGCGGTGTTGCCGGGCGCGCAATGGGCCGAGGTGATCGCGACCAGCCGGCCGCCGGGCGGCAACATCGAGGCGGCCGAGCGGACATGGTGCAGGTCGGCGCCGCGGGCGATGCGGTCGACGCCGAAAACGGCGGGTTCATCAACACCACGGTGGGGCGGACGCCGCGCAGCCGGTCGGCGATCGCCTCGGCGTCGAACGCGGTGACGGCGACCCCGGGGAAGAGCCGCGTCAGCGCCCGCGTGGGCGCGTATTCGTTGAGATGGAGCGCGCCTGCCGCCCGGTCGTCCAGCGCGCACTGCGCCATCACCGCCAGCATGCCGGCGGACGGCTCCAGCACGGTATCGTCCGGTCGGACTGCGGCGGCCTGCAATGCCGCATAAGCGAGCGGCAGCGGGGTCGAGAACTGCTGGAGCCGGACCTGTTCCCCGGAGCGCCTGGTGTGGGAGGGCTCCAGTGCGGCGAGCGCTTCCAGCATGGCCAGCAGGCGGTGGGGACATTGAAGGCCACCAGCGCCACCATCCGCGCAAAGCCGTCCACTCCATAGGACAGGACCCGGTCCATGCCGCGTTGCTCGAGATTGTTGATCGCGGACTCCACAGCCGGATGCTGCCGGCGCATCTCCCGGAATGTCGTCTCAGCTTCCCGTTCCCGGTCCGAGAGCATCCTTTTCTTCGGAAGCACATCCAGTAGTTCGTCCAGTGCGACCCGAGGACTGTGGAACCCCCGATCGAAACTGCACAGGCGCAGATCGGGGAAGCGGGCCTGTACTTCACGGATCATGGGCACCGCATGGTCCGCGTCACTGCCTTCCCACAGGATCCGGTGGTGCAGAAGAAAGCCGTGCTGATCCTCCAGAACGGCCACCGGCACGCCGAGTTATCGCGGTAGGGAACCGGGTTTCCCCGGTTCCCCCGCACAGATCCGGACTTGCGCTGTTCGCTCCTCCCTCAGGTCCTGACGACAAGGCGCTGGTTTGGCCACGGGTGGCGGATGCTGGCCTTAGGCCAGTGAGCTTCGATGAGGGTGTCCATGTCCCTCCATTCGGTGCGATCCTTTTGGGAACGCCGCCGAAGGGCACGCAGCCGTTTGCATTGGTATATGAACCCCTGCAGGCTGCTTCCCGGAACGGCGTAGTAGCAGCCTTTGATCACTCGCCACTTGGCCGTCTTGTGCCGGTTGTCGTGCCACCGCTTGCGCAGCGCCTCCTTGATCCGCCGCAAGGTGCCCGTTTCCGGGATGGTTTGCGGCCGACCCTGAACTTGCCCTTCCACGTCTGCTCGCAATAGTGCCTCATACCGAGGAAGTCGAACGTCTTGCCCCCGCTTCCGGCGGTTCGCTCTCGCAAACCGACCGAACTCGATGATTGTCCGGGTGCAGTTCAAGTGAGCCAACCTCTCCCCGAGGTCCCAGCGCTTCGCATCGCCCTGATCCTGAAAGCCGCACACAAAATCATCCGCATAGCGCACGATGATCGTGTCAGTCATCCGTTTGCGCCAATGGTTCTGAAACCAGTCACGTAGTGCAGGTAAACGTTCGCCAGGCAGGGGCTGCGCCCTGCGGCGAACCAACACCGGTGTCGCTCCATGACGCCAGCGTCACTTGATGATCAGACCCCCCGATCCGTCTCTCGAGCATCGCGACCAGGTGGTCGAGATTGTCGAAGGGGCGTCAACGATCCAGTTGACCTTCCGCCGTTCCACCGTGACTGCATCGAGCGCGTTGTGCGTCCCGGCCGGAAACCATAACTGAACCCGAGGAACTCCGTCTCGCGGTACCAGAATCGTGTCCGTCACTGCCCGCTTAAGAATCTTGTCCGAGGCAAGCGGTCGTTGCCCTCCTTGGGTATGTATGCCCGACGGAGGCGCCCGATACGCACCCCTGGGCACACGGCAGGTCGACCAGTTCCACACCTTCCGCATACGCGTGCCACGTAACTCCGTCCACGCCCGCTGCCGCGTCCTTTCTCAAGGAGTGAAACGCCGCGTGCAGGACATCACGTGATGGAGCAACGTCACAAGACGCTCTTCCGGATTCCTCTTCGCAACTTGTCGTATGCGCCGCCTGTGACCCGCTTTCCCGCTTCTGCGCGGCGCGGGCCAACCGCATTTCCCTTCCCTCCAGCAGCTCCGCAGGCTCCGAGGAACCCTTGTTCGCCGCCTTCGACGGTACTATGGCCGAATCTGACTTCTCGTTCATCATCGGGTTACGGAATAGTTCCTTTCCTCTGCGACCCCTCTACGACAGTGGGGCAAGACCTCCCGGGTCCCTGCTTCAGCCATGGTTCTCAGACCCCGCGGAGCCCTGCTCGCCTCACCAAACGCGGCTCGCAGGGTGTTGCCTTCGGCCTGGTGGACGACCTCGGCACTCCGGTTTCACAGTATCTCGTGGCTCAATAGCCCGGCTTGCCGCTCCCCAACGCTTCGCCTCACGACGCATGGTTCACGGAGGAAGTGGTGGTTAGCCTCTCTTCCTGCCGGAACTCTCACCCGGCGACATCCTACCAGTTAGCCTGGCGCTCCCACCGGCACTGCCCTTCACGCACCAGCGCTCCTCGAAGATCGAAAACACCTTCTCTTCCTGCGGGATCTTCTCGCCTTAGGCGGCGGTCCACTTGGTCGATCTGTCGGCGGGCATGCTTGAGATACGACTCGATCTTGAGAACTGCGAGGGCCTCAACGCCCTTCTCCAGAAATACAGGAACCGTCTCTTGCACCCCAACTCCCAGCCGGCGTCGAGGTACCATCCTCCGAAGAGGCCCGACGGACCTTCTGAAAGTGCTTCTGTAATACCCGGGTCCGATGCTTCCACTGACGCCATTCGATCATTCCCGTGCGCACGCTGCGCGGCCTGTATCGCGCACCAGACAACGCATCCCACAGAAGATTGATGTCCGTCGGGTAGTGCACCTCCACCACGAACGAATCGCAGCGGCCTCGCAGAGAACCGTCCGACTTGGGACAATCTTTGCTACGTATCATCGCATGGCCGCTCTCCGCGACCAGTTGCGACACCTTCCCCAGCACTTCCGGCGTCAGCTGGCTCACGTTGTCCACCACCGTCTGATGCCCGTAGCGTGTGTCGTACCAGATGTGACCCAGGAACTTGCGAACCATCTCGTTCATCAGCTCGTGCAGGTGATCGAAGTCATACCCCAGGCCCTGCTTCAGGACACCAGGATCTTCCACAGCGCCGGGACGCCCTTTCCTGTGGGATACTCTCGGAAGGATCCCCTCCTCCAGGATCTCAAACAGCCGGGTCGGCGTACACGTGCTGAATCCCGCGCATGTCGTCCCGCGAGTTCTCGTTGAGATCGATCTTCTCGATCGCAACCTGTCCCAATTCCAACTGAGGGCGGATGACGTCTCGCATGGCTATTCTCGCGAAGTTTCCTGAAAATCCGGTTGATTCTCGGTCAAACCGGCCGATTCCCGCCCCAAAGCGGGATTTTTCGTTTCGCCCATACCGCGATTCAGGTATTGGAATCAAATAATTGTACTTTTTCTTGCGGGCACTAATTCGGCGACGACTGGCAAGATTTTTTCAGTTTGCGTCGCGCTGCAATCGTACCGCAAAGGCTCGATGGGACCTTCTCGGCACGAAAATTGCGATCAAGGAGGCGATCTGTGATGACCCGAGCCCCAACGCATTCGGATTTCGCGTCTCCGAATTAGCATGGGATCGTCGTGGGAGCCTCCCCGAAAGAACGCCGATGCTGGCACAGAATGTCACCAGGAAAATGACCGGCCCTGCCCCGCCGAATTTCTCTGCGCCAGATGCGCCTCGTCCGTGCCGGCGTGCAACGGGCACCTTCGCTCGCAGACATTCTCGTCGTCGGACCGCCGATCAGGCCCGGAGAGACCCTGGTGCCGCTCCTCTTCGAGCGTTTCGACAGCCGTCCTGACGGCAGCCATGTCCGTGTCCTCGGCCCGTGGCAAGCCGCTCGCGACGAGCTCCCCCGAGAGCATTTCCCGACCACGGGCGATCATCCGGTCGTAGTCGGCCAGGCTCTCCGCCCACGAGGCGAGCTCTTCAACCGGCCGGTCCTGACGCGCCGCCACATCGAGGGTGAAGCGCCGAAACTCGCGGCAGCGCCCGACCTCTGCGAGGTACGTCTCGACAAGCTTCGCGTCATGGCTGACGTCGCGCTCTTTCCGTGACACATCCGTCCGCACGTCGGCATTGTCTCCCGCCAGCTTTCGACGCCCCGACTTCCTTGCCGCAATCCATCGGTCGGTCCGCATGCGCCGGTAGAGGTCGTGGAATTCCCGAACATCGCCCGCCTTCAGATTTCCCCTTTTCGCAAGAAGATCGGCCATTCCGGTCCCCCACAAGAGCGGCAGGCTCCTGGCGAGATCCAAAAGCTCCTCGTGCCGCCGGATGGTGTTGCCGACAGACGGCGAAAGCAGCGCGGAATCGCCCTCCACAGCGATTCGCTCCCGGCAACGCGACCATTCCGCCAGCACCTCGTTCCGTCCGCCGGCGAAAGCCGCAACCGTTTCACCGTGGCGCAGGTCCAATTCGGCGCAAGTAATGTTCCGTGCGAGCCTCTGCAACGATCCGTCACCACCGTCATTGGCAGAAACCCAACGGACCGCGGTTGCGCAACCGTCGGGATAGAGCCTGGAAACTTCCGGCCGGACGCTTTTTTCGGGATGCACGGAACCACGCCGCGCCGACCAGCAGCGGCGGAGATGGTCGAGAATTCGCGAATCGTCGACAGCGGATCGCGGGTCGTTCGTTGCACCCACCGGACAGAGCGCGGCGGAAAGAAGCTCGCGATTGACATGTACATCGATTTCGCCGCGACAGCAGAAAGCCGCACGCTCGAACTGCTCGATGTGCCACCGGTCGTCGGCAAGAACGAGGAGGCGGTCGAATCTGCCGATCGCGTTGGCAACCGTAGAGACATATCCATGCCCGAGACGGATGCCGCCACGGTGGTCCCGTACCTCGTCGTGGAAGAACTCCTCGCGGCGCCCGGCTTCCGTCCGCACACGCAGCAGATAGCGCGGTTCTTTCGACCCGGAGGGCACCAACGCGATGTCCTCGACGACCACGACCGATCCGTTCAACAACCGCTTTTCCCAAAGCGTGGCGCCGAGTCTCAGCCAATCGCCTGCCTTGACCTCGATTGGCACCGCCGTGCCGTACTCCATGCCAGTACGGCAGTGCACATGCATGCGAACGCGCGGACCGTCCGCGGACCCCGCCAGCAGGCGGGCGCGGAAAACATGGTTGAGGACCTGCTCCTCGTTCCGTGTCCGCACGACCACCGCGACGGCATCGCCAGGACCGGCACGCCGCACCCGGTCCCATTCATCAACCATCCGCGCGATCGCTTCACCGAGACCCGCGCAGAGGCGCACACGGGCGGACGGAGTTTGCGCCAGTTGTCCCGCGACCGCGACATCAGGCAGAATCGTGACCCGGGGCAACCCCTCTGCAACCTCTCCGCCCCGGCCGGCGCCATCGGCCGTTCGCCTCCATGTCCGGCCCGCGTCGGTGCGCCAGTGCGTGGCTGCACCGACATGCTGCTGGCCGGCAGCGGCGGTGACGAGATCGAACGCGGGGGAGACGGCGAGCCTCGGCCGCTGACCCGAAGTCGCAACCAGGAGGATCTTGGCGAGATGTCGCTCCGAGAACTCGAGAAGAATCCCGATTTCCCGCGCGTCAAGAATGCCCGCGTCGGCAACCGCCAGAACCAGGGGGCGGTCCTTGTCGATGGCGCCGTTTCTGCCCATCCGCAGAAACCGCCCAACCTGCACGGCGGCGATACCGCTCTCATTGTAAAGTTCCGCGGCCGCACGCAAGGTGGATGCGGTGCCGATCACCTGATAGCCATGTTCCCGATAGAGATCCCTGACCGGACGCAGCACCAGGCTTCGGTCCATCGCTGGCGCGAACTCGATTGCCGCTACACGGCTCGAAGACGTACAGCGCCGGATCGCCGCGATGTGATCATCGTCGAGCGGGTATCCGGCCTCCAGGAGCGCCCCAATCCTGTCCTCGACATCCGGCCGCGGCACATGGAAGCGCCCGTCCGCGTTCAGCTCCCGCACCGCCTGCCTCACCTCCTCCTCAAGGCCCGGTGTTGCCCTCAGCCTGTAGATCTGCAGGCCTTCCTGCCCGGCCCGCGCAGCGGGGGACCTTTCCGGATCGTCGACGCGCACAACCTCGGGGCGGGAAACGATATTCGCCGTCCAGGTCTCGGCGGACGACCAGTCCATGTAGCCGGCCGTTGCATTGCAGACTTCTTCGACTACCAATGGGTAGGAGAAAACGAAACGGCCGGCCACAAGCTTTTCGGGCAGGTGTTCGAGGTTATGGAGAATCTCGCGGAACCGGGCGTCGGACCGGTCGGGCTCGGGCAGGGATGCGATCAGGCGGGCCGGGTCGGCGACATGGGCTCTCTGCTCGCGCATCCAAACCGGAACCAGGTTCTCGAGCGCCGGATGCGGCTCGGCTCTCCCGTCGCGGGTCTTCCGTGCAATCGCCTCGATCTGCGACGGCGACGCGCCGCGCGCCCGCATCCCCGCGTCCTCCATCGCCGCCCTCATGGCCCGCATGCGTTTCGACCAGTCACGCACAAGTCCGAAAGGCATCCCGGCAACGCGCGCATAGGCGCCGTTGCGGCCATACCGCTCGCACCGGATCCCGAGTCGCTCACCGAGGCCCCAAGCCAACGCGTGCCGATAGACCGATGCGGCAGCCTTCATCCAGCTATGGAGCGGCCGGGATTCCAAGGATCGACAGATTCCGTCATCGAAGGACCACGCGAGATTGAAAATCACGCCGTGAGTGTGAAGGTGCGGGTCTCCTTGTCGGCTGCATCCATGCCGGAACGTGGCTCCCAGGACCTTCGCGGCGCCAAACTCGCGTCCGCCGTTGCGCCTACTCACCGCCCAGCTCGCACGCTTCGCGACAATCTCGTCGAGCGCCACGCGAACGGCCGCGTCGTGCGCCTCTTCGATTTGCCGGCCCATCGCCGGATCGGCCAGCGCCCACAGGGCGGAAACCGACTTGTCGGCAGCGAACACCAGATCGGTGCCGCCACGGCGCTGGCCGCGGAATCTCCGCGCAAGGCCCGTCAGGCCGTCCGGAGAACGGCCGCGATGAAGATTGCGGAAAGCCTCGGGCTCGACCGGATCTCCGTCGGGCAGGCTGAACATGCCGCCGGGGTTCCACCAAGCCCCCTGAGCCTCCCGAGATCCGTCCGCGCCGTGCCGGGGCCCGTGGAGCGTCTGCTGACTGTCCAGATAGTATTGCGGCCCACCCGATCTTCCGTACGTCGCAACCATGTCAGACAACCAGTCCTTGCGGCGACCGGACGCCCCGATCCGGCGGCAGCGAGTGCTGCCGACCGTGGCGGAACGCCTTGTCCGGCAGAAGAGGGGCCGATCCGGCTGCTGCGCGGGCCATCGATTCGCCTCCCGGCTACCGCTTCTGCCGCACGATGACCACGCACGACCCGTCGGCAGCCTTCTCTCCGATGCCCCGGTAGCAGTCGGCAACCTGCCGGCCATAGTGTTGCCAGACATGATTCTTCCACCCGCCGGTGTCGTCCTGGACCGGAATCGGCTGCCAGCGCTGTTCGACCAGAACGCCAAGGGAGAACACCGCGACAAATGAGACCGCGGCAAACGCCGCCCGGAGCCTTGCCGGAACCCGCCGGTTGATCTCCTGCCACCTGTGAAAGTCGGCGGTGTATACGCGCACCTGTTCCTCGATCCGCTGCGCAGCCTTCTCAAGCGGATCATCTGCGGAATCGCCCTCCGCCGTCGGCTTCCCCCTACCGCCAAGGAAGCTCATCAGCCGTCCTGTTGCCTCGACAGCCTCAACGAGGCCTTGCAGGGTTTCCTGGATCTCCTCCATGGCCTTGCGCTGAACCGTCATGTTGTCGACAGCCTGCCCGGGCGCGAAGGCGGCGCCGCCCGCCTTTGGGTCGGCATCGTGGCCGCGAAGCTGCGCTTCCGGCGTATTCGCGCCGTCGCGACCGGCGGCCGGGTCTCCGGTCTTCGGCACAGCCGCGGTCCCGCAGATCCCTTCTGTTGCCGATTCCGTTCTCCGGTTTTTCGTCATCGTCATTTCTCCCTGTTGTGCGATGAAATGTTCGGACATTCCGTCAGCCAGCTGCCAGCTGCGGCGCGGCGCAACGCTTGCGCATGGCCAGCGGATTCGGATCGGCAAGCAGTTCGGTTGCACGGTGTTTCCAGTAGCGGGTGTGATTGAGGTGCAGCGGATCGCGCGGCATGTCCTTTGGCGCGGCGATCACGAACTGCCGATCGGGCGGCAGCGTCATCAGCTCGTCGGGCGTGACCAGCCGTTCGCGCACCACTGTGCGCGATTCTCCGGCCTGCCACTGGGTATTGGCCGCCAGGACCCTGCTTTCGGAAATCGTTCCCGAGCGGCTTTCGGTTCTCGATTCGAAGGTTGCCGTGCCGAGCGCCTTCGACATCTCCTCCGCCCCCGCCGCATCCGTGCGCGGGAAGCCGAGGACCTGCACAACCTCGGCAAGATCCGTGAGCGTCTTGCGGTGATCCCGGCCCCAGGTCGAATCGAGAGCCGACAGCGACTGCGCGAAGCACCAGAAATGCACGCCCCTGCCGGCCGCCAGGTTGTAGCCGTCCATGACCGGCTTGAGGAAGCCCAGCCGCGGCATCTCGTCGATGATCAGGAAGAGGTCCCGCTCCAGGGCGCGGCGCCCCGACACCGCGTTCGGGATCGTGATCCAAAGCCTGATCCAGCCCCTGACGTGATCAATCATCTCCTCCGGCGCGACCACGAACAGATCGGTCTTGCCGTCGGCAAGATCCAGAGGATCGAAATTCGACTTTCGGGTGTGCGACCGGAGTTCGGGAAAGTTCAGGAACGCGAGCTGGTTCGCGATCGTCGAGAAATTCGACCCCTTCTCGTCCGATCCCGTCTGGCTCTGTCTCTCGACCGCGAGATGGGTCAGGCCGCCGGCAAAACGTTCGGTCTCGCGAATCGCCTCGGCAAAGGTGTCCTGCTGCCTGGCCGACATCGACAGCATCTGGTGAAGCCTCTCCAGAGTACGCTGCGGCTCCGGTTCGCGATAGCGAACCCAAGCCATGTAGCCGGCGATGATCGCGTGCGCGGACTCGTAGAAATGCCTGGCCGCGGGATGGGCATCGGGCTTCGGCGGCGTCAGCAGCGCGTCGAGCAGGATGTTGATGTCGTGGTAGGCGTGATTCTCGTCGTCGCGGATGAAGTCCAGCGGATTGAACACCGCGCTCCCGGTCACCGGCAGGTGCGCTTCGGGGAACTGCGCCGCATGCCTCTCGACGACCGAGAACGGATCGAGAAGCAGCACCTGACGCCCCATCTCCCGGCGGCGGCGCGCGGCGACGCACCAGATCTCGCCGCGGGGATCGATGATTACGGTCGAGCCTGCAAAACCGCGCCACCCGGGCGACAGGAGGTTGAGCGCAATCGTCGCGCCCTTCCCCGTCCGCGGCGGCGCGATGGTGATCGCGGAGCCCTCCAGCGGCCAGGCGACGATCGGCGCCTCCAGACCGGAGCCCCGCTGGCCGAGGAGAATACCGTCACGCCGCGTTAACCGCGTCACGAAACGCGGATCGAGGAACGACGCCCGGCCATAGAGGTCGGAATCGGCGCGTTGCCGCCGCGTCCGCCGGTGGAGGCGCTTGAGCGCCTGCACGGCGACCTCGAGCCACAGCACGGTCATGATCACGAATCCCGGCAGGGCCAGCATGACGGCGGCCGAACCGCCGAACGCGGCCTCCTGAAGGGGTGCGAGAAGTGCCGCCGGGCCGTTGTCGGCGAGCGGCCGCACGACCGCCGTCCACAGGATCGCGCCGCAGGCCGCGAGCGCGCCGCCATGCACGCAGAACCGGAGCCAGAGCCATTTCTCGCGGCGGTCAGTCGCATAGAACAGGACCAGGGCGAGGCCCAACGTGCCCGCGAGAACCGCGGTCGACGACACCTCGGGGATTTCAGGTGCCATGCCGGCCGCCCGTCCGACAACAGCAGCGGAGACATGAGATCGAGGGGCGCTTCGAGCGCTTGCCACGGCTTCGTATCCGGCCAACAAAGCGCTGCGACAGCCTGTCCGACAACCGCCCGGACCACCCGGGAGCGCCGTTCACTGGTACGTCGCCGATCACCGTGCCGGGGAGCGGCAATTCGAAGAGCCTGATCGAACCCGGCCCGTCGCCCTTGCCGGCAGTGTCCATCCGCGTTCCGGAGGCCAGTCGGGCGCTTCCCGGGAGGGCCGTGCGCCTTCGCGCACGGCGGTTCGGGTGGCCACAGGGCCAACCGGCCCGACCTGCGGAAGCGTTCGCGATGGAAAGGTGTTCCGGCATGGATGCAGAACATATGGAGAACATTTGTCGTGAACAATGGCTTTAAGGTGCTGATTTCCTGCAACCGGAGACATGCGTCCCGGTCCACCAGGCCGTAGTGCCGAATCGAACAGAAAACGGTAACTGTAAGCGTTCGTTCGTGCGGTGAGGTGTTGTTGTTTTCGTCCGTTTGACGGGCTTTTGTCAGGGAGTTCCAGAGTTACCCGGAGCGGTTTCGTGCACCGGGATGCGCGGTGAGGGGCACTGGCGCCATGCCGTGTTTTCCGCATTGGTTGCGGTTTTGTCCCAGCGCACGACGATCCCATGCTAATTCGGAGACGCGAAATCCGAATACGTTGGGGCTCGACTCATCACAAATCGCCTCCTTGATCACAATTTTCGTGCCGAGAAGGCCCCATCAAGCCTTGGCGGCACGATTGCAGCGCGACGCAAACTGAAAAAATCTCGCCAGTCGTCGCCGGATTAACAGCGTGGGATCACTGTGGTCCCGGCGCTGCGGAGGAGGAGCTGAGCGCCATCCTGTGCCGGTTGGCGGTTGCAGGGTTCAGCGATTGAGGGCCCGCTTCCGGTCCTTGCGGAGCGGGCAGAGCCAGATGTCCTTCTTCGGCTTGTCGGCCCTGTCATGTCGGTCGTAGCGGCCGCGCCCTCTGGTTGTTCCGACGCGGGTCCAGCCCGCGGCCCGGCAGACACCGCCGCCGTGGCGCGGGACCTCGACCAAGGTCTCGCAGGGCACGGGCGGGGTGTTGCAGCGCGCGGTCCGGGTGCAGTTCTCGCATGGCGAATGCAAATCATTGATTTAACGCGGTTGTGTGGTCGCGAGGCAGCGGCGAAAACGGGTTTTCGTGACAATCGCCGGTTTCAGGACAGGATTTTGTCACGGGCCGAGCGGTGGAGGTGGGAACGCTCTGCACCGCAAGATGCGAGATGATATTGGAGACAATCCACAGCATCAGGAGCGCTCCCATGTCAGTTTCGCAGCCTTCCGCGTCGATCGATATTTCCGGCTTGCCGCTCGGGTTGTCGAGGCGGTCACGCAGATAACCGCGGTTTGTCATCGGCAACTCGGTTCGCAGCGCCGAGGCCTTTGAGGAAACGGAGCGGCGGGTGCGTGAGAGCGTGTACGCGCTGCGGGGTGCCGAGGCCCGGGACGACGGTGCGCCCCGGGTCGAGCGGGCAGAGCTGGTTCCGGTGTGCCAGGCGAACTGGCAGAAGACAGGGGGTGAAAGCCCCCTGAAACGAAGGAGTAACCGAATCGTATCTACTCACCCCTAGTGTAGTGTCCCGTAAATAAGTGTGATATATTCTCGGTCTCTCTCGCAACAGGAGGCCTTTCGATATGCCCCGCGGCCGCCAACTTCCCCTCTGGTTGCCCACCGAAAATCCACATCCCCTTTCGTATGGGTCGTAACCGCAGATTCGATCTTCGACAAGCTTGAAAGGTTATATGCGCGTATTTGCGGGACACAACACTAGTCATCTGGAACTGAAGTAAGTATAATTGTATGATGGCGGTCGGAGTGTGAACACGGAGGTCATGGCGATGCCACGCGGTATAGGACGGCCCTTGGCGGTGCTGGTCTTGAGTAATTCGGAACGGTCGTATCTGGAGGCGCAGGTGCGCCGCCACCGTGTGGCGCGCTCGCTGTCGGATCGTTGCCGCATAATCCTGCGTTGCGCGGACGGGCTTGGCAACAAGGCGGTGGCCGCAGAGATCGGCGTGCACGAGCACACCGTCGGCAAGTGGCGCAAGCGCTTTGTCAAGGACCGCATCGAGGGGCTTTCGGACGAGCCCCGGCCGGGACGCCCGCGGAGCATCGCGGACGAGAAGGTGGCGGAAGTGATCGAGCGCACGCTCACCTCGACGCCCGCGGACGCGACCCACTGGTCGCTGCGCTCGATGGCGAAGGAGGCGGGGCTGTCGCACACGTCGATCTGGCGCATCTGGGGCGCCTTCGGCCTGCAGCCGCACCGAGCTGAGACGTTCAAGCTCTCTCGTGATCCGCACTTCGTCGATAAGGTCCGCGACATCGTCGGCCTCTACCTCTCGCCGCCGGATCGCGCGCTGGTGCTCTGCGTCGACGAAAAGAGCCAGATCCAGGCCCTCGACCGCACCCAGCCGGTCCTGCTGCCCGGCATCCCTGAGCGGCGCACCCATGACTACAAGCGCAACGGAACGACCTCGCTGTTCGCCGCGCTCGACATCGCCACCGGCGCGGTCATCGGCAACAGACGCCACCGGGCCAAAGAGTTCCTCGACTTCCTCAAGGTGATCGACCGCAATATCCCGGACGGCCTCGACATCCACATCGTCATGGACAACTACGCCACCCACAAGACTGCCGCGGTCAAAGCCTGGCTGGCCCGGCGGCCGCACTGGCACGTCCACTTCACGCCGACATCCGCCTCGTGGCTCAATCAGGTCGAGCGCTGGTTCGCCGAACTGACCCGCAAGCAGTTGCAACGTGGCGTCCACCGCTCGACCTTGCAACTCGAAACCGACATCCGGGCCTTCATCAAAACCCACAACGAAAATCCCAAGCCCTTCAAGTGGACAAAGTCCGCTGACGAAATCCTCGCCGCCGTCAAGCGCTTCTGTCTCCGCGTCGAAAAAAACTTATGCCACGAACTTTAGATTCAGGTGACTAGTTGGGTTCTGATTGGTCGTGGTGCTCGTTGATGATGTCTGCGGCTTTTCCGTCGAGGGCGATCTGGGTGGCGACGAGTGGGTTGTAGCCGAGTGCGGCCATGGAGGTGAGGTAGCTTGGCACCATGCTTTTGCGTGGAGCGGAAGCATCCGGACACCTTGACCTTTGCCATCCTGATCTTCTGTTCTCTGGCATTGTTGGTGAAGCTGACGTCGGGGTCGTCTATGAAGCGCAGGACTGACTTTTCGTGTTTCACGAGACGTTCGTGCAGGTTGTGCGCGTCGGACTTGCGTCCACGTTTTCCTTTCGGCGGCGGCGGGATGTCGGGCAGTTCCCTGGCGCCCTGAGTGAGGATGGTGCGGTAGCGCTTGCGCACGGCCCGGAGGTCGGCCTCGTTCAGGGTTTTGGATGCGCTCTTGTTGACCTTGTGGCAGACCTCGCGGAGCAGGCTCTTCATCAGTCGCGCGGTAGCCTCGACGACAAAGGTCAGTTCGCGCAGGTGGTACTGTAACTTGATGTCTGGAAATTTGTCTGAGGTTTGCGCTTTGAGGCGTTTCACTGGGGGGGGGCTAGCCCCCCAGTGAAACGCGGCGCCATCGTGCTATCCCATGGAGTTGTAAAACCTTCATGGAGGAAGCGAATGGACCTGCGACACACTACGACGATCGGGACTGTTTTGGAACATCTGATCGCAAACGGAGCAACGAATCTGGGGCGGGTCTTTGGCCAGCTCTTCGAGCTTGCGATGCAAATCGAGCGCGAGCAGTACTTGAAAGCGGGCCACTACGAACGGACACCGGAGCGACAGGGCTATGCCAACGGCTACAAGCGGATCGACACCCCCACTGTTACCGTTCAGGTGCCAAACGGTCACGGGGACGATCCGTTCTATCCCCAGTCGCTTGAACGCGGCCAGCGATCTTCTCGCGCCGTCATGCTGGCCGTAGCCGAGATGTACATCAAGGGTGTTTCCACACGGCAAGATGTAATGCGCGAGTTCGGGAGCCTGTCCTCTTCTCAGGTCAGTCGGGCCACCAGGGTGCTCGACGAAGAACTCACCGCGCAACCGGCCCCTGATGAAATACTTGATCCTGGATGCGCGCTACGAAAAAGCCCGCCATGACGGCGTTGTGCGCGATGTTGCAGTGCTCTCGGCCATCGGAATAGGGGCTGCAGGCACGTTCTGGGGCTCTCTGTGGCGCTCTCCGAGGCCGAGGTCCATTGGAGAGCCTTCCTGGAAAGCTTGTTAGCCCGTGGCCTGCATGGTACGACCTTCATCGTCTCGGATGACCATGCTGGGCTGAAAGCGGCACGACGCGCGGTGCTGGGCGCGGCGACATGGCAGCGCTGCCAGTTCCACTTGGCGCAAAACGCCGTGCAGCACGCACCGAACAATGACATCAGGAAACGTATTGGAAAACAGCTCGGAGCCGTCTGGAATGCGTCCTCACTCCAAACCGCCGAGGCTGAACTGGGCGCCCTCGTGGCCAGCTATCGCGACAAGCATCCAAGCTTCGCAGACTGGCTGGAAAACAATGCGGGGCTCGCTGTCTTCACCTTGCCCGATGCTCACCGCAAGCGCATGCGAACCTCGAACGGCATCGAGCGGCCGATCCAGCAAGAGCTCAAGCGGCGCACCTCCAAAGTCAGAGTCTTTCCGAACCTCGCCTCGTTGGAGCGCCTCTCAACCGCGGTCCTCATCGACGAAAAATGGGAAACCGAAACCAAGGCATACATCAAATGGGAACTGCTCGATCAGCTTCACGACAATTTCCAGACATCAGGTTGCGTAATCTAGCTGAGGCCTCGGAGAGCTTGATGCCGGAGATCGCCTGCACGAGCGCGACGGCGCAGGGACAGCATCTGGGCGACCAGCAGGTTGATGACGAGGGCTTGGATGCCGATGCCGTACTGCACGGGATGTTTTCGGGGAACCGGTCCCGGGCCTTGCACTTCGGGCATTCCTTGATCTCGGCGCGGCACGACCTCGAACACGATGTCGTAGAGGACGCGGCGCTCCCGATCGACGGGGCCGTCAGCGCCGCAGGCGTCGCAGGCCGCGACCGTCTCCTCGACGATAGTCTTGCGCAGGTTGTCGCCCATCTGCCGGTTTGGCTTCGGGCCCTTGCCGTTGCTCCCGGCACGCTCTCGTCCGTCTGTGACGGCGGCAGACCGGAGTTCCGGCTCGTGCGTGGTCTTCTCCAGAAGGACGACGATGAGGATGTCGAGCAGGATGAAGAAGACGCGGATCACGGCCTCTTTCGGCACCTTGCCGGCCGCACGCAGCGCCGCGATCCGGGTCTTGGCCGCTTCGAACTCCTCGCGCGCCGCGTTGACCGTCGCCATCACCCGGCCTTGCGCTTCATCAGCGCGCCGCTTCCGAGATGCGTTTCCATATACAGATCATGCGGGGGCTGGAGCCCCGGAAGCAGCTGGCACAGCCCGCTCGTCGCCTTCGATCCAAAGTAGCCCACTGGCGGTCCCTGTCGTTCTCGATTACCACCACTAAGCGAATCGGCATGCAGTGTCAAATCTCCACGAAAACCCGTTCGTTGCTCTACCCCGACATCAAGCCGGAACCAGGGGGTGAGCAGTTACTGTGTTGGAAACAAAAGGGGCTTATATACTAGTTTACCCAACCCGCAAGATTGCGGGAGGCTAAGAATCGCCCCCAAAAGCTGCCTTGCCGGCGGTTTCAAGCGGGAGGCCCTTTAGGTCGCTTTCTCGGAAACCACGAAACACACCGTTCAGAACGAAGATCAAGATCAGCGTAATCGAGGCGATAGGGGAGATGGCCAAAAGAACGAACAGGTCATCAGCTTGCGAACACGGCGTGCGAATATATTCCAGAAGTTTCCATTCCAGAATACCGGCGGCAACCATGACGAGAAGAGCGACGATGAAAGCAAATCGTCTAAACCGCAATCTTTGTCGGGCCAAAGCCACTTGGACTTTTGCTAATGCTTCTCCCTGCCCTGACAAAAAATCAGATTCAGCGTTCCCCGTCACTCCGAGCGACAAATTTTCTGGGTCTTCAGTCACGTTATCAAGATCAGCCATTGCGCCGCGCCTTATTTCGCTCCAACTTCTCTCTATAGTGAGCGGCTATTTCTTCGTCGCTGATATGAGCGTTCCTCCGACCTTGTGAATTTTTCCTGGCCTTATCCCACGGCGAACCTTCCTGATGACACATCTCGGAAAGTTCAATCCCTGTGCGGCCACCATAGATCTCCCAAATCCGGTCAAGCAGCCCGGTGGTCGACTTATCGGACTTTGGGATCTTCGGGGGTGTGAATTCCAGATCGTCGTCTATTTCGGTCGCAAGTTCGAGGATCGGGAGGCGACCACGATATTTGAACTCATGGTACAGGGATGAGAACACTGGCCCGTATTCCCAAGCCTCGGCATATTCATCATCAACCAACGGGTTTTCCACACCGTGCAGGGCCATGTGCCAACCATGGGCGATGTACACGAGCTTCTGGATTTTGAGCGGCGTAATGCCATGCTTCCCGTATTTTGACAGGAAGTAGTTTGCGACGGCTTTGGCAGGGTAGCCCATCGTCATAAGCGATGATGTGAACGGTTCACTCCCACAATTTAGCAGAAATTTTTTTTTTCGGCAACTGTTGACGAGTCGACCCGATTTGGGTAAACTGTTTCCATAATAGGGAGTAGAGACATGACAAAAGGATCGGGAAAGAACTTCCGCAAGGGGATGACCTTCGTTGATCTCATCCGCATGTTCCCCGATGACGCGACCGCCGAAGCATGGTTCACGAAAATCCGCTGGCCCGATGGCGTCCATTGTCCGAAGTGCGGCTCCGATAACGTGCAGGAGCGGGTGACGCGCAAGCCCCAGCCCTACCGCTGCCGGTCCTGCCGCAAGGACTTCTCAGTGAAGACCGATACCCTGATGCATTCATCGCCTCTCGGCTTTCAGATCTGGGCCATCGCGATCTACCTCTTCAACACCGGCCTCAAGGGACAGTCCTCGATGAAGCTGCACCGCGATCTCGGCGTAACGCAGAAGACCGCCTGGCACCTGGCGCACCGCATCCGCGAGACATGGGACGATAACAGCGCCGATCTCTTTGCCGGCCCTTGCGAGGTCGATGAGACCTACATGGGCGGGAAGCGCAAGAACATGCCGAAGGCCAAGCGGGCCAAGCTCACCGGGCGCGGCCCTGTCGGCAAAACCGCTGTGGTCGGCGCGAAGGATCGGGAGACCGGCAAGGTCGTCGCCCGGCCCGTCGAGGCGACTGACGCCGAAACCCTGCACGGCTTCATCGGCGATCACACCGATCCGTCCGCCACCGTTTACACGGATGACGCGAAGACATACAACGGAATTCCTTTCGACCATGAAAGCGTCAATCACAGCGTTGGCGAGTATGTCCGGCAGATGGCGCACACGAACGGGATCGAGTCTTTCTGGTCCATGCTCAAGCGGGGGTATCATGGTACCTACCACCACATGAGCACCAAGCACATGCACCGCTATGTGACCGAGTTTTCGGGACGGCACAACATCCGGCCCGCCGATACACTCGACCAGATGGCCACGACCGTAACCGGCATGATCGGGAAGCGACTCAGCTACTCCGATCTAATCTCCGAATAGAAGGACGACGGAGCATGAGAGCAATCGTTATCGGTCTGATCCTCGCGCATTTCGCGTTTCCAGCAGCGGCCGCCGATGGCGATCCGACTGAAAGACACAAGGCTTGCTGGAACTGGGTAGCGGCCAGCATGACGAGGATCATGGAGGACGATCCGCGGACCCCATTGATCGCGGTCAAGGGCACGCTCCTGCTTGAGGCTTACGCCCGCCCCCTTTACATGGATGCATCCCCCGCGGTGCGATTGGCGGTGCTGCTAGACAAGTGCGACAAGATCAGGCAGCAAAGCCGATAAGACTGAAGGAGACGACCATTGACCGAGAAGCGGTCGCGGGGCCGTCCTGCAGAGAAGCCGTTACCGGAGCCGATTGACGCCGCGTCGAAGGACATTGCCCTCGCGATCATGCAGCGCAAGCCGAAGGATGATTGGCGCTACCTCAAGCCGGATGATTCTGAGAAGTAGTCACATGCTGAAACTGACATCCTGTGAGGTTTGGCGCGGCCCGCGCTCGGGGAAGAAAGTGGACCAATTGAAGGTTGATCTCGAAATCGGATCGGGTTCGATCAGCGGTTACGAGGGAACCGTTGATTTAGTGACCAGCATACCGTGCTCGGGCGGCGTCTCCGACGTTCACATCGTTGTCAAACCGGAGGGATTCATAGCCGTCATGGAGACTATGCTGAAGGTAAATCGCAAGGCCGCCCTCAATGCTATGGGAACGCTACTGCGGGAACTTGATGACTGAGGATTGGGACCATTCGATATAACCCCCTTTGGATTCTCTTAAATCAGTCCCCTGGGCTGGCGATCCGCCGCTTGGGTAAACTGGTATATAATCCCCAAACAAAAGGGGAGCCGGACTGATGAAGTCAACTCACGAAGTCAGAACATCTGAAATTCGCGCTGAGTACCGAGGACCAGCAAGATCTCCTCGACGACTATCTTCCGTTCTGCGAGACCGTCACTGTTCCGGAGCTGCCACCGACGGTTCCCGAGTGCAACGATCGTTTTGACCGTTCGTTTCTGAAACTCGCGCTTGTCGGACGTGCCAACGCGCTGGTGACTGACGACGCCGACATCCTGGCGCACGCAGAGGCATTCTCCGTGCCCATACTTCTGCCCGCCACTTTCCGGCGGCGGGTGCCTGACGGGGGAGGAAGCGGCAGGTGACATGCTTCGTGTACTCGGACAGTGCGCCGACAGCATGCTGCGCCACCACCGATTCCAGTCGGACAGGTGGGCGTATCCCGTGTGGCGAGTCCCCGCCCTATTCCGTATCCCCTCCCAACCCGTCCCCAGCCTCTTGGATCGAGACGATATCCTCCTCCCCGTCATCCTTTTCCGCGGGAATGGCGTAGGCACCGCTGAACCACCGTCCGAGATCGGCATCCTTGCAGCGTTTCGAGCAGAACGGACGATATTTCGGCGACCTTGGCGCCTTGCAGACGGGACAGGAAGCTCTCCGCATGCGGCCCCTCCTATCCCGACACGATCTCGTACTGATGATTTGCCAAGCCCGCGGCCGCACGCACATCGACACGACAGGCAATTTGCACCTCAAGATCGCGCAGTGTATCCGCATACCGGCTGTCGAGCATGGCGGCAACCTCAGGCGCCGCATGTAGTGTCAGCTGCCTGGCCGGAAGAGTCGCCCCTTCACGCTGCAGCGCCCGCAATATGTCGAGACAGGCGGCATCCGGCGACACCGCCCACCCGGAGCCGCGGCACGAAGCGCATGTTTCCGTCATCAGCTGGGCCAGGGAACGGCGGCGGCGGCGGCGGGTAAGTTCCACCAACCCGGCACGCGTCCGCCCCAGGACGCGGAGGCGTGTCCGGTCCCGCAAGGTCCCTTGTTCCAGCAGGGCAAGAACCGCGCGCCAGTTGCCGGGATCTTCCATGCCGATGAAGTCTATGACGATCAGACCGGAGAGATTACGCAGCCGGATCTGGCGAAGAGCCTCCGCAGCGGCCTCCTGGTTGATCTCGAACGCTGTCCGTTCCGGATCGGAGCCGGCCTCGAACGAGCCGGAATTCACATCGATTGCGGTCAAAGCTTCCATCGAGTCGATGACGAGGTTGCCACCGGACGACATTCGCACGCGCCTGCGGCAGGCGCGCTCGATCTCCGCCTCTATGCCAAGAACCTCGAACATGTCGTCGTCCGAAGAATGGAGACTCAACCGCTCAGACCATCCCGGTATCATCGCATCACAATACCGGCGGGCGCGGTCCGCAGCAGCCCCATCGTCGAAAACCAGACGGTCGATTCGGTCGAGCGCCTGATCGCGGAGAATGCGAGTTACCGGATCAAGATCGGCATAAAGCAGCGTCGGCGCGGAAGCCGTCCTTTGCGCCTTCTCGACCGCGGCCCAGGTTTCGCGAAGTAGCCGCAAATCCGCTTCCAGATCCGCGCGCGAAGCCCCTGTCGCGGCCGTGCGGACCACAAGCCCCTCTTCCTGCGCTGCAATCTCCGCCCCCAGCCCGAGCAGTCTCTGGCGCTCGTCTTCGTCAGCGATCCGGCGCGAGACCGCGATTAGGCCATTCTGCGGCAGGTAGACGAGATGGCGCCCCGGCAGCGACAGCCGCAACGAGAGTTCCGGGCCCTTGCGTCCTACCGAATCCTTGACCGCCGTCACGACCACGGCTGCTCCTTCATGCAGCGCCCCCGTGGTACCCTCCGCATGAGTTGCGGATCCCTGCCACCGATCCCCCAGGACAAGAAAACCTGAGCGCGCGAGACCGATGTTCACGAACGCCGCGCCGGCACCAGGCATCATCCGCTCGATGCGGCCGAGATAGATGTTCCCGACGATGCTCGCTTCGCCGGCGCGTTCAAAGGCAAGTTCGGTCACCGCGCCGTCCTCGACGAGAGCCGCGCGCACCTCTCCCGGCAGCGTGCTGACAAGGAGTTCGGTGGCCATTTAGTGATCCGCCCGTCTTGCAGCCATGTCTGGCGCTGCAGCCGTCAGCTGATAACCGAGCCCTCTCAGCAGGGAGACTGTCTCGTAGAGGGGAAGCCCGACAACGTTCGGATATGAGCCGTTGACGCGCGGCACGAATGCCCCTGCTGCGCCCTGTATGGAATAGCCCCCCGCCTTGCCCTGCCATTCGCCACCAGCGACATAGCTCTCGACTTCAGACGTGTCGAGACGCTTGAAGCTGACCGCAGTCCGTACCAGTCGACCGGCGCAACGGCCGTCCGGAGCAAGCACCGTAACACCGCCATAGACCTGGTGGCGGCGTCCCGAAAGCATGCGCAGGAAACGCCGCGCCTCGGCTTCGCCGGCCGGCTTTCCCAGGATTCGGCGCCCAAGCGCAACGACCGTGTCCGCAGCAAGCACGAATGCACTACCAGCCGCCACCCCGACAGTTACCGCCTTGGCATCGGCCAGTCGGCGGGCAAGATGGCCAGGCAGCTCCCGCTCCCCCGGAGTCTCGTCGATTTCGGCAGGAATGACGGTGTCGGGAACGATCCCGACCTGGGCCAGAAGTTGAAGGCGGCGCGGCGACGAAGATGCCAGAACCAGGCGCTGCGGCCCGGGGGCTTCGGCCATTGCCCTATTTGAAACGGAAGGTGATCCGGCCCTTGGTGAGATCGTAGGGCGTCATCTCGACATTGACGCGGTCTCCGGCAAGAACGCGAATCCGATTCTTGCGCATCTTGCCCGAAGTGTGGGCCAGCACTTCGTGGTCGTTATCCAGCTTCACCCGGAACATGGCATTGGGCAACAGCTCCATGACCATTCCGGAAAACTCCATGAAATCTTCTTTCGGCATCGTATTTCCCGTGTTGTTTCGGACAAGCAAGGCCGGACTGGACCACTGACGGGGACCGCCAGCCTTGCCGCCCCTGCCGCACCGGATCTCGGTGCGGCAGGGAAACGATCCCCCTAATGGAACTCTCTACTCGGCCGCTTGACGCGGATCGTCAACATGCTTTCCGCCGTCCCAGCCTTTGTCTCTGATCGTGCGCTCCGCAAATTCCGTCGGCTCATCTTCCAGCGTGGTCGCCATGGTGTCGTTCCAGCGGTTGAGGAAACCGAACAGCGAGACCACGCCGACGATCTCGACGATCTGATAGTCGGTGAAATGTCGGCGCAGGTCCGCGAAATCGGCGTCGCCCGCCATGTTGGGCACAGAGGCCGCCGCCTGAGCAAAACGCAGGGCTGATTTTTCCGCCTCCGAAAACAAGTCGCTGCTCTCGAACTCCCAGATGGCAGCGATCTTCTCGTCCTCGACACCGGTGCGGCTGGTTCCACTTCCGGTGTGGGCGACGCAGTACATGCAGCCCGCCGCGAGACTCGAGGCGTTGGCAATCATGTATTTGAGGGATGCCGGAATCGACTGTTCCGTCTCGTTGTTGACTGCTTTCGCCAGTGCTGCGAATGCTTCAAGCAGCTCGGGCTTGTGCGCCATGACGCGCTGCGAATTCGGCACGAACCCCAGCCGCTCCAATACGGGCGCGAAGAATTCTGCCAAGTTGCCAATTTCGCTATCGCCCAGTTCGCGTATCCGGCTCATCGTCCACGTTCCCCCGAGAGTTCCTGGCTCTGCCCGGCCGGCGCGATTGCAACCGTGCCTATTCAGCCGCCTGACGGCGGCCGCGGGCAAGCTGTCCATACTGCGTACGGTATTCCTGCGCCCGTTGGGCATACGAGTCAAATGACCATTCGAAATTGCCGAGTTCCTCCTCGGTAATCGCGCGCATGTACCGCGCCGGGCGCCCGGCCCACAACTCACCGCTCTTCACCGTCTTTCCCGGCGTCAGCATCGCGCCGGCGGCCAACATCGCGCCGGACTCGACGGTGCTGCCGTCGAGCGCTATGGAACCCATGCCGACGAAGGCACCACTCTCGATGTTGCAGGCGTGAAGCAGCGCCATGTGTCCAATCGTCACGTCATCACCGATGAAGGTACCCTGATAGCTCGTATGCACATGAATGATGGTTCCGTCCTGGACATTCACGCGCTCGCCGATGCGTATCGGAAAGTCATCGCCGCGAATGACCGTATTGAACCATATCGACGAGCCCGCGCCAATCTCCACATCACCGATGATGCAGGCCCCTGGAGCGATGAAGACATCGTCTGCGATCTTCGGCCGCTTCTCGAGATAGGGAAGGATGTTCCCCTGGTACTGGATCATGACATCTCCTCGATCTGGCGGGCCGGGTTTCTGCCTTCCCGCATACCCACCCCTCGGAGGCGGTGGCGCAACGCTCACGGGTACATGGGCTGCTGTTCGAGACCCATGGTCTCCGGCAGGCCGAATATGAGGTTCATGTTCTGCAGCGCCTGTCCGGAAGCGCCCTTGACCAGATTGTCGAGCACCGAGACGAGAATCGCGCGGCCCGGCAGGCGGTCGGCAAACGCACCGATCAGGGCGAAATTAGATCCCCGCACATGGCGGCTCGCCGGCGCGACCCCGGGCGGCATGACGCGCACGAACGGTTCTTCCGCGTAGGCTTGCGCCAACGCGCCGCAGAGTGCCTCGAACCCGACGCCCGCAGCCAGCCTGACATAGATCGTCGACAGGATTCCGCGGTTCATCGGGATGAGGTGCGGTGTAAAATTGACGCTTACCGGATGTCCGGCCGCGGCCGATAGTTCCTGTTCGATCTCCGGGGCGTGGCGGTGCCGCGCGACGCCATAAGCGTGAATGCCCTCGGCAACCTCGGCGAACAGACTTATCTCCTTTGCCGCGCGCCCCGCGCCGCTGACGCCGGATTTCGAATCGATGATGATGCCGTCATCCGCGTCAATCACGCCCGCCTCAAGGAGCGGCGCCAGGGGAAGGATCGCCGATGTTGGATAACAGCCCGGACAGGCGACGAGCCGCGCCTCCCTAATGCTGTCGCGCGCCCGCTCGGTGAGCCCGTAGACCGCCTCGCCCTGGAGTTCGACGGCGAGATGCTCATGACCATACCATTCGGCATAGGTCGCCGGATCCTGCAACCTGAAATCCGCTGACAGGTCGAGGATCCTGAGATGGTGCGGCAGGGCGGCGATCACCTCCTGGGTAGTACCGTGAGGCAGGCAGCAAAACACGGCATCGATGGCAGACCAGTCCTGGTCCTCTATGCGCGTCAGCTTCGGAATCGCCCGGCCCGCGAACTGCGGAAAGATCTCGGCGATGTCCCTGCCCGCATGTCGATCTGCGGTCGCTGCCACGATCCTTGCCCGAGGGTGCGGTATCAGGAGGCGTACCAGTTCGGAGCCGGTGTAACCGGTCGCGCCGAGAAGGGCGACACGAATGCTGTCGGATCTCTGCTCTGCCAAGGCTCTGTTTCCCGATGCCAGTATAGGGGCGCGCCAGGCGCGCACAAAGAAAAAAGGCGCCCGCGCCGGGCGCCTCTTGTCTGGATGCGACGAGACGCCTGCCTAGCGCTTGGAGAACTGGAAGCTGCGTCGCGCCTTGCGCTTGCCGTATTTCTTGCGCTCGACGATGCGCGAATCCCGCGTGAGGAAGCTGCCCTTCTTGAGGGTCGAGCGGAGTTCCGGCTCAAACAGCGCGAGCGCCTTCGATATTCCGTGGCGCACCGCGCCGGCCTGGCCCGAGAGCCCGCCGCCCTTGACCGTGCACCAGATGTCGAACTCGTTTCCGCGGTTGGCCGCCTCGAAGGGCTGGTTGATGATCATCTGGAGCACCGACCGGGCAAAATACTCCGGCGCCGGTCTGCCGTTGACCACGACGCCGCCCGTGCCGCGTTTCAGCCACACGCGGGCGATCGCGTTCTTGCGCTTTCCGGTGGCATAGGCGCGGCCGAGACTGTCAATCTGCGGTTCCTGCGGCGCGGCGCCGAAAGCGTCGCCGGCATCGCCGTCCTCGGAGGCGTCCGCCCCGGCCGCGACTCCGGCAGCGGCCATCGCCTCGCCGAGGACCGTTTCGGCGGGTTGCTGTTCCTGTGTCTCGGTTTCGGCCATCTCAGCCTGTCCTCATGTTCTTGCGGTTCATCGACGCCAGATCCAGCTGTTCCGGGTTCTGGGCCTGGTGCGGATGGTCGGGACCGGAATAGACGCGAAGCTTGGTTATCTGCCTGCGTCCGAGCTTGGTCTTGGGAAGCATCCGCTCGACCGCCTTCATCACGATTCGTTCCGCCTTCCCGTCCGCGATCAGCTTCTCCGGCGTGACGCTCCTGATGCCGCCGGGATAGCCGGTGTGCCGGTAGTAGATCTTGTCCGTCAGCTTGTTGCCGGTAAGCGCAACCCGTTCCGCATTGACGACGACGACGCCGTCGCCGCAATCCACATGCGGTGTGAAGACAGGCTTGTGCTTGCCGCGGAGGATTCTCGCGCACAGCGATGCGAGCCGGCCGAGCACCACATCCTCGGCATCGATCAGATACCATTTCGATTCGATATCCGCCGCTTTTGCGGAATAGGTTTTCATTACGACTGTCCAAGGCAAAAAACGCCGCCAGCGCGGCGAGAAGCTCCCGCAACATGACAGAATCTGACTTCTTGTCAAGCTCTCCCGGACAGCAAATTTTCCGTCCGCAACGCAACCGCCGATGCTATAGTGCTTGCTTCCGTGCGCAATGTTCTCGGGATTGCAAAATGGACGGCCGTCCTCCAATGGAAGGGATTCTAGCGCGCAACGACCATGCTGGCGTGGCGACGCTGACGCTCAATCGCCCGGAGGCGCGCAACGCACTGTCGACAAGCCTTATGGCCACCCTGCAGGCAGAGCTCGACGCCATTTCCGACGACAAGGCAATACGCGTCGTCGTCATCGCGGCCAACGGCCCCGCCTTCTGCGCCGGCCACGACCTCCGCGAGATTCGCGGTCTCTCCGGCCGGCGAAGCCACGAGAAGCTCTTCGCGCAATGCTCGAAGCTCATGCTGTCGATCATGAAACTGCCGCAACCGGTGATCGCCAGGGTTCACGCCACGGCAACGGCGGCCGGATGCCAGCTCGTGGCGACATGCGACCTCGCCATTGCCGGCCGCTCCGCCCGCTTTGCCACCCCGGGCGTGAATATCGGTCTCTTCTGCTCGACGCCGATGGTCGCGGCGAGCCGTAACCTGCCCCGCAAGAAGATGATGGAAATGCTGCTTCTCGGCGAAATGATCGATGCCGAGGACGCCGCCGCCGCCGGCCTCGTCAACAGGGCCGTCTCCGACGAGGAGCTCGACCAGGAGGTAGCCTCATGGTGCGAAGCGATTGCCTCCAAGTCGCCGCTTACGCTGCGCATCGGCAAGACGGCGTTTTACCGCCAACTCGAACTCCCGGTCGAGGACGCCTACCGGTACGCCGGAGAGGCCATGGTCGAGAACATGCTCGCCCGCGATGCCGGAGAGGGTATAGACGCGTTCCTCGAAAAGCGCGCACCCCGATGGACCGGCGAATGAAGGTGCAGCCCCGCGCCGCCGGCAAACGACGCCCGGATCCGGTCCTCTCCTACACCGATGCCGCGATCCGGGCGGTACTCGCGGGCACCTCGACGATTGCCATGGTCGGCGTCTCGGCAAGATGGGTGCGGCCGAGCAGTTTCGCGATGAAATACCTCCAGGAGAAGGGTTACCGCGTCATCCCGGTCAATCCCGGCTCGGCTGGCGCCGAGATCCATGACATGACCTGCTACGCGACGCTCGGCGAAATCCCGGAAAGCTTCGACATGGTCGATATCTTCCGCCATCCGGATGCCGTGGGGCCGATCGTCGACGAGGCAATCTCTCTCAGGGGCGAGCGGGGAATACGGACGGTGTGGATGCAGCTCGGCGTCATCGACCATGAGGCGGCGGCGCGCGCCGAAGCGGCCGGGCTCACGGTCATCATGGATCGCTGCCCCAAAATCGAGTTTGCCCGCCTTCACCACGAGCTGTCGTGGTCCGGCATCAATACCGGCGTGATCTCGGCGAAACGGCCGAGACTGGCCGCGCGGCGCTGAGCCAGCGCCGGCAGAGAACGGATCCATGAGCAAACAGCCGGAAACAGACCCCGGCCGCCCGGCATGGGGTTTCGAGACCCGCGCCATCCACGCCGGCGCCGCCCCCGACGCGCTTACCGGCGCGCGCAACACGCCGATCCATCACTCGACCTCCTATGTCTTCGACGATGTCGACCATGCTGCCTCGCTGTTCAATCTGCAGACCTTCGGCTTCATCTATTCGCGGCTGACCAACCCCACCGTCGCCGTGCTTGAGGAACGCGTCGCCAGCCTCGAGAACGCCCGCGCTGCGTGCGCGGCCGGCTCCGGCCATGCAGCGCAGTTTCTTGCCTTCTTCACCTTCATGGAACCGGGCGACCACTTCGTTGCCTCACGCTATCTCTATGGCGGTTCCATCACCCAGTTCGGCGTCTCCTTCAGGAAACTGGGATGGGACTGTAGCTTTGCCGACCCTCTCGAACCCGCGACGTTCCGCGATGCGCTCAGGGAGAACTCGAAGGCGATTTTCATCGAATCCGTGTCCAACCCGTCGAGCATCATCGGCGACATCGAGACCATCGCCGGAATCGCCGACGAGGCCGGCATTCCATTGATCGTCGACAACACCATCGCGACGCCGTGCCTCTTCAATCCCGTAGATCACGGCGCCGACATCGTCATCCACTCAACCACCAAATATCTCAACGGACATGGCAACTCGATGGGCGGCGTCATCGTCGAATCGGGCCGGTTCGACTGGGCCAGGAACGACAAGTTTCCAGCACTTACCACCCCCGACGAGGCCTATCACGGCCTCACCTTCTACGAGACGTTTGGAGATTTCGGATTCACGATGCGTGCGCGGGCGGTGGCGCTGCGCGACTTCGGCCCGACGCTGTCGCCGACCAACGCGTTCATGACGATCACTGGTATCGAGACCTTGCCGCTGCGCATGGAACGGCATGTGGCCAACGCGTCCGAGGTCGCCGCTTTTCTCGACACGCACCCCGCCGTAGCGTGGGTATCCTTCGCCGCACTCCCGTCGAGCCCGTCCTACGGATGGAAAGAAAAGTACATGCCGAAGGGATGCGGGTCGGTCTTCACCTTCGGCCTTGAGGGAGGCTACGAAGCCGGCACACGGCTGGTCGAGAACTGCCAACTCCTCTCGCATCTTGCCAATGTGGGCGACACGCGGAGCCTGGTTCTCCATCCGGCGTCGA
Source organism: Alphaproteobacteria bacterium (assembly GCA_964291215.2). GTDB lineage: Bacteria > Pseudomonadota > Alphaproteobacteria > MPNO01 > UBA830 > JAJEBT01. The sequence goes on along the minus strand of OZ219791.1, from coordinate 3,305,639 downwards.
CGACCCATCGCCAGCTCACGGAAGCGCAGCAGATCGCGGCCGGAGCCGGCCCCGATGTGGTGCGGATATCTGTCGGGCTTGAGACCGTCGAGGACATCATCCGCGATCTCGACCAGGCGCTCCGGGCGGCCTCCTGAAGGCGGATGCCATCAGGGGACGACAGTGTCGTCCGCCGTTTCGTCCGCGATCCAGGCCAGAAAGCGCGCATTGCCGCCGACAACGGGCAGCACGGCCACGCAGGGGCAGTCGTAACTGTGGAGCGAAACCACCCGTTTCGTCAGCGCGTCAACGAGGTCCGCGCGGGTCTTGGCAATCAGTACCGTCTCCCGGTCCTCGCACAAGTCGCCTTCCCAGCGGTAGAGCGACGTCATGAACTCGAAGATGTTCACGCAGGCAGCAAGACGCTCATCCACGAGAACCCTGCCAATGGCGCGGGCCTCCTCCGGGCTGCCAACGGTCACATAGACCATCCTGGCCACGTTCGTTTCGGACATGCGCTCTCCCGGCATCCGTTGGCGGCGGAGCCTCGTCAGTTCAGGTTGCGTTCCTTCTTGATCCGGTCGTAGGCAGCATTGATCTCGGCCATTTTCCGGTTGGCGACCTCGACGAACTCCTCGGGCAGCCCCTGCGCCATGAGCTTGTCGGGGTGGTTCTCCTGCAAGAGCCGGCGATAAGCCGCTCTGACCTCGCGGTCGTCCGCGCCGGCATCAATGCCAAGGATCTCGTAGGGATTGCTGTCGGCCGAGGCACCATCGACAACGAAGGTCTGTTCGATGCGCCGTACGTCAGCAGGACCGAAACCGAAAATGCGCGCTACCTCGCCGATATAGGCGCGTTCGGCCGGGTGATAGACGCCGTCGGCATGCGCGATCATCAGCAGGGCGCCGACAAGCCCCTCGAGCACCGACCGGTCGTGGCCGAGCAGCGCGGCAATCTGCTCCGCATAGGGCTCGAAACCGCCCGCATCCCTCTTCGCCTCGTTGAAGATCGCACCAACTTCGCCCGTGGCATGCTCGGGTATGTTGAAGATGCGCTTCAGGATGGCTACCTCATCGCGGGTGACCTGCCCGTCGACCTTCGCAAGCTTCGCCGCTAGCGCGATAAACGCGACCGTGAAAGCCACCTGGAGATCGACATCGCCGCGCCCGAGCAGCGTCGTGTCATCGCCGCCGCCGCGCTTCGACCTGTCGAGCATGTGACCGGCGACAGCGCCGATCAGCGCGCCAAGCGGCCCGCCGACGGCAAAGCCCAGCGTCCCGCCGATGATCTTGCCCCAGATACTCATGCCTTCCTCCGCCCCGCGGAATGGCCTGGCGCCGCGTCGACCACACCTGCGGAGCAGCATACACGGCAAGAGTCCCGCCCACGACCTTGACATCAATAGGTGATTGGGACATCAAAAGGAAGCCGTCCGCGGCTCCTTCCCGGAGGAGATGTCCGCTGATCGCGCCAATGTCGCGGGAGAATAGCTGATGTCCGGAAGCACGGGACTTTACAGCCTGATCGCTGCCGCTGCACCGCTTTTTGCCGGGGAGGCCGAAGTCGTTCGGACCTATTGGGACTGGGAGGGCCGGACGGTCGAGACCGATCTTCGCTGGCTGCAGCTCCAGTGCTTCAAGGAACTCAAGGGGTCAGGAGTCGGCGAACTCGACAACATGGGCGTCATCGACGGGCCGTTGAAGGAAATTGGCGAGGCGCTGCCCCAGCTTGACCGCGGCGTCGACCGTCACCATGTCCGCCACCTGATGGAGGAACTTTACGAGGAGTTCAGCCATTTCTGCGCCTTCGCGGACGCCTATGACGCCATTCGGCCCGACGGTGCACCAGCGCTCGACCCCCAGGCCAGCGACGGTTGGGAAGAGGACCGGACGCTCACCGAAATGCGCTACAGCGTCCTCGCCGATCACGGCACCATGGGACTCCGGGCGTCGAAGTTTTCCGAAGGCGGCTACTGCACGCTCTTTCGCGAAGGCATGCGCGTCGGCGGCAAGGGCGGGCCCTTTGCCGTCGCCAACGACCTGATCTCGAAGGCTTGCGGACTGGTCTACGAAGACGAGTTCGGACACATGCTGCAGGGCATCGTCGGGCTCGACAACGAGGGGCTGGCCGAGGACGAGTGGGAACAGCTGACTGAGCTGGTCGTCCGCCTGCTTCGGCTGCGCATCCCGATGCGCAACGGGCAGTTCTCCTATCCGCTTTGCCAGGAGCGCATAGACGCCATCTATGCCGGCGACATCGAGCCCGAACCGTTCGATTTCAAAGCTGCCGAGGAGCGCGCGGCCCGGGCTGCGTAGGCGCAGCGCCGGATCAGCTGTAGAAGGGGTTCAGGCCTTCGGCGTGAGCGGTGACGTCGACAATGTCTTGGATGGAGGCGATTTCCGCGATCACAGCGTCGCGGATCCCCTGCTGCAGCGTGAGTGCCGAGGCCGAGCAGCCCTGGCATCCGCCTTCCATGCGGACATAGGCGATGTGATCGACCACTCCGAGCAGGGAAATGTGGCCGCCATGGGCGGCAACTGCCGGATTGACGCGCTCTTCAAGGAACTCCGTAACCGCGTCGGCCTCCGGCCCCTCGAGGGCTCCGGCTTCGAGCAGTTCGTCGGGAAGCGCGGCCGGCGGCGTCTCGCCGTGCCACGCGACATCCCGCACATGCGGCAGGTGATGGTGGATGATGTTCGCGATCATGTCCTTGCGGGCGCCTCCGCCTCCTGTCAGCTCCAGCGTGAGCACCCCTGATTCGAGGCCGCAAAAGCGCAGGCCGCCGCCATAGGCCTCCGCCGCGGGCCGGATTCGGGCGTCGAGGAAGGCCAGCGTCTCGATAATTTCCGGAGCCGCCAGGACCGGATCGCCAGAGCCGTAATGGGTCATTATCGCGCCGAGAACCGGCGGCTTGAGTATATACCACTCGAACCCGTCCGATCGTCGCACCGTGATTTCGTCGAGGCTCAGCGTTACCCCCTCGACCCCGTCGATGGACAACAGGCGCCGCGCCAGCGGCGACGATGACGCCGCGCTTTCCTCATCCACCTCCGGGGTTCCGGGCGACAGAACCGGCTCGCCCGGGACAAAGCACATCAGCCTGGAATCATCGAGCCGGCGGGTTTCTATGAACATGTATCAGCCGCCGCCCGGACTGGCGCCGTAACGGCCTTCGATATAGGTCTCGACAATTTCCAGAAATTCGTCCGCGATTCCGGCGCCGCGCAGCGTCATCTTCCTCTCGCCATCGATGAAGACGGGCACCACGGGACTTTCGCCGGTGCCGGGCAGGCTGATCCCGATATCGGCGTGCCGCGATTCGCCGGGACCGTTGACGATGCATCCCATCACCGCAACGTTCAGGTTCTCGACGCCGGGATATTTCCGTCTCCACTCGGGCATGCTGCCGCAAACATGATCCTGAATTTGCTGCGCGAGTTCCCGGAAGAAGCTCGATGTCGTGCGGCCGCATCCCGGACAGGAGGCCACCAGCGGCAGGAACGACCTCAGCCCCATGGTCTGCAGCAGTTCCTGGGCGACGATGACCTCGCGGGTCCGGTCGCCGCGAGGCTCGGGCGTGAGCGACATCCGCACGGTATCGCCGATGCCGTCCTGGAGCAGGATGCCCATGCCCGCGGCCGAGGCGACGATCCCCTTGGTTCCCATTCCCGCTTCCGTCAGACCGAGATGGAGCGCGTAGTCGCAGCGGGCGGCGAGATCGCGGTAGACCGCAATCAGGTGCTGGATTGCCGAAACCTTGGCCGAAATGATGATGCGGTCTCTCGGCATGCCGAGCTCCTCGGCGCGCGCAGCCGAGAGAAGGCCGGACATGACCATCGCCTCGCGCGTGACGGCGGAGGCGTCCTTCGGGCGGCCGGCGGACGCGTTCTCGTCCATCAGCCTGGTCAGCAGCTCCTGGTCGAGGGAACCCCAGTTGACGCCGATACGCACTGGCCTGGCGTTGCGGTTGGCAATCTCGATCATGGCGGAGAATTGCCGGTCGCGCTTTTCCCGGAACCCGACATTGCCGGGATTGATGCGGTATTTGGCGAGCGCCTCGGCACAGGCCGGATTCTCGGAAAGGAGCTTGTGTCCGATATAGTGGAAGTCGCCGACCAACGGCACGTTGACGTCCATCTGGTCCAGGCGGTCGCGAATTCTGGGAACCGCCCTTGCCGCCTCGTCGCGGTCCACGGTGATGCGCACGATCTCGGAGCCGGCGCGGGCGAGTTCGGCAACCTGACGCACCGTGGCCTCGACATCGGCGGTATCGGTGTCCGTCATCGACTGGACCACGATCGGCGCCCCTCCCCCGATAACCACGCTTCCGACCCGAACGCCGACGCTTCGGCGGCGCAACGGCTCGTGGTCCGCCGTCTTCTCCGCGCGAACCTCATCCATCGTTCACATCCCCCCGAGTCTGCGTTCCCTCGGTTCTTCCCGCGGCGCTGGCGCCGCGAAGGCCTCCAGCATCTCCGAATACTCGCCCAGGACCGGAAATTCCGGAAACTCTTCGATCACGCCGGGCGGCGGACGAAACAGGAAACCGGCATCCGCCGCAGCGAGCATCCGGGTGTCGTTGTAGGAATCGCCGGCGGCATAGACGGTGAAGCTGAGTCCCTGGAACGCCATGACCGCAGCACGCTTGTGATCAGGCATGCGCTGCCTGTATCCGCTGATCCGCCCGTTCCCGCCGATCAGGAGTTGATGGCAGAAGAGGGTCGGCCGCCCAAGCTTCGCCATCAAGGGCCCCACGAATTCCCGGAACGTGTCGGACAGGATGACCACCTGGTGGCGGCTACGCAACTCGTCGAGGAATTCGAGAGCGCCCGGGAGCGGATCGAGCGAATCGATGACCGGCTTGAGCGCGGTCATGTCGAGCCCGTGGCGGTCGAGCACATCGATGCGGTACTTCATGAGTGCGCCGTAGTCAGGCTCATCGCGGGTTGTCCGCCGGAGCTCGTCGACGCCGCTGCGCTCGGCCAGTTCGATCCAGATCTCGGGGGTGAGAACCCCCTCCATGTCAAGACAGATGAGTTTCACGTCGCTGACCAGACTCTTTTACCAGCTGCATTGTTGCGGTGCAGACATAACAGCCATTTCCCGGTCCGGCAAACCGCCGTCCGAGAGATCGCGCACCCGGCGCGCCTGTCCCCGCCCTGCCGTTCCCGCGTATCGTGTGCTACGGTTGTATCAATGAAAGCTAGGGAGCGAGGCCATGCTCCGCACTCTCACAAGCGACCAGGTCGACCAGTTCTGGAACGAGGGCTATGTCTTTCCTTTCGACTGCCTGACGGCAGAAGAGGCGGCTGAATGCCGCATGCGGCTGGAGGCGTATGAGGCGACCATCGACGGGCCGATCTCGTCGCACCTGCGAATCAAGGTGCATCTCGGGTTCAGGTGGCTCTGGGAAATCGCCCGCCATCCCAGACTGCTCGATGCCGTCGAGGACCTGATCGGACCGGACATACTCCTCTATCTCTCGACCTTCTGGTTCAAGGATGCCGGAGACCGGAAATTCGTTTCCTGGCATCAGGACTCCGCCTATTACAGTCTCGATCCGCATGACGTGATCACGCTCTGGCTCGCCTTCACCGACGCCACGCCCGAGAACGGCTGCATGCGCGTGCTCCCCGAGAGCCACAGGTGGGAAGACCAGCAGCATGTCGAGACCTACGACCCGAAAAACCTGCTCGCACACGGCCTGTCCATCGAAGGGCTCGACGACAGCGCGGCAGTCTTCATGCCGCTCCGTGCCGGGCAGTTTTCGATGCATCACGAACGCATGCTCCACAGCTCGCCGCCCAACACCTCGAACGACCGGCGTCTCGGCATGTCGTTCACCTTTCTTCCGACCCGTACCCGGTGTGTGCTCGGCCGCCGCACGGCAAGCCTGGTGCGCGGCACCGACCGGTATGGCCACTGGGATTACGATCCCGAACCGCGCTCCGACCTCGACCCTGCCTGCATGGAGGCGGTCAGATATTGGAAACAGGCCTATGCCGACGCGAACATCATTCAGGAGAGCCGCCGCGCTTCCTAGGCGCAATACTGTTGCTGTAACTGCCCAGGTCTGATTTCGCCGAGCGCTCACATGCGGTGGATTGATGGTTCCAGTCTGGTGGCGCCGAGGAGGGATTTCACAAGCGCGGTTTCGGGATCAGCTGGATGGGGTCGGAGTGGGCCAGCGTTTCGAGGACATTCCAGTCCTGTTTTCGGGCGGTGGGATCGCAAGTTGGCGAAATCGCGGGCATCTTGCATGGAGCAGAAGCCGCCCGAGATCTTCTGCCGCAGCTTGCCCATCCGGAGATCGCGCTCGGCCTGGTTGTTGGAGAACGGGGGTCGGTGAGGAAGCGCAGGCACCCGTCCTTGTGCTTGCGGAGCGGGAGCGCGAGGTTGTGACCGATGCGGCGTTTTTGTCGTCCGCGCCTTGCGGGCTGGAGCGGCGGCCTGTCTTCGTGGGAAGCGATGGCACGCTCGAGAATCCTGTCCCAAGGCGGATGCCACCGCCCGGACGCAGCGCGACCCCGTCAGGCAGGCGTTTCTCATGCTGCATTCAATTTTGCTGTCTTCAGCTGTCCGGAGGTTTCACGGCGTGCCGGGTTTTCCGGCTTCGGAGCCGTCCGCGGTCGTCGCCGACGGCGTTATCGGCGCGTGGGCGGGTTGTGGGCGGCGTCCGGGAATCGGCCGGACACCATTGGCGCTCAGGGCTGCGACGGCTTCCCGGCGGTCGAACTGCCGCCGTGTTTCGGCGAGGCTCTCGCGTCGGTTGGCGAAGATCACCGCGAGCGCGATGTTGTCGAGGCTGACGCGGTTTGCGGGTCAGGCAGGCGTCCTCGCCGAAGACGCAGTCTCGGTGGTTCATGTTTTCCACGGCCCGCGGCCGCAGCAGTTCCTCTGGCGACGCGTGTTGCGCATCGAGCTGATGTACCGGTGCAGTCGTTGCCGCTCGCTGCGCCGCTGGCGCTCTTTCCCGGCGGCTTGCGGCAGCATGCGGGCGATCTGCCGAGGTAGTTGATCAAGCCCTTGAGCGGCACGTATCGAGCGCTGCTCGAGGCGGGCCTTGCCTCCTTGAAGCGGCCATCCGTCTCCCGGTCGATGCCGTCGAAGGTTTCGGGCGCCCTTGACCGGGAAGACATGGTCTGCGCCGCAGCGCCTGGCGATCACCTTGCCGCGAACATCGGTGCGCTCGAGGAGGTGGCCGCCAGCTCGCCGTCGTCAAAGTTCAACAGCGCGAAGGGTGCGCCGGAGGCGTGAGGGCCACGGTCTCGTGGTGGCGGTTGGCACCGCGGATGCGCTTGCCGTCGGCGGCAAGCGCCCGGGCGAGCCCGCGACCGAGCATGTCCTCGAGCGCCTCGGGATCGATCAACTGCCCGGTGGAGGGTCGCCTTGGAGGGCGGCTCGCGCAGCCCCGTCCTTGGGTTCCGCCGATGGCCCTGAGCTCATCCTGGGACAGCGACCGCGCAAACTGCGCAGCTGCCTTTCATGTTCGCAAGCTCGGCGAGAACGTGAGCACACCGTGTGCTTCCTGCGCGGCGGAAGTCCTCGATCGCCGCCAGCTCGTCGTGCAGCGAACACATCACTTCGGAACCCCGGGGAGCGAGGAGGCAGGCGGCGCCACCGCAGCGCCTGCGACAGCAGCCGTCGCGCCGCACAACAAAAATCTCCTTGCCATGGGGCCCGGTGCAGCCCCGCGGGCAAACCCCCTGGCACGCCAGCCCGCCGCCTTGTGCCCGCAAAACGCTCCGGATCGCAGAACGTCTCCGCCACCTAGTGGCCGCAGCCCAGTCGTCGGCCAGCCGCCGCGTCGCAAGAAAGAAGGAGGCGAGGTTCGGAAACGTTCCCGGCGCCGCAAGCAGTCGCGTGTTGTCAGATCAAGCCACTGCTGCTCCGGCTTCCAGCCACCGGTCGCGGCACTTTGAAGGCCCCGGCCAGACCACTGCTCCCTGAAGGACGCAATATGGCGCAGCCCCGCCAGACGGCGAAACCCGAGATAGTCGTCCATCAACGCAGCGGATGCTCCTCAGGCTTCGCGAACCTCGACCTCATATGACTCGGACAGACCCTTCCGGAGCTGCGACGTGAATCAAACAGGACGCGATGTGCTTGTGAACCGACATCCCCGCACCATGACAACTTCAGTACAGGAAAGCCAGCGAAAACTGCAAAAAATCGTAACTGCTCACCCCCTGGTTCCGGCTTGATGTCGGGGTAGAGCAACGAACGGGTTTTCGTGGAGATTTGACACTGCATGCCGATTCGCTTAGTGGTGGTCATCGAGAACGACGGGGACCGCCAGTGGGCTACTTTGGATCGAAGGCGACGAGCGGGCTGTGCCAGCTGCTTCCGGGGCTCCAGCCCCCGCATGATCTGTATGTGGAAACGCATCTCGGAGGCGGCGCGCTGATGAAGCGCAAGGCCGGGTGATGGCGACGGTCAACGCGGCGCGCGAGGAGTTCGAAGCGGCCAAGACCCGGATCGCGGCGCTGCCGGCAAGGTGGCGGAAGAGGCCGTCATCCGCGTCCTCGTCATCCTGCTCGACATCATCATCGTCGTCCTTCTGGAGAAGACCACGCACGAGCCGGAACTCCGGTCTGCCGCCGTCACAGACGGACAAGAGCGTGCCGGGAGCAACGGCCCGAAGCCGAACCGGCAGATGGGCGACAACCTGCCATCGTCGAGGAAACGGTCGCGGCCTGCGACGCCTGCGGCGCTGACGGCCCCGTCGATCGGGAGCGCCGCGTCCTCTATGACATCGTGTTCGAGGTCGTCGAGCGCCGCGCCGAGATCAAGGAATGCCCGAAGTGCAAGGCCCGGTTCCCCGACAACATCCCGTGCAGTACGGCATCGGCATTCAGGCCCTCGTCATCAACCTGCTGGTCGCCCAAATGCTGTCCCTGCGCCGTGCCGTCGCGTTCGTGCAGGCGATCTCCGGCATCAAGCTCTCCGAGGCCTCAGCTATGCTTTCACGATGCGTCATGGGAGGAGGCCGCCGTGGCGCACCTCCTGCAACGCCCGATGTCGACGATTTCGGATCAACAGTAAGTGGCTCCATGTCGTGGGACCCTGACGTGCAAGTTCCCGCACCGCAAGCGCGGCCGGGAGGCAAGAGATCGGCATCATCCCGTGCTACAAGGGCGTCCTGACTGCTGGACCTCGTACATGGGCCAGTGTAGCCACCAGCTGTGCGGCAGCCACCTGCTGCGCGAACTGACCTTTGTCGTCGAGGCTACCGCTGGGCGCGACTTATGAAGAGCCTGCTCCCTGCCACAAGGTCAACAAGAGCGCATCCAAAACCCTGAACGACGCCGGGCCGTGCGCAAGCGCTACCGCACCATCCTCACGCAGGGCGCCAGGGAACTGCCCGATATCCCGCCGCTGCCGAAAGGAAAACGTGGACGCAAACGCGCACAACCTGCACGAACGTCTCGTGAAACACGAGAACCTGCGCTTCATAGACGACCATCGCGGTAGGGAACCGGGTTGCCCCGGTCCCCCCGCACAGAACCGGACGTGCGCTGTTCGCATCCGGCTCCTCCCCTGACGACAAGGCGCTGGTTTGGCCACGGGTGGCGGATGCTGGCTCAGTGGGCAGCGGCGAGGGTGTCTATGTCCCCGGTGAAGTCCTTTTGGGAGCGTCGCCGAAGGGCACGCAGCTGTTTGCATTGGTGTATGAACTTCTGCAGGCTGCTTCCTGGAACGGCGTAGTAGCAGCCGTTGATAACTCACCACTTGGCCGTTTCGTGCCGGTTATCGTGCCACCGCCTGCGCAAGGCCTCCTTGATCCGCCGCAGGGTGCCCGTTTGCGAGATGGACCGACCCTGAACCTGCCTTTCCTCGTCTGTTCGCAGAAGTGCGTCATGCCGAGGAAGTCGAACGTCTTGCCCTGCTTCCGGTGGTTCGCTCTGGCAAACCGACCGAACTCGATGATTTTCCGGGTGCAGTTCAAGTGGGCCAGTCTCTCCCCAAGGTCTCGGAGAAAGCGCCGCGCGTCGCTCAGATGCTGAAAGCCGCACACGAAGTCGTCCGCATAGCGGACAATGATCGTGTCGCCTCCAGCCATCCGCTTGCGCCAGTGGTTCTGGAACCAGTCGTACGTAGTGCAGGTAGACGTTCGCAAGGCATGGCGATACAATCGCCCCTTGCGGTGTTCCCTTGCCCGTATCCGACCAGTCGGTCCCTTCCATGACGCCGGCGTCACTTGATGATCAGACCCCCCGATCCGTTTCCCGAGCATCGCGACCAGATGGTCGCGGTCGAGATTGTCGAAGAACCCACGGATGTCGGCGTCAACGATCCAGTTGACCTTCCGCCGTTCCACCGTGACGGCATCGAGCGCATGATGCGCCCCGGCCGGAAGCCGTAACTAAACCCGAGGAACTCCGTCTCGCGGCACCAGAATCACACCGCCCGCTGAAGAATCTTGTCCGAGGCAAGCGGTCGTTGCCCTCCATCCTCCTTGGGTATGTAAACCCGCCGAGATGGAGGCGCCCGGTACGCACCCCTGTGCACACGGGCGTGCAGGTCAACCAGTTCCACACCCTCCGCGTACGCTTGCTACACAACGCCCCGCCGCCGCGTCCTTCCTCAAGGAATGGAACGCATCGTGCAGAACGTCGACCGTCACGTGGTGGAGTAGCGCCACAAGACGCTCTTCCGGGTTCCTCTTCGCTACCTGCGTTCAGCCGCCTGTGACCCCCGCTTCTGCGCGCGGCGCGGGCTTTGGCCAACCGCATTGCCCTTGGCCTTCCCTCCAACAGCTCCGCAGGCTCCGAAGAACCCTTGTTCGCCGCCTTCAGCGGTACTATGGCCGAATCTGACTTCTCGTTCATCATCGGTTTACGGATTAGTTCCTTTCCTCTGCGGCCCCTCCACGACAGAGGGGCAAGACCTCCCAGGTCCCTGCTTCGGCCATGGTTCTCGGACCCCGCGGAGCCCCCGTTCGCCTCACCAACGCGGCTCGTGGGGTGTTGCCCACTCGGACGACCTCGGCACTCCGGTTTCAAAGCATCTCGTGGCTCAATAGCCTGGCCTGCCGCTCCCCAACGCTTCGCCTGGCGACGCATGGTTCACGGAGAAAGTGGTGGTTAGCCTCTCTTCCTACCGGGACTTGCACCCGGCCACATTCCACCAGTTTGCCTGGCGCACCCAACGTCAGCTTCACCAACAATGCCGGAGAACAGAAGATCAGGATGGCAAAGGTCAAGGTGTCCGGATGCTTCCGCTCCACGCAAAAGCATGGTGCCGGAGCTCAAGCTACCTCACCTCCATGGCCGCACTCGGCTACAACCCACTCGTCGCCACCCAGATCGCCCTCGACGGAAAAGCCGCAGACATCATCAACGAGCACTATGGCCAATCAGAACCCAACAAGGGGTGAGTAGATACAAAAAATCTTCCGCACCAACCCGCGCCCCACAAAACCCAGGTACTGCCTTGAAAAATCGATCAGAATTTAGCGTGAGACTTTTCTGCCCGCCCCATGGGGCGCCATCAACCGGGTGAAGGATATGGCCGCGACTTTCAACCACGGCAAGCTGCCGGGGCAGCGTTCTGCATGCTCGAGAGCCGGCCTGTTCCCGCATTCGGCCCGAAGCCGCGCGTTCCGGGCCTCCTATCGGGCGCCGGGTGCGCCGCAAGGCAGCGTCGGCGATGTCCGCCATATCATAGCCGGCGGCCGTCACGAACGGTGCGCGACGGTCTCCCGCCCGCAGGCGGTGCGCCTGCACGGTATCGTCCCCGAGCCCGGCGTGCATTGCGCCCCTTCCCCGGACGCCTCACTCCTCGCGGAAGGCGTGCCGGACATAATCCGTGAAGGGGTCGAGCAGGAAGGCGAGGGGCGTGCGGGCGCGGGTCCGGATAAAGGCCTCGACCGGCATGCCGGGCACGATGCCGCGCGCCCGGGCCTCGGCTTCGGAATCCTCGTCCAGGACGATCTCCGCAGTGTAGTAGCGGGTGCCGCTGGCCTCGTCGACCAGCGCGTCGGCCGACACTGTACGCACCCGCCCGATGAACTCCGGTGCGCTGCGGAGATTGAAGGCGGGGAAGACCACCGTCACCTCCTGCCCGGCCCGGATCTCGTCGATCCGGGCCGCATCGACCCGAACCCTGGGCGCTAGAGGCACCCCTTCGGGCACGATCGCCGCTACCTCCGTCCCCGCCGGGATCACCCCGCCCACGGTGAACACCCGAAGCCCGTGCACCACGCCCGCCATCGGCGCCCGCAGCACGAGCCGCGACAGACGCGTCTCCACCACCCGGAGGCGCTCGCCGAGTTCGGCCTCGCGCGGCTGCAGCGCGCGCAGCTCGCCCTGCGCCTGCTCGCGGCGCTCCGCCAGCAGGCGCAGCCGCTCGATCTCGTGGGAGGCCAGCGCGCTCCGGCCCCGCGCGATCTCCGCCTCCAGTTCGCCGAGCACGCCCCTGAGACGCGCCTCCTCCCGGAGCAAACGCGATACCTCCGGCTTGCGAACCAGATCCTTCCCGAGCAGCCACTGCTTGTCGCGAACCTCCCCCCCGATCAGGGCCAGCTGGTCCCGCACGGCCTTCGCCTGCAGCCGCAACGCTTCGATGAAGGCCGCGGTCTGCGCCTTGCGCTCGCCGATCTGCGCAACCGTCTGCATCAGCGACTCGCGCCCGTTCTCGAACAGCCGCCGCTCGCCGGCCAGCAGAACCGCCAGCACCGGGTTCTCCTCGGCAGCCGCCGCGTCCCGGAACGAGACCCCGTCACCGGACCGGGCCTCCGAGGCAAGACGGTCGATGCGCGCCCGCGCCTCCTGCAACTGACGCACCAGAATCGCCCGCTCCGCCGCAAGCCCGGTGGCGTCGAGCTCCAGGATCGCCGCCCCCGCCTCGACACGCGACCCGTCGCGCACCGGCAACGCCGCCACAACCCCTCCGTCCGGATGCTGAATCGCCTGGCGCCGCGATTCCAGCTCCATGCTGCCCGACGCGATCACCGCACCGTGGATCTCCGCCACCGAGGCCCACGCCAGCGCGCCTGCAAACCCCACACCAAGAATCACCAGCCCAAGCCGCACCGGACCACCCACCGGCCAGGACCGCCGCCCCGCCTCAGTCACCGCCCGACGCATCCGCCTGCGGCGGCCCCTTCCCGCGCGCCACGGCCAACCGCGGCTGCGGCCCCGAAAGGCGCGCCATAACCTCCGCGACCGGACCGAACATCTGCAGCCGCCCGTCCTCCAGCACCGCGATCCGGGCGCACTCGGCAAGCATCGCGCGGCGGTGCGCCACCACCACGACCGCACAACCCGCCGCCTTCGCCCCGGCAATCGCATGGTTCAGCGCCTGCGTGCCGATTTCGTCCAGGCCCGCGTCCGGCTCGTCCAGAACCAGAAGCACCGGATCGCCGTAAAGCGCCCGCGCAAGACCGATGCGCTGGCGCTGCCCGCCCGACACGCCGCCGCCGCCGCCCGTGAGCATCGTGTCGTAGGCATCCGGCAGCGACAGGATCATCTCATGCGCCCCGGCCGCCCTCGCCGCCCGCACAACCGCCTCCTCGTCCCCATCGCGGGAAAAACGCGATATGTTCTCCGCAACGCTGCCCGCAAACAGGACCACATCCTGAGGCAGGTAGCCCAGATGCTCCCGCCACAGCGCCTCTCCCCAGGCCGACAGTTTCGCCCCGCCAAGCCGGACCTCGCCCTGCGCCGGCAGCCACAGACCGGCAAGCGCCTTCACAAGCGTCGACTTGCCCGCACCGCTCGGACCCACAACCGCCACCGCCTCGCCCGGCACAATGTCGAAGGTCACGCCCCGCAGCAGCACTTCCCGACGCGTCGGGGACAGCACCGTCAGGTCGCGCACCAGAAGACGCGCTGCAGGACGCGGCAGCGCCATCGGCGGAACCTCCGGCGGAACCTCCTCCAGAAGCCGCGACACCGACAGCCAGCCGGCCCGCGCCCGCTGGATCAGCGCCGTCTGCGCGATAGTCTGCTCCAGAGGCTGCAACGCCCGGCCCAGCAAAATCGACGCCGCAATCATCGCCCCCGCCGTCAACTCGCCCCCCAGAACCAGCCAGGCCCCAAGACCCAGCATCCCCGACTGCAGCAGAAGACGGAACGCCCGGCTCGCCGCCGTATACCCGCCGCCCGCGTCCGACGCCCGCATCGACCGGTCCAGAGCCGCCCCGCGCAACTCCTTCCAGCGCGACCGAAGCGGCCCCGCCATGCCAAGGCCCGTCACCGTCTCCAGCTCGCGCCGGACATCCTCGGCCCGCCGGGCAGCCTCCGCAGAGAGCGCGGCTGCCTGGTCCTGCGGCTTGCGCGTCGCCCAACGGTTCGCCAGCGCAAGCGCCACCAGAATCACACCGCCCGCAACCGAAAGCCAGCCCAGAAGCGGGTGGAAGATAAAGATGACCGCTACAAAGAACGGTGTCCACGGCAGGTCCATGACCGCCCCGGGCGCCGGAGACGCCAGAAACGCGCGCACCGTCTCCAGATGCTGGAGCGCCTGCCCCGAATCGCCGCGCCGGGACGGGTCGCGCGCCGACCGCCCGGCGGCATCGAACACCCGCTCGTCAAGCGCGTCCTGAAACCCCGCCCCTACCCGCGACAGAATGCGCCCGCGAAGACCGTCGAGAAGGCCCTTCAATCCATACAGATACACCACGATCGCAAGCAGCATCACAAGCGTCGCCTCCGACCGGCTGGTCAGGACACGGTCGTAGATCTGCAGCATGAAAAGCGGGCCGGTGAGCATCAGCAGATTTACCACCGCACTCAGCAGCACCACCACGACCAGCGCGCCGCGATAACGAAAAAGCGCCGCCCGGAGCTGCAATCCCGACCGCGAGGAGGACTCAAGGCGTCCGGCATGCATGATAATGAAAGTCGCCCCCTGCACCGTCGCCCGACGTGTCACCGCCCGCGCCGGCATCCGGCGCGCCCCGTGCAATCAGATGAAACGGAACCGGTTCCCGCGACATAGCCCGCACGAAACCGTCCGCTCCCGCATAGCCCTGTCCACCGGGCTTGCGGTCTGCCGCAAACCGGTTGGCGCCCCCTGCCCTGATTGCGGTAATCGCGACTGCGGCCGCCCCTCGCCGAGGAGCGGCCGCAGTCTTCCGGCTGGCCGGTCGGCTCAGCCGTTCACGAGATCCGTGTACTCATCCATCGTCACGAAGCTGAAGTTGTCGATCGACAGCTGCTCGAACGTCACGCCCTTGAGGAGGATCTCGTTGTCGAGCTTGTTCGACGTGATCCTGACGCCGCCCGCACCGTAGTCGTCGACGATCTTCAGGCCGGAAACATCCAGGAACTTCTCCCCGTTTCCGGCTATCGCCTGCGCCTCGGTCTGCGCCAGGAAGATGATCGTGTCATTATCCTCGACCGAGAAGTCGGTGATGACATCGACGCCGTCGCCCGCGCGGAAGAGGAACTCGTCGGCGCCCTCGCCGCCACGCAAACGGTCAGAGCCCTCGCCGCCCTCCAGACGGTCGTTGCCACCGTCGCCGAACAGCCGGTCGTCGCCCGCGCCGCCGGCCAGCACATCGAGATCGCCCTCGCCGCCTTCCAGCCGGTCATTGCCATCCCCGCCGTCCAGCTTGTCGCTGCCGGCGCCGCCATACAGCATGTCGTCGCCATTGCCGCCATTGAGCGTGTCATCGCCGTCTTCGCCGTACAGCCGGTCGGCGCTCTTCCCGCCGTTCAGCGTGTCGCCGCCGGCGCCGCCGTGGAGGATGTCGTTGTTGTTATCCCCGGACAGGAAGTCGTCGCCGCTGCCGCCATACAGCGTGTCCTTGCCATTGCCGCCATACAGCGTGTCGTCACCGCCGCGCCCGTAGAGCACATCCGCCGCGCCCTTGCCGTCAATGGTGTCGTTGTCCTTGCCACCGACGAGCAGGTCCTTCCTGTTCGTGCCCTTGAGCGTCTTCCCGGCATCCGGATCCGGCTGCTCCTCGGTCGGATCGAAGTCCCAGATGAACTCGACCCTCGACAGGTCTTTCGCGTCGAGACCTTGGAACGCGGCAAGCTGTTTCTTCGCCTCCCCTGTACCGGTGACGAGGAAATGCACCTTCTCGCCTTCGATGCCCCACCGCGGGGCGTCGAGGGTGCCCGCCTCGAACCGCACATCGTTCCATGCGAGACCGAACGGCAGCCGGACATAGTCCTCAGCCACATTGAAGTCCGCGATGATGTCGGGAGCCTCGTCGGTCGTGCTGATGACGAAGATGTCCCGGCCACTGTCGCCAAAGAGCATGTCCTGGCCCGCACCGCCGTCAAGCCGGTCGTGGCCGTAGCCGCCGATTAGCTCATCCTCGCCGGCGCCGCCGTAGAGCAGGTCGTTGCCGCCACCGCCAACAATCGCGTCGCGGTCCGCACCGCCGTAAAGCGTGTCATTGCCCTGACCACCAAGCATCGTGTCGTAACCGTCCCCGCCGCGAAGGATGTCGTTGCCGTGGCCGCCATGAATATAATCACCGCCCGCGCCGCCGTCGAGCCGGTCATCGCCGCCATGGCCATTGATCTTGTCTTCCCAGGCGGTGCCCGAAAGGTTATCGCCCGCCTGCGTACCCTGGACCCACTCCCCGCGCTGCGTCGAGAGGCTCTGGCCGATCCAGTCGATCGCGAAATCGACAGCCTCCCCGGAGACAGCCTTCCCGTAGTTGAGCTCGGCGAGCACCTTGTCGCCCAGCATGATCCGGAAGTGGGCGTTCCCGTATACGCCATCGGGGTGGTGAACGATCGTGGGCCTCGGTCCGTCCCCGAGACCGGTCACAATGATGGAGTCCCTGGTGTTGTTCGATCCCCACGGACGCTCGTAGTCCTCAATGTAGACGTAGCTGTCGGGGTTCAGGATGAATTTGTCCAACCCCGTGCCGCCGTTGAGGATGTTCCCCCGCGGGTTTTCGACCTCCTGGTCGCTCTGCGGACCCCTGCCCCTCGTCGTGCCGGTGAGCGCGCCGGTGCCGTCGTCCACCCGGCTGCTGTCCTTGACCCGGCCTGCAATCAGGTAGTCGCCGTCGGCGCCGCCGTAGAGACGGTCGGAGAACGCGTCCTCCTGGTTCCCGACCAGGGTGTCGCTGCCCCGGCCGCCATGGAGGACATTCATGCCGTAGCCGCCTTCGAGATAGTCCTGCCCCTCGCCGCCTTTCGCGAGGCTGCCGCCGCCGGCATCCTTGAAGTAGTCGTCGCCCCAGTTCCCCTGGAAGACATCGTGGCCCTGTCCGCCCAGGACGTGCATCGAGCCGTAGTGTCCATCAGCGCGCGAGATATGGTTCACCCCGGTAGTGCGGGACAGATCCAGCGTCTCCTCGCTGTCAACCAAATGCTCGGTGGGTTTCGTCGACATGACAGTTCCTTTCGTTTGTCAGATGAACAACATCGTCGCTTATGCCGGAGCGGGGAGGCGAAGTCAATAGGTGGAGATTCGGTCCCACGGTGATCCTACGCCGCTAATCCAGCGACGACTGGCGAGATTTCTCAGCCTGCGTCGCGCCGCCATCATGCCGCCAAGGCTTGATGGTCCTTCTCGGCACGAAAAATGGCGATCAAGGGGCGACCTGTGATGACGCGGATCTCGACGCATTCGGATTTCGCGTCTCCGAATCAGCATGGGCTCATCGTGGGCATGGATCCGCTCATATCGTGGGCATGGATCCGCTCATATTGCCATGAGGATCGAAAGCGCGTATTAAATTGTAGCCCTGCGAGGCCATTTACAGAAACCGGACGCCATGGTCTTTCGGCGGCGTCACGCACGACAACGACCATGCAGGAAAACGGGAGACATCCAATGATGCGAAAGATGTTGTTTGCCGCCGTTGCGGCAATGACAATGGCCACGGGAGCGGCCAGCGGCGAGACCATAAAACTCGGAATCCTGTTCGGGTTCACGGGTCCGATCGAAACCCTTACCCCGTCGATGGGCGCCGCCGCGGAATTGGCGATGAAGGAGGTTTCCGAATCGAAGCTTTTGCTCGGCGGATCAGCGGTCATGGCCGTCAAGGCGGATTCAACATGCGAGGACAATGCCGCCGCAACCGCTGCGGCCGAACGCCTCGTGACCTCGGACAAGGTGAAGGGCATCGTCGGCGGGGACTGCTCGGGCATCACGGGGGCCGTGCTGCAGAATGTCGCCCGCCCGAACGGCATGGTGATGATTTCGCCCTCGGCAACCAGCCCCGGACTGTCCACGGCCAAGGATGATGGGCTGTTCTTCCGGACCGCACCGTCCGACACCCGCCAGGGCGCGGTCATGGCCAAGGTCATCAAGGACCGCGGCATCGACAAGGTCGCCGTGACCTACACCAACAACGACTACGGCAAGGGCCTTGCGGACAGCTTCAGGGCGGCCTTCGAGAAGATCGGCGGCAAGATCACGATCGTCGCTGCCCATCAAGACGGCAAGGCCGATTATTCCTCCGAAGTCGCCGCGCTCGCATCCGCCGGCGGCGACGCGCTCGCGGTGGTCGGCTATATCGACAAGGGAGGTCTCGGGGTCATCCGCGCCGCGCTCGACAAGGACGCCTTCGACAAGTTCGTGCTTCCCGACGGCATGATCGGCGACTCGCTCATCGCCGCCATCGGCGCGGATCTCAACGGTTCATTCGGCCAGCACCCGGGCACCGACAGCAAGGGAACGACCATAATTGCGGAACTTGCGGAGAAGAACGGCTTCAAGACCGGACCGTTCATCCCCGAATCCTATGATGCGGCGGCACTCATCATGCTTGCCATGCAGGCCGCCAAGTCGTCCGACCCGCGTGTCTACAGCAAAAAAGTGATGGATGTTGCCAACGCGCCGGGCGAGAAGATCCTTCCCGGCGAACTCGCGAAGGGCCTCAAGATCCTCGCCGCCGGCGGCGATGTCGATTATGTCGGCGCATCGGCAGTCGAGCTGATCGGCCCCGGCGAATCCAAGGGCAACTACCGCGAGATCGAGATCCGCAACGGCAAGATCGAGACGGCTCGCTACCACTAGGTTCCGGTTTCACCCGGACAGCACGGAGACGGCGGCGCGGAGAGACCTGTCCGCGCCGCCTGCCCTTTCCTGTGCTCAGAGTCGAGGACCTTCACATGCGTTTCGGCGGCGTCCGCGCCGTCGACGGCGTGTCACTCGAGATTGCCGCCGGCTCGATCACCGGCCTCATCGGCCCCAACGGCGCGGGCAAGACGACGCTGTTCAACGTCATCGCCGGCATGTGCCGGCCGACCGCAGGACGGGTCCATCTCGCCGGCGAGGACATAACCGGCCTGCCGCCTCACACGCTCTTCGGCAAGGGGCTTCTCCGTACGTTCCAGATCGCACATGAATTCGCGACCATGACGGTCCGCGAGAACCTGATGATGGTGCCGGGGGGACAGTCCGGCGAGAGCCTTCCGAAAGCCTGGTTCCGTCCCGCGGTCGTCGCGCACGAGGAGCGGGCCATTGCCGAGCGCGCCCGAGAGGTCATGGAATTCCTCACTATCGACCATCTCGCCGACGAGCCGGCGGGTAATCTCTCCGGTGGACAGAAGAAGCTCCTCGAGCTCGGCCGCACGATGATGGCCGAGGCGCGTATCGTTTTCCTCGACGAGGTCGGAGCCGGCGTCAACCCGACCCTTCTGAAAACCATCGGCGATTCGATTCTCAGCCTGAACCGGGATCACGGCTACACCTTCTGCGTGATCGAGCACAACATGGATTTCATATCGCGCCTCTGCGATCCCGTGATCGTGATGACGGAGGGAAGAGTTCTTGCCGAGGGCACGGCCAGGGAAGTGCTGGAAAACCCGGAGGTAGTGATCAAGTACCTCGGAAGCGGATTCTCCGGACAGGTGATGCCATGAGTCTTCTCGTCGGCGAGAGCATGACCGGCGGCTACGGCGGCCCCGACATCCTCAATGACTGCACGATCGCCGCCGAGGCCGGCGAGATCTCCGTCATCGTGGGACCGAACGGCGCCGGCAAATCGACGGCAATGAAAGCGATCTTCGGCATGCTCACGCTGAAGCACGGCTCCGTGCATATCGACGGAGAGGACATCACCGGCCTGTCGCCGCAGGAACGGGTGATCAGGGGCATGGCCTTCGTGCCGCAGACGAACAACGTGTTCACGACCATGACGGTCGAGGAAAACCTCGAGATGGGGGCATTCATCCGCCGCGACGACATCCGGAAAACCTTGGAGGAGGTCTACGAGCTGTTTCCTGTCCTGAGCGAAAAACGCCGCCAGTTAGCCGGAGAACTGTCAGGTGGCCAGCGCCAGCAGGTGGCGATCGGGCGGGCGCTGATGACCCTGCCGAAGGTCCTGATGCTGGACGAGCCGACGGCCGGGGTTTCGCCCGCGGTCAAGGACGAGATCATGTTCAAGATCATGGAGATCGTGCACACCGGCGTATCCGTGCTCATGGTCGAACAGAACGCACGCCAGGCACTGGCAATCGCTGACACCGGCTATGTCCTCGTGCATGGACGGAACCTGTATACCGATGACGGTAGCGAACTGCTGCTCGACCCCGAAGTCCGAGGGTCTTTTCTCGGAGACTGATGATGGACTTTCTCAATGCGGTTCTAGTGCTCTGCAATTTCGTGCTCTTCCCGGCCACCGCGTACGGGAGCCAGATCGCACTCGGAGCGCTCGGCATAACCCTCGTCTACGGCATCCTGCGTTTCTCCAACTTCGCTCACGGCGACACCATGGCTTTCGGCACCATGGTGACGGTGCTGCTGACCTGGTGGCTGCAGGGACTCGGCGTGAGTCTGGGCCCCTTGCCAACGGCCGTTCTCGCCCTGCCCGCCGCGATTGCCGCCACCGTCGTTCTGCTGCACGTCACCGACCGCGTCGTCTACCGGTATTATCGGCGCAGGCGGAGCGACCCAGTCATCTTCACGATCGTGTCCGTCGGGGTGATGTTCGTCCTCAACGGCATCATCCGCCTGATCATCGGACCGGATCATCAGCACTTTGCCGACGGCGCCCGCTTCATCGTCAGGGCGCGCGAGTTCAAGCAGGCGACAGGCCTGTCCGAGGGGCTGTCGATCAATGTCGCCCAGACCATCGCCATCGTCACCGCGGTCATCGTCGTCGCCGCGATGTTCTGGTTTCTCCAGCGCACCCGCACCGGAAAATCGATGCGGGCGCTGTCCGACAACGAGGATCTCGCCCTCCTCTGCGGCATCAGTTCCGAACGGGTCGTCGCCATCACTTGGATTCTCACCGCGGCCCTCGCCACCATTGCGGGCACGTTGTACGGGCTTGACAAGGGTTTCGTGCCGCTCACCTACTTCCAACTCCTGCTTCCGATGTTTGCCGCCGCCATCGTAGGGGGGCTCGGCAATCCCGTCGGCGCCATTGTCGGCGGCTTCGTGGTCGCCTATTCCGAAATACTGATCACCTACGCGTTCAAGAAGGTTCTTACCTACATCCTTCCGGACAGCCTCGACCCCGAAGGGCTCGTACAGTTGCTGTCGACGGATTACAAGCTCGCGGTCTCCTTCGGGATTCTCATCCTCGTCCTGCTGTTCATGCCCACGGGCATCCTCAGGGGGCGCGCGACATGAGCGCGACAAATTCACGCACACGGATTCTCGTCCTCTATGCGGTATTCTCTCTCCTGATGGTTGGCGTCGGTTTGATCCAGAGCTGGACGGTGGCGCTGACAATCCTCAACCTCTGCCTGATCTCGGCCATCATGAGCCTGGGCCTGAACGTCCAGTGGGGCTATGCCGGGTTGTTCAATTTCGGGACGATGGGTTTTGTTGCCCTCGGCGGGCTGGCGGCGGTGCTGGTCTCGATGCCACCGGTATCCGCCGCCTGGGCGGCCGGTGGCGCGCGCGTTCTCGTCGCGCTCGCCGTCGGCGCCGGATCAATCGGCGCCGCGATCCTTCTGTGGAAACGTATGGCGCCCAGGCGAAAGCGCTGGCTGGCGCTTGCGGCAACGCTGCTTGCAGGCTTCTTCGCCTACCGTTTTGTCTTCGACCCCGCGGTGGCCGCGATCGAAGCGGTCAATCCCGCCGCGACGGGTTATCTGGGAGGCCTCGGGCTGCCAATTCTCCTCGCATGGCCGGTCGGCGGACTTCTCGCAGCGGGCGCGGCCTGGCTTGTCGGCAAGACCGCGCTCGGACTCCGAACCGATTATCTCGCAATCGCTACCTTCGGCATAGCGGAGATCATCATTTTCGTGCTGAAAAACGAGGACTGGCTGTCACGCGGCGTGAAGAATGTTGTCGGCCTTCCGCGCCCGGTCGCCTACGAGGTCGAGCTTCAGCGATCACCGGACTTCGTCGCTTGGGCAACCCGCCTCGGGCTCGACCCCATCGATCTCTCGTCGGCCTACGTCAAGCTGTCTTACGCCATCCTGTTCGCCATCGTCCTTGCCGTCGTCCTCTGGCTCTCGCAGAGAGCGCTCTATTCCCCCTGGGGTCGCATGATGCGCGCAATTCGCGACAACGAGGCCGCCGCGGAGGCTATGGGCAAGGATGTAACCGCCCGACATCTCCAGACCTTTGTCCTCGGTTCGGCGGTATGCGGAATTGCCGGAGCGATGATGACGACGCTCGACGGGCAGTTGACCCCGGGATCCTACCAGCCGCTACGCTTCACCTTCCTGGTGTGGGTCATGGTCATCATCGGCGGTTCGGGAAACAATTTCGGCGCCGTGCTCGGCGGCATGCTGATCTGGTTCCTGTGGGTGGAAGTGGAGCCCCTCGGGCTGTGGCTCATGCACACGGTGACCGCCGGAATGCCGGAGGACAGCGGCCTTCGCGCCCACCTCCTGAACTCGGCGGCCTACATGCGCCTTCTGACCATGGGCGTCATCCTGCTGCTGGTGCTCAGGTTCTCGCCGCGGGGCCTCATTCCCGAGCGATAGCCATTCTTTTCTGCCGCCGACAAGAAATGTACGGGCTCGTGGCAGTGCCAGTGGATTCGGTCGCCTCATCCCGATTGGTGCAGTGTCTATGATCGCTCCGCAGTAAGCAGAGCAAAAATAACTCCGACACTCCGGGGCCAAGGTTCAGCCTTGAAAAAGCGTAACTGCTCACCCCCTGGTTCCGGCTTGATGTCGGGGTAGAGTAACAAACGGGTTTTCGTGGAGATTTGACACGGAAGACCGATTCGTTTAGTGGTGGTCATCGAGAACGACGGGGACCGCCAGCGGGCTACTTTGAATTCAGGGCGACGAGCGGGCTGTGCCAGTTGCTTCCGGAGCTCCAGCCTCCGCATGATCTGTATGTGGAAACGCATCCGGGAGGCGGCGCGCTGATGAAGCGCAAGGCGCCGGCGCTCGATCGGGATCGACCGGCGAGCGCTGGATGGGTTCGGGTGCGACTATTCGGTGAAAGTATCTACTCACCCCTTGTTGGGTTCTGATTCATAGTGCTCGTTGATGATGTCTGCGGCTTTTCCGTCGAGGGCGATCTGGGTGGCGACGAGTGGGTTGTAGCCGAGTGCCGCCATGGAGGTGAGGTAGCTTGAGCTCCGGCACCATGCTTTTGCGTGGAGCGGAAGCACCCGGACACCTTGAGCTTGACCTTTGCCATCCTGATCTTCTGTTCTCCGGCATTGTTGGTGAAGCTGACGTTGGGGTCGTCTATGAAGCGCAGGACGGACTTCTCGTGTTTCACGAGACGTTCGTGCAGGTTGTGCGCGTCGGACTTGCGTCCACGTTTTCCTTTCGGCGGGATGTCGGGCAGTTCCCTGGCGCCCTGCGTGAGGATGGTGCGGTAGCGCTTGCGCACGGCCCGGAGGTCGGCCTCGTTCAGGGTTTTGGATGCGCTCTTGTTGACCTTGTGGCAGATCTCGCGGAGCAGGCTCTTCATCAGTCGCGCCCAGCGGTAGCCTCGACGACAAAGGTCAGTTCGCGCAGCAGGTGGCTGCCGCACAGCTGGTGGCTACACTGGCCCATGTACGAGGCCCAGGACGCCCTTGTAGCACGGGATGATGCCGATCTCTTGCCTCCCGGCCGCGCTTGCGGTGCGGGAACTTGGATTACGCAACCTGATGTCTGGAAATTGTCGTGAAGCTCTCAGTCATCGAGCTGTTCCCATTTGATCTTGGTTTCGGTTTCCCATTTTTCGTCGATGAGGACCGCGGTTGAGAGGCGCTCCAACGAGGCGAGGTTCGGAAAGACCCTGACTTTGGAGGTGCGCCGCTTGAGCTCTTGCTGGATCGGCCGCTCGATGCCGTTCGAGGTTCGCATACGTTTGCGGTGAGCATCGGGCAAGGTGAAGACAGCGAGCCCCGCATTCTTTTCCAGCCAGGAAGCTTGGATGCTTGTCGCGATAGCTGGCCACGAGGGCGCCCGGTTCAGCCTCGGCGGTTTGGAGTGAGGACGCATGGCTCCGAGCTGTTTTCCAATACGTTTCCTGATGTCGTTGTTCGGTGCACGGCGTTTTGCGCCAGGTGGAACTGGCAGCGCTGCCATGTCGCCGCGCCCAGCACCGTGCCGCTTTCAGCCCAGCATGGTCATCCGAGACGATGAAGGTCGTACCATGCAGGGCTAGCAAGCTTTCCAGGAAGGCTCTCCAATGGACCTCGGCCTCGGAGAGCGCCACAAAGAGCCCCAGAACGTGCCTGCGGCCCCTATTCCGATGGCCGAGAGTACTGCGACATCGCGCACAACGCCGTCATGGCGGGCTTTTTCGTAGCGCGCATCCAGGATCAGGTATTTCATCAGGGGCCGGTTGCGCGGCGAGTTCTTCATCGAGCAACCTGGTGGCCCCCTGAGAAGAGGACAGGCTCCCGAACTCGCGCATTACATCCTGCCGTGTGGAAACACCCTTGATGTACATCTCGGCTACGGCGCGAGAAGATCGCTGGCCGCGTTCAAGCGACTGGGGGGGTCGTCCCCGTGACCGTTTGGCACCTGAACGGCAACAGGGGGGTGTCGATCCGTTTGGGCTTATAGCCGTTGGCATAGCCCTGTCGCTCCGGTGTCCGGTGGCCCGCTTTCAAGTACTGCTCGCGCTCGATTTGCATCGCAAGCTCGAAGAGCTGACCAAAGACCCGCCCCAGATCCGTTGCTCCGTTTGCGATCAGATGTTCCAAAACGGCCTCAATCGTCGTAGTGTGTCGCAGCTCCATTCGCTTCCTCCATGAAGGTTTTACAACTCCATGGGATAGCACGATGGCGCCGCGTTTCACTAGGGGGCTAGCCCCCCAGTGAAACACCTCAAAGCGCAAACCTCAGACAAATTTCCAGACATCAAGTTACAGTACCGAAAAGAATGCGGGGCTCGCTGTCTTCACCTTGCCCAATGCTCACCGCAAGCGCATGCGAACCTCGAACGGTATCGAGCGGCCGATCCAGCAAGAGCTCAAGCGGCGCACCTCCAAAGTCAGGGTCTTTCCGAACCTCGCCTCGTTGGAGCGCCTCTCAACCGCGGTCCTCATCGACGAAAAATGGGAAACCGAAACCAAGATCAAATGGGAACAGTTCGATCAGCTTCACGACAATTTCCAGACATCAGGTTGCGTAATCCAGGCTGCTGAAAAACTCCGATGCCACTCCATTTTCTGAACCCCCGTTCCATAGTGAAGTGCAACACATGATGGGCTGTGGCCATGTGTTTTTAGACGCATGATGTTGCGGAGCGGTAGCGGCGAGAGCCCCTCTACAAGATGAAGGGAGCTTGTTCATGTCCAAAGGCTACCGTCACCTACGAAGAGCGATGTCAGATTGAGGCAGAAAAGCGGTCTTTCACAAGGTGCGATTGCTCGGCAGCTGGGCCGATCAACAATTTTCCGGGAGATCAAGCGCAACACCGGGGGACGGGGTTACCGTCACAAGCAGGCGCAAAGGATGGCAGAAACGCAGGGCAGCCTCGTTTGTTTCCTGGCGGTTGACGCCTCGGGTTGAAGCTCAGAAAAAGCTGCGGGAGGGCCCCGAGCAGCGGCCGTTTTCGACTGGAGGGCCGTGAACGGATCCATGATCGCCGAAGATCGGAGAGCCGGGGGCGTCTTGAAGCTTCGGCGGCGCGGCAAGAAGCCGAACTGGAAGGGCGGATGCCATTCCGGCCGGGTGGACATTTCCGAGCGCCCTGCGGAGGCAAAGGAACGGGTCGGCGACTGGGAGCCATCATCGGCAAAGCTCACAGTGGAGCTGTGATGTCGCTGGTTGATCGTGCCACGAAATACGCCTTGCTGGGTGGACAGAAAGACACGGTCGGTATGATCCGCCTGCTCGGCTCTGGTGCGCTATTGGTCCACACAATCACGTCAGACAACGGCAAGGAGTTCGCAGACCACAGGCGTGTCGCACTTGACGCAGATTTCTTCTTCGCCTTTCCATTCCCGGGAGCGCGGCTTGAATGAGCACACCAACGGCCTGGTGCGGGAGTACTTCCCGAAGGGCACGGACTTTCGCGCGACATGCAACGAAGATGTTCAGAAGGTGCAGGATCGGCTCAACACTCGGAAAGTCCTGAGATCGCCGACGGAGGTAATGTTCGACCGTAACTGCTCACCCCCTGGTTCCGGCTTGATGTCGGGGTAGAGCAACGAACGGGTTTTCGTGGAGATTTGACACTGCAGGCCGATTCGTTTAGTGGTGGTAATCGAGAACGACGGGGACCGCCAGTGGGCTACTTTGGATCGAAGGCGACGAGCGGGCTGTGCCAGCTGCTTCCGGGGCTCCAGCCCCCGCATGATCTGTATGTGGAAACGCATCTCGGAGGCGGCGCGCTGATGAAACGCAAGGCCGGGTGATGGCGACGGGCGGCGCGCGAGGAGTTCGAAGCGGCCAAGACCGCGGCGCTGCCGGCAAGGTGGCGGAAGAGGCCGTGATCCGCGTCCTCGTCATCCTGCTCGACATCATCATCGTCGTCCTTCTGGAGAAGACTACGCACGAGCCGGAACTCCGGTCTGCCGTCGTCACAGACGGACAAAAGCGTGCCGGAAGCAACGGCCCGAAGCCGAACCGGCAGATGGGCGACAAACTGCGCAAGACCATCGTCGAGGAGACGGTCGCGGCCTGCGACGCCTGCGGCGCCGACATCGACGCCCCCGTCGATCGGGAGCGCCGCACGACATCGTGTTCGAGGTCGTCGAGCGCCGCGCCGAGATCAAGGAATGCCCGAAGTGCAAGGCCCGGGGCCGGTTCCCCGACAACATCCCGTGCAGTACGGCATCGGCATCCAAGCCCTCGTCATCAACCTGCTGGTCGCCCAGATGCTGTCCCTGCGCCGTCGCGCTCGTGCAGGCGATCTCCGGCATCAAGCTCTCCGAGGCCTCGGCCATGCTTTCACGATGCGTCATGGGAGGAGGCCGCCGTGGCGCACCTCCTGCAACGCCCGATGTCGACGATTTCGGATCAACAGTAAGTGGCTCCATGTCGTGGGACCCTGACGTGCAAGTTCCCGCACCGCAAGCGCGGGCAAGAGATCGGCCCGTGCTACAAGGGCGTCCTGGGCCTCGTACATGGCAGTGTAGCCACCAGTTGTGCGGCAGCCACCTGCTGCGCGAACTGACCTTT
Organism: Alphaproteobacteria bacterium; assembly: GCA_964291215.2. Classification (GTDB taxonomy): domain Bacteria; phylum Pseudomonadota; class Alphaproteobacteria; order MPNO01; family UBA830; genus JAJEBT01. The sequence continues at coordinate 3,278,244 of OZ219791.1, read as the reverse complement.
GTCGTCGAGGCTACCGCGCGACTGATGAAGAGCCTGCTCCCTGCCACAAGGTCAACAAGAGCGCATCCAAGACCCTGAACGACGCCGGGCGCAAGCGCTACCGCACCATCAGGGCGCCAGGGAACTGCCCGACATCCCGCCGAAAGGAAAACGTGGACGCAAACGCGCACAACCTGCACGAACGTCTCGTGAAACACGAAAACCTGCGCTTCACAGACGACCCCAACGTCAGCTTCACCAACAATGCCGGAGAACAGAAAATCAGGATGGCAAAGGTCAAGGTGTCCGGATGCTTCCGCTCCACGCAAAAGCATGGTGCCGGGGCTCAAGCTACCTCACCTCCATGGCCGCACTCGGCTACAACCCACTCGTCGCCACCCAGATCGCCCTCGACGGAAAAGCCGCAGACATCATCAACGAGCACTACGACCAATCAGAACCCAATTAGGGGTGAGTAGATACGTTCGACCTTGAAGTGAAACCGCCCTGACCATCTGCGTTCCGAAGCCGCAACGTGCAGCAGGGTCCATGCCGCGCGACGGCGAAATAGTGGCTTGAAGCCGACAAAGGCGTTGCATAAGCTTGATGTTGAAGGAACTGAAGCTGTTCCTAGGCGGAATCGAGAGGGGCAGAGGGGGAAAACTTGTGCAACACCCGAGCCGCAACAGCTTACCGCGGTGCAATCTCCCAACGGTAATGGTAGTGGCAACCGAGGCCTGGCCTCGGAGTCAGGCCTGCAATGCGCTGTTGGACGGGACCGGATCGCCCTGAGAACCCCGTCCGGATTGGTGAGGCGCCGGTCCACGCCAAGCCAACGGTCAGCCATCCATCCCAACCAGGCTGCGCGCAAATTCCCCTGCTTCGAACGGCCTGAGATCGTCCTCGCCTTCACCCACCCCAACGGCATGCACCGGCAGGCCAAACCGCTCGGCTAGTGCGACCAGAACACCTCCGCGCGCAGACCCGTCAAGCTTGGTGATCACGAGGCCGCTGACGGCGCACAGGTTACGAAAGGTCTCGACCTGTGAGAGGGCGTTCTGCCCGGTAGTCGCATCAAGAACCAGCAGGCAGTCATGTGGCGCCGTTTCATCCTGCTTGGAGATTACCCGGATCACCTTCTGCAACTGCTGCATCAGATCGTCACGATTCTGAAGGCGCCCGGCCGTATCTATGATGAGAATCTCCGCATCCCGGGCGCGCGCGGCATCTATAGCCTCGAAAGCGAGACTGGCGGCGTCCGAGCCCGGATCGCGGGCGATCACAGGGACGCCGCTCCGTTCACCCCAGATGCGAAGCTGATCTATGGCGGCAGCGCGGAAAGTATCGCCGGCCGCCAGCATGACCGATCGCCCCTCGGCACGAAACTGCCGGGCAAGTTTGCCGATCGTGGTCGTTTTCCCCGACCCGTTGACACCGACGACGAGGATCACATGCGGCCTGCACGACGGGTCGATTGTCAGTGGCATGGCAACCGGTTCGAGTATTTCCGCGATCTCCGAGGCCAGCGCCTCGCGAATCTCGTCCGCCGAAACATCCTTGCCCAGACGCCGACTCGACAGCATGCGCGATACGCGCTCCGCGACATCGACACCGAGATCCGACATGATCAGGAGCTCCTCGAGCTCCTCGAGCGTGGCAGTGTCCAGCCGGCGCCCCGAAAAGATGGCGCCGATGCCATCGGACAGGCGCGACGAGGAGCGCTGAAGCCCGGCACGGAGACGCGCGAGCCATCCCCGCCTTTCTTCGGGCTCCCCGCTCATGCCGCCTTGCGCGCCAGCAACTTGTCGTCTTGCCGGGCAACAACCCGCGCGGACACCAGCGTGCCCGGAGACACCTCTTCATCGAGACGCACAACCGCAAAATTCGGCGAACGTCCTTCCCCGTCCTGCTCGACAAGCACGTCGACGATCTTCCCGACACACGCATCCAGAAAACGCCCGGCCTGCAACCTGCCGGCGGCGCGCAACTCCGCTGCCCTCGCCCGCCGCACCGGCACCGGCGTCTGCGGCATGGATGCCGCCGGAGTTCCCGGGCGGGCGGAATAGGGAAAAACGTGAAGCCAGACGAGATTGCAATCCTCGACAAGGGCAAGCGAATTCGCGAAAGCACTGTCGTCCTCGGTGGGAAATCCGGCGATCATATCGGCGCCGAACGCCGCGTCCGGACGCAACGTGCGAATTCTCGCCACCAGGTCTTCCACCTCGGCGCGGCTGTGGCGCCGCTTCATGCGCTTGAGCACGAGGTCATCGCCCGACTGCACGCTCAGATGAAAATGCGGCATCAGACGCGGCTCATCCGAAATCAGCGAACAGAGATCGTCATCGATCTCCGCAGGATCGAGAGAACTCAACCGCAGCCTCTGCAGATCCGGGACGAGCGCGAGCAACCTGCGGACCATGGCGCCGAGGGTCGGCTGCCCGGGCAGATCCGCACCATAACCGGTAATGTCGACCCCGGTCAGCACTATCTCGCAGAATCCCTTGTCCAGCAGCTGGCGGACGCGGCTGACGATGATGCCGATCGGGACCGACCGGTTGTTGCCGCGCGCGAACGGAATGACACAGTAGGTGCAGCGATGATCGCACCCCTGCTGGACCTCGACGAAGGCGCGCGCGCGGCCCTCGAATCCGGAAACGAGATGCGATGCGGTTTCGCGCACGGCCATGATGTCGTCCACCCAGACGGGCGGCCGATCTTCGCCATCGGCCCAGGTCTCGCGGCGCAGCTTCTCGACATTGCCGACGACCCGATCGACCTCCTCCATCGCCGCATACCTTTCGGGATCGAGCTGGGCCGCGCAACCCGTGACCACGATCCGCGCACCGGGCTGTTCGCGGCGAGCGCGGCGGATGGCCTGGCGCACCTGGCGCTCCGCTTCGGCGGTGACCGCGCAGCTGTTGACGATGACCGTTTCGGAGAGGCCGGCAGCCGCCGCATGCTCCCGCATCACCTCGGACTCGAAGGCGTTCAGGCGGCAACCGAAAGTCAGGATCCGGGTACCGGTCATGACCAGGCTCCCGTATCGTAGACGCCGGTGAAACTCACCGCCGCCGGGCCGGTCATTTCGATATCGCCGTCTTCCCGCCACGCAATTTCGAGTTCGCCGCCGTCCATCTCGACGGCCACGGTGCGTCCGCAAAGGCCCCGGCGATGCGCATTGGCGGCTGCCGCGCACGCCGCCGTGCCGCAAGCCAGGGTCATGCCCGCCCCGCGCTCCCATACCCGGAGGCGCATGCGGTTGTCCGGGGCGACCGCGGCCACACCTACGTTCACGCGCTCGGGGAACATCTCGTGATGCTCGAGGACCGACCCCAGTTCGGCCAGCGGCACCGCGTCGGGCTCCGCAACGAAGAAAGTCACATGAGGATTGCCCATACTGGCAGCAGCAGGATCCCGAAGGACTCCGAGTTCCAGCGGAAGATGCAGGGTCTCCTTCTCCGCGGCCAGAGGAATCTGCCGCCAGTGAAAACCCGGCGCACCCATGTTGACCGTAACCAGCCCGGCGGCGGCACCACGCACCGTCAGAAGCCCGGATGCTGTGCGGATGCGGACATCGGGCTGCCCGGTCTCCTCCAGCAGGACAGCGCCCACGCAGCGTGTGGCGTTGCCGCAGGCCTCGACAATTCCGCCATCCGCATTGTGGATCCGCATGAAGGCGTCGGCGCGTGGCGCTGCGTCCTCCATGTCCGCCTCCAGCCGAATGAGTTGATCGCAACCCACCCCCGTGTGGCGGTCGGCAATGGCGGCGGCGCGCGCTTCAGTGATGTCGACGCCCGCGCCCGGCCGGCCGGGCCGCGCATCGACCACCACGAAATCGTTGCCAAGCCCGTGCATCTTGGTGAAAGGCAGGGTCATGATGGTTTCCGCAACCGAACGGCAGCGCATCGGCACGACAGGCGCACGGCTGTTCGGGCCGCAACGCCGGAAATCAGGGTTCTTCCGCGAGGCTTCAGTCGTGCGCCGACACCTGCGGGTATCGTGCCACACATCCGTGCGCAGGCGCAAGCCGCCGCGAGACCGCCGCTGCGGGGCGCACCCCGCAGCTAAAGGGTGAGCAGCAGAAGCACGACCGCGACAACGGCGATCAGCCCGCCCACCCATATCTTCGGGCTGAGGCCAGCCGTCTCTTGCGGCGCCTCTGTTTCCTCAGGTGTTTCGGGCGGCGCCTCGGTGGACGGCGGCTCCGCCTCTCGTTCGGCCACCTCCTCGGCGAACTTGCCGAAGAATTCGCCGGCAAGTTTCTTGGCCGTCGAATCGATCAGACGGGATCCGATCTGTGCGAGCTTGCCGCCGACCTGCGCGGTCGCCGTGTAGGTGAGCACGGTCTCCGATCCATCCTCGGTCAGAGTGACTTCCGCGCCGCCCTTCGCGAATCCCGCGACTCCGCCCTGTCCGTCGCCCGAGATCCGGTAGCTGCTCGGCGGAACGATATCACTCAGCGTCACCTTGCCGGTGAACGTCGCCGAGACCGGGCCGACCCTGGACTTGACCACGGCCGACATCTCGGTGTCCGAGTCCTTGGTGAGTTTCTGGCATCCGGGAATGCACTCGGCGAGTATTTCGGGATCGTTGAGCGCCTGCCAGACCTTCTCGCGCGGCGCGGCAATCCGGTATTCTCCGGTCATTTCCATGTGAGCCCTCCACCCATCGGCCTTTGGTACCGCCTTGATGCCAACCTACCGCTCCGACCGCCTGAACGCAAGATTGGAAGAACAGGCAGAGCGGTTCGCTGACATTGCGCACAATGCACGGCATGGCGAACGACATCGCCGTCTGTGTTGTCAAGGGGCCGGCGCGACACCCGTCACCGAATCCTTCGCATTGAACCGCTTCCCGTGTATATATGCACGAGTGGGGTGTTTCCGGCCTGTGCAGGATCCCCGGCGGTCGAGCGCGGATCGTCGCTGGTCCCGACAACGAGGCCTTTTCGACCGGCTGCGGGCCGCATGGCTTCGCGAAGGCTCGAGTCCCGAAGCAACGGACGGCGCTCACGGAAAAGGAACCCGATGGATTTCAAGAGTATCCTGGCGCTGGTGGCCGACGGCAACGCGCTGAACAACGAGCAGGCCGAAACGGCGTTCGACGTGATAATGACGGGCAACGCGACACCGGCACAAATCGGCGCGTTCCTGATGAGCCTGCGAATACGCGGCGAGACAGTCACGGAAATTGCTGCCGCTGCGCGCGTGATGCGGGCCAAGGCGCTGCACATCTCGGCCCCGCCCGACGCCATTGACATCGTCGGAACCGGCGGTGACGGCAGCGGCACCTTGAATATCTCGACCGCTTCCGCCCTCACGGTGGCCGGCTGCGGTGTTCCCATCGCAAAACACGGCAACCGCGCCCTGTCCTCGCGCGCCGGCGCGGCCGATGTGCTCGGGGCTCTCGGAGTCAATATCGATGCTGACACGCGGCTGATCGAAAAATCGATCGCCGAGGCCGGGATCGGCTTCATGATGGCCCCCCGCCATCACAACGCAACCCGGCACGTCGCCGGCCCGCGGGTCGAACTCGCCTTTCGCACCGTGTTCAATATGCTCGGTCCGCTCTCGAACCCGGCGATGGTGGACCGGCTGCTGGTCGGCGTTTTCGCACCCGAATGGGTGGAACCCGTCGCCCGGGTCCTAGGTGAACTCGGCGCGCGGCAGGCATGGGTCGTGCACGGCTCTGGCGGCCTCGACGAACTGTCGACCAGCGGCCCCGCAAGCGTCGCCGAGCTGAGGAGCGGCAGCATCACGACGTTCGAGGTCATTCCTGACGACGCGGGTCTGCCGGTGTGCCGGCTCGGCGATCTCCGGGGCGGTAACGCCGAGTTCAACGCCGACGCGATGCGCCGCCTCCTCGGCGGCCAGCCGAGCGCCTTTCGCGATACGGTCCTCTTCACCTCCGCAGCCGCGCTCGTCGTCGCGGACCGGGCGGAAAACCTCAAGGATGGCGTCGAGATGGCGGCCCGGTCGCTTGACGACGGTCACGCGCGCCGCGCTCTCGACCGCATGATAGAGATCTCCAACGAGACGCCTCCGGAACCGCCCGAGGACGAGGACACCGATGAGTGACGCCCTGACCCGGATATGCGCCGACAAGGCGGAACATGTTGCAACCCGCCGCGCCGCGATGCCGCCCGGCGAGGTGGAGGCGGCAGCCCGGCACGCGTCCCCGACGCGCAGATTCGCCAAGGCCCTGCAGAGGGAATCCGGCGGCGGCCGCTACGGACTCATTGCCGAGATCAAGAAAGCGTCGCCCAGCAAGGGGCTCATTCGCGAGGACTTCAACCCGGCCCACCTTGCCCGCGCCTATGAGCGTGGCGGCGCTACCTGCATGTCCGTGCTCACCGATATGCCCTGGTTCCAGGGCGCGGATCACCATCTCGTGGAGGCCCGCGAGGCCGTCTCCCTGCCGGTACTGCGCAAGGACTTCATCATCGACCCCTATCAGGTCGCTGAATCCAGAATGCTCGGCGCCGACTGCATCTTGCTGATTCTCGCCGCCATCGACGATGTCCTTGCGGCCGAGCTCGAGGCAGCGGCCTTTCACTGGGACATGGACGTACTGGTGGAAGTTCATGACGCCGCCGAGCTCGACCGCGCGATGAAGCTCGGATCGCCCCTTCTCGGCATCAACAACCGCGATCTCAAGAGCCTGAAGACGGACACGGCGACCACACGCCGTCTCGCTCCCAGGGCGCTTGCCGCGGGCCGCCTCATCGTCAGCGAAAGCGGACTTTCCGGACCGGGCGATCTCCTGGCCATGCGCGCCGCCGGCGCCCGCGCCTTCCTGATCGGAGAGGCGCTGATGCGCCGGGATGACGTCGAGGCCGCGGCCAGGCTGCTTGCCGCCGACAATGTCCTCGAGGGCGCGAGCACCTGATGTCCTCTCTCACCCATATCGGCACCGACGGCAGCGCGCGCATGGTGGACATTTCGGGCAAAGACACCACCGAGCGCACCGCCACGGCGCGCGGCAGCGTGCTGATGCAGCCACAGACCCTCGAGCTGGTTGCCGCCGGCACAATGAAAAAGGGCGACGTCCTGTCGGTGGCCAAGCTTGCCGGCATCATGGCCGCCAAGCGGACTGCCGAACTCATTCCCCTCTGTCATTCGCTTGCGCTCGACCAGGTGGATCTGAATCTGAGCTGCAATCACGGGCGCAATGCCGTCGATATCGAGGTGACCTGCCGCCTGAAGGCCCGCACCGGCGTCGAGATGGAGGCCATGACCGCCGTTTCGGTCGCGGCGCTCACCATCTACGACATGTGCAAGGCGGTCGACCGCACCATGCGCCTCACCGATATCCGGCTTGTCCGAAAGTCCGGCGGGCGGTCGGGAGAATTCGCGGCGTCGGACGAGCGACCGGATCCGGAAAGCGCCGCCTGACATGTCCGATCTCCTGCCGGTGGCCGATGCCCAGCGCCGCATCGTCGAGGCCATGCCGCTGGTCGCCGCGGAACAGGTCCCCGTGGCTGACGGACTCGGCCGCGTGTTGGCGGAGAATCTGATTGCGCGGCGAAGCCAGCCGCCAATGCCGGTCTCGGCAATGGACGGGTATGCTGTCCGCGCCGCCGATGCCGCCAAACTCCCGGCCGATCTGGACATCGTGGGATACGCTCCGGCCGGACATGCCTTCGACGGCCGCTTGCAGGCCGGACAGGCGGTGCGGATCTTCACCGGGGCGCCGCTGCCTGATGGCGCCGACACCATCGTCATTCAGGAAAACACGCAAGCGGCCGGGCCATCGGTGCGCGTCGTCGCCGGCGAGGCCCCGCCGGGGCGCTATGTGCGCCCGGCGGGGCTGGATTTCTGCGAGGGAGACACCCTTCTCGAAGCCGGTCGCGTGCTGACGGCGCGCGACGTCGGCCTCGCGGCCGCGATGAACATCCCGTGGCTGATGGTCCGCCGCAGGCCACGGATTTCCGTGCTCGCGACCGGCGACGAAATCGTCATGCCGGGCGATCCTGTCGGCCGCAACCAGATCGTGAGCTCGAACGCCCTCGCGCTCTGCGCCTTCATCACGGCCCAAGGCGCGGAAGCGATGGATATCGGCATTGCCGCTGACGAAGCCGGCGAACTGCGCACCCTGGCTGCCAGCGCGCGCGGCAGCGACATCCTCCTGACCACTGGCGGCGCGTCGGTCGGGGACCATGACCTAGTGCAGAGCGTGCTTGGCGACATCGGGCTTGCAGTCGATTTCTGGCGCATCGCCATGCGCCCCGGCAAGCCGCTGATGTTTGGGAACTTCAGGGACAGCTACATGATCGGGCTGCCGGGGAACCCGGTTTCATCCCTCGTGTGCGCGGTCATGTTTCTCGCACCTGCGATACGGAAGATGATGGGCATGGTCGATGTCCTTCCCCGAACCGGAAGCGCCCGCCTCGACCGCGCGCTTCCTGCGAACGACGAACGCGAGGACTACCTGCGGGGCACACTTCACCGATCCGACGGCGGCGGCTTCGTCGTCAGGCCCTTTTCGAAACAGGACAGCTCGATGTTCGCCACCATGGCCCGTGCCGATGCGCTCGTCGTCCGCCCCCCTTTCGCACCGCCAGCGTCATCCGGAGACCGGGTCAAGATAATCCAGCTCGGCGGCAGCATAGTCAGCACCTAGGCGGCTTCGGCACCGCGCCACCCGGAGAGGCGTGCGGTGATTCTTGACTTGATCTGGAACAAACCATAAACATATGTCTGCGGTTTGTTTTCTCGGACCGATCGCTGAAACCAGTCGGAAAGCAGCAAATGTTGACGAAAAAGCAAAGCGAATTGCTGACCTTCATAGACCGGCAGATCAACGCTACCGGCGTGTCGCCGTCCTACGAGGAAATGAAGGAAGCGCTGGGCCTCAGATCCAAATCCGGAATCTACCGTCTGATCAGCTCTCTCGAGGAACGCGGCTTCCTCCGGCGCATGCCGTACAAGGCAAGGGCTCTCGAAATCCTGCGCCGGCCGCCACATGCGGGAACCGGGCAGATCGCCGGCAACTTCAGGCCCCGGGTAATCAGCGGATCGTTCGTGCGCGGCGAACAGCCGGCCGATTCCGAAGCGCCCGCCGGCACGGGCGCGGCAGAGTTGCCGTTCTACGGCAAGATCGCCGCGGGCACGCCGATCGAGGCCCTCAGGGACCATTCGCGCACCTTTGACGCCCCTCCCGGCCTTGTCGGGCGGGGCGAGCACTATGCCCTCGAGATCGAGGGCGATTCGATGATCGAGGCAGGCATATTCGACGGTGATGTGGTCCTGATCAGACGGACCGACACGGCCGAGAACGGCGACATCGTCGTTGCGCTGGTCGAGGGGCAGGAAGCAACCCTCAAGCGGTTCCGCCGCCGGGGGGCGTCGATCGCGCTGGAACCAGCGAATGCCAACCACGAAACCCGGATATTTGGCCCCGACCAGATCCGTGTCCAGGGCCGCCTGGTCGGACTGGTCCGGAAGTACTGACCAGGCCGGACGGCCCCTGCAGAGTTTCCCGAAGACCGCCGATGACGAAGGTTGTCACCCGTTTTGCACCCTCGCCGACAGGGTTTCTCCACATCGGTGGAGCGAGGACAGCACTGTTCAATTGGTTGTATGCCCGCCATGGCGGGGGAACGTTCCTGCTCCGCATCGAAGACACCGACCGCAAGCGTTCGACACCCGAGGCGACAGACGCGATTCTGGACGGCCTTTCGTGGCTCGGGCTTCACTGGGACGACGAACCCGTCTTCCAATACGACAGGAGGGGGCGTCACGCGGAAGTGGCGAGGGCGCTGCTCGACGCCGGACACGCCTATTACTGCTACTGCACCCCGGAAGAACTCTCCGAGATGCGCCAAAGGGCAAAGGCCGAGGGCAGACCCGTCCGCTATGACGGCACATGGCGCGACCGTCCGGCTTCCGAAGCCCCGGAAGGGATTGATCCCGTCATCCGGTTCCGCGCCCCGGCAAACGGCGTGACGGTGGTAGAGGACATGGTCCAGGGCCCGGTCGCAACCGACAATTCGGTACTCGACGACCTGATCATGGTGCGCGCAGACGGGACGCCGACCTATACTCTTTCGGTGGTCGTTGACGATCACGATATGGGGGTGACGCATGTCATTCGCGGCGACGACCACCTCAACAACGCCGCCCGCCAATCTCAATTGTTTCAGGCGCTTGGGTGGAATTTGCCGGCATATGCGCATATTCCGCTGATCCACGGCGCGGACGGCGCCAAGCTCTCCAAGCGCCATGGCGCGCTGGGTGTCGAGGCCTACCGCGAGATGGGTGTCCTGCCCGAGGCGCTGTTGAACTATCTCTGCCGGCTCGGCTGGAGTCATGGTAACGACGAGGTCTTCACCCTTGATCAGGCGATCGACTGGTTTGACGTCTCTGACGTGAACAGGGGCGCCGCTCGTTTCGATCTCGACAGGCTTTCCCATCTGAACGGGCTCTACCTGTCGGCAAGCGATGACGACGCTCTCGCCGGCCAGGTAATTCCGGTGATCGAACGCGAGATTGGAGCTCTGCTCCCGGAACATGTCGGACAACGTATCCTCGCAGGGATTCCGGCCGCCAAGGCGCGCGCGAAGACATTGGTCGATCTCGCCGATTCCCTCCTTTTTTACGCCCGCCCGAGGCCGCTTACACCGAACCCGAAGGCGGTGAAGCTGCTTGCCGGATCCGCACCCGGACATCTCGCCGAACTCTGCGCCACGCTTGGCGACGTCACGGAGTGGGATGAACAGGGGCTCGAAGACGCCGTAAGGAGGTTTGCGGCCGACAGGAATCTCAAGCTCGGTGCAATCGCCCAGCCGCTGCGCGCAGCGTTGACCGGCAGCAACGTGTCGCCTGGAATCTTCGAGGTTGCCGCCATCCTCGGCCGCGACGAGACGCTGGCTCGCATCGCTGAGGCCACCGGAACAACCGCCACCGTGCCGGCATCACCCTCGTGACAGTGGGCGCCTGCCTGCCGCGAGATGTTTCCCGCAACGGCTCCCTGCAACGAGCACGTCTTTGATCTGGCGCCGCAAAGCGTGTATTTTCCCGCCTTTCGGAATCAGGAACCGATGGACGGTCTTTGGTGAGGCTTTGCCTGCCGATGAAGAGAATCAGCGAACGGAACAGGGAGAAGGGCCACGATGAACAAGGGCAAGGCAGCAGTCGGCAACGAAACGGTCACGCTCACCGACAATTCAACGGGCAGGAAACTGGAAATGCCCCTGCTCAGCGGAACGGCCGGTCCAAGGGTGATCGACATACGTGCGCTCTATTCGGAACTTGACTGCTTTACCTTCGATCCCGGCTTCATGGCGACCGGAAGCTGCGATTCAAAAATCACCTATATCGACGGCGACGCCGGAATCCTCCTCTATCGCGGCTATCCTATCGAGGATCTCGCCCAGCATTGCGATTTCAGCGAGATCTCGTATCTGCTGCTGAAAGGAGAATTGCCGAACGCCAACGAAAGGGACAGGTTCGTCCACGACATCACCTACCACACGATGGTGCATGAGCAGTTGCACAACTTCTACAACGGCTTCCGCCGTGATGCCCATCCCATGGCGATCATGTGCGGCGTGGTCGGCGCCCTCTCCGCGTTCTATCACGACTCCACCGACATCTCGGATCCCCAGCAGCGCATGATTGCCTCCTATCGGCTTGTCGCCAAGATGCCGACGATCGCAGCATGGGCGTTCAAGTACGCGCTCGGCCAGCCGTTCATGTATCCGAGGAACGACCTGACATATGCGGAAGACCTGCTCCACATGATGTTCGCAACTCCCTGCGAATCCTATGGCGTGGATCCGGTCATAGCCCGGGCCATGGATCGAATCCTGACGTTGCATGCCGACCACGAGCAGAACGCTTCGACATCAACGGTGAGACTTGCGGGTTCGTCGGGAGCAAATCCGTTTGCCTGCATCGCGGCGGGTATTGCCAGCCTCTGGGGTCCGGCCCACGGAGGAGCCAATGAAGCCGTCCTCAACATGCTTCACGAGATCGGCAGTGTGAACCGTATCCCTGAGTATATCGTCAAGGCAAAGGATCGGCATAATCCGTTCCGCCTGATGGGCTTCGGTCACCGCGTCTACAAGAATTTCGACCCCCGCGCGAAAATCATGCGTGATACATGTCATCAAGTTCTCGATGCGCTCCGCATCAGGGACGAGCCACTTCTCGAGCTGGCGATCGAACTTGAACGCATTGCGCTGGAAGACGACTATTTTGTCGAGCGCAGGCTCTACCCCAATGTCGACTTCTATTCGGGCATCATCTTCCGCGCGATCGGCATTCCGGAATCGATGTTCACCGCCCTTTTTGCAGTGGCCAGGACGGTGGGATGGGTCGCGCACTGGAACGAGATGATTGAGGATCCCGACCAGAAGATCGGACGTCCGCGCCAACTCTATCTCGGACCCGAAAAACGAAAGTTCGTATCCATAGAAGCCCGCTGACCCCCCGGCCGATACCGCCGCCTCATTTCCTTTCGATCAGCTCTATCTTGTAACCGTCCGGATCCTCGATAAACGCGATCACGGTCGTACCGTGCTTCATGGGTCCGGGCGGCCTCGGTATGTTCACCCCTTCGGCCTCCATCCGCGCACAGGCGGCATTGATGTCAGGAACCGAGACCGCAAGGTGCCCGAATCCGGAACCATGGGTGTACGGCTCTTCCTGCTCCCAGTTGTGGGTGAGTTCCAACACCGTATGAAGATCCTCGTCCCCGTAGCCCATGAAGGTATTGGTGAACTTGCCGCCGGGGAAATCCTTCTGTCGCAGGACCTGCATCCCGAGATGCCGCGAATAGAAGTCGATCGATTTTTCAAGATTCCTGACGCGGATCATTGTGTGCAGAAAACGGAATCCGCTTTTATCGGCAGTCATGCTGTCTCTCCGTCAGTGTTTTCGTCTGTCTGCGCTACGCCCGCGCCCCGGGACACCTGCCCGTACGCATGGGCGAGGACAATGGCGGCTGCGGCCAAGCTCGGTGCACGACTGCCGGCGCGCAGCATCCCCAGCGCCTGTGATGCCGCCTCCTTCTGGGCAGATGCAGCCGCCCCGGTCTCAAGGAGCGCGGTCACGGCTGCCGCTATCCGGTCCCCGCGGCACTTTTGCTGCAGGAATTCCGGAATTGCTTCCCTGTCAAGCAGTATGTTGACGAGATTCGCATAGCGCAACCGTCCCTTCTGCATTACCCGGAACAGCGTCGCCGTTACGCCGTGCACCCGGTAAGCGACAACATGCGGAATTGCAGCCCTTGCCAGTTCAAGCGACACCGTGCCTGAAGCCGCCATCGCAACATCGCTTGCAGCCATCGCATCGCGTCTCTCGGCCGCCGACGTCACGACAATCGCGCGACTGGGCCAACGCGCCGTCCCAGACTGCACAATCTCGTCAAGAAACGGAAGCGTCGGAAAGCAGTACACGACTCCGGGAGTTTGGCGGCTCACCCGTTCGGCTGCATCCCGAAACGCAGGCAGGAGCCGGACAACCTCCGAGCGCCGACTGCCGGGTAGCACGCATATGATTTTTGTCTTTCGTGAAATTCCATGGGCTTTCCGAAAAGCACCGCCGTCCCCCCGGCCATCCGGTTCCTCGACCACCGGGTGGCCGACAAAGGTGCAGGCCAGCCCCTCCTTTTGGAAATAGGGCGGCTCGAACGGAAGTACCACCATCAAGTGGTCGAGCAACCGCGCGAATTTGCGGGCTCTTTCCGGCTTCCATATCCAGACCGTTGGAGCAACGTAGTGAATGAGCGGAATGCCGCGGCCCACCAGCTTTTTCCAGACCCTGTAGCAGAATCCCGGCGAATCTATGGATACCACGACATCCGGCCTGTCGCCGAGAATCTGCGCAGCGGTTTCGTCGATGCGCCGCCGAATCAGGCGAATCCGCGGCAGGACCTCGGCCATTCCCATGACCGTAATATCGGATATCGGAAAACGGCTGTTCAGCCCCTGGGCCGTCATCTGCTCGCCGCCTATGCCGGCCAGCCTGATCCGGCCACCAGTCTGTTCGCGTAGCGCCGCCATCAGCCGGGCGCCGAGAAGGTCGCCAGAAGGCTCTCCAGCAATCAGCCAGACCAGCGGCGCCAGATCATCGGCCTCCATCGACTTCCGGGGCTTCGGTTCCGAAAACGAATATGCCGCCCTTGTCGGCAGCGGCAACGACGGCGTCCCGTCCGATGATCAGCGCGCCGCCAGCCTCGAGAGCAATGCCGCGCAGGCCGGCGCTCACGGCCGCTTCGACCGTCGAGACACCGATCGCCGGTAGATCAGCCCGGCGCTCCTGGCCGGGCTTGGAACACTTCACCAGCACGCCGCCCGGCGCGCCGCGCTCGACGAACGCGGCGCAGCGCTCGATCAACGCATCAGTGCCTTCCATTGCCTCAAGCCCGAGTACCGTTCCGTTCTGGACGATTACTGCCTGACCCACGTCCAGCACACCGAGGGCGCGGGCTACGCGAACCCCCCGCTGGATATCCGCGGTGCTGTCCTCGTCGGGACCCAGGGTACCGTGGTTTCCTGAAACGGCCAGAAGTTCGACGAGGACCTCATCCGCCCCGACGAGGCGGAAACCCTCCTTTTCCTCTAGCTCCCCAATCACGGCGGCAAGAAGGTGGTCGTCGCCCAATACGCGGGTGCCGACACGGGCCAGGAATCGGGCCGCTACGGGATCGAGCAGGAGCCGTGTCAGGGGCGGACGGGGAATCCGGCCGGCAAGAACCACTTCCACGATACCGAGGCGCCGCGCTGCATCGATCGCCTTGCCGAGCGCTCCGAATCGAATCCGTTCCGTCGGCGCGCCGGCCAGCGCTTCGATGTCGGCGCTGTCTTCGAACGCGAAGACGTGAAAGTCGCGCCCGCTGCGGCGGCAGGCTTCGACGAGGTGGCCCGGCAGCCCGCCGGCGCCCGCGACAATGCCCAGTTTCGAAGCCATGTCCCTTTCCGGGGCGTCCGCCCGTCAACGGGCTGCACGGAAAAACCGGCAACCCTCGCCTCACTGACGAACAATACCTATGTCACGCCGCATCAGGTTGCAAACCCGTGATACAGGCGACACTCGTCTCAAGCCGCCGGGACAGCTCCGGACCGGGCACGGCCTGCAGCAATCCCGACCGATTGGAAACGGGCCAGCGCGGCTATCGGGAAAGAGCCCGTCCTCGACGACAGCGGCGGACAGGCCGAGCCAGCTGGCCGCCTCGAAACAGGTTTTCGCGGTCTGTTGTCAGACAGCCGCCGAGCACCTCGGAACTCGGGCCGGGTACCTGTCAGTCGTCCGCCCCTGATCGCGCCGCCGAGCGGAAACGCCAAGCGGCGCTCGAAACGCCGGTGCCGCTCACTGCATTGTCGGCGGAGCCGCAAGCCGGATCCTGTCGCGTGTCATCGTTTCGGGCGGCGGCCCGGATCCCGCTATACCGTGGTCTCTTCGGCTGCAGCCTCTTCGGGCTGGCATATGGCGTTTCCCGAATCCGAGCGGATGAAATCGACAATCTCCATCACCGCCTGTCGTTCCCTGAAGCTCTCAACGACGTCATCGAGGCGTTCGGCCATCGTGCCTTCCTTGGCGAACATCAATCGATAAGCCCGGCGCAGCGCCGATACGTCATCCTTGGAGAAGCCTCTCCGTTTCAGACCGATCAGGTTCAATCCGCTCAGGTGAGCCTCCCTGCCCCGGACCGAACCGTAGGGAATGACGCTGCTCTTGACGCCGGACATGCCGCCGACCATGGCGTGCTTTCCGATTCGACAGAACTGCTGCACGGCGGCAAGACCGCCCAGTATCGCGTGGTCGTCAACAATGACGTGGCCCGCCAGAGTGGCGTTGTTGGCCATGATCACATGATTGCCGATGATGCAGTCGTGGGCTACATGCACAGCAACCATCAGGAGGCAGTTGTTTCCAACCCGGGTCAGCATACCACCGCCCTCTGTTCCCGGGTTGATGGTCACATGCTCACGAATGATGTTGTTCGCGCCGATCTCCAGGCGTGAGGCCTCGCCCCGGTATTTCATGTCCTGCGGCGGATGCCCGATCGAAGCGAAAGGATAGATTCGGGTATTCGGACCTATTTCAGTCCGCCCGTCGACAACCACATGGGAGAGAAGCGTGCAGCCGTCGCCCAGAACGACATCGTGGCCGACAACGCAGTACGGACCGACCGAGACGCCGGAGCCCAAGCCGGCCGCGGGGTCGACGATCGCCGTTGCGTGAATATTCGCCATCAGCTGTCCATGATCATCGCGGCATAGTTCGCCTCGGCAACCAGTTCCCCGCCAACGGTGGCCTTGGCACTGAATTTCCAGACATTCTTTCGGCTCTGCTGCTTGATGGCCTTTATCACGAGTTGATCACCAGGCCTGACCGGACGCCGAAAACGCGCGCTCTCTATCGACATGAAATAGACCACCTTGCCCTCGGCCTCGCGACCCAGCGTGTGGACGACGAACACCGCCGCCGTCTGGGCCATGGCCTCGATGATCAGGACTCCCGGCATGACCGCTTCCTTCGGGAAATGGCCGGCGAAGAAATTCTCGTTGATCGACACATTTTTTATGCAGGTGGCGCTAATGCCGGCAATGATCTCCACCACGCGGTCAATCATGAGAAACGGGTAGCGATGCGGAATCATCTCCATGATCCGCTGTACATTCATCTCGACGTTTCCGGTGCCGACTTCAGTTTCAGATCCGTTCATTCGCGATCTTCCCTCTTCTGCGACAACTTCGACAACGCCACCGCCTGCCGGAAGAATTGCTTTATCGGAACCGCCGGAAGGCCCATCACAGTGGAACCCGGCGGCACGCTGCGAATGATCCCGGCCTGTGCCGCGACCCGGGCGCCCTGACCCACCGTGAGGTGCCCCGCAATTCCACTCTGCCCGCCCAACATCACGCCGTCGCCGATCGTCGTGCTGCCTGCTATGCCAACCATGCCCGCAATGACGCACCGCCGTCCGACCCGCGTGTTGTGCCCGATCTGAACCAGATTATCAATCCGGGTCCCCTCCCCGATCTCCGTATCGGGCCCGGCGCCGCGATCCACCGTGCTGTTGGCGCCGATCTCGACATCGTCGCCGACAATTACGCGCCCGAGCTGGGGAATCGTCACCATTGCCTCCGGCGTGACGGCAAACCCGAATCCCGGCTCTCCCAGGCGCGCACCGGCATGAAGAACCACCCTGTCGCCAAGCACGGCGCAGCGCACGGATGCCAGAGGCGCGATGCGGCAATCATTGCCGATCTGCACGGCATGGCCGATATAGGCGTTGGCGCCGATCACGCAGTTCGTGCCGACATGCGCGCGCGGTCCGATCACGGCGCCGTTGGCGATCTTCGTGCCGGCACCGATGACGGCGCTCTCATGAACGTTCGCCTCCCCTGCGGTCGGTACATACATGCTGTCGGAGTCCGGGTGGAACGCCGTCGCCACCCGCGCGTAGGACAGGTAGGGACGTTCGGAAATCAGGAGGCCGGTTCCGTCCGCAGCCTGTCCGGCAAATCTGGCGGCGACGATGACGCAGCCGGCCGCCGTGACACGAAACTGGTCGACATAGAGCCTGTTGTCGAGGAAGCTCACATCGTCTGCGGTCGCGCTGTCGAGCGGCGCTACGTTGGCCAGCATGCGCCCGTGATCGCCGTCGGCGCGCAGTTCCGCGCCCGCGATTTCCGCCAGTTGAAGGAGGGAAAACGGACCCGCGGGCGGAAAAAACCGGGCGTCCGGCACGTTTACTGCTTTCCCTTGCCCTTGTCGCTTCCGGAATCATCCAGCTGCAGCGCGACCTTGGGCAGTCTCTTGTCGAGGCGCTTGATGATTTCCGGTGTCAGGTCGAGGGCCGACACGGCCAAGAACACGTCACGCTTTTCCAAGACTATGTCTATGTCGCGTGACTTCCGGAGGTCTCTGGTAACCGCAACCAGATCCTTCATGATGACGTTCCTGGTCCTGCTGAAAGCCCGGTCGAGTTTCTGCTTGCGCTCGCGAACCGCCTCCTGCGCCCTTCTCCCCTCATCTTCGAGCGCCCGCCGCCGCCTCGAGAATTCCTGCTCGGAGAGGAGCACCTTTTGCTCCATGAGCTGGCGCGCCGACTCGCGCAGTTTTCGCTCCTGCGCGCGAACATCTTCCTGGAATTGCCTGCGAATATTATCCATTTCCCCGCGAACGCTCTTCGCGGCCTTGGCATCGGTGAAGACCCGCTGGACATCGATTATCCCGATACGGACACCGTCCGCGGTCTGGGCGCGGGGTGCCGACCAGACTGCGGGCGCCGCCGCCAAGGTGACGATGGCCAGGATTCCGAGACGGCGAAGGCGTTCCGTCAACATCAGAACCTGGTGCCTATGCCGAGGCGAAACAGTTCGGTCTTGTCAAAGTTCTCCTTGGCTATCGGCCACGCCCAACTGAATGTCATCGGGCCCACGGGCGAGACCCAGGACAGGCCGGCCCCGATCGCGGCCCGCAGCGAACTCTCGTCCCAGATCGGTGTGGCAGAAGCCAAGTCTATCCCGCTGAGCGTCCCTGCATCGGTAAACACGCTGCCCTTGAGTCCCAGCTCATCGGGCAGGCCAAGCGGGAAGCTCAGGCGGAGCGAAGCGCGGTAGAACCAGTTGCCTCCCAAGGCGTCGGTGCTTGCCCGGTCGCGCGGCCCGGTGCCGCGCGACCGGAAACCGCGCAGATTCGATCCGCCGAGAAAATAGCGTTCCGACAGGCGCGTCGGCTCACCAAAATCGAGAATATATCCGACACCGACCAAGGCGATCAGGGTCAGATCGTCCGTCAGTGGGCGGAAGTAGTCTCCTTCCACTTCGCTGCGCAGGTTGGTACGGTCGCCGCCGAGACCGGCAAAGACATTGCGCAACTGCACGGAATACCCCTCGTTCGGGTCAAAACGGTTGTCGCGCGTATCATAAAGCAGCGTCTGCCCGATCGATGATGTTAGCGTTTTTCCCTGCTCTTCCCTGACCGCCCTCGACGCATTCGCGGGGACATTTTGAATCTCCGTCTGCTCAAGGGTATATGTCCATCTTTGCGACAGCGGTTCGGTAATTCTGTAACCCGCGCGCAATCCGAACCCGATCCTCTCGCTGTCATAAGAACTCAGGTCCTGGAGGTCGTCGGTGGTGCGAAAGATGTCAAACCCGGCCGAGAGTTCCTTCTCGAGGAAATACGGCTCGGTGAAGCCAAGGACGATCTCGGTCTGTTGCACACCCAGCTTAAGGTTGAGCTGCAGGTCCTGTCCCCGGCCAAGGAGATTTCTTTCGCGAATATTGAGATCGGTCAGCGCACCGCCGTCCGTGGAGTAGCCAACGCCGACCGAGAGCTCGCCGGTGGCTTTTTCGCGGACCGCGATCTTGATGATCGTGCGGTCATCGGCGCTGCCGGGTTCCCGGGTGACATCGATCTTGTCGAAGAAGCCGAGATTGGTGATTCTCTGACGGCTGCGGCGGAGCCTGTAGGTATTGAATATGTCTCCCTCGACAAGCAGCATCTCGCGCCTGATGACGCTGTCCTCGGTCCGTATGTTTCCGGAAATTTCGATCCGCTCGACAACCACTCGCTCACTTTCGCTTATGACAAACCTGACATCTACAGCGAGGTTGTCGCGATCGCGCGCTATCTGCGGCTGAACCTCGGCGAGCGCATAGCCCCGATTGCCGAGCGCGTCGGTAAGCTTGCCAATGCTGTTCTCGACCTCTTCGGCATCGTACCAGTCACCCGATGCGACCGTCAGCTCAGCCCGGAGTGCCTCGATGTCGATTTCCTTGAGAGCCGATTCGATATCGATCTTGCCGAACTTGTAGCGGCTTCCCTCGCTGACCGAAAACGTTATGAAGAAGGCGTCCTTCTCGGGCGTGAGTTCGCCTGCGGCAGTAATCACGCGAAAGTCGGCGTAGCCCTCCGACAGGTAGTGACGACGCAGGAGTTCGCGGTCAAAGGCCAGGCGGTCGGGGTCATATGTGTCCCCCGAACTGAAGATGCGGTACCACGCGCTTTCCTTGGTCTGAACGACTTCGCGAAGATCTCCATCGTCGAATGCACGGTTGCCCGTGAACGTGATGCTGCGAATCTCCGTGAGGCTTCCTTCAGCGATCTCGAAGATGAGATCGAGACGGTTTTGCGGCAGCTGGACGACCTTTGGCTCCACCGACGTCGTGTAACGGCCGCTTCGCCGATAGATGTCAACGATGCGCTGAACATCGCGCTGGACGCGGGGGCGTGTAAACACGATACGGGGACGCAACTCGATCTCGGCGCGCAGATCCTCGTCGGAAATCCGCTTGTTTCCCTCGAAGGCTATGCGGTTGATTATCGGATTTTCGACCACCCGGACGACAACATCCGGGCCATCGCGCCGCACCTCGACATCGGCAAACAGCCCGCTGTCAAAAAGCGCCTTGAGCGCCCTGTCGAGCTCCTCGTCCGTCGCTTCACGATCGGGCTTCAACCTCATGTACTGGCGCACCGTCTCAGCCTCGATGCGCTGGTTGCCCTCGATGCGGATCTGGCTGGCGCCCGCCTGGCTCGCCGCGGCCAGCAGTAGCGCGGTTGCAAGCGCGAACAATCGCGCCGCGGCTCCCTGTTGTCGAAGGTGCAAACCCGTATTCGCAAGCCAAGAGATGATTGTCATGTAGCGAGACCAACAAGGAAATCGATAACTCTCAGCTGGACAAGATCGTTCCAGGTTGCAAAGACCATCAGCGCGAGGACCATGCCCAGCCCCACCCGGAGCCCCAATTCCTGTGCCCTGGCGCCAAGAGGCCTGCCGCGCAGGGCTTCGACCGCATAGAACACAAGATGCCCTCCATCAAGCATCGGAATCGGCAACAGGTTCACCAGCCCGAGATTGATAGACAGCAGGACAACAAACGTCAACACGCCGAGAAAACCGGTCTGCCATACATCGCCGGATATCTTGGCAATGCGGATCGGGCCGCCGAGTTCCTCCGTCGTTCGCCGACCGTCGATGATCTGGCCGATACTGGAGAAAATATCGCCGACGAGGGAAAATGTATGGCCGGTCGCGCGCCATACCGCGGTAAACGGATCGTGACGGACCAGCTTGGTGTCGCCCGCACCGCGCGAGATGCCAAGCCTGCCTATCCTCATCGGGTTCCCGAAACGATCCTGGAGATCGACGGTGTCGGGGACCGCTGTCAGCGTTATCTGCCGGCCGTCGCGGATCAACCGGAATTCCAGCGCCGTCGCAGGATGGAGCTGAACGACCTGCACCACCTCCTCGAAGCGCTCGATGCGGGTTCCGTCGATCCCTGTGATCAGGTCTCCGGGCTGGAAGCCCGCCCTTTCGGCGGCGCTGCCCGGCAGCACCTTCCCGACATCCGCCGGCGTGTATGGCTGCCCGAGGGTGGCGAACATGCCCGCCAGCAGAACGATGGCCAGCACGAAATTCGCCAGGGGCCCGCCGGCGACGATGAGGGCGCGCTGCATCACCGTCTTGGTCTCGAACGAATCGTCGTCCTTCCCCTCCGTGCCGGCGATTGCCTGTTGCACCGGACCGGGCAGCGGCTGCATCTCGCCACGCATCTTGACATAACCGCCCACGGGCACCGCGCCGATTCTCCAGCGGGTGCCGTGACGGTCGGTGCGGGCGAATATTTCGGTGCCGATCCCGATCGAGAAGATCTCGACGCGCACGCCGCAGCGCCGCGCGATCAGGTAGTGGCCCATCTCATGCACGAACACGACCACGGTGAAGATCACGAGAAAGGGAATCAGATAGTTCCAGACGGCGGCAAGTACCTCCATCGCACGCTTTCCTTTCCGCCGCTAGCCGTACGTGACCAGGGGGGCCGACACGACCCCGCCGGCGTATGCGCGCGCCTCCGAATCGACCGCCATGACGTCGTCGATCGACCGAATCGGCGACCGCGGGATTCCCGACAGCGTCTCCTCGACGATCCTGGCGATATCCAGAAACCCGAGCCGGCCCGCCAAAAAGCCCTCTACGGCCGTTTCATTCGCAGCATTGAGGACGGTCGGACAGGACTGGCCGACTGTCAGCGCCTCACGCGCCAGCCGAAGCGCCGGAAACCGCACCGGGTCGGGGGCCTGGAAGGTGAGCGTCGCTATCTCGCCCAGTTTCAGCCGCCCGCTCGGCGCAGGGATCCGCTCCGGCCAGCCAAGCGCATGGGCGATCGGCGTACGCATGTCGGGCGTCCCCAGCTGCGCCAGGACCGACCCGTCGATATAGGACACCATGCTGTGGATGATCGACTGGGGATGCACCAGGATGTCGATCCTGTCCTCCGGCATCGCGAACAGATAGTGCGCCTCGATGAGTTCCAGCCCCTTGTTCATCATGGTCGCGGAATCGGCCGAGATCTTGGCCCCCATGTCCCAGTTCGGATGAGCGACAGCCGCCGCCGGCGTGACGTCCCTCATCTCCTCGGCAGACATGTCCAGGAAGGGCCCGCCCGAAGCGGTCAGCGTTATCTTCTCGATTCCCGGCCGGTATTCGGAATCGAAGACCTGAAATATCGCATTGTGCTCGGAATCGACCGGCAGCAGCACGGCGCCGCTCTCGGCGACCTCGGCGAGCACGACCTCTCCTGCACAGACCAGGCTTTCCTTGTTGGCAAGCGCGACCGTCGCGCCCCGGCGAATCCCCTCAAGGGTCGGCACGAGGCCCGCGGCGCCGACAATCGCCGCCATGATCCAGTCGGCCGGCCGCGACGCTGCTTCTGCGACAGCCTCGGGCCCGCCGCCAACCTCGGTGTCCGTTCCCGCGAGCGCGCGCTGCAGATCGCCATACAGCCGACCATCGGCGATCACCGCGCAGGCGGCATCGAGGGACCGCGCCTGTTCGGCCAGCAGAGCGACATTGCGGTGCGCTGTGAGCGCCTCGACCCGATAGGATCCGGGATCGCGCCGTACCAGATCGATCGTGCTGCAACCCACCGACCCGGTCGATCCCAGGATCGAGATCGTCTTGCGCCTGCCCTGCGTCGCGTCCGCTGTCCCCATCCGTCACGCTCCGTCCAGGATCACCACCGCCAGGACCACCGCCGGCGCGGTCAGGAGCATTCCGTCAACGCGATCGAGCACGCCTCCATGCCCCGGGATGAGACCGCTCGAATCCTTTACCCCGTACCGCCGCTTGACCGCGGACATCGCCAGGTCCCCGGCCTGCGCGAGCAACGCGATCATCGCGCCGCATGCCATCGCCCAGCCGTGACTGCCGAAACCGGCGAGGCGCGCCCAGATCCAGCCGCATGCCGCCGCGCCGACGATACCCCCGCAAAGGCCTGCCCATGTCTTTGCGGGGCTGATCCGGGGGGCAAGGCGGGGGCCGCCCACCGCTCTGCCGACGAAATAGGCACCGGTGTCGGTGCACCATACAGCGCAGAGGAGACCGAAAACAAGCTCGCGGCCGGCTTCGGCCCCGATCCGCAGCCACAGGAGGGCGGCAGCGCAGGAAATGATTGTCAATCCACCACAGCTGAAGATGAGGGCCTCGCTGACGCCGCGGCGGAGCTGGACACCGGCGAGAATCACGGCGGCCGCAGCGGCCGTCGCGGCCGCAACCTGCGGCGTAGCCGCGGAAATCGCCAGACAGCTCCCGAGGACGGCGGCAGCGAGGACCAGTCCGGACGCCGCCGCCGCGCGCGCGCCGCAGACCCGCGTCCATTCCCAGATCATCAACGTCACGACGACGGCGACGCCCCCCTCGTACCACGGAAAACCGGCATGGACCGCGAAAACGACCGGCGGCACCAGCACGCAGGCGGAACCCAGGCGCAGTGCGAGATTGTCGCGCCCCCCTTCAGGCCGAGAGTGCGCCATAGCGCCTGTTTCTGCGCCCGAACTCGTCAAGGCATTCCGCGAGATGCTCGCGCGAGAAATCCGGCCACAGGACATCGGTGAAGATGAACTCCGAATAGGCGACCTGCCACAGCAGGAAATTGCTGATGCGCCGCTCTCCGCCGGTGCGGATGACAAGATCGGGATCCGGCACGTCCGAAGTGAACAGGTGCTCGCTGACCATCCGCTCGTCGATCTCCGCAGCCTCGATCTGTCCGCAGGCCACCTTGCCAGCGAGCCGCCTCACGGCCGACGTGATTTCCTGCCGACCGCCGTAGCTGAGCGCGACGATGACATCGAGTCTCGTGTTGTTCCTTGTACGGCGTTCGGCGTCGTCGAGACACAACGCAATGTCATGGCCGAGCCGGCTGCGGTCGCCGATGAACACGAGGCGGACGCCATGAGCATCGAGCTTGGCGGATTCCTCGGCAAGGTTTGTCCGCAGGAACGTCATCAGCGCCTGCACTTCGGCCGGGGGGCGGTTCCAGTTCTCCATCGAGAACCCGTAGAGGGTCAGATGGCGGATTCCGAATTCGAGCGACGCCGCTATGATGCGCCGGACCGCCTCGGCACCTTCCGGGTGCCCGGATGCCCGCGGCAAGCCCTGCGACAGCGCCCAGCGGCCGTTTCCGTCCATGATAATGGCCACATGTTCCGGAAAATACGGCGCACCGCCGTCGGCTTGAGCTAGCACCGCCACGTCTCAACCCCTCCGCCAGCCGCACCGCGCCGCTGTCCGGGCCATCCGGCGCCGCGCTGGTCCGGTCGATACGGTGCACAACACCGCCCGCCGGAGACAGCCGGCGCCGCCCGGTACGCCGGCCGCAGCCGGTTTCGCCGGACCTGCCGCCACCCCGAAGCCGCCGTCAAGTGCCATCTTCATGATTTGTCATGGTGATTTCCGGTACCCATGTCGCACAGCGGTGCGAGAAACGGTCTTTCGCAGCGGCTCCCCACCGCCGCCGGGTTGCCGGCAGGCCCCGCGGACGGGCGACGCGAACCGGCGGCCCCGGCGCTCAGACCTGCATGATTTCCGCTTCCCTGGTCTTGAGCGCGGCATCGATCTGTTCGATCATGGAATCGGTCAGTTCCTGGATCTCCCCGGCCCACGCGTGCTGTTCGTCCTGGGACATCTCGCCGCCCCTCTCTGCCTTCTTGAGAGATTCGATGCCGTCGCGCCGGATATTGCGCACGGCGACCTTAGCCTGTTCCGCATAGTTCCCGGCGACCTTGGTCATCTCGACGCGCCGTTCTTCCGAAAGCTGCGGAATCGGCACTCTGATGACCGTCCCTTCGGTCTGCGGGTTGAGACCCAGATCCGATTCCCGAATGGCCTTCTCGACAGACGAGACGAGGGACTTGTCCCAGACCTGAACGGAAAGCAGGCGCGCATCAGGGGCGCTGATGGTGCCGACCTGACTCATCGGCATCTTCGATCCGTAGGCATCTACGGCAATCGGCTCCAGAAGAGCCGGCGACGCCCGCCCGGTCCGGAGGCCGCCGAATTCGGATTTCAGAACCTCGATCGCGCCGTTCATGCGCCTCTTGAGGTCGCCCATATCCGGGTCAGACATCGGATTGCCCTTCTTGCCGCTCTTCGTTGATTATCGTGTATGCGCCGGCACCCTTGATGACGTCGGCAAACGCGTCCGGATTATGTATCGAAAACACCACGATGGGAATTCGGTTTTCACGGGCGAGGGAAATCGCGGACGCGTCCATAACGCGGAGGTCCTTCGACAGAACCTCCAGATAGCTCAGCCGGTCGTAGCGCTCGGCATCTGCGACCTTGTGAGGATCCGCCGAATAGACGCCGTCAACCTGCGTTCCCTTGAAGATCCCGTCACAGTTCATTTCCGTCGCCCGCAGCGCGGCAGCGGTGTCGGTGGTGAAATAGGGGTTACCCGTGCCGGCTGCAAAGATCACGACGCGGCCCTTCTCCATGTGGCGGGCTGCTCGCCGGCGGATATAGGATTCGCAGATCGTGTTCATCGGAATCGCCGACTGCACCCGCGTCGACACATTCACCCGCTCCAGCGCGCCCTGGAGGGCCAGGGCGTTCACCACCGTGGCAAGCATGCCCATGTAGTCCGCCGTCCCACGTTCCAGCCCCGATGCCGCACCGGAAACGCCACGAAAGATGTTGCCGCCGCCGATGACGACGCAGACCTGCGTGCCGAGATCGGTCACCGTGCGGATTTCCCGGGCGATGCGATCGACGGCCTCGGTATCAATCCCGAATGCCTCGGCACCTATCAGGGCTTCGCCCGACAGCTTGAGAAGAACGCGCCCGAACCGCGGCTGGCCCCCATCGGTCATCGCATCGATCAGCCTTGACCACCCCTGGCAGCCGTCACCTCGGCCGCAAAGTCGGTCTCCGCCCTCTCGACTCCTTCTCCGAGCTGGTAGCGGACGAAGCCCGCCACGGTGACGGGCGAGGCAAGTTCGGCGGCGGCGGCCTCCACGGCGGCCGACACCCGCGACTCCCCGTCGATAACGTAGGTCTGATCAAGCAGGCAGACCTCCTCGAAGTACTTTCTCATGCGGCCTTCGACCATCTTGTCGACGATCTGCTCGGGTTTGCCTTCGGACCGCGCCTGTTCGCGCAGTATTTCGCGCTCGCGCTCGGTGCTGGCCGCATCGACGTCATCCCGGGACAGCCAAGACGGGCTGGCGGCCGCAATATGCATTGCCAGCTTGCGGCCGAATTCGCCGAGTGCGTCGCTGTCCGCTTCCGATTCGAGGCCCACGAGAACGGCGATCCGGCCGAGGCCGGGCGCGGCGGCATTGTGGATGTAGCTCGACACGGTTCCGCGGCCAACGGACACCGCCGCAGTGCGTCGCAGCACGAGGTTCTCGCCGATCTCCCCTATGAGATCCGTGATCCTGTCGGAAACGGTCCTGCCGTCGGCCGTGGTCGCCGCGGCGACCGAGTCCATGTCGCCATCGGTGCCGAGGGCCACCTCCGCGACCGCACCCACCAAGTCCTGGAATTCCGTGTTGCGCGCCACGAAATCGGTCTCGGAGTTCAACTCTATGATGATGCCCCTGCCGCCATCCGTGGCAGCAGCGACAAGCCCCTCCGCAGCAACACGCCCAGCCTTCTTGGCCGCCGTCGCCAGCCCCTTCTTGCGAAGCCAGTCTATGGCTGCCTCGATCTCGCCGCCGGACTCTGTCAGGGCGCGCTTGCAATCCATCATCCCGGCACCGGACTTGTCGCGCAGTTGCTTGACCATCGCTGCCGTCACGTCAGTCATCTCTTGCCTGTCCCCCATACTTGCGAAACATTCGCGTTCCCCTTCCCGGCCTCACTGTCCGGTTTCGGACGTCTCCTCATCACCGCCGCCACCATCCGGCAGCAAAGCCGAAGTGCCGCCAGCCTCGTCATCGGACGCCTCCACGGCTTCGGCTGACGCCGCATCGCCCGCGTCCACACCCGTTGCATCGCCCGCGGCGGCATCTGGCGCAGCGGCTGCATCCGCCGCCTCTTCGCCCGATGGCGCATCGGGCGCCTCAAGGGCCGGTTCGGGGAGGGGCTCTTCGGCTTCGCCGATATCGCTGCCGGCGCCGATTGCCTCCTGCTGGAGGCCGTCGAGCACGGCCGTTGCCAAGAGGTCGCAATAGAGCGCGATCGACCGGATCGCGTCGTCGTTACCGGGTATCGGATAGGCGATTCCATCCGGGTTGGAGTTGCTGTCGATCACAGCAATCAGCGGAATGTCGAGCTTGAGGCCTTCGGCCATCGCGATCGCTTCCTTGTTCGTATCGATCAAGAAAATAACGTTCGGGAGCCCGCCCATGTTCTTGATGCCGCCAAGCGAGCGTTCAAGCTTGTCGCGTTCACGGGTCAGGTTCAGGCGCTCCTTCTTCGTAAGGCCCTCGATTGCCTCGGCGGATTCGAGCCGCTCGTCAAGCTCCGAAAGCCTCTTTATGGAGGCCGTGATCGTCTTCCAGTTGGTCAGCATGCCGCCAAGCCAGCGGTGATTGACATAGTACTGGCCGCAGCGGACGGCTGCCGTCTTGACGAGATCGCTGGCCTGCCGCTTGGTTCCGACAAACAGTATCCGCCCGCCCTGCGCGGTCACGCTGCGAACGAATTCGAGCGCTGCATGCAGCATCGGCACGGTCTGGCGCAGGTCGATAACATGGACGCCGTTGCGCACTCCGTAGATGTATGGTTCCATCTTCGGGTTCCAGCGGCGTGTCTGGTGTCCGAAATGCACGCCGGCTTCGAGAAGCTGGCGCATGGTGAATTCTGGCATCGTCATGTCGGTTTCCTTTTCCGGTTGGACCTCCGCAGGAAACACCGGGAACACCGGCTCGTTGCCGGTGCCTTCCCGATACCGGAACGGACCATCAACCGGACGGTTGCGGCCCGCAGCCCCGCGTGTGGGATTAGTAGTTGATACAGCGGGCGGGGGCCCTCTGCAACCGGGTCCGCCTCCGCACCGCCGAAGTACCTAGCACGGCGCAACGGGTGGGGCAACGCGGGCACGATGATCCCCAGGACCATTCTGTTGTCGCGATCGGCGGCGGACAACCGTGTCAGAGTGGCCGTTCTTGAAGCTGGTGGCACCTTCTCAAGGTCGGAACCGGCATATCGACAACGAAATCCGCCCCCGAATGGACCTCCAGATCTGCCTACAACGCTCCCTCGTTGGACGGAACCGGACAAAAGAAGAGCCTTGGCCAGTGCCCGCCCAACCTAACCGCGCATCCCGGTGCACGAAACCGCTCCGGATGACGCTGGAACTCCCTGACAAAAGCCCGTCAAACGGACGAGAACAACAACACCTCACCGCACGAACGAACGCTCACATCCAAAGTAGCCCACCGGCGGTCCTCATCGTTCTCGATGACCACAACTAAACGAATCGGTCTGCCGTGTCAAATCTCCACGAAAACCCGTTCGTTGCTCTACCCCGACATCAAGCCGGAACCAGGAGGTGAGCAGTTACCAATCGCCAAAACAAAGCTCGGCGCAGATCGTGATCACCGCACGAACGAACGCTTACAGTTTATCCGATAGCAGATGTACAGCATCGATACAATCTTCGCCCTGCGTCCACATCGGCAAATGACCGCCGGTATCGAGCCTCAAAGTCTGGGCGGCCGGCAGGGCGTCGGTCATGGCGAACGTGCGATGCGGCGGCACGATCCTGTCATCGGCGGTGCCGACCAGGACCGTCGGTATGCCTATGCCCGGAAGGTCCGGCACGCTCGACGGGCGGCCGGCTATGGCTTCCTGATGCGCGGCGAAAGCGTCCACGCCATAACGGTGCGCCATCGCCGCAAATCGCCGCCGGAGCGCTGTGGCGCGGTTGCTCGTCTTGGGAATACACAGATTAGACATGAACTCAGCGATTCCGTCCAGGCCCTCGCGCCGGGCGCGGTCGCCCAGCTCCCGCCGCGCCACCGACTGTTCGGGCGTGTCCGCTTCTGCCTGCGTGGAGATCAGCAACAGGCCGGCGCATCTCTCCGGCGCTTGGCGGAGCATCTCGAAAGCGATATAGCCGCCCATTGAGTGGCCGGCGACCAAGAACCTTTCCGGCGCCGCTTCAAGAACTGTCGAGGCGATCTCGGCGACGGCGAACGCCTCCGGATAGGTCGGACAGATTGCCGACACATCCCGCACCGCGGAACGGAGCGGGCTCCAGGACTCGCGATCGCAAAGCAATCCCGGCAGCAAAATCCATGGCAGTTCCGGCTGTCTCGACAATTCGCTTCTCCTCAAGTCAATACAAGGTGCCGACACTCGCGGGGACGGTTGACAACAGCACTCTCCCGGTTGACATTTAGCAAGTCTAATAATGAAAGTTAAAAGGTGCTCCAACCGATTGTGCGCGCCGCAAAACGCGGTTCCGCTTTGCGATGAGCGCACTCTGCAGTCCGCCACCGAGGTTCGACTACGATGACATCCGTCCGGCAAAGGCTAGCCAGATTGCCGATCACCGTTCGCAATGTCGAAGCGCTCGGCGCTGCGGGGACTCCGCCAACAGACACGCCGGATTGGATCTGGGACGTCGATCACCCGTATCTGCACGGCGTCTTTGCACCTATCACGACCGAGATGTCGGCCGATATGCTCGAAGTCGAAGGCGAACTACCGGACAGTCTGGTCGGCGCCTATGTGCGGAACGGGCCGAACCAGCGCTTCAAACCAGAGACCAAGTATCATTACTACGACGGTGACGGAATGCTCCACGCCATCTATTTCCGAGATGGCAAAGCGTCTTACGTGTCGCGCTGGATCCATACATTCGCTTTTCGCCGCGAGGAGGAGGAGGGGCGCAACATCTGGCCCGGCCTGGCAGGTCCTTTCGATTTCTCGCTGCCCCATTCGCCGATCAAGGACAATTCCAACACCGACGTCATCTTCTACAACGGAAAGCTGCTGAGTCTGTGGTACCTCGCAGGTGTCCCCTACGAGATTGATCCGCTCACACTGAAGACGCGCGGCGCCGAAGATTTTGGCGGCAAACTGCGACATACGCTGTCTGCGCATTCCAAGACCGATCCGCGGACCGGCGAACTGATCATGTTCAACTACGGTAACGAGGCGCCTTACATGACATATGGCGTCGGCAGCCCGACCGGCGAACTGATCCACGAAGTGCCGGTCGATATTCCCGGCCCGCGTTCGCCCCACGATATCGGGATGACGGAGAACTACTCCATCCTCCACGATCTGCCCTTCTTCCAGGATGTCGATGTGCTGGATACGGCGAACAAGCGCCAAGTGCGCTTCCATCCGGATCTGCCAGCGCGTTTCGGTATCATTCCGCGCTATGGCCGGAGCGACGAGGTCCGGTGGTTCGAGGCCGACCCCTGCTACATCCTGCACATCGTCAATTGTTGGGAAGAGGGCGACTGGATCGTCATGGACGGCTGTCGTCAGCCTGACCCCAGCTACGAGCGCGATCCGGGGAACGAAGGCTTGGCCTCCATGCTGTCGCTCCGCCAGCGCATTCATATGCTGCATCGCTGGCGCTTCAACCTGAAGACCGGCGAAACCCGCGAGCACCGGATCGACGAACTGAACACGGAATTCCCGACGATCAATCCGCTCTATGCAGGATTGAAATCGCGCTATTCCTACAACCAGTTCATCCCGCCGATGGACCACGCACCAGGCAGCGTAACCGGTCACTGCCAAACCTTCGACGGTTTGGTGAAATACGATACCGAGACCGGATCTTGCGAACGCTGGGATTACGGTGAGGGCTGCTACGGAAACGAGGCGCCTTTCGCGCCAAAAATCGGGGCGACGGTGAACGACCGGGAGGACGACGGGTATGTTGTCACCTTCGTCACCGATACGGCAACCTGGCAATCCGAATGCCATCTGTTCGACGCTCAAAGTCCAGGTGATGGCCCGATCGCGCGAATCAAGATTCCGCAGCGCATCCCGTTGGGGTTCCACACGACATGGGTACGAGGCGAAGATCTGGGTTGGGCCTGACCATGACTCCTGCGGAGGCACTGAAATTACTCTCGTTGCCCATGTTCGTAGCGCCGATGTTTCTCGTCTCGGGACCCGACCTCGTTGTCGAGGCCTGCCGCGCCGGCGTCGTCGGCACCTTTCCGACGCCCAATTGCCGAACCGTCGACAACTTGGAACGATGGCTGAAGGAGATCACCGGCAGGCTTGCCGGGGCGCAGGCTGAAGATCCCGAGACGCCCATTGCGCCCTGGGCCGCCAACCTCGTGGTTCATTCGACCAATGCACGTCTGCCCGAAGACCTTGAACTGGTCGTTCAGTATCGGGCGCCGATCGTCATTACCGCATTGGGAAGCCCGAAGCGCGTGGTCGCCGATGTCCACGGCTATGGCGGTTTGGTGTTTGCGGACGTGAACAGCGTACCGCTCGCGCGGAAGGCCGCAAGCGCCGGCGTTGACGGCCTCGTGCTCGTATGCGCCGGCGCCGGCGGTCACACGGGCGACCTTTGCCATTTCGCATTCGTCGACGAAGTGCGCCGGTTCTGGGATGGCTACATTGCGCTTGCTGGCGGAATCGCGACAGGAAATGCGGTTCGGGCGTGTGAGGTTCTCGGCGCCGACTTCGCCTATGTCGGCACCAGCTTCATCGCCACGGAGGAAAGCCTGGCCGATCCGCAGCATCAGCAACTGCTCGCTGAATGCAACGCGCAGGATCTGGTCGTGACCAAGGCTTTCACGGGCGCGAACGCCAACATGTTGCGGCCCAGCATCGAAGCCCAGGGGATCAATCCGGACGACCTCATCGACAAGAAAGCGAAAATGAACTTCACCGGGCAGAAGGACATGGAAGTGAAGCCTTGGACAGGCATCTGGTCGGCAGGCCAGGGCGTCGGTGCGATTGACGGCACGCTGCCCGTTCGGGATCTGGTTGCCCGCTTCAAGTCCGAATATGCTCAGTCCGTCTGAACGGGCTCCGCGATCCGCCGGACGCTTGTCGTGAAAGGACCGATTTCAGAGAACTGTCGATGACACCGTTTCCGCCGGATGTGATCGAGCGATACAGAGCATTGGGTGCCTGGGGCGACGAGACCGTCTGGCAACGCTTCATCGCAAATTGCCATGCGACGCCGGACCGCGATGCTGTCATCGACGATCCGCGCCGGCCAACCTTCACCACCGGAACGCCGAAGCGATTGACCTATCGGGACCTGGCCGAGTCGGCAGACCGGCTGGCCGCAATCCTGACAGCGGATGGCCTTGAGAAAGATGACGTTATTGTCGTGCAATTGCCAAACGTCGCGGAGCAGATCGAATTGTATTTGGCCGCGGCCAAACTCGGTCTGGTCATCAGCCCGATTCCGATTCAATACCGGCACAAGGAAATTGCCGACATCCTAGAGACATCGGGCGCCGCGGCCTGTTTCACAACGCCGAACTTCAAGGGCTTCGATCACGTCGCGTTCTTTCTGACCGGGCTCTCCAGCCCACCGTCGCGGGTCTATGCGTGGGGGCGCAGCCAAAATCCAGGCGCGATCGATCTGGAAGCACGGCTGGCGGAGGGTGTGCAAGGCCGCGAAGCGGAGATCGGCAAGGCTGCTCGGGTATCTCCGGACGAGATTTTTTCGGTTTGCTGGACCTCCGGTACCGAAGCGAAGCCGAAGGGGGTACCGCGCACGCACAACAACTGGATGACCACCGGCAAGGGAATCGTCGTGGGAGGACGGCTACGGGATGGGTGTCGTCTGCTGAACCCGTTTCCGACGGTCAACATGGCATCCATCGGCGGAATCTGGATGCCATGGCTGATTACGGGCGGCACATTTGTCCTGCACCATCCTTTCGATCTCGACGGCTTTCTGGATCAGATCCAGACCGAGCGTATCAATTACACGGTGGTGGCACCCGCTCTGCTCAACCAGATCGCCCGGGACACGGAACTGCTGGCGTCGTTGGACCTTAGCGAGCTGGACGGCGTTGGGACCGGCTCGGCGCCGCCGGATGCCTGGATGATGAGGGTTTTCGAACGCGGGTTCGGCGTCACGGTGACCAATTTTTTCGGCTCCAACGAGGGCGTTTCGCTTACGTCGGGTATTGACGACGTTGGGGATCCGGAGGCTCGCGCCCGGTTCTTTCCGCGCGCCGGTCGCAGTCGGTTTACCTGGCGAAACCCAGCGATGAACTGGAGCGAGACCAAGCTGCTGGATGTCGAGACGGGCGCGGAAATCGATGAGCCCGGCCGGCCCGGCGAGTTGATTATCCGGGGGCCTTCCGTCTTTCCCGGATATTTCCGCAGAGGGATGGTCATTCGCGATGTCTTCGACGACGAGGGGTACTATCCATCCGGCGACCTGTTCGAGATAGCGGAAGATGCATTCGGACCGCGCTACTACCGATTCGTCGGACGCAAACGCGAGATCATCATCCGGGGCGGCATGAACATCTCACCGGTGGAGTTGGATACCGTCCTGTCTAAACATCCACTGCTGAAAGACGCTGCCGTGGCCGGCTATCCGGACGGCCGGTTGGGCGAACGCGTCTGCGCGTATGTCGTACCGGAAGACGGGGCTGAGATCAGCCTGGAGAGCCTCGCCGAATTCCTCACCGAGCAGGGATTGGCGCAGTACAAGTTTCCCGAGCGTTTGCAGATTCTCGCAGCGCTTCCGCGCAATCCCTTGAACAAGATCGTGCGCAGCAAACTGGTCTTTGTCGAGGCAGGGTTAACTCAGACGGAGTCGGACGCCAGGACAACTCCCCGGTCGATTAGCCCCTGAATGGCCGAATCTCCGTAGCCGATACCCTGCAGCACTTCCCTGGAATGGGCGCCGAGCGCCGGAGCAACGGTGGGCTCCGACGCGTCGGCGGAAACCAGCGCGACCGGCGATCCGGCAACCGGCACCGGTTTGGCAACACCCGGCACCGAGACGTCCGAAAAGAAACCGCGCCTTGCTACGGCAGGATCGGCCATCACGTCAATCGGGGCGACGACCGGCGCCGCCGGCAGGCCGGCGGCTTCCAGCGCCGCAATGCATTCCCGTGTTGTCTTGGTGCGACACCAGTCGGCGACAGCACCGCTCAGGACAGTGCCGTTTTCGCCGCGCGTTTCGTCCGTGGCAAATCGCCGGTCCGTCAGCCATTCGGGATGGCCCACAACGTCTGCAATGCGCCGGAACATGGATCCTCCTACGACCTGAACCAGAATATGGCCGTCCTTGGTGGCGAAGCAGTCGGCCGGTCCGGCGAGCTGAGCTCGGTTTCCGGTTCCCCGCCGGTCAACACCGGTAACGGAAGCTTCGATCAGCGTGGAGTTCATGATCGAAAGCGCCGTGTGGAGAAGCGATGTCCGCACATGATCGCCCTTTCCGGTCTGGGTGCGTTTCATTAGCGACAGGGCGACGCCGAAAGCGGAGAGTGCGGCGGTCGAAAAGTCGACATAATGAGCATAGGCCTTGCGTGGACCGGACGGGTCGCCCGTCATCTCCATGGCGCCCGAAAGCGCTTGGCCAACACCATCAAAACCCGGCTTGTCCGACAGACTGTCCACGCCGCCATACGCATTGCAGGTACACAAGATGATATCCGGCTTGATTGCCGACAGTGTCGCGTAGTCGAGTTTCAGGGCTCGTAGAACGCGATCGGGAAAGTTCGCGATGACGACATCGGCCTGTCTGATCAGGTCTGTCACGACCGCAATCCCCTCAGGCTGATTGGTGTCGAGAGCCAGACTGCGCTTGTTCCGGTTGACTTGCTGGTACAGGGCTCCACCGATGTCGGGCGGTTCGCTCAGAGGCACGAGGAACCGGTCGTTCGCACCTTGAGGCCTCTCCACGCGGATCACCTCCGCGCCGAAGTCGGCCAGCAGAGCGCCGCAAAACGGTCCCGCAATGAAATGGCCGAAATCGAGCACCCTGACGCCGTCCAGTATTGCCTTCATGGTTCTCCTCTGCCTTGCCGACAAATCCTGAACTTGCACAAACGAACCAACTGTGCAATTGCTTCTGTCCGATGCTAACGCCCGATACCAACGATGGGGAAGAAACCATGACACGAGTATTAGCAACAGTTGGCCTAGGCGCCGCGCTTTTCGCGACCGCGCCGGCAGCGGCCATGGGTGAGGCAAAGGAGGTGCGTTTCGGCGTGTTTTTCAGCGAACGCGCCAATGTGGTTGGCAAGGTTCTGAAGCCTTGGGCCAAGTGGTTCGAAGAAAAGTCGGCGGGCGCGGTCAAGGTGAAATTCTTCTTCGGCGGCACGCTGGGCCGCAACCCCCGCGAACAGTACAAGCTGGTGCGTTCCGGCATCATGGACATCGGCTTTGTGGTGCCCAGCTACACACCGGGCACCTTCCCGGATTTCGACCTTTTCCAAGCGCCGAACTTGGCGCGGAATTCAACGGAGGGTTCCTATGCGGTGTGGCAGCTGTACAAGGCCGACCTGATCCGGAATCTGGACAAGATCGAGGTTTTGGGAGTCTTCAGCACCGGTGCCTATTCTATCCATACGGTCAAGCCGGTCAAGACGATCGCAGACCTGAAGGGCATGAAACTCCGTGCCGGCGGACGGGTGCAGAACCGGATCGTCACGGCCCTTGGTGCCACGCCGGTCGGCATGCGCGTGACCAAGATCGCCGAGAACATTTCCCGCGGCCTGCTCGATGGATCAGTTTCGGAATGGAACGCCGCCGAAACGTTCAAGATCCTCAAGGTCACCAAGAGTCACTTTCACACTTCGCTGGGCGTCTTGCCGATCATGGTGGTGATGAACAAGAAGGTCTACGAGGCGCTCCCGGACAAGGCTAAGATGCTGGTGCCGGAGGGCGTTGCTCTAATGTCCAGGTTGCAGGGTGCGGCTTCGGACACGGCAACCGCGGCCTCCATCGCCAAGGTGAAGGCCGCCGACGGTAGCACCTACACGCCGGTTTCCGCCGCCGATCGGGCAGCGATGAAGAGAGCTTTTGCAGGGATCAATGCCGATCTGCGCAAGACGGTGGGAGAAGCGCGCTGGCAGGCCTATGAAAAGGCGTTGAAGGAAGTGCGTGGCACCAACTAACCTTTGGGGCCCGGCAAACGGAGCGGCTTGTCCTGCGGG
Source organism: Alphaproteobacteria bacterium (assembly GCA_964291215.2). Classification (GTDB taxonomy): domain Bacteria; phylum Pseudomonadota; class Alphaproteobacteria; order MPNO01; family UBA830; genus JAJEBT01. The sequence goes on along the minus strand of OZ219791.1, from coordinate 3,241,948 downwards.
AAGGCCGCCCGCTCGCCGGTATTGGCCGGCGGTCGCCGAGGCAATCGGGTGACGATTCCACTTCATGGCGGATGATATCAAATCTGCTGCGTCGGCGCGTCCGGGAAAGGCTCGGCCGCTCGCGTCGTTCCACCGATCTCTGACCCGCACGGCCGCCGTCGCGGCGATGGTCGGCCTGTTCCTGGTCGCCCTGGTCACGGTGTTCGATGTGTTGATGCGCTGGTCCTTCTCGCAACCGATACACGGTGCGATGGATATCGCCGGCACCGTAATCATCCTGATAGCCGCTGCATCTTTCGTCGCCGGATCCAGTGCAACTGCACATGTCTCCCTGCCGGTCGCCGGCTATGTCCTCGGTCCGCGCGCCCGAAAAATCTTCGACTGGACCGGGGCATTGTCCATGACCGTTTTCATGGGGGCAATCACCTACTACCTCTTGCTGCACAGCCACGACATGGCGGAGGAAAACCGTCAACTCTCAGTCCTTGGATGGCCGGTCGCCCCGTGGTGGTACGGGGCGACAATCCTGATCGGGCTGAGCGCGCTGGCGCATCTTGTCGAACTGTTCGTGCCTGACGAAGAGCGAGCCGAAATTGCCTAGGATCGGTCTTGTGACCCGGTATTGGCTCACGTCCTGCGAGGTTCGCTAGTGGACCTCGTCACGATCGGCATCCTGTCCTTTGCGTTGCTCTTTGTCCTGATCGCGTTGCACATACCCATCGGCGTCGCGATGGGATTGTCGGGATTGATCGGCGTTGCTCTCGCAATCGACCCGAACGCTGCGCTTTCGCTGCTGTCGACCCAGCCTTCATCGACCTTCAGCAACCGCGACCTGATCATTCTGCCGCTGTTTATCCTGATGGGGTCGTTCGCGAGTGCGGCGGGCCTTTCGGGTGATCTGTTCCGCCTCGTCTACGCCTTTCTGGGCCATCGCCCCGGCGGCCTGGCCTATGCAACGATCGGCGCCTGCGCCGGTTTCGGTGCTGTTTCCGGCTCCTCGCTCGCCACAGCCGCGACCATGACCAAGGTGGCGATGCCGGAGATGGTTGCCCGAAATTACTCGCGCCGGCTGGCTTCCGGATCCATCGCAGCCGGCGGCACCCTTGGGATGTTGATCCCGCCGTCAATCGTCATGGTGGTCTACGGTCACCTGACGGAACAGTTCGTCCTGACATTGTTTGCCGCAGCGCTGGTCCCCGGCGCGATCGCGGTCCTGTTTCATTTCGCGGCCATCCGACTGGTGGTCACGTTGGATCCGGCAGCCGGTCCGGCCGGCCAACGAGCGACATGGAGAGAACGGAGCAGACAGGTTTTGAAGAGCTGGCCCGTCGTGGCGCTGGTGGTTGTGGTCATGGGCGGCATCTATTCGGGGATCTTCACCGTCGAGGAATCCGCCGCCGTCGGCGCTCTGTTTACTTTCCTGATCTGGATATTGCGAACCGATGGCCGGTTCGACGGTCTTTTCGACATTCTTGTCGAAACGGGCCGGGCGACCGCTGTGATCTTCCTGATTATCGTTGGCGCCTCCATCTTCACATTCGCCCTGACGGCGTCCACGGTGCCGGAAGCGTTGGTCAATTGGATCGGCGGTCTTGGAATCGTACCAATCCTTGTGATTTGCGCGATCCTCGTGATGTACCTGATTCTAGGGGCGGTGTTCGAGACCATATCGGCGATGGTGATCACGTTACCGTTCGTGTTTCCGCTGGTAACCGGTCTGGGATACGACCCAATCTGGTGGGGCATCATCAACGTGATGGTGATCGAAATCGGCCTGATCACGCCGCCGATCGGGATGAATGTCTTTGTGCTCCACAAGATGGCGCCAAACCTCCCCTTACGCACCGTGTTCGCCGGTACGGTCCCGTTCCTGGCGGCTGACCTCATGCGCCTGAGCTTGCTGGTTGCCTTTCCGGGCGTTGTTTTGTGGCTGCCCACTGCCATCGGCGCAATGGGCTGAGAAGGGACCAGCGCGGGTCGGCGTCGCGGCGTTATCGATCCTTTACGGACGCCGAAAACCGAATATCCGAGACCAAAAGGCGACAGCCGAACGTTTCGTCGACAAGGCAGGTTTCAATCGCCTCGCCGCAGGGCCTGTGCCACCATACCGGATGCGCCAAGCCAACCGGCGTTTCCCATCGCGCCACCCATTCCGACACCGAGAGGAACAGCGGGACAAGGGCCGCTGTTTCCTGTGTCGGCCGATAGTCGTAGCATCGTTGGTCCGGGTCGTAGACCGGCGCCGACAGGAGACCGTATTCCGTCAGCATCTTGAGGCGGTGCGTCAGGATGTTGGTCGCGATGCCAAGTCGGTCGGCCAAACGGTCGAAAGAATGTACGCCCAACAGCACGCTGGCGAGGATCAGGCCGACCCACCGATCGCCGATAATGAAGGTTCGCTTGCCGAACAACGTGTCGCCAATGGTGGCCGTCGCGGTATTGCCGGCCCAGCGCCGCGCCCGCCGGTTGAGTTGCACATCGACTAACTCGCGCCCGACGGCCCCCATAACCAGGTCTTTCAGCACAAGGGGTATCTGGCAATTGCTGCAGGCCAACACCGGGGTCACAGGCTGGAGTGTCTTCCGGTGAAACAGGATTGTCGGAAGCGTAGACGGCGATAGGGACCAGTCGACGCTCCATTTCCAGACAGCGTAGGCGAATCGGTGGAGATCGAGCCCCTTCGACGTCAGTCGATATTCGTATCGCGCAGGTCGCTCATTGTAACGGACGCGGCGCAAGACACCGTGACGGGTCAACTCCTTCAAACGTGCGCTGAGCGTTTGCCGCGTGACCCCCGTGCTGTCGCGAAACTCCTGAAAACGGCTGATCCCCAGAAAGCAGTCTCGCAGGATCAGAATCGACCAGGGATCGCCGAATATGTTGTTGAAGCGCACGAGCGCGGCGGACAGGGCGGCGTGACAGGCATCGGAATCGCGGGAGTCGATCGAGAGTTCCGGCGCTGTTTCCAAGGATTGCGATAGTTGTAGCGAAGTCAATTCGCACAGTCCGTGATGACTTTATAATACTGTTTCGTTTTGCCCGACACGCCAGCAACCTGTAACCCACCGAAAGTTGCGGGCGACCGCCGGGCGCATTTTCGGAGGGCGGTTCGCCGGCTCAGGCGGAGCCGGCGGAGACGATGAAGCTGACCATGGTCGTTGACGATCCGCCGATATTGAGCGTTGCGGCGGTCTTTGCGCCTTCCACTTGGTACCCGTCGGCGGTGTCGGTTACCTGCTTGTAAGCGTCAACCAGCATGCGGACTCCGGTGGCACCGACCGGATGGCCACCGCCGATGAGCCCGCCCGACGGGTTGACCGGCAGCTTCCCGTCGCGCCGAATCGTACCGTCTTCCACCGCTCTCCAGCTTTCGCCCGGCCTTGTGATACCGAAATGATCGATCGCCATATATTCGGTAGTGGTGAAGCAGTCGTGCGTCTCGATGACATCAAGATCTTCCGGCCCGGCAATTCCCGCACGCCCGTAGGCGTCGGTCAGGGTGCCGCGCACATGTGGAAAGACGTAAGGGCTGTTGTGCTGCTCCTTGAGCTTGTCTTCCAGCCGGATCGTCACGGTCCGGTGGCCCCAGCCCTTGATATAGGGAGTGTCCTCAAGGCTCGTGCCGCGTCTGGCGGCGTAGTCCTTCGCATAGGATTCGGACGCAAGAAAAACACAGGCCGCGCCGTCGGTGATTTGTCCGCAATCCTGCTTTCGGATCATCCCTTCGATGATCGGATTTGCCTCGTCGTCCTGGGTGAAACTGTTCTCGAAAAACCGGTATTCCCGGGCCTGCGCATTCGGGTTGGTCCGGGCATTGCCGAAGTTGGTTTCGCCGATCGCCGCAAGATGCTCGTACTTCAGGCCATATCGACGATCGTACTCTTCGCCCAACTTGTCGAACATCCAGGGCCACATCCATTGCGCCTCCTCGCCCTCGGCGCCGATATGCGCGGCCGCGGCCAGGTTGTTTGCAGCGGTTTGCGCATCGGTATGCCGCATCATTTCCACGCCTAGGACACACGCCAGATCGTAGTGCCCCGCCTTTATATCCGCTTGGGCCGCCAGCGCCGCCAGGCTGCCGGACGCACACGCCCCTTCATGCCGGGAAGCCGGCAGGCCGGAAAATTCCGGGTGAAGCGCCGCGAAGAAGCCGCCCAGTTGCCCCTGACCGCAGAAAAGCTCGGCCACAAAATTACCGACGTGAGCGACCTCGACATCCTCAGGCTCGATGCCCGTCGCCGTCATGGCGCCATCGACAGCCTCTCCCATCAGGAACTTCAGGTCGATGCCGGTACACTGATACGCTTTTTTGAAATCGGACTGATATCCACCCAACAGATACACCCGGTTCTGGGACATTCCGTTTCCTTTCCCTCCGGTCGCAGCAGCCTTTGATCGCATTTGCGACCAAATCGGCGCTCAACTTTTACAATTAGACCCTACTCTCGAAGACAGGTACAGGCAATGTTCAAATCGGAATCTGTCGCTAACATGCGATCTGTCCGGTATCTTCGCGCCCCCGAAAGGAAGCGCAATGAACCGGGCAGAAGTGTTACAGGAAGTTCAACGACCCCACTTCCAGTCTGAAGTGCAACATCCGGCCCTCATCGCAGTGAGGGCGTAGTCCGAACGGAGATGAGGGCCGGATGCTGCACAAATTTTCCCCCTCTGCCCCTCTCGATTCCGCCTGGGAACAGCTTCAGTTCCTTCAACATCGAGCTTATGCAACGCCTTTGTCGGCTTCAAGCCACTATTTCGCCGTCGCGCAGCATGGACCCTGCTGCACGTTGCGGCTGCGGAACGCAGATGGTCAGGGCGGTTTCACTTCAAGATTACCTCCGTCGGCGATCCCAGGACTTTCCGAGTGTTGAGCCGATCCTGTACCTTCTGAACATCTTCGTTGCATGTCGCGCGAAAGTCCGTGCCCTTCGGGAAGTACTCCCGCACCAGGCCGTTGGTGTGCTCATTCAAGCCGCGCGATTACGCAACCTGATGTCTGGAAATTGTCGTGAAGCTCTCAGTCATCGAGCTGTTCCCATTTGATCTTGGTTTCGGTTTCCCATTTTTCGTCGATGAGGACCGCGGTTGAGAGGCGCTCCAACGAGGCGAGGTTCGGAAAGACCCTGACTTTGGAGGTGCGCCGCTTGAGCTCTTGCTGGATCGGTCGCTCGATGCCGTTCGAGGTTCGCATACGTTTGCGGTGAGCATCGGGCAAGGTGAAGACAGCGAGCCCCGCATTCTTTTCCAGCCAGGAAGCCTGGATGCTTGTCGCGATAGCTGGCCACGAGGGCGCCCAGTTCAGCCTCGGCGGTTTGGAGTGAGGACGCATGGCTCCGAGCTGTTGTCCAATACGTTTCCTGATGTCGTTGTTCGGTGCACGGCGTTTTGCGCCAGGTGGAACTGGCAGCGCTGCCACGTCGCCGCGCCCAGCACCGTGCCGCTTTCAGCCCGGCATCCGAGACGATGAAGGTCGTACCATGCAGGGCTAGCAAGCTTTCCAGGAAGGCTCTCCAATGGACCTCGGCCTCGGAGAGCGCCACAGAGAGCCCCAGAACGTGCCTGCAGCCCCTATTCCGATGGCCGAGAGCACTGCAACATCGCGCACAACGCCGTCATGGCGGGCTTTTTCGTAGCGCGCATCCAGGATCAGGTATTTCATCAGGGGCCGGTTGCGCGGCGAGTTCTTCATCGAGCAACTTGGTGGCCCGGCTGACCTGAGAAGAGGACAGGCTCCCGAACTCGCGCATTACATCCTGCCGTGTGGAAACACCCTTGATGTACATCTCGGCTACGGCGCGAGAAGATCGCTGGCCGCGTTCAAGCGACTGGGGGGTCGTCCCCGTGACCGTTTGGTACCTGAACGGTAACAGTGGGGGTGTCGATCCGCTTGTAGCCGTTGGCATAGCCCTGTCGTTCCGGTGTCCGTTCGTAGCGGCCCGCTTTCAAGTGCTGCTCGCGCTCGATTTGCATCGCAAGCTCGAAGAGCTGACCAAAGACCCGCCCCAGATCCGTTGCTCCGTTTGCGATCAGATGTTCCAAAACGGCCTCAATCGTCGTAGTGTGTCGCAGCTCCATTCGCTTCCTCCATGAATGTTTTTCAACTCCATGGGATAGCACGATGGCGCCGCATTTCACTGGGGGGCTAGCCCTCGCATGTCACGGAAATTTTAGCTGGACAACGGTGTTTCGGCGTGGCATAAGTGTCCCATGTCACAGTCTCAGATCAGCCGCACATTGCGGGACGAGGCAGCAGTTGCGCGGATCGCGTCGCTGCTGTCCTGTGAGCAGTTCGACAGCCGGTCGGCTCTGGGTCGTCTGCGAGGAGTTTGCCTTTGTCGACGCGCGCGGCCGTCTGCAGCTTGCCGGCTGCCTGAGGGCGCTGGGCGCCCGGAGATCGTCCTGCCGGCGCCGAAGTCACCGACAATCGACCGCCGGCCTCGCCTGTTGGTGGATGATATCGCTGCAGAGGTTCCGGCGCGCGCATTCGGGATCATCGTGGTCGGGGATCGTATTGACCGGGCGGTCACGCTGATTGCGCGTGAACACCCGCGACGACCTTCGCCGGCTGCCAATATCTCGTGGGCTCGGCGCACGGGTGGCGGGGTTTGCCGCCGCCGCGCGGCGCGGGACCGCTGGATGGAACGACGGGCAGCGCCGGAACCACCTGCAGCGGATCGTCTGTCTGAGCCGTTTCTTGATCAGGTGCTCTGCCCGCCCAGCCATGTGCGCATCCTGCGCCGCGTGACTTCGAGGACCGTTTCGACCATGGCTCAGTTTTGCCGATGAAGGTTACCCTGCCTGCGCGCGGCCAACTTCCTGTGCAGGACCGAAGGCCGGCAGGACCGGGAGCACTGGGAGACGGTGAAGACGGTCTTCGTGGCCGAACTGGAGCGCTCGTGGCGCAGGAAGCTGGGGAGGTCGATCATGCGCCCTCGCCGGGCGAAGGTCTGAACGACTGGGCGCAGAACGAGTTTGGAGGGGGGTGACAAGCGACTTTCTGCGCGCCTGGAGCGCCGGCCTTCTGGCGGCCGGTCAGAAGATCAATGCGTCTCCCAGCGCCGACAACACCGCGATCAATGCGTTTTACCGGATGGTCGCCCTCGGAGATCACGCCGGCGAACATTCTTGCGCCGCACCGTGAGCGCAGCATCCGGCGCATCCGTGGCCAGAAGACGGTTCTTGCGGCACGGACCTGAACTTCTCCCGGCTGCGACGGCCTGCAGGTGAGAACCAGACCGGGGCCTCAAGCCTGCACCTGCACGCGACCCTGGCGGTGACTGACCTGCCACTCGGGGTGCTGGGTCCGGTGAAGCCCCGGTCGCAGGAGAAGGAGACACGCCGCAGCGCTGGCTCGAGGGGTTCAAGGCGCTGCCACCCCGGCGGCAAGACGCGCGTCATCTCCGTCGGGAAGCCGACATCTTCGAGCTGTTCGACACGCGCTTGCCCCGCGTCGATCTGCGCGCCAAGCATGACAGGGTGCTGAAGGAGGGAAGGCTGTTCGCCGTCATGGCCGGCGGTGCAGGCCTGATTGAGATCGAGGGACTGACGGAGCAAGCCAGCCGGAAGAAGGCCCGCGCGACAGAAGCGCCTGGCGAGTTACGGTCCGTCACCCGTGACGGGCACCGCCCCCAGCGCGAAGCCGGTGTCCCTGCACGGGGTCAGGGACCGCCCGAGGGTGAGGATCCCGTGGTGCCTGCTGACCACCGTGCGGGTTGGCACTGCGAAGGAGGCGGCCGACATCGTCGGCTTCTACCTTCAGCGCTGGCGAATCGAGGATTACGTGCTCAAATCCGGATGCAGGGTGGAACACCTGCTGTTCCGCACCGCCTGCAGCGGGCGATCAACGCCGTCATCGCATGGCGCATCATGGTCATGACCCTGCTCGGCCGCCAGGTGCGAGCCGCAGCTGATGTTCACCGACAGCGAACTCGCGCGACTACGCACACAAGTACGCCCTGAAGGAACCGGAGCGTCTCGCCGATGCGGTGCACCTGGTCGCCCATCTCGGCGGCTACCGCAGCACGCCCGGGTCACCAGATCATGTGGCCAGACACACCAGCGTCGCACTGGGTCACCAAATCGGCCGGGAAATCGGGTTCCGGGATAGACAAAGACACGCGTGAACACGTAAACCATTGTCAACCAGATTTGTCATGACACGGCAGGGCTAGCCCCCCAGTGAAACGCCTCAAAGCGCAAACCTCAGACAAATTTCCAGACATCAAGTTACAGTACCAGCCGCCGCGCTCCCAGGAATGGAAAGGCGAAGAAGAAATCTGCGTCAAGTGCGACACGCCTGTGGTCTGCGAACTCCGTTGTCTGACGTGATTGTGTGGACCAATAGCGCACCAGAGCCGAGCAGGCGGATCATGACCGAACCAACCGTGTCTTTCTGTCCACCCAGCAAGGCGTATTTCGTGGCACGATCGACACGACAGCTCCACTGTGAGCTTTGCCGATGATGGCTCCCGGTCGCCAACCCGTTCCTTTGCCTCCGCAGGGCGCTCGGAAATGTCCACCCGGCCGGAATGGCATCCACCCTTCCAGTTCGGCTTCTTGCCGCGCCGCCGAAGCTTCTTCCACAAGACGCCCCCGGCTCTCCGATCTTCGGCGATCATGGATCCGTTGCCGACCCACGGCCCTCCAGTCGAAAACGGCCGCTGCTCGGGGCCCTCCCGCAGCTTTTTCTGAGCCTCAACCCGAGGCGTCAACCGCCAAGAAACAGACGAGGCGGCCCTGCGGCGCGTTTCTGCCATCCTTTGCGCCTGCTTGTGACGGTAACCCCGTCCCCCGGTGTTGCGCTTGATCTCCCGGAAAATTGTTGATCGGCCCAGCTGCCGAGCAATCGCACCTTGTGAAAGACCGCTTTTCTGCCTCAATCTGGCATCGCTCTTCGTAGGTGACGGTAGCCTTTGGACATGAACAAGCTCCCTTCATCTTGTACAGGAACTCTCGCCGCTACCGCTCCGCAACATCATGCGTCTAAAAACACATGACCACAGCCCATCATGTGTTGCACTTCACTATGGAACGGGGGAATCTCTTAGAATCAAGTAAATTGAATTTGCCAGAAGGCTGCACGCAGCGATCCATAAACCTATTTGGGTATAACGATAGCTTCTTTTCAAATTTCTATTTTCGCTTTTGATACGATGAATCTTTCGAGCAGCATCGAATGACATTCCCTGCTGCACCTCTATAAAGAAGCAAGCATTTTTCCTGTTTTTCATCAATATCTCGCGCAAACATGCATTTAAATTTTGATTGATCCCTGTATCCCAGACGCCTTCAGCACATTTCGCCGCATAGTCGTCCTTCACTTCCATATTTCCCCTTTCTTCGTCATTCCAAGAAAAGGAAAGTCTTGCTCCCGTACGATCCGCATGTTCCTTAGCAAGGAAGTGGCAATTTCGGCAACAATGTCGTTTCATAGCCTGCTACGCTTTCTTTGGATCAGTCTTCGGCTGCCAAGTTCAACGCCAGCAACTTTCCAAGCGCCTCCTCCTCACTCAGATCCGTATCCCAGCCATACGCTTCCGCGACGGCGGCGTCGAGCTCGGCGTGGGCGTCGGCGAGCCATTGGGGGCGGGCGTTGTAGAGGTTGGTCAGCGTGCGGGTCTTGAGGTGCTTTGCCGCCACTTCGTCGCGAGCAACCGGGCGCTTCGGATAGCCCCGCGCCGGCTCGTCCACCCACGTCACCCATTCCGGCGGGTTGAGCCAGCGGTCGCGCAACTCCACCAGTCGCCGCGCGGCCTCGGCGATGGCGACGGCGCGCGGGTCGGCAGCGTAGTCGGCGGCGGGAATATCCGGCGAGAGGCCCCCCGGGAAGGGGAAGGTCTCGAAGGTGGTGGTCGGCGTGTAGCGCGGATCGTTGCCCTTGCCGAGCCACGTCCCCAGCCGCAAGGACCAAGCCTCGTGAAACCGGCTGTGCAGGATGCCGAAGGTAACATCGTCGTCGCGGGCGATGGCGATAAGCTGGTGGTCGGGACAGACGCCTGCCTCAAGCCAGACGAACAGCCGATGCTTGGAAACGGTCGGCGTCGCAATAAAGCGGGACAGTCCGTCGAGCGCCCGCCACATGCCCGGACGGGTTTCTCCATGCCGCCACCAGTATCTTCGATGTCTCTCCCGCCGCCTGCCGAGGCGCACCGGCTTCACATGCTTGAGTATGTGCGCAAACGGCGCTTCGTAAAGCGCGGCCTCGGCTTCGCTCATATCCTCGCCGAAATCGACGATCCAGTTGCCCGCGGAACGCCGGGTCAAATCCATGCCGTTGACCCTCGGCTTGAGGACATCGGCGTTCGGACGGCCGTTCGGGTTGGCCGGCAGGGAGAGCCACTCCCACGCCCGATCACCCGGAATGTCGAACGGGCCGTTCTTGTAGACGCCCAAGAATGCAACGACCCTGTTGCAATCCAGCCGCGCGACCGCGGTCAAGTCGATTCCATCTTCGGTCAGGTCAGCGCGGATCAGGGGTGCTGGCTGTCCGTTCAGCGAGATGGGAAGGTCGGCGTCGCGCGGGCCGAAACACACTAGCGACACCCGCACCGCCGCGCCGTCGACCACCCAGGGTTCGTCCGACCAAGCGTCGAATATGGCGCTGTCGGCGACGATCCGATCGAGGATGGGACGGTTGTTGCCGCCCCGGATCGAGTTCGTCGCGACCAAGCCGGCACGGGCGATCTCGCCTCGGCCCACCAGCGCGCCAGCCTTGGCGAACCAGTAGCAGACCAGATCGGCGGAGGCTGGCACCGAACCCCGATAGGCTTGGCGCAAACGCTCGGTGTATTCGTGGCCCAAACCGCCTCGCATCATCCGGTCCCCAAGAAACGGCGGATTGCCGATCACGACATCGGCCCTCGGCCACTCGGGCTCGCTCTCGTCCGGCGCGAGGATCGCGTCGCGGCATTCGATGGTGTCGAGCGGCTTGAGAACCGGATCGGTCGAGGCGCCGAAGCCGTTACGCCGCATCCACTGGATTTCTCCGATCCACACCGACACGCGGGCAAGCTCCGCCGCATAGGGGTTGATCTCAATGCCTTTCACATTCGGCGGGCCCACTGCCGGGAACCCGAGCGGAAGGCCGAGGACCTCCGCTTCGAGCTGGACCTGATGCTCAATGTCTTTGAGCGCGTGCAGCGCGAGATAGAGGAAGTTGCCCGACCCGCAGGCCGGATCGAGCACAGTGAACTGCCGCAGCCGTTCGAGGAAGACGCGCAACGCCTCGTTCGCCCGGCGCTGCAGCCGTGTCCGGGTTGCTGGCGAACCGGTCGCATCGGCGCGCTCGACCAAGGCCGTGATTTCGGCTTTCGCCGTCTTCCATTCCGCGAGCAGCGGACGGACGATCACCGGCTTGACGATATCCATGATCTTGTCGCGGTCGGTGTAGTGCGCCCCGAGTTGTGAGCGCTTGTCCGGATCGAGGCCGCGTTCGAACAACGTGCCGAGAATCGACGGGTCGATCTCCGACCAGTCGAGCGCCGCGGCCTTGAGCGCCGTCTCGATCCCCGCGCGGTCGAGGGGCAACGCCGCGTCGTCGTCGAACAAACCGCCGTTGAACCAGGCCACCGATTCAAAGCCGATCCGGCCACCTGTGGACATTGCGCTGAACAGATCGCCCGCCAGTTCGGCGAATTCGTCGGGCTGCCTCCGCGCCTGTTCCAGCATCCGGGTGAACATGCTGCCCGGCAGCAGGTCCACATCCTCCGCGAACATGCAGAACACGAGCCGGTTCACGAAATGCGCCACCGCCTGCGGAACGTGGCCCCGCTCGCGCAAGCCCTGCGCAAGCGCCGCGAAGGTCGCCGCCGCGCGTTCCGTCACCGCCTGTCGCGTCTCACCCGGCCGCAGCCGCTCCGGGTCCGACATCGCCCATTTGAGCTTGTCGCGGGTCGCGCCGTCGGCCAGATCGTCGAGCGTGAACTCGTGCGTCTCGCTCACGCTGTTGGTCCAGTTGGTGCGGATGCGGAACCGCGCCATGTCCGAGACGATCAGCAGCGGCGGGTTATCCAGCGCAAGCGCGTACTGGCGAAGCTGGTTGAACGCCGCGTCGAGGTCGGCGTGCTTGCCCTTGTACTCCCAGGCGAAGCAGCCGCGCTTCCACACATCGGCCCAGCCGTCGCCGCCGCTGTCCTTCCGCGCCCCGCGCTCGAAGCAGTACTGTTCGCCCACCGGGTCGGCTTCCGCCGGCGTCGGCTCACCCAGCAGGCGGCACAGGTCGATGAAATGCTCCTGCGACGCCGAGCGTTCCTTCAATTCCGACGCCCGCCACTTGGCGATGAACGCGTCCGGCGTCATGGCGTCGGGCGCCGCAAGGATATGGACAGGGGCCGGCAGCGCCGACCGTCCGTGAAGCATGCTTCCGCTGCCGGCAGTTTCTTGTTTGTTTCTGCCATGCGTCTGTTGTCGCCGACGACGGAGCGACATGCAACCATCCCGACAATGAAACATCGCTCACGCGATCGACATAATGCACCTGCCGGATGCGGTAGGTCCCCGCCTTGATTGCTGGCCGCCCGACAGTTCACGCGGGCCGCCGTCGAATCTGCGCTCCAGCCTGCATCGTCATGCCCACCGCATTGAAGCGACCATGCGGCGACATGCGCACGACGCGGTTCGCCGCTACAGGCAGCCATGTAACCGCGATTGTATATCGGCCGGACCGGTCGGGCCCGCACCGCCGCCGATGATACGGGCCGAGCGAATGACGCTGCCGATGAACGGGACTTCGCGCATTGTATCGCTCCCTCGTGCTTCCTATAGTGCCGCTCGGAAGCCGCGCGGCGGTTCGCAGGACTGTCTCCGCAAGTGCGCGGCGGGTGCTGCCGCTCAACCGCCGCTCGGGCTGAATGCCGATGGCACAACAGCTTGCAGCGCCCGACGGGGTGAGCGGTCAGGAAGCGCGATTGGAACGCCCTTCGGCGCGTCAGGGTCACACCCGACGCATCCTTGATGCAGGGAGCGAGGCCCGGCCGGTCTGCATCGGTCGGCAGTTTTCCGTTGCGTGACAGACGGTTGGGCTTGACCCGGCCTGTGGCCGCGGTTTCGCGCGCGGGTCGCGTTGTCCGTTCAAGAGCGCCGTTCCGTTCCCCCGGGACGGACGGCGCCCGAGGGAACAGACAACGGAGACACGCGCATCCATGCCCCCATCAACGAGCGGACGGTCCGCCGCACCTTCAGGGAGAAGAAACCCGGACGATACGGCCTGACCGTCAGGGACCTGCCCGCCTTCGGCTTCACCGTCGCCGGGACGAAGACCTTCTTCGTCCAGACCTCACGCCAGTTCGGCGCGCCCAGGGCGATCCTCGGCACGACCGACGACATGACCGCCGCCGAGGCGAGGGAGAAGGCCATTGCCGCCATCGCCGAAGCCGGGGCCGACCGCGAGACCGGGCCGCTGTTCGCCGACTTCGCGGCCGACTTCATGCGCCGCCAGGGGCGGCGCTGGAAACCCTCCACGAAGAAGGCCAACGCCCATCTGATCGAGCGCCGCCTCCCGCCCTTCTTCGGCGCGATGCCCGTCGCGAAGATCGACCGCGCCAATGTGCGGCGCTGGTTCGATTCCCTCAGCGGAACCCCCGGCAGCGCCAACCGGACCCTGCCGGTGCTCTCGGTGATGATGCGGCAGGCGGAGCTATGGGACCTTCGCCCGCAGGGCTCCAACCCCTGCCGCAACATGCGGCGCTACAGGACGGCGCCGCGCGAGCGGTTCCTGTCCCTGGACGAGTTGAAGCGCCTCGGCTTAGTGCTCGACCATGCGGAGGACCGGCAGGCCGCCATCCGCCTGCTGCTGTTCACCGGCGCCCGGTCGTTCGAGATCGCCGGCCTGCAATGGGACTGGATACGGGACACCCGCGCGGTGTTGCCGGACTCCAAGACCGGGCGCTCCAGCTTCCGCCGCCCGCGCGGGCCGTCCTGAATGGCCTGCCGCGCGAGGGACGCTTCGTCTTCCCGAACGGGAAGGGCGACGGCCCGATGACCGACCTCGGCCTGCGCTGGCAGAAGCTGCGCGGTCTCGCCGGGCTGGACGATGTGCGCATCCACGACTGCCGACATACCTTCGCCTCCCATGCCGTGATGAGCGGCCTCGACCTCTACACCGTCGGCCGCCTGCTCGGCCATGCCGATACCGCCTCCACCGAACGCTACGCCCATCTCGCCGACGAGCATGTCCGCGAGGCGGCCGGGCGTATCTCCGGCATCGTCCACGAGGCCATGACCGGGAAGGAGAGCGGGCGATGAGCGGCCGCAGGCACCGGCTCACCGTGAAGGCCGTCACCAAGCCGGCGGAACGGGAATACACCCTGTGGGACAATCTGCTGGCGCATTTCGGGGTCAGGGTGCAGCCCTCCGGCGTCCGGTCCCGGATCGTCCAGACCCGCGTCCGGGGACGCATGCGCAAGATCACCCTCGGGCGCTTCCCCGAACTGCCTCTCGACGCGGCCCGCCGGGAAGGCGCGGCCGTGCTCGCCCGCCTGTGGGGCGGCGAGGACGTGACGCCGCCGCGCAAGGAGAAGGCGCCGCTGTTCCGGGACTTCGCCGCCCGTTACCGCTCGCGGCGGAAACACCGCTGGAAGCCGTCCTCGCTCGAGACCTTCGATAGCTACATGAAGAACCGCCTGATGCCCCACTTCGGCAGGCTCCGGCTCGACGCCATCGACCATGCGCGGGTCTCGGCATGGTTCGACGCCGCCAGCGCGGACAGGCGCCGCCAACCGCGCCTTCGAGATACTCCGCGCCATGCTCGGGACGGCCCGCCAATGGGGCGACATCGGCGAGCATGTCCCCGATGCCTGCGCCAACATCGTGAAGAACCCCCGCAAGCCCGTCGCGCGTTACCTCAGCCGCGAAGAGCTGGAGCGTCTCGGCGCGGTGCTCGACCGCCACCGGGAGGAACAGCCGTGGCCGGTGGCGGCCATCCGGCTGTTGACCCTGACCGGGGCGCGGCTCTCCGAAGTCATCAACCTCAGGTGGGACGATATCGGAGAGCTGGCCGGAGACGGCGCGAGCGCGCGCATCGAAGACTCCAAGACCGGCTCGCGCACCATCTGGCTCGGGCCCGAAGCGGCAAGGCTGGTCGAGGCGCTGCCGCGACTGGATGGCCGGGAGCGGGTGTTCCCCGAAACCCTCACATCGGCAAGGCTCTACACCTTCTGGTGCGGTATCCGCGACGAGGCGGGGCTTCCGGGCCTTCGCATCCACGACTGCCGCCACACCTGGGCCTCCCAGGGCGTCATGAACGGCGTCGGGCTCACCACCGTCGGACGGCTGCTCGGACACCGCAAGCGGGAGACCACCGCGATCTACGCCCATCTCGACGATGGTGCGCTGCGGGTCGCCGCCATGCAGGCCGCGGTCGTCATCGCGCGAGCAATGGGGTACAGGGCGGAGGTGCCTCCGCTGCCGGACGAGGCGGAACACGGCGACGTATTGGCCGCAGCGCCCGGGGT
The DNA here is from genome assembly GCA_964291215.2 of Alphaproteobacteria bacterium. GTDB lineage: Bacteria > Pseudomonadota > Alphaproteobacteria > MPNO01 > UBA830 > JAJEBT01. Next base: position 3,226,499 of record OZ219791.1, on the reverse strand, counting down.
CCCGGAAAGCCAATTGCGCCAGAGAGGGAGGGGGTTCCTCTTCGGGGCAGAACCGGGGATCCGGAGCGGTCGGATGCAAGCATCCGCCGAAGACCGCAGGGTATCGAGATCTGAGTTTGTGGCGGGCGTGGAGCCGATCGGGGAGGGTCAGGCGGGACCTTTGCCATGCGCCCCGATCGGGTTGCCGGTCGTCCCGCCGGTTCTGGTAAGGAGTGCGTCGAGCCGGATCCGCGGCGTCCCGGCGATGCGGGCGAGCACATCGGCGAGCCAAACTTGGGAATCGGCCTTGTTGAGCCTGGCGGTGCCGATCAGGGTGTACATGGCCGTGGCGCACCTGATTGCGCTCAACTCATTGCAAGAAATGGTTCATACCGCCATCCGCACACCTCCCAGATCGCCGATCAGGAATATCAAAAACAGGCCGAAGTGGTTCGCAAGGGCGCTCTACGGACCCCGCGCCCGCGCCGAACGGGCCGTCGGCAAGATCAAACGCTTCAAACGCATCGCCTTGCGTTGCGAAAAAACGGCCATAAACTTCAGTTTCTTCGTCGCATTCGACGCCGCCTTCATCCTGATCAAATCCGTCCACAGGACCTAGTCTGGTCTCGAAACGACCGTTGATTGCTGATACCTAGCCGAGTGCTTCACCGAATGAGCCCAGCAATGCTTGTCGATCCACCTGACCACATAAAGCCGTATCTCGACGAAATCGCGGATCGGCTGTGGTCGAACAACGCCGCGGTGATGGTGGGATCTGGTTTCAGCCGGAACGCGAAGCCTGTGGGTTCGGCGTCTGCATCCTTCCCGGACTGGAGCGAACTCGGAGATTCCTTTTTCAAGAAGCTGCATGGGAGGTCTCCAGGCAAGGAAGCCAGGTACCTGAACCTTCTGAAGCTGGCCGAACAGGTCGAGGCGGCGTTCGGACGTCCGGTATTGGACGACTTCCTACGGCGTGAAATCCCGGATCTGACCTACGAGCCCTCGCCGCTGCATAGCCAGCTGCTGAACCTACCTTGGCAAGATGTCTTCACGACGAACTACGATACGCTGCTCGAACGTGCCCGCGCATCCGTGACGGTCAATCACTACGACATCGTGGCCAAGAAAGAGGATCTGCTCTACGCGAACAAACCGAGGATCGTGAAGCTGCATGGAAATTTTCCGTCGCCCCCTTTCGTCATAACCGAAGAAGACTACCGGCGTTACCCCGGCGATCACGCGCCGTTCGTAAACACCGTGCGCCAGTCGCTGCTAGAGAACACCCTGTGCCTGATCGGATTCTCGGGCGACGATCCAAACTTCCTGCAGTGGGTCGGCTGGATACGAGATCACGTTGGCAAGGAGACCTCGCCGAAATTATATCTGCTCGGGGTGTTCAATACGTTGAGCGGCGCGGACAGAAAGCTGCTCGACAGGCGCGGCATCGTCGTCGTCGACCTCTCCGCGTTTAGCACAGACCATGAGGAGGCGTTCGATCATTTTCTGAAATACATTAACAGCCGCAAATCCCGCGCCGCAGACTGGCCAACGGTTTCGGCAGATGCCCCGTCATGGCCAACGGAAGCCGATTCCGAAAACTACACTGACATTGCGGCAGAGTGGCGTCGCCAGCGCCTCGAATACCCCGGCTGGGTGGTGGTGCCCGAGGATCGGCGACGCTCTCTATGGCGCCATACCGAAAGCTGGCTATCACGTCTTTCTCAGCTGTCCTCGGCGGATCGCGCTCGGCTGGACACTCCCCTGGATCTCGACCTCGCATTCGAATCGGCATGGCGTCTGGACCGCTGCCTGTTCCCACTGTTCGGGGAACTACCGATGTTCCTTGAGGAGGTCGCAACGAAGTACAACGACGCGACGCTGTCGTTGCCAGAGAGAGCTGACTGGACAACAGCATCAGTGTTCGAGGCAGTCGCCAACATCCGTCTATGGCTGCTGCGCCACTATCGCGAAGAAGGGCTGGATGAGAAATGGCAAGCAGTCACGCAGGCGATAGAGAACGACTTCGCGAGGCTGTTGCCCGAACATAAGGCCAGGTTCCGGTTGGAGAAGGCGCTACAAGCGCTCTTCCGCTTCGATCCAGTCGAAGCGAAACGTCTACTGGTGGACTGGCAGCCCAATGAGAACCTGCCCTTCTGGGAGGCAAAGCGTGCTGCCCTGATGGCGGAGTTGGGAGAAACAGCGACCGCACATTCCATCCTGGAGACGAGCCTGTCGGCAATCCGCCAGCAACTGAATCTGAACCCTGTCGCTGACGACTACACTCTGGTCTCGCAAGAGTCGGTGGTCATGCTGTTGATCTGGGCGGTCGACCGCAGCATGACCCCATGGGGACGGGAAACAGACGACAGCAACCTCTTCGACGAACTGTCCGAGCGGTGGAACGAACTTGCGCGATACAGATGTGACCCGCGTCGGGAAATCGCATGGTTCTCCGCGCGTCTCCGGCACCCCTCAGTGCGCTGGAAGCCGGAAAGCACCAACCATAGCTTCGACCTCGGATATGTGTCTACTACAATTCATGCCGAGATCGATCCAGAAGCGGTTGCAGCGTACGGGCTACTGCGGATGTACGAAGACATCGGCATGCCCTATCGGATCGACCATACCACTTTCGTCAAAGGCCCAGTGGAATCGACGTTGCCCCGCATCGGTCGCTATTCGCCACACTGGGCATTGACGAACATCGTGCGTCTTGGCAATGCGAAGGCCGCCGACCAGCTGTTCGACCGGGAGTACCTGGCCGGTCTCAGGTCCAACGAAGCGGATACGTTGTTGGAGATCTACTTGCCTGCCTTTGAGCGCACGATCGTCATGGTCGACGAGCTCGATTTGTCCGAGGCCGAGAGCTTCGAGCAGCTAGCAAGAACCTTCCCGGAGGTATTTTCGCGGCTCTGCTACAAGTGCTCGCCGGCATACCGGGAGCGTCTGCTGGGTGTGCTCCGCGCGATCTACGGTTCGAAGCGGAGACGGATGTTCGCCGAAGTCGGGCGATTCTCGTACCGCCTCTTCGACAGTATGTCGGCCGAAGAGCTCGCTCGTGCAGTGCCTACGCTCATTGACTTTCCTGTGCCGGACGGTCTGACCGAAATCGAAGTGCAGCAATTCGTCAACCCAGTGCGCCGAGTCCGTCTGCCCGCGTCGGTAGATGGAGAAACGCTCGCAGTAGCGGGGGATAAGATCGACGAGTTGCTCGATCGAATCGCCCCCAGCGCACCTGATCGCGAATGGGCGATGACGTCGGTTGTATGGCTACATCAACTGGGCAAGCTGAATGAACACCAGTCCGAACGCCTTGGGGCAGCGCTGTGGGATGGCGTTGAAGCTCCGGAAGTGCCGATCATCCCCGGCTACTACAGTTTCGTATGCATCACGCTACCGCATCCCAACGAATTAGACCCGGAACCCTGGGTGAAGGAGCACCTGAAATCGAGCATTGATGAGCGACTGGAAGACAGTCGCCTGGACAATATCCTGGACGAACTCAAGAACTCCGGCAGCCATGTCAAGTGGTCCAAGTTTGACGCGCTGGAGTTGGTCGCCAAACTCTCAGGATGGTGGGCCGCGAACAAGAATCTGTTGCTCCTTCGTACGCCAATGCCGTTTGGATCCCCTGCCGACAGCACGAACCGCACAGTTGTAAGGGTCATCCACACCCTGTCGGCGGTAATTGCGCACCTTCCTGCAGACCAAGACGCCGATGTGGAAGTCGATAGCCTAGTAGACTTCCTCACGGATCTGGAGCGCTGCCACATCCCCGCGGGCGAGCTTGAAGCAGCAGCCTTGAGCATTCTTCCCCAGACTCGCGAACGGGTACTTGATCGAGTAGCTGCCGCGATGTTGAGTGGCAAACATGATGTGGTTGCTGATGCAGTTGTCGCAGCCGGAGTGCTGGCACGCACACTGGTGGCGCGAAACGCGCGCGACGATTTCGCTACCATTGGCGCAATTCTGGTAGACGGCGTCCAGTGGCGGCATCGCCCGGCTCTTGTACAGAGGCTCCGGGTAGTAGCGGACTTGGTCGAGACGCAGCCTTGGTTCCTTTCGGCGGAGGCGTTGTCTGGCCTACTTGCTGGCCTCGCGGAAATCGCCGATGAAACATCGAGCGGTATCAAGGGCAACGATCAGGACGGAGTGATCGCCATCCGAGCTGCAGCGGCTTCATTGGCGTTCTCGTTGTTCAAGTACTGTCAGCAGTCTGAATCGGGCGAGCCGGATGAGATCCGGTGCTGGCGCGAGCTATGCTGCGATCCAAACGAGTTTTCGGAGATCAAGAACTCATGGTCGCGCTGAAAGGGCGTGAGTCTGGCATGGCGATGTTGTGATCGCTCGGCTGAACCCGTTTATGCGGCACGCTTGGGGGCGTAGCCGGTGCGGTTGTTTTCGTTTGCGGGGGTATCGGCCTTGCCCATGAGGGTTTCCCATGCGCGGTCGAAGCGCCCGGACTTGATGAGGGCGCGTACGGTGAGGACGGCCTGACCGCCGGCGATGCGCCATCGCATTCCGGAGCGCTTCATTCTCCGTGTGACGAGGGTTTTGTTTGCGGCCTCGACAACGCCGGAACCGATGGTAATGCCCCGGTCGCTGAGGTTGCGGTATCGCATGCGCTTGCGGTGTTTGCGGAAGAAGGCGGGTTCGCGCTCGACGGCGTTGCGCGCGGCGCGGTTGCTGCCTGCCTTGTCGCGCAGATAGCGCAGCGCCCGGATCACCTTGGCGACGCCGCACGGGGCATGACGCAGGATATGGCGGTAAGTCTCGAACCAACGGGGATCGACGGCATGGTCGGAGGCCGTGCGGAGATGCTCGCAGGCATGCCAGAAGTCGACGGCTTGCGCTTCGGGCGAGAGGCTCTCCAGGAAGATCCAGTTGTCGGGGGCGCCGTCGGCTGTGCCTGTCGCTCGGGCGGCGCATCATGTGAAGCGGAGCCATCTGTACCCCGTGACGCGCTATCATATTGATCTGTTGGGCAGCGTCGGCGACGCTGGGTCGTGCCCCCAGGCGTGGTGTAGGAGCTGGAGGCACCATCGGTAGCTGTGGGTAAGTGGCCCGCTGCCGCGACCGTGCGGAGTCTGGCGGCGGCGGGCCACTTATCCATAGCGGATGGCCATCGCGGTGCCGGTAGAGTTGGGCTTCCACAGTCCATCCGACCGGAGGAGTACCGCGATGACCACCAAGGACATGATGACCCTGCAGGCGCTGTTGGAGAATAGTTCCGATGCCGATCTGCTTCGCGAGATGATCGGGTTCACGGCCGCGCGTCTGATGGCGCTTGAGGTTGAGGAGCTTGCGGGCGCCGGGCACGGCGAGCGTTCGCCGGACCGGATCACGCACCGCAACGGCTACCGCGACCGGGTCTGGGAGACGCGCGCCGGCACGGTGGAGCTGAAGATCCCGAAGTTGCGCAAGGGGAGCTACTTCCCGGGCTTCCTTGAGCCGCGGCGGATCGCGGAGAAGGCGCTGACGGCGGTGATCCAGGAGGCCTACATCAAGGACGTATCCACCCGCTCGGTCGACGACCTGGTGCAGGCGATGGGCATGTCGGGCATCTCCAAGAGCCAGGTGTCGCGGCTGTGCGGCGAGATCGACGGCAAGATCCGCGACTTCCTCGACCGGCCGCTGGAGGGCGACTGGCCGTATCTGTGGCTGGATGCGACCTATGTGAAGATGCGCGAGGCCGGGCGCATCGTCTCGGTCGCGGTCACCATCGCGGTGGCGGTCAACGACCAGGGCCGGCGCGAGGTGCTCGGCATGGCGGTCGGCGCGTCCGAGGCCGAGACCTTCTGGACCGACTTCCTGCGCTCCCTGGCCCGCCGCGGCCTGCGCGGCGTCAAGCTGGTGATCTCCGACGACCACAAGGGCCTGAAGGCCGCCGCGACCCGCATCCTCGGCGCCACATGGCAGAGATGCCGCGTGCACTTCATGCGCAACCTGCTCGCCCATGCCGGCAAGCAGGGCCGGCGCGTCGTCTCCGCCTTCGTCACCACCGCCTTCGCCCAGGAGGATGCAGACAGCGCCTCCGCCCAGTGGCGCCAGGTCGCCGACCAGCTCAGGCCCAAGGCGCCCAAGCTCGCCGCCATCATGGACGAGGCCGAGCACGACGGTCTCGCCTGCATGACCTTCCCGGCCGCGCATCGCCCAAAGCTGCACTCGACAAACCCGCTCGAACGGCTCCACGGCGAGATCAAGCGGCGCACCAACACCGTCGGCATCTTCCCCAACGAGGACGCCATCACCCGGCTGATCGGTGCCATCCTGCTCGAACAGAACGATGAATGGGCCGTCCAGAGAGCCAGATACGTGACGCTGGAATCGATCGCTCCCGTGAGCGACAATGCAACCGTCAAGCTGCCCGCCGTGGCAGCCTGAGCCTACCGGCCCTTCCCGCCGGATACCGCCACGGGCGCCAGGCTCTTACACCACGGCTCGGGACACGATCCGACGCTGAAATGGTGGCACCGCGATCTACGGGATCCTTTCCCACCCGAACCGTGTCGGCCAAGTATGCAGTAGTATTCGTAGAGCCGAGTCGGCAAACTGTATCCGCGTTGGCGGCCAAGGATTCAGACTATATGGCGAGGCAAGCGACCAGCAACGGTGCCAATCTCGGGTTCGAGGCGCAGCTCTGGGCCGCGGCGGACAAGCTGCGCGGCAACATGGAGCCGTCCGACTACAAGCATGTCGCTCTCGGGCTGATCTTCCTCAAATACATCTCCGACGCCTTCGAGGCGAAGCGGGCGGCGCTGCTCAAGGAAGACCTGGCCGACCCGGAGGATCCGGAGGAATACCTTGCCGAGAACGTCTTCTGGGTCCCCAAGGCAGCCCGCTGGCCGCATCTGCAGGCCAGAGCCAGGCAGTCGGCCATCGGCAAGGACATCGATGACGCCATGCTGGCGATCGAGGCCCGGAACGCATCGCTCAAGGGGGTCCTGCCCAAGGACTACGCCCGCCCGGCGCTCAACAAGGTGATGCTCGGCGAACTGATCGATCTCGTGAGCGGGATCGGCATGGCCGAGGAGGCCGACCGCTCCCGCGACATCCTCGGGCGGGTTTACGAGTATTTCCTGGGCGGCTTCGCCGGAGCGGAGGGCAAGCGCGGCGGCGAGTTCTACACGCCGCGTTCCGTCGTCCGGCTGCTGGTGGAGATGCTGGAGCCCTACAAGGGCCGCGTCTACGACCCGTGCTGCGGTTCCGGCGGCATGTTCGTGCAGTCCGAGAGATTCGTCGAGGAGCATGGCGGGCGCATCGGCGACATCGCGATCTACGGACAGGAGAGCAACTACACGACCTGGCGTCTCGCCCGGATGAACCTCGCGGTCCGAGGCATCGATGCCGACATCCGCTGGAATAACGAGGGCAGCTTCCACAAGGATGAGCTGCCGGACCTCAGGGCCGACTTCATCCTCGCCAATCCGCCGTTCAATGTCTCCGATTGGGGCGGCGACCGGCTGCGCGAGGACGTCCGCTGGAAGTTCGGCGTTCCGCCGGCGGGCAACGCCAACTATGCCTGGCTCCAGCACATCCATCATCACCTCGCCCCGAACGGGACGGCGGGCGTGGTGCTCGCCAACGGCTCCATGTCCTCGGCACAGTCCGGCGAAGGCGGCATCCGCCGCGCCCTGGTCGAGGGCGACGCGGTGGATTGCATGATCGCGCTGCCGGGGCAGCTCTTCTACTCGACGCAGATTCCGGCGTGCCTCTGGTTTCTTACGCGCAACAAGAATCCCGGCGAGGACTGCCGCGACCGGCGCGGGGAAGTGCTGTTCATCGACGCCCGCAAGCAGGGGCATATGGTGGACCGGACCCGGAAGGAATTTTCCGACGAGGACATCGTGCGGATCGCCGGTGCATATCACGCCTGGTGCGGCGGGCCGGATACACCCCCCTACGATGACGAGCTAGGATTTTGCAAGTCCGCCACGCTGGAGGGGATCAGAGAACACGACCACATTCTCACACCCGGCCGCTATGTCGGCGCCGCGGCAACCGAAGAGGACGACACGCCTTTCGAAGAGCGGTTCGCGGAACTGAAGGCAACATTGACGGAGCAGTTTGCGGAAGCTGCGGAATTGAGTGCCGTTATTGAGGCAAAGCTGGGGGAGATTGGGAGACGATGACCTCTTCCCATTTGCATGCGCCGGGAAACATGTCGGTAAGCCAAGGCGCGCGGCGCCTTCCAGTGAAGGCTGTTCCCCGACAGTCTGGGCCTTGCCCCTGCCATGATCTGCGAAGGATTGTCGATAACGATATCGACCATGACAACGGGAATGACTTCGCCGGGGCCACGCTGAGGCTGCTGCCCGACTTTATCGCCGACACCGGGCCTGACGGACATGATCGAGGCGGCGCCCCGGATGACTGACCGGCTGCATCTCCAGCCGAAGCACTGCGAGGCGCTGGAGGCACTGTTGCGGGAGCATTTGCCCGATGTCGAAGTGTGGGCCTATGGCAGCCGCGTCAACGGACGCAGCCATGACGGCAACGATCTCGATCTGGTGCTGCGCGGGCCGGGATTGAAGGAAATTCCGGCGGGCAACGTGGCGGACTTCGAGGAGGCGGTGCGGGAATCGACCATTCCCTTCCTGGTAGAGGCCCGCGACTGGGCGCGCCTGCCGGAACGATTTCATCGGGAAATTGAGCGGGACCATGTGGTGCTGGCAGACAATAGTAAGACGGAGCGAGGAGGATTTTTTCGCCCTTTGTTTCCAGTACACTGACAGTCTCATTCTCTATATTCGATGGCAACTTGGGTCAATGGAATCGCATTCCGAAACATCCAATTCGCGGAGACCGGGCGACCGGTCATCAAGATCGCCGAGATCAAGGGTGGCATCAGTGGACAAACAAAATTCACTCAGCAGACATTTGATGAATCGGTTTTCGTGCGGCCAGGAGACCTGCTCTTTTCTTGGTCTGGGCAACCGGAGACCTCCATCGACGCATTTTGGTGGAGAGGCCCGGAAGGTTGGCTGAATCAGCATGTATTCAAGGTTACCCCCAGTGCCGATCTTCATATCGGATTCTTTTACTGTCTCCTGCGTTATCTGAAGCCGAATTTTGTCGACATCGCGCGAAATAAGTAGACGACAGGTCTCGGTCATGTAACCAAACGCGATCTCCAGAACATTAAAGTTGCGTACCCTATCCTCCCCGAGCAGCGCGCCATCGCCGGTATTCTCGGCGTGCTGGACGACAAGATCGAACTGAACCGGCGCATGAACGAGACGCTGGAGGCGATGGCGCGGGCGATCTTCAAGGACTGGTTCGTCGATTTCGGGCCGGTCAGGGCGAAAATGGAAGGGCGCGCTCCTTACCTTGCTCCCGAACTGTGGGAACTGTTTCCCGACCGCTTCGTCAACTCCGAACTCGGTGAGATACCGGAGGGGTGGGAGGCAGGAGTTTTGAATGATGTAATAGAAATTCACAGTGGAGGTACGCCTAAAACGTCGATCGAAGATTATTGGGATGGCGAAATTTATTGGTATACGGCAAAAGATGCGCCATCTTCCTCGGACATGTTCGTCTTGGAGACCGAGAGGAGCGTTACGCAAACAGGGGTTGAAAACAGTACGGCAAAAGTTCTTTCTGCCGGAACAACCGTTATTACCGCAAGGGCACTGTCGGAAGGTTGGCTTGTCTCGGCAGGGCGATGGCCATGAATCAGAGTTGCTACGGGATACGAGGCGTCGGCGGCTATTGTGACTTCTTCACATACTGGCTTGTCAGAATGATGGTGGAAAAGTTGCGGAACCGGACGCACGGCACGATTTTTGACACGATCACACGCCAGACTTTTGCTCTGGTCGATTTAGCCTTGCCACCGGTGAGCGTCGCAGAAGCCTTTGAGCTGTGGGCGATGCCGATCATGAAACGCGCCCTGAGCAATCTGCACCAGATCGAGACCACTGGCGCTCTCCGCGATCTGCTTCTCCCAAAGCTCATGTCCGGCGAAATCCGCCTTCGTGACGCCGAAAAGGCGGCCGAGGTTGCGGCATGATCCGTGCTCCCGTCAATCCAGAGCTTCTGCGGTGGGCGCGCGAGCGCGCCGGGATCGTGCAGGAAGACTTGACGGAGAAGTTCAGGAAACTTCCCGAATGGGAAAGCGGTGACATCCAGCCCTCGCTGAGGCAGGTGGAGGCGTTCGCTCGCGCCGTTCATGCGCCGGTCGGCTATCTGTTCCTCTCGGAGCCGCCGAAAGAAGCCGTTCCCATCCCGGATTTCCGCACTTTCGCCGATCACCCGGTCACGCGGCCCAGCCCCAACCTGCTGGACACGATCTACGCCTGCCAGGAGCGGCAAAGCTGGTACAGGGATTTCGCGCGCATCGCTGGCGAGTCGGATCTCGATTTCGTCGGCAGCGCCTCGGGACATGGATCACGGATATCGAGGCCACCTTCCGTTCATTGAAATCCGAGCCCGGATTGCGCCCGATCCGGCTCGCATCGCCGCCCACCTGTTGATCGCCGTGCTCGCCGCGGTGCATCTGATCCCCGCGCGGGGCATCCACAAGTGCCGGACATCAATCCGCGAGAGCATGCTGAACCAGGGTCACCACGCGCCTGCGCGCATTGATCGTCAACCGACAGGACACGCACCGCCGGGGTCGCCGAAATCTCCTCGGCGGCTGGTGTCGAACCCGCCGCACGAGGAGCCACCTCGCAAGCTGACAGAATTCAACGGAATGTAGTGCCATGTTGAAATAGGTCGCCAAAAAAATCGTTTTATATCAACACGATAAAAATTCCAGGCCGCAAAAAGTGCCAACTTGGGTCCAGAGACTCTTGATGAGGCCCCATGCCGGGCGGCCGGCCCGAAACCGACAGGGCGGGAACGTCACAGTGCACCTGCCACCGGGCCGAATTCGGTTGCAACGGCCGGATGCGCCGGGTAGGATGCGTTCTGCGAGTGGGCGGCTTGGTGCGCGGAACCGGCCTTTCGGCGAGGCAATGCCGTCATGGCCCTGCGATGGAAACCCATACGTTGAGGAGAGAGCGCGATGACACAGAATATTTCCCGGACCGGCGGCGCTGGCGACGACACGCTGACAGGTGGCCTCGGCAATGACATCCTGAAGGGCGGCCTCGGCGACGACATCCTGACGGGCGGCGACGGCGACGACATCCTGACGGGCGGAACCGCAAGCGCGGGAGCCGACGCGGACTTTCTCCTCATGAACCCCGGCAGTTCGGACGATGACACGCTGGACGGCGGCGCGGGCAACGATGTGCTGGACGGCGGTGCTGGCGACGACACGCTGGACGGCGGCACGGACAACGACACGCTCTATGGCGGCGACGGGGACGACACGGTGGATGGCGGTGCGGGCAACGACCGTCTGGAAGGCGGCCGGGGCGCCGACAGGCTGACCGGCGGCCGGGGCGCGGACTCGCTCTATGGCGGCAGTGGCCATGATGTCTTTGCGTTCGCGGTCGGCGACGGGGCCGACTACATCGGCGATTTCGAGGCTGGCGACATCATCGAGATTGCCGGGGTGTCCGGCGGTTTCGGGGATCTGGTGATCGAGCAGAAGGGCTTCTATACCGTCATCCGCTACGGCGACGGCGACACGATCAAGCTGGAGGGCGTGACGGCGGCCTCCCTTGGCGCGGACGACTTCCGGTTCCTTCCCGTCGAGGCAGCCCCGCCGGAGGGCGGCGGCGAGGACGCTCTTGCACAGGGCGCGCCGCCGGAGGGCACGTCCGGCGACGCCTCGAGCGGCGGGCCTTCTGGCGGCGAGGTGCTGAAGGGTAGCAAGGACGCGGACACGCTCACCGGTGGTGATGGCGCCGACACCCTGCGTGGCTACGGGGGCGCCGACACGCTGACCGGCGGGGCCGGCGACGACCTCCTCTATGGCGGCCTGGGCGCCGACACGCTGACCGGCGGGGCTGGCGACGATACGCTGGGGGGCGGCAAGGGCAACGACACGCTGGACGGCGGCGCGGGCGACGACACGCTGCGCGGCGCCAAGGGTGCCGACACACTGCGCGGCGGCGCGGGCGATGACACGCTGGGGGGCGGCAAGGGCGCCGACACCTTCGTGTTCGTGGCGGGGGACGGCCACGACACGATCACCGACTTCGGAGCCGGCGACCGGATTCGCCTCGACGGCGAGTCCGGCGGATTCGCGGCGCTGGTCATCGAGCAGGACGGCGCCGATACCGTCATTCGCTACGGCGGCGGCGGCGACACGATCAGGCTGTCGGGCGTGTCGGCGGACAGCTTGGATGCGAACGACTTCATCCTGCCTGCTGGCGGTGGCGGCGACGATCACGAAAAGGCCGCTTACGGCGCCAGTACGAGCGACGACGACAACGACGGCGGCAATCCCCTCGATAACGACAACGACGGTGGCGACCCAAATACCGGCAACGACGGTGGCGACCCGAATGCCGGCAACGATGGCGGCGAGGACACGGACACGATCCCGGGCACTTCGGGCGATGAGCCGTTCGACATGAGCAAGCCCGCGGACCCGCTGCCTCGCAATGGCGTCACCTTCAACGGCGGGTCCGGCGTCGACTGTTACATCAGCGGCGACGGGAACGACACCCTGAACGGTGGCGGAGGCGACGATGTGCTCTTCGGGCGCGGAGGCGACGACACCCTCAACGGCGACGCGGGTGACGACGACCTCGCTGGCGGGCGCGGCGACGACGACCTAAACGGCGGGGTCGGCGATGATGATCTCTTCGGCGGGATTGGCAACGACACTCTCAACGGCGACTCGGGTGACGACGACCTCTACGGCGAGGGCGGCGACGACATTCTCAACGGCGGCGACGGCCGCGATCTCTTCGACGGCAGCACCGGAACCGACACGCTGACGGGCGGCGGGGGCGCTGACACTTTCCGGTTCGCAGCGGGAGACGGGCATGATACCATTACCGACTTCGGAGGAGGCGACAGGATCGACATCATTGGTGTGTCCCCTCGCAGGTTTGCGGCGCTGGTGATTGAGCAGGACGGTGCCGATGCCGTCATCCGCTACGGCGACGGCGACACGATCACTTTGGTAGACGTTGCGGCAGACTCCTTGGATCGAAACGACTTCATCGTCCGGCCCGGCGTACTCAACTACTTTGCCAACGGCGACTTCGGCGGCACCCTCAATGGCAGTGGCCGTGGCGATGTGCTCTACGGCGGGGCAGGCGACGACATCCTCTACGCCGGGAACGGCAACGATTGGCTCAACGACTACGGCGGCGGCGACGACACCCTCCGAGGGGGGAGAGGTGACGACACCCTCTACGCCGGGAGCGGCGACGACACGCTGGTGGGCGGCAAAGGCACCGACACGCTAATGGGCGGTAAGGGCGCCGACCGATTTGTTTTCGACAACGAATCCGAAACCGACCGCATCCGCGACTTCGAAGACGGGCAGGACATCATCGTCATCAGGGGCGGCCTGCAATTCTCCGATCTCGATATCAAGCAAAGCGGCGACGACACCGTGATCGGTGACCCTGCCAACACCTTCTTGATCGTGGTCGAGGGGATTCGGGCGGCGCAGCTGACCGAGGCCGATTTCGACTTCCTGGGCTGAGGTGAGCGGTCGCGAGGGCTGTCCTCCCGACGCGCCGCCCCGTCTTTCGGGGGATCAGCAAGGTCGCGCTGCCGGCAGGAGCAAAAGATCCTTTGCTGGGCACCACGACGCTGAATTCTAACGGACACCGCAAGAACAGGGGGATGGGAAATCTCGGCGGGTAAGTGTTCGGTCACACTCTCAATTACCCACATCGTTGATGCCGCGAAGCCACCTGCCCGTGGCGTCGTTCGTTCGGTCACACTCTCAATTACCCACATCGTTGATGTGTAGAGTGGTGCCGAGGGCGATGTCGCTTAATCTACCGAGGCCCTGCTTGAGCGAATAACAGCGAGTGGATGAGTTGAACTTGCAACGAGCCTGCTACGAAGCATCACTCCCCGAGCGGCGCTATGCCGTCTGCGATCCGGACAACCGGTTGATTTCCGCCGAGTTGGAGAAGAGTTGGGAGGCGGCGCTTCGCCGCGTCCAAGCGTACTAAGAGTTTGTTCCTAAAGTCGCGGGTGGCCCCAAGCCATGGTATTCCATCAGGTACACAACCCACAGATGGAAGGTGTCATGGCTTGGAATCGAGCCACCCAAGCGAAGTACAAGCGTAGCGACGACTTCCGGCAAAACGATCTGAGCGACGAGGAGTGGGCACTCATCGAGCCTCTGATTCCGGCGCAGGGGGCCGTCCCCGCACGACGGACCTCCGCCGGGTGTTCAATGCGATCCAGTATATGTTGGCATCGGGATGTCAATGGCGCCTGATACCGTCTGATTATCTACCGTTTTCCACGGTTCAGAACTACGCCTGGTCCCGCAGCGGTGTTCTCGAGCGCATGCTGGATGTGTTGCGCACTTATGCGCGTCGTCTTTCGGGACGCCGGATTGAACCCACGGTTGCGGTGGTCGACACGCAAAGTGTGAAGACGACGGAATGCGGCGGTCTTTCTGGTTATGATAAGAAGATCAAGGGCCGCAAGCGTCACGGTGGACACCGAGGGGGCACCGATTGTCCTCAAGGTTCATGCGGCCGACATCTAGGCCGAAGTTCCAGCACCGATCAGACGTATCATTATGAATGTATTGACGTTTGAAAAAATCGGGTGTGTCGCTACTGGGAACGCTACAAGCGTACGCCGAGGTAGTCCAGGGCCTTTTTCTGGAGCGGCGTGGGCCGCGTGGTAACCTGGAAGGGTTGAGCGCCCGCAAGGCGGGGCGCCACGGTGTTGCGGGTGGCGAGATCGTCGATGAGGGTGGAGAAGCTGTGCCACCCCCGGGTGTCCTCTTGGTTGCCGCCTTGGCCCGGGCGCTCGCCGAGACCTCTGCCGGCGCCACGACGGAAGGGCGCCTTCGGCATCCTCGTCGTCGAACAGCATGGGCTTCAGTTTCTGGCGCATGTGCCATTCAACGTAATAGGCGAGCATGCACAGGAAGACATGGGCCCGGGGCTCGGTGCGGTGGTAGACGGGACGGACCTTCAGATCCACGGTCTTCAGGCTGCGGAAGGCCCGTTCCACCGAACTCAACCGCTTGTAGGCGCGCACCGTGCCGGGACCGTCGAGCTCGCTCTGCGGCAGGCTGGTGCGGATCACGTAGAGGCCGTCGAGCCTAGTGTCTTGTCATTCATAAAATATCGGATAAAGACGTTTGAGTTTCACGCGGGCATCGTCGGTGGTGAACTGCCAATCCACCTTGGCCTGGATGCGGTCGCCTGCCAGGCGGCAACTTCCCGGCGTAACACCTCGATGCAGTCGATGCGGCGGTTCAGGCGGATCATGACGTTGAGTTCCACCACGTTCAGCCAACTGCCGTGCTTGGGGGTGTAGACGAACTCGAAGCGGTCCCACAAGGCCTCGTCCGGCGGGTAGGCCTCATAGAAGGCGCCGGGGAGTGTTGAGATTGTCCATCACTAGGGTGATGGTGGTAGCATCTTGGTAGCGCTCGGCGATGTCGGCCAGGAACTGCGCCCAGTCGATCTTGCGCTCGGTTACCTTGGTCATGCGCTTGCCGGCCAGGGGTTCCGTGAAGACGTTGCAGGTGCCGCAACGTCGATACTCGTAGTCGTTACGCGCTGGCCGTCCCGGCGCCATGGCGATCGGTTGCCGTGTCTCGCCGGTCGGGGCGTTTCGTCCATGCAGACCACGGGGAAGGCGGCGGGGCGGCGATAGACATCGAGTACCTTCGCTGCAGCGAAGTCGGCGTTCCCTTGAGGAGGAATCACCCACCCGCTGCCATGGCTTGAGGCAGTTTTTTTTAGAACACGCCGCACCGTCTCGTGTGACACGGTATCAATGTAACCAAGCTCGACAACGCGGTCGGCCAGCAGCCGCAACGACCATTGCGCGTAACCCTCAGGCGGTTCACCACAACTCAGGGCCACCAAGCGCGCCTCGAAGACGCCGTCGGCTTTTCGCATATAGGTAGGACGGCGCCGGCCACCCAATGCCGCCTCCAGCCCCTCGAAACGCTTTTTCACCCGGTCTACTTTGCGCATGCTGATGCGCAGAATCTCGGCAATGACCTTCCCGGTCATCTGGCATTCATTGAACGCGCCCTCGTCGCAGTTGAGCAGGGCGTTGATTACCTTTTGCGACAGGTGCGAGCCCTTGATCTCCGAAAGTTCTGCCCGTTCGTCCAGGGTCACCACGTAGCGTTTCATACTCCGACCTCCATCCCGAATGGACGGACAGTCTAGCACCAAATGTACGACATATCATTGCTGACATAACACTAGCCTCGGCGGCGATGGCAGCCTCATCGCGCCCATAGGTGAAGACACCCTCGTCGTCGATGGACCACGTGAAGTACTTCCCCATCTTGTACTTGCCGATGACCTTGCCGACCC
Organism: Alphaproteobacteria bacterium; assembly: GCA_964291215.2. Lineage (GTDB taxonomy): Bacteria > Pseudomonadota > Alphaproteobacteria > MPNO01 > UBA830 > JAJEBT01. The sequence continues at coordinate 3,210,126 of OZ219791.1, read as the reverse complement.
TCTCCCCGATCTTCCCGGCACCCGGCACTTGTCGCGCCGTGTCGCTGCTGCGATCGGTTCAAGCAGGACCTCGGTGGCCTCAAGCAGTTCCTAGCGCTTGCGGGCCCGGTCCTCGGCCAGCAGGGGGTTGCGGCAGAGGCGTTCGCCGGGATACGCATCGCTGGTGATCTCCACCAGGTCTCTCTCGTCGAAGAGCGACATCTCGACATCGCCGGCCTTCACAAGGGCGCGGATGCCCCTCAAGGCGCTGATCCAGGCCTGCGGGCTTCACCTCCTCGCGTATCCGCGCCTCGGTCCCCCCCCCCCCCCGGGTCCCCCGGGTACTGTAACTTGATGTCTGGAAATTTGTCTGAGGTTTGCGCTTTGAGGCGTTTCACTGGGGGGGGGCTAGCCCCCCAGTGAAACGCGGCGCCATCGTACTATCCCATGGAGCTGTAAACATTCATGGAGGAAGCGAATGGACCTGCGACACACTACGACGATCGGGACTGTTTTGGAACATCTGATCGCAAACGGAGCAACGGATCTGGGGCGGGTCTTTGGCCAGCTCTTCGAGCTTGCGATGCAAATCGAGCGCGAGCAGTACTTGAAAGCGGGCCACCGGACACCGGAGCGACAGGGCTATGCCAACGGCTACAAGCGGATCGACACCCCCACTGTTACCGTTCAGGTGCCAAACGCTCACGGGGACGATCCGTCCCCAGTCGCTTGAACGCGGCCAGCGATCTTCTCGCGCCGTAGCCGAGATGTACATCAAGGGTGTTCCCACGCGGCAAGATGTAATGCGCGAGTTCGGGAGCCTGTCCTCTTCTCAGGGGGCCACCAGGTTGCTCGATGAAGAACTCGCCGCGCAACCGGCCCCTGATGAAATACCTGGATGCGCGCTACGAAAAAGCCCGCCATGACGGCGTTGTGCGCGATGTTGCAGTGCTCTCGGCCATCGGAATAGGGGCTGCAGGCACGTTCTGGGGCTCTCTGTGGCGCTCTCCGAGGCCGAGGTCCATTGGAGAGCCTTCCCGGAAAGCTTGCTAGCCCTGCATGGTACGACCTTCATCGTCTCGGATGCTGGGCTGAAAGCGGCACGACGCGCGGTGCTGGGCGCGGCGATGTGGCAGCGCTGCCAGTTCCACCTGCGCAAAACGCCGTGCACCGAACAATGACATCAGGAAACGTATTGGAAAACAGCTCGGAGCCATGCGTCCTCACTCCAAACCGCCGAGGCTGAACTGGGCGCCCTCGTGGCCAACGACAAGCATCCAGGCTTCCTGGCTGGAAAAGAATGCGGGGCTCGCTGTCTTCACCTTGCCCGATGCTCACCGCAAGCGCATGCGAACCTCGAACGGTATCGAGCGGCCGATCCAGCAAGAGCTCAAGCGGCGCACCTCCAAAGTCAGGGGCTTTCCGAACCTCGCCTCGTTGGAGCGCCTCTCAACCGCGGTCCTCATCGACGAAAAATGGGAAACCGAAACCAAGATCAAATGGGAACAGCTCGATGACTGAGAGCTTCACGACAATTTCCAGACATCAGGTTGCGTAGTCGAAAACTGAAGACATGTTTGTCGCCTGCCTGTCAAGCTCCTCAAAACATTGTCGCGAAAGAGATTCCGCGAAGTCGCATGGCAATGCGTTGCCTATCATGTTGCAAACACGATCCATGAAGGGCGTGTCAAGGCGGTAATCTCGAGGAAAGGTCTGGAGAAGCGCGGCCTCCCGTACGGAGATCGTCCGATCGGCATTTGGGTGACCGAAGCGGCCCTTGCTTAGAGTGGTGCAGCCGCCGGTGATCGTAGGCGACGGACGGTCCCAAACCATCCTCCCGTACACATTGGTGAACCCGACATAGCCACCGCGGTGGCAGGCCGGCCGGAGATGCTCGGGAATGTGCGTCCATGTCTCGCCTGCCTTCGCCACTTTGATGCGCTCGACATTCTCGCGTGACAGCTTCCGAACGATGTGCCAATCGGACCGCTCGACCTGTCCCATTGCCTTGGCCTCTGCCAAGGTGAGGGGGGCTGGCATGTTCTTGATCGCGTCACGTACCGTGCGCCACGGCGCAAGGTCGCTAGTCGGCACACCGGAATGAGTCGCATCGGGGAGGGCAATCTCGAAGCCTTGGCCGCCGAGCAAAACGAAACGTCGCCGAAACTGTGGCACACCGTAATCGGCAACCTGCAGAACCCCTTCCGTCAGTCGGTAGTCGAGCGCTTGGAGCCGCGCTTGCATTTGGCCGTACAGCGATCTCCCCTTACGCGCCAAGCCGGGAACATTCTCCATCATGATCGCCCGCGGTCGAATTTCCTCGGCTAGGCGGGTCATCTCCAGAACGAGTGCGTTACGAGGATCTTCCCTATCCCTGTATTTTGCCGTCAGGCTGGTGAAGCCTTGGCACGGTGGACAACCGGCCAGTAGATCGATCCGGTCTGTTCCCGCGAGTTCCAATAAAGCGGTACCTGAAATGGTCGCAATATCCTCCTTCAGGCACCGCACTTCGGGATGGTTCGCTTTGTAGGTAGCGAACGAATGGGGCTCGATCTCCACGGCGGCGGCGACGCGAAACCCTGCGCGTTTGAGGCCGACCGTCAGGCCCCCAGCGCCCGCAAAGACATCGATCGCCGTCGGAGCCATGGTCGTCAGCAGCCCTCGGAGACCGCTGGTTCGGCGGCACGCTGTCGACGCGCCTCGCCCAGAAAGTCCTGGTGCACCTGTTCCGATTTCAGAAGGAACGCTGTCCAATCCAAGTGAGTCAGCTTCCCTCGGGCGATATAACCATCAAAGGCAGCGCGCTGGCTATTGGTTAACCCGAGATGGTCGCACACGATTGTAACGTGGAAATCAGCGAAGTGCTTGTGGAATTCTGCGTGCCCGGGCTCCTTCAGAAACGCTTCCATATTATCGTAGTAGGTCACGATCCTGTCCATTTCAGGGTTCGACAATCGGTGGTGCGGTTTCTTGATCTCGATGATCTGCACCGTGCCTTCCTGATTGGACAGAACGAAGTCCGGCCGTTTGCCCGCCTCCTGGAAATTAGTCAATGAAATGGACTGTCCGGTCTTGTCCTCGTAGTATTTCTCGAACTCTCGGCGCAGACTGGCGAAAGTTTGGTTTTCGGTCACCGGTGCCCATTCGGGATTGATCAGCCAAGGGGCGTCGGCGATCAACTGCTGAAGGTCGTTCTCATCTGTGTCGTCGGTGTCCTTCAGCACCTCAAGACGACCAATGACCTTGAGGCGATCCTCCGCAATTCTCCCGAACGACGATAACTCGGCCAACCGCGCAGTACGCAAGAGCGATGTCAGGACAGAGAGCGTTGTATCGGCACTGGCGACCGCTTCCTTCATTTTATTATTGAGTGTCACATGGGGAGCGAGGGTAATGCTCAAATCAACCAGGCTGCTCACAGTACTTTCATCTTCGACCTCTCCGCGGCTAATCGTGCGACCGAAGGATTGTGCAATCTGCTTAGCACTACTGCGAATATCCTCTTGCACTTCGTTCGGATAAGCGTCCCGGATTCGGGCTTCGACATTGCCGGTCTCAAGAAACAATTGCAAAGTCGCTTTCCGCATGGGATCCCGCGACAGGGTCCCGATCCGCTTGACAATTCCTTGGCCCCAAGCTTGGAAGGCAACGGCGAGTTCGTCCGACCAGAGAATGTCCCGTCGATCAGTTTGGATTAGGTCATCGTCCTCGTCGAGCCAATCAGCATGGAGTTCTCCGACAAGATAGGAGCGGATATTGTGCTCTCCGGTAAAGCCGGCTCGTTGGTTGAAGATTGATGTCTGGGCAGCAATTTTTCCGCGGCAGTAAATTCTGACCCCGGCCATGAGCTCGTCCTTGTAAGGATCCTTCGAGTACGCCATCCACCCGGTTACGGAACGAAAGGAGCCTTCGTGGCAGAAGCCAGCGGCGAGTCCTGAATCGGGGTTGCCGTCGGGTCCGATCACCGTGCGGTCTTGCCCAAACGTGAGCTTCGTGTTCGGCATTGTCTGAATTTCAAAGGCGCCGATCGTCATCGGTGACCGAGTGGATTTCGTGTTGTCCAGAAGCTGGATCTGCCAATCCGCCGATTGGATACCGAAGCGCTGGGCTAGTTGGCGGCCAAGGACATCACGCTCGGGAACCCTTCGGTAATTGAAGTTCTTAAGGATGATACGAGTCTCCGACCGCGGAGAGTAGTCTCCGTCGCGGTCTCCCACGGTCGGCTTGTAGCGTTCGTCGGGCTCATCGCCGAGCGCCGTAATGCCATCGTAATCAAGGATGATGTGGGAAGTGAGGTAGCCAGTGGAACCGGAGTTGCCCCCACTGCCGTTGATGTACTCGCCGCCGGCACTAATCACCTCGATGGTCTTGCAGATACCGAAGGGCGCCAGCTTTCCGACCCCCTTGCGGCCCATGACCTTACGAAGGAAGCGGGATGAACGGTCGCCTCGCCTGCTATCGTTGCGTCGCTCAGCTCCGACGACGAGAAAGAAGTCCTGCAGCTGCTGAGGCGTCATGCCTATGCCGTCATCGGTTACTTCGATGTCGAAACCCTTGTCCGCCACTTCACCGCCGGCCCGGGTCGCTAGAAACTCACCCATCGGTGCTTGAACCGTCACGTGGGTGGCATCAGCATCGTAAGCATTAGCGATGAGTTCGGCGATGACGGCTGAGACTTTGTCGTAGAGCTTGACGCCTAGTTTGTCGACGGTAAGTCGAGAAATCCTCATTGAGTAATCAACTGGCATGCTCAAATCTCCTGTGTATCCTTAAGCGGATACGTTAGAAACCGTCGGTTCTCGGCTGATCCGCGCTCGCCAGTCCCGGATCGTTGCAAGGTCGATCCCCGTCGTGGCGGCGGCGGCCCGGTCTAGGACATCGCGCAGGTCGTCGTCCGCCGCGTTCTTCCAGGGTTCGACCGGCATACTCTTGGTCTGCTCGAACGCTTCGGCAAGCGCAACTGCGCTTGATGTCCTGAAGTCCGGAACGGGCAACGTGGCAAGCTCGGCCTGTGAGAACGACGGGTTCATCAACGTCGCACCTCGCCTCATCATGAAGCCCAGCACACCGAGAGTGCTGTTACACCATGCGCACAGCGCCTTCGCTTCCTCTATGTTCGTATTCTGGATGGGCACCCACATCGATCCCAACGCTAGATTGTCGCTGAAGATCGCGAGAAGCCGGCCAGAATTCGTGTTGAACTTCGCCGCCAGCAGGATGTATCCGGCCTGTTGCCGGTAGCGGGCGGCGAGCGCCGGCTTCTTGTCCGTCACCGCCTGTTCCGGAACCGCCTCCATCGTCGTCCGCAGATCCTTCGAGCGTCCCCAGAACACGCGGTAGCCGTCGCCATCATTCTCAACCGGACGAAACGCGTCCCGAATCCGCCGCCCCGCCGGACCCAGCCGATATTGGCTTCCCAGCGGCACGAGCGATGTCTCCCGTTCGAGACGCATGGCGGCGCCAACCAGCTCCGGATCCAGAAACTGGCAGGGCCGCCAGTCTCCTGCCCGGACCTGCGCCTCCGGTTGTTCGTAAACGGTAAACCACTCGCTCACAGCACCCATTTCGATGGCTTCTGCGGCCTCGATCGCTTCCTCGGGCGTTGCGGGCATGGTGCGCAGCGCAACGAAGCGGGTAGGCTGAGCCTTGCCGGCGCCGTCTTCGTTCCGACGACGGCATATCAGCAACGATTCATGAATCGCGGTGTTCTCGCTGAAGTTGGGTCGGCGCGGATCGTGGCTGGTCACGACGGTTTCGATCTGGAAGCGCTCGGCAAGAAAGCGGCGTTCCGCCGTCCCGCTTGGGCCAGTGCAAGCTGTGGTGGGAATAACCATGGCAAGCAGGCCAGAGGCGTTCCGGACGAGCATATCCGCAAGGGGAGTGAAAAATGTCCGGATGCTGTTTGCCGTCACGGCGGCGCCCGCCATCGGATCTGTGTGCGCAAGATGCGCTTGCACATCGAGCTCGTGACGCTGCATGGCCTTGCGACCGTCAACGCCGTATTTCCTGCTTCGGTTCTCGTTCGCGGTGAACGGCGCGTTCATGATCACGGCGTCGAGGTTGCGCAACGGAAACCGGATCTCCGCGCTTTCGTTGACCTGGGCGGCATCCAGGCCTTCGAGAGAGCGGGACGGCGCGATCATGGATTGCAGGTTTGCCCGGGAATCCTCTGCCGCCGTCAGTATCTCCAGCGATCCCGCCTTCGGCGGCCCCTCAGCCTGTGGACCGTGAGGCATGGTGATCAGGTTCATACGCGCATAATCGACAGTCGGAGCGCCGAGGGTCATGTTGCACGCGGCCAACTGGATTCCGTGCTGGTTGATGTCGAGACCGCAGAGAACATCCTCCACGAGATGCCTGTGCAAGGCGTTTCGATCCTCGTCGCTCATCTCCCCGGATTCGGAGACCCGGGCCTTGATGGTCTGGAGGGCGGCCATGAGCAACGTTCCGGTCCCGCACGCAGGATCGACGATTCGGAGTTTCCCCACGGCCTGCGGATCGGACCAGTCGATCAGATCCCGGGCAAGGGCAAGACGCGCCAGCATGACCGCCGACAGGTTGTTGGTATAGAACGCCCCGTCGCTCTTCGCGGAGCCGAGGATGCGATGGTAGAGCGGTCCCGCGTGGTCGTAGCCGAGATCGCTGAGCGAGTCGGCGACGCGATTGGCGCACTCGGCAAGCATGCGGATGGTGTCGTCGATGGCCTTGCATTCGCGCAAGACGGCCAGCACCGCGAGCGCGGGGCGGAACACCGGCACATAGTCCTTTTCGAGGATTGCCTCCCACGCGACTTCAAGAACCTCTCCGGGATGCTTCGCCCCCGAAACCTTGTCAAGCCGCACGATGGTCTTCATCTCCGGTTCGTCGCGCAGCCGGCGCTGCAGCAGGCAGGCGTTGCAGAGCATGAGCGCGGCGACCGTGCAGACCCCCTTCGCGCCGCCGTCGTCTTCGGGCACGAGGTCAAGCGCTGCCGCGAGCGGTTCCTCCATCGCTTCGTCCTGAAGCACGGTGCTGGCGTGACGGACTGCGTCGGTAATCTCATCCGCGACGACCTGCCCGGGCTTGCCGAGCCCCGACGCCGCGGCGACATGTGCGTAAATCCCCTGCTCGGCCTCCTTCAGATCAAGTTCACGCTGGATGTGCTCTCCTTCTGTCTCTCGAACCTGGCCGCCGGCCGATTCTCCCGGTGCCGTCGCGCCGGACTGTTCGTAAACCTTGATGAAATTGGCCGGGGACTCCGCAAGGCGCCCGTCGTGAGCTTGGAGCGCTCGCAGCACCCGCCCGACCGTCCTGTAGCCCTCCGTGCCCCGCTCGAGCGCGGCCACGACATCCTGGTCCGGTGCAACGACAACCGGGATGATGATGTAGCCGAAGCGCTTGCCCGGCGCCTTTCGCATCACCCGCCCGACCGCCTGCACGACATCGACCTGACTGTCCCGGGGGTCAAGGAAGGCAATGGCGTCGAGCGACGGCACATCTACGCCCTCGGTAAAGAGCTTGACGTTGCACACCACCCGGCATTCCCCGTCCGCGTCGGCACGGGCCAGCGTACGAAGTTCCTGATTGCGTTGCAGCGCGCTGGACGACGCATCAAGGTGCCGGGCAACGACCTTCATCGCCCGGCCATCCCGCATTCGTCGGGTGGTGGCCCTCAGGACTTCGCTCTCCATGAGCGCTTCCGCGTACCACTTCGAACGCGCAATGCTGTTGGCAAACGCCATCGTGCGCGGGAGCTTGCCCGGCTGCTCCAGCGCCTTGCCTTCGGTAACGCCATTCAAGGCTAGCGAGACGCCAAGCACGCGCGTCATGTCGTTGGTGGTCGGTGCCTGCTTGCCCTTCGCCGACTGGTCGATCCCTTCTAGGCGCCGCCGCAAGCCGGGCGTCACGCTCCCCTCGCCGACGCCGAGGACGATCACCCGATAGTCGGAGAGCATGCCGTGGTCCACCGCCTTGGCGAACGGCAGCCAATGAAGTTGCGGTCCGTAGACTTTGTAGTCGCCCATGTCGACAACGGCGACCCCTTGTTCGGCGAGCTTGTCCTTGGAGCGTTCGGTGTAGAGCCGCGGCGTGGCCGTCATGTAGAGGCGCTTGCGAGACTTTAGCCGCGCGTCGTCGTGAAACTCCTGGAAATCGACCTTGCGGCCATTGCCGGACTTGCGTCCGTCGAGAACCGCTCCGGTCGTGCGGTGCGCCTCGTCGGCGATGGCGAGATCGAACGCCGGTGCGCCATGCAGCGCCTGAGCCTCGGTCACTCGCCCCAGGGAATGGTAGGTGCAGAACACGACACTGGTCGCGCCGTTGCCGGCGAGCGACCGTGCGATCTCGCCGGGGTCCGTCGTCACCGGGCATTCGAGTTCTGAGACCCGAATATCCTCGTTCTCGCTGCGCCCACCGGCCGTTGGATCGGAACACACGACGATGCATGCAAGCTTGCGCGTCGTCTGCCGCAGCCATTCGCGCCGGGCCTGCGAGACGAGCGCGATGGTCGGGGCGGCAAACAGGATCCGTTGTCCGTCCTCGACGACCTGCTCGGCGATGCGAAGGGAGGTGAATGTCTTGCCCGTACCGCACGCCATGATGAGGCGGCCCCGGTCGTGGTTGGCAAGCCCGGTTGCCGCGTCCTCGATCGCATCGGCCTGAAGCGGCCATGGCTCCTGCACCGGGCGCCCGGCATCCTGCTCCTCGACCTGAATGTCGAGATACTGCCGGAAGTCGATTTGCCTGACTTCGGGATGGGCGTTCTGGATCGCACGCTCCGCGTTCGGCCCCCATCTGCAAGTCGCCACGACCCACCGCAGGCGGAAGACCGGCTGTTGCGAGCCGCCGAGAAACTTGTCGATCCCGCTCTTGCCGAGCACGTGCCGGTCGTCGTAGCACTTGCACTGAATGGCAACCCACTCGCCCGAGGCGCGCCGCGCCACCAGATCGATCCCGATGTCGCGCCCGTCAAGTCCGGTCAATGCCTCGCGCTCGGGCCACTCCGCCCAGCGCCAAATTCCCTCGATCTCGAACTCCGGCTCCTGAAGCGCGACCCGCATGAACAACTGTTCGAACCAGCGTCCCTTCTCGGCCTCATCGCGGCTTTCCTTGCGAATGCGGTCGAGAATGGCACGCGCGCTCGGCCTTCCTGCGAGGTCGAGGTTCATCTGACCTTCCGTCACGGCCCGGGGTCCCAATGTATCACGACTCCTCGACCCGGCGGTTTGGGGGGCGGTTCAAGCGAGCGCATGCGGCTCGATATCCGATTCCGGTCCCAGCGGCTTCAGCCGGGCGATCTTCGCTCCGTTCTTCTGTTCCGCATTCCGCAGCTCGTAGAGCTTTTGGAGATTGAGCCAGAACTCGCCCGAGGTGCCGAAAAAGCGCCCCAGGCGCAGGGCGGTATCGCCCGTGACTGATCGCCGGCCGTTGAGAATCTCGGTGATGCGATTTACCGGAACTTCGATGCGTCGCGCCAACTCCGCCGCGCTCATGCCAAGCGCGTCAAGGTCCTCACGCAGCGTCTCGCCGGGATGGATGGGTTCGCGCATGTCCTGCCTCCTCTCAATGGTAGTCGACGATTTCAACTTCGGTCGGCCCGGAACTACCCTCGAGCCATTTGAAGCAGATCCGCCACTGGCCGTTGATGCGAATGCTCCATTGCCCCCTGCGCCGACCTTTGAGCGCCTTGAGCCGATTGCCGGGCCGCGCCAAGTCGCCCAGCACGGTGGCGGCGTCGAGCTGGTCGAGCTTACGCGAAGCTGTGCAGGCAAAGCCGGAGAAGGCCGCCACCCGGCGGCCCTCGTAAAATGTCTCGGTTTTCCTGTCAGCGAAACCGACAATCACGACAATTCATGTTCCCGCTGCGACCGCACGGCACACATCCTAGCGGCGACATCCGGATTACGTCAAGCATAACACAGCACGATCGTGCGGAACCCGCCGGACCGCAGGTGTTTCCCACACTGCATTCAATTTTGCTGTCTTCTGTTGTCCGGAGGTTTCACAGCGTGCCGAGTTCTCTGGCTTCGGGGTCGTCCGCGGTCGTCGCCGGCGGCGTTGTGGGCGGGTTGTTTTCGGGTTGTGGGCGGCGTCCGGGAATCGGCCGGACACCATTGGCGCTCAGGGGCTGCGACGGCTTCCCGGCGGTCGAGCCGCCGCCGTGTTTCGGCGAGGCTCTCGCGTCGGTTGGCGAAGATCACCGCGAGCGCGATGTTGTCGAGGCTGGCGCGGTTTGCGGGTCAGGCAGGCGTCCTCGCCGAAGACGCAGTCTCGGTGGTTCATGTTTTCCACGGCCCGCGGCCGCAGCAGTTCCTCTGACGACGCGTGTTGCGCATCGAGCGAGGTGATGATGTACCGGTGCAGTCGTTGCCGCTCGCTGCGAATGCTGGATCAGGTAGTTCCGGCCCGCGCCGTTGGCCCTGGCGTGCGCGACGAGTTTCCGCACCGCGTCGAGCTGGTGATAGCGCGGGAAGATCATCGCCTCCTGCCGCACGGTGCGCGCCCTTGTCTGTCTTGACCTGCGTTTTCTTCACTTCCAGATGCATGAAGCGTTGCAGGATTTCCAGCAGGCTGTCCCCAGCTTGCAGCACTTCGTCCCACAGGTACCGGGTCCTCCAGTCGCCCTCGACCGGCGGGTTGCCGGCTCCGTGGTCGTGGCCCCGGTTGAAGGGCAGGAAACGGGTCTCCTTGCCCTCCAGCCGGATCGTCATCCACGCCTCGTCCGGGTCCAGGGCAAAGTGAACCAGTGCGCGTTTCTTGAAAGCGAAGAGCAGGTCACGCCCGTCGCGATCATTCCGGTACTGGCGGATCGCATCGGCGGCGCGCTGTTTGGTCAGTGGGTTCTCGAGTTCGGCGGTGACCACCGGGATACCGTTGACAGCCAGCGTCACGTCGACGACGTAGCGGCGGTTCTTGCCGTCGGCTCCCTTCATGACTGAGGCGAAAGCGATCTGGCGCGTCACGGTGAGCCGGTTGCTGGCGTAGTTCTCCGCCGCCTCGGGGTTCATGTGAGTGTTGGGACGGAACCAGACCATGCGCAGGGTCTTGCCGTAGCACTTGAAGCCATGGCGCAGGACATGCAGCGTACCCTTGACTTCCAGTTCCTTCCACAGACTATCCAGCACTGTCGCGGCGGTCTTCGATCCGAGCAGCCTTTCCGGTGCCTACCACCTGGCCGGCTGGCTGTCCTTCAGGAAACCGGCGACATCATCGGGAAAGAGGGCAAGCGCACTATCATAGGCGTCCGGACGGCGCTTCCGGTAGCCGCCCGCGCCGATCAGCCCAGCCTCGATCACCCTCTCGTAATCACGTTCGGTATGCGCGGGCATCGCTCACAAACCCGGCGAAAAGCGATATTGGACGCCAAGTGCATGCAGCATGGCGAAAGTGTCCTCGAAATCGACGGAGAAGGCATTGCAGACATCGAGCAACTTGATCTGGTTGCGCGACTCCGGGCGTGGCTGCTCATTGGTAAAAACGGTCTTCCCGCCCGCCATGCTGTGAGCGACCAGCCAGCCATCCGCGCCGCTGGCGAACTTGGCCTTGGCCTCGTCGTAATACTGCGCGTGGCGCGTCACCCAGAGCATGACCCGGGTAAAATGCAGCGATGACTGCTCCGGCATCGCTGCTGAGAAAAAAGCCTTCCGGTACGGACTGACCAACCCACCGCACCAAATCATCGTCGCTGCGTCCGAGGAGCAATTCCTGCCTGACTCGATCAATGCTGTGAATGTGCCCGAGCGAATGGCCGTGCAGGAGGCTGTCCCAGAACCCCGGACAAATCGGAAACGCATAGTATCGATTCTTCGCCGTGATGTATCTACTCGCCCCTAGTTGGGTTCTGATTGGCCATAGTGCTCGTTGATGATGTCTGCGGCTTTTCCGTCGAGGGCGATCTGGGTGGCGACGAGTGGGTTATAGCCGAGTGCGGCCATGGAGGTGAGGTAGCTTGAGCCCCGGCACCATGCTTTTGCGTGGAGCGGAAGCATCCGGACACCTTGACCTTTGCCATCCTGATTTTCTGTTCTCCGGCATTGTTGGTGAAGCTGACGTTGGGGTCGTCTGTGAAGCGCAGGTTTTCGTGTTTCACGAGACGTTCGTGCAGGTTGTGCGCGTTTGCTATGCGTCCACGTTTTCCTTTCGGCGGCGGCGGGATATCGGGCAGTTCCCTGGCGCCCTGCGTGAGGATGGTGCGGTAGCGCTTGCGCCCGGCGTCGTTCAGGGTCTTGGATGCGCTCTTGTTGACCTTGTGGCAGACCTCGCGGAGCAGGCTCTTCATAAGTCGCGCGGTAGCCTCGACGACGAAGGTCAGTTCGCGCAGCAGGTGGCTGCCGCACAGCTGGTGGCTACACTGGCCCATGTACGAGGCCCAGCAGTCGTGGACCAGGACGCCCTTGTAGCACGGGCCGATCTCTTGCCCGCGCTTGCGGTGCGGGAACTTGCACGTCAGGGTCCCACGACATGGAGCCACTTACTGTTGATCCGAAATCGTCGACATCGGGCGTTGCAGGAGGTGCGCCACGGCGGCCTCCTCCCATGACGCATCGTGAAAGCATAGCCGAGGCCTCGGAGAGCTTGATGCCGGAGATCGCCTGCACGAACGCGACGGCACGGCGCAGGGACAGCATTTGGGCGACCAGCAGGTTGATAACGAGGGCCTGGATGCCGATGCCGTACTGCACGGGATGTTTTCGGGGAACCGGCCCCGGGCCTTGCACTTCGGGCATTCCTTGATCTCGGCGCGGCGCTCGACAACCTCGAACACGATGTCGTGCGGCGCTCCCGATCGACGGGGCCGTCGATGTCAGCGCCGCAGGCGTCGCAGGCCGCGACCGTCTCCTCGACGATGGTCTTGCGCAGGTTGTCGCCCATCTGCCGGTTCGGCTTCGGGCCGTTGCTTCCGGCACGCTCTTGTCCGTCTGTGACGGCGGCAGACCGGAGTTCCGGCTCTTGCGTGGTCTTCTCCAGAAGGACGACGATGATGATGTCGAGCAGGATGACGAGGACGCGGATCACGGCCTCTTCCGCCACCTTGCCGCCCGGCCGCACGCAGCGCCGCGATCCGGGTCTTGGCCGCTTCGAACTCCTCGCGCGCCGCCCGTCGCCATCACCCGGCCTTGCGCTTCATCAGCGCGCCGCTTCCGAGATGCGTTTTCACATACAGATCATGCGGGGGCTGGAGCCCCGGAAGTAGCTGGCACAGCCCGCTCGTCGCCTTCGATCCAAAGTAGCCCACTGGCGGTCCCCGTCGTTCTCGATGACCACCACTAAACGAATCGGCATGCAGTGTCAAATCTCCACGAAAACCCGTTCGTTGCTCTACCCCGACATCAAGCCGGAACCAGGGGGTGAGCAGTTACGCCGTGATCAGCACATCGGAATCGATGAGGTAGTCGGGCGACGAACTCACGGTAGCGTGATTTCGAGTTTGCGGGCATATCTCTGGAACGTGCCGGCATGAAGCCCGGTCAGGTCGTAGGCTTCCTTGAAGCCGACGCGCCCCTCCTTGGCCGCCCGGATCAGGTGAGAAGCAAACAAGCGGCCCACGCGGCTATTCTGGTTATTGTAGAAATCTCCGCTGCCGGTTCCCGTTTGCCTTCTTCGGTGTTCGCTCCGGGTGTAGTCGTCGTAGAAACTGAGAAACTCGTCTCGCTCCATCAAGCCCAGATCCATTGCCCGGCGCCCGACCACCACCGGGCTGACCTTGAAGTGCCTGGCCAGACTCTCCAACGGGGCTTCGCTACCGGCAACCCCGTCCCAGGCGGCCTGAAATCCGGCGGCAGGTACGAGGAACTCGGCCGCCGCCCGGTTGCAAAATCGCTCTACCGCTCCATTGCCTGGTTGCAGCCCCTTGAAGCCGGACAAGCCCTCGCCCGCATCGCCCAGCCACAAATGCGCCAATTCATGCGCGAGGGTGAACATCTGGGCGGACTTGGCGTTAGCCCCGTTGACGAAGATCAGCGGGGCATAGGGGTCGCTCAGGGCAAAGCCGCGAAACTCGTTCACATCCAGCTTGCGATGAGCATTGTTGCCGACAACGCCGTTGATGACCGCCATGACGCCGACTGCTTCGATGGTTTTGCGTAGTTCGCCCACGGCTGCCGTCCAGTTGGGCACCCGCTTTGCCCAACCGTCAACCAGACCGAGTACGCGCCGCATTTCCCGGCCGATGGCCGCCGGGGTGTCTGACAGCGACGCGGTGCCGACGAAGCCCACCGGCGATGCTTCCGCTTCCAGCCGCTCTTCCCGCAGCCAGGCCTGCCGCCGCCGCATGAGGTGAACGGTGTCCATCAGCTCCGGGCTGATGCCTTCGGGGCGTTGGTTTTCGACTGTGCGGAAATCCGCGAATGGCAACCCCATCGCCGGCGGTTCCGGCAGGAAAAGAAATCCGTACGGCACCCGCGTCTTTTTGGCGAAGTCCTGCAACTGGCGCATCGTGGGCTGGATGGACGCATTCTCCCACTCGGCCAACCTCGGGAACCTGTCTTCAAGGTCGGCCAGGCTGAGCCCGGCGCGCTCCCGAGCCCAACAAAGCACTTTCGGACTGACGGCCACCCGAGTCATGTTGAAACATCGCATCTCATGGAGTTGTCCACCAAACCCGTTCCCGAACGAATGCGCAAGCAGGTTGAATGACCAAGACTGACCGTAACATCGCATATGTCGAGACGCCGGGTGTCATTGCAGGTCCGCGAGTTGGCCTGTAACGGCTGCTGTGATCAACGCCGAACGATACTCCATGAGCAAGCCCAAAAGGCTCTTGGAATTGGGTAACTGCTCACCCCCTGGTTCCGGCTTGATGTCGGGGTAGAGTAACGAACGGGTTTTCGTGGAGATTTGACATTGCAGGCCGATTCGCTTAGTGGTGGTCATCGAGAACGACAAGGACCGCCAGTGGGCTACTTTGGATCGAAGGCGACGAGCGGGCTGTGCCAGCTGCTTCCGGGGCTCCAGCCTCCGCATGATCTGTATGTGGAAACGCATCTCGGAAGCGGCGCGCTGATGAAGCGCAAGGCCGGGTGATGGCGACGGGCGGCGCGCGAGGAGTTCGAAGCGGCCAGGACCGCGGCGCTGCCGGCAAGGTGGCGGAAGAGGCCGTCATCCGCGTCTTCGTCATCCTGCTCGAAATCCTCATCGTCGTCCTTCTGGAGAAGACTACGCACGAGCCGGAACTCCGGTCTGCCGCCGTCACAGACGGACAAGAGCGTGCCGGAAGCAACGGCAAGGGCCCGAAGCCGAACCGGCAGATGGGCGACAACCTGCGCAAGACCATCGTCGAGGAAACGGTCGCGGCCTGCGACGCCTGCGGCGCCTGCGGCGCCGACATTGACGGCCCCGTCGATCGGGAGCGCCGCGTCCTCTATGACATCGTGTTCGAGGTCGTCGAGCGCCGCGCCGAGATCAAGGAATGCCCGAAGTGCAAAGCCCGGACCAAGGGCCGGTTCCCCGACAACATCCCGTGCAGTACGGCATCGGCATTCAGGCCCTCGTCATCAACCTGCTGGTCGCCCAAATGCTGTCCCTGCGCCGTGCCGTCGCGTTCGTGCAGGCGATCTCCGGCATCAAGCTCTCCGAGGCCTCGGCTATGCTTTCACGATGCGTCATGGGAGGAGGCCGCCGTGGCGCACCTCCTGCAACGCCCGATGTCGACGATTTCGGATCAACAGTAAGTGGCTCCATGTCGTGGGACCCTGACGTGTAAGTTCCCGCACCGCAAGCGCGGGCAAGAGATCGGCCCGTGTTACAAGGGCGTCCTGGGCCTCGTACATGGGCCAATGTAGCCACCAGCTGTGCGGCAGCCACCTGCTGCGCGAACTGACCTTTGTCGTCGAGGCTACCGCGCGACTGATGAAGAGCCTGCTCCGCGAGGTCTGCCACAAGGTCAACAAGAGCGCATCCAAGACCCTGAACGACGCCGGGCGCAAGCGCTACCGCACCATCCTCACGCAGGGCGCCAGGGAACTGCCCGATATCCCGCCGCCGCCGAAAGGAAAACGTGGACGCAAACGCGCACAACCTGCGCGAACGTCTCGTGAAACACGAAAACCTGCGCTTCACAGACGACCCCAACGTCAGCTTCACCAACAATGCCGGAGAACAGAAGATCAGGATGGCAAAGGTCAAGGTGTCCGGATGCTTCCGCTCCACGCAAAAGCATGGTGCCGGGGCTCAAGCTACCTCACCTCCATGGCCGCACTCGGCTACAACCCACTCGTCGCCACCCAGATCGCCCTCGACGGAAAAGCCGCAGACATCATCAACGAGCACTATGGCCAATCAGAACCCAACAAGGGGTGAGTAGATACGGAATTGGGATGATTTTTCGATGCACTGGCGCGCGCATCGCAACCCACCAGTTTCTCGATCAACCCGTCGATTCGCGCCGGCCTCTCATCAAGAAACCGCGCGATCCGCCGTTGCGTGGCGAGCGGGGGAAGGGGCGGCTTCCAATTCCTGATGAAGTTTTCATCAATTCGCTTCTGCCCTCCAGCGCCGTACATTTCCGACTCGCCGAGTTTTCCGAAATCGTGTGCAATTGAAACACAAAACAGGAAGTGTCGGTCCAATTGCGAGCCTGGGCGGATCACATGCAACTCGGTTGTACCAAACCCAACGCCGTTGGCAAGACCTTTGGCAAGGGCACCTTTCCCATTTTCGAAGCAGGCGTGATTTTCGCAATACAAACATCACCATCTGCAAGATAGAAATAGCCGTCGTAGACATCGCCAGTTCTCGCACATCGTCCAAGTTTAGGCCCCCATACTCGCCAACAGCGTCCATCGGGAGGAACGAGAGATGTCTTGAACGACCGCTGAACGGGGCACAAATTTCCGCATTCTTGCCAGGTTTTCCAGCTGCGACGACCCGTGGACGGCCCCGCGGCCAGAAAACCCGGCAGGCGGTGCAACCTCCCTCCATCAGCAATCGGCAAGATCGAATGCAGCGCGGGAAAGTCATGAAGTAACCCTTCCAAGGCGGTTCCCCAATTCCTTGCCATCGTAACGTGCGCCCCGGCCGATGGCGTGCTGAACTCCTACAGGTCCAGAACCTCCGCCACCCCCGGCAGGTTCTCGACAGAGGCCCTGAACCGGTCGGTAAGCGCTATCCCGCCCCGTAACTGGAGTTCCACCTCCTGGCAGTCGGTGGTCCTGATGATCAGCGCCAAGGCGTCCTTGCCTGGCTCCGCCGATTCCAGGATGCGCCTGATGCCGTCGACGGCACGCTTGTCGTTGACGACCAGCTTGACGTCCCCCCTGTCGCGGGCAAGTAGTTTATCAAGGGGCCGGATCTCGCGAGCATAGAGCCTCGCGTCACCTTCTTCCCTGCCGAGTCCGACAGTCACATGGAGCTCCCGGCCAGCCTTGACGAGCTCCTGAGATTCCCGCAGCAGCTTGGCCGACACTAGGATCTCGCAGGTGTCGGACGGATCGGAAAACTTGACAAAGGCGTAACGTTCCCCCTTGTTCGAGATGCGTTCCTGGCAACCGATCACCACGCCGGCCATCTGCGTTTCGGCACCGGCGGCAAGCGAGGCTAGGTTCTTTGCCGGCGTCACGCCGAGGCGCCGGAGCCGGTGAACGTAGCGGTCGAGCGGATGCGCCGACAGATAGCAGCCGACCGCCTCGTACTCGTTCGCCAACCGTTCCATGGTCGGCCAGTCCGTGCAGTCCGGAAGCCAAAGTCCGACCCCGGATTCGGCTGAACTGTCGGACGAACCGAACAGGTTGGCCTGGCCGCTGCTGCGTTCGGCTTCCGCGCTGGCAGCAAAACGCATGATGTGTTCTGCACCCTCGTGCAGGCGCCTGCGGTTCGCATCCAGGGAATCGAACGCGCCCGCACGCGCGAGATTCTCAAGCTGGCGCTTGTTGGCGCCGTCTGCGCCGAGGCGCGACGCGAAGTCCGTCAGGCTCCTGTACGGCCCGTTCCGGTCCCGCTCCTCGACCATTTCCTCCATAGCCTTCGCGCCGACGTTCCTGATCGCTGCAAGCGCATAGCGCACCGCATGGCGGACACCGCCATTGGCCACGGGCTCCACCGAAAAGAACGCCTGCGACCTGTTGATGTCGGGCGGCAGCAGTTCGATGCCGAGCCGCACCAGCTCCTGGCGGAAGACACCAAGCTTGTCGATATTGCCGTAATCGAGCGTCATCGAAGCGGCAAGGAACTCGACCGGATAGTGAGCCTTCAGCCACGCCGTCTGGTAGGCCACGAGGGCGTAGGCTGCGGCGTGCGACTTGTTGAAGCCATAGCCAGCAAACTTGTCGACAAGATCGAAGATCGTCGACGCACGGCCGCGCCCGACGCCCCGGGCGACCGCGCCGTTGACGAAGACCTGCCGCTGGGCTTCCATTTCCGACTTGATCTTCTTGCCCATCGCGCGGCGCAGGAGGTCGGCACCTCCGAGAGAATATCCCGACAGGATCTTGGCGATTTCCATCACCTGTTCCTGGTAGATGATGACACCGAAGGTCTCTTCAAGGACAGGCTGCAGATCGGGGTGGAGATAGTCGGGTTCCTCATCGCCATGCTTGCAGGCGATGTAGCGGGGAATGTTGTCCATCGGGCCAGGCCGGTATAGCGAGACCAGGGCGATGATATCCTCGAAACTGTCCGGTTTCATCTGGCGCAGCGCATCGCGCATGCCACCGCTTTCGAGCTGAAATATGCCCACCGCATCACCGCGCCCCAGCAACTCGAAGGTCTCCGGATCGTCGAGCGGCAGGCTGTCGAGGTCGATTTCCTCCCCCCTGTCAGCCGCCAGCTTGCACGCCTTCTGAAGGACGGTCAGGGTCTTGAGGCCAAGGAAATCGAACTTCACAAGCCCTGCCGCCTCCGCGTATTTCATGGAGAACTGTGTCGCCAGCTGCCCCTCGCGCGGATCGCGGTAGAGCGGAACCAGTTCGGTGAGCGGCCGGTCTCCGATGATCACGCCGGCGGCATGGGTCGAGGCATGGCGGTACAGGCCCTCGAGCTTGAGCGAGATGTCGATCAGCTGGGCCACGCTCTCGTCGCTGTGGCGCATTTCCCGAAGGTCAGGTTCGGCGTCAATCGCTTCCTGCAGCGTCGGCGGCTGCGCCGGATTGAACGGCACCATCTTGCAGATGCGGTCGACCTGACCGTACGGCATGCCGAGCACCCGCCCGACATCGCGCAGGACCGCGCGCGCCTGCAACGTCCCAAATGTAATGATATTGGCCACCCTGTCGGCGCCGTATTTCTGGCGCACATAGTCGATGACCCTGTCGCGTCCATCCTGGCAGAAATCGATGTCGAAGTCCGGCATCGATACGCGTTCCGGATTGAGGAAACGCTCGAACAGCAGGCCGAAACGGAGTGGATCGAGATCCGTGATCGCCAGCGCCCACGAGACAACGGACCCGGCCCCGGAGCCGCGTCCCGGTCCCACCGGGATGCCTTGCTCCTTGGCCCACCGGATGAAGTCGGCGACGATCAGAAAATAGCCGGGAAAGCCCATGTCGATGATGACGCCGAGCTCGAAGTCGAGCTGGTCCCTGTACGGACGGGCCTTTTCATCGCGCGCAGCGGCATCCATGGCACTGTCGAAGACATGTTTCTCAAGCCGCGCTTCCAACCCTGCCCGCGCCTGCGTACGCAGCACCTCCACCTCGTCGCCATCATCGCCGTCGGCGAAGGGCGGCAATATGGGGTCGCGCTGCGGCGGCATGTAGGCGCAGCGCCGCGCAATCACGACCGTATTGTCGACCGCCTCGGGGATGTCGGAGAACAGTTCGCGCATCTCGTCCGCAGAACGGAAATAGTGGTTCGCGGTAAGCTGGCGGCGATTCTGGTCGCTCACCGGCACACCCTGATCGATGCACAGCAGCGCATCATGCGCCTGATGCAGTTCGGCCTCCGCAAAATAGACATCGTTAGTGGCGACCAGCGGCAGGCCCTCTGCGTTTGCAAGTTCGACGAGGCCGAGCTCAATGCGATCCTCGATCTCGAGCCCGTGACGCTGCAGCTCGACATAGAAACGCCCCGGAAACAATCCGGCAAGCCGCCGCACCATGACCGCGGCGGCCTCGCGCTGGCCTCCTTCAAGCAGGCGTCCGAGCGGTCCGTCAGGCCCCCCGGAAAGACAGATCAGCCCGTCGCCGTGCCTCTCAAGCCGCTCGAATGTCGTATGAACCTCGCCGGCCTTGCTGGCCAGGAATGCGTCCGACGACAGCTGCATCAGGTTGCGATAGCCGCTCTCGTCCTGCGCCAGAAGCACGAGGCGGTCATGGCGACGGCGATGCGCCGGAACATGCGGGTTCGCTCCGCTTGCCGCATCGTCGCCGGCGAGGTCTAGCTGACAGCCGATGATCGGCTGGATACCGGCGTTGGACGCCACCATGGCGAACTCCATCGCGGCGAACATATTGTTGGTGTCGGTGACGGCAACGGCAGGCATGAGGTGGCGCCGGCACAGTTCCGGCAATTCTCTGAGCCGGATCGCGCCCTCAAGGAGCGAGTAGGCGGAATGCACCCTCAGATGGACAAAGCCGGGATCAGGCATGGCGACAGTCTAGGCCGAATCGGGTCCGCGTTTCAGCCGAGACCGACATTCCCGGCAGCGAGCTTCCACCCCTGTTCTTTCCGTCCCCCTTGGCGGTCCAACCGAGGACGGCCGCGGGATCATCGTGCGGGGTGGTGTGAACCTCGCCCCACTTCTCGCCCGGTACCAGCGCGATGCGCTCGATCAGGCCTCGTATCGCGGACACCGCCTCGCCGCGGTTCTCCGGGCGGTTCGGCGCCTCGGCGAGCCGCCCCACCTTGCGGCGGCCGATTTCCGCCACGTTGGGGTGGATGTCCGGAAGGTCGGCCGGGACGGCCGACAAGCGCTCGCGGTGAAAGCGACCGGTCTCTTCGGCATAGGCTCGGATCGCCTCGGGAGGCGCCTCCGGCGCCATCAGCCAGTCCTTCAGCCCCGCCGGCACCGGACGGCGAATGCCCCGGCGGGCGGTGCGGCCATCGGTCCGGGCGTGTCCGGAACAGCCCGCATGTTTTGCCATGAGGGTTTGCATGGACCATGAATCCGTGTAATTGGACAATATATCAATCAGTTATAACAAGCACGGAGACCGCTCCATGCCGACGGAGTGTAAATCATGACCTGCCCCCGTCGACTGGTCCAAGGTGAATGTTAGCGCATTGAGGATTTCTCCGCCAGGCTGGCCGTTCGGCGTGTCGCTAACTCTCGACAGCAAAAAACCGGGAAACCCGTTCATTGGTGTTGGAAAGGGGGGGCGGACTGATCAAGCCAACTCACGAGGTCAGGACATCTGAACTTCGATCGGGTGTCGGCTGAAACGCGTCCGCGTTTCCAAACCGCCCTCCTGCAACTTGTCCCGCCGGTCGCTCAAGCCTCCTCCAACGCGCCATTCCGCACCGTCAATTCCCGGTCCATGCGCGCGGCCAGCTCGGGATTGTGGGTCGCAACCAGCGCGCCTACTCCTTGCCCGCGAACCAGATCGAGCAGGAGCCCGAACATTCGATCGGCGGTTTCCTGATCAAGATTGCCGGTGGGTTCGTCCGCTATCAGTATCTCCGGTTGATTGGCGAAGGCGCGGGCGATGGCCACGCGCTGCTGCTGTCCTCCGGACATCTCCGCGGGCCGGTGGCGCGCCCTCTCGGCGATGCCTGTCATCTCCAGCATTTCCTGTGCCCGGCGACCGGCCGCCGCCCTGCCAACACCGGCAATCATCTGTGGCAGCACGAGGTTCTCGAGAGCCGTAAATTCGGGCAACAGATGATGAAACTGATAGACGAATCCTATCGACCGCCGCCGTAGCGTGGTGCGCTCGTCATCCGACAGCCTGCCGCATGCCTCGCCCCTGACGACGACCTCTCCCGCATCCGGGCGCTCGAGAAGCCCGGCGACATGGAGAAACGTCGACTTTCCGGCACCCGAGGGTCCTGTCAGTGCAACGATCTCGCCCGCGGCGACATGAAGCGACGCCCCGCACAGGACCTCGAGCCTGTCTTCGCCCTGGCGGAAAGTCCGGACAATGTCCCGCAATTCGAGGACGGCGTCACTCATAGCGCAACGCCTCGACGGGATCGAGCCGCGCCGCCCGCCAGGCGGGATAGAGCGTCGCGAGAACCGACAGGCAAAGTGACATCGCTACCACGCCAATGACATCTTCTGCGAGCAGGACCGACGGCAATTGCGACAGAAAGTAGATCTCCGCGGCAAACAGTTCAGTCCCGGTCAGCGATTGCAGCCATTGCCGGATGGTCTCGATATTGTCTGCAAAGGCGATGCCGAGCACGAAGCCCACCGCGGTGCCAAGGATGCCGACCGACGCGCCGGCAAGCAGGAAGATACGCAGGATCATGCCCCGCGTCGCACCCATGGTGCGCAGGATCGCGATATCCCGACCCTTGTCCTTCACCAACATTATCAGGCTCGAAATGATGTTGAAGGCGGCGACGAGTATGATCAGGGTCAGGATCAGGAACATGACGTTGCGCTCGACCTCGATGGCGTTGAAGAAGCTGTCATTGGCGCGCTGCCAGTCGACGACCCTGAGCGGTTTTCCGCCGGACAGGGGAAGCTTCGGCCTGACGGTCGGGACGCCATCGGGATCGTCGAGGAAGATCTCCAGGCTCGTCACCTCGGGGCCGGTGCGGAAATATCTCTGCGCTGCCGCGAGCGGCATGAAGACAAAGGCCGAATCGTATTCGTGCATCCCGACATCGAACAGCGCGACCACCGTAAAGCGCCCAACGCGCGGCACCGAGCCAAAAGCGGTGCTGGCGGACTGAGGAGACACCAGCCTGATGCGGTCACCCGGACGGACACCGAACTTGCTGGCGAAACGGGTGCCGACGATGACCGCGTTTCTGCCCTCGAAGTCGCGAAGGGATCCCTCACGAATGTTGTCCGAGATGATGGCGCGGGCCCGGAGATCGTCCGGCGGAACGCCGCGGACGACGGCGCCCCCGGCAACGCCGTTGGCGGTTGCCAGAACCTGGCCTCCGACCGTCGGAATTACCTGGCGCACACCATCAAGCGCCATGATCTCGCGCACCAGCGAGTCAAAATCCGGCAATGTCCTCCCAACCGCGCTGGATGCTGCGAGATGGCCATTCAGCCCCAGAATCCGGTGCATCAGCTCGACACGGAACCCGTTCATGACGGACATGACGATGATCAGGGTGGCCACGCCAAGCGCGATGCCGGCAAGCGAGAACCCGGCGATGACAGAAATGAAGCCCCGTTCACGGCGCGCGCGCAAATAGCGGAACGCGACCATCCTCTCGAAGGCGCCGAAAATCATTGAGCCAGTCGGGCCAAGGCAGATTCGGAAGACAGTTCCTGGCGCTCGCCGGTAGCGCGATTCTTCAGTTCGACAGTCCCGTGCGCAATGCCCCTTGGGCCGACGATGAGCTGCCATGGCAGTCCGATAAGGTCCATGTCCGCGAACTTGGTGCCGGCGCGTTCCTCGCGGTCGTCATAGAGGGGGTCGAGCCCGGCGGCCTGGAGCTCGCCATAGAGCCGCTGGCAGGCTTCATCACACGCCGCATCGCCGACCCTGAGGTTTGTCAGCCCCACCCCGAACGGCGCCACGGCAGCCGGCCACACGATCCCGGCGTCGTCGTGGAACGCCTCGATCAGCGCGCCGGCGAGACGCGAGACGCCGATCCCGTAGGACCCCATTTCGGGAAAGACCTCGGTGCCGTCGGGGCCGCTGACGGCGGCGTTCATCGTCTGCGAATACTTGGTCCCGAAATAGAAGATGTGGCCGACCTCGATGCCCCGCGCAGTCACCAGGTCTTCTCCGAGTTCGCGGCCTGCCGCCTCGTCATGGAGGTCGTCCGTCGCCGCGTAAAGGCCTGTCCAGCGGTCGACCAGAGGTTGCAGATCGGACCCGTAGTCGATCTCCTGGTCGAGCACGTCGAATTCGAGGAGCTTGCGGTGGCAATAGACATCGCTCTCGCCGGTCTCGGCGAGAACGATGAATTCATGGCTGAGATCGCCACCGATCGGTCCGGTATCGGCGGCCATGGGAATCGTCTTCAACCCCATGCGGGCGAAGGTGCGCAGGTAGGAGACAAACATCCTGTTGTAGGCGCTCCGGGCACCCGCGGCGTCGAGATCGAAGGAGTAGGCGTCCTTCATCAGGAACTCGCGGCCCCGCATGACGCCGAAACGGGGGCGCACTTCGTCGCGGAACTTCCACTGTATGTGGTAAAATACCTTGGGAAAGTCCTTGTAGCTCCGGGCGTGTGCGCGAACGATCTCGGTAATCTGCTCCTCGTTGGTCGGCCCGTAGAGCATCTCACGATCGTGACGGTCGCGGATACGGAGCATCTCGGCGCCGTA
Organism: Alphaproteobacteria bacterium; assembly: GCA_964291215.2. Lineage (GTDB taxonomy): Bacteria > Pseudomonadota > Alphaproteobacteria > MPNO01 > UBA830 > JAJEBT01. The sequence continues at coordinate 3,185,837 of OZ219791.1, read as the reverse complement.
ATCGTCATAGCGCCCGCTTTCGCGCCACAGATCGGCGGGCTGAATCGTCGGCATCAGCACTTCCTGACACCCCGCCCGATCCTGTTCCTCCCGCACGATGCGCTCGATCTGGCGCAGCACCCTGAGGCCAAGCGGCAGCCAGGAATAAATGCCCGCACTGGACTGGCGGATCATGCCGGCACGCAGCATCAGCCGATGCGACACGATCTGCGCCTCGGCTGGATCCTCCTTCAGGGTCGGCAGGAAATAGGCGGACATCCGCATGGCGGGACGCTTCCTCTGTGGCGGCGCGCGAAGATATGCGATCGCCGCGCCGGCGGCAACGACTCAGCGCCGTGAAATCGGCTTGACCTCGCGCTGGCTGATGCCGCCATAAGCGCTGAGCGGCCGGATCAGGCTGTTGTCGGCATTCTGCTCGAGGACATGCGCGGCCCAGCCGGTGATCCTGCTCATGACGAAGATCGGCGTGTACATGTCGATGTCGAAGCCCATCAGGTAGTAAGCGGGACCGGCGGGAAAATCGAGATTCGGATGAATACCCTTCTCCCCGATCATGATGCCCTGGAGAATGTCCGATATTTCGACCCAACGGCCGTCGCCGCTCCACGCGGTGAGGTCCTCCAGCGCAGCGCGCATGGTCGGGACCCGCGAATCGCCCTGCTTGTAGACGCGGTGCCCAAACCCCATTACCAGATCCTTCGCCGCGAACCGCTCGCGCAGCCACGACTCCGCGCGCTCGGGCGCAGCAATCTCAAGGAGATTGTGCATGACGGCTTCGTTGGCGCCGCCGTGCAGCGGCCCCTTGAGCGAACCGATCGCACCGGTCACGGCGCTGTAGATGTCGGACCGCGAAGAGGTGATCACGCGGGCGGTGAAGGTCGACGCGTTGAAGCTGTGTTCGGCATAGAGGATCAGGGAGGTGTCGAACGCCCGAATGACTTTTGCCGGCGGCACCTTGCCGAAGCACATGTGAAAGAAATTCTCCGAAAACGAAAGGTCGTCGCGCGGACGCCTGCGCGTCTGTCCCTTGCGAAAGCGGTAGTCGGCGGCAATCATCGTCGGGATCTTGGCGAGCAGGTTCATCGTCCGGTCGAGGTCGCGTTCCCGCGGCTCACCGCCCCACGCGGTTTCCGTCGTGCCGAGACAGCTGACCGCGGTGCGCAACGTGTCCATGGGGTGCGCGGATTTCGGAAACTGCCTGATGACCTCAAGGTGCGGACGCGTCAGCTCCCGGCGGCGGCGTTCGTCGGCGACGAACGCCCGGTACTGGCGGTGGTTGGGAAGCTCGCCATGGAGAATCAGGTACGCAACCTCCTCGAAACGGCACTTGGCGGCAAGGTCCTGCACCGCATAGCCGCGATAGGTCAGCGAATTGGTCTCCGGCACGACCTTGGAAACCGAGGTGGTGTCGACGGTGATCCCGGCGAGGCCCTTGTGGATCACGGGCTCCGCCGGCTTGCGCGACCTGCCTGTCCCTGCCTTCCGGGCTGATCGTGCTGCCATTTCGGTTGCCCCCCTGTCAGATCCTGAAATCGTAGATGTCGCTGTCGAAGCGGTTGTACTGCTCGTAGCGGATGAGTTCGTAGAGGCGCTTGCGGGTCTGCATGTGCTCGACGAGCCCCTTCTGCGTCCCTCGGTCCTTCAGTTCCGCGAGACCGTCCTCCACCGCCTTCATCGCGAGGCGCAGCGACGATACCGGGTAGATGACGATGTTGAATCCAAGCTCCTCAAGCTCGTCCGCCGTCAGGAGCGGCGTCTTGCCGAACTCCGTGAGGTTCGCCAAGAGCAGCACGTCGCCGAGCTCCCTGCGCGTCCGCTCGTATTCGGACACGTCCTGCAGCGCTTCGGGAAAAATCGCGTCCGCACCGGCATCGACGTAGGCGCGGGCGCGCTCGAGCGCGGCCTCGAGCCCCTCAGAGGCGCGGGCGTCGGTGCGCGCCATCAGGAGGAAGTTGGGGTCGCGCCGCGCGTTCGCGGCAGCCCTGATCTTCATCACCATCTCGCCGGTCGGCACGATGGTCTTGTTGTCAAGATGACCGCACCGCTTGGGATTGACCTGGTCCTCAAGATGGCAGCCCGCGATCCCGAGCTCCTCAAGCTCCTGAACGGTCCGGGCCGCATTGAGCGGCTCCCCGAAACCGGTATCGACGTCGATCAGCGCCGGCAGGCTGGTGACCCGCGCGATCTGGCGGCCGCGCTGGGTCACCTCGCCGAGGGTGGTAAGTCCGATGTCCGGCAATCCAAGATCAGCCGAGAGCGCGGCCCCCGATATGTAGACGCCGTCGAAGCCCTGCTCCTCAATGACCAGCGACACGATCGGCGCGTGGGCGCCCGGAAAGCGGAGAAGCCGGCCCGACGCAAGGGCGGCGCGGAGGTCGGCCCTCTTCTCGGCACCGCTCTTGACGGGAAACAGCATCAGAAGATTCCCCGTCCGTCGGGCTCGGCGGAGGAGAGTTCAGCAAGATCCAGGGTCACGTTGAGGGCACCGAGTTCGGATGCCGACAGCTCGGGCAGCCGGTACGCCGCCTCAAGGAACCGCTGTCGTTCCTTTTCAGACACGAGATCCTGCGTCAAGACATTGAATTTTCCGATATAGTCGTCGCGAGCGAACGGCCGCGCCCCGGCGGGATGCGCGTCGGCCACCGCAAGCTCGTCTTCGAGAATATCGCCGTTCTTCATCGTGATCACGACCCTTCCTCCGAAAGCGCGCCGCCCGGGATCGGGATCATGGTAGCGTTCGGTCCATACCGGATCCTCGACCGTGGATACCTTGTGCCACAGGCGGACGGTATCGGCGCGCTGCGCCCTTTCCGGAGCATAGGACCGTACATGGTGCCAAGCACGGTCCTGGAGCGCGACGGCGAAGATGTACATGATCGAATGGTCGAGCGTCTCGCGGCTCGCCCCGGGATCCATCTTCTGTGGATCGCCGGCGCCGGTGCCGATCACGTTGTGGGTATGGTGGCTGGTGTGGATGACGATATTCTCGACGGAATCGGCATTCGCTATTCGTGCACCCATTCTCCGCGCGAGATCTATGAGCGCCTGGCTCTGGTATTCGGCCGAATGCTCCTTGGTGTAGGTCTCAAGGATTGCGCGCTTGGGCTCGCCCGGCTCAGGAAGCGGAACCACATATTCGCGATTACCTGCGTCAAGCATCCAGGCGAGGACGCTGTCCTCGCCCTCGTAGATCGGCGACGGAGCACCCTCGCCGCGCATGCAGCGGTCGACCGCCTCGATCGCGAGCTTTCCCGCATGCGCGGGCGCATAGGCCTTCCAGCTCGAGATCTCGCCCTTGCGGGACTGGCGGGTAGTACAGGTCACATGCAGCCCCTGCTGCACGGCCTGGTAGATGCAGGACGCGTCGAGTCCGAGCAGCGTACCAATGCCGGCCGCGGCGGATGGTCCGATATGGGCGATGTGATCGATCTTGCGGGCATGCAGGCAGATGCCCTTCACAAGGTCGACCTGGATCTCGTATGCGGTCGCGATGCCGCGAACGAGGTCGCGACCGCTGCACCCCTTCTGCTGGGCGACTGCCAGAATCGGCGGGATATTGTCGCCGGGATGGGAATAGTCGGCGGCGAGGAACGTGTCGTGGTAGTCGAGCTCGCGCACCGCCGTGCCATTGGCCCATGCCGCCCATTCGGCCGAGAACCGGCGCCGGGACGGGAGTCCGAATATGGTCGCGCCGCCTTCGCGGGGATGACATATGCCCATCGCGCGCGCGTTCGCTACCGGCCGCCGGTTGAGGGCTGCCACGGCCACCGACGCGTTGTCGATGATCCTGTTGACGATCATCTCCGTAACGTCGTCCTCGACGGCCACCGGATCCGACGCCACCGCCGCGATCTTCCATGCCAGCTGCCCCTCGCGCGGCAGATGTTCTTCCGAACGGTATACCCTTAGGGTATGGTTCCTCACGATTTCGTACTCCGGGACGGTATGGCGGCAGGACACCATCATAGCCGCCGGCGCGTCACGGTCAACGAACCGGCGACCGCGGGAAGGACAACGGCATGGCAGCACATACACTGCGGCTTTACGGCGACAGCCTCGCCGCCGGGGCAGCCCTGGCCGCTCCCCTGCCCGCGGCGGTGCGGGCAATCTGCCCGCTGTCGGCATCCGTCGACATCACCCATTCCGGCGCCGCCGTCACCGTCGAAGCGGGCGAGGCGTGGCTCGGCAGCGGCGAGACGATGATAGTGGCCGGGCAGGCCCCGGCGAACCTCCTGCGCTACGAGCTCGTGGGTCCCGATCCCGCAGACATGCCGGCGACCGGCTCCAACGTCGCATCGCGTCTCGAGCTCGCGGCCGGGATCAGCCTTGCATCCGGCACCGACTTTCTCCTTCGCTGCGACCGGGTGCTGATTCCACCGTCGGGCGTCGCCTACCTGCACACCCACCAGGGCCCCGGAATCCGCTACCTTCTCGACGGACGCCTGACCGTCGAGACAGGCGGCAAGACCCACGAAATCGCTCGCGGCGGTTGCTGGTTCGAATCCGGGCCCGAGCCGGTGCTAGCCCGCGCGCCCGATGACCGGCCCGGCGAATTCTGCCGGGTGATGATCCTGCCGCGTGCGCTCCTCGGCAAATCCTCGATCTCCTACGTCAACGAGGAAGACAGGAACAAGCCGAAGAGGCAGCAATACACGATACTTCTTGACCGGTTGATCGAGACCTGGCGATGACCGACACGGGAACCGGCAGCAACTTCCGGACCGGCGGACAGATCCTCGTCGACTGCCTCCGCCTGCACGGCGTCGATACCGTCTTCTGCGTCCCGGGCGAAAGCTATCTCGCGACCTTGGACGCACTCCACGATCTGCAGAGCAGCATCAACCTCGTCGTCTGCCGGCAAGAGGGCGGCGTCGCCTACATGGCGGAAGCATGGGGCAAGATGACCGGCCGGCCGGGCATCGCCTTCGCCACCCGCGGCCCCGGGGGGACCAACGCCTCGATCGGCATCCATACGGCGCATCAGGACTCGACGCCGCTGATTCTCTTTCTCGGCCAGGTCGCCCGCGACATGACGGAGCGCGAGGCGTTCCAGGAAATCGACTTCCGCCGCATGTTCGGCGTCATGACGAAATGGGTCGCCCAGATCGACAACCCCGCCCGCATCCCTGAAATGGTGAGCCGAGCCTTCCACGTTGCAACATCGGGGCGTCCCGGACCGGTGGTGCTTGCGCTTCCCGAGGACATGCAGACGGAGCGGGCCGACACCGGCGATGGCCGGCCGTATCACCTGCTCCGGCCGCATCCGGGGCGCAAGGAGATGCAGCGGCTGCGAACGCTTCTGGAAGGCGCTAAGCGGCCGTTGCTGCTGGCCGGCGGAGGTGGCTGGTCGGCCGGCGCATGCGACGATCTGAGGGCTTTCGCGGAAGCCAACGAACTGCCGGTCGCGGCGGCCTTCCGGAGGCAGGACATCCTCGACAATCGCCATCCGAACTACGCCGGCGTTGTCGGGCTGGGCATCGACCCGCAGCTTCGCGCTCGGATCGATGCCACCGACCTCCTGATCGTGCTGGGCTCCCAGCTAGGAGAGATCGTCAGCGACGGCTACCGCTCCTTCACCTTCCCCAAGCCGCGCCAGACCCTCGTTCATGTCGCTGCCGGAATCGACGAGCTCGGCAAGGTCTACCAGCCGGATCTCGCGATCAACGGCGGCATGGCGGAGTTCTGTTCGGCGGCCCGGGCCATGGAGCCCGTCGCGGCTGCGTGGCGCGGCGAGGCCGTAGTTGCGCATGCCGCGTATCTCGCCTTTTCCACACCCGGCGACACAACGGGCGCTCTCGACTATGCGCGCATCGTCGCCTGGCTCAGCGAGACCCTGTCCGACGACGCCATCGTCGCCAATGGCGCCGGCAACTACACGGTCTGGATTCACCGGTATTTCCGCTACAAGCGCTACGGTACGCAGCTGGCGCCACAGGCCGGCGCCATGGGCTACGGCGTTCCCGCTGGCGTATCCGCCGCCATCCGCCATCGCGACAGGGTGGTGGTCTCGATCAGCGGCGACGGCTGCTTCCAGATGAACGGGCAGGAAATCGCGAGCGCTGTGCAGCAGCGCGCGAAGGTGATCTTCATCGTAGTCAACAATGGGATCTACGGCACGATCCGCATGCACCAGGAACGCCACTATCCGGGCCGCGTTTCCGGCACCGACCTCGTCAATCCGGATTTTGCGGCGCTGGCGCGCGCCCACGGCATTCCCGGTGCAACGGTGCGCCGGACGGAAGAATTCGAACCGGCCTTCGAGGCGGCGTTGGCAGCGGACGGGCCGGCGCTGATCGAACTCGTGCTCCCGGCCGACACGGTCCTGCCGACGACAACCCTTTCCGGAATCCGCGAGACGGCGCTCGCCGCCGGCTGACGCCGTCGAGGTCGAAGACGCCATCCCGGCGCCATGGTCGGTGCATGTATTGCCGGACCTGCAGGCGGCCCCGGTGCCGATGAATGGCAGAACGGGCCGACGCCGAGAGGGTTGAGCCACCTGATCGCAACCCTGGCATGGCGTTCCTGCGGCACAAACCTGTACGCGACCACCGCGGTCCATCGCCGGTCGAATCCGCGTTCGTATCGCGAACGCTTCCATCTGGAACGTGAGAGGCCTTGCTCATCGCGGACCTTCCCGAGATCAAAGGACCACGACTTCGAGCGATTGAGTGAATTGGATCCCGGGGACCGCTCTCCGGCTAAGACGTTTGTCGTTCGTGATGAACAGGTCGACGCCCACCACCGAGGCGCATGCGGGTTGGATCGCATCCGGAGGCCGGTCCGATCTCGGCGAACGGTATCGCGACAGCGGCGGGCGCGGGCCGGCCGCGATCGCTTGCTCGTAGCGGCGTACGAGAAAGTCGTTGTCCGCCTCCGTGGGCTTGACGAGAAGTTCGCCGAGGACAAGCGCCGAAGTCAGCAGTTCGTCGTTGCGTTCGACCATTCGCTCACGTAACAGCACCACTCTATCGGTCAGTTCGCCCTTGTCCTCAAGGAGATATACGAACAGGCTGGGGTCCCGGAACATGTAAGCGTTCGTTCGTGCGGTGAGGTGTTGTTGTTTTCGTCCGTTTGACAGGCTTTTGTCAGGGAGTTCCAGCGTTACCCGAAACGGTTTCGTGCACCGGAATGCGCGGTGAGGTTTGGCGGGCACTGGCGCCATGCCGTGTTTTTCGCATTGGTTGCGGTTTTGTCCCGGCGCTGCGGAGGAGGAGCTGAGCGCCAACCTGTGCGCTGGTTGGCGGTTGCAGGGTTCAGCGATTGAGGGTCCGCTTCCAGTCCTTGCGGAGCGGGCAGAGCCAGATGTCCTTCTTCGGCTTGTCGGCCTTCTTATATCGGTCGTAGCGGCCGCGCCCCTTGGTTGTTCCAACGCGGATCCAGCCCGAGGCCCGGTAGACGCCGCCGCTGTGGCGCGGGATCTCGACGAAGGTCTCGCAGAGCACGGGCGTGGTGTTGTAGCGCTTGGTCCAGTCCACGGGCAGCCGCTTGCGAACAAGCGAAAGGATGTGGGAGCCGAGATTCGGGACGGTGACCCATGGGAGAATCAGGTATCTCGGATTGTCGATCACGAGGGGCAGGTTCCTTTCGCGCTGCTCCGATGTCCATCCGATGAAGGCGTCCCGGGGCGCCAGTCTCCATGCGGCGGTCGAGAAGCCGAGCATGGCCAGCGGCTCGTCGTTCCGGTCATAAACCGCGTAGCGCATCTGTGCACCGACCAGGCGCGTATATCCGAGGTAGTGCCATCGGGCGACGAACTCGTTCCACAACCGGCTTTCCCGGGTGCCGCCCATCACGATCAGGAAGCGCAGCGGGCGGAGCTCGTCGAGGGTCTTCGGGGCGGCGAGCCGCGGCGGCGGCTCGGTGTCCGGCCCGAACGTGATCGGCTTCCGGGGCGGCGGGAGGCGGACTGGCGGCGGCAGCTCGATGAGGCCGTCGCGGTGCATCTTCAGCAAGGTGACCGCCGCCATCATCTTCTTCAGACCGCCGTCGGGCTTGAACCAGCCGATGCGACGGCAGAAGGCGCGGGCGATGGCCGAACGGTTCCGCTCCGTGACCGTCAGTTCGCGCAGCACCCGCATCTCCGCGACCGTGAAGTCGCGCCCATGGTAGCGGCACTCGACCTCGTCGCTCACGGCAGCGCCGCGAATCTCCGCCGCCTCTCCGGGCTCATCGACCACGGCAACCAAGGCGACAGATCGCCGGACGGACGGCCGTTGTTCTCCGCGCAGGCATCAAACCAGCGGAGAACATCGAAGCCGCTCCTCGCGACCGTGAACAGGACCGTGTACATGACCGCCGACAGCCGGACGCCGTCCACGCTGTCGGAACCGAAGCCAAGCTTCCGCCCGATCGCCGGGCCCCCGACAGCTCTTTCCCCGAATTGTTGCCCATCAGGACCTCGGGATGTCAGCGAGCGCAGCTGCTTGCCCCCCGGCGCTGCCTGCGCGGCTCCGAATCCCGCCGACGACCAGCCGCCGGAAGCAAGGCAGTCGAGCCGCGTTCAGGTGGTAGGTCTCCCCGATCCATTCGTTCTTCCACCCCTCCATTTGCCGCCGTCCGGCGGTGCAGTCCAGAATACCGCGCCAACAATGCGTCCAGCAATGGCACAGGACGAGGCACGGCCTGATAGCACAACCGCATTTCGATTATCAATCCCCTTCTTGCAATCACCAGGTGTTTCCCACGCTGCATTCCATTTTGCTGTCTTCTGTTGTCCGGAGGTTTCACAGCGTGCCGGGTTTTCTGGCTTCGGGGCCGTCCGCGGTCGTCGCCGGCGCGCGGGCGGGTTGTTTTCGGGATGTGGGCGAGTTGTGGGCGGCGTCCAGGAATCGGCCGGACACCATTGGCGCTCAGGGCCGGGCTGCGACGGCTTCTCGGCCACGACGATCCCATGCCAATTCAGAGACGCGAAATGCGTTGGGGCTCGGGTCATCACAGATCGCCTCCTTGATCGCAATTTTCGTGCCAAGAAGGTCCCATCGAGCCTTGGCGGCACGATTGCAGCGCGACGCAAACTGAGAAAATCTCGCCAGTCGTCGCCGGATTAGCAGCGTGGGATCACCGTGTGAGCCGGGTGGTAATGGAGGCGACAGGCCGCTATCACCGCAAGGTTCACCAGTGTCTTCATGACCGGGGCTTCGAGGTTATTCTCGTCAACCCGTTGCGGGCTTCGCCGAGGCGATGGGCCATCTGGCGAAGACCGACCGCGTCGACGCGCTGGCCAAAATCGGCTGGGCGATCTTGAGCCTGTAGCTCCTCAGGATGCCTTCCTCAAGAGCCTGGAGGATCTCTTGGTGGCGCGTGCCGCGCTTGTCGACGCCAAGTTGAGGCAGGTGGCAGATGAGGTGGATGGCGAGATCGTCACAAGGGCCTCGGCGGCCGATCTCGATGATCGCATTGCCGGCGCGGCGATCAAAGCGGTGATCACCGGTGATCCCGAGCAGAGGTACGCCATCCTGACCTCGATCCGGTGACCGCCGCGGCCCTTCTTTGCTGGATGCCCGAACTCGGCAGCGTCGGCAGGCGGCAGCCTTGATCGGGGTGGCGCCGATGGCCAACGACCACGGTGCTCGGCACATCCGTGGCGGGCGCCGAAGGCCACGCGATCTCCTGTTCATGGCCGCAACCGGCACGCTTCAACACGGACCTGGTGCGCCTCAAGACTGCCGGCAAGCAAGGTCGCGATTGTCGCCGTGATGCGCAAGCTCTGGCGAACACCCTGCTGCGACAGCAGCGTTGCCTGAAGCACCGGTGAGTGAGCGAAGGAGACACCCTCATGGCCCTCACCCCTGCCGAGAGGATCGGGACTGTCTCGACAGTCTCCCTCTACGACACGACTTGGGGAGAATGTCTGCAGATCATCGTCGAGGTCGACATCAAGGAGATCGAACCGCCTTGGAACACCTGGAACCCGGACGGTCACGTTACCATGCCCGGGGACGGCAAGGTAGCCGCGTTCACGTGACCAATGGACGGCAACCCGCCGCCGGGACCACAAGCTTCATGTCGCCTCGCTCGCAGAGCAAACCCCACACCGCTTGTGGACAACCACAGAAAACATCACCACAGACACCCGCAAAAACCTTGCCAAGAAACATGGATGCTCGCTCGATGCGCAACACGCGTCGCCAGAGGAACTGCTGCGGCCGCGGGCTGTGGAAAACATGAACCACCGAGACTGCGTCTTCGGCGAAGACGCCTGCCTGACACGCAAACCGCGCCAGCCTCAACAACATCGTGCTCGCGGTGATCTTCGCCAACCGACGCGAGAGCCTCGCCGAAACACGGCGGCGGCTCGACCGCCGAGAAGCCGTCGCAGCTCTGACTCGGCCCTGAGCGCCAATGGCGTCCGGCCGATTCCCGGACGCCGCCCACAACCCGCCTACATCCCGAAAATAACCCGCCCACGCGCCGATAACGCCGCCGGCGGCGACCGCGGACGGCCCCAAAGCCAGAAAACCCGACAGGCTGGGCAGCCTCCCTCCATCAGCAGTCGGCAAGATCGAATGCAGCGTGGGAAAGTCCTAGTCTCTCCAATCGTTCCACTTGCATATATCCATATCTGGATTATGCTATCAACGAGAACCGAATGTGGAGGACACCATGCAAGTCCGTGCCGTGCCTGCGACGGCAGTCGACCGGAGAGGGTTGTCCGGTCCCGCCCTGCGTGCCTTCTTCCGTATTGCCTCGCTCTGGAGCCTCTCGGTGGACGAGCAGATGGCGCTTCTCGGCGTCACGGCGCGCTCGACTTTCTTCAAGTGGAAGAAAAACCCGAAAGCAGTCCTTCCGAAGGACACGCTGGAACGCATCTCGTACATACTCGGCATCTACAAGGCACTCCAGATCCTGCTGCCGGACGAGACGGCAGCGGACGAGTGGGTGAAGCGGCCGAATACGGCGCATTCCTTCGGGGGCCGGTCACCACTCGAGAGGATGCTGTCGGGCCAGGTCGCGGACCTGTTCGTTGTCCGGCAGTATCTTGATGCGCAGCGCGGCGGCTGGGCATGAGTCTCCCTGTCGTCAGGGTCGAATGGAAGCCGTGCTGGCGGATCATCCCCAGCCGCTTTCCGCCCATCGAACTTTTCGAGCGGGTATCCGATCCCGGCGATCTGGAGGCAATCTACGAGCTTGAGTCGCTGACCAATCCCCGGCTTCGGGACGAGGTCGGAGACATCCGCCTCGTTCCCCTCGAAGACCGCGTCAGCGGTCCGGATTCGAGCGCGATCATGGCGGCGTTCACGCATCTGAACCCGGAGGGCAGCCGTTTTTCCGACGGCTCGTGGGGCGTCTTCTACGCCGGCAACGACCTCAAGACCGCCATTGCGGAAACCAAGCATCACCGGGAGCGGTTCCTGCGTGACGCTGCGCAGGCCCGCATGGAATTCGACATGCGGGTATATGCCGTCGATCTGGACGGCGAACTGCATGACCTGCGGGGCCGGAAATCCGACTACCCGCTGGTCTATCGCGAAGACAGCCATGCCGCCGGGCGGCATCTGGCGGGAGTTCTGCGCCAGGAGGGCTCGAACGGCATCGTCTATGACAGCATCCGCCGGGAGGGGGGCGAATGCGCGGCCGTGTTCCAGCCCCGTCTCCTCTCGAACTGCCGCCAGGAACGCCATCTCAGCTACGTCTGGGACGGCGAGCGGGTGACGCATGTTTACGAAAAGCGGGCCCTGCAATAAGCGGCGAGGCATCCCGAGCTCGTGCCTGCCCGGAAATGCCTGTTTTGGCTGATCCTCCGGCGAAATTTCGGGTTTGATCGCCCCCCGGAGCCGCCGAGCGCTCCGTTTCCGTTTGATCGGGTTGCGTACGGGTATGGGAGCCCCCCCGTCAGGCGACGCGTCGTCGTCGTTGGGCCTCCCTGTGCAGCAGCAGGCGGTGGACATTGAAGGCCACCAGCGCCACCATCCGCGCAAAGCCGTCCCCGCCCCCGCCCCGCCGCCCCATAGGACAGAACCCGGTCCATGCCGCGTTGCTCGAGATTGTTGATCGCCGACTCCACGGCCGGATGTTGCTGGCGCATCTCCCGGAACGTCGTCTCGGCTTCCCGTTCCCGGTCCGCCCGAGAGAGCTTCCCCTTCTTCGGAAGCATGTCCAGCAGTTCGTCCAGTGCGACCCGAGGACTGTGGAACCCGCGATCGAAACTGCACAGGCGCAGATCGGGGAAGCGGGCCTGTGCTTCCCGGATCATGGGCACCGCATGGTCCACGTCACTGCCTTCCCACAGGATCCGGTGGTGCAGGAGAAAGCCGTGCTGATCCTCCAGAACGGCCACCGGCACGCCGAGTTCCATCGGCACTTGCCTTTCACGCACCAGCGCTCCTCGAAGATCGAAAACACCTTCTCTTCCTGCGGGATCTTCTCGCCTTAGGCGACGGTCCACCTAGCCGATCTGTCGGCGGGCATGCTCGAGGTACGACCTTGAGAACCACGAGGGCCTTGACGCCCTTCTCCCGAAGTACCGGAACCGTCTCTTACGCTCCAACTCCCGGCTGGCGTCGAGGTACCATCCTCCGAAGAAGCCCGGCGGGAACCTTCTGAAAGTGCTTCTGCAATACCCGGGTTTGATGCTTCCACTGACGCCATTCGGTCATTTCCGTACGCACGGCTGCGCGGCCTGTATCGCGCACCAGACAACGCATCGCATCCCACAGAAGATCGATGTCCGTCGGGTAGTGCACTCCACCACGAACGAATCGCAGCGGCCCCGCAAGGGACCTTGCCGCTCTTGCGGACCATCGCATGGCCGCTCTCCGCGACCAGTTGCGACACCTTCCCCAGCACTTCCGGCGTCAGCTGCCTCACGTTGTCCACCACCGTCTGAAGCCCGTAGCGTGTGTCGTCCCAGATGTGACCCAGGAACTTGCGAACCGTCTTGTGCTCATTCACCAACTCGTGCAGATGATCAAGGTCATACCCCAGGCCCTGCTTCAGGACACCAGGATCTTCCACAGCGCCGGGACACCCTTTCCTGTGGGACCCTCTCGGAAGGATCCCCTCCTCCAGGATCTTGAACAGCCGGGTCGACGTACACGTGCTGAATCCCGCGCAGCATCGGCGGAATGTCGTCCCGCGAGTTCTCGTTGAGGTCGATCTCCTCGATCGCAACCTGTCCCAATTTCAACTGAGGGCGGATGACGTCTCGCATGGCTATTCTCGCGAAGTTTCCTGAAAATCCGGTTGATTCTTGGTCAAACCGGCCGATTTCCACCTCAAAGCGGGAATCTTCGCCTCACCCATACCACGATTCAGGTATTGGAGTCAAATAATTGTACTTTTTCGGTCGGGCACGAGCTCGGATTGCGCCCGGCTCAACCAGCGCATCGCCGCCCACCTGTTGATCGCCGTACTCGCCGCGGTGCATCTGATCCGCTGGCCGCGCAGGACATCCACAAGTGCTGGACATCAATCCGCGAGAGCATGCGGAACCAGGGTCACCACGCGCCTGCGCCAGGCGCGTTGATCGTCAACCAACAGGACACGCACCGCCGAGGTCGCCGAAATCTCCTCGGCGGCTGGTGTCGAACCCACCGCACGAGGAGCCGCCTCACAAGCTGACATAATTCAACAGAATGTAGTGCCATGTTGAAATGGGTCACCAAAAAAATCGTGTTATATCAACGCGATAAAAATTCTAGGCCGCAAAAAGTGCCAACTTGGGTTGAAAGTCCTCCCCCGTTCCATAGTGAAGTGCAACACATGATGGGCTGTGGCCATGTGTTTTTAGACGCATGATGTTGCGGAGCGGTAGCGGCGAGAGTTCCTGTACAAGATGGAGGGAGCTTGTTCATGTCCAAAGGCTACCGTCACCTACGAAGAGCGATGCCAGATTGAGGCAGAAAAGCGGTCTTTCACAAGGTGCGATTGCTCGGCAGCTGGGCCGATCAACAATTTTCCGGGAGATCAAGCGCAACACCGGGGGACGGGGTTACCGTCACAAGCAGGCGCAAAGGATGGCAGAAACGCAGGGCAGCCTCGTCTGTTTCCTGGCGGTTGACGCCTCGGGTTGAAGCTCAGAAAAAGCTGCGGGAGGGCTCCGAGCAGCGGCCGTTTTCGACTGGAGGGCCGTGAACGGATTCATGATCGCCGAAGATCGGAGAGCCGGGGGCGTCTTGAAGCTTCGGCGGCGCGGCAAGAAGCCGAACTGGAAGGGCGGATGCCATTCCGGCCGGGTGGACATTTCCGAGCGCCCTGCGGAGGCAAAGGAACGGGTCGGCGACTGGGAGCCATCATCGGCAAAGCTCACAGTGGAGCTGTCGCTGGTTGATCGTGCCACGAAATACACCTTGCTGGGTGGACAGAAAGACACGGTTAGTTCGGTCATGATCCGCCTGCTCGGCTCTGGTGCGCTATTGGTCCACACAATCACGTCAGACAACGGAGTTCGCAGACCACAGGCGTGTCGCACTTGACGCAGATTTCTTTTTCGCCTTTCCATTCTTGGGAGCGCGGCTTGAATGAGCACACCAACGGCCTGGTGCGGGAGTACTTCCCGAAGGGCACGGACTTTCGCGCGACATGCAACGAAGATGTTCAGAAGGTGCGGCTCAACACTCGGAAAGTCCTGGGATCGCCGACGGAGGTAATCTTGAAGTGAAACCGCCCTGACCATCTGCGCCATGTTCCGCAGCCGCAACGTGCAGCAGGGTCCATGCCGCGCGACGGCGAAATAGTGGCTTGAAGCCGACAAAGGCGTTGCATAAGCTCGATGTTGAAGGAACTGAAGCTGTTCCCAGGCGGAATCGAGAGGGGCAGAGGGGAAAAATTTGCGCAACACCCGGCCCTCATCTCCGTTCGGGCTACGCCCTCACTGCGATGAGGGCCGGGTGTTGCACTTCAGACTGGAAGTGGGGCCTTTATTCCTTTGTAACTACCCAGGTACCCTGCCAAGTGTGAGAGCTTGCTGATTTTGTTCGCCGTGTCGCTGCTCTCGGCCTTGACTGCATAGGCGCGCGCGCCTATGGGTTGCCCTCTCGCATGGGAGGAGCGGCTGGTGGGGTATTTCGGATCGAAGGCGACGACGGGTCTGAGCCAGGCGCTGATTGCGCTGATGCCGCCGCACTCTGTCTATATCGAGAGTCACCTGGGGGGCGGTGCGCTGATGAAGCGCAAGCCTGCTGCCGTGCGCTCGATCGGGATCGACCTCGATGAGCGGGCGCTTGAGGCCTTTGGCTGCGACTACCCGGTGGAGTTGGTGCATGGCTGCGCCCACTCCTTTCTGGCGTCGTTTGCGTTTCTGGGCCCGGAGCTGGTCTACAGCGATCCGCCCTATCTGCACGCGACCCGGCGTTCGTCGCAGCGCTACCGCTTCGAGTATGCGGAGGCCGACCACGTCGCGCTGCTTGAGCTGCTCAAGGGTCTGCCCTGCCAGGTGATGGTCTCGGGCCACCCGTCTGCGCTCTATGACGACCTGCTGTCGGGCTGGCGCCGGCTGGCGCTGCAGGTGACGACCCAGGCCCGGGTGCGGACCGAGGTGGTGTGGTTCAACTTCGCGCCCGACCGGGTGCACTGGGCGCGCTTCGCCGGCCGGAACTTCACCGACCGCCAGCGCATCAAGCGCAAGGCGGCCAACTGGGGCCGGCTCTACGAGGCCATGCCGGCGGGCGAACGCCTGGCGGTGCTGGCCGCGATCATGGCCGGCGAGGTCTTGTGACGGTGGCGCGAGGACCTCGCCGGCCACGACGAGGCTTTTGCGTGCCTGCAGGACCTTTTCACCCCACAATGCCTGGCGATGACGGTCATCAAAGCCATCCGGGCCAGGGGCTGCTGCGCCTGAGCGCGGCGCTGGTCAGGGAGAACGACGCGCTGGAGCGGGAGAACGCCCACTTGCGCGAGCGGATTGCCGAACTCGAGCGCAGTGCCGCGCTCGACAGCACCACCAGCTCCCGGTCGCCGGCCAGCGACGGTCTGAAGAAGAAGAGCGGACCGCGACGCCCGACCACGTCGTCGATCATGATCCCTGCGCCTGTGCGGGCTGCGGCGCGCCGCTGTCGGCCGCTGAGCGTCACCGAGCCCCCGTCTGCCGGCAGGTCTTCGATGTGCCGCAGCCCCTTGAGGTCACCGAGCACCGCTGCCTCTGTGCCGCCTGCGGCACCGTGACGACAGCCGTCTTCCCGAACGGCGCCCCGGTCCAGTACGGGCCGCGTATCACCGCGTGGGTGACCTACCTGCTGCACGCGCAGTTCATTCCGGAGAAGCGCGTCGCCGAAGTCATGAGCGACCTCTTCGCGGTCAGGCTCTCAACCGCCACCATCGCCGCCATGGGCAGACGCACCGCCCGGCGCTTCGAGGGCTTCCTCGACCGTGTCGGCGAGATCATCCGCACCGCGGCCCCGGTCAAACACCTCGACGAGACCGGCATCCGCATCGCCGCCCGGACCCAATGGCTCCACGTACTGTGCACCCCGTTGCTGACCATCCTGCGCATCGCCGCCGGGCGCAGCCACATCGACGAGAAGCTCAACGGCATCGTCATCCATGACGACTACGCCACCTACTTCGCTCTCCAAGGCGTGCGCCACGGGGCCTGCAATGCCCATCACCTGCGCGAACTCCAAGCCCTGATCGAGATCGAGAACTGGGCAGCCACCACGCACCCGCTCCTCAGCCGTGCCAACAGAGCCGCCCGCTTCGCCCGCAAGAATGACCGCGACCTGCCCGCTTCACTGGTGGCCCGCATCTCCCGAGCCTGGGACCGCATCCTTGAGCAGGCCATCGCCTCTCACGAAGAGATGGCGCCCCTCCAGAGCGGAAAGCACGGACGACAAAAGCGCCGCATCGGTCACAACCTCGCCCTCCGGCTCCAGAAATACAAGGAGGGCTGCCTGCGCTTCCTCACCGACCCGAGAACCCCCTTCTCGAACAACCAGGCCGAGCGCGACCTCCGCATGGGCAAGCTGCGCCAGAAAATCTCGGGCGGCTTCCGATCAATGCAAGGCGCCCGCGACTTCGCCAGCCTGCGTTCCGTCATCGCAACAGCCCGAAAGCAACGCTGGAATGTCCTCGAAACCCTGGCGCATCCCGATCCCATGCAGCTGATCCCGAGACTGCGCCTCTGAAATCCCCCGCCGCTCGCCTCCGCGTCCGCGGCAGCAGACCGGAAGATTCAGTCCATAACCCGTGGCTGATCGCCGGAAGCAGACCTGGGCAGTTACATTCCTTTTTCGGTGTAGTCCGCGATCCGCCCGCGTCGCCGACACGTCGTCGGCGACGCGGGACTCCATTCTCTCGCGACCCTCATGCCTGGCGATACTGTACCAGGGCGGCGCGGCCGACGATGGCGACAATACGGACCGTCGCCTCCTGTCCCTCTGCATCGCTGAGGTGCAAATCTTCCCCGAGGACGAACCGCGCTGGCTGCTGTAGTCCGTCATTGATGGCGATGTTGTCGGTGTAGAGAAATGTGTGGTCGAGGTCGTCCGGGATCGGATTGAGCCGGCCTTTCAGGATCGGTACATGTCCCGTACCGTTAGGGAAGACGACAGCGCCGCCATCGGACAGTTCTGTCAATTCGACCTCGAGTGGTCCGTCTACCGGTTTCCAGATGGTCTCCACATGCGCCGCGTAACCGTTTGTGGCGACGAAAACGGTCATCGGCAATTGAGCCGAATGCAAATCGAGTATTGCCGTGCCGCTTTCGTCCGTGACCGCGTTCTTCCATGTCTTGTTGGGGAACAGTGCGAACACATTGGCTCCAGCGACCAGCCGGCCGATGGATCGGACAGTGACGATGCATTCCGGTGCACCCCAGTCGAACTCGTGCAATTCGCTCCATGGGATCAGTCTGTCTGTTCCCCGGCGCTGGGGTTGATCGCCGCCGTAGACAACGACGACCGGGCATCGGTGGGTCGATCGGGCAAGGTACTTTCGGACGCGTTTGGCACCGTCGAACAGGGTGGACGATGCTGTCTCGGAAGTCTTGGCTTCCACGATCATGGTGCCGGCGGGGCTTTCCACCAGAAGATCGGCCTCCGCGCCGTTCCGGTCACGATAAAACGAAATCCCATTGGCCTCACCCTGGTTGGCCCGATGTTTGGCGATCTCCGAAGCTGCCCAGGTTTCGAAGATCGGGCCGCGAAGCGGATGCGTGCGGAGTTGTTCGGGGGTGCGGATGCCCAGCAACCAGCAGACGATCCCGGTATCATAGAAATGCAGCTTCGGCATCTTCACCAAGCGCTTGCGAAGATTCGTGTGAAGGACCGGAAGGCGGAAAGCGATGAAGCTGGTCTCAAGGATGCTTAGCCAGGATTTTGCCGTCGGTTGCGAGATGCCGCAATCCCCTGCGAGCGACGAGTAGTTGAGCAATTGCGCTGTCCGGCCCGCACAAAGGGTCACGAAACGCTGAAAGGTCGTGAGATCGCCTACATTGCTGATCGTCCGCACATCGCGCTCAATGTAGGTGGCGATGTAGGAACCGAGCCAGTCCGAGGCTTCCTGTTCTTCATCGAATATGCGCGGGTAGGAACCGGTGAAGAGAGTCTCGTCGAGAGTCTCGGGATGCCGGGGAAATCGGATCGTCTCGCCTCTCGTCAGCGGAAGGAGGTTGTATACTGCCGTCCGTCCTGCCAGCGACTGGCTGACCGATTCGAGCAGAGAGAGATTTTGCGAGCCCGTGAGAATCCAGCAGCCTGGAGCCGGGTCTGCGTCGATGATGCCTTGTAGGTAGGAGAGCAGGTCCGGCACCCTCTGGACCTCGTCGAGAATCGCGCCTTTCGGAAACTGCGCCAGAAAGGCGCGGGGGTCTTCGGCGGCGAAGGACCGCATATCGGGCGCTTCCAGCGTCTCGTACTGATGCTGTGGGAACAGGGCCCGGCACAAGGTCGTCTTTCCGCTCTGCCGAGGTCCGGTGAGCGTGATGGACGGCCAAGTCTGCGCCGCCTTCGTCAGCCTGGGGGCGAGGTCGCGTGTGATCATGTCACGTAGTATAGTGATTTTTGAGTCTAAATCAATATAGTATTTTGAATTAGCCTGCATCCATGTGGTGAGGGCTTGGAGAACGGCAGCGAATACAGCTGCGAGCGGTGAACGCTATCGGCGATGGTGCCGCCACGGCCTGGGTGACGGCGACGGTCGCTGCGCCCCCCCCCTCACGCCCACACCTTCCGCCGTCTGGTGGCGGCGCTGGCCGGGCTCGGGGCTAGCAAGACGACGCGCGGGATCGCGGAAGACATCTGGGGCAAGTAAATAACTTCCCATGAAGCACCTGCTTCGGCATCCTTGCCAGGGTCTTCCATTCGAGGCATGTGTGACATAAGCGCTTGCTTTGACAGGGTTATTTCAGTCCGCTAGATTGCGGCCATGGAACCCACAGTCGCCAAACGAGACAAGAGAGCGAGTGCTTACGACCCGTTTCGCACGCTCGCATTCCCGCTGCGCTTACGAGAAAATCGACCCGTTCCGCCGCAGGACGCCATCCGTCGAATCCGGTTCGGCGAGGCCGTGACGGAGGGAGCGATGGCGCAGACCGAATTCGGACCGGACCTGCCGGAACGCGGAGCCGGCATCGTCGTTTTCATCGTCGCCATGACCGAACGCCCTCGTCTCCGGAGCAGGACGCCATGACGCAACGCCAGTACCGCACCCTCTCCAAGCGTATCGTCGACAGTCTTCCCGCCGATGGCAGGGACACCGTCTACTAGTGTTGTGTCCCGTAAATAAGTGTGATATATTCTCGGTCTCTCTCGCAACAGGAGGCCTTTCGATATGCCCCGCGGCCGCCAACTTTCCCTCTGGTTGCCCACCGAAAATCCACATCCCCTTTCGTATGGGTCGCAACCGCAGATTCGATCTTCGACAAGCTTGAAAGGTTATATGCGCGTATTTACGGGACACAACACTAGGACCGCGAGCTGCCCGGTTTCGGCCTGCGCGTCTACGCGAGCGGCAAGAAGGTCTTCGTCGTCCAGACGCGAGCCTTCGGCCGTTCCAGGCGCGTGACCCTCGGCGAGCACGGCAACCCGTTCTCCGCCGACCCGCAAGGAGGCGCCGAGGTCATCGTCCGCATCAAGACGGGGCAGCCCCCGCAGGACCCGGCCAACGATCCCACCGTCGCCGACCTCGCGGACCGCTACTTCCGCGAACATGTCGAGATGCACTGCAAGCCGGCCACCGTCTCCCGCTACCGGATCACGCTGCGCAAGCACATCGTGCCCGCACTCGGCGGGCGTCTCGTCGCCGAGGTCGGGCACAAGGACATCCTGCGCTTCCACGACGCGCTGCATCACAGCCCCACCGTCGCCAACCGGGCGGCCGACATTCTGGTCAAGATGTTCAATCTGGCCGACGAGTGGGGCTGGTGTCCCTCGGGGCGCAACCCGGCCCGGAGCGTGCCCCGTTTCAGGGTCGAGAAGCACGAGCGCTTCCTCACCCGCGAGGAACTCTCCCGGCGAGGCGCTCAGGGCCGCGCCCGCCGGGCGTCCCCCCATGCGGCGGCCGCCATCTACCTTCTCGTGCTGACCGGATGCCGGCGCAACGAGATCCTCGGCCTGCGGTGGGACGACCTCAACTTCGACACCGGCGAGATGCGGCTGCGCGACTCGAAAACCGGCGCGCGGATGGTGCCGATGCCGGCAAGGGTGGCCGCAGTGTTCGCCTGCCTTCCCCGCACGCCCGGCAATCCCTGGGTCATCTTCGGGCGCGGACCCGGAACGCACCTCGCCAATCTCAACTCGTCGTGGGGGGTGGTCCGCCGCGAGGCCGGACTCGAGGACATGCGGCTTCACGACCTTCGCCACAGCTTCGCCAGCAGGGCGCTCGCGCTCGGCGAGAGCCTGCCGACGATTGCCCGGCTCCTCGGCCACAGCCAGATCCAGACCACCGCCCGCTACGCCCACCTTGCACGGCAACCGGTGAAGACCGCCGCCGCCACCGTCGCGGACAGCCTCGCGGACGACATGGGGCCGGCGCCCGGCGCTCCCTCCATCACCTGACCGGCAGCCCCGTGCGCACTGCCGCGGAGGTCGGGCAGGAGGGTTCGTTACCGAGCCCTGGAGGAGTGCAGTGAAACGCTCTTTCGGGTTTCTCTCTGCAGCTTTTCGTATCCACGCTGCCGCTCGGTACACGCTTTCCCGACACTGGGTTCCGCGCGTGCCTGGCAATTCCGCTTCCCCTCGGTCGAGCCCCTTTCCTCCATCGGCTCCGCAGAAGCTGGCACTCCCTTGTTCGCCGCCCTCACACTACCATCGCAGCGCGCTGCGCAGCATGAGGCTGTCTTCGAGAGCCGGGCCCGGCCGGTGCGCGCCCTCGAGGCCGAGGGAGAGCCACGCGCCGAGGCGGTAGCGCGCGCCGAGGCGCAGGGTGCGCCTGTCCGTCTCCGCCAGGCTCAAGCCCGCCCAGGGGGTGAGCACCGCCAGCGGCCCCGGACCGGCAAGGCCGAACCCGTGGCCCACCTCCGCCTCCAGACGGCTCCCGGCCTCTGCCGATGCCGTGCCGGATGCGGCCGCGGGTATCCGGGGGCGCCGACCGTCCCGGCCGGCAGCCGAAGAAGCGCCGGCGGCCGGGAACCCGCGCCCCGCCATCGATCCCCGCCCGTTCATGCCGCCGTTGACCCTAAATCCGGCAGTTGACGGCTTGATCGCTGTCTCGGGGTAGTGTGAACGGTCGGATTTGGGTAGTGTCACAGTCTGACTTTGGTGATCATTTCAAAGTGATCGCGATGATTGATGCTATTATCTCAATTATCGCCCAAATACTCACGAAAGTGGGCCACCAATAACCAAATGCCCTAGCCAGACGTTCCCTAAAATTTAATTTTGCCATATACAGTTTGTACAATTTCCTAGCTTCCCTAATTGGGGTAGTGTCTTTGTAGGACACATCCCCCTTCCACTCTTCATTGGACTTAACTGAGACGCTAAAAGCTGTTTCTAGATCCTCCGCCGAATCATATACGCTGGCAGACCTAAACACCTTTAGCTCCGTCATATAGACTATGGTCCCCACAAAGACTCTTCCCCGAAAGGTGTCGTACACTCTGTACGAGTTTGGAAATCCTTCGTGTCCGTCGGGTTCCCTACCGAAGGGTTCCAGTTCAAAATACCCCATGATGTAGCTTTCTCCGTATCTACTCACCCCTTGTTGGGTTCTGATTCATAGTGCTCGTTGATGATGTCTGCGGCTTTTCCGTCGAGGGCGATCTGGGTGGCGACGAGTGGGTTGTAGCCGAGTGCGGCCATGGAGGTGAGGTAGCTTGAGCCCCGGCACCATGCTTTTGCGTGGAGCGGAAGCATCCGGACACCTTGACCTTTGCCATCCTGATCTTCTGTTCTCCGGCATTGTTGGTGAAGCTGACATCAGGGTCGTCTGTGAAGCGCAGGTTTTCGTGTTTCACGAGACGTTCGTGCAGGTTGTGCGCGTTTGCGTCCACGTTTTCCTTTCGTCGGGATGTCGGGCAGTTCCCTGGCGCCCTGATGGTGCGGTAGCGCTTGCGCCCGGCGTCGTTCAGGGTTTTGGATGCGCTCTTGTTGACCTTGTGGCAGGGAGCAGGCTCTTCATCAGTCGCGCGGTAGCCTCGACGACAAAGGTCAGTTCGCGCAGCAGGTGGCTACCGCACAGCTGGTGGCTACACTGGCCCATATACGAGGCCCAGCAGTCAGGACGCCCTTGTAGCACGGGCCGATCTCTTGCCCGCGCTTGCGGTGCGGGAACTTGCACGTCAGGGTCCCACGACATGGAGCCACTTACTGTTGATCCGAAATCCGGTCTCGTCGACATGCAGGGCTGGGCGTTGCAGGAGGTGCGCCACGGCGGCGGCCTCCCATGACGCATCGTGAAAGCATAGCCGAGGCCTCGGAGAGCTTGATGCCGGAGATCACCTGCACGAACGCGACGGCACGGCGCAGGGACAGCATTTGGGCGACCAGCAGGTTGATGACGAGGGCCTGAATGCCGATGCCGTACTGCACGGGATGTTGTCGGGGAACCGGCCCCGGGCCTTGCACTTCGGGCATTCCTCGGCGCGGCGCTCGACGACCTCGAACACGATGTCATAGAGGACGCGGCGCTCCCGATCGACGGGGCCGTCAGCGCCGCAGGCGTCGCAGGCCGCGACCGTTTCCTCGACGATGGTCTTGCGCAGGTTGTCGCCCATCTGCCGGTTCGGCTTCGGGCCGTTGCTCCCGGCACGCTCTTGTCCGTCTGTGACGGCGGCAGACCGGAGTTCCGGCTCGTGCGTGGTCTTCTCCAGAAGGACGACGATGAGGATGTCGAGCAGGATGACGAGGACGCGGATCACGGCCTCTTCCGCCACCTTGCCGGCAGCGCCTTGGCCGCTTCGAACTCCTCGCGCGCCGCCCGTCGCCATCACCCGGCCTTGCGCTTCATCAGCGCGCCGCCTCCGAGATGCGTTTCCACATACAGATCATGCGGAGGCTGGAGCCCCGGAAGCAGCTGGCACAGCCCGCTCGTCGCCTTCGATCCAAAGTAGCCCACTGGCGGTCCCCATCGTTCTCGATGACCACCACTAAGCGAATCGGCATGCAGTGTCAAATCTCCACGAAACCCCGTTTGTTGCTCTACCCCGACATCAAGCCGGAACCAGGGGGTGAGTAGTTACCTTTCTCCTTGCATTGAGGCGTGTGCGCTGTTTGGAAGTGCTTTTTATGATGCCGGGTGTGGCTTTTCAACTCGCGCCGCGCTCCTGTCCGCTGCATGGCCGTCCTGCCGGCGTCTCCATCCACGCGTCTTCCACCGGCAGGAGGCGAGGTCTGGCCGTGAGCGGGGCGGCGGTCGGCGCTCCGGAGGGAGAGTAGCGCTGCCGCCGTTCCCATTCACCTGTCGAAGGAGCACGGTACGATGCAGGCGGCAATCGCACCGCGCGGCGACGCGCGCACCTATCTCATCCATTTCGTCGGCGGCGGTCTCGAGGACGACCGTTATGTCGTCGAGCGCTACGTCTCGAAGGCCGACGGCGAGATCGTTCCCGTCCGGTCCGGCGGCACGGAATGCAAGGGCCGTCGCAAGGCCCGGGGCACGATCGTCACCGCGAAGGCGCTTGAGGAGATGCGTCCGGCCCGGGACGAGATCATCATCGCGACAGGGGTCAGACTGCGGCATTGCGGGGTGCAGCTGTGGGGCTGGCGCAGTCTCGGGATCTTCGCCGACCGCCGCCAGCGCGGCTGACCGCCCGCCTCGCCGGACGTCCGGCCGGCCCGCCGCCGGCCGGGCGTCTCCTGCCCGACCCCGCATCATCCACCGGGAGAATGGCCATGGCTTGCCGCAACCCGGAAGTCCGCAAGGCCCGCGACCGCGAGCGTATCGCCCGGCGCACCGCATCGCGTATCGCCCAAGACCTGTGTCCGCGCTGCGGCAAGGTCCCGCCCGCGCCGGGGCGCAGCGTCTGCGCCGGGTGCGCCGCCAAGCGCAACCGCGCCGGCCGCGCCCGCGATGCCCGCCCGCGCGCCGCGGGCATGCCGCGAAGGGACCCCGAAACCGTCCGGCAGTCCGAGCGCCAGCGCACCCGCAGCAAGAGGGAACAAAGGGCCGCCAAAGGCCTCTGCACCCGCTGCGGCAAGCAGCCGGCCGCCGATGGCCGCGCGTCGTGCGAGCCGTGCCTGGAGAAGCGCCGCGCCGACGACCGCGCCCGCTACGCCGCCTGCAAGGCCGCCGGGCTGCCCTATGGCGGCGCCAATGCGGAGGCGAAACGCAAGGCCGCCCGCCTCAAGAGCAGGCGCCGCCAGAAGGCAAGGGCCGAGGCCGGCCTCTGCATCCGCTGCGGCAGGCGTCCCCCCGTCGAGTGCGGAACCACCTGCCAGCCCTGCCGGGACAGGAGGCAGGCGGCGGAACGGCGGCAATATGACGAACGCAGGGCCGGGGGCCGCTGCACACGCTGCGGGCAGCCGGCCGGCCTCTCGCGCTGCGGCCCCTGCGCCGCCATCGAGGAGGCCAGCCATAACCCGGAGCGCAAGAACGCACGCTCGCGGCAGTTGTACGCCCGACGCCGGGCCGCCGGCCTGTGCACGGCCTGCGGGGCGCCGTCACAGGGGGCGGCGCGCTGTGCGCCCTGTGCCGAGAGGTCGTATCAAGGCTCGGCGCATTTCAGGGGCACCCCGGTCCACGAGCCGGTCTGGACCGTGATCGAACTGGAGACCGGCCGCGAGCACGGTCCGTTCGACGATCCGGCCGATGTCGCCCTCTGCCTCGCCTTCGGGAAGCTCGACCGCAACCGCGTCGAGATCGTCGCCGACGCCCCCGTCACCGCCTCCTTCACCGCCTGGATCTGACATGCTGTCCCGGGCGGCGATGGCGGCGCTCGCCTGGCCGCGATCCGCCGCGCCGTCCCTGTGTCGTGGAGAGGGGTGAAGCGCCTGCCGGGCGAGTGTCCGGCAGGACGGAGGAGAGGACTCCCCGCCGATGCCGGATCGATGTCCGGCACAGGTCGCAGGGCAACGGCAAAGGAGCCCCCCATGTTCCATCCCGATACACCCCTCGACCTTCCGCTCGGCTGCGACCTGCTCGCCGAACTCGGCGTCGCACCGTCCGCGAGATCGCCGGGGACGAGCGCGCCATCCGCTGTCCCGACCGGGGCGCGGCCTGTCCGGAGCACGGCTTCGCGAGCCTCTTCCCGGAACCGGCGTTCGGGATGTCCCTCCAAGAGGCGGCGGAGCCCCGGAACCCGTGGTCGTCGTTCCCTCCGGCGGCATAGAGGGGAGGAGGGCCTGAAGAGATTGAACGGGCGGGGGTTCGGGGGAGTGACCCCGGCTCCGGTCGTTCGCATCCCATCGTCATCAACGCGAACCTGAAGGAGTATCGCAATGAGCTTCGGACTGAACAAGGCGCAGATCATCGGCCGCCTCGGCGCGGACGTCACCATCAACCACCTGCAGAACGGCGGCCGCGTCGCCAATCTGAGCGTTGCCACCGACGAGAGCTACATCGACCGGAACGGCAGCGGCGAGCGGATCGACAGGACCGAGTGGCACCGGGTCGTGACCTTCCAGGACGGGCTGATCGACATGCTCGCCAGGCACGCCATGAAGGGCCGGCTGGTCTACATCGACGGCAAGCTCCAGACCCGGTGCTGGTCGAAGCCGGGCGAGGACTCGGACCGCTTCTCGACCGAGATCCTGCTCGTGCCCGGCGGGCGCGTCCAGTTCCTCGACAAGGCGAACGGCAACGCCGCGCAGCCCGGCCCGGACGCGGCGGGCTGCGCCGCGCCGGCCGGTGGCGACCCGATGGATGGGAACCATATCCCGTTCTAGAGCTTCCCGTTCTTCCCTCCCCACAGGGTCGGCGCCTCGCGCGCCGGCCCTTTTCTCATGCGGGCAGGTTCGAGTCTCGCCGCGGCGCATACGGGAGTGGGAGCGAGGCTGGAAAGCGGGTGAACCGCGCGAGGAGGAGAGGGAGCCCGCTCGCGCACCCGTCACGCTACCCGGAGAACCCGATGAGCACCATCACCTTTCGCCGCATCGCCCCCGACGAATCCCGCATCTACCGGGACGGCGACCATGTCGGCGACGTCCACGCCTTCGACGACAGCACCCGGCCGGGGCGCAGGGTGTTCGCCATACATCTCGACGAGGACCCGCGCGGGCCGGTGTATCTCCACGACCGCACCCGCATCCGCGAGGTCGCCCGGCAGCGGGTCGACTCCCATCCCCTGTGGAACTGACGCAAGGGCGGGCAACGGCGCCTCCCGCTCCGGCACCGTGCCGGCCGAACCGCCGATGGGGTCCGTGCAGGGCGAGAGAATTGGCCGGGTGCTGTGCTGTCCCATTGTGCCACACGGGCTCCCTCCGCCAACCCCTGCGGGGTCCTCCACTCCGCTCGCGCTCCGTTCCGGCCGGGACTCGGAATGAAACGGCGCGGGCGCGCCTGGGCCTAGCGGAATGCGCGACC
Source organism: Alphaproteobacteria bacterium (assembly GCA_964291215.2). Lineage (GTDB taxonomy): Bacteria > Pseudomonadota > Alphaproteobacteria > MPNO01 > UBA830 > JAJEBT01. Next base: position 3,159,002 of record OZ219791.1, on the reverse strand, counting down.
GTGGCTCCGCGCTTGCTGCGCTCGCTTGTGCGCCCGCACCACTCGCGCATCCCGCCAGGCCATTCATTCCGGCCCCGGTGGCTGCGGTCCGCGCGCGTGTCCCGACAGGACATCACAACGGGGATCGGCCCCGAACGTGAAAACCGAAAGGAAAACGACATGACCTTCCATACCGACACCATCAAGACCGCCGCGCAGTCCGCAACCGCGATCGTCTGCGACAACGCCGCACTCTTCGGCGACCGACGCGACGCCTTCGAGGCTCTCCGCGACGAGGCCGCCGAAGCCTACCGCACCGTCACCGGCAACACATGGCGGCCCCGGCGCGGCAGCCACGCCAGCCAGACCGGACATCTGACCTCCGCAGCCATCGACGCCCGCGACTTCGTCCGCGCCCGAAAGGACCGCAAGACACAGGCCCACCTGCCCCAGGGAACCCTCGTCGCCATCGCAGGCGGAAAGGACATCGCAAACCCGGCGGCCGTCATCGAGCGCCTCGACAAGGTCCGCGCCAAGTATGCCGACCTCGTCCTCGTCCATGGCGGCGGCCCCGGCGTCGAGAAGATCGCCGCAAGCTGGGCCGAGCGCAACGGCGTCCACCAGGTCGTCTGCAAACCGGACTGGGACCGCCACGGTCGCGCCGCTCCGTTCCGCCGCAACGACGACCTGCTCAACCTCCTGCCGAAGGGCGTCATCGCCTTCCCCGGCTCCGGCATCACCGACAACCTCGTCGACAAGGCCCGCAGCCTCGGCATCCCGGTCATGCGCTGCCCCGCCTGACACGCAGCACCCACGGGCCGCGTCGTCTCCGCTCCGGCGGCGGCGCGGTCCGTCTCCGTATGCGCACACCCGTCGCGCTGCGCCGCCGACACCTCGCGCGCGCTCCGCGCCGCGTTCGTGCTCCGGCTCGCTGTCGCTCGCCGCTCGCCGTTGCGGCACCTGCCCCGGACTGCGATCCGGGGCTGCCGCATCACGCGCCGCTGCACCATGCTTCGCATGGGTGCATCGCGGGCTGCGCCGAGCCCGGCGCAGGGCCGCAGGCACTGCTGACCCGCCCACTGCCGGCGCTGCTGCCGGACCGGCACGACACCGTGCTTCGCACCGCTGCCCGCAGTCGTGCAGGCGCCGCCGTCGGCGCCTCCGATCGCAACGGCTATCGCAACCGTCACCGCACCCGCGCGGCCGACGCCGCGGTAACGGGTGCGCCATCCCCGTCTGCGTCTGCGGCAATGTGTGAGCAGCACGCGATCACCCTGAACAGCCCCGCTTTCGTCCAGCACGCCTGTATCGCGGTAACATGTGCGCGGCGTCCTTCGGCTCCGCGGAACATGTGCGGCGGCGCCCGTGTCGCCGAGGTAACGCCGCCGGCTCCGGTGCGCCATGTGTGAAGACTGCCCTCCGCCGTTTGCACGCCGCGCCGCGTTCTGTTACCTCTGCGACCGGACGACAACGCGGAACGCGCCCGAAGATCGCGGACCGGTCGTCTCGCTCAATCGCCGCGACGGCTCCCGTCCCTTGTGACGCCGGCGTTTCAGGCGATGGTGGTGTGCAGGGCAACCTCGCCCGATCTCGACTCCGTTCGGAGTTTTACCGTCACACCCGACGCATCCTTGATGCAGGCGTTGCCATGGCTGCACGTGTCCGCTGCTGGCCGCCCATGCCGCGGGCGGGCGCAGGTCTGTCCGCTCCTGTCATGCCGGGAAAGGTCGCACCGGATTGGTAGCTCCCGTGTTTGCTGCAAACACATGCGCGATATCGGGAGGTTGGGCGCCGCTCCGCCGGACCCCGCCTGACATGGAGGCCCCTTCCGCCCCCGCTGGACATGGACTTGCTCCTGCGAAACTACCAGTCTGGTATCGGCCTCGCATACGCTGCACCATGACAGCTACCGGTCCGGTCGCTGTCCGAAGGCCCTATTCGCCCGCGACCTCGGCCCGCCCCGCCGAACGACCGGGGGCGGCGCGGCCCCGGGGATCTGACAGAACCCGAACCGGAACTCTCTCGAATCCATACGCAAGAACGGGCAAAACCGCATGACATCGTCACTCCAGAAGAACATCCGGATCACCGCAGACCAGTGGAAGCGTATCGAAACGGCGGCCAGGGAGCGGCAGGTTTCGCCCAATCGGCTCGTCGTCGAGCTCGCCATCCAGGCCCTCGACCGGCGCGAATGGCCCGGCACAGGGGCCGAAATCAAGGTGGCCCGGGTTTCGCTGTTCGCCGCCCAGGCCATTGCCCGGGACCTCATTGCCGACGGACGAGAGAATGAAATCGAGGAGATTCTACAGTTCGCCTCGGCGCTGGTGTCCGAGGCCACCAAGCATATCGGTGAACAGGACCGGCGTACCCGGTTTGCTTCTTTGCCGTCGCCGGGCAGAGAAAATTCCCTTCGACAGCCTGGCTTCGTGCAGAGCCTTGCATGATATGGCGCGCCGCCGATGCTTTCGCGGGTTAAACCGGTGGCCCGACAGCATCGAACCTGCTATCGTGTGACCAGTTTTATGACCAAGGGGAGCGTGTCATGGTCACGGTCAATCTGGCTCAGGCGAAGGCGCGCTTGAGCGAACTCCTGGACAAGGTCGAGGCGGGTCAGGAGGTGACCATCACCCGTCGCGGCAAGGCCGTGGCGCATCTTTCGGCCGCCATCCGCCCGAAAAAGCCGCTGCCGCTGCGGGAGCTGGCCGGATTCCGCGCATCCATGCCCGGCCTGCGGCGCCCCGCTGCCGCGTTGCTGCGCGAGATCCGGGACGAGGGATTGTGAGATCGGCGGTCGGCTCCAATGCGCTATTTCGACACCAGTTTCCTCGTTCCCCTCATCCTCCCCGAGGCCACCAGCGAATCGGTCGCGGCGTTTTTCGCGGTTTTGCCGCAGGACGATCTGGCGGTCAGCCATTGGACGCGGGTCGAGTTCGCCTCGCTGCTTGCCCGTGAGGCGCGCATGGGCCATCTGAACGCCGCGAGCGTACGGAAGGCGGGGACGCGATTCGAGGCGTTGGTCGAAGAGTCCTTTATCGTCGTGCTGCCGAACCGTGACGACTTCGATCGGGCCAGGGACTGGCTCGGCCGTTTCGAGACCGGGCTGAGGGCCGGAGATGCACTGCACCTTGCCGTTGCGGGCAACCGCGGGGCGGCAGCAATCCACAGCCTGGACAAGCGCATGGTCGCGGCGGGGAAGGCGCTGGGTCTGCCGACGAGCGCCGCAATCCACCCTCCGGGTCATGGCGATTGACAGTCTCGATGAGCGACCCGCCCCCCATTCGCGACGGACAGATACTGACCGGCGCGCTGTTCAGCGAACCGATGCGGGTCGAGACCGTGCGCGCGAACGGCGCCGGTTCCTGGGTTGCGGGCCTGGTCGGAACGCGGACGGAGCGCTTCCGCAGTGTCGCTCTCACCACCGACGATATCGCCAGCCTCACAATTTCGGGCTCTGCGATGTTCTACGATGGCGACGGCCGCCTGCTCCGGCTCGGTCTGAAGGCCCACGCGCTCGGCATTGCCCACGAGTTCGATCCGTATTTCGGCCTTTCGATCTCTCGCGTGGACCCGCTGCCGCACCAGCTCGAAGCCGTCTATGAGCACCTGCTCAAGCTGTCGACCGTCCGGTTCCTGCTCGCCGACGACGCCGGCGCAGGCAAGACGATCATGGCCGGCCTGCTGGTGCGCGAGCTCAAGCTGCGCGGTCTGGCGGAGCGCATTCTCGTCGTCTGCCCGGCAAACTTGACCTTCCAGTGGCAGCGGGAGTTGCGGGAGAAGTTCGACGAGAAGTTCCTGGTGCTCAAGGGCGGCGATATCCGCGACCAGTTCGGCGTCAACCAGTGGCTGGAGCAGCCACAGGTTCTCACCTCCCTCGACCTTGCGAAACGGAACGACATCCTGCCCGGTTTGCGCCAGGTGCATTGGGATCTGGTGATCGTCGACGAGGCGCACCGCATGTCCTGGTCGCCGCCGGCCGGGAAGACCGCACGCTACGCCCTCGGCGAACTGCTCCGCGACCGTGCCGACCACATCCTCCTGCTGACCGCGACGCCGCACAAGGGCGACCCGCAGAACTTCACCCGGTTCCTGCAACTTCTCGACCGCGACGCCTATGCTGACGTCAAGTCCATTCGCGCGGCGATGGCCCAGCGCCGGGCGCCCTTCTACCTGCGGCGCACCAAGGAGGCGATGGTCTATTTTCCGGAGCGCCAGTCGAACGGCGAATGGCAGGCGCGCCCGGTGTTCACCCGGCGCATTCCCCGCACGGTCGGGTTCGCGATCGACGATGCCGAACTGGAATTGTACAAGGAGATCACCCGCTTCGTGAAGCGGCAGAGCAGGAAGGCGGCGGACCAGGGGGATGATCCGCGGGCCCGTGCCGTCGGCTTCCTGATGGCGCTCTACCAGAGGCGCCTCGCCTCCAGCACCTGCGCGATGCGCCGCTCGCTCGAGAACCGGGCGAGACGCCTGGAAGAAGGGTTGAAGCGGGCGCAGACCATGGCGCAATCGGCGCCGCAGGCGTCGCAGGCCGCGACCGTCTCCTCGACGATGGTCTTGCGCAGGTTGTCGCCCATCTGCTGGTTCGGCTTCGGGCCCTTGCCGTTGCTCCCGGCACGCTCTCGTCCTTGTCCGTCTGTGACGGCGGCAGACCGGAGTTCCGGCTCGTGCGTGGTCTTCTCCAGAAGGACGACGATGAGGATGTCGAGCAGGATGACGAAGACGCGGATCACGGCCTCTTTCGGCACCTTGCCGGCAGCGCCGCGGTCTTGGCCGCTTCGAACTCCTCGCGCGCCGCCCGTCGCCATCACCCGGCCTTGCGCTTCATCAGCGCGCCGCTTCCGAGATGCGTTTCCACATACAGATCATGCGGGGGCCGGAGCCCCGGAAGCAGCTGGCACAGCCCGCTCGTCGCCTTCGATCCAAAGTAGCCCACTGGCGGTCCCCGTCGTTCTCGATGACCACCACTAAACGAATCGGCCTGCAGTGTCAAATCTCCACGAAAACCCGTTCGTTGCTCTACCCCGACATCAAGCCGGAACCAGGGGGTGAGCAGTTACGTTCGATCCAGGCTTGCGCGACCGTTCCCATCAGCACCTCCCAGCGGTCCGGCTTCGTCCGGCGCAGCGACGCCTCCAGCAAAGGCGGCGTCAGGTTCATGCGCTCGGCAATGTAGCGCACAATATGACGCTCGAACGCGCTCCCCGCAACCGGCCCGCCCGTCATCTCGTCCAGAAGATCGGGCGGTATCTCCTCGGCATGAACGACCCTGAGCGCCAGAACGCACCTCGGGCAAGGCCGACATCGACAGGGAACTGTCCTTCTTCCGCAAGCATCGCCACCGCATGCGCTACCACGCGCTGAAGCAACCGGCTCGGGAATTGTCGAGGCGGCGACCCTCGTCACACAGCGCATGAAACGCTCCGGCATGCGCTGGCGCATCGTCGGCGGACAATCACCTTCCGCGCCCTGCTCGAAACCGGCCGCTTCGAGAGCGCGTGGACGGCCATGATCGGTGCAGACGACGCACCGGCTAACGACAACATCAGCCCAAATCACACCCCGGCACTGGCCGCATGAGATGAACAAATGGTACTGAGCCTGCAACCGTGCCATACGAGAGTCTCACCCGTGACGCATGGGCCCGGAGCACCTCTGAAAAACCACCCCTCACCACAGCGCCCCCGGACACCCGGAGCTACGTCCGCGCGTTCTCGAACTCGATCCAGGCGCGCTCCAGGGCCTCGAAGTCAAATCCCGGCTCGCATGCCGGACCGATGATCAGCGCTTCATTTGCACGCAGCCTGTCCACCGCCGCCGCAAGGTCATCAACGATTTCGGGCGGTACCACGATCGCGCCGTGACGATCTGCATGGACGAGGTCGCCTTCGTGCACCGTCAGGCCGTGAATCGTCACCGGCTCGCCGAAGTCGCGAACATGCACGAAGCCATGGCTGGGTCCGACGGAACCTGCAAGCACGGGGAAGCCCGGCGGCATGCCGTCGAGGTCGCGCATCACCCCGTTGGTGACGGCGCCGGCCAGCCCGAGGCCCTTGTGCACGGTCGCGTTGACTTCTCCCCAGTAGGCGCCCACGCAGTCGGGAAAATCCACATCCTCGATGACCGCAACCGCCGGCAACGGCGCTTGGGCCATGTAGCGGTAATAGTCTATCCGTCGCTGCCGTACCACCGTGGGAGGACCCGCCGGCGGCTCCGCTCCGGCGATGCGGGCGGTCCGCGCATAGCCGACCATGCGGCTTTTCCCGGGCGCGCTGCTGATCATCGTTCCGCGCGTGAAGGTACCGAAGCCGCGCCGGCCCTGGGCGACCTCTACGGCATTGCAGACGGTCGGGGTGTCGACGCCGCACAACAACTGGAGGAGCGCGTCGTTCATGTGGCGCCGGAGCTCCCCCGGCGGTCCGCCGGGCTGCCGCCACGCAGGATCTGGCTCCAGACGGCGACCTCGTCGACGACGATCCACTCTGCGATGACCCGGCCGCCGGTGATATGGGCATGATTGATGCCGGCGATCCTGACGGGCGCGCCCGAGGGCGGCCCGAAGGTGCCCCGGCCGTCATGCGTGCCCTCCGCGGTCCACCGCATGGCCACACGCGCCGGCAGGCCCGGGTCGCGGCGAATGACGAGATGCTCGGGCCGAAAGCAGCTTCCCGAGAACGCCGCAAGATAGCCAACCAGGAAACGGTCCATGGCCGCGATCCCGGTCGCGGTCTCGCCGCCGGGAAGTTCGAGCGCCACGGCGGGATGGCGGGTCTCGTTCAGTGTCGCGAGCCGCTGTTCCTGCAAGAGGCTGCGCCAGCCGTCGGCATAGGCCCGCGCCTCGGCGTCATCGTCCATTATGGGCACATGGCTGCCGACCGGAATTTCTTCGGGCGGGTCGTCGTCACCGAGCGGCAGCAGTCCCGCGGCAAACGTCCTGACGTCGAGGCCGATCTGGCGGGCGATCGCTCCCCGGTCGCGGACCAGCCACTCCTCGTGGATCCGGTTCTCGCGCACGGCGCAGTCGGCGATCGTCCGCACGCGGACGGGACGGTTGGTGGCTGGCCCGAAGGCGCCGTCGCCGAGATGATGCATGGTCGAGAGAATGCGATGCGAGGAGAAGTAGCCATCATCGTCGTTCCCGGCCCAGATCACGTCCTCGCCGAGCAGGCGCCGGTCAGGAAACTCGTGCAGCATTTCCAGGGTGGTCTTCACGACGCCGTCAGCGCCGACAACGACGGCATCGGGGCCGCGCACGACACAACGTTCGGTGTAGTAGCGGCGGATCAGGTCGGGGCGCCGCCCTTCCCAGATGCGCTCGGTGATCTTGAGTATGTAGTCCGGCAGATCCGCGAACTCGGGATCGAACCCGCGCATGCCGGCCGGCGCCTCCGCGTTCACCTTCCCGGCCTCCCGGCGTGGGCCGTCACGCGGCCACCCAGACCGGTCCGGCCGGCCGGTCGCCGCCGCGCACGACGACGACGTCAGCATCCCGCTGACCGGCGTTCCTCCAGCTCCGCACGAGGCCCTTGGGCACCGTCAAATGGTCGCCTTCGGCGAGCGAAAGCGTCCCCCGATCCCAGACGATGTCGACGCCGCCGCGATGGACGAACAGGACCTCCTCCTCCATGCGGGCGTGCGGCGCAATCCCGGCGCCGGCGGTCAGCCGGACCCGCCGCATCTGAAGGCCGATCCGCTCGGCGATCGGAGCCGCCGCGAGCCCCTCGGCCGGGCTCGCTTCGCCAATGATCGGACATTCACCGACGCCGGGACCGGCAAGCGGCGAGTCGGGGTCGGCCTTCAGGTCATTGTTTCGCGCGATGCAGCGCCCGAGGTCATCGGCATGGATGCGCCGGAAACGCCGCATCTCCTCCTCCGTCACCGCCTGCATGACGGCGCTTCCGGGCGGCAGCCGATCCCCGGCGGCGGTATCAATGAGGCGGCCATCCTCGAGCAGCACCAGGCCGGTGCCCCGCGCCGCCTCGAACACGTAGGGCGCCCAGGTCACCGGTCCGGGATCGTCGCCGGCAAGCACGGCCATCAGATAGCCCGAGCCGGGGCCGATGTTCTCGAAACCCCGGAAGATCCGAACCGGCACGGAAACCGTATCTCCCTCGCCCAGCACGATCGATCCGTCCTGCCGGTCGGGGCCGAAGTGAAACCGGAAGACGCCGGAATGAACGACGAATATCTCCTCGCGTTCGTGGCTGTGCTGGGAGTTGAAGGTTTCCGGCATCTGACGCGCCCCGCCGACATTGAAGCCGTGCGGAATCCCGACATGCACGAACTGGCCGACGGCTTCGGCGACCCCCGGCCCGACCACGGCGAAGTTCTCGTTGCCCTCGCAGCCCGGTGTGCGCCGGTCGATGAAAGCCTCGGTGCAGGGAACCAGATCTTCGTATCGGACACATCTCCGCGCCATTTCGGCCTCGTCGATCAGCGCCGGAGCGTGATCATCCATCGTGCGTTCCCACCGACCGTGCACGACGGCCCGTTGCTTTGCGCCCGTCATGCGGCATCAGCCGCCCCGAGTTCCGCCACCGGGCGGCCGTCGAGACCGCGCACGGTGGCGCGAACGACAAGTTCTCCCGGTATCACGCGCCTTTCCGGGGCGCGTGACGGGTCTGTCATGTGATCGAGCAGCATCTCGACCGCGGCCTGCGTCATCCGCCGCACCGGCTGACGCACGGTGGTCAGTCGGTAGCTGTCCCATCGCGCCGGGTCAATGCCGTCAAAGCCGGCAATGGAGATGTCACGAGGCACCCGCCGGCCCAGCGAGCCGCGAACCGCATCGATGGCGCCAAGGGCCATCATGTCGTTGGCGCACACGATCGCGTCGAGTGCCGGGCCTGCCTCACGCGCAAGCTCCCGCGCGGCGGCATGGCCGCTCGCATAACCGTAGTCGCCGGCGACGACTGCGGGCTCAGCGACACCCACCTCGGCGAGCCGGCCGAGGAAGCCGCGGGTCCGCTCCTGGCTGACGAAGGAATCCGTGGGGCCTGAGACAAACCCGAAGCGGCGATGTCCAGATTCCGCCATCCTGGTCGCCAGCAGGCGCGCGCCATGGACGTGATTGCAGCAGATGGAACTCGCGGGAACATCGTCGAACGACCGGTTGTAGAGCACGACCGGACATCCGCGATCGAGGAAATCCGAGACCTGGCCGGCCGACAGCCGCGCCGCCGACACGATCCCGTCGAGCTGGTAGCCGACGACATCCCCGAGGATGCTGTCGACGCCGGCTTCGCGCGCGAGGGTGAACAGCAGCACCCGCCTGCCGTACCCGGAGAAGCGGGCGGAAAGCTCCGACAGCACCTCCGGATAGTAGAGATTGGTCAGGTCGGAAATGATGACTCCGACCATGTTGGAACGGCCGGTGGTCAGGCTGCGGGCTATGGCGTTCGGCCGGTAACCGAGCTCGTCCGCGGCCGCAAGCACCCTGGCGCGCATCGCCGCCGACGCGCTCGCACCGGGTTTGAAGACCCGGGACACGCCGGACTGGGACACGCCGGCGCGGTCGGCGACATCGTAGGATGTCACCTTGCGCGCGCCTCTTTCCCTGCTTCCGGAGCGGGTTCCGAGATCACCGGCGGCCCGGCCCGGTGTCGCGTCTTTCAACATCTGCCACTGTCCGCCGACACTGCCTTCCCTGCCGACAGGATAAGTTCCGTTGAATGCGAATGCAAATCCGCACGGCCGCAGCCCGGGCCAGATGTAGCCAAGCTTGGACCAGATTGGCGCGACGGAGGCGTACAGGATTTTCCCACGCTGTGGTTGGTGTTTTGAATGACCGCTGAACAGGGCACAAATTTCCGCATTCTTGCCAGGTTTTCCAGCTGCGGCGACCCGTGGACGGCCCCGTGGCCAGAAAACCCGGCAGGCTGTGCAACCTCCCTCCATCAGCAGTCGGCAAGATCGAATGCAGCGTGGGAAAGTCCTGCGGCGGCGTAGCAGCAGCGTTGCACAGGAATACCGGCCGTGCTATGGAATGTTGCATGCGTATGCAAAACCAACGCGGGAACAGACCCCAATCAGGGAGGATACGATGCAGCTAACCAGACGTCGCCTCGTGGCGACGATGACGGGCGCCGCGCTAGCGGCCGGTGTCGCGGGTGCCGCCGTCGCCAAGGACATGTCCTACAACCTCAAACCCGGCAAGCCTTACGCCGGGACGCAGATCAACATTCTCTCGGTCGTCACGCCGCAGTTCGACGGCCTGATGCTGCGCGACAAGGAGTTCACCGACCTCACGGGCATCAAGACCAAATGGACATTCATTCCTTTCACCGCCCTTCAGGAGAAGGTGTCCGCGGTCGGCGTTGCCGCCGACGGCAGCTTCGATGTCGTGAACTATCTCGACAGCTGGGGGCCACCCAATTCGCACTGGCTGGTGCCGCTCAACGACAAGCTGGCGCGGGACGGAATCTCGATGAATCGTTATCCCGCGGCGTTCGCGAAGTCTGCCAGCTTCCAGGGCAAGGTGCTCGGCTTCCCGCTGCGCGCGCACGCGATGCTGATGTTCTATCGCAAGGACATCTTCGACAAGCTCGGCCTCGCGGCACCGAAGAGCTGGAACGACGTCATCGCCGCGAGCAGGAAGATCCGCGCTTCGGGCGAGAAGATCGAGCCGCTGGCGCTTTACTACCACAATGACGGAAACCGGCAGAACCTGTTCATCTGGCTGAACTATCTCTGGTCCGCTGGCGCCGATGTGTTCGACAAGCAATTCAAGCCGGCCTGGGCAACGGAGGCCGGCCTCAAGGCGACCGAGGACTATATCGCGCTGCACACCTCGCTGAAGGCAACCAACCCGGCATCGCTCTCGTTCGTGGAACAGGATGCCAGGCAGTCCTTCATGCAGGGCAAGTCGGCGATGATCCCGGTCTGGTGGTGGGCCTATTCGTCGATGATCAATCCCAAGTCCTCGGTGCTGAAGGCCGACCAAGTGGCGTTCACCGGTCTGCCCACCTACCAGGGCCGCTCGGTGACCTACGCGATCTCGATGCCGTTCTCGATCTCTAAACATTCCAAGAATCAGGAAGCTTCCTGGGAGTTCCTGAAGTGGCTTTCGAACCCGAAGATGGACAAGGCCAATGCGACCGAACGCAAGGTCGCAGGCAAGACCATCATTAACAACGTGGTCACCCACAAGGTCAATTTGCAGGATCCCGAGGTCAACGCGGCCAACGCCAACATCCAGATGGCGGCTTGGGACTCGTTGAAGAATTCGGACATCATGCCGCAGATTCCCGAATGGACCGAGGTCGGCGACATCCTCTCGGCCGCCATTGCCAAGGCGGCGGCCGGCGGCGATGTCCGCAAGCTGATGACGGAAGCCTCCGCACGCACCGAGAAGATTCTCAAGCGGGCAGGTTACTACAAGTAGTCCAGAGCGTTTGCGGAGGTTCCGGCGGCCCCGCGCGCCGGAACCTCCGCATTCCGGTCGGTTGCCCAGACGGGAGGCCCCCCTCCGATGCGCGACCGTCATCTGAAGTACCTGATGGTGCTGCCCGCAGTGGTGGTGGTGTTCGCGACCGCGATCTGGCCGCTCCTGCAATCGCTTATCCTCAGCTTCCGCACTTGGAAACTCTCGAAATCTACCGTGCCCGGCCCGTTTGTCGGTTTCGAGAACTACAGCTGGGCGCTGTTCGAGGATCCGGACTTCTGGAATGCGACGGTGGTTACCTCCGTCTACACGGTGCTGACCGTCGCCCTGACCACGCTGCTGGCGCTCGGCATCGCGCTCCTGCTCGCTCCCGGCGGACGGCTGCGGCTGACCGTGCGCACGCTCCTGATCCTGCCCTTCGCGATGAGCCCGGCACTGGTCGGGGTCTCGTTCCGGTTCATGTTCAACCCCGAATTCGGCCTGTTCGACGCTTTCTTCGGCCTCCTGATCCCGCCACTTGCGGGTGTTTCCTGGCTGTCGGATCCGACCCTCGCCTTCTCGGTCGCGGTCATGGCCGACATCTGGGGCTGGATCCCGTTCATCACGCTTGTCCTGATCGGCGGCATCGCGGCGCTGCCCAGGGAAACCATAGAGGCCGCACACGTCGACGGCGCCTCGGCCTGGCAGGCGTTCCGGGACATCACCCTGCCCCAGCTCACGCCGGTACTGGCGATCGTCGTGATCCTGAAATCGATCTTCTCGATCAAGACGTTCGACCAAATCTACATGCTGACCAACGGCGGCCCCGGCACAGCGACCCAGACGCTGGCGCATTACGCCTATTTCAGCGGTTTCAAGTATTACGACATGGGCTTTGCGGCATCGGTCGCGTGGGTGCTCGTCATCCCGATGATCGTCCTCACGTTTTTCTACACGCGCTATGTCTTCCGCGAGAACTAGGCGGGACGATGAACAACCGTCAGAAAAAAACCGCGGGAGAGGCCGTCAGGATTGCGCTCATCCTGATTGCCGCCGCGGTCATGATGGTGCCGATCATCTGGATCGCAATGGCGGCATTCAAGACGCATGTCGACGTCTACCAGCTGAAGCTGTTCTTCACGCCGACTTTCGAGAATTTCCTCCAAGTCTTTGATTCTCCGTACAACCTGCACGATAAGCTGTGGAACAGTACCATCGTCGCGCTGGTTACGGTAGCAATCGCGATACCGCTGGCGACAATGGCCGCCTACAGCTTCTCCCGCTTCCGGCTGCGTGGCCAGCGCGTCATGTTTGTGATGATCCTGGCGACCCAGTTCCTGCCCGCCGTCGTCATCGTGCTGCCGTTCTTCCTGATGTTCCGAGACTTCGGCATTCTCGACACGCGCCTCGGCCTGATCATCGTCAATCTCTCGATCGTCATGCCATTCGGGGTCTGGATGATCAAGGGCTTCATCGATGGCATCCCTATCGACACCGAGGAGTCCGCGCTCGTCGACGGGTCGACCCGCCTCCAGGTTATCCGCAACATCGTCTTGCCGATGGCAGCGCCAGGAATCATCACCGCGTCGATCTTCTGTTTCATCATTGCCTGGAACGATTTCCTGTTTGCGCTCATCCTCACCAACAACGAGGCGGTCACGCTGCCGGTCGGCCTCGCGCTGTTCAAGGCTGAGGAGGGCGATCTCTGGAACCTGCTCGCAGCGGCGGGAATTATCATCATGGTGCCGATGTTCATCCTGGCGCTGATCATCCAGAAGCATTTCGTGCAGGGCATGACCATGGGAGCTGTACGCTGATGGCAAACGTCTCGCTGAAGAATGTCACCAAGCGATGGGGCGATGTGGTCGGCGTCGACAACCAGTCGCTCGAGATTCGCGACCGCGAATTCCTCGTGTTGCTGGGGCCGTCGGGATGCGGCAAGACCACGACGATGCGCATGATCGCCGGGCTCGAGGATCCGACCGAGGGCGAGATCTGGATTGGCGATCGCATGGTCAATGACGATCTGCCCAAGGATCGCGACGTGGCGATGGTGTTCCAGAACTACGGGCTCTATCCGCACATGTCGGTGCGCGAGAACATCGCCTACCCGCTCAAGGTGCGCAGGATCCCGAAGGACGACTGGGACGAACGCATCAATCTCGCAGCATCGCGCGTCCAGCTCGGCGAACTTCTCGACCGCAAGCCCCGGCAGCTGTCCGGCGGCCAACGCCAGCGCGTGGCGCTGGCCCGCGCCATCGTGCGGGAACCACGAGTATTCCTGATGGACGAGCCGCTTTCGAACCTCGACGCGAAACTCCGGGTGTCGACACGCGCCGAGCTCAAGCATCTGCAGCACGAACTGGCGACGACCACGATCTACGTCACCCACGACCAGATCGAGGCGATGACCCTCGCCGACCGCGTAGCGGTGATGAATCTTGGCATCATCCAGCAGCTCGCGACCCCGGAGGAGATCTACGACAATCCCGCCAACCTGTTCGTCGCAGGATTCATAGGCTCGCCGCCGATGAACCTGATCAGGGGCGCAACCGATGCTGGCGACTTCGTCGCCGAAGGCGTCTCTGTACCGGACGTCGGCGGCGGTACCCGCAGCGGCGTGGTGCTCGGGGTCCGACCCGAGGACCTTGCCGTCGTCGAAGCGGGAGCGGGCGACTTCGATGCCCCCGTTTACACCATGGAACTGACTGGCGACGCGGTTCTCGTCACCGTGACCGTCGGCGGACAACTGGTCTCGGCGCGGGGACCCCGGCACCTGCGCAAGAACATCGGGGAGACCGTCGGCGTGTGCGTCGACATCTCGCATGCGCATCTCTTCGACGCCGATACGCAGCAGCGGCTGGCGCGCAACTAAGCCGCATCCTGCGGCGACGGGGGCCGGCTCGGCCCGTTCATCGACGAAGGAGAACGAGCGTGTTCAATACCGATCACATACAGACCACCCATGTCGGGAGCCTGCCGCGGCCGGCCGAAGTCGCCGACCTCCTGTTTGCCCGCGAGAAGGGAGAAACGGTGGCGGACGCGGACTTTACCGCTACGGTCGATGCCGCCGTGCGGGACGTGGTGGTGCGGCAGCGCAGCATCGGGATAGACATTCCGTCCGACGGCGAGTTCAGCAAGATTTCCTACGCCACCTACATCAAGGACCGGCTGAGCGGTTTCGAGGGCGACAGCCCTCGTCGCCCGCCCGCGGATCTGGCCGACTACCCGTCCTACATGGCGCGGCTGGGCCAGAGCGGCGGCACGCCGACCTACCGCCGCCCCTGTTGCGTGGGCCCGGTCGCCGTCAAGAATCTGCAACCGCTGGAGAACGATGTGACGCGCTTCCGCGGCGCACTCGGCGCGGCCGGCTACACGCACGGCTTCATGAACGCCGCATCGCCGGGCGTCATCGCCCAGTTCCAGCCGTCAAGCTATCATTCGAACCACGAGGCGTATGTTGCGGACCTGGCCGACGCCATGAAAGCCGAATACGAGGCGATCACGGCCGCCGGACTCGTCTTGCAGATTGATGCGCCGGATCTAGCGCTCGGCCGCCATGTCCTGTTTTCGGACCGCCCGGAGGAGGATTTCCTAAGGGTTTCCGCACTTCACATCGAACTCCTGAATGCAGCGCTCGCGGATGTGCCCCGCGAACGGATTCGCCTGCATATCTGCTGGGGCAACTACGAGGGGCCGCACACTCATGACTTGGCGATGGAGAAGATCCTGCCACTTCTCGTCACGGCAAAAGCCCAGGCGCTTCTGTTCGAAACATCCAATCCGCGTCACGCCCATGAATGGCGGGCGTGGCGGGACGCTCGCCTGCCCGATGATCTGATCCTGATCCCGGGCGTGATCGACAGCACGACGAACTATGTCGAGCATCCGCGTCTCGTCGCCGACCGCATCCGCGTGTTCACGGACATTGTCGGGCGCGAGCGTGTGATTGCCGGGACTGACTGCGGTTTTGCGACCTTCGCCGGCTTCGGAGCCGTCGACGCCGAAATCGCGTTCGCCAAGCTCGAAGCGCTGATCGCCGGCGCCGAGATCGCGACCGGCGAGCTCTGGAACTGAACCCCCGCGCCAGATGGACGCCCGCCGGTCACCGGCAGCGAGCGAGTGAACATGGCAACAGAAGAGGCCTGATCCGAACACCGTCAGGAAGGGCGATCCATGATAAGAAGGGACAAGTAGTTACTTTTATTAATGAGATAAATGATACAAACATTTGAAATATATTTTCTATTCTGTTGAAACGAGGAGCTCGTACCGGTATTCCTTTCCCGCTTGTCAAGGGTGTTCAGACTGCGTATCCTCATCGAAATAACGTGTCCGGGCGGCGATCGACCGCGATATCCACCAACCGCGAATCAAGTTCCGGCACCTGCTGCAAACGCGGGCGACAAAGACGATCTGACCGATGCGACCGAAAAGGATGCAAATGAACGAACCTGCCCATCCTGCGTTCGAGGCATTCATCGACGATCTCCACACGCTCTGGGGCGAGGGGCTGGATGAAGAAGACCACTGGCTCCCTGTGAAGGACCGGTTGGGCATATTTATCGATCAGGGCAAGCTGCGTTTTGCCAGCCGCAGCTGGCCGGGCGGCCGGGGCGAAGAGCTCCTTCTCCATCACGACCCCGATTACGGCTTCTTTGTCGGGGGCCTCGTCAGGCCGGCACGAAGCGCTGCCGCACGATCACGCACATACCTGGACCGCCTATGGCGTTCTTGACGGGACCGAGATCACGACCCTGTACCATCCGCACAGACGGCGGCAAGGAGCCGGGACGGGCAACGATCGAGATTTCGAGCCGTTACCAAGCACCAACGGGGCACGTCGACCTGGCAAGGCCTTGGCAGATTCACGCGGAATCGAACAACGGAGAGCGGTCGGTCGCGATCACCGTACGAACAGAAAGGCCCGGCGGTTACGGGCAGGACATGTTCTTTCCTGATGGCACGACTAACATGAACCACCGGGGCATCAAGCTGATACCGTTCACGGTGAGCACCTGATACCCCCCGCGCCTTCGGGACGCCGGGAACAGCTTACCGGAAGTGCCGCTACCGGCGCCCGGACGATGGGACGAGCTCGGCAGTTCCAAGCGTACGGTTTCGCACGGCGGGTGCCGGCAATGCGAACCGCGAAGTCGCGTGACCATCTTTTCCCGACACCGGGAAACCGCGTCGAGGCGCAACTGAACGATGGCCAAGCGAAAATCTGGAGTTTCCCGGCCGCACGGCGACCGGCCAATCCGTAGTCGACCAAGGAGCGCGTCAACATGACCAATCAGCCGTCGATCCAGCACCACATCCGCTACGAGGCCAACGAGAAGCCGCCTGCCGCGCTCAGTTTCGGGCTTGGTCTTCAACTTGCCATCCTCTGCATAGCAGGAATCGTGCTAACGCCAGCGATCGTGGTCCGTGCCTCCGGCGGAGACGAGGCCTACATGTCCTGGGCGGTGTTTGCGGCAGTCGCGATCAGCGGCGCCACCACGATTGTGCAAGCGGTGCGCGTCGGGCGCATCGGCGCGGGATACGTGCTGCTCATGGGGACGTCGGGCGCCTTCATAGCCGTCTGTGTGACAGCGCTCGCCAAGGGCGGACCCGCGATGCTGGCGACCCTTGTCGTCATCTCGTCACTGTTCCAGTTCGCCCTTGCGGGACGCCTCTCGCTGTTCCGGCGCATCCTGACTCCGACCGTCGCCGGTACCGTGCTCATGCTGATACCGGTCACGGTGATGCCGATCATCTTCAAGATGCTGGGCCAGTCCCCGGAGGGTGTGGCCGCGACGGGCGCCCCGGTGAGCGCACTTGTCACGGTGCTCGTCATGCTCGGAATAGCGCTGAGGGCAAGGGGCAGCCTGCGCCTCTGGGCGCCAGTCATCGGCGTTGTCGCGGGTTCCGTTGTCGCGGGTTTCTTCGGACTGTACGATGTCGACCGCATAGCGCGAGCCTCCTGGATCGGCCTTCCGCACGGGGATTGGCCCGGCTTCGACCTGAGCTTCGGACCGGTTTTCTGGACCCTCCTGCCCGCCTTCGTGTTCGTCACCCTCATCGGTGCAATCGAGACCATCGGCGATTCGGTCGCCATACAGCGCGTGTCCTGGCGCCGCCCACGCGCTGTGGACTACCGGTCAGTGCAAGGGGCCGTCGCCGCGGATGGCACTGGCAATCTCCTATCCGGCCTCGCCGGAACGGTGCCGAACACGACCTATTCAACCAGCATTTCGGTAACTGAACTGACAGGCGTGGCAGCGCGCAGAATCGGGGTCGTCATCGGCGTGATATTCGTCGTGCTGGCGTTTCTGCCCAAGATGCTCGCGCTGGTCCTGGCGGTTCCAGACCCGGTCGTGGGGGCCTATGCCACCGTGTTGCTGGCCATGCTCTTCATGGTCGGGCTGAAAATCATCGTCCAAGATGGCGCCGACCACCGCAAGAGCCTTATCGCGGGCGTTTCCTTCTGGATCGGCGTCGGTTTCCAGAGCGGGGCGATCTTCCCCGAATATTTCTCGGGTCTCATCGGCGGCCTGCTGCAGAACGGCATGACGGCCGGCGGTCTCGTCGCCATCTTCCTCACGCTCGCCGTGGAGCTGACCGAATCCCGCCCGCGCCGGCTCAGGACGAAATTCGATCTCTCCGCCCTGCCGGAAATCCGGATGTTCCTGAACGATTTCTCTGCCCGCCACGGCTGGGATCCCGAAATGACGGGCCGCATTGATGCGGCCAGCGAGGAAACGCTGCTGACCCTCCTCGGAGAGGAAGACGCCCGCTCCGAACAGGATGCGCGGCATTTTCAGATCATCGCGCGAAAGGAAGATGGCGGCGCGATCCTTGAGTTCATCGCCTCGACCAGTGAAGAGAACCTTCAGGATCGGATCGCCCTGCTCGGCGAGCCGACGACAGGCGCGCCGGTGGAGCGCGAAGTCTCCCTTCGCCTGTTGAGGCATCTTGCGTCCACGGTCAGCCACCAGCAGTATCACGGGCTCGACATCGTGACTGTACAGATAGATGCCCCGGGCTCTTTCAACGAGCCATGATCGAGCGGACCTTCGGGGCGGACATTCCAATCCAGCGCTGTCAGAAGGCGCGCAACACCGCCTCGCTCCCCGGCACCATGCCGCTGTCCGCCGCGCCCTGAAGCAGGCCTTTGAAGATAGACGATGCCGACAAGGCCGAACGCCTGATGCGCAATCTCGCGCGGCGCTTTGAGCAGGAGGCTCCCGATGTCTCGCGCTCGATCCTGGAAGGTCTTGATGAAATCCTGACCCTTGTCAGGCTGCCGCTTGAACTGCGGCGATCACTGGCCAGCACCAATATCATCGAATCGATGAACAGCGTCATCCGCCAGGTCTGCCGGAACGTGAAGCGATGGAGGAACGCCAAAATGGCCTTGCGCTGGACCGCCGCTGGAATGCTCGAAGCCAGGAAAGGGTTCCGGCCCATCAACGCATACAAGCAAATGCCTCTGCTCAAGAAGGCCCTGATTGCGCATCGCAAGAACCGCCCGCTTGACCAGATCAAGGACGCAGCATAACCTTCCATCACGCAGCGCCGCTCAGGCGAATTTCAACACAGAGCGGAACATTCCCACCGATGACGAGCGAAACCGTCGAGTCAAGTTATGGCAGGAAAAAGAGGTAACCGACTTGAACGTTGGGAGATCGCGATAGTAAAAGCGATGCTCGCGCGCGGCGGATACAATGATCAAGGTATCCAAGCGTATTTCACGAGACCCACACGATCAATTAACCACGCACGCATTCTCGAAATCCGCAAAGGGCACAAGCACCGCGCGGTGCCGCCTGCGTCGAGCGACAACCTCGATGACTTTCTGGCGTCATGGCCAAATCTCGATCCCGAGACGGGTCTAAGCTTAACCGGCGATGAACTGCTCGTGAAGGCGCGCGAAGCGATGATCGCCGCTGTGCATACTTTTAACGGGGCTGGTCTCACCTTCCGTGCGGAACTCTTCATCGTTACTGCGATCATCGCATGGTCGTACCTCTTGCACGCCTGGTTCAAACGCGAAGGGATCGAGTATCGCCATATTGTCAACGGCGAAGTGCAGAAAACTCGTGAAGGAGCTGACAAATACCTTGACCTTGGCGCCTGCCTAAGACAAGTGAAATCGCCGGTATCGATTGGCGCGACCAATAACCTCGAATTTTTGCTGAAGCTTCGCCATGAGATCGAGCATCGCGCAACTAGCCGAATAGACGATGCGTTGAGCGCCAAGCTTCAGGCATGCTGTATCAACTTCAATAATGCGATCAAGACATGGTTCGGATCGCAATATGGCCTCGAACGACGTTTACCGATAGCGCTGCAATTCGTCACGTTCGGCGCTGATCAGAGGTCCGTTCTCAAAAAGGCGTCCGGGCTTCCTGGTTATATCGAGGCTGCAATTAACACCTTTGAGGACATGCTCACCGATGAACAATACCGCGATCCCGCCTATAGGTACCGCGTAGCGTTCGTACCCGTAGTGAAACAGCGCGCATCAGCGGCAGACTCCGCCGTCCAGTTCGTAAAATCTGATTCGGAAGACGCGGCTGAGATTAATCGCATCCTACTAAAGGAAGTCGAAAGGAACCGTTTCACAACGACTGAAGTAGTGCGGTTGATGAACCAAAATGGCTTTCCGCGTTTCAACCAGCACGGTCACACGCGCCTGTGGAAGGAATTGGACGCAAAGAATCCAGGTAATGGTTTTGGCCGTGAGGGCGATTATCGGAACACGTGGGTTTGGTACGACTGCTGGGTCGAACAGGTGAGATCTCACTGCGAAGAGCAGGGTGAGCGATATCGCTGATGCAGTGGGCATCGCCTAGGTTGTGGACTCAAATAATTGGTTTGCGATTCTGCGGAGCAAGAATCGGCTGGCAGCCACTTGCACGGCGGAGAGGAAGTTCCTTGTCATAACGGGTGGCGACTCGTCGGAACTCCTTGATCTTGCCGAAGAACCGCTCGACCAGGTTGCGCATCCTGTAGATCTCGCGGTCGAGCGGCCGTGGCGATGTCCGGTTGGATTTCATGACTGCGGTTGCTCCTGCCGTCTCGATCAGATGGCGTCGGTGTCGTAGGCCTTGTCGCCGACCACCGTCTCGCCATGCTTGAGGTCGGCGAGAAGCGCCTCCGCCTGCGCGCAGTCGGCCGCTTGGCCCGGGGTCAGGAACACGGTCTTCACCCTCTCGTTCTCGCCAAGATGGACCTTCGTCGTTCGTCCGCCACGGCTCAGTCCGATCTGCGAAGGCTCGTCGTCCCGGGACGCCCCGGCACCGTGCTTGTGAACGCGCACCGACGAGGAGTCGACCATGCGCAGGTGAACCGAGCGATTACGCAACCTGATGTCTGGAAATTGTCGTGAAGCTGTCAGTCATCGAGCTGTTCCCATTTGATCTTGGTTTCGGTTTCCCATTTTTCGTCGATGAGGACCGCGGTTGAGAGGCGCTCCAACGAGGCGAGGTTCGGAAAGACCCTGACTTTGGAGGTGCGCCGCTTGAGCTCTTGCTGGATCGGTCGCTCGATGCCGTTCGAGGTTCGCATACGCTTGTGGTGAGCATCGGGCAAGGTGAAGACAGCGAGCCCCGCATTGTTTTCCAGCCAGGAAGCCTGGATGCTTGTCGCTGGCCACGAGGGCGCCCAGTTCGGCCTCGGCGGTTTGGAGCCCCACTTCCAGTCTGAAGTGCAACACCCGGCCCTCATCTCCGTTCGGGCTACGACCTCACTGCGATGAGGGCCGGGTGTTGCACAAACTTTTCCCCTCTGCCCCTCTCGATTCGGTACTGTAACTTGATGTCTGGAAATTTGTCTGAGGTTTGCGCTTTGAGGCGTTTCACTGGGGGGCTAGCCCTGCCGTGTCATGACAAATCTGGTTGACAATGGTTTACGTGTTCACGCGTGTCTTTGTCCATCCCGGAACCCGATTTCCCGGCCGATTTGGTGACCCAGTGCGGCGCTGGTGTGTCTGGCCACATGATCTGGTGACCCGGGCGTGCTGCGGTAGCCGCCGAGATGGGCGACCAGGTGCACCGCATCGGCGAGACGCTCCGGTTCCTTCAGGGCGTACTTGTGTGCGTAGTCGCGCAGGAAGGCGAGTTCGCTGTCGGTGAACATCAGCTGCGGCTCGCACCTGGCGGCCGAGCAGGGTCATGACCATGATGCGCCATGCGATGACGGCGTTGATCGCCCGCTGCAGGCGGTGCGGAACAGCAGGTGTTCCACCCTGCATCCGGATTTGAGCACGTAATCCTCGATTCGCCAGCGCTGAAGGTAGAAGCCGACGATGTCGGCCGCCTCCTTCGCCAACCCGCACGGTGGTCAGCAGGCACCGGGATCCTCACCCTCGGGCGCTCCCTGACCCCGTGCAGGGACACCGGCTTCGCGCTGGGGGCGGTGCCCGTCACGGGCAGCGTGACGGACCGCAACTCGCCAGGCGCTTCTGTCGCGCGGGCCTTCTTCCGGCTGGCTTGCTCCGTCAGTCCCTCGATCTCAATCAGGCCGCCGGCCATGACGGCGAACAGCCTTCCCTCCTTCAGCACCCTGTCATGCTTGGCGCGCAGATCGACGCGGGGCAAGCGCGTGTCGAACAGCTCGAAGATGTCGGCTTCCCGACGGAGATGACGCGCGTCTTGCCGCCGGGGTGGCAGCGCCTTGAACCCCTCGAGCCAGCGCTGCGGCGTGTCTCCTGCGACCGGGGCTTCACCGGACCCAGCACCCCGAGTGGCAGGCCGGCGTCAGTCACCGCCAGGGTCGCGTGCAGGTGCAGGCTTGAGGCCCCGGTCTGGTTCGTCCCGATCACCTGCAGGCCGTCGCAGCCGGGAGAAGTTCAGGTCCGTGCCGCAAGAACCGTCTTCTGGCCACGGATGCGCCGGATGCTGCGCTCACGGTGCGGCGCAAGAATGTTCGCCGGCGTGATCTCCGAGGGCGACCATCCGGTAAAACGCATTGATCGCGGTGTTGTCGGCGCTGGGAGACGCATTGATCTTCTGACCGGCCGCCAGAAGGCCGGCGCTCCAGGCGCGCAGAAAGTCGCTTGTCACCCCCCTCCAAACTCGTTCTGCGCCCAGTCGTTCAGACCTTCGCCCGGCGAGGGCGCATGATCGACCTCCCCAGCTTCCTGCGCGCTCCAGTTCGGCCACGAAGACCGTCTTCACCGTCTCCCAGTGCTCCCGATCCTGCCGGCCTTCGGTCCTGCACAGGAAGTTGGCCGCGCGCAGGCAGGGTAACCTTCATCGGCAAAACTGAGCCATGGTCGAAACGGTCCTCGAAGTCACGCGGCGCAGGATGCGCACATGGCTGGCTAGATGCGGGCAGAGCACCTGATCAAGAAACGGCTCAGACAGACGATCCGCTGCAGGTGGTTCCGGCGCTGCCCGTCGTTCCATCCAGCGGTCCCGCGCCGCGCGGCGGCGGCAAACCCCGCTGCGCCACCCGTGCGCCGAGCCCACGAGATATTGGCAGCCGGCGAAGGTCGTCGCGGGTGTTCACGCGCAATCAGCGTGACCGCTCGGTCAATACGATCCCCGACCACGATGATCCCGAATGCGCGCGCCGGAACCTCTGCAGCGATACCAACAGGCGAGGCCGGCGGTCGATTGTCGGTGACTTCGGCGCCGGCAGGACAATCTCCGGGCGCCCTCAGCGCCTTCATGCAGCCGGCAAGCTGCAGACGGCCGCGCGCGTCGACAAAGGCAAACTCCTCGCAGACGACCCAGAGCCGACCGGCTGTCGAACTGCTCACAGGACAGCAGCGACGCGATCCGCGCAACTGCTGCCTCGTCCCGCAATGTGCGGCTGATCTGAGACTGTGACATGGGACACTTATGCCACGCCGAAACACCGTTGTTCAGCTAAAATTTCCGTGACATGCGAGGGCTAGCCCCCCAGTGAAACGCGGCGCCATCGTGCTATCCCATGGAGTTGAAAAACATTCATGGAGGAAGCGAATGGAGCTGCGACACACTACGACGATTGAGGCCGTTTTGGAACATCTGATCGCAAACGGAGCAACGGATCTGGGGCGGGTCTTTGGTCAGCTCTTCGAGCTTGCGATGCAAATCGAGCGCGAGCAGTACTTGAAAGCGGGCCACTACGAACGGACACCGGAGCGACAGGGCTATGCCAACGGCTACAAACGGATCGACACCCCCCTGTTGCCGTTCAGGTGCCAAACGGTCACGGGGACGATCCCCCAGTCGCTTGAACGCGGCCAGCGATCTTCTCGCGCCGTAGCCGAGATGTACATCAAGGGTGTTTCCACGCGGCAGGATGTAATGCGCGAGTTCGGGAGCCTGTCCTCTTCTCAGGGGGCCACCAGGTTGCTCGATGAAGAACTCGCCGCGCAACCGGCCCCTGATGAAATACCTGGATGCGCGCTATGAAAAAGCCCGCCATGACGGCGTTGTGCGCGATGTCGCAGTACTCTCGGCCATCGGAATAGGGGCTGCAGGCACGTTCTGGGGCTCTCTGTGGCGCTCTCCGAGACCGAGGTCCATTGGAGAGCCTTCCTGGAAAGCTTGCTAGCCCTGCATGGTACGACCTTCATCGTCTCGGATGACCATGCTGGGCTGAAAGCAGCACGACGCGCGGTGCTGGGCGCGGCGACATGGCAGCGCTGCCAGTTCCACCTGGCGCAAAACGCCGTGCACCGAACAACGACATCAGGAAACGTATTGGAAAACAGCTCGGAGCCATGCGTCCTCACTCCAAACCGCCGAGGCTGAACTGGGCGCCCTCGTGGCCAGCTATCGCGACAAGCATCCAAGCTTCGCAGACTGGCTGGAAAAGAATGCGGGGCTCGCTGTCTTCACCTTGCCCGATGCTCACCGCAAACGTATGCGAACCTCGAACGGCATCGAGCGACCGATCCAGCAAGAGCTCAAGCGGCGCACCTCCAAAGTCAGGGTCTTTCCGAACCTCGCCTCGTTGGAGCGCCTCTCAACCGCGGTCCTCATCGACGAAAAATGGGAAACCGAAACCAAGGCATACATCAAATGGGAACAGCTCGATGACTGAGAGCTTCACGACAATTTCCAGACATCAGGTTGCGTAATCGCCGCCAGCACGGCAAGCCGTTCGCCTTCGGGCATCGCGCCCGGCAGCGCCGCGCCCGGCTCTCTGCGAGGCGTTTGATGCGCTGGCGGTCGATCGAGTTTCTGCCCGCGCAGCTGTGCCAGTGCGGCCGGCCCGGTACGAAGTTGAGCCACAGCTTCTCGGTGACAACGCAGGCCTGGTTGTTGACCTGGATCTCGGCCGAGCGCCCGCCAGCGAGGTGGGTGTCGTAGAGCGGCGAGGGATAGCCGGAGATCATCACCTGGCACGGCAGCGACTTCAGGATGTCGAGGAGCGCAACATGGTCGTCGTCCGTGCAGTCGAAGCGGTAGCGGCGCTGCGATCTGCGCGTCGACTGCACGGGTCGCAGTAGACCAGTTCGCAGCCCTGGAACGCGAAGGTCTCGAGAAAGCGCAGGGCGCAGCCATGGTGAAGTTCGACCGGGTGGTCGCAACGGAAAGTGTCGATCGCCCGGCGGTCGAGGCCGATGCTGCGCAGTGCCGGCGGCTTGCGCTTCATGATCGCGCCGCCCCCAAGGAACGCCTTGATGTACACGTCATGCGGCGGCATGGCCGCAACGATCGCCTGGCAGAGACCCGTCGTCGCCTTCGATCCTTACCATGCCGCCATCACCGCCTCCGACGCGATCCGCCCCGATGGCCAGTCCTGCAGAATGTTTCTCCTACAGTGTCAAACGGAAATTTCCGGCGGAATGGAAAGGCAGCCAACGGAACTGGCACCGCCGGACAGCACGGTTGACACGCGATGTCGGCGCGGGGTGTCGGATCGCTTGCAGACCCCTCCCCAAAAAAGGCCGGAAAGTGGAGCTCAAGCCGAAGACCAACCGCTTCCTGCCAGCCGGAACCCGCACATGCGGTCATCGGCAGTGAGCGAGTGAAGGAAGCAAGAGAAAATGCCGAATCCGAACCCCGTCAGGAAAAGCGATTCGTCATCAGAAGGGGTGAGTAGATACCCCAAATGATCATGTCGGTGGACCAGTTTATCGAGGCCACCTGTCCGGAAGGGAGAGAGATCAGATGGAGAGCAGGAATTCGACCCGTCGGGGAGAGGTCGTAATGCGACGTCATGTGCTGTCCGGTCAGACCGCCGAACAGCATCAGCGATCCGGCAGCAACGTCAGCCTTCCGAATCCGGAACAGACAGCCGTCGCACGACCGCCGATCAGGAAGCCCCCCGATTCCGCTTGACAGATGCTTCAGTTAACCCGGCTCCGCCGCCATCGCTGTCAGAGCGCGATTTCGGGGACGGCTCCGCCCGATGCCATCGCCAGCAGATCGGCGACAAGGCGGTCCGCATCGTTGAACCCGGCGAACGCCAGCAGGATTCCCGCCTTGGCTATCATCTCGTCACGAGAGAGGGCTGCCTCAGGATCGCCCTTGCAAGCGCCGCGCGCGGCCGTCACCGCCCCGCCTCCGGCGAGACGGACCGTGACCTCTCCGCCCCAGTCCCGCGGGTACGCCTCGCTGTAGGTGTCTCCTGCCCGGACCTCGGTCGCCGCGCACAGTCCGGCCGCACGTGCCCGCGCCTCAGGACCGAAGGACGCGAACTCGCACTTCCCGTCGAGCAGAGAGATTGCAACGCAGTGCTGCAGCGAGAACTTGGCCTCGTACTCGCTCTCCGGGGACGGCCGGTCGCAGACATCGATAGCCGCCTGATAGGTTGATATCTCGACCCGCTCCACCGCCGACATGTCGACCCTGCCAGCCAACTCCAATGCCGCGTCGACGGCGGGATGAGTATGCCTGCAGGACGGCCACGGCTTTATCGAGGTCAGATGCACCTGCCACGGGCTGTCCGGATCGCGCAGCACCGCACCGGGATCCGGATCCGGACAGGCGCCGGCATAGAGGCCTCGGGGCCCTTCAAGAATCGCCGGTGGTCCGGTAAAACCGAGCGCCGCCAGTTCGGCGGAGACCACGCCGGCTTCTGCCGCACGGCCGGCATGAAGGTGCTTGCTCATCGCACCGGTGTCGAGAAACTCCCACAGCCCGGCGGACTGCGTACCTGCGTTGCCGAGCGCGTGCACCACCTCGCCGTCCGACAGCCAGAGCATCTGCGCAGCTGTCATGGTTCCGCCAAACGTCCCGCAGGTTCCGGTATTGTGCCAAGTCCTGTAATGGCCGCCGCCAACCGACATGCCGACTCGGGCGCAGGCCTCGTAGCCGAAAAGCACCGCCTCAAGAAAGTCGCGCCCGCCTGCGCCGGTCTCGGATGCCAGCGCGAGCGCCGCCGGAATGGTCACGCACGCCGGATGCACGACGGACGCCTTGTGCAGGTCGTCGACTTCGAGAATATGCATCAGACCGCCCATCACGAGGGCGCGCCGTCCGACGTCTCCCGGATGGCGTTCGAGAAAGGCGAGGAGCTTCCGCCCCGGTTCGGTCCGGCGCCCCGCCAGCATGTTGGCGACGCCGTCCAGAACAAGGAGCGCCGTCGCATCGAGATCCGCCTGTCCGACGGGCCTGTTGCGGATCAACGCGACGAGTCCTTCGGTGAGCGTGTCCCGAGGCTCTGCCAGTTCCTGCAACCTGACGTTAGTGCTCATGGTTGCAACTCCGTTCGTTGGCGAACCACCAGCCTGCGAACCGACGCGTCGTCGCTCCGGATGCAGCTATTCCGCCGCCATCTGGTAGTTCGGGAAACGGTCGCTGACGTCCATGCCGTATAACCGCCGCGAATTCTCGCCGAGGATGTTCCGCTTCTGCTGCTCGGAGAGGAACGGCAGGTCGTAGATCACGCTCGGCAGGTCCATGTCCCAGTGCGGATAGTCCGAGCACCAGCAGAGCTGGGTCTCGGCGTTGATCATCTTGAAAGTCATCTCGAGGACTTCGAGATCGTGCGGCATCTCCATCGGCTGCGAGGAGTAGTACATCTCGCGCATGTATTCACTGGGCAGGCGCTTGAGGAGCGGCGCCTCCGAGGAGCGCATGCGGTAGTCGTTGTCCAGCCGCTGCATCAGCCATGGAACCCAGGCCAGCCCCGATTCTATCCACATCACGTCGAGGTTCGGAAAACGCTCGGGCAGGCCGTTGACGATCCAGTTCGAGAGATGTACCGCATTGAAGACGGTGAAGCCGAGTGCGTGGGTTACCAGAAACCGGTTGGTGTTGCCAAGCAACTGGTCATTCCAGCTGTAGGACCCGTGGAACGCCAGCGGCTTGCCCATCTCCTCGATCAGCGAATAGGTCTTCATGTAGCTGTTGTCATAGACCGGCTTGTAGCGCGTCGACACCACCATGAAGCCGCACACGCCCTCCGCGCCGCCAAAATCCTGGACCATCTTGTAGGTGGCGTCCGGATCGTTGAACGGGAGATAGAGCATCGTCTTGAGGCGCTTTTCCTCGACCAGGATCTTCTCCGTCAGCCACCGGTTGTAGGCCCGGGCCATGCCGACCTCGTATTCGGGCACCGGATGGAGGCCGAGAAGCAGCATCGGGGTCGGAAACAGCATGGCGTAATCGACGCCCATGGCGTCCATCCACCGGAGCGATAGATGGATATCGCGATGTGTGTCGTCTTCCGGCGTCTTTTCCAGCTTGCGCAGCGGATAGCGGGTCACGCGCCCGGCGACATCTTGGGCGCCCGGGCTGCCCATCATGAACGGGCTGTTCGCGCCCGTGCCGGCGCTGGTATAGACCTGCCCGGTGCGGCGGAGAACGGGATCCTCAATGAACTCGACGATGTCCTTGATCGATTCGTTCTCGTAGTGATGGCAGTCGCAGTCGATGATCAGGACATCCTCGAACTTGCGCTGATCGCGCTGGCGCGCCGCATTGATCAGAAGCTTCGAGGTGTCGAATTCCTCGACAGCCATCTTGTGAAGGTGATCTGTGGGAATTTCCATTTTCATGCTCCCCGGCGCCGCGCGGACGCCCGTCAACCGGTCGACCAAGCCTGCCACATGCCCAATTCGAACAGTTCGATGTTCACCGACTTCAGCATCGCGGTCGTCATGATCATCACCGCCGTGACCGGCATCGCGCGGCCGCCCACGAGCGGGTCCCAGCGTTCGCCCTGCTGGTAGTGCACTGTATAGAGGCGTGTCAGTATCGTCAGCCCCTCCGCAATCATTTCCGGCGACGGGCTCTCGCCCTCGCCGAGCGCCGCGATCCTCCCGGCCAGCGCCTTGAGTTTCACGGTCTCCGCATCGACATCGGCGAGCGGACTGCCGATCTCCGAGGCGATGCGTTCGGTCGCCTCGCCGTGGAACGGCGACGTGTCCTCAGGCGACGACATATATCCCGTCGTCCCTTTCCACGACATCGTGCTTGCGCAACCGGAACTTGCGGTCAGCGACCATGTCGCCCGTCCTGAGATCGAACTCCCAGCCATGCCACGGGCAGACGATATGCATCTCGTCGTGATTGAACCTCATGCCCTGATAGGTCTTGTCCTCGGCAATGACCTCCTCGACCTTGGCCATCAGCAGCCCCTCGCACGCGGGGCCGCCCTGATGCGGACAGACGTTGCGGTAGGCGTGGAGTTCCCCGTTGACCCGGTAGACGCCGATCTCGTAGTTGCCGTTGGGCACGATCTTGCGCTCGCCATCCGGCAGGTCCGCCTGTTTCGCTACGAAGAGTTCTTTTCTCGCCATTTCCCGTTGCCCTTTCAGTCAGTTCGTGGCGACCACACCGAGGCCGCCGGAGGCCGAGACCCTTGCCTTTCTGCCCTTGGCAACCGTCGGCGCCATGTGCCGGTTGACGCGATCCTGGAGCCGCGTCATTCCCATGTTGGCAACCGCAGCGAGGAAGAAGATGATGAGGATGATCGCGTACATGGGGGCGATCCGGAACTGTTCGTAATAGATGCCGAGGCGGTAGCCGAGACCGCCGTCGGCGAACTTGAGCTCGGCCACGAGAACGCCGATCACAGTGATCGCCACGCCGAGGCGCAGACCGGTGATCACCGGGTTGAGCATCGCGGGGATGTAGACCTTGGTGATCATCTGGAAGCTCCCGAGATTGAAACTCCTTCCGACCCGGATCAGTACCGGGCTGATCAGGATCATGCCGAGCGTCGTGGTAAAGACCACCGGGAAGAAGGCCGACAGGGCACCCTTCGCCATCTTCGATTCGATGCCGGTTCCGAACATCAGAAACAGGATCGGCAGGAATATGATCTTCGGCGTCGACCCGATTGCATTGAGATAGGGCTCAAGCGCACCGCGAAGCAGGGAACTCGATCCCATCCAGATGCCGAGAAACAGCGCGATGATCGATCCGGCGACGAAACCGACGATATGCTCGGCAAACGTGATGCCGAGATCGCGGTAGAAACTCGCCGACATGATCTCCGCTCCGACCGCGATCAGGATCGTCCAGATATGGGGGATCACGTCCTCGTAGAAGATCCCGACAGTGCCCAGGGTCGCGAAGATCTCCCATGCGGCGAACAGTGCGATGACCGTCACCACCCGAATGCGCTCGACGGAGGCTTCATCGCCGCCCGTGAGTCTGGCCATCAAACCGGTCTGAGCCATTTCTCGATCCTTCCAAATCCCCAGTAGAAGAAAACGCTGACCAGAATCACGCTCAGTATGCTCGCATAGGTGCCCGGCGTATCAAATCGAAAGTACATTTCCGAAACGATGCGGCCAAGGCCGCCGAAATCGACCAGGTACTCGATCGCCACGATATTGACCAGCGTGTACATCACGCCAATGCGGATGCCGGTGAAGATGGTAGGAACCGCGCTCGGAAGCTGGATCTTCCAGAACATCTCGCGGTCCGAGATGTTGAAGCTGCGCCCGACATTTACCAGCGTCCGCGACACCCCGAGAAGCCCCTGACGGGTCTGAATGATGATGGGAATCGAACCCGGGATGAACCCCATCGCTATCAGGGTCATATGGGTGCGTCCGAAAATGACGAGGAACAGCGGGTAGAGCAGGATCGTTGGCGCGGCGAAGGCAGCCGCGAGCCAGCCTTCATAGGCGAGCCCGTAGCGGGCGCTGCGATAGAGGAAATAACCGAACGGCACGCCGACGACGATCGCAAGTCCGGTAGCGGCGGCGGTCATGCCGAGAGTAACCAGGAAGTTGCCGAACAGGTCCATCTCGGCGTGTACCGGCGGGAACGCCAAAACCGCATCAGACGGACGCGGCACGATAAGCTCCATCACCAGGCCCTGGGACACGGCCAGCTCAAGGACCAGCGCAAGCGCCAGCACCCCGAGCAGGCCGACCAGGACCGGAGACCGCGAGAGCCCTTTCACGAGACGTCACCACCGCATGGTGGAACTGCCGCGATCATGCCGGTCCGCGTCAGGACGGCTTGTTACCGTCCGGATGGACCAGTTCTTGAAGCTGTTCCTTGGTCAGCAGCTTATTGATCCGCTTGTACTTGAGCGACAGCTCGTTGAGCATGTCGATCTTGCCGATCGGCAGGAAGGTCGACTGGTCGAGCGGCACGAACTTGGCCATGTCGCCCAGATCGTTGTAGTCGAGGTTCCAGCGCTTGGCATAGGCCTTCATCTGCTTCTCGCTGGTATAGGAGATCTTCTGGCCCTCCTTCATCGCCGCGATGAAGCGCTTTGCGACATCTCGGTTCTTGTCGAGCCAGTTCGAGTTGGCCGCGATCATGCGAATCGTCAGCCCCTCAAGGTCTTCTGCCTGGCTGCCGGTACCGACAACGCGGATCTTTTTTTCGCGAAGGAGATTCGCGTTCAGCGGAAACACCGACCAGCCGGTGGCGACCTGCCCCGACATCACCTGGGTGCGCGAACTCGGCGGTCCGCCGGTCGAAACCAGCTTGGCCTTGAGATTCAGCGAGTCCTTGAGGAACAGCGTCGCCAGGTGAGTGGTCGAGCCCGGCCGTGAATAGGCAAGCCCGTCACTTGGCCCAAGATCCTGAAGCTTCATGATCTTGCTGTCGGACTTCACGTACCAGTACAAGTCGCCGGCGCCGCGTTTCGTGCTGCCGAGCACCCGCACCGGCGCACCCTTGGCAAAGGCGCCCATGACGGACAGCGAGCCGACGCCGAAGGCGATATCCTGGCTGCCGGTGATGATTGTCTGAAGCGTCGCGGCGCCGCCCGATCCGTGGATAATCGACACGTCAAGGTTGTGCTTCTTGAAGATGCCGTTTTCCTTGGCCGCGTAGCCGTGTTCCATTTCAAAGACGACCTTGGTGCTGAGAATCAGCCGTACCTTGTCAGCGGCAAGCGCCGGGCCGGCGGCGACGGCCGCGGCCGTGCCTGCCAGCAACATAGACCTGAACAATGCGTGCATCTGTCGAGTCCTCCCGATTTCCCTGGTTTGCAACCGCGAAGTCTACCGGGCCGGACCCTGCAGACTTCACGCCTTGCCGGCGAACAGTATATCAACTCGCCGCGATCTGCGCCTCCGTCTCGATCATGCCCTGGGACGCCTCCTCGCGAAGAAGCGTCCAGAGCTTGCCCACATAAGTACCGAATTCCGGAGTTGCGATGACTTCCGATGTCCGTGGTCGCGGCAGTTCGATCGGAACCACCTCCTTGATCACCCCGGGACGGAACGTCATGACGACCACGCGATCGGACAGCTGGACCGCTTCGGTGATGTTGTGGGTGATCAGAAGCATGGTCTGCTTCAGTTCGGTCCAGATCTCAAGCATCTTGTCACCGAGCAGCATGCGGGTCTGCTCGTCCAGCGCGCCGAACGGTTCGTCGAGCAGCATGATGCGCGGCTCATAGGCAAGCGTGCGGGCAACCGCGGTGCGCTGTTTCATGCCGCCGGAAAGCTGCGCCGGGTAGTGGTTCTCGAAGCCGTCGAGACCGACCAGCCGGATAAACCTCTTCGCGGTATCGGTCCGCGTCGCCCTGTCGACGCCTTCGACCTCGAGCGGAAACGCGACATTGTCGAGGGTCGTCCGCCACGGAAAGGTCGATTCCTCTTGGAACACGACGCCCACATCCTTGTGCGCGCCATCGACCGAATGGCCGTCGATCTGCACCGACCCCTCGTAATCGGGAATGAGGCCGCCGATGATGTTGAAAAGCGTCGACTTGCCGCAGCCTGACGGCCCGATGACGGAAACGAATTCTCCTTCCGCCACCGTCAGGTCGACGCCGTCAAGGGCGTGGACCGGATTGCTCCCATCCACGTCATAGGTCTTGGAGACATTCCTGATCTGAAGTATGTCTGCCATCACATACTCCCGTCAGCTCGCCGTCCCCGTCGAGGCTTCACCACTTGCCCGCGTCACCATCGGAGAAGAATAGCCGGGCTTGACGACGACATCTATCAGATAGGGCTCGCCGCCATCAACCGCTTCGAGGCCCTGGCGGAGAGCGTCGGCAAGCCCGCCGATCCTCGTCACGGGACCGCCGGACCGCAGGCCCTGGGCCTTGGCATAGCCGGCAAGATCTATCGCAGGTTCGTCGATGCGCTGCCCGATCCAGCGATTCTCGACCGGCCGGCCGCGCTGGGTCGCCATCGCCTCCTGATGCACCTCGTCGTTGAAGTTCGAACGGTTGTTCGAGACGACGAACAGCACCGGGATGCCATAATGCGCCGCAGTCCAAAGCGCCGAACCGCCCTGCATGAAATCGCCGTCGCCGAGGATGGCGACCACGGTGCGTTCGCTGTCCATGAGGGC
Organism: Alphaproteobacteria bacterium; assembly: GCA_964291215.2. Taxonomy (GTDB): domain Bacteria; phylum Pseudomonadota; class Alphaproteobacteria; order MPNO01; family UBA830; genus JAJEBT01. The sequence continues at coordinate 3,126,005 of OZ219791.1, read as the reverse complement.
AAGGCCAGCGCCAACCGCATTTCCGGGACCCGACGCCAACCCGCCGCCGCCGTCGTTTCCGAGATAGTCGAGCGGTTCGTTGAATTCCCACGAGTCTGAAGCCCAGCCAAGCGGCACCCGGGTCAGCGTGAGCGCCCGCCCGCCGCGCGCCTCGGCCAGCGCCAGCGCGATGTCGCGCGGGCTGATCGCGTCGTCCGGGGACTTCTCCCTGTTCTCAGGCGGCGCGGATTTGGGCTTCGCCGCGCCGTCCCACCGCGAGACGCCGCCGAGCCGGGAGCCGACCGCGTCGAGAAGCTGGTCAACGAAGATATCGGGATCGGCAAGCACGGGAATATCGGAAGCCGGCAGCCCGAAATGGTCGGCGCTCCAGCCGTTGTGAAGATAGGAGTCAAGCGTGCAGGTCACGATCTTTCCCGGCACACCACCACGTGGCGCCAACGGTTTTAGCGAGCCGGCGAGATCGACCCAGTCGAAGGCGACCACGACATCGGCGGCCATCAGCTCCTCCTGCCCCGTCGCGCCTATCCAGTTCGATGGCGCACCGACATGCAACGCGTGGCCGGTGGGAAACGCGGCCCGGTTCTTGAGATCGGTGATAACGCCGGCGCCAAGGAGTTCGGCAAGCTCGCAGCGCCGCTGCCAGTCCTCTGCGCGCGCACTCATGCGGCCGAACATCAGCACCGCGCGGCCGCCTCCGACCAGGAGTTCGGCGACCGCCTCCACCGTCGCGGCGTCGGCAGGCGGTGGTGGCGGCGGCATGAACCGGGAGACATCGGGAATCTCGACCTCCCCGTCGCGAAGCCGGGTTTCCTGAAGCCCGGCATCAAGGCACACGTAAACCGGCCCCTTCGGGTCCTGGCGGGCCATGAGGTTTGCGCGGAGCATGGTCTCCACGATCGCCTCGGCGGACCGAGGCTCATCGTCATACTTGACGAAGTTCCTGAGCAGCGCCCCCTGGTCCTTGGCCGTGTGGATCCAGTCGATCCACGGCCGCCTGAGCGGCGCGTCAACCGGACCCGTCGCGCCCATGACGAGGACTGGCGCACGGTCGCACCAGGCGTTGAACACCCCCATCAGCCCGTGCATCAGCCCGACATTGGAGTGCAGGACGACGCCCATCGGCTCGTCGGTGACCGACGCGTAGCCGTGCGCTATCGACACGGCATGATCCTCGTGCAGGCATAGAAGGATCTGCGGATCGGCGTTGCCGAGATAGTTGACCAGCGAATCGTGAAAGCCGCGATAGCTGGCGCCAGGATTGAGTGACACATACTTGATCCCGAGCCGCCGAAGCATTTCGGCGGCAACATCGCTGACCCACTCCATCGGCTTGTTGCCGCCCGGCACCGGACGATCGAATTCACTGAGACGCCTCATAGCTTCCTTTCCTTCGCCGCCGAAGCCCTTGCGCCTTCGACAGTTGCTCACGGGGCCTGGCCGGACAAACGACGACGCCCAGCACCCGCATTATCTGCCATCGCCGCCTGATGTCCAACGCCAGGTTCAGTCCTCGAGCTTCCGCACCTCCGTGTTCATGACGAGATCACTGCGCCGGCGCTGCGCGATAATCTCCCCGGTCGTAAAGTAGTCGCTGGCGACGGCGCGGCGCGCCATCACCTCTAACTCGTCATCCCACTCGCCGAGCGAATAGCCATACCACGGCATCTTGGGCTTGAGCTCCGGCAGGCCGAGCTCGTCCCAGATGCGTCGCGCGTTATCCATGTATTCCTTCTTCGGCAGCGACAGCGGCGGGAACTCCTCTTTCAGCGTCGCATCGAACAGCACCGACGCGTCCTCACCCCCGTTGCGCGCGCTTCGGGGCCCGTGTCCCTGGTCGCGATGCTTGAGGACCTCGACATCCAGTGCCGGATTGGCACGATAGGCCATGGCCCAGAAGATTGCGTCGGCATCAGTCGGATCGATATCGTCGTTGACCGCGATCACGTACTTGCCTGCTGCGCGATGGAGCGAAACCGCCCCATAGAGCGCCCGCCAGACCTCGGTGCGTGCCATGTCGCGCGCGCATACGACGACGATGAGCTTGCGGATGTTGGTCAGCGGCTCGTGCATGGAGACCCGGATCACCCCCTTGATGCCGAGATGGTCCCGAAGATGGCGGGTGAACATCGGCTCGTAGGCCAGGCGCTTGATCAGGGACGACTCGGAGGGCGTCACCTGGCTGATGATCGACGTCAGCACCGCATCCCGCCTGCGGGTTATGCAGGTCACGTCCATGTAGGCATTGTATTCCTGCAGGTTCACATGGCCGTGGGACTCGCCGAACGGCGCCTCGGGCTCGAGATATTCGGTGTCGATGTAGCCCTCGACAACGATCTCGGCCTCCGCCGGAATCAGGAGATCGACGGTTTTCGCCCGGACGACGTTTATGGGAGCGCCGGCGAGCGCACCAGCTACATAGAGCTCGTCGACGGTCTCGGGCAGCTTGACCGCAGAGGTGAAGGTCACGGCAGGCGGCGCGCCAAGGATCACCGCGGCCGGCATACGCTCGCCGCGGTCACGGTACTTCTCCCAGTGAACATAGATTCCGGGACGCAGTTCGAGGGACGGATTCATCCCCATCCGCCGCGGCCCCTTGATCTGGCCGCGATAGTTTCCCATGTTCTGGACGCCAGTATCGGGATCCTTGGTGATGTACTGCGACAGCGTCGTATAGGGCGCGTTGTCCCATCCCGGCGTCGAAATCGGAACCGGAATGCCGTCAAGCCCCTGGCCGGGCGCATCCAGCGCCGCGCCTGCAATCACGATTTCCTGGCATGGCGCATCGCGAACCTCGACCGGCTCGACCGGGGCGGAGACCGCCCGGTTCCATGTACTCTCGATCTCGTCAAACTCGCACCCGATGCCGGTGCGGTAGATGTCCCGGTTCGCTGCCAGCACGCCAACGGCGAGCGGGATGTCGAACCGCCTTCCTGCCGAATCGACGACATTGGTAAACAGAAAGGCCTTGCGTTCGGATTCCTCGAGTCCGCCACGAAACTGCCAGCGCACCAAGGGATGGATCTCGGTGTCCTTGTTCATTTCGCGGTCGACCGTCACGAGGAGGCCGCGTTCATCGAGCGCCTTGAGGTGATCGTGAAGGTCGGGATAGGCGCGCGGGGCGTTGGCATCCGACATCGAAACCAGCTCCATCATCCGTTCCGGGCGTGCGCGGCGGTGAACCCGTCAGTCATCGGTCTCGCGGACCTGCGAGGCATCTTCGAGCACGTCCCATTCCAGGGCCTCCTCGCCTTCGCTTCCGGCGCCCGGATTGCCGATGTCGAGCGTGCGGATTTCGGTGTTGATCGGCACGTCGCCGCGGCGGTGCTGGGCGATGATCTGGCCGGTTGTCCAGTACTCGCCGTGCACCGCGCGCCGCGCCATCGCTTCGAGCCCGCTGTTCCACTCTCCGAGGTCGTAGCCGAACCACGGCGCCTTCGGCGTCAGCTTGGGCAGCCCCAGCTCTTCCCAGATGCGTTTGGCCTTTTCCATGAACTCGCGTTTCGGCAGCGACACCGGCGGAAAATTCTCCTTGAGGGTGGCGTCTATGAGCACCGCGCTGTCTTCGGAATCGAGCAGACTGCGCGGGCCGTGCCCCTCGTGCTTGTGTTTGAGAATCTCGACATCGTTGTGAGGCTTGCATCTGTAGGACATCGCCCAGAACACGGCGTCGGTGTCGTCGGGATCGATATCCTCATTGACGGCGATGATCCACTTGCCTTCTGCCTGACGCAGCGACGCTACGCCGTAGAGGGCGCGCCAGATCTCGGTGCGCGGAATGCCGCGCTCGACGACGACGATGATGAGTTTGTGGAGCGACGTCAGCGGTTCATGCGTCGCCACGTGCCGTATTCCCTTGATTCCGAGGTGATCCCGGAGATGCTCGATCTGCCGGGCCTCGTAGGCGGGGCGCTTGATCGTACTCGATTCCGACGGGGTGACCTGACTTACCCACGACGTCATGACGGCGTCGCTGCGACGGGTGATCGCGGTGACATCCATGTAGGCATTGTATTCTTGGAGATTGACATGGCCGTGGGACTCGCCGAACGGTGCCTCGGGCTCGAGCATTTCGGTGCTGATGTAGCCCTCGATCACGATCTCCGATTCCGCCGGCACCATGAGATCCACCGTCTTGCAGGCGACAACGTTGAGCGGCGCGCCGGCCAGCCCGCCAGACACCGCGAGTTCGTCGATGGCCTCGGGAACCTTCTGGACGGCGGTGAACGAGACCACGGGCGGCGCGCCGACAACGACGGCCGCGGGCATCGGCTTGCCGAGCTTTTTCCATTCAAGCCAGTGCATGTAGCCGCCGGTACGCAGTTCCGTGGACGGGTTCATGCCGAGCCGCGTCGGCGCCTTGATCATGCCCCGGTAGTTGCCCATGTTCTGGACGCCGGTGCCCGGATCCTTGGTGATGAAGTGTGACGACGAGAAGTAGGGCGCGTTATCCCATCCAGGCGAGGAGATAGGCACCGGAATGGCGTCGAGCCCATGCCCGTTGACCAGATCCTCACCCTGGTGGACAATCTCGTGGCACGGAGCATCCACACTATCGACCACGCGCGGCGCGATCGGATTGCCGATGGCACGGATCCATGTGTCCTTGATTTCGCTGAGTTTGCAGCCGATGCCGGTCCGGTAGATGGCGCGGTTGCCGGCAAGGCCGCATACGAGAACGGGAATGTCGAACTTGCGGCCCCGGGCATCGGTGATGTTGGTGAACAGGAATGCTTTCCGGTCCTCCTCTGCGATGCCGCCGCGGAACTGCCAGCGGACCAGCGGATGCATCTCGGTATCCTTGTTGATTTTCCGGTCGATCTCGATCAGGAGCCCCTGCCGACGCAGTTCTTCGATATGTTCGTGAAGATCGGTATAGCCTCGCGCCCGTGCCTCGGCTTCTGCGAATCTGACCGCCATTGCGCTTGCTCCTCATCCTAATCGTCGAATTCGTCCCAGTCCTCAACGGACCGGACATGGGTATTGGGCTTGATACCGGCGCGGCGGCGCTGGGCGCTCCGCCGGCCGTTCTCGAGGTAGCGCCCCTCTGCCGCCCGCTCGGCCAGCCGGTCCCACTCGTCGCTCCAGTCGCCCAGGCTGTATCCGTGCCACGGGGTTTCGGGCACAAGTTGCGGCAGGCCCAACTCGTCCCAGATCTCGCGTGCGCGCTCCATGTATTCGCGTTTCGGCAGCGCAAGAGGCGCGGTTTCCTGCTTCAGGGTAGCGTCAATCAGTAATGTCGATTCCTCGGGACGGCTGCCGCCCGCACCCTTGGGGCCATGGCCAGCATCCCGGTGGCGAAGGACTTCGACATCCCGGTCGGGATCCGCCCGGTAGGCCAGCGACCAGAATACCGCGTCCGCATTGTCCGGCTCAATGTCCTCATTTACCGCAATGACATACTTTCCGCAATCCGCGCGCAGGCTGGCTGCGCCATAGAGGGCGCGCCAGATTTCGGTCCTCGGGGCACCTGGCGCCATGCGGAGAAAGATGACCCGGCGCAGGTTGGTCAGCGGCTCGTGCATGTGAACTCCGCGGATTGCCTTCACGCCGAGATGATCGCGAATGTGAACGAGGAACATCGGTTCGTAGGCGACACGCTTGATGACGCTTGATTCGGACGGGGTTACCTGGCTGATGATCGAACAGAAGACGGGGTTCGCCTTGTGCGTGATCGCGGTCACGTCGAGCACCATGTTGAAATCCTCGAGCGCGATATGCCCGTGCGATTCCCCGAAGGGCGCCTCGGGCTCGAGATAGCGGGTGTCGATCATCCCCTCGATCACGATTTCCGACTGGGCGGGCACCCTGAGATCGACGGTCTGGCAGGACACGACCGGGATCGGAGCGCCGGCAAGGCCTCCCGCGATTCCAAGTTCGTCGACATCGCGCCAGATCTTCTGGGGTCCGGTATAGGCGACGGACGGCGGGCAGCCGACGACGATCGCACACGGCATGCGCTCTCCCAGTGCCCGGTATTTCTCCCAATGCAGATAGCCGCCCGCGCCGCCTGCGCGCGTCGCCATGCGGATTGCAAGGCGATTCGACGCCTTGAGCCCGGCCCGGTAGGTGCCGAGATTCTGCACGCCGGTATCGGGGTCGCGGGTCACAACCATCCCGGCGGTGATGTAGGGGGCAGAATCGAAGCCCGGCGTCGATATCGGAACCGGCAGGTCATCGAGGCCTCGCCCCGCCCCGACGAGGTCGTCGCCGGTGACGACGACCTCCTGGCATGGCGCGTGCGCGACCTCCTCGGGCTCGACGGGCGCGGCAAGGGCCCGATTCCAGCGCGCACCTATATCCTCGAGCGGAACACCGATTCCGACGGCATAGACATCCTGACTGGCCGCCAGCGCGCCGACGACGACCGGAATCCCGTAGTCGCGCCCGAGGCTGTCCGTAACTCTGGTAAAGAGGAATGCCTTGCGCGCGTCCTCGGAAATTCCGCCACGATATTGCCAACGCACGAGGGGATGGAGCTCGGTGTCCTTGTTTATCGGCCGGTCCACCCGATACAGCAGCCCGGCATCGTCCAGTGCTTTCAGATGTGTCTGAAGGTCAGGGACGGCCGACACCGTCACCGGACGATGGTATGACATTAGCGATACCGATCATTCTTGGAAGCTAGGCGCGGTCTCTGACAAGGAGGCCCAGCCGGACGAATGTTTCCGCACCCGAATACTAAGGACCGTCGCCTCTTCTTGCAACTTACAGGCGAAGCTCGCGCGTCCTGCCAGGCCCGCGGGCAGCTGCCGGTGGAATTTGCCGGCCCGGCCATTCGCTGGGGCTGCCCAAGCTCACTGCCGGCACGATTTCATTTCCCAAGTTGGCACTTTTTGCGTCAGTTGAAGGCGAAATTGATGCGGCAGCCCCGTCCGAAACACCATATACTGGTTTTCCATGTGCAGTTTCCCACAGTATTTGCGATTTCCTGCCCGGGATGGCCGGTGCAGTGCCAGGATATTGCAGATTCGCTCGACCCCGCCGCCAAACCCGGTATATCCGGAGCCTCGTCAACACAAAAGGCTCCAGACAACATGTTCATCAGGGCAACCAAAACCCGCAGCACCGCAGACGGCAAACCCGTCCACCGACTCGTGCTTTCTCAACGCATCGGCGACAAGGTCAGACAGCGCACCCTGCCTCGGTACCGACTGTCCGGTGGCGCGCAAGAACTGGAAGGAGGTTGCCGCCGAAGCGCTGGCCGCCCGCCGCTGTTCGAAGCCGCGTGCCGGCCGCAGCCAAGGACATCGTCAACAGGGGCCCGGAGGTTCCGCGCCGACGCTCCGGAGGAAGACGCACGCAAATTGCGACCGTCAACCTCGACAGCCTCGAGAACCCGCGTTCGGTCGGCTGCCTGTGCCTCGAGGCGCTTCACGACCTCGGCATCACGAGTGCGCTGATCGTCGCCAGGATGATCCGCCAGCGAGCGCCGGCTGCGCGATGACAGCGCGATCGCGGAGCTTCCGGATCTGGAGCGCAAGGCGCGCAAGACGCTGTACCGCATCGGCGACCTGCGCCACCGGGCCGCCAGGAGCTGTTCAACCGCGAGCGCGCGCTGCATCCCCGACACCATCGCCTTTTGCGACCTCACCAATGTTCACGGCCGCGCCGACGGCAAGCTCCCCCGCTTCGGGCGCTCGAAGCAGAAGCGCAATGATTGCCCCACGCTTGCGCGGCGCGGGCTTTCGGCGCAGTTACGAGGTCTTGCCGGGCAACGTGGCCGGGCACGGATGCGCTGGCGAGGCTGGAGGCGGGCGGCGAAGCCGACGGCAGTCATGGACGCCGGCACCGAGGCGAACATCGCGTGGCGAGCACGGCTGGATCGCGGGCGGCGCCGCCCGAGGGTGGGCCCGAGGCTGATCACCAACCGCGAGGTGCAGGCGCCAGCGAGGATGGCGAGGCGTGGTCAGCGAGAGCAGGAAGAGGGCCGAGGACGCCATTCCTGGCCGCAGGGCTTCGAGGCGGCAAAGCTATCGCGGTAGGGAACCGGGTTTCCCCGGTCCCCCCGCACAGATCCGGACTTGCGCTGTTCGCATCCGGCTCCTCCCCTGACGACAAGGCGCTGGTTTGGCCACGGATGCTGGCCTTAGGCCAGTAAGCTTCGATGAAGGTGTCCATGTCCCTCCATTCGGTGCGATCCTTTTGGGAACGCCGCCGAAGGGCACGCAGCCGTTTGCATTGGTATATGAACCCCTGCAGGGACTCACTGCTTCCCGGAACGGCGTAGTAGCAGCCTTTGATCACTCGCCACTTGGCCGTCTTGTGCCGGTTGTCGTGCCACCGCTTGCGCAACGCCTCCTTGATCCGCCGCAGGGTGCCCGTTTCCGGGATGGTTTGCGGCCAACCCTGAACTTGCCCTTCCTCGTCTGCTCGCAATAGTGCGTCATACCGAGGAAGTCGAACGTCTTGCCCCCGCTTCCGGCGGTTCGCTCTCGCAAACCGACCGAACTCGATGATTGTCCGGGTGCAGTTCAAGTGAGCCAACCTCTCCCCGAGGTCCCAGCGCTTCGCATCGCCCTGATACTGAAAGCCGCACACAAAATCATCCGCATAGCGCACGATGATCGTGTCAGTCATCCGTTTGCGCCAATGGTTCTGAAACCAGTCACGTAGTGCAGGTAAACGTTCGCCAGACAGGGGCTGCGCTCTGCGGCGAACCAGCATCGGTGTCGCTCCATGACGCCAGCGTCACTTGATGATCAGACCCCCCGATCTGTCTCTCGAGCATCGCGACCAAGTGGTAGCGGTTGTCGAAGGGGCGTCAACGATCCGGTTGACCTTCCGCCGTTCCACCGTGACTGCATCGAGCGCATTGTGCGCCCCGGCCGGAAACCATAACTGAACCCGAGGAACTCCGTTTCGCGGTACCAGAATCGTGTCCGTCACTGCCCGCTGAAGAATCTTGTCCTCCAGCGAGGCAATGCCGAGCGGTCGTTGCCCTCCATCCTCTTTGGGTATGTATACCCGACGGAGGCGCCCGCCCCTGTGCACACGGCAGGTCGACCAGTTCCACACCTTCCGCATACGCGTGCCACGTAACTCCGTCCACGCCCGCTGCCGCGTCCTTTCTCAAGGAGTGAAACGCCGCGTGCAGGACATCACGTGGTGGAGCAACGTCACAAGACGCTCTTCCGGATTCCTCTTCGCAACTTGTCGTATGCGCCGCCTGTGACCCGCTTCTGCGCGCGGCGCGGGTCAACCGCATTTCCTCTCCCTCCAGCAGCTCCGCAGGCTCCGAGGAGCCCTTGTTCGCCGCCTTCGACGGTACTATGGCCGAATCTGACTTCTCGTTCATCATCGGGTTACGGAATAGTTCCTTTCCTCTGCGACCCCTCTACGACAGTGGGGCAAGACCTCCCAGGTCCCTGCTTCAGCCATGGTTCTCAGACCCCGCGGAGCCCCTGCTCGCCTCACCAAACGCGGCTCGCAGGGTGTTGCCTTCGGCCACGACCTCGGCACTCCGGTTTCACAGTTTCTCGTGGCTCAATAGCCCGGCTTGCCGCTCCCCAACGCTTCGCCTCACGACGCATGGTTCACGGAGGAAGTGGTGGTTAGCCTCTCTTCCTGCCGGGACTCTCACCCGGCGACATCCTACCAGTTAGCCTGGCGCTCCCACCTCTCGGCCAAGGGCCGGCGCCACGACAAGGTGCCGGAGAGCGGTCTCAAGCAGCGCTTCTTCACCGTCGCCCGGCACTACGAGATCACTGTCGAGAAGGCCGGCGCCAACGCAACGGCCGTGCGCTTCAGCCACAGACGACAAGGCAGATGACAACGCGGGCGCCTGTGTGCTGCGCACCAGTCACATCGACCGGACCGCAGATCAGTACGACACGTTCAACGGCGCTCCCAACCGGTACGACTGGGAACTGGCAGGCAAGCGCGAGATATACGTCCCCTACAATTCCTACCGGTTGCACGGCGACGCGCTGAAGCTCTCGGACATCGTCAGGCCGCTTCACATCAATCCCGAATATGTGCGCTACGAACTGCACTGGGTATGGGTGGTGGAAGCCAGGCTCAAGGAAGGTACCCGTGTACAAGCGCCGCACGTTCTAGGTCGACCAGGATTCCTGGCAGATCCTCCTGGTGGACCTCTACGACAACCGTGACGAGTTCTGGCGTGTCCCGGAAGGGCATGTGGTCAACTACTACGAAAAGCCGCTGCTCTGGACTACTCTTGAGGTCCATAGTGATCTGCAGTCGGAGCGCTATCTTGTCGTCGGCATCGATAACGAGTATCCGCCTTACGACTTCCGGTACCGGGAGCGGACCCGGGAGGTCCAGCCTTCGGCGTTGCGCCGCGAAGGGCGCAAGTGAGGCCGAACACGAAACGGTGGTCTGATCTCCCGGTGCCTACTACCCTCTGCCTTTGACGCTCGACAGGAATGTTGGCAGTGACGCTGTAGCGAATGCTACGCGTGTTTCCGGATTCGAAATCATCGGCACCGACCCACCCTAAATCCTCGACGATGCAGAACGGTGCCGCATCAGCCGCAGGCGGGGCGGCCGGACCTGCTCCCTCCGTTCAGGCGGTGGCGTAGATCGATTCCTGATAGGGCGCGGTCCCGGGCCCGCCGTCCGGAAAGATCCCGCGTTGAGTGACCCAGTTCTGTGAACGTTCGAACATGTCTTCGGTGTAGGGCTCGAACACAAGCCGCTCGCCTGGGCCGAAGCGTCGTACATCCATATCCGGGTGGAAGCGCTTTGGGAATTCCCGCCTGTAGTGATGGCGGTAGAGCTCAAGCCGGAGGTCGATCTCGACTTGGGCGCGGCGCAAAGCACTGAAATACTTCGTCACATCGTCGGGATCGGGATTGCCGGTGATCATCGAGGCCATCATGAAGCTGGTGTCTACCACCTTGCGGAAACCGAGTTGCTCTGCAAAATAGAATGGCCCGCTGAACAGGCTGACTGCAGGTGCCTTGCCGTCGACCAGAAGTTCGAGCCGGTGGAACAAGAGGCCGTCGGCGAAGGAAAGCCGGATGTCGTCCGGCGCCAGGAATTCTTCGAGCGTCTGGATGGTCGAATAATGGCTTCCGGACTGGTAGCCGACGGAGATGGGAACCCCGGCGAGGTCCTCGGGTCGCCCGATTTCTGATTCGGCCGGAACGAAGATGCCGCAGGGCGAGACCGAATAGCAGCCGGAATAGAGCTTGCCGTGGCCGGACGCAGCGGCCGCGTTGACTGTCCAGTGGCACGCTGCGCTGACATCGCAGTTGCGTCCGCTCTCGAAGGTCTGGTAGGCGCCGACCTTGTCGCCGAGATCATGATAGCTGCCGTCATCCGAGGTAAGCTGTTCGCGAAACTCGTAGTCGAGCCCGGCTTCGCGGAAGAAACCCTTTTCCTCTGCCACCCATTCATGTAGGCGCATATGCGGCGAGACGATGAACCGTGCCATGATTTTCTCCAGTTCCGTGTGGGCAGGCGCCAGCTTGGGCAGTGCTCCCGGACACATCCTGAATGTGCGGGGGACGGTCACGGAGCCCGACGATCGCCATTGTTACCGATCAGAGCGATGAAGTCCATGGCCGGGCTTTCAGCTTTACGATGATCCCATGCTTGTTGATGTGATGTGATCGGAGTTCTGATCGCGGCGCGGGTCGACGCGTTCGAGGCTGCAATTTTGAGATTTGCTGACGTCTGATGCCCTGTTGCGGCGTCGAGCGGGGCACGATTGATCGACTTCGGCGTATCCGGTGCGAGCGAGAGGCCTGCCGGGTTTGGTTGCCGAGCTCGGATGGTTGCGGTTTCTGTTGGGGAGAAAGGTGCGGTCCAGGCGTTTCTCATGCTGCATTCAATTTTGCTGTCTTCTGCTGTCCGGAGGTTTCACAGCGTGCCGGGTTTTCTGGCTTCGGGGCCGTCCGCGGTCGTCGCCGGCGGCATTGCCGGCGCGTGGACGGGTTGTGGGCACGGCGATCCCACGCTAGGTTTGTTGGAAGGGTCGGTTTTGCTTGTTCAGGATGATTCGCATTTTCGCTGGCTTTTTGTGAAGCGGCGTAGTATCCGTTGTCGTGGGGGCAGCGGATTTTTTTGAGACGACTCCGGAGGGTTTTGCGCTCCGGGATGTGGTTGTGCGCCTTGCGCGGCCTGATGTCGCTGGAACCGTGTTGTTGACCGTATCTTGGTTTCAAGCAGTTTGCCGGTCGAGGTCTGCGCTACGTGTTCACTTGGCGCGGGCGGTGGATTGGCACTGCAGGCTGGCAGACGGGCGCCCTCAGCTGCGCACCCGTTGGCTGGCGCCGCGAGGAACAGTTCAGGCGGTTGCCGGGAACAACACGAGGTTTGTTGTTCTTGGTGGTCGTTTCCGGGCCTCGTTTGCGTTGTCGCGGATGGTGCGGCGGCGACTGGGAGGCTGCCGTTGCTTGTTGCGGAGTCGTTTGTCTTGCCGACGAAGTTCAGCGGCACCATGTACAAGGCGGCGAACTGGGAGTGCGTTGGCAGGAGCTATGCGCGCGCCAGCGGGCGCTATACCGACCGGGGAGGCGAAGGATCTTTACGTGTTTCCGCTGCGTCGCGATGCCGGCTGCGGGATCGTTCGCCGCTTCCTGTGGCGTGGGAGTTGCGGGCGCCGCTGGTCGGCGCAGGAATTGCGCTCGATTTATCAGCGGCGCTTTCCGGCGCGCGCAGGGGCATCGCCTCGGTGCTGTGCGTGATTTTGCTGGCTTGCGAACCGGCACGGTTGCGGCGGCGCACTACGACGCAGAAGGAGCTGGAGCAGCATGGAAGAACAGGGACAAGCCGGTCTCCACCGTGCACCGGGTGCTGCAGAACACCGACCCGGGATGGATCGAGGATGCGGCGCGCAGCCGCAGGTCGGCAACGCGGTCGACGGCAAGCGCACCGGCGAGGATCATTACGAGACGGTCTCGCTGGCCGGTATTCGATCCTCAACTATCACGACGGGGAGATCGTGCCGTCCACGCCGCGACGGCGCCGGCCGTCTGCTCACCCTCGACGCGCTCCACACCACCCGCGAGGCTGATCATCGAGACCCATCGCGCGGACTGATGGTCAAGGGCAACGCACCTTCGAGAGAGCATCAACTGGAAGACCGCCAGCGCTACAACGAAAAGCCCGCGCATGGCCGCCAGCGCACCATCTTCACCCCGCTGGCGAAGATGATCAACTAGTCAAGCAGATCTTCCGCGTCACCCGGCGCGTCGAATTCAAGAAATCCGGAAAACGGACAACCGAATACGCCATGACTTCGGTCAAGCGCGCCTCGCCGCAACAGCTGCTCGCATGGAATCGCGGACACTGGGTAGTCGAGAGCCATCATCATGTCCGCGACGCCACCTTCCGCGAAGACGACTCCATGCTCCGAACGCGCCCGCAAACAACGCGATCACCCTCGCAATCATCATCCGCAACAAACGCAAGCTGCCCAAACCCTTCAACAGCTTCGTCGACGCCACTATGCTGACAAGCGCAAGCAGGTCCTGCACGCAATCACGAGACCCGGCTGACCGCGCCTCTCTCCCCGACAGAAACCGCAAGCTTTCGAGCCCGGCAACTAAACCCGGCAGGCCTCTCGCTCGCCCCGGATATGCCGACCAATCGCGCCCCGCGCCGCAACAGCGCGTCAGCAAATCTCAAAATCGCAGCCTCGAACGCGTCGACCCGCGCCGCGATCAGGACTCCGATCACATCACATCAACAAGCATGGGATCACCTTGGTGTCAGAGTGGCCGTTCTTGAAGTTGGTGGCACCGTCTCAAGGTCGGAACCGGCATATCGACAACGAAATCCGCTCCCGAATGGACCTCCAGATCTGCCTACAACGCCCCCTCGTCGGACGAAACCGGACAAAAGAAGAGTCATGGTCAACACACGGCGCGGGCCTTCCCGAGAGCGGCGCGGCCTCCCTGTCACGGCCGGGGCGGCGGCCCCTGTCCTGCGCCATCGGCAGGACACGCCGGGTGTTTTCCTACCAGCGGAGCGCGCCGCGCAGCATGAGGCTGTCTTCGGGGCCCGGCCGGTGCGCGCCCTCGAGGCCGAGAGACAGCCCCGCGCCGAGGCGGTAGCGCGCACCGAGCCGCAGGGTGCGTGCGCCCGCCAGGCTCAAGCCGGCCCAGGGGGTGAGCACCGCCAACGGCCCCGGACCGGGCAGGCCGAAGCCGTGGCCCACCTCCGCCTCCAGACGGCTCTCTGCCGCGCCGGATGCAGCCGCGGGCAGGTCGAACAGCTGCCCGAGGCCGCTCTCCGTGCGCCCGTGCGCGGGACCGAAGGCGAGGAACGTCCCGCGCCCGTCGGCCCCGGGGTCGAGGCGCACAAGCGCGCTCACCCCCCACTCGTCGCGCTCCGCCTCGTGCGCCGCCAGGAGCCGCGCGCGCAGCTCCGCCGTCAGACCCGCCGCCGGGTCCCGCCAGGTCACGCCCGCCCCGGCCTCGAGGCCCGCCCCTTCGCCAACGCCGCCGTCATGGCGCACCCCCGCCTCCAGCGCCGGCGTCAGCGTCGCACCGCCCGCCAGCGCGTGCTCGTACGACCCCTCCAGCAGCAGCCGCGTCGTCTTCGCCGTCAGCCCCTCCAGACCGTCATCGGCCTCCGTGCGCAGACGCGCCGCCGAACCCTCGCCCTTCACCGCAAGGCGCGTCATCCCGCCCTCGATCAGCTCTGCATCCTCGGCCAGGACGCTGCGCCCGCCCGCAGACACGCTCCAATGCGTCAGCCCGGCGCTGCGCGCCGCCGCGCCTTCCTCGGTAATCCGCACCTCGCCGGTCCCGTAGCCGAGGCTCGCCCACAGGGTCGAGCCGTCCGGCGCCAGCCACGCCGCATAGGGGTGCACCGACGTGATCGTGGTCTCGTGCACGCCCTTCACCCCGCCCGTCTGCGTGTCCAGCTCGCCCCGCGCATGGGAGAGCGCCGCCCCGGCCAGCAGGTCCGGGCGCACCCGCAGGTCCGCCCCCAGCTGCGCCGACCACAGGCCGCCGTCCCAGGTGACATCCTTCTCCGAACCCGACAGCGACAGCCACTCGCCCCGGCCCCACACCGCCAACGGCGGCGCGGATGCCCCGTCCTCCCCGGCGCCCGCCGCCAGCGTGAAGGACGCCCCGTCCAGCATCTCGCTCAGCGTCGGCTCCTCCGGGCGCGGCGACGCCCACTCGTCCTCCACCGGCGGCAGGGCGCCGAACCGCAGCGAGCTGCCCGGCCTGCCGGCCGCCTCGATGCGACCCGTCACCGCCCCCAGGGTCTGCGACATCGCCGCCGCCGCCACATGCGGCAGCACCGCCGCATTCACCCGGTTCGCCCGCGCCGCGGAACCCCGGTCGCGCAGCACGCCCGCAGCCGTCGCGTCGCTCCCCACCGCGTAGTCCGCACCGTCGTTCAGCGTGATGCGGTAGGCTTCCGTCCCCTCCGTATCCGCATCGGCCGCGGTCGGGATCGTCACCACCCCCGTGGTGCGCGCCGCGGCGCCGAACACCGCATCGAACGAACGCGGCCCCAGACCGCCCGGAACGTCACCGGCATCGAAGCCGCTTGCGTTGCGCGCCGACAGCGTCAGGCTGACCGTCAGGCTGCCCGTCAGCGCCCGGTCGGCGGTCACCGCGAGGCGGATGTCGTCGCCCTCGGTCACCGCCGCAGGATCCTGCGCCAGCGTCAGCACCGGCAACAGCGTCGTGTCGGTCACCGTCACCGCCACCGAATCGATGGTCACCGAACCGTAGCCGCCGCCCGAGGCGCCGTGGGTCAGCGTCGCCGTGTCGTCGGTCGTGTCCTCGTCACGGGCCGCGCGCACCGTCACCGTCTGCGCCGTGTCCCAGTTGGTTGTCGTGAAGGTCAGGCTGGCCGGTTCCACCGTCACGTCGCCCGACGCGCCGCCCACCGTCACCGTGACATCGCCCGAGGGTTCCGCGTCCAGCACCACCGTGTAGGCCGCACTGCTGCCCTCCGCCACCGTCAGCGCGGTCGGCGTCACCGTCACGCTTCCGGCGGGGGTCGTACCGCCGCCGCCGCCGCCGCCTCCGCCGGACGGCGGCGCCGCCGGCGCCACCGGCGTCGCCGTCACCGGCGCATCCGGACCCGCCCCGTTGCCGGCCCCGTTCACCGCGCGCACCTCGAACTGGTAGGCGGTGCCGTTGGTCAGACCGCTCACCTCGTGGCTGGTGGTGCCCGCACCGGAGCCGGGAATGTCCTCCCACTCGCCCCACTCGCCGCTGCCGGCCTTCCGCCGCACCTGCCACTTCGTGATGGTCGGGTTGTCCGGGTCGGTCCAGCTCAGCGTCACCGAGCCGCTGCCCGCCGCGCCGGCAAGGCCGGCCGGCTTCAACGGCGCCGCATCCTTCTCCGCCACGCTCACCACCACATCGGCGATGCTCACCGAGCCGTAGCCGCCGCCAGACGCGCCGTGGGTCAGCGTCACGGCGGGGTCCGTGTTCGTGTCCGTGTCCGTGCCTGCGTTCACCGTCACCGTCTGCGGCTGGTTCCAGTCGGTCCGGGTGAAGGTCAGGCTGGCCGGTTCCACCGTCACGTCCCCCGACGCGCCTGCCACCGTTATCGTCACATCCGATGATGGCGGCGTGTTCAGCCGCATCGTGTACGTCCTGCTGCCCCCTTCCGCCACCGTCAGCGCCGCCGTCGACACCGTCACCCCCGGCGTATCGGCCACCGTCACGTCCACCGTGCCCGCATCCGGGACCGCATCCGCAGAAGCCCCCGTCAGCCGGAAAGCGTGGTTGATCACCGCCGTGCCGTTCGCCACACCGGTCACCGTCACCGTCCGCGCCGTGTTGTAGTTGCTGGTGGTAAATGTCAGGCTCGCCGGACTCACCCGCGCCGCCGCCGTGGCATCGCTCGTCACCCGCAGCGTCCCCGCATACGCCTTCGTCAGCGCCACCGTGTAGGTCGCCGTGGAACCGGGCGCCACCGTCACCGGCGTCCCGGTCAGCGTGAGCGCCGCCGTGGTGTCGTCCTTGAAGGTCACCGTACGAATGTTCGACCAGGGACCCTGAAGGTTGCCCGTTCCCCCGGCGACACCCGCCATGCGATAGCCCGTTGCCCGAACCCGGACCTCGACCGATGCCCCGTCGGGATAGTCCAGCAGAAGCCGATTGTTGCGAGAGCCCGGGTTCTGTCTGGCACTCGCCTGGTTGAGACTGCGATCCGTCCAGGTGCTGGCCCCCTTCAGCCGGGTCTGCGCTCTCCACCAATGGAACTTGGCCGCGTCCTTCACATAGTCGTCCGCATCCGACAACTCGTTCGAGCCGCCGGCATGGGTCCAGGTCAGGTCGATCTGCCCGTTCGTCGTCGAGGTCGCCGCCGTCAGAACCGGGGCCGCCGGATCGGTCTTCGCCGTCACCTCGTCCGACCACACCGACTGCACCCCGGGACGGACCGCCGCAAACAGGCGGAACGTGTAGTCCGTGCCCTTCGTCAGCCCCGTCACCCGGACGCTCGTCCTGCTTCTGCCCGTGACCGTCGTGGTCGTGTTCCAGCCGCCCGTGCTCTTGTACTGGTAGCCCCAGCTCGTTATCGGAATGCCCGTCAAGGCGCTCCAGCTCAGGGTGACCGAGGCATCGCCTCCGGCCGCCGTCAGAACCGGCTTGGGAACCGTATTCGTCGGCGTCGCCTTCACCTGGTCCGACCACACCGACTGCACACCGGGACCGACCGCGGCGAACAGCCGGAACGTGTATTCCGTGCCGATCGTCAGCCCCGTCACCGTGGTGCTCGTCGTGCTGCCGCCGGTGACCGTCCGGGTCCTGATCCAGCTGCCGCCCGCGGGCTTGTACTGATAGCCCCAGCTCGCAACCGTCACACCCGACAAGGCGCTCCAGCTCAGGGTGACCCTGGCGTAACCCGGTTCGGCGCTCAGCACCGGCTTGGGAACCGCTGCCGACGCCGACGGCGTCGCCTCCACCACCGCCGACGCGGCGCCGTTGCCGCCGCTGTTCCGCGCCCGGATGCGGAAGCGGTACTCGCTGTCGTTGTCCAGACCCGTCACCGTGTGGGTCGTGGTGTCCGCGTCCGAACCGGAAATCGCGGTCCAGCTGCCCCAGGCGGCGCTGCCCTTCCTCTGCTGCACCCGATACCTCGTGATCGAATCGTCGTCCGGGTCGGTCCACGTCAGCTTCACCTGACGGTTGCCCGCCTCCGCCGACAACCCCGTCGGCGCCGCGGGAACGGCAACGGTGGGGGGATCGTCGTCGTCGGTGATGGTCAGAGTGAGTTTGCCGGCGGTCCAGCCGGACTTGTAACCAAGCAGCTTGATGGTCTCGTTCGGCTCGTCCCGGGTGTCGCCGAGAATGCGAAGGGTCCTCGTGCCCTCGGTCTCGCCTGCGGCGATGGAGACCGAAGCGTCACTGTTCGGCCAGCACCAGTCGGTATCCGCCGGGTTCAGGGGCGCGGTGCACTGGTCGCTCCCCTTGTTGGAGCCTTTGGCCGTGCCGGTGGTGATGTCAGAACCAAGGGTGATCGAAAAGTCCGCCGGCGCTCCCTCGCCGAGCGTGGCGGTCACCGTCACGTCCGTCGAACCGGTGTTGCCCTCGGTGATCGAGGTCGAGGTAGCCGACAGGGTGATCGTCTTCGTGGAAGCGGCCGCGAGGGTCGTGCCGGTGGCTTTTACACGGAAGCCTGGAGGACAGACCGCAGAAGGATTATAAGTAGAATGGGTCGCTGTAAGACTGATCTCGTATTCGGTGCCGGCCTCCAGGCCGGTCAGCGTGCGGCTGGTCGCGGCGGCATTCGAGATGGTGACAGAAGTCGAACTTTCCCCGGTCTTGCCGTAAGAAAACGTCCAGCCGTTGCGGAATACATCGGTCGGCGCCGTCCAGGTGACGACAAACCCGTCCGAACGCGGCGCGAGGCTCAGGTTCGTCGGGCTGAGCACGGAAGGGCAGCTGTCCATAGGCGTCGCCGTCACCCAGCCCGTGGCGGCGCCGTCGCCGGAGGCGTTCACGGCGCGGATCATGAAACTGTATTCGGCGTCGTCTTCCAGCCCCGTTACCATGTGCCTCACGGTGTTCGCGCCCGAACCCGCCATGGCGGCCCAGGTGGCGCTGCCCTTTGCCGGTGTCTTGGCGTAGCGCAGCTTGTAGCCGGTGATCGTGCCGGCCGGCTTGGTCCACGTCAGCAACACCTGTGTGGTGCCGGCCCCCGTCGCCGTCAGACCCGTCGGGGCGGCGAGCGTCGTGACCGCCGTCGGGGTCGCGGAAACTGTATTCGAATCCACCTGGCCATGACCGGACCAGTTATTGCTGAGAAAGAAGTCGTAGGACGTGCCAGGTGTCAACCCGGTCAGCGTGTAGCTGCCGGAGTTCGCGCTAGTCAGTGTCTTACTCTGGTAGGATCCACCGGCGGGTCTATGAGAGAGTCTTGTAACAAGGAATCCGGCTGGCGTCGGCGAAGAAGTGGTCCATGTGAGTGTCACCTGCCCCGGCCCCGGCGTGGCGGTGAGGGTAACGGTCACTTGCGCCTGCGCGTCCTGCGGCGCGAGGGCGGCGGCCAGCGTGATGAGGAAGAGGGCAGCGAGTCCCGCCTTCAGGCGGCGGGCGGTTCTCCCGAGGGCACCCACCGGCTCAGCCCCGCGCCCTGACTCTTGGGGGGGGGGGGGGGGGGTACAACGAGTTCGCGCGCGCGTGAGGCGCTCCGCCCGGAGAGCCGCAGGTCATGCATCCCGATATCGCCCGGCATCCGCGTCATGACCTCATCCTCCCGTCCCGAATTCCAAGCATGCGCCGCGCCCGCACGGCCGCAGCGAACCCGCCGGTGCAACCCATAACCCGTCCGCAGGCCGGTTTCAACACGCCGCGCCCGAAAGCCGGACATCCTGCCATCGGCAAGCGCTTCCGGAACCGACCGGCGTTTCCCTGGCTGGCGACCTCGAAGACCCCGGCGGATCCGGTCGGCGCCTGACCGCACATTCCCGTCCTGCGCCGGCCCCCCGCCTGGCGCGCCGGCACAAGCTCCCCCGGCACGATGAGGAAAGGGCCGCGGAGGTTTCGGTGAACGGCCGGGCGCCCGGAGGGAGCCCGCGCCGCATTTCCGCCAATCCGGAGGCTGCCGATGACCGACACCGTTTCCGCCGACTACACGCTGCGCGAGCTTGCGCCGACCCTGGCGCTGCTGGTCGAGGCGCGCCAGCCCTGCATCCTGTGGGGCGCGCCGGGCTGCGCCAAGAGCGCGCTCGCGCAGCAGGCCGCCGCCGAGGGCTCGCGCAGCTATGTCGACGTACGCGCGCTGCTGCTCGATCCGGTGGACCTGCGCGGCATCCCGTGGCGCGATGCGGACAGGCGCACCCGCTGGGCGCCGCCCGCCTTCCTGCCGCCGGCGGACGACCCCGGCCGCTGGCTCATCAACCTGGAGGAACTGCCGTCCGCCGTGCCGATGGTGCAGGCGGCACTCTACCAGCTGGTGCTCGACCGCAAGGTGGGCGAGTACGAACTGCCCGAGGGCGCCTCGCTGATCGCCTGCGGCAACCGCGAGAGCGACCGCGGCGTGGTCCACCGCATGCCGACGCCTCGCGCTTCGTCCATCTGGAGGTCCGGGTGGACGCGGAAGACTGGCTCGCCTGGGGGGCGGCCAACGGCATCGCGCCCCAGGTGCTGTTCTACATCCGGATGCGCCCCGACCTGCTGCACTGCTTCGATTCGCAGGAGAAGGCGTTCTGCTGCCCCCGCACCTGGGAGATGGTCTCCGGCATCGTCAACCGGCGCGCCGGTCCCGACCCCTCGGTCGAGCGGGCGCTGTTCCGGGGCACGGCGGGCGAGGCGGCGGCGGTCGAGTTCTCGGCCTTCCTGAAGGTGTGGCGCGAACTGCCCCATCCCCGGGCCGTGCTCGACGATCCCGGGAACGCGGTCGTGCCGGACAACGCGAGCGCGTTGATCGCGCTCTGCGGCGCGCTCTACCGCATGGCCGACGACATCACGCTCGACGCCATCGTCACCTATGCCGGACGGCTGCGCCGCGAGGTCGGCGAGTTCCTGGTCGGGTCCTGCATCCGCCGCCCTCCAGCACTCGCCCGCCTTCATCCGCTGGGCCGCCGCACGCACGCAATGACCGCCCCTTCAGGAGAACACCCATGAATCTCAGCCACGACGCCATGCTGGTCAGCCTGCGCATCGCTGCCTGGTCGGGCCGGCTCCATGACCGCCAGGCCAGCACCCATGTCGCCGTCCACTACGAGGCGAGCGTCAGCGCCGGGCGCTACAACAAGTGCCTGCTGCCCCGAACCGCCTTCGCCGCCCTCAATGCCACCGTCAGCGCGGCGCGCGCGGCCCACGACGCCCAGACCCTGCCCTGGGACGACCGGGGGAGCCGGCTGCTCCCCGTCGCCAACCACGAGCGCTACACCGGGCTGATGGACGGCTTGCGCGAGCGCATGGTGCGCGAGCGCGCCCGCTTCATCGAGGACTATGACGACAATATCGAAAAGGCCCGGCTCGATCTCGGCAAGCTGTTCCGCATCGGGGACTATCCCTCGAAGGAGGCGCTCCGGGACAGGTTCGGCCTGCGCTGGCGGATCGTCCCGGTGCCGACCACTTCATGGCGAAGCTCGCCTCCGACGACACCGACCGGGTGAAGCGCGACATCGAGAGCCAGGTGGAGGAGCGGCTGCACGATGCGGTGGGCGACCTCTACCGGCGCCTCGGCGAGGCCGTGGAGCGGGTCTCCGAACGCCTGCGGGAGGACGGCGAGGGCAAGCCGCTGGTGTTCCGGGACTCGATGATCGGCAACATCCGCGACCTGGTCGACATCGTGCCGCGGCTGAATATCTTCGGCGACGACGAACTCGCCCGGCTCTGCGGGCAGGTAAAGGAGAAGATCGCCGGCGTCGAGCCGGACGCGCTCAGGCCGTCGAAGAGTTTCGATCCGGTCGCCCGCGCGCGGGTGAAGCGCGATGCGGATGCGCTGGTGGAGAGGTTCGCGGGATATTTCGCGGCGGCGGTCTCCCCGGCGCGGGAGGCCGCGTGATGGCCGCCCGCCCTTGCCCGGAATCGGCGCAGCGGGTGAGCCGCTGCGTGACGGCGCTGCTGCGGGAGCAGCCCTTCTTCGGCAGCCTGGCGCTCCGCCTGCCGGTCCGCGCCGACGCCGGCCGCGAGACGCTGGCGAGCGACGGGCGGGAGATCCGCTATTCGCCGCAATGGGTCGCGGAGACCGACGCCCACCTGATCGGGACCGCGATCGCCCGGGTGGTGCTGGCCTGCGCGCTGAAGCACCACACGCGCCGGGGCGACCGCGACCCGGAGCGCTGGCAGCGCGCATCCCAGCTCGTCACCCACGGCCTGCTGCGCGATGCCGGCTTCACCCTGCCGCCCGACGCGGAAGCGTGGGACGGGATCAGCGTCGAGGAAGCATACGACCGCCTGGCGGCGCCCGACGACGATCCGTCAAGCGGTGCCGGCAGTCCACTGTCCGGCAACGGAGATGCCGGCGCCGGTTCGCCAGGCGCTTCCATGCCCGACGGAAGCGGCCCGTCCGACCGGGGCGATGCCGGTGGGCAATCCGGCAGCGGCGATGACGGGAAGGCGGATAGTTCGACAGACGCCTCGAACGATGACGGCGGTTCCGGCAACGATGACAACGGCGGCGACGCAAGCTGCGATCCATCGGGCACCGGCGAGGTCATGGACGCGCCGGCGGGCGGCGCCGGGGACGGCGCGCCTCTGCCGGGCGACATGACACTGGAGGAACAGGCCTGGGACGAGGCCATGCACCAGGCGCTCGGTCTCGCCAGGGCCGAAGGCAGATTGCCCGGCGCGGTCGAGGAAACCGTCCGCGGCGCCCATGCGGGCGCGCTCGACTGGCGCTCGCTGCTGCGCCGCCACATGACCGACGCGGCGAAGAGCGACTATTCCTGGAGCGTCCCCAACCGGCGCTTCATCGACTCCGGCCTCTATCTCCCCTCGATCCGTTCCGAGGGCATGGAGACCATCGCCGTCATCATCGACACCTCGGGCTCGCTGCCGGCGGAGACGCTGGCCGCGTTCCGGGCCGAACTGCGCGAGGTCGCGGCAGACATCCGGCCCGGGCGCGTCGTCGTGCTCCAGGTCGATGCAGCGGTGCAGGACGCGGCGGAATACGCGCCCGACGACCTCCCCGAAGAGATCGCGCTGAAGGGGCGGGGCGGCACGGACTTCCGCCCGGGCTTCGAGTGGCTCGACGAACAGGGGATACAGCCGGGCGTGTGTCTCTACTTCACCGACATGGAGTGCTCCCGCTATCCGTCGACGGAGCCCCCGTTCCCGGTGCTGTGGTGCGACCACGGGGACGGCCCGTGGCGGCGACCCGCGCCCTGGGGCGAGCGCATCGCTGCCTGACCTCCGATGGCGGCGCCCGCCGGACCGCACCGCCCGGAGCCGGAGCGGGGCGGCGGTCCGGGCAGGCGCGGGCAGCCGGAGTGGGCCGCCCGCGCCGCCGACCCGCCATCCATGGGAGATTCGCATGAACTTCATCGCCCCCGGGGCCGCGCCGCTGATCCGGGATATCCCGCTCGCCCGGCCTCGCCCCCGAGAATGTCCGCAAGACCCTGCCAAATGCCCAGGCGGATGCTTCGCTCAAGGCCTCGATCGCCACCCTCGGCCTGCTGGAGAACCTCGTCGTCCGGCCCGAGGAGCCGGGCGGCGGAGGCCCGGACGCTGTCGCGCCACTGGTCGGCGGAGGCGGGCCAGGCGAGGAACGCCGCCGTCACCGACGCCACGGCGATGATCGAGCGCTACAGCCACGACGTGTCGACCGGCGAGGCTTACGCGCGCGGCGTCTCGACAAGCGAGTCGAGCCAGGCGCAGGCGCTGGACTCCCATGTCGAGAAGCTGTCGGAGATTGCCGGGATCACCGGGCGGCGGTGCTGACCGGCCAGGCAGCGTCGGCGGCGGCTGGGACTTCATCGTGAAGGCCCGGGCGGACGGCTCGGTGATGTGGCGCGGGCAGACCATCGGGTCCGAGGCCTGGAACCGGGTGAAGGACTATGACGGCCAGCACGGCGTGACCGAGACCTGGGGCCGGGTCTCGGAGGCTTCTCGGCGCTACTCGACCTCCACCGGAGACAGCGAGATGGCGGGTCTCGACGAGAGCCTGTCGGCCAACCTCACCCGCATGCGGACGTTCCAGGAGCGGGCCTCCCTAGCGAGGCAGGAGTCGGAGAGCTGGTCGGAGCAGGCGGCGCAGGTGCGCTCGGACGCGCAAGCGATCGAGCGCGAACTCAGCCAGCCCTTCTTCGCCTGGCTGTCGGAGCAGCCGGGGACGGACAGACGCGCCATCGGCGCCGCGGGCGCCATGCGCATCGCTTCGCCGCAGACGGCGGAGGACGCCGAACAGCTCCGGGAAAATGCCGCGGCGTTCATCGCAGAGAAATATCCGGCGCCGGCGACCCCGGCCTCCGTCGGCGGCGCGGCGGAGTACGAGGCGGCCGCCAATGAGCTGCGTGAGGCGTATGCGAGGGAAACCGCTGCGGCCCATGGCGGCTGGTCGGCGGGGGGGGGGGGGGGGCGCGCGACCGGGCGCGCGAGGCCGGCGCGCCGGGCGAGACCGCCGCAGCGGCGAGGACGGAGCGGGTCGAGACGAAGACCGGGCAGATCATGATGGAGGCGGCCCGCGAGGCGCGCCAGGCCGTGACACGGGACGAGGCCGCGCGGGCGTTGCCGTCGAGACGAACAAGCCGTTCGAGCAGCACGCCGCGGAGAACCTGCCGGTGGTCAGCGACTGGCTCGCCGGCAAGCTGTTCGGCACGGCGAAGAACGCCGCGCCCGACGGGAAGGGCCTGGGGGACTCCTCGCGGTGACCCCGGCGGAGGCTTCAGCCGCCGCGCATCAGGCGTTCGTGCTGTTCGGCAATCTCCATGTCGACATACGCCCCACTTTTCAGGGACCAGTCCAGCGTGTCGGTGTCGCACGGCAGCCCGGAGCGGCGGAAGGCACTCCAGTCGCCGCGCCGGAGCGCCAACGCCAGCGAGGACGGCACGGTCCAGAGGATAGCGGCCAGCTACGCCGCGCCGACAATCTCCATCCCGGCGCCGAGGATGGCCGAGACGCCGGTCCAGAGCGCGGCAGCCGTGAAGCCGCCGAGCACGAAAGCGCGCTCGCGCCAGGTCGGGCGGGCAACGCCGGAATGCCCGGATGTACGCGTCATGGTCATGGCCTCCGGTCATGTCGGCGAGCGCCCCCCTCCGGCCCGTTCTCTCTTGCCCGGCCTCCGCCAGCCTT
This sequence comes from Alphaproteobacteria bacterium, assembly GCA_964291215.2. GTDB lineage: Bacteria > Pseudomonadota > Alphaproteobacteria > MPNO01 > UBA830 > JAJEBT01. Next base: position 3,100,869 of record OZ219791.1, on the reverse strand, counting down.
CGGCTCCGGGCGCTGCGGCCCGCGGTGCGGCGATGATCCGCGGCATCGGCGGCAGCACGCTGAGGGGCGACCAGACCGTCTTCCACGGCATCCACATGTGGGGCCAGCTGTTCCGGGTCGCCATGCTGTTCGCGGCCTTCACCACCGTCGCCGTGCCGGCCTAGACGCTGTGGCAGCGCAGCACCGGCGCGGAGTGGTACGCCGCCGGCATGGTGACGCTCGCCGAGGTCAAGCTGGTCCTCGGCTACGACCCGGAGTCCGGCCAGGAAGTCCGCTTCGCCGACGGCACGCGCCGCGTGCTCGCGATCCGCAACATCGCCGCCCCGGCCCGCGAGGCGCGGGAGCGCATCAGGGACGAGCTGTTCGTCAGCGCCGGGCTGGGGGCCGCGTCCGGCGCCGGGCTGATCGTCCTCTTCCTCGCCGCATTCTGGTGGCGCAGCGCCCAACTCGGCCGCCAGAAGCGCATCAGGGGCGCCGAGATGGTCACCGCCGCCGAACTGCGCCGCCAGATCCGGCCTGCACATCACCGCGTCCTCGCGCGGCTGCCCGGCGGCAGGCGGCTCCGCCCCTAGTGTTATGTCAGCAATGATATGTCGTACATTTGGTGCTAGACTGTCCGTCCATTCGGGATGGAGGTCGGAGTATGAAACGCTACATGGTGACCCTGGACGAACGGGCAGAACTTTCGGAGATCACGACCAAGGGCTCGCACCTGTCGCAAAAGGTAATCAACGCCCTGCTCAACTGCGACGAGGGCGCGTTCAATGAATGCCAGATGACCGGGAAGGTCATTGCCGAGATTCTGCGCATCAGCATGCGCAAAGTAGACCGGGTGAAGAAGCGTTTCGTTGAAGAGGGGCTGGAGGCGGCATTGGGTGGCCGGCGCCGTCCTACCTACATGCGAAAAGCCACCGGCGCCTTCGAGGCGCGCTTGGTGGCTCTGAGTTGTGGTGAACCGCCCGAGGGTTACACGCAATGGTCGTTGCGGCTGCTGGCCGACCGCGTTGTCGAGCTTGGTTACGCCATATCACACGAGACGGTGCGGCGTGTTCTAAAAAAACTGCCTCAAGCCATGGCAGCGGGTTGGGTGGGTAATTCATCCCCGAGGGAACGCCGACTTCGCCGCGGCGAAGGTGCTCGATGTCTATCGCCGCCCCGCCGCCTTCCCCGTGGTCTGCATGGACGAAACGCCCCCTGATCGGCGAGACACGGCAACCGATCGCCATGGCGCCGGGACGGGCGTAACGACTACGAGTATCGACGTTGCGGTACCTGCAACGTCTTCACGGAACCCCTGGCCGGCAAGCGCATGACCAAGGTAACCGAGCGCAAGATCGACTGGGCGCAGTTCCTGGCCGACATCGCCGAGCGCTACCAGGATGCTATCACCATCACCTTGGTGATGGACAATCTCAACACTCCCCGGCGCCTTCTATGAGGCCTACCCGCCGGACGAGGCCTTGTGGGGCCGCTTCGAGTTCGTCTACACCCCCAAGCACGGCAGTTGGCTGAACGTGGTCGAACTCAACGTCATGATCCGCCAGTGCCTGAACCGCCGCATCGACTGCATCGAGGTGTTACGCCGGAAAGTCGCCGCCTGGCAGGCGACCGCATTCAGGCCAAGGTGGATTGGCAGTTCACCACCGACGATGCCCGCGTGAAACTCAAACGCCTTTATACGACATTTGATGAATGATAAGACACTAGTCGATCGCCGGCATCCCGTATCCGGAGCGCACCGAAACCCAGCGCACACCATCGTCTCGGGCACCACCGGCTCCGGCAAGACGGTGCTGATCTCCGATCTCGTCTCCCAGATCCGCGCCCGCGGCGAGCGCTGCGTGATCTACGACAAGATGGGCTCCTACACCCGGTCCTTCTTCAACCGCGACCGCAACGTGCTGATGAACCCGCTGGACGCCCGCGCGCCGCGCTGGTCGCCGTTCCTGGAAGCCCGCAACCCCCGCGACTTCGACATGATGGCCGCCGCGCTGATCCCCCAGCAGAAGGACACGGTCGACCCGTTCTGGGTCACCGCCGCGCGCCAGCTCTTCTCCAACGGCGCCGGCGTACTGCGCGGCAGGGGCGAGACGCGCAACAGGGTCTTGGTCGACCATCTGCTCAAGACCGACCTCACCGCGCTCGCCGAGGCCATGGAGGGCACGGTCGCGCAGTCGATCCCGAGAACCCGAAGACCGCGCTCTCGGTGCGCGCCATGCTCACCGCCAATCTCGCCGCCTTCGAGTTCCTGCCCGACGAGGGCAGGCCCTTCTCGATCCGCGAGTGGATATCCCGGGAGAAGGAGGACGGGTTCCTGTTCCTGACCTCGCGCGGCGACCAGCACGCCAGCCTGCGGGGGCTGATCTCGACATGGCTGGAGATCGCGGTCAACGCCATGCTCTCGCTCGCCCAGGATGACGGGCGGCGCATCTGGGTGATTTTCGACGAGTTGCCGACGCTCCACCAGGTGCCATCCCTCCAGCCGGGGCTTGCCGAAAGCCGACAGTTCGGAGGCTGCTTCGTGCTCGGCGTCCAGGTCGCCTCGGCCTTGCGCGACCTCTACGGCCGCAACGGCGTGGAGACTGTCTCCGGGCTCTGCGGCACGCGCGTCGTGCTCGCCGCGCCGGACCGGGACACCGCGCAATGGTCGGCCGACAGTCTCGGACGCAGCGAGATCAAGGAAGTCACCGAGGGCTTTTCCTACGGCGCCAACACCATTCGCGACGGGGTGAGCCTCACGCCGCGGCGCGAGCTGCGCGCCCTGGCGCAGCCCTCGGAGATCATGCGGCTCGAGAACCTCGCGGGCTATCTCAAGTTCCCCGCCCCGTTCCCGGTCGCCGCCATCCGCCTGAAACACACCGCCCGGCCGAAGGCGGCCAAGCGGTTCGTGCCGCGCAAGGAGGACGGGACGGAAGCTGCGACCGAGGCGTTCACTGCGGCACGCCTCGGGAAGGAAGAGATGACGGTCCCAGAGCCGCCGGACCGGGCGGGCCTGCCGTCGCCGGAAGACATATCCCACCCCGGGCCGGTTCAGCGCGAACTGGAGCTGGCGCCGCTTCCGGGAGAAGCGGAGGAAACGCCGGCGGCCGCGGCACATGACGAGCCGGAACCGCATTCCCCGTCGGGCGAAGTTCCTTCGACGCGGGACGAAGACGCCATGGTCCCGGACGCAGGCCGCGCCTCCGACTGGGCCTGACATGCTCTCGATCGGTGCGCTCTCCTCGGCCGCCCAGGGCGCATCCTATTACGAGCGCGACGGCTATTACGCGAAGGACGATCCCGAACACCGCGACGCCAGCGTCTGGGCCGGCAGGGGCGCCGAAGAACTCGAACTGAAGGGGCCGGTCGACCCGGACACGTTCAGGGCGGTGCTCGAAGGCCGCGTGCCGGACGGCTCGGACACGCGGCTCGGGCGGCGCGGCAAGGACGGAGAGATAGTGCACCGCCCCGGCCGCGACCTCACCCTGTCGGCCCCGAAGTCGGTCTCGATCGCGGCGCTGGTCGGCGGCGATGCGCGCATCGTGGACGCCCACGACCGCGCCGTGGCTGCGACGGCTCGCCTGGGTCGAAAGGAACGCCGCCGAGACCCGCATGAAGGACCCGGAAATCGGAAAGATGGCGCGGGCGGGCAACCAGAAGATCGTGGCCGCCGCCTTCCGCCACGACACCTCGCGCAACCTCGACCCACAGCTCCATACCCACGCGGTTCTCGCCAACATGGTCCGGGGGCAGGACGGCAAGTGGCGCTCGATGTCCAACGAGGGCCTCTACGCGAACCAGAAGCTGATCGGCATGCTCCACAGGAGCGAGCTCGCCGCGGGTCTCGGGAAGCTCGGCTACGATATCGAGAAGACCCATTCCGACGGGCGCTTCGAGATCGCGGGCGTCGGCCGCGAGGTCGTGGAAGCCTCCTCGACGAGACGCCGGGAGATCGAGGCGGCGATGGAAGAGCGCGGACTCGGCGCCTCTGCGGACAATCCGCGCATCGCCGAACGCGCCGCACTGATGACCCGGGCCGCCAAGCACGACATCGACCGCGACGAACTCCGGAGCGTCTGGCAGCGCCAGGCCGCCGACCTCGGCCTCGACGCCGGCGCGCTGGTGGCCGAAGCCGTGGAACGATCCGGCCCGGCGGAACGGGAAGCGGCGCCCGACATGGCCGCCGAACCCGACAGGGAACCGGGAGCGCCAGCGCCCGCCCTTCCGGACATCGACGACGCCGGCCGGACAGGCAAGACGGTCATGGGCGCGCCCGCGGGAGAACGGATGCCCGGCGCCGCCGAGGACCGCGCCCCACGGCGCGAAGCCGCCGCCGACATGGAACCGTCGTCTGCCGCCGCGGAGGCGGTGGCCTGGGCGATGGCGCATCTTTCGGAGCGCGAGGCGATGTTCTCGCGCTCCAGCCTGCTGGCCGCCGCGCTCGCCCATGCGCCGGGGGCGGTGACGATCGAAGAGGTGGAGCGGGAGGTAGCGGCGCTGGAGAAGGCAGGAATGCTGCACGCCGTCGACCTGCCCGGCGCGGAGGCCTCGCTCGCGACGGAGAAGACCGTCGGCGAGGAGCGCGAGACGATGGCGCTGATGCGCGGCGGCCAGGCGCGCGGCCGGGCTCTCATGCGCAGCTGGCAGGTGCAGGAACATCTCAACAAGGGGCCGCTCACGACCGGGAAGGCGAACGGCTCAAGACCCTCTATCTCGCCCGCATGCCCGAGAGCGACAGGCACACGCTGAAGGCCAAACTCGCAAGCGAGGTCGCGCATATCCGCCGCGCACGCCCCGATATCGCCGTCGTCGCGCTCGCCGACGGCCCCCGACAACTGGACCTTCCTGGAGAGCCTCTCGCCCGAGGCGCAGGCCGTCGACTTCTGGCACAGCTGCGAGCATCTCCGCACAGCCTCCGACCATGCCGTCGATCCCCGCTGGTTCGAGACTTGCCGCCATACCCTGCGACACGACCCGCACGGCAGCGCCGGAGTTATAAGGACGCTGCACTACCTGCCCGACAAGGCAGGAAGCAACCACGCCGCGCGCACCGCCATCGAGCGCGAACTCGTCTTCTTCCGCAAGCGCCGCAAGCGCATGCGATACCGCAACCTCGGCGACCGGGGCATCGCCATCGGCTCCGGTGTCGTCGAGGCCGCAAACAAAACCCTCGTCACACAGAGAATGAAGCGATCCGGCATGCGATGGCGCATCCCGGGCGGCACACCCTCCGCGCCCTCATCAAGTCCGGACGGTTCGACCGCGCATGGGAAACCATCATGGCCGATGCCGATACCCCGGCAAACGACAACAACTGCCCTGGCTACGCCGCCAGACGCGCCGCATGAGCCCCATCAGCCGACCGGTCCCGGCATCGCCATGTCGGACTCACGCCCGCTCCGGCCGTCACTAACCAGAATCTTGGGGTTCCCCAAAACACCGGAAGCCAGACCGACATCACTCAGACAGGCCCGCGGCTCGGCTAAAAATTTTCCCTGAGGGGAGAATCGAGCGTTTGCCGGCATGGACTAGTAGTCTAACATTATTGGATTGACGGATATAGTGACTTCAGTTTCGTCCGGGCATCCTTCGTCGTGAAACGCCAGTCGACAGTGACATCGGCCGCATTGCGCCGTTCCACCCACGCCACGGTCTCCCGCAGCATGGTGTCGCGGTCGGGAATGCGTCGCCGAAGGCATTGCCGCGACAGCGCACCGATCTCGATCTCGGCCATGTTGAGCCAGCTTCCATGCTTCGGCGTATAGCGAAACTCGAACCGCTTTCGTACCCGCCTCCTCGGGCTCGAAGGCTTCATACAGTGACTGTGCGTGTTCAGATTGTCCGGCACGATCTTCCTGTCGGGGAAATGGTCGTCGGCAAGCTCCCGGATGAAGTGCGCCCAGTCCCGCGGCGGTCGGTGACTTTCACCGTGCGCCAGTTCTCGTTGGGCGCAAAGGCCATGAAGAGGTTGGCCGTGCCGTTGCGCTCATATTCATAGTTGACCACCTCCGGCTGACCGGAGGACGGGGGGTTTCCTTCGTCTGCTGCCGGCTGGTCTCAGCACCTCGTCCCTGGCAAAGTCCCGCTGATAAATGTCAAGCACATCCGCCGCCACGAACTGTGCGCTCCGGTGCGGTGGAATGCACCAGTACTGCTTCAGCCACGGCTTGATCTCTTTTTTTAGCGTCTTCCTGACCGTCTCTTCCGAAATGCGCTCGACGATCTCCACCAGACAGCCGGCGAGCAGCTTCAGCGTTTACAGCCCTCGGGCGGGGACGAACAGGGCGACCAGCTTCGCCTCCATCGCCCCCGTTTCGGCCGGCGGTTCACCTGCTCCTTGCGGCTGAGGGCGGCGTCCAGCCCCTCCAGAACGCAGCGCTTGCGCAAACGCTCGACCGTCGCCGTGCCCAGCCCTTGCGCAATGTCGGCATCGACAAGCGCCCCCTCAACATCAGGATTTGTGCCCGGCGCCGACGCCAGGCAGCTCCGGTGCCGTCGACAATTGCCTTCAGATCCCGGCGCTCCTGCGCTGAAAGGGTCACGCGGTAGAGCTTCCTGCCCCGAGAGTTGGCCATATGCGCCGCTTCTGTCATTGCGCCGAAGACCTGCGGGCATGCCCGTTGTCCGGACCTGCGCATGGGGCTGCCTGCCTGTTCGGCATCTGCCCGTGTGGATATCGGTACTGTCCAGATTCCAACGAACGCCGACACGAAAATATTACCCACAAAAAACCATCAATAAAATGCCGGTGGACTACTAGATTTCGGCGCGGAATGCCTTCATGCTCTGCCATGAACCCATACGTTGAGGAGAGAGTGCGATGACACAAGATATTTCCCGGACCGGCGGTACTGGCGACAACATCCTGACGGGTGGCCTCGGCAATGACATCCTGAAGGGCGGCCTCGGCGACGACATCCTGACGGGCGGCGACGGCGACGACACGCTGACGGGCGGAACCGCAAGCCCGGGAGCCGACGCGGACTTTCTCCTCATGAACCCCGGCAGCTCGGACGATGACACGCTGGACGGCGGTGCTGGCAACGATGTGCTAGACGGCGGCGCGGGCGATGACACGCTGGACGGCGGCACGGGCAACGACACGCTCTATGGCGGCGACGGTGACGACACGGTGGATGGCGGTGCGGGCAACGACCGTCTGGAAGGCGGCCGGGGCGCCGACAGGCTGACCGGCGGCCGGGGCACGGACTCGCTCTATGGCGGCAGTGGCCATGACGTCTTTGCGTTCGCGGTCGGCGACGGGGCCGACTACATCGGCGATTTCGAGGCTGGCGACATCATCGAGATTGCCGGGGTGTCCGGCGGTTTCGGGGATCTGGTGATCGAGCAGAAGGGCTTCTATACCGTCATCCGCTACGGCGACGGCGACACGATCAAGCTGGAGGGCGTGACGGCGGCCTCCCTTGGCGCGGACGACTTCCGGTTCCTTCCCGTCGAGGCAGCCCCGCCGGAGGGCGGCGGCGAGGACGCTCTTGCACAGGGCGCGCCGCCGGAGGGCACGTCCGGCGACGCCTCGAGCGGCGGGCCTTCTGGCGGCGAGGTGCTGAAGGGTAGCAAGGACGCGGACACGCTCACCGGCGGGGCCGGCGACGACACCCTGCGTGGCTACGGGGGCGCCGACACGCTGACCGGCGGGGCCGGCGACGACCTCCTCTATGGCGGCCTGGGCGCCGACACGCTGACCGGCGGGGCTGGCGACGATACGCTGGGGGGCGGCAAGGGCAACGACACGCTGGACGGCGGCGCGGGCGACGACACGCTGCGCGGCGCCAAGGGTGCCGACACCCTGCGCGGCGGCGCGGGCGATGACACGCTGGGGGGCGGCCGCGGCGCCGATACCTTCGTGTTCGAGGCGGGAGACGGCGCCGACACCATTACCGACTTCGGGGCCGGCGACAAGATTCACCTAGACGGCGTGGCCGGCGGGTTCACGGCGCTCCGAATTGATCAGGAGGGGTCTGACACGGTCATCCACTATGGCGGTGGAGCTGACACGATCACCCTGTCGGGCGTGTCGGCGGACAGTCTGGATGCGGACGACTTCATCCTGCCTGCTGGCGGTGGCGATCACGAAAAGGTCGCTTACGGCGCCAGTACGAGCGACGACGACAACGATGGCGGCAACCCCCTCGACAACGACAACGATGGCGGCAACCCCCTCGACAACGACAACGACGGCGGCAACCCCCTCGACAACGACGGCGGCAACACCCTCGACTGCGACAACGACGGCGGCAACCCTCTCGACTGCACCATCACCATCAAAGGCACCAGAGGCGACGACACCCTCAACGGCGGTGACGGCGACGAATGCCTCTACGGCAAGGCCGGCGACGACACCCTCAACGGCGGTGACGGCGGCGACTGGCTCTACGGCGAGGCCGGCGACGACACCCTCAACGGCGGTGACGGCGGCGACCGGCTCTACGGCGGTGACGGCGACGACACCCTGAAGGGCAACGACGACATCGACTGGCTGATCGGGGATACCGGCAACGACAGGCTTTACGGCGGTGACGGCAATGACTACCTCTACGGCATGGCCGGCGACGACACCCTGACGGGCGGTGGCGGCGACGACATCCTGACGGGCGGCACTGGGGCGGATACCTTCTTGTTCTCAAAAGGAAGCGGGGACGACGTAATCATTGATTTCAACAGAAAGGAAGGTGACAAGATCGAATTTACAGACGTTTACCGCCATGAATTGAACATCACGGCCATAAACATTACGTGTCCCGGCCATGAGGATGTAGGAGGGGTGAAGATTACGCTTGAAAGTGGTGAAGATTGGAGTGTGATTCTGTACGATTCGGGTGTGAACGAACTGGAATTCATTTTTCCTGAGGCGTGAGTATGGCATAGCGCTGTCGGGCTCGATCGTCTGATCCGTTTCATGTTGCGCGCTTGGCGGGGCAGTTCTTTTCGTTGGCGGGGGTATCGACACCGCCCATGAGGGTTGCCCAAGCGCGGTCGAAACGGCCGGATCTTGATGAGGGCGCGAACGGTGAGGACGATTTGGCCGCCGACGATGCGCCATCGCATGCCGGACCGCTTCATTCTCTGTGTGACGAGCGTTTTGTTTGCGGCCTCGACGACACCGGAGCCGATGGCGATGCCCCGGTCGCTGAGGTGGCGGTATCGCATGCGCTTGCGGTGCTTGCGGAAGAAGACGAGTTCGCGCTCGATGGCGGTGCGCGCGGCGCGGTCGCCGCCTGCCTTGTCGCGGAGATAGCACAGCGCCCTTATGACCCTGGCGCTGCCGTGCGGGTCGTGTCGCAGGGTATGGCGGCAAGTCTCGAACCAGTTGGGATCGACGGCATGGTCGGAGGCTGTGCGGAGATGCTCGCAGCTGTGCCAGAAGTCGACGGCCTGCGCCTCGGGCGAGATGCTCTCCAGGAAGGTCCAGTTGTCGGGGGCGCCCCCCCGCCTTCGCAGGGGTAGGGCAACGACCGCGATATCGGGGCGCGCGCGGCGGATATGGGCGACCTCGCTTGCGAGCTGGGCCTTCAGCGTGTGCTTGTCGCTCTCGGGCATACGGGCGAGATAGAGGGTCCTGAGCCGTTCTCCTTCCCCGTCATGGAAGGAGACCGTGCCGCAGGCGACCTCGCGCCAGCAGGCCTCGCCGCGCCCGTCCTCGCCGGCGCGCAGCGCCACCATGACGCCGTCAAGCGACACGGAGGGACTGACCGCCTCGGGTGGGATGTCCTCCCTGTCGCGGATACTCTCCAGCGCCTGCGGTCCGAGGCCTTCCCAGCGCTCATGCATGGTCCGGGCGAGCCGCTGCAAGCTGCTCGCCCTCCGCCTTCGCAGGCTGGCCTCATGGCGCCCATCTCCGAGAAGAACGTCTCCGCTTCCCGCGCCGTGGCCCATCATCATCAGCCCGAGCCGCGCGCGTCAGCCAGTCGTTCACCAGCCCCAACCTCTCGTCCACCGGCACGAACGAGAGGCCGCCCACGCCGTTACGATAACGCGCCCGTCTGTAGGTCAGCGGGCCGAGCGCGCTCATGATCGTCTTCGGCGTCGCCGGCACCCGGAACCACCGCTGTCCGGCCTGTTCGACCCGCCCCGTCGTCGAGGCGCTCGACCCCAGCACCGCGCAGCCCAGCGCGTTCACGTCCTCCCGAACACGCCGTTCCACCTCCTCGAACGCCGCCGGACAGGGCTCCAGAGCAAGCGCCGCACGGCACACGGCCGTCAACCCCGTCAGCGCCTCAAGAACCCGAGCCGGCAAGCCCGACAGATCGATGGACGAAGACAGCGCAGGCTGCGACACTGGCATGAGACCGCTCCCGAGGGTGACGTGCACACAACACTGCCCGCCTCTGGCGGGGGCGGAGCGGTCCCGCACAACGCCCTCGCCATCGCGCTGCCGTGACAAACGTCCATTGCCGGGCGGGTCGGCCGCCCCGTATCATGAAAACCGGCATCGTATTCGGCAAGACTCGGCCAGCAGCCTGAAGGTTTCGCCGTCCGTTGTCCGTTGTGCTAGCATTGACATGAACCTACTGGAGGACGATGGGTATGATCAAGAGTTGCCATCCTTTCCTGGCGTCTGTTCTCGCGGCCGCAGCGATCGGAATTGCCGCACCGGCCAGCGCAGACACAGTCGCCGACTTCTACAAGGGCAAGACGGTCACGGTCATGGTGCCGTCAAGCCTCGGCGCCACTCTCGGCCTGTACGGGCGCCTGACGGTCGAACATCTCGGCCGGCACATTCCGGGCAATCCGGAAGTCATCATCCAGTCCCGGCCGGGCGGCGGCGGGACGAAGGGCGCCGCATATGCCTATAATGCAGCGCCCAAGGACGGTACCTTCATCGCCGAAGTCCTTGCGCCGTCGGCCATTGCTCCGCTTCTCCGGACGCTGAAGTTCGATCCTTCGAAGTTCCAGTGGTTGGGATCGATCACGCCCCGGCCAGCGGTCATCTCGGTCTGGCATACCGCGCCGGTTTCCGATCTCGCCAGCGCACAGAAGAAGGAAGCCATCGTGGGCTCCACCGGTCTCGGTTCGGAGACCTTCATGGCCCCGACCCTGCTCAACCACATCGCCGGTACCAAGTTCAAGGTCGTCAAGGGCTACAAGGGCGGCGCCCAGATCAACAAGGCGATCGAATCCGGCGAGGTCCACGGGCGCATGAACTACTGGTCCGGCTGGACCGCCGGCAAGCCCCAGTGGCTTTCCGAAAACAAGCTTCGCCACATCGTGAGTTATGGCGGCAAGATCCCCGAACTTCCCAACCTGCCGTCGATGCAGAGCGTAGCCAAGACCCAAGAGCACAAGGACATGGTGACGTTCCTTGAGACCGCACCGCGTCTCGGCATGGGATTCTGGATCGCGCCGGGCGTTCCGAAGGACCGCGTGGCTGCGCTCCGCAAGGCGTTCCTCGACATGTGCAAGGATCCGGCTTTCCTTGCCGATGCCAAGAAGCGCAAGGCGCCCGTCAACCCGGTGTCCGGCGAGGACATTCAGGTCATGGTGGCCAACGCGTACAAGACCCCGCCCGCCACCATCTCCAAGCTGAAGAGCGTATTCGGCTTCAAGTAGGGGCCAGCTCGCGCCGGTGGCCGAATCCGGCCACCGGCGCGGCGAAAACCAATCTGGTGCGCCCACCAGGACTCGAACCTGGGACCCACTGATTAAAAGTCAGTTGCTCTACCACCTGAGCTATGGGCGCGGTATGTCCAAGGGCTCGGCGACGCTGCCGACCAAGGACAATCCAACATAGGAACGCGCTGCGGGACGGTCAAGCGGTGCCGTACCCCCCCATCCTGCTGCAGCGCTGCTATTTCGACGCGAGTTTCTCCACCAGGCTTCTTGAAATGCGCGGCGACACGAACGGCGTGACGTCCCCGTTCAGCCGCGCGATTTCCTTCACGAGGCTTGAGGCAATGAACTGATTCTTGTCGGAGGCCATCAGGCACACCGTCTCAATCTCGGATGCCATTTTCGCATTCATGCTCGCAAGCTGGAATTCGTAGTCGAAGTCCGACACCGCCCTCAGCCCGCGCACGATAAAACCGGCGCCGACGGAGCGCGCGAACTCGATGAGCAGGCCGTCGACCTCCATCACTTCGACCCGGTCCGCGCAGTCGCCGCCCGCCAGATCGATTTCCTGGCGGACGAGATCCCTGCGCTCGCCCGCAGTGAAGATCGGCTGCTTGCCGGTATTCACTGCAATGGCAACTATCAGCCTGTCGAACAGCTTCGCGGCCCGACAGATGATGTCCACATGCCCGTTGGTAATCGGATCGAAGGTTCCGGGATATATTCCTGTCTTCTCTTCAACCATCTTCCCGCTCCGGCGACGCCGTGGCGCTACGCCTGGCCTGGCCCGCCCGCTTCCTCGGTGCCGGATTCTTCAGCCTCTCCGCTGTCGTCCATGTGTGCCACGGAAACGACCTTCTGGCTCTCCGACGTGTCGAAGAGCGTCACGCCCTGCGTTCCGCGGCCCGCAATCCGGATATCGCCGACCGGGCTGCGGATGATCTGCCCGCCGTCGGTTACCAGCATTATCTGGTCTGCCTCGGCGGCGGGAAACGAGGCGACGACCGCGCCGTTCCGCCCTTCGGTGACGATGTCCGTGACGCCTTGGCCGCCGCGCCGTGTGATCCGGTACTCATAGGCTGAGGTCCGCTTTCCGAAGCCGTTCTCTGTAACGGTCAGTATGAACTGTTCCGAAGCCCCGAGGCGCGCGAAGGTTTCTGCGTCGAGCGCGACCGCCGATGCCTGTTCTCCGCCTTCCGGATCCCCGTTGCCGTTGCCAGAATCTCCGTTCTTGCCGTCCGCGCGGCGTTCCGACTTCGACATGCGGAGATAGCTCGCCCGCACCTCGGTATCGAGTTCGATATGATCCAGAATCGTCATCGAGACCACGTGGTCGCCGGCGCCCAGCCTGATGCCGCGCACGCCGGTCGACTCGCGGCCGCTGAAGACGCGCACATCGGCAACGGGGAAGCGGATGCACTTGCCGCTGCTGGCAGCGAGCATCACGTCCTGGTCCTCGCCGCAGATGCGCACTCCGATCAGCCGGTCGCCCTGGTCGAGCTTCATTGCGATCTTGCCCCGGGCCATGATCCTCGCGAAATCCGACAGCCGGTTGCGGCGCACCTGCCCGCTTTCCGTCGCGAACACCATGAACAGCCTGTCCTCGTCCGCATCCTCGGGCTTCGGCATCACGGTTGCGATAGTCTCGCCCTTCTCCAGCGGCAGCAGGTTGACCAGCGCCTTGCCCCGCGCCTGCGGATTGCCCTCCGGCAGCCGGTAGACCTTCATCTGATAGACAATTCCACGCGTCGAGAAGAACAGCACGAGCGTGTGGGTGTTGCAGACCGATACCTGGGTGACGAAATCCTCGTCGCGGGTGGACATGCCCGCCCGGCCCTTGCCACCGCGGCGCTGCGCCCGGTAGCGCGAGAGCGGCACCCGCTTGATGTAGCCGGCATGGCTTACCGTGACGACCATGTCCTCGCGCTGGATCAGGTCCTCGATGTCGGTGTCGAAACCGGCGTCCTCTATCGTCGTCAGACGCGGCGTCGCAAACCGTTCGCGCACCGCCACAAGCTCTTCGCGGACGATCGCTCGGACGCGCTCCCGGGAACCCAAAATCGACAGGAACTCCCTGATCTCATCCGCGAGTTGGCCAAGTTCCTCTGCTATCTTCTCGCGCTCGAGGCCCGTCAGGCGCTGCAGGCGCAACTCGAGGATGGCCCGCGCCTGCGCCTCCGACAGCCGGTACCGCCCGTCGACGACCCGGTGTGAAGGATCGTCGATCAGCGCGATCAGCGATTCGACATCGCCAGCCGCCCAAGTCTCGGCCATCAGCTTCTCGCGCGCCTCGCCGGGATCACCGGCGCCGCGAATGATGGCTATCACGGCGTCGATATTGGCCACCGCAATCGCCAGCCCGACCAAGACATGGGCACGGTCGCGCGCCTTGCCCAGCCGGTGGGCGGTGCGGCGCCGGATCACGTCCTCACGGAACGCGAGAAAGGCGTCGAGAATGCGGCGGAGGCCGAGTTGCACGGGCCGCCCACCGTCGAGCGCCAGCATGTTGACGCCAAAGCTGGTCTGCAACGGCGAGTAGCGGTAGAGCTGGTTGAGCACGACCTCGGCCGCAGCGTCGCGCCTGAGCTCGATGACGACGCGGACGCCGTCGCGGTCCGATTCGTCGCGCAGGTCGGATATGCCCTCGACCCTCTTGTCGCGCACGAGCTCGGCGATGCGCTCAATCATTCTCGCCTTGTTCACCTGATAAGGGACTTCAGTGACGATAATGGCCTCGCGGCGTTGGGCGCGCTCCTCGATCGCGGCGCGGCCGCGCATGACCACCGAGCCACGGCCGCCGTGATAGGCCTCGAGGATTCCCGCACGCCCCATGATGATGCCTCCGGTCGGAAAATCCGGGCCCGGTACGATCTTGGCCAGCTCCGCAAGCGTGATATCGGGGTTGTCGATCATCGCGCGGCAGGCGTCGATGATCTCGCCCAGGTTGTGGGGCGGAATGTTGGTCGCCATCCCGACGGCTATGCCGCCAGCGCCGTTTACCAGCAGGTTCGGAAACTTCGCGGGAAGAACCACCGGCTCCTTCGCCGTCTCGTCGTAATTGGGCTGGAAATCGACGGTGTCCTCGTCGATGTCGTCGAGAAGTTCCCGGGCGACGCGAAGAAGCCGCACCTCGGTGTAGCGCATCGCAGCCGGCGGATCGCCGTCCATCGAGCCGAAATTGCCCTGACCGTCGATCAGCGGCAGGCGCATCGAGAAGTCCTGGGCCATGCGGACCATGGCGTCGTAGATCGCCTGGTCGCCATGGGGATGGTAGCGGCCCATCACGTCGCCGACGACGCGGGCCGACTTCCTGTACGGCCGGTTCCAGTCGTAGTTCAGCTCGTTCATGGCGTGGAGGATGCGCCGGTGAACCGGCTTGAGACCGTCGCGGATGTCGGGCAGCGCCCTGCTCACAATCACGCTCATCGCGTAATCGAGATAGGACTTCCGCATCTCGTCTTCGATCGAGACCAGTTCGATGTCCGGATTCGGAGGCGACTCCAGCGCCTGACCGTTTGCCAAGGGAACGCCTTTCTTCTCTGATGGAAAGGCCGTTCAGGCCCTGAAGCGAAGATTTTCCGAGGCTAGCGCAAACGCGCGCCCCGGGCAAGAATCGAACCCGTACGCCGCCCTGCCGCTGTACCGCGCGGCGGGCCTCGACATGCCGTCACGCGCCGGCTTCCTGGACGTATTTCGGGTCGGTGTAGCGCGCGCTCGCGGACCTGACATGCTCGAGCATCGCGAGATCGATGCCGCCCCGGGGCGCCGGATCGGTATCCCAGTGTCCGTGGCGGTCCTCGCCCCGGGCAAGGAAGGCCGTGCGTCGCCCGATGACCGATCTCACATGGGCCGGGATGTAGAAGATCGCGAGCCCGATTCTCGAGGAGTCGGTGGCGTTGGGCAGCGAGCCGTGGACTATGCGCTCGTGATGGCAAGAAAACTGGCCAGCGCGAAGCTCGAGGTCCACCGCGCCGGAGTCGTCGATTCCCTCGATCGATTGGCCGCGCGCCAGGAGGTTGTCCTCGTCGAAGGTCTCGACATGGGAATGGGACTCGCCACGGTGTGTGCCCGGAAGAACACGCACGCAGCCGTTGGCGCTATTGCTGTCGGTAAGCGCGAGCCAGACGGTAACAAGCTCATGGGGATCGAGCCCGAAATATGCCGAATCCTGGTGCCAGGACACGTAGGCGCCGTCATTGCCGCCCTTGATCCAGAAACGCGCGGCGAAGGCCAGAATGTCGGCACCGATCAGCACCTCAACGACATCCAGGATCCGCGGCTCGAAGCAGAACTCGTAGGACCGGCGGAAGCACAGATGCGCCTTCATGTTGACGTCGCCGGCCGACATGCCGGTCTTGCGGCGAAAACGCTCAAGATCGCGGCACATCGCCCCTGCGTCGGCCGGATCGACTCCGTCGAACGGCGCCAGATATCCGTGCTCGCGGTAGAAGGCCGCGTCTTCGCGGCCGGGCAAGGGTGTCATCGCGTAAGGCCCGTGCGGTTCGCCCCGATCCTACAGCTCCGGACATGGTGATCAATACTGGCACCGGCGTGCCGGCTGTTCGGCCCGAGGCATGATTTGCTACGCCGGGCCAACGGATGGGCAGGATTGTCCGCCATTCGCGGAGCGGCGGGAATCAGCGAATGCGACGCCCGTCCGCGCCGAACAGAAAGAGATGGTCGGGGGTGAAGCCGATTGCGACCTCGGTGTTCGTCCGATGGGCCGAGACACCGTTGACGACAGCGATCAGATCCTGCTCGCCACCATAATCGAAGTAGAGCAGCGTGTCCTTGCCCAGGGGCTCGACAAGATGGATCTTCTGGCTCAGTTCTCCCGACCCTCCGACAGAGAGATGTTCGGGGCGGATGCCGACGGTCACGTCACCCGGCTCCAGCCCGGCAAACCCTTCCGGGAGCGTCAGCGAGATCCGCTGGCCTTCGAAGACCGCGCGATCCCCGTCCCTTCGCAGGGTTCCCGGAATGAGGTTCATGGACGGGCTGCCGAAGAAATCTGCAACAAAGTAGGAGACCGGGTCGCTGTAGATTTCGAGCGGCGTGCCCACCTGTTCAACCTCGCCGCCACGCATCACGACGATGCGGTCGGCGAGCGTCATCGCCTCTTCCTGATCGTGGGTCACATAGACAAAAGTCTTGCCCAGTTCCTGGTGCAGGCGGTCGATCTCGGCGCGCATCTCGCGGCGCAGCTTCGCATCAAGGCTCGAAAGCGGCTCGTCTAGCAGGAAGGTGTCCGGGTGGTTGATCAGTGTCCGCGCCAACGCGACGCGCTGCGACTCGCCGCCTGAACACTGTCCCGGCATCTTGTCCAGAAGATGGGTGATGCGCACCATTTCTGCGACTTCGCGCACCCGCCGCCGCCGCTCATCGACTGCAATCTTCTGCATGCGCGGCCCGAACTCGATGTTCTGGGCGACCGTCTTGTGCGGAAACAGCGCATGGCTCTGGAACACCATGCCGAGATCGCGCTCGCTGGGTTCGAGATCGTTGACCACCGTGCCGTTCATGAGGATGTCGCCCGCCGTGGGATCTTCGAAACCCGCGATCATGCGGAGCGTGGTGGTCTTGCCGCACCCTGAGGGGCCAACCATGACCAGGAACTCGCCGTCCTCGATCGTCAATTCGAGGTCCCGTACCGCGACCACGGAACGGCCGAATTCCTTGCGCAGGCTGTTGAGTTCTATGCGGGCCATGACCGGCTACCTTCTTACCATTCCGAAGCTGAAACCGCGCGCAAGGTGCTTGCGGATGAAGACCCCGATGATGACGAGCGGGATCGTGACGCCCACGGCGAGGGCCGCCTGGCGACCGTATACGCGTCCTTCCGTCGACCCCTCGTACTTGCTCAACTCGACCGGCAGCGTGACGACCTCGGTCTTCGACAGGATCAGGGCAAGCAGATACTCGCTCCAGGTGAGGATCAGTATGAACAGGAAGGTCGCGACCAGCCCCGAACGCACCAGCGGCAGGACGACCTCCCAGATCGTTCGCCAACGGCTGGCGCCGAGAATCATGGCGGCCTGTTCGACTTCTCTCGGAACCTCGTCGATGAAACTCTTTGTCATCCAGACCGCATAGGGGAGCGTGGTGAGGAAATAGACCACTACCAGCCCGACCACGGTATCGAGAAGGCCGAGCGTCGCATAATAAAGCGACAGCGGCGCGACGATCACGATGGGCGGGACCATGCGCAGCATCAGGAGCTGGAACATGCGCATTTCCGAAATGATCTGGTAGCGCGAGACCCCATAGGCGATGATCGCTCCGAATCCGACCGCAAAAATGGTGGAGGTAAGCGAAATCACCAAGCTGTTGCGAAGTGCGATCCACGGCTTCTGGAGGGACTTGATGTACTGGGTGTCCTCGTAGTCGGAATAGTCGGTCCACACATTGAGGTAGTTCTTGAGCGTGGGTTCCTCCGACCAGTAGACCGGTGGCCATGCGAACCATTCATGGTCCGGCTTGAAAGATGTGCTGATGACCCAGAAGATCGGAAACGCGACGATTGCAAGCCAGAACAGAAGGACTACGTAACGGCCCGCCTCCGCAAGCTTCTTCTTTCCGCCTCTGGTCACCGGCCCGGCTCCGTCTGGGCCACCGCTACCGGGTCGCCGTACATCTGGTCAAGCGCCCTCTTCTCGCGTCGCAGCAGATAGATCGCAGCAAGCACGATTGCGATCATCACCATCATGACGACGTAGGACATCGCGGCGCCGCGTGATACCTCGAAATACTGCCAGGTGGTGATGTAGAGATAGATCGGAATGGTCTCCGTCGCCGAGCCGGGACCGCCCTGGAACAGCGACCATGCCTTTGGGAACTCCGCCATTGCCTCCAGAAAGCGCAGGACGATAGCAAGCACAATGACCGGGCGTAGCAACGGCAGCTGGATCTCAAGGAATATCCGCCACTTGGAAGCGCCGAGGATCCGGGCCGCTTCCTGGGGTTCCTGGGGCAGCGACGCGAGGCCCGCAATCATGATGATGAAGGAGAACGGAACCCAGTTCCAGATCTCGAGGATCATGACGGTGGTCAGCGCCATGCGCGGATTCGCGAGCCAGATGACGTTGACGTCCTGCCCCGAAATCCAGCTCAGGACATCGTTTATCGGCCCCTTCTGGTAGAGCAGCATCTCGCCCGTATAGGCGATCACGATCGGCACCGTGAGCATGGGCAGGATGAAGGCGATGTAAAAGAATGCCTGCCCCCGGAACGGCCGGTACATCAGAAGCGCAAGGCCAAACCCGATAACGAAGCAGCCGAGTGTCGAACCGGCGGCGAACAGCAATGACCGCACGATAGCGATGCCGAGCCGGGGATCGGTGACGACCTCTCGAAACACGTCGAATCCCGCGAATTCGGCGTCCCACCAACTGCCAAGATAGATCGAATATTCGTGAAACGAGAAATAGAGCTGCAGGAACAGAACCGGGCCAAGGACAACGACCATAAGGCCGATGAACACGCTGAGGACCGACCACTTGAACCTGCGGACGGCCCGGGCCTGGGTCATCGCCCGGCCCGGCCGCGAGTCGGCTGTCGTCATGTCCGCCCGGTCCGGCAAATCCGGAGGCGCCCAAGGGTACCTCCAGAGCCGATTCCTGCGTACCGACGCTTAGGTCGGCACATCGATCTTGGGAAACACCGCCTTGTAGCTCTCCAACTCCTGCTTGAGCTTGCGCTTGCCGATCCGACGAACGATCTTCGTCCAGGCTGCCTCGGTGTCCTTGAGCACGGCGTCGGCTTTCTTCTGCCCGACATAGGCTTCGGAGAGGTTCTTCGCGAGCTGGTCCTGGAACTCGAGATAGCCCGTGAGGTAGATCGGCGGAGACGCGACCTTGAGGCAGGTCTCAATCGCGCTGATGCCGCCCGGCGTGTAGGCCGTCTTCACGACATCGCTGGTCATGTGGCCCGTGTGCCAGGGATCGTGGAACGTGTTGACGCGGTCACCCACGATTTCCTCGGAGTTCTTGAGCGTGCTCCACCACAGCGCAAGATAGGCTGCCTTTTCCTTGTTCTTCGAGTGGCGGTTGACGAGAATCGCCCCGAGCGGCGAGGAAATCGAGCGGTGCATCAGCTTGCCCGAGAACTTCGAGCCAGGGGCAAGCCCGTAGTGCCACATGCCCGCGGTCTTCGACTTCTTCGGATTCTCGTTCAGCGCGATGATGCCGTCCCAATACTGACAAGCGTAGGCCTTGCCGCCGGTGATCCTGGGAATCATCTGCGGCGTGCCCCAGCCAGGCGCCTCGGGGTGGGAGACCTTCTTGACGTTGAGATAGGTCTCGACCGCGTAGCGGCCGGCCGGCGTGTCCAGGGTCGGGTTCATGTCGTCGTCGAACGGGAAGCCGCCGGCAGAATAGAAGTACATGTACCACCAGGTAACACCATTGGCACGGTTGCGCAGGTTGGCCGAGCCGTAGAGATCCTGATCGGGGCGGTGGAAGAACTCCATCAGCTGCTGGTCGTCTTCCCAGGTCACCGGATAGTCGAGCTTCTTGCCGTGCTTGTCGGCGAACCGTTTCTGCTCGTCCGGATTCTCCATCAGGTCCTTGCGCGTGAACTGGACATGCACGTTGCCGTCGGTCGGCATCCCGTAGGTCTTGCCCTTGTAGCGCATGAAGTTCCCGTAGGTGCCCACGGCGTTGATGCTGAAGTTCGCTTTCTTCATGTAGTCGTCGAGAGGCTCGAGCAGGCCCGCGGACGCAAGGGACGGGATCATGTTCGAATCGACGTGGAAAAAGTCGAACTCCGGCGAACGCGACAGCGCCTCGGCCATCGCTCGCTGGGGAATGACGAAGATCGAGATGTCCTGGATACTGCCGACGCCGATGCCCGTCGCTTCCTTGAAGCGGTTCATCGCCGGCGTCATCGCGACATAGTAGTTGGACCAGATCATTCCCTTGAGGCCGCCGCCGCCGGCCTTCTTGGCCGCCGCAATGATCGCGGCGTTCTCGTCGGCCGCATGCGCGAGCCCTGGCAGGCTCAAGGGCAAGGCGCTCAGCGAGGCGATGCTCAGCCCGCCCTTGACAACGCTTCTTCTGGTAAACTCAGTCATCCCTTCGTCCTCCATCGTTTGCGCTGCTTCAGCATCCGTTTAGAATACAGGGGAATCTGCCGACTGCAAATCAAATTCCACTATCAGAAAAATTTTGCGGTTTGGGAAAATCGCTAACCTGGGGGCGCATCCATGAAGGCGGCACCGTTCTCCTATCACTGCCCGTCATCAGTCGACGAGTTGTGCGCCTTGGTGGCGAAGCTTGAAAACACCAAGCTCCTCGCCGGCGGGCAATCGCTGGTACCCATGCTGAACATGCGCTACGTGATGCCGGACCATGTCGTCGACCTGAACGAGATTCCGGAACTGGCCGGGATAGATAATGCCGGCAACCGCATCCGGATCGGCGCCATGACCCGCCAGAAGACGCTCATGGGCTCGGCGCCACTTGCCAAGCACTTCCCCCTCGTCGCCGAGGCGCTCGCCCTCGTCGGTCATTTTCAGACCCGCAACCGCGGAACCATCGGCGGCAGCCTGTGCCACCTCGACCCGTCGGCCGAACTTCCCTGCATCGCCGCCGCTGTCGACGCAACGATGGTCGTCCGGGGCCCGGCCGGCGAGCGCCGCATGGCGATGGCCGACTGGCCGCTAGCCTACATGACTCCCAACCTTGGGCCCGACGAGATCCTGGCCGCCATCGAGTTTCCGAAATCCGCAGCTCTCGGCGGGCAGGCCCATGTCGAATTCGCCCGCCGCCACGGCGACTTCGCCATCATCGGCGTCGCCGCGCTGGTGTCGCTCGACGGCGCGAGGATCGCGCGCGCCTCTCTCGCCGTGGCCGGTGCCGGTCCACGGCCGCTGCGGTTGACGGAGATCGAAGCCGCGCTTGCGGGTGAACCCCCGACACCGGAGACCTTCGCTGCCGCGGCCGCGGACACCGCCGGGATCGAAACCATCGACGACGCCTATGTCAGCGCCGCCTATCGCCGGCGCCTGACGCGGGTGCTGGTCGAACGGGCGTTGCAGAAGGCTGCGGGCCGGGCCAGGAGGACAGGCTGACATGACAAGCACACGCCGCATCATCGTTGATGTCAACGGCCGGCGCCATGAAACCGAGATCGAGTCCCGGCTGCATCTCGGCGATCTGCTCCGGAACGTTCTCGGACTGACGGGAACCCACCTCGGCTGCGAGCATGGCGCCTGCGGCGCCTGCACGGTCCTGGTCGACGGCGAGGCTGTCCGCTCCTGCCTGATGCTGGCGGCGCAGGCAGACGGCACCGAGGTGACGACAATCGAGGGGTTGGCCGCAGCCGACGGAACGCTGTCTCCTCTCCAGGAGGCGTTCCGTACCCATCACGCCCTGCAGTGCGGCTTCTGCACGCCCGGTGTCCTCACGTCGCTGACCGCTTTCCTGAGCAACAATCCCGATCCTTCGGAACGGGCTGTCCGCGAAGCGCTTTCGGGGAACATCTGCCGTTGCACCGGCTATCAGCCAATCGTGGATGCGGCCCTCGACGCGGCGCGGGCAGTCCGGTCGGAACAAGGGAACGCAGACGATGGGTGTTAGGTATTTCGGTGCAGAGGTGCAGCGGCTGGAAGATCCTGTCCTGCTGACCGGACGCGGACGCTATGTCGACGACATTGTCCTGCCGAGCATGCTCGAAGCCTACTTCGTCCGCTCGACGCAGGCGCACGCGCGCATCCGCAGCGTCGATGTCGCGGCTGCGGCTGCAGTGAACGGTGTGCACGGCGTGTTCACGCTTGCAGATCTCGGTCCGCCGTTCAGCGAAAGACCGATGCTGCAGCCCTATCCCGCGCCGATACTCAAGCAGTCGATCACGCAGTACCCGCTCGCGGCAGACGAGGTTTGCCATGTCGGCCAGGCTGTCGCCGTCGTGGTTGCGGACTCCAGGCACGTGGCCGAGGATGCGGCCGCTCTTGTCGACGTCGATTACGAGCCGCTGCCGGCAATCGTCGACTGCCGCGAAGCAGCAGCGCCGGGGGCAGCGCTCGTGCATTCCGGCACGCCGGACAATGTCGTCGCCAGCCTTCGCGTGGCCTTCGGCGATGTCGACAAGGCCTTCGCTGACGCGGCCCATGTCTTCACGGAGCGCTTTCTCCAGCATCGCGGCGGCTGCCATGCCATGGAATGCAGGGGCGTGATCGCGGAAGACCATCCCCACCAGGACGGGCTGACGATCATCTCGGCAACGCAGTGTCCGTACCTAGTGCGCCGCAACGTTGCCGCGTATCTTGACCGGGATGAAGGCCGGGTACGGGTGGTAGCTCCGGATGTCGGCGGCGGCTTTGGCCCCAAGGCCGGTGTCTATGCCGAAGAGATCGTGATCCCGCTGGTCGCCTCGCGTCTCGGACGGCCGGTGAAATGGATAGAAGACCGGCGCGAGCACTTCGTCACGACCAACACACAGCGCGACCAGTCTTGGGAGCTTGAGGCCGCGGTCGATGACGAGGGCAGGCTGCTCGGCGCACGCGGCCAGGTGATCCACGACAACGGAGCTTTTGTACCGTACGGCCTGCTGCTCCCCATGACTTCGCTCTCTCCCCTGCCCGGCCCCTACGCGATGCCGGCGCTTGATGTCGCCATGGAGGTGGTCTTCACCAACACGACCCCGAACTCCCCGATCCGCGGCGCCGGGCGGCCCAACGCGGCTTTCGCGATGGAACGACTGATCAGCCGGATCAGCCGGGAGCTTGGCATCAATCAGGCCGAGATTCGCCGGCGCAACTATGTGAAACCGGATCAGTTCCCCTACGACACCGGCCAGAAATTCCGCGACGGATCACCGATCAAGTATGACAGCGGAGACTTCGGCGGCTGCCTCGACAAGGCGCTGACGCTTGCGGAGTATGATGGTTTCCAGGCACGCCAGCAGGCCGCCCGGGCGGAAGGGCGCTATCTCGGCATCGGCGTCTCGAGCTGCATTGAGGATACCGGCGTCGGCCCCTACGAGGGCGGTACGGTCCGCATCCAGCCTGACGGAAAGGTGCTCATCCAGACCAGTGCCGCCAGCCAGGGGCAGGGGCATGCGACGATGTTGGCCCAGGTGTGCGCGGACAGCCTCGATGTCAGCATCGACGACATCTACGTGCTCTCGGCCGACACCGGAGCCTTTCCGCAGGGCGTGGGCACCATCGGAAGCCGTGTCGCGGTCAACGCCAGCACCGCCATATTCACGGCTGCCAACGAAGTCAGGGACAAGGCCCTCAAACTCGCCGCCGAGGTTCTCGAGGCTTCGATTGAAGACCTCGTCGTCGAGGGTGGTGTTATCAGCGTCACCGGAGTTCCTGACGTCAACACCACCTACGGCGCCCTCGCCAAACAACTGGCGCCGCTGGTCGCGGGCAAGGTTCCGGACGGCTTCTCGCCGGGCCTCGAAGCAACCTCGTACCGGAGCCCGGAGGGCATGCCGACTGCCTCGGGCTCGAACGTGGCCGAGGTCGAGGTCGATATCGGAACCGGCGAAGTGCAGTTACTCGCATACTCGGTCGGACATGACTGCGGACGGATCATCAATCCGAAGATGGTGGATGGTCAGATCGTTGGCGGCGTCGTGCACGGCATCGGCAACGCACTGTTCGAACGCATGCATTACGACGGGTCGGGACAACCGCTCAACACCAACTACGGCGAATACCTGCTGCCGCTAGCTTCCGAGATGCCGAGAATTGCGATCGCTCACCAGGAAACTCCGTCACCGTTCAACCCGCTGGGCGTCAAGGGTGCTGGCGAAGGGGGCACGATCCCGGCCGCGTCGGCCATCGTCGCCGCGATCGAGAACGCGCTGGAGCCTTTCGACGTAGTCATCGATTCCTATCCCGTCAGTCCCGAAGAACTCTGCAGGCTCATCGACGCCGCAACGGACGCGTCCTAGACCGCCGGCTCTCTCCACAACTACCCTTTATGCCAAGTGGAGGAGTCGACACACAGAGAGCAAGCACCGCCAGTATTTCCAAATCGGCAATTTCAGACGTCCTGACCTCGGCTTCGAGTTTTTCCAATCAGAGTGATACTTCTGGACCGAGTTTGCGTGCGTTGTCTGGCAGTTCGTAGACCATGCGGAGGCCGGTTCCGGAGAAGATCGTGCGCGTCCGGGTAACTGCTCACCCCCCCGGTTCCGGCCTGATGTCGGGGTAGAGCAACGAACGGGTTTTCGTGGAGATTTGACACGGGAGACCGATTTGTTCAGTGGTGGTCATCGAGAACGACGGGAACCGCCAGCGGGCTACTTTGGATCCAGGGCGACGAGCGGGCTGTGCCGGCTGCTTCCGGGGCTCCAGCTCCCGCATGATCTGTATGTGGAAACGCACCCGGGAGGCGGCGCGCTGATGAAGCGCAAGGCGCCGGCGCCGTGCTCGATCGGGATCGACCGGGAGCGCCGGACGGGTTCGGGTGCGACTATCCGGTGAAACTGATCCACGGCTGCGCCCACGCGTTCCTGGCCGGCTTTGCGTTCCGGGGCACGGAACTGGTCTGCAGTGATCCGCCGTACCTGCAGGCGACTTTTCTCCAAACCGTCGAGGCTGAACTGGCGCCCTCGTGGCCAGCGACAAGCATCCAGACTTCCTGGCTGGAAAACAATGCGGGGCTCACTGTCTTCACCTTGCCCGATGCTCACCGCAAACGTATGCGAACCTCGAACGGCATCGAGCGACCGATCCAGCAAGAGCTCAAGCGGCGCACCTACAAAGTCAGGGTCTTTCCGAACCTCGCCTCGTTGGAGCGCCTCTCAACCGCAGTCCTCATCGACGAAAAATGGGAAACCGAAACCAAGATCAAATGGGAACAGCTCGATCAGCTTCACGACAATTTCCAGACATCAGGTTGCGTAATCCCCTCAGCTGCGCGCCGCGAGACCATTGGATTGGCTGGCGCCGCGAGGAACAGTTCAGGCGGTTGCCGGGAACAACACGAGGTTTGTTGTTCCTGGTGGTCGTTTCCGGGCCTCGTTTGCGTTGTCGCGGATGGTGCGGCGGCGACCGGGAGGCTGCCGTTGCTTGTTGCGGAGAAGTTTGTCTCGCCGACGAAGTTCAGCGGCACCATGTACAAGGCGGCGAACCGGGAGGGCGTTGGCAGGAGCCATGCGCGCGCCAGCGGGCGCCGACCAGGGAGGCGAAGGATCCTTACGTGTTTCCGCTGCGTCGTGACGCGAGATCGTTCGCCGCTTCCTGCGGCGTGGGAGTTGCGGGCGCCGCTGGTCGGCGCAGGAGTTGCGCTCGATTTATCAGCGGCGCTTTCCGGCGCGCGCAGGGGCATCGCCTCGGTGCTGTGCGTGATTTTGCTGGCTTGCGAACCGGCACGGTTGCGGCGGCGCACTACGACGCAGAAGGAGCTGGAGCAGCATGGAAGAACAGGGACAAGCCGGTCTCCACCGTGCACCGGGTGCTGCAGAACACCGACCCGGGATGGATCGAGGATGCGGCGCGCAGCCGCAGGTCGGCAACGCGGTCGACGGCAAGCGCACCGGCGAGGATCATTACGAGACGGCCTCGCTGGCCGGTATTCGATCCTCAACTGTCACGACGGGGAGATCGCTGCCGTCCACGCCGCGACGGCCGTCTGCTCACCCTCGACGCGCTCCACACCACCCGCGAGGCTGATCGTCGAGACCCATCGCGCGGACTGATGGTCAAGGGCAACGCACCTTCGAGAGCATCAACTGGAAGACCGCGAGCACGGGACGCTACAAAGCCCGCGCATGGCCGCCAGCGCACCATCGAGGTCTTCACCCCGCTGGCGAAGATGATCAACTATGTCAAGCAGATCTTCCGCGTCACCACCATGCGGACAAGCGCAAGCAGGTCCTGCACGCAATCACAAGACCCGGCAGGCCTCTCGCTCGCCCCGGATACGCCGCAGCCGACCAATCGCGCCCCGCGCCGCAACAGCGCGTCAGCAAATCTCGAAATCGCAGACTCGAACGCGTCGACCCGCGCCGCGATCAGGACTCCGATCACATCACATCAACAAGCATGAGATCACCTTGCCTCGACATCGGCTACTGGCATATCGTGTTCACCCTGCCCCACGATATCAACACCAAGTACACCACCCTCGGACGACACCTTCCTCATTGAGTACTTTCCCATGGCGCAAGCGCCTTCCTGGCCATTGCCGATATCATACTGCTCGGCTGCGCCTCGCCCCGAAACCGATCTGCTGCCATGCCAGGCCCGAGACCGGCTTCCCGTGAGGATCAGACTTTTCGCGCCAGCAGCGCTTCGGCCATTTCGAGGTTGTCGCGGCTCGACTGCGCCGGCGGGCTGAGCCAGATCATCAGGATCTCGGCCTCGTCGTCGCTGACCGTCGTATAGGTATGCGCCATGCGGCTGTCGAGATAGACCGAGTCGCCAACGCCGAGGCGG
This sequence comes from Alphaproteobacteria bacterium, assembly GCA_964291215.2. Classification (GTDB taxonomy): domain Bacteria; phylum Pseudomonadota; class Alphaproteobacteria; order MPNO01; family UBA830; genus JAJEBT01. The sequence goes on along the minus strand of OZ219791.1, from coordinate 3,073,928 downwards.
ACAGGCTCGTAGTGCTGCGTATGGACTTCGATCTCGCCCCTGAGGACATAGACGAACTCTTCCCCCGAATGGCTGAGCAGGCCGTCGCCGCTAGTCGGATCGCGGTTTCGAACCCGCTCGACCATCGGCGTCATGCGCTTGTGCTGGATGTCGCCACAGAGCGGCCAAATATCGTAGCTGGGCGTCGACCGGTACCGCGCATCTCCGGCACGGGTGACTGTCATCCTGGCCTCGGTCGAACGGTCGTGACTGTCCAGCGACACGAGGTCGCCGAGAGACAGCCCAAGGCCTTCGACGAGTCTCATCAAGCTGGAAAAGGTCGGGGAAATCTGATCGTTCTCGATCTTGGAAAGCGCCGAGACCGAGAGCCCTGTCGCCGTCGACACCTCCGCAAGAGTCATTCCGAAAACTTTGCGCACTTGCCGTATCCGGGAACCGATCGAGTTTTCCGACCACGACTCCGGCAGGCTTCGGAGCGTCCGCTTCGCTTCTGTTTCCAACGTTGCGCCCTTCACGCAGTCCAAGCCTTCATCCTCCGGGACGGTCCGCGAAACCTGCACAAACTTGGGCCGCGCCCCCGAGGGTGTGGTCATCGTCGAACGTTCAAAGTCTGCATTGCCGCGCCGGAATTGCAAGTCTCGCGCCGACGGGCACGGGCTGCGAGCATGCCGCGCCGTCAGCTGTTGGACTTGCGGCCCTCCTCGACTTTTTCGCGGAACTGTTCGTTATCCAGCACCCATCCAAGGCAGCGCATGACATTCTGCAGGCCAAACTCGTGAAGGTCGTCGCCATACATGCTGGCAACGCAATCCGAGAGAACGACCGTTGCATAGTTCTTGTTGTGGGCCGTGAACGCCGTATTGAGGACGCAGGTGTTGGTGTTGATTCCCATCAGGCAGACATTCTTGACCCCGATATTCTCGAGCAGCATCTCGAGATCGGTGCCCATGAAGCAGTCCAGCCGCTTCTTGTTGTCGATGACGTAATCGGTATCGCGATAGAGCTCCGGAATAATCTCTGTGCCCGGGCTCCCTTCGATGTTGTGGTCATTGACGGTGCACTTGCGGCCGAGCGTCAGCCGGTTTTCCTCGTCCGTGATCTCGGACATCGCGGCCCAGAAAGGCGCCGTCATGCCCTCGCTGCCAAGACCCGGGATCTTGCGGTAGACGAGAATGACGTGAATGACCGCCATGCCGTGGCTGCGCGCAATGTCCAGCACCTCCCGCGCGTTGGCAATGACGCGTTCGCAGTCTTCCGCCGCCGCCGGCATGGTGGCCACCTCCGGATCCAGATGGCCGCGATGCATGTCGACGGTGACGATGGCCGTTGCCCCCGGCCTGAGCGCGAGCATTCCGGTCATCTTCCCGACCATGTCGGAGCGGTCAAGTACTTCTACAGTCCTGCACGCCATGGCTCCCTCACCACTTGAAGGTTTCCTATTGTCAAATTATTATACAATCCGAGAATTTTGGGCAAATCGGACCAGCACTGCCGAGCGGGAAACGCCCGTTGCGGCGCCGTGGCGAAGACGGGTCGATGCGGGAGATGACGATGAGCGATTTCAGGACCGAGGTACGGGATGGCATGCACATTGACTGGGACGTTCCGATTGTCATGGACGACGGCATCGCGTTGCGCTGCGATGTGTACCGGCCCCTCGACGATGGCCGCTATCCGGTGATCATCTCCTACGGACCGTATGGCAAACTTCTCCATTTCGAAGATCTCTACACCGACCAGTGGCGCCACATGGCGGAGGACCATCCGGATGTCGTTGCCGGTTCGACCAATCAGTATCAGAACTGGGAAGTTGTCGATCCCGAGAAGTGGGTGCCGGACGGCTATGCCGTGGTCCGCGTCGATTCCCGTGGCGCCGGCCGGTCGCCAGGCCTGCTCGACATCTGGTCGGCCCGCGAGGCAAGGGATTTCCACGACTGCATCGAGTGGGCGGGCGTACAGCCATGGTCGAACGGAAAGGTCGGCATCAACGGCATCTCCTACTACGCGATGAACCAGTGGCAGGTTGCGGCACTGCAACCTCCGCATCTTGCGGCGATCTGCATCTGGGAAGGGGCGGCCGATTTCTACCGCGACCTCTCGCATCACGGCGGCATCCTCTGCAGCTTCGGCCGGACCTGGTTTCCGTCGCAGGTGATCTCGGTCCAGCACGGCAAGGGCAAGAAGGGCTATCGCAGCCGCATGAACGGCGATTGGGTTGCCGGACCGCCGACGCTCACCGACGAGGAACTCGGCAGCAACAGGCACGATTTCTGGAAGGACTGCCAGGACAACCCGCTCGACAGCTCCGAATACTGGCAGTCGCGCATGCCCGACTGGTCGAAGGTCGCGGTGCCGCTGCTCTCATCCGGAAACTGGGGCGGCCAAGGGCTGCACCCGCGCGGCAATTTCGAGGGTTTCGTGCGTTCCGCCTCAAGCCAGAAGTGGCTCGAGGTGCACGGCATCGAGCACTGGACCGAGTTCTACACCGACTACGGCGTCGCGCTGCAGAAGAAGTTCTTCGGGCACTTTCTCAAGGGCGAGGATACCGGCTGGGAGAACCAGCCCAAGGTGCAATTGCTGGTCCGTCATCCGGGCGAGAGATTTGTCGAAAGGCACGAGGAGGACTGGCCGATTCCGCGCACCGACTGGACCAGGCTCTACCTCGATCCCGGCGACCACTCGCTGGGCGAATCGCCGGTGTCCGAATCCGCTTCCGTCACCTACGAGGGACTCGGCGACGGCGTGACCTTCCTGACCGCGCCCGTCGAAGAGGCAACCGAGATTACGGGCCCGATAGCGGCCAAGCTCTGGGTGTCTTCGGAAACCGAGGACGCGGACCTGTTTCTTGTCGTCAGGATCTTCACGCCCGACATGAAGGAGGTCACCTTCCAGGGCGCACTTGACCCCAACACACCCGTCGCCCAGGGATGGCTCAGGGCCTCGCATCGCAAGCTCGACGAAACGCTGAGCCTGCCCTATCGGCCCTACCATACCCACGACGAGAAACAGCCGCTCCAGCCGGGCGAGATCTACGAACTCGACATCGAGGTTTGGCCAACGAGTATCGTGGTGCCGAGCGGCCACAGGATCGGCCTGACCGTGCGCGGGCGCGACTATGAGTGGCCGGGCGGTTCGGGCACCGGGCTCGGAACCCTTGGCGCGGTATTCACAGGCGTCGGGCCGTTCAAGCACGACGATCCAGCTGATCGTCCGGCTTCGGTCTTCGGAGACAAGGTCACGCTTCACATGGCGCCCGACAAGCCGGCGCATCTGCTGCTGCCCGTGATACCCGACGACGATAGCGCGCAACCGTGACCGGCGGCCAAGCCTGCCCCGGAGAAACGGGTACGCCGGGACGCAGAGCAGATGCCGAAGGCCGCGACCCTGCCGCGGCATCCGACAAGAGGTCATGATGAACGATCAGAATCCGCCGCACTATCCGACCCTGTTTTCGCCGGGGACGATCGGCGCGGTAGCTCTGCCCAACCGCGCCGCCGTCGCACCGATGACGCGCGTCAGCGCCAACCCCGACGGCACCGCGACCACGCAGATGGCGGAGTACTACGCGAGATACGCCCGCGGCGGCTTCGGCCTCGTCATCACGGAAGGGACCTATATCGACCGGCACTACAGCCAAGGCTACCTGGGCCAGCCCGGCATCGCGGACGAGGCGCAACGGGATTCATGGTCCGCTGTCGTCGACGCGGTACACGCAGAGAACGTGCCGGTCTTCATGCAACTCCTGCATGCGGGAGCGCTGGTACAACACAACGACCATGTCGAAGGCGCGATCGCTCCGTCCGCAGTGCAACCGCGCGGAGAAATGGCGCCGCACTACATGGGTCGAGGCGAGTTTCCGGTGCCGCGCAAGATGACCAGGGGAGAAATCCAGAACGTCATGGAAGCGTTTGCGGAAGCGGCCATCAGAGCTGCCGATGTCGGCTTCGATGGCATCGAACTCCATGGCGCAAACGGCTATCTCGCCGACCAGTTCCTCACCGAACACACGAACCGGCGGACCGACGACTATGGCGGATCGATCGAACGGCGCGTGCGCTTTCATGTCGAACTGGTGACCGCCGTCAGGGACACGGTCGCTGACCGCATTCCCTTCGGGATACGGATCTCGGAAAGCAAGGTCAACGATCTCGCCTACAGCTGGCCCGGCGGCACCCGCGATGCGGAAGCGATCTTCGGCGCGATCGGACGGGCCGGCCCGACCTACATCCATGTCAACGCCCACCGCGGTTTCGAGCCCGTGTTCGGCTCTGGACGGTCGCTGGCCGCATTGGCGCGGGAGGCGGTTCCCGACAGCGTGCAGATCATCGCCTGCGGCAAGCTTCACGATGCCGGACAATCCGAACGGATGCTCGCCGAGAAGACCGCCGACGCAGTGGCTATCGCAAAAGGCGCCCTCGCCGATCCCGATTGGCCGTGGAAGGTTCGCGGGGGCGATGCGCCCGTTGCGTTCGATCCCGACATGATCCGGCCGACGGCGACGCTGGACAACACGGAACAGTGGCGCCGACGTCAGGTTGCAGCCGGCAACTGAGCCGCGACTGCGGCTGCAGGCGGTGTCTGTAAGGCTGCATTACAGAGCCGACCGGATTCTCACGGCCGGCCCGGCACCGGAATGCCGACCGGAGCGGGCGTCAATCGCTTGCGTCCCTCGGCATTCCCTCTTTCTTGTCGCCGTTTCGCAGGCGGGAAGTGTCCACCGCAAGCACCAGCGGCACCCCTTCGCCGCCTTCCGGCGACATATCGGACTTGTCGTCGGGCACCGGACACGACAGCGTGCGGCGCGCGGCCATCGTTATCGCGCGTCTCAGAATCTTCATGTCGATGCACCTCCTGCCATTGGCGCTTTGAGACCAGATCGGATCGCAGCCAACGTGCCACGCGAACGCCGGCCCCTGCCCGCCTGACGAATTCACGCCGCCGAACACCCTTTAGAACGGAATTTCGTCATCAAGATCGTCAGCCGTCCCGTCAGGAACAGCGGAGCCGGCATCCTGTCCGCCGCCGAACTGGTCGGCGGGCGCCCGACCTGGCTCACCGTCGTGACCGTATCCCCCGCCTCCACCGGCATCGCGGCTGTTACGCGAATCGAGCATCGTGAACGTACCGTTGAAGCCGCTAATCACCACTTCCGTCGTGTAGCGCTCGGCGCCCTGTTGATCGGTCCACTTGCTGGTCTGGAGCTGGCCCTCAACGTATACCTTCGCCCCCTTGCGCAAATATTGCTGAGCAACCCTGCCCAAACCCTCGGAGAAGATGACGACGCGGTGCCATTCCGTTCGTTCGCGGCGTTCGTTGCTGTTGCGATCGCGCCAGGTCTCTGACGTGGCAACGGACAGGTTCACGACCGGCTTGCCATCCTTCGTATGGCGCACATCGGGGTCGCCCCCGAGATTGCCTACCAGGATGACCTTGTTCACGCTCCCCGACATGCGCCTCTCCCGAATCCGGTGGTTTTCGGTATCATAGCCAACGCGGGCGCCGAGACTGACGTCCAGACGATTCGACCCGCAAAAAAAGCCGTGGATAACTCGCCTGTCGGGCGCAACGCCAACTGCCCTCAGCCCGGAGTCCGCTGGCCCGATCCGGTCATTTCATTGATGACGCAGCCGTCGAGCCACGACCGCAGATTCTCGACCGCGCCGCCGTACCAGTTCCGGTAGTTCTCGACCGTCGCATATCCGAGGTGCGGCGTGATCACCGTGTTGGGCATGTTGCGAAGCGGATGATCGGCGGGCAGCGGCTCTATGTCGAAGACGTCGAGGCCGGCGCCCGCTATCCAGCCTTCGCGCAAGGCCGAAACCAGGGCTGCCTCGTCGACGATCGGTCCACGAGACGTGTTGATCAGGTAGGCCGTGGATTTCATCAACCCGAGATCTCCCGCCTGCAGAAGGCCCCGCGTGCGGTCGCTGAGAAGAAGGTGAATGGTCAGGAAATCCGATTCGCGAAGAATCTGCTCCCTGCCCGCCAGACGCGCACCGACCTCATCGCAACGGTCCTGGGTCAGGTTTTCCGACCACGCGATAACCCGCATGCCGAGCGCTATGCCGACCCGCGCGACATCGTTTCCAATCCGCCCCAGCCCCATCACGCCGAGTGTCTTGTCTCGCAAGCCGACGCCCACGGTTTTCTGCCAGGCGCCCGCCCGGGTCCCGCGATCCTCGATCGAGATGTGCCGCGCGAGGTCGTGAATCAACCCCCATGTAAGCTCCGAGGTCGGATATCCGAGCGACGGAGTTCCGGTGCACAGGACGCCGCAGTCGACGGCGGCCGCAAGGTCGATCGAGAGATTGCGCATGCCGCTGCTCACCAGGTGCTCGAGCTTCGGCAGCTTAGCGAACAGCGAGCGCGGAAAGGGCGTACGCTCGCGCATGACCATCACGATCTCGAATTCGCGCAGCCGTTCCGCAACCGCACCTTCGTCGGCGAGATGGTCGCGGAACACCGTTATCTCGACATCACCGTCGAGCGCCGACCAGTCCGCCATCTCGAGGGCAACGCCCTGATAATCGTCCAGCACAGCAAGCTTCTTCATTCGCTTCCTTTCCGCGAGCGCGAGAGTCGCGTTGACCGGGGCGATGAGGTATTACCAGCTTCTCAGGTTCACGTCACCCGTTCCAGTTTCGGCAGATGCAATCGAAGATCCTCATTCGCGGCGCACGGGAAAACAACCTTCAGAACATCGATGTCGAACTGCCGCGTGACGCGCTCGTGGTGATCACCGGCATTTCCGGGTCCGGCAAGTCGACGCTGGCCTTCGACACCGTTTATGCAGAGGGCCAGCGACGCTACGTCGAAAGTCTGTCGGCCTATGCGCGCCAGTTCCTTGAGCTGATGGAAAAGCCGGATGTCGATTCCATCGAGGGCCTGTCGCCGGCCATTTCCATCGAACAGAAGACAACCTCGCGAAACCCGAGGTCGACGGTTGGAACCGTCACCGAGATCTATGACTACATGCGCCTGTTATTCGCTCGGGCCGGCACCCCCTACTCGCCCGAGACCGGCCTGCCCATCGAGAGCCAGACGGTCTCGCAGATGGTCGATCGCGTCGCAACCATGGAAGCGGGAACCCGCCTGTACATCCTCGCGCCAATCGTCCGCGGCCGCAAGGGCGAGTACCGCCGGGAATTTGCCGAACTGCGCAAGAAGGGTTTTGCTCGCGTCCGGGTCGACGGCACCATCCACGACATCGAGGATGTGCCGGCGCTCGACAAGAACACCAGGCACGACATAGAAGTCATCGTCGACCGCATCGTGGTTCGCGACGAACTCGGCAACCGTGTCGCCGACTCGTTGGAGACCGCGCTTGCGCTGACCGACGGACTCGCGATCGCCGAGAACGCGGACAGCTGCGAACGCACCATCTTCTCGGCCAAGTTTGCCTGTCCGGTCTCCGGATTCACCATCGACGAAATCGAACCGCGGCTGTTTTCCTTCAACAACCCGCACGGCGCCTGTCCGGCCTGTGACGGTCTCGGTACAAAAATGTATTTCGATCCCGATCTGGTGGTTCGCAATCCGGCCAAGTCGCTCCGCGACGGCGCCCTGGTACCGTGGGCCGAAGCGCCGTCGAGCTACTACGAGCAGACGCTGACATCGCTCGCGCAGGCGTACGGTTTCTCGATGACGACACCGTTCGGCAAGCTCTCGAAGAAGAACCGCCATGTCGTGCTCTACGGATCAGGCGATAAGCCGATCAAGATAATCTACGCCGATGAAAAGAGATCCTATACCGTCAACCGCCCGTTCGAAGGCGTGCTGCCGAATCTCGAACGCCGCTATCGGGAAACCGATTCCAGCTGGGTGCGCGAAGAACTGGAGAAGTTCCAGACCGTCTCGCGGTGCGAGGCCTGCGACGGCGCCCGTCTCCGGCCCGAAGCGCTAGCCGTCAAGATCGACGGCCTTCATATCAGTCAGGTGACGGAATTCGCCATCGGCGACGCCGCCAAGTGGTTCGAGACGCTGGCCGCACGGCTCAGTGACAAGCAGGCGCAGATCGCATCGGGCATACTCAAGGAGATCAACGAGCGGCTGGGCTTCCTCAACGATGTCGGATTGGAATATCTGACGCTCTCGCGCATGTCGGGCTCGCTCTCGGGCGGCGAGAGCCAGCGCATCCGCCTCGCCTCACAGATCGGTTCCGGCCTGACGGGCGTTCTCTACGTTCTCGACGAACCGTCCATAGGGCTCCACCAGCGCGACAATGCTCGTCTTCTCGACACCCTCAGACGCCTTCGCGACCTCGGCAATACAGTCATCGTCGTCGAGCATGACGAAGAGGCGATTCTGGCAGCCGAGTGGCTCGTCGACATGGGGCCGGGCGCCGGCATTGACGGCGGCAACGTGGTCGCCGCAGGCCCTCCGCCAGCGGTCATGAACGCGCCGGACAGCCTGACTGCCAAATATCTCCGCGGCGACCTCAGGATCGAGGTGCCGTCGAAGCGCCGCGCCGCCGAGCGCGGCCTGGAACTCCGCATCGCCGGCGCCCGCGCCAACAATCTTAAGGGCATCGACATCGATATCCCGCTCGGCGTACTCACCTGCGTGACCGGCGTGTCCGGCAGCGGCAAGTCGAGCCTCGTCATCGAGACCCTCTACAAGACCGCGGCGCGGCGCGTCAACGGCGTGCGCGTGGTGCCCGGCGAGCATCGAGAACTCCTCGGCCTCGAATTCGTCGACAAGGTCGTCGATATCGACCAATCGCCGATCGGGCGTACGCCACGGTCCAATCCGGCAACCTATACCGGCGCGTTCACACCGATTCGCGAATGGTTCGCAGCCCTGCCCGAATCGCGCGCCCGCGGCTACAAGGCCGGCCGTTTCTCCTTCAACGTGAAGGGTGGGCGCTGCGAAGCCTGCCAGGGCGACGGCCTCATAAAGATCGAGATGCACTTCCTTCCGGACGTCTATGTCCAGTGCGACGTATGCCACGGCAAGCGTTACAACCGCGAGACGCTCGAGGTCGAGTTTCGCGGCAAGTCGATCGCCGATGTCCTCGACATGACGGTCGAGGAAGGCGTCAAGTTCTTTTCCGCCGTCCCCTCGATCCGGGGAAAACTCGACATGCTGCGCCGCGTCGGTCTCGGCTACATCAAGATCGGACAACAGGCCACGACGCTGTCGGGCGGCGAGGCGCAGCGGGTCAAGCTGTCGAAGGAACTCTCGCGCAAGGCGACCGGGCGCACGATCTACATTCTCGACGAGCCCACAACCGGACTTCATTTCGACGACATCCGCAAGCTGCTCGAAGTTCTGCACGCGCTGGTAGACCAGGGCAACACGGTCATCGTCATCGAACACAATCTCGACGTCATAAAGACGGCCGACTGGGTTATTGATCTCGGCCCGGAAGGCGGCGACGGCGGTGGCCATGTCGTGGTTGTCGGAACTCCGGAGGATGTCGCCCGCGCCGAGAACAGCCATACGGGCAGGTATCTCGCGCCGTGCCTCGCCGCAAGCGCTCCCGCGCCCTCCTCCGGAGCGAAACCCGCCAGAAACCGGGTACCGGCGGCCGGGACCGACGAACGGCCGGCGGCATGAAATGCAGACGCATAACCCGAGATTCGGACAATTCCAGACCGGAGACACAGGCGTCGTGACCAACGCACCTACGGAGACCCGCGGCACGCTCCTCACCAAGGAGGATTTCACGGCCGGTCGGCATGTCGACATGCTCGCCGCCACCGGACTGCTCGATCAGATCGAGCTCAATTCGGAGGCATACCGCCTCCAGAAGCGGGACGATATGATCGCAACTTCTGGCGGCCCGACGGTATGGGTGTTTGGATACGGATCGCTGATCTGGAATCCCGCCTTCGAGTATGATAAACACCGGATCGGCACGCTCTACGGCTATCATCGCCAGTTCTGTTTCTGGTCGACAGCGGGACGCGGAACGCCCGACGCGCCCGGAATGATGCTGGGGCTCGATCGCGGCGGATCGTGCCGCGGCATCGTTCTCGGCGTACGGCGGGAACGGGCAAGGACTGAACTGGCCAGCGTGTTCATGCGCGAACTGACGGGCAAGGCCTACAATGTGCGCCTGCTCAGGGTGACGACCGACGATGGTCCCGTGCACGCGATCACCTTCGTCGCCGACCGTCGCGCACGCAACTATGCCGGACGCATTCCGGACGCGGAGATCGCCCGCCATATCGCGCAGGGATGCGGCCACTTGGGTTCGTGCGCCGACTATCTCTTCAATACCACGCAGCACCTGGAGAATCTGGGCATTCATGACCGGCGGCTGCACCGGCTTTGCATTCTCGCCGGGCTCGCGATACCGTGACCCAGACCCGCGGCCCGGTACACGTCGTCGGCGGCGGGCTCGCCGGATCGGAAGCTGCCTGGCAACTCGCCCGCGTCGGCGTTTCCGCCGTGATACACGAGATGCGCCCCGATCGCATGACCGAGGCACACCGGACGGACAAGCTGGCCGAACTCGTGTGCTCGAACTCCTTCCGTTCGGACGACGCGACCCATAACGCCGTGGGTCTGCTCCACGAGGAAATGCGCCGGGCCGGATCCCTGGTCATGGCCGCGGCAGACCTGCACAGGGTTCCGGCCGGCGGCGCGCTGGCGGTCGACAGGGACGGTTTTGCAGGACACGTCACCGAGGCGGTTGCTGCCGAGCCGCTGATCACGCTTCAACGCAGCGAGGTCCGCGGCTTGCCGCCAGCGGACTGGGAGAGCGTGATCGTGGCAACCGGTCCCCTCACCTCGCAGCCGCTGGCCGCCGCCGTCAACGAGCTCACAGGTGAAGATTCGCTTGCCTTTTTCGACGCCATCGCGCCGATCGTGCATGCCGACTCGATCAATCTCGACAAGGCATGGTTCCAGTCGCGCTACGACAAGGCAGCTCCGGGCGGCACCGCCAAGGACTACGTCAACTGCCCCCTTGAGCGGGACGAGTATCTGGATTTCATCGCCAGCCTCAGGGCCGCCGACGCCACGGACTTCCAGGAGTGGGAGAAGGAAACGCCGTACTTCGAGGGTTGCCTGCCGATCGAGGTGATGGCTGCTCGCGGTGACGACACGCTCCGCTTCGGACCGATGAAACCGGTCGGGCTGACGAATCCCCGTACCGGCAAGGGCGCCTATGCCATCGTCCAGCTGCGCCGCGACAACCGGCTCGGCACGCTCTACAACATGGTCGGATTCCAGACCAAGCTGCGCCACGGCGAGCAGAAACGGGTGCTGTCCATGATCCCAGGACTCGAGAACGCCTCCTTCGCTCGCCTCGGCGGGATTCACCGCAATACGTTCCTCAACGCGCCGCGGCTCCTTGACGGCGAACTCCGCCTCAAGGCCATGACACGGCTGCGGTTTGCGGGCCAGATTACCGGCGTCGAGGGGTATGTCGAGAGCGCGGCGATCGGTCTGCTCACAGGATGTTTCGCGGCAGCGGAAACCCTTGGTCGGGCCTTTCGGACACCGCCCCGGACCACGGCTCTCGGCGCGTTGCTCGCGCACATCACGGAAGGAGCCGACGCTGGTTCCTACCAGCCGATGAACATCAATTTCGGATTGCTGCCGCCCCTGGATCAGCGCCTTCGCGGACGCGAGCGAAAAAACGCCTATTGCCGGCGCGCCCTAGACGAACTCGGTGGCTGGCTGCAGTCGGAACATCTCGACGAACCGGGCATCCTCGAAGCGACTGCGGCGACCCGGCACTGAGGATTCTCGCCAAAATAGATTGTTTTTTGATGTGGATCTGCTATCTAATGTGTCATGGAAGCGATAGTCGATACGCTGCGATCCAAATTTGTGGTGTTGCGTCCGGTTCTGAACGAACGTGCGCGGCGCCTGTGGGCGGCGACGGAGGCCCGTGCCATCGGGCGCGGAGGCGAGTGGCTGAGGCGACGGGGATGTCGCGCGGCACCGTTCGCGCCGGGCTGAAGGAGCTTGATTCGGAGTCTTCGAGTGAGATTCCTTCAGGACGTTTGCGTCGCCCCGGCGGCGGGCGCAAGCGGGTGGCGGATGTGGATCCGGGTTTGGTGGCGGCGCTGGAGCGCGAGCTTGAACCGATGACGCGCGGCGATCCGGAGAGTCCGCTGCGGTGTCACAGTGCCGCACGGCTGGCGGACCGTCTTGCGGTCGAGGGCCACCGCGTCAGCGAGCGCACGGTGAACCGGCTGCTCCACGATCTGGGGTACAGCCTCCAGGCCAATCGCAAGACGCTGGAAGGCCGCCAGCCCGGGATGCGCAGTTCCGACGCGCCGGGTGCGCGCGTTCCAGAGGCTGGGCCAGCCTGTGGTGACACGAAGAAGAAGGAAATCCAGTACCGCAATGGCGGCCGGGAATGGCGCCCCAAGGGCGACCCTGAAGCCGTCAACGCGCATGACTTCCCCGATCCAGAGCTCGGATCCCCTACGGGGTCTACGATCTCACCGCCAACGCCGGCTGGGTCAGCGTCGGACACGACACGGCGGCGTTCGCGGTTGAGACCCTGCGCCGCTGGTGGCGGCAGATGGGCCGGCTGCTCTATCCCGATGCCAAGCGCCTGCTGATCACCGCCGACGGCGGTGGCTCCAACAACAGCCGCAACCGGCTGTGGAAGCTGGAACTGCAGCACCTCGCCGACGAACTCGGGTTGAAGGTGTCGGTAGCCCACTTCCCGCCCGGAAAGTGGAACAAGATCGAGCACCGGATGTTCTGCCATATCACCCAGAACTGGCGCGGCCGGCCCCTCGTCAGCTACCAGGTGATCGTCAAGCTGATCGCCGCGACCACCACCGGCCTCACCATACGCTCGGACCTCGACGAGAACAGCTATCCGCTCGGGGTCAAGGTCAGCGACGATGAGATGGACGGCCTCGCCATCCGCAGAGACCCGTTCCACGGCGAGTGGAACTACACCCTCACGCCACGGACATAACGAACATATTATTTTGGCGAGAGTCCTGAGGCGCCGCTGAAACACTGGGCACCGGCGCAAAGCTGGCCCACGGCGATCGGTGACGGGTCGAGCGTCCATGCTCGCGATCTTGACACTCCGCAACCGGCGGCAGGATAATCCGCAAACCGCCGGACGGCGGCCGGAACGCGTCAGCCGCGACGGCGGGACAATCCGCGAAGGAGGTGCCGATGCGCAGCCAGGAAATCAACCCGGCCAAGCTCGCAACGCTGTTTCGCAGGGAATTCGAGCTCTGCAACGTGGCGGAAGGGGAAACCGTCGCGCTTCTTTCCGACCTCAATACACGCCGCGAATACGTTCAGGCTTCCTTCGCCGCCGCGTCAGAGCTCGGTGCCGACGCCTACGAGTTGTGCGTCAACGCAACGCCATCCTGGACCAAGGTCGGCGTCGAGACCATCGGTGCCTGCAAGGGAACGCTGGAAGCACTGTGCGCTGCCGACATGCTGGTTTGCCTCCACATTCCCCTCTTCACGAAGTGGATGAAGACCGTTCGTGCTGACGGCACGCGGGTGTTGCTGGTCGTCGACGCACCCGACGATCTTGAGCAGCTGATGGCGCCGCCGGGACTGCGCGAGGCGGTGATCCACGCGGGAAAGCGGCTTGAAGCAACGAACACGGTGAGAGTTATCAGTCCGGCCGGCACGGACCTGACCTATGATTGTGGCGAATACCCGACCATGATCCAGTACGGATTCGCCGACGCGCCGGGGCGTTTCGACCACTGGGGCGGCGGTCATGTGCACACCTTTCCCAACGAGGGTTCGGCAGGCGGCATTGTCGTCATCCAGCCCGGCGACATGGTGGTCCTGCCATATAACCGCTATGTGCAGGACACGATCCGTCTCGAAGTGGCAAACGGCCATATAACGAGTATCTCAGGCGGGATGGATGCCCGGCTTATGGAGCATTGGCTCGAGGACAACAAGGCATATCCCGACGATCTCGACGGCCACTACCTGTCACACCTCGGCTGGGGCCTCAATCCGCAGGCCCGCTGGGATGCGATTGCCCTTTACGGCAATGATCCCGACCGCACCTATGCCTCAGCCCGCACCTTTGCCGGGAACTTCCTTTTCTCCACGGGACCCAACAGCCAGGGCGGCGGCACCCGCACCACCAACGGCCATTACGACATGCCGATGCGCGACTGCACGGTCATGCTCGACAACGATACGGTCATCGAGAACGGACACCTGGTCGATGAACGCATGGTCGTCGAGCCCGTGCCACGATAAGGGCCGGTCCAGACCGGTAGCCTGCCCGCCACTGGAATATACGGGGCGCATCGCCTATCTCCGGCGCCATCGGATTTGTCGGCAGAGCGGAGTTCACCGCTCTTGGGGATTTTCAGCGGTATCGAGTTCTGCCTGGCCGGAGTGCCCACGCACCGACGATCCCGGGGCGAGCGCTGGTCCGGAGTCCGCGAGTGGACTGTTTCACGGAACGCGGCATGGCGAAGTTCGTCGCTTCGCATCGATCCGGTGGGAGCTGCCGAAGGCCGGGCAGAATCCAAGGCTCATCATGCCGAAACGGACAGATCCCTGGGCAGGGCGCCGGCCCGCCATGGCCCAGATGCCGACAGATGCGTCAGAGCCTGCCAATAACGATGGCCTTCAGCATGCCGAACTGCCTTGCCGTACGGCTGGGTTCCAGATTGGGGGCAAGGATATTGTTTCCCGCCCGTTCGAGGCGCGCCAGGTATTGCCAGGCCACGGGCAAGTATCCGATTGTCGCCCGGGAAGGTCGCGCCATCCCTGCCAGCTGGTCTCGAGCAACGGCCAAGGTCTGGCGCGCCCGCTCCGCCATCTCATCGGCCAGACCGTCGGCGAAGCTTCCGAACGTCGTGGAGTTCGTGTTCCGTCCGGCGGGATCAATGCCCTGCACCAGGCTTCCCGGCCTTTCGGAGTTAGTGGCGACAGCATTGAAAGAAGCCGCCCGCAAGAGGCCGGCAAGGCCCCAAGCCGTGCCGGCCGCCCGGATCTCAGGTGGTGGAACGCTGCCGCAGCATATGCGATAGGCGAGCCCGGCCAGCATCCCCGCAGAGTGGCGCGCATAGTCTTCGACCGCGGCAACCGTCTCCATGGGAAACTCATCGAAGTCCCGCGATCTTGCGGCAATCAGCCCATCCATTTCCGCCAACGGCAGATCGTGCCTCCGCACGACCTCGTTCAACTCCGCAACAACAACATGCTGAATCGTCCGCCCCCCGTAGATGGCAGCTACCGCATCGCGCCACCATTCCAGCCTGATTTGGCCAAGCAGTGCCTCGCTTACCAACTCGTTCGTCGACGCGATTTCCAGATTGAAGGCATACAGGGCCATCAGGTCGGAACGCACATCGCGCGGCGCGAATATGCTCGCAAAGTAGCGGTCGTAGTCGTAGGTCCGCACCCGCTGCATGCAATAGTCCCTGCCATCCCGCATGTCAGGATTCCCTACTGCAGATCATGTTCCCGCACGGCGGGCCACTCATTTGCGAATGCATCAGCAACCCTTCACAATGCGCATCTGTTCCACTTTCGGCCAACACCCAAGTACAAACAGGCGGTTTTCGGCGCGAACCAAGAGGTTGGGACGGTATTTCCCACGCCAAGCAGCCTGATGTATGACCGACAACGACCGCCCCGCAAGACAATCCTGGCCGCAAACATCGGCGACATCGACTGAACAGAGCCCGAATGACAACCGCGACGATCAGGCTCCGACAGGTGTCCTGCCAATCATCAATCATGGCGTCATTCGGTCCTTAGGCAACGGTTTCATGCCGTCGTTTTCACAGATCGGCACTTTCGGTGCCAGTTTTTGCGGAGTTGAACCCGGCCAGGGCCTCGTTGACAGGAGACTTCAGCAACTCAACCAGCCAAGGTCTTCGGGCACCATGCGTTACCTTGGTGATTTCATGAGAAAACTGTCGCCTCGCAACGCCGATTGGATCGTGGATCGTGCGCGCAGATTGAGTTGTGGCAAGTTGACGCCAACAGAAACCCTGCCGAGCGCCCCCGGTCCGAGCAGCGACGATGAATCCGCGGCGAACTCTCCGTTTGCCGGATCGGTGGGGTTCCCAAAAGCAGGAGACGATTCGCATCGGCATTGAAGAAGCAGCCGGAGATCATTATGCTTATGTGTAGCAAAGTGAGGTCAATGAAAGGAATTTGACGATGGCCAAAATTCTCTCCGACCTGACCAACACCGTGATTGCGGGTTTCGTGCTCGCGGTAGTTTTGGTCGTCATTGTCGTGATCTGGCATGGTGCCGGTCTCGCGCTTGATACCTCCTGGTGGGCTTTTCTTTTCAGATGGCTTCATGTCCTCAGTGGCGTGATGTGGATCGGCCTCCTCTGGTATTTCAACTTTGTCCAGATCCCGAACATGGGCAAGATCCCCGACGAGCAGAAACCTGCCGTTACTGGCGTGATCGCGCCGGCAGCGTTGTTCTGGTTCCGCTGGGGCGCAATGTCCACAATCGTTACCGGGCTGATTCTTGCCTGGCTGAACGGCTATCTCGGCGAGGCAATCCTGATCGGCCTGATGGACGGCGTCGACAAGCACTCGATGATCGGCATCGGAATGTGGCTGGGGACGATCATGTGGTTTAACGTCTGGTTCGTGATCTGGCCGAACCAGAAAAAAGCGCTCGGAATCGTTCAGGTCGAAGCCGATGAAAAGGCGAAGGCCGGGCGCACTGCAATGCTGTTCTCTCGCACCAACACGATGCTCTCGATCCCGATGCTCTACGCCATGGTATCGGCACAGAATCTGTTCTGAGCGAACAAACAGAACGATCAAGAAGGGGGCTTTCGGGCCCCCTTTTTTGCATGGCGAGTCGATCGTTCGTCGAGCAGCCTCGATCCCCGGTTCTCCACACAGCAAGCATCTTCACGGTCACCCACAGGATCGAACGAAGCGGCGTTACCCGGCGCAACGATACGAAGGGCCCAGCCATGGAAAACGCAGCTTGACCCGATGCCTCCGCCGCGGATGTGAGTGGGAACAAAGGGAGGAAGCGTGACCACAGGGGCACCGATCAATCGGAGATGACGCCGCCGCCAGTGTGCAATCGGCCAGGCAAGCTGCGGCCTTCGGGCGGGGCGTTCGTCAGACCGCTGCCGCTGCTGTATCGCTCGCCGCGGCACGTGCGAGCATTTGGTCGGCATAGATCTCCATCACGATCCGGCCGAGCCGGATCCGGGCAGCGCTGCGATGCTATCGCTCCGGGATCCTGGGAGGCCATGACGCGTGCCCAGAATCGCGCCGGTGATCGCGCCGTTCGTATCAGTATCGCCGCCCGCCTCGATGACGGCGCTAAGCCGAAGTTCCAGAGCCGATCAGACGTAAGTGCCTGATAGAAATCACATTCAATAAATTTCAGCGATCTGGGTACACCAGGGCTTCACGCCCAGGGTACACTAGGCCGAAGTTCCAGAGCCGATCAGACCTAAGTATCTGATAGAAATGACATTCGATACATTTCAGCGGTCTCGGCACACCATGGCTTCACGCCCAGGAGCTTGAATGCCCTTCTCTGGAGCGGCGTGGGCCGTGTGGTGACCTGGAAGGGTTCGGCGCCCGCAAGGCGGGGCGCCACGGTGTTGCGGGTGGCAAGATCGCCGATGAGGGTGCGGAAGCTGTGCCCCCTCCGGGCGTCCTCTTCGTTGTCGCCTTGGCCCGGGCGCTCGCCGAGACTTCTGCCGGCGCCACGACGGACGGCCGCCTTCGGCATCCTCGTCGTCGAACAGCATGGGCTTCAGTCGCATGTGCCATGTAGTAGGCGAGCATGCACAGGAAGACGCGGACTCGGGGTTCGGGTAGACGGGACGGACCTTCAGGTCCTTGAGGCTGCGGAAGGCCCGTTCCACCGAACTCAACCGCTTGTAGGCGCGCACCGTGCCGTCGAGTGCGCTCTGCGGCAGGCGGATCACGTAGAGGAGCCTCGGCGGCGATGGCAGCCTCATCACGCCCATAGGTGAAGACACCGTCGTCGTCGATGGACCACGTGAAGTGCTTCGCCATCCTGCCGATGACCTTCCGCTCCCCGATCTTCCCGGCACCCTTGAGGCGACGCTTGTCGCGTCGCTGCGGCAATCGGTGCGAGCCTCGGTGGCCTCGAGCAGTTCCTGGCGCTTCCGATCCTTGGCCAGCAGGGGATTGCGGCAGAGGCGGATTACGCAACCTGATGTCTGGAAATTGTCGTGAAGCTCTCAGTCATCGAGCTGTTCCCATTTGATCTTGGTTTCGGTTTCCCATTTTTCGTCGATGAGGACCGCGGTTGAGAGGCGCTCCAACGAGGCGAGGTTCGGAAAGACCCTGACTTTGGAGGTGCGCCGCTTGAGCTCTTGCTGGATCGGTCGCTCGATGCCGTTCGAGGTTCGCATGCGCTTGCGGTGAGCATCGGGCAAGGTGAAGACAGCGAGCCCCGCATTCTTTTCCAGCCAGTCTGCGAAGCTTGGATGCTTGTCGCGATAGCTGGCCACGAGGGCGCCCAGTTCAGCCTCGGCGGTTTGGAGTGAGGACGCATGGCTCCGAGCTGTTTTCCAATACGTTTCCTGATGTCGTTGTTTGGTGCGTGCTGCACGGCGTTTTGCGCTAGGTGGAACTGGCAGCGCTGCCATGTCGCCGCGCCCAGCACCGCGCGTCGTGCTGCTTTCAACCCGGCATGGTCATCCGAGACGATGAAGGTCGTACCATGCAGGGCTAGCAAGCTTTCCAGGAAGGCTCTCCAATGGACCTCGGCCTCGGAGAGCGCCACAGAGAGCCCCAGAACGTGCCTGCAGCCCCTATTCCAATGGCCGAGAGTACCGCGACATCGCGCACAACGCCGTCATGGCGGGCTTTTTCGTAGCGCGCATCCAGGATCAGGTATTTCATCAGGGGCCGGTTGCGCGGCGAGTTCTTCATCGAGCAACTCGGTGGCCCGGCTGACCTGAGAAGAGGACAGGCTCCCGAACTCGCGCATTACATCCTGCCGCGTGGAAACACCCTTGATGTACATCTCGGCTACGGCCACGGCGCGAGAAGATCGCTGGCCGCGTTCAAGCGACTGGGGATAGAACGGATCGTCCCCGTGACCGGCCGTCTTTGGCACCTGAATGGCAACAGTCCCGACGGGGGTGTCGATCCGTTTGGGCTTATAGCCGTTGGCATAGCCCTGTCGCTCCAGTGTCCGTTCGTAGTGGCCCGCTTTCAAGTACTGCTCGCGCTCGATTTGCATCGCAAGCTCGAAGAGCTGACCAAAGACCCGCCCCAGATCCGTTGCTCCGTTTGCGATCAGATGTTCCAAAACGGCCTCAATCGTCGTAGTGTGTCGCAGCTCCATTCGCTTCCTCCATGAAGGTTTTTCAACTCCATGGGATAGCACGATGGCGCCGCGTTTCACTGGGGGGCTAGCCCCCCAGTGAAACGCCTCAAAGCGCAAACCTCAGACAAATTTCCAGACATCAAGTTACAGTACCCCATGCCGCGTGGAGCATGGTGCGGAAGCATCCGGACACCTTGACCTTTGCCATCCTGATCTTCTGTTCTCCGGCATTGTTGGTGAAGCTGACATCGGGTGCGCCAGGCAAACTGGTGGAATGTGGCCGGGTGCAAGTCCCGAGAGAGGCTAATTTCTCCGTGAACCATGCGTCGCCAGGCGAAGCGTTGGGGAGCGGCAGGCCAGGCTATTGAGCCACGAGATGCTTTGAAACCGGAGTGCCGAGGTCGTGGCCGAAGGCAACGAGCCGCGTTGGTGAGGGGGGCTCCGCGGGGTCCGAGAACCATGGCCGAAGCAGGGACCTGGGAGGTCTTTCAATCGCCCCTCTGTCGTGGAGGGGCCGCAGAGGAAAGGAACTATTCCATAAACCGATGATGAACGAGAAGTCAGATCCGGCCATAGTACCGTTGAAGGCGGCGAACAAGGGTTCTTCGGAGCCTGCGGAGTTGCTGGAGGGAAGGGCAATGCGGTTGGCCCGCGCCGCGCGCAGAAGCGGGGGTCACAGGCGGCTGAACGCAGGTAGCGAAGAGGAACCCGGAAGAGCGTCTTTACTCCACCACGTGATGGTCGACGTTCTGCACGATGCGTTCCATTCCTTGAGGAAGGACGCGGCGGCGGGGCGTTGTGTGGCAAGCGTACGCGGAGGGTGTGGAACTGCCTGCACGCCCGTGTGCACAGGGGTGCGTACCGGGCGCCTCCAGGGTTTACATACCCAAGGAGGATGGAGGGCAACTTGCCTCGGACAAGATTCTTCAGCGGGCGGTGTGATTCTGGTGCCGCGAAACGGAGTTCCTCGGTTCCGGCCGGGGCGCATCATGCGCCGTCACGGTGGAACGGCGGAAGGTCAACTGGATCGTTGACGCCCCTTCGACAACCGCGACCATCTGGTCGCGATGCTCGGGAAACGGATCGGGGGGTCTGATCATCAAGTGACGCCGGCGTCATGGAAGGGACCGACTGGCAAGGGAACACCGCAAGGGGCGGCGCCATGCCTTGCGAACCTGCACTACGTACGACTGGTTCCAGAACCACTGGCGCAAGCGGATGGCTGACACGATCATTGTCCGCTATGCGGACGACTTCGTGTGCGGCTTTCAGCATCTGGGCGGCGCTGAGACCTTGGGGAGAGACTGGCCCACTTGAACTGCACCCGGAAAATCATCGAGTTCGGTCGGTTTGCCAGAGCGAACCGCCGGAAACGTGGACAGGGCAAGACGTTCGACTTCCTCGGCATGACGCACTTCTGCGAACAGACGAGGAAAGGCAGGTTCAGGGTCGGTCGCAAACGGGCACCCTGCGGCGGATCAAGGAGGCCTTACGCAGGCGGTGGCACGATAACCGGCACGAAACGGCCAAGTGGTGAGTTATCAACGGCTGCTACTACGCCGTTCCAGGAAGCAGCCTGCAGAAGTTCATACACCAATGCAAACAGCTGCGTGCCCTTCGGCGACGCTCCCAAAAGGACTTCACCGAGGACATAGACACCCTCGCCGCTGCCCACTGAGCCAGCATCCGTGGCCAAACCAGCGCCTTGTCGTCAGGGGAGGAGCGAACAGCGCACGTCCGGTTCTGTGCGGGGGGTAACCCGGTTCCCTACCGCGATGGTCGTCTGTGAAGCGCAGGTTCTCGTGTTTCACGAGACGTTCGTGCAGGTTGTGCGCGTCGGACTTGCGTCCACGTTTTCCTTTCGTCGGGATGTCGGGCAGTTCCTTGGCGCCCTGATGGTGCGGTAGCGCCCGGCGTCGTTCAGGGTCTTGGATGCGCTCTTGTTGATCTTGTGGCAGGGAGCAGGCTCTTCATCAGTCGCGCGGTAGCCTCGACGACAAAGGTCAATTCGCGCAGCAGGTGGCTGCCGCACAGCTGGTGGCTACACTGGCCCATGTACGAGGCCCAGCAGTCGTGGACCAGGACGCCCTTGTAGCGCGGGATGATGCCGATCTCTTGCCTCCCGGCCGCGCTTGCGGTGCGGGAACTTGCACGTCAGGGTCCCACGACATGAAGCCACTTACTGTTGATCCGAAATCGTCGACATCGGGCGTTGCAGGAGGTGCGCCACGGCGGCCTCCTCCCATGACGCATCGTGAAAGCATAGCCGAGGCCTCGGAGAGCTTGATGCGGGAGATCGCCTGCACGAGCGCGACGGCACGGCGCAGGGACAGCATCTGGGCGACCAACAGGTTGATGACGAGGGCCTGGATGCCGATACCGTACTGCACGGGATGTTGTCGGGGAACCGGCCCCGGGCCTTGCACTTCGGGCATTCCTCGGCGCGGCGCTCGACGACCTCGAACACGATGTCGTGCGGCGCTCCCGATCGACGGGGCCGTCGATGTCAGCGCCGCAGGCGTCGCAGGCCGCGACCGTCTCCTCGACGATGGTCTTGCGCAGGTTGTCGCCCATCTGCCGGTTCGGCTTCGGGCCGTTGCTCCCGGCACGCTCTTGTCCGTCTGTGACGGCGGCAGACCGGAGTTCCGGCTCGTGCGTAGTCTTCTCCAGAAGGACGACGATGAGGATGTCGAGCAGGATGACGAAGACGCGGATCACGGCCTCTTTCGGCACCTTGCCGGCCGCACGCAGCGCCTTGGCCGCTTCGAACTCCTCGCGCGCCGCCCGTCGCCATCACCCGGCCTCGACGGTCATGATCGTCGCGAGCATCGCCTGGCGCTCGCTCGGCGGCATCTTCCGGTACTCCGCCTTGCGCTTCATCAGCGCGCCGCCTCCGAGATGCGTTTCCACATACAGATCATGCGGAGGCTGGAGCCCCGGAAGCAGCTGGCACAGCCCGCTCGTCGCCTTCGATCCAAAATAGCTCACTGGCGGTCCCCGTCGTTCTCGATGACCACCACTAAACGAATCGGCCTTCAGTGTCAAATCTCCACGAAAACCCGTTCTTTGCTCTACCCCGACATCATGCCGGAACCAGGGGGTGAGCAGTTACCATGTTTCTTGGCAAGGTTTTTGCGGGTGTCTGTGGTGATGTTTTCTGTGGTTGTCCACAAGCGGTGTGGGGTTTGCTCTGCGAGCGAGGCGACATGAAGCTTGTGGTCCCGGCGGCGGGTTGCCGTCCATTGGTCACGTGAACGCGGCTACCTTGCCGTCCCCGGGCACGTGACCGTCCGGGTTCCAGGTGTCCCAAGGCGGTTCGATCTCCTTGATGTCGACCTCGACGATGATCTGCAGACATTCTCCCCAAGTCGTGTCGTAGAGGGAGACTGTCGATACAGTCCCGATCGCGCTCTCGGCAGGGGTGAGGGCCATGAGGGTGTCTCCTTCGCTCACTCACCGGTACTTCAGGCGCCCAGCAACGCTGCTGTCGCAGCAAGCCCAAGGGCGTCATCGCCTTCCCCGGCTCCGGCATCACCGACAACCTCGTCGACAAAGCGCGCCAGCTCGGCATCTCCGTGCAGCGCTGCGCCGCCTGACCGCAGCACCTCGACGGGCCATGTCGTCGCTCCGGCGTGGCCCGTTTTCGTATGCGCACACCGCCCGGGGCGGCCTCGGTTCACACACCCGACGCATCCCTGATGCAGAGAGCGAGGCCCGGCCGGCCTGCATCGGTCGGCAGTTTTCCGTTGCGTGACAGACGGTTGGGCCTGGCCCGGCCTCTGGCCGCGGTTTCGCGCGCGGGTCGCGTTGTCCGTTCAGGAGCGCCGTTCCGTTCCCCCGGGACGGACGGTGCCCGAGGGAACAGACAACGGAGACACGCGCATCCATGCCCCCGTCAACGAGCGGACGGTCCGCCGCACCTTCAGGGAGAAGAAACCCGGACGATACGGCCTGACCGTCAGGGACCTGCCCGCCTTCGGCTTCACCGTCGCCGGAACGAAGACCTTCTTCGTCCAGACCTCACGCCAGTTCGGCGCGCCCAGGGCGATCCTCGGCACGACCGACGACATGACCGCCGCCGAGGCGAGGGAGAAGGCCATTGCCGCCATCGCCGAAGCCGGGGCCGACCGCGAGACCGGGCCGCTGTTCGCCGACTTCGCGGCCGACTTCATGCGCCGCCAGGGGCGGCGCTGGAAACCCTCCACGAGGAAGGCCAACGCCCATCTGATCGAGCGCCGCCTCCTGCCCTTCTTCGGCGCGATGCCCGTCGCGAAGATCGACCGCGCCGATGTGCGGCGCTGGTTCGATTCCCTCAGCGGAACCCCCGGCAGCGCCAACCGGACCCTGCCGGTGCTCTCGGTGATGATGCGGCAGGCGGAACTCTGTGACCTTCGCCCGCAGGGCTCCAACCCCTGCCGCAACATGCGGCGCTACAGGACGGCGCCGCGCGAGCGGTTCCTGTCCCTGGACGAGTTGAAGCGCCTCGGCTTAGTGCTCGACCATGCGGAGGACCGGCAGGCCGCCTGCTGCTGTTCACCGGCGCCCGGTCGTTCGAGATCGCCGGCCTGCAATGGGACTGGATACGGGACACCCGCGCGGTGTTGCCGGACTCCAAGACCGGGCGCTCCAGCTTCCGCCGCCCGCGCGGGCCGTCCTGAATGGCCTGCCGCGCGAGGGACGCTTCGTCTTCCCGAACGGGAAGGGCGACGGCCCGATGACCGACCTCGGCCTGCGCTGGCAGAAGCTGCGCGGTCTCGCCGGGCTGGACGATGTGCGCATCCACGACTGCCGGCATACCTTCGCCTCCCATGCCGTGATGAGCGGCCTCGACCTCTACACCGTCGGCCGCCTGCTCGGCCATGCCGATACCGCCTCCACCGAACGCTACGCCCATCTCGCCGACGAGCATGTCCGCGAGGCGGCCGGGCGTATCTCCGGCATCGTCCACGAGGCCATGACCGGGAAGGAGAGCGGGCGATGAGCGGCCGCAGGCACCGGCTCACCGTGAAGGCCGTCGCCAAGCCGGCGGAACGGGAATACACCCTGTGGGACAATCTGCTGGCGCATTTCGGGGTCAGGGTGCAGCCCTCCGGCGTCCGGTCCCGGATCGTCCAGACCCGCGTCCGGGGACGCATGCGCAAGATCACCCTCGGGCGCTTCCCCGAACTGCCTCTCGACGCGGCCCGCCGGGAAGGCGCGGCCGTGCTCGCCCGCCTGTGGGGCGGCGAGGACGTGACGCCGCCGCGCAAGGAGAAGGCGCCGCTGTTCCGGGACTTCGCCGCCCGTTACCGCTCGCGGCGGAAACACCGCTGGAAGCCGTCCTCGCTCGAGACCTTCGATAGCTACATGAAGAACCGCCTGATGCCCCACTTCGGCAGGCTCCGGCTCGACGCCATCGACCATGCGCGGGTCTCGGCATGGTTCGACGCCGCCAGCGCGGACCGGCCCGGCGCCGCCAACCGCGCCTTCGAGATCCTCCGCGCCATGCTCGGGACGGCCCGGCAGTGGGGCGACATCGGCGAGCATGTCCCCGATGCCTGCGCCAACATCGTGAAGAACCCCCGCAAGCCTGTCGCGCGTTACCTCAGCCGCGAAGAGCTGGAGCGTCTCGGCGCGGTGCTCGACCGTCACCGGGAGGAACACCCCTGGCCGGTGGCGGCCATCCGGCTGTTGACGCTCACCGGGGCGCGGCTCTCCGAAGTCATCAACCTCAGGTGGGATGAGATCGGAGAGCTGGCCGGAGACGGCGCGAGCGCGCGCATCGAAGACTCCAAGACCGGACCGCGCACCATCTGGCTCGGACCCGAAGCGGCAGGACTGGTCGAGGCGCTGCCGCGACCGGATGGCCGGGAGCGGGTGTTCCCCGAGACCCTCACATCGGCAAGGCTCTACACCTTCTGGGTCGGCATACGGGATAAAGCCGGGCTTCCGGGCCTTCGCATCCACGACTGCCGCCACACCTGGGCCTCGCAGGGCGTCATGAACGGCGTCGGGCTCACCACGGTCGGACGGCTGCTCGGACACCGCAAGCGCGAGACCACCGCGATCTACGCCCATCTCGACGACGGCGCGCTGCGGGACGCCGCCGCGCAGGCCGCGGCCGTCATCGCGCGCGCCATGGGATACAGGGCGGAGGTGTCGCCGCTGCCGGACAAGACGGAGCACAGCGATGTCCTGGTGGACATTTCGTCCTCAAACCTCGGAGGATCAGCTACGCTGGAGGATGATCGAGAGCCCCTTCGGCTGAAACCCAAGGAGTGTGCGCGGTCGGATGGCGCGGAGTCGGAAGGCGGTGCAGGGGTGCCCCAAGGACGACGACTGAGTCTGGACTGGTTGTAGACATTCTCCCGCTTTGAGGATAGCCGATCAAAGCCGGCTATGTTGAGTATCAGAACCACCAGAACATCTGCCCATCGCTCCGGCCGTGCGACGGTCTGCCCTGCGTGCCCGGCAGACCGGCGAGGGTGCGCCTCGCCGCCAAAACCTAGAAATGCGCGCCTGATTGCGCTCAACTCATTGTAAGCAATGGCCCATACCACCATCCACACACCTCCCAGATCGCCGATCAGGAAGACGAACACGGGGTTGCCGCGCCGGTCGGCGTGTGTCAGGCCGAGGTCCAGCACAGTTCGACGAGTGCCTCTGCGATCCCACGCGCCGTTGTACGAGGTATGGCTATTTCCCATGATCCGTGCGATTCTTCCTGAAACAGTCGAAATTAGTTAAAATTCGTTGATTCTTTAGACGATCCGTGCTACGTTTGCGTCTACTAGGCTCAGGTAAACTAGGCTCAGGTAAGATCCTTGATGGCCCGAAGTGATCTCATCGTCGATCTTGTCAAGGCCAGCGTTAGCGGGGATCAGGAGTCCGCCCGTGTTGCTGCCGAGGCGATCGCCGCGAACGAACGTGCGAAAAAGCATACCGTCGTCGCGGAACGAATCGACCGGGCGCTTTCTGCACCTACAAGGCCTACGGGACCAGGCTCGACTAGGCCGGGTACCTTGCGTGTCCGGGACGGCTCTGGGGGAATCCAACGACGCCACCCGGAGCGGCCGCTGACCAGCCTGTTTCTCGCGAAGGCTATCCGTAATGCGTGTCACGAACTGATCGAGGAACAGGCACGAGCCGAAGTTCTGCGTGCCCACGGCCTAGAACCGCGTCATCGCGTCCTGCTTGTCGGCCCACCAGGAAACGGCAAGACTTCTCTTGCAGAGAGTCTTGCATTCGAACTGGCTCTCCCGCTATTTGCAATTCGATACGACGCAGTGGTGACTAGCTATCTGGGCGAAACAGCTCAGAGGCTAAGGCGCCTCTTCGATTATGTGCGAACCGAACCCTGTGTCCTGTTCTTCGATGAATTTGACGCCATTGGCAAGGAACGTGGTGATCTTCACGAAACTGGCGAAATCAAGCGGGTCGTGACAACGCTTCTCCTGCAACTTGATGACCTCCCTTCCTATTGTGTTCTCGTTGCTGCGACCAATCACCCAGAGTTACTCGACCGAGCTACATGGAGACGATTTGAAATCAAGCTTGAGTTGGGGAAACCGACGGAAGACCAGATGACGGAGTATTTTGCGGTCAGGCTCCGGGAGTTCAGAGAGAAATCGGGTTACACGGCCAAGAGATTGCGTTTAGCCGTTTCGCCGAAGAATTTTTCCGATGCAGAGGATTTCTTTCTCGATCTTCATCGCCGCTACGCACTAGCTCAAGGCAGCCTGACTTTCCGAACCCTGGTAAAGGACCGAGTGAAGGCCAAGAACCACCTAAACGACCAGCAGTGTCGATACAGTACAAATGACCGACCGACCGATCTTGCGCCTTCCTGATTCGCGTCCCGCACGCAGGATGACAGGTGCACCGGCTCGGTTCCCACGGCCTCGAGGAATTGGGCGTCGTCAGCAAGGAGAACGGTTTCGTCAGGAATTCGAGCGCCTCGAAGGCGTGCTCGCTCGTGACGATGCAGCACTTGAACTGCGGCGTGATCCATTTGGCATCGCGCCCGAACGTGCCCTCGTATTCGTCACAGCGGTGCCGATCGGCAACTTTGCCCGCGCAGCCCGGTTGGTCGGCCTTGAGGTGCTCTCCGAAATTGAACTGGACGATGACTATGATCTGCCGGATGACTTGATCGCCGACCATCAAGGCACCGTCTCCCCAATCCTCTATGCAACCATGCCTACCCAGGAAGCCTTGGATCGGGTTCTTAAGCTTTGGCGCACATATCAGAAGGATCGCGATGCTGAGCACGGATATGCCCCTTGGTGGCGCCTCTTCGACATGCTTGCCGAGTTACGTCCTTGGGGACCGGAAGACCGCCTGTCTGCCGATTATCGTGCTGAGCTGGAGAACCGGCTTCCGTTCGACAATGACGCCCAAGTAAAACTTGAGCTTGAACATTGGCCGACGCAAAGCTTGGACAAACTTGGCCAATGGCGGAGAGAAACCGAAGCAAAGGTCGCCGCTCTGGGCGGCCACGTCATCCACCGAAGCGCTATTCACGAGGACAGGTTCGTGTACGATGCTATGCTTGTTGGACTCGCTGCTGGCACCGTGCGTGCCATGCTCGACAACCCGTCTGCACCGGATGGACTCGCGACACTCGACGGTCTTCAGTTCGTTTTACCTCAAACCATCGCGCAGTCTCTGCCTGCGCATTCTCAGCCTTCAGACGTTAATTTGGAGAATCTCGAGAACTTCGACCCCACCAGCCCTTTCCGAGCTCTGCTCCTCGATGGTACGCCGATCGCCGGTCACCGCAGCCTTGATGGTGGAGTTGCCATTGAAGATGTGCACGATTTGGTCGATCGATCCCCAGTCGTTACCAGGCGCCACGCCACCGCGATGGCATCGCTAATTCTGAGGGGTGATCTCGAATCCGACGGGTCCCCTGTCCTCGACAGTCGCCTGCTAGCCATTCCTCTGTTGGTCGACACCGAAGATGGGGCTATCTCTCCGGATGACCGCCTCTTTGTGGACCTCGTTCATACCGCCCTTCAGCGCGCATTCCTTGGCGACAATCCTCTAGTCCCGGACGCGTTTGTCGTGAATTTCTCGATAGGAGTCCACGGTTCGCATTTCACCGGCCGCATCAGTTCACTGGCACGCCTGCTCGACTGGTGGTCGAGCGAGACGGGAGTCCTTTTTGTCGTCTCTGCCGGCAACGTGCAGTGGGATATTCACATACCTGACATGACCGTAAGCGGATTTGAGAGCTTGTCCCTGCTAGAATGTCGAAAACATGTCCGTGCTGCCCAACGGCAGCACCGTTACGAACGCACGCTCCTGGCGCCGAGCGAGGCTCTAAACGTTCTTACGGTCGGCGCCGCCTCTCTCGATCTGAGGCCGGCCGCCATGGCCGTCGCTCCAGGAGTGGTCGAGGTACAGGCCGACGGCGACACCCTTCCTGCAATATCCAGTGCATTGGGCCTCGGCCCGTTTCGCATCATAAAGCCGGATCTAATCGGCATTGGAGGGCATCAGGAAGTACAAGCAGTTCCGGCCGGCGATGGTCTGAGATTACGAATCGTTCCTCGGAGTGTGCGCACCGGATTGACTGTCGCGACAGCCGGCATCGGTGTATCACACCAATCTCGCTCCCGAGGAACCAGTTGCGCCGCCGCTCTTGTAACGAGGTCACTGCTCAATGCAGCCGCTATGCTCACTGAAGAGGGCGGTCCCTACGAAGGGATAGAACTTTCCCGCAATGATCTCGCGTTGCTGACACGGGCATTGGCGATCAACGCCAGCAGATGGCCCGAAGCCGCGAAGGAACTCTACGCCATCGAAAATGCGGCCCAAAGAAGACGCTTCCAGCAAGCCGCAGAGGAGGTTGCCCGTCACTTCGGATATGGCTTCCTGGATGCCGAACTCATGCGCGAGGCTCCGCTTCACGGAGTGACCCTGATTGGCCTTGGTCGGGTACGAAAGGATCAGGGGACGATTTTCGACATGCCGCTCCCCTCGTCTCTTTCCGGCGATAGGGTTCACCGGTCGATGCTGGTTACCTTGGCATGGTTTTCGCCCGTGGAATCGGCGCGAGCCAAGTATCGCCTAGCTGCTCTGGAAGCCATTGCCGCAGATGGTGATGTGCTTCAAGACGACGCTGAGGACAAACACTGGAACCTCGCGATGAAGTCCGAGCCCCCTGCCGTGGCTCTCATCAAGCGGGGCACTGCTTGGTCCCGCCGCCTCGTGCACAACCGTGTCCGCGTCCCAGACTATGACGACGAAGCAACGCTTCCGATCCGGGTTCAATGTCGGGATGCCTCAGGGGGTGGACTCGACCCCGACTTGGAGATCTCATTCGCAATCGCTGTCACACTCGAAGTCGCGGCAACCGCTGCATATGACGTGCGAGAGGAAATTCGCGATCAACTCCTGATCAAACTCAGGGGAGAACAGAGGGTATAAGCGGGCGTGAGTTTGGCATGGCGATGTGCCAACGCATGCCGGATCGCTTCATTCTCTGTGTAGCAAAAGCAAAGGAAGATTTTGCTACTGCCACACCTGACATGAAGTTCAATAGGTTCCCGTTTCGTAACTGCTCACCCCCTGGTTCCGGCTTGATGTCGGGGTAGAGTAATGAACGGGTTTTCGTGGAGATTTGACACTGCAGGCCGATTCGTTTAGTGGTGGTAATCGAGAACGACGGGGACCGGCAGTGAGCTACTTTGGATCGAAGGCGACGAACGGGCTGTGCCATCGGAGGCGGCGCGCTGATGAAGCGCAAGGCCGAGCGGCGGAGTACCGGAAGATGCCGCCGGGCGAGCGCCAGGCGATGCTCGCGACGATCATGACCGTCGAGGCCGGGTGATGGCGACGGTGAACGCGGCGCGCGAGGAGTTCGAAGCGGCCAAGACCCGGATCGCGGCGCTGCGTGCGGCCGGCAAGGTGGCGGAAGAGGCCGTGATCCGCGTCTTCGTCATCCTGCTCGACATCCTCATCGTCGTCCTTCTGGAGAAGACTACGCACGAGCCGGAACTCCGGTCTGCCGCCGTCACAGACGGACAAGAGCGTGCCGGGAGCAACGGCCCGAAGCCGAACCGGCAGATGGGCGACAACCTGCGCAAGACCATCGTCGAGGAGACGGTCGCGGCCTGCGACGCCTGCGGCGCTGACATCGACGGCCCCGTCGATCGGGAACGCCGCACGACATCGTGTTCGAGGTCGTCGAGCGCCGCGCCGAGGAATGCCCGAAGTGCAAGGCCCGGGGCCGGTTCCCCGACAACATCCCGTGCAGTACGGTATCGGCATCCAGGCCCTCGTCATCAACCTGTTGGTCGCCCAGATGCTGTCCCTGCGCCGTGCCGTCGCGCTCGTGCAGGCGATCTCCCGCATCAAGCTCTCCGAGGCCTCGGCTATGCTTTCACGATGCGTCATGGGAGGAGGCTGCCGTGGCGCACCTCCTGCAACGCCCGATGTCGACGATTTCGGATCAACAGTAAGTGGCTTCATGTCGTGGGACCCTGACGTGCAAGTTCCCGCACCGCAAGCGCGGCCGGGAGGCAAGAGATCGGCATCATCCCGCGCTACAAGGGCGTCCTGGTCCACGACTGCTGGGCCTCGTACATGGGCCAGTGTAACCACCAGCTGTGCGGCAGCCACCTGCTGCGCGAATTGACCTTTGTCGTCGAGGCTACCGCGCGACTGATGAAGAGCCTGCTCCCTGCCACAAGATCAACAAGAGCGCATCCAAGACCCTGAACGACGCCGGGCGCTACCGCACCATCAGGGCGCCAAGGAACTGCCCGACATCCCGACGAAAGGAAAACGTGGACGCAAGTCCGACGCGCACAACCTGCACGAACGTCTCGTGAAACACGAGAACCTGCGCTTCACAGACGACCATCGCGGTAGGGAACCGGGTTACCCCCCGCACAGAACCGGACGTGCGCTGTTCGCTCCTCCCCTGACGACAAGGCGCTGGTTTGGCCACGGATGCTGGCTCAGTGGGCAGCGGTGAGGGTGTCTACGTCCCCGGTGAAGTCCTTTTGGGAGCGTCGCCGAAGGGCACGCAGCTGTTTGCATTGGTGTATGAACTTCTGCAGGCTGCTTCCTGGAACGGCGTAGTAGCAGCCGTTGATAACTCACCACTTGGCCGTTTCGTGCCGGTTATCGTGCCACCGCCTGCGTAAGGCCTCCTTGATCCGCCGCAGGGTGCCCGTTTGCGACCGACCCTGAACCTGCCTTTCCTCGTCTGTTCGCAGAAGTGCGTCATGCCGAGGAAGTCGAACGTCTTGTCCACGCTTCCGGCGGTTCGCTCTGGCAAACCGACCGAACTCGATGATTTTCCGGGTGCAGTTCAAGTGGGCCAGTCTCTCCCCAAGGTCTCAGCGCCGCCCAGATGCTGAAAGCCGCACACGAAGTCGTCCGCATAATGATCGTGTCAGCCATCCGCTTGCGCCAGTGGTTCTGGAACCAGTCGTACGTAGTGCAGGTTCGCAAGGCGCCGCCCCTTGCGGTGTTCCCTTGCCAGTCGGTCCCTTCCATGACGCCGGCGTCACTTGATGATCAGACCCCCCGATCCGTTTCCCGAGCATCGCGACCAGATGGTCGCGGTTGTCGAAGGGGCGTCAACGATCCAGTTGACCTTCCGCCGTTCCACCGTGACGGCGCATGATGCGCCCCGGCCGGAACCGAGGAACTCCGTTTCGCGGCACCAGAATCACACCGCCCGCTGAAGAATCTTGTCCGAGGCAAGTTGCCCTCCATCCTCCTTGGGTATGTAAACCCTGGAGGCGCCCGGTACGCACCCCTGTGCACACGGGCGTGCAGGCAGTTCCACACCCTCCGCGTACGCTTGCCACACAACGCCCCGCCGCCGCGTCCTTCCTCAAGGAATGGAACGCATCGTGCAGAACGTCGACCATCACGTGGTGGAGTAAAGACGCTCTTCCGGGTTCCTCTTCGCTACCTGCGTTCAGCCGCCTGTGACCCCCGCTTCTGCGCGCGGCGCGGGCCAACCGCATTGCCCTTCCCTCCAACAACTCCGCAGGCTCCGAAGAACCCTTGTTCGCCGCCTTCAGCGGTACTATGGCCGAATCTGACTTCTCGTTCATCATCGGTTTACGGATTAGTTCCTTTCCTCTGCGGCCCCTCCACGACAGAGGGGCAAGACCTCCCAGGTCCCTGCTTCGGCGCGTGCCCTGGTTCTCGGACCCCGCGGAGCCCCCCTCACCAACGCGGCTCGTTGCCTTCGGCCACGACCTCGGCACTCCGGTTTCAAAGCATCTCGTGGCTCAATAGCCTGGCCTGCCGCTCCCCAACGCTTCGCCTGGCGACGCATGGTTCACGGAGAAATTAGCCTCTCTCGGGACTTGCACCCGGCCACATTCCACCAGTTTGCCTGGCGCACCCGATGTCAGCTTCACCAACAATGCCGGAGAACAGAAGATCAGGATGGCAAAGGTCAAGGTGTCCGGATGCTTCCGCTCCACGCAAAAGCATGGTGCCGGGGCTCAAGCTACCTCACCTCTATGGCCGCACTCGGCTACAACCCACTCGTCGCCACCCAGATCGCCCTCGACGGAAAAGCCGCAGACATCATCAACGAGCACCACGACCAATCAGAACCCAACTAGGGGTGAGTAGATACCTTCTTTGTGCTTCACCTGAACTACACACCGACGCTACATCAATTGGATAGCATGGGCTCGAGGAGCGAACTTTCTTTCCGTTCGCCGGTGCAATCGTGGCATTGCTGCCGCTCCGGTCTTTGAGGTGCACTCCGCTTTTGATCGCAAGCATTTCCGTTGCCACATCAGCGACAGGCGATCACGGCTCGACGACGGGCGCCGTGCGTTGACTGCCGCGATTCGCCTCGGCCCATCGCATCGCAACGACGGTGCCAGCGCCGCAGACCACGAAAGCGACGGTGAGAGCGTACATCGTTCCATCGAAGCTCTGCCCCACTATTACACCAAGAGGTACCGCTATGAAGGTCGCAGCCGAGGCAACCACGGCAGCGCCCACACCGGCAATGTGGCCGAGAGGTTCCATAGCGAGCGCATAGAGATTTCCGAACAGGAGCCCGATGCAGAGAAAGACGACGATCATGTAGGCCATGAACAGCCACAACGGAGGAAGCCCGCCGAAGGCGAAGGCCAACGGCAACGCGGCGACCGAAACCAGTGTCAGCGCTACCGCCGCAGTCCCGGAAAGACGGCGCATCCCGTACTTCATGACGATGCGGCCATTCGCGAGCGCGGCGCCTCCGATTGCCAGCGACAACACGCCGAAATAGGCCGGAAACAGGGTGCCGGTCCTGTAGGCGTCCTGAAAGATCTGCTGGGCAGAACTCAGATAGGCAACGAATGGCGCGTGCGCGCATCCGGAGGCGAGGATGAAGCCGAGCGCGGCCCGGGTCTTGACGACCTCGCGGACGGCGCCTCCGATGACCCGCAGGGAAAACGGCCGCCGCCGCGCTGCCGGCAAAGTCTCGGGCTGGCGAAGCCCGAACCATGCAAGCGCAATCACCGCGATGGCCAGAAAGGTGGTGAATATCGCGCGCCAACCTCCCAGCCACAGGATCAACTGCCCGAGGGCGGGGGCGACGGTGGGAACAAGAATAAACACGGCCATCGCGAACGACATGAGGCGAGCCATCCGACGTCCCTCGTACTGATCGCGCACCAGGGCGATGGTCACGGTGTGCGGCGCGGCAATTCCGATGCCCTGCAGCACACGACCCACGATCATCGCCTCGAAAGCGGGCGCAAAGATGCTCATGAGACATCCGCCCATGAACAGGGCGAGGCCGATATAGATCGCGGACTTGCGGCCGATCGCATCAGACAGCGGCCCGGAGATGATCTGACCGAAGCCGAGCCCCACAAAGAGGGCCAAGATGACGAACTGGAGGTCATTCGGGCGCCCGGCTCCGAGATCCTCGCCTATCGCCGGCAAGGCTGGCAGCACCGCATCGATCGCGAGCGCGACAAGCGCCATCAGGAGGGCAACGAGGGGAACGAATTCGCCGGTGCGCAGGGCGGGTCTAATGGCCGTTTGGCTCATGTCTCCTCGCTTCGGGAAGATGGGTTACCGGAGTCCTGACAGGATCGTCGCTGCCTTCAGCAACTCGCTTCGCCGGGCTGCATCCGCGCTGGCGGATTGCGAAGCCTGCCGGGCGTTTCCGCCCGGGCAGTCATAGTCGGCGCCTCCCGGATACATTATTGCCTACCGTGTCGACGGTTTCCAGAGTTACGTTGCGGCAGCGCCGGACGGATTCGACCACGCGAGCGGTCGAGCACTCACTCGCCGATCACCATCGACTGAATACAGAGCGGATGGTCAAACCCCTTGCCTGCTGCCCCGCCGAGGCCGGCAACACCTGCAGCCCGCTCAGGGCTGCAAACCCAAGGCGGAGCTCTCCGGTATTTTTGGCGGATGACACCAGAAACGCAAAAGCTCTGAGAAGGCGTCAAGATCCTGTCACTGACCATCATCGCTGTTCTGGCCATGCGAAACTGGGACCGAAGCAAATCGGAAGGAGAAGAAGAGGCGGACTTAAGGGCGCGTCACGAAACAATCGCGTCTGTGTCGGGTGTTGGCAAGAGTGAATAGTTCCAACCCGCCCTGGAATTTTGCGCGGTCGAGGGCCTTTATCTCGGCATCCTTGATTCCCTTCGGACAGGTGTTTTCGTCGACATCGCAATAGACCTTGAGGCCGGTTTCGGTGGTGGTTGCTCTGATTCAGGCTGACGATGGTCGCAAGGCTGCGCAGCGGCTTGCCGCGCCAGTTCTGGCTGATGAACGAGAACAGTCGATGTGCGGTTCCATTTGCTGGTGCCGGGCGGCAGATCATGATCTCGAGTTCCCTGGCGAGCTTCTGCAGTTCGACCTTCCACAGCCGGGCCCCGTTCGACCCGCCGCAGTCGGCGGTGATCAGCCGCCGCCCCGGGGTAGCGCCCGAGGCGCCGCCACCAGCGCCGGGTACTTTCCACCGCAAACGCCGCGGTGTCATGGCTGATGCCGACATTGACCCAGCCGATGTTGTGGCAGGGTGATCTTACGCTAAATTCTGTTTGATTTTTCAAGGCAGTACTTGGGTTTTCAGGGGCGCGGGTTGGTGCGGGAGATTTTTTTGCAGTTTTCGCCGGCTTTCCTGCACTGGAGTTGTCATGGTGCGGGGATGTCGGTTCACAAGCACATCGCGTCCTGCCCGATTCACGTCGCAGCTCCGGAAGGGTCTGTCCGAGGTTCGCGAAGCCTGAGGAGCGTCCGCTGCGGGATGTGTTGATGGACGACTATCCCGGGTTTCGCCGTCTGGCGGGGCTGCGCCATGTTGCGTCCTTCAGGGGGCAGTGGTCTGGCGGCGTGACGGGTCCTTCAAGTGCCGCGACCGGTGGCTGGAAGCCGGAGCAGCAGTGGCTTGATCTGACAACACGCGACTGCTTGCGGCGCCGGGAACGTTTCCGAACCTCGCCTCCTTCTTTCTTGCGACGCGGCGGCTGGCCGACGACTGGGCCTGCGGCCACCAGGTGGCGGAGACGTTCTGCGATCCGGCGCGTTTTGCGGGCACAAGGCGGCGGGCTGGCGTGCGCTGGACCAAGGGGTTTGCCCGCGGGCGCTGCACCGACCCCCATGGCAAGGAGATTTTCGTTGTGCGGCGCGACGGCTGCGGTTGTGTACAGAAGGTTCTGCAAAAGGGTTTTCAAGCCTGACCGGTCATGGCATGCCAGTGATTGAGAAGCACTTCGTGCAACGAAGGAGGCACACCATGACCGAGAGCAAGCGTAAGGCGGGGATCGCCGAGATCAAGGAGATTTTGGGTGGGGACGAGGACTTTCTTCGCGAGAGTCTCCGGGGTTATCTGCAGGAGGTTCTGGAGAGCGAGATGACGTCGGCTCTGGGGGCCTCGAAGGGTGCGCGGACGTTGACGCGTGTGGGCTACCGCTCGGGGTATTACAAGCGGACGCTTGTGACGCGTGTGGGTTCGCTGGAGCTTCAGGTTCCGCAGGATCGTGGCGGATTTTTCTCGGTATTTGAGCGCTACCAGCGCTCTGAGAAGGCGCTGGTATCAGCGCTTGCGGAGATGTACGTGCAGGGTGTTTCGACGCGGAAGGTGAAGCGGATCACGGAGGAGCTTTGCGGGCAGAGTTTTTCGGCGTCGACGATATCGAACATCGTCAAGCGCCTGGATGCGGACCTTGCGGCGTTTGCGCGCCGGCGTCTTGAGGAGCCGTTTCCCTATCTGATCCTGGATGCCCGCTACGAGCGGGTCCGCGAGGCCGGGGTGATCGGCTCTCAGGCGGTTCTGGTTGCGCTGGGGATTGACTGGGACGGCCGGCGCCAGGTTCTTGCGGTAGAGCTCGCCAACCGTGAGAGCGCCTCGTCGTGGAAGGCGTTTCTGCTGCAACTCAAGGAGCGCGGCCTGTGCGGTTTGTGGTCCGGGACGATCACTTGGCGCGGCGGTGAGCGAGGTTGTGCCCGAGGCGGTGCAGCAGCGGTGCTACGTGCACTTTCTGCGCAACGCGCTCGACCACATGCCGCGCAAGCGCGACGACGACTGCCTTCAGGAGCTGCGCTGGCTCTACGACCGCGGCAACCTCGAGGAGGCGCGGAGAGATCTCGCGGCGTGGCTGTCACGCTGGCAGTCGCACTACGCCAAGCTGACGTCGTGGGTCGAGGAGACCATCGAGGAGACGTTTGCGTTCTACAGCCTGCCACGGGCGCACCACAAGCACCTGAAGTCGACGAACATGCTCGAGCGCTTCAACCAGGAGATCAAGCGGCGCACCCAGGTGGTGCGGATTTTCCCCAACGAGGAGAGCTGCCTGCGTCTGGTGCGGGCGCTGGCGATCGAGATCCACGAGGACTGGCTGGAGGCCAGCCGCTACCTGAACATGATCCACTTGAAGGAGCATCAGCGCGAGCGCATGCGAAAGGCCGCGTGACGACGGGATTTCTGTCCGTCCTGGCGGGCCCTCGGGCCCGCCAGGACGGCAGCCCCAACAGCGGAGACCCATGCCACGACCGAAATTGCAGACAATTCTTGACACAACTACGGCTGCTATCGCGCCCGCAGGCGCTGGCGCCGCCTGCCTCCTCGCTCCCCGGGGTTCCGAAGTGATGCGTTCGCTGCACGACGAGTTGACGGCGATCGAGGACTTCCGCCGCGCAGGAAGCACACGGTGTGCTCACGTTCTTGCCGAGCTTGCGAACATGAAAGGCAGCTGCGCGGTTTGCGCGGTCGCTGTCCCGGGACAAGCTCGAGGCCATCGGCGGAACCCGAGGACGGAGCTGCGCGAGCCGCCCTCCAGGGCGACCCTCCACCGGGCAGTCGGTCGACCCCGAGGCGCTCGAGGACATGCTCGGCCGCGGGCTCGCCCGGGCGCTTGCCGCCGACGGCAAGCGCATCCGCGGCGGCCACCACGAGACCATGGCCCTCACGCCTCAGGCCCCCCTTCGCGCTGTTGAACTTCGACGACGGCGAGCTGGCGGCCACCTCCTCGAGCGCACCGATGTCCGCGGCAAGGTGATCACCCGCACGACGCCAGCGATGCTGATCACCCGGCGCTGCGGCGCAGACCACGTCTTCCCGGTCAAGGGCGCCCGGAACCTTCGACATCCTCGACGACATCGACCGGGAGCCAGTGGCCGCTTCAAGGAAGCAAGGCCCGCCTCGAGCAGCGCTCGATACGTGCCGCTCGAGGACCTGATCAACTACCCCGGCAAGATCGCCCGCATGCTACCGCAAGCCGCCAGGAAGCCGTCGCAGCCCTGAGCGCCAATGGTGTCCGGCCGATTCCCGGACGCCGCCCACAACCCGAAAACAACCCGCCCACGCGCCGGCAACCGCGGACGGCCCCGAAGCCAGAAAACCCGGCACGCTGTGAAACCTCCGGACAGCAGAAGACAGCAAAATTGAATGCAGCGTGGGAAACACCTGCAGGCGCTTGACACGGACGAGCCATGGCGATAAATATAGTATATACTAGTTATTGAACGAGATCAATGCGCACCGTTTCCCTGATGACCGCCAACCAGGAGTTCTCCAAGCTGATCAACAAGGTCGAGCACGGCGAAGGCTTCCTGATCACCCGCCGTGGCCGCCCCATCGCCAAGCTGGTGCCCCACATGGCCGACAAGACGGCCGACCCCGAGTGGGCGGCGGCGTATAAGCGAATGACGGCGCGCTTGGAGGAGGGTGCCTCGCTCGGCGGCCGCAAGGTCGAGCGGGAAGAGCTCTATGACCGTTAAGGGTCGGTTCTCCCTCGACACCAACATCCTCGTCTACGCCGTCGACCGCGACGCCGGAGAACGGCACGAGCGGGCCCGGGAGCTCGTGGGGAGAGCCGCCCAACGAGACTGCGTGCTGACCGTCCAGGCGCTCACCGAGTTCTTCCATGCCACCACGCGGAAGAACCTGCTCGAGCCCGCCCAGGCTAGCGCCTTCGTGCGTGACTGGCTTGACGTGTTCCACGTCACCTCCGCCGACGACACGGCTCTCGTCGATGCCATGGACGCGTTCGAGGAGCATCGGTTATCGTTCTGGGACGCGATGCTCTGGGCCACGGTACGGCAGATCGGCTGCTCCGCGATCCTCAGCGAGGACATGCAGGACGGCCGGCACCTGAGCGGCGTCGAGTTTATCAACCCCTTCGCCGCGGATGCCACGGCTCGTCTCACTGCGCTGCTCGAAGCATGACGCCCGCGAGATCGCGACGGCCGAGCCAGCGCCGACAAGAACGAGTACAAAAAAACCAAGATCGCTCGAGCGGGGGAGGACGCCGATGGGCATAGCTCAGCCAAGATGGCTCCGGTCATAGTCGACGAGGTTCCCTGATCAGGTCACCGAATACGACGAAGAGCACTTCATCACGTATCTTCTCCTTCTCGACACCGATGCCGAGGGGGGCTGTAAGGAGGAGATGGTGCGCATCGTGCTCGGCATCGACGCCGCCAAGGAACCGGAGCGCGTTCGCAAGGCCCTGGAAAGTCATCTTGCCCGCGCACGCTGGATGACCGGGCACGGGTAGGCGTTCGTTCGTGCGGTTGAGGGGCACACACCCCAGATCATCAAACAATTCGAGCGGAACCGACGGAATCCCCGTCAGAAAGTGTGCTAACGCTCAACCATCTTGCGCTGGTACGAGTTGCGCTGGAGGATCGAACGCTTCTTCCACGCCCTGAAGGTTGGCACCCGCATCGAGGACCGTCGCCTCGACGAGGCCGACGACCTGAAGAAGTGCTTCGTCTTCGACGCGATCACCGCGTTCCGGGTCTGAGACCTCTCCTTCCTGGCCCGCGAGAGGCCGAACGACCCGGCCGAACGGTATGTCACGAGGGAGGACATCACGACGCTCTGCGCCCTCGCCGCCTATCACGGCTTCAAGCTTCCCCGGGGACACATGATCATCATGAGCTTCGTCGTGCTTACCGGCGGGCTGGCCGGCATCCATCCATCGAAGCGCCAGCCGCTGCCCGGGACACAGAAGCTCTGGGAGGGCGTCAGGTTCCTGTCTCAGGCCGTCATCAGCATTCGGGCCATGCAGGCTGGGACGAGTACCAATCGGAAGGAGATGAAGACACGAATTTACGTGCGTTAGATTGATAGGTTGCGGGCGCTGCTATCCTCGGTTGTGACCGAATGCGGACAACCCGTTTTTTCACGGTAACCTTCGCCACTGCCGAAGGCATCTGATCCCGGCACCCCGGGGGCAACGGTTCGGCAGTTCAACGAAGCTGGTTCAACGTCCGGATGACGGACTACGCTGCCTTGCCCGCCGATCCAGCGCGGAGCGAATGGCATCCTGCGCCAAACGAACACCAGACGCGACCTCCGAAGACCGGACCAACTGCAGAGAACATCAGACAACGGCTCAGCCAACAATGCCGATTGCCTGGGATGCCGCGCCATGCGATGGCAATCTGCTCGATGTAGCCTGTGCCGCTCTCCCCAGTTCAGCCCGCCGTTCCCCGATCAGCGGGCCCTGCCCTCGCCCGCGACATCGTCGTCGTCTACCTCTCCCACGATCAGGCCCGTTCGGCGAAGGTTCATATAAACCAGCAGAGGCACAGCAACGAAGATAGACGAATAGGTTCCCACCAGGACACCCCAGATCATCGCAAAGCTGAATCCCTTGATCACTTCGCCGCCGAACAGGAACAACACGCTCAGCGCAATCAGAGTCGTGACACTCGTGAGGAGGGTTCTCGACAGCGTTCCGTTGATCGACAGATTGAACAGCTCATTCTCCGGCATCTGCTTGTACTTGCGCAGATTCTCGCGGACCCGGTCATAGATGACAACCGTGTCGTTGATGGAATACCCGGCGATCGTCAGAATTGCTGCAACCGTCGACAAGTTGAATTCGAGCCCGATCAGGGAGAAAATCCCGATCGTCAGAAAGACATCGTGAAGCAGGGCGACGACCGCCCCGATACCGAACTGCCATTCGAAGCGAAACCAGATATAGACCAGCATGGCGGCCAGGGCGACGAGCACCGCAGTTATCCCGGCCTCAATCAGTTCGGCGCCAACCTTCGGACCGACGAATTCCGTCCGCCGGTAGTCGACCTCGGTGCCAAGGGCTTTCTTCGCGATCTTCACAGCCTCAAGCTGCGCTTTCTCTCCGCCGGCCTGGCGTTCGATCCTGATCAGCACATCCGTGTC
Source organism: Alphaproteobacteria bacterium (assembly GCA_964291215.2). GTDB lineage: Bacteria > Pseudomonadota > Alphaproteobacteria > MPNO01 > UBA830 > JAJEBT01. The sequence continues at coordinate 3,033,081 of OZ219791.1, read as the reverse complement.
GCGGCCGAATTCCTGAAGTTGGACCTCGCCGAGGTCGAGCCCTCCCAGCGTACGGCGCAGTTCCGACAGATCAGCAGGCCCGGGCGTGCGTACCTCAAGCAGGATGCCGCCCCGGAAGTCGATGCCGTAATTGAGACCCTTGGCCAGAAACAACCCGACCGAGGCAACGCAAAGCACAAGGGAAAGCACGCCGGCGAACCGGCGGAACTGCATGAAATCTATCCGCGTGCCAACTGGTACAAGATTGATGAGGCGCATCGGACCCACCCTTCAAATCGGCAGGGCTGCAGGCCGGCGACGGTGCAGCCAGGTTACTACCATCAGGCGCGTCACCATGATGGCCGTGAACATCGAGGTAACAAGCCCGATCGCCAAGGTGACGGCAAATCCCTTCACCGGCCCCGACCCAAAGACGTAGAGCAGTATCGCGGCAATCAATGTCGTGATGTTGGCATCAACAATGGTGGTCAGGGCGCGCTGGTAGCCAGCGCTTACCGCCGACATCGGAGTCCGGCCGTTACGGGCCTCCTCGCGAATGCGCTCGAAGATGAGGACATTCGCATCGACAGCCATGCCGATGGTCAGCACGATGCCGGCAATGCCCGGCAGCGTGAGCGTCGCCTGCAGCATCGAGAGCACGGCGGCGAGAAGGATCATGTTCAGGATCAGCGCGGCATTGGCCATCAGGCCGAAGAGGCCGTAGACAAGAGCGATGAAAACGATGACCAGAACGATCGCAAGCACGCTAGCCATCTTGCCTGCCGCTATGGAATCGGCCCCCAGCTCCGCTCCCACAGTGCGCTCCTCAAGCACCGTAAGCGGCGCTGGCAGGGCGCCCGCCCTCAACAGCAATGCCAGATCCTGCGCCGACTGTACCGTGAAGTTACCCGAAATCACCCCGCTGCCGCCAAGAATAGGTTCACGTATGACTGGAGCGCTGATGACCTTGCGGTCGAGCACGATCGCAAACGGGTGGCCGACGTTCTTTCTCGTGACGTCGCCGAATCGCCTGGCACCGACGGCGTCGAAGCGGAAGGACACCACCGGCTGCGCATCCTGGAAGGTGCCCTGTGCGTCAACAAGGGTATCGCCACTGACCATAACGCGCCGCTTGACGAGATACTGGATCGGCTGGTCATTGACGTCGCGCTCGTCATCGGAGGCGAGACAAACCGCCCCGGGCGGCGGCCGGCGGCCCTGCCCGCACGCCGTCACAGCGGTTTCGCCCCTTTCCAACAAATGGAATGTCAGCTTTGCCGTCTTTCCGAGAAGACGCTTGATGCGCTCCGGATCCTTCACCCCCGGCAACTGAACAAGAACTCGGTCCTCGCCCTGGCGCTGGATTGTCGGCTCCCGGGTCCCGGTCTCGTCGATGCGCCGGCGCACGATTTCGATCGACTGCGAAACAGCTGATGTCTGGATGTCGGCACGTTCCTGATCGGACATGCATATGCGGAAGCCCAGGCCATCAACGACAAGCTCGGATTCGCCAACGACATCCTCCAGCGCGGCACGGGCACGCGCGGCGTCACCAGCCGACCGGAGTGTGAAACCGGCGCATCCCTCGCGAACGCCGAGGCGGGTATAGCCTATACTAGGCTGCGCCCTCCTGAGCGCTGTACGGATTGCATCCACGACACTTTCCTGTCGCTCGCGGTAAACCGACGCGACATCGACTTCCAGCAGAAGATGGGAGCCGCCCTGAAGATCGAGGCCCAGATTTATCTTCTGGTTGGGAAGCCACGAAGGCACATCACGGATGCTCTCATCGCTGAAGATGTTTGGGGCTGCAAAGGCAAAGCCGAACACGCAAATGACCGCAACGAGGATCTTCTTCCAATTCGCAAAATAGGTCATGCACCGCGATCCGCTGACAACCCTTGTTGGCGAAGGGGTGGAGGTTCAGCCACGCGCCGACTCGTCGGTAATCTTGTCCTGCTTCCGATTGCTGCCGCCGTCTTCCTCATCGTCATAGTCGTCCGGCGGGCGCCCCGCCCCCTTTCCGTCCTGTTCAGCCCCAGAAAGGCTCTCCGCGATCATGCCGCGCATTATCCGAACCTTCGTGTCCTCGGCAATCTGCACGATCAGTTCACGATCGTTGGGAACGCGGGTTATGGTGCCGATCAGCCCACCATTCGTCACGATCCGGTCACCACGGCGCAGATTGCCGATCATCTCTCGGTGCGCTTTGGCCTTCTTCTGTTGCGGGCGAATCAACAGGAACCAAAAGACGACAAAAATCAGGACAAGCGGCAGCAGCTGTTCCATGCCGCCAAAACCGCCGCCGTCCTGCGCCCAGGCTGGCGAAATCAACATGCGATTCTCCGCATCAGGAGGTGAGAGGAACTGCGCGGAATATAGCGGCGCCGTTGCAGCTTGCAACCGCTCCGGTGCGCCGTTAGCGTCAGTGCGATCCTGATCCTATCGTCAGATGTCCTTCCGATGACCGACGAAAACGCACGGCAATTGCTGACGCGAATTGCCGACGCCCTCGACAGACTCTCTCCGCCCGCGGACTCCGAACCGCTCGACGAGATGTGCGATGCATTTGTATGGCGGGCCGACGGCGGCCGGCTGCTTCCCGTCCAGCAAGTCAGTCGGGTCGACATCAACCTCCTCGTCGGGATAGACAGGATGCGGAACTCATTACTTGAGAACACACGCTGGTTCGCTGCCGGCCTGCCCGCCAACAACGCCCTCCTCTGGGGCGCCCGGGGCATGGGCAAGAGCTCCTTGGTAAAGGCTGTCCATGCGGCAGTCGCCCGGGATGTCGACGGTACGCTGGCGCTCGTCGAGATTCACCGCGAGGATCTGCCGTCCCTGCCCGACCTTCTGGCTCTGTTGCGGTGCCGGCCGCAGAATTTCATCCTCTTCTGCGACGATCTCTCCTTCGATGCCGACGACACCACCTATAAGTCGCTGAAGGCCATGCTCGAAGGGGGCATCGAGGGCCGGCCCCGGAACGTCATCTTCTATGCGACATCGAATCGGCGTCATCTCATGCCTCGCGAGATGATCGAGAACGAGCGCTCGACCGGAATCAATCCCGGGGAAGCGGTCCAGGAGAAGGTTTCGCTATCCGACCGTTTCGGTCTGTGGCTCGGTTTCCATCACTGCAATCAGGACATCTTCCTCGAGATCATCGACCGCTATGTGGAGCATTTCGGGATCCGGGTCGACCGCACGACCCTGCATGCGGAAGCGATCGAATGGTCCGTTACCCGCGGTGCTCGCTCGGGACGTGTCGCATGGCAGTTTGTCCAGTACCTGGCCGGCCGGACCGGAACCAAGCTTGAATGATGCGCCCCCACCCGGCAGCGCCGCGATCGGCACTTTGAGATAGCGTTCGGGATCGACCGCCCTGTTTCCCTGCCTGAGCTCGAAATGCAGTTGCGGCCTGCTCACGTTGCCGCTGGCGCCGACCCGGGAGACCACCTGGCCCTGGCGCACCTTCTGCCCCTGCTCCACCAGCATCTTGCCGTTATGCGCGTAGGCCGAAACCCAGCCTCTGGCATGGCGTATGAGAATGAGATTTCCGAAACCGCGGATTTCGTTGCCTGCGTAGGCAACGACACCGCCGCCAGCCGCCCGCACGGCGGTTCCACGCGGCGCCGCAATGTTGATGCCGTCGTTATAGAGGCCTTTCCCGATGGGGCCGTAGCGCGAGATCACGGTACCTCTCAGCGGCCAGATGAAGCGAATGCCGCCGGCGCCGGGTGATGGCGCTTTGGGCTTGGCCCGGGGCACGACCGCCACGGTCCGCCCGGCCTGGCCGTCACGGCGGCCCTTTGCTTTCGCGTCCCCGCTGTCCGCCCGCGCGCTCTTCGCGCCAGGTTGCGCCGCTTTCCTGGCGTTGTCAGCACTCCCCTTGCCGGCACTCCTGCGCCCGGCGACGATCGCGGCAGGTTGAGCCGCCTTCCTGGCGTTGTCAGCACTCCCCTTGCCGGCACTCCTGCGCCCGGCGACGATCGCGGCAGGTTGCGCCGCCTTCCTGGCGTTGTCAGCACTCCCCTTGCCGGCACTCCTGCGCCCGGCGACGATCGCGGGAGCGCGGCCACTACTGCGGCGCGGGCCGCCAGCCGAGGCGGCGCGGGACACTAACCTCGACGGCAGGCGCAAGGTCTGGCCGGGATGTATCACATAGGGGGGTAGCGCCCGGTTGACATCGATCAGCGCGCGCAAGCTCACATTGTGGCGCCGGGCTATCTTGTAGAGTGAATCGCCGGGCCGCACGGCGACCGTACCGCCCTCCCCGCCCTGCACCAGCGGAGCGGGACCGGAGGAGCAGGCGGCAAGCATGGCTGCCAACGCAAGGCCGATCGCAGCGCGCTTCCAGCCGTTCAACAGCCGGAGCACGGAAAATTCCCCACGAGCGTTCACCGGACTTATCAATATCCGCAACGGCATTGGCGCGACAGCGATGCACGTTCGTCCCGGCCAAGCAAGTCGGTTGCAACGCCCGCCAGGCAGACGGTTTCGCGCGATTTTTCACCTTGTGTACGCACCATATCCGTGATCCTGCCGACAGTCATCTCCCCTTTCCCGACGGAGCCCGAACGGGGTCCGCGGCCAGCAGGTTGCGGCCGCGGAGGACAGTCAGTAGCTGGGGCTGAGCCTCAGCCAGTCGTAGCGATCCCTCGACCGAATCATTATCCGACGCGGCGTATTGCCCTGTAGCAACTGGAGCGGAACCTCCACTCCGGGATCTCCGTAGGCCCAGACCTTGCGGTAGAAATCCGCGAGACCGCTGACCGGGCTGTCACCTACCCCCAGGACCATGTCGCCCGGGCGGACCCCCGCCAGCCAGGCCGGCCCGCTCCGAACAACACGCGCGACAAACAGCCGTCCGCGCAGAACCTCGGAGTAGACGCCCAGCCAAGGCCGGTTGTTGCGGCTGGACCGGCCCCGCGAGATGAGGTCGCCGAGCACCGCTGTCAGCGCATCGATCGGAACGAACATGTTGCCGGGGACCATGCTGTCACCACGCGTCGCCGCGTTGGGCACCATCAGGGATCCGATTCCGACAAGCTGCGCCTTTTCGTCTATCAGCGCTGCGCCACCAAACTGGGGATAGAGGGGCGAGGTAAAGATTGCATCTTCAAGCAGATATTCCCAGTAACCCGGAAAATCCCTGCGATCGACGACAGCCGCCGGCATTACCCGGTTCCTGCCTCCAAATCCGGATACGAGCGCATGCTTTCCCACCCGCAAATGCCGCGAGAGACCGAGTTCCATCCGGGGCACGCCGGGTGGGCGCACCGTCCGGACCAGGCCGAACCCCGAATCATGGTCATACGCGACGACATTGGCCGGAACAGCGCCACGCTCGGTGGTAACCATTACCGATTCGGCCTCGAGGATCAGGTAGCCGATGGTCACGACCAGCCCTTCATCGTCGATGACGACGCCGCTGCCGCCACGCTCGGTTCCAAGCGTCTGCGCGGTGCGCGCCTCCGCCGGAACCGTCGCGCTGATCTGCACGATCGAGGAAAACACTTTCTGCGGCACCTGTTGCTCGGCATGCACAGATGCACCTGGCTGACTGAGAGCTACACTCGCTGCAGCCAGCACGGAGAGGATCCTGAAACGGTTCATGCCTCTGTCTCCTCTGTAAACGGGGAAGACTTTAGCCAACCCTGCCCCGGTGTCGAATCCTGAAACCGGCGGCTTCACCCGACCGATTTCCTGCTATCTCTGAAATCGTGGCCGAAGAAAACAATCAAGCGGGACCGGCAGGAAAACTCGCTCCGAGCCGCCCCGGCGGACGATTGCCTGAACCAGTGCAGGCCAGACTGCCGGCAAGCCGCCGGTCAGGATTTGCCTATGACCAACGGCACGAACCTTACCGGCCACAACCGCTCTTCGATCAGCTCGCCGTCCGCATCGATGCTGTATCTGAAGATGTGCTGGGTTCCGAACGCGTTCCCGACCGGGGCGACCAAGATCCCGTCCGGGCGCAATTGCTCGAACAAGGCAGCCGGCACGACACCGTCGGCTGCCGCGGTGACGAGGATGCGGTCGAAAGGCGCCTGTTCGGGCCAGCCCTTCATGCCGTCGCCGAAACGCGTCGTGATGTTGCCGATCCGCTGTTGTTCGAATATCTGCTGTGCTTCGCGCAGCAGATCCCGATGGCGCTCCACGGTGTAAACACGGGCACAAAGCCTGGCCAGCACCGCGGCCTGATATCCGGATCCAGTCCCGATTTCCAGAACCCGCATACGCGTGTCGAGCTTCAGCGCCTGAGTCATGAAGGCGACGACGGAAGGCTGGCTTATCGTCTGGCCGTTACCGATCGGGAGCGCCCGATTATCGTAGGCGTCCTTCTGGAAGAGGTCGGGCACGAACTCCTCGCGCGGGACGCGCTCGATGGCAGCAAGCACCCGCCGGTCGGAAATACCGTCGCCGCGCAGCTCCATGATCAGCCGCATGCGCCTGTTCTCGGTCGTCGTCAAGAATCGCTGGCCCGAAAAGTGGCGAGCCCGGAACCGGCGACAGGTAACGGCGCAGCAGCCCGGGCAGCAGCGCTCCGCTTGTGCCGGTCGTCCGGTCGGTGCCGCACGGCAGGCAGTTCCTGCGCACTGCCCGCTTCCGGAAACGGCGGCAGCAGTTCGCGGACCGAATGCCCGGCAACCGTCATGTCCCCGCGTCTCCGGCGGGAATGATCTTGGTGCCGCCCATGTAGGGCCTGAGCACATCGGGAACGGTGACGGCGCCGTCGGAGCGCTGGTAGTTTTCCAGCACGGCGATCACGGCGCGGCCGACGGCGAGTCCCGAGCCGTTGAGTGTGTGCACGAATTCCGTTCTCCTGCCGCCCGACGGACGATAGCGCGCGCCCATGCGCCGCGCCTGAAAATCGCCGCAGTTCGAACAGCTCGAGATCTCGCGGTAGCGGTCCTGTCCGGGAATCCAGACTTCGAGATCGTATGTCTTCCTGGCCGAGAAGCCGAGGTCCCCCGTCGACAGGCTGACCACACGATAGGGGAGCTGGAGCCGCCGCAGGACTTCCTCCGCACAGCCCGTCATGCGCTCGTGCTCGTCCACCGACGAATCAGGATGGCAAACGCTGACGAGCTCGACCTTGTAGAACTGGTGCTGGCGCATCATGCCGCGCGTGTCGCGGCCGGCCGCTCCGGCTTCCGAGCGAAAACACGGCGTGTGTGCGGTGAAACGGAGCGGCAGTTCTTCCTCGGAGAGGATATCGCCTGCCACAAGATTGGTCAGCGGCACCTCGGCCGTGGGTACGAGCCAGTGCTCGGTGCCGGTTCGAAACAGATCCTCCGCAAATTTCGGCAACTGCCCGGTGCCGAAAACGGCGCCGTCCCTGACCAGCAGCGGCGGGCTTATCTCGGTATAACCGAACTCTTCGGTATGAAGATCGAGCATAAACGACGCCAATGCCCGTTCGAGGCGCGCGAGCGGCCCGCGCATCACGGCAAAGCGCGCTCCCGACATCCTGGCGGCATGCTCCATGTCCAGAAGGCCCGCCCCTTCGCCGAGCTCGACATGGTCGCGAACCTCGAAATCGAACACCGGGCGCTCGCCCCATTCGCGCAACGTGACGTTGTCGCCCTCGTCCTCGCCGTCGGGAACTTCGGGTTCGGGAAGATTGGGGAGGCTTGCCAGGATTTCGGCTATATCTTCCGAAACCCGTTTCAGGCCATCCTCAAGATCTCCCGCCTGGTCCTTGATCGCCGCGACGTCCCGAATCAGGGAAGATGCGTCCTCGCCCCTCGCCTTCAGGGCACCGATCTTCTTCGAATTCGCGTTGCGGCGGGTCTGCAACTCCTGCAACTCGGTCGTCATGCGGCGGCTCTCGGTATCAAGCCCGACGATCCTCGCCGCGTGCGGCGGAATGCCGCGGCGCGCCAGGCCGTGATCGAGGGCGTCAACGTTCTCACGAATCCACTTGATATCTTGCATGAAGGGAGTTTCCGCTTGGAAAGCGCCGCGATTACGCCGCGCCGGCCTCCGGCTCGCTGCCGGTGTCGTCGAGGTCAAGATCGTCATATTCCGCCGCCCGCCGCCGTTCGATCATTCGGGCACCGACAATCGACACCTCGTAGAGAAGAATGATCGGAACTGCGAGGCCGATCTGGCTGATAACGTCGGGCGGCGTCAGGATGGCGGCCAGCACGAACACGCCAACGATCGCATAGCGCCGCTTTGCCGCCAGGCCGTCGGCGGTCACAATGCCGACGCGGGCAAGGAGGATGAGAAGGACCGGCAGTTCGAACGCCAGTCCGAACGCGAAGATGAGCCGCAGGACAAGCGACAGGTACTGGTCGACCTTGGGCTCGACTTCGACCGGAAGCGCACCTTCGGAACCGGCGCTCTGGAAATTCAGAAAGAATTCCCATGCCAGCGGCATGATGAAGAAATACACCAGCGCGCCGCCGAGAAAGAACAGCACCGGCGTCGCGGCGAGAAACGGAAGCAGGGCCCGTTTTTCCTTGCGGTAGAGGCCGGGCGCGACGAACATCCACATCTGGATCGAAACGATCGGAAAGCTCACGAACAGCGCCGTATAGAAGGCAACCTTGATCTGGGCCAGGAACGGCTCGTAGAGCGCCGTGAAGATCAGACGCGCGCCTTCCCGGCCTTCGAGCGCCGTCGCCAGCGGACGGACAAAGAAGTCATAGATGTTCTGGGCAAAAAAGAAACTCGCCAGGAAGAAAACGATAAAGGCGGCAAACGACCAGATCAGGCGGGTGCGCAACTCGATCAGGTGATCGAGAAGCGACATTCGCTTGTCGTCAATCTCCTCGTCGGTCATGTCGCCGGCGCGTCCTTGTCACGCGCTTCGCCAGCCCCGCCCGCGGGGGCGTCGTCCCCGGCCGCAATCTCGTCCTCGGCATCGCCCGGACACGCTCCGTTGCTTTCGGTCATGGTTTCCGACACCGCTTCAGGTAGCCCATGGTCGCCGTCGTAACCGGCCTGAATAGCCTCTTCAAGTCCGTGCTCGGCTTCATCCAGCCCGTCGCCGAGGGAGTCGCGCATTTCGCCGTCGGGATCGATCGTGTGTTCCAGATCCCGGCGCAACTCCTCGCCAATGGCATTCGGGGAAACGCCGCCCGTGACCTCCTCCGCGATCTTCTGCAGTTCGGTATCGTGCGCGATTTCCTCGAGGCCGGACTGGAACTCACGCGCCATCTCGCGCGCCTTGCGCACGAACGCCATGACCGTCCGGATCGCGCCGGGAAGATCCTTCGGCCCGATCACGATTATTCCAAGCACGACAACCAGGAGGAATTCCCAACCGCCGATGTCCAACATGGCGGCGCCTTCCTTTCATCTCGACGCCACTGCCCGTCTGTCAGCCTTTGGCGGTCTCGTCTTTCTTGACGCTGTCGGAAACGATCTCGTCACTCTTCGCATCAATTGCTTCGGGCGCCGGCTTCGCCGTCTGCGATTCTTCCTTCAGGCCCTTCCTGAACGCGGTGATGCCGCGCGCAGCATCACCCATCAGCCGCGACAGCTTGCCACCGCCGCCGAAGAGGATGACCACGACGACCAGGATGACCAGCCAGTGCCAGATACTAAAGGCTCCCATCGGAGGGCTCCCGAACCGTTCCAACGAATCATGGGGCGGACAATGGCAGAAAAACACCGCTCTTGCAATTTCACCCGCCCGCCATTACCCGTCGCGAAGAGGGATCGTGACCATGCGAAAGCGGGGTTCCTTTGGGGACGGCCTCGGGCGAGCGCGCCTGCCTAGCATCGGCCCGGATGGCCTGGGCAGGATGGCACACGCGAAAAACCGGCGTCAAGCGCGATCCTCTTCAGCCGGAAACACGAAGACACTCTGCCGGTCCAACCGCAAGCCCACCACCGATCCCTCGGGCGGGAGACGGCGTTCGGCAACCCGCGCATGAAGATGCAGCTCCGGCGATCCATCGCCGGACACCGAAAGATGAAGCAGGCTGGTGCGTCCGAGCAAACGTGCCGCCAGCACCCTGCCGACAGCAGCACCGTCATCCGGCGCAATGACCACTACTGCTTCCGGGCGGATAAGCACGATCACATCCGTACCATCCGCAATGTGCCCGGCCTCGACGGCACCCAGCGGGGTCTCGACGCAACCTTGGCCAACTCGTCCCGAGATCTCGTTCAGCTCACCGAACAGGCCTGCGACGAATATGCTTGACGGCCTGAAATATATCTCCTCGGGCGATCCGCTTTGGACGATCGCGCCGTCGCGCATGACGGCCAGCCTGTCCGCCATGAACATCGCTTCCTCGGCGTTGTGAGTTACCACGAGCGAGGCCGACTGGCTGCGTTTGAGGACGTGAAGGCAGAGATCGCGAAGCTGGTTGCGGCGCTGCGTGTCGAGATTGGAAAACGGCTCGTCCAGCAGAATGATCCGGGGGCGCGGCGCGCGGGCCCGGGCCAGCGCCACGCGCTGCTGTTCACCTCCGGACAGGCGGTGCGGATAGGTGTCCGCATAGTCCAGCATTCCGACCTGTTCGAGCACCTCGTGAATCCGTTCGTCGCGCTTGCTCTTGGCCATGTCCACAAGGCCGAATGCAACATTCTGGGCCACCGTCAAATGGGGGAAGAGCGCGAAGTCCTGGAAGAGAAGGCTGACGCCACGCTGCTCCGGCGGAACCGCGCCCGTGGCGTCGGCGAGCACGGCACCATTCCACGAGATGCGCCCGGCCTGAAGGGTTTCGAGTCCGGCGATCAGGCGGAGCGTTGTCGTCTTGCCGCAGCCCGACGGTCCGAGCAGACACACGATCTCGCCCGGCTCGATGTGCAGTTCGACATCGGCCAGCACACATCGAGAACCGAAGCTGTGCCTCAACCCGGAAACGGAGAGGCCCGACGATCCGTTTTCGCCATCACCCGTCATTGCGACCGCAGGCTATTGCGGGAAGTCCGCGGCCGCAAACTGCGTCGTCAGGAGACCGGCGCAGGGTCGGCCGGCGCGTCCGCAAGCGGCCGCAATTCGAGCGGCGGCTCGATGCCAATCCCGGTGATCGGGAGCCCGGTACCGTCTTCAGAGACGTAATCGTCCGAGCTGCCGTCGCGTTCGCCCTCGCCGGCGAATCCGTTGCCGCCGCCAGCCAACCCCGCATGCTCGGCGCCCGCATCGTTCGCAGAGCCGTTGCTTGTCAGCGGTTCAGGTGCCAACCCGGACTCTCCGGAAATCACCGCGCTTGCCGGGCGCGTGTCCAGCAGGCCCGCAGCCTTGAGTTCCTCGACACCGGGCAGGTCGGCAATCGAATCGAGGCCGAGTTCCTGGAGAAAGGCGGGAGTGGTGCCCCAAGTGGTCGGTCTCCCCGGGGTGCGGCGGCGACCGACAGGCCGGATCCAACCCGCCTCCAGCAGGACATCGAACGATCCCCTGCCCACCGAGACACCGCGTATCTCTTCGACCTCACTCCGGGTAACCGGCTGGTGGTAGGCAATGATCGCCAGGGTCTCGACCGCGGCGTTGGACGGTTTGCGGCGCACCTTGCGTTCGATCGAGAGATACGACGACAGATCTTCCGCGGTCCGCAGGAACCACTTGCCCGCAGCCCGCGCGAGATTTACACCCCGCCCTTCGTAGAGGGCCTGTATGTCCTCGAGAACCTGCGCCACATCACAACCCTCGGGCAGGCGTTCGGCGAGAAATTCCTCGCTCAGCGGTTCCGCCGCCGCAAACAGCAATGCTTCGGCGATACGGATCTCCTGTGTGATTTCAGGCATCTGCAGCCTCCTTGCCGCGAATCATTATGGGACCAAAAGGACGCGACTGGCGCACCCGGATCGCCCCGGTGCGCGCGAACTCGAGGCTTGCCGCAAACGTCGACGCGACCGCCGAACGCAGCAGCAATCCTTTCATCAGCCCGTCGGGAAGGAATGAAGACAGCGTCGTCCAGTCCCTGACCCCGCCCACGAGGCTTGACAAACGCTCGATCGCGTCATCGAGCGAATACAGCTTCGACGCCTCTATGGTGAGATTCGAGGTGGCAGAGATGCGCCGGCGATTGTCGCCATAGGCCTTCAACAGTTCGAACAGCGTGATCTCGTAGACCGGCGTGCGGGCGACCTTCATTCCTTCGGGCGCGCCGCGCGCGAACACGTCGCGCCCGAGACGCGGCATGGCGAGCAGCGTCGCGCCCGCATTGCGCATCGCATCCAGGCGCCTGAGCCGGAATGCCAGCGCTGCCGCGAGTTCGGGCGCGGTCGCTTCCTCCTCGGCCTCCGGCTCCGGCAGCAAAAGGCGGGACTTGAGATAAGTAAGCCAGGCTGCCATGACCAGATAGTCGGCCGCGATCTCCAGCCGCAGCGTCCGGCCGGCGGCAATGAAGACCAGATACTGTTCCACGAGTTCCAGGATCGAGATCCGGGCCAAATCGACCTTCTGCTGGCGCGCCAGGGTCAGCAGGAGGTCTATAGGACCTTCGAAACCGTCGAGCTCAAGCACAAGATCCTGTGTTTCCCGTGCAGGTTCCTCCTCGAACTGGTCTATTTCCCGTTCCATGACACCTCTCGCCAAACGCCGACCGAAGGCGCACCCCGATCACATCGACTATACCGGTTTCCCCGCCGGTCGGACGAATCACATGGACGGTTTGCCGGCTATCCTGCCGCGGCGAGGAAAGCCGCGACCTGCCGCGCCGCATCCGCACGGTGATGCCCGCCAGGCTGCTGCCGGCCAGCACGGCGAGCGCGTTCCAGCCGCGCCACGGCGTCCGCGGTCATCGCCGGACAGGCTTCCGCAACGGCCCGCATATCGGCGAGATTACCGTCGCAGTGAAGTGCAATGTCGCAACCGGCATCAAGGACGGCAGCAACACGTTCCTCCGGCAAGCCCGTCAAGGCCTTCATGCATATGTCGTCTGAAAGGAGAAGACCGCCAAAGCCGATATCCTGCCGGATGGTCCGGGCGATGACGGCCCCGGACGTGCTTGCCGGGCCAGAGCCGTCGATAGCCTCGTAGACGACATGCGCCGTCATTCCGGCCACCGCCTCGGAGAGCGCCGCAAACGGCGCGAAATCGGTGGCCGACAACAGCCCGGCCGGGGTCCGGACGCGCGGCAGGCCGACATGGCTGTCAACGGTTGCGCGGCCATGGCCCGGCAGGTGCTTGATGACCGGAATGACGCCGCCCGACATCAGCCCCTCGCAAACCGCACCTCCGAGTGCCGCCACCACCGCGGGATCGTCGGAAAACGCCCGGTCGCCGATCACGTCGTGACCCTCGGGCAGATCGAGGTCAAGAACAGGGGCGCAATTGACATCAATTCCCAGCGCCCGGAGATCGGCAGCGATCAGTTCCGCATTGAGGCGCGCGTACGCGACAGCACCTTCGGGATCACGGGCCATGGCCTGGCCGAACAAGCGCATGGCCGGGCGCCGTGGCCAGCAGGGAGGCCCGAGCCGCTGGACACGCCCGCCTTCCTGGTCGATCAGGACAGGCGCGTCGGGCCTCGAGACCGCGTGGCGCAGGTCCGCAACAAGTTTCCTGACCTGTCCGGCGCTCGCGATATTGCGCCCGAACAGGATGAAGCCGAGAGGCCGGCTTTCCTCGAAGAACCGCCACTCCTCCGCATTGAGGACCGTCCCGGAACAGCCGAAGACAACCGCTTTCGGCGGCAGGCGGCGCGTCCTGCCACCTGTCGTCAACGGCTGACGACCAGGCAATCGAGCCGGCGGGCCTTGAGGCGCGAACACAGGTCCTTTGCAGCCTTCCGCGTTGACAGCGGCCCGGCACGCATGCGGTAGAAGGCCTGCTTCTCGCCAGCCGGCAGGGCCCGCCGGATATAGAGCGATAACCCGCCGAGAAGATCCCGGTGACGCTGCTGCAGGTCCAGCCATGCCCGGCGAACCGCACCCTCCGAACGCAACGAGGACAACTGGACCATGAAGCGGCCGTCCGGATGGGGGTCCGCAACTGCCCGCGGCTGCAGTGCAGCATTCTTCGGCACCTCTTCGGAAACCGACGGGCGCGGTGCAGGCTTCTTCGGCATCCCCGGGGAAACCGCGGGATCGGTTGCCGGGACCGCTGCCGGCGTCTCGGGTATCGGCGCCGTCGCTTCCCCGGCCGCACCCCTGGCAGGTGCAGCGGCCGGCGCGCTGGCGCTCTTGATCCGGTTGCGGAGGGGCTCTTCCGGCCGCGGAAGAAGCCGTTCCGCTGACCGCGGTCCGCGGCCGTCAAGACGCTCGAAGATCTCCTTGTCGCGGTCAGGGATCGTGGCACCGCCGGGATCGGCCGGCCGGGCCTTGAACGATCCGGCCGGCGCCGCAACCAGCGGCGGACGGCCAGGGTCGCCGCCGCCGATGCGAACCACGACCGTAGCAATCCCGCCGACGGCAAGAACAACCGCTGCGGCGATCAGCGTTCTTGCAAGGCGCAACTGCAGCGGATGTCCGGGCGACGGCGGACCGTCACCGCTCGCAGGAAGCCTTTTATCCGCGCCCACCCGGTCGTTTCGCACCATCAGCGCATTACCTCCGCCGGCCGCACGCCGATGACCGCGAGTCCCGACGCCACGACCACCGCCGCGGCCCGGACAAGCGCCAGACGCGCCCGGGTCAACGCTTCGTCATCGGCGACAAGAAAACGCAGCTCCGGGTTGTCGTTGCCCTTGTTCCAAAGGCCGTGAAACGCACCGGCGACATCGCGCAGATAATAGGCGACGCGGTGCGGTTCACGCGCCGACGCCGCCGTCTCCACCAGCCGCGGCCATCCCGCAAGCAGGCGAACGAGGGCAAGCTCGGCATCGTCTTCGAGCAGCGACAGGTCGGCGCCGGCAAGCTCGGAATCGCCGGTGGCGAGCGCCGGGAACACGTCCTTCGCATTGCGCAGGATTGAACAGGCCCGCGCATGGGCATACTGGACATAGAATACGGGATTGTCGCGAGACTGGGCGACGACCTCAGCGAGATCGAAATCCAGCGCCGCCTCGCTCGAACGCGTCAGCATCATGAAGCGCACCGCGTCCGCACCGACCTCGTCGACCACCTCGCGCAGCGTCACGAACGTGCCGGTACGCTTCGACATCTTCACCGGCCGGCCGCTTTCGAAGAGGTTGACGAGATTGCAGATGCGCACGTCAAGCGACGCTCCGGCATCGGTGATCGCCTCGACCGCAGCCCGCATCCGTTTCACATATCCCTTGTGATCGGCACCCCAGACATCGATCATTTCGGCAAAGCCGCGCCGGAACTTGTCAAGATGGTAGGCCATGTCGGCGGCGAAATAGGTCCAGCTGCCGTCGGATTTCCGCAGCGGGCGATCGCTGTCGTCACCGAACCCGGTCGCTCGAAACAATAGCTGCTCGCGCGCTTCCCAGTCCTCCGAATGCCGCCCCTTGGGCGCCTCGATGGTTCCAAGATAGACAAGGCCGCGCCGTTCAAGGTCTTCGGTCACCCGCCCGATCGCTCCATCCTCGTGCAGCTCCCGTTCCGAGCGGAACACGTCATGGCGGATTCCCAGAGCCGCAAGATCGTCGCGGACCGCTGCCATCATCGCGTCGACGGCAAAGTCGCGGATTTCGGGCAGCGCATCCACTTCCGGCGCACCGGCCCAGCGGTCGCCGTCACGCTCGGCCAACGCCTCACCGACAGCCACCAGGTAATCGCCGGGATACAACCCTTCGGGTATTTCGCCGATCTCCTCGCCGAGCGCCTGCCGATAGCGGAGCAGCACGGACTGCGCGAGCGCATCGACCTGTGCGCCGGCGTCATTGACGTAGTATTCGCGGGTAACCCTGTATCCGGCCTTGTCGAAGAGCGCAGCGAGCACATCTCCGATCACCGCGCCACGGGCATGGCCGACATGCATCGGACCAGTCGGGTTCGCCGATACGTACTCGACGTTGACTGCCCGTCCGGCTCCGATCGTCGAATCGCCGTAGCCAACTCCGGCCTCGAGAATGTCCCCCACACAGGACTGCCACACGGATCTCGGGACGCGAAGGTTTATGAAGCCGGGGCCAGCGACCTCGGCAGCGTCCACCTTGCTCCCGGCCTCAAGCATCGTCGCAAGGCGCGCCGCAAGTTCACGTGGCTTCCACCCGGCGGCGCGGGCGAGGACCATCGCCGCGTTCGAGGAAATGTCGCCGTGCGCCGGGTCGCGCGGCGGCTCGACCGAAATGCGGTCGAAGGCAAGGTCGGACGGAAGGTCACCAGCAGCAGCCATCGCCCGGAGCGAGGCTTCTATCTCGGCGCGGAACAGGCGAAATACGTTCATGGGGCGTCTTCATGCGCGGAATGCGGGCCGGAAGCGCACTATACGACAGTCCCACCGGGCGATCCCCCGCCAAGGCGAATCGGCTGCTGGCCTGTTCCCGATGCAACCCCCGGGGGGCTTCCGGTCAGCTAGTGCGCTGCTCCTCGCGCTGCGCCGCCCGGCGCTCGACTATGTCGTCGGCGAGCCGGCCCGTCAACTCCTGGAGGTGATCAAACTCGGCCGTATAGGTTCCGACTCCCTGGGTCAGCGAACGCAACTTGACGATCAGGTCTATGATCTCGGATTCGGGCAGGTAGCTGTGCAGCGAATCCCAGCCCTTCCAGCCCCCCTTCGCCTCGAATCCCAGAATCTGCCCGCGCTTGCTGCTGACGAGCCCGTGCACCTTGTTGGTGTGTTCGGACGGCACGTCGATCGTCACCTTGGCAATCGGCTCGAGCAGCACGGGCGCACACTTGGGCAACCCCTCCGTCATGGCGACACGGGCGGCAAGCTTGAACGACATCTCGTTGCTGTCGACCGAATGGAACTGGCCGTCGGTCAGGGTGACAGTGAAATCGACCACCGGGAAACCGAGCGGTCCCTCGACCGAGAATTCCCGGATTCCGGCCTCGACGGCCGGAATGTACTGTCGGGGAATGGCACCGCCGACGATCTTGTCCGAGAACTCGAAGCCGCCGCCCCGGGCAAGCGGCGCTATGTCGACAGTGACATCCCCGAACATGCCGTGCCCGCCGGTCTGACGCTTGAAGCGTCCCTTCTGGGTTACCGGCTTGCGAATGGTCTCCTTGTACGACACGCTCGGCTGCGTCGAGTTCGCCGACACGCTGTACTTCGACTGCAGCTTTTCCAGCGCAATCTGCAGATGGATGTCGCCCTGGCCCATGAGAACCAATTCATGGGTCTCGTCGTTCTGCACATAGATCAGCGAGGGGTCCTCCTCGTTCAGACGCTGCAGCCCGCTGGTCAGCTTGACCTCGTCGTTCCTGTTCGCAGAGCTGATGGCCAGCGAATAGACCGGAACCAGAGGATCGCTCCAGCGCGAACGGTCGGGCTCCGATGCGGAAGCGGACAGGGCGTCTCCGGTACGCACGGCTTCCATGCGACCGAGGCCGACGACAGCGCCAAAGCCCGCCCGTTCGACCTTCTCGATCTGGCCGCCGAGGAACTTCTGCACCCCCCCGATGCGGCTGCCGGAAAGGGTCTGGCCATCGCTGATCTCGCCGCGCCAGACCCGCCCCAGCGAGATCTTGCCGCTGTGTTGGGCATGGTAGGTCTTGAAGACCTGCACCGTGGCATCGTCGTCGCCTTCCAGGCCCAGCGCGGCAGCCCGCCGCCCGGGACCGGGAGTATCGTGGCGCAACGCCTTGAGCAGGCGCCGAATGCCGAAATTGCGTTCCGCCGATCCGAAATACACCGGCACGAGATGTCCGTCGCCCAAGGCGCCGCCGACCTTCTCGTAGATCTCGTCGACGTCCGGTGTCTGGTCCTCGAGCAGCATCTCCAGGATCGCGTCATCGAAGTTGGCGAGGACTTCGAGCATTTCCGTCCGCGCCAGCTCGATCTCGTCGGAAAGGTCGGCAGGAAGCTCGATTTCGGCGGATTCCTGGCCCTCGACATAGCTGTATGCCCGGCGGCTGATGAGATCGACATAGCCGGTGACGGACTCGCCGGTGACGATCGGATATTCCCGAAGCAGAAGCGGACAGTTGGCGACCTCGCGCAGCCCGGTCACGACATCCGCCACCGATTCGGTGATGGTATCGACCTTGTTGATGAAGACCATGTGGGGGATGTCGCGGGAATCGAGCGCCTTGAAGAGCGGCGACAAAGTCGCGATCCGGCTTTCGAGCGGCTCGATGACCATCACCGCGATGTCGGCGACATCGAGCGCGTTCAGCGCGTCCTGCATCAGCTCGACAGAGCCCGGGCAGTCGAGGAGCGCCCAGTCGTCCCGAAGATAGGTCATGCTGGCCGCGGTCATTTCCGTGCTCATCTGCCGGGTCCTCGCCTCTTCCGAGGAGTCGCCGACCGTGTTGCCCTCCTTGATGGAGCCCTTGCGGTGGATGGCGCCCGCCATGAACAGGAGACTCTCGAGAAGGGTCGTCTTGCCGCTCAGGTAGGGGCCGACGATCGCGGCGCAGCGCGTAGCGTCACTCATTTGCCTAGTCCTCCTTGCTTGCCCGCCCGCCACGACGCCCGGCGGCGATGTCTAGCGCAGGCTGCCACAGGCCCGCTGTATCCTTCCGCAGGCGTCTTCGAGCTCTTCCATCGACGTCGCATACGAGATCCGGAAATAGGGCGACAGCCCGAACGCCACACCCGGCACGACGGCCACCCCCTCGCTCTCGAGCAGGTAGGTGCAGAAGGCCGAATCATCGGAAATCGTCACGCCGTCGGGAGTCTCCCTTCCGATCACCGCGGCGCAGGACGGATAGACGTAGAACGCGCCTTCCGGCGTGCGGCAACTTATCCCGTCGGCCTGGTTGAGCATGGAGACGACGAGATCCCGCCGCTCCTGGAACATCTTCTTGTGCTCCTCGATGAAGTCCTGCTGGCCGTTGAGCGCCTCGACCGCGGCTTCCTGGGTGATCGAGGAAGTGTGCGTCGACGACTGCGACTGGATCACCGTCATCGCCCGCACCAGCTCCTCGGGCCCCGCGCCGTAACCGAGCCGCCATCCGGTCATCGCATAGGCCTTCGAGACGCCATTGATGGTCAGCGTCCGGTCGGCCAGCGCCGGCTCGACCTGGGCCGGCGTCGTGAACTCGAACCCGTCATAGGTAATGTGCTCGTACATGTCGTCGGTCATGACCCAGACATGCGGGTGACGCAGGATCACCGCGGTCAGCGCTGCCAGTTCGTCGCGGGTATAGGCGGCGCCCGAAGGGTTGCTCGGAGAGTTGAGGAGCACCCATTTCGTGCGCGGCGTTATCGCCGCTTCAAGGTCGGCGGCAGATATCTTGAAGCCGTTCTCCTCGCGCCCGTCGACATATACCGGCGTGCCCTCGGCAAGGAGGATCATGTCCGGATACGAGACCCAGTACGGGGTCGGCACGACAACCTCGTCCCCCGGATCGAGCGTAGCCATGAAGGCATTGTACAGGACCTGCTTGCCGCCGCAGCTGGCAATGACCTGGGCCGGCCTGTAGTCGAGTCCGTTTTCACGCCCGAACTTGGCGCAGATAGCCTCGCGGAGCGCCATCGTCCCGGGTATCGGCGTGTAGCGCGTGCTGCCGCCGTCGATGGCGCGGATGCCGGCCGCTCTGATGTTCGCGGGCGTGTCGAAGTCCGGTTCTCCGGCACCGAGACTGATGACGTCGCGCCCGGCGGCCTTGAGTTCGGCCACCTTGCCGGTCAGCATGTTCGTAGGCGAGGGCTTGATGCGCGAGAGGCGCCCGGAGATCAGGGTCATGTCGGGAATATCGTTCCGTCAGGTGCTGGACCGCAGATTATGCCGCCGTGCGGCGGTGCGCAACCGCGGCGGCACTGAACCCCTGGTGCCGTCGCTCCACTCTAGTGAACGGCCGGACAGGCCTCAAGGCCGACGACACGTCGTGGCCCTCCCGGCACGCCGGTCAGCGCGACGTCAACTGCCCCGGAACCGCCCGGAGCTGCGGATGGGCTTCGAAGCCGATGCCCGGCGTGTCCGGCAGCGACGCACGGCCGTCGTCGACAATCGAACCCGCGGGCAGGCCGCCGATGACGAAGCCGGGGTCCGCTGCAACCTCGTGGCCGCCGAGCCCCAGCCCGGCAACGAGGTGGAACGCGAACAGGTGTCCGGCGTGAGGCAGCATCCGCGCCCTCGACCAGCCTTCTGCTCCCGCCATCCGGAGGATGATCTCGTATTCCGGGAGGCCGTAGGCAAGTGGCGGGTCGATCTGCAGAAGATCGCGGTCGGGCCGCAGCCCGCCATGGCGCAACAGGTTGCGCGCCTCCTGCCACGAAAACAGGTTCTCTCCCGTCGCGAGCGGCGTCGGCCAGCCCGCGGCGAGCATTGCCAGCATCGCAAAGTCATGCGGATGCCCGGGCTCCTCGATCTAGGCAAGCCCATAGGGGGCGAACGCCTCCGCCAGCGCTACTGCGGCCGCCGCGTCGCGACAGCAACAGTTGACGTCGACCGCGAGGCGGTCCCCACGGCCGCCGAGCAGCGGCAACACCGCCTCGATGCGCGCCCTGTCGTCATCGAGGCCATCGCGGCCGCACTTGATCTTGACCCGCGAGTACCCCTGGTCGAGATAGCCGCGGATCTCATCGGCGAGCGCCCCGAGATCGCCGTCGCCATGATAGTGCCCGCCCGTCGCGTAAACCGGCACCGGCCCGACGCCGCTGCGCCGGTCGGCGACCAGGCGCCACAGCGGCATGTCGGCGATCTTGGCCGCGGCATCCCAGAGCGCCATGTCAAGGACCCCAACCGCGCCAGCGCGGTCGCCATCGCCCCCGGGCTTCTCGCCAACCCTCATCGTTTGCTGCGCGCCGGCCGGGTCGAACGTGCTGCCGGTCTCCGCCAGATCGGGGCCGGCGAGCAGCCGCGGTGCGAAGCGCTCGGCGATCAGGCCGCTCTGGGCGTAGCGCCCGACCGATGAAAAGCCGTATCCGGTCACGATTTCGCGTCCGGTGTCGATGTCGACCGCAACCGCGGACGCGGTCATTTCGTGGAAGCCGATGGCAGCGTTGGATACCGGCCGCGCCAGCGACACGGCCCGTTCGCGAATGGCGGTAATGCGCATGTGGACAGACTATCGACTCTGGCACACAATCCCGGCTTCACTCCGCAAGGGGGAGGGCCGGACATGGCCAAGCTGCGCCACATAGCAATGCAGGTGCCGAATCTCCAGGAGGCGGCCGCCTTCTACGAACGGATATTCGAGCTTGATCGGGTGCGCGATGTCGAGACCGAATACGGCAACGCCGTCATGCTGTCCGACGGCACCGTAAACCTGACGCTGTTGCATTTTCCTGAGGGAACCAAGGGCGGCGTCAACGGGCCGGACTGGGCCGGATTGCACCATTTCGGCTTCATCGTCGACGACAAGGAGGCATCCGGCGCCATGATCGAGGAACAGGGCGGCTCCTTCTTCATGGAACTGCCCGACGGCATACCGGGAATCGATGCCGAGACCAAGTACAAGGATCCGAACGGCCTCGTCTTCGACATATCGGACCACGACTGGGCCCAAAGCAGGCGCAAGCAATAGACGGCGCGGCAGCTATCCGGCCGCCGGGTCGGGCAGGCGGTTGCGCCCGAAATAGTATTCGTTGGGCTGCATGCCAAGGCCGTGCGTCATGCGGTTGGTGTAGTTGAAATAGGCAATGACGTCGGTGAGGTCGAATATCTCCTCGTCCGTGAGCCCGGCGTCCTGCAACCGCGCGCGATCCTGCTCCCCGGCCTCGGACGGGTTTGTCGTCAGCTTCCATGCATGATCGAGCAGCGCGCGCTGGCGCGGCGTCAGTTCGGCCTCCCGGTAGTTCACTGTCAGGATGTCGCCGAGCACCGGATCGCCCGAGAATTCCCGCACCGCCTGGCCGTGCGAAGTGATGCAGTAGACGCAACGGTTGGCGCAGGAAACGACGACCGCGACCATCTCGCGTTCGAGGCGAGTGAGGCCCGTCTCGCCGGAAAGCATCAGTTCGTTGTACTTCGCGATGAATGTCCTGAGCTTGGCCGGCCGGAGCGAAAACACCTTCATGACGTTCGGCACGTGTCCGAGCTTCTCCTCGCATACATCCATGTATTTCTGCAGATCCTCGTCAAGCGACTCCGGCGCGGGAACCGGAAGCGCGCCGATGCGCGCGAGTTGCTCCGGGACTTCGCCGGTGCGGCCGTCTGCTGCCATGATCATCCTCCGGAAGGATTTCGCCACCGAGAATATAGGCCCTTCCCCGCCGGCCGCCAAACCCGCCGTCGATGCCGCCCGCTCCGACACCGCGACGGAGCGGTTTTGTGGCATGGCGGCCCTTCTGCTACGTTTGGCCCCTGACCGAAGGCGCTTCCGGGATGGACCCGGGGGCGCCGCAACAGGGAGACAACGGCCCATGACACGTGCGACTTTCAGGCTGGCTGCGATTGCGTCGGCGTTTGTCGTCGGCGGGGCGGCTGCGGCGACGGCCCAGTCGGCTGCCGAATTCTACAAGGGGAAATCCGTCGAGATCTATATCGGCTACGGCGTCGGCGGCACCTATGGCAAGAGCGCCACCGCAATGGCCAATCATCTCAAGCCACGCATCGGAGCCGATTCAGTGATCGTGAAGTCGATGCCGGGCTCGGGCGGCCTCAAGATGACCAACTACTACGCCAACGTGGCCCCCAAGAACGGCCTCGCGATCATCCTGCCGCCCGACACGCTGGTCGTCACCCAGCTCCTCAAGCCGAAGGCTGCCAAGTACAACTCCAACGATTTCACATGGCTCGGCGCCATCGTCCGCGTCAACTCGCTGGCGGCGCTTCGCAGCGATACCGGCGTCAAGTCGTGGAAGGACATGACGACGACAGCGGTGAATTTCGGATCCTCGGGCGTCGGTTCGCAGACGTTCCAGCTGCCGGCACTCTACAACGGGCTGCTCGGAACCAAGATCAAGATCATCAAGGGCTACAGGGGTTCGCGCAAGATGCTGCTGGCGGTCGAACAGGGCGAAGTGGCCGGCGTCAACCTTAGCTCCCTCGCTTGGGTCACCGACCGCAAGGACTGGTTCGACAAGAAATTCGTCACGCCGGTGATCCAGATGGGCCCCAGCCCCTCGGCCCACTTCCCGAACGTGCCACGCTTCCGGGATCTGGTGAAGGCCGAAGACCGGCCGATCGTCGATTTCATGACGTCGCTTGTCACCATCGGCCGCAGTTTCGCCGTACCGAAGGAGACGCCCAAGGATCGCATCGACTTCCTGAGCGCGGCCATGGCGGATGTTGCCCAGGACCCGAAATTCGTTACCGACATGAAAAAGAGCAAGCTTTCGGTAACCTACTCGTCCGGCCCCTCCATCCAGAAGGTGATTGTCGAAACGCTCAAAACTCCGCCTGCCGTCATCAGCAAGGTGCAGGAACTCTTCAACCGGGCGTCCTGATTCCCCAGCCCGTCCCGTCCGGCTTGGCATCGTCGCCACGGACCCGTCCAAGACGGACAGGAGTTCAAGACACCGGCCCGCGCGCCTTCCGGCTCGCGGGCCGGAGTTTCCATGCGCTTCGGATTTCGCCGAAAGCGGCCGGCGTGGCGCCGCCGGCATGCCATGCCCCCCGACGGAACCCGAAGGTGCTGTCGGCCCAGAATCGCTCCGGTGAATGGCGGCCCCTGCAATGATGATTCCCCGCGACCAGCACAATGTCCTGATCCTCTCGACATGCCAGATGATGTTCGGCACGGGACGGTCGCTGTTCATGGTCACCGCCCCCATCGTGGCGCTCGGCATAGGCCCCCATCTGGCGCTGGCCACGCTGCCGACCGCGCTCATCGTCGTTGGCACTGCGCTGGCGGCCATGCCAGCCTCGCTCTTCAGCAGGCGGGTCGGCCGCAGGGCCGGCTTCCTCACCGGCACGCTGATTGCCGCGGCAAGCGGCGGCGCCTGTACCGGTGCGGTCGTTTTCGGCAACTTCTGGCTGCTTGCCCTCGGCGGCCTCCTGTTTGGCTTCTTTTCCGGCTTCGCCCAGCTCTACCGTTTTGCGGCCGCCGACGTCGCTACCGAGGCCTTCAAGCGCAAGGCCATCTCGCTGGTCCTTGCCGGCGGGGTCTTTGCAGGCTTCGCCGGCCCGAATCTCGCCAAGTGGGGCAAGGACCTCATCGCCGACCCGGTCTATGCAGGCGCCTTCCTGTTCATGATCGGCACCGCCCTGGCCGCGGCGCTGGTGCTGGCCTTTCTCGACATTCCGCAGCTCACGGTTGCGCAGAGGACCGGTCCGCAGCGGCCGCTCGCGACGATAATGCGCCAGCCCGTCTTCATCGCCGCCGCAACATCAGCGACCATCGCCCAGTGCGTCATGAACTTTCTCATGACCGCAACGCCGATCGCCATGGTCGCCCATTGCAACCACGCGTTCGGCAATGCGGCCGACGTGGTCTCCTGGCACATCGTGGGGATGTTCGCGCCGGGCTTCGTCACCGGATCCCTGATCAACCGCTTCGGCGAGGTGCGAATGATCCTTGCCGGCTTTGTGCTGCAGGCGGCCTGCATCGCCGTCGCGCTCTCCGGCATCGAGGTCTTCGATTTCTGGCTGGCGATGGTGCTGCTCGGCGTCGGGTGGAACTTCTCGTTCACCGCGGCGAACACGCTCATGACCACGGCTTATACCCCGTCCGAACGCGCGAAGACGCAGGGCATGATGAACCAGGTCGTGTATACGGTGGTCGGGATGGGCTCGTTATCGTCAGGCGCGCTGATCCACTATTTCGGCTGGACCTGGGTCAATGTCGGTGCCGCGCCGCTGCTCGTTCTCGCCACCGCGGTTACACTCTGGTATTCGCTTGCCGGAAGATCCGCCGCGACTGCTTGAGAGCCACGCCCGGCGGCGGCATGTGCCGGGACCCAAGCAGACGGCCGGCGCCGTCGCGGCGTGGACGGCAGCGATCTCCCCGTCGTGATAGTTGAGGATCGAATGCCGGTCCCGTGCCAGCGAGGCCGTCTCGTAATGATCCTCGCCGGTGCGGCCGCGCTTGCCGTCGTTGCCGACCTGCGGCTGCGCGCCGCAGAGCATCATCCCGGGTCGGTGTTCTGCAGCACCCGGTGCACGGTCGATCTGGAGGTCGGCTTGTCCCTGTTCTTCCACGCTGCTCCAGCTCCTTCTGCGTCGTAGTGCGCCACCGCGCCGGTTCGCAAGCCAGCAAAATCATGCACAGCACCGAGGCGATGCCCCTGCGCGCGCCGGAAAGCGCCCCGAAGTGCTGATAAATCGAGCGCAACTCCTGCGCCGACCAGCGGCGCCCGCAACTCCCACGCCGCAGGAAGCGGCGAACGATCCCGCGTCACGACGCAGCGGAAACACGTAAGGATCCTTCGCCTCCCCGGTCGGCGCCCGCTGGCGCGCGCATGGCCCCTGCCAACGCACTCCCGGTTCGCCGCCTTGTACATGGTGCCGCTGAACTTCGTCGGCGAGACAAACGACTCCGCAACAAGCAACGGCAGCCTCCCGGTCGCCGCCGCACCATCCGCGACAACGCAAACGAGGCCCGGAAACGACCACCAGGAACAACAAACCTCGTGTTGTTCCCGGCAACCGCCTGAACTGTTCCTCGCGGCGCCAGCCAATCCAACGGGTGCGCAGCTGAGGACGACCGTCTGCCAGCCCGCAGCGCCAATCGACCGCCCGCGCCAGGTGAACACGCAGACCTCGACCGGCAAACAGGGCTATTCTGTTGTCGTCCCAGCGATCGGCGCATGCTGATTTTGGTCCGGGCATTCCGTTTTCGCCGTGGCAGTGTGCCGGCATGGCGACCCTTGCGACCGCGGATTCCCTCCTTCGCGAGGTGACGGTGCGCCCGTGGCGCACGTGAGCACCGGCTCCGGGACCATCTGGTGAAGGAGCATCACTAGCTGCGGTTTCACGGCATCAAGGGTCTGCGCCATGTCGCCCTGCACGGCGAGACCTGGGTGGTCGGCTGGCGGCGCGTTCAAGCTTGCTGCACGCGACCGCTGCGGAGCAGCAGTGCCTGCATCTGATCGCGAACAATTTCCGGTTCGTTGGGGGGATGCCGAACCTGGCGTCCCGCATGCTCGGCCTGAGCCTTCGACGGCTGGACATCGAGGCCGCGCGTTCCTCGCGGAGACGTTCGTCAAGCGCTTCGCCGGAACCTGCTATCGCGCGGCGAACTGGCGCTTGCTTGACGCTCGGTCGCGAGCGGCTCCGCGCGCTTCCGTCACCACGGCCAGGAGATCTTCATGTACAAACTGGGGCCGCCGAGGCGCTGAGCCGGGACGCGATCCCGGAAAGCTGGAACGCAGCACGACAGTGCCGGGCCTCGGCTGCGCAGCCTGTGCCTGGGCGAGGTATGCCGCAAGCGCTATCCGCTGAGAACCATTCTCGCGGCTCGCCAGCTACTGCGGCGTGACCGCATTCGCCGCCCTCCAGGAACAGCTTGCGGCGGTGAACTCGTTCTTCAGCCCGAAGCGCTACACCGCACCCACAACCTTCCACACCATCCTCGCTGACCTGTCACCCGAGACCCTGGACAACGCTCTGTGGACGGCCCGGCAGCAGACACGACGGCAAGGACATCCGCGGTGCCTCCAGCCGAGAACGCCCGGCGGGTCGCAGCGGTCGAGCACGGATGGTTCTCGGCCAGGCGAAGAGCAACGAGATCCCCCTCGCCAGCAGCATCAACGTCACGGGCCGCATCGTCACCATGGACGCGATGCACGCTCAGCACGAGCGGCGGCTTCTCGAGCGCCGCATGTCGTCACGGCGATCAAGAATAACCAGGAGACCATGCTCGACGACCTCAAGGCCATCGACTTCGAGGGCTCGTTCGAAACCCTCGACAAGGGCGCATCGAGCGCCGCCGCCGTGGTCGACATCTCCGGCGCCGAGCGGAACCGCTGCGCTGCTCTCCACGGTCGCCGCCATCCGCATCAAGCGCGAGATCTGCAAGACCAAAGAGAGCAGCGTCGAGACCACCTGGTGCCTCACCTCGCTCGGCCCCGAACGCCCCGAGATGCTTCTGGCGCGCGGGTCATGGAAAATCGACTCCGCCACGTACGCGATTTCACCTGCGACGAAGACCGCTGCAGGGTGCGCCGCGCAACCTCTCGACAAACGCAGCCATCGTGCGCTGCGGCGGACACTTCAACCATATGCCCGAGGCCAACCGGCACTACGCCGCCCGGGACGCGCGCCATCCTCATCCCGCAGATAAACCTTCGCTCCTGACCCCGCGCCACAAGCCGGGAACGCGCCGACGCAACAGGACAGCTCTGCTCGAACACTCGAAAAAGCGTGCCCAGCCTGATGCACCAGCCACTGAAACCGGCCCACAGTGAACCCAAGGTGCCATGCCAGGTCCCTGTCACATCAGCAATCCACAGGCCCGACAAAAGAATGGCCCTGTGCGGGGAGCTTGACATTTTGACTCCATGTCACTATCGGAATCATACTGGTATTGGAAGCACTGATCATGGCGCGCGACACTTACAAATATCACTTCAAACGGGGCCGCAGGATCGTTCACACCGGCATCACGAACGATCTTGAGCGTCGGGAAGCCGAGCATAGAAACGATTTCGGCAGTGGCGATATCGAAAAGGTCGGGCACGCGACGACCAGAGATGCCGCCCTCGAATGGGAGCGTGAACAGGCTGCGAAAGGCCGTCCTACCCGGCGCCGGTGATCAAATGACATGCGAGGGCGTACCTGTTGCGTTGTACCTGCAAGGCTTATCGCTGCTGATCGGGCTGGTCGCCGTTGTCATTCCGGTGGCTATTGCACTGGTCGGATTTTACATTTCCCGGCGATTCTCCAGCCGGATGGATAGCCTTTGCGGCAGATCTGGACGAAGCTCTTGACCGGATCGCTGAATTGGAAAACTCTAGCCCAGACGTTGCGGGGCAACGTAATTAGCGTGGGGTTCCCGCTTTCTTCTAGGACCAACCGCCACCGGCCACCGAGCCGCGCCAAGGTCGAGCACCACGACCCGTTGGAGATTCTGGAGGAACTGCGCAGCATCGAGACGCAAATCCTCGCAGAGATCGACGAATTGGGCGACGCGGCGTGGGGAGTCGTGGAGGAATGAGCTTCCCGGTCGTAAAGCTGGGTGATCTCTGTGAAATGGATTGGCAAGGGCTTGACCCGGACGACTCTACCGCGACGGAGCTTCGTTTCGTGGGCGTGGAGAACATCGAGTCCCAAAACGGTGTTATTAATTTTGCCAACGGCTCGCGCGTCGGGAGTCAAAGGAGCACGACTTTCCGGTTCGACGAACGCCATATCCTGTACGCAAAACTTCGGCCGTATCTAAACAAGGTTGCAACTCCTGATTTTTGCGGGAGGTGCTCGACCGAACTGATTCCGCTCTTGCCCCGGGAAGGCGTTGATCGCGAATTCGTTGCACACCTGCTTCGGCGAGCACAGACCGTCGAGCACACGATGTCGTCGATAACTGGTTCCCGAATGCCGCGGACCGACATGAAGGCGCTGATGTCGTTGCCGGTTCCCCTCCCGCCGCTCGACGAGCAGCGGCGGATCGCCGGCATCCTGAACCGGGCGGCGAAGATCGAACAGCTGCAAACGCAGGCGCAGGAAAGGCTGCGGGAGTTCCTGCCCGCGCTGTTCGTCAACATGTTCAGTGACCCCGCACCAACCCGATGGGGTGGGACACTGCGCATTTGAGCGATGTCTGTACAGTCAATCCTCGTGCTAAAAAGCTCTATCGCTCCGATAACATTCTTGTGAGTTTCGTTCCGATGGCGGTTGTTGACGAATGGTCAGGAGAAATCATCCATTCCGAGAAGCGTCCAGCAGTGGATGTTTCCAAAGGCTACACATCGTTTGAAGAGGGAGACGTCTTGTTTGCAAAGGTTACCCCCTGCATGAAGAACGGGAAGACAGCATTGGCGCGAAACTTGACCAACGGCATTGGCCGGGGGTCAACTGAATTCTATGTTCTTCGGCTAGAGAAGCTCATTTTGGGAGAGTATCTCCATCATTTCGTACGCCGGGCTGAGTTTCGAAACGAAGCTAAAAGCAGTTTTACGGGGAAAGCAGGGCAGCAACGTGTCCCCAAGTCTTTTATGGAAAGTACCTTGATTCCCCTTCCTCCGATTAACATGCAAAGACGCTTCGCAGATATAGCGGAGGCGACGCAAGCCACAATCGAGCGCATGGCAGTTGCCGGCCGGATCGCTGCAACGCTGAATGCCTCCCTCATGTCTCGGCTCTTGGAGGATGCGGCATGACCGACATCGTGGACCGGGAAAGAAGAAGAGAACCGATATTGGAGCTTTCTTACCATGATAGGTATGAGTGGTTTCAGCCTTGCACTGATATTGAGTGTTTCGTCCGCAGTCGATTCCTCAGGATATCACATGTGAACAGAGGGCAGTTTGCGCAACGTCCAATTGCTGTAGATCACTCCTTGCTCGCAGGGATTTTCTAATGATCCACCGCATCACAGTCAAGAACTTCAAATGCTTCCGCGAGCAGAGGTTCGATCTGTCGGATTCGGTTGTTCTGGCCGGACCGAATAATGCCGGAAAATCGACGCTCCTTCAAATGGTCGCAATGTGGAAGCTGGCCCTGCATCGGTGGATTTCCCAACGAGAGGGAAGCAGGGCAGCCAGGCGTACGGGAGTCGCCATACCACGCGCCGACATCACAGCTGTGCCACTTCGGGAAATGAACCTGCTGTGGGAAGACCGGAGGGTTGCTGGTCCACAAGGCATGTCTGGAACACCACGACTTATCGAGATTGTCGTGGAGGGTCTCCAGGATGACCAGCCCTGGAGCTGTGGAATCGAACTCCAATACGCTAATCTGGAGCTAGTGTACGCCAGACCCAGTGGCGCGAAAGATCTTGATCGGGAAGCTATCCAGGATTTCCCACCAGCAGCGGCGAAAGATCTGGAAATTGTTCATGTGCCGCCACTCTCGGGGATCGAGCGCGATGAACCGCGGCGCGACCGCGGTATGCAAGACCTGCTCGTCGGTCAGGGACGACCTGGTGAGATTCTCAGGAATCTGCTGCTGGAAATAGCCGAGAGTGACCGTACGGAAGACTGGGAAGCTCTGGCAGAGCAGATCCGAGACTTGTTCCAGGTGGAGTTGCTGAAGCCCGTATACTCCCCCGCTCAGCCGTACATCGTGTGTGAATATCGTGAACTGGGCCACAAGACGGGGCGCAGCAACAGGCCTCTTGACCTCTCCAATGCGGGGAGTGGAACGCTTCAGGTGCTCCTGCTGCTTGCCTTCCTGTATGCGCGTCCCGCCACGGTCATCCTCCTCGACGAGCCCGACGCGCACCAGCATATCATGCTGCAAGGACAAGTCTACGATCTGATTCGCCGGGTTGCACACGAGCGAAGGGGACAGGTGATCATCGCCACTCATTCCGAGGTTGTGCTTGATGCGACGGAACCGGAACGCGTGCTCGGCTTTTTCGGTGACGCGCCCCGTGCACTGACGAGCGAAACGGAACGAGACCAGGTCCGGGAGGCTCTCAAGCGCGTCACGACCACTGATTTACTGCTCGGTCGAGACGCCGGAGGGGTGCTTTATGTGGAGGGAGAGACGGATGAGAAAATTCTGAAGGCATGGGCGCACATTCTCAATCATGAATCTGACGAGTACTTCAAACGCCCGTTTGTTCACTGGCTTGGTGGACGAAGTCTACGTGAAGCGAAAACACATTTTTTTGCAATGAGAGCGGCATTTCCTCGAATTCGAGGGCTTTGTCTGATTGATGGGGACAATCTCGATCAGCCGGATCAGGAAACGACGAAAGCTGGATTAGAGGTGTTGAGATGGCGACGCTATGAAATTGAAAATTATCTCTTGCACCCGGAGAGTATTGCGCGGTTCGTCGATCACCTCCCATTGATGCAGCTTATAGTTGATAAAGCATTTCAGCGGCAGGTGCCCCAAGGAACCGATTGGTTTGAAGACCATGTCGCCCTTACACGCATAAAGGCAAGCGAAGAATTCTTGATACCGCTTCTGGACCGTGTCGGAAAAGGTACACGCAAACGGGATCTGTATTTGTTGGCTTCTGTTATGAGTGAAAACGAAATCCATCCAGAAGTGAGGGAGAAACTGGATGCAATCGCGAGCGTATTGAATCCAGTTGAGGAATGATGAAATGGCATACACTCCACTCACACTCCCGGATTCGCTCCCTGGCGCTGTCGGCGCGGCAATCGCGGTCGGCGTTGAGCCATTGTTGGAAGAAGTTCACTGGATGCTTGCCACGCCCATCGCACAACCTGACGACCAAGGACCATATCGGCAATTCCAGTTTTTCGTCGCACTGGTCCTGTTGGCGACGGTGGCAGGTGTATCCAAAACTCTACTCGATATAAATGGACCCCACTTCAGACTGGAAGTGGGGCAGCGAAAACTGTCAAAAATCTCCTCGCACCAACCTGCGCCCCCGCAACACCCAGATGCTGCCTTGAAAAATCAAACAGAATTTAGCGTGAGAATATCCTCGCCGGGACGGGCCGGGGGTTGCCTTTGTGCTCAGCGATGAGACAATGCCTCCAGCCAGTTGTATCTCATCAAGACAATTCAGGGAGTTTCCACATGAAGAAGATGTTGGCCCTCACGGCCACAGCAGCAGTTGCGGCAACGCTTTCGTTTGGCCCGGTGACCAGCGCGGCGGAAGTCACGCTCAAGGGGATAGCCGGCTGGCCAAAGAACTTCGCGCTGACGCCCGATTTCCTGCGTTTCATCGAAGAAGCCAACAAGCGCGGCAAGGGCCACTTCAAGATCGTCCACATCGGCGGACCCGAGATCGCCAAGGCGCCGGCCCAGTCCAAGGGCTTCAAGTCGGGCCTCTACGACCTGATGTATACCGCCGCGAGCTATCACCGGGGCGTGGTGCCGGAGGTCGACGCCCTGTCGGCAACACAACTGCGCCCGTGGGACGCTCGCAAGAACGGCGCGATGGCGGCGCTCGACGCGGCGCTTACCAAGAGGCTTGACGGCATACTCCTTGCGCAGACCGCCACCAGCGTCTCGTTCATCCTCTATCTGCGGGACAAACCCAAATTGGGGCCAGACGGCATGATTTCCCTGAAGGGTTTCAAGATCCGGTCGGTGCCGGTCTATGACGGTTTCCTCAAAGAACTCGGCGCGACGACGATCACCGTCCAGGTTCCGGAAATCTACAACGCGCTCGAACGCGGCCTCGTCGACGGCTTCGCCTTTCCCGAGATGTGGACACGCGGTCTCGGCTGGGCCAAGTTCGTCAAGTACCGCGTCTATCCCACCTTCTACCAGCTAGAACCCTCCGTTTTCATCTCCAACAAGGCGCTCAAGAAGCTGAGCAGGAAGGGACAGGAGATCATGATCCAGGCCGGCAAGGACTGGGAACGCATCTCCTACGACTACTGGAAACCGCTGGTCGCCAAGGAACGCGATATCCTCGCCAAGGAGTTCGGTCAGCAGGAGATCACGATGACCGGCGAGGCGGCAAAGAAATACCTCGATCTCGCCAATACCGTGCCGATCGAGCGCCTCAAGAAGGTTGATACTCCAGAAGCCAAGATGTTGAGCAGGCTCTATCACGGCCAGTAGGCCGTCGAAGCCGTGGCCCCGGCGTGCCGGGGCTGCGGCCTTTCCCGACCCATGAACATGCTTGTCCGAGCCTATAACGGCCTGATCACCGGGCTCGCGATCATCGCGGGACTGATGCTCGCCGTCATCTTCGTCGGCATCATCGCCGATGTCGGCATTCGCACGGCCGGCTTCAACTCCCTGCAATGGTACAGCGCAATCGCCGAGTACTGCCTCCTGTTCTCAACCATGCTGGCGGCGCCATGGCTTGTACGGCTCAAGGGCCACGTGGTTGTCGAATCGCTCACGCTGGCCATGCCGCCGGCAGTCCGGCGCGTCATGGCCAGAGTCGTCTACCTGCTGTGCATCGTCCTCTCCCTTCTCTTCGTCTATTACGGTTTCGTCGAGATGACGGCTGCGATGGCAAGCGGCGAGCTCGACCTGCGCTCCATCGACATGCCCAAGTGGATATTGTTCCTGCCGTTTCCGCTCGGCTTCAGCCTGATCGCCATCGAATTCGCACGCTATCTCCTCGGTTTCGATTCCTATTATTCCGGCAAGGCCGGAACTTCGGAATCCCTGTGATGGAGTGGTTGACCGAGTGGTATTCGATCGCCGGCTTCTTGGTCGGCATGGTCATCGCCTTCATGCTGCTAGGAATCCCGGTGGCGTTTTCGTTCCTCACCGCAAACATCGTCGGGGCGATGATCTTCATGGGTGGCCTCGACGCCATGCCGCAGATCGTCGTCAACGCGGTCGAATCGGTCACCATATTCGCCCTGATTCCGGTGCCGCTGTTCATCATCATGGGCGAACTGTTTTTCCACACCGGACTCGCCATACGGGTCTTCGACACCTTGGACCTGTGTTTCGGACGGCTGCCCGGCCGACTCTCCTACATCACGGTCGCTGGCGGCACCATATTCGCCACCCTTTCCGGCTCGACCATGGCGAACACCGCCATGATGGGTTCGATGATGGTTCCAGAAATGACCAACCGCGGCTACAAGCAGCACATGTCGATGGGGCCGATCCTCGGGACCGGAGGGCTCGCGATGATCATCCCGCCTTCGGCGCTCGCGGTGCTGCTTGCGAGCCTCGCCGAAATCGACATCGGCAAGCTGCTGATCGCGGGCGTCTTTCCCGGCCTCGTGCTTGCGGTCCTCTACTCCATACTGATCTACGCCCAGGTCCGGATCGATCCCGACGCCGCGCCCGCATACACGGTCGAGGGCCACTCGCTGGGAGAGATCCTGCTGTCGGTCGTCGTCAACGTGCTGCCGATGGGCCTCGTCGTGTTTTGCGTCATCGGACTGATCATCCTCGGCATCGCCACCCCGACGGAAGCTGCGGGCTTCGGGGCGCTCGGCGTCCTTGTCCTGGCCATCACTTATCGCGTCATCTCATGGGATATCATCGTCAAATCCTTCTCCGGATCACTCCGCGTGACCGGAATGGTCCTCCTGATCATTCTCGCATCGTCGACGTTCAGCCAGCTCCTGGCATTTACCGGTGCCAGCGCCGGCCTGATCGCATGGGCCACAGCAATCGAACTCGCACCCATCGTCATGCTGCTGATCATGTTCGCCGTCCTCCTGGTTCTGGGCATGTTCATGGACCAGGTGTCGATGATGCTGCTGACGGTACCGATCTTCTTCCCACTGGCGACCACCCTTCAGTTTGACCTGATCTGGTTCGGCCTTGTCATGCTGCTAGCGCTTGAGATCAGCCTGACTACGCCACCCTTCGGCCTCCTGCTGTTCGTCATGATGGGAGTAGCGCCCCGTGGCACCACGCTATGGCAGGTCGCGCTGGCGGCCGCTCCGTATATCGGCTGCGCACTGATCGTCCTCGTATTGCTGATCCTCTTTCCCGGGCTTGCAACCTATCTTCCGAACCTGATGACCAATTGACCGCCCCGCATCGCGGATAGATGCGGATTCGCCGCGCCAGTCCCGGATGGCGTCGTGTTGCTGCCCCGTAACGGCGATGCCGGGATATCGGCCCGCGAATGCGGGCCCGGTCCCGGCAAATCCGCTTGAACCTCGCCCGCCGTCAGCAATATAATCCGGCGGGATCGATGGCAGAGAAAATCGCAACCGTTCGTCCAAGCCTGCTCATGTCACGGTCGGTCGTCCTGCGACCGTGCGACACGCCGCCGGAAAAGGCCCGAGCAACGAAAGGCTCCGGCAGCGGCCCGGAACATTTGCGGGCGGAGAATCTGATGTCCACCAACCGTTACGACCGCACACTCGAAGACACCGGCAATATCATCGCGCTGGAACATGTGAACGTCCGCATCCCGGACCAGCGGCTGGCGACGCTGTTCTACGTCACGGGCCTCGGCCTGACACGCGACCCCTACCTTGTGACGGGTATAACCAACATGTGGATCAATGCCGGCCGCTCGCAATTTCACCTGCCGACCGGCGACCCGCAGGTCGTGCGCGGGCGCATAGGGCTCGTAATGCCGGACCTTGATGACCTGCAGCGACGGCTCGATTCAGTGCGCAAGCCGCTCGCCGAATCATCATTCGATTTCGTGTCGGGCGACAGCCATGTCGACGTCACGTGCCCGTGGGGCAACCGTTTCCGATGCCACACGCCGCAAGAGCGGTTCGGACGCACGGCCCTCGGCCTGGTCCAGATCGAGTTCGATGTCCCGCCCGATTGCGCTGACGGCATCTCTCGGTTCTACCGCGAGATCATGGGTGCGCCAGCCGAATTCGCCGACGGCCAGGCCCGGGTGCCGGTGGGGTACCGGCAGGCTCTTGTCTTCCGCGAAACGCGACAGCCCGTTCCCGAATTTGACGGCCACCACGTCCAGATCTATATCGCGGATTTTTCCGGCCCCCATGGAAGGCTGACGGAACGCGGACTGATTTCCGAGGAGAGCAACCAATTCCAGTATCGTTTCGAGGCCATAGTAGATCCGGACACCGGTAGCCAACTGTTCGTTCTCGATCACGAGATTCGGTCACTCACCCATCCTCTTTTCGCCCGCCCGCTGGTCAACCGCAACCCCGACCAGACCAACTCCTCATTCGATCCGGGCCACGAGGAACGCTCGTGGGCACTGGACTGCAGGACCTAGCTCTTCCATCACGCGATGCCTTGCCGGCGGGACGGGCACCGCCACGCTGATAGGTACCGTTCCGGCCAAGAACACCATCTCGCGGGCATTGATGCGAGCGCAAGAAACTCTTCCCAAGTTGGTAATTTTTGCGGCTTGGAATTTTTATCGCGTTGATATAACGTGATTTTTTGTCGGCCGACTTCAACATGGCACTACATCCTGTTGAATTCTGTCAGCTTGTGAGGCGGCCCCTCGTGCGACGGGTTCGACACCAGCCGCCGAGGAGATTTCGGCGACCTCGGCGGTCGGGCGCGTGTCCTGTCGGTTGACGATCAACGCGCCTGGCGCAGGCGCGTGGTGACCCGGGTAAGAGTTTCGTATGGCACAGTTGCAGGCTCAGTACCATTTGTTCATCTCATGCGGCCAGTGCCGGGGATTACGCAACCTGATGTCTGGAAATTGTCGTGAAGCTGATCGAGCTGTTCCCCATTTGATGTATGCCTTGGTTTCGGTTTCCCATTTTTCCTCGACGAGGACTGCGGTTGAGAGGCGATCCAACGAGGCGAGGTTCGGAAAGACCCTGACTTTGGAGGTGCGCCGCTTGAGTTCTTGCTGGATCAGTCGCTCGATGCCGTTCGAGGTTCGCATACGCTTGTGGTGAGCATCGGGCAAGGTGAAGACAGCGAGCCCCTCGGGCGCATTGTTTTCCAGCCAGTCTGCGAAGCCTGGATGCTTGTCGCGATAGCTGGCCACGAGGGCGGCCAGTTCAGCCTCGGCGGTTTGAAGTGAGGACGCATTCCAGACAGCTCTGAGCTGTTTTCCAATACGTTTCCTGATGTCGTTGTTCGGTGCGTGCTGCACGGCGTTTTGTGCCAAGTGGAATTGGCAGCGCTGCCACATCGCCGCCTTGTGCCCGCAAAACGCTCCGGATCGCAGAACGTCTCCGTCACAATCACCTGGTGGCCGCAGGCCCAGTCGTCAGCCAGCCGCCGCGTCATACGCGCAAGGTATCTACTCACCCCTAGTAGTCTAACATTATTAAATTGACGGATATAGTGACTTCAGTTTCGTCCGGGCATCCTTCGTCGTGAAACGCCAGTCGACAGTGACATCGGCCGCATTGCGCCGTTCCACCCACGCCGCCGTCTCCCGCAGCATGGTGTCGCGGTCGGGAATGCGTCGCCGAAGGCACTGCCGCGACAGCGCACCGATCTCGATTTCGGCCATGTTGAGCCAGCTCCCGTGCTTGGGCGTGTAGCGAAACTCGAACCGCTTTCGCACCCGCCTCGCCTCCTCGGGCTCAAAGGCTTCATACAGCGACTGTGCGTGTTCAGATTGTCCAGCACGATCTTTCTGTCGGGGAAATGGTCGTCGGCAAGCTCCCGGATGAAGTGCGCCCAGTCCCGCGGCGGTCGGTGACTTTCACCGTGCGCCAGTTCTCGTTGGGCGCAAAGGCCATGAAGAGGTTGGCCGTGCCGTTGCGCTTATATTCATAGTCGACCACCTCCGGCTGACCGGGCCATACGAGACGGGGGATGCGGGTTTCCTTCGTCTGCTGCCGGCTGGTTTCATCCATGCACACCAGCACCTCGTCCCCGACAAAGTCCCGCTGATAAATGTCAAGCACGTCCTCCATCGCCGCCACGAACTGTGCGCTCCGGTGCGGTGGAATGCACCAGTAATGCTTTAGCCACGGCTTGATCTCTTTTTTTAGCGTCTTCCTGACCGTCTCTTCCGAAATGCGCTCGACGATCTCCATCTCCACCAGACGGCCGGCGAGCAGCTTCAGCGTCCACAGCCCTCGGGCGGGGACGAACAGGGCGACCAGCTTCGCCTCCATCGCCCCGTCCAGCCGTTTCGGCCGACGGTTCACCTGCTCCTTGCGGCTGAGGGCGGCGTCCAGCCCCCGCAGCGCTTGCGCAAGCGTTCGACCGTCGCCGATGCCCAGCCCTTGCGCAATGTCGGCATCGACAAGCCGAGCGCCCCCTCGTCAGCCAGCATCAGGACCTGTGCCCGGCGCCGACGCCAGGCAGCCCCGGTGCCGTCGACGATCGCCTTCAGATCCCGGCGCTCCTGCGCTGAAAGGGTCACGCGGTAGAGCTTCCTGCCTCGAGAGTTGGCCATATGCGCCGCTCCTGTCATTGCGCCGAAGACCTGCGGGCATGCCCGTTGTCCGGACCTGCGCATGAGGCTGCGGCTGCCTGCCTGTTCGGCATCTGCCCGTGTGGATATCGGCACTGTCCAGATTCCAACGAACGCCGACACGAAAATACTACCCACAAAAACCATCAATACAATGCCGGTGGACTACTAGTTGGGTTCTGATTGGTCGTAGTGCTCGTTGATGATGTCTGCGGCTTTTCCGTCGAGGGCGATCTGGGTGGCGACGTGATGATTGTAGCCGAGTGCCGCCATGGAGGTGAGGTAGCTTGAGCCCCGGCACCATGCTTTTGCGTGGAGCGGAAGCATCCGGACACCTTGACCTTTGCCATCCTGATCTTCTGTTCTCCGGCATTGTTGGTGAAGCTGACATCGGGGTCGTCTGTGAAGGCAGGTTTTCGTGTTTCACGAGACGTTCGTGCAGGTTGTGCGCGTTTGCGATGCGTTTTCCTTTCGTCGGGATGTCGGGCAGTTCCTTGGCGCCCTGATGGTGCGGTAGCGCTTGCGCACGGCGTCGTTCAGGGTCCTGGATGCGCTCTTGTTGATCTTGTGGCAGACCTCGCGGAGCAGGCTCTTCATCAGTCGCGCGGTAGCCTCGACGACAAAGGTCAGTTCGCGCAGCAGGTGGCTGCCGCTGGTGGCTACACTGCCATGTACGAGGTCCAGGACGCCCTTGTAGCATGGGATGATGCCGATCTCTTGCCTCCCGGCCGCGCTTGCGGTGCGGGAACTTGCACGTCCCGACGACATGGAGCCACTTGCCGTTGATCCGAAATCGTCGACATCGGGCGTTGCAGGAGGTGCGCACGGCGGCCTCCTCCCATGACGCATCGTAAAACCATAGCCGAGGCCTCGGAGAGCTTGATGCCGGAGATCGCCTGCACGAGCGGCACGGCGCAGGGACAGCATCTGGGCGACCAGCAGGTTGATGACGAGGGCCTGGATGCCGTACTGCACGGGATGTTGTCGGGGAACCGGCCCTTGCACTTCGGGCATTCCTCGGCGTCGACGCGGCGCGACCTCGAACACGATGTCGTGCGGCGCTCCCGATCGACGGGGTCGACGCCGTCGGCGCCGCAGGCGTCGCAGGTATCGACCGCGACCGTCTCCTCGACGGATGGTCTTGCGCAGGTTGTCGCCCGTCTGCTGGTTCGGCTTCGGGCCGTTGCTCCCGGCACGCCTCACGCTCTTGTCCGTTTTTGCGCGTGGTCTTCTCCAGAAGGACGACGATGAGGATGTCGAGGACGCGGATCACGGCCTCTTCCGACACCTTGCCGGCCGCACGCAGCGCCGCGATCCTGGCCGCTTCGAACTCCTCGCGCGCCGCCCGTCGCCATCACCCGGCCTCGACGGTCATGATCGCCACGAGCATTGCCTGGCGCTCGCCCGGCGGCATCTTCCGGTACTCCGCCGCCCGGCCTTGCGCTTCATCAGCGCGCCGCTTCCGAGATGCGTTTCCACATACAGATCATGCGGAGGCTGGAGCCCCGGAAGCAGCTGGCACAGCCCGCTCGTCGCCTTCGATCCAAAGTAGCCCACTGGCGGTCCCCGTCATTCTCGATGACCACCACTAAACGAATCGGCCTGCAGTGTCAAATCTCCACGAAAACCCGTTCGTTACTCTACCCCGACATCAAGCCGGAACCAGGGGGTGAGCAGTTACGTTTTGCGAACGACGCCACGAGCTGGCGGGCGCTGAGCAGGTGGCTTCGCGGCCTCGGGGTGAGCCGGGTGGTGGGCGACAGGCCGCTATCACCGCAAGGTTCACCAGTGTCTTTATGACCGGGGCTTCGAGGTTTTCCTCGTCAACCCGTTGCGGGCGCTTCGCCGAGGCGATGGGCCAACCGCGTCGACGCCAAGATCGGCACGGTGAGCCTGTGGCTCCGTCTTCCTCAAGAGCCTGGAGGATCTCCTAGTGGCGCGCTTGTCGACGCCAAACAGGTGCAGATGAGGTGGATGGCGAGACCGTCATAAGGGCCCCGGCGGCCGATCTCGATGATCGCCGGTGATCCCGAGCAGAGGTACGCCATCCTGACCTCGATCCGGTGACCGCCACGGCCCTTCTGGATGCCCGAACTCGGCAGCGTCGGCAGCCTTGATCGGGGTGGTGCCAACGACCACGGTGCCCGGCACATCCGTGGCGGGCGCCGAAGGCCACGCGATCTCCTGGCCGCAACCGGCACGCTTCAACGCGGACCTGGTGCGCCTCAAGACTGCCGGCAAGCAAGGTCGCGATTGTCGCCGTGATGCGCAAGCTCTGGCGAACATCTTGCTGCGACAGCAGCGTTGCCTGAAGCACCGGTGAGTGAGCGAAGGAGACACCCTCATGGCCATCACCCCTGCCGAGAGCGCGATCGGCACTGTCTCGACAGTCTCCCTCTACGACACGGCTTGGGGAGAACATCTGCAGATCATCGTCGAGGTCAACATCGAGGAGACCGAACCGCCGTGCGCCTTGTGGACGGGACACCTGGAACCCAATTGACGACGGTCACGTTACCATGCCCGGGGACGGCAAGGTAGCCGCGTTCACGTGACCAATGGACGGCAACCCGCCGCCGGGATCACAAGCTTCATGTCGCCTCGCTCGCAGAGCAAGGCGGAATCCCACACCGCTTGTGGACAACCACAGAAAACATCACCGCAGACACCCGCAAAAAACCTTGCCAAGAAACATGGATGCTCGGACAGACCCTTCCGGAGCTGCGACGTGAATCGGACAGGACGCGATGTGCTTGTGAACCGACATCCCCGCACCATGACAACTTCAGTGCAGGAAAGCCAGCGAAAACTGAAAAAAATCTCCCGCACCAACCCGCGCCCCCGAAAACCCAAGTACTGCCTTGAAAAATCATACAGAATTTAGCGTAAAATCATCCTGGCACAAAGCCGAAACGGCTTTTCTCCGAGCTTGTAACGCGATAATCTGATCACTGGATTTCTGACAGACTGGATTGGAGATACGAACATGCGCGGCCTCTCTCGTCGCATCATGGAGCATGCCGAGGCCCTTCCGGAGGCGACGCCGCTGTGTCCGGCCGCCCTGCTGCATCTCGGCAACCGGGCCGCGGTCGACCAGGCGTTGTCCCGCCTCGCGCGCTCGGACCGTCTCATGCGCATCTGCCAGGGCGTCTACATGCGCCCGGTCGAGACCCGGTTCGGAACGTGTGCGCCGCACACCCGGAAGGCTCTTGAGGCCCTTTCGGCACTTTGGGGCGAGACCATCGTGCCGTGCGGCGGCGCCGCGGCCAATCGCCTGCGCCTGACCACGCAGAATCCGGTGCGTGAGGTCTATCTCACCTCCGGTCCCAGCCGCATGC
Organism: Alphaproteobacteria bacterium; assembly: GCA_964291215.2. GTDB lineage: Bacteria > Pseudomonadota > Alphaproteobacteria > MPNO01 > UBA830 > JAJEBT01. Next base: position 2,992,156 of record OZ219791.1, on the reverse strand, counting down.
TGCACTTCGGTTCGTCCATCGTGGAACTGCGCCACGCGCCGCGCTGGCAACTGGCGGCGCCGCACCGCAAGGCGGGCGAGGTCATCCGCGCCCTGGCATGGCTCGGCCCCGGGGAGGTCGAGGACGGCCTCGAAGCGGTTCTGCCGACGCTCTCCGAGACGGAGCGGGAAGAGCTTGCGGTCGCGAGGGCCGTCATGCCCAACTGGATGGCCGAACCGCTGAGCGCACGCCTCGCACATGGCTGAGACGCCGTTCCAGAGCCTTTCGGCCGGCGACCGCCTCCACGCGCTGAGGGTCGCTCAGGAAAAAGGACAATACCGGGCGCATTTGCTCGAGAAGGACATCTGGGTCGTCGCCACCCTCGCAGTGCTGTTCGAGGCCCCGTTCGCCGGGCACCTGACCTTCAAGGGCGGCACGTCGCTGTCGAAAGTGTGGCGGGCGATCCGCCGGTTCTCCGAAGATGTCGACATCACCTACGATATCCGGTCGTTTGCGCCGGATCTGGTTTCCGGCGCCGGCGACGAGGCGCTTCCGCCCACGCGCAGCCAGGAGAAGCGCTGGACGCGCGCCATCCGCACCCGTCTCGCGGAATGGGTCCGGGACGAGGCCCGCCCCATTGTTGAAGAAGGTCTCTCCGACGCCGGTTTCGTGGCGCGGGTCCGAGCGGAAGAGGAGAAGCTCTGCGTCGCATACGAACCGATGTTCGAGACAAGCGGCTTCGTTGCTCCGGAAGTCATAGTCGAGTTCGGTGCCCGATCGACCGGCGAGCCGCACGCGAGCCGCCCCGTTGTGTGCGACGCGGCCGCACATCTTCCCCGCCTCGCGTTTCCCGAAGCGCATCCCACCGTCATGCTGGCGGAGCGCACGTTCTGGGAGAAGGCGACCGCCATCCATGTCTTCTGCTGTCAGGAGCGGCGGCGCGGCGAGCGTCTGTCGAGGCACTGGCACGATCTCGCGCGTCTTGACGAGGCGGGAATTGCGGCAAACGCGCTCGCAGACCGTGCCCTCGCCCTGTCGGTTGCCCGCCACAAGGCGATGTTCTTCACCGAGAACGACGCGACCGGCTCGCGGATCGATTACGAAGCGGCCGTTTCCGGTGACCTCCAACTCGTCCCCTCCGGCGCCGCGCGTGCGGTGCTCGCCGATGATTACGCCCGGATGCTTGCCGATGGCATGCTGCTGGACCACAACGAGTCGTTCGACCTGTTGATGGAACGATGCGCCCGGATGGAGACCCGGGCCAACGAGACGAAGGCATGACGGCGCAATCTCCCGAACGCGGACGCATCGCCCTGGTTCGCCAGCGCCGTTACCTCGTCGAGAACGCGACACCGCCGCCATCCCCCGATGAAGCCATGCTCGTCGAGTTGTCGTGCCTTGACGACGATGCGCAGGGCGAGCCGCTGTCGGTGTTGTGGGACCACGAGATCGACGCCCGCATTCTGAAGGACGATGGCTGGGCCGCCGTGGCAGACAAGGGCTTCGACGATCCGGCGCTCTTCGCGGCCTATCTGCGCACCCTGTCGTGGAACTGCGTGACCGCGACCGACCCCAATCTCTTTCAGGCGCCCTTCCGTGCGGGCATCCGCATCGACGCCTACCAGCTCGACCCGTTGCGCAAGGCGCTTCGGCTGCCGCGCGTCAACCTGTTCATCGCCGACGATGTCGGGCTCGGCAAGACCATCGAAGCCGGGCTGATTGCGCGCGAACTGCTGTTGCGCCGCCGCATCGACCGAATTGTTGTCGCCTGTCCTCCTGCGATTCTCGACCAGTGGCAGGACGAGATGGAGGCCCGTTTCGGCCTCGCGTTCACCATTCTCGACCGGGCTTATGTGACGCGGATGCGCCGCGAGCGCGGCTTCTCTGTCAATCCCTGGACCACCCACTCGCACTTCCTGATCTCCCACCGCCTGCTCATCGACGAGACCTATGCCTCGGGCCTGCGCGGCTGGCTTGGAGAGTTCGCGCCCCAGACCCTTCTGATTCTCGACGAGGCGCACAACGCCGCGCCTGCGAGCGGGGCGCGCTATGCCATCGATTCACAGATCACACGGGCGATCCGTGATATCGCGCCGCGTTTCGAGCATCGCCTGTTCCTCTCGGCGACACCGCACAACGGGCATTCGAACAGTTTCTCCGCCCTGCTCGAAATTCTCGACCCACAGCGCTTCTGCCGCGGGGTCCCTGTGCTGAAGGGACAACTCGACGAAGTACTGGTCCGCCGCCTCAAGTCCGATATCCGGGATCTCGAAGGCGGCTTTCCCAAGCGTACCGTGGTTCCGGTCAAGATCGACGGCCTGCCGCCGGTCGCACCCGAACTCGTCCTGCCAGGAATGCTCGACGCCTACCGGGCCGAGCGGGAGAAGCGTCTGAAGGACGAGACACGATCCAAGCAGGCTGCGGGCGCGCTGGTGATCGGCGGGCTGCAAAAGCGTCTGCTGTCGTCCATCGAGGCCTTCGCGAAGACGCTCGCGGTACATCGCAGGAGCGTGGAACGCGCGCTGGAGCGATCCACCGAAGCCATCGCGGTTTCCAACGACTTGCTGGCCGACCTCGAACGGCTGACCGTCGGCGAGGAAACGGGCGACGGTACAACCGGTGGTGACGGCGATATCGAAGCCGACGCGCCCGACGATCCGGAACGATCCGATCCTTCGGAACTCGACTTCGCCGAGCTGATGGCGGCGGCGACAACGCTATCGACCGACAGCCGACGCGCGGAAGCACGGACCGCATTGATGCGCGAACTCGCGCTCGTCGACGAAATGCGCGAGGTCGCCGAGGCAAGACGCCATGATGCCGACCCGCGCGTACACAGGATCATCGAGTGGATCGACGCCAACATGTGCCCGGTTCGATCCGCGCTCGGGGCCGGGCCTCCGCAGTGGAACGAACGCCGCCTCCTCATCTTCACCGAATACGAGGACACGCGCCGCTGGCTTGAGCGCTGCCTGAACGAGGCCATCGCGCATTCCGACAAGGCGCACGAACGTATCGCGACCTTCACGGGGACGACCTCCCGGCACAGGCGGGAAGACGTCAAGCATGCCTTCAATGCCGAGCCGGGCGACCACCCGCTGCGCATTCTCATTACCACCGACGCAGCTCGGGAGGGCCTCAATCTGCAGCGCCACTGTCATGATCTGTTTCACTTCGACCTGCCCTGGAACCCGAGCCGTCTCGACCAGCGCAACGGCCGCATTGATCGCAAGCTGCAGCCCGCCGACGAAGTGTTCTGCCGGTACTTCGTCTTCGTCCAACGGCCGGAAGACCGTGTCCTGCAGGTGCTGGTGAACAAGGTGGAACGCATTCGCGAGGAGCTTGGCAGCGCCGCGAAGGTGCTCGAAGCGCGGATTCCACGGACCATCGGCAAGGAAGGCATGCGCCGTGACGGGATCGATGGTCTCGCAGCCTCCATCCGGGACCTGTCGGCCGGAGAACGGCGGCGCACTGTCGAGGACGAGCTCGAGGACGCGCGTCTGCGCCAGGACAGACTGCGCGAGGACGTGGATAGCCTGCGCACCCGCCTGGAGCAGTCGCGCACCCATATCGGTCTTACCGCGCCGCAGTTCCGTCAGGCCCTGTCGATGAGCCTGGAGCTCGCCGGGGCTCCCGCAATCGCCGAGACCGACGGGCAGGAGAAGCCGGTGTCTGACGCTCCGCGCCGCTTCGTCTTTCCCGCCGCCGACCGTGCGCTTGCGAGCGATCCCGGCTGGACCGCAGCACTTGATTCGCTGCGCGCGCGACGGCAGAGCGGCGAGTCCCTGGGCGCGTGGCGCCGTCGGGCGGCCATCCGGCCCGTGGCTTTCGAAGACACCGGACGTCTTGGCGAAAACGCCGTGCACCTGCATCTCGAACACCGTGTAGTCCGGCGCCTGCTTGGCCGGTTCGCCGCGCAGGGCCTGATCCACCACGACTTGTCCAAGGCCTGTCTTACGGTCGCCCCGGATGCAATCCCGCGCGTTGTGCTGCTCGGCCGGCTCGCCGTCTACGGACCATGCGCCGCACGCCTGCACGAGGAGATCGTGCCGGTGACGGCGCGCTGGATCGATCCCGTGCAGCGACAGGGCGCGCTTGCGCCTTACGGCCGGGCCGGCGAGCAGACGACCCTGGCTTCCTTGCAGACGGCGCTCGACGAAGCCGGGCGGGACAGCGTGCCCGATCCGGTCCGGACGCGTCTCGCGGCTTCGGCGCCAACCGATATCGCCGATCTGCTTCCGCATCTGGAGCGCCGCGCAGACGACTTCGCGGAGCTTGCGAAGGAACGGCTTGCCCAACGGTCGAAAACCGAACAGTACAGCATGATCGATTTGCTCAAGCGCCAGCGCAGGAGGATCGCCGAGGCGGCCGGCAGAGAAGACCGGCAGATGATGTTCGATTTCGACGAGGCCGAACGGCGCCAGCGCGAAGCCGAGCGCCGGGCCTGGACGCGGCGCCTGGAAGCCATCGAGACCGAGCTTGAGACCGAGCCGGCCCGGATCGCGGATGCGTACAAGGTGCGCGCCATCCGTGTCGATCCGCTCGGTCTCGTCTACCTCTGGCCGCGAACGGGGTAGACCATGGCGGATCGCGAACGCGGCAAACTGATCTTCGCCCATCAGGAATGGCTCGGTTTCGTTCAGCCGGTGGGCCTCGTCGTCGCGCCGACCGTCATGGTCGACGCCCAGGTGGTCCCCGACCGCAATGTATCGGGGCGCCAGCGCGACTTTCGCGCACTGCTCAAGGAGGATGGGGAGGGCGCCACGGTCCGCTGGCGAGCGCCCGATCTGCGCCGGGTGTTCACGGATTGGTTGGGCTGGGAGGACGGCGATCTCGTGAGTGCGTCCGATCATCGCGAGACGCTCGAGATTGCCTTGCCGGAGTTGCAGGTCATGCTCGCCCCCACCTGGGCGGTACCGGGCGATCGGGACGCGGACGCAGAATGGACGATGCTCGTCCGGAGGGAGGACGAGGGCGCCGATTTCGACCAACCGCCCGACGATGCCGGCTGGAATGCGAGCCGTCATGCCCGGTTCGAACGGTTGCTGCGGGAAACCGGCGTTCCGACGGGCCTGCTCTGCACCGACGAGCGCATCCGTCTGGTCCATGCGCCGCAAGGCGAGTCGTCCGGGCACATCACCTTCGACTTTGCCCAGATGGCGCTGCCGGCGGGTCGGCCCATCCTGGCCGCATTCGACATGCTGCTATCGGCGGAGGCGCTCTTCGGGAGCGACCCCGAGGCTCGGCTGCCGACGCTTCTGTCCAGGAGCCGCGATGCGCAGGTCGAAGTCTCCACCAGACTTTCCCGGCAGGTGCTCGCCGCCCTCCATGAGCTCTTGCGCGGCTTCGTCGCGGCGGATGCACACGGCGCCGGGGCCATCACGCAACTGGCGCGGCGCGATCCCGATCGGCTGTACGGCGGACTGATCGCGACGCTGATGCGACTGGTCTTCGTGCTCTACGCCGAAGACCGCGGCCTCATGCCCGACCATCCCGTCTACCAGCAGCACTATTCCCTCGGCGGCCTGTTCGCCCGGCTGCGCGCGGATGCGGCGGCATGGCCCGACACCATGGACCAGCGCTTCGGCGCCTGGGCGCAATTGCTGGTCTTGTTCCGGTTGATCCACGGCGGCGGCGGCCACGCCGGCCTCTCGTTCGTCGCGCGCAAGGGCGCGCTGTTCGATCCGGCCCGGTTTCCCTTCCTCGAAGGGCGCGAACCGGCCGGCGACTCGGCGATCCCCATGGTCCCCGACGCGACCGTCTGGAATGTGCTGCGATTGCTTATGGTGCTGGACGGCGAGCGTTTGTCCTACCGCACACTCGATGTCGAGCAGATCGGATCGGTTTACGAGGCCGTCATGGGCTTCCGCGTCGAGTTGACGACCGGGCGCTCCATCGCCGTGGCGTCGCCGAAACGCACCGGCGCCGCGGTCATCGTCGATCTCGACCGCCTGCTGGAACTGGACGGCGGTAAAAGAGCCAGAGAGCTTCGGGATCGGACAGACCGGCAGCTCGCGGGAGCCGCCGCCGCTGCCCTTCGCGATGCCACCACGGCCGAAGACATCGTGGCGGCGCTCGACCTTGCTGTCGATCGCGATGCGACTCCGGACATCGTGCCTCACGAAACGCCCATTCTTCAGCCGACGGACGAGCGCCGAAGGTCCGGGAGCCACTACACACCACGCTCGCTGACCGAGCCGATCGTCTCCGAAGCCCTGCGACCGATATTCGATTGTCTGGGGCCGGCTGCCCGGCCCGAGGATATCCTCGGTCTCAAAGTGCTCGACCCCGCCGCGGGATCGGGCGCCTTTCTGGTCGAGGCGTGCCGCCAACTGTCGGCGCGACTGGTCGACGCCTGGAGCAGGCACGGCGGCCCGCCGGCGTTGCCTGCCGACGAGGACGAACTGCTTCACGCCCGGCGTCTGATCGCCCAGAGATGCCTCTACGGCGTCGACAGGAATCCCATGGCCATCGACCTCGCGCGGCTCTCGCTATGGCTTGTGACCCTGGCGTGCGATCACGAGTTCACGTTCGTCGACCACGCGCTGCGGCACGGCGATTCCCTGGTTGGCCTGACCCGCAGGCAGATCGAGGGATTCCATTGGAATGCCGAGGTACCCAGGTTTCAACTCGGTATGGAGACCATGGAAGTGCAAAAGCACGTGGCGCGGGTCTCCGAGTTGCGCCAAATGATTCGAGAACTCGGCGACGAAGCACCCGAGCACGAACTTCGGGAGCTTCTGGATGAAGCCGAACGGGAACTCCGAAATGTCCGTGCGTTGGGGCCGCGGTGCTGGCGGCGTTCTTCGAGGACGAGAAACCGAAGCATCGCGAGACCAGGCGCCTCAACTATGCGAGTCTGCTGCTCGATGGGCGGGCTGCGAACGCGACGTTGGCGACAACGGAGCTGCCGGTCGCCGCTTTCCACTGGGAACTGGAGTTTCCGGAGGTGTTCGAGCGCAAGAACCCGGGGTTCGATGCGGTCGTGGGCAATCCGCCCTTCGCCGGCAAGAACACGGTGGCCGCCGCGAACCCCGCTGGCTATCCCGACTGGCTCAAGCAATGTCACCCCGACAGTCACGGCAACGCCGATCTGGTCGCTCACTTCTTTCGAAGGGCGTTCGATTTGTTGCGGGAAGGCGGCACACTTGGCCTGATCGCCACCAATACTATTGGACAGGGCGACACGCGCTCGACCGGATTGCGTTGGCTCTGCAAGCACAGCGGCCAGATTTACTGCGTTCGGCGTCGACTCAAATGGCTGGGAGAGGCCGCGGTGGTCGTGAGCGTGATCCATATTGCGAAGGGAATCGACCCCGGCCCGCGCCGACTCGACGGCCGCGAGGTCGACAGGATCACCGCGTTTCTGTTCCATGACGGCAGCCACGACGACCCCGAAAGGCTCAAGGCCAATGCCGGCAAGAGCTTCCAGGGCAGCATCGTACTCGGCATGGGCTTCACCTTCGATGACGCCGACCGCAGGGGCGTCGCAACGCCGCTGGCCGAAATGCGCCGCCTGATCGCGGAAAATCCGCGGAATCGAGAGGTCATCTTCCCCTATATCGGCGGCGAAGAGGTCAACACCAGCCCGACCCACGCCTACCATCGCCATGTCATCAACTTCCGCGACTGGCCGCTGCGGCGCGCGGATCTCGGAGAGACATGGCAAGGGGCGAGCGAGGACGCCCGGCGGGACTGGCGCCGCTCGGGAAACGTGCCGCTGGACTATCCGGGTCCAGTGGCCGCCGACTGGCCCGAGTTGCTGGCGATTGTCGAGGAGAAGGTGAAGCCGGCTCGTGCGCATCTCACGACGAATACCATCGGGCGGAAACGAGCCGACTTCTGGTGGCGGTACGGTTCTTCTGCTGGCGAACTGTATATCGCTATAAGGGGGCTTGATCGGGTGCTGGTGATCTCCAGAGTAGGACAGCAAGCGGCCTTCACCTTCTTGCCGGGCAAGTTAGTCTATGCCGAGTCGACGATTGTCTTTCCCTTCGACACCGCAGCCGCTTTCTGCGCCCTGCAATCCCGGCCCCACGAGACCTGGGCCCGCTTCTTCGGGTCGTCCATGAAAGACGACCTCCGCTACACCCCCTCCGACTGCTTGGAGACCTTCCCTTTCCCGGACGACTGGGAAGAACACCCGGCCCTTGAAGAGGCAGGAGAAGCCTACTACGACTTCCGCGCAGCGCTGATAGTGGAAAACGACGAGGGCATGACGAAGACCTACAACCGTTTCCACGACCCGGACGAACGCGACCCGCGGATAGCGGAGTTGCGCCGGCTTCATGCCACCATGGATCGTGCCGTTCTCGATGCCTATGGCTGGGATGATATCCGGACCGACTGCGAGTTCCTGCTGGACTACGAGATCGACGAGGAGACCCAGGGCCGAAGGAAGAAACCCTGGCGCTACCGCTGGCCGGACGGCATTCGCGACGAAGTGCTCGCCCGCCTGCTGGCCCTGAACGCCGAGCGCGCCAGAAGGGAACGAGAACGCAGTGCCTGACCCCTCCACCCACTCGAGAGCCCTACCAATGGAAAGCAAGCTCAAGCACCTGGAACTCATTCAGGTCGTCATCAACCGCCTTGCTTCCGATTCCTTCCGCATGAAGGGCTGGACCGTGTTCCTGGTCGCCGCCCTGTTCGTCCTCCTGGCCCGCCAGGGTGCCTTCGACTCCGGCTACATCGCGCTCCTCCCCATTGTCGCCTTCTGGGGCCTCGACGGCTACTTCCTGTGGCAGGAACGCCTCTTCCGGGCCCACTACGACAATGTCCGCGCCCTGCCTGCCGAGAACATCGATTTCTCGATGGATGTCCGCACCTACAGAGGACCATTGCGCCGAAGCTGGCTTGGGACAATGTTCTCCCGCACGCTGACGTTCTTTTACGGCACCCTGATTATATTTGTCTTGGCCGTCGTGTTTGCCGTTGACGGGTGAGCCAGAAACCGCAGCCATGCTCCGAGCGCCCACTCTCCGATTTCCGGGAACGGACAAGGAAAATCGATGACCAGAGTCGTATTTTTCAGCTTCGACTACGACGATGTATGGCGCGTCAACCAGGTCCGCAACTCGGGCAGATTCATCGGCGAGCAACGCTCGGGTTTCCGGGACAAGGCGGAATACGAGCAAGTCAAGCGAACCGGCGACATCGCCATCAAGAACTGGATTCGAAATCAGATGCGCGGCTGCTCGGTCACTTGCGTGCTGATCGGCACTGCCACCCACCGGAGCAGATGGGTCAATTTCGAGATCAAAGAGTCCATTGCCAAAGGCATGGGTTTACTTGGCGTGTACATACACACGCTGAAACTGAAAGGCGAACGGGACGATCCTCGATCCTTTACCGATCCTGTCACCGATGTCATTTTTCCGCCACCCAATCCCTTGGACAACCACAACATGCCGCCGAAGAACGGGCCCCAGAAGATCTACCCAGAGAAAGCCAGCCAGCGCTTCGAGACCTATACTTGGAAACCGGGAGCCTCCATATTCACTTCGGCAAACGACCTCGGCACATGGGTCGATAACGCTGCCCGTCTGGTGGGCCGCTGATTTCTTGTGGCGACAAATGGCAACATTTCACCCGCTCTCATGATCCGTCCGGATGAACTTCGGCGACGTTACGTTTACGAGAGAGGATGACTTGGTGCTGTCCAATAGAATTTTCTGCGGCGCAGACTCCAAGCAATGGATATAATCCCCTTTCCGGGGTGCGCTGCAGGATCGTTAGAGAAGAAATTCTGAGGCTGGAAAATTGAAAGGCGAGCCGAACACACCCTTGAACGCGAGTGCTGACGTCCGCGACTACCTGGTGGAGGCGCTGCGGCTCAACCTGGTCGGCCCGCGCCCCGGGGACGAAGCGCTTCAGCACGAGCGCCTGTCAATGGCGCCATCCCGCTGGTATCTGACCGGGTTCCTCGTACCGACAGGCGCATCGGACGCGCAGCGGGCACAGGACGCCGAAGAAGAGCTCGACGAAGGGGCTGAACCCGCGCAGGGAGGCGACGACGCCGGCACGCCGGAACGCGGCAGCGGCAAGCGCGTGTTTCTGCCTTCATCCATGGGGCTGAGCGTTCTGGCGGACGCGACCGCCCGGCATCTGCGTGTGCAGCTTTCCTGGGGCGACTACGCGCCAGAAGAAGCAGACGCGGGCGATACCGCAGCCGGCGACGAGGAGCCCGACAGCGGCGATGCGGTCGCAGGCCCGGCCCAGCGTCGCTTCGCGCCATGGCGTCGCCGACCGGGCGCAAACACCGTCGATATCGATCTCGCGTCGATCCAGTCCGGGACGCGCACGCGCTTCGACATGCCGGAGAGCGGCGGTCTCGAACTCGTCTGCCTCGTTCGCCCGATCAAGGTACGAGGGGCGGAAGGCGATCTCGACGACCGCGCCATTTCCCTGTTCGTCGTCAATCGGCGGCCAGCCGCCAAGGACGACGATGTGCAGGACACGGCCTTTGCCTTTCAGGTCGGGATGGCTGTCGAAGCGGACAGACCGTTCGTCCCTCGACACGATCCTCGCGGCATTGACAGGGACGACTGGGACGACCGTCTCGCCGACCTGCATTACCGGGATGCGGTCGAATATGCCGTCGGCCACAACGTGTCCGCGCGAGCCGAAACCACCGACGGCGACTGTCGCCGGTTGCATGCCGAATGGATGCCCCAAGCAGCGGTGGAGCGTGTGGAACCGTCGCCTGTCGCCGATGTCGAGTTCGGCATGGAGGCGTTGGGCGCCCTGAGCGACGGGGCCGACGCCAGGCACATGCTGAACCCTCTGGTCGGCGCCTATCGCGCCTGGATCGAAGACCAGCGCAAACACGCACAAGCCTTCTCGGGCGGACGACGAGAGGTCGCGGACCAGCTGGTGAGCCAGGCAGCCGTTGCAGCGGATCGCATCCAGGCCGGCATCGATCTGCTTGATGACCCCGACCTCCTGGATGCCTTTCGCATCGCCAACCGCGCCATGGCGGCGGCGGCCCGGCGGCGAAGGGCGCAGGAAGAAGGCATCGCGCCCGAGGCGGTGGACCCGCCCGCGTGGCGCCCCTTCCAGCTTGCCTACATCCTTATGAACCTGCGCGGCATCGCCGAGCCCATCCATGTCGAACGCGAGATCGTCGATCTCCTTTTCTTTCCCACGGGCGGCGGCAAGACGGAAGCCTATCTCGGACTGGCGGCGTTCACGCTGGTCCTGCGCCGGCTGCGCGATCCCGATCCCGTCCATCGCGGCCTCTCGGTGCTGATGCGCTACACGCTTCGGCTCCTGACCCTCGACCAATTGGGGCGCGCCGCGGCGCTGATCTGCGCCCTTGAGCTGGAACGCGAAGCACATCCGGAACGGCTTGGAACGTGGCCGTTCGAGATTGCGCTCTGGGTGGGCCGCGCTGCAACGCCCAACCACATGGGCCGGAAGGGCGATTCGTCCGACAGGACCGCGCGCACCAAGACCCTGCGTTTCGCGCGCGATACTTCCCGCGATCCTCCCTTGCCTCTGGATCGGTGTCCCTGGTGCGGCACGAAATTCGGCAAGCACTCCTTCCTCCTCACGCCCGATACCAACAATCCGACGAACCTGCTGGTGCGCTGTGCGAGCCGCCGCTGCGATTTCGCGGGGAGGCGTCCTCTGCCCATCGTCGCCGTTGACGAGCCGATATACGATCGCCTGCCCGCCTTCATGATCGCGACCGCCGACAAGTTCGCCGCCATGCCGTGGAACGGAGACACGGCAAGGTTCTTCCGGGGCGGCGATCCGAACGATCCGCGCCCGCCCGACCTCGTGATCCAGGACGAGTTGCATCTCATGTCGGGGCCGCTCGGCACCATGGCAGGTCTGTACGAGACGGCGGTGGACCACCTCTGTCGACGCCGGATCGACGGCAGGGAAGTGCGCCCGAAGATCATCGCCTCGACCGCGACCGTCCGTCTCGCTCGAAAGCAGATTCGCGCCCTGTTCGGCCGGTCCTCTGTCGCGGTGTTTCCGGCCCCGGGCATTGATCGGCGCGATTCGTTCTTCGCCCGACAGGCGCTGCCGCAGGAGGCGAACCCCCGGCTCTATCTCGGCATCGCCGCGCAGGGGCGGGGGCCGAAGGTCATCTTCCTGCGAAGCACGATCACTCTGATGGCTGCGGCGCAGGCCGCATGGGAGGCCGCAGCGAAACCGGGCGGCATCAACCCGGCCGACCCTTACATGACGGCCGTCGCGTATTTCAATGCCCTGCGTGAACTGGGCAGCGCGCGGCGCATCGTCGAGGACGAGGTCGGCTCCCGTCTCCAGATCTATGCCAAACACAAACGCCTCGACGAGACGACCGGGCTGTTCGCCGACAGACAGATCGCATTCGAGCCGGTCGAACTGACCTCCCGAGTCGATACTGCCCATGTCGCCGAAGCCAAGCGTCGGCTCTCCTTGGGATTCGCGGACAAAGACCGTGTGGACGTGGCCCTGGCAACAAACATGATTTCCGTCGGGCTCGACATCACGCGGCTCGGCCTGATGCTCGTCTCCGGCCAGCCGAAAACCACCGCGGAGTATATCCAGGCGACGAGCCGGGTTGGCCGCGACCCGGAACGGCCGGGCCTGGTGGTGACGCTCCTGAACATCCACAAGCCGCGCGACCGCTCGCACTACGAACGCTTCGCCGCCTGGCACGAGTCCTTCTATCGCGGCGTCGAGGCGACCAGCGTCACACCGTTCTCGCCGCGCGCCATGGACCGCGCCCTGCCGGCGGTCACGGTTGCCCTGGCGAGGCTCGGCATTCCTGAGCTGACCCCGATGCAGGCGGCGGGAAGCGTCGAGAACCACGGCGCGCAAACAGCAGCCCTGGCTCGGGCCGTTAGCGAAAGGGCGCGCAGCCATGCCGACGGCCTTCCCGAAAGCTTCGCAGCTCACGTGGGCAACCGCGTGCAGAGCCTCCTCGACGATTGGGCGAATCTCGCCCACGAAGCCGGACAGGGCGGCGTAGCCTTCGGCTATGCGCGCGGCCGAGACAGCGGCACGGCCACGCCGCTGTTGCGCGAGATGATCGATCCGGATCGCGACATGCTCAACGACATACAGCTTCGGTTCCGGGCGCCACGGTCGTTGCGTGATGTCGAACCGGGCGTGCTGCTCGGCATCAAGACCCCCGAAGGTCGAGACATCGAATAGCCGCCCCATGACCGACAATATCGTTCGCCAGAGCCAGTTGATCACGACCTATGGGCCGGGAGCGATGATCGACCTCCCCGACTACTCGATCATCGTCTCCGGCCTTCAGGACTGGGCTCATTTGCGGCGGGAGAAAGTCGACGAGCCACGTCTTGCCGCCAAGCTGCAGCGATTGCTGGACGTTCCCTCGCTTGAACTCTGGACGCCGCCGCGCCACGAAGAGAACGCTCGCCAGGTCGCGCCCGTTGGCGCACGCATCTTCCCCACCTGGTTCCTGGTCAAGGACGCCAGGCCATCGCCCCGCAACCCCCAGTGGCGCCGGCGCCGGCTGGTGCGATGGGATCACCTCGACAGAGGCCGCTTTCGCGACGAAGACGGCAAGCGCAAACCGGTGGTACCCGTGAGGTTCGTCTGCGGCTGTCGGCGCGGCCATATCGACGACCTGGACTGGCGCCGGTTCGTTCACCAGAGCGGGAGGACATGCCGGCGCCCGCTCTGGCTCGAGGAACGCGGCACAGGCGCACATATCGGCGACACCTTCTGTGTCTGCGACTGCGGCGAGGAGCGCTCGCTCTACGAGGCTTCGAGCCCCGGCACGGGCGCCCTCGGCCAGTGCGAAGGAAAGCGCCCGTGGATCGGGCAGTATGCGAGGGAGGCTTGTGGTGAGCCTTACCGGTTGCTGGTGCGCACCGCGAGCAACGCATACTTTCCGCAGGTCATGAGCGTCATTTCGCTGCCCGAATACGACGCTGGACTGGCGGCGAAGGTCTCCGTGCACTACGACCGGCTGAAGGCGGCCGACGATCTGGGCGCGCTGCAAAACTTCCGGAAGATGCCGGAACTCGACGCCGCCTTCGCCGGCACCGGCGACGAAACCGTGCTTGCCGAGTACCACCGCCAGCAGGGCGGCGGAGAGCGGGACGACGTGCCGGTCAAGGCCGCCGAGTTCGATATCCTCGACAAGGGAGACGACTTCATCGGTGAGAACGACCCGCGCTCGAAGTTTCACGCCGAGACGCTACCGCGCCAGGTTTGGGATCCCGACGAGGACACCCTGCTCGCGCCTGTCGACAAGCTGGTGCTGGTGCATCGCCTGCGCGAAGTCGTGTCACTGCTCGGATTCACCCGGTTCGAGGCAGTCAGCCCGGACAAGGACGGCGAGCTCGATCTGGATGTTATCAGAGCCTCGCTCGCCGAAACCGTCACTTGGCTGCCCGCCGTCGAAAACCGCGGCGAGGGCATCTTCCTTTCCTTCAGGGCCGAGGCGATGGAGAAGTGGCTCGCGCGTCCTGGCGTCCAGGATCGCGGACACCAGCTTCTGGAGGGGTGGCGCATATGGGCCGCCGAGCGCCATCGCCCCGAGGACGGATTTCCCGGACTGGCCTATGTCATGCTGCACTCTCTCTCGCACATGCTGATGACCTCGATCGCACTCGATTGCGGCTATCCCGCCAGTTCCCTGCGCGAACGCGTCTATTCCGGCGATGGTGGGTACGGAATATTGATCTATACCGGATCGTCCGACTCCGAAGGCACGCTGGGCGGACTGGTGGAGACAGGCCGGCGCCTCGGCGATCACCTTCGCCGCGCTGTCCGCGACGGCCAACTGTGTTCCAACGATCCGGTGTGCGCCGAACATGCGCCTGAGTTCCCACTCGAAGGTCGTTTGCTGCAAGGAGCCGCCTGTCACGGTTGCCTGCTCATCGCGGAAACGAGCTGCGAACAACGCAACGATTTCCTCGACCGGGCGCTTGTCGTTCCGACCGTCAGTCTGGCCGATGCTGCCTTCTTCGATCCCTCCGAACACGGGTCGTGATGGAATTCTATGCTTTGGCTGCAGCCAACCGGCCGGATCTCCTCCGGCTGGCCGACCTGCTGGAGGCCGGCCTTCTGACGCCGCCCCTGAGTGCGCTGTCGCTGCGCGATCACCTTGCTGCGGCGCACGCCGCACCGCTGGCGCGATGCCTCGGGGAATTGGATGCGAAAGGCATACCGCCCGCTCACATCGCGCTCCTGCTTCGTGCCTTCGCCGCTGGCGCTCAAGCGACCGGTGCTTCCTCAATACCCATCGAAGTGGTCGTCAGCGGCCCGGATGCGACCGGCGACACGCGCGATACCGGCGCGGTCATGCGGCAGTTGTTCGGCAAGGCGCGCGAGCGAGTGCTGGCTGTCGGTTTTGCGGTGCATCAGGGAAAGTCCGTGTTCAAGACCCTGGCCGACCGGCTCGACAACGACGGGTCTTTCGATGCAGTCCTTTGCATCGACGCCCGCCGTCAACACAGCGATACGTCCATTGACCGCGACATCCTCCGGCGCTTCGCAAACGAATTCGTGCGCAACGAATGGCCCGGCAACCGCTTGCCTCGCGTCTACTACGACCCCCGGTCGCTGGAGCCCGCAGGCCGCACCGCCAGTTCCATGCATGCCAAGTGCGTGGTCATCGACGGCCGCGAGGCGCTCGTGACCTCCGCGAATTTCACGGAAGCGGCACAGGAACGAAACATCGAACTCGGCCTCCTCGCGGACTCGCAGCTCATCGCGCACCGGATCGAGGGACACTTCATGTCCCTGATCGGGAGCCGATACCTCGTGAGGCTCCCGCTATCGCAATCCGCCCTGCCGTAGAATATGGCAACCTTCCAGCCCCAATCGGTCAGCAAGGAATGATGTATGAGGATACGCCGCCTCAACCTCACGAACTTCCGCAGCGTCGCCAACGGCGAAGTCCTCTTCCCCGGTCACACAGTCATCATCGGTGGAAACAGCGTCGGCAAGTCGACCCTCTGCGAGGCTTTGGATCTCTTGCTTGGGCCGGACCGCCTGTCTCGAAGCAACCCGATAGACGAACATGACTTCTTCCAGCGGCGCTATCTGGACGGCGATGAAAATCCCATACCTGTCAAATTGGAAGTGGTGATTACGGACCTGACGAAGGATGTTCGCACCAAGTTCCGGACTCATCGGGATTATTGGAATACAGCGACCGACGAGCTCTTACCCAAGTTGGCACTTTTTGCGGCCTGGAATTTTTGTCACTTTGATATAACGTGATTTTTTTGTCGGCCTATTTCAACATGGCACTACATCTTGTTGAATTCTGTCAGCTTGTGAGGCGGCTCCTCGTGCGGTGGGTTCGACACCAGCCGCCGAGGAGATTTTGGCGACCTCGGCGGTCGGGCGCGTGTCCTGTCGGTTGATGATCAACGCGCCTGGCGCAGACGCGTGGTGACCCTGGTTCCGCATGCTCTCGCGGATTGATGTCCAGCACTTGTGGATGCCCCGCGTGGCCAGCGGATCAGATGCACCGCGTGGTAGGCGAGTACGGCGATCAACAGGTGGGCGGCGATGCGCTGGTCGAGCCAGATCGGGCGCAATCCGAGCTCGGATTTCAATGAACGGAAGGTGGCCTCGATATCCGTGATCCATGTCCTGAGGACGGTCTCGATATCCCAGTCGCTGGTGCGCAGAACATAAGCGCTCGCGTTGTCATTCGCCTTGTCGTATTGCGGCCTGTGGCTGAAGCGCACGGCCGTTGCGTTGGCGCCGGCCTTCTCGACAGTGATCTCGTAGTGCCGGGCGACGGTAGAGAAGCGCTACTTGAGACCGCTTTCCAGCACCTTGTCGTGGCGCTTGAGCCGGCCCTTGGCCGAGAGGTGGAGCTTTGCCGCCTCGAAGCCCTGCGGTCAAGAATGGCGTCCTCGGCCCTCTTCTTGCTCTCGCTGACCACGTAGAGCCGCGCCATCCTCGCTGGCAAGGCGACAGGCCTGCACCTCGTGGTTGGTGCTGGTGATCAGCAGGGCCTCGGGCTCACCCTCGGGCGGCGCCGGCTTGGCGCCACGGCTGACCGCAATCCAGCCGTGCTCGCCACGCGATGTTCGCCTCGGTGCCGACGTCCATGACTACCGTCGGCTTTGCCGCCGGGCCCGCCTTCAGCCTCGACAGCGCATCACCCAGCGTGCCCGGTTCGCTCACGTTGCCCGGCAAGACCTCGCAACTGCGCGGAAAGCCTGCGCCGTCGAGCGCCAGCGCAAGCGTGATGACGGGGCAATCATTGCGCTTCTGCTTCGAGCGCCCGAAGCGGGGGAGCTTGCCGTCGGCGCGGCCGTGAACATTGGTGAGATCGTAAAAGGCGATGGTGTCGGGGATGCAGCGCGCGCTCGCGGTTGAACAGTTCTTTCTGGATGGCGGCTCGGTGACGCAGGTCGCCGATGCGGTACAGCGTCTTGCGCGAGAGCGACTTGCCCTCCAGATCCAGAAGCTCCGCGGTCGCGCTGTCATCGCGCAGCCAGCGCTCGCTGGCGGATCATCCTGGTGACGATCAGCGCACTCGCGGCCCGTGATGCCGAGGTCGTGAAGCCGAGATCGCGCCTCGAGGCACAGGCGCTCGCAGCCGACCGAGCGCGGGTTCTCGTGCTTGAGGCTGTCGAGGTTGACGGTCGCAATTTGCGTGCGTCTTCCTCCGGAGCGTCGACGCGGAACCTCCGGGCCCCTGTTGACGATGTCCTCGGCTGCGGCCTGCACGCGGCTTCGAACAGTGGCGGGTGGCCGTGGAGCAGCGCTTCGGCGGCAACCTCCTTCCAGTTCTTACGCGCCACCGAATAGTCGGTGCCGAGATTGAGCAGTGTGCGCTGCCTGACCTTGTCGCCGATACGCTGAGAAAGCACAAGCCGGTGGCTGTGGACGGGTTTGCCGTCTGCGGTACTGTGGGTTTTTTTGGGGTTTTTGGGGTACTGTAACTTGATGTCTGGAAATTTGTCTGAGGTTTGCGCTTTGAGGTGTTTCACTGGGGGGCTAGTAGTCTGGCATTATTGTATTGACGGATATAGTGACTTCAGTTTCGTCCGGGCATCCTTCGTCGTGAAGCGCCAGTCGACAGTGACATCGGCCGCATTGCGCCGTTCCACCCACGCCGCCGTCTCCCGCAGCATGGTATCGCGGTCGGGACTGCGTCGCCGAAGGCACTGCCGCGACAGCGCACCGATCTCGATTTCGGCCATGTTGAGCCAGCTTCCGTGCTTCGGCGTATAGCGAAACTCGAACCGCTTTCGTACCCGCCTCCTCGGGCTCGAAGGCTTCATATAGTGATGCGGGACTGTGCGTGTTCAGATTGTCCAGCACGATCTTTCTGTCAGGGAAATGGTTGTCGGCAAGCTCCCGGATGAAGTGTGCCCAGTCCCGCGGCGGTCGGTGACTTTCACCGTGCGCCAGTTCTCGTTGGGCGCAAAGGCCATGAAGAGGTTGGCCGTGCCGTTGCGCTCATATTCATAGTCGACCACCTCCGGCTGACCGGGGGATGCGGGTTTCCTTCGTCTGCTGCCGGCTGGTTTCGCACACCAGCACCTCGTCCCTGGCAAAGTCCTGCTGATAAATGTCAAGCACGTCCTACATCGCCGCTACGAACTGTGCGCTCCGGTGCGGTGGAATGCACCAGTACTGCTTCAGCCACGGCTTGATCTCTTTTTTTTAGCGTCTTCCTGACCGTCTATTCTGAAATGCGCTCGACGATCTCCATCTCCACCAGACGGCCGGCGAGCAGCGTCCACAGCCCTCGGGCGGGGACGAGCAGGGCGACCAGCTTCGCCTCCATCGCCCCGCCCAGCCGTTTTGGCCGACGGTTCACCTGCTCCTTGCGGCCGAGGGCGGCGTCCCTCCAGGACGCAGCGCTTGCGCAAACGCTCGACCGTCGCCGTGCCGATGCCCAGCCCTTGCGCAATGTCGGCATCGACAAGCGCCCCCTCAGCATCAGGACCTGTGCCCGGTGCCAGGCGGCCCCGGTGCCGTCGACGATCGCCTTCAGATCCCGGCGCTCCTGCGCCGAAAGGGTCACGCGGTAGAGCTTCCTGCCCCGAGAGTTGGCCATATGCGCCGCTCCTGTCATTGCGCCGAAGACCTGCGGGCATGCCCGTTGTCCGGACCTGCACATGGGGCTGCGGCTGCCTGCCTGTTCGGCATCTTGCCCGTGTGGATATCGGCACTGTCCGGATTCCAACGAACGCCGACACGGAAATACTACCCACAAAAAACCATCAATACAATGCCGGTAGACTACTAGCCCCCCAGTGAAACGCCTCAAAGCGCAAACCTCAGACAAATTTCCAGACATCAAGTTACAGTACCGCAGGATGACGAAGACGCGGATCACGGCATCGACATCTTTCGGCACCTTGCCGGCCGCACGCAGCGCCGCGGTCTTGGCCGCTTCGAACTCCTCGCGCGCCGCCCGTCGCCATCACCCGGCCTTGCGCTTCATCAGCGCGCCGCCTCCGAGATGCGTTTCCACATACAGATCATGCGGAGGCTGGAGCCCCGGAAGCAGCTGGCACAGCCCGCTCGTCGCCTTCGATCCAAAGTAGCCCACTGGCGGTCCCCATCGTTCTCGATGACCACCACTAAGCGAAACGGCATGCAGTGTCAAATCTCCACGAAAACCCGTTCGTTACTCTACCCCGACATCAAGCCGGAACCAGGGGGTGAGCAGTTACAATCAGAAGACGGAAGGCCAGAAAAAGAAGAGAAAAGCTAAGAAGTTTGCGCAATGAACGCGGGCATGTGGATGCATCATTGTCCGTTTTGATTATTCTCTGCTCGTCCTCAGTCGCTTCCGTGCCGCATTGCGGCGGTTCGCGATACGTGAGAGGCCGTACTTTATCGGTAATTCGTCGATTACGCGCGGGTCGTAATCCTCCAGATAGTCGCGAGCCTCGCCGTGGTTCGGGTGCTTGGGGTCATCCCAGGCGTCGAGCAGGTCATAAAAGCCCGGAATGCCGCCGCAATCCTCCGGCGGGGCGGCCCACTCGCCGCCGATATAACGCGGATAGCCGGTATCGGGGTCGCCCTGGCGGATGTCGGTGACAATGATGCGCATGCGCCAGTCGTCGCCGAAGTCGTAAACATAAGTGAGCACGGTCTGTTTCGACTCGCATATGTCGCGCAGGCGCACTGTCTCGGCGTTGTGGCGGGGCTTGTCGCCCCAGTCATCGACCATGGGCGGGATGTAGCGGTAATTCTCGTCCGAGAACTCCCAGAGATGGTAGTCGAACCAGGCCATGAGCTGCTGAATGGTCTCGTGCAGTGCCTTCAGCGTCATGGAGGTCGGTGCTTCGATCTCGCGCCAGACAAGGGTGTCGGTATCTTCGAGTTCAATACGAACAGTCGCGATCTCATTGAAGCTTTCGAAGCTTCGGGCGGGTTTCGTTTTCGGCATGTCTATCTTCCTGATTGAGGCCGCGGTGATGCATGGGGCGTTCGGCGCGCTCTATCCTCACCGTCTCAACTTCTCCTCCAACGTCGCCAAAAGCGTGGCGTGCTTGCGTGGGTTGGACTGCTTCAGCCTACGGATATTCTGAAGCTTCCATTTCACGGCGGGCATGTCCTTGAGGGTGGAAAATGGCAGCAATTGCCAGTCCGGCTCGCCCGACTTCAGGCTGAGCAGGAAATCTCGTTCCGCCTGCGTCAGGCTTTGGGGGAGCGTCTCGAACAACCAGGCGCGGGTTTCTTCCAGAGCTTCCAAGCTGACGTCATCCCGCATCATGCCGACGAAATCATTGCGGTATGCCGCTTCCAATGGCTGCGGGTTCGGCGTCAGGATTTCGTTGATGGGGCGATTGTGACCGGCGACGTAGGCGACGAAAGCCTGCCGTATTCCGGGGGTGAGCCCTTCATTTTGTCGCAGCAGCATGCAATCGAACCAGTCGCGCGGGTGTTGACGGTCCATGGCGGCGACCAGTTTGCTGCCGTAAAGTTCCGCCGTCGCTAGAACAGGCAGCTTCAGCAATCGTTTGAATTCTTCCGCCGCCGGCCCACTCAATTGCGCCGTCTGCACGGGTAGGAGCGTGCCGCGCCCGACGGGATTGACCTCGATTTTCACCTCTGGAAAGCCCCGGCGCACGAAGAGCTTGATGTCGCCCGTCCCGGCGGTCGCCTGCTTCCGGACAACAAAACCGCGCCGCTCCAGTTCGGTTGCGATCCGGTTCAGCGCATCGGAAATGGCACCGAGCGCCTCCTCGCGAGGCTGGTCGGCTCGAACATGGACCACATCAATATCAACGGACAGCCGGGGCATGTCGCGGTGAAACAAATTGATGGCCGTTCCGCCTTTCATGGCGAAGTCATTGTCCCGAAAGACGAG
This sequence comes from Alphaproteobacteria bacterium, assembly GCA_964291215.2. Classification (GTDB taxonomy): domain Bacteria; phylum Pseudomonadota; class Alphaproteobacteria; order MPNO01; family UBA830; genus JAJEBT01. The sequence continues at coordinate 2,970,897 of OZ219791.1, read as the reverse complement.
GGGTGCGATATCAAGCAGGAGCTGCACGGTCTCCCGATAACGTTGGTCCATGCTTACATCCTTATCGTGCCGGACGCATGGCGCCGCACGTATGGCGTTGTCGATCCTGTATGAACGTGGGTGAGGTCGAGTTCAGCCAGGACGGGCAGGGTGGACCGCCCGGCCAGCGCCAGGAAAAGCCGCACCGCCTTGACGCTTCGGCAGGATTCCAGCAACGCCTGCATCAGCGGGGGACGGAGGCCGAAGAGGCTTTCGACGAGGTGGGCGGCCTCTTCCTCGGATTGGTGCTGCGGTACGCCCCACAGCATTTCCAGAACGGCGCGTTCCGGCTCCGCAACGCACAAGGCGGGCAGGTCATGCCAAGGGGCGACGCCGAGGGCAGGGTCGTCAAAAAGATGCCGCCGACGCACAGTGAGCGAGAAGCGTTCCTGCATCCAGCCGGGCAGGCGCAACTGGCCTTCCGTGAAAAGCTCCGTATCCGGCCTATGGGCGAGGTTATGTTGATAGCCGTGCCAGGCGAGCGCCGTCTTACCCCCGACATGGAATGCGCCATGAAATGCGCCGGATAGGGCCGCCAGCGAAAGCCGCAATTCCGGCTCATCGCTGGCGCGCAGGAACCAGCCATGCCCGAGCCGGGTGAGCCAACCGGCTTGAACATAATGATACGCCAACTGCGCCGACACGCCCTGGTCGGCTAGCCAGGTCGCCGTCAGCGGCTGACCCGAACGAGCACGCGTCAGAACATGTTTCAAAAATCCGTATCGATCTAAAGCCATGCTTTATATTTATACATTTTATGGATTGGAATCAAAGATCGGATTTCACAAACATCCCCACTTCCAGTCTGAAGTGCAACATCCGGCCCTCATCGCAGTGAGGGCGTAGCCCGAACGGAGATGAGGGCCGGATGTTGCGCAAATTTTTCCCCACTGCCCCTCTCGATTCCGCCTAGGAACAGCTTCAGTTCCTTCAACATCGAGCTTATGCAACGCCTTTGTCGGCTTCAAGCCACTATTCCGCCGTCGCGCGGCATGGACCCTGCTGCACGTTGCGGCTTCGGAACGCAGATGGTCAGGGCGGTTTCACTTCAAGATTACCTCCGTCGGCGATCCCAGGACTTTCCGAGTGTTGAGCCGATCCTGCACCTTCTGAACATCTTCGTTGCATGTCGCGCGAAAGTCCGTGCCCTTCGGGAAGTACTCCCGCACCAGGCCGTTGGTGTGCTCATTCAAGCCACGCTCCCGGGAATGGAAAGGCGAAGAAGAAATCTGCGTCAAGTGCGACACGCCTGTGGTCTGCGAACTCCGTTGTCTGACGTGATTGTGTGGACCAATAGCGCACCAGAGCCGAGCAGGCGGATCATGACCGAACTAACCGTGTCTTTCTGTCCACCCAGCAAGGTGTATTTCGTGGCACGATCAACCAGCGACAGCTCCACTGTGAGCTTTGCCGATGATGGCTCCCAGTCGCCGACCCGTTCCTTTGCCTCCGCAGGGCGCTCGGAAATGTCCACCCGGCCGGAATGGCATCCGCCCTTCCAGTTCGGCTTCTTGCCGCGCCGCCGAAGCTTCTTCCACAAGACGCCCCCGGCTCTCCGATCTTCGGCGATCATGAATCCGTTCACGGCCCTCCAGTCGAAAACGGCCGCTGCTCGGAGCCCTCCCGCAGCTTTTTCTGAGCTTCAACCCGAGGCGTCAACCGCCAGGAAACAGACGAGGCTGCCCTGCGTTTCTGCCATCCTTTGCGCCTGCTTGTGACGGTAACCCCGTCCCCCGGTGTTGCGCTTGATCTCCCGGAAAATTGTTGATCGGCCCAGCTGCCGAGCAATCGCACCTTGTGAAAGACCGCTTTTCTGCCTCAATCTGGCATCGCTCTTCGTAGGTGACGGTAGCCTTTGGACATGAACAAGCTCCCTCCATCTTGTACAGGAACTCTCGCCGCTACCGCTCCGCAACATCATGCGTCTAAAAACACATGGCCACAGCCCATCATGTGTTGCACTTCACTATGGAACGGGGGTCCGGTTTCGTCCGACGAGGGGGCGTTGTAGGCAGATCTGGAGGTCCATTCGGGAGCGGATTTCGTTGTCGATATGCCGGTTCCGACCTTGAGACGGTGCCACCAACTTCAAGAACGGCCACTCTGACACGGTTGTCCGCCGCCGATCGCGACAACAGAATGGTCCTGATTCACTCTTGCCAACACCCGACATAGACGCGATTATTCCGTAACGGACCCTTAAGTCCCCGGCGCTTGCGCGAACAACCGAACAACGAAGCGCTCATCTAGTTCGACCAGATCGGGTTCGGTGCCGTTGTGTTCTCTCATGCCCTTGACGATCTTCCGGGGAATTCCCATCCCCATATGTTCCAGATACCGATAGTCGCGCATCACGTCTTTCAGTATCTGGTTTCGTGCCGCCCGCGTGCCTGCTCGCATGTGGTCAGGCGTTATGCCGTTCGGCAGGCGGCCTGGCGAGACAATCTCCAGCCGGTCGCTGTAAACCGCCAATTCGATATCGGTGCTCGTGAACAGGTAATCGCGGTGAATGAGGGCGTTGACGATGCCCTCGCGAAGCGCATCGGGCGGATAGACTGGCCGTTCAACCCGTCTTCCGCCGTCCGCCTCGACGACCACGCGCGTGTTGCGTTGCGCGAAATCCAAAGCCTGTTCAACAAGGCCGTTTTCAACGATGTCACTGCCTTCGCTTAATAGTGGCGTCATGGGGCCGCGCAGCGCCGTGCGTTCCTGCGCGTCATAGTCCTGTTCCGTTCTCGGATATGCGACGGCGTCTATCCCTGCATGAGGCAGAAACCTGTTCGGCGTCTTGCCGAACAACAACATGCCGCCGACTGTTACACCCTCCTCGGTCATGATCTCGGTGTTGACGAGAAGTGACTGCCACGCTTCCTCGTGATCGTCAGCGGGCATGTCCTGCTGGCGAATGTCGCCGAAATAATTTCGCAGCCGTCTCCGGTCCAGATTCGCGATGTTAGCGCCCGATACGGGCCGCAGTTCGGCTCGTATCGAACCCCTTTGCTGGAACAGGCGAGCCAGTTCTTCCTGGCTGGCTTCCCGGCTCTGCGTGCCGACCCGCATCAAATATCTGTTGGTGTTGTTGTGCCAGAGTGCATGCACGTCGTAGCCGCGCGTCACGCGGACGATGGCAACATCGTTGCTGTCCTTGACACCACGCACCACTTCGAAGAACGGAACGATTGCCGGTCTGATCTTGTCGCGGCATACACTCATGACCCATTCTTCAAGGTCTTGCCGCGTCAGGCCCGTGATCGTTCCGTCGTCTTCGACACCAAGCAATAGCATGCCGCCTTCCAGGTTCGAGAAAGCAACCAGTTCCTTCGCAAGGTCTTGCGTGCGCAGGTCGTCCCTCTTGAACTCCACCCCGGAATTCTCGCCATTCGCTATGATTTCCAGCAGTTCGGTGCGCGTCGTCATGCCTCAGAACCCGTACTTGGAGCGGCGCATCTCGAACGCGGCCTTGCCGCCTTCGAGGATTTCCTCGACCAGTTCCCGCACGGGCTGCGAGTCGATGGAGCCCATATGCTCTGGCGCGATCCGCGCATGGCCTTCCCCGGCCTCGCCCGACGCGGCGAGGCCGAGGATGAGTTCGGCGTCGCCCAGAACAGGGATATTGGCGTTGTGCGTCGAAAAGACGAACTGGCGGCGGCGCTTTTCCTGCCGCATGATCGGCACTACGCCCTCTGTGATAAAGCGGTTGTCGAGATCGTCTTCGGGCTGATCGACGACAAGCGGTGCTTCCGATTCGAGCAGCAGGAGCAGCAGGACGGCCGTGGCCTTTTGCCCGGTCGAGAGTGCTTGCAGCGTTTGCCATGTGGCCGGTTCGCCGTCGGGAGCCGTGTTGAGCTCGATTTCGGTTGTCGCGGGCAGTTCCAGTTCCTCGATGCGCATGAACAGGTCGAGATCTGCCTGTGCGATTCGCTCGGCCGCACCGGACGACAGATTGTAATGCTTCATGAGCGCTTCCTTGCCTTCCCGGCACCGCTGGGCCAGTTCCGGCAGGGAGAGCTGGTCCTGTCCGCGCAGCCGCTCCAGCGCTGCGGCGAGATTGCCGCCGACCTCGCGCAGGAGCTGTTCGAGCGGCTCGCGGTTTCCGGCCATCGCAACCCTGACCTGCACCCGGTCGCGGAGCTCGCGCGACACTCGCTTCGCGGCGGTCTCGATTAACCTGTATTCGGCAGCCTTGATGTCTTCCCATTCCGCCAGAAGAGTGCGGCGCTGTTTCTCGTGCGCTTCAAGATCGCGCTTGAGACTGTCTGTCTTGTCCTTCAGCGGGCGCAATTCTTCGATCTGCTGGCGGAGCTTGATGAATTCCGCGCCGTCGATTTTCGACTTCTGAAGTTCGCGCAAGAGCTTTTCGTAAGTCTCCTCGATTACGGTCCTACACTCATTCCAGCGCGATTTTGTCTCCGCAATCGCGCGGTCCGCTTCGCCAAGAGCCTTGGCGAACTGTTCGCCGACGGCCTTGAGATTCGTGCTTAGGGTGCCGAGGTTTTTTTCGATTTCGGAGAGGATGCCGGCGTTCGGCAACCCTTCGCGGGCCTTGCTGGAAACGAACGCGGTATCGACCGGCAATCCCTCTGTCAGTTCATTGTGCAGCGCGCGGTACTGGTCAAGCCGTTCGTCCAGATTCGAAAACAGCCGTTCCTCGCGAATGAGCAGACTCTTTTCTTTCAGCCGCTCTTCGAGCCCGGCCTGTTGGAATCGTTTCTGCGTTTCTTCGAGACCGGGCAGTGCCGCAAGGCGTTCTTCAAGCCGCCGCATCTCGCGACGCACATCCACGATCCGGCTGCGCGAGCGCTCCAGATCCAGACGAATCTTCGATTTCTGTCCGGACAGTGACGGGTCCCGGTCAACGAACCGTTCCAGCAACAGGGTCAGCTTCTCCGGACTTTTTGTGAGTTCAGAGATTTCATGCTGGCCGAACACTTCCACGCCGGGCATCACGTCACGCGGCGACAGCGTGAGAACTTCGCCGGTTTCGTCCTTCACGACCGGCGGATTGGGCACCGATCTTTCTATCGTGTAGCACCGCTCCGACGGCTTATGGGATCGCACGAGCAACGAGACCTTCGTCCCCGATTGCAGGACGTGGCGGATAACGCCGTCATGGGCCTTCTGAGCTTCGTCCCCGAGAGGGTCGAGGCCGAGCGCGTAGCGAATGCTCTCGACCATCGTCGATTTGCCGGTGCCGCGTCCGCCGACCAGCACGTTCAAGTTTTCATTGAAGTGGACGGCGGTGTCTCGCAGAAAACCGCCTTCCCAGGTCATCGCAAGAAACTCGGCGTGAGGTTCGGACTTCAGATCCCTGTGCAGGCGGATGCGGGAGTCCGGGTCCAGAAACGCCTGACGGAACGCTTCGACCGAGACGGTGGACATCTTGATGAAGCAGGACGCACCTTCCTTCTTCAGGTCTTCCGGATCGTTCACGTCCGAAGCATTCAGGATCGCCGGGATGCGGTCGCGCCTGTACTGGGCGTCCTTGTTTTCAAGGATGGGCCTGATTCCTTCCGGCGCGTCGGTGATCGGACCCGGCAGCGCGCAGGCAAGCAGGTCGGAATTCTTCCAGACATTGATCCGTGATTGCCCCGAGAGCTTTTTCAGCAATCCGCCTTCGGAGGCGACATGGGCGGCAATGCACACCGCGCCCCAGTCCTTCGCGCATTCCAGCAGTTCGATGGAATCCTTGCTGCCCGTTGGCGACGGCTGGTCGGTGCCGTGAATGCCACATTCACCGATGAAGCGTTCAAGGACATCGTCCTTGTCCGGGTCGAAGAGGCACAAGAAATGAACGCCGTCTTTCGTGACGGCTTCGAAACCGCTGAACGTACAGAGCCCGGCGTTGCGCGCCGCCCGAACAAGGCTTGCCGAGTACTTGACGCGGTAGTGGTCCGTGACTGCGATGACCTCGATGCCTATTTCAAGGCAGGTTTCGATAATCGCCTTGTTGTAGTCGTCTTCCGACGTGAAGGGAGTCGTCTTGTTGTGCGTATCGAGATAGGCGAACGGATTGACCTGCAAGGCGCAACGGTAGAACCGCGCACCGTTCGGAAGTTCCAGTGCGGCCTGCATGCGATCCGAGAGCGAACGCGCCATACTCGTCGCCTCTGCGGTCATCTACGGTTCTCCATCTGTTGTGCCGTTTCAAACTTCATTCCTGCTCCGACTGTTCTTTTTGTTCGGCGACGTACCGCTCGACCGCATCCCGGACAACCCAGGCCAGCGATACCTTCTTCTGCCTGGCGAGCTGTTCCAGAACCTCATAGAGATCCGGTGGGAAGCTGATCGACGCGCGCACAGATGCCGTCCCTTCGGGTTTCATGCTCTGCCTGTCTCCCTTACGTCCGTCCATAGCACCACGGTCCCGTAGTTGCCTTCACCACATTACACCATGTTGGTGAACCATAACAGCCCCTGAAGTAGGTTGTCGGCACGTCCGGCCAAGGCCGGAAACAGGCTCTGCGCGCGCCTTCGGCGCTTCCGTACCCCGTGTGCGATGTAGGGTTGCCGCCATCCGGTGACAATCCTATCCAGGGGCACTCAGGCGCCTTTTGTCTTTGATGTCTTTGATTTAGCTGCCACAGTGTGAGGTCAGTCTGGCCCGGACAACCTCGCTGACGACAATCGGCGGCCTCACCCCGATCCTGTTCGAGACCGACCTGCAAGCCCAATTCCTGATCGCGATGGCGATCGCCTTCGGCCTGATGGCCATCAGCCTGCTCGCCCTGTTAGTGGTCCCGTCGCTCCTCGCGATTTGGGAGGATTTCAGCTGCATCTTCCTGCGCAACCGCGACGCGTTGGCAGGGCCCGCAGAATAACGCCATCTCCTTCCGAGCATGGAGCGGAAGATCGAGGCCCTGCCACACCGGCGTCGCGCTCCGGGACACACGCGATGGGGCTTCGCCGCTGGTCAGCACTATCCCGCGGGCGGCCCGGGGCCGCATCGAAGATAACCATGGCGGCGTCGACGGAGAGCCCCCACGCTCGCCAGACCGTGTATCCGCCTGTTTCTCGCGACAGAAATCACCTGCACCAAACCCGTTCGATGCAAGCCTCAACGGCAATCATCCCGGGGCCATGCCCTAAACCCTCGCGGCGCCGGTAATTCCGGAAATGGCAAATTCCGCCAACACGTGCCGGGGTTCACGGCGCGAATCGCGGCGGCGTCATCAGCGCCCGCCAAGGCGATCCCGTGTCCGCAGCACCCAGACAGAAAGCACGCAGAGCAGCAACACGCCTGCGCCGCCGACCGTATAGAAGGCGTTTGCCAGGCCGATCAGTTCGGCCAAGCCGCCCATGACAACCGGAAAAACGACATTGCCGAGACGGTTGAATGAAACCCTGAGCGCGGTCACGCGGCCCAGCAACCGGGGAGCGACCGTACGGGCCGCGATTAACATCATCAGGGGAAGATTCAGCCCCTGGCCGGCACCGCGAACTCCCATTGCAACGGCCAGAAGGACGAAGCCCTCGATCAGCGGCGTGACCGTGATACCAACAATCGCGGCCGCAACTGCCACTATCAGCAACCAGTAATCAGCTATGCATCGCGTCAGCGGCCCGATACTGAGCGCCGTCAACGCGGATACGACGTTGCCGATGCCGACCAGAAGGCCAATCCTGTCCGCCGTCAATCCGATCTCGCGCAGCCAGACGGCGTAAAAAGAAGCCTGGATTCCGGACGCCGTCTGCCGCAGGAAGGTTGCTGCGATTACCAGGGCGATCGCCGTCAGCGCCAGCATGCGAAGCGTCTCTCTGTAGTCGGAGACCCTTGGCATGATATCGGAGCCGCGCCCCGGCTTGGGTGCCGCCGTCAAGTTCGTCACGCGCGGCAGGAACGACGAGGCAACGACCCCGCCCATAGACCAGCATGCGAAGAACAGGAACCCCCCGAAAGCGCCCCAATGCACCCATGCGACGCCAACCAGCCAGGGGCCGAGGAATCCGCCCGCACGCGCAGCAGCCGTCATTCTCCCGGCAAATACCGCCCGGCCCTCGAGGGTTTTTCCGACCGCAGCCTGCGCGCCGATCCAGCTCGTGGTTTCCGAAAACCCGACAATCATCTGCAGAATGATGGCAACCCACAGGAACGGCAGGACGGGAAAGAACACGGTCGCGACTGTACCGACAGCGCCGAACAGCATGATCACGTTGCGCGGGCCGAAACGGTCGAGGAGGACGCCGCCATGGATCGAAAGGAGGACCGGCAGCACCTGACGGCTTGCGACCAGGATCCCGACCATGATCGGAGACGCGCCGAGGTCCAGAGCCCACAGCGGCATGACCACGTGACTCATGGGAAAGAGGTTGCCGGTGAAGAAAGCGGTACCGTAGACGGGAGCCTGACTCTGCCATGGAAACGACCGGTCGGGGCGCCGCGCCATCAGCCGAACCCGCCAGCGGCCCGCGACCCCGTGCAGGACGTTTTCTCCGCGTCACCGCAGGGGAGAATGCGGGATCTCAATTCCAGACATCCAAGATAGAGCTTGCCGAAGTCGCTTGTATAGCATGGCCGGTGCGACTCGGCAGCAGCCTCGCAACGGCGATCACGACGATCCCATGCTAATTCGGAGACGCGTAATCCGGATGCTTTGGGGCTCGGCTCATCACAGATCGCCTCCTTGATCGCAATTTTCGTGCCAAAAAGGCCCCATCGAGCCTTGGCGGCACGATTGCAGCGCGACGCAAACTGAAAAATCTCGCCAGTCGCCGCCGGATTAGCAGCGTGGGATCACCGTGAACGGCGATTGCGGCTCGCGCCGGGAATCGGTCGCCCGCACCGCTGCATGGGCTGTCCCGCGGAACCGGGAGCGGGAACCCGCCCGTGACCAGCGGGACCTGCCGGGTTTCAGCCGGGACCCAGATAGGATAAACCTCTTTCACACTGCAAACGGAGCCTTGATGCCCATGACCGGCAAGCAGATCCTTTCAGACATCACGGTGCTTGATCTGACCCGCGCCCGCGCCGGCCCCGCGGCCGTGCGCCAGCTCGCCGACTGGGGCGCCAAGACCATAAAGATCGAGGAACCCGGAGTTCCCGACAGCGCGGATCTCGGCCGCCGCGACGGCTCGGACTTCCAGAACCTCCATCGCAACAAGCTGTCCATGACGCTGGACCTCAAGTCCGACGGCGGCCGTGATGTCTTCTACCGTATGGTGCGAAAGGCCGATGTCGTCGTCGAAAACATGCGCCCCGGCGTGAAGTACCGGCTCGGCGTCGACTATGAAACGCTGAACGGACTTAATCCGCGAATCGTCTACGGCAGCATTTCCGGATTCGGACAGGATGGCCCCTACGCGAATCGGCCCTGCCTGGACCAGATCGCCCAGGGAATGGGCGGACACATGACGGTAACCGGCGAACCGGGCTCGAGGCCGATGCGTTCCGGCGCCGCCATCAGCGATCTCACCGCCGGGCTGCTGTGCGCCAACGGTATCATGCTTGCACTCTATGAACGCGAACGGTCGGGCCGCGGGCAGTGGATACAGACCTCGCTTGTCGAGGCCCAGATCTATCTGATGGACTTCCAGGCCGCGCGCTGGCTGATGGACCGGGAAGTTCCGCCCCAGTCCGGGCTGCATCATCCTACGATCGCACCGATGGGAACGTTCCGGACCAGCGACGGGCACATCAACATGGCGCCGATGCCGAACATGTGGGGGCGTTTCTGCAAGACTCTCGGCCTTGAGAATCTTGTCGAGGATCCACGGTTCGCAACATTCGACGCCCGCTTTGCCAACCGGCCGGCTCTGATTACGGAGATCGAGAACGTGACCATGCTCTCGACCAGCGCCCACTGGATCGAGCGCCTCAATGCCGAACGCATACCCTGCGGGCCTGTCTATGCGATGGACCAGACCTTTTCCGATCCGCAGATCCGGCATACGGGGATTGCACGAAAAATCCTGTCGCACCGGCTTGGCGAGATCGAGGTCGTCGGGCAACCCCTTCATCTCTCGCGTACGCCGAACCGCTGCGATGCCGACGGGGCAGCGGCAGCACCCGATTACGGCGCAGACACGGACAGCATTCTTGAGGAGCACGGTTATTCGGCAGACGATATCGCCAGCCTGCGCACAAGGGCGGTCATCTGACCGCTGGCGGCGCAGGACAGGCCGCGAGCGCCGTGTTACCGTGGCCGTCTTGCACACAAGAGACCGGAGTAATCGCCCGATGGCAGCCTCGACCGGCATCCTGACCACCGTGGTCGGAAGCTACCCGTTTCCTTCATGGCTCCTGCATTCGGCGTCCGACGAAGCGGTCGTCGACGCGACGCGCTCGGTTGTCGCCGTCCAGGAAAACGCGGGGATCGATCTCGTCGCCGATGGAGAGCTCTACCGCTTCGATCCCGACCATCCCGAAACCAACGGCATGATCGAGTATTTCACCGGGCCGATGAGCGGCATCCGCAACACGCCGACCTTCGACGAGGTCATCGCCTATCGCTCGCAGGCCGGCATGGACTACCGGACGCGTCCACCGGGCGTGGCCGAGGGGGCCATCGGCCATGGCACGCTGGACCTGCCGGGTGCCTGTGCCCGCGCCCGCGCGCTCGCCACGAAGCCGTTCAAGTTCACCTTCACCGGCCCCCACATGATCGCCAAGACCCTCGTCAACCGCTACTACGGGGATACGCCGGCATTGGCACGCGCGATCGCCGAGATCCTGGCCGAACAGGCGGCCCATGTCGTTGCCGACGTCATCCAGGTCGATGAAGCCAACCTTCCCGGCACCCCAGAGGAATGGAAGTGGGCCGCCGAGACGCTCAATCTGGTGCTCGATGCGATCGGCGGCAAGCCGGCGGTGCATCTCTGTTTCGGGAATTACGGCGGGCAGCGAGTGCAGGACGGTAGCTGGAAGGATCTGATGGATTACCTCAACGCACTGCATGTCGATCACATAATCATGGAAACGCGCCGGCGGCCGGAAGACGAACTGGAGGTGTTTCGGGATCTTGACCCCGGGATCGGCATGGGGCTGGGTGTTGTCGATATCAAGTCGACAGTCATCGAGACTGCTGACGAGATCGCGCGCGCCATCGAGCGCGCCGAAAGGGTGATCGGCTCCGGCCGCGTGAGATATGTCCATCCCGACTGCGGTTTCTGGCTCCTTCCGCGTTCGGTCGCGGACGGCAAGATCCGCGCACTGGTCGCCGGCCGCGACCTCTATGAAGGAAGGTGAGACCGGTCCCTGCAGGAGCGCCGGCAACGCTTGATACCAGCCGGATGCTCAAAATACAGGAGGCCATATGCGGTTTATGCCGTGACGGTCGCAGCATGCGTCAATTGGTCGGAGCAAGAGCATCCGGGTCAACGGACGACACGGACAGCGGCGCATTGCTCGACCACGGAGGATAAACCACCACCGGACGTGTCCCCCGCTTGCGGGGCGGCTCCTGGACGGTGCCCGGCCGACAACCGTACCACCGGACGGCGCGGCGTCCTCTTCAGGCTATCGTGCCCTCGGGCAACGCCGAAACGTGGGAGAAAATATCCCGCGGCCGCGTGAACCAGATGCGGTCCGATTCAGGATGATTCTTCATATGTTGCAGGATGTCGCGAAGCCCGGCCAGACGATAGGGCTGCCCGACGACGAATGTATGGAGGGCCAGGCTGAAGACCAGAGGCTGGTTCGCACTCTGGCGAAGCTGCTCGTCGAAATGGGCCGTCACCATGCGCGTGAAATCGTCCGGTGTGTGGCGCCGCGTGAGTTGGGCCGGCGAATCGTTGATCTCGATGTGATAGGGAATCGCGAGCAACGGGCCGGCACGCGTGCGCATCCAGAAGGGCTGATCGTCCGCCGACCAGTCCATGACGTAGCTGTATCCCGCCTCCTTGAGAAGATCCGGCGTGACCGAACTTTCCGAAATCCACGGCCCCATCCAACCTCCCGGGCCCTGGCCTTCATGCTCTCTGAAGGCAGCTGTAGCCTCTCCAATCAGTTGCCGTTCCTCGTCTTCACCGTAGCCGCCTTGTGCCTCCGAATTCGTGCGGCCGTGCCCAATGAACTCGTCTCCGCGCTCGCGGATGCGCGCCGGAATCTGGGGCGCGTAATCGTAGATGGCGGTGTTCATGAGATGGCAAAGCGGCAGGTCGAGATCGTCGAACAGGTCGAAGATGCGCCATATCCCCACTCTCAACCCATAGTCGCGCCACGCATAGTTGCGGACATCCGGTTCGGGGCCGGGAGAGGTCGGTGTATGGCCGAGACCCTCGCCGAAACTGAAATGCTCGATATTCAGCCCGAAATACACCGCCAGTCGGCCGCCGTCAGGCCAACTGTAGTCGGGACGATCGACAATCGGCGAATAGTCGTAGCGGCCGTGCCTTCGGATTTCCAACTGCTGCGCCTCCCTACCTGTCGCTGTTCCAGCATATCGCGACGCGCCGGCAGCCAAAAGGCCCCTTGCACAACGGCGGCACAGGTGGGAATATCCGCCTTCCGCTGAACCCCACCAACGGAGACCTGCGTGAAAGCGCCGAAGTTCCAATATGTGCGCGCCGAAAGCGTCGCCCACGCTCTCGATCTACTCGATCGGCATGGCGACGAAGCGCGTATCCTCGCCGGCGGCCAGAGCCTGATGCCGACCCTCAACATGCGCCTTTCGCGCCCCGAAATCCTCGTCGACATCAACCGGCTCGATGAGCTCGGGGGCGTAGGCATCGACAGTGACACGGTGCGTATCGGCGCGCTAGCCCGCCATGCCGAGGTCCTGAAATCCGACATCGTGAAGGACCGCCTGCCCCTGATCGCCGAAGCGATGCCGCATGTCGCCCATGTCGCGGTACGCAACCGCGGCACGTTCGGCGGCAGCATCGCTCTTGCCGATCCGGCAGCCGAGATGCCAGCCTGCATCCTCGCACTGGGTGCCACCATCATTGTCCGGAGCACCGCCGGAACCCGCGAGATCGCCGCCGAAGACTACTTCCTGGGCCTTTACGAGACCGCGCGCAGGGACACCGAGCTCCTCACCGAGGTTCGCATACCGGCGCAGAAGGATGGCAGCGTGTCGGTGTTCATGGAACTGTCGCGCCGCCGCGGCGATTTTGCGATCGCCGGGCTTGCGGCCTACGGGACCCTGTCAGGCCTCCGGGTCGACGAGATGCGGCTGGTCTATTTCGCGAGCGAGGACAGGCCGGTGGTCGGCAAGGGCGCAGTTGCCGCGCTGACCGGACGGAACTGGTCCAAGGAGACGAAACAGACCGTCGCGGAAGCGCTCGAAGGCGATCTCGACCCGATGGCCAACCTCTCCGGAAGCCCAGCCATGAAGATGCATCTCCAGAAGGTCCTCACCGGACGGGTCATGGACGCGGCGGTGGCCCGCGCCGGAGGTGCGGCATGAGCGAAGCCCTGACGACAGTGACCATGACGGTCAATGGCGAGTCGATGACCCGCACGGTTCCGGTGCGCCAGCATCTGGTGGATTTCATGCGCGGTGAACTCGGGCTCACAGGCTCCCATCTAGGCTGCGAACACGGCATCTGCGGCGCCTGCTCGGTGCGCGTCGACGGCGCGGTGGTCCGCGGCTGCCTGATTCTGGCTGTGCAATGCGACGGCTCGGACGTCACGACAATCGAGGGTCTGACGGATTCCGGCGAAATCGGCGATCTCCAGGACGCGTTCGTGTCGCGCAACGCGCTGCAATGCGGATACTGCACACCGGGCATGCTGATGACCGCAGCCGAACTGCTGGCGACCGCGGAACCCCGCAGCCGGGAAGAGATCCGCGACTTCATGTCCGGCAATTACTGCCGCTGTACCGGCTACCACGCGATCATCGATGCGATCGAGACCGTCAACAACAGGCGGCTGGCGGTATAGGCCCGAACCGATCTGCCCCTTGCGGCCCCGGCAGCCTCTTCTGCCGACCCTGAACACAGAAAGAGATGCGGGATGAACTTCATTCACCCCTATGAACGGCCGAATTCCTATATCGGGCGCACCCTCCCCCGCGCCCGCGCACGGCGCGCGGTCGCCGGCCGCGCTCGCTATGCCGACGACATCACGCCGCCGCGCACGCTGCATGCAGCGTTCGTGCGCAGCCCTTACGCCCACGCGCGGATCCTCTCCATAGACACCGCGGCGGCCAAAGCAGCCGACGGCGTGAAGCTGGTCATGACCGGAAGCGAACTCGCGAAGATGTGCACCGGGCCGTGGCTCGGAACGCTGACCGTCTTCCCCGGAATGAAGGCCGCGCCGCAATATCCCATAGCCGTGGACCGCGCCTGCTGGCACGGCGAACCGGTGGCAATGGTCGTTGCCGCAACCCGCGCCCACGCCGAGGACGCGGCGGAGCTCGTCGAAGTCGAATACAAAGAACTTCATGTCGTCATTGACAAGGAGACAGCGCTTGATCCCGACACGCAGCCGATTCACTCCGCGCTCGGAGACAATCTTGCGTGGGACAAGCTGATTGACACCGGAGATACCGACGAAGCCTTCAGGAACGCCGACCACATCCTCGAAGAGACATTCTACTTCGGACGGCACACCGCGGTCAGCCTCGAGCCCCGTGTGCTGCTGGCCGAGTACGATCCTGGAACCGAGCGGCTGACGATGCACACGTCGAGCCAGTGCCCACACATGATCCAGACCGTGTTCGCGAGCACGCTCGGACTCGGCGAACACAATGTCCGGGTTGTCGCTCCTGACATCGGTGGTTCGTTCGGACTGAAGATTCACACCTTCGGCGACGAGGTGGCGACCGCAGCCGCGGCCATGAAACTTGCCCGTCCGGTCAAGTTCGTTGCCGACCGGCTGGAATCCTTCGTTTCCGACATCCATGCCCGCGAGAACCGCGTGAAGGCGAAGATCGCGGTCATGAAGGACGGCACGATGACCGCTGCGGAGATCGATGTGCTCGCCGGCATTGGTGCCTACTCGCAGTACCCGCGCACCAGCGTCTTCGAGGCCAACCAGATTCTCAACATCACCTTCGGACCCTACAGTCACCCGAACTACCGCGCGAAGGCAAACGTGGTCTATCTCAACGCCGTGCCGACCTCACAGTATCGCGCCGTCGGCCACCCCATCGGGATTTCGGTGGGTGAATCGATGATCGACATGGCAGCGGAAGCCACCGGCCTCGACCCCGTCGAGATCAGGCGCCGGAACGTGATGAAAGACGACTCCTATCCGCGCGAGATCGGCGCCGGCATCACGATGAAGGACCTTTCCCACCAGGCCTGCATCAAGCGGCTCTGCGAGCTGATGAAATATGACGAGCTCCGCGCCGAGCAGGCGGCGCTGCGCGAAAAGGGCATATGGCGCGGCATCGGCATTGCCGGTTTCATCAAGGGCACGGCGCCCAGCCCGGTGGGCTATTACGGGGCCGGAGGCGCACGCATCGCCGCCCAGGACGCGACCACCGTCAAGCTCGAGCCCTCGGGCGGGATTCTCGTTCATCTCGGAGTGACCGATCAGGGCCAGGGCGTCGACACGGTCATGGAGCAGATCGCCGCCGCCGCCGTCGGCGTATCAGAGGACCAGGTGCGGGCGATTTCCGGCGACACTGACGCGGTGCCGTATGGCGGCGGCACCTACGCGTCGCGCGCCACCGCGATCGGCGGCGAGGCAACCTACCAGGCGGCGCTCGATCTTCGCCGCGAAATACTGGTGATGGCGGGCCACCTCCTTCAGGCGGACCCGGAGGCGCTCGACATCGTCGACGGCAGCGTCGTCGACGCGGGTTCGGACGTTCCGCGCATCGCGCTTTCCGAAATCGGACGGATCGGGCATTTCCAGCTCGGCGAGCTTCCGAACGACTACCAGCCGGTGCTCTCGCACACGCGACGCTACCGGCTTCGGGATCTGCCTTACATCTTCACCAACGGGATTCACGGCGCCCTGGTCGAAGTCGATCCCGATACCGGCTGGATACGCCACCTTCGGCACTGGGTGGTCGAGGACTGCGGGCGCATCATCAACCCGCTACTCGCCGACGAGCAGGTGCGGGGCGGCGCCGTCCAAGGTCTCGGCGGCGCCTTCTACGAGCACTGCATCTATGACGAGAACGGTCAGCTTTGCAACGGCACGATGGCCGACTACATCACGCCGATGCCCGGCGAAATGCCGGACATCGTTGTCGCTCATGTAGAAACGCCGACCAGCGAATCGGAACTCGGTGCCAAGGGCGTTGGCGAATCGGGCACCGGGGCCGCGCCGGGCGTGGTCATGAACGCCGTGAACGACGCCATCCGCCCGCTCACCGCAGGACGGGTGACCGAACAGCCGATGACGCCGGAAGTGGTGTTAAAGGCGCTCGGCAGGATCTGACGGCGCGGAAGCACCGCCGGCCGTCTGTTTTGCGGTCAAACCGCGCAAGAGAAGCGCTCGGGCCAGACCAAGCCAGAATTGTCCTTGCGCGCTTCGCAGCGATCGGGTTCTTCAGGAAACCGCCTCGCAGCACCGGACCTGCCCCAATGCAACCACGCAGTTGAAGGCGCCTGCGGATCGCTTCCGTGCCAAGCGCGGTCAGGCTTCGCTCCAGCCGGCAGCAGCCGGGTTCCATGCGATCGAGTTCGGAGTGCTCTGAAGGAGCGTGTTCTAGCCGGCCGCGGCGGAGGCCCTTTCGCGCAGTTCCGCACGCCGGATCTTGCCGTTGATGGTCCGCGGCAGATCGGCGACGAATTCAATTTCGCGCGGATACATATAAGGCGGCCCGTTCTCCTTGGCATGGATCTGAAGGTCCGCTTTCAGCGCATCATCCGCGGCAACGTCCGAAGACGTCACGACATAGGCCTTGACGATCGCGCCACGCCGTCCGGTCGGATCAGGCGCCGGAACGCAGCCGCACTCGACCACGGCCGGGTGACGGAGGAGGATTTCCTCCACGACCATCGGTGAAATGTTGTAGCCTGCGGATATGATCATCTCGTCATGGCGCGCAATGTAGCGAAAGCGGCCGTCCCCGTCGCGAGTGACGAGATCCTGAAACACGTTCCAGCCGTTGATCACTGTTGCCGCCTGCGCGTCGGGCCGGTTCCAGTAGACGGTACCGGTCGGCCCCTTGGCCGCAAGCAACCCCTCCTCGCCCGGCGCCACGGGCTCATGCGTTTCCGGATCAAGCGCGGCGACCTCGTAACCGGGAACCTGCCAGCCGAGTGTCGCCATGGGCGGCGGCACATCGCGGCACGTCGAGGTCAGGAAGCAGTGCAGCATCTCTGTGGTGCCGATGAACTGCTCGAGCGCGACGCCGGTCGCATCGAACCAGTTCCGTTCAACCTCCTCGAGCAGCGGCTCGCCACCCGTCATGGCGTGGCGCAGACTCGACACGTCCGCACCGGTCTCGCAAACCAGCCGCGCGAGGAGATTGCAGTACGAGACCACGCCGGCGAGGATCGTGACCCGGTGGCGAGCGATCAGTTCCAGTGTCCTTTCCGGCGACTTGTCGGCCTCCAGTACTGCGGCATGACCGAGCCGCAACGGGAAATACACGAACAGGCCGAACCCGAGCGCGAACGCGATCGACGGCGGTCCGGCAAGCACGTCATCGACGGTGGGCGCGACGCCGTAGCGCCAGTAGGTGTCCGTGATCGCAAGCATGTCGCGATGGCAGTGGCAGGTCCCCTTGGGCCGTCCGGTGCTCCCCGAGGTGTAGAGAAACAGGCAGAGATCCTCGCCATGGGTCGGTGCATAGACGGCCGGCACGTCGCCCTCGGGCAGGAAATCGGCGAAGGCCCGGCATCGCCGCTCCGGATCGCGCGGCAGCCCAACGACGGCCGTCCCGGGGCATTGCTTCACCACCGCGCGGGCCTCGTCCATCAGGCCGGCGTCCGCCACCAGCAGCGCCGCGCCGGCATCCTCGGCACGGTAGACAAGATCGTCGCCGCGCAGCTGGATGTAGGTCGGCATCGCAATGGCACCAATCGCCTGCACCGCAAGCACCATGACGACCAAATCAATCGAATCGGGAATCCGCAATATGACGGTGTCGCCCTGCCCGACGCCAAGCGCCGTCAGCGCAGCGCCATGGCGATGCACCTCCTGGTGAAGCTTGGAGAACGACATGGCACGGTCGCCGTCATGGAAGACCGTGCGCTCCCACCAGCCGGCCCTCCGCGCGCCTTCAAGCACCGTCTCGACCGCGTTGAGCTCTTCGGGGTAGTCGAGTTCGGGAAGGCCGAACGACAACTCCGGAACCGCTTCGGGCGGGCAGAGATCTGAATATTTTTTCAACAAACCCTCTCACCGGCACTCATCGTCCGCACCGGCCGCGCATCCTGCCCGTGCAGGCCGCAGCCGAACCTCACTTCACCAGCGGCAGCACCTCGTCGGCAATCGCCCGCATCTGGCCGAACTGGTCGGGGGATCCGATCACGAACTGGAAGATCCGCACACCGACATCAAGATACCCGCGGAGGCGGGCCGCGATCTCCTCGCCCGGCCCGACAACCGCCCAGCGATCGACCACATCGTCGCGAATTGGTGGCCCGTGGAAATCCTCAAGATGGTCGCGCACCGCTTCCCAGCCCGCTCGCGGGCTATCACTGACGTTCATGAAGCAGTTCCAGGCCCGTGCGTAGGTCTTGCCGGGATTGTGCTCGGCGGCAAACGCCTCGATCATCTCCCAGTTCTCAGCATATTCTTCCGGTGTCACGTGGACGGTGATCCAGCCGTCGCCGTACTTGACAACACGTTCGAGGTTTCCGGGGAGCCAGCGCCCGGCATTCTCCTCCTTCCATCCGTGATGGACCGGCCCGCCGGGCTCGGTCGGAAAATAGATGCCCGAGCCAACCAGAACCGGGGGAACCTCGGAGGGACGGGCGTAGCCGAGCGTGATCTCGTTGAACCGGAAAAACTGCCCCCGATAGGCGAACTTGTCCTCGGACCACAACCGCCGCATCACGTCGAGGCATTCGTCGAACACCGCGCCGCGCCGTCGGTAGAGCGCCGCCGGATCGAGGCCCGTGTCGTGGCGCAAGGCCGTGAGGCCCTCGAACTCGCGCTTGATCAGCGTCGGCGTGCCGGCGCCCATTCCGACACCCATGATCGCCCGGCCTTCGGAGAGTTCATAGAGCGTCGCCCACTGGTTGGCCGTCGCCACCGGATTGCGCACCTGCGGGGTCAGAATTCCGGTGCACAGCCGCAGCGTAGTGGTCTGCCCCGCTATCGCTGAAAGCGTGTTGATCGGACAGTAGGCCGCCGTGGTGCGCCGCCCCATCATCGCGTCATGCACCCAGATGGCGTCAAAGCCCATTGCCTCGGCCTCGACGCCGGCACGCACCAGATCCCGCAACTCGTAGGACTTTCCGGTGATGCCAGTCACGTTGTTGACCGATACCCCGAAAATGATCTCGTCAGAAAACACCATTGCTCCGTCCTCGCCAGGTGCGGACGCAAGCCTCCCGGGATGCTGCGCCGCGGGCCGTACCCTGTTCTTCAGGCTGATTCCAGCGTGTTTTCGAGAACGCGGAGGCCGTTGATCTCGATCCTGTTGCCGGGTTTCATGAACACCGACGGGTTGCGCCCCACGCCCACCCCGGATGCCGGTGGTAACGATATCATCAGGATGGAAACCATACCACCGCGAGAAGTGTGAGACGATCTCGGCGGTCCCGAAGATCAGGTCATCTGTCCCCGTGTCCTGCATCACCGCCCCGTGGCGGGTCTGCAGATGCAGCTCGTGCGGATCGGGCACCGGCAGCAGGAGCCGGCATTCCGAAAAGGTCTTCACCGAGCCCGTGTCACGCAACTCGCCGAGGCGCCTCTCCGCAGCTGCCGCAACGCCACGCAGCCCCTCAAGCGACTCCTCTTCGTCCTCCATGATGTCCCGGACCGACGGCGGACGCCACGGAGGATCGCCTCCGGCGCGCTAGCGAGATCCAGACCCTCTCCGTCAACAACGATCACGCCGGGTGTCCGCCGTCAACGGTCTCGATGGTCAGCAGTTTCATGATCGGGTCTCCAAGAGCTGCTTCCGCCGCCACGGTGCAGCGATCCCGTCGGGAGCAGCCGCCCTGCCTCTCCCAGCGGGATCTATCTGACCATACACCAGGGCACTTTTCGGGAGTAGCTCGGCCCCGGTTGGCAAGGTGCGAAAAACGCGTCACAAAGTTATCGGATCCGTGCGATCCGACAGATGCCTTTACGGGACGGGACCGACATGCCAGCCATCTACGAAACCATGCACGAGATCATCATCGAAGCCCGGCGCCGCTGCGACCAGCACACATGGAACTACATCACCGGGGCCGCCGAGACCGAGACAACGCTGCACCGGAACCGCGACAGCCTCGACCGGCTCGCACTGCGTCCACGCGTCCTCCGCGATGTGCGCAACATCGACACCTCGACCACCTTTCTCGGCCACGAGCTGCGCATTCCATGCCTCCTGGCACCGATCGGATCGCTCGAGACCCTGACGCCGGCCGGCGGGGTTGCGGTAGCTGAAGCCGCGGCGGAGTTCGGCACGATGAACCTCGTCAGCACGGTGACTCAGCCAACGCTCGAGGAGATTGCCGATGCCGTCGATCATCCGAAGATCTTCCAGATCTACATCCGCGGCGACGAGGCCTGGACCGACGAACTCATCGACAGGGCGTGCAATGCGGGCTATGCCGCCCTCGCGCTTACTGTCGATTCCGCCTATTACGGTCGCCGCGAACGCCAGCTCATCACTGGCTGGGTGCCGCCCAGCATCCGCCGCTACGGCACCGAGCTCAGGATCCATCAGGCCGGACTCACATGGGAATCGATGGACCGCATGCGCGAGCGCGGTCGCCTGCCGTTCATTCTCAAGGGCATCCAGACTGCGGAGGACGCCGAGCTTGCCCTTGAGCATGGCGTCGAGGTTATCTACGTCTCCAACCACGGCGGCCGCCAGCTCGACCACGGCGACGGCGCGATGGAAACCTTGAAGGAGGTTGCCGACGCCGTCGGTGGCCGGGTACCGGTGGTGGCCGACGGCGGCATCATGCGCGGGACCGACGTGCTCAAGGCGCTCGCACTCGGCGCCGATGTCGTCGCGCTGGGACGTTTCCAGGCCTGGGCGCTGGCGGCCGGCGGCCGCGAGATGCTGGTACGCGCTCTTGAGATCCTGGAGGGCGAAATCCAGAATGCGATGGGGCTTGTCGGCGTCTCATCGCTGGGCGAACTCGATCACTCCTTCGTCAAGGAGGCGGCTGCCGCCACCCACGCGCACGAACTGTCGGCCTTCCCGTTCCTGCCCGACCACCTGCGAAGGCCGGGCTGACCAGCAGCAACCGTCAGCCGAGCTCGTAGGGTACCTGGTTGGGTCCGCCGTATTTTTCCTTGCCGCCGTCATCGAAATACCGGTACTGCTCGAAGGTTCCCGAGCGCTGGCTGCGGATGATGACAGCTACGGTTTTTTCGTCGCCGGCATATTCGGAGTGAATTTCCCACGGCCTCACGATGTCGACCTCGCCCGGACCACACTCGACAGCGGTAATTTCCTCGTAGCCGACATCGCCGTCCGCCCCGCCGACCTCGCGGTAGCGGACAATGCGCTCGTTGCCGCGGAGCAGGCCGTAGACGGTCCACGCCTTGCCGTGATCATGGATCATCGCGCGGCCGCCCGGATTCTTGATCAGGCCGTTGATCACGAAACCGTGGTCGGGATCCTCGTAGAACAGGAGGTTGTCGACCTTTTTGCCGTCATAACCGCCGACCGGCCACTCCTCGGCATGTTTCCTGAGCTTGCCGTCCTCGAGCAACTCGAGGAGCAGCTCGCGGCATTTCTCCCATCGCTCGTCGCCATCGACGATCCTGCAAACATCGCGCATGTCGGAAACAAATTTCTCTACCGCCAGCAGCATGGCCCGATCCTCCGTGTCTTTGCGTGCGAACGGCCATATCATAGGCTGCTGTCGCGAGGTCAGTCTAGGCAGCGCTGGAGGCATGCTCGGCGAGCTGGGCGAAGGGCCTCGACAGGACCGGCATTGCCGTCAACATGTTAGTGTCTGGCGGGCCCGCAGCAACCGCAAGGGCAAGCGTTCGGTCACGCGGTGATTGTTGGTGATATTCACCGGTTGAGGATGCGTTTCCAGTCCTTGCGGAGAGGCCTCAGCCAGATGTCCTTTTTTGGCTTGTCGTATTTCTCGTGCGTATCGTAGCGTCCGCGTTCTTTGGTGGTGCCGACATGGATCCATCCTGACGCCTTGTAGACGGTTCCGGTATAGCGCAGTGTCTGGACGAAGGTTTCGATGAGGACTGGGGTGGTGTTGTAGCGTCTGGTCCAGTCATCGGACAGTCGGCGTCGCATGATGGCGAGGATGTGGGACCCAAGGTTGGCGACGGAAAGCCAGGACATGATCAAAAAGCGCGGATTATCGACCACCAGCGGCAGGTTCTTCTGCCGCTGCTCGGGTATCCATCCGATGAAGGTGTCACGCGGGGCGATTTTCCAGGCGGCGGTGGAGAAGCCGAGCATGGCGACGGGCGCTCTGTTGCGATCATGGATGGCGTGGCGCATCCGGGCTCCGACCAGGGTTGTGTGGCCGAGGCAGTGGTAGCGGGCGACGAACTCGTTCCACAGCTTTCCTTGCCGGGTGCCGCTTGTAACGATGGAGACGGCAAGGATTACGCAACCTGATGTCTGGAAATTGTCGTGAAGCTGATCGAGCTGTTCCCATTTGATGTATGCCTTGGTTTCGGTTTCCCATTTTTCGTCGATGAGGACCGCGGTTGAGAGGCGCTCCAACGAGGCGAGGTTCGGAAAGACCCTGACTTTGGAGGTGCGCCGCTTGAGTTCTTGCTGGATCGGTCGCTCGATGCCGTTCGAGGTTCGCATACGCTTGCGGTGAGCATCAGGCAAGGTGAAGACAGCGAGCCCCGCATTGTTTTCCAGCCAGGAAGCCTGGATGCTTGTCGCGATAGCTGGCCACGAGGGCGCCCAGTTCAGCCTCGGCGGTTTGGAGTGAGGAGGCGTGGCTCCGAGCTGTTTTCCAATACGTTTCCTGATGTCGTTGTTCGGTGCACGGCGTTTTGCGCCAGGTGGAACTGGCAGCGCTGCCACATCGCCGCGCCCAGCACCGCGCGTCGTGCCGCTTTCAACCCGGCATGGTCATCCGAGACGATGAAGGTCGTACCATGCAGGGCTAGCAAGCTTTCCAGGAAGGCTCTCCAATGGACCTCGGCCTCGGAGAGCGCCACAGAGAGCCCCAGAACGTGCCTGCAGCCCCTATTCCGATGGCCGAGAGCACTGCAACATCGCGCACAACGCCGTCATGGCGGGCTTTTTCGTAGCGCGCATCCAGGATCAGGTATTTCATCAGCCCAAGGGGCCGGTTGCGCGGCGAGTTCTTCGTCGAGTAACCTGGTGGCCCGGCTGACCTGAGAAGAGGACAGGCTCCCGAACTCGCGCATTACATCCTGCCGCGTGGAAACACCCTTGATGTACATCTCGGCTACGGCGCGAGAAGATCGCTGGCCGCGTTCAAGCGACTGGGGGGGGGTCGTCCCCGTGACCGGCCGTCTTTGGCACTTGAACGGTAACAGTGGGGGTGTCGATCCGCTTGTAGCCGTTGGCATAGCCCTATCGCTCCGGCGTCCGGTGGCCCGCTTTCAAGTACTGCTCGCGCTCGATTTGCATCGCAAGCTCGAAGAGCTGGCCAAAGACCCGCCCCAGATCCGTTGCTCCGTTTGCGATCAGATGTTCCAAAACAGTCCCGATCGTCGTAGTGTGTCGCAGGTCCATTCGCTTCCTCCATGGTATCTACTCACCCCTAGTTGGGTTCTGATTGGCCATAGTGCTCGTTGATGATGTCTGCGGCTTTTCCGTCGAGGGCGATCTGGGTGGCGACGAGTGGGTTGTAGCCGAGTGCCGCCATGGAGGTGAGGTAGCTTGAGCCCCGGCACCATGCTTTTGCGTGGAGCGGAAGCATCCGGACACCTTGAGCTTGACCTTTGCCATCCTGATCTTCTGTTCTCCGGCATTGTTGGTGAAGCTGACGTCGGGGTCGTCTGTGAAGCGCAGGTTTTCGTGTTTCACGAGACGTTCGTGCAGGTTGTGCGCGTCGGACTTGCGTCCACGTTTTCCTTTCGTCGTCGGCGGGATGTCGGGCAGTTCCCTGGCGCCCTGATGGTGCGGTAGCGCTTGCGCCCGGCGTCGTTCAGGGTCTTGGATGCGCTCTTGTTGACCTTGTGGCAGACCTCGCGGAGCAGGCTCTTCATCAGTCGCGCCCAGCGGTAGCCTCGACGACAAAGGTCAGTTCGCGCAGCAGGTGGCTGCCGCACAGCTGGTGGCTACACTGGTCATAGCCCATGTACGAGGCCCAGGACGCCCTTGTAGCACGGGATGATGCCGATCTCTTGCCTCCCGGCCGCGCTTGCGGTGCGGGAACTTGCACGTCAGGGTCCCACGACATGAAGCCACTTACTGTTGATCCGAAATCGTCGACATCGGGCGTTGCAGGAGGTGCGCCACGGCGGCCTCCTCCCATGACGCATCGTGAAAGCATAGCTGAGGCCTCGGAGAGCTTGATGCCGGAGATCGCCTGCACGAGCGCGACGGCACGGCGCAGGGACAGCATTTGGGCGACCAGCAGGTTGATAACGAGGGCCTGGATGCCGATGCCGTACTGCACGGGATGTTGTCGGGGAACCGGCCCTTGCACTTCGGGCATTCCTTGATCTCGGCGTGGCGCTCGACGACCTCGAACACGATGTCGTAGAGGACGCGGCGCTCCCGATCGACGGGGCCGTCGATGTCGGCGCCGCAGGCGTCGCAGGCCGCGACCGTCTCCTCGACGATGGTCTTGCGCAGGTTGTCGCCCATCTGCCGGTTCGGCTTCGGGCCCTTGCTCCCGGCACGCTCTCGTCCTTGTCCGTCTGTGACGGCGGCAGACCGGAGTTCCGGCTCGTGCGTGGTCTTCTCCAGAAGGACGACGATGAGGATGTCGAGCAGGATGACGAAGACGCGGATCACGGCCTCTTTCGGCACCTTGCCGGCAGCGCCGCGGTCTTGGCCGCTTCGAACTCCTCGCGCGCCGCCCGTCGCCATCACCCGGCCTCGACGGTCATGATCGTCGCGAGCATCGCCTGGCGCTCACCCGGCGGCATCTTCCGGTACTCCGCCGCCCGGCCTTGCGCTTCATCAGCGCACCGCCTCCGAGATGCGTTTCCACATACAGATCATGCGGAGGCTGGAGCCCCGGAAGCAGCTGGCACAGCCCGCTCGTCGCCTTCGATCCAAAGTAGCCCACTGGCGGTCCCCGTCGTTCTCGATTACCACCACTAAACGAATCGGCCTGCAGTGTCAAATCTCCACGAAAACCCGTTCGTTGCTCTACCCCGACATCAAGCCGGAACCAGGGGGTGAGCAGTTACCAAAAATTTCTGTATCCGTTCGGGTTCCGGGAGATGAGGATTGGGTTATCCGCTTGTCGGCATTTTCACACCGGCGCGACGGTTGTGCTTCTACCGATTGAGGGTGCGTTGCCAGTCTTTTCGCAGTGTGCGGAGCCAGATGTCCTTTTTCGGCTGGTCTCGTTTGTTGTGCCTGTCGTAGCGTCCCCGGCCCTGGGTGGTCCCGACGCGGGTCCAGCCCGATGCGCGGTATACGGCACCGGTGTAGCGGGGCGTTTCGACGAAGGTCTCGATCAGCACCGGCGTGATGTTGTAGCGCCCGGTCCAGTCGATGGGCAGGCGGCGGCGCACGATGGCGAGGATGTGCGAGCCGAGTTTGGGGATCTCGATCCAGGGCAGGATCAGGAAGCGCGGGTTGTCGACGACGAGAGGAAGGTTCTTTTCGCGCAGCTCGGGCGTCCATCCGATGAAGCGGTCGCGCGGAGCGAGCTTCCATGCGGCGGTGGAGAAACCGAGCATGGCGACGGGCCGCCGTTGCGGTCGTGGACGGCGTAGCGCATCTGGGCGCCGACCAGTGTCTTGTGTCCGAGATAGTGGTAGCGGGCGATGAACTCGTTTCAGAGCCTGCCTTCGCGGGTGCTGTGCACGACGGCGCCGCGCTGCTGGCCGCGCTCGCGCCCGGCTTCTTCTGCCGCTCGCTCCTGCTGCCGTAGAGCGCCTTCGACAGGACGCTGCGGGTCGAGCGCAGCTTGTCGAGGTCGCCTTCCAGCTTCTCAACCCGCGCGGCCAGCGCGGCGTTCTCGCCCTTCAGACCCCGCACCTCGGCGCGCAGCCCGGCATTCTTCTCCCGCAGCGACGCGATCAGCTCCGTGGCCCGCACGACCGCAGCCGGTCGTTGCGCGCGCGCAGCCACGCGATCGTGCCCTCCCGGGCCTCCACCAGCCGCCTGGCCGCCGCGAGATGGTCGAACCGCCCGCGCAGAGATTCGGCCACACGCTCGCCCTCGCGGTGCACCTTCGCGAGCCGCGAGCGCTCCCGGTCGATGTCCTGCTTCAACCAGTTGATCTCGTCCCGGTGGCGCGCCTCGACCCGCTCCCGGTGCTCGTGAGACCGGCGCAACGAGAGGTAAAGACCGGCGATCTCGTCGTCCTGATACTCGACCCTGCGCTCCAACGCCTTCATGGCCCGCGACGCGGTCTTGGTTACGGCCAACTTGAGCTTGAACCGGCAAGTCTCAAGCTGCCTCTCCAGCGAACGCACGCGCGTACAGGCGTCCCTCTCCGACCAGCGCAGTTCCTCGCGGCGCAACTCCGCCACGCGCGCGCGACCCCGTTCCTCCTCGATCCGCGCCTCTGCCTCTTCAAGCACAGACGCCCAGTTGAGCGGCTCGCACGCCGGCATCACCATGGGAGGCGACCACAAGGTGTCGCCCCCCTCGGCCGGCATCAGGTCGGTGCAGAAATCCGCGTCGAAAACCGCCATGCGAGAGACCGTAGCGCATGCGCGAAGTAGTTACCAGTCAGAAAATCCGTGGCGGTATACGATCCCCCGGAACCCGAACGGATACCTTTCGGCAGCGGTGGACACCTCGCGCTGGCCAGGTCGAGCCTGGCGGTGGACGTGCCGGCGGCGCACGGTTTCGCCGTCACCACCTTTTCCACCGAAGGGGTACGCCGCCGGCCCCCGGCGTCGGGTGCGGCCCTGACATGGCACCCTCCGGAACAGCCCTTCGCCCTCACAGGCGGCATGGTGGCCGAGCGCCGGACCCTGCTCGGCAGCACTGCCAGCGGCGCCTTCGGGCGGATTGCAGGCCGGTCCGTCTTCGCCGGCCTTGAGGGTGGGTTCCGCGCTGGCGCCTGGGCGCCGGTGCCGAGGTCGGCACCGTCAGGACAGCAACGCACGGCGGGATGCTCGCCGGCATCTCGCCGCTGACCACCAGCGCCTTCGTGCTGCGGGCGCAACGGGCACTGGGCGGCCGGGATGCGCTCACCCTCTCGGTGGGCCAGCCCCTGCGCGTCGAGGCCGGCCGGGCCCGGCTTTCGGTTCCGGTCGGCCGCACCGGGGACGGACGGGTCCTGCGCCGGTCGATGGCCGCGGACCTCGAACCCTCGGGCCGGCAGATCGACATCGCCGCCGAGTGGCGCCGGTCGCTCGACAATGGCAGCGAATTGCACCTCGGCGCAGGCTGGAGCCGGCAGCCCGGCCACGACGACGACGACGCCTCCGAACTCAGCATCCCCGCAGGCTGGCGCCACGCCTTCTGAGCCGCGTCCAGCGCGCTTCCAGGCCAGCGGCGGGACCGAGGGCTATTCGCCCGTTCGGGCGCCGCCGAAGCCGGCGAGCAGGTTGACCTCCTCCCGGTCGTCCCTGAGCACGCCGGCCATCTCCTGGTGGGCCGGGCCGTGGAAGCTGCCGCTCACCCTGCCGTCGGCATCGGCGAAATCGTTGTCGGCGACGGCGACCGCATAGCTGAGTTCGGACTGGCGGAAGGGTTTGGTGGTGCCGCCGCGGCGCAGCACGTTGTTGCCGTCGACATGCACGGTGAGGCCGCTGAAGCGGGCCGTGCCGGCGAGCGTGGCAAGGTCGACGCTCAGTTGCGCCTTGCCGACCACCGGGGGCAGGCGGTCTCTGCCAAGATCGACGCCGACCAGGCTCCCGTTCCACTCGACGGTGCCCGTGAGCGCGTCGTTGCCGGAGAGGGGTATGGCGGGTGCGGTGCCGAAGGCCTCGGCGTGGGCCTCCACGAAATCGTGAGGCGTTTCATGGCGGTTGTCCTTCAGGTCGCGTCCCACGCTCGCGCCCCATACCGCCCATTCGCCCCAGGAGAGGTGCCCGTAGCGTTCGGTCTCGGCGGCGGTCTCGGCGTCGATGACTGTGTAGCCGATGTCGGCAAGGAAGGCGAAGTCGATCTCCCCGGGGACACTGCCGTCGTAATCGTCCCTGCAGTAGGCCATCAGGGAAGCACACAGGCCGATATGCGCCGTGTCGCGCCTTGCGCCCTCGGCGTGAGGTTCCATGAACCTCGTCCAGTTGGTCCTGCTCACCCATTGCATAGGAACCGGCTTGCCGTCGTTGGCGCGCATCGCATTCGGCCCCCTCCAGGTATGGCTCTCGGGGTCATAGTACTTCTTGAAGAGTTCCGTGCCCTTCCTTGCGACCCCGAGGATGTGTCCGATCTCGTGAGCGACCGTCTGGACCATGCCGTCATGGAGATTGTCGTGCAGGGTGATCGGTATGCGGATTCTTCCATTGTAGACCCTGTAGCCCTTCCGGTCCTTACCGCGGTCATACTTCAGCACTCGCGCACTGGCTGCCCCGTTATCGTTGTGGAGCCGGGTCTGAATGACGATCCCGTGGACCTTCCTGACGACCTTGCCATCCAGAAGCGTGACCCTGGATCTTCGGCCGTCGTCAACCAGCCGCTTCGACCAGATTTTCGCAGAGCGGCGCAGAGCGGCCTTGAAATCCTTGGACACGTCGGACCTGGACTCGATGTCGTGCGCTCCGGTGTAGTGCCTCACGGGCAGGGTCCCGGCCGGGCCGGACTTCCAGGCGCCGTAGGCAATGCCGTTGCGCTCGCCCGCCACGACGATGGAAGAGGCGGGAATGTCGTGCAGCGCCGTCTTCGCTCCTTCGGTGCCGGTATGGGCGGTGCGCAGCCGCAAGAGGGTGTTCTTCCGCGCCGCCGCGGCCTCCGCCGTCACCTCGGCAAACCCTGTTTTGGTGGCCAAGGCGTTCAGACCGCTCCAGCTCGGCTGAAGATCGGCGGCGCTCACGTTTCTCGTGCGCTCGCTGTCCTGCCGCAGATAGCGCCCGGGCGTTGCCGGCGCCTGGTCGGGGTCGGCGGATTGCGCCGCGGCAACCTGCCGGTCCGGGCAGGCGGACAGCAGGCCGTCAGGTTGCGCGGCCAGCGTCGACGCGTCCAGGCAGAAGGCCAGCACGGCGCCATCGGGAGAAGAGTCCGCTTGCACGCCTGTCGCGAGCATCAGCGCGCCCGCCAGCACCGGCAGGTTGTATGGGGCAGTTCGACAGCGGATCGCAAACATCGTACTCTCCCTTCGTCACTGACACGATCCACCATGCGGCGGATGCGATTGCGGCCGCTCCCCGGGTGAGAATCGGCCGCAGTCTTACCGCTGGCCGGAAGCGGCTCAGCCGATGTCGAGGTGTTCGTTGTACTGATCGACCGTCAGGAAGCCGAAGTCGTCGGCCGTCAGCATCTCGGACGTCACGCCCCTGACGATGATCTCGTTGCCTGCGAGCTTGGCCGAGGTGATGACCACGCCGCCCGCCTCCTCGCTGTCGGTCAGCACCAGGTCGGAGAACGAAAGGAACTTCTTCTCGGTCCCGGCATTCGCCCCGGTCTGGGCCAGGAAGATAATGGCGTCGGTCCCGTCCTCGAAGTCGGTGATAACGTCCACACCGTCGCCCCGGCGGAACAGGAACTCGTCGGCGCCCTCGCCGCCACGCAGACGGTCGGCATCCCTGCCGCCCTCCAGACGGTCGTTGCCGCCGTTGCCGAACAGCCGGTCTTCGCCCGCGCCGCCGGCCAGCACATCGAGATCGCCCTCGCCGCCTTCCAGCCGGTCATTGCCGTCCCCGCCGTCCAGCGCATCGCTGCCGCGGCCGCCATACAGCATGTCGTCGCCATTGCCGCCATTGAGCGTGTCATCGCCGTCTTCGCCGTACAGCCGGTCGGCGCTCTTCCCGCCGTTCAGCGTGTCGCCGCCGGCGCCGCCGTGGAGGATGTCGTTGTTGTCATCCCCGAACAGGGAGTCGTCGCCGCTGTCGCCATACAGCGTGTCCTTGCCATTGCCGCCGAAGAGCCTGTCGTCGCCGCCGCGCCCGTAGAGCACATCCGCCGCGCCCTTGCCGTCAATGGTGTCGTCGTTGTTCCCGCCGACGAGCATGTCCTTCCTGTTCGTGCCCTTGAGCGTCTTCCCGGCCTGCGGGTCCGGATACTCCTCGTTCGGGTCGAAGTCCCAGATGAAGTCGACCTTGTTCTTGAGCTCCTGCAGCTGCTGGGCAGTGAGATCCTCGAAGCCCTGGAACCGGGCCAGCACCTTCTGCGAGTCGCCCGTGCCAGTGACAAGGTACGTGGTCACATCGTTCGGGTCCGTGATGCTCCGGACAAACCGGACATCGTCCCACGAGATGCTGAACGGCAACCGGATGTAGTCCTCCTCGACCTTGAAGTCCCCGATGATGTCAGCGGCCCCGTCGCTGCTCCGGCCCTCGCTGATCACGAAGATGTCCCGGCCGGCGCGGCCGTAGAGCACATCCCTGCCGTCGCCGCCATCGAGCCGGTCGTGGCCGTCGCCGCCGTAGAGCCCGTCGTCGCCGCCGCCGCCGTAGAGCAGGTCGTTGCCGCCGTCGCCGTCGAGCGAGTCCATGCCCGCGCCGCCCCAAAGCGTGTCGTTGCCGTTGCCGCCTTGCAGCCGGTCGTCGCCGTCCCCGCCGCGGAGGGTATCGTTGCCGTTGCCGCCGACGAGAGCGTCGTCCCCCGCGCCGCCCTTGAGCGTGTCTTCGCCGCCATGGCCGTAGATATGGTCGGAATGCGCGGTGCCCTGAATGGTGTTGCCATTGTGGTCGCCGTTGATCCAGTCCCCGCTCGCGGTCTCCAGGAACTCGTCAATCTTCCCTTTCGCCACCCTCACGGCTTCGGCGTCATCGGGATTGACATCCTCCTCGAACTTGAGCTCGGCGAGCACCTTGTTGCCGAGCATGATCCGGAAGTGGGCATTCCCGTAATGGCCGTCGGGGTGGTGGACAATGGTGAGCTCCGCCCCGTCCCGGATACCGGTCACGTAGATGTAGTCGTACCAATTCCGGAAGTCCTCGATATAGACATAGCTGTCGGGGTTGAGGATGAAGTGGTCGCCGCCATGGCCGCCATGGAGGAGGCTTCCCTGCGGATCCCCGGCCTGGTTGGAGATCGGCCCCCGGCCAAGCGTCGCGTCGGTCAGCGCGCCGGTGCCGTCGTCCTGCCGGTTGCTCGCCTTGAGCTTGCCCGCGATCAGGAAGTCGTTGTGGGAGCCGCCGTAGAGGCGGTCGGCGATCTGGTCCTTCTGGTTCCCGACCAGGATGTCGTTGCCCCAGCCGCCGCGCAGGGTGTTCGGTCCGTTGCCGCCTTCGAGATAGTCGCGCCCGCCACCGCCGTGTGCGTCGCTGCCGCCGCCGGAATCCTTGAACCAGTCATTGCCCTTCTGTCCGATGAAGGTGTCCTTGCCTGCCCCTCCGACAACGTTCATCGGGCCTTCGTAGGGACTTCCGCCCTCCCCGCGCCTGGCCTCGTATCGGTTTTCTCCGGTATCCCGGGATCGATCCACCGTCTCTTCGCTGTCGATGTAATGGGTTGCCATGACGATCTCTCCTCAAGGTCAGGTGAACAATGTCCTTGACAATACCGGGGGGGGGGGGGGGAAGTCAACACATGGAATACGGCCTTGCCGAGAGCGGCGCGGCCTCCCTGTCACGGCCGGGGCGGCGGCCCCTGTCCTGCGCCATCGGCAGGACACGCCGGGTGTTTTCCTACCAGCGGAGCGCGCCGCGCAGCATGAGGCTGTCTTCGGGGCCCGGCCGGTGCGCGCCCTCGAGGCCGAGAGACAGCCCCGCGCCCAGGCGGTAGCGCGCGCCGAGCCGCAGGGTGCGTGCGCCCGCCAGGCTCAAGCCGGCCCAGGGGGTGAGCACCGCCAACGGCCCCGGACCGGGCAGGCCGAAGCCGTGGCCCACCTCCGCCTCCAGACGGCTCTCTGCCCCTTCCGGCGCCGTGCCGGATGCGGCCGCGGGCAGGTCGAACAGCTGCCCGAGGCCGCTCTCCGTGCGCCCGTGCGCGGGGCCGAAGGCGAGGAACGTCCCGCGCCCGTCGGCCCCGGGGTCGAGGCGCACAAGCGCGCTCACCCCCCACTCGTCGCGGTCCGCCTCGTGCGCCGCCAGGAGCCGCGCGCGCAACTCCGCCGTCAGGCCCGCCGCCGGGTCATGCCAGGTCACGCCCGCTCCGGCCTCAAGGCCCGCCCCTTCGCCAACGCCGCCGCCGTCATGGCGCACCCCCGCCTCCAGCGCCGGCGTCAGCGTCGCACCGCCCGCCAGCGCGTGCTCGTACGATCCCTCCAGCAGCAGCCGCAGCCGCGTCGTCCTCGCCGTCAGCCCCGCCAGGCCGTCATCGGCCTCCGTGCGCAGACGCGCCGCCGAACCCTCACCCTTCACCGCAAGGCGCGTCATCCCGCCCTCGATCAGCTCTGCATCCTCGGCCAGGACGCTGCGGCCGCCCGCAGACACGCTCCAATGCGTCAGCCCGGCGCTGCGCGCCGCCGCGCCTTCCTCGGTAATCCGCACCTCGCCGGTCCCG
This sequence comes from Alphaproteobacteria bacterium, assembly GCA_964291215.2. Classification (GTDB taxonomy): domain Bacteria; phylum Pseudomonadota; class Alphaproteobacteria; order MPNO01; family UBA830; genus JAJEBT01. Next base: position 2,938,243 of record OZ219791.1, on the reverse strand, counting down.
TAGCCGAGGCTCGCCCACAGGGTCGAGCCGTCCGGCGCCAGCCACGCCGCATAGGGGTGCACCGACGTGATCGTGGTCTCGTGCACGCCCTTCACCCCGCCCGTCTGCGTGTCCAGCTCGCCCCGCGCATGGGAGAGCGCCGCCCCGGCCAGCAGGTCCGGGCGCACCCGCAGGTCCGCCCCCAGCTGCGCCGACCACAGGCCGCCGTCCCAGGTGACATCCTTCTCCGAACCCGACAGCGACAGCCACTCGCCCCGGCCCCACACCGCCAACGGCGGCGCGGATGCCCCGTCCTCCCCGGCGCCCGCCGCCAGCGTGAAGGACGCCCCGTCCAGTATCTCGCTCAGGGTCGGCTCCTCAGGGCGCGGCGGCGCGGACCGGGCGGACCGGGCGGACCGGGCATGACTGACCGGCGACGACGGCAGGGCGCCGAACCGCAGCGAGCTGCCCGGCCTGCCTGCCGCCTCGATGCGCCCCGTCACCGCCCCCAGCGTCTGCGACATCGCCGCCGCCGCCACATGCGGCAGCACCGCCGCATTCACCCGGTTCGCCCGTGACACGGACCCCGGCGCACGGTCGCGCAGCACGCCCGCAGCCGTCGCGTCGCTCCCCACCGCGTAGCCCGCACCGTCGTTCAGCGTGATGCGGTAGGCTTCCGCCCCCTCCGTATCCGCATCGGCCGCCGTCGGGATCGTCACCACCCCCGTGGTGCGCCCCGCGGCGCCGAACACCGCATCGAACGAACGCGGCCCCAGACCGCCCGGAACGTCACCGGCATCGAAGCCGCTTGCGTTGCGCGCCGACAGCGTCAGGCTGACCGTCAGGCTGCCCGTCAGCGCCCGGTCGGCGGTCACCGCGAGGCGGATGTCGTCGCCCTCGGTCACCGCCGCAGGATCCTGCGCCAGCGTCAGCACCGGCAACAGCGTCGTGTCGGTCACCGTCACCGCCACCGAATCGATGGTCACCGAACCGTAGCCGCCGCCCGAGGCGCCGTGGGTCAGCGTCGCCGTGTCGTCCGTCGTGTCCTCGTCTCGGGCCGCGCGCACCGTCACCGTCTGCGCCGTGTCCCAGTTGGCGGTCGTGAAGGTCAGGCTGGCCGGTTCCACCGTCACGTCGCCCGACGCGCCGCCCACCGTCACCGTGACATCGCCCGAGGGTTCCGCGTCCAGCACCACCGTGTAGGCGGCGCTGCTGCCCTCCGCCACCGTCAGCGCGGTCGGCGTCACCGTCACGCTTGCGGCGGGGGTCGTGCCGCCGCCTCCGCCGCCGCCGCCTCCTCCGCCGGGCGCCACCGGCGCCACCGGCGTCGCCGTCACCGGCGCATCCGGGCCGGCCCCGTTGCCGGCCCCGTTCACCGCGCGCACCTCGAACTGGTAGGCGGTGCCGTTGGTCAGACCGCTCACCTCGTGGCTGGTGGTGCCCGCACCGGAGCCGGGAATGTCCTCCCACTCGCCCCACTCGCCGCTGCCGGCCTTCCGCCGCACCTGCCACTTCGTGATGGTCGGGTTGTCCGGGTCGGTCCAGCTCAGCGTCACCGAGCCGCTGCCCGCCGCGCCGGCAAGGCCGGCCGGCTTCAACGGCACCGCATCCTTCTCCGCCACGCTCACCACCACATCGGCGATGCTCACCGAGCCGTAGCCGCCGCCCGAGGCACCGTGGGTCAGCGTCACGGCGGGGTCCGTGGCCGTGTCCGTGTCCGTGCCTGCGTTCACCGTCACCGTCTGCGGCTGGTTCCAGTCGGTCCGGGTGAAGGTCAGCGCGCTCTGGTTGCCGGTCATGACGGTGTCGGTGTCCACCGTCACGTCCCCCGACATGCCCGCCACCGTTATCGTCACATCCGATGATGGCGGCGTGTTCAGCCGCATCGTGTACGTCCTGCTGCCCCCTTCCGCCACCGTCAGCGCCGCCGTCGATACCGTCACCCCCGGCGTATCGGCCACCGTCACGTCCACCGTGCCCGCATCCGGGATCGCATCCGCCGTGGCTCCCGTCAGCCGGAAGGCGTGGTTGATCACCGCCGTGCCGTTCGCCACACCGGTCACCGTCACCGTCCGCGCCGTGTTGTAGTTGCTGGTGGTAAATGTCAGGCTCGCCGGACTCACCCGCGCCGCCGCCGTGGCGTCGCTCGTCACCCGCAGCGTCCCCGCAAACGCCTTCGTCAGCGCCACCGTGTAGGTCGCCGTGGAACCGGGCGCCACCGTCACCGGCGTCCCGGTCAGCGTGAGCGCCGCCGTGGTGTCGTCCTTGAAGGTCACCGTACGAATGTTCGACCAGGGACCCTGAAGGTTGCCCGTTCCCCCGGCGACACCCGCCATGCGATAGCCCGTTGCCCGAACCCGGACCTCGACCGATGCCCCGTCAGGATAGTTCAGCAGAAGCCGATTGCTGCGAGAGCCCGGGTTCTGTCTGGCACTCGCCTGGTTGAGACTGCGATCCGTCCAGGTGCTGGCCCCCTTCAGCCGGGTCTGCGCTCTCCACCAATGGAACTTGGCCGCGTCCTTCACATAGTCGTCCGCATCCGACAACTCGTTCGAGCCGCCGGCATGGGTCCAGGTCAGGTCGATCTGCCCGTTCGTCGTCGAGGTCGCCGCCGTCAGAACCGGGGCCGCCGGATCGGTCTTCGCCGTCACCTGGTCCGACCACACCGACTGCACCCCGGGACGGACCGCCGCAAACAGGCGGAACGTGTAGTCCGTGCCCTTCGTCAGCCCCGTCACCCGGACGCTCGTCCTGCTTCTGCCCGTGACCGTCGTGGTCGTGTTCCAGCCGCCCGTGCTCTTGTACTGGTAGCCCCAGCTCGTTATCGGAATGCCCGTCAAGGCGCTCCAGCTCAGGGTGACCGAGGCATCGCCCCCGGCCGCCGTCAGAACCGGCTTGGGAACCGTATTCGTCGGCGTCGCCTTCACCTGGTCCGACCACACCGACTGCACACCGGGACCGACCGCGGCGAACAGCCGGAACGTGTATTCCGTGCCGATCGTCAGCCCCGTCACCGTGGTGCTCGTCGTGCTGCCGCCGGTGACCGTCCGGGTCCTGATCCAGCTGCCGCCCGCGGGCTTGTACTGATAGCCCCAGCTCGCAACCGTCACACCCGACAAGGCGCTCCAGCTCAGGGTGACCCTGGCGTAACCCGGTTCGGCGCTCAGCACCGGCTTGGGAACCGCTGCCGACGCCGACGGCGTCGCCTCCACCACCGCCGACGCGGCGCCGTTGCCGCCGCTGTTCCGCGCCCGGATGCGGAAGCGGTACTCGCTGTCGTTGTCCAGACCCGTCACCGTGTGGGTCGTGGTGTCGGCGTCCGAACCGGAAATCGCGGTCCAGCTGCCCCAGGCAGCGCTGCCCTTCCTCTGCTGCACCCGATACCGCGTGATCGAATCGTCGTCCGGGTCGGTCCACGTCAGCTTCACCTGACGGTTGCCCGCCTCCGCCGACAGGCCCGTCGGCGCGGCGGGGACGGCGACGGTGGGGGCCGCCGTGGGTGTGGCGGTGACTTCGTTGGAGTCAGGATCTGCTGTTGACTGGATCATCGCAGGTGGAGGACTCGTAACTCCGCGTGAGACCTTGAAAGTGTATACGGCACCGTTTTCCAGACCTGTCACGGTGTGCATTCGGACGGTCTTGCCGCCGGGAATCGCCACGCCAAAGCTGTAGCTTCCGCCGCCTTTCTTCTGCGCGTAACGCCAGTGATCGAACGCCTCCCCATCGTCGTTGGTATAGGTCCAGGACAACGTCACCTGCCCGTCCCCCGTCGCGGCGGTGAGGGTGATGGTCGGCATCGCGGCCGCGAGGGTCGTGCCGGTGGCTTTTGCGCGGGAGCCTGGAGGGCATGACGCAGTAGGATCGGGATTGACAGGATGCGTCGCTTGAAGAGCGATCTCGTATTCGGTGCCGGCCTCCAGGCCGGTCAGCGTGCGGCTGGTCGCGGCGGCATCCGAGATGGTGACAGAGCTCGAACTTCCCCCGGTCTTCTTGTAAGACAATTCCCAGCCGTTGCGTAAGATATCGGTCGGTGCATTCCAGGTGACGGCAAACCCGTCCGAACGCGGCGCGAGGCTCAGGTTCGTCGGTGCTCCCACGCCAGGGCAGCTGTCCGCAGGCGTCGCCGTCACCCAGTCCGTGGCGGCGCCGTCGCCGGAGGCGTTCACCGCACGGATCATGAAACTGTATTCGGCGTCGTTGTCCAGACCCGTCACCATGTGCCTCACGGTGTTCGCGCCCGAACCCGTCATGGCGGCCCAGGTGGCGCTGCCCTTTGACGGCGTCTTGGCGTAGCGCAGCTTGTAGCCGGTGATCGTGCCGGCCGGCTTGGTCCACGTCAGCAACACCTGCGCGGGGCCGCCGGGCGTCGCCGTCAGGTTCGTCGGCGCGGCGGGAACGGCGGTGGTGCCGTCGTTGTCAGTGATGGTGAGGATGAGCGTGTTGCTGTTCTGCGTCCAGCCATCCGAACGTGCCAGACTGTTGGGCACAAGCCTCAGGGCGACGGTTTCCCCGGTTCCCTCATCGACCGTGTCGCCCAGTATGCCGATTCCGAAACTTCCATTCGTCCCGATGTTAACATTTGTAAATGCGTTGTCGCTGAATACACCGGGATAACAGATATCCGCACCGCTGGACGGAGCACTGCAAGATGTGGTGCCAACATTGGTGTTGTCGCTTGCCGTGCTGCTGGCGGCAACAAACTCAACGTCAAATCCCACTCTAGTTGGCGTGCCCTCCCCGAGCTTGACGTTGATCGTCACATCCTTCTTGCCGGAATCGCCCTCGGTGATCGTGGTTGACGCGGTCGATATGGTGACGGTCTTGGCGGCGCGCGCATTTTCGGGTGCGGTGAGCACCACCAGCGCGAAGAAGACAAAGACGAGTCCCGCCTTCAGGCGGCGGACGGTTCTCCCGAGGGCGCCCACCGGCTCAGCCCCGCGCCCTGACTCTTGAGGGGGAGGGGGGGGGGGGTACAACGAGTTCGCGCGCGCGTGAGGCGCTCCGCCCGGAGAGCCGCAGGTCATGCATCCCGATATCGCCCGGCATCCGCGTCATGACCTCATCCTCCCGTCCCGAATTCCAAGCATGCGCCGCGCCCGCACGGCCGCAGCGAACCCGCCGGTGCAATCCATAACCCGTTCGCAGGCCGGTTTCAACACGCCGCGCCCGAAAGCCGGACATCCTGCCATCGGCAAGCGCTTCCGGAACCGACCGGCGTTTCCCTGGCTGGCGACCTCGAAGACCCCGGCGGATCCGGTCGGCGCCTGACCGCACATTCCCGTCCTGCGCCGGCCCCCCGCCTGGCGCGCCGGCACAAGCTCCCCCGGCACGATGAGGAAAGGGCCGCGGAGGTTTCGGTGAACGGCCGGGCGCCCGGAGGGAGCCCGCGCCGCATTTCCGCCAATCCGGAGGCTGCCGATGACCGACACCGTTTCCGCCGACTACACGCTGCGCGAGCTTGCGCCGACCCTGGCGCTGCTGGTCGAGGCGCGCCAGCCCTGCATCCTGTGGGGCGCGCCGGGCTGCGCCAAGAGCGCGCTCGCGCAGCAGGCCGCCGCCGAGGGCTCGCGCAGCTATGTCGACGTACGCGCGCTGCTGCTCGATCCGGTGGACCTGCGCGGCATCCCGTGGCGCGATGCGGACAGGCGCACCCGCTGGGCGCCGCCCGCCTTCCTGCCGCCGGCGGACGACCCCGGCCGCTGGCTCATCAACCTGGAGGAACTGCCGTCCGCCGTGCCGATGGTGCAGGCGGCACTCTACCAGCTGGTGCTCGACCGCAAGGTGGGCGAGTACGAACTGCCCGAGGGCGCCTCGCTGATCGCCTGCGGCAACCGCGAGAGCGACCGCGGCGTGGTCCACCGCATGCCGACGCCTCGCGCTTCGTCCATCTGGAGGTCCGGGTGGACGCGGAAGACTGGCTCGCCTGGGGGGCGGCCAACGGCATCGCGCCCCAGGTGCTGTTCTACATCCGGATGCGCCCCGACCTGCTGCACTGCTTCGATTCGCAGGAGAAGGCGTTCTGCTGCCCCCGCACCTGGGAGATGGTCTCCGGCATCGTCAACCGGCGCGCCGGTCCCGACCCCTCGGTCGAGCGGGCGCTGTTCCGGGGCACGGCGGGCGAGGCGGCGGCGGTCGAGTTCTCGGCCTTCCTGAAGGTGTGGCGCGAACTGCCCCATCCCCGGGCCGTGCTCGACGATCCCGGGAACGCGGTCGTGCCGGACAACGCGAGCGCGTTGATCGCGCTCTGCGGCGCGCTCTACCGCATGGCCGACGACATCACGCTCGACGCCATCGTCACCTATGCCGGACGGCTGCGCCGCGAGGTCGGCGAGTTCCTGGTCGGGTCCTGCATCCGCCGCCCTCCAGCACTCGCCCGCCTTCATCCGCTGGGCCGCCGCACGCACGCAATGACCGCCCCTTCAGGAGAACACCCATGAATCTCAGCCACGACGCCATGCTGGTCAGCCTGCGCATCGCTGCCTGGTCGGGCCGGCTCCATGACCGCCAGGCCAGCACCCATGTCGCCGTCCACTACGAGGCGAGCGTCAGCGCCGGGCGCTACAACAAGTGCCTGCTGCCCCGAACCGCCTTCGCCGCCCTCAATGCCACCGTCAGCGCGGCGCGCGCGGCCCACGACGCCCAGACCCTGCCCTGGGACGACCGGGGGAGCCGGCTGCTCCCCGTCGCCAACCACGAGCGCTACACCGGGCTGATGGACGGCTTGCGCGAGCGCATGGTGCGCGAGCGCGCCCGCTTCATCGAGGACTATGACGACAATATCGAAAAGGCCCGGCTCGATCTCGGCAAGCTGTTCCGCATCGGGGACTATCCCTCGAAGGAGGCGCTCCGGGACAGGTTCGGCCTGCGCTGGCGGATCGTCCCGGTGCCGACCACTTCATGGCGAAGCTCGCCTCCGACGACACCGACCGGGTGAAGCGCGACATCGAGAGCCAGGTGGAGGAGCGGCTGCACGATGCGGTGGGCGACCTCTACCGGCGCCTCGGCGAGGCCGTGGAGCGGGTCTCCGAACGCCTGCGGGAGGACGGAGAGGGCAAGCCGCTGGTGTTCCGGGACTCGATGATCGGCAACATCCGCGACCTGGTCGACATCGTGCCGCGGCTGAATATCTTCGGCGACGACGAACTCGCCCGGCTCTGCGGGCAGGTAAAGGAGAAGATCGCCGGCGTCGAGCCGGACGCGCTCAGGCCGTCGAAGAGTTTCGATCCGGTCGCCCGCGCGCGGGTGAAGCGCGACGCGGATGCGCTGGTGGAGAGGTTCGCGGGATATTTCGCGGCGGCGGTCTCCCCGGCGCGGGAGGCCGCGTGATGGCCGCCCGCCCTTGCCCGGAATCGGCGCAGCGGGTGAGCCGCTGCGTGACGGCGCTGCTGCGGGAGCAGCCCTTCTTCGGCAGCCTGGCGCTCCGCCTGCCGGTCCGCGCCGACGCCGGCCGCGAGACGCTGGCGAGCGACGGGCGGGAGATCCGCTATTCGCCGCAATGGGTCGCGGAGACCGACGCCCACCTGATCGGGACCGCGATCGCCCGGGTGGTGCTGGCCTGCGCGCTGAAGCACCACACGCGCCGGGGCGACCGCGACCCGGAGCGCTGGCAGCGCGCATCCCAGCTCGTCACCCACGGCCTGCTGCGCGATGCCGGCTTCACCCTGCCGCCCGACGCGGAAGCGTGGGACGGGATCAGCGTCGAGGAAGCATACGACCGCCTGGCGGCGCCCGACGACGATCCGTCAAGCGGTGCCGGCAGTCCACTGTCCGGCAACGGAGATGCCGGCGCCGGTTCGCCAGGCGCTTCCATGCCCGACGGAAGCGGCCCGTCCGACCGGGGCGATGCCGGTGGGCAATCCGGCAGCGGCGATGACGGGAAGGCGGATGGTTCGACAGACGCCTCGAACGATGACGGCGGTTCCGGCAACGATGACAATGGCGGCGACGCAAGCTGCGATCCATCGGGCACCGGCGAGGTCATGGACGCGCCGGCGGGCGGCGCCGGGGACGGCGCGCCTCTGCCGGGCGACATGACACTGGAGGAACAGGCCTGGGACGAGGCCATGCACCAGGCGCTCGGTCTCGCCAGGGCCGAAGGCAGATTGCCCGGCGCGGTCGAGGAAACCGTCCGCGGCGCCCATGCGGGCGCGCTCGACTGGCGCTCGCTGCTGCGCCGCCACATGACCGACGCGGCGAAGAGCGACTATTCCTGGAGCGTATCTACTCACCCCTTGTTGGGTTCTGATTGGTCGTAGTACTCGTTGATGATGTCTGCGGCTTTTCCGTCGAGGGCGATCTGGGTGGCGACGAGTGGGTTGTAGCCGAGTGCGGCCATGGAGGTGAGGTAGCTTGAGCTCCGGCACCATGCTTTTGCGTGGAGCATGGTGCGGAAGCATCCGGACACCTTGAGCTTGACCTTTGCCATCCTGATCTTCTGTTCTCCGGCATTGTTGGTGAAGCTGACGTTGGGGTCGTCTGTGAAGCGCAGGTTTTCGTGTTTCACGAGACGTTCGTGCAGGTTGTGCGCGTCGGACTTTGCTATGCGTCCACGTTTTCCTTTCGGCGGCGGCGGGATATCGGGCAGTTCCCTGGCGCCCTGCGTGAGGATGGTGCGGTAGCGCTTGCGCACGGCCCGGCGTCGTTCAGGGTTTTGGATGCGCTCTTGTTGACCTTGTGGCAGACCTCGCGGAGCAGGCTCTTCATCAGTCGCGCCCAGCGGTAGCCTCGACGACAAAGGTCAGTTCGCGCAGCAGGTAGCTGCCGCACAGCTGGTGGCTACACTGGTCATAGCCCATGTACGAGGCCCAGCAGTCGTGGACCAGGACGCCCTTGTAGCACGGGATGATGCCGATCTCTTGCCTCCCGGCCGCGCTTGCGGTGCGGGAACTTGCACGTCAGGGTCCCACGACATGGAGCCACTTACTGTTGATCCGAAATCGTCGACATCGGGCGTTGCAGGAGGTGCGCCACGGCGGCCTCCTCCCATGACGCATCGTGAAAGCATAGCCGAGGCCTCGGAGAGCTTGATGCCGGAGATCGCCTGCACGAACGCGACGGCACGGCGCAGGGACAGCATCTGGGCGACCAGCAGGTTGATGACAAGGGCCTGAATGCCGATGCCGTACTGCACGGGATGTTGTCGGGGAACCGGCCCTTGGTCCGGGCCTTGCACTTCGGACATTCCTTGATCTCGGCGCGGCGCTCGACGATCTCGAACACGATGTCGTCGAGGACGCGGCGCTCCCGATCGACGGGGTCGACGCCGTCGATGTCGGCGCCGCAGGCGTCGCAGGCCGCGACCGTCTCCTCGACGATGGTCTTGCGCAGGTTGTCGCCCATCTGCCGGTTCGGCTTCGGGCCGTTGCTCCCGGCACGCTCTCGTCCTTGTCCGTCTGTGACGGCGGCAGACCGGAGTTCCGGCTCGTGCGTGGTCTTCTCCAGAAGGACGACGATGAGGATGTCGAGCAGGATGACGAAGACGCGGATCACGGCATCGACCTCTTCCGCCACCTTGCCGGCCGCACGCAGCGCCGCGATCCGGGTCTTGGCCGCTTCGAACTCCTCGCGCAGCGACGCCGCGTTGACCGTCGCCATCACCCGGCCTTGCGCTTCATCGGCGCGCCGCCTCCGAGATGCGTTTCCACATACAGATCATGCGGAGGCTGGAGCCCCGGAAGCAGCTGGCACAGCCCGCTCGTCGCCTTCGATCCAAAGTAGCCCACTGGCGGTCCCCGTCGTTCTCGATGACCACCACTAAGCGAATCGGCATGCAGTGTCAAATCTCCACGAAAACCCGTTCGTTACTCTACCCCGACATCAAGCCGGAGCCAGGGGGTGAGCAGTTACCCTGGAGCCTGCCCAACCGGCGCTTCATCGACTCCGGCCTCTATCTCCCCTCGATCCGTTCCGAGGGCATGGAGACCATCGCCGTCATCATCGACACCTCGGGCTCGCTGCCGGCGGAGACGCTGGCCGCGTTCCGGGCCGAACTGCGCGAGGTGGCGGCAGACATCCGGCCCGGGCGCGTCGTCGTGCTCCAGGTCGACGCCGCGGTGCAGGACGCGGCGGAATACGCGCCCGACGACCTCCCCGAAGAGATCGCCGTCAGGGGCCGGGGCGGCACGGACTTCCGCCCGGGCTTCGAGTGGCTCGACGAACAGGGGATACAGCCGGGCGTGTGTCTCTACTTCACCGACATGGAGTGCTCCCGCTATCCGTCGACGGAGCCCCCGTTCCCGGTGCTGTGGTGCGACCACGGGGACGGCCCGTGGCGGCGACCCGCGCCCTGGGGCGAGCGCATCGCCGCCTGACCTCCGACGGCGGCGCACCGCTTCCCGACCCTCCACGGCGCCTTCGTCTGCCGGCGGCCCCCGGCGCTGCTGGCCATCTGCGCATCCGGACCCCGTGACGCGGGGCGGACCGCCGCTCCCTGCCCGCAGCAGCGCCGGCCGGACCACTTCCGGCCGCGCGCGCCAGATGACGGTATGGGAACAACTCTCCGGACAGGCCGGCCGCCCGTCGGCCTGGCAGGTGAAGCGCCTGCTGACCGAAGAGCGCGTGCCGGGCGCCTCGGCCGTGGCCCGCTTCGTCGGGGTCGAGGCCTACGAGGCCGCGGGCGGTCAGGTCATGCGCGACCTGTTCGCCGACGAATACGAGCACGGCATCTGGTTCGAGGACCCGGTGCTGCTGGAGAAGCTCGCGGCGGAGAAGCTCCAGTCTGCCGCCGACGAGTTGGCGACGCGCTGGAAGTGGGCCATGGTCGAGGTCGACTGGAGCGACACCGCCTCCTGCGGGCGCATCGAGCCCCGGCACGCCGACCGACGCGGAACGGGCCGAGATCGACAAGCTGACGACCCGCCACGACGAACTCGTCAATCTCGATAACGACGAGTGGACCGGGGAACTGGCCGCCGAAGCGGAGGCCGTCGAGGCCCGGCTCGACGGGATCGAGGCCGCCGTCGAGGCGCGCGCGGTGTTCCGGCGCGAGGACTTCGCGATGGCCGGCTGCATCGTCACCATCGGCCAGGACGGCGCGATGCAGGTCATCCAGGGCCTGGTGAAGCCCGAGGACATGCAGGCGGAGGCCGGCGCCGCCGGCAACGGCCCGGATGCCGGAACCCCTGTCGATCCTGCCGCCGGTCATGGCGTTCACACCGCCGGCCCGTTCATCTCGACGCCCATGGCGCCGCCGAAGGACCCCGAATCCGAGGCGCGCAAGGAGGCCGGCGTCGGCATCGGGCTCGCCGACGACCCGCGCGCGATCCGCACCGCGCTGGTCAAGGCCCATCTCGCCGGGGACTTCGAGGCCGCCTTCAAGGCGTGAAAATCACCAACAATCACCGCGTGGCCGAACGCTTACCCGCAAGGATGTCGCCGATAACACGTGCGGCTTGCGGAATGATCGTACGCTCACTGCGCCGCCCGCTGCCCGGGCGCCGGCAAGCAGTGTCCGTCGGAAAGGCCGGATGCTATAGTCGGGGTCACGCAAATCGCATATGGTGCCGGCCCGGTCGCGGCGGATGCGCGGCTCCGAATTGAACAGATGCAGGGGGTTCTGTGACCACACTGATTACGGGTGCCGGACTTGTCGGAACGTCCTACGCCATAGAGGCGGCAAAGCGCGGCGAGAAATGTGTGTTCCTAGACCCCTTTCCCCGCGAAGACTATCTATCGCGGCGCCTCGGCAATGCCGATTATGAAGTCGTCAACGGCGACGTGCGAAGCCTGCCCGGATTGATCTCGGCGATCAACGCGCACCGGCCCGATGTCCTCCTCCACACCGCGGGGCTGATCGGCAAGCGAGTCGCCGATCCCATCCACTTCGGCTACGACCTCAACATCGGCGGCGTCATGGCGGTTGCCGAGGCAGTGCGCCTGACCGGCATCGCGCGGCTCGTCCACTTGTCGACATTTGGCGCCTATGACTGGCGACAGGATTCGCAGGTCGAGGCGATCGACGAAACCTTCCCCCTCGGGAGCGGCGCAGCCTATTCGAACTCCAAGGCAGCCCAAGAACTCATTCTCGAGGCCTACCGGATCCAGTGCGGTTTCGAACTCGTGATGCTCAGGCCCGGAAACGTCTTCGGCATGGGGCATTTCTGGGGCGGATCCGGCGGCGGCGAGAAGGTTCATGCCCTCATAGAGGCGGGCGTGCGTGGACGGGCCGCAGTGATTCCCGAAGAGCAGACCATGGCCTTCGAATATGTCTACGCCAACGACATGGGACGCGCACTCGACCTTGCAGCCACCAGCAAGGATCTTCCGCCCCGCGCCATCTACAACATCTCCTATGGCGAGGCGATCACGTTCGAGCGCCTGGTCGAAGCAGTCAGGGCATCGCTCCCCGGCTTCGAGATCGAGATCACGCCCGGTACACCCCCGGATTCGCGCATGACTCCTCTCGATATCGGGCGCGCCCGGAACGAACTTGGCTGGGAACCCGAATACACGCTCGAGGCAGCGCTGGCCGACTATGCCGGGGAATTCCGCAAGTGGAATGACTGATCGCAGCCCTCCGGACCGATTCACCTTCCCGCAAATCCGCCGACGTCAGCCACCGCCGTCTTGGTCGAAAAGGCAAACTGGCTGGCAGCGCGTCCGCCGCCAGCCCGAACATATCCAGATCGTGGAAATCGAGGCGCATCCGGGGCAAAACTTAAATCGTGTTGACATACCGGTGAAATTGAAAACATGAGAAAAAAGTGAGAAAATTGATGGAATTTTAAAAACAAATAATTTATTGACGTTATTTGTACAAGATTTATATATCCGAACGGTGAAAATTTTCCGCAGACCCCCTTCTGTCCACGGCATTCTGCATGAATTCTCTCGCAACGCAAGGAACCGCGGAGTGAGTTATCAACTCGCTATCCCGGAGATCCCGTTTCACCCGGGAGCCCCGTAATGCGGATCCCAGTGCCGGTGGATCCGTAGCGCCTGTTCATCCAGATCAGAAGCGAAGTCAGCGCTTCCGCCGCCGCCGCGTTGTCGAGCGGCCCTGCCTCGAGGCCGCGCATTCGAGCTGCTTCCACCAGCTTCACGGCCTCGCGTCGAGCGTCGGGACTGTCGCCGGCCACCAGCACGTCGCAATCGATCGCCGTTTCTCCATCCTCAAGTTGAGCGGCCGAGACGTTCTGGAACGCCGAGACCACCCGCACCGATTCGCCGAGTATGTCCTGGGCAATGCGTGCGGCTGACCCCTCCGGCGGCAGGGCGACCCGCATCACTTGCCCCGCCACCAGCGGCACCGTGACGTCAATCAGTATCTTGCCGGCCAGCGCATCGCGCACATGTTCGAGAGTCGGTTTCTGGGCGGCGAACGGCACCGTCAGAACCGCAATATCGCACACGGCGGCTGCGGCAAGGTTGTCCATGCCCTCGGCACCGATGACTTGCGCGCACTCCTCGGCCCTCGCCGAGTCTCGCGAACCGATGATCGTCCGATAACCGGCACGTACCCAGCGGGCGGCAAGGCCCGATCCTTCCGCGCCGGTGCCTCCGATGACGGCGATAACCGGAAGCTCGGTCATCATGCCACCGCCTCGCCGTGGGCGTACTTCGTCGCCTGCGTCTGGTGCAGCGGCGCGAGTTCGGCAGCGCGCCTCCCGACCTCTCGGCGCTCATCCCTCACCTCGCCATAGAGGGTGGAGCGCTGCCGCGGCACGCGGCCGCGCTTGCGGATCAACGCTTCCATCGACTCCGGCGACAGTTCTTGTCCGTGAACGGCGCCGGCTGCGCGCGAAATCGACTCATTCATCAGCGTGCCGCCAAGGTCGTTCACGCCCGCATCGAGGCAAGCCCCCGCACCGTCATGCCCGAGCTTTACCCATGACGCCTGGATATTGGCAATCAGCGGGTTGAGAACAAGCCGGGCAACGCTGTGAACAAGGACGGTTTCGCGAAACGTCGGCCCCTTGCGTGCAAGGCCGCGAAGATAGATCGGGGCCTCGAAGTGAACGAACGGCAGCGGCACGAGCTCCGTCAATCCTCCGCTCCGCTCCTGCAGATCGCGCACGCGCAGGAGATGGCGCGCCTGATCGGCCGGCGTCTCGAGATGTCCGAACATGATCGTCGCGGTCGTCCGCAGGCCGAGCCCGTGGGCGGTCTCGACCACCGACAGCCACTCGCCAGTAGACAGCTTGTCCGGGCACAGCGTCCGGCGCACGCGGTCATCGAGAATCTCGGCAGCGGTCCCGGGCAACGAACCGAGCCCGGCTTCGCGCAGGCGCGTCAGAAACTCGGCCACCGATATGCCGAGCGTGGCCGCGCCCTGGCTCACCTCCAGCGGCGAAAACGCATGCACATGGATTTCCGGAGCTGCGCTCCGCACGGCGCCGAGGATCTCGAGGTAGGTTCCACCCGTATAGTCGGGATGGATGCCGCCCTGGAGGCAGACTTCGGTCGCCCCCCGCTCCCAGGCCTCGCGGGCGCGGCGGGCAACCTCTTCCAGTGCGAGATCATAGGGGGTGCCGCGAAGGCTCGCGCTCAGCCGCCCCTTCGAGAAGGCGCAGAAGCCGCAACGGTAGCTGCAGACATTCGTATAATTGATATTGCGGTTCACGACATAGGAGACCGTGTCGCCGGCAACTTCGCGACGAAGTGCATCAGCCGCCGAGATAACGGCCGCCAGCGCGCTACCGCGCGCCTGCAGGAGGGCTGCAGCCTCGGCTTCCGACAGGCGTTGCCCTTGCACGGCCCGCTCAATCGACCTCGAGACAACATGCATGTCGCCGGACGTCATTGGCGACAGGCGCGGCGCGACCACCGGCGACCCGGGATGCCAATCGTCCTCGCGTGCGAAGCCCTCGGCGTCCATTGCCCGGAGCACGGGAGCACGGACAGCAGGATCCAGCCAGCCGTCAGCGCTCATGTAACGCGGATAGACTGGCAGGCGCGCAACGAGAACCTTGTTCCTGCTCTCGGTGCCGTGCGCCAGACGCTCGAGCGGGGGCCAGGGAGCTTCCGGATTCACATGATCCGGCGTCACCGGCGAGACCCCGCCCCAGTCGTTTATTCCCGCATCGAGCAACGCCGGAAAATCGTCGCCGCTGAGGTTGGGCGGCGCCTGGATCGGCATGTCGGGCCCGAAAAGGAGGCGCGCGGCAGCGATCGTCCACAGCAATTCGTCGAGATCCGGCTCGGGCGCGTGCGCCATTCGCGTCGCCGCCTTGGCGCGGAAATTCTGGATGATGATTTCCTGGATGTGGTCGTAGCGATCGTGGAGCGCACGGATCTCCCCGAGCGAGGCGACGCGTTCGGCGCGGCTCTCTCCGATCCCGATCAGGATGCCCGTTGTCATCGGAACCCGCGCCTCGCCGGCCAGCCGGATCGCCTCGAGGCGGGCGTGGGGATCCTTGTCGGGAGACCCGTGATGCGGCCCGCCGGGCAGCGCGAGGCCTGGAGCCGTGCTTTCGAGCATCAGCCCCATGGACACCGACACCGGACGCAGCAGCTCGAAATCGGACCGTGCCATGACCCCGGGATTGAGGTGTGGCAGCAGGCCCGTCTCCTCGATCACGAGGCGGGCCATGGCGGCGAGATAGGAAATCGTCGTCCCGTGGCCCAGGGCCTCCAACTCCTCCCGCGCGATGCGGTAGCGCAGTTCGGGTTTGTCTCCGAGGGTGAACAGGGCCTCGGTGCAGCCCGCCCGGGCACCCACCCGGGCGATGGCGAGAACCTCTTCCGCAGTAAGGTAGGCGCGCTCGCCGCGCCTCGGCGCGTTGGCGAAGGTGCAGTAGTGGCAGACGTCGCGGCACAGCTTCGTGAGCGGGATGAAGACCTTGCGGCTGTAGGTAACGCGGTCGCCGAAACCGGCGTCGCGCATCGCCGCCGCCGCCGCCATCATTTCGGGCAGCGGCGCATCCGCCAGCGAGACGTCACCGGCGTTCATGGCATCCTGCCGGCCGGTGCGGCCGCACCATGCAGCCCATCTTGCCGGTCATGCCGTTTCGCGACCGCAACGGCCGAGGCTAGTAGCCAACGATGACTTCCCCGCTGTTGGGGCTGATAACCTGGCCGGAAATCAGATCGGTTTCGGAACACGCGAGCCACGCCACGGCATAGGAGATGTCGATCGGTTCGCAGAACTTCCCGAGCGGCATGCCCGCCGCCCTCTCGGCGATCTTCTCGGGAGGATTGGACGCCTGCGTCATGCCGGTCACGATGAATCCCGGCGCCACCGCGTTCACCTTTATTCTCCATTCCGCAAGCTCCCGCGCCCAGGATTTGGTCAGGCCCGAAATCGCCGACTTTGCCGCCGCGTAGTGGCTTGCCAGATCACTGCCGCCCATGGCGTAGATCGACGAGATGTTGATGATCTTGCCGTCCTTTCTCTCCTTCATGGCGGGAAGAACAGCCCGGGTGGCGAAGAACGTGCCCCGCACATGAACCTCGAACATCTGGTCGAAGATATCGACGGTCACATCCTCGACCCGGCGGCGCGCGCCGCCGACGCCGGCATTGTTGACAAGGATATCGATCCGGCCCGCGGCGGCGATGGCGGCGGTGAAGGCCGCGACATCGCGGATGTCGCAGGCGATGACATGAGCATCCCGGCCGTGACTTCGCACCATCTCCGCGGTCTCAAGAGCGCCGTCTTCCTTGACATCGTGAATGACGAGATCGGCGCCGCGTTCGGCCATCAGCACCGCATGGCTACGGCCCATGCCGCCGCCGGCCCCCGTAACCATCGCCCGCCTGTTCTCCAGTGAAACCGCCATTCCTGTGCTCCGTGTGATAGCTATAGGTGCGCCGCGCCACAACGTCGGCTGCCGCTGTATAATGCCCCGGCAATACAAAGGCCACAATGCGAGGCGGTCAATGACCGAACCCGGTTACGCGCCCGACACCCATGCCCTGATGGCGTTCCATGACTCATTGCCGAGGTTCCGCGACGGCGCCGACACGCCGCGCGACTATCTCGAGCGCTGCCTGGAGAAGATCGCCGCGATCGAGGACGAGGTCATGGCCTGGGAGGTCATCGATCATGACGGCGCGCGCAAAGCCGCCGACGCGGCGACGAGACGCTATCGCAAGGGGCGGACGCTCTCGCCCGTCGACGGAATGCCAGTCGGCGTCAAGGACCTGATCGAGACGTTCGACATGCCGACCGAATTCGGCAGCACCCTCTTTAGCGGCCACCAGCCGCTACGCGACGCCGCCACCGTGGACGCGCTGCGCCGCGGCGGCGCGGTGATCATCGGCAAAACGGTCACCGTTACCTTCGGCGGCGGTGACCCCGCGCGGACGCGCAACCCCCACGACACCAGGCGCACACCGGGCGGTTCATCTTCGGGCACCGCGGCGGCCGTCGGCGCCGGAACCGTGCCCGTCGCGCTCGGGACCCATGCCCGCGGATCAACCATCCGTCCGGCAAGTTTCTGCGGCGCGTTCGCGCTCAAGGGCACCTACGGCGCCATAAACCGCCAAGGCGTGTTCTCGGCCGCCGACAGCATGGATCACATCGGCGTCTTCGGCGGCTCGCTGTCCGATGTCTGGATCACCGCACGTCACATGGCACGGCTTGCCGGCGGCGATCCAGGGCATCCAGGACTGTTCGGCGGCAGCGCGCCGCCGGCAGCCATTCGTCCGATGCGACTGATCCGGCTCGAGACCGCGGGATGGGCGCAGACCGACAAGGCCACCCGCGACGCCTTCGAGGCATTCCTAGCCGCACTCGAAGCGGCGGGCATCGAGATATTCGGGCGCGGCGACGACCCGGCGATCGAATCCTGCGAGGAGGTGTTCGCGGGCGTGCCCGAGCTGTGGCGATCGCTCTACCGCTTCGAGTTCCAGTGGCCACTCCGGCAGTATCGCGAGCGTTTTCCCGACCATATCCCGCCACGCCTGCTGATGGGCCTCAGGGAAGCGGAGGGGCTGAGCCAGGCGGAATACCGCGAGGCGCTGAACCGGCGGGTCCGTTTCCGCGATCTCCACCGCCAGCTGGCCCAGCGGGCCGATGCCTTCATTACACTTTCGTCCCCCGGTCCGGGGCCGATCGGAATGGACCAAGGCAGCGCCGTGTTCAACGAGGGTTCGTCGGTTCTCGGAGCGCCGGCAATCTCGCTGCCGGTGCTCACGGTCGAGAATGTTCCCGTCGGCGTGCAGATTCTCGGCCAGTTCGATGGCGACGAGCGGCTTCTTGCAGTTGCCCGCTGGATTGCCGAAGACCATTTCGGACTGTAACCGGCCAAGCCATGAGGAGCATTTGATGTCTGATCCCAGCGTTCATCCAGATCTCGCCCGACACCAGGGGTCCATGTCGCCCCGGATCTTCACCCTGGGCAAGGGAATTCACTGCGCCTTCGGCTATTCGATCGTCAACTGCACCCTGATCGAAGGCGATGACAGCTGCATCCTGGTCGACACGATGACCAGCCTGGATACCGCCAAGGTGGCGGCGGAGGAATTCCGGAAGATCACACCGAAGCCGATCGAGACGGTCATCTACACCCATTTCCATGCCGATCACGTCAGCGGCGCCGACGCGTTTGTCGACAAGGACGATGTT
Source organism: Alphaproteobacteria bacterium (assembly GCA_964291215.2). Lineage (GTDB taxonomy): Bacteria > Pseudomonadota > Alphaproteobacteria > MPNO01 > UBA830 > JAJEBT01. The sequence continues at coordinate 2,919,756 of OZ219791.1, read as the reverse complement.
GCAGCGGGCGCGGTCGAGGTAATCGCGCAGGAGGAACTCGTAGACAACGTGATGCGGGATGTCGGGCTCATCGCGCCGGTGCTGGGGCGCCGAGCGATGTACCAGTTCGGAATGCGGCTTCCGATCGGCGAGGCCGGCACCGTCGGCGCCGGCCTCGGCCCGCCGCAGCGCCCCGGAAAGCGGTCATTCGTTGCGCCCACGACGACCTTCCGCGACAGTTACAGCGGCGAGACCGGCGGCATCAGGTTCGAGATTCATCTCATACCGTCCGAGACCGAGGACCAGTGCGCGGTCTGGCTGCCCGAACAGCGCGCCCTGCTGTCGGCCGACGCGGTATACGAATCGTTCCCCAACCTTTATGCGCTGCGCGGCACGCGTTTCCGCAATCCGACGATCTGGGCGGATGGCCTCGACCGGCTGCGTGAGTTCGACGCCGAGATCCTGGTCCCGCACCATGGCCGGCCGGTCGAAGGCCGCGAGCGGATCGCCGCCCTCCTCACCGAATACCGGGACGCGGTCCAGTATGTCCATGACCAGACCCTTCGCTACATGAACAAGGGCTGGACGCCCGATGAGATCGCGGAGGCCGTCGTCATGCCCGAACGCTTCCGCAGTCACCCATGGCTCGGAGAGTATTACGGCTCCTATCGGCACTCCATCCCGGCAATCTATGCGGGTTATCTCGGCTGGTACAAGGGCGATCCGGTGATGCTCGACACCGCTCCCCGCGCCGAGCGGGCCACGCGCTACATCGATCTGATGGGCGGGCGCGAGCGGATCCTCGCCAAGGCCCGCGAGGCGCATGCCAGCGGCGACCATCAATGGGCCGCGGAAATAGCGACATGGCTGGTCCGCTCGGATCCCGGTGACGCGGACGCGCGGTCGGTCAAGGCCGAAGCGCTCCGGGCGTGGGGCTACCGGCAGAAAAACGCGACCTGGAGGAACTGGGGCCTGACGGCCGCACTCGAACTCGAGGGCGGTCTGGACATGGCGGGCGGCGGCATGGTGCTTGGCTCACCGGACCAGGTGAGCGGTTTTCCACTGGCGGCGATCATTCGCGTGCTGACCGTGCGCCTGAAGGCAGAAGACTGCGACGACACGCGGCTGTGCGTCGGGTTCGAGACGACCGACACGGGAGAGGCATGCGCGCTTGAGCTCCGCCACGATGTCTGTCAGTTTCACGAAACGATGCCGGATGCGTGCGACGCAACCCTCCGCTTCGATCGCGACTTCCTGCTGGCGTGGGTGTTTGGACGGACGACGCTGGAGGACGCACTTGAAAGCGGCAGCATCAGCCTCGATGGCAACCCCGGATCCGTCTCCACCTTTCTCTCAAAATTCGACCCCTTCAACGAGGCCGGCGACATCGCGATTGTCGCGCGCTGAGAACGCGAGGACGAATGCCGGCACGATTCGTCGCGATCGCCGGTTCAGTTCTCGGGGACATGCCCGCCACTCCTCGATCCGTTATCATCAGACATCACGATTCCCGGGAGAAATGGCTATGGCCCTCAGGACAACGGCGCAGCAGATGGTCGCCGACGCGGATTCACAGGTCGAGAGCATCGATGTCGACGCCGCACGCGACTTGCTGCACGACACGGAGGTCCAGTTCGTCGACATTCGCGACGTGCGCGAACTCGAACGCGAAGGCATGATCCCGGGCGCCCTCCATGCCCCCCGCGGCATGCTGGAATTCTGGGTCGATCCCGAGAGCCCCTATCACAAGGATGTGTTCGCCAGCGGGCACAAGTTCGTGTTCTACTGCGCATCGGGCTGGCGCTCGGCGCTTGCCACGAAAACCCTTCAGGACATGGGCCTCGAACCGGTGGCCCATCTCGCGGGCGGTTTCTCGGCCTGGAAGCAGGCCGGCGGGAAGGTGGCGGAGCGGCTCCGCAAGAGTTGAGGCCGCTCCGCCGTTCCCCCCGTACGCTCCACGTCAGGCGCGGAGCTCCTGCGCGATCCTGGTGCCGTCTGGCGCCATTTCCACGTCAGGTGCCGGCACCGCGCTCGGATCCTCGTGCAGTGACTTGACGATGCCGTAGGCCATCAACAGCAGGATGAAACTGACCGGCAAGGCAGCGGCGATCGAAGCCGTCTGCAGCGCCGCCAGGCCGCCGGCGAGCAGCAGGACGGCAGCCACGAAGCCTTCACCCAGCCCCCAGACAATGCGGAATCGTTGCGGCGGATTGTCGTCGCCCATGCTGAGCATCGTCGTGATCACCAGCGTTCCGGAATCGGACGAGGTGATAAACCATGTCGCAAGCAGGAACGTGGCGAGCGCCGCCATGATCCAGTTGAGCCACCCCAACCCGGTTACCTGGCTGATCGTGCCGTAGAGCGCCGAAGACAGGTTCCAGTTGCGGACCATCTCGACGATTCCCGCGGTGCCGACGCCGCCTGTGGCGTTGAGCTCCATGTACATGGCAGTGCCTCCGAAGATGCACAGCCAGAAGAACGCCAGCGAGGTTGGCACGAACATCACGCCCACAAGGAATTCGCGGATCGTGCGACCGCGGCTGATGCGGGCGATGAACATGCCGACGAACGGGGCCCAGGAGATCCACCAACCCCAGTAGAAGATGGTCCAGCCGCTCTGCCATGCGGCTGCGCCTTCACTGTTGAAGGTCTGGAAGCCCATTGGAATCGCGTTCCAGAGATAGTCTCCGGCAGTTGTCACGAAGAAACCCATGAGCCACTTGAACGGACCGCCGAACAGGAAGAAGGCGAGAAGCACGATGCTGAGCCAGATATTCCATTCGGAGATGATCCGTATGCCGTTGCCGACACCCGAGACGGCCGACAACGTCGCCACCACGGAAATGAGCCCGATCAGAACGACCTGGGTCACGATGCCCGGATCGAGTCCGAACAGGTGATTGAGTCCCGCTGCCATCTGGGAAGCCCCAAGGCCGAGGGACGTCGCAACGCCGAACACGGTCCCGAACACTGCCAGCAGATCGACAGCATGGCCGATCGGACCGTAAATCCTGTCGCCAATGACCGGATAGAGGGCAGAACGCAGGGTCAGCGGCAGTTTTTTGCGAAATCCGAAATAGGCAAGGCACAGCCCGACAATCACATAGACCGCCCAAGCGTGGAACCCCCAGTGAAAATAGGTCACCCTCATCGCCGCCACGGCGCGCTGCTCGTTCATCGCAGTTAGCCCGGCGACATCGGCGAACGGATTGTTCGGATATTTCCACGGCTGTGAGTTATCGAAGTAGAAGATCGGCTCGGCAATGCCAAAGAACAGAATGCCGATTCCGACACCGGCCGAGAAGAGCATTGCGAACCACGAAAAATTGGAAAACTCGGGCCTGCTGTCGTCGTCCCCGAGCCTGAGGCGCCCGAACTTGCTCATCATCAAATAAATGCACACGAACAGAAGAATTACCAGTGCCGATATGTAGTACCAGTTGAGTGCCGACTCGATCCACCCGCGTATGGCGGCGTAAATGCTGTTGGCGAATTTCACGTTGAGCGCGGTAAACACGACGAAAACAAGCACCATTGCCTTCGCCGCCAGCCCCATACCGCCGTGCAGTCCCTTGAAAATGCCGCTCTGCGCGACAAGATTCCTGTGCATCGACATAACACTCCTCCTTGGTTCATGACCTCGGATCAGCAGTCTGGAAGCAACCGCAATCAGGCTCGAACAATACGCCGAACCTCATCGGGCGCTCCGAACCTCGTCCGGAATCCCGCCCGTTTGCGCCACAGAGGCGTCGCGCCACGCCTGCACCCGTTGCCGTATCACGCCTGGCCACGGTAGCACATCGGGCAACGCGTTGTCGCGCGGCCCAGATCCGAAGCCATTTCCTGCCCGGTTCGGGTTGGCGTCCGCGGTCGATCAGAGCACGAAAATCCGGACGAAAGGCCTGGCGCCTTCGGTTCCTCCTGCGAGTTCGCTGTGCCTCCTGCGAGTTCGCTGTGCGAGAGAATCCCGGCTTTTCGGATTGGGCGACGGGGGCCAGCACTCCTCCGAAGCCGGGTTTCGCAGCACCGATCGCGACAAGCAGGAGGCGGACCAGTTCGCCTCGGCATTGCTCATGCCCGCCAAGCTATTCGCCGCCGCCGCAAGTCGCGCCGGCGCTGGTCCCCAGGCGATCAAGACACTCCAGCCGACATGCGAAACGTCTCTTGAGGCCACGGCCGTCCGGTACGCACAAACCAGCCGTGATCCCGTGGCGGTCATCCGAAGCAGCGGCAGCACCATCGATTATGCGTTCATCTCGGATCCTCTGATGGACTTCTCGAATCTCGACTGAATTCGAAAGGGCACGTCATTGCCTTCCTCCAGTGCGACCGCGGAGTCCAACACCGAAAGCGAGAACATCGCCCGACATCGGCACACAAAGGGTCAACGTTGGTTTCGAGACTGGTTCAACGGGCGGCATCGACAGGAGGTGCAGTTCTCGTATGGCGAATCCAAATCATTGATTTAACACGATTGTGTGGTTGCTAGGCAGCGGCGAAAACGGGTTTCCGTGACAATCGCCCGTTTCAGGACAGGATTTTGTCACGACCCCCGCGGCATCGACAGGGTGGTCCGGGCGCTGCGCCACCTTCGCGACACCGCGGCGCCAACGGGCCGACAGGGAACTGTCCTTCTTCCGCAAGCATCGCCACCGAATGCGCTACCACGCGCTGAAGCAACCGGCTCGGGAATTGTCGAGGCGGCGACCCTCGTCACACAGCGCATAAAACGCTCCGGCATGCGCCGGCGCATCGTCGGCGGACAATCACCTTCCGCGCCCTGCTCGAAGCCGGCCGCTTCGAGAGCGTGTGGACGGCCATGATCGGTGCAGACGACGCACCAGCCAACGACAACATCAGCCCAAACCACACCCCGGCACTGGCCGCATGAGATGAACAAATGGTACTGAGCCTGCAACTGTGCCATACGAAACTCTCACCCTCGACAGGAGACCGTGGAAAAGGTCGTCGGGCTAGGAGCTACGGCAAGACCCTGCCCGTGCTTAGCGGAATGGAGCCCCCGGATAAGAACGAGGACACCGACATGGAAGAGTCCCGGGACGTGCGCTTTCGTCGTTGATCAACCAGGTCCTGTGGACGGACTTTATCAAGATAAAGGCCGCGGTGAGGATGGGGGAAGAGCTGAAGTTTGTGGCAGTCTTTTCGCAGCGCAGGACGATACGTTTGAAACGCTTGAGCTTGCCGACGGCCTGCTCGATGCGGGCGCGATATGCACCATGGGCTCGACCTGCGGACAGTCGACGGCCCGGACGGTGCGTCGACCGGCACGAGACGCGGCCGCACGCTATGTGCTCGACCCCGGCTTCGGCCGGGAACTGATGCTGCCCACCAAGACGCCCTATATCGACCTCGGTCCCGACACGCCGCTGCATCTCCGGCCCGCCGGCGGAGGCGGCTATGGCGACCCCGGCCGCGACCCGGCGCACATCGCGGAGGGCCTGAAGGACGGCTATGTCAACAGGAAGGGCGCAAGGGCGGACTACGGCTTCACCGGAGACCCCGGCGAACAGGCTTCGAGCAAGCCGCCTCGTCAGGCGAGGTGCAGGCGGGCGCGGTCGGTGGACCAGCTGACGGCAACCTCCTGTCCCGGTTCGAAGCGGGCCCCGCCGCTGTCGCCCGACATCGCGCGCGCGACGGCTTCCGTGCCGTCGGGCAGCCGGACCAGATGCGAGACGGTGAGGCCCAGATAGACCTCTTCGACATATTCGGCGGGCACGACCTGCGAGGAAGCGCCCATGTCCTCGCGGCGACCGCCGATGTGCAACAGTTCGGAGCGGATCGAGAAGGCGGCGCGCCCTCCGGTCGGGACGACGGCGGCCGGCGCGGGGACCTCGACCTTCGCAAAGCCGATGTCGAGCGCGACCCGGGCGTCGGAGATATCCGCAACGGTGCCTTCCAGCACATTGTTGTCGCCGATGAACTCGGCGGTGAAGCGCTTGTCCGGGGTCTCGTAAACGTCCCGCGCCGTTCCCTCCTCTATCAGTTCGCCGTCGGCGATGATGGCGATCCGGTCGGCCACGGTGAGCGCTTCTTCCTGATTGTGGGTGACATGGATGAAGGTGATGCCGACCTTCTCCTGAATGCGCTTCAGCTCCAGGCACATGTCCTTGCGCAGCTTGGCGTCGAGCGAGGCAAGGGGCTCGTCGAGCAGCAGGATGTCTCGCTCCAGCACTAGGGAACGGGCAAGCTGAACGCGCTGCTGCTGGCCGCCGGAAAGCTCGTGCGGCATGCGCCTGTTGTAGCCTTCGAGCCCGACCATGGCGAGCATCCGGTCCACCCTGTCGCGAATGCCGCTGGCCGGAACCCTGAGCAGCTTCAGCCCGTAGGCGACATTGCGTTCGACTGTCATGTGCGGGAACAGCGCGTAGTTCTGGAACACCATGGAGGTCGGCCGCCGGTTGGGCGGCAGGTGGCTAGCGTCGGATCCGTGCAGATACACGCGCCCGGCGCTCGGCCGCAGGAAGCCGGCAATCAGGCGCAGCAGCGTCGTCTTTCCGCCGCCGCTCGGTCCCAGAAGCGCATAATATTTGCCGCTTTCGATGGAGAAGCTAACCGATTTCAGCGCCGCGACGGCACCGTAATTCTTGCCCAGCCCGACAACTTCCACAGCAAGGTCGGCGGACTCGGTCATGGCCTCCTGCATCGCTGGCTTCATTTGTCGGTCAACTGGACATCACCGGCGCGGCCATGGCGCGCGCCCTGCGCTCCAGCCGTTCGGCGCGCACCAGAGTATAAACGATCACTGTTCCGATCACCAGCATCGACACGATGCTCATGATCCCGGCCATGGCATAGGACTCGCCTGACATGCCGATATTGAGCATCTGGGCGACCAGCATGTTGGAGAAGGTGTCAAACCCGCCCTTCAGCAGCGCCGTGCGAACGGCCTCGTTGAACGAGAGGATCGTAACGAACGCGCAGGAACCGAAGACGCCGACGCGGATCTGCGGAAACTCGACATGCCAGAACGCCTGCCAGGCGGTGGCGCCACAGGCCCGGGCGGCCTCGGTCTGCTGCACGCGGTAGCGCGACATCGTTATCAGGATGACGATGAACGCATAGGGATGGGTGTAAATGACCTGGCCGATAACCGCCGTGAGGAAACCGAGGTCGAACCAGCCCTCGAACCAGCCGACGCCCAGCGTGCTGCCGAGCCAGGCGAACCCCTTTGCGAGGTTCTTGAAGAACACCAGCAGGCTCGAGCCCATGATGTCGGCCGGCACGAAGAGCGGCGAGAGCATAAGCGCGATGAAGGCTACCTTGCGGCGGGTCCGCTTGTAGAATTTGGCTGACAGGAGCGCCATCGGAATGGTCGCCGCTATCGTCGCCAAGGCCAAGTACAGGGTCCATTTGAGTGATGCGACCAGCAGTGTATCGCCGAGAACGACGCGGTACCAGTCGAAGGTGAATGCGTAGATCCGGGCACCGAAACCATGCTGATTGAAGGAGATGCCGATCGTGTAGAAGATCGGCATCAGCAGGGCGAACACGACGGCCACCAGATAGGCCCATTTGAGCCGGATGTTCCAGGGGTTGGCGAAGTCGTCATACATGGCCGGCTCAGCTGATCGGTTCGAGGATCTTGGTCAGGTCGACCAGCCGGTGGCCAATATAGAGCAGCAACACGAGGGTAAAGATCATGATCGTGCTGATCGCCATGGCCAGCGGGAAATCGAGGGCAACGATGGCCTGATTGGCGATCAGCCCCGCATTGACGGCGCCCGGTCCGCCAAGCAGTGTCGGAACCAGGGCGACGCCCATCGAATTGACGAAGATGAACACGCTGCCGGCGAAAATGCCGGGCGCGGCTAGAGGCAGGATGATGTCGGCGAAGAGGCGCACCCGCCCGGCGCCAAGGTCGTCGCAAACCTCGAAGATGTAGCTCTGCACCGCCTCCAGCGCCAGAAAGCCCGCGAAGATCATGAAGGGCAGGAACGACATGACATCGCCGATGATGACGCCGAGCGGCGAATAGAGGATGGCGGTGATCGGCTCCGACAGGATGCCCAAATCCATCAGGACGGAGTTGACGACGCCGTGGCGCCCCAAGACCGGGCGCATGGCGAAAACCCGCACCAGCTCCGAAATCATGAACGGCAGAATGAACAGCAGAATGACCCGGTGCTGCGCCGCCCTGGTCACCCGCCGGCGTATGAATACGGAGATGGGAAAGCCGATGATGAACGAGATCAGGACCGCCGCCGCCGCATGCAGCATGGAATAGAGGTAGTTTTCGGCCCGCGCGGATGTGAAGAAATTATCATATGCGAACAGGGTAAACCCCGGCTCCATCCAGAACTGCGTGCGCTCGAAGACGCTCCACACGACAGTGAGCGCCATCGGCGCCGCAAAGAACAGGACGAAGAAAACGACAGGGATATAGAACACCCATCTCTGGATGCCGTTCTCGCCGAGACAGTGCCGCCATCGCGCGGGAGGGGCCGGAAGCTCCCGGCCCCTCCGCGCCGGCGGCGGGCTCTTGTCCGCCGCGGAAGTCACGACCCGTCAGGCGGCCTGGAGGCGCGCCCACCAGTCCTGATAGGCCCGGATGTGGGTCGGGAAGACGTTCTGCCACGCATTGCCCTTGACGGCGAAACGGGCGTTCTTGCGCGTGAGGATGTCGAGCACGACCTCCTGCACATCGGGCGCGAAATCTTCCGGGTGCGCCTTGATATACTCGTCCACGCCCATCATCTGCGGCGCAAATCCCAGTCCCGACAGGGTCCGCGCACCGAACCACGGCGAGAGATAGACATTGGCGAGCTTGTAGTAGAGTTTGTCCGCGCCGCGCTCGCGCCCGCCCTTGGTCAACATGATCATGTTGTTCCAGGTCTGGTGGCCTTCCTTCATGGTGCCGTAGCGGATGTCGGCCTTGTCGCCGGTCTTGCGGCTGGCGATGATCTGGATCGGCTCCCAGCAGGACGACATCAGCACTTCGCCGCTGGCCAGGATGCCGACGCCGTTCTGGAACCCGTCCCAGAAGGTGCGGAACTGGCCCTTCTTCTTCCAGTCGATCAGGAATTCGCAGACCGCCTGCACCTCCTTGGGATTCATGTCGGAGGGGTTCTCGATCTCGATCTTGCCGCTTTCCTTGAGGTAAATGGCCATATTGGTGAGCGTTGGCCCGAAATCGTTCTGCAGCGCAACGCGGCCCTTGAACTGGGAATCGAACATGATGCCCCAGCTGTCCGGATGGAAACCCAGCGCCTTGTAGTCGTATGCCATCGAATCAGCATTCGAGATCATCGGCGTCGAATAGACCTGGCCCTCATAGCGGATGGTGTGAGCGGCGAGACCGCCTTCGTTGTAGACGGGCAGTATGTTCTTCCAGTTGGGGATCTGGCCCGTGTCGAGCGGCACGATGGCACCCTGCGAGGCGAGCGCGTCTTCCATGCCGCCGCCGTTGTCGGTGACCGCATCGAAGAGCTTGTTGCCGTCGCCCACGACCATCTTCTGGATCGCCTCGTCGGCGCGAGCGCTCTTCGCAGTCGCGGCGATGTCAATGCCGCCTTGCGCCTCCATGGCGCTCCAGTCCTTGGCGCCGACCTTGTGCACGCCCGGATTGGCCCAGATCTTGAGCACCTGGCCATCGGCGGCAGAGGCACCCGGAATCCGCCCCAACATTGCAGCCGCGCCTATGCTCGATGTCGCATACATGAACGCGCGGCGCGTCCATTGCATCTGGTTCATTGCTGTTCCTCCCTTTGCGATGCGGCCGCGGGCCCGCTTGCGACCAAGAATATACCCGCCGTGCGACGGTTGACATGGGCAGCGCTCGGCATCCACAAGCCCCTCCCGCCAGACGGCCAGGAGTTGGCAGAAACTCCACCCGACATTCCCCAAGTGCCCTGCCATTCGACATCAATATCGTCTGACGAGGATCTGAGATCAACCCTATTGCGCTCCGGATGACAGCCGCTGCCGCGCAACCACGCGGTTTTGGGCAGCTCAGGCCAAGTGGCGGGGGCAGCGTCAGACCGTTGCGTTGTTTCAGCGTTCCCGACTGACCTGGCGAGCCCGTTTCGTGGAGTTTGGGCAGGATTGCGGTCACGCGCATGACGATGTCGAGCGCGGGGGCAAGGCACAGGTCGCCCTTCGCGTTGCGCCAGTCCTCGCGCTCGCACAATCCCTGCGCCAGGGCGTGCTGTCCTCGGCAACCGACGCCGCCTTCAGCCAATCAACCGTCGTCGCGGACAGATGTCGAAAGCCAATTCCATGGGCCACTATGTACGGCCTTGTATGACCGGGTTGTATCCCCGTGATCATGAAGTCATCCACAGCGGTCGGGGGCGGGAAAATGTGGACAACCTCGACTGTGGGAGAGTACCCGGTTGCAGAGAGATTCCGCTCCCCTGTGCGAACACGCACGGGGGAGCGGGGATCAGACGATCTCCGCGGAGGTTGCCGTTTCGCCCCTGGCTTTGCAGAGCCGTTCCCGAGCGTGGTCGGCCAACCTCCCCTGGCGTCCTGAATGGATGCCCGAGTTTGAACCGTATCATCACAAGGCGAGGAGCAAGGGACAATGGTCAAGGTAGTAGCAGGGGTCAGCAAGGCCAGTCCGTGCGGCAGCGCGTCGTTTTGCGAACGACGCCGCGAGCTGGCGGGCACGTGGCTTCGCAGCCTCGAGGTGACCCGTGTGGTGGGCGACAGGCCGCTATCACCGCAGGGTTTACCAGTGTCTTCATGACCGGGGCTTCGAGGTTGTCCTGCCCGCTGCGGGCTTCGCCGAAGCGTTGGGCCATCTGGCCAACCGCGTCGACGCTGGCCAGGATCGGCACGGTGCGATCTCGAGCCTGTAGCTCCTCAGGGTGCCTTCCTCAAGAGCGTGGAGGATCTCCTGGTGCCGCGCTTGTCGACGCCAGGCAGGTGGCAGATGTGGTGGATGGCGAGACCGTCACAAGGGCCTGGCCGATCTCGATGATCGCCGGTGCGGCGATCAAAGCGGTGATCCCGAGCAGAGGTACGGCATCCTGACCTCGATCCGGTGACCGCCGCCGCCCTTCTGGATGCCCGAACTCGGCAGCCTTGATCGGGGTGGCGCCGATGGCCAACGACCACGGTGCCCGGCACATCCGAGGCAGGCGCAGAAGGCCACGCGATCTCCTGTTCATGGCCGCGACCTCGGCGGCACGCTTCAACGCGGACCTGGTGTTCGAACGCCTCGAGACCGCCGGCAAGCAAGGTCGCGATTGTCGCCGTGATGCGCAAGCTCTGGCGAACGCCTTGCTGCGACAGCAACGCTGCTGGTCGCCCGAAGCACCGGTGAGCGAGCGAAGGAAACGCGGCTCTCGCCCCTGCCGAGAAGCAGCGCCGTTATCGGGAACGCCGCAAATCCCCGCCCACGGAAAGCCCCGTCGTTTCCGTACGCAACGCTGGCGCGATGCGGTGGCTCGGTGCGTTGCAGGAGCACTGTCTCGGCAGTCTCCCCGCGCGACACGGCTTGCGGAGAACGTCTGCAGATCATCGTCGAGGCCGACATCGAGGCTCTCGAGGACATCGAACCGCCGCGCGGCTACGGACGGGACACCCGGAACTCCATTGACAACGGTAACGTTATCATGCCCGGGGACGCTGGGCGGCAAGGTGGCCGCGCTCACGTGACCTTGAGCAATGGACGGCAACCCGCCGCCGGAACTACAAGCTGCATGTCGCCTCGCTCGCAGGACATCGGCGAAGCGGTACCCCGGACCGCATGTGGACAACCACGGAAAACATCACCGCGGACACCCGCAAAAACCTTGCCAGGAAACATGGATGCTCATGAACCCCGAATTAAGCACGTCCCGTTGAAAGATCCGGCTCATGCAGCCGGCCAGTGTTCCCGGCAAAACCGCAAGCCCCTGGTCAGCCAGCCCGCGACGCAAGGGCCGCATGCAGCACATGCGTCCACACCCGAATGCGGTGCCGGGAAACAGCCGGCGCCAGCGCAGGCGGACAATCCGCCGCTTGTGCTCCTTGATCTCGATGATCCTGATGCGAACCGTTGGCAACGCAGGGCGCGCCGCAGCACGAGCAGATGGGTGCGTCCTCCGCCACCTCCAGCCGCTCCTCCACCTCCTCAAGCGCCGGCCGCGGTGTGCGGCCATGGCCAGGAGTGCCGCGCTGCTGGCCGCAGCCGCCACACGGGCTTCCGCCGCTTCGGCTCGAATACGCTCGCAATCGTACCGGGACTTCCAGGTGCCCGAATCACAACACAACGACTGCGGCACGTCGCCAGCGGCGCCCGCACCCGATGATGACACGAAATCCTCGACGCACATCACCATGCACGACTTGGTAGCACTGCCGAATTCGGGTTGTCGGCCCCCTTCTTGCAGTCACCAGAATAAACCTCGGCGCAGATCGTCATCACCGCACGAACGAACGCTTACAAATCGTCAGCGCCTCTCGCAGTGGTGGTGTCATCGACGCGCGCCGCACGGCCCGGCGCCACGGCCAGTATCGCCGCGCCCCACCATGGCGCAGCAGCGTGGCGCAGGACGGTCGCGCTGTTGGCCGGCCCTATTCGGTGACGACGTAGCGGTCGCGGTGAACGCCGGTCAGATCCCGGCCTTCGATGCGGATGAGGCGTGTGGTGTCGACGCGGCTGGGCGCGTGCAGATCGCCCTCGTTGTAAAGGTGCGCCTTGCCCGGCGTCAGATCGTATACGGCCTTCTCCCGAACCTTGCCGGGCTCGCCGTCCGTCGGTTCGGCAATCTTCTCCCAATCTCTCATGGTGGTCACGCCCTCGGCCTGGCCGTAGATCGCCCAGCTCGGACCGTGGTCATGCGGCGGCGAGTTCCTCGCGCCCTCGTAGACATGGGCAAGGATGCAAAACCTGTGCCTGTCGTCCTCGTAGAGAATCTGGCGCCCAGTCGTATTGTCCGGTCCGAGATGGGTGTAAACGAATTCGCGGTCGGCGCATGCCCTTTCGGTGAACTTCCGGATTTCCTCGCGCCCCACCGGTCCGGGATCCCTGTCCAGCGCCGCACGGCAATCGGCGGCGAATCGCTCAAGCGTGTAAACCATCTTCGACATCCTTTCACTTATGAATCTCGATGTCCCATCATATCACAACGGACCCACCGCAAAGCCTCGCCCCCTGGAGCAGCGGAGCCATCAGTCGAACACGGTCTCGGAATAGTGGTCGGCATCGACTACGGCCTCGATCACGGTTGGACCGGCCGCACGCAATGCGTCGGCCAGCGCGCGGCGAAGCGCCGGCCCGTCGCGCACGCCGACCGCCGGCACCCCGAAATAATGCTCTGGCGGATCACGATATTCGTCGTCCTGCAGCGCGGTACCGTAAATCGGTAGCTGGCGGCGCTCCTGCTTGACCTTGATGAGGCCGAGCCAGCGGTCGTCAAGCACGACAACCGGCAGGCAGAGCCCGAGCCGCCGCGCTGCGGCGAGTTCCCCGCAGGTCATCTGGAAACACCCGTCGCCGATCACGCAGACCACGGGCAGGTCGGGCCGGGCGAGCTTGGCCGCGACCGCCGACGGAAGTCCGAATCCCATCGAGGACCAACCGTTGGTGATCAAGAACCGCCGCGGCGCATGTGCGATCCACTGGCCGGCAATCTGGTGAGTGTGGGCACCGACATCGAAGGTGAGGATGCCATCCGGAGGCAAAACCTCGCGGACGATGTCGATTGCCTGATGGGGCGCGAATGCCGCAACATCGGGCCGCAGCGCCGACTGGAACGCGTCGCGATGGGCCGCGATTTCCTGCAGATTCCAGCCATTGTCGGCAGCCGAAGCGTCGGAGAGCGCCGCCAACGAATTGTCGAGGTTCCCGATCACGTCCGATTCCAATCGAACGGACGGCGCGATATCGGCCTCCTCGATGTCGACATGGAGCAGTTCGACATCTCCGATCCAGGCTTCGTATTCGACTTCCACGGTGTCATAGCCGAGCCCGATCACCAGGTCGGCGCGGCGCAGGAAGCGGCGCTGGATCTGGCGCCTGGCCCGTTCGATGCAGCCGATCGACAGCGGATGAGCCTCGTCGATCAGGCCTTTCGCCATCGTCGTCGAGGCGAACGGAATGCCGTGTTTCTCGATGAAGCGGAGGAGAAGCTCCACATCCGCCATCCGCATGGCGCTGGCGCCGATGACGGCAATCGGTCGCGAAGCGCGACGCAGCACCGCCAGCGCTGCCGCAATCGCGTCGCCGCCTGCCGCGGCCGGAGGTTCGGGAATAGCGGGCGCCGGCATCTCTTCGACCGCAGGAGCCAGCGCCACGTCCTCGGGCAGGTCAAGATGTACGGGACCGGCCGGTTCGGCGAGCGCGATTCGCAGCGCCTCGGCGGTTGTCGCAGCGACACTGCCCTGGCGCAGCCCGAGGCTGGCCTTGGTGATCGGCGCGAACAGCCTGTGATGATCAATGTACATCTGGATGCGCCGGCCGTGCTGAGCAACGTCGAGATTGCAGGTCACGGCGATCATCGGCGATCGGTCAAGGAAGGCGTCGCCGACACCCGTCGCCAGGTTGGTCGCGCCTGGCCCGAGGGTGGCAACAGCAAGGCCGGGCGCACCGGTGAGGCGTCCCATGACATCGGCAGCGAAACCGGCGGACCCCTCATGCGCCGTCAGCACGAAGGGCAGGTCATGCGCGCGCATCGCCTCCATCAGCGGCAGCACGTTGCCGCTGGGCACCCCGAATCCATGGCTGACGCCCGACGCCTTGAGTATCCGGACGAGAAGTTCGGCGTTGTTCATCGCACCCTCCACTGCGCACCCGAATAGCCCAGAACCCGGAACGAGACAATGACCCGCACGATGCTCCACCGGGGCGAACCCGCGCCGCGTTTGACAGAATTCAGAGGCTTCAACATCCTGTCACGATGGACAAGCGGACCCACCGGATCCCGGTCGTGATCGCGTGGCTGGGCATTGCGGCGGGGACTGCCGTGTTCTTCCTTCCGCCGCCGGACGGATTCTCGCCCGGAATGCTGCGCACCGCAGGCGTCGTGATCGTCGCGATTTCGCTCTGGGCGACGGCTGCGCTGCCGGAGTACTTCACGGCGCTGATCTTCTTCCTGCTCGCCATGACGCTGACCGACGCTGGCCCCGCGACCGTGTTCTCCGGCTTTCACTCGGCCGCAGGCTGGATGGTGTTCGGCGGGCTCGTGCTCGGCGCCGCTGTCCAGGAAACCGGTTTCGGAAAGGTTCTCGCGGGGCAATTGCTGCGCATATTCCCGAAGAGCTACACGGGGCTGCTCCTCGGCGCGACGATGACGGGCATGGTGCTGTGCTTCACCCTGCCATCGAATACCGGCCGCGTCGTCATCATGCTGCCCATCTTCCTCGCGATGGCCGACCGGGTCGGGCTGCGGCCGGGCCGCCCCGGGCGCACCGGCCTCGCCTTCGCCGCGACCGCCGGTTCCATCTATCCGAGCTTCGGCGTTCTTCCGGCGGCAGTCCCGAACCTCGGCTGGCTCGGCGCCGCCGAGAGCGTCCACGGCATCGAGATCACCTACGGCCAGTACCTGCTCGCCAACTTTCCGGTCATCGGCCTGGTCTCGGTGACCGCGATTCCCCTGATCATCTCGAAGCTGTTCCCCGACCGGATCGACGCTGCGGATCCGGGGACCGAAGAAACGGCGGGATCGTCGCCCGAACTCGTCAGGTTGGCCCTGATACTGACCGCCACCCTCGGTCTCTGGATGACCGACTTCGCACACGGCGTGTCGCCCGCGTGGATCGTGCTCGGCGCCGCCACTGCCTGCATGCTTCCCCGCATCGGCATGATCCCGTCAAGCGTCGTCGTGGGCCAGGTCTCCTACGCACCATGGTTCTTCGTCTGCGGCGTGATCGGCATGGGCGCCGTCGTCTCGGAAGCCGGAATGGGCAGCCATCTGAGCGATGCCATGTTCGTCGTCGCACCGCTCGCCGACGGCGCCGACTTCGCCAATTTCGTTGCCGTTACGGTTGCAAGCGCCGCGATGGCGGTAGTCACGACGCTGCCGGGCCAGCCGGCCATCATGACGACGCTGATGCCCGACATCGCGGCGGCGACCGGCTGGCCGCTTCTCACGGTGCTGATGACGCAGCCGCTGAGCTGGGCAATGGCGCCGTTCGCCTATCAGTTCCCGCCATGGATCCTCGCCGCACACATCGTCAGCGCATCCGCCGGCAGGCTCGCGCTGCTGTTGCTCGCCATGGCGATGGTCGCCTCGTTCGTTATGCTGCCCCTGCAGTTCCTGTGGCTACGCCTGATCGGGTTCTTCGGCTGATCCCGGCCTGTAGACGTCTCCATCGGCGCTCAGCAGGATGGCGATGGGGCGGGTCTGGTCGAATTCGGCGAGGACGATCATCAGGATCACGGTCATGGGAACGCACAGGAACATGCCCGTCGCGCCCCAGAGCGAGCCCCATATCGCCAGCGACAGTATGACCACGAGCGGCGACAGGTTCAGCGACTTGCCCATCATGCGCGGCTCGATCACGTTCCCGATCACCATCTGCAGCGCCCCAAGCGCGACCACGACGACCAGGAACGGGGCAAGCTCGCCGAACTGAATGATCGTCAGCAACGCCGGGAACACAACGCCAAGCAGTGACCCGATCGTCGGAATGTAGTTCAGCAGAAAAATGAGGAATGCCCAGAAGCCGGCGAGATCGACGCCGACCGCGATCAGCACAACATAGCTCGCAAGGCCAGTGGCAAAGCTGAGCAGGGTTTTCACCGCGACATAGGTCTGGGTGCGTTCCTGGATGTGAAGGAAGATCTTTTCGACCTCGCCGCGGCGCCCCGGCTCGGGAAACAGCGCCGTCAGCTTGCGTCTGAAAGTCCGCTGTTCCGAGAGCAGGAAGATGACGTAGATCAGGATTAGCCCGGCGCTGCCGGCCACGTTCGCGACCGCACCCGCGATCCAGCCAATGGCGGCGCGCACGTCGAACTGGTCGAGTATCTGACCGAAGCTCGGCACCTCGTGCAACCCGAACAGCGCCGTTCCACCGGCAATCAGTCTCTCGATGTTCGCCTGGTATGCCGGCGCGGCCGTGCGCACGGCCTCGACATTGCCGCTGATCATCTCGACGATCAGCGCGATCACGACGAGGATGGCCACTATCGCGCAAGTGAGGGCGAGCCAGCCGGGCGCCCGCGCGTAGCGGCTGATCGACCGCGACAGCGCGTTGATCAGGTACCAGACCATGACCGCGATGGCGAGCGGAACCAGCAGTTCCCGCCCGGTCACCAGCAGGTACACGCTCAGCGCCGCTATACCGAACGCGATTCCGAATGCCGACAGTTTCGATTGCATGTTCAGCCTCCCGCCCGGTTCCCGAACCGGGGATGCCATCCCCGCCGGACCCATGCGCCTGGCAACCGCGCGGCCCGGCTTCGCGTCACGGCCTGGTCCGCAGCCCCCGCGCTTCGAGGCGCGGCAGAACCTCCTCGATCAGGATCGGCAGGTCATCCAGGTAGTTCGGCAAGCCTATGGCAAGGGCGTCGCACCCGGCTTCGGCCATCGCCGCCAGCGCCTCCGCGATGTCGTCCGGATCCCCGACCACCGGGGTGGCGCCGTTTGCCGTGGCAGCCCGGAGGCTGAACCGCTGCCGTACCTCCTCCGGGACCTCTGGCCGGTCGAGGCCGCGTTCTACCATCATCACCCGGCAGGCCTCTCTATCGGCGTGCTCGACGGCATAGTAGTGATGGTAGTCCTCGGCCTGCCTTCGTGTTGGACGGCAGACCACGCCGACATTCGTGAACAGGCCGACTTCCCGCCCCTGCCGGCGCGCCTCGGCACGCAGTTCCGCGTTGTCCGAACGCATGGTCTCGAGATCGTAGAAGACGTTGAAGAGCATGTCGGCGTTACGGAGCGCGAACTCCCGACCCCGCCCCGAGGTGCCGGCACTGACGACCATGGGGCGCGTCCCGCCCACGGGTTTCGGCTCCAACACCGTGTTTCTCGTGCGGAAGAACTCCCCTTCGAAATCGAACGGCTCGCTCTCGCTCCAGATGCGTCCGACCAGGTCGATCCATTCCTGGCCGAGATCGTAGCGCCGCGCGTGATCGCCGAGATCAACACCGAGCATGTCGAATTCCTTCTGGTACCAGCCGCACACGATGTTGAGCCCGAAGCGCCCGCCGCCGACATGATCGGCGGTGACCATCTGCTTGGCGGCCACCACGGGGCTGTGCGCCGTCACATGCACGGTGCCGAACGCCATGATCCGCTTGGTCGAGGCGAGGATGCCGGAGGCCCAGGCAATGGTCTCGAAGTTGGAGCCGTTGTGATTGGTCTCGCCGCCATAGCCGATCCAGCGGCCGAGCGGCAGCATGAAGTCGAGCCCTGCCTCGTCAGCCATCACCGAGAGATCCCGGCAGTTCTCCCAACTCGCCCGCCAGCGCTCCGGAAAGGTCGAGCACGCAAGACCGCCTTCGCAATTGGCGCCGAACAGTCCGATGCTGAGCCTGTTACGTGTGAATTTGCGCACTGCTGTCGTCTCTCGTACCTGTCGTTTGACACCTGTCGAGCGTAGCATTTGAGATAGTCCTGTCCATTGCCCGCCACATGTTCTGCCATGCGCAACAGCCGCCGGACGCGCGCCGTTCGAAGATGGCCCGCAGCACACCCTGCCATCGCTTCCGGCGCCGGACGAGCGGTGCGCCCGCCGGAGGCCGCCGAGGCCCTCTCCGGGCAGGCCGAGGCAGACCGGAAGGAAGGTCCGCTGCGGCGCTTGCCGGGGGCCGTCGTCAGCCTGCCAGGCCCGGGACGCCGCATCTCGCCCGTTCGAAGATCATCGAGCGTGCCGGCCACGGGAAACGCTGCATCGGCTATGTCGAGAGATACTTCGCGAAGAGACGATCCCGCAAGTGGGGGCCGCTTCAGCGCTCCCCGCGCCGCAGGCGTTCCACTTCGCCTGACAGGCGTCCACTGCAAGCAAGCACGAACATCCTGAGATCGCCGAACAGCGACATGACCGGATAGCGGAACGTCGCCGGCCGGTTCTTCTCGATCAGCAGGTGCGACAGCCAGGCGGGGCCATAGCCCACAACCAGCGCCACCGGCAGAAGGCGCAAGTCGCCCGTGACGGCAAGCGCGATCAGGCACACCGCAGCGGCGCCCGTCCCCAACAGATGGACCGCTCTCGTGGCCGGATTCGCGTGTTCCGACAGGTAATAGGGCCAGAATTCCCGAAATGTGCGGTATCTCGGCTTGTCGGTCATCGTCGCATCCTACCTCCGACCCGCCCCGGCGCAAGCAATCGATGTGGCTGCGGGGCGCCAATTGCGGTATTCTTGGGCCATGGATGGCAATTTTGCAGATCTCGCCCCGGAAGGTCGTGTCAGCAAGCGCGTCTATACCGATGCGGATGTCTTCCGCGCCGAAATGGACCGCATTTACGGCCGAACCTGGTTGTTCGTCGTCCACGAAAGCCAGATTCCCCGCCCCGGAGACTTCGTCACCGCCCCCATGGGCGACCGTCCGGTAATCGCGGCGCGCCACACCGACGGCCGGGTCCACGTGTTCGCCAACCGCTGCACCCACCGCGGCATGCAAGTCTGCGCGGCCCGGCGGGGGTCGAACCGGCAGTTCATCTGTCCCTATCACGGTTGGACGTTCGGCACTGACGGGCAGCTTGCCGCCATACCACGCGCGCGCGGCTATGGCGGGCGGCTCGGGCCGGGGGTTCCCGACCTCGACCTGACGCCGGCGGCGCGGGTGGAAAGTTATCGCGGGTTCGTGTTCGCCAGCCGCAGTGCCGGGGGGCCGTCGCTCGCAGAGCATCTCGGCAAGATGAGCCGCGCGATCGACAACATGGTCGATCGTGCGCCGGCCGGTACGATCGAGATCGCAACCAGCGGTTTCCGTCAGGAATATGCCGGCAACTGGAAGCTGCACATGGAGAACGCCAATGACCTCATGCACGCCTCGATCACCCATGTGTCATCGATCGAGAGCGCCCGCGAGGTCATCGGCCAGCTCGACGGTCAGGAGGAACATCACGCATTGCAGATGTTCAAGGGCAACGGTCTCCCGCTCAGCCTGATGGAAAAGGTCGAAATCCACGGTTTCACGGGCGGCCATTCCTACATGGGAGGATTCTACACCGAGGGCGCGATCACCCAGAAGACCGATGCTCCCGGAATCCGGCGAGATCCGGTGAACGCCGCCTACGAGGCCGGCATGGTCAGGGCCTACGGGGAGAAACGGGCCAGGGAAATCACGGGTTGGGACACGTTCAACCACCTGATCTATCCCAACCTCATCCTCAACCCCAAGCATCAGCAGATGCGGCTCATGCAGCCCGTCGCCGCGGACCGAACGATCGTGCACTCCGCCTGCTTCAGGCTGGTCGGCGCGCCGGAAGAGATGCACGCGCGCGCTGTCTCGTTTCTGAACGCGCTCAACTCTCCGGCCTCGCAGATCACGTCCGACGACATCGCGGTATTCAACGGAATCCAGAAGGCGCTCCGCGACTCCGACACGGAATGGATAGACCTGTCCCGCGGTCTCGGCACCGACCATAGCCGCAACACGGAAGAATCCGTCGGCGACATCGGTACCAGCGAACTTTCGCTCCGCGCCCAGTACACGGCCTGGCGCGCCTTCATGGCCGAACCGTAGGCACCCGCGTCGCTGCCCGCGGTCGGCCGCCCCCTCTTCAACCGCCGATCTGCACCGGTGACGCGTACCGGCGTATCGCCGCCGCCACAGAATGGGCGGCAAGCGCGGATGTCTTCGGATTGTCGGGGAGCGGTCGTCCCGCAACTTCTATCTCGAGCGCGCCGAACGCGCCCTTGGCGGACACCCGGTGCGTGTTGCGCTCCGCTTCGGCGTCGGCGACGAGGCGCACCTCCGTCGCCTTGAGGCCAGCGCCCGCAAGGGCCACCGTCGCCGCAACATTGGCGTTCTGGGGATAGCGCCGGGCCGCTTCGTCCGCCGGCCCTGCATAGAGGGTGACCTCACCGGTCAGGCTATCGAGATCGCATATCGCCTCGGCCGGCGTTCCCTTCCAGGCTCCCGGCGGCTTGCGGGAAGTATAGACGACGCTTTCGAGACCGCCGGCGCGCGCCGCCGCCAGCGCATCGGTCCCTGCAACGGCACCGGCCACCAGAATCATCTTCGCGCCGCCGGCGTGCGCTGCGGCCGCAAGCGCGTCATGCAACTCCTCGTCGGCAAGAACGCCGATCGAGACCACGAGGAAATCAATCCCGCGGCGGAGGACCTCGACACCCCACTCGCGCACGGCGCCGTGACCGGCGCACTCGGCGCAGAGGTCGGGAGAGAAGGTAAAGTCGTCGAGCGCACATCCGACCTCGACGCTGCGCACGGCGACCGCAGCGCGCACCTCCTCAAGCCGGTGTTCGCGCACCAGGATGCCGGCAATCCGAGCCTCCTCGTCAGAACCAACAAGCTCCAGCACCTCGCGCGCAATGCCGCCATATCCTATCACGAGCGTGTTCATCGGCCGCTTCCCCCGTCATGCCGCGCCGGCGGACCGGCGAAGGGCCGCGCGAAGTCGCCGACCGCCGCCATGTCGATCTCGATGACCTCCGGACCGCTGGCCGCCATCGCTTCGCGCAGGGTCTCGTCAAAGCCGGATAGGTCCCGGACGGTACGGTGGGAAATGCCGTAGGCCCCGCACAACGCCCCGAAATCCGGCGCGAGAATGTCTGCATAGGCCCTGCGGCCGCCATAGCGGGCGTCCTGGATGTTCCTGATCACGCCGTAGCCGCCGTCGTTCATCAGGAGAATAACAATGTCAGCGTTCTCCTGCGCCGCCGTCGCCAACTCGCCGATGGTGACGGCAAAGCCGCCGTCCCCGACCAGAAGCAGCACCTTCTCCGGCCCCGGCAGGTCGCGAGCCGCGAGCAAAGCACCGACGGCCATCGGCAGACCCTGACCGATGCCGCCACCGGCCGCATGGACGCCCTTCCGCGAGCCGTCGAGCGCGGGCAGGCGGTTGCCCCACATCGTATTCGAAAGCGTGATGTCGCGGACCCACCAGGCGTTTCCGGCCGCACATACGGCATCGAGCATGACCTCGTATGGCCCGAGCATGGCCCGCAACCCGCTTTCGGCGGCGTCACGCGCTTGGCGGAGATCGTGCCCGAACCCGGGGTCCGGCCGGAAGCCGGACTGTTCAAGCCTTCTCGCCAAGCCATCCAGAACGCCGCAGGCGTCGCCGCACACGAAATGATCCACGCGGTAGGAACGGTTCTCGGCAGCCGGGTCGACATCCACCTGGAAGAGCGGACGCGGCAAATTCAGGGAATAGTTCAAGGTCTCGTTCGACCGCAGGCGCGAACCGACGACAATCATCGCGTCGCAGGTCGCGTAGAACGCCTCCACCGGCGGCTGGAGGTTGAACGCGCCGAGCGACTGGCCGGCGCAGCGCCCATCCACGCCCCGACCCTGGACGCTGGTAACGATTCCAAGGCCGAGGCCAGCCAGTCGCTCGACCTCCGCCTCGAGCCCTCTTGCCCCGCCGCCGAGCCAGAGCATGACGCGACTGCGACCGTGGAGCCGTTGCGCCAGCTGGTCGATCTCGTCTTCGTGCGCCCGGCGGGATTCGACCCGAAGCGGATCCAGCGCAAGGTCCGCGCCGATTGCCGCGGCCTGGACATCGACCGGGATCTCGACGCTCACCGGGCCTGTCGGCGGCGTCATGGCAGCAAGCGCCGCCTCGCGGAGCGTCGCGGAGACGGTCTCCGGCGCGGCAACGCGATATGCACCCTTGCCCACGGCGCCGAGCATCCCCAGCTGGTCGCGGGCCTCGTGCAGGTAGCCGCGGCCGCGATCGAGGTGCGGGGTGTCGATCTGGCCTGTGACATGAAGAAGTGGCGTGCCCGCCGTCGCCGCCTCCACGAGCGCACCGCAGGCATTGCCCGCGGCGGTGCCGGTGCTGCTGAAGGCAACGCCGAGGCTCCCCGAAACGCGTGCGTACCCGTCCGCCATGTTGACCGCTCCACCCTCCGAACGGGCGGGCACGAAGCAGATCTGCTCGCGCCGCAAGAGGGCATCCAGAATCGGCATGTTGTGGATGCTGATGACGCCGAAGGCGCGTTCGACGCCGCAGCGTTCGAGAAAGGCGGCAACGGCATCGCCAACGGTCAT
Organism: Alphaproteobacteria bacterium; assembly: GCA_964291215.2. Taxonomy (GTDB): domain Bacteria; phylum Pseudomonadota; class Alphaproteobacteria; order MPNO01; family UBA830; genus JAJEBT01. The sequence continues at coordinate 2,896,702 of OZ219791.1, read as the reverse complement.
GGTTTCAGACATGGCGCGATTGCCCTCCGGTCACGTCGATGACATCTCCGGTGACGTAGGACGATATCGGCGAGGCAAGAAAGAGGATCGCGTTCGCAGCCTCCTCGGGCGTGCCGAGCCGTCCGAGCGGGATCGCCCGGTCCGCGGCGAGCCCGGCGAACCAGTCCTCCTTCGACATCCCGGCAGGCGCCTCGCCGTTCTCGTAACGGCGGCTCCATTGGCCCGAATCGACGAGGCCGATCAGGACGGAGTTCACCCGGACGCCGTTCGGGGCAAACTCGGAGGCCAGCGACTTGCAGAGATTGAGCTGGCCGGCGCGATTGGCGCTGGTCGCGATCAGGAAGGGCTCAGGGCGACGCGCGATCAGCGCGCCGGTGCAGACGACCGCACCCTGGCCGGAGGCCTCCAGCAGGGGCAGGAACGCCCGCACCGGACGCAGCACCGAAAAGAACTTGAGCTCGAATTCCTCCCGCCAGTCCTCGTCCGATGTACTTTCGAAATCACTCCTCCGCGCCTGGCCCGCATTACACACGAGCGCGTCGCAGCGCCCGAAACGGGTCTCGACCCGGTCGCGGAACGCTGCCACCGCGGCCTCGTCGAGGACATCGCAGACCACCGCTTCCACGCTTTGGCTTCCGGCCGCCGCGGCGAGGCGAGCTGCCGCCTTCTCGAGCCTGCCACCGTCGCGCCCGCATATGGCAACGCGCGCCCCCTCGCGCAGGAAGGCCGCGGCCGCGGCGAAGCCGATCCCCGACGAGCCCCCGGTCACCACCGCGACGCGGTCCTTCAGTCCGGTGTCCATCCGCCACTCCTCCTCTCCCTGCAGGCCGCCGCCCGAGCCGGGTCATCCATCGACGCACGCCGACACCCGCCCGTAACTCCCGGCGCCCCTGCGCCGCGATTCGCCAGCCGTCACGCGGCCCGCGCCAGGTGATCTTCCATCACCGCGTTGAAGGCGTCAGGATCCTCGACATAGCAGGCGTGGCCGAGCCCGGACAGGACTTCGAACCGCGCCGCGGGAAAGCTCTCGGAAACCTCCCGGCAGCCATCAGGCGGCGTGATGCGGTCGGCGCTGCCGACGACGACGGTTGTCGGCAGCGCGATCTCGCGCGTGTCGACGAAGATGTCGCCGTCGACCAGGGTTTCAACCGCCTGACGGTAGCCGTCGGTCCGGACCCGCGCCATCTGCACACGCACGCGCTCGCGCGCTCGCGCCGATGCGCTGTCCGAAAGAAGCGCCCCGTGGCGTTCGCGCGCCAGCCCTTCCGGCCCGAGCTCGTCGAGAAGATCGAGTCGCGCCGAGCGCCGCTCCTCCTGCACGCGGGCGCCCGCGCGCCCGTAGCCGGCCGCGGGCGAGGCCGCGATCAGGCTCGCGAGCCGTTCGGGGTGCCGGCGGGCGAAGGCGCATGCCATCAACGCGCCTAGCGAATGGCCGACGAGATGGCAGCGGCCGATGCCGAGTGTGTCGAGGAAGACGGCAAGCGCCTGCGCGAAATCGGCCGCCGCGGGGGCACGCTCGGCAAGAGCGGTCGAACCGCCATAGCCCGGCGCATCCCAAGCGACAACACGGAAGCGGTCCGCAAAGGCCGGAATCTGGCCGGCCCACGAGCCGGAACCGGAGCCGATGCCGTGGAGCAACACGAGCGCCGGCCCCTCGCCGGCTTCAAGAAAGGTGAAACTGCCCGCAGGTGTCTCGATCACCCGGAGCCCATCGGCCTCGGTCATGCCTGACGCTTGATGCTTGCGAGCGGATGGTCCGGCGGATAGGACGGGGTCACGGGCTTGGCGCTGCCGAGCATGACGCACATCAGCGCTTCCTCCTGGCCCTCATTGACGAGCCCGCGATAGACGCCGGGCGGCACCGAGATCAGGTCACGTTCACCGAGCACGGTCTCCCACTCGCTGTCGCCATCGCGGATGGTGAGGCGAATGCTGCCGCGCAGCATGAAGAAAACCTCCTCGACATCGGTGTGGATGTGGGGCGGCCCCTCGCAGCCCGGTGGCAGCACCATCGTGGAAAACGTGAAATGCTCCGAGGGCACGGTATTGGAATCCGACTGCTTGCCGGTGCCGCCGGTGCCGACATAGCGCATCTGGGCGCGCCGGTATTTCGGATCGAAATCGGCCTGGAACTTGAGCACGTCCCAGTCATAGCGCCGGGTCGCGAACCGCGCCACCCGCGATTCCATCCACTCGCCGAAACCCTGGCTATCGATCGGTGGTTCCTCTTTCCGCGCCGCCGCCTTCGTGGTCATCATCTGTCCTCCATTGCGTTCAGTTGAGAACGAAGCCGCCATTGACCGGCAGCACCTGCCCGGTCACGAAATCCGCGGCATCCGACAGCAGGAACAGCACCGCCCCGACGACATCTCCGGGATGCTGTGGACGGTTCATCGCGCGGCCCTCGACATAGGCCCGGTGCCGTTCCTCGGGCACGTATTCCGTGGCCTCGACCAGCGTCAGGCCGGGAGCGACGGCGTTTACCGCGATGCCGTCAGATCCCAGTTCGCGCGCAAGCGACCGCGTCATGGCAATCACCGCGCCCTTCGATGCCACGTAGTGAAGAAGCAGCGGCGCCCCCCACATCGCGGTGTCGGAGGCGATGTTGACGATCTTGCCGTTCCGGGACTCGCGAAGCGCCGGCGCCATCGCCCTTACCGCCAGCCACGTGCCGCGGGCATTCACCGCCATGACCCTGTCCCAGGTCTCGACATCGATCTCCTCGCAGGTCCGGCCGCCAATGCCGGTCGCGACCGCGGCACAGTTCACCAGCCCGTCGATGCCGCCGAGAAAGCCGCTCGCCTGCGCCGCAAGCGCTTCGACCGAATCCGGATCGGCGGTGTCGACGGCCACAAATTCCGCTGCGTATCCGGCCCCGGCAAGGGCCCTCGCGGTCGCTTGCCCAGCCTCCTCGAGAATGTCGGCGACCACGACGCGCGCCCCGGCCTTTGCCGCCGCTTCGGCAAACGCCCGGCCGAGACCCCGGGCGGCGCCGGTGATCACAAGGCGCCGGTCCCGCAGCGAAATCGCGGCCATCGCACCCGGTGCGCTATTCCGCGGCCTCGGCAGCCGGAGCGCTCTCCGCAGCAAGCGCCGAGAGCTGCGCCTCGGCCTCGCGTTCGAGATAGCGGCGTACCCGGGCAAGGCCGGTATCATGCTGGTAGAGGAACTCGTGATCGCGGGCGTCGGGCGACATGGCCTCAAGGACGACGCGGTCCTGCTCTAGCACCGTCCAGTGCAGCGCCTCCAGCTTGTTGCGATACATGAAATGCCAGAGGTCGCGCTGCCAGCCGGTCACCCGACGGGTGCGCCAGAAGAAGACCCGGCAGTTGTCGCGGTCGATCGGGGTCACGAATCCCATGATTCCGAAATGCCCCCCCGGCCCCGCCTCGCGGCGGTAGGGCAACGGCGAGACCCGGAGCCAGAAGGCGCCGGTGTCGCCCCATTCAATCCAGTCGAAATTGACGTCGCGCTGGCCGACCTTGCCGAATACGAAGCCGGTCTCCGTGTCCTGCACCTTCATCCGGGCCTCGCGGTCGCCCTCGGCCATGGAATGGGAAACAGCGTGCAGATAGGCGCCGTGCATGGGATCCATCACGTTGTCGACGGCATAGACCCAGTTGCATTTCCAGTGCGCGGTGCACAGGATCGCCGACCAGTCCGGCGAGGTGAACTCCTCCGGCATCCGGAACTCCTCCGGCTCCTCGTGCAGCGCATCGCCGAACCAGACGAAAATGCCTCCCATGTGCTCGAGACAGGGGTAGGGCTTTACCATCTTGTGCCCGGTCATCGGGCAGTCTGCAACCGCGGGTACATCGCGCACGACCCCGCTGCCATCGGTCTGGACACCGTGGTACCAGCAGGCGATACGGTCGCCGAGATTCCAACCCATGGACAACCGCGCGCCGCGGTGCGGACAGCGGTCCTCGAGGCAGTGGACGGCCCCGTCACGGTCCCGCCACAGGACGATCCGCTCGCCAAGCCGCGTGAGCCCGACCGGTGTGTCCTTGACCATCCACGCCGCGGCGACCGGCCACCAGCGATTGAGAGGGCCGAGCGCCACTCGTTCGCGGACGCCCTCCGAACTCGCAACGGATTCCACCATGATCCTGTCTCCGTTCACAGGCTGTCGAGGGATCGGCTCGGCATGTAGTGGAGTACCCTCCGCTCGACGACGATCACCAGCCAGTAGGCGACAATGCCGATAAGGGTCAGCACAATGATAGCGCCAAAGACCTTCGCCGTCTCGGCGGCGCCGGCCGTCAGCACGATCAGGTAGCCGACACCGGTGTTGCCGCCAGCGAACTCGCCGACGGTAACGCCGATCACGGCAAGTGTAGCGCCAATCCGCAATCCCGCAAACAGGGCCGGCATCGAGGCCGGGAACTCGATTTTCCAGAAAATCTGCATGCGGCTGGCCCGGAACGAGCGCGCAAGGTTGATCATATCCGGATCGACGCCGCGCACCGCGGTCATGACATTGACCATGATGGGAAAGAACACGATCAGCAACGCCACCACGATCCGGGGCTCGAGGCCAAAACCGAGCCAGAGGACGAACAGCGGCGCAAACGCGACCTTGGGCGCGATCTGGAGACCGAGGATGTAGGGCGAGAGCACGACTTCTGCGGTGAGCGAGATGCCGAGAACATAGCCAACCGCCATCCCGAAGAGCGCACCCAGAAGAAAGCCGACGACGACTTCGAACGTCGTGATCTGCGCGTGATACAGGAGCCTGTCGGTGGCCTGCATCTCGACGAGCCCGGCGAGCACCGAAGACAGCGGCGGGATGATGTAGGACTTGATCCCGAGCGCCGCCGGGCCGAACTCCCAAGCAACCAGGAACACCGCCAGCAGGGCGAGACTGGCCGCGATGCGCACGGGGGTGAAGGCCGCCATCATCGGACGGCCTCCACCGCAGGCGCGACAGCGCGGCGTCCCAGGCGCCGCACCGTCGGCCTGCCGCTACTGGACGAACTGGTTGGTGTACAGATCCGCAACCGGCGTCGCCTTCTTGATGAACCCGGCCTTGAGATAGAAATCCTGGAGCTGCGAGAGCTGCTTCTCGTCCATCGCCCCGAGCACCTTCTGCCCCGGCCAGGTGTAGGTGTTGTAGAGTCTGAAGGTGCCGGCCATCGCCGCTTCGCTCTTGGCCCAGCGCGGAACCGCCTTGACATAGTCCTTTGCAGCCGCAGCCGGATCCTTCATCAGGTCGCGGAGGCCCTTGAGCGTCGCACCGACGAGGCTTCGAATGAGCTGTGGATCCTTCCTGATCATCTCGTCGGACGCCAGGATCGCCTGCGCCATCGACGGGAAGTAGTCCCTGGCGTTGAAGATCTTCATCTTGACCTTGGCGCCGAAGGCGATTCCGATCCAGTCGGGGACCCCCATCATGGCATCGACCTTGCCCTCGACGAAGAGCTTCCACACGCCCTGCGGACCGGCGGCCTGGATGTCGACATCGTTCCGGTTCAAGCCGCGCGATGCCAGTATACCCTGCGATGCGTAGAAGGTGGTGTCCTGGTAGGACAGCACGGTGATCTTCTTGCCCTTGAGGTCCTCGACCTTCTCAATCCCCCGGTCGGCGCGGGCGACGAGCTGGACCAGTGAGCCGCCGCCGAGCAGGGCGACGGACCGCACATCGATGCCGTTCGGGCGGACGAGCAGCGGCGTGTCGCCGATCCCGCCACCGATCGGCGCGTTGCCGACACCGACCTGCTTGGCCACGTCAACGCCGCCCTTCGAAGTCTGGAAGGTGACCTCAAGTCCCTCGGCGGCGTAGTAGCCCTTGTGCTTTGCGAGCTGCCAGGGTGCAAAGGCCGGCAGAAAACCCGGTGCCGGCAAGAGATAGTTGACCTTCTTCGCGGCTTCCGCCGCTCCGGTCGAGATACTCCCGGCCGCGACCGCCACGACCGCCGCAGCAAGTGCCTGTTTCGTGAATCGCATGGTTGACCTCCCTGTGTTCACGGTGGTTATGGACCAATCGTCATTCAGGCGGCATCGAGTTCCACCTCTCCGACATGAAGAAGCGTCATGAGCCGCGAGACCAGATTGCCGACTTCCGGGCGCCGTCGGCGCGCCAGGGGATCCGCTCGATCCGGAAGATCGACCGCGATCTCGTCGATGATGTGTCCGGGCCGCGCACTCATGACGAGAACCCGGTCGGACAGGGCGACCGCCTCAACCAGGTCGTGGGTGATGAACAGCGCCGTCTTGCCCGCCTCGCCGAGCGTCGTCGCCAGATCCTGCTGCAGGATCATCTTGGTCTGCGCATCCAGGGCCGAGAACGGTTCGTCAAGCAGGAGCACGCTCGGATCCGTTACCAGCGTCCGCGCGAGCGCGGCGCGCTGGCGCATGCCGCCCGAGAGCTGGTGCGGATAGTGTCCGGCGAAATCCGCGATATGGCATCGCTCCAGCCAGCTGGCCGAGCGTTGTCGGCGTTCGTCCCGGGCAACCCCTTGGATCTCGAGGCCGAACTCCACGTTGTCGCGAATCGTGCGCCACGGCAGGAGAAGGTCCTTCTGCAGCATGAACGCGACATGCTCGTTAACCTCGGTGACCTCCTCGCTGTCGACGAATACGCGGCCGCCGCTGGCCCGGTCGAGGCCCGAAGCGATATTGAGAAGGGTCGACTTTCCGCACCCGGACGGCCCGATCAGGGACACCACCTCGCCGTCGGCCACACTGAACGAGACATCCTCAACGGCAACCACGACAGGCTCGCCGCCGCGCTGCGGCTGAAAGCGCCGCGTGACGTTCCGGAACTCGAGGCGGATGTCGGGCATGTTCAGCCGCGCAGTCGCGCCATGGCGGCGCAAAAGCTCTCTTCGGTCCAGAGTTTGTGGTTCTCGTCGCAGACGCCGTCGGCGTTCAGCTGCGCAACCAGCGGGCCGAGTTCGGTCACACCTCCCGCAAAGGCCTGTTCGAGAGCATCGGCAAGCCTCCGTTCGAATTCGGTCTGGGGCCGGAGGCGTGTCTGCCAGACGGTGTTTTCCGGTTCGCGGATTCGCGCTTCCTGTTCCATGATTCCATTTGTCGTCGTTTGTCGTGCGTCTCTTCTTATTAGATGCTGTCACCCGCACATGCAAGGACGACGGCGGCGAATTGCCGCAGCCCGGCCGCCCATCTGCGACGAATCAGCGTTTCGCGGTTCCCAGGCTGTAGCCGGCGATGTCCTTGTACCGGTCCGATATCGCCGCCAGTTCGGCAGGATCTATGACGTCATCGATGCGTTCGAAGCGCTCTCCGCCGGTCAGCGCCTCGACCGTTTCGATGATGTAGTCTGGCGGCTGATCGCGGTTGGTCAGCACGATCTCGCTGGTGGGACCCAGGCGCTCGTCCTCGTAGGCGTGCAACGCCGCTTTCGGATCGTCGAACCCGTCGAGCAGCCGCGCCAGCGCTTCGGCGTCGAGAATGGCCTGGGCGCCGCCGTTACCGCCGCGCGGATACATCGGGTGTGCCGCGTCCCCGAGCAGCGTGACGCGGCCGAAGGTCCATCGGCTGGCGGTCGACCATCGGATATTCGAGAATGAACTCGGCGTCAGCGATCAGAGCCGGAACATCGAGCCAGTCGAAACGCCAGTCCGCGAACGGCTCGATGAAATCCTCCATGCGTCCCGGAGTTGCCCAGTCGTTCGGCTTGCGGTCGGCGCGCGGCTGTTCGGTGTTCCAGTTGATCAGCTGGGTGCCGTCTCCAAACTGCCGAATGGGATAGATCACCATCTTGCCGCGCGCCACGGTGCCAATTCGGGTGACGCTGGCGCCGGTGAGAAACGGTTTCCGCCGAGTTGCCCCGCGCCACATATTGATGCCGCCGAAATGCGGGGCGCCTTCCGAGGGATGGAACTGCCGGCGCACGGCGGAATGAAAGCCGTCGGCGGCGATGGCGATGCTGCCAGCCGCGGGCTCCACACCGTCGAATCGCGCCGTCACGCCTTCCGCGTCCTGCTCAACGCCGACACAGCAGTGTCCGAGACGGACAGCGTCGGGGCCGAGCCGCTCCAGCACCGCGTCGAGCAGCACCTTGTGAAGGTCGGCGCGGTGGATCGAGAAATGCGGGTGCTCGTAGCCGGTAAACCGGCCGCACGACTCCGCGAAGACGGCCTGGCCGTGGCGGTTGAAATAGGCAAATTCGCGGGCCTCCACGCCGTAGGCCCCGAGGCTCGCCTGCAGGCCGAGCGCGCTCAGTTCCCGGATCGCGTGCGGCAGCATGTTGATTCCGACGCCGAGGAGCCGGAATTCGGGCGCCGCTTCAAAGATCCGGCAGCGGAAGCCCCGGCCATGCAGCATGAGCGCCAGCGTGAGGCCGCCGAATCCCGGCACCAATGACGAGTATTTCCGATTCCCTGCTCATGCCGCGGATGTTGTGCCCGGCACCGGCGCCAGCCAAACGCACGGTTGGACCTGCTGATGGCCGCATGGCTGACCCGCACCAATGGGAGGCTGCAACCGCTAGTCGCAGAAGCGGTCGCAGTTCATTTTCGACAGCGCGCGCAGTGTCATCATGGCGCCAATCACTATCGCGGTTCTCCGCCGGCCGTGCGAAGAGCTGCCGGCAGCTGTGCCCCAAGGCCGGGTCGTGCCGTTTGCGCCGGATGCAGAACACTTCGCAACGCCCAGCAGCGCGAAGAAGGGAAATCCCGATGCGGACTTGCCGGAGCGTTCCGATTCCGTGCCTGATGCGCATCAGGCCTTCCTGACGCTGCTTTGCATCTGCGGTGGCAGAACAGGTAAGATATGCTCCGGCACACGGTCATTGATCCGGCGCGCGGCGCAGGATCGAGGGATTCCAGTTGCCGTGCATGAATGCACCGAAATCTCACTGGGAGAATAGCCGATGTTCAGGATCAGAACCCTTGCTGGCGCAGCGGTCGCGGCAGCCGTCATTGCCGGACCGCTCTCCGGACCCGCTGAAGCGCAGAAATACGAGTGGAAACTCACGTCCTACGTCCCGGCCAAGTCCCCCACCTGGAACAACTACATGCAACGCTTCATCGATGCCGCGCACCTGTTCACCAGCAACGAAGTCAAGATCAAGGGCTTCGGCGTCGGCGTCCTCGCCGGACCGTTCGACGGCTGGGACGCGGTGCAAAAGGGCACCGCCGACATCTGCTACTGCTATGCCGGGTTCGCCGTCAACAAGGATCCCGCCAACGGCATCCTCGCCGGCATGGTCGGCGGCATGCCGATGGAAGAGTTCCTGCACTGGATCCTCGCGGATCAGGGAGAGAAACTGAACATCGATTTCCGCCAGCAGACCCAGGACCTCCACATCCTGCCGACAGGCTTCGGATCAACGGAGATCTTCCTCCATTCCCACCGCAAGGTCGAGAAGATCGCCGATCTCAAGGGCATGAAGATCCGCACGGCCGGGGCCTGGGCGGACATCCTGAAGAAGGTCGGGGCATCGGCCACCGTGCTTCCTCCCGCCGACATCTACACAGCGCTCGATAGGCGGGTCATCGACGGTACCGAGTTCATCACGCCTTCTACCAACATCAGCCTCGGTTTCCACAAGATCGCCAAGTACATCATCGTGCCGGGACTCCATTCGCCGGCGCATGCCAGCGAGGCGGTGTTCCGGGCCAAGGACTGGAAGGCCCTGCCCGAGAGACTGCAGAAGCAGTTGCGGGCGGCCGCCATCCATGCCGGCGTCCAGACCGCGCTGCATGTCGGAACCGCCGACCTCAATGCGATCGAGAAGTTGATGAAGGGACGCAACGAATGGTCGGCGCTCGACGCCAACGCGCAGCAGACGATCGAGGATCTCGGGCGCGCCTGGTCGAAGGAACAGACAGAAAAGCAGACGGCCAAGGGCAATCCGTGGATGGCGCGGATATCCGGCTCCTACTGGAGCTTCTACGACCGCTGGAAGAAATACGGGATCTACCGACACAATTAGGAGACGCGCCGGCCGGGGGCGTGCCCCGACCCCCGCCGGCGCGCATCGGCCATGACCCGCTATCTCGCCGCGATCGACAAGGTTTCGCGATTCCTGGCCGCGATCGCCATGATCATGCTCGCGGGCCTTGTTGCCGACATGGTGTACGAGGTCATTTCGCGGCGCCTGTTCGCGGCGCCGACGCTCTGGGCCTACGATGTCGCCTACATGCTGAACGGCGTTGGATTCCTCTTTGCAGCCGGATACACGCTGCGCCACAACGGGCATATCCGCATCGATTTCCTGTCGACCCGCTTTCCCCGGAGAGTGCAGGACTGGGTGAATGTGGCCGTCTACATCTTCCTGACCTTCCCGGCCATGGCCTTCCTGCTCATCGGTGCCTGGACGGAATGGCTGGAGGCCTATCTCACCGACGAGCTTGATCCCGCGAGCCCCTGGAAGCCGCTGCTGTGGCCGCTGTTCGCAGGAATCCTGATCGGCTTCGCCGCTCTGTTCCTCCAGATGACAGCCGAGTGCATCCGCCACGTCCGCAGCGCTCTCGGCTTCGAGCCCTCCCCGCTTCTGCATCGGAGTGACCAGGCCAGCGATCATGTCTGAGATATCGCTCGCCGCCTTCATGTTCCCGGCGCTGTTCCTGCTCGTGTTCGCGGGCATTCCGGTTGCGTTCAGCCTGATCGCCATCGCCTTTGCCTTCGGGGTCGTGGAATTCGGCATGAAGCTGCCGACCCAGTTTCACAGCCGCCTGTTCGATGTGTCTTCGAACTTCATCCTCGCCGCGATCCCGCTCTTCGTCTTCATGGGCGCCGTCCTCGAACGCGCAGGGATCGCCGCCCGTCTGTTCGAGGCCATCAAGATCTGGTTCGGCGCGCTCCGCGGCGGGCTGGCGATCACCACCATCGTCATGTGCGGCATCTTCGCGGCCTCCTCGGGCGTGGTGGGCGCCGTCGAGATCGTGGTCGGCATCATGGCGGTGCCGGCGCTGCTCGGCGCCGGGTACCGCCGCGACCTCACCGCTGGCACGATCTGCGCCGGAGGTTCTCTGGGCACAACGATTCCGCCGTCTATCGTGATCATCGTCTACGCCTCGATCACCGAGACGTCGGTCGGTGATCTGTTCGCCGGAATCCTGATCCCCGCCGGTGTCATGGTGGCGCTGTTCCTGCTTTACATCATTGGGCGCTGTGCACTGCAGCCCGATGCCGGGCCGGGACTCGACGCCAGCGAGGACAGCCATTCCCTGGGCGAAAAGTTGCGGCTGACCGTAACCGCGCTGATTCCCGCCACGTTTCTCGTCCTGGCGGTGCTCGGCAGCATCTTTGCGGGCATCGCCGCGCCGACGGAAGCCGCGGCCGTCGGCGCGCTCGGCGCGGTACTGCTCAGCATCCTTTACGGGGAGTTTTCCTTCTCGATGCTGACAGCCGCCCTGACCCGGACCATAAAGGTCACCTCCATGGTCATGCTGATCGTGGTCGGCGGCGTGCTGTTCGCCAGCGTCTTCATCATTCATGGCGGCGACGAACTGGTGGCCGGATTCATCGAGGGGCAGGGTTTCGGACCGGTGGAAATCATCGTTGCGTTTCTTTTCGTCGTCTTTGTGCTCGGCTTCATCCTCGACTGGATCTCGGTGCTCATCGTCGTGCTCCCGATCGCCAGCCCGATCATTACCGGCGCCGATATCGACCCGTTGTGGTTCGGCGTCATGGTCTGCATCATCCTGCAGACGTCCTATCTGACACCGCCCATGGCCCCGTCGATCTTCTATCTTCGCTCGATCGCCCCCAAGGAGATCACATACGGCGACATGTATCGCGGCGTCACCCCTTACGTGATCGCCCAGCTGATCACGTTGGCCCTTGTCGCGCTGGTGCCGGCGACTGCGACCTGGCTGCCCGATGTCCTGTTCGGATTCTGACCGCAGACCAGGCATGGCGACCGAACCAGTCACGGAAGAAACGCTCGTCCCGCTGCTGCAGCGACTTGTCCGCTACCCAAGCGAGCAGAGCGCATTCCAGGAGGCCGACCCGGCGGTGACGGGCTTCATCCGCGACTGCGCCGCGCCCGCAATGGAGGAACTCGGCCTCGACCGGCTGCGATACGATGCCATGGGCAACTTGATCGCCGAGTCCGGACCCGCCGCCAGCACCTGCCCTCTGGTTTTCGTCACCTATGCGATGACCCATCCGGCCGCAGCGATGCCGGATCCGTTCACCGCGGCCGTGATCGACACGCCGGCCGGTCCGGCAATCCGCGGGCGCGGCGTCGCGGAACAGAAAACGGCCCTTGCCGCGGCCATGGCAGCGGTTGCGCAGGCCCGGGCCAGCGGCCTCACGCACGGCCTCGCGCTGCTGCTGCTTACCTCCGGCGAAACCGGGCGCCACGACGCCGCTGCAAGCGCGCTCGACGCGCTCGGTACCCGGCCCGACCACGCAATCGTCTGCCTCGGCACCGACAGCCGGATTGGCGCCGGCAACAAGGGGCGGGTCGACATAGAAGTCACCGTGCGCGGCAAGGCCACCCATTCGAGCATGCCCTGGAACGGAATCAACGCCATCATCGGCGCACGGCGCTGCCTCGACGCGCTCGCGGCATTCGATCTCCGGGTTCCCGACCATCCGCAGTTCGGACCGGCGACACTGACTGCGACCTCAATCCGAAGTTTCCCCGACGCAACCCACACCGTCCAGGACCGGGTCGAGATGACGTTCGACCGCAGGCTGCTGCCGGGCGAGGATCCGGAGGCCGCCTATTTCGCCGTCGCCGCGGCGCTGCCCGACCCCGCGCCCTACGCGGTCGAGTGCCGGCGCGGCCCTCTCATGTACCCCAACAAGTTGGCAGCGGACGGCACGCTGATGCCGCTCCTTGAACGGGCCTATGCGGACGCCGGCCTCGAGGCAGGCACTGTGGTCTGCGATTTTGCGCTTGATGCCGGGTATTTTGCAAAGCGCGGAATCGAATCGGTGATGCTCGGGCCCGGACGGATCGATCAGTTCCATTCCCGTGACGAACATGTGCTGGTGTCCGAGATGCTCGAAATGGCGCAGATCTATCTCGCCCTGATTCGGCGCACGCAGGAGGCATGACATGAAAGCAGCCGTCATCGAAGCCCAGGGCGGCATCGAGAACATCGCCTATCGCGACTGGGATGACCCGGCACCGGGTCCCGACGATGTCGTGGTCCGGGTCGGCGCCTGCGGGCTCAACCATCTCGACATCTTCGTTCGCCGCGGCATGCCGGGGTTTCCGGTGCCGATGCCCTTCATCTCCGGCGGCGACATTGCCGGCACCATCGACAGCCTCGGTGCAGACGTGCACGGATGGGACGTCGGCGACCGCGTTACCCTCAACCCCCAGACCGACCACGGAATGATCGGCGAAGACCTGATCGGCGGCCTCGCCGAGCTGGTCCGCGTCCCCGCCGCCAGCCTCGTTGCGCTTCCGGACCACGTTCCGTTCGAGACCGCGGCCGCGATTCCCATCAATTACGGCACCGCTCACCGCATGCTGTTCGCACGCGGCCGCCTAGCGGCAGACGAGATCATGCTGGTGCTCGGCGCCAGCGGCGGCGTCGGCCTCGCCAGCCTCCAGTTCGCCAAGATGGTCGGAGCTCGGGTCATCGCCGCCGCCGGATCCGACGAGAAGTGCGCCCGCCTCACCGAACTCGGCGCGGATCACGTCATCAACTACCGGGACGAGGATTTCAGCCGCGCCGCCTGGCTCCTGACCGGCAAGACCGGCTGCGACGTTGTCGTCAACTTCACCGGTGGCGAGACCTGGGCACCGTCGCTCCGGGCAGCACGAAGAGGCGGACGCGTGCTGACCTGCGGCGCGACCGCGGGCCACGATCCGCAGACTGACCTGCGGTTCATCTGGGTACGCGAACTCGATGTTCTCGGCTCCAATTCCTATTCACAGGAAGACGTGGCGAGCGCCGTCGCCCATGTTGCCGAAGGCCGGCTTGCACCGGTCGTAAGCCACACGTTCCCGCTCGAACGGCTCGGCGAGGCGGAACGGCTCATGGAGGAGCGGGGATTCTTCGGAAAGATCGTCCTGTTTCCCTGACCGGCCCGGGATTGCCGCCGGCCCGAGCCGGCCAAAACCGGAGTTTCGGCAATGTGTGAAATCATGTGCGGGATAACCGAGAATTGATCCTCTGCCGCGTGGCCATACCTGAAAACACCCCGGATCCGAAACCCGGCGGGCGGAGCCCGGCCTGTCGCGACGCGGCGGGGACATGGTACCGTCGCCCGCGGGAAAACCTGTAGCGGAAGCGATCTCATGGCATACCCGGGTCTCGAGACTAAAATGGCTGGAGAGGCGCCGGTCATCGCCCTGCGCCGGCCGGAACGCCTCAATGCGCTGAATTGCCAGATGAGGGTCTTTCAATCTGACACCACTGAGTTCATTGATTTCTGCATATCGAGTTTCCGCATCGCTCGGTGATATTCGGTGAAATAGAGGAGGATATTGTAACCCTGCCAGAGTTTCTCGGTTCCCGGCAGGGGTTGGCGTTTGCCGGGGATGAAGCCTGCCACGCGTGCGACCTCGATGGCGAAGACTTCGATGGTCGGTTCGGGATCGTAAGGTCCACGCCAAGATGATCTCATGCTTGTTGATGTGATGTGATCGGAGTCCTGATCGCGGCGCGGGTCGACGCGTTCGAGGCTGCGATTTTGAGATTTGCTGACGCGCTGTTGCGGCGCGGGGCGCGATTGGTCGGCGTATCCGGGGCGAGCGAGAGGCCTTGGTTGCCGGGCTCGAAAGCTTGCGGTTTCTGCCGGGGAGAGAGGCGCGGTCAGCCTGGTCTTGTGATTGCGTGCAGGACCTGCTTGCGCTTGTCGGCATGGTGGCGTCGACGAAGCTGTTGAAGGGTTTGCGCAGCTTGCGCTTGTTGTGGATGATGATTGCGAGGGTGATCGCGTTGTTTGCGGGCGCGTTCGGAGCATGGAGTAGTCTTCGCGGAAGGTGGGTATGTGGTGATGGCTCTCGACCACCCGGTATCCGCGATTCCATGCGAGCAACTGTTGCGGCGAGGCGCGTTCGACCGAGCATCCATGTTTCTTGGCAAGGTTTTTGCGGGTGTCTGTGGTGATGTTTTCTGTGGTTGTCCACAAGCGGTGTGGGATTTGCTCTGCGAGCGAGGCGACATGAAGCTTGTGGTCCCGGCGGCGGGTTGCCGTCCATTGGTCACGTGAACGCGGCTACCTTGCCGTCCCCGGGCACGTGACCGTCCGGGTTCCAGGTGTCCCAAGGCGGTTCGGTCTCCTCGATGTCGGCCTCGACGATGATCTGCAGATGTTCTCCCCAAGCCGTGTCGTAGAGGGAGACTGTCGAGACAGTCCCGGTCGCGCTCTCGGCAGGGCCGTGTCTCCTTCGCTCACTCACCAGTGCTTCAGGCAACGCTGCTGTCGCAGCAAGGTGTTCGCCAGAGCTTGCGCATCACGGCGACAATCGCGACCTTGCTTGCCGGCAGTCTTGAGGCGCTCGAACACGCTTGCCAGGTCCGCGTTGAAGCGTGCTGGTTGCGGCCAGGAGATCGCGTGGCCTTCGGCGCCCGCCACGGATGTGCCGAGCACCGTGGTCGTTGGCGCCACCCCGATCAAGGCTGCCGACACTGCCGAATTCGGGCATCCAGAAGGGCCGCGGCGGTCACCGGATCGAGGTCAGGATGGCGTAGCTCTGCTCGGGATCACCGGCGATCATCGAGATCGGCCGCCGGGGCCCTTATGACGGTCTCGCCATCCACCTCATCTGCCACCTGCTTGGCGTCGACAAGCGCGGCACCAGGAGATCCTCCAGGTTCTTGAGGAAGGCGGAGCCACAGGCTCACCGTGCCGATCCTGGCGTCGACGCGGTTGGCCCATCGCCTCGGCGAAGCGCCCGCAACGGGTTGACGAGGATAACCTCGAAGCCCCGGTCATGAAGACACTGGTGAACCTTGCGGTGATAGCGGCCTGTCGCCCACCACCCGGCTCACCCCGAGGCCGCGAAGCCACCTGCCCGTGGCGTCGTTCGCAAAACAATGCGCCAGATGTCCAGACTGGCTGACCCCTGCTACTACCTTGACCATCGCTCCTCGCCTTGTGATGATACGGGTTCAAACCCAAGCATCCAGCGAGGGACGTCAAGGGAGGTTGCCAAACTCGGACGCGGCTCTGTCAAGGTCGAAACGGCAACCTCCGCGGAGATCGTTTGCTCCCCTGTGCGTGTTCGCTCAGGGGAGCGGAATCTCTCTGCAACCATAGATCGGACGCTCTCCCACAGTCGGGGTTGTCCACATTTTCCCGCCCCCAACTGCTGTGGATGATTTCATCATCAAGGGGACAAAACCTGATCATATGGCGTGTTCGGTTTTCCGGATTTCCTGAATTCGACGCGCCGGGTGACGCGGAAGATCTGCTTGACTAGTTGATCATCTTCGCCAGCGGGGTGAAGATGGTGCGCTGGCGGCCATGCGCGGGCTTTTCGTTGTAGCGCTGGCGGTCTTCCAGTTGATGCTCTCTCGAAGGTGCGTTGCCCTTGACCATCAGCCCGCGCGACGGGTCTCGACGATCAGCCTCGCGGGTGGTGTGGAACGCGTCGAGGGTGAGCAGACGGCCGTCGCGGCGTGGACGGCAGCGATCTCCCCGTCGTGACAGTTGAGGATCGAATACCGGCCAGCGAGACCGTCTCGTAATGATCCTCGCCGGTGCGCTTGCCGTCGACCGCGTTGCCGACCTGCGGCTGCGCGCCGCATCCTCGATCCATCCCGGGTCGGTGTTCTGCAGCACCCGGTGCACGGTGGAGACCGGCTTGTCCCTGTTCTTCCATGCTGCTCCAGCTCCTTCTGCGTCGTAGTGCGCTGCCGCAACCGCGCCGGTTCGCAAGCCAGCAAAATCACGCACAGTACCGAGGCGATGCGGTGCCCCTGCGCGCGCCGGAAAGCGCCGCTGATAAATCGAGCGCAACTCCTGCGCCGACCAGCGGCGCCCGCAACTCCCACGCCGCAGGAAGCGGCGAACGATCCCGCGTCACGACGCAGTGGAAACACGTAAGGATCCTTCGCCTTCCCGTGCCGGTCGGTATGGCGCGCGCATGGCCCCTGCCAACGCCCTCCCGGTTCGCCGCCTTGTACATGGTGCCGCTGAACTTCGTCGGCGAGACAAACTTCTCCGCAACAAGCAACGGCAGCCTCCCGGTCGCCGCCGCACCATCCGCGACAACGCAAACGAGGCCCGGAAACACCCGGCGACCACCAGGAACAACAAACCTCGTGTTGTTCCCGGCAACCGCCTGAACTGTTCCTCGCGGCGCCAGCCAATCCAACGGTCCCGCGGTGCGCAGCTGAGGGCGCCCGTCTGCCAGCCCGCAGCACCAATCCACCGCCCGCGCCAAGTGAACACGCAGACCTCGACCGGCAAACTGCTTGAAACCAGGATAGTGATGACGGTCAACCACACGGTTCCAGCGGCACTAGGCCGCGCAAGGCGCACAACCACATCCCGGAGCGCAAAACCCTCCGGAGTCGTCTCAAAAAAATCCGCTGCCTCCACGACAACGGATACTGCGCCGCTTCACAAAAAGCCTGCGAAAATGCGAATCATCCTGAACAAGCGGAATCAATCCTTCCAACAAACCTGGCATGGGATCACCGTGTTGTGGCCGCCGGGGCGCTTGCCCCGGCTGCCGGCATGGAATAGCCTTTCGGCGCGGGATGCATATCATGCCTTGCCATGGAGCCCCATCCCCTGCGGCCGAACAGGCACCATGAGCGCAAATTTTATTTTCTGGACGTATCTACTCACCCCTAGTAGTCCACCGGCATTGTATTGATGGTTTTTTGTGGGTAGTATTTTCGTGTCGGCGTTCGTTGGAATCTGGACAGTGCCGATATCCACACGGGCAAGATGCCGAACAGGCAGGCAGCCCCATGCGCAGGTCCGGACAACGGGCATGCCCGCAGGTCTTCGGCGCAATGACAGGAGCAGCGCATATGGCCAACTCTCGGGGCAGGAAGCTCTACCGGGTGACCCTTTCAGCGCAGGAGCGCCGGGATCTGAAGGCGATTGTCGACGGCACCGGGGCTGCCTGGCGCCGGACACAAATCCTGATGCTGAGGGGGCGCTTGTCGATGCCGACATTGCGCAAGGGCTGGGCATCGGCACGGCGACGGTCGAGCGCTTGCGCAAGCGCTGCGTCCTGGAGGGGCTGGACGCCGCCCTCAGCCGCAAGGAGCAGGTGAACCGCCGGCCAAAACGGGGGCGATGGAGGCGAAGCTGGTCTCGTCCCCGCCCGAGGGCTGTGGACGCTGAAGCTGCTCGCCGGCCGTCTGGTGGAGATCGTCGAGCGCATTTCGGAAGAGACGGTCAGGAAGACGCTAAAAAAAAAGATCAAGCCGTGGCTGAACTGGTGCATTCCACCGCACCGGAGCGCACAGTTCGTGGCGGCGGACGTGCTTGACATTTGTCAGCGGGACTTTGCCAGGGACGAGGTGCTGAGACCAGCCGGCAGCAGACGAAGGACCCCCCCCCCCCCCCCCCGTCCTCCGGTCAGCCGGAGGTGGTCGACTATGAATATGAGCGCAACGGCACGGCCAACCTCTTCATGGCCTTTGCGCCCAACGAAAACTGGCGCACGGTGAAAGTCACCGACCGCCGCGGGACTGGGCGCACTTCATCCGGGAGCTTGCCGACGACCATTTCCCCGACAGGAAGATCGTGCTGGACAATCTGAACACGCACAGTCACTGTATGAAGCCTTCGAGCCCGAGGAGGCGGGTACGAAAGCGGTTCGAGTTTCGCTATACGCCGAAGCTGGCTCAACATGGCCGAGATCGGCGCGCTGTCGCGGCAATGCCTTCGGCGACGCATTCCCGACCGCGACACCATGCTGCGGGAGACCGTGGCGTGGGTCGAGCGCCGCAATGCGGCCGATGTCACTGTCGACTGGCGTTTCACGACGAAGGATGCCCGGACGAAACTGAAGTCTCTATATCCGTCAATCCAATAATGCCAGACTACTAGTTGGGTTCTGATTGGTCGTAGTGCTCGTTGATGATGTCTGCGGCTTTTCCGTCGAGGGCGATCTGGGTGGCGACGAGTGGGTTGTAGCCGAGTGCGGCCATGGAGGTGAGGTAGCTTGAGCCCCGGCACCATGCTTTTGCGTGGAGCGGAAGCATCCGGACACCTTGACCTTTGCCATCCTGATCTTCTGTTCTCCGGCATTGTTGGTGAAGCTGACGTCGGGGTCGTCTGTGAAGCGCAGGTTTTCGTGTTTCACGAGACGTTCGTGCAGGTTGTGCGCGTCGGACTTGCGTCCACGTTTTCCTTTCGGCGGGATGTCGGGCAGTTCCCTGGCGCCCTGATGGTGCGGTAGCGCTTGCGCACGGCACGGCCTCGTTCAGGGTTTTGGATGCGCTCTTGTTGACCTTGTGGCAGACCTCGCGGAGCAGGCTCTTCATCAGTCGCGCAGCAGCCTCGACGACAAAGGTCAGTTCGCGCAGCAGGTGGCTGCCACACAGCTGGTGGCTACACTGGCCCATGTACGAGGCCCAAGACGTCCTTGTAGCACGGGCCGATCTCTTGCCCGCGCTTGCGGTGCGGGAACTTGCACGTCAGGGTCCCACGACATGAAACCACTTGCTGTTGATCCGAAATCATCGACATCGGGCGTTGCAGGAGGTGCGCCACGGCGGCCTCCTCCCATGACGCATCGTGAAAGCATAGCCGAGGCCTCGGAGAGCTTGATGCCGGAGATCGCCTGCACGAACGCGACGGCGCAGGGACAGCATCTGGGCGACCAGCAGGTTGATGACGAGGGCTTGGATGTCGATGCCGTACTGCACGGGATGTTGTCGGGGAACCGGCCCTTGGTCCGGGCCTTGCACTTCGGGCATTCCTTGATCTCGGCGCGGCGCTCGACAACCTCGAACACGATGTCATAGAGGACGCGGCGCTCCTGATCGACGGGGCCGTCGATGTCGGCGCCGCAGGCGTCGCAGGCCGCGACCGTTTCCTCGACGATGGTCTTGCGCAGGTTGTCGCCCATCTGCCGGTTCGGCTTCGGGCCCTTGCCGTTGCTCCCGGCATGCTTCGCGCTCTCGTCCTTGTCCGTCTGTGACGACGGCAGACCGGAGTTCCGGCTCGTGCGTGGTCTTCTCCAGAAGGACGACGATGAGGATGTCGAGCAGGATGACGAAGACGCGGATCACGGCCTCTTTCGGCACCTTGCCGGCAGCGCCGCGGTCTTGGCCGCTTCGAACTCCTCGCGCGCCGCGTTGACCGTCGCCATCACCCGGCCTCGACGGTCATGATCGTCGCGAGCATCGCTTGGCGCTCGCCCGGCGGCATCTTCCGGTACTCCGCCTTGCGCTTCATCAGCACGCCGCCTCCGAGATGCGTTTCCACATACAGATCATGCGGGGGCTGGAGCCCCGGAAGCAGCTGGCACAGCCCGCTCGTCGCCTTCGATCCAAAGTAGCCCCCTGGCGGTCCCCGTCGTTCTCGATTACCACCACTAAACGAATCGGCTTGCAGTGTCAAATCTCCACGAAAACCCGTTCATTACTCTACCCCGACATCAAGCCGGAACCAGGGGGTGAGCAGTTACTTCTGGACTTGCTTGACGGCGGGGGGGGGGGGGGGGGGGGGGGGTAGACTTTGCGTCCGTAACAGAATCAGGAGGATTTTATCATGGCTATCGAGCGGACCGGCGGTGCTGGCGACGACACCCTGACGGGTGGCCTCGGCAATGACATCCTGAAGGGCGGCCTCGGCGACGACATCCTGACGGGCGGCGACGGCGACGACACGCTGACGGGCGGAACCGCAAGCGCGGGAGCCGACGCGGACTTTCTCCTCATGAACCCCGGCAGCTCGGACGATGACACGCTGGACGGCGGCACGGGCAACGACACGCTCTATGGCGGCGACGGTGACGACACGGTCGATGGCGGTGCGGGCAACGACCGTCTGGAAGGCGGCCGGGGCGCCGACAGGCTGACCGGCGGCCGGGGCACGGACTCGCTCTATGGCGGCAGTGGCCATGACGTCTTTGCGTTCGCGGTCGGCGACGGGGCCGACTACATCGGCGATTTCGAGGCTGGCGACATCATCGAGATTGCCGGGGTGTCCGGCGGTTTCGGGGATCTGGTGATCGAGCAGAAGGGCTTCTATACCGTCATCCGCTACGGCGACGGCGACACGATCAAGCTGGAGGGCGTGACGGCGGCCTCCCTTGGCGCGGACGACTTCCGGTTCCTTCCCGTCGAGGCAGCCCCGCCGGAGGGCGGCGGCGAGGACGCTCTTGCACAGGGCGCGCCGCCGGAGGGCACGTCCGGCGACGCCTCGAGCGGCGGGCCTTCTGGCGGCGAGGTGCTGAAGGGTAGCAAGGACGCGGACACGCTCACCGGTGGTGATGGCGCCGACACCCTGCGTGGCTACGGGGGCGCCGACACGCTGACCGGCGGGGCCGGCGACGACCTCCTCTATGGCGGCCTGGGCGCCGACACGCTGACCGGCGGGGCTGGCGACGATACGCTGGGGGGCGGCAAGGGCAACGACACGCTGGACGGCGGCGCGGGCGACGACACGCTGCGCGGCGCCAGGGGTGCCGACACCCTGCGCGGCGGGGCTGGCGACGATACGCTGGGGGGCGGCAAGGGCGACGACATACTCCACGGCGACGAAGGCGACGACACCATGTACGGCGGTTCGGGCGACGATACTCTGAAGGGCGGTCGCGGCGACGATGTCCTGTACGGCGGCTCGGGCGCTGACACCTTCGTGTTCTGGACGGGAGGGGGACGCCGGTACAATCCGGCAGATGGAAGAGACACCATTGCCGATTTCACGGCGGACGACACGATTCTTATCCAAGGAATCCATATCAAACACACGCTTGACATCAGTCGAGACGGTGCCGATACCGTCATCCGCTACGACTCCGTCGACGGTGGTGCCACGATCAGGTTGTTGAATGTGTCGGGCCTCTCCTTGGAGGGCAATCAAACAACCGGCAATTTGCAAATAAAGGCCGGTGTCGGCGAAATCCTGAACGGCGGCACGGGCGACGATATCCTGCACGGCCACGACGGCGACGATATCCTGTACGGCCATGACGGCGACGACACGCTGACGGGCGGCGACGACGACGATACCATGTACGGCGGTTCGGGCGACGATACTCTGGAGGGCGATGGCGGCGACGATGTCCTGTACGGCGGCTCGGGCGCTGACACCTTCGTGTTCTGGACGGGAGGACCGTCGTACCTTGGCCCTGATGGCTACCTCGTCCGGTACCCTGCGGCAGATGGAAGCGACACCATCGCCGATTTCACGGCGGACGACACGATTCTTATCCAAGGATCCGGTATCAAGCTTGATATCAGTCGAGACGGTGCCGATACTGTCATTCGCTACGACTCCGTCGACGATGATGTCATGATCAGGTTGTTGAATGTGTCGGGCATCTCCCTGGGGCTCGATGAAACAACCGGCAATTTCCAAATAAAGGCCAGTGCCGGCGAAATCCTGCATGGCGGCACCGGCGACGACCATCTGGATGGCAGCCACGGCGACGATATCCTGTACGGCCACGACGGCGACGACACCTTACACGGCAGCGCTGGCGACGACGCCCTGTTCGGTGGCAAGGGCTACGACACACTACATGGCGGTCATGGCAACGACATGCTGTTCGCCGGTTGGAGCGACAGGGGCGGCGATACGCTGTATGGCGATGACGGCGACGACACCCTGCACGGTGGCTGGGGCGATGACACCTTGCATGGCGGCGCCGGTGACGACGCCATGTACGGCGGCCACGGCGACGACACCATGTACGGTGGCGACGGCGACGACACCTTGGAAAATTCCTGGGGCGATAACACCTTGCATGGCGGCGACGGCGATGACACCCTGAACGGTGGCTGGGGCGATGACACCTTGCGTGGCGGCGCCGGTGACGACACCATGTACGGCGAGCACGGCGACGACACATTCGTCTTCCTCAACAGAATTGGCGGCACCAGTGGCGCTGTTCACACGATCCAGGATTTCGGCAGACACGGGGAAGACACCATCCAGATTTCCGGCTACGCCAGCATAGATGACTTCAGCGATCTCGAGAGCAGAATCACCACGAGAGACGGAAGCGAAACAGTCATTGATCTGACGGATGTGGGCGGCAGCCTGATCGTTCTTGAAGGCGTGACCGAGGTGAATGCCGGGGACTTCGATTTCGGATAATCTGGACAAATCGGCAGCGACACGATCGTGGACTTTCAGGACGGTCGGAACGTCATCAACATTCAGGGTACGCGATACGAAATTCTAGAGTGACCGCTTGCTCCGATATCAATGGCGACGAGCAGGTTGTATCCGAGTGCCGTCATTGTCCGCAGGTAGCTGGATATGCGGCACCAAGCGTTTGCGAAGGCGATGGTTCGCAAACAGCCGGAGACCTTATGCCTGACCTTGGCCATGCGGAAGTCGCGTTCAACGCGATTGTTGGAGAACGGGATGTCGGCACGCCTTGTGAAGCACAGGACGTTCCGTCTCCGGGCGGCGAGGCGTTCGAGAAGGTTGTGGGCATCGGACCTGGCGACCGGTCCCCGGCGGCCCTTTTCGGGATCTCGGGAATCTCCTAATCCGAAGTTCCAGAAAATTTCGGCTGATTTCCACCTCAAGTTATTGATTTGGCGTGGTTTATCGGATTTTCCATACATCAAAGTATACCCATGTAATTGTGGGCCGATTTTTGACAGAGAAAAATATATCAGCCATATATAGTGGCCATGTATATCGAATCCGTCCCCAACCGCTCCTCACCGCCCGCCATCACCGCACCGAACCCCGGGTTCAAGCCGATTACGCAACCTGATGTCTGGAAATTGTCGTGAAGCTGATCGAGCTGTTCCCATTTGATCTTGGTTTCGGTTTCCCATTTTTCGTCGATGAGGACCGCGGTTGAGAGGCGCTCCAACGAGGCGAGGTTTGGAAAGACCCTGACTTTGGAGGTGCGCCGCTTGAGTTCTTGCTGGATCGGTCGCTCGATGCCGTTCGAGGTTCGCATGCGCTTGCGGTGAGCATCGGGCAAGGTGAAGACAGCGAGCCCCGCATTGTTTTCCAGCCAGGAAGCCCGGATGCTTGTCGCGATAGCTGGCCACGAGGACGCCCAGTTCAGCCTCGGCGGTTTGGAGTGAGGACGCATGGCTCCGAGCTGTTTTCCAATACGTTTCCTGATGTCATTGTTCGGTGCGTGCTGCACGGCGTTTTGCGCCAGGTGGAACTGGCAGCGCTGCCACGTCGCCGCGCCCAGCACCGCGCGTCGTGCTGCTTTCAGCCCAGCATGGTCATCCGAGACGATGAAGGTCGTACCATGCAGGCCAACAACGGGGGGTACTGTAACTTGATGTCTGGAAATTTGTCTGAGGTTTGCGCTTTGAGGCGTTTCACTGGGGGCTAGTGTTATGTCAGCAATGATATGTCGTACATTTGGTGCTAGACTGTCCGTCCATTCGGGATGGAGGTCGGAGTATGAAACGCTACGTGGTGACCCTGGACGAACGGGCAGAACTTTCGGAGATCAAGGGCTCGCACCTGTCGCAAAAGGTAATCAACGCCCTGCTTAACTGCGACGAGGGCGCGTTCAATGAATGCCAGATGACCGGGAAGGTCATTGCCGAGATTCTGCGCATCAGCATGCGCAAAGTAGACCGGGTGAAAAAGCGTTTCGAGGGGTTGGAGGCGGCATTGGGTGGCCGGCAAGGACGCCGTCCTACCTACATGCGAAAAGCCGACGGCACCTTCGAGGCGCGTGGCCCTGAGTTGTGGTGAACCGCCTGAGGGTTACGCGCAATGGTCGTTGCGGCTGCTGGCCAACCGCGTTGTCGAGCTTGGTTACATTGATACCGTGTCACACGAGACGGTGCGGCGTGTTCTAAAAAAAACTGCCTCAAGCCATGGCAGCGGGTGGGTAATTCCTCCTCAAGGGAACGCCGACTTCGCCGCGGCGATGGAGAAGGTGCTCGATGTCTATCGCCGTCCCGCCGCCTTCCCCGTGGTCTGCATGGACGAAACGCCCCGACCGGCGAGACACGGCAACCGATCGCCATGGCGCCGGGACGGACGTAACGACTACGAGTATCGACGTTGCGGCACCTGCAACGTCTTCACGGAACCCCTGGCCGGCAAGCGCATGACCAAGGTAACCGAGCGCAAGATCGACTGGGCGCAGTTCCTGGCCGACATCGCCGGGCGCTACCAGGACGCCACCACCATCACCCTGGTGATGGACAATCTCAACACTCCCCGGCGCCCTCTACGAGGCCTACCCGCCGGACGAGGCCTTGTGGGACCGCTTCGAGTTCGTCTACACCCCCAAGCACGGCAGTTGGCTGAACGTGGTGGAACTCAACGTCATGATCCGCCTGAACCGCCGCATCGACTGCATCGAGGTGCTACGCCGGGAAGTTGCCGCCTGGCAGGCGACCGCATTCAGGCCAAGGTGGATTGGCAGTTCACCACCGACGATGCCCGCGTGAAACTCAAACGCCCTTATTCGACATTTGACGAATGACAAGACACTAGCCCCCCAGTGAAACGCCTCAAAGCGCAAACCTCAGACAAATTTCCAGACATCAAGTTACAGTACCTACGCAAAAAATTCGGAGCTTCTGACGAACCGTGAGCTGCAATTGGTCGAACTGCGCAGTGTTATACTGAGCCAATGCGGTATCTCGCGCAGTGACCTGATCTCGTCGAGTCCGGTCCTGTACGGTCAGACCGTGTTGTGGGCCGCGGCCATCCACCGCGATAATGCCAGCGCTGATAGTCTCGTCTGGACCTCCAACCAGTGCGACCCCGACGACGCCTGCCTGCTCTTCGGCGACCGCGTCCACGAGAGCGATTTCACGGTAGCGCAGTCGCGCGATGGCAGGAGCGACATGTCTTTCATGAATGAGGTCAGGAACGAAGGCTGTCGGAGGGGTATTGTCCTGACGATCTGAGAGCTCTCATAGCTCACAGAAGAAGAATATGAGAAATATTGTTGGGAAAAATTTAATATCTATGAAATGTTAGACACATCCACGGAATGTCAGTAAAATCTATGCTGGATTCTCGAGGACGAGTAATGCGGGACAAACGAGCAAAATTCGTGGAACTCGCCTAATTGCGCGTTAACCGGACGATCAAAAATATTCGTCTGATAGGCAATCTTTCCAACCGTAGTGCCTATGCTTACGGCAATGATGATGTCCGGAAAATTTTCAAGACTCTCCAAAAGGAGTTAGATGCCGCCAAGAACCGGTTTGGTAGAGATGATGACCTGATTGAAGAAGAATTTCTTATAAAATCAATATATCCAATATAAAATGTCAGATATGAATATGGTTTGTTGTTGGGTAAATGCAAATAAATCAAGGCGTTGATTCGAAAATATTCGATCGTGTCGATTATCCGCATGCTGAGACCTTTGTTCGGGAGGGGGCCAGAACGGTCTTGATGCGCGTCTGGATCAGGCAAACCTGTAGACGTTGTCATCCGAATTGCCGGTACGTCACGGTCCGTCACGACGCCTGCGACTCGCCGGGATTTCTGGCAGGCAAAATTTGATGCCAATGTCGTGCGCGAACAGCGGCATCAGAGGGAAGTTCCGGGAGGCGAGTGGCGATCGTGCGGGAATGTGTGTCGCGAAATAGTGAGGAAGTTGGCGTCGCTAGCGAACTGGATCGCTGGCTTGGGAGCGATCAGGCAGAATTCGAAGTATCGACATGATTCCTCGCACCATTTCGGAACGCCTTGCGCCGACCTTGTGGTGACCGCATGCGCGGCGGTTCTGTTGGTTGGCGATGCTCGATATGTGATGCTCTTTTCCATTCGGGAGTCGATAGGCCGGAGAGGTTTCTTCTCGCTGTTCCGCCTGCTACAGAAGTGATCCGAGAGACCGGGCTCGCGTTGCCCCGAATCTGGTATCCGACCGTCATGGACCGCGATTCATCGCGCCGGCTATGGTGACGTGCAGCCCGCTGGAATTCGGTTGGGGTAAAATGGACGCTGCGGACGGCTCGCGGACCGAATGTGGATTGCGATCGCACAGTCCCGGCTGCCTGATGGGCGATGTGGAATCCCGAGGGCCATGAACGGTAGGAACCTAGGCTATTTCAATCGGCAGGCTGCCCACGATCATTCGGAGCGCCTTGCCATCGTTGATCTGTCGCGTGACCAGCCGGCGGAGCTTTCCCACGGCCTGCTCAACGAACGGATGGAACGGGTCGGAGCAGCATTGCAGGGTCTGGGCCTCGTACCCGGCGACCGTCTGCTCCTCGCGATGGAGAACCGGTTCGAATTCATCGAGGTCTTCTTCGGGGCGATGCGCGCCGGTGTCGTGCCGATACCGCTGAACCACCGCCTCGGTGCCGATACCATACGGTTCATCATTGCCGATTCTGGCGCCGGATCTGCGATCGTCTCGCCTGGATGCCATCCTCGAATCGCGGAAATCGTCGAAGAAACTGGTCTCGGACCGAAGATCGCGACGGCTCCCGGCATTGCGGGATGGGAAGACTATGAGACCATGCTCGCGTCCGTAGTCCTGCCGGTCAGGGCGCCTACGATTGCTCCGCGCCAGACGGCGTTCCTGCCCTATACGTCGGGATCGACCGGCAAGCCGAAGGGCGTACTGCTTACCCATGACGGCATGCTCTGGGGCATCCGCCATGCACAGAAATACTGGCCCGCGGCACCGGATGACCGTGCGCTGATCGCCGGGCCGCTCTTTCACAAGAACGCGATGCGGGTTTCGATCAAGCCAAAGCTCCGGGTCGGGGGATCCGTCGTCATCCTTCCGAGGTTCGAGCCGAGATCGTTCCTGCAGGCGCTTTGCGAATACGAATGTACGCATGCTGGCGGCGTTCCAGCGATGTACCGCATGGTATTGGCGGAACGCGACCTGCTGCGGACGCTCTCGTTTGCCAAGCTTTGCAGCCTGGAGATGGGTTCGGCCGTGGTGGGAGCCGACCTGATAGTCGCGGTGGAAGAGGCCTTCGGCGCTCCGGTGATCGAGGCCTACGGCCTTACCGAAGGCGGAGGGCCGTTGCGTGAACCCGTTGATTCGCGGCCGGTGCCGCGCGGCAGCTGCGGCCTTGTAGCACCCGAAGTCGATGTCCGGCTGGTGTCAGCAGATGGTGATGTAGCCGACGGTGAGGGGGAACTATGGGTGCGTTCGCCTGCGGTGCTCGAAGGCTACAACAACCGGCCGGAACTCGATGCCGAATGGCTCGTTGATGGCTATCTCCGCACCGGCGACATCTTCCGGCGCGACGAAGACGGTTTCTTCTATTTCATGGGGCGAACGGACGACCAGTTCTCCTGCGGTGGCGAGAACATAAACCCCAAGGAAGTGGAGCTGCTGTTGGTCCAGCATCCCGACGTGATCGACGCTGTGGTGGCTCCGGTAGCCCATGTGGTCAAGGGCCTGGCGCCGGCTGCCTTGGTTGTCCTGGGCGAGGGGTCGGAACCGGACGAGGAGGAACTGAAACGCTTCGCGCTCGACAACGGCCCGGCCTATGCCCATCCGCGACGAGTCTTCGTTGTCGACGAGATGCCGCTGAACGGGGCCGGCAAGATTGATCGTGCGCTCGCCAAGGCTTGGATCGAGGAGCGGATCGGTGGCGGCGGTGCGGTTGGCGGGGACTGAGGATCATTTCCCTTCAAGCCAGTTGGCGAAACGTTTGTTCCGAATTGTTGCCGTATGGGCGTACCAAGCGCTGTCGCGCACCAGGGCCCGCTTCATGTGTCCGGGGGCGTTGGGCAGGTGGAGGCGCATCGGAATCCGCCTGTCGGCATCGAGGCCTATCCGTTCCATGGCCGAGCGCCGCGTCGGACCGTAGGGGATCTTCTCGGCGAGGCGCGCCATCCGCTCTGGCGCGGTGGCGAAGCGGATGAACCTCTCCGCTGCCTTGGTGTTTTGCGATGCTGCAGAAATCGCCCAGACCTCGTAGCCAATGACCTGACCGTCCCAGACGATGATGATCGGGGTGCCTTGGTCCCGGGCGGCCGCGAAGAAACGACCGTTGTAGCCGCTCGCCATGCTCGCCCGGCCGCTCCGCAACAGTTCGGCCGGTGCCGTGACATCGGTCCACCAGATGACGGAAGCGCGAATCGTGTCGAGTTTCCGGAAAGCCAGCTGCAGTCCGCGGGGTGTACTCAGCAGATCGTAGACCTGACTTGGCGGAACGCCCTCGGCAAGCAGCGCCCATTCCAGGATCGCGTCGGGACTGCGCTCGATGGCCCGTTTGCCGGGGAAGGAGGTGAGATCGAAGAAATCCTCTATGCGACGAGGCTTTACGCCGGGAAACGCGTCGTCGTTGTAGGCGATCACCGATGCAAACGCGTTCTGGGCTATCGAACAGTCGCGGAAAGCGCCTGCCGCGAAGTCCGCCTTGAGCGAAGCTGCCGGCACCGTCTTGAAAATGGCAGCGTGGTCCAGGCGCTGCAGAAGGCCGGACTCGCAGGCCGCGATCGCCTGGTCCTCGGTGAGGTCGACAACGTCCCATGCTTCGGGTTCCGAGCGCGTGCGCAGGGTCTCGGGTCTGCCGTCGTGACGGCGCACGCCGACTCCGATTCCGGTCTTGCCCGTGAACGGTTCGAATATCGCGGCTCTCTGCGCCTCCTCGTACGCGCCGCCCCATGTCACCACCGTTACGGCCTCCCGGGCATGCGCATGTCCGGCCGCCAGCCCGGCTGCGAGCAGCGCGATCACGAACTCAGAGCGGCGCATTTTCTTCTCGCCTGAGTTGCTGAGAGATGTCCTGGTAGGCTTGGACGAGCGCCGATTTCGTGACGACGCCGATCAGGACATCCGACTTCGAATCGACAACCGGAATCGCTTCGTCGGCAAGGGTGTCCATCTGCCCGATGGCCTGCCAGACCGTTGTCGTTTCGTCGAAACGGACGGCCGGTGCTTCCATGGCGTCGCCCACAAGGGCGGGAGTGTCGCCGGCGCTTGAAACCTCGCGGATGACGCCTAGGAGGCAGCCGTTGCAATCGACCACGAACGCCTCGCGCTGGAGCGTGCCGGCCAGCCGTTCCAGCACGTCCCGAACCGGCTCGTTCGCGTCAGCCCGGGCGAAGCTGTCGACGCCGTACTCCACTACCTTGGCGGCGGCGAGGCGGGCTCGGTCGCGCCCTTGGAACAGGTCTATACCCCGGTCCGCGAGCTGCACATCGTACAGCGACCGGCCGAACACGCGGTGGGCGATCAGGTTGGACATCACGATCGCGACCATGGCCGCGATCGTGATGTCGTAGTTTCGCGTGAGCTCGAACACAACCAGGATCATCGTCAGCGGGGCGCCGGTCACCGGGCTCGCCACCGCCATCATGCCGCAGATGGCGTAGACCGCGACACCCGAATTTTCAGTCTGAGTGGCGGCCGTCACGGCGCCCCAGAAAAGTGCGCCGAACAGCGCGCCGATGACAAGGGCCGGGCTGAAAACGCCGCCCGCAAATCCGAAACCGACGCACAGCGCCGTCAACGCGATCTTGGCGATCAAGAGTACCGGCAGTTCGGCCAGGTCGAAAGCGCCCTCGATGGTCGCGAAACGCAGCAACTCTTGGCCAATTCCGAGGATCTCCGGAAGCCAGAGCGCGGTCAGGCCCAGCACGATGCCTGCGGCTGCAGGCCGGAGCGTTGCGGGGCCGGGAAACCTCGTCGCAAGCCTCGCGCCGCCGAGTACCGCCGACATGAAGGCGATGGCCACGCCGGCGGCAAGAGCCCCCAGCAGGCCGAACAGGACGAATTCGTGTCCGTGGCCCACGCCCGTGAAATCGACCAGAAACAGGGCCGGCCGTTCGAACACGACGTTGGCGACTACATATCCTGCAGCCGCAGCAATCGTCGTCGGCGCGAAGGCCTGGGTGGAATAGTGGCGCAGGACCACCTCGTGCGCGAAGACCAGTCCGGCAATCGGCGCGTTGAAGGCGGTCGAGATGGCGGCCGCGACGCCGCAGGCGACGGCAATGGCCGGCAGATTGCTGACGCGCAGCCGGAGTCGGGACACCGCGTTTCCGAACATCGCGCCCAGATAGACCATTGGTCCGTACTGGCCGACCGAAGCGCCGAAACCAAGCGAGATCGTGGCCGCGGCTATCGAAACCGTGCCCGACCGCGCGTCCGGCAACGGCACCCGGAACTGCACGGCCTGAATTACATCCGGCGGCCCGAGGGGGCGCTTCGTGCGGGAACAGTGGCGGAGCAGGATTCCGACAATGAGGCCGCCGGCCGTGGGAACTGCGACGGTTGCCGTGGGCACGATCCACGGCACATCCTCGTATTGTATGCGCGTTCTCGGAGAGATCAGCAGAACATTGTTGAACCAGGCGACGCATTCGACAAACAGGATCGCAGCGAAGGAGGCGGCGAAACCGAGCACGAGAGCCGTCGCGGTAAGCACGAGGATCCTGTAGAGCGGGCTGCCCTCTCCCGGATCGTCTCGCCATTCTAATTTCCACATGGCCGCAAGCATCAGCGCTGGCGCGGAAAAAGGCAACCGGCGGGGGGACGGAAGTACCGGTCCCGCGATGTTGACCTGCCGGTGCCGTGCATCCCTGACTGCCGAATCGACCTGTGGCGGCGAAACCATGCCAAGGAGCGCTTTCCTGTCGATCCTGTTATCGCTGAGGCGCGGGAATTGTGGCGGTTCGATGAAGCGGGTCGGTGAGGATCATCTGCATGGCCCGGCCCGGGCCGACGAACCGGTAGAGCCGCCGCGTTCCGCCGCCGCCGGATATCTGGCCCAGCGTGATTTCAGGCTGGGCGAAGGTGACGTTCTCGCTGGCGATGCGGAGCGTGCCGCACAACGCCAGCTCAAGCCCTTTGCCGAAGCAGTATCCGTTGATTGCAGCCACGGACGGCTTGCCGGGCCGTTCGAGGGCTGTCGGCAGTTCCTTTCTTGGCGTTGCTGCAGTCCCCGTCCCGGCGTCCGCTTTGCGAGTTCGGGGACGTTCGCACCTGCGCAGAATGCCCGGTCGCCGTTGCCGGTGATGACGATGGCGCGGATTTCATCAGCGCCCTCCGCTCGGCGGATGCAGTCGAGGAGGTCGACCCTCATCCTTTCAACGAACCATGATCGAATCGTCGTTCATGAGGCCTTATATAGTGGCCCATGAGAATTGGCTTTCGACATCTATCCACGACGACGGTTGATTGGCTGAAGGCGGCGTCGGTTGCCGAGGGCAACACGCGCTCGCCCCTGGCGCAGGGATTGTGCGAACGCGAGGACTGGCGCAACGCGAAGGGCGAGTTGTGCCTTGCCGCGTGCGGCGCTGCCTGATCTTGCCTCGTCGCTCGGCATCGTCCTTCCTGCACCAGGGCCTCATGGCCTCGACACCGGCACCTTTGAGCAGGACTGTCCCGACAAGGAACTCGCATGTTCTCCGGAGGAGCTTGGCGAGGTCACCGTGGAGCGACGGCGAGGACAAGCGCCTGGCGATGATGGCGACCTGGCATCCCGAGCATCCATGTTTCCAGGCAAGGTTTTTGCGGGTGTCCGCGGTGATTTTTTCTGTGGTTGTCCACAGGCGGTCCGAGGTTCCGCCTTGTCGATGTCCTGCGAGTGAGACGAGATGCAGCTTGTGGTCCCGGCGGCGGGTTGCCGTCCATTGCTCACGGTCACGTGAGCGCGGCCACCTTGCCGTCCAGCGTCCCCGTGCATGGTAACGTTACCGTGGTCAATGGGGTTCCAGGTGTTCCGTCCGTAGCCGCGCGGCGGTTCGATGTCCTCAAGATCCGCGATGTCAGCCTCGACGATGATCTGCAGACGTTCTCCGCAAGCCGTGTCGCGCAGGGAGTCGGGGAGACTGTCGAGACAGTCCCGACAGTGCTCCTGCACTGCACCGAGCCACCGCATCGCGCCAGCGTTGCGCACGGGAACGACGGGGCTTTCCGTGGGCAGAGATTTGCGGCGTTCCCGATAACGGCGCTGTTTCTCGGCAGAGGTGAGGGCCGTGTCTCCTTCGCTCACTCACCGGTGCTTCGGGCGACCAGCAACGCTGCTGTCGCAGCAAGGTGTTCGCCAGAGCTTGCGCATCACGGCGACAATGGCGACTTTGTAGGCCTTGTGGCGCACTAGATCCGCGTTGAAGCGTGCTGCCGAGGTCGCGGCCATGAACAGGAGATCACGTGGCCTCCGGCGCCCGCCACGGATATGCCGAGCACCGTGGTGCTGGCCACTGTCGTTGGCCATCGGCGCCACCCCGATCAAGGCTGCCGACGCTGCCGAGTTCGGGCATCCAACAAGGAAGGGCTGCGGCGGTCACTGGACCGGGGATCGAGGTCAGGGTACCTCTGCTCGGGATCACCGGCGATCACCGCTTTGATCGCCGCACCGGCAATCATCGAGATCGGCCGCCGAAGCCCTTGTGACGGTCTCGCCATCCACCTCATCTGCCACTTGCCTCAACTTGGTCCGCACGTCGACAAGCGCGGCACCAGGAGATCCCCCAGGCAGTTGAGGAAGGCTTCCTGAGGGGCCACAGGCTCGAGATCGCACCGTGCCGATCTTGGCGTCAACGCGGTTGGCCCAAAGCCTCGGCGAAGCCCTCAACGGGCAGGACAACCTCGAAGCCCCGGTCATGAAGACACTGGTGAACCTTGCGGTGATAGCGGCCTGTCGCCCACCACACGGGTTACCTCGAGGCTGCGAAGCCACGTGCCCGTGGCGTCGTTCGTAAAACGACGCCCCAGATGTCCAGACTGGCTGACCCCTGCTACCATCGTCCCTTGTTCCTCGCCTTATGATGATACGGTTCAAACTCAAGCATCCATTCAGGACGCAAGGGACGCCAAAGGAGGTTGCCACGCTCGGGAACGGCTCTATAAAGCCAAGGACGGAACGGCAATCTCCGCGGAGATCGTTTGATCCCCGCTCCCCTGTACGTTCTCACACAGGGGAGCGGAATCTCTCTGCAACCATAGCTCTCCCATAGTCGAGGTTATCCACATTTTTTCCCACCCCAACCGCTGTGGATGATTTCATCATCATGGGGATAAAACCTGATCATATAAGGCCGACCGCCGGGCCGTGCGCAAGCGCACCATCAGGGCGCCAGGGAACTGCCCGACATCCCGCCGCCGACGAAAGGAAAACGTGGACGCATCGCAAACGCGCACAACCTGCACGAACGTCTCGTGAAATACGAAAACCTGCGCTTCACAGACGACCATCGCGGTAGGGAACCGGGTTACCCCCCGCACAGAACCGGACGTGCGCTGTTCGCTCCTCCCCTGACGACAAGGCGCTGGTTTGGCCACGGGCTCAGTGGGCAGCGGTGAGGGTGTCTATGTCCCCGGTGAAGTCCTTTTGGGAGCGTCGCCGAAGGGCACGCAGCTGTTTGCATTGGTGTATGAACTTCTGCAGGCTGCTTCCTGGAACGGCGTAGTAGCAGCCGTTGATAACTCACCACTTGGCCGTTTCGTGCCGGTTATCGTGCCACCGCTTGCGCAAGGCCTTTTTGATCCGCCGCAGGGTGCCCGTTTGCGACCGACCCTGAACCTGCCTTTCCTCGTCTGTTCGCAGAAGTGCGTCATGCCGAGGAAGTCGAACGTCTTGTCCACGCTTCCGGCGGTTCGCTCTGGCAAACCGACCGAACTCGATGATTTTCCGGGTGCAGTTCAAGTGGGCCAGTCTCTCCCCAAGGTCTCAGCGTCGCCCAGATTCTGAAAGCCGCACACGAAGTCGTCCGCATAATGATCGTGTCCCGCTTGCGCCAGTGGTTCTGGAACCAGTCGCACGTAGTGCAGGTTCGCAAGGCGCCGCCCCTTGCGGTGTTCCCTTGCCAGTCGGCCCCTTCCATGACGCCGGCGTCACTTGATGATCAGACCCCCCGATCCGTTTCCCGAGCATCGCAACCAGATGGTCGCGGTTGTCGAAGGGGCGTCAACGATCCAGTTGACCTTCCGCCGTTCCACCGTGACGGCGCATGATGCGCCCCGGCCGGAACCGAGGAACTCCGTTTCGCGGCACCAGAATCACACCGCCCGCTGAAGAATCTTGTCCGAGGCAAGTTGCCCCTCCTTGGGAATGTAGACCCTGGAGGCGCCCGCCCCTGTGCACACGGGCGTGCAGCAGTTCCACCCCGTACGTTTGCCACACAACGCCCCGCCGCCGCATCCTTCCTCAAGGAATGGAACGCAGAACATCACGTGGTGGAGTAAAGACGCTCTTCCGGGTTCCTCTTCGCTACCTGCCGCCTGTGACCCCCGCTTCTGCGCGCGGCGCGGGCCAACCGCATTGCCCTTCCCTCCAGCAACTCCGCAGGCTCCGGAGAGCCCTTGTTCGCCGCCTTCAGCGGTACTATGGCCGAATCTGACTTCTCGTTCATCATCGGCTTACGGAATTTCCTCTGCGGCCCCTCCACGACAGAGGGGCAAGACCTCCCAGGTCCCTGCTTCGGCCATGGTTCTCGGACCCCGCGGAGCCCCCCTCACCAACGCGGCTCGTTGCCTTCGGCCACGACCTCGGCACTCCGGTTTCAAAGCATCTCGTGGCTCAATAGCCTGCCGCTCCCCAACGCTTCGCCTGGCGACGCATGGTTCACGGAGAAATTAGCCTCTCTCGGGACTTGCACCCGGCCACATTCCACCAGTTTGCCTGGCGCACCCGACGTCAGCTTCACCAACAATGCCGGAGAACAGAAGATCAGGATGGCAAAGCTCAAGGTGTCCGGATGCTTCCGCTCCACGCAAAAGCATGGTGCCAAGCTACCTCACCTCCATGGCCGCACTCGGCTACAATCATCACGTCGCCACCCAGATCGCCCTCGACGGAAAAGCCGCAGACATCATCAACGAGCACTATGGCCAATCAGAACCCAACAAGGGGTGAGTAGATACATTAATTTATAGCGAAAATCATGGCCAACCAGCCGAATATTCGAAGATTCCATCCATGCCAACGCTGTTCCCAAGGGGAACTCGCGTACGACCGCCGGGACGCCGGCACGGATACACGGACCGCCCCTTTCTGAACCTTGGCGTCTTGCGTATCCATGACGGGCTATACCGCAGCGTTAGCGAGAACACCTCCGCCTCGGCAGCGGCTATCCACTGCACATTCGACGCGAACGCAACATCTCTGCAATGCGCGGCGGCATTCGAGCCGTTGGCAGAAACCGGTCGGGAAGCTTTCAACGCTGGTCGAAACCGCCGGACGCGTCGATCAGAGAATTCGTCAAAGCGCAGCGGTTCGACGACGCCGGAGCGGCCGATTTTCGGGAGGGATGGAGGGCGATCGGGGACTCGAACCCCGGACCCGCTGATTAAGAGTCAGCTGCTCTACCAACTGAGCTAATCGCCCGCTAACCTAGATGCGCAGTTAGCACGGCCTTCGTCGGAAGGCAAGTTGTCGACAGAACCCGCACACTCGCTCGGCGCCAGATTGTCCGGGTAATTCCGTCCTGTAAGCGGAAGCGGCGTGGCGCTGCGGCCGGCAGGTTCGAATGGAGAATTCATGGCACTTTTGATCAGCAACGATGTGACCGCCCGGGTTCTGGCCATGAAGGATGCGGTCAACGCGATGGAAAACGTGTTGCGCCAATATGCCCAAGGCCTCGCCACTTTCCAGCCCCGCACCGATCTCTGGGCGCCGACCGCCGTCGGCGCGGACTATTATCGCTGGGGCTCGCTTCTCGGTGCCATGTACGACCCGCCGACGCTCGCTTTCCGCTTCAAGTCTGACCTGATCAGCTGGACCGAATACGACGGCGGGGTCACGGAGGAATGGCACAACATGAAGCCCGGTACGTATTGTGGCTTCGTCATCCTGATCGACATGGCGAACGGCGAGATCATCGGGCTTCTCAACGACGGAATCCTGCAGCATGTCAGGGTCGGCGCCACCGCTGGCGTGGGCGCAAAATTCCTTGCGCGAGCAGATTCGGCCGTACTCGGCGTCGTCGGTTCCGGCGGCATGGCGAAAACCTATGCCGAAGCCATCTGCGCAGTCCGGGCGATCGAGGAAATCCGTGTCTACAGCCCGACGCGCAGCAACCGCGACGCCTACGCGGAAAAGATGTCGGACCGGCTCGGAATCCCGGTAATCGCCAAGGACAGCGGACTCGACATAGCCCACGACGCCGACATCGTGGCGCTGTGCACGGATTCGCGGGTTCCAGTCTACACGATGGACATGTTGGAAGCCCAGGCGCCGGGCGGAACCTTCATCCGCTGCCGGATCGACGAGATCGACGAGCCGGTGCTGAAGGCCGTGGACAAGATCTTCGGAAACCAGCGCGAGCCCTATACCGACCTGGTGCTCGGACCGCGCCAGGAACGGGAGCGCCGGCCCGCCAACCGGGAATACCGGCGGCGTTACGAGATCCGCGACTATCCGTTCCTCGCCGACGTGATCGCCGGGGAGATTCCCGGCCGCGAGAACGACACCGAGACCATTTATTTCGACAACAACTCGGCCGGGTTGCAGTTCGCTGCCGTGGGGCGGGTAGTCTACGACAAGGCGCGGGAACAGGGCCTCGGCGTGGAGATACCGATGGCCTGGTTTCAGCAGGACATCCGCAACTGACCGGCGCCCGGATCAGGCATCGCGACGGAGGAGCGATATGGAATCCACGCATGTTGCCGGGACCTGGCAGCAAAACAGGTCGTTTTCACCCGCCGTCATCACCGCCGGCGCTGACCAGAGGATCATCTGGCTTGCCGGACACGGCGCCCCGCAGACCCCGGACGGCATGTCGCTCGCCGGCGACTTCGAGGCCCAGGCGCGCCAGTCCTTCGCCAACCTGCAGACCACCCTGGCAAAATGTGGGGCCGGACTCGCCGACATCGTCCAGATGACGGTCTTCATTCTCGACGTACGCCACGGGAACCGTTTTGTCGAAATCCGCAAGGACTACTATCCCGACGGCAACTATCCGGGCAGCGCCCTCATCACAGTAGCCGGCTTCGCCCAGCCGGAAATGATGGTGGAGATCCAAGCCGTCGCCGTGACCGGGGGCTGAGCCCCATCAAGCCAGCAGTTCCAGCATTCGCCGCGGCGTCACCGGCAGTTCCGTCACCGCTCCAGGCCTTCCGATCGCATCGTCGATGGCCGACGCCACGGCAGCGCCGACGGCATTGATGCCGCCCTCCCCAGCACCCTTGACGCCCAGCGGATTGAGCGGGCTCGGCGCGTCCTCGGTAAGCAAGATGTCGGGCCGCGGCACTTCCGTCGGCCCCGGCATCACGTAGTCGGCCAGAGTCAGCGACAGCGGCTGGCCGCTATCGTCATAAAGGAACTCCTCGAACAGCGCGCCCCCGATTCCCTGGGCCAGGCCGCCGGAGAGCTGGCCCGCCACCAGCAGCGGGTTGATGGCGCGGCCGATGTCGTAGGCGACGAGGAATCGTTCCACAGTGACGATTCCAGTATCACCGTCAACCGAAACCACGGCCATGTGGACGCCATAGGGATAGTTCATGTGATCGGTGTCGTAACGCCCTTCCGCGGCGATGAGCGTCTCCCCGGACTGGCGGACGATCTCCGCCCAGGAGAGCGACGCCCCGTCCTTTCGTGCGATGCCGCCCGAGACCTCCAGCTCGTCCGTTTCCGCCTGGAGAAGCGGCGCCGCGACGGCAGCAAGCTTCTCGCGCAGCGCCTCCGTGGCCAGCCTCGCCGCCTCGCCGGTCACCACCGTGGTCCGCGACGCATGGGATCCATACCCCTCGTCGATGCGGTCGGTGCGTCCCTGCACGACGCTCAGCGACGCGTAGTCAACACCGAGGGAGGCGGCACAGATCTGCGCCATGACCGTCTGCACACCCTGTCCGAGATCGGCCGCACCGGTAACGATCTCGATGCGTCCCTCCCCGTCGATCTCGATGCGGACCTTGTCGGTGGGCCCGAGGCCGGACTTCTCGACGAAGAAACCGAGACCGGCCCCCACCCGTTCGCCGGCAGCGCGGCGTCCTGCAAGCTCCTTGTTGAGAGCCGGCCAGCCGATCGCGTCCCGGGCCTTGGCGAGGAGGCCCGCATAATCACCCGAATCGAGGACGACATCGACTTCGAGCGCGTCGAGCGGCCGCGCGTGCGGCATGGCGCTGGCGGGCACCATGTTGCGCTCGCGGATCTCCACCGGCGAAACCCCGACGCGGGCGGCTATGGCGTCGAGGAGACGCTCGCGCACGAACGTGCCCTCGAACCGGCCGGGCGAGCGGTAGGTGGCGGCCGGCGTCTTGTTGGTCAGGCGGACGTGGCCGGCCACGCGGTAGGCCGGGACATGGTAGGGGCCAAGCATCAGGCCGGCCGTCATGTCCGGCACCCGGACGCCATGGGTGCGCAGATACGCGCCCTGGTCGTGGAAGAACTCACTGTCGATGGCAAGGATGCGTCCTTCCCCGTCAACCGCGGCCCGGATGCGGTGGCGCTGCTGGCGGGAATGGTTGACGGCCGCAAGATGTTCGCGGCGATCCTCGATCCATCTGACGGGACGGTCGTAGCGGAGAGCCGCGGCGCAGATCAGGAAGTCCTCGGGGTAGAGCTCTCCCCGGATCCCGAATCCGCCGCCGACATTTCCCTCGAAGAGATTGACGGTTTCGGGTTCGCGGCCAAAAGCAGCGGCGATCTGGTTCCGGTTGGGATGCGCGCGCTTGGTCGCGCCGTAGAGCTCCAGAATGCCGGTGTCGGGATCGACGCGGGCGACGCCGCCCCGGCATTCGAGCGGAACTCCGGTATGGCGCCCGACGACAAGATCGAGCGCAACCTCGTCATGCGCGTCGCGGAAAGCGCCCTCGACATCGCCGTACCCCTTCCGGATGACGGCCGCCTCGGTATTGTGTCCAGAATCGAACGCCTCCGGAGGGTTGCTTGCGTCAAGAAGTGGCGGCATTTCGGCCGCATCGATCGTTACCGCGGCCGCACCGTCCTCGGCAATGCCCGGGGTCTCGGCAAAGACCGCGGCCACCGGTTCGCCCGCATAGCGCACCTTGCGCGCCGCCAGAACCGGCTGCCGGTAGGGCTCCAGGCCCTGGTACTTTGTGGCCCGGAAGCCGATCGGCGGGATTTCGGCGACATCGGCAGCACGCCATACGCCGATCACGCCGTCGAGGCCTTCCGCCGCACAGATGTCGACGCCGCGAAGTTCGCCATGCGCACGATCCGAACGAACGATGCGCATGTGAATCTCGCCGGGAAACCGCCAGTCGGCCGCGAACGTCCCCGCACCTGCCAGAAGCGGCCCGTCCTCCAGGCGAGGTAGAGGCCGGCCGACAGGATCCTGTGCCCGTGCTTTCACCGCAGGACCTCCTCGGCCCAGCGGACAAGTCCGAGCAGCACGTCGTCCTGACGGTACCGCGCGACCAGCTGGATTCCGACCGGCAATCCTCCGGGCCCGGTGCCGGCCGGCAAGGTGACGGTCGGCGTACGGAGCATGGTCCAGAGCGCCTGGAAGCGCGGGCTTCCGGTATCGCCGAGCCCCGCTGGCGCCTCGCCGTCCACGGCAGGCGTCAGGAAGGCATCGCAGGTCCCAAAAGCCGTGTCACTTGCCTTCCGGCAGGCCTCCATGAGCCGCAGCGCGTCCTTATACTCCGACTGCGAAACCGCAAGGCCTTCCTCGATGGTCTTCTGCATTCCGGCGGAGATCCGTTCGCGATCGCCGGCCCAGGCGTCCTTGAGCGTCGCAGCTCTTTCCACGGCGTTGATGATGCCGCGGACCTCGGCTAGCTCGCGAAATTCTCCGGAAAGTTCCACATCCGGGACACCGGCCCCGGAAGCCTCAAGCCGCCGCGCGGCGCTCTCGACGGCGCGCCGGGTTTCCGGCTCTGCTTCGTCCCACAACCAGGTCCGTACCACGCCGATCTCCGGCGGCTTGGCGGGCGGAACCGCAGGCCCTGCACTGCGACCGGTCAGCACCGAAGCCACAAGATCGAGGTCGTCAATTGTCCGTGCATGAAGGCCGAGCGTATCGAGGCTCGGCGCAGCGGGAAACACCCCGGCAAGGCTGAATGTTCCAAAACTCGGCTTGTAGCCAACAATGCCGCAATAGGACGATGGGCGGATGACGGATCCGCCGGTCTGGGTCCCGAGAGCAACCGGCACCATCCGGTCGGCCACCGCAGCAGCGGAACCACTCGACGATCCTCCGGGACTGCAGCCCGGATCATGCGGATTGGCGGTCTTGCCGGGGGCAAGGCCGGCGAATTCGCAGGTGACCGTCTTGCCGACGATTACCGCACCCGCCGCGCGCAGCAGGGCAACGCAGTCCGCATCCCTTTCCGGCCGGTTGGCCGCGTATATCGGCGAGCCCATCTCCGTGGGCATCTCGGACGTGTCGATGATGTCCTTGATGCCGACCGGCACGCCGGCCATCGCCCCCACGTGCTTCGACGCGTCGATCGCGCGCGCCTGCCGGTGCACCAGTTCGGGGTCGAGGAATTCCCAAGCCATGACCGCGCCATCGCGGATCGAAATCCACTCGAGGCAGGACTCGGCCACGGCTTCCGCGCAGAACGCGCCGGATCGGACGCCTTCAGCTATTTCCGTGGCCGACAGTTCATGAAGTGGCCGGACCATGAGCCTTCTCAAGAGGGGCGGGCGGCAGCTGGAAGCTGCGCTGTTAGAAATAGATGGCGATGTGCCGGACTGCAATATTCCACCGATGCCGTCCACGACAATCCCATGCTAATTCGGAGACGCGAAATCCGAATGCGTTGGAGCTCGCGTCATCACAGATCGCCTCCTTGATCGAAATTTTCGTGCCAAGAAGGCCCCATCAAGCCTTGGCGGCACGATTGCAGCGCGACGCAAACTGAGAAAATCTCGCCAGTCGTCGCCGGATTAGCAGCGTGGGATCATCGTGGATGCCGTCAGTGGTGCGGTCGTCGGAACTCCCTCCCGCGGGGAGACCAGGCTCTGGCCGTCAATCCCCGGATCTGCAGAATCCCGGGTGGCACATCGGGGTCCAGACGGAGTTCGACAATACGAGCATTCACAACCTCCGGCATCCGCTTCGCCAGCGGTGACCTGCCGGCCGCCAAAGGCACCCGCTCACAGAACGCTCCATCCGCCTCGGTCATCCCGCCATGCACCTGCACGCTCCGGCCGATTCCGTGTCCTTCCGGAACCTCGGCCAGTTCCGGATGATCCTCCAGCCGACCCGCCTTCTCCCGTCACCGCGAAACGGGCGCAAGGCAGCGATCGGGCGAGCAGCTCGTGATCGCCACCCAACAGGACTGTGGGATTATGGTGAGGGCAAGCAACCATTCGCCCAGCTTGACAACCATGGACCCCACGCACAGTGTCCGTTCCACCGACCAAGGACTCTCCCGGACCAGAATCAGCGAAGGAATCGCCGTATATGAGCCAGTACCTGCTTAGCATCGAGGGACGCGTCGTCATCGTGACCGGCGGGGGAAAGGGAATCGGACGGGTCTATTGCCGTGAACTGGCCAGGGCCGGAGCCAGGGTGGTGGCCGCCGATATCGACCACGACGCCAACGAGGATACGGTTGCCGAGATCAGGGAAGCCGGCGGTGAGGCAATCACGGCAACGGCCGATGTCGCCGACGAACGGCAGACCGCCGAAATGGCGCGGACGGTCGCCGAGGCGTTCGGCCGCATCGACGGCCTCGTGAACAACGCCTCGCTGATGAGCGTCCTCGAGCGCCGCGACTGGAAGCTCATACCCGGCGACGAGTGGGACCGGGTAATGGAAGTGAATCTGCGCGGCATCTTCATGTGCTGCAAGGCCGTGTTTCCCTACATGAAGGAGCAGGGCGGCGGCAAGATCATCAATATCTCGTCAGGCCGGTTCTGGAACGGCGCACCCAACCGCCTTCACTACTCGACGTCGAAGGCGGGTGTCATCGGCCTCACGAGATCGCTGGCGCGGGAAGTCGGACCCGAAAACATCTGCGTCAATGCGATCACGCCGGGCTTCACGCTCTCGGATACCCAAGTCGCCTCGTCCGGAGAATATGCCCGGACCAATGCGCCGCCGGAGGACCGCTGCATCCAGCGCCATCAGTATCCCGAGGACCTGGTAGGCGCCGTCATGTTCCTGCTCTCGCCCGGAAGCGACTTCATTTCCGGCCAGACGCTCAATGTGGACGGCGGACAGCAGATGCACTGACCGGATGCAAAATCCGATGACACTTGCCGGCACGGTTGCCTGAAGGACGGAATCGACCACGGCAGATTCGCCGTGGCATGGCACACACCCGAAATCCGGGCCGCGTCGGATCGGAACGAGTTCTCTATCCGGTGTCCTTCGCGGCCTGAATGGCTGACCAGACGCGGGCCGGCGTCGCCGGCATGTCGAGAGCTTCCGCACCGGCAGATGTCAGCGCATCCCTGATTGCGTTCATGACGCAGGGCATGGCGCCGACCGTTCCCGCCTCGCCGGCACCTTTGACACCAAGGGGGTTCGCTGCCGTCGGCACCGGATTGGTGACTACCGCAAAACCGGACATATCATCGGCCCGAGGCATTCCGTAATCCATGAACGACGCTGTCAGCAACTGTCCGTCGACGTCATAGACGGCGTTCTCCAGGGTGATCTGCCCGAGGCCCTGGGCGACCCCGCCATGGACCTGGCCCTTGACCATGAGCGGATTCAGCACCGTTCCGAAATCATCGACCACCACATACTGCAACAGCTCCACGGCGCCGGTCTCGGGATCAATCTCGACCTCACAGGCGTGACACCCGTTCGGATAGCTCGCCACCGACCCCCTGTAGACGGCGTGCGCCGAAAGGCCCGGCTCGATCCCGTCGGGCAGGCTACCCGGACTGAACGCCACCCGGACAATCTCGCCAAGTGGCAGGGAACGGTCGGTCCCCGCAACCGTGAATTCTCCATCAGCAAAGACGATGTCGTCGACGGCCGCCTCAAGAAGATGGGCCGCAAGTTCGCACCCCTTGGCAATGACCTTGTCCTTCGCCATCTGGAGCGCCGCTGTCCCCATTGCCGACGACCGCGACCCGCCTGCCCCCTGGCCGAAAGCCAGCCGGTCAGTATCGCCCTGGACCACCCGCACCCGGTCCGGCTCGATCCCCAGCCAGCCGCAGAGCAGCTGCGTGTACATCGTCACATGGCCCTGACCCTGCTGCGTCGTGCCGGAGAGCACAGTCACCGTGCCGCCCGGATCGAAGCGGATCTCCGCAGCCTCAAGGCCCGGCGGAGCTGCCCGCTCTATGGCGTAGGCAAAACCGAGCCCGCGCAGCCGCCCGGACACCTCGGACGCCGCACGCCGCGCCGGAAAGCCCTCACGGTCCACGAGCCGCACTGCATCGTCCATGTTCTTCTCGAATTCTCCCGAATCGTAGTTGAAGGTCAGTGCCGTTTTGAATGGCATCCCAGACGGCGGAATGATGTTGTGGCGCCGCAATTCCACCGGATCGAAGTCGAGTTCCCGCGCCGCCTCATCGACGAGGCATTCGATGATGTAGGCCGCTTCCGGGCGCCCGGCTCCGCGGTAGGGAGCCGTCGGATGGCTGTTGGTGAAGACGCCGACGACTTCGACGTGCGAGGCCGGGGTCGTGTAGACCCCGGACAGCGTCCCGAGGTTGTTGGTCGCCGGGCCGGCGCCCATCGGTGAAAAATAGGCGCCTATATCGACCAGGTTCCTGAGCCGAAAACCGAGAAACCCGCCTTCCGCGTCAAGCGCCAGCGCCGCCTCGGCGATGTTGTCGCGGCCGTGGTAGTCACTGACAAAGCCCTCGCTCCGGTCGCCCGTCCACTTGACCGGACGCCCCGTCAGCCGCGATGCCGCGAGTGCCGCGAGATACTCGGGATAGATGTTTGACCTGATCCCGAAACTGCCGCCGACATCGGGCGTGATCACGCGCACCTGCAGTTCGTCGACACCGAGGATCCTCGCCGCCAAGA
This sequence comes from Alphaproteobacteria bacterium, assembly GCA_964291215.2. Classification (GTDB taxonomy): domain Bacteria; phylum Pseudomonadota; class Alphaproteobacteria; order MPNO01; family UBA830; genus JAJEBT01. The sequence continues at coordinate 2,851,945 of OZ219791.1, read as the reverse complement.
TGCGGCGTACCATCCACGGATGCTGTACAGGGGCCCGCAGCGTGTAGCGGTCGGCACGGCCGTCCCAGGCCGCCAGACAGGCCCGAGGCTCCATCGCGTTCGCGAGCACGCGGCTGATGTCGAAGCGGCGTGCGACCACATAATGGGCGGCGGCGAACGCCGCGTCCGTCGCCGCACGGTCACCGATCTCGTGGACCAGCGCCTCGTTGTCCCCGATCGCGGGCCAGAGCACAGATGTGCCGGCGGCAAGCGCTGGTTCGGCCCCCGATACCACGGGCAGCTGTTCGTACTTGATCCCGACCAGCTCGCCTGCGTCGCGCGCCTGATCCACCGTCTCGGCAACAATGAAGGCAACCCCCTCCCCGACCATGCGGACGCGGTCGACCGCCACCGGCCAGAACTCGGGGACGGCAAGGTCGGCACCGCCCCGGCGCTTCACCGCCGGACCGACATGCGGAATTGGTCCCCAGCCGAGATCCGCATAATCCTGTCCGGTGACGACAGCCGCCACGCCGGGCGCCGCCAACGCCGCGGCGGCGTCGATGTTCCGGATCGCGGCATGGCCGTACGGCGAGCGCACCATGAAGCCGTGGAGTTGGCCGTGCGCATTCCCGTCGGCGACATAGTCACCGCCGCCAGTGAGCAAGCGCGCGTCCTCGAAGCGCCGAACAGACTGGTTAATTCCGTATTCCCCCACGATCCTTCCCCCGCCGGACGACTACGGCTGGTCACGCCGACCGCACGCGCAGTATAAGCGCCCATGGCCTCGAGCGCATGTTGCCACCACCGGTGCGCCGCCTATCCTGTCGCGGCCATGGCTGCCCCGGATATTGTTACCGTCCAGATCGTCCGCAACCGCATCGCGAGCGTGATGGAGGAGATGGACTACCGCTTCTACCGGTCGGGATATTCCACGATCGTGCGCGAGTCGCGAGATTTCAGCTGCGTCATCACCGACCGCAATGGCCGCCTCGCCGTGGCACCGCCCATGTTCTTCCACGGCCCGGTCTACTACCATCTCATACAGCGCATCTTCGACCTCTACGGCATGGACGGACTCGCAAACGGCGATGTCTTCGTCTGCAACCATCCCTACGAGGGCAACCTCCCGCACGTGCCCGACATGGCGTTCGCGGCGCCGGTCTTCCACGACGGGGAGCTCGTAGCGTTTACCGCAAGCATCGCCCACAAGGCCGACATGGGCGGCGCGGTGCCGGGCAGTACCTGGGGACAGGCGACGGAGCTGTTCCAGGAAGGCCTGCTGCTGCCGCCCGTGCGGATCACCCGCGGCGCCGCGCCAAACCGCGGTCTCGAGCGCGTGATCGCGGCCAATTCACGTGCGCCCGATCTCGTGCTCGGCGACATGCATGCCCAGATCGGCGTCATCGGCAAGGGCCGGGAACGCCTTCAGGCGCTGTGCACACAGTTCGGCGCCAGCGTTGTTGTTGCCGCCATCGGAGCCGTTATCGACGCATCGGCGCGCAGCTTTCGGTCGGCCATGCAGCGCCTTCCCGAAGGCCGGCACGAAGCCGAGGGCTTCCTCGACAATGACGGCATCGGCCAAACCCGCGTGCGCCTCCATGTCGCGATCACGGCGGAAGACGGAAGGCTCGGTTTCAACTTTTCGGGATGCGCACCCCAAACCCGGGGGCCGGCCAACCTGCGCATTGCCATGGTCGAATCCTGCTGCTTCTACTGCCTCATGGGGTTTCTCGATCCTGAGATTCCCTACAGTGACGCGGCGCGGAATCTCGTGGACCTCACCTTCGCGCCGCGATCGATCGTCAGCCCCGAACCGCCCGCGCCGTGCTCGTCATACATGAAGACCTGCCACAAGCTCGTGGACGTCATCCTGCAGGCCCTTGACCCGTTCATCCCCGGCCGTGCGATCGCGAATGCCGGCGGCAGCGGCGGCAGCATCGTCATGGCATGGCGAGATCGGCAGCCGGGCCGCGGGAACCAGTATGAGATCTTTGGCTCGGCCTATGGTGCCGGCCGCGGACAGGACGGGGCGACCGGCGTGACCACCCATCTTGCCAATCTCTACAGCACGCCGATCGAGATCGTCGAATCGGAATTCCCCTGCCGCGTGACCCGCTACGAGCCGATCACCGATTCCGGTGGTGCCGGCGAGTTCCGCGGCGGTCTCGCCTTCAGGCGCGACTACGAACTGCTCGACCACGCCAGTGTCGTCTATCGCGGTGACCGTGCCGCCGTCGCGCCAAGCGGCCTCGCCGGCGGCGGCAACGGCGCCACCAGCGGCTTCGTCATCGATCCCGACACCTGCGGCGAGCGCCGTTGCCCGTCATCGTTCCGCGACGATTTCGGCCCCGGCACCCGCTTCAGCCTCAGGACGGCAGGCGGAGGCGGTTATGGCGATGCCGGCCGGCGCGATTCCGACGCGCTGCGCCGCGACATCGCGGAAGGCTATGTTTCACTGAACGGCGCCCGGCGCGATTACGGCCGCGAAATTTTGACGGCACCCGACTGAGCGCATATGTTGCGCTCCTATATCACCCCGACGCACCGAACGGTTTCATCCCCGTAGCGCTCCACGAACACCCCTTGCTGGTGCGCCGAACGCGTTTGGCGGATCCCCGCGGCATCGGGCGCAGGGTCGGCCCCGGCAGGGACAGGTTGACGGAGAGCAGGATGACGGCGCGGAGCACGAAGGCTTACGGCGAATATGAGAAACCCCACGAGGACCTCCGGGAATGGATCGGGCGCGCCGAGGAACTCGGCGAACTGATCCGCGTCGACGGCGTCGACTGGAACCTCGAGATGGGGTCGGTCGCCGAGATGATCTACCACGCCAAGCCCGACAACCCGCCGGCCATCCTGTTCGAGAACATTCCGAATTACGGGCCCGAATACAGCGTGCTTTCGGGCGCGACCAATTCCATGAACCGGCTCGCCATGACCCTCGGCTTTCCGAAGCCCGAGAGCCCGCTCGACGTTGTGCAGAGCTACCGCAACCGCCTGAAAGAGTTCGAGATCATCCCGCCGCAGGAGCGCAACACCGGCCCGGTCATGGAGAACATCGACCGCGATGACGCCGTCGACCTCTACAAGTTTCCGGTTCCGCTACTTCATGAAGAGGATGGCGGGCGGTATTTCGGGACAGCCGACCTCGTCACCATCCGCGACCCCGAGAGCGGCTGGGTCAATCTCGGAACCTACCGCGTCATGGTGCACGACAAGAACACCGTCGGGCTGTGGATGTCGCCGGGCAAGCACGGACGCCAGATCCGTGACAAGTACTTTGCGAAAGGCGAGCCCTGCCCGGTAGCCATCAGCGTCGGCCAGGATCCGCTTCTGTTTCTTTCGGCCGCGAACGAGGTCCACTGGGGCACGCCGGAGTTCTCGCACGCCGGCGGCCATCGCGGCATACCGTTCGAGATCACCAATACCGAGCTGCACGGGCTGCCGATGGCGGCGGCGGCAGAGATCGTTCTCGAGGGCGAGATCATGCCCGACGAGAAGCGGATCGAGGGCCCCTTCGGTGAGTGGACCGGCTACTACGCCAGCGCCGAACGGGAGGACTACGCGGTCAGGATCCGACGTGTCTATCACCGCGACAACCCGATCCACACCATGGCCCGCCCCGGCCGCCCACCGTCGGACTATTCGTTCTCCAAGTGCACCGTGAAGGCGGCGATGATCTGGGACGACGTCGAACGCGCCGGCCTCCCCGGCGTGCATGGCGTCTGGAGCATGGAATTCGGCGGCGGCCGCATGTTCAACGTCGTCGCCATCGAGCAGAAATATCCCGGTCACGCGCGCCAGGCGCTGCTTCTGACCGCGGGATCGCACGCCGCCAACTATCTCGGCCGCTTCGTCGTCGTCGTCGACCACGACATCGACCCGACCAGCGTCCACGACGTGATGTGGGCGATGGCATCGCGCTGCGACCCCGAGCACGACATCGACATCATCCGCCGCACCTGGTCGGGCCCACTCGATCCCATGAAGCGGCCCGGCGAAAACATGAATTCGCGCGCCCTGATCGACGCCTGCCGACCGTTCGAATGGATGGACGAGTTCCCGCATGTCGCCGAGGCGAGCCCGGAGGAACGCGCACGGACCCGGAAGAAGTTCGGCCATCTCCTCGACCGCCTCTGACCGCTGCGCATGAACGACTCCCCGCCCGTGCGCGATTGCCGTATCGGCGTAGACGCCGGCGGCACCTTCACCGATCTGGTCCTGATCGACGGCCAGGGCGGAATCGTCACCGCAAAGGCCTTCTCGAAGCCGGACGCGCCCGATGCCGGCGTGCTCGAGGTGCTCGAACGCGCCTCAGCCACAGTCGGGCTCGCAGTTCCCGAGATCCTCACCCGCACGGCCACGTTTGCCCACGGAACTACGGTCTCGACCAACGCCCTCATCGAACGCAAGGGCGCCCGGGTCGGCGCACTGTTCACGCACGGTTTCGAGGACACGCTGGCGATCGGACGGGGCCCGGTCGGCCGCGTCGGCGGCCTCAGCCCGGCGCTGGCCATGAACTTCGTCCATACCGAGCCGCCGCCGCCTCTGGTCCCGCGGCGTATGGTGCGCGGGGTCCGAGAACGGATCGGATCCGACGGCGAGGTCGTGGTGGCACTCGACGAAATCCATCTGCGCACCGCGGTCGCCGAACTTCTGGAGGTCGGCGCCGAGAGCCTCGCGGTTTGCCTTCTCTGGTCGTTCCGCAATCCCGCGCATGAACGCCGGGTCGGGGAAATCGCCCATGAAATGGCGCCTGCGCTGCCGCTCAGCCTGTCATCCGAGATCGCACCGAAAATGGGCGAGTTCGAGCGTGCGGTGACAACTGTCGTCAACGCCCATGTCGGCCCCGTCACCAAACGCTATCTTGCGAGCCTGGACACCCACCTCGGCGCCGCCGGCCTTCGGACTCCGCTTCAGGTCGTTACGTCGAGCGGCACTGCCGCGCGCGTCGGTGATGCCGGACGCCGCGCGGTGTCGATCATCAATTCCGGTCCCGCCGGCGGGCTGATCGCTGCCCGCCATCTCGGCCGCGAACTCGACCACGACCACATCATCACCGCCGACATGGGCGGCACGAGCTTTGACGTCGGGCTGATTGACGGCGGCGACTTCGAGGAGGACCCGAGGCCCTATCTCGACCAAGGCCTGCCAGTGCTGCTCCCGGCCGCCCGGCTTGTCACCATCGGCGCGGGCGGCGGCAGCGTGATCCGCACCGACGGCTACCGCCTCCATGTCGGCCCAGAGAGCATGGCAGCCGATCCCGGCCCTGCGGCCTATGGCCGCGGCGGCACCCGGGCGACCGTGACCGACGCGTTGGTCGCTTGCGGCATCATCGACCCTGACGGTTTCTTCGGCGGGCGCTTCCGGCTTGACCCCGAACGCGCGCTGGACGCGCTCGGAGAGGTCGGCGCACCGCTCGACATGACCGCGCTGGACGCCGCCGCCGGCGCGATCGAGGTCGTCAACGCGATGATGGCCAATCTGATCCGCAAGGTCTCGATCGAGAGCGGGCACGATCCCGGAGCCTTCGCGCTCTACGCCTATGGCGGCGCCACCGGCGCACACTGCGCGGAACTGGCCCGCCAACTTGGTATCCGCGAGGTCGTACTGCCCCATGCCGGACCCGTATTTTCAGCGCTCGGAGTCGCCATAGCCGACATCACCTACAGCCATGCGAGATCGGAGCCGATCGCGCTCGGCGCGGAGGCCGCCGAGGTCGCGACGCGCAGCTTCGGTGAGCTGAAGGCGGCGACGCACCGGGACATGATCGACGCCGGGCTCGACCCCGGACGTTGCACCTTCCGCTTCCGCATCGAGATGCGTTACCGCAACCAGATGAACGAGATCACCATTGACTGGCCACGCCCCGATCTGGCGCCAGCGGACGCCGGCGCGCTCGAGGCGCTGTTCGAGGCCGAATACGGCGCGCGCTTCGGCGCCGGCGTCGCGCGGCCCGGAACACCGCTTGAGCTGATCAGCTTCCGCGTCGACGCATCGCATCCCGCATACCAGCCGGCACTGGCACCACTCGCGGCCACCGGCAGCAGTCGCCGCGGCACCCGCCGGGTCCATGTCCGGGGGGCGGGCTGGACAGACGCCGGCGTCATCGACTTCTCCACCCTCGCGCCCGACACCGGGATCGAGGGTCCGGCCATCATAGAACGGGACACGACAACGATCTGGGTGCCGGCCGGAGCCGTGGCCGTGCGCGACCGGTTCGGCAACATCCGGCTGACGCCGGAACAGGGGCCGTGACGGAGGGCCGGCAATGGATCCCGTGACCTTCGAGGTGATCAAGCATCGCCTGTGGCAGATCAACGACGAGCAGGGGCTTGCGATCAAGACCATATCGGCGTCGCCGATCGTGGTTGAAGGCAATGACTACAATGTCGGCCTCTTCACTGCCGATGCCGAGCTGGTTACCGCGGGCATCGGCTCGCTGGTTCATGTCACGACGATGGGCGACGCGGTCGCCTCGATTGTCCGAAACGCCAGCGAGATCCGCGACGGCGATGCATTCCTGACCAATGACCCCTTCCTCGGCGCCCTCCACCAGAACGATATCGTTCTCGCCGCTCCCGTCTTCCGCGAGGGCAGGATATTCATGTGGATGGCGAACGTGCTGCACCATGCAGATGTCGGCGGTATCGACGCCGGGAGCTTCTGCATAAACGCACGGACGATCTTCGAGGATCCGCCGCGGTTCTTCATGAAAATCGTCGACCGCGGCATTCTGGTCCGGGAAGCTGAGCACACGATGCTCGCCAACTCGCGGCTACCGGAGTCCGTGGCCATCGACCTCCGCGCCCAGATCGGTGCGCTCAACGTCGCCGGCGAGCGCCTCCGCGCGTTGCTCGACGAGCGCGACGACGAGCTCGTGCGCACGGTCATGGTCCGCTCGATCGACATCGCCGAACGGCAGGTGCGCGACTTCGTCCGCGCCCTGCCGGACGGCTCCTGGACTGGCGCCGCTTTCATGGACGGCGTTCGCGTCGGCGATGACCGCGTGTGCCGCGTCGCCGTCACCCTGACCTGCGAGGACGACGGCCTGCATTTCGATTACACGGGGTCGTCCGCACAGGTCGACGCCGCCGTCAACTGCACCGCGTCGGCGACTTTCGCCGGATCGGCGGTGCCCCTCTATTCGTTCCTCTGCCAGGGCGGTATCGACTGGAATGACGGACTGAAGCGATGCATGCGCGTGACCGCGCCGGAGGGCACCGTCGTCAACGCCCGCCATCCCGCGCCGGTGAGCATCTCGACGGTCGGCTTCCGGTGGCTTGCGACCGTGGCCGCGGCGCAGGCCGTCGCCCGCATGTTCAGCTCGTCGGAGACTTTTCGCGACCGTGCCTGCCCGTCCTGGAACGTCTCGAGTAACTGCAACAACATCTTCGCCCTCCGCGCCGACGGCAGCCGCACCGGCGCCATGCTGTCCGACCACCGTGGCTCGGGCGCCGCCGGACGGTCCTTCGCCGACGGGTTCGACCATGCCGGCACCATCACCTCCTATGCAAGCAGCATTGGCAACGTCGAGAGTGCCGAATGGAAGCTCCCTGTCCGCTACCTCTACCGTCGGCGCCTGCGGGATTCGGGCGGCGCCGGGCAGTACCGCGGCGGCGTGACCTGCGAGGCGGCGCTTGTACCGTTCGGGGTCGACGAACTCGTGCTCAAGTCAACGAATACTGCCGGAACCGAACAGACCAACGCGCACGGCATGGAAGGCGGCTATCCGGGAGCCGGCTCGCAGGCGGCGATCGTGCGGGACGCGGAACGGAACGGGCCTCTCGGCGCCACTGCCGACATCCCGCCACTGCCGGATTTTCCGGGTGCCGTCCGCTGGCTGCCGTCGAAGGCCGACGAGACCATCGGAAGGCACGATGTCTTCGGCTACTGGGCGGCTGGCGGAGGCGGTTTCGGTGATCCCCTGGACAGGCTTCCGGAGAGCGTCGCCCGAGATGTCGCCGACGGCGTGGTGTCGCGGGCTGCCGCGGAAAACGCTTACGGTGTGGCGCTCGACGGGACCGGTCGGCCGGACGCCGATACGACATCGCGCAAGCGCGCCGCAATGCGGCGCGCCCGGACGGCGCCGGAACAGGCTGCGGACCCGCCGGCGCACCTTTACTGCCCATCCTGCGGCCGCGCCTCGGAGCTGGTCGCGGCCCGCCATCCGATAGGCCACGCCGGCCCCTGGGTCGCGCTCCGCCATGGCGGCGATGGCCCGAACTTCGAACTGGTCGAAACCTCCTGTACCGCATGCGGCAGGCTCGTGGACGTGTCCGAGGTTCCGAGGCCTTCGACCGGAATTTCATGACGGAAAGAAGAGTGGTGGAGATCAAAAGCGTCGGGTGGGCCGGAAAAACTCCGAACGGAGTCGAGATCGAGCGAGGTTGCCCTGCACACCACCATCGCCTGAAGGTCCCTCGCCAAAATAGATTGTTTTTGGCGTGGATCTACTATCAATGATGTCATGGAAGCGATGGTCGATACGCTGCGATCCAAGTTTGTAGTGTTGCGTCCGGTTCTGAACGAACGTGCGCGGCGCCTGTGGGCGGCGACGGAGGCCCGTGCCATCGGGCGAGTGGTCGAGGCGACGGGGATGGGCACCGTTCGCGCCGGAGGAGCTTGATTCGGAGTCTTCGAGTGAGATTCCTTCAGGACGTTTGCGTCGCCCCGGCGGCGGGCGCAAGCGGGTGGCGGATCCGGGGTTGGTGGCGGCGCGCGAGCTTGAACCGATGACGCGCGGCGATCCGGAGAGTTCGCTGCGGTGTCACAGTGCCGCTGGCGGACCGTCTTGCGGTCAAGGGCGTCAGCGAGCGCACGGTGAACCGGCTGCTCCACGATCCGGGGTACAGCCTCCAGGCCAATCGCAAGACGCTGGAAGGCCGCCAGCCCGGGATGCGCAGTTCCGACGCGCCGGGTGCGCGCGTTCCGGAGGCTGGGCCAGCCTGTGGTGACACCAAGAAGAAGGAAATCCAGTACCGCAATGGCGGCCGGGCCCCGAGGGCGACCCTGAAGCCGTCAACGTACATGACTTCCCCGATCCGGAGCTCGGATCCCCTGCGGGCTCTACGATCTCACCGCCAATGCCGGCCGGGTCAGCGTCGGACACGACACGGCGGCGTTTGCGGTCGAGGCCGCTGGTGGCGGCAGATGGGCCAGCTGGTCTATCCCGATGCGAGGCGCCTGCTGATCACCGCCGACGGCAGCAGCCGCAACCGGCTGTGGAAGCTGCAGCACCTCGCCGACGAACTCGGGTTGAAGGTGTCGGTGGCCTACTTCCCGCCCGGAAAGTGGAACAAGATCGAGCACCGGATGTTCTGCCATATCACCCGGAACTGGCGCGGCCGGCCCCTCGTCAGCTACCAGGTGATCGTCAAGCTGATCGCCGCGACCACCACCGGCCTCACCATACGCTCGGACCTCGACGAGAACAGCTATCCGCTCGGGGTCAAGGTCACCGACGATCAGATGGACGGCCTCGCCATCCGCAGAGACCCGTTCCACGGCGAGTGGAACCATACCCTCACGCCACGGAAATAATGATCAACCTATTCTGGCGAGAATCCGAAACGCCGGCGTCACAAGGAGATGGAGCCGTCGCGGCAATTGAGCGAGACGACCGGTCCGCGATCTTCGAGCGCGTTCCGCGTTGTCGTTCGTGAGCCACGATAACAGAACGGGCCGCGCAGCGGAAAGGCGTTGCGCCGTCCGTCACACAGGGCGCACCGGACGCCGGACAGAGACGGAGTTGTTCCCGCAGCACAGACGTTCCGTCTCACATGGTCCATGCGCCTGGAGATTGCGTTTCACATGTTCCCGCATCGCACCGATGGACAAAGACAGCGCCGGTATTGCTGGCGATGCGGTCTGCGTTCACTTGTGCCGCGAGCGCAGAGGTTCACGGCGCAGCCGTTACCGCGGCTTTAGCCGCACGGATTCGGTTGCGATCGGCGGCGGCCTTTCAATGGTACACTGTCGAATCGATGTTGGCGTAGTCGCGCCGGTAGTTTTCAATGAACAGGATCAGGTATCCTTCCCAGAATTTGTGAGTACCCGGCATGGGCTGGCGCTTCGACGGGATGAATCCGGCGAGGCGCGCGGTGTTGACGGCGAACTCCGCGATCGCCTGATCCGGGTCGGGTGGGCCGCGTTGCCTGCGGTGGTTCGGTATGTGGACGGCGAGGACATGGATCTCGTGGACGATCGTGCGCGCCGGCCTCCGCGCGAGGATGACGGTGCATGCGGTAATGGCAGACGAGGCACTTCCTCAGGTCGTCGGCGGCGTTGAGCCCCTTGATCCGCGTTCCGGTCTTGACGGCCGCGAACCACTCTCAGCCAGCGTTTCCAGGCACGGATCGCGTTCTCCTGCGTGGGCTCACCTTCGGTGGTCAGGAGCAACCAGCCGGTCCTGTCGGCGGCGTCTTCTCCAGGACGCGCACCGCGAGCATGGTGAGTGGGGCCGTGTCCAGGGCGGGACGAGATCGGCCCGCAGCTTGTTGCGCCCCTTGCGCGTCCGGGGGCCGCCACAGGCGGCGATGTCGACCGTCTTCTCCGCGACGATGTCCAATTCGGCCGCGAACAGGTCCCTGGCCTTGCCGTCCGCCGTGATGGCCCGCCTGAACGGCTGGCGCGGACCAGGAGCCGCCGGGCGCGACGGCGCAGGCCTCCGGACAGGAGAGACCACATGTCGCCCTCACGGTCGCAGACGGGCGGGTTCGCGGGCAGGCCGCCTCGGCGGACTTGGCGAAGGCGTCCGTCCGCTTTCCTCGCCCGCCGTTGCCTTGTCCTCCGCGCGGAATCAAGGCTGAATACCCCCAGTGCGCAACCGCTGAACGCAACGCCGACATGAGCCCCTTGCTTCCAGAGCCGCCGATGTCGACAAGGCCCTGCGTTGCCTCGCTGTAGTTCAGCATCCCTGAACCGCAACAGACTGGCTGCGGCAACGCATCGCCTCCTGACGCGGCTCAAAGATGTCTTGCATGCCGATCCTCGGGTTCGACAGGAACCTGCAAGCTGCTCCGCCTCGCCGGGAAAGATCACCGGCACACCCGGACGACCGCACCAGGCCTCGCCCATCGTGACAAAGCGCGCGTCGCTGTGCGCGCTCCGTCCGTACTCCGCCATCCTCCCTCGACGCGGGCCTGAACCGATCACCCGGCCCGCCCGAGAGACCAGTCCGCCGACAGCGGCTTCACGTACACCCGCAACCCCTTGCAGCACGCCGCAGCACGGTAGGCTCCGCACCCACGTAGCTGTACGCCAGGCGAACACCGTAGCGCTCCTCCCGGTCACGCGACCATGGAACAGCGCCACGGACGCAAGCCCGTGGACGCCGGGAAGAAACCTGTCATTGTTGACAACCCGCCCGATGTTGGCGTCCCGCGCCGCCAGCCGATGTGGAGGTCCCGCGCCTTGTGATGCCAAGACGCAGCACCAGGCCGCCGAGGACGCCGTGCAGGGACGAGAGAATCCAGTAGCGGATGCCCGGGACAGGCCGCCTCGGGATGATGCGATGCCATCATCGACCACGCCAGCGACTTGTCCTCGTCGGCAACCGGAACCACGCCGGTCTCGCCAAGACGGCACGACAGGTGCCTGTCGGGATAATCCGGCGACGGGGCCAGGGACTCCGGGGTTACCGAGCCTCCGGCAGAGGCAGACCGAGTGCGGCGGAGAACTTTGGAAGCGCGGCCCGGGTCGAGGCACAGTTCTCCCTTCGCGTTCCGCCAGTCCTCACGCTCGCAGAGCTCACGTGCCAGGAAGGTCCGCGTGCAATCCCCGGCACCAAGCCGTGCCTTCAGCCAGTCAACCGTCTCGCCGCCATAATGTCGCAGGCCGATTCTCATGGAACTGTGTATACGGCGTCAGTTGCTTCGAGTTTACAGTGCTCAGTTGAAAGGCCCCGGGAGGTCGGCCCGAGGTCATCTTCTCACAACGCTCCCGGCCTGCCGCCCTGTAGCTCGTGCCGGTGTCTTCGGGGCTCACATAGGCGTAGGCCGGAACCGGCGTCACTTCTCAGTCCGCAGCAAGCCGCCGGCAGGCCAGGACATGGGAGGCCAGCTCCGGAACATTCACCGACGGAAGTATCAGCAAGCGGGCGTTGTTGACGACCTTGCCGAGGTGAACGTCACGCGCTCCCCGGGACCAGAAGTCGTCGCGCGCCTTCTGATGCCAATTGGCCGCACGGAACACCAGGCCGCCGAGGCGGCCGTAGCACGACGAGGTGATCCGGTAGCTCATCCGGGTGCGCGCGCCTCGGGATGCCAGGTCGTCATCATCGCCAGGCGCTTGTCCTCGTCGTCGCCGACCGGCTCTACGGTGACCTCGCCAAGCTCCTCCGGAGAACATGCGAGTGGCTTGTCGGGATAGTCCCGCTCAAGGGTGCCAATGTCGAGGCCTTGGTGCAGGAAGGACGATGCCGAGCGCCGAGGCAAGACCAGGCAGGGCCGCACGCGGCAAGCCACAGCTCGCCCTTCGCGTTGCGCCTCGCGTTCGCACAATCCCTGCGCCAGGGCGTGCCGCTCTCGGCAACCGGCGCCACCTTCAGCCAATCAACCGTCGTCGTGGACAGATGTCGAAAGCCAATTCTCATGGGCTACTATATAAGGCCTCATGGTATCTACTCACCCCTAGTTGGGTTCTGATTGGCCATAGTGCTCGTTGATGATGTCTGCGGCTTTTCCGTCGAGGGCGATCTGGGTGGCGACGAGTGGGTTGTAGCCGAGTGCGGCCATGGAGGTGAGGTAGCTCGAGCCCCGGCACCATGCTTTTGCGTGGAGCGGAAGCACCCGGACACCTTGACCTTTGCCATCCTGATCTTCTGTTCTCCGGCATTGTTGGTGAAGCTGACGTTGGGGTCGTCTGTGAAGCGCAGGTTTGCGTGTTTCACGAGACGTTCGTGCAGGTTGTGCGCGTCGGACTTGCGTCCACGTTTTCCTTTCGGCGGGATGTCGGGCAGTTCCCTGGCGCCCTGATGGTGCGGTAGCGCTTGCGCACGTCGTCGTTCAGGGTTTTGGATGCGATCTTGTTGACCTTGTGGCAGACCTCGCGGAGCAGGCTCTTCATCAGTCGCGCGGTAGCCTCGACGACAAAGGTCAGTTCGCGCAGCAGGTGGCTGCCGCACAGCTGGTGGCTACACTGGCCCATGTACGAGGTCCAGGACGCCCTTGTAGCACGGGATGATGCCGATCTCTTGCCCGCGCTTGCGGTGCGGGAACTTGCACGTCAGGGTCCCGACGACATGGAGCCACTTGCTGTTGATCCGAAATCCGGTCTCGTCGACATCGGGCGTTGCAGGAGGTGCGCCACGGCGGCCTCCTCCCATGACGCATCGTGAAAGCATAGCCGAGGCCTCGGAGAGCTTGATGCCGGAGATCGCCTGCACGAACGCGACGGCACGGCGCAGGGACAGCATCTGGGCGACCAGCAGGTTGATGACGAGGGCCTGAATGCCGATGCCGTACTGCACGGGATGTTGTCGGGGAACCGGCCCCGGGCCTTGCACTTCGGGCATTCCTTGATCTCGGCGCGGCGCTCGACGACCTCGAACACGATGTCGTGCGGCGCTCCCGATCGACGGGGCCGTCAGCGCCGCAGGCGTCGCAGGCCGCGACCGTCTCCTCGACGATGATCTTGCGCAGGTTGTCGCCCATCTGCCGGTTCGGCTTCGGGCCGTTGCTTCCGGCACGCTCTTGTCCGTCTGTGACGGCGGCAGACCGGAGTTCCGGCTCGTGCGTGGTCTTCTCCAGAAGGACGACGATGATGATGTCGAGCAGGATGACAAGGACGCGGATGACGGCCTCTTCCGCCACCTTGCCGGCAGCGCCGCGGTCTTGGCCGCTTCGAACTCCTCGCGCGCCGCGTTGACCGTCGCCATCACCCGGCCTTGCGCTTCATCAGCGCGCCGCCTCCGAAATGCGTTTCCACATACAGATCATGCGGAGGCTGGAGCCCCGGAAGCAGCTGGCACAGCCCGCTCGTCGCCTTCGATCCAAAGTAGCCCACTGGCGGTCCCCGTCGTTCTCGATGACCACCACTAAGCGAATCGGCATGCAGTGTCAAATCTCCACGGAACCCCGTTCGTTGCTCTACCCCGACATCAAGCCGGAACCAGGGGGTGAGCAGTTACGCCTCATGAACGAAGACTCGATCATGGTTCGTTGAAAGGCTCTGCCCCGGAGAGAGGATCGCTCTCCCTCCGGTGAGGCCGACGCACCAGGCCTAGACGGCGCAGGTATGTCGGTCGATGCATCGCCGTGTTCCGCCCCGTCCGGCATTGGAGGCGCCTGTATCCCATGGCGCGCGTAATAACGGCTGCGGCCTGCGTGGCGGCATCCTGCAGCGCGCCATCGTCAAGATGGGCGTAGATCGCGGTGGTCTGGGCCTGTATCTCAACCAACGTCGAAAGCATGAGGCTGGCCAAGAGCCTCGGCGTCGAGACCGGTCCACTCCGCGACGCGCTGCTCCAATCGAAGTCTACAACTGGCCGATGCCATGGGCCGAGAAGGACATGTCGACCATCCTGAGGGAAGCCGACGCGCTCCGGCTCAGCCTGCCGCTTTGCGGCAGCGTCAGAGAGGTGATAAAAGGAATCGAGACCGATCTCGAACGAGGCATGCCGACAGAACGCTGATCGGCGGCGCGTGAGGAGGGGTTGCAGGGAGGAATACCGGCGATGGCTGTGAGACGAATCGTTACCGGACATGACGAGAACGGCAAGGCGATCGTGGTGTCAGACGGCGAGACCATCAACGTGGTCCGCCCGGCCAACCGCCCCGGAGTCGAGATCAACAACCTCTGGGTGCTCGACGAATCGCCGGCCAAGGTTCACGGGCCGGAAGAGACGACCGACCGACAGATCGGGCTCCTGCCGCCACAGAACGGCTCGGTCTTCCGCATCATCAGGTTTCCGCCGGAGAAGGACTGGATCGACAGCATCGACCGAAACGCGGCGAAGCAGAGCTTCGCCTCGATCGGCGCTGAGGCGGCGGCGGCTGAAGCCGGCGAGGCGCCCCATCCCCTGATGCACCGGACAGAAACGGTCGATTACGCCGTCTGCCTGTCGGGCGAGATCTATCTGGTCCTCGACGATTCCGAAGTGCTGATGAAGGCGGGGGACAGTTGCGTGCAGCGCGGCACCAACCATGCCTGGAGCAACCGCACAGACAGCGACTGCTACATGATATTCGTGCTCGTCGACGGCACGTTCGACTGAACGTCGAATGGTGGGCCCGGAGGGACTCGAACCCCCGACAACTCCGTTATGAGCGGAGCGTTCTGACCAACTGAACTACGGGCCCGCAGGCAAATTGCCACCGCCACCGACGGGTTTCAAGTCGAGTTACCCCGGAGAATTTCACCCCGAGGCGACTCGCCTCAAGCGGATTGTACGCGCCGCGCACCTCACCCATAGAGTTGCGGCCATTTGCGGCGGATCGACGCCTTGAGTTCCGGGCTCGCCTCGGCAACCTTCGGAAACTCGTCCTTCCAGCCATAGGGCCTGCATGCATCGACGACGGCGCGGTTATTTTGCCACGGCGGCTCGCGCAGGAGCGGGTCCAGCGGCGTCGACCATGATCGCTTGATGTACTGGATGTCCTCGGGCGGATCGCAGCGCGTTGACATCGCCCAGGTCACGTCAAAGAGATTCGAAGGATCGATGTCGTCGTCGACGACGACGACCCAGCGCCCGGCATAGTTGCCGGCATGGCAGCTGGCTGCCAGCATGCCCGCCTGCGAGGCGTGACCGGGATAGAGCTGCTCGATGGCGACGACGTTGAACAGCCGCCCGGCACCCGATTCGTGGCACCACACGCCCTTGACGCCCGGCAGACCCGCCTTCTCCACCTCGTCCCAGATCATTGCAGACTTCACGGTTGCGCGCGCGAACGTGAAGTTCTCCGGCGGGCGCGACGGAATTGCCAGGGTGAGGATGGGCGAGTTCCTCCAGTAGACGCGCCGCACGCGCACGATCGGCAGTTCCGACGCGTTCGACGCGTAGTAGCCCATGAATTCGCCGAAGGGCCCCTCCTCGCGCAACTCTCCCGGAAGCATCTCGCCCTCGAGAACCACCTCGGCATAGGCCGGTATCGGCAGACCGTGCAACTCGCTCGGGATGACCTCGATGGCGCGGCCGCGCTGGCCGCCCGCATAGGCGAGTTCGTCAAGCTCGTGATCCACCTCCTGATGGGCTACGAGGAAGAGGTTGGGATCCTGACCGCAGGATATGAGCACCGGGCAGGGCTCGTTTCTCGCAAAGTACTTCTCGCTGATAAGGCGCCCGTGCTTGCCGGGCGACATCCAGATCGCAACCGTGTTGCGGTCGTGGACCATTACCCGATAGGTGCCGACATTGGTCCAGCCGGTATCGGGATCGCGCATGATCACTAGGTCGTCGGTCCCGATGTAGCGTCCGCCGTCAAGCTCGTGAACGAACGGTGCGGGAAATTTGAGCACGTCGACATCTTCGTCCCGGTCGACATTCTCGAGAATCGGACCCGTCGCCATCTCGACCGGCGGAATGGGCTTGAAGCCTGCCCTGGCGCGGCTCCGGTAGGCGCGCACGAGGTCCATCTCGGTCTCCGGCTCGGGCAGGCCAAGCACCAGCGCCAGCCGCCGGAAGGCGTTGGCCGCGCCCGACATGATGCGGAACCCCTCCGGGTAGCCCGGAATGCGGTCGAAGAGCAATGCCTTCGCACGCCCCGGGGCCGCGGCCGCGATCGTCTCCGACAGCGCGCCGATCTCCAGATTCCAGTCCGCGCCCTCGACTCGTTCGAGCTCGCCCATCTCCTCGAATCGGGCGACAAGCTCACGAAGGTCGAGATATCCCTCGTTCTGCGGCGCCGATGCTTCCGGCGCCGGGCTCTCGGTCATGTTCTGTCTCCTGTCATCGTGCGGCACCGGGCGCCGCATACCGATGCGCCGACCGGCGGCCTGGCAGGAGGGGCCCGGAGGAGTGAGATTGCCTGGAGCATTCCGGGCGGCCTACGGCATTCAGCTGTCGAGAAAGCTCCGGAGCGCCTTCGACCTCTGCGGGCGCTTGAGCTTGCGCAGCGCCTTGGCTTCGATCTGGCGGATGCGCTCGCGGGTTACCGAGAATCTCTGGCCGACCTCCTCGAGCGTATGATCGTTGACCTTTATCCCGAACCGCATGCGCAGCACATGTTCCTCGCGCGGGGTGAGCTGCAGAAGGACATGGGTCGTGCTCTCGCGGAGGCTGCCGAGAATGGCCGAATCGATCGGCTGGACAGCGTTCTTGTCCTCGATGAAGTCCCCGAGATGGCTGTCTTCCTCGTCGCCGACCGGCGTCTCAAGGCTGATGGGCTCCTTCGCTATCTTGAGCACCTTGCGCACCTTGTCGAGCGGCATGCTGAGGCGGGCGGCGAGTTCCTCGGGTGCAGCCTCGCGTCCGTACTCGTTCAGGAACTGGCGCGAAGTCCGGGTAAGCTTGTTGATCGTCTCTATCATGTGCACCGGGATCCGGATGGTGCGCGCCTGGTCGGCGATCGACCGGGTGATCGCTTGGCGGATCCACCAAGTGGCGTAGGTCGAGAACTTGTAGCCGCGTCGGTACTCGAATTTGTCGACCGCCTTCATCAGGCCGATATTGCCTTCCTGGATCAGGTCGAGGAACTGCAGCCCGCGGTTGGTGTATTTCTTGGCGATCGAGATCACAAGGCGGAGATTGGCCTCGACCATCTCCTTCTTGGCGCGGCTCGCCTCGCGCTCGCCTCGCTGCACCTCGCCGACCAACTCGCGGAATTCGCCGATCGGTATGTCAATGTCGTCGGCGAGCGCCTTGATCTCAGCGCGGATGGCGCGGATTTCGTCGCGGTGGGTCTTGACGAAGGTCTTCCAGTGTTTCGCCGAAAGGCGCGAAACGCGATTGAGCCATTTCGGATCGATCTCGCGGCCGAAATAATACTGGAGGAACTCCTCGCGGGGGATCTTGCACTCGGTGGCAAGCCGCAACAGCCGGCCCTCGTGACGGAGCAGGGTCTTGTTGAAGCTGTAGAGTTCCTGCACCAGTTGCCCGACGCGGTTCTCGTTCATGCAAAGACTCTTGACGTGGGCCACAATCTCCTTGTTCAACCGCTCCAAGTTGCGCTTGGAAACGGCGCCGAAAGTGCCCTGGTTGGCGTTCGCCGCGAGACGTTTGAGGCGAAGCCTCGAGAGCTTGTCGTAGATGCTGCTAATCTGGTCCAGCGTCTCCAGGACCTGTGGGCGCAGGGTCTCCTCGAGCATCGACATCGACAACTGGCTGCCATCGTCGCCTCCGTCGTCGCTGTCAGCGCCGTTGCCCGCGAAACCGCCGCCAGCCGTCGCCTTGGCACCCTTGCCGTCGCCCGAAAGCACTTCAAGATCAACAATGCTCCGCAGGTACATGTCCTGCTTCAGCAACCCTTCCCGCCAACTCAGGACCGCACGAAAGGTCAGGGGGCTCTCGCAGATCGCCGCGATCATCTTCTCCTGTCCGGCCTCGATGCGTTTCGCGATCGCGATCTCGCCCTCGCGCGACAGCAGTTCGACGCCGCCCATCTCGCGCAAATACATGCGCACGGGGTCGTCGGTGCGCCCGATCTCGTTGTCGTTGGACCCCGACGCTGTGCGGTCGGCCTTGCCGTCCTGGGTCTCCTCGTCCTCTTCGCTCTCGACAACGTTGATGCCAAGTTCGGAGAGCTGGGCCATCGCATCCTCAATCTGCTCCGAGGAGACCCGGCTCTGCGGCAGTGCCGTGTTGAGCTCGCCATAGAGGACGTAGCCGCGCTTCTTTCCTATCTCGATGAGATTCTGCACGGACGCCTCGACGGCGTCGATGACGGGCATGTCTTCTCCCGAGGACGCCGGCTGCGTCTTGGCTACAGACTGTTTCTTTGTCTTTGTCGCCATCGTTATTCGTTTCCCTGATTCAGCCCGGCCTCTGCCGCGGGCGTGATACGCCGCATCAGTAACGCTGCCGTTCATGCTCCGCCGGGAACATGATGCCGTCCGGTCCCGCTACGGTCTCGGCCTGAAGCGCTTCCATCTTCCGCCAGTTTTCCTCGCTCGGATCGTTCACGAAATTGTCGCGCACGAGCCTTGCCTCTTCCTCGCGCATCCGCTTCAGGGAATGCGCGAGCACCTCCCTGAAACCCGCCCTGGCGTCATCCAGTTCGGCATCGACACGGGCGAATGCGGCATGGACAAAGATGTCCGCCTCGAGCAGCGCGCCCAGAGCCTCTCCGTTTCCACGCTCAATGATCTGGTTCTTAAGCCGCTCGGAGTCAATATCCGGGTCGCTCCCGCAGGCGGCCACGGCATCGCGGAAAAGGCCTGCCCGCGCCGGATCGCCGATCTCCACCATCGCCAGCATCTCGGCGTGCTCGTCGATCACCGCCGGATGGTTGATGATGGTCGCCAGCAGCACCTGTTCACGCCGGCGGTCGAGCGCCGCCTTGCCGGAACCACGCCGCAGCGCCGACGGGGCGCCCGTTCCCGGCGCGGCACCACCCCCGCCCCGGCGCCGCCAGCCGGTGAGGTCGCGGAGCCGGTTCCGGAAATGCGCACGGTAGCCGAACTGCACCTTGCGGTCGGCTATCGACGACACGAGATCGTCCAGTCTCTGCTCGAGGCCGGCAAGCCGTTCCGGTGTGCCGAGGTCGCGGCCTTCGACCTGCGTCGTCCAGATCACCTCGGCAAGCGTCCGCGCGCCGGCCACCAACCGTTCGATGACGGCCGGCCCGTGCGCGCGCACTAGGCTGTCGGGATCCTCACCGGCAGGGAGCGTCACGAAGGCCAGGGATCGCTCCGGCGCCAGCAGCGGCAGCGCGCGCTCGGCTGCGCGAACCGCCGCGCGCGCGCCCGCGTGGTCGCCGTCGAAGCACAGCACCGGCTCCGCCGCGAGGCGCCACAGCATGTGGAGATGACTCTCGGTCAGCGCCGTGCCCAGCGGCGCCACGGCCTCCGTCAACCCGGCCTGGGCGAGCGCGATCACGTCCATGTAGCCTTCGGTGACGATGACGCGGCCCCTCTCGTGGGCCGCAGAGCGTGCCGTCGCAAGGCCATAAAGCGTCCGCCGCTTGTCGAAAAGCGGCGTGTCCGGCGAGTTCAGGTATTTCGGTTCGCCATCGCCGATGATGCGCCCGCCGAAGGCGACGACACGGCCTCGGTGGTCGGTAATCGGAAAGATGACGCGGCTGCGGAAGAAATCGTGGCTGCCGCCGTCATCCCGCCGGCGCACGAGGCCGGCTTCGGCGAGCAGCGATTCCGGCATCTCGGCACTCGTCAGCTCCGCACCGAGACGGTTGCCGCCGGGGGCGAAACCGAGGCGGAACCGCGAGATCGTTTCGTCGGTCAGCCCGCGGCCGGCAAGGTAGGCGCGCGCCGCATCTCCTTCCGCCGAACGCAGCATCCGCTGGTAGAACCCGCAGGCCGCCTCCATCGCCTCAAGGAGCCCGGCGCGGCGCTGCTCGCGCGCGCGCTCTTCCGGCGTCGCCACCGGCACCTCGAGCCCGGCCTCCGCCGCCAGCTGCGCAACCGCGTCGGGAAACGACAGATGCGCACCCTGCATCGTGAAGCCGATCACGTCGCCATGCGCACCACAGCCGAAACAGTGGAAAAATCCCTTGTCGTCATTGATGGTGAACGAGGGCGTCTTCTCGCTGTGAAACGGGCAAAGGCCGACGAACTCGCGGCCCTTCTTCGTCAGCTTGACGCGGCGCCCGATCAGGTCGGACAGGCGGATCCGCGCCCGGAGCTCGTCGAGAAACTGCGGCGGGAATGCCATGCGCCCGGGCCGCCCGATCAGCCGGCAAGCCGCGCCTTCAGCGCAGCCCCCGCCCGGCCGAAATCCATGCGCCCGGCATAACGCTCGCGCAGCAGACCCATCACCCTGCCCATGTCCTTCACGGAACCGGCACCGGTCTCGGCGAGTGCGCTCTCTATGACGTCCGCCACCTCGCCATCATCGAGCTGGCGCGGCAGGAACTGCTCGATCACCGCGATCTCGCGGGCCTCACGATCCGCAAGCTCCTCGCGCCCGCCCTGGCGGTAGAGCACGATCGATTCCCGCCGCTGGCGGATCAGCGTCTGCAGCACCTGCAGGATGGTGGCGTCATCGATGCCCTTGTCGCTGCCCTCAGACCGCTTCGCAATATCGCGGTCCTTGACCGCCGCAAGAATCAGGCGCAATGTCGACACTGCCACCTGATCCTTTTCCTTCATCGCGGACTTGAGTTTTCCGTTCAATCGGTCCCGCAGCATCAATCCGACCATGCACTAGGAAAGAGCGGCACCATAGCGCAGTTCTGGAACCGTTGCAAGCTTGCCGGAAATGTCTAACCATATGATTTGACCCATCTTTCCCGACAGATCGCTATTGACGAATATCCGGCGATGACCTATGAAGCATGGCCGTGCGCCCGATATGCGGGCGGACAACATCTGGGCGCGGCCGCAAGGCAGCACGGTGCGCCCGAACGCGAGAAAGGCGGCAATGACCCGAATCACCCCCGACATCCGGCCTTGTCCGCCCGAGGGTGCGACCGCGGCGCTCGTGCTCGCCGACGGCACCGTGCTCTGGGGCCGGGGCGTTGGCGCGGCGGGCAGCGCGACCGGCGAGATTTGCTTCAACACCTCGATCACCGGGTACCAGGAAATACTCACCGACCCGTCCTATGCCGGCCAGATCGTCACCTTCACCTTTCCGCACATCGGCAATGTCGGAGCCAATGCCGACGACATCGAGACCGCCGGACCGGCGGCGCGCGGCCTCGTGCTGCGCGCCGATATCACGCAGCCATCGAGCTGGCGCGCCACCCGGCATTTCGACGACTGGCTGAACTCGCACGGTCTGGTCGGGCTTGCGGGCGCCGACACGCGCCGCCTGACGCGGGCCATCCGCGACACCGGAGCCCCGAATGGTGTGCTTCATCACGCGCCCGACGGCAGGTTCGATCTCAACGCGCTCAGAAGCGCGGCTGCGACGTGGCCCGGCCTCGAGGGCATGGACCTTGCGCGCGACGTTACCTGCGACGTGGCCCATGAATGGACCGAGGCGCTGTGGCAGCCGCATACCGGCTACGACAGCCGCGCCGATGCACGCCACCATGTCGTCGCAATCGACTACGGCGCGAAGCGCAACATCCTGCGCGCCCTCGCTTCGGCCGGCTGCCGGATCACAGTGGAGCGCGCCGACGCAAGCGCCGAGGACATCCTTCGCCACCGGCCGGACGGCATTTTCCTTTCGAACGGCCCCGGCGATCCGGCAGCAACCGGCATTTATGCCGTGCCCGTGATCCGTCAACTCCTTGCCTTCGGGATTCCGATGTTCGGGATCTGCCTTGGCCACCAGATGCTGGCGCTGGCGCTAGGGGCACGCACGGAGAAGATGCATCTCGGCCACCGTGGCGCCAACCACCCGGTCAAGGATCTCGAGACCGGGCGGGTCGAGATCACAAGCCAGAATCATGGCTTCGTGGTTGCCGGCGACTCGTTGCCCGCCAGCCTCGAGACGACCCATGTCTCGCTCTTCGACGGCTCGCTCGAGGGGTTCAGGGTTTCGGGAGCGCCGGTCTTCGCCGTCCAGTACCACCCCGAGGCCTCACCAGGCCCGCAGGACAGCCACTACCTGTTCGAGCGCTTCGCCGCCACGATCGCTGACCATGCCCAGACGCGCTGACATCGAGTCCGTCCTCATCATCGGCGCCGGACCGATCGTCATCGGCCAGGCCTGCGAGTTCGACTATTCGGGAACCCAGGCCTGCAAGGCGCTCAGGGCCGAGGGCTACCGGGTCGTGCTGGTGAACTCGAATCCGGCCACGATCATGACCGATCCCGACTTTGCGGACGCCACCTACATCGAGCCGGTGACACCGGACATGGTCGCGCGCATCATCGAGAGGGAAAGGCCCGACGCGCTGCTGCCGACGATGGGCGGCCAGACCGCGCTCAACACGGCGCTGTCGCTAAGCGGCAGCGGCGTGCTCGACCGCTTCGGCGTCGAACTGATCGGCGCCCGCCACGAAGCCATCGACATGGCCGAGGATCGCGAGCAGTTCCAGCAGGCGATGGCCCGGATCGGGCTCGAGTGCCCGCGCGGCCGCCTCGCCCATTCGCTCGACGATGCCCTTGCGACTCTCGAGCTGACTGGCTTGCCGGCGATCATCCGGCCGAGCTTCACACTCGGCGGCGCCGGCGGCGGGGTCGCCTACAACCGCGACGAATTCGAGGCGGTGGTGCGCCACGGACTCGCGTCGTCGCCGACCCGAGAAGTCCTGGTCGAGGAGTCGATCATCGGGTGGAAGGAATTCGAGATGGAGGTCGTGCGCGACCGCGCCGACAACTGCATCATCATCTGCTCGATAGAGAACGTCGACCCGATGGGTGTGCATACCGGCGATTCGATCACGGTGGCGCCCAGCCTGACGCTGACCGACAAGGAGTACCAGGTCATGCGCAACGCCTCGATCGCCGTGCTGCGCGAGATCGGGGTCGACACCGGGGGGTCGAACGTGCAGTTCGCGATCGATCCGCAGAGCGGGCGCATGGTCGTGATCGAGATGAACCCGCGGGTATCGCGATCGTCGGCGCTAGCCTCCAAGGCGACCGGGTTCCCGATTGCCAAGGTCGCCGCCAAGCTGGCTGTGGGCTACACGCTCGATGAGCTCGACAACGACATCACGGGCGTTACCCCGGCGTCATTCGAGCCGACGATTGACTATGTCGTGACCAAGGTGCCGCGTTTCGCGTTCGAGAAGTTTTCAGGCACCGAACCGCTCCTCAGCACCCAGATGAAATCGGTCGGCGAAGTCATGGCGGTCGGCCGCACCTTCCAGGAATCGCTGCAGAAGGCAATGTGCTCGATGGAGACCGGGCTCACCGGGCTGAACGAGACCCTGCTCGCCGGCGTCGATCCCGCGACCGGCGAGATCGACCGCGACGCGGTGCTGTCCGACTGCGCGGTCGCGCACAGCGACCGGCTGCTGCGCATCGCGCAGGCGCTGCGCCACGGCATCACGGTCGACGAGCTCCAAGCAGCGAGCGGCTTCGACCCGTGGTTCCTCGCCCGCATCGAGGAAATCGTGACCGCCGAGGCGAAGTTGCGGCAGGGCGGGCTGCCGACCGACACGGCCGGGCTGCACCGACTCAAGGCGCTGGGATTCTCCGACGAGCGCCTCGGCGAGCTCGTGGGCCGGCCGGCGGACGATGTTGCGCAGGTGCGGGCGGATCAACGCGTGACGCCATGCTACAAGCGCATCGATACCTGCGCCGCCGAGTTCGCGTCGCAGACGCCCTACATGTATTCGACCTACGAAACCGGGGTCGACGGCATGGCGGAATGCGAAGCCGATCCGACGGATCGCAAGAAGGTGCTGATCCTCGGCGGCGGTCCCAACCGCATCGGCCAGGGAATTGAGTTCGACTATTGCTGCGTGCATGCCGCGTTCGCGCTCGCCGAAGCCGGCTTCGAGACCATCATGGTCAACTGCAACCCCGAGACGGTGTCCACTGACTACGACACTTCGGACCGGCTGTATTTCGAGCCGCTGACGGCCGAAAGCGTAATCGAGATCGTGCGCACGGAAGAGGCCCGGGGCACGGTCGCCGGCGTTATCCTGCAGTTCGGCGGGCAGACTCCGCTGAAGCTTGCCGGTGCGCTCCGCGAGGCCGGCGTTGCGATCCTCGGCACCCCGCCCGACGCCATCGATCTCGCCGAGGATCGCGAGCGCTTCCAGGCCCTGCTCCGGCGCCTCCATCTCCGCCAGCCGGTCAACGGCACCGCGCGCAGTGGCGAGGAGGCGCGCCGCGTCGCCGACGACATCGGCTATCCGGTGGTCATCCGGCCCTCCTATGTGCTCGGCGGACGCGCCATGGAGATCGTCCATGACGAGGCCGGGCTGGTACGCTACATCGAGAGCGCGGTGCAGGTCTCCGGCGACACGCCGGTACTCATTGATTCCTACCTTCGCGAGGCGATCGAGGTCGATGTCGACGCCATCTGCGACCGAGACGACGACGTCCACATCGCCGGGATCATGGAGCACATCGAGGAGGCCGGAATTCATTCCGGCGATTCCGCCTGTTCGCTGCCGCCGCATTCGCTGTCCGAGGAGGTCATCGCCGAACTGCGACGCCAGACGTCGGCGCTCGCCCGCGAACTCGGCGTGGTCGGGCTGATGAACGTGCAGTACGCAATAAAGGACGACGCGATCTACGTGCTCGAGGTCAATCCGCGGGCAAGCCGCACGGTTCCGTTCGTCGCCAAGGCAACCGGTCTTCCGGTGGCCAGGGTTGCTGCTCGCGCAATGGCGGGTGAGAAGCTGAAGGACCTGCTCCGATGCTACCCCGTGCCGCCGCCCGGCGGCCACATCGCGGTCAAGGAAGCGGTCTTCCCGTTCGCGAAGTTCCCGGGGGTCGACGTCATTCTCGGCCCCGAAATGAAGTCGACAGGCGAGGTCATGGGCATCGATTCCGATTTCGGGCGCGCCTTCGCCAAGTCCCAGCTCGGCACCAATATGTCGGTCCCGCTTGAGGGTACCGCGTTCATCTCGGTGCGCGACCGCGACAAGCCGGCCATGACCGAGCTTGCGGGGCGGCTGCGCGGGATGGGGTTTGATCTCGTTGCAACCACCGGGACCGCAGCCGCACTCAACGGCGCCGGCGTCGCGACGCGCGTAATCAAGAAGGTCCACGAGGGGCGTCCCAATATCGTCGACGCCATGATCAGCGGCGACATCAGCCTCGTCTTCAACACCACGGAAAGCCGCAAGGCGATAGGCGATTCCTACGCCCTTCGGCGCACGGCGCTGCTCGGCGGGATTCCGTACTACACGACCGTGGCCGGTGCGCGGGCAGCGATCGAAGGCATCGGAGCGATGCGCGCCGGTGTTCTTGAAGTCGCCGACATCCAGTCCTATTTTAGCGCTGGACCGTCGCCGGACCGCGTGGCGGCCGATCCCGCCAAAGACAGCCGTACCGGCCGCTAGAACAGCAGGGGGCAGACCATGGAAAAGGCGCCGATGACACTGGAGGGCCACACCAAGCTCGAGCAGGAGCTTCGGCATCTCAAGTCCGAGGAGCGGCCGGCCGTGATTCAGGCGATCGCCGCAGCGCGCGAACATGGCGACTTGTCCGAAAACGCCGAATATCACGCCGCCCGCGAGCGACAGGCCTTCATCGAAGGCCGGGTCGAAACGATCGAGGACCTGCTGAGCCGCGCCGAGGTCATCGATGTCAAGACGCTGAGGGGCAAGGTCATCAGGTTCGGGGCGACAGTCGCCGTCATTGAAGACGAGACCGACATCAAGACCACCTACAAGATCGTCGGCGAGCACGAATCCGACGTCAGATCGGGACGGCTGTCAGTCATGTCGCCGATGGCGCGGGCCCTGATCGGCAAGACCGTCGGGGACCCCATAGAGGTCGTCACGCCCGGCGGCGTGAAGTCCTACGAGGTCGTCTCGGTGCGCTACAGGTAGGCGCCCGCGGGCTGCGGCGCGGGAAATCCAGGACAGGGCCCGGCCATCGGGCCGCGGGAACCTCTCCATGGCAGAAAGCTATCGGACAAGAGTGCTCATCGTCGGGTCGGGGCCCGCCGGCTACACGGCGGCCATCTACGCAGCCCGTGCGTCGCTCCAGCCAGTGCTCGTCACCGGCATCGAGGTCGGCGGGCAGATGAGCATCACGACCGATGTCGAAAACTACCCGGGTTTCGCCGACGTCATCCAGGGCCCCTGGCTGATGACCCAGATGCACGAGCAGGCCGAGCATGTCGGCACAGCGATGGTCAGCGACCTGGTCGTCGATGTCGATTTGACGCAGCGCCCCTTCACCTGCACCGGAGATTCGGGAGCAACCTATGTCGCCGACACGGTGATCGTCTCGACCGGAGCCAGGGCGCGGTGGCTCGGCCTCGAGAGCGAGCAGAAATTCGTCGGTTTCGGTGTCTCGGCCTGCGCCACCTGTGACGGGTTCTTCTTCCGTGACCGAGAGGTCGCCGTCGTCGGCGGCGGCAACACGGCGGTGGAAGAGGCGCTCTATCTGACCAACCATGTCGCAAAGGTGACACTGATCCATCGCCGCGACGCGCTCAGGGCCGAGAAGATCCTGCAGCGGCGCCTGTTCGACAACGAAAAGACCGAGATCCTGTGGGACACGGTCGTCGACGAGGTGCTCGGAACCGACGATCCGCCGACCGTGACCGGCGTGCGCACGCGCAACGTCAAGTCGGGCGGAATCGGCGAGCTTGCCGTCGACGGCGTGTTCGTGGCCATCGGCCACGATCCGGCGACGCAACTGTTCCGCGGCAAGCTCGACATGGACGACGAGGGCTACATCCGGACGGCTGCCGATTCGACGCGCACGAGCGTGCCCGGCGTGTTCGCGGCTGGCGATGTCCAGGACAAGGTCTACCGCCAGGCCGTCACCGCCGCGGGCACCGGCTGCATGGCGGCGCTGGAAGCCGAGAAGTTCATCGCCGAACACGAGGACTCGGCAGCCATGGCCGGTTGACCGGCCAGCGGTGTCCGGCGCGGCGGACGCCGCTACATGAAGAGCCTCTCGCCCTTCATGTCCTTGTACATGTGCGCCACCTGCTCCGCATAGCCATTATAGAGCAGCGTCGGCACCCGCTTGTCGGTGCCTAGCAGCCGTTCGCTGGCCTGACTCCAGCGCCGATGCGGCACCTCCGGGTTGACATTGGCCCAGAACCCGTACTCGTTGCCCTGAATCTTCTCCCAGAAGCTCTTCGGCCGCTTGTCGGTAAAGGTGAAGCGGACGATCGACTTGATCTGCTTGAAGCCGTACTTCCATGGCGCAACGAGGCGCAGCGGCGCGCCGTTCTGCTTCGGCATCGGCTTACCGTAAGCGCCGGTGCCGATCATCGACAGCTCGTTCGCGGCCTCGGCGATGGTGAGCCCCTCAAGATAGGGCCACGGATACCAGGTCTGACGCTGACCAGGGGCAACCGACTTGTCGTTGAAGGTCTCCATCACGACATAACGGGCGCCCGACAGCGGACGCGCATAGTCGAGGAAGTCCTTCATCGGGAAACCGGTCCAAGGAACGGCGATCGCCCAGGCTTCGACGCAGCGGTGGCGATAGAGCCGCTCCTCGAGCCGCATCGCCCGCAGGAGCGTGTCGATATCGACCGTCCGCTCGTTCTCGACCATGCCGTCGATAGTCACCGTCCAAGGTCGGACCTTCAGCTTCTGCGCCGCCTTCCATATGTTCTTGTTGGAGCCGAACTCGTAGAAGTTGTTGTAGGTCGTCGCGATCTTTTCCGGGGTCACGGCGCGGTCTAGCTTGTAGGCGTCGTTCCGCTTCGCCGGGTACAGCTCTGCCGACGGGTCGGTGGCAGCAAACGCGATCCCGGACAGCGCGGGCACGGCAGCCAAGATCGATCCGGCGGCAACCGACCTGCAGAGTTCACGCCGGTTCAGGAACACGGACTCCGGCGTCGCTGCCGTTTCCGGCAGCGACCACGCCGGTCTGGATCTCGTTAACATCGCGTCACCTCCTAGCTCCCGAGGCCACATTGCCGCACCGGCACGCCCCTCGCGGAGGCGCAGGCCGACTGCGGGCGGGCAGCCTCAACCCCGTCCGCAATCGGCCCGGGGGCGCGTCCCGATTCCGGCCGCCCCCGGGGACATCACACTCGCCGGACCCGGGCGGCAAGCGCCCGGGTCCGGCGGCCAAGCGCTACATGTTGCGCTTGGCCGATTCCTTGAGAAGCGCATAGACCTCGCGCACTCCGGCGTTGGCATGCTTGCCGAGAAACTCGTCGCCGAGCGGGCGGACTGTGTCCATGAACTGCTTCTGTTCAGCCGCCGACAGCCTGATCACCTCCGCGCCGTTATCCTGCCACAGCTTCTCGGCCTTCTTGCCGAACTCGGCAGCCGTCTTGGTGGCCCATTCGCTCATGTCGGCGAGCACCGTGTTCACGGCCTTCGCCTGCTTGGCGGACAGCTTCTTCCGCCAGGCTTCGCTCACCAAGAGCGCGCTCGGAATAAATCCGCTCTCGACCACGGTGATGAACTTGGTGACGGTGAAGAACTTCGAGCCGCCCATGACGATGATCGAGCTCCGCACCCCGTCAATGGTGCCGCGCTGCAGCGCCGGCAACACTTCGGTGTAGGGGATGGGAACGCCGGCCGCGCCGAACTTGCCGACAAGCGAGCTTTCCATCTTGGTCGCCAGCACGCGGATCTTCTTTCCCTTGAAGTCCGCGAGCTTGCGCAGCGGCTGCTTGCTCGCAAACGAGGTCGGGCCGTAGACGTAGAGCGCCGGCATCCCGATACCCTTGTTCGCGGCGAGTTTCGAGAACTTGCCGTAGAAGGTCGGGTCGTTGAGCGTGCGGTGGGCATGGAGGACATCGGTGAAGACGCCGGGGGCGTCGGGAACCTGGAAGGCGGGGTTGATACCGACCATGAAGCCGGGCGGCGAGATCATCAGCTCGAGCGTGCCAAGCTGAAGGCCCTCGATCATGCGCGGTATCTTTCCGATCTGTCCCGCCGGAAAGATCTTGACCTCGATGCCTGCCTCCTTGTTGGCGGCAAAGCGCTTCTGAAGTTCCTGCGCAACGGCGTGCTGCGGATCGTTGATCGTTGCGTAGCCGACCTTCATCGTCATGCTGGCAGCGCCCGCGGCGCCCGCAAAAGCTGCGACTGCCAGACCGGTCAGCGCGCCTAAAATCGTGTGAACTCGCATTACTCCTCCCTTTCGTGTCTGCCCGATGGTCGGTCGCCTCCGCGGCGCGGAGCCGGGGCACATGGTGCGCAGAATCATCATCTGCCTGACGGCGCACCCCATCAAGGATGCACGCCGACAACGATCTTAGCATCCGCGGCCATGGGCCGCAATTTCCGGCATCTCCCGGCGGCGCCGGACGACGGTGATCCGACGCTGCCAATCCAGCAGCGACTGGCGAGATTTTTCAGTCTGCGTCGCGCTGCAATCGTGCCGCCAAGGCTCGACGGGGCCTTCCCGGCGGGAAAAATTGCGATCAAGGAGGCGATCTGTGATGACGCGAGCGCCAACGCACTCGGATTTCGCGTCTCCGAATTAGCATGGGATCATCATGGCGCCGGGCGGGCGCCGATTGACTGCTGCAAGACAATCGCCTATGTGAGGCTGTCCATGCGAGTGCGGCGTCGTCGCGGAGATTCAAGGCCGCGCCGGGGGCCGGGAGACAGACAGCGACCCGGGACTGTCGCGCACCGGTCTGAACGCAGCGGGGTTGCCCGTGCCTGCCCGCCAATTCCCGCAATTCGCTCCGACCATCGATCCGTCTTCATGTTCGCTGCGGCCAGCGAACGTCCGCGGCAGCCGGAGGCCGCGATGAGCTATATCGGCCAGCCGCTCGCACGCCGCGAGGATGTCCGCTTCCTGCGCGGCCGCGGGCGCTATGTCGACGACGTGACGCTGCCCGGCATGGCGTGGTGCGCCTTTGTCCGTTCACCCCACGCCCATGCCCGCATCGAACGGATCGATTGGTCGGAAGCCGCGGCACTCGACGGAGTTCTCCGTATCCTCGATCACCGCGACTGGGAGGCCGCAGGGCTCGGCGAGCTTACCGTCGTCCACCCGATGCCGTTCGGCGACGGGCGGCCGATGAACGAGGCTCCGCGTCCGGCTTTCGCCCCGGACACCGTCCGCCATGTCGGCGACGTCGTCGCCGCCGTCATCGCCGAGACTCGCCACGCCGCCCTCGACGCAGCCGAGCGCGTCACCGTCAACTACGCCCCCCTTCCGGCGGTGACCGATGTCGCGTGCGCCCTTGATGCGGATGCCCCCTGCGTGCACGAGCGCTTCGGCACCAACCTCGTGTTCGAGATCGAGAGGGGCGACCGCGCTGCGACCGAAGCCGCCCTTGCCGACGCCCACCATGTGGTCGAGATGACGCTGCCGTCCAACCGGGTCGCGGGAAACCCGATGGAGCCGCGCAGCTACCTGTGCGATTTCGAGCGCGAAAGCGGCCGCTATACGCTCTACGCCACCACCCAGACGCCCCATTACCTGCGCCGCTGGCTTGCCAACTACACGCTGTTCGTGCCCGAGCACAAGATTCGGGTGATCGCGCCCGATGTCGGCGGCGGATTCGGGCTCAAGGTGCATTTCGCGGTCGAGGTCTCGACCGTCGCCTGGGCCGCCGGCCTTCTGCAGCGCCCCGTCAAGTGGACGGCGACGCGGTCGGAATGCCTGATGTCGGACACCCAAGCGCGCGATCACCACACGGTCGGGCGCATGGGTTTCGGGCCCGACGGCGAGATCGTCGCCCTCCAGGTCGACACCATCGCCGCGCTCGGCGGTTACCTCTCGAATTTCGCGCCCAGCATCCCGGGAAATTCCTACCCCCAGACCCTGACCGGCCTCTACCGTACGCCGGCCGCACACCTCAGGGTGCGCGGCGCCTACACCAACACGCTCCCGGTGGACGCCTATCGCGGTTCAGGGCGCCCGGAAGCGACCTGGGTCAACGAGCGCCTAGCCGAGAACGGCGCCCGCGAACTCGACATCGATGTCGCCGCGCTCCGGCGCCGCAACCTGATCGCGGCCACCGACTTCCCCTATCCGGCGCCGGGTGGCCGCACCTACGATTCGGGCGATCCCCCCGCGCTTCTTGCGCGCCTGCTCGAGTTGGCCGACTACCGGGCGCTGCGCGCCGAACAGTCCGGGCGGCGCGCCCGCGGACAGCACATGGGGCTCGGCATCTCGTGTTTCCTCGACAAGTCCGGAACCGGCAGCAGCGCCAACCTCGCCGCACGGGGCGGACTCCATGGCGGCTACGAGAGCGCGATCGTGCGCGTGCATTCGGACGGCAGGGTCACGCTATTCTCGGGAAGCCACAGCCACGGCCAGGGGCACGACATCACCTATTCCCAGGTGGCCGCCGACCGCCTCGGCATTCCGGTCGACGACATCGCGCTGATCGAGGGCGACACCGACATGATCCCCTTCGGCAACGGCACATGGGGCTCGCGGTCGATGACGGTCGGGGGCTCGGCGATCATGATCGCCGCCGACCGGGTCGTGAGACGCGCGCGCCGGATCGCGGCCCACATGCTCGAATGCGCCGAAGAGGACATCGAGCGGCACGGTCCGGTCTACCGCGTCCGCGGCACCGACCGCGAAGCCACCTTCCGCGAGATCGCCGCCAACGCCTATCACGGCGCGATGCTGCCGCCCGCACCCGACGGCACTGTCGAGCCAGGGCTTGAGGAGACCGTGTTCTGGGAGCCCCGCGACACCAACGACCCGCAGGCAATGCATCTGGCGGCCGTGCTCGTCGACGCCGAGACCGGAGCGGTGACGCTGCGCGACTACTTCACGGCCGATGATTGCGGCGTGGTGGTCAATCCGATGATCGTGGAGGGGCAGGTTCATGGCGGCCTCGGCCAGGGCGTGGGCCAGGCGTTGATGGAGCATGTCGCCTATGACGGCAGCGGCCAACTGCTCTCGGGCAGCTTCGTCGACTACTGCATGCCGAGAGCCGACGATCTTCCGTCCTTCCGTCTCGCCTTCCAGGAAACGCCGGCGCCGTCGAATCCCCTCGGCGTCAAGGGCGGCAGCGAAACCGGGACCATCGGCGCTCCGGCCGCCATCGGCAACGCCGTTGTCGACGCGCTCTGGCATCTCGGCGTGCGCCACGTGCCATTGCCCATCACCTCGCAGGCGGTGTGGCAGGCTATCCGCAACGCAACAGGACAAGGAGCGAACTCATGACCAAATCGATCGGAAGGAACCCGAATTCGGTGGCGGCGCCGCTCAAGCCGCACTATTCGAACAGCGTGCGCGTCGATGCCGGCCCGCTGCTGTTCATTGCCGGGCAGGTCGCGATCGACGCCGAGGGGAATCTGGTCGGCAAGGACGATATCCGCACCCAGGCGACGCAGGTCCTCGAGAACATCCGGAACATCGTCGAGGCCAACGGCGGAGCCATGGCCGACATCGTGCAAGTGACCGTCTATGTCCGCGACATCGGCGCCTTCGAGTCAGTCTCCGACATCCGTGAGCGCTATTTCCCGAAGGACGGACCGGCGTCAGCCATTGTCGAGGTCTCGGCGTTCGCCTGGCCCGAATTCCTGATCGAGATTGCGGCCGTGGCGGCACTCTAGACCCCACTTCGCCGCTGCAACCGCCGAACAGCCATGCGTGTGCTCGTCATCGAGGACGACCGAGAAGTCGCCGACTATGTCGCGAAGGTGCTGACCGAGGCGGGGCACCTTGCCACGATCGCGGAGGACGGCACGGACGGGCTGGTGATGGCGACATCGGAGGAGTTCGACGCGCTAGTCGTGGACCGGATGCTGCCGCGGCTCGACGGCCTCGCGCTCATCCAGGCACTCCGCGCCTCGGACTGCCGCGTCCCCGTCCTCATCCTGAGCGCACTCGGCGAAGTGACGGACCGGGTAAAGGGGCTCAGGGCCGGCGGCGACGACTACCTGGCCAAGCCGTTCGCCGCGACCGAACTGCTCGCCCGGATCGAGGCCCTGGCGCGGCGTTCGTCCGGTCGCACCGCCAGCGAGACAGCGCTCCGCGTCGGAGACCTCGAAATAAACCTCCTCACCCGGAGCGCAAGCCGCGGCAACCGGAAGATAGAGCTTCAGCCGCGCGAGTTCCGGCTGCTCGAATTCCTCGCCCGCAACGCCGGCACGGTGATGACCCGCGCGATGCTCCTCGAGGGAGTCTGGGACTATAACTTCGATCCCCAGACCAACGTCATCGATGTCCATATCAGCCGCCTGCGGCGCAAGATCGACAAGGGGGCCGACAGGCCGCTGATACACACCGTGCGCGGAGCCGGATATGTCATTCGCAATGGCGATGCGCCTCCTTAGGAGCTCGACCTTCCGGCTCGCGCTGATTTACATGGCCGTGTTCGCGGTCTCGGTGACGGTGCTCCTCGGATTCCTGTGGCAAGCCACGGTCGGCACCCTCGTGGAGCAGATGGACGAGACCATCCGCGCCGACATCAAGGGGCTGAACGAACAGTACGCGGCCGGCGGCGCGGCCGGCATAGCGCGCATCATCACCGGCCGGCTCCGCCGCGACCCGGGCGGCCGCACCGTGTACCTCCTTACCGATCCGATCGGGCGGCCACTCGTCGGCAATGTCGGCTCGTGGCCGGACATCCAGCCGGACGATGAAGGCTGGATGACCTTTGCGCTCGTCGACCGCCAGTCCCCGGAGGGCAAACCCCATCTCGCGCGGGCGATGGCGTTTGCGCTCGACGGCGGGCTCAGGCTGCTGGTCGGGCGCGAGGTGCACGAGCTCGAACAAACGCGGCGCAGCATCAAGGACGCCCTGGTATGGGGGGTACTGATCACGCTGGCGCTGGCGCTCGCCGGCGGCATCGCGCTAAGCCGCGGGACCACCCGCAGGATCGAGGCGATCAACCAGACGAGCCGCGAAATCATGACCGGCGACCTGGCGCAGCGCATTCCGGTGCGCGGCAGCGGCGACGATTTCGACCAGCTCGCCGGCAATCTCAACGACATGCTCGACCGAATCCAGACGTTGATGGAAGGGCTGCGCCATGTATCGGACAACATTGCCCACGACCTCCGCACACCACTCGCGCGCCTCAGGAGCCGCCTCGAGAGCCTTGAGGACGGCGAACTCAGCAGCGATGAACGCGGGCGGCGGGTAGCCGACGCCATCGGCGAGGCCGACGGCCTCATTGCGGTCTTCAACGCCCTCATGCGCATCGCGCGGATCGAGGCTGGCGGACGCCGCGAGAGCTTCGGTGCAGTCGATCTTGGCGGGCTCGTTCGCGATGTCGCCGAGCTCTACGAGCCGCTGGCGCAGGAAGACAGGCTCGGGTTCTCGCTCGACGTCAGCGCGGCGGCGGAGATCACCGGCGACCGCGACCTGATCTTCCAAGCCGTGACAAACCTCGTCGACAATGCGGTCAAATACACGCCGGCGCCGGGCGCAATCGGCATCGCGGCGCGGCGCGGCGACGTCATCGTTTGGGACACCGGGCCGGGAATCCCGGAGGAGAACCGCGAGGCAGTGTTCGAGCGCTTCCGCCGCCTCGACGCCAGCCGCAGCGAGCCCGGAAGCGGGCTAGGGCTGGCGCTGGTGCGCGCGGTGGTGCACCTCCACGGCGGCGAGATACGGCTTGAGGACAACCATCCCGGGCTTCGCGTGATCCTGTCGCTGGCCTGACCGCGCGGCAGCGCCCGGATTCCGGTCGCGCGGACGGGCTGCGGCCGCCTTGAAAACGGCGCGAAAAGGGGACATGCAATGGGCGGTCGTGTCGGATATATATTTCCTGCGGACAACTGGCCGCCGATGTGCGGCGCCATGCCGGAACGCGGATTTTGGAGACAGCGATGAAACTTGGTTTTTTCACGATGCCGGTACATCGGCTGGATCGCGACTACACGGAGGTCCTGCAGGAAGACCGCGAAGCCATCATACTTGCCGACCGGCTCGGCTATTCCGAGGCCTATGTCGGCGAGCACGTCACGGACGCGGCAGAGAGCATCACCAACTCGATGCTCTTTCAGGCAAGCCTGATCTCCGAGACCAGCCAGATCAAGCTCGGCACCGGAACCACCAACCTGTCGCACACCCACCCGGTACTGGTCGCCGCCCAGGCAGCGATGCTGGATCATCTGCTGAAGGGCCGTTTCCTGTTCGGCGTCAGCCCCGGCGCCCTCGAATCGGATGCCGAAGCGCTGGGCATCCGCGGCATCGACCGCAACGAGATGTTCGCCGAATCCATAGGCCACATCCTCGACATATGGCAGGGCGAACCGCCCTACGACCTCGAGGGCGAGCACTGGAACATCACCACCCGCGAGACGCTGTTTCCCGAGATCGGGCTCGGCCCGATCGCCAAGCCCTACCAGAAGCCCCACCCGCCCGTGCTCGGCACCGTCGTCGCCCCCTTCTCCAAGGGCGTCATCGAGATGGGCCGCAAGGGCTTCCTCCCTATCTCGGCGAACTTCCTCCTCGACAAGTGGGTCCAGACCCACTGGACCAACTACGCACAGGGCTGTTCCGAGGCCGGGCGCACGGCCGATCCCGCCGACTGGCGGATCGCCCGCTCGATCTTCGTCCATGACGATCATGCGACAGCGCTGGAGTACGGGCGGGACAGCGAACGCAGCCCTTACCGGTTCTACTACAGGCAGCTGTTCACCAAGCTGAAGAAGGCCAACCGCCATGAGGTGTTCAAGCCCGAGCGGGAGTTCCCCGACGACCGGCTGACGCTGGACTTCGTGGTCGACAGCCTCGTCATCGCCGGCGACGTGAACTCGGTGATCGACCAGCTGCTGGCGTTCCGTGAGGTAACCGGGGAATTCGGGACGCTTCTTTACGCCGGCAAGGACTGGGAGGACAAGGCGCTCGGCAGGCGGTCGATGGAGCTGATGGCCGAGAAGGTCATGCCGGCGGTCAATGCGGCGATCGGACACCGCGAAGCAGCTGAATGACCGCCAGCGGGGCGCGGCCTGCCGGCAAGGCGCTTGTCCACGAAAGGGTTCCGCCGGACATCGCGTTCCAGCTGTCCGGCGAGAAGGGGAGCCGGGGGACGGACGGACGCTCGTAGCCCCCGTGCTTCCGACGCGCTGACTCCGGCCCGACGAGTCGACCGGACCGGCCAGACTCCCGGCCTGTGCGGCGGAAACCCGGCGGCGCTGCGGACGCCTGGAAGGAAGCGGCCCGGAAGTCCGTCGGCGGATCATTCCGTGTTCCTGAACTTCTGAGAACGGCTCCTCGTGGCAGGATTGAGCAGCGAGCCGCCAAATCTCCTCTCTGGACGGACGCGGTACTGCGCCATATCCTGCGTCGCTCAATGATCGAAACCGCAGACGGGGCCCATCTTGAACACTGCAACTTACAACAGCATCCGCTACGAGGTGACTGACGGCGTTGCCAGGGTGGTGTTCAACCTGCCGCAATACGCCAACGCGCTCGATCTTGCGGGCGTCCGTGAAACCCATGACGCACTTTTTCGGGCCGAGGCCGACGACACGGTCGGAGCCGTGATGTTCACAGGTGCTGGAGATGCCTTCTGTTCGGGTTTCAACCTCAAGGAAATCCCGGCGACTGACGAGGGAATCAGCCCCCACTTCCGGGAACTGGCGATGTGGTGGCACCAAGTGTTCCACCTTATCGTGCGGTTGCGAAAACCGGTATTCTCTGCCGTCAACGGCGTCGCGGCCGGCTCCGGGCTCGGCATAGCGCTCTGTTCGGACATCGTGGTGTGCACCGACGATGCCCGCTTCCTCTGTGCTTGGCATTCGATAGGCCTCGCCAACGATGCCACGACGAGCTATTCGCTGGTCAAGATCGTCGGCTTCCGTCGCGCCATGGAACTGATGCTGACCAACCGCGCCCTTGACGCTCGCGAAGCGCTTGAGTGGCAGATCGTCAACCGGATCTACGGCCGCGACCGGTTCGAGGCCGATGCCTGGTCGGTCGCCAGAGATCTTGCGGCCGGACCCACCCATCTTCAGGCCATGGCCAGGGAGAGTTTCCACATGGGCTGGCGCCGGTCGATCGAGGAAGCCACGGAATTCGAGATCCAGAACGTGATGGAGTCGGTCGGCCATCCCTATTTCAGGGAAGCGCTCGCGCGCTTCCTCGATCGGCGCGCACGAAGCGACGATCCCGTCGTGCGCCTGCCCTGAAGCGGCGCCCGGGAGGTCAGGAATGCTGGGCATACTCTCACGGCGCGGACGGCCACTCTACATGGGCCGCTTCCCGATGGAGAAGATCCCCCGGGTCGACCGGCCGACGACGCTGATCACCGACAGCATAGAACGGGTTCCGAAACGGGCCGGATTCTTCGTGCGCGCCTTTTTCGGCGACCTCGGACCGACGGCCGGCAAGGAGATACGCCGCTTTATCACCAAGAATCCGCTCAACGCTGCGATGGGCCATGTGCACTGGACCCAGGTCCCCACCCACCGGGGCGATCCCTATGCGGAACCGGCCGAACTTCCCTCCGATCCCGAGGGGATGGCGAAGCACATCAAGGCGCTCTGCCACTTCCTCGATGCCGACATCGTCGGCATTTGCGAGTGCCCGGAATGGGCCTGGTACAGCCACGACATGGACGGTGAGCCCATAGAGGCGAAGCACAAATACGCCATCGTCGTGGTCGTCGACCAGCGCTGGGAGACCCTTGAGGCGTCTTCGGGCGACGACTGGATCTCGGGTGCCCAGAGCTACCGCGCCTATCTCAAGGGCTCGACGATCTCGGTCGTCGTTGCCGACTACATCCGCCGGCTGGGCTACGAGGCGCAGGCGCATTCCAACGCCGACGGCGATGTGCTGCAGATTCCGCTGATGCTGCTGGCCGGGCTCGGCGAAATGAGCCGCATCGGCGAACTCGTGCTCAACCCGTTCGTCGGGCCGCGCCACAAGACGGCGATAATCACGACCAACCTTCCGATGACGGTCGACAAGCCGATAGACTTCGGGCTGCAGGACTTCTGCGCCAAGTGCATGAAGTGCGCCCGCGAATGCCCTGCCCAGGCCATCCCCTACGGGGAGAAAGTGCTCTACAACGGCTACGAGACTTGGAAGCCCGATGTCGAGAAATGCACCAAGTACCGGGTCACGAACCTCAAGGGTTCCTCCTGCGGCAGGTGCATGAAGATGTGCCCCTGGAACAAGGAAGGGCTGCTGCAGCACCGGCTTGCGATGTGGGCCGCGATCCGCCTCCCCTGGTCACGTCGGTTCCTGATCTGGCTCGACGACAAGATGGGCTTCGGCCGGCGCAACGTGGCCGGCAAGTGGTGGCTCGACCTGGAGACGGCGAAGAAGCACGGCCGCGCAATGCGAAGCGGCAAGACCAACGCCAGGGACCTCGTCCTCGACCGCGACACGTCGGCAGGAAACGACAAGATCGCCGTCTACCCGTTCGAGAAGCTTCCGAAGGCCGGCCAGAAGGAGACAGTCCCGGTCGACCGCAAGGCCGGCATCGCCGACACCAAGGCTGCCGAAAAGGCGCTCCGCGGCCTCAAGGATACGGGGCAGCGCCGCTGAGGTCGGCCCCTCGGGCCGTATCCGCGCCCGCCGCCGCTTCCAGCCGGCTTCGCGGCCGAGCCCGGATCCCGGTTCACGCGCCGGCCCGCGATGCGGCCGTGTCCTGGGCCCGGTGCTGGACGGCAACCTCAGCACCGGCCAGAATGGCGGCGCCTGGGCGCACGGAAAGAAGGAGCGCGATGAGCAACGGCAACAGCTATGACTACGTGATCGTCGGCGCCGGCTCGGCCGGCTGCACGCTTGCCAACCGCCTGACCGAGGATCCGGATACCCGGGTGCTGGTCATCGAGGCCGGCGGCAGCGACCGCCATCCCTACATCACGATCCCTCTCGGCTGGGGCAAG
This sequence comes from Alphaproteobacteria bacterium, assembly GCA_964291215.2. Taxonomy (GTDB): domain Bacteria; phylum Pseudomonadota; class Alphaproteobacteria; order MPNO01; family UBA830; genus JAJEBT01. The sequence continues at coordinate 2,812,631 of OZ219791.1, read as the reverse complement.
ATTCTGTTCGAGCGGCTGTTCGACTGGGGCTATTTCACGGAGCCCGAAGCCCAGTTCGACGGGCGCGAGGTCGAGTGCGCACGCGGCAAGGTGCTCGGCGGCTCTTCATCGATCAACGCCATGGGCTATGTGCGCGGCCACCGCGAGGACTATGACCGCTGGAGCCGGAACGGCTGCACGGGCTGGTCCTATGACGAGTGCCTGCCGTATTTCCGGAAATCGGAGGACTGGGAAGGTGGTGAAGACGACTATCGCGGCTCCGGAGGCCCGCTGACGACGATAGAGAACAAGTATCCTGATCCTCTGCTGGCGGCGTGGCTCGCGGCCGGCGAGTCGGCCGGATACGGAACCACGTCCGACTATAACGGCGCGACCAACGAAGGCCTCGGCACGTTCCAGTCGACCATCCGCAACGGCCGCCGGTGCAGCGCCGCGGTCGCCTATCTGCGCCCGGCGATGAAGCGCGCCAACCTGACCGTGGTGACGCGGGCGCTGGCGCACCGGGTCATTCTCGAGGGCGCGAGGGCGACGGGCATCGAGTATTCCACCGGAGGCCGCGGGACGACGGTGGCGCGGGCGGAGCGCGAGGTCATCCTTTCGGGCGGGGTCATAAACTCGCCGCAGCTGCTGATGCTGTCGGGGATCGGCGACGGCAACCGCGTGAAGGCGCATGGCATCGATACGGTGATCGACTCGAAGGGCGTGGGCTGCAACCTCCAGGACCACCTCTCGGTCGGCGTCGAATACGAGCGCAACGGCGACGGTCCATTCGTCGGGCTTCTTCGCTACGACCGGATTGCGCTTGCCATGGCTCGCGCGTACTTCTTCGGCACCGGATTCGCCACCGAGATGCCGGGCCCGCTCACGGGTTTCATCCATTCGAAAGACGGACTCGCGCAACCCGACATCCAGTTGCTCGCGCGCTTCATTCCGCCCGAATCCAAACCCTGGTTCCCCGGCCTCCGGCCCAAGCCGAACGACGCCTTCATGGTGCGGCCAGTCCTGCTGCACCCCAAGAGCGTCGGCGAACTGACGCTGAGATCAGCCAACCCCGCCGATCACATGCAGATCCACCAGAACTTCCTGACCGAACCGGAGGACTGGCAGACGCTCCGCGACGGCATCGGGATAGTGAGGGAGATCGCACGCCAGGAAGCGCTCGATAAATTCCGCGGACGCGAAATTCAGCCGCGGGACGAACCGCTCGACGATTTCATCAAGCGCACGGCGTGGACCGCGCATCATCCGCTCGGCACCTGCAAGATGGGCCCGGACAGCGACGAAGCGGCCGTTGTCGATCCCGAACTGCGTGTGCGGGGCGCCGAGAACCTTCGCGTTATCGACGGCTCGGTCTTCCCCGACATGGTGGGGGGAAACATCAACGCGCCGATAATCATGTTTGCCGAACGCATGTCGGACATTCTGCGCGGGCGCGAAACGCTGAAGCCCGCCGGAACCGGCGCTCCGGCGGTCGACAGGAGTAACACATGACGGAGACGATCGGCATCGAGCAGGTCGACCATGTCGGTATCCGGGTCGCGGACGCGGAGCGTGCGCTGGGCTTCTACGAGGTGTTGGGCTTCAAGGTTGAGAAGCGGATTACCTTCGATCCGGTGATCATCATCCGCAACGCCCAGAACGTCGAGATCAATCTGGTCGTCAATGCCGCGCCCGAACATGACGGCAGCAACATCCTCATGGATATCGACACCAAGTACGCAGGCATGACGCATCTCGCGCTTCGGGTATCCTCGATCGCCGACACCATCAGGCTGCTCAAGGAGCACGGCATCACGATCACCCAGGGGCCGGTAATGTTTGAGCGCGGAAGCCATGTCTCGGTTTTCGTCAGGGACCCCGACCGCAATGTCATCGAACTTCGCGGGCGCGCCGAGAATCTCGACGCCATCGAGGGCCTGGAACAGTACGAGAACCGCAACTGACCGGCCGGCGGCAACCCGTTCACTTCCGCTGGACGGCCACCCTGCCGGAACGGCGCCTGGACGGCTGCGCTTTGCCAGCACTGCGGCGCGAACTGGCTGAGGATGAACATTCAAACCAGGTATCTACTCACCCCTAGTTGGATTCTGATTGGCCATAGTGCTCGTTGATGATGTCTGCGGCTTTTCCGTCGAGGGCGATCTGGGTGGCGACGAGTGGGTTGTAGCCGAGTGCGGCCATGGAGGTGAGGTAGCTTGAGCCCCGGCACCATGCTTTTGCGTGGAGCGGAAGCACCCGGACACCTTGACCTTTGCCATCCTGATCTTCTGTTCTCCGGCATTGTTGGTGAAGCTGACGTTGGGGTCGTCTGTGAAGCGCAGGTTTTCGTGTTTCACGAGACGTTCGTGCAGGTTGTGCGCGTCGGACTTGCGTCCACGTTTTCCTTTCGGCGGCGGCGGAATGTCGGGCAGTTCCTTGGCGCCCTGATGGTGCGGTAGCGCTTGCGCACGGCCCGGCGTCGTTCAGGGTTTTAGATGCGCTCTTGTTGACCTTGTGGCAGACCTCGCGGAGCAGGCTCTTCATCAGTCGCGCGGTAGCCTCGACGACAAAGGTCAGTTCGCGCAGCAGGTGGCTACCGCACAGCTGGTGGCTACACTGGCCCATGTACGAGGCCCAGGACGCCCTTGTAGCACGGGCCGATCTCTTGCCCGCGCTTGCGGTGCGGGAACTTGCACGTCAGGGTCCCACGACATGGAGCCACTTACTGTTGATCCGAAATCCGGTCTCGTCGACATGCAGGGCTGGGCGTTGCAGGAGGTGCGCCACGGCGGCCTCCTCCCATGACGCATCGTGAAAGCATAGCCGAGGCAGGTTGCCTCGGAGAGCTTGATGCCGGAGATCGCCTGCACGAACGCGACGGCGCAGGGATAGCATCTGGGCGACCAGCAGGTTGATGACGAGGGCCTGGATGCCGTACTGCACGGGATGTTGTCGGGGAACCGGCCCTTGCACTTCGGGCATTCCTTGATCTCGGCGCGGCGCTCGACGACCTCGAACACGATGTCATAGAGGACGCGGCGCTCCCGATCGACGGGGCCGTCGATGTCAGCGCCGCAGGCGTCGCAGGCCGCAACCGTTTCCTCGACGATGGTCTTGCGCAGGTTGTCGCCCATCTGCCGGTTCGGCTTCGGGCCCTTGCCGTTGCTTCCGGCACGCTCTTGTCCGTCTGTGACGGCGGCAGACCGGAGTTCCGGCTCGTTTTGCGCGTGGTCTTCTCCAGAAGGACGACGATGATGATGTCGAGCAGGATGACAAGGACGCGGATGACGGCCTCTTCCGCCACCTTGCCGGCCGCACGCAGCGCCGCGGTCTTGGCCGCTTCGAACTCCTCGCGCGCCGCGTTGACCGTCGCCATCACCCGGCCTTGCGCTCGATCGGGATCGACCGGCGATCGCTGGACGGGTTCGGGTGCGATTATCCGGTGGAACTGATCCACGGCTGCGCCCACGCGTTCCTGGCCGGCCTTGCGTTCCGGGGCACGAAACTGGTCTGCAGCGACCCCTGCAGGCGACCCGCCGATCGAAGCGGCGGTACCGTCACGACTGCACCGAAGCCAACCATGTCGAACTCCTTGAACTGCTCAAGGGGCTGCCGTGTCAGGCGATGGTCTCGGGCCGCGCCTCGGCGTTGTACGACGACCTGCTGCGGGACTGGCGCCGCATCGCCGTGCAGGTGACGCCCCGGGTCCGCACCGAGGTGGCTCGACTTCGAGCCCGGGCGGATGCACTCGGCCGGCGATGTCGGACGGAACCGCACGGACCGTCAGCGCATCAGGCGCAAGGCCAGGCGGCGGGGTACCGGAAGATGCCGCCGGGCGACGCGGCGTCGCTGCGCGAGGAGTTCGAGGCGGCCAGGATCGCGGCGCTGCCGGCAAGATATCCGGAGAGGCCGATGACGTGATCCGCGTGCTGTCCACCTTGGTGAGCATCCTGATTGCCGTCCTGCTGGAGAAGACGACCCACCGGCGCCAACTCCGGCCTTGCGCCGTCGCAGACGGACAAGGACGAGCGGCGCAAGGGCGCCAGCGGCAAGGGCCCGAAGCCGAACCTGCAGACGGGCGACAACCTCTGGAAGACCATCGTCGAGGAGACGGTCGCCGTCGAGGCCTGCGGCCTCGATGGCGTCGAGGCTGTCGACCGGGAGCGTCGTACGACATCGTCTTCGAGGTCATCGAGCGCCGCATCGACGCCGAGGTCAAGGAATGCCCGGATTGCCGGGGGCGGTTTCCCGAGACCATGCCCGGGCCGCTGCAATACGGCGTCGGTCTGCAGGCCTTCGTCATCAACCTGCCGGTCGCCCAAATGCTGTCCCTGCGCCGTCGCGCTGGTGCAGGCGGTCTCCGGGCTCAGGCTCTACGAGGCCACCTGCCTCGCCTGCGTCAGGCGCCTGCATGACGCGCTGCACTCCAGGCCGCCATCGCCGAGCTGCCGGAACGCCCGGCCCTGCATGTCGACGAAACCGGCTTCCGGGTCGACGGCAGGACCCGATCGCTCCATGTCGTCACCGAGTTACGGTAGGAATGCGCATTACTGCGCACCCCCCGCACAAATCCGGACATGGACGTTAATCCATCCGCCCTCGGGTGCTTGACGGCAAACCGCTGGTCCGGCCATGGGTGGCGGATTGTTGCGCGCGGCCAAAGAATCTCGGTCATGCGCTCCAGTCGCTTCCAGTCGAACCTCTGCGGCTTTCCGTATCCGGTCCGCCGCCTGTGGCACCCGACACTGCGTTCGGCGCGTGCTTTTGTGTCCCGAATTCCCCTTGGTCGAGGCCCTTTCCTCCAGCAACTCCGCAGAAGCTCCCTTGTTCGCCGCCTTCACAGGGCCCCTTCTTCAAACCGTTCATCACAGGCTTCGGCTTTCTCCTTTCCCTGCGCGGTCCCGCCACGACAGGCCTTTCAACATCCCACACTCATACAGGTATCTCATTCCCGCCTTCTCTTGCCCAGTGCGTCGCGCACCTGGATCGCCCGGTGCAGCCGCTCGAGACCCTGCCAGACCTTCTTCGTTCCCGGGAGCGATTGCCGTGCGGCAAGATGCGATCCGACGAGGCGTCGAGATCGATGACCACCGCCCTGATGTCGGGCGCCTTCCCGTCCGCCATCCTCACGACGTTGCGATTCGAGGCGCGGCTGGAGGAAGAACGGCTCGGCCGCGCCGGGCACGAGGTCGGAGAAGCGGCCGTGCCGAAAGCTATGCTCGACAACGATGCTCTCGAAGACGCCACGGGCGAAGAGCTGGAGGCGCACGAAGACCGACTCGTCGACCGCGCCACGGCGGCCCGCACGGTCGCCGAACTTGAAGCCGAGGTCGCCGAGCTGCGGCGGCTCGAAGCCATGGCGAACGCGCTCCGCCGGTCTGGCGAGGATGACAAATGGCACGAACTCGACCGCATCTTCGACGACCCCCCAATCCACGATCCCCGGCAGGGCGCGCGCCGCAAGATCGTCGTCTTCACCGAGGCGCGCGACACGTTGGAGTATCTCGCCCACCGTATCCGCGACCGCACGGGCGCGCCCGACAGTGTGACCGTCATCCACGGCAGCGTCCCGCGCGACCGGCGGCGCGCCGCCATCGTCGCGTTCAACGACGATCCCTCCGTCCGCTTCCTTCTCGCCAACGACGCTGCCGACGAGGGGGTGAACCTGCAACGCGGCGCTCACCTGATGGTCAACTACGACCTGCCGTGGAATCCCAACCGGCCGGAGCAGCACTTCGCGCGCATTCACCGGATCGGGCAGACCGAGGTCTGCCACCTGTGGAACCTGGTGGCGAACGAAACGCGCGAGGGCGCGGTGTACCAACGGCTTCTGGAAAAGCTGGAGACGACACGGCAAACCCTGGGCGGCAGGATCTACGATGTGCTCGGCGAACTGTTCGAGGCCCGGCCGCTGCGCGAGCTGTTCATGGAAGCCATCCGCTACGGCGAGCGGCCGGAGATATCCGACAGGCTGTTCCAGACGATCGACGGCGCGGTCGATGTCGACAACATCAACGATCTCGTCGCACACAACAAGCTGACCCGGGAGGGGTTCGACCCAGCCACGGTCCGCGGCGTGCAGGAGGAGATGAAGCGGGCGGCGGCGCGGCGGCTCCAACCCCACCACATCCGCCCCTTCTTCGAGGCAGCTTTTGAGGAAGCCGGCAGCATCCTGCGCCGTCGCGAGACGGGCCGGGCCGAGATCACGCGGGTTCCGCCCGTCTTGCGCGACCGGGACCGTCTGATCGGCCGCGCCGATCCGGTGCTGCCCCGCTATCGTCGCATCTGTTTCGACAGGAAACACATCCCTGGCCAGCCGCAGGCGGCACTTGTTGCGCCCGGCCATCCACTGCTCGATGCCCTGATCGATCTGACGCTTGAGCGCTATCGCGAGCTTCTGGCGCGCGGAGTGTGCTGGTCGACGACACCGACCGGCATGACGACGCCCGCATTCTGGTCACGTTGCACCATGCGATCCGCGATGGCCGGGCGGCACGGGACGGCAAGCCGCAGACGCTCTCCAAACGGCTGCAATTCGTCTGGCTCCACGAAGTCGGCAGTGCCAACAACGGCGGGCCGGCACCATATCTGGACTGCCGCGCGCCGACGGCGGAAGAGCAGGACGGGATCGGCGAGACCCTGGGCGCGCCCTGGCTCAGGGAACCCCTGGAAGAGCGGGCACGTACGCTTGCGGTCACCGACCTAGCCCCCCGGCATCTGGAGGAGGCAGGAGAGCCGTGCCTCGCCATACTCGACAGGATCGAAACGGCGATCAGAGAGCGGATACGCCGCGAGATCGTTCATCTCCAGCACCGCGCCCTGGATCTGGAGGCGGAAGAGAAGGCGAGCAAGCATCCCCGGCTGAACTCGGAGAATGTAAGGCGCCAAGCGGAGGCATTGGCAGATCGCCTAGAGCATCGGCTCGCCGACATTGCGCGCCAGCGGGACCTCGCGCCGCTGCCCCCGGAAGTCTGCGGCGCGGCCTTGTCGTGCCCGCGAGACTTCTCCGCCGGGAAGAGGCGGGCGACGCCCCCCTCCCCCGGACGGCACGAAGGAACCACCGTCGGGTAGGCCACTGGCGCGCGCATCCTTAGGCGAAGGCTTTACCCGTCACCGCTCTTTCGATTGCGGGCGGGTTCGCAGAATCGCCATAGACCACGTTTCCAGCAGCCCCCCTAAAATTCCGTACGTCCGGTTTTCCCGGTTCAAGCATCAGGCACCCACTTGGAGTTCGGTGCGGAGCCTTCCCACGCCATGGTCAAGGCTGACCCAGCCATACCCACGGCATCTCCGAGCGTTTGCTCCGTCCTTCGGCCTTGCAGTCTGTCGGTCTGAGTACCGACTTGACCTGCCGCATAGGCCACCTGAGCCCTGAGGTCCTCGCTCGGGACGGGTTGTGTTGTCCCGCCCGTCAACGCTTAGGCGACCTCATCCGCCAGTCAGGTGGACTCCGCGTCCTTTCCCGTTTCCCGGTTATAGACGCGGTCCTTGACGGGTCGCTTCATCCTGTCTGTCCTCCTCACCTTCCGGTCTTTCACTGCTGATCTGTCCCGGATTGCCGCCGTCTGTACCCCGGGGAACCCGATGCGTGTTCCTCAGTTCTTCCGCATCGACACTGGCCATCGGGTAGCAACCTTGGCGTTCACCGTCTATCCCACAATCAGCTTCGTGTGGGTGGGGAATTTCGGGGCTTCCCGTTCGCTTTCGCCCTCCGGTTTGCTCGCCGCCCTAGCTGACCGAACCGGCTGGACACTGAGTTCCAGCCAGCCCACGACGGCTTCCTACGTCCCAGCTCGCTGGTCCAGGGTCGCCCCTGAACCAATGCTACGGCGCCAAACTGAGAATTGCGGGACTTTCACCCGCAAGATCAGCAGCTAGACTCGCTGCACGTCCGCCCTAGCCCGCGCCGAAATCGAATCTAGTAGTCCACCGGCATTGTATTGATGGTTTTTGGTGGGTAGTATTCCTGTGTCGGCATCCGTTGGAATCCGGACAGTGTCGATACGGGCAAGATGCCGAACGGGCAGGCAGCCGCAGCCCCATGCGCAGGTCCGGACAACGGGCATGCCCGCAGGTCTTCGGCGCAATGACAGGAGCGGCGCATATGGCCAACTCTCGGGGCAGGAAGCTCTACCGGGTAACCCTTTCAGCGCAGGAGCGCCGGGATCTGAAGGCGATCGGGCACCGGGGGCGCCGGGCACAAATCCTGATGCTGAGGGGCGCTTGTCGATGCCGACATTGCGCTGGGCACGGCGACGGTCGAGCGCTTGCGCTGCGTCCTGGAGGGTCCGGAGGCTGCCCTCAGCCGCAAGGAGCAGGTGAACCGTCGGCCGAAACGGGGCGATGGAGGCGAAGCTGGTCGCCCTGCTCGTCCCCGCCCGAGGGCTGTGGACGCTGCTCGCCGGCCGTCTGGTGGAGATCGTCGAGCGCATTTCGGAAGAGACGGTCAGGAAGACGCTAAAAAAAGAGCTCAAGCCGTGGCTGAAGCAGTACTGGTGCATTCCACCGCACCGGAGCGCACAGTTCGTGGCGGCGGACGTGCTTGACATTTGTCAGCGGGACTTTGCCGGGGGTGAGGTGCTGGTGTACGAGACCAGCCGGCAGCAGACGAAGGAAACCCCCGGTCAGCCGGAGGTGGTCGACCATGAATATAAGCGCAACGGTACGGCCAACTTCTTCCTGGCCTTTGCGCCCAACGAGAACTGGCGCACGGTGAAAGTCACCGACCGCTGTGAAACCGGGCGCACTTCATCCGGGAGCTTGCCGACGACCATTTCCCCGACAGGAAGATCGTGCTGGACAATCTGAACACACACAGTCGCTGTATGAAGCCTTCGAGCCCGAGGAGGCGGGTGCGAAAGCGGTTCGAGTTTCGCTACACGCCGAAGCACGGGAGCTGGCTCAACATGGCCGAAATTGAGATCGGTGCACTGTCGCGGCAGTGCCTTCGGCGACGCATTCCCGACAGAGACACCATGCGGCGGGAGACGGCAGCATGGGTGGAACGGCGCAATGCGGCCGATGTCACTGTCGACTGGCGTTTCACGACGAAGGATGCCCGGACGAAACTGAAGTCACTATATCCATCAATACAATAATGTTAGACTACTAGGGCAATGGAGGCTATCATGAAACGCGAACGCAGCCTCGGATACGAGCCGCGCGACGCTGCGTCGGAGAACCGAGGTTGTGACATCGAAAGCCGCGACCCTGAGACCGGCGGCCTCCGCTTGACCGAGATCAAGGGCCGGTGCGCGGACGCAGAGGCCGTCACGGTCACGCGCAACAAGATGCTGACGGCGCTCAACGCGGGAGGGTCGTTCATCCTCGCTGCCGTGCTCGTCGAAGACGGCTTTGTCCACCGGCTGCTCTATGTTCCCGACCCGGCGCGGATTTTCGGACCGCCGCCCGGCTTCGCGGAGGTCTCGCGGACGATCTCCGTATCGGCGATCGGGAAAGCCGCGGAGGCGGGACCATGAGACTGGACGACGACGAATTGGCGCGCCTGATCGAGGGCGCGGAAAGCACGCGGGTCGAATTCAAGGAGACGCTAGGAGGCAATGCGCCGACGCGGCTTCGCGAAGCGATCTGCTCCTTCGCCAACGATCTTCCCGGCTCAGGACTCCCGGGCATCGCAGTCGTCGGGCTGGGGGACGACGGTGTCCCAACCGGCACCCCCATCACCGACGAGATGCTGCGCGCGCTGGCCGACATGCGCAGCGACGGGAACATCGTGCCGCCGCCGCCGATCCTATCCGAGAAGCGCCGGTATCGAGGCCACGATATCGCCGTTGTGACCGTCCTGCCGTCCGACTCGCCACCGGTGCGCTACCGGGGCGCGATCCACATTCGCAACGGTCCGCGCCGGGCTGTGGCGACGGCCCAAGAAGAGCGTATACTGAACGAGAGGCGGCGCCACGGAGACCGGCCTTTCGATATTTCGCCGGTGCCGGGCACCGGCATCGCCGATCTCAATCGACGCCAGTTCGAGGACGAGTATCTGCCCAATGCGATCGACCGGGAACTCCTGCGGGCCAACAACCGCAGCCTGGAGGAACGCTTGGCCGCGGCCAAGATGATTGCTTCCGTCGACGACGGGCAGGCCACGATTCTCGGTTTGCTGGTGCTCGGAACGAGGCCGCTGGACTATATTCCGGGTGGGTACATACAGTTCCTGCGCATCGGGGGGCATGACCTTTCGGACCCGGTTATCGACGAGAGAAGAATCGACGGGACAATCCCCGAAATGCTATCGCGCCTTGACGACAAGCTTCGGTCGCACAACCTTCGCCGGGTCGACATCGCCACTCACGATGTCGAACGCCGTGTGGACAGCTACCCCATGACCGCCTTGCGGGAACTCGCACGGAACGCGCTCATTCACCGCGATTACGAAACGACGAACGCTCCCGTCCGCGTCACTTGGTTCGACGACAGGATCGAAATCCAGAATCCCGGCGGACCCTTCGGGTCGGTCACTAAGGAGAACTTCGCCCGCCCCGGAGTGACGGACTACCGCAATCCGAATCTGGCCGAGGCCATGCGGGTGTTAGGCTATGTGCAGAGATTCGGGATCGGGATACCGACCGCGCAACGCCTGTTACGCGAGGCCGGACATCCGGAACTCGACTTCACGGTCGAGCCGACGCACCTGCTCGCCACGGTACGGGCAGTTCCCGAAGCTGGGGAGGCCGCATGATGGCCGCGCCGGTCCTGACCTTTTTCAACAACAAGGGAGGCGTCGGCAAAACGTCCCTAGTCTATCACCTCGCCTGGATGCTGTCGGAGATCGGCGAGCGCGTACTGGCCTGCGACCTCGATCCGCAAGCCAATCTGACTGCAACTTTCCTCGACGAGCGCGCGCTCGAGTCGCTGTGGGAGGACGGCGCAAAGAGCCAGACCATCTACCAGTGCATCCAGCCGTTGATGGAGGTGGGAGACTTGCAGGAACCGCAGGTGAAACGGATCACCGAAACCCTCGGACTCATTTCCGGCGACCTGGCGCTCTCCAGTTTCGAGGACAGCCTTTCCAGCGAATGGCCCAACGCCCTTGGCGAATCCAATCTGTACCGCCCGTTCCGCATCCTCACCGCATTCTGGCAGACCATGCAGAGCGGCGCCGCATCCATCGACGCGACGATCATCCTCGTGGATGTCGGCCCCAATCTGGGCGCCCTGAACCGCTCGGCGCTCGTCGCAACCGATCACGTCATCGCGCCGCTGGGGGCAGACCTCTTTTCTCTCCAAGGCCTGAGGAACCTGGGTCCGACGCTGACAAGGTGGACGAGCGAATGGTCGAAACGCCGAGACAATTGGGCCTGGCCCGGTTTTGAATTGCCCTGCGGCAGCATGAAGCCGATGGGATATGTCGTCCAGCAGCATGGCGTACGCCTTGGCCGGCCGGTGCAGGCCTATGACAAGTGGGTAAACCGCATACCCGAAGCCTACCGCCGGCATTTGTTGAACTGCGACGCCGGGTCTTTTCCGGACAAGCCGAGCAACGACAAGAACTGTCTTGCAACCGTCCGGCACTATCGAAGTCTGGTTCCCATGGCGCAGGAGGCCCGGAAACCCGTTTTCCACCTTACCGCGGCCGACGGCGCGATCGGAAACCATGCAGCGGCCGTTTCCGAGGCCTATCACGATTTCAAGAAGCTGGCTGATTTGATCCGGATGAAAATCGGGCTTTCGGCATGAAGCGCCGCAGGAAGCCCGTTGAGGTCTCCCTGCCGCTGGAGGCGATCAACAGGGCTTCGGCGCGGGAGAAATCCATCCGGCACGGGCATCCTTCCACCCTGCATCTGTGGTGAGCGCGACGGCCCCTAGCGTGATGTCATTCGTAAAATGTCGTATAGAGAGGTTTGAGTTTCACGCGGGCATCGTCGGTGGTGAACTGCCAATCCACCTTGGCCTGGATGCGGTCGCGAGAGGCCTGCCAAGCGGCGACTTCCCAGCGCAGCGCCTCGATGCAGTCGATGCGACGGTTCAGGCACTGCCAGATCATGACGTTGAGTTCCACCACGTTCAGCCAACTGCCGTGCTTGGGGGGTGTAGACGAACTCGAAGCGGTCCCACAAGGCCCTGGCCTCGTCCGGCGGGCAAGCCTCGTAGAGAGCGCCGGGGGGTGTTCAAGGTTGTCCATCACCAAGGTGATGGTGGTGGCGTCTTGGTGGGTGAGACTCTCGTATGGCACGGTTGCAGACTCAGTACCATTTGTTCATCTCATGCGGCCAGTGCCGGGGTGTGATTTGGGCTGATGTTGTCGTTGGCTGGTGCATCGTCTGCACCGATCATGGCCGTCCACGCGCTCTCGAAGCGGCCGGATTCGAGCAGAGCGCGGAAGGTGATTGTCCGCCGACGATGCGCCAGCGCATGCCGGAGCGCTTCATGCGCTGTGTGACGAGGATCCCCTGTTGGTACTGTAACTTGATGTCTGGAAATTTGTCTGAGGTTTGCGCTTTGAGGCGTTTCACTGGGGGGCTAGCCCCCCAGTGAAACGCGGCGCCATCGTGCTATCCCATGGAGTTGGAAAAATTCATGGAGGAAGCGAATGGACCTGCGACACACTACGACGATCGGGACTGTTTTGGAACATCTGATCGCAAACGGAGCAACGGATCTGGGGGATTACGCAACCTGATGTCTGGAAATTGTCGTGAAGCTCTCAGTCATCGAGCTGTTCCCATTTGATGTATGCCTTGGTTTCGGTTTCCCATTTTTCGTCGATGAGGACTGCGGTTGAGAGGCGCTCCAACGAGGCGAGGTTCGGAAAGACCCTGACTTTGGAGGTGCGCCGCTTGAGCTCTTGCTGGATCGGTCGCTCGATGCCGTTCGAGGTTCGCATACGCTTGTGGTGAGCATCGGGCAAGGTGAAGACAGCGAGCCCCGCATTGTTTTCCAGCCAGGAAGCCTGAACGCTTGTCGCGATAGCTGGCCACGAGGGCGCCCGGTTCAGCCTCGGCGGTTTGGAGTGAGGACGCATGGCTCCGAGCTGTTTTCCAATACGTTTCCTGATGTCGTTGTTCGGTGCACGGCGTTTTGCGCCAAGTGGAACTGGCAGCGCTGCCACATCGCCGCGCCCAGCACCGCGCGTCGTGCCGCTTTCAGCCCAGCATGGTCATCCGAGACGATAAAGGTCGTACCATGCAGGGCTAGCAAGCTTTCCAGGAAGGCTCTCCAATGGACCTCGGCCTCGGAGAGCGCCACAGAGAGCCCCAGAACGTGCCTGCAGCCCCTATTCCGATGGCCGAGAGCACTGCGACATCGCGCACAACGCCGTCATGGCGAGCTTTTTCATAGCGCGCATCCAGGTATTTCATCAGGGGCCGGTTGCGCGGCGAGTTCTTCATCGAGCAACCTGGTGGCCCGGCTGACCTGAGAAGAGGACAGGCTCCCGAACTCACGCATTACATCCTGCCGCGTGGAAACACCCTTGATGTACATCTCGGCTACGGCGCGAGAAGATCGCTGGCCGCGTTCAAGCGACTGGGGGGGATCGTCCCCGTGACCGTTTGGCACCTGAACGGTAACAGTGGGGGTGTCGATCCGTTTGGGCTTATAGCCGTTGGCATAGCCCTGTCGTTCCGGTGTCCGGTGGCCCGCTTTCAAGTGCTGCTCGCGCTCGATTTGCATCGCAAGCTCGAAGAGCTGACCAAAGATCCGCCCCAGATCCGTTGCTCCGTTTGCGATCAGATGTTCCAAAACAGTCCCGATCGTCGTAGTGTGTCGCAGGTCCATTCGCTTCCTCCATGAATTTTTCCAACTCCATGGGATAGCAAGATGGCGCCGCGTTTCACTGGGGGGGCTAGCCCCCCAGTGAAACGCCTCAAAGCGCAAACCTCAGACAAATTTCCAGACATCAAGTTACAGTACCGGTCATTCGGTCATTCGGCCACACGGCGCGGGCGGCCTCAAGCGCAGCCTCCTCGTTAGCCGGGTTCGCGTAGGAATTGATGAACATTATCGCGAGCGACTCGGCGCCCGCATCGAGCAGTTCCTGCGCCGTCGCATGCACCGAATCAGGATCGACAGCGATACGGACCGAACCGTCGGCCAGCGTGCGCTCAGCAACCTTGCGCCGGAGGCGGCGCGGGATTATCGGCAGGTAGGAGCCTCTCAGCCCCCAGATCTCTGGGCGGTCGCGGCGGCGCATTTCCAAGACGTCGCGGAAACCCGCAGTCGTGATCAGCCCGGTCGGCGCGCCCATGCGCTGGAGGAGCGCGTTGGTGCCGACCGTGGTGCCGTGCACGACCGTCGCAAGGGCCGAGATCCCGCCGGCTTCCTTGAGCCCGCGCATGAAACCCCGCGACTGGTCGTCCGGAGTCGACCGCACCTTCGCGACGCGATACCGCCCGTAGTCCTCGTCGAGCCAAAAAACGTCAGTGAAGGTTCCGCCGACATCGACGCCTGCAAAAGCCCCGGTCATGGGACCTTCATCGCGCGACGGCGCGAGTTGGTGGCCAGAACATCGACATTCCCGCGCTCGTCAACGACGACGCCGTAGAATGCCGCGGCGTCGGCAACGCTCACGAGACCTTCGCGGACATCCGCAGCAACCTCGTCAGCATCCCGTTCCGGGGCCGGCCCGAACCCGCCGCCACCCGGGGATTCGATGCGGATCCGGTCCCCTGCCCCAAGCCGTATGCCGACTGCCTTCGACGTCATCGCCGGTACATGCGCCTCACCGCCCTGGGTGTAGATCACGACATCAATGGCGCCATCGCCGCCGCCGCCGATACCCTTCGGGGGGAACCACCCGCGCTCCCCGAACACGAACCCGGTCGCCCGGTCGGCAAGCAGCTCGATCTCGTAGATCGCCCCGAAGCCGCCCCGATGTCGGCCCGGCCCCGCCGAATCGGGACGCAATCCCCACTCTGTGAACATCACGGGCTGCGCCGCCTCAAGGATTTCCGCAGGCGGAATCGTGGCCATCGAGATCGAACCGTTGCCGTGCGTAAGCCCGTCGCCGTCCGAATGCGCACCAAGACCGCCGCCGAAGAACGAGAAGAACACCCACGGCCGCGCTTCGCCGGGGCGGCGCCCGTTGATCGAAACCGCGTTGATGGTGCCAAAACCGTTGGCCGGCGCCATCTCCAGATCGGCTTCGGCGAAGGCGGTGAACACGATGTCGATCAGGCCAGGATGGTTTCCGTGTAACCGCCGACAGGGCGCGGTGCGACCGCGGACAGCAGCTTGTCCGGCGGGATCTCGAACGTGATCGGTTCGAGCACCCCGCCATTGGCAGGCACGTTGCGGAACACATGCTTGAGTGCGACATAGGTCGCGGCGATGGCCGTCGTCTCGGAGATGTTCACCGACCCCGAACACGACTCGGCCGATCGCGAGAAATCGAAGATCAGCCGGTCGCCGGAGATGGTCAGGTCGAGCGCCACCCGGAGGGGCTCGTCCTCTATGCCATCATTTTCGAGGAAGTCCTCGGCCGAATACACGCCATCGGGCAGATCGGAGATCAAGCTCCGCATCTGCTGCGCCGAGCGGCGCTTGAGTTCGGCGAAGACGCGGCTGACGGTCTCGTCGCCGTACTCGTCGAGCAGGTCCCCGAGACGCCGTGCGCCAAGATCGAGGGAATTCAACTGGCCCATCAGATCGCCGTAGGAGCTCCCGGGAAGGCGGCTGTTGGCGGTGACGACATCCACGATATCATCGCGCAGAACGCTGGCCTCCGCGAGCCTGACCGGAGGGAGCACGAACCCTTCCTGGAAGCAGTCGGTGGCGGACGGGCTGTAGTTGCCGGGCACGCCACCGCCGACATCGTGCCAGTGCGCCACCGACGCCAGCCAGCAGAACAGCCGGCCGTCGCGGAAATTAGGGGCGCACGATCTTGAAGTCGGACAGGTGGGTACCGCCGACATAGGGATCGTTGAAGATCCAGAGATCGCCGTCGCGTATCTCGCCCGCGTCCTGCGCCCGCGCGATGACTGCCTTGACGGCAAACGACATGACGCCCACGAAGATGGGCAGGCCCTCCTTGCCCTGGATGAGCGTGTCTCCGGTCCCTGCCTCGTAGATGCCGTGCGAGGCGTCCCGCGCCTCGGCAATGACCGGGCTGAAGGCAGCCCTGAACAGCGCGGCATCCATCTCGTCCGAGATCTGCTCAAGACGCCCCTTGATGACGGCAAGTGTGACCGGATCAACATTCATGGCATCGTCCCTGACTATCCTCTGCCGCCGCCAGCGCTCTGCAGCAATGCCCCCGCCCGGCTTCAGGCGCCCGTGCGGGCGGCTGCATGCCGAGCTGCCCGGTAGCCGAAAACAAAGGCCGGCCCGAGCGTGATTCCGGGTCCCGGGTAGTTGCCGCTCATGATCGATGACATGTCGTTGCCGCAAGCGTAAAGGCCGGGGATTACGCAGCCCTTCTCGTCCAAGACCTCGCCGTCCGGCGTCGTCGCGAGGCCGATGCTGCAGCCGATCTCGGCCGGCCATACCGCCACCGCAACATAGGGCGGGCTTGCGATGGGGCCGAGGCACGGGTTGGGTACGCGGCCGGGATCGCCATTGAAGCGGTTGAACGCGTCGTCGCCCTTGCCGAAGTCGGGATCCGACCCGTCCTCGGCGTGCCGGTTGTGGCGCGTCACGGCGTCCGCGAGCCCGGCGCCGTCGACACCGATTGCAGCAGCAAGGCCATCAAGCGTTGGAGACAGGGTGATGTAGCCGCTGTCGGCGAATGGTCGGAGATTCCGCGTCCCCGGATGGATGGCGCCGAGCCCGAAACTCCGCACGAAGGCCGCGTCGCAGACCAGCCAGGCGGGCATGGTGTCGATGATCTCGTGCGAACGGTACATGGCTTCCACGAAATCGTGGTAGGAGATGGCCTCGTTGACGAACCGCCGTCCTGCCGAATTGACGGCGATCAGCCCGGGCTTGGCGCGGTCAAGCGAAAGGTGCGGGAACAGCCCCTCACTGCCATCGGACCTCCTAGTCACCGACACCGGCGACCAGAACGAACTCGACCCGTGCCCGTCCGTGCGGATATGGCCGCCGACAGCGGTCGCCATGCCGAGCCCGTCGCCTGTACATTCGCCGAGGGTCATAGATCTCGGGCGCGCCGCTTCAGGCATGAACATCTCGCGAAATTTCTCACTGCGTGCGAAACCGCCGGTCGCGAGAACAACACCCGTTCTGGCACGGATGCGGGATCTGCCGTTTTCATCCTCGATCACGGCACCGGTGACGTTCCCGTCCTCACGGACGAGGTCGACGATGGCGGTCTCGAACAACACCGGCACGTTGCGCTTGCGGAGGCTGTAATAGAGACGCCCGACGAGGGCATTTCCCATCGTCAGCCGGGTGCCGCGGCTGTAGCGCAGACGGTCAAGAACGTAGCGGGCGAGGAGGCACACCGCGTGAACAAGGCCGCCCGGCGTCCGATAACGGTCGACCAGCAGCCCGATGTCCTCCTTGCTGACCATCATGCCGCCCAACAGCATGAACTCCTCGATCGGCGGCCGCACGCGTTCGAACTCGGCGCCGAGCAGCCGTCCGTCGAACAGTTCGGGCACTATCGCCCGGCCGTCGACCGCGGCCCCCGGCTGGTTGTTGCGGTAGTCGGGATGGGTACCGCAGGCAACGAAACGCAGCTCGGAATGCTCCGTGAAGTAGTCGATGATCCCGGGTCCGTCCCTGAAATAGACCTCGCGCAGCGCGGCGACATCGTCGTCGGGCCGGCCGGCGACGGCTTCGAGATATTTCGCGCCATCGGCAGCGGAGTCCGTATAGCCGGCCTCGCGCCCCTGGCTGTTGGCGGGAATCCAGAGCGTCCCCGCCGATGTCGCGCCGGTACCGCCGGCCTGCGCCGACTTCTCGCAGACGAGGACGGCGAGGCCCTCGATTGCGCCGGCAAGCGCCGCGGCCATGCCGGCCGGTCCGGCGCCGGCCACCACGAAGTCGACCTCGCGATCCCATCCGGCCGTCCGGCCGTCACTGTCCGGTGTTCCCGTCACTAGCGCCTCCTGTCCACCTATTCGCCCATCTGCATCAACTGTCCCCGGCGGCGGGCCAGGCTGAACGCGAAGAGAAACGCGCCGAGCCCGATGGCGAGGAAGACGGCGTTGAGCCCCACCGACCAGACGAACCGGTCGAGCAGGAACACGCCGTCGATGGCAGCCGCCCGCATGCCCTCGAATACATGCGCCGACGGCAGTGCCAGCGCAACCGGCTGCAGCCAACCCGGCAGCGTCGCAATCGGATAGTAGATTCCGCTGAGCGGGGCGACGGCGAATATCGCAGCCCAAGCGAGACTCTCGGCTCCGAGCCCGAAGCGGAGGATCAGCCCCGACACCGCCAGCCCGACGGCAGATCCGAAGATCAGGAGGTTCACAAAAAACGCGATGAGAGCGAAGCCCATGTCGAAGATCGAGTAGTGGTAGAGCGGTATGGCAAGCAGCGCAGCCGGAACCACGCCGATCACGGTCCGGATGCCGCTGATGACGAGCAGGGACACGGCCCACTCATAGGGCCGGAGCGGGCTCGCGAAGAGCTGGCCGAGATTGCGGGACCACATCTCCTCGAGAAACGAGATGGTCACGCCGATGTTCGACCGGAACATGATGTCCCAGAGCAGCACCGCGCCGATCAAGATACCACCGGCACGCATGAACCATTCGGAGTGATCGGCGAGAAACTGGGACATGAAACCCCAGATGAGCATCTGCATGGTCGGCCAGTAGCCGAGCTCGACGATGCGTGGCCAGGAGCCGCGCAGCAGGTAGAAATAGCGTAGCGCCATCGCGACAATGCGCGCGGGCGAGAACAAGCGGCTGGGCGGGTCGCCCAGGGGTGGGATCATGAAGCGGCTGCCGCGGCGCCCGCATCGCGGTTCCGGGCAATGTCAAGAAACACGTCTTCGAGATTTGCCCGCCCGTATCGGGCGAGAAGCGCTGTCGGCGTGTTGTGATCGACGATGCGCCCCGCTTTCATCATCAGCACATCGTCACACATGCGTTCGACCTCGATCATGTTGTGCGATGCGAGCAGAATGGTGCCGCCATGCTGCTTGCGAAAATCGCCCAGATAGCCGCGCACCCAGTCCGCGGCGTCGGGGTCGAGCGACGCCGTGGGCTCGTCGAGCAACAGCAGCCTCGGCTTGTTAAGGAGCGACTTGGCGAGCGACACGCGGGTCTTCTGGCCTGACGACAATTCGCCGAACGGCCGTTCCATGAAGTCGCCGATAGCGAGGTCATCCGCCAGTTCCGCTACCCGCCGGGCCGGCTGCGGAAGGCCGTAGAGCCGGGCATAGACGAGGAGGTTCTCGCGGCTCGTCAGGCGCTTGGGCAGGTCGACATAGGGCGACGAGAAATTGATCTGCGAGAGGATCCTGTAGCGGTCCTTCCACATGTCGACGCCGAGTACGCTGACGAGACCGGATGTCGGCGTCAGCAGCCCGAGCAGCATCGAGATCGTCGTGGTCTTGCCCGCACCGTTGCCACCGAGGAGCCCCAACACGCTGCCTTCGGGAACCTTGAAACTCACCCCGTCGACCGCGATGATTTCGCCGAAGTGCTTCGTGAGCTTCTCGACCTTGATTGCGGGCTCGGGCATGTCGGAAATGAGGATCGCATCCATCAGGGGAGTCGCCACGGACCCGCAGCACGCCGAAATAGTACGCCGAGTGCCCCCGGGCGGCAACCGCTGTCGACGATCCTTCAGAACCGCCAGCATGCGGACAGCAGGAAAGCGCATGCGGTATGCCGGGTTCGGAAAGCTGTCCAGGGTTGTTTTCGAGGCGCCCCGATCCGGCTAGATTGCAATCATGTACACGCTGCATCACCTGCCACTGTCCGCACCCTGCCGCAAGGTCCGGATCGTCCTCGGGGAGAAGGCTCTCGACTTCGAACTCCATCCGCAGGATCTTTCGGGGCGGGATTCGGAAGGCCTTGCCGGAACACCGGCCGGCGGCGTGCCGATTCTCACGGACGACAAGGGAACGGCCCTGTCGGATGCCGCGGCAATCGCCGAATATCTGGAGGAAGAGCACCCCGATCCCGCCCTCTATCCTGGCACGGCGACGGCGCGCGCCGAGATCCGACGGCTGGTCGGCTGGCTCGCCGGCAGTTTCAACGACGAGGTCACCCGTTGCCTAGTCGGCGAGAAGGTCCTCAAGCACCTGCTCGGCCAAGGATCTCCGGATTCGCGCTCGATCCACAGCGGCCATGAGAATATCCGGCGCCACCTGGAATACGCCTCGTCGCTGCTTGACCGGAGAAAATGGCTGGCAGGTGAGATGTTCTCGGCCTCGGACATCGCTGCAAGCGCGCACCTATCCTGCCTCGACTATCTCGATGACGTTCCATGGGCGGACTATCCTGTGGTCAAGGAGTGGTACGCACGCATCAAGTCGCGCCCGTCCTTTCGGGCGATCCTGGCAGACCGCCTGCCGGGCAATCCGCCGCCACCCCACTACACCGATCTCGATTTCTGAAACTGCCGGCTCCGGGCCGACGGCAGTTCCGGAACAGGCACGTGACCGCTGCCACGCCGTCGTCGTCCCATCCGTACGTCGCGCAGTAACTGGGTGTCAGGCGGCTGGCGGAGCGGCAAGCTGCGGATCAATCGGCGCCCGCCTGCTTCAGCGATCCGCCGTTCAGTCGCCTTCCGCGGTTGCCGGCGCAGCCTCGGGATTCCATTGCCCCCGGCGCATGCGGGTAACCACATGC
Organism: Alphaproteobacteria bacterium; assembly: GCA_964291215.2. Lineage (GTDB taxonomy): Bacteria > Pseudomonadota > Alphaproteobacteria > MPNO01 > UBA830 > JAJEBT01. Next base: position 2,791,980 of record OZ219791.1, on the reverse strand, counting down.
TCGCGAAACAGGCCGGCCCTGTTGAACGGTTCCGCCGCCGCGAACGCGTCGGCCTCGGCGCGCGACCGGACGTTGATGATCAGGAGGCTGCCGGTCCGGGCGTCGCTGTCGTCAGCAAGAGTCGCCCCGCCGAGCACGAGAATATCCCTGCAGCGCTCGAGATAGGCGAAGTGCGCCTCACGGTTCTCGGCGCGTATGCGGTCGGCGTCAGCCCCGTCGACGCCATATATCGCGTAGAGCATTCCGGCTACCCCTGGGGCCGGGAAGACCCCCTGATTCTGACGGGATCTTTCCGGTCGCCGGCGTCAGGCGCCGGCAGCACGCATAATCTTGAGGATTTCCGTCGCCGGAATGCCCTGCTTCTCCCATTCGGCGACAACTTCCTGTTCGAGCTTGGCGAGCATCTCCAGCGCCTTGCGAACTTCGGCGTCCGGCAGCTTGACGAGGTTATGCGCCTTCGATCCGGTGAGGAACTTGATGCCCTTGGCATTCTCCTCGTCATAGATCCGGCCGCCGACATTACCCCAATTCGTCCCCACGGACTTGGTGATGATGTCTTTGTGGGCGGACGACAGCTCATTCCAGCTGTCACGGTTCATCACGATGAACATCGGCGACGAGCCGAACGGAACGCCATGGGCGAAATGCCGCGTGACCTCCTTGATCTTGAAGGTGTGCAGCACGGTTGGAGAGACCAGAACCCCGTCCACGGTGCCGCGGGCAAGGGCGTTGTAGAGCTTGGTGATCGGCATCGGCACGGGAACGGCGCCCAGCGCCTTGATCGAGCGCGCCGACATCTGCGACGGCGTGCGCAGTTTGAGGCCCTTGAGGTCGGCTACCGTCTTGATCGGCTTGTCCTTGGTCATGATCATCGGCGGATCGATGGTCCAGAGCGCCAGCACCTTCACCCTGGAATATTCCTTGCGGAGCGCTTCGGATTTCGCATAGGCGGCGTTCAGCGCTCGGGTGCCTTCCTTGGCGCTCGTCATGATATTCGCAAGTTCGACGAGCGTGGTCGCGCGGAACTGTTTCGACGTGTATCCCTGCAGCCCGAACGAGGCGTCGGCAACGCGATCAAGCGCGCGCTTGAACTGCTTGGCCGGGCCCTTGCCCAGCTTGCCGGCAACGAAGATCTTCACTTGCAGACCGGCCTTCTGGGCGTTTATTCCGTCGGCCCACGGCGCCAGCATGCGTGCGTTGATCGGATGCTTCGGCCCGGGAAAGAACGCCACCTTGAGGTCGGCGGCAACCGCGAGCGATGGGCCGACAAGGACAAGAAAAGCGGTGATCATCGAAGTCGTGATTCTGGTCATCGGACATCCCCTTGATTGAAACGGTGGGACAGATCGGAGGCCTGCAGCACACCGCATCCGACGGGAGTTTGCTATGCGTGTGCGGGACTGTCAATGCCGGTTCCAGAGCGGTGACGGTGATCCCATCTGATGCAGAATCTGAGTGCATCGGGACTTGCGCCGTCTCGGACCGGTCTTCTTGACCGTAATTTCCGGCTTCAGGCGAGCCATGGGGCGGCGCAGCAGCCTCTCCCGCACCGGATGGACCGCGTGCCGGAATTGGGACGGAGTTCATGGACATCAAAACTCCGGGCCGCGCTGGTGTCTGGTGCTGTAGTCGACACCTAACGTATCCGCAATGATGTGTCGCGAGCCTCTCTTCACATGACGGGATTTGCATCAGGGCGGTGCTCGGGGGCGCCTCAGTCGAACGATTCGATCATGGTGTCGGGCAGGAACAGCGCGATTTCGGGAAAGGCGAGGAGTATCAGGAGGCAGACCATCATCGCGATCCAGAACGGCACGATGCCGGCAAAGATCTCCCGCAGCGGTACATCCTCGGCGATCCCCTTCACGACAAAGACGTTCACGCCCACCGGCGGGCTGATCAGGCCCATCTCTATGACGATGACGACAACCACGCCGAACCAGATCGAGTCGTATCCGAGCTCAACGATCAACGGGTGCACGATCGGTAGCGTCAGCACCAGCATGGCGAACCCTTCGAGAAAAGTCCCGAGAACCACATAGGCCGCCATGATGATCAGCATGATGACGGTGCGCGGCAATTCGGCGTCGATCAGAAGGGCTGCGAGGTCGGACGGAATCTCGGTCAGGGCCATGAACGGATTGAAGATGTGCGCCCCGATCAGGATGAAGAAGGCTAGTCCTGTCGTGCGGACCGTCTGCAGGAGCACCTTCGACATCGATTCGCCGGTAACCCGCCGACGGGTCAGCGCCAGCAGGAAGGCGAGCATCGCTCCAACGGCGGCCGCCTCGGTCGGGGTGAAGATGCCGGTGTAGATACCCCCGATGGTGATCAGCACGATCACGATCATAGGTCCGGCCTGGGCGATGGACGCGGCCCGCTCGCGATAGTTTGAGCGCGGCCCGGCCGGACCGAGTTCCGGATTGAGGCGCGTCATGATCGCTATCTGGATCATGAACAGTACGGTCAGGAGCAGACCGGGCAGCACGCCCGCAAGGAACAGCCGTCCGATCGACTCCTCCACGAGGATAGCATAGATGATGAAGCCGGTGCTCGGCGGGATCAGGATGCCAAGGGTGCCGCCGGCCGCGATCGCGCCGGTGGCGAGACGGTTGGAGTACTTGTAGCGCCGCATCTCGGGAAGCGAAACGCGCCCCATGGTCACGGCCGAGGCGACCGAGGACCCTGACAGGGCCGCGAAGCCGGCGCAGGCAGCAATCGTCGCCGAGGCAAGACCGCCGCGCCAGTGGCCGAGGCAAGAATAGGCGGCCGTGTAGAGGTCGCGGCTCATGCCGGAGATCGAAGCGAAGTTCCCCATGAGGATGAACAGGGGAATGACGATGAACTCGTAGTTGGAAACGATGACCCACGCCTCGTCAGCGAGCGTCGACATCGCCGCGCTCCAGCTGTTGAGCACCCAGATGCCGATGATCCCGAGCAGCGTCATCACGACCGCCACCGGCATGCGCATGCCGAGCAGCACGAACAGCGCCAGAAGGCCGACAATTCCTGTCCAAGTGGGACTCAAGGCGTGGCGCTCACGGAGAGGGTGCGTTGGGCAGGCCGCGCCACGCCCTCCTCGCCATCACGGCGAAAGTCAGCGCGAACACTGCCGATCCGAAGATCATGATGCCAATGAACGGGGAATGCGGGACCTCGATGAGTTCCGTCGCCTCGCCGATTTCCATGGCGTCGACAAGCAGCACGATGCACCGCCAGGTCAGCATGCCGAGGATGACGGCGGACAACAGCCGCACGACGACATCCGTCCAGCGGGTGAGGCCGGCGCGTCCGAGCGCCGAAATCACGTCAACCGCAATATGCCCGCCCGTCCAGCCGCAATAAGCAAAGCCGAGGAAGGCGACTGGCACGAGGCTGACCGACGCGATGTCGGTGCCGCCGAGCGGAGGAGCGTTGAAGACCCTGCGCATCAACACCGAATAGCAGACCAGCAGCATCAGCCACATGAGGCTGGCCCCGGCTACGAGCGCCATTGCCCGTACCGTCCGGTCGAGCACCTTTTCGCCACCGGTGAACTCGACGACTTCGGCCTCCATTGCCGCCTCCCCTGCCATCGCGCCCTGCTCCGGCTCACGCAGGCATGCCGCGTGACGGAAACTCCGGTGCCGCGCCGCCGTCCGCGGCGTTGTCCGCAAGCGGCGGCGCGGCACCGGTTCCGGAAATGGCGCACCCGACAGGATTCGAACCTGTGACCTCTGGCTTCGGAGGCCAGCGCTCTATCCAACTGAGCTACGGGTGCCGTGAACTCCTGTTCCACCGTTCCGGGACGCGCCAAACATAGAGCCCGGCAGCCGCGGCAGCAAGCCGCGCCTTCACGGAGCGCCGGGCACCGCCGAGCATCAAGGCGACTGCCGGAACGCACCGGACAGCCGCACCCGAGAAGATGACGCGTCCTGTACGGTCCGGCTCACCCGAACCGCTGCGCGTCTCACTTCCCCTGCCATACGCGGTCGGCGCCGGAAGGCAGGGGCGCACGGCGATCCGCGATCCACGCCGCGATATCGTCATGCACGATCTTCGCTTCAAGATCCCGGAGCAGCATGTGCCAGCCGGACTTGTAGACCGCCGTCCGGTGGCCAGCTTCCGGGGGAAGGGCGGCCACTGCATCGCGAAACGGCCTTGACCGCACCAGTTCGTCCCGCGACCCGTAGAGCAACAGCGCCGGAATATGGAGGCGCCCCGCAGCCGCCTGCGCCCCGTCCATCGCCTGGACCAGCCCCTCGACAGTTGCAATCCGGGTCTGCTTGATCACCAGCGGATCCTGTCCAAGCCGGCGCAGCATCCCGGCATTGTCGGAGGGACGGATGCTCAGCCCCTCGGCGGTGACCGGAAACCAGGGGACCATGCGCGACGCGAGCCACAACAAGCCCCGCAGCACCGGCCCGAGATAGCGCGGACCCCCGACAGCGGGCGCCACCAGAATCAACCCGTCGGCCTCAAACAGTCCCGCCGCGGCGGCGATCATGGCAACAGCTCCGCCCATGCTCTCGCCGAGAACATGGACCGGCACACCGGGATAGCGGCCGCGCACGAGCGAGACCGCGGCGGCGGCATCTGATGCCAGAACATCTTGGCCCGCCCAGAGTCCGCGCTGCGGACCGCGGCCGAAGCCGCGCTGATCGTAAGCGTAGGTCGCGATTCCCTGCGACATCCAGTATGACGCGGGAGCGTCGAAGGCCTTCGAATAGTCGTTAAAGCCGTGGAGCGCGACGATGACAGCGTGCGGCCGGCCCTCAGGCATCCAGCGGCGCAGCGGCAGGACAGCGCCATCGCCGGCAAGGATGCGATCGTCCGTCATCCGCGACGCTGCGGGCGGCGGCACCGGCAGGACCGCCTGCGGCACGGCGCAACCGGCCAGAACCGCGATAACGAGCAGCAGACCCGCCGCGGCCGCGTCTTTTGCCGGCCTGCCGGATCGGTTATCATCGCCCCCGCATGACGATGCGGGCGACGGCACGGCGCGAACAGGGGTTCGAGCCGTCCGCTTCCGGCAAAGACCTTCTCGGAGAACAACGGGACCATGGCGACAGCATCCCCCCCCCTGGAGACCGTCGAGACCGCGGCCCGGAGGGTCGCCTGCGACGGCGACGGTGTGCTCGGGCATCCGAGGATCTTCCTTACGCTGGAGGATGGCGAGGTCGAGTGCCCGTATTGCGGCCGCAGGTTTGTCCACGTACCTGCCTCGGACAGTTCCGCCGACAACTAGCGGCAGCCGGCGCCGAACCGGAGCCGCCATCAGCGCGGCGCCAGCACCATCACCATCTGGCGGCCTTCGATCTTGGGGAACTGCTCGATCTTGACGCGCCCGTCGAGATCCTCCCGCACCCGGTCGAGCACCTTCGCGCCGATGTCCTGGTGCACCATTTCGCGGCCGCGGAAGCGCATGGTGACCTTCACCTTGTCACCCTCGTCGAGAAATTTCTTCATCGACCGCATCTTGATCTCGTAATCGTGGGTATCGATCCCGGGACGAAGCTTCACTTCCTTGACGTCAATCGTTTTTTGCTTCTTCCGGGCCTCGTTCCGTTTTTTCTGCTCGTCATACTTGAATTTGCCGTAATCCATGATCTTGCAGACCGGCGGTTCGGCATTGACGGCAACGATGACCAAATCCAGCCCGCTGTCGGCGGCTTGTTCGAGCGCTGCTTCGCGGGAAACGACACCTACCTGTTCGCCGGCGGCATCTATGAGGCGCACCTCCGGCGCCTGGATCGAATCGTTCACGAGCCGATCGTCCCTCACGGGCGGCTCGGTCAGCGGGGGTCGTGCGATCGATTTTCTCCTCGAATTGTCAACTGTCGGCCAGCGCGGCGGCCACGAAGCTGTTTCGTCGTATCATAACGCCGGACTGCTACCCTCGTCCACAAGTCTAGCGACGGCGTCTTCCAAGGCAAGCACTTCCTGCCTGCCGCCGGCAAGCGTCCGCCAGGCAACGGTGCCCGCGTCAGCTTCGCGCCGGCCGACGACCAGCATGACGGGGACCTTGGCGACGCTGTGCTCGCGCACCTTGAAATTGATCTTCTCGTTGCGGATGTCGGACCGCACGCGCACACCGGCGTCGCGGAGCGCCTGTACGACCTCACCCGCCCAGGCTTCGGCGTCGGAGGTAATGGTAGCGACCACGGCCTGCACGGGCGCGAGCCACATGGGAAGGCGCCCGGCATAGTGCTCGATCAGGATGCCGATGAAGCGCTCGAACGAGCCAAGAATGGCGCGGTGCAGCATGACCGGCCGGCGCTTCTCTCCGGCTTCGCTGACATAGGATGCATCGAGCCGTTCCGGCAGCACGAAATCGACCTGCAGGGTGCCGCACTGCCAGTCCCGCCCAATGGCGTCGCGGAGCACGAACTCGAGCTTGGGCCCGTAGAACGCACCCTCGCCCGGGTTCAGCGTGTAGCCGAGCCCGGCCGTTTCGACCGCTTCGAGGAGCGCCGACTCGGCACGGTCCCATACCTCGTCCTCGCCGGCGCGCACCGGCGGACGGTCGGCGAACTTCACTGTGACGTCGCTGAAGCCGCAATCGCCATAGACACTCATCAGGAGATCGCAGAACGCAGCGGTCTCGCTGGTGATCTGGTCTTCGGTGCAGAAGATGTGCGCATCGTCCTGGGTGAACGCGCGCACCCGCATCAGGCCGTGGAGCGCACCCGACGGCTCGTTACGGTGACAGGAACCGAACTCCGCCATGCGGAACGGCAGGTCGCGATAGCTGGTGATGCCCTGGCGGAAGATCTGGACATGGCCCGGGCAGTTCATCGGCTTCAGCGCAAGCACGCGGCCGTCCTCGGATTCGGCGGTGAACATGTGCTCGCGGAACTTGTCCCAGTGTCCCGAATCCTCCCACAGTGCGCGGTCGATCAGCTGCGGCGTCTTCACTTCCTGATAGCCGGCGGCGGCGAGGCGGCAGCGGATGTAGGTCTCGAGCGTGCGGTAGAGCATCCAGCCCTTGGGATGCCAGAAGACGCTGCCCGCGGCTTCCTCTTGGAAGTGGAACAGCCCGAGTTCGCGACCGAGCCGGCGGTGGTCGCGACGCTCCGCCTCCTCAAGGCGGTGAAGATGTGCCTTCAGCTCCATCTCGTCGCGCCACGCGGTGCCGTAGATGCGCTGCAGCATCTCGTTTCGCGAATCCCCGCGCCAGTATGCGCCGGCGACCTTGAGGAGTTTGAAACCGCTGCCGACATGTCCGGTCGACGGCAGATGGGGGCCGCGGCAGAGGTCGAGCCAGTCGCCCTGGCGATAGACCGAGATCGGCTCGTCCGCCGGCAGGTCGCGGATGATTTCCGCCTTGTAGGCCTCGCCTTCGCCTTCGAAGTGGCGAACCGCGTCGTCCCTGTCCCATTCCTCGCGGACGAAGTTCTGGTCGCGATCGATGATCTCGCGCATCCGCGCCTCGATCCTTTCGAGATCGTCCGTGGTGAACGGCGTATCGCGGGCGAAGTCGTAGTAGAAGCCGTGTTCGATCGCCGGCCCGATCGTTACCTGCGTTCCCGGGTAGAGCTCCTGCACCGCCTGCGCCATGACGTGCGCGGCGTCGTGGCGGATCAGTTCAAGGGCCTCCTCGGACTTCCTGGTGATGATGCGAACCTTGCTGTCGCGCGCAATCGGCCGCTCGAGGTCTAGGACCTCGCCGGCGATCTCGATGGCGATCGCGGCCTTTGCGAGCCCCGGCCCGATGCCGGCGGCGATGGCCGTGCCGCTGACGGGACCGTCGAAGGTTTTCACGCTGCCGTCCGGCAAGGTGATGTTTATCGCGCTGCTACTCATGCCTGTAAGCCATGCCTGTCTGGTCGTCCCCGAATCTCTCGCGGCGACTGTCTGTGGGAAAAGAGCATCTGCAGTCCGCGCCGGCAGTCCAGCCGGCCACCGGCGTGGGATCGAAAACGTCTGCCCCGACCGCAGCGTCGCAGAAGACGTTCCTGCCAACTCGGCGACGATAATACGCCCCGCGCCCGGCGGTTCAAGCCGAAACTTTCCTGCGGGACGAGGCCGCCGTCCGGATGGCGGGCAAGGCCCCGAAATCAACGAGAGGACCAAAGGATCATGCCCGCACCACGCCTGCGAACCTGCGGAACCTGCCACGCGTGTCGATGAGGATTGCCGAGTTCCGGCGTATCAACTCGTAGTCGAAATCACTGTGGTCCGTCAGCAGCATGACCGCATCGTATCCAGCGATATTCTCCGCCGTCAGTTCAACTGACGCGAGGTCGAAGCTGTGTCCGCGCATCGTCGGGAATACCGGTACGTTCGGATCGGAATAGTGCACGGTCGCGCCCCAGTCGCGAAGCCTTTCCATGATGAATACGGACGGGCTTTCGCGCATGTCATCCATATCGCGTTTGTAGGCAACGCCGAGGACCAGCACCCTGGCGCCGTTCAGCGGTTTCCCGGCCTGGTTCAAGGCTTGGATGAGCTTGTCGACCACGTATTGTGGCATTGAGGCGTTGATCTCTCCCGCGAGTTCAATGAAGCGCGTGTGGATCCCGAACTCGCGGGCCTTCCATGTGAGGTAGAACGGGTCGATAGGAATGCAGTGCCCGCCGATGCCCGGTCCCGGATAGTAGGCCTCAAAGCCGAACGGTTTGGTCTTTGCTGCATCGATCACCTCGAATATGTCCAGGTCCATCGCATCGGCCACGATCTTCATCTCGTTGACGAGGCCAATATTGACCGCCCGGTGAATGTTCTCGACGAGCTTCACCAGTTCAGCCGTATCGGTGGAACTCACGGACACCACAGTGTCGACGAAGGAGCCATAGAGCGCGCACCCGGCCTCAAGGCAGTTCTCGGTCGTACCACCGACGATCTTGGGTATCGTCTTTGTATTGAAGTCGCTATTGCCCGGATCCTCGCGTTCGGGTGAATAGACGAGAAAGAAATCCTTGCCGGCCGAGCACCCGGCCTTCGCGACATATGGAAGCAACACCTCCCGCGTCGTCCCAGGCCAGCTCGTGCTCTCCAAGGACAGGAACTGCCCGGCGCGAAAATGCCGCGATATGACATCCATGGTCGCGGTAACGAAACTGAGATCGGGTTCGCGCGACGTGTCGAGCGGTGTCGGTACGCAAATGATGAGCGCGTCGCATTCACCGGTCCGGCCAAACTCGCTCGTCGCCTCGAAGCCGCTTGCCAGAATATGCGCGATTTCGTCGTCGGAAAACTGCTTAATCGGGCTCTTGCCGAGATTGACCTCTCTTGTCCGCTTCTTGAGGACATCGAAGCCGAGGACCGGAAATCCCTGCCTGGCGATCGCAATGGCAAGAGGAATCCCGACATAGCCGAGACCAAGTATGCCGACCCGCGCCGTTCGATTTTCGATCTTTTCGATAAATGTCTTGAGGGCTTCGGGTTTCGCTGTGGTGTTCATAGCCGCCCAGACTGCCAGCCAAGCCCCTGTGGTCGGAGAGCAGGATCGGCCAGCACATTTGTTTCGATCCAGATACAGAAATTCGCGCTGCCCCGCAACTGTTCTTCATCGAAGCCGGGCGATTCCCGACGCAATGGCGACCACGCTAGGCTGGCGGAGAAATCCTCAATGCGCTAACATTCACCTTGGGCCCGTCGACGGGAGCAGGTCATTGGTCCGTTGCTGTCAGTGAATGCTAGCGTGATATCGACTCGCAGACGACTGTCGACGACTCATCGCTATAGGTTGGTGTCCTGTATCACAACGTTCTGTTATGACGAAACACTGTGCCACGTGTTCATCCTCAATGAAGGGGCAAATAGAGGGCAAGACCGTACTTCAAGTCCTCCCTGCGCTGGAGACGGGCGGAGTTGAACGGGGAACGCTTGAGATTGCCTCGGCCTTGCGCGAGGCTGGAGCAAGGTCGCTGGTTGTCTCTGCAGGCGGACGGATGGCAGCAGAACTTGGCAACCACCATATCCGCCTACCCGTCGATACCAAGAACCCGTTTATTCTCTGGCGCAATGTGGCCAAACTGGAAGCCCTGATCGCACAAGAAAAGGTAGACCTTGTCCACGCTCGCTCGCGTGCCCCGGCATGGAGCGCAAGAGCAGCAGCTCGACATGCAAGAGTTCCTTTCGTCACCACCTTCCACGGTACCTACCATGCCAGCAGTGCAGCTAAACGGGCCTACAACCGAATCATGGTTCGTGGCGATCGGGTCATCGCGGTCTCTGATTTCATCGCTGCACATATGCGCGACATTTACGATTGCCCGGCAGGTCGCATAAGAGTGGTGTATCGCGGCGTTGATCCGGCCGTATTCGACCCTGCTATTGTCTCTCCCAGCGAAAAAGCGGCGCTGCGTTCGGCCTGGGGGATTCCGACAGGGGCATATGTAGTACTCCTGCCGGGACGTCTCACCCGCTTGAAAGGTCATCCAATTATGATCGAGGCGATACGGCGTCTGGACGATATGAATGTCGTGGCGGTTTTTGCCGGGGGGGGGCGAGAAGGTTATCGTCGAGAATTGCGGGAACTCGCGGATGGCCTGCCTGTGCACTTTGCAAACCACGCCGCCAACATGACAGCAACATATGCTGCGAGCGATGTCGTGGTCTCCGCATCGGTCGAACCGGAAGCGTTTGGCCGTGTTATGGCCGAGGCCGGAGCCATGGGGCTGCCCGTCGTTGCCAGCAATCACGGCGGCGCGCGAGAAATCATCCTTGACGGTGAGACCGGGTGGCTCGTCCCTCCTGGAGACGCGGATAGCCTCGCTGACGGTATTCGCCTCTCACTTGCCGCATTGGGTCCCGTCTTCGCAGCAAGGGCCCGCGCACATGTGCTTGCCCGCTTCACCCTTGCACATATGTGTGCAGACACTCTCTCTGTTTACGAAGAGCTATTGTAACTGCCCAGGTTTGATTTCGGCGAGCGCTCACAGGCGGTGGATTGATGGTTCCGGTGTGGTGGCGCCGAGGAGGGATTTCACAAGCGCGGTTTCGGGATCAGCTGGATGGGGTCGGGGTAGGCCAGGGTTTCGAGGACATTCCAGTCCTGTTTTCGGGCGGTGGCGATGACGGATCGCAGGTTGGCGAAGCGCCTTGCATGGAGCGAAAGCCGCCCGAGATCTTCTGCCGCAGCTTGCCCATCCGGAGGTCGCGCCTCGTTGTCGGAGAACGGGGGTCGGTGAGGAAGCGCAGGCACCCGTCCTTGTGTTTGCGGAGCGGGAGCGCGAGGTTGTGACCGATGCGGCGTCTTTGTCGTCCGCGCCTTGCGGGCTGGAGCGGCGGCCTGTCTTCGTGGGAAGCGATGGCACGCTCGAGAATCCTGTCCCGGGCTTGCGAGATTCGGGCGCCCCGTGAAGCAGGCATGTCGCGGTTGTTCTTGCGGGCGAAGCGGGCGGCTCTGTTGGCACGGATGAGGAGCAGGTGCATCGCGGTGGCCCGGTCTTCCTTCTCGATCGGGCCTGGAGTTCGTGCAGGTGATGGGCGTTGCAGGCGCCGTGGCGCACGCCCTCGAGAGCGAAGCAGGTGGCGTAGTCGTCATGGATGACGATGCCGTTGAGCTTCTCGTCGATGTGGCGGCGCCCGGAGGCGACGCGCAGGATGGTGAGCAGCGGGGTGCACGGCACATCGAGCCACCGGGTCCGGCCGGCGATGCGGATGCCGGTCTCGTCGAGGTGTTTGACCGGTGCCCGGGTGCGGATGATCTCTGCGACATGATCGAGGAAGTCCTTGAAGCGCCGGGCGGTGCGCTGGCTCATGGCGGCGATGGTGGCCTTTGAGATCCTGACCGCGAAGAGGTCGCTCATGACCTCGGCGACGCGCTGCTCGGGAATGAACCGGGCGTGCGACAGACCCACGCGGTGATGCGCGGCCCGTACCGGGGCGCCGTGCGGGAAGGCGCCTGTTGTCACGGTGGCGCAGGCGGCGCAAAGGCAGCGATGTTCGGTGACCTCGAGGGGCTGCGGCACGTCGAAGACCTACCGACAGACGGGTTCTGCGTGACGATCATCATCCGACAGCGGCGCGCCGCAGCCCTTGCAGGCGCAAGGATCATGATCGACGATGTGGTCCGGGCTTTCGGCCTGCTCCGGAGTGGCTCCCTTGTGGCTGGCCGCCACCTGTCGGACTTGCGGCGCCGGCTCCGGGTGCACGCTGGAACTCCCTGACAAAAGCCCGTCAAACGGACGAAAACAACAACACCTCACCGCACGAACGAGCGCTTGCCTAATTCGTGCCTGCCCAAAAATGCACGACCGCGCGATTCTATTGGCGAAATCGTGATATAGAGGAGACAAAGAATCCCGCTTTCGTGCTGCCAAGGCTCGATGGGACCTTCTTGGCACGAAAATTACGATCAAGGAGGCGATCTGTGATGAGCCGAGCCCCAACGCATTTCGCGTCTCTGAATTAGTATGGGATCGTCGTGGCACCCGAGACGATCGTCACGCTAGGCTGGCCGCCCGGCTCCCTACGCTCCGCCGAACGGCCAGCCTAGCGGAGAAATCCTCAATTCGCTAAGATTCACCCCGGACCAGTCGACGGGGGCAGGTCAAGGATATGAACATCCTCTTTCTTACCAGCGAATTTCCACCCCAAATCGGCGGAATCGCTACTCACGTTTACGAGTTGGCACGTCATCTTGACATTCTTCAAGATCAGGTCGTGGTTCTTACGCCGAGCCAAGGCAAGGAGGATAGTGCCGAGTACACACTGGGATTTCCCATATACCGGAAACACTTCCGGGTTTCGGGCAAACCGTTCTTCGATCTACAACTCGCCATCTGGTTACGCCGCTATGTGGCATCGGCAAGACCCGATGTCATCCATGTTCATGGCATGAAACCCTTGGCGGCAACGAAATTTATTCGAAACATCCCCGTAGTCTTCACCAATCACACCTCGGGTTTCCTGAAACGGCTGGCGGGCTCGGCAACGCGCAGGGCTCGCACCGCCAAGCAACTCAGTCATGTGGCCACAGTAATCGCACCTAGTCGCGAGCTCCTGGCCGCTACTCGCACGATCGGATACACGGGTCCTGCCCATTACGTTGCCAATGGCGTAGATACTGAAAAGTTTTCCCTTCACGCCGATGCCCGCGAGCGAGCTCGACGGGCCTGGAATGTGAGCAGCGACGAAACTGTCGTCCTGCTGGCCCGCCGCCTAGTGGAGAAGAACGGAGTATCGGATTTTGCGCGAGCCTGCAGAATGCTGTCCGATTCACGTTTCAGGATCGTAATTGCCGGAGATGGTTCGGAGCGTGTCGCCATGGGCAGAATTTTTGCTGAACTCGACATCGCCGAACGGGTCCATTTCCTAGGCTCGGTACCCAACGCCGACATGCCGGAAATATACAGCGGCGCCGATCTTGCGGTTCTGCCGTCGCTCATGGAAGCAACAAGTATCGCCGGCCTTGAGGCCATGGCCTGCGGACTGAGTCTCGTTGGCACCAATGTCGGTGGGATCCCGGATCTGATTTCAGATGGAATCACCGGTTTTCTGGCACCTGCCAACTCCCCCGACGCGCTGGGCGCGGCAATCCGCAAACTGGTTGAGGCGCCAGAGCGCAGGCAGGCCTTCGGCGACGCGGCACGGCAGAAGGCCGTCTCGGAATTTTCCTGGCTCCGGATCGCCGAACGGACGCGTGAGATCATGGAAGAAGCGGTATCACGATGAAACCCGTGCTCGTGATCCTCGGGACTAGGCCCGAAGTGATCAAGCTTGCCCCTGTCATCTCCGAACTGCGTTCACACCCGGTTCTCAACCCCGTGGTATGCCTTACCGGTCAGCATGGTTCCGAGATGGTCGATTCAATTTTGGACTTCTTCGGCATCAAGCCGGACGAGCGACTCGACGTGATGCGACCCGACCAGTCACTGTCCATATTAAGCGCAACGCTGCTGGGGCAACTTGAGGAGACCTTCGATCGCGTCAACCCTGAAGCAGTGCTGGTTCAGGGCGACACCACCAGCTGCCTCATGGGCGCCCTTTCAGGCCATTATCGAAGAGTGATGATCGGGCATGTAGAGGCCGGGCTGCGCAGCGGCAGTCTTGCTTCTCCGTTCCCCGAGGAAGCAAATCGCCAGATGGTATCCCGCCTGGCGGATCTGCATTTCGCCCCCACCAAGCAGGCGGCCGAGGCACTGTATGCCGAAAACATAGGAAGAAACCGGGTCACGGTAACAGGGAACACCATCATCGATGCCTTGCTGCAAGTTGTAACCCGAAATCGGGTCGACGGTATGGATGCGCCGACAATGCTCTGGCCCGAACGCAGAGCCGACCGCCGGTACGTATTGGTGACACTTCATCGCCGCGAGGTCCTTGGTGAAACCATTCGTGACATGCTTGGCGCAATCGTCGACCTTGCTGCTCGACGCCCTGAAACAGACGTGGTGTTGATTGGGCACCCGAACCCCGGCGTGCAGAAGGCGATCATGGAAGTCTGTGCCGCAGCCAGACCGAATTTCAACGTGATTCCTCCTCAGCCATATCGTTCCTTCATTGACCTGATGGCGCGCGCTCACCTTATCCTGAGCGACTCTGGTGGTGTTCAGGAAGAGGCTCCGTCGCTTGATCGACCTGTTCTCGTATTGCGCGATCGAACCGAGCGCAACGAGGGTGTTGAAGCCGGCTGCCTAGTCCGTGTCGGAACCGAGCGCAACGCGATTGTGGACGCGTGCGAATATCTCCTTGACGATGAGAAGGAATATGCACGAATCGCTGCTGCGCCCAACCCCTACGGTGATGGCAAGGCCGCAGCGCGCATTTGCGAGGCATTGGCAACTTACCTGGGTACCTGACGCGGAAGGACCTGCGCACGATCGGGTAAGATGCCGCCAACGTGAGCAAGACGTACTGAGCGTGCGCCCGTTATCCACGGTGATCCCACGCTGCTAATCCGGCGACGACTGGCGAGATTTTTACAGTTTGCGTCGCGCTGCAATCGTACCGCCAAGGCTCGATGGGACTTTCTCGGCACGAAAATTGCGATCAAAGAGGCGATCTGTGATGATCCGAGCCCCAGCGCATTCGGATTTCGCGTCTCCGAATTAGCATGGGACCGTCGTGCAGGGTGACCAGGCCGGACTACAATCGGACATAAAGGTCCAGGGTCGGAGAACGGGGAAAAGCGATGAGCGGAGAGGCTTACGATCCGAGCGTTGACGGCGCGAAGACGGACTTCGCCGACGAGATGTCCTATGGCGACTATCTGAAGTTGGATCGCCTGCTCGGGCAGCAGCAGCCCCTCAGCGACGCGCATGACGAGATGCTGTTCGTCATCCAGCACCAGACCAGCGAGCTCTGGATGAAACTCGTCATTCACGAGTTGGTTGCCGCGCGGGAAGAGTTGCGCAAGGGCCGTACAGCGCAACTCTTCAAGATGCTAGCGCGGATCAGCCGCATTTTCGAGCAGCTTAACAGCGCGTGGGACGTGCTGCGGACCATGACGCCTGCTGACTATACGCGGTTCCGGGAGGAGCTCGGGCCGTCGTCGGGCATGCAGTCCTGGCAATACCGGATGATCGAGTATCTGCTGGGCAACCGGAATGTGAACATGCTGAAGCCCCACGAACACACGCCAGAAATCCACAGGATGCTCTCGGACGAACTGGCGCGGCCAAGCTTCTACGATGAGGTCGTCCGCCTGCTGTTCAGGACTGTCGACGGCTCGACAGCCGCCCTGCCCGCACCCAACCTCGACACGCCCCGCCAGGCCGTGCCGGAAGTCCAAGCAAGATGGAAAATCGTTTACGAAAACATCGACAAATACTGGACGCTCTACGAACTCGGCGAAAAGCTGGTCGATCTGGAGGATTATTTCCGCCGCTGGCGTTTTAACCATGTCACCACAGTGGAACGGGTAATCGGCTCGAAGCGCGGCACCGGCGGCACCTCCGGCGTCCCCTATCTGCGCCGCATGCTGGATGTCGAACTGTTTCCCGAACTCTGGCATCTGCGCGGAGACCTCTGAGCCATGTCCCGGACGCTTCCCAAGAAAGAACTTTTCGACCTCCCCGAAGGCGTGATCTATCTGGACGGCAACTCACTCGGGCCGCTGGCGAAGAGCACCCTCGAACGCACTCAGACCGTGATCGGCAGGGAATGGGGGCGCGAGCTTATCCGGGCATGGAACACGGCCGACTGGATGGCGCTGCCGCAGCATGTGGGCGACCGGATCGCCCGGCTGGTCGGCGCGCCCGAGGGCTCCATCACAACCGGCGACACGCTGTCGATCAAGGTCTATCAGGCACTGGCCTCGGCCCTGAAGATGCGCCCCGAACGCAGGGTGATCCTCTCGGACTCGGGAAACTTCCCGTCCGACCTCTATATGGCCAAAGGGCTGATCCGCACGATCGGCAAGGACTACGAGTTGCGCACGCCGGCCCCAGAGAACCTGCCGAACAGCATCACCGACGAGGTGGCGGCGGTCATGCTGACGCACGTCGACTACCGCACCGGGCGGATGCACGACATGGGCGCGGTCACGCGGGCCGCCCACACCGCAGGCGCGGTGATGATCTGGGACCTCGCACACAGCGCTGGCGCAGTGCAGATAGACATGGCCGGGTGCCGGGCCGAGTTCGCCGCCGGCTGCACCTACAAATACCTGAACGGCGGGCCCGGCGCCCCGGCCTTCATCTATGTCCGCCCGGACATCATCGAGGCAGTGGAGCCAGCGCTCGCCGGCTGGCTCGGCCACGATGCGCCCTTCGCCATGGAGATCAACTACCGTCCCGCCATGTCAACCGAGCGGCTCCGGGTCGGCACGCCACCCATCGTGCAACTCGCCATTCTGGACCAGGCGCTGAACGTATGGGAAGGCGTTGACATGGCGGACATTCGTGGGGCCTCGATTGCGCTCTCGGAGCTGTTTATTGCCGAGGTCGAGGCCCGCTGTCCCGGCCTCGCGCTTGCCTCGCCACGCAACCCGGCCGAACGCGGCTCGCAGGTTTCCTTCACCTTCGAGCACGGCTATTCCGCCATGCAGGCGCTCATCGACCGGGGTGTAATCGGGGACTTCCGTGCGCCGGACATCATGCGCTTCGGCTTCACGCCCCTCTACATCGACGAGGCGGACGTGCTCGCAGCCGCCGAGACCCTCGAAACCGTGATCGCGCAAGAACTCTGGTGCGACCTGAAATACAAGGCCCGTGCGCGGGTAACCTGAAACGGGAACAGGCCCGCACTCAAGCCGAATGGAGAATGCCCGCTCACAAAGCCGCCGATCGCGGTTGGCAGTAGCGCATGAAATTGTTGCCGCCGAAAATTCGGGGGAGACCACAATTACCTTGACGATCTCCGGGCGCTCGCAACCATGTTCGAGTGTCGGGGACCTGTGGTGGCAGAGGCGATCCGCGCGACATTCGAGTGTCGACAGACGTAGTTGCTGCTGGAGAGACCTGATGCGATCGCCCCCGGATTCGCCGGGAACCCGTATCCATCGCCGAAAGACGCTTCTCCTCAAAGCCGTCCGGCACATCCTCAAACTTCTCCATCCTTCGTTCCTGTAACCATGTCATCCGGTTCGTCAAGGCGCCTCCTTAACAAGACCAGACGTTTCTCATGCTGCATTCAATTTTGCTGTCTTCTGCTGTCCGGAGGTTTCACAGCGTGCCGGGTTTTCTGGCTTCGGGGCCGTCCGCGATCGTCGCCGGCGGCGTTATCGGCGCGCGGGCGGGTTGTTTGTAAGCGTTCGGTCACGCGGTGATGGCTGATTCTGGTTGGTTCCGGTCTTTCTGAGGATCTGCCAACAACAGGAAACTGTCCTTTCTTCCGCAAGCATCGCCACCGCATGCGCTACCACGCGCTGAAGCAACCGGCTCGGGAATTGTCGAGACGGCAAACAAGACCCTCGTCACACAGCGCATGAAACGCTCCGGCATGCGCTGGCGCA
The DNA here is from genome assembly GCA_964291215.2 of Alphaproteobacteria bacterium. Lineage (GTDB taxonomy): Bacteria > Pseudomonadota > Alphaproteobacteria > MPNO01 > UBA830 > JAJEBT01. Next base: position 2,774,153 of record OZ219791.1, on the reverse strand, counting down.
TCGTCGGCGGACAATCATCTTCCGCCCTGCTCGAAGCCGGCCGCTTCGAGAGCGCGTGGACGGCCATGATCGGTGCAGACGACGCACCAGCCAACGACAACATCAGCCCAAATCACACCCCGGCACTGTGAGATGAACAAATGGTACTGAGCCTGCAACTGTGCCATACGAAACTCTCACCCATGGAGTCTTTCGACGAGACGTGCGGAGCGGCACAACCGCTGACGGGAGGTGGCGACGGCCCATGTCAGGCGCCTTGTGATGCGAGGCGCCTGACTGGCGGGCGCTCCATGAGGCGGAGCGGATGCGGGTATGCGTGATTTGCGCTGTGCGGAGATTGCTGCCCGTGCGGGCACATTGAAGTTTCATCTCGACCGCACTCGTCATCAGCTCGAGGCGGCTCGTGCGGAGTTGAAGGCGGCTTGCCGGGAGGCGAAGCAGGCGCTGGAGCGGGAAAGGGACGTTCTGAAGCGCAAGAACGCTGAACAGGAGTGCGAGCTGGCGAAGCTGCGCGGGACGCGTGCCAGGCACGCGAAGGCGCGCTTCGGGTCGAAGAGCGAGAAGAAGGAAGGCACCGGGAACAAGCAGGGTCAGCAACCTGGCAAGAGCGGCCACGGCCCGCGTGCGAAGCTCGAGGAGAAGCGCCATGATTCACCGGCATCGCAGTGCCCGTGTTGCGGCGAGCGCCATGTTGCCAACGGCAGCCACGAGACCTTGATCATGGAGGTCCATGTCAAGGCTCATGCCCGCCGGATTGTCCGTGGGCGCCGTGGTTGTCAGTGTCCATCGGCGCCTGCGGAGATCATCGCGCCGGCCCCTTTGCGCTTGTTTGCGAATACCCTCTTCGGCACCAGTGTCCGGGGATATGTGCTCTGTGAGCGCTACGCCTGCTTGCGGCCCCTGCCTCGCGATGGCTGGAGGACCAGGGACTGCCGATGGCGCCGGGAACGATCGCTGGCGGCATGACGAGAATGAAGCCGATGTTCGCGCCTCTCGCTCAGGCCATCCTCGAGCATCAGACGGTGCGCCACGAGACCAGCTGGCGTATCCAGAAGGCCTCGGGGCGCTCGCAGAAGGCCTGGCCGTGGAACGCGGTCAGCGCCGACTTCTTCCTCTCGTCACGCAGCGCCCGGGTGGCCATGATGCTGTTCGGCTCCACCGAAGGCATCGTCTTCCTTGTCTGCGACCGCTACGCGGCCTGCAAGAAGCTGGCGCGCGAGCTTGATGGCAAGGTGATCCTCTGCTTTTGCCGGGCGCACTCCAGGCGCGATGTGATCGAGGCTGCGGCAGGAGGGGCTGGAAGAGTGGTGCGACAGCTGGCTCGACAGGATCACGCTGATCTTCAATCTGAGTATCTACTCACCCCTTGTTGGGTTCTGATTGGCCATAGTGCTCGTTGATGATGTCTGCGGCTTTTCCGTCGAGGGCGATCTGGGTGGCGACGAGTGGGTTGTAGCCGAGTGCGGCCATGGAGGTGAGGTAGCTTGGCACCATGCTTTTGCGTGGAGCGGAAGCATCCGGACACCTTGACCTTTGCCATCCTGATCTTCTGTTCTCCGGCATTGTTGGTGAAGCTGACGTTGGGGTCGTCTGTGAAGCGCAGGTTTTCGTGTTTCACGAGACGTTCGTGCAGGTTGTGCGCGTCGGACTTGCGTCCACGTTTTCCTTTCGTCGGGATATCGGGCAGTTCCCTGGCGCCCTGATGGTGCGGTAGCGCTTGCGCACGTCGTCGTTCAGGGTCTTGGATGCGCTCTTGTTGACCTTGTGGCAGGGAGCAGGCTCTTCATCAGTCGCGCGGTAGCCTCGACGACAAAGGTCAGTTCGCGCAGCAGGTGGCTGCCGCACAGCTGGTGGCTACACTGGCCCATGTACGAGGCCCAGGACGCCCTTGTAGCACGGGCCGATCTCTTGCCCGCGCTTGCGGTGCGGGAACTTGCACGTCCCGACGACATGAAGCCACTTACTGTTGATCCGAAATCATCGACATCGGGCGTTGCAGGAGGTGCGCCACGGCGGCCTCCTCCCATGACGCATCGTGAAAGCATAGCCGAGGCCTCGGAGAGCTTGATGCCGGAGATCGCCTGCACGAGCGCGACGGCGCAGGGACAGCATCTGGGCGACCGGCAGGTTGATGACGAGGGCCTGGATGCCGTACTGCACGGGATGTTGTCGGGGAACCGGCCCTTGCACTTCGGGCATTCCTCGGCGTCGACGCGGCGCGACCTCGAACACGATGTCGTGCGGCGCTCCCGATCGACGGGGCCGTCGATGTCCCCGGCGCCGCAGGTATCGCAGGCCGCGACCGTCTCCTCGACGATGATCTTGCGCAGGTTGTCGCCCATCTGCTGGTTCGGCTTCGGGCCGTTGCTCCCGGCACGCTCTTGTCCGTCTGTGACGGCGGCAGACCGGAGTCCGGCTCGTGCGTGGTCTTCTCCAGAAGGACGACGATGAGGATGTCGAGCAGGATGACGAGGACGCGGATGACGGCCTTTTCCGCCACCTTGCCGGCAGCGCCGCGATCTTGGCCGCTTCGAACTCCTCGCGCGCCGCCCGTCGCCATCACCCGGCCTTGCGCTTCATCAGCGCGCCGCTTCCGAGATGCGTTTCCACATACAGATCATGCGGGGGCTGGAGCCCCGGAAGCAGCTGGCACAGCCCGCTCGTCGCCTTCGATCCAAAGTAGCCCACTGGCGGTCCCCGTCGTTCTCGATGACCACCACTAAACGAATCGGGTGTCAAATCTCCACGAAAACCCGTTCGTTACTCTACCCCGACATCAAGCCGGAACCAAGGGGTGAGCAGTTACCAATCATACTTACTTCAGTTCCAGATGACTAGTAGTCCACCGGCATTGTATTAATGGTTTTTGGTGGGTTGTATTCCTGTGTCGGCATCCGTTGGAATCCGGACAGTGTCGATATCCACACGGGCAAGATGCCGAACAGGCAGGCAGCCGCAGCCCCATGTGCAGGTCCGGACAACGGGAGCGGCGCAATGACAGGAGCAGCGTATATGGCCAACTCTCGGGGCAGGAAGCTCTACCGCGTGACCCTTTCGGCGCAGGAGCGCCGGGATCTGAAGGCGATCGGGCACCGGGGCTGCCTGGCGCCGGGCACAAATCCTGATGCTGAGGGGGCGCTTGTCGATGCCGACATTGCGCTGGGCATCGGCACGGCGACGTTCGAGCGCTTGCGCAAGCGCTGCGTCCTGGAGGGACGCCGCCCTCAGCCGCAAGGAGCAGGTGAACCGCCGGCCAAAACGGGGGCGATGGAGGCGAAGCTGGTCTCGTCCCCGCCCGAGGGCTGTGGACGCTGAAGCTGCTCGCCGGCCGTCTGGTGGAGATCGTCGAGCGCATTTCGGAAGAGACGGTCAGGAAGACGCTAAAAAAAGAGATCAAGCCGTGGCTGAAGCAGTACTGGTGCTGCATTCCACCGCACCGGAGCGCACAGTTCGTGGCGGCGGACATGCTTGACATTTGTCAGCGGGACTTTGCCAGGGACGAGGTGCTGAGACCAGCCGGCAGCAGACGAAGGAAACCCCCCGGTCAGCCGGAGGTGGTTGACTATGAATATGAGCGCAACGGCACGGCCAACCTTTTCATGGCCTTTGCGCCCAACGAGAACTGGCGCACGGTGAAAGTCACCGACCGCCGCGGGACTGGGCACACTTCATCCGGGAGCTTGCCGACGACCATTTCCCCGACAGGAAGATCGTGCTGGACAATCTGAACACGCACAGTCACTGTATGAAGCCTTCGAGCCCGAGGAGGCGGGTGCGAAAGCGGTTCGAGTTTCGCTACACGCCCAAGCACGGAAGCTGGCTCAACATGGCCGAGATCGGTGCGCTGTCGCGGCAATGCCTTCGGCGACGCATTCCCGACCGCGACACCATGCTGCGGGAGACGGCGGCGTGGGTCGAGCGCCGCAATGCGGCCGATGTCACTGTCGACTGGCGTTTCACGACGAAGGATGCCCGGACGAAACTGAAGTCACTATATCACTCAATCCAATAATGCCAGACTACTAGGTGAACTGGCGCTGTTGCTCGCGCAGAAATACAGGCCGCGGGCCGGTCCAGGCACCTCCTGATTCGCGGCCCCGGGGTTCGAGTATCGACACCGCACATGCCCCCACTCCCGTTTCACGTGAGCGGCGGATATATTCGGCCTGCGCGCACGCAACCGCAGGGACCGGTGGAAGAATCATGGAAACGACGCTGAAAGATCCGCCACGGAAGCTGCCGCGCCCAGGCGGCCGGGAACTCGCCTACAGGAAACTCGACGGCAGCACACCCGGAGTCGTCTTTCTCTGCGGCTACATGTCGGACATGCTCGGCGCCAAGGCGACCTGCCTCGAACAGCATTGTCGGCAAGCCGGCCGCTCATTCGTGCGTTTCGACTACCAGGGAACCGGCGAGTCGTCGGGCGAGTTCTCCGACGTCACCATCGGCCTGTGGACCGAAGACACGCTTGCGGTGCTGGACGCATGCACAGAGGGCCCCCAGATCCTGGTCGGCTCGTCGATGGGCGGCTGGATCATGCTGTTGGCGGCGCTCGCCCGGCCGGAACGCGTCGCCGCTCTCGCCGGGGTCGCGGCCGCACCGGATTTCACCGAGGACCTGATATGGAATCGCCTCGGCGCGCTGGAGCGCGAAGAACTCGACCGTCTCGGATACTGCAGGCTTCCCGACGAGGGCGGCGAGTCGCGGCCGGTAACCAAGGTACTGATAGAAGACGGCCGGAACCGCCTGCTGCTGCGGCGCCGGATCCCAATTCACTGTCCCGTGACGCTGATCCACGGCATGAAGGATGTAGCCGTGCCGTGGATGACTTCAGCGAGAATCGCCGAACAGCTGCTTTCAGATGACGTGCAGATGCTCCTGATCAAGGATGGCGACCACCGGCTATCGCGGGATCAGGATCTCACCCGGCTCGAACTGGTGGTCGACGATCTCGCCCTCAAGGTCGAAAAATAACCCGGAACGGATCCCGGGGAACGATGCCTGCTGCGGAGAGCTGGTCGCCGTCCGGCAGCGAACTCAGAGCCCGGCAATGGCGCGAAGTCCGCTGCGGTAGTCCGGAAACGCGAGCGTTGCGCCCAATTCCGCCTTGATGCGGTCATTGCGGACCCGCCGGTTGTCGGCCCAGAAACTCTTTGCCATCGGTGACAGTTCCGCTTCGGCACACGGGACCCCCACCGGGCACTCCACGCCGAGCAGCATGCAGGCATAGGCGACCACATCGGCCGACGCCGCAGGCTCGTCATCGCAGACGTTGTAGACGGCGCCGCCGTCGGGCAAGGCGATAGAAGCCTCAAGAACCGTCGCGATATCCTCCACATGGATCCGCGAGAAAAGGTGTCCGGCCTTCACGATCCGGCGCGCGGTTCCCCGCCGGACCTGATCTATCGCCGATCGTCCCGGGCCGTAAATGCCCGCCAACCGGAACACATGCACTGCAACGCCGTGCGCCCGCCCCCACTCCAGCCAGGCACGTTCGGCAGCGATCCGACGCCGGCCCCGATCGCTGGTCGCACGGAGTTCCGATTCCTCGTCGACCCAGCCACCGTCGTAATCGCCATAGACGCCAGTGGTAGACAGGTATCCGACCCACCGGAGCCCATCGGTGTCGGCAAGGGTGTCCGCGTGCCATCTCAGCACCGGGTCGCCGGTGGCATCCGGCGGCACGGAAACCAGCACATGGGTCGCCCCGGTCAGCGCCTGCGGTGGAACCATCGGAGCGGCTCCGTCGAAAACCGCGGCATCAAGGCCCAGCACCTCAAGAGCCCTGCGCCTGGCGCCACTGCGACAGGTGCCGCCGACCTGCCAGGACGAGGCGTCCAAGCGGCGGCCAAGCGCCATCGCGCTGTAGCCGAGCCCGAAGCAGAAGAGCTTTTTTCCGGCAAGATTGGCGTCCGACCCGGGGGACTGGTCGCCCGCGACCGCGCTCGTTGCGCGCCCAGCCATGTTCTGGCAAGCGGCGTCAGCCGGCCGCTTCAGGACCGTCCGAAGAGGTTCCGGCTGCGATGCCAGTCGGCAATCCAGGTATCCGGGTACTGCTCGAACACGGCGTCTCGTTCGCCGCGTTGCAGATCAACCCATGACGCCTTGTGGGCAAGCATAAGATGGGTGTTCTCGGGCGGTTGCGGAAGCGGCGTATCGATTGCCGAGGCAAACGGATAGATCCAATCGGGATAGGCTTGGCCGTAGATCCACAGCGCGGAACCGCATTTCGAGCAAAAGTGGCGATGCGCGCCGCTGAGCCCGTCCTCGTCATAAGCGCCACGGTCGTTGCTGGCCGAACGATAGATGGAGATGTTCTCCCGTCCGTCGACCTTCAGTGTATCCGCATTGCCCATGATGTTGATCACATAGCCGCCGCCTCCGGCGGTCTTGCGGCAGATGCTGCAGTAGCAACGGTTGTACGGATACGGAGTATCGGATTGGACCGTGAATTTTACGGCGCCACAGTGACAGGATCCTTCGAGCAACATGTATCCCTCCCCATGAACGGCTCCCCCATGATACACCAGATCACCGCTGTTTATGCATGGCGATGGGACGGCCATGGTTCAGACGAAAAGGAAGCGCGAATGCTGCAGGCCGGGAAAACTGTGGTAGGATAACGGACGCAGGAGCACTGGCGTGTTCCATCCGGGATTGCGGTGCGGGCGATGCGGGTCCGCAGGGCGACGGCCGGGGAAATGCCGTTGGAAATCATGGCGACCGGATGCCTGGAAAGCTCAAGATAGACACCACCGACATACGCCCGCCCGTGGCGCCGGTCCTTCCGGAGCCCGACGACCAGGCCGATCATCATCGCCAGGTCCGGGCCGCGCGCCAGACCGAGGTGATGGAGGACTATGTCGAGCTCATTGCCGACCTGATCGATGCCACGGGCGAAGCCAGGTCCGTCGACATCGCCCGACGCCTCGGCGTCACCAGCCCCACGGTGGCGCGCATGGTCGGTCGTCTCCGGGAAGCGGGATGGATCGAGACCGAACCCTACCGCGCGATCTTCCTAACCGACGAAGGACGGCGCATCGCCGAGGCCTCCCGGCGACGACACCAGCTGGTCGTCGAGTTCCTTGCGGCGCTCGGCGTGAGCGAAGAGACGGCGCGCGCTGACGCCGAAGGCATCGAGCATCACGTATCGGAGGAGACGCTCACTGCTTTCGAGCGATTCGTTACCACGGGGCAGGAGTTCGCCGGATAAGATATGCGAATCACTCGCCGACCAGCCGCCGGCATCGGGATATCCACACTGTCCACAGGACGGCGGAGAAACGGTTTCGGCGTTATCCGTCAAGGCTTTCGGGCGGCCTGTGGATCAAGACTGCACCAAATTGAAAGAACTCCGTTATGTGGTATTTTTTTGTTGACAGCCCCCTAGATATTGAGTTACGATCAGCGTATTCGGTGTGGTGTTTCGTGTTCGAAAAGCGGTCTGCCGACGCTCACAGGTGGAACGTTTTCGGGACGGGCTCAACCGCCGAAGGGGACCGGGATGCCTTCGGCGAAAGCGCAACCGCTTCCCGGCAGTCAGGGCCCACCGACGGGTGCGGGCAATAGTGGCTGGACACGGTAGGAGGTATTGACCGCATCGGTCACCCGACAGGAGGAAGAGGCGTGCTGGATCTCGTTCACAAGACACATGACATCTTTCAGTCGAAAAGAGGCATCACCGTACACATCGACCGCAACCGCGATGCCAATCTGACCGATTTCGGAAAGGCCGTACTGGCTGATCGCTACCTTCTGCCGGGCGAGGAATGCCAAGATCTGTTTGCACGCGTGGCATGCCATTTCGCCGACGACTCGCCACACGCCCAGCGCCTGTACGACTACATCTCCAATCTCTGGTTCATGCCGTCGACGCCGGTGCTGTCCAACGGCGGTACCGAACGCGGCCTCCCGATCTCGTGTTTTCTCAACGAGGCGTCGGACAGCCTCAATGGAATCGTCGACCTCTGGAACGAAAACGTCTGGCTCGCTGCGCTCGGCGGCGGCATAGGGTCGTATTGGGGCAACCTGCGTTCGATCGGCGAGCGCGTCGGCTCCAACGGAAAGACATCCGGAATCATCCCGTTCATCCGGGTCATGGATTCCCTGACCCTGGCGATTTCCCAGGGCTCGCTCCGGCGTGGCTCGGCGGCAATCTATATCCGGATCGACCATCCCGAGATCGAGGAGTTCATAGAAATCCGCCGCCCGACCGGCGGCGATCCGAACCGCAAGGCGCTCAACCTGCACCACGGCATCATCCTCACCGACGAATTCATGCGCGCGGTCGAGAACGACGAGGAATGGGCGCTGAAGAGCCCGAAGGACAACGCGATCATTCGCAAGATGCCGGCACGTTCGCTCTGGATCCGGCTGCTGTCGACGCGGATCGAGACTGGCGAGCCCTATTTCATCTTCATCGATCACGTGAACCGGGCGGTTCCCGAACACCACAAGCTCGCCGGCCTCGACGTCAAGATGTCGAACCTGTGCAGCGAGATCACGCTTCCGACCGGAACCGACAAGGACGGCCACGAACGCACCGCCGTCTGCTGCCTGTCGTCCCTCAACCTTGAGCGCTTTCTCGAGTGGCATGACCACCCGACGTTCATCGAGGACGTGATGCGGTTTCTCGACAATGTCCTCAGCGATTTCATCAAGCGGGCGCCCGCGAGCATGGACCGGGCAAGCTACGCCGCCATGCGCGAGCGTTCCGTCGGCCTCGGCGTCATGGGCTTTCATTCCTTCCTGCAGAGCGAGTCCGTCCCCATCGAATCGGTAATGGCGAAGGTCTGGAACAAGCGGATGTTCAGGCACATCAGAGAACAGGCCGACACCGCGTCCCTGCTGCTCGGCGAAGAGCGCGGACCATGTCCCGATGCTCTCGATTACGGCATGAAGGACCGGTTCTCCAACAAGCTCGCGATCGCGCCCACCGCGTCGATCTCGATCATCTGCGGCGGCTCGTCTCCCGGAATCGAACCCAACGCCGCCAACGCCTATACCCACAAGACCCTCTCCGGATCGTTCCAGGTACGTAACAAGTTCCTCAAGCGACTGCTCGCCGAAAAGGGTCACGACGATGACGACACATGGTCGTCGATCACGGTCAGGGAGGGATCGGTCCAGCATCTCGATTTTCTGACTGACGATGAGAAGGATGTGTTCAAGACCGCCTTTGAAATCGATCAGCGGTGGTTGATCGACCATGCGGGAGATCGCGCGGCATTCATCTGCCAGTCGCAGTCGCTCAACATCTTCCTACCCGCCGACGTGCACAAGAAGACGCTTCACGAGGTGCATTGGCGGGCCTGGGAGAAGGGCGTCAAGTCGCTTTACTACTGTCGCTCGCGGTCGGTCGCCCGCGCCGAGAGCCACGCTTCGGAGTCCGTTACCAGCGTCGCCGTTCCCGTGAACGGAAACGGGGTTAATGGTGACGTCGCCCCGACTAACGGGTACGAAGAGCCGCTGCCGCTCACGGCGCAAGGTCAGAACGACAACACCTACGAGGAATGTCTTAGCTGCCAGTGATCCGGCGACCACCCGAATATTCTCAGAAACAGGGTTTCCCTCAGGACAAGGAGCTGTCTGCCGTCATGTCGCTATTGGAGTCCAACCCGGTATACAAGCCGTTCCGCTATCCTTGGGCCTACGATGCCTGGCTGACCCAGCAGCGTGTCCACTGGCTTCCCGAAGAAGTTCCGCTCGCCGACGACGTAAAGGACTGGCACAACAAGCTCTCGGACGCGGAACGCAATCTTCTCACGCAGATATTCCGGTTCTTCACGCAGTCCGACATCGAGGTGAACAACTGCTACATGAGGCGCTATTCGCGCGTCTTCCAGCCCACAGAAGTGCAGATGATGCTGTCGGCGTTCTCGAACATGGAGACGATCCACATCGCTGCCTATTCCCATCTGCTCGACACTATCGGCATGCCGGAGACCGAATACCAAGCTTTCCTTCACTACAAGGAGATGAAGGACAAGTTTGACTACATGCAGAAGTTCGATGTCGACACCGACGAAAATATCGCCCGTACCCTGGCCGTGTTCGGCGGCTTCACGGAGGGCCTTCAACTCTTCGCGAGCTTCGCCATCCTGATGAACTTCCCCCGCTTCAACAAGATGAAAGGCATGGGCCAGATCGTTTCCTGGTCGGTGCGCGACGAGTCCCTGCATACCGAATCGATCATCAAGCTGTTCCATACCTTAGTCTCGGAAAATCGCGAGATCTGGACCGAAGATCTGCAGCGTTCGCTTTACGTCATCTGCTCCGAAATGGTCGAGCACGAGGATGCATTTATCGATCTCGCTTTCGAGATGGGAGGGGTTGAAGGCCTCGAAGGGAAAGAGGTCAAGCAGTATATTCGCTACATCGCCGACCGTCGCCTTTCCCAACTCGGACTCCAGCCGATATACCGCATCGAAAAGAACCCGCTGCCGTGGATGGACGAAATGATCAACGGCATGGAGCACACCAACTTCTTCGAAAACCGCGCAACGGAATATTCGAAGGCCGCAACGCAGGGCACCTGGGAAGAAATCTGGGACTGACTGCTGCTACGGATTGATTTACTACAGCTCCGATGAGGCCATGAAGGCTGCACGCTCGTCGAAGGCGGGCGACGGCATCGAGACCCGGGCGTATGGCACCCGGCGGCACTTGAAGAAGTTTGGCCGCCCGAACATCGAGCCCCGGTTCCTGTGTGCCGACGGGCGCTGGCGTAAGTGGGGCAATGTCGCCGAGCTGGCAGCGATCGGGTAGTCGAACTATGAATATGGCCGCTGCAATTCTGCGTACGATTGACATGAAGATTCGGACCCGGATCGCCAAGCTGGTCTATGACTGGCGGCACCGCTCACTGACCTGCCCCCGTCAACTGGTCCGGGGGAATGTTAGCGAGTTTTAACTGCTCACCCCCTGGTTCCGGCTTGATGTCGGGGTAGAGCAACGCGGAATGGACCGGGTGCTCGTCTTGTGGGGCGGACGGCCGGATGGTGGCCTTCAATGTCCACCGCGTCGGCCTGCTGCTGCACGGGCAGGTTCGGGCCCAACGATGACGCACCGCGGCGGCTCCCATCGACCTCAGCCGCGAAGCCCGCCCGGGAGCGGGAACACGTTTGCGGATTCCCGGCTGGAGGAGCCCCGATAGCGCCGCGAATGAGCAGGACTTCTGCCGGAAACCGAGGGCCGATTGAAACCGAAGTTCCGCCGGAGGGTCGGTCAGGACGATCATTCCCGCGCGGGCACGGGTTTACGGTGTCCGGTTGAAAGGCCTCGAGCGGCGTGGTGAAACCGTGACGCACGGGACGGCCGCACCGACCGGGAGCGGTTCGGTGCAGGGATCCGGGATGGGGGGCGTTTCGTGGTGTCGGGCAGGCGTTCGCGGGCGCCGCTCACGCGGCCTCGGCGCGGATATCGAGAAGGTTGCGCGCCTCGCAGGCCACGGCGATCAGGTGGACCGGTCTGTCGTGGTCGCGCCAAGTCTCCGCATAGCCCCGCTCGCGCATCTGCGCCATCGCCGCATCCAGCGCGGCGGCGCCGTCCTCCTCGCCGTCGGCCATCTTGAACTCCAGCACGAAGACCTGCCCGCCGAGACGCACCACCATGTCCGCACGGCCGCGATGCGAGGCCTCCTCCACGCCGAGGTCCACCCCGACAGAGCGCAGGCACATGTAGAGAAGGCTCGCATACCAGGCCTCGTAGCGCGCCAGGTCGCCCCTGGCATGCCACTGGTAGGGAATGCCCGCGAGCCAGGCGCGGAGCCTCTCGCCGAAGCCCGCGAAGTCGTTCGCCTCCAGCAGCGCGCAGAGCTCCCGCCCCCTCTCCAGCGGCCCCTTCTTGCCCAGCCAGGCGAGCAGTCCGCGGTTCAGGCTGATCCGGACCTCGAGGTTGGGATAGTCCAGCCGGTAGAGGGCGTCGAAGTCATCCTGCTCCTCCCCGGCGATGGTCAGGTAGCCGGTCTGGAAGAGCAGCGCCTCGATGTCGCCGACATCGAACTTCGAGACCATGGACATGTCCGCCAGCCGCCCCTCCAGTTCCATCGGGCTCACCGACTTCTCCATCAGCGTCCGGAACAGGAAGTCCGGCGATCCGGTCCCGAACCAGTAGGGGCGGAACTCGCGGCTGTCGAGCAGCAGGAGCACATCGTAGGGATTGTAGACCCGTTCCCCGCCCCGCCAGTGGTAGCCGTTGTACCAGGTGCGGACCTTCTCGCGGTCCAGTCCTGCCAGTTCAGGGCCAAACACCCGGTCCAGATCCTCCTCGCGGTAGCCGCAGATCGTGGCGAAGCGCGGATCGAGGCTGATGTCCTTCAGATTGTTGAGACCCGAGAACAGGCTGACCTTGGAGAACATGCTGACGCCGGTGACGAAGACGAAACGGACATGCCTGGCGCTGCCCTTGACGATGCCGTAGAAGCCGCGCAGGTAGTCCCGGTTGGCCGTCGCGAGCCCGGGATCGTGGAGCATGTCGAGGATCGGCTTGTCGTACTCGTCCACCAGCACCACCACCTGCCGCCCGGTGGCGCCGTGAAGGCGGTCGAGGAGGTTCCGCAGGCGCCTCGGACCGGTATCGGAGGCCCGGGCTGGCGGGAGATCGTACCCGCGCTCCACGCTTTCAAGTTGCTCGATGATGTCTCCTTCGATTTCGCCCGGTTCGTTGTACTTCCCGTCGAAGCTCAGCCGCACCGCGGCGCCGACCAGTCCCAGTGGGGGTGGATGTCCAGTCCCCGGAACAGCGGTTCGTGACAGGCAAACAGCGATCCCAGCGTGTCGAGCAGCAGGCTCTTGCCGAAGCGGCGCGGACGGGACAGGAAATAGTGGCGCCCCTCGTCCACCAGCTTGCGGACGAGCGATGTCTTGTCGACATAGTAGAAGTCCTCGCTCCGGATCGTCGGAAAGTCCTGGATCCCGATCGGAAGACGGCGGCGGGTCATCGGTCTCTCCTTTCGCGGCGCCGGCACCTGCGGCGGGGCGCGCGGAACCTTCCTTGCCGAGGCCGTCCCGGAACAGCCGCATCGAACGCACGGCCACGCTATCCGCCTGCCTGTCCATGAGCAAGGGGCGAAGGGCAGGGCCGCGACAGGGAGTGCCTGCAACCCGAAGCCCTTTCAGGACTTCGGTCGACCCCGTCCGGGGGACATCATGGCGAACACGCCGGGCGGCGTTGCGGTGCATGGGCTCATCACGGCTGGCCGGGCGGAGCATCGTCACCGCGTCCCGTGCCAATCCTTCGCCCTCTCGTCCCGCTGCGATCGTGTTCCGAGCGGCCAAAGACGAGATGCTTGCGACCTCGATCCTGGTGTCCGCTACAGCCATTTCCCTCGATCAGGGGCTTCGATGCCGAACTGCAACGAGGAGCCGTGCACCGGTCGGGGCGCTTCTCCGTGCCGGCCGTTTTGATACGTTCCCACGGTTCCGGGGCACGCGGAGAGATGTGCTCAGCGCCTTCCTGTCTCCGGAATCTGCCATGATTGTCGATTCTGTCCGATGCAGCATGGGTCGACGGCGTTCGGCACGACATACGTCGATCCCTTCGATCCACGTATCTGCTCACCCCTCCGCAGAGGCGGGTTTGGCGTTGTGCATCTTGATCATGTCGGCGGCGAGTGCGATATGGATGGCGACGAGTGGGTTGTGGCCGAGTGCGGCCATGGAGGTAAGATAGCTTGAGCTTCGGCACCAGGCCTCGGCGTGGAGCAGGGTTCGGAAGCATCCGGAGACCTTGATCCTGACTTTTGCCATCGGAATTTTCTGCTCCCGATGTCGTTAGTGAGGCTGACGTCCAGGTCGCTCATGAAGTGCAGGACGGACTCTTCGTGCCTTGCGAGACGCTCCTGGAGGTTGTACGCGTTCGCAATCCGTCCGCGTTTCCCTTTCTGTCGGGGCGGGATTTCAGGCAGTTCCTTCGCCCCCCGGGTCAGGATGGTCCGGTATCGCTTGATGACGCTGCGGCGTTCGGCCTCGGTCAGCGTCCTGGTCGTACTCTGGTTAACCCTGTGGCAAATCTCGCGCAGCAGTTTCTTCATCAGGCGTGCCCAGCGGTAGCCGTTGGAGTCGACGATGAAGGTCAGTTCCCTGAGCAGGTGGGACCCGCACAGCTGGGGGGGGGGGGGGGTGCATTGATCGTAGGCCAGGCATGCGGCCCAGCAGTCGTGGACCAGCGTGCCGGTGTAGCGCGGGATGATGCCGATCTCCTCGATCGCCTGCCTGCCGCGCTTGCGATGCAGGAACTTGCACGTCCCGTCGGTGACGACATGGAGCGATCGGGTCCTGCCGTCGACCCGGAAGCCGGTTTCGTCGACATGCAGCGCCGGGCGTTCCAGCAGATGGGCGATGCCTGCCCGCTCCCATGAGAGCAGCACGTCATGGAGGCGCCTGACGTAGCCGAGACGCCGAGACACAGGCGGCCTCGGAGAGGTCGGCGCCGCAGGCCTCACAGGCCTCGACAGTGACCGTCTCCTCGACAACGCTCTTCCGGAGGTTGGCGCCCATCTGCAGGTTCGCCCTAGTGTTGTGTCCTGCAAATACGCGCATATAACCTTTCAAGCTTGTCGAAGATCGAATCTGCGGTTACGACCCATACGAAAGGGGATGTGGATTTTCGGTGGGCAACCAGAGGGGAAGTTGGCGGCCGCGGGGCATATCGAAAGGCCTCCTGTTGCGAGAGAGACCGAAAATATATCACACTTATTTACGGGACACTACACTAGTAGTCTGGCATTATTGGATTGACAGATATAGAGACTTCAGTTTCGTCCGGGCATCCTTCGTCGTGAAACGCCAGTCGACAGTGACATCGGCCGCATTGCGCCGTTCCACCCATGCTGCCGTCTCCCGCCGCATGGTGTCACGGTCGGGAATGCGTCGCCGAAGGCATTGCCGCGACAGCGCACCGATCTCGGCCATGTTGAGCCAGCTCCCGTGCTTGGGCGTGTAGCGAAACTCGAACCGCTTTCGCACCCGCCTCCTCGGGCTCGAAGGCTTCATACAGCGACTGTGCGTGTTCAGATTGTCCAGCACGATCTTCCTGTCGGGGAAATGGTCGTCGGCAAGCTCCCGGATGAAGTGCGCCCAGTCCCGCGGCGGTCGGTGACTTTCACCGTGCGCCAGTTCTCGTTGGGCGCAAAGGCCAGGAAGAGGTTGGCCGTGCCGTTTCGTTCATATTCATAGTCGACCACCTCCGGCTGACCGGGCCGCACGAGACGGGGGATGCGGGTTTCCTTCGTCTGCTGCCGGCTGGTCTCAGCACCTCGTCCCCGGCAAAGTCCCGCTGATAAGTGTCAAGCACATCCTCCATCGCCGCTACGAACTGTGCGCTCCGGTGCGGTGGAATGCACCAGTACTGCTTCAGCCACGGCTTGATCTCTTTTTTTTAGCGTCTTCCTGACCGTCTCTTCCGAAATGCGCTCGACGATCTCCACCAGACGCCGGCGAGCAGCTTCAGCGTCCACAGCCCTCGGGCGGGGATGAGACCAGCTTCGCCTCCATCGCCCCGTTTCGGCCGACGGTTCACCTGCTCCTTGCGGCTGAGGGCGGCCTCCGGACCCCGCAGCGCTTGCGCAAGCGCTCGACCGTCGCCGTGCCCAGCGCAATGTCGGCATCGACAAGCGCCCCTCAGCATCAGGACCTGTGCCAGGCAGCCCCGGTGCCCGATCGCCTTCAGATCCCGGCGCTCCTGCGCCGAAAGGATCATCCGGTAGAGCTTCCTGCCCTGAGAGTTGGCCACGCTCCTGTCATTGCGCCGAAGACCTGCGGGCATGCCCGTTGTCCGGACCTGCGCATGGGGCTGCCTGCCTGTTCGGCATCTGCCCGTGTGGATATCGGCACTGTCCAGATTCCAACGGATGCCGACACGGAAATACTACCCACAAAAAAACCATCAATACAATGCCGGTGGACTACTAGCGCTCTTGCCGCCGCTCGTCCTTGTCCGTCTGCGATGGCGGGAGTCCGGAGTTGGCGCTGGTCTTGCGGGTCGTCTTCTCCAGCAGGACGGCAAT
Organism: Alphaproteobacteria bacterium; assembly: GCA_964291215.2. Lineage (GTDB taxonomy): Bacteria > Pseudomonadota > Alphaproteobacteria > MPNO01 > UBA830 > JAJEBT01. The sequence continues at coordinate 2,758,147 of OZ219791.1, read as the reverse complement.
CAGGATGCTCAGCAAGGTGAACAACACGCGGATCACGAAATCGACCTCTTCGGACACCTTGCCGGCCGCGCGCAGCGCCGAGACCCGGGCCTTGGCTGCCTCGAACTCCTCGTGCAGCGACGCCGCGAGCCGTCGATAGCCGTAACCGCCATATCGGCGGGTCAGCTCGATCACGTCGGCGACCAGGCGGTCCTCGTCGTCACGACCGCACAGGATGCAGCGCCGGGTCGAGCAGTGCTGCCCCAGTACCCGGCAGGCCCGGCGCTCCGAGACCTCGATCCGGTCGCAGACATGGTCGATGCACTGGCGGCGGCACGAGGGGCCTGGAAGTTTCCCCCCACGGCTTCCTTGAGAATCTGCTTGTCCAGCTCAGGTCCGGGACCGCACGGCGCCGCCGCTTGTTCTCCTTCTCGAGATCCTTCAGACGGCAAAGCTGATCGCCGCTCATCCCGGCATACTCCTTGCCCACCTGTAGAAAGTGGCCTCGCTGATCCTGAACTGTCGAATCGCGTCCGCCATCGACATGACCTGCCCGTGCAGGACTTCTGCCTGCCGCAGCAGACCCACGATATCCTCGGGCTTGTAACGCTTCCGTGCCATCATCGGTCCTCCTCTTTCCATAGCCTGAGGATGGACCACTTCGACGGGAGAGGATCACGATGCTGAAGATTCCGGGCTACGAGCAGGGCAAGTCTTGGACCCGAGCCAAGCGTCTTGAGCAGGATCTGTTTGCGCCGGTTGGTTGTGACGGTGTGTCGAAGGCGCATTCCCGATCCGAGTTTCCGGCTTCGCCCGCGCGAGGCCGGCAGCCGGTTGGCCCAACCCGGCAGATCTACAGGACGTCCGGATTTGGTCGCTTGCGGCGCACTGACCACTGCCCGATCCCCAATTTCCCAAAGGCGGCCGACAGTCATCCGCCTCCCTGCAAACCAATCGGCTGTCACCCCGACATCAAGCTGGAATCAGGGGGTGAGCAGTTACTCGCCACGATGGTTCTTACCCACCCAGTAGTATAGCAGCAACATCGGAATCAGCTACAACAACTCGTGACGAGAATTTGCCGTCTCAATGCGAAATCCCGATTGGCGTTGGTGCAGGTCGTCGCCCGGGCGGCGCGTTTCCATTGCGGGTACGGTCCGGTTTCTATCCGCCAAGAGCAGCCGAGGGAAGGCAGGTGATGAGGGAATAGTGAGGCGGTGCTGCATGATGTCCGTTCAACGTGTAATGACACACTCTAGGGGGTGTAGACCAGCTCAGGAAGCACGACATTCCACCGTTCCTGGCGGATTTGTTGTTGGAAGCTCTCTGCAGAATCGGACCGATATCGCCTGGTGATTGCATGGGCGCTGCCTTCGACGAAGGTGGCGCCTTTGGGTGGCTCGAACTTCCTGGCCAGGCAGCCAATTGCAACGTAGTGCCGGTCAATGATCAGCCAGCGGTCGCCGTCTTGTTTCAGGCCAACCGGGTCGCCGGCAGCGATATTGTCGAGGGCCTGAAGGGTCCGATGACCGTTGGCCAGCCGCCCCGCGAAGTCCAGGTCGACCTCCGACGGGTTGAGTGTCCGGTAGATCCTTCCGCAATCCGCCGCATCGTGGCCGTTCACGCTCGGGGAGCGATGGGTTACCACTGGTCCGCCCAAATTGTCGATGAAGGGATGGCGGTTTCCCATCGAAACAAGTGCCAGGCTGCGCCGGGCACGCGTCATCGCGACGTAGTAGAGCCGGCGCTCGGCGTCCCCGTCATCGCCGTTCGAAGGCCGGTCCCAGCCTCCGTCCAGAATGACCACATCATCGAATTCGAGGCCCTTGGCCCGGTGTGCCGACAGAAGCAACAAGCCGGTCTGGCGTTTTCGGGCGTTGCGCCCCCATTCGGCAAGCCACTCGATCACGTCCATGCGGTCGGTCTCGCGGTCACCGAGCTCAAGAAAGAGTTCGTCAAGGCCCTCTCTGAGGAGTGACCACCAGTGCCCGGTCGGCTGTCGACCGATCCAGCCCGCAATGTCGCCGGCCAGGACAGGGGAACCGGTCCGCCCCTTGAGCCAGTCAACCAAGCTCTGTGTCTCGCGCAGGCGCCACACATTCGGTGGATCGTCGGATGCGGCCTGAACCGGGATGTCATGCGTCTCGCAATAACTCCGGGCCGGTCCCAGCTGACGCCAGTTGCGGGCGATCACCGCCGCCTTGTCCCAGCTCCAGTCGGGGATCCGCCGGGACAAGCGCTCCAGCTCGCTCACCGCCAGGACGGCTTGGACGGCTTCGTCATTGGGTGCCCGCAGGATCTGAACCCGACCGCTCCCGATGGGGTCGAGCCGTTCAAGATCGCCTCCGGGATGTTCTCTCCGCCGGCTGCGGTTCACGACGATGTCGTGACCGGCCTTCATGCGGCCCGTAGCCGGAGCGATGAGCAAATTCGCAGCATCGATGATGTTTGCCGTCGAGCGGTAGTTTTCGATGAGATGGACCGGGCGCGCCGCATAGTCCTCCTCGAAACGCCTGATGAATGCGACGGATGCGCCTCTGAAGGCATAGATGTTCTGGTCGTCGTCGCCGACGGCAAAGAGGCTGAGGCGGCTGTCCTCATCCTCGGCCGACCGGCCAGCGATAGCCGCGATCAGTTCGTACTCATTCGGCCCGATGTCCTGATACTCGTCGACCAGTATCCAGCGGTAACCCTCGATCAGCGTATCGCGCTGCGCCTCGGCCTCGTCGCGGGAAAGACCATTGCCCCTCAACAGCAAGATCGCCTGCTCAAGGATCTTGTCGAAGTCTCTCTCCGACATTTCACCGGACTGCCCGGAGAAGCTTACCCCGACCAGGCGCATCGCCAGGCCGTGACATGTGGATACCGTCACATCTCGGGCATCGTCGCCAAGAAGATCTACAAGCCGGCGTCGTATCTCGATCGCGGCGTGGCGGTTGTAGACGAGTGCGAGAATACCTTGCGGATCCTGCCTGCGAACCCGGATCAGGTAAGCGAGGCGATGCACGAGGACGCGTGTTTTGCCGGACCCCGGACCGGCCAGCACCAGCACACTGGTCTGCTCACGATCGTCGGCGACAACTCGAGCCTGGTGGGCGTTTCCGAGGGATTCGACGATGCCGCGCCAGGATTCGGGCGTGGTCTGACGGCGCAGTGCAGCCGCGCTGCGGGGCAGCCACCGCTCGACGAATGCCCGCCGGTCGAGCGTGAAATAATCGTTCCTCAGACGGCGCGCAGCGTTCATCGAGTCCAGGCCGCGCTCCGCATAGGCCGCCATGATATGGGTCTGGAGCGTCTGCTCGTCATAGTGGATATGGAGCGGCTGGAAGTCGGTCTCGGTAAATTTCCGGCTGCCTGGCTCGAGCCGGACGGTGATCGCCGGACGAAAGATGGTGAGCCCCCGACCCAGCGTCACCGCTCCCTGCTCATGGAGCCACAGCAGGGCATGGTCGAGAAGGCTCGAGGGGTCGGTGATCTCCTGCGCCAACTCGAGATCGCTTGTCAGCGCCGAGATAAGAGCGCCGAGGGTGGTTGCGACCTGCACGTCCTTGCCGCGAGCGTTCGGCGGCGCAAAACCGGTGAGCGAAGCAAGCAGCACGGAAGCAGCACGGCGACGGAGCCGGGAGGTGAGCGTGAGCTTTTCCCAGCTGCGCTGCAGCCGGAGAGAGAGGTGCTGGCGGTCAATCTTGCGGACCTGGAAGCTGGTAGTGCCCTCAGCATCCTCCCGACCATCCCGCGCAATCCCGCGAACGAGAGTCTCGACGATGTCAGGTCGGACCGTCGTGTGACCCGCATCCCGGAGCTGCTGCGAGGCGAGCCTGAGGTTGAGGGTGGACAGCTGGCCCCGCTCGAGGTCCGGCGCGAGCTCCCGGAACTGGTCGAGCAGATCCTTCTCGAGACCGGAGACCTCGGCGAGGCGCTTGCTGGAGGAATCCTCCACAGTGAGATGGATGAAGACCGTGATCGCGGTGTCGTTGGAGGCGATCCCGAGCGCCTCGAGGAAGTGGAGTGCCTTGCGCAGCCGCGCCGGTGTCAGGCCGGACTCGCCGCAGAGCTCATCGGTCGAGATGCCACGGTCGGGCGGGGTATCCAGCAGGCTGCGTACGAGCCGGAGAAGCCTGGTCCGGTAGGCCGGGGTGGTATCGGCGGCGTCGATCCGCGTGCGCGCTTCGTCGATGGTCCGGATCTTCAATGACGACGGAAACACCCGCACGAAGTTCTCGTCGCGCTTGAGCAGCACCGCCTCTTCGAGCCACGAGACAGCGATCTTCACCCGGGTATCCTCAGTATCCCTTTCCCGTCCGAAGTCGCCGTCCACATCCTCTTTGACGATCTCGCCTGGCGTGGCGATCACCTCGCCTTTCCGCTTCGATCGCCGGCCGAGGCGTCGCAAGGACTTCAGGATCGCGGCGATCTCCTGCTTGTCGAGACGCGAACGCGCCGAGAGGCTGAACTGCTTCTCGATATCGTCGTTGCTGTAGAGCAGGATGCAGCGGGCGGGCTCCCCGTCGCGCCCGGCGCGCCCGGCTTCCTGGACATAGTTCTCGAGCGAGCCCGGGATGTCGGCATGAACGACAAGGCGGATGTCGGACTTATCAATTCCCATGCCGAAGGCGTTGGTGGCGGCGATGACCCGGAGCGTGCCGTTCGCGAACTGCTTCTGCGTCTCCAGCTTGGCTTCCGGCTTCAGGCCCGCATGGTAGTGGCCAGCGGCGTAGCCCTTTTCCTTGAGGAAGCCCGACACCCGCTCGGTCGCGCTTCTCGTCGCGCAATAGACGATCGCACCTGAGACGCCTTCCGCAGGCAGCGCGTTCTCGAGAACCGCGACGATGTCGCCCAGCTTGCCGGTCTTGTCGGTCTCGATGACTTCGAACGAGAGATTGTCCCGGTGCACGCCACCATCAATCCGCTGGAGGTCGACGCCCAGCCTCTCCTCAAAATGCTCGCAGATGTCGTCGATAACTCCCGGCTTGGCCGTCGCGGTCAGGCAGATCAGCGGAGCCGGTTCGCCGTCTCCCGAATACTCCCGGATGAAACGGGCGATGTACCGGTAGTCCGGCCGGAAATCGTGCCCCCACTTGGAGACGCAGTGCGCTTCGTCGACGACCCAGTAGCCCACTTCCCGCTGCTCCAGGATTGACCGCACCGAGAGGTTTCTGAGTTGCTCCGGCGAGATCAGCAGCATCGAGGCATCGCCGAGGCGAACCCGATCGAGCGCGTCCTGCCGCTCGGGCCGGGACAAGAGCCCGTTGACGGTGACGCAGGACGAGATGCCCTGCCGCTTCAGGCTAGCGACCTGATCGGCCATGAGCGCGACGAGCGGCGAGATGACGACCGTGAGCGCGCCGGTCCGGTGGTAGCCGGCCAGCGCCGGCAGCTGATAGCAGAGCGACTTGCCGGTGCCGGTCGGGAGGATGCCGAGAATCGAGGACTTGGCGAGCGCCGCCGCGACAATGGTCCCCTGCAGGGAGCGTCCGTCCCCGCCCGCCGGCTTCGGCCGGAACTCCGCGAAGCCGAACCACTGCTCGAGCAGTCTCGCTGGGTCGCTCCAGGACCGGCACCACGCGCAGGTGGGATCCACGCAGGACGTGTCGCGGAGTCTTCGGACCAGTGCACCCGCCTCGGGAAACTGGTGGCGGACCCAGGGTGGCATGACGGAGTTCTCGCCGGCTACCGACATCCAAGAGAGTGCATAGGCGAACGGCCAACCGGTTCGCTGGGCTTCCGGGATCGCCAGCTCGATCTGGTGGGTGCAGGCTCGACCGACAAGAACGTTCCGGATGGCTCGCTGAGCCTCCTGCGCGCCAGGCCTGGGCGCGTCCCTTGCCGACCGGAAGACCGCATCGAAGCCTTGCGGGTTTCCATTCGATGTGGCGAGCCAATGGAGGGCGGAGAGGAGGTCGGGATCAGTTCGTGCGAGTTCACGGAACGCGGCCAGTTGGTTTCGCAGAAGAGTCAGGACGAGCCCGGCGTCGATTTCAGGATCACTGGCGTTTCCGGCCTGTAGCCGCCCGTCTTTGTAGTGCTTGACCAGGCGGTGGTAAGGATTGCGGGGAAAGGCGAGTGGATTGAGCCAGAGTGTGTCGATCGGTGGTTTCGTCAGGATCTGCAGTTCGGCATTCGCCTCCTGCAGATGGAGCAGGTCGTGCTGGATCACGTTGTGGCCGAGTACGAAGTCGGCGCCAGAGGAATACGCATCCAGCGCGAGCAGCGCCTTCGCGAGGTCGCCGGCACGATAGCAGCAGGCGTCGCTCATTACCGGACGGACGGCCGCAAATCTATAAATCCGGCCGGTGGTCGGATCGACTTCAAGATCGACCGAAACGGATCTGGAAAAAAGCTGCTCCGCCGTCACTGTTTCTCTCGAATTCTCGCTGTCCAAGAAGCAGCACCGGATGTGCGGATGCTACCCAGAGCAGCTCGCAATTTAGCGAAGGTCTATCGGCCAAAGTCATCGGTTGCAATATTCTCAATGATCGGCTCTGCCATCTCATGGATAGAATCCCGTGCTAGGTGAATGTGGAGCAACTACGCCCCGGCGGCCTCGTAAGCCTCGGCTCTGAAGAACCGGGCGACGGCGGAATCTCCGGGAACCGGTCCTCGATGCGCGGCTCAACCACGCTCGGGCCTACCCGCTCGCGCCTGACCAAGTTTCACCGGTTTCAACTCGAAATGGTAATCTACCGCCACGATCCGACAGCAAAACCTTACTTTAACCCAAGTTGGCACTTTTTGCGTCAGTCGAAGGCGAAGTTTATGCGGCAGCCCCGCTCCATATACTATATATTGATGCGTCATGTGCATATACCAACTCTATATGTGATTTCCTGCCCAGGATGGCCGGTGTGGTGCCAGAATATTGCCGATTCGCCCCGCAGCCAAACCCGGTATATCCGGAGCCTCGTCAACACAAAAGCCTCCAGCCAACATGTTCATCAGGGCAACCAAAACCCGCAGCACCGCAGACGGCAAACCCGTCCACCGGCTCGTGCTTTCTCAACGCATCGGCGACAAGGTCAGGCAGCGCACCCTGCCTCGGCACCGACCATCCGGTGGCGCGCAAGAACCGGAAGGAGGTTGCCGCCGAAGCGCTGCTCCACGGCCGCCCACCGCTGTTCGAAGCCGCGTGCAGGCCGCAGGACATCGTCAACAGGGGCCCGGAGGTTCCGCGCCGACGCTCCGGAGGAAGACGCACGCAAATTGCGACCGTCAACCTCGACAGCCTCGAGAACCCGCGCCCGGTCGGCTGCCTGTACCTCGAGGCGCGATCTCGGCTTCACGACCTCGGCATCACGAGTGCGCTGATCGTCGCCAGGATGATCCGCCAGCGAGCGCTGGTTGCGCGATGACAGCGCGACCGCGGAGCTTCCGGATCTGGAGCGCAAGGCGCTGTACCGCATCGGCGACCTGCGCCACCGGGCCGCCAGGAGCTGTTCAACCGCGAGCGCGCGCTGCATCCCCGACACCATCGCCTTTACGACCTCACCAATGTTCACGGCCGCACCGACGGCAAGCTCCCCCGCTTCGGGCGCTCGAAGCAGAAGCGCAATGACTGCCCCACGCTGGTACTCGACGGCGCGGGCTTTCGGCGCAGTTGCGAGGTCTTGCCGGGCAACGTGGCCGGGCACGGATGCGCTGGCGAGGCTGGAGGCGGGCGGCGAAGCCGACGGTAGTCATGGACGCCGGCACCGAGGCGAACATCGCGTGGCGAGCACGGCTGGATCGCGGGCGGCGGCGCCCGAGGGTGGGCCCGAGGCTGATCACCAACCACGAGGTGCAGGCGCCTTGCCAGCGAGGATGGCGCGGCGTGGTCAGCGAGAGCAGGAAGAGGGCCGAGGACGCCATTCCTGGCCGCAGGGCTTCGAGGCAGCCAAGCTTCACCTCCAAGGGCCGGCGCCACGACAAGGTGCCGGAGAGCGGTCTCAGGCAGCGCTTCTCCACCGTCGCCCGGCACTACGAGATCACCGTCGAGAAGGCCAACGCAACGGCCTTCAGCCACAGACGACAAGACAACGCGGGCGCCTGCGCACCAGCGACCGGGATATCGAGACCGTCCTCAGGACATGGATCACGGATATCGAGGCCACCTTCCGTTCATTGAAATCCGAGCCCGGATTGCGCCCGGCCAGCGCATCGCCGCCCACCTGTTGATCGCCGTGCTCGCCGCGGTGCATCTGATCCCCGCACGGAGCATCGACAAGTGCCAGACATCAATCCGCGAGAGCATGCGGAACCAGGGTCACCAGCGCCTGCGCGCATTGATCGTCAACCGACAGGACACGCACCGCCGAGGTCGCCGAAATCTCCTCGGCGGCTGGTGTCGAACCCGCCGCACGAGGAGCCGCCTCACAAGCTGACAGAATTCAACAGGTGCCATGTTGAAATCGGTCGACAAAAAAATCGCGCAACGTGATAAAAATTCCAGGCCGCAAAAAGTGCCAACTTCAGACGTCCTGACCTCGGCTTCGATGTTTCCAAATCAGGGTGATGCTTCTAGGCCGAGTTTGCGTGCGTTGTCTGGCAGTCGAAGGGCTTCAGGTTCGAGAACAAGACGGTCGGTACGTCGACGTTGGCAAGGGAGAAGCACGAGGTCCCGATCGGGACGGGGCTTCAGACGGGTGCATCGCGAACGTGTTCAGGGTCGGGATCATCCCATTACAAGCATCATATTATATTGGACCACGATGCGGCTCTGTTGTCAAGCACAAAACCGGTCAAATCATTCATTGTACTGTGAAAAAGGGATCACGGACTGATCAAGTCAACTCACGAGGTCAGGACCTCTGAACTTGGGTTAAGAAATTTCGCATTCGGTTTATCGACTGGTCCCATGAATCCTGTCTTCGGGACTGGAGAACGCAAAGCAGCGCCATCACGGCGTTGAAGCCCAAAGGCTCGGATCCTTGGTATCAGGCGGAACCGCGATCCGTCAGGCAAGCCGGAGCAGCGCTACGAACCATGTCGATAGGTGAGGCGCGGTATCGGTCGCCTCAAAGGTGAAACGGGAAGCGCCCGCACCGGTCGGGGTTGGAAGTCGCGGAGCCCCGTCTACAGGCCCATCCGCGCCGGCGCTGCCCGCTGGCCGGAACCGCGACGCGGCATCTTCGGCAACGCGAAGCCCTGCTGATGGCAGGCGCGGGTGATCACCACGAATTTCCAGAGCACGCCGCCAGCGATGGCGCATATCCCGGCACCCAGAAGAACGGCCGGGCTGGCGGCCGGAATCCAGAATGCGAACAGGACGAGCGGTGCCAGATGGCCGACAACGCGCATCGCCGGAGTGATCCGCCGCAGTTCAGCGCGCGAAAGCGGCGGAATGCCGCTGCGCTCCGCATCAGCAACATAGCGTTGCCACAGAACAGCGTTGAGGACAGCGAGGACGATGCCGCAGATGGCGAGAGACGGCGCCGACAGCTTCACCACTGCCGGAAACGCGGCCGACGCAGCCGCGAGCAGGCCTGCACCCTCAAAAATGCCGGTCATAATCAGCATCGTCGGCATCAGCCCGGCCCGCCAGGCCGGAATGCCGCGTGCCGCATACAGGATGCGTGCCTGGCAATAGAGAAACACGAGGGCGGAGAGTCCCACTGCCAGATGAAGGACCGGGTGCGGCCACAACCAGTCGGCTGCCACCGCCGGATAGAAGACCGCGACAGCGTAGGTCTCGCGCGTCATCCAAGACGTCTGCGGACGCATGAGAACCCGGAGAAAGCGGAACTTGCGGCCGATCTCGAGAAACACGCAGAACAGGCCCGCCGCCATGATCGCGGCAGCCACGACGTAGAGCCAGACCAGCACCGCGCCGGCCAAGCCGGCATGGAAATGCGCCGCTGTCGCGATGACCGCGAGGCCGCTCGACATCCCCCCCAGCGTGAAATTCATCGCCGCTCGCCAGTCCCAGAACTCCTGGCGCTGGCCGGCCAGCGCATTGCCGGGATTGCTGAGCGCCGCGTCGTCGGCGTCGTCCGGTTCGCGGCCAGGCATGCTGTTGGGCACCTCGTATAGATACCTGATTTGTGGGTCAGTCCCGAGCTCCTCGTGCATCTGGAAGGAACTGTTCTCCGACGCAAGCAGCGAAACATTGCTTCCGGGGTCGTTGAAATCCCCGAAGTGTATCGCTTGGGCGATGCAGGCCGAGGAACAGGCCGGGGTGTATTCCAGATCAACGCCCGGCACCTTGCCCTCCTCGCGCGCCTCGTCGAGACGCTCGACGCAGAAGGTGCACTTGGTCGCGACGCCGACGCGCTCGTCGTGATAAACGTGTTCCTCCTGAACCGTCTTCTCACCGTAGAACCACTCCCGGTCATGGGTAATGGTGCGCGCCTGGTAGGGGCAGGCGACGGCACAGTACGCGCAGCCGATGCAGGTGTCATAGTCCATGGTCACGAGCCCGTCGGTGCGCTGACGGGTCGCGCCGGTGGGGCAGACGGGCACACAGGGCGGCTCGGCGCAGTGCTGGCAGCCGACCACCATGAACAGCCGTTCGACATCGGGAAACGTGCCGCACTCGACATCGAGCACCCGCCGCCACTGCACCCCCGGCGGCGTGTCGTTCGCATGCTTGCAGGCTATCGTGCAGGTCTGGCAGCCGACGCACCGGTTAAGGTCAACCACCATGCCCCACCGGGGGTCCAGCGCGGATTCCTCAACGCCGCGCCCTTCCACCGCTGCGCTTCCCTCAGACACCGCGAACCGCCGCCGGGCCGTGCCGGATCATGCCGCGTGTCTCTCGCCAGGGACCTTGCGGATCCTGACCCGCGCAAGATCGGCGCTCGATCCCGTTGCATCGGTCAGCGACAGCGACAGCGAAGTCACCGAGTTGAGGCTCGGGAGATTCAGATCCTTCGCGTACGGCGTCGCCCAGTGATCGAACTGTCCGATCATCAGGACCGTGTCGGGCCGGATTCCCTCGCGCAGCACAGCATGGCCCCGCGTGATCCCGGTCACGGATTCGATCTCCACCGGATCGCCCTCGGCGATGCCCAGCGCGCGCGCGCGGGTGCGATTGATGATGACGCCCTTGTGGCCGGCGATGTTGCCGGCAACCTCGTTGATCAGCGGTATGCCGACGTTCGCTCCCCAAGAATACTGCATGGACCGCGCGGTGAGGGCGAAGAACGGGTAATCATCCGGATCGTGCCCGGACTCCCTGACATGGTCGGCCCAGATCTCCGGAAACCGCCTGTAACCGGGCAGCGGCTCGTATTCCTCAAGTTGCGCATCCCACCATTCGATGCCGCTCTCGTGCAGGCGGTTGGCAAGCTGGGCGCCGTGGCGCAGGATGCGTTCCTGGTACGGCATCTCGAAGCGGAGCTTCTTCTCCCTGAGCACGGGATAGAGGTACCACTCAAGCTGCGGGAATGGTCGAAGCAGAAAGCCGTTTTCACGGAACCAGCCGAGGTCGCGCACCTCCTCGCCGTCCGTAAGGCCGTGGCTTGCCGCCTTGCAGACGGCGTCCCATATCGCCTCGCACGGGTGCGCCACGGCAGGATCTACAGCGTAGTCGTAGGCACCATCTGCGCGCAGCCGCGCGCCGGCGGCGCCGCGGTTAATCGCCTCGTTGTAGGGTTCGAGAAGCCCGGTGCGTTCGGCAAGCGCGGTCGCGATATCGGTGAGATCGCGCGCGTCGACCTGCGGCTCGACCACGGGCTGGCGGATCGCCCAGCCCTGATGCTTCCAGTACTGCTCGGTGAATTTCGTCGACCCGATCTGGATGAGCTGGAGGCTCTCGAGATCGGTGCAGTCGGGCAGCAGGATGTCGGCCATGTGGTTGGTCTCGTCGCGCGTGTAGGCGAACGAAACCGTGAAGGGAAACTCCGCGATCCGCTCCGCCACCTCGGGTGCGTTCCACGACGAGATCGCGGGGTTCGTGCGGTAGTTGATCCACATCTCCGGCTTGGACTGGGTCGGCCAGTTGTCGGGATTTTTCTTCTGGAAGAGCCACGGCAGATGGGCCGGGCCGAGCGCCGGCGACCAGGCGGAGTTGGCGGCCAGCGGAACCAGGGTCCGATAACCGTTGCGGATATGCGGCGCGGCCAGCCATTCCTCGTGGCTGGTGGGATTGAAGGGGTAGTCCATGATTCCGTCATCGGTCCCGCGCACCGTCTTGAGCCGCGAGTAGGCGGGCCGGTTGAGCTTGACCGCCGTGCCGAGGGTGCCGCCAGGCACCTCGAGTGCCCCGACCAGGGTGGCAAGCAAGGTCCGCGCCCAGCAGGTCTGGTATCCGCCCCAGCCGTTGTTAACGCCCTTGCCCAGCATGACCGCAACCGGCCGGAACGGCATCTCGACACCCTCGATCTCGCAGGTCTCGCCGATACGGGCATGGGCGACATATTCGTCAGCCACGCGGCGGATCCGATCGGCCGGTACGTCGCACTCGGCCTCTGCCCATTCCGGGGTGAATCCGGCCATATGGTCGAGCAGGAGACTGAAGGCCGGCCGCGCTTCCACGTTCGAATGCGTCCAGACCTGCCCGTCGGAGCCGTCCTCGATTCCGGTCACCGCATACGCGCCGTCGAGCGCGGCGTCCGAGATCTCCGAATCCCAAGTCCGGGCATCGCCGACGGCGGCGTCCCAGATTAGCGGCCTCCGCGTCTCCGGGTCGCGCAGATAATAACCGTTGGGCCCGACGAGATAGGGCGATGTCGTGATCTCCTTCAGCGCCTCGACATCACAGGTCTCGCGCCAGTCGCGCTCGCAGATCATGCGGTGGACGAGCGCATAGAGGAAGGCGGCGTCGGTCTTGGGCTTGATCGGTATCCATTCGGCCGACAGCGCGCCGGTGATCGACAGGTGCGGCTCGACCTGCACCCGCTTCAGTCCGCGCACGCGCGCGTCCGCCTGCCGCCAGACGCCGGCGACGCCGCCCGAGGCCTCGACGTTGTTGCCACAGTTGATGACGTAGTTGCAGTACGGCGTGTCGGGAGAAACGATGAAGGCGCGGTGCCAAAGCTCGCCGTAGAGATGCTCCGAATGGTAGCATTTCACGCCCTGGCCGCCGCCGAATCCGAGATCGACATCGCCCCAGGCCGACAGGAAGGCCGGAAACGTCCCCATGTACTGGGTCGGCGTGCCGCCGCCGCCGAAGGACACGGCGAGGCGCGGAAACCCGTTCTCGTCATTGAGGCCTCGGGCGCGCATCTCGCGCATCCGCCCGGCGACCGTATCGAGCGCCTCGTCCCAGGAAATCGGGACAAAACCCGGATCCTCGCCGCGCCCCTTCTTCGGGTTGGTCCGCTTCATCGGCGAACGAACGCGGTTCGGGTTGTAGGTCTTCTGGATCAGGCCGTAGGCCTTGACGCAGACGCGGCCTCCGCCCGGATGGTCGCCGGTGATGCTGTAATTGGATTCGACGCGCGTCGCAACGCCATCCTCGACCTCGACACGCATGAGGTCGGGCCCTGCCACGCATTGGTAACAGTAGACTGGAACCTTCGTCCTGTCCTTGATCCTGCCCGGCATCGACCATCCCAATATCCCGCTCCGCCGATGGATATCAGCTAAGACCGGGCAGTTCAAGCAAGGCGGACCGGAGCGCAGGGCTATTCTGTTGTCGTCCCAACGATCGGCGCATGCTGATTTTGGTCCGGGCATTCCGTTTTCGCTGTGGCAGTGTGCCGGCGTGGCGACGCTTGCGACCCCGGATTCCCTCCTTCGCGAGGTGACGGTGCGCCCGTGGCGCAGGTGAGCTCCGGGACCGTCTGGTGAAGGAGCATCACTACCTGCGGTTTCACGGCATCAAGGGTCTGCGCCATGTCGCCCTGCACGGCGAGACCTGGGTGGTCGGCTGGCGGCGCGTTCAAGCTTGCTGCACCGCTGGATCGCTGCGGAGCAGCAGTGCCTGCATCTGGTCGCGAACAATTCCCGGTTCGTTGGGGGGATGCCGAACCTGGCGTGCCTTCGACGGCTGGACATCGAGGCCGCGCGTTCCTCGCGGAGACGGTCGTCGAGCGCTTCGCCGGAACCTGCTATCGCGCGGCGAACTGGCGCTCGCTTGACGCTCGGTCGCGAGCGGCTCCGCGCGCTTCCGTCACCACGGCCAGGAGATCTTCATGTACGAACTGGGGCCGCCGGGACGCGATCCCGGAGAGCGCAGCACGCCCGTGCCGGGCCTCGGCTGCGCAGCCTGTGCCTGGGCGAGGTGTGCCGCAAGCGCTATCCGCTGAGAACCATTCTCGCGGCTCGCCGGCTACCGCGGCGTGACCGCATTCGCCGCCCTCCAGGAACAGCTTGCGGCGGTGAACTCGTTCTTCAGCCCGAAGCGCTACACCGCACCCACACCTTCCACACCATCCTCGCTGACCTGCCGCCCGAGACCCTGCCCTGTAGACGGCCCGGCAGCAGACACGACGGCAAGGACATCCGCGGTGCCTCCAACCGAGAACGCCCGGCGGGTCGTAGCGGTCGAGCACGGATGGTTCTCGGCCAGGTCGAGGTCGACGCGAAGAGTAACGAGATCCCCCTCGCCAGCAGCATCAACGTCGCCAGCCGCATCGTCACCATGGACGCGATGCACGCTCAGCACGAGCGGCGGCTTCTCGAGCGCCGCATGTCGTCACGGCGATCAAGAATAACCAGGAAACCATGCTCGACGACCTCAAGGCCATCGACTTCGAGGGCTCGTTCGAAACCCTCGACAAGGGCGCATCGAGCGCGAGATCTGCAAGACCAAAGAGAGCAGTGTCGAGATCACCTGGTGCCTCACCTCGCTCGGCCCCGAACGCCCCGAGATGCTTCTGGCGCGCGGGTCATGGAAAATCGACTCCACTACGTACGCGATTTCACCTGCGACGAAGATCGCTGCAGGGTGCGCCGCGCAACCTCTTGACAAAAGCCGCCATCGTGCGCTGCGGTGGACACTTCAACCATATGTCCGAGGCCAACCGGCACTACGCCGCCCGCGCCCGGGACGCGCTCGACGCCATCCTCATCCCGCAGATAAACCTTCGCTCCTGACCCCGCGCCATAAGCCGGGAACGCGCCAGCGCAACAGGACAGCTCTGCTCGAACACTCGAAAAAGCGTGCCCGTGAGCCCTGATGCACCAGCCACTGAAACCGACCCACAGTGAACCCGGGGTGCCATGCCAGGTCCCTGTCACATCAGCAATCCACAGGCCCGACAAAAAAATGGTCTGCGATGTCCCCCCGCATCGTTGTCATGGCTGTGCCTTCGTCCTTCCCTCATGACGAGCCAAGCGTGCCGCTGCCGGATCGTAACTGTACTCAGTGATCGCGCCGTTCTTGATCCGCTCGACCGCCTCGTCGATGACGAACAGCGGGACAAGGAACCATTCGCGCGGGATCACAGGATTTCCGAAACGATCCTTGATCTCGATGTCGAGCCGTGCCGGGTCGAAGACGCGATGGATGAGGTTTTCGAGCTTCGTCCGGTTGATATTGGCTAGCTTGTAGGTGGCGATGATCTCCACATCGGCCAGCAGGAAGGTCGGGTCGAGCTTGGCATTGGCGATCCGCGTTTTCACGTCGCCGCCCGTCACCCCGATCTTGTGCAACACGTCGCGATGCTGCGCGATAACAGGATCATTGGACTTGCTGCGCAGCACATAGATCGTGCCGCTCGCCAAGTCGCAGTCTTCGCCAACAGCTGCCTTAGTGGGAATCAAGTGGAACGCTCGATTCCGGGAGGGCATCATGGCGGGCAGGTATACAGCAGTTGACACGGCGATGAGGGCGGTCGCGCTGGCCGGCATCCGGTCCGGGGAGTCCATGCGGGAGATCGCAACATGACCGCCGGAAACGAAACCGCCCGCGCGGCGGGCTCGGCCTCCGTCCCGGTGTCGGCAAGGGGCGGCCTCCGTGACGAAGACCGGGGACAGCGTCCTTGCCTGGAAGGTTCTCAGGCAAGGTCGGCCAATGCTGCGCCGGTTCAGCGCCCGGGTCTGGCGGCCAACACCTCATCAAGACTCGCAGCCACCAACACCGCCTCCGCCCAAGCCTCCAGTTCGGTTGGTAACGCACGACAGACCCGCTCGCGGACCGCATCCGGCACAGCCCCGAAGCGCAGTTCCAGGAGACGAAGAACGATTCCGGCTTCGCCCTCGCTCCGACCTCGTTCGATCCCCTGTTCGATTCCCTTCTCGATTCCCTCGGCTCTTCCCTGTTCGATCCAGGCTTGCGCGACCGTGCCCATCAGCGCCTCCCGGCGATCCGGCTTCGTCCGGCGCAGCGACGCCTCCAGCAAAGGCGGCATCAGGTTCATGCGCTCGGCAATGTAGCGCACAATATGACGCTCGAACGCGCTCCCCGCAACCGGCCCGCCCGTCATCTCATCCAGAAGATCGGGCGGTATCTCCTCGGCATGAACGACCCTGAGCGCCAGAACGCACCTCGGGCGAGGCCGACAGCCGGTCTGGCGCAATCTCGCCAAGGTCGTGCACCACATAGGCAAACTCCCTGACGAACGGCTCCAACTCTTCGGGCGCATCAATCATCCCCGGCACCGAACGCGCCGCCGTCCAGCGGCCCCGGCCGTGGTAGAAGACCAGCGGGATGATCGCCGGCAGCCTGTCCCCGGCGCTGCCATTCTCGATCTCGCGACGCCAGATGTTGACCATGTATTTCAGGAGCTGGAGTGGCGTGTCGGCGTCGACGCGGCTCTTGTGTTCGAGCAGCACATAGAGGCGCGCCTCGTGGCCGCTCCTCAGCCTGACCCGGAAGAGCGCGTCGCACTGGGTCCGCGCGGCGTCCTCGTCGACGAAACTGCCCTCAACCGCCTCGGGCGGGGCCTCGGGGTCGAGGAGGGCGGCCACCTCCGGCGGCAGGTATTGCGCGAGCAGCGAAGCGGCGCGGGTCGGCTCGGAGACCAGCGCGCGGAACAACGCATCGTGCGGCGTCGCCGGAAGGCTCACCGGGAAGGTTCCCCGGCGTTTCCGGGAGGCTCCCGAAGGACAGCCCGCTCACGGACTGGAAGAGGGGCGGCATGGCGGCACCCTACACCGGGCAACATCGGCTCCGCAATCGCCGGAGCCTGTGGCGGGGATATGCCAGAGCCGTCATGACGGGCGGTAGTCCCCGAGGATATCGGCAGCAATGCTGTCGGAGACGCAGACGGCGGACCCGCGCACCGGGCCTTGCGCCAGATGCGCATAGCGCGCGGTAGTGGAAGGACTCCATGCCGCATTCGGCTGATTTCCCGCATCGCGGGCGGCAATTGGCCGGATCGAGCCAACGGGTGCACAGCGGGCATCAAGTGGAACGCTCAATTCCGGGAGGGCGCCATGGCGGGCAGGCATACAGGGGTTGAGGCGGCGATGAGGGCGGTCGCGCCGGCCGGCATCCGGTCCGGGAAGTCCATGCGGGAGATCGCAACATGACCGCCCAAAACGAGAAACCGCCCGCGCGGCGGGCTCGGCCTCCCGCGTGGTGTCGCGGCGCCGGCGAGGGGCGGCATCCATGACGGAGACCGGGGACGGCGTCCTTGCCTGGAAGGTTCTCAGGCAAGGTCGGCCAATACTGCGCCGGTTCAGCGCCCGGGCTTGACGGCCAGCACCTCATCGAGGCTCGCAGCCATCAGCACCGCCTCCGCCCAAGCCTCCAGTTCGGCGGCCGACGCGTTGCGAACCCGCTCGCGAACCGCATCCGGCACATCACCGAAGCGCAACTCCAGAAGACGAAGAACAATTCCAGCCTGGCCCTCCGCGCGACCTTCCTCCCGGCCCTCGCTCCGGCCCCGTTCGATTCCCTTCTCGATTCCCTTCTCGATTCCTTCAGCTCTTCCCTGTTCGATCCAGGCTTGCGCGACCGTTCCCATCAGCGCCTCCCAGCGATCCGGCTTCGTCCGGCGCAGCGACGCCTCCAGCAAAGGCGGCGTCAGGTTCATGCGCTCGGCAATGTAGCGCACAATATGACGCTCGAACGCGCTCCCCGCAACTGGCCCGCCCGTCATCTCGTCCAGAAGATCGGGCGGTATCTCCTCGGCATGAACGACCCTGAGCGCCAGAACGCACCTCGGGTGAGGCCGACAGCCGGTCTGGCGCAATCTCGCCAAGGTCGTGCACCACATAGGCAAACTCCCTGACGAACGGCTCCAACTCCCCGGGCGCGTCTATCATCCCCGGCACCGAGAGCGGCGCCGTCCAGCGGCCCCGGCCATGGTAGAAGACCAGCGGGATGATCGTCGGCAACCTGTCCCCGGCACCGCCATTCTCGATCTCGCGGCGCCAGATGTTGACCATGTATTTCAGGAGCTGGAGTGGCGTGTCAGCATCGACGCGGCTCTTGTGTTCGAGCAACACATAGAGGCGCGCCTCGTGGCCGCTCCTCAGCCTGACCCGGAAGAGCGCGTCGCACTGGGTCCGCGCGGCGTTCTCGTCGACGAAGCTGCCCTCGACCGCCTCGGGCGGGGCCTCGGGGTCGAGGAGGGCTGCCACCTCGGGTGGCAGGTATTCCGCGAGCAGCGAAGCGGCGCGGGCCGGCTCGGAGACCAGCGCCCGGAACAGCGCATCGTGCGGCGTCGCCGGAAGGCTCACCGGGAAAGACCTCCGGCATCGTCTCCGGGAGGCTCCCGACGGACATCCTGCTTGCGGGCCGGAAGAGGGTCGACATTCGGCATGGCGGCACCCTACACCGGGCAACATCGGCTCCGCAATCGCCGGAGCCTGTGGCGGGGATATGCCAGAGCCGTCATGACGGGCGGTAGTCCCCGAGGATATCGGCAGCAATGCTGTCGGAGACGCAGACGGCGGACCCGCGCACCGGGCCTTGCGCCAGATGCGCATAGCGCGCGGTAGTGGAAGGACTCCATGCCGCATTCGGCTGATTTCCCGCATCGCGGGCGGCAATTGGCCGGGTCGAGCCAGCCGACGCATAGTGGGCATCAAGTGGATTACTCGATTCCGGGAGGGCGCCCTGGTGAACAGGCATACAGCGGTTGAGGCGGCGAGGAGGGCGGCCGCGCCAGCCGGCATCCGGTCCGGGAAGTCCATGCGGGAGACCGCAACATGACCGCCGGAAACGAAACCGAATGCGTTGCGGGCTCCCGCCTGGTGTCGCGGCACCGACAAGGGGCGGCATCCGTGACGGAGACCGGGAACGGCGTCCTTGCCTGGAAGGTTCTCAGGCAAGGTCGTCGAATACGAGGAAGCCTGGCGCCGGCACGCCGCCGGCGCGCCGGAACCCGGCTCCTTCCCTATCCAGACGAAGGCCGACCTGGCGGCGGAGCGGTTCGAGATGCTCGCCTGGGAAGACCCCTGGAAGGCGGACAGCCCCGCCTCGCCCTTCTGGCGTCAGGACGGGATGCCGGAGGGCGTGCCGGAGCCGCTGCTCGGGCTGATGGGAGGCGCGGTCGAGGGGCTGCGCCTGCTCGGCGGCGGTCTGGTGCTCAAGATCAAACATGGCGGCGCGGCGGTCCGGATCGACCTCGGGAACGCGGCGCGGTTCCCCGGCGACGGCGGCATTTCGATCAGGCATCCGTTCGGGCTGCGAATGCCGCTGTCGGTCCGGCGCCTTCTCGACTTCTGGAACGTGGCGGGTCTTCCGGTCCCTCGGAACGGGCAGGGTCGGGAGGCACGGTTCGCGAGATCGACAGGCTGGTGACGGTGCTGGCCGGGCTCGGGGCCGGCAAGACGGCGCGCGGGATCGCGGAAGACATCTGGGGCGAGGAGGATGTGGCAGCGACATGGACCTCCGACAGCTGGATGCGCTCGCAGGTGCGGCGCTGGGTCCCGAAGGCAGAGGCGCTTGCCGACGGCGGCTGGCGCGAGTTCGTGCTGCGCGGCCTGGCCGGGGGTGATCGGGAGGCGCGAAGCGCGGGTGGAGGAAACCGGCGCTCGCGCTACGGCCCATGACCTGCTTGAGGGACGCGGTGGTTCGCCCGGAAGCGCCATGCTGCGGATCGTCGGCGAGGTGGACATACACTTGGCGGTTGTCCGGGTCGGGGCTTGCCGCGCATCCCGTGGTGCAGCGCTGCCATGTCGTCGTGCGCCAGCGCCGTTACCTTGAGCGCGGAAAGATCGTTTGCGTCTCCCCTTGCCCTACCCGCCGATGGCGTGGCCGGACGCCGCGTTCCCTGATCTCCTGCGCAAGCCCGACAGTTCTACGGCTTCATAAAACAAATAGGGAACATTGACGAAATGGTTGCACCACGGCCTTCACAAGTGGACAAACGGGGTCGGAAACATCTGATCTCGACATGAAGACACATCAGGTAATTTAACTTCAAATCATTGATATAAAGTAACTGCTTGCCCCTGCTGATCATTGGCCGCCTTTCCTGACGGCGTTCGCATCCGGGAACTCGCCGCCGATCCGGCCCTCGATGCTCTTCCGTTCCGGGAGAAGCACCGGCTCGACATCCTGCGCATGATCGCCTACCGCGCCGAAACCCGGACGATGGCGGCCCTGGCGAAGGAGCAGGGCAGGAAACCGCGCCCGCGAAAACCCCTCCGCACCCTCCTGCAGGCCGACGCCGACATCCTCCCCGAACCTGAACCGGGGATCCTCCGGGTGCGCATCCCCGGATCCGCCTGCAACGCCGCCATCGCAGGACTGCTGAAGGAACTCAATGAAACCGGCACCTGCGTTCTCGGAACCGAGCTCCGCATGATCTACGAACTGCCTCCGAAGCCCGCCTGAACGGCCGCCGGAGGGCCTTGCCTGCCAATTCTCCAGAGGCCAGGATATCTGAAGCTGCACCGCCGGATTCCTCAGCCGGCACGATGGAACCCGCACCGCGGGCTCGGTACCGCATTGCAGACCCGGCGACACCGGCCGGAAAGCAAGACCGGCCGAAGACCGGAACGGTTCTTGCCCATCGGAACCCGCACCTCCGGTTTCCGGCAATCAGCGAGGGAAGGGGACGAGAAAAGATGCTTGACCCCGAACGCCGTCAGGAACGGCAATCCATGACCAGCAGCGGTAAGCAGTTACGATATAAAATCGTTATTTTTTCAAAAACATGACAAAAGAAGAGCCCTGAGGAGCGTCCGCTGCGGGATGCGTTGATGGACGACTATCTCGGGTTTCGCCGTCTGACGGGGCTGCGCCATATTGCGTCCTTCAGGAGCAGTGGTTTGGCGGCGTGACGGGGCCTTCAAGTGCCGCGACCGGTGGCTGGAAGCCGGAGCAGCAGTGGCTTGATCTGACAACACGCGACTGCTTGCGGCGCCGGGAGCGTTTCCGAACCTCGCCTTCTTCTTTCTTGCGACGCGGCGGCTGGCCGACGACTGGGCCTGCGGCCACCAGGTGGCGGAGACGTTCTGCGATCCGGCGCGTTTTGCGGGCACAAGGCGGCGGGCTGGCGTGCCAGGGGGTTTGCCCGCGGGCGCTGCACCGACCCCCATGGCAAGGAGATTTTCGTTGTGCGGCGCGACGGCTGCTGTCGCAGGCGCTGCGGTGGCCTGCCTCCTCGCTCCCCGGGGTTCCGAGGTGATGCGTTCGCTGCACGACGAGCTGGCGGCGATCGAGGACTTCCGCCGCGCATGAAAGGCAGCTGCGCAGTTTGCGCGGTCGCTGTCCCGGGACGAGCTCGAGGTCATCGGCGGAACCCGAGGACAGAGCTGCGCGAGCCGCCCTCCGGGGCGACCCTCCACCGGGCAGTCAATCGACCCCGAGGCGCTCGAGGATGTGCTCGGCCGCGGGCTCGCCCGAGCGCTTGCCGCCGACGGCAAGCGCATCCGCGGCGCCAACCGCAACGGCCACCACGAGACCGTGGCCCTCACGCCTCCGGCGCACCCTTCGCGCTGTTGAACTTCGACGACGGTGAGCTGGCGGCCACCTCCTCGAGCGCACCGATGTCCGCGGCAAGGTGATCACCCGCACGACGCCGGCGACGCTGATCACCCGGCGCTGCGGCGCAGACCACATCTTCTCGGTCAAGGGCGCCCGAAACCTTCGACGGCATCGACCGGGAGACGGATGGCCGCTTCAAGGAGGCAAGGCCCGCCTCGAGCAGCGCGTGCCGCTCGAGGACCTGATCAACTACCCCGGCAGATCGCCCGCATGCTACCGCAAGCCGCCGGGAAAGAGCGCCAGCGGCGCAGCGAGCGGCAACGACTGTACCGGTGCATCAGCTCGATGCGCAACACGCGTCGCCAGAGGAACTGCTGCGGCCGCGGGCCGTGGAAAACATGAACCACCGAGACTGCGTCTTCGGCGAGGACGCCTGCCTGACCCGCAAACCACGCCAGCCTCGACGACCTCGCGCTCGCGGTGATCTTCGCCAACCGACGCGAGAGCCTCGCCGAAACACGGCGGCGGCTCGACCGCCGGGAAGCCGTCGCAGCCCTGAGCGCCAATAGCGTCTGGCCGATTCCCGGACGCCGCCCACAACCCGCCCACGCGCCGGCAACGCCGTCGGCGACGACCGCGGACGGCCCCGAAAACCCGGCACGCCGTGAAACCTCCGAACAGCAGAAGACAGCAAAATTGGTATCTACTCACCCCTTGTTGGGTTCTGATTGGCCATAGTGCTCGTTGATGATGTCTGCGGCTTTTCCGTCGAGGGCGATCTGGGTGGCGACGAGTGGGTTGTAGCCGAGTGCGGCCATGGAGGTGAGGTAGCTTGGCACCATGCTTTTGCGTGGAGCGGAAGCATCCGGACACCTTGACCTTTGCCATCCTGATCTTCTGTTCTCCGGCATTGTTGGTGAAGCTGACGTTGGGGTCGTCTGTGAAGCGCAGGTTTTCGTGTTTCACGAGACGTTCGTGCAGGTTGTGCGCGTCGGACTTGCGTCCACGTTTTCCTTTCGTCGGGATATCGGGCAGTTCCCTGGCGCCCTGATGGTGCGGTAGCGCTTGCGCACGTCGTCGTTCAGGGTCTTGGATGCGCTCTTGTTGACCTTGTGGCAGGGAGCAGGCTCTTCATCAGTCGCGCGGTAGCCTCGACGACAAAGGTCAGTTCGCGCAGCAGGTGGCTGCCGCACAGCTGGTGGCTACACTGGCCCATGTACGAGGCCCAGGACGCCCTTGTAGCATGGGCCAATCTCTTGCCCGCGCTTGCGGTGCGGGAACTTGCACGTCCCGACGACATGAAGCCACTTACTGTTGATCCGAAATCATCGACATCGGGCGTTGCAGGAGGTGCGCCACGGCGGCCTCCTCCCATGACGCATCGTGAAAGCATAGCCGAGGCCTCGGAGAGCTTGATGCCGGAGATCGCCTGCACGAGCGCGACGGCGCAGGGACAGCATCTGGGCGACCGGCAGGTTGATGACGAGGGCCTGGATGCCGTACTGCACGGGATGTTGTCGGGGAACCGGCCCTTGCACTTCGGGCATTCCTCGGCGCGGCGCGACCTCGAACACGATGTCGTGCGGCGCTCCCGATCGACGGGGCCGTCGATGTCCCCGGCGCCGCAGGCATCGCAGGCCGCGACCGTCTCCTCGACGATGATCTTGCGCAGGTTGTCGCCCATCTGCTGGTTCGGCTTCGGGCCGTTGCTCCCGGCACGCTCTTGTCCGTCTGTGACGGCGGCAGACCGGAGTCCGGCTCGTGCGTGGTCTTCTCCAGAAGGACGACGATGAGGATGTCGAGCAGGATGACGAGGACGCGGATGACGGCCTTTTCCGCCACCTTGCCGGCAGCGCCTTGGCCGCTTCGAACTCCTCGCGCGCCGCCCGTCGCCATCACCCGGCCTTGCGCTTCATCAGCGCGCCGCTTCCGAGATGCGTTTCCACATACAGATCATGCGGGGGCTGGAGCCCCGGAAGCAGCTGGCACAGCCCGCTCGTCGCCTTCGATCCAAAGTAGCCCACTGGCGGTCCCCGTCGTTCTCGATTACCACCACTAAACGAATCGGCCTGCAGTGTCAAATCTCCACGAAAACCCGTTTGTTGCTCTACCCCGACATCAAGCCGGAACCAGGGGGTGAGCAGTTACCAAAATTGAATGCAGCGTGGGAAACACCTGGCCGGAGCGCGTTCCCGCGAGGCGGAGTCTGCCGCCACACGAGCGCCCGGAATCGGCCACACGCGCCGGAAGTCCCGAGGCTCAGCCCGACCAGATCTCCTCGACCACGGATTCGCCGAGCAGCGCCGCCACGACAACGTCGGTGCGCCCGCCGTCATGCACGTAGGCTTCCAAGGCGTGGCAGCGCCGGTCGTCGACCAGGCGGTAGAAGTCGAAGGCCTGCCCGGCGCCCGCGCCGGAAGCGCCCGAAAGCGGATCCGCCTCCCGGCGGAAGGCCTCGTGAGCGGCCTCCTGGCGGTAGACCGGCGCCGTCCAGCCCGCAAAATCCGCAGGCTCCGCTACCCGGTTGAGCACCTGGTTCCCAGCGCCGTGGAGATCGAACAGGCGGGCGAACTCGCCAAGGTCGAACAGGCGCTCGACATCCGGCCGATCCACGGGCCGGCCCATCGCCACCGTACCGCGCTCACCGCGCCACATGAGCAGCCGCCCGAGCGCCAGCGCCTCGACTGTCAGCACCCGGCGCATGCTGCCGGAGAGGTCAAGGGCGTGGACGCCGCAAACTTCGAGCTCGGCCCGCGCAAGGCCCTCAGGCGCGACGAAACCGAGCCGCAGGAAGCTGCCCGGGCACAGGTCCCAGGCGTGGGCGGCGGGCGGAGCGGCGTCCTCCGGCTCCTCGCGACGGCCGAACAGCCGCCCGAACATCAGCCGTCCCGCTTGGCCCGGAGACGGTCGAGCACGGCGGAGCCCGACCGCTCGCCGCTCACGATGCCAGCGTCGCGCAAGCGTTTCTCGAGACCGGCGCCTTCACTGTCGGCGGCCAACTGGGATGCCGCCTCCGCCTGGTCGGCGCGCCGCTGCTGGCGGCGCTTGATCCGCTCGAGAGATTCGGTCGCCGACGACATCGCGGTGTTGCTGCCCGAGAACCGGGCATTGGCCGCCGAGCTCACCTTCTGCACGCGCTCGGTAGCCTTGACCATCGACACCTGGCGGCGCATCGCGGCGATATTGCGCTCGGTAGCCTTGATGCTGCGCTTGAGCTGGTTGACGCCCGTATCGTATTGGACGAGCGCGTGTTCCTGCAGCCCGAGCTCCTCCTCGAACTCGGCGATGCGCTCGGCGACATCGGAGGCAAGGCTCTCGTCGCCCTTGTCGAGCGCCTTCATCGCGTAGGCTTCGTGCTCCGAGACCTGTCCGCGCAACTTCTCGATCTCGCGCTCGACCCCGCGCTTCTGCGCCATCACCTCGACGAGCTGCGCCTTGGCCTCGTTCAACTCCTTGTCGGCATCGCGCATTTCCTGGTCGAGGATTCTCAGCGCCTGGTTGTCAACGACCGCCTCGCCGGCCTCGGTGGCGGCGCCGCGCATTGCCGTGAACAGTTTTGCCAAGATTGCCATCGTAGTCTCTCCCTGCCTGTCGGGCTAGTTCAGGTAGCCGGCAACAGCCTCGAGCGCCTCGAGGGTATTGTCGCTCAGCGTTTCCAGCTCGGTCACCAGATCCTCGACCGAGCCGCTCGCCGCCAGTGCACCGAAGATGACATAGCGGTCGCCCACCTTGCCGAACGACGACAGCGGCAGCGGCACGTTCATCTCGAGGAGCGCCGTCAGGAGCTCGGTGCGCCGGTCGGACCTGATTTCGCCGTCGCTCCACAGATAGGTGATGCAGAGCACCTGTTCGTCGTCGGCCGAAACCAGGATCGGAAACTCGTCGCGATCCTCGACCACGACTTCGAGCGCATCCTCGCTTTCCGACTCTATGGCGCTGAATGCAAAACCGTTTTCGGACGTGTAGCCGTCCAGTGTCTTACGCAGCAGGTTGAGGTCCATCGCATGATCTCCTTTCGCGTCGATGTTCCGGGCAGCCGGCAGCGGAGGAACGATGCCGAGACGAAGCAGGCGCTCGAAGCGGCGCACCGCAGGCCGGTGTTCGGGCGGCACCCAGATCTCGACGGCGCTCAGCCCCGCCCGTTGCAGGCGCTCGCGCTGACGCCGCTTGCGGTCGGCCGGGCTGAGCGGCCGGCCCGTGCGTCCTTCGGCCAAACGACCCTCCACGGCTTGCTGATCCGTGACGTGTCACGCGTGACATGTCACAATATGGTGCGGGCGGACAGTGTGTCAAGGCCCGGCCGGCGGATTTTTTCGCGACACCCCGGCGGCCTCCTCCCAGCCGCGCAGGTAGTAGTGGTAGATCGCGGCGTTGTCGAGCCGGCTTGCCGCGATGGCATCGCGGCCGTCGAAGAATCCCTGCGGAAAGGCGAAGGCGCTGAGCAGGAGTTCGTGCGTCATGAAGCCGTCATCGACCGGCAGCTTCTCCATGCGCCGCAGGCGCCCGGACACCGACGGGCCCCGCAGGGTAGCCACCGTCCAGCCCCACTGGCCGAGGCTAGGCACGTTCTGCCCGTACTGATCGACGCGCCCGAAGCCCGCGGCCTCGACCGTCCGCCCGATGCAGAGAAACGCATCGCGCGCGAAATACGGCGAGGTCGACTGGATGGCAAGGGTGCCGTCGGCGGCGAGCAGCAGACGAAGCTTGCGGTAGAAGCTGACGCTGTAGAGCCGGGCCAGGTCGGGATGCCCGGGATCGGGCAGGTCGACGATCACCGCATCGAAGGATCTGCCCTCGCGCAGCAACTCGTCGACGCCAACGAAGGCGTCGCCGAAACGGACACGCACCCGCGGATCGCGGAAGGCGAAGCCGTTGAGCGCAAGGAGCTCGCGGTTAACGAAGCGCCCATCCTCGAAACGCGGCGACGAGAACAGCTCGACGAGCTCGCGGTCAAGATCGAGAACCGTTATCGATCGCGGAGCCCAGCGCAGTATGTCGCGCACCGCGAGCCCGTCGCCGCCGCCGATCACGAGGACATGCTCGCGCCGCGCCGCCGCGGCGAGCGCGGGATAGGTGAGGAACGCGTGATAGACATGTTCGTCACTGGACGAGAACTGAAGACGTCCGTTGAGGTAGAGGCTGACGACGGGCGGCGCACCGGCATCGACCAGGCGCCGGGTCACCGCGACGCGCTGATGCTCGGTGTTGGCGGCATAGACGATGCGATCCGCATAAAGGATGTCCTCCATCGCCCGCGCCCAGCCCGTGCCCTCCTGCGCCACCGCGGCGAGCCCAAGCCCGGCAGCGACATGGAGGCCGAGAATCGGTGCAAACCACGCTATGCGGCGGCGGTAACGAACGATGAAACCGACGCCGACGACGAGATTGACCGCTGCCGTGAGATAGGCCGCGCGCACCGGATCCATGGTCAGCATGACGGCAACCCATAGCGCCGCGCCGATCCCGGCACCGATATAGTCGGCACCATAGATCGTGCCGGTATTGTGGACCAGTGCGTCGGCGTGAAAGCTCTGGCGGATGCGCGCCAGCAGCGGAATTTCCATGCCAACGAGAATACCGACGATCGCGCCGAGAACATATGGCGCGATCTCGCCTGCGCTTCGGAGCGCGGCGATCAGCGCGCCTTGCGGAATCAGGTCGGGCGGCATGCCGTAGGTCGCCGCGATTGCCTGCGGCAGCAGCACCGTCACCGCTGCGACCGCGCCCATGAGGAGCACCGAGAAGCCGCCGAGCACGGCGATGAGCACCTCCAGCCACGCGAATCCGGCAAAGGGCCGGGTGATGAAGCGCGACAGGAACGCTCCGACACCCATGGCGACGATCATCAGGCCGATCATCGCGAAGATCACGGATTCGACGGCGCCGAGGATGCGGCCCGCAGTGCTGGCAAGAAGATACTCGTAGACGAGACCGCAACCGGCGAGCACGCCGGTCATGACGATCACGGCAATGTCGTCGCGGACCGTCGCGCGGCTCCGTGCCATGAACGCCACGGGTCGGCTCAGGAGAGGAATCCGATGAACAGCAGCCCGATCGCGGTATAGACGGCGGCCTCGGTCAGCGCGACCCCGACATTCTTCTGGCGGTCGACTTCCTCGGAGACGTCGATGCGGCGCAGGACGAAGCGTTCCGCGAGCAGGCTGAGCACGATCAGCGCCGCCGCAAGCACGATCGAGCAGGCGCCCCATGCCATCGCGAGAAGAAACGGGTCGCCGCCAGGGTCATACTCCACGATCTGCGACGCCGCAGTGACTGCGAGCGCGATCCCGGCCTGGAATCCGGCGAAACGCAGCGCGAGCGCCGTATTGCCCGACTGCACCGCATCCTGGAAACGTCGCCCTTCGTTGCGCCTGGCGAACAGCCATACGCGGTAGTAGGTGGTGAGCGTGAGGATGACCTGCGTGACCACGTAGCCGCACAGCACCGCGACGACGGCGGCGGCAAGCGCGCCCTCCGACCATGCGATCACGGCGCGAACCATGATCGCCGTGGCGAGGACGTTGCCGGCCTCGACGATGGCGATCGGAATGTTGCCGTTCCGGATCTCGGTCCCGACCGCGAAAGCCGGAATCGAGACGCGGTCGAAGATCAGACGCGTGAGCCACATCAGGACCAGACCGAGCACGGCGTAGACCGCGAGCGTTCCCGTCTCCTCGCCGAGGGCAGCGGCGTAGTCTCCCTCGGCGACGCCGCTGAGCATGATTCCGATGCCCAGGGTCATGCCGGCAAGACCGATTCCAAACGCGAAATTGTCCCTGCCGGAGAGCTCGTCGGTCGCGTCGACCCGCACCGTCGCGCCGTACAATGCCCGCACGCAGAGCAGGATCGCAAACACGATCACGAAGCCGACAAGCAGCATGATCAACATCTGGCCGGAGAAATTCGCATCCAGCATGTCAAGACACTCCCGTTAGCGGTTCACTTGCCGCGCCTGCCGCCCGAGGCCATGCCGCGCACGGACGAGCCGTATCCCGAATAGGACGACGCGCGCCGCACCGTCTGCGCCGCGCCGCGGGCGTCGGAACGCCCGTAGGTCGAGAGCCGCGACACGCTGCGCGGGCTGCGCCGGGTCGTCTGCCCGACGTCAGGATTGCGCCGCTGCGCGTCGCTCCAGCGCCGCTGATCGCCGCGGGTAGCGTAATAGTTGCGCCCGACATCGCCGTAATAGCTCCATCCGCGCCGCCGGTACCAGTCGTTGTAATAGTACGGGCCTGGCCTCCAGAACGCTTGGCCCAGGAGCGCGTAGGCGCCGTACCAGACCCAGAAGCTGCTGCCCGACGAATCCTGCTGCCAGCGCCCGTAGGCCGGATTGCCCACAAGGTGAGAGCCTGCGCCCTGCGCCGCAACCGCGCCGCCGACATCGCCCTCGACACGGCCGAGCCGCTCTCCGGACAGATCGGCGAGGACATTGAGGACGTCGATCAGCGAATCGTTGAAGACCACGGGATCGGCAGCGGCTTCAATGCGGATAATCTCGTCGAGCGCCCGGGTGGCTGCGTCTTCGCCACGCGGCGCGATGTCGATCGCGGCAATCCGCTTCTGCAGGCCGGTGAAGTGGCGGCCCCGGGTGGTTGCCTCCCTGCCCAGCTCGCCGGCGGCTCTCGCGAGCTCCGGACGGGCGGCCCGCACCTCCTCGGCGTAGCGGCGCACCAGCCGGATATTCTCCAGCTGGCCGGCATCGATCATCCTGCCGAGATCCTCGATCTTCGCCGCAACACGCGTCTGCTCGCGGACAACGAGGTCACCCACGGTCCCGGTTCCGCCGAAGAACGTGAACGCCTGAAAGACCAGAAAGATCGCGGCAACGCAGGCTATCGCCCAATAGTCACGCATCGGCCTCCACCGTCTCCGCCAACGCCGCATATTTCCAGAAAAGGCTTCTTCGCACAACGCCGGCAGCGGTCCGCTTGGACGCCGGCTTCGCAACTCTGGCGCCGAGTCCGGCACCGCGCCGCCCGCCTTTCCGGTTGGACCGGTAGCATGGCGGCACCTAGAATCGGAAACGCGCACATGCGCGGATCCCGAAAGCAAAGGCCGTGATGCTCCCGCTCCGCAACATGTTCCGGTCAGCCCTTGTCGAAGCGCTTCTCCTCCAGGAACGCTGGCGGAGCAGCATCGTCTACAACCCGTTCACCGCGGACATGGTCCGGAACCCCTATGCCGCCTACGCCAGGCTGCGCGCGCGATCCTGTGCATCATTCCAAGCTCGTCAACGGCTAGTTCCTGACACGCCATGCCGACATCGACGCGGTGCTGCGCAATCCCCGGCAATTCAGCACCGACCCACGCAACAGCGATCTGTCGCGCCGGCAGCGCGACGCGCTACCGGAAGCTGACGATTTCACGATGCTGTTCCTCGATCCGCCGGACCACAAGCGCCTGCGCCCCTGGTCAACAAGGCCTTCACCCTGAGAGCGGTCAGCGTCCTGGAACCCCGCATCCGGAGCCTGACCGGGGCATTTCTCGACGATATCGGGGATCCGGGCGGCTTCGACCTCATGACCGCTCTAGCCCAGCCGCTGCCGGTCATCGTGATCGCCGAGATGCTCGGCGTACCGCCTGAGGACTATCCCCGAATTCAGTGTCTGGTCCGCACAGCGCGCCCGCGCGCTCGAACCGACGATGATCAGGAGAGCTAGAGCACAGGAAGATTGAAGGGCTGCTCCCGATAGGGGAGATCGCAGAGACTGTAGGATTGCTTGGGCTCCGGCTTGACGGGGCGATTCACTGCCTGTAACGGGAAGAGCGCAAGAAGCAGCTCGGCATAACTGATCCGGAGGCATGAGACCATGCTAAAAGCATTGTTCAGAGGCATTGGGCGGCACGGCGATCCCACGCTAGGTTTGTTGGAAGGGTCGGTTTTGCTTGTTCAGGATGATTCGCATTTTCGCTGGCTTTTTGTGAAGCGACGTAGTATCCGTTGTCGTGGGGGCAGCGGATTTTTTTGAGACGACTCCGGAGGGTTTTGCGCTCCGGGATGTGGTTGTGCGCCTTGCGCGGCCTGATGTCGCTGGAACCGTGTTGTTGACCGTATCTTGGTTTCAAGCAGTTTGCCGGTCGAGGTCTGCGTGTTCACCTGGCGCGGGCGGTGGATTGGTGCTGCGGGCTGGCAGACGGGCGCCCTCAGCTGCGCACCCGTTGGATTGGCTGGCGCCGCGAGGAACAGTTCAGGCGGTTGCCGGGAACAACACGAGGTTTGTTGTTCTTGGTGGTCGTTTCCGGGCCTCGTTTGCGTTGTCGCGGATGGTGCGGCGGCGACTGGGAGGCTGCCGTTGCTTGTTGCGGAGTCGTTTGTCCTGCCGACGAAGTTCAGCGGCACCATGTACAAGGCGGCGAACTGGGAGTGCGTTGGCAGGAGCTATGCGCGCGCCAGCGGGCGCCATAGCGACCGGGGAGGCGAAGGATCTTTACGTGTTTCCGCTGCGTCGCGATGTCGGCTGCGGGATCGTTCGCCGCTTCCTGTGGCGTGGGAGTTGCGGGCGCCGCTGGTCGGCGCAGGAGTTGCGCTCGATTTATCAGCGGCGCTTTCCGGCGCGCGCAGGGGCATCGCCTCGGTGCTGTGCGTGATTTTGCTGGCTTGCGAACCGGCGCGGTTGCGGCGGCGCACTACGACGCAGAAGGAGCTGGCGCAGCATGGAAGAACAGGGACAAGCCGGTCTCGACCGTGCACCGGGTGCTGCAGAACACCGACCCGGGATGGATCGAGGATGCGGCGCGCAGCCGCAGGTCGGCAACGCGGTCGACGGCAAGCGCATCCGCGGCCGCACCGGCGAGGATCATTACGAGACAGTCTCGCTGGCACGGGACCGGTATGCCGGTTTCAATCCTCAACTATCACGACGGGGAGATCGCTGCCGTCCACGCCGCGACGGCGCCGGCCGTCTGCTCACCCTCGACGCGCTCCACACCACCCGCGAGGCTGATCATCGAGACCCATCGCGCGGACTGATGGTCAAGGGCAACGCACCTTCGAGAGAGCATCAACTGGAAGACCGCCAGCGCTACAACGAAAAGCCCGCGCATGGCCGCCAGCGCACCATCTTCACCCCGCTGGCGAAGATGATCAACTAGTCAAGCAGATCTTCCGCGTCACCCGGCGCGTCGAATTCAAGAAATCCAGAAAACGGACAACCGAATACGCCATGACCTCGGCCGAACGCGCCTCGCCGCAACAGCTGCTCGCATGGAATCATGGACACTGGGTAGTCGAGAGCCATCATCATGTCCGCGACGCCACCTTCTGCGAAGACGACTCCATGCTCCGAACGCGCCCGCAAACAACGCGATCACCCTCGCAATCATCATCCGCAACAAACGCAAGCTGCCCAAACCCTTCAACAGCTTCGTCGACGCCACTATGCCGACAAGCGCAAGCAGGTCCTGCACGCAATCACAAGACCAGGCTGACCGCGCCTCTCTCCCCGACAGAAACTGCAAGCTTTCGAGCCCGGCAACCAAGGCCTCTCGCTCGCCCCGGATACGCCGACCAATCGCGCCCCGCGCCGTAACAGCGCGTCAGCAAATCTCAAAATCGCAGCCTCGAACGCGTCGACCCGCGCCGCGATCAGGACTCCGATCACATCACATCAACAAGCATGGGATCACCTTGCATTGGGCGGGGCGCAATCTTGACATTCGGCGTGTTCATTGGGATCATGGTGGTCTGGTACGCCATTGGGCAGGTGGTTGTGTTCTCAATGGACAGCCTGAGTGAAGCGCTGAAGGCCAACAGGCCATCTGCACCCCAGTCGCCGCCCCAATTGGACAACATTAGGCTGTGAGATGATGAGAATCCTCGTCCTCGACACCGAAACGACAGGATTGCTGCTCTCACGAGCGGCGAGCCCGCACAAGCAGCCCAAGATGATCGAGTTCTAGAGGAAGAGAAGGCTGCCAACGCTGTCGGCGCGGCGTTCCACGATTTCTTCATGGCGATCATCAGAGAGCGGCGCCGACAGCCCGGCGATGACATCATAAGCGCCCTCGTTCATGTCGAGAAAGAGGGCGACCGCCTCAGCGAGCGCGAAATGCTGAACATGGTGCGTCTACTTCTGGACGTCAGCAACGAGACCACCACCAACCTGATCGGCAACGACATGCTGGCGCTCCTGGGCAACCCCGACCAGCTTCAGCGCCTTCGCGACGATCCGTCGCTGATCGAGGACGCGATCGACAAACTGCTGCGGTTCGATTCGCCGGTCCAGACCGGTTTCAAGTACGCGCTCGCGGATGGCGAGGTCAGGGGAGCACCGGTCCCGCAAGGGCCAGATCCTCGCTCTCTCGGTCGGCGCCGCCAACCGGGATCCGGCCATGTTCGAGGATCGGGACCGACTCGATGTCGAGCGCCAGGACATCAACCACCTGTCATTCGGACGCGGTAGTCACCACTGCATCGGCGCGCCACTTGCGCGCCTTGAGGCCCGGATCGCCTTCGGGAGGAATCTTGGAGCAGTTCGGCTCGATACGCTTGCTCGCCGAGCGTGCGGATTTCCAGCACGCGATCGTGTTGAGAAGGCGGCGATCCCGACCGGTCGGCTGCGTCCCGACCAGACCGGGTACGATGCCGTCTGCCCTTGCCTTCGGCGCGCCAAGGGACCAGTATCACGCTGAAGGAGCATGGCCATGGATGGAATCAGCAGGGATCGACTCGGCTCTAAGACGCCGACGAAGGAGGAGGTCGAGGAGGCCGTGCGCACACTCATACGCTGGGCCGGCGACGACCCGGAACGCGAGGGCCTCCGCGGCACGCCGGACAGGGTCGCACGCGCCTACAGGGAGTTCTTTCTCGGCTACGAACTCGACCCCGAAGAAGTCCTGAGACTCACCTTCGAAGAAACCGGCGGTTACGACGAGATGGTCCTCATCCGCGACATCGCGCTCGAATCACATTGCGAGCACCACATGGTGCCGATCATCGGCAGGGCCCATGTCGCCTACATCCCCAACAGCCGCGTCGTCGGCATCAGCAAGCTTGCCCGCGTGGTCGAGATCTTTGCCAAGCGCCTTCAGATCCAGGAGAAGATGACCGTCGACATCGCCGCCACAATCGACCGCGTCCTGCAGCCCCAGGGTGTCGCTGTGGTGATCGAGGCCAGCCACCAGTGCATGACGACCCGTGGCATCCACAAGTCTGAATCGCACACCGTGACCAGCCGCATGCTGGGCGCCTTCCGCGACGACCACGCGACACGACGCGAGTTCCTTGCCATGATCCGGAACCCCTGACGGTGGCAGGAGAAGGTGTGCAGTTCCCGTCCGGCGACGCGCTGGACCGTGCCGAACTTGAAGAAGGCGAGACGTTCGCACCGCGGTTCAATGCCGAGGGGCTCGTCGCCGCGGTCGCCGTCGATGCCGATACCGGCGAGGCGCTGATGCTCGCCTGGATGAACGCCGAGGCACTCCGGCGGACCATCGACAGCGGCGAGGCCTGGTACTGGAGCCGCAGCCGCAACGGGCTCTGGCACAAGGGTGCCACCAGCGGACAGATCCAGCGCGTTGCCGAGATTCGCGTGGATTGCGACCAGGATACTATCCTTCTCCGCGTGCGCCCGCAGCGTGCCGGCGCCTGCCATGTCGGCTACCGGTCCTGCTTCTTCCGTTCGCTTCGGAAGACCGGTACGGGCGCCCTGCGCCTGAGATTTGAGGAAACGGAGAAGGTGGCCAAATGACAGGGGATCTCCTGCCGACGACGGTGGTCGGCAGCTACGTGCAGCCGGACTGGCTCGTCGACCGCGACAATCTCAGGAGCCGCCTGCCGCCGCGCGTGCGCGCCCGGGAACTGTGGCGCGTCGCGCCCGAGTTCCTCGAACAGGCGCAGAACGACGCGACACTGCTCGCCATCCGCGACCAGGAGCGCGCCGGCGTCGACATCATCTCGGACGGCGAGATCAGGCGCGAGAGCTATTCCAACCGCATCGCCACCGCGCTCGGCGGAGTCGACATCGACAACCCCGGTACCGCGATCGACCGCACCGGGCATCCCAACCCGGTGCCGAGAATCTCGGGCCCGGTCCGCCGCCAGCGGCCGATCGAGGTCAATGACGTGAAATTCCTGCGCGCCAATACCGACCGCCGCATCAAGATCACCTTGCCCGGCCCGTTCACGATGACCCAGCAGGCGCAGAACGACCACTATCCCGACGACGAGGCCGCGGCGATGGACTACGCCGCAGCGGTGAACGAGGAAGTGCGCGATCTCTTCGCCGCCGGTGCCGATGTCGTGCAGCTTGACGAGCCCTACATGCAGGCGCGCCCCGAAATCGCGCGCAGATATGCCGTCCGCGCAATCAACCGGGCGCTGGACGGGGTGCCGGGGGAAACCGCAGTGCATATCTGTTTCGGCTACGCGCACATCGTGCACCAACGCCCCGAGGGTTATTCCTTCCTGCCCGAACTCGCCGACTGCGCGGCCGATCAGATCTCCATCGAGACAGCGCAGTCGGGACTGGATCTCGCGATCCTCGACAGCCTTCCGGGAAAGAAGATAATCCTCGGCGTGCTTGACCTCAGCACCGTGGAAATCGAGACTCCGGAAACCGTCGCGACGCGCATCCGCCGCGCCTTCGATCGTGTCGAGCCCGAGAGGGTCGTGGTTGCACCGGATTGCGGCATGAAATACCTCTCCCGCGAGACCGCGTTCGCCAAGCTCAAGGCCATGTGCGACGGCGCCGCCTTGGTGCGCGGCACGCTCTAGTGCTATTCTGACCGCCGGATTCACGGAGCCCCCGGGGTTTGCCGGTGCGCGGCTCCCGGCAGAACGCTTGGCGGAGAGACGAGATTTCTGACGGCATGACACTGCGGGAGCAAGAACGCTTCCATAACCTCCTCATCGTGGCGAAGGAAAGTCCCTTCGCAGGCGAGCGACGGAACGCGCTCGCCGCAGCCACCCGCATGGCCGACCGCATTGGCCTGACGCTTGAGGAAGCGGCGCGCTCCGGCGGCGAGAGATACCAGGACCCGGCACCCGAGCGGCGGCGGCCCGGAACGTCGCCGTTCGACGACCTCGCGGAAATGTTCCGCCATGGCGGCCACAGCCCGCGCGCGCGCCAGACGTTCAGGAGCGAGGAGATGTGCCGCGCACGGGAGAAACAGCGCCATGAGGAGGCGCTGGCCGCCGCCCGCGCGCGCGGTCTCGACCGCGACGAAAGACAACCCGTCCAGGACGCTGCGCCACGACCTTGGCACTACAACCCCCGCCGCCGTTCGCCGACATCCCATGCCCGAGTGCTGCTCGCCGAAACCAAGCTTTCGCTGGCCGAGATCGCCTCGATATCGGGACTCGACCTGTGGGCCGTGGCCGGGCTGAAGCTCAGGATGCGGGAAGAGACCGCCAACCCTTCGTAACGGAGAGACAATGCTCGAAGACAAAATCGTTATCGTGACCGGTGCCGGACGCGGCCTCGGCCAGGCCTATGCGATCGAAGCCGCCAGGCTCGGCGCGCGCGTCGTCGCTGGCGATGTTCTCGATTGCAGCGAGACGGTGCGACGGATCGAGAGCGCCGACGGCCGGGCTCTGGGCGTGGAGCTTGACGTCACCGATCCCGGAACGGCAACGGCGATGGCGGAGGCCGCTGAAGGCGCCTTCGGAGGCGCCAACGTGCTGGTCAACAACGCGGCACTTTACGGCGCCCTCACCGGGGGGCGCTTCGACCAGCTCGACGAGGGCGAATGGGACCGGACGATGAACGTCAACGTCAAGGGCGTCTGGAACTGCTGCAAGGCCGTCGTGCCCCTGCTCCGCAAGGCCGGCGGCGGCTCCATCATCAACGTCGCGTCCCTTGCCGCGACCTACGGGATGCCGTTCGCGCTGCATTACACGACCTCGAAGGCGGCCGTGATCGGCATGACGCGCGCACTGGCGCGCGAGCTCGGCCGCGACGATATACGGGTCAACGCGATCGCCCCGACGGCTGTCGTCACCGAAGGCACGGCCGAGTTCTTCGGCGGCAAGGTCGACACCGCGCTCGAGGTGATCAGGAACGACCAGTGCCTGCGGCGGAATCCGGGTCCCGATGACATGGTCGGCACTGTGATGTGGCTTGCGTCGGACGCCAGCGGTTTCGTCACCGGCCAGACGATTTCCGTCGACGGCGGCACCGTCATGGCCTAGGCGCCACGCAGGAGGGATCCGGATGGCTGCCGCCAACGGCTTCCGCATCGCCCCGCTGAGCGAGGTGATGGCGGCCGAAATCGTCGGGCTCGACCTCTCGCGCCCCCTCGACGGCGAGACCTTCACCGCCGTCAACGAAGCATTCCTCAAGCATCAGGTTCTGTGCTTCCGCAGCCAGAACCTCTCCCCTGACGGACAGATCGCGTTTTCGCGGCTGTTCGGACAAGTGATCGTGCACGACAACTCCCGCTACGCGCTCGCGGATCACCAGGAAATCCTTGTCCTTTCCAACGATGTCGACGAGAACGGCGAGCATATCGGCGTCGTCGATGCCGGCGACATCTGGCACACCGACCTGCAGTTCAAGCCGCGGCCGGCCAAGTGCACCATACTCTACGCGCTCAGGAATCCGTCGCGGGGTGGGGCAACCGACTTCACCAACCAGTATCTCGCCTACGAGAGGCTGCCAGAAGCGATGCGAATGCGGATCGGCGGGCTGCGCGGCGTGAACTCGATCAGCAAGCTCAAGAACAGCCGTGCGCCGATATCCGGAGAGCGCAGGGGCGCACGAGAATTCTATATCCGCCAGGAGCGGGAAAACCCGGACATCGAGCACCCGCTTGCGCAGGTCCATCCCGAGACCGGGCGCACTTCGCTCTACTGCTCGCCGCGTTTTACGTACCGCCTCGGCGGCCTCGCCGGCGAGGAAGGCGATGCGCTGCTCGACGAACTCGTGCGGCACTCGGCAAAGCGCGAGTTCCGCTACCGGCACGAGTGGCGCGACGGCGACCTCCTGATGTGGGACAACCGGTGTGTCAACCATCGCGCCACCGGCGGCTACACCTACCCCGACATCCGCCTCATCCACCGCACGACGGTACTCAATCGGCGCTGACTTCGCCCGCGCCCTGCCAGCACCTCTTCCTCCACCGACCGGTGATGCCCGGCGGTGCGCACGCGCAGGCGCGTCTTCACGTCGTCGTCGAGATTGCGGATCGCGATGTTCGTCATCGGTGAGCCTCCCCAGGGTGCACCGGCGCTCAAACCATCGGTGTTAGCGGCAATCGCAAATTCGACAGTTTTGGCCTGTCGCTTCCGGCGCACGTGGCCCGCGGTGGTGGCGAAATCACCACCGCAGGAATGTGGCACCGATGTACGGATGGGAGACCAGAATGTTACTGGAGCACTATCTCGACCAGGGCGTCTCGCAGTCGGAGTTGGCGCGGCGTTTCGGGATCAACCGCACGACGATCCACCAGGTTCGCGCCCAGTGCCAGGCATGCCTCCCGCTCGTCCGTCGACATCCCCTGGCGTTCCTCCTGATCGCGCAACCGCGACAATGTCGCCTCGATGTCCCGGACCGCGGTCAGCCGCTCATTCCATCTCCGCTTGGGTTCCTCTGCAACCTGCCGGCTCTCAAAGTCAACGGAAGCATACTGCCACCTCTGGCTCGCGGCGTTCTTGCGGACCTGGCTCATGATCGACTGCCGGAACAGGGAATAAGTGACAGAAAAAACAAAATCCCACCGCCATTGCAGGGGTATATCTTCGCCGTAAGCGTTTGTTCATGCGGTGATGACGATCTGCGCCGAGGTTTGTTTTGGTGATTCGGAGAAGGGGGCTGGTGAATTTTTTTGGCGGTGCCATCAGATGGTCATGTGCATCGAGGATTTCGTGTCATCATCGGGTGCGGACGCCGCTGGCGACATGCCGCAGTCGTCGTGTCGTGATTCGGCCACCTGGAAGTCCCTGTACGATCGCAAGCGTATTCGAGCCGAGGCGGCGGAGGGGCGCTGTGAGGAGCTGCGCTTGCAGGAAGTGGAGGGGCCGCGCGAATTCCCTGAAGGCGATTTTCGAGAGCAACCGCGAGAAGCTGGCAGCTGCCCGTGCGGAGGTCAGGGAAATTCGGCGGACGGCGAAGCAGTCTCTTGCGCTGAAGCAGGAGGTTGCGCGTCCGGGCCAGCTTCTTGCCGAGGCCGGCGCGCGGAAGCGGTCGACGGTGGTGTCGCTGCGCATGGAGAATGCCAGCCTGAAGACCGCGATGAGGGTTCTGAAGGGTCGGGGCGGAGAACGACAAGCTTCGTTCGAACAGGTCGTACAGGCGCAAAAGCGAGAAGAGGCAGCGGGCGTCATCGAAGCGCGGCCAGCAGCACGGCACTCCTGGCCGCCGCCGGCGCTCGAGGAGGTGGAGGGCGGCTGGAGGTGGCGGAGGACGCCTGCTCGTGCTGCGTTGCCAACGGTTCGCACCAGGATCATCGAGATCAAAAGCGGCGGATTGTCCGCCGGGGCTGTGACTGCCCCGGTTCACCGGTGGCGGCTGTTTCCCGGCACCGCCTTCGGGTGTGGACGCATGTGCTGCACGAGCGCGTGCATGCGCGCCGCGTCCAGGGGCTTTCGCCGGGAACGCTGGCCAGCGAGCCAGATGCTGTGCCCCTGTTCGAGCCGCTTCGGGACGCGATCCTCGCGCACCGGGGTTTGCGCCATGCCGATGCATCCAGGCCCCGAGGGAGGTCCGGAAGTCGCGCCTGGCTCCAGACATCGGTCAGCCGTGACGCGGTTCTCTCCCTCGCGCAGCGCCGAGGTCGCGGCGAAGCTGTTCGCGGACGGCCCCCATGTCTGCGACCGCTGCGGCGCCTGCAAGAAGCTGGCGCGCCTGTGGCCCTTCATCATCCTGTGCTGTTGTCGGGCGCATTGTCGGCGCGACTTTCCGGACTGCGCCGGCCGCAGCTGGAGGGGTGGGAATGGATCGATCGCGGAGATCTGCCGCCTGAACACGGCTCGACTGCCTTGCTTCCGGCGGCGTTCGAGGCCGCGCAGGCGGCGCTGGAGACTGCGGTCGCTGTTTGCGGAAGCGCCGAGGCTTCCGAAAGCGGCGCCGGAAGGCAGGCCGCTGCGCTCAACCATCGCGTGTTTGTCGACCATGGACAACAATTTCGGGGAAAGGGCTGTCAGGGGCCCGGGCGGAAGCCCGGCTTCGGTTCCGACAGCATGGACGGCTGTCATGTACACGGCACGGTCGCGAGGAGCGGCCTCGACGTTCTGCGCTGGCGCCTGCGCGGAGAACGGCGGCCCGGCGATCTGTCGCCCTGGTTGCCGTGAGCCCGGAGAGGCGGCGGAGATTCGCAGCGCCGCCGTGAGGTCGAGGGCGCGACTTCATGGTCGCGCAGTGCTGCGACGATCACGGAGCGGACCCCATCGCCCGCGCCTTCTGCCGCCGCCAGCCCCCGAAGCTAATCACACCGCCGCCCCTAAGACCCTCGACGAGCCCCGCCCGCTGACACGACCTCGGATACACGCGCCTGGCGGCGCCGCAGATGCGCTACCATGCGGCGAGCCGCTGCTTCTCGACCGCCGCATGGACCGCGCGCTGCAACACCACGCCC
Source organism: Alphaproteobacteria bacterium (assembly GCA_964291215.2). Taxonomy (GTDB): domain Bacteria; phylum Pseudomonadota; class Alphaproteobacteria; order MPNO01; family UBA830; genus JAJEBT01. The sequence goes on along the minus strand of OZ219791.1, from coordinate 2,717,967 downwards.
GTGCCCTGCGAGATCCTGGTCCCGCGCCGCGGCGTCTGCCGGATCCGCGTCGGAACAACCTGCGGCCGCCACGACCGACATGACAGAAGCCGAAGAAGGACATCTGGCCCGCCCCGCAAGGAGCGGACCCTCAGAACCCTGCAACCGGCACGGGATGGCGCTCAGCTCCTCCTCCGCAGCACCGGGACAAAACCGCAACCGATGCGGGAAACACCGCATGGCGCCAGTGCCCCTCACCGCGCATCCCGGTGCACGAAACCGCTCCGGATGACGCTGGAACTCCCTGACAAAAGCCGATCAAACGGACGAAAACAACAACACCTCACCGCACGAACGAACGTTTACTGGCAGGCTTCATCCCCAGAAAGCGCCAACCCCTGCCAGAAACCGAGAAACTCTGGCAAGGACACCAACTCCTCCTCTACTTCGTCGAGCATCACAGAAAAATGCGGGAACACGATATGCAGAATTCAACGGATTTTAATAGTGTCAAGTTGAAAGACCCGCTGCCCTACAGGAGGGCGAGGCTCAGCGGCGGAAAGGCGATGATCAGGATCAGCACCAGCAGCATCACGAAGGCGAATGGGAACGCGCCGGTGAATATGTGGGCGAGCGTGATCGACTGGTCACGGATCGTGCTCTTGATCGTGAAGCACGAGATGCCGAGCGGCGGCGTGAGCAAGCCGATCTCGGCACCGATCACGGTGACGATGCCGAACCACACGATGTTTCCGCCGAGCGCTTCGACCGAGCTGAGAAACAGCGGCACGACGATGAGGATGATCGAGGCGGTCTCGATGATCGTGCCGAGAAGGACCATCAGCACGACATAGATGACCATCAGCTCCGCCATCCCGAAATTCATGCTCGCCAGCCAGTCGCTGAACAGCGTCGGAAGCGCGGCGACGCCCAGCATCCGACTGTACATCGACGCCGAGATGATAAGGAAGAGGATGGCGGCCGTGATCTGGCCGGTCTCGACGAGGATACGCCAGAACCCGTGCCATGTGAGGCGCCGCTTGAGGACGCCAATCGCAAGTGCACCGGCCGAGCCGGCAGCGCCCGCTTCCTCTGGAGAAAACCATCCCGTATAGATTCCGCCGAGAACGAGAACAACGAGAAACAGCACCGGAAGCAGAAGGCGAGCGATGTCCCATACGCCGAAATCCGGGGTCTCTGACGCGATCACCGCCGGATCGTTGCCGCCGATGAAGTTCGGCGTGAGGCGCGTCATCAGGAAGATGCCGAGGATGAAGGCTGCCGCGAGCAGCACGCCGGGGATGAAGCCGGCAATGAACATGTGCCCGACCGACTGCTCGGCGACGATAGCGTAGATGATCAGCATCGACGACGGCGGGATGAGCATGCCGAGCACGGAGCTGCCGGCCACCACCCCGACCGAGAACTGGCGCGTGTAGCCGAAACGCCGCATCTCGGGGACGGCAATGCGGGTAAACACCGACGCCGACGCGATCGACGATCCGGTGATCGAGGCGAACAGTGCATTGGCCGCAACGGTCGCCATGCCGAGCCCGCCGCGCACCCGGCGGAAGATCTGGTCGGCGACCCTGTAGACGTCGCTGCCGAGGCCGATCTCGCTCGAGACAATGCCCATCAGGGCAAACAGTGGAATGTTCGCGAAAACGGCGTGGGCGATGGTGTCATGGGTAGCCGCGGTCAGGAGGCTGATCGCGACATCAATCGAATCCCGGTAAATCCATACGCCGACGAACGACACCAGGCCGAGCGCGACGGCAACGTGAATACCGGTGTAGATAAGAACCAGGATGACCAGGACTGACGCGATGCCGACCTCGACGCCCGCCATTGCCGGTCAGCCCCGATCCCGGCCGGCAAGGGCGACAAGATTGTCCATAAGCATGACCAGGAACTGGATCATGGTGACGATGACCGCGAAGACGATGATCAGCGCGACCGGCCACACCGGGGCGGTGAACATGCCGTCGACGCCGATATAGTAGTCGTTGTCCCAGGATTCGATAAAGAAGGGGATGCTGCCCCAGGTGATCAGGATCATGAAGACCGCGCCGAAGGCGCAGGTCGCAACAGCCATGACCCGACCGGCCACCGGCTTGCGCCGCATGACCTGGTTGAACAGCCCGTCGGAGCGCGTGAGCACGCCCTGGCGGAGGGAATCGGCGAGCTGCATGAAGACGATGCCAATGATCGAGATCTCGATCATCTCGATGACGCCGATGATCGGCGCGTTGAACGCCGAACGGCTGATTGCCTCGGCGTTGATGAGCAGCATGAGCACCACGATCCAGCAGGATCCGGCGGCATTCATGCCGCCGACAAGGGACATGAAAAGACGGCGCGGCGCGGACGAGTGCCGCGCCGCACTGCGCCCGCCGAGGGTCAAGCCGTTACTCCTTGTCCCAGTGACGGATGATGGGCTGGTTGGCCGCCCGCATGCTGTCCATATAGCCCTTCAGGAGCCCGGTTCCCGGCAACCCCTTCGCATCGAGCTGGGCAGCCCAGTCCTTGGCGATATTGGGCATGGTGCTCGCCCAGTTCGCGCGCGCCGCCTGCGACATCTGGATGATGGTGCCGCCCTTATTCTTGAAGTTCTGGTAGGCCTTGTCCGCGTCGGCCAGGGCCTGCGCGGCAGTGTGATCGCGATAGGCGGCAGAGACCTCGTGGATGACGTCCTGCACAGCCTTGGGCAGACGCTTGTAGGACGCGGCGTTCATGGTCAGCGCCTTTGAGTTGGCCGTACCGATATCGGCCTTGAGCATGAACTTCGCACCCTCGACGAGCTTGAAGGCCACCGCTGCGTCGGTCCACAGCATGGATCCGTCGATCGCCCCGGTCTTGAACTTGTTGTAGTAGTGGACCATGGATCCGATCACCGGGGTTGCACCGGTACCCGTCAGGTAGCGCATGTTGATCCCCGCACCGGCGATCTTGAGGCCCTTGAACTCCTCAAGCTTGGTGATCTTTTCGCGGAAGAACATCTGGTAGGTATCGATGACCGAGAAGCTGGTCAGCAGGACCTGGCTGTACTTGCCCCAGGCCTCCTTCATCGCCGGAAACTTGCCCGACAGCTCGTCGACGGTGCGCGACAGCAGAACGGGATCCGAGGTGACGAACGGCGTGACATAGGCGACGGCCTGCATCGGCACCTTGTCCTGGTGGAAGACGCTGGTAACGACGCCGATGTCGCCGAGCCCCTTCTGCATGCCAGTCATCACGTGCCTGACCTTGACGATCTGGCCGGCGAACGCCTTGTTCCAGTTGATCTTGTATTGACCCGACTTGGCCAGGCGCTTGTCCACCTCGGGAATGAAGTAGCTGAGGAATGTCCGCACCTGCAGCGCCTTTGGCGGATAGCCGTCGACCGCCGTCAGGCTGATCGTCTTCGGCGCCGCGATGACCGCCGAGGATCCGAGGCACAGGGCCAGCGTCGCCGACGTCAGCACGTTCGTTCTGGAGAGTTTCCGTCCCATGTCGTTCTCCCGTGTTCTCCTTGCTTTGCTGCCAAACTGCTAACACGAAACAGCCGCGGCAACAAATCGGCATCGGCCCGCCGCGGATTGCAGGACGCCGTTGCCGGCCCGATAACGGTCTGGTATGTCCTCGCGACACTGCGGATGCGGCCCGCAGCCTGCACAATGGGCCGGGGGACCGCCCTCACGCTGCGGCACCCTGCCGCCCTTCGGACGGCGATCGGACATGAACGAGGCTTCAGCGCCTGCCGACGAGACTGCATGGATCACCGGCGGCGCCGATCTCGACATCCTGTTCCGGGAATTCTCCCGCTTCAGCACCCTGGAGAGCATCCACCCGGACTGCCTCGTCCCGCTCGCCTCCAAGGGGCTCAACCACGCGCATATCCGGGTCGAGGGCAGCGGAATGCTCCTCCGGCTCCCGCGGCTCAGCGCATTCAGATTCGCCCCGGGCGAGAACCTCGCCTACCAGTCCGCCTGCTTTGCCCGGGCAGGTCCCAGCAACATCGTTCCGAAGCTGCACGGCGAACTGGTTCCCCAGGCGGGTATCCCCTGGGGGGCGCTGATCGTGGACCGGATCACCGGCAGCACGCCGGAACTTCCGGATGATCTGCCGCTGATTGCGCAATCGCTGGCCGCCGTGCATTCCCTGCCGATACCGGAGCAGACGCCGCCCCTCCTCGTGCACCGCGATCCTGTCCGGGCCACTCTGGAAGTGATCACCGCGCAGGCCCGGTTCCTCGACGAAGCCGGACTCGACCCGGAATCCCGGCGCCAGCTCGACGAGGAAATCAGCCGCGCGTTGTCCGATGTCCGGGCCGAGCCGAAGCATCCGGTCACGCTCGTAGGCACCGACACCCATCCCGGAAATTTCCTCGTCGACCGCAGGGGCCGGGCCATCTTTCTCGACCTGGAGAAGATGCTCTACGGTTCGCCGGCCATCGATCTCGCCCATGCCACCATTTATACGTCGACGATGTGGGATCCCGACATCGCGACGGCGCTGACGGCGCAACAGACGGCGCTGTTCCACGATGCCTATTTCGATGCGCTGCCCGCAGAACTCGGAGACCGCATCCGGCCCTGGATCGGCCCGATGCGACGCCTCACGTGGCTGCGCACGATGACGTGGTTCGCCAGATGGCGCACCGAATCGACGGGCGATTCGTCCTGGTCGGCGGCCCTGAGGCAATCGGGCCACAGGGAAGCTCTCGAAAGACGGTTCAAGGACTATTTCGATCCCGCAAACATGGAACGCGTGCGGAAAGGTCTCGGGGCAACATCACGGGAACGGAAGTCCTGAGCCGGAGCGAGGCTAAAGCGCCCGGATTCCACCCCCGTCGAGCGAGAGCACCTGTCCCGTGACGTACGCGGCCCGATCGCTTGCGAGGAAGGCAACGGCATCGGCCACCTCTGCCGCTTCCGCGAGCCGCCCAAGCGGAATGTCCTCTGCCGGATTGCTCATGCCGGCATCAATCATCTGCTGTTGGCGCTCGGACATGACCGGGCCGGGCGATACCGCGTTTACGCGGATGCCCTTGGGGCCGAATTCGCTGGCAAGCCCCTTGAGTACGAGATTGAGCGCTGCGTTGACGCTGCCGCCGGGAAGATGAATGCCAATCGGCTGCTTGCCGCCGGTCCCGGTCACGGCAACGATAGCACCACTTCCGACCGCCAGCATGTGGGGCAACGCTGCCTGCAGGGCGTTGATGTAGCCGAGATACTTGACCTCAAGAGCCGCGCGGAACACGTCACCGTCAATCTCGAGAAACGGGCCGAAGGCCGGCACCGCAACCGTGCTCGCCAGAATGTCCAGCCGGCCCGTCAGGTCGACGATCCGCTGCGCCGCCGAGCTGACGGCAGCGCTATCGGTGACGTCAAGAGGCATGGCGCAAGCCTTGCCGCCCGTGCGTTCGATATCAGCTGCGAGGGCGTTCAAGGCCGTTTCGGTGCGCGCCGATACCGCCACGAGCGCGCCTTCCCGCGCTAGGCAAAGCGATATCTCGCGGCCGATTGCGCCGGTGGCGCCGGTTACCCAGACCGTCCTGCCGGTCAGTCCAAGATCCATTTTCCCGTTCTCCCAAACCGGCAAGGCCGGAACTCCACAATGCGTGTCATGATAGAGCAACTCGAAAGGTCACGCACGGCAACGGGGTCCGGGCCGATGCACGGCCAGGTGTTTCCCACGCTGCATTCAATTTTTGTTGTCTTCTGTTGTCCGGAGGTTTCACGGCGTGCCGGGTTTTCTGGCTTCGGGGCCGTCCGCGGTCGTCGCCGGCGGCGTTATCGGCGGGTTGTTTTCGGGATGTGGGCGGGTTGTGGGCGGCGTCCGGGAATCGGCCGGACACCATTGGCGCTCAGGGCTGCGACGGCTTCCCGGCGGTCGAGCCGCAGCCGTGTTTCGGCGAGGCTCTCGCGTCGGTTGGCGAAGATCACCGCGAGCGCGATGTTGTCGAGGCTGGCGCGGTTTGCGGGTCAGGCAGGCGTCCTCGCCGAAGACGCAGTCTCGGTGGTTCATGTTTTTCACGGCCCGCGGCCGCAGCAGTTCCTCTGGCGACGCGTGTTGCGCATCGAGCGAGGTGATGATGTACCGGTGCAGTCGTTGCCGCTCGCTGCGCCGCTGGCGCTCCTTCTGCCGGGGTAGTTGATCAGGCCCTCGAGCGGCGTCAGGACACGCCTCGAGCGCTGCTCGAGGCGTCCGCGGGCCTTGTCGAACTCCTGCTTGAAGCGGCCGCTGGCATCCGTCTCCTGGTCGATGCCGTCGAGGATGTCAAAGGTTTCGGACGCATTGCGCTTGACCGGGAAGACGTGGTCTGCGCCGCGGCGCCGGGTGATCAGCGTCGCCGGCGTCGTGTGCAGCGCGTCGAGGGTGATCACCTTGCCGCGAACATTGGTGCAGCGCCCGTTGGCGCGGGCAAACCCCCTGGCACGCCAGCCCGCCGCCTTGTGCCCGCAAAACGCTCCGGATCGCAGAACGTCTCCGCCACAACCACCTGGTGGCCGCAGGCCCAGTCGTCGGCCAGCCACCGCGTCGCAAGAAAGAACAAGGCGAGGTTCGGAAACGTTCCCGGCGCCGCAAGCAGTCGCGTGTTGTTCGCAATCAGATCAAGCCACTGCTGCTCCGGCTTCCAGCCACCGGTCGCGGCACTTTGAAGGCCCCGGCCAGACCACTGCCCCCTGAAGAACGCAATATGGCGCAGCCCCGCCAGACGGCGAAACCCGAGATAGTCGTCCATCAACGCATCCCGCAGCGGATGCTCCTCAGGCTTCGCGAACCTCGACCTCGGACAGACCCTTCCGGAGCTGCGACGTGAATCGGACAGGACGCGACATGCTTGTGAACCGACATCCCCGCACCATGACACTCCAGTGCAGGAAAGCCAGCGAAAACTGTAAAAAATCTTCCGCACCAACCCGCGCCCCCGCAAAACCCAGGTACTGCCTTGAAAAATCAAACAGAATTTAGCGTAAGATCACCCTGGCCCTGAAGTCCCGACACGACGGAGGCGCACCCCATGACATCCGCAATCTCGAGGCCCGGCAACACGGATACACCTTCCTCATCCACTTCTGCAACGGCGGCCTGAAGGACGGCGACATACGCCGCTGCCATGACAACACCGCCCCGAAGGGCGCCCGGCGCGGCGCGAAGCCGGCCACCGCCACGCTGAAGGCGGTGAAGAAGATGCGCCCGGCGCGCAACGAGATCATCGTGTGCACCGGCCTGCGCTCCCGCGGCGGGGTGCAGTACTGGGGCGTCCACGCCATGGGCTTCGGCATCGACCGCCGCCAGCGCGGCTAACCGCCCGCCTCGCCGGACGGCCCGCCGCCGATCCGATGGACGGGGACCGCATTCCCTTCTGACGCCGTCCGCTCTTGTCCCTCCCGAAAGGGCCGGCGCCTCACGCGTCGGCCCTTTTCCTATGCAGGCAGGTTGGAGTCTCGCCGTGGCGCATACGGGAGTGGGAGCGAGGCTGGAAAGCGGGTGAACCGCGCGAGGAGGAGAGGGAGGCCGCTCGCGCGCCCATCACGCGACCCGTAGAGCCCGATGAGCAACATCGCCTTCCGCCGCATCCCGCATCTACCGGGACGGCGACCATGTCGGCGACATCCACGCCTTCGACGACAGCATCCGGCCGGGGCGCAGGGTGTTCGCCATACATCTCGACGAGGACCCGCGCGGGCCGGTGTATCTCCACGACCGCGCCCGCGAGGTCGCCGAGCGCCTGGTCCTCTCCCATCCCCTGTGGGGTTGACGCAAGGGCGGGCAACGGCGCCTCCCGCTCCGGCGCCGTGCCGGCCGAACCGCCGATGGGGTCCGTGCTGGTGGAGAGAATTGGCCGAGTGCTGTGCTGTCCCATTGTGCCACACGGGCTCCCTCCGCCAATCCCGCCGGAGGCGGGGTCCTCCACTCCGCTGGCGCTCCGTTCCGGCCGGGACTCGGAATGAAACGGCGCAAGCGCCTGGCGCCATGCGCGACCGTGGCTCCGCGCTCGCTCACGCTCGCTTGTGCGCCCGCACCACTCGCGCATCCCGCCAGGCAATTTATTCCGGCCCCGGTGGCTGCGGTTCGCGCGCGTGACCCAACAGGACATCACAGCGGGGATCGGCCCCGAACGTGAAAACCGAAAGGAAAACGACATGACCTTCAATACCGACACCATCAAGACCGCAGCACAGTCCGCAACCGCGATCGTCTGCGACAACGCCGCACTCTTCGGCGCAACCCCGGAGCGCGACGAGTTCGACGCCCGCGAGATCTGGGACGAGGACGTCTGCGCCGTCAACGAAGCCTTCTGCATCCTCAGCCAGGGCGTCGCGCCCGACGGCACCCAGATGGCCGACGAACGCGAACACCTCCTCTGGGGCTTCGTCAACATGCTCCACGCCCAGGCACAGCGCCTCGACCGCAGCGTCGACAAGCTCACCCCCGAACTCCAGGACCTCCAGCGCACGCAGGACGGCTCCGAGATCAGGTCGCTGGAACTGGAACTCACCGCGCCCGGAACCTCTCCGACCGCCGCGACGCCTTCGAGACCTTGCGCAACGAGGCCGCCGAAGCCTACCGAGCAGACACCGGCGACACATGGCGGCCCCGGCGCGGCAGCCAGACCGGACATCTGACCTCCGCCGCCATCGACGCCCGCGACTTCGTCCGCGCCCGCAAGGACCGCAAGACACAGGCACACCTGCCCCAGGGAACCCTCGTCGCCATCGCCGGCGGCAAGGACGTCATCGACCCCGGCGTCGAGAAGATCGCCGCCAGCTGGGCCAAACGCAATGCCGTCCACCAGATCGTCTGCAAGCCCGACTGGGACCGCCACGGACGCGCCGCTCCATTCCGGCGCAATGACGAACTGCTCAACCTCCTGCCCAGGGGCGTCATCGCCTTCCCCGGCTCCGGCATCACGGAGAACCTCGTCGACAAGGCCCGCACCCTCGGCATCCCGGTCATGCGCTGCGCCGCCTGACACGCAGCACCCACGGGCCGCGTCGTCTCCGCTCCGGCGGCGGTGCGGTCCATCTCCATATGCGCATACCCGTCGCGCCGCCGCCGCAACACGCCGCGCACAAGTGCGCCGACCACTGCGCCTGGCCCGGGGCAGTGCCGCCGGCACTGCCGACGCGCCCGCTGCCGGCGCTGCTGCCGGACCAGCATGGCACGGTGCTTCGCACTGCTGCCCGCAGTCGTGCAGGCGCCGCCGTCGCCGCCTTCGATCACAACGGCCTGTGCAACCGTCACTGCATCCGCGCGGCTGCCACCGCGGTAACAGGTGCGCGGCCTCCACCGGTTCCGCGGAACATGTGCGGCGGCGCCCGTGTCGCCGAGGTAACGCCGCCGGCTCCGGTGCGCCATGTGTGAAGACTGCCCTCCGCCGTTTGCACGCCGCGCCGCGTTCTGTTACCTCTGCGACCGGACGACAACGCAGAACGCGCTCGAAGATCGTGGACCGGGCGTCTCGCTAAATCGTCGCGACGGCTCCATTCCCTTGTGACGCCGGCGTTTCAGGCGATGGTGGTGTGCAGGGCAACTTCGCCCGATCTCGACTCCGTTCAGAGTTTTACCGTCACACCCCACTCACATGAAGGTGAAGGTATGCCAGGCGCGCGCCTGACCGCTTTTCCGTGCGTTTCCAATCACTTGGAACGACAGGGCTGTCTTGGGCCGAGCGTATGCTCGGAGCATACGCGCGTCACACAATCCGTGTTTTTCAAGTCGTTCCAGTGGCTTGCGAGCAGTCAATCTGACTGCTCGCCCCCATTCTCCAAGGCTCGCAGATTGCCTCGATCCTGAAAAGCAGTCAGATTGACTGCTCCGGCCCGCCCGACGTATGGTGGCATCATACGCCGTGCGGGTGGGAAGGATGGTGGGGCATGCGCCCCGATTCAGCGCCCGGGCCTCCAGTTCGGCGGTCAACGCGCTGTAGATGCCCGAAGCTGTCGTATTCCCGTACGTTGGTCGAATCTTGCCGAAAAGGATGGATAGACCGATGGCGGAGACATTGACGAAGACCATCAGGGTCACGACGAAGCAATGGTGGCGCATCGAAAAAACCGCCAAGCAGCGCAAGGTTTCTGCCAACCGGCTCGGTGGTCGAACTCGCCATGGAAGCCCTCGACCGGAGCGGATGGCCGCGCACCGAGCTTGATGTCCAGGTCGCCAAGGCCGCGCTGTTTGCCGCTCAGATTCTCCGGCGCGACCTTATTGTCGCCGGGCGCGAGAATGAAGTCGAGAAGATTCTGCAGTTCGTCTCGACGCTGGTGCCCGAGGCCACCGTCAATTCATCGCCATCGCGATCCGATCCGAAGCGCGGTCCCGAGTAGGCCGAACGAATTTCCCGGGAGCCAGAGCACCGACGCGGCGCACATGATGCATCTTCCGTATCCGCCCATGCGAGCCCGTGGTCGTCCTTTCTCCGGCGTTGAACCACGGATGACCGCTGATTTCGAGAGCAGTTGGATCCCGTCGGACGGCGGGCTGATCCTGCTGCGCGTGACGGAACGTTGGCTCGGCCTTGCCAAGCCGCTTGGCCCCGATGTTCGCTTCCGTGCAGGAATCCACCTGCCGATGATCTCGTCACAGGCCGGACGCATCCTCTCAACCACCTTCAGCAAGACGATGACCGGGCACGGCTTGCGCCGTCCTTTCGGTCTGACGCCGTCGGCCCGGGACAGGTAGCGCTGGATGACGTAGCGGTCGTCATCAAAGCCGCCGCCGCCGAAGTCGGTGAGAAAGGTGCGCGCGTCGCCACGCGGTGCGAGTGCGGCCTGCATGACGCTGTGCTCCTCCAGTCGGGTGAAAGAAAATGGTGGCTGCGTCCCCTTCCTGAGCGCCAACTACCGCCCCGCTCACGATCTCGACCTGCCTCTTCGCAATGCGAGACTTCCGGAGCAGTGATCGGCAGAAGCTGCCTTGATGGCTATACAGATACCAGCAGGCGTGGCGCGAGCATGCCCGCACTTGCCGGTCGGGATGCGCGACCCCTTGATGGCATCGCCGACGCAGATAGAATGGCGCGCCGACGGGCGGAGGGCAGGGGCATGGCGAGTATCACGATCCGCAATCTCGACGACGAGGTGAAGACGCGCCTGCGCGTGCGTGCCGCCGAGCATCGCCGATCAATGGAGGAAGAAGTGCGCATCATTCTACACGAGGCTGTCGAGCGCGGGCGGCCCACGCGGAACCTCGCGGAGATTGCCCGTTCGTATTTCGGGCCGAACAACGGGATAGATCTGGAATTGCCGCTGCGCGAGCCCGGGCGCGAGCCGCCGTCCTTCGATTGAGCTTGGCGCGATGGCCGTACTGGTCGACACGAATGTAGTATCCGAGTTGGTCCGCCGATCACCCGATGCGGCAGTAGGAGGCTGGGCCGCCGCCCATTCGCTGCACGACCTATTCTTCTCCGCTATCGGCGAGGCGGAACTGCGCTATGGCGCGGCGATCTTAGCAGCGGGACGACGCCGGGAGACCCTGACGGCGGACATTGAGCGCATGCTGGGCGAAGCCTTCGAAGGCCGCATCCTTCCCTTCGACAGCGCAGCGGCGCGGGAATATGCCGACATCGCGGCGCGGCGCCGTTCGGCGGGCCGGCCCATCGCGCCGGCAGACTGCCAGATCGCGGCCATCGCCCGGTCCCGGAATATGGCGGTGGCGACGCGCAACGTCCGGGACTTCAAGGACATCGACATCCAGGTCGTCGATCCGTGGACAGCCGGATGAGTATCGCAAACGATGCCTTTGCTCGCGAGCGGGAAGAGCAACCCATTGGACCGGCGCTGGCATGCGAGATCCGATCGTATGCGCTCATCCGAACCGCCGCGGTCGAGGAGTCGCGATGCTCCAGGCCGTGACGGAAGGTCAGATGAATCTGGACCTCGCAGGAAGGCCGAGCGCACGTGCCATTCTCGATCGCATTCGCAAGGAAAGCCGCGATGAGGCCGAGAAGGGACGCTGGTTCGAACAGTTGTTCGTGCGGATCGCGTATCAGGAACCGGAGTTCGAGATCGACGGAATCTGGCGCTGGGCGGAGTGGCCCGAGCGCGAGACATTGACCGGACTTGACGGGCGCGACATCGGGATCGATCTGGTGGCGCGACGCTCCTCCGGCGAGTGGGTCGCTGTTCAGTGCAAGTGCTACGACGACCGGCATGTGCTCGGCAAAAGCGGGATCGACAAGTTTCTCGGCGGCTCGCAACAGCCGGTCTTCCGCCTGCGGTGGGTCGTGGCGACTTGCAGATGGGGGCCGAACGCGGAGCGTGCGATCCAGAACGCCCATCCCGAAGCCAGGCAAATCGACTTCAGACAGTATCTCGACGTTCAGGTCGAGGAGCGGGATGCCGGGCGCCCGGTGCAGGCGCCATGGCCGCTTCAGTCCGACGCGATAGAGGACATGGCAACCGGGCTTGCCAACCACGACCGGGGCCGCCTCATCATGGCGTGCGGTACGGGCAAGACATTCACGTCCCTTCGCATCGCCGAGCAAATCGTCGAGGACGGACAACGGATCCTGTTTGCCGCCCCGACCATCGCGCTGGTTTCGCAGGCGCGGCGGGAGTGGCTGCGTCAGACGACGCGCAAGCTTGCATGCATCGTGGTGTATTCGGACCCGACGGCCGGTGGACGCAACGAGAACGAGGATATCCGGATCTCCGAGCTTGAATGCCCGGTGACGACGGATCCCGGCGAGATCGCGCAGTCGCTCGTCGGCAACGGCGCGACCCGTGTCGTGTTCTGCACCTACCATTCGTTGGGGCGAGTGACCGAGGCTCAGGCGCTGCATGGCGCACCGGCATTCGATCTCGCCATCGCCGACGAGGCACACCGCACGACCGGAGCGGTTCTCGACGGACGCAAGTCCGGCAATGGCCGCAAGGTCGATTTCCAGGAGTTTCACGACGACGCGCGGCTGAAGTCTCACAAGCGCCTCTACATGACGGCCACGCCGCGGCTCTACACCGAACGCTCCAGGGGCAGGCTCGCCGAACAGGGGATCGCCGTTGTCGACATGGGTGACTACGAAGTCTACGGGCCGGAGCTTCATCGGCTGCCGTTCGCCAAGGCCGTAAATCACGACATGCTCTCCGACTATCGGGTGATTGTCCTCGGCGTCGGCGAGGGGAGCGTGACGCCCGGCTTGCGGCGACGCCTCGAAGGGATCGACCAGTCGGCGGAGGGCAAGCAGGCGCCGACCACCAACGACATGACGCGCGTGCTTGGCGTCTCGCTCGCCTTGAATGGCGTTACCGAAGGCAAGGCGCTGGAGCAGCCGGGCAAGCTCCCGCGCACGATGGCGTTTGCCAACAGCATTGCGCGTTCGAAGTGGTATGCAGAAGCGCTCATGGAGAGCGAGGTCCTGAGGGCCACCACCCGGCGAATGCAGGCCGGACGGGCGATGAAAGTTGTCGCGCAGCACCTCGATGCATCGTCCAGCGCGCTGCAACGCAATCAGGAACTTCGCACGCTGGCCCATGCCGACGCGGACGGGGAATGCCGGGTGGTGTGCAACGTCAAGCTCTTTACCGAAGGCGTGGATGTGCCGTCGCTCGACGCCGTTGCCTTCCTTGACCCCCGGGACAGCCAGGTCGATGTCGTGCAGGCGGTCGGACGGGTGATGCGAAAGGCGCCGGGGAAGCGCTTCGGCTACATCATCATTCCGGTTGTCGTCGCACCGGACCAGGATGTCGTGGCCGCGCTTGAGCGAGGCACGGAGGGCTACAGGACGGTCGGGCGGGTGCTGCGAGCGCTCCAGGCCCACGACGGGCGCCTTGCGGAGTCTCCTGCCAATTTCATTAAGGTTTACGGTAACTGCTCACCCCCTGGTTCCGGCTTGATGTCGGGGTAGAGTAACGAACGGGTTTTCGTGGAGATTTGACACCCGATTCGTTTAGTGGTGGTCATCAAGAACGACGGGGACCGCCAGTGGGCTACTTTGGATCGAAGGCGACGAGCGGGCTGTGCCAGCTGCTTCCGGGGCTCCAGCCTCCGCATGATCTGTATGTGGAAACGCATCTCGGAGGCGGCGCGCTGATGAAGCGCAAGGCGGAGTACCGGAAGATGCCGCCGGGCGAGCGCCAGGCGATGCTCGCAACGATCATGACCGTCGAGGCCGGGTGATGGCGACGGGCGGCGCGCGAGGAGTTCGAAGCGGCCAGGACCGCGGCGCTGCCGGCAAGGTGGCGGAAGAGGCCGTGATCCTCGACATCCTCATCGTCGTCCTTCTGGAGAAGACCACGCACGAGCCGGAACTCCGGTCTGCCGCCGTCACAGACGGACAAGAGCGTGCCGGGAGCAAGGGCCCGAAGCCGAACCGGCAGATGGGCGACAACCTGCCATCGTCGAGGAGACGGTCGCGGCCTGCGACGCCTGCGGCGCCGACCCCGTCGAGCGCCGCACGACATCGTGTTCGAGGTCGCGCCGCGTCGACGCCGAGGAATGCCCGAAGTGCAAGGCCCGGTTCCCCGACAACATCCCGTGCAGTACGGCATCCAGGCCCTCGTCATCAACCTGCTGGTCGCCCGGATGCTGTCCCTGCGCCGTCGCGCTCGTGCAGGCGATATCAAGCTCTCCGAGGCCTCGGCCATGCTTTCACGATGCGTCATGGGAGGAGGCCGCCGTGGCGCACCTCCTGCAACGCCCGATGTCGACGATTTCGGATCAACAGCAAGTGGCTCCATGTCGTCGGGACGTGCAAGTTCCCGCACCGCAAGCGCGGGCAAGAGATCGGCCCGTGCTACAAGGGCGTCCTGGGCCTCGTACATGGCAGTGTAGCCACCAGTTGTGCGGCAGCCACCTGCTGCGCGAACTGACCTTCGTCGTCGAGGCTGCCGCGCGACTGATGAAGAGCCTGCTCCGCGAGGTCTGCCACAAGGTCAACAAGAGCGCATCCAGGACTCTGAACGAGGCCGGGCGCTACCGCACCATCAGGGCGCCAGGGAACTGCCCGACATCCCGCCGAAAGGAAAACGCATAGCAAACGCGCACAACCTGCACGAACGTCTCGTGAAACACGAAAACCTGCGCTTCACAGACAACCCCGACGTCAGCTTCACCAACAATGCCGGAGAACAGAAGATCAGGATGGCAAAGGTCAAGGTGTCCGGATGCTTCCGCTCCACGCAAAAGCATGGGGCTCAAGCTACCTCACCTCCATGGCCACACTCGGCTACAATCATCACGTCGCCACCCAGATCGCCCTCGACGGAAAAGCCGCAGACATCATCAACGAGCACCACGACCAATCGGAACCCAACTAGGGGTGAGTAGATACGGTTTACGAACAGTCCGGCGCGACGGCACCGGGGGAATCGGCCGGCGGCCAGGTTCGAGAGACAGAAGGAGAGTACATCCAGCGTGAACTTGATCTGAAGGAGGCCGAGCAGGGGATTTACGCACATGTCGCCGCGGCGTCGGGGCTCGGCAAGCCCGGGCAGGTCGTCGCGGATGAGATTACCGACGCAGTCCGTCACGCCAGCACCGTGCTTCAGGACGAAGCGATGGAGGAACCGCTCGCGGCAGCGCTTGACCTCGTGCCCGAAGACGACGGCGGCGCGAAGGGGGTCTGCACGGTCGCCGCGCTCATGCTCTGCAACGCCTGCCTGCTGCAGCGCCGGCTGCGCGACGAACCGGAGATGAAGACCATCGTGCGGCTTGACAAGGTTTCGGGGGCGAAGCATCCCGGAGAGGTCCTTGAAGTCGCGTGGGAGGCGATCCTCGAAAAGGACTATGCGCCGGTGTTCCGCCCCGCGCTCGCGGTGCTGGCCGCCTTGCGCGAAAGCAAGGCCATCGACGACACCATCCGCATGCTTGCCGAGTGCGCCAATCGCGTCGCCGACTCGCTCAGCGATCTCGGCTACGACCACGCGGGACCGCTCTACCATCGCATCCTCGGCTCCGCGAAGAGCGACGGGGCGTTCTATACCAACAACCTGTCGGCGGTCATGCTGGCGCGTCTTGCCCGGGATCTGATCGACTGGTCCGATCCGCAAGCCGTGGGGAAACTCCGGCTCATCGATCCTGCGTGCGGGACCGGAACGCTGCTCATGGCCGCCTTCCAGACCATCAAGGCCCGGGTCTCCGAATCCGGGGAGATGAGCGACGCGGATCGAAACGCCCTGCACAGGCATCTCGTGGAGGATGTTCTCTGCGGTCTCGACATCAACCAGCACGGAATCCAGTTGGCCGCGTGCAACATGACCCTCGGTGCCCCGACCGTCGATTATGCGCGCATGAATCTGGTCACCATGCCTCATGGTCCGCAGGCGGAAGGACCGCCGAAGGCGGGATCGCTGGAGATCCTGACGGCGACGGAAGACTCCCGGGCAAGCCTTGCGTCCTTGATCGCGCCGCCCCGGTCGCTCGAAGGCCTGGATGCCGCCCAAGTCAACGAAAGTACGGAGATCCGGTTCCCGCTGCGGAACCTCGACGCTGTGATCATGAACGCGCCGTTCACCGCGAACGAGAACCGAAGCAGGAAGTACGGCGCCGACGGTCGCAAGGCCATGCAGCGCTACCAACTCGACATGCAGACGCGGCTTGCGCAGAGAGACCCGCTTGCGGGCGCCGCCGTGACGGCGAACAGCATCCGGACATTTTTCACTCCCCTTGCGGATATGCTCGTCCGGAACGCCTCTGGCCTGCTTGCCATGGTTATTCCCACCACAGCTTGCACTGGCCCAAGCGGGACGGCGGAACGCCGCTTTCTTGCCGAGCGCTTCCAGATCGAAACCGTCGTGACCAGCCACGATCCGCGCCGACCCAACTTCAGCGAGAACACCGCGATTCATGAATCGCTGCTGATATGCCGTCGTCGGAACGAAGACGGCGCCGGCAAGGCTCAGCCTACCCGCTTCGTTGCGCTGCGCACCATGCCCGCAACGCCCGAGGAAGCGATCAAGGCTGCAGAAGCCATCGAAATGGGTGCTGTGAGCGAGTGGTTTACCGTTTACGAACAGCCGGAGATGCAGGTCCGAGCGGGAGACTGGCGGCCCTGCCAGTTTCTGGATCCGGAGCTGGTTGGCGCCGCCATGCGTCTCGAACGGGAGACATCGCTCGTGCCGCTGGGAAGCCAATATCGGCTGGGTCCGGCGGGGCGGCGGATTCGGGACGCGTTTCGTCCGGTTGAGAATGATGGCGACGGCTACCGCGTGTTCTGGGGACGCTCGAAGGATCTGCGGACGACGATGGAGGCGGTTCCGGAACAGGCGGTGACGGACAAGAAGCCGGCGCTCGCCGCCCGCTACCGGCAACAGGCCGGATACATCCTGCTGGCGGCGAAGTTCAACACGACTTCCGGCCGGCTTCTCGCGATTTTCAGCGGCCGGCCGGCTCTGGGGTCGATGTGGGTTCCCATCCAGGATACAAGCACAGAAGGGACGAGGGCGCTGTGTGCCTGGTGCAGCAGCACACTCGGTGCGCTCGGCTTCCTGATGAGGCGAGGAACGAAGTTGACCAACCCGTCGTTTTCGCAGGCCGAGCTTGCCACGCTGCCCGTTCCGGACTTCAGGACATCAAGCGCAGTTGCGCTTGCCGAAGCGTTCGAGCAGACCAAGGG
Organism: Alphaproteobacteria bacterium; assembly: GCA_964291215.2. GTDB lineage: Bacteria > Pseudomonadota > Alphaproteobacteria > MPNO01 > UBA830 > JAJEBT01. The sequence goes on along the minus strand of OZ219791.1, from coordinate 2,700,446 downwards.
TATGCCGGTCGAACCCTGGAAGAACGCGGCGGACGACGACCTGCGCGATGCCCTCGACCGGGCCGCCGCCGCCACAGCGGGGATCGAGCTTGCAACGATTCGGGACTGGCGAGCGCGGCTCAGTCGAGAACCGACGGTCACCAATGAATACACCGCCACGTGAGGCGAGAACAATCAATGGTTTGCGGCAACGTCAGTCCGCCATATACCATTCGGACCAAGCCAAGGATCTCTCATGGACCACATTCTTTCTCCTGCCGAAGTCATAGAATGGAATATCGAGTAATATTCCTCTGGATCGCTTGACTGAGACTCGGCCAGAAAAAGTATACGTCGCACACTACTTAAATTAGCAGATTTTCCGGAGCAAAAAACTCCTTCTTTCTCCGATATTTTCCAGAGCCTTTCGACAACAAATTCTTTGCCAAATGTCGACCAATTTAGCACACTCTCAATCCGTCTTCTATCCTGTAAAGGCTTACTACCGGAAACAGTCAAAAAATCCTGCAGCCGACACTTGGTCAAGTTAATCGAACAGGGTAACAGTAAAATTATATCAATTCTGTATAACTCAAATAAGTCGCAGAACTATATTCGCCTTACAGCCTATGAAAAGCTCCACTTCGATGCTTGCCAAAAATTGCAAATTCTGACGCAACCGATCTCGGGGCTTCACGACCTAGTCCTGCCATGTCATGAAAATTAGGTCTGGACGTGCCGCTCGGTCTGCGCCAGCTTGCAGCCATGATGGCACGATCCAGCATTCTTCACACTCTACGCGAGGACGGGGCGCGCGTTGCTGCCATCCTGTCGCAGGAGCAGCACTCTGGCCGTCGGGCTGCGAGCCATATGCGAAGAGTTTTCGTTCCGGGACGCGGCCGGGCGTTGGCAGCTGTCGAGTTGTCTGAAGGCCCTGACCACGTTGGCATCGTCGTGAGATCCGGCTTCCGGCGGCGCAGGCTGCTGCCGTGGACAACTCTCCGCGTCTTCTTGACGGAGAAGTGCCTGTCGGGGTGCCGTCCCGTCTGTCAGGGATTGCGCAGGTGCGGTTGTCGGTGGTGACCGAGGTTTCGGAGCGAACGGTATGGAACACGGCGCGCGAGCATCCTCATGGCATGACGACGTTTGCCGGCTGTCAGGTGCGCTATCTTGTGACTTCGGAGCACGGGATCCTGGGTGCGGTCGGGATCTCGGCGGCGGCGTTGACGGGCCCGCGACCGCTGGATGGCGCCGTCCCGGCGACGGGATCATCGGGTGGTCTGTCCGAGTCGGTTTCTGCTTCGGGTGCGGTGCCGGGAGCCATGTTCCGGGGCGGCTTCTCCGGCGTCTGCCGAGGGACTTCGAGGCCCGGTATGGATTCCGTCCCTTGGTGGTGGAAACCTGTGCGGACGAGGGCCGGGACCTGCCTGCGGGCTGCGAACTTCGTGTGTGCGGGGCGGACGAAGGGTCGTCAGGATCGTCACCATCGCGCTGCCAAGACGGTCAATGGATGCGCGGTCTGGATCGGCGACGCAAGCTGGGGGTGGGTCCGGTCGCTCCTGCCGGGGCCCGGAGACGGTCTGGATGGTGCGGTGTGGGCGGTGAACGAATTCGGAGGGGCGGGTGACAAGCGACTGTCGGCACGCCTGGTGAAGAGTGCGGCTCTTCTGGCCTCCTGTCCCGGATTCACGCGAGCACGGATGCCGACAACACGGCGATCAGTGCTTTCTGCCGCTTGATCGAGAAGCCGGTGTAGAGTGCGGTGGCGAACATTCTTGCTCCGCATCGGGAGCGCACGATCCGGGGCCAAACGACCGTGCTGGCAATCCAGCGACCTCGATTTCTCCCGGCGGATGCGAAGGTCTGCAGGTCATCGGCAAGAACCAGACCTCCTCGTCGGCCCGGGGCCTGCATGCGACGCTGGCGGTGAGCGAGACGGGGTTGCCGCTCGAGGTTCTGGGGTTCGATGCGGTGAAGCAGCGCTCCCCGGCGGCCGAGGAGCGGTTGAAGAGCCGGCGCGGAAGGCTTCAAGGACATCGACGAAGCGGTTCGCGACGTCACGACGCGGGTGATCTCGGTCCGTGATCGGGAAGCGGACTTCTTCGAGCTGTCATCAACCCACGGGTCGGGCTCCTGCATGACCGGGTTCTCGGCAAGGGGCGCGCTGTTTGCAACCTTGAGCGCAGGCGGCATCACCGTCGACGGCGAGCGTCCGAAGGCGAGCCGAACGAAGGCGCCCGACGCAAACGCGTGGCTCAGTACGCACTGCGGTTCCGCCGCCTTGCCCTCCACCCTCGAAGGCCGCTCGCCCTTTCCGGTGTCCACATCATCGAAACCGATCCTCCCGAGAACCCGGTGCAGTGGTTCCTGCTCACCACGCTCAAGGTGCGCAGCGCCGAGGACGCCGCCAGGATGGTTCTACCTCCAGAGGTGGAAGGTCGAAGACTTCTTCCGCATCCTCAAGTCAGGCTGTCGCACCGAGTTCCTGCTGTTCCGGACCGCAGAACGACTGCAGCGGGCCATCGCCATCAACGCCGTCATCGCGCATCATGGTCATGACCCTGCGGCAGGTTCCCGACTGTGAGCCCGAGCTGATGTTCACCGATCAGGAGCTGAGCTTCCTGCGCGACTACGCCGCCGAGAAGCGCATGCCGACCGCCTCGGGGATGCCGTCCGCCTGGTGGCCCATCTCGGCGGGTACCAGAATCGCAACCCGAGCCCGGACACCAGGTCATGTGGCGCGACCCAGCGCCGTTCTTGGCCATCAAGTCGGCTTCCGGGCCGGACAGCGGCAACCCTTGCAATACATTCAGACCCGCGACGTCACGTCGTAATTGTCATTACTCGGCAGACCTAGTCAGCCGCCGCCAGTCCCTCATGAAAATGCTGAATCACGGCCTTCTCAAATCAAATAACTCTCTGAAATGGCCGCGACGGATACGCAGAATATCGACAAAAAGACAGAAGCAGAAGGAAAAATCCACGTACTAAGGCAGCCGCTTGCCGCGGCGCCATTCCCATGGTGCAACGAACTCGCCCCCGTGCATGCCCTTGCGCGCAGCGCGGGCCTTCTCTTCCTCAGCAACATAATCCGTCGAGTATTGTCGATATGCCAGGGCGTAGCCCATGCGGACCATGAGCGCATTGACGTTCCGGCCGCCAACGGCATAGCATGTACTGATCTTGCGTCCGTATTTGTCCGGTTTCATTTCCATATCGCAACTGACACCGCCGGCGGCAAGTAAAGTCAGTGCCTCTGTGGCGCGCTGGCCGCAAGGGTATGCCTTGCCCCGGTCGTCTCTGCAAGACTGTCGCGCCTCCGGAGCATCGATGCCGTGCAAGCGAGTTTCAATCCTGGAAATCACAATGGTGTCGCCATCGACGATGCGCAAGGATCTATCGAACTGCCGAGCAGGTCCGCTGTTACTTGACCTTTCCGGTTTCGATTGCGTACCCGATGCTTTGCTGCAATCGCCCTGACCTCCTTTAGGATGGCGACCGCCAGCGGCCAAACATTTCTCGATACTGGAATAGGATGTAAAATTCTTCGTCCGGCCATAGTATTTCCCGCCTAGACAGTGACAAATACCGGACCTCGATTTCTTGACAGGCTGTGCTGCTGCGGGGAAGTTGAGCATCAAGACGGCAAATGCCAGAATGGTGAAGATGAAAATTCCGTTTCTTTCTGTCATGACATTTTCCCGCTGGTCAGTGCGGGACGATGCTAAGCAAGAGCTATGGGCGAAGTCAAGAATTGAATGTCATTCCGGCACTTGTACGGCAGCCGGCAGACGCATCCCTTGCAAGGCCGGGGAGCTTCTCGCTGCAGTCTCTGCCGAGTTTCGGATGATCGACGGTGTCCAATTATCAACTGATGGACACTATCGTCAGGCGGGTGCGATGGCGCGCCGGACACATCGCCTCGCCCGGTCGGGCGACATCCATGCCCGGGTGGCGCTCGGCGGCGAGAGCTTCACGGCGCTGGCCGGGGGTCTGCAGGATGTGCTGCGGCACCTCGGCGGCGCGCCCCGCCACACCGCACCGACAGCCTGTGGCGGTGTTCCGCAATCTGAGCAAGGACGCGGCCGAGGACGTGACCGGGTACTGGGCACGCATTGCGGCATGGAGGTCACGCGCAACAACCGCGGCGTGGCGCATGAGAGAGGCTCGGTCGAGGGACCGCACGGCCACCTCGAGTACCGGACCGCGGACGCCTTGGCGCTGCGCTGCGCGGCGGACTTCTGGAACCTCGATGCCTGTCGGCGCTTTGCCGCCGAGGCGGTCGGTTGGGCCAATGCGCACCGATCCAGGGCGCTCGAGGCCGTGCGCGCGACGCTGCGGGACCTGCCGGCCGGCCGGACCGCCGATGAAGAACCGATCAACCACAGCACCCGGCCCTGCATCGCGTTCGGCGAGTTGCGCACCGGTAGTGCCATATCCGGGATAGTGGTAGCGGACGACGAACTCGTTCCAGAGCTTCCCCTCATGGCCCCCACGCGCGGCGGGGCGAAAGTCGAGCGGGCAAACTTCGTCGATGGTGATCGGGGCGGGGATCGGTGTCGGCTCCGAAGACGAGGGGCTTGAGCCTGCCCTGCTTCATCCTTGGTGGTGACAGGGCGATGACGGCATCGCGGTGCATGGCCAGCATGACGACCCAGGCCATCATGCCCTTGAGGTCACCGTCGGACTTGAACCAACCCATGCGCCGACAGAACTCCTTCGGCAGGGCATGGCGGTTGAGCGCCAGAGGCCCAGCGACCGCCAACCCTCGTCAGATGCTCTACAGCCCGACGGAGTTATGACGCGCGCTACCCGCTGTCGAGCGATAGGTAGTTTTCATCGACGACACCGCGCTGAAACACGCTGATATTGATCCCATCTCGCTTTCGATCTGCTTACGAGCATATGTAAAGGCTAGAAAAAATATAACAATTACAGGCGGTTATATAAGAAGAAAAGCCTATATTGCATTTGTGTCCGGAACGGACAGCGAAGAACAGGCCCGGCCCCCCGAAATCTAGAGCTGCGCGTGGGGGTTCAGGGTCACGAGCTCCGGCACTGTCCCGGGAGCGGCGGCGGCGGCAAAGACGATCGCCCGTGCAACCTCACCTGCCGGTATCCTCTCCTTGCGACGTGCCGCATAGGCCCGCCGCACCTCGGGATGCTCCACCTCGTCCATCAGGCCCGTGTCGACGAGCCCGGGGGCGACCTCGGTAACGCGTATACCGTATTCAGCCAGTTCCACCCGGAGGCCCCTGGTAATCGCGGCGGTGGCATGCTTGGTCGCCGCATAGGCAAGGGTGAAGGGATAGACCTGGCGCGCAAGAACCGACGAGACATTGATGATGTGGCCGCTCTGGCGCCGGGCCATCCGCCGGGCAACCGCCTGGGTCAGGCACATGAGCGCATGAACGTTGAGCCGCCACGCGCGCTCCCACAACGCCGGATCCGCTTCCAGGAACGGCGCGTGGGCGGTGCGCCCGGCAGCATTGACAAGGACATCGACGTCACGGTCCGCAGCGAGCCCGTCGACGAACTCGGGATCGGCAAGGTCACCGGGCACGGGGAATATGGCAGCGCGCGACACCGAAGCTAGCTCTTCGAGCAGTTCGGCGCGGCGCGCCACAGCGACGACCACGGCGCCCGATTCGGCGAACCGGAGGACCGTCTCGCGCCCGATTCCCGACGACGCGCCGGTCACCAGAACGGTCGTTCCCTCAAGTCGGTCGCCGATCATCCCGCTCGTCCATGCGCACATGACCGGCCGCCGCGCGGGTGGTGCGGATCCACCGCACTGCCGGCGCACCCGGACGGCGCGCAACACGGAGACTCGCCGGGCACCACGCTTGGTCGCATTGCGGGCCGGCGCGTCGCCGCCGTCACCATGTCCGCCGCGTCAGGCACCGAGCGACGCTCCGCCGTCGACGACGACTTCGTGCATGGTCACGTGGCAGGCCATGTCGGAAAGCAGCCAGAGCACGGCGTCGGCGACATCTTCGACCTGCGCGTTCCGCTGCAGCGGAACGCCGGTCCGGAAATTCTCGAGACTGCCCCGGAGCATTTCCTCGCCGAACCCCATCTCGTCCATCATCCTGCGGATCATCGGCGTCTCGGTGGCGCCCGGGGCAACCGTGTTGACGCGGATACCGAACGGCCCGAGCTCGAGGGCCAACACGCGCATCAGATGGCTGACCCCAGCCTTGGACGCGCAATACGCGCCCTGGCGCACCCGCGGCACCCGCGCCGCGTTCGAAGACACCGTGACGATCGCGCCCCTGCCCCGCCCGGCCATGCCCCGCGCTATCGCGCGTGTCACCATCCAGGTTCCGCGCAGATTGACGAAGTAGTGCGCGTCGAAGTCGGCCACGTCCTGTTCCATCAGCGGCCCCATCCGCTGAACCCCGGCGACATTGACGAGCCCGTCAATGTCGCCGAGACGGACGGAAGCCGCCTCCACGGCGGCTTCTGCCGCAGCCTCGTCGGCAATGTCGGCAGCGAGGGCTGCCGAGTCGAGATCGCCAGCGACGGCTTCGAGAGCACCGGCCTCGTGGTCGATCAGGGCCAGCCGTGCGCCGTGCGCGGCAAGCCGACGCGCGACACCCTCGCCGATTCCGCCGGCGGCGCCAGTCACGACGACTGCAGCGCCGTCGATTCCGGGCAGGACGGCGTCGCCGCTCATTCCGCCCCTCCGGTCCAGTGCCCGGACAGGCCTGCGACGATGCACTGTTCGGCGCTGCCGAAGAGGATCTCCGCATCAGCCACGGATTTCGCGAACAGGGCCATTTTTGTCGAGTTGGTGGCAAGCCGCGTTCCCGTCGGCAACCGGTCGTACGACACCACCGCGCAATTGTCGGTGGTCACTGAGATCTCCGCACGCTCCAGCCTCCCGATGATCCCCTCGGCAACGGCCGCATCGTAGGTTGAACGGTTGGTGTGGACATAAAAGGCGACGCGCCCCGCAGCGCGGCCGCCGTCGGCGCGGTCGGCGGCCTCCCGAAGCTGCTCCAGCGATGCGTGCGGACAGCCGATGGACACCACGTCGACCCGACCGCCGGCACCCGGCCCGACGCTGTAGCGGGCCTCGTCGAGAGCCCGCCGATCGACGATGACAGGCCCGGGCAAGGCAACGCCGCCGAAGGCGTCCGCCAGCGTCGGCGCTTCCGGCGTTATTCCGGCCATGTGGAACATCGCCACCTCGCCATAGATTGCAAAGGCCGCAGAAAAGGCTACGAATTCGTCTTCGGACGGAGGAATTGCGATGCCGTCGATGACCGGCAGCCGCGCTCCCGCCTCCCGTCCGATCAGCGCCCCGAGGAGGCTGTAGCCGTCGACGCCGACGACATCCGCGGTTACGCGGAACAGTACCCGCCCGCAGCGGTTCTCCGCGACATGCATGCCGCAGCGTGGCGTGAGGCCGGTCAGCGCCGAGGCGAGCGCCGTCGCCCCCTCGCGATTGGTGCGCGCGCCCAGCACCGAATTGACATAGGGTGCGGTCGCCGATTCGCTCCACGCAACCGTTTCGCCCCGGCCCGGCCGGATGCCCTGGATGAACGGGTTGCACGAGCAGCTCGGCATGGCGCCCATCTTCTCGCAGGCTTCGAGCATGCGCAGCTGGTCTGCTCCGGCGCCCGAGACGGTGGTGCGCCTCCTGTCGACGGCGATGGCGTTGATCGACGCCGGGATGGCAAACCGCCCGCCCTCGCGAAGGAGGCGCTCGAGAAAATCCCGTCCCGCCGCGCCGAGCGCCGTACCGTCAATCACGAGATGCGCCGAAGACGCGGGAATCAGGTCGGGGGCGTCGAGGGCGCGCCCGACCGCAGCAAGCATGCGCATCGCGATCTGCTGCGGCCATCCCTGTTCGCCGTCGAGCATCCGCTGCTGCTTCGCCGTGAGCTTCATGCCAGGATCTCGACGGTACCCCTGCCGCCGTCGACGCGCAGCCGGTCGCCGGTGCGCAGCCTGCAGAGCGGCGCCCCGAGCCTGTGTACCAGCGGGATGTCCGCCAGCACGCACCCTGCCGTCACCACCGCATCGGCCTGAACGTTGACGATGGCAACCGGCGCCACGCCGCGCGCCGCCATCTGCAGCAGGCTGAACGAGCCGGCGCTGGAGCCCTTGCCCGAACGGAATACGGCAACCCGCCCGGCGACGCTTTCGCCGGCAAGTGGATGGCCGCTCTCGATGATCGTGCCGGTCATTTCGTCGACGCCGAGATTGAACGCGATCCCTTCCGCGGTAACCAGCGCCTCGCCCTCGCCGATGCCGGCGGCAAGCCCGACGCCCTTGAAGACCGTCATGGGCAGCCGCAGGCGGCAGCCGCACCCGTCCGGATCACGACCACAGCCGCTCCGAGGCGATCCGGGCGCCTTCGGCCAGCGCCTCGAACTTGGCCCAGACGATGCTCGGATGCACCTCGGGGGTGAGGCTCGCCTGGGTGCCGAAACCGCAATCGCCGCCGGCGATGACGTTTTCCCGGCCGACCAGCCCGGCGAAGCGGAGAATGCGCTCGGCGATGAGTTCGGGATGTTCGACCAGCACCGACGAATGGGTGATGACGCCCGGGATCAGGATCTTGCTCTCGGGAAGCTTCGTGCGCTCCCAGAGGCGCCACTCATGTTCGTGGCGTGGATTGGCCGCCTCGAACGAGTAGGCACCGGCGCGGATGCCGAGAACGATGTCGAGAACCCAGCCGAGTTCGACCTCGTGGACGCGCGGCCCCATGTTGATGCCGTAGCAGGTGTGGTAGCGGACCCGGTCCTCGGGAATGCCTTCGAGGGCGTGGTTGACCGCCTCGACTTGGGCTTGCGCCCATTTCCTGTAGCCGGCGAGTTCGAGGTCCGGCGTCTTGACGTAATGGGTGACGAGATGCGGGTCGTCTATCTGCAGGAGGAATCCGGCGTCGACGATCGCCCGGTACTCCTCGTTCATCGCTGCCGCGACGGCGCCGAGGAACTCCTCCTCAGACAGGTAGTACTCGTTCGTCTGGTTGCCGACGACATCGACCGGCGAGATCGCCGGCATGAATGCCTCCTCCACCCCGTGGGCGTCGACCGCGGCCCTGAGATTGGCGAGATCGCGTTCGAGCTGAGCGTGACCCTTGTAGGAAACCGGCCCCGTGCAGACGATCTCGTCAACACGCGCGACCGCCCCCGAGCCGTGCGGCCTCGACGCCCCGTAGAATTCCGGAAACGCCAGCGCCTCGCGGGAGCCGCCCCACGGGATGCCGCGCTCCCGCGGCCGCGCCTCGTATCCGGCCAGCCGTTCGTTGGCGTAGACGGCAAAGCCGCGTTTCGAGAACTCGCCGTCATCGACGATGTCGATCCCGAGCGCAGCCTGCCTTGCCACGACGTCGTCGACCGCTGTCCTCAACTCCACATCGAACGCATCGCGATCGATGGCAACGCCGCGATCCTCAGCCAGTATCACGTCAACGAGACGAGACGGCCGCGGCAGGCTTCCCACGTGGGTCGTAAGGATTCTCGCAGCGCTTTTTCTCATCGCATGTTAATTCCCGTTGCAGCCGTCCGGAGTGTAGCAAACGCGCCCCCGCGCTCCCAACCGTTCCGCCGGCCGGTCGTCATGGCGGATCCCTGCCGGCGAGGCGGCGCCTGATCTCCGCCACCACCACCGCAGCGTCGTCAAGCGGCTCGCCTTGCCACGCCCCGGGGCCGGCGTCGCCCGCCGCTTCGGCCAGCGGCCGGGCGGACCCGCGCTCATAGAGCGTCCGGTGAAGGCGCTCGTGCTTCGATCCCACGAGGCCGGGCGGGGCAAAGATGTAGGCCGGACAACCGGCAGCACAGGCTTCGGTGCACATCGAAGACGAATCGCCGGTGACGATAACGATATCGCTCCAGGCGAGATAGCCCAGATAGGGATTGTCGTTTCCGACCGGCTGCCAGGCATGGAACTCGACGCGCCCACGCATTTCCGTGCGCAGCAGTTCGGTGAGTTCCTGCCCGGTGCGGCGGCTTGTCGCCACCATCAGCGTACCGCCTGTCCCCTCCGCCAGAGCGGAGGCCGAACGGCAAAGCTCGCGCCCCATGGCGGGCGAGAACCGGCGCTGCCTCGTCGAGCCACCGACCAGCACCGCGATGCGGGGCGGGGCGCGGCTGCCAAGGCGTGCCTTCCAGGCCTCCCGCGCCCCGGCCAGCGCCTCGCCGCTAACGTTGTGGGGCGCGCCGACGGTGGTCACGATGTTGCTGCCAGCCCGTATCCCGTCATGGGCTGGAACCGCGACCAGATCGAATCCGCCGGCCGGCCAGCCGGGCCACATGATCTGCACGAGGAAGCTCCTGCCGCCACTCGACCTCTTGATCGCGCGAGCCACCGGCGCCGTCCGCCGGCCGGCGGCGATGACGATGTCCGGCCACGGCGCCGCAAGCCGTGCGGCGCTGCCGCTCCTCAGATGCCGAAGCGTGGCTCCAAGGGCCGGGTTCGGCAGCCGCGCCAGCGCGTTGTATGCGAGGGTCATGGTTTCGTAGGGAGCGCCGAGGGCTGCCGCTACACCGGTCGCCTGACTGACATTGCCGCTCCGGTCGTCGGCAAGAACCCACACGTTCGGATCTGCGGCCATGGCCTCAGCGCGTTTCGCAGTGAAGCAGGCGCTGCGGGACGGCCCGAGCCCGGAGATCCGCCAGAGTCGGAAAGGGCGCCTGCGCCAGTGCGGAACCGCACATGACGGCCGGCTCAGCGGCCCCTGAATTCGGGCTTCGATCTGTTCGCGAAAGCCCGAAAAGCGTTGTGATAATCCTCGGTGTCGCCATAAGCCGCCGCCTCGGCAAGCATCTCCCCGGTCGGCGCCGCCGGATCCGCAACGCGCCGGATACCGCGCCGGTTGTAGCGCGCGGCGAGCGGCGCGCCGGCAGTGATGCGTTCCACGGTCTGCGCCACCTCCGCGTCGAGTTCCGCTTCGCCAACCACCCGCGTCACCAAGCCACGGGCGAGCGCTGCGTCAGCGTCGAGGATGCGGCCTTCGAGGACCAGCTCCAGCGCCACCGCACGGCCGACCGCGTTGACCAGGGTGTCGGCAAGAATCGGGTCGAGGAATATGCCCATGTTCTTCACCGGCAGGCCAAACTTTGAACCCTCCGCGGCCACGCGGATATCGCAGGCCAGCGCGATTTCCAGCCCGCCACCGATGCAGTAGCCCTGTATGCGGGCAACGGTCGGATGCAGGGAGTGCTCGATGGCCCGGATCGCCGCGGCTGTGACCTCGTTGTAGGCGCGAACCTGCGCGGCGCTGCTCCGCGCGGCCTCGAATTCCGCTATGTCATTCCCGGAACCGAAGGCTCTGTCGCCGGCGCCCGTGATTACCACGCAGCGCAGCGCCGGATCGCTGGAGAGGCTCTGCATGGTCTCGCCGAGGGACCGCCAGCATTCGGAATCGAGCGCATTGCGTTTCTCGGGCCGGTTGATGGTCACCGTCGCAACTGCTCCGTCGCGCCGGCACAGGATCTTGTCGCTCATGAACTGCTCCCGCCTCTGGTGATTGCCCGCTGCCGGCGTTCACCGGATTTCGGCGGCAAGATTGCCGACCAGCTCTTCCATGTCGGCGGCCGCGTTTTCCCGCGAGGCTACCGCCGAATGCGGCGTCAGCACAGCCCCGGGGAAGCGCTTCAGGGGTTCGTCCGCGGGCGCCGGCTCCTCGTAATGCACATCGAGCGCAACCCCGCCCAGGCGGTCACTTTCGAGAACGTCGAGGAGCGCCTCCCTGTCGATGACTGCCGCCCGCGAGACATTGACCAGGTACGCCCCGTCCTTCATCAACGCGAAGGCCGTCGCATCGATCATCCCTTGGGTCGCCGCCGTGAGCGGAACGCAAACGACGACATAGTCGGCGCGGCGGAGCATGTCCTCGAAACCGCAATAGGCGGCGCCGAGCGGCGTTTCGATCGCGTCCGCCAACCGGTTGCGCTGGTGATAGAGAACCGTGGCTCCGAAGGCCGAGGCGCGCGCTGCTACCTCGCGCCCGATCTCGCCGAGACCGAGGCAGCCGACCGTAGAGCCGTACAGGGTCCCGAGGCCGTGCACACGGCCCCAGTTGGCCGCGGCCGCATGGCGGCGATCATACATGCGCGGCCGGAATCCGGCCTCGCGCAGGCTTTCCTCGTCGATCCGGCCATTGACCCGGAACAGCTTCTTGGCCATGGAGATCATGAGCGCAAAGGCGTGTTCCGCCACCGCGATGTTGACCCTCCGACGCAACGGGCGGACTGCGACATTGCGGGCGGCGCAGGCTTCGAGATCTATGTTGCGCAGATCGGTGCCGAATTTCTGGACCACCCTGAGCCGCGGCGCGGCAGCAAGTTCGGCGGCGCCGATAGCCAAGCTCTCGCAGATGACGCCGTCGGCCTCGCCCAGCTCGCTCCGGAACTCCTCCTGGCTCCCGACCATGCGGAAGCTTGCCGGGTAAAGGCCGGGTACCCGTTTTCTCAGCCCGTCGACCCATTCGTCGAAGCCCGGAATGTCGACGTGATAGTAGTCGGCGATGGCCGCGTAGCGCTCGGGATCCGTCCGGCGGTCGAGGATGACCTGCGCCGTACGGATGATGACGTCGTCTTCGGCGACGATTGTCGGCATGTCGTTCTCCGATTGCACCGATGTCGCAGTCATGGGACGAACTGCTCGTTCAGGATCCGCTCTTCAAGATTGTGCTCGGCGTCGAACAGGAGGCAGAGTTCCCTGTCGCACGAGGCGCACACGGTTACCCGGCGCACGTCGCGCACTTCGGTGTAGTCGCCGACAGCGCTGACCGGTCGCTTGCGCGGCTCGAGGACCTCGAGCGAGACCTTGACCTTGTCCGGCAGGAGCGCGCCCCGCCAGCGGCGCGGGCGGAAGGCGCTGATGGGCGTCAGCGCCAGCAACCGCGCGTCCAGCGGGATGATCGGCCCGTGCGCCGAAAGGTTGTAGGCAGTGCTGCCGGCCGGGGTCGCGACGAGAACCCCGTCGCAAACCAGTTCGGGAATGCGGACCTTGCCGTCGACCTTGATCCGGATCTTGGCCGCCTGTCGGGTCTGGCGAAGAAGCGATATCTCGTTGATGGCGCGACCCGAAACCTTCCGGCCGTCGACGGCAAGCGCCGTCATTTCCAGCGGGCTGATCCGCACCACGTTCGCGGCGGCAAGACGTTCAAGCAGCCGCGTTTCCCGGTACTCGTTCATCAGGAATCCAACGGTTCCCCGGTTCATCCCGTAAATGGGCACATCGCGGCCGGCATGGGCATGCAGCGTCTCGAGCATGTGTCCGTCGCCGCCCAGCGCCACGATAACGTCCGCCTCCTCGGGCGGCACATGGTCGTAGCGCGCCGCAAGCTTGTCGCAGGCCTTGCGGGCCTTTTCCGTGGCGGCGACGACGAAGGCGATACGCGGTGCGGTCATGCAGACAGTCCTGCAGGGAGCCGGAAACCCGGGAAGATGCCGGAAGGCGGCAGTATATCGTTTGCCCGTCCGGTGTCACGAATTTGGCGGCCCGCCCCGGCAGCGATCAGCGTGGCGCCTTCTTCAGATAGACGTAGAACGCGCCACCGCCGCCGTCGGCGGGCCTGGCGGCGATGCAGGCCACGATGCGCGCCCTGTTTTCGGGTGCGTTGAGCCATCCGGAGAACTCACCCCTGATGACCCCGCTGCCTGGCCCGGCCGATCCCTTTCCGGTGATAACGAGAACACAGCGTCTGCCCGACATCTGGGACCGGGCAAGAAAATCGGCAACTGCCTTGCAAGCCTCGTCCACCGTCCTGCCGTGGAGGTCCAGCCGCGCCTCGGGGCGGATGCCGCCGTCACGGAGCCGCTTTGCCATTCCGCGGTCAAGGCCGTGCGTCTTGCCGATCTCGAGCCGGTCGAGGCGCCGCGCAGGCGGCCGCACCTGCCGCGGGGCGGCCGTGCTGGCAGCCTCCGGCTGTACGGGCGCGGGCCGTTGCGGATTCTTGCGGCCACGCTTCGACGAATCGAGCGGCTTGACGCCGTCCATGACCTGTTCGAACAGGAGCGAGTCATCGCCGCTGACCTTGTCCTGCCGCCTGTCTGTCCTGCCCGCCATCCAGCTCACCTTCCGGTATCGTGCAACCGGCCCCTGCCGGGTTCCGGGGCGCCGGAACGGGGCAAACGCCCCGCATCCGCGGTCCTTCCCAATCCTGTTTCGGCGCCGCGCCCGGTCCGGGTACAGCCTGTGCCCGGCGCCTCCTCGCGGAGGCGCCAGCATCCTTCGCCATTTTGGCACGCGCCGCTTATTCCCGCCAGCGCCAACCGGGTATCGGAAACGCACTGCAGCCGCCGGTCAGAGACGGACTGGCCGCAGGCCGCACCCGCCGTGATGCGGTGTCGGCCCGGCGCGGTCTTCGCATTCGCGCTGTCGGGGAGACCCGCAGGACCATTCTGTTGTCGCGGTCGGCGGCGGACAACCGCGTCAGAGCGGCCGTTCTTGAAGTTGGTGGCACCGTCTCAAGGTCGGAACCGGCACATCGACAACGAAATCCGCTCCCGAATGGACCTCCAGATCTGCCTAGAACGCCCCTCGTCGGACGAAACCGGACAAAAGAAGAGCCCTGGGGAGACCCGCACGATGTTTTCCCAACCGTATCAAATGTTCTAGACTCGCGGCCCATAGCAGAGAGGGTGATTGGTAATGACAGGAGTAGACAGGGCGAACGGCCAGCGGCCGTCCGGCGCCGCTTCGCCCTTCCATTCGGCCCTGGCCAGTGCGCCACGGCCCGATCCGGCAGCGCTCTCCTACGATCTCGACAAGATCCTCTCCGCGGTCGTGCCGCTGCAGGCGCGTGCGCCGAAGGACGCATTTTCGGCGTCCTATCTCGGGACCGAGCGCGAAGGCAACGCCGTCCTGATCTCCAGCGACGGACTTCTCGTCACCATTGGCTATCTGATCAACGAATGCGATCTGGTGATGGTAGGTACCCGGATCGGCGGTGTCGCCGAAGCACATGTCGTGGCCTATCACTACGAAACCGGATTCGGTCTGCTCCGCACCAGCCATGACCTCGGCCTGGAGCCGGTCGCGTTCGGCGACTCGGACAATATACGTGAAGGCGACGTGCTCACCGTGGGCGCGCATGGCGGGCCTGCCCAGGCGCTGGCGGCAACCGTCTCCTCGGTGCGCGAATTCGCAGGCTACTGGGAATACCTGATCCCGAGCGCCATCTTTACCGAACCGCCACACCCGATGTGGTCGGGGGCCGCGCTGATCGACGAATCGGGGAAGCTCGTGGGCATCGGCTCGCTGTTCGTCCAGG
The DNA here is from genome assembly GCA_964291215.2 of Alphaproteobacteria bacterium. Lineage (GTDB taxonomy): Bacteria > Pseudomonadota > Alphaproteobacteria > MPNO01 > UBA830 > JAJEBT01. Next base: position 2,685,226 of record OZ219791.1, on the reverse strand, counting down.
ATCCCGAGGACGACGAAACCGAGAAGCGCCCCGGCAACATGTTCGTGCCGATCGCCCTGCTCGAGCCGATCTTCGACACGCTTCTGGAAAAGGGAACGACAGGCGTTCCCCCGCGGCCGTGGCTCGGGATCTATACCGTCGAGACGATGGGGCATCTGCTGATCACGTCGCTGTCCGAACGCGGCCCGGCCGCCAAGGCCGGAGTGGAACCGGGGGACGTGGTACTCGCCGTCAATGGCGAGGACGTAAAAGGCCTTCCCGGCTTCTACCGCAAGCTGTGGGGGTCGGGAACGGCCGGCGTTCCGGTAGACCTCACCCTGCTGCGCGAACGCAAGGTCATCGAGGTCTCGGTCATTACCACCGACCGCGCGAAGCTGACGCACAAGCCCCGCCAGCACTGATCCGCAGCGTCATCGGACCGACGGGCAGGCCTGGGCGCTCACCGCAGGCACAGATCAGAGCACGCGTTCCATCGCCACGCCGCGAACATCCATCTCGTATTCGAGCCCTTCCACCGGCGGCCGCGCATAGTGCCAAGTCAGCCCGAAGGGTGACGCTTCGCGCGCCACGATCTCGTCGCCAAGGAAGGGATGCAGGTCGTGCACCGTATAGGCCTGGGTGGCGGTAACGGAAGGCCAGCTGGCGCCGAGCCCGGCCATGCGGTTCTCCATAGCGCCGAGCACGAAACGCGCCTTTTCGCGGAGAGCATCTTCCGACGTCTCGCCAAGGCGCACGATATGATCGCGGTAATTGGCATGGCCTTCCGGGGCTTCGGCCGAGCCGGCGACGACGAAGTCCGAACCGGCAGCCGGCGAGGGAACCGTATAGCTGAAGGCGTAAAGGACCGGCTGGAGCGGCGGATCGACAACCGGGCACACGTTGGAGCGCGCCACCGGGTTCGTGTCCCCGCGCACGATACCCCAGCGTTCGAGGGTACCGACATAGATGCGGTTGAAGTCGCGGAATCCCTGTTCGGAAAACGGCGCCGGAGAACGAAGCTCGCAGGCGCAGAATGCCACCGGATCCCGCGCCAGCCCGGCAAGGTAGCGCTCGACCGCGGCAAAGCCTTCCGCGAGCGGCAGCGGCCTGGCGAACCGCACGCGCTCGATCGCGAAGCCCGGTTCGGCCGCAACGCCGCCTGAATACTGGAACGGTCCCCGGACATAGCGGTAACCGCCCGGTTCGAAGACTGCCGTGTCGGCCATGACGCAGATCTCCCTGGCGGCTATTGCGGCGCGATCTCCGCGCCGGCTTCCAGCGTGTGGAGTTCGCGGCGCAGGATCTTTCCCGTCGAGGTCGTCGGCAGGTCGTCGACAATCTGGATCTCGCGCGGAACCTTGTAGGCCGCCATGTGGGCGCGGCAGTGCGTCTCGATGTCGGACGGCGTCGCACCGCCTTCCGGCTTGAGCACCACGTAGGCCTTCGCAATCTCGCCCTTGGCAGCATCCTGCTTGGCGCCGACACCGACCATGGCGACGGCGGGGTGGGCGGATATGACGCGCTCGATCTCGGCCGGGTAGATGTTGTAGCCAGCCGTCAGGATCATGTCCTTCTTGCGGTCGACGATGTAGAAATAGCCCTCCTCATCCATGCGCGCGAGATCCCCGGAATGAAGCCAGCCGTCGGGCTCGATCGTCTCACGCGTCGCATCCTCGTTGCCGTAATACCCCATCATCACCAGCGGTCCTGACACCATCAGCTCTCCGACTTCGCCGCAGGGAAGCGTTTTCGAGGCATCTTCCGGATCGGCAATCTTCGCCCGCAGATACGGCATCTCGATGCCGACCGAACCGAGGCGGTTCTCGCCGTAGGAATGCTGCATGAGCCCGGGGCCGGCCAGTTCCGTCATGCCCCAGAGCTCCAGTACCGGACAGCCAACGCGGGCGGTCCATTCCTCGGACTTGGCGGCAGGCATGGTCTGCCCGCCAACAACCGTGCGGGTGAGCGACGACAGGTCGTAGTCGTCGAAGGCCGGGTTGGCGAGGATGTAGAAGTACATCGTCGGCACGCCGTCCATGACGGTCGCACGGTGTTCCTGGATCCCGGCCATCAGCTCGACCGCGTCGAAACGCTCGAGGAGGACGAAGGTGCTGCCCAGCAGCGCGCACAGGTTCATGACCGCAGCGCCGTAGACATGGGCGCAGGGCAGCGCCGTGATCTGCACATCGTCGGCAACGCGCATGTTCATCGCCGCCGTCATCGCGGCATTGAGAATCACGTTCCGGTGGCTCAGCATTGCGCCCTTCGGGAACCCGGTCGTTCCCGACGTGTAGCAGATCGTCGACAGGTCGGTCGCCGCGACATCCACGGGCGTGAAGTCTTCGCTGCCCCGGGCCAGCAGTGAATCGAAGGACGACGCGCCCTCGGGAGCGTCGCCGCCGAACGCGATGATCTCGCGAAGATCGCTGTCGCCCGTCGCTTTGAGAATCGGGCCTGCACCGTCCGCGGTCGTGAACAGCGCCTTTGCTCCGCAGTGCCGGACCACGTATGCGACCTCGGAGGGCGTCAGCATCGAGTTGATCGGGTTGATCACGCCGCCGGCCTTGGCTATCGCGTAGTAGGCCACGACCCATTCCCAGCTGTTCTGGGCATAGAGCGTCACCCGGTCGCCGGTGCCGACGCCGGTTTCCGCAAGCCCGGATGCGAGGCGGCTCGTCAGCGCCTCGAGCTCGACGAAGGTGAAGGACCGCCGCTCGAACACCAGCGCCGTGCGGTCCCCGAAACGCGCCGCAGTTTCGGGCAGGATCTGGCCGATCGTCCTGTTCAGCATGCCCGCGCTCCTCCTCGAATATTGTCCGTTGCCGCACGCCCGCGACCGCACCCCGCCATTATCAGCGATGCGCCGCCGCTGTCCATCAGCCATCGGCGAACGCGAAATCGAACGCGTCCCCCAATCTCCGCACATGGCCGACGGACGGCGACGGGAAATGACTCGTCATGACGAGCGTATCGGTCTCGCAGTGCCTGTCGAGGAAGGCGGCGCGTGTCGCCGCCGACTGTCGGCGGTCGGCGCAACCGACGGCGCTCCAGGCCGGCTCCCGGCACTGGACCGGGGTATGGATGACGTCGCCCGATATCACCGCCGCCCGCCCGCCGCCGGAAAGATGGATGCTGACGTGCCCGGGCGTGTGCCCCGGCGTCGGCTCGAACCGGATGCGGTCGTCGAAGGCATGGTCATCGGAGACGATTTCGGCCTGGCCGGCCTCGACCACGGGCAGGACGCTGTCGTCGATGCAGCCATCGGAATACTTCTTGCCCTTCTCGTTGAGTTCCGACCAGTAGTCGAATTCGGTGCGCGCGAAGACATAGCGGGCGTTCGGAAAGGTCGGCACCCAGCGTCCGTCGACCAGCCGCGTGTTCCAGCCGACATGGTCGGCGTGCAGGTGCGTGCACATCACGAAATCGACATCCTCGACGGAGAGACCGATCGCACCGAGGCGGCTCAGGTAGTCGGTCCCGGTGCGCCCGGACCAGGGCGCATGAAAGCGCCGCTCCTTGTCGTTGCCGACGCAGGAATCGACGAGAATCACGTGGTAGCGGGTGCGCAGCACGTAGGATTGCACCGCCATGACCAGACGCCCGGTTCCGGGCTCGAGGAACCGTGGCTCCATCCACGAACGATGCGCGTCGACAGCCTCCGCATCGGCATCCGGCAGCAAAAAACCGATGTCGAATTCCGGCCCCTCGGTCTCGACCACCCGGTGCCACGCGATATCGCCGATCATGCCGCCTGAAACCATGCCTCGTTCCCCTCCTCCCGGGGCCGCCTGGCCCGGGGCGGCACGCGCGCGCCGCCTTCCGCCGGTTCGGTTCAAAAGCTCCCGGCGATCGGCTATATGACGGTCGCATCGTAGGCGAAAACCGGGAGAAAGCCATGCGCGCCGTCGTAATCAGGGACACCAGCAACCGCGATTCGGGAATCGAGGAACTTCCCGATCCGGTGCCCGGCGACGGCGAGATCCTCGTCGACGTCAAGGCCTGCGGCATCAACTTCACCGATCTCCTGTCCCTCGACGGCAAGTATCAGAACAATCCCCCGGTACCGTTCACGCCGGGCAAGGATGCCGCCGGAATCGTCTCGGCGGTCGGACCCGGGGTCAGCGGCCTCAAGGCCGGCGATCGGGTCATTGCCCACGTGATCCACGGCGCCATGGCGGAAAAGGCGGTCTGCCGGGGAGAACTGGCATTTCCGCTCCCTGACGGCGTCGCATTCGACGCCGCGGCCGCCATGGGGCTCGCCTACCTCACGGCCTATATTGCCCTGACACGCCGCGGCGGCCTTGGCGAGGGCGATGTCGTCCTCGTCAATGGAGCGTCGGGCGGCGTCGGGCTCGCATCGGTGAGCGTCGCGCGCGCCCTCGGCGCCGCCCCGGTGCTTGCGGGGCTGACGACACCCTCGAAGGCTGACGCCGTGCTTGCCGCCGGCGCCGACGCGGTGATCGACCTGTCGGGCGACGACCTGCGCGACGAGCTGCGGCGGCAGGTATTCGAGGCTACCGGCGGACGCGGGATCGATCTCGCCTTCGATCTCGTGGGCGGCGAGGTCTTCGACGCCACGCTTCGCGCCATCGCGAGCGAGGGGCGCGTCGTGGTGTCCGGCTTCACCTCCGGCACGATCCCGTCGGTCCGCACCAACTACCTGCTCCTCAAGAACATCGCCGTCGTCGGCTCGACCGTGAACGACTACATCAAGGCACGGTCTCCCGTGGTTGCCGAGGCGCAGCAGGCGCTTTTCGAACTCCTGCTCGCCGGCAAGATCGACCCTCATATCATGAAGCGCTTCGACTTCGAGCAGTATCTCGACGGAATCGGGATGCTCGAGGAGCGGAAGATCGTGGGCAAGTCGGTGCTGCTGATGGCCTAGGGCGGCTGCGCTTCGCCATAACCAGCGATGGCTGACCATCCGAGCATCGCCATCATCGGGGCCGGGATCGGCGGCCTCGCGACCGCCGCCGCGCTGCGGCGCGCCGGTATCGAAACCGTCATTTACGAGCAGGCGCCAGGCTTCGCGCGGGTCGGCGCCGGCATCCAGATGAGTCCCAACGCCGTGCGCGTGCTCGATGGCCTCGGCGTCGGCGAACGCGTCCGGCAGGCCGCGTTCACGCCGCCATCGTGGCGCAACCGCGACCACGACAGCGGCCGGATGTCCAACGAGCACCCGCTCGGGCCAAACGCGGCGGCGCGCTACGGCGTCCCCTATCTCCTGATGCACCGCGGCGACCTCCACGCGGCGCTTCACGCAGCCGTGCCCGATAGCTCCATCCGCTACGACCACAAGCTCGCCGGTCTCGACCGGTCAGGGCGCGGCATCACGCTCCGGTTCGCCGACGGCGCTGCAGCGCGCGCCGACACCGTAATCGCCGCCGACGGTGTGCATTCCGTGGTACGCGATTGGATGCTGGGCGCCGAGAGCCCGCGCTTCACCGGAAACGCCGCCTACCGCGCAACCTTTGCGGCGGCGCGTCTGGACGGCCGCCTCCTTGATGACAGCGTGAAATGGTGGGGGCCGGATCGCCACATCGTCATCTACTACGTCACCGGGAACCGCGACGAGATCTATTTCACGACCAGTCACCCCGAACCTGACTGGCGCATGGAATCATGGTCGGCGAAAGGCAGCCTTGACGATCTCCGGGAAACGTTTTCCGGCTTCCACGAAGATGTGCGAGCGGTTCTCGACGCGTGTCCCGATGTCCACAAATGGGCGCTGTTCGAACGCGACCCGCTCCCCGGATGGAGCAAAGACGGGGTCACGCTCCTCGGCGACGCGTGCCATCCGATGACCCCCTACATGGCCCAGGGAGCGGCAACCGCGCTCGAGGACGCCGCGGTACTGTCCCGATGCCTGGCGGATGGCGGCGACCCCGCCACGGCGTTCCGGCGCTTCGAGGCCGCGCGCAAGCCGCGGACGTCCGAGATCCAGGCGACCTCGCATCGCAACGAGTTCATGCGTCGACGAACCGATCCCGACTGGGTGTACGGCTACGATGCATGGACGGTGGAACTGCCGTCGGCGTAGCACCCCTCCTGACAGGTCGGCGGGGCGGCCCCCGCCGGATCCGGTCAACCGCCGGCCTCGGCGGCCGCGTTGCGGCCGGCGATGCGGCCCGAGACGAAGCCCCATCCCAGATGATGGCCGTGGCCCTCGAGCAGCAATCCGCCCTGCCCGGTCGAGCCGGCGGCATAAAGCCCGGCGATCGGCTCGTCGCCGGGGCCGAGCACCCGGAGGCGTCCATCGACAGCAAGGCCGCCGTCGGTCGCGACAACAAAGGCGCGGACCGGGCCCAGCGCAACGAACGGCGCCTTTCCGAGCTGCCGCCGTTCGTCGGCCGCGCGCTCGCGGTTGCAGCGCGCCACCGTACTCTCGAGAACGCCTGCATCCATGCCGAGAGCCCGCGCAAGACCGTTGAGTGAGCCGGCCTCATGGTAGATGTCCCGCCGGTTTCTCCGGTAATCCCCGAGATAGGCGTAGGCGATGCCGGGCGCCGTCGAGATGAAGTTGGGCCACGACCCGTAACGGCCGGCAAGCGCGCCGTCCATCAGCACGAAGGCCTCCCCGCCCGCCTGTTCCGGCATGTCCGCCCATGGCGCCGCAGTCTCGTCGGTAAATCTCTCGCCCGAGCGGTTGATCAGGATCGCGCCGTCACGATAGAGGGCTGATGACGGCATCAGCGCCGTCGTCAGAAAACCCATCACGAACGGCCGCAGGATCCGCGGCGGCACATGGTCGATCGACCATCGCACGACGCGGGCGAGCCAGAGCCACGGCGGCAGGCGCCGGACCAGCGTCTCGCGGGCCGGAGGCACAAAGCGGATTTCGGGTCCCAGCACGATGTCGCCGTTGACGACCCGGGCGCCGAGCGCGATCGCCGGGTCGTGCCAGTCTCCCGTGCTATCGGGATTGAACGGCGCCACACGCGCCGCCTCCGGGGCAAGATAGCGGCGTTTGAGCGGATCGCTCGCGGAAAAGTCGCCGGACGCCAGGATCACGCCGCGGCGGGCTCCGATCCTCCGGCCGCCAGCGACCACGCCGGTCACGCGGCCGCATTCCGCGACCAGATCCTCCATCGGGCACGAAGTCCGGACCTCGACCCCGAGCCGACGCGCATGACGTGACAGATGATGAACGAGGGTCCGCGAGTTCGGAATCACGTTGTGCATCCGCGGCACCGCGTGGGGAGGCTCCGGCATCGGGCCGTGGAAAACGAGCCCGACATCGAGGAGCCAGCGGAAGGTGCCGGGAAGGTTGTCGACAAGCAGCCGGCGGAGGGTCTCGTTGTCGCGCCCACGCAGCCGGTCGTCATGGAACAGTTCCATGTCCGCGAAATGACGATCGGGATCGTCGACGATCCCGGCCCTCTCCTGATGGGGAGAACCGCTGGTCGTGATCGAGCCCACCGACCAGCCGCTGGTGCCGCCGAGCGCGGCGTTCTTTTCGATCATCAGCGTCTGGGCGCCGCGCTCGGCCGCAGCGATTGCGGCCGCGAGCCCGGCGCTTCCGCTGCCGACGACCACGACATCGAAGACAGGGCCCGCCGCTTCGGTCACGGCGCGCTCCCCCGCCGCAGAGTCCGGGTCACGTCACGAGCCGCGGCGGCAGCTTGATCCGTTCCGGAGCCGCCTGCCCCCGGCCTGCCGCGCGCGCGCGCGCGAGCACCTCGATGGCCAGCGCGAGGTCCGAGAGGCCCATGCCCATTGCCTTGAACAGCGTGACATCGGCCGAAACCGGCCGCCCCTCTCCGGAGGCAACGAGTGAGGAGATCGGTCGCACCCGACCCCATTTGCTGTCATCGGCGCCGAAATGCAGGCGGAACTCGGACGACAGGTCGCGCACGGCGCGCAGGCTGTCGACGACGACGGCATCGGCGCGGTCGAACACGTCGTCCGTGAACTCGCGGCGCGCCGGCACGATCGCGCCCATGGCGTTCAGGTGACTGCCGGCGGCCAGCATGTCGGCGGACAGGAAGGTCTCCGTCGAGTTGGTGATCAGTGTCACGATCGGGGCATCCCTTACCGCATCGCTGACATTCTCCACGGGCCTCACGGGAATTCCGAGGCGCCCGGTCACGGTCTCGGCGAAGGCCTTGCGGGTATCGGCGTTGCGGCTCGCCACCCGTACTGCCCTGAGCGGACGCACCGCATGCACTGCAGCGATCTGGGGCAGTGACTGCTTTCCCGTACCGACAATGCCCATCTCGTCGGCGCCGCCGGGCGCCAGCTCCGACGTGCCGACGCCGGTCATCGCCGCCGTCCTTATCTGGCCCAGCGCCGTGGCCTCGACCACGGCGAGGCAGGCGCCGTCATCAAGCGAAAAGAGCGTAATCGTGGTCTCCGACTTTCCCTGGACGTTGACCCAGGCCTTGAAGCCGCAGATCCCGGCACCGGCAACAGCTGCGCCAATCGCGTGCATGGCGTCGTTCGATGCCACCATCAGGTGGGTCTTGGGAAGGTTCTCCGCGCCACCGTCGGCCTCGAGCGCAAGCGTGCGTTTCAGGGCCTCGATGGCCTCCGGCAGGCTGATCAGTTCGACCACGTCCCTTTCCGTGATCCATACGGGGGTGTTCGCCATCGTCGTGACCGTCCCTTCGGCCTCGGTGAAATATCCCTGGCACCCCTATAGCAGAGGTTGACGGAGTTCCGAAGTACCGCAACCCGGCTGCACTTCCGGAAGGCGAAAACAAGATTGCGGAGTAACTGCTCACCACCTAGCTGGAACTTCGGACCAACCGTCCGACCCAACTGGTTCGCCACCGCCGGGGTGACATAGAGAGAGCGGAGAGAGCGAAACCAGCGCTGCTCTTCCTCGCGGTCGATCTCCGCGGTCGGTCGGCCTTTGAAGAAGGGCAGGATTTGTCGCTGGATATTCCGCCTGTTGACGGCGAGTGCGCCGGCTTCGCGGACCTCAATTAACGGACACGGACCGGAGCGCCTTGCGCAATGCCTCGGACAGTTTTCCGTCGACCGGCAGGCCGGCCGCGGCCTGAAAGGCACGGATTGCAGCGCGAGTTTTGGGTCCGGCTATCCCGTCGGCCGGGCCGGGGTCGTAGCCAAGCCGGGCAAGGGCGAGTTGCACCGACTCGACCCGCTCCCGCCGCTCCGCCAGCAGGCCCTCGTCCCTACCCGGCCGCCACGCCCGCGCCAGCCGTTGCGCCTCGCGAAGTTGCGCCGCCGTCAATCGCTGCGCCACCCGGTTCCGACCGTCTACGGCAGGTTCCCGGACAGCTTTGCCAGAGGCTTTGGCGCCAGCGAGATTGTACCACATGTGTGCCCGTACCGGATCGCGGGCGACGCCCCGCCCGAATTCATGCATGCGGCCGAGACTGTACTGTGCCCTGTTGTCACCCTGCTCGGCGGCCTTGCGATACCACCGGACGGCCTCCGCATAGTCCTGCGGCACGCCTCGGCCTTCGGAGTACATGACGCCGAGAAAGTGCTGTGCCCAGTTGTCACCCTGCTCGGCGGCCTTGCGAAACCACCGGACAGCCTCCGCATAGTCCTGCGGTACGTCTTGGCCTTCGGCGTACATGATGCCGAGAATGTTCTGTGCATCGGCGTTACCCTGCTCCGCAGCCTTGCGAAACCACCGGACGGCCTCCGCATAGTCCTGCGGCACGCCTCGGCCTTCGGAGTACATGACGCCGAGAATGTTCTGTGCCCGGGCGTACCCCTGCTCCGCCGCCTTGCGAAACCACCGGACAGCCTCCGCATCGTCCTGCGGTACACCTTGGCCTTCGGCGTACATGATGCCGAGAATGTTCTGTACCTTGGCGTCACCCTGCTCCGCCAGCTTGCGATACCATCGGGCGGCCTCCGCATCGTCCCGCGGCACGCCCCGGCCTAGGCGGTACATACCGCCGAGAATGCCCTGTGCATTAGCGTCACCCTGCTCCGCCGCCTTGCGATACCACCGGACGGCCTCTGCATAGTCCTGCGGCACGCCCACGCCAAACTGGTAAAAAAAGCCGAGTTGGCCCTGTGCGTCAGCATGACCCTGCTCGGCGCGCGCACGAAGGGCGTCGACCTGCGCGGCACTGTCCGGCTGCTGCGCAACGGCAGGCGAGAGTTGCAGGACCAGGGCAAGAGCCAAGAGTATGCGCCGGATCATCATCATGCCTTGCCTTTCTTCGTTCGCCGGTTGGGTTGTTGGTCCGCCCGGCAGGATTACGCAACCTGATTGTCTGGAAATTGTCGTGAAGCTGTCAGTCATCGAGCTGTTCCCATTTGATCTTGGTTTCGGTTTCCCATTTTTCGTCGATGAGGACCGCGGTTGAGAGGCGCTCCAACGAGGCGAGGTTCGGAAAGACCCTGACTTTGGAGGTGCGCCGCTTGAGTTCTTGCTGGATCGGTCGCTCGATGCCGTTCGAGGTTCACATACGTTTGCGGTAAGCATCGGGCAAGGTGAAGACAGCGAGCCCCGCATTGTTTTCCAGCCAGGAAACCTGGACGCTTGTCGCGATAGCTGGCCACGAGGGCGCCCGGTTCAGCCTCGGCGGTTTGGAGTGAGGACGCATGGCTCCGAGCTGTTTTCCGATACGTTTCCTGATGTCGTTGTTCGGTGCACGGCGTTTTGTGCCAGGTGGAATTGGCAGCGCTGGCACCGCGCCGCTTTCAGCCCGGCATCCGAGACGATGAAGGTCGTACCATGCAGGCCACGGGCTTGCAAGCTTTCCAGAAAGGCCCTCCAATGGACCTCGGCCTCGGAGAGCGCCACAGAGAGCCCCGGAACGCGCCTGCAGCCCCTGTTCCGATGGCCGAGAGCACTGCAACATCGCGCACAACGCCGTCATGGCGGGCTTTTCCATAACGCGCATCCAGGTATTTCATCAGGGGCCGGTTGCGCGGCGAGTTCTTCGTCGAGCAACCTGGTGGCCCGGCTGACCTGAGAAGAGGACAGGCTCCCGAACTCGCGCATTACATCCTGCCGTGTGGAAACACCCTTGATGTACATCTCGGCTACGGCGCGAGAAGATCGCTGGCCGCGTTCAAGCGACTGGGGGGTCGTCCCCGTGACCGGCCGTCTTTGGTACCTGAACGGTAACAGTGGGGGTGTCGATCCGCTTGTAGCCGTTGGCATAGCCCTGTCGTTCCGGTGTCCGGTGGCCCGCTTTCAAGTGCTGCTCGCGCTCGATTTGCATCGCAAGCTCGAAGAGCTGGCCAAAGACCCGCCCCGGATCCGTTGCTCCGTTTGCGATCAGATGTTCCAAAACGGCCTCGATCGTCGTAGTGTGTCGCAGGTCCATTCGCTTCCTCCATGAAGGTTTACAGCTCCATGGGATAGCACGATGGCGCCGCGTTTCACTGGGGGGCTAGCCCCCCAGTGAAACGCCTCAAAGCGCAAACCTCAGACAAATTTCCAGACATCAAGTTACAGTACCGCCGAGGGAGAGAGCACTGCAACATCGCGCACAACGCCGTCATGGCGGGCTTTTTCGTAGCGCGCATCCAGGATCAGGTATTTCATCAGGGGCCGGTTGCGCCAGGCGGTGAGTTCTTCATCGAGCAACCTGGTGGCCCGGCTGACCTGAGAAGAGGACAGGCTCCCGAACTCGCGCATTACATCCTGCCGCGTGGAAACACCCTTGATGTACATCTCGGCTACGGCGCGAGAAGATCGCTGGCCGCGTTCAAGCGACTGGGGGGGTCGTCCCCGTGACCGGCCGTCTTTGGCACCTGAACGGTAACAGTCCCGACAGGGGTGTCGATCCGTTTGTAGCCGTTGGCATAGCCCTGTCGCTCCGGCGTCCGGTGGCCCGCTTTCAAGTACTGCTCGCGCTCGATTTGCATCGCAAGCTCGAAGAGCTGGCCAAAGACCCGCCCCAGATCCGTTGCTCCGTTTGCGATCAGATGTTCCAAAACAGTCCCGATCGTCGTAGTGTGTCGCAGGTCCATTCGCTTCCTCCATGAAGGTTTTCCAACCCCATGGGATAGCACGATGGCGCCGCGTTTCACTGGGGGGCTAGCCCCCCAGTGAAACGCCTCAAAGCGCAAACCTCAGACAAATTTCCAGACATCAAGTTACAGTACCTGCGCACAACACACCACGCACACGTCGGAAACGTCCGCCGCGTCGTCGCGTCCAGCAGCAACGTCGCGGAGCGGTAGCGGGAGCACCTCCCGGCCCGCACCGAGGGGGCACCGGTTCCGGAAATCACAGCAGCCAGGGACAGGACGCCGGCAGCAGATCGGATCACGACAAGACCCGACGAGCAGGGTTTCAGCTACCGCAATCCGACTTTCTGCTCACGCGGATGTTCGCGCCCGGCCAGTTATCCCGCGCATTGCGTCGTCAGAATCCCTTTCCTATAGTGGCAGCGGCCAACCGGACGGACAGGCACGGGATGGTGCCGAGCGACCAATCGTCGCAATACGGCCCGTTGCGCGGGCGCAATATACCCAAGGAGAAAGTGATGGGAACAGCTACCGGCGCTGGCAAGGAAATCACCGCGATCCGCGACAAGTGGCACACCAAGAATCACCCGTTCTTCCAGAAGATGCTGGACGGATCACTGGAGTTGCGTGCGCTCGGGATATACATGGCGGGACACTACAAGTTCGTCGAGCTTGCGCTGCCATCCTTCGGATTTCTCCTCTGGAAGGCGCCCGAAGACGTGAGGCATTCCGTGATCGAGAACCTCGCCGAAGAGACAGGGCTGGTCGCCATTCCAAGGCCCGGCCACGAACCTCACGACCACAATCGGATGATCTTCGACTTCTGCAACTCGGCAGGGTTCTCGGATGAAGACGTGCGGAATTTCGCCATCGGCCCTGCATGGCATGCGCGACGGCTCCATTATGCCCAGGTGGTCCGCGACGAATCGCTTGGCGTGGTACTCGCCATGCAATCGACCCAAGAAGGACAGCAACCGAAACTCAACAAGGAAGTCACGATACCGTCCTTCATCAAGCATTACGGCTTCACCAGGGAGTCGAAGGAGATCGCCTTCTTTGTCGAACACGCCGAAGCCGATGAGGAACACAGCGACCGACAGATGGAACTGTGCGAGAAATACCTCACCACACAGGAAGAACTCGATCGTGCGGTCAGGATCTGCGAAGAAGCCTGCATGTTGCGCTGGGAATCGATCACTGAAGTCTATCGCGAGCATGTCCTGAAGGAAGACCGGATCCTGCCGCCAGCGATGGCCGCCTGACAGTTTCGGCGTCGCGGAACAGCGGCCCGGCGCCGGCGCGGCCCGCCTGCCGCTCCAGACCCTGTCCATGGAAAGGCCCGCGTGAAGACCATCCTGATCACCGGCTGTTCGTCGGGTATCGGCCTCGACGCGGCGGACACCCTGTATTACCGCGGCTGGCGGGTATTCGCGACCTGCCGTCGCCAGGAGGACTGCCGAACCTTGCAGGAACGGGGGCTGGAGAGCTTTCGTCTCGACTATGCCGACCCGGCCTCGATCGATACGGCAATGGCAGAGGCGTTATCCCGCTGCGATGGCGCACTTGATGCCGTATTCAACAACGGTGCCTACGCGCAGCCGGGCGCGGCCGAAGATCTCGGTATCGAGGCCCTGCAGGCCAGCTTCCAGACCAATCTGTTCGGCCCGCACGAGGTCGCACGCCAGGCATTGCGTGCCATGAGGCGACGACAGCAGGGGCGGATCGTCAACTGCTCGTCGGTCCTCGGCTTCGCCTATCTCCGCTTCCGCGGCGCATATACCGCAACCAAGCATGCAATGGAGGGGCTGACCGATACCCTGCGCCTCGAACTCCATGGAACCCCGATCAAGATCATCCTTGTAGAGCCCGGACCGATTCGTACGCTTATCCGCGAGAAGGCGCGGGCGCCGTACGAACGCTGGATCGACAGGGACAGCAGCGCCTGGCGGGAGACGTACGAGACAGTCCTCGAACCCCGCCTCTACGCCGAGAATCCGGGTCCGGATCCTGGCGAGATGGGCCCGGAGGCCGTCACCAGGAAACTCATTCACGCACTCGAGAGCCCGAATCCGAAGGCGCGGTATTACGTCACCAGGGTCACCCATATTGCGCGCGCACTCCGTATCATGCTGCCCTCGAGCATGCGCGACCGGCTGCTCGCGAAGATCTGAGGAGAGCGGCGGCCGGCGGTGAGGCATGCCGGCGCGGCGCACCGCGAGCGGGCGACAACCGCCCCGCTATCGCCTATAACTCCCGGCGGCGGTGCGCCATCCCTGTCCCGGCGAGGAAACCAGTGACACAGTTCACCAGCGAATTCAGGATAGAATGGGCGCACTGCGATGCGGCGGGCATCGTGTTCTACCCGCACTACTACACCTGGTTCGATCAGGGGACCGAACGGTTGTTCACCGAACACCGCCTGTCCTACCCGGAACTTGCCCAGCATTTCGGAATCTCGGGCATGCCGCTTGTCGAAACCGGCGCAAGTTACAAGGCCGCCTGCAGGCTCGGAACCCTGGTCCGGGTAACCTCCGGGCTCGACGAGATATCCGGCAGGACCTTTGTCATGCGCCACCGGATCGAACACGCAGACGGCACCCCCGCCGCGGAGGGCTTCGAGAGGCGTGTCATGGTCCGGGAGGATCCGGACTCTCATTCTGGCATTCGCGCCGTCGAGTTTCCGGAAGAGATCCGCAGACGGTTGCTGAGCTGACCCGGACCGAGGCGGCACGCCTACCCATTCCGCTGCCGCGTTCACGTACCGGAGGGTTGGGAAAACGGCGAAAAATCGTCGGACAGGGCCGACGCGCCAAAGCCATCGCCGATCTTCTCCAGGCCGATGATCTCAAGCACGTTGCGGTCCGGATCATGAAAATAGCATTGCCGGCCGTGGAAGACGCCTTCGTGGCGCTCTTCCTCGAAGATGATCTCGACGCCACAATCGGCGAGGTGCTGCTTGGCGTCCTCGTAGCGGTCCACATCAACCCGGAAGGCGTGGTGCACCATGAACTCGTCGCCCGGATTGGGATCGATCGGCGTCTTGCTTCTGGTCAGGATCACGAAGTCGCTGCCGGTGCGCATGAACACCATGCCGATCGCCGGAACCTTCTGCACGGTCTCGAGGCCCAGAACGTTGCTGTAGAACGCCTCGCTCCTGTCGGGATCCGTCACCGATATCGTAAAGTGTACAATTCCCTTCGTCTCGATCATGGCACCTCTCCCGATAACACTGCGTTGTGCGGCCGTACGGGAACTTCGCCCGCCGCGAGCCCGGCCCGTGCGCTCCGAAGACGCATGGACGCGGTCGCGGCGCCCCGGCAGGGTTCTACCACCGTTCTGGCGCCGGACGCAGATCCATCTCGAACGCCCAGGCATCCGCAGGCTGAGCGTGGAAATTCCAGTACGCGTCGGCGATGTGGTCTGGATTGAGCATGCCGCCCTCGGGCAGCGCCGCGACTGCCTCGGGGAATTTCTGGCGCACGGCCTCGGAATCGATCATGCCGTCGACGATGATGTGACCGACATGGATGCCCCGTGGCCCGAGTTCGCGCGCCATCGACTGGGCCAGCGCGCGCAGGGCATGCTTGGCGGAGGCGAACGACGCAAAGCCTGCGCCGCCGCGGATGCTGGCCGTCGCTCCGGTGAAGATGATCGTTCCCGAACCGCGCGGAACCATCCTGCGAGCTGCCTCGCGGCCAGCAACGAATCCTGCAAAGGTCGCGCTCTCCCATACTTGGCGGTAGATCCGCGTCGTCATCTCAAGGATCGGACTGTGATGCTGGGCGCCGACATTGAAGACGCAAACCCCGACGGGCGCGATCTCGCGCTCGACCCGGCCGAACAGGGCGCTGACCGATTCCTCGTCGCGGGCGTCGCAGGCGACGCCTTCCGCACGACCGCCTGCGCTCCGGATCCCGGCGACCAGCCCGTCGAGCGCCTCCACCTTGCGCCGCGCCGGCACCGCCACCAGCCCTTCGCGTGCGAAACGCCGTGCTATCGCCCCGCCGAGCGCGTCTCCTGCCCCGATGATTACCGCCGCGACATCCGCCATCTCCAGCTCCATCCTCAGAAGGGAATGACGATCGGCCCCATCGGCGCGTCGCAGTTGAGCAGGTTGACCCGCTTGCAGGCAATCTTGAGACGTTCCTCGTCATGTCTGAGCGTATGGACATAGTCGCCGGCAAACAGCCGCTGGACATCCGCCTGAAAATCCACAAGCGTGAAATTGGAGCACACCGTCACGCCTTCGTCCGTATGCCGCTCGACCGTCACGTTGCCGATCACGCGCCGTGTCCGCACAGGTGGTTGATCCGCGTAGTTCGCGGGATGGCGCAGCCGGCGTACCCGCACCTCCAGAAGCTGCCGCCCCTCGTAGGCGATCGACGCCTGGTTCACCGGATCGATTTGGTCCGGTGTTGCCGGAATCCAGTAGACACCGTCATCGGCAAACAGCGCCAGCCAGTCCTCGAAGCGCCGCTCGTCCAGCATCCTGGCCTCCTCGAAAAGAAACGCCTCCAGATCCCGGATTTCGTCCACCACAACCATGCCGGCTAGTTCCGCCGGGCGGCGAAGCGCACGATCACCTCGTCTGCCGTCATGACGTCGCCGAACTGCTGGATCACGTTCTCAAGCGCCGAGCGATGCTCGTCGTCCGAGAGCGCTGCATTGCAGTCCTCGACCATGATCACGGAGTAATCCAGCATCATGGCATCGCGGCAGGTACTCTCGCAGCAGATGTTGGTCTTCGTACCGCCGACCAGGACGTGCCTGACACCATGGCTGGAGAGCACGCTCTGCAGGATCGAGGATCCCGGCGTCAGCGGCGAATAGCGGTTCTTGCGGACATGCAGATCATCCTCGTGAACGACTAGGTCGCGCCAGATCTGCTCGCCATGACCGCCGGGCTGCAACGCCTCGACGGTGCGCTCGCGCACATCCTCAGCCACGAAGTTCCTGATAAATGATTCCCAGTCAGTCCTACCGCCGGCGGATGTCGTGGCGCTCGTGATCCAGATCACGAGTCCGCCGGCTTCGCGGACGGCGTCGGCAAGACGGTTGACGGCAGCGCAGATGCCGCGCGACGCCGGGACCTCGGCCGGCGCCCCGGGCTCGCAGAACATGTTCTGCATGTCGACGACGACAAAGGCCGTCGCCGCGGGCTCAAGCGCATCGGACAGGTGGTAGCGTCCGCGCCGCGCCAGAACCCGGTCGACGATCTCACGGCGAATCGTCACCTTGTGCATGTCCGGGCGCCCGCCCGGCCCTACTCGGCCGCCTGGGAAACCTCCGCCGCCGGCTCAAGCACGATGTCGTAGTTGATCTCGTGGAACGGCGCCGCGAGCCCCAGCCCTTCGGCGTCTTTCCGGGACTCATTGACGCGCCAGTCGAGAACCAGGGAGTTCTTGACGCCGAAAACCGCGTCATTGTCGAGATACTCGTCGCGCTCGTCGAAGATCTCCGTGGTCAGACGCTCATATCCGGGCGCCTCGATGCGGACATGGAGATGCGCCGGACGCCACACGTTGCGCTTCGCGTATTCCATCATCGCCGCCGCCGGACCGTCGAGCGGGATCGTATAGGGCAGCGGCTTCGTGGTGGTGAAGGCGAAGCGCCCGTCAGCACCAGTAAACATCCGGCAGCGCAAGTTATAGCCCCGGTCGGGCTCCTGCATGTCGTAGAGCCCGTCCGGTCCGTTCTGCCAGAAGTTGAGTTCGGCCCCCTTGATCGGGGTACCGTCCCGCCGCCTGACGATACCGTACACATGGGTCGGATCGCCGTCCCGGTTGCGCTCGCCGATCAGGTCTCCGCCCACCTCGAGCTCCGGCACCGGTCCGAAATTACCGGCTTCGGCAACGAAGAACGGGCCAAGGACGGAATTCTCGGTCGCGCCTTCGGGGCGTCGATTGTTGATGGTGTCGACCAGCGAGGAAACGCCGAGGACATCGGAGGTAAGGATAAATTCACTGCGTTCGGCCGTGGAGATATCGGCGCACTTGTGGAGATATTCGATGGCCGCGGCCCATTCCTCCTCGGTGAGCTGGACCTCGCGGACGAACGCATGAAGATGTCGGATCATCGCGTCCACGATCTGCTTGAAGCGCGGATCGGGATTGTCTGACCAAGCAGCCAGAACCGCTTCGGTTGTATTCTGTTCAGTCAGGTCGCGCATATCAGCCCCCCGTTGCTGGACAGCCAGATGATAGGCACGCGCACCTTCCAAATCAACCGTTGACCGGAAGGCGGCATGACGTGTGAGAGGAGACTCCGGACCGAGCTGGAGGGCGGATGGCCGGTGATGCCGTGGCACAGCCTCGCCGGTTCGCGCCCTGCGGCGGAGCAGCGAGGAAGTTTCGGGTATTCGCCGCTCCCGAACCCCGCCGCATGCATCCGGAGTTCACAATCTCGGATAAGTTTCGGGAACTGGACCGCAACGCCGGAGCGTTTCGGCCCTCAGGTTCGAACCACGCCCGCCTTCGTCCGCCAGACGGCCGGGGGCGCGGGGCAGAGAGACCGCGAAGCGAGCAGCGCCTCCCGCACACCGCGACCGCGCGCAAGTCGGGCTCAGGCCTCCCGCCCGGCGCCGAGCTGCTCCACGAACCCCGGCAGCCCGGTCTGCCGCTCGCGCCGGAGACTTTCCGCGACCAGGATTGCCCGGACCTTGCCGACGCACGCGCCGAGCTCGTCATTGACCACCACATAGTCATATTCGGGCCAGTGGCTGATCTCGTCGCTGGCCTCGGCCATGCGCGCCGCCACCACCTCCTCCGGATCCTGGGCGCGCAGACGGAGACGGCACACCAGCTCGCCGGTCGACGGCGGCAAGATCAGGACGCTTGCAACGTCCTCACGCATCGCCCGCCGCAACTGCTGGGTCCCCTGCCAGTCGATGTCGAACAGGACATCCCTGCCGTTGCGCAGCGCGCTTTCGACGGGTTCGCGGGGCGTGCCGTACCGATGGCCGAACACCTCAGCATGCTCGAGAAGCTCTCCGGCGCCGGCCATCTGCCGGAAACGGGTCTCGTCGACAAAGAAATAGTCTTGCCCGTCGCGTTCGGCCGGCCGTCGCGGACGCGTAGTGACAGAGACCGACAGCGAAAGCTCGGGCTCGCTCGCCACCAGTTCGCGCGCGATTGTCGTCTTGCCGGCACCCGATGGCGACGACAGCACCAGCAGGAGTCCGCGGCGTACGATGGCGGCGCCCTTCACGGTATCGACCTCATTCGATGTTCTGGACCTGCTCGCGCAGCCGTTCGATGGCGAGCTTGAGGTCGAGCCCCGTCTGCGTCAGCTCGAGGCTTGAAGACTTGGAACACAGCGTGTTCGCCTCGCGGTTCATCTCCTGGCACAGGAAATCGAGGCGCCGGCCCACGGTCCCGCCACCGTCGACAAGTGCAGAGGCGGCCTGGACGTGCGCGTCCAGACGGTCGATTTCCTCGCGGACGTCTCCTCGCGCGACGATCAGCGCAACCTCCTGCGCGATGCGGTCCTCCTGCATCTGCGAGTCGCCGGACAGCAACTCGCCAAGACGCTGGCGGAGCACCGCGTGCCGCTCCTCGAGCCGCACCGGAGCGATACGGGAAGCCTCGGCCGTCAACCGCGCGATTTCGTCGAGAAGCCCGGCCGCGATCCGCTGCAGATGTGTCCCCTCCTCCTGTCTCGAGTCGCACAGGGCATCGACAAGGCACGTGAACCCGTCGACGATCCGGGCGTTGCGGTCGCTGACATCTCCGCAGTCTCCGTCGTCGGGAAACGGCTCGACGACTCCGCGGACACCGAGCAGCGCCTCGATGCGGATCTCCCCGTCGGCATCGCCGCGATAGGCCTCCACCAGTTGCATCATCTCTTCCAGCATCTCCAGGTTGATCTGGTGACGGACGGCTGTATGGGCGCTCCGGACCCGGAGCGTGATGCTGAAATTGCCGCGCGCGAACCTCTCCGCCACGACCTTCCGTATCTCGGGTTCGATCACATCCAGCCCCGCGGGCAGGGAGAAGCGGAAATCTATTCCCCGCGCGTTCACGCTGCGCGCCTCCCAGACCCAGTCGAACGCCGGCGCGGAATCCTCGATCCGGGCAAAACCCGTCATGCTGCAGATCGTCATGTCACGCCCCGAACGGTTTCCGCACGATGATGCAGCCTGCCGGCGCAGGCACGCCGTGTCGTCGCACCCGACGGCCAGCTACTGATCTGCCTTCTCCTGCGCCCTTTTCCTGAGGATGCGTCTCAGCTTCGCAACGTTCCGGTTGTGCTCCTCTAGCGTGCGCACAAACCTGTGCCCGCCTTCGCCATCGGCAACGAAATAGAGCTCGTCGGTGCGCAGGGGCCGGACCGCCGCTTCGATCGCGGCGCGGCCAGGGTTGGCAATCGGTCCGGCCGGAAGGCCGCGGTGGAAATAGGTGTTGTAGGGAGAAGCAAACTTCAGGTCCTTGCGGGTCAGTGTCCGGCCGAGCGACTGCCGGCCGCCAGTGATCGCATAGGCTACCGTCGGGTCCGACTGCAGCGGCATGCGGCGCCGGAGCCGATTGTGAAACACCGCCGACACGCGGGCGCGCTCGGCCGCGTTGCCTGTCTCCTTCTCGATGATGGAAGCGAGTATCAGCGCCTCTCGCGGCGAGCGGAGGGCAATGTTGTCGCCGCGCCGGCGCCAGGCTTCCGTCAACGCCATGTCCATGGCCGCAGCCATCCGGTCGAGGATGGACATCCGGGTATCGCCATAAGAGAAGAAATACGTCTCGGGGAGCAGCGCCCCTTCCGGAAAGTCCTCGTCCGTGTCGCCTCTGAGACCACCGGCGCTCCTGACCGCGGCGATAACCTCCGCGGTCGTCAACCCCTCGGGGATGGTCAGGCGACGCTGCACCATCCGGCCCTCCGCGATGTGGATGGCCACATCGCGCATCGCCATGCGCGGCGCAAACAGGAACTCGCCCGCACGCAACCGCCCGGCAAGGCCCGCAACGCGGGCGCCGGCGATGAAGACGAGTCTGCTGTCGATAACTCCGGCCGCCTCCAGCGCCCGCGATATCGTCCCGAGATCCGCACCCCGCGGAATAATCAGCGTGGTCGGCGTCTCAAGCGGCCCGGGCTGCAAGAAGGCCCGCCATGCCCAACCACCGGCCACCGCGCCGGCGATGAGGGCGAGGCAGAGGAAGGCGGTCAGGCGGCGCATGTCCTCTCAGTACACTTCCCTGAAAATGACCGTTGCATTCGTGCCGCCGAAACCGAATGAATTCGAGAGCGCGGCCCGGACCATGCGCTCCCTGGCCTCGAACGGCACCAGATCCATGTCGCAGCCGGCCGGCGGATTTTCGAGATTGAGCGTCGGCGGCACCATATTGTCCTGAATCGCCTTGATCGAGAAGATCGCTTCGACGGCGCCAGCGGCGCCCAGGAGATGTCCGACCGCCGACTTGGTCGATGACATCGAGAGCTCGTCAACATGGCGGCCGAAAAGGCGCTTGACGGCGCCGAGTTCGATTTCGTCCCCGACCGGGGTCGAGGTGCCGTGCGCGTTCACGTAATCGATGTCCCCGGCGTCCATGCCGGCGTTGCGCAGCGCATTGCGCATCGACCTGAAGCCACCGTTGCCATCCTCGGCCGGAGCAGTCACATGGTGCGCGTCCCCGGAGAGCCCGTAGCCGGCGACCTCGGCATAGATCCTGGCACCACGGGCTTTCGCGTGCTCGTACTCCTCAAGCACCACGACGCCAGCCCCCTCACCCATCACAAATCCGTCGCGGTCGCGGTCCCATGGACGCGAGGCCCGCCGCGGTTCGTCGTTGAAATGCGACGACAGCGCGCGGGCCGCAGCAAACCCGGCGACCCCGAGCCGGCAGATGGCGGCTTCGGAGCCACCCGCAACCATCACATCGGCGTCGCCGAAGCTGATCAGCCGCGACGCGTCGCCGATCGCGTGCGCACCCGTTGAACAAGCAGTCACCGGCGCATGGTTTGGCCCCTTGAAGCCATACCTGATGGAGACATGGCCCGAGGCGAGGTTGATCAGGCTCGACGGGATGAAGAACGGGGAGATGCGCCGCGGCCCCCGCTCTGCAAGCACCAGCGCGGCCGCGGAAATCGTGCCGAGCCCACCGATCCCCGAGCCGATCATGACACCGGTGCGTTCAGCCTTCTCGTCATCCGTGGCTTCCCAGCCCGCGTCCGCGATTGCTTCCGCCGCCGCGGCGAGCGCGTAGATGATGAAGTCGTCGACCTTGCGCTGCTCCTTTACCGGCAGCACATCGTCGACATTGAACTCACCCTGTGCGGAACCGCGCGGAACCTCGCAGGCAATGGTCACGGACAGGTCCGAAGGGTCGAACAAGGTGATCCGTCCGGCTCCCGACTCACCGTCAAGCAAGCGCTTCCACGCATGGTCGACGCCGGCTCCCAACGGAGTCACGGCCCCCAAGCCGGTAACGACAACCCGCCTCAGCTCCATGGATGTAGCCCTGCGCCCGACGACCAGCGCGCCCTGCCGCCGGAGCCGCGCCGCGGCCCCATGTCCCGGCTAGTCCGTGTTCTCTTCGACAAAGGCGATGGCATCGTTGACGGTGATGATCTTCTCGGCCGCCTCGTCCGGAATCTCGCAGCCGAACTCCTCCTCGAACGCCATGACCAGTTCCACCGTGTCGAGGCTGTCCGCCCCAAGATCATCAACAAAACTCGCATTGTCCGTTACCTTGCTCTCGTCCACACCGAGATGCTCGACGACAATCTTTTTCACACGTTCTGCAGTATCGCTCATTGTCTCTTTCCTGAGGTTTGTCGGTTTCCGCCGGGCGGCAGGTCGGTTCTGGTTCGGTCCTGCCCCGTGCCACGGCCGAACCGGCCGGGCAGACGGGCGCTGTGGCGAACGGATGCCGCGTCCGCAGCAATCTTCTATACCATGATCATGCCGCCGTTTATATGCAGGGTTTGGCCGGTCACGTAGGCCGCCTCCGCCGAGGCGAGGAACACGGCGCAGGCGCCGACATCCTCGGGGCTGCCGAGACGGCCGGCCGGTATCCCGGCGATCAGCTTCTCACGGTGTTCGCCGGTGATCGCCTCGGTCATCGCCGTGTCGATGAAACCCGGAGCGATGCAGTTGACGGTGATGCCGCGCGCCGCGACCTCCGCCGCCAGCGCCTTCGACATGCCGGCGATGCCCGCCTTCGAGGCGGCGTAATTGGCCTGTCCGGGATTACCGGTTACACCGACCACCGACGTGACGCTGATAATGCGGCCCCACCGCGCCCTGAGCATGTCGCGAAGCACGGCGCGCGACAGGCGGAACGCGGCGGTGAGATTCACGTCGAGCACCTCCTGCCACTCCTCGTCCTTCATGCGCACACCGAGATTGTCGCGAGCAAAACCGGCATTGTTGACGAGCACGTCGACACCGCCCATGGCGTCGCGCGCACTGTCGACCAGGCGGGCCGACGAATCGGGATCCGAAAGGTCGGCGACAACCACATGCGCTGCATCGCCGATATCCTCAGCCACGGCATCAAGCGCATCCCGGTTGCGGCCGGCAAGACAGAGTTCCGCCCCCTGGACACCCAGCATCCGCGAGATTGCGCCGCCGATGGCGCCTGAAGCACCGGTCACCAGGGCGCGCCTGCCGGCAAGGTTGAACATCGGCCTCCCCCTCCGTTCAAAATGTCCCGAGAACGGCCTCGACGTCGCCTGGAGTCTCGGCATTGAGGACCGTCATCTCCCGATCGATACGCCTGACCAGTCCGGAAAGCACTTTTCCGGCGCCGAGCTCGATCACCGTGTTGACACCCGCGGCCCGCATGGCCTGCACGCTCTCGCGCCAGCGGACCATCGCCGTGACCTGTTCGACGAGCAGCGTCTGGATCTCGTCCGGATCCTCGACCGGAGCCGCAGTCACGTTGGCAATCAGCGGCACCTCGGGACGGGTCGGCGGCGTCTCGGAGAGCGCCGTCTTCATGACCTCGGCCGCGGAAGCCATCATCCGGCAATGAAAGGGAGCACTGACCGGCAACCGGACGCTCTTCCGGATTCCATGGCCCTTGGCAATGTTGATCGCCCTTCCTATCGCGGCCGTAGCGCCCGAAAGCACAATCTGGCCGGGCGCGTTGTCGTTGGCGATCTCGCAGACCTCTCCCTCGGCGGCAAGTTCGGCGATCTCGCGGGCCTGGCCGGCGTCGGCGCCGAGAAGCGCCGCCATCGCGCCTTGCCCCGCCGGCACCGCGCGCTGCATCGCCTCGCCGCGTACCCGCAGAAGCCGCGCCGAAGCGGCGAGTTGCAGGCTCCCGACCGCTGTCAGCGCCGTGTATTCGCCAAGCGAATGCCCGGCGACGAAGGCACAGCGGCGCACGAGATCCGGCGGTCCCTCCGTCTCGAGGACGCGCAGCACTGCCATGCTGATTGCCATCAGCGCAGGCTGGGCGTTCTCGGTCAGCGTGAGTTTCTCCTGCGGCCCCTCGGCGATCAGCCGCGAGAGGCTGCGGCCGAGCGCATCATCGACCGCTTCGACGACCTGGCGGGCCGCAGGATAGGCGGAGATCAGCTCGGCGGCCATGCCTACGGCCTGCGAACCCTGCCCGGGAAATAAAAGTGCGCGCGTCACGTTCTGTCCTGTCGTTTCCGATCGTCCCGCGCTTCCCGCGGCAAGCCGACGGCGGATCCGCAGTCATAGACGGTGGAGGGAGCGAGTCAAATACCAGAAAGGATGGCGAGGATCACCACCTGAATGAGCCGGCTTGATGTCGGGGTAGAGCAACGCGGAATGAACCGGGTGCTCGTCTTGTGGGGCGGACGGCTTTGCGCGGATGGTGGCCTTCAATGTCCACCACGTCGGCTTGCTGCTGCACGGGCAGGTCCGGGCCCAACGATGATGCGCCGCGGCGGCTCCCATCGACCTCAGCCGCGAAGCCCGCCCGGGAGCGGGAACACGTTTGCGGATTCCCGGCTGGAGGAGCCCCGATAGCGCCGCGAATGAGCAGGACTTCTGCCGGAAACCGAGGGCCGATCGAACCCGAAGTTCCGCCGGAGGGTCGGTCAAGACAATCATTTCCGCGCGGGCACGGGTTTACGGTGTCCGGTTGAAAGGCCTCGAGCGGCGTGGTGAAACCGTGACGCACGGGACGGCCGCACCGGCCGGGAGCGGTTCGGTGCAGGGATCCGGGATGGGGCGTTTCGTGGTGTCGGGCAGGCGTTCGCAGGCGCCGCTCACGCGGCCTCGGCGCGGATATCGAGAAGGTTGCGCGCCTCGCGCCCGCAGGCCAAGCCGATCAGGTGGACCGGGCCGTCGTGGTCGCGCCAGGTCTCCGCATAGCCCCGCTCGCGCATCTGCGCCATCGCCGCATCCAGCGCGGCGGCGCCGTCCTCCTCGCCGTCGGCCATCTTGAACTCCAGCACGAAGACCTGCCCGCCGAGACGCACCACCATGTCCGCACGGCCGCGATGCGAGGCCTCCTCCACGCCGAGGTCCACCGCGCGCAGGCACATGTAGAGAAGGCTCGCATACCAGGCCTCGTAGCGCGCCAGGTCGCCCCTGGCATGCCACTGGTAGGGAATGCCCGCGAGCCAGGCGCGGAGTTTCTCGCCGAAGCCCGCGAAGTCGTTCGCCTCCAGCAGCGCGCAGAGTTCCCGCCCCCTCTCCAGCGGCTCGGCCCCCTTCTTGCCCAGCCAGGCGAGCAGTCCGCGGTTCAGGCTGATCCGGACCTCGAGGTTGGGATAGTCCAGACGGTAGAGGGCGTCGAAGTCATCCTGCTCTTCCCCGGCGATGGTCAGGTAGCCGGTCTGGAAGAGCAGCGCCTCGATGTCGATGTCGCCGACATCGAACTTCGAGACCAGAGACATGTCCGCCAGCCGCCCCTCCAGTTCCATCGGGCTCACCGACTTCTCCATCAGCGTCCGGAACAGGAAGTCCGGCGATCCGGTCCCGAACCAGTAGGGGCGGAACTCGCGGCTGTCGAGCAGCAGGAGCACATCGTAGGGATTGTAGACCCGTTCCCCGCCCCGCCAGTGGTAGCCGTTGTACCAGGTGCGAATCTCCTCGCGGTCCAACCCGGCCAGTTCGGAGCCGAACACCCGGTCCAGATCCTTCTCGCGGTAGCCGCAGATCGTGGCAAAGCGCGGGTCGAGGCTGATGTCCTTCAGATTGTTGAGACCCGAGAACAGGCTGACCTTGGAGAACATGCTGACGCCGGTGACGAAGACGAAACGGACATGTTCGGCGCTGCCCTTGACGATACCGTAGAAGCCGCGCAGGTAGTCCCGATTGGCCGTCGCGAGCTCGGGATCGTGGAGCATGTCGAGGATCGGCTTGTCGTACTCGTCCACCAGCACCACCACCTGCCGCCCGGTGGCGCAACGCAGGTAATAGAGGACATTCTGCAAACGCTCCGGACCCGTGCTCGCGGCCGGTACCTTGTCGAGGCCGGCGCGATGTTCGATGATCGCCAACTGGTTGAGGATGTTGCGCTCGATGTCCCCGGGTTCGTTGTACTTCCCGTCGAAGCTCAGCCGCACCGCGGCGCCGACCAGTCCCAGTGGGGGTGGATGTCCAGTCCCCGGAACAGCGGTTCGTGACAGGCAAACAGCGATCCCAGCGTGTCGAGCAGCAGGCTCTTGCCGAAGCGGCGCGGACGGGACAGGAAATAGTGACGCCCCTCGTCCACCAGCTTGCGGACGAGCGACGTCTTGTCTACATAGTAGAAGTCCTCGCTCCGGATCGTCGGAAAGTCCTGGATCCCGATCGGAAGACGGCGGCGGGTCATCGGTCTCTCCTTTCGCGGCGCCGGCACCTGCGGCGGGGCGCGCGGAACCTTCCTTGCCGAGGCCGTCCCGGAACAGCCGCATCGAACGCACGGCCACGCTATCCGCCTACCTGTCCATGAGCAAGGGGCGACAGATCAAGGTGATCCCATGCTTGTTGATGTGATGTAATCGGAGTCCTGATCGTGGCGCGGGTCGACGCGTTCGAGGCTGCGATTTTGAGATTGCTGACGCGCTGTTGCGGCGCGGGGCGCGATTGGTCGGCGTATCCGGGGCGAGCGAGAGGCCTTGGTTGCCGGGCTCGAAAGCTTGCAGTTTCTGTCGGGGAGAGAGGCGCGGTCAGCCTGGTCTTGTGATTGCGTGCAGGACCTGCTTGCGCTTGTCGGCATAGTGGTGGCGGGCGTCGACGAAGCTGTTGAAGGGTTTGGGCAGCTTGCGTTTGTTGCGGATGATGACGGCGAGGGTGATCGCGTTGTTTGCGGGCGCGTTCGAAGCATGGAGTCGTCTTCGCGGAAGGTGGCATCGCGGACATGATGGTGGCTCTCGACTACCCAGTGTCCGCGATTCCATGCGAGCAGCTGTTGCGGCGAGGCGCGTTCGGCCGAGGTCATGGCGTATTCGGTTGTCCGTTTTCCGGATTTCTTGAATTCGACGCGTCGGGTGACGCGGAAGATCTGCTTGACTAGTTGATCATCTTCGCCAGCGGGGTGAAGATGGTGCGCTGGCGGCCATGCGCGGGCTTTTCGTTGTAGCGCTGGCGGTCTTCCAGTTGATGCTCTCTCGAAGGTGCGTTGCCCTTGACCATCAGTCCGCGCGATGGGTCTCGATGATCAGCCTCGCTGGTGGTGTGGAGCGCGTCGAGGGTGAGCAGCCGGCCGGCAACCGGTGCCGTCGCGGCGTGGACGGCAGCGATCTCCCCGTCGTGATAGTTGAGGATCGAAACCGGCATACCGGTCCCGTGCCAGCGAGACCGTCTCGTAATGATCCTCGCCGGTGCGGCCGCGGATGCGCTTGCCGTCGACCGCAATCGCGTTGCCGACCTCCAGGCGCGGCTGCGCGCCGCATCCTCGATCCATCCCGGGTCGGTGTTCTGCAGCACCCGATGCACGGTCGATTTGGAAACCGGCTTGTCCCTGTTCTTCCATGCTGCTCCAGCTCCTTCTGCGTCGTAGTGCGCCGCCGCAACCGCACCGTGCCGGTTCGCAAGCCAGCAAAATCACGCACAGCACCGAGGCGATGCGGTGCCCCTGCGCGCGCCGGAAAGCGCCGCTGATAAATCGAGCGCAACTCCTGCGCCGACAAGTCGCTCTGCGGCCCCCGCAACTCCCACGCCACAGGAAGCGGCGAACGATCCCGCAGCCGACGTCGCGACGCAGCGGAAACACGTAAAGATCCTTCGCCTCCCCGGTCGGTATAGCGCCCGCTGGCGCGCGCATAGCTCCTGCCAACGCACTCCCAGTTCGCCGCCTTGTACATGGTGCCGCTGAACTTCGTCGGCAAGACAAACGACTCCGCAACAAGCAACGGCAGCCTCCCAGTCGCCGCCGCACCATCCGCGACAACACAAACGAGGCAAGGCCCGGAAACGACCACCAAGAACAACAAACCTCGTGTTGTTCCCGGCAACCGCCTGAACTGTTCCTCGCGGCGCCAGCCAATCCAACGGGTGCGCAGCTGAGGGCGCCCGTCTGCCAGCCCGCAGCACCAATCCACCGCCCGCGCCAGGTAAACACGCAGACCTCGACCGGCAAACTGCTTGAAACCAGGATACGGTCAACAACACGGTTCCAGCGACATCAGGCCGCGCAAGGCGCACAACCACATCCCGGAGCTCAAAACCCTCCGGAGTCGTCTCAAAAAAATCCGCTGCCCCCACGACAACGGATACTACGCCGCTTCACAAAAAGCCAGCGAAAATGCGAATCATCCTGAACAAGCAAAACCGACCCTTCCAACAAACCTAGCGTGGGATCGCCGTGGGCGACAGATAGGGCCGCAGGACTTTCCCACGCTGTGGCTGGTGTTTTGAATGACCGCGGAACGGGGCACAAATTTTCGCATCATGTCGGGTTTTCTGGCTACGGGGCTGTCTGCGGGTCGTCGCAGCTAGAAAATTCAGCGGGGTTGGTCTGTGCAACCTCCGTTCACCGCCAGTCGGCAAGATTGAACGCAGCGTGGGAAAGTCTTGGATAGGGCCGCAGAGGGTCTCACGCTAAATTCTGTTTGACTTTTCAAGGCAGCACTTGGGTTTTGCGGGGGCGCGGGTTGGTGCGAGGAGATTTTTTACAGTTTTCGCTGGCTTTCTTGCACTGGAGTTGTCATAGGTAAGCGTTCGTTCACGCGGTGACGACGATCTGCGCCGAGGTTTATTTTGGTGATTCGGAGAAGGGGGCCGGTAATTTTTTTTGGCGGTGCCATCAGGTCGTGCATGGTCATGTGCATCGAGGATTTCATGTCATCATCGGGTGCGGACGCCGCTGGCGACGTGCCGCAGTCGTCGTGTTGTGATTCGGTCACCAGGAAGTCCCTGTACGATCGCGAGCGTATTCGAACCGAGGCTGCGGATGCCCGCACGAAGGCTGCGGAGGGTCGCTGTGAGGAGTTGCGCTTGCAGGAGGTGGAGGGGCGCAGCCGCGCGAATTCCCTGAACCCAAGTTGGCATTTTTTGCGTCAGTTGAAGCCAAAATTTATGCGGCAGCCTCACTCGATATACTATATGTTGTTTGCCCCACTTCCAGTCTGAAGTGCAACACTCGGCCCTCATCGCAGTGAGGGCGTAGCCCGAACGGAGATGAGGGCC
Organism: Alphaproteobacteria bacterium; assembly: GCA_964291215.2. Taxonomy (GTDB): domain Bacteria; phylum Pseudomonadota; class Alphaproteobacteria; order MPNO01; family UBA830; genus JAJEBT01. Next base: position 2,655,810 of record OZ219791.1, on the reverse strand, counting down.
GGGTGTTGCACAAGTTTTCCCCCTCTGCCCCTCTCGATTCCGCCTGGGAACAGCTTCAGTTCCTTCAACATCGAGCTTATGCAACGCCTTTGTCGGCTTCAAGTCACTATTTCGCCGTCGCGCGGCATGGACCCTGCTGCACGTTGCGGCTTCGGAACGCAGATGGTCAGGACGGTTTCACTTCAAGATTACCTCCGTTGGCGATCCCAGGACTTTCCGAGTGTTGAGCCGATCCTGCACCTTCTGAACATCTTCGTTGCATGTCGCGCGAAAGTCCGTGCCCTTCGGGAAGTACTCCCGCACCAGGCCGTTGGTGTGCTCATTCAAGCCGCGCTCCCAGGAATGGAAAGGCGAAGAAGAAATCTGCGTCAAGTGCGACACGCCTGTGGTCTGCGAACTCCGTTGTCTGACGTGATTGTGCAGACCAATAGCGCACCAGAGCCGAGCAGGCGGATCATGACCGAACCGACCGTGTCTTTCTGTCCACCCAGCAAGGTGTATTTCGTGGCACGAGCGACACGACAGTTCCACCGTGAGCTTTGCCGATGATGGCTCCCGGTCGCCGACCCGTTCCTTTGCCTCCGCAGGGCGCTCGGAAATGTCCACCCGGCCGGAATGGCATCCGCCCTTCCAGTTCGGCTTCTTGCCGCGCCGCCGAAGCTTCTTCCACAAGACGCCCCCGGCTCTCCGATCTTCGGCGATCATGGATCCGTTGCCGACCCACGGCCCTCCAGTCGAAAACGGCCGCTGATCTGCTCGGGGCCCTCCCGCAGCTTTTTCTGAGCTTCAACCCGAGGCGTCAACCGCCAAGAAACAAACGAGGCTGCCCTGCGTTTCTGCCATCCTTTGCGCCTGCTTGTGACGGTAACCCCGTCCCCCGGTGTTGCGCTTGATCTCCCGGAAAATTGTTGATCGGCCCAGCTGCCGAGCAATCGCACCTTGTGAAAGACCGCTTTTCTGTAACGCCTCAATCTGACATCGCTCTTCGTAGGTGACGGTAGCCTTTGGACATGAACAAGCTCCCTCCATCTTGTACAGGAACTTTCGCCGCTGCTGGACAGCTCCGCAACATCATGCGTCTAAAAACACATGGCCACAGCCCATCATGTGTTGCACTTCACTATGGAACGGGGGTGACGAAATAACGCTGGAATTCGGTTTTATGATGTACGTCGTAGGTGTTCGAGATGCTCTAGAGAACCTTTGGGACTACACCGGTTTCGATCCACAGTTGAAGTTCTGCACATATGGAAGCACTAACAAAGACGTTGCGGATGTCGTGCGAATATGGATGCGAAGAAATCCCGAAAAGCTTGACACACACCGCTTAGTTGTGGTTATCCTCGCGCTACGGGCGTATTTCCCGTGTGACGGGAGAGTGGACGATGAAGGGCAATAGGGTGTGCCCCGTGTGCGGGAAGGTTTTCAAAGGACCAGGGTGGCTTGGCATCGACGGACATTGGCGATCGTCGCGAGTCGGGCACGAGGATATCGAGAGCTACGAAGACGCGAAAAAGGCGGGTCTGTTGTTGGATCGATGGCAACCACCCGACGAACGAGCGAGGCAGCCCCACACTTCCCGCCAGCACCAGTCTGTTGTTTGCGCTATAGCCGATCGACAGTACTGATGAGACAATTCCGTTTTGATTAGAACAGCGTGTCGTGCCTGCGGGCGCGATGTCCTTGCGACCCGTCTCACGACCGTGGCATCCGGGCAATGGTGCCGTTTCCTACCGACATGGTTTTCCGAGGACAGAGCGCAGCGACAACCGCGCCCTGTGACGGGTGCGGTTCTCGTATGGCGAATCCAAGTCATTGATTTAACATGGTTGTGCGGTCGCGAGGCAGCGGCGAAAACGGGTTTTCGTGACAATCGCCCGTTTCAGGACAGGATTTTGTCACGACCCCCGCGGCATCGACAGGGTGATCCGGGCGCTGCGCCACCTTCGCGACACCGCGGCGCCAACGGGCCGACATCGACAGGGAACTGTCCTTCTTCCGCAAGCATCGCCACCGCATGCGCTACCACGCGCTGAAGCAACCGGCTCGGGAATTGTCGAGGCGGCAAACAAGACCCTCGTCACACAGCGCACGAAACGCTCCTGCATGCGCTGGCGCATCGTCGGCGGACAATCACCTTCCGCGCCCTGCTCGAATCCGGCCGCTTCGAGAGCGCGTGGGCGGCCATGATCGGTGCAGACGACGCACCAGCCAACGACAACATCAGCCCAAATCACACCCCGGCACTGGCCGCATGAGATGAACAAATGGTACTAAGCCTGCAACCGTGCCATACGAAACTCTCACCCGGTCGAGGTCCCGTGCCGCGGCGTCTGCCGGGCCGCGGGCCGGATCCGTGTCGGAACAACCAGCGGCCGCTACGACCGACATGACAGAAGCCGAAGAAGGACATCTGGCCCGCTCCGCAAGGACTGGAAGCGGACCCTCAATCGCTGGACCCTGCAACCGGCACAGGATGGTGCTCAGCTCCTCCTCCGCAGCGCCGGGACAAAACCGCAACCAATGCGGAAAACACCGCATGGCGCCAGTGCCCGCCAACCTCACCGCGCATCCCGGCGCACGAAACCGCTCCGGGTGACGCTGGAACTCCCTGACAAAAGCCCGTCAAACGGACGAAAACAACAACACCTCACCGCACGAACGAACGCTTATCCGCGCTCGATAGCTCCACCATCTCCAAGCCGCCGGCCAGCGACGATCTGAAGAAAAAGAGCGGGCCCCGGAAGAAGCGCACCCGGAGCCGGCGCCGCAAGTCCGACAGGCGGCGGCCAGCCACAAGGGAACCACTCCGGAGCAGGCCGAAAGCCCGGACCACGTCGTCGATCATGATCCTTGCGCCTGCAAGGGCTGCGGCGCGCCGCTGTCGGATGATGATCGTCACGCAGAACCCGTCTGTCGGTAGGTCTTCGACGTGCCGCAGCCCCTCGAGGTCACCGAACATCGCTGCCTTTGCGCCGCCTGCGCCACCGTGACAACAGGCGCCTTCCCGCACGGCGCCCCGGTACGGGCCGCGCATCACCGCGTGGGTCTGTCGCACGCCCGGTTCATTCCCGAGCAGCGCGTCGCCGAGGTCATGAGCGACCTCTTCGCGGTCAGGATCTCAAAGGCCACCATCGCCGCCATGAGCCAGCGCACCGCCCGGCGCTTCAAGGGCTTCCTCGATCATGTCGCAGAGATCATCCACACCCGGGCACCGGTCAAACACCTCGACGAGACCGGCATCCGCATCGCCGGCCGGACCCGGTGGCTCGATGTGCCGTGCACCCCGCTGCTCACCATCCTGCGCGTCACCTCCGGGCGCCGCCACATCGACGAGAAGCTCAACGGCATCGTCATCCATGACGACTACGCCACCTGCTTCGCTCTCGAGGGCGTGCGCCACGGCGCCTGCAACGCCCATCACCTGCACGAACTCCAGGCCCTGATCGAGAAGGAAGACCGGGCCACCGCGATGCACCGGCTCCTCATCCGTGCCAACAGAGCCGCCCGCTTCGCCCGCAAGAACAACCGCGACATGCCCGCTTCACGGGGCGCCCGAATCTCGCAAGCCCGGGACAGGATTCTCGAGCGTGCCATCGCTTCCCACGAAGACAGGCCGCCGCTCCAGCCCGCAAGGCGCGGACGACAAAGACGCCGCATCGGTCACAACCTCGCGCTCCCGCTCCGCAAGCACAAGGACGGGGGCCTGCGCTTTCTCACCGACCCGCAAACCGCGCCAGCCTCAACAACATCGCGCTCGCGGTGATCTCCGCCAACCGACGCGAGGCCGAGGCCTCGCCGAAACACGGCGGCAGCTGCAGCTTGACCGCCAGGAAGCCGTCGCAGCTCTGACCCGGTCCTGAGCGCCAATAGCGTCCAGCCGATTCCCGGACGCCGCCCACATCCCGCCCACACCCCGAAAACAACCCGCCCACGCACCGATAACGCCGCCGGCAATGATCCGTGGACGGCCCCAAAGCCAGAAAACCCGGCAGGGCTGGACCTGTGAAACCTCCGAACAGCAGAAGACAGCAAAATTGAATGCCGCGTGGGAAAGGCTGGAAGAAAACGAGGAACCCCAGGGCTCTTCTTTTGTCCGGTTTCGTCCGACGAGGGGGCGTTGTAGGCAGATCTGGAGGTCCATTCGGGAGCGGATTTTGTTGTCGATATGCCGGTTCCGGCCCTGAGACGGTGCCACCAACTTCAAGAACGGCCACTCTGACACGGTTGTCCGCCGCCGATCGCGACAACAGAATGGTCCTGTGAGGAACCCCTTGCGCCACAACCGTGAACGTGTATAGTGCTGGCCTTCACAACACGACACGCATGGTTTCCGGATGTGGTGTGCGACAGCAGTCGCCGAACTGGACGCCTGCCGGATGTGCTCTCAGGAGTAGCGAAGTGCCTTACTACGAATGCGTGTATATCGCGCGCTCGGACATTGCTGCCAGCCAGGTCGACACGCTGACCGCGGACCTGAAGAAGATCATCGACGACAATGGCGGCGAGGTCACGAAGACGGAATACTGGGGCCTCAAGTCCTTGGCCTACCGGATCAAGAAGAACCGGAAGGGTCACTATTCCCTCCTCAATCTCGATGCGCCGGCGGACGCGCTGAAGGAGATGGAGCGCAACATGCGCCTGAGCGAGGACATCATCCGCTTCATGAGCGTCAGGGTCGACGAACTTGAAGAAGGCCCGTCGATCATGATGCAGGGCCGGAGCGGCCGGGGCCGCAACCGAAGGAGCCGCGACCAGCAGGACGGCGGCACGGGCAAGGCGCAGGCAGAGGCGGCTCCCGCCACCTCCGCAACGACGCCCGAGGTGAGCGCGGACGCAGCGACAGAGCGCGGCAACGGCGCTGACAAGCGGGAGGATTCGTCGACATGAGCCGGCGGCCATTCTTCAGACGGCCGAAGAGCTGTCCGTTTTCCGGTGCCAATGCGCCTCGGATCGATTACAAGAACGTCAAGCTGCTGCAGCGTTTCACGTCGGAGCGCGGCAAGATAGTGCCAAGCCGAATCACGGCCGTTTCAGCGAAAAAGCAGCGGGAACTGGCGAAGGCCATCAAGCGCGCTCGGACGCTCGCGCTGCTGCCGTTCTCGGTGGACTGACGCCACCGAGCGTTTTCCGGAGGCCCAGCATGTCGCGGGCACAGTTCATTCCTGTCGGGGCAGGCATCGTGACGGCCTTGCTGCACCTCTCGGTGACGTTCGGACCTCTGGCTGGCATCCTGCTGGCCTACTTCGCGTTGGTGCCGGTGGCGGCAACCGGTTTCGGATTCGGCATCATGCCGGCGACCGTCTCCGCAGCCGTGGCAGCCGTCATCATCGCGCTGGCTGCACCAGGCGTGGGTGCGCTTTCGCTGTTCCTTGTCACCTCGGCAGCCCCGGTGCTGGCGCTCGTCCACTTCGCGCTCACTTCGCGCGAGGACGACAACGGTTCGACCCACTGGTATCCGATGGATCGCCTGCTCGGCATGCTCACGGCGTTCAGTCTTGCCATCTTTGGCATCGCGCTGCTGGTCTTCGGCGGCTCCCCCGCGGAGCTTCAGAATGCCACCCGGGAGTTTCTGAAACCGATCACACTTGCCGTCGGCGGCGGCGGTGTGGACCAGCTGATCCATCTCTTTCCCGGCATCGCGGGTGCCTCCTGGATGCTGATGATCGGGTCGAACTGCGCCATCGCCTATCTCGCGGTTCGCCGCTGGGGCATACCGATCCGGCTCGACACCAGATTCCGCGAGATCGACGTTCCCCTGTGGCCGCTCGGCACGCTCACGCTCGGTGCGGCGCTGTCGCTACTCGGCGGCCCCGCCGCCTATATCGGCACTAACGTAATGATCATTTCGAGCCTGCCGTTCTTCCTTGTCGGGCTCGCGGTGGTGCACACGATCACGATGAACTGGCCCGCCCGCCTCGTGGCCCTCGGCGGGTTCTACCTGCTCACGATATTCACCGCATGGCCGGCGCTGCCGACATGCCTGCTCGGTATCCTCGAGCGCTGGCTGCGGCTACGCAGACGCACCATCGCGGCCGGCACGAAACAGGGGGAAGAGTAATGGAAGTGATACTGCTGGAACGCGTGGAGAAACTCGGACAGATGGGCGATGTGGTCAACGTCCGGCCGGGTTACGCACGCAACTACTTGCTGCCACAGAAAAAGGCGCTTCGCGCTACCTCGGAAAACCGCTCCTCGTTCGAGGAAAGGCGCACCCGGCTCGAGGCCGAGAATCTCGAACACCGCGCCGAGGCGCAGAACGTCGCCGAGAAGCTTGAGGACTTCTCGGTCGTTATCGTGCGCCAAGCCAGCGACAACGATCATCTCTACGGGTCGGTGACGACGCGCGACATCGCCGGCGCAGTCTGCGAGGCCGGCGTGACCGTGGACCGCCGTCAGATCCAGCTTGACCACCCGATCAAGACGGTCGGGTTGCACCAGGTACGCATCCGCCTCCATCCCGAGGTGGCGGTCGAGGTGACGACGAATGTCGCCCGTTCTGAAGAGGAAGCCGAGATGCAGGCCCGGGGCGAGAGTGTGCGTGCCGATCAGGACGCCGACATCGAGGATGACGAGACACTGCCTCCGAAAAATGACGACGTGGCGACGGCTCCCGAGGAGGATGAGGCGGATGCCCTGCAGGATCCCGCGGAGGACGCGTCGTAGGGCGGCCGGGACGCCGGCGCGCGAAGCTGATGCTGCGCCCCGCCCGGTCAGTCTTCCTCGGACTCGATCTGGCGGACGGCCTCGTCCATCAGGTGCGTCATTTGCCGGCGCAACCGGGCTTCGTCCATGTCGATACCGTGATCGGCAAAGTCCTTGAGAACCTTGCGGATCACGTCGTCGTCGCCAGGCTCCTCGAAATCGGAAAGCACGACCTCCTTCGCATAGCCCTGCACCTTGTCGTCGGCAAGGTTGAACTGACCAGCCGCCCACAGCCCGAGCAGACGGTTGCGCCGCGACGTTGCGCGGAACAGCGTTTCCTGTTCGCGCTTGTACTTGCTCTCAAAGCTCTTTTCCCGTTCATCGAAAGTCGACATCGCGACGGACTCCTTTCTTTGCAACCCGGCCGCTGAACAGCGATACCCATGCCATTGATCGTTCCTCGCAAGACGTCTGTCAACAGGTCCGGCGTGAGCGCCCCAATCCCCCTGCGCCCGCGCGACGCGCGGACTGCGGCGCCCCCATGTGCACGGTAGTCGCTCTGCGGCGCCCGGATCACGAATGGCCGGTCGTCCTCGCGGCAAACCGCGACGAGATGGTCGACCGTCCGTGGGACCCGCCGGCACGCCACTGGCGCGACCGCAGCAATGTCGTCGCCGGCATCGACCGCCTCGCCGGCGGCACGTGGCTCGGCCTCAACGATGAGGGCGTGGTCGCGGCGGTTCTCAACCGCCGCGATTCCCTGGGACCCGATCCGTTGCTGCGTTCGCGCGGCGAACTCGTTCTGGAATCGCTCGACCATGCCGACGCCAATGCCGCTGCCGACGCGCTCTCGCAGGTCGACGGCACCAGCTACCGTTCGTTCAACATGGTCATCGCCGACAACCGCGACGGCTTCTGGCTGCGCAGCACCGGTGCCGGTGCCGTCGAGGCGCACGAACTGCCGGCAGGCCTGTCGATGGTAACGTCGGCGGACCTCAACGACCCGGCATCGCCACGGCTGTCGTATTTCAGGCCCAAATTCGACAGCGCTCCCGATCCCGATCCCGAGCGGAGCGACTGGAGCAACTGGCAGACTCTGCTTGCAAGCACCGAACATGCGCCGGGCACCGGCCCGCACGAGGCGATGTGCATATTCACCGAGCACGGATTCGCCACCGTATCGAGCGCGCTGATCGCACTTCCGGCCATGGGTCTTTCCGCCCGCCGCCCGGTCTGGCTTTTCGCGGCGGGCGCGCCGTCCGAGGTCCCTTTCCTGCCTGTGGCGCTCGACGCGAAGGGCGCTCCACCGGCTGCCGCCACCGCTTTCTGCCACCGCACGGAGCGCCCTCGCAAGCACCCGACGGGCGCAGGATGCTGACCGGACGGAGTCGTTGCTGAGCCCTGCCCTCGAGATCGGCAGCAGCCTTCTTGCGCCCGACAACTAGTAGTATGGCATTATTGGATTGATGGATATAGAGACTTCAGTTTCGTCCGGGCATCCTTCGTCGTGAAACGCCAGTCGACGGTGACATCGCCCGCATTGCGCCGTTCCACCCATGCTGTCGTCTCCCGCCGCATGGTGTCACGGTCGGGAATACGTCGCCGAAGGCACTGCCGCGACAGCGCGCCGATCTCGATTTCGGCCATGTTGAGCCAGCTCCCGTGCTTCGGCGTGTAGCGAAACTCGAACCGCTTTCGCACCCGCCTCCTCGGGCTCGAAGGCTTCATACAGCGACTGTGCGTGTTCAGATTGTCCAGCACGATCTTCCTGTCGGGGAAATGGTCGTCGGCAAGCTCCCGGATGAAGTGCGCCCAGTCCCGCGGCGGTCGGTGACTTTCACCGTGCGCCAGTTCTCGTTGGGCGCAAAGGCCATGAAGAGGTTGGCCGTGCCGTTTCGGGGGTTCATAGTCGACCACCTCCGGCTGACCGGGGGATGCGGGTTTCCTTCGTCTGCTGCCGGCTGGTCTCGCCTCACCCGCAACACCGTGGCGCCCCGCCTTGCGGGCGCCGAACCCTTCCAGGTCACCACACGGCCCACGCTGCTCCAGAGAAGGGCATTCAAGCTCCTAGGCGTGAAGCCATAGTGTACTCAGACCGCTGAAATGTATCGAATGTCATTTCTATAAGATATTTAGGTCTGATCATCTTTGGAACTTCGGCCTATTAGTCCACCGGCATTGTATTGATGGTTTTTTGTGGGTAGTATTTTCGTGTCGGCGTTCGTTGGAATCCGGACAGTACCGATATCCACACGGGCAGATGCCGAACAGGCAGGCAGCCCCATGTGCAGGTCCGGACAACGGGCATGCCCGCAGGTCTTCGGCGCAATGACAGGAGCGGCGCATATGGCCAACTCTCGGGGCAGGAAGCTCTACCGCGTGACCCTTTCAACGCAGGAGCGCCAGGATTTGAAGGCGATCGTCGACGGCACCGGGGCCGCCTGGCGCCGGGCACAGGTCCTGATGCTGAGGGGGCGCTTGTCGATGCCGACATAGGGCTGGGCACGGCGACGATTGAGCGCTTGCGCAAGTGCTGCGTCCTGAAGGGGCTGGACGCCGCCCTCAGCCGCAAGGGGCAGGTGAACCGCCGGCCAAAACGGGGGCGATGGAGGCGAAGCTGATCGCCCTGTTCGTCCCCGCCCGAGGGCTGTGCGCGCTGGACGCTGAAGCTGCTCGCCGGCCGTCTGGTGGAGATGGAGATTGTCGAGCGCATTTCAGAAGAGACGGTCAGGAAGACGCTAAAAAAAGGAGATCAAGCCGTGGCTGAACTGGTGCATTCCACCGCACCGGAGCGCACAGTTCGTGGCGGCGGATGTGCTTGACATTTATCAGCGGGACTTTGCCAGGGACGAGGTGCTGAGACCAGCCGGCAGCAGACGAAGGAAACCCCCCGTCCTCCGGTCAGCCGGAGGTGGTCAACTATGAATATGAGCGCAACGGCACGGCCAACCTCTTCATGGCCTTTGCGCCCAACGAGAACTGGCGCACGGTGAAAGTCACCGACCGCCGCGGGACTGGGCGCACTTCATCCGGGAGCTTGCCGACGACCATTTCCCCGACAGGAAGATCGTGCCGGACAATCTGAACACGCACAGTCACTGTATGAAGCCTTCGAGCCCGAGGAGGCGGGTACGAAAGCGGTTCGAGTTTCGCTATACGCCGAAGCATGGAAGCTGGCTCAACATGGCCGAGATCGAGATCGGTGCGCTGTCGCGGCAATGCCTTCGGCGACGCATTCCCGACCGCGACACCATGCTGCGGGAGACCGTGGCGTGGGTGGAACGGCGCAATGCGGCCGATGTCACTGTCGACTGGCGTTTCACGACGAAGGATGCCCGGACGAAACTGAAGTCACTATATCCCTCAATCCAATAATGTTAGACTACTAGGGCGCAAGCGCTACCCTGGGGCGGCTGCTGATCACCGCCGACTGTGGCGGCTCGAACGGGGCCCGACTGTGGAAGGTCGAACTGCAGAAGTTCGCCAAGGAACTCGAGATCATGGTCTGCCGCCCGGCACCAGCAAATGGAACCGCACACCGCCTGTTCTCGTTCATCAGCCAGAACTGGCGCGGCAAGCCGCTGCGCAACCTGGCCACCATCGTCAGCCTGAATCAGAGCAACCACCACCGAAACCGGCCTCAAGGTCTATTGCGATGTCGACGAAAACACCTGTCCGAAGGGAATCAAGGATGCCGAGATAAAGGCCCTCGACATCAAACGCGCAAAATTCCAGGGCGAGTGGAACTATTCACTCTTGCCAACACCCGACACAGACGCGATTGTTTCGTGACGGGCCCTAAACAGAATATATGTGCTTCGGTAACTGCTCACCCCCTGGTTCCGGCTTGATGTCGGGGTAAAGCAACGAACGGGTTTTCGTGGAGATTTGACACTGCAGGCCGATTCGTTTAGTGGTGGTCATCGAGAACGACGGGGACCGGCAGTGAGCTACTTTGGATCGAAGGCGACGAGCGGGCTGTGCCATCGGAGGCGGCGCGCTGATGAAGCGCAAGGCGGAGTACCGGAAGATGCCGCCGGGCGAGCGCCAGGCGATGCTCGCGACGATCATGACCGTCGAGGCCGGGTGATGGCGACGGTCAACGCGGCGCGCGAGGAGTTCGAAGCGGCCAAGACCGCGGCGCTGCGTGCGGCCGGCAAGGTGCCGAAAGAGGCCGTGATCCGCGTCTTCGTCATCCTGCTCGACATCCTCATCGTCGTCCTTCTGGAGAAGACTACGCACGAGCCGGAACTCCGGTCTGCCGCCGTCACAGACGGACAAGGACGAGAGCGTGCCGGAAGCAACGGCAAGGGCCCGAAGCCGAACCGGCAGATGGGCGACAACCTGCGCAAGACCATCGTCGAGGAGACGGTCGCGGCCTGCGACGCTGACATCGACGGCCCCGTCGATCGGGAGCGCCGCGTCCTCTATGACATCGTGTTCGAGGTCGTCGAGCGCCGCGCCGAGATCAAGGAATGCCCGAAGTGCAAGGCCCGGGGCCGGTTTCCCGACAACATCCCGTGCAGTACGGCATCGGCATTCAGGCCCTCGTCATCAACCTGCTGGTCGCCCAAATGCTGTCCCTGCGCCGTGCCGTCGCGTTCGTGCAGGCGATCTCCGGCATCAAGCTCTCCGAGGCCTCGGCTATGCTTTCACGATGCGCTCGTGTCATGGGAGGAGGCCGCCGTGGCGCATCTCCTGCAACGCCCGATGTCGACGATTTCGGATCAACAGTAAGTGGCTCCATGTCGTGGGACCCTGACGTGCAAGTTCCCGCACCGCAAGCGCGGCCGGGAGGCAAGAGATCGGCATCATCCCGCGCTACAAGGGCGTCCTGACTGCTGGGCCTCGTACATGGGCCAGTGTAGCCACCAGTTGTGCGGCAGCCACCTGCTGCGCGAACTGACCTTTGTCGTCGAGGCTACCGCTGGGCGCGACTGATGAAGAGCCTGCTCCGCGAGGTCTTCCACAAGGTCAACAAGAGCGCATCCAAAACCCTGAACGACGCCGGGCCGTGCGCAAGCGCTACCGCACCATCCTCACGCAGGGCGCCAGGGAACTGCCCGATATCCCGCCGCCGCCGAAAGGAAAACGTGGACGCAAGTCCGACGCGCACAACCTGCACGAACGTCTCGTGAAACACGAAAACCTGCGCTTCACAGACGACCCCAACGTCAGCTTCACCAACAATGCCGGAGAACAGAAGATCAGGATGGCAAAGGTCAAGGTGTCCGGATGCTTCCGCACCATGCCCCACGCAAAGGCATGGTGCCGGAGCTCAAGCTACCTCACCTCCATGGCCGCACTCGGCTACAACCCACTCGTCGCCACCCAGATCGCCCTCGACGGAAAAGCCGCAGACATCATCAACGAGCACTATGAATCAGAACCCAACAAGGGGTGAGTAGATACCCTGCACGAACGTCTCGTGAAACACGAAAACCTGCGCTTCACAGACGACCATCGCGGTAGGGAACCGGGTTACCCCCCGCACAGAACCGGACGTGCGCTGTTCGCTCCTCCCCTGACGACAAGGCGCTGGTTTGGCCACGGGCTCAGTGGGCAGCGGTGAGGGTGTCTATGTCCCCGGTGAAGTCCTTTTGGGAGCGTCGCCGAAGGGCACGCAGCTGTTTGCATTGGTGTATGAACTTCTGCAGGCTGCTTCCTGGAACGGCGTAGTAGCAGCCGTTGATAACTCACCACTTGGCCGTTTCGTGCCGGTTATCGTGCCACCGCATGCGCAAGGCCTCCTTGATCCGCCGCAGGGTGCCCGTTTGCGACCGACCCTGAACCTGCCTTTCCTCGTCTGTTCGCAGAAGTGCGTCATGCCGAGGAAGTCGAACGTCTTGTCCACGCTTCCGGCGGTTCGCTCTGGCAAACCGACCGAACTCGATGATTTTCCGGGTGCAGTTCAAGTGGGCCAGTCTCTCCCCAAGGTCCCAGCGTCGCCCAGATTCTGAAAGCCGCACACGAAGTCGTCCGCATAATGATCGTGTCCCGCTTGCGCCAGTGGTTCTGGAACCAGTCGCACGTAGTGCAGGTTCGCAAGGCAGGGCGCCGCCCCTTGCGGTGTTCCCTTGCCAGTCGGTCCCTTCCATGACGCCGGCGTCACTTGATGATCAGACCCCCCGATCCGTTTCCCGAGCATCGCAACCAGATGGTCGCGGTCGAGATTGTCGAAGAACCCACGAGCGTCAACGATCCAGTTGACCTTCCGCCGTTCCACCGTGACGGCGCATGATGCGCCCCGGCCGGAAGCCGTAACTAAACCCGAGGAACTCCGTCTCGCGGCACCAGAATCACACCGCCCGCTGAAGAATCTTGTCCGAGGCAAGTTGCCCTCCATCCTCCTTGGGTATGTAAACCCTGGAGGCGCCCGCCCCTGTGCACACGGGCGTGCAGGCAGTTCCACCCCGTACGTTTGCCACACAACGCCCCGCCGCCGCGTCCTTCCTCAAGGAATGGAACGCATCGTGCAGAACGTCACGTGGTGGAGTAAAGACGCTCTTCCGGGTTCCTCTTCGCTACCTGCGTTCAGCCGCCTGTGACCCCCGCTTCTGCGCGCGGCGCGGGCCAACCGCATTGCCCTTCCCTCCAACAACTCCGCAGGCTCCGAAGAACCCTTGTTCGCCGCCTTCAACGGTACTATGGCCGAATCTGACTTCTCGTTCATCATCGGTTTACGGATTAGTTCCTTTCCTCTGCGGCCCCTCCACGACAGAGGGGCAAGACCTCCCAGGTCCCTGCTTCGGCGCGTGCCCTGGTTCTCGGACCCCGCGGAGCCCCCCTCACCAACGCGGCTCGTTGCCTTCGGCCACGACCTCGGCACTCCGGTTTCAAAGCATCTCGTGGCTCAATAGCCTGCCGCTCCCCAACGCTTCGCCTGGCGACGCATGGTTCACGGAGAAATTAGCCTCTCTCGGGACTTGCACCCGGCCACATTCCACCAGTTTGCCTGGCGCACCCGACGTCAGCTTCACCAACAATGCCGGAGAACAGAAAATCAGGATGGCAAAGGTCAAGGTGTCCGGATGCTTCCGCTCCACGCAAAAGCATGGTGCCAAGCTACCTCACCTCCATGGCCGCACTCGGCTACAATCATCACGTCGCCACCCAGACCGCCCTCGACGGAAAAGCCGCAGACATCATCAACGAGCACCACGACCAATCAGAACCCAACTAGGGGTGAGTAGATACCATTCTGGAAGAACAGCACAGTTTCATCTTGCGCCATGAAATCACCGGGCAGGGCGGCGATGTCGATCACGCGGTGCCGATGGTAGAGAGTTTACAGACCCGGTTTGTGGATCTCCGCCGGGTACGCTTCGACCGCGGCTTCCACAGCCGACACGGAGAAGCGTAATTCAGCAATTTCCTTGGCCGCCGTCATTGACCGGCGTCCAGAATCCATATATCAGATATTCAGCGCCCTGCGACACCCTGCCCCACCTCTCCAGACTGGACACCCATCATGGCCCGACGCAGACGGATCTACGAGGGCAAGGCGAAAGTCCTTTTCGAAGGGCCGGAGCCCGGCACCCTCGTTCAGTATTTCAAGGACGATGCGAGCGCCTTCAACAACAAGAAGAAGGGCGTCATCACCGGCAAGGGCGTGCTTAACAACAGAATCTCGGAATACCTGATGCTGCGCCTGAAGGAGGTCGGGATTCCCACGCATTTCGTGCGCCGCCTGAACATGCGCGAGCAACTCGTCCACGAAGTGGAGATCATTCCGATCGAGGTGGTCGTGCGCAACATTGCTGCCGGGTCGATCACCCAGCGTTTCAGGCTCAAGGAAGGCGAGCCGCTGCCGCGGTCGATCGTCGAGTTCTATTTCAAGGCGGACGATCTCGACGACCCGCTGGTCGCCGAGGAGCACATCGCCGCGTTCGGATGGGCTTCACCCCAGGAGCTCGACGAGATGATGCACCTGTCCCTCAGGGCCAACGACTTCCTCTCGGGGCTGTTTCTTGCCGTCGGCATCCGGCTGATCGACTTCAAGCTTGAATTCGGACGCTGGTGGAATCAGGACGAGATGCGCCTCGTGGTCGCTGACGAGATCAGCCCCGACAATTGCCGCCTGTGGGATATCGCGACCAACGAGATCATGGACAAGGACAGGTTCCGCCGCGATCTCGGAAGCGTCGAGGAAGCCTACCAGGAGGTGGCTCGCAGGCTCGGCATCCTGCCCGAGGGCGGCGGGCCTGGCGATCTTCCCGGCCCCAGCGCCGTGCAGTAGGGCTGTTCAGAAGAAGACGAACATCCGGGTCTCGATGCTTTCACGCGGCCGCGCGCCGGCCGGCGTCGTCGGGTCCACGAACGCCGTGTGCGCCGAAAGGCGGGCGCAGCCCTCATCCGAATCGAAACACTTGATCAGGATCGCCTCATCGGGCTCGACCCGCGGCAGGTAGCACCATTGCTGGTCCGGATTGTGGGTGAGGTGCTGGATCTCGCCCGTGCGTTCCTGAGCGCGGCGTTCGACCGGCACGAGATCTGCGGGATCGATCGTCCGCGCATCGGCGAGGGCCAGCGGCATGGTCTCGACAGTCCCGCCGATGCCGCGCCAGACATTGATAATCGCAAAACGCCGCCGCATGAGTTCTTCCGCCGGCTCGTCGCCGATAAGATCGCGCAACCGCTGGCGGGCCGACCGGTCGGTATAGTCGTTGTGCACCATCTGCACCGGTTCGCGCACCAGGTGCCGGGTCCGTGTCTCATCGTCGTCGGCACGGATCGTGTGATCGAATACGATGACGTCACGTGCGCCGATGGTCCGCTTCAGAAGTTCGGCAACCTCGGTCTCGTAGATCGCCGTCCGCTGGGCCTCGTCATAGAAATCGACCTTGGAGCGATGGCGCACCAGCGCGAATCCATGGCGGTCGAGGCTGAGTTCATCGGCCATGGAACGGACATCGGCGATCGAAACCGTCACCTGTTCATGATCGCCTTCATAGTGGACCGTCCCCTCTCCGGGGCGGGACGGTAAGCTGATCGGTACGGCCCCGCCCCTGACGGCAAACGTCAGCGGCGCCTCCACGTGCCGAAGATTGCGGAACTCCTGGCTGACTGATGTCACGGCTTCCTCCGGGTGCGGCGCGAACCGGATCCAGACCGGCCCGCGTGGTCTGGCAGTCAGCATAATAACGGAGACGCGGTTTGTGAACGGTCACGGTCGGGACCGTCTGGCGCTGCACCTATACCGCTATTCAAGCAGGCGCGGGAGGAAGAGCGAAAGACCCGGTATCGCTACGATCAGGGCGATGCGGATGATGTCGGCGGCGATGAACGGCAGCACGCCACGGAAGATTCGCGTCAGCTCGACCTCGGGCAGCATGGACTTGAGCACGAAGACGTTGAGTCCGATCGGCGGCGTGATCAGGCTGATCTCGATCACCACGACGACGACAATGCCGAACCAGACGAGATCGAGGCCCATGGCCTGCATCACCGGATAGAATACCGGCACGGTGAGCAGCATCATCGAAATGCTCTCGAGTATGCAGCCGAGCAGTATGTAAATGACGATGCAGATCACCACCACCATCAGCGGCGGCGCGTTCATGGCTGCGAACCAGTCCGCTATCTCGTTGGGGACACGCGCCACGTTGATGAAGTTCGCAAACAGGAGGGAGCCCACGAGAAGGGCCAGAAGCACCGCCGTCGTGCGCCCGCTTTCGGCCAGCGCTTCAAGGGTGAGCGACAGCGTCAGCCGACGCCGGAACAGCGCGATGGCGAAGGCGCCAAAGGCGCCGATTCCGGCTGCCTCGGTCGGCGTGAAGACCCCTCCATATATGCCGCCCATCACGATCGCAAACAGGACCAGCATGCCCCAGATGCCCTTGAGGGCGCGCACGCGGGCGCGCCAGGGCAGCCGCTCGCCCGGTGGGCCGAGTTCCGGATTGATCCGGGTCACGACACCGACGGCCACCGCATAAAGCAGGATCCCGAGTATTCCGGGGATAATCCCCGCGGCAAAGAGCTGCCCGATGTCGGTCTCCGTCATGATGCCGTAGAACACGAGCGCAACGCTTGGAGGGATGAGAATGCCGAGCGTGCCGCCGGCGGCGATGGAGCCGGTAGCCAGCCGTTCGTCGTACCCGAACTTCCGCATCGACGGTATCGCGACTTTCGACATCGTGGCGACGGTGGCGAGGCTCGAGCCACAGACGGCGCTGAAGCCGCCGCAGGCGACCACCGTCGCCATTGCCAGCCCGCCGCGGCGGTGGCCGAGCCACGCGTTCGAAGCGTCGTAGAGATCGTGGGAAATGCCGGAACGGGCGACGAACGCGCCCATCAGGATGAACAACGGCAGCACCGAGAAGTCGTAAACCATGACCATGTCGGTGGCGACGTTGCCTATGCTCCGAAACGCCGGTCCGAAGCCGACATAGAACCCGAAACCAACGGTTCCGACGATCGCCATCCCGAAGGCGATTGGCACCTGGAGCAGCAGCAGCGCGAACAATGCGCCGAAGGCGAGAAGGACCACCTCCACGGTCTAGCCCTGCCGTGTAGGCACAGGTTTGCTATCCAACATGTTCTTGCACCTGTTCGAGCCTGTATCGCTTGCCGTCCTCGAAGCCAAATTCGCGTCCGATTCTGTGGCCGATGTTGGCTTTCGTGAGGGTTCCGTAGCCCTGCCACATGATCTGGTTTCCGGGGTCGGGCGTTCGCCCGCGGTATCCGCCGAGATGGGCAACGAGGCAGACGGCGTTGCCGCGCGTGTCGGGAGCATCGAGCCGACTGTTGAGGGCGTAGTGGCACAGGAAGCTGAGTTCGTGATCGGTGAACAGCAGTTCGGGCTCGCACTCGGGAACCTGCCGCAGGGTCATGACCATGATGCGCCAGGCGATGACGGCGTTGATGGCGATGGCGCGTTGCAGGCAGTCGGCGGTGCGGAACATGAGGAACTCGGTTCGGCAGCCTGAATTGAGGACCCTGAAGAAGTCCTCGACGCGCCACCTTTGGAGATAATATCCGATCATCTCGGCGGCGGTTGCGGCGTTGTCGACGGTGATGAGCAGGAACCACTGGATCGGGTCCTCGTTGCCGGGCGGGTTGCGCTCGATGAGGTGGACGGCCGAGACCGGCTTCTTGACGGTGGCCGGCAGGATAGCCTTGCAAAAGCGCAGCTCGCAGTGCGCGAGACGCTTTGCGCGCGCCGGGCGCGGCTTGATCTTGCTCGACTTTCTGCGCTCACCGAGGCGCTCGACCAGGCCCGCGGCGGAGCCGGAGCTGACGATCGCGAACAGCTTCCGTTCGCTGGCTAGGCAGCGGTCGTGCTTTACCCGCACCAGCAGTTCGACCCGCGGCGCCCGGCGCTGGGCATCGAACAGCTCGAAACAGTTGGCGTCGCGGTCGCACACCGCGATTACCCGCGTCTTGCGCGTCAGCGCGCGCGTCGCCTGGAGCGTGTCCTCGAGCCCGTCGAGCCAGCGCCGGGTCTTGCACGTACTATCCGCCTTGTCGAAGCGCAGCATGACGAGCGGCAACCCGTCCCCGTTCACCGCAAGCGTCAGGTACAATCCCGGGGCGGCAGCGGCGGTCTGGTCGATGATCTCAAGGCCATCGGCGTACGGACGACGCGTGAAGTTCAGATCGGTGCCGTCCTGTATCGCGAGCACCGTCGACTGCCCGCGCATACGCCGGGCCGTGCGCTCGCGATGCGGCGCGAGGATGTTCTCGGCCGTCACCTCCGAGTCCGCAGGATGCTCGATCAGCCGGTAGAAACCGTTCACCGCAGCCTCGTCGCTCTCGACATTGGCATTGATCGCGCACTCTGGATACGCCAGCGTCTCGCTCTTGACCAGCCGCGCCGTCAACCGCTTGTCGCCCAACTGCGCACCTCCAAACTCGTTCGCCGCCCATACATCCGCGCCAAGTCCCTCGCCCGGATCGAGCGCCAGCGCAGGCGCCGCCTCCGGAACCCTCAGACGCCGCCGCCAGCGCCGGCACAGCGCGTAAATGAAGACCGACTTTACCGACCTGTCCCACCGGTTCTCGCGATCCTGACGGCCGCGCCCCGCCGTCGCGCCAATGCGCACGAAGTTCACCGCGCACGGGCTCGCCCCATCATACTGATCCACGAGAAACGTCTCGACAAGCCACGGCCGAAAACCAGGGCTATTCTGTTGTCGCCCCAGCGATCGGCGCATGCTGATTTTGGTCTGAACATTCTGTTTTCGCCGTGGCAGTGTGCCGGCATGGCGACACTTGCGACCCCGGATTCCCTCCTTCGCGAGGTGACGGTGCGCCCGACCCGTGGCGCACGTGAGCACCGGCTCTGGGACCGCCTGGTGAAGGAGCATCACTACCTGCGGTTTCACGGCATCATTGGAAAGGGTCTGCGCCATGTCGCCCTGCACGGCTAGACCTGGGTGGCACTGGTCGGCTGGCGACCGGGCGCGTTCAAATTTGCTGCACGCGACCGCTGGATCGCTGCGGAGCAGCAATTCCGGCGCCTGCATCTGATCGCGAACAATTCCCGGTTCGTCATCCTTGGCCCGAGGGGGATGCCGAACCTGGCGTCCCGCGTGCTCGGCCTGAGCCTTCGACGGCTGTCCGCCAACATCGAGGCCGCGCACGGATACCCGGTGTTCCTCGCGGAGACGTTCGTCGACGTCAAGCGCTTCGCCGGAACCTGCCAACGCACTCCCAGCTCGCCGCCTTGTACATGGCGCCGCTGAACTTCGTCGGCGAGACAAACTTCTCCGCAACAAGCAACGGCAGCCTCCCGGTCGCCGCCGCACCATCCGCGACAACGCAAACGAGGCCCGGAAAAACCCGGCGACCACCAGGAACAACAAACCTCGTGTTGTTCCCGGCAACCGCCTGAACTGTTCCTCGCGGCGCCAGCCAACGGGTGCGCAGCCGAGGGCGCCCGTCTGCCAGCCCGCAGCGCCAATCCACCGCCCGCGCCAGGTGAACACGCAGACCTCGACCGGCAAACTGCTTGAAACCAAGATACCGTCAACCGCACGGTTCCAGCGACATCAGGCCGCGCAAGGCGCACAACCACATCCCGGAGCGCAAAACCCTCCGGAGTCGTCTCAAAAAAATCCGCTGCCTCCACGACAACGGATACTGCGCCGCTTCACAAAAAGCCAGCGAAAATGCGAATCATCCTGAACAAGCGGAACCAATCCTTCCAACAAACCTGGCGTGGGATCGTCTTGGGCCATCGGCCCAAGTGCTTGATCAAGCCGGTGGCGGCGTTATCCTTGCCCCCAAGGCGAATTTTTCGGTGAGGATAGCGCGAGCGGCGGGAAGGCGATGACACGGCATGTGAAGATCGGGGAGGCCAAGACCCACCTTTCCGCGCTGTTGGCGGCGGTGGAGTCGGGTGAGGATCTGGTGATCTGTCGCGGCACGACGCCGGTCGCCCGTGTGACGCGGGTCGCCAGCGAGAACGAACATGTCGCGCTCGGTGCGACGCTGCGCCGGGAACGCACGAAGCAGCAGGCGGTGACGACGGCGGAGCTTCTGGCTTGGCGTCATGAGGGACACGCGCGCTGATGGCATTCGTTCCCGACGCTTCGGTCGCCGCGGCCTGGGCCCTGCCGGACGAAGACGCGGCGGTGGCCGACATTGCACTGGACCGGCTGGGCGCCGAGACGGCGAAGGTGCCGGGTGTGTTCTGGCACGGATTGCGCAACCTGCTCCTGAACGTGGAACGCCGGGGGCGGATCGACGGGCGCCACGCCGACGCCTCCATGGCGCGGCTGCGTCGTCTTCCCATCGTCTGCCCGGGCGAAACGGACGACGGTGCGGTCATAGCGCTGGCGCGCGCCCATCGGTTGAGCGCCTACGATGCGAGTTATCTGGCGCTTGCGGTTCGCGAGGGCTATGCGCTGGCGAGCCTCGAGCGGCGCCTGAACGAGGCCGCCGAAGGTGTGACGACATTCGCCTGAAATAGTCCCTGCATCCAGCGCGGTCGGCACATGCCGAGGTCCATCTCTACGGATTTCTGCTTGGGTGCGGGACCTTCGCCAACCCGTCTGCACGACCATTCTGTACCGAGCGCATCGGCGGCGCTGCTTCCGGCACCCGTCCGATTTCTCATTCGTATGCACCATTGCCGCCGCTGCGGAGGAGGAGCTGAGCGCCATCCCGTGCCGGTTGCAGGGTTCAGCGATTGAGGGTCCGCTTCCAGTCCTTGCGGAGCGGGTCAGATGTCCTTCTTCGGCTTCTGTCATGTCGCTCGTAGCGGCCGCTGGTTGTTCCGACGCGGCCGGCAGACGCCGCCGCGCGGGACCTCGACCAAGGTCTCGCAGGGCACGGACATGGTGTTGCAGCGCGCGGTCCGGTCCCCGGGCAGCCGCTTGCGGACGAGCGAGAGGATATGGGTGCGAAGGTTCGGGACGGTGAGCGATGGGAGCATCAGCTATCTCGAATCGTCGATCACGAGGGGCAGGTTCCTTTCGCGCTGCTCCGGCGTCCATCCGGTGAAGGCGTCCCGGGGCGCCAGTCTCCATGCGGCGGTCGAGAAGTCGAGCATGGCCAGCGCCTCGCACTCCGGGCTGACCTTGCCTGCTTGCGGAGATCGTGGAACCGCTTCCGGAAGGCGTCGAACTCCTGGCGCAGGAATGCGCCGTTCACGCTTGCCATCACTGCGCCTCCACCGCCATGACCGCCGCCAGCACCGCGAGCCGCTCGCTCTCGGGCATCGCCCGGTAGCGCCGCGCCCAGCTCTCTGCGAGGCGCTTGATACGCTGGCGGTCGATCGAGTTCCTGCCCGCGCAGCTGTGCCAGTGCGGCCGGCCCGGTACGAAGTTGAACCACAGCTTCTCGGTGACGACGCAGGCCTGGTTGTTGACCTGGATCTCGGCCGAGCGCCAGCCGGCGAGGTGGGTGTCGTAGAGAGGCGAGGGATAGCCGGAGATCATCACCTGGCACGGCAGCGACTTCAGGATGTCGAGGAGCGGTAACTGCTCACCCCCTGGTTCCGGCTTGATGTCGGGGTAGAGTAATGAACGGGTTTTCGTGGAGATTTGACACTGCAAGCCGATTCGTTTAGTGGTGGTAATCGAGAACGACGGGGACCGCCAGTGGGCTACTTTGGATCGAAGGCGACGAGTGGGCTGTGCCAGCTGCTTCCGGGGCTCCAGCCCCCGCATGATCTGTATGTGGAAACGCATCTCGGAGGCGGCGTGCTGATGAAGCGCAAGGCGGAGTACCGGAAGATGCCGCCGGGCGAGCGCCAGGCGATGCTTGCGGCGACCGTCGAGGCCGGGTGATGGCGACGGGCGGCGCGCGAGGAGTTCGAAGCAACCAAGACCGCGGCGCTGCGTGCGGCCGGCAAGGTGCCGAAAGAGGCCGTGATCCGCGTCTTCGTCATCCTCAACGTCGTTCTTCTGGAGAAGACCACGCACGAGCCGGAACTCCGGTCTGCCGCCGTCACAGACGGACAAGAGCGTGCCGGGGGCAACGGCCCGAAGCCGAACCAGCAGATGGGCGACAATCTGCGCAAGACCATCGTCGAGGAGACGGTCGCGGCCTGCGACGCCTGCGGCGCCGACATCGACGGCCCCGTCGATCGGGAGCGCCGCACGACATCGTATTCGAGGTCGTCGAGCGCCGCGTCGACGCCGAGGAATGCCCGAAGTGCAAGGGCCGGTTCCCCGACAACATCCCGTGCAGTACGGCATCGGCATCCAGGCCCTCGTCATCAACCTGCTGGTCGCCCAGATACTGTCCCTGCGCCGTCGCGCTCGTGCAGGCGATCTCCGGCATCAAGCTCTCCGAGGCCTCGGCTATGCTTTCACGATGCGTCATGGGAGGAGGCTGCCGTGGCGCACCTCCTGCAACGCCCGATGTCGATGAAACCGGCTTTCGGATCAACAGCAAGTGGCTCCATGTCGTGGGACCCTGACGTGCAAGTTCCCGCACCGCAAGCGCGGCCGGGAGGCAAGAGATCGGCCCGTGCTACAAGGGCGTCTTGGGCCTCGTACATGGCAGTGTAGCCACCAGTTGTGCGGCAGCCACCTGCTGCGCGAACTGACCTTTGTCGTCGAGGCTACCGCGCGACTGATGAAGAGCCTGCTCCGCGAGGTCTGCCACAAGGTCAACAAGAGCGCATCCAAGACCCTGAACGACGCCGGGCGCAAGCGCTACCGCACCATCAGGGCGCCAGGGAACTGCCCGACATCCCGACGAAAGGAAAACGTGGACGCAAGTCCGACGCGCACAACCTGCACGAACGTCTCGTGAAACACGAAAACCTGCGCTTCATAGACAACCATTGCGGTAGGGAACCGGGTTGCCCCGGTCCCCCCGCACAGAACCGGACATGCGCTGTTCGCATCCGGCTCCTCCCCTGACGACAAGGCGCTGGTTTGGCCACGGGTGGCGGATGCTGGCTCAGTGGGCGGCGGCAAGGGTGTCTATGTCCCCGGTGAAGTCCTTTTGGGAGCGTCGCCGAAGGGCACGCAGCCGTTTGCATTGGTGTATGAACCCCTGCAGGGATTGACTGCTTCCCGGGACGGCGTAGTAGTTGAGCCAGCCGTTGATGACTCACCACTTGGCCGTTTCGTGCCGGTTGTCGTGCCATCGCATGCGCAAGGCCCCCTTGATCCGCCGCAGGGTGCCCGTTTGCGAGACGGTTTGCGACCGACCCTGAACCTGCCTTTCCTCGTCTGTTCGCAGAAGTGCGTCATGCCGAGGAAGTCGAACGTCTTGCCCTGCTTCCGGCGGTTCGCTCTGGCAAACCGACCGAACTCGATGATTTTCCGGGTGCAGTTCAAGTGGGCCAGCCTCTCCCCAAGGTCCCGGAGAAAGCGCTGCGCATCGCCCAGATGCTGAAAGCCGCACACGAAGTCGTCCGCATAATGATCGTGTCACCTCCAGCCATCCGCTTGCGCCAGTGGTTCTGGAACCAGTCGCACGTAGTGCAGGTAAACGTTCGCGAGGCAGGGCGATACAATCGCCCCCTGCGGTGTTCCCTTGCCAGTCGGTCCCTTCCATGACGCCGGCGTTCAGCCACTTGATGATCAGCCGGATAACCCCCCGATCCGTTTCTCGAGCATCGCAATCAGATGGTCGCGGTCGAGATTGTCGAAGAACCCACGGGCGTCAACGATCCAGTTGACCTTCCGCCGTTCCACCGTGACGGCGTCGAGCGCGTGATGCGCCCCGGCCGGAAACCGTAGCTGAAACCGAGGAACTCCGTTTCGTAGAGCGGTACCAGAATCACACTGCCCGCTGAAGAATCTTGTCCGAGGCAATGCCAAGCGGTCGTTGCCCTCCATCCTCCTTGGGAATGTAGACCCTGGAGGCGCTCGGTACGCACCCCTGTGCACACGGTCGTGTAGGTCAACCAGACGGTCTCCCACCCCTTCCGCGTACGCTTGCCACACAACGCCGTCCGCGCCCGCCGCCGCGTCCTTCCTCAAGGAATGGAACGCGTCGTGCAGGACATCACGTGGTGGAGTAGCGCCACAAGACGCTCTTCCGGGTTCCTCTTCGCTACCTGCGTTCAGCCGCCTGTGACCCCCGCTTCTGCGCGCGGCGCGGGCTTTGGCCAATCGCATTGCCCTTGGCCTTCCCTCCAGCAACTCCGCAGGCTCCGGAGAACCTTTGTTCGCTGCCTTCAGCGGTACTATGGCCGAATCTGACTTCTCGTTCATCATCGGTTTACGGAATAGTTCCTTTCCTCTGCGGCCCCTCCACGACAGAGGGGCGATTGAAAGACCTCCCAGGTCCCTGCTTCGGCCATGGTTCTCGGACCCCGCGGAGCCCCCGCTCGCCTCACCAACGCGGCTCGCGGGGTGTTGCCTTCGGCCACGACCTCGGCACTCCGGTTTCAAAGCATCTCGTGGCTCAATAGCCCGGCCTGCCGCTCCCCAACGCTTCGCCTGACGCCTCACGACGCATGGTTCACGGAGAAAGTGGTGGTTAGCCTCTCTTCCTGCCGGGACTTGCACCCGGCAACATTCCACCAGTTAGCCTGGCGCACCCGACGTCAGCTTCACCAACAATGCCGGAGAACAGAAGATCAGGATGGCAAAGCTCAAGGTGTCCGGATGCTTCCGCTCCACGCAAAAGCATGGTGCCGGGGCTCAAGCTACCTCACCTCCATGGCCGCACTCGGCTACAACCCACTCGTCGCCACCCAGATCGCCCTCGACGGAAAAGCCGCAGACATCATCAACGAGCACTACGACCAATCAGAACCCAACTAGGGGTGAGTAGATACGAGGAGCGCAACATGGTCGTCGTCCGTGCAGTCGAAGCGGTAGCGGCGCTGCGACCTGCGCGTCGACTGCACGGGTCGCAGTAGACCAGTTCGCGGCCCTGGAACGCGAAGGTCGCGAGAAAGCGCAGGGCGCAGTCATGGTGAAGTTCGACCGGGTGGTCGCAACGGAAGGTGTCGATCGCCCGGCGATTGAGGTCGATGCCGATGCTGCGCAGCACCGGCGGCTTGCGCTTCATGATCGCGCCGCCTCCAAGGAACGCCTCGATGTACACGTCATGCGGCGGCATCGCTGCGACGATCGCCTGGCAAAGACCCGTCGTCGCCTTCGATCCGTACCATGCCGCCATCACCGCCTCCGACGCGATCCGCCCCGATGGCCAGTCCCGTAGAAGGTTTCTCTGTAACTGCTCACCCCCTGGTTCCGGCTTGATGCCGGGGTAGAGCAACGAACGGGTTTACGTGGAGATTTGACACTGCATGCCGATTCGCTTAGTGGTGGTCATCGAGAACGATGGGGACCGCCAGTGGGCTACTTTGGATCGAAGGCGACGAGCGGGCTGTGCCAGCTGCTTCCGGGGCTCCAGCCTCCGCATGATCTGTATGTGGAAACGCATCTCGAAGGCGGCGTGCTGATGAAGCGCAAGGCCGGGCGGCGGAGTACCGGAAGATGCCGCCGGGCGAGCGCCAGGCAATGCTCGCGGCGAGGCCGGGTGATGGCGACGGGCGGCGCGCGAGGAGTTCGAAGCGGCCAAGACCGCGGCGCTGCCGGCAAGGTGGCGGAAGATGCCGTGATCCGCGTCCTCCTGCTCGACATCCTCATCGTCGTCCTTCTGGAGAAGACCACGCACGAGCCGGAACTCCGGTCTGCCGCCGTCACAGACGGACAAGAGCGTGCCGGGAGCAACGGCCTGAAGCCAAACCAGCAGATGGGCGACAACCTGCGCAAGACCATCGTCGAGGAGACGGTCGCGGCCTGCGACGCCTGCGGCGCCGACGGCGTCGACCCCGTCGAGCGCCGCACGACATCGTGTTCGAGGTCGCGCCGCATCGACGCCGAGGAATGCCCGAAGTGCAAGGGCCGGTTCCCCGACAACATCCCGTGCAGTACGGCATCCAGGCCCTCGTCATCAACCTGCTGGTCGCCCAGATGCTGTCCCTGCGCCGTCGCGCTCGTGCAGGCGGTCTCCGGCATCAAGCTCTCCGAGGCCTCGGCCATGCTTTCACGATGCGTCATGGGAGGAGGCCGCCGTGGCGCACCTCCTGCAACGCCCGATGTCGACGATTTCGGATCAACAGCAAGTGGCTCCATGTCGTGGGACCCTGACGTGCAAGTTCCCGCACCGCAAGCGCGGCCGAGAGGCAAGAGATCGGCATCATCCCGTGCTACAAGGGCGTCCTGGGCCTCGTACATGGCAGTGTAGTCACCAGTTGTGCGGCAGCCACCTGCTGCGCGAACTGACCTTTGTCGTCGAGGCTACCGCGCGACTGATGAAGAGCCTGCTCCGCGAGGTCTGCCACAAGGTCAACAAGAGCGCATCCAAAACCCTGAACGACGCCGGGCGCAAGCGCTACCGCACCATCAGGGCGCCAGGGAACTGCCCGACATCCCGCCGAAAGGAAAACGTGGACGCAAGTCCGACGCGCACAACCTGCACGAACGTCTCGTGAAACACGAAAACCTGCGCTTCACGGACGACTCCGATGCCAGCTTCACCAACAATGCCGGAGAACAGAAGATCAGGATGGCAAAGGTCAAGGTGCCCGGATGCTTCCGCTCCACGCAAAAGCATGGTGCCGGGGCTCAAGCTACCTCACCTCCATGGCCGCACTCGGCTACAATCATCACGTCGCAACCCAGATCGCCCTCGACGGAAAAGCCGCAGACATCATCAACGAGCACTACGACCAATCAGAACCCAACTAGGGATGAGTAGATACGTTTCTCCTACAGTGTCAAACGGAAATTTCCGGCGGAATGGAAAGGCCGCCAACAGAACCTGCACCACCGGCCAGCACGGTTGACACGCGATGTCGGCGCGGGCCGGAAAGTGGAGTTCAAGACGAAGACCGGACCGCTTCTTGCCAATCGGAGCCCGCACATCCGGTCGTCGGCAGCGAGCAAGTAAAGGTGGCAAGAGAAGATGTCTGCCTCGAACGCCGTCAGGAAAAACGATTCGTGATCAGTAGGCGTGAGTCGATACGGCAGATCTATGTCTACACGGCAGACCTAGTAGTCTGGCATTATTGGATTGAAGGATATAGTGACTTCAGTTTCGTCCGGGCATCCTTCGTCGTGAAACGCCAGTCGACAGTGACATCGGCCGCATTGCGACGCTCGACCCACGCCACGGTCTCCCGCAGCATGGTGTCGCGGTCGGGAATGCGTCGCCGAAGGCACTGCCACGACAGCGCACCGATCTCGGCCATGTTGAGCCAGCTTCCATGCTTCGGCGTATAGCGAAACTCGAACCGCTTTCGTACCCGCCTCCTCGGGCTCGAAGGCTTCATACAGTGACTGTGCGTGTTCAGATTGTCCAGCACGATCTTCTTGTCGGGGAAATGGTCGTCGGCAAGCTCCCGGATGAAGTGCGCCCAGTCCCGCGACGGTCGGTGACTTTCACCGTGCGCCAGTTTTCGTTGGGCGCAAAGGCCATGAAGAGGTTGGCCGTACCGTTGCGCTCATATTCATAGTCGACCACCTCCGGCTGACCGGGGGATGCGGGTTTCCTTCGTCTGCTGCCGGCTGGTTTCATCCATGCACACCAGCACCTCGTCCCTGGCAAAGTCCCGCTGATAAATGTCAAGCACATCCTCCATCGCTGCCACGAACTGTGCGCTCCGGTGCGGTGGAATGCACCAGTTCAGCCACGGCTTGATCTCCTTTTTTTTAGCGTCTTCCTGACCGTCTCTTCCGAAATGCGCTCGACGATCTCCATCTCCACCAGACGGCCGGCGAGCAGCTTCAGCGTCCAGCGGGCACAGCCCTCGGGCGGGGATGAGCAGGCCAGGGCGACCAGCTTCGCTTCCATCGCCCCGTCCAGCCGTTTCGGCCGACGGTTCACCTGCTCCTTGCGGCTGAGGGCGGCGTCCAGCCCCTCCAGAACGCAGCGCTTGCGCAAACGCTCGACCGTCGCCGTGCCGATGCCCAGCCCTTGCGCAATGTCGGCATCGACAAGCCGAGCGCCCCCTCGTCAGCCAGCATCAGGACCTGTGCCCGGCGCCGACGCCAGGCAGCCCCGGTGCCGTCGACAATCGCCTTCAGATCCCGGCGCTCCTGCGCCGAAAGGGTCACGCGGTAGAGCTTCCTGCCCCGAGAGTTGGCCATATGCGCTGCTCCTGTCATTGCGCCGAAGACCTGCGGGCATGCCCGTTGTCCGGACCTGCGCATGGGGCTGCGGCTGCCTGCCTGTTCGGCATCTGCCCGTGTGGATATCGGCACTGTCCGGATTCCAACGAACGCCGACACGGAAATACTACCCACAAAACCATCAATACAATGCCGGTGGACTACTAGCCCGTTGCGACCGGAGGTCCCGGCTCGGCACCGCGCAGGCGGCACCAAGCGAGGAGAAGGAAGAGTAACGACGAGAAGAAGGTCAGGCCGCTCATCGCGAAGACGTAGGGTGCGACGCTGATTTGCAGGAACATCAGCACCGCATTGGAATTGAGCAGGGATTCGCCCTGGAGCCACACCTGGCGCGCCCAGATGAAGGTCGCCGCCGCAAGCACGAGATCAAGCGCGACATGCTGGAACCGTCGCACCCGCCCGCGCAGCAGATTTCCGAGAAGTCCGATCGTGATGTGCTCGCGGCGTATGCAGACCAGGGGCAGGCCCGCATAGACAACAAAGCCCATCGCGATCTCGGTCAGCTCGTTGCTTCCGCTGATCGGAGCGTTGAAGCCCTGGCGACCGACGACATCGAAAAACGTCAGCACCATCATCGCGAACATGAGGACCGCAAGGACGATACCCAGCGAGCGGTCCAGCATGTTCACGACACGTTGCAGGAGCCTGTCGGACGCCGTCCGGCCGGTGAACTCGACAATCTGCTGCATACGCGGCGGCCGCAGAATCGGCTGCGGCGGTCAGGAGCCGTAAGTCGCCACCTCGTCGCGGAACATCTTGATCGCAGCTGCCCCGTCGACGCCGACTTTCTTCACCTTCGCAATCCAGCCCGTCTCGAAGCCGGATAACATCTTCTTGACCGTGGCGAGCGTCTCGCCCTCGAGTTCGCGAGTAACGACTCCGTCAGCCTTCAGCTTCGGCACGGCCGCATTCTCGTGCTCATCCCATATCCGGCCGATGCGCTTGGCGTAGGTCTCGCCGGACAACTCCATCACCTTGGCCTGGTCGGCCTCCGAGATCTTGTCCCATGCGCGGCTGTTCATGGCAACGACGAAGCTGGTGTTGTAGAGCCCGCCGGGGAAGCGGGTGACGTACTTGACGAACTTGTTGATTTTGAAGTTGTAGATCGCCTCGTCGGTGAACGATGTCCCGTCATAGACGCCCCTGGCAAGGCCGTCGCGCAGCGCTGTCACCGGGCCTGCGACCGGCACGGCGCCGAATTTCTTGAGCGCTTCGGAGACGAAGAATGTCGTCGAGCGGAACTTCAGCCCCTTGAAGCCATCGAGGGTCCAGATCTCGCGCTTGTTGTTGTAGAGATGGCCCGCCGGGTGAACGTGGACGGACAGTGTATGCACGCCCTTGTGCATGCCTGCCGGCTGCAGGATCTTCTTGAAGACGCGCCAGTAGGCCACGGAGTTGGCTTCTGCATTGCGGGTCATGAAGGGCAGCTCGGCAATTTCGCTGAGGGGGTGCACGCCGGGAGTATAGCCGTGCGGCACGAAGATGACGTCGGCGATTCCGTCCACAGCGAGCTGGTACTGGCGCGGCGGGGCGCCAAGTCCCTTGGCCGTGGGCTGGATCTTCACGCGCCCCTGCGTGGCCTTCTCTATGTCCTTGAAATAGACATGCATCACGTCACGCTGGGTGAAGTGTCCGGCAGGCAGCCATTGGCTGAAGCGGAATGTCTGGGCCTCGGCGGCGCCGGCAATGGCAGCGGCAAGCGCCGCTCCGCAGAGTACGGATCTGAGATGTCGAGAGGTCATGACTTTCCCTTCCGGTCCTTTGGCTCCCGAACTATACGAGGCCGGGATCGCGGGTCAAGATCGGGCCGGGATTCGAGGCCAAACTGCTCAGCGGGATCGATTCCGGATCCGCGGTCGCCCGTTCGCGATCGGGACCACGGACAGTTGAGGACCAATGCTCCCGGCTTGCCACTGCGCCAAGGAGCGAGATCGGCCCTTTCCCTCCAACGCGCAGAACGGCACAACACGACATGGCGCCGCCGGCCATCCGAAACGACAGGTGCGATTCGCAGGCGCACAGGGTAAACATGAACCCATGAAGGTGCGCATCCACATCACGCTCAAGAACGGCGTTCTTGACCCGCAGGGCAAGGCCGTGGCACATGCCCTGCACGGGCTGGGATTCTCGTCGGTAACCGGAGTTCGCCAGGGCAAGTATCTCGAACTCGAACTGTCGGAAACCGACATCGGCCAGGCGCGCACCGTCGTCGCCGACATGTGCGAGCGCCTGCTGGCCAATACGGTGATCGAGAACTACGAAATCGACATCGACCCATGAAAGCCGCCGTCATCGTGTCGCCCGGTTCCAACTGCGATCGCGACGCGCGCGTGGCGCTGCGCCACAGCACTGGCGAGGACCCGGTCATGCACTGGCACCGCGACCCCGAATTGCCCA
This sequence comes from Alphaproteobacteria bacterium, assembly GCA_964291215.2. GTDB lineage: Bacteria > Pseudomonadota > Alphaproteobacteria > MPNO01 > UBA830 > JAJEBT01. The sequence goes on along the minus strand of OZ219791.1, from coordinate 2,625,208 downwards.
GGGTCGGCCTCATCGTCATCCCCGGCGGGTTCTCCTACGGCGACTACCTGCGCGCCGGGGCAATGGCCGCGCATTCACCGGTCATGCGCGAGGTCGCAGCCCGCGCGAAATCCGGTGTGCCGGTCCTAGGAATCTGCAACGGTTTCCAGATTCTCGTCGAATGCCGCCTGCTGCCCGGCGTGCTGATGCGAAACGCCGGCCTCCGCTTCGTCTGCCGCGATGTCTTCCTTCGCATCGAAGCAGCCGATACGGTCTTCACCTGCCGCTACAAACACGACCAGACCGTACGCATCCCCGTTGCCCACAACGAGGGCAATTACCACGCGCCGGAGGCGGTGCTCGACGAGCTAGAAGGCGAGAACCGGGTCGCATTTCGCTACTGCGACCCGGCTGGCGGCCGCGGCGACGGGGCGAACCCCAACGGATCGGCACGCAATATCGCGGGCATTCTCAACCGCGGGCGCAACGTCCTCGGCATGATGCCGCACCCGGAACGGCTGGCCGATCCGCTGCTCGGCGGGTGCGACGGGCGTCCGATGTTCGACGCCCTCGCCGACATGCTGGCGCGGGCACCCTGACGACCTCCTGCCGCAGATGACACGGATCACGCACGACATCGTCGCCGAGCACGGGCTGACCCCGGAGGAATATGATCGGGTGCTGCGGATCCTCGGGCGCGAACCCAATCTCACCGAGCTCGGGATTTTTTCCGTGATGTGGTCCGAGCACTGCTCCTACAAGTCGTCGAAGGTCTGGCTGCGCAAGCTGCCGACCTCGGCGCCGTGGGTGATCGACGGGCCCGGCGAGAACGCGGGCGTCATCGACATCGGCGACGGCCTCGCCTGCGTCTTCAAGATCGAGAGCCACAACCACCCCTCGTTCATCGAGCCGCGCGAGGGAGCGGCCACCGGCGTCGGCGGCATATTGCGCGACGTGTTCACCATGGGCGCGCGCCCGGTTGCCAATCTCAACGCGCTGCGTTTCGGATCGCCGGACCACCCCCGGACCCGGCATTTCGTGAACGGGGTCGTCGAGGGAATCGGCGGCTACGGCAACTGCATCGGCATTCCGACGGTCGGCGGCGAGATCGATTTCGATTCCGGCTATGACGACAACATCCTCGTCAACGCCATGACCGTCGGCATCGCGGACAGCAGCCGAATCTTCCGTTCCGCAGCCGCGGGAATCGGCAACGCTGTCGTCTATGTCGGATCGAGGACGGGGCGCGACGGCATCCACGGCGCCACCATGGCCTCGGCCGAATTCAGCGGCGATGTCGGAGAGAAGCGGCCCACCGTACAGGTCGGGGACCCGTTCACGGAAAAGCTGCTGCTCGAGGCCTGCCTCGAACTGATGGCCACCGACAGCATTGTCGCGATCCAAGACATGGGCGCTGCCGGCCTGACCTCGTCCTCGGTCGAGATGTCGAGCAAGGGCGGTGTCGGCATCGAACTCGACCTCGACCTGGTGCCGCTGCGCGAGCCGACGATGACCGCCTACGAGATCATGCTGTCCGAAAGCCAGGAACGCATGCTGATGGTGCTCAAGCCGGAACGCAAGGATCTGGCGCGGGATATTTTCGCCAAATGGGAGCTGGATTTCGCGATCATCGGCGCGGTCACCGGCACCGGCCGGCTGGTGCTCAGGCACGGCGGGCAGACCGCCGCCGACATCCCGGTCCCACCGCTGGTCGCGGAGGCGCCGGAATACCGCCGCCCCTGCATGTCCGCGCCGCCGCGCACCCTGCCCGCGGCCCCCCTCGGCACCATCGACATCATGCCGACCGAGGCGCTGAGGCGCCTCGTCTCGTCTCCGGACCTGTGCTCGCGGCGCTGGGTGTGGGAGCAGTACGACCACATGGTGATGGGCGACACCGTGCAGGGCCCCGGGGGCGACGCTGCCGTGATCCGCATTCACGGCAGCGACCGCGGGCTCGCCGTTACCACCGACTGCACGCCGCGCTATTGCGCCGCCGACCCGGTGGAAGGGGGGCGCCAGGCCGTCGCCGAGGCGTGGCGCAACCTCACTGCAGCCGGCGCACGGCCGCTCGCCGTCACCGACAACATGAATTTCGGAAATCCCGAGCGGCCGGAGGTCATGGGCCAGTTCGCCGGCTGCATTGAGGGCATGGCCGAGGCCTGTGCGGCGCTCGACTTTCCCGTCGTCTCAGGCAACGTGTCGCTCTACAATGAAACCGACGGGCAGGCGATTCCGCCGACGCCAGTGATCGGCGGCGTCGGGGTCATCACCGACATTCACACCGACATGACGCGCCCGACGCTCGCGACCGAGGACGAGGCGCTGGTCGCAATCGGGGCCACCGCGGGCCATCTCGGCTGCTCGATGCTGCTGCGCGTGCTGACGGGGCGCGATGACGGACCGCCGCCACCGGTCGATCTCGCGGCCGAGCGTCGCAACGGCGATTTCGTGCGCGGGCTCGCCACCTCGGGCACCATGAGCGCCTGCCACGACGTGTCCGACGGCGGCCTTCTCGTCGCGGTCGCGGAAATGGCGATGGCCGGCAGCATTGGCGCCCGTGTCACGGTTCCGGAAGCGGACATCCCCGTCCTCGCCTGGCTGTTCGGGGAGGACCAGGGACGCTACGTCCTAACAGCCGCAGACCCTGAACGCGTTCTTGCCGCCGCTGCAGCTGCCGGGGTTCCCGCGGCCGTGATCGGGCGCACCGGCGGACAGGAGTTGACCGTCGACGGTCATGGTTCTATATCCTTGGCAGAACTGTGCGACGGCCACGAGCGATGGCTTCCGGCCTATATGGAGGAGCCTTCGGGCCGCGATCCGGTTACCACAAACGGCTAGAAGCGCGGGAAGGTACGCGATGCCCATGAATGCCGCCGAGATCGAGAGCCTGATCAAGGACGGCCTGCCGGATGCAGAGGTCACGATCCAGGATCTGGCTGGCGACGGCGATCACTATGCCGCGCTGGTAGTGTCGGCTGCCTTCAGGGGCAAGACACGCGTACAACAGCACCAGATGGTCTACCAAGCGCTAAAGGGGCGGATGGGCGACGAGTTGCACGCGCTTGCGCTGCAGACCGGAACGCCCGCGTCCGGCGACTGAACAACATCGCACGAGAGGAAAACGCGACATGAACGAAAATCCGGTCTTCCAGCGCATAAGGAAGGAAATCGACGATAACCCGGTCGTCCTCTTCATGAAGGGCACACCGGTGTTCCCACAGTGCGGCTTTTCGTCCGTCTGCGTCCAGGTCCTGAGCAATCTCGGGGTGCAGTTCAAAGGCATCGACGTGCTCTCGGATCCGGAAGTGCGCGAGGGCATCAAGGCGTTCTCGGACTGGCCGACGATTCCGCAGCTCTATGTCAAGGGCGAATTCATCGGCGGCTGCGACATCATCCGCGAGATGTTCGAGACCGGCGAACTGATCGAGTATCTCAACACCAACGGCATCAACGTCGAGCTCGCCAATCCTCAATAGCGTGTCCCGGCCGCCCCCCGTGCATGGAACGGGGCTCATCCCCGCGCTACCCCTGTTGAGGCTCCGCTACCGTCTGTTGCAGACGTGTTCCCGGATCGCCGTGACCTGTTGAGACGGGCAGCGCCGGCACAGCCCCGGGCTGAACCGGGAGCGGAATCGCAATAGAGAGCGGTCGACAGGATCGCAAGGAGAAAACGCATGGCAACCCAGCCAACGGAAGGCAGGAAAGTACCTGATTTCACGCTACCATCGGATGGCGGTCGGGAGATCAGGCTATCCGGCCTCAGGGGCAGGAATGTGGTCGTCTATTTCTACCCCAAGGACGACACGACGGGCTGCACCAGGGAGGCTTGCGCTTTCCGCGATGCCATCGGCGAATTCGACGACGCCAACACCGAAATCATCGGTGTCTCCAAGGACAGCGTCGCAAGGCATGACAAGTTCAAGGCGAAGTACGACCTGCCGTTCGCACTGCTTTCAGACGAGGACGGCAAGGTCTGCGAAAGCTGGGGCACATGGGTCGAGAAATCCATGTACGGACGCAAGTACATGGGAATCGAACGTTCGACATTCCTCATCGACGAAACCGGTACGCTCCGCCGCGAATGGCGCAAGGTGAAGGTGCCCGGCCATGTCGAAGAGGTTCTCGCGGCGGCGCGCGACCTCTAGCGGGCCCGCGGGCAGCACAGCCCCGGGGCTCCATCGGCGAGCCGGCGCCTGGCGCCACCTCCCGGCCGACCCCGGACGGACGGAATTTGACAATGGCCACAACGGCGTCACAGGAACCCGCAGCCCCGGGCGGCGGGGACGGGCGGTTTCCGCAACTTCCGGCGCCGCTGTCGCTGCCCGAGATCGAGCGCGAAATCGTTGAGTTCTGGAAGGCCGACGGCACGTTCGAGGCCTCGGTGGAACAGCGGCCCGAGGACAGCGAGTACGTCTTCTATGACGGCCCGCCCTTCGCCAACGGGTTGCCGCATTACGGCCATCTCCTGACCGGGTTCGTCAAGGACGTCATCCCCCGCTTCCAGACCATGGCCGGGCGTCGGGTCGAGCGGCGTTTCGGCTGGGACACTCATGGCCTGCCCGCCGAACTCGCAGCCGAGGAAATGGTCGGGATCTCGGGGCGGAAGGAGATCATCAGGTTCGGCGTCGCCGAATTTAACGACGCCTGCCGCAAATCGGTGCTCAAGTTCACCGGCGAATGGGAGGAGTACGTCACCCGCCAAGCGCGCTGGGTCGATTTCGAGGATTCGTACAAGACCCTCGACCGCGACTACATGGAAAGCTGCCTGTGGGCTTTCAAGCAGCTCCATGACCGCGGCTTGGTCTATAGGGGGTATCGCGTCGTGCCCTACAGCTGGGCCGTGCAGTCACCCCTGTCCAATTTCGAGACCCGACTCGACGATTCCTACCGCGTGCGCACCGATCCCGCGGTCACCGTGGCGCTGCCGCTGCGTGAACCGCTGGCCGGCCACGCGGACGCACACCTCCTGATCTGGACGACGACACCCTGGACCCTGCCCTCGAACCTTGCCGTCGCCGTCGGCGCCGACATCGACTACGCGATCATGAAGGCGGAGGGGAAGTGCTATGTACTTTCGGTCAACGCCCGAGCCAAGTACGACCGACAGTTCGCCGACGCCGAGCTCGTGGGCACGGTCAGCGGGAGCGAACTCGCCGGCGCGCTCTACGAACCGCTGTTCCCCTATTTCCGCGACCAGCCGAACGCCTTCAGGATCCTCGCCGCCGATTTCGTTGACGACACCGACGGCACCGGTCTCGTGCACATGGCGCCCGGCTTCGGCGAGGACGACCTTGAGGCCTGCCGCGCCGCCGGGATCGAGGTCGTGGTCCCGGTCGACGAGGCCGGCCGCTTCACCGAACCGGTGTCGGACTATGCCGGAATGCAGGTCTTCGAGGCCAACGCCCCCATCATTGCACGGCTCAAGAACGAGGGGTTGCTCGTCCGCCACGATACCATCGACCACAACTATCCCCATTGCTGGCGGACCGACGAGCCGCTGATCTACAAGGCCGTCGAGAGCTGGTACCTGGAGGTGAGCGCGTTCCGCGAGCAGATGGCCGCCCACAACAGGAAGGTCAACTGGATTCCGGGCCATGTCCGCGACGGGCTGTTTGGAAACTGGCTCGAGAACGCGGCCGACTGGAACATCAGCCGCAGCCGCTTCTGGGGCACGCCGATCCCGGTCTGGATGAGCGACGACCCCGACCATCCGCGGATCGATGTCTATGGTTCGATCGCCGAGCTCGAACGGGATTTCGGGCTCGAGGTCAGGGATCTGCACCGCCCGTTCATCGACGAACTGACGCGGCCCAATCCGGATGACCCGACCGGCCGGTCGACGATGCGCCGCGTCGGGGACGTGTTCGACTGCTGGTTCGAATCGGGCGCCATGCCGTTCGCTTCGATCCACTACCCGTTCGAGAACAAGGAGTGGTTCGAGGACCATTTCCCGGCCGATTTCATCGTCGAGTACGTGGCCCAGACCCGCGGCTGGTTCTACACGCTCGTTGCCCTCGGCGTGATGCTGTTCGATTCGCCGCCTTTCATGAACGCCATCTGCCACGGCGTCGTGCTCGATGAAGACCGCCAGAAGCTGTCGAAGAGACTGCGCAACTACCCCGACCCGCTGGAATTCTTCGACGAGTACGGAGCCGACACGATGCGCTGGTTCCTGGTCTCGTCGACGGTCCTGAGCGGCGGCGACATCGTGATCCCGCGCCTCGCCAAGACCATCGCACAGACACGGCGCGAGGCCATCTCGCCACTGCTCAACGCCTACAGCTTCTTCACGCTCTACGCCAATCTCGAGGACTTCGCGCCGCAGCTGGTAAACACCGCCGACCACCCTCTCGATCGCTACATTCTCGTCAAGCTCGGGGAACTGGCCGATCAGGCCGGCGACTCACTCTCCCGCTACGACATTCCGGGCGCATGCCGCGTGACGGCCCAGTTCATGGAGGTGCTGACCAACTGGTACATCCGGCGGAGCCGCAACCGTTTCTGGGACGAGTCGTATTCAAGATCGAAGCACGATGCCTTCAACACCCTCTATACGGTTCTCGTGCGCTGCTGCGAGATCACCGCCCCGCTCCTGCCGATCCTCACCGAAAAGCTCTATCGCGGGCTTGTCGACACGCGGTCGGTGCACCTTGCCGAGTGGCCGCGGCCGGAGGCGTTTCCCGACGATCACGCGCTTGCCCGCGAGATGGATCTCGTCCGCGACGCCTGCTCCGCCGGGCTGAATGTGCGCGAACGGTTCCGGCTCCGCGTCCGTCTGCCGCTCAAGCGCGCCGTCATCGCTCATCCCAACGCGGACACGCTGCGGCCGCACGCAGCAACGATCGCCGACGAGCTGAATGTCAGGGAGCTCGAGTTCTCGACCGACCTCTCTTCGTTCGGATCGCTGCAACTGAAGGTCGATCCACGCATCGGCAAGCGTCTCGGCCACAGGATGAAGGATGTGCTCGCTGCCGCGCGCGCCAACGACTATGAGCTTCTGGAGGACGGCAGCGCGGTGGTTGCCGGCGAGACCCTGTCGGCGCAGGAACTCGAGCTTCAGGTGATCTGCAGCAACGACAGCGAGGCGGCATCGTTCGGGCGCACCGGCGCCATCATCGTCGATATCTCGGTCGACAGGGAACAGGAACAGGAGGGAACGGCGCGTGACCTCGTGCGGCTGATCCAGAACGTGCGCAAGGATGCGGGACTTGAGGTGTCGGACAGGATCGCGCTCGGCATCGACGGCTCCGCGGAGACCCTGGAGGCGGCGAGGAAGCATGCGGACCTGATCGCCTCGCAGACGCTGGCGGTCGATCTCAAGTTCGCCGCGGACAACGGCGGCAGCAGCCACGACCTGCGCGGAGAAACAGTAACGCTTTCGGTGCGGCGCGCCGATTCCGGCGCTCCGGCGTAACGGGCAGGCGCGACCCGCCGCACGCGTGACGCTACCGGCGGCGCGGAGCTTCCGGAGCAGTCAGCGGTCCCGCCTGCGGGACGGGCTCAGGACACCGGTTCGGGACAGAGCGCGGCGCCGATCACGGGGCCCTGGCGCCGGTCCTGCACGAGCACCGCGCAACCTTCGCCCCGGGCCAGCGCAAGATCCGGAATCGACAGGGTCGCCTCGCGTCCGTCCCAGCGACCGACGTGTCGGAGTTCGGTGACCACATGATGGTTGACGAGATCCTTGCCCTTGTTCTCACCGGCCCGAACCTTCGTCAAGCTGCTGTCAATGAAGCGCACGAGCCAGACCGCAACGGGCGCGGCTTTGCCGGACAGGTCAACACGCGCCCCCTTGCCGGGCGCGAGAGTGATCCTCACGTCGACGCCGTCGACGTCCCGGGTATCGGCGATTGCGGACAGCACCGCGCCGCGATCCGACCCGACCGCCTCGCGCTGCCCGTTGATGACCATCTGCGGGGTATAGACCCCGGACCGGCCGCGGATACGGCGGTTGTAGACAACCTGACGTTCGGTGTAGGCGCGTTTCGAGAACACGTCCCGCCATCTCCCGGCGGAACCGTAGACCAGGCTGTCCCAGTAGTCGACATGGAATTCAAGGGCGAGCACATCGTCGCGGGCGGCGAGTTCACCCAGGAAGCTCTCGGCCGGCGGGCAGGAATAGCAACTCTGCGAGGTGAAGAGCTCGACCACGGCCCGCCGGTCGCCGGCCTGGGATGCCGATGCGGCAACGACCACTGCCGCAACCAGTACGGCAAGACGCAGGGGTCTCATGGCCCCATCTCCCGCGCCGGCGCAGTTCCGACGGCGTGGCGAGCGCCGAGGCGCCCTGCCTGCCACCGGGCTTCCGGCAGGGGACAGGCCCTATTTTTCCTTTTGGACCGGGTTCGACAGTATCCCGATCTTTTCGATTTCGATCTCGCAGACATCGCCATTCCTCAGATAGATCGGCGGCTTGCGGACAAAGCCGACCCCGGCCGGGGTTCCGGTCACGATGATATCGCCGGGAAGCAGGGTGAACGCGCGTGCTGCCTGGTAGACCAGCGCCCTGACGTCGAAGATCATTTCCCTCGTGTTCGAATCTTGCAGCACCTGGCCGTTGACACGGCACTGGATGCCCAGTCCCTTCGCTCCGGCAGGCAGCTCGTCGGCAGTCACGATCTCGGGGCCGAATGATCCGGTAGCATCGAAGTTCTTGCCCACGGTCCACTGCGACGCCTTCATCTGGTAGTCGCGGATCGACCCCTCGTTGAAGATCGAATATCCGGCAACGTAATCAAGCGCCTCGCTCTTCTTGACGTTGCGCGCCTTGCGGCCGATGACCGCAACGAGCTCCGCCTCGTAATCGTAATGGCGGGACGCGCGGGGCGCGATCAGCGGCTGGCCGTGAGCGACCATGGAGGTCGGGAAACGGACGAATATCACGGGATAGGACGGAACCGTGAGCCCGGCCTCGGCTGCGTGATCCTTGTAGTTCAGGCCGATGCAGATGATCTTCTGCGGGTCGGGGACGGGTGGCAGATAGTTGATCCGGCCGGTCACCAGGGCCTTGGCCGGCGCCTTCCGGGCCGCACGCCCGGCGCGCTGGAGGGCACCCTTGCCCTTCGCGAGCAAAGCCTTCATGTCGGTCGGCAGGCTGTCGTCAACGGCGGAGAGATCCACGAGACCTGCGTCCGTCCGCACGCCAATCCGAGCCGTTCCGCCCTTCCTGAATGAAACAAGACGCATGATCCGATTCTCCCGTTGCTGTTCACGCATGCACGCCACGGTCCGGCAGCACGCCGGCGCCGCGACGGGCTTCGGTCACTGCAATGCGTAACCCATCTCGTAGTGAAGGTAAATGCCGTCGAAATAGAACCAGCGCATGCGTGCGCTCTGGCGGGCAAAATGGATCGCGGCCGCCTGCATTTCCGGCGTCGTGCAGTGCCTGTCGAGAAGCGCGAACCCGCGGTCTCCATGCTCGATATCAACTTCGGAATGGAGCCAGAAATGCTTGATCGCATCCTCGTCATAGCCGTAGTTCTCGCGCAATGACGGCAGCACGCGGCTGTAGAGACGCGGCGACTGGGATTCGGTGCCAACGCGGATGGCGGCGATCCCGCAATACCATGGCTCATCCCTTGCCACCTGCCTGAGCCAGGCCGCCCACGACCGGGTCGTCGGCAGGCCCTCGCCGCCACGCACCGCGGCGAGGTCGGCGCCATTGGCTTCCGCGAACCTGAGCACGATATCCATGTGCGGCTCTTCCGGATCCTCCTCTTCACGATAGTTCTCGAGTTCCAGGGCGATCGCGTCCTCGGGCGCCTTGGCGCATATGCTGAACGTCGCCTCCCGCAGCATGTTCGAGATCCAGTGATAGTGTTCCACCGCCCAGCCCATGCAGGCATTGCGGCTCAACTCCCCGGCCGCGAGTTTGTCCCACATCGGATGATCGGCGCAGTGCCGCTCATCGACCGCCGCTTCGAGCTTTCTGCGCAGTTCGGACTTGGCCTTTGCCATCGTGATGCCCCCGTTCCTGCAGCCTGCTGCTACGGTACCATGATACCCTGCGCAGCAGGCTCCGGGCCAGCGGCCCGGCGAACGCGCCGGCGCGCTTCCTGCGCCCTGGAACTGTTCGCGCGCATCTTTGGTTCACGCCACGTCCCGATGACAGCGTTCGATGACGACGATCTGCTCGCGCAGCTGGCAGCCACCAGCGCAAACATCACGACGCGAGCCGGACTGCAGGTGACGTGAACGGGGCCGCGGAGCCCGCCGAGGCGGGGCGCCGGGTGCGCGGGCCATGGATCCCAAGCAGCACGTGCGATTCCCGGGACCGGAGACGAGCCGTTGTCGGGCAGGCTCCGGGACCGCCTGCCACTCATTGCCGGCGGCGGCCGAACGAAAGCTGGTGCCACCCGACCAGGGCAAAGGCGGCCGCCGTCGCAGGCCAGTGCACGACCGGCCACGTGATTACGACCGCGCCCGCAAGCAGAATCCGCAGGACCGTCTCCCAGGGCGGCAACCGCCGCTGGTCGAAAGCGATGACGGCGCTCGAGACCAGATATATGAAGACCAGAAGCCTGAAGAGGATCGAGATGAAATCGACCCAGCTAAAGCTCTCACCATCGGGAAAGACGATCGGAACCAGAAGCAGCGTCGGGTAGTAGGCGAAAATGAACGGAACCGCGAACTTCACCAGCCCGACGCGCAACGCCATCATTGCCGTCCGGATGGGCGGAGCATCGGCGATCGACGCAGCCGCGTAGGCCGCTACGGCCACGGGCGGCGTTATCGACGAGGCGACCGCGTAATAGAGCACGAAGAGGTGCGCCGCCAGGACCGTCAGCCCGAGCGTCTGCATCGCCGGGCCGAGAATGAGGACGATCGTCAGATAGGCGGGCAGCGTAGGCATGCCCATGCCCAGCATCAGCGCCGCGATCCCGGTCACGATCAGGGTCACGAACAGGCTGCCGCCCGATACCTCGTTGATCAGGGTCACGAAGTCCTGCGGCAGACCGGTGGCGCCGAGGACCGCGACGACGATACCGACCACGGCGATCGCCATCAGGAGCCGGCCGAAGGTTAGCCCGGCCTGCGAGAGTGCCTCGACGATCATGAACGGTCGTCTGCGGAGCTCGGGATTCAAGAAGCTGAGCGGAATGATCGAAAAGAAGGCGGTCATGCCGGCGCCGGCCGCGGACAGACCCTCGAGCAACGCGGCGATGACGACGCCGATCGGGACGATGACCATCACGAGGTTGACGTAATCCTGGCGATCGACCTTGAGATCGGGGCGGTCGAGATCCTCGCTTTCCGCCTCGACGCCAAGGCGGCGCGCCTCGAAGACGACGCTCGTGAACAGGCTGGTGTAGTAGGCAAGAGCCGGGAGCAGCGCCGCGACAATGATCGTCAGGTAGGGAATGCCGGTCAGGTCTGACATGACGATGGCGGCCGCACCCATGATCGGCGGCATGATCTGCCCGGCGCTTGATGCGGTGGCCTCGACACCGCCAGCGAAAGCCGGAGAAAAACCACGCTGCTTGATCATCGGGATGGTGATCACTCCGGTGGCGACGACATTGGTGACGGCGCCGCCCGACATGGTCCCGAAGAGACCCGAGGCGAGAATCGCCGCATGGGCCGGCCCGCCCCGGAATCCCCGGGTCACATGCACCGCGAGCTTGATCAGCGAGCGGCCGCCGCCCGTCCGTTCGAGCATGGTCCCGAGCATGATGAACGGAAACACGGTGAAGATGATGATCCCCATGATGGTACCGAGGATGCCGTCGCCCTGGTTGAACCAGAGGTCTTCGGACGTCTCGGACAGATCGACCCGTGCGGTCTCCAAGATCCACGGCCAGTGCTCACCGGTATAGAAGTAGATCAGCGCGATGATTCCGACGACAGACAGCGGCGCGCCCCACACCTTCCAGCTGAGAATGATGAACACCGACGCGGCGAGCAGCGAGACACCGAAATGGTAGAGGCCGATCTCGCCGAAACCGAGCGTTTGCGCCTCGATCTGGACCTGGTAATAGACCCAGAGCACATACCATCCAAGGCCCAGGACGGCGATGTCGACCAGGCGGCCGAGCCAGCGGAGATGCGGCCATCTCTCGGCGAAGGTGCGCGCGAACGGGTTGCTCGCGATCACGAGGAAGATGGCCGCACCGAGGAAGAGAGGGCGGAGGACGATCGAGGGATAGGGTCCGAGCCGCGGGATGAACCCGTAGGTCGGCATGGAGTTCGTGATGCCGACGACGGCCAGCAACGCGGCGACGGCAAAGGCCGCGTAGCGGACCAGACGCCGGATCCGGTCAGCCTGCCCGTTCACGAATCCTGCCGATCATGTGATTGGACGGCCGCCTGCCGACGGTGCCGGTACCGCGCCGCCCGGTGGCGGATCTAGCCGGCTGGCGTCAGCTTTGCCGGAATCTTCTTGCCGATCTCCCTGTAGTACTTCACGGCGCCCGGATGGAGCGGCACGTTGGCCAACGAGAACACATCGTCAAGCGAGACGTCCTTCAGGATGGCAGCCGCCTTGTGCATCTCGGGAAGATTCTCGAACAACGTGCGGGTGATCTTGTATACAAGCTCGTCGGAGAGGCCCTTGCGGACGGCGAGCTGGTGGCGAAAGCCGTCCGTCAGCACATCCTTGTCGTTGTTGGCCTGATTCTTGTAGGTGCCGGCGGGCACCACGTTCAGCCCTCGGCCGCCACCGCCGAGAAATTTCTTGAATGTGGCCTTGTTGAGTGGGTTCTCCACGTCCAGGAGCCAGAACTTCCGCTTTGCGCCAAGCTGATCGATCGTGGCCGCACCGATGCCCGCGGGCCGGATGAAGGCATCGATCTTGCCATCGAGCATGGCCTGAATGCCGGCGTTCCACGGCAAGCGAACCTCGGTATAGTCCTTGCCCGCATTCAGACCGGCCATGAGCCGGACAACGGCCTTCGCGACGGGTGACGCGCCGCCGACGGGCGGCCCGACGAATACCCGTCTGCCCTTCAGGTCGGCGAATGTCCTGATGCCCGAATCAGCCCAGACGATGTAGTGACGAACGCCGGCTCCGTAGGCGGTGATGAGCCGGATGTTCGCCACTGCCTTCTTGGCGATGTCGGGAGCCTTCTTGTACATCCTCGTGCCGGTTCGGAGCCAGGGTGTGATCACCGGCGGCAGAGGCTGCATGTCGATCTTTCCCTGGCCAAGCTTGAGGGCAGACCGGGTCAGGGTCTGGCCCTCGTTGACCTGGAGGGTTATCCCCGCCTTTTTCTGGAGGATGTTGGCGAGGACGATGAACAGCGTGTGGTTTACACCGCCGACACCGGTCGTATCCGCCTTGAGAATCCCCTGCGCCGATACCGAATGCGCACCGAATGCGACGGTGCCGGCAACCGCTGCAGCCGCAAGCCTTGATGTGAAACACGCCGTCATCGCAAGTGCCTCCTCTTTCCGGTCAACCGGATTCCAAAGTACCCCTGATCGATTTGGATTGTAGCTTTTGCGCGGCCCGACACAACGCCGTGCCGGACGATGTCGGAAACACTGCTGCGCTTGCGGCCGCTATCCGATATGCTGCCGCCCGAACCGTGCGACAGGATCCCCTCCATGGCTGACGAGACACCCCGCAGCGGCCGGCCGGCCGATGGCGACGAGACGGCCTATACCGATCTCTGGTCGCGGCCCGGTTTCTTGATCCGGCGTCTCCACCAGCTGCATGCCGCGCTGTTTCTCGAAGAGTGCCGCGCCCATGACGTGACCCCGGTGCAGTACGCGGTGCTCAGCGTCCTCTACCGCGGCCGCGCCCTCGATCAGGCCTCGGTCGCGGGCGAAGTCGGGATAGACCGCACCAATGCCGCCGACGTCATCCGCCGCCTTGAGCGGCGCGGCCATATCGAACGCGTCGCCAACCCCAGCGACCGTCGCATGCGGCTCGCCCGCATCACGCCCGAAGGCCGCCGTTTCGTGGAAGGCGCCCACGACGCGATGGAACGCGCCCAGCAGCGCCTGACGGGCGGCCTGTCGAACGCCGAGAACGCCCGCCTGATGAGCCTCATGCGCAAGATGATGGCCGGAAGCGACACCGGACGGCCGCCTCCGCGACGGGCCAGCTGACCTTCCAGCAACCCCGTCCGCGGTACGCCGAGGACTATTCCGCCGCCAGGCCGGCGCTGTTCAGCCGGATGGTCTCCATGTTGTTGCGGCGGGTCGCAAACTTCCCGGGCTTCTCGTAGACGCCGTCGGGAATCCTGAAATACTCCTCCGCCATCTGCTGCGCGGTCGTCGGTTCCATCGAGATAGAATCGAAGGGGCAGACGTCGAGGCACAGTTCGCAGCCGATGCAGGTGTCGGGATGCACATCGATGCTGCCGGCCGGGTTCTGGGACAGGGCCTCATAGAAGCACATCTGCACGCAGATGTTGCAGGTCGGATTCTGGCAAGTGTCGTGATTGACCGCGGCGTGGATGCGCGCCTTGCGGAATTGATCCGAATAGTCCTGCACCGAGGCCTTGGTGGCGATGCCGCGCATCGATTTGAGGTCCGGGTATCCGTGGTCGTCCATGAAACGCTCGAGCCCCTCGATAATATTCGGCAGCCACTTCATCCCCTTGATCATCAGCACCGATCCGACCTCGACGATGTCCGAGCCGGTCATCAGAAACTCGACGACATCGCGGTGATCGAAAATCCCGTTCGAGCCGGCGATCGGAATGCCGACATCGCGATAGATGTTGTGGATGTAGCGCAGCGTCAACGGCTTGGTCCAAGTTCCGCCGATCCCGGCCGGACCGCCGAGCCGGGGCTGCCCGGTCTCGATGTCGACCGCGAAGCCGGTATAGCGGTTGGTCGCCGTCACAGCCGCGGCGCCGGCCTCCTTGACGGCTTTGGCGATCTCGACCGGCGTGGTCTGATCCGGAGTGAGCTTGATCATCACCGGAATCTCCACCGCCTCGCAAACCTGACGCGTCACCTCGTGGGCAACGTCAGCGACCTGGCCGATCATGCTGCCGCCGTGGACACCGGGCATCATCGCCGGATGCGGACACCCGAAGTTCAGCTCGACCATCGGCAGGCCGCAATCCTCGAAGATGCGGCAGATATCCTTCCAGCCGTCTATGTCCCTAGCTCCGGCGCTGCCGATCAGATGGGCGTCACGGTCGCGGGCATAGGCGCCGATCTCCTTGAGATGCGGGATCCAGTCCTTGTAGTAGGTGCTCGAATAGCCGGACCGGCTGTAGAACTTGAAGTCCCGAGGCACCTTGCCGCGGATGATGTCGCCACGGTCGTCCATGATGCAGTACTTCGAATTCATGGTCAGCACGGCCATGTCGTCGATGTCGGTCAGGGTCTTGATGATCGCACCGGCAGCGCCGTAGTCGAACGCCTGCTTCATGAGGTCCGGGCTGTTGGTGGTCTCGAGCGAGGCGACCACCACCGGGTTCTTGAAGGGAACGCCGCAGAATTCCGTCGTCAGGTCAGCCATTATTTCGTCTCCTCCGTCCGTTCACAGTCCATGGCTCCGCGGGCAGCGGCCGTCGTCACCGCTCCGCGAGCATCATTTCCCTCAGCGTCGCGGTTCCCGCGGCATCAACCGATCGGCCGTCGCCGCCGGCGACGACCCCGTACGTTCCGCGCATCACAACCTCCGAAATGAGGCCGTCGCGCCAGTCGCGCAGCACCCGTTCCGGATCGCGCGCCAACGGATCGCCGTAGCCGCCGCCGCCCGGCGACTGCGTCACGAAGCGCACCGGGCCGGTGGGACGCAGCCCGAACTTCGGCGCCTCCTCGGTGCGGCCGTCGGCGTAGCGTAGCCGCATTTCGCCGGGCGCACCGCCGCCGCCGCCATTGATGCCGTAACCGGTCTCGTAACCGAGCCCCTCGCCGCGGAAGGAATGGACGGCCGGGGTCTCGATCTCGACCTCGTAGTCGCATCCGCTTCCGCCCCGCCACTCACCGGGCCCCGCCGCATCGAGGCGGAACTCCTGGCGGTAGAAGCGCACCGGGTAGAGCTGCTCATAGGCCTCGATGTTGGGCATCGTCAGCCCGCCGAGCGTGCAGACATGGCCAATCTGGTTGAAGCCGTCGCGGCCGTCGACGGCGCCGCTGCCGGCCGATGCCGCACCGTGATAGAAAACATAGGGCAGGCCGTTCTCCTCGCGCCCCACCGACAGGCCGAACACGTTCTTCGCCCAGCCGGCACAGCCACGCCCGGGATTGGCCTGAGCGAGCGCCTTCCACACCGCGTGAATGATCTCGTGGGCGCAGAACACCGTGCACATGGTCGTCGACGCGCCCTCGCGGGCATTGACGATCGTGCCTTCCGGCGCGATCACCTCGACGCAACGGAAGGCGCCCTCATTGTGCGGCAGATCGGGATCGAGGAACGACGACAGCGCGGTAAAGACGGCCGAATAGGTGTTGCCGAGCGACGAGTTCTTGAACCCCCTGATCTGCGGATCGGTCCCGGTGAAGTCGACCGTCATGCGGTCTCCGTCAATGGTCAGCGTCACCCGCACCACCACGTCGCGGATCTCGAAGCAGTCGTTGTCGGACCGGTCCTCGCCCCGGTAGACGCCGTCGGGCAGGCGCATGATTTCGCGGCGCACCGAACGGTCGGCATGGTCGAGAACGCCGGAGAAGTAGCGCAACGCCTCGCCGGTTCCGAGCTCCTCGACCAGCGCCGCGACGCGCTCCATGCCGATCCGGGTCGAGCCCAGCATGGCGCGGAGATCGCCGTCGAGAAGATGCGGTGTGCGCGTGTTCAGGAGCAGAAGTTTCCAGAGGTCGTTCCGCGTCTTTCCGGCCTCGACGAGCCGGAGCACCGGCAGGCGGATGCCTTCCTCGAAGACTTCAGTCGCGGCCGGGTTGTAAGCGCCGGCGGCGCCGCCGCCGATATCCGACTGATGGGCACGGTTGCAGGTCAGCCCAACCATGCGGTCGTCGACAAAGACCGGCCGTGCGACGACCCAGTCCGGCAGGTGGTTGCCACCGGCTGCCCAGGGGTCGTTGAGCAGGAACACATCGCCTTCGGAAATCTCGTCGCCGAAGTCCCTGAGGATGGCACGTACGCCGAAGCCGCCGCTGCCGGTATGAATCGGGATGCCGTCCGCCTGACTGACCACCTCTCCCGAGGGGCCGGCGATGAAACACGAGAAGTCGTGGGCCTGGCTGAAGATCGGGCTTCGCGCGGTGCGCAGCATGACCCAGCCCATCTGGTGGGATATGTGGTCAAGCCGGTTCTGGGTCAGGGCGAGGATGACCGGATCGAGAACCTGGTCTGGAGCTTCCGGTGATGGGTCCATCATGCCTCCTCCCCAAGGTCGAACGATATCAGGTAGTTGTCGAGCCTGTCGACGACAACCCGGTCGCGGGGGCCGACGAGCACAGTCGTGGTCTCCTCCTCGATCACGGCGGGACCGTCGAAACCATGGCCGTGACGGAGGCCGGCGCCTGCGTAGACCGGCGTCTCGAGGAAGGCGCCGGCTTCCTCGGCGTAGACGGGGCGCATGTCTGCGGGGGCCGCCGGCCGGTCGGCCTCGGGGAACCCGGGTTCCCGAAGCGGCGGCAGCCGGCCGATGCCGACAACCCTGAGCTTGGCGACATTGACGCGGCCGGTGGGGTTGGTGTGGCCGAACTGACGATCGTATTCCGCCTCGAACGCCGCCCGGATCGCATCGGCGTCCGCATCGTCGCCGACGGCCACGCGGACGTCCCACTGCTGGCCCTCGTAATGAAGGTCGAGCTCGCGCCCGAACACCATGTCGTCGGGCCCGAAACCCTCCTCGCCGAGCGCCATCCGCGCCTGTGTCTCGAGACTGGCATAGCCCTCGGCAAGAAACGGGACAATGCCGTCGTCGAGCCAGCGCATCAGCACCTGGACGAAGTCCCGCCGCACGTCGGCGTGCTGCATGCCGATGGCGCAGAACGCGCCGGCCTGGCGCGGCGCGTAGACCGCCCGCGCGCCGAGACGGCGTCCGACACTCGCGCCGTGCATGGGCCCGGCACCGCCGCAGGCAATCAGCATGAAGCGGCCCGGGTTGTAGCCGCGCTGGATGCTTATGCGCTCGACCGCATGCAACAGGTTCTGTTCGACAACACGGATAATTCCGGCCGCGGCCTCGGTTCGCGCGAGTCCGAGCGGCCCCGCGACCTCGCGGTCGATTGCCGCTTCCGCCCTTTCAAGGTCCAGTGTTACCAAGCCCCCGGCATATGGTCCCGGACGCAGCCGACCGAGAACGAGGTGGGCGTCGGTGACCGTGGGCAGGGTTCCGCCCAGCCCGTAGGCCGCCGGGCCCGGCCGCGCCCCGGCGCCGCGGGGGCCGGCATAGAGCATGCCTGCCTGGTCGGTGCCGGCGATGGTGCCGCCGCCGGCGCCCACGGTGTGGATATCGACCGAAGGCGTGACGAGGTCATAGTCGGCGACCGACAGCGCGTCGGTGATCGCCACGCGGCCCTCGTGCATCAGCATGACGTCGCAGCTGGTGCCGCCGATCTCCATGCTCACAAGATTGCCCTCGCCGATCTCCTCGGCGAGCCGCTGCATCGCGCCGACGCCCGCCGACGGTCCCGACAGCAGCAGGTTGACCGGCCTGAGGATCAGCTGGTCGAGGGATGCGCCGCCGCCGTTGCTCTGCAGCATGAGGAGCTTGGTGCCGAGACCCATCGCGATGAGCCGGTCCTGCAGCGCCCGCAGGTAGGTCGCGACGCGCGGCATGACATAGGCGTTGACGGCCGTCGTCGAACTGCGCTCGTATTCTCCCATTATCGGCACGATCTCGGACGACACCGAGATCGAATCGCAGACCGCTTCCTCGCGCACGATCTCGGACGCCGCCCGCTCGTGCGCGGAATTGACGAAGCTGTTGAGAAGGCAGATGGCAACGGATTCGACACCCTCGTCGCGAAAGACGCGGCACGCCGCGCGCACGTCGCCGGCGTCGAGAGGCTCGATCTCGCGGCCGCGGGCATCGATGCGTCCCGAGACCGGGCGCCGCAGATAGCGCGGCACCAGCACCGGCGGATAGGGTGTCCGGTGGTCCCACGGGTCCTTGCGCAGGCCACGGCGGGCTTCGAGGCTGTCGCGAAATCCGCTGGTTGTCAGGAGCCCCACGCGGGCGCCCTTGCCCTCAAGGAGGGTGTTGGTGGCAACCGTTGAACCGTGCAGGAAGAACTGGCAGTCGGCAAGAAACGCAGCGCGCGTCAGCTCCAGCGCACCGCAGGCAAGGTCAAGCGCCGCGATCACGCCCTCGCCCGGATCCTCGGGCACCGAGGGCACCTTGAAGACATCGGTGCGCCCGTCGCCATCGGCGATCACAAGGTCGGTGAAGGTTCCGCCGACATCTACCCCGACCCGCCAGGGAGGATTATGGATGCTGGCCGCCATGCTGCCGCCTTCCCTCACATCCGCGCCACGCACAATTACGCAGTATACTCCCTTTTTTCCGGAATGTCAGCCGGGTCTCCGTGCCCTGCTGCCGCTCCGGCCAGCGGCACCTACCGTCCCGGGCTATGTGCTAGAGTGGCGCCGTCGGAGGTGCGGTTCCCGAATTTTCCGGACGGCGCGATGCGCCGGGACGCAGCTGCAGCCGGCCCGACAGACATCCTTCGGGAGGACAACCATGTTCAACCCCCTGAACCCGGACGGCATCGCCCCGCCCGCCCGGCACTACATCCATTCCATGTCCGTACCGCCGGGTTACCGCATCGTCGCCCTTTCGGGACAGGTCGGAACCCTGCCGGACGGCAGTATTCCCGACGGCGTCGAGGCGCAGACGGAAGCGGCCTGGAGCAACGTGGTTGCCTGCCTCGAAGCGCAGGACATGGGCGTCGGCAACATCGTCAAGGTCGTCCAGTACCTGACCGATCCGCGCTGGCGCGATGCCCACATGGCGATACGTGACCGGTTTCTCGGCGACCACAAGCCAACATCGACGCTCCTTTGCATTTCCGCCCTCGCCCAGCCGGAAATGCTGGTTGAGGTCGATGTCTGGGCGGCAGGGCCGGAATGATCCGCCGTCTCGCAGCCGCGGTGATGCTCTGCGCCGGGTCCGCGTTCGCGGCTTCCGCCGAGACCGGGCGCGGTGCCGTCGATCTCGAACTCGCGTTCGTGGTCGACGGTTCGGGATCGATCGACGACGAAGAGTTCCGGCTCCAGCGCCAGGGCTACGCCGATGCCCTCGCCAATCCGCGGGTGCTGCGCGCGATCACCAGCGGCTTCCTGCGCGCGATCGCGGTCACCTACATCGAGTTCGCCGGGTCCGGCTGCATCTGGCAGCGCGTCGGCTGGACCAGGATCGACGATGCGGCCTCGGCGAAGGCCATCGGCGCGCGCATCCTGACGGCACCGCGGGACTATTGCGCAGGCGGCAACGCCATCGGTGAAGCCGTTGCCACCGCCGCCGAGACCGCGCTTGGCAACGATTTCGACGGCACGCGGAAGGTCATCGACGTCTCGGGCGACGGGCCCGACACCGTCGGTATCGTGACCATCGGCGAAGCGCGCGCCGCCGCCCTCGCCCACGGTTTCACGATCAACGGCCTCGTCATCGAACGGCCGGGCATGCCGCAGCTGCCGGACTACTACAGGGCGAACATCGCCGGCGGCCCGCGATCCTTCGTCATCGAGGCCAAGAGCCGGCGGACGTTTGCAGACGCAATACTGAAGAAGCTGATTCTCGAGATCGCAGGTCACACGCCTGCTGCCCGCGAGCTGGGCACGCTCTGACGAGACGGCGATTCATGCCCGGGGCGGATCGTCAAGCCGGACAGGACCATGCCCCCGTCCGTGTCATCCTGAGGGACAAGAACCAGACTGGGACGTTCCGCCGAGTCGGGAACTTGCACCTTCCAGGACAGGGACATGCGCACGGCAATTGGAAGGGAGACGCGCAGGCCGGCGCAGCGTGACAACCCGGAACGATGTCTTTGCCGGCCTCAGCTTCTGCCGGCGTTGAAATCCCGAATCACGTCGAGCGCCAGCCGCCTCTCTTCGCGCGAGCCCGTCACCTTGATGACGGGCATGTCGACCCCGGCATCGATATAGGCCTGCAGTCCCGCACGGCAGGCGTCGGGCGTGCCGGCAACGCTGAACTGCGCCACCGCTTCCGCCGGGATCAGCCTCGCCGCCTTTTCGAGTTCGCGGTCGCGGACCAGTTCCATGATCGCCTCGTGATCGAGCGGGATATCGATCGAGCGGATATTCTCGGCCTGCGCGGAGTTCCGGAACAGGAAGGCAAGCTTGAGCCTGTTGGCTTCGATGGGGGCGTCGCCGTCCTCCGAACAGGCGAAATACACGAACCCCGCCTTTCGTACTTCGTCCGTGCTGCGGCCAGCCTCCCTGACGCCCGCATCGGCAAGTTCAGACATCCTGACCTCGGCTTCGATGTTTCCAAATCAGGGGGATGCTTCCAGGCCGAGTTTGCGTGCGTTGTCTGGCAGTCGAAGGGCTTCAGGTTCGAGAACAAGACGGTCGGTACGTCAACGTTGGCAAGGGAGAAGCACGAGGTTCCGATCGGGACGAGGCTTCAGACGGGTACATCGCGAACGTGTTCAGGGTCGGGATCATCCCATTACAGGCATCACATTATATTGGACCACGATGCGACTCTGTTGTCAAGCACAAAACCGGTCAAATCATTCATTGTACTGGGAAAAAGGGATCACGGACTGATCAAGTCAACTCACGAGGTCAGGACCTCTGAAGTTCGGCGCAACGCCGCGTGTAAGCCAGCAACAGGCCGCCTGAAAACAGCACGCCGTCGGCATCCGCCCGGCCAGCTCCAGCACCCGGGGGCCGGTGGGGGCAACGAAGACCGGTATCTCCTGCGGCGGCCGGAACGCAAAACTGGCACCGCGAAGCTGCCAGACCAGACCTTCCTGTTCGACCGTCTCGCCAGCCCAGAGTGCCCGCAGGGCCTCGACATACTCGCGGATCACGCGAACCGGATGCTGCGGCATCAAAACGTCCGACTCCCGCAGGTTCAGGAGGTTGCCGACCGACACGCAGATGCCAACTCGTCCGGGCGAGAGCTCGGCCATGATGGCGAACTGCATGGCCGTCGGCATCGGGTGCCAGAGATACGGCATCACCGCGGTCGGAATGACGGTGGCGCGTGCACTGAAGGAATGCCATGCACGACACCGTCGCCGCCCGGTAGCCGAGATGCTCGGCCATCCAGATAGTGTCGGCACCCGCCTCCTCTGCCAGGGCTGCGGTCTCGACCGTATCTCCCACCGTGTCGAACCCGTCGAACCGCACGCCCACTCCGGCACTCATCGCAAATCACCCTCCTCGAAACCATGTTCCAACAGCGCCAGGAAGGCATCGCGGGTGATGTCGCCGAACCCCATCCGGGCCAGCGTCAGCCCCTCGGCCCGGAAATCCCGGCCGAGGATCACCGAGGCGAGATGAATGACGTGATCGATCGTCGGTGTCGGCACGCCGGCGAGGCGGCCGAGTTCGGAATAGACCAGGTGGCCGTAGGGCACGTCTTCGAGCAGGTAGCGATGATCGAGGCTGGTTGGCGCCATGATCCACCGGTCGGGCTCGCTCTGGTGAAAAGCTTCGTAGGCAAGGCCGGAGGCACCGGCTTCGTCGGTGGTGTAGCCCATGCGCCAGAACAGCTCGACAAACGGCATGGTCCGGGCACCGAGCGCCTCCGCCACCGCGAGCCGCTCACGATCGACGGCATCGATCAACCGCCCGACCGACGGCGTGATGCCGTCGTAATAGTGGCGGAAATCGCCACCGGTCGCTTCGATGCGCCCGGCATTGCACAGCACCGCCGGCGGGTGGTGAATGGCATTGCCGTAGGGGAATACGGTTTCGAGGACATTGGAAAACGGCTGTACCGCGGGATAGACGGTCCTGACGATCTCGTGCAGGCGCCCGGTCTCGCGGCCGGGAAAGCCACCGAACACCATGAAGTCCGACACCCGCGAGATCCGGCATTTCGCCGGTTCGATGCGTCGGCAGAGATAGGGCAGTGTCGCGGTCTCGCAAAATACGGGGTTCCGGATCCCGTGCTCGCGGAGCACGTGCGGGATCAGGAGCAGCGTGTGCCCCGGCGAGACGAAAAGAACCTGATCCTCGGTCAGATGCGGCGCGACCGTGGCGACCCACTTCTCGTGGAGGTGCGCAGGACTCACGATCATTACCATCTCGGCACCGTCCATAGCCGCCCCGGCATCGTCGGTGATCATCGCGAACGAAGCAAATCCGTCGCCGAACGGCGCCGTGTAGTGGATGCCGCCGATATCCCGAAGCGGCGCGAGTGCCTCCCGGTCCTGGCTGTAGAGCCGTATCTCGAATCCGAGGGTCGTCAAATGGGCTGCCGCCGACGTGCCACCACCGCCAGCGCCGAAGATGGCGATCCGCCTGACCGGCATGTCATGCCCCCATGAACCTGGTTCCGAATGGATGCGCCCCCACCGCATCCGCTTCCGGCGTGCTGCACCCACAGCGCGGATTATCCCGTTTTCGAACCGGACGGGCAACGGGCAGCCACCGGCTACCACGGCGGTCCCACGCCAGGTTTGTTGGAAGGATTGGTTCCGCTTGTTCCGGATGATTCGCATTTTTGCCGACTTTCCGTGAAGCGGCGTAGCATCCGTTGTTGTGATGGAAGGGGCAGCGGATTTTTTTGAGACAACTCCGGAGGGTTTTGCGCTCCGGGATGTGGTTGTGCGCCTTGCACGGCCTGGTGTCGCTGGAATCGTGTCATTGACCGTCATCACTATCCTGGTTTGTATCTGCTCACCCCCTGGTTCCGGCTTGATGTCAGGGTAGAGCAACGAACGGGGTTTCGTGGAGATTTGGCACTGTAGGCTGATTCGGTTAGTGGTGGTCATCGAGAGCGACGGGGAGTACCGGTGGGCTACTTTGGATCGAAGGCGCGAGCGGGCTGTGCCAACTGCTTCTTGGGCTCCAGCCTCCGCATGATCTGTATGTGGAAACGCATCCGGGAGGCGGCGCGCTGATGAAGCGCAAGGCGCCGTGCTCTATCGGGATCGACCGGCGAGCGCTGGACGGATTCGGGTGCGACTATCCGGTGAAACTGATCCACGGCTGCGCCCACGCGGTTCTGGCCGGCCTTGTATTCCGGGGCACGGAACTGGTCTGCAGCGACCCCTGCAGGCGACCCGCCGGTCGAAGCGGCGGTACCGCCACAACTACACCGAAGCCGACCATGTCGAACTCCTTGAACTGCTCAAGGGGCTGCCGTGTCAGGCGATGGTCTCGGGCCACCCCTCGGCGTTGTACGACGACCTGCTGCGGGACGGGTGCAGTTCTCATATGTCGAATTCAAATCATTGATTTAACACGGTTGTGCGGTCGCAAGGCAGCGGCGAAAACGGGTTTTCGTGACAATCGCCCGTTTCAGGACAGGATTTTGTCACGACCCCCGCGGCATCGACAGGGTGATCCGGACGCTGCGCCACCTTCGCGACACCGCGGAGCCAACGGGCCGATGTCGACAGGGAACTGTCCTTCTTCCGCAAACATCGCTACCGCATGCGCTACCACGCGCTGAAGCAACCGGCTCGGGAATTGTCGAGGCGGCAAACAAGACCCTCGTCACACAGCGCATGAAACGCTCCGGCATGCGCTGGCGCATCGTCGGCGGACAATCACCTTCCGCACCCTGCCCGACCGCTTCGAGAGCGCGTGGACGGCCATGATCGGTGCAGACGGCGCACCAGCCAACGACAACATCAGCCCAAATCACACCCCGGCACTGTGAGATGAACAAATGGTACTGAGCCTGCAACCGTGCCATACGAAACTTTCACCCTGCGGGACTGGCGCCGCATCGCCGTGCAGGTGACGACCCGGGTCCGCACCGAGGTGGTGTGGCTCGACTTCGAGCCCGGGCGGATGCACTCGGCCGGCGATGCCGGGCGGAACCGCACGGACCGTCAGCGCATCAAGCGCAAGGCCGGGCGGCGGGCTACCGGAAGATGCCGCCGGGCGATGCTCGCGGCGATCATGACTGTTGAGGCCGGGTGATGGCGACGGTCAACACGGCGCGCGAGGCGTTCGAGGCGGCCAGGACCGCGGCGCTGCCGGCAAGATATCCAAAGAGGCCGATGACGTGATCCGCGTACTGTTTACCTTGCCGAGCATCCTGCTTGCCGTCCTGCTGGAGAAGACAACCCGCAAGACCGGCGCCGACTCCGGCCTTCCGCCGTCGTAGACGGACAAGGACGAGCGGCGCAAGGGCGCCAGCGGCAAGGGCCCGAAGCCGAACCTCCAGACAGACGACAACCTCCGGAAAACCGTCGTCGAGGAGACAGTCGCCGTCGAGGCCTGCGACGCCTGCGGTACCGACCTCTCCGAGGCCACCTGCCTCTGCTACGTCAGGCGCCTGCATGCAAGACTTTCCCACGCTGTGGTTGATGTATTGAATGACCGCTGAACGGGGCACAAATTTCCGCATTCTTGCCAGGTTTTCCGGCTGCGGCGACCCGTGGACGGCCCCGCGGCCGGAAAACCCGGCAGGCTGTGCAACCTCCCTCCATCAGCAGTCGGTAAGATCGAATGCAGCGTAGGAAAGTCCTGGCCTGCATGACGCGCTGCACTCATGGGAGCAGGCCGCCATCGCCGAGCTGCTGGAACGCCCAACGCTGCATGTCGACGAAACCGGCTTCCGGGTCGACGGCAGGACCCAATCGCTTCATGTCGTCACCGAGTTAGTGCCTGGAAAAAATATAAAATCGCTTGATTTTTTTGGTGAAATCCTGATATAAAGGGGACGAATAATCCCGCCTTGGGGCGGGAATTGGCCGATCAGACCGGAAATCCGCCGGATTTTCGGAAAACTTCGCGAGAATTGCCATGCGAAACGTTCCGCAGCTGGAATTGGGCCAGGTTGCGATCGAGAAGATCGATCTCAGCGAAGACTCGCGGGATGACATGCGCGGGATTCAGCACGTGTATGCCGACCCGGCTGTTCAAGATCCTGGAGGAGGGGATCCTTCCGGGAGTGTCCCACAGGAAAGCGCGTCCCGGCGTTGTGGAAGATCCTGGTGTCCTGAAGCAGGGCCTGGGCTCGATCATCTGCACGAGCTGGTGAACGAGACGGTTCGGAAGTTCCCGGACCACGGCGATATCCGGGACAACACGAGGTACAGCTATCGGACGGTGCTGGAGAACGTGAGCCATCTGACGCCGGAAGTGCTGGAGAAGGCATCTCATCTGGTGGCGGGGAGCGGCCATGCGATGGTCCGCAAGCGCAAGTCGGACGGTCCCTTGCGGGGCCGCTGCGATTCGTTTGTGGTGAGGTGCACTACCCGACGGACGTCAACCTGCTGTGGGATGCGCTGTCTGGTGCGGCCGCGCAGCCGTGCTCGCGGGGGTGACGGCAGTGGCAGCATCGGAGCCGCGGGAAGCGCTTTCAGAAGAGACCCGGCGGGCCTTTTCGGAGGATGGTACCTCGACGACAGCCGGGAGTTGGAGCGCAAGAGACGGTTGTGGAGAAGGGCGTCGGGGCCTTCAGGATTCTCAAGATCAAATCGTACCTCAACCATGCCCGCCGGCAGATCGACCAGGTGGACCGCCGCCCAAGGCGAGAAGATCCCGCAGGAAGAGAGGGTGTTTTCGATCTTCGAGGAGCGCTGGTGCGTGAAGGGCAAGTGCCGGTGGAACTCGGCGTGCCGGTGGCCATGCTGGAGGACCAGCACGGCTTCCTCCTGCACCACCGGATCCTGTGGGAGGGCAGTGACGTGGACCATGCGGTGCCCATGATCCGGGAAGTACAGGCTCGCTACCCCGGCCTGTGCAGTTTCGATCGCGGGTTCCACAGCCCCTCCAACCGGATTGCACTGGACGAGCTGCCGAAGAAGGGAAAGCCTGGTCGGGCGGAACGGGAAGCTGACCCGACATTCCGGGAGATGCGCCGACAGCATCCGGCCGTGGAGTCGGCGATCAACAATCTTGAGCAACGCGGCATGGACCGGGTCCTGTGGGGCGGACGGCGCGGATGGTGGCGCTGTCCATGGTCGCCTTCAATGTCCACCGCCTGCTGTTGCACAGACGGCCCAAGCCCAGGCCCGACGACGACGAAAACGCGCCGCCTGACGGCAGCATCCCTCCACCCCACCCGCGAAACCCGCCGGGAGCGGGAACGGAGCCGCTCGTCCGGCTTCTCGGCTGGAAGAGCCCTGATACCGCCGCGAATCAGCAGGAATCTCCCCGAAAACGGAGCGGGACCTGGAAGGGCGATCAAACCAGAAATTTCGCCGGAATCGCAGCCAAAACGGTCATTTCCGCGCGGGCACTGATTCGGAGACGCGAAATCCGAATGCGTTGGGACTCGGCTCATCACAGATCGCCTCCTTGATCGCAATTTTCGTGCCAAGAAGGCCCCATCGAGCCTTGGCGCACGATTGCAGCGCGACGCAAACTGAGAAAATCTCGCTAGTCGTCACCAGATTAGCAGCATGGGATCACCGTGCGTGTGGGCTGTGAGGTCTTCGGAGTTACATGAGGTGTCGTGGCGTGGCAGTGCTCCGTTTATCCGGGCTTTGGAGGCGAGCAATGGTGTTGATTTCCGCGATACAACCAGAACGATAAGACAACATTACGTAACGACAGTCACGGTCTCGCCTGTGCCGGCGGCAGCCCGGCGGTCCGATTGACGATTTCGGAGACAGAAGAGGGTTCAGCTTGTGTCGCGGTAAGGCACGGCGCCGACGAAGGACCTCATCTGCCTGACGCGGCCGGCGCGCGCCCGGGCAAGCGCCATGGCCATCATGACCGCCAGGGCCAAGCCCGGCTACTGCCGAGCGCCGAAGGCTCCGACGATGTTCTGCTGCTCGAAGACGCCCGTCGCCTCGGCATGGCCGGAACCGTAGAAGCCGCCCTGAATGTGGTTGCCCGTGGCACCGGCTCGGAACTTCCCGTCCGCGCCTACAGAGACACTGGCGAAGCGAACGGTAGAGACAGAGTGAGCGCGGAGCCGGTCGATGTTCTGAATGTCCGTGAACGCGGCATCCAGCGTTCGGGAGCTCATGTCGTACGTCAGGCTCGCATCGCCCTGAAGCCTGTCGCCACCGCCCGCGCCCGTGGCCGGGGTGCCGACCATCAAACCCTGCCATGTCGCGCTTCCGAGCGGTCGCGACCCCGTCAGATCGCCACCGACGACGCCACTTCGACCATCTATCCGTATGCCATCAACGGTGGACCGCTCGTCTCGCACAAAGAACCCGCTGTGGTTCATCCATCCACCGAGCCCGCGGAAGTCCGTTCCGTCATGGCGTCCGGACGACCTGACGAGCGTGACGCCGTGCTTCGTGCCAACCGCATGTTCGGTGGCGGATACGAACTCAAAATCGGACAGGCGGATGGTAGCCGAATATCCGGTTCTGGGTTCGCTAAACGTGCATGCCGTTCCCGAACACGAAGCCCGAAGGGTGAAGGTGGGAATTTCCCTCGCGCTCGTCTCTGCATGTATCGTGGTGACAAGCAGGGAGTCGGCGCGCGAGGTTATGCCGGGAGCACGCGCGTCTTGGTCTCCTACCGTTTCTGCCGGCGACGCGGCATTGGTCAATGCCCGGATTTGATCAAGTGCCGCGCCGGGATTGTTGGGGCCTCCGTTGGAAGCGCTGCCGCCCCCGCCACACGCCGCAAGGGCGAAAACAGTGGCCACGGCCGCCAGAGTGCGAAAGGCCATAGGATTGTATCTCCGTTATGCGTCTGGTCCGGCGGGCGCCGGGCCGTACAAGACCGGCGCACCCTGTCAGGATGCCCATCGTCATAGACTACACTCCCCCTGCCGATCCGATCAACATTGGATCAACCCGAGGCCACCGTGATCCCACGCCAGGTTTGTTGAAAGGATTGATTCCGCTTGTTCAGGATGATTCGCATTTTCGCTGGCTTTTTGTGAAGCGGCGTAGTATCCGTTGTCGTGATGGAAGGGGCAGCGGATTTTTTGGACGAAGGCCGCTTCGCGGCCATGGGTGCTTGTGATCGAGCACTGTTCTGAGCGATCGATGTGAGTGGTTGTGTTGAGAGATCGTCGTTCCTGATGTTTCGATGATCTGATCGAGGCGCCACACTTCCTAGGCTCCCGACTGTTCGGGAGGACTATCAACCAGGGAGTGAGAGACAAGGGACGTTTCCCCTCTACGCCAGAAGACGGTCGAGACGATGAAGGGGCTGTCGTCTGGCACGCAGGAGAATTATCTGCGTGAGATGTATCTACTCACCCCTCTACTGATGACGAATCGTTTTTCCTGACGGGTTCGGATCCGGCATTTTCCCTTGCCCCTTTAACTCGCTCGCGACCGATGACCGGAGGTGCGTGTTCCGGCTGACAAGAAGCGGATCGATCTTCGTCATAAGTAGAGGGGTGAGTAGATACACCTTGCCAAGAAACATGGATGCTCGGTCGAGCGCGCCTCGCCGCAACAGCTGCTCGCATGGAATCGCGGACACTGGGTAGTTGAGAGCCATCATCATGTCCGCGACGCCACCTTCCGCGAAGACAAACTAACTCCAGGTACTGTAACTTGATGTCTGGAAATTTGTCTGAGGTTTGCGCTTTGAGGCGTTTCACTGGGGGGCTAGCCCCCCCAGTGAAACGCGGCGCCATCGTGCTATCCCATGGAGTTGTAAAACATTCATGGAGGGTATCTACTCACCCCTAATTGGGTTCTGATTGGTCGTAGTGCTCGTTGATGATGTCTGCGGCTTTTCCGTCGAGGGCGATCTGGGTGGCGACGAGTGGGTTGTAGCCGAGTGCCACCATGGAGGTGAGGTAGCTTGAGCCCCGGCACCATGCTTTTGCGTGGAGCGGAAGCATCCGGACACCTTGAGCTTGACCTTTGCCATCCTGATCTTCTGTTCTCCGGCATTGTTGGTGAAGCTGACGTTGGGTGCGCCAGGCTAACTGGTGGAATGTTGCCGGGTGCAAGTCCCGGCAGGAAGAGAGGCTAACCACCACTTTCTCCGTGAACCATGCGTCGTGAGGCGTCAGGCGAAGCGTTGGGGAGCGGCAGGCCGGGCTATTGAGCCACGAGATGCTTTGAAACCGGAGTGCCGAGGTCGTGGCCGAAGGCAACGAGCCGCGTTGGTGAGGCGAGCGGGGGCTCCGCGGGGTCCGAGAACCATGGCACGCGCCGAAGCAGGGACCTGGGAGGTCTTTCAATCGCCCCTCTGTCGTGGAGGGGCCGCAGAGGAAAGGAACTATTCCGTAAACCGATGATGAACGAGAAGTCAGATCCGGCCATAGTACCGTTGAAGGCGGCGAACAAGGGTTCTTCGGAGCCTGCGGAGTTGCTGGAGGGAAGGGCAATGCGATTGGCCAAAGCCCGCGCCGCGCGCAGAAGCGGGGGTCACAGGCGGCTGAACGCAGGTAGCGAAGAGGAACCCGGAAGAGCGTCTTTACTCCACCACGTGACGCTCTGCACGATGCGTTCCATTCCTTGAGGGTATCTACTCACCCCTTGTTGGGTTCTGATTCATAGTGCTCGTTGATGATGTCTGCGGCTTTTCCGTCGAGGGCGATCTGGGTGGCGACGAGTGGGTTGTAGCCGAGTGCGGCCATGGAGGTGAGGTAGCTTGAGCTCCGGCACCATGCTTTTGCGTGGAGCATGGTGCGGAAGCATCCGGACACCTTGAGCTTGACCTTTGCCATCCTGATCTTCTGTTCTCCGGCATTGTTGGTGAAGCTGACGTTGGGGTCGTCTGTGAAGCGCAGGACTGACTTTTCGTGTTTCACAAGACGTTCGTGCAGGTTGTGCGCGTCGGACTTGCGTCCACGTTTTCCTTTTGGCGGCGGCAGGATATCGGGCAGTTCCCTGGCGCCCTGATGGTGCGGTAGCGCTTGCGCCCGGCGTCGTTCAGGGTCTTGGATGCGCTCTTGTTGACCTTGTGGCAGACCTCGCGGAGCAGGCTCTTCATCAGCCGCGCCCAGCGGTAGCCTCGACGACAAAGGTCAGTTCGCGCAGCAGGTGGCTGCCGCACAGCTGGTGGCTACACTGGTCATAGCCCATGTACGAGGCCCAGCAGTCGTGGACCAGGACGCCCTTGTAGCGCGGGATGATGCCGATCTCTTCGATTGCCTCCCGGCCGCGCTTGCGGTGCGGGAACTTGCACGTCAGGGTCCCACGACATGAAGCCACTTACTGTTGATCCGAAATCCGGTCTCGTCGACATGCAGGGCTGGGCGTTGCAGGAGGTGCGCCACGGCGGCCTCCTCCCATGACGCATCGTGAAAGCATAGCCGAGGCAGGTTGCCTCGGAGAGCTTGATGCCGGAGATCGCCTGCACGAACGCGACGGCACGGCGCAGGGACAGCATTTGGGCGACCAGCAGGTTGATGACGAGGGCCTGGATGCCGATGCCGTACTGCACGGGATGTTGTCGGGGAACCGGCCCTTGGTCCGGGCCTTGCACTTCGGACATTCCTTGATCTCGGCGCGGCGCTCGACGACCTCGAACACGATGTCGTAGAGGACGCGGCGCTCCCGATCGACGGGGCCGTCGATGTCAGCGCCGCAGGCGTCGCAGGCCGCGACCGTCTCCTCGACGATGGTCTTGCGCAGGTTGTCGCCCATCTGCCGGTTCGGCTTCGGGCCCTTGCCGTTGCTTCCGGCACGCTCTCGTCCTTGTCCGTCTGTGACGGCGGCAGACCGGAGTTCCGGCTCGTTTTGCGCGTGGTCTTCTCCAGAAGGACGACGATGATGATGTCGAGCAGGATGACGAGGACGCGGATCACGGCCTC
Source organism: Alphaproteobacteria bacterium (assembly GCA_964291215.2). Taxonomy (GTDB): domain Bacteria; phylum Pseudomonadota; class Alphaproteobacteria; order MPNO01; family UBA830; genus JAJEBT01. Next base: position 2,593,562 of record OZ219791.1, on the reverse strand, counting down.
TTCCGCCACCTTGCCGGCCGCACGCAGCGCCGCGATCCGGGTCTTGGCCGCTTCGAACTCCTCGCGCAGCGACGCTGCGTTGACCGTCGCCATCACCCGGCCTTGCGCTTCATCAGCGCGCCGCCTCCGAGATGCGTTTCCACATACAGATCATGCGGAGGCTGGAGCCCCGGAAGCAGCTGGCACAGCCCGCTCGTCGCCTTCGATCCAAAGTAGCCCACTGGCGGTCCCCGTCGTTCTCGATGACCACCACTAAGCGAATCGGCATGCAGTGTCAAATCTCCACGAAAACCCGTTCGTTGCTCTACCCCGACATCAAGCCGGAACCAGGGGGTGAGCAGTTACCATGGAGGAAGCGAATGGACCTGCGACACACTACGACGATTGAGGCCGTTTTGGAACATCTGATCGCAAACGGAGCAACGGATCTGGGGCGGATCTTTGGTCAGCTCTTCGAGCTTGCGATGCAAATCGAGCGCGAGCAGCACTTGAAAGCGGGCCGCTACGAACGGACACCGGAACGACAGGGCTATGCCAACGGCTACAAGCCCAAACGGATCGACACCCCCCTGTTACCGTTCAGGTGCCAAAGACGGCCGGTCACGGGGACGATCCGTTCTATCCCCAGTCGCTTGAACGCGGCCAGCGATCTTCTCGCGCCGTCATGCTGGCTGTAGCCGAGATGTACATCAAGGGTGTTTCCACGCGGCAAGATGTAATGCGCGAGTTCGGGATCGAAAGCCTGTCCTCTTCTCAGGTCAGCCGGGCCACCAGGTTGCTCGATGAAGAACTCGCCGCCTGGCGCAACCGGCCCCTTGGGCTGATGAAATACCTGATCCTGGATGCGCGCTACGAAAAAGCCCGCCATGACGGCGTTGTGCGCGATGTTGCAGTGCTCTCGGCCATCGGAATAGGGGCTGCAGGCACGTTCTGGGGCTCTCTGTGGCGCTCTCCGAGGCCGAGGTCCATTGGAGAGCCTTCCTGGAAAGCTTGCTAGCCCTGCATGGTACGACCTTCATCGTCTCGGATGACCATGCCGGGCTGAAAGCGGCACGACGCGCGGTGCTGGGCGCGGCGACATGGCAGCGCTGCCAGTTCCACTTGGCGCAAAACGCCGTGCAGCACGCACCGAACAATGACATCAGGAAACGTATTGGAAAACAGCTCGGAGCCATGCGTCCTCACTCCAAACCGCCGAGGCTGAACTGGGCGCCCTCGTGGCCAGCTATCGCGACAAGCATCCAGGCTTCGCAGACTGGCTGGAAAAGAATGCGCCCGAGGGGCTCGCTGTCTTCACCTTGCCCGATGCTCACCGCAAACGTATGCGAACCTCGAACGGTATCGAGCGGCCGATCCAGCAAGAGCTCAAGCGGCGCACCTCCAAAGTCAGGGTCTTTCCGAACCTCGCCTCGTTGGAGCGCCTCTCAACCGCGGTCCTCATCGACGAAAAATGGGAAACCGAAACCAAGGCATACATCAAATGGGAACAGCTCGATGACTGACAGCTTCACGACAATTTCCAGACATCAGGTTGCGTAATCCAACTCCATGCTCCGAACGCGCCCGCAAACAACGCGCTCACCCTCGCAATCATCATCCACAACAAGCTGCCCAAACCCTTCAACAGCTTCGTCGACGCCCGCCACCACTATGCCGACAAGCGCAAGCAGGTCCTGCACGCAATCACAAGACCAGGCTGACCGCGCCTCTCTCCCCGACAGAAACTGCAAGCTTTCGAGCCCGGCAACCAAGGCCTCTCGCTCGCCCCGGATACGCCGACCAGTCGCGCCCCGCGCCGCAACAGCGCGTCAGCAAATCTCAAAATCGCAGCCTCGAACGCGTCGACCCGCGCCGCGATCAGGACTCCGATCACATCACATCAACAAGCATGGGATCACCTTGAGTTACTCTTGATCTTCGATGACAACGAGGGTAAAGTAGGCAAGCTCTGCGATGTACTCAGGAAACTACCAACTTGGGCTGAGGACGACTACGACAGGAAGAGGAAGTAGACACGGCTCGGCCAAATCATGGACTCGACATTCTCGATCAGGCCGCACCATGCAGGATTGATTCCGGTGGCTAACCTGTTCGCCTTCATTGCCCGCCGCATGTGTTGATCGAGGACTACGATGCAACGGAAAAGTGGACCGGCAAGAAGGGGTTGATCGACGAGAATATGAGCTTGTTCACCGGTCGATTTCTATCGAAATCCATACGATAGCTGACCCGGGCCGGAAGCGATGCGGTCAAACGATTCGACGGTGCCGCTCCACCGCCCCTGAAGGTACCCGGATAAGTCTGCCGACCGACTACAGCGTGATTGTTGCGGACGGGACGGAGTGCGGGAGCCTTGCGGCAGAACTAGTTGCCGGTAGCGAACGGCACCCTTTTCACTGCTTTCCAGGATGATAGAGGCATCCGAACAGGTGGAAAAGAACATGCCTGTGATTGACGATGCGCTTCTGCGGCGGATGACGGCGGCCATCGTTGAAGTAGCTGATCCCGAGCGGGTGATCCTTTTCGGCTCTCGCGCCCGCGGTGACGCCGCCGCGGATTCGGATGTCGATCTGGTGGTCGTCGAGGCAGAACCTTTTGGGCCGGGTCGGGACCGCGGCACCGAAGAGACGCGCCTTTGGCGTGCGCTTGCAACTTTCCACGTTCCGAAGGATATCCTCGTATACAGTTCGGACGAGGCTGCCCGCTGGCGCGGCTCCCTTAATCATGTGCTTGCGCGTGCGCTGCGCGAGGGCAGAGTGCTCTATGAAAGACCTTGAGCAGGCGCGGGAATTAACCAACGCGGCGGAGAAAGATCTTTCGGCGCTTCACGGCATGGGCGATGCAAACGTCTTCGCCGACGAGATTTTTGGCTTCCATGTCCAGCAAGCAGCAGAGAAGCTGTTCAAGGCCTGGCTCGCTTTGCGGGGCGAAACCTATCCGTTGTCGCATGATCTGGCGGCCTTGCTGGACATGCTAAGCACCCAGGAAGCGGATGTCGTCCGTTTCGACAAGTTGGTCGACTATACCCGCTACGCCGTTCGTCTGCGTTACGCGAGCGTCGATCCGGGCGCCTGCCCGCTTGACCGGTCCTTGGCCATCGAACAGGTGGAAGCGTTGCGCAGGACGGTCCGAAGCCGGTTGACGGAAGCGGAAGCAAGCTGACGATGGAGGATTTGAACCCGAACATAAATTTGGAAGTGCTGATTTCCTCTTTCATCTGCGGGTGGGGAATTCTGCCGACTTGCAAGCGTAAATGCTCATGACACGACACCCGGCTCTCTCTCGTACCCGCCGGTGCCCTCCTTCCTCGCAGCAGGGGTGAGCCGCGTCACCGGGATCTGCATCCCGACCATCACAGAACTCACCGCATTTGCACCGGAACCGTGCTCAAATCCGGGACGCTCCCGATCCGACGACCATTGTTCCGGCGCGGTTTCGCACTCCTCCTCACCGTGAGATTTCAACCAACACCATCGTGTACGAAACGCGCGAGGTCGCCAGACGTCAGCCCGCCCAGCCCCATCCTGTCGAGAGTGAGGCCGGTCTCAAAGAACGGGATGCCGGTCAACGCCGAGCAGAGATGAACGATCGCATCAATGGTCGGCGTCTCCACGCCCGCAAGATCGCCGAACGCGGCGAAGGGCACCAGCCCATAGCCAACATCCTCGTGAATGTAGCGATGATCAAGCGACGGCGGACTCCTGATCGATTTGTTGGGTTCGCTCTCGATACAAGCCCGCGAAATGTCGCCGCTGTCGGCCGCTTCCCGGGTGGTCAGTCCGGCTTGGCAGAAATTCTCGAGAAACGAGGCGGACGGCACGCCGAGCGCATCCGCCACGCGAAGGCGCTCACGGTCGACCTCTTCGGTGACGCGGCCGACAGCCGGCGTGATGCCCTCCCGGTAGAAGAGGAAATCGCCGCCCGTATCCTCGATCCAGCCAGCGTTCATCAGCATGCCTGGCGCGTGGAAGACGGCATTGATGTTGGTCAGCCCCGTCTCGAGCACGCTCGAACACAGTTCGATCTCCGGATAGAGGGGCTTGATCAGCGAGAACATCTCGCCAGCATGGCATCCTGGAAATGCGGCGAACTTCAGGTTGCGGACATGGGAGAAGATATCGACCGCTGCCGGCCCCGTCTTGCGGCAGATATAGGTCAGGGTAACCGATTCACAGGTTCGCACCGGCTCCCGGTACTCCGCGCGACGCAGCTCGCGAACGAAATGCAGGGCGCCGCCAGTGTGCCCCGGATTGACAAAGACCGGCAGATCCGGCCGCAGATGCGGCGCGAGCGCGGCCGCATAGTCGCCGTGGGCGACCGAGGGCACTACCGTCATCACGAGGTCGGCCCCGTCGACCGCCTCGGCCACGTCGGTGGTCAGCACCGGGACCCTGACCAGACCTGTCCGCGCGCCCTGCACCGCGACGCCGCCCTGCTCGCGAACCGGCGTCAGGGTCTCCTCACGACGCGCATGGAGGCGCACCTCGAAACCGGCCGCGCCCAGATCGGCGGCGGCGGCAAGGCCGCCATGGCCGGCGCCCATGATCGCTATCGTCCGGATTCCCATGAAGCGCCGATGCCTCCTGCAGCCGCCTGAGCCCGAAAACGGTCCGCCGCGTCAGGCGGCCGCGAACTCTCCGAGGATCCCGAGCGCGAGCTCCCGGCTCTCCGGCGAACCGCTGATCTCGATGACCGGTTCGGTCACACCGGTGCCGAGATAGGCCTCAAGACGGTCGCGGCAGTTCCGCGGCGTGCCCCCGACAGCAAAGGCATCGACGGCATCGTCGGGGACCAGCCGCGTCGCGGCTTCCATGTCGCGCCTGGCGACGGCGTCGATAATGGCCTCCTGATCGATGGGAAGGCCCGAGGAGCGGATGTTGTCGGCCATCGTGCGGTTGCGGAACAGGAAAGCAAGCCGTCCGCGCAGATAGTCCACGGCCTCCCGCCCGTCTTCCGACACCGAGAAATACAGGAATGCGGCGTTGCGGAGCGCAGCCGGATCCCGTCCCGCCGCCCGCGCGCCGTCGGCGATCTGTCCAAGGCTGTACCGGACATGGGCGACGGACAGTCCGCCCGAGAGCACGACCCCGTCGCCGATCCGTCCGGTCAGCCGCAGCATCTGTTCGCGCGTTGCCGCGACATAGATCGGTATGGGCTCTGCCGGGGCGAACGTCATGCGCGCTCCGGCAAGGCGGAAGAATTCGCCGTCATAGTCAACGGGCTCCGCGGTCCACAGCGCCCGCAGGCATTCGATGAATTCCCGCACCGCCCGTACCGGCTTCACAGGCTCAATGCCCGATTCGCCCAGGAACAGCGGATTGCCGACGCCGATGGCGACGCCGACGCGCCCGGGGGCGATGTCGGCCATGGTCGCAAGCGACATCGCGGTCGGAGTCGGATGCCAGAGATAAGGGCTGACCGCGGTCGGAACCACCATTGCGGTCTCGGTCGACAGCGCATAGGCCATGCAGGCGGCAACGGCCTCCCGATAGCCCATGTGTTCCGCCATCCAGATCTGGCTCGCACCCGCTCGCTCTGCCTGGCGCACGACCTCGAGCGAGTCCGACACATGGTCGAACCCGTCGAAACGGATCCCGAGTCCCCGCGTCATCCGTCGCCCCCCCCATCGCGTCCGCACCGCGATCCCGACCCGGCCGCTGGCGCCACACCGCGCGGACCGAACATCACCGGGACAAAGAGTAACGGGGCGACGGGCGGAATTACAACCCGGCGTCCGCCCGGCGGGCAGCGCGGCGTCAACGCGCCCCGCAGCGTCGGCTCAGCTGCCCGTGAACTCCGGCTTTCGGCGCTCGGCAAAGGCGTGCGTGCCCTCCATGTAGTCGTCGGTCCAGCGAAGCTTCTCGTAGGAATGTCCCTCGACCTCGAGCGCAGTCTTGAGCGGCGCGTCGTAGGCGGCATTGAGCACCTTCTTCAACGAACCGAGCGCAATCGGCGCCAGGGCATTCAGCCTCGCCGCATAGTCGTCCACCAGCGCGGCGAGTGCATCGGAATCGGCGGCAACATCCGTCACCAGCCCCCACTCATGGGCCTGGGGCGCGGGAACGCGCTTGCCCAGCAGCACCATGTCCTTGGCGCGCCCGAGCCCGGCAATACGCGCGACGCGCACGCTGCCGCCCGAGCCCGGCATCTGCCCGAGCGAGATCTCGGGCAGTCCGACCAGCGTATCTGCGGTCGAGAAGCGGAAATCGCAGGCGAGCGCGAGCTCGAAGCCGACCCCGAACGCGTATTTCTGCATCGCGCAGATCACCGGCTTTTCGGCACGTTCGGGAGCGCCGATGTTCCAGTGCAGGTCCGACATTCTGTTCTTCGGGATATCGGGAAAGGCCTTGACGTCGCCGCCCGACGTGAACACGCCGTTGGCGCCACGTATGACGATCACCCCGACGTCCGGGTCCTCGTCCATCGCCTCGATGATGGCCCGGATCTGGCGCCGGCCCGTATAGGAGACGATGTTGAGCGGCGGGCGGTCGAGCACCAGATGACCGACCCTGCGCCCGGCGTCGATCTCGACGCTGAGGCCGTCCAGGTTCTCGAGCACCGAGGCTCGCTGCGCCGCGTATTTTTCTGCACTCATGTTCCCGTTCTCCGTATTGAGGCCGGGAGACGTCCCGGCCGATCAAATAGTCCCGCTGAGATGCCCCCCGGAGAGCCGTTCCCCGATCAGACCGTGCTCTCGAATCCGTCGAGCATCTCGTAGCTTCCGTCGCGCAGCAGACGCCGCAGGAGCTTTCCCGAAGCGGAGCGCGGTATGTTTTTCACGAAGGCGTAGCCGCGCGGCCTCTTGAAGCGGGCGAGCGCGCTGTCGAGGCACCAGGCATCGAGCGCCTCGGCCGTGCATTCCGGTGCCGCCGGTTCCACGAACGCGACCACCCGCGCCCCCATGCGCTCGTCGGGCAGGCCGATGACCGCCGCCTGTTCGACCAGCGGCGATTTCGCGAGAATGTCCTCGACCTCCTCGGGATAGATGTTCTCGCCACCGGAATTGATCATGTCGTCGACGCGGCCGACGACATAGAGCTCGCCGTCCCCGTCAAAATAGCCAAGATCGCCGGTGAAGTACCAGCCATCGCGGATCGCCTTGGCGTCGGCATCCGGACGCCGCCAGTAGCCGGCGAACGCCTCCATCCCGTCCATCGGCGCAATGATCTCGCCCGACGCGCCCGCGGCAACGACATCATCCGGCCGGCTACCGCCGTCGGGCTCGACCACGCGAATGACCTGACCGATGCCGGCGCGGCCGGCGCAGCCCGGCTTCTCGATCACGTGATCGCAGACGGCGAAGGTAAAGATTTCGCTTGACCCGTAGAAGTTGGTGAAATGATCGGGCCTGAACTCCCGCGCGCAGAGCTCGGTCAGCGCCGCGGTCATCGACATCCCGGCATAGGCAAGATTGCGTACCGACGACAGGTCATGGGCGCCGCGATCAGGATGATGGAGCATGTCGTGAAACATCGTCGGCACGAGGAACAGGGTGTCGATCCCTTCCCGCTCGACAAGTTCCATGGCGGTCGCCGCATCCCACGCCGGGAGGCAGACCAGCGCGCCACTAAGCACGGCCGACATCAGCATCGACCGCACGCCCATGGTGTGGAACATCGGCATCGCGCCAAGCGTCGAGGCCCCGTAACGGTAATGCAGGAGCGCGATGCAGTGGGTTGCCGCCAGCCGCTCGGCGCGATGCGAGCGCGGCACGCCCTTGGGCCGGCCTGTGGTGCCCGAGGTGTAGAGCATCAGGCAGGTATCGCGTTCGTCGACGGAGACCGGCCCGTCGACCGAGGGAGAGGCGGCGAGCGCATCGAAATCTCCGTCATCGATATCGAACGTCGTCAGCCCTGCGCCACCGAGACTGCCGACGGCTCCGGCAGCGGCTTCGCGCGAGCGCGCCTCGAACACGATGCCGGCCGCCTCGGCATTGCCGATCACATAGGCGATCTCGTCGGCGCCAGCGCGCCAGTTAAACGGCGTGAATACCACACCCAGCACCTGGCAGGCCCAGTAGAGAGTCGCCGTCTCGTAGCGGTTTGCCAGAATCACGAGGAGCCGGTCGCCGCGGCCCAGGCCACGCTGGCTCAGGCCGCCGGCGACCGCGCGGATCTCGCGATACCACTCGCCGAAACTGCGCCGTCGTGAATCGTCGACGATAGCCAGCGCGTCCGGCTCGCGCAGCCAGCTGCGGTGGAAAAGGGTGCCGAGATTCATGAGTTCTCTCCTGCCGCATCAAGGACGGCGCGCACGATCTGCTCGTAGCCGGTGCAACGACAGATATGCCCCGACAGCATGTCCCGAACCTGTTCGCGCGTCGGCGCCGGCGTTTCCTCCAGGAATCGCGTGGCCGACATCAGGATGCCGGCGGTGCAAAAGCCGCACTGGAGAGCTCCGTGCCGGTTGAAGGCCCGCTGCAGGGCGTTGAGTTCGCCGTCATCGCCAGCCAGCCCTTCGACCGTGCGGATCTCGCTGCTGTCGCACTGCACCGCATAGCGGAGACAGCTTCTGGACACCGCGCCGTCGACGATCACCGTGCAGGCGCCGCACACGCCGTGCTCGCACCCGACATGGGTCCCGAAGAGCCCGAGCTCGTGGCGGAGAAAGTCCGCGAGCAGCATCCGCGGTGCGGCATGTCCCGACATTTGCCTGCCGTTCACCGTGACCATGACGCGCGCCTTCCGGTCCGATCCGATTCTCAGCATCATCCCGCCTCCGCCGCGCCGCGAGCGCAATCGAACGCGCGCGATATCGTCCGTGCTCCGAGCACCCGCACCAGCTCGCGACGGTACCGGGGCGTTGCCTGGAGATCGGTCACCGGCGCCGCGGCCGCGGCCGCAGCCTCCGCGATCTCTCGCGCGGTGCCGACATCGGCCGCCAGACCGGCGCAGCCGTCGGTGTCGGCGAGGAACGGCCTGTCCTCGACGCCGCCGAGGCCGACCGTTATGTCGCGAATGCGCCCGTCGCCGCCGAGCCGCACCGCCGCGGCAACCGCAACGATCGCAAAATCACCGCGGCGCTGTGCGATCTCCTCGAAAGCGTAGCCCCAGCCGCTAGTCCGGCGCTCCGGCCAACCCAGCGCGATCACCATCTCCTCGGGCCGCCGGTCAGTGGTCAGCACGCCCTGGAAAAACTCGGCCGCGGGGACAGTGCGGCGCTTCCGCTTCGACCGCAGCGTGACCGTGCCGTCGAGCGTGACCAGACAGAGCGGGATCTCGGCACTCGGATCGGCATGCGCGACAGACCCTCCGAGGGTTCCGCGCGGACGCGTCTGGTAGTGCCCGACATGGGGCAGCGCCTCGGCGACGAGAGGCAGGCCGTCGGCGAACTCCGTCGACGCCATCGCCGCCGCCTGGCGCACGAGCGCCCCCGTGGTGATGACGCCGCCGGACGCCTCCACGGTCCCGAGCTCGCCGAGCCGGTTGACATCGATCACCGCCGCTGGCCGCACGAGGCGCATGTTCAGCATCGCGCCAAGCGACAGGCCGCCGGCGAGCACGCTCGCGTCGGTGCCGAACTCGGACAGGAGATCGAGCGCCTCGTCGAGCGAATCGGGCCGGCAGTACTCGAAGGCAACCGGTTTCATCGCGACCTGTCCCGGCGCAGCCAGCGTAGCCAGCCGCCGCCCTCCGCAGGCTTCAGCCGCCGTTCGAATCCACGGAAAAACTGCCGGATCAGGATACCGGTCACGGTGCCGAGCATACGCTGGCCGACGGCGGCCACCTTGCCGCCGACATCCGCCCGATACTCGTAGGACATGCGCGTGCCGCCATTGCCCGCCGGCCCAAGGGTGACGACACCCTCCCCGGCACCGAATCCGAGCGCGCCCGAGGCCGTGCCTACGAGTCGTGCGCTGTGTGGTTCACGCAGGTCGCGGAGTTCGATCGAGGCGGCATAGCGGCCGCGGATTCCGGCAACCCCGATATCGACCTCGGCCGTGTAGACATCCCCAGCCGTCTTCTCGAGCGCGCGGCATCCGGGCACCACCGCGGCCAAGGTCTCGGGATCGAGGAGCATCCGCCACACCGTTTCGGGTGGCGCGGAGAGCTCGACCGTGCCGGAGCCGGAGAGCGCCCCCCCCCGGGCGGCCGCGCCGGGCTCCGCGGCATCTGCTGCTGCGGCCTCTGCAGGGCCGCGCCCGTGGCTGTCGCCCTGGGCCAGCGCCCACAGCCGGTTCAGGGTGAGCGGAATCTCGACATCGAAACGCCCGAGCGCGTCGGCGGCGGCATTGGCGATCGCGGTCGGCGCCAGCATGGACGATCCGTCACCCATCCCCTTGGCCCCGAGGCGGTTGTGGGGCGACGGCGTCGTGACATGGCCGATCGTCACCTCCGGAATTTCGGGCGCGGTGATGCAGAGATAATCGGCGAAGGTGCCGGTCTGCGGATTTCCGGCAGCGTCGTAGACCAGTTCCTCGAGAAGCGCGCCGCCGAGGCCGTGCGCAAAGCCGCCGTGGATCTGGCCGTCGACCACGATTTCGTTGAGGATGTTGCCGACATCGTGGACGGTGACGTATTTGCGGATCTCGATTCCGCCGGTCGCGGGGTCAATCTCGACCGCGGCGAGGTCGAACACGTAGCCGAAGGTCACGGCGCTCGCGACCCGGTCGGCGTCATCGGGCGCGCCGAGCATCGGCGGGTTGATGATCGCGGTTTCGAACAGGCCGGGCCCCGCACCTTCCGGGAGCCCGGCGGGGTGCCAGTGGGTCTGGGCGGCGACGCGGCGGAATGGCAACGCCTTTTCGGGAACGCCCACGACCCGCGCCTGGCCGCCAACCAGCTCGACATCCTCGGGTGCCACCTCGAGGGTCTCGGCGGCGATCCGCCTGACCTTTTCGGCGACCCTGAGGGCACTCTCCGACAGCGCGTCGATGACCACCGACGAGAACCGGTTGGCGTAGTTGCCCGACGCCAGCGACCAGGCGCTGGTCAGCGTGTCGACCTCGGTGACGACATCGACCTGGTCGGGATGGAGGCCGAGCGCGTCGGCGACCACCTGCGCCGCCACCGTCTGATGCCCCTGACCGGCCGGCGTCGATACCGTCCTGACGGTCACCGAGCCCGAAGGATCGACGGACACGGTCGCGGTTCCGAGCCCGCCCGACCGGCCGCCGGCGCGGGCGCGCTCCTCGGGCGTCTGGGCGAGGGTGACATAAGCCATGTTCGAGCCCGACGGCTCGACGCCCGCCGCCATTCCGATTCCGAAAAGCTTGCCTTCGGCGCGCGCAGCGCCGCGTTCGGCCTTCAGCGCATCGTAGCCGGCAAGCTCCAGCGCCCGGTCGAGCCCGGCCTCGTAATCGCCGGAATCGTAGACCGCACCGGCCGGCGCCTCGTAGGGAAAGGACGCAGGCGCGATGAAGTTGCGGCGCCGGATCTCGGCCGGATCGATCCCGAGCTCGGCGGCGCCGGCCTCCATCACGCGCTCGAGCGCGTAATAGAACTGCGGACCGCCATAGCCGCGGTTGAGGCCTATCGGCGTCGTGTTGGTCACTGCGAGCCGGTTCTCGACGGCGATGTCGCGCACGCGATAACAGCCGTTCGAGGCCGCATGCATGCGGTAAACCGACGCCGGTTCCGGCGCCCGCACGTAGGCGCCGACATTGACGACGTTGCTGAAGCGAAGGCCGAGGAGTTCGCCATCCGATGCGAACGCCGCCTCGACCGCGTCGGCGCGGTCCGACGCGGTCGAGGATCCGACCAAATGCTCGAGCCTGTCCTCGATCCACTTGATCGGGCATTCGGCCAGACGCGAGCAGGCGGCGAAGAGCACCATGTAGGGAAACACCGCCTGCTTGATCCCGAAACTGCCACCCGAATGCGGCGCCGTGATCAGGCGGAGGCGGTTTCCGGGCACACCGAGCGCGCCCGTCATCAGCGCATGCAGGATGAAGGGCCCCTGGAAGTTCGACCAGATCGTGTAGCGGTCCGGCCGCCGCTCGAAATGCGCGACCAGCCCGTAGGTTTCCATCGGCGTCGACGAATAGCGCGGAAAGCGCCAGTCGAGCCTAACGACCCTGTCGGCGCGGGCGAAGGCCGCCTCGGGATCGCCGTATCGGAAAGTGCGGTGATGCACGAGGTTGGAGCCGACCGCATCGTGAAGGACCGGGGCGCCGTCGGCGAGCGCGAACATCGGATCGACGGCGGGCGGCAGCGGCTCATAGACAACATCGACGAGCTCCATCGCATCCTCGGCGACATAGCGGTCCTCAGCGATGATCACCGCCACCGGCTCACCCACATAGCGGACCTTTTCGACCGCCGCCGGATAGAATTCGATGGGCACGCGGACGGCGCTCGGAATCGGATTGATTGCAGCGGCGATCTCCCGGCCGGTGACGACGCCGGCGATGCCGGGCAGCTCGAGCGCGCGCGTCGCATCGATGGAAACGATCCGCGCATGCGCGTGATTCGAGCGCAGGATCGCGGCATGGCGGATGCCCGGAACAGGCTCCATGTCATCTATGAAGCGGGCATTGCCAGTCAGCAGCGCGGCGTCCTCCTTGCGCGGGAAGCGCGCGCCGATCCAGCTTTCGGTAGCTGCCGTCATCGCATCAGGAGAGGGGCCGGGAGACCAGCGGCCGCTGGCCGGCCATGTCTGTCGTCAGTGCCATGGGTTTCAGGTATTTGCCAGTGTGCCCGCCCGGTCATCCGGAAACCGCGCGGCGGAGCAGGCGAACGGGCCCGGCTCCGGGCTCGTCCGCTGCGTTCCGCACCGTCCGCGCCGCGCACGGAAAGCGGGCCGGAATCGGCGGCGCGCGGGTTACTCGGCGGCGATGCGGATGTCGGCCTCGGGCGCGAGCCCGAACAGCCGATTGGCATTGCCGCCCAGAATGTTCCGCTTGGCCCGATCGTCGAGGAAGGGAAGATCCCAGATCACGCTCGGCGAATCGAAATCCCAGTGCGGCCAGTCGGAAGCGTAGAGAAGCTGCGTCTCCGCTTTGATCGCCTCGAAGGTCGCCTGCAGCAGCCGCTGGTCGTGGGTTTCCATCGGCTGGCAAGTGAAATACATCTCGCGGATGTAATCGCTCGGCGGGCGCTTGAGAAGCGGCGCTTCCGACGAGCGCATAAAGTACTCGCTGTCGAGCCGCTGCATCATGAACGGCACCCACGCGATCCCGCTCTCGATCCAGATCACCGGCAGGTTCGGAAAACGCTCGCAAAGGCCCTCCAGTACCCAGTTGGTCAGATGCACCATGTTGCAGAGGACGAACGATATTGCATGCACGCCGATGAAGCGGTCGATCTGGCTCGTCCACTCGTCGTGCCAAGTCGGACCGGCGTGGAAGCCGAGCGGCAGCCCGCTCTCCTGGATCGCTGCATAGATCTTCATGTACTGGTTGTGGTGGATCGGCTTGTGCCGGACCGAGGTGATGTTGAAGCCGACAACGCCGGGCTTGTCCGCAAACTCCTCGACCGTTTTCAGCGATGCATCTGCGTCGCAGAACGGCAGATAGATCATCGTCGTCACCCTGTTGTCGCCGGTCAGGATTTCCTCGGTGAGCCAGCGGTTGTAAGCGAACGCGAGTTCCACCTCCATCTGCGGATTGGGATGGAGGCCGAGCTGAAGCATCGGTGTCGGGAACATGACCTGGTAGTCGATCCCGAGCGCATCCATAGAGCGCCGCGCCATCACGATATCGGGATGAACTGTCTTGTCGTCGACCTCTTCGTAACGGAAGCCTCCAGAGTGCTGGATTCTTCCGGCAATGTTCTGAAAATTAAGACCCGGCTGGGCATTGAGAAGGCCGCCGGGATTGGTGCCGTCGGAGCGCTCGAAGGACTGCGCCAGATGGCGCATCACGGGATCCTCGATATACTCGATCACGCGGGCCCACGAGGTGTTCTCGAAGTGGTGAGCATCCACATCGATGACGAGCACGTCATCAAGGCCGCGCTCCCGCTTCTGGCGCTCGGCGCGGGCCAGTACGCTAGCGGTCGAGGTGGCCCGGTCGAATTCCTTGATCTCAAGCTCCCTGATTCCGTCGGTCCTGTCGCTCATCGCCAATACCTCCACGATGGTTGTGTCCGCATTCTACCACGCCGCGAGCGGCGGGCATATACGGGCTTTCAATGGTACACTGTCGACTCGATGTTGGCGTAGTCGCGCATAGCCCGGTAGTTTTCAGTGAACAAGATCAGGTATCCTTCCCAGAGTTTGTGGGTGCCCGGCATGGGCTGGCGCTTCGACGGGATGAATCCGGCGAGGCGCGCGGTGTTGACGGCGAACTCCGCGATCGCCTGATCCGGGGGCCGCGTTGCCTGCGGTGGTTCGGTATGTGGACGGCGAGGACATGGATCTCGTCCTCGTGGACGATCGTGCGCGCCGGCATGCGCTCCGCGCGAGGCGCTCGACGGACATGACGGTGCATGCAGTAATGGCAGGCGAGGCACTTCCTCAGGTCGTCGGCGGCGTTGAGCCTGCGGTCTTTGATCCGCGTTCCGGTCTTGACGGCCGCGAACCACTCTTCGATCAACCAGCGTTTCTCGTACCAGGCGACGATGCGGATCGCGTTCTCCTGCGTGGGCTCACCTTCGGTGGTCAAGAGCAACCAGTCGAGCCGGTCCCTGCCTGTTGGCGGCATCTTCTCCAGGACGCGCACTGCGAGCATGGTGAGTGGGGCCGTGCCCAGGGCGGGACGAGGTCGACGAGACCAGCCCGCAGCTCCAGCTTGATGTTCTTGCGCCCCTTGCGCGTCCGGGGGCCGCCACAGATCGATCGTCTTCTCCGCGACGACATCCAATTCGGCCGCGTGCGCGAACAGGTCCCTGACCTTGCCGTCCGCCGTGATGGCCCGCCGCCGGCTCGAACGGCTGGCGCGGACCAGAAGCCGCTGGGCGCGGAGGCGCAGGCTTCCGACAGAAGAGACCACATGTCGCCCTCACGGTCGCAGACGGGCGAGTTCGCGGACAGGCCAGCTCGGCGGACTTGGCGAAGGCGTCCGTCCAGCGTCCGCTTTCCTCGCCCTCCACCGCCGTTGCCTTGTCCTCCGCACGGAAGCCGGCATCAAGGCTGAATACCCCCAGTGCGCAGCCGCCCTCGCTGAACGCAACGCCGACATGAGCCGCGATCCCCTTGCTTCCAGAGCCGCCGCCGCCGATGTCGACAAGGCCCTGCGTCGCCTCGCTGTAGTTCAGCATCGTTGTGTCCTGAACCGCAAGCACGACAGACTGGCAACGCTCGACCATCGCCTCCTGATGTGGCTCAAGGATGTCTTGCATGCCGATCCTCGGGTTCGACAGGAACCTGTAAGCCGCCTGCTGCTCCGCCTCGCCGGGAAAGATTATCGGCAGCGGTGCACCCGGACGACCGCACCAGGCCTCGCCCATCGTGACAAGGCGCTTGCGTGCGTCGCTGTGCGCGCTCCGTCCGTACTCCGTCTCGGCCCATGTCGCATCCTCCCTTGACGCGAGAGGCGGACCTGAACCGATCACCCGGCCCGGCGCCCGCCCGAGAGACTCCCTCCAGTCCGCCGACAGCGGCTTCATGTACACCCGCAACCGAGGCCTCTTGTCCGGCAGCACACCGCCGCACGGTAGCTCTGGCCCGTATGCTCCGCACCCACGTAGCTGTACGCCAGGCGAACACCGTAGCGCTCCTCCCAGTCACGCGATCATGGAACAGCGACAGCGCCACGGACGCCGGGAAGCAGAAGAAACCTGTCATTGTTGACAACCCGCCCGATGTTAGCGTCCCGCGCCGCCAGCCGATGTGAAGGTCCCGCGCTTTGTGATGCCAGGACGCAGCGCCAGGCCGCCGAGGACGCCGTGCAGGGACGAGAGAATCCAGTAGCGGATGCGCCCGCCGGGACAGGCCGCATCGCCCTCGGGATGGTGCGATGCCATCATCGACCGCGCCAGCGACTTGTCCTCGTCGGCAACCGGAACCACCTCGCCAAGATCGCCGAGATGGCACGACAGGTGCTTGTCGGGATAATCCGGCGACGGGGCCAGGGACTCCGGGGTTACCCCTCCCATCGGACGAGCCTCCGGCAGAGGCAGACCGAGTGCGGCGGAGAACTTTGGAAGCGCGGCCCGGGCCGAGGCGAGGCATAGTTCTCCCTTCGCGTTCCGCCAGTCCTCACGCTCGCAGAGCTCACGTGCCAGGAAGGTCCGCGTGCAATCCCCGGCGCCAAGCCGTGCCTTCAGCCAGTCAACCGTCTCGCCGCCATAATGTCGCAGGCCAATTCTCATGGAACCGTATATACGGCATCAGTTGCTTCGAGTCTACAGTGATAAGTTGAAAGATATACGGGACCGGTCGGAACCCACGACGATCCCACGCTGCTAATCCAGCGGCGACCGGCGAGATTTTTCGGTCTGCGTCGCGCTGCAATCGTGCCGCCAAGGCTCAATGAGACTTTCTCGGCGCGAAAAATTGCGATCAAGGGGCGATATGTGATTACGCGAGCCCCAACACATTTGGATTTCGAGTCTCGGAATCAGCATGGGATCGCCGTGGGTCGGAACCAGGACTTTCCCACGCTGTGGTTGATGTATTGAATGACCGCTGAACGGGGCACAAATTTCCGCATTCTTGCCAGGTTTTCCGGCTGCGGCGACCCGGCCCCGCGGCCAGAAAACCCGGCAGGCTGTGCAACCTCCCTCCATCAGCAGTCGACAAGATCGAATGCAGCGTGGGAAAGTCCTGCCCGTCATACGGCTCTTCCTGCCCAGGCCTGACGGCTTTTCCTGTGTCATCGGGTTCCTCCTGTTGCCAGTTGTTCCGGTTCTCCAAGTCAGGCAGTAAGCGTTCGGTCAATGGGTGACGGTGACGGGGATGACGGTGGCAACTACGCACTGTCCCGAATCTCGCCCGCATTCGCTCAGCTCCATTATGCCTCACTGCGTGACCAAACGCTTGCGTCAGGCAGGCCTCCCCTTCGCTCCAGACCCATTACAGATCCTTCGTCACTATTACGGATCGCTCCGTCCTTGTGCCCCGCATCGGTACTCTGCCGCTCCCGGAGCCTCCGGTTGCGGGTCTCCCTTTGCATCGAAACGACAGGTTCCCACGTTCCATGCAAGAGCCTGCAAGAAAGTCCTGCCACCTGAATGCCGGGCGCCGTCCGGGCCATAAACGGGCTCCTCCCGAACTCGTCCCGAGGACGAGGTACTTTCCCCGCTTTTGACGCCACTTACGCCTGACGACGCATTATCAGTGGTTCACTCGCGTTCAGCTCTGACTTGCTCACCTGACCGACTCTGATGGCCGGCCTTTTCCCAGCGCGCTCACCACCGTGTCTCTTGAGCACAGCAGCCGTGGGCGGTTTGAAGCCTCCGCCTATACGGCGGGCTCCAAGGGGCCCACCCTCATCTCTTGCACAGCATGACTTCCAGTTGGCTACACCTTCACCTCCTGTTGTCTTCGTAGCACACCACCGCGATGCGCTTTGCACTCTTCGACGATCCGGTGCGCCGGATAGGGCACGGTCCCGGCTTCGATACCGAGCTGCCGGAAGCGCTGGAAGAAGCACTCGCGCGGATTCGGTCATTATCTTTGCGACTCTCCGGTCGGCTGGCAGCGGGAGCCGGTTTGACATCCCCCGTTCGGCCAAATACGGTTGCCGCCAGCTTGCTTTGAGGGTGCGATTTCCAGCGCCCGATCTCAAACCGAAACGGAGGAAGGGCATGAAGAAAATGCTGCCCGTCGCCGTGGCCGCCGCCTTTGCCGTCGCGGCCTTCGTTCCGCTGGAAGCGGACGCCAAGACATTGCGCATGGGGCTTCTGGTTTCCAACAAGTCGCTGGCCTACAAGGCCGCCGAAAAGCTGGCCGAACACGTCAAGACGAAGACCGGCGGCGAATACACCATCAAGCTCTTTCCCAGCCAGCAGCTCGGCAGCGGCAAGGAGATGATGCAGATGCTCAAGCTGGGTACCCTGGACCTGTACCAGGGCACGAACGCCCAGCCGACCTATTTCAAGGAAGGCCGGAACTTCGGCGCGATTTCCGCGCCCTATTGCTTCCAGAGCCAGGCGGAATTCATCAAATTTCTGGATAGCCCCCTGTTCGCGGAAATGGTCGGGCAGTTTGCAGCTGGCGGCGTCAAGCTGGTCGGCTATATGGGTGCCCGGTCGCCGCGGGCGATCACCACGGCCAACACACCCGTGCGGAGCCCGGCGGACATGAAGGGCCTGAAAATGCGGGTTCCCGGCTCGCCGCCATTCGTCGCCTTCTTCAAGGCGCTGGGCGCGGTCCCGACTCCGATGCCGTTCTCGGAGTTCTTCACCGCCGCCAGGACCGGGCTGGTGGAAGGTCAGGATAACGGTATCGAGGTCGTCTATCCGCGCGGGCTGTACTCGGTTCAGAAGTACTTCTCGAAGACGGACCATGCGCTCGGCGCCTGGATGCTCTTCATCGGCGAGAAGAAGGCACAGAAATGGCCGGACAGCCTGAAGAAGGCGGTCAGCGAAGGCCTGAAAGCCGCCGCCGCCTACAGCGATGCCGAACTGAAGAAATCCATGGATGCCGCCTTCAAGGGCGTCAAGGAAAAGGGCATGACGGTTCTGGACGTCGACAAAATGCCGTTTATCGATGTCGCCAGGACGGTCTGGAAGTCCCTGGACGGCAGCAAGTGGGACAAGGGCTTCATGGACCGGGTCCAGAAGCAGCTCGCCGAATACCGGCAGTAGGGCCGCCCAGACCTCCCGGTTCCCGCGTACCGGGAGGGATGCCATGACAGACCGGGCCACGATTCTGGACGCGAGCGATCGTGCGCGGCGCTTAGTCCATGCCTTCGACCGGGCGTTCGATTATCTCGGCGTCGTGGCATTTCTGGGCATGATCGTCGTTCTCTGCCTGCAGATCTTCTTTCGCTACATCCTTGCCGCGCCCCTGGTCTGGGCGACGCCTCTTTCGATGTTCCTGTTCATCTGGGCGATCTGGTTCGGTGGCGCCGCCGGCATCCGGAACCAGACCCAGGTCCGCGTGGAACTGGCGGAAAGATACTTGCCGCACGACATCCAGCGGCTTCTCATGCCGGGAATCAGCCTAGCGTGCGCCCTGTTTCTGCTGATCGTCATCTACAAGAGTTTCGAGGTCATCGAGCTGCAAGGCTCGGCCATCTACGACACCCTGCCCTTTACCCGGGACTACTTGTTCATGGTGGTCCCGGTACTCGGTAGCGTGATGACTCTGCAAGTCATCCGGGTCTTCGTTCGCCAGATCGGACAGTATTATTTCCCGGATCAGGACGGGTGAGTCCGATGGATATCTTCATCCTGTTCTCGTCCCTCCTGTTCCTGATGCTGATCGGCGTACCCGTGACCTTCTCGATGGGCATGGCGGCGGCCTTCTACCTGACGGTCACCGGCCAACTCGACATGCTGGTCATGCTGCCCCTGCAGATGGTCGTCGGGCTGGAGCATTACGGCCTCATGGCCATTCCCCTGTTTTTCCTGGCCGGCGCCATCATGACGTCCGGCGGGCTGACTGCGCGGCTGCTCCACTTCTCGCGCGTCCTCATCGGCCGCGTGCCGGGCAGCCTTTCCATGGTGAACGTGACCGGCAGCATGTTTTTCGCCGGTGTTTCCGGATCCTGCGTCGCGGATACGTCCGCCATCGGCAGCGTCCTCATTCCGGCGATGAAGAAAGAGGGCTATTCCGCGGCCTACGCGGCTGCGGTGACCGGCGCGTCGTCCACGATCGGTCACATCATTCCGCCCAGCATCGCCATGATCGTGATCGGCGTCATGGCCGAAGTGCCGATCGGCTCGCTGTTCCTGGCCGGCGCCCTCCCCGGCCTGCTCCTGGGCATCGGCCTCATGGGACTGTCGCTGTGGCTGAGCATCGCGCGGGATTATCCGCGGGCGCCGCGGCGGTCGACCGGTCGGGAAATCCTCAACGCCACCGTTTCAGGACTCTCCGCGCTTGCCATGCCGGCGATCGTGGTCGGCGGGATCCTGTTCGGCGTCGTGACGGTCACGGAAACCGGCGTTCTTGCCTGCATCTACGCCCTGCTGGTCTCGCTGTCCTACCGGGAACTGACCCTGAAGCGCACTTGGGAGTTTTTCGTGGAGACGAGCCAAGGCGCGGGAAACCTGCTGATCCTGCTGGCACCGGCGTCTTTTTTCAGCTGGGTCGTGCTCAACACCGGCATGGGGGACCAGCTGGTCGACCTGATCGGCGCGATCTCGACCGATCCCCAAACGGTAATGCTGCTGGTCATCGCGTTCCTGCTCATCATCGGCTGCGGACTGGACACGCTGGGCATGGTCTTCATCTTCGTGCCGGTCCTGTTCCCGGCCGTCGAAGCGGTCGGCATCGACCCGCTGCATTTCGCGCCCGTCTTCGTCCTGTGCCTCGGCATCGCCCTGCTGACGCCGCCCGTAGGCATCATCCTGTTCATGGTCACGAACATGTCCGGCGCGCCGCTGACCGAGGTGATCCGGGAATCCCTGCCGTTTTTCCTGATTCAGCTCATCGTTCTGGCGCTTGTCGCCTATGTGCCGTTCCTTTCGACCTGGCTGCCCGGTACGCTCATGTGACGCGCCGGTTTTCGGCGGGAGGCACGAAACGCACGGGCGCGGGTCCGGGCCCCGCGGGAGCATTGCAAATGCAGAACGGCGAATACTGGCCCGAATCGGAAGGCCCGCTGGCCGGCGTCCGCGTCGTCGACATGACCCGGCTGGCGGCCGGAAACATGGTCACGCGCATGCTCGCCGATTTCGGGGCGGAGGTTATCAAGATCGAACGCCCCGGCACCGGGGACGATCTGCGCGACTTCGGCGAAGGGCGGGTATGGTGGAAGGAATACGCCCGCTCCAAGAAGAGCTTCACGCTCGATTTCCGGCAAGAGGAGGGCGCCGCCCTCCTCAACGATCTGATCGCCCGGTCGGACATGCTGGTCGAGAATTTCGTGCCCGGAACCCTGGAGAAATGGGGCCTCGGCCCCGAGGAACTCTGGAAGACGCAGCCCGGCCTCGTGATCGTCCGTGTCTCTGGCTACGGACAGACCGGCCCCTACGCCGACAAGCCGGGCTTCGGCACCCTGGTTGAAGCGCTGACCGGCTTTGCCGCCATGACGGGCTTCGAGGACAAGCCGCCCCTCCTGCCACCGATGGCGCTCGCCGACATGATCGCCGGCATCGCCGGCTTCGGCGCGTCGGTCGTCGCCCTCTTTGCGCGCGACAGCGGCCGGGTTCGGGGACAGGTCGTCGACGTGTCCCTGTTCGAGCCCCTGTTCAGCGTGATCGGCCCCTGGCTGGCGCATTACAAGGCCAACGGCAAGATTCCGATCCGCGAAGGCAACCGAAGCAAGATCGCCGCGCCGCGCAACGCCTACCGGTGCGCCGACGGCAAATATCTCGCCCTGTCGGCCTCGATGCAGTCCATGTGGCAGAAGGTGGCCATCGCCATCGGGCGCCGGGAATTGATCGAGGATTCGCGCTTCCGCTCCGGGCGCGACCGCGTCGACAACATGGATGAACTCGACGGGATCGTCGGCGGCTTCATCAGCGCGAGGACGCTGCGGGAAAATCTCGACCATTTCGGGGCCGCCGGCGTCACCGTCGGGCCGATCTGCGATCCGACGGACCTGATCGACCACGAGTATATCCGCGGTCGCGCCGTCGCCGAGGACTATCCCGACGCCGATCACGGCACGATCCCGCTGCACACGCCGTTCCCGCGGCTGAGCGAAACGCCGGGGACGATCCGCACGCCGGCGCCCGAACTCGGCGAGCATACCGACGAGGTGCTGGCCCTGCTCGGCCGCAGCGCGGCGGACCGGGCCCGGCTGCGCGACGCGGGGATCGTCTGATGTGGCGCTCACTCCTGTTCATGCCGGTGCTCGAGGAGCGCTTCCTGGCGAAGGCCGCCGAACGCGGCGCGGACGCCATCGTGCTTGATCTCGAGGCGAGCATCGCCGCCCACCGGAAGGACGAGGCGCGGGCCGCGCTGCCGTCGGCGATAGAGCGGCTCTATGCTGCGGGGCAGGATGTTCTGGTCCGGATCAACGCGCTCTGGCGCCCCGCGCTGAACGATCTCGAATACGCCGTCGGGCCAGGCGTCAGGGCCATCGTCGTTCCGCTTTGCGAATCGTCGGCGCAGGTCCTGGCGATCGACGCGATTGTCGGCGAACTGGAAGCGGAAAAATCCCTCCCGAAGGGCAGTGTCCGGATCGTGCCGATCGTCGAGACCGCGCTGGGAGTGCGCGACGCAGACAGCATTCTGCGCGCATCGGGCCGGGTCGCAGGCGTCGGCTTCGGCATCGACGACTATCTGACCGATATGCAGGCGCTGCCGTCGAGGGAATTGCTGACCATGACAGCGCTGTCGATGGCCGAGGCGGCGCGCGCCGCCGGCGTGGCGCCGCTGATCGTCCCGGAATCGCTCACCAATCTCACCGATATGGATGCCTTCGAAGCCGCCGCGCTGGGCGGCCGGCAGATGGGGTCCGAAGGCGGGTTCGCTGCCCATCCGGGCCAGATCGAACGCCTCAACAAGGTATTCACGCCAACCGACGAAGAACTGGCGACCGCCGAACGCCTGGTTGCCGCTGCCAGGCAAGGCGAGAGGACCGGGAAGGGCGCGGTGCGGCACGAGGGCCGGATGATCGAACTGCCGATCGTTCTGCGAGCCGAGCGATTGCTGGAGCGCGCGCGGCGCTACCGGAAACCGCCCCCGACCTGAACAGGACCTTCCCCACGCTGTGGTTGATGTCTTGAATGACCGCTGAGCGGGGCACACATTTCCGCATTCCTGGCCTGTTTTCCGGCTGCGGCGACCCGTGAACGGCCCGCGGCCAGAAAACCCGGCAGGCTGTGCAACCTCCCTCCATCAGCAGTCGCAAGATCGAATGCAGCGTGGAAAGTCCTGGGTCGGGACGGGTTGCGGTTGATGTCGGGCATGGTCTCACACATAGTACGGTCCGGTTCCGGCCGTCGGTGCGGGCGCGACGATCGCAGGGCGGCGGCGGAACCGCGCACCCCGCCACCTGCCCGGCCGGTCCGCCCGGGAACAGCCGAGATCCGATGAGCGCAGAGTCCTCCCGACAATCCGCCGGCCCGGACCGGCGTGCCTACGCCGCGCTCCGCCATCCCGCATCGCGGACCTACCTTCTTGCGGCGGCGCTGGCGATGATGGCGGACAGCGTCGAGCACGTGATCAGCTACTGGATCATCTTCGAGCGGTTCCAGTCGCCGTTGCTCGCGGGATTCGCAGTGATCGCGCACTGGCTGCCGTTCCTCCTGTGCTCGATGTGGGCAGGCGCCCTCGCCGACCGCTACGATCCGCGGCGTATCATCCAGGCCGCCATGGTACTTTTCATGCTCGGTTCTCTGGCCTGGGGGATCCTGTTCGCGACCGACAGCCTCGAGAGATGGCATGCCGTCATCCTGCTTGTCATCCACGGGCTTGCCGGCGTGCTGTGGGCGCCGGCCGGACAGGTGCTGATTCATAACATCGTTGGCGACCGCCAGCTGCAGAGCGCAATCCGCCTGCTCGCAACCTCGCGGACCCTCGGGCTGCTGCTCGGCCCCGCGGTCGGCGGCGGGCTGCTGCTGGCGGTCGGTCCGACGGCCGGGATTCTGATCAACGTCCTCATCTACCTTCCGCTCACGCTATGGCTGATCCGCAACCCGCGCGAGATTCACACCGGGCGGGCAGCGCCGGGGGCGCCCATGAGCGGATTCCGCGACATGGCCGACACGGTGCGCCAGATTTCCGGGCTCCCGGTCGTCTTCTATATGTCCGTCCTTGCCGGCCTCGCCGCCTTCTTCGTCGGCAATGCGCACGAGCCGCAGATGCCGGGCTTCGCGCATCACCTCGGCCATGGCGGCGAGAGCCTCCATTACAGCCTGCTTCTCGCCGCCAACGCAGCCGGCGCGCTCACCGCTGGCATGGTGCTAGAGGCCGGCAGCCTGCTGCAGGCGCGGACGCGCACCTCGTTCATCCTCGGCTTCCTGTGGGCCGGTGCGATCTTTGGTTTCGCGCTGTCGGAGAGCTACGCGCTTTCGCTCTTGCTGCTGGCGTGCGCCGGATTCCTTGACCTGTCGTTCAACTCGATGACACGCACTCTGGCGCAGCTTCATGCGCCGCCCGAGATCCGCGGCCGCGCTGTCGGCCTGTTCAATGTCGGCAGCCTCGGCTGCCGCACGTTCTCCGGGTTCATTGTCGGTTTCGGGGGTGGCCTGATCGGCATCCACTGGTCGCTCGCGGCGAGCGCCGCGCTGATGCTCGGGTGCATGCTCCTGCTCTATGCCCGGGCTTTGCGGCGCGACGGGCTTCTCCGGGCCTGATCCTGCAACCGGCCAGTTCCCGGGGTCTCGGGAACCGCCAGCCGGTCTTGATCTCCCGGGACCGGCTGGGATAGAAGACGCCATGGCTGATCTGGTGATTTCGGAAGCGGTGTCGGACGACGACCGCGAAGCGTGCTACAGCATTCGTATCACGGTGTTCTGCGACGAGCAGAAGGTCAGCCGCGAAATCGAGTTCGATGGGCTTGATGCCGTATGCCGCCACTACCTCGCCCGCCAGGGCGGGACGGTCATCGGTACGGCCCGTACCCGTCCTCTGGAAAACGGCGTCGTCAAATTCGAGCGAATCGCCGTCCTCAAGGCGTTTCGCGGCCGCGACATCGGGCGCGCCCTGATGGCCCGCGCCTTCGCCGACGCACGCGAGGACGGGCACAGCGTCGCGCTGCTCGATTCCCAGACCCACGCCAGCAAATTCTACGAGAAGTTGGGGTTCCTGCAGGAGGGCGACGAGTTCGAGGAAGCGGGCATTCCGCATGTGCGGATGACGCAAGCGCTCTGAACAGACGAATGCGCCGGCCGGTCGCGCGCGGCGATGGCGGCTTTGCAGGAGGCCCGATTTGGATTATATCTCCCTCAGGAACAGGCGCGTTGTGTTGGTGAACATGGACGGTCGGCGAGCGCCCTGCGCTCCGGTGCCGACTGACCGGTTTTGCGGCGCTGTCGGTCCGGACAGGCCGTCGACGTTCCACACAGATCTTCGGGGATCCACACCTCCTGCGGAACCGCAGTTGGGACTGGCACAGCAAGAAGGCACGAAGAATGGCTGAATCCGACAGCATGGCAACGACCGGCGGCCACGGGGAAACCGAAGAGGGAGAGAGCCGGCGGGATTTCATCCAGATCGCGACCGGCGTGTTCGGCGCGGTCGGCGTCGGAGCCGTTGCCTGGCCGTTTATCGACCAGATGAACCCGGCAGCAGACACCCTTGCCCTCGCCTCGATCGAGGTCGATCTCTCGGCCGTCGAGGAAGGACAGGCGATCAAGGTCAAGTGGCGTGGCAAGCCGGTCTTCATCCGCCATCGCACGAAGGCCGAGATCGATGCCGCCGAGGCCGCCCCGGCCGACGAACTGATCGACCCCGAGAGGGATTCGGACCGCGTGCAGAAGCCTCGGTGGCTCATTCTCGTCGGCGTCTGCACTCATCTCGGCTGCATACCGCTCGGCACCGGCGCGAGTGAAACGCGCGGCGACTTCAACGGCTGGTTCTGCCCCTGCCATGGGTCCCACTACGACACGTCGGGACGCATCCGCAAGGGCCCCGCGCCCGAGAATCTAGAAGTCCCGCAATACACCTTCCTTGACGACAATGTCGTGCGGATCGGCTGAGGACTACGGACATGGCACAGTTCAGCAAACCCGCGTGGCTCGAGAATCCGCTGGTCCGGTGGGTCGATCACCGGCTTCCTGTTTTTTCCTTCGTGAGCCACGAGCTCTACGAGTATCCGACGCCCAGGAACCTGAACTACTGGTGGAACTTCGGATCACTTGCCGGAACTATCCTCGTCATCATGATCGTGAGCGGGGTCACGCTCGCGATGCACTACGTTCCGCACACGGACCACGCGTTCGATTCGGTCGAACGCATTATGCGTGACGTCAACTACGGGTGGCTGATCAGGTACATCCACATGAACGGCGCTTCGGCGTTCTTCGTCGTGGTCTACATCCACATCTTCCGCGGGCTGTATTTCGGATCCTACAAGGCGCCGCGCGAACTCCTGTGGATACTCGGCGTCGTCATCCTGCTGCTCATGATGGCGACGGCCTTCATGGGCTATGTGCTGCCTTGGGGCCAGATGAGCTTCTGGGGCGCAACCGTCATCACCAACCTGTTCTCCGCGATACCGTGGGGCATCGGTGACTGGTTGGTCACCCTGCTGTGGGGTGGCTTCGCGGTCGACAACCCGACCCTAAACCGGTTCTACAGCCTCCACTATCTCCTGCCGTTCGTGCTGGTCGGCATCGTCGTCCTCCACATCTGGGCGTTGCATGTCCATGGTTCCAACAACCCGGTCGGCATCGACACCAAGGGAGACCAGGACGTCATCCCGTTCCATCCCTACTACACGATCAAGGACACGTTCGGGCTCGGGGTGTTCCTCATCGTGTTTGCCGGGTTCATTTTCTTCGCGCCCAACTTCTTCGGCGAACCCGACAACTACCTGCCGGCCAACCCGCTCGCGACGCCGCCGCATATCGTGCCGGAATGGTACTTCCTGCCGTTCTATGCGATCCTGCGCGCAGTCCCGGATAACTTCATCGGCGGCTGGGTGACGAACTGGATGGGGTTCGTCATCTTCGACGCCAAGCTCGCCGGGGTGCTGGCGATGTTCGGCTCCATCGGCGTGCTGTTCCTTCTCCCGTGGCTCGACCGTTCCCCGGTGCGGTCGTCGCGCTTCCGCCCCCTGTTCCGGCAGTTCTTCTGGCTGTTCGTGATCGACTGCGCGGTGCTGGGCTGGGTCGGCGCCAATCCGGCCGAGGGGTATTTCGTGATCATTGGCCGGATCGCGACGGCGTTCTACTTCCTCTACTTCCTGGTGATCATTCCGCTTCTCGGCATCCTCGAAAAACCGAGACCGGTGCCCACCAGCATTTCCGGGCCGGTGCTCGGAGGAGGCGCGGCCGCCGCCGCGGAGCGGGCGCAATGAGGGCGTTCAAGGCCCCGCTGGCGGCATGCGCAGCCGCCGTTGCGCTTTCGCTGACCACACCCGCATCCGCAGCCGAGGCCCCTGAGGCGCCAAAGCAGTACTGGTCGTTCCAGGGCCTGTTCGGTGCCTTCGACCGTCCGTCCCTGCAGCGCGGCTTCGTCGTCTACAAGGAGGTGTGCGCCGTCTGCCACGGACTGCGCTTGGTTGCGTATCGCAACCTGACCGAAATCGGCTTCTCCGAGGACGACGTCAAGGCGATCGCGGCCACGGTCGATGTCGAGGACGGACCGAACGACGAAGGCGAGATGTTCGAGCGGCCCGGAAAACCCTCCGACCGATTCAAGTCGCCCTTCGCAAACGACGAGGAGGCGCGCGCGGCGAACAATGGCGCGTTGCCGCCGGACCTGTCGCTGATGACCAAGGCGACACTCGGTGGGACCGACTATGTGTATGCCGTGTTGACGGGATATGCCGAGGCGCCGTCCGGGATGGACGTTCCGGAGGGCATGAGCTACAATAAGCATTTCGCGGGCAACATGATCGCCATGCCATCGCCGCTGTCCGAAGATGGGGTCGAGTATGCCGACAAGACGAAAGCAAGCGTAGCCCAGCAGGCCCGCGACGTCACGATGTTCCTTGCCTGGGCAGCCGAGCCCGAACTGGAAGAGCGCAAGCGCATGGGCATCAAGGTGATCCTGTTCCTGCTGCTCCTGACCGGCCTCCTCTATGTCGCCAAGCGACGCATCTGGAGCAACGTGCACTGACCGCCGCCGCGCGGGAGAGGCTCATGTACAGCCATATCACTATCGGCTCCAACGATCTGCAGCGCGCCGCAGAGTTCTACGACGCCGTGCTCGCCACGCTCGGGATCGAACGCAGGCTGACGCGCGAGGGGGCGCTTCTGGGCTACCAAGGCGAGGGCCTCGACTGGTTCTTCGTCCTCAGGCCCTTCGACGGCAATCCGGCCACCATCGGCAACGGCGTCCATGTCGCCTTCGCGGCGCCATCGCGCGCGCAGGTCGACGCGTTTCACGCGGCGGCGCTGGCCAACGGCGGCACGGACGAGGGACCACCCGGCCCGCGCCCGCAGTATCACGAACATTACTACGGCGCATATGTTCGCGATCTCGACGGCAACAAGCTTCAGGCGGCGTGCCACATACCCGAACCGGCGACGGGCTGAGACCGGGCGGCCGCTGGATCACGATAGGTCAGTACGGCACCGGACCACTTTGTCAGGAACCCCGATACGGACTCAAGCATACAGTTCGATGAATGGACACTGCGACTCGTCGTCTGTGCGACCGGTAAGAGAATATGGAGGATAACGGTGTGTACCACACAGCGGTCTTTATTGTGAGTTCCCGAGGATCACGAGTTCGCCCCTCATACGGATTCTGACCCAGCGCCCCACGACCGGAATGTCGCGCAATACGCTAGATCTCTCGTAGCTGCTCACCCCTTATTCTGGGGTAACCGCTCACCCCCTGGTTCCGGCTTGATGTCGAGGTAGAGCAACGAACGGGTTTTCGTGGAGATTTGACACCCGATTCGTTCAGTGACGGTCATCGAGAACGACGGGGGCCACCGATGGGCTACTCTGGATCCAGGGCGACGAGCGGGCTGTGTCAGCTGCTTTCGGGGCTTCGGCCCCCGCATGATCTGTATGTGGAAACGCATCCGGGAGGCGGCGCGCTGATGAAGCACAAGGCGCCGGCGCCGTGTTCGACCGGGAGCGCCGGACGGGTTCGGGTGCGACTATCCGGTGAAACTGGCTGCGCCCACGCGTTCCTGGCCGGCTTTGCGTTCCGGGGCACGGAACTGGTCTGCAGCGACCCGCCGTACCTGCAGGCGACTCGCCGGTCGGGCCGGCGGTGCCGCCACGACTGCACCGATTCCGACCATGTCGAACTCCTTGAACTGCTCAAGGGGCTGCCGTGTCAGGCGATGGTCTCGGGCCTATCAATCTAACATACTTAACTCCGTGTCTTCATCTCCTTCCGAGTGGTTCTCGTCCCAGCCCTCCTTGGCCCGAATGCCGATGACGGCCTGAGACAGGAACCTGACGCCCTCCCATAGCTTCTGTGTCCCGGGCAGCCCGCCGGTGAGCGCGACGAAACTCATGATGGTCATGTCCGGCGGTGCCCGGGGAAGCTTGAATGGGCGGCCAGGGCGCAGAGCGCCGTGATGTCCTCCCTCGTGAGATTACGCAACCTGATGTCTGGAAATTGTCGTGAAGCTGATCGAGCTGTTCCCATTTGGTAACTGCTCACCCCCTGGTTCCGGCTTGATGTCGGGGTAGAGCAACGAACGGGTTTTCGTGGAAATTTGACACCCGATTCGTTTTGTGGTGGTCATCGAGAGCGACGGGGATCGCCAGTGGGCTACTTTGGATCGAAGGCGACGAGCGGGCTGTGCCAGCTGCTTCCGGGGCTCCAGCCCCCGCATGATCTGTATCTGGAAACGCATCTCGGAGGCGGCGCGCTGATGAAGCGCAAGGCCGGGCGGCGGAGTACCGGAAGATGCCGCCGAGCGAGCGCCAGGCGATGCTCGCGGCGACCGTCGAGGCCGGGTGATGGCGACGGTCAACGCGGCGCGCGAGGAGTTCGAAGCGGCCAAGGTCGCGGCGCTGCGTGCGGCCGGCAAGGTGCCGAAAGAGGCCGTGATCCGCGTCCTCCTGCTCGACATCCTCATCGTCGTCCTTCTGGAGAAGACCACGCGCAAAACGAGCCGGAACTCCGGTCTGCCGCCGTCACAGACGGACAAGAGCGCGAGGCGTGCCGGGAGCAACGGCAAAGGCCCGAAGCCAAACCAGCAGATGGGCGACAACCTGCGCAAGACCATCGTCGAGGAGGCGGTCGATGCCTGCGACGCCTGCGGCGCCGACGGCGTCGACCCCGTCGGATAGGGGGATAGGGGTACTGTAACTTGATGTCTGGAAATTTGTCTGAGGTTTGCGCTTTGAGGCGTTTCACTGGGGGGCTAGCCCCCCAGTGAAACGCGGCGCCATCGTGCTATCCCATGGAGTTGTAAAACCTTCATGGAGGAAGCGAATGGACCTGCGACACACTACGACGATCGGGACTGTTTTGGAACATCTGATCGCAAACGGAGCAACGGATCTAGGGCGGGTTTTTTGCCAGCTCTTCGAGCTTGCGATGCAAATCGAGCGCGAGCAGCACTTGAAAGCGGGCCACCGGACACCGGAGCGACAGGGCTATGCCAACGGCTACAAGCGGATCGACACCCCCGTCGGGACTGTTACCGTTCAAGTGCCAAAGACGGCCGGTCACGGGGACGACCCGTTCTATCCCCAGTCGCTTGAACGCGGCCAGCGATCTTCTCGCGCCGTGGCCGTAGCCGAGATGTACATCAAGGGTGTTTCCACACGGCAGGCCGAAGATGCAGGACCATTCTGTTGTCGCGGTCGGCGGCAGACAACCGTGTCAGAGTGGCCGTTCTTGAAGTTGGTGGCACCGTCTCAAGATCGAAACCGGCATATCGACAACGAAGTCCGCTCCTGAATGGACCTCCAGATCTGCCTACAACGCCCCCTCGTCGGACGAAACCGGGAAAAAGAAGAGCCCTGGCCGAAGATGTGATGCGCGAGTTCGGGAGCCTGTCCTCTTCTCAGGTCAGCCGGGCCACCAGGTTGCTCGACGAAGAACTCGCCGCCTGGCGCAACCGGCCCCTGATGAAATACCTGATCCTGGATGCGCGCTACGAAAAAGCCCGCCATGACGGCGTTGTGCGCGATGTTGCAGCGCTCTCGGCCATCGGAATAGGGGCTGCAGGCACGTTCTGGGGCTCTCTGTGGCGCTCTCCGAGGCCGAGGTCCGAGCCTTCCTGGAAAGCTTGCTAGCCCTGCATGGTACGACCTTCATCGTCTCGGATGCCGGGTTGAAAGCGGCACGACGCGCGGTGCTGGGCGCGGCGATGTGGCAGCGCTGCCAGTTCCACCTGGCGCAAAACGCCGTGCAGCACGCACCGAACAACGACATCAGGAAACGTATTGGAAAACAGCTCGGAGCCACGCCTCCTCACTCCAAACCGCCGAGGCCGAACTGGGCGCCCTCGTGGCCAGCTATCGCGACAAGCACCCAAGCTTCGCAGACTGGCTGGAAAACAATGCGGGGCTCGCTGTCTTCACCTTGCCCGATGCTCACCGCAAGCGCATGCGAACCTCGAACGGCATCGAGCTCTAGCAAGAACTCAAGCGGCGCACCTCCAAAGTCAGGGTCTTTCCAAACCTTGCCTCGTTGGAGCGCCTCTCAACCGCGGTCCTCGTCGAGATCGACGAAAAATGGGAAACCGAAACCAAGGCATACATCAAATGGGAACAGCTCGATCAGCTTCACGACAATTTCCAGACATCAGGTTGCGTAATCGATCGGGAGCGCCGCGTCCTCTATGACATTGTGTTCGAGGTCGTCGAGCGCCGCGCCGAGATCAAGGAATGCCCGAAGTGCAAGGCCCGGGGCCGGTTCCCCGACAACATCCCGTGCAGTACGGCATCGGCATCCAGGCCCTCGTCATCAACCTGCTGGTCGCCCAGATGCTGTCCCTGCGTCGTGCCGTCGCGCTCGTGCAGGCGACCTCCGGCATCAGGCTCTCCGAGGCAACCTGCCTCGGCTATGCTTTCACGATGCGCTCGCGTCGGAGGCCGCCGTGGCGCACCTCCTGCAACGCCCGGCCCTGCATGTCGACGATTTCGGACCAACAGTAAGTGGCTCCATGTCGTCGGAACCCTGACGTGCAAGTTCCCGCACCGCAAGCGCGGCCGGGAGGCAAGAGATCGGCATCATCCCGTGCTACAAGGGCGTCCTGGACTGCTGGGCCTCGTACATGGGCCAGTGTAGCCACCAGTTGTGCGGCAGCCACCTGCTGCGCGAACTGACCTTCGTCGTCGAGGCTACCGCTGGGCGCGACTGATGAAGAGCCTGCTCCGCGAAGTCTGCCACAAGGTCAACAAGAGCGCATCCAAGACCCTGAACGACGCCGGGCCGTGCGCAAGCGCTACCGTACCATCAGGGCGCCAAGGAACTGCCCGACATCCCGCCGCCGACGAAAAGAAAACGCATCGCAAACGCGCACAACCTGCGTCTCGTGAAACACGAAAACCTGCGCTTCACAGACAACCCCGACGTCAGCTTCACCAACAATGCCGGAGAACAGAAGATCAGGATGGCAAAGGTCAAGGTGTCCGGATGCTTCCGCTCCACGCAAAAGCATGGTGCCGAGGCTCAAGCTACCTCACCTCCATGGCCGCACTCGGCTACAACCCACTCGTCGCCACCCAGATCGCCCTCGACGGAAAAGCCGCAGACATCATCAACGAGCACTACGACCAATCAGAACCCAACTAGGGGTGAGTAGATACCCCATTTGATGTATGCCTTGGTTTCGGTTTCCCATTTTTCGTCGATCTCGACGAGGACCGCGGTTGAGAGGCGCTCCAACGAGGCAAGGTTTGGAAAGACCCTGACTTTGGAGGTGCGCCGCTTGAGTTCTTGCTGGAGCTCGATGCCGTTCGAGGTTCGCATGCGCTTGCGGTGAGCATCGGGCAAGGTGAAGACAGCGAGCCCCGCATTGTTTTCCAGCCAGTCTGCGAAGCCTGGGTGCTTGTCGCGATAGTGTCGACAACATTCTGAGTTGTCCGGTCTAGGTACCATGCGGTTTGTCCGCTTCTGTTGGTGGCGCAGCCGGTCAAGCCGAAGGGAGCGGTAGCGACCGCAGGCTTGACCGGCTGCGTTCGGCCCGCGCCGAAGCGGTTCACGCAGCCTTCTCGATCGTTTTCTCCTTCCCGGCCGGTTGGCCGTCAGACTGATACCGGCCGATGCACATGGGGCCGTGGAACACGGCCAGCGAGGCGTCAGGATATTCGTGCACCCTGACGCGCGCCTTGACGAAATGGTGGCGGTGGCTCGCGATCTGCAGCACGCGTCCCTTGTAGCGCACCGTATTGTCGTTGCCGACGACGCGGTCTTCCTGCACGCACAGGATGTCGCCAACGTTGCCGGCGAAGTCCATGAAAGCCGATCCCCCATCTTCCGGCTTGCGCATGAACCGGGCGTTGTGATCGGGCAGGAAGACATCCTTGAGGAAGAGATTGGCTTCGTCCATCGTCTCGATGCCCTGTGTACGCAATTCCTGCGGCAGACGCTTCTGCAGTGTGCCGAACATGCGCTCCGAGCGGCCGCGCGCCTCAGGCGAATAGGCGGGGATCAGTTCGATGCGGAGCTGCTGGAGCGCCCGGCCCACCTGGGTCAGGTTGTCCTTGTCGACCTTGCCGCCGGCTGTGTGCCAGTAGTGCGACCCCCGATCGGCGTAAAGCGAACAGAACAGGCCCTTGGCCTCGATCACCTCCTGGATGCCCTGAAAGGTGCTCATCGTGCCCTCTTCGGGGACGAAGAAGGCCGAGTAGCTCTCGCTGGTGGCATCGTCCATGGTCACGATCAGATCCCACGACTGTCCGGGCACCCATTCGTGAGTGGAGCCGTCCTGGTGCAGCATCATGCCCGCCATCGGCCGCGGAGCACGCTTGCGGCGATGCGCACCGCGGCGCGGGGCCGCCCGGCCGTTGGCCTGAAGCGTCAGGCGCACCCAGTTGTAGCTGTGCGTGAACCCGTGGTCCTTGACCAGCTTCTCGTGGAAATGCTTGGCCGTGTAGTCCCAGTAGCGGGTGTCGAACAACTCAAGAACCTCCGTCACCGTATCGACCGGAACGCGGTTGCCAGCCAGACGGCCAAGGCGCTTGTCATAAAGACCTTCGGCTCCTTCCGCCTCGTAGCGCTCCTCCCAGCGACGCACCGAACGCACAGATACACCAAGAATCTCGGCGGCCTGCTCCTGGCTCAACTGCTTCGCCTGCCTTCGTGAATACAACTCTTCAAACTTCATAATCCGTAATTCCTGTAACACTCTTGTCCGATTCATCGGCTTCCTCATTTATGAAGCATCTGAACCGGACAGATCGCATGTTACATCCACCGGACATATCGCTTGTTAGCGACAGGTGCTTGTCGCGATAGCTGGCCACGAGGGCGGCCAGTTCAGCCTCGGCGGTTTGGAGTGAGGAGGCGTGGCTCCGAGCTGTTTTCCAATACGTTTCCTAATGTCGTTGTTCGGTGCGTGCTGCACGGCGTTTTGCGCCAGGTGGAACTGGCAGCGCTGCCACATCGCCGCGCCCAGCACCGCGCGTCGTGCTGCTTTCAGCCCAGCATGGTCATCCGAGACGATGAAGGTCGTACCATGCAGGGCTAGCAAGCTTTCCAGGAAGGCTCGGACCTCGGCCTCGGAGAGCGCCACAGAGAGCCCCAGAACGTGCCTGCGCTCGTCAGCGCCCCTATTCCGATGGCCGAGAGCACTGCAACATCGCGCACAACGCCGTCATGGCGGGCTTTTTCGTAGCGCGCATCCAGGTATTCCATCAGGGGCCGGTTGCGCGGCGAGTTCTTCATCGAGCAACCTGGTGGCCCGGCTGACCTGAGAAGAGGACAGGCTCCCGAACTCGCGCATTACATCCTGCCGCGTGGAAACACCCTTGATGTACATCTCGGCTACGGCGCGAGAAGATCGCTGGCCGCGTTCAAGCGACTGGGGGGGGGGTCGTCCCCGTGACCGGCCGTCTTTGGCACCTGAACGGTAACAGCGGGGGTGTCGATCCGCTTGTAGCCGTTGGCATAGCCCTGTCGCTCCGGTGTCCGGTGGCCCGCTTTCAAGTACTGCTCGCGCTCGATTTGCATCGCAAGCTCGAAGAGCTGGCCAAAGACCCGCCCCAGATCCGTTGCTCCGTTTGCGATCAGATGTTCCAAAACAGTCCCGATCGTCGTAGTGTGTCGCAGGTCCATTCGCTTCCTCCATGAAGGTTTTACAACTCCATGGGATAGCACGATGGCGCCGCGCTTCACTGGGGGGCTAGCCCCCCCAGTGAAACGCCTCAAAGCGCAAACCTCAGACAAATTTCCAGACATCAAGTTACAGTACCTTCTGCCCCCTGCGGTGGCGCCGGTGGTGGCAGGAGAGATTCCCGGCAACGGCGGCGTGGCGCTGGAAGCGGGGCGAGTTGGCGGCGGAGCCGGACGAGCCGCCGCTGCCGAGTCTTCATGCTCTTCGAGTGGCTGTGGAGAAGGCTAGTCAACGGACTTCCAGAAGCAGCGTCAAAGAAACGATGCCCCCGCATGATCGAGAAACGCCTCCTCGTCGCGCATGTATTTCAGTACCGTTTCTGCACTTCTGTGGCGGGTCACCTCCATGATCTTGTCGATCCTTGCGTGGTGGACCGCTGCACTTGTTACGAACCCGGCTCGCAGCGAGTGCCCGGAATACTCCCGGGGATCGAGACCTATCCTTCGGGTATGTCGCTTTACGATCCGAGCAACATCGCCGGGGTCGAGCGGGCGCCTTGACGCGACACCGCCGCGCAACAACGTCTGAAAGACAAACCCGTTCTTTATGCCTGAAGCCTGAAGCCAGCCTTCTACATGCGCGACAGGTTTGATCGTCTTCCCCTTGAGTAGCGCCACCTTTTGTCCTGTACCCCGGGTGTCGGTTTTTGAGCGCCGCAAATGAACCATCATTCCTTCGCCGCTTTTGCGCTCAAGGTCCTCCATTCGCAATTGACATAATTCCGACCGCCGGAGCGCCGCGGCGAAGCCCAGGGACAGGACTGCCGCATCCCGTCGTCCGTGCAAACCATTCCCGCACGACTCCAACATCGCAAGCAGATGATGCTCACGAAGCGCCTTTACCCGACGCGGCTTCTCGCCACGAAGTCTTGCCAGGCCTTGCAGCACCTCGTCCACGACATTTGCCGACGCGGGCGACGGCATCTCCCTCCCGCACCACCAATCGTTCAACCCGCTGCGGTAGAGCCTCAGAGTATTCAGCGCGAGTGGCTTGCGGCTGCCTCCCCCGCTTCCGCTCGCCATGGCAATGAGAAACCTGACCACGTCATCTGCGGTGGCGTCTTGGGGCACCACATCGACGCTTTGGCACCAAGACGCGAAACGCCGCCAGCCCTTCTCATACGCGGCCCGCGTATTTTCAGACTTGGCTGCCTTCCGCAATACATCCCCACAGCACGTATCCCCCGTATTCCATGCATTGTCTAGATAACTCATTCGCGGTCGGGACACCCCTGAAGGATTGGGATATCTCCATTTACTATGGAATCAAAACCGGCTTCAACGACGCCTTCATCGTGGACCAGACCACACGGGACGCCCTCGTCGCGGCAGACCCCAGATCGGCGGAGCTTCTGAAGCCCATCCTCAGGGGCCGCGATATAGCGCGTTACCGTGCAAATTGGGCCGGCCTTTGGTTGATCGACACGCACAACGGATATGCTGATGTGCCCCCGATCAATGCTGATGAGTATCCAGCGGTCAAGGCCCATCTAGACCGTTTCATCGAGCATCTTGAGCATCGCCAAGATCAGGGCATCACGCCTTACAATCTCCGTAATTGCGCTTACCATGAGGAATTTGCATCCGAGAAGGTCATCTGGATAGAACTGGTCGACCGAGGCAGATTCGCGTACGACGATAGCAGAATGTTCATCGAAGCTACGGCATTCATGATCACCGGCAAGCAAATGAGCTACCTCTGTGCAATTCTTAACTCACGACTCGCACACTGGTACATTCTGAAGACTGCGCCCACTTCGGGTATGGGCGTATCTCGGTGGAAGAAAGTATACATGGAGTCAGTGCCTGTAGCGAAGCCATGCCCGTCTACAGCGATACGCCTGCGTAAATTGGTCGAGGAAGCTCGTTCTGCCACTTCGTCTGTTGATAGCCATTCGTACAAAATCGAGAAGCAGATTGATGAGTTAGTCTATGAGATCTATGGAATCTCCGCAGAGGAGATACAAGTTATAGAGTCGGCGACAAGTCATTAATGGCTCGCGAAATAGCCGCACGCTCAAATTCCGTGAGCTGATAAAGTTCAAAGACTTGATCGTTGAGTTTCTGCTGGAGTTTGGATATTTCGTGAACATCGTCGCTCTCTATGGCAGCAAGAATTGATTTCACGATGACCTTCATCTCAGCCATGACAAGGTGATCTGGTTGCACAACTGGGACGCGTTCAACGGTGAATTTGTCCCACTGGGGAAGTCCCATTCCAGTTGTTACGGCAGTGCGTCTTACAAGCCAGGTAATCAGCTTGCTATTGAGGACAGCACATAGGTATTCTAGGTTCATACTCGTTACCATGAAGCACTTTTGATTGCATACGACATCTGGATCGGCCAGTACGAACCTCCCATAGGGGGTCATGTGCATCCAAAACAGTTTCGCTTTTCCAAATTCCTCATGGTAAGCGCAAGTATCCTGAATCTCGTACCAGGCGTTGGAAGTCTTCTTCCTAGATTGACCTCCTCCCGGCAGACGGCGTCCATCCTGGACAAG
Source organism: Alphaproteobacteria bacterium (assembly GCA_964291215.2). Classification (GTDB taxonomy): domain Bacteria; phylum Pseudomonadota; class Alphaproteobacteria; order MPNO01; family UBA830; genus JAJEBT01. Next base: position 2,556,245 of record OZ219791.1, on the reverse strand, counting down.
ACGTTCTTTTCCAAAAGACAAAAGATGTCGCTTGATGGCTGGATATGCATCGATGTCTAGATTGAGAGACGGAAATGTTGATATCAGGTAAAGCCCGGCCCAATTTGCACGGTAACGCGCTATATCGCGGCCCCTGAGGATGGGCTTCAGAAGCTCCGCCGATCTGGGGTCTGCCGCGACGAGGGCGTCCCGTGTGGTCTGGTCCACGATGAAGGCGTCGTTGAAGCCGGTTTTGATTCCATAGTAAATGGAGATATCCCAATCCTTCAGGGGTGTCCCGACCGCTTCCATCTTCTCCATCACGGTGCGTTCGACGGATGAAAGCGCCATCCATGGCCGCTCGCCTTCCGGCTGCAACGTCCCCCAGTCTCCTTGCGGGGGAGGGAATCGACGGTGCGATGTCCGGTCGATGTCCACCGCCCGACAGGTCACAGACCGGGCCTTGCCGTTTCGGACGATCAGAACCGCCGTATCGACGATCGCATTGTCGAACACATCCTTTCCCATCTCGATCAGCATGAGCGGGGTGTGCCGGTTGGCAAGGTACTGTCGAAGGCGCCGTCCGTATTCCGCCTTCAGCCAACTGTTGGACGTGATGTAAGCCAGCGCGCCCGCACCGGGACTGAGAAGCCTGCAACCGCACTCGATGAAAAGTTGGTAGATATCCCCTGTACGCGCAAAGGTTTCATAGTCGGCGTTCCCGTACCGCTTGCCCAACAACCCGCCATTCTTCTGCAACTGGATGTAGGGCGGGTTGCCGATTACGACGTCAAAGCCGCTGGAAATGCCGAATATGTACTCCGGGTCAAACCAGTCGGCGTACTCGTTCTGGTCGTAAGGGTCCCACCGGGCTATGTTTTCAGCGGCGCTCTCTTGGAAACCGGCCTGCCGGAGGTCCGAGGCCAGTTGTCGGCGCAGTTTGGCGTCCCGCTTCCGTAAATTCCGCTTCGCCTGCCGGTCGCCCACATGGAAGTACCGCTCGCGATTGGCCTTCAGTTCAGCCTCCAGCCTTCTTACATTTTCGGTGCGACCGAGCTCCCCCTGCGCCGGCCGGTCGAGCCGGCGCAACGTATCCGCCGCGACGAACCGGGTTTCCAGATTGGGCAGCGGCTTGATGCCCAGATTTGGTTCGGCCGGATTCCGGTTCTGCTCTATGGCGAGCGAGAGGAAGAAACGCAGCTTGGCGATCTGGCAGGCGATGGGTTGGATATCGACGCCGTATATGCCGTTCTGGATCAGGTACAGCTTGCGTCCGAAATCGGTCTGCCGATACCGGTCGAACGTAGGGCTGATCTCGGTCAGTTCGTTGTCGCGCTGCCGCCGATCCTCGGTGTCGAACGCTTGTTCGGCTCGCGCCGCCGCCCGCTCTCTCTGAAACGTCTCCCAAAGGGCGTTCCCCGGGTCGAGGCGGCGCAGCGCCAGGGTAAGCGTTTGCAAGATACCCATCGGGAAGGCGCCGGATCCGACTGCGGGATCGAGCGTCGTGAGTCCCGCAATGGCGTCGACAAGCGCCCTCTTCTCGGGATCAGAGAAGAGTTTCTGCGCATCGTCCATCGCGGCCGAATGATCCAGCAGATAGTCGATACGCTCGCGCCAGAAGTCGGTATCGCCGTCGGCCGGCTCCGATTTTGAGATCAGCGCCTCGGTGAGCGCCTCGCGGACCATGTAGTCCACCACCTGGCGCGGCGTGTAATAGGAACCGGTGGCATTACGCGCCGTCTCGCGCGTCTCCGGGTTGTAGGCGGCCAGCAGGTTCTCGAACGCGCGGCCGAGCAGTTCCGGGTCCAGCGCAACCTCGGTGTCGAGCGGCGTATTCTCCTCGATCGTGAATTTGTAATGGCGGAACAGGGCGAACAGGCCGTCCGACTCGCCGAGCAGCAACCACGCAGGCACATGCAGGTCCCGGCCGGCTTGGGTGTCGATATCGTCGGAGTCGGAGAAGGCATCAATGCGCCGCCCACTCTCGCCTGCCGCCGCGAAGTCGTCCAGGCAGTCGAACAGTCCTCCATTTACGAACGGAACCTGTCTCAACTTTTCGACAAAACCCTCCGGGTCCGTGAGCAGGTCCCGGTAGCGGTATCTATTGAAATCGCGGCGAGACTCCGGTGTCCGAGTGCTGAAGGCGCGCCTGTCGATCTCGGTGTTCAGCGTCGCAAAGAACAGGTTCTGGAGCACGGCCCGGTAATAGCCGGTGCTCTCGGGCTCATAATCCTTGAGTCGTTCGCGCGCGAATCGTTCCTCGAACAAGTCCTCCGGGACCAACCCCTTCTCCTTCAGGAACCAGATGAACAGGAGCCGCGTGATCAACCGGATGACATGGCGCTGGTCGCTGTCTTTCCCAGCGCCGTCGTCCGGGAAGCTGCACTCCTCCACCGCCCGCTCGAACCACTGGAACAGTTCCTTGTAGAAGCGCTTGTTCAACGCCTCGATGTCGAGTGTATGTTCCCATTTTTCATGCAGACCGTCGAAGCTGCGGACGCCTGCCCCGATCATGCTTTTCAGGCTCAGATCGGCCAGAATCTCGACATGCGCCCTGTGTGGGTCCTGAAGGCGGATATCCTTGACCAGCGTCACCTTCTCCAGCACGTCCCGATTATCGTCCCGCTTGCGGGCGCGCCGGTGGACGGCGGCCAGCGTCAGGGCCGAGCCGTGTCGGAACAGGACGATGACCGGCATCCTGAAGAGCCGATTGATGGCGCGCGTTGTCTGCGCCAGATGGGTGCGGGGATAGTCGGCCGACTGCATATCCACAGAGAGGAACAGGAAAGACTTGGTGCGTCCTCGGTCGAAACCGGGACCGTTGAACAGACCGGTTTGGTCCGGCCGGAGTTCGATCTCGTCGCCGGTGACCTGGAACACGATTTCGACATTGCGCCAGTCGTCGAACAGGCGGCGTTGCTTGTCGGTCAGCGGCTTTTCGGGCTTGAAGCGGTCCAGAAATTCTTCGACGCTTCCCGCCTCTGCCGTCCGTGCGCTTTCGTAGCCGAGCGCGTTCAACACTCCCTTTGCGCCTTCGCGCAGCGGCGACTCGCCGGCCAGCGCAGCAAGCGCTTTGGATATCTTCCGCAACAAATCCTCAGCCATTGCGTCTGTCCGCCTCTTTCTTCGCGATGACCAGCCATGTCACCAGGGTGAAGTCCCTTGCAGGGTCCGGCGTTTGCGGCTTCTCCGTCAACACGGCGCCGCGGTCGCGGCCCAGCCCGGCGAGTTCCGCATCCCTGAAAGTGCCGGCGATACTGCGCAGCGCCGCAGCGAGCAGGGCATCGTATTTCTTCATGCACCGGCCCTGCTGCGTTTCCCGGTCGAACGCATCCTCCAGCGCCTGCAAGGTATCGGATCGGCCGGCAGCGAGCGCCCGGAATAGAGCGAGGCACCGTTGGGCCTGCCCGAAGGTGTAATGCACGCTTCCATCGTCCCGGACATAGACGAGAAAGTAAGGCCAGAGGCGGTTCGGGGTGCGCGCCGCCGCATCTCCGTTGCGTCGCAGGCAGAAGATCGCGCCGGGCTGTATCCGGTCGGCCGGAAGGTTCTGTCCCGCCGGAGCGCCATTGTCCACGACTGCGTGGATGCCGAGCGGCGCGGCCTCGATGGCGGCCCGGTTCTGCTGGATGAAGTTCAAGAGGTCGGCGATGAAATCGTCCAGCGTGAGGTCGTTCAGGGTAATGCCGTCCTCGGCTTCCTCGACATCGAGAATCTCCTCTCGCATGCGCGTCAGCTGCCGGCCGCGGAAGGCGAGTTCCAACTGGACCGCCTCCTTGTGCTCGTCCTCCGTCCGGTCGTCCCGGTTGAGCGGGTCGTCGAGGCCCGTTGCCGCCGCATCCGCCAGCGCCATGCGCGCCTCGACCCGGTTCTTCAGGTCCAGATAGCGTTCGAGGTCCTCAGTCGGCCAGAAATTGGTCATGGAAACGCGCCTGTTGCGGCTGCCAAGCCGGTCGATCCGCCCGAAACGCTGCATCAGCCGCACCGGGTTCCAGTGGATGTCGTAGTTCACCACCAGGTCGCAGTCCTGGAGGTTCTGTCCCTCCGACAGGCAATCGGTTGCGATCACGATGTCGATCTCGCCGCCACCGCTTTCGGCCTGCTGCGCCTTCGGTGCGAACCGGGCCAGGATTTCCATGAAGCCGGTTTCGCCCGAACTGCTGCGGTTGCCATTTCCGCCGGTCACCAACGCCATATGGACGCCGAGGCCGTTCCGCGCCCAGCCCTTGAGGTGGTCATAGAGATAGCTCGCGGTATCGGCGAAGGTCGTGAAGACGAGCGCCTTGCGGTTCGCCCGCCCGTCCTTGTCCTTCGGCGCGGCCTCGACCTTCTCCCGCAGCACCCGTTTCAGGGTAGCCAATTTATCGTCGCGTTCGGCGGTTACACGCTGCGCCCGCTCATAGAGGTCCCGGAAGACCCGCCGGTCCTCGCGCAGGTCCTCTTGCCAGCGGTCGACATCTAGTTCGTCCAGCCGGTAACGACGGCCCCTGCCGATGGCGAATTCCTCATCTTCCTCGTCGTCGTCCGGCCGGGCGTCTATCTCTTCGACCGGTCCGCGCTCCCGCCATCTCCCGATCAGGTCGTCGAGGGCGTCCATCTTTTCGAGGATGCGCGCCATGGTGAGCGTGAAGGAATGCACCGAGCTTTCGAGGCGCTTCAGAAGGTTCACGCGCATCATGCCGATCAGCCAGCGCTCGCGGTCGCGCTGGTCGAAGCGCAGCTTCGCCTTCTCCTCGTCGAGGCTCGATGTGTCCTTCAGATATTGCGACGGCATATAGACCGCCAGGCGGAAATCCCCGATCCGCCGGTGCATGTCGTCATAGGAAAACGCGCCCTTGCTGTCCGTCCGAGGGTACAGGTTCAGCGGTTGCGCCCGGTCGGGGAAACCGCCGATGGCTGTCTCCACCTCAGGATAGTAGCGGCGGATATGGTCGCGCGAGCGTGCTAACGAGACCGCGTCCAGCAACGACAGGAAATCCACGCCGAGCCTCTCCAGAAGGGCCGCCTTGTCCGGGCGTCGCCCGGCGGGCCGGGCCGCTTCCCACTGCTGAAACTCGCGCTGGGCCACGCCGAACATGGACTGGATGTTGCCGATGCCGAGCGCGTCCCGGAACGCGTCCTCGCGCTTCTCGGTCATCAGGTAGATCTGGTTGCGCAGGTCCCGCAGGCTGGTATTGACCGGGGTTGCCGACAGCATCAGCACCTTGGTCCGCGCGCCGCTCTTCAACACCTCCTCCAGCAAGCGGTTGTAACGGCTCCGCCTGACGAGATTGTCGTCCTCATCGAACCGGTCCCGGCCCTCGTTGCGGAAATTGTGGGACTCGTCGATGACGATCAGATCGAACGAGCCCCAATTGAACTGGGCGAGGTCGACGCTTCCTGCCCGGCCTTCATAGCGGCTCAGGTCCGTATGCGCCCGCACCGCGTATCTCAGGCGGTCCTTCTCGAAGGGATTGTTCCGCGAGGCCGCCCACGCCGCGTAGCGGACCCAATTGTCTTCGAGCCGCTTGGGGCACAGGACGAGAACCCGTTCATTACGCAACTCGAAGAACTTGATGACCGCCAGCGCCGTCCAAGTCTTTCCGAGGCCCACGCTGTCGGCGACGATGCAGCCATTGTAGCGCATGAGGCGGTTGATCGCGCTGGTCGCGCCGTCCTGCTGGAATGGGTAGAGCGCCTTCCAGATTTCAGTGTTGTGAAAGTGGACATCGTGGAGCAGGCCGTCCCGCTCCACATGCCGCTCCAGCCAGCTCTCGAAGACATGGAAGAGCGTCTTGTAATAGACAAACTCAGGAGCGTAGGGCCGGCCCAGTCGCTCAAGCGCAGCCAACACGTCGGCCTTGGCGTCGCGGGTCAGGCTGTTGTCGTTCCACAGGCCGTCGAACCAGCGGAGGAGTTCCGCCCGGTCCTCGTCGCTGCGGACCTCCAGATTGAGCTCGACATTGGGCACAGCGCCGAAGCCGAGCCCGCGCCGTGTGAAGTTGGAACTGCCCACCAAGGCCGCAGCCCCTTCCTCTTGCCCGACATGGTAGAGCTTGCCATGCAGGAAGTTGGCGCGGGCGATGGTCCTGATCTCGACCTGCTTCCGGACCCATTCGGCACAGGCCCTCGCCAGCGGTTTCTGCGCCAAGGCGTGCCTTAGCTCCATGCCGCTGTCTTCGTTAAGGAGGAAGGATTTGGCATTGTCCCCACCGGGGTCCACCGCGCCAACCGCGCTCGGCTCGCCGTAGAGGAAACGCGTACTTCCTGCCTTCTCCAGGGCATGGCGCAAGGCATCGTAGGCGTAGATCGTGAAATAGGCCGAAACGATCGACAGGTCTGAACCGGGTTCGACCCGCTCGCGCAGGAATTCGCCGACGAAGCGACCGCCATAGTTGTCGACGATGGCATTCAGTGGGTCGGATTGCGGACGGTCTGCCGTGGCTGACGCCCCTCCTCGAATCACCATCGTTCATGCATCCCCCCGCGCCCATATTCGAATAATGGTCAGTTCAATGCAAGGCGACTATACTAGGCTGTGTACCCAAATGTTGACATTTTGCATGATCTGCCTTATTCTTGTCGAAAGCGATTCACAAGGAGAGTGAAGGATGAGCGGCGACCGACACGACATGAGCGACGCGGAATGGGAGGTTCTCCGCTCGGTGCTTCCTGACAAGCACCAGGGCCCGGAGCGGGTGCATGACCGGAGGGTCATGAACGGGATATTCTTCGTGCTTCGCACCGGTACGCCGTGGCGCGACCTGCCGGAGCGCTACGGTCCGTACACGACCTGCTTCAACCGCTTCAACCGGTGGAGCAAGAACGGCACCTGGGCGTCGATCATGAATAATCTTCAAAGGCTTACGAGCGGTGATGACGGGAGGATTACGCAACCTGATGTCTGGAAATTGTCGTGAAGCTCTCAGTCATCGAGCTGTTCCCATTTGATGTATGCCTTGGTTTCGGTTTCCCATTTTTCGTCGATCTCGACGAGGACCGCGGTTGAGAGGCGCTCCAACGAGGCGGGGTTCGGAAAGACCCTGACTTTGGAGGTGCGCCGCTTGAGCTCTTGCTGGATCGGCCGCTCGATACCGTTCGAGGTTCGCATGCGCTTGCGGTGAGCATCAGGCAAGGTGAAGACAGCGAGCCCCGCATTCTTTTCCAGCCAGTCTGCGAAGCTTGGATGCTTGTCGCGATAGCTGGCCACGAGGGCGCCCAGTTCAGCCTCGGCGGTTTGGAGTGAGGACGCATGGCTCCGAGCTGTTTTCCAATACGTTTCCTGATGTCGTTGTTCGGTGCACGGCGTTTTGCGCCAGGTGGAACTGGCAGCGCTGCCACATCGCCGCGCCCAGCACCGCGCGTCGTGCTGCTTTCAGCCCAGCATGGTCATCCGAGACGATGAAGGTCGTACCATGCAGGCCACGGGCTAGCACTGCCGAGTAATGACAATTACGACGTGACGTCAAGGGCCTGAATGTGTTGCAAGGGTTGCCGCTGTCCGGCCCGGAAGCCGACTTGATGGCCAAGAACGGCGCTGGGTCGCGCCGTGCCACATGACTTGGTGTCCGGGCTCGGGTTGCGATCCTGGTACCCGCTGAGATGGGCCACCAGGCGGACGGCATCCCCGAGGCGGGCGTCATGCGCTTCTCGGCGGCGTAGTCGCGCAGGAAGCTCAGCTCTTGATCGGTGAACATCAGCTCGGGCTCACAGTCGGGAACCTGCCGCAGGGTCATGACCATGATGCGCGATGACGGCGTTGATGGCGATGGCCCGCTGCAGTCGTTCTGCGGTCCGGAACAGCAGGAACTCGGTGCGACAGCCTGACTTGAGGACGCGGAAGAAGTCTTCGACCTTCCACCTCTGGAGGTAGAAGCCAACCATCTTGGCGGCGTCCTCGGCGCTGCGCACCTTGAGCGTGGTGAGCAGGAACCACTGCACCGGGTTCTCGGGAGGATCGGTTTCGATGATGTGGACACCGGAAAGGGCGAGCGGCCTTCGAGGGTGGAGGGCAAGGCGGCGGAACCGCAGTGCGCACTGAGCCACGCGTTTGCGTCGGGCGCCTTCGTTCGGCTCGCCTTCGGACGCTCGCCGTCGACCTCGACGGTGATGCCGCCGGGCCTGCGCTCAAGGTTGCAAACAGCGCGCCCCTTGCCGAGAACCCGGTCATGCAGAAGCCCGACCCGTGGGTTGAGACGTTGATGACAGCTCGAAGAAGTCCGCTTCCCGATCACAGACCGAGATCACGCGCGTCTTGTTCCCGACGTCGCGGACCGCTTCGTCGATGTCCTTGAAGCCTTCCGCGCCGGCTCTTCAACCGCTCCTCGGCCGCCGGGGAGCGCTGCTTCACCGCATCGAACCCCAGACGCAGAACCCCGAGCGGCAACCCCGTCTCCGCCAGCGTCGCATGCAGACCCCGGGCCGACGAGGAGGTCTGGTTCTTGCCGATGACCTGAAGACCTTCGCATCCCGGCCGCCGGGAGAAATTGAGGTCGCTGAATCGCCAGCACGGTCGTTTGGCCCCGGATCGTGCGCTCCCGATGCGGAGCAAGAATGTTCGCCACCGCACTCTCCACCGGCTTCTCGATCAGGCGGTAGAAAGCACTGATCGCCGTGTTGTCGGCATCCGTGCTCGCGTGAATCCGGGACAGGAGGCCAGAAGAGCCGCACTCTTCACCAGGCGTGCCGACAGTCGCTTGTCACCCGCCCCTCCGAATTCGTTCACCGCCCACACCGCAGCATCCAGACCGTCTCCGGGCCCCGGCAGGAGCGACCGGACCCACCCCCAGCTTGCGTCGCCGATCCAGACCGCGCATCCATTGACCGTCTTGGCAGCGCGATGGTGACGATCCTGACGACCCTTCGTCCGCCCCGCACATACGAAGTTCGCAGCCCGCAGGCAGGTCCCAGCATAGCCCTCGTCCGCATAGGTTTCCACCACCAGGGGACGGAATCCATACCGGGCCTCGAAATCCCTCGGCAGACGCCGGAGAAGTCGCCCCAGAACATGGCTCCCGGCACCGCACCCGAAGCAGAAACCGACTCAGACAGACCACCCGATGATCCCGTCGCCGGGACGGCGCCATCCAGCGGTCGCGGGCCCGTCAACGCCGCCGCCGAGATCCCGACCGCACCCAGGATCCCGTGCTCCGACGTCACAAGATAGCGCACCTGACAGCCGGCAAACGTCGTCATGCCATGAGGATGCTCGCGCGCCGTGTTCCATACCGTTCGCTCCGAAACCTCGGTCACCACCGACAACCGCACCTGCGCCATCCCTGACAGACGGGACGGCACCCCGACCGGCACTTCTCCGTCAAGAAGACGCGGAGAGTTGGCAGCAGCCTGCGGTGCCGGAAGCCGGATCTCCGGATACGACGATGCCAACGTGGTCAGGGCCTTCAGACAACTCGACAGCTGCCAACGCCCGGCCGCGTCCCGGAACGAAAACTCTTCGCATACGGCTCGCAGCCCGACGGCCGGAGTGCTGCTCCCGCGACAGGATGGCAGCAACGCGCGCCCGGGCCCCGTCCTCGCGTAGAGTGTGAAGAATGCTGGATTGTGCCATCATGGCGGCAAGCTAGCGCAGACCGAGTGGCACGTCCAGACCTAATTTTCATGACATGGCAGGGCTAGCAAGCTTTCCAGGAAGGCTCGGATCTCGGCCTCGTAGAGCGCCACAGAGAGCCCCAGAACGTGCCTGCAGCCCCTATTCCGATGGCCGAGAGCACTGCAACATCGCGCACAACGCCGTCATGGCGGGCTTTTTCGTAGCGCGCATCCAGGATCAGGTATTTCATCAGGGACCGGTTGCGCCAGGTGGTGAGTTCTTCGTCGAGCAACCTGGTGGCCCGGCTGACCTGAGAAGAGGACAGGCTCCCGAACTCGCGCATTACATCTTGCCGTGTGGAAACACCCTTGATGTACATCTCGGCTACGGCCAGCATGACGGCGCGAGAAGATCGCTGGCCGCGTTCAAGCGACTGGGGACGGGTCGTCCCCGTGACCGGCCGTCTTTGGCACCTGAACGGTAACAGCGGGAGTGTCGATCCGCTTGTAGCCGTTGGCATAGCCCTGTCGTTCCGGTGTCCGGTGGCCCGCTTTCAAGTACTGCTCGCGCGCATCGCAAGCTCGAAGAGCTGGCCAAAGACCCGCCCCAGATCCGTTGCTCCGTTTGCGATCAGATGTTCCAAAACAGTCCCGATCGTCGTAGTGTGTCGCAGGTCCATTCGCTTCCTCCATGAGTGTTTTTCAGCTCCATGGGATAGCACGATGGCGCCGCGTGGTGGAGCAACGTCACAAGATGCTCTTCCGGATTCCTCTTCGCAGCTTGTCGTATGCGTTCGGCCGCCTGTGACCCGCTCCCCCGCTTCTGCACGCGGCGCGGGCTTTGGCCAACCGCATTGCCCTTCCCTCCAGCAACTCCGCAGGCTCCGAAGAATCCTTGTTCGCCGCCTTCGACGGTACCATGGCCGAATCCGACTTCTCGTTCATCATCGGGTTACGGAATGGGTATCTACTCACCCCTAGTTGGGTTCTGATTGGTCGTAGTGCTCGTTGATGATGTCTGCGGCTTTTCCGTCGAGGGCGATCTGGGTGGCGACGAGTGGGTTGTAGCCGAGTGCGGCCATGGAGGTGAGGTAGCTTGAGCCCCGGCACCATGCTTTTGCGTGGAGCGGAAGCATCCGGACACCTTGACCTTTGCCATCCTGATCTTCTGTTCTCCGGCATTGTTGGTGAAGCTGACATCAGGGTCGTCTGTGAAGCGCAGGTTTTCGTGTTTCACGAGACGCAGGTTGTGCGCGTTTGCGATGCGTTTTCCTTTCGGCGGCGGCGGGATGTCGGGCAGTTCCTTGGCGCCCTGATGGTGCGGTAGCGCTTGCGCACGGCGGTCGTTCAGGGTCTTGGATGCGCTCTTGTTGACCTTGTGGCAGACCTCGCGGAGCAGGCTCTTCATCAGTCGCGCGGTAGCCTCGACGACAAAGGTCAGTTCGCGCAGCAGGTGGCTGCCGCACAACTGGTGGCTACACTGGCCCATGTACGAGGCCCAGCAGTCCAAGACGCCCTTGTAGCACGGGCCGATCTCTTGCCTCCCGGCCGCGCTTGCGGTGCGGGAACTTGCACGTCAGGGTTCCGACGACATGGAGCCACTTACTGTTGATCCGAAATCGTCGACATCGGGCGTTGCAGGAGGTGCGCCACGGCGGCCTCCGACGCGAGCGCATCGTGAAAGCATAGCCGAGGCCTCGGAGAGCTTGATGCCGGAGATCGCATGCACGAGCGCGACGGCACGACGCAGGGACAGCATCTGGGCGACCAGCAGGTTGATGACGAGGGCCTGGATTCCGTACTGCACGGGATGTTGTCGGGGAACCGGCCCCGGGCCTTGCACTTCGGGCATTCCTTGATCTCGGCGCGGCGCTCGACGACCTCGAACACGATGTCGTAGAGGACGCGGCGCTCCCGATCGACGGGGTCGACGCCGTCGGCGCCGCAGGCGTCGCAGGCATCGACCGCCTCCTCGACGATGGTCTTGCGCAGGTTGTCGCCCATCTGCCGGTTTGGCTTCGGGCCTTTGCCGTTGCTCCCGGCACGCTTCGCGCTCTCGTCCTTGTCCGTCTGTGACGGCGGCAGACCGGAGTTCCGGCTCGTTTTGCGCGTGGTCTTCTCCAAAAGGACGACGATGAGGATGTCGAGCAGGAGGACGCGGATCACGGCCTCTTTCGGCACCTTGCCGGCCGCACGCAGCGCCGCGACCTTGGCCGCTTCGAACTCCTCGCGCGCCGCGTTGACCGTCGCCATCACCCGGCCTCGACGGTCGCCGCGAGCATCGCCTGGCGCTCGCTCGGCGGCATCTTCCGGTACTCCGCCGCCCGGCCTTGCGCTTCATCAGCGCACCGCCTCCGAGATGCGTTTCCACATACAGATCATGCAGGGGCTGGAGCCCCGGAAGCAGCTGGCACAGCCCGCTCGTCGCCTTCGATCCAAAGTAGCCCACTGGCGGTCCCCGTCGTTCTCGATGACCACCACTAAACGAATCGGGTGTCAAATCTCCACGAAACCCCGTTCGTTGCTCTACCCCGACATCATGCCGGAACCAGGGGGTGAGCAGTTACCGGAATGGTTCCTTTCCTCTGCGGCCCCTCTACGACAATGGGGCAATTGAAAGACCTCCCAGGTCCCTGCTTCGGCGCGTGCCATGGTTCTCGGACCCCGCGGAGCCCCTGCTTGCCTCACCAACGCGGCTCGCAGGGTGTTGCCTTCGGCTTGGCGGACGACCTCGGCACTCCGGTTTGACCTGAATCTCGTGGCTCTCAATAGCCCGGCCCACGCCTGCCGCTCCCCAACGCCTCGCCTCGCGACATCCGACGCATGATTCACGGAGGAAGTGGTGGTTAGCCTCTCTTCCTGCCGGGACTTTCACCCGGCGGCATTCTGCCAGTTAGCCTGGCGCACCCGCGGTTCAGGCAAAAGCCATCGCGAACTGTCGCCCGAAGCCAAACGCGGTATCATCGTGACCTGCAATGCTAAGCCCTTGACTGATCGCTGTTGCCGCGCAATAAGCTTCAGCGTCGTAGAGGACGAGGCGATGAAACCAAGGAGTTGCGGGGATATCGGCATCTGGGCGGTGCGCGAGGCGGTACGGCCCTATTGCGACCCTCTCGAAGTCTACCCTGACGCCACCTCCGAAATCGTCGACCGGCACCGCCACTGGCTCGAACCCGGCTGCATCGATCCGGAAACCGGCAAGATGATATTCGCCTTCCAGAGCTATCTGCTCCGGACCGGCCGCTACACCATCCTGATCGACGCATGCGTGGGCGAGGACAAGGAGCGCCTCGACTTTCCCAACTGGCATCGCAAGAAATGGCCCTGGCTTGCCAATCTGAAGGCCGCCGGCGCAGTGCCGGAAGACATAGATTTCGTGTTCTGCACCCACCTGCACATCGATCACGTCGGCTGGAATACGAAGCTGGAGAACGGCCGCTGGGTACCAACCTTCCCCAACGCGACCTACCTGTTCGGCGAGACGGAGTACCGTCACTGGGAGACGGCGCACGAGGAAATCAGCTACATGCGCGACATGTATCTCGACAGTGTGCTGCCGGTGGTTGAGGCCGACAAGGTCACGTTCGTCGACAAGGATTTCGAGATCGACACCGGCTTCACCATCGAGCCCACGCCGGGACACACCCCGGGCCATCACTGCCTCAACCTCGACCGCGGCGGCGACAGGGTCGTGTTCTCCGGCGACCTCATGCACCACCCGCTGCAGGTGCCGGAGCCCCAGCTCTCCACGGTCTACTGCACCGATCCGGAGAAGTCGCGCCGCACCCGGACAGCCTTCGTCGACCGTTATGCCGATACCGACACGATCATCCTGCCGGCCCATTTCCCCGGAGCATCGGCGGGACGCATCAGGGGGATGAACGGCTCTACACTCTTCGACTTCTGCCAAGAATGACGGCAGGCCGTGCCTCAACCGGCCCGCACCCGCGCTGATCCGGATCATCAGCGCGACCGCGACCCGGCGGCCCTGAGCAGCATCGCCGATCCGTCCGGGCGAAAAGAGGCTGGCGCGACGGCTTGCTTCGGCGTCGCGCACGGCGCGACACCGGGACGCTATGGAAGGAAACGATGAAACTCTTCAGCTACTGGCGCTCGCTCGCGTCCTTTCGCGTGCGCATCGCGCTCAATCTCAAGGGCATTCCCTGCGACATCGAAACGATGGACCTGCTCAGGGGCGACCAGTTCGACGGCTCCTATCTGGCAGTCAATCCGCAACCTGTCGTACCCACGCTGGTCGACGGCGGGACCGCTTTTTTCCAGTCTCTCGCGATCATTGAATATCTCGACGAGACCTGCCCCGAACCACCACTGCTTCCCGCGGACGCCAAGGGCCGCGCCCGCGTGCGCGCGATCGCCCAGATTGCGAGTTCGGACTCGCATCCGCTGATCGTGCCGCGGATCCGGAAGTACCTGACCGAGGATCTAGACCTGTCGGATGAGCAACTCGCCGCGTGGATCCACAAATGGATGGGCGCCGGTCTCGCCGCGATGGAAGCGCATCTGGCAGCCGGCACCGGGACGGGAACGTTCTGCCACGACGATCGGCCGGGCCTCGCCGATCTCTGCCTGGTGCCGCAGATTGTCGGCAGCCGCATGTTCGGCTGCCCGATCGACCCTTACCCGACCGCTATGCGGATCTTCGAGACCTGCATGGCGCTCGATGCGTTCGCAGACGCCCACCCCATGAAACAGCCGGATTTCCCCTCCGACAGCCAGGCCTGAGCCGGCCTTCAGGTGAGCCGTTCGTCGCCGGGCGTTACTTTCCCGCCCAACTCAATGCACAAAAAGCCGAAAGTCTCCTCTGGCCTGCGATTCCCCACGAAGCCGGAGACCATTACGCACGCCGCCGCCGCCGATCCACGCCTCACCGGGCTCAGACCACACAGTCGAAACGCTACCGCAGCAGCCTAGCCATCTCGTCAGCAGTGAAGCAGCATCCACGACAGCGAGACTCGACCGTACCGCTCAGCCGACGGATCCCCGCTGGCCACCGGCCGATCGGCCCCTTGCAGCCTTCCGCCCCGGCGCCTTGCGAAGATAAGGATTCTCGCCAAAATAGATTGTTTTTTGGTGTGGATCTGCCATCGATGATGTCATGGAAGCGATGGTCGATACGCTGCGATCCAAGTTTGTGGTGTTGCGTCCGGTTCTGAACGAACGTGTGCGGCGCCTGTGGGCGGCGACGGAGGCCCGTGCCATCGGGCGCGGAGGCGAGTGGCCGAGGCGACGGGGATGTCGCGCGGCACCGTTCGCGCCGGGCTGAAGGAGCTTGATGCGGTCTCGGAGTTTTCGAGTGAGGTTCCTTGAGGACGTTTGCTTCGCCCCGGGGGCGGGCGCAAGCGGGTGACGGATCCGGAGTTGGTGGCGGCGCTGGAGCGCGAGCTTGAACCGATGACGCGCGGCGATCCGGAGAGTCCGCTACGGTGTCACAGTGCCGCACGGCTGGCGGACCGTCTTGCGGTCGAGGGCCACCGCGTCAGCGAGCGCACGGTGAACCGGCTGCTCCTGGGGTACAGCCTTCAGGCCAATCGCAAGACGCTGGAAGGCCGCCAGCCCGAGATGCGCAGTTCCGACGCGCCGGGTGCGCACGTTCCAGAGGCCAGCCTGTGGTGACACCAAGAAGAAGGAAATCGTTGGCCAGTACCGCGGCCGGGAATGGCGCCCCAAGGGCGACCCTGAGGCCGTCAACGTGCATGACTTCCCCGATCCGGAGCTCGGATCCCCTGCGGGGTCTACGATCTCACCGCCAACGCCGGCCGGGTCAGCGTCGGGCACGACACGGCGGCATTCGCGGTCGAGGCTGCTGGTGGCGGCAGATGGGCCAGCTGCTTTATCCCGATGCCAGGCGCCTGCTGATCACCGCCGACGGCTCCAACAGCAGCCGCAACCGGCTGTGGAAGCTGCAGCACCTCGCCGACGAACTCGGGTTGAAGGTGTCGGTGGCCCACTTCCCGCCCGGAAAGTGGAACAAGATCGAGCACCGGATGTTCTGCCATATCACCCGGAACTGGCGCCCCCTCGTCAGCTACCAGGTGATCGTCAAGCTGATCGCCGCGACCACCACCGGCCTCCCCATATGCTCGCACCTCGACGAGAACAGCTATCCGCTCGGGGTCAAGGTCAGCGACGATCAGATGGATGGCCTCGCCGTCCGCAGAGACCCGTTCCACGGCGAGTGGAACTATACCCTCGCGCCACGGACATAATAATCAATCTATTTTGGCGGGCATCTTTAGCTTTCACGACGATCGGTAGTATTTTTCTTGTACCTGCTGCCACGCTGCAAGCGCCGTCGAGGCTCGCTTGGTGCGGAAAATTGCGATCAGGGAGCCCGATCCGAGATAACACGAACCTCGATGCGTTTGGATTCCGCTATTGTCGGACGAGAGTACGATTCCAGATTTGCGGCCACGATTACCCAAATCAAACGATCAGCCCGATGAATCTGCACCCAAGTTGGCACTTTTTGCGTCAGTTGAAGGGGAAATTTATGCGGTAGCCCGCTTCATATACTGTATATTGATGTATTATGCGCACATATCCACTATATTTGTGACTTCCTGTCCAAGATGGCCGTTGTGGTGCCAGAATATTGCCGATTCACTCGACCCCGCCGCCAAACCCAGTATATCCGGAGCCCCGTCAACACAAAAGGCTCCAGACAACATGTTCATCAGGGCAACCAAAACCCACAGCACCGCAGACGGGCAAAGGTGGGGGCAAACCCGTCCACGGCCGCCCGCCGCTGTTCGAAGCCGCGTGCAGGCCGCAGCCGAGGACATCGTCAACAGGGGCCCCGGAGGTTCCGCGCCGACGCTCCTGAGGAAGACGCACGCAAACTGCGACCGTCAACCTCGACAGCCTCAAGCACGAGAACCCGCGCTCGGGCGAGCGCCTGTGCCCGAGACGCGATCTCGGCTTCACGATCTCGGCATCACGGGCCGCGAGTGCGCTGATCGTCGCCAGGATGATTCATCCGGCCAGCGAGCGCTGGCTGCGCCATGACAGCACGACCGCGGAGCTTCCGGATCTGGAGCGCAAGGCGCGCAAGACGCTGTACCGCATCGGCGACCTGCGCCACCGGGCCGCCATCCGGAAGGAACTGTTCAACCGCGAGCGCGCGCTGCATCCCCGACACCATCGCCTTTTGCGACCTCACCAATGTTCACGGCCGCGCCGACGGCAAGCTCCCCCGCTTCGGGCGCTCGAAGCGCAATGATTGCCCCACGCTTGCGCGGCGCGGGCTTTCGGCGCAGTTGCGAGGTCTTGCGGGGCAACATGGCCGGGCACGGATGCGCTGTCGAGGCTGGAGGCGGGCCCGGCGGCAAAGCCGACGGTAGTCATGGACGCCGGCATCGCCACCGAGGCCCTGCTGATCGATCAGCACCAACCACGAGGTGCAGGCGCCTTGCCAGCGAGGATGGCGAGGCTCTGCGTGGTCAGCGAGAGCAAGAAGAGGGCCGAGGACGCCATTCCTGGCCGCAGGGCTTCGAGGCAGCAAAGCTCCACCTCTCGGCCAAGGGCCGGCGCCACGACAAGGTGCTGGAGAGCGGTCTCAAGCAGCGCTTATCCACCGTCGCCCGGCACAACGAGATCACCGTCGAGAAGGCCAACGCAACGGCCTTCAGCCACAGACGACAAGACAACGCGGGCGCCTGCGCACCAGCGACCGGGATATCGAGACCGTCCTTATATGACTAGGTTTTGTCCCCTTGATGATGAAATCATCCACAGCAGTTGGGGGCGGGAAAATGTGGATAACCTCGACTATGGGAGAGCTATGGTTGCAAAGAGATTCCGCTCCCCTGTGTGAGAACGTACAGGGGAGCGGGGAGCGGGGATCAAACGATCTCCGCGGAGGTTGCCGTTCCGTCCTTGGCTTTATAGAGCCGTTCCCGAGCGTGGCAACCTCCTTTGGCGTCCCTTGCGTCCTGAATGGATGCTTGGGTTTGAACCGTATCATCATAAGGCGAGGAACAAGGGACGATGGTTAAGGTAGTAGCAGGGGTCAGCCAGTCTGGACATCTGGGGCGTCGTTTTACGAACGACGCCACGGGCACGTGGCTTCGCAGCCTCGAGGTAACCCGTGTGGTGGGCGACAGGCCGCTATCACCGCAAGGTTCACCAGTGTCTTCATGACCGGGGCTTCGAGGTTGTCCTGCCCGTTGAGGGCTTCGCCGAGGCTTTGGGCCAACCGCGTTGACGCCAAGATCGGCACGGTGCGATCTCGAGCCTGTGGCTCCTCAGGAAGCCTTCCTCAACTGCCTGGGGGATCTCCTGGCGCCGCGCTTGTCGACGTGCGGACCAAGTTGAGGCAAGTGGCAGATGAGGTGGATGGCGAGACCGTCACAAGGGCTTCGGCGGCCGATCTCGATGACCGCATTGCCGGCGCGGCGATCAAAGCGGTGATCGCCGGTGATCCCGAGCAGAGGTACCCTGACCTCGATCCAGTGACCGCCGCAGCCCTTCTTTGTTGGATGCCCGAACTCGGCAGCGTCGGCAGCCTTGATCGGGGTGGCGCCGATGGCCAACGACAGTGGCCAGCACCACGGTGCTCGGCATATCCGAGGCGGGCGCCGGAGGCCACGTGATCTCCTGGCCGCGACCTCGGCAGCACGCTTCAACGCGGATCTGGTGCGCCACAAGACCGCCGGCAAGGCCCACAAAGTCGCCATTGTCGCCGTGATGCGCAAGCTCTGGCGAACACCTTGCTGCGACAGCAGCGTTGCCTGAAGCACCGGTGAGTGAGCGAAGGAGACACGGCCCTGCCGAGAGCGCGATCGGGACTGTCTCGACAGTCTCCGACACGACTTGGGGAGAATGTCTGCAGATCATCGTCGAGGCCGACATCGAGGAGATCGAACCGCCTTGGGACACCTGGAACCCGGACGGTCACGTGCCCGGGGGCGGCAAGGTAGCCGCGTTCACGTGACCAATGGACGGCAACCCGCCGCCGGGACCACAAGCTTCATGTCGCCTCGCTCGCAGGGCAAATCCCACACCGCTTGTGGACAACCACAGAAAATATCACCGCAGACACCCGCAAAAACCTTGCCAGGAAACATGGATGCTCGGGACATGGATATCGAGGCCACCTTCCGTTCATTGAAATCCGAGCCCGGATTGCGCCCGGCCAGCGCATCGCCACCCACCTGTTGATCGCCGTGCTCGCCGCGGTGCATCTGATCCCCGCGCGGGGCATCGACAAGTGCTAGACATCAATCCACGAGAGCATGCGGAACCAGGGTCACCACGCGCCTGCGCGCATTGATCGTCAACCGACAGGGCACGCACCGCCGAGGTCGCCGAAATCTCCTCGGCAGCTGGTGTCGAACCCGCCGCACGAGGAGCCGCCTCACAAGCTGACAGAATTCAACGGAATGTAGTGCCATGGTAACTGCTCACCCCCTGGTTCCGGCATGATGTCGGGGTAGAGCAACGAACGGGTTTTCGTGGAAATTTGACACCCGATTCGTTTAGTGGTGGTCATCGAGAACGACGGGGACCGCCAGTGGGCTACTTTGGATCGAAGGCGACGAGCGGGCTGTGCCAGCTGCTTCCGGGGCTCCAGCCCCCGCATGATCTGTATGTGGAAACGCATCTCGGAGGCGGTGCGCTGATGAAGCGCAAGGCGGAGTACCGGAAGATGCCGCCGAGCGAGCGCCAGGCGATGCTCGCGGCGAGGCCGGGTGATGGCGACGGTCAACGCGGCGCGCGAGGAGTTCGAAGCGGCCAAGGTCGCGGCGCTGCGTGCGGCCGGCAAGGTGCCGAAAGAGGCCGTGATCCGCATCTTCGTCATCCTGCTCGACATCCTCATCGTCGTCCTTTTGGAGAAGACTACGCACGAGCCGGAACTCCGGTCTGCCGCCGTCACAGACGGACAAGAGCGTGCCGGAAGCAACGGCCCGAAGCCGAACCGGCAGATGGGCGACAACCTGCGCAAGACCATCGTCGAGGAGGCGGTCGATGCCTGCGACGCCTGCGGCGCCGACGGCGTCGACCCCGTCGATCGGGAGCGCCGCACGACATCGTGTTCGAGGTCGTCGAGCGCCGCGCCGAGATCAAGGAATGCCCGAAGTGCAAAGCCCGGGGCCGGTTCCCCGACAACATCCCGTGCAGTACGGCATCGGCATCCAGGCCCTCGTCATCAACCTGCTGGTCGTCCAGATGCTGTCCCTGCGCCGTGCCGTCGCGCTCGTGCAGGCGACCTCCGGCATCAAGCTCTCCGAGGCCTCGGCTATGCTTTCACAATGCGCTCGCGTCGGAGGCCGCCGTGGCGCACCTCCTGCAACGCCCGATGTCTACGATTTCGGATCAACAGTAAGTGGCTCCATGTCGTCGGAACCCTGACGTGCAAGTTCCCGCACCGCAAGCGCGGCCGGGAGGCGAGAGATCATCCCATGCTACAAGCGCGTCCTGGGCCTCGTACATGGGCCAGTGTAGCCACCAGCTGTGCGGCAGCCACCTGCTGCGCGAACTGACCTTCGTCGTCGAGGCTACCGCTGGGCGCGACTGATGAAGAGCCTGCTCCGCGAGGTCTGCCACAAGGTCAACAAGAGCGCATCCAAGACCCTGAACCGGACCGTGCGCAAGCGCTACCGCACCATCAGGGCGCCAAGGAACTGCCCGACATCCCGCCGCCGCCGAAAGGAAAACGCATCGCAAACGCGCACAACCTGCGTCTCGTGAAACACGAAAACCTGCGCTTCACAGAAGACCATCGCGGTAGGGAACCGGGTTACCCCCCGCACAGAACCGGACGTGCGCTGTTCGCATCCGGCTCCTCCCCTGACGACAAGGCGCTGGTTTGGCCACGGGTGGCGGATGCTGGCTCAGTGGGCAGCGGTGAGGGTGTCTACGTCCCCGGTGAAGTCCTTTTGGGAGCGTCGCCGAAGGGCACGCAGCTGTTTGCATTGGTGTATGAACTTCTGCAGGCTGCTTCCTGGAACGGCGTAGTAGCAGCCGTTGATAACTCACCACTTGGCCGTTTCGTGCCGGTTATCGTGCCACCGCCTGCGCAAGGCCTCCTTGATCCGCCGCAGGGTGCCCGTTTGCGAGATGGTTTGCGACCGACCCTGAACCTGCCTTTCCTCGTCTGTTCGCAGAAGTGCGTCATGCCGAGGAAGTCGAACGTCTTGCCCTGCTTCCGGCGGTTTGCTCTGGCAAACCGACCGAACTCGATGATTTTCCGGGTGCAGTTCAAGTGGGCCAGTCTCTCCCCAAGGTCTCGGAGAAAGCGCCGCGCGTCGCCCAGATGCTGAAAGCCGCACACGAAGTCATCCGCATAATGATCGTGTCGCCTCCAGCCATCCGCTTGCGCCAGTGGTTCTGGAACCAGTCGCACGTAGTGCAGGTAGACGTTCGCAAGGCATGGCGCCGCCCCTTGCGGTGTTCCCTTGCCAGTCGGTCCCTTCCATGACGCCGGCGTCACTTGATGATCAGACCCCCCGATCCGTTTCCCGAGCATCGCGACCAGATGGTCGCGGTCGAGATTGTCGAAGAACCCACGGATGTCGGCGTCAACGATCCAGTTGACCTTCCGCCGTTCCACCGTGACGGCATCGAGCGCATGATGCGCCCCGGCCGGAAGCCGTAACTAAACCCGAGGAACTCCGTCTCGCGGCACCAGAATCACACCGCCCGCTGAAGAATCTTGTCCGAGGCAAGCGGTCGTTGCCCTCCATCCTCCTTGGGTATGTAAACCCCGGAGGCGCCCGGTACGCACCCCTGTGCACACGGGCGTGCAGGCAGTTCCACACCCTCCGCATACGCTTGCCACACAACGCCCCGCCGCCGCGTCCTTCCTCAAGGAATGGAACGCATCGTGCAGAGCGTCGACCGTCACGTGGTGGAGTAAAGACGCTCTTCCGGGTTCCTCTTCGCTACCTGCGTTCAGCCGCCTGTGACCCCCGCTTCTGCGCGCGGCGCGGGCCAACCGCATTGCCCTTCCCTCCAGCAACTCCGCAGGCTCCGAAGAACCCTTGTTCGCCGCCTTCAACGGTACTATGGCCGAATCTGACTTCTCGTTCATCATCGGTTTACGGATTAGTTCCTTTCCTCTGCGGCCCCTCCACGACAGAGGGGCAAGACCTCCCAGGTCCCTGCTTCGGCCATGGTTCTCGGACCCCGCGGAGCCCCCCTCACCAACGCGGCTCGTTGCCTTCGGCCACGACCTCGGCACTCCGGTTTCAAAGCATCTCGTGGCTCAATAGCCTGGCCTGCCGCTCCCCAACGCTTCGCCTGGCGACGCATGGTTCACGGAGAAAGTGGTGGTTAGCCTCTCTCGGGACTTGCACCCGGCCACATTCCACCAGTTTGCCTGGCGCACCCGACGTCAGCTTCACCAACAATGCCGAAGAACAGAAGATCAGGGTGGCAAAGGTCAAGGTGTCCGGATGCTTCCGCTCCACGCAAAAGCATGGTGCCAAGCTACCTCACCTCCATGGCCGCACTCGGCTACAACCCACTCGTCGCCACCCAGATCGCACTCGCCGGAAAAGCCGCAGACATCATCAACGAGCACTACGACCAATCAGAACCCAACTAGGGGTGAGTAGATACGTGCCATGTTGAAATCGGCCGACAAAAAATCGCGCAACGTGATAAAAATTCCAGGCTGCAAAAATGCCAACTTGGGTGCAGATGTCGGTGTTCGACGGTTACGCTACCCAACCGGTCGCGTATCGTCGACGACCTTGCCATCGTTGGGCAGTTCGGCGACCAGTTCAATCTCGCCGCGCAGCTTGGTTACCTCGCGCAACGCCTCGCCCAAGCGCACCGAAAGCCCGTTGTCGCCGCCCGCCACGGCCACCCGCAGGGTGAGCGTGTCGCGCTCGTCGACGCGGCCTATCATCGCGCGCAGCCGCACCACTTCCGGGAACCGGTGCGCCAACTCCTGAATCTGCTCGGGGCGCACGAACATGCCGCGGACCTTCGCGGTCTGGTCGGCACGGCCCATCCAGCCGCCGATGCGCATATTGGTCCGTCCGCACGGACTCGCTCCTGCCAGGACCACGGAGAGGTCTCCGGTCGCCAGGCGAATGAGCGGATGATCCGGATTGAACGTGGTGACCACAACTTCGCCAACCTCGCCTTCCGGCGCCGGGTCTCCGGTACCCGGGCGCACGATCTCCACGATAACGTCCTCGTCGACCACCATGCCCGACAGGGGTTTGCCGTCATGCGCACTCTCATAGGCGATCAAACCAAGATCGGCGGTTCCGTAGGACTGTAGCACGAACACTCCGCGTTCGTTGAGTTCGGCGCGCAGTGAAGGCGGCAGTGCCGCGCCGCCGACCGACGCGGTGGTGATCGACGACGCATCGAGCTCGAGCTCCAGGGCCTTGTCGAGCAGGATCTTCAGGAAATCAGGAGTCCCCACATAGGCGGCCGGCCGCAGATCGTGGACAAGTCGGGCCTGCTGTTCGCTGTTGCCGGCGCCGGCCGGAATGACGGGGCAGCCGATAGCCCGCAAGGCACCCTCCATCATCGAGCCCGCCGGCGTCAGGTGGTAGGAAAAGCAGTTCAACACGAGTTCACCGGGCCGGATTCCCGCGGCATAATGGGCGCGCGCGAAACGCCAGTAATCCCCGCGCTCGGCTTCCGGCTCATAGACCGGACCCGGCGAGGTGAACACCTTGGCGAGTCCTTCGAGCGGCGTCGCCACGAAGCCGCCGAACGGCGGTACGGCAAGCTGGCGCTCGAGGATGTCGGCCTTGCGCGTTACCGGGAGACCCGCCAGCGCTGCGCGGTCGACGATCTCCGCGGGATCAGTGCCGGCCAGCGCCTCGGCATAGTAGGAAGCGGTGGCGCGGGCATGCGCAATCTGCCCTGGCAGCCGCTCGGCAATGTCGGCGGCGCGCGCGCCGGCATCGCGGGTCTCGCGATCCTCGTAATGGGTTCCGGGCATCAGCAGGTTCCCCGTCGTCACAACCAGCGCTTGCGCCGGCGATAGTATTTGACGGCACGGTAGCTGCGCCGCTCCCCGGTCGAAATACCGAGATAAAATTCCTTGACGTCCTCATTGTCGCGGAGCGCGGCGGCATCGCCGTCGAGGACGACGCGACCGTTCTCGAGGATGTAGCCATAGGTCGCGTAGCGAAGGGCCACGTTGGTATTCTGCTCGGCGAGAAGGAAGGTTACTCCCTCTTCGGCGTTGAGTCTGCGAACAATTCCGAAGATCTCCTCGACCAGCTGCGGCGCAAGGCCCATCGACGGCTCGTCGAGCAGGATCATCCGCGGCCGTGACATCAGCGCCCGCCCGATGGCGCACATCTGCTGTTCGCCGCCGGAAATATAGCCGGCCTGGGCGCGGCGCCGGGTGGCAAGTCGCGGAAAATAGCCGTACACGAGTTCGAGATCGCCGCGCACGCTGCCGTCGCGGCGCGTATAGGCGCCGGTCAGCAGGTTCTCCTCGACCGTCAGATGCTCAAAGCAGCGCCGGCCTTCCATCACCTGGATCACGCCGCGCTTCACCAGCGCGTCGGGCAGCAGCCGATCGACGCGCGTCCCGTCATATTCGATGGTGCCCTTGGTGACCTCGCCGCGCTCAGCGCGCAGGAGATTCGAGATCGCCTTGAGCGTCGTCGTCTTGCCGGCACCGTTGCCCCCGAGCAGCGCAACGATGCCGCGCTCCGGCACCGTCAGCGAGACGCCCTTCAGCACCAGGATGACGTGGTCGTAGATGACCTCGATATTGTTGACGTCGAGCAGCCGCGGCCCGGCCGCGACCGGCACGCCGGCCGTTCCGGTCATGAGTTCCCCGTCAGGCCGGGTTCCGGCGGGACCGTTCGTTCACGGTCCCGCCGGCCCCCATCCGCCATTGACGAACCGCCTCCCCTCAGCCGTCGCAGGGTGTGTCGGCGCGGCCCGGCCAGGGCGCGTTCGACTTGGCGTAGTCTGCCGACTTCGCCACCTCCAGCGGCTTGATGACATCGCGTTGCGGCTTGAGGAGGTCGGAGACCTTGACGAACTTGGCCCCGTCCCATTCCAGCATCCAGGCTCCGGTATGTCCGGTATGGTCCTGGCAGGTGGTGCGCACGGGCACGGTCATGCCGGCCATGCCCAGCTCCTTCAGCCGCGCCTCGGTGACGTTGAGGTTCTCAAGCCCCCAGCGCACCTGCGGAGCGGTGACGGCTGCCGTCTTGAACTTCGCCTGGGCGGCGCGGATCGCTTCGGTGAGAATCATCGAGATCACGACGCCGCGCTGGTAGAAGACGGTGTTCATGTCCTCTGGCTTGTCGATGAGCGAGTTCCCCTTGTCGACGACATGCTTGCGGATCTCGGCAAGTACCGGATAGTTTCCGGGGAGGTTCCAGCTGATCGTCTTATACCCCTTGCCGCGCGCGCCAACGGTCGCGAGGTCGCCGTCGCGGCCAGACCACCAGACGCCGATGAATTTCTCCATGGGATAGCGGGTCTTGACCGCCTCGGTGACGGCGCCCGCGTTCATCGCGCCCCAGCCCCACATGAAAACCCAATCGGGCTTCTCGCGACGGATCTGCAGCCACTGCGCCGACTGGTTCTGCATCTCCTTGATGCCCACCGGAATCGGCAAGAGCTTGAAGCCGTGGCGCTTGGCCAGCGTCTCAAGAAGCAGCAGCGGTTCCTTGCCGTAGGGATGGTCGAGATGGAGGTGGGCGATCTTCTTGCCCTTGAGGCTGTCGAGATTCCCGCCAGAGACGTAGTTGAGAATCATTGACGCCGCATCCCAGTAGGACGCTGGCGGATTGAACGCCCAAGCGAAGACATCGCCGTTAGCCATCGGCGAGAACCCGTAGCCGGGCGCCAGCAGCGGAATCTTGTCGACATTGGTCTTCGGCAGCACCTGCAGCGTAATGCCGGTCGACCACGGCTGGGTGATGACGGCACGCTTCTTGGTGCGCTCGTAGCATTCGACGCCCTTGGCGGTGTTGTAGCCGGTCTCGCATTCGTCATAGACCAGCTTGCCGCCGCCGAGGCCGCCGTCGCGGGCGTTGAGCAGCGCCACGTAATCGCGCTGGCCGTTCATCAGGGGAATACCGGTCGCCGCAAACGGACCTGTGCGATAAGACAGGTTCGGCAGATAGATCTCCGCCGCCAGCGTCGGGCCAGCCACGAAGGCGCCGAGCGCCATTCCGGCGCCGAACGCCACCAGAGATTTGCGAATCTTCATGTAGCCCTCCCAGTTCTTCGTTTCTACTTTCCCGCACTCGAGAGACTTATATCACCGCGCTCCGGGACCCGCTAGTAAGGGAACGGCCACACCACCAGCTTCTCGCGGATGAGCGCCCACAGCCGCGCCAGCCCCAGAGGCTCGACGATCAGGAAGAAGATAATGAGGACGCCGATCAGCACCACGTTCACCTGATCGACAGTCGCCGACAGGATCTTGATGCCGAACAGCTCCGGCACGGTGTTGATGAGCACCGGTAGTGCGACGATCAGAGAGGCGCCGAGGAAGTTGCCGAGGATGCTCCCCAGCCCGCCGATGATGGCGATGAACAGGATCCGGAACGACAGCTCGACATCGAAGAGATTCGGCTCCGCCGCGCCGCGCCAGAGGAACACGAACAGCGCGCCGGCGACGCCGACGACATAGGACGACACCGCGAACGCCATCAGCTTCACACGCAGCAGCCGGATACCCATGAGTTCGGCGGCAATGTCCATGTCGCGGACCGCCTTCCACATGCGTCCGTAGCGGCCACGCACGATGTTGAGCGCGAGCCACGTCATTACCGTGACGAAGACAAGCACGACATAGTACTGGGTCATTGCGGTCGCGGTCGGCCCGGTCACCGTGATGCCCGCAACCGCGATGGTGCGCACCTCGATCGCGCCCGAGGCGTTGTCGTTGTAGAGCCAGGGCACCTTCTCGAACAGCCAGACCAGGAAGAACTGCGCTGCGAGGGTGGCGATGGCCAGATAGAAGCCCTTGATGCGCAGGCTCGGCAGGCCGAACACGACCCCGATGGCGGCCGAGAACAGGCCCGACACGAGCACGGCGACGATGAAATTCAGATCCGGGAAGATCGTGGTCAGCTTGAAGCAGGCATAGGCGCCGACGCCCATGAAGGCGCCGGTGCCGAGCGACAGCTGCCCGGCATAGCCGGTGAGCAGGTTGAGCCCGAGCGCCGCCAGCGAAAAGATCAGGGTCGGAATCAGGATCGCGTTGAACAGGAACTCGTCGGCAACGGCTGGCAGGACGCCGTAGGCAAGGACCAGGATTACCGCCAGCAGATAGAAGTCCTGGCGGAGCGGAAACAGCGACTGATCGGCCTCGTAGCTCGTCTTGTACTGGCCGGCTATGCGGTAAAACACGGATCCAGGCTCCTATACGCGCTCGATGATCTTCTCGCCGAACAGTCCCTGCGGCCGGAACACCAGCACGATCAGCGCGAAGACATAGGCGAACCACGTCTCGGTCGAGCCGCCAAGCAGCGGCTGGCCCCAGTAGATCTCGAACAGCTTCTCGAGGAGTCCGATGGCAATGCCGCCGACGATCGCGCCCGTCACCGATTCGAGCCCGCCGAGGAGCAGCACCGGCAACGCCTTGAAGGCGATGATCTCGAGCGCAAACGAAACCCCGGCGCGCGCACCCCACACGATGCCGGTCACGAGGGCGATGATGCCGGCGATGAACCAGACGATGACCCAGATCTGCGACAGCGAGATGCCGACCGACAGCGCCGCCTGGTGGTCGTCTCCGAGCGCGCGGATGGCACGGCCCATGCGGGTCCGGTTGAGAAAGACGACGAGCGCGGCGACAAGGACCAGGGCGCTGGCCACGGCCACGAAATCCTTCTGCTCGATGAGCACGAAACCGCCAAACGGCTCGATCTCCCAGCTGCCGGTGGGTATGCCGAGCTGTTCGGTGATCATGACCTTGTTTTCGCCGCCGAAGATGAGCTGCCCCGAGCCGATGAGCACGAAAGTCAGGCCGAAGGTGGCCATGAACAGGATGATCGCCGGCTGGTTGACCAGCGGCCGCAGCACCACCCGCTCGATTGCGGCAGCGAGCGCGAACATGATCACCAGCGTGCCGGCAAAGGCGACAGACGCCGGCATCCCGGCCTCGTGCAACCCGACCAGTGACAGGCCGGCGAATACCACCATGATGCCCTGGGCGAAGTTGAAGATCTGCGAGGAGCGGAAGATCAGGACGAATCCGAGCGCAATCAGCGCATAGAGCACCCCGGAGACCAGCCCCTCCCACAGTGTCTGCAGAAGGAAGGCCGGATCCTCGACCATGAAGGCGAACGGCACCACGAAGATCTGCTGCACCAGTTCCATCGCGTCCAACTCCCTAGCTCTGCGGCACGCCGAGATAGGCGTCTATCACCTTGCGGTCCCCCTGTATCTCGGCCGGCGTTCCGTCCGCGATCTTGCGGCCGTAATCGAGCACGACAACGCGATCCGAGAGGTCCATGACGACACCCATGTCATGCTCAATGAGCGCGATCGTGGTTCCGAACTGTTCGTTCACGTCGATGATGAAGCGGCTCATGTCCTCCTTCTCCTCGACGTTCATGCCTGCCATCGGCTCATCGAGCAGCAACAGGTCGGGTTCCATCGCCAGCGCACGGCCGAGCTCGACGCGTTTCTGCAGACCGTAGGGCAGGCGCCCCACCGGGGTCTTGCGGATCGCCTCGATCTCCAGAAAGTCGATGATCTCCTCGACACGGGCGCGATGGGCAAGCTCCTCGCGCCGCGCCGGGCCGACATGGAACATCTGCCAGAAAAACGACGCCGTCATGCGCAACGAGCGCCCGGCCATGAGATTGTCAAGCGTCGACATGCCGCGGAACAGCGCGATGTTCTGGAAAGTCCGCGCGATGCCGCTGTTCGCCGCATTGTACGGCTTCATGCTGTGCCGTGCCACACCCTTGTAGGTGATGGCGCCTTCCTGGGGATGGTAGAAGCCGTTGATGCAGTTGAGCATCGACGACTTGCCGGCGCCGTTGGGCCCGATGATCGCCCGGATCTCGCCCTCGCGGATGTCGAAAGACACGGCATCGATCGCCGTGACACCGCGGAACCGCAGCGTCACCCGCTCGACCGTCAGGATCGGCTCTCCGCTGGTCCTGCGGTCCTCCACCGCGCCGGCCGCCGCCACCGCCGGCTACTCCGCCGCCGCGGCGAGCGTCGGCTCGATGTCGCGGATCTTCACCTCCGCGGTGATGCTCCCCTTGCGGCCGTCCTCGTAGGTGATCTCGGTCGTCGTGGCGCAGGCTTTGGCACCGCTGTAGAGGGCGTCGATGAGGTCGTGGTATTTTTCCGAGACATGGCGGCGACGCACCTTGCGTGTGCGGGTCAGCTCGCCGTCATCGGCGTCGAGCTCCTTGTGCAGCACCAGGAAGCGCCGGATTTGCGAGCCGGCAAGTTGGGGATCGGCGGCGAGATCGGCGTTGACCTGCTCGACATGGGCGCCGAGCAGGTCGTAGACGGCATCGAACGCGGCGAGCTCCTGATAGCTCGAATAGCCGACCGCATTGCGTTCGGCCCAGCTGCCGACGGCCTCAAGGTCGATGTTGACGAAGACGCAGACCATGTCACGCTCATGGCCGAACGCGACCACCTCCTTGATGTTGGGGAAGAACTTGAGCTTGTTCTCGATGTATTTCGGGGCGAACAGCGTTCCGTCGTTAAGGCGCCCGACATCCTTTGCCCGGTCGATGATTTTCAGATGGCCGTCAGGGTCGAAGATTCCGGCGTCGCCGGTGCGTACCCAGCCATCGGCGGTCTTGGTCTCCGCAGTGGCATCGGGATTGCGGTAGTACTCGACGAACACCCCGGGTGACCGGAACAGCACCTCGCCGTTCTCCGACAGCCTGAGCTCGACCCCCGGCGCCGGCCTGCCGACCGTGTCGGCCTTGATTTCGCCGTTCGGCTGGATGGTGATGAACACCGACGCCTCGGTCGAACCATAGAGCTGTTTGAGGTTGATGCCGAGCGAGCGGTAGAAGTCGAAGATGTCGGGCCCGATCGCTTCGCCGGCGGTGTAGCCGACATCGACGCGGCTGAGCCCGAGCGCGTTCTTGAGCGGTCCGTAGACCAAGAACTCGCCAAGCCGGTAGAGAAACCGCCCGCCGAACCCGACCGGCTCGCCGTCGATCAGCGGCCGGCCGACGCGGCGCGCCACCCCCATGAAGTAGTTGAAGAGGGCGCGCTTGGCGGCGCCGGCATCGTCCATGCGGATCGTCACCGTGGTCAGGATGTTCTCGAAGATGCGTGGCGGCGCGAAGAAGTAGGTTGGACCGAGCTCGCGGAGGTCGTTGAGCACGGTGTCGGCGGATTCCGGGCAGGACACGCAGAATCCCACCGCATAGGCCTGAGCGTAGGAGAATATGTGGTCGCCGATCCAGGCCATCGGCAGGTAGGCGAGGGTCTCGCCGGTCTCGTCGAGGCCCTCGCGCAACGCCGCGTTCATCGCCGTCACGTAGATGTTGCGATGGCTCAGGATGACGCCCTTCGGCCGCCCGGTGGTGCCCGACGTGTACAGAAGAACCGCGATGTCGTCGGCGCCTCCGGCTGCAATCTCGCCGTCAAGCCAGGCAGGATCAGCGGTGTCGCGCTCGCGGCCGGCGGCGATCACGTCGTCGACATCATGAAGCGCCGCCATGTCATAGTCGCGGAGCCCGCGCGGCTCGTCATAGAGCACAGCCACAATTTCGGGCCCGCCGGCGGCAACGCCGAGCAGCTTGTCGACCTGTTCCTGGTCCTCGACGACCGCGAAGCGGGCGCCGGCGTGCTCAAGCACATAGGCAATCTCGTCGGCAACCGAATCCTGGTAGACCGGCACCGGCACGGCGCCGAGGGACTGTGCCGCTGCGACCGTCCAATAGAGACGCGGCCGGTTGTCGCCAATGATCGCCACCCGGTCGCCGCGTCCGACGCCGAGCCCGGCCAGGCCGCAGGCGAGCGCTCGTACCTCGGATCCAACCTCGGCCCAGCTCCAGGTCTGCCAGATGCCGTAATTCTTGAAACGCATCGCCGGGCGCATGCCACGCAGATCGGCATTGCGGCCGAGCAGTTTCGGGAAGGTGTCATGCTGCGGATCGACATCGCACAGGAGTTCGGCGCGATGGATGCCGTCCACCGGCTCGGGAGCCGACATCGTCATGACTTCAGGAGGCGCACCGGGCGGCCGGAGATCGACAGGCGTCTCTTGGGGCATATGTCGTGCTGCATGGACGTGTCCACGGCCTTCTTCGGTTGCCGGAGAGTGCAGAAGCACGCGAACATCCGGCAGTCCGCTCCCAGCATGGCGTCACTCTAGGCAGCGCCATGCGCCGCTGCAAGCACGGCGTCAGCCGTCTCCGGCAGACCTCTGGCGCTCAAGGATGATCCGCGATTCGGTCCCGGTCAGAAGGCGTCCGATATTGCGCCAGTGGCGAAGCCAGACCAGCACCGCGACGGCCAGCGAAAACTCAGCGCGCTGCGGATCGGCCAGCCACCACATGAACAGCGGCGCTGCCGCGAATGTTGCCAACGCAGCCAGCGACGAATAGCGGCACACCGCCGCGACCAGCAGCCACACGGCGCAGCACAGCACGCCAACGAGAGGCGCAAGCGCAAGCGCGATGCCGAGCGCCACGGCGACACCCTTGCCGCCGCGGAACCCGAGCCATACCGGGAACAGGTGTCCGAGAAATGCGCCGGCGGCCGCGACGATAGCGATATCAGGCCCGTATATCGCCGCCGCAAGCACCGCGCCCGCGCCCTTTCCGGCGTCGAGAAGTAGGGTGAGCGCAGCGAGGCTGCGGCTTCCGGTCCTCAGCACATTGGTGGCGCCGATGTTTCCCGAGCCAATCGAACGGATGTCGCCGGCGCCGGCAAGGCGCGTCAGGATCAGGCCGAACGGTATTGAGCCGAGCGCGTAGCCGAAGACGAAAGCCCCGAGTATCCATGGCCAGCTGAAGGCCCAGCTGATTGGGTCGATCATCGCGCCGACAGCCTGGCGTTTTCACGCGGGGTCTCGTGGACGGCGCGACCGTCGACGACCGTCAGCAGCACCCGACCGCGCGCCGCGAATCCGTCGAACGGCGAGTTCCTCGACGCCGTCCGCAGGCTGTCGACATCAATGCGCCAAACGGCGTCGGCATCGAACACGAAGAAGTCGGCGGGCCGGCCCGGTACCAGCTGGCCCTGTTCAAGCCCCATCAGGTGCGCCGGCGCCGCCGTCATTCGGCCGAGCAGGTCGGCAAGCGGGATTCCGGCCTCGCGCCCGAGTTCCAGGGCGAGCGGCAGCATGGTTTCGATCCCGACGACACCGTCGGCCGCCAGCGGGAAAGGCTGACGCTTGGCGTCCTCGTTATGGGGCCGGTGATCAGACGCAATGACGTCTATGGTGCCGTCGCACAGCCCGTCGATGACCGCCTTCCGGTCCGCGTCGCCGCGCAGCGGCGGCGAGACCTTGGCAAAGGTGCGGTAATCCATCACCGCGTCGTCGTTCAGCATGAAATAATGCGGAGCGGTATCGCAGGTCACGGGAATGCCGCGGTCCCTCGCGGTCCGGATCGCGTTCACCGCCTCTGCAGTCGAGACATGCGCGACATGGTAGCGGGCGCCGGTCAGTTCGACGAGCCGCAGGTCACGCTCGATGACGATGATCTCGGCCGCCGCAGGGATCCCGGCAAGCCCGAGGCGCGTCGCCACCACGCCTTCGTTCATGCAACCGCCGAGCGCGAGGTCCGGATCCTCGGGGTGCTGGACGATCAGGGCGTCGAAGGTCGCGGCGTAGGAAAGCGCGCGGCGCATGACGCGGGCGTCGGCGACGGCGCGGTCGCCGTCGGTGAAGGCCAGCACTCCGGCATCCTTCAATGTTCCGAACTCGGTGAGTTCTGCGCCGCCGCGTTTCCTCGTTACCGTACCGTAGCTGTACACCTTCACGGACCCGGCATCTCGGGCGCGGCGCGCGATCGAGTCGGCGACCGCGAGGTTGTCGACCGGCGGATCGGTGTCGGGAAGGCAGACCATTGAGGTGATTCCGCTCGCCGCGGCCGCGGCGCCGGCGGTCGCAAGCGTGTCGCGGTGCACCCCTGCCGGCTGCGGCAGATGGACCCGGATGTCGATGAGCCCCGGCGCCAGACAGTGTCCGCCGCAGTCGACGGTCTTCACGCCCGAAGGCACCCCGGCGCCGAAGAGATCCGCGCCCGCATCGAGAATCCTGCCGCCCTGAACCAGCACACCGCCCGCGACATCGAGGCCACGCGCGGGATCGATCAGCCGCGCATTGACATAGGCCGTGCGTTCCTGAGCGGCCGCGTTCACTCCGCCGCCGTCCCGCCGATGCCGGACAGGCCTCCCGTCACCAGTTCGAGACACGCCATGCGCACCGCCACGCCGACCTCGACCTGCTCGCGGATCACACTCCTGTTGATGTCGTCCGCAAGCTCGGACGCGATCTCGATGCCGCGGTTCATCGGCCCGGGATGCATGATCAACGCTTCCGGCCTGGCATGCAGCAGCTTGTCCCGGTCGAGCCCGTAGAACTGGAAGTATTCGCGTGTCGACGGCACGAAGGAGCCCTGCATGCGTTCCACCTGCAGGCGCAGCATCATGATGATGTCGACATCCCGGAGGCCGCTGCGCATGTCGTGATGGACGGCCGCGCCGAACCGTTCGATGTCGGGCGGCAGCAGCGTCTTGGGGGCGACGAGGCGCACCTCCGCTCCCATCGTTTTGAGAAGGAAGATGTTTGAGCGCGCCACCCGCGAGTGCAGGATGTCACCGCAGATGGCGACGGCGAGCCGGTCGAGGGGGCCCCGACGGCGGCGGATGGTCAAGGCGTCGAGCAGCGCCTGGGTCGGATGCTCGTGGCTTCCGTCTCCGGCATTGATCACCGCGCAGTCGACCTTCTCGCTCAGAAGCTGTACCGCCCCGGACTCGTTGTGCCGCACCACCAGCACATCGGGGCGCATCGCGTTGAGGGTCATCGCGGTGTCGAGAAGCGTCTCACCCTTCTTGATGGCGCTGGTCCCGACCGCCATGTTGATGACGTCGGCGCCGAGCCGCTTGCCCGCCAGCTCGAAAGATGTCCGGGTGCGGGTCGAGTCCTCGAAAAAGACGTTCATCAGCGTGCGGCCGCGCAGTACCTGCGGCCCGCGCTCCCCGCCGCGGTCTCCGATGTGGGACTCGGCGAGGTCGAGCACCTGCTCGATCTCCTCGCGCGACACACCATCCATGCCGAGGATGTGGCGCCGGCGCCACGACGCCCGGGCCCCGTCCGTTCCGGAACGGAGACCGTGATCCCGAGCCGGAAACGAGAGGCCTGCCATCACCAGCGGATCACTCGGCGGCCTGCCGGGCGGGGCCGATGAGCTCCTCGGGCGTCCGCTTGTCCATGGTGAACATGTTCGTCGAATCGATCCACGCGTAGTCCTTGTAGCCAAGGCGGGCGATGGGCCGGATCCCGGCGATGTCGAGAATGCCGTCCTCGCTGATGACCTCATCGGCGATGTGCACGCCGACGACGCGGCCGAAGACGACGTGATGGGCGGAAACCTTGTTATGGCCGGGAAGTTCCACGGTCTGGTGATGAACGCACTCGAAATGCACCGGGGAGCCCTTGATCCGCGGCGGCGCGACGAGGTTGGAGGCGATCGCCTCGAGGCCGCTCTCGGCCATCTCGTCGACGTTGCGTTCGGTGATCAGCGCCGTGTGGCTCATCTGCTCGCGCTGGTTCCAAGTCGCCATGTTGTAGACGAACTCGCCGGTCTCGGCGATGTTGACGACAGTGTCCTTGGCCTCCTCGTCCTCGGGATGGCCGCCGCTCGAGAACAGGACGAAGGGCGGATTGTAGCTCACGGCGTTGAAGAAGCTGAAGGGCGCAGCATTGATCCTGCCACCGGAATCGATCGTGGTGATCCAGCCTATGGGCCGCGGCACCACGCACGCCTTGACGGGGTTGTAGGGAAGTCCGTGATCGTTCTTGTCCGGTTCGTAAAACATGGAGTCTCCGCATTCTCCCTGATCAGGCCTCGACCGAGACCACCCTGCCCTGTGCGTCCCGCGCCTGACGCTTGTAATGGCCGATGTTCTCGAGCAGTGGCCGGTCGGACACCGCATAAAGCACGGCATCGCCGTCGGCGCGTACGTTGACGTGGCGGTGCCAGGCATGGTTGGGCACCACGAACAGGTCGTTCTCCTGCCAGTTCAGCCGCTGGCCCTCGATTTCGGTGTGGCCCTCGCCGGCGATCACCGCGAAGAACGTGCCGGCCGTCGACCGGCTCTCGGCTGTGACCTCGCCGGGGCGCAGCAGCATCGCAGAATAGCCGAGGGTCGTGAAGGGTGCCGCCCCGGTCTGGGGATTCGTGAAGTCGATCGACACCGCGTCCCATTTCGGCCCATCCAGATCCCTCACGCCATCGAGCGCGGCGCGGATGTCGGCACCACGATAGCGGAACATCGGCGAATTGCCGACGCCGTCCCCGCGCGGCGCACGGCCGCTCTGCGGAATGATGCCGCCATGGCCATAGAGCCTCCGCGACAGGGTCTCGCCGGGCGGCGCGCTGTTGTCTCCGGACGCGTTCCAGTCATGGTCGATCCAGATCGCGTCGAGAAATTCGAGGAGCGGCCAGTCAAGGATGTCTATCCAGATGACGGGAGCGTCCGAATCGTTGCCGTGGCCGTGCCAGGTGCCGTTCGGGGTCAGGATCAGATCGCCGCGGCATGCCATGCAGCGCTCGCCCTCGACCGTGGTGTACCCGCCCTCGTCGGACAGGATGGTGCGGCTGGCGTTGGGGGTGTGGCGATGGGTTTCCGCGAGATCGCCGGGCTTGTAGATCGAGACCGCGACCCGGATGGAATTCGTCACCTTGAGTGCGCCGCCGAAACCCGGGTTGGTCAGCAGGAACTGTTGGCGCTCCGTGAATTCGAGGGGCGCGATCGTCGCGATACGGTGCAGGTAGGGCTCGTAGTCCGCCCATCGCCAGAGGCACGGCAAGGCGCGGCCGGGGCGGGGCGGTTCCGGCAGGTCGGGACGGTGCCACGGCGGATGCATGGTCGCGTTGGCCTGCGTCCTGAGCCAGATGTTGAGCGGCGCAGCCTCGTCATTGAGCCGTTCCATCTCGGCGAGCACACCGGCGGGAAGCTCGGGATCTGCGAGGGTGGGGCGGATCTGGGTGGCCATCTGGGCACCTGCAGGCAGTGTCGAATTGCCGAAAGCGGCACGGAGCGGGCGATCTTATGCGTGTAGATGATAGCCCATGGCAGCGCCGATGCGAAACGCATCGCAAATACCTGGCCGGGACCGGTCCGTGCTGCCAGAACCGCGTCCCGCCGGTTGCGATGACGGTTTCGGTGTGCAGCAAGACAGTGCTATTCTTGAATCGCCCACGCGACATGAACTCGGTCTCACGGAGGGTCGGATATGTCTGGATCCACCACCGAACTCCCGCATCGACGGGACAACCGCAAGGCGCGGCTTGACAGCCTCTACGAGCACCTCGACTCGCTCGACCTTGCTCCATACTGGGCAGTGGAGAAACACCGCGAGGACCATGACGAGGACGGCCAGGTCTTGAAGGGCCGCCGCGCGGTTCCCTATGTGTGGAGATACGCGGACATCGAGCCACTTCTCCACCAGGCTGCCGAACTGATCACGATGGACGATTCCGAACGCCGGTCCATCGTGCTCGTCAATCCGGGAATGGCGCCGGCGCGCGCGACCGTATCAACGCTCTATACGGCCTACCGCCTGAACGACCCCAGGGAGGTCATGCCGCCACATCGACATTCAATCAACGCGGTCCGGATCGGCCTGACCGGCGAGAAGAACTTCACCGGAGTGGAGGGCGAGCCGATCACCTTCGGTCCCGGCGACATCGTGCTCACACCGGCTGATGCATGGCACAACCACGGCAATCACGGTGACGATTTCGCGGTGAATGTCAGTGTACTCGACCTGCCGCTCTCGGAAGTGCTGAACGCCGCGAGCTTCGAGCATGACTATCGCGAGGAGGAGGACGGCAGGCTGGTTTCCCGCCGGGAGCAGTCCGCGCGCTTCCACGACGACCATTCGAGCCGCACCTACGGCTTCGGTGGCCTCAGGCCGCGCTTCGTCAGCCACGCCAGGGGCAGCGGGCAGCATTCACCGATGTATGTTTATCGATGGGAGCGCACGCTCGCGCTGCTTGATTCGTTCCGCGGCCATGAGGGCAGCCCCTGGGATTCGATCATGGTGGAATACACTGATCCCGTGTCGGGCCGGCCCGTCTATCCGACGATGACATTCTTTGGCCAGTTGCTGCGCCCGGGCGAGCGTACGCTGGCACAGTGCCAGAATGCAAGCCTCGTGTGCTTTCCGTTCCAGGGGTCGGGACACAGTCTTATCGACGGCGACAGGCTGGACTGGCACCCCTATGACGCCGTGGCCGTTCCGGGAGGCGTCTGGTACGAGCATGTCAATAACTCGGACACCGAGGATGCAATCCTGTTCATCGCAAGCGACGAGCCGACTCTCAAGACGTTGGGATTCTTCCGGCGCCACGGCCGCACCGCCGACGGAGAAGTCGTCGCTCTCGGCGTGAACGGTTGATCGTCGGCGCAGTGCTGCCGGCATTCCGGCCTGCCAGGTACCGGGCTTGCACGCACAGCTTCCGGGTGCGCACAGCTCTCCGCCATGACGGCCGGCCATCGGGCCCGACACCCCATGCGGGCCATCCGGCCGCCCTGTCGCCCCTCTCTCCTCGTTCCCGCCGATCGCAGAGATCATTTCTGCAGAGCAAACGATGACAGCGTCCGCTGAAGTGGCGTAACTCACTCGTTGCCGGATTGAAGTCCGAACCGCAGCAAGTACTACGCCTCTTCACGGAGGCAGGGTAGCAGGAAGCTGCTTCGTCCGTCCGACGAAAATTTGGCCCCTGCCGGAGTTTTCCGAGGACCTGTAGCCTACCGGCAAAAGGCAAGGTGGTCACGACGGCATCCGGCAGGCGCTGGAAACCAACCCGTGCCCGAGCCATGCTCCCACGAGGACCAGCGGAAGGACCTAACTCCCCCCAGTCGACAGGTGCGAATTTTTCGTTACCTGTTGAGTAACGATAATGATAGGATTCCATGGATATCGCATTCTGGACACAAAAGCTCGAAAAGATCTTCGATGCGGCGGATTCTCTGCGGAGGGCCTATGGAGCGAGGATGGCCAAGGTCATCATGACACGGATGGCTGTTCTCAGAGCGGCAGCCAGTCTGGCATTGGTGCCAGCTACGCCACCGCACAGGCGGCACCAGCTCGCCGGGGATCGGAAGGAGCAGTTTGCCGTGAATCTCGTCAATCTTCACCAGCTCGTCTTCGAAGCCAATCACGAGCCGTTCCCGCGCAGGGACGACGGAGGGATCGATGCAGAACGGGTGACGGCGATCACAATTCTTGACGTGATCGACTATCACTAACGGAGGACGGACAGATGGCGACAGCGACCAGTTAATTTTACCCGAACTATGCGGTCCCGCCCGGACGGGTCCTTCAGGAGCGCTTCCAGACGGCAGATATTTCGCATGCCGAGTTCGCGCGCCGGTGCAGTCGCTCTCCCAAGCTGGTCAGCGAGATCATCTCGGGCAAGGTGCCGCTCGAGCCGGGAACCGCGCTGCAATTCGAGAAGGTGCTCGGCGTCGATGCCAGCATCTGGCTTGGGATCGAATCCGAATATCGGTTGCACCGGGCCCGGGAGGCCGAGGCCAAGAATGCCGCCGCGTCGGTAGAATGGGTCAAGGCCTTCCCCGTCCGGGATCTTGCGAAGCGAGGCTGCTTCCAGAACCCGGCCTTAAACATGGATGCCGTATCGAAGTTGCTGGCGTTCTTTCGAGGTATCTACTCACCCCTAGTAGTCTAACATTATTGTATTGAGGGATATAGTGACTTCAGTTTCGTCCGGGCATCCTTCGTCGTGAAACGCCAGTCGACAGTGACATCGGCCGCATTGCGGCGCTCGACCCACGCCACGGTCTCCCGCAGCATGGTGTCGCGGTCGGGAATGCGTCGCCGAAGGCATTGCCGCGACAGCGCGCCGCTCTCGATCTCGGCCATGTTGAGCCAGCTTCCATGCTTCGGCGTATAGCGAAACTCGAACCGCTTTCGTACCCGCCTCTTCGGGCTCGAAGGCTTCATACAGTGACTGTGCGTGTTCAGATTGTCCAGCACGATCTTCCTGTCGGGAAAATGGTCGTCGGCAAGCTCCCGGATGAAGTGCGCCCAGTCCCGCGGCGGTCGGTGACTTTCACCGTGCGCCAGTTCTCGTTGGGCGCAAAGGCCATGAAGAGGTTGGCCGTACCGTTGCGCTCATATTCATAGTCGACCACCTCCGGCTGACCGGGGGATGCGGGTTTCCTGCTGCCGGCTGGTCTCAGCACCTCGTCCCTGGCAAAGTCCCGCTGATAAATGTCAAGCACATCCGCCGCCACGAACTGTGCGCTCCGGTGCGGTGGAATGCACCAGTACTGCTTCAGCCACGGCTTGATCTCCTTTTTTTAGCGTCTTCCTGACCGTCTCTTCCGAAATGCGCTCGACGATCTCCATCTCCACCAGACGGCCGGCGAGCAGCTTCAGCGTCCAGCGGGCACAGCCCTCGGGCGGGGATGAGCAGGCCAGGGCGACCAGCTTCGCTTCCATCGCCCCCGTTTCGGCCGACGGTTCACCTGCTCCTTGCGGCTGAGGGCGGCGTCCAGCCCCTCCAGAACGCAGCGCTTGCGCAAACGCTCGACCGTCGCCGTGCCGATGCCCAGCCCTTGCGCAATGTCGGCATCGACAAGCCGAGCGCCGTCGCGCCCCTCGTCAGCCAGCATCAGGACCTGTGCCCGGCGCCGACGCCAGGCAGCCCCGGTGCCGTCGACAATCGCCTTCAGATCCCGGCGCTCCTGCGCCGAAAGGGTCACCCGGTAGAGCTTCCTGCCCCGAGAGTTGGCCATATGCGCTGCTCCTGTCATTGCGCCGAAGACCTGCGGGCATGCCCGTTGTCCGGACCTGCGCATGGGGCTGCGGCTGCCTGCCTGTTCGGCATCTGCCCGTGTGGATATCGGCACTGTCCGGATTCCAACGAACGCCGACACGGAAATACTACCCACAAAAAACCATCAATACAATGCCGGTGGACTACTAGTCGGCAATATGCCAGCCTTATCGGCGCGCCGCCCTTGCGGCTTGGCAGGGTCAGTCGGTTGTAGTCCGCATAGCCGTCCATATGCAGGATGCCATCAGCGCCAAGTTTGGATCAGGAGTCGATCAGGGTGCCGAAACGTCAGGGGAACAATCCAAAACGCAGATTCGTCACGAGACACGAGATAGACCGCAGTGTCCTGAAACGCCTCGTGGACGAGGCCCGCTACACTGGCAGCGCGCTTCACAAACACAAGAGCGCCGACTACAGTTTCTATCCTCCGGCGAACCCACATCCGAACAAGTCGCTGTGCGACGGCAGCGGCCGCATCGTGAGCTTGAACGAAGCGAGGGCCCTTTTCTGCGAAGGCATCGAACGAGGGATGATCAGCAGCATCGGCGAAGATGGATTTCCGAAGTACGTTTGGGCAGTGGATCCCGATGGCCGTGCGTACGAATCCAAGCTTGAGCAAAGGCAGTCGGCACTACCACGGCTACGAGTTGGGCAAGGACGATGACAGCATGCGGCGTCTGGTCCTGGAAGAATGGGGGCTGAGATGCAGAGCGAACTGACAATTTCACTCTCTTCTGAGGAACTCCCTTCGGGCTCGGCGCGAGAAAGGGTGACGTTCGGCCTGTTCTCAATGACAGCGAACGAACGACTGCTGACTGTCGGTCAGGATCTCGAAAGCAACGAACTCCGCCACGGCCCGCACATTGCGGGATACCCACTCGCCGAGTGGTTCATCTGGAACTGGTGGCGTATTCGGTGGGAGGGCGAACGACCCTCGGCGGAAAGCGCCCGACGCCGTTGGGAGTTTGCTCACTCGATGGCGACAGTCGGTGAGGGCTATGCATGGCCGAATATCCTAGTCTTCACGGATGGGGTCCAGACATTCCTCAAGTCCAGCCCGACACGGAACCCCGGGAAAGTTTCGTTTCGCTATATCGGTGCAGCCGAACTCGAAATTGTTCCTCCCGCACAGTTGGAAACGGCGATTGACGGGTTCATCGAAAATATCCTGACCAGATTGGGCAGCCGCAACATCGGGAACTCGAACCTTCATCGCCTTTGGAACGATCTCAAGGCAGAACGACAAGATCCCGAGGCTGCCCGTTTCCGACGCCTGGAAGCTCAGTTGGGGTACGATCCAGACGAAATTGACGACACTGTTCTGCTGGAGCGTCTCGGCGATATGGCAACGCTTGGCGAATGGGCGTTGGGCGAAATGGCCTGCGACGCCGCGCTTCACGACAATGGGCAAGATCAAATGCTCTCAGCCACGGAGCTGTCGAGCATCGCATGCAACAACGGCTTCAATACCAATCTGGACGACGCCGTTTCCTTGGAATGCGATGCGGATATTCCAGAGCCTGCAGAAACCGCGGCGTGGCGTGTCGGAAAAAGCGCCGCCCGCAGCCTGCGCGACCGATTGAATCTGGACGGCCAACCGGTTTCCAACGCCCAGTTGTCTGAATTCGCGGGGACGACGGTCGATGCCATTAAGGACACGAACAGGCGGTCGCACGCTGTGTCGTTTGTGCTGAGCGGACAAGGCGGTGGCACCGCGCATGTGGCGCTCAGATCGAAATGGGAAACGGGGCGTCGGTTCGATCTGGCGCGTCTGGTGGGCGACCGTGTGCTAAGCCGCAAACTGAGTTACGCTGGCGAACGGCTGAACCCGGCAACGCGCGCCCGCAGCTACAGACAGAAGGCGCAACGAGCCTTCGCTGCGGAGTTATTGAGCCCGTTTGCCTCCACGGAAGAGATGTTGAACGGCGACTATTCCGAAGAAAAACAGAATGAAGCCGCGGATCACTTCAACGTATCGCCGATGACGATCCGGACGCAGTTGGCAAACCATGGCTGTATCGATCGGGAAGACGCGCCGGATATTGTCAGTCGTTCCGCTCCCTAGTCCGAAGTTCCGTATGATGTAAGCGTTCGTTCATGCGGTGATGACGATCTGCGCCGAGGTTTGTTTTGGTGATTCGGAGAAGGGGGCTGGTAAATTTTTTTTGGCGGTGCCATCAGATGGTCATGTGCATCGAGGCTTTCGTGTCATCATCGGGTGCGGACGCCGCTGGCGACGTGTCGCAGTCGTCGTGTCGTGATTCGGCCACCTGGAAGTCCCTGTACGATCGCGAGCGTATTCGAGCCGAGGCTGCGGAGGGTCGCTGTGAGGAGCTGCGCTTGCAGGAGGTGGAGGAGCGCAGCCGCGCGAATTCCCTGAAGGCGATTTTCGAGAGCAATCGCGAGAAGCTGTCAGCTGCCCGTGCGGAGGTCAGGGAAGTTCGGCGGACGGCGAAGCAGTCTCTTGCGCTGAAGCAGGAGGTTGTGCGTCCGGGCAGGCTTCTTGCCGAGGCCGGCGCGCGGAAGCGGTCGACGGTGGTATCGCCGCGCATGGAGAATACCGGCCTGAAGACCGCGATGAAGGTTCTGAAGGGTCGGGGCGCTCGAGGCGGAGAACGACAAGCTTCGTTCGAACAGGTCGTACGGGCGCAAGAGCGAGAAGAGGCAGCGGGCGTCGTCGAAGCGCGGCACTCTTGGCCGCGGCCGGCGTTCGAGGAGGTGGAGGAGCGGCTGGAGGTGGCGGAGGACGCCTGCTCGTGCTGCGTTGCCAACGGTTCGCACCAGGATCATCGTGATCAAAAGCGGCGGATTGTCCGCCGGGGCTGTGACTGCCCCGGTTCACCGGTGGCGGCTGTTTCCCGGCACCGCATTCGGGTGTGGACGCATGTGCTGCACGAGCGCGTGCATGCGGCCCTTGCGCCGCGTCCAGGGGCTTTCGCCGGGAACGCTGGCCAGCGAGCCGGATGCTGCCCCTGTTCGAGCCGCTTCGGGACGCGGTCCTCGCGCACCGGGGTCTGCGCCATGCCGATGCATCCGGGCCCCAAGGGAGGTCCGAAAGTCGCGCCTGGCTCCGGACATCGGTCAGCCGTGACGCGGTCCTCTCCCTCGCGCAGCGCCGAGGTCGCGGCGAAGCTGTTCGCGGACGCCCCCATGTCTGCGACCGCTACGGCGCCTGCAAGAAGCTGGCGCGCCTGTGGCCCTTCATCATCCTGTGCTGTTGCCGGGCGCATTGTCGGCGCGACTTCCGGACTGCGCCGGCCGCAGCTGGAGGGGTGGGCGGACGAACGGGTCGATCGCGGAGATCTGCTGCCTGAACACGGCTCGACTGCCTTGCTTCCGGCGGCGTTCGAGGCCACGCAGGCGGCGCCGGAGACTGCGATCGCTGTTTGCGGAAGCGCCGAGGCTTCCGAAAGCGTCGCCGGAAGGCAGGCCGCTGCGCTCAACCATCGCGTGTTCGTCGACCATGGACAACAATTTCGGGGAAAGGGCTATCAGGGGCCCCGGCCAACGGGCGGAAGCCCGGCTTCGGTTCCGACAGCATGGACGGCTGTCATGTACACGGTACGGTCGCGAGGAGCGGCCTCGACGTTCTGCGCTGGCTTGATGCCTGCGCGGAGAACGGCGATCTGTCGCCCTGGTTGCCGTGAGCCCGGAGAGGCGGCGGAGATTCGCAGTGCCGCCGTGAGGTCGAGGGCGCGACTTCATGGTCGCGCAGTGCTGCGACGATCACGGAGCGGACCCCATCGCCCGCGCCTTCTGCCGCTGTCGGCCCCGAAGCTGATCACGTCGGACACCGCCGCCCCAAAGACCCTCGACGAGCTCCGCCCGCTGACACTACCTCGGATACACGCGCCTGGTCGGCGC
The DNA here is from genome assembly GCA_964291215.2 of Alphaproteobacteria bacterium. Taxonomy (GTDB): domain Bacteria; phylum Pseudomonadota; class Alphaproteobacteria; order MPNO01; family UBA830; genus JAJEBT01. The sequence goes on along the minus strand of OZ219791.1, from coordinate 2,512,926 downwards.
CGCAGATGCGCTACGCGGTCCATGCGGCGAGCCGCTGCTTCTCGACCGCCGCATGGAGCGCGCGCTGCAACACCGCGCCCGTGCCCTGCGAGACCCTGGTCCCGCGCCGCGGCGTCTGCCGGCCGCGTCGGGACAACCAGCGGCCGCCACGACCGACATGACAGAAGCCGAAGAAGGACATCTGGCCCGCTCCGCAAGGACTGGAAGCGGACCCTCAATCGCTGAACCCTGCAACCGGCACGGGATGGCGCTCAGCTCTGCCTCCGCAGCGCCGGGACAAAACCACAACCAATGCGGAAAACACGGCATGACGCCAGTGCCCCTCACCGCGCATCCCGGTGCACGAAACCGCTCCGGGTGACGCTGGAACTCCCTGACAAGAGCCCGTCAAACGGACGAAAACAACAACACCTCACCGCACGAACGAACGCTTACTCATACGGAACTTCGGCCTAGTCCCTACCCGGCCGCCACGCCCGCGCAAGCCGTTGCGCCTCGCGGAGCTGCGCCGCCGTCAATTGCTGCGCCACCCGGTCCCGACCGTTTACGGCATATGCCCGGATACCTTTGTTAGAGTCTCTGGCGGCGGCGAGATTGTACCACATGTGTGCCCGCACCGGATCGCGGGCGATGCCCCACCCAGATTCATACATGATGCCAAGAAGGGCCTGTGCAGCGGCGTTACCCTGCTCCGCCGCCTTGCGATACCACCGGACGGCCTCCGCATAGTCCTGCGGCACGCCCAAGCCTACGTCGTAAAAAAGGCCGAGCTTGGCCTGTGCGTCAGCATGACCCTGCTCGGCGCGCGCACGAAGGGCGTCGACCTGCCCGGCACTGTCCGGCTGCTGCGCAACGGCAGGCGAGAGTTGCAGGACCAGGGCAAGAGCCAGGAGTATGCGCCGGATCATCATCATGCCTTGCCTCGTTCGCCGGTTGGGTTGTCGGTCCGCCCGGCAGACCGGCGCACCCTCCTCCTGCAGCCGCCTTCAACGATACCCGGCAGTCCGCTTACAGACACCCCGCTCGGCAATCGGGCCCGTACACAAATCGACGGCAACATCAATCAAACCCGGAATTCGGTAGTGGATCACTTTGCAAGAGGTTCATTGACCCTCAATTTCACTGTCCCGAATGTACGCGATGCCAATTTGACAAACAAACGGCCAGTTCGATCTGGCCACCCGACATGCGCAGGTCAATGCTGGCTGGCTCTGTCTACCGGCCCGCAGGCGAGCAAGAGGTTGGATCATGCGTGCGACGCCGTGGCGCGTTGCGAGGCGGTATTCCGCGGCCAACGCGCCTGCTCAAGCTCGTGGCTCGCCGGCATCCGCATCCCGTGCCCGGCGGTGGCCCCACCGATATCCTCCAACGCCAGCGCCATCCTGGCCGACACCCCCGCCTTGCCGTTCAGCAGGCGCGACAGCGTTCCGCGCTGGCATCCGGGACGTGCCGCCGTCCCGATCACGGCCCAGCACACATCGTTCATGCTCTCGCGGACGGGTTCGCCCGGGTGCGACAAGTTCAGAATCGGGCCGACGCGGCCGCCTGCAACCTCGTTCAGGGTCATCGTTCCCCTTCTGTTAGTGACTGTCGATCGGGTCCACGGCCTCGCCATCCTCGAAGCGGAACACCACACGCCAGTTGCCGGAGACACGGACGCTCCACTGACCCGCGCGGTCGCCCTTCGGGGATACAGCCGGAAGCCCGGCGCGTCGGCGTCGCGCTCGTGCAGCGCCTGCGGTCCCTTGTGCCTGACCTTCATGATTCACCGTGGCGCACCACGCACACGTCGGAAGCGCCCGCCGCGTCGTCGCGTCCAGCGGCAACGTTCGAAGCGGTAGCGGGAGCACCTCCCGGCGATCATCGGCGGCAACCCGTGCAGCCACCGTTGTTCATCGGCGGCAGCGTCCCGGCCTGCACCGCCGCCGACGGTACAGGCCGGGCGAATGACGCCGCCGATGAACGGGACTTCGCGCATTGCATCGTTCCCTCGTGCTTCCTGTAGTGCCGCTCGGAAGCCGCGCGGCGGATCGCAGGACTGTCTCCGCAAGTGCGCGGCGGGCGCTGCCGCTCAAGCACCGCTCGGGCTGAATGCCGATGGCGCAACGACTTGCATCGCCCGACGGGTTGAGCAGTCAGAAAGCACGATTGGAACGCTCTTCGGCGGTTTGCTGGCACAACCCGCTCGTCGCCTTGGATCCAAAGTAGCCCATTGGCGGTCCCCGCCGCTCTCGATGACCACCACTAACGAATTCGTCTACAGTGTAAAAACCCGTTCGTTGCTCTTCCCCGACATCAAGCCGAAACTAGGGGGGTGAGCAGTTACGACCGTTCAGGAGTTTCTGCGGCCCTACATGGGCAGGTCATATCGGCGGCCCACGGCATTTATGGGGGCTGGCTGGAAGGCAGCCTGCGAGCACCCGACCCCGACATGGCGCCGTTATCCACAGTCCGCGCTCCAGAGGACCGGCACATCCCCGCCGATTCGCGTAAACTGTCCGCATGCTCGGTTCCATCTCCGACCCCGCATCCCCGGACTATCCGCGGGGCATTTTTCCCTCGCAGGCACTCGAAGAGATGGTCGCGCACGACGCCATTTCGGCCGACCCGTCGATCGACATCTCATCGATCCAGCCGGCGAGCCTCGATCTCCGGCTCGGCGAATTCGCGTGGCGCGTTCCGGCAAGCTTCCTTCCCGGCCCCGGGACCACCGTCGAAGATCGGGTGCGCGATTTCGAGATGCACCGACTCGACCTTTCCGACGGCACCGTTCTCGAGCGCGGTTGCGTCTACATCATTCCGCTGCTCGAACGGCTGAACCTGCCGCAGCACGTCTCCGCCTTCGCCAATCCCAAGAGTTCCACGGGGCGTCTTGACGTGTTTACCCGGGTAATCTCGGACCGCAACCGGCACTTCGACCTGATCGACAGGGGCTATAGCGGCCCGCTCTATGCCGAAGTGTCGCCACGAACGTTTTCCATCTCGGTTCGCACCGGCGCTCGACTCACTCAGCTTCGACTGCGCAACGGCATGTCGACGGTCGGAGCAACAGACCTCCCGGACCTCCACCACGAGGCGCCGCTCCTCGATCGCGATCTCGATCCGGCAGAGACCGAATTGCATGGCGGACTCGGTCTCCATATCGACCTGTCCGGCAACCAGCCGGACAGGCAGATCGGGTGGCGCGCCCGGCATCATGCCGGCGTCATCGATCTCGATCAGGACGACCGCTACGATCCGGCCGACTACTGGGAGCCGCTGTTCGCCCGCGGCAACGGCCTGATTCTCAACCCCGGCGATTTCTACATTCTCGCCACATGCGAAGCGATCGCGGTACCCCCGGACTACGCCGCCGAGATGGTCCCCTATGACACCCTGGTCGGCGAGTTCCGGGTTCATTACGCGGGGTTCTTCGATCCGGGTTTCGGCTGGAGCCCGAACCGTTCCACGGTCGCGTCACGCGGCGTACTGGAAGTCCGGTCCCACGATGTGCCGTTTCTACTTGAGCACCGGCAGTTGGTCGCGCATCTGCGGTACGAACGCATGGCAAAGCGGCCGAAAAGGATCTATGGAGATGGAATCGGCTCGCACTATCAGGGTCAGGGCCTGAAGCTTTCCCGGCAGTTCAGGAAACCGTCCTGACGGAAATACGGCCGACCATCGACGTCCGGCTGCGGCATCCGGATCCGCAAAAGCAGACATGGGAAAAAGCGGCCGGACAAGGCTCTTTGCCAACATCTTCGTTGTCAACAATCCTGTTGGGGATTCTGGTGTCTTTCATTCGCGCATGTTTGGCGCAGACAAAGCGGCATTTGCCGGCATCGAGGTGCGGCCTGGAGCCCCGGCTGGTTGCTCTGGCCGTGCCGACCTGAAACCCGTCAGGTTTCGGCGCCGCCCCGCGCATCCAGAAACCTGCTCCAGCGCCCAGATCAGCGCCGCCGGATCAGCGAGCCCGCGGCCCGCAATGTCGAGCGCGCTGCCATGCGCCACCGACGAGAACGTAATCGGGGTGCCGATGGCGAAGGCGGCGACGCCAGCGCCTTGCACGAGCTTCGCCGGGATGTGGCCCTGATCGTGGAGCATCACGAGATAGGCGTCATAGGACTCGTCGAGATACATCGTGTCGGCACCAAAGGGGCCATGGGCATCGATTCCCCGGTCCCGTCCCTCGGCGATCGCGGGCACGATCGTACCGATTTCCTCGTCCCCGAACAGGCCGCCCTCGCCAGCATGGGGGTTGAGCCCCGAGACCGCGATGCGCGGTGCCGCTATGCCGAGGCTCCTGAGGGCGGTATCGGTGGCCGCAAGCGTCGACAGGACGCGCCGCCGGTCGATCCGTTCGAGCGCGGCGCGGAGACCAAGATGCAGCGTCACATGGGCGATGCGCAGGCGGTCGGAGACCAGCATCATGAACACCGTTTCGGGGTCGGCGCCGGTCTGACGAGCGACAAACGACGGATAGCCGTCAAACGCGATTCCGGCGGCCGCGATCGAGGACTGAGTCTGCGGACAGGCCACGACGGCATCCGCCTCTCCCGCCATCGCCATATCGACCGCGCGCGCGGCGTAGGCCAGGATCGCTTCGCCGCACGCCGCCGAACTGCTGCCCGGCATCAGCCGGGACGCGTCGAACGCCGCCACATCCACGAACTCGTCGGGAACCGCGAGGCCGAGGCGGTCTGCATAGTGCGACAGTACCGCGCGGTCGCCGACGATGACCGGACGGCACCGCGCACGCACGCGATCGTCTCCGGCCGCCCGAAGCGCGATTTCGGGACCGATGCCGGCGGGATCGCCGATCGCGATTGCGACGCGCGGAAGCGCTGTCATCACTATCCGGTTGCCGCCCGCATGTCAGAGGGGAATGACGACAAGGGTATGCACACGCATGGAATCCGTGACCACGATACGGGAGCGGAAGCGCGGACGATCATCGTCCAGGACGATCTCGTCGACATACTTGCCGGTGCTGAAGACCGACATGTCGCCCTCCTGCATGGTGCGGATGACCGTATACGAGGTCTCGGCCTGCCAGACGTTGCCGTCACACCCGAGAATCCGCGTACCCGACAGAAGATGCCTGTAGAAATGCGGCTCGTAGATGTTGGCCTCGCGGAGCGCCCTGATGCGATCCTGGAGCATCCCCCGGCTTCGGCACTCCATCACCCCGATGGCGCGGTTCCGGGCATGGTTCTCCCGGTTGATGATCCTGTAGGTGCACGGATCCGTAAAGCAGTCCGGCCATTGCTCAAGCCGGTCATCGTCAATCATGTGCGCATAATCGACGATGAAGTCCTCAATGATCCGCCGGACACCGGGATCGGCGTCCGCCCGGATGTCCATGGTCACACGCCCATGAGGTCGCGATACCCCCTCCAGAAACCGCGGATGGAGACCTCGGTCGCACGCCCCTCCTCTGTCGGCGCGACGTCACGGCCGCCCATCTCGACTATGGTGGTCTTCTCGGGATCGCGTTTCGAGCCGCGCTGGACCCAGCCGCCGACGACGCCGTCCTCCATCGAGATCAGCCCCCCCGGCCCGACGAGATTCGACTGGCGGATGCGCGCCTCCCGCTCTTCATCGCTGTCGTCGGCATAGCCGAGGATCCACCACATGAGCTCGCACTCCTCCGGCCCCTTGGGCAGGCACAGTCTCAGCGCAATCGAGTTGTAGATCTGCTGCACCACGAAATTCGGATAGATCGACTGAATCGCCAGCGTGGTGCCGCAGTCGAATTCGCGCCAGCCATCAACGAGGCTCGGATCGGCGAGGAGGTAGCCGTCCTTCACCGACAGCAGGCGTTTCGAGTTGTACTGCCTCTCCTCGCGGTCGGTCTCGGCAACCGAATAGCTGACATGGTGCCATCCGCGATCGGAAAGGCGGATGCCGCCCTTCATTGACAGGCGGTTGATCCGGAACGTCGCCTGGAACATGTGCAGGATGCTCGCGTGGTAGGAATCCCGGACATTCTCCATGTAGAGCTTCCAGTTGTTGGGCATGAACTGGTTGTAGGTTCCGAGAAGGACAATCTCGCGCCCGAGCACCCGCTCGATGTTGGCGCTCATCTCCGCGCCGAGAAATTCGCCGAGCGGCGGGGCATCTTCGGAAAAGGTGGCGAAGACGAGACCGTTCCAAGTCTCGGCGCGAAGGCGTTCGAGGCCATGCTTCGCGGTATCGAAGTCGGCAGGCATGCCGCCAGAGCGACCGAGACCCTTGCCGAAGGCAACGCTGTCGAGATTGCCGTCGAGGTCGTAGCGCCAGTTGTGATAGACGCAGGTAAGATTCTCGGCATTGCCGGCCTTGGCGATGCAGACGAGATTACCGCGATGCGAACAGCGATTGACCAGCACCCGGATCTCGCCGTCGAGATTGCGCAGCACGATGACCGGCGTATCACCGATATAGGCAGTGCGATAATCGCCCGGTTCGGGAATCTCCTGGCTCAGCCCGACGAAGGACCACACCGGCCCGCGGAAGATCCGGCGCTGTTCTTCCTCGTAGATGTCGGGGTCGGTGTAGATTCCGTAGGGAACGCGGCTTACACCACCGTCAGGCCAGCGGACAGCGTGTTGAGTCTCGCTCATGATCACCTCATATTGGAGGTGCGCAATGTAGCACATGCGGCATGTTGCGCCGAACCGCCGGTCCGCACCGCAGCGAAGACAGGAGAAACGGCCCATGGCACGCCGACAGAGCATCCACATCGAAGGTTATCAGCATCGCAACCCGATTCCGGCAGCGGCGCGCGTCGGAAACATATTGATGACCGGCGTCATTCAGGGCCTGGATTCGACCACCAACACGGTGCCGGAAACGCTCGAGGGCCAGTGCGAAGTCATCTTCCGGCATATTCGCTCGATCATGGAGGAGGCGGGCGGCACGCCCGAGGACATCGTCAAGGTCTCCTTCTGGCTCCGGGATCCGGACCAGCGGCCGGTGGTCAACAAGGAGTGGGGCAGGATGTTCCCGGATCCCGAATCCCGCCCTGCCCGCCACACCGCCCCGGGCACGCCCAACAGCCCGTACCTGGTGAGCTGCGAGTTCACCGCCGTCCTCGAAAACGGACGGTAGTGGTCCCGTACAAGCCGCCGACACGTCCTGAACATCAGGCCGCACCGACGGTCAAGCCTTGAACAACCGCGCGGCTGGCACAGGTACAGGCATTCCTGCCGTCAGACGGCAGTACCCGCGACGAAACCGGCAAACACGGCAGCACCGGGATCTCTGAGCGGATCACCGTGCGTTCACTGCGAGCGATACGCATGAAGTCGGATGTCTACGTCCGGAGCAGCTGCCTGCCGGAACCTGAGGCAGTGCAGGCATCGTCCACGGCGCGAGCGCCGTTTCGAGACTGCGGAACCCGAAGCACCGGCGGATGCCACGCTGCATCGAGCCGCGCGGTCCGCGGATGGGCCCCGCGGGATCCGGCGCTCAGCAGAGTTCGACAGCAGCTCCCGTCCGATCGACGCCCTGTGCACGATAGTGGCCGAGCTTCTCGATCAGGGGCGCGTCGGTATAGCTGTAAAGGATGACGTCTTCCGAACCGGAATTGACGAAATGCCACCAGCGATGGCCTGGCACAACGAAGAAGTCGCTCCGCTCCCATGGCAACTGCTTGCCGTCGACCTCAACATGGCCCGACCCGTCAAGCACGAAGTAGATCGTCGAAGCGGTGTGCCGCTTGGGCTGCGTCCGTTCGCCCGGCCGCAGCAACTGGGCGCGGTAGCTCAACGTCGAGAACACGGGCTCGCCGTCGACCGGGTTGACGAGTTCGACGATGATGCCCTCATAGGGGTCGCCGTCGTGGCCGCGCATGTCGTCGAGGGCATCGCGGATATCGGTTCTCTTGTATAGGAACATCGGCGTGACCCTGCGTCCCTCGCCGCGCGGAAGTGCGTCGAACATGGGACGGATGCCACCGCGACCATAGAATTTCGCCGAGTAGTCGGTCTCGGGCTGGCGGTTGTGGCCGCTGACGGTGTCGTCGTTGCGCGCCCATGCCAGGCCGAGAAAATCGGCAAGGGGCCAATCGAGCGTGTCGGCCCAGATCACCGGGGTGTCGTCGTCATTGCCGTGCCCGTGCCAGGTTCCGTTCGGCGTAAAGACCAAATCGCCGCGCCGGGGGAAGATGCGTTCGCCCTCGACCATCGTGTAGCCGCCGGACTCGGAGATGATGGTGCGGCTGGCATTCGGAGTATGCATGTGCGATTCGGCCACATCCCCCTTCTTGTAGATCGAGATCGCGATCCGCATCGTGTTGGTCACCTTGACGCCCCTGGTCCCGAAGGCCGGATTGGTGAGCAACACCGACTGCCTTTCCGTCAACTCGAGCGGACACAACTCGACAAGATGCATCAGGTATTTTTCTATCTGCGGCCATTTCCAGACATGGGGTTCGGCCGCCGGATATTCCACGCCCAGGGTATAGGGTCCCGGAGCGGGTCGTTCCGAGGTGCCGAGATGCCACGGCTTCTGATTGGGGAGGTTCCACCGCGTGCGAATCCAGAGGCTGTGGTCCGCTGCTTCAGTATTGAGGTCCTCGAGCTCCTCGATGATTGCCGCAAGTTCTTTCTGGCGCTCGGTCTGAATCGCTTCGGCAGGTGTGGCCATAACTCCGTCTCCCGCTTTGGCAGCGCAGAATAGTAACACAGAAAGGGTGTCGGCAAACGGCAGGCCGGGGGTGGCGCAGGGCTCTTCTTTTGTCATGTTTTTGATATTCAGAAAATGTAACTGCTCACCCCCTGGTTCCGGCTTTATGTCGGGGTAGAGCAACGAACGGGTTTTCGTGGAGATTTGACATTGCAGCCCGATTCGTTCAGTGACGGTCATCGAGAACGACGGGGACCGCCAGTGGGCTACTTTGGATCGAAGGCGACGAGCGGGCTGTGCCAGCTGCTTCCGGGGCTCCAGCCTCCGCATGATCTGTATGTGGAAACGCATCTCGGAGGCGGCGCGCTAATGAAGCGCAAGGCCGGGTGATGGCGACGGGCGGCGCGCGAGGAGTTCGAAGCGGCCAGGACCGCGGCGCTGCCGGCAAGGTGGCGGAAGAGGCCGTGATCCTCGTCATCCTCATCGTCGTCCTTCTGGAGAAGACCACGCACGAGCCGGAACTCCGGTCTGCCGCCGTCACAGACGGACAAGAGCGTGCCGGGAGCAACGGCCCGAAGCCGAACCGGCAGATGGGCGACAACCTGCGCAAGACCATCGTCGAGAAAACGGTCGCGGCCTGCGGCGCCGACGGCCCCGTCGAGCGCCGCACGACATCGTGTTCGAGGTCGCGCCGCGCCGAGGAATGCCCGAAGTGCAAGGCCCGGTTCCCCGACAACATCCCGTGCAGTACGGCATCCAGGCCCTCGTCATCAACCTGCTGGTCGCCCGGATGCTGTCCCTGCGCCGTCGCGCTCGTGCAGGCGATCTCCGGCATCAAGCTCTCCGAAGCCTCGGCTATGCTTTCACGATGCGTCATGGGAGGAGGCCGCCGTGGCGCACCTCCTGCAACGCCCGATGTCGACGATTTCGGATCAACAGCAAGTGGCTCCATGTCGTCGGGACGTGCAAGTTCCCGCACCGCAAGCAAGAGATCGGCCCGTGCTACAAGGGCGTCCTGGGCCTCGTACATGGCAGTGTAGCCACCAGCGGCAGCCACCTGCTGCGCGAACTGACCTTCGTCGTCGAGGCTACCGCGCGACTGATGAAGAGCCTGCTCCCTGCCACAAGGTCAACAAGAGCGCATCCAAAAACCCTGAACGAGGCCGGGCGCTACCGCACCATCAGGGCGCCAGGGAACTGCCCGACATCCCGACGAAAGGAAAACGCATCGCAAACGCGCACAACCTGCACAAACGTCTCGTGAAACACGAAAACCTGCGCTTCACAGACGACCATCGCGGTAGGGAACCGGGTTACCCCCCGCACAGAACCGGACGTGCGCTGTTCGCTCCTCCCCTGACGACAAGGCGCTGGTTTGGCCACGGGCTCAGTGGGCAGCGGTGAGGGTGTCTGTGTCCCCGGTGAAGTCCTTTTGGGAGCGTCGCCGAAGGGCACGCAGCTGTTTGCATTGGTGTATGAACTTCTGCAGGCTGCTTCCTGGAACGGCGTAGTAGCAGCCGTTGATAACTCAGCACTTGGCCGTTTCGTGCCGGTTGTCGTGCCACCGCTTGCGCAAGGCCTCCTTGATCCGCCGCAGGGTACCCGTTTGCGACCGACCCTGAACCTGCCTTTCCTCGTCTGTTCGCAGAAGTGCGTCATGCCGAGGAAGTCGAACGTCTTGTCCACGCTTCCGGCGGTTCGCTCTGGCAAACCGACCGAACTCGATGATTTTCCGGGTGCAGTTCAAGTGGGCCAGTCTCTCCCCAAGGTCTCAGCGTCGCCCAGATGCTGAAAGCCGCACACGAAGTCGTCCGCATAATGATCGTGTCCCGCTTGCGCCAGTGGTTCTGGAACCAGTCGCACGTAGTGCAGGTTCGCAAGGCAGGGCGCCGCCCCTTGCGGTGTTCCCTTGCCAGTCGTTCCCTTCCATGACGCCGGCGTCACTTGATGATCAGATCCCCCGATCCGTTTCCCGAGCATCGCAACCAGATGGTCGCGGTTGTCGAAGAACCCACAAGCGTCAACGATCCAGTTGACCTTCCGCCGTTCCACCGTGACGGCGCATGATGCGCCCCGGCTGGAACCGAGGAACTCCGTTTCGCGGCACCAGAATCACACCGCCCGCTGAAGAATCTTGTCCGAGGCAATGCCAAGCGGTCGTTGCCCCTCCTTGGGAATGTAGACCCTGGAGGCGCCCGCCCCTGTGCACACGGGCGTGCAGTTCCACCCCGTACGTTTGCCACACAACGCCCCGCCGCCGCATCCTTCCTCAAGGAATGGAACGCAGAACATCACGTGGTGGAGTAAAGACGCTCTTCCGGGTTCCTCTTCGCTACCTGCCGCCTGTGACCCCCGCTTCTGCGCGCGGCGCGGGCCAACCGCATTGCCCTTCCCTCCAGCAACTCCGCAGGCTCCGGAGAGCCCTTGTTCGCCGCCTTCAGCGGTACTATGGCCGAATCTGACTTCTCGTTCATCATCGGCTTACGGAATTTCCTCTGCGGCCCCTCCACGACAGAGGGGCAAGACCTCCCAGGTCCCTGCTTCGGCCATGGTTCTCGGACCCCGCGGAGCCCCCCTCACCAACGCGGCTCGTTGCCTTCGGCCACGACCTCGGCACTCCGGTTTCAAAGCATCTCGTGGCTCAATAGCCTGGCCTGCCGCTCCCCAACGCTTCGCCTGGCGCCTCACGACACATGGTTCACGGAGAAAGTGGTGGTTAGCCTCTCTCGGGACTTGCACCCGGCCACATTCCACCAGTTTGCCTGGCGCACATCGCGGTAGGGAACCGGGTTACCCCCCGCACAGAACCGGACGTGCGCTGTTCGCATCCGGCTCCTCCCTCAGGTCCTGACGACAAGGCGCTGGTTTGGCCACGGGTGGCGGATGCTGGCTCAGTGGGCAGCGGTGAGGGTGTCTACGTCCCCGGTGAAGTCCTTTTGGGAGCGTCGCCGAAGGGCACGCATGAGCAGCTGTTTGCATTGGTGTATGGTAACTGCTCACCCCCTGGTTCCGGCTTGATGTCGGGGTAGAGTAACGAACGGGTTTTCGTGGAGATTTGACACTGCATGCCGATTCGCTTAGTGGTGGTCATCGAGAACGACGGGGACCGCCAGTGGGCTACTTTGGATCGAAGGCGACGAGCGGGCTGTGCCAGCTGCTTCCGGGGCTCCAGCCTCCGCATGATCTGTATGTGAAAACGCATCTCGGAGGCGGCGCGCTGATGAAGCGCAAGGCCGGGTGATGGCGACGGTCAACGCGGCGTCGCTGCGCGAGGAGTTCGAAGCGGCCAAGACCCGGATCGCGGCGCTGCCGGCAAGGTGGCGGAAGAGGCCGTCATCCGCGTCCTCGTCATCCTGCTCGACATCATCATCGTCGTCCTTCTGGAGAAGACCACGCGCAAAACGAGCCGGAACTCCGGTCTGCCGCCGTCACAGACGGACAAGAGCGTGCCGGAAGCAACGGCCCGAAGCCGAACCGGCAGATGGGCGACAACCTGCGCAAGACCATCGTCGAGGAAACGGTCGCGGCCTGCGACGCCTGCGGCGCCGACATCGACGGCCCCGTCGATCGGGAGCGCCGCGTCCTCTATGACATCGTGTTCGAGGTCGTCGAGCGCCGCGCCGAGATCAAGGAATGTCCGAAGTGCAAGGCCCGGACCAAGGGCCGGTTCCCCGACAACATCCCGTGCAGTACGGCATCGGCATTCAGGCCCTCGTCATCAACCTGCTGGTTGCCCAAATGCTGTCCCTGCGCCGTGCCGTCGCGTTCGTGCAGGCGATCTCCGGCATCAAGCTCTCCGAGGCAACCTGCCTCGGCTATGCTTTCACGATGCGCTCGTGTCATGGGAGGAGGCCGCCGTGGCGCACCTCCTGCAACGCCCGATGTCGACGATTTCGGATCAACAGTAAGTGGCTTCATGTCGTGGGACCCTGACGTGCAAGTTCCCGCACCGCAAGCGCGGCCGGGAGGCAAGAGATCGGCCCGTGCTACAAGGGCGTCCTGGGCCTCGTACATGGGCCAGTGTAGCCACCAGCTGTGCGGTAGCCACCTGCTGCGCGAACTGACCTTTGTCGTCGAGGCTACCGCGCGACTGATGAAGAGCCTGCTCCGCGAGGTCTGCCACAAGGTCAACAAGAGCGCATCCAAAACCCTGAACGACGCCGGGCCGTGCGCAAACGCTACCGCACCATCAGGGCGCCAGGGAACTGCCCGATATCCCGCCGCCGCCGAAAGGAAAACGTGGACGCAAGTCCGACGCGCACAACCTGCACGAACGTCTCGTGAAACACGAGAACCTGCGCTTCATAGACGACCATCGCGGTAGGGAACCGGGTTACCCCGGTCCCCCCGCACAGAACCGGACGTGCGCTGTTCGCTCCTCCCTCAGGTCCTGACGACAAGGCGCTGGTTTGGCCACGGATGCTGGCTCAGTGGGCAGCGGCGAGGGTGTCTATGTCCCCGGTGAAGTCCTTTTGGGAGCGTCGCCGAAGGGCACGCAGCTGTTTGCATTGGTGTATGAACTTCTGCAGGCTGCTTCCTGGAACGGCGTAGTAGCAGCCGTTGATAACTCACCACTTGGCCGTTTCGTGCCGGTTATCGTGCCACCGCCTGCGCAAGGCCTCCTTGATCCGCCGCAGGGTGCCCGTTTGCGAGATGGTTTGCGACCGACCCTGAACCTGCCTTTCCTCGTCTGTTCGCAGAAGTGCGTCATGCCGAGGAAGTCGAACGTCTTGCCCTGTCCACGCTTCCGGTGGTTCGCTCTGGCAAACCGACCGAACTCGATGATTTTCCGGGTGCAGTTCAAGTGGGCCAGTCTCTCCCCAAGGTCTCAGCGCCGCGCGTCGCTCAGATGCTGAAAGCCGCACACGAAGTCGTCCGCATAGCGGACAATGATCGTGTCGCCTCCAGCCATCCGCTTGCGCCAGTGGTTCTGGAACCAGTCGTACGTAGTGCAGGTAGACGTTCGCAAGGCATGGCGATACAATCGCCCCTTGCGGTGTTCCCTTGCCAGTCGGTCCCTTCCATGACGCCGGCGTTCAGCCACTTGATGATCAGACCCCCCGATCCGTTTCCCGAGCATCGCGACCAGATGGTCGCGGTCGAGATTGTCGAAGAACCCACGGATGTCGGCGTCAACGATCCAGTTGACCTTCCGCCGTTCCACCGTGACGGCATCGAGCGCATGATGCGCCCCGGCCGGAAGCCGTAACTAAACCCGAGGAACTCCGTCTCGCGGCACCAGAATCACACCGCCCGCTGAAGAATCTTGTCCGAGGCAAGCGGTCGTTGCCCTCCATCCTCCTTGGGTATGTAAACCCGCCGAGATGGAGGCGCCCGGTACGCGCCCCTGTGCACACGGGCGTGCAGCAGTTCCACACCCTCCGCATACGCTTGCCACACAACGCCCCGCCGCCGCGTCCTTCCTCAAGGAATGGAACGCATCGTGCAGAACGTCGACCGTCACGTGGTGGAGTAAAGACGCTCTTCCGGGTTCCTCTTCGCTACCTGCGTTCAGCCGCCTGTGACCCGCTCCCCCGCTTCTGCGCGCGGCGCGGGCTTTGGCCAACCGCATTGCCCTTGGCCTTCCCTCCAACAACTCCGCAGGCTCCGAAGAACCCTTGTTCGCCGCCTTCAGCGGTACTATGGCCGAATCTGACTTCTCGTTCATCATCGGTTTACGGATTAGTTCCTTTCCTCTGCGGCCCCTCCACGACAGAGGGGCAATTGGAAGACCTCCCAGGTCCCTGCTTCGGCCATGGTTCTCGGACCCCGCGGAGCCCCCCTCACCAACGCGGCTCGTTGCCTTCGGCCACGACCTCGGCACTCCGGTTTCAAAGCATCTCGTGGCTCAATAGCCTGGCCTGCCGCTCCCCAACGCTTCGCCTGGCGCCTCACGACACATGGTTCACGGAGAAAGTGGTGGTTAGCCTCTCTCGGGACTTGCACCCGGCCACATTCCACCAGTTTGCCTGGCGCACCCAACGTCAGCTTCACCAACAATGCCGGAGAACAGAAGATCAGGATGGCAAAGGTCAAGCTCAAGGTGTCCGGATGCTTCCGCACCATGCTCCACGCAAAAGCATGGTGCCAAGCTACCTCACCTCCATGGCCGCACTCGGCTACAACCCACTCGTCGCCACCCAGATCGCCCTCGACGGAAAAGCCGCAGACATCATCAACGAGCACTATGGCCAATCAGAACCCAACAAGGGGTGAGTAGATACGGACATTCCAGTCCTGTTTTCGGGCGGTGGTGATGACGGATCGCAGGTTGGCGAAGTTGCAGGCGCCTGACATCGAGCGGAAGCCGCCCGCGTCCTTTCCGGACACTGGGCGATTTCGTTGCCGGATCCGACGGAGCTCATGTTCGCGCACCTGACGACCGTGGGGGGCAGCGAGGCGGATATTCTCGCGCTGCGCGATCCGGGTTCGGATCATCTTGCGCCCTTCCCTCAACGGAAGGATTCGCAGCACACGTTCCGGACCCTTTCTGGCAACGGATCCACCCGAAAAGAGCAGCAAGAAAGAGTCGATTCCACGGTTGCAATCCGCCTTGACACAACATACTATCCGTACAGTATGTATTTTCCCGAGGTCGGCGATCATGCCGGCAGCGCGGAAAGTTCACCTCGCGGCGATCACGGGAAAGTGTGGGAAAGGCAGGATCGATGGTAGGCACAGGGGTCAGGCAGCAGCAAAAGGATACCGTGGGCGAGCCTCGTATCGACTTCCGCACCAGCCCAGAAAGGTACCAGCACTGGAAGCTCACCGTCGAGGACCGTGTGGCGCGGCTGGCGCTCGATGTCGACGAGGACGCGACGCTGGTCCCGGGCTACGAGCTGAAGCTCAACTCCTACGACCTCGGCGTCGACATAGAGCTGCACGACGCGCTCCAGAGGCTGCGCTTCGAGCACCCCGAGGTCGGCGCGGTGGTGCTCACCTCGGACAAGCCGCGGATCTTCTGCGCCGGCGCCAACATCCGCATGCTCTCGCAGTCGAGTCACGCCCACAAGGTCAACTTCTGCAAGTTCACCAACGAGACGCGCAACGGAATCGAGGACGCCAGCAACAACTCCGGAATGAAGTTCATTGCCGCCGTCAACGGCGCCTGCGCCGGCGGCGGCTATGAGCTCGCGCTCGCCTGCGACCACATCATGCTGATCGACGACGGGTCATCGACCGTCTCGCTGCCGGAACTGCCGCTCTTGGCCGTGCTGCCGGGAACTGGCGGCCTTACGAGGCTGGTCGACAAGCGCAAGGTCCGTCACGACCATGCCGATTTCTTCTGCACGACCTCCGAAGGTATTCGCGGAAAACGGGCAGTCGACTGGCACCTCGTCGACGAGGTCATCGCCCGTTCGCAGTTCGACGACCGCGTCATTGAGCGCGCGCGCGAATTTGCGGCGGCCAGCGACCGCCCGGCCGATGTGGAGGGGATCAGCCTGACACCCCTTGAGCGCGTCGTCGAGGCAGACCGCATCGTCTACGACACGCTCTCGGTCAACATCGACCGGGCGCTTGCGACCGCGACCATAACCGTCAGGGCGCCGCCCGAACCTCCGCCCGCCGTCGTTACGGACATCGTGGCCCAGGGCGTGTCGTTCTGGCCACTGGCGCTGGCCCGCGCCCTCGACGACGCGATCATGGAACTGCGCGTAAACGAGAGAGAGATCGGAACCTGGGTCTTCCGCACCGAGGGCGACACCGCGCATGTCGAGGCCGCGGACGCCGCCCTGCTCACCAACCGCAAACACTGGCTCGTGCGCGAGACCGTGATGTTCCTCAAGCGGGTCTTCAAGCGCATCGACGTGTCAGCGCGATCGATCATCACGCTCGTCGAGCCGGGAAGCTGTTTCTCCGGAACGCTGCTCGAACTCGTCTTCGCAGCCGACCGATCCTTCATGCTTGACGGCGTGCTCGAAGGATCCAACCAGCCTCCGGCAACGATACGGTTGACAGGCATGAATTTCGGGCCACTCACGATGCCAAACGGACTCACGCGGCTCGCTCACCGTTTTCTCCATAATCCGGCGCTGGTGGCGGAAGCAGAGGGTAGAATCGGCGACTCGATCGATGCCGAAACCGCCGAACAGCTCGGGCTCGTCACCTTCATTCCCGATGACATCGACTGGGAGGATGAGGTGCGGATCGCCATAGAGGAACGCGCGAGCTTCTCTCCGGATGCGCTTACCGGCATGGAAGCCAGCCTGCGCTTCGCCGGTCCCGAAACCCTGGAGACGAAGATATTCGGCCGCCTGTCGGCATGGCAAAACTGGATCTTCCAGCGCCCCAATGCTGTTGGCGACGACGGAGCGCTCAAGGTCTACGGTACCGGACGCAAGGCCGGCTATGACAAGGAACGCATCTGAACGGCGCCGCGGGTTTCGCGCCGGAGCTGCAGGAAAGGTCAGGAAACATGACGTCGATCAATTACAGCGAACGCATCCCCAACAACGTGGATCTCTCCGAGAACCGCCGGCTGCAGCGGGCTCTTGAATCGTGGCTGCCCAACTACCTGAGCTGGTGGGACGAACTCGGTCCCGAGGGCACCCAGGGTTATGACGTCTATCTGCGCACCGCGGTCGACGTTTCGTCCGACGGCTGGGCCCGTTTCGACTATGTGAAGATGCCCGAATATCGCTGGGGCATCTTTCTTGCCGAGCCGATCGACGACCGCCGAATCGGCTTCGGTGACCACAAGGGCGAACCGGTTTGGCAGGACGTGCCTGGCGAATACCGGGCCAGCCTGCGCCGCCTGATTGTCACGCAGGGCGACACAGAGCCGGCCTCGGTCGAACAGCAACGCCTGCTGGGCCTGACGGCGCCATCGCTCTACGACCTGCGCAATCTGTTCCAGATCAATGTCGAGGAAGGCCGCCACCTGTGGGCCATGGTCTACCTGCTGCATGCCCATTTCGGGCGCGACGGCCGCGAGGAGGCCGAAGCGATGCTCGAGCGCCACTCGGGAGATCCCGACCGCCCTCGCATCCTCGGCGCCTTCAACGAACCGACACCTGACTGGCTGACGATGTTCATGTTCGCATTCTTCACTGACCGCGACGGCAAGTACCAGCTTGCATCCCTTGCCGAATCGGCCTTCGACCCGCTAGCACGCACGTGCCAGTTCATGCTGACCGAAGAGGCCCATCACATGTTCGTCGGAGAATCGGGCGTCATGCGCATAGTCAAGCGCACCTGCGAGATCATGGACGAAATCGGTTCCGACGAGCCCGATCGGGTCCGCGCCGCAGGCGGCATCGACCTGAAGACCATGCAGCGCTGGATTAACTTCCACTACTCGGTCTCGCTCGATCTGTTCGGACAGGAACTCTCGACGAACGCCGCGAACTACTACACCCAGAGCCTCAAGGGGAGATTCCACGAGGGGAAAATCGACGACGACCACCGGCTGATCGATTCGACCATGCCGATCCTGATGCTTGAGGGCGAGAACATTGTCGAGCGCGACCAGCCCGCGCTCACCGCGATCAACGAAAAGCTGCGTCAGGACTATATCGATGACTGTCAGCGCGGCCTCAATCGCTGGAACAAGGCGGTTGAGAAGCACGGCTACGAATTCCGTTTCGTCCTGCCGCATCGCGGCTTCCATCGCGCGATCGGGCAGTTCTCCGACATCCGTGTATCGCCCGTGGGCAAGGTTATCAGCGAGGCCGAATGGACGCGGCAGGCGAGCGCCTGGCTACCGTCAGAGAGTGACCGGGAATTTGTGAGATCGCTTATGAAGCCGTGCTACGAGGTCGGAAAGATTGCCGCATGGATCGCTCCTCCCACGCGCGGGATACATGGCAATCCGTTCGCGTTCGACTATGTCAGGTTCAACTGAGCAGGCCTGATCCGGAAACCGGTTCGATCGCGCTCGCCGGGCAGCGAGGAGCACGGCGAAAGCCGGCCCCTCGATTGGAGGGCGGAGCCGTACGCTACCCGCGACAGCCAATGCAGCATCCCCCTCTCGCGCGGGCGCGTGATCTTCCGCCAAGCGCCACATCGACCCTCCGGCAGTGCCGACCCTACTCGGACGTGAACCGCTGGCAGCCTCCGCCGCGTCGACAAACAAGGAGCTTGTTGCCAGTCGACGGGTGAAAATACGCTTCGACGCGCTGGCCACCGGGGTCGGTGGCATAGACCTCCCAGCACCCTCCGTCCTCCTTCATGAACCGGACGGACCAGCCTTGTTCGGTCAGCTTCCGGGTGAGAGCATCCTCACTCATCCATTCGGATTTCTGGACCGGCTCACAGGTCATCATGCCGGTAGCCCCGGCCGTTGCCATCGGAAGCACCAAGCCGGCGATCAGAAGGGCGCCACAGACACGGGTTCTCATGTCGGTCTCCTCTGTTGATGAACGATGTTGCCCCACAGGCGGTAGCATTCGAGCGCGGCCAGCGGCAGGAAATGTGCCAACGCCGGCCCCAAGTCGTTGTGGACGAACATCCAGTGCAGCAAAGTCGCGACAGCCGCGGGATAGACGAGCCGCTGCAATGACTTCCAGCCGCGACCGAGCAACCGCACGGAGACGGCGTTGGAGGTCAGTGCCAACGGCACGAAAATGAAGAATGCAGCCCACCCGGTCCAGATGCCGAACGCCAGGAACTCGCCCAGGATCGCCGTCAACGAACCTAGATCGACGACATAAAGGACCGTGTGTGCGGCCGCGTAAGCGAAAGCGGCCACCCCGAAATAGCGCCGCCGGTCCAGCATCCAGATCCAGAATCTCGATCCCGGGAAGATCATTCGCGCCGGCGTGACGATCATGGCGATAATCATGAACCGGGCTGCGAACTCGCCGGTCGGATGAAGCAACAGTTCTGCGACCGGCTCACCGTCAGGACCGGGCTGCCCCTCGACAAGCAGCCTGACCATCGGAATGGACGGCAGCACCAGAAGCCCCCAGAGGAACAGTCGCGAATTGACGATGTCAGTCACCATGTCGGCCGTTCCCTGCCCGCCCGCAACCGGCGCCACACCGGCCTGCCGCCGCCAAGGCAACGCAGCCGGCTCCCGAATGGATAGCCGCCGATGCCGGCCTAGAACAACCGACATTTTGTAACCGCTCGTAACTGTTGTAATAGAATGCGCGTTGCCGGTTCCGGTTTCCCGTTTCTGGGGATCGCCGGGCAACCGCGCCGAGGATCGGAACCGGTACGGCCATGGCGGTTCGCTTCTCGCTCTATTACGCAGCGCTCTTTCTCGTGGTCGGCATCTTCATGCCGTTCTGGCCCGCTTGGCTCAAGTCGCGCGGCCTTGATGCCGGACAGATCAGCATCATTCTCTCCGTCGCGATCTGGCTCAGGGTGCTCGCCAATCCGGTGATGGCCCATTTCGCCGACCGTTCTGGTGCCCACAGAACCATCATCATGATCTCCGCCGCCGGGGCAGCGTGCATCTACCTGCTGTTCAGTTTCGTGCACGGTTTCTGGATGCTGTTCGCTGCCAATATCCTGGCAAGCATCCTGTTCATGGCCCTGATTCCGCTCGGCGAGAACCTGGCTTCACGGTCCGCGACGCCCTACGGATTCGACTACGGACGGGTCAGGTTGTGGGGATCGATCACCTTCATTCTCGCGGCTTATGTCGGCGGGGCAGTGATCGAACGCATGGGCGATTTCGTGATTCCGTGGATGCTGGCAGCCGCGTTAGCGGGTGCGTTTCTTGCTTCCTGCGGCCTGCCGCAGCAGCGGTTGCGCGAGCGGGACAGGACGCACAGTAGCCTCCCTGCCGCCATCCTGTTGCGCAACAGGACATTCCTGATCTTTCTCGCCAGCGCAAGTTTTCTCCAGGCAAGCCATGCCATCCTCTACATGTTCGGTACGATTCACTGGCGCGCCGCCGGAATCCCGGACGGCATGATCGGAGCTTTATGGGCGGAAGGCGTGATCGCCGAAATCGTCCTGTTCGCCTTCTCGGGCGCTGTCGTGGCCCGCATCGGCCCGGTTCGCCTGATGCTGATTGCTGCCCTCGCCGGGGCCATGCGCTGGACGGTCCTCGCCGAGACGACCGACATCGCGCTGCTGATCGCGGTCCAGTGGCTGCACGGGCTGACATTCGGCGCGGCGCACCTTGCCGCCATCTTCTACCTGCTGCGCGAAATTCCCGACCAGATGTCGGCCTCGGCGCAGAGCCTGTATTCCGGTTTCGCGGTAGGCCTCGCCATGGGACTGGTCATGCTGGCCGGTGGCTGGCTGTACGAGAGTATCGGTGGCGCGGCGTTCCACGCGATGACCGTTCTCTCCCTGGCCGGCGGGCTGGTCGTGTTATTTCTGGCGCGCGCCCGCAATCAGCGCGACGCTTCCTCGTGATCGAGCGACGTTCGGACAAGGTAGAATACGAAGCCCACGCAGAACACGAACATCGCCAGTCCACCATAGTAGCCGACCCCGGTACCTGCTCGGGACGCAACGAACAGCGCGCAGATGCTCATCACCACCGCGCTGAAGCCAAGTACCCAGTTCGACATGTTGTCCATTCTGTCCTCGATCACTGCATAGTCCGGCGGAACCCAGCCCATTGATACATCGTCAGCACCTCCCGGGCAATCGCCGCCAGCGGACAGGCGATACGGACGGAAGAGGCTTGGCCGTCGCTCGGAAAGGCTGCCTGCAGGGACGAACGGTGGATACGGCGGGCCCATCATGGTATCGAGGCTTTCTCAAGGGGGGAGAATGCAACATGCCTGAGAGAACCCTGAAAGCAGACAGCGCCGCCGAGGCCTATCTGACGCTCCTCAAGGATCGCGGCGTCGACTATCTCCTCGGCAACGCCGGCACCGATTTTCCCTCCATTATCGAAGGGCTGTCGAAATCGCTTGCCGGCGAGGGCAGCGCCCCCGTTCCGATCACCGTGCCGCACGAGAATCTCGGTGTGGCGATGGCCCACGGCTACTACGTCGCGACCGGCAAGCTCTGCGCCGTCATGGTTCACGTCAACGTCGGCACCGCCAACGCGATCTGCGGCATCATGAACGCCTCCCGCGAAAACGTTCCGATCCTCATGACATCAGGCCGCACGCCGCTCACGGAAGAGGGCTTTGACGGGTCGCGCTCAATCTACATCCACTGGGGCCAGGAGATGTTCGACCAGGCGGGCGTGGTACGCGAAATGGTCAAGTGGGACTACGAGCTTCGCAATTCGCAGCAGCTCGAGACGATCGTCGACCGCGCCGTCACCGTCGCCATGTCCGAACCGCGTGGTCCGGTCTATCTCACCCTGCCGCGCGAGGTCCTGGCCGAGAATCCCGGCACGTTCCGCTACCAATCCCCGGCGCGGCGCACCGCCGCGGCGTCTGCGGCAGCCAACGCCGACGCGATCGACCGGGCGGCCGAAGTCCTGGCCGGCGCGGAGAATCCGCTCATCATCACGGCGAGCATGGGCCGCAGCCACGCCGCCGTTCCGGCCCTCGAATCGCTGGCCAAGCGGTTTGCGCTTCCGGTGATCTCCTATCGCCCGCGCTATGTGAACATTTCGTCCGATCACGCAATGCAAATCGGCCACGAGCCGGGCCGCCACCTTCCAGCCAGCGACGCAATTCTCGTGGTCGACTGCGACGTGCCCTGGATTCCATCCCTGCACAAGGTCAATCCGGACGCCACGGTCATGCATCTCGGAGTCGATCCGCTCTACGAAAACTATCCGGTGCGGGGCTTCCCCTGCGACCTTGCGATCAAGGGCAGCCCGGCCGGAGCACTGGCCCAGCTTGAGGCCGCGCTTGCCGATCGGGAACCTGGAATCAGGGCCCGGGTCGACGCGCGCCGCGAACGGGTCGCTGGCATCAGGTCCGAACAGGATGCCGCGAGGAAAGCGCATCTCGATCGCGTCGCGAACGGTGCCGCGATGGACAATCACTGGGTGGCGCACTGCCTGGCGCAAGTGAAGGAAGACGACGATGTGCTGGTGTCTGAATCCCAACTCGCCATAGCCAACATGAACCTGCGCAAGCCGGGAACGTATTTCGGAACTAGCCCCGCCGGCGGCCTCGGATGGGGCCTCGGCGCGGCGCACGGCGTCAAGCTCGGCGCCCGCGACCGGCGGGTCTTCTGCGTCATCGGCGACGGTTCCTACATGTTCGGCAATCCGACGCCGGCACATTACGTATCGGCCGCGAATGATCTGCCAGTGCTCACCGTGATCCTGAACAACCGGATGTGGGGTTCGGTCCGCAAGGCAACCCTCGGCCTCTATCCCGACGGCGCGGCCTCGCGCGCCAACCGGGCACCGCTGACCTATCTCGATCCGGCTCCAGACTATCACAGGATCGTCGAGGCCTCCGGCGGCTACGGGGAAGAGGTCAGAGAGGCCTCGGATCTGCCCGCCGCTCTCGAGCGGGGCCTCAAGGCGGTCGATGTCGAGAAGCGCCAGGCCGTGATCAACGTCCATACCGTCTATGACGACGCCGCAGCCGTCGCCGATGCACGGCGCTGAGCCGGACGCAGCGTGACCTTTCCGCTCGACGCGCTGAACCGGCGGCTCGAGGCGCTCTCTGGACATCCGTTCTATCGCGGGCGCCTTCCATCGCGGATCGCCGACGCCAGGGACTTCGCCACCAGCGTTCCGCTGATGGACCGCGCCGACCTTGCCGGGGAAATGACAAGGCCGCGCTTCGGCGCCTTCGGCGAAGGCGTGTCTCCGGTACGCATGAACATGACCCCGGCAGGAGCCGGGCTGATGCCAATCCTGCACTCGGCCCGCGACATCGACTCGATGGTGACGGCGGCGCGAACCCATCTCGATGCCTGCGGCATCGGACCGGGTGACGTCTGCGCCGTCACCTTCGGCTATCACATGTTCGTCGCGGGTCTGTTCTACCAGAGCCAAATGGAGGCACACGGCGTGGCCTGCATTCCGATAGGCCCCGGCGATGCAGACCGCACCGCCGAACTCTGCAACCGGGCAGGCGCAACGGTTCTCGCCGGCAATCCATCCTTCTCGCTCAGGCTTGTCGAGGCAGGGATGAAGCCGCCGAAGGTCTTCTTCGCCGGCGGCGAGCCATTTACCGGCAACCCTGCCCTTTATGCGGCGGCGCAGACGGCAATGCCGGAGACGACCCTGATCGATTCGTTTTCGCTATCCGAATTCCTGCCCGTTGCCAGAACGTTTCCGGGAGGCACCGGCGTGCATGTCTTCGACGAGCTGGTCCACGCCGAGGTAATCGATCCGGCGACCTGCGAACCCGTGCCGGACGGCGAACGCGGGGAACTCGTGCTCACCCACCTGGTCAAGGAGGCCCAGCCCCTGATGCGTTACCGCACCGGCGACCTTGCTGTCAGGCAGGTCACGGAGCCGCTGTTTGGCCGGACGGTCAGCCTGCCCCGGGTGGTGTTCGGGCGAACGGACGAAATGGTCAAGGTGAAAGGCGTCAAGCTCTACCCGTCCGAGGTCCGCACGGTCCTTCTCGGCCTCGACGGGCTGACCGGCAGATACCGGCTCACGATTTCGTCGAAGGCGGCAGGCGACGACCGCATCGCACTGGCGATCGAAGGTGCCGGCGGCGACGGCGCCGCGGAAGAGGTAGCGCGCCGGTTCAGGAGCCAGACACTGATCGGCACCGACGAGATCACGTTTGCCGATGCCATCGATGACGGCCCGCTCGTCGAGGACAAGAGATAGCGCAGACGCACTCACAGGACTGGGTTGGACACATGGACAGTAATATCTGGCGGCTTGTCGTGGACAGCAACTCCTACGCAGATTTTTCCGTGTCGGTTTCGCCGGCCGTGGAAAAGGCGGTCGTCAACGGCGAGGTGCCGCCAACCATCTTTCTCAGCATCTTCGACCGCGATTCGATCACCATCGGGGTCAACGAGGATCCCGAACAGGTTCTCGATCTCGATTTCTGCAGACAGCAGCAGGTGGATTTTCGCCGCCGCGTCAACGGCGGAGGCACGATCTATGCCGGCAAGGGTTCGGCGTTCCTCGTATACTATGTGCCAACCTCGCACCCGGGGGTCCCGGACACGACGGCCGCGGCCTTCCCGCAGATCCTGACCGCCCTCTCCGGCACTCTCCGCGACCTCTACGGCATACAGGCCGAATACCGACCCCTTAACGATGTCCAGGTCGAAGGCCGGAAACTGATACCGACATCCCTCAAGATCGAGCACGGGGTCATGAACTTCCGGATCGTCATCAATGTCAGGGAAATCAACACCGAGGTCGCAGCGCGCGCGATGCCGATGCCGCCCGAGAAGGTCAGTGACAAGGCGCTCAAGGATCTTGGTTCGAGATTTACCTGCCTCGAACGGGAAGTCGGACGGAAGCTCTCCGACAGGGACCTCGTGACCCTTGCAAGGACAGCCGCCCGTCACGCGTTCACCGGCCACACGCTGGAGAGCGGCGCAATAATCGAACGCGAGCGCCTCTATGCGGAGGAGTTCCGGCAGCGTTTCGATAACGAGGCTTGGCTCTACGCTAAGAGCAAGCGCAACCGCCTGGCGGGGATCATCCAGGATGGTGATGCGGTCGGTAACGGCCGCCACAAGGCCATTGGCGGCATGATCTGGGCGACGCTTGCAACGCGCGGGGACAAGGTCGTTCACGCCATAATCAACGGCGACTGGCACCCCCGTCCCATCGACAGCGTCGACCGGCTGGAAAAAACCCTTTCCGGTGTCGGCGCCAACCACCGCTCGCTTGCGGATGCCGTTGCCGGTTTCCTCGGCAGGACCGATGTCGAGTTCGCAGGAATCGAAGTTGCGGACCTGATGGCGGCTCTCGACAGGGCGCTCGCCGCCCGGAAACCGTACCGCGCGGCCGCCGGTTGCTGACGGACGGAAGAAACCCGGCTCCGCCATGCAGATTCCCGGCCTTCCCGGGGAAAGCGGAACCGGTGTCCTGTTCGTCGGCCTCCGGACGCCGGGCCGGCGGCCACCCCGGTTGGCCGACCTTCCTGCAACCGCCGGCGCGTACGTGCTGTACTTCACGATCGAATCACCGCGACGGCTGGCGATCCGCAGCCTCGGCAATCCGCTCCTGACAGCCGGCGCATACGTCTATTGCGGAAACGCCCACGGCCCGGGCGGACTTCGCGCCCGCGTAATGCGTCACCTTGCTCCGGACAAGCGCCGGCACTGGCATGTGGACTACCTAGCCGTCAGCGAATGCCGCGCGGTGGCGATCCAGTCCGGCAGCAGCGAATGCGGGCTGGTTGACGGGTTTCTCGCGGCCGGTGGCCGCGTGCTGATTCCCGGATTCGGGAGTTCGGACTGTCGCCGCTGTCTGGCACATCTCGTGAGACTGGACGACGACGCTCGCAGCGCTCTCTACGCCGTCATCTAAACAGACGCTTCCCGGGCCGCCCGGCCGCTCCGGTACTTCTCCTGCCGCCGACCGCATGCCTGGCGGGCCTCCCCGGCGCGGTCGGAGGTCATGGTACGCCCCGCGGGCATCTGTTGGTTGCCTGACAGGCGCAAAATCGCGATATTGAATCCCGGTATCATCTTTTCCGCTGGCCAGCCGGATAGTCCTGTCTGCGGGCGCCGGCGGAAGCCGGGTTTGCACGGGGAGGCTGTCATGGCTGCCGTCAACATCGAACGGCGCGCTGACGGGGTAGCGCGGGTTGCCATCAACCGGCCCGAAAAGCGCAACGCGCTCAATGCGGAAGTCCGCAACACGCTGATCACGAGCCTGCCCGGCTTGCTGGCGGACGATTCGGTTCACGCGATTCTGCTGACAGGCGAAAACGGGCATTTCTGCGCGGGCGGCGATATCGCAACGATGGAGAACCTGGATTCGAGCGGCGCACGGGCCCGAATGAAGGATAACCACCGCATCGTACGGATCCTCGCCGAAGCGGAAAAACCGGTCGTGACGGCGGTAGAAGGTTACGCTGTCGGAGCGGGCGCCGGACTCGCGATGCTCGGCGACACCGCGGTGATCGCGGAAAGCGCCACCATCGGCTTCCCGTTCTTCCGTGTTGGCCTGATCCCGGATTACGCGATCCTGTTCACGCTGCCGCGGCGCGCGGGCGGCGCGCGGGCGCGCCAGATCCTGCTCCATGCCCGAATGGTTCCGGCCGCAGAAGCCGTCGAGGCCGGTCTTGCGGACGAACTGGTGCCGGACGGCAAGGCCGAGGCAATCGCAATCGAGAGGGCCCTCGCACTGGCGTCGATGCCACCGTTTGCCTTCGCCATCGCCAAGCAGCAGTTGCGGTTGTGGCCGGAAAGCCTTGAGGCCGCACTTGAAATGGAGGCGCTCGCGCAGGCAGGCTGCTTCGGCGCCGGCGAGTTCCGGGAAGGCTTCGCCGCGTTCATGGAAAAGCGCCCGCCAAACTTCAGAAAAGAGACCGGATAGTCCGATTGAGGGCCTGCACGGGACGGCTCGGCCGGGCCGCTATTCGATACGAAGGGGCTGATAATGGTACGCAGCGTCACATCTCCGGAATTCCTGATCGGTATCGTCGGAACAGGCATCATGGGGCGAGGAATCGTCCAGATCGCCCTCACCGGAGGTTTCCGAGTGAAGATGTACGACAGCGATGTGGCGCAAAGCGAAAAGGCTAGGGAGTTTGTCTGCGCGATGATCGATCGCGCAGCCGAGAAGGACCGGATAACTCGGGACGATGCGGACGCGGCCAAGGGCCGGCTGGACACGGTGGCGGACCTCGCGGAACTTGCCGAATGCGACCTCGTCGTCGAAGCTATCGTCGAGGACCTTGAGATCAAGCAGACGTTGTTCCGCGAACTCGAACGTCATGTCGCCAACGACGCGTATCTCGCCTCGAACACATCCTCGCTGTCGGTGACGCAGATCGCCAGCGCCTGCAAGACGCCGCAGCGGGTCGCCGGCTATCACTTCTTCAACCCGGTGCCGTTGCTGAAGGTGGTCGAGGTCGTGGGCGGTCAGTTGACGGCTTCGACAACCCTGGAGGTGCTCGACGCGGTGGCCTCGAAATGTGGCCACGAACCGGTCCGCGCCCAGGATTCTCCCGGATTCCTGGTCAATCACGCCGGTCGCGGCTTCTATACCGAAGCAGTCCGCATAGTTGGCGAGGGCATCGCCCAGCCGAACCAGATCGATGACGTCATGCGGGAATGCGCCGGGTTTCGGGTAGGACCGTTCGAGCTCATGGACACCACCGGCCTCGACGTGTCGGGCGTCGTCATGGAGTCGATCTACGAGCAGTTCTACCAGGAGCAGCGCTTTGCGCCTCAGCCCTTCATTCGCAACCGCATGGCCGCTGGCCTCCACGGCCGGAAAACAGGCCGCGGGTTCTATGACTACCAAGAGGGAAAGAAAGTCGCGCCGCCGGAACCCGATCCGCCGACGGCGCTTCCGGACCGCGTCTGGATCGGACCGCAGGACGACGACAATGCAGCCCTGCTCCGCGAGTCCCTCGCCTCCCGGATCGGGATCGAGACCGGTACCGAACCGTCCCCGGACGCCGTGTGCATCATCGCCCCCCTTGGCGCCGACATCACCACGACGGCCGTCAACCTCGGCCTCGACCCCCGCCGTACAGTCGGTGTCGACACACTGTTCGGCCTTGAATCCCGACTGACGCTGATGACCAGCAGCTTTGCCGATATCGCCGTCCGCGACAGCGCCCATGCCCTGCTGGCCGCCGGTGACAACGCGGTAACCGTCATCCATGACAGCCCCGGTTTCATCGCCCAGCGCATGATCGCAACCATAGTCAACATTTCGGCAGAGATTGCGCAGAAACGAATCGCAACCCCGGAAGACATCAACAAGGCCGTCCGCCTCGGGCTGGCCTACCCCCAGGGACCGCTGGAATTCGGCGACAGTCTGGGCGCCGGGCGGATCCTTCAAATCCTCAGGACGATGCACGAATTCTACGGCGATCCGCGCTACCGCCCAAGCCCCTGGCTCATCCGCCGCGCCCGCGCGGGAGTTTCGCTGATGACCCCCGAGACCTGAGACGCGCAGCCGATTGCGAACCGGGACCGGAGGCACGGATCGCTTGGCTTGCCGAGCCCGATATGGGAAAACATGCGCATCGTTCACGGATCGATGCACTGACTGCATCGGCCGGAAAGGCAGGAGAGAGTGATGAGGAAGCTCGTTCTTGAAAATACCGCCCCCTTCCAGGGCTTCGCCGAACTCGTAGCCTATGACGAGGGCCTCTTCGAAAAGGAGGGGCTGATCGTCGAATGGGCAGACCGCGACAAGGGCACTGCTCCGCAGCTCCAGACCGAAATCACACGGCCCGACGAACTTGATCCGCACTCGAGCCATGGGCGGCTGTTCGAACAGGGCAAAGCCGACATGTACAACGCGTGCGAGTGGGGCAATTACTGCCGGGTTCAGGACAGCGGCATCTCCAGCGGGCGGCAGATCGGCCGTCGCGCGATCGTGACCTATGCCGGGCTCGTCGTGCGCCCCGATTCACCGTGCTACACGCCGCAGCAGCTGGCCGGGAAACTCGTTGGCGTACCGTTCTATTTCGGTACGCATTACCTCGCCCTCCACATGCTCGAAGGATTCATGCCGCGCGAGGACATCAACCTGTGCAGCGCCCCCAACGGCTCCCGCCTTCGCTACGACGCCATGATGGCGGGCGAGATCGAGGCCACAACCCTGACCGAGCCCTATCTCTCATTCGCCGAGAAGAATGGCTGCCGCATCCTGTGCGCCGCCTACTACCACGGCACGGAGGTCGCTTCGGACGCGGTCGACGGCGAAACCTACGGCGCCTTCAACCGCGCGGTTCGAGAGGCCGTCAGGCTGATCAACGCCGACAAGCGCAAGTGCATGCAGCTCTTCATCGATCATCACAAGAAGAAGGATCCGGAAATCGGTACCCTTACAGTCGATGATCTCCGGGAAAGCCGCATCGTCGTGGTTGATCCGGCCCCAATTCCGGACGAAGAACTCAAGCGGACGGCAGACTGGATCAAGAGTTGGGGCATGCTCACAGAGACCGGTTCGCCCCTGGATCTCATCAACGCTGACGTCCAGGCGGCGGCCCACGCAACGGCGGCCGAGTAGGCCTTCACCATCGTGCGCAGCTGTCCCGGGCGCCGTCGTCGGTCTCGCGCCCGAGCGTCTTACTGAGGTTCCGACTGACGCGCCCTCGGCGGCTTGCATACGGCCCGACGGCGAAGATTCGTCTTGCCTCAAGTTGGCACTTTTTGCGTCAGTTGAAGGCGAAATTGATGCGGCAGCCCTGTCCGATACACCATATTTTGGTGTGGCGTGTGCGGGTCCCCATGATATTTGCGATTTCCTGCCGGCCATGGCCGCCACAGTGCCAGGATATCACAGATTCGCTTGGCCCCGCCGCCAAACCCGGTATATCTAGTGTCCTGTCATTCGTTAAATGTCGGATAGAGATGTTTGAGTTTCACGCGGGCATCGTCGGTGGTGAACTGCCAATCCACCTTGGCCCGGATGCGGTCGCGGGAGGCCTGCCAGGCGGCAACTTCCCGGCGTAGCACCTCGATGCAGTCGATGCGGCGGTTCAGGCACTGGCAGATCATGACGTTGGTGTCCAGTAAATAACTCACCGAGACGCACCTACCTCGGCATCCCTGCCAGGCCCTTCCATTCGAGGCATGTGTGACATAAGCGGTTGCGTTGACAGGGTTATTTCAGTCCACCAGATTGCGGCCATGGAACCTACAGTCGCCAAACGAGACAAGAGAGCGAGTGCTTACGACCCGTTTCGCACGCTCGCATTCCCGCTGCGCTTACGAGACAATCGACCCGTTCAGCCGCAGGACGCCATCCGTCGAATCCGGTTCGGCGAGGCCGTGACGGAGGGAGCGATGGCGCAGACCGAAGTCGGACCGGACCTGCCGCAACGCGGAGCCGGCATCGTCGTCGCCATGACCGAACGCCCTCGTTTCCGGAGCAGGACGCCATGACGCAACGCCAGTACCGCACTCTCTCCAAGAGTATCGTCGACAGTCTCCCCGTCGATGGCAGGGACACCGTCTACTGGGACCGTGAGCTGCCCGGTTTCGGCCTGCGCGTCTACGCGAGCGGCAAGAAGGTCTTCGTCGTCCAGACGCGAGCCTTCGGCCGTTCCAGACGCGTGACCCTCGGCGAGCACGGCAACCCGCTCTCCGCCGACCCGTAAGGAGGCCGCCGAGGTCATCGTCCGCATCAAGACGGGGCAGCCCCCGCAGGACCCGGCCAACGATCCCACCGTCGCCGACCTCGCGGACCGCTACTTCCGCGAACATGTCGAGATGCACTGCAAGCCGGCCACCGTCTCCCACTACCGGATCATGCTGCGCAAGCACATCGTGCCCGCCCTCGGCGGGCGTCTCGTCGCCGAGGTCGGGCACAAGGACATCCTGCGCTTCCACGACGCGCTGCATCACAGCCCCAGTGTCGCTAACCGGGCGGCCGACATTCTGGTCAAGATGTTCAATCTGGCCGACGAGTGGGGCTGGTGTCCCTCGGGGCGCAACCCGGCCCGGAGCGTGCCCCGTTTCAGGGTCGAGAAGCACGAGCGCTTCCTCACCCGCGAGGAACTCTCCCGGCGAGGCGCTCAGGGCCGCGCCCGCCGGGCGTCCCCCATGCGGCGGCCGCCATCTACCTTCTCGTGCTGACCGGATGCCGGCGCAACGAGATCCTCGGCCTGCGGTGGGACGACCTCAACTTCGACACCGGCGAGATGCGGTTGCGCGACTCCAAGACCGGCGCGCGGATGGTGCCGATGCCAGCAAGGGTGGCCGCAGTGTTCGCCGGCCTTCCCCGCACACCCGGCAATCCCTAGTAGTCTAACATTATTGGATTGACGGATATAGAGACTTCAGTTTCGTCCGGGCATCCTTCGTCGTGAAACGCCAGTCGACAGTGACATCGGCCGCATTGCGGCGCTCGACCCACGCCACGGTCTCCCGCAGCATGGTGTCGCGGTCGGGAATGCGTCGCCGAAGGCATTGCCGCGACAGCGCGCCGATCTCGATCTCGGCCATGTTGAGCCAGCTTCCGTGCTTCGGCGTATAGCGAAACTCGAACCGCTTTCGTACCGCCTCCTCGGGCTCGAAAGCTTTATATAGTGATGCGGGACTGTGCGTGTTCAGATTGTCCAGCACGATCTTCCTGTCGGGGAAATGGTCGTCGGCAAGCTCCCGGATGAAGTGCGCCCAGTCCCGCGGCGGTCGGTGACTTTCACCGTGCGCCAGTTCTCGTTGGGCGCAAAGGCCATGAAGAGGTTGGCCGTACCGTTGCGCTCATATTCATAGTCGACCACCTCCGGCTGACCGGAGGACGGGGGGTTTCCTTCGTCTGCTGCCGGCTGGTTTCATCCATGCACACCAGCACCTCGTCCCCGGCAAAGTCCCGCTGATAAATGTCAAGCACATCCTCCATCGTTGCCACGAACTGTGCGCTCCGGTGCGGTGGAATGCACCAGTTCAGCCACGGCTTGATCTCTTTTTTTTAGCGTCTTCCTGACCGTCTCTTCTGAAATGCGCTCGACAATCTCCATCTCCACCAGACGGCCGGCGAGCAGCTTCAGCGTCCAGCGCGCACAGCCCTCGGGCGGGGACGAGCAGGGCGACCAGCTTCGCCTCCATCGCCCCGTCCAGCCGTTTCGGCCGGCGGTTCACCTGCTCCTTGCGGCTGAGGGCGGCGTCCAGCCCCTCCAGGACGCAGCGCTTGCGCAAGCGCTCGACCGTCGCCGTGCCGATGCCCAGCCCTTGCGCAATGTCGGTATCGACAAGCCGAGCGCCCCCTCGTCGGCCAGCATCAGGATTTGTGCCCGGCACCAGGCGGCCCCGGTGCCGTCGACGATCGCCTTCAGATCCTGGCGCTCCTGCGTTGAAAGGGTCACGCGGTAGAGCTTCCTGCCCCGAAAGTTGGCCATATGCGCCGCTCCTGTCATTGCGCCGAAGACCTGCGGGCATGCCCGTTGTCCGGACCTGCGCATGGGGCTGCCTGCCTGTTCGGCATCTGCCCGTGTGGATATCGGCACTGTCCAGATTCCAACGGATGCCGACACAGGAATACTACCCACAAAAAACCATCAATACAATGCCGGTGGACTACTAGGTCTTCCCCGGCAGGAAGAAGGGCGCGCACCTGGTCAACCTCAACGACTCCTGGGACCGCATCCGCAAGGGCGCCGGTCTCGACGGCGTCCGCCTGCACGACTTGCGCCACACCTTCGCTTCCAGGGCGCTCGCGCTGGGCGAGGGCCTGGCGATGATCGGCGACCTGCTCGGCCACCGCAAGGTGAGCACCACCGCGCGTTACCTCGCGCGGGACTCGGTGCGGATGTCCTCGGCCCGGATCGCCGCCGACATCGGCGCCAGGATCATGGCGCCGGACGGCCGCTAGCGCGCCCGCGTCAACGCATACTCCGGAAGGACACTCCATGCACAGCACCAACAAGCTCACCCTCTCCAGACAGTCCGTCGACCGGCTTCACGTCGCTGACCGGGAAATCGTCTACTGGGACCGCCACCTGCCCGGCTTCGGCGTGCGCGTCCATGCGACCGGGGCGAAGGTCTACATCGCGCACGCGCGTTCCGGCGGGAAGACCCGGCGCGTTACCATCGGGCGCATGGTCGACCGAGCGCGCGAGGCCGGAGCGCTGATCGCAGACATCAAGGCGGGCAGGACGCCGGGCCGTCCCGGCGCGGACTCCGCGTCCGCCACCGGATCGCCGGGCTGGCGGACGACTACATGACCCAACATGTGGCCCTGCGCTGCAAGCCGTCCACGCAGCAATCCTGCCGCCACATCCTCGACAGGTTCCTCCTCCCCCGGTTCGGGGCGCTGCGCCTCGGCGAGGTCACGCCCGATCACGTTACCGCGCTGCACTACCGGCTCCGCGAGACGCCCATCATGGCGAACCAGACGGTCTCCCTGCTGTCGCGGCTCTTCCTGAGGGCCGCGGCCTCGGGCAACGCGCCGCCCGGCGGCAATCCCTGCCGGTTCATCAGGAAGTATCCGGCGCGAAGCCGTGAGCGCTTCCTGTCCGGGCAGGAATACGACCGGCGCCGCGCTCGACGAACTCGAAGGCGCCGGCCGGGTTCTTGTCAGCGCCGCCGCGGCGATCCGCCTGCTGACCGGTTGCCGGCGCGACGAAATCCTCACTCTCAAGTGGGAGGACATCGACCTCGAACACGACGAGCTCCGGTTGCGCGACGCGAAGACCGGAGCGCGCGCGGTTCCGCTGTCGCCGACGGCGAGAGGAGTGCTCACCGCCATCCCCCGGCAGCCCGGCAATCCCTGGGTCATCTTCGGGCGCGGACCCGGAACGCACCTCGCCAATCTCAACTCGTCGTGGGGGGTAGTCCGCCGCGAGGCCGGACTCGAGGACATGCGGCTTTACGACCTTCGCCACAGCTTCGCCAGCAGGGCGCTCGCGCTCGGCGAGAGCCTGCCGACGATCGCCCGGCTCCTCGGCCACAGCCAAACCACCGCCCGCTACGCCCACCTCGCGCGGCAACCGGTGAAGACTGCCGCCGCCACCGTCGCGGACAGCCTCGCGGACGACATGGGGCCGGCGCCAAGCGCTCCGCCCATCACCTGACCGGCGGCCCCATGCGCAATGCCGCGAAGGCCGGGCAGGAGGGTTCGTTACCGAGCCCTGGAGGAGTGCAGGGAAACACTCCTTCGGGTTTCTCTCTGCAGCTTTTCGTATCCACGCTGCCGCTCAGTACACGCTTTCCCGACACTGGGTTCCGCGCGTGCATGGCAATTCCGCTTCCCCTCGGTCGAGCCCCTTTCCTCCATCGGCTCCGCAGAAGCTGGCATTCCCTCGTTCGCCGCCCTCACACTACCATCGCAGCGCGCCGCGCAGCATGAGGCTGTCTTCGGGGCCCGGCCGGTGCGCGCCCTCGAGGCCGAGGGAGAGCCCCGCGCCCATGCGGTAGCGCGCGCCGAGGCGCAGCGTGCGCCCCTCCGCCAGGCTGAGCCCGGCCCAAGGGGTGAGCACCGCCAGAGGCCCCGGACCGGCAAGGCCGAACCCGTAGCCCACCTCCGCCTCCAGGCGGCTCTCTGCCGTGCCGGATGCGGCCGCGGGCAGGCCGTGCTCGAACCACTGACCGAGACCGCTGTCCGCCCGCCCGTGCGCGGGGCCGAAGGCGAGGAACATCCCTCGCCCGTCAGGCCCGGGGTCGAGGCGCACAAGCGCGCTCACACCCCACTCGTCGCGGTCCGCCTCGTGCGCCGCCAGGAGCCGCGCGCGCAACTCGGCCGTCAGACCCGCCGCCGGGCTCCACTGCGTCAGGCCGGCGCTGCGCGCCTTCCTCGGCAATCCGCACTTCGCCGGTCCCGTAGCCGAGGCTCGCCCACAGGGTCGAGCCGTCCGGCAGCAGCCACGCCGCATAGGGATGCACCGACGTGATCGTGGTCTCGTGCACGCCCTTCACCCCGCTATCGGTCGTCTGCGTGCCCAACTCGCCCCGCGCATGGGAGAGCGCCGCACCCGCCAGAAGGTCCGGGCGCACCCGCAGGTCCGCCCCCAGCTGCGCCGACCACAGGCCGCCGTCCCACGACACGCCGTCATCCGAGCCCGACAGCCACTCGCCCCGGCCCCACACCACCAACGGCGGCACTGACGCTCCATCCTCCCCGGCGCCCGCCGCCAGCGTGAAGGACGCCCCGTCCAGCATCTCGCTCAGGGTCGGCTCCTCCGGGCGCGGCGACGCCCACTCGTCCCCCACCGGCGACGACGGCAGGGCGCCGAACCGCAGCGAGCTGCCCGGCCTGCCGGCCGCCTCGATGCACCCCGTCACCGCCCCCAGCGTCTGCGACATCGCCGCCGCCGCCACATGCGGCAGAACCGCCGCATTCACCCGGTTCGCCTGCGCCTCCGCCGCCCGGTCGCGCGCCGCTTACATAAGCAGGGTTCCCGCCCCGCGTGTCTGGGGTGCTCGCGGGGTGGGACGATGATGCGCTAGCGCATCGAGACTACGCCGCGAGCTATCCCAGAAACTCAAAGTCGCTTTCGGTAAGCTCGGCCGCTGTCACGCCTTCAAGCGTGATGCTCCAGTCATCATTAGGCCCGGTAATCACGGCCCCGGCGTCGCGGTCCTTGATGATGATGTCGGCGTAGGCCAGATTCTGTTTGAACACGATGGTATCGCTGCCGTTCCCGAAGTCGGCAATGGCGTCATGGTCGCTTTCGGCATCGAAGAAAAAGCGGTCGTTGCCAGCGCCGCCCCGGAGCGTGTCGTCGTCCTTCCCGCCGTAGAGCGTGTCGTCGCCAGTGCCGCCGTAGAGCGTGTCGTCGCCAGTGCCGCCCCGGAGCGTGTCGTTGCCAGCGTCGCCCCGGAGCGTGTCGCCGCCGTCGCCGCCAGAGAGCCAGTCGTTGCCGCCGTCGCCGTAGAGCGTGTCGTCGCCCTTCCCGCCGTAGAGCGTGTCGTCGCCAGCATCGCCGTAGAGCGTGTCGTCGCCAGTGCCGCCCCGGAGCGTGTCGTTGCCAGCGTCGCCCCGGAGCGTGTCGCCGCCGTCGCCGCCAGAGAGCCAGTCGTTGCCGCCGTCGCCGTAGAGCGTGTCGTCGCCCTTCCCGCCGTAGAGCGTGTCGTCGCCAGCATCGCCGTAGAGCGTGTCGTCGCCAGTGCCGCCCCGGAGCGTGTCGTTGCCAGCGTCGCCCCGGAGCGTGTCGCCGCCGTCGCCGCCAGAGAGCCAGTCGTTGCCGCCGTCGCCGTAGAGCGTGTCGTCGCCAGCGCCGCCGTAGAGCCTGTCGTTGCCGGCTCCGCCGTAGAGCATGTCGTTGCCGGCTTCGGCGTAGAGCCTGTCGTCGCCGTCGCCGCCAGAGAGGCAGTCGTTGCCAGCGCCGCCAGAGAGCCTGTCGTTGCCGTTGAGGCCGTCGAGCCTGTCGTTGCCAGCGCCGCCCCGAAGCTTGTCGTCGCCGTCGCCGCCAAAGAGCCAGTCGTTGCCGGCTCCGCCGTAGAGCATGTCGTTGCCGGCTCCGCCTTCCAGCCAGTCGTCGCCAGCGTCGCCGTGGAGCCTGTCGAGGCCAGCGCCGCCGTGGAGCCTGTCGAGGCCAGCGCCGCCGTGGAGCCAGTCGTCGCCGTCGCCGCCGTAGAGCCTGTCGTGGCCGTGGTCGCCGTCGCCGCCGTAGATCATGTCGTTGCCGGCTCCGCCGTAGAGCTCGTTGCCGTAGAGCGAGTTGCCGTAGAGCCTGTCGTTGCCAGCGCCGCCGAAGAGCAAGTTGCCGTAGAGCCTGTCGTCGCCGTCGGTTCTTCTGAATCTGGCCAT
The DNA here is from genome assembly GCA_964291215.2 of Alphaproteobacteria bacterium. Classification (GTDB taxonomy): domain Bacteria; phylum Pseudomonadota; class Alphaproteobacteria; order MPNO01; family UBA830; genus JAJEBT01. The sequence continues at coordinate 2,476,196 of OZ219791.1, read as the reverse complement.
GTCGCGGTCTCCGTTCAGGATCAACGCCGCAAGTATGACACAATCCGCCCCGCGCCGTCAAGCGCGTTGCGGTCTCCCTGATCGGCGAGCTGCGGCAGGGGTGTCATGTTGTCCGATGCCTTTCCTAGTGTCTTGTCATTCATAAAATGTCGGATAACGACGTTTGAGTTTCACGCGGGCATCATCGGTGGTGAACTGCCAATCCACCTTGGCCTGAATGCAGTCGCCTGCCAGGCGGCAACTTCCCGGCGTAGCACCTCGATGCAGTCGATGCGGCGGTTCAGGCGGATCATGACGTTGAGTTCGACCACGTTCAGCCAACTGCCGTGCTTGGGGGTGTAGACGAACTCGAAGCGGTCCCACAGGGCCTTGGCCTCGTCCGGCGGGTAGGCCTCGTAGAGGGCGCCGGGGAGTGTTGAGGTTGTCCATCACCAAGGTGATGGTGGTAGCATCCTGGTAGCGCTCGGCGATGTCGGCCAGGAACTGCGCCCAGTCGATCTTGCGCTCGGTTACCTTGGTCATGCGCTTGCCGGCCAGGGGTTCCGTGAAGACGTTGCAGGTACCGCAACGTCGATACTCGTAGTCGTTACGTGCTGGCCGTCCCGGCGCCATGGCGATCGGTTGCCGTGTCTCGCCGGTCGGAGCGTTTCGTCCATGCAGACCACGGGGAAGGCGGCGGGACGGCGATCGAGCACCTTCGCTGCGGCGAAGTCGGCGTTCCCTTGAGGAGGAATTACCCACCCGCTGCCATGGCTTGAGGCAGTTTTTTTAGAACACGCCGCACCGTCTCGTGTGACACGGTGTAACCAAGCTCGACAACGCGGTCGGCCAGCAGCCGCAACGACCATTGCGCGTAACCCTCAGGCGGTTCACCACAACTCAGGGCCACCAAGCGCGCCTCGAAGACGCCGTCGGCTTTTCGCATGTAGGTAGGACGGCGCCGGCCACCCAATGCCGCCTCCAACCCCTCTTCAACGAAACGCTTTTTCACCCGGTCTACTTTGCGCATGCTGATGCGCAGAATCTCGGCAATGACCTTCCCGGTCATCTGGCATTCATTGAACACGCCCTCGTCGCAGTTAAGCAGGGCGTTGATTACCTTTTGCGACAGGTGCGAGCCCTTGATCTCCGAAAGTTCTGCCCGTTCGTCCAGGGTCACCACGTAGCGTTTCATACTCCGACCTCCATCCCGAATGGACGGACAGTCTAGCACCAAATGTACGACATATCATTGCTGACATAACACTAGAATGATTTGAGCGTCCTGGTGGGCGTATTTTGGTTTTCACCATGCGGGTGAAGGAATGGCGAGGGGTTATCGCTCTGCGATCAGTGTGACAGTAGAGCGAGGCGGGGCAGCTTCGACAGCGCGTGGCGGTCTGGTTCTGGTGTTCGAGTTGCTGGCGGCGAGGCGGGTTCTTTCGGGGCTTCCGCGCCTGTCCGGGAGCCCGTCGCAGGGCTGGAGCGACGGCCAGATGATGCTGGCGGTTCTGGTTCTGAACATAGTGGGTCTCCTCTGTGTGATGAGTATTTTGTTGGCGGCCTCGACGACGCCCGAGCCGATGGCGACGCCGCGGTCGCTGAGGTGGCGGTATCGCATGCGCTTGCGGTGTTTGCGGAAGAAGGCGAGTTCGCGCTCGACGGCGTTGCGCGCGGCGCGGTTACTGCCTGCCTTGTCGCGCAGATAGCGCAGCGCCCGGATCACCTTGGCGACGCCGCACGGGTCATGACGCAGGATATGGCGGCAAGTCTCGAACCAGCGGGGATCGACGGCATGGTCGGAGGCCGTGCGGAGATGCTCGCAGGCATGCCAGAAGTCGACGGCTTGCGCTTCGGGCGGGAGGCTCTCCAGGAAGGTCCAGTTGTCGGGGGTGCCGTCGGCGACGGCGATGTCGGACCTGGCCTGGCGGATATGCGCGACCTCGCTTGCGAGTTGGGCCTTCAGCGTGGGCTTGTCGCTCTCCGGCATGCGGGCGAAGTAGAGGGTCTGAGCCGCTCGCCCTCCCCGTCGTGGAAGGAGACCGTGCCGCAGGCGGCCTCGCGCCAGCAGGCCTCGTCGCGCCCGTCCTCGCCGGCGCGCAGCGCCACCATGACGCCGTCGAGCGAGACCGAGGCGCTGACCGCCTCGGATGTGATGTCTTCCGTGCTGCGGATACTGTCCAGCGCCTGCGGCCCCAGGCCCTCCCAGCGTTCATGCAGGCTGCAGGCGAGCCGCTGCAAGGTGCTCGCCGACGGCCTCATGGCGCCCATCTCCGAGAAGAACCCCTCCGCTTCCCGCGCCGTGCCGTGACCCATCATCATCAGCCCGATCCGGGCGGCCGGGCGCGTCAGGTAGTCGTTCACCAGCCCCAGGCTCTCGTCCACCGGCACGAACGAGGGGCCGCCCACGCCGTGGCGATAGCGCGCCCGGCTGTACTTCACCGGGCCGAGCATGCTCATGATCGTCTTCGGCGTCGCCGGCACCCGGAACCAGCACTGCCCGACCTGCTCGACCCGCAACGCCCCGTCGTCCAGACCTTCCACCCAAGCTCCCGGAACCGCGCAGCCCAGCGCGTTCACGCTCTCCCGAACACGAAGCTCCGCTTCCTCGAATGCAACCCGCATGGCGCGGAAGCAGGCGGCTCACGACAAACCGCAACCAGCCCCGACAGCGCCTCCAGTATCCGAGCCGGCAAGATCGATGGACGAGCAGAATGCAGACTGCGAAACTGCCATGGGGTCGCTCCTGTGGTTGCGATTGCTTCAGAACGACATCCTACCCGCCTCCGGCGGGCGGAGCGGTCCCGCTTCCGGCCCTGCCACCGAGCGGCCGTGACAAAATCCCGACCCCGAAACCCCGATTGTCACCGATCGCCCCCAAAGGCCATCCGAAACGAACATAAAATCTCAATAAATCAAATGGTTACAATTGCCATACGGGACCTGCACCCCACACCACCTTCTGAAGCAGGTCGTCAACCGGTGGACGGATCGGGTAATTGTAACCGGCCTGAGGAGGGTACACTGGGATGACGGTCTGATTGAGGACATCATCGGGTCGTACGAAGAATTGTCGTAACTACCCAGGTACCCTGCCAAGTGTGAGAGCTTGCTGATTTTGTTCGCCGTGTCGCTGCTCTCGGCCTTGACTGCATAGGCGCGCGCGCCTATGGGTTGCCCTCTCGCATGGGAGGAGCGGCTGGTGGGGTATTTCGGATCGAAGGCGACGACGGGTCTGAGCCAGGCGCTGATTGCGCTGATGCCGCCGCACTCTGTCTATATCGAGAGTCACCTGGGGGGCGGTGCGCTGATGAAGCGCAAGCCTGCTGCCGTGCGCTCGATCGGGATCGACCTCGATGAGCGGGCGCTTGAGGCCTTTGGCTGCGACTACCCGGTGGAGTTGGTGCATGGCTGCGCCCACTCCTTTCTGGCGTCGTTTGCGTTTCTGGGCCCGGAGCTGGTCTACAGCGATCCGCCCTATCTGCACGCGACCCGGCGTTCGTCGCAGCGCTACCGCTTCGAGTATGCGGAGGCCGACCACGTCGCGCTGCTTGAGCTGCTCAAGGGTCTGCCCTGCCAGGTGATGGTCTCGGGCCACCCGTCTGCGCTCTATGACGACCTGCTGTCGGGCTGGCGCCGGCTGGCGCTGCAGGTGACGACCCAGGCCCGGGTGCGGACCGAGGTGGTGTGGTTCAACTTCGCGCCCGACCGGGTGCACTGGGCGCGCTTCGCCGGCCGGAACTTCACCGACCGCCAGCGCATCAAGCGCAAGGCGGCCAACTGGGGCCGGCTCTACGAGGCCATGCCGGCGGGCGAACGCCTGGCGGTGCTGGCCGCGATCATGGCCGGCGAGGTCCCGTGACGGTGGCGCGAGGACCTCGCCGGCCACGACGAGGCTTTTGCGTGCCTGCAGGACCTTTTCACCCCACAATGCCTGGCGATGACGGTCATCAAAGCCATCCGGGCCAGGGGCTGCTGCGCCTGAGCGCGGCGCTGGTCAGGGAGAACGACGCGCTGGAGCGGGAGAACGCCCACTTGCGCGAGCGGATTGCCGAACTCGAGCGCAGTGCCGCGCTCGACAGCACCACCAGCTCCCGGTCGCCGGCCAGCGACGGTCTGAAGAAGAAGAGCGGACCCCAGCGCACCCGGAGCGGCACGTCCGACAGGCGGCGGCCAGCCACAAGGGAACCACTCTGGAGCGGACCGCGACGCCCGACCATGTCGTCGATCATGATCCCTGCGCCTGTGCGGGCTGCGGCGCGCCGCTGTCGGCCGCTGAGCGTCACCGAGCCCCCGTCTGCCGGCAGGTCTTCGATGTGCCGCAGCCCCTTGAGGTCACCGAGCACCGCTGCCTCTGTGCCGCCTGCGGCACCGTGACGACAGCCGTCTTCCCGAACGGCGCCCCGGTCCAGTACGGGCCGCGTATCACCGCGTGGGTGACCTACCTGCTGCACGCGCAGTTCATTCCGGAGAAGCGCGTCGCCGAAGTCATGAGCGACCTCTTCGCGGTCAGGCTCTCAACCGCCACCATCGCCGCCATGGGCAGACGCACCGCCCGGCGCTTCGAGGGCTTCCTCGACCGTGTCGGCGAGATCATCCGCACCGCGGCCCCGGTCAAACACCTCGACGAGACCGGCATCCGCATCGCCGCCCGGACCCAATGGCTCCACGTACTGTGCACCCCGTTGCTGACCATCCTGCGCATCGCCGCCGGGCGCAGCCACATCGACGAGAAGCTCAACGGCATCGTCATCCATGACGACTACGCCACCTACTTCGCTCTCCAAGGCGTGCGCCACGGGGCCTGCAATGCCCATCACCTGCGCGAACTCCAAGCCCTGATCGAGATCGAGAACTGGGCAGCCACCACGCACCGGCTCCTCAGCCGTGCCAACAGAGCCGCCCGCTTCGCCCGCAAGAATGACCGCGACCTGCCCGCTTCACTGGTGGCCCGCATCTCCCGAGCCTGGGACCGCATCCTTGAGCAGGCCATCGCCTCTCACGAAGAGATGGCGCCCCTCCAGAGCGGAAAGCACGGACGACAAAAGCGCCGCATCGGTCACAACCTCGCCCTCCGGCTCCAGAAATACAAGGAGGGCTGCCTGCGCTTCCTCACCGACCCGAGAACCCCCTTCTCGAACAACCAGGCCGAGCGCGACCTCCGCATGGGCAAGCTGCGCCAGAAAATCTCGGGCGGCTTCCGATCAATGCAAGGCGCCCGCGACTTCGCCAGCCTGCGTTCCGTCATCGCAACAGCCCGAAAGCAACGCTGGAATGTCCTCGAAACCCTGGCGCATCCCGATCCCATGCAGCTGATCCCGAGACTGCGCCTCTGAAATCCCCCGCCGCTCGCCTCCGCGTCCGCGGCAGCAGAACGGAAGCTTCAGTCCATAACCCGTGGCTGATCGCCGGAAGCAGACCTGGGCAGTTACGAATTGTCATCCTACATCGAAGGGCACAGTCATACAGAGGCACGATCCGGTGGGCTGCCGGAGCCCAACGACCTGAGCGTCATGATCGCTCGGGTGGATGACCTTATCAGGAGAGCACGAGCGGACCGGCCGCGGCAGCAGCGACGCTAGGCGGCACGCTGAATCATGTTGACTGGCACGCTTATCGCCTGCGAAGTCGACCCCCGCCGTCCTCCGATGGCGCCGGACGAGGTTCTGCCGGGTCCGGGAGGATACTGATGAACGTATCGGAGACTGCGGGCATGATCGCCGAACTTGATGTCGAGATTGTCGATGCCGAACTTGATGTCGAGATTGTCGATACAGAGATGGCTGAAGCCGGTGTGGAGGTTCTGGCCACCCTTTGGGCGCCCCCGCTCATCCGGCAACCGTCCGAGGGCGGGGCGAGAGCCCGAGCCGCGCCGCCGCATGCCGCGTGTCCATGAATTCCGGTTCGATCGCGCCCATCCCGCTCTCCTCCAGGTCCAGGTCCTTTCCGGCGCCACTCTGGAGGCCGCCGCCCTGTCTTGCAAAGGAATAGGTCGGGGGATTTCCATCGCCCCGGACATGCGCGCCAGCCCGCAGACACGCCGGATGCGCGCACCCCCGAAGTTCACGGCCGCCACACGATTGCCGCCCGGCGCATTCGGACCGGTGTCCGCGGATGTACGGCCGATCGCCGCTTGCCCGTCCACCCGCCGAACAACTCGACGGCGTTTCACGCGCGCGACGGGCGACGGACCGTTTACCGGCATGCGCGAGCCGGCAACGCCCCATTTCGGATCGGTCCGGTCTCGGACCGCTATCTGGAAAGAGGTTTGATTTTCAGGATAGCTGGAAAAATACGTAATATCAGCGTTTTATACACGATTAGGAATATCCCGCAGCATTGGGATCCACCACGTTCAGCCAACTGCCGTGCTTGGGGATGCAGACGAACTCGAATCGGTCCCACAAGGCCTCGTCCGGCGAGCAGGCCTCGTAGAGAGCGCCGGAGGGTGCTGAGGTTGTCCATCGCCAGGGGGATGGTGGTGGCGTCCTGGTAGCGCCCGGCGATGTCGGTCAGGAGCTGCGCCCGGTCGATCCTGGTCCTGCGCTCGGCTACCTTGGTCATGCGCTTGCCGGCCAAGGGTTCCGTGAATACGTTGCAGGTGCCGCAATGTCGATACTCGCAGTCGTCACGCCCGTCCCGGCGCCATGGCGATCGGTTGCCGTGTCTCGCCGATCAGGAGCGTTTCGTCCATGCAGACCACGGGGAAGGCGGCATCATGGGAGCGGCGACAGACATCGAGCACCTTCGCTGCGGCGAAGTCGGCGTTCCCTTAAGCTGAAGTTCCAGAGCCGATCATACGTAAGTGCCTGATAGAAATGACATTCTATACATTTCAGCGGTCTGGGTACACTATGGCTTCACGCCCAGGAGCTTGAAAGCCCTTCTCTGGAGCGGCGTGGGCCGTGTGGTGACCTGGAAGGGTTCGGCGCCCGCAAGGCGGGGCGCCACGGTGTTGCGGGTCGCAAGATCGCCGATGAGGGTGCGGAAGCTGTGCCCCTCCGGGCGTCCTTTTCGTGGCCGCCTTGGCCCGGGCGCTCGCCGAGACTTCTGCCGGCGCCACGACGGACGGCCGCCTTCGGCATCCTCGTCGTCGAACAGCATGGGCTTCAGTCGCATGTGCCATTCGATGTAGTAGGCGAGCATGCACAGGAAGACGCGGACTCGGGGCGGTGGTAGACGGGGCGCACCTTCAGGTCCTTGAGGCTGCGGAAGGCCCGTTCCACGGAGCTCAACCGCTTGTAGGTCCGCACCGTGCCGGGACCGTCGAGCTCGCTCTGCGGCAGGCGGATCACGTAGAGGAGCTGGGCCTCGGCGGCGATGGCAGCCGCATCGCGCCCATAGGTGAAGACCCCCTCGTCGTCGATGGACCACGTGAAATGCTTGGCCATCCTGCCGATGACCTTCCGCTCCCCGATCTTCCCGGCGCCCGGCGCTGGTCTCGCTGCGGCAATCGGTGCGAGCCTCGGTGGCCTCGAGCAGTTCCTGGCGCTTCCGGTCCTCGGCCAGCAGCGGGTTGCGGCAGAGGCGCTCGCCGGGATACGCATCGCTGGTGATCTCCACCAAGTCCCTCTCGTCGAAGAGCGACATCTCGACATCGCCGGCCTCCACCAGGGAACGGATGCCCCTCAAGGCGCTGGCCCGCAGGCTTCACCTCCTCGCGCGCCTCGGTCCCCCGATCCCCCACCACCTTCGCCAGGGAGAACCGCTCCTGCAGCGTGGTGATCTGCGAGGACAGCGTCGCCGGGTGTTGCCGGGGAACACCGACACCCGTCCCGGTCGCACAGAAGGCCGACTGCAGCTTGCCCTTCTTGCCATCCCGGGAATGACCTCGCCTGGCCAAGGGGCACCCCTCCATCCACACGGAAGTCAGGAGCACCAGGCAGCCTTCTTCGAGGTGCCGCCAGGGGATCCTCTCCTGACGTTCCAGGAGCCGTAGAGGGCGTCCTCGTCCATCTCCGCATCGAGGAGCTCGCCCAGAGTGCTGACCGCTGTGGCCATCCCCCTGGCCAGCTTCGAGGCGGGCTCGAGGATGCGTGCCACGATCATGGCGAGAACCTGATCGCGCTCGGGAGAAGGCTTCGGGTCGATCCGCCGGTCCAGTTTCTTCAGGGTTCCCAGCACCGCGGCCACATGGGGTAGGGAGCGGACGAGGCGTCGTCGAGACCTGCGGTTCCTCCCTTGAGCAGAATGCGCAATCCCTCGATGAGAGCGGGCTTGGAAAGGTTGGCGAGGGTGCGCTTCTTGACTGCTCCGGCTTTGCGCTAGGACTCGCGGAGCAGGATGGCGGGCGGGGACGAGCGCTTGGGGACGGATTCGATATACATGGCTACTGCATATAGGCGCAAGATCCATGGATGTCAAGCACCCAAAACCGTATTACATGGGTACATTCTGACGCACGAAAAATCCGACAAACCACGCTGCATCAATGACTTGACGTGCATTTCAGCCGGAATTTTCTGGAACTTCGGCTTAAGGAGGAATCACCCACCTGATCCGCTGCCATGGATTGAGTCTGTTTTTTTCAGAACACGCCGCACCGTCTCGTGTGACACGGTATCGATGTAACCAAGCTCGACAACGCGGTCGGCCAGCAGCCGCAACGACCATTGCGCGTAACCCTCAGGCGGTTCACCACAACTCAGGGCCACCAAGCGCGCCTCGAAGGTGCCGTCGGCTTTTCGCATATAGGTAGGACGGCGTCCTTGCCGGCCACCCAATGCGTCGCGGTAGGGATGCGCATTGCTGCGCACCCCCCGCACAGATCCGGACTTGGACGCTAATCCATCCGGCCTCGGGTGCTTGACGGTAAACCGCTGGTCCGGCCATGGGTGGCGGATGGGCAGCCAAAGAAGCTCGGTCATGCGCTCCAATCGCTTCCAGTCAAAGCAGTGGCGCTGGGAGCGGCGGCGGATCGCTCGCAGCCATAGGCGTTGCAGCCTGTGGCGGAACGTGCGCAGCCATCGGCCCGGGACGGCGAAGTAGTTGAGCCAGCCTTGACAGACCCGCCGACCTCCCATATGTCGTGATGCCGTCGATTGCGAAGCACCTCCTCGATGCGGCGACCCGTTTTGCGACCGAGCCTGAAGCGTCCTCTCCGGATCTCCGTGCAGAAGTGCGTGAAGCCCAGGAAGTCGAACCCGCCCCGCCAGATCGCCTTGGCAAACCGTCCAAACTCGACGATTGTCCGGGTGAAGGGTGAGACCAAAGCGGCCTCTCCCGAATGTCGCGAAGGTATATCTCCGCATCCCGCTGGAACCCGACCACAATATCGTCCGCGTAGCGGACAATGATCGCTTGACCGTTCGGAACCTTCGGACGCCATGCCTTGTGGAACCACAGATCGAGCACATGGTGCAGAAGCACGTTCGCAGGGGCTGACATGGCACCCTGAGGCGTGCCCGCACCGGTGTCGCTCCATGACGCCAGCGTTCAGCCACTTGCGGATCAGCACCCGCCTGTCGCGATGCTCCAGGAACTTGATCAACCAATCCCCATGTCCGAAGTACGCCTGAATGTCCGCGTCGACTATCCAGTTGACCTTGCGCCGCTCGACGCCAGGGCGTCGAGAGCGCCCCTCGGTCGGAACCCGTAGCCGAGGAAATCCACCTCATGAATCGGTGTCAGGATCACATCCACAACCGCCTTCTGGACGATCTTGTCCTCCAGTGCGGCGTGTCCCGGTACCCACCGGCGGCGCCCGCCCCCTCGATGCAAGCGCGAGTGCAGATCAAGCAAGCGCTCGTCCAGACCCACGCCGTCGACACCTGCCGAGGCTTCCTTCTTCAGACCGGCCGCCCGGAGCGCATCCGGCGTGAGAGTGCACGCTCCTTCGGGTTCCTCTCTGCAGCTCCGGTCCGCCGCCTGTGGCACCCGACACTGCGTTCGGTGCGTACTTTGGCGTCCCGGATTCCCCTTGGTCGAGGCCCTTTCCTCCAGCGACTCCGCAGAAGCTCCCTTGTTCGCCGCCTTCACAGGGCCCCTTCTTCAAACCATCCATCATAGGCTTCGGCTTTCTCTTTTCCCTACACGGTCCCGACAGGCGGGATAGTTCGAAGACCTCCCAGGGTCCCAACAGAAGGCGTACGGACGGGTTCTCGGACACCGCGGGGCTCATCTCACCAAATCGATGCCTGCGATGTTGCCTTCGACCGAGCCTCGGCACCCCGAATAACGAGCTTTTCGGTGCTCATTAGCCCCGCTACCGACGCTTCGCCTGCCCCCTCGCGGGAACCGACGCTCGCGGAGAAACGCGGTTTGGTTACTCCTTCGTTTCAAGGGACTTTCACCCCCTACCTTCCGCCAGTTCGCCTGGCACACCGCCTCCAGCCCCTCTTCCACGAAACGCTTCTTCACCCGGTCTACTTTGCGCATGCTGATGCGCAGAATCCCCGGCAATGACCTTCCCGGTCATCTGGCATTCATTGAACGCGCCCTCGTCGCAGTTGAGCAAGGCGTTGATTACCTTTTGCGGCAGGTGCGAGCCCTTGATCTCCGAAAGTTCTGCCCGTTCGTCCAGGGTCGCCACGTAGCGTTTCATACTCCGACCTCCGTCCCGAATGGACGGACAGTCCAGCACAAACCATGCGATATATCATTGTTGACATGACACTAGTAGTCTGGCATTATTGGATTGAGGGATATAGAGACTTCAGTTTCGTCCGGGCATCCTTCGTCGTGAAACGCCAGTCGACAGTGACATCGGCCGCATTGCGGCGCTCGACCCACGCCACGGTCTCCCGCAGCATGGTGTCGCGGTCGGGAATGCGTCGCCGAAGGCATTGCCGCGACAGCGCGCCGATCTCGGCCATGTTGAGCCAGCTTCGGCGTATAGCGAAACTCGAACCGCTTTCGTACCCGCCTCTTCGGGCTCGAAGGCTTCATACAGCGACTGTGCGTGTTCAGATTGTCCAGCACGATCTTCCTGTCGGGGAAATGGTCGTCGGCAAGCTCCCGGATGAAGTGCGCCCAGTCCCGCGACGGTCGGTGACTTTCACCGTGCGCCAGTTCTCGTTGGGCGCAAAGGCCAGGAAGAGGTTGGCCGTGCCGTTGCGCTCATATTCATAGTCGACCACCTCCGGCTGACCGGGGGATGCGGGTTTCCTGCTGCCGGCTGGTCTCGCACACCAGCACCTCGTCCCTGGCAAAGTCCCGCTGATAAATGTCAAGCACATCCTCCATCGCCGCCACGAACTGTGCGCTCCGGTGCGGTGGAATGCACCAGTTCAGCCACGGCTTGATCTCCTTTTTTTAGCGTCTTCCTGACCGTCTCTTCCGAAATGCGCTCGACGATCTCCACCAGACGGCCGGCGAGCAGCTTCAGCGTCCACAGCCCTCGGGCGGGGATGAGCAGGGCGACCAGCTTCGCTTCCATCGCCCCCGTTTCGGCCGACGGTTCACCTGCTCCTTGCGGCTGAGGGCGGCGTCCAGCCCCTCCAGGACGCAGCGCTTGCGCAAACGCTCGACCGTCGCCGTGCCCAGCCCTTGCGCAATGTCGGCATCGACAAGCCGAGCGCCCCCTCGTCAGCCAGCATCAGGACCTGTGCCAGGCGGCCCCGGTGCCGTCGACAATCGCCTTCAGATCCCGGCGCTCCTGCGCTGAAAGGGTCACGCGGTAGAGCTTCCTGCCCCGAGAGTTGGCCATATACGCTGCTCCTGTGATTGCGCCGCTCCCGTTGTCCGGACCTGCACATGGGGCTGCGGCTGCCTGCCTGTTCGGCATCTTGCCCGTGTGGATATCGACACTGTCCAGATTCCAACGAACGCCGACACAGGAATACTACCCACCAAAAACCATCAATACAATGCCGGTGGACTACTAGGGGCCTCGCCGCCACAAGAGCCTCCAGCCAACATGTTCATCGGGACAACCAAACCCGCAGCACCGCAGACGGCAAACCCGTTCACAGCCACCGGCTCGTGCTTTCTCAACGCATCGGCGACAAGGTCAGACAGCGCACGCTGCTCAATCTCGGCACCGACCATCCGGTGGCGCGCAAGAACTGGAAGGAGGTTGCCGCCGAAGCGCTGCTCCACGACCACCCGCCGCTGTTCGAAACCGCGCCCGACATGCAGGCCGCAGCCGAGGACATCGTCAACAGGCTCAGGACCCGTAAGCGTTCGTCCGTGCGGTGAGGTGTTGTTGTTTTCGTCCGTTTGACGGGCTTTTGTCAGGGAGTTCCAGCGTCACCAGGAGCGGTTTCGTGCACCGGGATACGCGGTGAGGGGCACTGGCGCCATGCCGTGTTTTCCGCATTGGTTGCGGTTTTGTCCCGGCGCTGCGGAGGAGGAGCTGAGCGCCATCCTGTGCTGGCCACGGCGGCGCTTCGATGATATCCGCTACCCCTTCTCGCTCTTGCGCCCGTACATCGACTTCGACGACCTGTTCGAACGAAGCTTGTCGCCCTTCGCCTCAAGCGCCCTGACCCGCTCCTTCAGCATCTTCACCTTGGTCATCAGGCCGGCTTTCTCCATGCGCAGCGACACCACCGTCGACCGCTTTCGCGCATCAACACCAGCCTCGGCAAGAAGCTGGCCCGGACACGCAACCTCCTGCTCCAGCGCAAGAGACCGCTTCGCCGCAAGCGCAGCTTTTCACAGCGACCCTCCGCAGCCGCCGCGGGGGCTTCCGCCACCTCGGCTCGAATACGCTCGCGATCGTACATGGACTTCTAGTCATCTGGAACTGAAGTAAGCATGATTGTATGATGGCGGTTGGAGTGTGAACACGGAGGTCATGGCGATGCCACGCGGTATGGGACGGCCCTTGGCGGTGCTGGTCTTGAGTGGTCAAGGCCGCCAGCGGCCGTCCCGTACCGCGCCCCATCGAGATAACCTCCATTGTCCGACTCGGGACACAACTTTACAATGAACCTTACTTCAGTGTCACGTGACTAGGTGACCGAATCACAACACGACGACTGCGGCACGTCGCCAGCGGCGTCCGCACCCGATGATGACACGAAATCTTCGATGCACATGACCATGCACGACCGGATAGCACCGCCAAAAAAAGTTTATCAGCCCCCTTCTCCGAATCATCAAACAAACCTCGGCGCAGATCGTCATCACCGCGCGAACAAACGCTTACCGTGTGAACACTGGCAATGCGGCAATCCAGGGGGTTGATTCGACGGCGGAATACAAAGGACGGCCGGCGTGGCAGCCGCCGAGTCTGCCGACAGAATGATCAGTCCAGGAGCTGTTCAAGCACTGCAAGGAGCCGATCGATGTCTTCATCGGTATTGTAGAGATGTGGCGTTACCCGCAATGAGGTTCCGCGGGCGCTCACATGGATATTCTCCGCGGCAAGGGCTGCAGGCAGTTCGTCAGGAAGGCCGCCTGGAAACTGGAGCCCGAGAAAGTGCGCGGCGCGGAGTGCAGCCGGCGCCGAACGAAGGCCGAGGCTGGCCGCACGTTCGGCAATCCGGCCGGTCCGAGCACCGATTGCAGTCTCGATTCCCTTGACGCCCCAACTCAGTATCTGCTCGAGGGCGGCAGTGATCATCGGAACCAGAACGAAATTCGCTCCCTCTCCGACATCGAAGCGGCGGGCCCCCGGCCGGTAGTCGTCTCGATAGTCCACGAGGCGGGCGAAGTTGTCCGCGCCCGCGCGGCCCATCCAGTTGTACTCTATTGGCCGCCCATCCCGATGTTCCGGCGCCACCCAGAGGAAACCGAGCGAATAGGGTCCGAGCAGCCACTTGTAGCCCGCGGACACGAGGTAGTCCGGCTGCACCTCCACAGCATTGAATCTGAGCGCGCCCGCAGACTGGGTAAGGTCGAGCACCAGCGTTGCTCCGACCTCCCTGCAGCGGGCGCCGATGCGCACGAGGTCGAGCAGGCCGCCGTCAGTCCAGTGGCACTGCGGAAGCGCGACCACCGACACACGTTCGTCGATCGCCGCGAGCACCGCCCGCGACCAGTCATCATCGGGAGGCCGGTCCACCGCGACAAGCGTCGCGCCATGCATCCGCGCCGTCTCCCGCCAGGTGTAGACGTTGGACGGGAACTGTTCCGCGAGAACCAGAATCCTGTCTCCGGGCGTGACAACGATATTACGTGCCGCACACGAAAGTCCGTAGCTCGCCGACGGAACCAGCGCTACGCCTTCGGCATCCGCACCGATGATCTGCGAGAAGAGGTCTCGAGCCCGCTCCATGCCGGCGAAGAAATCGTCGGATGCGATCGTCCATGGCCGGGCTTTCGACCGCACGCCCCGGTCGCCTGCCTCAAGCACGCGGTGCATGAGCGGCGCCATGTAGGCGCAATTGAAGTATGCCACCTCTGCAGGAACGTCGAAGAGATGGCGCTGGTTCGGGATGCGGGCCAACCCGTCCTTCGTCATTTGTCGCCTCCGGAAATCTCCGCAGTAGAATCGAGCGGCAACCGGCCGCGCAAGCGTGGCAATGCTCCCGGTTGCCAGCGCTCTGTCAGAGAAGAACCGCAGTTATGCGCCCATTCTCAGCGTAACTGGATCGACAGGCAGTACCCTGCACCGCGCAACTCCGGCAAGACGCCAGCATCGAGAATCGGAGCTACTCGTCGATGATGACCTCGAAGCTCCCGTAAATCATGCGTTTGCCGTCGAAAGGCATGGCGTTGCCGTCGGATTGGAGGCGACGGTCGGCCATCGCCTTCGGCATAGCCTCGTCGCGCACGTCACGCGACGGCCACATGATCCAGCAAAACACCACCGTCTCGTCCGGTTTGCACCGGACGGCCATCGGAAACGAGGTGACCTCGCCATCGGGAACGTTATCACCCCAGCACTCCACGACATTGAGCGCACCGTGCTCCTTGAAGACCTTTGCCACCTCCCTGGAGTGGCTGCGATAGGCCTCCCTGTTCGCGGTAGGCACGGCGATAACCGCTCCGTCCACATAACCCATGCTGCGTCCTCCCTGTCTTGCGATGCGCCATTGCCGAAATAGAAGCTGACGCGCCTTCGGCAACCCCTCACCGGGAACACGGGCGGAACCGCTGACGGCCCGGCGCCTGCCCCGGGTCCGGCGGACCTACGGGGCCGCGGCGCGATGGCGTGTTTCGAGCCATTTGGCAACCCTGAGCACCATGTCGTCGTCGCCACGCCGGCCGATGAGTTGCACGCCGACGGGAAGACCGTTGGGCCCGGAAGACCAGGGAAGGGTTATGCACGGCACCTGCAGAAGCGTCCACACGACCTGAAAGACAGGATTGCCGGTCGACGCCGTTCCGGCCGGCGCCTCGCCAGGCGCGCTCGGCGCGAGAAACACATCATGGTCACCCATCACGCCGCTGAACTCGGCAACGCAGCGGTCGGCATGACCGGTCGCCTCCTGAAGCGCTTCGTCCGAAGTCTCCAGACCGTCGCGGATCATCTGCCGGAGCCGCTCGCTCAGACGGTCTCCGTCAGCGTGAAAAAACTCGTTCATGCTCTTGCCCAGCCCGGCATTCAGTATGGTCGTGTGCGTCTCAGCCAGACCGGCGAAATGCGGTGGCATCTCGACCTCGTCCACCTCTGCGCCCATCCCGGCACAGAAGGCGGCCGCCGACTCGACCGCCTCGACGGTCTCCGGCGCAGCTTCGCGCCAGTGGAACGTGCGGCACAATCCGATGCGCGGCGCGCGTCCCGGCCCGTCCTCCGGTGGAGCCGACACCGGGCGTCCGAGAACGATCCCGTAGAACGCCGCAAGGTCATCTACCGACCGGGCCATGTAGCCGAGCGTATCCAGTCGCGGCACCAGTTCGAATATTCCAGACAGGTCCACGGTGCCATGGGTCGGCTTGAAGCCGGAGATGCCGCAATACGCTGCCGGGCGGATCAGGGAGCCGGCCGTCTGGTTGCCGAAAGCAAGCGGCACCATCGCAGCGCCAACCGCGGCCGCGGACCCGCTCGACGACCCTCCCGGAGTGTGCCCGGCGTTGTGCGGATTCCGTGTCTTTCCGGGAGTAAAGGTCGCGAATTCGGTGGTTACCGTCTTTCCCATGAGGACCGCTCCGGCAGCGCGCATCGCCGCCACGCACGCGGCGTCGGCCGCAGGCTGCCGATCCCTGTAGATCGCCGAACCGCATTCGGTCGGAATATCCTCCGTATCGATGACGTCCTTGACCCCGAAGGGAACACCGTGCAGCAGGCTTCGCGGCTCTGACGCATCAGCCTTGCGCGCCTCCGCGATCGCGTAGGCATGGTCGATGTGCTGCCAGGCCCGGACTTCGTCCTCGCGAGCCGCGATACGGTCGAGGCATGCCCGAATCAGATCTTCGGAGGAGATTTCGCCAGCACGAATGCGCGCCGCGGCGTCAAGCGCCGTCAATTCGTGAATCTGCTCAGACATTCCTCGCCTGTCCTTTCTTCCAGAGTGTGTTCCCAACGCCCATGCCCTCAGCCAGCCATTGCCGCAGTGCGGATCGCATCCGGTACGAACGGGATCCGCCGGAGCCGCAAGCCTGTCGCATTGAAGATCGCATTGCCGATCGCCGCAGCCGTCGGACCACACACCGTTTCGCCAGCGCCGAGAAACAAGTCGCCGGGCCGATCGACGAGAACGGTGGTGATCGCCGGTACGTTGTCGAAGCGCAGGATCGGATAGGTCTCCCAGTCCCTGCTCGTGATTCCGCCGCCATCGAACGTGACCTCCTCATAGAGGGTCCAGCTTGCGGCCTGAAGCGCGCCACCCTCGATCTGCGCCGCGAGGCCCGCACGGTCGACGACTTCGCCAGCATCGGCCGCAAGCGCCATGCGGTGCAGTTTCACCTCGGCGTCGTCGGTAACCTCGAGCTCAACGGCCACAGCGGCATAGGCCTGAACGTTCTTGTAGCGCGCGAAGCCAAACCCCCTGCCCCGGCCCTCCGCCGCTGGCCAACCAGCCATCAATCCCGCGGCTTCGCTGATCGTCCGGCGGGCCCGCTCGTCCCGGAGATGACCAAGGCGGAACGCAATCGGATCGATGCCGGCCATCGCCGCCAGCTCGTCGATGAAGCATTCGATGGCAAAGACGTTGGGGTAGCCGCCGAGCGATCTCAGGGCCGATGTCCTCAGCGGCAGGCCGCGCACGAGGTGCTTCACGAGGCGGCGTCCGGCGAAATCGTAAAGCGGGTCGAGGTTACGGTGGATTCCCACGTGCTTTCCCATAGCCGGGCCCGGCACGAAGGCCGGCGGAGGATCGGGCAGATAACGGCTCGACAGCAGCCGCGCCGCACCGGCCCTGCCCGGACCCGATCGCGGCCTCAGCGCGTAGCTGTCGCCGCAGCTGTCGTGCGACCATTGCACGACTCTGCCGCCGGTATCGAGACTTGCCTGCAGGTCCATCGACGTGCAGGTGCCATAGGGCTCCCAGCCATGTTCTTCCTCGCGGGTCCATTTGAGCAGCACCGGCGAACCGGGCAAGGCGCGCGCGACCAGAGCCGCGTCGAGCGCCGCATCGTCGGCGCCGTTGTGGCCATAGCAACCGGCACCCGGCGCATGCCGGATACGGATGTCCTCCGCCGCTATTCCGAACGTTTCGGAAATCGCATCGCGCAGGATGTAAACGCCCTGGCTGTGCGAACGGATCTCCAGCCCGCTGTCGCGCCACCACGCCATCGCCGCCGATGGGCCGATCGAGCCATGCATGTGGTAGGGCTTCTCGTAGCGCGCTGACAGCGTGACCATCGCGCCTTCGGGCGGCGGTGTCAGCGCCGGCACCGGTTCCTCGACGGGAGCGCCGTCGACAACCGGCAGGCTCACACGCGGATTGGTCCACAACCGTTCATAGACATCCTGTGCTTCCAGCCCTTCGCCGAGGTCCCATTCGGCGGCGGCGGCGACCGTGTCAGCGGCGCGGATCACCGCGTATTCGTCGCGTCCTGCGACCGCGAGGAAGCTTCCGTCACGGACGAGGCTGATGTCGCGACCCGCAAGGCATTCCGCGACGCTGTCGTTCAACGCCATCAGTCTTGCGTGGTAGTGAGGCGGGCGGACAACCCGGGCATGAAGCATGTCCGGCAACTTCAGATCGTGCAGGAACTCGTACCGTCCCGACACGATATCCGCCATTCCGCGCGGCGTCGCCGCCGTGCCAATCAAACGATGCGACGACGGCGCCTTGACCGCGGCATCGGGGTCGACGGCAATTCCAAACGGCTGCCCGCCCTGAAGCTCGGCATAGCTGACGCTGCGGTTGGTGTCTCGGGCGCGGATAACACCGTCATCGATCTCAAGGTCCGCGCAGTCCACGCCGAGAGCTTCGGCGGCACGCGCGACCATATGGCGCCGCGCCGTTGCTGCGGCATGGCGGAGTGCATTGCCTGACTGCTCCATCGAATAGCTGCCGGAGGTGATGCCCTCGTCGGGGTCTCGTCCGGTCTCGGTGCGCACGACATCGATCATGGACGGATCCACATCGAGTTCTTCAGCAGCGATCAGCACAAGCGCTGTGGAGATTCGCTGGCCGATATCGACCTTTCCGGTTCGCAACAGGATACTGCCGTCCGTGCCGATCTTGATCCATGAATCGAGCCAGGGATGCCTCTCGAGGCTGGCACTAGCCATCTGCCGTCCCCGCGGCCGCGCGCCGCACCGCGGCAAGCACCGATGCGTGCGAACCGCAGCGGCAGAGATGGTCGTTGAGTGCGGCCCGGATCTCGTCCTCCTCCGGCAACGGGTTGGCCTTAAGCAGGGCCGTCGCCGCCACCACGAGCCCGGGCGTGCAATAGCCGCACTGGGCTGCGGTCTCGGCAACGAAGGCGGACTGCACCCGCTCCCCGATGCGATCGCGCTCAAGGGCCTCGGCAGTGACGATCTCGGTTTCCGCGAACTCGGCCACCGGTCGGTTGCAGCTGAGCACACGCTCGCCATCCGCCAGCACGGCGCAGGCGCCACACTGTTCCAGACCACAGCCGAGCTTGGCGCCAGTCAGACCGAACTCGTTGCGAAGCACGAAGATGAGCGGCGTCGACGGGTCGACGGCCGTTTCCCGCCGCTCCCCGTTGACGCAAAGAACCAGAACCGCCATCGGTCGAAAAAGTCCCCCGCACTGGTGCGAACAACCCGACGACCGAAAGGCACCCTTCCGGTGATCGGCGTCCGGGACGCCGAAAATGCAGGCTTTCCGCCTCGCATGCAACAGATCGCCAGAAAGGTCCGGCGCTCCGGATCGCGCGCGGTCGCAGCGCCGGATTCAGCCCGACCCGGTTGGTGTGCGTGCCAGTCCGGGCATGAGGGACAGCGCATTGTCGCGTTCGATTCCACGCAGCGTCCCGCCGTCGAGGCCCAGATTCTGCAAGGCCTTGACGGACCCGGTCATCGTGGCTTCCGGTGCGAAGGGGTAGTCGCTGCCAAAGAGGACATGGTCGGCGGCAACCAGTTCGAGGAGGCTCGCGAAGGCAAGTCGGTTGGCGGAAAGCGCGGTATCGAAATAGAGCCTTTCCAGCTCCGCCAAGACTCCGTCCGGAACCTTTTCGCCGAACCGCGGCAAGTTGGCCAAGCGCCCGATGCGCTCGGCAAGGAACGGCACCGTGCCGCCGGCATGCGAGAAGATGAAGCGGATGTCGCGGCAGCGCATGAAGGTTCCGCCGAACAGGAGGCTGACCACCGCCCGCGTCGTGTCGAACGGAAAGTCGAGCGTGGCCGCCGGAATTTCCGGCTGGCACTGGCTGCACGGTGCATTGGTCGGGTGGAAATACACGACGGCACGGCGGCGGTTCAGCTCGTCGAAGACCGGTGCGAATGCGGGATCGCCCGGATAGCGATCGCCGTAGCTGGTCAGCAGCCCTATGCCGTCGGCCCCGAGATCGTCGAGGGCATAGGCGATCTCCGCGAGACTCGCGTCTACATCGGGAAGCGGCAGGCTTGCGAACATGCCGAACCGGCCGGGATGCGTGCGCCTGATCTCGGCGGCATATTCGTTGCAGTGCCGGCAGAGGCGCACTGTCTCCCCGGTGTCGCCGAACCACAGCCCCGGCGCGGAAATCGATGTCACGGCCGTGTCGATGCCGTTGCGGTCCATGGCCTCGATCGACATCTCCGCCGTCCATTCGGGGGTCTTGCCCGCGAGGATCAGCGGTCCGATGCGGTCGTCGCCGACGATGTCGACATAGTCGGGTGGCAGAATGTGGTGATGGACGTCAATGCGATGGCATTCGGTCATGAGATCCCGTTCCCTCCTGGCCCGACATATTCGTCGATGAACTCGGCGAGATCGATTCCGTCGGCGCCGGGCACCGAGATCTCCGCCGGATAATCATCCTTGCGGGTGGCATCGATGCCCATCTTGGTAACCAGATGCGATCCTCCCTCGGGATCGTAGGAGGCGGGATCGAGCGGTGAGCCCTTGGCGTACGGCACCATGAAGACATCCCGGTCGGCACGGACACGGGTGCCGATCGCGTGCATGACTTCGGTATCGCTAGCGATATCGACATCGCTGTCGACGACGACCGCAAACTTGAGAAAGGGATCGGCGACAAATGCCGCCATCGCCGCCTGCTTGGCCTCGCCCTCAATCTTGCGATCGATCGCGATGTAGCACACGAAGCGGTAGGAGCCCGCACGCGACACCCGTACGCGCGTCACGGTCGGGCACGCGATGCGCACGGTCTTCTCGATCGCGGACGCGCGAATGATGCCGGCGAGCAACAGGTGATCGGCATGTCCGACAAAAGCGTCCTGATAGAGCGGATCGCGGCGATGCGTGATAGCCTTGACCTCAAGCACCGGATTGAGGCGCAGTGGCCCGTAGGTTCCCGGATATTCCCCGAACGGTGCTTCGGGTCGCCTCTCGGTAGGCCGGATCTCGCACTCGAGGACGATTTCGGCATCGGCGGGAACGGCAAGAGGTATCGTCCGGCAGGGCACGAGTTCGACCGGGGACTGGCGGACGCCACCCGCGATATGCAGTTCGTTGGCCTCCATCGGCGAAAAACTGAGCGCGCCGAGAAAGAACGCCGGATGGTGGCCGATGACGATAGCGATCGGGCAGGGCTCGCTGCGGGCCTCGTACTTCTGCCAGATGATGTTGCCATGGGCGGTCTCGGAGAGCTGGATGCCGAGCTCGTTGCGACCGTGGACCATGTGGCGGTAGATCCCGATATTCTCGATTCCGGTTTCGGGATCGCGCATGAGACCGAGGCCTGCAGTCACGTACTTTCCGGCATCAAGCTCGTGATAAGTGCAGATCGGGAGCTCTCCAAGGTCCACCTCGTCGCCGATCCTGACGACTTCCTGCACCGGACCGTCATCGACGACAACGGGCGCCAGCGGCGCCGATTCGCGGGCGCCGTATTCGGCAAGGAATGCCTTCTCGTCTCCCTCGTCCATGCCAAGCGCCAGGCGGAGGCGCTCGAAGTCCGCATGCATGTTGGAAACCAGGGGAATCCCCGATCCCCTCACCTTCTCGAAGATCACAACCCTGAAATGGCCGTCGCGCTCGAGGCGGTGCAGGATGCCCGAAACGCCAAAGTCGGGATCCACCTCCCTGGAGACACGAAGCACCTGCTCGGGATGATTGTTTTCGAGAAACGAGAGGAAGCTGCGAAGGTCGGTCCCGCCCGGCCGGTTCGAAATACGGTTCATCGGTCGGGTCTTCTCCCTTCGGTTCACTTGCCGGCCGTCCGGGGCCGGCGCCGCTTCCGGCGCCGGCAGAGAGCCTACAAACCGCCTGCAACCGGATCAAGGCAGAAACCCGGGGCATGCCGCAGAACCACAAAGGCGCTCGCGATTTCCCGGTTTCCGGCGCCAAGTATGGCGGGCGATTCTGCCGTCCGCGGAAATTGCTGCACGCGGGGAAGGCGGATATGATGCCTCGTGCGCGGATGTCGTCGGCGCCGATCGGGGCTTCGGGACAGCATGCTGACGCCCCGGCACGCTGCGCCTTGCTGCCGGAATCGGCTTCTTCCCGCCAGGATTCCCCGGCCGTGACATCTCGCCATTCCTTTTCGGGCGGATCGCAAGAGGGCGAGAGCAATGGTCAGTGTCAGCTTCAGCCAGGCCCTGCAGGCGCTGGTGGAACTGGGCCGCCAGTATCTCGAGCGGCCGACCGCTGGCAGCGATATAGAAAAGTTCGCATCGAGATGTCGCGATCTTGTCTCGCTGCTTGGCGAGGCGTCGGGAACCGCGCTTGCAAGCGAGATAGTCGACCGCTACTTCGACCTTCCTTCCGATCGAAGAGTTGAGGCCCTTGCAAGGCTCGATCGCGACTTCGCGCCGGATGCCGCCGAGATCTCCGATGCCGCGCGCAAGTTCCTTTCCTCGCCAACCCAGGAATCCTACAGGGATCTCGCAATCGCCATGGAAACGCCGCGCCTCGAGCTGTTCCGGCGCCTGAACATGGCACCGGGCGGCACAGCGGCGATCGTCGACATGCGCCGCCTGCTCCTGCCGCAAATCCTGGGTACGCCAGAGCTGCAGGGGCTGGAATACGATCTCAGGCATCTGCTTTCCTCCTGGTTTAACCGCGGATTTCTCCAGTTCGAACGTATCGACTGGCGGACACCCGCAATCGTTCTCGAAAAGCTGATCGCCTACGAGGCTGTTCACGAAATCGGAGGATGGGACGATCTGCGCCGGCGCCTCGCCGAGGACCGGCGATGCTTCGCGTTCTTCCACCCGGCCCTACCCGACGAGCCGCTGATCTTCGTCGAGGTGGCGCTGACGCACGGCCTCGCGGTTCGAATACGCGATCTCATCGAGGCGCCGTTCGACGGTACCACGGACCACCGACCCGACGCCGCAATCTTCTATTCGATCAGCAACTGCCAGGAGGGGCTCGCCGGCATCAGTTTCGGCAACTTCCTGATCAAGCAGGTCGTCGACGCCCTGCAGACCGAACTTCCCCGTGTCGCGCAGTTCGCGACCCTGTCTCCGGTGCCGGGCTTTCGCAACTGGCTGGCCGGCGAGGATCTTCCGCACCAGATTCTGGAGGACGCGCACAAGATCCCGGGCGGCAGCGACTGGTGCGGCGACGACGCTGCCCGGGAGCGGCTGCGGCCGATCCTGACGCGGCTGTGCGCAACCTATCTGCTCACGGCGAAACGCAGCAATCGTCCCGCGGACCCTGTTGCGCGTTTCCACCTCGGCAACGGCGCCAGCATCGAGCGGATCAACTGGGAGGCCGATCTGTCGGCCCGGGGGATCGAACAGTCCTTCGGAATCATGGTGAACTACCTGTATGATCCCGGCAGGATCGTCTCCAATCATGAAGCCTTTGCCGTCGACGGCAAGATCGCGGCGTCGAGCGCGGTCTCGAGACTGGCGGCTAACCACCACGGCAGATAGGGGCCGGACGGCGCCGGAGGCCGCCCCTTCGGCGCCAAAATGGCGGCCGGCGTCCTGGACGATGGCGCGGCGGCGGCCCTTGCCTGCCACGGCGCCGCTGTCAGAATGCCCTTGTTTCCGCCAACGATGCGGTTCCGCAGATGGCCATCAGATTCGATGATATCGGCAACAGGCTCAAGGCGTTCCGGCTCGCAACCGGTTTGAGCGCCGATGACATCGCAGGCCGTCTCGGGATTTCGCGCACGGCTCTTTACCGGTTCGAGAAGGGCGAACTTGCCAAGATCGAGACGCTCGAACGCCTGTCGGACCTGCTTCAGGTTTCGGTTCCGACGCTGTTGGGGGTGGGCGTCGAGTACGTTCCGTCGGCGGTTGCCTATTTCGAGCGGCTTCGGCAGATTGAGGAATCCGCCGAACACATTGTCGTTCTCGCCGGCCCCGTATCCTTTCTCCTGTCATCGCACGGATTTGCCGACGCTGTCGAGGAGATGCTGGTCGAGAGCGTGCCGGACGGCGCCGACCGCGAACGCGCCCTCGCCCGGATCCGGGAAATCCTGCCCATCCTGCGCCAGCGCAAAGCGACATGGCGGAAGCGCCGGCCCGGCATGCTCAACCTGATCTCGGGCGCGGAGATCGACCGCTTTCTGCGCAACGGCCTCCTCGGCCGGCTTGACCTTCCGGAGCAGGTCCTTCGGGAACGGCGAGAGCAGGCGCGCACCGAGGTCGAACACCTCGCGGCCATGATGAACAGCGAGCCGATCGGCATCCAGATCGGGATCGTACCGGGAACGCTTCCCCACACCAGCTTCCAGATATTCCGGCAATCGGATCGCAAGATCCTCGCGCTGAGCCCCTACCGCCTCGGCGAACAGCCGAACGTGCTCGGCGGCATCGCGATGATCACCTCGGCGCCAGAAGCTCTCGAACTTCACGAGCGTGTTGTCGAGGACATGTGGCGCCGCGCACACAAGGGGCCGGAGGCAGCCCGGTTCCTCCGCGAACTGATCGCCAAACTGCCGGGATGAGCGCTGTTCCGGACAGCCGCCTGGCGTCCCTAGCCGGCAAAGCGGCGGCGCATCACCGGGCCGGCGATGCCGCCGCCGCGGAAGGCGCCTACCGGGCAGCGCTTGCTCTCGCCCCCGGACATCCGGGGATCTGGCACAATCTCGGAGTCCTGCTTGCCGAAACCGGCGACCATGACGGCGCCGTCGACTGCTTCGACAAGGCGCTTGCCGGTGACCCGGCCTATGCGTCGGCGCACTTCAACCGCGGCGGCGCGCTGTGCGCGCTCGGACGCGCCGACGAAGCCCGCGCCAGCTACATGCTGGCGGTGGCCGCCGATCCCGAATTCTACGAGGCGCACCGGACCCTGGGCTTCCTGTGGCAAGCGGCCGGAAACCGTGACCGGGCGCTTGATCACTTCGCACGAACGCTTGAGTTGCGCCGCGGCGAGGAGCGAACCGGGATTGCCGACGAGTCGCTCCGGCGCACGACCAGTGCCAAGCTTTTTCACGACGCGCAGCAGTTTAGCCATCTGGCAGCGGGCGTGCGACCGCGCAAGCCGTTCGTCCTCCTTGCCCGCGCCTACGAGTTGGTCGCGGCGACGCTGGGAGACGACATCGTCACGCTCGACGACGAACAACTTGAGGATCTCACCGGTATCTACAACACCGCCTATCACACGGTCGACGCCCCGGCCGTGGCCAGCAACGCCCTCGGCCCGGACATCGACATCGACGCCGTCACCGCCGAATTTCAGGCGCGGGACGCAGGGCTGGCGTGGTTCGACGGGCTCCTGTCGCAGCCCGCGCTCCGGTCGCTGAGAAAATACCTTCTCGAGAGCACGATCTGGTTCGATTTCGGCCATATCGACGGCTTCGTCGCCGCCTATCTCGAGGACGGCCTCGCCTGTCCGCTCATCCTGCAAATCGCCGACGAGATCCGAACATCCTTTCCGGCAATCCTCGGCAACCACCCGCTGTCGCAAGCCTGGGCGTTCAAGGCTCTAGAGGGCCGCAGGGCTGTCGACCTGCATGTCGACGACGGAGCCGTGAGTCTCAACTTCTGGCTGACGCCCAACACCGCCAACCGCGCTCCGGACCGCGGCGGACTGGCAATATACACGGTCCCCCCCGCAGGCCTGTCCGGCACAGACTACCGGACCGGATCGGCAGCAATTCAGGCTTTCGCGGCGGCTCACGAACATGCAAGAGAGACCGTCCCGTACCGCGAGAACCGCGCCGTACTGTTCGATTCGCGCCTCGTGCATGGATCCGACGCGCCCGATTTTGCGCCCGGCTACGGGAACCATCGCATCAACATCACCATGTTGTTCGGAGGGCATGGTTCGCCGTAATAAAAATAATAATTTTCTCTTTTTTGTTACAAATCGATGTGATATGCTACGGCCGCAGCCGACACCCAAAGCCACTGGCAGCCGAAGGCCATGACAATACCGGACCCCAATCTGAACTACACGCACGCGGCGCTCAGGATCGGCGATCCCGATCCGTTTCCCGAGCGCCCGACGGCCGAATTCCTCTCGATCGTAGCTGCCAACCATCCGGTTGCCGGGGAATACTGGCGCCTCGTCGTCGATGTCCACGAACGCGCGATGAACACCCGAGCCGGCCAGTTCTTCCATCTCCTGTGCCCCTCTCCAGACGGAGCCGAGGTATGGATGCGGCGCCCGATGAGCATCTACCGCGTCGACCGCGAATCCGGCCGGCTGGAATTCCTGTACAAGAGCGAGGGACGGGGAACCCGCGGCATGAGCATGCTTGAGCCGGGCGACGAGTTCAACGTCACCGGCCCGCTCGGCATCGGCTTCAGTCTCGAAACCGAATGGAGGAACATCGTCGTGCTCGGTCGCGGGGTCGGCCTGGCTACCCTTGCCCCCCTGTCGCAGCTGGCTGCCGACAACGATGTCGGCATCGCAGCGATTCTCAGTGCCCGCAATCCCGATGTGGTGATGTCCGAAGAGCTCTTTTCCGGCCTCGGAGCGGATGTGACCACTGTTCTTGATACGGACGGGACGAGCGGTGTCGCCAATGTGGAACGGATCCTCGACGGCCTGATCGCCGCCGGCAGGGCCGACGCCTTCTTCACATGCGGCTCCAATCGGCTGCTGAAGCTGATGCAGCGCCTTGGCCGGACCCACTGCATACCCGGACAGGTGGCCATGGAGCAGATCATGGTCTGTGGATTTGGCGCCTGCTATGTTTGCGTGCGCACCTTTGAAGTCGACGGACAACGGATCCTGCGGCGCATCTGCCGCGAGGGTCCCGTCTTCAACATGCAGGAGGCCGTGGGATGGTAGACCTCTCGGTCCAGATCGGCGACATCACCCTCCAGAATCCGATACAGCCGGCGTCCGGCGCATTCTCGTGGGAATATGCGGACGTCATCGACCTCAACCGGCTCGGCGCGCTCGTGGCAAAGACCATCTGCCGCGAACCCCGTGTCGGCAATCCCACCCCGCGCATGGCCGAGACCGAAGCCGGAATCATCCAGTCGATCGGTCTTCCGGGAAAGGGAATCCAGTATTTTCTCGACAACATCGTGCCCGAATACGCCAAGTTCGAACCGCCGCTTGTCGTCAGCGTGTCCTCCGAATCCATCGAGGATTTTGCAGCCCTGGCGACAGAACTCAGCGTGCCGGATGTCGATGTCATCGAATGCAACATCTCGTGCCCGACAAGGAACACCACAGGCGGAAACTTCGCCCTCCAGGAGGAACACACCAAAGAGGTGATGTCGGCCATTCGCGCCGCCACCGACAAGCCGGTATGGGCGAAGTTGTCGCCCAACGCGGGCGATATCGTGTCGATCGCACTGGCGGCGGAAGAAGCAGGTGCAGATGCGCTCGCCATTGCCAACACGTTTCTCTCGCTCAAGATCCGCACCGACAATTTCCGGCCGGCGCTCGGCAACAAGTTCGGTGGCATGGTCTCGCCCGCCCTCAAGCCCATCGTCCTTCGCATGGTCTACCAGGTCGCGAAGACCGTAAAGGTCCCGATCGTCGGAATCGGCGGCGTAACCAAGGCGGAAGATGTCGTCGAATACATGCTCGCGGGCGCATCGGCAGTCGGAATCGGCTATGCGGGTTTCCGCAACCCGACGGCGCTGACGACGATCATCGATGATCTCGAAGCCTGGTGCGAGAACCGCGGCATCGAGCGCGTAAGCGACCTCATCGGGGCGGTGCGCGACGACGACATGGAGACCGACACGCTGGCTGCGGCTTCAGCCAGCGTGTGAACACACATACGACCACTTCGCAGCGCCGCCGTGAGCGACGAGGTCGAGTGCCGCTAGCATGGGCGCGACTTCATGGTCGCGGAGCGGACCCCATCGCCCGCGCCTTCTGCCGCCGCCAGCCCCGAAGCTGATCACACCGCCGCCCCGAAGACCCTCGACGAGCTCCGCCCGCCGACTTCCGGATCGTGGGCACCCGGGAAGGCTGGTTGTGGAACGAGTTCGTCGCTCGCTGACACTGCCTCGGATACACGCGCCTGGTCGGCGCGCAGATGCGCTACCATGCGGCGAGCCGCTGCTTCTCGACCACCGCATGGACCGCGCGCTGCAACACCGCGCCCGTGCCCTGCGAAACCCTGGTCCCGCGCCGCGGCGTTTGCCGGCCGCGTCGAAACAACCAGCGACCGCTACGACCGACATGACAGAAGCCGAAGAAGGACATCTGGCCCGCTCCGCAAGGAGCGGACCCTCAATCGCTGGACCCTGCAACCGGCACAGGATGGCGCTCAGCTCCTCCTCCGCAGCGCCGGGACAAAACAGCAACCAATGCGGAAAACACGGCATGACGCCAGTGCCCCTCACCGCGCATCCCGGTGCACGAAACCGCTCCGGATAACGCTGGAACTCCCTGACAAAAGCCCGTCAAACGGACGAAAACAACAACACCTCACCGCACGAACGAACGCTTAGGGATATCGCCAAAATAATATGTTCGTTATGTCCGTGGTGTGAGGGTGTAGTTCCACTCGCCGTGGAACGGGTCTCTGCGGATGGCGAGGCCATCCATCTGATCGTCGCTGACCTTGACCCCGAGCGGATAGCTGTTCTCGTCGAGGTGCGAGCGTATGGTGAGCCCGGTGGTGGTCGCGGCGATCAGCTTGACGATCACCTGGTAGCTGACGAGGGGCCGGCCGCGCCAGTTCCGGGTGATATGGCAGAACATCCGGTGCTCGATCTTGTTCCACTTTCCGGGCGGGAAGTGGGCCACCGACACCTTCAACCCGAGTTCGTCGGCGAGGTGCTGCAGCTTCCACAGCCGGTTGCGGCTGCTGCCGTCGCGGTGATCAGCAGGCATCGGGATAGACCAGCTGGCCCATCTGCCGCCACCAGCGGCCTCGACCGCGAACGCCGCCGTGTCGTGCCCGACGCTGACCCAGCCGGCGTTGGCGGTGAGGTCGTAGACCCCGCAGGGGATCCGAGCTCCGGATCGGGGAAGTCATGCACATTGACGGCTTCAGGGTCGCCCTTCCCGGCCGCCATTGCGGTACTGGATTTCCTTCTTCTTCGTGTCACCACAGGCTGGCCTCTGGAACGCGCGCACCCGGCGCGTCGGAATTGCGCATCCCGGTGCTGGCGACCTTCCAGCGTCTTGCGATTGGCCTGGAGGCTGTACCCCAGATCGTGGAGCAGCCGGTTCACCGTGCGCTCGCTGACGCCCTCGACCGCAAGACGGTCCGCCAGCGGCACTGTGACACCGCAGCGAACTCTCCGGATCGCCGCGCGTCATCGGTTCAAGCTCGCGCGCCGCCACCAAACCCGGATCCGTTGCGCCCGCCGCCGGGGCGACGCAAACATCCTGAAGGAATCTCACTCGAAGACTCCGAATCAAGCTCCTCCGGCGCGAACGGTGCCCATCCCCGTCGCCTCGGCCACTCGCCCGATGGCACGGGCCGCCGCCCACAGGCGCCGCGCGCGTTCGTCCAGAACCGGACGCAACACCACAAATTTGGATCGCAGCGTATCGACCATAGCATCCATGACATCATCAATGGCAGATCCACACCAAAAAACAATCTATTTTGGCGCGGGACCTTACTACCAGTTAGCCTGGCGCACCCACCCGGAAGACCGCCACACGGACATTCTGTTCGCTCTCCTTGAACCCAAGTTGGCACTTTTTGCGTCAGTTGAAGGCAAAATTTATGCAGCAATCTCACTCGATATACTATATGTTGGGTATCTACTCACCCCTAGTTGGGTTCTGATTGGTCGTAGTGCTCGTTGATGATGTCTGCGGCTTTTCCGTCGAGGGCGATCTGGGTGGCGACGTGATGATTGTAGCCAAGTGCGGCCATGGAGGTGAGGTAGCTTGGCACCATGCTTTTGCGTGGAGCGGAAGCATCCGGACACCTTGAGCTTGACCTTTGCCATCCTGATCTTCTGTTCTCCGGCATTGTTGGTGAAGCTGACGTTGGGGTCGTCTGTGAAGCGCAGGACTGACTTTTCGTGTTTCACGAGACGTTCGTGCAGGTTGTGCGCGTCGGACTTTGCTATGCGTTTTCCTTTCGGCGGCGGCGGGATATCGGGCAGTTCCCTAGCGCCCTGCGTGAGGATGGTGCGGTAGCGCTTGCGCACGGCCCGGCGTCGTTCAGGGTCTTGGATGCGCTCTTGTTGACCTTGTGGCAGACCTCGCGGAGCAGGCTCTTCATCAGTCGCGCCCAGCGGTAGCCTCGACGACAAAGGTCAGTTCGCGCAGCAGGTGGCTGCCGCACAGCTGGTGGCTACACTGGCCCATGTACGAGGCCCAGCAGTCGTGGACCAGGACGCCCCTGTAGCACGGGATGATGCCGATCTCTTGCCTCTCGGCCGCGCTTGCGGTGCGGGAACTTGCACGTCAGGGTCCCACGACATGGAGCCACTTACTGTTGATCCGAAATCGTCGACATCGGGCGTTGCAGGAGGTGCGCCACGGCAGCCTCCTCCCATGACGCGAGCGCATCGTGAAAGCATAGCTGAGGCAGGTTGCCTCGGAGAGCTTGATGCCGGAGATCGCCTGCACGAGCGCGACGGCACGGCGCAGGGACAGCATCTGGGCGACCAGCAGGTTGATGACGAGGGCTTGGATGCCGATGCCGTACTGCACGGGATGTTGTCGGGGAACCGGCCCTTGGTCCGGGCCTTGCACTTCGGGCATTCCTTGATCTCGGCGCGGCGCTCGACGACCTCGAACACGATGTCGTGCGGCGCTCCCGATCGACGGGGCCGTCGATGTCAGCGCCGCAGGCGTCGCAGGCCGCGACCGTTTCCTCGACGATGGCAGGTTGTCGCCCATCTGCCGGTTCGGCTTCGGGCCGTTGCTTCCGGCACGCTCTTGTCCGTCTGTGACGGCGGCAGACCGGAGTTCCGGCTCGTGCGTAGTCTTCTCCAGAAGGACGACGATGATGATGTCGAGCAGGATGACGAGGACGCGGATCACGGCCTCTTCCGCCACCTTGCCGGCAGCGCCGCGGTCTTGGCCGCTTCGAACTCCTCGCGCGCCGCCCGTCGCCATCACCCGGCCTTGCGCTTCATCAGCGCGCCGCCTCCGAGATGCGTTTCCACATACAGATCATGCGGAGGCTGGAGCCCCGGAAGCAGCTGGCACAGCCCGCTCGTCGCCTTCGATCCAAAGTAGCCCACTGGCGGTCCCCGTCGTTCTCGATGACCACCACTAAGCGAATCGGCATGCAGTGTCAAATCTCCACGAAAACCCGTTCGTTGCTCTACCCCGACATCAAGCCGGAACCAGGGGGTGAGCAGTTACTATGTTGGCATTTTTGTGACATTGCCTAGTGTAGTGTCCCATAAATAAGTATGATATATTCTCGGTCTTTCTCGCAATAGGAGGCCTTTCGATATGCTCCGCGGCCGCCAACTTCCCCTCTGGTACCCACCGAAAATCCACATCCCCTTTCGTGTGAGTCGCAACCGCAGACGCAATCTTCGACAGGCTTGAACGATTATCTGCTGGTATTTGCGGGACACAACACTAGTAGTGCGGAAATGTTGAATTGACGACAGTATTCTGGCAGGATTTCCGTGTCGGTCCGTGCCGGCACCCGTGCGCACCCGTTCGGTACGGATCTTGCTTGTTCATCCCCACAGACCTGATGCCGAAGGTACAGGCACCCGCGCTCTTCTGAGGATCGGGACGGATCCGATCCCCGGGAACCGAGCCTGCCTGCAGGTGTTCGGCACAGGGATCGGAGCGGATCATGGCCAACTCTCAGGGCAGGAAGCTCTGTCGAGTGACACTTTCGGCGCCGGGAGCTGCGGGCGATCGTCGACGGTACCGGAGCCGTCGGGCGCAGATTCTGCTGATGGCGGACGAGGGGCGCGACGGCGGCAAGCTCCGGGATGTCGACATTGCGCGTAGTCCGGGCATCGGCGCCTCGACAGTCGAGTGCCTGCGCTGCGTTCTGGAGGCCGCCCTCCGCCGCCGGGAACAGGAGAACCGCCGGCCGAAGCTTCCGGACGGGGCGAAGGAGGCGAAACCGGTCGCCCTGGCTCGCTCTTCTCTGCCCGAGGGCTGTGGACGCTGAAGCTGCTGGCTGGTCGTCTGGTGGAGATGGAGATCGTCGAGAGCATTTCAAAGGAAACGGTACGGAAAACACTGAAAAAAAGAGATCAAGCGGTGGTTGAAGCAGTATTGGTGCATTCCACCGAGCCGAAATGCGCCGTTCGTGGCGGCCATGGAGGAGGTGCTAAACATCTGTCAACATGACTTTGTCGAAGACGAGGTTCTGGTTTGCGAGACCAGCCGACAGCAGACGAAGGAAACCCGCCTTCCCCGTCCCCCAGGCAAATCGTCGATTACGAGTATGACGGCACGGCTAACCTCTTCCTGGCTTTCGCGCCGAACCAAAACTGGCGCACGGTGAAAGTCACCGACCGTCACACGGCCCGGGACCGGGCACAGTTCATCCGGGAACTCGCGGATGACCATTTTCCCGGCAAGAAGATCGTACTGGACAACCTGAACACGCACGGTCCCGCATCCTTGTACGAATCCTTTCCTCTCAAGGAGGCGATGCGGGTGCGGTTCGAGTTTCGCTATACGCCGAAGCACGGAAGTTGGCTCAACATGGCCGAAATCGAGATCGGTGCGCTGTCGCGGCAGAGCCTTCGACGACGCATTCCCGACCGCGACACCATACTGCGGGAGACCGTGGCGTGGGTCGAGCGCCGCAATGCGGCCGGCGGATTGGCGCTTCACCACCGCAAACGCCCGGATGAAACTGAAGTCACCATACCCTTCAATCCAATGATTCCGCTTCCTGTCCGGGATGGCCGCTGTGGTGCCAGAATATTGCCGATTCGCCCCGCCGCCAAACCCGGTATATTCGGAGCCTCGTCAACACAAAAGCCTCCAGCCAACATGTTCATCAGGGCAACCAAAACCCACAGCACCGCAGACGGCAAACCCGTCGACAGCTACCGGCTCGTGCTTTCTCAGCGCATCGGCGACAAGGTCAGGCAGCGCACGCTGCTCAATCTCGGTACCGACTATCCGGTGGCGCGCAAGAACTGGAAGGAGGTTGCCGCGCTCGCCGAAGCGCTGCTCCACGGCCACCCGCCGCTGTTCGAAGCCGCGTGCAGGCCGCAGCCGAGGACATCGTCAACAAGCTCAGGGCCCGGAGGTTCCGCGCCGACGCTCTGGAGGAAGACGCACGCAAATTGCGACCGTCAACCTCGACAGTCTCGAGAACCCGCGCTCGGTCGGCTGCGAGCGCCTGTGCTTCGAGGCGCTCCGCGATCTCGGCTTCGCCGATATCCTCCACGACCTCGGCATCACGGGCCGCGAAGGGCGTATCGCGAGTGCGTTGATCGTCGCCAGGATGATTCATCCGGCCAGCGAGCGCGAGCGCTGGCTGCGCGATGACAGCGCGGCCGCGGAGCTTCTGGATCTGGAGGGCAAGGCGCGCAAGACACTGTACCGCATCGGCGACCTGCGTCACCGGGCCGCCATCCAGAAAGAACTGTTCAACCGCGAGCGCGCGCTGCTCGACATCCCCGACACCATCGCCTTTTACGATCTCACCAATGTTCACGGCCGCGCCGACGGCAAGCTCCCCCGCTTCGGGCGCTCGAAGCAGAAGCGCAATGATTGCCCCACGCTTGCGCTGGCGCGGCGCGGGCTTTCCGCGCAGTTGCGAGGTCTTGCCGGGCAACGTGAGCGAACCGGACACGCTGGGTGATGCGCTGTCGAGGCTGGAGGCGGGCCCGGCGGCGAAGCCGACGGTAGTCATGGACGCCGGCATCGCCACCGAGGCGAACATCGCGTGGCGAGCACGGCTACGGCTGGATCGCGGTCAGCCGCGGCGCCAGGCCGGCGCCGCCCGAGGGTGAGCCCGAGGCCCTGCTGATCACCAGCACCAACCACGAGGTGCAGGCTTGGCGCCTTGCCAGCGAGGATGGCGAGGCGAGGCTCTACGTGGTCAGCGAGAGCAGGAAGAGGGCCGAGGACGACATTCCTGACCGCAGGCGGCACAGCTTCGAGGCGGCAAAGCTCCACGACGGCCTCTCGGCCAAGGGCCGGCTCAAGCGCTACGACAAGGTGCTGGAGAGCGGTCTCGAGCAGCGTTTCTCCACCGTCGCCCAGCACTACGAGATCACCGTCGAGAAGGCCGGCGCCAACGCAACTGCCGTGCGCTTCAGCCACAGACGACAAGACAACGCGGGCGCCTGTGTACTGCGCACCAGCGACCGGGATATCGAGACCGTCCTCGGGGCATATTGGCGGATCACGGATATCGAGGCCACCTTCCGTTCATTGAAATCCGAGCTCGGATTGCGCCCGATCCAGCTCGACCAGCGCATCACCTCCCACCTGTTGATCGCCGTGCTCCACGCGGTGCATCTGATCCGCTGGCCGCGCGGGGCATCGACAAGTGCTGGACATCGATCCGCGAGAGCATGCGGAGCTGGATCAGGGTCACCACGCGCCTGCGCCAGGCGCATTGATCGTCAACCGACAGGACACGCGCCCGACCGCCGAGGTCGCCGAAATCTCCTCGGCGGCTGGTGTCGAACCCGCCGCACGAGGAGCCGCCTCACAAGCTGACAGAATTCAACAGGATGTAGTGCCATGTTGAAATCGGCCGACAAAAAATCGCGCAACGCGATAAAAATTCCAGGCCGCGAAAAGTGCCAACTTGGGTGAAGCAGTTGGCGCTGCCGGCAACCTGACGACGGACACCCACCTTGCCGCCGCTCTGGCGATCGAGCATCAGGCCCCACCCCAAGGTGATCCCATGCTTGTTGATGTGATGTGATCGGAGTCCTGATCGTGGCGCGGGTCGACGCGTTCGAGGCTGCGATTTTGAGATTTGCTGACGTCTGACGCGCTGTTACGGCGCGGGGCGCGATTGGTCGGCGTATCCGGGGCGAGCGAGAGGCCTTGGTTGCCGGGCTTGAAAGCTTGCAGTTTCTGTCGGGAAGAGAGGCGCGGTCAGCCTGGTCTTGTGATTGCGTGCAGGACCTGCTTGCGCTTGTTGGCATAGTGGTGGCGGGCGTCGACGAAGCTGTTGAAGGGTTTGGGCAGCTTGCGTTTGTTGCGGATGATGACGGCGATTGCGAGGGTGTTGATGATCGCGTTGTTTGCGGGCGCGTTCGGAGCATGGAGTCGTCTTCGCGGAAGGTGGCATCGCGGACATGATGGTGGCTCTCGACTACCCAGTGTCCACGATTCCATGCGAGCAGCTGTTGCGGCGAGGCGCGCTTGACCGAGGTCATGCCGTAGGCGTATTCGGTTGTCCGTTTTCCGGATTTCTTGAATTCGACGCGCCGGGTGACGCGGAAGATCTACTTGACTAGTTGATCATCTTCGCCAGCGGGGTGAAGACCTCGATGGTGCGCTGTTCGATGCGGCCATGCGCGGGCTTTTCGTTGTAGCGTCCCGTACTGGCGGTCTTCCAGTTGATGCTCTCGAAGGTCTCGAAGGTCTCGGGCGCGTTGCCCTTGACCATCATCATCCAGTCCGCGCGATGGGTCTCGATGATCAGCCTCGCGGGTGGTGTGGAGCGCGTCGAGGGTGAGCAGACGGCCGGCAACCGGTGCCGTCTCGAGCGCGGCGTGGACGGCAGCGATCTCCCCGTCGTGATAGTTGAGGATCGAAACCGGCATACCGGTCCCGTGCCAGCGAGACCGTCTCGTAATGATCCTCGCCGGTGCGGTTGGCGCCGCGGATGCGCTTGCCGTCGACCGCGATCGCGTTGCCGACCTCCAGGCGCGGCTGCGCGCCGCAGAGCATCCTCGATCCATCCCGGGTCGGTGTTCTGCAGCACCCGGTGCACGGTCGATTTGGAGACCGGCTTGCCGGTGCCCCTGTTCTTCCATGCTGCTCCAGCTCCTTCTGCGTCATCGTCTTCGCGTAGTGCGCCGCCGCAACCGCACCGTGCCGGTTCGCAAGTCGCGCCAGCAAAATCACGCACAGCACCGAGGCGATGCGGTGCTTGCGCCCCTGCGCGCGCCGGAAGTCGGAAAGCGCCGCAAAATGCTGATAAATCGAGCGCAACTCCTGCGCCGACAAGTCGCTCTGCGGCGCCCGCAACTCCCACGCCACAGGAAGCGGTGAACGATCCCGCAGCCGACGACAGGCATCGCGACGCAGCGGAAAAACGTAAAGATCCTTCGCCTCCCCGTGCCGGTCGGTATAGCGCCCGCTGGCGCGCGCATAGCTCCTGCCAACGCACTCCCAGTTCGCCGCCTTGTACATGGTGCCGCTGAACTTCGTCGGCGAGACAAACGACTCCGCAACAAGCAACGGATGGCCGTACGCAGCCTCCCAGTCGCCACCGAGACGCCGCACCATCCGCGACAACGCAAACGAGGCAAGGCTCGGAAACACCCGGCGACCACCAAGAACAACAAACCTCGTGTTGTTCCCGATCAGGTGCAATCGCCTGAACTGTTCCTCGCGGCGCCAGTCAATCCAACGGGTGCGCAGCTGAGGGCGCCCGTCTGCCAGCCCGCAGCACCAATCCACCGCCCGCGCCAGGTGAACACGCAGACCTCGACCGGCAAACTGCTTGAAACCAAGATACGGTCAACAACACGGTTCCAGCGACATCAGGCCGCGCAAGGCGCACAACCACATCCCGGAGCTCAAAACCCTCCGGAGTCGTCTCAAAAAAATCCGCTGCCCCTTCCATCACGACAACGGATACTAGGCCGCTTCACAAAAAGCCAGCGAAAATGCGAATCATCCTGAACAAGCAAAACCGACCCTTCCAACAAACCTAGCGTGGGATCGCCGTGGGCCCCACCCCATTCGCCCGACGCCGACATAGCCCTATTCCCCGGTCCGAAATGGACAAACCCTTACATGACTGAGGGCGCCTATATCGAACCGGCTGCACACGCGGTCGCCATCAGCCGCGAAGCGAGAGCGCCGCTTTTTTCCTTTTCGCTCCCGCCATGTCATAAGGTTCGAGGAACCCTCGGAGACAGGAACATGGTTGCATCGACCGGAACCCGCACCTACCGCGATCTACAGCAGCATGTCGCAGAACTCGAAAAGCGCGGCCTTCTTCATGCAATCGACGAGCAGGTCGACAAGGACACCGAAATGTCACCGCTCGTGCGCTGGCAGTTCAGGGGCGGGCTGCGCGAAAGCGACCGCAAGGCATTCCTGTTCAGGAACATCGTCGACCCCAAGGGGCGGAGCTATGGCTTTCCCGTTGTGATCGGCGCCCTCGCTGCCAATCCGGCGATCTACGCGACCGGCATGGATGCCGAGATCGACGAGATCTCGGCAAAATGGGAAAGGGCGATAGCGGCGCCGATCGCGCCACGCATGCTCGATGCGGCGACCTGTCAAGACGTGGTCATCAACGGCGGCGACCTGCTGCAGGAGGATGGCGGCCTCGCCGCACTCCCCATACCGCTCTCGACACCGGGGTTCGATTCTGCCCCCACGCTGGCCGCGACCAACGTGATCACCCGCAATCCCGACACCGGAACGCAGAACATGGGAACCTACCGCGCCGCCCTGAAGGCGCCGGACCGGTTGGTGGTCCGCATGGCGACCAGGGTCGGCGGCGCCGAGGGCTTCCTGCACTGGAAGACGTACCGGAAACAGGGCGAGAAAATGCCGTGCGCGATCGTTCTTGGCTGTCCGCCTTATGTCGCGTTCACCGGTCCGCAAAAGCTCCCGGTCGGTACCGAGGAAATAGCCGTCGCCGGAGGGCTGGCCGGCGAGCCGATCAACGTGGTACGCGCGCGCACGGTCGACCTCGTCGTGCCGGCCGAGGCAGAGCTGGTCATCGAGGGGTTCGTCGATACCGAAATGCTCGAGCCCGAGGGTCCGTTCGGCGAAAGCCACGGCCATGTCGCGCTCGAGGAGATGAACCTTCCGATGCGCGTGACCGCCATCACCCACCGCCGAGGTGCGATCCTCCCCTCCTATATCTCCCAGGTGGCGCCGTCCGAAAGTTCGGTCATCAAGCGGGTGGCCTATGAGCCCCTGTTCCTTGCCCACCTCCGGGATCATCTCGGCATCAAGGGTGTCCGGCGGGTGTCGCTGCATGAACCGCTCACGGGCCTGCTGCGGGTTACTGTTGTCACGCTCGATCCGGAAACCCCGCGTACCGAGGTGTGGCGGGCACTCTACGGCGCGGCGAGCTTCAAGGGCGACTGCGGCAAGATCACCATCGCGGTCAACGAGGACATCGACCCGGACAACGCCGATTCGATCCTGTGGGCGATGGGATACCGCCTCAACCCCGCCGAGGATGTCGAGGTGCTGAGGCATCGCGGCCAAGGGCATGGGCCCCGCCGCGAACACAAGGGCGAGGAGGACTCGACCCTCCTCATCGACGCCACCATGAAATCCGCCATGCCGCCGCTCGCCCTGCCGACGCGCCCCTACATGGAGGCGGGCAAGGCCCTATGGGACCGGCTCGGACTGCCCGAACTTCGGCCTGAAACGCCGTGGTACGGCTATTCTCTCGGCGACTGGTCACAGCATTGGAAAGACGCCGCCGCCCGGGCGGCGGCCGGCGACTGGCTTGAGAACGGCCGGCGAACCCTGCAGCGACAGAAATCCGCCGATGTGCCGCCGGAAAGCTCGGTCCGCGATGTCGAGGAAGGCTGGGAAGACGAGATCACCTGGCGCAAGAGATAGGCGGGTGGCGTGCCCGCCGCGGCTGCGGAACGGGCAGCGGCGGCGCAAAGCCAGGGGCGCCGCCCCTCAGGCTCTCCGCACCTGAGGCATTGCGATCCCCAGCAGTTCGGCGACTTCGCGGAGACGCTTCCAGGTGCCAGACGCAAGCGGAATGCCGCTTTCGGTCCGCGCTTCGAGGATCCTGTCGCCGCGTTCGCCGGGCACCAGGATCTCGTCCACCCCCTCTGCCCGCGGCAGGGTCTTCAGCGTCTCCGCCAGACGGTCGACCTCGCTGGCATAGGCCTCCACGTCACCGAACCGGGAGATGTCGACAGCAATCGCGAGGCCGTTCTGCATGTGCCGGGTACCGCCCGGCGCGCCCTCGATGAACGGCGCGATCAGCGGATTGCCGACCACCAGGCTGGTAAGGCACTCGAACATCAGCGCAAGGCCGCCACCCTTGTGACCGCCGAGCGGCGTCGGAATCGCCGCCCGCGACGCATCGGTGGTCGGCTGACCGTCCGCGTCGACGGCCCAGCCTTCGCCAAGGGACAAGCCCGCGTCTCGCGCCAGGGCGATCTTGCCCACGGAGGCGGTCGCGGAAGCCATATCGAGCATCAGCGGCGCATGAACCGCGCCCGGAACAGCGACTGCGATCGGGCTCGTGGCAAGCCCCGGCCGGCGGGCGCCCGGATAGATCATGTTGGGGCGCGAAGCGCCGATTACGATGCCCGCCATTCCGGCGGCCGCAGCCTGAAGGGCGAAGAAACCGATCGCGCCCATATGCGTCGTTTCCCGAATGAAACAGGCCCCAACACCGGCATTCGAGGCCTTGGCAATGACAATCGCAATTGCCCGCCCGAGCGCCACCTGTCCGAAGGCGCGGTCAGCTTCCAGTACCGCCGCGGCCGGGGCGTCGACAACCACCCTGATGTCAGGCCGGGGATTGTTCTGGCCGTTGCCCACGCGCGCCAGATAGCCCGGGATGCGCAACACGCCATGGGAATCGACACCGCGCAGATTGGCCCACACCAGCACCTCCGCTATCAGCTCGGCATCGTCCTGCGGCAAGCCCCGCGCCGTAAACAACTGCATTGCAAAGGCTTGCAACCCCGCAGCATCAACAATCATCTCACCGCTCGAATCCTGCATTCCCAAAACCCGTTGAAGCCAGCGCTGCGGCCATAGTGCTGCATCATTCCAAATCCGTCCAGCATCAGTCCACACCGCTGCGCCGGGGACCGAACCGGATCCCGGGCCTTCGCACGGTTTCACTTCACACCATAACCGTGTATCACTCGGCTCCGACAGACGATCCTTCAGGATCAGCGTAACCGCAAACCGGAATGGTCATGGAAGACAGAGTTACCTTCAGATCGGGTTCCCTCAACCTCTCGGGAGTGCTTCACCTTCCCGACGGCGCCGAAGCGCCGGAGCCGCGGCCCGTCATCATCGTTCTCCACGGATTTGGCAGCAACAAGAATGCGGGCAATGTCCTCGGCCCCACCGGAATATTCTTGAAATGGGGCTATGCCGTCTTTCGTTTCGACATGCGCAGCTGCGGAGAAAGCGACGGCGAGTTCGGGCACATCCTTTGCGAGGACCAGGTCGAGGACACCAGGGCGGCGGTAAGCTTCCTCCAATCCAGGCCCGAAATCGACGGTAGCCGCATCGCGCTTGTCGGATCGAGTTTCGGCGCCGCGGTCGCCGTATACACGGCAGCAGTCGACAAACGGGTCGCGGCAGCAGTGTCGTCGGGTGGCTGGGGCCACGGCGAACGCAAGTTCCGGGGACAGCACCCGACGCCCGAATCATGGGCGGCGTTTACCAATATGCTTGAGGACGGGCGGCGCCACCGGGAGGAGACCGGGGAGTTCCTGATGGTGGACCGCCACGCGATCGTGCCGATCCCCGAACATCTGCGCGGCAATCTGGCGCCCGGCTCGGTGGCCCAATTCCCTGCCGAGACCGCGCAGAGCATGTTCGATTTCAGGGCCGAAGACGTGATCTCGGATATCGCCCCGCGCCCGCTGCTGCTGCTCCACAGTTCAGCCGATTCGGTGACGCCGACCGAGCAGTCGGTCGAGATGTTCAAGCGCGCCGGACAGCCCACCGACCTGCATCTGACCTCGGACACGGACCATTTCATGTTCGCCGAGACCAACATACGGGTGATGCATATCCTTCGTGACTGGCTGGACAAGTATTTTCCGCCGCCAAAGCAGGGGTAGCGCCGCGCCCGACCTTTCCCGTGCAGAAGAACCCTAGCGGGATGATCCGGTCCATCCCGTCAGCGATCAAGCGGCAGGTTGACGTTTCTCGCGAATGAGAACCTGGCGCCGGAGAGCATGCGCCGCCGCCATCCAATAGTCCTTTGCCTGACGTCTCCTCGAGACTGTGGATGAACCGCGGCATCACCCAGGGCTCTTCTTTTGTCCGGTTCCGTCCGACGAGGGGGCGTTGTAGGCAGATCTGGAGGTCCATTCGGGGGCGGATTTCGTTGTCGATATGCCGGTTCCGAACTTGAGACGGTGCCACCAACTTCAATAACGGCCACTCTGACACGGTTGTCCGCCGCCGATCGCGACAACAGAATGGTCCTGCGGCATCACCGTTGACCGATCACCGGCCTGCGATATCCTGCAACCTCCGACACCCTTGGCAGGATGTCCGGGAAGCGGCGACTGTCGGACGCCGTTCCCGTCTGACCTGTGACGCTTGCCAGGCTCGAAGGGAGAGGAACATGGGAGAACCAGGGGTAACCGGTTTGCGCAGCGCAGAATTCGCGGTGCCCGACCTCGCCGCGTCACGGCGGTTCTACGAAGACTGTTGGGGACTGGAAACCGTCGCCGACACCGCTGGAGCAGTCTTTCTTCGCGGAACCGGAGCGGAGCATCACATACTCGTGCTCAGGCCGGGAGCGGAACGCAGGCTGCTCAGGGTCAATCTTGCAGCCGACGACAAGAGCGCCGTCGATGCACTCCACGACAGGGCTGCCGGACTGGGCGCGTCGCTCGACCCGCCGGCCGAGATTGACGAGCCGGGCGGCGGGTACGGCTTTATCTTCCGGGACCTGCACGACCGCGAATACATGGTATCGGCCGGGCTGGCGAAACACGAAGCGCAGCCGCCGACAATTGATCGCCCGGTCAAGCTGAGCCATGTCGTGCAAAATTCGCCGCAGCGCCAGGCGCAGAGCGCCCAGTTCATCGATTTGCTCGGCTTCAAGCTGAGCGACCGCACCGGCTACATGGATTTCGTCCGCTGCAGCAGCGACCATCACGCGATCGCCATCACCACTATCGATGCGCCCACCCTCAACCATTGCGCCTTCGAGGTGCCGAACCACGACGCGCTGATGCGCGCCTCGGGACGGATGAAACGCGCCGGCCACCCCGTGGAATGGGGCGTCGGCCGCCACGGCCCCGGCAACAACATATTCGCCTACTTCATCGACCCGACCGGGTACGTGATCGAGTACACGGCAGAGGTCGAGCAGGTGGATGACAGCTACAGGACCGGAATGCCCGAGGACTGGGAGCGGCCGCCCGAGTTCCACGGCGACTCCTGGGGCTTTGCCGCAGCGGCGTCGGAACGGTTCAGGGAAGCCACCCGAGGCTGAGAGACGGAGCTCCGGAAGATCGTCAGCACGTCATTCCCGGAACGCGGCGCACGGTTCCCCCACCCCCCGGAGCGCGAACGGATCGCTTCATGACCGGCGGGATAACGGCGGCGATCTCGGCATTCACCGCTTCGGCAACATATGATGGCGTGCCCGCTACGGTCCGCCAGCGCGCCGAAATCCACATCCTCGACTCGCTCGGGCTCGCGCTTGCGGGCGCCGTTTCGCCGGTCGCGGGGATTGTCCGAGACTGGCTTGCTGACCAGGAGGTCACCGGGCGTGGAAGCACGATATTCGGAACCCGGCTGCGTGCCCCGCCGCGTTTTGCCGCCCATGCCA
The DNA here is from genome assembly GCA_964291215.2 of Alphaproteobacteria bacterium. Taxonomy (GTDB): domain Bacteria; phylum Pseudomonadota; class Alphaproteobacteria; order MPNO01; family UBA830; genus JAJEBT01. The sequence continues at coordinate 2,433,902 of OZ219791.1, read as the reverse complement.
ATGCCGCCTCCATCCATGCCGACAATTACGATGACACTTCGCCGCAGGCCGATCCCGGGCGAACGGGTGGCATCCATGCGAGCGCGGCTGTCCTCCCGGTTGCCCTTGCCGTCGGAGAAACTCGCCGATGCTCCGGTGCCGATGTCGTCATGGCCTATCTCGTTGGTGTCGAAGTCGCGTCGCGCCTCAATCATGCCATGGCGCCGCGGCACTATGCCGACGGCTTTCACGTCACCGGCACACTCGGCATCTTCGGCGCCGCGGCAGCGGCCAGTCGGCTGATGGGCCTCGACTCGGACACTACCACGCATGCACTTGGAATCGCCGCCAGTCGCGGCGGTGGCGTGCGGCGGAACTTTGGAACCATGACCGAGATCCTTCACCCCGCCCACGCCGCCGAGGACGGCATCGCCGCTGCCGAACTGGCCCGTCGTGGCGTCACCGCCGCGCCGGACGCGCTCGACGGACCGGGCGGCTATGTCGCCGCAGCCGGCGGCGGCGCAGACAGGACAGCCATCGTCGACAAGCTTGCGGCGCCGTGGGTATTCGAGGACCCCGGCGTATGGATCAAGCCCCACCCGAGCGGCGCCCTTGCCCATCCCGCCGCCGCCTGCTTGGTCGATCTGATGAACACTGCGGGCATCTCGGCGGCCGATATCGCCACGATACGGGCGCGAACCAACCACCGCATCGTGAACACGCTGCTTGCCGGACTGCCCCGAAACCCGACCGAGGCAAGATTCTCGATGGCCTTCATCCTCGCGGTCATCGCGATCGAGGGCCGCGCCGGACTGGCCGAGTTCACCGACTCTGTCCTGCGCCGTGCCGATGTCCGCGCCATGATGGCCCGGGTCGAGCACACCGCCTTCGATCGCGAGGTCGCCGGCTTTACGAATGTCACGACCTTCGTCTCTGTCGACACGAAGGACGGGCGGCGGCTCGAAGGGCGCATAGACGGCGCCCGCGGCAGCACCCTTGCGCCGTTCACGATTGACGACGCGATGGCAAAGTTCGGCGCCTGCGCAGCCCACGGCGGCCACCCCCCGGAAAAGACGGCCATGATCCCGGCGCTGGTTGCGGCGCTCGACCAACAGGAAAATCTGGAGCCCCTCTGCGAAGCGATGTGGCGCTGATACCGCCCTTCGAACACCAAATCCAAAAATTCCGTTTGCGTATTGGACCGGGTCCACGAATTATGTAGAGTTCCGCCGCCGTGACCCGAATTCCGGGTCGTAGTAGTTTGATGATGTGGACAACCACATTGGGAGACATGACATGATTGAAGTTACAGTGGGGGCGGCCCGCCGCCCCCGCGCGGCGCACCTTATCGGCGCCGCACTTGTCGGAGTGGTCGCGCTCGGCAGCAGCGCTGTGCTTGCCCAGACGGTCAAGATCGGCACGCCGACATTCCTTACCGGAGCCGGCGCTCCGGCATTCGGCATTCCGGCGAAGAACGGCTCGGAGTTGATCGTGCGCGGGATCAACAACGGCGAACTGCCTGCGCCTTACAACGCCAAGGGACTCGCTGGACGTCAGATCGAACTCCTGCTCTATGACGAGGCTGGTGGCGGCACCAAGCAGGTGACCGAGCTGCGGAACAAGGTGCAGAAGGACAAGGTTGCGCTGATCATCGGTTACGTTTCGTCGGGCAACTGTGCAGCAACTGCGCCGGTTTCCGAGGAACTCAAGGCACTGACCATCCAGACCGTGTGCGGAACACCCCGGATTTTCGAGGAAATCAACCAGAACCCGAAATACGTGTTTCGCACGATCAACAACGGAACCGCCAACAATGTCTCGGCAGCCCGTTACTTGGTCAAGAATATGGGGAAGGACATCAAGGGTTTCGTCGGCATCAACCAGAACTATGCCTGGGGCCAAGACGCTTGGCGTGACTTTTCCCTCACGATGAAGACGCTGGCTCCCGAAATCAAGCCAGCAAGCAAGCAGCAGTTCCCGAAGCTGTTCGCCGGCCAGTACGGCACCGAGATATCGGCTCTTTCGCGGGCCAAGGAAAACATCGTGCACTCCAGCTTCTGGGGCGGTGATCTCGAGTCCTTCATCGGTCAGGCCACCGCGCGCGGCCTGTTCAAGAAGAAATTTTTCATCTTCACCGTCGGCGAAACGGTCGGCTATCGCCTGGGCAAGAAATTCCCGCTGGGAATCATGGTCGGTACCCGTGGTCCGTACGGCATGTACGTTGTCGATGATCCGTCGCCATTGAACCAGTGGTTCCAGAAGGAATACCGCAAGGCCTATGGCGAACCGCCATCGCAGCCCTCCTACCAGTACGCGCAGGGCTTCCTCGCCGCCAAGTACGCCTACGACAAGGCGGCCAAGGCAGCCGGCAAGTTCCCGACCACCGAACAGGTGATCGCCACGCTCGCCGGCGCCACTTTCCCAACCTTCGTCGGCGATGTCAGGATGGCACACTCGAAGGGCCATCAGGGCGTAACCGACGACCGTTGGGGGATCACGGCCTGGGATTCGGAGAGAAACGAGCCGGTGGTCAAGGATGTCGAGATATTCCAGCCCGAGTGCATTCTTCCGCCCAACGGCGTCAACTCGGTTCCATGGCTCGAAGGCGGCATGAAAGGCGCCAAGTGCTGACCGAACACTGACGGTAACGGCAACCGTACCGGGAGCGCAGTGCGCTCCCGGTACGCGATTCGAAAATAAACCACACTGAATCGCGTCCCCCGAGGGAGGCGCGCCTCTGGGGGGAGTCCCGCCTTGGATTTCCAACTCATCGCCATCATCTTGGTCGACGGCCTGATCTATTCGTCGTACCTGTTCATGGTAGCCGTCGGACTTACGGTAATCTTCGGGGTCCAGAAGGTCCTCAACGTCACCCACGGCTCATTCTACGCCTTTGGCGCCTATCTGGCGGCCTACTTCATGGGCATCTGGTACACCGCTGATCTCCCCGATATCGGCGGTTTTGCGATCATCTTCCTCTCCGCCGTGGTGCTGGGGATCGTGTTCGGCATCGTCATCGAGCGCGGACTTCTGAAGTTCCTCTACGACCGCGACGAGCACATTGTCGTGCTCGCGACTTTCGCCGCCTTCCTGGTGCTGGAGGACATCATCATCCTGATCTGGGGCACCAACCCCTATCTCGCATTCCAGCCCATGGAGATGCTGGGCAACAGCGAAATCGCAGATCTCATCTTCGACAACTATAACCTTTCGATGATCGCGCTGTCGTTCATCGTCGCTTTCGTTTCCTGGTATGCGCTCAACCGCACTCGCCAAGGCAAGATGCTGCTCGCCGTCATCTTCGACCGCGAGATCAGCATGGCGATGGGCATCAACGTGACCGGCGTGTTCCTCGTGACCTTCATTCTCGGCACGTTCCTCGGTGCCCTCGGCGGCGCCTACCAGGCGCCAACGATCTCGGTGCAGCCGGGAATCGGCGTCGAAGTGATCGTGCTCGCGTTCGCCGTGGTCGTCATAGGCGGCATGGGGTCGATTCCCGGCGCGCTGATCGGCGCGGTGGTCGTCGGCATCGCGCGCGCAACCGCGGTGCACCAGTTCCCGCAGGTGGAACTCTTTGTGATCTACGCGATCATGGCAATCGTTCTGATCGTCCGTCCCCAAGGGCTTTTCGCCCCGATCACGGCGAGGAAGATATGACCCGTTTGCTGGACAAGACCTTCTGGGGCCTGACCATTGGCCTAGCCGCCTTGTTCGCCCTCAATTTCGGGCTCGAGGAATGGATGCGCACGATCGGGTTGCAGACGATGGCTCGCGGCTGCGTCGCCATCGGACTCCTGATCTTGTGGCGCGCAGGACTGATCTCCTTCGGCCATGCGCTTTTCTTCGGTTTCGGTGCCTACACGGTGGCCCTGTTGCAGATCGCCGGCATCGGCGACGCCTTCGTCCTCGTGACCGCGGGAACAGCCGTCGCCGGCCTCCTCGCCTTCCTGCTCGGTTTTCTCCTCCGCCAGTACAGGGCGATATTCTTCGCGCTTCTCAACATGGCGTTTTCCATGATTCTCTACGGCGTGCTGACCAAGCTGGAATCACTGGGCTCGACCGACGGCATCGGAATCCGTCAACTGAGCTTCGCCGGTTTCTTGCCGGACGGCGAGAGCTACCGGACGACGCTGTTCGTTTTCGGCTTGGTGTTCACCTACCTCGCCGCCATCGGCGCGCACTGGTACCTGAAGTCGACGCTGGGGACGATGACGATGGCTGTCCGCGAGAATGAAATCCGCGTCGAATATCTCGGCTACTCGGCCGAGCGGGCGATTCACGTCAAATACGTAATATCGGGACTGCTCGCCGGCATGGGCGGCGTAATCATGGCGGCGACGGTCGGCCATGTCGATCCGGATTCGATGGTCTACTGGCCGGTCTCCGGGGACTTCGTGTTCATCACCATTCTCGCTGGCACCGGCAATGTCAGCGCGACGTTCATCGGCGCGCTGGTCTATGAGCTCCTGCGGACCTACGCCTTCGAATATGCGCCGCATGTCTGGCAGCTAATCGTCGGCGGCGTCCTGCTTCTGATAATCATGTTCCTTCCCGACGGGCTGTGGTCCCTGCGTTCGGAATGGCGGAAGCGAAGAGAGGCTGCCCAGGCAGCGCGGATGGAGGCGGCGGAGTAAGGCAATGGCTACTGTCCTTGAAGTCCACGATCTCGAAAAGCACTTCGGCGGCGTGGTCGCGGCGCACAACATTAACGTGACCGTCAAGGAAGGCGAGACGATCGGCATCATCGGCGCCAACGGCGCCGGCAAGACCACGTTCGTCAACATGGTGACCGGCTACCTGTCGCCATCCGGAGGTACCATCGACTTCATGGGGCGGAGCCTGCTCGGCCTCCATCCCCGGGATGTCACCAGACTGGGCGTCTGCCGCTCGTTCCAGGTTCCGCAGGTATTTCTTTCCGAAACCGTGTTCGACAACATGCTCATGGCCTACGGCATCGCCGAGGACCGCGGTTGGCGCCTCTTTGCCCCGATCCATACCCACGAGCGCGCAGACCGAGTCCAGACGCATCTGGAGCGTTTCCAGATCGCGGATTACCGCGATGTCGCGGCCGAGGCACTGCCACAAGGCGTCCGCAAGCTGCTCGACATCGCCATGGCCACGGTCGGCAATCCGAAGCTCGTCATGCTTGACGAACCGACCAGCGGCATCAGCGTTGAAGAAAAGTTCGGGCTCATGGACGTCATCATGCAGGCAATGCGGGAAGAGGATTGCACAGTGATGTTCATCGAGCACGACATGGAGATCGTCGAGCGCTTTGTTGATCGCGTGTGGGCGTTCTATCAGGGCGAGATCATCTGCGACGCGCCTACCGCCGATGCAATGAACGATGCTGGCGTCCGCGAGTTCGTGATCGGCCAAGAATACCATCCGGCGCACGCTGACGGAGAGACCGATGCTTAGTATCAGATCGATCGACGTCAATATCGGCGCGACTCCGATTCTGCGCGGCGTGACGCTGGAGGTGCCCTCGGGATCGATGTGCGGCCTGATCGGCCGCAACGGCGCCGGCAAAACCACCCTGATGCGCGCCGCGATGGGGGCCCTGAAGGTCCAGGCCGGAGAGATGCAGTTCGACGACGACGACCTTTGCGAAACCCCGCCGCATCGGCGCGCGCATCTCGGCATGGGCTTCATGCCCGAAGACAGGCGGCTGGTGCCGCAGCTAACCGCGGAGGAAAACATCCTCCTCCCGACCTGGACAACCAAGGCCAAGGGCGCAGCCAAGCGCCTGGACTGGATCTACGGGCTGATGCCCGAGGTGGCGGAATTCCGCAACCGCAGCGCCACGGAACTGTCCGGCGGGCAGCAGAAGTTCGTTGCTTTCGCGCGCGCACTGATGGCGGGCACGAAAATGCTGATGCTCGACGAACCGTCGGAAGGCATCGCACCGGTATTCGCGCACCGCATGGTCGAGATCATGGCAAGCCTGAAGGACGAGGGAGAATCGGTATTCGTTGCCGAATCGAACGACAAGCACATACGGGACCTGCTGGACCGCACCTTCGTGATCGAGCGCGGTTCCATCATCCGGAACTGAACCCGACAATACCGCCGGTCCCACGCAGTCCACGCAAAGCCTGCCAAATCGGTCCCCACAGTACTGGCGCATGCCTTGCTGTCTGCCGCAAACGGCACGGGAACAGCAGGCCGATCAACATCGATCACTCGTAACTGCTCACCCCTGCTGGTCATGGATTGCCGCTCCTGACGGCGTTCGGGGTCAAGCATCTTTTCTCGTCCCCTTCCCTCGCTGATTGCCGGAAACCGGAGGTGCGGGTTCCGATGGGCAAGAACCGTTCCGGTCTTCGGCCGGTCTTGCTTTCCGGCCGGTGGCGCCGGGTCTGCAATGCGGTACCGAGCCCGCGGTGCGGGTTCCATCGTGCCGGCTGAGGAATCCGGCGGTGCAGCTTCAGATATCCTGACCTCTGGAGAATTGGCAGGCAAGGCCCTCCGGCGGCCGTTCAGGCGGGCTTCGGAGGCAGTTCGTAGATCATGCGGAGCTCGGTTCCGGGAAAGCAGGTGCCGGTTTCGTTGAGTTCCTTCAGCAGCCCTGCGATGGCGGCGTTGCAGGCGGATCCGGGGATGCGCACCCGGAGGATCCCCGGTTCAGGTTCGGGGAGGATGTCGGCGTCGGCCTGCAGGAGGGTGCGGAGGGGTTTTCGCGGGCGCGGTTTCCTGCCCTGCTCCTTCGCCACGGCCGCCATCGTCCGGGTTTCGGCGCGGTAGGCGATCATGCGCAGGATGTCGAGCCGGTGCTTCTCCCGGAACGGAAGAGCATCGAGGGCCGGATCGGCAGCGAGTTCCCGGATGCGAACGTCGTCAGGAAAGGCGGCCAATGATCAGCAGGGGCGAGCAGTTACGATCACTCGTCGACAGCGGCGCACCCCGGCAGGCCAAAGACGCGGCGCGACACGGTCGACAGAACAATGCCGCACGGGCATTATCCTGTTGTCGGCATCTCCGCCGACGGAAGATCGACGCACGGAGGCAGATGGTGACAGCCGAGACATATGCCCGCAAGCTGGTCAAGATTGCGACGCCATACTGGGAAACCGAGGCAGAGCTCACGCGGCGCTTCTTTGCTTCGCGACCATCGCGAGACTGCTGGATCCGCTATCTCAGGGCCGCTGTCTACAAGGAACTCAACCCGGTCATCGGTTACGGTTCCACCGACGGCTACGCCTGCGGGCTCCACATGGAGTTCCGCGAACTCGTCGACCGGTTTGAACGCGTGAATGACGGTCTGGACCGCCGCGAATTCCATGCCCGGCTGTCCCAGATGACAGAGGAGTTCATGCATTACGTGGTCCTTGCCGAGGTGCTCGAGGACCTGCTCGGGCGCAAGCTGACACCGGATGATCCAAAACAGCTCCCCGAGGACGACAAGCTCAACTGCATGCGCCGCGAATACAGGCATTCGGGAAATCCGGCAGTCGGCGCGGCAATGGAACTGACGGAAGGCGGCGGCACTGCGACCTTCCGCGAAGGCGCGGCGCTGACCGGCGGCACATTCGAGACAAAACTGGCGGCGGCATTCAAGGTCATCGCCGATGACGAGGACGGCCATGTCGATCACGCGGCCGGGGATCTCGCCGGGATCATCGCGACCGAAGAGGATTTCAAGGCCGCGAAAACGGCGCTGCTCGAAGTTTCGATGCAGCGCCTCCACATGCGGAACGAAATGTTCTCGATGCCGATGTCGCGGCAGGAACTCGACAATTACCTGTCGTCGCGCGGCGGCACGCCGATTGCGGTGTGATGGCCCGCAAACCGAAGCCCATCTATCATCCGCCGGCGGCACAGCTCGCCCTGTTCCCCGAAGTGTCAGGAAACACGATCAACGGCCTCGACGAAACCGAACAGCGGCGGCCCACGCCGGTATTCTGGCATTACGGCAAGACCGATCTCCCCCACAAGCCGCTGCAGGACTACTACCTGCGCCAGTTCGACGACAAGCCCGAACTTCAGGATTTTCACCTCAAATATGGCGGGCGCGGCGATTCGCGACCGTCCGCGAAACCCGAAGCCGCGGCAACAGACACGTCGGAAAACTGGACGCGCCGGATCAAGGCGCATGTCCTCGCCAACGAAGGTGATCTTGTCGGCATTGCCGCGATCGATCCCGACTGGATCTTCGAGGGCTACGCCGTGGACGAGCCTTGGGTCGTCGTCATCGGCGTGGCCATGGACCATGCCGAACTCGCGAAGGCGCCGTCCATCGAATCGCCGGTCGAGGTCATGCGCCAGTACAACCGGGGCACGCGTGCGGCGCGGTCCGTGGCCAACTTCATCCAGCGGCAGGGTTACAACGCCCGTCCGCACGGAGGGCCGATGGCGGGTCCGCTCCTGCTGATTCCGCCAGCTATCGCATGCGGCATGGGCGAGCTCGGCAAGCACGGCTCCCTGATCAACCGCTCCTACGGCTCGTCATTGCGGCTCGCGGGCGTGATGACCGACCTCCCGCTTGCCGCTGACGTCCCCGACATCTTCGGCGCCGACGACTTCTGCACCAACTGCCGCGTCTGCAGCGACGCCTGTCCGCCGGATGCGATTCACGGCGAAAAGCAGCAGGTTCGCGGCATGCGGAAATGGTATGTCGATTTCGACAAGTGCATCCCCTATTTCAACGACACCCAAGGATGCGGAATATGTATAGCGGCCTGTCCATGGTCGGCACCCGGACGAGCGCCGCGCATGGCCGAGAAGATGACAGCGCGACGGACGCGGCACGCCGCCAGCAGAACAACGGGGAGATAACGGAACGATGGAGGCAATCGTATACCTCAATGGCAGGTTCCTTCCCGAGGGGGAGGCTGTCGTACCGGTCACGACACGCGGGTTTTTCGGAGGCGACGGCGTCTACGAGGTGACGCGGACCTTTCGCCACAAGCTGTTCCGGCTCGACGATCATATCACCCGGCTCTGCCGCTCTCTTGCCTATATCCGTCTCGATTGCGACCTCACACGCGACGAGATCAAGGCAGCAACCGAGGAGACGCTGGCCCGCAATCTGGCGCGGCTCGACGACGGGGACGACTTTGCATTGTGGCATGTGATCACCCGAGGCGAACATGCAGGCGGCCGCGCCGGGCCGCCGGTTGTCGCCATGTTCTGTGTCGACATGGATTTCGATCGCTACGCCGAAGCCTATCTCGAGGGACTACGACTGATTACTCCAGGCGTACGCCGCACCCCGCCACAGAGCATTGATCCCAAGGGCAAGGTCACAAGCCGCATGAATCAGGTGCAGGCGGCACTCGAAGTCGGCCGTGTGGATCCCGGCGCGGTTCCGCTCCTCCTCGACACGAACGGCAACATCGCCGAGACCAACACCGGGAATTTTTTCTTCCTTTCCGAAGGGCGCCTGCACACATCGAAGGGAAGCAATGTACTGGCCGGGGTAACGCAAAGCGTCGTTCTCGAACTAGCCGAAGATCTCGGCATCGACATCGTCAAGGGCGATTACACGGCCTATGACATCTACAATGCCGACGAGGCATTTGTCTCCGGAACATCGCCGAGCATCGTGCCCGTGTGCCGCCTCAACGGTGCCGCGATCGGAGATTCGGGCAACCTCCCCGGTCCAGATACCCTTCGCCTCATGCAAGCCTTCTCGGAGGCAGCTGGCATCGATTATGTCGCACAGGCCATTGCCAGCCTCGGCGGCAACCGCTCCCGTGATCTGGGCGTGCGCTGGGACCAGCGCAATCACGAAAGCGGCGGCGCTGAAAGCTCCGGATCCTGATTTCGCCGCGGGCCACTACGCCCGGATCTGATTCCACAGCAGGATAATCTTACCCCAAGTTGGCATTTTTTGCGTCAGTTGAAGCCAAAATTTATACGGCAGACTCGCTCGATATGCTATATGTTGGCATTTTTGTGACATTACCTACTATATTTGTGATTTCCTGTCCGGGATGGCCAATGTAGTGCCGGGATATTGCCGATTCGCCCCGCCGCCAAACCCGGTATATCCGGGGCCTCGTCAACACGAAAGGCTCCAGACAACATGTTCATCAGGGCAACCAAAACCCGCAGCACCGCAGACGACAAACCCGTCCACCGGCTCGTACTTTCTCAACGCATCGGCGACAAGGTCAGGCAGCGCACCCTGCTTCGGTACCGACCATTCGGTGGCGCGCAAGAACTGGAAGGAGGTTGCCGCTGAAGCGCTGGCCACCCGCCGCTGTTCGAAGCCGCGTGCAGGCCGCAGCCGAGGACATCGTCAACAGGGGCCCGGAGGTTCCGCGCCGACGCTCTGGAGGAAGACGCACGCAAATTGCGACCGTCAACCTCGACAGCCTCGAGCACCCGCGCTCGGTCGGCTGCCTGTGCCTTGAGGCGCGATCTCGGCTTCACGACCTCGGCATCGCGAGTGCGCTGATTGTCGCCAGGATGATCCGCCAGCGAGCGCTGGCTGCGCGATGACAGCGCGGAGCTTCCGGATCTGGAGGGCAAGTCGCGCAAGACGCCGTACCGCATCGGCGACCTGCGTCACCGGGCCGCCATCCGGAAAGAGCTGTTCAACCGCGAGCGCGCGCTGCATCCCCGACACCATCGCCTTTTACGACCTGTTCACGGCCGCGCCGACGGCAAGCTCCCCCGCTTCGGGCGCTCGAAGCGCAATGATTGCCCCACGCTTGCGCTCGACGGTGTGGGCTTTCGGCGCAGTTGCGAGGTCTTGCGGGGCAACGTGGCCGGGCACGGATGCGCTGCTGAGGCTGGAGGCGGGCGGCGAAGCCGACGGTAGTCATGGACGCCGGTACCGAGGCGAACATCGCGTGGCGAGCACGGCTGGATCGCGGGCGGCGCCGCCCGATGGTGGGCCCGAGGCTGATCACCGACCACGAGGTGCAGGCGCCTTGCCAGCGAGGATGGCGCGGCGTGGAGAGCAGTAAGAGGGCCGAGGACGCCATTCCTGACCGCAGGGCTTCGAGGCGGCAAAGCTCCACCTCCAAGGGCCGGCGCCACGACAAGGTGTCGGAGAGCGGTATCGAGCAGCGCTTCTCCACCGTCGCCCGGCACTACGAGATCACCGTCGAGAAGGCCGGGCAACGGCCGTGCGCTTCTGCCACAGACGACAAGACAACGCGGGCGCCTGCGCACCAGCGACCGGGATATCGAGACCGTCCTTATATGACTAGGTTTTGTCCCCTTGATGATGAAATCATCCACAGCAGTTGGGGGCGGGAAAATGTGGATAACCTCGACTATGGGAGAGCTATGGTTGCAAAGAGATTCCGCTCCCCTGTGTGAGAACGTACAGGGGAGCGGGGATCAAACGATCTCCGCGGAGGTTGCCGTTCCGTCCTTGGCTTTATAGAGCCGTTCCCGAGCGTGGCAACCTCCTTTGGCGTCCCTTGCGTCCTGAATGGATGCTTGGGTTTGAACCGTATCATCATAAGGCGAGGAACAAGGGACGATGGTTAAGGTAGTAGCAGGGGTCAGCAAGGCCAGTCTGGACATCTGGGGCGTCGTTTTACGAACGACGCCACGGGCACGTGGCTTCGCAGCCTCGAGGTAACCCGTGTGGTGGGCGACAGGCCGCTATCACCGCAAGGTTCACCAGTGTCTTCATGACCGGGGCTTCGAGGTTGTCCTGCCCGTTGAGGGCTTCGCCGAGGCTTTGGGCCATCTGGCCAACCGCGTTGACGCCAAGATCGGCACGGTGCGATCTCGAGCCTGTGGCTCCTCAGGAAGCCTTCCTCAACTGCCTGGGGGATCTCCTGGCGCCGCGCTTGTCGACGTGCGGACCAAGTTGAGGCAAGTGGCAGATGAGGTGGATGGCGAGACCGTCACAAGGGCTTCGGCGGCCGATCTCGATGACCGCATTGCCGGCGCGGCGATCAAAGCGGTGATCGCCGGTGATCCCGAGCAGAGGTACCCTGACCTCGATCCCCGGTCCAGTGACCGCCGCAGCCCTTCTTTGTTGGATGCCCGAACTCGGCAGCGTCGGCAGCCTTGATCGGGGTGGCGCCGATGGCCAACGACAGTGGCCACGGTGCTCGGCATATCCGAGGCGGGCGCCGGAGGCCACGTGATCTCCTGGCCGCGACCTCGGCAGCACGCTTCAACGCGGATCTGGTGTTCGAACGCCACAAGACCGCCGGCAAGGCCCACAAAGTCGCCATTGTCGCCGTGATGCGCAAGCTCTGGCGAACACCTTGCTGCGACAGCAGCGTTGCTGGTCGACCGAAGCACCGGTGAGTGAGCGAAGGAGACACGGCCCTCACCCCTGCCGAGAGCGCGATCGGGACTGTATCGACAGTCTCCCTACTACGACACGACTTGGGGAGAATGTCTGCAGATCATCGTCGAGGCCGACATCGAGGAGATCGAACCGCCTTGGGACACCTGGAACCCGGACGGTCACGTGCCCGGGGGCGGCAAGGTAGCCGCGTTCACGTGACCAATGGACGGCAACCCGCCGCCGGGACCACAAGCTTCATGTCGCCTCGCTCGCAGGGCAAATCCCACACCGCTTGTGGACAACCACAGAAAACATCACCGCAGACACCCGCAAAAACCTTGCCAGGAAACATGGATGCTCGGGACACGGATATCGAGGCCACCTTCCGTTCATTGAAATCCGAGCCCGGATTGCGCCCGGCCATCGCATCGCCGCCCACCTGTTGATCGCCGTGCTCGCCGCGGTGCATCTGATCCCCGCGCGGGGCATCGACAAGTGCCGGACATCAATCCGCGAGAGCATGCGGAACCAAGGTCACCACGCGCCTGCGCACATTGATCGTCAACCGACAGGACACGCACCGCCGAGGTCGCCGAAATCTCCTCGGCGGCTGGTGTCGAACCCGCCGCACGAGGAGCCGCCTCACAACCTGACAGAATTCAACAGGATGTAGTGCCATGTTGAAATCGGCCGACAAAAAAATCGCGCAACGTGATAAAAATTCCAGACCGCAAAAAGTGCAACTTGGGTGCAGACGGGGTTCGGCGTGAGCCGCGCGACCGTGCAGCGGGCGGTGAAGAAGCTCCGGAACCGGCCTCCGCATGATCTACGAACTGCCAGACAACGCACGCAAACTCGACCCAGAAGTATCACTCTGATTGGAAGAAATCAAAGCCGAAGTCAGGACGTCTGAAATTGGGTGTAGCCGTGCTTGCCGGAAAGGAACCGAAGCGTGATGGCTGCGTGTGTCAGTGGGCCGTTGCCAGGCGCGATCGGCCGCGTCGCACGTTCAAAGGGTTCGGCGCCGACGGATCACGAAGGCATATGTCGCCAGCGCCAACAACGCCCAGAACAGAACACCGTGGGCAAGCGCGGTCTGGGTGCCGTCGTCGGAAAAGGTGGCAACGACCATTCCCGTGATTGCGCCGATGAGTTGCTGGACGAAGCCCACCAAGGAAGAGGCTGCTCCGGCCATGCGGGGGAAGGGTTGCAATGCGCCGGCTGTCGCCTGCGGAAGAATGAAGGAAAACGCGATCAGGCAGAAGAACATGGGACCGATTATCGCCAGCCAGTGATGTATCCCAGCCCAGGTGAGCGCGGCCAGTGCCAGCCCGGTGGCCGATGCGCCCGACACGCCAAAACACAGAAGCCGGTCGGGGCCGTAGCGGTGGACCAGTTGGGCGGTTCCCAGCATCCCGAGCATGGTTCCGAGCATGGTTGCGCCGAGCGCGAAGCCGTAGGTTCTCGTCGTTTCGCCGAACGATGTGATGATCACATGGGCGGATGCGGCAAGGAACGAGAACAGCATTCCGTACGAGGCCGATGCGCAAGCGGTGTAAGCCCAGAACGGAAGGCTGCGCGAGATCGCCCCGAAATTGCGCAGCATCGGCAGGATGCGGAGCGCATTTCGATCCGGATCCGCAAGGGTCTCGCGGAAGACCAGCCAGAAGAGCAGCGTCACCGTGGTGGTGTAGATCGTTATGAAGACGAAGATCGCATTCCACCCGAACGCGGTGATTAGTTCGGCGCCGACGACCGGGGCCACCAGCGGGGCGATCGTGTGGAAGAACAGCATCACCGCGATGACCCGCACCGCGTCTGACCGGTCGTAGCGGTCCCGGATCGTGGCCCGTGCGACTATGAAACCGCCTGACGCCGCCATGCCGTGCATGAACCTGAATGCCATCAGCATTTCCACCGAAAGAGCGGCGGCGCAGCCGACAGTGGCGACGATGTTGATCAGCAGGCTTACGAGAATGATGGGCTTGCGACCGAAGCGATCGGACAGCGGACCGTAGACGAGCTGGCCGATGGCGACGCCCAGCATGAAGAGGCTGAGCGTGAGTTGAATCGATGTCTGGTCGGTGCCGAACGCTTCCGCCATCGCCGGCATGGCAGGCAAGGTGCCGTCGATTCCGATCGCTGTCCCCGATGTCGTGGTGGCAAGGAGCGCCGCGAAACCGACATGTGCCGGAATCCTCATGATTGCGGTCTGCGGGGCAACGGCCGGACGAGGAAGAGATAGGCGGCCAGCACGCCGAAAGAGGACACGCAGATTCCTGCCGCCATCGGCAGCGGCGTCCCGTCATCCACTATGCCCACGATGGCCGTCATCGCCGCTGCGGCAAGAAACTGGATGAAACCGAGCACGGAGGAAGCCGTTCCTGCCGCGTGCGCGAAAGGGGAAATCGCACCCGTCGCGATCGCGGGATTTATGAAGGCATGGGCCACCAAGACAAGAGTAATCGGACCGGTCAGGGTATAGACATTGGCCAGCCCGGAAACGACGAAAAGGATCATGCCGGTGCCTGCGAGGATGGCGATTCCGCTTCCGATCCGGATCATCCGGTCGAGCCCGAGTCTGTAGACGAATCGCGCGACCACGACCTGGATGACGACATAGGAGATCATCGGTATCGCCAGCGCCACGCCGAATTCGAGGGGACCGAGTTCGAGATACCGTAGGAAAACCGTTGGCGCGCCGGCAAAATAGGCGAACAGCGAACCGTACAGTAAACAGGCGCACGCGGTGTTCGCCCTGAATGTCCGGTTGCCAAGAATCTGGCGGTAGTTGAGCAGCATGGTGCGCACGCGGATGCTGCCCGGGTTGCGGTTCTGCAGGGTCTCGGGAAGACCGACGACGACCGTGACGACAACGATGAGGGTAAAACCTGCCATCGCCACGAAGACGGTCTGCCAACCCCATTCCTGATCGATCCAACTGCTAAGCCCGGGAGCGACCGCCGGCATGATGCCGTGGATGCCCATCATCAGCGCAAAGAGCCGTGCGCCAGCCTCGTCGTTGAACAGATCTCGGATAACGGCGCGGGCCACGATAACGCCCGAGCAGGCGAAGAATCCCTGCAGAAACCTGAATCCCGTGAGCATCTCGATGCTGGTGGCCGCCGAGCATGCCACGGCGACGGTAAGATAAGCCAGAAGGCCTCCGACAATGACCGGCTTGCGCCCGAATTTGTCCGACAGGGGACCGTACACCAGCTGGCCTGCAGCTATTCCGGCCACGACGGCGCTCAGGCTCAGCTGCACGACTGACGATCCCGCGCCGAAATGATCCCCGAGTGCCGGCAGAATGGCAAGGGATCCATCGACCGACATCGGCAGCAACATGGGAAGCAGACCCAGAATCGCTGCGAGAAGCACGTATTTGCTGCGTGTCATGCAATCGGCCTGTACGCCGGCGCGTTGCCGAAGGGTTCAGGCTGAACCGAACCCGGTGCGGCTGTCCCGGAGAGAGGTTCGAGGTCTGGTCTCGTCGGTGCACCGCTTTCGGTATCCGTTTCGATGTAAATCAAGCTCGCTGTATAGTCGTAAGGTGCGTATATTCGTCTCTTGTCCCAATTTGAGGTCAATACTGTGTCAATTTTTTGACGTCTACAATAGGTGCTATAATTGTATAGTGCAAGATTGACGATGGGCGTTTCGCGGAGCATCAGGAACGGCGTGCGGCTTCGCTAGATGATGTCGGCTGTTCTATGTCGCCGAGTCCGGCGAGATGGATGGGCGAGTGGCCGGGAAACTCGACGACCAAATCAAGACGACCGCCCATGGCTTCGACATAGCTCTGAAGGGTGGAGATCATCAGGTCGCTGCGCTTTTCCATCTTGGCAATGGTTGCTTGGCGGATACCTAGCGTTTCAGCAAGCTGAGCCTGCGTCAACGCCTTGGCTTTTCGCAACTGCTGGAGAGTTAGATACTCCTGATGCAGTCGCTCGGTTTCTGCCTCGATCCGCTCTAGACGGTTAGGGGGGAGCCCGGCCATCTTGGTCTTCAAGGTTGTTGGCATTGGTTTATCCCTTTATCGTATCGAGATAAGGATCGAAATGTTCATCAGCCTTGGAACTGGCGATAAAGCCGTTTCTCGCTGACGTCCGACTTGTTGTCGGTCGCCAGAAGGATTGCCTGGCGGTCGGGGCTGAAGGCGAAGAGAACGCCCGCGCCGGATGCCGTCACCGACATTGCACCACAACTCCTTCATGTTGGCATGTCTTGAGCCTGTGAGCACGTCAACATGCGGGCGACCGAACCGGGAACCTTCCCGCTCAAGAAGCCCCGCCTTGGCCAAGATGGCATCTTGGACAGTCTCTGGATAGGCATTGAACTCGGTCTCGAAGGCGTCGAAGAACGCAACGATCCATTCCATGGCCAAAAATAGTACAGAGGCTATACAGCTTGCAAGCTATATTTCCTAACTCGTTGGGTGCTCTTGCAAGACACCAAGTCCGAAACTTGTCAGCTTAAGGATGTCTGGTTCATAACCTAAAGGTTGCAGGTTCAAATCCTGCCCCCGCTACCACCGAGACCGACATTCTGCCTCGCAGGATGTCGGTCGCTCCCTTCGCCCTGCCGCTCCCGGCCCATTCGAGGATGGTGCCGAGGTCGCCATGGAGCGCGGCGTGCAACTCGCCATGCTTCGCGCCGGGGGTCAGCACGATCCGCTCGATCAGCCCCCTTATGGCTTCCGCCGCCTGGTCGCGGGGATCGGCCAGCGCCTCCGCGAGTCGCTCCACCTTGCGGCGGTAGACGCCGGCAATGTTGGGGTGAACGTCCGGGATGTCGACCGGAGCGGCTGACAGCCGTTCGTTGATCTCGTCCTGGCGGGCCTCCAGCTCGCGGAGCCGGTCGGACATACCCCGCACGTAGCCACCCTCCTCAATGGCGTCGAGCATCGACGCGATTTTCTTCTCGATCCCGGCCAGCTCCGCGCGGTCGCTCGCGCCCGACGCTCGCGGTTGAGCCGGTTGGTCTCCTCGGCATACGCTTTCATCGCTTCGGCGGCGGCCTCGGGCTCCATCAGCTTGTCCTTCAGCCCCGCCAGCACCCGCTCCTCGATCTCGACGCGCCGGATGGCTGTTGGCGCACGAGCCCGTCATGACGTGGTTAGAGCAGCCGTAGCGGCCCTGTCCGCGCATGGAATAGGGGCCGCCGCAGACGCCGCATTCGAGCAGCCCGGAGAGCAGGTAACGCGGCCGGTGGGCGGCGTTCATGGGGTTGGCGTGGGCGTTCCGCGTCGCCGCGATGGCGTATTTCTCGGCAAGCTCTCCCTGCCGGGTCTTGGCGTCCTGCCACAGCGCGTCGTCGACGATGCGGAGCTCCGGAACCTCGGCGATTATCCATTCCTCGGGCGGGTTGACGCGCGCGACCCGCTTGCCGGTGTCCGGGTTCTTCAGGAAGCGCTGGCGGTTCCACACCAGCCGGCCGATATAGAGCTCGTTGTTGAGCAGCCCGGTGCCGCGCCTGGCGTGGCCGCGCAGGACGGAGTCGCTCCAGAGCCTGCCCTTGGCGCCGGGGATGCCCTCGTCGTTGAGGCGCCGCGCGATGGCGCGCGGGCTGGCGCCGGCGGCGAACTCGCGGAAGATGCGCCGGACGATCTCCGCCTCGGCCTCGTTGATCTCCCGCTCGCCCCGGATGCGCTCGCCGGCCTCGTCGTGCAGCTTCACCACATCGTAGCCGTAGCAGATGCCGCCACCCGACTTGCCGGCCTCGACGCGGCCCCGGAGCCCCCGGTGCGTCTTCGCCGCGAGGTCCTTCAGGAAGAGCGCGTTCATGGTCCCCTTGAGGCCGACGTGAAGCTCGTTGATCTCGCCTTCGCCCGCCGCGAGCGTGAAGATCGTCACGCCGGCGAAGCGCAGATGCTTGTAGAGGGTCGCAACATCGGCCTGGTCGCGGCTGATCCGGTCGAGGGCGACGACGGTCTCGAACGCGCCCCGCCGCGCGTCCTCCAGAAGCGCCTGGACGCCGGGCCGGAGGATCACGCTGTCTCCCGAGATGGCGGAGTCCCTGTACGTGCCGACGATCTTCCAGCCCTCGCGCTCCGCGTGCTCGCGGCAGACCCGGAACTGGTCCTCGATGGAGGCCGGCCGCTGCTGGTCGGACGAATAGCGGGCGTAAAGCGCACAGCGAAGGGTCTCGGTTCTCCTGTCTCTCGTCGGCGTCCTCCGCCGACACTGTTGCAATGTGCGCCAATTTGGTGCATATGTCTATCGTCAACTCACGCGGGAGACATCGTAATGGCCGAAACAGCCGAGACGAAGCACGAGCGGGTCCACCTGCGCCTCGACGCCAGGAGCAAGCGCAAGCTCGAACGCGCGGCGGCCTACGAGGAAACCACGGTCAGCCGTTTCGTGCTGCGCAGCGCCGTAGCCGAGGCCGAGCGGGTGATCGAGGCGCGCGAGCGGATCGTCCTCCCGGCGACGGACTGGGACGCCTTCCACGACGCGCTGCTCAACCCGCCCGCGCCGAACGCGGCGCTGCGCCGCGCCGCGCGCCGTTACCGCGAGCGCATCGGTGGATGAAGCGCCGCTGACGGTCGAGCCGCTCGGCCCGCATCACGACCGCGCGACCTTCTCCTGCGGGGAGCCGTCGCTCGACCGCTACATCCGCCGGCAAGCTTCCCAGGACGCCCGGCGGCGCGTCGCGCGGGTGTTAGTCGCACCGGGCGACCCGTCGGAACGGATCGCCGGCTACTACACGCTGAGCGCGGCGAGCTTCGAGAAGGACAACCTGCCGGCGGACCTCGCCCGGCGGCTGCCGCACTATCCCGTGCCGGCGGCCGTCATCGGGCGGCTGGCCGTCGATCTTCGCAGTCAGGAAAGCGGGCTCGGCGAGACCCTGCTGCTCGATGCGATCCATCGGGTCGTCCGCGCGGGCGACACCATCGGCGTCTATGCCGTCGTGGTCGATGCGCTGCACGACCGCGCCAGCGCCTTCTACGAGCGGTACGGCTTCGTGCCGTTCCCGTCGCGGCCGCTGCGCCTGTACCTGCCGCTTCGGACGTTCGAACGGCTCGGGCTGTAGCGGGCCCAGGACGCCGCGCGCGGGGGTCCGGGTCACCTATCCGTCGCCGGCCTCGTCCGCCAGCGCGTTGTCGTTGGCGGCGCGGCCCGCCTCGAAGCGCGCGCGCGATCTGCCGGCCCAGCAAGCGGGCGAGGCGTAGCGCTGCGGCCTCGATCCGGGCTTCCGGCCCACTGTCCGGGGCGGGATTGTCGTTGGCGGCGGCGCGGCGAAGGTCCCCGCGCGCGCCGTCGTCGCTGCCTGTCTCCATGCCTGCCGCTCCCCCGCATAACCGCGTCTCCGGGAGCAGATTTGTCCCTGCGAAATGGCATTGTCAAACGGTGCAGCAAGGGGATTTCCTGTGCGGAATCAACAGCCTGTCCCCTCCAGGATACGGCAGGCCCCGCATGCGCCCCCTGTGGCATGATGAAAAAAATTTCGCGCGGCATGCATGCTGGCTGGTACCGCCGGACATCGATCCCGCCGGTCTGCGCGCGCATCCGCGCCGCTTCGTGCCAGTCTGCATCCGAATCGGCATACGGCGCCTCGCGGCGCCTGGAGGATGGGCGATGGCGGCGTCTTCACGCCGGGCCTGGAGCTCGGGTTGCGCCATGACGGCGGCGATGCCGAGACCGGCACGGGCGTCGAGCTCGGCGGGCGATTGTCGTACGCGGACCCGGAGACGGGGCTCAGCATGGAGGCCAGCGTCCGCGCGCTCATTGCCCACGAGGACTCGAACTACCGCGAATGGGGCGCGGTGCGTCTGGCGCCCGGGGAGCGCGGTCGCGGCCTCTCGTTCAGCCTGGCGCCCACATACGGCGCGCCGGGGGAGCGGTGTCGACCGGCTGTGGTAGGCGCGGGATGCGCGGGGGCTTGCGCCCGACGGCGGGACGTTCGAGCCGGAGAGCCGGCTGGCGAGTGAGCTCCGCTACGGCATGGCGCTGTTCGGCGACCGCTTCACCGAGACGCCGAACGTCGGGTTCGGGATCACGGGCGCGCGGGACTACCGAATCGGCTGGCGGCTGTCGACCCGGTGCTGGGTGAGGCGAATGGCTGCCATGACTGCGGTCCCCCGATCAGTTGCACGGTGTGCAAAGCTGGGCAAAGCTGGGTTCGCTCCAACTATGCGCGATGCAAGCTGTATGTGGCCCTGAGCCGGGCGCGCCGCTCGCTCACGCTGGTGCTGCCGCGCCAGGACCCCAGCCCGCTACCCCGGCTTGCCTGACCGTTGGATTCCGCGGGCACGGTGACGGTACGGTGACCGTATACTTCTGTAAGACATTGATTATAAAAAAAGAAAAATTTCAAGCCTTCAGCGTTGGCAACGAAATATATATTAAGCAGCGTGACATCCGCTGACCCGATACGAACGATCCTGGCCGCACACGGCCCGATGCGCGCTTCGCGGCTCGCCGGCGCGCTCGCTGACGGGCATGGCCTGACGGCTGATGCCGCCAAGAAGCGCGTCTCGCGCGTTTCGCCGCCGGTCCGCAAATTTCCCATCCGCCTGCTTCCGAAAAACGAGGCCTTTCTTTACCACGAGGACGACCGGAACTCGGAGAAATTCTGGGACGCTCTCGTCCGCGACCTGCGTGAATCCGGCTCAATCTACGGCTTGGCCCTGGACGGGTTGATGACTCGGGGCGGGCTGGCTCAGCGCACCAGATTCAATGTCGTGGCCGGCTCGCCCGAGGCACAGAAGAAGCAGGTACCTCTATCCGGTGTGTTGGACAACCTCGTAAGTGCCGGCCTTGTTGAGCGGTTCGAGATCGGCGAGATGGGCGAATGCATCGCTCTTAGCCGTCATATTTTCGATGGCCCCGGCCCGCACGCGTTCCGCGCCCGCAAGATCGCCGAGGATGTGCTCATGGACGGCCTGCGCGAATGGGCGCGCAAGCTGGGCATGGCCAGCTACAACGCCATCGATATCCGCGATGCCCATCATGCCCCCAAGTTCAGCACCTTCCACTGGGACCTCACCGGCCCCAGCTATTTGTTGCCCTTGGCGTCCGGCGGCAGCGATGACCGCAAGCCGGGGTTCTTTGTCGCCGATGTGTTTTGCGGCGGCACGCTCGATGTGCCCCACATTCAGTACTTCCTGCGCAAGGTCCGCATGCTCAAGGCCATGCGCCGCGTTGTGCCTTTCATGCCGGTCCTGCTTGCCGACGGTTACACCCGCGAAGCCCTGCGAGCTGGCCGATCGGCCGGCGTGGTCATGGCCACAACCCGCAATCTGTTCGGTGACACCGTCGCCAAGGCCATCGGTTCACTGATTGATACGCTGACCCGTGCCGCCGCGGTCGCCGCCGCCAACCCGGACCGTGTCATTGGTTTACTCTCCGACCTCAAGGCGATCGAAGGCGCCGCCGGCAACCTGCGCGGCGCCTTGTTCGAGATGATTGTCGGCTATCTTGTCAGGGAAGTTGACGGCAACACCATCGATATCGGTGAGATCGTCTATGACCCCAAGTCCGGCAAGCCCGCCGAAATCGATGTCCGGCGCATCAAGGAGCAGCAGGAATGCTGGTTCTACGAATGCCGTGCCCGCCAGCCGGACGCCCGGATCGGACCGGATGAAATCGCGGCCTGGATTGAGAAAGTCAACCGCATCTGGCGGTTTCACCGCGCCGAGGAACGGTTCCAGGGTTGCCGGCTCGGCTTCGAGATCTGGACGACCGGCCTGTTTGATGACGAGGCGCTGGCACTCCTTGAAACGGAAAAGGCCAAACGTACGTGGATAGAGATCGGCTGGCGCGATGGCGCCCAGGTGCGGGAGTATGCGAGGCAGGCTTCGCGCAAGGCCATTCTTGACACGCTCGATGAGCATTACTTCAAGCATCCGTTGACCGATACGAAGCAGGCGGCGTGATAAGGCGATGCGTCTGCTCGCGCCCGTGCTGGCCTGAACTAGCGAAGCCAATGTCGCAGAAAGAGCTATGGGCAACACGAGCGGATGCGAATTGAGCGCTCGGGGTAGCAAAGTTGGACGGCGTTTGCCGTGAAAATTGTTGGGGATCGGGCGCACAAAAATCACTCCCCGCCAAAGCACTGCTCCCGAGGCGTCCGATACTCGCCATCTGCGGCGCCCGTCTTGCGGACCGTGACCGGTAGGCAACCCCGTAAAAGCCCGAAGTCCCGCCCGCGCGGCCGGCACCTGTTTTCATGATACGGGGTGGCCGACCCGCCCGGCAATGGACGTTTGCCGTGAAAATTGTTGGGGATCGGGCGCACAAAAACCCCTCCCCGCCAGAGCACTGCTCCCGAGGCGTCCGATACTCGCCATCTTCGGTGCCCGTCTTGCGGACCGTGACCGGTAGGCAACCCCGTAAAAGCCCGAAGTCCCGCCCGCGCGGCCGGCACCTGTTTTCATGATACGGGGTGGCCGACCCGCCCGGCAATGAAGGTTTTGGGCCGGTAATTGGGCCATGTCAAACGGCACCGGTAGGGTATTTCCTGCATAGAATCATATACTTGAGTAGCTAGGAGGACGCAAGGGGGGGCACGCCGCGCCTGGCGTATGATCGAAGAAAATCGCCGGGCGGCATCGCTGCCATCCCTTCAGGTCAGCACGCGGAGTGCGGTTTCCGGCACCTTGTCAAGCACCCGCAACAGGGCGCGCGCCGCTCCGGTCGGGCAACGCTTCCCCTGCTCCCAGTTGCGGATAGTCGCGTGCGGCACGTCGATGCGCCGCGCCAGCTCGGTCTGGGAAAGCCCCAGCCGCCGCCGGACCCGGCGGGCATACCGCGCCATGTCCTGCAAGGCCTCGGCCTCGGCCTCCCGCTCCTGGGCCGCGATCTCTGCCTCGGTCGTGGCGTCCACCCTGGCGGGATCGAACCGCCCTTCGGGCAGGGTGGACGGATCGTCGGGATCAATCCTGATGCGTGTTGTGCTCATGGTTCGCGACCTCCTTACGATTGGCCTTGCGGGCCGAAATGATGCGAACGGCCGAACCCCGCACCGTGTAGACGACGACATAGGCTCGCCCGTCGACTGTGCCGAGCAGCCGGTAGCGGTCCTCGCCATAGTTCCGCCGGCGGTCCTAGGCGACGATCCGGTGCGGATCGAGGAAGGCCCGGACGGCATAGGCGAAGTCGAAACCGCGACGCTCGAAACAGGCACTGTTCTTGGCCTCGTCCCATTCAAACTCCATCCCTGCACATATAGGCCAATGGCCTACGAATATCAAGTGCCTGGGTAACTACTTGCCCCGATATCATTCGAGTTGATTGAGACATTCGACGGCCTTTTCCTGCAGTGCGATGTTAATGGCGACGAGCGGGTTGTATCCGAGTGCCGCCATTTTCCGGATGTAGCTTGATATGCGGCACCAGGCGTTTGCGCAGGCGATGGTTCGGAAGCAGCCGGAGACCTTCTGCTTGACCTTGGCCATCCGGAAGTCTCGTTCAGCGCGATTGTTGAAGAACGGTGTGTCGGCCCGCCTTGAGAAGCGCAGGACGTTCCGTCTCTGGGCGGCGAGGCGTTCGAGAAGGTTGTGGGCATCGGACTTGGCGACCGGTCCCCGGCGGCCTTTTTCTCTTTTCGGGATCTCGGGCATTTCCTTTCGGCCCTGCTCCAGGATCTCCCTGTAGCATCGTGCGATTCGCCTGTACTGGCGCATGGAGAGGCGCCTGTCCGGCCGTCGCATGACCTGCCGGCGCGCGATAAGCCTGCGCATTCTCTGCGCCCACGGCCAGCCGTTGCTGTCGGTCACGGCCTGAAGCTCGCGCAACAGATGGGCGCCGCACAGCTGATGCTTGCAGTGTGCGTAGGTGAGTTCCAGCAGTCGTGGACGATGACGCCTGGGTAGCGTGGGATGATGCCGATGTCGTCGATGGCCTCGCATCCGCGCTTGCGGTGCAGCCGCTTGACGGTGACCTGTCCGCCGGAGCAGACGTGGATCCAGTGGTTCTTTCCGTCCACCCGCAGCGAGGTTTCGTCGACGTTCAGCACGGGCATGGCGAGGAGCTTCCCGGTCGCGGCGGCCTCCCATGGTTCCAGCGCCTGATGCAGGCGCGAGACGAAGCCGAGAAGCGTGGCCTCGGAGAGCAGCCGTCCGGTCATCGCCCGGATCATGGCTGCGGTGCGCTTGAGCGGGACCATCTGCGCGCAGAGCAGGTGCACGGCATAGGCAACGATGCCGGGTCCATACTGGAGCGGCCCCGGCATGGTGTCGGGGAACGCGCCCTTGTTCCGGGCGCGGCAGCGCGGGCAGTCCTTGATCTCGGCCTCGACCCGGCGCTCGACGGTCTCGAAGACGATGTCGATCTCGACACGCTCCTCGTGTCCGGCGCACACGGTTGCGGACAGGTCATGGCCGCATTGCCGGCACTCGGTGACCGGGCTGGATCCGATGACGGTGACCGTGCGCAGGTTGCCCGATGCCGTCTCCCTCGCCTTCGGTCCCTTGCCGCGGGAGCCTTTGCCGGCGCGCCGCGCGGTCTGGTCCGTCTGCGACGGCGGGAGGCCGGAGTTGCGCGAGGTCTTCGGCGTGGCCTTCTCGAGGAACACCGCCACCAGGATGCCCGGCAGCAGGACCCCGATCACGGCGTCGACCTCTTCGGACACCTTGCCGTCCGCGCGCAGCGTGGTGATCCGGGCCTTCGCGTCATCGAGTTCCGCGCGCAGCGATGCCCCGTTCACCGTCGGCATCACTCCGCCTCCGCCGCCATGATCGCAGAGACCACCGCGAGGCGCTCGCCCGGCGGCATCTTCTTGTAGCCCTCCGCCCAGCGGGCGGCCTTGCGCTTGATGCGCTGGCGGTCGGTCCTGTCCCGCCCGGCATGGCCGGCCCAGTGCATCCGGTCGGGCGCGAAGTTGAACCAGACCATCTCGGTGCGGACCTAGCCCCGGGTCGTCACCTGAAGCGCGATCCGGCGCCAGTCCCGCAGCATGTCGTCATACAGCGCCGAGGGGTGTCCCGAGACCATCACCTGGCACGGCAGGACCTTGAGCAGGTCGAGGAGAGCGACATGGTCGGCCTCGGTGTAGTCGTGGCGGTACCGCCGTCGCGATCGGCGGGTCGCGCGCAGATGGGTCGCTGTAGACCAGGTCCGCGCCCTGGAACGGGAAGCCGGCCAGAAACGCGTGGGCGCAGCCGTGAACAAGCTCCACAGGGTAGCCGCACTCGAACCCGTCAAGCACACGCCGGTCGCGGTCGATCCCGATGCTGCGCGCCGCAGCGGCCTTGCGCTTCATCAGAGCCCCGCCTCCCAAGTGCGTTTCGACATAGGCACAATGCGGAGGCTGGAGGCCCAGAAGCATCTGGCAAAGACCGTTCGTCGCCTTTGATCCGAAATATCCCAACCGAAGCCCCGTCTGAAACGACGGACCTACGTAGCCGGGGCGGTCTGCGGTGTCAACCCGCTGTCACGAAACCGTGGCCCGCTCGGGAAGGTGCTCGGGAAATAACGACCAAAGCAAGCCGAAACCAAGGGGCAAGTAGTTACGTGCCTGGATCTGATCGCCGCCAACCGGGCCGCCATGTGTTGCCGTCTCCTCCAGGCTGCAGGGTCACGCCAGGATCGACATGATCGCGCGCCATGCGCACGGTTCGATCAAGGCGGGCGCGGCGCGGGTCGCTGCCAGCATCTGCGTGGACTTCTTCCACAACGACAAGTGCGACGAGACTGCCGCGCCTCCCTGACTGGTCCGCGTCGTCGAGATGGCGGAGCAAACGGTCGAGGCTCCCGCCGCGCTTTCCCGTTCCGCCGCCTGAGCGTGCCGTCCTTACCGCGCATTGTCCCATCTTCGCGGTCCTTCCTGTCATCGTTGGCGCGCCGCGTGTGCGCCGGTCGATTACAGCCCGAACGTGCCGGTGTGGCCATGGCCGGGGTGCTCTCCAGCTACCGGTCACCCGTGCCGCCGGCCCGCCGCCCGCCGTCGGGAACACCGCCTCCCCCGCTCCGCGCCGACAGGAGGGAAGGTCTGGCCGTGAGCGGGGCGGCGGTCGGCGCACCGGAGGGCGGGGCGCTGCCGCCGGGTTCCACCACGGCACGATGGAGACGGCAGCATGACGGCAGCAAGGATGGCGATGCCCGGCAATACGGCGAGCACGTTCCTGGTCCACTATTTCGGCGGCCTCGACGGCGACGACCGCTTCGTGGTCGAGCGGTTCCGCGCCCTGGCCTGCGGCGACATTCGTCCGGTCCGGGACGGCGAGGAGAACGCGAAGGGACGGCGCAAGGTCAGGCGCACCGTGGTCTCGCGCAAGGAAGCCGAGGCAATGCGCCCGGAGCGCACCGAGATCATCGTGTGCACCGGCCTTCGCACCCGCGGGGGGAAACAGGCCTGGGGTTCGGTTGCGGCGGGCCTCCTGTGTGACCGCAAGCAGCGCGGCTGAGCGCTTTCCCGAGGGAGCCTGCACCAGGCCCGCGAGGTAGTGCGGCGGGTTGAGGTGGCGGATCGAGGACTGGCACAGGATCCTCAAGTGCAAGGTGGAGACGGTCGCGCCGGGGCGCGCATCGAACGGGCCGTGGCCATCAACGCGGTGATCGCCTGGCGCATCGCCGCCCTCACCCACCTGGCGCGAACGGAACCGGAGCTTCCGTCCACGACCGCGTTCACCGACCTGGCGCTGCTGAAGGACTTCGCACACGTTCGCAAGCTGCCGCCGCCCGAGGATCTCGGGCAGGCATTCCGCCTCGTGGCGGCGATGGGCGGATACCTGAACCGCAGCAACGACGGCCCGCCCGGCGCGGAGATCACCTGGAACGGCCAGGCTGCGTTGTCGTTCACGGCGTGGATGCTTGGCCATAGTGTGTAGGTGCCGAGGACGACAGCGCCGTGCGGCAACACATCAGCTAGCCAGACGGCATTTGTGGGCAATGGGCAGGGCGGGGGTCCGGTCTCCGAGGCGGCGCGTGGCCGGATTGTGCGGTGCGGTTGAAGCCGCTGGCGTCCGCACGCGGCGCACCGCCGGGAGGCCGGGTGTGGCCGTGAGCGGGGCGGCGGGCGGGGGAGGGTCCGGGAGAGGGTCTCCGCCGCCGTCCTGAAGTCCCGACACGACGGAGGCGCTCCCCATGACATCCGCAATCCCGAGGCCCGGGAACACGGACACAACCTTCCTCATCCACTTCTTCAACGGCGGCCTGAAAGACGGCGAACGCTACGCCGTCGAACGCTTTCGCGCCATGGTGGACGGCGACATTCGCTGTTGCCATGACGACACCGCCCCGAAGGGCGCCCGGCGCGCAACGAGATCATCGTGTGTACCGGCCTGCGCTCCCGCGGCGGGGTGCAGTACTGGGGCGTCCACGCCATGGGCTTCGGCATCGACCGCCGCCAGCGCGGCTGACCGCCCGCCTCGCCGGACGTCCGGCCGGCCCGCCGCCGGCCGGGCGTCTCCCGCCCGACCCCGCATCATCGACGAGGAGAATGGCCATGGCTTGCCGGGACCCGGAAGTCCGCAAGGCCCGCGACCGCGAGCGTATCGCCCAAGGCCTGTGTCCCCGCTGCGGCAAGGTCCCGCCCGCGCCGGGTGCGCCGCGAAACGCAGCCGCGCCGGCCGCGCCCGCGATGCCCGTCTGCGCGCCGCGGGCATGCCGCGAAGAGACCCCGAAACCGTCCGGCAGTCCGAGCGCCAGCGCACCCGCAGCAAGAGGGAACAAAGGGCCGCCAAAGGCCTCTGTATTCGCTGCGGCCAGGCGCCGGCCGTGGAGGGCCGCGCGTCGTGCGAGCCGTGCCTGGAGAAACGTCGCGCCGACGACCGCGCCCGCTACGCCGCCGGCAAGGCCGCCGGGCTGCCCTATGGCGGCGCCAATGCGGAGGCGAAACGCAAGGCCGCCCGCCTCAAGAGCAGGCGCCGCCAGAAGGCAAGGGCCGGGGCCGGCCTCTGCATCCGCTGCGGCAAGCGTCCCCCCGTCGAGTGCGGAACCACCTGCCAGCCCTGCCGGGACAGGAGGCAGGCGGCGGAACGGCGGCAATATGACGAACGCAGGACCGGGGGCCGCTGCACACGCTGCGGGCAGCCGGCCTTCGACGGCCTCTCGCGCTGCGGCCCCTGCGCCGCCATCGAGGAGGCCAGCCACAACCCGGAGCGCAAGAACGCGCGCTCCCGGCAGTTGTACGCCCGGCGCCGGGCCGCCGGCCTGTGCACGGCCTGCGGGGCGCCGTCACAGGGGGCGGCGCGCTGTGCGCCCTGTGCCGAGAGGTCGTATCAAGGCTCGGCGCATTTCAGGGGCATCCCGGTCCACGAGCCGGTCTGGACCGTGATCGAACTGGAGACCGGCCGCGAGCACGGTCCGTTCGACGATCCGGCCGATGTCGCCCTCTGCCTCGCCTTCGGGAAGCTCGACCGCAACCGCGTCGAGATCGTCGCCGACGCCCCCGTCACCGCCTCCTTCACCGCCTGGACCTGACATCCTGTCCCGGGCGGCGATGGCGGCGATGGCGGCGTTCGCCTGGCCGCGATCCGCCGCGCCGTCCCTGTGTCGTGGAGAGGAGTGAAGCGCCTGCCGGGCGAGTGTCCGGCAGGGCGGAGGAGAGGAACTCCCCGCCGATACCGGGCAGGGCAACGGCAGAGGAGTTTCCGCCCATGTTCCATCCCGACATGTCCCTCGACCTTCCGCTCGGCTGCGACCTGCTCGCCGAACTCGGCGTCGCACCGTCCGCGAGATCGCCGAGGACGAGCGCGCCATCCGCTGCCCCGACAGGGGCGCGGCCTGTCCGGTGCACGGCTTCGCAAGCCTCTTCCCGGAACCGGCGTCGTCGTTCTCTCCGGGCGGTCAGGGGTAGAGGAGGGCCTGAAGAGATTGAACGGGCGAGGGTTCGGGGGAGTGACCCCGGCCCCGGTCGTTCGCAACCCATCGTCATCAACGCGAACCTGAAGGAGTATCGCAATGAGCTTCGGACTGAACAAGGCGCAGATCATCGGCCGCCTCGGCGCGGACGTCACCATCAACCACCTCGCATCGGGCGGGCGCGTCGCCAATCTGAGCGTTGCCACCGACGAGAGCTACATCGACCGGAACGGCAGCGGCGAGCGGATCGACAGGACCGAGTGGCACCGGGTCGTGACCTTCCAGGACGGGCTGATCGACATGCTCGCCAGGCACGCCACGAAAGGCCGGCTGGTCTACATCGATGGCAAGCTCCAGACCCGGCGCTGGGCGAGGACGGCGACCGCTTCTCGACCGAGATCCTGCTCGTGCCCGGCGGGCGCGTCCAGTTCCTCGACAAGGCGAACGGCAATGCTGCGCAGCCCGGTCCGGACGCGACGAGCGACGCCGGCCCCGTGCCGGCCGGCGGCGACCCGATGGATGGGGACTATATCCCGTTCTAGAGCTTCCCGTTCTTCCTTCCCCACAGGGTCGGCGCCTCGTGCGTCGGCCCTTTTCTCATGCGGGCAGGTTCGAGTCTCGCCGCGGCGCATACGGAGTGGGAGCGAGGCTGGAAAGCGGGTGAACCGCGCGAGGAGGAGAGGGAGTCCGCTCGCGCACCCGTCACGCTACCCGGAGAACCCGATGAGCACCATCTCCTTCCGCCGCATCGCCCCCGACGAATCCCGCACCTACCGGGACGGCGACCATGTCGGAGACGTCCACGCCTTCGACGACAGCATCCGGCCGGGGCGCAGGGTGTTCGCCATACATCTCGACGAGGACCCGCGCGGGCCGATGTATCTCCACGACCGCACCCGCATCCGCGAGACCGCCCGGCAGCGGGTCGACTCCCATCCCCTGTGGAACTGACGCAAAGACGGCAGGGCCGGAAATCCTTCCCGGCGCCATGCCGGCCGAACCGCCGATGGGGTCCGTGCAGGGCCAGAGAAATACGCCACCCCGCTGTGCTGTCCCATTGTGCCACACGTGCTCTCTCCAGCAACCCCTTCGGGGTCCTCCGGTCGCTGCGCTCCCTGCGGCCCGGGCAAGAAGCTCTAGGGGCGGACCGTGAAAGCCGGCGACCGTGAAGATCGCGTGTCAGAGGCCGAGCACGCCTGGCATCGGCGGTGCGAACGCGATCTTCCGCACCACTCCGCCCCAAGAGCTTCTAAGCCCAGGTGCTTCCGTTGCGCGCGCGTGACCCAACAGGACATCACGTCGGGGATCGGCCCCGAACGTGCAACCCGATCGCAAGGAGATCGTCATGACCTTCGATACCGACACCCGAGAGACCGCCGGACAGTCCGCAACCGCAACCGTCTGCAAACACGCCGCCCTCTACGGCGCCACCCCCGAGCGCGACGAGCTCGACCCCCGCGAGGTCTGGGACGAGGACGATGCGCTGACCGCAATCGGCGAGGCCTTCCGCATCCTCGCCGAAGGCGCCTGCCCCGACGGCACCCAGCTCGCCGACGAACGCGAGAGCCTGCTGTGGGGCTTCGTCAACATGCTCCACGCCCAGAGCCGCCGCCTCGACCGCAGCGTCGACCGGCTCAGCCCGGACCTGCGCGACCTCCAGCGCGAGCAGGACGGCACCGAGATCAGGTCCCGCGACCTGGAGCTCGTCACCGACCGCGCGCAGAACCTCGGAGACCGGCGCGACGCCTTCGAGAAGATGCGCAACACCGCCGCGCACGCCTACCGCGAAGAGACCGGCGACATGTGGCGGCCCCGGCACGGCAGCCACGCCAGCCAGACCGGCACGCTCACCAGCGCCGCCATCGACGCCCGCGACTTCGTCCGTGCCCGCAAGGACCGCGCGACCATGGCGCACCTGCCGCAGGGCACCCTCGTCGCCATCGCCGGCGGCAAGGACGTCGCCGACCCGGCCGCGGTGATCGCCAGGCTCGACCAGGCCCGCGCCAGGTATGCCGACCTCGTCCTCGTCCACGGCGGCGGCCCCGGCGTCGAGAAGATCGCCGCAAGCTGGGCAGAGCGCAACGGCGTCCACCAGGTCGTCTGCAAGCCCGACTGGGACCGCCACGGTCGCGCCGCACCCTTCCGCCGCAACGACGAACTGCTCAACCTCCTGCCCAGGGGCGTCATCGCCTTCCCCGGCTCCGGCATCACCGAAAACCTCGTCGACAAGGCGAAGCAGCTCGGCATCCCGGTGATGAAGGTCGCAGCCTGACCGCAACGCATCGCGGGCCGTGTCGTCGCTCCGGCGGCGGCACGGTCCGTTTCCTCTTTCGCACATCGATGACGCGGCAACGCCAACCTCGCGCGCTTCGCGCCGCACTCGTGCTCCGGCTTCGCCGATCGCGCTTGCGTTCCGCGTCCGCGTCACGCGCCGCTGCACCATGCTTCGCCCGGGTGCATCGCCGTCCGCGCCGATCCCGGCGCACCGCCCGCCGCACTTCCGCCGGCGTGACTGTCGACGGCACTGCCGGCGCTGCCGCCCGTCCGCTCGGCACGGTGCTTCGCACCAGTGCCCGCGCTCGCGCCGGCGAGGCCGTCCGCTCACACGCCGCGGCGGCTCCCCTCCGCCGGGTTCCCCGGCGTCGATTTCCCCATCGTGAATGCTGCACCGTTCGGCTCTGTCTCTACGGCGAAGCCGCAGATTCAATACACCCGACGCGCCAGGGGCGCAGTCGGCGCATGCGTGGCCTGTAAAACCCTCCCGGTGCCACAAGGCGACAAACAGGGCCTACAGTATGACGGGAATCTGTAGTGCGCTTTGTGTTACGGATAAACCTCTGGAATCATTGAATGTGTTTTAGTCGTGTTCGCCATGTATGCTCATAGAGTACCGTCCACATTGCGTGCGCATTGCGGCCAGGGACGGAGGAAACACGGGATTGCCGCCCACGGGCAGGTAGGCCAATGGACCGGGAAACAGCTTCGTGGCCGCCCGAAACCGGCCGACAACGGAGCACGCGGCGACGCAGGTTCGGGCTCGAACATGGGAGGTGACGATGGCGATCAGGAGCTTCCAGCGCTCGATTCGGTTCACGCAAAACGAGTGGGATGCCGTGGTCGAGGCCGCCGAGAAGGCCGGAATCACTCCCGGCTCGTTCGTGCGCAGGGCTGCGGCGCGCGCTGCGGCCGACGATCTCC
Source organism: Alphaproteobacteria bacterium (assembly GCA_964291215.2). Taxonomy (GTDB): domain Bacteria; phylum Pseudomonadota; class Alphaproteobacteria; order MPNO01; family UBA830; genus JAJEBT01. Next base: position 2,401,766 of record OZ219791.1, on the reverse strand, counting down.
ATCTCCATGGCGGCGGCCTGACGCCGGAATTGGCCGAGGTCATCAGGCGAACTTTCCGGGGCATGCACTTTCTGGCGTGGCTCAGGGACCGGGAACTTGCAGCCCAGGGCCGAGAGAGCGACCTCGAAGCCGCCGCCGAAGCCGCGCGAAGCGCGCTGGCCGAGATTCTCGACGGGACGGAGGCGGACACCGAAGGCTGAGCTTGCCGTGAAAATGGTTGGGGATCGGGCGCACAAAAACCCCTCCCCGCCAAAGCACTGCTCCCGAGGCGTCCGATACTCGCCATCTGCGGCGCCCGTCTTGCGGATCGTGACCGGTAGGCAACCCCGTAAAAGCCCGAAGTCCCGCCCGCGCGGCTGGCACCTGTTTTCATGATACGGGGTGGCCGACCCGCCCGGCAATGGACGTTTGGGTCGGAGACCCGGCGAACCGAGCATCGGCCCAGGTGCTTGATCAAGCCGGTGGCGGCGTTATCCTTGCCCCCAAGGTGAATTTTTCGGTGGGGATAGCGCGAGGAGCGGGAAGGCGATGACGCGGCATGTGAAGATCGGGGAGGCCAAGACCCACCTTTCCGCGCTGCTGGCAGCGGTGGAGGCGGGTGAGGATCTGGTGATCTGCCGCGGCACGACGCCGGTCGCCCATGTGACGCGGATCGCCGGCGAGGACGAACACGCCACGCTCAGCGCGACGCTGCGTCGGGAACGCGCGAAGCAGCAGATGGTGACGACGGCGGAGATTCTGGCCTGGCGTCACGAGGGACACGCGCTCTGATGGCGTTCGTTCCCGACGCTTCGGTCGCCGCGGCCTGGGTTCTGCCGGACGAGGACGCGGCGGCGGCCGACATTGCGCTGGACCGGCTGGGCGCGGAGACGGCGAAGGTGCCGGGCGTGTTCTGGCACGAGTTGCGTAACCTGCTGCTGAGCGCGGAACGCCGGGGGCGGATCACCGGACGCCACGCCGACGCTTCCATGGCGCGGCTGCGCCGTCTTCCCATCGTCTGCCCGGGCGAAACCGACGATAGTGCAGTCATGGCGCTGGCGCGCGCCCATCGGTTGAGCGCCTACGATGCGAGCTATCTGGCGCTTGCGGTTCGCGAGGACTATGCGTTGGCGAGCCTCGACCGGCGCCTGAACGAGGCCGCGGCCGCCGAAGGTGTGACGACATTCGCCTGAAATAGCCCCTGCATCCAGCGCGGTCGGCTACATGCCGGGGTCCATCTCTACGGATTTTGCTTGCGTGCGGGACCTTCTCCGGCCCGTCTGCACGGCCATTCTGTACCGAGCGCATCGGCACCGCTGCTTCCGGCACTCGTCCGATTTCTCTTTACGTGTGCACCATTGCCGCCGCCGGGATATCGCTCCAAGCCGGTCTGACCCCACGCACCGGTCGACAGTGAGCTACGCACCACCGTGTTCTCGACTTTGGGAGGCTGGGGAATTACCGTGGGCATTGCGCACCTGCAGGTGATCTCCGTCCAACGGCAATATTGCCGATCTCGCCCGCAGCGCGCGCGCTCTTTCAGATCCGGTGACAGCCTTATCCGGGAAGCAGGGTTGGCGACGGGAATATAGAGGAGGTACTGTGGCAGCCGAAGCAGGATTCCTCGACGGCAAGACAAGGCGTCCGTGGTCGCCGGGGGCGAAATTCGGCTTTCGCCCCGAAGGGCTGTTCCTCGGCCAAGGCCCCCATGCGGTCGAGGTCGCGGTTGCGAGGTCGGCATCTTCGCCGAACAGGATGGCTCTGTTGGGAACCTGGAAGGCCCGCAGGGCAGGCCGTCCGGCCCCGGTGCTCCTGGTCGTCCTGCATCCGGGCGGCGCGGCGCTGTGCGGCGCCTCCGGGGAAGACCCTCCCGTTTATTCCGAAATCGATCCCGGGCAGTTGGAACGGCTCTGCCATGAGGTTCTCGGACAACCGAACCGGCATGCCGCGCTGAGGTTTCTCGCCCAAGCCCTGCCGTCGCTCGACACCGCCCTGCCGGGGATAGCCAATGAGGGCCTTCTTACCCTGCACGAGCTGCAGCATGGCGTGCCCGAACGCCCCGATTGGCCCGACGCCGGCTGGAAGGCCCGAGCCACGCTGGGGAAGAGCGGTCGGGACCTGATTATGGCGCTCGGTTTCCAGATCGAGCGGCTCGACAACCTGACCGACCTGCTGCGGAGTCGGCACGGGCGTACAGCCTTGGCCGTGATGCTGCGCGAGACGGAAGTGCCCGAAGCCGGGGCGGCGCGCTTCAACAATCTGTCTCCGGTGAGTTACGCCCTCGCCAAGGCGGACGCCGAGAATCTGACTTGGGTCATACTGGTCCAGGGCAACCGTCTTCGTCTCTATTCCACGACGGTCCAGGCCGGCGTGGGGCGGCGTGGACGGACCAAGACCTATGTCGAGTGCCAGCCTGCGCTGCTGCCGGACGGGCAGTTGCCCTGTCTCTGGCTGCTCTTCTCCGCCGACGCTTTGGCGCCGCAAGGCAGCCTCGATGAGATCCTCGACAATTCGCGCCGCTTCGCCGGAGACCTGGCCTCGCGCCTGAGAGAACGGATCTACGATGAAGTTGTGCCGGTTCTGGCGAAAGGAATCGCCGCGGCGCGAAATCTCGACAATCCCGGCCCGGCTGAGCTGGAACGCACCTATGAGATGGCGTTGACGGTCCTGTTCCGTCTGCTGTTCATCGCCTATGCCGAGGACCGTGATCTGCTGCCCTACAGATCCAGCGAAGCCTACCGTCGCCGGTCGCTGAAGCAGAAGGCGCAGGAACTCGCCGAATGTGTGATCAAGGGCATTGAGATCGCCCAGGGAAGCTCGCACTGGCAGGAAGTCACCCTGCTGTGGCAGGCAGTGGCCGCCGGAAATGGGGAATGGGGCGTGCCCGCCTACAATGGCGGCCTGTTCAGCGACAATCCTGACGTATCGCACGCCGGTGCCGATCTGGCGAAGCTCGACCTGCCGAATGCGGTCTTCGAGGTGGCGCTGCGAGCGCTGCTCGTCATCGAGACCCCGGAGGGTACGCCGGGGCCTGTCGATTTCCGGTCTCTCGGCGTGCGCGAGTTCGGCACGATTTACGAAGGCCTGCTGGAGTCCGAGCTGGCTCTGGCCGCAAGCGACCTCGCGCTGGACAACAAGGGTGTTTATCTCCCTGCCCGACCGGGCTCGACGGTCACGGTGAAGAAGGGAGAGGTTTATCTCCACAACCGGTCCGGCGCGCGCAAATCGTCTGGCGGTTACTACACCAAGCCGTTTGCGGTCGAGCATCTGCTGGACGGGGCGCTGGAACCGGCGCTTGCCGAGCATTTCTCCCGGTTGGACGCCATGGACGATACCGGAGCAGCGGAGGCGTTTTTCGATTTCCGGGTGGCGGATATCGCCATGGGCTCGGGCCATTTCCTGATTGCGGCCATAGACCGGATCGAGAAGGGCATGGCGGATTATCTTACGAATCACGACCTGCCGGGCGTCCGTCGGGAACTGGCCAAACTGCGGGGGGTTGCGCTTGGGGAACTCGGCGAACTGGCCGAAGCGGCAACCATCGAGGACGGTCAGCTTCTCAGGCGCATGATCGCACGCCGCTGCGTTTACGGTGTTGACCTCAACCCGCTGTCCGTACAACTCGCCAGATTGGCCGTCTGGATCCATACATTTGTCCCGGGACTTCCGCTGTCGGTGCTCGACCACACGCTGGTTCACGGCAATGCCCTGGTCGGCGTCGGCACGATCGATGACATCCGGAAGAAGTTTGAGAGGGCGGCCGGGACATTGTTTGCGGTCGACGCCGAAAGCCTGCTGGGGGAAGCGGCAAAACCCCTCAAACGGCTTGCCAATCTCAACGACGCTACACTGCAGGATATTGCAGCCGCCCGCGAGGCCATGCAGGAGGCGCACCGGGCAATTGGACAGACGGAGGCTCTCTGCGACCTGATTACCGCTGCGCCGGTCTCCTCTGACGAAAAAGTCGTAGGATTCGGTTTCGAGCGATGGGATGACCTGAAGGAAGATTTCGAGACGCACGGAACGGTTCGCTCCGCACGCCAGGAACTTGCCGATCTTCATCCGCTGCATTTCCCGGTTGCTTTCCCGGAAGTGTTTCTGCGCAACCGCCCCGGCTTCGATGTAATTCTGGGCAACCCGCCGTGGCAGGAAGCGACGCTTGAAAAGCATGCGTTCTGGGCCCGTCATTTCCCCGGCTTGCGGGGGCTTTCGTCCCAGGCGCGCGAAGCGGAACAGGCGCGGTTGCGGGGAGCAAGGCCCGATCTGGTCGCGGCGTACGAGGCCGAGCGCGCCGAGACGGACCGTGTACGCAAGGTCCTGGTCGGAGGCGGTTACCCCGGCATGGGGACCGGCGACCCCGATCTGTACAAGGCCTTTTGTTGGCGTTTCTGGCATCTGACCGCGGCGGACGGCGGGCGCATCGGTGTTGTCCTTCCTCGCAGTGCGCTGGCCGCCAAGGGGTCGACCGAGTTTCGCCAATCGCTTTTCGAACAAGCAGCGTATATGGATGTTGTGACATTGAAGAATCGGCGGGGTTGGGTGTTTGAAAACGTGACACCCCAATACACCATCGGCCTCCTCTGCATTGCGCTCGGTGCTCCGAAAGAGAAAGCGGTCCGTTTGCGCGGCCCCTTCGCTTCCCTGCCTTCCTTCCGGGATGGGGTCATGCAGACCGCAGCCGCATTCGACCGTGAGGAGATCCTGGACTGGAACGACACCGCGTCCCTTCCGTTACTCCCGAAGCCTGATTCCATCGAGGTTTTTGCCCAGATCCGCAGGGCTCCGCGCCTTGATGTGAACATTACAGGAACGGGGGGGGGGGGGTAACGTGGCGAGCCCGTCCCGACCGGGAAATGGACGCCACTCAGCAGAAGGCGCTCATGACGTTCGACCGGACTGCCCGCAATGGCGCGCCCGGCCGGATACCGAACTCCACGCTACCGCGCAAAAGCCGCTGATGACCTTCGCGGGCAAAGATCGTGCGGACGGCTACTGGCCGGTTTACAAGGGCGAGTCCTTCGATCTCTGGAACCCGGATACCGGGATCTATTACGCTTGGGCCGATCCGGAGCCTGCCATCGAATGGATTTTGGGGAAACGGATACGAGCCGGAAACCGGAAAGGCGACAGCCCTCATCGAGAGTTCGACGCCGAATATCGTCGCGACCGTTCAACCTTGCCGTGTTTTGCCCCCCGGATCGCGTTCCGCGATGTGGCGAGGGCAACGGATGGCAGAACCATCATCGCTTGCCTGATTCCTCCGAAGGTGTTCATCGCCAACCAAGCACCTTATTTGCTCTGGCCTCGCGGTGACAAACAAGATCAAGCGTTCCTTCTCGGCGTGCTTTCCTCCATTCCGCTCGACTGGTATGCGCGCCGCTTTGTTGAGACTCACGTCAACTATTTCGTCTTCAATCCGTTCCCCATCCCGCGCCCGCCGCGCGACTGTACGAGGTGGAAACGTGTGGTCGCAGTCGCCGGGCGTCTGGCGTGCCCCGACGACCGCTTTGCCGGCTGGGCGGAAGCCGTCGGCGTTGAATGGGGACCGCTGGCCGCCGACGAGAAGAACGACATGATCCACGAGCTTGATGCCGTGGCCGCGCATCTCTACGGGTTGAGCGAATCCCAGCTCGTTCATGTCTTCGAGACCTTCCACGACGGCTGGAACTACCAGTGCCGCCTGGACGCAGTGCTGCGTCATTACCGTTCCTGGGCCGGGACGCGCTGAATGTCCGACCCGCAGTTCATCGACAACCAGGACGGCAACACGCTCGCACACGCATTGAATCAGGTGCTGGGGGGCATGCAGGCCGGTGAGCACGCCTTGGCTGAAGTAGACATACCACCCGACGAGGTGCGCATCGCCACGGCCTTCTTCAGCCCTGCCGGCTTCGCCCACATTGCCGACCGGCTGAGGCGGGTCCCCACGGTTCGTCTGATGCTGGGGGCGGACATGGCGGCGCGCACGCCGCCGGAACGCCGGCACCTGAACGAGACCGGGTCGGCCTTCGAACACCGACGCCTGCGGACCGGGCTTAACCGCATGGAGGAGGCCCTGCTGTGGGAGCGGGACCGTCTGCCATTCACGCGGGCCAGCGGAGCGGCGCTGCGCAAGCTGATCGCGGCGCTGCAGGCCGGGAATATGGAGGTCCGGCGCTACGAGCAGGCATTCCTGCACGCCAAGGCCTATATCTTCACTTCAGCAAACGAAGCCGTTGCCGGGCCCGAAGGGATCATTGCCGGCTCGTCGAACCTCACCAGCGCCGGGCTCACCGGCAATCTGGAGTTGAATCTCGGTCATTGCGCCCGTCCGGTTGCCGGGCAGGCGAGACAGTGGTTCGACCATCTCTGGGAGGAGGCCGAACCCTACGACCTCGCCGCCATATTCGAGGAAGCGCTGCGGCCATGCACGCCCTGGGAGATTTTCATTCGGGTACTGTGGCAACTCTACGGCCAGGAGGTCGAGGAGGACGCTGGAAGCGACGGCGACCTGCCCCTTACCAGCTTTCAGAAACACGGCGTGGCGCGGGCCTTGCGCCTGATCCGGGAAACCGGCGGCGCGATCGTCGCCGACGAGGTGGGGCTCGGGAAGACCTTCATTGCCGGCGAAATACTGCAGATCTACCGTGAGTGCCGACAACGGGCCTTGCTCATTTGTCCGGCCTCATTGCGCGACAGCACCTGGAGACAATTCCTGACCCGGTTCCAGCTGTTTGTCGAATGCCTTTCCTTTGAGGAACTGGCGAGCGATGAACAGTTACGTGATGCCCAGCGACCAAACGCCAACCAGCAAAAACTACGGCGGCCCTTGGACGAATACCAGCTTGTAATCGTCGACGAGGCGCACAACTACCGCAACCCCGATGCGCCGACCCGCGCGGCGGCGCTGAGACGGCTGATGTTCGGCCAGCGGCGCGACCTGCTCCTGATGACGGCGACGCCGGTGAACAACTCGCTCTGGGACCTTTTCCACCTTGTCCGTTTCTTCGTTCGCCAGGATGCCCACTTCGCTGACAGGGGCATCACTTCGATCCGACAGCGGTTCGTGGCCGCCATGCGTGAGGATCCGGCGAACCTCAACCCGGACCTGCTCTATCCGATCATCGACGCCACCACGGTCAAACGAACCCGCGAGTTCGTCAGAAGACACTATGCGGGCGACAACATTACCGGCCCGGACGGCGCTCCGACGCCGATCGTGTTCCCGGCGCCTCAGGCCGTCAGCGTCCGCTACAACCTCGACGAAATGCTGCCGGGCTTCTTCGACCGGCTGGAGGCGGCCCTCGATCCGGAGAGCCCCGATGCGATCGCCTTCTCCCGCTACATGCCTGACCTCTATCTGCGCGAAGGCGCCGAGCCCGAGGAGGAGGCCCGGGCGCGGGCGCTTGCGGGGCTTTTGCGTTCCGGTCTCCTGAAACGCTTTGAATCCTCGGCCTTCGCCTTCCGCAAGACCGCGGCGAAGATGGCGGAAGAGCACGGGGCGTTCCTCGACGCTCTGGATGCCGGCTACGTGGTCACCACCGCGTTCATGAAGGAACTTTCTGCCGATGACGAGGCGGTATTCGAGGATGTCCTTTTGGGAACCGAACACCGAACCGAAGCTGCCCTCTATGATGTTGAGCGCCTGCGCCGCGATGTTGAGCACGACCGGGACCTGTTGCGGGCGCTTGCAGGCCGGGCAGCCGAAATCGCGCCAGACCGGGATCCGAAACTCAGGGCGCTGGCGGACGCCCTGGTTGCGATCGCGCTTCAAGCTGAAAGCGAGGCAACCGACGGCATCGACGAAGCACAGAAACGCAAGGTGCTGGTTTTCTCGTTCTTCGAGGATACCGTCGAATGGATACGGAACTTCCTTGAAGAGGAATTCGACCGCAAACCTGAAATTGTCTCCTATCGCGGGCGTATGGTCGCCGTCAGCGGATCGGGAGAGCTGGCCGAAGTCTCCCGGCAACAGGCTGTGCAGGGCTTTGCGCCGGTCTCGATGGAGGCACCTGCTGGCCGGGACGCCGACATGTACGACCTTCTGATCTCCACCGATGTTCTGGCCGAAGGCGTCAACCTCCAGCAATGCCGGCACATCGTCAATTTCGATATGCCCTGGAACCCGATGCGCCTGGTGCAGCGGCACGGGCGCATCGACCGCATAGGCAGCCCGCACGACCGCGTGTTCCTGCGCACGATCTTCCCGGCCGACCGCCTGGATCGGCTTCTCAAACTGGAACAGCGGATCCTCGACAAGCTGGCCATGGCGGCGGCCAGCGTCGGTGTCGAGGCTCCCATCGAGGGTGCAGCGCACGGGCGGCAGGTCTTCGCGGAGACGAGGGACGAGATCGAGAAGCTCTTGAAGGAGGATGCCTCCCTCTATGAGCGGGGCGCCACACCGGGCGCGGCGCAAAGCGGCGAAGAATACCGCCAGACGCTTCGCAAGGCGCTGCAAGAGGATCGCCAGAGCATTATCGGTCTCCCGTGGAAGATCGGATCGGGCATGGTGAAGGGCGAACGCCGGGGCGTCTTTTTCTGTGCCGTTGTCGGCGAGCGCACCTTCCTGCGTTTTGTGCCGGCGGACAAGGACTGGGACGTCTCGGACCAGGCAGGATCGGTGATCCGTGAGATCGGCACCTGTCTGCGGTTGATCGAGTGCGAAGCGGATACGCCGGTCTGGTTTCCGGATAGCCTGCAGGAGCGCGTTTATGATTTCTGGGCCGTCGCACAGGCGGATATCCATTCCGAGTGGACGTGGAGCACCGACCCGATCAACCTGCAGCCGAAGGTGAGGCCGCTCAATCACCGTGTTGCCGCGTTTATCCGCGAAAACCCGCCTCCCGACATGACTGCCTCCCGGATCGACGGGGCCGTCGATATTCTTGAAGCGCCGTGGCCCAGGCGAGAGGAGATCCTGTTACGCGAGTGGTTTGAAAACACGGACCATGCTGGCGCCGCTCATTCACGGTTTCTGATCGAGCAGATACATGCGACCGGGCTGGAGGCGGCAAGACCGCCGGAACCGCTCCCTCCGATCCAGCGAGACGACATAGACTTGCTATGCTGGATGGGAATTGAAACGTAAGCGGGAGAGTTACCCGGATTTCAACTTGGTGGCGGATTGAAGTTCCAGTGGACGGCTCATCAATACGGCTGCTCGGATGGCCGGGAGCCGTGCCGACTACATGCCGAGTTCCATCTCCACGGATTTCTGCCTTGGCGCGGGCGCATTCTCCGGCCCGTCGTCGCGTTCTTTCTGTCCCGGACGCATCGGCGGCGTTACTTGCGGCGTCCGTTCGCGTTCAGCCGATTTCTCCTCTGCGCGCGTCAGTGCTGCCGCCACGCCGATCCCTTCAAGCGCTGAGATCCGCTCGCCGGTGGCTACTTCCAGGGTCTCGCGGAGCGTTTTCGCATCGTCCGTGACCAGCGTCGCATTGTGGCGGGCGCGGCTGATCTCGACGTAGAAGCTCTTCTGCGTCGACAGTTTCGGGTGTTTCGCCTCCATCACCGCGATCACGTTATCGACGGTGCGCCCCTGAAATGCATGCACGGTCGAGGCCCAGGCATGGTCGAGATGGCGCAGCTGCGGGTCGCTCTTGCCGAGTTCCAGCGTCCGGCCGTCGCCGAGCCGGAAGGCGACACGGTCACCATGGACTCGCATGACCTCCACCGTGTCGCTGTTGACCAGCCCGAGGCCGGTGTCGTTGCGGGTCCAGCGGATGCGGTCGCCGGCGCGGAGCTCCAGGGCCTCGGTCCGGTAGACCTCGACCCCGCCGCGCTTCGCCCCGACCTGGCGCGGCCGCCAGGGGACGGATTGACTATCCGGCCCCTCCAGCATCACCGTGCCCTTGCGGTGATCGACCCCGGCGACGCGGCGCTCGTCGCCCTTGGCGACGCCGAGGCTGCGATAAGCCCGGTGGAAGGCGACGACATCGCCGGGAGCATAGTTCGCCGCGACTGCCTTCTCGGCACTTGTATAACCGTGGGAGACCAGCCGCTCGGCTTGATAAGCGGGGCCGCGGATGACGCCGTCGCGGGCGAGGCGCTCGCGGATGTGGCCGTTGATCTCCCGGCGGAGCGCATGGCTCGGCGCCATCAGCCCGGTGTTTTCGCGTTCGCGGGCGGAGAGCCTCAGCCAGCGCGCGGCGGCCGCGCCGGCGAGATTGTCCGGTTTCACCTCGGCAATGCGGTCGCCGAGCTTTCCGAAGGCCCTACGGATCTCGCCCGCGAGGCTGGCGCGCACCGCCTCCTTCAGGTCGGCGTCCTTCTGGCGCAGGATCTCGTCCATGACCGCCGTCTTCATGCCCGCCGCCTGCAACTGCGCGAAGGGCTTGCCCGCATCCACCGCGTCGAGCTGCTTCCGGTCGCCGACCAGCACCAGGCGGGGGATGCGGATGGCGGCGGCGATCCGCAGCAGGTCACGGGCCTGGACGGTCGAGGCGAGCGAGCCCTCGTCGACCACCAGCACGGTCTTGCGGAAGGCTGCACGCATTTCCCTGGCGCCCTTGCGGGTCAGCCGCCCCTCGGCGATGCCGGCATTGCGGGCGAGGAAGCGTTGCAGGGTCTCGGTCTCGATCCCGGCTTCGGCAGCCAATGTGCGCGCCGCCGAGGCGGACGGCGCGACGCCGATCGTGCGGTAGCCGCTCTTGGCGGCAAGCTGTCGGGCGCGGTCGAGCATGGTGGTCTTGCCGGTGCCGGCATAGCCCTGCACGCCGACCACCCGGTCCTTCGAGGACAGGATGGTCTTCACCGCTTCCTTCTGGCCCACGGTGAGGCGGCCCTTGTGCAGGAGCGGCCCCGCGATCCAGCTGCGCATCACGGGGCGCGAGGCACCCTGGCCACGTTCCATCAGCGCGATGGTCTCCTTTTCGTCAGCCACCGCCTTGTCGGTGGTGAGCGATTCGCCCCAGGCCGGCAGGCCGCATGGATGCAGGGTCCCTTCCTTCTCCAGTCGCGCAACGGCGGCCTCGGCTTCTCCGATGCTGACCGATCCCGGTTTCCAGGCGAGCGCGGCGGCAAGCAGGTCGGTCTTCGCGAACACCGCCTCGCGCTCGGACAGGTGGTCCACCGCCCAGGCCATCGCCGCGTCCACCGGATATTGCGGCGGGGGATCGAACAGGTCGCCCTGGCGAACCGCCGCCCCGTCCGGTGCTGCGTCCCTGCCAGCCTCGCGGTCCCTACCCCCGGCGCCGTGACTCCACGCCACCGCGTCGGCCGTCAGCGCCCTCGCGTCGAAGCCCAGCCCCTCCGCCTGGCGCTGCCACATCTCGCGCAGTTCGGCGCGGTCGACATCGCGCTTCGCCGCCCGTGTCATCAGCGCCGCGCGCTGGGCGGCGCGCTGGTTCTCCGCCGGCGTGCCCAGGCCGCGCCCGTCCATCGCCGCCTCGATCTCCGCGCGGCGGGTGGAAAAGGTATCGATCACCTCCCGCGAGACACCCGCGATCTCGAACCGCCCGTCGGTATGGGTCTTCTCAATGCCGTAGCCGAGCGAGGCAAGTTCCCGCGCAAGTTCGCCCCGGTAGAGCGCGCCGATCAGCATCTTCGAGGAATACAGCTTCTCGTTGGCCATGGTGCGCCACTTGCCGTCCTCGCCCTGCACCATGTTGGCGATCACCGCATGGGTGTGGAGCTGCGGATCGAGGTTGCGCGAGGTCTCGTGGGTGAAGGTGGCGATCACCGCCTTCTGGTCCCCGGCGCGGACCATTCTCCCGCCGTTCGGCGCCTTCATCCGGGTCTTGATCACGTTCCTTTCGACCCAGGCAAGAGTCCGCTTCACCGCCCGGCCGTGCGCCTCGGCGACGCGGGCGTCGCCGCCCACCAGCGCGGCGAGGGAGACCGATTTCGGGACCGAGAGGGTGAGGTCGCGGCCGGGCCGGTGGACGATATCGCCGTCCTTGCCGGGACGGCCCAGTTGCGGGCCGTCCGGCACCCGGCCTTCAAGGATCGCCGTGAAGGCGTCCGGATCGACCGGGCCGGAAAGGCCCAACGCCTTCGCACCCTTGCCGGCCCAGGCGCTGGCATCGCGGTGCTCGGGATCGTCCTTCGCGTAATAGCCGTCCCTCTCGTAGTAGCTCACGCCCTGGGACGGCGCGGCGACGGCGCCGATCGAGGCGACCATCAGTAGAATTGCTCGCCCGGCTCGCGCCTGCGCGCAACCGCCTTGCCGCCGGGCGCCTTGTCCGTCTTCGTCCTGTCCGGGCGGCTTTCGGGATCGGCGGGGGCCGTTTTGGCCGGGACTGCGGCATCGCCGGCCGGTTCCGCGCTCTCCGGCGACGGCAGGCCCGGCGCCCATGCCGGCGGCAACGATTCCCGATGCATTGCGGACCGACCGGCATCGCCGCCGCCCCCCGACAGCCGCTCGACCTCGGCAGGGGACACCAACAGCACGCCGACCCTGCCGCTCCGGCGAGCGAGCGCCGCGATCAGTTCGCCGTCGCTCCAATCGTCCGGGTGCTCCGTCCGGCCCGCGTATCCGCGCCGGACCCGCGGCGCCGGCTCCACGACCGTCCCGCGCCCGCCCACGAACCGTCGCAGGCGCACCGCTGCTCCCACCCCTATCCACATCCCGAACAGGGCAAGCCCCGTGCACGCGCACAGCACCGCGCGATCCACCGTCAGGGAGAATATCCGCCTGCGGGCCCACCACGCCTCGTCCATGACATGGGCGAGTGTATAACGTTCTACAGTAATGGCTTCGCCGGCCGCCGTGCGGTAATCGACAATCCCGTAGTCGCTGAAGCCGACGCCAAGCATGGCCTCGACCAGCGTGAACTTCCAGGCCGCGTACCAGTCGTGTCCGGTCGTGCCGAGCGCAAGCGCGATACCGGCGACCAGCACCGCCATGCCGGCGGCGCAGGCCCCGGCGACCACCAGCGGCAGGAGCCATATGTCTCTGTCAGGCATGACAGACATCCCCGCGTCCGGGGACGCCCGGGTTCACGGCGATGTCCGCCGCGCGGCCCCGCCCCCGGCGCCGACGCCTCCGTTCCGGCGTCCCCTGCGGCCGGCATCCCATGCCTCCAGGTCGGTCTCCGTGTAGCGCACGCAGCCCCCGAAACGGTAATACCAGGGACCCGTCCCGGTGATCCGGTACCGGGCCAGCGTGCCCGGGGACAGCCCCAGCCGCGCCGCCGCCTCGCGGGTGTCCACATAGCCCCGGTCCTCGCGGCGCCGGGCCAATGGCTCCGGTTCAGGGTCACGGTCTTCGCGCCGGGCGGGCGGCTCCGGAGACCGTAGCGGGGCGCCGGTCAGGATCGCCGGCATCGCGCCGGCGCGGGCACGTATCTCGCGCCACTCGGCAGGGCTGGCGTGCGACTTCATCGCCGCGCGCACCGCTTCGACCGTTGCCAGCTTCGGCGACACGCCCCCGAGCAGCTGCGCCACGAAGGTAGGGTTGCCCGTCGCTTCCCGTCCGAGCAGCGAGCGCTTGACCCCCGTCACCGCGAGAAACGCCTCCACCTCTCTCAGGAGGGCGGGGCCGGCCGGCGGCTCGCCCATCACGGCGAGCGCCCTGTCCACCGTCCCGAGACGCGGACTGCGGCCGCCACGCAGCGAGGCGACAAAGCCGCGGTCGCGGTACACGGCGGCGCCGAACGTCCCCGCGCTTGTTCCGTTCCCGGCGCACCAGACCTCTATCGCCCGCAAAAACCGGGCCGCCAAGCCACCGGCCGATCCTGTCTCCGATCCCTTCATGCGGAGACAGATAGTGGCAGCGGAGGGGCACGCAAACCGCTTTCGGTATGGCAATTCCTGCGTTTCATACCCCTGGCGCCGCCAGGCGCCGCATGCCGCATCAGGGCGGTGAAAAAAACCTGTCCGGTACCCCGAACAGTCCGGTGTCGGGAGGAAGGGAGAGGGCGGAGGCTTCAAATGAGGCCGGCACGCGCGGACGGGGCTGGCCGCATCGGTCACGTCCCCGAGTCAGGCCGACAGGTCGAGCCACTCCGGGCCACGTCCGGCAGGCCACAGCGAAGCCCGGCGTCGACGCAATGCCTGCGCCAATGCTCCGATTGACCCCGGCCACCGCAATCGGCCCCCATGGCCCATCCGTTCTCGCCTACCTTTCGCTACCGGCCGGAATGGCACGACTGCCAAGCCTTTACACATGGGCTCGGCTTCTCCATATTTCCTGAACAGTAGGAGCACACCATGGCGGAGGCCGCCAGGCAGTACGCAAAGAACGGCAAACGAACCGCAAGCCGCCGGAAGCGTTGCGAAACAGGCCGATCCCGCGGTGCCCGAATTGCGGCTTCTGAACCATGGCTACGGCATTGCCGCCGACAAGCGGTTGTGACAAAGTTCCGGTTGGGTTGAGCTTGTGAAGATGAAAGCGCGCATTGCGAGACTCGACGCGTTTTACGAGGTGGTATTTTCGCGCCCGGCGTTCAGCCGCATCAGTTCGTTCGTGCAGATTATCGAACCGATACACGATGCGTTGAGCCAAGAATTGATTATTCCTCCCGAGGCGATCAGGGTCGAGAACGGTAATACCATAGACAGTGCTTTCGTTTCTTTGAATTTGGCGTCACCCAACTGTGTCATGGAAGCGAGATTGAACGGGTACCGCGCGCACTTTTTCGAGCTCAGGAACCTTGACAATGTAAAGCATGCGAAAAGGTGTATAAGACATTTTGAATCTGCCGCAAGCGGATTTCTGCAAGATGGTAAGCCGGCAATATGGAAATTAAGAACTCCACTCTGGTTGGTCATTGAAGGTGGAGCCGATGCCACAGAATATATGATTCGCCAGCTAACCTGGTGCCCGAATGAACGAGATCCATTTGAAATTGGCGCGACGGCAACCCATTCCGTGACCAAGTTCGACTCTTCGAACAAAGAAGAAGTTTGGTCAGCCGGTATTTATCTCGATAAATCAGCTCTTCCTGAAGCCGATTTGTTCCTTGATGTTTCTTCTGAATATGGTCTTGGGTCAAACCATGTTTCTTTTGACGATAGGACGGAGCATTTGCTCAGACTTGTGAAGGCAATTTGTGGGAAATTAGGTCTAACTCTGGAGTGGAGTTGATCGATGCTTCAGGAAGCGCTGTTTTCTACATGGGCTCCACTAAAAACACTTCGGTCCATAGGTCACCCTGGCGGGCACATGCGTTTGATCAGGCGGTCGGACATATTGGACGATAATTGGCACAGCAGGCACCGCGGCACAAACTTGCAAGCGCAAACGCAATTTCAACAGATCGGCTGGCCTCCACGTCCACTTCCCGGGCAGGTCGATTTCGAAGACAGGCAGCCGCAGGGACCGGTGAACGTCGGCACGGCGAACCCGGTACGCCGGCAAAATACATCGGTCACTGGAGAGGCAGAGGAAAACGGGTGGCTGAACAGCGCGATGGAGGACCTCGCGGAGGCCCCGGCCGAGGCGCAGAACGAGGAGTTCCCGGTCCCTTCGACACTCGCGCTGGAAAACGCCAGGCGGCTGTTGCTGGCCGTGTACAAGCTTTCGCCCCGGCGTTTCGAGGTTTACCCGACGCCGGACGGTGAGGTCGCTATCGACGCTCCAGGCGGCTATGGACGCTCGGTCTTGCTGCTTTGCGACTCCGATGGCGGTGCCCTGTGCCTGGTCAATATGGACGGCAGGCACAGGCGCGCGCGCTATTCGGATATGGAGTTGCTGCCCGACGGCTTCGTCCGAGAGGCACTGGAGGGGCTGGCACGGCGGGACGAACTGGCTGCGTGACGGTCAAGGACGATATCGGACCGGGTGAAAGTCTCGGCAGGGATGTATTTTCCAGCAGCCAAGCCCGGCGAGCCGATCGCGGCAGGATTCTGCCCAACGTCTTTCTGGGGAGAGAGGGCGATCCCAGGCTTTCGGTCGATCGCCTCGACTTCGCTTCGCCGGGAGAAGCCACCGAAATCGCGGACAGGGTGGCAATCGGTCGAAGCAAACCATTCTTCGGTTGGGCCGTGGTCAAGGCAGATGCGGCCGCCTCGAATGGCCGGCAAGTGACTGCGTCGCCGCAAACAGACAATCCCTACCATGCGGATATTATTCTACCCGACACTGCCGTCGAGGATCGCGACGAACAGAAGCGCCATGCGCAGGAGTTGGCGGATGAGGCCAGTTGGCGGGCCCGGGATAGCTAAAGCCGATTATACCGGAGGACGCCCTTGCTCGCCGATGTTTGCGTCGGCCTTCCCTGCGGCTCTCCTGCGGACGGAGACCTTGAGTGAGCAATGACTTCCAGAGCGTGCTTGACCACATCCGGTCGGTTGCGGGAACGGAGGCAGAAAAGGGCCGCCTGTTCGAGCGGCTGATGAGGGCGTATTTCGCGCAGGATCCGCTCTACCGGGACCGGTTCGCGCAGGTGCGGCTGTGGTCCGACTGGGCCGCCTCGCGGCATGGTTTCGACGGTGCCGACACCGGCATCGCACCAGTGGGTGCTAATTATCTGACATAGCGTCGTTTTTCTCTCGAAAATCAGTTGCAGATGGGGCGGCGGTTCGTCCTTCCGGCTCCCCGGCTGCAACCGGAACCGGGAGAACGACATGCCCAGGGTTACCCTTACCGCGGCCCGCATCGAGGCGCTCACGCCCCGCAAGACATCCTTCGACATCCGCGACGCCAGACTCAGGGGGTTTGGCGTCCGGGTGACGCCCGGCGGCAGGAAGCGGTTCTTCATCCAGTGCCAGCATCGCGGCGCGCGCGTCTGGAAGATCGTGGGCGATGCCGGAACCATGAGCATCGACGAGGCCCGGGCTTTGGCTGCCGGGATGCTTGCCGCCATCCGCCGGGGCGGGGACGTTCTGCACCGTCCCGACGAGACGCTTTTCGAGGCCGTCGCCGGGATCGTGTTCGAGCGCCATGCGCGGCTCTGGAAGGCAGGAACGCTCCATGTGAACCGGGGCTATCTCCGCAACCAGCTCCTGCCGCATTTCGCCGGGCGTCAGATCGCGGACATCGACCGGCAGCAGGTGAGGAACTGGTTCGCCTCGCTTCGCGCGACGCCGGCGGCGGTGGACCGGTCCGTGCCCGTGCTGTCCGTCATCATGAGGGAAGCGGAGACCATGGGCCTGCGGCCGGAGGGCTCCAACCCATGCCGGGGCATCCGGCGCTACCGCCGCAAGGGCCGTGAACGGTTCGTCTCCGACGAGGAATCCGCCGCCTGTCCGCGAGGCTCAGGGCGCATGAGGCCCGATGCCCCCGCCAGGTCGCCATCATCCGGCTTCTGCTGCTGACCGGCTGCCGCAAGGGCGAACTCCTCACCCTGCAATGGCGCGACTACCGGGAAGGCCATCTGTTCCTGCGCGACAGCAAGACCGGGCCGAGGACGGTGCCGCTCAACACACAGGCACGCGCCATTCTCGACCGGCAGCCGCAAGGCGCCAGCCCGTTCGTGTTTTCCTCGCCGCGCGATCCGGCCCGCCCGCGCGGCCCCGACCTCCGGTCCTGGTACCGCATCAGGCGCGAGGCGGGCATCGAGGATGTCCGCCTCCACGACCTGCGCCATACGCATGCCAGTCATGCCGTCATGAACGGCGTGCCGGTGCCTGTCGTCTCCCGGATGCTGGGTCACAGCAATACACGAATGACCCTGCGCTATGCCCATCTCGGAGACCGCGATATCGAAGCCGCCGCGGAACGGGTCGGGAAAGCCATCGGCGCGCTGATGATATTGTAGAGCGTCGCGGCTCGACCGAAGTGCTTCACCCGGTAGGAGACGATCGGCGTGCCCGCCGTCACCGTGTCCCAAGTCACCGTCACGTCAGTCGAGGTCGTCGAAGCCGTCGCCCTGTCGTTTCCCGGCGCCTGGGGCCGGCCGGAGACGGTGAGCACCCGCCACTCGCCCTCGCGGTCCGCGTTGCGAGCCCGCACCCGGAAATCGAAGGCGATGTTGTTCCCGAGGCTGACTATGTCCACCTGCGTCCCAGTCGCGGTCCCGGCGTTGCCGAAGCTGTTGCTGCCAGCCAGCGTCCGCTCGTAGTCGTAGCCGGTGATGTCCTTGCCGCCGGTCGCCGCGCCGGTCACCGCGTCCTAGGTGAGCCGGATGGTGCCGCCCAGCAGGCTGGCCACCTCATAGCCTTCAGCGTCTGGGTTCTGTACCGTCCCCGGCGGCGCTGCCAGCACCACGGCGGCGGACGGTGTGCCGTCACCCGCCGAATTCACGCCATACACTCCAAACGCCGTCGCCGTCGTCGCCAGACCGGCAATCGTCGAAGTGACGCTCGTCCCGGTCTCCCCGGTCCAGGCGCCGGAGGAACCGGCCGGTCGGTGCTCACACGTGTGGCTGTCCACTGGTCGGATGCTCAGGATCCTCGCCTATATCGCGGTGATCGTCGCGCTCTGGCCTGTCTTTTCCTTCGCGCTGTTCCTCGGGCTCCAGGAGGATCTCCACGTCCTTCTCGCCGCGGCCGGTGCGCAGCGCCAGCGTCTTGCCCGAGAAGTCCGACAGGTCCCACAGCCCCGGCTCGTAGTGGAAGCGCATCTGCGCCGGCCCGATCCGGTTGTGCAGACGCTCCTTCAGCAGGCCGCAGAAGTGACTGTAGGTATAGGCCTTGCCCCCCTGCGCCAGAGCCTCGTCCCGGTATTCGACCCAGAGCTGGCGCCGCGTCAGCCGGGCGCGGCGGCGCTTGCGGGGCGCGGCGAGCGCCTCGACGATTGCTTCCCAGTCGGGCTGCGTCCGGTCGCTGTCCTGCTCCGGCGCCGGGTAGAGCCGCGCCCGAAGCGCCTCATCGTCGAGCCCGGACGGCAGCGGCCAGGAAAGCCCCGCCGCCGCCGCCCGGGCAAGCACACCCGAAGCGCTTATACCACCGGCCACAGATAAGAACCGATTAGCCTCTCTCGGCGGAGATTACCTCTTGCAGTAGGAGGCCTCGGCTCAGGAGGCGAGCTGCGGAGGGCGGCTCTGCTATAGGTTCCAATCAACGACCGTTGGTATTACCCCCTTGCTCAGGTCACGAGACAATGCGGCGGGCAAGACACAGCCAACGTCCGAAGGAAGATTCCCTCTTACGGCCCAGTCGTGGGAATCGCCTGATCCCGCCGCGACAGATGCGATGCACCTGGACACCCTGACGGACGAATCCACGCTCAAGCGGAGGGGTCTTCTCCCCCGCGACCCCAGGAGCACCGGGATCACCGTCGAGCACAGGACCATAGGAGCACCGGGAACACTACGATCCCGTGGCAATCCCTTGATCTCCGGCCATTATTTCCGACTACGCATTCCAATTCATATCTTGGATTGACACTATATTTTTCTGATCGATATATCAAATCGATCTAATAAAACCTCCGGCCGGAAAACCTATTTAGTATTAATCCCTTGATTTACTGTATTTTTCTATTATGTTTTCCAGCAACGGACATTTGCAGCGGATGTGTCGATTCCAAACGGCCTATTCCGGTGCGCGGCACGGAGCGAAGCACGTGCGGGCAAGATTGTTCCGCAGGGCCGGGCGTCCACACCCCGGCCCGATCTTTCGGCCAAACGCCAAGAGGAGCAAGACATGGCGACGGAAAGCAAGAAACGCCTCAGCAAGATCGCCCGCCAGAAGCTGCGCATGCGCGATACGCTGTGGCCCGAACTTGACGAGGCGCGATTGTGGTCGCGCGAGCGGTCGGACGGCTGGCTCAGCATGCCACGGCCGATGCCGCTGCTCATGAAGGTCATGGACAGCCTGTCCAAGGGTAAGCCGGTTTCCTCGACCTATCTCGACCTCTGGTGCCGGACTTACGACGACTCCTTCGTTATCGCCAACAAGGACCGCGAGATGGCGTACTTCTCAGGGTTCAGCGGCGAGCGGGCCGTACGCACTTGGACAATGCGCATGCGAACCCTCAATGACCTCGGCTTTATCGATATCAAGAGCGGACCGAACGGGCCGATCAGCTACGTCCTGATTTTCAACCCCTACCTCGTCGTGCGCCAACTCTATGAAGCCGGCCAAATCAACGAAACCTTCTTCAACTCCCTCGCCCAGCGGATGATCGAGATCGGCGCTCACGACCTCAGCGACCCGCCTGACGAGGAAGAGGCGAAACCCCCATCCGTCCGACGCCGTCGCCGCGCCGGAAAGGCAACAGCATGAGCACAGAAAACAAGGAATCGAGCGCCGAAACGGATGACGACAATCCGGCCGACGCGACCAATGGTGGAGAACCTGCCACGCCGCAGACCAACTTTGACCGGCTGATCGCGCATCTGCCCGAGGACAGCCTCGCCGCGAAACTCGTGACCGCCTACGCGGCGTCAGGCGAGGCAGCACCCGCCGATGCCATCGCAGAGGTCGCCGCAAACCGTCTCGATGAACTGAAGCAGAGCCATGACAACACTGAAGATCAACAAGATTGAGATGCAGGGCTTCCGGGCTTTCGGCCGGAAGGCACAGACGCTGTCCTTCGGCTCGTCACTGGCCGCCATCTGGGCACCGAACAGCCAGGGCAAGACCAGCCTTGCCGAGGCGTTCGAGTTCCTGCTGACCGGACAGATCGTCCGTCGCCAGCTCTTGGCCAGCACCCAGGACGAATTCGCTGACGCCCTGCGCAACGCCCATATGCCAGCCGCCATACCCACATACGTCGAGGCGGAGATCACCGGCATTGACGGCCGGACGCACAACGTCAGGCGGACACTGATCTCGGACTACGCCAAGCGGAAAGACTGCCAGTCAGCCCTGCAGATCGACGGCGTCGAGGCTAATGAAAGCGATCTCGCCACCCTCGGCATCGTGCTCTCGCAACCGCCCCTCGCGGCGCCGGTCCTCGCTCAGCACACGCTCGGTTATCTCTTTTCCGCCCGGCCGCAGGACCGCGCCACGTATTTCAAGAGGATCCTTGAAGTCACGGATCTGGAAGAACTGCGAGGCGCGGTGGCGGGGCTCGACGCCGGGTTCAAGCCCGATGACGGCGACCGCCACTTAAGCCGGCTTGCTGCTGCCGCAGCCATCGAGAACGCGGAGCCACTTCTAGCACCCCTCGGTTCGGCTGTGCCGGCGCCTGCCGTTCTCGCCGCCGCGGTCGATGGGGCGATCACAGCCGTCCTGACCGCGGCCGAGCACCCATTGCCGACAGTGCCCGCCGGGCGTCTGGTTGCGCTCGAAGGCTTGTTGCTGGAGCGACGGGCCAAGACATTCCCGGTTGACGGGTTCGCCAGGAGAGCGCTCGTCAACTGGACCGAACCTGCCCAAGGAGAATGGGACACGCTCGATGTCTACCTAGCCGAGCGCGAAACGGTGGAGGAGGAGACGCGCCGTCTGATCGCGCTGTTCAGGGAGGCCTTGGCCATCCCCGCCGTCAATGCCGCGACGCAGCCCATCGACTGCCCACTGTGTGGTACGGAAGGCAGCCTGACGCCGGAGCGCATCGCCTTTATCCGCACCCGGGCGCAAGAGACCGACGACTTCCAGACCGCTCAGGCGGCAGCGATTGACACCTTGCGCGCCCTGGCCGTATCCGCCCGTGGGTTCGATCGGGCGGCCGCTTCCGCCTGCCCCCGCTTCCTCACCATCAACTCAAGCGAGCGCCGGCAGGAAGGTTTCCGCGTGGAGCGCATCCGAACGTTGCTGGAACCGGATGCCTCTGCCGTCATCGATGCTTGGCTGAAGGCGCTACGCAACCTCGCCCGCGCGCGGGCGACCATTGACGCCACCACCAGCGCTCTCGCGGCGGAAGTCGAGGGCTACGCGGAGAAACCGGACACTCTGCGCGATCCGCAACCCTTGAGGACTGGCTTTGGGAACGCCGCAACTGCTTACTCCAATTTCGCGATCCAGCTGGAGCTCTACGCCGATGCGGAAACAGCCCTCCTGGAAAGGCTTACGGTCGTCATCGACGCCGCCAGCGACACCAGCGGCTGGCAGGAGCTCATCGATCTCGCCGGCGATCAGGGCGCGCTTCGCGCGAGCCTGATCGAGCGCCAGGCCCGGGCTGACATGCATGGGGAGCTGAATTCGGCGCTGCACCAGATCGACAAAGGCAACGAGAAGGTTCTGGAGGACAAATTTGCGAATCTGAGCGGCAGCATCCAACACTGGTGGGACCTGCTCCGCCCCGACGAACCAACATTCTTCTCCGCTGTCAGACCCCGCAAAGGCGCACGGCGCACCGTCGACTTCAAGGCCGGCCTGTCCCTTGACACCGACCGAACTGCTCCGAAGTTGCGCGACGTCATCGCCGTATTCAGCCAGTCGCAGCTTCACTGCCTGGGCCTCGCGCTGTTCATCGCCCGCGCACTGCACGAGGGTGCCGGCTTCATGGTGCTGGACGACCCGATCTTGGCGAGCGATGAAGATTACCGGGCCTATTTCAAAACTGACGTCTTGGAGGAACTGACCGGCGCCGGAATCCAGACAATCGTCCTCACCCAGGACCAGAAGACATGGAAGGACCTGGAGCATCGATATCTGCACAAGAACATCGACATGTTCCAGTTGGCCCTTACCGACCGGGCCGACGGCACAGCGGTCACCAATACAGGCGATGACCTCATGGCGATGCTTGCCCGTGCCGACGTGCTAGCACGGGGCGATCACATCGAGCTTCGCAAGCAGGCGGGTGAATGGCTGCGCAATGCCGCCGAGCGTTTCTGCAAGGAAATGCTGGTCAGGGACCGGTGGGCCAAGGGCGACAGCGCCGCCGCGCTTAGCGACCATGATGGCAAGAATCTCGGGCAACTCGAACCCAAGGTGGAGCCGCTGCTCACGGCCGACCCGTCGCATCCCGGAAAGCTTCGCTCGGTCGGGAGCCAGCTCAACCCCGCCAAGCACGACGATGACACGCCGGACCGGGGCACCATCAAGGTCGCCCTCGGCGACTTGAAGTATCTCAAGAAGCAGTACCTGCCCACGTAGACAGTAAGCGATGCGAGCGAAACACCCGGATTTCAGCTTGACGGGGGCTTGAAGTTCTAGGTGTTCGACCGGATTGAGGCCCGCCCGCTCACGGAAGAGCAGCGCTAGGCGGTGGTGGTGGACGCTTGCCGCAATCTCGTGGTCGCGGCGGCCGGCAGCGGCAAGACCTCGGTCATCGTCGCCAAGGCCGGATGGCTCGTCCGCAGGATGGAGCGCAAACAGTCCGAACTGTTGCTCCTTGCCTTCGCCCGCGACGCCCGCAAGGAGATGGAGGAACGCCTCCGCAATCGTCTTGAATCCGGGGTCGCGGACGGCTTGACGGTGCGCACCTTCCACAGCTTCGGCCTGCAGATCATCGGCGAGGCCGAGGGCCGGCGCTGGCCGCAGTCGCCGAGAACGACCGGACGCTGTTCGACCGGCTGAAGGACCGCTGCCAATCAGGTGCCTCGCGCTTTGCCACTAGCGGACGGCAAGCTACGGATTTATACCAGCGGGCGTAGTTCAGAACCCATTGGCCCATTTTCGGGTTCCGATGGAGGCGATGCGTTCTGGTTGTGAGACGAGATTGTTCCAGGCTTGGCAGCAGTGATCGAGTATGTCGTCGTAGCTTTTGAAGACGCGGTTCGAGAGCCAATTTTCGCGCATGAACTGCCAGACATTCTCGACGGGATTGAGTTCGGGGGACCGGGGCGGGAGCGGCATCAGGGTTATGTTGTCGGGGACTTTGAGGGCCGGGGATGTGTGCCATCCGGCCCGGTCGAGCATGACGAGGGCATGGGCTCCGGGTTCAACGGTGAGGGCGACCTCGGCGAGGTGGGCGTTGAGTGCCTCCGTGTTGGCGTGGGGCATGACGAGGCCGGCGGCCTTGCCCTTCTGCGGGCATATGGCGCCGAAGATGTAGGCCGATGTCGTTCTCTGGTCCTTGGGCGCTGACGGTCGGGTGCCGCGTTTCGCCCATCGCCGGGTGATCTTGTTCTTCTGCCCGACGCGCGCCTCGTCCTGCCACCAGACTTCGACCTCGACGCCGTCGCCGAGTGCAGCGCGGATCTCCTTCAGGCGGTCTGGGAAGTTTTTTTGAACGCCGCCAGCGCGGCTTCGTCCTGGGCATGGTGGCGCGGGCGCGCAGACAGCCTGGCGTAGCCCATCCGGCGCAACTCCCGCCCGACCGTCGTCTCCGCCAACGAGATGCCGAACTGCTCGCTGAGCCATGCCGCCAGGTCGCAGCGCCGCCACCGCACCACGCCGTGGACCGCCGGGTCCGGACCGCTCTCCACAACCGCCGCCAGCGCCGCGCGCTGCTCCCCGTTCAACTTGCGCGGTGGACCTGAGGCCTTGCGATCCTTCAATCCCTCCGGGCCTTCCGCGTTGAAGCGAAGAACCCAGTCCCGGATGATCTGCAAGCCCACCCCCGCAAAACGCGCCGCATCCGAACGACGGTAACCGTCGTAAATCACCGCAAGCGCAAGAAGGCGACGGTTCTGCGCACCATCCCGGCTCCGCTGCGCCAAGCCGCGCAACTGCGCCGCATCAAAATCCTCCCTCAAGGGGATTGCTGCCCTCATAACGACCCTCCAATCGCAGAATCGCTATTGAGTCAGAACTCGATAACCTTGGGAATCCCCTCAATGAGTCTCAACCCTCAACCGCTGGTATTACATATACCTCTTTAGATCAAAGGGTTGCGGCGGATCAGACCGGGATTTCGATCAGATGTCGGTCTCGGTGGTTGCCTGCCCCCGCAACCACTTTCGTTATAACTCGATAGGTATCTACTCACCCCTTGTTGGGTTCTGATTCATAGTGCTCGTTGATGATGTCTGCGGCTTTTCCATCGAGGGCGATCTGGGTGGCGACGAGTGGGTTGTAGCCGAGTGCGGCCATGGAGGTGAGGTAGCTTGAGCTCCGGCACCATGCTTTTGCGTGGAGCGGAAGCATCCGGACACCTTGACCTTTGCCATCCTGATTTTCTGTTCTCCGGCATTGTTGGTGAAGCTGACATCAGGGTCGTCTGTGAAGCGCAGGTTTTCGTGTTTCACGAGACGTTCGTGCAGGTTGTGCGCGTCGGACTTGCGTCCACGTTTTCCTTTCGTCGGGATGTCGGGCAGTTCCCTGGCGCCCTGATGGTGCGGTAGCGCTTGCGCCCGGCCCGGCGTCGTTCAGGGTCCTGGATGCGCTCTTGTTGACCTTGTGGCAGACCTCGCGGAGCAGGCTCTTCATCAGTCGCGCGGTAGCCTCGACGACAAAGGTCAGTTCGCGCAGCAGGTGGCTGCCGCACAGCTGGTGGCTACATTGGTCATAGCCCATGTACGAGGCCCAGCAGTCAGGACGCCCTTGTAACACGGGATGATGCCGATCTCTTGCCCGCGCTTGCGGTGCGGGAACTTACACGTCAGGGTCCCACGACATGGAGCCACTTACTGTTGATCCGAAATCGTCGACATCGGGCGTTGCAGGAGGTACGCCACGGCGGCCTCCTCCCATGACACATCGTGAAAGCATAGCCGAGGCAGGTTGCCTCGGAGAGCTTGATGCCGGAGATCGCCTGCACGAGCGCGACGGTGCAGGGACAGCATCTGGGCGACCAGCAGGTTGATGACGAGGGCCTGAATGCCGTACTGCACGGGATGTTGTCGGGGAACCGGCCCCGGGCCTTGCACTTCGGGCATTCCTTGATCTCGGCGCGGCGCTCGACGACCTCGAACACGATGTCATAGAGGACGCGGCGCTCCCGATCGACGGGGCCGTCGATGTCAGCGCCGCAGGCGTCGCAGGCCGCGACCGTCTCCTCGACGATGGTCTTGCGCAGGTTGTCGCCCATCTGCCGGTTCGGCTTCGGGCCGTTGCTCCCGGCACGCTCTCGTCCGTCTGTGACGGCGGCAGACCGGAGTTCCGGCTCGTGCGTGGTCTTCTCCAGAAGGACGACGATGATGATGTCGAGCAGGATGACGAGGACGCGGATCACGGCCTCTTCCGCCACCTTGCCGGCAGCGCCGCGGTCTTGGCCGCTTCGAACTCCTCGCGCGCCGCCCGTCGCCATCACCCGGCCTTGCGCTTCATCAGCGCGCCGCCTCCGAGATGCGTTTCCACATACAGATCATGCGGAGGCTGGAGCCCCGGAAGCAGCTGGCACAGCCCGCTCGTCGCCTTCGATCCAAAGTAGCCCACTGGCGGTCCCCGTCGTTCTCGATGACCACCACTAAACGAATCGGCCTGCAGTGTCAAATCTCCACGAAAACCCGTTCATTACTCTACCCCGACATCAAGCCGGAACCAAGGGGTGAGCAGTTACCTCGATAGAATGTGAGATATAATACCCCCCCCCCCCGTTCCATAGTGAAGTGCAACACATGATGGGCTGTGGCCATGTGTTTTTAGACGCATGATGTTGCGGAGCGGTAGCGGTGAGAGTTCCTGTACAAGATGGAGGGAGCTTGTTCATGTCCAAAGGCTACCGTCACCTGGCCTACGAAGAGATTACGCAACCTGATGTCTGGAAATTGTCGTGAAGCTCTCAGTCATCGAGCTGTTCCCATTTGATGTATGCCTTGGTTTCGGTTTCCCATTTTTCGTCGATGAGGACCGCGGTTGAGAGGCGCTCCAACGAGGCGAGGTTTGGAAAGACCCTGACTTTGGAGGTGCGCCGCTTGAGCTCTTGCTGGATCGGCCGCTCGATGCCGTTCGAGGTTCGCATACGTTTGCGGTGAGCATCGGGCAAGGTGAAGACAGCGAGCCCCGCATTCTTTTCCAGCCAGGAAGCCTGGATGCTTGTCGCGATAGCTGGCCACGAGGGCGCCCAGTTCAGCCTCGGCGGTTTGGAGTGAGGACGCATGGCTCCGAGCTGTTTTCCAATACGTTTCCTGATGTCGTTGTTCGGTGCACGGCGTTTTGCGCCAAGTGGAACTGGCAGCGCTGCCATGTCGCCGCGCCCAGCACCGCGCGTCGTGCTGCTTTCAGCCCAGCATGGTCATCCGAGACGATGAAGGTCGTACCATGCAGGGCTAGCAAGCTTTCCAGGAAGGCTCTCCAATGGACCTCGGCCTCGGAGAGCGCCACAGAGAGCCCCAGAACGTGCCTGCAGCCCCTATTCCGATGGCCGAGAGCACTGCAACATCGCGCACAACGCCGTCATGGCGGGCTTTTTCGTAGCGCGCATCCAGGATCAGGTATTTCATCAGCCCAAGGAGCCGGTTGCGCCAGGCGGCGAGTTCTTCATCGAGCAACCTGGTGGCCCCCTGAGAAGAGGACAGGCTCCCGAACTCGCGCATTACATCCTGCCGCGTGGAAACACCCTTGATGTACATCTCGGCTACGGCGCGAGAAGATCGCTGGCCGCGTTCAAGCGACTGGGGATAGAACGGATCGTCCCCGTGACCGGCCGTCTTTGGCACCTGAACGGCAACAGGGGGGTGTCGATCCGCTTGTAGCCGTTGGCATAGCCCTGTCGTTCCGGTGTCCGGTGGCCCGCTTTCAAGTACTGCTCGCGCTCGATTTGCATCGCAAGCTCGAAGAGCTGACCAAAGACCCGCCCCAGATCCGTTGCTCCGTTTGCGATCAGATGTTCCAAAACGGCCTCAATCGTCGTAGTGTGTCGCAGCTCCATTCGCTTCCTCCATGAATGTTTTTCAACTCCATGGGATAGCACGATGGCGCCGCGTTTCACTGGGGGGGGCTAGCCCTGCCGTGTAGACATAAATCTACCAAGCAATGGTTTTGGCGATGCCCGCCGCGCCTACCATGTTGGCGGGATTTTGGGCACGGTCTGGCTGTTGTCGCCGGCTTGAGCAGCCAGCGCGGGTGCAGCGGCTCGGGTAGCAAAAGACCCACTGGACAACTCCGGCGCGAAGAGTCGCGGCATGGCACAGTCACAGATCCAGTCCACGCGCGGCGGAGCCCCGGATTGCCGCGATTCTGGCGCGGGAGCGGTTTGGCAGCCGCCACGCGCCGCCGTCTGTGCGAGGATTCAGGGACCGGCGGGGCCGGTTGTCTGAAGGCTTTGCGGGCTCTGGAGGCGCGCTCGGAAGTGATTGTCCTTCCACCGCCGCGGCGGTGCGGCCGTCGCTTCTGGGGACGCCGATAGCGCCTGCGGAGGGAGTTCCGGACCGGCTTTCGGAGGTTTGAGATTGCGGCACGCGCGCCGGCCGCCGGGTGTGGAACACGCTGATGGCATACGAGCATCCGCGTGACGACGTTTGCCGGCTGCGCTATCTCGTTGGCTCCGAGCATGGTCTTTTGGGCGCCGCGGGGTTTTCTGCCGCTGCGGTTGTCGGCGCGCGACCGGGGGTGGGACGAAGCGCAGCGGCGGGACAATCTTGACCGGGTTCTGAGCCGTTTCCTGATCCGGCCGGGTGTTGCCAACCTTGCCAGCCATGTGCTGGGGCGTGTTCTGCGGCGGGGGACTTCGAGGCGCGTTACGGTTTTCAGCCGTGGCTTGTCGAGACGTTTCTCGAGGATCAGGGGGCGTGCCTGCGTGCGGCGAACTTCTTGGCGCGACGGCGGGGCGCGGCCGTCAGGATCGCGAGAACCGCGGCCGGTGAATTCATGTACGCGGCGGCGTCTGGGGGTTCCGGAGGCGGCGCCGGCGCTTGATCCGGGCGAGGGGCTTGGCGTGTGGGCGGTGAACGAGTTTGGAGGTGCGCAGTTGGGCGACAAGCGGTTGACGGCTGGTCAAGAGCGCGACGCTGGCGTATCCAGGGCGCGCGCAATGTCGAGAGCGACGAAGCTGCGGTGAACGGTTTCTACCGACTGATCGAGCATCCTGCGGACGTGACGGTCGAGAACATCCTCGCGCCGCGAGCGCACGGGCATGCGCGGACAGTCGACGGTGCTCGCGATGGCACCGATCTGAACTTCACGCGTCGTCCGTACACCGATGGCCTGCAGATCATCGGCAAGAACCAAACCGGCGCCCTGGGATTGCACCTGACGCTTGCGGTGAACGGGCTGCCGCGTGCTGCGCCTCGGTCACCGCACGTGCAAGACCCGGCGCTTGAGGACACGCTCCGGGCGACGCGCGCGCTGACGCGGGTGATCGCGGTGTGCGAGGCCGACTGTCTGTTCGATGCCCAGCGCCGGGGGTCGAACTGCTGGTGCGGACGACCGCTGCCTGGCCGGCGAACGGAAGCTGTTCGCGACCGTCAGCCCCGCCGCGAGCCGGGTCGAGCGCCTCGGCGAGCGCAGGAAGTCGAGCAAGGTCAAGCCGCGCGCGCAAAGCGAGTTGCGCTTTTGCAAGGCCACCCTGCCGGCCACTGTCAAGAAGCCGGTCTCGGCCGTCCACCTCATCGAGCGCAACCCGCCCGGCAACGAGGACCCGATCCAGTGGTTCCTGCTCACCACCGTCGACCACGCCGCAACCGCCGCCGAGATGATCGGATATTACCTCCAAAGGCGTCGAGGACTTCTTCAGAGTCCTCAAGTCCGGCTGCCGAACCGAGTTCCTCATGTTCCGCACCGCCTGCAACGCGCCGCCGTCATCGCGCATCATGGTCATGACCCTGCGGCAGGTCCCCGAGTGCGAGCCCGAACTGCTGTTCACCGATCACGAACTCAGCTTCCTGCGTCACTACGCCCTCAACAGCCGGCTCGATGCTCCCGACACGCTCGGGAACGCCGTCCGCCTCGTCGCCCATCTCGGCGGATACCGCGGGCGAACGCCCGACCCCGGAAACCAGATCATGTGGCAGGGCTACGGAACCCTCACGAAAGCCACCATCGGCCACAGAATCGGACACCAATTCGGCTTCGAGGACGGCAAGCGATACATGCTCGAACAGGTGCAAAAACATGTTGGGTAGCAAACTTGTGGCTACACGGCAGGGCTAGCCCCCCAGTGAAACGCCTCAAAGCGCAAACCTCAGACAAATTTCCAGACATCAAGTTACAGTACCTACGAAGCGATGTCAGATTGAGGCGTTACAGAAAAGCGGTCTTTCACAAGGTGCGATTGCTCGGCAGCCGGGCCGTGACCGATCAACAATTTTCCGGGAGATCAAGCGCAACACCGGGGGACGGGGTTACCGTCACAAGCAGGCGCAAAGGATGGCAGAAACACAGGGCCGCCTCGTCTGTTTCTTGGCGGTTGACGCCT
Organism: Alphaproteobacteria bacterium; assembly: GCA_964291215.2. Classification (GTDB taxonomy): domain Bacteria; phylum Pseudomonadota; class Alphaproteobacteria; order MPNO01; family UBA830; genus JAJEBT01. Next base: position 2,371,912 of record OZ219791.1, on the reverse strand, counting down.
CAACGATGGGCTGAAGCTCAGAAAAAGCTGCGGGAGGGCCCCGAGCAGATCAGCGGCCGTTTTCGACTGGAGGGCCGTGGGTCGGCAACGGATCCATGATCGCATTCATGAAGATCAGAGAGCCGGGGGCGTCTTGTGGAAGAAGCTTCGGCGGCGCGGCAAGAAGCCGAACTGGAAGGGTGGATGCCATTCCGGCCGGGTCCCTGTGGACATTTCCGAGTGCCCTGCGGAGGCAAAAAAACGGGTCGGCGACTGGGAACCATCATCGGCAAAGCTCACAGTGGAGCTGTCGTGTCGCTGGTTGATCGTGCCACGAAATACGCCTTGCCGGGTGGGCAGAAAGACACGGTCGGTTCGGTCATGATCCGCCTGCTCGGCTCTGGTGCGCTATTGGTCCACACAATCACAACGGCAAAGAGCTCGCAGACCACAGGCGTGTCGCTGAAGCACTTGACGCAGATTTCTTCTTCGCCAAGCCTTTCCATTCTTGGGAGCGCGGCTTGAATGAGCACACCAACGGCCTGGTGCGGGAGTACTTCCCGAAGGGCACGGACTTTCGCGCGATATGCAACGAAGATGTTCAGAAGGTACAGGATCGGCTCAACACTCGGAAAGTTTTGGGATCGCCGACGGAGGTAATGTTCGACCTTGAAGTGAAACCGCCCTGACCATCTGCGCCATGTTCCAAAGCCGCAACGTGCAGCAGGGTCCATGCCGCGCGACGGCGAAATAGCGGCTTGAAGCCGACAAAGGCGTTGCATAAGCTCGATATTGAAGGAACTGAAGCTGTTTCCAGGCGGAATCGAGAGGGGCAGAGGGGAAAAATTTGCGCAACACCCGGCCCTCACTGCGATGAGCAAGGTGATCCCATGCTTGTTGATGTGATGTGATCGGAGTCCTGATCGTGGCGCGGGTCGACGCGTTCGAGGCTGCGATTTTGAGATTTGCTGACGCGCTGTTGCGGCGCGGAGCGCGATTGGTCGGCGTATCCGGGGCGAGCGAGAGGCCTTGGTTGCCGGGCTCGAAAGCTTGCAGTTTCTGTCGGGGAGAGAGGCGCGGTCAGCCTGGTCTTGTGATTGCGTGCAGGACCTGCTTGCGCTTGTCGGCATAGTGGTGGCGGGCGTCGACGAAGCTGTTGAAGGGTTTGGGCAGCTTGCGTTTGTTGCGGATGATGATTGCGAGGGTGATCGCGTTGTTTGCGGGCGCGTTCGGAGCATGGAGTCGTCTTCGCGGAAGGTGGCATCACGGACATGATGATGGCTCTCGACTACCCAGTGTCCACGATTCCATGCGAGCAGCTGTTGCGGCGAGGCGCGCTTGACCGAGGTCATGGCGTATTCGGTTGTCCGTTTTCTGGATTTCTTGAATTCGACGCGCCGGGTAACGCGGAAGAATAGTTGAGGATCGAAACCGGCATACCGGTCCCGTGCCAGCGAGACTGTCTCGTAATGATCCTCGCCGGTGCGGTTGGCGCCGCGGATGCGCTTGCCGTCGACCGCGATCGCGTTGCCGACCTCCAGGCGCGGCTGCGCCCAGCGCCGCAGAGCATCCTCGATCCATCCCGGGTCGGTGTTCTGCAGCACCCGGTGCACGGTCGATTTGAAGACCGGCTTGTCCCTGTTCTTCCATGCTGCTCCAGCTCCTTCTGCGTCGTAGTGCGCCGCCGCAACCGCACCGTGCCGGTTCGCAAGCCAGCAAAATCACGCACAGCACCGAGGCGATGCGGTGCCCCTGCGCGCGCCGGAAAGCGCCGCTGATAAATCGAGCGCAACTCCTGCGCCGACCAGCGGCGCCCGCAACTCCCACGCCACAGGAAGCGGCGAACGATCCCGCAGCCGACATCGCGACGCAGCGGAAACACGTAAAGATCCTTCGCCTCCCCGGTCGGTATAGCGCCCGCTGGCGCGCGCATAGCTCCTGCCAACGCACTCCCGGTTCGCCGCCTTGTACATGGTGCCGCTGAACTTCGTCGGCAAGACAAACGACTCCGCAACAAGCAACGGCAGCCTCCCGGTCGCCGCCGCACCATCCGCGACAACGCAAACGAGGCAAGGCCCGGAAACGACCACCAGGAACAACAAACCTCGTGTTGTTCCCGGCAACCGCCTGAACTGTTCCTCGCGGCGCCAGCCAACGGGTGCGCAGCTGAGGGCGCCCGTCTGCCAGCCCGCAGTGCCAATCCACCGCCCGCGCCAGGTGAACACGCAGACCTCGACCGGCAAACTGCTTGAAACCAAGATACGGTCAACAACACGGTTCCAGCGACATCAGGCCGCGCAAGGCGCACAACCACATCCCGGAGCTCAAAACCCTCCGGAGTCGTCTCAAAAAAATCCGCTGCCCCCACGACAACGGATACTACGCCGCTTCACAAAAAGCCAGCGAAAATGCGAATCATCCTGAACAAGCGAAACCGACCCTTCCAACAAACCTAGCGTGGGATCGCCATGCTGCGATGAGGGCCGGGTGTTGCACTTCAGACTGGAAGTGGGGTACAATATGAGGGTATGTTTGGCGGATGTGGCGGGCATTGGTGCCGGTTACCCCTTCAGGGGCAGCATCGAAGATGCGCCCGAGGGCGATGTGGCGGTTGTGCAAATCCGTAACATTGATGCCGATATGGGTATCGACTGGCCAAGCGTTTCCCGCACGCAACTCACGGGGCGCCGCAAACCGGATTGGTTGGGGCAGGGCGATATTTTGTTTTCCGCGCGTGGAAACAGAAATGTCGCGGCGTTGGTTGGGGTGGTTCCTGGTCAAGCGGTCTGTTCTCCGCATTTCTTTCTTATACGGGTGGAGGATGTCGGCAAGTTGCTGCCGGCTTTCGTGGCTTGGCAGATCAATCAGGAGCCGATACAGCGCTATCTGTCCACCTCTGCGACGGGTTCCTATATCACCAGCATCCGGCGCCAGGTACTGGAAGACTTGCCAATCGTCATGCCGCCGCTCGAAGAGCAGAGAACCATCGTCGCGTTCAATGGCGCGGCTATGCGTGAAAGGCATCTGCTTCTTGAATTAATTGAAAATCGAAATCGCCAGATGCGGTCCTTGGCTGGTATTGCGCTAGGCGACTCACTGAAGGGCTGATCCAATGAATGATCGCATTGACCAGGGGAAATCAATCAGGCTGTTTGGGAGGCGTGTGACAGCTTCCGGGGCGTCGTCGACCCGAGCATCTATAAGGATTATGTCCTGACCATGCTGTTCCTGAAATACATTTCGGATGTCTGGCAGGATCATTACGATCAGTACAAGAGGGAGCATGGCGATCATCCGGAACTCATTGAGGAACTCCTGAAGAACGAGCGTTTCGTTCTTCCCAAGGACGCCAGTTTCTACGCCCTGCATGGGCGCCGTTTCGAGGCAGGGAATGGCGAACGCATCGACAAAGCGCTGCATGCCATCGAAGAGACGAATATTCATAAGCTTCGGGATGTTTTTCAGGACATTACTTTCAACAGCACGCGCCTAGGTGACGAGGCGCAGAAAAACGACATTCTGCGGCATGTGCTGGAGGACTTTAACAAGGCTGACCTAAACCTGCGCCCGAGCCGGATCGGTAAGCTTGATATCATCGGCAATGCTTATGAGTATCTGATCAAGAATTTTGCGGCGACGAGCGGCAAGAAGGCCGGTGAATTCTACACTCCGCCAGAAATTTCCGAGTTGATGGTCGAGCTTGTCGCGCCGGAAGAAGGTTACGAGATTTGCGACCCCACCTGCGGGTCCGGCTCGCTGCTCATGAAATGCGGGCGCCAGGTTCAGGCGAAGCACAACGGCTCCCGCAAATATGCCCTGTATGGGCAGGAGGCGATTGGCAGCACCTGGGCGCTCGCCAAGATGAACATGTTCCTGCACGGCGAGGATAATCACCGCATCGAATGGGGCGACACCATCCGCAACCCCAAGCTGCTGGGTAGCGAAGATACCCTTAAGCATTTCGACGTAGTGGTCGCCAATCCGCCGTTCAGCCTTGAAAAATGGGGCCATGAGAAGGCGGAAGGTGACAAATTCGGTCGGTTCCGTCGCGGCATTCCGCCAAAAACCAAAGGCGATTACGCCTTCGTCCTGCACATGGTCGAAACGATGAAACCAAAGACCGGACGCATGGCGGTTGTTGCGCCGCACGGCGTTCTGTTCCGTGGCGCGGCGGAGGGAAAAATCCGTCAGAAGCTGGTTGAGGAGAACCTGATCGACGCGGTGATCGGATTGCCGGAGAAGCTTTTTTACGGGATCGGCATCCCGGCCGCCATTCTGATGCTCCGTCGGAACAAGGCGGATAAGAACATTCTCTTCATCGACGCTGCCCGCGAGTTCCTGTCTGGGAAAAACCAGAACCAGCTTTCAGATGAGAACATCAAGAAGATTATTGAGACATATCAGGCGCGCAAGAGTGTCGATAAATACGCCTATCTCGCGACCCCGCAGGAACTCAAGGAGAACGATTTCAATCTCAACATCCCCCGCTATGTGGATACGTTCGAGGAGGAAGAAGAGATTGACCTGATGGCGGTGCGTGTCGAGCGCCAAAAGCTAAAGGCCGAACTGGCCAACCTGGAAGAGAAGATGGTCGGCTACCTCAAAGAACTGGGGTATGCCGTATGAGCATCGATCCCCGGAAAGGCGAGATGATCCTCTACCAGACCGAAGACGGCAAGGCCGAGATCGGTTTGCGCGCCATCGGTGGAACGGTGTGGCTTTCACAGATGGAACTGGCTGAGCTTTTCGACACGTCCAAGCAGAACGTCAGCCTGCATCTCAAAAACATATTCGAAGACAATGAGTTGGAGGAAGGCACAGTTGTCAAGGAATCCTTGACAACTGCCTCGGACGGAAAGCGTTACAATACCAAGATCTATAATCTCGACGCGATCCTCGCCATCGGCTACCGTGTGCGGTCGCCGCGCGGTGTCCAGTTTCGCCGTTGGGCAAATACCGTTCTCAAGGAGTATCTCGTCAAGGGTTTTGCCATGGACGACGCGCGGCTGAAACAGGCCGAGCGTTGGGACTATTTCGACGAATGGCTGGCCCGCATCCGCGACATCCGCGCATCGGAAAAGCGATTTTACCAAAAGGTCAAAGACCTCTACGCGACGGCCGTCGATTACGACTCCAAGGCCGAAGCGGCGCAGGTGTTTTTCAAAAAGGTGCAGAACAAGATGCTTTGGGCCGTCACCGGTCATACGGCGGCGGAGCTGATCGCCGCGCGCGCCGACGCGGACAAGCCGAACATGGGCGTCATGTCCTGGAAAGGGTCGATCGTGCGCAAGGGGGATGTCGGCACGGCGAAAAACTACCTGAATGCGGAGGAAGTCGAAGAGCTGAACCGCATCGTCACCATGTATCTCGACTATGCGGAGGATCAGGCCAAGCGCCGCTCGCCCGTAACCATGGCGCAGTGGGCGGACAAGCTCGACGCCTTCCTGTCCTTCAACGAACGCGACCTGCTCAGCCATGCAGGCAAGATCAAAATGGAAGTGGCGCAAAACCTTGCCGCTGAGCGGTACGAAGCATTCGATGCCAAGCGGAAGCAGGCAGAGGCGTTACGGGCCGATGAAGAAGATATCGCTGCTCTTGAACAGATAGCCAAAGAGCTTGAGGGGAAGAAGGGGGGCGAGGAATGAACGACTGGACCGAGAAGAACCTTGCGACTTGTTCTCCTTTAAGAACGGTATGAACGCCGAAAGATTCTGGTTAGTGACGGCCGGAGCGCCGTCACTAAGCGGGTTTGGACGAAGGCCGCGCCGCCCCGGTGTCGACATGCAGAAAGTGTGAAGGAGGTGTTGTTTACGGACGCGCGAGGATGCGTGTTGTCCGACGTCGGGGCGTGATGTTCGGCCTGTGACGAAGGGGCCTGCGGGATGCGTGCGGTCACCCTGGCATGGGGTTCTGGAGGGCTGTGGACGACAGTCTGCTGTCATGAGGACACAGAGCGGCGGTACGCCCACCGTTTGTGCTGCGGGGATGTCGGTGCGGTCATGGCGGCGGCTGTGGTGTTGGAGGCCCGCGTTGGCGGAGCAGGGCGTCGAGAAGGGCGCGTTTTTCGGGGGAGAGGCTCTTGCGTCCGAAGTCGAGAACGAGCCGCAAGGGGGCGCCGCAGTGGGTGCAGACCCTGGTGTCGGTGGTAGTGTCGTCGTCGGTGGTGTCGGGCTGATGAGCGAGCGCACGGCGTCGAGGGTCTTGGCTCCGTTGGCGAGGATGCCGAAGTGCCGGATGCGGTGCAGTCCTTTGGGCAGGCGATGCAGGAGGAAGCGTCTGATGAAGGCGTCGGCGGAGAGTTGCATGGCGCCGTAGGTGGGCTTCTCGGCGGGCTTGCGGTGACGCATGGTGACGGTTGAGCCGTCGAAGGCGATGATGCGGGCGTCGGAGATGGCGAGGGTGTATCGGGAGAGGTATCGGATGACGGCCTTGGGTCCGTTGAAGGGCCGCGTAGACGTTCCAGGCGATCGTGCGTGCTTCACCTTCTCGAAGGTCTTGCGGTCGGCGATGGAGCCGTGGAAGGTGAGCTTGGCCAGTTCTTCGAGGAAGCGGTTGCGGAAGAAGCATGCGAGGACTGGTGCGAAGAAGTGGGAGGACCCCGCCTTCCACGCTCCGGAGTTGATATCGAAGCCGCCGTTGGGAACGAGGCAGTGGAGGTGGGGATGCTACTCCATCTTCTGGTTCCAGGTATGGAGCACGGCGGTGCCGCCGACGTGAGCGGCGAAGCGTCGGGGGTCGGCGCTGATGGTCTTGAGGGTGTCGGCGGCACAACGGAACAGGATGTCGAACGCAGTCTTTCGGTTCTGGAAGGCGATCTGGGCAGGGTGAAGACGATGTGGAAGTAGGGCAGGACCTGGTCTGCCTGCCGCGCCGCCTGCGCCGCGGCGCCCTGGGGGCAGTGACGGTGAGTGCCAGGCGACATGGAAGCGCGGGTGCACTGGTAGAGGTGACCGCCGAGACAGGATGCGATGCGGTCAAGCACCTCGCACGAGAGCGCGCGTCCGGCGTGGGTGACGCGGAAGCCGGGCGTGGCGAATGATGTCCGCCACGCCGGGGACGGGTCAAGGGGCGGCCAGGAACCCCTCCACCGGGTGGTTGCGGAACATCCGTGGTGCGGGCCCTTGTTGTCTCCGGGGACTTGTGTCCCAGGACATCCTGCACGACACTCTGCGGCGCACCTCTTTCGAGAAGATGTGTTGCGTGCCGCAGACTGTGAAAGGTGACCCCGTGATCGAGGCCGACCTGGTCCTTCGAAAGGCGGCCTGCAGTCCTTTCACGGTGATCGGCGTATCGGGCGTGTGGCTGTAGAAGAGCCAGCTTTGGGGACGTGGCCAGTTCCAGTAGCGCTCCAGTTCCTTGAGCACGGCAGGCATGCGCTCGTGGTGGCCCTTGCCCTCGCGGATGTGCAGGAGACCTTGCTCACGGCGGATGTCCGTGACCTGCAGCGACACCACTTCCGAGATGCGCAGCGCCGTAGGCAACAACGGTTGCCGTGCGTACGTCGGTGATCGCCTGGATCAGGTGCTCGACATCCTCTTCCGGGATCGTCCGCGGCAGGCGGTCGGGAACCCGGCGGCAACGCAGGACCTTCTCGGGCTGACCGAGCACACTATCATAGAACAGGCGGATCGCCGTGACGTTGGTCGTGCGCGGCGCCAGACCCTCCGCTCCAGGATCCAGGCCTCGCCCGTCTGACTCTCCAGCTGATGTCCGGTATGGAGGTCGAACATCGTAATCTCACGCAGATAGTTCTCCTGCGTGCGACAGACCCTTCATCGTCTCGATCGTCTTCTGGCGCAGAGGCGAAACTTCCTTTGCCTCTCACTCCCTGGTTGATGGTCCTCCCGAACAGTCGGGAGACCAGGAAGTGTGGTGCCTCGATCAGATCATTGAAACATCAGGAACGTCGATCTCTCAACACAACCACTCACATCGATCGCTCAGCACAGTGCTCGATCACAAGCACCCATGGCCGCGAAGCAGCCTTCGTCCAAACCAGAATCTTGGCGGCTTTGTAACTGCTCACCCCCTGGTTCCGGCTTGATGTCGGGGTAGAGCAACGAACGGGTTTTCGTGGAGATTTGACACTGCAGGCCGATTCGTTTAGTGGTGGTCATCGAGAACGACGAGGATCGCCAGTGGGCTACTTTGGATCGAAGGCGACGAGCGGGCTGTGCCAGCTGCTTCCGGGGCTCCAGCCTCCGCATGATCTGTATGTGGAAACGCATCTCGGAAGCGGCGCGCTGATGAAGCGCAAGGCCGGGTGATGGCGACGGTCAACGCGGCGCGCGAGGAGTTCGAAGCGGCCAAGACCGCGGCGCTGCCGGCAAGGTGGCGGAAGAGGCCGTGATCCGCGTCCTCGTCAGATTACGCAACCTGATGTCTGGAAATTGTCGTGAAGCTCTCAGTCATCGAGCTGTTCCCATTTGATGTATGCCTTGGTTTCGGTTTCCCATTTTTCGTCGATCTCGACAAGGACCGCGGTTGAGAGGCGCTCCAACGAGGCGAGGTTCGGAAAGACCCTGACTTTGGAGGTGCGCCGCTTGAGCTCTTGCTGGATCGGTCGCTCGATGCCGTTCGAGGTTCGCATACGCTTGTGGTGAGCATCGGGCAAGGTGAAGACAGCGAGCCCCGCATTCTTTTCCAGCCAGGAAGCCTGGATGCTTGTCGCGATAGCTGGCCACGAGGGCGCCCAGTTCGGCCTCGGCGGTTTGGGGTGAGGAGGCGTGGCTCCGAGCTGTTTTCCAATACGTTTCCTGATGTCGTTGTTCGGTGCACGGCGTTTTGTGCCAGGTGGAACTGGCAGCGCTGCCACGTCGCCGCGCCCAGCACCGCGCGTCGTGCCGCTTTCAGCCCGGCATCCGAGACGATGAAGGTCGTACCATGCAGGGCTAGCAAGCTTTCCAGGAAGGCTCTCCAATGGACCTCGGCCTCGGAGAGCGCCACAGAAAGCCCCAGAACGTGCCTGCAGCCCCTATTCCGATGGCCGAGAGCACTGCGACATCGCGCACAACGCCGTCATGGCGGGCTTTTTCGTAGCGCGCATCCAGGATCAGGTATTTCATCAGGGGCCGGTTGCGCCAGGCGGTGAGTTCTTCATCGAGCAACCTGGTGGCCCGGCTGACCTGAGAAGAGGACAGGCTCCCGAACTCGCGCATTACATCCTGCCGTGTGGAAACACCCTTGATGTACATCTCGGCTACGGCGCGAGAAGATCGCTGGCCGCGTTCAAGCGACTGGGGACGGGTCGTCCCCGTGACCGTTTGGCACCTGAACGGTAACAGTGGGGGTGTCGATCCGCTTGTAGCCGTTGGCATAGCCCTGTCGCTCCGGCGTCCGGTGGCCCGCTTTCAAGTGCTGCTCGCGCTCGATTTGCATCGCAAGCTCGAAGAGCTGGCCAAAGACCCGCCCCAGATCCGTTGCTCCGTTTGCGATCAGATATTCCAAAACGGCCTCAATCGTCGTAGTGTGTCGCAGGTCTATTCGCTTCCTCCATGAAGGTTTTACAACTCCATGGGATAGCACGATGGCGCCGCGTTTCACTGGGGGGCTAGTAGTCTGGCATTATTGGATTGACGGATATAGAGACTTCAGTTTCGTTCGGGTATCCTTCGTCGTGAAACGCCAGTCGACAGTGACATCGGCCGCATTGCGCCGTTCCACCCACGCCGCCGTCTCCCGCAGCATGGTGTCGCGGTCGGGAATGCGTCGCCGAAGGCACTGCCGCGACAGCGCACCGATCTCGGCCATGTTGAGCCAGCTTCCGTGCTTCGGCGTATAGCGAAACTCGAACCGCTTTCGCACCCGCCTCGCCTCCTCGGGCTCGAAGGCTTCATACAGCGACTGTGCGTGTTCAGATTGTCCAGCACGATCTTCCTGTCGGGGAAATGGTCGTCGGCAAGCTCCCGGATGAAGTGTGCCCGGTCCCGCGGCGATCGGTGACTTTCACCGTGCGCCAGTTCTCGTTGGGCGCAAAGGCCATGAAGAGGTTGGCCGTGCCGTTGCGCTCATATTCATAGTCGACCACCTCCGGCTGACCGGAGGACGGGGGATGCGGGTTTCCTTCGTCTGCTGCCGGCTGGTCTCAGCACCTCGTCCTTGGCAAAGTCCCGCTGATAAATGTCAAGCACATCTGCCGCCACGAACTGTGCGCTCCGGTGCGGTGGAATGCACCAGTACTGCTTCAGCCACGGCTTGATCTCTTTTTTTAGCGTCTTCCTGACCGTTTCTTCCGAAATGCGCTCGACGATTTCCATCTCCACCAGACGGCCGGCGAGCAGCTTCAGCGTCCACAGCCCTCGGGCGGGGACGAACAGGGCGACCAACTTCGCCTCCATCGCCCCGTTTCGGCCGACGGTTCACCTGCTCCTTGCGGCTGAGGGCGGCGTCCAGCCCCTCCAGGACGCAGCGCTTGCGCAAACGCTCGACCGTCGCCGTGCCGATGCCCAGCCCTTGCGCAATGTCGGCATCGACAAGCGCCCCCTCAGCATCAGGATTTGTGCCCGGCGCCAGGCAGCCCCGGTGCCCGATCGCCTTCAGATCCCGGCGCTCCTGCGCCGAAAGGGTCACGCGGTAGAGCTTCCTGCCCCGAGAGTTGGCCATATACGTTGCTCCTGTCATTGCGCCGCTCCCGTTGTCCGGACCTGCACATGGGGCTGCGGCTGCCTGCCTGTTCGGCATCTTGCCCGTGTGGATATCGGCACTGTCCAGATTCCAACGAACGCCGACACGAAAATATTACCCACAAAAAAACCATCAATACAATGCCGGTGGACTACTAGCCCCCCAGTGAAACGCCTCAAAGCGCAAACCTCAGACAAATTTCCAGACATCAAGTTACAGTACCAATCTTTGAAGTGAAACCGCGCTGACCATTTGCGCCATGTTCCAAAGCCGCAACGTGCAGCAGGGTCCATGCCGCGCGACGGCGGAATAGTGGCTTGAAGCCGACAAAGGCGTTGCATAAGCTCGATGTTGAAGGAACTGAAGCTGTTCCCAGGCGGAATCGAGAGGGGCAGAGGGGGAAAACTTGTGCAACACCCGGCCCTCATCTCCGTTCGGGCTACGCCCTCACTGCGATGAGGGCCGGGTGTTGCACTTCAGACTGGAAGTGGGGCCGAAAACGTCTCCAAGTTATAACAAAAGAGGTTGCGGGCCCCCGCAACCACCAAGACCGACATCTCCGGCATGGAGATGTCGGTCTTTGCCTTTTCGCCCCCGTTTCCTGCCCATTCGAGGATGGATCCGAGATCGCCGTGCAGCACGGCGTCCATCTCGGCCCATTTCTCGCTTGGGGTGAGCACGATACGCGCGATCAACCCCCGAATGGCGGACGCCGCCGCGTCGCGATCTTCGGGGTGGTTCAGCGCCTCGGCGAGGCGCGCCACCTTGCGCCGGTAGATGTCCGCGATGTTGGGGTGGATGTCCGGTAGGTCGGCGGGCGCGGCCGAGAGCCGCTCGTTGAGCGTGTCCTGGCGCGCTTCCAGTTCGCGCAGCCGGTCCACCATGCCCCGGACATAGCCACCGTCCTCGATGACCGCGCGGCGGATGCCCCGGCCGTTCGAGCAGGTCCCGGCCATGATGTGGTTCGAGCAGCCGTAGCGGTCCTGGCCGCGCATGGAATAGGGACCGCCACAGACGCCGCACTCAAGCAGCCCCGGGGGCGGTGGGCACCGTTCAGCCGGTTGGCGCGTGCGCTCTGCGTGGCCTCGATGACGGTGGCGTATTGCTCCGCGATCTCACCCTGGCGATGCTTGACCGCCTGCCAGAGATCGTTGTCGACGATACAGAGCTCCGGAACCTCCGCGACGATCCATTACTCAGGCGGGTTGATCCGCGAGACCCGCTTGCCGGTCTCCGGGTTCTTGACGTAGCGCAGCCGATTCCACACCAGCCGACCAATATAGAGTTCGTTGTTGATCAGGCCGGTGCCCCGCTTCGCGTGGCCGCGGATGGTGGAATCGGTCCAGAGCCTGCCCGAGGGGCCGCGGATGTTCTCCCCGTTCAGCCGCCGCGCGATCGCGCGAGGGCTCGCGCCGGCGGCGAACTCCCGGAACACCCGGCGCACGATTCCGGCTTCGGCCTCGTTGATCGTGCGTTCGCCGCGCACCGGATCGCCGGTTCCGTCGACCGCCTTCACCACATCGTAGCCGTAGCAGAGCCCGCCGCCGGAGCGGCCCTGCTCGACCCGGCCCCTGAGGCCCCGGTGCGTCTTCGCCGCGAGGTCCTTCAGAAACAGCGCGTTCATCGTCCCCTTGAGCCCGACATGGAGCTCGTCGATTTCGCCTTCCGACAGGGTAACGATCATTACCCCGGCGAAGCGCAGGTGCTTGTAGAGCGTCGCCACATCGGCCGGGTGAGAGTTTCGTATGGCACAGTTGCAGGCTCAGTACCATTTGTTCATCTCATGCGGCCGGTGCCGGGGTGTGATTTGGGCTGATGTTGTCGTTGGCTGGTGCGTCGTCTGCACCGATCATGGCCGTCCACGCGCTCTCGAAGCGGCCGGCTTCGAGCAGGGCGCGGAAGGTGATTGTCCGCCGACGATACGCCAGCGCATCCCGGAGCGTTTCATGCGCTGTGTGACAAGGATCTTGTTTGCCGCCTCGACAATTCCCGAGCAAATCCCCTGTTGCTTCAGCGCGTGGTAGCGCATTCGGTGGCGATGCTTGCGGAAGAAGGACAGTTCCCTGTCGATGTCGGCCCGTTGGCGCCGCGAAGGTGGCGCAGCGCCCGGATCACCCTGTCGATGCCGCGGGGGTCGTGACAAAATCCTGTCCTGAAACGGGCGTTCGTCATACGAGAACTGCACCCCGTCGGCCTGGTCGCGGCTCACCCGGTCGAGCGCCTCCGCGACCAGGATCTCGAACAGCCCCCGCCGCGCATCCTCCAGCAGCGCTTGGATGCCGGGACGCAAGATCATGCTGTCGCCCGAGATCGCCGAATCCTTGTACGCGCCCGCGATCTTCCATCCCTCGCACGCGATGCGCCGGCCGATCAGCCAAGCCAGCCTCGCCACGGCTGAAGCAATCTGCGCCTCGGCCCCGCCGCCTGCCCCGGTCCCCGAACCGGAATTGTCGTTTGCCGCCACGCCGCGCATGACGGCAATCCCGCGATGTTCCCTGTCCGACATCCCCTCGCGCCTCCCGCAACACTACGTTCCCGGGAGTCGATTTGGGCCTGTAATTGGGCCATGTCAAACGGCACCGGTAGGGGATTTCCTGCATGGAATCATATACTTGAGTAGCTAGGAGGACGCAAGGGGGGGCACGCCGCGCCTGGCGTATGATCGAAGAAAATCGCCGGGCGGCATCGCTGCCATCCCTTCAGGTCAGCACGCGGAGCGCGGTTTCCGGCGCCTTGTCAAGCACCCGCAACAGGGCGCGCGCCGCTCCGGTCGGGCAGCGCTTCCCCTGCTCCCAATTGCGGATCGTCTCGTGCGGCACGTCGATGCGCCGCGCCAGCTCGGTCTGGGAAAGCCCCAGCCGTCGCCGGACCCGGCGGGCATACCGCGCCATGTCCTGCAAGGCCTCGGCCTCGTCCTCCCGCTCCTGAGCCGCGATCTCTGCCTCGGTCGTGACGTCCACCCTGGCGGGATCGAACCGCCCTTCGGGCAGGGTGGACGGATCGTCGGGATCAATCCTGATGCGTGTTGTGCTCATGGTCCGCGACCTCCTTCCGATTGGCCTTGCGGGCCGAAATGATGCGAACGGCCGAACCCTGCACCATGTAGACAACGACATAGGCTCGCCCGTCGACCGTGCCGAGCAGCCGGTAGCGGTCCTCGCCATAGTCCCGCCGGCGATCCTGCGCAACAATCCGGTGCGGATCAAGGAAGGCTCGGAGGGCATAGGCGAAGTCGAAACCGCGACGCTCGAAACAGGCACTGTTCTTGGCCTCGTCCCATTCAAACTCCATCCCTGCACATATAGGCCAATGGCCTACGAATATCAAGTGCCTGGATCTGATCGCCGCCAACCGGGCCGCCATGTGTTGCCGTCTCCTCCAGGCTGCAGGGTCACGCCAGGATCGACATGATCGCGCGCTATGCGCACCATGCGCGCGGTTCGATCAAGGCGGGCGCGGCGCGGGTCGCTGCCAGCATCTGCGTGGACTTCTTCCACAACGACAAGTGCGACCGCAAGCAGCGTGGCTGAGCGCTTTCCCGAGCATCCATGTTTCCTGGCAAGGTTTTTGCGGGTGTCTGCGGTGATGTTTTCTGTGGTTGTCCACAAGCGGTGTGGGATTTGCCCTGCGATCGAGGCGACATGAAGCTTGTGGTCCCGGCGGCGGGTTGCCGTCCATTGGTCACGTGAACGCGGCTACCTTGCCGCCCCCGGGCACGTGACCGTCCGGGTTCCAGGTGTCCCAAGGCGGTTCGATCTCCTCGATGTCGGCCTCGACGATGATCTGCAGACATTCTCCCCAAGTCGTGTCGTAGTAGGGAGACTGTCGATACAGTCCCGATCGCGCTCTCGGCAGGGGTGAGGGCCGTGTCTCCTTCGCTCACTCACCGGTGCTTCGGTCGACCAGCAACGCTGCTGTCGCAGCAAGGTGTTCGCCAGAGCTTGCGCATCACGGCGACAATGGCGACTTTGTGGGCCTTGCCGGCGGTCTTGTGGCGTTCGAACACCAGATCCGCGTTGAAGCGTGCTGCCGAGGTCGCGGCCAGGAGATCACGTGGCCTCCGGCGCCCGCCTCGGATATGCCGAGCACCGTGGCCACTGTCGTTGGCCATCGGCGCCACCCCGATCAAGGCTGCCGACGCTGCCGAGTTCGGGCATCCAACAAAGAAGGGCTGCGGCGGTCACTGGACCGGGGATCGAGGTCAGGGTACCTCTGCTCGGGATCACCGGCGATCACCGCTTTGATCGCCGCACCGGCAATGCGGTCATCGAGATCGGCCGCCGAAGCCCTTGTGACGGTCTCGCCATCCACCTCATCTGCCACTTGCCTCAACTTGGTCCGCACGTCGACAAGCGCGGCGCGCGATACTAGGAGATCCCCCAGGCAGTTGAGGAAGGCTTCCTGAGGAGCCACAGGCTCGAGATCGCCGAGCACCGTGCCGATCTTGGCCAGCGCGTCAACGCGGTTGGCCCAAAGCCTCGGCGAAGCCCTCAACGGGCAGGACAACCTCGAAGCCCCGGTCATGAAGACACTGGTGAACCTTGCGGTGATAGCGGCCTGTCGCCCACCACACGGGTTACCTCGAGGCTGCGAAGCCACGTGCCCGTGGCGTCGTTCGTAAAACGACGCCCCAGATGTCCAGACTGGCTGACCCCTGCTACTACCTTAACAATCGTCCCTTGTTCCTCGCCTTATGATGATACGGTTCAAACCCAAGCATCCATTCAGGACGCAAGGGACGCCAAAGGAGGTTGCCACGCTCGGGAACGGCTCTATAAAGCCAAGGACGGAACGGCAACCTCCGCGGAGATCGTTTGATCCCCGCTCCCCTGTACGTTCTCACACAGGGGAGCGGAATCTCTTTGCAACCATAGCTCTCCCATAGTCGAGGTTATCCACATTTTCCCGCCCCCAACTGCTGTGGATGATTTCATCATCAAGGGGACAAAACCTAGTCATATAAGGGACGTCCCGCCGTCCCGGCCGGGTCGGCCGGGCGTCCCTCTTCCGTTTTCCCCACGGCAAGGAGAACGCTTCCATGTGCGAGCAGCAGGATATCGAGGCCCGGCGCGCGCGCGGCAAGTGCATCGGGTGCGGCAAGCGCGAACCCGAGCCCGCGCGGACCCTGTGCGCGCCCTGCGCCGAGAAGCGGAACCGGGCGAGCCGGGCCAGGGACGCAAGGCTGCGCACCACCGGCCTCCCCCGGAGAGACCCCGACAAGGCCCGCGCTCATGAGCGCGACCGATCCCGCCGCGAGGCTGAAATGCGCCGCGAAGCCGGGATCTGCATCCGGTGCGGCAAGCCGCCGGCCGCCGATGGCCGCGCGTCCTGCGAGCCGTGACTGGAGAAGCGCCGGGCAGCGGACCGCGCGAAATACGCCGCCGGGAAAGCCGCCGGCCTCAACCAAGTTGGCACTTTTTGCGGCCTGGAATTTTTATCACGCTGCGCGATTTTTTGTCGGCCGATTTCAACATGGCACTACATTCTGTTGAATTCTGTCAGCTTGCGAGGCGGCTCCTCATGCGGCGGGTTCGACACCAGCCGCCGAGGAGATTTCGGCAATCTCGGCGGCGCGTGTCCTGTCGGTTGACGATCAATGCGCGCAGGCGCGTGGTGACCCTGGTTCCGCGCGGATTGATGTCCGGCACTTGTCGATGCCCCGCGCGGGGATCAGATGCACCGCGGCGAGCACGGCGATCAACAGGTGGGCGGCGATGCGCTGGCCGGGCGCAATCCGGGCTCGGATTTCAATGAACGGAAGGTGGCCTCGATATCCGTGTCCCGAGCATCCATGTTTCTTGGCAAGGTTTTTGCGGGTGTCTGTGGTGATGTTTTCTGTGGTTGTCCACAAGCGGTGTGGGATTTGCTCTGCGAGCGAGGCGACATGAAGCTTGTGGTCCCGGCGGCGGGTTGCCGTCCATTGGTCACGTGAACGCGGCTACCTTGCCGTCCCCGGGCACGTGACCATCCGGGTTCCAGGTGTCCCAAGGCGGTTCGATCTCCTCGATGTCGGCCTCGACGATGATCTGCAGACATTCTCCCCAAGTCGTGTCGTAGAGGGAGACTGTCGAGACAGTCCCGATCGCGCTCTCGGCAGGGCCGTGTCTCCTTCGCTCACTCACCGGTGCTTCGGTCGACCAGCAACGCTGCTGTCGCAGCAAGGTGTTCGCCAGAGCTTGCGCATCACGGCGACAATGGCGACTTTGTGGGCCTTGTGGCACACCAGATCCGCGTTGAAGCGTGCTGCCGAGGTCGCGGCCAGGAGATCACGTGGCCTCCGGCGCCCGCCTCGGATATGCCGAGCACCGTGGTCGTTGGCCATCGGCGCCACCCCGATCAAGGCTGCCGCCTGCCGACGGTCGAGACTGCCGAGTTCGGGCATCCAACAAAGAAGGGCTGCGGCGGTCACTGGATCGAGGTCAGGGTACCTCTGCTCGGGATCACCGGCGATCACCGCTTTGATCGCCGCGCCGGCAATCATCGAGGTCGGCCGCCGAAGCCCTTGTGACGGTCTCGCCATCCACCTCATCTGCCACTTGCTTGGCGTCGACAAGCGCGATACCAGGAGATCCCCTAGGCAGTTGAGGAAGGCTTCCTGAGGGGCCACAGGCTCGAGATCGCACCGTGCCGATCTTGGCGTCAACGCGGTTGGCCCAAAGCCTCGGCGAAGCCCTCAACGGGCAGGACAACCTCGAAGCCCCGGTCATGAAGACACTCCTTGCGGTGATAGCGACCTATCGCCCACCACACGGGTTACCTCGAGGCTGCGAAGCCACGTGCCCGTGGCGTCGTTCGTAAAACGACGCCCCAGATGTCCAGACTGGCTGACCCCTGCTACTACCTTGACCATCGTTCCTCGCCTTATGATGATACGGTTCAAACTCAAACATCCATTCAGGACGCAAGGGACGCCAAAGGAGGTTGCCACGCTCGGGAACGGCTCTATAAAGCCAAGGACGGAACGGCAACCTCCGCGGAGATCGTTTGATCCCCGCTCCCCTGTATGTTCTCACACAGGGGAGCGGAATCTCTCTGCAACCATAGCTCTCCCATAGTCGAGGTTATCCACATTTTCCCGCCCCCAACTGCTGTGGATGATTTCATCATCAAGGGGACAAAACCTGGTCATATAAGGACGGTCTCCCGGTCGCTGGTGCGCAGGCGCCCGCGTTGTCTTGTCGTCTGTGGCTGAAGGCCGTTGCCCGGCCTTCTCGACAGTGATCTCGTAGTGCCGGGCGACGGTAGAGAAGCGCTGCTTGAGACCGCTCTCCGGCACCTTGTCGTGGCGCCGGCCTTTGGCCGAGAGGTGGAGCTTTGCCGCCTCGAAGCCCTGCGGCCAGGAATGGCGTCTTCGGCCCTCCTCCTGCTCTCGCTGACCACGCCGCGCCATCCTCGCTGGCGCCTGCACCTCGTGGTTGGTGATCAGCCTCGGGCCCACCCTCGGGCGGCGCCGCCCGCGACCCAGCCGTGCTCGCCACGCGATGTTCGCCTCGGTGCCGGCGTCCATGACTACCGTCGGCTTCACCGCCCGCCCCCAGCCTCATCAGCGCATCCGTGCCCGGCCACGTTGCCCCGCAAGACCTCGCAACTGCGCCGAAAGCCCGCGCCGCGCAAGCGTGGGGCAATCATTGCGCTTCGAGCGCCCGAAGCGGGGGAGCTTGCCGTCGGCGCGGCCGTGAACATTGGTGAGATCGCAAAAAGCGATGGTATCGAGGATGCAGCGCGCGCTCGTGGTTGAACAGCTCCTGGCGGCCCGGTGACGCAGGTCGCCGATGCGGTACAGCGTCTTGCGCGACTTGCCCTCCGGAAGCTCCGCGGTCGCGCTGTCATCGCGCAGTTCGCGCTCGCTGGCCGGATCATCCTGGCGACGATCAACGCACTCGTGATGCCGAGGTCGTGAAGCCGAGATCGCGCCTCGAGGCACAGGCAGCCGACCGAGCGCGGGTTCTCGTGCTCGAGGCTGTCGAGGTTGACGGTCGCAATTTGCGTGCGTCTTCCTCCAGAGCGTCGGCGCGGAACCTCCGGGCTCCTGTTGACGATGTCCTCGGCTGCGGCCTGCACGCGGCTTCGAACAGCGGCGGGCGGCCAGCGCTTCGGCGGCAACCTCCTTCCGGTTCTTGCGCGCCACCGGATGGTCGGTGCCGAGGCAGGGTGCGCTGCCTGACCTTGTCGCCGATGCGTTGAGAAAGCACGAGCCGGTGGACGGGTTTGTCGTCTGCGGTGCTGTGGGTTTTGGTTGCCCTGATGAACATGTTGTCTGGAGCCTTTTGTGTTGACGAGGCTCCGGATATACCGGGTTTGGCGGCGGGGTCGAGCGAATCGGTAATATTCTGGCACTACCGCGCCCACCCCGGACACGCAATCAAAATATAGTAGGCAGTATCATAAAAATGCCAACATATGGTATATCTAGTGAGGCAGCCGCATAAATTTCCCCTTCAACTGACGCAAAAATGCCAACTTGGGTTGATGGGGCCTTCTCGGCATGAAAATTGTAATCAAGGGAGCGATCTGTGATGACGCGAGCCCCAACGCATTCGGATTTCGCGTCTCCGAATTGGCATGGGATCATCGTGCATGGGCGCAGGAAAGCGTGGACCCCGGGAAGGAATCGTGCGACATTGACTTATCTCCTGTGGTTTTGTCATCGCGGAGACAAGCCCCTCAGCCGACTTTTTGCAAGTTGGTTGAGGGGCACACACCCCAGACCATCAAACAATTCGAGCGGAACCAACCGAATCCCCGTCAGAAAATGTGCTAACGCTCAACACCGTGAACCTTGCGGCCCGCATCAAGACGGAGAGCAAGGCTCATGACACTCGGCTTCTCGTCTCTGAAACGACCGTGCGTGCCGCCGGTCTCGAACGCTTCCGGCGCATCGCTTCGATCCAGGCGCGCGGCCGGAAGAAAAGGGTTACCGTCTATACGCTCTATGCCACCGACTGATAGGATCGGCTGTCGGACCAGCTAAAGTGTTCATCGGTAAGTCTGGCGGGCATGTCCATCGGGCAGTGTCCACCGGTCGCGTCATGACCGCGAACGGCGGAAACTAGGGCTTGGGCCGACTTCGAAGCGCAACGGAGATGATGGGATTGTCCTTCTCGTATGATAGGACATGGTAGTGTCGGTCGACAGGGATGCGGCCGGGCAGCGGGAGAGCGGCAGTGCCGATGCCGCGATATTGAGACATGATGCGATGCGATTGAGCGTTCTTGACCAGAGTCCGATCCGGGCTGGCTGCACGCCTGCCGACGCACTGGCCGAAACGCTGGCGCTCGCCGAGTTCTGTGACCGTATCGGGTATCATCGCTACTGGCTTGCCGAACACCATTCCACCGGCGGCCTTGCGGGCTCGGCTCCCGAGATCATGATCGGCGAGGTGGCGCGGCGGACGCGCAACCTGCGGGTCGGTTCCGGCGGCGTGATGCTCAGCCACTACTCCTCGCTCAAGGTCGCGGAAACGTTCCGCGTGCTCGAAGCGCTCTATCCGGGCCGCATCGATTGCGGGATCGGGCGCGCTCCGGGCTCCGACGGGCTGACCGCGCAGGCGCTTGCGCACGGCCCGGGCGCACTGGGAATCGAGCACTTCCCGGCCCAGATCCGCGATCTGCAGGCATGGCTTGCCGGCGAGATGCCTGATGATCATCCGTTCCGGCGGGTCGATGCCATGCCGAGCGGAGCGACCATCCCCGAGGTCTGGCTTCTCGGCTCGAGCGACCAGTCGGCGGCCTATGCGGCGTATTTCGGCTGCGCGTTCTCCTTTGCCCACTTCATCAATGCCCGCGGCGGCCATATGGTGATGGAGGCCTATCGTCAGCATTTCCGCCCATCTGAACAGTTCTCCGAACCCGTCGGCTCCATCGGCATTTTCGTCATTTGCGCCGACACCGAGAAAGAGGCGCTCGACCTGCGCTGGAGCCGCGATCTGTGGCTGTTGCGGCTGCACACCGGGCGGACGGCGCCGGTGCCAACCGTCGAGGAGGCGAAGAACTATCCCTATACGGAAAGGGAGAAAGCAATTGTCATGCACAATCGCGAGCGCACCATAGCGGGCAGTCTCGAACAGGTGCATCGCGAGGTTGCCGCGCTTGCCGGCACCTACGGCATCAACGAGGTTGTGGTCGTGACCATCTGCGACCGCTTCGAGGCGCGGCTGAGATCGTACGAGCTTCTGGCTCAGGTGTTTGCCGAGGCGCCGGCCGACGCCGCCTGAAGGAGGCGTTCGGTCCTTCGCGTGCGCCGCCGCCGGGACTTCTTCCGGCGCGGACTGTTCCTGAAGGTCCGGACGGCGTATCAATGCGTCAATGGCGTCGGTTGATAAACGCAACGGAAAAGAGGGTATATCCGGTCATGGGAGAGAATCTCATATTCGCGGCCGTTGTCGGCCTGACGGTTTTCCTTTTCATGCGCCGCCTGCGGCTGATGAGGGAGCAAAAGCGGAGACAGCAGCTGGAAGCGACGAACGACGATGCCTCGGAGCCTAGCACCATGCCGCGGCTCGGGAGCCCGGGCACCATTACCCGTGAGCAGATGCGGGAGCTCAGGCAGAACGATTTCGAGCCGTCGCGGTTGTGGAGCCGGGAAGAAGCGCAGCTCATCCTTGATGTGGTGGCCTATCTCCGGACCGTCATCTATATCGTCACGAGGGAGAGTGATCCCCCGGTCGACATCCAGAACCATCTGCTGAAGGTCATTCTGTCCGACGACGACATGCGCGAATATGTGCGCGAATGGGGTCTGAACCGCACCCATGCCGATGAGGAGGCGGAGTATCCGGAACTGGAGCGCAACCAGGTCTTCAGGAAAGTCGAGGCTGCCGTCGGAGAACTATGGGAAGACTGAATGCGGCCGCGCCGGCAGTCGGAGACGACGCGGCGACAGATGCGTTCGACTTCGAACTGCCCCCTGACCGCATTGCCCAGGCGCCTGTGCGGCCGCGCGACAGCGCCCGCATGCTGGAAGTCGGCGCGGCGCTTGCCGATCTCGGGGTGCGGGATCTTCCGTCGCTCCTGCGGGACGGCGATGTCCTTGTCGTCAACGATACGCAGGTCATTCCCGCGCGCCTGCGCGGCCGCCGCCGCGGCGCCAAGGTCGAAATAACCCTTCACAAGGCGGAAGCGGGAGGCAACTGGCAGGCGTTTGCGCGTCCGGCGCGGCGCCTTGCCGAGAACGATGTCATCGTATTCGCGGAAGCCTTCGAGGCGCTGGTCGTCTCGCGCGGCGAGGGTGGAGAGGTTGAACTGGCTTTCGACCAGCCGGAACGCCTGTTTGCGGCGCTCGACCGGCACGGAGAAATGCCGCTTCCGCCCTATATCTCGCGCCCGGACGGCGCCACCGGGGAGGATGCCGGCGACTACCAGACCATTTATGCTGCCCGCAGGGGAGCGGTTGCGGCCCCGACGGCCGGACTGCATTTTACCGATGCGCTGCTGCAGGCGGTGCGGGCTGCCGGTATCCGCGTTGCAACCGTGACGCTTCATGTCGGAGCCGGCACCTTCCTGCCGGTCCGGGCCGCCCGCATTGCCGAGCACCGAATGCACAGCGAGTGGGGAGAGATCGGCCGCGATGCCGCCGCGGCCATCAATGAGGCCCGCAGGAACGGCGGCCGCGTGATTTCGGTCGGAACGACCTCACTCAGGCTGCTCGAGACGGCGGCCGACGACAACGGCGTCGTTCGGCCGTTTGCGGGCGACACCGATCTCTTCATCACGCCGGGCTACCGCTTCCGCGCCGTCGACAAGCTGATGACCAACTTCCATCTCCCGCGCTCCACCCTCTTCATGCTGGTCGCCGCATTCGCCGGACTAGAAAGGATGACGACGGCCTACGCCCATGCCGTGGCGACGGGCTACAGGTTCTACTCATACGGCGATGCCACGTTCCTTCACCGAGCCCACGACCCGTGACCTCGTTCGGGTTCGAGGTCCTGTCGACCAGCGGGTGCGCCCGGCGCGGACAGCTGGCGACGGCGCACGGTGTCATCGACACCCCGGTATTCATGCCAGTGGGAACGGCCGGGACCGTGAAGGGCATGACCGTTGACGCGGTGGAACGGACCGGTGCGAAGATCATTCTCGGAAACACCTATCACCTCATGCTGCGACCAGGCGCCGAGACCGTGGCCGCGCTTGGCGGCCTGCGCGCCTTCATGGGCTGGCCCGGCCCGGTCCTGACCGATTCCGGCGGCTTTCAGGTCATGTCGCTTTCGGATTTGAGGACGCTCTCGGAAGAGGGGGTGACCTTCCGTTCGCACATCGACGGAACCCGTCATCTATTGACGCCGGAACGTTCCGTCGAGATCCAGGATCTTCTCGATTCGACGATCACGATGGTTCTCGATGAATGTACGCCGCATGGCGTCGATGACGGCACCGTGGCCGAATCCATGCGCCTATCCATGCGCTGGGCGGAACGGTGCCGTGTGGCGTTCCGGCCGCGTCCCGGGTACGGGCTCTTCGGGATCGTGCAGGGCGGGACGATTCCGGATCTGCGCCGCGAATCGGCCGACGCGCTGGTCAGAACCGGTTTCGACGGCTATGCCGTTGGCGGCCTTGCCATCGGCGAAGGTCAGGAGGTCATGTTCGAGGTCGTCGACAGCACGGTTCCGCGGCTTCCGGAAGATCGTCCCCGCTATCTCATGGGAGTCGGCACGCCGTCCGATATCGTCGGCGCGGTGCAGCGCGGTATCGACATGTTTGATTGCGTGCTGCCGACGAGGAGCGGGCGTACTGGCCGGGCCTTCACGCGGCGCGGCACGGTCAATATCCGCAATGCCCGACATGCCCGCGATACGCGTCCGCTGGATCCGGACAGCGGGTATCCGCTGGTGGGCGAGGTGAGCCGCGCCTATCTGCACCACCTGTTCAAGGCCGGGGAAATGCTCGGTCCGATCCTATTGACGATGCATAACCTGCATTACTATCAGGAGGTGATGCGCGGCCTGCGCGCCGCGATCGAGGCGGAGAATGTTGAGGAATTCGTTTCCGGGTTTCATGCCGGACAAGCCGAAGGAGACTTGGAGCCGCCATGACGGCAGGCGGGTTATGACCGATTCCGGAAGCATTCGCGAGACCATCCGTGACCAGGCGCTTGGCCTTGGCTTCGACGCCGTGGGCTTTGCGGGCTGCGATGCCGTTGATGCGGGAGAAAATCTGGCCGCCTATCTGTCCCGGGGCTATCACGGCGACATGGGCTGGATGGAATCGACCCGGGACCGGCGGCGGTCCCCGTCGGCCCTCTGGCCGGAGGCTAGGAGCGTCATCGTCGTGGGCATGAACTACGGGCCCGAAGGGGACCCCCTTGAGATGCTCGGCGAGCGCGGACGCGGTGCGATCTCCGTCTATGCGGGCGGTCGCGACTATCACGATGTAATGGCGAAACGCCTGCGCCGTCTCGCGCGCTGGCTGGTTGAAACCCGGCGCTGCGAGGTCAAACTGTTCGTCGACACCGCGCCGGTGATGGAAAAGCCCGTTGCCCAGCGCGCCGGCCTGGGCTGGCAGGGCAAGCACACCAATCTGGTTTCGCGGACATTCGGATCCTGGCTGTTCCTGGGCGAGATATTCACCACCCTCGACATCTCTCCCGATCCCGGAGGCACGGACTATTGCGGAAGCTGTCGGCGCTGTGTTGACGTCTGTCCCACAGCTGCCTTTCCCGCGCCCTATCAGCTCGACGCCACGCGCTGCATCTCGTACCTGACCATTGAGCACAAGGGCCACATTGCCCGCGAGTTTCGCGCCCCCATGGGCAACCGCATCTATGGTTGCGACGACTGTCTTGCCGTTTGCCCCTGGAACAGGTTCGCGAGCGCCACCGCTCACGGGGAGTTTCGTCCGCGCGGGGCGGCCCGGTCCCTGCTGGGAGAATTCTGCGCTCTGGACGACGCCGGATTCCGTACGATGTTCTCGGGCTCGCCGGTGAAGAGGCTCGGGCGCGACCGCTTCGTGCGGAACGTGCTGATCGCTATCGGCAACAGCGACATGCCCTCGCTCGCTTCGTCGGCGAAGCCGCTGCTCGGAGATCCGTCGCCGCTCGTGCGGGCCATGGCAGTGTGGGCCCTCTCGCGGCTTCTTCCCCGGGAGAGATTCCGGGTCCTTCGCCGCCGCCACATGGCGGATGAAGAAAACCGGGATGTCAGGGCAGAATGGGAATCGGGCTGTCGAACCGGCTGACGACGAGGTGCCGCGTTCTCCGGCCCAGACCTCTGCTTGCTGCAGGGTCACGTCGTGCCGACGGGCCTACCACCTGTTGTCGGGCGCAGCGGCTCCGGTTGACGGTTTCCGGCGCGTCCGTATTATCGACAGCCGCCTTTTCCCGCTCTCTGGCCGCTGCCGTCGCAGCAGTTCAGCGGCGTTCGTGAACGGGGAGCGAACATGGAAACTGTGCTGGATGTATTTCCCGAAGATCCGGTGGATCTCGACGGGGATGACGGGATTTTCGGCGATCAGGTCCGGCATCTGGGACGGCTTCTCGGCGAGACGATTCGCGTTCAGGAAAGCGAGCTGACCTTCGCGCTGATCGAGGAAGTACGCCGCACTACCGTAATGTCTCTCGCCAAATTAGTTTGTTTTTTGGTGTGGATCTGCTGTCGATGATGTCATGGAAGCGATAGTCGATACGCTGCGATCCAAATTTGTGGTGTTGCGTCCGGTTCTGAACGAACGTGCGCGGCGCCTGTGGGCGGCGACGGATGCCCGTGTTATCGGGCGCGGAGGCGAGTGGCCGAGGCGACGGGGATGGGCACCGTTCACGCCGGAGGAGCTTGATTCGGAGTCTTCGAGTGAGATTCCTTCAGGACGTTTGCGTCGCCCCGGCGGCGGGCGCAAGCGGGTGACGGATCCGGAGTTGGTGGCGGCGCGAGCTTGAACCGATGACGCGCGGCGATCCGGAGAGTTCGCTGCGGTGTCACAGTGCCGCTGGCGGACCGTCTTGCGGTCGAGGGCGTCAGCGAGCGCACGGTGAACCGGCTGCTCCACGATCCGGGGTACAGCCTCCAGGCCAATCGCAAGACGCTGGAAGGCCGCCAGCATCCGGACCGCAGTTCCGACGCGCCGGGTGCGCGCGTTCCGGAGGCTGGGCCAGCCTGTGGTGACACGAAGAAGAAGGAAATCCAGTACCGCAATGGCGGCCGGGCCCCGAGGGCGACCCTGAAGCCGTCAACGTGCGTGACTTCCCCGATCCGGAGCTCGGATCCCCTGCGGGGTCTACGATCTCACCGCCAACGCCGGCCGGGTCAGCGTCGGGCACGACACGGCGGCGTTCGCGGTCGAGGCCGCTGGTGGCGGCAGATGGGCCGGCCGCTCTATCCCGATGCCTGCTGATCACCGCCGACGGCTCCAAAAGCAGCCGCAACCGGCTGTGGAAGCTGCAGCACCTCGCCGACGAACTCGGGTTGAAGGTGTCGGTGGCCCGCTTCCCGCCCGGAAAGTGGAACAAGATCGAGCACCGGATGTTCTGCCATATCACCCGGAACTGGCGCGGCCGGCCCCTCGTCAGCTATCAGGTGATCGTCAAGCTGATCGCCGCGACCACCACCGGCCTCACCATACGCTCGCACCTCGACGAGAACAGCTATCCGCTCGGGGTCAAGGTCAACGACGATCAGATGGACGGCCTCGCCATCCGCAGAGACCCGTTCCACGGCGAGTGGAACTACACCCTCACACCACGGACATAACAATCAATTGATTTTGGCGATATCCCTAAGGTTCCGGATTCCTATGTCGACGCAATGGACGGCCTTTCGGAATACGCCTACGCAGGCTACTGCGGCCTCGTTCACGACACGCCGGGCTTCGTCGAGTTCTTTCGTGCGTCGACCGTGGTCAATGAGATCGCGAGGCTGAACATCGGCTCTCGACCGGCATCGAGGAAAGCCGGCGGCCAGATCAGGGACCTGCGCGCGATTCCGTGGGTGTTCAACTGGTCCCAGTGCCGCGTCATGCTGCCCGGATGGTTCGGATTCGGGACCGCCGTGTCCCGCTGGTTTGCCGAAGACGGCGCCAGCGGTATCGCGCTTCTGCGCGAGATGTACCGGGAATGGCCGTTCTTCCGCACCTTGCTGTCGAACATGGACATGGTCCTCTCCAAGACCAACATGGCGATCGCGTCGCGCTACGTGACGCTCGTTCCCGACCCGGCACTTCGCGACCTGATCTTCTCCCGTATTGACGACGAGAGAACGGAGACGGTTCAGGCCCTTCTGGAGATATCAAAGACCGACCGGTTGCTTGCAAGCAGCCTCCTGCTGACGCTGTCGCTCCACAACCGCCTCGCATATATCGATCCGCTGAATCACATGCAGATCGAACTGCTGAAGGCGTACCGCGAACAGCCGGATGATCCGAATGTCCTGCGCGGCCTGTTGCTTACCATCAACGGGATCTCCGCCGGTCTGAGAAACAGCGGCTGAGTCTGCACGGCAGGTTGCCGGGAGACGGGCCCCGGCCGCCATGTCGGCATCCAATGCCGCGCGGTCGAGTGGTTCTCCTATCTGCCGGGTGGCGGTCAGGCGGGACATGATGCGTCTTTTTGCGGTTCTCGGTTGACTTTTTCCCGGATCGGATCAAATCGTTGTCCGTGCGATCCGCCGTTCTGTCGAGGACACCGGCATGCCTTGCCCAGAGACCGACCGTCGCGTTTCCGTTGCGCCGATGATGGATCGCACGGACCGTCATGACCGTTTCTTTCTTCGCCAGATCTCGCCGTCGGTCCTGCTGTATAGCGAGATGACGACCACCGGGGCCTTGCTGCACGGCGACCGGTCGAGATGCCTGCGCTTCAACGAAGCCGAGAAGCCGGTAGCTCTGCAGCTTGGCGGCGCCGACCCCGAGGATCTTGCCCGGTGCGCGGAGATGGCTGTGGCCCGGGGATATGACGAGGTCAACCTCAATGTGGGCTGTCCCAGCGACCGCGTACAGAACGCACGTTTCGGCGCCTGTCTGATGAACGAGCCGGGCCTCGTCTCGGCTTGCGTCCGCGTCATGCGGTCGGCGGTGGATATACCGGTTACCGTCAAGACCCGAATCGGCGTCGACGACAACGATTCGTGGGAGCATTTCCGCGGGTTCGTGGACACCGTGGCTGCGGGCGGCTGCCGGGTTTTCATCGTTCATGCGCGCAAGGCATGGCTGCAGGGGCTCAGCCCCAAGGAAAACCGGGAGATTCCGCCGCTGTGCTACGACACCGTCTATCGGCTAAAATCAGAATTCCCGGAACTGACGGTGATCATCAACGGCGGAATAACCCGGATCGACGAGGTGCACGAGCACCTCCGCCATGTCGACGGCGTCATGATCGGACGGGCGGCCTACGAGAATCCGTGGTTCCTGGCCAGCGTCGAGACGGAGATATTCGGCGGTCCGGCGCCGGATTCGCGTCACATTGCCCTTGAGGGCTATGTAACCTATATCGAGCAGGAACTCGCGGATGGCGTACCGCTTCCCGCAATGACCCGGCACACGCTGGGACTGTTTCGTGGCAAGCGCGGAGCGCGAGCTTGGCGGCGCATGGTCGGTGAGGGGGCGCGTGACCCCGGCGCCGACAGCGGTCTCGTTCGCCGTGCGGCGGCGCTTGTTGAGGAATGACGCCGGGCGAGCGGCCTTGCACCACTGATCCAGGGCAAGGTTCTTGGGTTTCGGTTCAACGTGCGGAAGGCGGATCCTGTTGACTTTCGGCGGCCCCGTCGGCATCAATTGACGCTGTCGCGTTGCAGGAGTGATCCCCCATGTCTGTCAGGATCTATCACAACCCGCGCTGTTCGAAATCGCGGGCGACACTGAACCTTCTCAAGGAAAAGGGCATCAAGCCCGAGGTGATCGAATATCTGAAGACGCCGCCCAGCGCCCCGGAAATCGCCAGAATTCTCGACGGGCTCGGGCTGGAGCCGCACGATCTCATGCGCAGGAAGGAAGCGCCGTACCGGGAGCTTGACCTCGACAAGGAGAGCCTCGGCAGGGATGCGCTGATCAAAGCTCTGGTAGAGAACCCCATACTCATCGAGCGCCCGGTGGTTGAGAATGCCGGGAAGTTCGCCCTTGGGCGCCCGCCCGAGAACGTGCTGGTCATTCTCTGAAGACCGGCGAAGACATGCATATGCCGCGGGGGATGGCGGTCGGCATCGTCGCCATGGTAGGCGTCGTTGCCTGCTCCAATGTCCTGGTGCAGTACCAGATCAACAGCTGGCTTACCTGGGGCGCCTTCTCATATCCGGCAGCGTTCCTCGTGACCGACCTGACCAATCGGGCTTTCGGTCCACGGCGTGCGCGGCAGGTGGTCTATGTCGGGTTCGCCCTTGCGGTCGTGCTCTCGGCCGTGCTTGCCACTCCGCGAATCGCGGCTGCCTCCGGTCTCGCGTTTCTCGCGGCACAGCTGCTCGATGTGCGCATCTTCGATCGCTTCCGGCACTTGGACAGATGGTGGATGCCGCCGCTCGTGTCGTCGCTCATCGCGTCGGCGGTAGATACGGCGCTGTTCTTTTCGATCGCCTTCGCCGGCACGGAAGTGCCGTGGGTAACGCTGGGACTCGGAGACTATGCAGTCAAGCTTGCGCTTGCCCTCTCGATGTTGATACCGTTTCGTGCGTTGATGCCGGTAGTGCAGACTCGAGAGGTTTGAATCATGGCGGACGGTGGCACATCCGGAAGTAAGGGCATTGGCGCCCGGGTGCTTCGCAAGGAAGACGCCCGGCACCTTCGCGGCGCCGGCAAGTTCACAGCCGATTTCCAGCGTCCCGGACAGAAGGAACTTGCCTTTGTCCGGAGTTCGGCCGCGCATGCGCGTATCCTCTCCATTGGCAAGCCGTCAGGTCTGGAACACGCGGTATTTGCAGCCTCCGACATGGCTGGCATGCGCCCGATGCGCGCGCCGTCCAGCCTCCCGGGCTACAAGTCGGCGGATTACCCCGCACTCGCCATCAACAGGGTCCGTTTCGTCGGAGAACCGGTCGCGGTCTGTGTCGCCGACAGCCGAGCCGAGGCCGAGGACATCGCAGCGCTGGTCGAAATCGAATACGAAGGCCTGCCCGCAATCACCGACATGCTTGCCGCCACAGCTGAGGACGCGCCGCTGATCCACGAGGACTGGAACGACAATATCGTCATGGAGACCTTCACCGACGACGATTTCGGCAAGATCGCCGATCGGGCGACCGTTGTCGTCAGGCGCGAATACCGCATGGCGCGCCAGGCCATGAATCCGATGGAAGGGAAGGCCGTCTTCGCCGAATGGGATGACCGCACCGACCAGCTCGTGATGTGGACGGCGACGCAGGTTCCGCACCTGATCCGCAACGGACTGGCCGAGTTTCTCGATCTTGAACAGCGCCAAGTGCGGGTCATTGCGCCTGATGTCGGAGGCGGTTTCGGTTACAAGGCGCTCCTCCAGCCCGAAGAGGTGGTTGCCGGATGGCTGACGCGGCACCTGGGGCGACCCGTGCGCTGGGTCGAGGACAGGCGCGAGCATCTGGTGGCCGGCGCCAACTGCCGTGAGCACCACTATTTCGTGACCGTTCACGCGACGCCGGCGGGCCGGATCCTCGGGCTCGATTGCGACGTGACGGTCGATGCCGGGGCCTATTCGGCCTATCCGTTTACCAACGGGCTCGAGGGCGCGATGGCGCACGGCAACCTTCCGGGGCCCTACGACATCGAAGCGTATCGGTGCCGGACCCGCACGATGACAACCAACAAACCGCCCCTGATGCCCTATCGTGGCGTTGCCCGCCCCGGCGTGTGCTATGCGGTCGAGATGACCGTCGACGCTCTGGCGCGGGAGGTCGGGTGCGAGCCCCACGAGATCCGGGCCATGAACATGGTGAGGCCGGACGCCATGCCGTTCATGTCGATCGCCAAGAAACAGTTCGACAGCGGCGACTATGCCGCTGCGGTGTACAAGGCCGCCGAGTTGATCGGGCTCGAGGATGTTCGAAGGCGGCAGAAGGAACGGCAGCCGGACGGGAGGCTCATCGGCGTCGGGTTCGGATCGTACGTGGAACAGACCGCCCACGGCACATCGGTCTTCGCGAGCTGGGGTGTCTCGATGGTTCCGGGATATGAACAGGCGACGGTCCGCCTTACCCCGGATGGCGGTCTTGAATTGCGCCTCGGCGTCCAGAGCCATGGCCAGGGCATGGAAACAACCATGGCGCAGATGGCCCATGAAATCCTTGGCATCGATCCCGCGAATGTCTCCGTGACACACGGAGACACCGGACTTACCCCGTACTCGACGGGCACCTACGCATCCCGGAGCATGGTCATGGCTGGGGGCGCGACGGCACGTGCCTGTCGGGTGCTGGCAGAACGGATGGAACTGATCGGTGCCCACCTCATGCAGTGCGAACGCAGCGAAGCTCAAGTGAGGGACGGCAAGATCGTAAGTGGCCGGGGCGAAGTGTCTTTTGCTGAAATCGGCCGTGTCTGGTACCTCAATCCCGACGAGCTTCCCGACGATGTCGACCAGGGCGGCGTCGAAGTTACAATGGGCTATCGCCCGGAGCCCGATTCCGGGGCCTTCACCTACGCGACGCATGCCTGCGTGGTTGGCGTCGATCCGGATACCGGCCAAGTCGATGTGCTCGACTACGCCATCGTCGAGGACTGCGGGACGATGGTCAATCCGATGATTGTCGAGGCCCAGACCTTTGGCGGTGCGACCCAGGGAATCGGGACTGCACTTCTCGAGGAATCGGGTTATGACGAATCTGGCCAACCACTGGCGTCCACCTTTGCCGACTATATGATGCCCGGAACCGGCGAAGCGCCGCGCTATCGGATCACGCACACGGAGACGCCGTCGCCCTTCACCGAATTCGGAATCAAGGGCATGGGCGAAGGCGGCACGATTCCGACCCCGGCGGCGATAGGCAATGCCATCAACGATGCATTGAGTTCCGTCAGCGGCGAGGTCAGGCAGACACCGTTCACGCCGCAACGGGTTCTTGCCGCGTTGCGCGAGTCGGAAGCTCAAGGGAGCGGGGCATGAAGCCTGCAAAATTCGAATACGACCGCGTATCGTCGCTTCACGACGCACTGCGGATGCTGGTCAGTCCTGACAGTGAGGTTCGCGTTCTCGGGGGCGGACAGTCCCTTGGACCGATGATGAACCTGCGTCTGGCCCAGCCCGACAGGCTGGTCGATCTCGGCAGGGTTGGGGGACTCGACGGAGTCGAAACCGAGGGCGGCCAAATACGAATTGGGGCGCGAGTAACCCATGCCAGGATAGAGGATGGTGCGGTGCCCGGCCCGACCGGGCTCTACATGCGATCGGTGGCTGCCGGTATCTCCTACCGGTCGGTCCGCAATCGGGGCACCATAGGCGGGTCGCTTGCGCACGCCGACCCGTCGGCCGACTGGCCGTCGGCACTCCTTGCGATCGGGGGCAACATCGTTGCCGTCGGCGCTGCCGGGGAACGGAAGCTGTCGCTCGACGGGTTCCAGACCGGGCCCTTCACGACGGCCCTCGGTTACGATGAGATAATCGTTGGGGTCGAGATTCCGCAACTAGGAAGCGAGACTCCCTGGGGATACTACAAGGTCTGCCGCAAGCCGGGCGAGTTCGCCGATGCCATCGGTGCGATAACCGTCGGGTCCGAGCCGCGGGCTGTATGCGGAGCTACCGGTGCGGCGCCGTTCCGTATTACGGCGGTCGAGGAAAGGCTTGTCGGCGGCGCCCGCGAGCTTTCGATTCCGGATGGGCGGAAAATTCTCGCCGCACTCGATCCCGGATTCGACGATTACGAATTGCAGATCCATGCCGTGGCGTTGAGCCGCGCCATCGGGAGAGCCTTCGCATGACTCGACTGGCGCTGACGATAAACGGCGAAACCGTTTCTGCAGACGTGGAACCGCGCCTGTCGCTCGCGGACTTCATTCGGGACCACCGGCGCCTGACCGGCACCCATCTGGGCTGCGAACACGGCGTTTGTGGAGCGTGCACGGTTCTCATGGACGGCGAGCCCATCCGTTCCTGCATCACCTTTGCAGTCGTGGCCGACAGTGCCGAGATAACCACCATTGAGGGTTTCGACGACGACGAGGCGATGGCGCAGCTCCGAAAGGCCTTCCATGAAAACCACGCGCTGCAGTGCGGTTACTGCACGCCGGGCATGCTCGTGGCGGCGCGCGACATCGTCCTGCGGTTGCCCGATGCCGACGAGGCGCGGGTGCGGCTCGAGCTTGCCGGAAACCTGTGCCGGTGCACCGGATATGTCGGAATCGTTGACGCGATCCTCGACGTCCTCGACGAGCGTCGGGAGTAACTCTGCAGCCTGTGCGGCATCGGCCGGCCTCCACAGTCAGACAATTGCCGCCATCCGGCGACGCGTCGCTTCGTCCGGCATTGGCCCGGCAGCAGCGGCAAGCAGGTCGGCCATGTGCGACGGGTTGCTGGTACCGGGAATGGCGCATGTGACGGCCGGATGCGAAATCACGTATTTGAGGCAAAACTGCGCCCAGGTCCGGCATCCCAGATCCTCTGCCAGTCCCGGCAGGGGTCGGGTGGCAAGTCGAGACAGCAGGGATCCGCCGCCGAAGGGGCGATTGATCAGCGTCGCAATCCCCTTGTCCGCGCAGAACGGTAGCAGTTTGTTTTCAGCAGCAGGTTCGTCGATGGAATGACAGAACTGGAGAAAGTCCACGGGTTCCACCCGCGCCGCCTTCATGAGGTCGGTGAAGGCATGCGGCCGGTAATGGGTATAGCCGATGTGGCGTACCCGTCCCTCCTCCCTCCACCGGCGCAGTGTCCGGATATGGATGCGCCAGTCGACAAGGTTATGGATCTGCATCAGGTCGATCGTATCGGTGCGGAGGAGGGAAAGAGATTCCTCCATCTGTCGGATTCCCTCGGATCCGCCGCGTGTCCAGACCTTGGTCGCGACGAAGGCCGATCCGCGACGTCCTGTCTCGGCGAGGAGGTCGCCGGTTACGCCCTCCGCCCGCCCGTACATCGGAGACGAATCAATGACGTTGGCGCTCCCGTCGAACAGGACCGTCAGCACGTCCTGTAGTCTGCACCGCTGCGCTGCGTCGCCGCCGACATCGAATCCATTCCAGGTTCCGACCCCGACAACACCTATTTCCTCGCCGGATGACTGGATGGTGCGCTTGAGCATTCCGGAAGAGTACCGCATTGTTGCGCCGGACAAAAATTTCCAGGGGACAAATCCGGGTCTGGCGGCTCATGGAGGGCTGCCGCCCCCCGGTCGGGAACGGATGCTGGACGTATTGGACGACATGCTCAGGCCTGATGGACTCTGCGTCCGCGGTGGCTTTTATCCCGAGGAGTCGGACCTCGTGCCGGATCTAGAGGATGGCACGTCCGCAGGAACGCTAGTGCTCGTCGGCAATGCCGGACCGGATCTCTGGCACTCGTTTACCGCCGGTGCCGATATGGCCATAGCCCATCCCCTCAACCGGTGGATTCGCCCGAAGATCAGGGAAGCCGCCCGGGAGGTCGGCGCCGATGGTGTGATTTTTCCAGAGGACGGGCCGTCTTATCCGCCGCTCCAGGACTGGGCCATGAGGGCGGAACCTGTCCACCGATCACCGATCGGCATACTGATCCACCCGGATTTCGGATTGTGGCACGTCTATCGGGCGGCGCTATTGTTTCGGGAACGAGTCGAACTTCCAGAGTGCGAGTTCCTTGCGAGCCCGTGTGACAGTTGCGTGCGGAGACCATGCCTGACTGTATGCCCGGCGGATGCCTTTCTGCCGGATCGGTTCGATGCGGTTTCCTGCGTCACTCACGTGGGGAGCGACGAGGGAGAAAACTGCCGTCTGCGCGGCTGCATGGCGCGGCGAGCCTGTCCCGTCGGGCCCGAGTACCGGTATCTTCCGGATCAGCAGGCCTTCCATACCGCGGCTATGGTTTGCGCGGTGAGTTCTGACGGCTCAGAGTTCCTGTCGTCCTACGACGATTCGAAGTCCGGCAGCATGTCTCCGGGCTGCCAAGAGAGACCGACATCGTTGCGGAATGCTTGGTCGGCACCCTTCTTCCCCCAAGTTGGCACTTTTTGCGTCAGTTGAAGGCGAAATTTATGCGGCACCCCGTCAGAGACACCATATGTTGGGGTATATTTTCCGGTTCCCCACGGTATTTGCGATTCCCTGCCTAGGATGGCCACTGTAGTGCCAGAATGTTGCCGATTCGCTCGACCCCGCCGCCAAACCCGGTATATCCGGAGCCTCGTCAATACAAAAGGCTCCAGACAACATGTTCATCAGGGCAACCAAAACCCGCAGCACCGCAGACGGCAAACCCGTCCACCGGCTCGTGCTTTCTCAGCGCATCGGCGACAAGGTCAGGCAGCGCACCCTGCCTCGGCACCGACTGTCCGGTGGCGCGCAAGAACTGGAAGGAGGTTGCCGCCGAAGCGCTGCTCCACGGCCGCTGTTCGAAGCCGCGTGCAGGCCGCAGGACATCGTCAACAGGGGCCCGGAGGTTCCGCGCCGACGCTCCGGAGGAAGACGCACGCAAATTGCGACCGTCAACCTCGACAGCCTCGAGAACCCGCGCTCGGTCGGCTGCCTGTGCCTCGAGGCACGATCTCGGCTTCACGACCTCAGCATCGCGAGTGCGCTGATCGTCGCCAGGATGATCCGCCAGCGAGCGCTGGCTGCGCCATGACAGCGCGACCGCGGAGCTTCCGGATCTGGAGCGCAAGGCGCGCAAGTCGTTGTACCGCATCGGCGACCTGCGTCACCGGGCCGCCAGGAGCTGTTCAACCGCGAGCGCGCGCTGCATCCCCGACACCATCGCCTTTTACGATCTCACCAATGTTCACGGCCGCGCCGACGGCAAGCTTCTCCGCTTCGGGCGCTCGAAGCAGAAGCGCAATGATTGCCCCACGCTTGCGCGGCGCGGGCTTTCCGCGCAGTTGCGAGGTCTTGCGGGGCAACGTGACCGGGCACGGATGCGCTGTCGAGGCTGGAGGCGGGCGGCGAAGCCGACGGTAGTCATGGACGCCGGCACCGAGGCGAACATCGCGTGGCGAGCACGGCTGGATCGCGGTCAGCTGTGGCGCCAGGCCGCCCGAGGGTGAGCCCAAGGCTGATCACCAACCACGAGATGCAGGCGCCTTGCCAGCGAGGATGGCGCGGCGTGGAGAGCAGGAAGAGGGCCGAGGACGCCATTCCTAGCCGCAGGGCTTCGAGGCGGCAAAGCTCCACCTCTCGGCCAAAGGCCGGCGCCACGACAAGGTGCCGGAGAGCGGTCTCAAGCAGCGCTTCTCTACCGTCGCCCGGCACTACGAGATCACTGTCGAGAAGGCCGGGCAACGGCCTTCAGCCACAGACGACAAGACAACGCGGGCGCCTGCGCACCAGCGACCGGGAGACCGTCCTTATATGACCAGGTTTTGTCCCCTTGATGATGAAATCATCCACAGCAGTTGGGGGCGGGAAAATGTGGATAACCTCGACTATGGGAGAGCTATGGTTGCAAAGAGATTCCGCTCCCCTGTGTGAGAACGTACAGGGGAGCGGGGATCAAACGATCTCCGCGGAGGTTGCCGTTCCGTCCTTGGCTTTATAGAGCCGTTCCCGAGCGTGGCAACCTCCTTTGGCGTCCCTTGCGTCCTGAATGGATGCTTGGGTTTGAACCGTATCATCATAAGGCGAGGAACGATGGTTAAGGTAGTAGCAGGGGTCAGCCAGTCTGGACATCTGGGGCGTCGTTTTACGAACGACGCCACGGGCACGTGGCTTCGCAGCCTCGAGGTAACCCGTGTGGTGGGCGACAGGCCGCTATCACCGCAAGGTTCACCAGTGTCTTCATGACCGGGGCTTCGAGGTTGTCCTGCCCGTTGAGGGCTTCGCCGGGGCTTTGGGCCATCTGGCCAACCGCGTTGACGCCAAGATCGGCACGGTGCGATCTCGAGCCTGTGGCTCCTCAGGAAGCCTTCCTCAACTGCCTGGGGGATCTCCTAGTATCGCGCGCCGCGCTTGTCGACGTGCGGACCAAGTTGAGGCAAGTGGCAGATGAGGTGGATGGCGAGACCGTCACAAGGGCTTCGGCGGCCGATCTCGATGACCGCATTGCCGGCGCGGCGATCAAAGCGGTGATCGCCGGTGATCCCGAGCAGAGGTACCCTGACCTCGATCCCCGGTCCAGTGACCGCCGCAGCCCTTCTTTGTTGGATGCCCGAACTCGGCAGCGTCGTCAGGCGGCAGCCTTGATCGGGGTGGCGCCGATGGCCAACGACAGTGGCCACGGTGCTCGGCATATCCGAGGCGGGCGCCGGAGGCCACGTGATCTCCTGTTCATGGCCGCGACCTCGGCAGCACGCTTCAACGCGGATCTGGTGTTCGAACGCCACAAGACCGCCGGCAAGGCCCACAAAGTCGCCATTGTCGCCGTGATGCGCAAGCTCTGGCGAACACCTTGCTGCGACAGCAGCGTTGCTGGTCGACCGAAGCACCGGTGAGTGAGCGAAGGAGACACGGCCCTCACCCCTGCCGAGAGCGCGATCGGGACTGTATCGACAGTCTCCCTACTACGACACGACTTGGGGAGAATGTCTGCAGATCATCGTCGAGGCCGACATCGAGGAGATCGAACCGCCTTGGGACACCTGGAACCCGGACGGTCACGTGCCCGGGGGCGGCAAGGTAGCCGCGTTCACGTGACCAATGGACGGCAACCCGCCGCCGGGACCACAAGCTTCATGTCGCCTCGATCGCAGGGCAAATCCCACACCGCTTGTGGACAACCACAGAAAACATCACCGCAGACACCCGCAAAAACCTTGCCAGGAAACATGGATGCTCGGGACACGGATATCGAGGCCACCTTCCGTTCATTGAAATCCGAGCCCGGATTGCGCCCGGCCAGCGCATCGCCGCCCACCTGTTGATCGCCGTGCTCGCCGCGGTGCATCTGATCCCCGCGCGGGGCATCGACAAGTGCCGGACATCAATCCGCGAGAGCATGCGGAACCAGGGTCACCACGCGCCTGCGCACATTGATCGTCAACCGACAGGACACGCACCGCCGAGGTCGCCGAAATCTCCTCGGCGGCTGGTGTCGAACCCGCCGCACGAGGAGCCGACTCGCAAGCTGACAAAATTCAACAGAATGTAGTGCCATGTTCAAATCGGCCGACAAAAAATCACGCAACGTGATAAAAATTTCAGGCCGCAAAAAGTGCCAACTTGGGCACAGACAACTTCGGCCCAGCGCCCACGGCTCAGCAGTCGGCGCGTTCCCCCATCGGATCCGCATCGCCGCCGCCGCTGTCTGCGGACAGGCCCAGGCTCTCCAGATTCCGGCGAGTTGCACTGGAGAGCGGCAGGCCTGCCGCCACGGCCGCGGCCGCCGCCCGCCGTACAATCTCCTCGAATCCAGGCAGGGTCGAATCGATGCGAAGTGCGACACCGCTGCCCTTCAGGATCAGCTGCATCCATCCACGGTCACGGTCACGCCGCGTGCTGAAATAGCGCAGCCGCAGTCCACCGAGATCCGACCATGCAAGGCGCCGCGTCACGGGTGCCCGGAGGGCAAGGATGTCGTCACCGCATTCGATCGCCGCAAGGTGCCGCCAGATCGTCCGCAGCCCGTGAATCGCCATGAGGGCAGCAACGGCGCCGAACATCCACCCCAGCACAGCGTCGACCGGTACGAGAACGAGCGGACCCAAGGTCAGCGCGAGGCCGAGTCCGGCCCGGAGATAATCTTCTCCGAGGGAACGGAAGTCATGCCTGTATACCGTCATGTCGAACGTGGCCATTCGCCTGGAACAGTAAGGATCGGCACCCCGGATGCGGCAGCCGGGGCCACTCTTTCCGGACCATGGCGCGTATCGGCCCTGATCAGTGCCGCCCGCCCGGGCGGGACGAGCCGGCAGCCGCGCCGGACGCAGCGCGAAACCGCGTACTGCGGAAGCACGGCGGAGGCGCCGGGGACCATTGCCGGTGCCCTTCGCCTACCCCTGTTCGGCCGCGATCGCCTCATCAAGGATGCGTATCGCCTGAACGCCGCCGGCATCGCCGGAAATGTTCAGGCGCGTCCAGGATCCAGTCTCCATGTTCTGCTGCTGCGCCTCGATGATGTCGATGTCTTCAAGGAATGCACCATCCTGAAATCGATTTCCATCAGCAAGGCATCCTCGAGACTGAAGTTGATGGCGTTTGCCCAGAAATAGTGCGTGCTCGTAGCGGTTTCCGGCGTGATCGCGTTGAGATTCCGCGTCGTCGGATATGATGACCGGTCACCATCCGCAGCTCGCCATCCTGCCGGCGCTGCGCCGATATCAAGGCGGACGAAGGATGGTGGGGTGTACACAAGATTGAGCCGGCGGTCGACGCGATCCTCGCGCGACATGCCAGCCATGGCACGAAAACAAGACGGCGCCGGCACGTCGAATTCCCATCGGTCGACCCTTACCGCCCGCCCCTCACGCGCGGTCTTTACCGGAGCCCCGTCACTGCTATCGATCATCGTCTCGTTGAGCGATGTCGGATGGACAAAGGGAACATGGGTCAGGTCGCAAAGATTTTCCACAAGCAGCCTGTAGTTGGCCTTCAACGACAGCAATTCACCCTTCGACTGCCAGCCGGGGTCGTCGCGCCAGTGGAAGTCCTCGATCAGGCCGGAATCGGCCCGTTCGGGATCGTCCATCCAGATCCACTTGTAGCGTTCGATCACCGGATAGGATCGCACGCGCGCTCCGTCCGGAATCGCTTCCTGGCCGGGAACCCTCACGCACCTGCCGTTCGGCCCGTAGCGCATCCGTGATACGGGCACTCGATGTCGTCGCCCTTCACACGATGCCCTTGGACAACGGCACCTGGCGATGGCAGCAGAGATTCTCGAGCGTCACCGGCGCCCCTCCGTCGTCCGAAAGAACACGACGGGCTCATTGAGGATGAATTGCCGCAGGGTCCGCATGCACGCCACTTCGTGATCAAGCGCCGCGACATACCAGCAATTCCTGAGAAATCGTTCAGTCATCGGGGTCATCCTTGCGCACGCAGGCCGGAATTCCCGCTCGGTCCGTGGCCCCGCAGCCCCGATCGGGCATTTCGCTGCGGCAATTCGGAGGAATCCGGCATTGCCCGGTGATTCCAGGCAAGGACCGGGCTTGCGCAGGGCGGCAATGTAGCACAGGCCGTCCCGGGCGGCGACACCGGCACATGCCGCCGCTCAGTCTGTTGCCTGAAGATCGGCGATGCAGCGCCAACGCGCGGACGGATGGCTTGAGATCACGTCGGCGAGACGGCTGACAAAGTCCCAGCACCGGTCATCGTGAACCGCGTGATGCGTCAGCATTCCGACGGCCTCAGCCGGCCCGACTCCGCCCGCCCGAATGGCGGCGAGGCATCCGGCAACGGCGGTCGTGGCCGCCTCGTCGCCGACAAAACCGCCGCCACCCCGCCAGTCGACAATATCGACATGCGTGTTGACGCAAACTACCCCGGCGAGTTCGGTCTCCGGCTTGCGTGGGCCGAACAGGCTAAGCCGGCTGAAGCCGAGTTCCGGCAGCGCCGCGGCGACCTGGCCGCCGATCCGGTTCCATGGCGGGACCAGGACATCGGCGACCCAGCGTCCGCCAAACATCCCCGCCATACGATCCCGGCCAGCCTGCAGTTCCCGGCAGGCCTGCGCCAGTTCGCGCGCCGGTCCCAGCTCGGCCTTCTTTTCGCCGGGCGCCGCGTGATTGACATGCAGATAGCCGTGCTGAAGGAAACAGATATCGTCTCGATCCTCGACGGCAGCGGCAAGATCGGGCGTCGCCAGCCCCGGCACCGCCGCGACCGCAAGCGGCGCGCCG
Source organism: Alphaproteobacteria bacterium (assembly GCA_964291215.2). Taxonomy (GTDB): domain Bacteria; phylum Pseudomonadota; class Alphaproteobacteria; order MPNO01; family UBA830; genus JAJEBT01. Next base: position 2,331,540 of record OZ219791.1, on the reverse strand, counting down.
GTTCGGCGGCACGTGTCGAGCAGACGCAGAAATGCCGGCGTGGCCGCGGCGGCATCATCGTCCCGCCACCAGAATTCGGCAACACGGCCCGCCGCCGTCCAGGCGCCCAACTCCTCCTCGACTCGCCGCCACGGACCGGTCACGACAACCATTCGCGAAGCAGGCGGGCGCTGGTTCCGGCACCGTCCATGCGGATATCGGGCAGCTCCGGCATTGGCCCTTCCATCGCGGCATCGATCGCGGCAGCAAGGGTTTCAGGGCCGAGCTCGCTCTCCGAAACGCTGCGGATCGCGGTGCGGGTTTCGAGGACCCGAGCACGCAATGTCTGCTCGGTTTCGAGGCCTCCGGCATAGGGAACGATCACCGCGCGGGCCCGCGCGGCCGCAAGTTCGATGACCGTGTTGTACCCGCCCTGGCTTATCGACAGCGTGCAGTTGGCCAGCAGCGACGTGAAATCCGTCCGCGCACGCTCGACGATGACGCCATCACCGGCAATCGCCGCAAGCTCGGCCAGCGTGTCGTCGGCAAGCGCATGGCCGACCAGCAGCCGCCACACATGTTCTCCAAGGCAGGTGTGCGGGCGGGCGACAAGAGCGGCACGGAACAGTTCCTCGCTCACCGCTCCTCCGCCGGCCGACACAACAACCTCTCCCGTGCCCGGCCCGCCCGGCCGGCGGGTCGGCATTTCGACGACATAGCCGGTATAAGAGACACGGTCGGTTATACCGGCGGCAAGTGAAAAGGTCTCGTCGAACGCGATAAGATCGGGGTCGCCGTGGACCAGGACCCTGTCATAGAGCCGCCTGGTCCAGTCCAGCATCTCCTCCGATCTTTCGGGTTTGGGCGGCTCGACCAAGATGTCGCGGACCGAAGAGACGATCAGCGGCCGCGTCCCATGAGCGCGCGCAGCATCGAGTAGCGCCAGAACCTCGTTCCGGAGTTGCCTGCGCCCAAAAGGAAACAGTTCGGTGATGATGATATCGGGCGCCGCGGCGCACCAGGCATCGAGCAGGAGCGCGATGCGGCGCTGGCGGAAACGCTCGTCAATAACCGTCCCGCCGCGGTCGACCAGCGTCTTGAAATATCTGTCGCCGGCGCGCACGGGCGGAAGCTGGACCAGGGTTCCGCCGTCGAGGTCGATTCCGGGCTCCGGCATACCGCCCGACACCACGGTGACCTCCATGCCGGCGCGGCGAAAGGCGCGCGCGAGCACTGCCGCCCGGCGGAGATGGCCAACGCCGAGCAGGTGCTGCACCCAGAACAGAACCGCGGGCCGGCCGGTCATGCGGCCGAATCCTTCAGATCGATGTTCATCTCGATGATCGCGAAGTGTCCCGCGGCATCGGCCTCGAAGAGATGAAGGCTGTCCCAGCCCATGCGGACTGGAGGCTTGCCGATCATGTTCCAGCCGGTCGCGAGCGACAAGGCGGCCCGGATGATTCCCTGGTGGCACACCGCGCCGACGGGCCGGCCCGCGCCGGCGGCGGCGCAGGCCCAGGTGGCGAAGCGGTCACGCACGTCGCGCGGGCTTTCTCCGTTGTGCGGCCGAAGATCAAGACCCCGCGCCGTCCGCCTCGCGACCTCGGCCCCGTAGCGCGCATCGAGTTCCGGGCGCGTATGGCCCTCCCAGTCGCCCCAGTCCATTTCGATGATGGCGTCCTCCGTTCCGGTCACGGGAAGCCCGAGGATTTGGGCGGTTTCGCGGGCCCGCGACAGCGGGCTCGCGATCCACTCGAATTCCAGATACGCCTCGGGGATCCGCCAGCCCGCGACCCGGGTCCGGCCCTCGTCGGACAGCAGCCGGTCCGCCCGTCCCTGCAGGCGCCGTTCGGCATTCCAGTCGGTGGGGCCGTGGCGAATGAGAGCGAGACGGATCATCCCATCCACCCGCCTGACCGGCAACCGTTCAAGGGGTTTCCCCTTCCTGGCAAGCGCCATGCCGGAGGGCGGCGCCGCGGCACCCGTCGAGAACGGAGCCGAGCAGGCGCGCCGCCGCGCCAAGATCGTGTTCGGTCTGCGTTTTCCTGAGAGCAGCGCCGGACATATGCCGGCGCAGGCCGGCATCCAGGAGAAGGGTCTTGGCAGCACCGGAGAGGGCGGCAACATTTCCCGGCTCCGTCAGAAGCCCGGTTTCGCCATCGCAAACGATGTCCGCGACGCCGCCGCTGCGGCCAGCAATCACTGGAAGCCCTGCTGACTGCGCCTCGAGAAGCGCCATGCCGTAGGCTTCGTTGACCGCCGGCCAGACCATGAGGTCTGCGCAAGCGCAAATGTCCGCCAGGTCGCTGCCCGGAACGGCTCCCGCCCATCGCACGCGATCCGGCGGAAGTCCGTCGAAGGCCGCTTTCACCTCTCCACGGGCGGGCCCGTCGCCCACGATAAGCATCGTCCAGGGCAGATCGACAAGTCGTTGCATCGCCGCGGCAAGTTGACGGTAGCTCGCGAGCTTGTCGCCGCGGCGCATCATCGCGACCGCAAGCACCACCGGTGCCGTCGCAGGGCCGGCGCCCCGGGCACGCCCGGTTGCGGCCGCCGCGGAAAACGGCCGGACATCAGTGAAGGGGGGAAGCCGGTGGTAGCGATCCGGCTGCGACAGGAGCGGCAGTACGCATGCGGCATCGTTGGACGACAGGCCGATGACGGCATCTGCCGCGCGGATCGCCATCTCCGCACCGCGATATCCGATCGCCCATCTGCCGCCAGCCTGCTTCGGTGCATGGGAGGCCTCGGCAATGACATACGGTATCCCGAGCCGCGAACGGATGCGCGGCCCGAGCCAGTCCGGCGACTTGTGATACACGTGGTAGGTGAACCAGGCCTGCGGCACATCGCCTCCGCCATCCCAGCGACGGACCAGCCGGTCGGCAAGCGCGGTGCCGAGGCCTGCCAGCCGCTCCTGCCTGAGACTGTCGCCGGCGCCGTCGCGGCTGACGAAACGACTCGGCACCTGCACCTGATGGCCCGCGATCTCCAGCGCCCGCACGAGGTTGCGCGCCATCTGGCGGTCACCCGACGGCACCGGCGAGGTTGCGGATTTCATCGGCGCATAGAACGCAACACGCACGATCACGCGCTCCGGACAGCACGGGACAGGCCGACGCTCCGGATTACGCGCAGGACCAGGGGCATCGAGTCCGAACCCCTTCAGGCGGCGGACCGCGCAGCCGGCTGGGGTGCCCCGAGCCGTGCCGCCAACAGATCGATTCCGGCATCGAAGGAGAAGTCGCGGCGGACGCGCGCCGCGCCGGCCGCACCGAGGCGCGCCCGCAGATCGGGGTCGGAGGCAAGGCGCACGATGGCCTCGGCCAGGATCCGATGATCGCCGGGAGGCACGAGAATTCCCGTCTGTCCGTGTTCGATCAGTTCAGGAATAGCTGAAACCCCGGTGGCGATGCAGGCGAGGCCCGTCATCTGTGCCTCCATCAGGACGTTCGGCAGGCCGTCGCGATCACCATCCCGGGCAATCCGGCTCGCAAGGACGAAGAGGTCGGCGCCGCGGTACTGTTCCACGACCTCGTCATGGGGCAGCGAGCCGTGCCAGACGACGCGGCGGTCGATCCCGAGCCTGCGGGCGCGGCGGCGCAGCGTCCCGAGGAGCTCGCCGCCGCCGACATGGAAGAAGCGCCAGTCAAGCTCGCCGGGGAGGTCGGCAAGAGCGTCGAGCAGTATGTCGAGCCCCTTCTTCTCGACTGCGCGCCCGACGCACAGGATGCGTAAGGGATCGGCCGCATCGCCACCATCGCGCGCCGGACGTATCGCCGGCACCGGCGGAAACCGGCGGGCGCTGAGACCGTGATAGACCAGCTCGACGGTACCGGGCGACGGCGCCAGCGCCGCGAGATGGTCCCGGGCATGCCGCGAACAGGTCACAGCCCAGGCGCAGGCAGCGAGTTTCTCACGCTTCTCCCATTCCGGGGTGGTCCAGATGTCCTTCGCATGGGCCGAGATGCTCCACGATCTTCCCGAGAGCATCGCGGCGTAGCGCGCCACCGAGGCCGGTGTATGGAGGAAATGGGCATGGATATGGCGAACATCTCCGGGCAGTTCGTGTGCCATGACCATGGCCTGACCGAACCGGCGGATGCGGTTGGGCGTGCGGTCGCGCCCCAGATCGCGGAGCCAGGCGCGCCGTGCGGCGGCATAGCCCGGAAGCCGGCGCACGGCACGCCATGCCCGCCACACCCGACCGATCTCCTGATGGAGATATTCCGGAAGATAGGACGCCGGCGCCGCGATTTCGTCGTGAACCGGATGCCGGCGCGTTTCCGTCGGGTGGCGCAGCGAAAAGATCCGCAGCGCGAGGTCGCGCTGTTCGAGACCGCAGAGCTCCTGGGCGATGAAGGTTTCCGAAAGCCGCGGATACCCCTTGAGGACGACCGCCACCGTCCCGCCGCCGGCCGTCATGCGCCGGCCCGGCCTGCGATCGCGACGCGCGGCAGGCTGCGACCTGCTATCAGGCGCGACGCCAGCCGGTTGACGCTGGCAAGCCCGTCAAGGAGTCCGGGCACGACGACATCCGACGGCCGCGTCTGCTGGGGAAGATGGCGGAGCGCGGTGGCCATGGCCGACGGATCGCGGATCCCGTCGCCGATGAGCATGCTCAACAGCCCGAGTTCCTGCGCCCGCCCGGCCCTGATCAGCTGCTCCTTGCGCGGCACCGTGCGCGGCACCACCAGCGCCGGCTTGTCGAACGTCAGGATCTCGCAGAACGTGTTGTAGCCGCCCATCGCCACAATCCCGGCGGCACCTTCGATCAGGGGCTCGATATTGGCGTCGAAGGTGATCGCCTCGACCTGCGGCAGCGCCTCCACACGCCTTGCAAACTGGCTCTGCTTGTCCTGCTGCATGAACGGACCGAAGACCAGCAATGCCGGATGCGGGGCCCGGCGATCGAACTCGTAGGCGCGCAGCACCCAGTCAACCAGCACCTCGCCGTCGCCGCCGCCGCCCGGCGTGACGAGCAGGTAGGGCTTGTCGAATGGCGCCATGTGTCCGCGGGCGAGATCACCGCGCGCGGCCTCGCGCCTGAGATAGCCAGTAAACACCATCTTGCGCCTGACCACCTGCGGTATCGGGATCTCGGCCAGCGGGTCGCAGATCTGCGGCAGCCCGTACACCCAGATCTCGTCATAGAGATCGGTCAGCGCCGGCATAACGTTCTTGCGTTCCCATTCCGGTGCCAGCAGCGCCGGCTCGTCCAGCACGTCGCGCAGCCCAAGCACCAGCGGCGTGCCCCGCGCATGCAGCATTTTGAGCGTGTCCCCGACTTCCCCGCGCAGCCCCAGCGGCTCCTTGTCGACGATGAACACGTCCGGGGCGAAGACCTCCGCCGTGTGGTGGATAATCGAGGCGCGCAAGGCCAGCGTTTCCTCGACATCAAGCGTGAGGCTGTGCGACGTATAGTCGCCGTTGCGCAACTTGATCACGCCAGGCACGCGGACGAAATCCACCTGGCGCCGGAAATCGAAATTGCCGATGATCGGCGAACCCGACAGGATGATGACCGACATCTCGGGATTCCTGTCGACCAACGCATGGGCGATCGCCCGACACCGCCTCAGATGGCCGAGCCCGAAGCTGTCATGGCTGTAGATGAGAATACGCTGGTGGCAGTGGTTGCCCGTCATGCCCGGTCCCGCTATCGTTCCCTCCCCGCAAGGGATCTGCCGCAGCCAAAATACTGCTTCGGAAGCCATTATACAGGAACATCGCGCCTGGTGTCGGCGTTCCGGCGCAGCCGCGTGACGGCAACGTAGCGGCGTTGCGCCGGCCGGGATCTGCGGATCCCGGGCAACGGGGGACGGAAACGCGATGGACACAAGCATCTACCGCTACATCATCCGGTTTTCCCTGAAGCGGCAGCTCGTGCTCACCTTGATGGCGATCGCGTCGTTTCCGTTCCTCTACGCGTTCCTCGAACTGCCCAAGATCATCGTCAACGACGCCATCCAGGCGGAACAGTCCGACCTTTCGATCGCGCTCTGGAGCCTGGGGACGATCGAACTGGCGCAGTTGGACTACCTCTTCGTGCTGACCGGATTTCTGCTCGTCCTCATCGCCATAAACCAAAGCTTCAAGTACGCCCTCAACGTCTACAGCGGCATTACCGGCGAGCGCATGCTGCGACGACTGCGCTACGACCTCTACGGCCGCATCCTGCGCTTTCCGCTGTCGCGGTTCCGCCGCACCTCCCAAGGCGAAGTAATCACCATGGTCGCCACCGAGGTCGAACCCCTCGGCGGCTTCGTCGGAGACGCCTTCAAGCTGCCGGTCTACCAGGGCGGGTACCTCCTCGTGACGCTGAGTTTCCTGTTCATCCAGAACTGGACCATGGCCCTGGCTGCCGTCGCGCTCTACCCGCTCCAGCTCTATCTCATTCCGCGACTCCAGCGCCGCGTCAACTTGCTCGCCAAGGAGCGCGTCGCGCTGGTGCGCAGGCTTTCGGACCGCATCGGCGAATCCGTGGCCGGCGTCCAGGAGGTGCATGTCCACAACACCGCGCGTCGTGAACTGGCTGGTTTCTCGCAGCAGCTTGACGGGATCTACAATGTCCGGCTCCAGATCTACATCTGGAAGTTCGTCATCAAGTTCCTGAACAATTCGATCAACCAACTCGGGCCTTTCTGCTACTACACGATCGGAGGCTGGCTTACGATCAAGGGCGAGCTCGACATCGGCACGTTGCTCGCGGCGATCGCCGCCCACAAGGAGCTGGCGGCGCCGTGGAAGGAGCTGCTCAACTTCTACCAGCGCCAGCAGGACGCGAGGATCAAGTTCGAACAGGTCGTCATGCAGTTCGAGCCGGAGGGAATGATGGATCCTTCTCTCCAGCTCGACGAGCCGGAAGAGATCGCGCCGATTCGCGGCGAGGTCGTGGCCGCGAATGTCGGACTTGTCGACGACACCGACGCGAGCCTAGTCGAGAATGTCTCGCTGACACTCGACTGCGCGAGTTCGGTCGCCCTGGTCGGCGCCGGCGGCTCGGGCAAGGAAGAGCTCTCGCAGTTGTTGGCACGCCTCGTGAATCCGCATGTCGGCACCCTGGAAATCGGCGGCCGGAGGGCCGACACCCTGCCCGAGGCTGTTACCGGGCGACGGCTCTCCTATGTCGGATCCGTCGCGTTCATGTTCTCGTCGACGGTCGGCGACAACCTCCTCTACGGCGTGCGGCATGTGCCGCTGCAAGCCGCGCGATACGATCCGTCGGAGGCGGCTCGCCGCGCCCGCGCTTTGGCCGAGGCAGCCGCGACCGGCAATTCGGGTGATGATCCCGACGCCGACTGGATCGACTACGACGCCGTCGGAGCCGCCGACGAAGCCGCACTCCTCGACCGGATCTTCGAGGTCCTCTGCCTCGTCGGGCTTGACCGGGACATCTATGAACTGGGGCTGCGCGGAACGATCGATCCCGAGGCCAAGAGCGGGCTCGCGGAGCGTTTCCTCGAGGCACGCGCGGCGCTTGCCGCGGAACTCCAGTCCCCCGAATTCGCGGGGCTGGTGGAGATCTTTGACGCCGAACGCTACAACGACAACGCGACGCTCGCCGAGAACCTGCTGTTCGGCACGCCGGTGGGGAAGACCTTCGACATCAACAACCTCGCCGAGAACCCGCACATTCTGGCACTTCTCGAAAGCCGCGGGCTGACCGGCATCCTGCTCGACGCCGGGCGTCGAGTGGCCGCGACCATGGTCGAGATCTTCGCCGACCTGCCGCGGGATCATCCGTTCTTCGAGCGGTTCAGCTTCATCTCGTCGGACGATCTCCCGGAATTCCGGATCCTCCTCGCCCGCATTGCCCGCGACGGCATCGATACGCTCGACGCGGACGAACGCACGATGTTTCTCTCTCTGCCCTTCAAGCTGTGCCCCGCGCGCCACCGTCTCGGCATCATCGACGACGACCTGCGGACCCGCATCCTCGAAGCGCGTCGCGCCTTTGCGGCGGGCCTGACCGGCGCCTACCGCGGTGCCGTCGAATTCTTTGACGTCAACCGCTTCAACGCCGCCGCCTCGCTGCAAGACAACATCCTTTTCGGCAAGGTTGCCCACGGCCAAGCCGGCGCGGCCGAGCGGGTCGGCGAGATCATGGCCGAAGTCATCCGGTCGCTCGGTCTCGAGAACGCCGTCCGGAGCGTTGGCCTCGATTTCCACGTCGGCAGCGGCGGCGGCCGCCTCACCGGCACCCAACGGCAGAAGCTCGCGATCGCCCGCTCGGTCCTGAAACGCCCCGACATCCTCATCCTCAACGAGGCTGCAGCCGGCCTCGACGGTGCCGCACAAAGCATGATCCTGAACAACCTGAAGCGGGAATTCCAGGACCGGGGCCTGATCTGGGCGGTGCACCGGGCGTCGATGGCGCGGGAGTTCGATCAGGTCGTCGTCATGCGGTCCGGCCGCGTGGTAGAACAGGGAAGTTTCGAGGAACTCGATCGCGAGGGAACTGCGCTTCGCCAACTGATCGAGGCGGAATAGACGGTCCGCCGTCTCCAGGGAAAGGACTGGACATGGCTCTGAACGAAGAGGTCGACGCGCTGAGAAGCATTCCGCTGTTCGCGAGGGTGGCGCCTTCGCAACTCAAGCTGATCGCGTTTACCAGCGAAAGGCTGACGTTTCCCGCTGGACGGGAACTGTTCCATCAGGGCGACGAGGGAGATGTTGCCTACATCGTCCTCGAAGGCAGCGCCGACGTGATCCTCGACACGCCTGACGGGGAGTTGACCGTCGCCCGCCTGGGCCGGAACGACATAATCGGCGAAATGGCGATACTGATGGATGCGCCGCGCACCGCGACGGTGCGCGCCGTGTCGGAACTCGTCACCCTCGAGATCACCAAGGACATGTTCTTCCGCATGATCGGGGAGTTCCCCGAAATCGCGGTCGAGGTGATGCGGGTGCTAGCCCAGCGACTCGACGCGACGACGGCTCGTCTTCGCGACGCCCGAGACGGGGAATGAGTCGCCTCGATTCGTTCATTCGCCGCGTTTCGGCACAACGCGACTGCCTGAACATGGCGGCAGAACTGATCGCCGGCATTCCGGGCCCGGTCCTCGAACTCGGTCTCGGCAACGGCCGCACCTATGACCACCTGCGCGAACTGTTTCCGGATCGCGAGATCTTCGTGTTCGATTGCCGCGTTGCTGCTCATCCGGACTGCGTTCCCGATGACGGCCACATGATTCTCGGAGACATCACCTCCACCCTGCCTGCCGCGCGCACCCGCATCGGCGCTCCCGCCGCGCTCGCCCATTGCGATATGGGTACCGGCGATGCGGACTCGAACGCCCGGCTCGCCGCTTTCATCGCGCCGGCGCTTTCCGGCCTCATGGCCGCTCGCGGCATCGTGATCAGCGATCAGGACTACCGGGCGCCGGGCTGGACGCCGCTGGCACCGCCGCCGCAGGTTGCGCAGCGCCGTTATTTCATCAACCGCGTGGACCGCAGGACCAGAAAGGAAACCACATGACGGCTCCAAGAGTATTCGTCTTTGCGCCGGTCAAGGGCCTCGAAGACTGTCACGACACCCTCGAGCGCTATGGCTGCGAACTCTCCTTCGGCAACCCTGTCTGGCATGTGCCGCGGGGCGATCACGAGGATGACGTCGCGACGCACGCCCGCACCGCCGACGCGCTGATGGGGACGTCGATCCGCTCGACCCCGGTGACGCGGAAGATCCTCAAGGCAAGTCCCAAGCTGCGTATTGTCGCCAAATGCACGGTCGGCACCGACGATGTGGATGTCGATGCCGCCACCGAACTGGGGATACTGGTATGCCACGGCCCGACCGAATCGAATTGCTACGGCGTTGCCGAAGGCACGGTGGCAATGATCCTCGCGCGGCTCAAGAAAACCGCCGAGAGGGACGCAACGATCAGGGCCGGCGGGTGGCGTGAACCCGAATTGTCCGGACTCTATCTGGGCGCCCGCACAAGCGACGGATATCCAGGTCTCACCCTCGGCATCATAGGTCTCGGTCGTATCGGCGCGCGCGTCGCTCAGCTGTTCGCGCCATGGGGCATGCGCATCATTGCTTGCGACCCCTACATCCCCGACAGCCGCTTTGCCGAAAAGGGCGCGGAGAGGGTCGAACTCGACCACCTGCTCGAGAACTCGGACGTCGTCAGCCTGCACTGCACCTACACGCGCAAGAACGATGGGATGATGGGCGCCGCGCAGTTCGCGAAGATGAAACCCGGTGCGATCTTCATCAACACCTCGCGGGGTGGCAATGTCGACGAGGACGCGCTAGCCGACGCGCTGCGGAACGACGTGATCGCAGGCGCCTCAATCGACGCCTTCCGCGACGAGCCCCTGCCCGCCGATTCACCACTTCGCGACCTCGGCAGCAAGATAACGCTGTCACCGCACATGATCTCTGTCAACGCGGGCAGTGGCCTCGGCCCGGGCTATCGCTGGGCCACCAACGCGGTGCTGCAGGCCCTCAACGGGGAGGTTCCCAACAACGTCTTCAACCCGGAGGTGATCGATCGCTGGAAAGAGCGTTTCGGCGGCCGCAGGGCCATTCTGGTGAACGAAGAGATTCCGCAGCACCCGGGCTACGGCCCGCCCGATCCCTGATCCGGCGCACACGACCTCAGAGCGTAATATCGGCCCACACGGGGGCGTGATCGGACGGCATCTTCCAGCCGCGCGCCTCCCGCAATACTCCGGCGTCAGCGACGTGGCCGGCCAGGTCGGGACTAACCCAGACATGATCGAGGCGGCGGCCTCGATCGCTGCCCGGCCATGTGCGATTGCGATAGCTCCACCACGAATAGAGCTGCTGGTCCTCGGGGATGATCAAGCGCACCGCGTCTACCCATCCGTGCGCCTTCTGCCATCGTGACAGACCCTCGACCTCGACAGGGGTATGGCTCACCACCTTGAGCAGTTGCCTGTGCGACCAGACGTCAGTCTCCAGGGGAGCAATGTTGAGATCGCCGACGAGAACGCGCCGGCTGCGCGGCGGCAGGGTGGCCGACCATCGTGCCGCCTCATCGAGGAAGGCCAGCTTGTGGGCGAACTTGTCGTTGATATCGGGATCCGGTTCGTCGCCGCCCGCCGGAACGTAGAAGTTGTGAATCTCGGTCCCGCCTTCAACGATCCCGGCCACATGGCGGGCGTCATCGCGCGCGCACCAGTCCCGGCTGCCGCCGTCGGAGAGCGCATGGCGCGACAGGATTGCCACGCCGTTGTAGCTCTTCATCCCGCGCACGAGCTGGTGCGGAAACCCGATCGCGGCGATGTCTCCGGCCGGGAAATCCTCGGTCCGCACCTTGATCTCCTGGAGGCAGAGATAATCGGGTTCGAGGAGATCGGCCACGCGCCGGAGCGTCTCGAGACGCAACCGCACCGAATTGATGTTCCAGGTCGCCACCCGCATGGTTAGGGCGCGAGTGGCTCAGGCTGCAGCAACGACGTAGCCCCTGCGCCCTGCCGCACGCTTGCGGCAGGCATCGCCAAAAGTGCGGAACAATGCGCCGGACAGGGGGTGGGTCTCGAAACGCCACTCCGCATGCCACTGGACGCCAACGCAGAACGTCCGCGAATCAGAATGGCTGAGCCCTTCGATGACGCCGTCCGGAGAGACGCATTCCACCTCAAGGCCCGGCGCGACAGAATCAACCGACTGCCCGTGCAGAGAATTGACCATGACTTCGCGCGCGCTGACAAGCTTGTGGAACAGCCCGTCCTCGGCGAGCACGACCTGATGGCGCGGGCCCATCCTGAACTCGATATCACCTTCGCGGCGCATGCGGTGGTCGTCGTATCCGGGAACGAGATGGGTGCGGTAATGCAGCGAGCCGCCGAGCGCCACATTGATCTCCTGGATGCCGCGGCAGGATCCGAACACCGGCACGCCGCGCTCCACGCATTCGCGAATGAGGGGAAGCACGGTATGGTCCCGCGGCGGGTCGCGAATCTCGTCGTCGGGAAACGGCGGACCGCCGTAATGGTGCGGTTCGACATTGGCGCGGCCGCCGGTAAGGAACAGGCCGTCAAGCCGCTGCACGAGCTCGGCAAAATCGCATCCGTCGCCAAGAGCCGGAATAATCACGGGAAGCGCGCCGGCGCCTTCCGACACGGCAAGGATATAGCGTTCCCCCGAGCCGTGGTGGGGGAGCGTATGTGCGGGCATGAAATGACGGCTTGCCGAGACGCCGACAACCGGAGTGACTGACCTGTCAAACATGCCGGTTGCTTACCATGTCCGGCCTTCAGGGACAACACGGGGCGAGTCGCCGCGGCGCTCGGCCACGCGACGCAACTGCTTTCCCGGCCCTCCTCCGAAGTTAATTCCCGTGATGCAAACCGGGCGCAATCACGGCTTGCAGGACCCGGATGGGGGCCGTCCGGTTTCCGGAGACCGCCGTCCATGGCGGGCCTGCTCAACGGAGACTACTTCACTGAGGATCGGATTCGAATCTGCGCGAATCAAAGACAAAGACCTCGCGCGGAATCGGCGTGTTGAAGACCGGTCCCGACAAGGTCACGATCGTGGTCACGTCCTGGGCATCGACGACGATCCACTGGCGAAGGACCAGCGGCCCATCGGAGAAGACGAGCTCGAAACTGCCCGCTTCAGGATCACTGGTCTGCACCAGTTCGATGGAGATAAGGCCGGGCTTGCGATGGATGCGCCGCACGGTCGCCTCGCCCGACAGGGCGATGCGCTCGCTTACCAGGAAGCGTGCTGGCGTCCATTTTACCGGGATATGGCTGACCGCCTCGAGGTCGGTATCGACATGGACAAGCCAGTTGCCGTTGACATAGACCTCGATGTTGGACGGATTGCTGTAGTCGAGGCGCAATCGGCCGGGGCGCTCGATGAAGATGGTGCCCTCGGCCGTCTCACCCCTGGACGACACCTGAACGAAGGAACTGCGAACCGTCCGGAGCGAGTTCAGGTAGGCTTCGATGCGCGCGACATCGATGGCGTCACGCTGGGAGAGCGTGGCGGCGCTGGCGGGTGGGGACGTCAAGATCAGGACCGCGGCAGCCGCAAGGCACACCAGAAAACGGTGCACGCGGGGCAGCGGCAACGCCGGCCGGAAAGCCGATGCCGGCATCAGCTGTCGTGACCGTCGAGGTCGCGCGCTAGGACCTCCCGCTTTCCGGCATGGTTGGGTTTGCTGATGACGCCGTCGGCCTCCATCCGCTCGATGATTCTCGCCGCACGGTTGTAGCCGATCTGGAGATGGCGCTGCACGAAGCTGGTCGAAGCCCGCCGTTCGCTGCAGACGATGGCGACGGCCTGGTCATAGAGTGCGTCGCCACCGCTGGAGCCGCCGCCGGAATTGTCGCCGGCGGGCGGGAGGAACGGCGACTCGTTTTCTCCCTCGGTAACATCGTCGATGTATTCCGGCGCCCCCTGCTCGCGCAGGCACCGCACGACCCGCTCGACCGCTTCGTCGGAGACAAAGGGGCCGTGCACGCGGCTGATCCGCCCGCCACCAGCCATGTAGAGCATGTCGCCCTGCCCCAGAAGCTGTTCCGCGCCGCCTTCTCCGAGTATCGTGCGGCTGTCGATCTTGGAGGTGACCTGGAAGCTGACGCGGGTCGGAAAGTTCGCCTTGATGGTGCCTGTGATAACGTCTACCGACGGGCGTTGGGTAGCCATGATCAGATGAATGCCGGCGGCCCGCGCCATCTGCGCCAGACGCTGGACAGCCGCTTCGACATCCTTGCCGGCGACGAGCATCAGGTCTGCCATCTCGTCGACGATCACGACGATATGCGGAAGCAGCGTGTCACCGTATTCCTGTTCTTCGTAGACTGGCTCGCCCGACTCCGGATCGAACCCCGTCTGCACCGTCCTGGTCAGGGGCTCGCCGTTCGCCAGCGCTTCGGCAAGGCGTTGGTTGTAGCCCTGAATATTGCGAACACCGAGATTCGACATTGCACGGTAGCGCTCTTCCATTTCCCGGACGGCCCAACGCAGGGCGACAACCGCCTTGGAAGCATCGGTGACCACAGGCGCGAGAAGGTGCGGAATATCGTCATAGACCGAGAGTTCGAGCATTTTCGGGTCGATCATGATGAACTTGCAGCGCTCCGGCGGCAGCCGGTAGAGCAGCGACATGATCATGGTGTTGACCGCGACCGACTTCCCCGACCCGGTGGTGCCGGCAATGAGCAGATGCGGCATGCGGGCAAGGTCTTCCATGACGAGATCGCCGCCGATGTTCTTTCCAAGCACCAGCGGCAGAGCACCGCGATGACTTTCATAGGTCTTCGAGGACACGAGCTCGCGCAGCACGACGAGTTCCCGGTCCATGTTGGGCAGTTCGATGCCGATGACGTTCCTGCCCCGCACGACAGCGACACGAACCGAAACCGCGCTCATCGAACGGGCAATGTCGTCGGCGAGGCCGATGACACGTGCGCTCTTGGTTCCGGGCGCCGGCTCGAGCTCGTAGAGGGTAACGACCGGACCGGGCCGCACCTTGACGATGCGGCCGTGCACCCCGAAGTCTTCGAGCACCGATTCCAGGAGGCGAGCATTCTCCGCCAGCGCCTCATCGTTCGGCTGCAGCGCACCTGCACCGGCTGGCGCCGGGTCGAGCGCGTCAAGCGGTGGCAGCACATACTCGCCAGTCCCCAGATCGAGATTCGCCTGCCCTGCCTCGGCCGCCCTCCTGCCGGCGGCTACCTTGCGTTTACGGCCAGCGACGATCTTTCCGGAGGACTCCGGTGCAGGGGCCGCGGGACCGAGCTGCGCCATGCGGGGCGGTGGCGGGTCAACCCTCTCGTCGACGGGCGCCGCGCCATTCCGTGTCCTGCACAGCCACCGCGCGACACGGGCGATCCTGGTCCCGGCCACAACGACGCCGCGTCCGCCGCTGCGCGCCGCGGAGCGGGCTGCCGCGAATGCCGAGCGCCACTCGGCAAGGCCCACGCCGAGGGCGGCAGCCGAAGCGACAAACGCGGCTAACGCAGCACCCAGCGTCATCGGCAACCTCGCCAGACCGGCGGCTTCGGCAAGCGGCGCAAGCCAGCCCGCAAGAAGATGCCCGGCGACCCCGCCCACTCCGGCAGAATCCGACCATGCCGCACCGGGCGGCAGGCTGTCGAGCGCGAGCACCGCGAGCGCCAGCGCCACGGCGAAGGCGATCACGCGCGCCCAGAAGCGGGTGATTTCACGATGCCGAAAGAAGCGCCATCCCCAGCATGCCAGCACGGCCGCCAACAGATAGGCGCCGGCACCGATGGACTGCACCAGAAAATCGGCCGCGCGCGCGCCGATTTCTCCGAGCGGGTTGGATGCGCCGTAGGCGATGGCGTGATTCCAGGAAGGGTCGGAGGCATCGTACCCGAAGACCGCGATCATCGCGCCAGCGGCAGCGGCGAGCAGGCAAATCCCAGCCGCTTCGCGGAGACGGCGCGCGAGAAAGACCGGAATGCTTCGCGAAACAGGGGTGTCGCCGCCAATGTGACGGGCTTGCGCCGTCATGATCCGTCCTCGCCATTCAGGCCTGTCCGGCCCAGCGTGTCCGACATCCGTGAGAGCGCCTCGCGCGTGGTATCGAGTTCATGCACCAGCGCCACGCGGATATAACCCGCGCCCGGATGGCCGCTGTCAGTCTCCCGGGCCAGATATTCGCCGGGCATGACGCGGATACCGGCCTCACGCCACAGGCTGCGTGCAGCAGCTTCGCCGTCCCCGACATCGAGCCAAAGATAAAAGCCACCTTCCGGGGCGTAGAACCCGTGGCGCCCTCCGAGTATTTCCTCCGCGGCAGCAAACCGCGCGGCGTAGCTTGCCCGGTTGGCCTCGACATGTTCCTCGTCGCGCCACAGCGCCACGGCTGCCGAAAGAAGCGGCAGCGGTGGCGGCGCACCGCCATAGTCGCGCAGGCGGGCAAACCGGCGCATGACTTCCGGGTCTCCGGCGACAAAACCGACGCGGAGCCCCGGCGCCGAGGAGCGCTTGGACAAGGAGTTCATGACCACGACCCCGGACATGGACCTGCGGCCGAGCGCCGCGCAGGCTTCGGCCGCGCCGGGCGGTGGCTCGCCATAGTAGAGTTCGCTGTAGCACTCGTCGGACACCAGCAGGAAATCGTGGGTACGAGCGAGTTCCACAAGGTTCTTGAGGGCGTCGAGCGAGGCGACCGCACCCTGCGGGTTCGCAGGCGAGCAGAAATAGGCAATGGCGGCGCGGTCGAGGATCTCGTCCGGAATCGAAGCGTAGTCGGGCAGAAAACCATGCTCGCGGTCGGCCGGCACGAACACGGGTTGGGCCCCGGCCGCCGCTGCGGCCCCGAGATAGACCTGGTAGAACGGGTTCGGCATCAGCGCCATCGGGCGCGTCCCGGATCTGCTTTCGGGAACAACGGCAAGAGCAATCATGAACAGCGCCTCGCGGGTGCCCGACACGGGCACGATCATCGCATCGGCATCAATCATGCCCGGCGGCAGACGATAGCGCTGCGTCAGCCAGGCGGCGATCGCCGCGCGGAAGTCCGCGGTACCCCGGATGGGAGGATATTGCCCCCAGGCCGCGGCCTCGGCAGCAATTGTCTCGGCGACGAACGCGGGCGGCGCCTGCTGCGGCTCACCGAGAGAAAAGGCAACCGGCACCACGCTGTCCGGCGGCTGGCAGTCGCCGAGCAGCGCGCGTAGCCGGTCGAAAGGGTAGTCGCCGGCCGTATCCAGGCGTCCATCGGGCGCGATCATGCCCCAGAGTCCCGGATCGGCAGCAGACGTGGAAAAAGGGAAATTGTCATGGATACCCCGCCAAGGGACCAGCAAACCGGTCTTGTCGATGATCTTCATTTTACACCATTTTGGGCATCGATTCCAGCGGCATACAACAATTAGACGGAAACGCTGCCGCCAATGCGGGAACGTGACAGACCGAACGGCCCTCGCGGATGCCGCAAAATTGCGCGACCGGGCGGCCCTCCAGAGGCGGGGAGGACGGCACCAGGCCGCGCGCGGTCAGAGATTCAGACGAAAAAGCCTGATGGGTGCCGCCTTGCCGCGCAGCGTCACAGGCCCGACATCCTCGAATCCGAAATCGCCGCGATTTTCCAGCCGGTCAACGATGGCTTCCGAAGCCAGTGCCATCGCGTCCAATTCCCTGCAGGCGGCTTCGATCCGCGCCGTCGTGTTGACCGTATCCCCGAGAAACACTATCGCCTGCTTGACGACCCCCATCTCGCCGACAATCACCGGACCGACATGAAGCGCGGCCCGAAAGGCCGGCGCGCACCCGTAGGCCTCCTCATAGGCCGCGGCGCGGGTCTCAAGCGTCCGGCGCATGTCGAGGAGGCAGCGGACGCACCGCCCGTGCCGGAATCCGCGTGGCACCTTCCAGGAAACGATGATGCCGTCTCCGACATAGCTGTGAATTTCTCCCCGCGCAGCGAGGATCGGCTCGGTGACGTCGGCAATGAAATCTCCGAGGAGGCGGTGAAACGCCAGATGACCGATGCGTTCGGCAAGCTCCGTGGAGCCCACCAGGTCCAGGAAAAGGAAAATCCGTTCTTCCTCGCGCGGCCGATGATAGCGGCCCGTCAGGAAACCGGCGAGCACACCACGCCCCAGCAACTGGTTGACACGCAGCATCATGTTGAACAGGAAGCTCGCGCAGAACGACAGGGCGACGGTCGTCAGGAAGAGGGCATCGCCCCACCCCCAGCCTACGGCGACAATTCCGAAGACCAGGAACGCGGATTCGATCGCCAGCACGAACACCAGAAGATAGAAGGCCGATCGCAGCAGGACGCTGGCCGCAAACGGCGCGCGCCGCAACCAATAAAGTGTCCTGGTTACGGTCGAGAAGATCTCGAAGCCGCCGATCGACAGGCCGATCACGCTTCCCACATAGGCACCAATCAGAATCGGATGACGCGCGATCGGGACCCCTTCCGCATCAACGGCGACAACGCCGTAAAGTGCGCCTCCGACAGCCGAAATCGCGACGGCGACTGCAAGAGTCCTGAGCTTGGTTCGATCCAGAGCGGTCAGGGACACGGAAATCCGCCTTGCCTGTTCGCACGCCCGGCCGGCGCCCCTGCGGGCCCCGGAAGCCTGCGGTTTCAAGGGCAGTCCGTTCAGACCTATCCGTTCCACAGGGGCCATGCAAGCAGGACGGCGAGCCCCGGCCGCCACGGAGGCGGCTATTCGGAACCGGTGCACCGTCTCCGGCCCGCAGGATCATCCGGCCCGCCGATCCCGGACACGCGCACGAGATATGTCAGGAACCCGCACTGCTGATTCCTGACCCCGCATCTGATCCGTTGCAACCCCGGATCAAGGCGGAGAAGGCGCCCGGATGCTACCCCGCAAGCGAGCGGAGGACCGAAGCCCGACGGCAGGCACCGCCGGGCTTCATTGGGGCGAAGGCTCAGCTGATCATCGAGCCGCGGCCGAACTCGGGATAGGCCTCAAGACCGAGTTCGCTACGGTCGACGCCGCCAAGTTCCTGCTCCTCGTCGAGCCGGATGCCCATCGTGCTCTTGAGAATCAACCACATGACGGAACTCGCGGCAAAGACGAAGATACCGATGGCGACGATGCCGGCAAGCTGCACAAGGAAGCTGCTGCCACCGAAAATTCCGACGGCCAGTGTGCCCCAGATGCCGCACACCAGATGCGCCGGGATGGCGCCAACAACATCATCTATCCTCAGCCTGTCGAGCAACGGCACCGTCAGCACCACCAGCGCACCACCGATGCCACCGATGATTGCCGCCAGCGCGTGATTCTGGAGGTCCGGACCGGCGGTGATCGCGACAAGCCCGCCGATCGCACCGTTGAGGCACAGGGTGAGATCCATCTTGCCGTACATCACCCGGGCCATGGCCATCGCGACAACCACGCCGGCGGCGGCGGCAAGATTGGTGTTGACATAGACGATCGCCATCGCGGACACGTCAAGAGCCGAACCCAAGGCCAGCTGTGAACCGCCGTTAAATCCGAACCAGCCGAACCACAGCACGAACGTGCCGAGTGTCGCAAGCGGCAGATTGGCGCCTGGCAATGGATTGACCTGGCCGTCGGGGCCGTACTTGCCGCGGCGCGCGCCGAGAATCAGTGCGCCGGCAAGAGCCGCCCAGCCGCCGGTCGAATGAACCAGGGTCGAGCCTGCAAAATCCGAGAAACCCATCTCGCTGAGCCAGCCGGCACCCCACACCCAGGCGCCCTGCACCGGATAGATCACCGCCGTGAGCACGACGACGAAGATCAGGAACGGCCAGACCCTGATGCGCTCCGCAAGGGTGCCCGACACGATCGACGCCGCGGTTGCGACGAACACCATCTGGAAGAACCAGTCCGACATCGAGGCATAGTCCGCACCCTTGACCAGCGCGGCTGTGGCCGCCGGCTTCGCCGCGTCGTCGGCATTGATCAGGGCAAGTTCGGCGTCAGCGGGGTTGTAGAAGATGTCCGGCACGCCGATCCAGCCGCCGCTTGCGCCGACATCCGTATACATCAACGAGTAGCCGACGATATAGAACATGAGGCCAGCGATGGAATAGAGCGCGATGTTCTTGAGGCAGATGGCAGCCGTGTTCTTCGAACGCACCAGCCCAGATTCGAGCATGGCGAACCCTGCGGCCATGAACATGACCAGGAAGCCGTGTACGAGAAACGAGAACGAGTTGAACACGAACGCCGTCTCTGGATCGATCGCCGCATGCGCCGTGCCGGCACTCAGCATGACCGCGGCGGCAGCCGCGACGGCAAGACAGCGTGACTTGGAGAACATTTTCATCATCTTGGGTCCTTCAGGGTGTTTTCTGTTGCGTGTGGGGTTTACGGAAATCAGAGCGCTTCGGATCCTGTTTCCCCGGTGCGGATCCGCACCGCGTCGGTCAGCGACGTGATGAAGATCTTGCCGTCGCCAATCTTTCCGGTGTTCGCGGAACGGCGGACCGCCTCCACGACCTTGTCAGCAACGCCGTCATCGACGGCGACATCGAGACGGACCTTGGGTATGAAGGAGACGGTGTATTCGGCGCCGCGATAGGTCTCCGAGTGTCCTTGCTGCCGCCCGAAACCTCGGACTTCGGCCACTGTCATGCCCTGGACGCCGATTTCCGTCAGCGCCTGTCGGACATCATCCAGCTTGTAGTGCTGTATGACCGCGGTGATCAACTTCATGTGGTTTCCTCCTGTTCTTCCAGCCGGCAATGCCTGGGCCGCGGTTTCGGGCGCCGCCGTGCGGCACACCGGATCACGCCGCCGCGAGCGGTTTCGAGCACGCGGCGCAGCGTTTCATTAAAGGAGAAGCAAGTTTCGTGCCAAAGTTGGCGACAAATTGATTTTATCCCTACAAACAAAGGAATAAATTTTCCCACAAGCCCCGGCAGCACCGGGTACCGTCCCTCAGTCTGCCTAAAAAACCGGCAATGCATGAGATTTAGGCATCATCCGGAGACCCGCCAACCCGTCGCCACGCCGGCGCAGCCGTCATTGCCTTGAGCGGCACACGGGATATGATGCCGGCGTCATGACGGAACGCCGGACAGAGGTCATCATCGTCGGCGGCGGCATGGTCGGGATGTGCCTTGCGGTCGCCCTTGCCGATGCTGGCGTCGCCACCGCTCTGGTGGAGCGCGCCCGGATGGCCGAGCGCACCGGTCCGGAGCGCGACGGGCGCGCGTCGGCGATCGCGGCCGGGTCGCAGCGCATCCTCGACGGGCTCGGCCTCTGGCAAGCGATCGCGCCGCACGCGCAGCCGATTCACGGAATCCGCGTCGCCGACGGCGCCTCGCCGCTATTCCTGCATTTCGACGAGGACGAGCTCGCCGAGGGTCCGCTCGGCTGGATCGTGGAAAACACCACGATACGCCGGGCCCTCAGGTACGCCGTGACCGGGGCCGATCTCCTGGTCGCGGACGGCCGGCAGGTGACGAAGGTCGAATACGGCACACGGCACGCGCACATCCTGCTCGATGACGGCAACAGTCTCACAGCACGGCTGGTGGTTGCCGCGGACGGGCGCAACTCGCCTCTACGCGCCGCTGCGGGAATCGACGCCGTACGCTGGTCCTATCCGCAGACCGCCATCGTGTGCTCTGTCGATCACCAACTGTCCCACAACGGCATCGCCCACGAACATTTCCTGCCTCCGGGACCGTTCGCGATACTGCCCATGACCGGCAACCGGTCGTCCATCGTTTGGACGGAGCGGGCGGCCCGCGCCCACGCCATCCTGTCTCTGGACGACACCGGTTTCGTCGAACAGCTGCGGCTTCGCTTCGGCAGCTTCCTCGGGCCGCTTTCGCCGGGCTCCGGGCGCTGGCATCATCCGCTGTCAGCGATCCTCGCCCGAAGCTTCATCAGCCATCGTCTCGCGCTGGCCGGCGACGCCGCCCATGCGATCCATCCCATAGCCGGCCAGGGGCTCAATCTCGGCCTTCGCGATATAGCAGCACTGGCAGAGATCGTGACGGACACCCTCAGGATCGGCCTCGACCCAGGCCTCGAACCGGCACTTGCCCACTATCAGAAATGGCGGCGCAGCGACAATCTCGCTATGCTGGCGGCAACCGACGCGCTCAACCGCCTGTTTGCGAACGAAATCCCGGCCATGCGTCTGGCCCGCGATCTGGGGCTCGGCGTCGTCCACCACACCCGTCCCCTCAAGAAGCTGTTCATGCGCCAGGCCATGGGGCTCGCAGGCGACCTGCCACGGCTTGCCTGCGGAAAACCGCTATAGCGGCCGGAAACCGCATCCCGCGGCCGACAGGATGCGGGACCGGAGGCTCCGGGGGCGAAACCCGCCGGAGACCTCCTCGTGTCAGCCAGGCCGCGAAACGGTCAGCCGGCGCGCCACAGTTCGGGAGGCATGAATGAGGCCGCAGGCCGAACCTGGCCGGGGGCGCCTGCTTCTCGCCTTTGCCCTTCTCCTGTTCAGCGCCCTCTCCTGGGCCGGCAGTTCGGTCGCCGGACGCGCGGCCTCAAGCAACATACCGCCGTTTTCCCTGTCCTGGATCCGCTGGGCGTGCGTATTGCTGTGCTTTCTCGCCATCGGCTGGCGCGAGACCTGGCAGCAGCGCCGCCTGATCGCGCGACACCTGCCGATTCTCGCCGTCTTCGGCTTGTTCGGCGTGGTCGGCTTCACAGTCCCCTACTATGTCGGCCTCCAGTTTACAGTTGCCGTCAATGCCACGCTGATGAATGCCTCGGGGACGATCTGGATCGTCATCGTCACGTTCCTGATGACCGGCGACCTGGTCACCCGCCGCCAGGCGATCGGAGTTCTGCTCGGACTGGCCGGAACGCTGGTCATCGTGCTCCGGGCGGATATCTCCCGCCTTGCCGGATTCACCTTCAACATCGGCGACATACTGGTGCTGGTCGCCTTCTTCTCATGGGCGGTCTACACCGCGATCCTGCGGTGGATACCGAGAGAGATCGGCGAGATCCCGTTCCTTGTCGCGATAACCGCAATAGCGGTCCTGATGATGCTGCCGCTCTACGTCGCGGATCTCTGGCGCGGCATGGCCTTCGCGCCGACACCGGACAATATCGGCATCATCGCCTATTCGGTGATCTTTCCGTCCTTCCTGTCCTATATCTGCTGGAATCGCGCGGTTCCCGTGGTTGGCCCGCACGTCTCCGGAATGGCGCAATACATGATTCCGGTATTCGGCGTCGGGCTGTCGGTCCTCATCCTCGGAGAATCCGTGGAACCGTTCCATCTCTGGGGAATCGCCACGATCTTCACGGGAGTCTGGCTGGTAACCGCGGGGCGCCGGACCGGCGGCGGGAACGATTCGCGGACCTGAGACCTGAGCACGCGGAACACACGCCCCGGGCGGGAACGTTGTCGTTGCCGCCATCGGCCGTCAGCCGGCCTCCAGCGCCTGCGCCATGGCATCGCGCCTCCGCGCCGCCCAGTGCCAAAGCACCAGGCAGATCGATGCTCCCGCGATCACTGGCGCCTGGAAGCCCAGGGATTCGGCGAGCCCGCCCATGATGAGAGCCCCGAGCGCAGGCGCGCCGCGGCCGATCATGCCATAGAGGCTCATCACCCGTCCCCGCATTGCGGGATCCACGGCGTTCTGCAGCAGGGTCTGTTCGCCAGCTCCGATGACGATCACCGCGAAGCCGGTAACGAACAGGCAAGCCAGCGCAACCCCGAACAGGTTGGTTGCGGCGAACCCCGCAAGCGAAAGCGACAGGACGAGTATGGCGGTGACTACCCGGGCCGTGAGTCCCTCCACCTGCCCGCGCTGGGCAAGCCACAACGATCCCAGCATGGCGCCGAGGCCGGTCATCGAAACAAGGAGCGAGTAGCCCTGCGCGCCGCGGCCGAACACCTCGTCGGCAAAGCCGGACAGCAGTTCCATGTAGGGCCGCCCGCACACCGAGACCACGCACAGGATGACAAGCATCCGCGCGATCCCGGGATGGCCGAGCACGTAGCGGAAGCCGTCGGCAATCTCGCGGGGCATGTCCCCGAGGCGCCGCGAGGCGCCGGTGCCGCTTCGCGGGTTGTCGATCAGCAGGAGAAAGAGCGAACCCACAAACCACAGATAGCTTGCCGCATTGAAGGCAAACGCGTAGCCGACGCCGTAAGATCCGATGAGCAGCCCGCCGATCATCGGGCCGGTGGCCCGCGCCGAATTGAAAATCATCGAGTTGATGCCGATCGCCGCCGACAGGTTGCGGCGCCGGATGAGGTGCGGGACCAGCGCCAGCCTCGCCGGCTGGTTGAAGGAAAGGATGACGCCGTGCACGAAGACCAGCGCAAGAAGAAGTTCCGGGGTCATCACGCCGCCCAGGGTGAGCGCAGCGAGGACGGCCGACTGCAGGCCGGCGAGGATCTGCGTGACCTTCATCATCGTCAGAAGGTTCGCCCGATCGGCAAGTGCGCCGGCAAGAGGTCCGATGACCATGACCGGCAACAGGTCGGCAACACTGACCAGCCCGAGCCACAACCCTGAACGGGTGAGTTCCCAGGTGAGCCAGAGGACCGCGGTGCGCTGCGCCCAGGTCCCGTTGTGCGACAGGATGTTCCCGATCGAGAAGATCCGATAATTGCGATCGGAGAATACGGATGCTATGGATTCGAAGCCGGATTTCAGGGCCATGATCTACCGGAACCGCCCCGCGCCACGCTCGCAACCTGGGACATTTGCCTGCTAGCCGGGAGATTGCTAGCCTCGATTGAAGAACCCCGAAGGGAAGACGATGCCCGATAGTGACGCTGTTGCAGGGCGCGGAGTGAACACCCTTGAGCCTTTCTGGATGCCGTTCACAGCGAACCGCCAGTTCAAGTCGGCTCCGCGCATCCTCGTTGCCGCCCAAGGCATGCACTATATCACAGATGACGGCCGCCGGATTCTGGACGGTTCGGCCGGCATGTGGTGCGTCAATGCCGGACACGGGCGGGAGAGGATCATCGCCGCGGTGCGCGAGCAGGTCGGGCAGCTCGACTACGCTCCGACCTTCCAATGGGGTCATCCCGGCGCCTTCGCCCTTGCTTCGCGGCTCTCGGCGATGCTTCCCGGCAACCTCGACCATGTCTTCTTCGCCAATTCCGGTTCCGAGGCAGTGGACACGGCGCTCAAGATCGCGCTCGCCTACCACCGCCAGCGCGGCGAGGCCCACCGGGTCCGGCTCATCGGCCGCGAGCGCGGCTATCACGGCGCCGGCTTCGGCGGCATGTCGGTCGGCGGCATTTCCGCCAACCGCAAACAGTTCGGCACGCTTCTCAGCGGCGTCGACCATCTCCCGCATACCCATGACCCGGGGCGCTCCACCTTCAGCCGCGGCCAGCCCGAATCCGGGGCCGAGCGCGCCAACCAGCTCGAGGACATCGTGGCACTGCATGACGCGTCGACGATCGCCGCGGTCGTTGTCGAGCCGGTGTCCGGTTCGACCGGGGTTCTGGTGCCGCCCAGGGGATATCTGGAAAGGCTGCGGCAGATCTGCAACCGCCACGGAATCCTGCTGATCTTCGACGAGGTCATCACCGGGTTCGGACGGTTGGGGGCGAACTTCGCCGCCGATCATTTCGGGATCGTTCCGGACATGGTCGTCATGGCCAAGGGCATGACGAACGCCACCGTACCGGCGTCCGCGGTCGCGGTGCGCAAGGAAATCTACGACACGTTCATGCAGGGGCCGCCGAACACCATCGAGCTGTTTCACGGCTACACCTATTCTGCCCACCCGCTAGCCTGTGCCGCAGGGCTTGCGACACTCGACATCTTCGCCGAGGAATCGCTGACCGAGCGCGCACGTGCGCTGACCCCGGTCTGGGAGGACGCGCTCCATTCGCTTCGCGGCCTGGACCATGTCGTCGACATCCGGAATCTCGGCCTGATGGGCGCAGTCGAGGTCGCGCCCCGCGACGGCGCACCCGGCGCCCGCGCCTTCAACATCTTTCTCGAGTGTTTCGAACTCGGGCTGATGCTTCGCCAGGCCGGCGATGTGCTCGCGCTATCGCCGCCGCTTGTCGTTACCGAGGAACAGATCGGCAGCATCGTCGACATGCTGGGCACGGCGATAGAGACCGCCGACTGAGCCTGTCCTCCGCAGCCAGCACGTGGAAACCGTCCGCAGCACAGAAAATCAACTGAACTGCCATGTTGTATTATCCCCCGATCCGCATCATATTCGGCGGGGGCGCAAGTCGGTCAGAATGCCAACGTGACTTCGGCTGCGGCCCCTTAGGAGCATAAGGAGTTGACGATGAAGAATATCTGGAACCTGGCCGTCGCGGTTCTCGCGGCAGGGTCGCTTACGGCCTGCATGGGCCTTGAGCTCTCGGACGCCGAAAAGGTCAAGCCGACAGGAGATGCGTTCTCGACGACGCTCTACAAGCAATACATTTCGCTCGCAAGAACCGAATACGCTGAGGGCGACTATATCGACAGCGACGCCTTCTCCATCCGCGCGCGCGACGCGGCGGCCGGCAAGCCGGCAGAGCCGGAAGCAGTTGCTGCCCGCCAGCAGACCAAGAAGAACGCCAAGGCGCTATCGGCGGGGCGCGACAAGCTCGTCAAGGCGCTCTCCGGTGATGCCAAGACCCGGATCCCCGGCGAAGCCGCCAGGGCGCAGACGATGTACGAGTGCTGGGCGCAAGAGCAGGAAGAGAACTTCCAGGCTGACGATATCGATAACTGCCGCATCGGCTTCTACACGGCGCTCGCGAAGGTCAGCTACAAGCCGCCGGTCATGAAAGCGCCGAAGCCGGCGCCGGAACCCTTGTCTTTCGTGGTGCATTTCGATTTCGACGCCTCGACGCTCAGCGCCAAGGCCAAGGCGACCGTCGCCGAGGCCGCGAAGGCCATCATTGCCTCCAGGCCCAAGAATGTCTCCGTGATCGGCCATACCGACCGCGCCGGCGCGGTCGGCTACAATATCCGCCTCGGTGAACGGCGCGCGAATGCTGTCGCGGCGGAACTGGTCAAGGCCAGAGTCTCGGCACGCCTGCTGACCCTCGGCTCGCTCGGCGAACACGCGCCGGCTGTGAACACCGCCGACGGCGCCCGGCATCCTGACAACCGGCGGACCGAAATCAGCGTCCGGTACTAGTGTCTTGTCATTCGTCAAATGTCGGATAAAGACGTTTGAGTTTCACGCGGGCATCGTCGGTGGTGAACTGCCAATCCACCTTGGCCTGGATGCGGTCGCCTGCCAGGCGGCAACTTCCCGGCGTAACACCTCGATGCAGTCGATGCGGCGGTTCAGGCGGATCATGACGTTGAGTTCCACCACGTTCAGCCAACTGCCGTGCTTGGGGGTGTAGACGAACTCGAAGCGGTCCCACAAGGCCTTGGCCTCGTCCGGCGGGTAGGCCTCATAGAAGGCGCCGGGGAGTGTTGAGATTGTCCATCACCAGGGTGATGGTGGTAGCATCCTGGTAGCGCTCGGCGATGTCGGCCAGGAACTGCGCCCAGTCGATCTTGCGCTCGGTTACCTTGGTCATGCGCTTGCCGGCCAGGGGTTCCGTGAAGACGTTGCAGGTGCCGCAACGTCGATACTCGTAGTCGTTACGTCCGTCCCGGCGCCATGGCGATCGGTTGCCGTGTCTCGCCGGTCGGGGCGTTTCGTCCATGCAGACCACGGGGAAGGCGGCGGGACGGCGATAGACATCGAGCACCTTCTCCATCGCCGCGGCGAAGTCGGCATTCCCTTGAGGAGGAATTACCCACCCAACCCGCTACCATGGCTTGAGGCAGTTTTTTTAGAACACGCCGCACCGTCTCGTGTGACACGGTATCAATGTAACCAAGCTCGACAACGCGGTTGGCCAGCAGCCGCAACGACCATTGCGCGTAACCCTCAGGCGGTTCACCACAACTCAGAGCCACCAAGCGCGCCTCGAAGGTGCCGTCGGCTTTTCGCATGTAGGTAGAACGGCGTCCTTGCCGGCCACCCAATGCCGCCTCCAACCCCTCGAAACGCTTTTTCACCCGGTCTACTTTGCGCATGCTGATGCGCAGAATCTCAGCAATGACCTTCCCGGTCATCTGGCATTCATTGAACGCGCCCTCGTCGCAGTTAAGCAGGGCGTTGATTACCTTTTGCGACAGGTGCGAGCCCTTGATCTCCGAAAGTTCTTTCCGTTCCGCCTCGTCCAGGGTCACCACGTAGCGTTTCATACTCCGACCTCCATCCCGAATGGACGGACAGTCTAGCACCAAATGTACGACATATCATTGCTGACATAACACTAGGTTGTGGACTCAAATAATTGGTTTGCGATTCTGCGGAGCAAGAATCGGCTGGCAGCCAGTTGCACGGCGGAGAGGAAGTTCCTTGTCATAACGGGTGGCGACCCGTCGGAACTCCTTGATCTTACCGAAGAACCGCTCGACCAGGTTGCGCATCCTGTAGATCTCGCGGTCAAGCGGCCGGGGCGATGTCCGGTTGGATTTCATGACCGCGGTTGCTCCTGCCGTCTCGATCAGATGGCGTCGGTGTCGTAGGCCTTGTCGCCGACCACCGTCTCGCCCGAGGTCGGCGAGAAGCGCCTGCGCGCAGTCGGCTGCTTGACCCGGGGTCAGGAACACGGTCTTCACCCTTTCGTTCTCGCCAAGATGGATCTTCGTCGTTCGTCCGCCACGGCCCGATTTGCGAAGGCTCGTCGTCCCGGGACACCCCAGCTTGTGAACGCGCACCGACGAGGAGTTCACCATGCGCAGATGAACCGGCGGGCCATCGTCGCTCCCGTCATCACCGCTCGTAAGCCTTTGAAGCTTCTCCATGCCCAAGTGCCGTTCTTGCTCCACCGGTTGAAGCGGTTGAAGCAGACGGACCGTAGCGCAGGTCGCGCCACGGCGTACCGGTGCGAAGCACGAAGAATATCCCGTTCCTCCGGTCATGCACCCGCTCCGGGCCTTGGTGCTTGTCAGGAAGCACCGAGCGGAGAACTTCCCATTCCGCGTCGCTCATGTCGTGTCGGTCGCCGCTCATTCCTCATTCTCCTTGTGAATCGCTTTCGACAAGATATGGCAGATCGTGCAAAAATGTCAACATTTGGGTACAGAACCTAGTGTAGCGTCCCGCAAATAAGTGTGATATATTCTCGGTCTCGCTCGTAACAGGAGACCTTTCGAGATGCCCCGCGGCCGCCAACTTCCCCCTCTGGTGCCCACCGATGAGCAACATGAATACTTGACCGCTCTCTCCCGCTCCACCTCAATGCCCCACGCCCTGGTCCAGCGTGCACGCATCGTGCTGGACTGCGCCCGGGGACAGACCAATTCGGCGGTGGCAGCTCAACGTTTCGCTGTCGGCAGTGGGCAAATGGCGGCGACGATTCCTGGAGCGTGGTCTTGAGGGGCTGCATGACGAATTGCGCCCGGGACGACCCCGCACCTATGGTGATGACAAGGTCGCGAAGCTGATCAACCGGGCCCTGCAGCAAAAGCCTGACCATGCGGGTGCCTGGAGTGTGCGACGGATGGCCGAAGCCGTGTCGAAAAGTACCGTGCAGCGCTGGTTTGCCCTGTTCGGGATCAAGCCACACTTGAGCGACACCTTCAAGCTCTCCAGCGATCCGTTTTTCGTCGAGAAGGTTCGGGATATCCTGTACCTCAATCCTCCAGACCATGCAGTGGTCTTGTGCGTGGACGAGAAGAGCCAGATCCAGGCGCTCGATCGGACCCAGCCCACATTGCCCATGGGCTATGTCGAAGGCTATACTCATGACTACGGAACCACGACATTGTTTGCTGCTCTGGACATGGCGACGGGCAAGGTGATCGGACGATGCTCCAAGCGACATCGACACTAGGAGTTTCTCACCTTCCTGCGGCTGATTGACCGTGAGCCGAACTCGATATCCATCTTGTCCTGGACAACTACGCCACGCACAAGCATCCCAAGGTCCGGGCTTGGTTCGCCAAACGACCGCGTTACCATCTCCACTTCACACCCACCTCCTGGCTCAATCAGGTGGAACGCTGGTTCGGTCTCATCAGCCAACAAGCGCGGGTCGTTCGACAGTGTTCCTCAACTCATCAGGACGATTGAACACTTCATCACACACCACAATAAATCCCCTTTCGTATGGGTCGCAACCGCAGATTCGATCCTCGACAAGCTTGAAAGGTTATCTGCGCGTATTTGCGGGACAAAACGCTAGGATATCGCTCCTGCATGCGCGGCCGGACGGCGGGCCGCGCATGCAGACGGCTGCGGCGAGCCGCCGGATCCGGGCGCCGCGGCCATGATCGCCGGCAGCCGCGGTTTGTCCGCCATCGTCCATGGCGGTCTGCGGTACAGGAAGGACGGGCCGATGTCCGGAAAGCTCAGCCAATCCGACCTCGAGCGCGCCCGGCGGGACGGTTCCATCTTCCCGTTGCGGATCATGACTCCCGATCAGGCCGAATCCTATCGCCGCGTCTACGAAGAGACGGAAGCCCGCCAAGGCCGGGACGTGCCGGAAACACTCTCGGTCAAGCCGCATCTCCTGTTTCGCTGGCTGTTCGAACTCGGCACCACTCCCGCCCTTCTGGATGCCATTGAGGACCTCATTGGCCAGAACATCCTGATGACGACATCGGCCATCTGGGCCAAGCACGCCCGCGACCCCCGGCTCGTCACCTGGCACCAGGATTCGGCGTATTTCGGGTACGACCCGCTGGAGGTATGGGGCGCGTGGATCGCGCTCACCGACAGCAATGCCAACAATGGCTGCCTGCGATACCTCCCCGGCTCCCATACCAAGCCCGAACTGCCCCACGAAGAGACCTGGGATGCGGAGAACATGCTGTCGCGGGGCCAGCGCATCATCGGCATCGATGATTCGGATGCGGTGAATGTGGAACTCGAGCCGGGCGAGTGCACAATCCACCACTTCCGCCTTGCCCATTCCTCAGAGCCCAACCGGTCCGACCGCCGCCGCATCGGCATCCTGTTCGTCTTCTGTCCGCCCCATGTCCGACCGACACTCGCCAACATGGACACGGCACTGCTGGTACGGGGCGAAGACCGCCATGGCCACTGGAAGCCCGAACCACGGCCCAAACGGGATCTTGATCCCGAATGCCTCGACTACTACAACGCGTTCCTGGCCCGATATACCGATCCGGAGACGCGTTCCGAAGCGGAACGTCAGCACGCGCTCTAGATGACTGATCTCAGGACCTATCTCAACGAGATCGACAACGCGATATTTCGGCCCGAGGGGCCGCTCTCGGTCATACAGGAAATCACCGCCCTGCAGCACGAGCTCGCTGCGCGGAACGCGCATCCGGCGATTCTCGTGCAAACGCCGCGCCTGATCGACGGCAGCGCTGGCGGTATTCCGGTGTTGACCAATCTGTTCGCGAGCCGCACGCTCTCGGCACGGGCGCTCGGCATCGACGATCACCGCCAGGCAGCCACCGCGCTTGCGACGCTCACCGCCAACACGATCGCGCCGGCAGTAATCGAACCGGAACAGGCGCCGGTCCGCGAAGTGGTCCTTGCAGACAACGATACCGACCTCCTTTCGCTGCCGGCGCTCCGCCAGCACCAGGGCGATGTGGGGCACTACGTTACCTGCGGACACGTCGTGACCGTGGACCCCGAAAGCGGCATCGACAATATCGGAATCCAGCGACTGTGGGTGCGCGGTCCGCGGCTCATGGGCTGCTACATGCTGGAAACGTCCCACAACATGATCAACCTCAAGAAATTCTGGGCGCGCGGCGAACCCTGCCCGGTGGCGGTATGGATCGGCCACCATCCGGCTGTCGAGATGGGGGCACAGGCCAAGCTCGCTTATCCCGAAAGCCACTGGGGCGTGGCCGGTGGCGCACTCGGCACGGCGCTCAGGCTGGTCCCCTCGCTGACCCACGGCAAACAGATCATGGTTCCAGCCGACGCAGAGATCGTGATAGAGGGTTTCCTGCCCGCCGGACGGATGGAGGCAGAGGGGCCGTTCGCGGAGTTCTCGGGCTACCAGGGTCCACAGATGCCGAACCCGGTTATCGAGGTCGCCTGCATGACGCGACGGGCCGATGCCATATATCACGATTGCGGATCAGGACTTGCCGATCATCTGGTGCCCGACAACCTCGCCATGGAGGCCCATGTCTACTCCATGGTCCGTGCGGTGGCGCCGTCGCTGGTCAACGTGCATGTCCCGGTCTCGGGGCGGAGATTCCACGCCTACCTGCAGTTCCGGAACCCGCGCCCGGGTGAGGTTCGCGACGCGATGTCGGCCGCAATCGCGTTTCGACGTCTCAAGGCGGTCTTCGCCTTCGACGAGGACATAAACATCTTCGACGATCGCGAGGCCATGTGGGCGGTCGCCACCCGCGTGCAATGGCATCGCGACGTGATGCGCTTCGACGGCCTCACGCTGGCCCCGCTCGATCCCTCGGCGCCGGCCGCCGCCTCCACGATCACCAAGGCCGCGATCGACGCCACGCTGCCACCGGCACGACGCCCGGGAGAGCCCCGGCCCGTAGCCCCGCGCAACCGGGTCTCGGACGAAGCACTTGCCGCCGCGCGGGCAGCCCTCGATGGCGTCGACACGGCAGGATGGCCGGACTGATGGCGGAACGCGGCTTCGAGAAGACCGGCAACAGCAACTGGATACAGTGCCCGGACTGCGCCTGGTGGTTTCATGTCTCGTCAGATTTGCTGGAACTGGAAACTGTCCCTCTGGTCTGCCCGGAATGCGCAAACTTTTTCCTGCCTGATCACGCCCGCGAGATTGTCAGAAATTCGTGATCCGCCGCGAGTCACGGCGATTGCCAGCGGCAAGGAGTGACGGGAGCGCGCGGTCGCGGGCGGCTTGCGAAGAAGCGCAAGGAACCTAAAATCCGCCGCTCGGCGGTTTCAGACGCGACAGGAGGGTGGCCCCTTGAAGCTCGACATCTTCAATCACGTGTTCCCCATTCCGTTTTTCGAACGGATGCAGGAGGTGCTCCCCGACACCGGCCCGATCAAGCGCTGGCTGAACGTTCCGGTGCTCTACGACATGAACGCCCGTATGAAGATGATGGAGGAGTTCGGCGACGATTACCGCCAGGTCATCAGCCTGTCGGCGCCGACCATCGAGTTTCTGGGAACGCCGGACGAAACACCGGCGCTGGCGCGACTCGCCAATGACGGCATGGCGGACATCTGCCGGACCCATCCCGACAGGTTTCCTGCCTTTGTGGCGTCGCTCCCCATGAACAATCCCGAGGAGGCGGTACGAGAAATCGAACGCACCAGTGGCGAACTCGGCGCCCGCGCCATGCAGATCTTCACCAACGTCAATGGCGAACCGCTCGACCTTCCGAAATACTATCCGGTGTTCGAAACCGCAGCGAAGCGCGATGTCCCGCTGTTCCTGCATCCCGCACGCGGACCGAATTTTCCCGACTATCTCACCGAGGACAAGTCCGAGTTCGAGATCTGGTGGACCTTCGGCTGGACCTACGAAAGCTCGGCCGCAATGGCCCGCCTGGTGTTCTCAGGACTGTTCGACAAGCTGCCGGACATCAAGATCCTGACCCATCACCTCGGGGCCATGATCCCCTATGTCGAGGGCCGGGTCGGCTACGGCCAGGATCAGCTCGGCGCGCGCACTCCGGGCGACGAGCTGACAAGGCTCCGCGAGAGCCTGAAGAAACGCCCGATCGACTATTTCCGGATGTTCTATGCCGACACCGCGACTTTCGGTTCGCTGGGCGCCATGCGCTGCGGCCTCGATTTCTTCGGGCCCGAACGCTGCATGTTCGCCTCCGACTGCCCGTTTGATCCCGAAGGCGGCCCGCTCTATATCCGTGAAACCCTCAGATGCCTCGAAAGCGTCGATCTCGACGACGGCACGCGCCGGGACATCTATGAGAACAATACGCGGAATTTCCTGAAACTCGATTGATCGGCGCCGGATCCCGGCGAAAGCCCGGACCCGGAACTGGCGGAGGAATGATCATGGATGCCATCAGCGAGGCCGGATCAAACGTCGTGCAGCGATTTTCCTATGAGGATTTGCGCGAATGGATTGTCGAAGCCGAACGGCTCGGCGAACTCAGGCGCGTCAACGGCGCCTCTTGGGAAAAGGACATCGGTCTTGCCGCCGAAGTCGTGATCCGTGAGGAAAGCGGGCCGGCGGTACTGTTCGACGAGGTGCCCGACTGTCCCGAGGGGTTTCGCGTGCTGATCAATGTCTTCGGCGGCGTGCGCCGCAACATGACGCTCGGTTTTCCCGATCACCTGACGAAACAGGAGTTGTCGGACGCCTGCTTCGAGTCGTTCGTGCGCGAACGCAAGACGATTCCCCATGTCATCATCGACGATGGCCCGGTATGCGAGAACATTCTCACCGGCGACGACATCGATCTCCTGAAGTTCCCGACACCGATGTGGCATCCGGGCGACGGCGGGCGCTATATCGGCACAGGTACCTACACGGTGACGCGTGATCCCGATGAGGGCTGGCTCAATTGCGGCTCATACCGGGCGATGGTCCACGACAGCAAGTCCGTCGGGTGCCTGATGGTCACCGGCAAGCACGGGCACATCCATCGCAACAAGTACTGGGCGCGGGGCGAGCCCTGCCCGGTCGCGATGGTGATCGGCGGCGACCCGGTAGCGTTCTTCAACGGTGGAGCGGAAGCGCCGTACGGCGTCTGCGAACTCGATATCGTCGGCGGCATCCGCGACAAGGCCGTCGAATGCGTCGAGGGCCGGATTACCGGCCTGCCGTTTCCCGCCAATGCGGAGATCGTCCTCGAAGGACATCTCTACGAGGGCAAGACGCTAAACGAGGGACCGTTCGGCGAATGGACCGGCTACTACGCCAGCGGCGAGCACCCGGAACCGGTGCTTGAGGTTGAGACCGTCTACCATCGGAACGACCCGATCATCCTCGGCGTGCCGCCGATGGGCCAGGGATCGGACGAGATGGCGCGGTACCGCGCCGTGCTCCGGTCCGCAATGCTGAAGCAGAATCTCGCCGATGCCGGAGTGCCGGACGTCACCGGAGTATGGTGCCACGAAGTCGGGGCGTCGCGGCTGTTCCACGGCGTCGCGATCCGCCAGCGCTATCCGGGCCATTCGACGCAAGCCGGCCAGATCGCGGCGCAGTGCCGGGCCGCGAATTACGCCAACCGCTTCGTCGTCGTCGTCGATGACGATATCGACGTGTCAAACCTCGAGGAGTTGATCTGGGCGATGTGCACGCGCTGCGACCCGGCGACATCGATCCACATCGCAAGGGGCACCTGGACGTCTCCCGCCGATCCCCGCGTCGACCCCGAGGAAAAGGCGCGCGGCAACGTCACCAACAGCCGCGCCATCATCAACGCCTGCAAGCCGTTCCACTGGAAGGACGACTACGCCCCGGTCAACGCGCCGGAGCCAGAGGTCCGGCGCGAGGCGCGCGAGAAATTTGGCCATCTGATGGGCTGACGCCAACCCGTACAGCCCGCGGCGTGCCGGCCCCATCGGCTTGCCGCATCCGGCAAGCCGGCACGGAGAGCGCCAAGGCTGTCAGGACAGGAGCACTGTTCCTGTCTCCGCGCCGCGGCTTCGCGGCCTCCGTACCCACACCGATCCCATGCCAATTCGGAGACGCGAAATCCGAGTGCGGTGGAGCTCGCATCATCACAGATCGCTTCCTTGATCGCAATTTTTCGTGCCAAGAAGGCCCCATCGAGCCTTGGCCGTACGATCGCTGCGCGACGCAGACCGAGAAATCTCGCCAGTCGTCGCCGGATTGGCAGCGTGGGATCAACATGCTTCCGAACCGCGCCATGATGGCGCTAGGGCACCGCATGCTGTAGACTGGGCCGACCCCGCAATCGAATCCGTACCATCATGCAGAACACATGGCGCACGCCCATGGTCGTGCTGACCTGCGGCACGATCATTCTCTTCGTGAGCTTCGGCACGCGGAACATCTTCGGAATCCTGCTTGAGCCGATGACGACGGATCTCGGCTGGACGACCGACCAGTTCTCGTTCGCCATCGCGCTGCAGGCCGTGCTCTGGGGCATGACCACGCCGATTACGGCCGCTCTCGCCGACCGTTTCGGGACCGCCCGGATGGTGGCCGCCGGCGGCGTACTCTATGCCGGCGGTCTCGGACTCCTGTCGCTGATTGAGACGCCCGTCGGAATGTACATGACTTCCGGCCTCATGCTGGGGCTCGGACTCAGCGCCACCGGATTCCCGATCATTCTCGCTGCCGTCACCAAGCGCGTCAACCAGCGCCGCCGCAGCCTCTTCCTCGGCATCGGCAGCGCGGCCGGATCCTCGGGACAATTCGCATTGGTGCCACTCGGCCAGTATTTCATCGACGGCTACGGATGGGCGGCCGCAGTTGCCGCATTCGGCCTGATCACGGCCATCATCGTGCCCCTGTCATGGTGCCTGGTGCAGCCGCGCGGCGAGGAAGCCCAGGAAGCGGGCGGCGCGCCGCGCCAGGGATTGGCGGACGCGTTCCGGGAAGCGTTCGCCCATCGCGGTTTCATGCTGCTGACCACGGCCTACTTCGTCTGCGGGTTCCAGGTCCTGTTTCTCGGCACGCACCTGCCCAAGTTCCTCCTCGAGGCCGGCCAGGATCCCTGGGTCGGGGCAGCGGCGCTTTCCATCATCGGCCTGACCAACATCATCGGCACGCTGGCCTGGGGCGCGCTCGGGGGCGTGCTGCGCACGAAGTACCTGCTGAGCTCGATCTATGTCCTGCGTTCGCTCGCCCTGATCGCGTTCATCCTGATTCCCGTCACCACGATCGGCACCTACGTCTTTTCCGCGGTGATCGGCCTCCTCTGGCTGGCCACGGTGCCGCTGACTTCGGGTCTGGTCGCACGGATCTTCGGATTGCGCTACATGGCGACTCTGACCGGGATCGTGTTCTTCTCCCATCAGGTCGGCAGTTTCTTCGGCGTCTGGCTCGGCGGTGTCCTGTTCGTCCGGACCGGCAGCTACGACGCCGTATGGTGGGCCGCGGTCGCGCTCGGCCTCATCGCGGCGCTGCTTCACTTTCCGATCGACGACAGGCCGGTCGAGCGGACAACCGCGGCGGTAGCGCAGTCATGAGCGAATTATCACCGGGTACGGGCTGGCGTACGCCACTGGTCATTCTCGTCTGCGGGACGCTGATCGTCCTCATCTCACTCGGCGTGCGCATGACGTTCGGCTTGTGGCTGGAGCCGGCCACCGCCGAACTGTGGCCCGGCGAATACAGGGTCCTTTCGCTGACCATGGCACTGCAGTCGCTGTTCTGGGGCTTCGCCACGCCAGTTGCGGGAAGCATCGCCGACCGCTACGGCACGGGCCGCGTCATTGCTGCGGCCGGTATCCTGTATTCGTCCGGCCTCGTCCTGATGACGATGGCGACGACGCCGCTGATGGCCCATTTCTCGATCGGCGTGCTGACCGGCTTCGCCATGTCGGGCGCAATGTTCCCGATCGTGCTGTCGGCCATCAGTCGCACGGTACCCGCGAGCAAGCGCGACATGTATCTCGGAATCGCCAGCGCGGGCGGCTCTTCGGGCCAGGTCCTGCTGGTGCCTGTCGGGCAGTCCGTTCTCGAAGCCGGCGGCTGGGTGTTCATGCTCTATGTCATGGCGGCGCTGACCGCGCTGATCGTGCCGCTCTCGATCGCCATGGTCCGCAAGGGCACCGGGCGCGCCGCGCGCGCAACCGCCAACCAGGGCGCCGCAGCCGCTCTTGGCGAAGCATTTCGCCATCGCGGCTACGTGCTGCTGATGGGTGGATACTTCGTGTGCGGGCTGCAGACGATGTTCATCGGCACCCACTTCCCACTGATGCTGACGACTCTCGATATCGAGGTCACGCTTGCCGCATTCTCGCTGTCGCTCATCGGGATGTTCAATATTATCGGAACATTCGCCTGGGGTGCCGCTGGCGGAAGGTTCCGCCAGAAATACCTCCTATGCTGGCTCTATTCGCTGCGCTCGGTCGCCATGGCCGCCTTCATCCTGCTGCCGGTAACTGCGACGAGCGTCGTCGTGTTTTCGTGCGCAATGGGCCTCGTCTGGCTCGGCACTGTCCCGCTGACAGGCTCGATCGTCGCGCGAGTCTTCGGGCTGCAGCACATGGGAATGCTCTTCGGGCTCACCTTTGTCGCCCACCAGATCGGAAGCTTCATCGGCATCTACGCTGCCGGCTACTTCTTCGATCTATTTGGCACCTACAACGTGATCTGGTGGTCGGCCATCGTCATGGGCTTCGTCGCGTCGCTGATGAACTATCCGATCAACGACGCGCCGATCGAGCGACCGACAGCCGCTCAGGCGGCATAACCGCGGTTACTCCCCGGGAATCTCGCCCTCGATACGATCAGTGACAAGCGGCATCGCGGCGAGCCACTTTTCGATCTCGTTCGGATCGTCGAACAGCGTCTTGAGCTCGGCGCGGGCCTCGCTCTCGGTCTGACATCCCGATTCGATGACCGACAGGCCGGCATCGGCGATGCTGGTCGCAAGTTCGAGCCGGATGCCGTTGGGATCGAAGAAATAGGCGGACCAGAAGCGGCCACCGAGATGCACGGGCCCTATCAGGTCGACGCCGCAGGACCTGACGTGCTCGCACAGTTCGTCGAACCGGTCCTTCTCGACATGGAACGCAAGATGCTGCATGCCGCCCGGCAAATCGCGGGCCGACCGGTCGAGGCCTTTCGGGTATTCGAAAAACGCAAGGAACGAATCGTTGCCCATGTTGAAGAAGTAGTGCCGCAGGTTTTCATAGGGCGGCTGGCCGCGGTCACGCTCGTAAGGCACACGGCGGACATGGACAAGCTGCATCCTCAGCACCTTGGTATAGAACTCCATCGTCGCCGGCATGTCGTCGGTAACCAGCGCGAGATGGTCGACCCCGCGCACGCCGACCGGCCTGAGAGCCGGCCCCGTGGCACTATCCCGCCTCGTGATGACATTCATGGCCTGTCCTCCAGAAATCTGCCAATTTCCAACACCAGCGCCCCGGGCGCGTCGCCAGCGAGGTCATGACCCGCATCGATCTCGACAAATGCCAGATCCGCATGCGCCGAACTGACCCTTTCGACACTCTCGGTGCCGAACATGTCGGAGCGGGTGCCGCGAACGACCAGCGTCGGGCACCGGACCAAGGAGAGTTTCTCCCACATGTCGGGACCGCCAGCAACTGGACCTTCCTCAAGCACGCGGCGAAACCGGTCGCGATGAAACGTATCGCGCTTGATGCGGAAACCGCCGGCCACCGGGCTAAGATAGGCCTCCATCCTCCTGCGCGTCGGATGATCGGCGCCAAGTGCGCGATCGTGCCCGAAATAGGCCAGCGCATCGTCGACGTTCGCAAAGCAGTCGGGCACGCCGGCGACGGTCCGCGTCACCCGTTCCGAACCGGCGCGGGCATTCTGCGGCGTGTAGTCGGCAAGGATCAATGTCGCCATACGCCCCGGATTCTCGGCCGCGCACCACACGCTGTTGCGGCCGCCCATAGAATGGCCCATCAGGTTGACCCGGCTCCAGCCGAAATGGTCGATGACCGCCATGCAGTCGCCGGCAAAGTCGCCGACGCCGTAGGCCTGGGACGGGCTCCAGTTCGAATCGCCAAAGCCGCGCATATCCATGGCAACCACCTCGCGGTCGCGCGCGAGCGCGGATGCCACCGGAATCCAGTCATAGGAGAAGTAGCTGAGACCGTGAACGATGAGGATCGGTGTCCGGCCGGGATCACCGAAGCGGCGGTAAAACAGGGTGACATCGCCATTCTCGACGGTGCCGGTGCGGTGGTCCGGGCCGTTCATCGCGTCTCTCCGAATGTTCCATCATGCCATGCCGTGAGGCCGGCGGCCGTCTGCGGACGGGCCGGGATGGTGCGGCTCGGAAACGGCACGCGCACGGCGGTCACGCTGCAAACAGGCGGGGAAGCGCGAGCGCGAGCGCCGGAAACGAGAGGATGATGGCGACCCGGACCGCGTCCGAAAGGAAGAACGGCAGCACGCCCTTGAACGTCTCGAACATCGGCACGTCCTTCGCCATCGAATTGATGATGAAGACGTTGAGTCCCACGGGAGGGGTGATCAGCCCGACCTCCACGACGATCAGCGACACTATGCCGAACCAGAGCTTGAGCTCCTCGCCCTGAAGGGTGAGTTCGAGACCAGCGATGATCGGCCAGAATATGGGAACCGTCAGCAGGATCATCGACAGCGAATCCATCACCAGCCCGAGCGCGATGTAGAGCGCCACCATGCCGAGCACGACGACCATCGGCGCAAGACCGGAGTTCTGGAAGAAATCGGCGGCGATGATCGGAAGCTGCGAGAACCCGAGAAAGGCGTTGAATATCGCGGCGCCGAGAAGGATCAGGAAGATCATCCCCGTGGTCATCGCGGTATCGAGAATCGCGTCCACGAACTCCCGCCACTTCATGCCACCGCGCAGCAGCGCGATGAGGAAGGTGCCCGTCGCCCCGACCCCTGCACCCTCGGTCGGCGTGAAGAACCCGCCATAGATGCCGCCCATGACAAGGAAGAAGATCACGAGCACCGGCCAGATCTCGATCAGCGCCTGAAGCTTGCGTGCAAACGTCGTGCGTTCCCCGGCCGGTCCCGAATCCGGCGATATCCGGACGACGATCGCAATGGCCAGTATGTAGCCCAACGCCGCCATGATGCCGGGGATGAAGGCCGCCAGGAACAGGGTCGCGACATTGGCCTCGACCATGACGGCATAGATGATCAGGACGATGGAGGGCGGAATGAGTATGCCGAGGGTGCCGCCGGCAGCAAGCGACCCGGTGGCTAGCGACCCAGCATAATTGTAGCGTCTGAGCTCGGGCAGCGCGACCTGGCCCATCGTCGCCGCCGTCGCGAGCGACGAGCCGGTGATGGCGCCGAAACCAGCGCAGCCGCCGACGGCTGCCATCGCGATGCCGCCGCGGAACTGGCCCAGCCATGCGTTGGCGGTGGCAAACAGTGCCTGGCTGAGCCCGGCGCGCGCGGCAAACTGCCCCATCAGGATGAACAGCGGCACCACCGAGAGCGTCTCGGCCGTGAACCGCCAGTAGGTTTCGGTCTTGAGATAGCTGAACAGGGCGGTTTCGCCAGCGATAGAAATATATCCGACGATGCCGACCGTCAGCATCGCGATCGCGATCGGAATGCGGAGCACAAGCAGTATCAGCAGGACCCCGAAACCGATCAGCCCGATCGCGGCACCATTCATGTGCCTAGACTCCCGGCCCCGAGCCGCTGTCGACGGTACGGCCGGTGCGCAGGTCGCGCCAGCTCCGCCGCACCGTGTAGGCGACGACGACAACCAGGAATGCCAACATCAGGATCGAGGGCGGAAACGTCGTCCAGCGCGGAAAGTTGATGGTCATCGACTTTTCCGCGTAGTTGTACATGTCGAGGGCACCGAAGACCATGCGCCACGTGAGCAGCACGCCGATCACGAGATAGAGAAGTCCCCCGACCAGGTCACAGAACAGCCGCGCCCGGGCTGGCGCCCGGAGCATGAAAAAGTCCACCAGCACATTGCCACGGTTGAGCTGGCACCACGGGAGGAACGCGAA
This sequence comes from Alphaproteobacteria bacterium, assembly GCA_964291215.2. Classification (GTDB taxonomy): domain Bacteria; phylum Pseudomonadota; class Alphaproteobacteria; order MPNO01; family UBA830; genus JAJEBT01. Next base: position 2,290,608 of record OZ219791.1, on the reverse strand, counting down.
CACCGCCAGACCGGTGCCGATCGCCACCAGCTCGAAGTCGCCCGGCACCGGAGCGGACAATGCCGCCCGGCCGGCGACGCTGACGGTAGTGAGCGCAGCCATCGCGCACAGCAGAAGGCCGCCCGTGATCGCGAGCCGCCTGGAAATGATGCCAAGGGCGCGGCCCGCCCGATCGGCCGGCCACGCCCCCTCTGTCCGATCCTCAGACACCGGTCATGGTCCGGACCGGCGTGGGTGCGCCGGCCCGGAGAAACTCTCTACTTCGAGTATTTCTCGATCAATGCACGGGCATCCGCAAGCATGGTCGCGCCATCGATATTCTGCTTCTTCATCTGCGCGAGCCAGTTGTCGACGACGGTCTTGCCCGCGGCCTTCATCTTGGCCACCTCGGCCGGCGCTATGGTGTGGAACTTGTTCTTCTTGTGGGACTCCACGACCTTGCGCCCGGGCTCCTCGATCGCATCCCAGTTTCTTCCTGCCATCTCCGCTATGTTGCGTCCGGAGTTGGCGTCGATCAACTTCTGCAGATCCTTCGACAACTTGCCGTAGCTCCCCGGATTCATCAGGAACGTGAACACGTTCGTGCCGAGACGCGGCTGCGGGCCGGCAAGTATCGAGAAATGCCTGACCAGTTCGGGGGTCTTGACGGCGGGCGCAATCTCATAAGGCAGCGTGACCCCGTCGATGACACCCTTCGACAGCGCCGAGGGAATCTGGGGCAGGGGAAGGCCGATGCCGGTCGCCCCCATCGCGTTGAGAAGCGCGACGCCGAGGCGCGATGCCGCACGGATCTTCTTGCCCTTCAGATCCGACATCTTGGTCACCGGATCCTTGGTCTGGAAGAAGAACCCGGCATGCACATGGACCAGCAGGGGATGGTAGCCCTTGAGGTCGGGCGCGAGATGCTTGGCCTGGTAGTCCTGGAGCGCCATGGTCGACGAGTATGCGGTTCGGTGGACGAAAGGAAGCTCGAAGGGCTCGGTCCGCGGCATGCGACCGGGCGTGAACCCGGGCAGTGCCCAGACGATGTCGACAACCCCGTCCCGCACCTGATCGAGGAGCTGCGGCGCCTTGCCGCCGAGCTGCATCGCCCAGAACGGCTGCACCTTGAGCTGGCCGCCCGAATCCTTCTCGATCTTCTTGGCCCACGGAATCAGGAAGGTTTTGGCCGGATTTGCAACCGGCGGAATGAAGGTGTGCATACGAAGCGTTGTCGCGGCCTGCGCGCTGGCAACGGCCGCCACGGCCGCAGCGACAACCACGGCACAGGGGGTGATGAGACGTCGTCCAGTCATGATTGCCTCCCGCAAGATCGGATTGGAGCCACGCAACGCGGGGCCCTGTATTCGGTCGGACAAAGTCTACACTGGATGTGCCCCTCCAGCAACGGAATGTCGCGCCGCCGCCGGCACTCCTGTACGGGCACAGGCAAACCCAATAGGATGCGCGTCTGGCGCACCGTTCGGATATCGTCATGGATCCCGTACTCCAGAGCCTGTTTGCCGGCTTTCCGATCCTGATCCTGCATTTCGCCGTGACGCTGGCAATGCTGGCGATCGGGATCACCATCTATCACCTGATCACGCCCTATCACGAGTTGCGGTTGATCCGCGGCGGCAATATCGCCGCCGCCACCTCGATCGCCGCCGCCATCATCGGGCTCGCGATACCGCTCGCCGTCTGCATGGCGCGCAGCGTCAGCCTCTGGGACATCGTCGTCTGGGGCGTGGTTACACTCCTGATCCAGATTCTGGCCTATCGCATCGGCGACGCCCTCGTGAAGGACCTGCCGCGACGCATCGAGAACGGCGAAATGAGCGCCGCCATCCTCGTCCTCGCCATCAAGCTGGCGATAGCGCTCATCAACGCCGCTGCCATCGCCGGCTGAGGGCCGGGCCGGAGCAGGCCGTGAAGGCCATAGACATACTCGCCCTTGTCCTCGTGGCCGCCGTCGCCATCGGCGGAAAGCTGTTCGTTGGCGGCAACGGGGACACGGTACCGCACGACCGCCGGCCGAACCCGCGCGCCTTCGCGCCGGGGCACGCCGTCCCGGCACCCGCCTATCCGGACGAACCCACGATCGTCGTCACCATCGAGGAGAAGCGGCAGAGCTCGACGGGAACGGCGTTCTCCGTCAACCGGTCCGGCATCTGGATCACGGCGCGGCACGTCACCGGGGGCTGCGATACCGTCGCGCTCCAGTTGCAGGACGGCCGGGCGGTGCGGGTGCGCCGCGTCGATCCTCACACCTTCGCCGACATCAGCGTGCTGTGGACGCGCGGCGGCGTACCGGCGCTGCCGCTGGCCCGCCCGCGGCCACGAAAAGGGCAGGACGGCTATTCCTTCGGTTTTCCCAAGGGCTTGCCCGGCGACGTGCACGGACAGGTGATCGGCCGCGCGCGGATGCTGAGCCAGGGCCGCTACCGAACCGCGGAACCGGTTATCGCGTGGGCGCATGTGCGCCGGATTCCCGATCGCGGGCCCTATCTCGGCGGCATCAGCGGTGGACCATGGCTGAATTCCGACGGCGAAGTCATCGGTGTGCATGTGGCTGGCGCGAAGCGCCGCGGGAGGTCCTTTTCCACGACGTTGGATACACTGTCGCGGGCGCTCGGGGAATCGGGCGTGCGGCCCGCCGCCGAACCGCGCACCCTGCCTCCGCTTTCCCGCCTGTCTCCCGCAGGCTTTGCCGGCTATGGCGACGCTCTGCGCCAGCGCGCGACCGTCGCCAAGGTGCTGTGTCTCGTCGGTGAACGCTGGCGCCGGCGCGCGTGAACTGTCCCGCGGACAGCCATGCCCGGCGGATGGAAAATTCGCCTCGGTCGAAGGACTCCGGCCGGTCCGAGCCCGGGTTACCGCGGCGCCGGAAACTCGCCGCGCCCTTTGATTTCTACGTAATATAGTAACTGCTCACCCCCTGGTTCCGGCTTGATGTCGGGGTAGAGCAACGAACGGGTTTTCGTGGAGATTTGACACTGCAGGTCGATTCGTTTAGTGGTGGTTATCGAGAACGACGGGGACCGGCAGTGAGCTACTTTGGATCGAAGGCGACGAGCGGGCTGTGCCATCGGAGGCGGCGCGCTGATGAAGCGCAAGGCGGAGTACCGGAAGATGCCGCCGGGCGAGCGCCAGGCGATGCTCGCGACGATCATGACCGTCGAGGCCGGGTGATGGCGACGGGCGGCGCGCAAGGAGTTCGAAGCGGCCAAGACCGCGGCGCTGCCGGCAAGGTGCCGAAGCCGAACCAGCAGATGGGCGACAACCTGCGCAAGACCATCGTCGAGGAGACCGTCGCGGTCGATGCCTGCGGCGCCGACGGCCCCGTCGATCGGGAGCGCCGCACGACATCGTGTTCGAGGTCGTCGAGCGCCGCGTCGACGCCGAGGAATGCCCGAAGTGCAAGGCCCGGGGCCGGTTCCCTGACAACATCCCGTGCAGTACGGCATCCAAGCCCTCGTCATCAACCTGCTGGTCGCCCAGATGCTGTCCCTGCGCCGTCGCGCTCGTGCAGGCGATCTCCGGCATCAAGCTCTCCGAGGCCTCGGCTATGCTTTCACGATGCGTCATGGGAGGAGGCCGCCGTGGCGCACCTCCTGCAACGCCCGATGTCGACGATTTCGGATCAACAGCAAGTGGCTCCATGTCGTGGGATCCTGACGTGCAAGTTCCCGCACCGCAAGCGCGGGCAAGAGATCGGCCCGTGCTACAAGGGCGTCCTGGGCCTCGTACATGGGCCAGTGTAGCCACCAGCGGCAGCCACCTGCTGCGCGAACTGACCTTTGTCGTCGAGGCTACCGCGCGACTGATGAAGAGCCTGCTCCGCGAGGTCTGCCACAAGGTCAACAAGAGCGCATCCAAGACCCTGAACGACGCCGGGCGCAGGCGCTACCGCACCATCAGGGCGCCAGGGAACTGCCCGACATCCCGACGAAAGGAAAACGTGGACGCAAGTCCGACGCGCACAACCTGCACGAACGTCTCGTGAAACACGAAAACCTGCGCTTCATAGACGACCATCGCGGTAGGGAACCGGGTTACCCCCCGCACAGAACCGGACGTGCGCTGTTCGCTCCTCCCCTGACGACAAGGCGCTGGTTTGGCCACGGATGCTGGCTCAGTGGGCAGCGGTGAGGGTGTCTATGTCCCCGGTGAAGTCCTTTTGGGAGCGTCGCCGAAGGGCACGCAGCTGTTTGCATTGGTGTATGAACTTCTGCAGGCTGCTTCCTGGAACGGCGTAGTAGCAGCCGTTGATAACTCACCACTTGGCCGTTTCGTGCCGGTTATCGTGCCACCGCCTGCGCAAGGCCTCCTTGATCCGCCGCAGGGTGCCCGTTTGCGAGATGGACCGACCCTGAACCTGCCTTTCCTCGTCTGTTCGCAGAAGTGCGTCATGCCGAGGAAGTCGAACGTCTTGCCCACGCTTCCGGCGGTTCGCTCTGGCAAACCGACCGAACTCGATGATTTTCCGGGTGCAGTTCAAGTGGGCCAGTCTCTCCCCAAGGTCTCAGCGCCGCGCGTCGCCCAGATGCTGAAAGCCGCACACGAAGTCGTCCGCATAGCGGACAGTGATCGTGTCGCCTCCAGCCATCCGCTTGCGCCAGTGGTTCTGGAACCAGTCGCACGTAGTGCAGGTTCGCAAGGCGCCGCCCCTTGCGGCGTTCCCTTGCCAGTCGGTCCCTTCCATGACGCCGGCGTCACTTGATGATCAGACCCCCCGATCCGTTTCCCGAGCATCGCGACCAGATGGTCGCGGTTGTCGAAGGGGCGTCAACGATCCAGTTGACCTTCCGCCGTTCCACCGTGACGGCGCATGATGCGCCCCGGCCGGAACCGAGGAACTCCGTCTCGCGGCACCAGAATCACACCGCCCGCTGAAGAATCTTGTCCGAGGCAAGCGGTCGTTGCCCTCCATCCTCCTTGGGTATGTAAACCCTGGAGGCGCCCGGTACGCACCCCTGTGCACACGGGCGTGCAGGCAGTTCCACACCCTCCGCGTACGCTTGCCACACAACGCCCCGCCGCCGCGTCCTTCCTCAAGGAATGGAACGCATCGTGCAGAACGTCGACCGTCACGTGGTGGAGTAAAGACGCTCTTCCGGGTTCCTCTTCGCTACCTGCCGCCTGTGACCCCCGCTTCTGCGCGCGGCGCGGGCCAACCGCATTGCCCTTCCCTCCAACAACTCCGCAGGCTCCGAAGAACCCTTGTTCGCCGCCTTCAGCGGTACTATGGCCGAATCTGACTTCTCGTTCATCATCGGTTTACGGAATTTCCTCTGCGGCCCCTCCACGACAGAGGGGCAAGACCTCCCAGGTCCCTGCTTCGGCGCGTGCCCTGGTTCTCGGACCCCGCGGAGCCCCCCTCACCAACGCGGCTCGTTGCCTTCGGCCACGACCTCGGCACTCCGGTTTCAAAGCATCTCGTGGCTCAATAGCCTGGCCTGCCGCTCCCCAACGCTTCGCCTGGCGACGCATGGTTCACGGAGAAAGTGGTGGTTAGCCTCTCTCGGGACTTGCACCCGGCCACATTCCACCAGTTTGCCTGGCGCACCCGATGTCAGCTTCACCAACAATGCCGGAGAACAGAAGATCAGGATGGCAAAGCTCAAGGTGTCCGGATGCTTCCGCTCCACGCGAAAGCATGGTGCCGGGGCTCAAGCTACCTCACCTCCATGGCCGCACTCGGCTACAACCCACTCGTCGCAACCCAGATCGCCCTCGACGGAAAAGCCGCAGACATCATCAACGAGCACTACGACCAATCAGAACCCAACTAGGGGTGAGTAGATACGTAATATACGTAAATTAGAGCAGGCTCCGCTGCCCCATGAGGCTACCATGCCCACAGTGAGCGCCCTCGAATTCCAGCGCACGTTCGGGCGGTTTCAGCACGAAGCGCAGCGCGAGCCGGTGGAGATCACTCGGCATGGGCGCCGCGAATTCGTGCTCATGTCCGCGGAGCAGCATGACTGGCTTGGGTACAGCGGAGCCATCGCACGGAAGACGCCGCCGACATGGTGATCGATGCGGTGGAGCGCGCCAAAATGGATGCGGAGCACAAGCCGCTCGACAACCTGCTGACGTAACAACGACACGGTGGCGCTTCCCGATCCGAAGCCGGGCCTCGTCGTCCGCTAAGACTACGTCCGGACGCACGAGGCTGCCGTCGGCCGCGACCAGCGCAAGACTCGACCGGCCTGTCTGATAGCCGCGACCGATCCGTCGGTTCGGCCGTGCTATGTCGTGCTGCTGCCGATTACCCATACACCGCCCGCGGGCGATACGGTGGGCATCAAAACCCCGGCGCGCGTGAAACAGGCGCTCGGCCTCGACGACGCGCCGAGTGGGCAATCATGTCGGAACACAACATCGACGAATGGCCCGATGCCGGGCTGTCCCCGCTGTCCGGCCAGCCGGACACCTTCAGCCACGGCTTCATCCCGCCGGGTCTGTTCGTGCACATCAAGGCCCGCTTCCTCGAACTGGCTCGCGCAAGCAAGAGCCGCCCCGTACGCCGATGACCTGACCACGTGCCGCGACCCGACCCGTTCATGACCGGCCTCGTTGAGTTTTCGAAGGCCAACGAAAGCGCAATCCGCATCGTCCGGGGGCACTACGCCATCGAGCGCAAGCGCTTGCTCTCGCCGGACGAGCAGGCGAGCCCGGGCCCTGGAGGATGAGGCATGACTACTGCCTGTGAGAAAGGCGCCCTGCGCTGCGCCGGCGCAACGCGGCAGGCAACGGATTCGACGGAACGGCGGCCTCAACATCTGGGATCTGACAGACATGCAGACCGTCCATCTCTCGCCCGAGGCGGTTCGTCTCGCCATGGCGCACATCCGGCGCGCCGTCGACGCCCACGAGGTTCTCATGGCCCTAGGCCGCCTCTACATCGGGCTTGAACGCACGCGCCTATGCTGGCATGGTCGGGCGGAATGCAGGGAGGAAGACCGATGAGCCTCAATTCGCTTGATCACTGTTCCATTCGCACGGTGAAATTGCAGGAAACCCGGGATTTCTATGTCGATATTCTCGGCATGGTCGACGGCGAGCGTCCGGACTTTCCCTTTCCGGGCAACTGGCTCTATGTCGACGATGTCGCCGTGGTGCATCTCGTCGGGGTGGACCCCGAGGATCCCTCCGGCCTGATGGAATATCTCGGCGGCGAGATCAGCGCCGAGGCTCTCGACGGCTCCGGAGCATTCGACCACATCGCCTTCAGGGCCAAGGCCCCCGCCCGACTGCGCGAACGGCTGGAGGACAAGGGCTATCCGTATCGGGAACGCAAGGTGCCGAACATGGACCTGTTCCAGATCTTCGTCGAGGATCCGAACGGTATCATGATCGAACTGAACTACTGGGGCGAGGATCAGGAACAGGCCGCCGCCTGATCGCGGCCTCCTCGACGATCACACGGACAATGCAGACGTCATGACTCTGGCTGCCGCCGAACGCGGCGTCGAAAGGCCTGACCGGGACGAGGCGGTTGCACGCGCCGCGGCGCTGACGCCTGCGCTCGCCGCGCGGGCCGACCATGTCGAGAAGACGCGCATGATCCATCCCGACACCGTGCGGGATCTCTGGGACACACAGCTCTGGTCGGTGCTCAAGCCGGCGCGCTATGGCGGACTCGAGCTCAGCTACAGCGTGGTCATCGACATCTCGGATCACATCGCCCGGGGCTGCGCCTCGACCTCCTGGATCTTCGCCAACCTGATCAGCCACGACTGGATGCTGCCGATGTGGCAGGCCGAGGCGCAGGACGCGGTCTGGAAGGACAATCCCCGCGCCCTCATGGCGTCTTCGCTGGTGGCCACGGCCGGCGTTGCGAAGCGCGTCACGGGCGGGTTTGAGCTGTCGGGCCGGTGGCCGTACTGCAGCGGCATCGATCCGAGCGACTGGATGATGATGGGCGCCATGATCAAGGATGACGGGCCCCGCCGCGGCCTGTGGCTCGTGCTGCCGCGTGCCGAATTCGAGGAGGTCGATACCTGGCATGTCACCGGCCTCGTCGGTTCAGGCAGCCGTGACGTCGCCTGCGACAACATCTTCGTCCCCGACTACATGACCCTGGAGCCCCATCAGACCACGGGCGGGCCGACGCCGGGCACGCCGCATGTTCCGGGACTTCTCTACCAGCTGCCGGTTCTGGGGCTGTTTCCGCACATCCTCGTCGGCCCGATGATCGGAATCGCGCAGGGCGCGTATGACGACTATGTCGGCCAGATCCGCGATCGGCTTTCGACCTACAATGCCTCGCGGCTCGCCGAACACACTCAGATACAAATGAGGGTCGCCGAGTCCGGCGCCCTGATCCATGCGGCGCGGGTGCTCGCCCATGACAATATCCGCGAGGCCGAACGGATCGCCGAATCCGGACGCGTGCCGACGATCGGGGAGAAGGTGCGCTGGCGCCGCGATGGCGCCTATGCAGCGACGAACTGTGTGAAGGCGATCCAAATCCTGCAATCGGCGATCGGCGCCGCCGGGAACTTCCTCTCCAACCCGTTCCAGCGCCGCTTTCGCGACATGCACGCGGCGGCCGGGCAGGTGCAGGTCAATTTCGATATCAACGGCGCCGAGTTCGGGCGCGTGGAACTCGGGCTGGAACCAGTCAACAAGGCGATTTGAGCCCGCATCGGGAAATCTTTGCAAGCTGCCGGTCCGCCCGCCCGGACACGAGGCGGTTCACGCTGGGCACGCACTCGCCTTGAAGGCGGTGATGGACAAGGAGGAAGGAGCCTGCCGATGGTGGGAAGGATCCTCGGCCACGCCCGCCTTCCCTGCCGACTCCTTGACGCCCTCGCCACCCCCCGATATACACCGGGTCCGTCAAGGGCCGAACGGGGCATCCCTGCACAGCCGGTTGTCCGGCTTGGCAGCAACGCATTCACACACCGACTCGATTCCTACAACCGACCAGAGGTCCGAAGTGATGAGCGCCTGGATGTTCCTGACGGTCGCCATCGCGCTGGAGGTGGTTGGCACAGTTCTCCTCAAGTTGTCGGACGGCTTCGAGAAGTGGCACTGGGGAGCGCTCTCGATCCTCTGCTACATATGCTGCTTCTGGGCATTCGCCCCGGCGCTCAAGGTGATCCCGGTCGGCGTCGCATACGCCTTGTGGGCGGGCATTGGCATCCTGGCGGTGACGCTGATCGGGTTCGTGGTCTTCCGTGAACAACTCGGGGCCGTTCAGCTCGTCTTCATCGCGCTGATCGCGATCGGCGCCGTCGGGCTGCGCCTGACGACCACCACGGCAACCTGATCAAGGGAGGACAACGGGCCAAGCCTCAATCCGTTTGCGTCAGTCCTTCGGACGACCGGGTTTGTCCGGCAGCGTCTGCGTTTGATCGTGTATCTTCATGCAGCGACCGCTCTTGCGAGACGCACGGCATTCATCCCTCATGTGGAGGGGGTGCAGTTCTCGTATGACGAATCCAAGTCATTGATTTAACACGGTTGTGCGGTCGCGAGACAGCGGCGAAAACGGGTTTTCGTGACAATCGCCCGTTTCAGGACAGGATTTTGTCACGACCCCCGCGGCATCGACAGGGTGATCCGGGCGCTGCGCCACCTTCGCGGCGCCAACGGGCCGACATCGACAGGGAACTGTCCTTCTTTCGCAAGCATCGCCACCGCATGCGCTACCACGCGCTGAAGCAACCGGCTCGGGAATTGTCGAGGCGGCGACCCTCGTCACACAGCGCATGAAACGCTCTGGAATGCGCTGGCGCATCGTCGACGGACAATCACCTTCCGCGCCCTGCTCGAATCCGGCCGCTTCGAGAGCGCGTGGACGGCCATGATCGGTGCAGACGACGCACCGGCCAACGACAACATCAGCCCAAATCACACCCCGGCACTGGCCGCATGAGATGAACAAATGGTACTGAGCCTGCAACTGTGCCATACGAAACTCTCACCCTGTGGAGGAGCGTTCCAGCGACCCCACGCAAGATTCTGGCGACGGCAGGCGGTGAACCCGTGACCGGGCGACGCCGCACCTCGGGGGCTCGATGGCTCGTCGAACTCTCCTGCCGCGGGATCGCGCATCCATGTCGGCATGGGCTCGCCATACGCACCCGCCTGCCCGCTTTGCGGCCTGTTGCTGTCGTTTCGCGGTCTTGAAGCGGGAGGACTTTTGCTTCATTATTATCGTCGGCATCGGATCGACTTGGAATCTTGGGGCGCGATCCTAGGCATCGACCTTGCCCGCAGCGAGCAAACCCATGAAAACCCTGCTGTCACTTACCGTCAACGGCCGCCCGCGTGACGACGCGGTCTCCGGCAACCTGCTGCTCGTCGACTACCTGCGCGAGAGACTCGGACTGACCGGAACCAAAATCGGCTGCGACGGCGGCGAGTGCGGACTGTGCACCGTACTCGTCGACGGTGCGCCGCAGCATTCGTGCCTGACTCTGGCGGGCAGCTGCCAAGGCAAGGAGATCGAGACCATCGAAAGCCTGGCCGAGGGCGGCCGGCTCAACGCCATCCAGCGCGGCTTCCACGAAAAACTCGGCGCCCAGTGCGGCTACTGCACACCGGGCATGGTGATGGCGGCCGAGGGGCTACTGCGCCGCAATCCGGACCCCGACGAGGCCACCATCCGCACCGAGATGGCGTCCAACATCTGCCGCTGCACCGGCTACGTGAAGATCATCGAGGCCGTCCAAATGGCGGCGGTGGCCCTCAACTCCCCCTCCGAGGCTGCGTGATGGAAGGCGGCATGCCCTCCGCCCCCGTGGCTTCCATCGGTGTGCCCATGCCGATGGTCGACGGGCCGGAGAAGATCAGCGGCCGGGCGCGCTACACCAGCGACTTCCAAGGCCACGACGCCCTGGTCGGCATTATCAAGCGGAGCGCCGTCGCCCATGCGCGGATCCTGTCGATCGATACGTCCGAGGCCGAAGCGCTGCCCGGCGTCGTCGCGGTCATCACCGGCGCCGAGACCGACGAGGGCCATGGCGTGCTGCCGGTCGCGCGCACCGAACTTCCGATCGCATACGACCGCGTTCGCTACCGGGGTGAACCGGTTGCCGCCGTGGCCGCGAAAACGATCGAGGTCGCGAAGCGGGCCTGCGACCTGATCCGAGTCGAATACGAGGAGCTTCCGGCGTATTTCTCGGCGGAAAACGCGCTGGCCGAGGATGCGATCGCTCTCCACGACCACCGGCCGGGCAATATCGAACGCCATGTCGAGTACGAGATCGGCGATGTTGACGCCGGTTTCTCCGAGGCCGACCTCATCCACGAGACCGAGTATCTCTGCGCCGAGGTCTGCCAAGTTCAAACCGAACCCCACGCCGCCCTTGCCGAGTACGATGCGGAGCGGGACGAACTCACGGTTCGCGCGAGCACCCAGGTTCCCTACTACGTGCACCTGATGCTCGCCAAGATCCTGAAGATGCCCAAATCGAGAATTCGTGTCATCAAGCCCTATCTGGGCGGCGGCTTCGGGTGCCGCACCGAGGCTCTCAACATCGAGATGATCGCCGCGATGCTTGCCCGGCGCGCGCGCGGCACCGTCCGTATCGTCACGAACCGCGAGGACACCTTCATCACCCATCGCGGCCGCCCCGAGCAGACCGTACGCATCCGGATGGGCATGACGAAGGACGGCCGCGTCACCGCCGTTGATTGCAGTACCGTGCAGCGCGGCGGCGGACATTCGGGTTACGGGATCGTGACAATCCTCTATTCCGGATCGATGCTGTTCGCGATCTATGACCTGCGGAACGCCCGCTATGACGGCAAGCGCGTGCTGACCAACACGCCGCCCTGCGGCGCCTTTCGCGGGCATGGAACGGTCAATGTCCGCCACGCGTTCGAGAACGCGCTCGACGAGATGGCCTCGAAGCTGGAACTCGACCCGTTTGCCGTGCGCCGCGTCAACCTGATCACCAGGATGGGGCATACCGCCAATGAGCTCTGGGTCAATTCCTACGGCCTTCCGGAATGCCTCGACATCGTCGAGCGGGAGTCGGGCTGGAAGGAGCGGAAAGGACGGCTTCCGCCGGGCAAGGGACTCGGCCTCGCGTGCTCGCACTATGTCTCCGGCGCCTCCAAGCCGGTGAACTGGACCGGTGAGCCGCACGCGACGGTTCATGTCAAACTGGATTTCGACGCCTCGATCGTGATTCTCACCGGCGCCTCGGAAATCGGCCAAGGGTCGAGCACGATACTCGTCCAGTGTGTCGCCGAGGTGCTCGGCGTCGATCCCGGGCGCATCAAGATCGTGACCTCGGACAGCCGGGTGACGCCGAAGGACAACGGCTCCTACTCCTCCCGTGTCACCTACATGGTCGGAAACGCGGCCATTGAGGCCGCCAACAACCTCAAGGCGGTGCTGACGGAAGCGGCTGCCCGCAAGCTCGAGGTCGCGCCCGCGGATGTGGAATGCCTCGGCGAGATCTATCGGGCGGGCAGTCAGGACGAGGGCATGACCTTCGAGGAGGTCGTCGCCGCGGCGCTTGAAGGAACCGGCACGATCACCGTCAAGGGCAATTTCGACACCCTGCCGGAAAGCTGGGGCGGCAAGAAGTACCGGGGAGCCGCCATCGGCGGCACCATGGCCTTCTCCTACGCCGCGCAGGTGGTCGAGGTGACGGTGGATCCCGACACCGCGGAAATCCGCGTCGACAGGGTGTGGGTCGCCCATGACTGCGGAAAGGCGCTCAATCCCCTGACCGTCGAAGGCCAGATACAGGGTTCGGTGTGGATGGGCATGGGCCAGGCGCTGACCGAGGAAACGCACTATCACAACGGCCTCATGGTCTCCGGAAACATGCTGGACTACCGTGTACCGACGATCGTCGAATCCCCGCCCATCGAGACCCATATCGTGGAAGCGCCGGATCCGCATGGCCCGTTCGGCGCGAAGGAAGCCGGCGAGGCGTCTCTGGCCGGTTTCCTTCCCGCCCTGACCAGCGCCGTTGCCGACGCGATGAGCGTTCGGCCCCACGAGCTTCCGGTGACGCCGGACCGCCTGCTTCAACTCCTCGACGACGCCTCCCGCCCCGGGCGGACGAGCCGCTAGCGCCATGGAGAATCTTCCAGCCTTCGACCTGCACCGCCCCGAAGCGGCCGCCGAAGCGATCCGCCTGCGGGCCGGGATCAGCGGCGCCCGCTACCTTGCCGGCGGCACCGACATGGTCGTCAACGTGCGGCGCGGAATCGAGAACCCGACAGCTCTGATCGACCTGACCGCGATCGAAGAACTCGGCCGGATCAACGAGGAAGACGGCGGCATCCGCATCGGTGCCCTCGTACGGCTGGATGATCTCGCCTCGCATCCGGCGGTCGCTGCCGGCTACCAGGCCGTTGCCGAGGCGGCGGCGTCCGTTGCCGGTCCGACCCATCGCCGCTACGGCACCGTCGGCGGCAACCTGTGCCTCGACACGAGATGCATCTACTACAACCAGTCGCAATGGTGGCGCGAGAGCAACGACTTCTGCCTGAAGCATCTCGGAGACGTCTGCCATGTCGCGCCGGGCGGCAAGCGTTGCTTTGCGGCGTTTTCCGGCGATGTGGCTCCGGCGATGCTGGTTCACGGGGCCAACGCCGAACTCGCGGGTCCCGACGGTTCGCGCACCATTCCGCTGTCCGAGCTCTACCGCGACGACGGCATGGATCATCTCGCGCTCGGGGACGGCGAACTGCTGATTTCCGTCTTCCTGCCCCGCCCCGCGTCCGGCGCGCGGTCGGGATACGAAAAGTCCCGGATCCGAGGTGCGATCGACTTTCCGCTTGCAGGCGTGGCGGTGCTTCTCGCCGCCGAACAGGGGCAGGTCTCCGATTTGCAGATCGCGCTGACCGGTGTCAATCCGCTGCCGAAGATCATTTCCGGTACGGGTGCATTCGTCGGCGCGCCATGCGACGCGGAAGCGCTCGACCGCATTCGCGACCTGGTGCGCACCCAGGCCAAGCCGATGAAGACCACTACCGTAAAGCCGTGGTACCGGCGTCGCGTGATCGGCGCACTTGCGCGGAGACTCGCTGCGCGGCTCGCCTGAAGGCGCGACAATCGGTGTCCGGGCCACGGACAGCCGCTTCTGCCGGCGCTTTCCTTGTCAGTCCGAATCTGGCACCGTTCCCTTCGGGCCACCCTCCGCCGGCCAATCCTGTCGGAGCGAATCCGCATCGCATGGACAAGGGCTGCCGACATGCTGGCATCCGGGCGTGTCGCGACCTGCTCCCCGGCTGCGGCCGGCAGAACACGGGCCGACAACGGTAGCGCGGAAGGGATACAGGTAATGCCCGACAGCAACGACAACGAGGAGATTTCGCAGCGGATCGTGCGCCGCGCAAGCCGCGCATTTTCTCAGGATGCTGCCGCTGTCGAACGGTTTGCCGCCAGCTTTCTCGCGCATGTCCCCTCGCAGGATCTGGCGGATGCCAACCCCGCCGCGCTCGGCGACTCGATAGCCTCGCTCTGGGAATTCGCCTGCGGCCGCAAGCGCGGCCGGGCCAGGATGAGGGCCGTCAATCCCCCGCGCGCCGATCATCCGTGGAAGGCCGGCGGCACGATCATTGAAGTCGTCAATGACGACATGCCGTTTCTGCTGAACTCGCTGACAGCTGAACTCAATCGCCAGGGCCTCACCGTTCATCTCCAGGTTCATCCCGTGGCCCACATTGCGCACGACGGTCCGGGGAAGAGTCCCGCAGCCCGGCCCAGCGGCGGCGGCCGCCGCGATTCCATCATTCATCTCCGCGTCACCGAACATACTGACAAAGCCGCCCTTCGCGAGGTGCTGGCCGGCCTGCGCCAGGTTCTCCGGGACGTCCGGTCCGTCGTCCACGACTGGCTCCCGATGCGGGAACAGGTGGTGGCCGCGGCCAGCGAACTCGGCCGCTACTCTTGCGGAATCCCGGAGGACGAGATTGGCGAATCGATAGATTTCCTCCGCTGGCTGGATGACGACAATTTCACGTTCCTCGGCTACCGCGAATACACCGTTGACGGCAGCGGAAGAAAACGCACGGCCGCACCCGCCAAAGGATCGGGGCTCGGAATCCTGCGCGACGACGCAACGCCCGTGTTCGAGGGTTTCCGGGACGCGGTGCTGCCGCCCAGTGTCCTCGCCGCCTCAAGCACGCTTCCGCCGATCATGGTCAGCAAGGGCGACCAGCGCTCCCGGGTTCACCGCGCCGTACGTCCCGACACCGTCCTCATCAGGAGGACGGACAGGGCCGGCAGGGCCATCGGCCAGCGGCTTTTCGTCGGCCTGTTCACATCCGTGGTCTATCACCAGCCGATAGGCTCCATCCCGCTGATCCGCCGGAAGGTCCGCGGGATCGCCGCAAGTTCGGGCCTATCGCTTGACAGCCATGACGGCAGGGCGCTCGCACACATCCTCGAGACGCTGCCGCGCGACGAGTTGTTCCAGTTCGACCAGAATGAACTCAACGACACCGCGCTGGGCATCCTTGGACTCGAGGGGCACAGGAGCGTCGACATGTTCACGCGGCGCGATTCTTTCGGCCGGTACGTCTCGTGCCTCGTGTATCTGCCCCGCGACCGCTTCGAGACCCGTTTGCAGCGGCGCGTCATGGATGTGCTGGCCGCCGGGTTCGGGGGCACGGTGGACGCCAACTATGTCCAGGTTTCCGATGACCTGCACGCGCGCATGCACATCGTGATCCGGACAGAACCCGGCACCGCCTTCGCGAAGGACATCGAAGAGATCAGGGCCGCGGTCGTCGACGCCTGCCGCGCCTGGTCCGACGATCTCGCCATCGAACTGGCGCGACTGCACGGTGAGAAGACCGGCGCAGCGCTGTTCGAGCGTTACGGTGATGGCTTTCCCGCATCATGGAGGGACCGCTACGGCGCAATCGCAACCGTCGCCGATATAACGCGGTTCGAAACTGTCCTCGATACGGGCGGGATCACGCTCGATCTCCTGCGGCTGCCCGGAGATCCGGATGACCGGGTCCATTTCAAGGTCTTCGTTCGCGGCAGCGCACTGCCGCTTTCCGATGCACTGCCGCTTCTTGAGAAAATGGGTTTCAGGGTGATCGACGAGAATCCGCACAGGGTGGTCACGAACCAGGGACAGACGGCGTGGATGCATGATTTCGGGATGGTGGCCAGCGACGGCGCATGCGTCGATGTCGATACGCTCCGCGAACCGTTCGCGGAGGCTTTTACGCGGGTCTGGCACAACGAAGTCGAAAACGACGGGTTCAACGCCCTGATCCTGTCTGCCGGCCTTCACTGGCGCCAGGTCGTGATCGTGCGCGCACTGTGCAGGTACCTGCGCCAGACCGGCATCCCATTCAGCGAAACCTACATGGTCGAGACACTGATCCGGAACAGCAGCGTCACGCGCGATCTTGTTGCCCTGTTCGAGACCATGTTCGAGCCCGGCCTCGCGCGCCAGACACGCAAGCAGCGAAGCGGCGAACTGAACAACGCCGTCGATGAAGCGCTCGATGCCATCGCTAATCCGGATGAAGACCGCATCCTGAGGCGGCTCTCCAACCTGATCGATTCCACGCTCCGCACTAATTTCTTTGTCCCCGGCCCTGACGGCGAACCGCTGCAGAACCTGTCGTTCAAGTTCGACAGCATGCGGATCGTCGATTTGCCCCTGCCCAAACCGGCACGCGAGATCTTCGTGTATTCGCCCCGCGTCGAGGGCGTCCACTGCCGCGGCGGCATGGTCGCCCGCGGCGGTCTCCGGTGGTCGGATCGGCGGGAGGATTTCCGGACCGAGATCCTTGGCCTGATGAAAGCGCAGATGACCAAGAATGCCGTGATCGTGCCCGAAGGCGCGAAAGGCGGATTCGTCGTCAAGCAGCTACCGCGCGAAGGCGGGCGCGAGATGCTGATCGCCGAGGGCATAGCCTGCTACAAGACCTACGTGCGGAGCCTGCTCGACATCACCGACAACCTCGTGGCGGGGAAGGTGGTGCCGCCCATGAACGTGGTCCGGCGTGACGGCGACGACCCCTACCTGGTGGTTGCCGCCGACAAGGGAACGGCCACCTTCTCCGACATAGCCAACGGCGTAGCTGCCGAATATGGTTTCTGGCTTGGCGACGCCTTCGCTTCCGGCGGTTCGGCGGGCTATGACCACAAGAAAATGGGCATCACCGCCCGCGGCGCCTGGGAATGCGTCAAGCGCCATTTCCGCGAAATTGGCCTCGACACCCAGACCGAGGAGTTCACTGTTGTCGGCGTCGGCGACATGTCGGGCGACGTCTTCGGCAACGGCATGCTGCAGTCACGCCATATCAGGCTTGTCGGCGCGTTCAATCACATTCACATCTTCGTAGACCCCAGTCCTGATCCTGCAGCTGCATGGAAGGAGCGCAACCGACTGTTCCGAAAACCGCGATCCTCATGGACTGACTACGACGCCACACTGATCTCCAGGGGCGGTGGCGTGTTCGACCGCAACGCAAAGGAGGTTGGTCTCGCGCCCGAGGCACGCAGGCTCTTCGACCTTCCCGAACAGGGGAAGATCACTCCCGCCCGCCTCATCCTCGCGATGCTGCAGTCGAGGGTGGATCTGCTCTGGCTCGGAGGCATCGGAACCTATGTCAAGGCGTCCGCCGAATCCCATGTGGATGTCGGCGACCGCGCCAACGACGCCGTGCGCGCGGACGGCCGCAATCTGCGCTGCAGGGTAGTCGGAGAAGGCGCCAATCTCGGCGTCACGCAGCGCGGCCGCGTCGAGTACGCTCTCGGCGGCGGACGCATCAATGCCGACTTCATAGACAATTCGGCCGGCGTCGCCTCCTCCGACCAGGAGGTCAATATCAAGATCCTGCTCGGCGAGGTGATGGCGGCTGGAGGTCTCGACCTTGCGGATCGCGACCAGATGCTTGCCGACATGACCGATGATGTCGCAAGGCACACGCTGATGGACAACTACCGCCAGAGCATGGCCCTGAGTCATGCCGAGGCGCGGGCACCGCAGACGCTGGGCGAACACGCGCACTTCATCCGCGCCCTCGAGCGAGCCGGGGAGCTGGACCGCTCGGTGGAATGCCTGCCAGACGACGAGGAAATCGCCGAACGCACCGCCCGTCGGCAGAGCTTGACACGCCCCGAGATCGCGATTCTTCTCGCCTATTCGAAAAGGACGCTGTTCAAGAATCTGCTCGCAAGCGATGTGCCCGACGATCCGCAGCTGGTGCACGATATCGGGCTCTACTTCCCGCCAATGCTCCGCGAACGCTACGGCGACCGCATGCCCGGGCATCGTCTCCAGCGGGAGATCACCGCAACATACCTTGCCAACAGCCTCACCAACCGCGTCGGGCCGACCTTTGTCGAGACCATCGCAGTAGAAAAGGGCGTGGCGCCGGACCGAATTGTGCGCGCCTACCTCGTCTGCCGTGAAGTGTTCGGGCTGCCTGACCTTTGGAACGGCATTGAGGAACTCGACAACAGGGTCAGGGCAGAAGTGCAGACGGCACTCCACCTCGCCGTTCTCGACCTCATAGGACGCGCCACCGTCTGGTTCGCGACCAGCGCCGGCGAGCCCCTCGACATGGCCGCCATCGGAGCCTTCCGGCCGGGTATCGCCTCACTCTCAGCAGAGCTTGAACGCTACATGTCCGAGACCATGCGCATGCGCACGGAACAAACTGCGGCGCAGTACGCCGCGGATGGCGTTCCCGCAAAACTCGCGCGCGGCGTCGCACAACTCGATATCCTGTACTCGGGATGCGACATCGTGGATATCGCCCGGGATTCGAACAAGCCCGTGGGCGATGCCGCACAGGCCTACTTCCAAGTGGGCGAGCATTTCGGTTTCGACAGCCTGCGCGAGATCGCAGACGCCATTACTCCTGAAAACGAGTGGCAGTCGGCGGCCTTGGCTGCCATGGTCGACGACCTGCACGAGCACCAGGCCAAGCTCACCGGCATTCTCATCGGCGCAGCCGGCAAAGCCGCAGCCGTGGCCGACACGATCAGCCGGTGGGAGCAGCACCACGCCCACCAGGTACCACGGCTTCGGCAGGTTCTCGCGGACATCGAACGGAGCAGTTCTGCGGACCTCGCGATGCTGTCGGTAGCAGGAAGCCATATCCGCGCCCTCTGCACCACGTGACCGCAGAGGGTGCGGGAGAAGCCTCGCCGAAGGATTTCCCGCCGCAAACGCCGGGCGAGCGATTCTGTTCCCGCTCCCGGGCGGGCTTCGCGGCTGAGGTCGATGGGAGCCGCCGTCAGGCGGCGCGTCATCGTTGGGCCCGGCCCCCCCCCCCCCGTGCAGCAGCAGGCCGATGCGGTGAACATTGAAGGCCACCATCCGCGCAAGGCCGTCCGCCCCACAAGACAAGCACCCGATCCATTCCGCGTTGCTCTACCCCGACATCCAGCCTAAACTTCCCTCACTCACCAACGGGGTTGGCTGCGAATCGGGAGGATATCATGAATCGGAGCTATCTGAAGCTTGCAATCGTCGGCGGCCTATCACTGGTCTTCGCAGGCGAGGCGATTGCCGCAGAGTGGAACGTTTCGTTGTGGGGGAAGCGGCGCGCCTTCACCGAACACGTGGAAAAACTTGCCGAACTCGTCAGCGCCAAGACGAACGGCAACTTCAAACTCAATCTCTCCTACGGCGGTCTCTCCAAGAACCGGGAGAATCTCGACGGCATATCGATCGGGGCCTTCGAAATGGCCCAGTTTTGCGCCGGCTATCATTACGACAAGAACCCGTCGATCACCGTCTTGGAGCTTCCATTCCTGGGTGTGTCTTCACTTGAACAAGAGGTGAAGGTCTCCCGGGCCGTCTACCAACATCCCGCAGTTGTCGCGGACATGGCCCGGTGGAACGCCACCATCCTGATGCCGTCTCCCTTGCCGCAATACAATATTGCCGGAGTTGGCAAGGCTCCGGTGACGCTGAAAGACTATAAGGGACTTGCCGTGAGGGCCACGGGCGGCATCGGCAAGGCGATGAAGGCGATCGGCGCCGTCCCGACATCGATGTCGGCGACCGAGGTGCGCCAGGCGCTCGATAGCGGCGTCGTCAAGGCGGTCGCCTTCGCGCCGCATGCGCATATGGCCTTCGGGACCGTCGAGAGTGCGAAATGGTGGACGACGAACCTCAACCCGGGTACCGTCAACTGTCCGGTCGTGGTGAACACCGATGCGCTGAAGGCGCTTGCCGAATCCGAGCGTGCGGCACTCCTGGGTTCGGTGGACGAGGCGCTGGCGCATTACGTGTCCTATTACAACACGAAGACGATGGCGAAATGGGGTCCGACGCTTGATGCGAAAGCGATCAAGAGGATCACCTATACAGACAAGGAGCTTGCCGCGTTCCGGGATTCGGTTGCAGGCCCTGCAGCCGCCGCCTGGGTGAAAGAAAACACGGCGCGCGGCCTCCCCGCCGCGGAACTGCTTGATCTCGTGACCGGCATTGTCGGGGGCCGCTGAGTTTCCGGGGCATCCGGTTGTCCCTGTCCCGCCGGTCCATGAGGCCGGCGGGAACCTTCGCGTGATCGGCTCATGGCAGGCGCATCGTCGGTCCTCGAAGACGGCACGGTCCTGAGCAGGATCGATCGCCATCTCTACCGCCTGGAAGCGGTGTTCGCGCTCGTCGGCGGGCTCGCGGTCTTCGCGTTGATGCTGCTTGCCGTCGTCAGTGTCGGCGGACGCAATTTTCTGAACCATCCGATTCCCGGCTATGTCGACTGGATTGAACAGGCGATGCCGCTGATCGCGTTCATCGGCATTGCCTACTGCCAGCGCCTCGGCGGCCACATCCGTATGGACATGGTCGTCGGCAGGCTCGAAGGCCGGTCTCTGTGGGCCGCAGAGTTCATCGGGACGTTCGCGATCCTCGCCCTGATGCTGCTGATGGTCTGGGGCAGCTGGGCCCATTTCGAGAGATCTTTCGACTGGAGCGAACCTTTCTGGAGCCGCGATTCCAGCCTCGACATCCGCTTGCCGCTCTGGCCCGCCAAACTGCTCGTTCCCCTGGCTTTTGCCGTTCTCGGGCTGCGGCTTTCCATTCAGCTCTGGGGGTATGCAAGAGCCTTCCTCTGCGGCACCGGGCAGCCCGTCGCGGTGCCACTCATCGAAGATGTGTCGACGGTCGCCGCCCGCGAAGCGGAAGGCGTCTCGGGCCTCGAGGATGACGCCGCACCCGTCGGCGAATAAGGCGCGCACAGATGGAACCCATCGATATCGGCCTGGTTGTTTCGGGGTTCCTTCTGGTCCTGGTGCTCCTGGGTGTCCGGGTCGCCTTCGCCGCCGCCATCGCCGGCGTGACGGGTCTCATATGGATCTTCTGGGCCAAGCGCGGATACGACCCGGAGCAGTTTCTCTGGGCGCTCACGGTGGCGGCAAAAACAGCTGGCCAGGTGCCCCACTCCAAGATCTCGTCACAGGCGCTGTCTCTCATTCCGACCTTCATCCTGATCGGCTTCCTCGCCTATCATGCCGGACTCACTCGATCGCTGTTCGAAGCCGCCAAACGTTGGGTGGGATGGCTGCCGGGCGGTCTCGCGGTCTCGACTGTGTTCGCCACCGCCGGTTTTGCGGCGGTGTCCGGAGCCTCGGTTGCGACGTCTGCCGTCTTCGCCCGGATCGCGATTCCGGAAATGCTCGCCGTAGGATACGACAAGCGCTTCGCCGCCGGCGTGGTCGCGTCCGCCGGCACGCTTGCATCCCTCATACCGCCCTCGGCAATCCTGGTAATCTACGCCATCATCGTCGAACAGGATGTCGGTGCGCTGCTCCTGGCCGGTTTCCTGCCAGGTGCGTTTTCCGCCCTTGTTTACGGCAGTTTGATCGTCGGGCTTGCCGTTGTCTTCCGGAATTTCGGCCCGCCGAGCAGCGGCTTCACCTGGATGGAGCGGTTCGCATCTCTGCCCGCCGTCTTTCCGATCTTCTTCGTGATCGCGATCATCATTTCGTTCATCTACAACCCGTTCGGCGGGGACGCATGGGGGACGCCGACCGAAGGCGGCGCGCTCGGCGCTTTCGTGGTTTTCGTGATGGCGCTCTGGCGCGGCATGCGCTGGCTGCAACTCAGGAAGGCACTCATGGAAACCGCAAAACTCTCGGTGATGATCTTCACGATCATCTGGGGAGTTCTCGTCTTTGTGCGGTTTCTCGGCTTTGCCGATCTGCCGGGCACCTTCGCAGCGTGGATTACATCGCTCGACCAGAGCCCATTTCTCACCCTGATCCTGATCCTCTTGGCCTATGCCGTGCTCGGCATGTTCATGGATGCCATCGGCATGCTCATCCTGACGCTCCCGGTCGTTTATCCGGCCGTGATCGCGCTGAACGGCGGTGAAACAGTAACAGCAGCCGACAGTGCGTTCGGGATGTCCGGTGTTGGCTGCGCAATCTGGTTCGGCATCATCGTGGTCAAGATGGCTGAACTCTGCCTGATCACGCCGCCGATCGGGCTGAACTGCTTCGTGGTCGCCGGCGTTCGCCCCGAACTTTCCGTGCAGGATGTCTTCAAGGGCGCCGCCCCCTTTTTCGTCGCGGATGCACTGACCATTGCAGGGCTGCTTGCCTTTCCTGCCATCGTACTATTCCTGCCGAACCTGCTCCTGTCCGGATGATCGGAACGCAAGACGGCTTGCCGATCGGCTGCGATCGGAATTACGGCGCTATTACCGGGGCGCGATCGTCGCACCGGACCGGCGGCCCGGAACACGGTCCCTGCTCGAAGGTGCAGCAAACGGTGTTGCGGCAGAACCAGCTCTCCAGCCGCGTCAGTCAGAGCGATAGTCGTTGAACTTCTCGAGCACCTCGGCCACCTGCTTCCTTGTCAGGAGCCTCGGTTTGCCGATCTGGAGGGCTTGCAGGTACTGACGAGCCAGCGTCTCGACTTCGACGGCAAGTGCCAGCGCTGCGTCGAGGTCGGTCCCACAGGCAATCATTCCGTGATTGGCAAGCAGACACGCCTTCCGGTCCGCAAGAGCGGCGATCGCGTAGTCCGAGAGTTCTTGCGTTCCGTAAGTGGCATAGGGGGCGCAACGGATGTCGTCGCCACCCGCCATGGCA
This sequence comes from Alphaproteobacteria bacterium, assembly GCA_964291215.2. Lineage (GTDB taxonomy): Bacteria > Pseudomonadota > Alphaproteobacteria > MPNO01 > UBA830 > JAJEBT01. The sequence goes on along the minus strand of OZ219791.1, from coordinate 2,267,618 downwards.
ACCATGTAGTGGAATCGTGGAATCGGCGTACGGAGACAGGCAAGCGTCGTTGCATGAATAGCGTGGGTGTGCACGACAGCCCCGTCATCCGGACGCGCGGCGTAGATGTCGCGATGGAGGCGCCATTCGCTCGATGGCCGACGCGTACCTCGTGCCGTTCCGTCCAGCCCGACGAAAACGAGATCGTCGGGCTCGGTTTCCGCATAGGGCAGCGCCGTCGGCGTGATCAGAAACCCGCCCCCTGCCCTGACGCTCACGTTTCCGGAAGTGCCCTGGCTGATTCCGAGCTTGTCCATCGACCTGGCGGCTGCAACCAACGCTCGCCTCAGGCGCGAATGATCACACGGCACGGACAAGTTCCGGAAACAGGTCTGCCAGCCCGTCGGATGTGGCCGGGGCGATACCGCGTTCGGTTATCAGAGCCGTGACGAGGCGAGCCGGCGTCACGTCGAAAGCGGGATTGCCAACCGGGGAGCCGTCCGGAGTGATGCGGACCCGGGTGGCTGCACCGCAGGAATCGCGGCCTGCGATCATCGAGACCTCAGCGCCGTCGCGTTCCTCGATCGGCACGTCGGCGCTCGAAGCAAGCGTCCAGTCAACGGTCGGCGACGGCAGGGCGACATAGAACGGCACGCCGTTGTCGCGGGCTGCGAGCGCCTTGAGGTAGGTGCCGATCTTGTTGCAGACATCGCCGTTGGCGGTGGTGCGGTCAGTCCCGGTAATCACCATGTCGACCCGCCTCTGCTGCATCAGGTGGCCGCCTGCATTGTCGACGATCACGGTGTGGGGAACGTCGTGGCGGCCCAGTTCCCATGCCGTCAGTGCCGCACCCTGGTTGCGCGGGCGGGTTTCGTCGACCCAGACATGAACCGGGATTCCCGCATCGAACGCCTTGTATACCGGCGCCAGCGCCGTGCCCCAGTCAACCGTGGCCAGCCAGCCTGCATTGCAATGGGTGAGTATGTTGACCGTGTCGTTCTTCTCTTGGTGGATGGCGCGGATCAGTCGAAGGCCGTGTTCACCGATGGCCTCGCAGATCGCCACATCCCCATCACAGATCTCAGCTGACTTGCGCCAGGCAGCGCCCGCTCTCCCGCTTTCGCGAAGCGGCCGCAGTTCAGCTACCAAGGCCTCGAGCGCCCAGCGCAGATTGACCGCCGTTGGACGAGTCGCAAACAGAGCATCGCGGGCAGTGTCGAGGTTGGCATCCGAAGGATCGTTCCGCATGGCCAACGCGATACCGTAGGCCGCCGTCGCGCCGATGAGGGGTGCGCCGCGGACGAGCATGTCGGTGATCGCGCGGGCAGCATCGTCGGCTGTACTGAGCTTCACGTTGACGAACTCATGAGGTAGACGCGTCTGGTCGATGATGTGCACGCACCGGCCACCGTCGTCGGGCCAGATGGTGCGGTAGGGGACGCCATCGATCTTCATTTTCACTCCGAATCCCTCGCCGCGGCAGGGCCGGGACGGCAGGACTGCGACCGGCGATGACCGGGCCCGGAATGAAGCCGACACCAACTCTGCAGGCTTCCGCGCCAGGATTCCGGTCCCATGCGGATTCCGGTGCGGCCCACGGCGTTTTCGGCAGCACCGGTCCATTCGGACTGCATGCGTTCCCCCAGGATGTTCTCGGGCGGATCATACCAGAACAGCCTCAAAATCGTCATGCCGGACCTGCGTCCCCTGGAAGCGTTCTTGTCGCGGTTTCACCAACACCGGAAATTCGGACAGCGGCTGCTGCGGAAGCAGCCGGGAAACTCGACCGCAGCCAATCCCGTGGCGTCCGGACCACTGCCAGTCGGAGCCGGCGGCGGGAACGCGGAACGTCGGGGCGCAGGCACGGTGACGGCAGCCGTCCGCACACCGCGGTCGCAATCGCAGGTATTTCCCACGCTACATTCAATTTTGCTGTCTTCTGCTGTCCAAAGGTTTCACGGCGTGCCGGGTTTTCTGGCTTCGGGGCCGTCCGCGGTCGTCGCCGGCGGCGTTATCGGCGCGTGGGCGGGTTGTTTTCGGGATGTGGGCGGGATGTGGGCGGCGTCCGGGAATCGACCGGACGCTATTGGCGCTCAGGGCTGCGACGACTTCCCGGCAGTCGGGCTGCAGCCGTGTTTCAGCGAGGCTCTCGTGTCGGTTGGCGAAGATCACCGCGAGCGCGATGTTGTCGAGGCTGGCGCGGTTTGCGGGTCAGGCAGGCGTCCTCACCGAAGACGCAGTCTCGGTGGTTCATGTTTTCCACAGCCCGCGGCCGCAGCAGTTCCTCTGGCGACGCGTGTTGTGCATCGAGCGAGGTGATGATGTACCGGTGTGGTCGTTGCCGCTCGCTGCGCCGCTGGCGCTCTTTCCCGGCGGCTTGCGGTAGCGCTTGATGCGGGCGATCCGGCTGACGCCGGGGTAGCTGATCAGGTCCTCGAGCGGCACGTATCGAGCGCTGCTCGAGGCGTCCGTGGGCCTTGCCTCCTTGAAGCGGCCACCCGTCTCCCGGTCGATGCCGTCGAAGGTTTCAGGCGCATTGCCCCTGACCGGGAAGACATAGTCTGCGCCGCAGCGCCGGGTAATCACCTTGCCGCGGACATCGGTGCGCTCGAGGAGGTGGCCGCCAGCTCGCCGTCGTCGAAATTCAACAGCGCGAAGGGTGCGCCTGAGGCGTGAGGGCCACGGTCTCGTGGTGGCCGTTGCGGCTGGCGCCGCGGATGCGCTTGCCGTTGGCGGCAAGCGCCCGGGCGAGCCGGCGCCTGCCATGGCGGCCGAGCACGCCCTCGAGCGCCTCGGGGTCGATCGACTGCCCGGTGGAGGGCCGCCTTGGAGGGCGGCTCGCGCAGCCCGTCCTCGGGTTCCGCCGATGGCCTCGAGCTCGTCCCGGGACAGCGACCGCGCAAACTGCGCAGCTGCTAGGCGGCCTTTCATGTTCGCAAGCTCGGCGAGAACGTGCAGCGCGAGCACACCGTGTGCTTCCTGCCCTGCGCCTTTCAACGAACCATGATCGAGTCTTCGTTCATGAGGCGTAACTGCTCACCCCCTGGTTCCGGCTTGATGTCGGGGTAGAGTAACGAACGGGTTTTCGTGGAGATTTGACACTGCAGGCCGATTCGTTTAGTGGTGGTAATCGAGAACGACAAGGACCGCCAGTGGGCTACTTTGGATCGAAAGCGACGAGCGGGCTGTGCCAGCTGCTTCCGGGGCTCCAGCCTCCGCATGATCTGTATGTGGAAACGCATCTCGGAGGCGGCGCGCTGATGAAGCGCAAGGCCGGGCGGCGGAGTACCGGAAGATGCCGCCGGGCGAGCGCCAGGCAATGCTCGCGACGATCATGACCGTCGAGGCCGGGTGATGGCGACGATCAACGCGGCGCGTGAGGAGTTCGAAGCGGCCAAGACCGCGGCGCTGCGTGCGGCCGGCAAGGTGGCGGAAGAGGCCGTCATCCGCGTCCTCGTCATCCTGCTCGACATCATCATCGTCGTCCTTCTGGAGAAGACCACGCACGAGCCGGAACTCCGGTCTGCCGCCGTCACAGACGGACAAGAGCGTGCCGGGAGCAACGGCCCGAAGCCGAACCGGCAGATGGGCGACAACCTGCGCAAGATCATCGTCGAGGAGACGGTCGCGGCCTGCGACGCCTGCGGCGCTGACATCGACGGCCCCGTCGATCGGGAGCGCCGCGTCGACGCCGAGGAATGCCCGAAGTGCAAGGCCCGGACCAAGGGCCGGTTCCCCGACAACATACCGTGCAGTACGGCATCGGCATCCAGGCCCTCGTCATCAACCTGCTGGTTGCCCAAATGCTGTCCCTGCGCCGTGCCGTCGCGTTCGTGCAGGCGATCTCCGGTATCAAGCTCTCCGAGGCCTCGGCTATGCTTTCACGATGCGTCATGGGAGGAGGCCGCCGTGGCGCACCTCCTGCAACGCCCGATGTCGACGATTTCGGATCAACAGTAAGTGGCTCCATGTCGTGGGACCCTGACGTGCAAGTTCCCGCACCGCAAGCGCGGCCGGGAGGCAAGAGATCGGCCCGTGCTACAAGGGCGTCCTGGGCCTCGTACATGGGCCAGTGTAGCCACCAGCTGTGCGGCAGCCACCTGCTGCGCGAACTGACCTTTGTCGTCGAGGCTACCGCGCGACTGATGAAGAGCCTGCTCCGCGAGGTCTGCCACAAGGTCAACAAGAGCGCATCCAAAACCCTGAACGACGCCGGGCGCAAGCGCTACCGCACCATCAGGGCGCCAGGGAACTGCCCGACATCCCGCCGCCGCCGAAAGGAAAACGCATAGCAAACGCGCACAACCTGCACGAACGTCTCGTGAAACACGAAAACCTGCGCTTCACGGACGACCCCAACGTCAGCTTCACCAACAATGCCGGAGAACAGAAGATCAGGATGGCAAAGCTCAAGGTGTCCGGGTGCTTCCGCTCCACGCAAAAGCATGGTGCCGGGGCTCGAGCTACCTCACCTCCATGGCCGCACTCGGCTACAACCCACTCGTCGCCACCCAGATCGCCCTCGACGGAAAAGCCGCAGACATCATCAACGAGCACTATGGCCAATCAGAACCCAACAAGGGGTGAGTAGATACCATGAGGCCTTATATAGTGGCCCATGAGAATTGGCTTTCGACATCTGTCCACGACGACGGTTGATTGGCTGAAGGTGACGTCGGTTGCCGAGGGCAGCACGCCCTGGCGCAGGGATTGTGCGAGCGCGAGGACTGGCGCAACGCGAAGGGCGAGCTGTGCCTTGCCGCGTGCGGCCCTGCCTGATCTTGCCTCGGCGCTCGGCATCGTCCTTCCTGCACCAGGGCCTCATGGCCTCGACACCCTTGAGCGGGACTGTCCCGACAAGCCACTCGCATGTTCTCCGGAGGAGCTTGGCGAGGTCACCGTGGAGCCGGTCGGCGAGGACAGGCGCCTGGCGATGATGGCGACCTAGCATCCCGAGGGCGAGGCGCCCGGATGAGCTACCGGATCACCTCGTCGCGCTACGGCCGCCTCGGCGGCCTGGTGTTCCGTGCGGCCAATTGGCATCAGAAGGCGCGCGACGACTTCTGGTCCCGGGGAGCGCGTGACGTCCACCTCGGCAAGGTCGTCAACAACGCTCGCTTGCTGATACTTCCGTCGGTGAATGTTCCGGAGCTGGCCTCCCACGTCCTGGCCTGCCGGCGGCTTGCTGCGGACTGAGAAGTGACGCCGGTTCTGGCCTGCGCCCATGTGAGCCCCGAATACACCGGCACGAGCTACAGGGCGGCAGGCTGGGAGCGTTGTGAGAAGATGACCTCGGGTCGACCTCCCGGGGCCACCGGCCAGGGCGTGCAGCGCGCCGTGTGGATGAAGCCCCTGGCTTGGCAAGACGTGTTGTGGCGGGAGCGTGTCATGGGCCAGGCGGCACCCCTTGTTGGCGATGACAACCGGGCGATGAGGGAGTACGGCCGCAGCAACCACGGTGACGTGCGCATCCGCGACCGCCTTGTCACCATGGGCGTGGAACGATCGTCCCGGAGAGATCCTGCCGGTGATCTTCCCCGGCGGGGCGGAGCAGAAGGCGGCCTGCCGTCTGTTGTCGAACCCCAAGGTGACGATGGACCATATCCTCGAGGGGCATCAGGAAGCGATGATAGAGCGCTGCCGTCCGCAGCGCCGGATCCTTGCCATCCAGGACACGACGTTCCTGAATTACAATGGCCTGGAGGCGGGTCTTGTCGACATCGGCGGCTCGGGTGCCCTTGGCATTGCGGCCCATGCCGGGGTCGCCTTCACCGAAGGCGGCTGTGCCCTCGGCCTGTTCCATCTCGACGCCGACTTCCGTATCGATCCGGATCACGAGAAGGGCAAGGAGGACGACAAGGAGAGCCGGCGGGTACGACAGGGCCGTGGAACTGGCCTGTCCCTCGACAAAAGTGCTGGTGATCCGTGAAGGCGACAACCGGGACCTGCTGGCCCGGAGCTGGTGCGCGTCAGGCGCTCGACATGCCGCCGCGTGGTCACCGCAACGGGCACGCACCGGAACCTTCGGGACCACATGGCCGATGAGCCGTGCATCGCGACCAGGCCGATCGACATCGCAGCCTGCGGAGGGCCGCGTCGCCGCAAGGAGCGCAAGGGCCTCGAAGTCCGCACGGCAAGGGTCGACCTTGCGCCACCGGACCGGAAGCCCCGGGGAACGCCGCCGCTCTCCATGATGGCCGTACACGTCACGGAACCCGACCCACCGGCAGATCCTCTCGACTGGATGCTGCTCACCACCGAAGGCGACGTCACCGCTGCCCTCGACACCGTCTCCTTCTACGAAAGGCGATGGCTGATTGAAGAATACTTCAAGGCCCTGAAGGTCGGCACACGGATCGAGGACCGGCCAGGCCGACGACCTGAGGAAGTGTCCGGCCTGCCATCACCGCCTGCCGCGTCATGACCGTCGAGCGTCTCGCACGCCGGCCAGCCGCATCGTTCACCGCGACGAGATCACGGTCCTGAACATCCACAAGCCCGTCAAACGACGCCAACCGCGTGGACCTCCCGATCCCGAACCGACCATCGAAGCCTTCGCCATCGAGGTCGCACGCCTGGCAGGCTTCATCCCCGGAAAGCGCCAACCCCTGCCGGGAACCGAGAAACTCTGGCAGGGATACCAACTCCTCCTCTACTTCGTCGAGCATCACAGAAAAATGCGGGAACACGATATGCAGAAATCAATGAACTCAATAGTGTCAGATTGAAAGGCCCTGCGCGCGGCGGAAGTCCTCGATCGTCGCCAGCTCGTCGTGCAGCGAACGCATCACCTCGGAACCCCGGGGAGCGAGGAGGCAGGTGGCGCCACCGCAGCGCCTGCGGGCGCGACAGCAGCCGCCGCGCCCGCAGCGGCACAACGAAAAACTCCCTGCCATGGGGGTCGATGCAGCGCCCGTTGGCGCGGGCAAATCCCCTGGCACGCCAGCCCGCCGCCTTGTGCCCGCAAAACGCGCCGGATCGCAGAACGTCTCCGCCACCTGGTGGCCGCAGGCCCAGTCGTCGGCCAGCCGCCGCGTCGCAAGAAAGAAGGAGGCAAGGTTCGGAAACGTTCCCGGCGCCACAAGCAGTCGCGTGTTGTCAGATCAAGCCACTGCTGCCCCGGCTTCCAGCCACTGGTCGCGGCACTTGAAGGCCCCGTCACGCCGCCAGACCCGGCCACATTTCTGATCACATCGCCGCCCAGCCGCACATAGGCGGACCATGCTTCCCGACCCGTTTCGGAACCGCCGAAAGGCATGTCATCGCCGCGGAAGATGCCGGCCCCGACCTCCTTGTAGAAGTCGCCCGGAAGCACGACGGAAACCTCGGCGCCGTCATCATTGTAACCGCCGTCAAGAAACGCCCGGTAGGGAAGCGGCCGAATGACAACTCTAGTGCAAGAAAGCCAGCGAAAACTGCAAAAAAAATCTCCTCGCACCAACCCGCGCCCCAAAAAAACCCAGGTGCTGCCTTGAAAAAACAAACAGAATTTAGCGTGAGACTCCCCTGCAGCCTTCGGCGAGCTCCGTTTCCGATCGGGGGGTCTTCCGCTATGATACGCCGGTGATGTGGTCTGCCTTGTCGGCGCCACGCCGGGAGTCCGCAGGGAAGACCATGCCTTTTGACCATCGGGAATTGCGTAACGCGTTCGGCTGCTTCGCCACCGGCGTAACGATCATCACAACGCTGGACAGGAACGCAGAGAAGATCGGCATCACCGCCAATTCGTTCACGTCGCTGTCTCTTGACCCGCCGCTTGTGCTGTTCTGCGTGGCAGACAAGATCAACAGCTTCGAAGCCTTCGAGGCCTGCCGGCACTTCAACGTCAATGTGCTGAATGAAGAGCAGGTAAACCTGTCCAACAATTTTGCGAGGTCGGCCGACAACAAGTGGGACGGGATCGCGCACGGCGTTAGCAGGAACGGGTGTCCGTTGTTCGACGGTGCGCTTGCAACGCTCGAGTGCAACAAACATGCCATGTATGAGGGCGGCGACCACCTGATAATCGTCGGCAAGGTCACAGACGTGAACTATGAAAGGAGCGAAAATCGGCCGCTCTTGTACTTTCAGGGCGACTACGCCAAGCTCGCCTGATCCATGGCGGGCGGGCGGGCTCTCCCGCGCCACGATCGCCGTCAGCCAGGCAGCAGCTTCAGAATGCCGGTCGCGCCTTCGAGCACAGTGGCGCGCAAGACCGCAATTCGTACATACTTGCCGTCACGCCAATCCCGTGTCATCGACGCGTAATTTTCGGATAGCGGATTGCCCGACGGACCGGTCGCAATCATGAAATGCGAGTTCCCCAGGTCGGACAGGTCATAGATGCCGCGATAGCCTGCTCCATGAACGCCGGCAAAGGGCGCGCGCGGGTTGGAAATCCGATTCTGGCTGCGATTGACCGTGAAGGCCCCGCCATCGCTCTCGATCCGGATATCGCCGAAGCGGCGCAGCACGGGAATAAGGCCCAGAACCTGATGGCGAAAGACCGCGTGATGCGCTTCGCCCCAGCGCCAGGCCGCCATGTCCCGGCCGAACTTCTCCTCGAGACTCTCCAGCGCACGCTCAAGAGACTGCGTAACGACCTGCGTGCAGTCCTCGCGCGCCGCCGTGCGGACATCGTCGCACCATTGCGGGCGAGTTCGCAGCATGTGCCGCACGACGCGCGGTCGAAGCCTCCAGTAGCTATCGAAGTGTTCGCCGAGCTCGTCGAGATAGAGACCGCGATTGGTTTCAGCCAGCCAGGCGGTGAAGATCAGCGGCGCAGCCTGGGCGCGAGTCATGTTCATGTCCCAACTGCGCAGGAGTTCCACGGCGCTCCTTCCCCGTGCCGTGTCCGGCCTGACATGGTCAAGGAGAACAGGCACAAGCGATTCGGCGGCAGCGGATTGCGTGTCGTTCTGCAAACGCCCCTCGCTCGCGACCGTGCGGGGCCGTCCGTCGGCGAGGACATCCTGGATGCGGGCGGCCCGGTAGGGGGGTGGCCAGTCGCGCGCGACAAACCACGGATAACCGTCCGGAACACCGCGTTGATTGGCGTTCACGAATCGGCCCGAAGGCGGATTGAGCGCCCGGGGGAGCTCTGCGAACGGGATGAACCCGGACCAGAGATGTTCGCCGTCCCATCCGGGCACGGGCGCGCTGCCGTCTCCCCTGCTGCGCACCGGTACGCGGCCAGCGACCACAAATCCGATATTGCCGGCCGTGTCGGCATAGACGATGTTCTGCTGCGGCGCATGAAAATTCTCGAGTGCGGCCAGAAACCCGGGCCAGTCGTGCGCGTGGTTGATCTTCATCAGGGCGAGAGGCGTGAGATCGTCATCGCGAAGGCCGGTGGCCGCAAGCGTGACGACATGGCCGTCCGGCGCGACAGCTCCGAAACGGCCGCCGATGTCGGATATGACCGGACCCCGGACCGTCTCGCGTACGACATGGTCAACCGGATCGCCGCCCCGGACCCTGATGGTCTCCGTATGCCGAACGAACGGTCGCGGACCGTCCGGCGTGTCGTAATGGCCGGGTTTCGATCCGCTGACCCGCTCCAGATAGAGATCGGCGGCATCACTGCCACCGTTCGTCAAACCCCATGCTATGCGGCCGTTATGGCCGAGGACATGGAATGGTACGCCCGGCGTGGTAGCTCCGCTTACATCGAGTCCCGGAGCCCTAAGACGCGCCAGATACCAAAGACCCGGCGCGCGAAAGCCCAGGTGCGGGTCGTTCGCAAGCAGCGGCTTCCCGGACTCGGTGACGGCCCCGGAAAGGACCCAGGCGTTGGAGGCCAGAATCGATACCGGGCGCAGGACATCCGGAATACGGCCCTGCAGCGCGGCGAAGGACGCTGAACGCTCCCGGACATCCTCAGACACCGCCAGCGTCGGCGCCGCACCCCCCTCATCCGCTGGCCACAGATCCGCCAGCTGTTCCGCGGACAATCGCTCCGACAACGCGGCGCGCAGCGCTTCCGTGCGCCAGTTTCCCGACAGCCATTGCGCCATGAGGCGGCCCCAGACAAGCGAATCGGCGGGCTTCCACAGTTCCGGGCTGTACTGCAGGAGCGCATATTCGGGAGGCAGCGCACCGGAACGGCTATCGAGGTAGGCGTTGACGCCAGCAGCATAGGCCTCGACATATCCCCGCGCATCGGCCGGCAGCCGGGCATAGGTTTCCTCGGCAAGCCGATAAAGGCCAAGCGTGCGCATGGCCTTGTCAACCGGAAGTCCGAACGAACCTATGACCTCCGACAGGCGACCGGCACCCAGCAGGCGCATGGAATCCATCTGGAATAGCCGGTCCCGCGCATGAACGAAACCGAGCGCGAAATACGCGTCATCGCGTGACGCAGCGCTGATATGCGGAATGCCGTTGGCGTCATGGATGATCTCGACCTCGGCACCGAGGCCGTTGAGGCGCATCTCGCCCGACAGCGTCGGAAGAGAAGTCCGGAGCCAGAGAAAGCCGCCTACCGCGGCAACGACCGCAAGAAGGGCAAAGGCGCCGATGGTCCGGAAGAAGATCTTTCGCAGACGGCGCATCAGCGGGCCCGTCCAGAAGCGGCGCGGCGGTTCGGGCAACCGGGTCCGGTCTGCCGCGCCGCCGATGCAGCCGACGCGATTGCGCCGTTCCCGATTTCAGGCACGGCCCGGTCCTGCATCATTCGCGACGCTCAGCATGTGCCGGCACCCGCGACCGGACCTGTCAGTTCGCTGCCAGCCATTCCGCCGCCTCGGGCGCGGCATAGGTCAGAATGCCGTCGGCTCCGGCCCGCTTCAGCGACAGCAGGCTTTCGATGATAATCTGCTCCCAGTCCAGCCAGCCGTTCAGGCCGGCCGCCTTCATCATCGCGTATTCCCCGGAAACCTGGTAGGCGAATGTCGGCATGCCGAAGGTGTCCTTCACCCGCCGCACTATATCGAGATAGAACATTCCGGGCTTGACCATGACCATGTCCGCGCCTTCGGCGATATCGAGCGCCACCTCGCGAAGCGCTTCGTCGCTGTTGGCGGGATCCATCTGGTAGGTCTTCTTGTCGCCGCCGCCCAGATTTGACGTCGAACCCACCGCATCCCGAAACGGACCATAGAGCGCCGATGCGTACTTGGCGCTGTATGCGAGAATGCGCGTCGCGTCGTGGCCGGCATCGTCGAGAGCCGACCGTATGACACCGACTCGACCGTCCATCATATCAGAAGGCGCGATGACGTCGCAGCCTGCCGTCGCCTGCACGACGGCCTGTTGCACGAGAATCTCAAGGGTCTCGTCGTTGGCGACATAGCCGTCCCTATGGACGCCGTCATGGCCATGGGTGGTGAAGGGGTCGAGCGCGACATCGCACATCACCCCGAGATCAGGGTATGCGCCCTTGACCGCGCGGACTGCCCGGCAAACGAGATTATCGGGATTTACAGCCTCGTCTCCGTCCTCAGTCTTGAGCGCCGGATCAAGCGCCGGAAAGACGCCAATCAGCGGGATTCCGAGATCACGCGCACGGCCCGCTTCGTCCACGAGAGCATCGATCGAATGACGCGCGATTCCGGGCAGGGAGGAAATTTCGACGCGGGTCTCCGCGAGATCGTGGACGAAGACGGGCCAGATGAAGTCGGCTGGCGAGAGCGCTGATTCCGCAACCAGCTGCCGGTTCCAATCATCGCGCCGATTGCGACGCATGCGGGTCGCCGGAAACCGGCCAAGCCCGTATTTGTTGGCTGCCATGAAGCTCCCCAGAAGTCCGTGTTCGGCGGACGCGCCGGACGCGGGTGCCGGTACTTCGCCTCTCACTGCACCATAGACGATTTTGCAGCAGTTGATGAATCCTCCCGGCCCATGCCGCGATGCAGTATCAACTGGACATCGCAAACCGTACTTTCTGCCGGGTTTGCGACGGTGGGGGGGGCTGCGTCGGATGATGTTCCTGGCTGAGTTCTTCGCGGTTGACAGACCTTGGTTTGCGTCTTCAGCCGTTGCCATCTTTCTGTCGTGTCCTGACAATCGGTTGCGGATACACCGGCGAGCACTGTTTCGCATGGTGTCGTCCGTGACCGATCACGCCTCAATGGACACGACAGATGACGCCTTTGCGCCAACAGATGACGAACGACATCACCGTTCGCGGCCTTGCCGAGAACACTAGGAAGTCCTACCTCAATCCTCGTTTCGAGGCTCGCACTCCGCTACCATCGCAGTCCCGATCTGATCTCCGCGCAGGAAGTGCAGGATTATCTGATCCACCTTCACGATGAACGGTGGCTAGCCGCCCGGCGAGCTGTCGCCTTGGTTGCCGTGAGCCCGGAGAGGCGGCGGAGATTCGCGGCGCCGCCGTAAGCGACGAGGTCGAGTCCCGCTACCATGGACGCGATTTCATGGTCGCGAAGATGCAGCTGCTGCGCGAACTGACGATCACGAAGCGGACCCGTTCGGCCATCGCCAGCCCGGACCCCGCCGGCCCCGAAGCTGATCACGTCGGATACCGAGCCGCCACCCCGAAGACCCTCGACGAGCTCCGCCCGCCGACTTCCGGATCGTGGGCACCCGGGAAGGCTGGTTGTGGAACGAGTTCGTCGCCCGCTGACACTGCCTCGGACACACGCGCCTGGTCGGCGCGCAGATGCGCTACACGGTCCATGCGGCGAGCCGCTGCTTCTCGACCGCCGCATGGAGCGCGCGCTGCAACACCACGCCCGTGCCCTGCGAAACCCTGGTCGAGGTCCCGCGCCGCGGCGTCTGCCGGCCGCGTCGGAACAACCAGCGGCCGCTACGACCGACATGACAGAAGCCGAAGAAGGACATCTGGCCCGCTCCGCAAGGACTGGAAGCGGACCCTCAATCGCTGAACCCTGCAACCGGCACGGAATGGCGCTCAGCTCCTCCTCCGCAGCGCCGGGACAAAACCGCAACCAATGCGGAAAACACGGCATGGCGCCAGTGCCCCTCACCGCGCATCCCGCCCGGCCGCGCACGAAACCGCTCCGGGTGACGCTGGAACTCCCTGACAAAAGCCCGTCAAACAGACGAAAACAACAACACCTCACCGCACGAACGAACGCTTACATCCGTGGCGCGACACTGTTTTTGCGTGAACTCTCAGCCGGTGCAGACCACGAGTTCCCGCTTTGCTGCCGTGCCGATGTTCCCGGAGGCGCGATGCCCCGACAACTCCGGACACCGTACGCTCAGTTCGGTAGGAACTCCCTGTCATCATGCTGGCGCAGATGCGCGCGAAGCTTCGACAGCGCCTTGTCCTCGATCTGGCGCACCCGCTCCTTGGTAACACCGAAGTCGGCGCCAATTTCAGCAAGGGTGATCTTCTCGTCTACGAGGAACCGCCGGTTGATGACTTCGCGTTCGCGCGGCGTCAAGTGCTCCATCGCCTCGCGCACCCACCGCATCCGGGTCTCGCCGTCGATGAGATCCTCGGTTTCCGTATCCGGGGTCTCGCCGTCGTCAGCGAGGAAATCGATCAGTTCGTGGACATCACCGTCGCCCACGGGCGCGTTGAGTGACTGGTCCGGCACAGAGAAATGCGCCTCCATCCGCTCGACGGCCGCAACCGGAACGCCGAGTTCGCGAGCGATCAACTCCCGCTGGTCGTCGGTCATCCGGCTGCTGCCAGCGCTGTCGGCCAGTTGCGCGCGAAGCCGCCTGAGATTGAAGAACAGACTCTTCTGCGCCGGAGTCGTGCCGAGACGAACAACCGAGGAGTTGCGCACGACATACTCCTGCATCGCCGCAAGGATCCACCACGACGCGTAGGTCGAAAAACGCACGTCGCGATCCGGATCGAAACGCTTGGCCGCCTCGAGAAGGCCGGCATTGCCTTCCTGGATCAGGTCGCTGGCGGGAAGGCCGTAGCCCCTGAACCGGGAGGCCATGCGCACACACAGGCGGATATGCGCGGTAATGATCCTGTCAAGAGCCTTGGTGTCGTCGTGATCGCGCCAGCGCCGGGCAAGCTCCTGTTCCTCCTCACGCTCCAGCAGCGGAACTTTCATTGCTGCCGAAATGTAGCGCCTGTCGTTGGTCGAGAGGAAATTTCTGGTTGAGCCTGACATCTTTTGGGTCCTTTCGCTTCCGGCCCCGCACAGGGCACGAAAGAGACATTTGGTATCGACTCGAAAATAATGTCCGCTGCGTTCGATTTCAAGGTCTGTCCGGCCCGATTATCGAACGCAGCGGGATTTCTTGATTCCGGACCCCAGCGGCAGCGCCACCGGGCCCGGAGCCTCGCCGCAATGGGGTGCACGGCGAGATCGCTCCGGCCCCTGCGTCGCGGTCAGGCGTTGCCGAGTGGCAGCGCCACATAGCGATCGGAACCGCTACGATGGAGGAGCATCACGAGGGATTTGCGCCCATCCGCAGCGGCTCTCTCGACCGCGTCAAGGATGTCCTCGGGGTTGCGGACCTCGCTGCCGGCAACCTTGCGGATCACGTCGCCCCGGCGCAGGCCGCGGCCTGCCGCAACGCCGTTCGGATCGAGCGCGACCACGACAACTCCCTTGATCGCCGGCGCAACCCCGAACCGGCCGCGGGTTTCGTCGTCGAGACTGGCGACCGTCATGCCGAATTTGGCGCCCTGAGACTTGTCAGCGAGGGCCTTGCCAGCTTCCGGAGTGCCCGGCATCGCACCGATCCGCACCGACACGGCGATCTCGGACCCGTCACGGAATACACCGAGCTTCGTCGTCGAATTGGCCGGAAGATCGGCGATCAGGCGCGGCAGTTCCCGCATCGTCTCGATGCGCTCGCCGTCGACAGCTATGATCACGTCGCCTTGGCGAAGCCCTGCGCGGTTTGCCGGGCTCTCGTCCATCACCTGCGAGACAAGCGCTCCCTTTGGGGCGCCGAGACCGAGCCCGTCCGCGAGGTCCGAGTTCACCTCCTGCACTTGGACCCCGAGCCAGCCGCGAGCCACCTTGCCTGATGACTTCAGTTGCACGATAACTTCGCGAACCAGATCGGACGGCACCGCAAAGCCGATTCCGGCATTAGCACCCGTGACCGAAAGGATAGCCGTGTTCACCCCCACGACCTCGCCGTCGAGGTTGAACGACGGCCCGCCGGAATTGCCGCGATTGATAGGGGCGTCGATCTGCAGGAAATCGTCATAGGGGCCGGATCCGATGTCCCGTCCGCGCGCCGACACGATACCCGTGGTCGCGGTATTGCCGAGGCCAAAGGGGCTGCCGATCGCGACGATCCAGTCACCGACCTTCACCTTCGAGGACTGGCCGAACGCGACATGCGGAAACGCATCGCCGCCGTCGACCTTGAGCAACGCCAGATCGGTCTTCGGATCGCGTCCGACGATCCTGGCTTCGAAACGCCGGCCATCGGTCATCACCACCTCGATCTTGCGCGCATCCTCGACCACGTGATTGTTGGTCACGATGTAACCATCGCCGTCGATGAAAAAACCCGAACCGATGCTGGAGCGAACCGGCGGGGGCTGGCGTCCGTCGCGGCGCATCTCGAAACCGAAACGCCTCGCGAAATCATCGCCGAAGAACCTCTTGAAGGGTTCGGGAAGTTCGAACGCCGACGAAACGGCCTGAGAACCCGCGCCGGTGACCCGAATTGAGACCACCGCCGGGCTCACGCGCTCGATGACGGGCGCGAGACTTGCCGGGAACCGTCCGCTGCCTGCGGACAGGCTGACCGGCTGTACCGCCGCCCGCGTTTCCGCGCCGCCGCCCGGCTGCGCCGCCGAAAGCGCGCCGACCAGCGCAACAGCGGCCATCGACGCGCCGACCGCGACGAGGGCCGCGGCTCTGGTCCTGAAACTCTTCAACATGGTCAAACTCCTCTTGTCAGGTTGTAACCTTGCCGGCCAATATGGGGCAGACTGGATTACGGGGACCTGACTGCAGGATTAAACTTTGTTAATGCAGGGACGACCGAGCCGTCCGGGACGCCTGCAGCGAGGGATCATGCGCAAACTCGACATCTTCAATCACATCATGCCACGGGAAATTTTCGATCTGCTTGAGGTCTGGGTGCCGGGACATCCGATCGCACAGCTGTTCAAGGGCATTCCGGCGCTGTGGGATCTCGACGAACACTTCCGTGTGACGGACCAGTTCGAAGACTATCAGCAGATCCTGTCCCTCTCGAACCCTCCCATCGAAACCCTTGGTGACGAGACGCGGACGCCCGAGATCGCGTTCCGGGTAAACGATGCGCTATCCGGGCTGTGCGCACGCCATCCGGACCGCTTTCCCGCCTTCATCGCGTCCCTGCCCATGAACAATCCCGAGGCCGCCGCGCGCGAGGCCGAGCGTGCAGTTGTCGATCTCGGCGCCCGCGGGGTGCAGCTATTCACCAACGTCAACAACATTCCTTTGAGCGATCCCCGGTTCTTCCCGGTCTTCGAGACCATGAGCATGCTAGACCTGCCGGTCTGGATTCATCCCATGCGGCTGGCCAACCATCCAGACTACATGACCGAAGACCGGTCGGAAGCGGAAATCTGGTTCAGTTTCGGCTGGCCGTACGAAACCGCGGCATGCCTGACGCGGCTGATCTATTCGGGACTCTACGACAGGCTACCCGACCTGAAGATCATCTCCCACCACATGGGTGGCATCATTCCCTATTTCGCAGGCAAGCTCGATCTCGGCTTCTCGCAGGTCTTCACCGGCACGCTTGACCACAACCCGGCGCAGGAGGAATACGGCCTCAAGCGCCCGCCAAGGGAGTATTTCGGGCTTCTGTACGGCGATACTGCGACCAATTGTTCACTACCGGCGATGCAGTGCGGGCATGCATTCTTCACCTCCGACCGGGCGCTGTTCGCGACCGACGCACCATTCGATCCCGTCGGCGGCGCATATCTGATCGACGGCATCATCGAAGCCGTGAACGCGCTCGACATTCCCGAAGCCGAGCGCCGGCTCATTTTTCACGGAAACGCGGCCAGGTTGCTCAAGCTGGACGGTTTCTGAGCGGGATGCCTCCGGCACCGGAAGGCCGCAGCACTGTTGGAAACCGAAGTCGAGCGCCGGAAGTGGCGATTGCGGCAGGACTCTCCCACGCTGCATTCGATCTTGCCGACTGCTGATGGAGGGAGGTTGCACAGCCTGCCGGGTTTTCTGGCTTTGGAGCCGTCCACGGGTCGCCGCAGCCGGAAAACCTGGCAAGAATGCAGAAATTTTTGCCCTGTTCAGCGGCCATTCAAAACATCAACCACAGAGTGTATAATTTTTGCGATTAATTAAGGAAATTATTACGCTAAATTTTTTTATTTTTCAAGGCAAAAATTGGGTTTTTCCGGGGCGATTATTGGTGTGGGAGATTTTTTACAGTTTTTGCTGGCTTTCCTGCACTGGATTTGTCATGGTGCGGGGATGTCGGTTCACAAGCACATCGTATCCTGTCCGATTCACATCGCAGCTCCGGAAGGGTCTGTCCGAGCATCCATGTTTCCTGGCAAGGTTTTTGCGGGTGTCTGCGGTGATGTTTTCTGTGGTTGTCCACAAGCGGTGTGGGATTTGCTCTGCGAGCGAGGCGACATGAAGCTTGTGGTCCCGGCGGCGGGTTGCCGTCCATTGGTCACGTGAACGCGGCTACCTTGCCGTCCCCGGGCATGGTAACGTGACCGTCCGGGTCCAGGTGTCCCAAGGCGGTTCGGTCTCCTCGATGTCGGCCTCGACGATGATCTGCAGACATTCTCCCCAAGTCGTGTCGTAGAGGGAGACTGTCGAGACAGTCCCGATCGCGCTCTCGGCAGGGGTGAGGGCCGTGTCTCCTTCGCTCACTCACCGGTGCTTCAGGCAACGCTGCTGTCGCAGCAGGGTGTTCGCCAGAGCTTGCGCATCACGGCGACAATCGCGACCTTGCTTGCCGGCAGTCTTGAGGCGCACCAGGTTCGCATTGAAGCGTGCCGCCGAGGTTGCGGCCATGAACAGGAGATCGCGTGGCCTTCGGCGCCCGCCACGGATGTGCCGAGCACCGTGGTCGTTGGCCATCGGCGCCACCCCGATCAAGGCTGCCGACGCTGCCGAGTTCGGGCATCCAGAAGGGCCGCGGCGGTCACCGGACCGGGGATCGAGGTCAGGATGGCGTACCTCTGCTCGGGATCACCGGCGATCACCGCTTTGATCGCCGCGCCGGCAATGCGATCATTGAGATCGGCCGCCGAGGCCCTTGTGACGGTCTCGCCATCCACCTCATCTGCCACCTGCTTGGCGTCGACAAGCGCGGCACCAAGAGATCCTCCAGGCTCTTGAGGAAGGCGGAGCCACAGGCTCAAGATCGCCCAGCCGATCTT
This sequence comes from Alphaproteobacteria bacterium, assembly GCA_964291215.2. Lineage (GTDB taxonomy): Bacteria > Pseudomonadota > Alphaproteobacteria > MPNO01 > UBA830 > JAJEBT01. The sequence continues at coordinate 2,249,380 of OZ219791.1, read as the reverse complement.
GGCGTTGACGCGGTCGGTTTTGGCCAGATGGCCCATCGCCTCGGCGAAGCGCCCGCAACGGGTTGACGAGAATAACCTCGAAGCCCCGGTCATGAAGACACTGGTGAACCTTGCGGTGATAGCGGCCTGTCGCCCACCACCCGGCTCACCCCGAGGCCGCGAAGCCACCTGCCCGTGGCGTCGTTCGCAAAACAATGCGCCAGATGTCCAGACTGGCTGACCCCTGCTACTATCTTGACCATCGTCCCTTGCTCCTCGCCTTACGATGATACAGGTTCAAACCCAAGCATCCAGCGAGGGACGTCAAGGGAGGTTGGCCGACCACACTCGGTCGCGGCTCTGTCAAGGTCAAAACGGCAACCTCCGCGGAGATCGTTTGATCCCCTGTGCGTGTTCGCTCAGGGGAGCGGAATCTCTCTGCAACCATAGCTCTCCCACAGATCCACATTTTCCCGCCCCAACTGCTGTGGATGATTTCATCATCAAGGGGACAAAACCTGGTCATATAAGGTTGAGGTTCGCGAAGCCTAAGGAGCGTCCGCTGCGTTGATGGACGACTATCTCGGGTTTCGCCGTCTGGCGGGGCTGCGCTATATTGCGTCCTTCAGGGGGCAGTGGTCTGGCCGGGGCCTTCAAGTGCCGCGACCGGTGGCTGGAAGCCGGAGCAGCAGTGGCTTGATCTGACAACACGCGACTGCTAGTGTGTGCGGCGCCGGGAACGTTTCCGAACCTTGCCTCCTTCTTTCTTGCGACGCGGCGGCTGGCTGACGACTGGGCCTACGGCCACTAGGTGGTTGTGGCAGAGACGTTCTGCGATCCGGCGCGTTTTGCGGGCACAAGGCGGCGGGCTGGCGTGCCAAGGGGTTTGCCCGCGGGCGCTACACCGACCCCCATGGTAAGGAGATTTTCGTTGTGCGGCGCGACGGCTGCTGTCGCAGGCGCTGCGGTGGCGCCGCCTGCCTCCTCGCTCCCCGGGGTTCCGAGGTGATGCGTTTGCTGCACGAAGAGTTGGCGGCGATCGAGGACTTCCGCCGCGCAGGAAGCACACGGTGTGCTCACGTTCTCGCCGAGCTTGCGAACATGAAAGGCAGCTGCGCAGTTTGCGCGGTCGCTGTCTCAGGACGAGCTCGAGGCCATCGGCGGAACCCGAGGACGGAGCTGCGCGAGCCGCCCTCCAAGGCGACCCTCCACAGGGCAGTCAATCGACCCCGAGGCGCTCGAGGATGTGCTCGGCCGCGGGCTCGCCCGAGCGCTTGCCGCCGACGGCAAGCGCATCCGCGGCGCTAACGGCGACGGCCACCACGAGACCGTGGCTCTCACGCCTCCGGCGCACCCTTCGCGCTGTTGAATTTCGACGACGGCGAGCTGGCGGCCACCTCCTCGAGCGCACCGATGTCCGCGGCAAGGTGACCACCCGCACGACGCCGGCGGCGCTGATCACCCGGCGCTGCGGCGCAGACTATGTCTTCTCGGTCAAAGGCAATGCGCCCGAAACCTTCGACATCCTCGACGGCATCGACTGGGAGCCAGCGGCCGCTTCAAGGAAGAGTAAGGCCCGCCTCGAGCAGCGCGTGCCGCTCAAGGGCTTGATCAACTACCCCGGCCAGATCGCCCGCATCAAGCGCTGCCGCGAACCGCTGGGAAAGAGCGCCAGCGGCGCAGCGAGCGGCAACGACTGTACATCATCACCTCGCTCGATGCGCAACACGCGTCGCCAGAGGAACTGCTGCGGCCGCGGGCCGTGGAAAACATGAACCACCGAGACTGCGTCTTCGGCGAAGACGCCTGCCTGACCCGCAAACCGCGCCAGCCTCAACAACATCGTGCTCGCGGTGATCTTCGCCAACCGACGCGAGAGCCTCGCCGAAACACGGCGGCGGCTCGACCGCCGAGAAGCCGTCGCAGCTCTGACGCGGCCCTGAGCGCCAATGGCGTCCGGCCGATTCCCGGACGCCGCCCACAACCCGCCTACATCCCGAAAATAACCCGCCCACGCGCCGATAACGCCGCCGGCGGCGACCGCGGACGGCCCCAAAGCCAGAAAACCCGACAGGCTGGGCAGCCTCCCTCCATCAGCAATCGGCAAGATCGAATGCAGCGTGGGAAAGTCCTGGCTCCCGGGCGAGGCGTTGTCCCCGCGATCGGCCCCGCTGCACCCCTTCATCTGTTGTTTCGGGAGCGCTCCTGCCGGAACCAGGCTGCGACAGCGACATGAACGGTGCCTGCCGTGCGCGACGGCAAAGTCAGGCCAACGGGTGACGCCACGCGCAGAGGAGACCTGGGTATCCGGTCACGGGCCGGCGTAGTGGAGAAGGTGGCAAGGACCTCGTTCTCCGGTCAGCCATCCGCCAGCATCAGCTCGGCGGCCTTTTCAGCGATCATGATGGTCGGAGAATTCGTGTTGCCCGATGTGATCGTCGGCATGACGGAAGCGTCGGCGATGCGCAGGCCAGGGAGTTCCCTGAGCTGAAGGCGGTCATTGACGACAGCCATGTCATCTGGTCCCATCCGGCACGTGCCGACAGGGTGGAAGATCGTGGTCGCGATATCGCCGGCCGCGTGCGCGAGATCCTCGTCGCTCGCGACATGGGCGCCCGGGACATATTCCTCCGGAGCATATTTCTGCATCGCCGGCGCGCCGATGATGCGCCGGGTGAGCTTGAGGGCATTGGCGGCGATCTGGCGGTCGCTTTCGGCGCTCAGATAGTTGGGACGTATCGATGGCTTGCTCTCCGGGTCGGGGCTGGTGAGGCGGACATGACCGCGGCTGTCGGGACGCAGGTTGCATACCGACGCGGTAATTGCGGGAAAGGGATGGAGCGGTTCTCCGAAACGGTCGAGTGAAAGTGGCTGCACGTGATACTGGAGATCGGGCGTCTCGCGGCTCTCGTCCGACTTCGTGAAAACGCCGAGCTGGCTGGGCGCCATCGTCATCGGACCGCGCCTGAATAGGACGTACTCCAGCGCCATTCCCGCCATGCCCACGAGTGAGTTGGCCCGCCCGTTCAAGGTTCTGGCGCCCTTTACCTTGTAGACAGCGCGAATCTGAAGATGGTCCTGGAGATTTTCTCCGACGCCAGGGAGCTCGTGGACGACATCGATCCCGTGTTCGCGCAAGAGCCGTCCGGGACCGATACCCGAGAGTTGGAGGAGATGGGGAGAGCCGATGGCACCGGTGGCGAGCACGACCTCGCGCCGTGCCGACGCGTGCGCGGCAGCGCCGTGGAGCCGGAAATCCACACCGGTCACGCGGCCTTCGGCCACCGTCAGGCGGTTCGCCTGGGCCTTTGTGAGCACGGTGAGATTGGAACGGTGCCGGATCGGGTGAAGGAAGGCGTGGGCGGCGCTCCAGCGCATGCCGCGCTTCTGGTTGACCTGAAAATAGCCGGCGCCCTCGTTGTCGCCGCCATTGAAATCCTCGGTTGCGGGAATCCCGATCTCGACGCAGGCCTGACGGAAAGAGTTCAGGATTTCCCATGACAAGCGCTGGTCTTCGACCCGCCATTCGCCCCCCGCCCCGTGCGTGTCATTGCCGCCGTGCATATGGTCCTCGGATTTCCGGAAGACCGGCAGGACATCGTCCCAGCCCCAGCCACTGTTGCCCATCTGCCGCCACTGGTCGTAGTCGCGGGCCTGGCCTCGCATGTAGATCATGCCGTTGATCGCGGAACAGCCGCCCAGCGTCTTGCCCCGGGGATAGGCCAGTACCCGGCCGTTCAGTCCCGGCTCCTCCTCGGTGCTGAAGCACCAGTCGGTCCGGGGATTGTTCATCGTGTAGAGATAGCCGATAGGGATCCTGATCCAGAAATAGTTGTCCTTGCCTCCAGCTTCAAGGAGCAGGACGTTGCGCTCCGGATCCGCGCTCAGGCGATTGGCGAGAACGCAGCCCGCGGTTCCGGCGCCGACGATCACATGGTCGAAGCCCTCGAACTGCCGCACGTCTGTCTCGATCATCGGTCTTCTCCGGCCGTTCCGGTTACCGGTCCGGCCGCAATCCTATGCATGAGGTCCGGGCATCCGCAAGCGGACCGGGCGTTCCGGCATCATTCACGAAGGGCCGCAATCAGTGCATCCAGGGTCTCGTCCGGCCGCTCTGCCATCATCATGTGTCCGGCCCCAGGAACCACGATCGTGTGGGAATTGACGATTCTTCCGGCAAGTTCGGCTGTGGCCGCAGGCGGAGTCATGCGGTCCTGTTCGCCGACTATGAAGGTTATCTGGCAAGCGACTGCAGCGGCGTCGTCCGCCACCGAACTGTAAGCGTCGCAGGCTGCGAGGTCCGTGCCGAGCACTTGGTCCGGTCCGCGGGCCAACAGCGACCGGCCTCCGCCCTGAAGCCACAGCCCGGGCATGCGGCTTGCGCCGAAATGAGATGGCATGCCGTAACCCCAGGCGACGATTAGGTCCCAGGACCGGGGGTCGCCGCCGCGGGCCGCCGCCAGCAGGTCCGGATGCACCGGCATGCGTGCCCCGATTCCGGCCAGCGCAAGGGCTGTGATCCCGGTCTCGTGGCGCGCCGCCGCCAGCGCTGCCATTGCGCCCATGGAATGGCCCGCGAGCGCCGTGCGACTGCATCCCGCCGCGGCCACCAGTTCCAAAAGCCAGTCTCCCATGGCGGGGATGGTATCGAGCGGCGGCCCTTCCGACTGCCCATGCCCCGGCAGGTCGACCGCCAGCACGGCGTGACCGTGCCAGGCGAACCATCGGGTCTGCAGGGCCCATACCGTGTGATCCATGCCGGCGCCGTGAACGAACACCACCGCGGGCCGCGACGGGTCGAACGGCTGGCCCCCGGTAGCGGCAAAGATCTGTCTGTTGCCGACCTCCAGTTGCATCAGCCGTTCACCTGTTTACGGGCGCGGCGCAGGGCGTGGTCGAGATCGCCGATCAGGTCTCCGGCATCTTCGAGCCCGATCGAGAGGCGCACAAGGTCTTCGCCGATGCCTGCAGCGTGGAGCGCCTCCGCGTCCATCTGCTGGTGTGTCGTGCTCGCCGGGTGGATGACGAGGGATTTGGCGTCGCCGACATTTGCGAGGTGGGAGAAGAGTGACAGGTTCTCAATGAAGACGCGTCCGGCCTCGCGGCCGCCGCGGATGCCGAAGGAGAAGATCGCGCCAGGCCCGTCCGGCAGCAGCCTGGCGGCGAGGTCCCTGTCGGGATGATCATCGCGCTCGGGCCAGACGACCCAGGAGACGGCGTCATGCGCCGCAAGGAACTCGACAACGCGGCGGGCGTTGTCGACATGCCGGGGCATGCGGACATGGAGCGTCTCAACGCCCTGGAGGATATGGAAAGCGTTGGTCGGGCTCATCGTCGCTCCGAAATCCCGCAGCCCCTCGGCGCGGGCCCGCATGATGAAGGCGGCGGGTCCGAATTCCTCGGCGAAGTCCAACCCGTGATAGCCGTCATAGGGTTCGGTCAGGGTCGGAAACTTGTCCGATGCGTCCCAGTCGAACTGTCCCGAATCGACCAGCAGCCCGCCGATTGACGTGCCGTGGCCGCCGAGAAACTTGGTCGCCGAATGCATGATTATGTCCGCACCGTGGCTGAAGGGCCGGCAAAGGTGCGGGGTCGCGAACGTGTTGTCGATCATCAGCGGTATGCCGTGGGCATGGGCGACTTCGGCGATCCGCGGCAGATCCATTACCTCAAGGCTGGGATTGCCGAGGGTTTCCCCGAAAATCAGGCGGGTGTCGGGCGTGATCGCCTTCTCGAACTCGTCGACATCGCGCGGGTCCACAAAGGTTGCGGTGATGCCGAACCGCGGCAGGGTGTGGTGGAACAGGTTGTGGCTGCCGCCGTAGATTGATGCCGAGGACACGATGTGGCCGCCCTGGCCCATCAGCGTGACGACGGCAAGGTGGAGCGCCGCCTGTCCCGACGCCGTCGCAATCGCCCCGACGCCGCCCTCGAGGGCGCTGACGCGTTCCTCCAGCACTGCGCAGGTCGGGTTGGATATCCGCGAGTAGATGTGCCCGGCGCGCTCGAGATTGAACAGCGCTGCGGCATGGTCGGTATCGCGGAAGACGTAGGATGTCGTCTGGTAGATGGGGACGGCGCGGGCGCCGGTCGCCGGATCCGGCTGCTGCCCGGCGTGGAGACCGAGCGTGTTGGGTTTGAACAGCTTCGGATCGATCATGGTCGTGTCTCCGCGATGCCCGCCGGGCCGGCGCCTTCGGAGATGTGCGCGAACCGCTGCCGGCGCGTTCCGTCAGGCGCCAAGATAGTACTGCTTGACCATTTCGTTCGCGGCGAGTTCCGAGGCCGAGGATGCGGAGAAGGCGATCTCGCCATGGACGATGATATAGCCGCGATCGGCGATCTTGATGGCCTGGTTGAAATTCTGTTCGGCCATCAACACCGTCAGGTTGCGCTGTTCCTTCAGCTCCTTGATCTTGGCGATCATGCGGCTGACGAGAATCGGCGCCAATCCCACCGACGGCTCGTCGACGAGCAGGATGCGTGGCTCCGACATCAACGCCCTGGCCACGGCAAGCATCTGCTGTTCGCCGCCCGACATCGAGCCGGCCAGCTGGCGCCGCCGTTCGGCGAGCACCGGGAAGGCCTCGAACGAGAATTCGAGATTGGCCGCGATGCGTTCGCGTGCCGAATTTCGGAAGGCACCGAGCATGAGGTTTTCCTCGACCGTGAGCCGCGGAAACAGGCGGCGGCCCTCGGGCACCATTGCGATGCCGAGTTCGACGATCTCCTGAGGAGGTCTGCCGATCAGGTTTGTCGACGTTCCGCTCCCATCCTCCAGCATGATCGAGCCGGCCCCTGGTTGGACCATGCCCATGATGCACTTGATGAGGGTCGACTTGCCGTTGCCGTTGGTGCCGAGCAGCGCCACCGTCTCTCCGGGTTCCACGGTGACCGAGACGCCGTGGAGAACCCGGACCGAGCCGTAGCCCGCTTCGATATTCTCTAAGACGATCCTACTCACCGAGATATGCCCTTTCGACTTCGGGGTTATCGATGATCTCTCCAGGCGTGCCCTCGGCAATCTTCCGGCCTGCGTCGAGTACGACGATGCGTTCGGAAAACCGCATGACCGCGCGCATGATGTGCTCGATCATGATGATCGTGATTCCGCGCTCGTTGAGGTGGAACAGGATATCGAGGATGTCGTCGAGTTCCGTCGCCGAGAGGCCCGCCATCGCCTCGTCGGAGATCAGCAGCTTCGGATCCGCCGCCATAGCACGCGCCAGTTCGAGCTTGCGCATGTCGATCTGGGTCAGGCTGCCCGAGCTGATGTCCGCGCGTTCCGCAAGACCGATGGTCTCCAGGATCTCCATGGCTCGCGCCCGGATCTCGCGGCCACCGGTGCCAGTCGCGTATTCGAGCGGGATCGCCAGATTCTCGAGGACGGTCATCGACGCGAACGGTTTGGGGATCTGGAATGATCGTGCGATGCCGAGTCTTGTGCGCTGATGAGGCTTCATGCCGTCCAGCGTGAGGCCCTCGAAGATGATCTCGCCACCGTCGTTGGCCAGCGCGCCGGAGATGCAGTTGATCATCGTCGTCTTGCCCGACCCGTTGGGTCCGATGAGCCCGAAGCGCTCGCCTTTGTTGACATGCAGGTCGACGGAGTCGAGCGCTGTGAAGCCGCCAAAGGTCTTCGTCACGGCGCGGACATCGAGAAGCGGTTCCCCGTTCATCTGTTACGCCTCCACCACTTGCGCACGAGGCCGGTGATCCCTTCCGGGGCCACGATGACGAAGAAGATGAGGAGCGCGCCAACGATCAGAAGATTCAGTTCCGAGGAGATTGTTACCCTGGCGATTTCCTGGCTCGTTCCGAGGAGAAGCGCGCCGATCAGCGGGCCGATCCAGGTCGTGGTGCCGCCGACCATCGGCATCGCGATGGCGTTGACGGCATAGATCAGGTTGAATGCCGAGACCGGCTCCACGAAGCTGACATAGAAGGCGAAGGGTGCGCCGGCGACACCCATCAGGAAGCCGGAGACGGTGGTCGATATCAGCTTGAGTTTCAGGGTCGGGACTCCGGCGCATTCGGCCGCGAGTTCGTCGTCGCGAATGGCGGCAAAGCCGCGTCCGATTTTGGATCTTTCGATCCAGCGGGCGACGGCAAGCGAGATGACGGCGAGCACGAGCATCAGGAAGAACAGGTAACGGGTGTAGTCTCCGAAGATCGGATACTCGCGCGGGCGCAGGATATAGGCCCCCGAGGCGCCTCCGACATAATCCCAGTTGACCATCAGCGTCTCGAGAACGACAGCGAGGGCGAGAGTCGCGATGGCGAAAAACACGCCGCGAAGGCGGAGCGTCAGATATCCGGTGCCGAAGCCGATCAGGCCCGACACGACGCCGGCGACCGGGATCGCGAGCAGCGGGTCGGCGCCGATCAGGTTGTAGAGCACGACCGAGGTGTAGGTGCCGACCGCGAAGAAGCCGGCGGACCCGAAATTCACGTAGCCCATATAGCCGCCCATGATGTTCCAGGCGGTGGCGAGCACTACGTATTGCAGCACGACATAGCCGGCGAAATAGATGAACTTGTTGACCCCGATCACGTCGGTGGTCGTGGCGACGGCGCCAACGATGATGACGAGCGCGGCCCACATCCAGAAGGATCGCAGGAGAGTCATGGCTAGCGTCCGAACAGGCCCTGCGGCCGGAAGGCAAGGGCGAATAGAAGGATGCCGAAGGCGACGGCGGGTGACCATGACGGGCCGTAGAAGGTCGACACGAAGCTCTCCGCCAGTCCCAGGATCAGCGCGGCGACCATGGTGCCGGGTATCGATCCGAGCCCGGCAAGCACCGCGATTGCGAAGACCTGGCCGATATAGAGGCGTCCGATCGATGGCTCGATGGGGATGATAATGATCAGCAGCGCCCCCGCGATGGATGTGGTCGCGATGCCGATGCCGAAGCCGAGCTGCTTGATGCGCACCGGGTCCGCGGCCATCAGCTGAAGCGCCAGGCGATCCTGGGCGACGGCCATGATCGCGCGGCCGTTGAAGGTTTTCGAAAGGTAGAGATACACGGCGGTGAACATGACGACGGCGACGCTGAACGGCACCAGCATCCTGGTCGGGATGCCGATTTTCCAGATTTCCCAGTTCGGGCCGATATAGGGTGCCTCGACCGAGCGGAAATCGACGCCGTACGCCATGATGAGGCCGACCTCGATGATAAACATGACGCCGAAAAAGAAGGCAAGGCCGCGCAGCGCCTCGTCGTCCTTTTTCTCGAAGCTCTCGAAATAGATCCGGTAGACCCCCACACCGACAAAATAGAAGACCGGCGCGAACACGACGCCAACTAGTATGGGGTCCAACCCCCACAGGCTGTTGCACATATAGGCGATGTAGGATCCGAGAATGACGAACGCGGGATGCGAGATGTTGACGATATCGAGCTGGCCGAAAGCGATCGTCAGCCCGAGACTGACAGCGGCATAGAAGCCCCCGAGCAGGATGCCGACAACGATCGCATTCAGGAAAAGGTCAATTGTAAACACGGATTATCCTGTGCCGGCCCGCTGGCTGCCTGTTGTCGGGTTGCGGCTGCGGGGTTTGGAAGCGGTTGGGTGGTCCTGTCCGGAGAAGGGCCAGCGGGCAATCCCGGTCGCGTCCGCGACCGGGACAATGCTTCGCCGGCCCGTACTCGATTCGTCCCTATTTCGTATAGGGATAGTTGATCTTGCCGGATTTCCATTCTGTCGGATACAGGACAACCCGCGTTCCAGACTTCGTGAAGGTCTCCAGCTTGTTGTCCTTGATGCCCTGATACTGGACCATCAGGGCGCGCGTCGTGGCCCACTCGCCGTTCGGCGCGAACTTGACCTTGCCGACCACGGTGTCGAAAGTTGCCTTGCGCATGTGTGCTCCGACCTTGGCATGGTCCATGCTCTTGGTCGCCGTGATGGCCTGTTCAAGCACCTGCAGGTAGGCGTAGGCGTAGGGTGGCAGGTAGTAGCCGAGCGGGTCGACGCCCTTGCCCTTGGCCAGCTTCTGGTACTTGGCGAGGAAGGCCTCGACACCCTCGAACTTCAGGGTTGGCTCCGGCACCCAGAAATCGTAGTTGACGATGCCGTTGAGCTTCGGTCCGAGCGCCCCCATGATCGACGCGTACTGCAAGCCGACCATGCCGCCGCCGAACATCTTGGTCTTAAGTCCGACTTCGCTGGCTGCTTTCACCATGCCGGCCGAATCCGGCGGGTAGGAGCCGACATAGACGATGTCGGGCTTGCGAGCCTGGATTGCACGCACGATCGGCGTGTAGTCCGGGGTCCTGGGCGGGTAGGTCTGGTCATAGACGATCTTGAGCCCGACCCGTTTGGCGTGCAGGCGGGCGCCCTTGACCGCGTTGCGAGCGAATTCCGCATCGGCGCCCACCAGGGCGATGGTCTTCGGCTTGGGGTCCTGTGCCATTGCCAGTTCGAAGAAACCGCGTGACCAGTCGGTAAGCGGCTTGGGGCCTGCCGGCATGATCTGGAAGTAGTTCGGATACTTGAATTTCTCGTTTACGGCCAGACCGAACAGCGACGGGAATACCAGGCCCCGCTGCATCACGATCGGCATCGCCGGCGCGATCAGGTTGGTGCCGTATCCCGAGACCACGAAGTCGACCTTGTCGACATCGAGGAGCTTGGTGTAGATGCCGGGAACGGTCGCGGAATTGGTCTGGTCGTCATAGTAGACGAGCTCGACCTGCTTTCCGAGGATGCCGCCCTTGGCATTGGTGTCGTCGCGCCAGATCTGCATGGCGATCAGCGCAGCCTTGCCGGCGCCCGCAAGACCTCCGGTCAATGCCATGCCGAAACCGATCTTGATCGTGTTCTGGGCCTGCGCCGGCGAGATGACGGCCGCGCTGGCTGCCAGGACCACGGCGGCAACGGAACATTTCAGCCAACTGCGACGCCCGATCCCTTGTTGTTCACTCATAACACTCCCTCCGAGTAATTGGTCAGATCCGGTGTGAACCCTCAAAGGCTACAACAACTTTTGTTTGGGTTCCAGTATGGCCGAGGCGGGTGGAGTTCGCAAGGGCAATCGCCGCAATCGCAAGGTGATCCCATGCTTGTTGATGTGATGTGATCGGAGTCCTGATCGCGGCGCGGGTCGACGCGTTCGAGGCTGCGATTTTGAGATTTGCTGACGCGCTGTTGCGGCGCGGGGCGCGATTGGTCGGCCTATCCGGGGCGAGCGAGAGGCCTTGGTTGTCGGGCTCGAAAGCTTGCGGTTTCTGTCGGGGAGAGGGGCGCGGTCAGCCTGGTCTTGTGATTGCGTGCAGGACCTGCTTGCGCTTGTCGGCATGGTGGTGTCGACGAAGCTGTTGAAGGATTTGCGCAGCTTGTTGCGGATGATGACGGCGATTGCGAGGTTGATCGCGTTGTTTGCGGGCGCGTTCGGAGCATGGAGTCGTCTTCGCGGAAGGTGGCGTCGCGGACATGATGATGGCTCTCAACCACCCGGTGCCCGCGATTCCATGCGAGCAACTGTTGCGGCGAGGCGCGCTCGACCGAGTGCTGATAAATCGAGCGCAACTCCTGCGCCGACCAGCGGCGCCCGCAACTCCCACGCCACAGGAAGCGGCGAACGATCCCGCGTCACAACGCAGCGGAAACACGTAAGGATCCTTCGCCTCCCCGGTCGGCGCCCGCTGGCGCGCTCATGGCTCCTGCCAACGCACTCCTAGTTCGCCGCCTTGTACATGGTGCCGCTGAACTTCGTCGGCGAGACAAACGACTCCCCAACAAGCAACGGCAGCCTCCCGGTCGCCGCCGCACCATCCGCGACAACGCAAACGAGGCAAGGCCCGGAAACGACCACCAAGAACAACAAACCTCGTGTTGTTCCCGGCAACCGCCTGAACTGTTCCTCGCGGCGCCAGCCAATCCAACGGGTGCGCAGCTGAGGGCGCCCGTCTGCCAGCCTGCAGTGCCAATCCACCGCCCGCGCCAAGTGAACACGTAGCGCAGACCTCGACCGGCAAACTGCTTGAAACCAAGATACGGTCAACCACACGGTTCCAGCGGCACCAGGCCGCGCAAGGCGCACAACCACATCCCGGAGCTCAAAACCCTCCGGAGTCGTCTCAAAAAAATCCGCTGCCCCCACGACAACGGATACTACGCCGCTTCACAAAAAGCCAGCGAAAATACGAATCATCCTGAACAAGCGAAACCGACCCTTCCAACAAACCTAGCGTGGGATCGCCGTGGCCCGAGGCCCTGCTGATCATCAGCACCAACCACGAAGTGCAGGCGCCTTGCCAGCAAGGATGGCGCGGCGTGGAGAGCAGTAAGAGGGCCGAGGACGCCATTCCTGACCGCAGGGCTTCGAGGCGGCAAAGCTCCACCTCCAAGGGCCGGCGCCACGACAAGGTGCCGGAGAGCGGTCTCAGGCAGCGCTTCTCCACCGTCGCCCGGCACTACGAGATCACCGTCGAGAAGGCCGGGCAACGGCCGTGCGCTTCAGCCACAGACGACAAGACAACGCGGGCGCCTGCGCACCAGCGCCCGGAATATCGAGACCGTCCTTATATGACTAGGTTTTGTCCCCTTGATGATGAAATCATCCACAGCAGTTGGGGGCGGGAAAATGTGGATAACCTCGACTATGGGAGAGCTATGGTTGCAAAGAGATTCCGCTCCCCTGTGTGAGAACGTACAGGGGAGCGGGGATCAAACGATCTCCGCGGAGGTTGCCGTTCCGTCCTTGGCTTTATAGAGCCGTTCCCGAGCGTGGCAACCTCCTTTGGCGTCCCTTGCGTCCTGAATGGATGCTTGGGTTTGAACCGTATCATCATAAGGCGAGGAACGATGGTTAAGGTAGTAGCAGGGGTCAGCAAGGCCAGTCTGGACATCTGGGGCGTCGTTTTACGAACGACGCCACGGGCACGTGGCTTCGCAGCCTCGAGGTAACCCGTGTGGTGGGCGACAGGCCGCTATCACCGCAAGGTTCACCAGTGTCTTCATGACCGGGGCTTCGAGGTTGTCCTGCCCGTTGAGGGCTTCGCCGAGGCTTTGGGCCATCTGGCCAACCGCGTTGACGCGCTGGCCAAGATCGGCACGGTGCTCGGCGATCTCGAGCCTGTGGCTCCTCAGGAAGCCTTCCTCAACTGCCTGGGGGATCTCCTAGTATCGCGCGCCGCGCTTGTCGACGTGCGGACCAAGTTGAGGCAAGTGGCAGATGAGGTGGATGGCGAGACCGTCACAAGGGCTTCGGCGGCCGATCTCGATGACCGCATTGCCGGCGCGGCGATCAAAGCGGTGATCGCCGGTGATCCCGAGCAGAGGTACCCTGACCTCGATCCCCGGTCCAGTGACCGCCGCAGCCCTTCTTTGTTGGATGCCCGAACTCGGCAGCGTCGGCAGCCTTGATCGGGGTGGCGCCGATGGCCAACGACAGTGGCCACGGTGCTCGGCATATCCGAGGCGGGCGCCGGAGGCCACGCGATCTCCTGGCCGCGACCTCGGCAGCACGCTTCAACGCGGATCTGGTGCGCCACAAGACCGCCGGCAAGGCCCACAAAGTCGCCATTGTCGCCGTGATGCGCAAGCTCTGGCGAACACCTTGCTGCGACAGCAGCGTTGCTGGTCGACCGAAGCACCGGTGAGTGAGCGAAGGAGACACGGCCCTCACCCCTGCCGAGAGCGCGATCGGGACTGTATCGACAGTCTCCCTACTACGACACGACTTGGGGAGAATGTCTGCAGATCATCGTCGAGGCCGACATCGAGGAGATCGAACCGCCTTGGGACACCTGGAACCCGGACGGTCACGTGCCCGGGGGCGGCAAGGTAGCCGCGTTCACGTGACCAATGGACGGCAACCCGCCGCCGGGACCACAAGCTTCATGTCGCCTCGCTCGCAGGGCAAATCCCACACCGCTTGTGGACAACCACAGAAAACATCACCGCAGACACCCGCAAAAACCTTGCCAGGAAACATGGATGCTCGGGACACGGATATCGAGGCCACCTTCCGTTCATTGAAATCCGAGCTCGGATTGCGCCCGGCCAGCGCATCGCCGCCCACCTGTTGATCGCCGTGCTCGCCGCGGTGCATCTGATCCCCGCGCGGGGCATCGACAAGTGCCGGACATCAATCCGCGAGAGCATGCGGAACCAAGGTCACCACGCGCCTGCGCACATTGATCGTCAACCGACAGGACACGCACCGCCGAGGTCGCCGAAATCTCCTCGGCGGCTGGTGTCGAACCCGCCGCACGAGGAGCCGCCTCACAAGCTGACAGAATTCAATGGAATGTAGTGCCATGTTGAAATTGGCCGACAAAAAAATCGCGCAACGTGATAAAAATTCCAGGCTGCAAAAAGTCCCAACTTGGGTGAAGGCGATTTTCGAGAGCAATCGTGAGAAGCTGGCAGCTGCCCGTGCGGAGGTCAGGGAAGTTCGGCGGACGGCGAAGCAGTCTCTTGCGCTGAAGCAGGAGGTTGCGCGTCCGGGCCAGCTTCTTGCCGAGGCTGGCGCGCGAAAGCGGTCGACGGTGGTGTCGCTGCGCATGGAGAATGCCGGCCTGAAGACCGCGATGAAGGTTCTGAAGGGTCGGGGCGCTCGAGGCGGAGAACGACAAGCTTCACAGGTCGTCGATGTACGGGCGCAAGAGCGAGAAGAGGCAGCGGGCGTCGTCGAAGCGCGGCCAGCAGCGCGACACATGGCCGCACGCCGCAGCCGGCGCTCAAGGAGGTGGAGGAGCGGCTGGAGGTGGCGGAGGATGCCTGCTCGTGCTGCGGCACGTTGCCAACGGTTCGCACCAGGATCATCGAGATCACAAGCGGCGGATTGTCCGCCCGCGCCGGGGCTGTGACTGTCCCGGTTCACCGAGCGAGGCGGCTGTTTCCCGGCACCGCATTCGGGTGTGGACGCATGTGCTGCACGAGTGCGTGCATGCGGCCCTTGCGCCGCGTCGCGGCTAACCGACCAGGGGCTTTCGCCGGAAACGCTGGCCAGCGAGCCGGATGCTGCCCCTGTTCGAGCCGCTTCGGGACGCGATCCTCGCGCACCGGGGTCTGCGCCATGCCGATGCATCCGGGCCCTGAGGGAGGTCCGAAAGTCGCGCCTGGCTCCGGACATCGGTCAGTCGTGACGCGGTCCTCTCCCTCGCGCAGCGCCGAGGTCGCGGCGAAGCTGTTCGCGCGGACGCCCCCATGTCTGCGACCGCTACGGCGCCTGCAAGAAGCTGGCGCGCCTGTGGCCCTTCATCATCCTGTGCTGTTGCCGGGCGCATTGTCGGCGGAGTTCGAGGCCGCGCAGGCGGCGCCGGAGACTGCGGTCGCTGTTTGCGGAAGCGCCGAAGCTTCCGAAAGCGGCGCCGGAAGGCAGGCCGCTGCGCTCAACCATCGCGTGTTCGTCGACCATGGACAACAATTTCGGGGAAAGGGCTGTCAGGGGCCCGGGCAGAAGCCCGGCTTCGGTTCCGACAGCATGGACGGCTGTCATGTACACGGCACGGTCGAGAGGAGCGGCCTCGACGTTCTGCGCTGGCGCCTGCGCGGAGGACGGCGGCCCGGCGATCTGTCGCCCCGGTTGCCGTGAGCCCGGAGAGGCGGCGGAGATTCGCGGCGCCGCCGTGAGCGGCGAGGTCGAGGGCGCGACTTCATGGTCGCGCAGTGCTGCGACGATCACGGAGCGGACCCCATCGCCCGCGCCTTCTGCCGCCGCCAGCCCCGAAGCTGATCACACCGCCGCCCCGAAGACCCTCGACGAGCTCTGCCCGCTGACACTGCCTCGGATACACGCGCCTGGTCGACGCCGCAGATGCGCTACGCGGTCCATGCGGCGAGCCGCTGCTTCTCGACCGCCGCATGGACCGCGCGCTACAACACCACGCCCGTGCCCTGCGAGACCTTGGTCGAGGTCCCGCGTCGCGGCGTCTGCCGGCCGCGTCGGAACAACCAGCGGCCGCCACGACCGACATGACAGAAGCCGAAGAAGGACATCTGGCCCGCTCCGCAAGGACTGGAAGCGGACCCTCTGAACCCTGCAACCGGCACAGGATGGCGCTCAGCTCCTCCTCCGCAGCGCCAAGACAAAACCGCAACCAATGCGGAAAACACGGCATGACGCCAGTGCCCCTCACCGCGCATCCCGGCGCACGAAACCGCTCCGGGTGACGCTGGAACTCCCTGACAAAAGCCCGTCAAACGGACGAAAACAACAACACCTCACCGCACGAACGAACGCTTACGATCGGAGTCCCGGCCTGACCCATCACAACCATTTGATTTATCGGAATAATTTAGTAATTATGGGATGTTTCGTTGAACGTAAGCGTTCGGTCACGGGGTGATCGTTGGTGATCGTCACCGGTTGAGGATGCGTTTTGTCGGCAGATTGTCAGAAGGCTCGGAACCAACCAGAATCAGTCGTCACCGCGTGACCGAACGCTTACCGTTGAACACCCGGTCTCCGCAAGATGAACCTCCAACTGTTCGATCAGAGATTTCCGGGAGTGTCTCTCCACGAGGTGCGGATTTCTGCTTGTCTTCCAATGACCCTCCATTAGACCGATAGGGCCGGTCCAATTGGGTCTATTGTCCTTGCGCGCGGTTCCATCGAGCCGATACCCCATGACCCGTCGATGTTGCAAATCCGAGTTCCCGCAATCGGCCCAATACCCTCTTCACCTGACGAAGACTCAGAGATCCAGCCAAACGAGCGTGTATTTCGCGAAGTGCTAGAGGATGGTCGGTATGGTCCAAGAGATCAAGGACGCTCCGCTGCACCTCGCTCAATTTCTGCACCTGCACATTTGATTCGTCGGCAATAACCATACGCTCTTTCGCGACGATATGCATTGATGCCGACGGATGGCGGAATCTAACCGTCACGCACCCTCCAGCATCCTCGATTTCGGGCTGCGGTAATCCAGTTGCGATTGTCACTTCCGCCATCTTCAGCGTTCCACGTCCCCAGCGCTCAATGATGCCGCGACGGTAAAAGACATCGGCGAGCAGCGGATTCCAGGGTATCGACTCGTGCGGTGCAAACAACTTTTCGGGTGTCAGCCCGAAATGCAGCGTCCCGGTCGACGTGACCTCCAAGCGATCATCGTAGATCGCAACGCCCACGGAACCGCCACCGATAGAATAGTCACGATGGCAAAGCGCGTTCGCCAGCGCCTCGCGCGTCGCAAGTGGAGGAATGAGCGGCTTGTCGACTCGCTCAATGTGACCCTCCTCAATGTGACCCGCGATGGGCAGGCTGTCGCGCAGGAAGCGTTCGGCGGCCTTGAGCAGTGAAAAGGCGTTGCCATGAAATTGACGATTGTCGACAAACTCCGTGCGATCAATACCCCGGAAGCGCGCGACGCGGAGCAGGCACTGCGGCATATCGAAAGTGATCCGTTCCTCGGTGCCGAACAGCGCAACCGCCGCCCGCCACAGTATTCCGTCCCGGTAAAGTCCGAGGCCACGAAGCAGATCGCCGGGTTCGCGGGTGCCGGGATCTTCGATCCGGCCTCGCCGCACCGCTTCCTCCACGGTGGTGCGAATTTCCTGTGCGTCCAGTTCGTCGACCGACCATCCCTCCGCAGGCTGGTTCTCCCAGCGCCGCTCGCTGTGCATGCGCTCGAAGAGCATTTGGCGGTACTCGCCCGTGTCCATCTCGACGGTTGTGTTGCCGACCCGCCGGTACGCCTTGCCACGGTACATGTAGGGTCCGACTTGCCCGCGCACGACAGTGACGGCGACGATCTCGAGACCTTCTTTAACTGGGATGCGTTCAATCGCCGGAAATGCGGGCGGATCTATTCTCGAGAGCTCAGCGCTCACCTCCTCGATTGTGCGTTCGCTCACCTGCTGTCCGACCACGCGGCCTTCCGGCGTGACGCCGAACAGGACCAGGCCGCCCTGCTGGTTAAGCATCGCGCAGACGGTTCGTACCGCCTCGCGGCGCGTCCCGGTCGTGGTCTTGAACTCAAGCGTTTCGGATTCACCCGCCGATACCATTCGCGCGATCCGCTCGACCGTCATGGTCGCTCTCCGTTCGACTGTTCCCGCAGTTCCGCGAACGGACAGGGAAGGCCCGCAATGATGGCAACGGTCTCCACGCTGACCTGCACGATGCGGCGCAGCGCCGGTATCAGGTCACGCGGGTCGTCGAACCAGCCGTTGGGGTCATTGACGATGCCGCTCTGCCGGTCGCGGACGATACGGTAGCGATCGATCAGCCATTCGAGCGGGGTGCGCCCGTTGACCCGATACTCGTGTGCTTGCGGGGGGATGCCCGACAGGCGGACCAGGTCGTTGACGATGAGAACGGTCCGGTCCGCGTCGGCGAAGCGCATGGCGCGATGGCCAAGCCGGAACTGCGCCAGCGCAGGCGCGCCCTTCCCGGCATAGTCGAGCCGCAGCGGATATTCCTCGCAGGTCTCGTAGCCGAGATGCAGTGCCGCGAGACGGCGGCCGGCCTCGGCGAAGGCATGGAAATCGCCAGCGAGCGGGGAGCCGCGGTCGGAACCCGCCTGGCCGGGGACGCGACTCTCTCCTGGAGCGCTGCGGCCGGCATGATCGACGTGGCGATCGACAACATCAGGGATAATGCGAACGGCGATGCCTGGTCCGTCGGCGCCGTCAGCTTCGACGACGTTCCGGTCGGCGCGGACGGCACATTCGGTTCCGGAGCCTCGGGGGATATCATCCGGGGCGGCTTCCACGGCCCGAACCATGCCGAAGCCGCGGGCGCCTTCGAGAAACGCGGCATCGTCGGTAGTTTCGGTGCCAGACGAGAGTAGGCGAGCGTGCACGGCGTGTTGGAATGCCCACTGCGACGAGGCCGGGCAGGAGGGGTCATCATCGGCCCTTCCCCCAGTTGCGGTAGGATGTGAGGATTTGATGGCGAACCTCCGTTTCGGCGAGAGCAAGAACTCTGCGGAGCAGCGCGACAAAATGTCAGGTGCGCTTGAGGCAGTTCTGAAAGCTCCCTATTGCGAACTCACTCTCGCGCAATATCAAACCCTGTCCTGCGGTACAGACCGGATGCCCGAGGGACTTTCTTTCCCTCTGCTAGGTCTGTTTGGCGAGGCAGGAAGCCTGCTGTCTGAACTTAAGAAGAAGCAGCGCGATTCCGATTCCTATTTCGGTTACCAGCAGTCAGTCATCGAAGAGTTGGGGGACATCCTTTGGTATTTCTCCCGCTTGGCCAGCCGGGCACAGATAACGCTTCCAGTGCTCGCCAGCCGCATCAGTGACGGCGGTTCCAACGATAGCGTGCCAGACATCACCTTTTCAAGGCTTCAGCCAACGTTGTCGGTCTCAGGACCGGACGCCGAAGCCGTGTTCGAGACAACGCTCATCCGTTTGGCCGGCGAGGTTGGCAAACTGATCGCCGATTTTTCGGCAGGTCAAATCGCGGACGGGTCCGGTGACCTTTCGGACCACATGGAAACTGTATTCCGTACTATTATAAAAGCTGCTAACAATGTCGGCGTCAGCTTGGGCGAAGCCGCGCATCGCAATCTCTCCAAGATTTACGACCGCTGGCCACTGAAGTGCATCTATCCGCCGCTCTTCGACGACGAATATGATTCCGGGGAGCAGATTCCGCGACGTATAGAGATGCAGATTTTCGAGAAGACGGTGGACAAAAAGATGTATGTTTTTTTGCGCTGCAATGACGTCAACGTCGGTGACCGGCTTACCGACAACAAGCTGGAAAAAGACGATTATTGCTTCCATGATGTTTTCCATCTTGCTTACGCGGCCAAACTGGGGTGGTCCCCGGTCATGCGGGCGCTCTTCCGGGTCAAGCGCAAAAGCCGTCCCGAGATCAATGAGGCCGAGGACGGAGCTCGCGCCATACTGATTGAGGAAGGTGTTGCGACCTGGATATTCAATCACGCTACGCAGGTGAATTTTTTCGAGAATTTAAGCGGCGTCGATTACGGCCTTCTCAAAAATGCGCGGGCGCTCGTCACCGGATATGAACCAGAGCGCTGCCCGCTCTGGCTATGGGAATAGGCAATCCTGAGCGGCTATGAAGTGTTTCGTGCGCTACGCGAGCACAGACGCGGTAGTGTTATCGTCGATCTGAATGAACGAAACATAACCTTTGAGAGGTTGGCCGCATGAAACCGTCTGCCCTCGTCGACGCCTTGAGCGCCGTCCATCTCGACGCTGTTTTCAATCCGTACAGAGACGTATGCCCGGTCCATGACCGCGCTGACGCTCCGAAAAGGCGGCACGCTAATTTGCGCGCTTTTCTTGAAACCGTTGCGGATGAAGAAGTGGACTCAATTTGGCTTGCGCGCGATCTGGGTTATCGTGGTGGACGCCAAACCGGGCTGCCGCTCACGGACGAAATTCACTTGCAGACGTTCAGGGAGATTTACGGGGTCTCGATCTCACGCGCGACGAAAGGGCCACCTATGGCTGAGCGCACAGCAGCCATCGTCTGGAAGGTGCTCACCCAAATTGACAGGCCAATCTTCCTGTGGAACGTATTCCCGCTTCACCCCTTCAAGACTGGCGACCCCCTTTCTAACCGCCGTCATACACGCGCGGAGCGGGACATGTTCCACGATATTTTGTTGACCCTGATGCAAATGCTGCAGCCCCGGCGCCTCGTCGCCATAGGCCGCGATGCGCAGCAAGCGCTTTCCCACCTTGATCTTGCGTCGACCGCCGTCCGGCATCCCAGTTATGGCGGGCAGAAGGAGTTCATTCACAGCATGTGCGACCTTTACGGCGTGCGTTGCACCGCCAGCGCAGGCAGGTAATCGGCTACGCGACGACGCTCACCTTTTGAGCTGTGGCTTCCCGACACGCAGCGATTAGCTCTTTGATATCGTGGCGCTTCCAGCCGCGCCGCGTGTCGATTTCGGCGTGGGTGGAGATGACGGTCAGCGGACCAACCGGCACATTGGCCTCGCGCCCAACGAAAGCCATCAGCCGAGCGAGGCCAATCAGATTGCCGAACAGCCGTTCGATGTAATAGTGGTTCCGGTACAAGGCGGTCAGCATCATGCGTTTTCATGATCAAGCTTGAAGCTCAGGAAGCTCATGCACTGTCGGTTCATCACCGGCCCGGCATCACGTTCGGGATCATAGATGGGCACATCGAGAGCTGGATCGGAAACGGTCAACTCGTATATGTTGCGGAACGTTTTGCCGCCACCGTGAACATGCTGCGTCATTTTCGCAATCATGTCGGCGAGAGGATTGATGTTCTTGCCGTTTGTAGTCGGGCGGCGAATCATCCGTTCAAAATACCGGCCCCAATCGCCTTGCTTCTTCTTTACCTGCTGGTAAACCTGTCCATACACGTGATAGAGAGCAGGCGCGCCGTGCCGCCGGTATAGACCCTCCGGGAAGATCGTATTCGCCACGGATTGCAGGGGCATTGCGCCACGGTCACGTAAGAAATCGTCGGCGACCTTCATCATGCGCGCGTCGACGGCGGTCTGCACCAGCGGCTCGGCCATGTCGATAATCACATTGTGCGCTTCGTGGCCGGGCTCCTTGTCGACAGCCACCAAGGCCTCAAGCCACGCTGTTGCGCACGTTGGCTGCGTTGGGATCGGCAGGTACACTCGTCAGATCCTCTTTCATTTCTGCAAAATCGTACAAACGGGGTGCAAGATAGCTTTCGCTTACCCACGCATAACCATCGGCGCCCCAGCCCGTGCCCCAGCTATTCCGTACAAGGATCAGTCGGTTGCCACTCCGAGTGCCATAGCCGACCGCGATAATCGCGTGCCGCCGCTGCGGGTCGGGTGGCTCGCATGCGTCGATGATGCTGTCCGGGTCGGGCTGGAAGAATGCATCGGACAGGCACATCGTTGTAATCATCGGTACTCCGGCATCTAGTCCTGTACGGATTGCGGTGAGTGATGCGCGGCCATGGGCGTTGGCACGCCGGTAAAGAAGGCTGACGCTTTCGGGCGGCTTCCATAGCGCAAAGTCGGCCGGCATGCGCGGCAGGTACGCCCAGGTCGTCTCCGGCGGCTGTCCGTCCTCTTTGATCGCCGTCAGTATCGCAGTGAGCGTTGTCCCGTCATCTGGGTTGCCCCCGTCCCGTCTCAGTGCATGGAAATAGGCGTATTCGCACGACAGTGGAACCCAGTCCGGCCGGGCCGCCGCGTGGGCGTCACTTGCCGCGAAGGCCATGCAGGTTGGCCGCACGCCTTGATCGCGCGCCGGACCGAACAAATGACGCAGGTCACATTCGACCGTGACCTCCATCAGGCGGCTCCCAGCAGATGCTGCCGCTCGGCTCGCGATATCCCTTCGCCTTGCGGCCCGCTCAGGTCAAGTGGACGCAGAATGAGGCCAGTGGTGCGCCTTCGGCAAGCCATGGGCGCCGCTCTGCAAGTGCCATTCGTCCCTGTTGCGGTCCTTCGGAGCGCGCCGTAATCGACCGCATCACGTGCCCGCCGATTGTTTCGCCGTCCGGTCCCTCACGCTCGTCGCGGACAACGGCAAAGCCCGCTTCGTTGAGTTCTTCGAAGGTCCAGACATAGCCGGACCCGCTGTGTTCTTTCAACTTGAGCACAAAGAGGTCCGAACGGCTGCCCTCGATGACGGCACCTTCGTCATTTTTCGTCAGCAGCCAGACATCCCGCCGCCAGTCGGGCGGTTCATAGTCTCCAAGCAACGCTTTCTTGATGGCCTTGGGCTGCACACGGAGCAGGTTATCGACCGTGTTCTTCTGTATCACGGCAACGCCGGGCCGCATCAATGATCGGCATGTGGCCTCATAGCTCGTACCGATCCGCAGCGAGAGTTGATAGACCATCAGCGGATCCGCCATCAACGCAGGCGTCCACTCGTGTCGCAGGAAATGCGCCACGAACAGCCAAGGCGGCATCATGAACTCCGTGGCGAATGCGTCCGCTTCGAGTTCCTGCTGCTCGTAATCCGGCGTGGTATTGAACGGCGACCGTCGCAAAATCGACTCATCATCAAGACTCGGACGATGATCGAGGACGCAATGCCCCAGCTCATGAGCGCCGGTGAAGCGCTGAATACTGAGTCCCCGCTTCGTCGTCACCATGACACCGGGCATCGGCTCATTGATGAAAACGCCGAGCAATCCTTCTAGCGGCTTGAACAAAAGCGGCACACCCGATTTAATGATCGTGTCGAACACGTCGATCCGGCCGCCTTCCGCTTCGACACGCTCCCGCATCCCGAACGCTCGGTGCAACCGGCCGGCCTCGCGCTTGCCGCGCAAAATGGCATTGCGGACGTCAGCCATCCGAGGACCTCTCGCTTTGCGCGCGTGCCCGCAGATAGTCGGCAAACCGGCTCAATTCCTGGCGGTCCCTTTCCGAAAAGCCGGCAGCGGCACGGGCCAGATGGGCGATGTCGTCAGGCAGGCTTGCATCAGCTTCTGCCTCTCCGGTGAAATGGGCTATGGGGCGCTTATACAGATGCGCAGCCTTTTTCAGTTCCAGCGCGTCGAGGCGGCGCTGACCGCTTTCGATATGCGACAACGCCGTTCGCGGAATCCCGAGGTATTTTGCTACTTCATCCTGTGATAGGCCCAAGTACTCTCGCGCCTCGCGCAAACGCGCGCCAAGCTGTTGCCGGTCAATCGTTTCGTCCCTCCAGGATTCGCCTTGCCTACTTTTGTCCGCCATCAATTTTTCTCCTCATGATGCTTGCGCCACCGCCGCTCCAGTTGTGGCACAAGATGCTGCACGACCTCATCGACATTGTCGTAACCGCCCGGCTGTACCAGACTGTCGGGAAGCGCGAACGGTACTTTCGGCTCGATTGCAAGCAGCACTTCCACAACGACCAGCGAATCGATCACCGGCTGCGGACCGACCGCACTGCCCGGATCGCCTGCTGGTGTTGCGCCGCCTTGCAGGGCCACCTGCATCGCGCCTTGGTCCGCCAGGACATCGCGGATACAGGCCTCGATTTCCCCGGCAGGGAATGCCGGTACGGTCTTGGGCTCGAGTGTCGTAACAGGTGCCATTGGAGCCTCCATGTCTGATTTTCATACAATGTAGCATGATGATGTTGCAAAATCAAACAAAATATGAATCGCCTTTCGGCAGGCGCGTCCGGCCTCGGAGCCTGACTTGAAACTCCTTCAAGGATTACAGGGCCTTGCGAGGCGCCGTGTTGTAAGCCTGATGTGAGCAATTTCGATCCATGCTTCGCTTGAGGCGATGGATTTCTCCCGGTCTTTCGCCAACCTGCGGCAGCGTCCGAGCCACGCGAAGGTGCGTCCGGCGACCCATCGTCCAGAGAGGCTTTCGAAGCCGCTTGCGATGACCGACCGCTTGACGATCTCGAGCGTCCACTTGCCGACCCTGTCGAGGCGCCGCGCAGCTTCGGCCCGGCATACCCGCCGTCGGCGAACAGATGGCGCAGCCAGGGGCAGGCATGGCGGATCGATTTCCGCACGGCCGAGGCTCCGTCGCGATCCTGGACATTGCCGGCATGAACGACGAGCCCGCAGAGCCGGCTCGACGGGCCCTTTCCCTGTAACTGGCGGGACGACCGGCAACCCGATCAGGGCTCATGGCAAAGACCCCGCCTGACCCTCCCCGATCGGCTCCACGCCCGCCACAAACTCAGATCTCGATACCCTGCGGTCTACGGCGGATGCTTGCATCCGATCGCTCCGGATCCCGGGATCTGCCACGAAGAGGAATCCACTCCTTCTCTGGCGCGGTTGGCTTTCCGGGACCCGGGAGCCCGGGCGCTGCAGCCAATACGTCGCCGTGCTCCGCCTTGTCCGGCAGCGGCGCCGCTTCCGCCCTGTACCCCATCGCTCGCGCGATGACGGCGGCGGCCTGCGCGGCGGCGTCGCGCAGCGCGCCATCGTCGAGATGGGCGTAGATCGCGGTGGTCTCCCGCTTGCGGTGTCCGAGCAGCCGTCCGACGGTGGTGAGCCCGACGCCGTTCATGACGCCCTGCGAGGCCCAGGTGTGGCGGCAGTCGTGGATGCGAAGGCCCGGAAGCCCCGCCTCGTCGCGGATACCGCACCAGAAGGTGTAGAGCCTTGCCGATGTGAGGGTTTCGGGGAACACCCGCTCCCGGCCATCCAGTCGCGGCAGCGCCTCGACCAGCCTTGCCGCTTCGGGTCCGAGCCAGATGGTGTGCGGCCCGGTCTTGGAGTCTTCGATGCGCGCGCTCGCGCCGTCTCCGGCCAGCTCTCCGATCTCGTCCCACCTGAGGTTGATGACTTCGGAGAGCCGCGCCCCGGTGAGGGTCAACAGCCGGATGGCCGCCACCGGCCAGGGGTGGTCCTCCCGGCGGCGGTCCAGCACAGCGCCGAGACGCTCCAGCTCTTCGCGGCTGAGGTAACGCGCGACGGGCTTGCGGGGGTTCTTCACGATGTTGGCGCAGGCGTCTGGGACATGCTCGCAGATGTCGCCCCATTGGCGGGCCGTCCCGAGCATGGCGCGGAGTATCTCGAAGGCGCGGTTGGCGGCGCCTGTCCGCGCTGGCGGCGTCGAACCATGCCGAGACCCGCGCATGGTCGATGGCGTCGAGCCGGAGCCTGCCGAAGTGCGGCATCAGGCGGTTCTTCAGGTAGATGTCGAAGGTCTCGAGCGAGGACGGCTTCCAGCGGTGTTTCCGCCGCGAGCGGTAACGGGCGGCGAAGTCCCGGAACAGCGGCGCCTTCTCCTTGCGCGGCGGCGTCACGTCTTCGCCGCCCCACAGGCGGGCGAGCACGGCCGCGCCTTCCCGGCGGGCCGCGTCGAGAGGCAGTTCGGGGAAGCGCCCGAGGGTGATCTTGCGCATGCGTCCCCGGACGCGGGTCTGGACGATCCGGGACCGGACGCCGGAGGGCTGCACCCTGACCCCGAAATGCGCCAGCAGATTGTCCCACAGGGTGTATTCCCGTTCCGCCGGCTTGGCGACGGCCTTCACGGTGAGCCGGTGCCTGCCGCCGCTCATCGCCCGCTCTCCTTCGCGGTCATGGCCTCGTGGACGATGCCGGAGATGCGCCCGGCCGCCTCGCGGACATGCTCGTCGGCGAGATGGGCGTAGCGTTCGGTGGAGGCGGTATCGGCATGGCCGAGCAGGCGGCCGACGGTGTAGAGGTCGAGGCCGCTCATCACGGCATGGGAGGCGAAGGTATGCCGGCAGTCGTGGATGCGCACATCGTCCAGCCCGGCGAGACCGCGCAGCTTCTGCCAGCGCAGGCCGAGGTCGGTCATCGGGCCGTCGCCCTTCCCGTTCGGGAAGACGAAGCGTCCCTCGCGCGGCAGGCCATTCAGGACGGCCCGCGGGGGAAGCTGGAGCGCCCGGTCTTGGAGTCCGGCAACACCGCGCGGGTGTCCCGTATCCAGTCCCATTGCAGGCCGGCGATCTCGGACGACCGGGCGCCGGTGAACAGCAGCAGGCGGCCTGCCGGTCCTCCGCATGGTCGAGGACGAAGCCGAGGCGCTTGAGTTCCTCCAGCGACAGGAACCGCTCGCGCGGCGCCGTCCTGTAGCGCCGCATGTTGCGGCAGGGGTTGGAGCCCTGCGGGCGAAGGTCCCATAGCTCCGCCTGCCGCATCATCACCGAGAGCACCGGCAGGGTCCGGTTGGCGCTGCCGGGGGTTCCGCTGAGGGAATCGAACCAGCGCCGCACATTGGCGCGGTCGATCTTCGCGACGGGCATCGCGCCGAAGAAGGGCAGGAGGCGGCGCTCGATCAGATGGGCGTTGGCCTTCTTCGTGGAGGGTTTCCAGCGCCGCCCCTGGCGGCGCATGAAGTCGGCCGCGAAGTCGGCGAACAGCGGCCCGGTCTCGCGGTCGGCCCCGGCTTCGGCGATGGCGGCAATGGCCTTCTCCCTCGCCTCGGCGGCGGTCATGTCGTCGGTCGTGCCGAGGATCGCCCTGGGCGCGCCGAACTGGCGTGAGGTCTGGACAAAGAAGGTCTTCGTCCCGGCGACGGTGAAGCCGAAGGCGGGCAGGTCCCTGACGGTCAGGCCGTATCGCCCGGGTTTCTTCTCCCTGAAGGTGCGGCGGACCGTCCGCTCGTTGATGGGGGCATGGATGCGCGTGTCTCCGTTGTCTGTTCCCTCGGGCGCCGTCCGTCCCGGGGGAACGGAACGGCGCTCTTGAACGGACAACGCGACCCGCGCGCGAAACCGCGGTCAGAGGCCGGGCCAGGCCCAACCGTCTGTCACGCAACGGAAAACTGCCGACCGATGCAGACCGGCCGGGCCTCGCTCCCTGCATCAAGGATACGTCGGTGGTGGTTCGGAAGGAGGACCATCGTAGCCTGTCGCCGCCGGGCGGCGGGATGGAGGTGGTGCGGGGTCAGGTAACGGTGCGTCTGGACGCTGCAGATCGCCTTGGCTGTCGGAACTCCGCCTCTTGACTGCAAACAGCAATTGCCCCAGATTGACCGTATGCCCCGATGCAGGAAGCAGCGCGATGCCTGACGGACAAGCAGAGACCCTTGAACAGCAGGTCACGGTCAGCGATTCGGCAGTCAGACGCCTCAAGGAACTGGCGGCCGAACAGGAGGCGCTCGTCCTGCTACGCGTCGCCGTCGACGGTGGCGGGTGTTCGGGCTTTCAGTACAGTTTCATCTTCGACGACCAGGTCAATGATGACGACCGGGTCATCTCACGGGATGGCGTCAAGGTCGTGATCGATGAAACATCTTGGGAATATCTCGCCGGATCCGAGATCAGCTACAGGGAAGAACTGATCGGGGCCTATTTCTCGATCGAAAATCCGAACGCGACCTCCACTTGCGGCTGCGGCACCTCATTCGCGATATTCTGAACTTCCAATCGGCATCGGACATGTACCCGTCGGCAATTCATGACAGCGGACGGGGGTCGATTTCCCGGTATCCCTCATGGTGAAGATCGCCACATGGAACGTGAACTCAATTCGCGCCCGCTTGCCTCGCGTTCTCGAATGGCTTGAGAGTTTCCGCCCCGATGTCGTGCTCCTTCAGGAAATCAAAGCCACGGATCAGACCTTTCCAAGAATGGAAATCGAGGATCTCGGCTACAACGTCGAGATCCTCGGGCAGAAGAATTTCAACGGCGTGGCGATTCTCTCGAAGAGCCCGATCGAGGACGTGATTCGTGGCCTGCCGGGAAACGAGGCCGACGAGCAGGCCCGCTACATCGAGGGCTTCACCGCCGGCGTGCGCGTGGCGTCGATCTATCTTCCCAACGGCAACCCGGCTCCGGGCGAAAAATTCGACTACAAGATTGGCTGGATGGAATGTCTCTGTGAACACGTGCGCGAGCGCCTGACGCTCGACGAGGCCATCGTGTTCGGCGGCGACTACAATATCATCCCCTCAGACGACGATGTGCATGACGCCGAAGCCTG
Source organism: Alphaproteobacteria bacterium (assembly GCA_964291215.2). Lineage (GTDB taxonomy): Bacteria > Pseudomonadota > Alphaproteobacteria > MPNO01 > UBA830 > JAJEBT01. The sequence goes on along the minus strand of OZ219791.1, from coordinate 2,221,134 downwards.
GGCCGGGGACGCGCTGTGCCGGGCAGAGGCCAGAAATCGCTACCGGCGGATGATCCATCTTGGCCTGACTGACGCCTTTCGCGTCATTCACAGCGAACCGCACCGGTACAGCTTCTGGGACTACCAGAGAGGCGCCTGGCAAAAAGATCTCGGCGTACGAATCGATCATCTCCTGCTGTCGCCGCAGGCCACCGATCTGCTCGAAGACTGCAACATCGACCGCGAACCAAGAGGCCGGCCGAAAGCATCGGACCACACACCCGTCTGGTGTGCGCTGCGAAACTGAGGACGCGGCCGCCATGCCAGACATCGTTCGAGAAATTCTCCGTTATGTCCTTATCGGACTCGCGTTCGGCCTCGTATGGGCCGTCATGCAGATCGCGAACGGGCAGGTACGCGACTTCTACTCGCTCGCCGGTCCGGTCGCGGTCTTCGGACTCGCCAGCGTCGCGATGTGGTGCATCAAGCGCATTGTCCGAACCATCCGCAACAGCTGAACGGCCTAGAGGTCGGCATAGACATGGGTTTCGGCGCGCGCGCCGGGATGCACGACCGCTCCCAGTCTCGCATTGCCGACGGTCTGCGCGTAACGCCACAGCGCTCCCGACTGGTAGTGGTGCTTTCGGGGCTTCCACTTCGCGCGGCGGCTTTCGAGTTCTGCCTTCTCCAGTTCGACATCCAGCTTCCCCCGGCGGGCATCTATCGAGATCATGTCGCCGTTCCTGAGCAGTCCAATGGGACCGCCGACAGCTGCTTCCGGCCCGACATGGCCGATGCAGAAGCCGCGCGTCGCGCCCGAAAAGCGTCCGTCGGTGATCAAAGCCACCTTCTCGCCCAGTCCGCGCCCGTAGAGCACCGCCGTCGTGGCAAGCATCTCGCGCATGCCGGGACCGCCACGCGGACCCTCGTAACGAATGACGATGACCTCGCCCTCCCTGATCCGGTCGTTGATCACGGCCTCGAAGGCGTCCTCCTCGCAGTTGAACACCCGAGCGGGGCCCCGGAATTTCAGGTTGGTCATACCGGCGACCTTGACGATCGCCCCCTCGGGCGCGAGCGTGCCCTTGAGCCCCACGACCCCACCGGTCGGCGACAGCGCGTCCTTGACCCGATAGAACACCTTCTGCCTGTCCGAGAAAGTCACGTCGCTGTGGTTCTCGGCTAGGGTCTTGCCGGTCACCGTCATGCAATCGCCGCGAAGAAGGCCGTTGTCGAGCAGTTCCTTGATGACAACCGCCACACCGCCAGCACGGTGCATGTCCGTTGCCGTGTACTTGCCGCCCGGCATGAGATCCGCGAGATAGGGCGTCTTCTTGAAAATCCGCGCGACATCATCGAGGGCAAATCTGATCCCCGCCTCGTTCGCGATCGCCGGCAGATGCAGCCCGGCATTTGTCGAGCCACCTGTTGCGGCCACCACGACGGCCGCATTCTCGAGCGCTTCGCGGGTGACGATATCGCGGGGGCGGATGTTTCCGGCCAAAAGTTCCATAACCGCCTTGCCTGCCGCCCTGACATGCTGGTCCCGCGACTTGTAGGCGGCGGGTGCGCCCGAGGATCCCGGCAACGCGAGGCCGATCGCCTCGCTGACGCAAGCCATGGTATTGGCAGTGTACTGGCCGCCGCAGGATCCCTCGCAGGGACAGGCGACGCTCTCGAGCTTCTTCAGATCGGCTGCCGACATATTGCCCGCAGCATACTGTCCAACGCCTTCGAAGACGTCGATGACCGTCACGTCGCGCCCCTCGAACTTGCCGGGCAGGATCGTGCCGCCATAGACGAAGACGGACGGCACGTTCAGCCGGACCATGGCCATCATCATTCCGGGCAGCGACTTATCGCAACCGGCGAGGCCGACCAGCGCGTCATAGCAATGGCCGCGCATCGTAAGCTCGATGGAATCGGCAATGATCTCCCGCGAGACCAGCGAGGACTTCATCCCCTCATGGCCCATGGCGATGCCATCCGTCACGGTGATCGTCGTGAATTCGCGCGGCGTGCCGCCACCTGCCTTGACGCCGTACTTGGCGGCCTGTGCCTGTCGCGACAGAGAGATGTTGCACGGCGCCGCCTCGTTCCAGCAGGTCGCGACGCCCACGAGGGGCTGGCTGATTTCCCTTTCGGTCAGGCCCATCGCATAGAGATAGCTGCGATGCGGAGCCCGCTCCGGCCCGACCGTCGTATGCCGGCTGGGTAGTTTTTCCTTGTCGAAGCGTGGCTTGCGCCCACCGCCACCCTTTTTTCCTGCCGACACGCGTCGCGATTCTTCGGGCATCCTGACCTCCAACAATAGGCACCGTGACGGCGAATATATGACATGCGTCCCTTGCTTGGAACCTTGGCCCGTTCATGAAAGTTGTCCGGCCTGATGGCCCCTGCTGCCGCTGGATCCGGGATCCAGAAGAATCGGCCGTTGGATGAGAATCACAATCTGCTAGGCTTGTTCAGCGCGGAAACCGGACGAGGGATCCGCGGGGGCGCCTCCCGATCCCGCTTTGACACGATCGGGAGTCTGGACCAGCAGCAGGGGGAAGAATGACATGGCCGAGATATCAGTAGGCTACACATATGACGACCGCGCGTTCGAGGGAATGCTGGTCTATGACGACAGCATCACCGACAGGCGTCCGGCGATCCTCATGCAGCCCGACTGGCTCGGAGTATGCCGCCATTCGATCGACATGGCGGCCGATGTCGCCGGCAGGGACTATGTGGTGATGATCGCCGACATGTTCGGCGCGGGATACGGTGAACGAGAGAAGGATTTCGACGAGTTGATGCGGATTTCGCGGGAGGTTCGCGCCGACCTACCATTCATCCTCGGATGCGGTGCCGCCGCAGATCAGGCCCTGATGTCAGCCGCCTCGGAACGCGACCTCCTCGATCCCGGCAAGCGCGGCCTCATCGGCTATTGCATCGGCGGTGGCTTTGCGCTCGAGCAGTCACGCGCAGGCGCGGACTACGAGGGCACCGTAGTCTTCCACGTGACCCTGCCCAATCCCGTCAATGCCGAAGCCCGGCCGGATTTCAGGGGGCGCATCCTGATCTTTCACGGCTCGGCGGACCCGGTCACGCCGCGCAAACTGATCGACGATCTCGAGGCAGAGCTTACCGAAGCCGGCACCGATTGGCAGCTCATGATGTACGGTCACGCAAGCCACTCGTTCTGCGATGTCGGTAAATTCAACGAATTCCAGCGCTACGACGAAAAGCTGACCAAGCAGTCCTACAGGATGATGCGGAACTTCTTCTCCGAGATATTCTGATCCGGCCGGCAGCAGCGCACGCCGCCTGTTCCGGCAACGCAGTTCATGTGATCGGACTGGGGCCGAACAAGTCGAAACCATCCGCATCGCAATCTTCGCCTCGGTCCGGCGCTTTCGTTCAACGGCGGACATCGTGGCAGAACGACAGAGATCCGACCAGAAAATCCTTGCATTCAAAAGGCAATGTCGCGAAGGTCCGCTTCGTTGCAGCATCGGGATCATCCCCATGCCCGTCGCGGCCATGCACGGAGACCGGAACATGCCTGATGGAACGCGAACTGCACTCGGGGCGAGTCATTGGGGCGCTTTCACAGCCGAAGCGACAGATGGACGGCTGGTCGGCGTAAAGCCGTTCGACAAGGACCCGAGCCCGGCGCCTTTCATCCAGGCGCTGCCGGACGCTGTCCACGCCAAATGTCGCGTCGCAACGCCCGCCGTGCGCAAGTCGTGGCTGGAAGACGGGCCGGGGGCCAACACCGCAGCACGGGGCGCGGAGCCTTTCGTCTCGGTGAGCTGGGACCGCGCACTCGATCTGGTGGCAGCCGAGCTTGAGCGGGTCAGAAGCGACTATGGCAACGAAGCCGTTTACGGCAGCTCGGGCTGGGGCAGCGCAGGCGGCTTCCATGACGCGCGCGCCCAGCTTACCCGCTTCCTCAACCTCTATGGCGGCTTCGTCGACCAGGTGACAAATTACAGCTTCGGCGCAGCGAGCGTGATCGTCCCGCGCATCGTCGGTTCGATGAAGCCGGTCATCGGGCCAGTCAACACTTGGCCCATGATCGTGGAGCACACCGATCTGATGGTGACGTTTGGCGGCATGCCGCCCAAGAACACCAACGTCAATCAGGGCGGCGTCGGCGCGCATGAGGCCGCCGACTGGCACCGGCGTGCGGTGAAAGCCGGGACCCAGTTCGTCTGCATCAGCCCGATCCGCGACGATACCGGCGACGAGGTCGCGGCGGAATGGCATCCGATCCGGCCCAATACCGATCTCGCCGTGATGCTGGGGCTCGCGCACACGCTTCTCAGCGAAGATCTGCACGATGCCAGTTTCCTTGCACGCTACTGCACCGGATTCGACAGGCTGGCCGCGTACCTTCTCGGAGGGGACAACGGGAGCGCCAGGGACGCTGAATGGGCTTTCGGGATTTCCGGAATGCCGGCCGAGACGATTCGCGGCCTCGCACGCCGGATGGCAGATTCGCGCACGCTGATGGGCGTAAGCTGGTCGGTCCAGCGCGCCGACCACGGCGAGCAACCCTACTGGATGACCATCGTGCTCGCGGCCATGCTCGGCCAGATTGGCCTGCCTGGAGGCGGGTTCGGCTTCGGGTACGGCGCCATGCACGGAATCGGCGCTGCGACCCGGCAGGTGGCGCCACCGAAAATCCCGGTGGGAAGGAACGGGGTCGACCGCTGGATCCCCGTCGCGCGGTTGGCAGACATGCTGCTCAACCCCGGCGCACCGTACAGTTTCAACGGCGAGGACCGCAGCTACCCGGATATCCGGTTGATCTACTGGTGCGGCGGCAACCCTTTCCACAAACAACAGGACCTCAACAACCTGCTCAAGGGCTGGGCCAAACCGGACACCATCGTGATACATGAACCTTGGTGGACACCGGCGGCGAAGCGGGCGGACATCGTGTTGCCCTGCTCGACGACTCTGGAGCGCAACGACATTGCAGCATCCAATTTCGACCGCTTCGTCTTCGCCAGCCAGCAGGCGATCGATCCCGTGGGCGAAGCACGTAGCGAATACGAGATTTACAGCGCCCTCGCAGGCAGGCTCGGTTTTGCCGAAGCTTTCACCGAGGACCGTAGCGAGATGGAGTGGCTGCGCCACCTCTACGACGTCTACCGCCAGCGCGTTGCGAAGGACGGTACCGAGATGCCTGGCTTCGACGGGTTCTGGGAGGCCGGGTATTTCGAACATTCCCAGCCCGACAACCCGCCAATCCCCTTTGCCGATTTCCGCGAGGACCCTGACGGCGCGGCCCTCAAGACGCCGTCGGGAAGGATCGAGATATACTCGGAGACCATCGCCGAGCTGGGCTATGACGATGTTCCGGGCCATCCGACCTGGATGGAACCGGTAGAGTGGCTCGGTAGTGACAAGGCGGAACGCTTTCCGCTCCACATGGTCTCAAACCAGCCGCGCACTCGCCTCCACAGCCAGCTCGACTGTGGTTCGGTGAGCCGCGACGGTAAGATCGCTGGCCGCGAGGCGATGCGGCTGAATCCCGATGACGCGGCCGCTAGGGGCATCGCCGACGGCGACATCGTGCGCGTGTTCAACGACCGGGGCGCATGCCTTGCCGGCGCCATCGTCACCGACGCAATCCGCAAGGGCGTGATCGAGCTTGCGACCGGCGCCTGGTTCGATCCCGTCGATCCGGCGACCCCCGGAAGCCTGGATAAGCATGGCAATCCCAACGTGCTGACCATCGACAAACCGACCTCAACGCTCACCCAGTGCTGCGCGGCACAGACCGCACTGGTGCAGGTCGAACGGTTCGAGCACGAACCTCCCGAGATTACCGCGTTCACACCCCCCGCCATTCTCGGATCGTGAAAATGCTCCCCGCGTAGCCATCTCAGCGGCGCGATCTTGAAGGGGACGCGACAAGTTTGTTGGCGAGGCAGCCCGCCATCACGAAGTTGCGCTCCCGGAACCTGTTGTCGAGGAGCACATGGCGGTCGCCGGGCGCCTCGCCCATGCCCGATACCACGGATTGCTGCCAACCATCATTGCAGAGCCTGAACGGGGCGCGGTCTTCGTCGAGCCGGCATATGTCGCCTTCGGCCCGCGTGATCCAAACAACGAAATCCGTTCGCAGACAGCGAGGACCGATGTCGCCGCGCCGATAATCGGAAGCAGTCGGCATTTCGCCGAGCGCCGCTACGGGTATGTCCTCCCGGTGGGCTGTTCCGAATGGGAAAGGGTGAAAGTCGAGAGTGCGGCCGGATCCGGAAAATCGCTCGCGATCCCGTGCCGCAAGCGCTCTGCTCAATCGATATAGCCGGCGTCCCGGCAGGCGCGGACCGCACCGGCATGCAGTGGCACGCCTCCGAATTCCAGAGCGGCGACCCCGTCCTTTCGCAACGGCTCGAACAGGTCGCCGAGTCCTCTGAACAGCGGATTGGCGGCAGCGAGTTCGTCGAGATTGTCGAGCATCGTCGAAACGAATTTCCGCACGGTTTCGGCATCCGTACGCGCGTGCGCGGCTATGACATTGACCACCGCGAGCTGACGCGTGTCGCGCGCAATCCCGCGAAACGTCCCTTTGGCCATGATCGAGGGGCGATAGACGTCAACCGCGCCGAGAACCTTGTCGAGGTCCGCTGGATCGTAATCGAGAACCCTGACAGCGAACCGCTCGCTGATATCGCGCATGACCGGGTTGGGATAGGGACATTGCCACTGGCCGTCGACATCGCCGGCCTCCAGCGCCGTGCCACCCTCGGCAAAGGAGAGATACACCGGCTCGAATTCGTCAAGGCCGATCCCGAGGGTACCGAAGATCGTGTGAACATGCTGAACCATGCCGCTCCCCCGCGGTCCGATGGATACCCGGCGCCCGATCATGTCACGGATCGTCTGCAGCGAACTGTCTTCGCGGACTATGAAGAACATCGCGCCTGAATTCGCCGGCGCCACCATGCGGATATCGACAGGTTTCTCGAAGGGAGGCTCGGCATTCCTGGCGCGCCCGATCCAGTTCGAGGCCATGAAACCGAAATCAAGCCGGTCTTCCTCAAGCTTTCGCGCGTTCTCGATACTGGCCTCCGCGGCATCGAGGACCTGACAATCGAACCCGTGGCTACGCCTGAGCAGACACGCGACCGCCTCCCCCTGGGACCAAAACGTTCCACCCTTTTCTGATGTGCCGATCCGGACAGCGTTCATGTCGGCCGCTCCTCAGGCCCGTGGCCGTGAATCCGCTGGGGCCGAGTTTTCTGCCAGAGGGGCCAGCCTCTGCAAGGCTTCCGCCAGCCTGTCATGTACCTGCTGGCTCTCGGCCGCGCGCTCCCGCTGCTCCTCCACGACCTCAGGCGGAGCCCTGGAGACGAAATCCCGGTTGGCGAGCTTCTTTTGCGCCTTCTCGATTTCGGCCGTGGTCTTCTTCAACTCCCGCTGGAGCCGAGCAGTCTCGGCGGCCACGTCGATGACGTCGCCGAGCGGCAACCCGATCGTCGTCTCGTCGACCACCATCTGGACGACATCCTCCGGCAGCGCTTCTGCAGACGACACCTTCGACAGCCGTGCCAGACGGACCAGGGAAGCCATATGGACCTCCACCCTCGTTTTCGTCCGGTCGGAAGCGCCGACAAGTGTCATTTCCAGCTCCGCCGATGCCGGGACGTTCATTTCCGAACGGACAGCCCGCACGGAACTGACCATGCGAACCACCCAGTCCATCTCCTCTTCGGCCCCCTGATCGCGGAGGGAGTCGGCAGGCGTGGGCCACGAACGCGACACCAGCAAGTGATCGCGGCCGGCATCCGGCGCGAGCTGGGCCCACAACTCCTCAGTCACGAACGGCATGATCGGGTGCAGGAAATGGAGGATCTGGTCGAGCACCCATGAAGTGGCCGCACGGGTCTCCGTCTGATCCTCCGCGCTTCCATCCTGAAACACCGGCTTCGCGAACTCGAGATACCAGTCACAGAATCTGTGCCACACGAACCGGTAGGCGCTCTGCGCGGCCTCATTGAAGCGGTACTCCTCGAGCGCCGTGACGATCTCCGCACCAACTTTCACCGTTTCCCCGATAATCCAGCGATTGATGGTCAGTCTGCAGGACGCCGGATCAAAATCCGCAACCGGCGCACATCCGTTCATGCGCGTGAAGCGCGCCGCATTCCAGAGCTTGGTTACGAAATTCCGGTACCCCTCCAAGCGCCCCGTTGCAAGCTTGACGTCACGCCCCTGCGCAGCGAGTGCCGTCAACGTGAAGCGGAGCGCATCGGCACCGTAACGATCGATCATTTCCAGCGGATCCATCACGTTGCCGAGGCTCTTCGACATCTTCCGGCCCTTCTCGTCGCGGACCAGCGCATGGATATAGACATCGTGGAAAGGGACATCCTTCATGAAGTGAAGCCCCATCATCATCATGCGCGCAACCCAGAAGAAGATGATGTCGAAACCGGTCACCAGGACATCGGTCGGGTAGTGGTGGTTCAGCTCCGGAGTGTCGTCCGGCCAGCCCAGCGTCGAGAATGGCCACAGCGCCGAAGAAAACCAGGTATCGAGGACATCGGGATCACGGCTGAGCGAGACATCCTTGCCATAGTGCGCACGCGCCGCTTCCATCGCCTCGTCCTCGGACAGGGCGACGAAGATCTCTCCGTCGGGACCGTACCAGGCGGGAATACGATGTCCCCACCAGAGCTGACGCGAGATGCACCAGGGCTCGATGTTGCGCATCCAGTGGAAGTAGGTCCGTTCCCACTGCTTCGGAACGAACCTCGTCCGTCCCTGCTCGACGGCCGCTATCGCCGAATCGGCCAGGGTCTGCGCGTCCACATACCACTGTTCGGTCAGGAACGGTTCGATGGGTACACCCGACCTGTCGCCATGCGGAACCGTATGGGCATGGGTCTCGATTTTCTCGATCAGCCCGGCCGCTTCCAGATCCTCAACCACGCGCTTGCGCGCCTCGAATCTCTCAAGCCCCCGGTAGGCCTCGGGTACGGAGTCGTTCAGATGCGCGTCGGCCGTCAGGATGTTGATCACGTCGAGGCCGTGCCGCGCGCCGACCTCGAAGTCGTTGAAATCGTGGGCCGGGGTGATCTTGACTGCACCGCTACCCATCTCCGGATCCGAATATTCGTCCGCAACGATGGGGATCTTCCGGCCGACCAGCGGAAGGACGGCCAACTTGCCGATCAGATGCTTCCACCGCGGATTGTCCGGGTGAACGGCGATTCCGGTGTCGCCGAGCATCGTCTCGGGCCGCGTGGTTGCAACCGTAATCGATTCCCCGGGCCGGTTCTCGATGGGATAGCTGATATACCAGAGATTTCCTTGGACCTCCTTCTGGTCCACCTCGAGATCGGAAATCGCTGTGTGGAACTGGGGATCCCAGTTCACCAGCCGCTTGTCCTTGTAGATCAGCCCTTCACGATAGAGGCTGACGAAGACTTCGAGCACCGCCACGGACAAGCCTTCGTCCATCGTGAAGCGCTCGCGGCTCCAGTCGAGCGATGCGCCAAGCCGCCTCAGCTGGCCCGTAATCGTTCCGCCGCTCTCTTTCTTCCACGCCCAAACACGTTCGACGAATTCATCACGGCCAACATGGCCAGAATCATCGTTGTCAGCCGCCGAACCGCGTGCCAGCCCTATTCCCTGTTCGGCCAACTGCCGTTCCACGACCATCTGCGTGGCGATGCCGGCATGGTCAGTGCCCGGCTGCCACAGGACATCACGGCCGCGCATGCGTTCGAAACGGACAAGAATGTCCTGCAGCGTATTGTTGAGGGCATGACCCATGTGCAGGCTGCCGGTCACGTTTGGCGGCGGGATCACGATGGAATAGGATTCGCCGGTCTTTCCGCCCGTGCGGGTGTGACCGCAGCCGAAGGCGCCGCCAGCCTCCCAGAGATCAACGATGCGCCGTTCCACCTCCTGAGGGCGGTATGTCTTGTCCATTGTCATGTCGGGATATTTCCGGGTGTCTGCAATCGCCGTTCCGGCCGGCGACCAAACCATTGTCGTCGAGCCCGCTACTGGTTATGGCCCGATATTGACGGGAGTGCAACGATCCCACCGGAAAGTGCCGCCGAAATACGGTGATCGCGACCGACACCTCCGGCGCGCCGGCGACGCATCGAGCCGGACGGCCACGCCACGGCAACAGGGTGAGATAACGCGGCCAGCGGGACTCGCGCCGATCAGCCGGCCAGACCTCTTTGAGTGGACGGTTTCGTATCCATTTGCGTCAAGTTTTGGGTGACAGGATCATGCCGCGAGCTGAGCTCCTTGTCACAGGCGATCGATCTGTTTGTCGAAGGCGTGAACGATGCGCCCGAGTTTCGGCGGCATGCTGACCTCGAAGATCGCGGCATGAAGCTGAGCACCCGCCGGTGCACGCGGCAATAGTACAGCGCGACTCTCCGGCCGGCATCGGTGAGATGATAACGATGGGTTCCGGACACGCGTTTGATGAGGCCGCGCACGCGGCGCAGGTGGCCTGCGAGGATGCGTAGCGCTCGGGCGGGAGGCCGAGCAGGGGCGCGATGTGCTCGCGCAGCTCGCGGTTGCGGAAGCCCACGGGCACGAACCAGAACAGGAGCATGACGGAGAGCATGGCCTGGACGCGGGCATCGCCGAAGCGCAGCGCGGCGGCGCGCATGTCGTCGACCACCGCGGGCCGATGCAGGTCATCGAAGACTTCGGCTCCGAGAGGACAGTCGTGGCTGAAACGCTGGACGCGCAGCAGGTGTCAGTTGGCTGCGAAGCCGATCTTGTGGAGATCATCGAGGTTTTTCAGCAGTCTGCCGAAGTCGTAGCAGTTGTTGATGACGGTCCCGGTGCGCAGCGCGCGACCCACGACGATCCCATGCCAATCCAGAATCGCAATTTTCGCGCCAAGAAGGTCCCATCGAGCCTTGGCGGCACGATTGCAGCGCGACGCAAACTGAGAAAATCTCGCCAGTCGTCGCCGGATTAGCAGCGTGGGATCGTCGTGCCCTCCTTGCGGTACTGCTTGATGCGCGAACGCTTGTAGTCGACGTACAGCGACGGCGTGACGTCGTCGGTAATGACGCGGCTACGGTATCGCGTTGGCGTGCGCCTGGAGATGCGACGGTCAAAGATCAACTGCACGTTGTCAGGACGGCCGGGATCGAGGTTCTCGCGCATCACCTCCTCGAAGAACAGGCGGCCGTGAAGCGGGCGGTCGAAAACCTGGGTCAGCGCGCACTCGGCCTGCAGGATCGACAGCTCGTAATCGATGCCGCGGGCGCGGTCCTCGGACGTGAACGCGTGCCGCAGGCACGCCGGCCACTTGCGGAACAGGGCGTCGATGCGTTCGGCCGTCACCTCGCCGGCAATCTCTTGCATCAGCTCGGGCCGGGCGCAGCTCAGGATGCCGTTGTCGAGGGGTTCGAACGGACCGCTTCACGTATTGGTGGCCGTTCAGGCACAGCTTGGCGTTGTAGGGGGAAGCAGGAACAGAACTTGATGAAGAAAGCGCCGAACTCGTCGTCGACGGCGCAAAGACAGTAGTGGTTCACCATCGCCGTGCCCGAGACCAACGACCGCCCCGAGCGGGCCCGTCCGCGGGTCGGTGCAGCACTCGGTGCGCAGCACCCGGGCGCGCTCCTGGGCCTTACCGACATGACGAACGCCTTCTCCCCGCCGTGCCAGTCCCGAAGCTGCTTCTGCGTCCGGCTGTCCTGGCGCTCGCCTGAACGTGATCAGATCGATCCCCTCCGCCCCGGCAAACCGCTCGAGGGCCGCGACAAAGGCCCGCGTCACCGGCGCCATCAGGGCCGAAAACGGCACCGGCATGCCGCGAACATTCCGCAACAAGTAGGCCACGCCACCCGGTGCCTGAAGCATCGGCACGTAGCCGTTGAGATACAGCCTGTCGAGGCATTCAAGCTCCAGCGTGACGTGCTCGCGAAGAACCTCACCGGCACTCCGTGCCATAGTCATCGTCAGGACTCCATTCGATGGGGTCCCCACATGGCATATTGCTACCAACGCCCAACCGCGACCATCAGGCGGATCACTCCGCAGACCGGAACAACGAACCGAGTCCGCAGACCTCTCGTCGCTCTGAGGCGAAGCCTGCTAGCCTATATGGAGGCGCTCTTCCCGATCGTGCGCGGTTCACCTGCGCCGGATACCGGGAGGCAGCGGCCGATGCGACGAACCGTTGCGAGCGACCGTTTCGGGGAACTGAAAGCCGGAATAACGCCGGCCCAGCACTGCTCCAGACGGATCAGCAACCGATGCTGCTGCGCCCGGTGGCGGGTGCCGAGGATTTCCGGCTTCGGCCAGACTGCGCCGAGGGTCAGGCGGCGTGGCGCTACTGGACGGCTAGCCCCAACTGCCTGGCGGTCAGGCTGCCCACGGACCGGCGCAGCTGGAACGTGCCGACAACTTCGTCACGGCGTGCGCGCAGCATATTGACCTTCGCGTCGAGAAGTTCCTGTTCTGCGTCAAGCACATCAAGAACGGTGCGCGAGCCCACCGCCGCTTCCTCCCGCACTCCGGCGAGCGCTATCTCGCCGGCCTTGACCAGTGCCGTGAAAGCGTCGATCTGCGCCCGAGCCACCTGCAACCTCTGCCAAGCAGCAGTTGTCGCTTCCACTGACGACTGGACCAGTTGCCTGACATTCTGCCGATTCTGCGTAACGACCTGCCGGGCCTGACGAAGCCGCGACTGGATCGAACCAGAGGTATAGAGGGGCATGCTCAATCCCAGCATGATGGAGGCGCGTCGACGGTCGCTGCGACCCTGAAAATCGTCATCGAAGCTGTATTCGCTCGTAAGCGACAGACTGGGCCATCGCTCCCGATCAACGGTCTCAACCCTCTGGCGCGCGGCCTCGGTAAGGGCTCGCGCACGGACCACTTCAAGATTGTTGCTGCGGGCCTGCTCAAGCGCGTCCTGCAAGGTCGCCGGCAAATCGGTCAGCGCGCGCGGCTGGCTGATAGTGCCTGCGGGCTGGCCGACGGAGTTCTCGAAGCTCGCGCGCGCTTCCGTCAGGCGCCCCTCGGCCGCAATCCGCTCTGCGCGGGCGCGCGACAGACGCGATTCCGCCAGTGATACGTCGGTCCGCGTCACCTCGCCAACACTGAAGCGGTCCTGGGTCGCCTCAAGCTGCCGCTCATGCACACTCTCGTTGCTCACGTTCAACTCGAGGACCGCCTGGTCCCGGATCACGTCGGCATAGGCCGTCGCGGCGTCGAACAGGACGTTCTGCTCGACCAACGACAACTGCACCCGGTCGGATTCAACTATGAACCGCGCGACCTTGATGGCGGGAATGACATTCATCCCCACCCTGAGGCTCTGTCTCAGGATGATCTGATTGAGCACATCGGACTTGTTGCTGTCTAAGTCCGTGCCGCTGCGCTGGATATTTTCCCATTGGTAGCCACGGACGGAAAAATCGATGCGCGGCATCGCCTGCGCCCGCACCTGCTCGATGTCCTCTTGGGAAGCGGCGAGTCTGGCCCGGGCAGACTGTAGCGCAGGATTGTTCCGGTAGGCCATGACAAGGGTATCTTCCAGGGACTGGGCTTGGGCCACGGCAGTCGCGGCACCGGCCAGCACGATCATTAGGAAACCCGTCACACGATGTCTCATGAGAAGACGAAGCTCCTTGTTCTGTTGAATTCGACGAGAACCGGCACGTTCGCGTTGAAGATCGGCCGCTGTGAAACCTGACCATCGGTGTGCAGCATGATCACGGCTCGGCCGGGCCCGTCATCCGGACGAAGCACGGTGCAGAGCCGCCCTCCCTCCGCGAGTTGCGACAGAAGCGTCTCGGGCACCTGCTGGACCGCACCGTTGATGAATATGACATCATAGGGTGCCTGTCCCGGCCTGCCGTCCGCCAGCTGCCCGACCTGGAAGACGATGTTGTCCTGGTCCGCCTCGTCCACCGAACTGCCGGCCATTTCGATCAGTTCAGGCGCGGATTCGACGGCAACCACAGCTTGGGCAAGACGGCCGAGGACGGTCGCCGAATAGCCTGACCCGCAGCCGATATCCAGCACCACATCGGAATCCGAGATTTCCGCTGCCTGCACCAACCGTGCAAATACCCGCGGTTCAAGCAGGTGCCGCCCGTGGCCGATCGGGATATCCTCGTCGATATAGGCGAGATGTCGGCGGCCGTCGGGAACAAATCGCTCCCGGGGAATTTCAGCCATGGCGTCGAGCAGCCGCTTGTCCGTCACCCGATCGGTGCGGAGCTGCGACTCCACCATGGCCAGACGCTGCGTCTGCATGTCCCGCATTACCTGCACATCTCTTTCAGCCAGTCTACGTTCCGGAAGACGAGATTCAAACCGCCACTTCCGAGCAATTCCGACCAAACGCCTCCCTGTCGGGGCGCACTATGCCACCGGGGCCGCCAAAATCATATAGGCAGCAAAAAATTCAAGCCGGACACGGTATCGCCCACCTGGCGACAGCAGACCGCATGCCGGTAAGCGTTCGTTCGTGCGGTGAGGTGTTGTTGTTTTCGTCCGTTTGACGGGCTTTTGTCAGGGAGTTCCAGCGTCACCCGGAGCGGTTTCGTGCACCGCCGGGCGGGCAACTGCCAGCTTCTCACGCTTGCTCTCGAAAACCGCCTTCAGGGAATTCGCGCGGCCCCTCCACCTCCTGCAAGCGCAACTCCTCACAGCGACCCTCCGCAGCCGCCGTGCGGGCTTCCGCCGCCTCGGCTCGAATACGCTCGCGATCGTACCGGGACTTCCAGGTGGCCGAATCACGACACGACGACTGCGGCACGTCGCCAGCGGCGTCCGCACCCGATGATGACACGAAATCCTCGATGCACATGACCATGCACGACCTGATGGCACCGCCAAAAAAATCTACCAGCCCCCTTCTCCGAATCACCAAAACAAACCTCAGCGCAGATCGTCATCACCGCACGAACGAACGCTTACGCATGCCGACCGGTGCCGCGCAATGCGCCAACTGTCTGTGTTTGACCACAAACCGGGGACACAATATACAAGCCTGCTATACGGAACTTTCCCTGCCTCCCGGCCCGGTGGGAGAGAGGCTATCCAGCGGACTGCAAATCCGTTTACGCCGGTTCGAGTCCGGCCCGGGCCTCCATTTTCTCCAGTGTGGCGGGTGTGCAACACGATCGATTTTGCGATCGTATTCTGCAATGATCGGTTGGTCTCCAGCCAACCCCACCGGGCTGTCTCAACCGGAGGACCATCATGATCAATCCATTCGAGACCGATCTCGACAAAAATGCCGCGAATTTCCGGGCCCTGACGCCGCTAAGCTTCATCGAACGCGCAGCATCGGTCTTTCCCGACCGTACAGCGGTCATCCACGGCGAAATCAGGCGCAGTTGGTCGGAGACCTATGTACGCTGCCAGCGGCTGGCGAGCGCGCTCACCCGGCATGGCCTCAAAAAGGGCGAAACAGTTGCCGCGATGCTTCCCAACGTACCGGCGATGATTGAGGCGCATTTCGGCGTGATGATGATGGGGGGCGTGCTGAACGCCATCAACGTGCGGCTGGATGCCGACGCCGTCGCCTTCATTCTCGAGCATGGCGAAGCAAAGATCCTGCTGATCGACCGCGAATTCTCGGAAACGATCGCGGGGGCACTGGCCCAGATCGAGAACAAGCCGTTCGTGATCGATGTCGACGACCCGGTCTCTGACGGCGGCGAGCTTCTCGGACAGGCGGAATACGAGGAGTTCATTGCCGGGGGCGACCCTGATTTCGCCTGGGACTGGCCGTCCGACGAATGGAATTCCTGCTCGCTCAACTACACGTCGGGCACCACCGGCAATCCGAAGGGCGTCGTCTATCACCACCGCGGCGCCTTTCTCAACTCCATCGGCAACATGATGGTATGGGCGATGCCTCCGCACCCGATTTATCTCTGGACGCTGCCGCTGTTCCACTGCAACGGCTGGTGCTTTCCCTGGACCGTCGCCGCCCTGGCCGGAACCAACGTCTGCCTCAGGCGGGTTGAGGCCGCGCCGATATTCGAAGCCATCGAGAAGCACGGCATCACGCATTTCTGCGGCGCCCCCATCGTGCTCAACATGATCGCGAACGCGCCGGAGCAGGTACGCCGCCCCCTCAGCCACACGGTTCAGGCAATGACGGCCGGCGCAGCGCCACCGGCGGCAGTCATAGAGGCCATGGAAAGCCAGGGTTTCTCCGTCACCCACGTCTACGGTCTGACGGAAACCTACGGACCATCGGTGGTCAGCGCGTGGCATCCCGAATGGGACGGCAAGCCGATCGCCGACAGGGCGGCGCTCAAGGCCCGGCAGGGCGTCCGCTACAACGTGCTCGAATCACTCATGGTCGCGGACCCCGAAACACTCGAACCGGTTCCGAAGGACGGGGAGACCATGGGCGAGATCTTCTTTCGCGGCAACGTCGTCATGAAGGGCTATCTCAAGAATCCTGCTGCCACGGACGAAGCCTTTGCCGACGGCTGGCTCCATTCGGGTGATCTCGGTGTCTGGCACGGGGACGGCTATGTCGAGATCAAGGACCGCTCGAAGGACATCATCATCTCTGGCGGCGAGAACATCTCTTCGATCGAGGTCGAGGGCATTCTCTACCGTCATCCGAAGGTGCTCGAGGCCGCGGTGGCCGCCCGGCCGGACAGCAAGTGGGGCGAAAGTCCGTGCGCGTTCGTAACGCTGAAAGACGGCGCCGACGCCGATGAAGCGGAAATCATCGAATTCTGCCGCGACAGCATGGCGCGCTTCAAGGTGCCACGCACCGTGATATTCGGTCCGCTACCGAAGACATCAACCGGCAAGATCCAGAAATTCATCCTCCGCGAGCGCGCGAAGGAGCTTGGAGATCGCAACGACGCCTGACGGCGAGGGGGAGAGCAGGCAATGTGGGAGACGCCGGAACTACCGTTCCCCGCGCCCTCGCCGGACCATGTCGTATGCATCAGGCGGGAACGCAGGCGGCTCGCGGTTGAACGCGCCCGGCAGTCGGCCTTCTTCCGCGGAAAGCTCGACCATGTCGACCTTCGGCACATCCACGAGCCGGAGGAATGGTCGCGGATTCCGATCATGACCAAGGATCAGTTGCGGACCATCCCGGCAGCGCGGTTTCATGAGGAGTTCTGCATCGGCGCGCGCGAAGACGTTCTCGAGTTCTGGCGTTCCGGCGGGTCGACCGGGCAACCGCTGTTCTATCCGCGCAACCGCAACGACCTCCGTCTCGCCCGCGAGGGTTTCCGGCGCGCCTGGGATTGCGCCGGAGTGACGACCGCCGATATTGCCCATGTCTCCTTTCCCCTCGGCATTCATCCGGTCGGGCAGCTCTACTGCCGCACGGCGCAGCAGATGGGTATCGGCGTGAACTGGTGCGGCGCCGGCAACTCGACCCCGTCCGAGCTGCAGATCCGGCTCATCGAGACCCTCAGGCCAACAGTGTGGTGCGGGATGGCGAGTTACGGGCTTCAACTCGCCCAGGTCGCCGAGCGAATGGGTTTCGACCTTGCGTCAAGCTCGGTGAAGCTGTTTCTCACCGCCGCGGAGCCCGTTTCTCCGGCCAAGCGCGAACGCATCGAGGCGCTGTGGGGCGCCGAGATGTACGACCAGTTCGGCTGCACCGAGGGCTCGTTTATGGCGAGCGAATCGGGCTGTCACGACGGCCTCCACATGTGGACGGACATGTTCGACATTGAGGTCGTCGACGAGAATTCAGGAGCGCCCGTCGCCGATGGCGAATCGGGCCTGCTCGTGATGACACCCTACTGGAACAACGAAATGACTCCGTTCCTGCGATGGGAAACCGGGGATTACGTCACCATGGTCGGGCAGGGCGCGACCGAGGGACCGCTGTCGATCTATCCGGTGGTCCGTCACGGCGCGCGCACCGCGGGCTTCTTCAAGGTCCGGGGAGTCAACATCAACCATGCAGACTTCGAGGACTTCATGCACCGCCGCATGGAGATATCGGACTTCAAGGTCGAGATTGTCGAAACGGAAGGCCTCGACGCGATGCAGGTGGCCGTGGAACTCCGCACCGGTGCAGCGGCCGGGGAGACAGTCGCTTCCCTTGTCGGAGAAGTCCGTCGGACCTTCGAACTCACGCCCGAGGTCGAAGTGGTCGAGCCCGGGACCCTCGAAAGACACTTCCAAAGCCAGATCAAACAGCAGAGATTCGTCGACAGCCGCGGCTGAGCCGATGTCCCCGCCGCCCGGAGCGCCCGGCCGGCACCCGCCGTGGACACCGGTACCGGCAAAGCGGCTGTTTATGCGTGCCCTTCAAACCTGTAATACTTGCCAAACCGCATCAGGAACTCGTCGGTCATGACGAACATGACCGTGTCCTCATCGACACGGTGCTCGATCCAGTTCCAGATTGGCGCGGCGAAGACATCGCCTCGTGACCAGCGGATCGTCACTCCGCCCACTTCCGAGATTCCAGAACCCATCATCGGGCTGTAGACGCAATTTGCGGCATGGCGAAAACGGCGCGTGTTCTGGCCGGCTTCGAGACGTTCGACATAAATGCCTATCGTCGGCATCTCGTCGGCTTCCAGCCGTATGCGCCGGCCGAAGAAGCCCTCGGGATCCGGCTCGGCGGCATCAAGCCAATCCCGAATCATGTCCCAGGTGAAGCGGTACGGGGAATCGGGCGTGACCCGTTCGATCGGCGCAAAACCGCCCGGATGTTCCTCGAAGAACATCGGCTCGAGAAGATGCGTCAGCGGCACATCGAGGCCGTCGAGCCAGTAGGCCGGCTTATCGCCGTCATGACCGTGGCCATGCCAGCACCAGCCCGGCGTCAGCACAATGTCCCCGGTCTCCATCGGATGCTTCTCGCCATTGACGACCGAGTACGAACCTTCGCTGTCGATGATCACCCGCAGTGCGTGCGGCGCGTGGCGGTGAGTCCGCGCCTCCTCGCCAGGCAGGATCATCTGGTAGGCGTTGACCAGGGTCCGCGTTGTCGCGATGTCATTGCCCTTGACGGGATTGCGCAGGATCAGGTTTCGCCGTTCCGCGAGTTCCGTATTAATCAGGCGGCCGGCCGCATCCAGGGCGGCGCGGCATTCGCCATATTTCCAGTGCATTGGTTTGAACTCGGTATCCGGTTCCACCGAGAGGATCGGTTTCTCCCGGTCGACCCAGCCCGGCGTCATGTCCAGCGGATCAAGGGCTGCATAGAGCGCTTCAAGGTTGCCGGCATTGCGCAGGGCATCCACCTTGGCCGTATCCGTCATCTGCTTGTCTCCCCTCCTGCCGGATCCGCCAAGGCTCACCACTATACAGGGCTTGCCGCATGGCCAGCGAATGTCAGATAATAGCTTCCGGGACTGCCAGCACAAAGTGGAACAAGGAATCCGGAAAATGGCCAAGGCGCGGAGTCGCGAGGAGTTCCTCGCCGAAATGGAAACCCGTTTCGTGGGGAAACGGCATTCGGACCATGACATGGTCAAGATGATTGCCAATGGTACGGCGTCGCGCGAACAGGTCGGCTATCTGGCCGTACTTTTCTACCATTTTACGAAATGGACTCCTCAGGTCGTGTCCACGATCCATTCGCGCTGTGACGACCGCGACATCCGCCGCCGCATCATGGACACCCTCATCGACGAGGATACCGAGCTTCGTTGCGGATCGGCCGGGCACGACATGCTCGCCATGGAGTTCGCCTCGCACTTCACCGGGCTTTCGGAGGACGAGGTCGAGGCCCACCCGGTACCGCAGGCGATCCAGGACATGACCGCCTACCGCTTCAAGGTCGCACGCGAAATGCCGGTCACGGTCGCGCTCGGCAATTCCGGTGTGGCATCCGAGAGTCATGCTCCCGAAATGTGCCGGATGATCTCCGAGGGGCTGCGCGACCACTACGGCGTCGAGGACAAGGATCAGGAAAGCTGGATCGTCCATATCGAGGGCGACGAAGAGCATTCGGAAACGGCACTTGCTACCGTGCTCGATGCCTGCACTACCCGCGAATTGCAGGACCAGATGCTCTGGTGCATCGACAGCTATCTCGATCACTGGGACAACTTCTGGAACGAATGCCTGGAAGGGAAGCTGCAGCGCGACGCCCGGCCGACCGGCGCCTGACCTTCCACTCGCAGTTGCAGATATCCGCTTCCCTCAAGGATTCGAGGCCGGACAGTTCAAGGCCAGCCGCGACCTTCGACCTGGCCAACGACCCGGACGAGCCGGTCAGCCATGGAGAAAGTGACAAACACGAGGCGTCCACGCCAAACGTCGAGAGACTCCCTTCGAATGGCTGCGCAATCTCCGGAGCTGAACTAGTAGTCTAACATTATTGAATTGACGGATATAGTGACTTCAGTTTCGTCCGGGCATCCTTCGTCGTGAAACGCCAGTCGACGGTGACATCGGCCGCATTGCGCCGTTCCACCCACGCCGCCGTTTCCCGCAGCATGGTGTCGCGGTCGGGAATGCGTCGCCGAAGGCACTGCCGCGACAGCGCACCGATCTCGGCCATGTTGAGCCAGCTTCGGCGTATAGCGAAACTCGAACCGCTTTCGCACCCGCCTCCTCGGGCTCGAAGGCTTCATACAGCGACTGTGCGTGTTCAGATTGTCCAGCACGATCTTCCTGTCGGGGAAATGGTCGTCGGCAAGCTCCCGGATGAAGTGTGCCCGGTCCCGCGGCGGTCGGTGACTTTCACCGTGCGCCAGTTCTCGTTGGGCGCAAAGGCCAGGAAGAGGTTGGCCGTGCCGTTGCGCTCATATTCATAGTCGACCACCTCCGGCTAACCGGGGGGTTTCCTTCGTCTGCTGCCGGCTGGTCTCAGCACCTCGTCCCTGGCAAAGTCCCGCTGATAAATGTCAAGCACATCCGCCGCCACGAACTGTGCGCTCCGGTGCGGTGGAATGCACCAGTTCAGCCACGGCTTGATCTCTTTTTTTAGCGTCTTCCTGACCGTCTCTTCCGAAATGCGCTCGACGATCTCCACCAGACGGCCGGCGAGCAGCGTCCACAGCCCTCGGGCGGGGACGAGCAGGGCGACCAGCTTCGCCTCCATCGCCCCGTTTCGGCCGGCGGTTCACCTGCTCCTTGCGGCTGAGGGCGGCCTCCAGCCCCCGCAGCGCTTGCGCAAGCGCTCGACCGTCGCCGTGCCCAGCGCAATGTCGGCATCGACAAGCGCCCCTCAGCATCAGGACCTGTGCCCGGCGCCCCCGGTGCCCGATCGCCTTCAGATCCCGGCGCTCCTGCGCCGAAAGGGTCACGCGGTAGAGCTTCCTGCCCCGAGAGTTGGCCATATGCGCCGCTCCTGTCATTGCGCCGAAGACCTGCGGGCATGCCCGTTGTCCTGACCTGCGCATGGGGCTGCCTGCCTGTTCGGCATCTGCCCGTGTGGATATCGGCACTGTCCAGATTCCAACGAACGCCGACACGAAAATACTACCCACAAAAAACCATCAATACAATGCCGGTGGACTAACTAGTGCCTGCCCAAAAATGCACGACCGCACGATTCTATTGGCGAAATCGTAATATAGAGGGGACGAAGAATCCCGCTTTGGGGCGGAAATTGACCGATCGACCGGGAATCCGCCGGATTTTCGGAAAACTTCGCGAGAATTGCCACGCGAAACGTTATCCGCCCGCAGCTGGAATTGGACAGGTTGCGCCGGATTCTCGGTTGGAAGAGGCCTGTACCGCTGCTAATCGGCAGGAATCCCTTTGGAAACGGAGCACCCGAAGGCCCCGGGAATGGATCAAACCCGAAATTTCGCCGGAGGGTCAGCCAAAACGGTCATTTCCGCGCGGGCACGAACTACCAACCCGACCGTGAGATTGAGAAGACACTGATCCGAACCCGCAAACCGGGCATGCCGACCGGCATGCAGTGGACCAGGCAGTCGGGCGCCGGACAGGTGCCTGCTACGGTGCTCCGGATGCATGAGCCGTTATCGACCATTGCATCTCCCGTTTCTATTCCCAAAATCCCTTCAGAATGGCAGGATTCGGGACATCGGACGATACAGGTCAGCCGCCGGCCGCGTTCGACCGGCGCAACCCGGGCTGCCTTGATAGCACGACAGAGATTGAGCGATGGCAGAGCACGACGCGGCCAAACTGCCCACAGGGTTTAGCGACGAAGTGGCGCTCGAAGAATTCATGACCCGACCCTCGGACGCTTTGGTACGTGATCTCGAATCGGTCGCAGGCGATATCCTGATTCTCGGCGTCGGCGGCAAAATGGGGTTGACGCTCGCGCGGCTCGCAAAGCGCGCTGCGCCAAACCGGCGCGTTATCGGCGTCGCGCGCTTTTCCGATCCGACGGTCAAGGAAAAGCTGCGGGCGTGCGATGTCGAGGCGATAACCTGCGATCTTATGGATCGTGAAGCAGTTGCGGCGCTGCCCCGGTGCCCGAACGTCGTGTTCATGGCTGGGCGCAAGTTCGGCACGGTCGGAGCACTATCGCTGACCTGGGCGATGAACGTCGCGATGCCGGCCATCGTCGCTGAGACCTTCCGTGACAGTCGTATCGTCGTCTTCTCTACCGGGAATGTCTATCCATTCGCCCGCATTGCGCAAGGCGGCTCGCGCGAGACCGACCCGCCTGGACCGATGGGTGAATATGCGATGAGTTGCCTTGGCCGCGAGCGAATGTTCGAACATTTCTCGGAAAAGTACGGCACACCGGGGCGCATTGTTCGCCTCAATTACGCCATCGATATGCGTTACGGCGTCCTGCACGATATCGGCAGGCGCGTACTGGCAGGAACGCCGGTTGATCTGACGACCGGCAACGTCAACGTAATCTGGCAGGGCGACGCCAACAGCCACGCCCTGCGTTGCCTCGCCCGCTGCACCACGCCGACAACGCCGCTCAACGTTTCGGGCCCGGAAACCGCCAGCGTGCGTGCCCTCGCCCTGACTTTTGGCGAATGCTTCGGCCGGGTGCCGGAATTCGAAGGGACGGAAGCGGACGAATGCTGGCTGGTCGATACCGGCGAGGCGACGCGCCTGTTCGGCAATCCTTCGGTGCCGCTACTCACCATGGTCGATTGGGTTGCCGGCTGGCTTTTGGCCGACGGCGCTGCCTATGACAAACCGACCGAATATGCCAGTCGCGACGGTGCTTTCTAGCATGACATCGGAATCGACGAAGCCGCTCCAGAAGTTCGACCTCTCGCCTGTCCATGCCGAAGCCGGATTTCAGCTGTCCGCCCTGATCGGCTGGAATCAGACCGTGGACGACTGGCGCTATATCCTGACACACGGCGAGGGTGTCGGCCTGACGGTTCCGGACAACACTCTTGTCGCCACAGCAATGGCGCTGCCCTATGACCGGTTCGCCTGGATATGCATGGTACTGGTCGCGCCGGACTACCGTCGGCAAGGCATCGCCACCCGCCTCATGGCCGAGGTTGTGCAGCACCAGGAAGACGCGGGGCGAGTGCCGGGGTTGGACGCGACGCCCGACGGCCGCAAGGTGTACAGCCGGATCGGCTTCCGCGATCATTACCGCCTTCGACGCTACCGCGCCGAATCGGTGTCTTCGCCGACGGTGCCGGCACCGGACAGGGTGACGGTGCGCCCGCTGGCCGCTGCCGACCTGGAAGCAGTCTCCAAGATGGACCGCGGACTGTTCGGCGGAGATCGGCTGGAATTGCTCCGTCACTTGCTCCGCCGGCAGCCGGAAGCCGCTTTCGCGGCCTTCCGCAGCGGCCGACTCGCCGGCTATACCCTGGCCCGCGACGGGCGGGAGGCGGTCCAGGTCGGTCCGCTGGTGGCAACCGACAACTATGCTGCCAGCTCGCTTGCCGCCGCCGCGTTCGGCGCATTGCAGGGGCCGGTCTACATCGACATCGCCGACGCCCGGCCGGAATTCGTGAAATGGCTGGGGACCTGCGGTTTCGTGGAGCAGCGCCCGTACATCCGCATGATGCGCAACCGCGATTCCGGCTTCGACGATCCGAGCCTTCTCTACGCGATCGCCGGCCCGGAACTGGGTTAGGTCACTCTGCCAGTTCCTGAATTCGTTGCATGGCAGGAACAGGTAACCAGCCGCCGTCCAGACCCAGATCGTGGAAGATCGTCTGCGCCGCGTTGTAGCCCGGCAGCCCGGTGATATTGCCTCCCGGATGCGAGGAAGAGCCGCAGAGATAAAGCCCCTCGATACAGGTGCGATAGTCGCCTGCGCCCTCGAATGGGCGATGGTGCCCGATCTGCCCGCCGGTGAAGGCCCCGACCAGAAGGTCGCCCGCAGCCATATTCGGAAACTCACGCACGATGTCGAGCGGGCTGCGCGTAAAGCTGCCGATTACCGACTCGCGCAGGTCGGGCGCGTAGTCCGCCCACAGGTCCAGCATCGCCTCACCGTGAGCGGCTTTCTCTGCATCCCAGTTCGCCGGGTCGCCGCCCAGCGCGTACGGGAGCTTCTCCCACATGAAGGCGGCGTGCTTGCCGCCGGCAGACTGGCTTTCGTCGAACTGGGTCGGACAGGCGCCCCACATCACCGTCGGCGGGATCGTACCGGCCTCGTGATGGCGCACGATCTCGTCGAACTGGCGCACATGGTCAAGGCCGAGAATCGTCATGAATGGCCGCGCCATTTCCGGGTATCGCTCGGCAGCGGTATAGGCCGGCGGCGCATCGAGCGCCAAGTTCAGGGCGAAGAGCGGGGCCAGAACATTGTAGCGGAACCCTTCCGCCTTTCGTCGCCATGCCCCGGGCAGGACATCGGCGTCGATCAGATCGAGAAAGGTCTGCTGCGGATTGAGCGAGGAAGCGACCAGGTGGCAAGCACGAAAACATCTTCCGTCTGCGGTCTCAACGCCGATGGCCCGTCCGTTTTCCACGACGATTCGCCGAGCCGCTGCATCGGTAACGATCCTGCCGCCAGCGCTTGTCACGACGTTTTCCAAGGCACCGCCGAGGGCGGCGCTACCGCCGGCCGACATCTGCGCCTTGGACGGGTTGGCAAGCAGGAAGGCGATATGATGTCCGAAGCCACGAACGCGCAGATCGACCTCGCGCAGCCCGTTGAAGAACAGCAGGCCGGCCTGGATGACCGGGTTTTCGAACTCCTGGCGAACAAACTCCAGCGGGCTCAGCGCACTGACCTCAAGCAGGCGGCGCCCCTCTGCACTCCGCTTCAGCAAGGCGCGTCGCCCGTCAGGTGGGATCGGCGGCGACATCGCCTCCGGAATCAGGATGCGCTCGACGACCGGGCCGAACTCATCGACCCAGCGCTGCAGAGTTCGAGCGTCGCGCTCGCTGAACTGTGCGAAGGAGGAGGCCGTTCGGCCGATATCGGTCCACCATTCCAGCACGCCACCATCGCGGGTCAACATGGCGACGTTCAACTCCGGCTCGATCATGCGGGCACCATGGCCCTCCAGGTCGAGATCCCGGTACCAGGGCATGCCGGTAATGGCGCGCAGGAAGAAGGCGTGAGAGTTGTGGATCAGCCCCGGATGAAGCGGATCCTCCAGCACCGTGAGGCCGCCGCCAGACTTGCTCCGACGCTCGATCGCCAAGGTATCGAGCCCGGCGCGCGCCAAGTAGGCCTGCAGGATAAGACCGTTATGGCCTGCTCCGAGGACGATGGCGTCACAGGTCTCGTCCATCGGCGTCCTCCGGCGGCAGCCAAACGCAGAAGCGGGCCGCCGCCGGGTGCAGTGACGTTTATTCGAAGGCCGACTTGCGGTCGATCTTAGGCATCTTGATGCCGCGGTCGAGGAACTCGTTGGTGTATCGCTCCTCGATGGCGTACTTGGTCTCGATCTTGAAGTAGGTGTTGATCAACTCGTGATCGGCCTTCATGCGGCCCGGATCGAAATAGCCGAGCGCAACCGTACGCGAGAACCTGTCGCTCATCAGCTCGGTCACGAGACCCCAGTTTTCGGTCTCGTTGGCGACCTTAAGCCCCTTGTTGGCCTCGACGAGCGCCGCAATGCAGGGGGCCGGAGTCTTCACGCATGTCTGGAACGCTTTCTGGGTCACCGAGACGAACGCCGCCACCGTCTTTTTGTTTTTCTTCAGATAATCCATGTTGACGATGATGGAGTTGCCGTAGGGGTTGATGCCGTACGTCTTCCACGGGAAGAATCCCATATCCGCGCCCAGCTCCCGCTTGAAGATGTGGTGAATGTTGTAAAACGAAGTCGTGATGTCGATCGACCTCGCCTTGAGTGCGGCCAGCTTCGCGTTCGGCTGGATGTTGACCCATTTTACCGAAGCCGGATCCATGCCGACCTTCTTGGCCAGGGCCGGCCACATCTGGCGCGCGGCGTCCCACGGCGGGTTGCCGATTTTCTTGCCGGCAAAATCCTTCGGCCCCTTCATGCCGGAACTCTTTAGCCAGTACATGCCATAGGGCGAGTTGGCGTATATGTTCATCACCGCAACCATCTGGCCGCCCTTGCCCATGGTGACGAGCGCAGTGCCGAGATCCGCCAGGCCGATCGGATTCTTGCCCGCACCGGTGCGGCGTGACGACATCGACGAGCCCTTGCCTTGCTGTATGTTGAGGTCGACACCCGCCTTGGCATACCAACCCATCTTGTGGGCGTAATAGTATGGCGCGTGGTCGCCGCCGGCGATCCAGTTAAGGATGAAATCGACCTTATCCGCAGCGCCGGCCTGCGTCGCGCCCAAGCTGCCGGCCGCCGCAACGGCCAGCGCGATCACTGATTTTCGTGCAATCATGATACCCTCCATCTTGCTGCTGATCAGGTTCATTGACGAGGCGCGTGCGGAAAATCGATGCCGACGGCAGTTGAGGCCACCATCCGCGCACCCGCATGTCCTCCCGAAAGTAACCGACCGGGTACAAGGTACCTTACGTCGCACCGATGCAGGCCACAACCCGGTTGTTGATGACAGTCGACGCCGATCGGGGCAACCGTCCTCAAACAGTCTGACCCTGACTGGTATGGATGCGCGCCGAGCAGAACTGGTGATGCGCCGGCCTAACGCCGCGCGAACTTCGAGGGCGCGGACAGTCCCGGATCACTCTACGCCGAGCAGGTGATAGATGCGCCGGGCGTAGCCGCCGAAACGTTCATGGGTCTTCATGTCGAGGGTACGCGGCTGGGGCAGGCCGATGTCGATTCGGTCCGCCATGCGCGCCGGCCCGGCGGTAAGCACGACGACCTTCGTGCCGAGAAAGACCGCTTCGGCAATGCCGTGGGTGACGAACAGGATGGTCTTGCGGCTCTGCTCCCAGATGCGGAGCAGCTCCAGGTTCATGCGCTCGCGGGTCAACGCATCGAGCGCTCCGAACGGCTCGTCCATCAAGATCAGCCTGGGATCGTGGACCAGCGACCGGGCAATGGCGGCGCGCTGCTGCATGCCGCCGGAGAGTTCGTAGGGATATTTCTGCTCGTGACCGGCGAGGCCGACCATATCGATCAGACCGTAAGCGCGCTCGCGCGCCTCGCCCATGGGCAAGCCGAGAATCTCCGCGGGCAGCAGGACATTCTCCAGCACCCGCCGCCACTTGAGCAGCAGCGGCTGCTGGAACACCATGCCGACATCACGCGCCGGATCGAAATCGCTGCCGGCCCCGCCGATCTGCAGCGTACCGCCATCGTGCGGATAGAGCCCGGCGACAATCTTGAGCAGAGTGGTCTTGCCGCATCCCGACGGCCCGACGATCGATACCAACTCCCCCTCGTTGACGTCGAAAGTGGCGTCGGAAACCGCGAGGAATTCCTGGCGGCGGGTGCGGAATACCTTCCTCACGCCGACGAGGCGGATAAAGGGCTCACCGCGAGTGGCCGGCGCGCCAGTCATACGGTTTCGACCCGGGCGTCGCGCACCACGACGAGGCGCTCCAGCCCCAGAACGATCAGGTAAAGCGCGACCCCGACAAGGGTAATCAGGATGACCGCCATCATCATCGCCGCAGTATCGAGAGTTACCTGGACCTGGCCGATCAGATAGGCAAGCCCGGAATCTGACGCAATGATCTCACCGACCACGGCGCCGGCGACCGCAAGAACAACCGCCACCTTCATGCCGGAAAAGATATAGGGCAACGAGCCGGGTAGCTGAATCTTGACAAAGATCTGCCGCCGCGTGGCACGCAGCGTCCTGACCAGATCGATCAAGTCGGGCTCGATCTCGCGCAGGCCGCGCGCGGTAGTGATCAGAATGGGCAGAAAACTGATCGAAAAGGCGATGATAATGTTGGTCTCGATCCCGTAGTCGAACCAGACAATGATCAGTGGCCCCAGCGCAACCTTGGGAATCATGTTCAAGCTAACGACCAGCGGCATCAGCAGGTTCTCCACCGCGCGAAACCAGGAGAACAGCAGGGCGAGGCCGACCCCGACGACCACGGCGAGGAAATAGCCGCCGAAGATCTCCGCCGTCGTCACCATGGTGTTGTGAAACCAGGGGTAGGTGTCGAACAACGACAGCAGGGTCTCCTGGGGCGAAGCGAGTACGAACTTGGGTACATCTCCCAGCTCGACCGCGAGGTACCAGATCAGCACGACCGCCAGATGAACAAGGACGATGGCGGTCCAGCGCCAGATCGTTTGTGCAGACAGTCCGGGTCCCATGTGCGCGTCCTCCCGACGGCTCGCCGTTCAGCTCCAATCGGGTCAGGCCCGGATCATGGCGACAGCCATCTTTCCAGATTTTCCGCGACAAAGGAATCGTCGTTGAGATACGGATAAGCTTGGCAGACCCTGTCGATTCCGGCAGCCTGGCCGGGGCTGAGGGTCTCCTCTCGGTCGAGGCACCAGATACCGTCGAGGAGGCCTTGCCGCCGCAACACTTCATGCACCCCGGCAATGCATCCGCGGAAACCGTTGGCAGCGTCGAAGAAGGCGGCATTGCAGTCGGTGATCTGGCCGGCTAATGCCAGCAGATACCGGTCGATCCGGTCTTCGGCGACAGCTGTACGGACCCGATCCAGCATCCCGACAACGGATTTCACCCAAACGCTCCAGTGCCCAAGCAGGCCGCCGACAATGCGCAGCTCCACCATTCCATCATCGCGCGGAAGATGCCACGGGGTCACAAGATCGAGCAGAATGTTGTCATCGTTTCCGGTATAGAGGGCGATGCGGTCCTCCGCGCCAGCCTCGGCAACGGCGCGCACAACGTCGAGCGTACCGTAACGGGTGAACGGCGCGATCTTGATGCCGATAACATTGTCCAGTTCCGCAAAGCGCCTCCAGAAAGAGAAATGCAGCGGAGCACCGCCAACCGCTGACTGCAGATAAAAGCCTACCACCGGCATCTCCTGCGCCACCCGCCGGCAATGGTCAATCAGTTCGTCCTCCGAGGCGCCGCGGAAAGCGGCGAGGCTCAACAGCACCGCATGATAGCCGAGCCCAGCGGCGGCCTGTGCTTCGGCAAGTGCCTGTTCGGTCCGACCCGCAACTCCGGCGATCATGAGTAACGGAGCCTCGGCCCAATCCGCCACCGTTTCACCGGCGAGGCGCAGCACCGGCTCGTACAGTCCGGCTTCACGGATCGCGAATTGCGTCGTATGGACGCCAACTGCGAGCCCGCCCGCACCCGCATCAATATAATAGCGGCTCAGCGCCCGCTGCCTCCGCTCGTTCAATGTTCGGGACGCGGTCAGCGCCAGCGGGTGGGCAGGAATCGCCGTGCCGGCGCGGAACCGCGCCAGCACCGCCTCCGGAATGTTCGCCACAGTACGTACCATCGTGCCTAAACCGCCGTCTGGTGGCGCGCGATGCAGGTCTCCAACACCTCGTCGGCGTCACGCCGCCACCAGTTCTCCTTGGAGAAGATCTCGACCTCCGACGCACCGCCATAGCCCGCCGCCTCGACCCAGCCGCGTATTTTCCGAATGTCGATGACTCCGTCGCCCATCATGCCCCGGTCGAGCAACAGGTCTGTCGTCGGCACCAGCCAGTCGCAGACATGAAAACCCAGGATGCGGCCGACTTCGCCAGCGCGACAGATCTCTGCCTTCAACTCCGGATCCCACCAGACGTGATAGATGTCGATCGCGACGCCCAAGCTCCCATCTGCATCTGGAGCCAGCGCGTCGCACAGATCGTTCGCCTGCCGGAGCGTGTTCACACAGGCCCGGTCGGCGGCATACATCGGATGCAACGGCTCGATGGCGAGCGGCATGCCCGCAGCGCACGCGTGTTCAAGCAGCGCGACAATACCGTCGCGCACCTGCATCCGGGCGCCGACAATATCTTTTGAGCCCTCGGGCAAGCCTCCCACCACGAGGATCAGACATTCCGCACCGATGGTCGCTGCATCGTCCACCGCTCTTCGGTTGTCGTCGAACGCCGCCTGTCTGCCTGCCGGGGTTGCCGCCGGAAACATGCCACCCCGACACAAGCCGGTAACCCGGAGGCCAGCCTCGCGGATCAGCCGGGCGGCCCGCACCGCGCCGCATTCGTCCAACTTGTCACGCCACGGCGCGATACCGCCGATGTGGTGCCGGACGCAACCGTCGATGCATTGCTCTAGCGTCCATTGCGCACTGACTGTCGCCGTGTTGAGGGACAGGAGCGCCGTATCGTTCGAGAAATCACGCACCACAGCCCATCCAGGCCTCAGACGACACCGCGCACCGCGAGCACGGCGGCCATGCGCGACGCCGCGGTTTCGGGATCACGCAGCAGGCCGGCCTTGTCGGCCAACCGAAACAGTTCGCTCAGGTGCAGGGTGGAGCGCGCACTTTCCTGGCCGGCAACCATGGTAAAGTGATCTTGATGTCCATTCAGATACGCCATGAACACGATGCCGGTCTTATAGAAGCGGGTCGGCGCCCGGAAGATGTGGCGCGACAGAGACACAGTTGGCGCCAGCGTCTCGTAATACTGGTCCATGTCGTCTCGCGCCATGGCGAGCAGAGCAGCGCTGGCTGCTGGGGCGATAGCGTCGAAGATGCCGAGCAGGGCGTGGGAAAAGCCCTCATCGTCGCCGGCTATCAGCGCCGGATAGTTGAAGTCGTCCCCGGTATACATGCGCATGTTCGGTGGCAAGCGGCGGCGCATGGCGATCTCCTTGCAGTCGTCGAGCAGAGAGATCTTTATACCGTCAACCTTGTCCGCATGGGCAGACAGAATCGAAAGACAGACATCCATTGCCGCCATGTGGTCAGCGGTGCCCCAGTAGCCTTCGAGCGCCGGATCGAACATCTCGCCCAGCCAGTGGATCAGCACCGGCTCGCGCACTTGGCGGAGAATACGGCCGTATACCATCTCGTAATCGGCAGGTCCGGCGGCGCAGGCGGCAAGCGCCCGGCTCGCCATCAGGATAATCCGTCCGCCCACGGCCTCAACCGCCTCACACTGTTCCTCGTAGGCGCGGACCACCTCGTCCACACCGGTGTCCGGTCCAGGCACCAGATGATCAGTGCCGACACCACAGGCGATCGGCCCACCGCCATCGCGCGCCTTCGCAGCAGCGACCGAGCGCCGAATCAGATCGCGAGAAGTCGGCCAGTCTAGACCCATGCCGCGCTGGGCGGTATCCATCGCCTCGGCAACGCCGAGGCCCAGCGACCAAAGATGTTCCCGGTAGGCGAGCGTCGCGTCCCAGTCGAGAGCGGTGTCGAGCCAGGGATCGTTATCGACACGCGGATCGTTGACGACATGGGCGGCGGCATAGGCGACGCGCGGCAGCGCATCCGCGCTGGCCAGCTGGAAGACGGGCGGCGGCGAGAGACGGTAGGCCTTCATCCGGCCATCGTTGGTCGGCAGGTCGACCGAGGGCACAGTCAGAGCTCCAGTTCCGGCAAGTCGACCCAGCGCCGCTCACGCCAGCTGCGATAGCCAAGTTCGGCAAGTTGTACACCCTTGGCCCCGGAGAGGAGAGTAAAGTCCCAGGGCGCATCCTCATAGAGATGGCGGATGAAATCCTGCCACTGGGTCTTGAAGCCGTTTTCATAGATCCGGTTGTCGGGCACCTCCTGCCAGCCAGCGCGGAAATCCATAGTCTGGGGCACATCCGGGTTCCAGACCGGCTTGGGCGTGTTGACCCGGGCTTGGCTGAAGCACCGGGTCAGCCCGGCAACCGCAGAGCCATGGGTGCCATCGACATGGAAGGTCGCCAGATCGTCCCGCCGCACCCGCGTGCACCAAGAGGAATTGATCTGGGCGACAATGCCGCCTTCGAGTTCAAACATCACGTAGGCCGCGTCCTCGACGTCGGCATCGTAGCGTTCGCCGGCCTCGTCCCGCCGTTCGGGAATGTGGGTTGCACCGTGGCAGCAGACGGACCGGACCGGCGCGACCGCGTGATCGAGCACATAGCGCCAGTGGCACAGCATATCGAGGATGATGCCGCCGCCCTCGGCTTTGCGATAGTTCCATGACGGTCGTTGGGCCGATTGCCAATCGCCTTCGAAAACCCAGTAACCGAACTCGCCGCGCACCGAAAGGATGCGCCCGAAAAACCCCGAATCACGCAGCATTCGCAGCTTCATGAGGCCCGGCAAGCTCAGCTTGTCGTGCACCACACCGGCCCGGATGCCCCGGTCGCGGGCGGCACGGGCGATAGCGAGCGCATCGTCCAGCGTCTCGGCAACCGGCTTTTCCGTGTATATGTCCTTGCCGACATCGATCGCCCTGAGCAGTAGCTCCTTGCGCATTTGCGTGGTCGCGGCATCGAAGAACAGCGTATCGTCCGGGTTCGCAAGCGCTGCGTCGAGATCGGTCGTCCAGCGCGCGATGCCGTTCGCTTCGGCAAGTGCCGCCAGTTTCGCTTCGTTACGGCCGACCAGGATCGGGTCCGGCATCACGGTGTCGCCGTTTCCGAGGCACAAGCCGCCTTCGCCCCGGATGGCGCAGATCGAACGCACCAAGTGCTGGTTCGTCCCCATGCGCCCGCTGACGCCGTTCATGATCAGACCGAGACGATGAGTTGTCATTCCTGCCTCCCGGGCATATCCAAAGAATTGACGTAGCTGGGCAACCGCTGGTTGCTCAAGCTAGAATCTCACGCATGGCCGGTCAATTCTGCAGGCGTCCCGACTGAAATCGGGACGATCCGCCGCCTGTTTCAATGATGTCTGCAATCCAGGCCGGTTTTCGGGGTGGAAAACGGTCTCGGGTGGTGTTATATAAGGTCTCATCACTGATCCTCGGTAGCTCAGTTGGTAGAGCAAGCGGCTGTTAACCGCTGGGTCGGGGGTTCGAGTCCCTCCCGGGGAGCCAATTTCCGGAAAGGCCGCCGGAGGTATCTCTGGCGGCCTTTTCCGTGTCCGCCGATCGTTGGACAGGCCCGGCAATCTCGATCGTTCGCTCGACATCCGCATCTCCAAGTTGCAGAGGCCATTTCGTCTGGTCCTCACAGCCAGGCCAGAAGCGGCCCGTCGATCCTGACCGCCCAGACTCATTGCCATCATGCAAACCTGCCGAAGCGCAAAAGTATGGGCAGCAACTCCCCGGCCACTTCGGTAACACTGTCGAGATGGCGCGCGCCTTCAACTTGCGGCGCGCCAGCCAGACCGAAGACCGGTTTCCCGAAATGCAGCCCGTAGGCCACTTCGGTGACGGTCCCGTGGAGGCCGCCCACGGCGACCAGCGCCTCACAGGCTCGCGCAATCACTGCGTTCCGGGCCGACCCGAGACCGGTCGCCAGCGGCAGATCAATGTAATCGTTGGCCGCGCACCATTTATCGTCAGGAAGGATACCGACGGTCAGCGCGCCAGCGCTTTTCGCTCCCGCGGCCGCGGCTTCCATGACACCGTCCCTTCCACCACAGAGAACCGGGACGCCGAGCAGTCCGATCTCCCGACCGAGTTCTTTCGCCAGCCGGCGCTGCTTGGTATCCGCCTCACGCGGTCCGATAATTCCCACCGGCACCAGCCGGCACGCGCCGCTCTTGTGCACGTGCTTCAGCGCATCCTTCAGGGAAACCGGCCGAGCATTCAAAGGCAACTGTTTCGTGAGCTTCGTCCATTTCCATGCTCGGGCATCGAGCGCCATGGCCTCCTTGCCGCTCTGCTCTTCGCGATAGAGTGTTTTCTCGGTGTCGGAGTACAGAACGGGCGGAGGTGGATCGTCAAACCAATCGTGGTACGTGTGTCGGAACAGCCACTTTCGTTCGGACTTATCAATGATGTGCCGATGCCAGTCAGGATGTCTTTTCCATGATTCCACATGCGCATCCCATCCGCTACGTCCACGCTTGAACATATGACCGCAACTATCGATGGGGCAGGAATAGTGTCTTGGACCCGAACCGTCGCCAGAAAAATTCACGGTGCTATAGCTCTTTTTTTTCGCGATCGTCGCGCTGACAACGCGGGATCGACAGGGCCTGCAAGAAGCATCGATCCTTCCACCCTGGCGTCAATCCACTTGGAGTCGGCAAGCTCCCTCTTCTCGCAGACGCACCGGAGAAGGGCGGCAGCCGTGAGGCAGGCATCGAAGTCGTCGTCGTTGCATCTCGCCGCATCGAGATCTCCGAGGTCGACGCTGTAATTCGCGACCCAAGCGGCCTTCGTCAGGCGACAACAGGCGCCCTCGCGTTCCAATTCACGGGTCTTGGCAATTCTCATCCGGGCAGCGGGAATATCGTCGGCAAGCGCCGCAGCATAGGCGAGTCCGGGATAGGTTTCGGCGAGCACGATGCCATGTTTGCAAAGCAGAGTGGGCAGTTTGCCTTCGAAGGGCCAGATTGCGAACTCCCGCTTTCCCGCCAGCAACGGGATCAGCTCCTTCCAGAGTTCCCGGGTCGCAGACCCTGCCGTACCCGGAATGCCGCTGACGGCGAAGAGCGTTTTGGCACCCGTCGCCTTGTCGATCCGGCGGAGAAGGCCATCTTTTCCCTTGCTCGTGAACGAGCGGAGGCCACCGTGTCCCTTCGGCACCGCAAACCAGGGCCGTTTCACACGCCAGCATGCTGGATCCGTGACCTTCTCGAAAAAATCACCCTCCGAAGTGAACCTCTGGAGCCAGTCCACAAAGGTGTCCGACCGACGCAGAAGGGACTGTTCGACTGCAAGGCGGCAGTAGTCCGAGGGGAGCCCCAATGCTGCGTCAATGCCAATCAACACCGGGCCTGCGTCCCGAAGCGTCTTCGCCAGTCCCAAGACAGACTTGAAATCCCATCCTGGCGGCTCAGCCTTCCGGAGACGCCGGGCCTGCATATCCGCAACCCATACCGACCGCTTCTTGGAGTCCTTGCTCCAGTCGGCTGAAATGAAAGACGAGACCATGCGGCTCTCCGGTCGTGCAAAGGTGCATCAGACAAGGCCGATGGCAACCTGGGCTCCCGCAGCCTGCCACGCCCGACCTCTGCACGGACGCGTCCCGTCGAACCTTCCGCTTACCCCCGATGATACGACACATGGCCTCCGGCGGCCAGTTACGGCGATCCGCAGAAATCTCCAGCCCCGGCGTGGGTAGCGCCATTCGACGCTCCTGGCAAACGGCCGCAAGGGAGAGTCCGAGACTTTCCTACGCTGCATTCGATCTTGCCGACTGCTGATGGAGGGAGGTTGCACAGACCCAACCCTAGCGGATCTTCTGGCCGCCACGGTGATCCCATGCTGATTCCGAGACGCGAAATCCGAGTGCGTTGGGGCTCGCGTCATCACAGATCGCCTCTTGATCGCAATTTTCGCGCCGAGAAGGTCTCATTGAGCCTTGGCGGCACGATTGCAGCGCGACGCAGACCGAAAAATCTCGCCGGTCGCCGCTGGATTAGCAGCGTGGGATCGTCGTGTCTGGCCGCGGGGCCGTCCACGGGTTACCGCAGCCGAAACACCTGGTAAGAATGCAAAAATTTGTACCCCGTTCAGCAGTCATTCCCCCGTTCCATAGTGAAGTGCAACACATGATGGGCTGTGGCCATGTGTTTTTAGACGCATGATGTTGCGGAGCTGTCCAGCAGCGGCGAGAGTTTCTGTACAAGATGAAGGGAGCTTGTTCATGTCCAAAGGCTACCGTCACCTACGAAGAGCGATGTCAGATTGAGGCGTTACAGAAAAGCGGTCTTTCACAAGGTGCGATTGCTCGGCAGCTGGGCCGTTCAACAATTTTCCGGGAGATCAAGCGCAACACCGGGGGACGGGGTTACCGTCACAAGCAGGCGCAAAGGATGGCAGAAACGCGCCGCAGGGCAGCCTCGTCTGTTTCCTGGCGGTTGACGCCTCGGGTTGAAGCTCAGAAAAAGCTGCGGGAGGGCCCCGAGCAGCGGCCGTTTTCGACTGGAGGGCCGTGGGTCGGCAACGGATCTATGATCGCATTCATGAAGATCGGAGAGCCGGGGGCGTCTTGTGGAAGAAGCTTCGGCGGCGCGGCAAGAAGCCGAACTGGAAGGGCGGATGCCATTCCGGCCGGGTGGACATTTCCGAGCGCCCTGCGGAGGCAAAGGAACGGGTCGGCAACTGGGGGCCATCATCGGCAAAGCTCACAGTGGAGCTGTCGTGTCGCTCGTGCCACGAAATACACCTTGCTGGGTGGACAGAAAGACACGGTTGGTTCGGTCATGATCCGCCTGCTCGGCTCTGGTACGCTATTGGTCCACACAATCACAACGGCAAAGAGTTCGCAGACCACAGGCGTGTCGCACTTGATGCAGATTTCTTCTTCGCCTTTCCATTCTTGGGAGCGCGGCTTGAATGAGCACACCAACGGCCTGGTGCGGGAGTACTTCCCGAAGGGCACGGACTTTCGCGCGACATGCAACGAAGATGTTCAGAAGGTGCGGCTCAACATTCGGAAAGTCTTGGGATCGCCGACGGAGGTAATCTTGAAGTGAAACCGCCCTGACCATCTGCGTTCCAAAGCCGCAACGTGCAGCAGGGTCCATGCCGCGCGACGGCGGAATAGTGGCTTGAAGCCGACAAGGGCGTTGCATAAGCTCGATGTTGAAGGGACTGAAGCTGTTCCCAGGCGGAATCGAGAGGGGCAGAGGGGAAAAGTCCTGAGGGAGAATCGCCCGGCCGGAAATAGGAAATTTGCACCGGTCGCGAGCGTTCCCTTGTCCACTGAATCACATCGAACTCGCGTCGCCGGAGCGGTTGCGTCCCAATCGACAGGAAGATGCGCTATTGCCGTCATCTCGCCTGCACCAACCTGAACGCCCCGGGGCCGCGTGAAAATCCGTCGTGGACCTCGTCATGCCGAGCGCTGTATCCTTCGCCCATGTCCGAAAAGGTTGTCGAACTCGACCTGACCAGATTCACCCCCGCAGACGCGAGGAAGCTTGAGGCGCTGCAGCGGAAGGTCTGGGCCATGCACAGATGGTGCCGCTACGACCGCATCGAACGAGACGGACGCGAACAGGTCTTTCTTTACTCAGGTGATCGCAGCCGTCAGCCTTATGCAAGCTACAGGCTGTGCAGGACAGACACCGGAATCTATGCGCTGCATGACGGCCGTTCGGAAAGGCTTCTGGCAACGGCGCGAACGATGGACGGAGCTATCGACGCACTTCCCGAAGACTTCTACTATGCTCGACACCGCACAACCTCGTGAAACAGGAAGAAAAGCCATGGCCCAGTCCGACAGACAGTGCATAGCCGTTCCCGGAATCTCCGAAGCGTTGGAGAAGGCGCGGGTGCCGTTGTCGCCCGCCGTCAAGGCCAACGGCTTCGTGTTCGTCTCGGGGCTGCCGCCGATCGACAGAAAGACTGGCAAGGTAATCAACGGCGACATTCGGCGCCAGACACGGATCAGCCTCCAGAATGTCGGTCGGGCGCTCCGCGCTGCGGGCTCGTCATTCGACCGCGTGGTCAAGGTGAATGTCTATATTTCGAACTCCGGCTATTTCGACCTCGTGAACGAGGAGTACCGGAAGTTCTTTCCGGACGCGCCTCCTGCGCGAACCTTCGTGACCGTCGGATCGTGGCCCTGGGAGTTCGACATCGAGATCGAGTGCATCGCGTTGTGCGACTGAAGTATCGCAGCACCTGAAATCAAGGAGGCCGAGATGCCCGCTCCGCTCCCGCTCAATCTCTCCCGCTGGATCGACGACCACGCCGATCTGCTGAAACCGCCGGTCGGCAACGCCCAGATCTGGGAGGATGGAGAGTTCATCGTCACCGTCGTCGGCGGACCCAACGTGCGGACCGATTATCACGACGATCCGGGCGACGAGTTCTTCTACCAGTTGCGCGGAGACATGACGCTCCGCATCATCGACAACGGTAAACCGACGGACGTGCCGATACGGGAGGGCGAGATTCTTATGCTACCGGCCCATACCCGCCATTCACCGCAGCGCCCCGCGGAGACAGTCGGACTCGTCATCGAGCGAATCCGACAGCCCGGCGAACTCGACGCGTTCGAGTGGTATTGCGAGAAGTGCGACGACCGGGTGCATCGCCGCGAAGTCGAGGTCACGGATCTCGTCCGCGACCTCCCGCCGGTCTTCGAAGAATACTACGGCGATGCGGCGCTCAGAGTCTGCCCATCCTGCGGCCACGAAAACCCCGGCAAGCCGGGCGCAGCCTGAAGCGAAATCCGAGAGCGTCACAAGGCCCCCAAGCAACGGCCCTCTGCAGCGCTTTTCCGCCGTAAGAGATTTGCGATTGCCCAAACCCGATTAATCCAGGCATTCGGATGCGAACGATTTCGACAGCTTGGTTCGGCCATCAAGCCTTATCGAAACGTTCCTCATGGATTGAGGCGACGGCCACTCCGTCCGCCCCAGCCACCGGCCCGTCGCATGCGTCAGCCGTCCGCCGGCACATACCTCACGGTCAGCCACGTGCCGGTTGCCTCGGCATAGCGGCGAAGGGTTGCGAAATACGGCGACACCCGGCCGCCCTCCAGCCGCGCAACCGCGGATTGCGTCGTGCCAAGCCGCCGGGCAAGTTCCGCCTGAGTTAGTTTCGTCGCCGTGCGGGCACGCACCAGCGCCTTGATTAGCGCATACTCCCCATCTGCGCGCGCGTATTCGTCTCGGAACTCGACATCTTCCATGAGGCGCGCCTTCGGATCCTTCATTTTCATCATGGCGCCACCTGCCTCAGTCGTTCCCTGGCGGTCGCGAGCGCTCGACGCGGCGCCTTGCGCGCTTTCTTCGAGAAAACGTGCACCACCTCCACCCGCCGTCACGCGGAGCTCCCGAGCGATACCGCTTTCTGCCCACACCCGAAGCCACCGGAGCTTTCCCTCCAGGTGCCTGACATACGGTGCGCGAAGAGTTTCCAGCCCGCCATTCTTCACCGTCTCCGGCAGTCGCAGCGGCAGGGTGCGCAATGCCACTGGCAAGGCTGCAATCCCAGCGTCGACGGCCGACACGGCTCCGACCGTCCAATCCAACTCTCGATGTAAAGCGCATCCGCTATTATCTTTCGTGGTATCTACTCACCCCTAGTTGGGTTCTGATTGGTCGTAGTGCTCGTTGATGATGTCTGCGGCTTTTCCGTCGAGGGCGATCTGGGTTGCGACGTGATGATTGTAGCCGAGTGCGGCCATGGAGGTGAGGTAGCTTGAGCCCCGGCACCATGCTTTTGCGTGGAGCGGAAGCATCCGGACACCTTGACCTTTGCCATCCTGATCTTCTGTTCTCCGGCATTGTTGGTGAAGCTGACGTCGGGGTCGTCTGTGAAGCGCAGGTTTTCGTGTTTCACGAGACGTTCGTGCAGGTTGTGCGCGTTTGCGATGCGTTTTCCTTTCGTCGGGATGTCGGGCAGTTCCTTGGCGCCCTAAGTGAGGATGGTGCGCTTGCGCCCGGCCTCGTTCAGGGTCCTGGATGCGCTCTTGTTGATCTTGGGCAAACCTTGCGGAGCAGGCTCTTCATCAGTCGCGCGGTAGCCTCGACGACGAAGGTCAGTTCGCGCAGCAGGTGGCTGCCGCACAGCTGGTGGCTACACTGCCATGTACGAGGCCCAGGACGCCCTTGTAGCACGGGCCGATCTCTTGCTTGCGGTGCGGGAACTTGCACGTCAGGGTTCCGTCGGTGACGACATGGAGCCACTTGCCGTTGATCCGAAATCGTCGACATCGGGCGTTGCAGGAGGTGCGCCACGGCGGCCTCCTCCCATGACGCATCGTGAAAGCATAGCCAAGACAGGTTGCCTTGGAGAGCTTAATGCCGGAGATCGCCTGCACGAGCGCGACGGCACGGCGCAGGGACAGCATTTAGGCGACCAGCAGGTTGATGACAAGGGCCTGGATGCCGTACTGCACGGGATGTTGTCGGGGAACCGGCCCTTGGTCCGGGCCTTGCACTTCGGGCATTCCTTGATCTCGGCGCGGCGCTCGACGACCTCGAACACGATGTCGTGCGGCGCCCGACGGGGTCGACGCCGTCAGCGCCGCAGGCATCGACCGCGACCGTTTCCTCGACGATGGTCTTGCGCAGGTTGTCGCCCATCTGCTGGTTCGGCTTCGGGCCGTTGCTCCCGGCACGCTCTTGTCCGTCTGTGACGGCGGCAGACCGGAGTTCCGGCTCGTGCGTGGTCTTCTCCAGAAGGACGACGATGAGGATGTCGAGGATCACGGCCTCTTCCGACACCTTGCCGGCAGCGCCGCGGTCCTGGCCGCTTCGAACTCCTCGCGCGCCGCCCGTCGCCATCACCCGGCCTCGACGGTCATGATCGTCGCGAGCATCGCCTGGCGCTCGCCCGGCGGCATCTTCCGGTACTCCGCCGCCCGGCCTTGCGCTTCATCAGCACGCCGCCTCCGAGATGCGTTTCCACATACAGATCATGCGGGGGCTGGAGCCCCGGAAGCAGCTGGCACAGCCCGCTCGTCGCCTTCGATCCAAAGTAGCCCACTGGCGGTCCCCGTCGTTCTCGATGACCACCACTAAACGAATCGGCCTGCAGTGTCAAATCTCCACGAAAACCCGTTCGTTACTCTACCCCGACATCAAGCCGGAACCAGGGGGTGAGCAGTTACCTTTCGTGAAAAAAAGTGCGCGACCCCAGCGAAGTCGATCGTCAATAATTCCGGGACGGCGGGCGTTCGATGCGGGCGCGCCGATCCGAACACGAATGCGGGCACCTTCCGGTAGCCCCGTACAGCAAACGGCCCTCAGCGCGCTCACCTCTGCTGCCATCAATGCACGCGACTTGCGACGCGAGAAAGGGCCGCGAGACGAAGGCACACTTGCCCGAACGAACGGCGGATCAGGCCAAATACAAAGACTGCTTGGAAAAGAAGTTCAGAGCAGCCGACGCCATCTCGGGCAGCCGCCGATTTGACTACGCTTCTATCCGGGCGGCAGAAAACCCACCCGCTCAGCCGACATATCCCGGGACTCGAGACCAAGCATAATTCAGCGTCTGCGTATTGCCGATGCTCGCGCATCTTGTGGCAGATCTGATGACCATAGGAAAGATGCCGCCGAGGAACACAGCCCCCCGTGCGGAAACAACGGGCGACCTGTGTGACGCGTCGTCAACGGTAGGCGCCGTGGCCCTCGTGTCGCGTCGGGCGGCCACCGATCGGGCGGACCTCCACCTCGACCTTCTTCGTGACGCCGCTCCCGAAGTGCAGCTCGAGATCAAACCGATCGCCCGCCTTGAGCGGATTTCGCAGGCGGAGAAGCATGATGTGAAGGCCTCCGGGTTTGAGGACCACCGTCCTTCCGGCCGGAATGTCGAGGCCGTCAAGCTTTGTCATCCTCATCACGCCATCTCGCTCGACATGATCATGCATCTCGGTTCGCATGGCTACCGAAGATGCGGCTCCCGTCAAACGATCGCCCCTGGTGCCGGAATTGACGATTGCCAAATAGGCCGCGCCGTTTACGGCACGACCTGCGCTCGCCCGCGCCCAGGCCGACCGCACGTCGATCCCAGATGAAACCTCCTGCCCGTTGCCGGACTGGTGGCTGTGCTGCTGCGCGAGCGTAGGGCCCGAAAGGGCGCCCAAGCATGCCAGCATCATGGCGACGCTGGCCAGAAATCCCATAAAATTCCGCACGCCGTCCTCCAAACGGTTGATAGTGGCTCCGCTGCGGCCGGTCCGTTCAGTGCAGTCGCGACAGAGCTTGACGCCCCTGGCGCAGGAGTTTCATCGCCGCTTCGAGGCCATCGATCGTCAGCGGATACATCCGCCCGTCCATGAGCCTGTGGGTCATCCGGATGCTGGTCGTGCCCATCCAGCGATCGGCAGGCACAGGATTGAGCCACACCGCATCGGGAAAGTACTCGAGGAACCTGCGGAGCCAGACCTCGCCAGGTTCCTCGTTCCAGTGTTCGATGGATCCGCCAACTTCCGTGATCTCGAAGGGGCTCATCGTCGCATCGCCGACAACGATGACCTTCCAGTCCGAACCGTAGGTGTTCATCAGTTCCCAAGACGGAGTCCATTCGTTGTAGCCGCGCCGGTTCTGCTGCCACACTCGCTCGTACAGGAAATTATGAAAATAATAGTACTCGAGATGCTTGAACTCGGAGCGCACCGCCGAGAACAACTCCTCGGAAATGCGGATGAAGCTGTCCATCGATCCGCCGATGTCGAACAGCGTCAGGACCTTGATTCGGTTTTTGCGCTCAGCGCGCATGCGAATGTCCAGCATGCCCCCGCGATCCGCCGTCGACCGGATCGTTTCATCGAGATCGAACTCGTCCTCGGCGCCTTCACGCACGAACTTGCGGAGCTTGCGCAGCGCAACCTTGATGTTGCGCGTGCCGATCTCGACATCATTCTTGAGCCCGCGGAACTCGCGTTTCTGCCAGACCTTGGTGGCGCCCTTGCCGCCACCCTCGCCACCGATCCTGACCCCAGCCGGATTGCGCCCGGAATTACCGAACGGCGAAGTCCCGCCGGTGCCGATCCAGCGGTTTCCGCCGTGATGCGGCCGCTCCTGTTCCTGCAGCCGTTTTGCCAGCTCCTCCATGAGCTCCTCGAAGCTCATGGCTTCGATCTCGTCTTCGCTGAAAAGCTGGCGGGCGAGGCCTTGCAGCCACTCCTCCGGAATCCTCTCCTCGAACAGGGAAGCGGTGTCGTGCATCGCGCCTTTGAAGAAATTATCGAACACCAGGTCGAACGTGTCGAACCAGCGCTCGTCCTTCACCAGCACCGCACGGGACAGGTAATAGAGATCCTCGACCCCGCCATCGACAACACGCCTGTCCAGCGCTTCGAGGAGCGTCAGGTACTCGCGGATCGTGACCGGAATGCGGGCTTCGCGCAGCTGATAGAAGAATTCAACGAACATGGCGCCGCGAACCCCGCCGCGTCACGCGCCCTGCCGCCGCGACATGAAGGCGAGACGCTCGAACAGATGAACGTCCTGCTCGTTCTTGAGGAGCGCGCCGTGGAGTTGCGGAATCGCCTTGGAGGCATCGGCACGGAGGACTTCGGGAT
This sequence comes from Alphaproteobacteria bacterium, assembly GCA_964291215.2. Classification (GTDB taxonomy): domain Bacteria; phylum Pseudomonadota; class Alphaproteobacteria; order MPNO01; family UBA830; genus JAJEBT01. Next base: position 2,177,967 of record OZ219791.1, on the reverse strand, counting down.
CGATATCCTCGGCCAGGAGAAGCTTGATCCAGTCCAGCAGTTCCGATGTCGAGGGCTTCTTCTTCAGGCCGTTCACGTCGCGAATCGAGAAAAACAGCTCAAGGGCTTCCTTGAGCAGGCGCTTCTTGATATCGGGGAAATGCACGTGGACGATCTTTTCCATCGTTTCGTGATCCGGAAAACGGATATAGTGGAAAAAGCACCGGCGCAGGAAAGCGTCGGGCAATTCCTTCTCGTTGTTCGAGGTGATGATGACCACGGGACGGTGGCGGGCGGAAATGGTCTCCTGGGTCTCGTAGACATAGAACTCCATGCGGTCGAGTTCGCGCAGCAGATCGTTGGGAAACTCGATGTCCGCCTTGTCGACCTCGTCGATCAGGAGCACGGCCTGGCGGTCGGATGTGAACGCCTCCCAAAGCATGCCCCGCTTGATGTAGTTGCGGATGTCGTGGACCCGGTCGTCGCCAAGCTGGGAATCGCGCAGCCGCGAAACAGCATCGTATTCGTACAGGCCGTGAATCGCCTTGGTCGTGGACTTGATGTGCCACTCGAAGAACGGCATGTCGAGCGCCCCGGCGACTTCCATGGCAAGCAGTGTCTTGCCGGTCCCCGGTTCGCCCTTGACCAGCAGTGGCCGTTCAAGGGCAATCGCGGCGTTGACTGCCGTCATCAGGTCCGCGGTCGCGACATAGGTGTCGGTACCGGTGAATTTCATGCCGTAAACTTTCCGGAAGGGCCAGTTTGGACGAGCATTCAGGTTAGTGTATCTTGCGCCGCCAATCAAGCGAGGCGCTGACTGATCAGGACCATTCTGTTGTCACGATCGGCGGCGGACAACCGTGTCAGAGTGGCCGTTCTTGAAGTTGGTGGCACCTTCTCAAGGTCGGAACCGGCATATCGACAACGAAATCCGCTCCCGAATGGACCTCCAGATCTGCCTACAACGCCCCTCGTCGGACGAAACATGACAAAAGAAGAGCCTTGGCTGACTGATGAGTTCCGTTGCGATTGCGCTCCACCTGCTTGCCGCCGTCATCTGGGTCGGCGGCATGTTCTTTGCCATCATGGTGCTGCGTCTCGCCGCAGGCGAGCTCGAACCACCGGTGCGCGCCCCGCTCTGGGGCCGTGTCTTCGGGAAGTTCTTTCCGTGGGTCTGGACATCGGTCATCGTGCTCGTCGTCACCGGCTACTGGCTGATTTTCACGGTATGGGGTGGTCTCGGAACCCTTCCCCTCCACGGGCACCTGATGCACGGCATCGGCTGGATCATGATTGCCATCTATCTTCACCTGTGGTTCGCCCCCTACCGCCGGTTCCGCGCAGCGCTGGCAAGCGGCGACATTCCCGCGGCTGGCGCGCAACTCGACCAGATCCGCATCTTGGTCACGACCAATCTCGTAATCGGCCTTGTCAACGCCGCGATCGGCGCCTCCGGCCGATACTGGTAATCGCGTGCTCGGAAAGTCCCGCTGACGCGCCAAGCCGTTCCGGGCACTGTGCCTGCCGCATCCGGAGAGAGCCAGACCGAAAGCCGGCAGAACCCACGACCTGCGGGGTCCCGTTTCGGCACAGCATGAAGAGCACGCACCCGGCGCCACGGTCCGAAAGCCAAACTCTATAGGAGCAACCTGCCGCCATGAACTCCACCGCCACGAATGCGCTCGTCGACACCGGTTGGCTGCACGAGCATCTTGCCGATTCCGACCTCAGGGTCGTCGATTCAACCTGGTACCTTCCGACTGTCGACCGCGAGGGCATTGCCGATTACCGGAACGCCCATGTCCCTGGCGCCGTGTTCTGGGACATTGACGCGATCTGCGACCCGGATTCCAGGCTGCCACACATGCTCCCCAACGAAGCTGTCTTCGCCGATCACGTGGAACGGCTGGGCATCTCCAACGACGACCATGTCGTGGTCTATGACAATTCCGGCATGCAGACCTCGCCGCGCGTCTGGTGGACGTTGCGCGCTTTCGGGCACCGCCGCGTATCTGTGCTCGATGGCGGGATGCGGAAATGGCTGGCGGAAGACCGCCCGGTTGCCGCCGATACGCCCACGGTCACGGCAACGCGCTACACGGCAAGGCTGGACGCCACGATGATCCGTTCGATGCAGGACATCCGCGGCAACATCGAAAGCCGGAGCGAACAGGTGCTCGATGCCCGGTCGGCGGGGCGCTTTGCCGGCACAGAACCGGAGCCGCGTCCACAGTGCCGACCGGGCCACATTCCCGGAAGCCTCAACCTGCCGTCGGTCACCTTGGTCGATCCCGATACCGGAACGTTTCGCGCTGCCGCCGAGCTCGAAGCGAGATTCGCCGAATCGGGCCTCGACCTGCGAGCTCCGGTGATCACGAGTTGCGGTTCAGGCGTCACCGCCTGCGTTCTCGCCCTCGGCCTCCATCTTCTCGGCAAGGGGGATGTTGCCGTCTATGACGGATCATGGACGGAATGGGGCAGCAGCGACATGCCGGTGGAAACCTGAAGGCCGCGCGCCTATCCTGAATCAAACTTCGCGGAGCGACCCGAGGGACCGACCCGAGACATGAAAGAAGACACGAAAATCGTCCACAAGGGGCGTGATCCCGCTGCCAATCATGGCATCATCAACCCGCCCGTATACCGGGCTTCGACGATAGCATGGGGCTCGGTGGCCGAGATGCGCTATCGGCGCGACCACCGCTGGGAGCCCGGGATCTATACCTACGGGCGCCACGGCACGCCGACCCATGAAGCGCTCGAGGAAGCTTTTGCCGCCGTCTCCGGCGGATACCGGTCGGTTGCAGTTGCCTCCGGGCTTGCCGCCATCAACGCCGCCATGCTCGCATTTCTCCAGCAGGGAGACCACGTGCTGATGGTCGACAGTGTCTACGGCCCGGCGCGCAATTTCTGCGACAATGTCATCGGCCGTTTCGGCGTCGAGACAACCTATTACGACCCGGCGACCGGCGCCGGCATCGCTGACCTGATTCGCGACAACACGCGGATCGTATACGTGGAATCGCCGGGATCGCAGACCTTCGAGATCCAAGACATACCGGCCATCTCGGCGGCTGCGCACGAGGCCGGATGTGTCGTGATCATGGATGACACATGGTCCGCCGGCATCTATTTCAAGCCATTCGAAAACGGCGTCGATGTGTGCGCGATGGCAGCTACCAAGTACATCGTCGGACATTCGGATGTCATGATGGGGCTGATTACGAGCAACGAGGAGCACTGGGACAGGGTACGCCCGTCGGCAGCAGTGCTCGGAGCCAATTCGGGGCCGGACGACATCTATCTGGCACTCAGAGGCCTGCGGACGATCAAGGTTCGCCTCAAGCGCCACCAGGAAACCGGGATTGTGCTCGCGCGATGGCTGCAGGCGCGTCCGGAGGTCGACCGCGTCCTCCACCCCGCGTTGCCGGAATTTCCCGGACACGACCTCTGGAAGCGTGACTTCACCGGAGCCAGTGGACTGTTTTCCTTTGTTCTCAAGGAAGGCTTCAGCGACGGCCAGATCACCGCCCTCCTCGACGGCATGCAGTTCTTTGCAATGGGGGCCAGCTGGGGCGGCTTCGAAAGCCTGATCCTCCCTACCAACCCGGCACCGAACCGGACCGCAACCAGCTGGCACGGACCCGGGCAACTGATCCGGATACATGCCGGGCTTGAGGATGTGGAGGATCTCATTGCCGACCTCAACGACGGCTTCGCAAGGCTGAACGATGCCGGATGACGGCCAGAATTCCGCTTCCGGCGATACGCCGATCCAGGTATCGCTGCTGACAGGTTTCCTCGGCAGCGGCAAGACCACGCTGCTCAACCGCCTGGTCAGGCACCCGGGCATGGAGGAAAGCGCTGTACTGATCAACGAATTCGGCGAGATCGGCCTCGACCACCAACTCATCGAACGGATCGACGACAACACCGTCCTGCTCAATGCCGGCTGCCTGTGCTGCACGGTTCAGAGCGACCTTGCGAGGGCGCTTTCGGAGCTCTTCGTCAAGCGGATGAAGAAGGAAGTACCGGAATTCCGCCGCGTGCTGATCGAGACAACCGGACTTGCCGATCCGGCGCCCGTAATTCACACGCTGGTCAGCGCTCCGCTCGTCTCGGGCCGCTTTGCGCTCGACGGCATCATCGCGACCGTCGACGCCATCAACGCCGAAGCACAGCTCAACCGCCATCCCGAGGCGGTCAAGCAGGCCGCGGTGGCCGATCGCATCGTGATCACCAAGAGCGATCTCGGCGACGAACCCGCCATCGCGCGCCTCGAAGCGCGCCTCGCCGTCCTCAACCCAGCCGCCCCGCGCTACCGCGCCGTCATGGGAGAGATCGATCCCGGCATGCTGTTCGATGCCGGGCTCTACAACCCGCGGACGAAGACGGCCGATGTCCGGCGCTGGCTCCGCGAGGAAGCCTACGAGGCTGCAGGCTATGACCATGGCGATCACCACGACCATCATGACGTGAATCGCCATGACAGCGCAATCTCGGCCTTCTGCATGACCCGCGAGGAGCCCATCAACTGGGATGCATTCGTCGCCTGGCTGAGGATCCTTATCGGACAGCACGGCGAACGGCTGCTGCGGATCAAGGGGATTCTCAACATTTCCGGACGCGACAGGCCGATTGCAATTCACGGCGTCCAGCATCTCTTTCACGATCCCGCGGAACTGCCGGCATGGCCCGACGCAGACCACAGTTCGAAGATCGTCCTCATAACTCGCGACCTCGACCGCCGGGTCATTGAAGGCAAGCTGGATTCGCTCGAGGAGCAGGCCCGCGCACTGAACGGCTAGCCATGCGGGCGGCCTTCGTCCGGGCCCTCGAGGAAGCATCAGATACTGGTACGGGAAACGCCGCTCATGATTCGAAACATTGCTGCCATCGCCATCGCCACAGTCTGGATGGCGCCACCCGCGCATGCAGCGGCCTCGGTCGTGTTTGCCGCCGCAAGTACTGCCGAGGTGGTGAACGACCTCGCGGCAGCCTATGCCGGCTCGACAGGCAAACGCTTCCGGCCGGTGTTCGCATCGAGCGGCAGCCTTGCCCGCCAGATCGAGGACGGCGCTCCAGCCGATGTCTTCATTTCGGCAAATCTCAAATGGGTTTCCTACCTGACAGAACGCAAGCTGGCAGCCGCCGACACACGGCGGACGCTCTTCCGCAACCGGCTGGTCGTCGTAGCGCCCGGCGATTCGCCGGATTTCGCGGGTCCACAGAACGGCGCCGGACTGATTACCCGCCTTGGCGATGCGGAGCGCCTGGCGATCGCCGATCCACGGCACGCCCCAGCCGGGCAATATGCGCGACAGGCGCTCGCCTCACTTGGAATCTGGGATGCCCTGACGCCGCAGATTGCCCGCACCCAGACCGTCCGCGCTGCGCTGGCGCTGGTCGAACGCGGCGAGGCCGCACTTGCTGTCGTCTACCGCACGGATGCGAAGCTGAGCAGATCGGCAAAGATTCTCTTCATGCTGGACGCGGCCGGCCACAAGCCTATCGTCTACCAGGCGGTCAGGATCTCGGATGCCGACGGCCCCGGTGCTGACGTGATGGCATTCCTCGCCTCCGATTCGGCCAAAGGGATCTACCGGCGCTACGGATTTCTCGTCGACTGAGCCATGTTGTCGCTGTCGCCCGCAGAAACCGAAGCGATCCTCCTCAGCCTTCGGGTCGCGCTGTGGGCGGTAGGCATCAGCCTTCCGTTCGGAATCGCCGTGGCCTGGGTCATGGCCCGCTGCAATTTTCCGGGCAAGACGCTAGCTAACGCCATACTTCACCTGCCGCTGGTCGTGCCGCCGGTCGTGGTCGGCTACATCCTGCTGATCGTTCTCGGTCGCAAGGGGCTGATCGGAGCCTGGCTCAATGACACGTTCGGGCTGACGTTCGGATTCTCGTGGCGCGGCGCGGCGGTGGCAGCAGGGGTCATGGCGTTTCCGCTGATGGTGCGCGCCATCCAGCTATCGATAGAGTCTGTCGATCGCCGTCTCGAACAGGCGGCAAGAACCCTCGGCGCCGGACCTGTCGACGTGTTCTTCAGCATTTCGTTGCCATTGTCCGGAAGCGGAATCGTGGTCGGTGCACTCCTCGCCTTCGCCCGGTCGCTGGGCGAGTTCGGCGCCACAATCACCTTCGTCTCGGCGATTCCCGGCGAGACCACGACGCTTCCCGTCACCCTCTACGGGCTCACCCAGATCCCCGGAGAGGAATTCGGCGCCATGCGGCTGGTGGTGATCTCGGTGCTGGTGGCCTGCATGGCACTCCTGGTGTCGGAGATCGTCGCACGGCGCGTCAGGCGGCGCATTGCAGGCAGCCATGCTTGAAATCGACATCCGGAAGGCGCTTGGGAGTTTCACCGTCGAAGCGTGGTTCGAAGCCGGCGCCGGCATCACGGCGCTGTTCGGAAAATCCGGCGCCGGCAAGACCAGCATCGTGCAGATGCTGGCGGGACTGATCACGCCGGACAGGGGTCGGATCGTGCTGGACGGCAAGGTCCTCTTCGACACCGCCGACAGGACCACCACACCTCCCGAGCAGCGCCGCATCGGTTACATCTTTCAGGATGCCCGCCTGTTTCCTCACATGACGGTGCGTCGCAACCTGAACTATGGAAGACGCCGCCAGGGCGAAAGGCGGGCGAACGTAACGGAGGATGCCGTTACGGAGGTGCTCGGGATCGGGCATCTCCTCGGACGGAGAACGCATGATCTTTCGGGCGGGGAGCGCCAGCGGGTGGCGATCGGGCGGGCGCTCCTAACGTCGCCACGCCTTCTGCTGATGGACGAACCGCTGGCGTCTCTCGATGCCGAACGCAAACGGGAGATCATTCCGTTCATCGACCGCGTTCATCGCCAATTCGAGATTCCGACGATCTATGTAAGCCATTCGGTCGAGGAAATCCTGGAGCTCGCTACAGCAATGGTCCTGCTGGAACACGGCCACGTAACGGCTTCGGGAACGGTCGAGAAGGTGATGAACCGGCCGGAACTTGCTCGCGTGGTCGGACAGGGCGATGCCGGAACGGTGATTGCCACCACGGTCACGGACCAGGACGATATGAACAACCTTGCTACGCTGGCCTTTCCCGGCGGACAGTTCCGCATTCCCGCGACCGGGATGGCGGTCGGTACCCAGGCAAGGATCCGGGTGCGGGCCCGTGACGTCAGTCTCGCTCTCGAGCAGCCCGTGAAGGTGAGCGTTCTCAATGTCTTCGAGGGCCGGATCGCCGAAATCGCAGCTACGGACGGAGCGCAGGCAGATGTTCTGGTCGAACTCGGCAAGACGCGGCTATGGTCCCGCGTCACCGCGAAATCCGTCCGCGAACTCGGACTTGAGCGCGGACGCACCGTCTACGCAATGGTCAAGGCCGTGGCCCTCGACAGGCCAGGACCGGGCCCGTAACCGTCCGGGCGGGATCGCGGCTTGCCCGGATCCCGACGCGGTCAGGCCGCAGCCCTGAAGCGTTCGCGATCGTGTGGCTGCACAAGGTCTATCGTCGGCCCAACAGGCACGATTCCAGACGGATTTACATTGGCCTGATCACCGTAATAGCCCTTCTTTATTCCGTCGATGTCGACGATCTCGGCAACTCCGGGAGTCTGGTACAGATCCAGGGTGTAGTTCCAGAGATTGGGATAATCCTGAATTCGCCTGATGTTGCACTTGAAGTGGCTGAAATACACGAAATCAAAACGAATCAGGGTCACGAAAAGGCGCCAGTCCGCTTCCGTGGCACGATCGGCAACGAGATAGCGCCTGTCCGCGAGCCGCTCCTCGAGAAAATCCAGCGTTTCGAACATAGGGCACACGGCGTTTTCGTAGGCGTCCTGCGTTCTCGCAAAACCGGAGCGATAAACGCCGTTGTTGACGGTCGTGTAGATCCGATCGTTCAGCATGTCGATCTCCGCGCGATGAGCCTTCGGATAGAGGTCCAGCGAAGCATCCCCCCATTCGTTGAATTCCGAATTGAGCATCCGGACGATCTCGGAGGATTCGTTGTTGACGATCGTTTTCTTGTGACGGTCCCAGAGAGTCGGCACCGTCACCCGCCCGGTACAGGCCGGATCGGCGGCGATATAGACGTCATGCAGTTCGAGCACGCCGTTTTCTCCTGGCTGGAGTTCGTCGATTCCCCGGGAATAGGCCCAGCTTCGCTTGCGGGGGCGGTCCGACAGCGTCACCGAAATGACGTCCTCGAGCCCTTTGAGGCGGCGGACGATCTGCGTGCGGTGCGCCCATGGACAGGACGGCGCCAGAAACAAGTGATACCGTCCGGGCTCGGCACCATAGCCCGACGAGCCGTCGGCCGTAACAAAATTCCGAAAGACCGACTCGGCGCGCACGAACGCGCCGCCCTCCCCGGTTCGGTACTTCGCGTCGTCGTCGATCCACTTGCCGTCAATCAGCATGCCCATGCTTGGCGTCTCCCGTTATCGCGTGCTTGCTCCGATCCGCCCGCCACATCACGTCAACCGAGCCGACAACCTTGGCAGGACCTTATTCTTGGGGGCTGTAAGCCGGCATGGTCCGTTGCCAACCACGTTTACAGATCATTGGCGCGCCCGAATGAGCGCACACTGCCAGTATAGCAGTCTTCCCGGTCCTTTGGAGCAAAAATGCCCCTTCGTGCAGGGCTCTTCTTTTGTCCGGTTTCGTCCGACCAGGGGGCGTTGTAGGCAGATCTGGAGGTCCATTCGGGAGCGGATTTCGTTGTCGATATGCCGGTTCCGACCTTGAGACGGTGCCACCAACTTCAAGAACGGCCACTCTGACGCGGTTGGGTAATCTTGGCGGCACGATTGCAGCGCGACGCAGACCCAAAAATCTCGCCAGTCGCCGCTGGATTATCAGCATGGGATCGCCGTGCGCCCGCAAGTCGTAACTCCGGCACAGCTCTCCTCGTCGGTGCCGCTGCGGTTCCGGAAGCGGGTCCAAGCCGAGAGCATGCAACATTGCCTTGCGTGGCCACTCGGCGTTGCCGAACCCTGCCCGCATGCAGACGCCCGTTTCGACCGTTCATCGGACGCATTGCTTGATCGCGTGGCCTTTCCGCTTCCGTTGTCAGACGGAACTGCGCACACGGCAGCAGCAACCGCCCCGATGCGCAGGTCTCCGATAATACGCATGCCGGGCGCGGTTCCCACCGGCACCCGCCATCGCATCCACACTGTCCCTGCGGAGAGAAAACGAACGTGCTGCACTCTGGAGGTCAATCTGAGCTTGTTTCGCAAGTCCGAATGGAAATCGACCCCGGTCCGGAGGGGGGATGATGACTTGATGACTATCAACAGGGCAGACAGGGATATCGACGATGCAGGTTACGTTGTTGCAGCAAGCGCGGCCGATTCTGTCGAAAGTATGAGCAGCATGTTTGCAGACAACGGTGACGATCATGACAAAGGCTTGGAGACACGCCGATCAATCCACAAACCTGGATGATGACTTGATGTTATATAATGTGATGATATGATGTTTATTTCTAGGCGGAAGAGGAAGCATACGATGCGAACCACGTTGACGCTCGATGACGACATTTCCAAGAAGCTCCGGGACATCGCCCATCTGTCGGGCAGGTCCTTCAAGGCGGTTGTGAATGACGCCCTGCGGGCCGGAATAGAGACCGGGCGCATTGCCGACATGTCCAGACCCTACCGGCTGAAGCCTGTTTCAATGGGCCAACCGATCGGTGGTCAGGATCTCGACAAGACGCTGGCGCTCGCAGATCGGCTGGAAGATGGCGAGCTCACCCGCAAGCTGCTTCTCAGAAAATGATCCTCGTAGATGCCAATCTGCTAATCTATGCCGTCAACCTCAACGCTGTGCATCATGATCGGGCCCGGCACTGGCTCCAACAAACCCTGTCCGGCGCTTCGTCCATCGGGCTACCATGGATTTCCCTGTTGGCCTTTCTCCGGATCACAACCCATTCAGCCATATTCCCCCGGCCCCTATCGAGCGACCACGCGGCCGGATTTGTCGAAGACTGGCTGGATCAGCCCTACGTCCGTCCCGTTTCACCAGGAGACCAGCACTGGCCAATTCTACACAACCTCCTAAGCATGACGGGTACGGCCGGAAACCTCACGTCCGATGCGCACATCGCTGCCATGGCGATCGAAAACGGTGCGACAGTCTTTTCTGCCGATCACGACTTCGGGCGCTTTCCAGGAGTTAGGCACGTCAACCCGCTTCTTGATGACGCGGCACGACCTGACTGACCGAAGCGCAGGAGTCGCGGAACCAAGCGGAAGACAGCTCCGCGCATAAGCAGCGAAACCGGAAAGCCATTCCGCCATCCTTTTCCGCAAAGGCCGCGGCACAGCGCCGCGGACCACGTGCTGCGCCAGCGCGACCATTGCTGTATCGTGAGCACATCGGACAAAACTCGCGGAGACAGGGACAGATGGACTTCGAACTTCCGGAAGAAATGCGCATGTTCAAGGAGACGCTCCGGCGTTTCATCGACTCGGAAGTCATCCCCATCGAGCGCGAGGCCTATGACGGTCCCGAAATGGTGCCCGAGATTCGCCAGAAGCTGGAAGCGAAAGCGCAGGAGTTGGGAATCTGGGGCGTCGATGTGCCCGAGGCGCTCGGCGGGCTTGGCATGGGCCTGTTGGCGCGCACGATCATCTGGGAGGAAACCGGACGCACCATCGCGTTTCCCCGTCGCAAGAAATGGATCTTCGGACCGGACGTCAGTCCGTTGCTGGCGGAGTTCGCCAACGAGAACCAGATCGAGCGCTACCTCAAGCCCTGCATCAACGGTGAAAAGAAGCCGGGTTTCGCCCAGACCGAACCCGACGCGGGCGGCGATCCGTCAGGAATGAAGACGACGGCTGTCCGGGACGGCGATGAATATGTGATCAACGGCACCAAGCGCTTCATCACCGGCGCCGACGAGGCGGATTTCTTCCAGGTTATCTGTGTCACCGATCCCGAAAAGGGCACCCGCGGCGGCATTTCCTGCATCCTTGTCGACGCCGACACGCCGGGCATCAGGATTCTCCGCAAGCAGATGACGATGATGGACGATCAGCCCTGCGAGATGGCGTTCGACGACATCCGCGTCCCGGTCGAGAACCTCGTCGGCAAGGAAGGCGACGGCTTCCGCATGGCCCAGACGTGGATCACTATGGGCCGCATCCGCCACGGCGCAATCAGCGTCGGTACCATGGAACGATGCCTGGAACTCGGCGCATCCTATGCCCGTGACCGGGTGACATTCGGAAAGCCGCTGGCAGAACGACAGGCTGTCCAGTGGATGCTGGTAGACACCTACGCCGACATGCACATGGTCCGCCTGATGATCTACAACGCGGCAGCCAAGCATGATGCTGGCGAGGATATCCGCTGGGATTCATACATGTGCAAATATATCGGCGACCGCAAGGCGTTCGAGGCGACCGACCGTTGCATGCAGATTCACGGGGGGCTTGGACTCACGACCGACCTCCCGATCGAGAAACTGTGGCGCGATGCCCGGTCCTTCATGATCACCGAAGGACCCGAGGAAATCCTCAAGCACGCCCTGCAGCGTCACGTCCTCAACCTGTACGGCTGAAGGCCCGTGCACCGGCGGCACCTGCCCCGGTTTCGCGCTCGTCGCAGGCGCCTGCAGCCTACTTGCCAGGCGGCCGGTCGAGGCCGAACAGCTTGAGCGCATTCTCGCCCAGGATGTTCTTCTTCGCCTGCTCATCGAGCATTGGCAGATTCCAGATGACGCTTGGCGTGTCGAAGTCCCAGTGCGGCCAGTCCGAGGAATAGAGCAGCTGGTCCTTCGCATTGATCATGTCGAGGGTCACCTTCAGCGCCTCGGGATGATCGGTCTCCATCGGCTGGCATGTGAAATACATCTCGCGCATATACTCGCTCGGCAACCGCTTCAGGAGCGGGGCCTCGGAAGACCGCATAAGGTAGGTGTGATCGAGGCGCTGCATGAGCCACGGCACCCAAGCCAACCCCGACTCGATCCAGATCACGTCAAGACCCGGAAAACGTTCGGGAAGCCCGTTCATGACCCAGTTGCTCATGTGGACGACGTTGCACCAGACGAAGGACAGCGCGTGCATGGTGCCGAACCGGTTGATCTGGAGCATCGACGGATCCTGCCAGTTGTAGCCGGCATGGAAGGCAAGCGGCTTGCCGGTCTGCTCAATCGCCCGGTAGAGCTTCATGTAGTCGTTGTGCTGCACTGGCTTGTGACGGACCGACGTGACCATGAAGCCAACGACATCCGGGTGGTCCCCGAGATCCTCTACCGTCCTCAGGGACGCCTGCGAATCACCGAATGGAAGGTACAGCAGCGTCTTCATCCGCTGATCCACGGGTAGGATATTCTCGCAGAACCACCTGTCATAGGCGCGGCCCAGAATAGCCTCCATATCGTACTGGGGATGCATCCCGAGATTAAGCATGGGTGTCGGAAAGACCACCATGTAGTCGAGATGGAATGAGTCGATGGCGCGACGGACGAGGGTAACGTCGCGGTGGACCGGAGAGTTTCCAACCGTTTCGCCGAGCTTGGCCTGATGGGGTATGCGGCCTCCGCAATCCTGGTAGCGCAACGCGTGGTCGCCGTTCAGCCCGTAAGGCGGCGATCCGGTGCGGTTCCGGAGATGGTCGAGAGCCTGGGCCCGTACCACCTCGTCCTCAATATAGGCGCAGATGTCGGCCCACGATTCGATTTCCATGTGGTGGGCATCGGTGTCGATGATGACAATGTCCTCGAAGCTGAGCGATTCGCCCTGTGCACGGCAATGAGCAAGAATGTCTCGGGTGTCGGTTGCAGTGGTGATCTCCTTGATCGGTATTTCGCGAAGCTGCTCAACGCTGATATCCATGGCCTAGTCTCCTGTCGACGGTTGCTCCAGCATCGGGAGGAGCCGACCCGCAATCGGTTCGGGCCACACACTGTCCCGCCAACCTGCAACAATGATTGTACTTCGCCTCCGCACGGTTCCAAAGCGATTCACGTCCTGCGCAGGTGTAAGCGATCCTGCCGATAGAAGCTGCTATCGCGGCCGTTCCCTACCAGTTGTCGGCATTCGCGCTTGGCGGGACTCGATTCCACCAAAATCTGGACTATCCGAAGGCGGGGTGGTATCCGCGACCGAAGTGGAACATCCTTCCGGCCGCACAGGGCTTTGCCGCCCTGCGGCAACGATTGTATCCTTGCGCAGGTGCCATTCCAGACTGAAACAGCACCGTCAGGCGGCGATAGGCGATGCGTTTTCCGGCTGCCACCACAAACCATGAACGGACGGAATCATGCGGCCATTCAAGATCGGCAATATCCTGATATCGAGTTTCGTTGAACGCGAAGGCCCGTGGCGCCAGCCCGAGGCCATGTTTCCGACATCGGACAAGGAAACCGCGCTTGCCCATCTTGGCGAGATGCCGTCCTGGGTCTACGACGCCGGACGCAATCTCCTGATCATAAACTATCAGACCTTCGTGGTGCGGACGGAGCGCCACACGATCCTGATCGACACCTGCGTCGGCGAAGACAAGCCGATGCGGGGCTCCGGCCTCGCCTACCCGAAACAGTCCTGGCTCGATGGATTCTCGGCCCACGGCCTCCGGTTCGAGGACATAGACTACGTCTTTTGCACCCATCTGCATGTCGATCACTGCGGCTGGAACACGCGGCTCGTGAATGGACGCTGGGTGCCGACCTTCCCGAACGCCACCTACATATTCGGAAAGCGCGAATACGAGGCCTGGGAGGCAGAGGCCGCACTTGGCAGGCCCAAGGACCGGCAGGCAGCAATATGGGAAGACAGCTGTCGCCCCATCGTCGAGGCCGGCCGGGCGCAACTCGTCGACAGCGATTTCGAGCTCGAGGACGGGATCTGGCTCACCCCGGCCTTTGGCCACTCGCCGGGACAGGTTTGCGTCAACTTCCGGTCGGGGGACGGCCACGCGATCTTCACCGGCGACATGATGCACCATCCGCTGCAGTGCCGCGAACCCGACTGGAGCACCTGCTTCTGCTCCGACCCCGGAGAGGCGGCGCAGAGCCGGAGGCGCATACTCGCCGAAGTGGCGGACAGCGATACCGTCGTCGTTCCGGCGCATTTCCCCGACCAGACGGCCGGACATGTCCTTAGCGACGGCGACACCTGGCGGTGGCGCTTCATGAGCTTCATCGACCAGTCATGGATATCGAGCGGCCCGGCTCACTGAGGAGCCGCTGGCGCGGGCCGCTTATCCGCTTGCGCCGAATCCGTAGAGCGCCGCAGGGTTGTCGACCAGGATCTTCTGCTGCAACGCGAGATCGGGCGCGTAGCGGGGCACCATGTCGACGAGGTCCCCGTCATCAGGCATACCTTCCCACAGGTTGGGATGCGGCCAGTCCGTCCCCCACAGCACGCGGTCCGGGTTGGCCTCGATCACGGCCTGCGCAAAGGGCACGACATCGTCATAGGGCACTCCCTTGGCGGACAGGCGCTCGGCGCAGGAAATCTTCACCCATACATCCTCGTTGCGGAGGAAATCCAGGAGCAGCTGGAACGGCGGCGCTCCGGTCCCACCGGCGACCTTGACCCGGATCATGTGGTCGAAGACGACGGGCAGCCCGAAGGTGCGGAGTTCCGGGGCGAACTCGACGATATCCTGCTCCTCGATATAGATGACGAGGTGCCATCCGAAAGTCGCTATCCGTTCGGCAATGCGCCGCACCCGCCCGAAATCCGGCGCTCCCGAGAGATGGCGCGCGAAGCTGAAGCGCGCTCCCCGGATCCCGCCCGCATGCAACCGCCCGAGATCCTCGTCGGCAAAGGTTTCATCGACGATCGCAACCCCTTTCCAGCGTCCGTTCGATGACGAGATCGCGTCCAGGGTCGCCGAGTTGTCGATTCCGTGACAGGTCGCCTGGACGATTACCGACCGGTCGAACCCGAGAAGGCCGTGCAGGCGGCGCAAGCGTTCCTTCGATGCGTCGACGGGACGATAGGTCGCTGCCGGATGATAGGGAAACCGGTCCGAAGGGCCAAAAACATGGACATGGGCGTCGCAAGCGCCCGGCGGTGGCACGAACTGCGGCCGACGCGGTGCCGGATGGGGTGGTGGAGGATATTTCAACTGCCGGCACCCGACATGCGCGGTTCCTGCCACGTAACGGCCAAAGCGGCGTCCCTCAGGGCGTTTACCCTGCGTGCAGATCCGCCCCGCCCCGACATCCGCTCGCTCGCCACGACAGCCAGCCAACGCCGGTGCCCGGGCGGCAGCGTCAGTGCGTGACGACATCCTCAACATCTGGTTTCGAGTCGCCAACCGAGGCGATGTCGTCCTCATCCTCCTCCCAGTCGATCGGAACCGGCTCGCGCATCAGCGCGTTGGACAAGACCTCGTCGACCGACGAGACCGGAACGATCTCGAGATCCCGCCTGATCTTGTCCGGAATGTCAGCGAGATCCTTCTCGTTCTCCTTTGGTATCAGGACGGCGCGGATACCACCGCGATGGGCCGCGAGAAGCTTCTCCTTGAGCCCTCCGATCGGCAGCACCCGGCCGCGAAGGGTCACCTCGCCGGTCATTGCCAGATCGCGACGCACCGGTATGGCGGTCAACGCGGATACGATGGAGGTGCACATGGCCACGCCGGCCGACGGACCGTCCTTCGGTGTGGCGCCTTCCGGAACATGGACGTGGATGTCGCGCCGGTCGAAGATCTTCGGTTTGATGCCGAACACCGCCATGCGCGAGCGTACGTAGCTGCGCGCCGCCTGCACGGATTCCTGCATCACGTCGCCAAGCTTGCCAGTATGCGATATCTGACCCTTGCCCGGCATGACGAGGGCCTCGATCGAGAGCAGTTCGCCGCCAACCTCGGTCCATGCGAGTCCCGTGGTCACACCGACGAGATCCTCCTTCTCGATCTCGCCCGAGCGGTAGCGCGGCACCCCGGCGTACCGCTGGAGGTTGCGCGGCGTTATCTGCAGGGCCTTCTTCTTGCCGTCGGCAAGCTCCCTTACCGCCTTGCGCGCCAGATTGGCGATTTCCCGCTCGAGGTTGCGGACGCCAGCCTCGCGCGTGTAGAGGCGGATCAGTTCGCGCAGCGCCCTTTCGGAAATCGACCACTCCGACTCCTTCAGCCCGTGCCCCTCGAGCTGCTTGGCGATCAGATGACTACGGGCGATACCCACCTTCTCGTCCTCGGTGTAGCCGGAGAGACTGATCGTCTCCATGCGATCAAGGAGCGGCTGCGGCATGCGCAGTGTATTGGCCGTGGTCACGAACATCACGTCGGACAGGTCGTAGTCGACCTCGAGGTAGTGATCCTGGAAGGTATGGTTCTGCTCGGGGTCCAGAACCTCCAGCAGCGCCGAAGTCGGATCTCCGCGCCAGTCCGACCCGAGCTTGTCGATCTCGTCGAGCAGGAACATCGGGTTCGAGGACTTGGCTTTCTTCATGCTCTGTATGATCTTGCCGGGCATGGAGCCGATATAGGTGCGCCGATGGCCGCGGATCTCCGCCTCGTCGCGCACGCCGCCGAGTGACATGCGGACAAAATTGCGACCGGTGGCGCGGGCGATCGACTTGCCCAGAGAGGTCTTGCCGACGCCTGGCGGGCCCACGAGGCAGAGGATCGGGCCCTTGACCTTGCCGACGCGGATCTGCACCGCAAGATATTCGAGAATGCGCTCCTTGACCTTCTCAAGCCCGTAATGATCCTCGTTCAGGATCCTCTCTGCCAGCTTGAGGTCCTTCTTCACCCGAGAACGCTTGCGCCAGGGGATGCCCAGGATCCAGTCGAGATAGTTGCGTACGACCGTCGCTTCGGCCGACATCGGACTCATCGACTTCAGCTTTTTGAGCTCCGCCGTCGCCTTTTCCTTGGCTTCCTTGCTCAGCTTCGTCTTCTCGATCCGCTCCGCAAGTTCGGCAAGTTCGTCGCTGCTCTCCTCGGAGCCGCCGAGCTCCTTCTGGATCGCCTTGAGTTGCTCGTTCAGGTAGTACTCCCGCTGCGTCTTCTCCATCTGGCGCTTGACGCGGTTGCGAATCCGCTTCTCGACCTGGAGGGTGCTGATCTCCGTCTCCATGGCCTGGTATACGCGCTCGAGCCGGTCGGCTGGCGACAGGAGTTCGAGAAGCTCCTGCTTCTCCGGAATCTTGAGCGTCAGGTGCGAGATGATGGTGTCCGAAAACTTGCCGGGCTCCTCGATCTGATTAAGGGATACCAGGACCTCGGGCGGGATCTTCTTGTTGAGCTTCAGATACTGCTCGAAATGGCTGATCGCCGAGTTGGAGAGCGCCTCGATATCCCGGTCTTCGTCCGCCTCGTCGTCGAGGAGCTCCGCCTCGACCTCGAAGAACGCATCATTGTCGACATAGCGGACAATCCTGCTCCGGCGGCTGCCCTCGACCAACACCTTCACGGTTCCATCCGGCAGCTTGAGGAGTTGCAGGATCGTGCCGACCGTGCCCACGGAATAGATGTCGTCGGGAGACGGGTCGTCATTTCCGGCGTTCTTCTGGGCCACGAGCAGGATCTGCTTGTCGTCCTTCATCACATTCTCGAGCGCGCGCACGGATTTCTCGCGCCCGACGAAGAGCGGCACGATCATGTGCGGAAACACGACTATGTCGCGAAGCGGAAGAACCGGAAAGACTGCGGTGCTGCGTGGCTGCTCTGACATCTTACTGTTCCGTAGGTTGTCCCGAACCGGCGCGGACAACCCGCACCGACGCTTAACATGGTACCCTGCGTCCGGGATTCAAGCTGTATTCGCCGACGATGTCGCCACCGTCAGGCCGTCTTTCCGCTTTCCTCCAGCCGATCCGAGTAGATGTACAGCGGCTGCGCCCGTCCTTCGACGACTTCGCCGTTGATTGCAATCTCCTCGACCCCTTCAAGCCCCGGAAGTTCGAACATGGTCTCGAGCAGGATGCTCTCCATGATCGACCGCAGGCCGCGCGCGCCGGTCTTGCGGCCGATGGCCCTGCCGGCGATCGAGCGCACCGCGTCATCGCTGAAGGCAAGCTTGACATCGCTCATCTCAAACAGTCGCCTGTACTGCTTGACCAGCGCATTCTTGGGCTTGGTCAGGATCTCGACCAGGGAAGCCTCGTCGAGATCCTCAAGCGTCGCGATAACGGGAAGGCGGCCGACGAACTCGGGGATAAGCCCGAACTTGAGGAGATCCTCGGGCTCGACCAAGCGCAGGATCTCGCCGGTCGAGCGATCATCAGGGCTCCTGACATCCGCTCCGAACCCTATGCTGGAATTCTGTCCGCGACTGCTGATGATCTTGTCGAGCCGGGCGAAGGCGCCGCCACATATGAACAGGATGTTGGTGGTGTCGACCTGCAGGAACTCCTGCTGCGGATGCTTGCGCCCGCCCTGCGGCGGGACCGACGCAATCGTGCCTTCCATGATCTTGAGCAACGCCTGCTGCACCCCTTCGCCGGACACGTCCCGGGTGATCGAGGGGTTGTCCGACTTGCGCGAAATCTTGTCGACCTCGTCGATATAGAC
The DNA here is from genome assembly GCA_964291215.2 of Alphaproteobacteria bacterium. Taxonomy (GTDB): domain Bacteria; phylum Pseudomonadota; class Alphaproteobacteria; order MPNO01; family UBA830; genus JAJEBT01. Next base: position 2,159,499 of record OZ219791.1, on the reverse strand, counting down.
GATGCCCCGCTGCGCCCGCTCAACATTGTAATCCGCCGCCTGAAGGAGCTTGAGGATGATGTTCTCGACATCCTCGCCGACATAGCCGGCTTCCGTCAGGGTAGTTGCGTCGGCCATGGTGAAGGGAACGTCGAGGATGCGCGCGAGCGTCTGCGCGAGGAGGGTTTTGCCGCAGCCGGTCGGGCCGATCAGGATGATGTTCGATTTCGCGATCTCGATGTCGTTGTTCTTCTGGCTGTGCGACAGGCGCTTGTAGTGATTGTGCACGGCGACCGAAAGCACCCGCTTGGCATAGGTCTGGCCGATGACGTAATCGTCGAGCACGGTGCATATTTCCCGGGGTGTCGGCACTCCGTCCCGGGACTTGACCAGCGTGGTCTGGTGCTCCTCCCGGATTATGTCCATGCACAGCTCGACGCATTCATCGCAGATGAACACGGTCGGCCCCGCAATCAGCTTGCGAACCTCATGCTGGCTCTTGCCGCAGAAGGAGCAGTACAGAACGTTCTTCGAGTCGCCGCTCGCAGACTTGCTCATTGTCACTCCCGTGCCGTGACCGGACTCGCCGACGGTGCCGGTTCAGATCGCCCCCATAATAACCATCCGGGCGGTGAGCGTCCAACGCGGATTGCCGCGCCGCCAGTCGCGACGCCCGGCAACCGCGCGGCCCCGAACGGCGCCTTCACGCCGAATTTTCCCGGCGCTGCCGTTCTGTCCCGCGTTCGGCACACCCCCCGAAGCTCACGATTCGGCGTTCTCCTCCGAATCACCCGGCTCGGCATCGGCCGGCACCGGACGTTCCGTAACAACCTCGTCGATGAGGCCAAAATCCTTGGCCTCGGCCGCCGTCATGAAATTGTCGCGCTCGACCGCCCGCTCCATGCGCTTCAGGCTCTGGCCCGTGTGTTTCACGTAGATCTCGTTCAAACGCGACCGGAGCGCCAGGATCTCGCGGGCGTGAATCTCGATATCCGTCGCCTGACCCTGGAACCCTCCGGACGGTTGGTGCACCATGATTCTCGCGTTGGGCAGGGCATAGCGCTTGCCGGGCGCCCCCGCGGCAAGCAGCAGCGAGCCCATGGACGCGGCCTGGCCGATGCATACGGTCGAGATGTCGGGCCGGATGTAGCGGATGGTGTCGTAGATCGCGAGCCCCGAGGTTACGAGCCCGCCCGGGGAATTGATGTAAAAGGCGATGTCCTTGGTCGGATTTTCCGATTCGAGGAACAGAAGCTGGGCGCAGACGAGGCTTGCGACATGGTCCTCGACCGGGCCGATGAGGAAGATGATGCGCTCCTTGAGAAGCCGGGAATAGATGTCATAGGAACGCTCGCCCCTGCTCGTCTGCTCGACGACGACGGGAATCAGCGTGTTCATTTTCGTGTGGTCGTCGAAGTCCATGTGAAATCCTGTCTTTGTCCGAGGCGATTGCGGAACGTCGCGGTGAATGCCTGCGGACACGGCTCCGCGGCATCGATACGTGAAAGCGGCGGCCCTCGGCCGCCACGCGGCCTAGGCGCCGACGAGTTCCCGAAGCTCGGCCGCCGGAACGCTGCGTTCCGTGGTGTCGACCTTCTCAAGCATGTAGGCGGTAACCTTCTCCTCGAGCATCGCCAGCCGCAGGGCATCGCGCCGGCCGGGCATCTCGGTCGTCATCGCGCGAAACTCTGGAGGCAGCGTACCGATCCTCCGTTCGAGCTCCTGATCGCTCACTTCGATGGCGGCTTTAGCGGCGGTGTGGGTCATAAGAAGGGCGAGGGCAACACGGCGCCGCGCCATCGTGAGATAGTACGCGCGGAGATCCTCTTCCGGCTTGTCCTTGTCTTCTTCGTCAAGCGTGCCCTTCTCGCGCGCCTGCATGATCTGCGCCCACATGGGATCGAACTCCTTGTCGACGAGCGACTGCGGCAGCTCGAACTCAACCGCTTCGTCGAGGGAATCAAGCAACGACTTCTTCAGAACCTGCCGAGTCATCTCGGCATACGACTTCGCAAGCCCTTCGCGAATCCTGCTCCGGAGTCCGGCAAGATCCTCGCATTCGACAGCGGTCGCCAGTTCGTCGTCGATCGCCGGCAATGAAGGTTCGCGGACTTCCCTGACAAGAGTCTTGATCGTGTCGCCACCACCGGATTCCGCATCCGCGGCGGCGTCGTCCGCACCCGCCGGCATCTGCAGCAGCCGGGTCTCACCGGCCCTGACGCCGAGAAGCTGCTTCGCGAATTCCGGCCGAATCTGGTCGTCGTTCCCGAGAGTGACGGTTATCTTCCTCGCCCCTTCGGCTGGTCCTTCAGAGGATTCGGCAACGATTTCAAGGGCGAGCTGATCACCGTCTTCCGCAGCCCGGTCCTCGACTACCTCATAGCTCGCCCTGCCCTTCGCGATATTGTCAAGAGCCTCCTCGATATCACCGTCCTCGATCGAGGCGACAGGCTTCTCCAGCACGATGGATGCGAAGTCGACGGCAGGGATCTCGGGAAGGATGTCGAGAACGACCTTGCATTCGAGGTCCGCTTCGAAGTCGTCCGCAACCACTTCGACCGAGGGCGTGTCCGCTGGCTTGAGTTCCCGCTCGGCCACCATCTCACCGATCGCAGTTTCAAGGGTCTCGTTCACGATCTGCGGGTGCAGCTGCCTGCCCCAACGCTGGCGCGCGACGCTCAGCGGGAGTTTTCCCGGTCGGAAACCCGGCACCCTGGATGTCTTGGCAATTTCAGCAAGCTTGGTCGCCAGACGCTCCTCAAGATCCGTGCGGGGAACGACGATGGTGTATTCCCGGCGCAGCCCCTCGCTGCTGTCTTCCCTGATCTGCATGGTCCCTGCCTTCGACGGCTCGGCGCCGATCTGTTGCGACATGATCCTGCGATGGTGCGGACGAAGGGATTCGAACCCCCACGGCTTTCGCCACCAGATCCTAAATCTGGCGTGTCTACCAGTTCCACCACGTCCGCGCAGTCGCGACAAGATTTAATGGCTAGCCCGTAATCCGTCAACAGCCGACCAGACCGCGAGTCAGCCTGCGATGCGGCGAAGGCAGGCGCGTGCGGCGGTGTCGAGGATGGACTCCGTATCAATCCCGTAATGGGCATACAGGTCGGGTATGTCCCCCGACTGGCCGAACCCGTCGACCCCAAGTGGATAGATCGCCTGGCCCGCCACCGATCCGAGCCAGCCGAGGGTCGCGGAGTGGGCGTCGCACACAGTGATCAGCGCGGTCTCGTCGCCGGCCCGGGCGAGCAGACTTTCGATATGGGCGACCGCCCCGGCAACGCCCGACCTGCGCGCATGGCGAGCATGGATCCAGTCCTTATGCAGGCGATCAGCCGAAGTCACGGCAAGGAGGCCGATTCCCGGCAGATCCTCGGAAAGTATGCGGCAAGCCTCGTGCGCTTCCGGAGCCACCGCGCCGGTATAGACGAGGACAATCCCCGGGGTGTTCGCCGGTTCCCGCAGCCAGTACCCGCCGGCCGTGATCGCGGAGCAGGTGGCGGCATCGAGCTGTCGCTCCGGCTGTTCGATGGTACGCGTCGACAGCCGCAGCGCGACGGAGCCTCCGTCATCGTCCTGCAAGTGTTCGAATCCCCAGCGCATGATCTCGGACAGCTCGTCAACATAGGCTGGTTCGAAGGCCGCAAGGCCCGGCTGTGCCAACGTGATCAGCGGCGTCTCCGAGGATTGGTGCGCCCCGCCCTCGGGAGCGAGCGTGATCCCCGACGGCGTTGCCACGAGCATGAATCGCGCCTCCTGGTAGCAGCCGTAGTGCATCGCATCGAGCCCGCGCCGGATGAACGGATCGTACACTGTGCCCACCGGCAGCAGCCGCACGCCGAACATGCTGCCGGCAAGCCCGAGCGCGGACAGCTGAAGGAAAAGGTTGGTCTCCGCTATCCCGAGCTCGATGTGCTGGCCTCGGGGCGATGTCTCCCACTTCTGCGCCGAAATCACGCTTTCCTCGGCAAACGTGTCGGCATGTTCCGACAGGCCGAACAGCCCGCGCCGATTGACCCAGCCGCCAAGGTTTGTCGAGACCGTGACATCCGGGGATGTTGTGACAATACGGTCGGCAAAGAGCCCGTCGGACCGGGCAATGCCGTCGAGAATCCTGCCGAACCCCTCCTGGGTCGACATCTGCCTGCGGATGTCGACCTCGAGCCGATCCGGCACCGTGATCCGCGCCGCCGCATGGCGCCGCGCCGGCGCCCGCGCGAAGGGCACATCCTCCAGGAACGCTGCCAGCGCGCCGGGGTCCATGTCGAGGCCGGCGAAACGCTCCCATTCGGCGCCCGGAGGAATCTTCATCGCGGTCCGGAAGGCGTCCATCTGTGCAGGATTCATGATCCCGGCATGGTTGTCCTTGTGGCCGGCGAACGGCAGACCGAACCCCTTGATTGTGTACCCGATAAAACACGTGGGCCGGTCGTCGTCGATTCCGCGAAACGCCTCCAGCGACGCCTCAAGATCGTTGCCCGCGAGGTTGGTCATCAGCGCGTGCAGGCTGTCGTCATCGTGCGTGTCGAGCAGTGCGCGGATGCCGGCGGCATCGCCGATATCGCGCTTGAGGTATTCGCGCCAGGTGGGGCCGGCCTTGTAAGTCAGCGCCGAGTAGAGGGAGTTCGGGCAGCGGTCGATCCAGTCGCGCAGCGTCTCACCGCCAGGCTCGGCAAAGACACGCGTAAGCAGCTTGCCGTATTTCATGGGCACGACACGCCAGCCCATGTTCTCGAACAGGCTGTCGATGCGGCCGAACAGCCGGTCGGAGATCACCGAATCGAGACTCTGGCGGTTGTAGTCGATAACCCACCAGACGTTCCGGACCTCCTTCTTCCAGCCCTCGAGCAATGCCTCGTACATGTTGCCCTCGTCGAGCTCGGCATCGCCGACGATGGCGACCATCCGGCCGTCGGGCTGTCCGGGCGGGGCGCTTTCCCGGAAGCGCACATAATCCTGCGCGATCGACGAGAACACCGTGTGCGCCGCACCCAAACCGACAGATCCGGTGGAAATGTCAACATCGTCGCTGTCCTTGGTCCGCGACGGATAGGACTGGGCGCCGTCGAACGCGCGCAGCCCGGCGATCTTCTCGCGCGTCTGGTTGCCGAGGAGATACTGGATGGCATGAAAGACGGGCGCGGCGTGCGGCTTTACCGCCACCCTGTCCTGCCGCTGCAGGATGTCGAAATAAAGCGCCGTCATCATGGTCGCTACCGACGCGCTCGATGCCTGGTGGCCGCCAACCTTGAGGCCGTCGCGCGACGGCCTGACATGGTTGGCATGATGGATCATCCAGGTCGACAGCCACAGCACCTTGCGCTCGAGCGCCCGCAGCATGGGCAGGGCGTCGTCGACCGGAACCGGGTCCGGCGCAACCGCGATCTGAGGGCCGGCAGTCTCCATGGCACTTGTTCCCATCGTGGATGTCGATTGCGGCACCGGAAAGCCGTCCGCTTCCGGCGATGCAGGGGCCACAAACCGATAACGTCGGATCGCGTTCCGATTCAATCATACACCCTTAGTGGACATATTTTTGTGATATTTTTCCTACCATATTGCACTCTTATGCAATATAATTGCGTGTATATAGATACAGGAGCAATATCATGAGTTTCAAGGAACTCGACGCGATGGATCACCGGATCCTCGCCCGCCTCCAGTCCCGCGGCCGCATCAGCAATGCCGACCTCGCCCGTGATGTCGGGCTCTCGGCGTCGGCCTGTCTTCGCCGCATCCGGGAACTCGAGGAATCGGGGGTCATTGACCGTTATGTAGCAGTGCTCGACCAGAAGTCCGTCGATCTGGCGATCAGCGTTTTCGTGCAGGTCACGCTTGAGCGCCAGACGGAGCCTTCACTTGAAATCTTCGAGGAACGGATCACCGCCCGGCCGGAGGTCATGGAATGCTATCTGATGACCGGGGACGCGGACTACCTGCTGCGGGTGGTCGTCGCCGATGTCACGGCCTACGAGCAGTTCCTGAAAAACCATCTGACGCGGATTCCCGGCGTCAGCAGCATCAAGTCCAGCTTCTCGCTCAAGCGCGTGAAGTACGAAACCGCGCTGCCGCTCGCCGCATGAGAAATCGCACCGCCGACCGTGAGTCCCCTCGATGCGCCCGCCGGCGGGCCATGACCGGAAAAGGCATGGTCGGGGCGGACGGATTCGAACCGCCGACCCCCTGCTCCCAAAGCAGATGCGCTACCAGACTGCGCTACGCCCCGACATTCCGCGCGACACAGCCCGCGCAACAGGCCGGACAGCAGCCATTGTTCGCGCGCGTCCAGAACGGCGCCAGCGGCCGGTCACGACGCACCCAGCATACTCCGATGCCCGTGCGCTGACAATGCATCCGTCTGCTGCGCCACGGTGATCCCACGCCGCTAATCCGGCGACGACTGGCGAGATTTTCTCAGTTTGCGTCGCGCTGCAATCGTGCCGCCAAGGCTTGATGGGGCCTTCTTGGCACGAAAATTGCGATCAAGGAGGCGATCTGTGATGAGCCGAGCCCCAACGCATTCGGATTTCGCGTCTCCAAATTAGTCATCTGGAACTGAAGGAAGTAAGTATGATTGTATGATGGCAGTCGGAGTGTGAACACGGAGGTCATGGCGATGCCACGGGACGGCCCTTGGCGGTGCTGGTCTTGAGTGATCGGTCGTATCTGGAGGCGCAGGTTCGCCGCCACCGTATGGCGCGCTCGCTGCCGCATGATCCTGCGGACGGGCTTGGCAACAAGGCGGTGAGATCGGCGTGCACACCGTCGGCAAGTGGCGCAAGCCAAGGACCGCATCGAGGGGCCCCGGCTGCCGGCGGAGCATCGCGAAGGTGGCGGAAGTGATCGAGCGCACGCTCACCTCAACGCCCGCGACCCGCTGCTGGCGAAGGAGGCGGGGCTGACGTCGATCTGGCGCGCCTGCAGCCGGGCCGTTCAAGTGATCCGCACTTCGTCGACAAGGTCCGCGACATCCTCTCGCCGCCGGATCGCGCGCTGAGCGTCAAAGAGCCAGACCGCACCCAGCCGGTCCTGCTGCCCGGCCGGCGCACCCCAAGCGCAACCGCACGACCTCGCTGTTCGCCGCCGCCGGCGCGGTCGTGCTACAGACGGGCCAGGGAGTTCCTCGACTTCCTCAAGGTGATCGACTGCAATGTCCCGGACGGCCATCCACATCGTCCAACTCGCCACCCACAAAACCGCGGCGGTCTGGCTGGCGGCCGCATGTCCACCGACATCCGCCTCGTGGCTCAGGAGCGCTGGTTCGCCGACCCGCAAGCAGTTGCAGCGTCGCGTCTCGACCCTGCAACTCGAAACCGACATCCGGGCCTTCAACCCACAACGAAAATCCCAAGCCCTTCAGGTGGACCAAATCAACCGACGAAATCCTCGCCGCCGTCAAGCGCTTCTGTCTCCGCGTCGAACAAAACTTATGCCACGAACTTCAGATTCAGGTGATTAGCATGGGATTGTCATGCTCGATGGCGCCGGCCAGCGCCGCGAGCCGCTCCTGCGGCGACCCGACAAGGCCCTTGCGGAAGTCGAAACCGTGGAACATGGCGCTCACGATCTCGTACTTCTCCAGCATGACCGCGACGGCTTCGGCCTCGTCGATGCCGGCGTGCCTTCGGTCGTCGCGCGAGTATTGGCCGAGGGCGGACTTCAGATTCTGTGCGATGCCGATGTAGTCCACGATCAGACCGGCGGGCTTGTCGCGGAACACGCGGTTGACGCGGGCGATGGCCTGCATGAGCCCGTGCCCCCGCATGGGCTTGTCGATGTACATCGTGTGCAGGCGCGTCGAAGCCGGTCAGCCACATGTCCCGCACGATCACCAGCCTGAGCGGGTCGTCCGCGTCCTTGATCCGCTTGGCGAGCAGCTCCCGGCGCGCCTTGCCCCCGATGTGGCGTTGCCAATGCTTCGGGTCCGACGCCGCGCCGGTCATGACGATCTTGATGACGCCGCTTTCGTCGTCGTCGCTGTGCCAGTCCGGGCGCAGCTTGACGATCTTGCCATAGAGCGCGACGCAGATGCGGCGGCTCATGCAGACGATCATGGCCTTGCCGTCCATGCCGGCGACACGCCTCTCGAAGTGCTCGACCAGATCCCGGGCAACCAGGCGCAGGCGCTTCTCCGTCCCGACGACGGCCTCGACGTTCGCCCATCGTCTCTTGAGCCGTTCCTGTTCGCCTTCGTCCTCGGTCAGTTCGGCGATCTCGTCGTCGAGCGCCGGCTTCTCGCTTTCGTCGAGCTCGATGCGGGCGAGGCGGCTCTCGTAGTAGATCGGTACGGTCGCGCCGTCTTCGACGCCGCGGTTGATGTCGTAGATGTCGATATAATTGCCGAAAACGGACGGCGTGTTCACATCCTCCTTTTCGATCGGTGTGCCGGTGAAGCCGATGAAGGAAGCGTTCGGCAGGGAGTCGCGCAGGTACTTGGCGAAGCCGTAGGAAATCTCCCCGGTCTCGCGGGCCACCCTGGCGCGGAAACCGTACTGGCTGCGGTGCGCCTCATCCGCGATCACGACGATGTTGCGGCGGTCGGAGAGCACCGGATAGTCCGTTTCACCGGACTCGGGTGCGAACTTCTGGAGAGTGGTGAACACGACGCCGCCGGATGGGCGCGTCAGCACTTTCCGCAGATCCTCCCGGCTGTCGGCCTACCGCGGGGCCTGGCGGAGCAGGTCGCGGCACATGGAGAACGTGCCGAACAACTGGTCGTTGCGGTCGGTGATGACCACGATGGTCGGGTTCTCCATCGCCGGGTGGGCGATGACCTGTCCGGCGTAGAACGCCATCAGCAGGCTCTTGCCGGAGCCTTGCGTATGCTAGATCACGCCGATGCGCCTGTCGCCCGCCGGCTGCGCTTCAACGGACGGCAGCCCGTATGGGGCCGGGTCCTCGCGCAGTGTCTCCAGTTGCCCGGGAAGCGCGCGCAATGTGGCCGCGACCGCGCGGCGTGAAACTGGTGGTAGCCGGCCACGATCTTGACCAGTCCCGCGCCCGTGTCCCCGAACACGGTGAAGTCCCGGACCAGGGCCAGAAACCGGTTCTTCCCGAACACGCCTTCGACGACGGTTTCGAGCTCGGGCGCGCCCTTCGGGGCGACGGCGGCGCCGTCCACGGTGCGCCAGGGCATGAACCGTTCGGGACCGGCCGTCAGCTCCGAGCCGCGCCTGAAGACCGTCCGAAGTCATGAGAGCGGCATTGGTGCGGAACAGGGAAGGTATCTCGTTCTTGTAAGTCCGGAGCTGGTTGAACGCCCCTTCGAGGGTGGCGTTTTCGTCGCCGGGGTTCTTCATCTCGATCACGGCCAGCGGCAGGCCATTGATGAACAGCACGATGTCGGGGCGGCGGTTGTGTTCGTGCTCGATCACCGTGAACCGGTTCACCGCCAGCCAGTCGTTGGCCTCGAGGTCGTCGAAATCGATCAGACGGGCGGCGTCGCCGCCGATGCTGCCGTCCTCCCGCACCACCTCGACCGGCACGCCCGCGATCAGGTAGCGGTGCAGGCGGCGGTTCTCCTCGACGAGGGAGGGGGTCTCCGTCTGCCGCAACTTGCGCAGCACCTCCTCCAGCGCCGCGGCGGGCAGGTTCGGGTTGAGACGTACAAGCGCCTCGCGGAGCCGGCCGGTCAGCCGCACCTCATCGTGGCTGCTGCGCTCCGATGCCGGACCCTCCGGGCCGATGTCCGGTCCGTGCAGCACGGCATAGCCGAGCCCGGCGAGCCATTCGAGAGCGGCGGCTTCCACTTCGCTTTCGGTGATTCTGGTCATGACGCCGCGGCTCTGCGCGCTCCCAGGACAAATCTTGCGCGCTCGCGGCGGAGCATCTCGTACGGGCTCATGTGATGCAGGTTCCGGGCCCGGATGAACGCATTGACGACCGTCACGGTTCAAACGGTCTGTATTCGATCAAGGCGGACCGGCCGAGGATGTCCACGATAGTGACCGACAATTCCGAGCCATGGGCGTCCGTCAGCCGTATCGGTTTGCCGGGCCGAAACGGCACGGGTTGCGGACGCCCCTCGTCGATGGCGATGTTGTCGGCGTACAGATAGGTCCGGTCGGACGTATCGCGTATCGGGTTCAGCCGTCCGTGCAGGCCAGGAAGGTGTCCCGTGCTCTGAGAGAAAATCGCGGCGCCACCGGATTCGAGCGGTTCGAGTTCGAGCAGCAGGCCGCCCCGATTGGGGGTCCAAGCTCGTTCCAATCCGGCGGCATACCCCGACCCGGCAGCATAGATCGTCATCGGCAAATTCGTCGTGTAAAGGTCCAGGGCCGCATCGCCGGCCTCGTCAGTCGTCGCCCGGACCCAAGTCTTGTTGGGGAAGAGCGCGAGAACCTCGATACCGGCGAGGGGCTCACCTCCGCAATGCACCGTGACTGTTGCGTCGGCAGGAACCAGCTCCAGCTTGGCGGCAGGAATGCGGAGCACCAAGCTCGATTCTTCAACCAATCTGTATTCCGGCGGCAAGCCGGTGGCCTCCTGGGTTTCCGTGCGGATGATCGACACGCCATCCCCGCGGCGTTCCATCAGGTACCTACGACGACCCGACCCTGCCACATTACCGACGGCGATGTGCCCGAACACGGATGCGATCACCTCGTTGCGCGTGGCCTGACTGTCCTCCATGCTTTCGATGGTCATGCCGTTCGGAAGCTGGCCGGGCGAATCGATTTCCAGGCGATCCTTGAACATGGATAGCCGGATCCTGCGGGAAGACATGGAGTAGTCGCGGTGCGCAACCGCGTTGACCACCGCCTCGAATACGGCGGCCTTGCTGTACTGGAAAACATCTTCCCGTTCCGGAGTCTTGCGGGCGGAAACGCGCATATTGCGAACGACGAACCGGACCGAGTCCGCAATCTGTGCGGGGAGCGGTCCGGCGATCTCCTGCGCGTCCAGCTGGCCCGAGGCACGATCCAATCCGCGATAATGCGTCGCCGCGATGGTCGCTTGCGGCAACCAGTCCTGCGGCGAAGGAGTACAAAGCAGTATGCCGGCCACGGTGGCCCGATCCACGCCCGCTTCATCCTGCGCCAGCAGGCGAAGATTCAGCAATCCGCGCCGTGGGTCCGCCGCCGCCGCCACGCTGAGCAGCGGCTCCCACAGGCGTTCGCTGAGTGTCTCGAAGCCGGTTTCGGGAACGATCTGCTTGTCGAACCACAGGTAGCGGTTCTGCGCACGATTCTGCGCCAGCCTCAGACCTTCGTCCCTGCGCAGGCGCCGCTTGGTCGCACCGACCCGGACGAATGCCTGCCCGTTCCGTTCATGCAGGGCTTCGCCGCGTGGAACTGCGGCCAGCAGGAATGCTCTACCATCCAGTTCTCTGTGGTGGACGCCGATGCGCAGCGGCGGCTCAAGGACATCGGTGCTGACCTCCACAAGAAGGTGGTCCAGGGCCGCCATCTGTTCTCGCGACATGCCTTTGATTGTTCCGTCGTCAGACACTCCACAGAGCATTATCCCGCCGTCCGCGTTGCCAAACGCGCCGAGTTCGTCCGCCCAATCGTCTCTGAGTGGGCTGGTCGGTGTGTTGCCGCGGAACTCGATACGCTTGAATTCCCACTGGCTGTCCTCAGCCAAGCGGAGTTGGCGGCGGATGTCTTCGTCCCGGATCATTAAGCAACCGCCTTTACAGCGCGCTCAACATCACGAAGGCGGATTTCTCCCGACACCAACTTTGGGAGAAGCAGATCGCGGGTCTGCGCCAATTCGCGGGACTCTCGACGATTTGAGAGCAGCCGATACATCATGGTGCTAACCGTCCTGTCGAACGATGCAAGCAATTTTGGATTTGCGACTAGGACCTCGCAAGTGAGAAGAGACCTTGGCGGGACGCGTTGATAGCTCTTCGAAGTGCCGGTAACCCTCGCGCCCATCTCCGCTCTGAAACTTGAGCTTCTAAAGAGGCAATAGAGTACACTGCGGGTCGCCGGTGCGAGAGGCGTAAGGGCTAGAAATTCGGTGGACGCAATTGGAGGCACTTTTCCATTGAGGTTAGGCAACCATACCCTTTCAATCTTGGGATTGAGCTTGGACAGAAGAACCGCGCCCTTCGGCACAATCGTCTTGTTGCTCTTGATCGAGCCGCCAAGTTCAATGGTCGGCTCATTTCCGGCATCGTAAGCTGGGATACTGTAGTGCTCGTAGATGCGCTCCGGTTGGGCACCAGGCGACAAGGTGGCGCAGTGATGTTGCGCCAACTCGCCTAGCGTATAGGTCAACCACCCAACCGGCTTGCCCTCCTCGTCCAGCGCATCGGGCAGGTTCGGGTTGAGGCGTACAAGCGCCTCGCGGAGCCGACCGGTCAGCAGCACCTCATCGTGGCTGCCGCGCTCCGATGCCGGACCCTCCGGGCCGATGTCCGGTCCGTGCAGCACGGCATAACCGAGCACGGCGAGCCATTCGAGAGCGGCGGCTTCGACCTCGCTTTCGGTGATTCTGGTCATTACGCCGCGGCTCTGCGCGCTCCCAGGACAAATCTTGCACGCTCGCGGCGGAGCATCTCGTACGGGCTCATGCAGCGCAGGCCGAGACCGGTGCAGGCATTCGGAATCTTGATCTTTCTGGCGGTATCGGCGGGAACTTCGTGCGTGACGACGATGCACGCGTGAGTCAGCGCATGCGCGACAAGCCAGTAGTCGGAGACCTGCAAGAAGGTTGCGACGGCGGCCTGCTGGTATCCATGCCCGCTTGCCCAGTCGCTCACGGCGCCAAGCGCCGGCAACACCGCATCATCGGGCGGCAGAAAGAACCCGTCACCCCGCGCCGCGGCCCACTCCGCCAACTCGTCGTCTCCGGCCTGCAGTTCGTCCGCGACCTTCTCGATGCTCGCGACCTTGCCCGCGCCATTCTGCTCAACCAGCCAATCCCAGAAGGCGGGGCAGAAATCGAAGCCATAGTGCAAGTTCCTGGCTTGGATGAAGACGTTCGAATCGACGAGATAGGCCGTCATCCCATCGCCCCGGCTTCGCGCCCGAGATTGTTGAAGGTCTCGGTCTTCCTGACGCCCAACATCCGGAACGCATCCCGATAAAGCGTCTGGCCTTCGAGCGTGCTCACGACCAGCGCGCGCGTAAACCGCCGTCCGACGCGCGCGACCGTCGTGCGATAGAAGTCGCCGCCATCGCCGCCCGCCTGGACCAGCTTTCTCAGATGCTCGCTCTCTTGCGTCCAAGCCGCGTCCAAGCGCTCGCGAGTGAGCCAGCCGGCATCAAGCAGGCGGCGCAGGATGACCAACGTGCTGACCTTGAAGGTGCGCGCCAGTCGGGACAGCGTGTCCGGGAGCGGCTCGTTCCGTCGCAGATCGGATCGCAGGGCTTCCAGTGGTACCAGAAGCTCTGCCGCCACCGCATTGCACCACACTTCCTCCCGCCGGAAACCCGTCCCTGGCACGGTGCCGAGGTTCGATAAGGCCGAAGCGCCGAGCCAGACATGCGCGAGTTCATGGGCGAGCGTGAACATCTGCGCCGCCTTCGTGTCCTTGCCGTTGACGAAGATCAGCGGCGCGAGCGGGTCACACAGCGCGAAGCCGCGAAACTCGGCGGGATCGAGACGGCGGCGGGTGTTGCTCATCACGATACCGCTCACCATGACAAGAACGCCGGCCTCGTCGGCCTGGCGGATGAACAGCCGCAACGCATCGGTCCATGTCGGACATTCCCGGCGGGCAGCCAGATCGAAACCCAGAGTCTCCCGCACCCGGGCCGCAACCTTCTCAGGAGACTCTTCAACCGAGGCGCTGCCGACGAAATCGAGCACCGACTCGCCGGCGATGCGCGCGAACTCCCTGTACCAGCTTTGCCGCTCCTGGCAGGCGTAGATCGTGTCCAGCAGGTTGGGGCTGGGCCGCGTAACCATGCGACCGGCGAAAGTGCGGAAATCCGGGATGGGAACACCTTCTTTCGGCGGCTCCGGGAGGAACAGATAACCGACCGGCACATGAATGGCGCGAGCGAACGCCTCCACCTGCTTCAGCGAGGGCTGGACATCACCGCTTTCCCATTCGGGAAGTTTCCTGAACTTCTCCGTCAAATCTTCCTGCGCGATCCCGGCGCGCTCGCGGCGCCCACCGCAGAAGCTCGGGATTGACGGGGGCACGAATCATGCCACTGCCTCAACCGCCTTTTCGGCATCGCGAAGTCGGATTTCGCCGGACATCAGCTTGGGAAGCAGCCCGTGTAGAATGCCGAAGAGAGAATGGCTTTGCCGGGAGGCCGCACTTGCTCGAGCGATAGGCGGACGAACCAGGTTTCCGAACGCGACGGCGACTTGCTCCGTCGGGCACGTCAGTGGGAATTTTTGCAAGGTTTGGGCCTGCACCCGCCAGCGACCGCTTGTACCGGTCATGTTCTGAATGGCAAATTCGCGGAAACGAAGATTTCGAGCGAGACAATATGCGAATTCATACGGAAGCGGAGACTTGGGGCGAAAGACAATGTAATCCGTGGATCCCCAGCCGACCTCGCCTTCCTGCAAGAAATCGACATAGGCCGTCTTTCCGTTCTCGAGGTGTGGCGTGATGCGAGCCACAAGTGTATCGCCGTTCATGAACTTTGTCCCCGAGCCAAAGGGACGAGCAGAGATGGTATCAGGTATATGTCCCTTGGTTGGCATGTTCGCCATATCGAGGTACGGAGCCATTTGCCCCTTGGGCAAACGTCGCAGGGGATTGACTGAGATCAGATCGTCGAGCGGGCTCACTTCCCACCCCTTCGGTATCTCGCCGATTTCGGAATTGGCGAAGCGGTCGGGAAACAAGTTCCATATTTCGGGAGGCAGGTAGGGGTCGCGGCCTTCCATTTTTGTCCGGACCGGCCCGAAATCGACGAACCAGTCCTTGAAGAGCGCCCGCGCCATCGCCTCCAGCGTCTCGTTCATCCGCCGGTTCAGGTTGATCTTGTCGTCCAGCGCACCAAGGATGCCCGCAATCGCCCGCTGCTCGGGGAGGGGAGGTAAATCGATGTTCAGATTCTTGATATCCGAGGACCTTATTGACGGATAAGCCGAAGTGCTGTTTTTGGCGATGGTATGAAGCTGGTCGATGATTTTTGCCTGCGTGAGGAACCAATATATGAATCCCGTGTGAGCAATTTCATCGCGCGCATGAAGCACCGCAAAGCCAGTAGATGCGAGAAAATTCTCTGGAACATCCCGTAGCAATCCGAAGTGCCTTTGATTGGGCCGGACGGTTGAGAATACGATGTCGCCCGGTTCAATTTTGCGACGCGCACGGTCAGGCAGCTTGTCTTTGTTCGGCTTCAGGCATTGAATCCTCTCTATTCGGTTATCTGTGATGCTGCCTGTATCAAGGTAATTGACAAATGGCCAATCTTCCTTCGGGGAATATGTTGCTTCATTCATTACGGTGCATTCGCCAAGTCGCATCCTGTGCCAATGATTGGCAGGAACTGGCGGTTTGGCCAGTACCACATGGTCCCGCTCAATTTGCTTCCGGAAGGAGCCCGGCACGTCATCCCAGACGAACAGGTCCACCCGGAATGGGAGACTGCTTTCCTCGAGCGCTTCCCGGAGGTCGGAAACGGCGCGTTTCTGTTCGGGCGTCGCGAACACCACCATATCGATGTCGGATTGGGGGCGAGAAGTCCAACTGACCCGGGAGCCGTACGCCCAAGCCTTGGTGTCCGGGAGATGGCGTTCGAGCAGCGCCAAAATATCTTTGCGTTGCCCGGCGGTGATGTCGATGGAGAAGTTCATTCCCATATTTGCTCGGTCATCGTCTGGTAAAGGCCTATGGCATCGTCGATAAACGTGGGCATCAATGCCAGGCAGGCCTTCGCCTTCTCGCCGTCGTAATCGTGCGACGTATTGATGCGCGCTTCCGCATATTCAAGCCAATCTTCCAACGGAGAAGCGAACAAGCTGTTTTCATGTGCAAGCCTGAAGAGAGGCTTGGGACTGTTGGGCACTTCGGCAATGCCGAGTTTCTCGTTAAGGTATCTTTTCAGCACCTTCCACAAGCAATCGTAGCAGGTCTCGAAGCGCTGAATGACCGACTCCGCGACCCCTTCCCGGGTCAGTTCGGATAGTCCTTCGTCCGGCGACTGGTAGTTGTCATGTTGCTCCTCCAGGCGTTTCAGGGACAACTCGAATTTTCCGTAATCGATCATGAACAGCCCTTCCGCACCGCTTTCACCAGAAAGAGCGGCGCAAGACCAGCGCCTCAACGGTTCCGGCCGCATCCGGCTTCCCGCCGGGCAACCCTTCCGGATCGCCATGCCTTCCCTGCGAGAACTCGGTTCCCGTATCGAGGTGGATCTCCTTCACAATCAGGCGCTCGGGAGACAGATCATCGTAACCCTCTTCGTAGCCGTCCACCACGACACGCAGCGCGGGCGGATAGCCGCCAAGCAGCTCGATCAATTCCGCGACCGTCATGCCTCGCGCCCCTCGAAGCCCAGCGCCTGGAGATTCTTCTCAATCGCGGCGTCCAGCTGCGCCCCCTCGGCCTGCTGCTCGCGCAGTTGCGCGGCGAGGCGCTTCATCCTGTCCTCGAAGGGTTCGCCGTCCTCTTCGGTTGCCGCGGCGCCGACATAGCGGCCGGGTGTGAGAATGTGGTCGTGTTCTCTGATCCCCTCCAGCGTGGCGGACTTGCAAAATCCTAGCTCGTCATCGTAGGGGGGTGTATCCGGCCCGCCGCACCAGGCGTGATATGCACCGGCGATCCGCACGATGTCCTCGTCGGAAAATTCCTTCCGGGTCCGGTCCACCATATGCCCCTGCTTGCGGGCGTCGATGAACAGCACTTCCCCGCGCCGGTCGCGGCAGTCCTCGCCGGGATTCTTGTTGCGCGTAAGAAACCAGAGGCACGCCGGAATCTGCGTCGAGTAGAAGAGCTGCCCCGGCAGCGCGATCATGCAATCCACCGCGTCGCCCTCGACCAGGGCGCGGCGGATGCCGCCTTCGCCGGACTGTGCCGAGGACATGGAGCCGTTGGCGAGCACCACGCCCGCCGTCCCGTTCGGGGCGAGGTGATGATGGATGTGCTGGAGCCAGGCATAGTTGGCGTTGCCCGCCGGCGGAACGCCGAACTTCCAGCGGACGTCCTCGCGCAGCCGGTCGCCGCCCCAATCGGAGACATTGAACGGCGGATTGGCGAGGATGAAGTCGGCCCTGAGGTCCGGCAGCTCATCCTTGTGGAAGCTGCCCTCGTTATTCCAGCGGATGTCGGCATCGATGCCTCGGACCGCGAGGTTCATCCGGGCGAGACGCCAGGTCGTGTAGTTGCTCTCCTGTCCGTAGATCGCGATGTCGCCGATGCGCCCGCCATGCTCCTCGACGAATCTCTCGGACTGCACGAACATGCCGCCGGAACCGCAGCACGGGTCGTAGACGCGGCCCTTGTAGGGCTCCAGCATCTCCACCAGCAGCCGGACGACGGAACGCGGCGTGTAGAACTCGCCGCCGCGCTTGCCCTCCGCTCCGGCGAAGCCGCCCAGGAAATACTCGTAAACCCGCCCGAGGATGTCGCGGGAGCGGTCGGCCTCCTCGGCCATGCCGATCCCGCTCACGAGATCGATCAGTTCGCCGAGCATCACCTTGTTGAGCGCCGGGCGGGCGTAGTCCTTGGGCAGGACCCCCTTGAGCGATGCGTTCCGGGCCTCGATCGCCAGCATGGCGTCATCGATGTCCTTGCCGATGGCCGACTGCCTGGCTCTGGCCTGCAGATGCGGCCAGCGGGCTGCCTTGGGGACCCAGAAGACGTTCTCGGCAAGGTATTCCTCCGGATCCTCCGGGTCGGCCAGGTCTTCCTTGAGCAGCGCCGCCCGCTTCGCCTCGAAGGCGTCGGAGATGTATTTGAGGAAGATCAGCCCGAGAGCGACATGCTTGTAGTCGGACGGCTCCATGTTGCCGCGCAGCTTGTCCGCCGCGGCCCAGAGCTGCGCCTCGAACCCGAGATTGGCACCGTTGCTGGTCGCTTGCTTTGCCATGCGGTCCCTGACCGTTACTTTCCCACGGAGACGCAGTTTGCCCGGTCGCCTCCATGAATGCCACATTGGGCCTGTCCGAC
The DNA here is from genome assembly GCA_964291215.2 of Alphaproteobacteria bacterium. Classification (GTDB taxonomy): domain Bacteria; phylum Pseudomonadota; class Alphaproteobacteria; order MPNO01; family UBA830; genus JAJEBT01. The sequence continues at coordinate 2,141,480 of OZ219791.1, read as the reverse complement.
GCGGCCCGAGCGGTTGACTATCCCGCAGAATGCTATGTCGGCACTCTCTCGTAGCCGACGCTGCGCGGCGAATCAACATGATAGCAGTTCATGGGCAGGACTTTCCCACGCTGCATTCGATCTTGCCGACTGCTGATGGAGGGAGGTTGCACAGGCCCAATCCTGTCGGGTCGGGCTTGCTGCGGACTGGCACGAGAAGTGACGCCGGTTCTGGCTTGCACCTATGCGGGTCCCGAACACACCGGCACGAGCTGCAGGGCGGCAGGCCGGGAGCGTTGTGAGAAGATGACCTCGGGTCGACCTCCCGGGGCCAGGGCGTGCGGTGTGGATGAAGCCCCTGGCAAGACGTGCCGGGAGCATGTCATGGGGCACCTCTTGTTGATGATGACAACCGGGCGATGAGAGAGTACAGCCGCAGCAACCACGGTGACGTGCTCATCCGCGACCGTCTTGTCACCATGGGCGTGGAACGATCGTCCCAGAGAGATCCTGCCGGTGATCTTCCCCGGCGGAGCAGAAGGCGGCCTGCCGTCTGTTGTCGAACCCCGAGGTGACGATGGACCATATCCTCAAGGGGCAGCGATGGTGGAACGCTGCCAGCGCCGGGTCCTTGCCATCCAGGACAAGACGTTCCTGAATTGCAATGGCTTGGAGGCGGGTCTTGTCGACATCGGCGGCTCGGGTGCCCCTGGCATTGCGGCCCATGCCGGGGTCGCCTTCACCGAAGGCGGCTGTGCCCTCGGCCTGTTCCATCTCGACGCCGACTTCCGTCTCGATCCACGAGGAGGACGACAAGGAGAGCCGGCGGGTACGACAGGGCCGTGGAACTGGCCTGTCCCTCGACAAGGGTGCTGGTGATCCGTGAAGGCAACATCCGGGACCTGCTGGCCCGGAGCTGGTGCGCGTCAGGCGCTCGACATGCCGCCGCGTGGTCACCGCAACGGGCACGCACCGGGACCTTCGGGACCACATGGCCGATGAGCCGTGCATCGCGAGGCCGATCGACATCGCAGCCTGCGAAGGGCCGCAAGGAGCGCAAGGGCCTTGAGGTCCGCACGGCAAGGGTCGACCTTGCGCCACCGGACCGGAAGCCCCGGGGAACGCCGCCGCTCTCCATGATGGCCGTACACGTCACGGGCCCACCGGCAGATCCCCTTGACCGGATGCTGCTCACCACCGAAGGCGACGTCACCGCTGCCCTCGACACCGTCTCCTTCTGCGAAAGGCGATGGTTGATTGAAGGTAACTGCTCACCCCCTGGTTCCGGCTTGATGTCGGGGTAGAGCAACGAACGGGTTTTCGTGGAGATTTGACATTGCAGGCCGATTCGCTTAGTGGTGGTCATTGAGAACGACGAGGACCGCCAGTGGGCTACTTTGGATCGAAGGCGACGAGCGGGCTGTGCCAGCTGCTTCCGGGGCTCCAGCCCCCGCATGATCTGTATGTGGAAACGCATCTCGGAGGCGGCGCGCTGATGAAGCGCAAGGCCGGGTGATGGCGACGGGCGGCGCGCGAGGAGTTCGAAGCGGCCAAGGCGCTGCGTGCGGCCGGCAAGGTGGCGGAAGAGGCCGTGATCCGCGTCCTCGTCATCCTGCTCGACATCATCATCGTCGTCCTTCTGGAGAAGACTACGCACGAGCCGGAACTCCGGTCTGCCGCCGTCACAGACGGACAAGAGCGTGCCGGAAGCAACGGCCCGAAGCCGAACCGGCAGATGGGCGACAACCTGCGCAAGATCATCGTCGAGGAGACGGTCGCGGCCTGCGACGCCTGCGGCGCTGACGGCCCCGTCGATCGGGAGCGCCGCATGACATCGTGTTCGAGGTCGTCGAGCGCCGCGCCGAGATCAAGGAATGCCCGAAGTGCAAGGCCCGGGGCCGGTTCCCCGACAACATCCCGTGCAGTACGGCATCGGCATTCAGGCCCTCGTCATCAACCTGCTGGTCGCCCAAATGCTGCCCCTGCGCCGTCGCGTTCGTGCAGGCGATCTCCGGCATCAAGCTCTCCGAGGCCTCGGCTATGCTTTCACGATGCGTCATGGGAGGAGGCCGCCGTGGCGCACCTCCTGCAACGCCCGATGTCGACGATTTCGGATCAACAGCAAGTGGCTCCATGTCGTCGGGACGTGCAAGTTCCCGCACCGCAAGCGCGGGCAAGAGATCTGCCCGTGCTACAAGGGCGTCCTGGGCCTCGTACATGGGCCAGTGTAGCCACCAGCTGTGCGGCAGCCACCTGCTGCGCGAACTGACCTTTGTCGTCGAGGCTACCGCGCGACTGATGAAGAGTCTGCTCCGCGAGGTCTGCCACAAGGTCAACAAGAGCGCATCCAAGACCCTGAACGACGCCGGGCGCAAGCGCTACCGCACCATCAGGGCGCCAGGGAACTGCCCGACATCCCGCCGAAAGGAAAACGCATAGCAAACGCGCACAACCTGCACGAACGTCTCGTGAAACACGAAAACCTGCGCTTCACAGACAACCATTGCGGTAGGGAACCGGGTTGCCCCGGTCCCCCTGCACAGAACCGGACATGCGCTGTTCGCATCCGGCTCCTCCCCTGACGACAAGGCGCTGGTTTGGCCACGGGTGGCGGATGCTGGCTCAGTGGGCGGCGGCAAGGGTGTCTATGTCCCCGGTGAAGTCCTTTTGGGAGCGTCGCCGAAGGGCACGCAGCCGTTTGCATTGGTGTATGAACCCCTGCAGGGATTGACTGCTTCCCGGGACGGCGTAGTAGCAGCCGTTGATAACTCACCACTTGGCCGTTTCGTGCCGGTTGTCGTGCCATCGCATGCGCAAGGCCCCCTTGATCCGCCGCAGGGTGCCCGTTTGCGAGACGGTTTGCGACCGACCCTGAACCTGCCTTTCCTCGTCTGTTCGCAGAAGTGCGTCATGCCGAGGAAGTCGAACGTCTTGCCCACGCTTCCGGCGGTTCGCTCTGGCAAACCGACCGAACTCGATGATTTTCCGGGTGCAGTTCAAGTGGGCCAGCCTCTCCCCAAGGTCCCGGAGAAAGCGCTGCGCATCGCCCAGATGCTGAAAGCCGCACACGAAGTCGTCCGCATAATGATCGTGTCGCCTCCAGCCATCCGCTTGCGCCAGTGGTTCTGGAACCAGTCGCACGTAGTGCAGGTAAACGTTCGCGAGGCAGGGCGATACAATCGCCCCCTGCGGTGTTCCCTTGCCAGTCGGTCCCTTCCATGACGCCGGCGTTCAGCCACTTGATGATCAGACCCCCCGATCCGTTTCTCGAGCATCGCAATCAGATGGTCGCGGTCGAGATTGTCGAAGAACCCACGGGCGTCAACGATCCAGTTGACCTTCCGCCGTTCCACCGTGACGGCGTCGAGCGCGTGATGCGCCCCGGCCGGAAACCGTAGCTGAAACCGAGGAACTCCGTTTCGTAGAGCGGCACCAGAATCACACTGCCCGCTGAAGAATCTTGTCCGAGGCAATGCCAAGCGGTCGTTGCCCTCCATCCTCCTTGGGAATGTAGACCCTGGAGGCGCTCGGTACGCACCCCTGTGCACACGGTCGTGTAGGTCAACCAGTTCCACACCTTCCGCGTACGCTTGCCACACAACGCCCCGCCGCCGCGTCCTTCCTCAAGGAATGGAACGCGTCGTGCAGGACATCACGTGGTGGAGTAAAGACGCTCTTCCGGGTTCCTCTTCGCTACCTGCCGCCTGTGACCCCCGCTTCTGCGCGCGGCGCGGGCCAATCGCATTGCCCTTCCCTCCAGCAACTCCGCAGGCTCCGGAGAACCTTTGTTCGCTGCCTTCAGCGGTACTATGGCCGAATCTGACTTCTCGTTCATCATCGGTTTACGGAATAGTTCCTTTCCTCTGCGGCCCCTCCACGACAGAGGGGCAAGACCTCCCAGGTCCCTGCTTCGGCCATGGTTCTCGGACCCCGCGGAGCCCCCGCTCGCCTCACCAACGCGGCTCGCGGGGTGTTGCCTTCGGCCACGACCTCGGCACTCCGGTTTCAAAGCATCTCGTGGCTCAATAGCCCGGCCTGCCGCTCCCCAACGCTTCGCCTGACGCCTCACGACGCATGGTTCACGGAGAAAGTGGTGGTTAGCCTCTCTCGGGACTTGCACCCGGCAACATTCCACCAGTTAGCCTGGCGCACCCAACGTCAGCTTCACCAACAATGCCGGAGAACAGAAGATCAGGATGGCAAAGCTCAAGGTGTCCGGATGCTTCCGCTCCACGCAAAAGCATGGTGCCGGAGCTCAAGCTACCTCACCTCCATGGCCGCACTCGGCTACAACCCACTCGTCGCCACCCAGATCGCCCTCGACGGAAAAGCCGCAGACATCATCAACGAGCACTACGACCAATCAGAACCCAACTAGGGGTGAGTAGATACGATTGAAGAATACTTCAAGGCCCTGAAGGTCGGCACACGGATCGAGGACCGGCCAGGCCGACGACCTGAGGAAGTGTCCGGCCTTCGACGCCATCACCGCATGCCGCGTCATGACCGTCGAGCGTCTCGCACGCCGGCCAGCCGCATCGTCCACCGCGATGAGATCACGGTCCTGAACAACTACAAGATCTACAAACAGTACAAACCGCGTGGGCCTCTCGACCCCAAACCGACCAGTCTTCGCCATCGAGGTCGCACGTGTGGCAGGCTTCATCCCCGGCAAACGCCAACCCCTGCCGGGAACCGAGAAACTCTGGCAGGGTTACAAGATCCTCCTCAATTTCAACGAATATCACCGAGCGATGCGGAAACTCGATATGCAGAAATCAATGAACTCGATAGTGTCAGATTGAAGGGGGGGGGGGTGAGCAGTTACGTCGTTTTCAAGAAATGTGATTGAAGCCTGGGGCTGGCCGTAAACATGGAAAACATGCCAGACATGAGCGTCGCTGTGCGGCCAATAGGCGTTGCTCCCGCCGTACTGCCCGCTGTTTGCGACAATCACGAGTTGGAACATGTGGTAGTGAAGAGCCAAGGCCATCTGGTCGAACGTTTTCACGTCTCTGTTGAACACAGGGATCGCCAGAACATCCGACTTGTTCCTGGAATCCGCAGCAAGGCCAAGATCCGTCGCATCATAGCAGACGGCCGCAGTCAACCAAGCAGGCCGCTTGCCGTTTGCGGCGGACCGCGGGGATCCGATCACCCCCTAGGATCAGCTTAAGCGGTGTCTCAAAAAACTCTAGGGCGGGGGACGACAGCGTCCGCGGCACTTGGCCCCGCGGCGTATCGAAAGCCCCGATCAACCCCCAGGAACCCGCTCCCGAAACAACCGGCATGGACGCAAGAGACCCCGCCCAGACAAAAAAACAGCGCATTGCCGCGCTCCGTACTTGCTTGACCGGAATCGAACCGTGGTGCAAAACCACGCCGCCATGGCCTACGCCAACCTCCGGGAATTCATCGATCAACTGGAACGAGACGGACAACTCGTCCGCGTCACCGCTCCGGTGTCGACCGTTCTCGAGATGACCGAGATCCAGACCCGCCTGCTTGCTGAAAAGGGTCCTGCGGTGCTCTTCGAACACCCGATTCGCGCCGACGGAAGCCGATCGCCGCTGCCCGTGCTCGCCAACCTGTTCGGGACCATAGAACGGGTCGCACGCGGCATGAACACCGCCCCTGACGGGCTCAGGGAACTCGGCGAAACCCTCGCCTTTCTGCGCCAGCCCGAACCGCCCGGCGGCTGGCGGGACGCCGTCGGCATGCTGCCGTTCCTCAAGACAGCGCTGGCAATGGCGCCACGCACAACGACCCGCGCACCCTGCCAGGAAATCGTTCGCGAAGGCGACGAAATCTCCCTTGCCGATCTGCCGATCCAGACCTGCTGGCCCGGGGAGCCGGCACCGCTCCTCACCTGGCCGCTGGTGGTCACGCGCGGTGACGGCGATGCCCAGAACATCGGCATATACCGGATGCAGGTAACCGGCCGCGACACGACGCTAATGCGCTGGCTCGCCCACCGCGGCGGCGCCCGGCATGCCGATGAGGCCGCCCTCGGGGGACAAAGCACCATGCCGGCCGCCGCAGTGATCGGCGCCGATCCGGCAACCATCATTGCCGCCGTCGCTCCGGTACCGGAGAACATGTCCGAATACCGCTTCGCAGGGCTGCTGCGCCGCGAGAATCTTACTCTGGTCGACTGCAAGACCGTACCGCTGCAGGTGCCCGCAGAGGCCGAGATCGTGATCGAGGGCCATGTCGCGCTCGACGAAACGGCGCCCGAAGGTCCGTACGGCGACCATACCGGGTACTACAATGCCGTCCAGCCATTTCCGCTGTTTCGGGTGTCGGCAATCACCATGCGCCGGGACGCCATCTACCTTTCGACCTTCACCGGCCGCCCCCCGGACGAGCCCTCGGTGCTCGGCCAGGCCCTGAACGAGGTGTTCGTGCCGCTCCTGACCCGACAGTTTCCCGAGATCATCGATTTCTGGCTGCCGCCCGAGGCCTGTTCCTATCGCGTCGCCGTCGTTGCCATCCGCAAGCAATATCCCGGCCATGGCAGGCGCGTCATGATGGGCATATGGTCGTTTCTCAGGCAGTTCATGTACACGAAGTTCGTGATCGTCGTCGATCACGACATCAACCCGCGGAACTGGTCCGACATCGTGTGGGCCATATCGACCAACGTCGACGCCGGACGGGACGTCAGCGTGATCGAAAATACCCCGGTCGACTATCTCGACTTCGCTTCGCCGGTCGAAGGGCTGGGCGCCAAGATGGGCATCGACGCCACCGCCAAGGTTCCACCCGAAACGACGCGGCCGTGGGGACGACGCATTCGCATGTCCAAGGATATCGTCAGCGAAGTCTCGCACCGGTGGAAGGAGTACGGCCTGCCGGGAACGGGGACGCCCATATGGACGACAATTCCGGAGGACAGAACATGACCCCCTCTCTCGTGCCGCTGCTTGGCGGCCTCCTCGACGACGCCAGGAAGGCGGGCGCCGACGCCGCTGACGCTGTTGCCTTCAATTCGACGTCGGTATCGGTGGCCTGGAGAATGGGCAGGCTCGAGAATCTCGAGCGTTCGGAGAGCTGCGCGCTCGGGCTGCGGGTCCTGATCGGACGGCGCCAAGCAACGGTGTCGTCGACGGATCTCGCACCGGAGACCCTGGCGAGCGTTGTCGAACGCGTGGTGGCCATGGCGCGAGCCGCGCCGGAGGACCCCTATTGCGGCCTCGCGAATCCGGAGCAGCTCGTAACGGAGCCCCCCGAGATCGACATCTGCGACGACAGCGAACCGACCGCGGAAACGCTCAAGGACAATGCCGCCGCGGCCGAGGACGAGGCCCGAGCCGTTGCCGGTGTCACCAACTCCGAGGGGTCGGAGACCGGCTGGATCCGTTCCGAGGTCGCGCTGGCGGCAACCAACGGCCTGGCGCGATCCTACGCGACGTCAAGCCACAGCCTGTCGGTATCGGTCCTCGCCGGAGAAGGCCTCGGCATGGAACGCGACTACGATTTCGCCAGCGCGGTCCACTACGCGGATCTAGAGGACCCCGCGGCGCTCGGCCGCAATGCCGGAGAACGTGCGGTCCGGCGGCTCGGCGCGAAAAAGGTCAACACGCAGCAGGTGCCGGTCGTTTACGACCCGCGCGTCTCCGGCGGCCTTGTCCGCCATTTCGCACAGGGCATCAACGGTATAGCCATCCGCCGCGGCACGTCCTTCCTGCGCAACGCGATGAGCGAAAAGGTTTTCGCCGAGGGTGTGACGATCGTCGATGATCCCCACCGCATGCGCGGTCTCGGATCAAAACCCTTCGACGGCGAGGGACTGCCCGGCACCCGCCGCGCCCTCGCCGACAGGGGCGTTCTCACGAGCTGGGTTCTTGACCTCGCCTCGGCCCGCCAGCTGGAACTCCAGAGCACCGGGCACGCGGCGCGGGGCCTCGGGTCGCCGCCCTCGCCGGCGACGACAAACCTCTACATGGAGAACGGAACGCAGAGCCCGGAAGATCTCATTGCCGACATCAATCAGGGGTTCTATGTCACCGAACTGATCGGTATGGGAGTTAACATCGTGACCGGCGACTACAGCCGCGGCGCCGGCGGATTCTGGATCGAGAACGGCGAAATCACGCATCCGGTCAGCGAGTTGACGATCGCTGGAAACCTGAAGGACATGTTTGCAAGGCTGGTGCCCGCGAACGACCTAGTCTTCCGCTTCGGCACGAATGCACCCACGATTCGCATCGATGACATGACCGTCGCCGGCGTTTGAACCGTCCGTGCCCCGCGGACTGACGCCGCTGCGAACGCTCCAGGGCTGACGAAGCGCGGTGGATCGTGCTATGCTGACCGAAGCGACGCAGCAGCCGGTTCCGGAGCCGCGGGGCATGGCGGGCGGGGCGCCGCCGAGACGTCTCAGCCGGCAGAGAGGTGCGCAGCCGGAAACCGGGACACAGGACACGGATAGTTGACCCACAGCGCATCGGCACCCACGGCAAGCCAGACACTGGAAGACGCGGCGAGCGCTGATTCAAGAGCCCTTGTCCGGCGCCTGATCCGCGAGCAGATCCGTCCCCAAGCGGGCCGCATCGCCGCTGCCGTTGCCTGCATGGTCGTGGTCGCCGCGGCAGCAGCCGGCATGGTCCTGCTGATCGGCCCGGTCATCGACGATGTGCTGATCGACCGGGACCGGGAGATGCTCTACCTCATCCCGGGCGCGATCATCGCCCTTGCCCTGGTTACCGGCACCGCCAGCTATGCCGAGTCGGTTCTCATGGACGTGATCGGCCATCGCATGGTCGCCAACCTGCAACACTCGATGTATGAGCGCATCATCTGCGCCGATCTTCGTTTTTTTCACGACAACGCCGTCGGCCAGCTGATCTCGCGCTTCGTCAACGACGCCGCGCTCCTGCGCTCCTCCATCGCACGGGCGCTGACCGGCCTGGTCAAGGACTCGCTGACCGTCGTCTTCCTGGCGGCGGTCATGTTCTTCAACAGCTGGCAGCTCGCGCTCGTGACCGTGGTCACGTTCCCGCTGGCCCTCTATCCGATACGGGCAATCGGCCGGCGAATGCGCAAGTTCTCTCGCCGCACCCAGGTCGAAACCGGTGATCTGACGACGATGCTCGACGAGACCTTCAGGGGCATCCGACATGTCAAGGCCTATACGATGGAAGCCAGGGAGACCGACCGCGCCAGGATGATCCTCGAGACGATATTCCAGCTCTGGCGCAGGTCGGCGCGCGTCAACGCGCTGAGCCGGCCGCTGATGGAGATGCTGGGCGGCATCGCACTTGCGCTTACGGCCTTTTTCGGCGGCATCCTGGTCATTGAGGAAACGTTGACGGCCGGCGTGCTCGCCTCGTTCATGGCGGCCGTGCTCGCCGCCTACAAGCCCATGAAGAGCATCGCGACCCTGCATGCAAACCTGCAGCAGGGGCTCGCTGCCGCCCAGCGCATCTTTCAACTCCAGGATCTCCGGCCATCGATTGCGGACCGTCCCGGCGCCCGATCCGTGCCGCGCCTTGCCGGCAATATCCGCTTCGACGGCGTCCGATTCGGCTACGGCGACGGCGTCACCGCGCTTGACGGCGTCGACCTCAAGATCCCGGCGGGAAAGACGGTCGCGCTGGTGGGGTCCTCGGGAGCCGGCAAGACGACGATGCTCAACCTCATCCCCCGGTTCTTCGATGTCGAGGATGGTGCCCTACGGATCGACGGGCATGACGTTCGCGACCTGACTCTCGACAGCCTGCGCAGCGCCATCGCCCTCGTCAGCCAGGAGATATCGCTGTTCGACGACACCATCCGCGCCAACATCGCCTATGGCAAACCCGGCGTCGGCGAGGACGCCGTCGCCGCCGCAGCCAGGGACGCCGGCGCCAGCGAATTCATCGAGGCGCTGCCAGAGGGCTACGAAACCCAGGTCGGAGGGGACGGCGTCAAGTTGTCCGGCGGACAGCGCCAGCGGATCGCGATCGCCCGCGCGATCATCAAGGATGCTCCCATTCTGCTTCTCGACGAAGCAACCTCTGCGCTCGACACGCAAACCGAACGGCTTGTCCAGACCGCGATCGCACGGCTGAAAGCCGGCCGAACGACAGTCGTGGTCGCCCATCGCCTGTCGACAGTCATCGATGCCGACCTGATTGTCGTGATGGCCGGCGGCAGGATCGTGGAGACCGGCGGCTACCGCGAACTGCTGGCCCGCGGCGGCGCCTTCGCCCGCCTGCATGCCCTGCAGTTCAGCACCGAGAAAGAGCCGGACATGCCGGTCGGCATGCTCGCCTGACGCCATGGCCGCGACCAAACAGTTCCTGCGGCACCCGGTTGTCGTCGACCTCGCGGGCCGCTTCGCGGCGCGCTATGTCCGCATCGTCTGGGCCTGGAGCCGATGGCGGATCGACGATCCGAATCAGCTTGCCGAACTGGCGGCCACCGGCCGGCCTGCGATCATCTGCTTCTGGCACGGACGCATGCTGGTCGCGCTCAAGCTGGCCTTCGGGCTTCGCGCAGCCCCGATCACCGCCGTGACATCGCGTCACCGCGACGGCATGCTGATCGCACGCATGCTGCGCTATCTGGGCATAGCTTCGATTGCCGGATCGACCGGCCGCGGCGGGGCTGGCGCGCTTATCGGCACGGTACGCCTGCTCAGGCGCGGCGAGAGCGTCATATTCACTCCCGACGGGCCGCGCGGACCGCGCATGCGCGCCGCCCCAGGCGCCGTGGTCGCGGCCAAGCTCTCGGGCATTCCGCTGCTGCCGGTCGCCGGCGGCCTGAAGCCATGCCGGATACTCAAGACATGGGACCGTTTCCTGCTGCCACTGCCGCTGCCGCTTTCACGCGGCATGTTGCGGATCGGAAACCCAATCGAGGTTCCGACGGACGCCGGGCGCGAGGAACTCGACCGCCTGCGGCGGCGCCTCGAGGACGAGATGATCCGCCTCTGCCGGGATGTCGATACCGCGCTCGGACTGCCGGTGACGGAACCGGCCACGGACATGGAACCGTCCAGGCACGGGGTGTCCTGAATGAGCATTACCGCTTATCGCGCCGCGACATGGATCGCCGCTCCCGTCATCGACAGCTATCTTCGGCGGCGCCTCAGGAGGGGCCGCGAGGACGGCGACCGCTTCGGCGAGAGAATGGGCATGGCATCGAAAGCCCGGCCCCGCGGACCGCTCATCTGGATCCATGCAGCCAGCGTCGGCGAAGCGACCTCCGTACTGGCGGTCATCGAGCGCCTGCAGCGCGATCGGTCGGCGCTGTCGCTGCTGATGACGTCGGCAACCGTCACGTCGGCGCAGGTTCTGGCCGACCGGTTGCCCGACACTGTCATTCACCAATATGCTCCGGTCGACCGGGTCGCCTGGGTCCGGCGCTTTCTCGACCACTGGAAACCGGATCTCGTGCTGTGGGTCGAATCGGAATTCTGGCCGGCGATGCTGTCGGAGATCGGTCGCCGGAAGGTACCAGCCATCCTGATAAACGCCCGTCTTTCGACGCGCTCGTGGCGGCGGTGGCAGCTTGGGCGCGGGATGATCCGCGCCCTTCTTCGGATGTTCGAACTATGCATGGCGCAGACCGAAACCGACGCCGAACGACTCCGCGACCTCGGCGCCCCGCACGTGGTCTGCCCGGGCAATCTCAAGCTTGCCGCCGCTCCGCTCCCGGCGCCCGCGGACACCCTCGCGACGCTCGGCACGGCGATCGGCAAACGCCCGACCTGGCTCGCCTTCAGCACCCATCCCGGCGAAGAGGAGATCCTGCTCGACGCCCATGCGCAGATCGCCGGCCGCCATCCAGGTCTCCTCACGATGATCGCGCCGCGCCATCCAGGACGCGGGCCCGAGATTGCGGAGCTGGCGCGCGGGCGCGGCCTCCGAGCGACGCTGCGGAGCCGCGGCGAAGCGGTCACCGACGACACCGATATTCTTCTCGCAGACACGATAGGTGAGCTGGGGCTGTTCTTCAGCCTCAGCGACATCGCCCTGGTCGGAGGCTCTCTCGCGCCGCACGGCGGACACAACCCGATCGAGGCCGCGCTGCTCGGCTGTGCGATCCTGCATGGACCGCACATGGAGAATTTCGGCACCATCGAGAACGAGTTATGCGCCGCCGGGGCGGCGAGGGTGGTGCGGACGGCAGAAGATGTCGCCCTCGAAGTCGGCGCACTCTTGACGGATGCCGCCCTCCGCGCGCATCGCATCGATGCGGCGCGGCGCCTTGCCATGGACCGGCGGCACATTCTCGACACCGTGTTTTCGCATCTGGACGGCGTGCTCGACAGCATCCCGGCGGAATCGGCGGCTCCCGCCGCGGGCGATGCAGGCGCCTGAATTCTGGCAACGGGACGGGTACGTCCCGCGACTCCTTTCCCCTGTCGGCGCGCTGTGGCATGCTGGCGCAGCAATCCGCAGGGCGCGGACGACCCCGCAAGACTCGGGGGTGCCCGTGGTGTGTGTCGGCAACATCGTCGCCGGCGGTGCCGGCAAGACGCCGGTCGCAAGCGCGGTCGGCGCGGCGCTGGCCCGGCGCGGCGCAGCGCCGCATTTTCTCTCGCGCGGCTATGGCGGCTCTGCTCGGGGTCCGGTGCGGGTCGACCGTTCGCGCCATGGCTACCGCGATGTCGGAGACGAACCGCTGCTACTCGATGGAATCGCGCCGGTTTGGATCGCCCGCCATCGACTGGCGGGCGCACGGGCCGCCGTCACCGCCGGCGCAGGCATCCTGGTGATGGATGACGGTTTCCAGAACTTTTCTCTGCGCAAGGACTTTTCGCTGCTCGTCATCGATGGACGACATGGCATGGGCAACGGGCGGCTGATCCCCGCCGGCCCATTGCGCGAACCGCCTCGCGCCGCGCTTGCGCGCACCGACGCGGTCGTACTCGTCGGCGAGGACCGCTTCGGGATCGAGCAGAAACTCGACATGCCCGTGCTGGCGGCCCGGTTCCGGCCGACCCCCGGATCGGATAGGCTGGCGGGCATGCCGGTCGTCGCCTTTGCGGGAATCGGCATGCCGGAAAAATTCTTCGAGACGCTGTCAGGCATGGGTTGCAAGCTCGTGGCCACCCACCGGTTTCCCGATCACCATCCCTATGCGGCCGACGAGGTGATGCGGCTAGTCGAATCGGCCGCCGCCGCCGAGGCCACCGCAGTGACCACAGAAAAGGACCTGGTGCGCCTTCCGCCAGAAGCGCAGCCCATGGTCGAATGCCTCCGTGTCGAACTCGAATGGCGTGATCCCGACATCTTTGATCATGCGGTCGACACGATGCTCGGTGCGGGGGCCTGACCGGTGGCGCGCAGCGAGCGGAGGCGCCCGACGCTTCTCCACTACATCGAGTATTTCATCGGCTGCACGGCAGGAGACCTCTCGCGTCTTCTTCCCCTCGACACCGCGTCCAACGCCATCGCCGCTCTCGCCCGAATTGTCGGGCCGCGGCTCGGCTGGAGCGACCGCGTACGGTCCAATCTGCGATTCATATGGCCTGACATGCCCGAGAGCGAACGCGAAAGGCTGGTCGCCGGCGTCTGCGAGTTTTCGTGCCGGGTCCTCTGCGACTACTGGAACCTCGACAGGATCTGCGCGGACCAGGAGGGGCGCGTGGAACTCGTGGGCGGCGAGCATCTCGAGACACTGCACCGGAGCGGGAAGCCCGGAATTCTGTTAACCGCCCACACCGGCAACTGGGAGATGATCCCGCTCGCGGCTCGGAGGCACGGCCTGAACGTCACCGTGGTAAACCGCACGATCAACAACCCGCTTGTCGGTGCCGAGGTGAAACGCGTGCAGAACCGGAACGGCACCGAGGTCATCTTCAAGGGGCACGAAGGCGCGCGCCAGCTCACGGCGCTTGTCGCTGGCGGCGGCCACGTCCTGCTGCTGGTTGACGTGCGCCTCGGCTCCGGCGTAGCGGTCCCGTTCCTCGGCCGGACGGCAATGACACCGTCAGCGCCCGCCAGCCTCGCGCTCAGGCATGGCGCGCTGCTGGTGCCGGTGCGGACGGAACGCACCGGGGCGGCGTGTTTCAGGGTGACGGTCGAGCAGCCCCGGCCTCCGGTCGACACTGGCGACAGGATTGCCGACATCCACACCACCATGACCTGGGTGAACGACCGCATGAGCGAATGGATCCGCGCACGGCCGGAACAGTGGTTCTGGTTCCACTGGCGGTGGGGCAAGAATCCGGAACGCAAGGAAACCAAGGCCGGCGAGCGCGTCTGATGCGGCGGCGGTCATTGCGGCATCGGGCCGACGATCAGGACCGGATCGAGGCGTTCCTGAAACCAGTTGATCCGCCAGTCGAGATGCGGCCCGGTCGAGCGGCCGGTCGATCCGACGGTGGCAATCACGTCGCCTTGCGCCACGCTGTTCCCGGCCTCCACATGCAGCGCACGCAAGTGCGAATACACGGTTGATATCCCGAGCCCGTGATCGATGATCACCGTCCCGCCGGTAAAATAGAGGTCGTGTTCTGCAAGCGTTACCGCGCCGGCGGCGGCGGCCCTGACCGGTGTGCCCGCCCGAACGGCAATATCGACGCCGAGATGCGGGCGGCGCGGCTTGCCGTTCAGAATCCGCCGGCTGCCATAGACGCCTGAGACCACGCCTTTCACCGGCCAGATGAACTTCCCGGCAAAGTGCGGCAGCGCCGACTGCGTCGCCCGCGCCGATGCGATTTTTCTGCCCTCGGCACGGATACGCGCGAGCTGTCGCGCCGACGGCGTAACCATGCGTTGCGGAAGGCCGTCGATGCGCTGGATGCGGTACCGGCGCTGCCCTATCGACAGCCTGCGGCTCTCGCGTCCGCCGTTGGCGAGCGTGATGTCGAGGACGGCCGACGCGCCGGCGTCATGGCCGAATCCGAAAACGAAGCGGCCATCCCGATCGACAGCGAGTGTTCGGCCGTCAAGTTCGACCCTGTTGTCGGGTTCCGTCTCGCCGACGATCATGCCGCCCTGGACAAGCGCGCCGCGCAGCGTCACGGCGTCCGCTTGCGTGGCTGCGAGCGCGACCGTGGCGATGCCGAGCGTCAGCCACCGGCGCAGCATGCCGACGGGCCGCACAGAAATCAGAACAGGGAACGCTGCAGCGACACCGCGCTGGGCGCCTTCTTGGCGCGCCCGCGGCGACCCGTCCCGCGCTTTTTCGTTCCGGACGGGCCGGCTATCGTCGCGGTGACAGCGCCGTCGCTGAACTGAAGCACCACTTCCTGGCCGGCGTGAGTGGCCGCGGCGGCGGTCACCGGATTCTCCGCCGCATCGCGCACCAGCGCAAAGCCCCGCTCCAGCACGCGCTCGTGGGAAAGTGATTCGAGCAGCTTGTCCATGGCCTCGAGGCGGTTCGCGGCTCCGGACAGGAGATTTCGGACGCCTCTCTCAAGGCGTGCCGCCGGCGCGAGCCCGCGAAACCGTGCACCACGCTCGCGGACAAGGGCCGCCACGGCAGCGTCGAGCCGGCGGTCGAATTCGGCGATTTCCCGTCCGCTTCGCTCCAGCAGGTGGCGCGGATGCCGCAGCACCGCCGAAGCGGTGCCCAAGCGCGAAGCGGCGTGGTCCATCCGCCGCGTCATGGCCGAGAACAGGCGTTCTGTCTCGTGGTCGAGAGACTGCATCGCACCCTCGAAGAGGCGCTCGGGACGCGGAAGGCCGCGCCCCAGGCCCTCGACGCGGATGCGCCGTTCCTCGAGCAGGCGCGAGGCCGCGGCGCCAAGCCGGCGTCCAATCTCAGTGATCGCGGCATGAAGCTCGACGCGGACGGGAACGGCGATTTCGGCGGCAGCGGTCGGCGTCGGCGCGCGACGGTCAGCGGCAAAGTCAATCAGCGTCGTGTCGGTCTCGTGCCCGATGGCCGAAATCAGCGGTATCAAGGAGGTCGCGGCGGCGTACACCACCTCCTCCTCGTTGAACTGCCAAAGATCCTCCAGACTGCCGCCGCCGCGGGCGACGATCAGCAGGTCGGGACGCGGCACCTCGCCGTCTTCGGGGAATGCGTTAAATCCTTCGATCGCCGCTGCAATTCTCGCAGCGGCGCCGTCGCCCTGGACCGGCACCGGCCACAGCAGGACGCGAGTAGGGAAACGATCCTCAAGGCGGTGCAGGATATCGTGGATCACGGCGCCCGTCGGAGACGTCACGACACCGATCGTCGTCGGCAGATAAGGCAGTTCCTGCTTGCCTTCGGGATCGAACAGGCCTTCGGCGGCAAGCCTGCGGCGGCGGTCCTCGAACAGCTTCAGCAGCGCACCTTCACCAGCCAGCTCCACCGCCTCAACGACGATCTGGTAGCGGGAGGTCTTGGCATAGGACGAGATGCGGCCGGTGCAGATGACCTCCATGCCCTCCTCGAGGCGCAACGACAGGCGGCCCGCCGTAGCCCGCCAAGCAACGGCGTCCATCGCGGCGTCCGCATCCTTGAGCGTGAAATAGAGGTGCCCAGACCCGTGATAGTTGGTGCGCCCAACCTCTCCGCGCACACGAATGCGGTCAAATCGGGTTTCCAGTGCCCGCTTGATGGCGTTCGAGATCTCGCCGACGGTGAATTCCGCGACATTGCTTGCAACCTCGGGACCGCCGGAGGATTCGGGGTATTGATCGGTCATGATGATTCGCATCTTATATGCTCGATTGCATCCGTGCCACAGATCGCGGTCGCTCCGAGCGGGCCGCAAGAGGCCTGCCCATGAAGATACTGGTCGTCGGAAGCGGCGGAAGGGAACATGCCCTGTGCTGGGCGATCGCGGCCTCGCCGCTGGTCGACAAGCTCTGGTGCGCGCCCGGCAATGCCGGCATAGCCGCAAACGCGGAATGCGTCGGCATCGAGACCGCCGATGTCGATGGACTCGCCGGTTTTGCGCGGGAGCAGGCGATGGACCTCGTGGTCATCGGACCGGAGGCACCGCTGGCGGCCGGGTTGGCCGACCGGCTTGCAACGCTCGGCATACGCGCCTTCGGGCCCGGCGCGGACGCAGCGATACTTGAGGCATCGAAGGGTTTCATGAAGGATCTGTGCGCCCGCCACGGAATTCCCACCGCAGCCTATGGACGATTCTCCGAACCGGAAGCGGCGAAGGCCTATATCGCGGCCACCGGCGCGCCGATCGTCGTCAAGGCCGACGGCCTCGCCGCAGGCAAGGGCGTGATCATCTGCGACACCGCCGGCGAGGCGGCGCGGGCCGTGGAAGACATGCTCACGAAAAGAACCTTCGGGGCCGCCGGCCGGGAGATCGTCATCGAGGAATTCCTCGAAGGCGAAGAGCTGAGCTTCTTTGCGCTGGTCGACGGCGAACATGCCCTGCCGCTGGCGTCGGCACAGGACCACAAGCGCGTCGGCAACGGCGACACCGGTCCCAATACCGGCGGCATGGGCGCCTATTCGCCAGCGCCCGCCTGCACCGACGAGGTTGCGGCCACGGTCATGGACACGATCATCCATCCGACGGTCAGGGCCATGAAGGCAGAAGGCCGGCCCTACAGGGGCGTTCTTTATGCCGGGCTGATCCTCGCCGCCGACGGTCCGAAGCTTCTCGAGTTCAACGTCCGTTTCGGCGACCCCGAATGCCAGGTCCTGATGCCCCGGCTGGTGTCCGACATCGTGCCGGCCCTGGTCGCGGCCTGTGACGGCGAGCTGGGAAACTTCGATCTCCGCTGGCACGACGAGGCGGCGCTGACCGTGGTCATGGCCACGCGAGGCTATCCGGGTCCGGTCGTCGCCGGGTCCGTGATCGGCGGTCTCGACGAGGCCGCGAAAACCGAGGGAGTGACCATATTTCATGCGGCAACAGTTCGGAGCGAAACAGGCGAGATCGTATCGTCCGGCGGACGCGTCCTCGGCGTTACCGCCGTGGCGGCGACGGTGGCGGAGGCGCAGCAGCGCGCCTATGGCGCAATCGACCGGATCGACTGGCCCGACGGATTCTGCAGGCGTGACATCGGATTGCGCGCCGTCCGCCAGGGCAGCCAGTCCGACTGATCGCGGATCGCCGCCGTCAGGATTGCCGGCCAGCCCGCTGCCGGCGCGTTTCCGAGCGTGCGAGCAATATCGAGGCGACGCCGATCAGGACGGCGCCTGCCCATATCCACGCCCCCGGAAACTCGCCGAAAAGGATCCAGCCGACGAGGGCGGCCCAGCCGAGCCGGGCGAACACGACAGGTTCGACAGCCGAGATATCGGTGATCTTGTAGGCAGTCGTCAGCAGCATGTGCCCCGAACTGCCGAGGAACCCGATCAGGGCGAGGATCGCAAACTGCTCGAGCGTTGGCGTCTGCCATACGAAGACGGCCGCCACACCGGACGGAATCATCATCATGAGCGACAGATAGGCGACGATGGTTGCCGGCTCGTCGGTGCGCGCGAGGGATTTGGCCATAAGCTTGGACGCGGAGACCAAGAAAATCGAAATCAGGACCAGGATCATGCCGTAGTCGATGGTCTGGAACCCGGGGCGGACAATAACCAGGCCGCCTGCCACCCCGAGGACGATTGCGAGCCAGCGGGCGCGGTGGGCCCGTTCCCCGAGGAACAACATGGCGCCAAGGGTGACGACAACGGGCCCACCGAGCGAAAGCGCCGTGGCATCGCCGAGCGGGACCAGGCTCAGCGCCGTAAACCAGCACAGCAGCGAGCCGCCATTGAACACGCCCCGCACGAGATGAAGCGCCGGCCGACGCGTCCGCAGGATCAATAGTCGCGAGCGCAGAAGCGCCGGGGCGAAGAAGAGAAAACCGAACAGCGCCCTGAAAAAGGCAATCTCCAGCGCATCCAGTTCGCGCGAAAGCAGGCGGACGGAACCATGCATCGAGGCAAAGAACGCACCGGAAAACAGCACCAGCAGGCTCCCCCGCACCTCCGGTGGGAAGCGGTCCATTTCCTCGATCAGTTGCAGGGGATTCCTCAATCTCATCGGCGTCCGCTTTCAGAACAACAACTCGATCACGGGGACTAATGCCCGACCGAACGACCGATCCGCCCTTGCGCCAGCCGCAAGGGCGAACACGCCGTCGGTCATGTTCCGACAGGCAATGCGGCAGCCAACATCGCCATCGACATGGGAGAAGTCGCAGTATACGGAAATCCCGGCGCGAACCGAAACCTTTCCCAAGTGCGCCGGCCAAGGTGGCGAATCGCCAGTGCGAACGCATCTGGCGCCGGGTTCGGACAACCCGTATGATAACCGCAGCGACAGGAGGGGGCGCAATGCCCTGACCTTGGCGCGGGCACCGGGGTTGCAAGCCGTCGGCACAAGCGAGACAAGGGACGAGTCCTGCGATGAATGACGGTATCAGTGCGCAGCCTTCCGTGACTGATGAATCCCTGCCTACCCCGCCATCAAGTCCGGCGTTCGGCAAGACAACGACGTACGCCAAATCCTATCCGTTTCCACTGCCGGGACGTTCGTACCTCTTTCGCGCGGGGGGCGCGCATCCCCTGGAAGACCATGATTTCGATCGGACCGGGCGTGTACCCGTTCTCGGCGCCGGATCGAACCAGTCCCACGAGCAGATCGCCCGGAAGTATGCCGCTTCCGGCAAGGACGCCGAAATACCGGTGCAGCACGCCAGATTCCACGGCTTCGACACCGTCTATGCCGCGCAGCTGGCGTCCTACGGTTCGATTCCCGCGACTTTCTGCCCATCTCCGGGAACCATCGTTTCGACCTACGTCCTGTGGCTGGACGAGGTCCAGCTTGCGCGCATGCACGAGACCGAGCCGACCTACAGCTTCGACCGGCTCAACGATGCCCATGTCGAAATATGCGAGACCGGCGAGGAACTGTCCTGCATCCACGTCTACACGGCGGCCGTCGGCTGCGTGAATGTCAGCGGCAATCCGGTGGCACTTTCCGAAATCAAGGCCGAAGGCCGGAACTTCGGGCACATGACGCAAACCGAAATGCTTGCCTTCGCGCGCGACCGTCTTGATCCGGGAGCGGATCTCGACACGTTCATCATGGGACACATTTCAGACGCCGCTCTCCGGCGTCGACGCCGGTCGCTTCTTTCGACCGATTCGATCAAGCCGGACTTTCCGCGAACGACAATCGCCGAGCTCTGATCGCCGACAACGCATCTCCCGGCGTCAGTCGGCGGAAGCCTGCGACGGCTCGCCGGATCCCTTCTTTCCTGGCAACTGCTCACCCCCTGGTTCCGGCTTGACGTCGGGGTAGAGCAACGAACGGGTTTTCCCCGAGTTCAGACGCCCTGACCTCGGCTTTGATTTCTTCCAATCAGAGTGATGCTTCTGGGCCGAGTTTGCGTGCGTTGTCTGACGGTTCATAGATCATGCGGAGGCCGGTTCCGGAGCTTATTCACCGCCCGCTGCACGGTCGCGCGGCTCACGCCGCCTGCAGGTTTCTTTGAGGTTCCGATCTGGACGGCTTCAAGAGGGTGCATCGCGAGCGTGTTCATGACCTAGGCCATCCAATTCTAGGCATCATGGTATATCGTATCATCGCGCGGCTACGTTGTCAAGCAAAACCGAGAAAATCGTTGATTGTGCTGGAAAAAAGGGGAGCCGGACGGATCAAGTCAACTCACGAGGTCAGGGGGACATCGGTACTGTAACTTGATGTCTGGAAATTTGTCTGGGGTTTGCGCTTTGAGGCGTTTCACTGGGGGGGGGGGGGGGCTAGCCCCCCAGTGAAACGCAGCGCCATCGTACTATCCCATGGAGTTGTAAAACCTTCATGGAGGAAGCGAATGGACCTGCGACACACTACGACGATTGAGGCCGTTTTGGAACATCTGATCGCAAACGGAGCAACGGATCTGGGGCGGATCTTTGGTCAGCTCTTCGAGCTTGCGATGCAAATCGAGCGCGAGCAGCACTTGAAAGCGGGCCACCGGACGCCGGAGCGACAGGGCTATGCCAACGGCTACAAGCGGATCGACACCCCCACTGTTACCGTTCAGGTGCCAAAGACGGCCGGTCACGGGGACGACCCCCCAGTCGCTTGAACGCGGCCAGCGATCTTCTCGCGCCGTAGCCGAGATGTGCATCAAGGGTGTTTCCACGCGGCAAGATGTAATGCGCGAGTTCGGGAGCCTGTCCTCTTCTCAGGGGGCCACCAGGTTGCTCGATGAAGAACTCGCCGCGCAACCGGCCCCTGATGAAATACCTGGATGCGCGCTATGAAAAAGCCCGCCATGACGGCGTTGTGCGCGATGTTGCAGTGCTCTCGGCCATCGGAATAGGGGCTGCAGGCACGTTCTGAGACTCTCTGTGGCGCTCTCCGAGGCCGAGGTCCATTGGAGAGCCTTCCTGGAAAGCTTGCTAGCCCTGCATGGTACGACCTTCATCGTCTCGGATGCCGGGCTGAAAGCGGCACGACGCGCGGTGCTGGGCGCGGCGACATGGCAGCGCTGCCAGTTCCACTTGGCACAAAACGCCGTGCACCGGACAACGACATCAGGAAACGTATTGGAAAACAGCTCAGAGCCACGCCTCCTCACTCCAAACCGCCGAGGCTGAACCGGGCGCCCTCGTGGCCAGCTATCGCGACAAGCATCCAGGCTTCCTGGCTGGAAAACAATGCGGGGCTCGCTGTCTTCACCTTGCCCGATGCTCACCACAAGCGCATGCGAACCTCGAATGGCATCGAGCGACCGATCCAGCAAGAGCTCAAGCGGCGCACCTCCAAAGTCAGGGTCTTTCCGAACCTCGCCTCGTTGGAGCGCCTCTCAACCGCGGTCCTCATCGACGAAAAATGGGAAACCGAAACCAAGATCAAATGGGAACAGCTCGATGACTGAGAGCTTCACGACAATTTCCAGACATCAGGTTGCGTAATCCTGCGATCCAAGTTTGTGGTGTTGCGTCCGGTTCCGGACGAACGCGCGCGGCGCCTTTGGGCGGCGACGGAGGCCCGTGCCATCGGGCGAGTGGTCGAGGCGACGGGGATGGGCACCGTTCGCGCCGGAGGAGCTTGATGCGGAGTCTTCGAGTGAGATTCCTTCAGGACGTTTGCGTCGCCCCGGCGGCGGGCGCAACGGATCCAGGGTTGGTGGCGGCGCGCGAGCTTGAACCGATGACGCGCGGCGATCCGGAGAGTCCGCTGCGGTGTCACAGTGCCGCTGGCGGACCGTCTTGCGGTCGAGGGCGTCAGCGAGCGCACGGTGAACCGGCTGCTCCACGATCCGGGGTACAGCCTTCAGGCCAACCGCAAGACGCTGGAAGGTCGCCAGCCCGGGATGCGCAGTTCCGACGCGCCGGGTGCGCGCGGTCCGGAGGCTGGGCCAGCCTGTGGTGACACCAAGAAGAAGGAAATCCAGTACCGCAATGGCGGCCGGGAATGGCGGCCCAAGGGCGACCCTGAAGCCGTCAACGTGCTGACTTCCCCGATCCGGAGCTCGGATCCCCTGCGGGGTCTACGATCTCACCGCCAATGCCGGCTGGGTCAGCGTCGGGCACGACACGGCGGCATTCGCGGTCGAGACCCTGCGCCCCTGGTGGCGGCAGATGGGCCGGCTGGTCTGTCCCGATGCCTGCTGATCACCGCCGACGGCAGCAGCCGCAACCGGCTGTGGAAGCTGCAGCACCTCGCCGACGAACTCGGGTTGAAGGTGTCGGTAGCCCACTTCCCGCCCGGAAAGTAGAACAAGATTGAGCACCGGATGTTCTGCCATATCACCCAGAACTGGCGCGGCCGGCCCCTCGTCAGCTACCAGGTGATCGTCAAGCTGATCGCCGCGACCACCACCGGCCTCACCATACGCTCGGACCTCGACGAGAACAGCTATCCGCTCGGGGTCAAGGTCAGCGACGATCAGATGGACGGCCTCGCCATCCGCAGAGACCCGTTCCACGGCGAGTGGAACTACACCCTCACACCACGGACACAATGATCAATTCATTATGGCGAGAGTCCTTACTTCGATCCTGCGTCATGCGCCCATGGAGACCGGCGCACCGCGTGCTGGAGATAACCACCAAAACCTCGCGTCACAACAGGGGTAACCGCGCGGCCCCTGCGTTGGACCGACCTCCGGTAGCCGGAGCCCCCACCCTCCCGGCACTTCCATCAAGCAAGACCGAAATAAAACTTGAGATCCTGCGGGTCCAACGCAAACCGAATTCGGGACAGCAGTCCCGAGTAACCCAAGAAATTGCCTCGCGTCCAGTCATCGCAAACAAACACCGTTGCATCCACCTCCAGACCACACCCCCGCTCAGCCACAAGGGTAATCCGACATCTTTCCAGGCTGCCCCCCTTAACTCCTGCCACGGTGTGCAGGGTCACTGTCTCCGAACTTCCTTTGAGACCTATTTGTTCGTTGATCTCCGAGTTAAGGACCACCCACGGGGTGGCCGGATCGACTCGGGCCAAGGTTCGAATATCCCGGTCTCCATGAAGTAGTACGCTCACGTAAACTGACGTTTGCCCTGAGGCTAACGTCGGGTCTTCCTCAAAGTACCCGGATACACCACATACAAATGGCTCGCCATCCAGCTCCAGCATACCTAGCCAGCCCCCGACTCTACATACTGAATCAACGGCATTCCCTCTTCTTCCGATTTGCGATCTACGTTCTCCAGCAACTGCCTGAGCGTATCGGAGAAAGAAACTAATTCACTACCATCTAATGCGATCCACTTGCCTCTGTATTTTCTACCATGCGTTTTGATCCAGGACGTTTCCTCCTGGCAACTCTTGATAACCATGTTGACCTTCCTAGGCCTGCCTTGGGGCGAAATGATCCGCAGTAGGTCAGCTATTCTCAAATCATCCGGAAACTGCTCAACTCCCGATCGGAGGACGCAAACAGCCTCTTGAACGTTATTCTCCCCAAGGAGCATTTTAGCCTTCTCCAATACCACTACTGGGAGAGTAGTGGCGCCGACTGGGCGCTCCATGACAGATCGTGCCGGGCCCTGCGTACAAGAAGCAACCTGTCTCGAAACCAGATCAACCGGAACTGTGAAACCGCCAACCACAAGACGTTGCCGCAGCGTGAAAACGTCTGCCAGTTCTCTCAAGTTAGTCAAATTGACCGTGAGAGCCTCTCCCCTCAGTGCCTGGGACAAATTCTCACTTGGCGCTTGTTGGCGAATCTCAGGTCTTTCGTAATAGTAATAAAGTGAAGGCCCTTTGCGATAAACAGGTGCAAGGTGTTCAAAGAAAAAATCCCAATTCCTGGGCAAATTGTCCGAGACGTTTGTATTGGATACGAATATGTCTGGGTAACGATGTCGGTCACGCGAGATCGGGATAGACCGTCTCGCACCGGATCGTTGGGGGTTCGCCTGGTAGAACGAAGAAAAATCTCTCATCATTCGTTGGATTCCAATCCTACGAGAGCAAGAAGACGACGGCAGTGTTGAAATACAGATCCCAACATTTCCTCCAAGGATATTCCTGACGCATCAAAGGTAATCGATATTCTTGCGAAAACACAATCTGAATATTCACCGGATAAATCCAGCACTATGGAGGCGTCGGTCTGCGGGCCCTTAGGTCCCAGGTGATAGGTGACAGCACTTCCTATGACCCGATTGGTATCGTCCTGTAGGGGAGACACGTATTGACGAATATGATCCGCTGGGGACGAGTCGATAAGCTCGTAGTGACACATGAATTGTACCTGAAAAGATCCGTATGCACAGTCAGGGATTACGGATTCAACAGCTGACAAGAAGGCCCCAACTGCCTCCAAGCAGGTTTCCGACAAAGAGGTAATGGATGTGGCATCACCGACATGAGGATTGAAAAATACAATGAAGGCCTTGTCGAGATTGAGTCGAGCGAACCCCCCCAAGCCAGCTAGGTCATAGACGACATTGGCATTGCTGAGAGGCAACGTGTCAGTCTCAATCCGGATATCGTCAGCACGAATCCGGCAGAAAGGGGCGAAAGCAGAGACGACCGTGGTATGCAGATCGGAGTCAGCGCGCTGGAGATTGAAGGCAGACTTGGCAAATTCCGCTTCTATACCAAAGTCGCATTTCCTGATGAGGCGATCGACCATCGTGTTGCTCCTAGATAGCAATACAGGGATAGGACAACCAGAACGCAGCTAGACAGGTCTCGAGCAAAAGGCATATTGCTCGAGCCTCGGCGGGACATTGGGTTAGAAGAGAGGAATGTCGCGCGGGGCTCGGACAGAGGCGTGAGAGAGGCATCGGAGGGCTCGATGTGTAACACATTCTGCGATCAGACGGCGTGGCGATTGCGCGGAGGTCGGATGCCGGGGCGGCGCCAACCGCGTCCTCGACACCTTGCGGCAAATCATGAACCACGCCGCCGCCCGCGGTGATGTTGTTGTCCGGCTGCCGCAGGGGCGAGATCACGGGCCTCCAGCGTGTCATCGTCCGAACTGCCGGGATTCATGGCGAGAAAGTCCACATCGGCTACCGAGCTTGCAGTTATCGCGGTAGGGAACCGGGTTTCCCCGGTCCCCCGCACAGATCCGGACGGGCGCTGTTCGCATCTGGCTCCTCCCTCAGGTCCTGACGACAAGACGCTGATCTGTCGTATGCGCTCGACCACCTGTAACCCGCTTTCCCGCTTCTGCGCGCGGCGCGGGCCTTGGCCAACTGCATTGGCCTTCCCTCCAGCAACTCCGCAGGCTCCGAAGAACCCTTGTTCGCCGCCTTCGACGGTACCATGGCCGAATCTGACTTCTTCAAATCATTCATCATCGGGTTACGGAATAGTCCCTTTTCTCTGCGGCTGCTCTACGACAGTGGGGCGTTTGAAAGACCTCCCACGTCCCGGTAGACTTTCAGCGTGTGCCATGGTTCTCAGACCCCGCGGAGCCCCCCGCTCGCCTCACCATCTCGGCCCGCAGGGTGTTGCCTTCGGCCTTGTGGACAACCTCGGCACTCCGGTTTCACTACATCTCCTGGCCCAATAGCCCGGCCCGCGCCTGCCGCTCCCCAACGCTTCGCCTCGCGATGTCCGACGCATGGTTCACGGCGGAAGTGGTGGTTAGCCTCTCTTCCTGCCGGGACTTTCACCCGGCGACATCCTGCCAGTTAACCTGGCGCACCCGCCCGTCAGCGTGTCGTCGCCGGCGGCGCCGGTCCGGGAAATATCTTGGGTCATCGCGCTCTCCCCTAAGTAGTACGGGCCTCCATAGCAGGGCATGAAGGCATCTCAAGCCGAAACGCTAACCTACCCCGGCAGCCGCCGCAAGCGTCCGCTCTCCTCGCGATCGGGAAACGCTCAGGGGTTTTACCGGCGTCCCGTCATGGGGGATTCGGACGACCCGGCCATCCTGCGGTGGCCGATGACCGTGCCCGTCGGGCCCCGATCCGGTCCTCTCCGGTTTCGTGGAATCTCCATATGATACCGGTCCATGGTCGCGCGTGTCCGCAATCTGACGTCGTCATCATCGACGGCGGCGTACTTTCCTCAAGGAGGGCGGCGACCATGTGACGGCCGGCGGCGACCGTGAGGCGGTGCGCGCGAAGGCGGAGGAGCACCGCCAGGCGAGCGCATGGCACGGACAGGCGGCGGCTGCGGTGGAACTCAAGCCGGGTCGAAGGTTGCGGCAGGCGCGTTCGGGAGGCGCCTGCAGGGCCATGTTCGCGGGACGGACATCCGTCCGTGGCGCAGGCGGGAGGGCAGGCACGAGCACTGCCCGGGTTTCGACATCACGTTTTCGGCACCGAAGTCGGTGGTGCTGGCGGCGCTGCCGACGGAGAGGCATCCGCGCGGCGACCGGTCGGTGCTGCGCTGCCACGACAAGGCGGTGCGAGCGGCGCTCGACTGGATCGAGGAGACGATGTTGCAGACGCGGGGCTACGATCCCGCGACTAGGCGCCCGCGCGTGACAGGGATATGGGCACAACAGCGCACACGCCTCATATGGGATCAAGCCCGGGGCAGGCTGGGGCGGGGTGCTGGTGGGCGACCAAGGCCAGCTTTGCGCGGTGAAGGCGGGTGAGCCCTTCCGGCTGTTGCAGCAGGCGGGGATGACGACGGCGGTCATGAACGACATCCGCCGACAACGTAATCAGGACCTGCGCAAGGCAGTGAACGCGGTGGTGCGGGCGATCCAGTCGAAGCGGTGGAACTGCGGGGCGGCAGCGTGCACGAGGCGCCTTGCGAGGAACTGGCGGAGAAGGCGGTCTAGGCGTGGCTGGAGCTCGGTCCAGAGGCGCGCGAGCAGACACAAACGATCAATGATCAGCAGGGACGCGCAGTTACCTTTCCTGTTCCGGCTGCGGTGAGGCGCGCGGCGCAATACTTGAACTCCGGGATCTTGCCGACCGGATCCAGAGCCGGGTTGGTAAGCAGGTTGGCGGCAGCCTCGACATAGCAGAACGGTATGAAAACCATCCCTTTAGGAACGTTCCCGTCGGCCCGCACCTTGAGCTCGATGGCGCCGCGCCGCGTCTCGACGCAGACCGGATCGCCGACCTGCAGTCCGTGTTCGGCAAGTTCAGCCGGCGCGAGGGCCGCCGTCGCTTCCGGCTCAATGCGGTCAAGCACCTGCGAACGGCGGGTCATTGCACCGGTGTGCCAGTGTTCGAGCAACCGCCCGGTCGTCAATATGAGAGGATAGTCGTCATCGGGGATCTCATCCGGCTGGGTCAGCTCTGCCGGCACGAACCGACCGCGCCCGCTCGCGGTCGGAAACCCGTCCGTGAAGATGATCTCCTGCCCAGGCTGGTCCTCGCGCTCAACGGGATAGGTCACGGAGTCCTCGCGTACCAGCCGTTCCCACGATATCCCCCGGATGGACGGCATGCATTGCCTCATTTCCTCAAACACGTCGGACGGACCGCCATAAGTCCAGTCAAGCCCGAGGCGGCGAGCCAACTCCTGGATGATCCACAGGTCCTGGCGCGCTTCGCCCGGCAGCGGCAGTGCCTTGCGGCCGATCTGGACCTGGCGGTTGGTATTGGTGAAGCTACCGTCCTTCTCGGGAAACCCGCTGGCGGGCAGGACGACATCGGCATAGGCCGCGGTCTCGGTCAGGAACAGGTCCTGCACGACGAGATGTTCAAGCGATGCCAGCGCTGCGCGCGCATGGTGGAGGTCGGGATCCGACATCGCCGGATTCTCGCCCATGACGTACATGGCTCGGATCTCGCCGCCGCGTATAGCATTCATGATCTCGACCACCGTGAGGCCGGGCTCCGGTCTCAGTTCCGACCGCCACAGCCTCTCGAACTCGGCCCGTGTCGCGTCGTCATCGACGGCCTGGTAGTCTGGATAGACCATGGGAATGAGGCCGGCATCCGATGCACCCTGCACGTTGTTCTGCCCGCGAAGCGGATGAAGCCCGGTCCCGGGACGGCCGATCTGTCCGGTCAGCAGCGCGAGCGATATCAGGCAACGCGCATTGTCGGTGCCGTGAACATGCTGGGAGATGCCCATACCCCAGAAAACAATGCTGCTCCGGGCGGTCGCGTAGAGGCGTGCGACGTGCCGAATCTCCGTCGCGTCGATCCCGACAAGATCCGCGATTTTCTCCGGCGGAAATGCCTTCACCTGAGTTTCAAGAGCGGCAAAGCCTTCCGTGTAGCGATCGACGAATTCACGGTTGACCAGATCCTCGTCCATGACCGTGTGCAGCATCGCGTTGAGAAGCGCGACGTCGGTGCCGGGCTTGAAGGCGAGCACATGGGCCGCGTGCCTCGCCAGCGACTGGCCCTGCGGGTCAATGACGATCAGCGTCGAACCCTTCCTGACAGCATTCTTGAAGAAGGTCGCCGCCACCGGGTGGTTCGCAGCGGGATTGGCCCCGATGACGATGATCACCTCGGCATTTTCGCACTCGCCGAAGGGTACGGACACGGCGCCGGAATTCACGGTTTCCATCAGGGCGGCCACCGACGACGCATGGCAGAGCCGCGTGCAGTGGTCGACGTTATTGGTGCCGAAACCGGTGCGCACCAGCTTCTGGAAAAGGTAGGCCTCCTCGTTGGATCCCTTGGCGGAGCCAAAACCGGCAAGCGCCGACCCGCCGCGCTCTGCGATCACCTTCTGCAGGCCGGCGGCGGCCGCATCGAGTGCTTCCTCCCAACTCGCTTCGCGAAACACGTCCGACACTTTGTCCGGACCGACCGGCAGTTGGAGATCCTTCGGCACGCCGGTGCGCCGTATCAGCGGCGTGACCAGCCTGTCCGGATGATGGATGTAGTCAAAACCGAACCGGCCCTTGACGCAGAGCCTGTTGCGGTTTGACGGGCCGTTCCTGCCGTCGACAAAGAGCAGCCGGTCATCCTTCACATGAAGGGTCAACTGGCAGCCGACACCGCAATACGGGCACAGCGATTCGACCGACCGGTCGGCGGTGACACGTCCTTCCGTGGACGCCACCGCGGCTGGCAGCAGCGCCCCCGTGGGGCAGGCCTGGACACATTCGCCGCAGCCGACGCAGCTGCTCGCCGCCATCGGATCGTCAAAATCGAAGACGATCTGCGCCTCCGCGCCGCGGCGGGCCATTCCAATGACGTCGTTGACCTGCACCTCGCGGCATGCGCGGACGCACAATGTGCAGTTTATGCAGGCATCGAGATTGACCGCCATCGCGGGATGCGAGAGGTCCGGTTCGATCGGCTCTCTCGCGGCAAACCGACTGTCTCGTACGCCGATCCTGTCTGCCCAGTCCCAGAATCTCGATCCGGCGTCATGCGCGCGCTCACGCGGCGGTTGATCAGCGACGAGAAGTTCGAATACCATCCGACGAGAGAACGACGCGCGCGCACTCTCGGTGCTGACGACCATGTCTTCCGCCGGGCGGCGGATGCAGGACGCAGCAAGGACGCGCTCGCCCTCGATCTCAACCATGCAGGCGCGGCAGTTGCCGTCCGGCCGGTAGCCGGGCTCCGGCGCGTGGCAGAGATGCGGTATCTCGACCCCGCTACGCCGTGCCGCCTCCCAGATGGTCTCGTCGGGTCCGGCGAGAACCTGACACCCGTCCAGCGTGAACGCGACCGTGTTCGCGCCGGCGGCGGAGTCCGGTTCCCGGGTCATCTGCGCCGTCATTCCGACACCCGCGGCACGTCCTCGGGAAAGTCCCGGAAGACCGACAGCATGCCGTTGGGCGCCGCCTGCCCGAGACCGCAGATCGAGGCATCCGTCATCACCCGGCCAAGTTCTTCGAGGAGCGGCCGGTCCCAGTCGGCGCTTTCCATCAGGTCAACCGCCTTTTCGCACCCCGCACGGCACGGCGTGCACTGTCCGCAGGATTCGTCTGCAAAGAAACGCATCAGGTTGAGAGCGGCGTCTGCCGCGCTGTCCTGGTCCGACAGCACTACAACGGCCGCGGATCCGATCAGGCAACCATGTTCCTCAAGCGTTCCGAAATCAAGCGGAACATCAGCCTTGGCAGCCGGCATGATGCCGCCCGATGCGCCGCCCGGCAGATAGCCTTTGAAGCGGTGCCCATCAGCCATGCCGCCGCAATGTTCCTCAATCAGTTCGGCGGCGGTAATCCCGGCCTCGGCGATCTTCACGCCAGGCTCGCGCACTCGTCCCGACACCGAAAACGTCCTGATCCCGCTGCGGCCGTGGCGGCCGTGGCCGGCGAACCATCCCGTCCCCTTTTCCAGTATGTCCCGTACCCAGAACAGGGTCTCGACATTGTTCACGAGGGTCGGACGGCCGAAGAGGCCGACCTCGGCCGCAAAGGGCGGTCTGTGCCGCGGCAGGCCGCGCTTGCCCTCGATGCTCTCGAGCATCGCCGATTCCTCGCCGCAGATATAGGCGCCGGCGCCCCGGCGGAGATGAAGCGCATGCGGTGCGCACAGCCCCGCGCGCTCCAGCTCCGCCATCGCGTGAAGCAGGATCTCGCGCACTGCCGGATATTCGTCGCGCAGGTAGATGTAGCAGGCCTCGGCCTCGACAGCCCACATGCCGACGAGGACGCCCTCGAGAAAGCGGTGCGGATCGGTCTCCATGAAATGCCGGTCCTTGAAGGTTCCCGGCTCTCCCTCGTCCGCGTTGACGGCCATCATCCTCGGTCCGGGAAAGCCGGCAACGATCTGCCACTTGCGGCCGGTCGGGAACCCTGCACCTCCGAGGCCGCGCAGGCCCGACCCGGCAAGCGCATCCATCACGTCTTCGCGGGTGCGGCGTCCGCCAAAGCAGTCTCTGGCGAGGCGGTAGCCCCCTTCGGCGGCGTAGGCGGCGTACCCCCTGCTCTCGGGAAGGACCGGGGCCGTGGCACCGGCCCGGACGGCTTCGCCGACGCCCGCGACATCGGCATTGGCCACCTGGTTGCGTCCGACTGCCACCACAGGCGCGTGGTCGCAGGCCCCCATACAGGGCGCAGGCAGGATGCGGACAGCGGTGCCGAAGCGATCTCGCAGCCCAGCAAGGAGCTGCGCCGAACCCGCGAGTTCGCAGGCGATCGAACTGCAGACCCGCACCGTGATCTCGGGAGGTAACTCCTCGCCGTCGGCAAGAACATCGAAGTGGTGATAGAAGGTCGCGGTCTCGTAGACTTCGGCCAGCGAGAGCTGAAACTCCTGTGCAAGCGCGGCCAGATGATCGGGCGGCAGGCAGCGGAGCGCGTCCTGCACGAGATGCATCGCCTCGATCAGCATGTCGCGGCTGCGCGGCATGCTACCGAGCAGCTTCCGGACGCCTTCAAGCGCCGCTGAATCGGTCCGGCGCCCCTTCGGAAGGCGTCCACCCTTCCTGCTCCTGCTGCCAGCGGAATCCGATGGCATGCGGCCGGATCCGCTCCGGTCAGTCATCTTCGTCCGCGGCGTCCGCAGTCTCGAGTTCAATGATCTCGCCGTTGATCAACTGTTTTCCGGCGTTGGTGAAGTTCACCGTGATCCGGAAGCCGTCGACCGACTGGATCTGGCCAAGGCCCCAGTCCGGACGGCCGGAATGGCGCACAAACATGCCGGGCAGAAGATGATGGAACATGTCGCCGCATCCCGCTTCATCCGCAAATGTAGCGAAATACGGCGTTTCGTCCAGATCAGCGGCCACTGTAGTTTGGCCGACGTTTCTCGCGGAATGCTCGCACGCCCTCCTTGTGGTCGTCGGACCTGATCAGCACTGACTGGCCGATGCGCTCGAGAACCCGCCCCGAGGCGCTGTCGATATTCTGGCAGGTGTTGAGAATCGCCTTGGCGAGACCAAGCGCACCAGGCGCCTTGGCCACCAGATTCTCGGCGAGCGCCCGCGCTTCGGACTGCAGTTCCTCACGCGAAACGATACGTGTCACGAGACCGATCTGCTGCGCCCTCTCCGCATCGATGAACTCGCCGGCTAGGACCAGTTCCTTGGCCCAGCCCGGCCCGATCATTCCGACAAGCCGCGAGCAGCCGCCCGAGCCGGGTATGAGATTGATATTGCCCTCGGTGAACCCGAAACGAGCGTCGGAGGTCGCGACCCGGAAGTCACACGACATCGCAAGTTCCAGCCCGCCGCAGGCGCAGATGCCCTGAATCGCGGCGATGACCGGTATCTCGATGCGCTCAAGGCGGTCGAAGAAGTCGTGAATCCACCGATATTCGATGCGAAACCGCTCGGTAAGGAAATCCTGCTCGAACCAGGAGACATCGGCGCCAGCGCCGAACGCCTTTTCCCCCTCGGCATTGATGATCATGACCCGAATGTCGTCATTTGCCTCGATGCGGCGCTCGAGCCAGCGGAAATCCTCCTTCATGTCCTCATTGAAGGTGTTCAGCCGCTCGGGCCGGTTGAGGGTCATCGTCAATATCTGCCCGGCGATCCCGACTTTCACGGCCTTGAAATCGTGGTCGAGGATCACGTCGTTCGACTCGGTAATCATCTTCGGTGCTCCGTAGAGATTTTCCGGAAAGGGCAGCAGGCGCGGCGGCTATGGCCGGTCGGAAAGACCGCGTACACATGCGGACGGCCCTGCCGCGCATGCGTACGGGAATTGGAACGGGATTCAGCGCTGCAGCGACAGAAGGATGTCCCGGGTGCTGTCGGCGAGCTCGCACTTGATGGCGTCGAACGCTGTCAGCGGCGGAAATGTCAGACCAGTTCCGTCCATATGACCGCGCATTTCCTCAAGATACCGGTTGACGATGGCCTCGGTCTTGTTGCGCTTGAGGCCGTGCTCAAGGCAGAAATCGTTGTCGGGCCCTTCGAGACGGCCGAAGGCACGCTTGATGCAGTTCGGCAGCACACGATCAAACACCGCCTGGAATTCAGCCAGCTTTTCGGGGTCCTTGGCGAACTCCTTGAGGTTCTCGACGCCGTTGTCGTAGTGGTCCTCCTCGTCCGCCAGCACCTCTTCCTGGCTGTCGGCCCAAGGAACATAGCTCGACTCGCGGTATTCCATGATCTGATGGCTTCCGGCGCGGTCCACGGTGAAATTGAACACCGCGATGTCAAGCCAGTTGTCGAGATCAATGCCCCAGAAATCGCCGGCGTCCGGACGTCCTGCGATGATTGCCTCGGGATCTTCGTCGAGATCGGTCAACAGATTGAACAATCCGCGGCTGTGGCGCGCCTCTTCGGCTGCAAACTCGGCTGCCAGTTCCTTTTCGCGCCAGTTCGGCGCCGACGATATGGCCCGTCCGAAGACCTCGGCGGTCGCCGTCTCGGCGTAGATCTGGCGGGTCATCAGGCGGACAAGCATTTCCTTGTAGTCGCCCGAGACCTCATTCGGGTTCCGGTATTCCACGTATAATCTCCCTTGAAAAGGCGTCAGCTATCGTTGGGCCAACATATTCCGTTTAGGGGCAGCATGCAACCGTGAATCGGGGTTTGGATCCGGTCGGCGAGGGCTGCCGGTTCGAGCCAGCATGGCTGCCCATGCGCGGGACACGCGGAGCTACCAGAAGCCGGCCAATGCGGCGCGGCCGACACTTCCTGGGCGGCGGGACCATCTGTGGAACATCGTGCCGGGCGCCGCCTTTCACCGGGACCGACAACCCGCTAAGCTGTGACAAGGATTAAAAGCAGGAAACGAACAAATGGCAGGACTCACGCTCGATCAGGCGGACACGATCGTCAGGCAGGCGCTGGTGAGGGGCAGGGAAATGGACCTCAAGCCGCTAACTGTCGCTGTCGTCGACGACGGTGGCAACCTCAAGGCATTTGCCCGCGAAGACGGGCCGGGGGCCGCGCTGCGGCCGCAGATTGCGACCGGCAAGGCGTTTGGCGCCGTCGGCATGGGAATATCCTCCCGCGCCCTCAATGATCGGGTCCTGGAGCGACCGCATTTCGGTGTAGCGCTGGTAGGCGCATCCAACGGACGTCTTGTGCCGGTTCCCGGCGGCGTCCTGATCAAGGACGGGGACGAGGTGGTCGGCGCCGTTGGCATCAGCGGCGACACTTCGGACAACGACGAGGCGGCAGCCGTGGCCGGAATCGAGGCCGCCGGACTGCAGGCTGGAATCTGAAGCGAATTCGTACCGAGTTCTGTCCGCGTCAGGAAGAACTCCCGACTGTCGACACGCTGTTACTAGAGACAGCTCGTCCGGGCAGGAAAAGGGCGGAGCCAACGCCCACGCTAGCTATTTCGGCTCCGCCAAACGCAAAGGAGTACAGGGAGGCATGATGGGACAACCAATTGGACCCCCTCTGCGGCGTGACGGCCCTGCGACAAGGGACAAACGCAGGATCGTTGAACACTATATGTAGTGCCCATTGGAGCCATTATAACCGTTGGCGGTGATTTTTTTCGACTTTGAGCGAATCACCTCGGATTTATTGGCAGCCGCCCACGCGCACTCCCAAGAACCGCGGTGGCCCGGCCCCGGGAGAACCGCAGTCGAAGACGGTTCTCCCTTCATGCCCACGCCGGGAACGGAGCGGTGCAGCATGCGCCGGTCCCGATTCTCCAGCAAGCTGCACATCGACCAATTCTACAAAAAGCCGTTTATTTTCAATGCAATTCGAGTCTATCGACTGAGTGCCATCCGCTGCGGTCGGGAATTGAGGGACGGCGGAGCCCGGCTATTTGCGCCGGTCGGCGAAACGCGGGGCCTTTACGCTGTTCTCGAATTCCGCCGCAAGCGCCCCTGGAGCCAGGATGCTGATTTCCGGCGTCACCTCGAAAGTCGCCTTGGTCTGTTGCGCGACCCTTGCGGCTATGGCCTCGCGATCAACGCCGGGCCGGATCTCGACCGACAGGGCAAAGCTGTCGGTTCCTTCAGTTGCCGTGACAAGCTCGGCCTTGAAGTCGTTGACTTCCTCGATCTCGAACAGGAAATCCTCGAATTCCTGGTGATTGATGTTCACCCCCCGGATCTTGAAGAACCCGGCTGTGCGATGGGTATGGCGGATCACGGGGAAGACCGCGAAATCGGATCCGGTTGCGCCTTCGCGTTTCCATGTCACCACGTCACCGGAATTCCAGCGCAGGAATGCGGCACCATTGTTGCTGAACAGCGGCGTCATCACCAAAAGGCCGGGTTTGCCTTCGTCCACCGGTTTCAGCGTCTTCTCGTCGAGTATCTCGATCAGGGCCAGATCGGTCCAGACGTGGAAACCGTCCCGCTTGTCGCTCTCGGCCCCAAGCATGCTGCATTCGGTCATCCCGAAGCAGTCGAAGACATCAGCGCCCCAGTCCCGCTCCAGCTTGGCGCGCTTGGCCGCCGAGACGGGTTCCGCGGTGCACATTATTCGGTCCACCGAGTTGTCCTGGAGGCCGGCGCCTTCGGCGGCCGCAAGGTTGGCGAGATGGAGGCCGTAGCTCGACATGCCCATCCACAGGGTCGGTTTCATGCTGCGAATCAGCTCCAGCTGCGTGGCCGACGGCAAGGCGACACCGGAACCAGCCCAGACCACCCCGATACCCATGATGCGGGCGGCCCGCGCCCACATGTGGCCCGCCGGATGAATGCCAAGCG
Source organism: Alphaproteobacteria bacterium (assembly GCA_964291215.2). Taxonomy (GTDB): domain Bacteria; phylum Pseudomonadota; class Alphaproteobacteria; order MPNO01; family UBA830; genus JAJEBT01. The sequence goes on along the minus strand of OZ219791.1, from coordinate 2,105,780 downwards.
GAAATGAGATATGGGCGAGATTGCCCATACCGGTTCCGCTGCACTCGAACGTACGCGTGAACCCGACCATGTTGTAGCGGATATCCTCGTATGTCTTGGGATAGAAGAGGGGTCTGCCTGTGCTGCCGCCCGAACGCCAGTATTCGCAGATCTCGTTCTGCGGCGTGGTGCAGAACTCGCTGTAGAACCGCTCGGTCGACAGGCCGCGCAACTGATCCTTGTCGAGGATCGGGATCTTGGCCCACTCTTCGGGATCGTCGAGCTTGGCCGGATTGATTCCTTCGAGCCTGTGCTTCCAGAAAACGGAACGTCTGGCGTTCTCGAAGGCGACAGGTTTCCGCGCCCTCTGGATCTCCTCGATCTCCCCGTGCGAGCGCGGCAACCCGAGAGGGAGTTCGGCTCTGCCCGCAATCATCCCGCCGATCCGCCGGCCGAGATGCCGAGCCAGCGGCGCTGGGCGTCGTGGGCGGGCGGCATGTCGCCTGCAGCCTCGGCCCGGCACATCGCTGCGAGACGAAACGCCTTTTCCGGTGTGTCTTCCGGAATCTCTTCGAGAGCGTCCTGCAGGAAACGCGCGTAGTCCTCGCCGACCGGACACACATCCTGACAGCGGCGACAACCGGTTATGACGCCTGCGCCACGCAATATGCTCTGCCACAGGTTGAACGAATGTTCGGAGCGGAGTAGTTCGAGTTTGCGCCCCGAGTCGGGTTCGTCGAAGATGTTCTGAAGGTGGTCGGTCAACTGGGCGAAACCGTGAGGAGAGCGATAACGGTCGCACGCCGGCCAGTCGCGATCCCAATGGCCAACGACATCGCCCGGACAGGCGCTGAGGCAGCGCCCGCATTCCGGACCCCGGCACAGCCTGTCTGGAACAATGCCGTCGACCTCACAATCGATGCTGGACATTACTGCCGAAAGCATGACCCTCGGACCGAATTCGGGAGTGAGAAGCTGCAGGTTCAGGCCCAAGGAACCGAGGCCGGCCTCGACCGCGGCGTGATTTAGCGACAGCAGGGTCGTGAGATGTTCGCCCGGATCGTTCTGATAGGCCCAGGGGTCGGTGTGGGTAGGCGGAACGATGATTGCCGGATACCCCCTGTCTTCAAGCCAGTAGACGAGATTGAGCGACGCCTCTTCCAGCATCGTCAGCGTCAGCTCGTCATTGTAATACTTGTGGCGCTCGTCCCAGCGGGCGATCCTCGTCGTTCCGCTCCCGTAATGCTTGGCCAGGACGATGATGCGCCCGTTGTCATGCTCGGTGATGTCCGAGGGCCGGTTGGCGAACCCGGGCGCAGGGTTGTCATCCAGTGCTGCCCCGTCGGCAATGCCAACAAGGTCGGCGCCGAAGTCCCTTGCCTGCTGCTTGATCTCTTCCGCAGAAACCGGTTCCCGGAATACGGCTACCATGTCGAACTACTCTCCGGTTGTCTCGAGCTGCCGGCGCTGCTCAGCCTCGTGTTCCTTTTCCTGCTGCGTTCGCTTGAACGCCTGCAGCTGACGGGCGACAATTCCCTTGTACCCGTCGGGCCCCACCCACCTCACATTCCAGTCGTTCAGCCCGTCGACCGGATCTCCGCTCTTGCGCGCCTCCTTGAAGGCCTTGGCCTTGACAACCTTCTCCGGCGTCTTTTCGGGAATCCGCTTCTGGATGTCGGCGAGATGCGCATGATAGTCGTTGCCGACGGGACACACGGCTAGGCATCTCGGGCAGTCGCCGAAGGAACCGACGACGCGCAGCAGGCCCTGCCAGAAACCGAATATCTCCCGGTCCCGGAGGAGTTCCCGGCGACGTTCCGGCGGCTCTCCAATGAAGTGCTGCCAGAATTTCATGATCGTCGAAAACCCGAATTCCTGCGCCTCGGTGGCGCAGCCCCGCTTGTCAATCCCGAAATGGCGCACTGCATCGGGCGGACAGGAATACAGGCAGCGGCTGCAGGACTCGCCGATGCAGACCTGTTCGGTAATACGCTCGTCAGCCGCGATGCGCGCCTCCGTCAGAATGCCGGTGAGATAGATACGCGGGCCGAATTCAGGGGTAAGGATGTTGACCTCAAGCCCGAAGGTCCCGAGACCGGCCTCGATTCCGAGATGCCTGGTGCTGAGGCGGCCGTAACTCGCCTTCTTGTAGCTCCAGTCGGTCTCCTGCGCAGCCGTCACGAACGAGGGGAACCCCTGATCCTCCATCCAGCGCGAGAGCCGGTAGGCAGCCCTGTCCATGGCGCGCAGGACAAGCATGTCGATATACTGGACCGGGACATTGGTCTTCGCCCTGAAGGCGCCGATCGGAATCCTCTTTGCAACCACGACAACGCTCCGCGCGAAGGGTGAAATTCGCTCCGGAGTCTGAGGCCACTTGGGATCGGGCGGAAACTCGTTCAGCGTGTCGGCGCCAACTATGCCAACCAGATCTGCGCCCAGAGCTTTCGCCTTCTCCTTGACCAAATCCGCTTCGAGGTCGAACTGCATGGCGGTTCCAATCTGTCACAGGCGCCGAACTGTTGCAATCCACGGCTGCGGCGGCCGAAGGAGCCGAACGCCGACGCGGATCAGGCGTCGGTGATGTCGAGCACGATCGGCACGTGGCCGCTCCAGCCCGAATCGATCCAGTCTTCGCGGGAGCCGACATCGAGCCCGAAACACGCCTCCGTCCAGGCACGGGGCGCGAAGATGTAGTCGATGTGATACGGCGCACGGTTCTGCGGGGCATGGTAGTACGTGTAAGAACTCTCCTTTCCGAACTCTTCGCCGTTCGCCGCATGATCGGCGCTGACCAGTCCCAGGCCTTCGAGGATCTCCACCGTTTCCCGGAAATTGCTGGCCCAGACGGGCTTGTCCCATCGCACGTTGTGGTTGAAGTCGCCGGCAAGCACCGCCTCTATCGCGGTAGGGAACCGGGTTCCCCCCCCCCCCCCCCCGCCGTTACGGTAGGAATGCGCATTACTGCACACTCCCCGCACAGATCCGGACATGGACGCCAGTCCATCCGGCTCCTACCTCGGGTGCTTGACGGCAAACCGCTGGTCCGGCCATGGGTGGCGGATTGTTGCGCGCGGCCAAAGAATCTCGGTCATGCGCTCCAGTCGCTTCCAGTCGAACCTCTGCGGCTTTCCGTATCCGGTCCGCCGCCTGTGGCACCCGACACTGCGTTCGGCGCGTGCTTTGGTGTCCCGAATTCCCCTTGGTCGAGGCCCTTTCCTCCGCCAACTTTGCAGAAGCTCCCTTGTTCGCCGCCTTCACAGGGCCCCTTCTTCAAACCGTTCATCACAGGCTTCGGCTTTCTCCTTTCCCTGCGCGGTCCCGACAGGCGGGACAGCTTGAAGATCTCCCAGGGTCCCGACAGAAGAAGTACGGACGGATTCTCTGACACCGCGAGGCGCGCCGGCATCTCACCAAATCGATGCCTGCGATGTTGCCTTCGACCGATCCGAAAACCTCGGCACCCCGGATCATCGTCTTTTCGGTGCCCATCAGCCCCGCTACCGACGCTTCGCCTGCCCCCTCGCGGGAACCGACGCACGGCTCGCGGAGAAACGCGGTTTGGTTACTCCTTTGTTCCGGGGGACTTCCACCCCCTGCCTTCTGCCAGTTCGCCTGGCACACCAGATCCGGACGAGCGCTGTTCGCATCCGGCTCCTCCCTCAGGTCCTGACGACAAGACGCTGATCTGTCGTATGCGCTCGGCCGCCTGTAACCCGCTTTCCCGCTTCTGCGCGCGGCGCTGGCGGGTACGACAGGGCCGTGGAACTGGCCTGTCCCTCGACAAAAGTGCTGATGATCCGTGAAGGCGACATCCGGGACCTGCTGGCCCGGAGCTGGTCTGCTGGTGCGCGTCAGGCGCTCGACATGCCGCCGCGTGGTCACCGCAACGGGCGCGCAACGGGACCTTCGGGACCACATGGCCGATGAGCCGTGCATCGCGACCAGGCCGATCGACATCGCAGCCTGCGGAGGGCCGCGCCGCCGCAAGGAGCGCAAGGGCCTCGAAGGCCGCACGGCAAGGGTCGACCTTGCGCCGCCGGACCGGAAGCCCCGGGGAACGCCGCCGCTCTCCACGATGGCCGTACACGTCACGGAACCCGACCTACCGGCAGATCCTCTCGACTGGATGCTGCTCACCACCGAAGGCGACGTCACCGCTGCCCTCGACACCGTCTCCTTCCACGAAAGGCGATGGCTGATTGAAGAATACTTCAAGGCCCTGAAGGTCGGCACACGGATCGAGGACCGGCCAGGCCGACGACCTGAGGAAGTGTCCGGCCTTCGACGCGATCACCGCATGCCGCGTCATGACCGTCGAGCGTCTCGCACGCCGGCCAGCCGCATCGTCCACCGCGACGAGATCACGGCCCTGAACAACTACAAGATCGCTAAACAGCACCAACCTCGTGGACCTCCCGATCCCGAACCGACCATCGAAGTCTTCGCCATCAAGGTCGCACGCGTGGCAGGCTTCATCCCCGGCAAACGCCAACCCCTGCCGGGAACCGAGAAACTCTGGCAGGGATACCAACTCCTCCTCTACTTCGTCGAGCATCACAGAAAAATGCGGGAACACGATATGCAGAAATCAATGGACTTAATAGTGTCAGGTTGAAAGGCCAGCGCCGGCTCTCCTTGTCGTTCTCCTCGCCCTTCTCGTGATCCGGATCGAGACGGAAGTCGGCGTCGAGATGGAACAGGCCGAGGGCACAGCCGCCTTCGGTGAAGGCGACCCCGGCATGGGCCGCAATGCCAAGGGCACCCGAGCCGCCGATGTCGACAAGACCCGCCTCCAGGCCATTGCAATTCAGGAACGTCGTGTCCTGGATGGCAAGGACCCGGCGCTGCGGACGGCAGCGCTCTATCATCGCTTCCTGATGCCCCTCGAGGATATGGTCCATCGTCACCTTGGGGTTCGACAACAGGCGGCAGGCCGCCTTCTGTTCCGCCTCGCCGGGGAAGATCATCGGCAGGATCTCTCCGGGACGATCGTTCCACGCCCATGGTGACAAGGCGGTCGCGGATGCGCACGTCACCGTGGTTGCTGCGGCTGTACTCCCTCATCGCCCGGTCGCCATCATCGACAAGGGGTGCGGCCTGGCCCATGACACGCTCCCGCCACAACACGTCTTGCCAAGCCAGGGGCTTCATCCACACGGTGCGCCCTGGCCGGTGGCCCCGGGAGGTCGACCCGAGGTCATCTTCTCACAACGCTCCCGGCCTGCCGCCCTGTAGCTCGTGCCGGTGTCTTCGGGGCTCACATGGGCGCAGGCCAGAACCGGCGTCACTTCTCAGTCCGCAGCAAGCCGCCGGCAGGCCAGGACGTGGAAGGCCAGCTCCGGAACATTCACCGACGGAAGTATCAGCAAGCGAGCGTTGTTGACGACCTTGCCGAGGTGGACGTCACGCGCTCCCCGGGACCAGAAGTCGTCGCGCGCCTTCTGATGCCAATTGGCCGCACGGAACACCAGGCCGCCGAGGCGGCCGTAGCGCGACGAGGTGATCCGGTAGCTCATCCGGGCGCCTCGCCCTCGGGATGCCAGGTCGCCATCATCGCCAGGCGCCTGTCCTCGCCGACCGGCTCCACGGTGACCTCTCCAAGCTCCTCCGGAGAACATGCGAGTGGCTTGTCGGGACAGTCCCGCTCAAGGGTGTCGAGGCCATGAGGCCCTGGTGCAGGAAGGACGATGCCGAGCGCCGAGGCAAGATCAGGCAGGGCCGCACGCGGCAAGACACAGCTCGCCCTTCGCGTTGCGCCAGTCCTCGCGCTCGCACAATCCCTGCGCCAGGGCGTGCTGCTCTCGGCAACCGACGCCGCCTTCAGCCAATCAACCGTCGTCGTGGACAGATGTCGAAAACCAATTCTCATAGGCCACTATATAAGGCCTCATGAACGACGAGTTAATCATGGTTGGTTGAAAGGGCGGAACCGCACCGCGCGCGCCGCCATCGAGCGCGAACTCGCCTTCTTCCGCAAGCACCGCAAGCGCATGTGATACCGCCACCTCAGCGACCGGGGCATCGCCATCGGTTCCGGCGTCGTCGAGGCCGCAAACAAAACCCTCGTCACACAGAGGATGAAGCGCTCCGGCATGCGATGGCGCATCGCCGGCGGGCAGGCCGTCCTTACCGTACGCGCCCTCATCAAATCCGGACGCTTCGACCGCGCATGGGCAGGCCTCATGAGCGATGCTGATACCCCGGCCAACGACAACAACTGCACCGACTACGCCTCCAGGCGCGCCGCATAAACGGGATCAGCCGAGCGATCCCAACATCGCCATGCCAAACTCACGCGCCCTAATTGCGTTGGCAAGGTCGATTATATGCGCGCCATTGTCGGTGCCCGAGAGCGCGGAGAGCGAGATCATGTCGCCGCTGAAGGTGAGCACGACATGGCCGCCCTCGGCTGCCCGATCGCGGGGCTCTGCGTGTTGAGCCGGGTTCTCGACGAGGCCCTGCAAGCCTTCCTGGAGGTCTTCGACCGGCACACGCGTGAGGACCTTCTGGCCCCGTCGCATGCGCTCGGCCACATATTCGCGGCTAGGTAGGAGGCGGCTCCGTCACCCCATTCCGTCCCGCTAGCGACGCAGTCGCGCCGGCGGGCCGCTGTCGGTGCATTAGGCGCGGACGGTCCGCATCCACGGCAGTGCTTTCGGAAGGCGGGTCTTGTTTCGACGAGGACTGCGTCCGGTAGGAGCGCGACGCGGAGACGACCAAGGCGGCGAGGGTCTTCGAGTCGATATTTCTCAAGGTGAACATGGCGGGGCCTACAGATCGGAGCCGGCGGCCCCTCCCTAGAACTCGGCGGCGAGCTGCAGGGTGACGGTGCTGCCGCTCTTGCCGGTGCCGCAGGCCGGAGCATATCCTCCCTCATCGTCTTCCCTGCCTGTGCAGGCGCTCGCACCGTAATCGTTGTGGCGAGCATATTCGAGCGCGACGCCGACGCCCTCGACGAGTTCGGTGGAGAAACCGAACAGGATGCGGCTCTCGGGCATTTCCAGGCCGATCGCTTCTCGGGTACGCTGCCAGCCGGCGGCGAATACGACTTCCCGGTCGCCCATCCCCAAGGCGTAAGCCGCTTCTACGCCATAGGCCGAAGGCTGGGCTGCCTCCCCACTGCCCGATTCCGTCGCATCCGGCTTGACGTTCCATTCGAGCCCGTTGAGCCTGTCGCGCACGGTCATGTAGTGGCCGGTGAAAGAGACGGGGCCGAAGCCCAGGCCGCCGGAAATCGCGAGGCCGGCCGCTTTCTTGCCGTCCTCCGTCGTCCCTTCCAGCGCGTTCGCCTCGGCGACATCGTTGATCCAGCCGACGCCGGCGTTGAAGGCTATGCCGCCGAGCTCGATCCCATAGTCCAGCTGGACGCCGAAATCGCCGATACGGTCCTTTTCCTTGTAATCGACATCGCCGTTGAAGACGTAAGCCGAAGCGGCGAGGCCCGCTTCAGACTCGAAGGAGAGCTGCAGCGCGCTCTCGCCGGCCTCGCCCATTTCGAGCCCCATCGGGTCGGAGATGAGTTCCGTGCCGAAGTCGGCAAAGGGCAGGGTGAACAGGCCGGCGGTGAACGAAACGGGCGTGTCCCCCACGCCGATCGTGAAGGCCGCGGTATCGACCTCGATCTCGCTTTCGTCGCCCATCGTCAGGACGACTTCGGCGCTGGCGGCGTCGCTGATTTCAGCCTCGATGGCGACATCGACAGTAGCCGTTTCGCTGGCAGATGTGGACTTACCCTCATAAGGACTGTCCTGGACGATCTCGACCTCTATGGCACCGCCTATGCCGCCGTCGGCGACTGCTTTCTCCGCCTGAGTGTGGATGTTGGCTGCGGTCTGCTCCTGCACCGCCACCTTTGCCTTCAGCTTCGCGAGCGCCTGCTCCTTCTCCATCATGGCCGCGTCGCGTTCGGCGAGGCGCTCCTCAAGCTGGTAGATGCGCTTTTCAAGCGTTTCGAGGCGGGCGTCGGTCGCGTTCTGGGCCCAAGCGCTGCCGGACAGCAAACAGGTGCCGAGCGCCGCCGCTGCCAATATTCTGTGCATTCTCATGCGTTGTATCTCCTTCATCACGTTTTCTTCGGATACACTCGGATAACGAGCAATATCCCTGCCAAGGGTCGGATTTTGCCCTTTTCCTGTTCGACGGTCCGATATGCGGGCGACAGGCGCGCCGCTTCTGAGATAGAAAGTGCATGGGCGGCGCTGCGCGGTTGCGCCGCCCATGCAGCGGCAAGGTGGGCTGGAGGAGCGTCTTCCCTGCCGTTTCCCTGCCGGAGAATCACTGGAAGACCGCCTCCGGGTCGTCGAGACTGTCGGAACCCTCGAACTCAATGCTTGCGAGCCCGAGCGCCGATGCGGCTTTCGTGATCGCGTCGGTCTGCGCGGTGAGCCCGTCTATGGCGGCCTGCACCCGTTTGTTGCCGGCCGCATTGTCCTCGCCGATCATCTGGTCGTAGGCCTCGCCGCTCTCGGCTGACTTCACCAGCTCGGCCATCGCCGCCATCGTGGCGTCGAGACGATCGCGCAGCGCCATGTCGGCTTCGGGCGAAACCGCCGCGACTAGCGAGGACAGGCCGGGGCCCGACATCACGCTGCTGTCGATCCGCCTGTATTCGCCGAGATAGATGTTCCGGATGCCCAGCGCGTTGTAGTAATGCGAGTTATGCGTGTTGTCGCTGAAGCAGTCATGCTCCTCTTCCGGATCGTGCAGCAACAGGCCGAGCTTCATGCGCTCGCCGGCGAGCTCGCCGTAGGAGAGGCTGCCCATGCCGGTGACGATGGTCGCCAGACCCTCTGCGGCGTCGCCGCCGACAAGCGCCTTGGTGGCGGGCCCGTAGGCCGTCCACTGCGCCGTCATCCAGGCGAGGTCGTGCACCAGCAGGTCGGCGGCAGCCTTGAGATAGGCGGCGCGGCGGTCGCAATTGCCTCCGGTGCAGTCGGATGTGTCGAAATCCGTCGCCGGCCGCGCGCCCGGCCCGGTGCCGTTCAGGTCCTGGCCCCAGAGAAGGAACTCGATGGCGTGGTAGCCGGTCGCAACATTCGCCTCGACGCCGCCGAGTTCATGAAGCCTGTCGGCCAGCAACGCGGCGTCGATGAAAGAGGCGTCGATTTGCTTGCCCGAGAAAGTGAACATCGCATTGGCAACGACATTCGCTGTGTAGCCGGGGTTCTCCTCGGACGAGTCGCCGTAGCCGGCATCGACATAGTCGATCAGGCCTTCGTCGAGCGGCCAGGCGTTGACCTTGCCTTCCCAGTCGTCCACCACGGCGTTGCCGAAGCGATAGACCTCGCTCTGCTGATAAGGCACGCGGGAAACGAGCCAGGCGTCACGCGCCGCGGCGAGCGTGTCTTCGGACGGGGCGGCGATCAGCTTGTCTACCGCTGCCTGAAGTGCCTGAGCGGTAATGAGCGAATCCTCATAGACGGCATGCGCCAGCGCCGCATAGTGCGCGAGCACCTTGCCCTCGGGCGATCCGGCATCCGCCGCGGCCTTGCTTTGCCCGCCGACCGCGGCGATCAGGCTCGATCCCAGAAGGCAGGCCCCGAACGTTGCAGCCAGCATTCCGCGCTTTTTCATGAACTCCCTCCAATCTCGTTAGTTGCAAGTGCTAATGATTATCATTATCATTAAAACTGTCAACCCCCGTGTGGAAATTTTTTGATGAACAGGTTCAGTCATACCGTTGCGACGGCTGCGATCCTCCTGCCGTTCGCGGGAATCGCCGGGGTATCGTCCGGTGGAGACGCGGAGCGGGCGCGCATCGAGGCTGTGACACGACCTGCGACCGATTTCACCGCCCCCGAGCGCTATGAGCGGCGGCCCGGCGGCGCGGCGACTTCCTTTGCGACGCCGAACCGTGACGCTTTTTCGCACCCGTCGGCGAATATGTCCTTCGAGCGCAAGCTCGATTTCGAGGTCGGCGACGGCGTCTTCGTGAAGATCTGGGTGTCGTCTCCGAGCTCGACCCGGTCGTCCGACGGGCTGGGTCCGTTGTTCAACGCGCGCTCCTGCCAGAGCTGCCACGTCAAGGACGGACGTGGTCGTCCGCCCGTGCCCGGCGATCGGGCGGTATCGATGGTGCTCCGTCTGTCCACGGGACCCGACGGCAGGGAACCGGACCCGTCCTATGGAGGCCAGCTCCAGAACCACTCCGTGCAGGGCGTGCCCGCCGAGGGCAGGATGACGACCGCCTGGGAGGAAATCCCGGTGAGACTGGCCGATGGCGGCTCGGTGTCGCTGCGCCGGCCCCGATACGGCCTGACCGGCTTGCGCTACGGCCCGCTCGCGCCGGATTTGCGGATATCTCCGCGCACCGCCCCGCCGATGATCGGCGTCGGCCTGCTGGAGGCGGTACCGGAAGACGCCATCCTTGCCCGCGCGGACCCGGACGACCGGGACGGCGACGGTGTTTCGGGGCGGCCGAACCGAGTGTGGAGCGACGAGCACGACAGACTCATGCTGGGCCGGTTCGGCTGGAAGGCCGGGCAGCCCACGCTCGTCCAGCAGGCCGCGGCGGCGTTTCGCGGCGACATTGGTATCTCGACGCCGCTCTATCCGGTTCCCTGGGGCGATTGTACGCAGAGGCAGGAAGCCTGCCGCAACGCTCCTCACGGCGACAAGGATGTTCCGGGCGTCGAGGCGGGGGATGCCCTGTTCGACCTGCTGATGTTCTATTCCCGGAACCTCGCCGTGCCGGCCCGGCGCGACCTGGACGACCCGCAGGTGCTTCGGGGCAAGCGCCTGTTCTACGACTCCGGCTGCACGGCCTGCCACACACCCAAATTCGTGACGCGCCGTGATTCCATCGGAGCGGAGCAATCCTTCCAGCTGATCTGGCCCTATACCGACATGCTCCTGCACGACATGGGGCCGGGACTGGCGGACGACCGGCCCGAAGGCGAAGCGACGGGCCGCGAATGGCGCACTGCGCCGCTCTGGGGCATCGGGCTTACCGAAGTCGTGAACGGCCACAGCTTCTTCCTGCATGACGGGCGCGCGCGCGGCCTCCTTGAGGCCGTGCTCTGGCACGGGGGTGAGGCGGAGGCCGCGAAGCAGCGCGTTGCAGACATGACCGAAGAAGAGCGGGACGCGCTGCTCGCGTTTCTACGTTCGCTCTGACGTAACGGAAACGAAGGTGCGCCATGCCGCCTGTGATCGCTCTGCCGGCGCTGGTTCTGGCGATTCTCGCATTTGGCGTGCCTGCCGCCGCCGGCGACAGGCCGCCACCCGAGGCCTTCGAGCGGGTCAATGCCGCGCTGGCTGAAAACCATGTGCGGCCCCGTTACGTGCGGCTGGCGGCCGCGGCCAGGGACTTCAAGGCCGCCGCCGGGGCACTTTGCGCCAAGCCGGGAGCCGGGACCTTTGCCCGGGCCGAAACCGCGTTCCACGACCTTATGGACGCCTGGATGGCCGTCGAGCATCTGCGGTTCGGTCCGGCTGAGTTGTTCATGCGCATCCACCGGTTCCATTTCTGGCCCGATGCGCGCGGGAAGGTGGACAAGGCTGTCGCGCGGCTGCTGACGGAGGAGACCGTCTCGCCAGCCCGCGTCAGCAGGGGGAGCGTGGCCGGCCAGGGCCTGATGGCGGCCGAAGCGCTGCTTTTGGGTCCGGAGTCCTCCAAAATCCGGCCGGGCGGGTCGGCGGAAGGATGCCGCCTGCTCCAGGCCATTGCAGGCAACATGCGGGACATGGCGGAGGGGATGGACAGGGACTGGTGGACGGGCGAACGCCCGTTCATCGCGCTCTTCACCAACCCCGAGAACTCGTATTTCGAGAGCCACGGTGAAGCGTCGCGGGCCTTCCTCAAGAGCCTCCATGACGGGCTGCAGCGCATCGTCGATCTGAAAGTCGCACCCGTCATCGGCAAGGGCGCGGATAAGGTCCGCGAGCATCTGGCGGAGTCGCGCCTGAGCGGCCGGTCGCTCCGAAACGTCGTCCTGAACCTCGAGGCGCTGCAGGACCTGTATGGCGGTGGCGGCGAGCCGGGTATCGCTGCACTCATCCCGAATTCCGGGCGCAAGCTGGAGAGGCTGCTTCACAAGGGGTTCCGCGCGACCGTGGCGACGGCGAAGTCGATCGACGGGCCGCTGGAGGCCGCCGCGGCCGACCCGGCGCAGCGCAAGAAGGTGGACAAGCTGCGGATCCAGGTGCAGGCGCTCCGGCAGATCGTGCGGAACCGCCTGGCCAAGGCCCTCGGCCTGCCGATCGGCTTCAACGCGCTCGATGGCGATTGACCGCCGCTGCGCGCTCCGGTTGCTCGCCGGCAACCTGGGGGCGGCTTCTGGCCGGGTGGCGCCCGCGCGGCACGGATGGAACGCTGCTACCTCTCCGCCGGCGCGGTGGCGCCCGGTGGGTATCGGGTCGGCGGCTTTTCGCAAGCCGGAGACATGCTGCTGGACTCCAAGCTGCCGGCCCGCGGGCACGCCTTCGCCGTGCGCCCGGACGGCCGTCTGGCGGTGCATTTCGCCCGCCGTCCGGGGGAATTCGCACTGGTTCTGGATATCGACCGAGGTGCGGTGTCCCGCCTGTTCGCGCCCCCGCAGGACCGGCGCTTCCAGGGCCACGGTATCTTCGACCCTTCCGGGCGGCTGTTATACGTCACCGAGAACGACTTCGATGCGGGTCGCGGCGTCGTCGGCATATATGGCGCCCGGAGCGGCTTCCGGCGGCTGGGCGAACTCCCTTCCGGCGGCCTGGGGCCCCATGACATCCGACTGCTGGCGGACGGACGGACGCTGGTTGTCGCCAATGGCGGTATCCACACCCATCCCGACTATCCGAGGGCGAAGCTCAATCTGCCGGCGATGGAGCCGTCGCTCTGCTTCATCGACCGCAAGACGGGCGAGTTGCTGCGAAAGCAGCGTCTCGGGGCCGGTCTTCGCCAGTTGAGCATCCGCCATCTGTCTGTCGGCAGGGAAGGCCGGGTTGCGGTCGCAATGCAATATGAAGGGCCGAGAGGGGACCGCGTGCCGCTCGTCGCGCTTTGCCGGGCCGGGGGCCCGCTCCGACCGCTGGAGGCGCCGCCTTCGGTCCTCCGCGCCATGCGGCAGTATTGCGGCGATGTCTGTTTCGACAGGGCGGGCCGCACCTTCGCCGTCTCCGCCCCGCGCGGCCATATCGTGACCGTCTGGGACGGCGTTGACGGCGGATTCCTCTATTCGGCCCGGCTGGCCGACGGCTGCGGCCTGGCGCCGGCGACAAGAGCCGGGGCGTTCCTCGTGAGCAGCGGGCAGGGCGGAGTGTTCCTGCTGGACGCGCACGCACGCAAGTTCCGTCCGTTCCCGACCGGTTTTCCGGTGTCTCGCCGCTGGGACAACCACTTTGCCGTCGCCGACTCGAGCCTTCGCCGAGGGTGAAGCGCTGTGAGTGCGGAGGACGCATCAGACCCGCCTATGCCAGAATCAGTCCGGGGGCCTGGACCTGCGCCATCAGGTCGTCGTCCCAGTCGCCATCGACCACGACATGGACGAGCGCCCCCAGCTGCACGGCCTCGATGAGGTTGTGCGAGAGGTAAACATACACCCCCGGCTGCCGGAAGGTGTAGAGTGCGGCGCCTGCCGAGCCGCCCCGGATGAACCAGGTCTCGAGGCCTTCCATCGGCGGATCGATGAACGAGCCCTCCTTCCAGACATGGTCGCCGATGAGATGCGGCCTCGAATCGCGGTTGGCCTGGGAGTGGACGAACAGTACCGATTGGCCTACCGTGGCCGTCAGCGCATTGTCGCCGGTGAGATCGCCGACCTTGCCGTTCATCACGACATGGGTGAGCGTCACGTCCAGCATGTCGGCCATCGCGTCGCTGTGAGACTCGTGCTGTATATAATCGCCTTCGGCGTTCCGCGGCACGTAGAAGTCCTGCTCGCCGACATAATAGACCTTGTCTTAGTGGACGGGATTGTCATGCCGGTCCGTCAGCCCACCCCTCGGCAGCACCATGACCGCGCCGTTCATGCGCATGGTAGGGAATCATGATTCCGCCCGGCGCGCAGTGGTAGATGAAGGGGCCGGCCTTGATCGCCTTCCAGCGCAGCACGACCTGCTTGCCCGGCTGGACGAGTGTGAGGCCGCTCTACATCTACCGCCCGGCGCACTACCTGAAGCGCTTCCACGCAGCCCGTGCGCCGCCCGAGGCGCTGGTCCAGGCCGTGGAAGAAGCGCGCCGACGAAGTTGGGCACCGCTGCGCAACAAGCTCGACAGCCAGTAAAAGAACGACAATCCGGATCTACCGACCCTGCAGTCCTAGTCACCTGAATCTAAAGTTCGTGGCATAAATTTTGTCCGACGTGGAAACAGAAGTGCTTGACGGCGGCGAGGATTTCGTCGGCTGATCTGGTCCACTTGAAGGGCTTGGGATTTTCGTTGTGGGTTTCGATGAAGGCCCGGATGTCGGTTTCGAGTTGCAGGGTCGAGCGTTGGACGCCCCGCTGCAACTGCTTGCGGGTCAACTCGGCGAACCAGCGCTCGACCTGGTTGAGCCAGGGGTCGGGTGTCGGCATGAAGTGGACGTGCCAGTACGGTTGCCGGGCCAGCCAGGCTTTGACCGCCGCGGTTTTGTGGGTGGCATAGTTGTCCATGACGATATGGATCCTCGAGGACGGAGCGGTCGATCTGCTTGAGGAAGTCGAGGAACTACCTGGCCCGGTGGCGGCGATAGCACTTGCCGATGACCGCGCCGGTGGCGAGCGCGGCAAACAGCGAGGTGGTGCCGTTGCGTTTGCAATCGTGGGTGCGCCGCTCAGCCGGCAGCATCGGCTGGGTGCGGTCGAGGGCCTGGCTTTTCTCGTCGACACACAGCACCAGCGCGCGGTCCGGCGGCGACAGATAGAGCCCGACGATGTCCCGTACCTTGTCCACGAAGTGCGGGTCGCTGGAGAGCTTGAAGGTCTTGCAGCGGTGCGGCTGCAGGCCGAACGCGCCCCAGATGCGCCGGATCGTCGTGTGCGACAAGTTTCTGCACCGCGTCGAGTTGGTGATAGCGCGGAAAGGTCATCGTCTCCTATCGCACGGTGCGCGCGCCCTTGTCGGTCTTGACCTGCGTTTTCTTCACTTCCAAGTGCATGAAGCGTTGCAGGATTTCCAGCAGGTTGCCGGCCTGCAGTACTTCGTCCCACAGGTAATGGGTCTTCCAGTCGCCTTCGACTGGCGGGTTGTCCGCTCCGTGGTCGTTCCCCCGGTTGAAGGACAGGAAACGGGTCTCCTTGCCTTCCAGCCGGGTTGTCATCCACGCTTCGTCCGGGTCCACGGCAAAGTGAATCAGCGCACGTTTCTTGAAAGCGAAGAGTAGATCGCGCCCGTCGTGATCATTCCGGTATTGGCGAATCGCATCGGCGGCACGCTGTTTGGTCAGCAGGTTCTTGAGTTCGGCGGTCACCACCAGGATGCCGTTGACGGCCAGCGTCACGTCGATGACGCAGCGGCGGTTCTTGCCGTCGGCTCCCTTCAGGGCCGAGGTGAAGGTGATCTGGCGCGTAATGGTGAGCCGGTTGCTGGCGTAGTTTTCCGCTGCCTCGGGGTTCATCCTAAATCCGGCAGTTGAGGATGGCGGGGCCTTGCCGAATTCCTTGTAGTCTGGGGTTATGAGCGGCTTTTCAGGGGCCGAAGAGGCTCACCCTTTGGGTGACTATCCTGGCGCTGTGCGGGATGTCACCCGAGCGTTCGTGAAGGTGGACCCTTCGGCGGCGCGGTTCATGTGGAATGGGACCCTGATGCGGCGGTGACGCCGCTGGGGCATCTGGCGTTTTTCGCGGAGTATCTGAAGGTGAGCGGTCGCTTTGACGCTTTGGTTGCGGACTGCCCGCTGCACTACACGAGCCCGAACGCGCCGTCGAAGCGGGACGTTCTGGGGACGGTTCTTCTGTCGGTTCTGGCGGGGCAATCGCGGTATGCGCACATCACGTCGCTGCGCGGCGACGGAGTGAACCCTGCGCTGTTGGGAATGGACAAGGTTGCGAGCGAGGATTTCGGTGCGGCGCGGTCTGGAGCGGATCGGTGCGGAGGCCGGCACATCGTGGCTTCAGGGCCATCTGGACGAGGTGGTCCGTCCGCTGCTGAGGGAGCCGTGGGTTCTGGACTGCGACACGACGATCAAGCCGCTTTACGGTCGTCAGGAGGGGGCGGTTGTGAGCTACAACCCCAAGAAGCCGGGCCGCCCCTCGCATGCCTGCCATGCGTTTGTGATGGCGGGCACGCGGCTTGTTCTTGATGTCGAGGTAGCGCCGGGCAACCATCACCATTCGAGGCGCGCGGCGCCGTCCTTGTGGGCGTTGCTCGACCGTCTCGGGCGGGGGATCGCGGTACTGTAACTTGATGTCTGGAAATTTGTCTGAGGTTTGCGCTTTGAGGCGTTTCACTGGGGGGCTAGCCCCCCCAGTGAAACGCGGCGCCATCGTGCTATCCCATGGAGTTGTAAAACCTTCATGGAGGAAGCGAATGGACCTGCGACACACTACGACGATCGGGACTGTTTTGGAACATCTGATCGCAAACGGAGCAACGGATCTGGGGCGGGTCTTTGGTCAGCTCTTCGAGCTTGCGATGCAAATCGAGCGCGAGCAGTACTTGAAAGCAGGCCACCGGAGCGACAGGGCCAACGACTACAAGCGGATCGACACCCCCACTGTTACCGTTCAGGTGCCAAACGGTCACGGGGACGACCCGTCCCCAGTCGCTTGAACGAGGCCAGCGATCTTCTCGCGCCGTAGCCGAGATGTACATCAAGGGTGTTTCCACGCGGCAGGATGTAATGCGCGAGTTCGGGAGCCTGTCCTCTTCTCAGGTCAGCCGGGCCACCAGGTTGCTCGATGAAGAACTCGCCGCGCAACCGGCCCCTGATGGAATACCTGGATGCGCGCTACGAAAAAGCCCGCCATGACGGCGTTGTGCGCGATGTCGCAGTGCTCTCGGCCATCGGAATAGGGGCTGCAGGCACGTTCTGGGGCTCTCTGTGGCGCTCTCCGAGGCCGAGGTCCATTGGAGAGCCTTCCTGGAAAGCTTGCTAGCCCTGCATGGTACGACCTTCATCGTCTCGGATGACCATGCCGGGCTGAAAGCGGCACGGTGCTGGGCGCGGCGACGTGGCAGCGCTGCCAGTTCCACCTGGCACAAAACGCCGTGCACCGAACAACGACATCAGGAAACGTATTGGAAAACAGCTCGGAGCCATGCGTCCTCACTCCAAACCGCCGAGGCTGAACTGGGCGCCCTCGTGGCCAGCTATCGCGACAAGCATCCAGGCTTCCTGGCTGGAAAACAATGCGGGGCTCGCTGTCTTCACCTTGCCCGATGCTCACCACAAGCGTATGCGAACCTCGAACGGCATCGAGCGACCGATCCAGCAAGATCTCAAGCGGCGCACCTCCAAAGCCAGGGTCTTTCCGAACCTCGCCTCGTTGGAGCGCCTCTCAACCGCGGTCCTCATCGACGAAAAATGGGAAACCGAAACCAAGATCAAATGGGAACAGCTCGATGACTGAGAGCTTCACGACAATTTCCAGACATCAGGTTGCGTAATCGGGATCGCTGGCCGCGTCTGGTGCGGGGCGACAAGGACTGGGGCAGCGAGGCCAACATGGCGTCGTGCGAGGCTGCGGGTCTGGACTATCTGTTCAAGCTGCGCCTGACGAAGGGGGCGCGCCGGCTTGCCGAGCGGCTGATGGCGCGGGACGGCTGGGAGGATGCGGGCCAGGGCTGGTCGGGGCCGATCTGCGTCTGCAGGGCTGGAGCCGAACGCGCCGGGTTGTGGTGCTGCGCCGGCGGCTTCCTGCGACGCTGGCGCTGACGCGTGGCGACAAGGCCCAGGGCGAGCTGTTCTGGACCGAGGCGCAGCCCGGCACCGGGGTATGGGAGTTCGCGGTGCTGGCGACCTCGCTGGATCTGGAGATACGCTCGCTGGCCCAGCTCTACCGCGACCGGGCCGACGCGGAGAACGGCTTCGACGAGTTGAAGAACCAGTGGGGCGGTTTTACCACCCGGGACCTGACGCGCTGCCGGCACATGGCCCGGCTGATCGCGCTCATCTACAACTGGTGGAGCCTGTTCGTGCACCTCGCCGACCCCGACCATCACCGCGAGGCGATCACCAGCCGGCCGCTGCTCCTGCACGGGGTTGCCCGCCAGACCCACCACGCCGGCCAGACCCGGCTGACGGTGACCTCCCATCACGGGCGTCGCAAGACGGTGATGGCGGCGCTGCGCCGGATCGCCGGCTTCTTCCGGCCGCTGACGCAAAGTGCGGAGTTGATATAACACGATTTTTTTGTCGGCCGATTGCAACATGGCACTACATTCTGTTGAATTCTGTCAGCTTGTGAGGCGGCTCCTTGTGCGGTGGGTTCGACGCCAGCCGCCGAGGAGATTTCGGCGACCCCGGCGGTGCGTGTCCTGTCGGTTGACGATCAATGCGCGCAGGCGCGTGGTGACCCTGGTTCCGCATGCTCTCGCGGATTGATGTCCAGCACTTGTCGATGCCCCGCGCGGGGATTAGATGCACCGCGACGAGCACGGCGATCAACAGGTGGGCGGCGATGCGCTGGCCGGGCGCAATCCGGGCTCGGATTTCAATGAACGGAAGGTGGCCTCGATATCCATGTCCCGAGCATCCATGTTTCCTGGCAAGGTTTTTGCGGGTGTCTGCGGTGATGTTTTCTGTGGTTGTCCACAAGCGGTGTGGGATTTGCCCTGCGAGCGAGGCGACATGAAGCTTGTGGTCCCGGCGGCGGGTTGCCGTCCATTGGTCACGTGAACGCGGCTACCTTGCCGTCCCCGGGCACGTGACCGTCCGGGTTCCAGGTGTCCCAAGGCGGTTCGATCTCCTCGATGTCGGCCTCGACGATGATCTGCAGACATTCTCCTCAAGTCGTGTCGTAGTAGGGAGACTGTCGAGACAGTCCCGATCGCGCTCTCGGCAGGACCGTGTCTCCTTCGCTCACTCACCGGTGCTTCGGTCGACCAGCAACGCTGCTGTCGCAGCAAGGTGTTCGCCAGAGCTTGCGCATCACGGCGACAATGGCGACTTTGTGGGCCTTGTGGCGCACCAGATCCGCGTTGAAGCGTGCTGCCGAGGTCGCGGCCATGAACAGGAGATCACGCGGCCTCCGGCGCCCGCCTCGGATATGCCGAGTACCGTGGCCATCGGCGCCACCCCGATCAAGGCTGCCGCCTGACGACGGTCGAGACTGCCGAGTTCGGGCATCCAACAAAGAAGGGCTGCGGCGGTCACTGGATCGAGGTCAGGGTACCTCTGCTCGGGATCACCGCTTTGATCACTGCATCCAGCTTGGCAATCATCGAGATCGGCCGCCGAAGCCCTTGTGACGGTCTCGCCATCCACCTCATCTGCCACTTGCCTCAGCTTGGTGCGCACGTCGACAAGCGCGGCACCAGGAGATCCCCCAGGCAGTTGAGGAAGGCTTCCTGAGGGGCCACAGGCTCGAGATCGCACCGTGCCGATCTTGGCGTCAACGCGGTTGGCCCAAAGCCTCGGCGAAGCCCTCAACGGGCAGGACAACCTCGAAGCCCCGGTCATGAAGACACTCCTTGCGGTGATAGCGACCTGTCGCCCACCACACGGGTTACCTCGAGGCTGCGAAGCCACGTGCCCGTGGCGTCGTTCGTAAAACGACGCCCCAGATGTCCAGACTGGCTGACCCCTGCTACTACCTTGACCATCGTTCCTCGCCTTATGATGATACGGTTCAAACCCAAGCATCCATGCGAGGGACGCCAAAGGAGGTTGCCACGCTCGGGAACGGCTCTATAAAGCCAAGGACGGAACGGCAACCTCCGCGGAGATCGTTTGATCCCCGCTCCCCTGTACGTTCTCACACAGGGGAGCGGAATCTCTCTGCAACCATAGCTCTCCCATAGTCGAGGTTATCCACATTTTCCCGCCCCCAACTGCTGTGGATGATTTCATCATCAAGGGGACAAAACCTGGTCATATAAGGACGGTCTCCCGGTCGCTGGTGCGCAGGCGCCCGCGTTGTCTTGTCGTCTGTGGCTGAAGCGCACGGCAGTTGCGTTGGCGCCGGCCTTCTCGACGGTGATCTCGTAGTGCCGGACGACGGTGGAGAAGCGCTGCCTGAGACCGCTATCCAGCACCTTGTCGTGGCGCTTGAGCCGGCCCTTGGCCGAGAGGCCGTCATGAAGCTTTTCCAGCGCCGCCTCGAAGCCCTGCGGTCAGGAATGGCGTCCTCGGCCCTCTTCCTGCTCTCCACGCCGCGCCATCCTCGCTGGCAAGGCGCCTGCACCTCGTGGTTGGTGATCAGCCTCGGACCCACCCTCGGGCGGCGCTGACCGCGATTCAGCCGTGCTCGCCACGCGATGTTCGCCTCGGTGCCGGCGTCCATGACTGCCGTCGGCTTCGCCGCCCGCCTCCAGCCTCGGCAGCGCATCCGTGCCCGGTCACGTTGCCCCGCAAGACCTCGCAACTGCGCCGAAAGCCCGCGCCGCGCCAGCGTGGGGCAATCATTGCGCTTCGAGCGCCCGAAGCAGGGGAGCTTGCCGTCGGCGCGGCCGTGAACATTGGTGAGGTCGTAAAAGGCGATGGTGTCGGGGATGCAGCGCGCGCTCGCGGTTGAACAGTTCCTGGCGGCCCGGTGACGCAGGTCGCCGATGCGGTACAGCGTCTTGCGCGACTTGCGCTCCAGAAGCTCCGCGCTGTCATCGCGCAGTCAGCGCTCGCTGGCGGATCATCCTGGCGACGATCAGCGCACTCGTGATGCCGAGGTCGTGAAGCCGAGATCGCGCCTCGAGGCACAGGCAGCCGACCGAGCGCGGGTTCTCGAGGCTGTCGAGGTTGACGGTCGCAATTTGCGTGCGTCTCCCTCCAGAGCGTCGGCGCGGAACCTCCGGGCCCCTGTTGACGATGTCCTGCGGCCTGCACGCGGCTTCGAACAGCGGCGGGCGGCCAGCGCTTCGGCGGCAACCTCCTTCCGGTTCTTGCGCGCCACCGGATGGTCGGTACCGAGGCAGCGTGCGCTGCCTGACCTTGTCGCCGATGCGCTGAGAAAGCACGAGCCGGTGGACGGGTTTGCCGTCTGCGGTGCTGCGGGTTTTGGTTGTCCTGATGAACATGTTGTCTGGAGCCTTTTGTGTTGATGAGGCTCCGGATATACCGGGTTTGGCGGCGGGGTCGAGCGAAGCGGCAATATTCTGGCACTACATCGGCCACCCCGGACAGGAAATCACAAATATAGTATAAAATATAAAAAAAATAATAACATATAGTATATCGAGTGAGGCTGCTGCATAAATTTTGGCTTCAACTGACGCAAAAAATGCCAACTTGGGTCAAGCCTCCTATGAAACGCGCCGCCGCAGTTCCAGGCGACGATGCGTACTCGCGATCGCCATCTCGTCCGGGGCGCCGGTTTCGGCCGTCCGTCCGGTTTTGTGTTGCCACTTCCGGATTTCCGCCGACCGGCCGCTTCAAGGAGGAGTTCGACAAGACCCACGGACGCCTCGAGCAGCGCTCGATACGTGCCGCTCGAGGACCTGATCAACTACCCCGGCAGATCGCCCGCATGCTACCGCGAGCCGCCGGGAAAGAGCGCCAGCGGCGCAGCGAGCGGCAACGACCACACCGGTACATCATCACCTCGCTCGATGCGCAACACGCGTCGCCAGAGAAACTGCTGCGGCCGCGGGCTGTGGAAAACATGAACCACCGAGACTGCGTCTTCGGCGAGGACGCCTGCCTGACCCGCAAACCGCGCCAGCCTCGACAACATCGCGCTCGCGGTGATCTTCGCCAACCGACGCGAGGGCCTCGCCGAAACACGGCGGCGGCTCGACCGCCGGGAAGCCGTCGCAGCCCTGAGCGCCAATGGTGTCCGGCTGATTCCCGGACGCCGCCCACAACCCGCCTACATCCCGAAAACAACCCGCCCACGCGCCGGCAACGCCGCCGGCGACGACCGCGGACGGCCCCGAAGCCAGAAAACCCGGCACGCTGTGAAACCTCCGGACAGCAGAAGACAGCAAAATTGAATGCAGCGTGGGAAACACCTGCCCGGGCCGGCGCTCGACATTGCGCCCGTGCGGAGGGTGCCGTACTATCGAGCCACTCGACCTTCCGCCATGTCTGCCGATTTCCGCCGAAAAGACATCGTCATCGTCGGCCCGGATCTGGCGAAGAGTGGTTGTCAGTATCAGAAACGTTTTTCAGGCTTCGCCCCGGCGCCGCGCCCATGATTCGAGACACAGATCCCGGCCGCACCCTGCACGGACAGGATTCGTCTCTCGTGCAGGTCGAACGCGCCGTCTTCGAGCTTCGGTGCGGCCGGATCGTCCGCGTCGGCGACGCCGAAGGCCGGACCGTGCTTGTCTTGGCAAGCGAGCTTGCGACTCAGGATCGGATTGACGCGCTCCGCGCCCTTGGAGATGAGTCCGATCCACGGGTTTTACTGACCCATCACCGGGCAGAAACGCTCAAGATACGGCTCTACACGGAGGGAGCAGTCTCCCTGCCCTATCCCGACTGGCTGACCGCAGGCCAGATCCGCCAGCTCGCCGACCCGCAGTTCGATCTCGCAGACCCGATGCGGGGCCCGTTTCTCGCGGAACGCGCATCGCTTTCCGACGCCGCTCTTGCCAGCATCCGGCTAGCAAAGCTTGCGCGCCTCCTGCCGTCCACGTTGTGCGTAAGCCTCGATTCGGAAAGCGGGGAACCAGAGGCGACAGCTGACTTCCTCAGCGTCGCCGCAGCCGATATCGGCCGTTATGATGTCGACACAGCAACCGCTCTCAAACGCATCGCGGCAGCACAGGTACCTCTTTCCTGTTCCGAGAACACCCGTATCATGGTCTTTCGTCCCGGAGACGGCGGCGTCGAGCACTTGGCCATCATCGTCGGCAACCCTTCGCCGCCCGACGAGGTGCTGGTACGGCTCCATTCACAGTGCTTCACGGGCGATCTGCTGGGCTCGCTCAAGTGCGATTGCGGCGACCAGCTTCGCG
Source organism: Alphaproteobacteria bacterium (assembly GCA_964291215.2). GTDB lineage: Bacteria > Pseudomonadota > Alphaproteobacteria > MPNO01 > UBA830 > JAJEBT01. Next base: position 2,082,844 of record OZ219791.1, on the reverse strand, counting down.
GCGCGCTCGAACTGTTTGCGAAGGAGGGCTCCGGTATCCTCCTCTACCTGGCGCAGGAGGGCCGCGGGATCGGGCTGACCAACAAGCTCCGAGCCTATGCGCTGCAGAGCCAGGGATTCGATACCGTCGAAGCCAATCAGCGGCTCGGTTTCGAGGACGACGAAAGGGAGTTCGCTGCCGCCGCAGAAATGTTGCGCCAGCTCGGGTTCGGCAGCATCAGGCTGCTGACCAACAACCCGCGCAAGGTCGCCCAACTGGAGCAATGCGGCGTCGAAATCACCGAACGCGTGAGCCACACCTTTCCTTCGAACACGCACAATGAACGTTATCTGGCCGTCAAGGCAGAAAAGAGCGGGCATCTGCTTTTCTGATGGCCGGTGCGCCGGGATACGCGGCCACTATGCCCGACATGGGCCGCAGATGTCCGTTCCCGCCTGTGCGCCATCACGAGTCCTGTGGCCACCAGCGGCGATATCCGCTGAACAAATACCGGAGGAACGAACATGAGCGACAATGCCTTTTCGCCCGGCGAGGCGCTGGCCGATGACGAGATCCGCGTCACCCTCCTCGGCACCGGTACACCGTTTCCACGGCGGGGCCAAGCTTGCGCTGGCGTGTTTGTCGAAGCCGGAGACGAGAAATTCCTGCTCGATTGCGGCCCCGGCGTTCCGCAGAACTTCACCTCGCTGGAGACCCCGTTCACGGCGGTCGACAAGGTCTTCGTGACCCATCACCATGTCGACCATATCGGCGGCCTGGATCACTTCTGGATTGGCGGATGGACCTACGGCCGCCGCACGCCGCTCAAGGTATGGGGACCGCCGGGTACGGCAAACATTGTCGACGGGCTGCGCCGCATCTATGCCTGGGACATCGAAACGCGTCTCGACGCGCTGCCACCCGGCGGCCACGAGGTAACCTGTGTCGAATTCGACCGCGACGGGGTGATCTACGACGGCTTCGACCAGGGGGGCGTTCGCATCACCGCCTTCAAGGTCATCCACACCGAACCGCAGAATACCTATGGCATGAAGATCGAATACGGAGAGCGCGTCTTCGTCTTCTCCGGCGATACCAAGAAATGCGACGCACTGATCGAACATGCCGCCGGCTGCGACCTCCTCATCCACGAGGCCTTTCCACCGGCCGAACTCTACGCCGAAAAATCGAACCGTCCGATCGAGATTGCAAGGAAGATCTCCGAGATCTATCACACCTCGCCACGCGAGGCCGGAGAAGTCTTCGCCGCGACCCGTCCGCGCCTGGGCGTCATCTACCACATGTACAACAACAATGACGTCGTCGGCCCGGCGCTCGACCAGATTCGGGAAGGCTACCGGGGCGCAGTCGAAATCGGCTACGACCTGATGGTGATCAATATCGGCGAGGAGATCACAACCCGCCCTGCAATCCACGACGACAAGCCGTGGCCGGTCGGTAGAACCGCCTGAATTCGCACCGGGGGAACACGCGCCGATAACGGACTGCGCCGGGGAGTCTTCCGGGACCACCCCCCTCCGTCCGTCGAATGCACTATCCGGGCGGGGCGAGCGTCCATCGCTGCCGGTCCCGCGCCGCATCTCCGCAAGGTTCGAGACCAAGCGAGCGCGCAACATGCCGCGACGGCAGGCGCTGGCCGCCCGGCGTGAGTTCGGAAGCCTCCGGCCCGACCGTGATGCAGAGCCCGGGTTCGGCGCCGAGGCGCAGAAGCCCGCCTGAGAATTTCCACGCCAGGAGCTGCGAACTGCCGCATTCCGCCAGCATGACGCGGGCACCTGCGGCCGCTTCCGCCGCGCTGGCGCAGAGGCCGTATTCGGGCATGCGAAGACGCCCCCGCTCCAGCGCGGCGCGGTCGAACCGTTCGTCGAAATTCCACATCCCCCACTTGCAGCTATGGACCACGAGGGCCGCGCTGACCCTGACGCGGTCGCGATGACCTGGAATGTCGATGCAGAGGCCGCGCGGTTCATCGAGCGGCGCCACGGTGCGGACCAGAACGGACCCGCTTTCCTCAGCAAGGGAGCATGTGGCGGCAAGCACCGCACCCACAGCCAGGAGCATCGCTACCCGGCACATGCCGAGACCGGCACGAAACGACGAGACAGACTCGAACATAGTGCAGCCCTTCCCACACGATCCACCGGCCGCCGGGTCGGAGGAAGGGACGGTCCTGCCCCTTTCGTTCCCGTGTCGCCGCCCCGGCATCAGAACATGTTGAGTTCCGGGATCGTCCGCAATACGGGATAGATGTCGCCCAGTACCGTCTGCGGCCAAGGAATGATCAGGAGCTTGTGGAACAGCAGATAGCTGATCACCCAGATCGGCACCGAGATGACAAACGTCGTCAGCCAGCGTTCACGACCCTCGAAGCGGATGTAGCAGACGAGAAACAGCATCATCGCAGGCAGCAGCCCGACAAGCGAAGCCGATCCGAAAAAGAACAGCAGCCAAGCAAAGTAACGGACAACCCGCCGCGTGATCTCGGCCGGCGGCAGATCGCCGTAATCGGCGCTGATGTCGAAATGCACATCGCTCTGTACCGGCGCCGTGCCGCCTTCGCCGCGGCCGGGAACGCCCTCCTGCTCGACCGGAACCGGTTCCCCCGGCGCGATGAACAGTGCCGAGAGGATAAGCCAGACAAGGAAGATCATCGCCGCAATCGATACGACAAAGGGAATCAGCCGTGCGCCAAATTCCCAGCCCGAGGAGATCCCGAGCGCCGTCGCAAACAGCACGAACAGCAGCACGGCGAAGGCCAGATCGGGATTGAGCGCTTCGCGCTGGAACCCGAATTTCCGATCGTCGCGGGTAACCTTGGCTCGTGCGCGGTAGCCGCGGAAGATCGGCATCAGGACGCCGTACAGCGTGACCGCGAATATGATCGGCACATAGGGTGTGAAAATCACGTCGCCATTGCCCATGTCGCGCCATATCCAGAGCCATTCCGCGCCATAGCGCTCGATCGAAATGAACATATAGCGTTCGATAAGGGCGCCGAGCACGAATCCGAGGATCAGCGGCGGGCGCGGCCAGCGCAAGCGCTTCATCACCCATCCGAGCAGGCCGAAGAGGAGGAGCGCGTAGATGTCACCCCATTGCCGGGATCCCTGGAAGGCGCCAACATAGGTGATCGCAAGCACAACCGGAGCAAGAATCCCGATGCGCACCAGAGCCACCTTCGCGAGCTGATTGGCGAAGGCGAAGCATATTCCGGCGCCGATGATGTTGGCGATCGCCACTGACCAGACCAGCGTGTAGGTCACGTCGAGGTTCTTGGTCAGCATGTCGGGGCCGGGCACGAGGCCATGGATGAGGAAGGCGCCGAGAATGAGCGCCATCGAAGCCGAGCCCGGAACGCCGAAGGCGATCGTCGGCACAAGCGCGCCGCCTTCCTTGGCGTTGTTGGAGGATTCGGACGCGATGACGCCGCGCACATCGCCCTTGCCGAAGTTCTCCGCCGCCCCCTTCTCCGAGCGCGCCGCGTGGCCATAGGCGATCCAGTCGATCACCGAGGCGCCGATGCCGGGGACCGCGCCAAGCGAGGAGCCGATGGACGAACAACGGAGCACCAGGAACCAGTTGCGCAGCGTGTCCCGAATTCCCCGCATCTGTCCGAAGCGGGCATCCTGCGTCTTGCCGTCGACGGCGATCGACTGCTTGGTGATCGCCATGTCGGCGAGCTCGGGAATGGCGAACAGACCGAGGGCCAGCGGCACCACCGGTAGTCCGTCCCAGAGATAGAGCGAATCGAATGTCCATCTGAGGGTGCCGGTTTGCGGATCATCCCCCGCCGTGGCGACCATCAGGCCTACGCAGGCGCCGGCGAGCCCCTTGAGCGGCGAACCGCCGGACAGCACGGCGACGAGCGACAGCCCGAAAACGCAGATCGCGAGCAGTTCCGGGGAGCCGATGGCCAGGACGATCGGCCTCAGCACGGGCACGCTTATCGCGAGCAAGAACGCACCGAAGAGGCCACCGATGACGGATGCGGAAAACGCCGCCCCGAAGGCGCGGCCCGCCTCGCCCTTGCGCGCCATGGGGTAGCCGTCGAGAATCGTCGCTGCCGACCCGACCGTCCCCGGCACGCCGAACAGCACCGCCGGTATGGTGTCGGACGTCACCACCACCGCCTGCAGCCCCATCATGAAGGCAAGCGCGGTGTAGGGGTCCATGTTGAAGGTGAAGGGCAGCAGAAGCGACAGGCCGACGAGGCCGCCGAGGCCGGGAATCACGCCCAGCACGAGGCCGATAAGCACTCCGAATGCAAGAAAACCCAGCCGTTCCAAGCTGGCCATATTCTGGGCCGCCTGAATGGCATTGGCCAGCATGTCGAATTCCATGAATTACTCCCGTCAGACCCGTTCGTCCCGGCTGCTCCTCTCGACCATGTCCGTGTTCGGCCGCGCGGCCGGCGAACGCCGGGCCGCAATCACCCGGGTGGAACGTCCATGAAGAGGCTGCGATCCCGCTATTCGGCCGCCGTCGCCATCGCGCGTCCGGGAACCCCCTCGCCGACATCGAGCCGGAACAGCTTCTGCGCTGTCCTGCCGAGAATGTTGCGCTTGGCGTCCTCGTCGATGAAGGGTAGATCCCAGATCACACTGGGCAGGTCCATATCCCAGTGGGGATAGTCCGACGCCCAGAGAAGCTGCGTTTCGGCGTTGATGCAGCGGAACGTGGCTTCCAGCATTTCCATGTCATCGGGCATCTCCATGGGCTGGGTGCTGTAATACATGTCGCGGATGTAGTCACTCGGCAGCTTGCGCAGATTCGGACATTCCGAAGACCGCATCCGGTAGAGCGTGTCGAGACGCTGCGCGAGAAACGGCACCCAGGAGATACCCGACTCGATCCAGATCACCGGAAGCCCCGGGAAACGTTCGTTCATGCCGTTCAGCACCCAGTTGGTGCAGTGGACGACATTGTACCAGGTGAAGCCCAGCGCATGGACGGCGAGGAAACGGTTGCAGGTCCGGAACATGGGATCGTCCCAGTTAAATCCGGAATGGAAACCGATCGGCAGCCCCCGCCTTTCGATCGCCGCATAGACCTTCATGTAGTCGTTGTGATGAACCGGGCGATGCCGTACCGACGTAACCATGAAGCCAATCACGCCGTCCGCATCGCCGAAATCCTCCACAATCCGGAGCGCCGCCTCAGGATCGTTGAACGGGAGGTAGAGCATGGACTTCATGCGCGGCGAACCCGGCAGGATCCGTTCCACCAGCCACCGGTTGTAGGCGCGCGCCAGCACGACCTCGACATCGGCCTGCGGATGCATCGCAAGTCCCAGCATCGGCGTCGGAAAGACGCAGGCGAAATCGACCCCCATCGCATCCATCCACCGGTTCGTCAGATGGACATCGCGATGCACGCCGTCGTCGGGAGTCTTCTCAAGCCTGCGCAGCGGATAGCGGGTGACCCGCCCGCCCATGTCCTGATAGCCGACGCGCCCGAGCGAGAACATGGAACCGCGATGGGCGATCTGCTGGGCCGACCGCGCAAGCTGGCGCATCACCGGATCCTCGATGTAGTCGACGATCTCTCCCATCGATTCGGTTTCGTAGTGATGGGCGTCGACATCGATGATCAGCACATCGTCGAAACCGCGCTGGTTGCGTTGCCGGGCGGCGTTACGCAGGAGCTTTTCGGTGTCAAACTCCTCGACACTCATGCGGAAATAGCGCTCGTTTCCGGTGGGGAGTTCCATGTTTCCCTGGCCAGCCTGATGATCCCGGCGCGATTGTAATCGAAAACCGGCGGAAACTGAAATTCCGACCGCCACCGTCCGTCACAGAAGGCGAGGCAGCACCGTGGCGATCGGCGGGAACATCGCGATCAGGACCATGCCTACCAGGAATATGAGCACGAACGGCCAGGTAGCACTGAACACCTGTTGCAGATTCACCCTGTCCGTAGCCCCCTTGAACGCGAAGATCGTGTAGCCAAACGGGGGGGTGATGCCTCCGACAGTGACGTTGAGCAGCATCAGGAGCCAGAACCAGATCGGATCGAATTCAAGGGTCTTGATCAGGGGCTGATAGATCGGAATGACGACAAGCATCAGTGCGATCTGGTCGATGAACATGCACAGGATGAAGGGGATGAGCATCATGATGAAGAGCATCAGGTAGGCCGGAAAATCGAGCCCGACGACGACCTCGGTAAGCGCCCTTGTGGATCCCGTGAACGCCAGCAACTGGCTGAACATCTTGGAACTTGCCATGATCACCAGGATCATGCTGGTGATGAAGGCTGCGGAGGCCAGCGACTCCGAGAACATCTTCCAGTTCAGCTTGCGGTAGTAGGCCGCAGTGAGGATGGCGCCCGCCACGCCGGTGGCCGCTGATTCAGAGGGTGTCGCCACACCGAGCAGGATGAAGCCCATGACGCAGAAGATGATCAGGACGAACGGCAGCACCCTGAGAATGGCGCGGATCTTCTCGCCGACGCTGACATCAACTGACGAAGCCTGGACATCCTCGTTGGCAAGCACCGGGTTCAGGCGCACGCGCCCCAGGGTGTAGATGAAGAACAGCCCGGCAAGCATCAGCCCGGGCAGGATTCCGGCGATCAGGAGGCCGGCGATCGATACGTTGGCAAGCGTGCCGATGATGATGACCAGCACGCTCGGCGGAATGATCGGCGCGAGCGACGCCCCCGCGAGTATGGCGCCGGTGGAGAGCTTGGGATCGTAGCCGCGATCAAGCATCCCGGGAAAAAGCGTCCGCGCCATCATCGCCGCCACGCCCATCGCCGCGCCGGACAGCGCGCCGAAGATCGTAGACAGGGTGATGCACAGGACGTACTGCCGTCCCCGCACCCGCCCGACGAGCTTGTCGACGGCATCGAAGAGGATGTCGATCGAACCCGACCGGAACAGGAGTTCGCCCATCAGGATGAAAAGGGGAATGGCCGACAGCGCCGCGATATTGGTGGTCTCGAAGATCGAATTGGCAACGAGACCGAAACCGGGCTGGCCGAGGATGAGGAGAACGCCGGTGATGTTGATGAGGAGGAATGCAACGAAAATCGGCACCCCTGTCATGAACACCGCCAACAGCAGCGTCAGACCGGCTGCGAGGATTGCCCACCATTCCATGGTCAGTACTGCTCCTCGCGGCCGTGGCCGACCTTGATCGTCCGGTAGTCGAGCATGCGCAGGAAGTGGAGCGCCGACATCCCGAACCCGTAGGTAATGAAGACGGAGATCCAGTATTTGGGAATCGGCTTGACCTTCATCAGGTGAACATCCTTGACGATCTGACGGATGTTCTCGTCAAGATTGATCCAGAAGCCGAGCACGCAGGCGAAGAAGCACAGGAGGTAGATCACCCAGTAGGCGGGCTTCGCCTTCGCAGGCGCCAGCATGTCCACGAGAAACGTCACCGCGACATGTCCCTTGTCGCGGGTTACTCCCGGCATCACGAGAAAGCAGCCGATACAGAGCGAATAGGAAACCGCCTCATCGGCCCACCAGGTCGGCGCGTTGAAGAAATAGCGCGCAGCGACCTCGAAGCAGTAAGAAAAGAGGATGATCGCGAGGCAGATCTTGCCCAGCTCGAAGCTCACGTCTGTCAGCCGGTCGTGAACCCAGAATATCGGCCTGAACACGGCCCGCCTCGCGATCCTGCGATTTCCGCGGCAATCAGTTGGTCAGCCCGGCCTTCTTGGCGAGCTGGCGCAGGTCGTCACCGCCATCAGCGCAGCATTTCTTGGCGATCTCCCACATGCTTGCCGCGAACGTCGCCTTGACCTTCTTGGCCATATCCGGGGACATCTGGGTCACCTTGACGCCATGCTTTTCGAGCGCAGCCGATTCCTCGGCGAGAATTTTGTCGCCGATCGCCGGCATCTCGACCTCAGTTTTCTTGGCCGCATCAACGAGAATCTTGCGGTCAGCCTCGGACAGCTTGTTCCACTTGTCAAGATTGACCCAGAAACCGAGATTGCTCGAACCGAAGGTCGGGCGCAGCTTGTACTTGGCGACCTCGTAATGTTTCATCGAGAGCATGCCGGCAGCCGGCCATGCGGCGCCGTCGATGACCCCCTTCTCGAGCGAGGTATAGATCTGCCCGCCCGGGAGCACCACCGGAGACGCGCCGAGGAGCCGGATGACGCCGTGATAGCTGAGCGTGCCGCGGATCTTGCGTCCCTTGAGATCACCCGCCGCCGACAGCGGTTCCTTGGCGAAGAGGTGATAGCCTTGGTTGCTGGCCGCCACAATGCCGATGACCTTCAGGTTGTTGTGCTTCTGATAGTACTTGTCGATGAAATCGATCAACCCCGAGGCGCGGCGCTCGGCGGGCTTGGGATCGATGGCATCGAACGTGAACGCCAGTCCCTTGCTGCCCGAATGGTAGATGCCGTGCGAAAACAGCATGTCGAACACGCCCGACGATACCGGCTGAAGCTGCTCGAAGGGCGGCACAACCTCCTTGCCGGAAATCACGATCTTGACCTTGCCGCCGCCGATTGCCCCGACATTCTTGACGAATTGATCGAGCACGGCGTAGGTCGGCCAGTTGTCCTTGTTCCAGCTCGTGAGTAGCTTGATGTTGGTTGCAGCGGCCCCCGTCACTGATGCAGCCAGCAACGCTCCGGCGGCAACGCCGGCCGTAAGTACTGTCTTCATGTCTTCTCTCCCTGTAATTACTGGTCCAGAAACGGATCAGTGATCCTAGCCTCTCGCGCTGTATTGCACAACGCGGCTGAAAAAGCATCGCACGATGATCCCGTGCTTGTTGATGTGATCGGAGTCTTGATCGCGGCGCGGGTCGACGCGTTCGAGTCTGCGATTTTGAGATTTGCTGACGTCTGATGCCCTGTTGCAGCACCAAGCGGGGCGCGATTGGTCGGCTTCGGCGTGTCCGGGGCGAGCGAGAGCCCTGCCGGGTTTGGTTGCCGCGCCCGGATGGTTGCGGTTTCTGTCGGGGCGAGAGGTGCAGTCAGCGGGGCCTTGTCCCAAGTTGGCACTTTTTGCGGCCTGGAATTTTTATCACGTTGCGTGATTTTTTTTGTCGGCCGATTTCAACATGGCACTACATCCTGTTGAATTCTGTCAGCTTGTAAGGCGGCTCCTCGTGCGGCGGGTTCGACACCAGCCGCCGAGGAGATTTCGGCAACCTCGGCGGTGCGTGTCCTGTCGGTTGACAATCAACGCGCCTGGCGCAGGTGCGTGGTGACCCTGGTTCCGCATGCTCTCGCGGATTGATGTCCAGCACTTGTCGATGCCCCGCGCGGGGATTAGATGCACCGCGGCAAGCACGGCGATCAACAGGTGGGCGGCGATGCGCTGGCCGGGCGCAATCCGGGCTCGGATTTCAATGAACGGAAGGTGGCCTCGATATCCATGTCCCGAGCATCCATGTTTCTTGGCAAGATTTTTGCGGGTGTCTGCGGTGATGTTTTCTGTGGTTGTCCACAAGCGGTGTGGGATTTGCCCTGCGAGCGAGGCGACATGAAGCTTGTGGTCCCGGCGGCGGGTTGCCGTCCATTGGTCACGTGAACGCGGCTACCTTGCCGTCCCCGGGCACGTGACCGTCCGGGTTCCAGGTGTCCCGTCCACAAGCCGCACGGCGTCTCCTCGATGTCGGCCTCGACGATGATCTGCAGACATTCTCCCCAAGTCGTGTCGTAGAGGGAGACTGTCGATACAGTCCCGATCGCGCTCTCGGCAGGGCCGTGTCTCCTTCGCTCACTCACCGGTGCTTCGGTCGACCAGCAACGCTGCTGTCGCAGCAAGGTGTTCGCCAGAGCTTGCGCATCACGGCGACAATGGCGACTTTGTGGGCCTTGTGGCGCACCAGATCCGCGTTGAAGCGTGCTGCCGAGGTCGCGGCCATGAACAGGAGATCACGTGGCCTCCGGCGCCCGCCTCGGATATGCCGAGTACCGTGGCCATCGGCGCCACCCCGATCAAGGCTGCCGACGCTGCCGAGTTCGGGCATCCAACAAAGAAGGGCTGCGGCGGTCACTGGATCGAGGTCAGGGTACCTCTGCTCGGGATCACCGCTTTGATCACTGCATCCAGCTTGGCAATCATCGAGATCGGCCGCCGAAGCCCTTGTGACGGTCTCGCCATCCACCTCATCTGCCACTTGCCTCAGCTTGGTGCGCACGTCGACAAGCGCGGCACCAGGAGATCCCCCAGGCAGTTGAGGAAGGCTTCCTGAGGGGCCACAGGCTCGAGATCGCACCGTGCCGATCTTGGCGTCAACGCGGTTGGCCCAAAGCCTCGGCGAAGCCCTCAACGGGCAGGACAACCTCGAAGCCCCGGTCATGAAGACACTCCTTGCGGTGATAGCGACCTGTCGCCCACCACACGGGTTACCTCGAGGCTGCGAAGCCACGTGCCCGTGGCGTCGTTCGTAAAACGACGCCCCAGATGTCCAGACTGGCTGACCCCTGCTACTACCTTGACCATCGTTCCTCGCCTTATGATGATACGGTTCAAACCCAAGCATCCATTCAGGACGCAAGGGACGCCAAAGGAGGTTGCCACGCTCGGGAACGGCTCTATAAAGCCAAGGACGGAACGGCAACCTCCGCGAAGATCGTTTGATCCCCTGTACGTTCTCACACAGGGGAGCGGAATCTCTCTGCAACCATAGCTCTCCCATAGTCGAGGTTATCCACATTTTCCCGCCCCCAACTGCTGTGGATGATTTCATCATCAAGGGGACAAAACCTGGTCATATAAGGACGGTCTCCCGGTCGCTGGTGCGCAGGCGCCCGCGTTGTCTTGTCGTCTGTGGCTGAAGCGCACGGCAGTTGCGTTGGCGCCGGCCTTCTCGACGGTGATCTCGTAGTGCCGGACGACGGTGGAGAAGCGCTGCCTGAGACCGCTATCCAGCACCTTGTCGTGGCGCTTGAGCCGGCCCTTGGCCGAGAGGCCGTCATGAAGCTTTTCCAGCGCCGCCTCGAAGCCCTGCGGTCAGGAATGGCGTCCTCGGCCCTCTTCCTGCTCTCGCTGACCACGCCGCGCCATCCTCACTGGCAAGGCGCCTGCACCTCGTGGTTGGTGCTGATGATCAGCCTCGGGCCCACCCTCGGACGGCGCCGCCCGCGATCCAGCCGTGCCCGCCACGCGATGTTCGCCTCGGTACCGGCGTCCATGACTGCCGTCGGCTTCGCTGCCGGGCCCGCCTCCAGCCTCGACAGCGCATCCGTGCCCGGCCACGTTGCCCCGCAAGACCTCGCAACTGCGCCGAAAGCCTGCGCCGCGCAAGCGTGGGGCAATCATTGCGCTTCTGCTTCGAGCGCCCGAAGCGGGGCAGCTTGCCGTCGGCGCGGCCGTGAACATTGGTGAGATCGTATCTACTCACCCCTAGTTGGGTTCTGATTGGTCGTAGTGCTCGTTGATGATGTCTGCGGCTTTTCCGTCGAGGGCGATCTGGGTTGCGACGTGATGATTGTAGCCGAGTGCGGCCATGGAGGTGAGGTAGCTTGAGCCCCGGCACCATGCTTTTGCGTGGAGCGGAAGCATCAGGACACCTTGACCTTTGCCATCCTGATCTTCTGTTCTCCGGCATTGTTGGTGAAGCTGACGTCGGGGTCGTCTGTGAAGCGCAGGTTTTCGTGTTTCATGAGACGTTCGTGCAGGTTGTGCGCGTCGGACTTGCGTCCACGTTTTCCTTTCGTCGGGATGTCGGGCAGTTCCCTGGCGCCCTGCGTGAGGATGGTGCGGTAGCGCTTGTGCACGGCCCGGCGTCGTTCAGGGTTTTGGATGCGCTCTTGTTGACCTTGTGGCAGACCTCGCGGAGCAGGCTCTTCATCAGTCGCGCGGTAGCCTCGACGACAAAGGTCAGTTCGCGCAGCAGGTGGCTGCCGCACAACTGATGGCTACACTGGCCCATGTACGAGGCCCAGGACGCCCTTGTAGCACGGGCCGATCTCTTGCCTCCCGGCCGCGCTTGCGGTGCGGGAACTTGCACGTCAGGGTCCCACGACATGGAGCCACTTACTGTTGATCCGAAATCATCGACATCGGGCGTTGCAGGAGGTGCGTCACGGCGGCCTCCTCCCATGACGCATCGTGAAAGCATAGCCGAGGCCTCGGAGAGCTTGATGCCGGAGACCGCCTGCACGAGCGCGACGGCACGGCGCAGGGACAGCATCTGGGCGACCAGCAGGTTGATGACGAGGGCTTGGATGCCGATGCCGTACTGCACGGGATGTTGTCGGGGAACCGGCCCTTGGTTCGGGCCTTGCACTTCGGGCATTCCTTGATCTCGATGTCGACGCGGCGCTCGACGACCTCGAACACGATGTCGTAGAGGACGCGACGATCCCGATCGACGGGGCCGTCGATGTCGGCGCCGCAGGCGTCGCAGGCCGCGACCGTTTCCTCGACGATGATCTTGCGCAGGTTGTCGCCCATCTGCCGGTTCGGCTTCGGGCCCTTGCCGTTGCTCCCGGCACGCTCTCGTCCTTGTCCGTCTGTGACGGCGGCAGACCGGAGTTCCGGCTCGTGCGTGGTCTTCTCCAGAAGGACGACGATGATGATGTCGAGCAGGATGACGAAGACGCGGATCACGGCCTCTTCCGCCACCTTGCCGGCCGCACGCAGCGCCGCGGTCTTGGCCGCTTCGAACTCCTCGCGCGCCGCGTTGACCGTCGCCATCACCCGGCCTTGCGCTTCATCAACGCGCCGCCTCCGAGATGCGTTTCCACATACAGATCATGCGGAGGCTGGAGCCCCGGAAGTAGCTGGCGCAGCCCGCTCGTTGCCTTCGATCCAAAGTAGCCCACTGGCGATCCTCGTCGTTCTCGATGACCACCACTAAGCGAATCGGCCTGCAATGTCAAATCTCCACGAAAACCCGTTCGTTGCTCTACCCCGACGCCAAGCCGGAACCAGGGGGTGAGCAGTTACGTGAGATCGTAAAAGGCGATGGTGTCGGGGATGCAGCGCGCGCTCGCGGTTGAACAGCTCCTTCCGGATGGCGGCCCGGTGGCGCAGGTCGCCGATGCGGTACAGCGACTTGCCCTCCGGATCCGGAAGCTCCGCGGTCGCGCTGTCATCGCGCAGCCAGCGCTCGCTGGCGGATCATCCTGGCGACGATCAGCACACTCGCGGCCCGTGATGCCGAGGTCGTGAAGCCGGGATCGCGCCTCGAGGCACAGGCAGCCGACCGGGCGCGGGTTCTCGTGCTCGAGGCTGTCGAGGTTGACGGTCGCAATTTGCGTGCGTCTTCCTCCAGAGCGTCGGCGCGGAACCTCCGGGCCCTGAGCTTGTTGACGATGTCCTCGGCTGCGGCCTGCACGCGGCTTGCGGCCGCTTCTCGATTTGCTACAGTCGGATGGCTGGACGATGCCGGGCGGTATATGCTGCGGATTGCGGCCGCTTCTCGATTTGCTACAGTCACCGACGTGGTGTTCCGTTCGCGGAGGGCGCTGCGGATTGCGGCCGCTTCTCGATTTGCTACAGTGCGCGGGCGGGCAGGTCATCAAGGGGCATCGCTGCGGATTGCGGCCGCTTCTCGATTTGCTACAGTTGACAGGCATTGGCTTTGCCGTGGGTGATTGCTGCGGATTGCGGCCGCTTCTCGATTTGCTACAGTCGCGGTGCTCAAGGACCCTGAGACGCTTGCGCTGCGGATTGCGGCCGCTTCTCGATTTGCTACAGTGGTGCCGGTGGCGACTGGAGCTCTGCGCGAGCTGCGGATTGCGGCCGCTTCTCGATTTGCTACAGTGTCGGCGTCCGCCTCCTGACGGGCGAGGCCGCTGCGGATTGCGGCCGCTTCTCGATTTGCTACAGTATTTGAAGTACTCATTGTAGATCCTGAGAGGCTGCGGATTGCGGCCGCTTCTCGATTTGCTACAGTGTCAAAAATCCCACGTCTTCCTCGATTACTGCTGCGGATTGCGGCCGCTTCTCGATTTGCTACAGTTCTGTTGACTCGGGACTTGGCATTACGGACGCTGCGGATTGCGGCCGCTTCTCGATTTGCTACAGTGCAGGGCCGGACGTTGCGAAGCCGGTTCTGGCTGCGGATTGCGGCCGCTTCTCGATTTGCTACAGTTCGAAGGCAAGCCCGGCGTCGGCGTCGCGCGCTGCGGATTGCGGCCGCTTCTCGATTTGCTACAGTGCAGGTAAGAGCATCTCCTATGAGGATCAGGCTGCGGATTGCGGCCGCTTCTCGATTTGCTACAGTACTGATGGTTGCGCCGAGTACATAGCTAACGCTGCGGATTGCGGCCGCTTCTCGATTTGCTACAGTGACGCTGCGGGGTTTGTCGCTATTCTTCATGCTGCGGATTGCGGCCGCTTCTCGATTTGCTACAGTGCGCACGGCCGCCGGTCCGACGTCGAGCTCGCTGCGGATTGCGGCCGCTTCTCGATTTGCTACAGTTGCCCTCGACGTAGGGCATTGAATAAACGTCGTTTTCGTCCGCCCACTGGTCAGAAAAATTCCAGCTGGGCGGGCGGATTCGGCGGTGCCTCGCGGGTTTTCCCGACATAGGTTTCCATGCGGCCGAACTGCTTGTCGGTGATCGTCAGGAATCGGACCTCTCCGGCCGAGGGCACCCGACGACCCATTCTGGTCGCGTGAACCTTGGCGTTCTCGATCGATGCACAGTGCCGAATGTAAACCGAGTACTGAATCATCGTGAAGCCGTCGTTGAGCAGATTCTTGCGGAATCTCGTATAGGCCCTGCGCGCCTTCGGCGTGTCGGTGGGCAGGTCAAACATCGCGATTACCCACATGGTGCGCCAGCCCCACGGAATTGTTTTCACCCCCCCCCCCCCCCCCCCCCCCCGCGGCAGGCTCAACCGATCTCAGCGGCATCGACCAGATCGGGCTCCACGGGGAGTCCTTCCGGAAGCGCCAGAGTGCGGTCGCCGCCAGTGAGCGTTCGGCACAGAGAGGCTGCACTGGCATGGAAAGCGAGCATCAAGGGTTCGCGGCGCCCGCCGACGTGCACGGTTTCGTTGAGCAAGGAGAGAAGTTCGGCGCGGGTCTTCCGTTCGGACAGATCGGGCGCGGCCTCGGCATGGTCGCCGGCCATTTGACGGACCCGCCAGTCGACGTAGGGGCGGTACGGCTCCAACAGATCATCCGCAAGACAGAACGGATTATTGCGATGCCGATGGTGAACTCCGAGAGAGGGAATCAAGCCGGCCGCGACCACCGCACGGGCCACCGCCGCCCGGACGACGGCATAGCCGTAGTTCAGGAGCGCGTTGACACCCTCGGCTTCGCGGTCGCGGCGGAAGGTCTTGCCGAACAGGCGCGGCCAGTATCTCTGCGCAGCCTGGGCCTCAAGATTGTCGGGATCGCCCGAGCGAACCCGGCGAGCCATTGGAACGAGGCCGCCGTGATTTCCGGTGAAATGGGAGAGCACGGTGGCCTGCTGAACGATCTTGGCCCGCACGATCGTCTGCCAGGCGCGCTTGCGGACCGGCGCGCTGGTCTCGACCTGGGCCCGGTGACGTTCCGTCTGAACGTGATGCGCGTCGAGCGGAAGCATCATTCCGGCGGGGAGATGATCGCGGCCGGTGACCAGCACGGTTGCACCGGCTTCCAGAAGCGACAGAAAGACGGACTGCGTGTAGGTCGCCCGAGTGTCGTCCACGATGACCACGCCGAGATCCTCGATCGGAAGGGTCGCCTTCGGCAGGTCGGGCCGCTCGACCACGAGCTGCCGGTGTGCAACCGAGAGGCGGGTGCCGGGCGTCGAAAACTCGATGGTCTTGCGGATCATCGCCGGGCTAGTTTAGTCGTTCGCCAGACGGATTCGACCGATCGGATCGACAGAGACCTTCTTGCCGCCGCTCGAGACGATCGTCTTGGCGCCGGGGCGAGTCTCAGTCGCCTTGGCTGCATCGACGTTGTCACACATGACTATCTGGCCGTTGCTCCATACTCCCGTGACAACGCGTAGCTTCGCCTCGCCGTTCTCGCTGGTCTGCAATGTGTCGCCGGGAGCCAGCGACATCACGAACTGCGTGCCGTCGCCGCGATCTCTCCTGACGACGGGCTCGCGCCGCGCCTTGCGCCGCGATGCCTCCAGCAGGCTGACCACATCGTAATCGACGGTTCCATCGGCCAGCCGGTAGATCGCGATGTGATGATTGTTGCCCAGGTCGGCATAGCCCGTGGAGGCTTTCGTCATCAGTTCGATCTGCCGCTTTACGCGCAGACGGACCTTGCGGATTTCCGGGCCTTTCCTGCCCCGTTTGGGATAGCCGTGCACGAACGCCGCGCTGGGATCTCCACCATGCTTGTCGACCCAGCCGCGGACGATGTCACGCACGCCGTCATCGACGATGTCGATGATTCTGGTCCCGTTGAAGCGCTCGGACTCCGAGTTCTTCAGTTCTTCGACGGCCTTGCGGCGGACGAAATAGCGGTAGGTCGTTCCGCGCGCGCCGGCGATTTCCTCGCCGGTATCGCGGTAGATCGTCTCCTTGTGGAGCTGTCCGGAGACCTTCCTGCGGACGCGATGGGACACGACGATGGCCGCAACCGCCCTCTCGGCGTCGCTTCGGATCGTTTTCCAGGGCGGAGGAAGGTGCGGCTGCGGCGCGCGGGGATCGTCCTCTTCCTGCCAATAACGCGAGAGCTTTTGCGTCATCCCCGGGTGGCAGCAGGCGACCGTCAGCGCATCGATCGCGTGATGGCGGTGATCGGCGCGGGTCTTCTCGCCGTCATCAGCCAGGATGTTGTTCAGGCGCCACAACCGGCGAAGGTGGCCCGTTACCCGTCCTGATACGGCGAAGACCTTCACCGGCGCTTCCGGTCCCTGGTCCGGCCACAGCTTCTTGAGATAGGCGACCGCATCGCGGGCGGCATAACCGGTGTCGTTCAACTGCCGGGAGGCGAAATCCTCGGGGATGGACGGTGCCAGGAACCGCCTGATCTTGCCGGGAGACATGCCCGTTCCGCCCTTGGCGGCCTTCATGCCGGCCAGCCGGTTCGCAAGCGCATCCCACTCTTCCTCGTTGCTTCGGAAGAGCTCGTAAGGGGTCTGGTTGCCCTTTCGGAGGTTCACGTCCTTGCGGCAGAGGGTCTTGTTCCTGAAGCTGTTGTCGAGCGAGCGGGATCTCGGCCAGATGTGCTCCACCTCGAAGTCCCCGGTGCGGAACAGGGCGTCGAATGAAATCGTGTCCCCGGTGTACGGACAGCGGTGGCCGCACTCCTCCCAGAGCATCCACTTTTCGACATCCGCGCGCGCTGGTTCCGCAATCCCGTTTTGCTGGAGCGCTTCGCGGGCCGCCTTCCGGCGCCGTTCCTGGCGGCGAATGCCGGACGCCTTTTCATCGCGCTGGCGCTTGGAGTTGCCAACGTCGCGCGCGACTTCGACGTGAATCAGGTCGGGCTTGCCGTACAGGTCGATCAGGTTGTTGACCACCTTGCGCAACTCGTTGCGCGTCCGTGCGACCGTCGGATTGCGCAGGCTGGCGACGTGTTGCCTTTCTTCGCGTTCGGCCGGACTCGGAAGGCGGTCGAACACTTCTCCGGTTGGCTGATCCCGACCGGGAAATGTCTCAGCGCGCCAGCCCTCCCAATCCGGACCGATGACCAGTTCTCCGAACCTGACCCCGTCTTCGAGATGCGGCAACATTGCCTGCAGCGCCTCAACGGAGTAGGGCTCCCAGCCTGACGGGAGCTTCAATGTCTCGATCTTGGTCGCCTGATCGTCCGACAGGCCGAATTCCGAGACGAAATTCTGCACGAGCTCCGCCCTGCGAGCCGCACGCTCGGCCCTGGGAAGAATTACCACGCGCTCCTCGCCCACTTGTTCGTAGTCGGCCTGCCAAATCCGTTGGGGAAGTGAATCCCGGACTTCCTGCTTGCGTGGATGCTCTGGCCAGTCGTCGCCGAAGATATCCGCCAGCTTCGCTTCGACCGGATTGCCGAGCAGTTTCTTCTCTCCGCCTTCCTGCAGGTTGAACTTGAGCGCCCTCTCTTCGCCGGGCTCGCCTCGGGCCCGATAAAGTGGTGCGAGCGCCCTCCGAACGCCTCTCCACGTCATCGAGGCCTGCGTTTGCAGTCTGGAGAGGATCGCCTGGCGCTCTTCGGGGTCGAGAGGACGCTGATTGCCGCCGACAAGCGCAAGGTTGTTCAGCTTCTCGAGCATGCGCCGCTGCTGCGAGAGCCAGGATCCCTTCGGACAAAGACGCGCGTCGGGGACGAACCGGCACTTGCCAAGCGTGTTCAGCCGCCAGAAGACGGGCCGCTGGACGAAGATCGCGTCCCGCACCGAGGAGCGGAATGGCTCCGGAACGAGCGGCATCCACACCGCGTCGAACTCGTCCTCGACGATATCGCGCGTGGCATGCTCGCCTCGCTTGCGTTCATGCGGTCCACGCGCGGCGAGCCAGGCGCCTAGCGTCTTGCCCTCGCGCTTCAATGCCTGAACTGTTTGCTCTCGCGCCGATGTCGCGGTCTTCTCGTCCGCGTCGTCGGCTGCATCGTCGGCAGTGTCGGAAACCTCGTCGATGTCGCGGCCCCTGAAGTGGCGGCGCTGCGCAAGATGATATATGGCGCGGCCGATTTCATGCGGAGACAGGGCCTCCCCTTCGAAAGCGCGCCTCCGTAGCTCGTAGGGATCACGCTTCATTGCCCGACCCCAGTCGGGCGAGTTGCGCAATGGGAGCAATCCGGCCGTGCACAGTTGATCGCCGAGCAACCGCCGGCGCTCTCGCCGACGGCGCAGTTGACGGCGACGAAGGCGTGCCTGACGGCGTTCCTGGTTAAACGGCACGCCTTTCGGATCGCGCGCCTCGGGAAAGATCCGGACGCCGAGACGGTGGATTTTTCCCGTGGCGAGCGCGGCATCGTGTTCGATCACGGCGAACCCGACCGAGGTGGTGCCGATGTCGAGGCCGAATACGAGCGGCATGCAGGTCATTCCCCATTGCTTTACTCGCGCCGCATGCTAACATCGTGCCCGTAGCAAATCGAGAAGCGGTCGGTTTCCTTTTCGCAGCAAATCGATCCTTCGTGCGGGCTCGGTGTCCCAGGATCATCCACCGGTGTCTCAAGCCCCCGCCTCAAAGCGGGGGCTTTTCGCTTCTCACGACCTCACGATGATGCCGCTGCCGCGCCATAACGATGGTGTGGTTCATCAGTGAGCAGCTCGGGACCAGCAGAGAAATCAGCCTGCAACGATAGGCGGTGCGCATGTTCCGCCCCTGAAATCACCTCACGCCGGGCCTTTGTTCATCGCTTCGATCATCGTCCTGCGGGCTGCGGCGACGAGGTCGTCGAGTTCCTCGCCGCGCCCGGCGTCGAGCATCCGGTTCCGGTTGGTACTGTAACTTGATGTCTGGAAATTTGTTTGAGGTTTGCGCTTTGAGGCGTTTTACTGGGGGAGGGGCAGGGCTCTTCTTTTGTCCGGTTTCGTCCGACGAGGGGCGTTGTAGGCAGATCTGAAGGGCCATTCGGGAGCGGATTTCGTTGTCGATATGCCGGTTCCGACCTTGAGACGGTGCCACCAACTTCAAGAACGGCCACTCTGACACGGTTGTCCGCCGCCGATCGCGACAACAGAAGTCCTGACGGGGGGGGGGCTTTCAACTTATCACTATTAACTCGAAGCAACTGACGCCGTATATACGGTTCCATGAGAATCGGCCTGCGACATTATGGTGGCGAGACGGTTGACTGGCTGAAGGCACGGCTTGGCGCCGGGGATTGCACGCGGACCTTCCTGGCACGTGAGCTCTGCGAGCGCGAGGACTGGCAGAACGCGAAGGGAGAACTATGCCTCGGCCGTGCTTCCGAAGTTCTCCGCCGCACTCGGTCTGCCGGAGGCTCGGTGACCCCGGAGTCCCTGGCCCCGTCGCCGGATTATCCCGACAGACACCTGTCGTGCCGTCTCGGCGATCTTGGCGTGATTCCGGTTGCCGACGAGGACAAGTCGCTGGCGCGGTCGATGATGGCATCGTATCATCCCGATGCGGCCTGTCCCGGGCATCCGCTACTGGATTCTCGTCCCTGCACGGCGTCCTCGGCGGCCTGGCGCTGCGTCCTGGCATCACAAAGCGCGGGACCTCCACATCGGCTGGCGGCGCGGGACGCCAACATCGAGCGGGTTGTCAATAATGACAGGTTTCTTCCCGGCGTCCGCGGGCTTGCGTCCGTGGCGCTGTTCCATGGTCGCGTGACTGGGAGGAGCGCTACGGTGTTCGCTTGGCGTACAGCTACGTGGGTGCGGAGCATACGGGCTGCCATGCGGCGGCGTGCTGCCGGACAAGGGGTTGCGGGTGTACGTGAAGCCGCTGTCGGCGGACTGGTCTCTCGAGCGGGCCGGGTGATCAGTTCAGGCCCGCGTCAAGGGAGGATGGCGGAGTACGGACGGAGCGCGCACAGCGCCTTGTCACGATGGGCGAGGCCTGGTGCGGTCGTCCGGGTGCACCGGTGATCTTTCCCGGCGAGGCGGAGCAGCTTGCAGGTTCCTGTCGAACCCGAGGATCGGCATGCAAGACATCCTTGAGCCGCATCAGGAGGCGATGCGTTGCCGCAGCCAGTCTGTTGCGGTTCAGGGATGCTGAACTACAGCGAGGCGACGCAGGGCCTTGTCGACATTGGCGGTTCCGGAAGCAAGGGGCTCATGTCGGCGTTGCGTTCAGCGGCTGCGCACCGGGGGTATTCAGCCTTGATTCCGCGCGGAGGACAAGGCGACGGCGGGCGAGGAAAGCGGACGGACGCCTTCGCCAAGTCTGCCGAGACGGCCTGTCCGCGAACCCGCCCGTCTGCGACCGTGAGGGCGACATGTGGTCTCTCCTGTCGGAGGCCTGCGCCCCCGCGCCCGGCGGCTTCTGGTCCGCGCCAGCCGTTCGGGCGGGCCATCACGGCGGACGGCAAGGCCAGGGACCTGTTCGCGGCCGAATTGGACATCGTCGCGGAGAAGACGATCGACCTGTGGCGGCCCCCGGACGCGCAAGG
This sequence comes from Alphaproteobacteria bacterium, assembly GCA_964291215.2. Taxonomy (GTDB): domain Bacteria; phylum Pseudomonadota; class Alphaproteobacteria; order MPNO01; family UBA830; genus JAJEBT01. Next base: position 2,061,941 of record OZ219791.1, on the reverse strand, counting down.
GGCGCAACAAGCTGCGGGTCCCTTTGTCCCGCCCTGGGCACGGCCCCACTCACCATGCTCGCAGTGCGCGTCCTGGAGAAGACGCCGCCGACAGGACCGGCTGGTTGCTCTTGACCACCGAAGGTGAGCCCACGCAGGAGAACGCGATCCGCGCCTGGAAACGCTGGCTGAGAGTGGTTCGCGGCCGTCAAGACCGGAACGCGGATCAAGGGGCTCAACGCCGCCGACGACCTGAGGAAGTGCCTCGCCTGCCATTGCCGCATGCACCGTCATCCTCGCGCGGAGCGCCATGCCGGCACGCACGATCGTCCACGAGATCCATGTCCTCGCCGTCCACATACCGAACCACCGCAGGCAACGCGGTCCACCCGACCCGGATCAGGCGATCGCGGAGTTCGCCGTCAACACCGCGCGCCTCGCCGGATTCATCCCGTCGAAGCACCAGCCGGGCACCCACAAACTCCGGGAAGGATACCTGATCTTGTTCACTGAAAACTACCGGGGCGACTACGCCAACATCGAGTTTACAGTGTACCATTCAAAGGCCGGAGACTGCGGTCGCCGCGCTGTTTGCGGAAGCGCCGAGGCTTCCTAAAGCGGCGCCGGAAGGCAGGCCGCTGCGCTCAACCATCGCGTGTTCGTCGACCATGGACAACAATTTCGGGGAAAGGGCTCTCAGGGGCCCGGTCAACGGGCGGAAGCCCGGCTTCGGTTCCGACAGCATGGACAGCTGTCGGCGGTCATGTACACGACACGGTCGCGAGGAGCGGCCTCGACGTTCTGCGCTGGCTTGATGCCTGCGCGGAGAATGGCGGCCCGGCGATCTGTCGCCCTAGTGTTATGTCAGCAATGATATGTCGTACATTTAGTGCTAGACTGTCCGTCCATTCGGGATGGAGGTCGGAGTATGAAACGCTACGTGGTGACCCTGGACGAACGGGCAGAACTTTCGGAGATCAAGGGCTCGCACCTGTCGCAAAAGGTAATCAACGCCCTGCTTAACTGCGACGAGGGCGCGTTCAATGAATGCCCCACTTCCAGTCTGAAGTGCAACACCCGGCCCTCATCGCAGTGAGGGCGTAGCCCGAACGGAGATGAGGGCCGGGTGTTGCGCAAATCTTTCCCCTCTGCCCCTCTCGATTCCGCCTGGAAACAGCTTCAGTTCCTTCAACATCAAGCTTATGCAACGCCTTTGTCGGCTTCAAGCCACTATTCCGCCGTCGCGCGGCATGGACCCTGCTGCACGTTGCGGCTTTGGAACGCAGATGGTCAGGGCGGTTTCACTTCAAGATTACCTCCGTCGGCGATCCCGGGACTTTCCGAGTGTTGAGCCGATCCTTCTGAACATCTTCGTTGCATGTCGCGCGAAAGTCCGTGCCCTTCGGGAAGTACTCCCGCACCAGGCCGTTGGTGTGCTCATTCAAGCCGCGCTCCCAGGAATGGAAAGGCGAAGAAGAAATCTGCGTCAAGTGCGACACGCCTGTGGTCTGCGAACTCTTTGCCGTTGTGATTGTGTGGACCAATAGCGCACCAGAGCCGAGCAGGCGGATCATACCGACCGTGTCTTTCTGTCCACCCAGCAAGGTGTATTTCGTGGCACGAGCGACACGACAGCTCCACTGTGAGCTTTGCCGATGATGGCTCCCAGTCGCCGATCCGTTCCTTTGCCTCCGCAGGGCGCTCGGAAATGTCCACTCGGCCAGAAATGTCCACCCGGCCGGAATGGCATCCGCCCTTCCAGTTCGGCTTCTTGCCGCGCCGCCGAAGCTTCAAGACGCCCCCAGCTCTCCGATCTTCGGCGATCATGGATCCGTTCACGGCCTTCCAGTCGAAAACGGCCGCTGCTCGGGGCCCTCCCGCAGCTTTTTCTGAGCTTCAACCCGAGGCGTCAACCGCCAGGAAACAGACGAGGCGGCCCTGCGGCGCGTCTCTGCCATCCTTTGCGCCTGCTTGTGACGGTAACCCCGTCCCCCGGTGTTGCGCTTGATCTCCCGGAAAATTGTTGATCGGCCCAGCTGCCGAGCAATCGCACCTTGTGAAAGACCGCTTTTCTGCCTCAATCTGGCATCGCTCTTCGTAGGTGACGGTAGCCTTTGGACATGAACAAGCTCCCTCCATCTTGTACAGGAACTTTCGCCGCTGCTGGACAGCTCCGCAACATCATGCGTCTAAAAACACATGGCCACAGCCCATCATGTGTTGCACTTCACTATGGAACGGGGGTGTAAAAAAATCTCCCGCACCAACCCGCAACCTCGCAAAGCCCAGGTACTGTCTTGAAAAATCAGACAGAATTTAGCGTAAGACTACCCTGCCGCCAGGCCGAAATGCACCTCCCAGCGCCGCCGCGCGCGCATGATGTCGAGGAAGCGCCGGATGTTGGCGACCACCGCCGGCGTCCCCGCCAGCACCTGTTCGAAATGCCGCCGCGCCAGGCTGTCCTCCTTCTTCAGGAAGAAGGCGTGTGCGAGTTCCAGACGCACCCGCACCAGGTCCGGGCGGTCCACCAGGATGGCCCGGAACGCCGCAATGGCCTCGTCGAGCCTCCCGTCGCGGGCGTCCCGGTCCGCGGCGGCCTGCGCGGCGGCGAGCGCCTCCATGCCCGCCTGGAACCGCGGGCCGGTCGCGTCCTGGCCGTGGGCGGCGGCGGCGAACAGGCACAGCCCGGCGGCAATGACGAGAGCGGGTATGCGCATGAAAACCCCTGTCCGTGCAAAGGGAACCTCCGGCCGCCCGGAGGGCGCCGGAGGAAAGAAGGCCCCGGCCGCGCGAAGCGGCCGGGGCCTGAACGCCGATGCTCGGGAGCAGGCTACTCCGCCGTCTCCGTCTCCATCCTCGTCGAGTATGCGCCGACAGCGTGCCCGTTCGAGAAGTGGGCGTTGAATATGCCCAGGAAGCCGGCCGGGCGCCCCTCGCCGTCCTGGCTGAAGGATCTAGCCCGCCACCTGCCGATCTTGTCGAAGTCGGTGCCGCCTATGGAACCCGTGGCAACGCCTTCGTCGACATCGCCGCCAGTACTACTGGGAGCGTGGAAACTGGTGGCGATCTCCGCGAGCTTGACGCTCCAGTCCTCGTCGACGGCATTCCCCATGAAGTTGTCGATCGTACCTCCCAGTTTGGGGGCGGCGCTGAACGTGGCCTTGAGCGTCACATCCGCCGTGAACCGTGCGGACCTTTGCCCCGTGTGCTCGCCGGCGGTGTAGAGCTTCAGCGCCGACAGGCCAAAGGCTTCGCCCTTGTAGGTGGCAGTGTTCGGGAGAGTGGTGCTGGCAGCAACATTCCCTTGATAAAGGGCAGGGCTGTTTGCGAGGACAATGATCCCGGTGTCGTTTGCGTTTGCGCTGCCGCCGGTTCCATACAGCCAGTACCCGTAGCGGACATAGGCATTCCACGTCGTGTAGTGGGAGTTCCTCGGCGTCATCCAGTAGTAGCGATACGAGCCCGCGTAGCCATCGTCGAATTCGTCGGCCGCCTTGAAGAACAGCTTGCCGGTCAGCTTGCCGCCCTCGGCATTGCATGTGCCCTGGCAATACAGCGTCCCCTTGACCCCCTTGTAATACTGGTCGGCGAGCATGCCGCCGGTGAGCGTGGGATACGCCGTCAGGGCCGTTCCATCCGAGCCGGTGAGTGCGGACAGGGGCATCCCGGCAAGGGGCAGGACATCGACATCCATGTTGCCGGTGCCGAAGGCCTTCTTCACGAGCATCCCATCCTTGGCGGCAATCTGCTCCCAGGTCATGACGCCGGCCGGGAGTTCGCCGTCGTCATACCTGTGATAGAACATGGATTTCCGATCGTCGTTCTCCCCGGTGGTGATGGCCTTCGTCGGCGGCATGGCGCTGCCTCTGCCGGCGGCGAGGTCCCCTGTCGGACGCCGAACGTAGGAACCCATGATTCTGCTTTCGTAAGCGCCGCTGGCGCGAGCTGTTTCCGCAAGCTGAAAGGCATAGAGCATCCGCCTCGCGGGCCTTGTCGACTCCCTGAGGAGGCCAGCGGGGGTTTCGCCGGCGCGGTTCTTGATTTTCGCCTCGGTATCGACACTCGAGAGATAGGCTGCGATCGAGCCGGCCCCGGTCAGATACCCCTCGATGAGCTTGATCTGCGCGGCCACATCCTTGCTCTGCTGATCGACCACCTTCTTCTGCGCCGCAAGGCCGGTCGTGCCGGCCGGCAGGGCATTCAGCGCCTTCAGCGCCTCATCGATCTTCATCTTCTCCGCCCTGGCGTCCGCCAGCGCCTTCTCGGCCGCCGCCTTCGCGGCTTTTATGGCCTCGGCGTTGGCCCTGACCATCGAGCTGTCGCCGCCTGTGGAGTAGATGCGCTCAGTCGGGGACGCCTTCTTGGCCGCATCACGCTGCATTTTGGCCACTTGCTCGGCCGCCATCGCCGCCTTTTCGGCTGCCGCGGCGGCGTCGTAGGCCGCCTGCGCCTTCTGGGCGTCCGTCATCTCCATCTGCTGGTTGCCCATCGCGACCGGCTTCTTCGACCCGCCACCGCAGCCCGCGAGCGCCAGACCCGCAGCGGCCAGCGCCGCCAAGGTCACATATTTCATAGTTCTCATCGAACTTTTCTCCTCCCCCGTTTTATAGTGAAGTGGGGCCTTAGGTTGTGGACGATTACGCAACCTGATGTCTGGAAATTGTCGTGAATCTCTCAGTCATCGAGCTGTTCATTTGATGTATGCCTTGGTTTCGGTTTCCCACCCCCGTTCCATAGTGAAGTGCAACACATGATGGGCTGTGACCATGTGTTTTTAGACGATGGATGAGGGGGGTGTCAGAACCCGCCGGGGGGGGGGGCTTGCCATGGAGTGGCTTCCGACGCAGCGCGGGCGTGAACCATCCCGCTCCATAGGCTTGAATGCCAGGGAACGAATGCTCGCCGAGGGCCGTGCGACCCCGGTTGTCTGAGGTGAAAGAGCTTCGGTCCTGAAGCAACGGCACCCGACGGCGTGGCGTGAGCCGCCGTGTTCCCGTCGAAGCAGGTCAGGGAAGTGGTGCGCCTGCGTGGCCGGCTCCCTGACCGAGAGGTTTGCGCTCAGGCGACGGGATATCTTCCCAAGGTCATCCGCCGATACAGTCCAGCGTCCGAATCGGGGGGGGGGGGGGGGGGGGGGGGTACGAAGGTCGCGCGCGCGTGAGGCACTCACGTTGTAGCCGAACGACCACGGCAGTCCGCGCATCACAACATCCCCTGATGTCTCGGTCATGCCTTCAACCTCCCGTACAACAGGTTTGCGGCCACATGCGCCGACCACAATCCTGCCATATCGCATGTACGTATAGCTCGCACAGCAGCCGAGTGCAACCCCGTCATGTGGGAACGCACGGCGATCCCACGCTAGTGTTATGTCAGCAATGATATGTCGTACATTTGGTGCTAGACTGTCCGTCCATTCGGGATGGAGGTCGGAGTATGAAACGCTACGTGGTGACCTTGGACGAACGGGCAGAACTTTCGGAGATCAAGGGCTCGCACCTGTCGCAAAAGGTAATCAACGCCCTGCTTAACTGCGACGAGGGCGCGTTCAATGAATGCCAGATGACCGGGAAGGTCATTGCCGAGATTCTGCGCATCAGCATGCGCAAAGTAGACCGAGTAAAGAAGCGTTTCGAGGGGTTGGAGGCGGCATTGGGTGGCCGGCAAGGACGCCGTCCTACCTATATGCGAAAAGCCGACGGCGTCTTCGAGGCGCGTGGCCCTGAGTTGTGGTGAACCGCCTGAGGGTTACGCGCAATGGTCGTTGCGGCTGCTGGCCGACCGCGTTGTCGAGCTTGGTTACACCGTGTCACACGAGACGGTGCGGCGTGTTCTAAAAAAAACTGCCTCAAGCCATGGCAGCGGGTGGGTGATTCCTCCTCAAGGGAACGCCGACTTCGCCGCAGCGAAGGTGCTCGATCGCCGCCCCGCCGCTTTCCCCGTGGTCTGCATGGACGAAACGCCCCGACCGGCGAGACACGGCAACCGATCGCCATGGCGCCGGGACGGGCGTAACGACTACGAGTATCGACGTTGCGGTACCTGCAACGTCTTCACGGAACCCCTGGCCGGCAAGCGCATGACCAAGGTAACCGAGCGCAAGATCGATTGGGCGCAGTTCCTGGCCGACATCGCCGGGCGCTACCAGGATGCCACCACCATCACCCTGGTGATGGACAATCTCAACACTCCCCGGCGCCCTCTACGAGGCCTACCCGCCGGACGAGGCCAAGGCCCTGTGGGACCGCTTCGAGTTCGTCTACACCCCCAAGCATGGCAGTTGGCTGAACGTGGTGGAACTCAACGTCATGATCCGCCTGAACCGCCGCATCGACCGAGGTGCTACGCCGGGAAGTTGCCGCTTGGCAGGCGACCGCATCCAGGCCAAGGTGGATTGGCAGTTCACCACCGACGATGCCCGCGTGAAACTCAAACGCCTTTATCCGACATTTGACTAATGACAAGACACTAATTGCCGTGAGCCCGGAGAGGCGGTGGAGATTCGCAGCGCCGCCGTGAGCGGCGAGGGCGCGACTTCATGGTCGCGCAGTGCTGCGACGATCACGGAGCGGACCCCATCGCCCGCGCCTTCTGCCGCCGCCGGCCCCGAAGCTGATCACGTCGGACACCGCCGCCCCGAAGACCCTCGACGAGCTCCGTCCGCTGACACTGCCTCGGATACACGCGCCTGGCGGCGCCGCAGATGCGCTACCATGCGGCGAGCCGCTGCTTCTCGAACGCCGCATGGACCGCGCGCTGCAACACCGCGCCCATGCCCTGCGAGACCTTGGTCGAGGTCCCGCGCCGCGGCGTCTGCCGGCCGCGTCGGAACAACCAGCGGCCGCTACGACCGACATGACAGAAGCCGAAGAAGGACATCTGGCCCGCTCCGCAAGGACTGGAAGCGGGCCCTCAATCGCTGAATTCTGCAACCGGCACGGGATGGCGCTCAGCTCCTCCTCCGCAGCGCCGGGACAAAACCGCGACCAATGCGGAAAACACGGCATGACGCCAGTGCCCCTCACCGCGCATCCCGGTGCACGAAACCGCTCCGGGTGACGCTGGAACTTCCTGACAAAAGCCTGTCAAACGGACGAAAACAACAACACCTCACCGCACGGACGAACGCTTACGATCGAACGCCTGCTCACGAAAGCGCTTGAAGTGCTTGATCGTGCAGGACCATTCTGTCGTCGCGATCGGCGGCGGACAACCGTGTCAGAGTGACCGTTCTTGAAGTTGGTGGCACCGTCTCAAGGTCGGAACCGGCATATCGACAACGAAATCCGCCCCCGAATGGACCTCCAGATCTACCTACAACGCCCTTCGTCGGACGGAACCGGACAAAAGAAGAGCCCTGCTTGATCGTGAACCGTCGTATCATCTCTCAGACGCCCTCCAGCAAGCGCGACATCAAGGAGGCGGTCTGCGTGGCCGCGCAACCACGACCGAACTCCGCACGGAAATTGGCAGCTAGCGCCTCCTTCATGATCTGGGTAAATCGCCTCCGCCTGTCAAACCGCGCGCAGGAACCGGCCCCCAGCATCGCTGTCCCGCCCGCCGGACTGAGCCGGAACCCGCGGGATTCCCGACCCGGACGGTTCGGGCCGCATTCACCGTTGCCATCGGCCGGTTCGTGGATTAGCCTCCGCGAACGACAGGGGCAGGGACAGTATGCACACCGTAAATCAGGCGCCCGCGGAACCGGAGCCGATCAACGGAACCCGCCGTTCCGGCACCGCTCTGCCTTCGCTCCTGCGTCGTGAACGCGGCGGGCCCGGCCGTCACGCCAGCTGGCAGCAACGGACCGGCAACCGCCCCTCGGAATGCGGGGCGCTGCGAGGCTGCGCGTGATGAGCCATTTCGTCCTGAACGGGGCCCTCCACCGGGCCGAGGCACCCGGTTCGATGACGATGCTCGACTACCTGCGGACCCGGCTCCATCTCACCGCCGCCAAAGAGGGCTGCGCCGAGGGCGACTGCGGCGCCTGTACGATCATCCGCATCGGCAGCGGCGGACGGCACGAAGCGGTCAATGCCTGCCTCATGCTGGTCGGCCAGGCTGACGGCACCGAGATCCTGACGATCGAGGGCCTCGAGCTCGCCAATGGCGGCCGCATCACGCCGATCCAGGAGGCGATGGCGCGCCTCGGAGGCACGCAATGCGGATTCTGCACCCCGGGATTCATCTCGGCCCTGGTCGCCTTGGGCCATGAGACCGGACCGCTCACCGACGACACGATCCACGAAGCCCTTGCCGGCAACCTCTGCCGCTGCACCGGTTATCGCCCCATAGTGGACGCGGCGCGCGAGGCCGGGCTCTCCCCCTTTCACCGCCCTGCCCGGTCGCCGGAATCGACGCCGGCGCAGCGTCATGACGGACACGTGTTCTTCGCCCCGACAAGCCTGCCCGAACTGCTCGCGCTGCGCGCCGAACATCCGGACGCGATGCTGCTCGCCGGCGGCACCGATCTGGGCCTGGAAGTAAGCAAGGCGCGGCGGCAGCCGCCTTCGGTGCTGCACACCGCCCGTGTGCGCGAGCTGTGCGCCATCGAGGAGGCTCCGGATTCCGTGACCCTCGGCGCCGCGGTGACCTACACGGAGGCCCTGCCGGCGCTCGAGGCTCTCTACCCCTCGTTCGGGCATATCGTGCGTCGGCTCGGCTCGCGGCAGATCCGCAATCTCGGCACCATCGGAGGCAATATCGGCAACGCGTCACCGATCGGCGACACCCCGCCCTGCCTGATCGCACTCGACGCGACCCTGGTCCTGTCATCTCCGGGCGGCGAACGCGAGATCCCAATCGAAGACTTCTTCGTCGGCTACCGCAGGACAACGCTCGAACACAATGAGGTCATTCGCGCGATCCGCCTGCCGAAGCCGGCACCCGGCGAGATCTTCCGCGCCTACAAGGTATCCAAGCGCTACGACCAGGACATCTCGACGGTCATCGGGGCCTACCGCATCACCCTCAGTGGGGGTGCGGTCGCCGCCGCGCGCATCGCCTATGGCGGCATGGATGCGGTTCCGGCGCGCGCGCGCCAGGCTGAGGACGCGCTCGGCGGCATGGCGTGGTCCGAAGCCGCGGCGCTCGGCGCCGGCGCCGCGCTGGCCGAGGACTTCCGCCCGATCACCGATCATCGCGGCAGCGCCGTTTACCGGATGCGGGTGGCTACCAACCTGCTGATCCGCCTGTGGCGCGACACCGCCGCGCCCGACGGCGAGATCGACATCATGGCGCTCGGCGCAGCGGAGCGGCAGTAATGGGGCGGCCGGCCACTGCGATCGGGGATGTCGACGGCGCCGTTCACACCGCCACCTCCCACGACAGCGCGCTCAGGCATGTGACGGGGGCAGCGCTCTTCATCGACGACATGCCGCTGCCCGCGGGCATGCAGGAGGCAGCACTGGTCCTGAGCCCGCACGCGCACGCCGAGATACTGTCGATCGATACCGCCGCCGCCGCCACGGCTCCCGCCGTGTCCGCCGTGATCACCGCCGCCGACATTCCGGGCATCAACGATGTCGCACCCGTGTTCGACGGCGAACAGGTGCTGGCGGAAAGCGTCGCGACCTGCGCCGGCCAGCCCATCGCCGCAGTCGCCGCCAACAGCTGGGACGAGGCGCTCGCGGCTGCGCGCCTTGTCGTAATCGCCTACCGGGAACTCGAACCGGTACTGTCCATAGAGGAGGCCTGGGAGCGCGGCCTCTACACCTATTCGCCACCGCGGATCGTGCGCGGGGACGCCGAGGCGGCGATTGCCGCTTCGGCCAACGAGATCTCGGGCGAGATCCGCTGCGGCGGCCAGGATCACTTCTATCTCGAATCGCAGGCGGCGCTCGCAGTTCCCGGCGAGGAACGCGAAATGACGGTGTACTCGTCGACCCAGCATCCGACCGAGGTACAGCACGGGGTGGCCCATGTACTGGGCCAGCCGCTGGGCACCGTCACCGTCGAGGTGCGGCGCATGGGAGGCGGGTTCGGCGGCAAGGAAAGCCAGGCGACGGGGATTGCGGCGATCGCGGCGCTTCTTGCCCGCGCCGGCGGACGGCCGGTCAAGCTCCGGCTGCGCCGCGATGACGACATGGTCGCCACCGGCAAGCGCCATGACTTCCTGTTCCGCTACCGCCTCGGCGTCGACGATGACGGGCGCATCCAGGGCGCCGTCTTCGACTGCGCCGCCCGCGCCGGGAATTTCACGGACCTCACGGCCGGGGTTCTCGGCCGCACCCTGTGCCATCTCGACAACGCCTATTACATCCCGAACGCGCTATTTCGCGGCTGGCCGTGCCGGACGAACACCGTGTCCAACACCGCTTTCCGCGGTTTCGGGGGGCCACAGGCCATGCTGGCGATCGAAACCGCGCTCGAGCATGTGGCGCGACAGCTCGGCAAGAGCATCGAGCGGATCCGCGCCGTCAACTGGTACGGAAAGCGCAAGCGCAACCTCACCCCGTACGGCCAGAAGGTCCGCGACAACATCATGCCCGAACTCATGGGCCGGCTCACCCGGGAAATCGACTATCGGAGGCTGCGGCGTTCGGTCTCGGCCTTCAACCGGGACAATGCAACCCTGAAGAAGGGGCTTGCCCTGATGCCGGTCAAGTTCGGCATCTCGTTCAACCTGCCCACCCTCAACCAAGGCGGCGCACTGGTGCATGTCTACACCGACGGCAGCGTCCATCTCAACCACGGCGGCACGGAGATGGGCCAGGGGCTTTTCACCAAGGTCGCCCAGGTGGTCGCCTCGACTTTCCAGATCGACATTTCCCATGTCGGCGTGTCGGCCACGCGGACCGACAAGGTGCCCAACACGTCGGCGACCGCGGCTTCAGCCGGCTCCGACCTCAACGGGATGGCCGCCTTCAACGCGGCGAAGGAGATCAGGGGGAGAATGGCGAAGGTCGCGGCCAGGCATCTGCAGGCACCGGTGGAATCGATCCGGTTCCGCCAGAACCGCGTCTATGCCGGCAACGAGAGCCTGTCCTTCGCGGAAGTCGCGGAACTGGCCTGGAAGGACCGGATCTTGCTGTCGGCCACCGGCCATTACCGGACTCCGGAAATCCACTGGGATCCCGAAACCATGACGGGAAACCCGTTCTACTATTTCACCTACGGCGCCTGCGCCGCCGAGGTGGCGATCGACACGCTGACCGGCGAGTCGCGCACGCTCCGCGTCGATATTCTCCAGGACTGCGGCGCGTCCCTGAACCCGACCATCGACCTCGGCCAGATCGAGGGCGCGTTCGTCCAGGGCATGGGCTGGCTCACCTCGGAAGAGTTGGTCTGGGACGACAGGGGTCGCCTCGCCACCCACGGGCCGTCGACCTACAAGATTCCGGGAAGCCGGGACGTGCCGGCCCACTTCGTGTCCCACATCCTCGAAGACGCGCCGAACCGCGTGCCGACCATCTTCCGGTCCAAGGCGGTGGGCGAGCCTCCGCTGATGCTGGCCATCGCGGTATGGCTCGCGATCCGCGACGCCGTCAGCAGCCTGGCCGGCCACCGGCTGCTGCCACGCCTCGACGCGCCGGCCACGCCGGAAGCGATCCTCATGGCCGTCGACGACATCCGTCGCCGCGCGGACGCCTGAGCCGGGTGGTGCGGAAATCCCGGCATGGCCGAAGACCGCCTTCTCCTGACCGGCAACGTGCTGTCGTTCGACGACGATCCGGCCGCCAACCCGGACGCCGTCACCTGGATCGAGAGCGGCGCGGTGCTGGTCGAGGACGGAAAGATCACCTGGGTCGGACGGCGGCCAGAACTGCCCGGACACCTGGCGGCCGGCGCTTCCACGCACGCCTACGGCCGCGAAATAATTCTCCCGGGATTCATCGATGCCCACGTCCACTACCCCCAGATCGGGGTGGTCGCCTCTTATGGAGCCCAGCTTCTGGAATGGCTGGAGGCCTACACCTTTCCCGAGGAGGCAAGGTTCACGGATCCTGACCATGCCGCCTCGATGGCGCGCCTGTTTCTTGACCTGCTGCTCGCCGCCGGCACGACGACCGCCGCGGTCTATTGCACGGTTCACCCCGAATCGGTCACAGCGTTTTTCGAGGAGTCCGAGGCGCGCGGACTCCGCATGATTGCCGGAAAGGTACTCATGGACCGCAATGCGCCTGACGCGGTGCGCGACAGCGCCGAGAGCGGTTACGACCACAGCCGCTCGCTGATCGAGACCTGGCATGGGCGCGAACGCAGCCTCTATGCCGTCACGCCGAGATTCGCGCCCACGAGCACGCCGGCCCAGCTCGAAGCCTGCGCCGCCCTGCTCGGCGAGTTTCCTGACGTGTACATGCAGACCCACCTGTCGGAAAATCTCGACGAGATCCGCTGGGTCCGTGAACTGTTTCCGAAAGCGAGATCCTATCTCGACATCTATCACGGTTTCGGGCTGCTCGGCCCGCGATCACTGTTCGGACACGCGATTCACATGGACGAGGACGATCTCGGCCTCGCCGCATCGAGCGGTTCGCGGTTCGTCCATTGCCCGACCTCAAACCTGTTCATGGGGAGCGGCCTGTTCGACATCGCCCGGACCAGAGGGGCCGGGATCCCGGTACTGCTCGGCAGCGATGTCGGCGGCGGTTCATCGCTATCGCCATTTGCCACCATGAAGGCCGCCTACGAAATCGCGCAACTGAACGGGCGGACGCTTGCGCCCGAAGAGGCGTTCTGGCTGTCGACGGCGGGCGCCGCGGATGCGCTCTCGCTCGGCGACCAGATCGGCCGCATAGCGCCGGGTTTCGAGGCCGACATGACGGTGCTGGATCCGGAATCGACTCCGATCATCCGCCAGAGGGTCGAACGGGCGGAGAACCTTCGGGACCTCCTGTTCGCGCAGATGGTGCTGGCCGACGACCGCGCGGTCCGGGCCACCTACGCCGGCGGCCGCAAGATTCACGAAAAGACATGACCGGACGGCCGCAAGTCCGCGGGCATTCGCCGGCCAGAGGTCCCGGTGGATACGGGGTGTCCGTCGCGTTCGCGTGCGAGCATTCGCGGCACCGAACGGAGAGCGGACATCCCGCGCGCCTGTCTGCCGGCGGCGACAATTTCGGGGGCCCGGAAGCGGCAGCCCGGCCGAATTGTTCTTGCCAATTTTCGCCGACGCCGCTAGACTATATGTATTGACCTGTCCTGTCGGATCTTGTGATTCGCGGCTTGTGCGCCAGAAGAAATAGCGCGTTACCTTCGGTACAGAGCCGCCACCTAGGAGAGGAGGACAGATCGCATGGAGTATAGCGCATATGTGGGGTTTGATGTCCACCAGGACAGGATTGCGGTAGCGCGTCCGGGGCAGGAGGTTCCGGAGTATCTGGGTGAGATCACGACGATCCCACGCTAATTCGGAAACGCGAAATCCGAATGCGTTGGGGCTCATCACAGATCGCCTCCTTGATCGCAATTTTCGTGCCGAGAAGGCCCCATCGAGCCTTGGCGGCACGATTGCAGCGCGACGCAAACTGAGAAAATCTCGCCAGTCGTCGCCGGATTAGCAGCGTGGGATCGCCGTGGGGTGAGATTCGCAATGACTTGGTATCGGTGGATCGTCTTCTGAAGAAGCTGACGCCGGATGGTGAGGCTTTGAGTGTCTGTTACGAGGCGGGTCCGTGCCGCTACGGGCTTCATCTTCAGGTCACTGGCTTCGGCCACGACTGTGCGGTGGTCGCGCCGAGTCTGATTCCGGTGAAGTCGGGGTTGCGCGTCAAGACCGATCGCCGTCATTCGGAAGGCTTGGCAAGTGGGAATCGTGCCGGGATGCTGACAGCGGTGCGGGTTCCCGACCAAGAGCAGGAAGCGGTGCGGGACCTTGTGCGCGCTCGCGAAGATTGCAAGCTCATGGGACGGCAGACCCGCCAGCGACTTTCGGGTTTTCTTCTTCGTCATGGCCTGTCCTAATGCTGAACCGTGCAAGCTGCTGGGGACGAAACGAGATCCCGGTTCGCAAGATCGGGGCAAACTTGACAGGTCAATGCATAACGGTGTCGCGCCATGAGCAGGATGAACGTTTCGCCGCCCAAGCCCATCGGAGGCTTCGCGGACGATCGGGTCGGCAGGCGCGGCTGCGGCACTTCGAGCAAACATGTCCGCGAGCCGATATGCAAGGATCTCGACTTCCGGCGCTTGTGCGCTCCGCTTCTCGAAGCAGCAGCATCACCGGCGGCGGTCATGATCGCCGCGGGCTGCTTCGACCGGCTCCGCTGCCAGGTTCGCGACGCCGGCCAGCGGTGAGCAGCAAACCGGTCGTCCCGAGACAGGCCGGCACGGCGGGCCCATGACAGACAGCAGAGACATCGGTGAGGTGATCGACCGCCTCCATGCGGTCGTCAGATCGCGGGCCGGGGGCGATACGTCCTCGTCCTACACGGCGCGGTTGCTGGCGGACGGCACGGAGAAGGTCGCGCGCAAGCTGGGTGAAGAAGCGCTGGAAACGGTTATCGCGGCGATCGCGCACGATCGCGATGCGCTGGTCTCGGAAAGCGCCGACCTCCTCTATCATCTGCTCGTCGCATGGGCCGATGCCGGCATAACGCCGGCGGACATCGCCGCAGAACTGGCGCGGCGCGAGGGCGTGTCCGGGCTGCAGGAAAAAGCTTCACGAGGAAAGACATGACGGCATATGACGACAGCAACCTCTTTGCCCGGATTCTCCGCGGCGAGATCCCCTGCACCAAGGTTCACGAGACCGGGCACGCCCTGGCCTTCAAGGACATCAACCCCCAGGCGCCGGTCCATGTGCTCGTGATCCCCAAGGGGCCATACGTATCGTGGGCCGATTTCGCAGCCAATGCGCCGCCGGCTGCGCAGGCCGGGTACGTGGCGGCGATCGGGGAAACGGCAGCACTCCTGGGCGTCGACGCAACAGGATACCGGCTCATCACCAACCACGGCGACGACGCCCAGCAGGAGGTGATGCATCTCCATGTCCACATCTTGGCCGGCGCGCAGCTCGGCCCCATGGTCGCCGGCGGATTGCAGCCACAAACTTAAGTGGCTAGGGTATGCGCTGGCGGCAAAGAGACCGGGAAGCGGGAAGGAGCAGCAGAATGCAGGGCGACAAGGATGTGATCCAACACCTCAACACGGTGCTGAAGAACGAGTTGACCGCCATCAACCAGTACTTCCTTCACGCGCGCATGTTCAAGAACTGGGGCCTGGACAAGCTCAACGACATCGAATACCGCGAGTCCATCGACGAGATGAAGCATGCCGACACGCTGATCGGGCGCATCCTCTTTCTCGACGGGATTCCCAACCTCCAGAATCTCGGGCGCCTGCGGATCGGAGAGAACGTCGAGGAGGCCCTGCGAGCAGATCTTCAACTCGAGCACGATTCCCACAAGGACCTGGTCGTGGCGGCAGGGCACTGCGAGAAGGTCGCCGATTATGTTTCGCGCGACATTTTCGTGGCCATCATGGAGAACGAAGAGGAACACATAGACTGGCTGGAAACCCAGCTCGCCCTGATCGAGAGCGTCGGGCTCCAGAATTTCCTTCAGTCGTTCACAAGTCCCGAATAAGGCTGCGCCGACGCGGCCTCGATCTGCCGAACCTCCTCACCGAGAACCTCCTGCATGTAGTCGGCGCAGTGGGTGCAAAGCGGCTGGCAGCCGAATGTCTCATAGGCCTGCTCGGCGGTCCTGATGCCGGCGCGGACGAGTTCCCGGACTTCCGTCTCGCGAATCGCGTTGCAGATGCAGACGTACATGGGCTTTCCGCCGCAGCGTTATACTTGCTAATGAATATCAATAGTATATTAGCCGATCGGCAGGAGATTGCAAACGCGCCCACACCGCGCCGGGGCATGCCTGCCGACCCGCCATCATGGCCGGATACGGTCCGCGGCGGCGCGCCGTAATGTGCGGAAGATTTACCCAGAGCTTCTCCTGGGACGACCTGATCGAACTGTTCGGTGCGCTCAACGGTCCCCCGGTCGACCTCAAGCCGCGCTACAATGTCGCGCCGGGACAGCAGGTAGCGGCGATACGCGGCGAACGGGACGGACGGTGCCTGGCAATGCTCCGGTGGGGGCTCGTGCCGCCCAGGGCTGCAGACCCCGGAATCGGCCACCGGCTCATCAACGCGCGCGCCGAGACCGTACGCGAAAAACCGTCATTCCGCGCAGCGTTCAGGGCCCAGCGCTGCATCGTTCCGGCGGACGGATTCTTCGAGTGGAAACGCGAAGAAGGGCAGCGCCAGCCCTACCTCTTTACCACGAGATACCGGCGGCCGTTCGCGCTGGCTGGCCTCTGGGAGAGCTGGACGGCGCCGCCCGAAGCCGGACTTCCGGGCCTTTTCGACGACCGGCCCTCGAGCAACCCGCTCGAGACCTGCACCATCCTGACAACCGAGGCGAACGGTGTCGTGGGCCCCGTTCATCACCGCATGCCGGTAATTCTGGACCCGGAAGCGGCGGGAACGTGGCTGGCCGGCGACGATGTCCCTCTCACCCCTTTCCCGGACCGCGCGATGACATCGGTCAGGGTGAGCACCCTGGTCAACAGCGCCCACCACGACGACCCCCGCTGCATCGAGCCTATCGCCGCCGGCTGAACGGAATGGCGGGCTTCCGCCGCACCGTCCCGGCTATCGGCGATCCTGCCGCAAGGCAAGATGGTCCAGGGCGCCCTGAAGGATGACCTGGGCCGCCATCCTGTCGACGGCAGCGGCGCGGCGGCGGCGGCTGACGTCGTGTGCGATCAGCTGACGTTCGACAGCCCGCGAGGACAGGCGTTCGTCCCAGAAGGCGATCGGAATATCGGTCTTGTGCGACAGGTTGTCGGCGAACTGGCGCACGGACTGGCACCGCCTGCCCTCGGTGCCATCCATGCTGAGCGGCAGACCGAGGACGATTCCCGCAATCCCGTATTCGGACAGGATGCCGATGAGCGCCTCTGCGTCACGGGTGAATTTCGTGCGCCGGATCGTCGTCAGCGCAGCGGCAACCCTGCGTTCGTCGTCGGAGACCGCGACGCCGATGGTCTTGGTGCCGTGGTCGAGGCCGGCCAGGCAGGCGCGTTCGGGCAGCCGTTCGGACAGCGCTATGAGCTCATCGACTATCACACCCCATACATACGCCACCGGCGCGGCGCAGGGAAGAAGCGCCCGCCTTGCCGCTCCCCGGGCCCAGTGATAGGTTCGCCGCGCTTTTCCCCGAAGGATCGACCGCACATGTCCGTAGACCAGGAAACAGTCAGGGGCATCGCGCGGCTCGCCCGCGTGGACGTGTCCGAGGACGACCTCGGACCGCTCGCCGAGGAGCTTTCGAATATCCTGCTCTGGGTCGAGCAGCTCGGGGAGGTGGACACCGCCGGCGTCCCGCCGGTCGCTTCGGTGACCAAGACCAGGTTGCGCCATCGCTCCGACGAGATCACGGACGGCGGAATCGCCGAAAAGGTCACCGCCAACGCGCCCGACCGACAACAGGATATGTTCGCCGTGCCGAAAGTGGTCGAGTAGTGGTCGGCCTGACAGACCTCTCCATCGCCGATGGACGCGACCTCCTCGCGGCAGGCGAGATCTCGGCGCACGAACTGGCCGAAGCGCACATCGCGGCGATGGCGGACGGACGGGCGCTGAACGCGTTCGTCACCGAAACCCCGGAGCGCGCGCTCGCCGACGCCGACGCGTCCGACGCCCGGCGCGCCGCCAAGGACACCCTCGGTCCGCTCGACGGCGTACCGATCGCCGTAAAGGATCTCCTGTGCACCGAAGGGATCATGACGACGGCGGCATCGCGCATTCTCGAGGGCTTCGTTCCGCCCTACGAAAGCACGGTCTCGGCCAATCTCCGCCATGCCGGCAGCGTGCTCCTGGGCAAGACCAATCTCGACGAGTTCGCAATGGGCTCATCCAGCGAAACGAGCCATTTCGGCGGGGTCGTCAACCCCTGGCGGCGCAGCGGCGACGACCGGCCACTGGTCCCCGGAGGATCCTCGGGCGGTTCGGCCGCGGCCGTCGCGGCGCGGCTCTGCGCCGGCGCGGTGGGAACCGACACCGGCGGATCCATCCGCCAGCCGGCCGCGTTCTGCGGCATCGTCGGGATGAAGCCGACCTACGGAAGATGTTCCCGCTGGGGGATCGTGGCCTTCGCGTCTTCGCTCGACCAGGCGGGCCCGATGACGCGCACGGTGCGCGACGCGGCGATCATGCTCGGCGGTATGGCGGGCTTCGATCCGGCGGATTCCACCTCCGCCGACGTTCCGCAGCCCGACTGCGAGGCCGCGCTCGAACGCCCGGTGCGCGGCCTCAGAGTCGGGATCCCCGCGGAATACGCGGTCGACGGCATCAATCCGGATGTTGCCGCGCTCTGGGACCGCGGGCGGGAATGGCTCGCGGCAGCCGGCGCCGAACCCGTCGGGATCAGCCTGAAGCACACCCGTTACGCGCTTCCGGCCTACTACATAATTGCCCCGGCCGAGGCCTCGTCCAACCTGGCACGCTATGACGGCGTGCGCTACGGCCTGCGCGAAGATGCCGACGACCTCGGCAGCATGTACGGGAAGACAAGGAGCGTGGGCTTCGGCGCCGAAGTCCGGCGGCGCATCCTCATCGGCACCTACGTACTGTCGCAGGGCTATTACGACGCCTACTACGTGAAGGCGCAGCAGGTGCGCACCCTCATCATCCGCGACTTCACGGAAGCCTTCGAAAGCTGCGACGTGATCCTGACGCCGACGACGCCGGAACCGGCCTTTGCCATGGGCGAAAAGTCCGACGATCCGATCGCCATGTACCTGAACGACATGCTCACGGTGCCAAGCTCGCTGGCCGGACTGCCTGCGATCTCGGTTCCCGCAGGGCTGACCGCGGACGGGCTGCCGCTCGGCCTGCAGCTAATCGCACGCCCGTTCGACGAGCCGACGCTGTTCTCGGCAGCGCGCGCGATCGAGGACGCGGCCGGATTCGACACCGCCGCGCCCAGCGGCACGGGCGCGCAGGACGCCGGCGGCGATGCCTGCTGACGGCCCGTGGCGCGATGGCGCTTGCCTGGTACATCCTGATCCATACCAGCCTCGGCCTGATCGGCTACCGGCTCCTCGATTTCTCGAACCTCGGCATGCTGGCGGCGATCGCGCTATGCGCCAGCGTGCAGTTGTGGCCGACCTACGAACTCTACCGCCTCACCTGGCCGAAATTCGAGAACATGCGGGCGCACACCGGTTCTGTCGAGCAGCGGCGCCAGGAGACGCGGAACTACTGGCTGCGCATGGGACGGCTCTATGCGTTCCGGGTCAGCGCGTTTACCCTGCTGACGCTGTTCGTGGCCTGGCTGATGCGGGGATGACCGGAAGGCTCCGGGAGAAAGGGGCGAGATGTCGATGATGCAGGGCAGGACCGGCGACTGGGAGACCGTCATCGGGCTTGAGGTGCACGCCCAGGTCGCCTCCAGGTCGAAGCTCTTCTCGGGGGCATCGACGGAATTCGGTGCCGAACCCAACACGCAGGTGTCGTTCGTCGATGCGGCCATGCCGGGCATGCTGCCGGTGCTCAACGCGTGCGCGGTGGAACAGGCGGTCCGCACCGGCCTCGCGCTCAACGCCAAGATCAACCAGATCTCGATATTCGCCCGCAAGAACTACTTCTATCCCGATCTTCCGCAGGGCTATCAGATTTCGCAGTACGAGAACCCCGTGGTCGGTGCCGGCAGCCTCCGCATCGATCTCGAGGACGGCACGGCACGTGACATCGGGATCACGCGGCTCCACCTCGAACAGGACGCCGGCAAGTCGGTGCATGACCGCGATCCGCGGCGGACGCTGGTCGATCTCAACCGCGCGGGCGTCGCGCTCATGGAGATCGTGTCCGAGCCCGACCTGCGCTCGGCCGAGGAGGCTGGCGCCTATGTCGCCAAGCTGCGCTCCATCCTCCGCTATATCGGCAGCTGCGACGGCAACATGCAGGAGGGGTCGCTGCGGGTGGACGTCAACATCTCGGTGCGGCGACCGGGAGAGGGCCTTGGGACCCGCTGCGAGGTCAAGAACGTGAATTCGATCCGCTTCATGCGCCAGGCCATAGAGTTCGAGGTCCGCCGCCAGATCGAGATCATCGAGGACGGCGGCGAAATCGAACAGGAGACGCGCCTGTTCGATGCCGACAGGGGCGTCACCCGGCCGATGCGCAACAAGGAGGACGCGCACGATTATCGCTACTTCCCCGATCCCGACCTGCCGCCGCTCGAACTGGACGAGGACTGGATCGCGGCGATCCGCGAGACCCTGCCCGAGCTGCCCGATGTCAAGAAGCGCCGGTTCATGGAGGAGTACGGCCTCGCCGCCGCCGACGCCCTTGTCGCCGAACGGGAGATCGCCGACTACTACGAAACGGTGGCCGCCGGCCGCGATGCGGCGATGGCCGCCAATTGGGTGACCGGCGAGCTGTTCGGCGCCCTCAACCGCGCCGGCATCGCGTTTTCCGACACCCCGGTCGACACTGCCGCGCTGGGACGGCTGCTCGACCTGATTTCGGACGGCACCCTGTCGAACCGCCTCGCCAAGGATGTCTTCGAAATCATGTTCGAGACCGGCGACGATCCCGCCCGGATCGTCGCCGACCGGGGCATGACGCAGGTCAGCGACACTGCAACGCTGGAGGCGGCAATCGACGAGATCATTGCCGGCGCGCCGAAACAGGTGGCCCAGTTCGCTTCCGGGAACCAGAAGGTCCTCGGCTGGTTCGTCGGCCAGATCATGAAGGCCACCGGAGGCAAGGCCAATCCGAAGGCGGTCAACGAGATCCTGCGCGACCGGCTGAAGGCTTGACCGCAACAACGCGACATATCATCTACACTGCAGTTACGAGACACGCGACCAGCAAGGGAAAAACCGCACCATGATCGATGTCTACACTTGGCCGACGCCCAATGGCCACAAGGTCCATATCCTCCTCCATGAGGCGGAGATCGAACACAAGATCATTCCGATCAACATTCAGCAGGGGGATCAGTTCAAACCGGATTTCCTTCGCATCAGCCCCAACAACAAGATGCCGGCGATCGTCGACCAGGACGGACCCGGCGGCGAACCGATCTCGGTGTTCGAGTCGGCCGCGATCCTGATCTATCTCGCCAACAAGACCGGCCGCTTCCTGCCGAAGGACGAACGCAAGCACTACGACGTGCTGCAGTGGCTGATGTTCCAGATGGGTTCGGTTGGACCGATGCTGGGCCAGGCGCACCACTTCCATGCCTACGCCCCGGAACGCGTCGAGCGCGAAAACCTGCAGTACGGTATCGACCGCTATGTCAACGAGGGCAACCGCATCTATGGCGTCATCGACCGCCGGCTTGCCGACAAGGAATGGATAGCCGCGGGCGAATACACCATTGCCGACATGGCGATCATGCCATGGCTCCGCGATCCCAAGAAGCAGGGCATTGACATTGCCCAATACCCGAATCTCGAACGCTGGCGCGACCGGATCTGGCAGCGTCCGCAGGTCGTCGCGGCGCTGGAGACGCTGAAGGATCACAGGCGCGTCGACAACACGCACAGCGACAAGGCCTGGGAGATCATGTACGGCAAGACCCAGTCCTCGCAGGGCCTGGCCGCGGAATAGGCTCCGGAACGGATCCTGGCGGCGGGATCCGGGTTCGCCCCCGCTCGCGGCGTTCCCGCCCGCCGGCCGGCGATGATCGATCTTTACAGCTGGCGCACGTCAAACGGGCGCAAGGTCTCGATCATGCTCGAGGAGTGCGGTCTCGACTACGAGCTCCATCCCGTGGACATCGTTGCCGGCGAACAGTACGAACCGGCGTTCCGGACGATCAGCCCCAACGGCAGGATCCCGGCGATCGTCGACCGTGACGGGCCCGGCGACCAGCCGCTTTCGCTGTTCGAATCCGGCGCCATCCTTCTCTATCTTGCCGACAAGACGGCCTCGTTCCTTCCCGCGGCCGCAGCCGCGCGATGGACCGCGATCCAGTGGCTCATGTGGCAGATGGGCAGCATCGGCCCGCAATTCGGGCAGGCGTTTCATTTCCTGCACCAAGCCGGCGCACCGGCGCAAGCGATAACCTACGGCAGGACGCGGTACGGAGCCGAGGTGCGCCGGCTGTGCGCCGTGATGGAGACCCGCCTCGCCGACGTTGCCTGGCTCGCGGGTGCGGAGTACAGCATCGCCGATATCGCCGCCTTCCCGTGGATCGCGCTGCATCGATGGCTCGATATCGACCTCGCCGCTACACCGCACCTTGCGAGATGGTATGATGCCGTTCGTGAACGGCCGGCGGTACGGCGCGGCATGGATGTTCCCACGCGGCTTCAACTTGAGCAGCATTCCCGGCAATACGAGAGGAAAGGCAATGATTGATCTCTACAACTGGCATACGTCGAACGGCCGCAAGCTCTTCATCATGCTGGAGGAGCTCGGCATCCCCTACAGGACCCACGCGATCAACATCATGAAAGACGATCAGTTCACGCCGGAGTTCGTTGCCATCAACCCGAACAGCAAGATCCCGGCAATGATCGATCAGGACGGTCCGAACGGAAAACCCTTCACGCTGTTCGAGTCGGGGGCGATGCTGATGTATCTCGCCGACAAGCACGGCAAGTTCCTTCCCTCCGCCGAGGATGTTCGCAACCGCTACATCACCATCCAGTGGCTGATGTTCCAGATGGGCGGCATCGGCCCCATGTTCGGCCAGGCCCACCATTTCCGGCGGGCCAGTACCAAGGTCGAGTACGGCATCGACCGCTACACCAAGGAGACGCAGCGGCTGTGGGGCGTCCTTGACGCCCATCTGGCGGACAACGCCTACATGCATATTGACTATTCGATCGCCGACATGGCGATATTTCCATGGACGGCGCGCTACGAATGGCAGGGGGTATCGCTTGACGACTTTCCGAACGTGAAGCGCTGGTACCGCGCTCTCGAAAGCCGTCCCGCGGTGGCCAAGGCGATGGGGATCAATCTCGCCGAAGCCGCCTGAACAGGTGTTCGGCGACAACCACCCATCCGGCCCGGACAGACGGCCGACCGCCCCGGCCTTTCCACGCCGCGCCGAACTCCGGTACACCCGAGCCGGACGGCGCAAACCGGCCGCAGACCAGGGAGAGAACCATGGAAGGAACGACCGGGAACTTTCCGGATGGCGGCGAGGCGATCCTCGAAGCCTTTCGTCGGCTTGATATCGACTATGTCATGGCTTCCCCGGGTTCGGAGTGGGGCGCGGTATGGGAAGCTCTCGCGCGCCAGGACGCGACCGGCTCGGACGGGCCGGCCTATCTGAGTTGCGCCCACGAGACTCTTGCCGTCGGGCTCGCGATGGGCTACACGGCAATGACCGGCCGCATGCAGGCAGTGATGCTGCATACCGGAGTGGGCCTTCTCCAGGGATCCATGGGTATCGACGCCGCCAACCGGCAGGGCATCCCGATGCTTGTCGTTTCCGGCGAGTCGCTGACTTACGGCGAGCAGGAGGGCTTCGATCCCGGGCCCCAGTGGCAGGGGATGCTCAGCGTCGTCGGCGGTCCCCATGCTCTCGTCAACTCGATCGTGAAATGGTCGCATCCGGTGAGCAGTTCCCACACGCTGCACGAACAGCTCGTCCGCGCCGGCGAGATGGCACAGAGGCCGCCTCCCGGCCCGGTCTTCATGACCGTGCCGATAGAGACCATGCTGGACACATGGACTCCGCCGCGAAATCTGGACAAGGTTCCGACCGCCGTCCGTCCGCGGGCGCCGGACGAAGATATTGCCCATGTCGCCGATCTCCTCACCGGCGCCGAAGCGCCGGCCATCGTTGCCGAGTCGATAGGCCGCGACCCGGCAGGATACGAAGCCCTGGTCGAACTCGCCGAACTGCTCGCCATTCCGGTGGCGGAGAGCACCTGGATCGATTTCAACAACTTTCCAAAAGACCACCCGCTGTACCAGGGCTTCGGAACGCCGGACTGGATACACGAAGCCGATCTCGTGCTGACGCTCCGCAGCCGCGCTCCGTGGTCTCCTCCCGGCAACAGGCCGGCACGCGCGACCGTCGTCAATATCGACGAGACGCCGTTTCGCCCGCACATGGTGCATCAGAACCTGCAGGCGGACATCTTCCTCGAAGGCGATGCGGTGGCGACGCTGCGGCGACTCACGGAACTGCTGCGCGCGCGGCAACTCGACGCCGGCCAGATCGGCGAACGCCTCGAACGCTGGACGGCCGCCCATGACAGGATGGCCGGCAGCCTGCAGGCCACCGCCGATGCGGCGCGAAGGCAGGAAACGATCGGCGCCGTGAGCCTGTGCGCAACGATGGCCGAGGTGATGCCCACGGACGCCATCTATGTCGACGAGACGATCACCCACCGCAGGCCGATCAACCAGCATCTCAGGTTCGGCGGGCCATCTAGCTACTTCAAGGTCTCCAGCGGCGGCCTCGGCCAGGGCCTCGGCCTCACACTTGGCACAAAACTCGCGAGACCCGACCGCACGGCGGTCGCCACCATCGGCGACGGCTCGTTCATGTACAATCCGGTGATGCAGAGCCTCGCCTTATCCAAGCACAAGAACCTCCCCGTGATGATCGTGATTTTCAACAACGGCGGCTATGCGGCCATGCGCAAGGAACACCACGCCTTCTATCCGGACGGCATCGCGGCGAGCCAAAACGCCTCCCACGGCCATCCCATCACCGACCTCGACTACGCCGAACTCGCGAGGCCTTTCGATTTCCACGGGCAACGGGTCGAACGGCAGGATGAGCTGGCGTCGGCGCTCGAGGAAGCGAATGCCGCCGTCGCAGAGGGCCGCACTGCAATTCTCAACGTCATCCTCGACGACGAAGAGGCAGGACGGGGATAAGCGGCCAGTGGCCTGAACCGGACTCAGCCCTCCTCGGCCGGCGACTGACCACCGCGGCGCACGAGTCCGTCCGGCGTCCGGCCGCCGGTCGCCCAGTCCAGGAGTTCTACCGTGTGCACGACGGGAGCTTCCATGGCGGGGCGAAGCTGCACCATGCAGCCTATATTGCCGGTTGCCACCACATCGGGCGCCGTTTGCGCAAGGTTCTGCGCCTTGCGGGTGCGAAGCTTCAGCGCGAGCTCGGGCTGAAGCATGTTGTAGGTTCCGGCGGAGCCGCAACACAG
Source organism: Alphaproteobacteria bacterium (assembly GCA_964291215.2). Classification (GTDB taxonomy): domain Bacteria; phylum Pseudomonadota; class Alphaproteobacteria; order MPNO01; family UBA830; genus JAJEBT01. The sequence goes on along the minus strand of OZ219791.1, from coordinate 2,036,874 downwards.
GTGGCCTTCGGCCGGTTCCGACAGTGTGAATCCCGCCGCGACCAGCAGATCCCGTGGCGGCGCCGAGATCTTCTGCCCATGCAGCAGCGAACACGGGTTGTGATAGGTAACCCTGAGGCCGTTCGCCGGGCCGGCAAATGACAATTCCAGCCCGGAGAGGAACTCCGAGACGTCACGTGCAAGCGACGCTACGCGTTCCGCGTCTCCGAACAGCGCCCGGTCGTCACGCAGAAGAAACCCGTAATCCTTGAGCATCGTGCCGCATCCCGAAGCATTGACGATGACGGCATTGATCCCGTCTCCCTCTATTTCGCGCATGAGGGCATGGACGTTCCGCGCCGCCGCCCGTCGGGCGCCGTCGGACCGCCCGAGATGATGCTCGAGGGCACCGCAGCAACCGACATCTCCGGGCACGACGACTTCGCAGCCGTGACGGACAAGCACACTGATGGTCGCCTCGTTTATGGAGGGCTCCAGCACCTGCTGAACACATCCCGGCAGCAGCGCGACCCGGTGCTTTCTTCCGCCTTCGGCCGACCAGACCTGGCGGCCCGGCATCGGCGGCGCGGTGGCGCCGCCAGGAACCAGCGCTAGCATCTGCCTCAGGCGGGCCGGCAGCACCGGGCGGGCGACGCGCGCCAGCGAAGCGGCGCGCAGCAGCAGGCGAAACCGGCGCGGCCGCGGCAGGAACGTTGCGAGAAGATGACGGACGAGCCGCTCGAACAGGGGGCGGCGGCAGGTCTGCTCGATGCGCGCCCGCGCGTGATCGACAAGATGCTTGTAGTTGACGCCGGACGGGCAGGTGGTCATGCAGGACAGGCAGGACAGGCAGCGATCGACATGCTGCACCGTGCGGCTGCCCGGCGTCCGGTCGTTCTCGAGCATGTCCTTGATCAGGTAGATGCGGCCGCGCGGTCCGTCGAGTTCGTCGCCGAGCAGCCCGAAGGTCGGACAGGTGGCGTTGCAGAAACCGCAATGAACGCAGGTGCGGAGGATGCGCTCCGACTCCGCCATGTCGGGATCGGCAAGCTGGGCAAGCGTGAAGTTGGTCTGCATCGCTCAGATGCCCTCGTACATCCGTCCGGCATTGAGGATTCCGCCCGGATCGAACGCCTCCTTGATCCGCCGGGTAAGTCGGGTGAGCGCCACCGGCTCGGGCTGAAACGTGCCGAACCTTGCGCGCTGCTCCTCACTCCCGCGCAGCAGCATGGCGTGGCCGCCGCTCTCTCCTGCCGCAGCGCGAAGGAAGACGGCGCCGGCGTCTTCGCTGTCGGCGACTGCAAGCCACACCAGCCCGCCGCCCCAGTCGAGCCAGCCGCGCGCTCCGAGCATGTCGCGGGCCCCGACGAAGAACTCCGCCCCCGCAGACGGCGGGACCGACACGCGCCATATCGCGCTTTCCATGTCGTCGGCGAATGCAGCCGCGTCGCCGACGAACCGCCACAGGGTGAGTGAATCGCCGCTGTCGAGCTCCGCGGTATCGCCAAAGGAGGACAGCGCGGCATGGAGTGCCGCGCACCGTGCCCGCACCGAGGCTTCGAACCCTTCAAGCCGCAACGCCGCCAGGGCCCTCCCGGGTGCGGCGATTGCGGACAGGGGGCAGGACATCGCGGCATCGTCGGAAATCCAGGCCGCCGCCGAAACTTCGTTGGGCCCGCCGAGCGCCACCGCCATGGCGCGGACCGCGACGCGCGGGTCGGGACACGCCAGAAGAACGGTGCTTGTATGCTCGGGCGCCGGCATGACCTTGAGCGTGAGCTCCGTCAGCAGCCCGAGCGTGCCCCACGAACCGCACATGAGCTTGCAGAGATCGTAGCCGGTGACGTTCTTGACGACGCGGCCGCCTGACCGGAACGCCTCGCCGCGGCCCGACACCGCCTCGAACCCGAGGAAGTGATCGCGCGCCGCGCCAGCCTTGATGCGCCGGGGTCCGGAGAGATTGCCGGCGACGACCCCGCCGATGGTCTGCCCACCGCCGCTGCCCAGGAGAGCACCGAAGTCGGGCGGCTCGAATGCCAGCATCTGCCGATGCTGATCGAGATGCAGCTGAAGTTGTGCCATCGGGGTTCCGGGTCGAACGCCAAGTACCAGCTCCTCGGGCTCGTAGAGCGTCAGGCCGGAAAGCTCCGCCGACGTGATGCGGAACTCGGCTTCGATCGGCCGTCCGATTCCGCACTTGGTCCCTGCCCCGCCCACCTCGAGCGGCGTCTCGGCGCCGAGTGCCGCCGCGATGATCTCGGCTGCATCTGCGGCGGATTGCGGACGGTATTCGCCGTTCATCGAACTTCGTTCCGGGCTTGCCGGCATCCCCGTTCCAGCGATGGAGCCCGAGGCTTCCGGGACCGGCGCACCGACTCCCGGCGAGTATCTCCCGCTCCCGGATCAGAAACGTGGAAGGTCAGCAAAACGGGTCTGGCCTCGGTGAATGTGCACGCGCCCGAGTTCGGCGCAGCGATGCAGCGTCGGAAACACCTTTCCCGGATTGAGCTGTTGTGTCGGGTCGAAGGCGCACTTGACGCGCTGCTGATGTGCGAGGTCGGTTTCGGTGAAAACCTCGTTCATGAGATCGCGCTTCTCGACTCCGACGCCGTGTTCTCCGGTCAGCACGCCGCCCGCCTTGACGCACAGGCGGAGGATTTCCGCTCCGAATTCCTCTGCCTTCTCGAGCTCGCCCGGCACGTTGGCGTCGTAGAGGATCAGCGGATGCAGGTTGCCGTCGCCGGCATGGAAGACGTTGGCAACGCGCAGGCCGTATCTCGAGGACAACGCGGTCATGCCGGCGAGGACCTCGGAAAGGCGGTGGCGCGGAATGGTGCCGTCCATACAGTAGTAATCCGGCGAGATTCGTCCGACCGCCGGGAACGCCGCCTTGCGTCCTGCCCAGAAGGAATCCCGTTCGGCTTCGCTGGTGCTGACCCGGATCGACTGGGCGCCCAGGTCCCCGGCAACGGCCTCGACCCGAGCAATGAGATGGTCAACCTCAACCTCCGGCCCGTCCAGCTCCACGATCAGCAGAGCTTCGGCATCCAGCGGGTACCCGGCATTGACGAAGGCTTCGGCGGCATGGATCGCGGGGCGATCCATCATCTCCATCCCCCCCGGAATGATCCCGGCACCGATGACGGCCGCAACCGTCTCGCCAGCCGATTCCACCGACGGGAACCCGATCAGCATCGCGCGGGCGGTCGAGGGTTTCGGCAGGATTCGCACCGTGACCTCCGTGATCACGCCAAGGAGGCCCTCGGAGCCAGTCATGATACCAAGGAGGTCGTAACCGCCAGCATCAAGATGGCGGCCACCGACCCGCACGATTTCGCCATCCATCAGCGCCACCTCGAGGCCCAGCAGGTTGTTGGCCGTCAGGCCGTATTTGAGGCAGTGAACACCTCCGGAATTCTCCGCAACGTTGCCGCCGATCGAACAGGCGATCTGGCTCGACGGATCCGGCGCATAGTGGAAACCCTCGCCTTCGACCGCTTGGGTAAGGGCAAGGTTGGTCACGCCGGGTTGCGCAACAACGCAACGATTGCCGTAGTCGACTTCCAGGATCCGGTTGAACTTTCCCAGGCCGAGCGTGATTCCGTCGGCCAGCGGCAGGGCGCCGCCGGACAACGAGGTGCCGGCGCCACGCGGAACGACCTTGATGCCACGCCCGTGGCAGTAACGCAGGATCTCAGAGACCTGGCCGGTGGTTTCAGGCAGAACGACGATCAGGGGAAGCTGACGATAGGCCGTAAGGCCGTCGCACTCGTAGGCGCGTAGCCCTTCCTCTTCGGCGATCACCGATTCGCGCGGAAGGATCTCTCTGAGCGCGCGCACAATCTCGCCGCGGCGGCCGAGAACATCGCTGTCCGGATCAGGCATCTGCACGGGGCGTCTCCGTCACGTTCTTCGCGTCCAGTGTAGGACGGGTCACCATGCGACGCCAGCAACGGGCTCCAACGAGACGCGCAGCCGCGCCACTATTCCGCAGCCTCGGTCACGCCCGCCCGGCATCCGGCCCGTCCCGGTGCCAAATCCGGGGCGCTTCGACCCACCGATCAGCCTGTTCCGCCAGTGGTCAGAAGCCCGGCCGCCTGCTGAACGAAGCCGATTCCAAGCCTACCGCCCGGCACGCGAACCCGGTTCGTAAGCGTTCGGTCACGCGGTGACGACTGATTCTGGTCGGTTCCGAACCTTCTGACAATCTGCCGACAAAACGCATCCTCAACCGGTGACGATCACCAACAATCACCCCGTGATCGAACGCTTGCCCTAGTTCGTGCCCGCCCAAAAATGTACAACAGAATGATTTTATTAGAGAAATCGTGGTATAGAGGGGGCGAAGAATCTCGTTTTGGGGCGGGAATTGACCGATCAAACCGGGAATCCGCCGGCTTTTCGGAAAGCTTCGCGAGAATTGCCACGCGAAACGTTAGGTACTGTAACTTGATGTCTGGAAATTTGTCTGAGGTTTGCGCTTTGAGGCGTTTCACTGGGGGGCTAGCCCCCCAGTGAAACGCGGCGCCATCGTGCTATCCCATGGAGTTGGAAAACCTTCATGGAGGAAGCGAATGGACCTGCGACACACTACGACGATCGGGACTGTTTTGGAACATCTGATCGCAAACGGAGCAACGGATCCGGGGCGGGTCTTTGGCCAGCTCTTCGAGCTTGCGATGCAAATCGAGCGCGAGCAGTACTTGAAAGCGGGCCACCGGACGCCGGAGCGACAGGGCTATGCCAACGGCTACAAGCGGATCGACACCCCCACTGTTACCGTTCAGGTGCCAAAGACGGCCGGTCACGGGGACAACCCGTTCTATCCCCAGTCGCTTGAACGCGGCCAGCGATCTTCTCGCGCCGTCATGCTGGCCGTAGCCGAGATGTACATCAAGGGTGTTTCCACACGGCAGGATGTAATGCGCGAGTTCGGGAGCCTGTCCTCTTCTCAGGTCAGCCGGGCCACCAGGTTGCTCGACGAAGAACTCACCGCGCAACCGGCCCCTTGGGCTGATGAAATACCTGATCCTGGATGCGCGCTACGAAAAAGCCCGCCATGACGGCGTTGTGCGCGATGTTGCAGTGCTCTCGGCCATCGGAATAGGGGCTGCAGGCACGTTCTGGGGCTCTCTGTGGCGCTCTCCGAGGCCGAGGTCCATTGGAGAGCCTTCCTGGAAAGCTTGCTAGCCCTGCATGGTACGACCTTCATCGTCTCGGATGCCGGGCTGAAAGCGGCACGGTGCTGGGCGCGGCGACGTGGCAGCGCTGCCAGTTCCACCTGGCGCAAAACGCCGTGCACCGAACAACGACATCAGGAAACGTATTGGAAAACAGCTCGGAGCCACGCCTCCTCACTCCAAACCGCCGAGGCTGAACTGGGCGCCCTCGTGGCCAGCTATCGCGACAAGCATCCAAGCTTCCTGGCTGGAAAACAATGCGGGGCTCGCTGTCTTCACCTTGCCCGATGCTCACCGCAAGCGCATGCGAACCTCGAACGGTATAGAGCGGCCGATCCAGCAAGAGCTCAAGCGGCGCACCTCCAAAGTCAGGGTCTTTCCGAACCTCGCCTCGTTGGAGCGCCTCTCAACCGCGGTCCTCATCGACGAAAAATGGGAAACCGAAACCAAGGCATACATCAAATGGGAACAGCTCGATGACTGAGAGCTTCACGACAATTTCCAGACATCAGGTTGCGTAATCAAACGTTATCCGCCCGCAGCTGGAATTGGGCCAAGTTGCGCTGGATTCTCGGTTAAAAGAGTCCTGTGCCGATGCGAATCGGCAGGCCTCCCCCTGCAAACAGAGCACCCGAAGGCCCCGGGAGTAGATCAAACCCGAAATTTCGCCGGAAGGTCAGCCAAAACGGTCATTTCCGCACGGGCACTTGTTCCCGGCATGGCCGCTGTCCGAGTCCTGATCCCCGAGACCGTCGATGATCGGGCAATCCGGCCTGTTGTCGCCCCTGCACGCATCGACAAGCCGGGACAATTCGTCGTGCAACGACTGCAGCTCGAGCTGCTTTCTCCTGATCTCGTCGAGACGCCCGGATGCAATGCGCTTCACATCGGCGCTCGACCGGTCCCGGTTCCCGTAGAGCCCCAGAAGTTCCCTGCACTCGCCGATCGAGAAACCAAATTCCCGCGCCCGGCGGACGAACACGAGCTTTCGCACCGAGGCTTCGTCATAGCTTCTGTATCCCGCCGAAGATCGTGCCGGCGCTGGCACGAGGCCTATGTCCGCATAGTAGCGGACCGTCTTCGTCGGCAGTCCGGCAGCCCTCGATACGGCGGAAATGTTCATACCGCCCCCCCCCCCCCTTGACCTTCCAGTAACTGGAAAGCTTAGATTGGCAGGAACCGCGAATCAAGGGAGACGCACATGACTGCGACCACGACGCCTCTGGCGCTGGACTGGCAATGCCGTCACACGTGGCGGCGCGCATCGAAGAACACGGCGTGGTGTCTCCTCGGGTGCAGCATCGGCGATTTCGGGACCATTGCCTTTTTCCAGATGACGGGCATACCCTGGCCAACGCTAGCGATCATGATCCTGGCGATCATCAACGGTCTCCTGACGTCGATCGCGCTCGAGACCTGCATCCTTGTCCGGCAAATGAGCTTCAAGGCAGCGTTCCGGACCGCGATCGGAATGTCGTTCATTTCCATGATTTCCATGGAAGTCGCGATGAATGCGGCCGATGTGGTGCTAACCGGCGGCGCAATGTTGACATGGTGGGTGATCCCCGTCATGCTTGCTGTCGGGTTCCTTACGCCGTTGCCCTACAACTACTGGCGGCTAAAGGCCCTCGGACGGGCGTGCCACTGAAGGAAACAGGCTACGTTTTCAGTGTCAACCCGAATCTACTCACCCCCCTACTGATGACGAATCGTTTTTCGGGTTGGTACTGTAACTTGATGTCTGGAAATTTGTCTGAGGTTTGCGCTTTGAGGCGTTTCACTGGGGGGGCTAGCCCTGCCGTGTCATGACAAATCTAGTTGACAATGGTTTACGTGTTCACGCGTGTCTTTGTCCATCCCGGAACCCGATTTTGTGACCCGGTGCGGCGCTGGTGTGTCTGGCCACATGATCTGGTGACCCGGGCGTGCTGCGGTAGCCGCCGAGATGGGCGACCAGGTGCACCGCATCAGCGAGACGCTCCGGTTCCTTCAGGGCGTACTTGTGTGCGTAGTCGCGCGAGTTCGCTGTCGGTGAACATCAGCTGCGGCTCGCACCTGGCGGCCGAGCAGGGTCATGATGCGCGATGACGGCGTTGATCGCCCGTTGCAGCCGGTGCGGAACAGAAGGTGTTCCACCCTGCATCCGGATTTGAGCACGTAATCCTCGATTCGCCAGCGCTGAAGGTAGAAGCCGACGATGTCGGCCGCCTCCTTCGCCGACCCGCACGGTGGTCAGCAGGCACCACGGGATCCTCACCCTCGGGCGCTCCCTGACCCCGTGCAGGGACACCAGCTTCGCGCTGGGGGCGGTGCCCGTCACGGGTGACGGACCGTAACTCGCCAGGCGCTTCTGTCGCGCGGGCCTTCTTCCGGCTGGCTTGCTCCGTCAGTCCCTCGATCTCAATCAGGCCTGCACCGCCGGCCATGACGGCGAACAGCCTTCCCTCCTTCAGCACCCTGTCATGCTTGGCGCGCAGATCGACGCGGGGCAAGCGCGTGTCGAACAGCTCGAAGATGTCGGCTTCCCGACGGAGATGACGCGCGTCTTGCCGCCGGGGTGGCAGCGCCTTGAACCCCTCGAGCTGCGGCGTGTCTCCTGCGACCGAGGCTTCACCGGACCCAGCACCCCGAGGATTACGCAACCTGATGTCTGGAAATTGTCGTGAAGCTGATCGAGCTGTTCCCATTTGATCTTGGTTTCGGTTTCCCATTTTTCGTCGATGAGGACTGCGGTCGAGAGGCGCTCCAACGAGGCGAGGTTCGGAAAGACCCTGACTTTGGAGGTGCGCCGCTTGAGTTCTTGCTGGATCGGTCGCTCGATGCCGTTCGAGGTTCGCATACGCTTGCGGTGAGCATCGGGCAAGGTGAAGACAGCGAGCCCCGCATTGTTTTCCAGCCAGGAAGCCTGGATGCTTGTCGCTGGCCACGAGGGCGGCCAGTTCAGCCTCGGCGGTTTGGAGTGAGGAGGCGTGGCTCCGAGCTGTTTTCCAATACGTTTCCTGATGTCGTTGTTCGGTGCACGGCGTTTTGTGCCAGGTGGAACTGGCAGCGCTGCCATGTCGCCGCGCCCAGCACCGTGCCGCTTTCAGCCCGGCATCCGAGACGATGAAGGTCGTACCATGCAGGGCTAGCAAGCTTTCCAGGAAGGCTCTCCAATGGACCTCGGCCTCGGAGAGCGCCACAGAGAGCCCCGGAACGTGCCTGCAGCCCCTATTCCGATGGCCGAGAGCACTGCGACATCGCGCACAACGCCGTCATGGCGGGCTTTTTCATGGCGCGCATCCAGGTATTTCATCAGGGGCCGGTTGCGCGGCGAGTTCTTCGTCGAGCAACTTGGTGGCCCGGCTGACCTGAGAAGAGGACAGGCTCCCGAACTCGCGCATTACATCCTGCCGTGTGGAAACACCCTTGATGTACATCTCGGCTACGGCGCGAGAAGATCGCTGGCCGCGTTCAAGCGACTGGGGGGGGGGGGGGGTCGTCCCCGTGACCGTTTGGCACCTGAACGGTAACAGTGGGGGTGTCGATCCGTTTGTAGCCGTTGGCATAGCCCTGTCGCTCCGGTGGCCCGCTTTCAAGTACTGCTCGCGCTCGATTTGCATCGCAAGCTCGAAGAGCTGGCCAAAGACCCGCCCCAGATCCGTTGCTCCGTTTGCGATCAGATGTTCCAAAACAGTCCCGATCGTCGTAGTGTGTCGCAGGTCCATTCGCTTCCTCCATGAATGTTTTCCAACTCCATGGGATAGTACGATGGTGCCGCGTTTCACTGGGGGGCTAGCCCTGCCGTGTCATGACAAATCTGGTTGACAATGGTTTACGTGTTCACGCGTGTCTTTGTCCATCCCGGAACCCGATTTCCCGGCCGATTTGGTGACCCAGTGCGGCGCTGGTGTGTCTGGCCACATGATCTGGTGACCCGGGCGTGCTGCGGTAGCCGCCGAGATGGGCGACCAGGTGCACCGCATCGGCGAGACGCTCCGGTTCCTTCAGGGCGTACTTGTGTGCGTAGTCGCGCGAGTTCGCTGTCGGTGAACATCAGCTGCGGCTCGCACCTGGCGGCCGAGCAGGGTCATGACCATGATGCGCCATGCGATGACGGCGTTGATCGCCCGCTGCAGGCGGTGCGGAACAGCAGGTGTTCCACCCTGCATCCGGATTTGAGCACGTAATCCTCGATTCGCCAGCGCTGAAGGTAGAAGCCGACGATGTCGGCCGCCTCCTTCGCAGTGCCAACCCGCACGGTGGTCAGCAGGCACCACGGGATCCTCACCCTCGGGCGCTCCCTGACCCCGTGCAGGGACACCGGCTTCGCGCTGGGGGCGGTGCCCGTCACGGGTGACGGACCGTAACTCGCCAGGCGCTTCTGTCGCGCGGGCCTTCTTCCGGCTGGCTTGCTCCGTCAGTCCCTCGATCTCAATCAGGCCGCCGGCCATGACGGCGAACAGCCTTCCCTCCTTCAGCACCCTGTCATGCTTGGCGCGCAGATCGACGCGGGGCAAGCGCGTGTCGAACAGCTCGAAGATGTCGGCTTCCCGACGGAGATGACGCGCGTCTTGCCGCCGGGGTGGCAGCGCCTTGAACCCCTCGAGCTGCGGCGTGTCTCCTGCGACCGGGGCTTCACCGGACCCAGCACCCCGAGTGGCAGGTCAGTCACCGCCAGGGTCGCGTGCAGGCTTGAGGCCCCGGTCTGGTTCTCACCTGCAGGCCGGGAGAAGTTCAGGTCCGTGCCGCAAGAACCGTCTTCTGGCCACGGATGCTGCCGGTGCGGCGCAAGAATGTTCGCCGGCGTGATCTCCGAGGGCGACCATCCGGTAAAACGCATTGATCGCGGTGTTGTCGGCGCTGGGAGACGCATTGATCTTCTGACCGGCCGCCAGAAGGCCGGCGCTCCAGGCGCGCAGAAAGTCGCTTGTCACCCCCCTCCAAACTCGTTCTGCGCCCAGTCGTTCAGACCTTCGCCCGGCGAGGGCGCATGATCGACCTCCCCAGCTTCCTGCGCGCTCCAGTTCGGCCACGAAGACCGTCTTCACCGTCTCCCAGTGCTCCCGATCCTGCCGGCCTTCGGTCCTGCACAGGAAGTTGGCCGCGCGCAGGCAGGGTAACCTTCATCGGCAAAACTGAGCCATGGTCGAAACGGTCCTCGAAGTCACGCGGCGCAGGATGCGCACATGGCTGGGCGGGCAGAGCACCTGATCAAGAAACGGCTCAGACAGACGATCCGCTGCAGGTGGCCCCGGCGCTGCCCGTCGTTCCATCCAGCGGTCCCGCGCCGCGCGGCGGCGGCAAACCCCGCCACCCGTGCGCCGAGCCCACGAGATATTGGCAGCCGGCGAAGGTCGTCGCGGGTGTTCACGCGCAATCAGCGTGACCGCCCGGTCAATACGATCCCCGACCACGATGATCCCGAATGCGCGCGCCGGAACCTCTGCAGCGATACCAACAGGCGAGGCCGGCGGTCGATTGTCGGTGACTTCGGCGCCGGCAGGACGATCTCCGGGCGCCCAGCGCCCTCAGGCAGCCGGCAAGCTGCAGACGGCCGCGCGCGTCGACAAAGGCAAACTCCTCGCAGACGACCCAGAGCCGACCGGCTGTCGAACTGCTCACAGGACAGCAGCGACGCGATCCGCGCAACTGCTGCCTCGTCCCGCAATGTGCGGCTGATCTGTGACATGGGACACTTATGCCACGCCGAAACACCGTTGTCCAGCTAAAATTTCCGTGACATGCGAGGGCTAGCCCCCCCCCCCCCCCAGTGAAACGCCTCAAAGCGCAAACCTCAGACAAATTTCCAGACATCAAGTTACAGTACCAAATCAAAAACATCTGCCGTTCCGGCTCGCTTTCCCCATATATCTGTGATCGGGTCCCGGCGAGGGAGAAATTCGTGGCAGCTTGCATCTGCGAGGAGAAAGACGCCCAATGAACCACAGCGATGCCAAATTCCAGCGGCCCATCGGGGTGCTGTTCGACAAGGTCAAATCTGGGAGAAACAGCCGGGTTTTCGGTTACCTGACACTGAATCCCGTTCGCGATGACTACTTCCGGAATATAGTTCTCGGCGTCGTCGACGATGGGGGGGGGGTCAGGGTGGAGAGCGACGAGTCAATGTTCGGCTTCTCGCCGGCCGGGGACGTTTCGCTGATCGACTGCATCCGTGGAGGTCCCCCGAACCAGATATTCGACTTCCGTCGGATACAATATGGCGACATCCCGTTCAGGTACGCCCTTTTCGGGCCCAGGCGCCTTGCCGCGGACGATGCCTCCATCAGGGAGATCGAATTCACGCTGGAGGGAGCGGCCGGATCCGTGTTCCCGAACAATGCTGCCGGGCACTTCGTCCGTCTTCGTAACCCGGACCAGTCCGTCCTCGATGCCATCAACAGGACGAAGCCGGAATACCAGAAACGCGAATTGACGAAAGGCCAGGCGATGGTGGCTTATTTCACGGGCGAATGGCGCTACCTGCCGGAATTCGAAACCGTTCTGGGTACCGTGAGCATCGTCGGGTCCGTGAAATCGGACGGAATTTCGCCTTCTAACGTAGAAGAGCCACGTATTTCGATCGCATTCGGCGAGACGCCGGTCACGATCGGCGAAGCATGGAAAAAAATGCGGCGGGTCCGCCACTTCTTTGCGTGGATGATGGGATATGCGCCGCGCTGGCGGGACGTGAAGGTCTTCGTCATGTCGGACCCGGAAGACGAACTGCAGGCTGTTTGCGAACTCCTGGTCTTCGGTCCGAACGAAAGCAAAACCGGGTGGGATCCCGAGAAAAGCGGATATACCAGGATGAACGCTGGCGCGATCGATGCCGCCCGGTATCCGGACCGCTTCATCTCGGTGATGCAGCAGTGGCTGGAGCGGGATGCCGATCCGGCCCGGAAGAGAGCCAACGATCAGTTCTTCGGCTGTTTGCCGGGAACCCCCAGCAACATCGCTCTCGAAGCTGAAATCGTAACGGCCGCGAATGCTTTCGATTTGCTGCCCGAGGTCGACAAGCCGCCGCGGCAGCCGCTGCCAGAAGCTCTTCTGAACATTGTCGAGGACGCCCTATCAAAGGCGAAAGCTTGTCCCCACAGCGAACAGCGGGAGGCCGTTGTGAACGCGCTGGCGCGAATCAGCAGGAACGGCCCGCTTCGCCAGTGTGTGGAAGCCCGTGCGGACATTGTCCTCGAACATTTCGAAGAGGAGGCCCTCAAGCACTTGAAGAGCGATGTCGCCCATGCCGTCAGGTGCCGCAACTACCATACGCATGGATCAAACAGGACGGGACCCGCCGGCATCGACTACGCCGACCTTGACGCGGTGTGTTTCTTCGCGAAAACTCTACAGTTCATCTACGGTGCTTCGGAGCTTCTGCTTTGCGGTTGGAGACCGAACAACGCGGTGCTTTTCAACGGGCGCCGGATGTTCGGTGCCTACATCGGCAATTGCGAATCCTGGCGCAAAGCGGCCGGCTACACGTAGTGTAAGGGCCTGAGCGTTCCGGCCCTACCCGCCGGACACCGCTACGAACGGCAGCCGGTCCTGCACTCGTGCTTCCCGGGATATTTTCGCGGACCAGCCTACCGGCCAGCCCGGAAGATCGCCGATACGGCGCAGTGGTCGGGATGAGGCCCCAGGTGCGGCCATTGGCGGAACGAGCCCCCGACCAGCAGCGCTTGGGCGCCGCCGCCGGCGACCAAGTGGTCGATATAGGCCCGGTAGCGGCCGCAGGCGAAGGGCTTGCCCTACGTCAGCAGCAGCAGCGGGGACGAGGGCGGCGACAGCGCCGCCCAGGCCCAGTCTCCCGGCAGCACCAGACGGCGGTGGAAGTCCCCCAGGTTGACGAAGGGAGCGGATTCGGCCAAACGCCTGTCGACCCGGGCCCCGAGCCCTGCGTTCTGGGCCGGAGCGTCCCGCAGGTCTTCTGTTTGCTGTTTGCCCCGTCCTGCTTCGCGCCCCAGCAGCCGCTCTTCAGATGCACCGCGAGCAGGCGGAACCCCTGCCCCCGGCTGCCCTGACCGTGATATCCATGCCCCGGCGCTGGAAGCTGCCGCCCGGCGCCTCCAGATCGGCGTGGCGCTCATAGGCGATGCCCTTCCGGATCGCGAACCCGGTTGCCAGGTGGCCGAGCAGCGCTCCCTTCCGGCGCCGGCAGGCGCGGGTCGGCTCCAGCGGCGGCCGCCGGAACATCTCGATATTCCACTCCGAGGCCGGGAACACCCGGCGAGTCACGCCATCATGGCGGGCGAAAACCTGCCGCTCGTGGGAAAGCTTTTCGGCCACCGGCGGCATCGCACGACGGCAGGTTACGCCCACCTCGCCGATACCCATCTCGTCGAGGCGGCGGAGAGGGTCGGCGCTGTTATCGCCGCGGCGATGGCCGCAAATAAAAAATCGCCCGCGCTCACCAACCTCTTGGAGAAGCTACCACGCCAACAGCACAGCTACGATAATTACAGCTACGACAAATGCGCCTACAATAGTCCCTACACTCGACTTGGATTCTCCAGATTGATACTTGGATATTCTATCATTCTCTAATTTTCCACTCCGCAATGGAGCAGCCGGTTTTCCTGCCGGAATCTCTATACGATTATCCAACATATAAAATAGTGCCGCCACTTGCCATGCCAACGTCGCATCTTCGATGGCATCATGTATTTCCCCTTTTCGCCCCTCTACTCCCATAACTTCCACAACATCATCTAGATTACTCCCTTTGATCTGACCATGGTTGAATTCTCGAAATCTCCGCATCGTACAATAGCTCTTATTCCGGGCCACTGTCTTTATGCCCGCTCTCTTTAACTCCTGATTGAGGAATTTTTTGTCAAACGACACATTGTGGGCAACTATGGGGAGGTCTCCAATGAAATCCCGCAATTCCTGCGCAATCTCCGAAAACGACCCTTTATCGGCCACGTCTTTATCTGTGATTCCGTGTATGCGAGAGGATTCCTTAGGGATTCGACGTTGTGGGTTGATAACAACGTCCATGGTCTTGCCACTTAAGCTGTTGAGATTTTCTCTTAGATTTCTAAAATTTGCGTGGATTAGTGCAACAGAAACAATTCTGTCTGTCTTCGGATCAAGGCCCGTTGTTTCAACATCAACTACAACCGCCTCGTCAAGTCCGGTAAACATGGTCATTTTGTTTGGTCGTGGCGTGAGGTGCTGTCGGTCGGTGGATTTTTGGCGAGGCGTGGATCTTGTCAGGACGCGCGAGGTTGCGCATCAACGTCCATGAGTTCCAAAAAGTCCCTTTCCGAGAGTATTTGAATTTCCAAACCCTTCGAAATCAATGTTTCTATCTTTCGGTGTTTGCTGCTCTTTTCATAGCCATTCAGTTTACTGTCGTCCTGTATACCCACGACAAGCATCGTGACCTTCTTGCTGACGTTGTTTGCCACATCGCATCCCGCGTTCGCGGCTATGTCCGCTGCTTGCCTTCGTGGAAAGCTAAGCGCACCTGTGAACAGAATCGTCTCTCCGTATAAGGTCCCGTGCACATTCCCTTCTCGCTTAACTGATTCTGTTGAACCTGAAGACGAATCTGAAGAGAAGATTGGACGCTCTACCCGACTCAACCAGCCCTTAATGTCGATCTTTGTTGAAATACAAGCGTGGAGAACTATTTCTGCGGCGGCTCTGGCATCTTCAAGTGCATTGTGATGATCAAATGAGATGCCCAGATTTTTGGCAATGTTCTTGAGACCGTAACCACGTCGACCGTAACTCTCTGGCCAAGCCCGCCGGGCGACTTTGGCACTGTCGAGCCATGTGACCTGGAGTTGCTCGAGGCTATATCTCGTCATCGCGCGTTCAAATGCAACTCGATCAAACGAGGTGTGGCTGACCAAGACGGTTCCGCGCAGCCGAGCGCGCAACTCGTCACGAACGTCGGGAAGGGTAGGACTATGGCTCACGGTGCTTTCGTCGATCCCGTGAAGCTCGATATTCCATGGATCGAACCAGTCCTCCGGGTTCACCAGGGTTTGCCATTGATCTTCGATTTCACCGTCCCGAATGTGCACGATGCCGATTTGGCAAATGCTCGCCCGGTCAGCGTTAGCGGTTTCTACGTCTATCGAGTTGAACGTCAGCATGTTTGCATATTCCCTCGCGTCAAATGAACGGCCGGTCCAATATAGCACCCCGAGCGTCACGGTCCACCGTTTCACAGGGCGAGACGTGTGCGCTGTGGGGTTTTCGGAGTTGCATGAGGTGTCGTGGCGCGGCAGTGCCGTGGCGCGACGGTGCTCCGGTTATTCGGGCTTTGGAGGCTGCAATGGTGTTGATTTCCGCGATACAACCAGAACGATAAGGAACATTGCGTGACGACAGTCACCGTCTCGCCTGTGCCGGCGGCAGGCCCGGCGGTCCGATTGACGATTTCGGAGACAGAAGAGGGTTCAGCTTGTGTCGCGGTAAGGCACGGCGCCGACGAAGGACCTCATCTGCCTGACGCGGCAGGCGAGCGCCCGGGCAAGCGCCATGGCCATCATGACCGCCAGGCCCAGGCCCGGCTACTGCCGAGCGCCGAAGGCTCCGACGATGTTCTGCTGCTCGAAGACGCCCGTTGCCTCGGCATGGCCGGAACCGTAGAAGCCGCCCTGAATGTGGTTGCCCGTGGCACCGGCTCGGAACGTCTCGTCCGCGCCTACAGAGACACTGGCGAAGCGAACGGTAGAGACAGAGTGAGCGCGGAGCCGGTCGATGTTCTGGATGTTCGTGAACGCGGCATCCAGCGTTCGGAAGCTCATGTCGTACGTCAGGCTCGCATCGCCCTGAAGCCTGTCGCCACCGCCCGTGGCCGGGGTGCCGACCATCAAACCCTGCCATGTCGCGCTTCCGAGCGGTCGCGCCCCCGTTAGATCGCCACCGGCGATGCCATTTCGGACATCTAACCGTATGCCATCGACGGTGGACCGCTCGTCTTGCACAAAGAACCCGCTGTGGTTCATCCATCCACCGAGCGCGCGGTGGTCCGTTCCGTCATGGCGTCCGGACGACCTGACGAGCGTGACGCCGTGCTTCGTGCCAACCGCATGTTCGGTGACGGATACGAACCCAAGATCGGACAGGCGGATGGTAGCCGAATATCCGGTCTTGCGTTCGCTAAACGGTAAGCATCCGCCGAAGACCGCAGGGTATCGAGGTCTGAGTTTGTGGCGGGCGTGGAGTTGATCGGGGACCGTCGGGCGGGGTCTTTGGTTATGCGGCTTGGTCGTGCCGCCGGCTGTCCTGCCAGTTCCAGGGAAGAAGTTCGCCGAGGCGGTTCTGCGGGGTGCCGGCAATGCGCTTGAGCATGTCGGCGAGCCAGGCCTGGGGATCGATATTGTTGAGCTTTGCGGTGCCGATGAGGGTGTACATGGCGGCGGCGCGCCTGCCGCCACGATCGGAGCCTGCGAACAGCCACGACTTGCGGCCGAGGGCAATACCTCTGAGCGCCCTTTCAGCGGCATTGTTTGACAGGCAGATGCGTCCGTCGTCGAGGAACCGGGCGAAGCGGTCCCATCGTTTGAGCATGTAGTCCATGGCCTTGGCGACGGGGGCATGGCGGGAGAGCTTTGCGCGTTCGGCCTTCATCCAGATCTTGAGTTCGGCCACCACCGGCGCGCTCAGTTCCTGGCGGACGGCGTGGCGCCGCGCAGCGGTCTCGCCCTTGATGGAGCGCCCGATGCCGAACAGTACGTCGATCCGCTTCACCGCCTCCATCGCCAGCGGCGAGATCGGCGGCGCGTTCCTGCCGCGCCCCTTGCTGGCCGCAATATCGGCAAGCTCGAAAAAATGTAACTGCTCACCCCCTGGTTCCGGCTTGATGTCGGGGTAGAGTAACGAACGGGTTTACGTGGAGATTTGACACTGCAGGCCGATTCGTTTAGTGGTGGTCATCGAGGGGACCGCCAGTGGGCTACTTTGGATCGAAGGCGACGAGCGGGCTGTGCCAGCTGCTTCCGGGGCTCCAGCCCCCGCATGATCTGTATGTGGAAACGCATCTCGGAGGCGGCGCGCTGATGAAGCGCAAGGCCGGGTGATGGCGACGGGCGGCGCGCGAGGAGTTCGAAGCGGCCAAGACCGCGGCGCTGCCGGCAAGGTGGCGGAAGAGGCCGTGATCCGCGTCTTCGTCATCCTGCTCGACATCCTCATCGTCGTCCTTCTGGAGAAGACTACGCACGAGCCGGAACTCCGGTCTGCCGCCGTCACAGACGGACAAGAGCGTGCCGGGAGCAACGGCCCGAAGCCGAACCGGCAGATGGGCGACAACCTGCGCAAGACCATCGTCGAGGAGACGGTCGCGGCCTGCGACGCCTGCGGCGCTGACATCGACGGCCCCGTCGATCGGGAGCGCCGCACGACATCGTGTTCGAGGTCGTCGAGCGCCGCGCCGAGATCAAGGAATGCCCGAAGTGCAAGGGCCGGTTCCCCGACAACATCCCGTGCAGTACGGCATCGGCATTCAGGCCCTCGTCATCAACCTGCTGGTCGCCCAGATGCTGTCCCTGCGCCGTCGCGTTCGTGCAGGCGATCTCCGGCATCAAGCTCTCCGAGGCCTCAGCTATGCTTTCACGATGCGTCATGGGAGGAGGCCGCCGTGGCGCACCTCCTGCAACGCCCGATGTCGACGATTTCGGATCAACAGCAAGTGGCTCCATGTCGTGGGACCCTGACGTGCAAGTTCCCGCACCGCAAGCAAGAGATCGGCCCGTGTTACAAGGGCGTCCTGGGCCTCGTACATGGGCCAGTGTAGCCACCAGTTGTGTGGTAGCCACCTGCTGCGCGAACTGACCTTTGTCGTCGAGGCTACCGCGCGACTGATGAAGAGCCTGCTCCCTGCCACAAGGTCAACAAGAGCGCATCCAAAAACCCTGAACGAGGCTGACCGCCGGGCCGTGCACAAGCGCTACCGCACCATCAGGGCACCAGGGAACTGCCCGACATCCCGCCGCCGCCGAAAGGAAAACATGGACGCAAGTCCGACGCGCACAACCTGCACGAACGTCTCGTGAAACACGAAAACCTGCACTTCACAGACGACCATCGCGGTAGGGAACCGGGTTGCCCCCCGCACAGAACCGGACGTGCGCTGTTCGCTCCTCCCCTGACGACAAGGCGCTGGTTTGGCCACGGGTGGCGGATGCTGGCTCAGTGGGCAGCGGTGAGGGTGTCTATGTCCCCGGTGAAGTCCTTTTGGGAGCGTCGCCGAAGGGCACGCAGCTGTTTGCATTGGTGTATGAACTTCTGCAGGCTGCTTCCTGGAACGGCGTAGTAGCAGCCGTTGATAACTCACCACTTGGCCGTTTCGTGCCGGTTATCGTGCCACCGCATGCGCAAGGCCTCCTTGATCCGCCGCAGGGTGCCCGTTTGCGAGATGGACCGACCCTGAACCTGCCTTTCCTCGTCTGTTCGCAGAAGTGCGTCATGCCGAGGAAGTCGAACGTCTTGCCCACGCTTCCGGCGGTTCGCTCTGGCAAACCGACCGAACTCGATGATTTTCCGGGTGCAGTTCAAGTGGGCCAGTCTCTCCCCAAGGTCTCAGCGCCGCCCAGATGCTGAAAGCCGCACACGAAGTCGTCCGCATAATGATCGTGTCGCCTCCAGCCATCCGCTTGCGCCAGTGGTTCTGGAACCAGTCGTACGTAGTGCAGGTTCGCAAGGCATGGCGCCGCCCCTTGCGGTGTTCCCTTGCCAGTCGGTCCCTTCCATGACGCCGGCGTCACTTGATGATCAGACCCCCCGATCCGTGAGCATCGCGACCAGATGGTCGCGGTTGTCGAAGGGGCGTCAACGATCCAGTTGACCTTCCGCCGTTCCACCGTGACGGCGCATGATGCGCCCCGGCCGGAAGCCGTAACTACACCCGAGGAACTCCGTCTCGCGGCACCAGAATCACACCGCCCGCTGAAGAATCTTGTCCGAGGCAAGCGGTCGTTGCCCCTCCTTGGGTATGTAAACCCTGGAGGCGCCCGGTACGCACCCCTGTGCACACGGGCGTGCAGGCAGTTCCACACCCTCCGCGTACGCTTGCCACACAACGCCCCGCCGCCGCGTCCTTCCTCAAGGAATGGAACGCATCGTGCAGAACGTCGACCGTCACGTGGTGGAGTAAAGACGCTCTTCCGGGTTCCTCTTCGCTACCTGCGTTCAGCCGCCTGTGACCCCCGCTTCTGCGCGCGGCGCGGGCCAACCGCATTGCCCTTCCCTCCAACAACTCCGCAGGCTCCGAAGAACCCTTGTTCGCCGCCTTCAGCGGTACTATGGCCGAATCTGACTTCTCGTTCATCATCGGTTTACGGATTAGTCCCTTTCCTCTGCGGCCCCTCCACGACAGAGGGGCAAGACCTCCCAGGTCCCTGCTTCGGCGCGTGCCCTGGTTCTCGGACCCCGCGGAGCCCCCGTTCGCCTCACCAACGCGGCTCGTTGCCTTCGGCCACGACCTCGGCACTCCGGTTTCAAAGCATCTCGTGGCTCAATAGCCTGCCGCTCCCCAACGCTTCGCCTGGCGACGCATGGTTCACGGAGAAATTAGCCTCTCTCGGGACTTGCACCCGGCCACATTCCACCAGTTTGCCTGGCGCACCCAACGTCAGCTTCACCAACAATGCCGGAGAACAGAAGGTCAAGGTGTCCGGATGCTTCCGCTCCACGCAAAAGCATGGTGCCGGGGCTCAAGCTACCTCACCTCCATGGCGGCACTCGGCTACAACCCACTCGTCGCAACCCAGATCGCCCTCGACGGAAAAGCCGCAGACATCATCAACTAGCACTACGACCAATCAGAACCCAACTAGGGGTGAGTAGATACTCGAGTTCCTTCTTTGCGATGTCCGTGCCGCGCCCATGTTCGTCCAGCTTCCTGGACTTGCACTGAACGGCGATCAGCCTGCCGTCGCTTGCCCGTCTGGCGACGACATCGATCCCGATGTCCGGCGACTCCCGGTCGGGCCAATCCTGCCAGAGCCAGGTGTCGCTGATATCCCACTCGGCGATCAGCGGCGCGCAGTCGCGCGTCAGACATTCCAGCCATTTGCCATCGGTCTGGCGCTGGCTCATTTACTCAATCTCCGCCAGGGCGTCGGAAACCCGGCGTTCGGCATCGGGGGCGGATTGGCTGTCCATGGTCATGGGCGGAATCTCATGTGGTTCGCATATGCGGGTCGGGGCGTCGGCAGCGACAACAGGACCCGGCGTCCAGTGCGAAGCTCAAGACCGGCACCCGGTCCAGGGATCCACGGTTTCGACGCCGGTGTTCCGGAATTCCGCCCGGTTGCGGGTCACGATGACAAGGCCGCGCACGGCCGCCGCAGCGGCGAGGAAGGCGTCCGGAACATGGTCGTCCAGCGGTTCGCCGCGCCGGCGGCGCTTGTCCTCCATGATCCGCGCGCAGGCCTGCGCCGCAGACCACGCGACGATCCGGTCCTCGGACAGGTCGTCGAGAAGGTCGCGGAACCGTTCGGCGAGTTCGCGGCGACGCCGGCCGGAATCGAGCCAGCCGATGCCGTTGAGAATCTCCCAGACTGTGACGGACGCGATGCCCAGCCCCTCGTCGGCGACGGAATCGAGAAAGGAAGCGACCTTCGGGTCGGGCCGCGGCCGCATCATTTCGGAGACCGTATTCGCGTCGACCAGCCATGCAAGCCGAACCGTCATTCCTCCTTCGCTCCGGAGTACGACAGCGGCCTGTAATCGAGGCGGGCCGGCGGCGGAAGCTCGACGCCGTGCTCCTCCCCGAAATACCGCGCGAAGGTTTCGGACGGTTTCAACCGGCGTTCGCGCTTCGCGCGCGTTTCGCGGATCAGGCGGCGCACCAGTTCTTCCATCGACACCCCGGCCTGCCGGGCCTCGCGCCGCAGCCAGGACTTGTCTCCGGGGTCGATGTCGCGGACGACGATGCTTGTGCTCATTCCGACGCCTCCGGTTCGATAACGGCCACGATTCTATCGAATTATGCTGTCTTGGACCAAGGGCCAACGCGGACGGCCTGCTATAAGCCGCCAGTACCGGGCTATTCTCCTGCGGGGACAAAACAGGCGGCTGTCGAGACGGCCCCTCAAAACGCACCCGGCGGCGCATTTCGGCAACGACCCGCTTTGCACTGCGCCGGGGCGGACTTTACAGTTCCCGGTCGGCGCTGCATACCTCAGCCCCACTCAGCGGAGCCGCACTAGTGTCTTGTCATTCGTCAAATATCGGATAAAGACGTTTGAGTTTCACGCGGGCATCGTCGGTGGTGAACTGCCAATCCACCTTGGCCTGAATGCGGTCGCCTGCCAGGCGGCAACTTCCCGGCGTAACACCTCGATGCAGTCGATGCGGCGGTTCAGGCACTGGCGGATCATGACGTTGAGTTCGACCACGTTCAGCCAACTGCCGTGCTTGGGGGTGTAGACGAACTCGAAACGGTCCCACAGGGCCTTGGCCTCGTCCGGCGGGTAGGCCTCATAGAAGGCGCCGGGCCGGTGAGTGTTGAGGTTGTCCATCACCAGGGTGATGGTGGTGGCATCTTAGTAGCGCTCGGCGATGTCGGCCAGGAACTGCGCGATCTTGCGCTCGGTTACCTTGGTCATGCGCTTGCCGGCCAGGGGTTCCATGAAGACGTTGCAGGTGCCGCAACGTCGATACTCGTAGTCGTTACGCCCGTCCCGGCGCCATGGCGATCGGTTGCCGTGTCTCGCCGGTCGGGGGGCGTTTCATCCATGCAGACCACGGGGAAGGCGACGGGGCGGCGATCGAGCACCTTCGCTGCGGCGAAGTCGGCGTTCCCTTGAGGAGGAATCACCCACCCAACCCGCTGCCATGGCTTGAGGCAGTTTTTTTAGACCGAAGTTCCAGAGCCGATCAGACCTAAGTATCTGATAGAAATGACATTCGATACATTTCAGCGGTCTCGGTACACTATGGCTTCACGCCCAGGAGCTTGAGTGCCCTTCTCTGGAGCGGCGTGGGCCGTGTGGTGACCTGGAAGGGTTCGGCGCCCGCAAGGCGGGGCGCCACGGTGTTGCGGGTGGCAAGATCGCCGATGAGGGTGCGGAAGCTGTGCCACCTCCGGGCGTCCTCTTCGTTGTCGCCTTGGCCCGGGCGCTCGCCGAGACTTCTGCCGGCGCCACGACGGACGGCCGCCTTCGGCATCCTCGTCGTCGAACAGCATGGGCTTCAGTCGCATGTGCCATGTAGTAGGCGAGCATACACAGGAAGACGCGGACTCGGGGTTCGGGTAGACGGGACGGACCTTCAGGTCCTTGAGGCTGCGGAAGGCCCGTTCCACGGAGTTCAGCCGCTTGTAGGCGCGCGGGACCGTCGAGCTCGCTCTGCGGCAGGCGGACCACATAGAGGAGCCTGGCCTCGGCAGCGATCGCAGCCTCATCACGCCCACAGGTGAAGACACCGTCGTCGTCGATGGACCACGTGAAGTGCTTCGCCATCCTGCCGATGACCTTCCGCTCCCCGATCTTCCCGGCGCTTGTCGCGCCGTGTCGCTGCGGCAATCGGTGCGAGCCTCGGTGGCCTCGAGCAGTTCCTGGCGCTTGCGAGCCCGATCCAGCAGGGGGTTGCGGCAGAGGCGTTCGCCGGGATACACATCGCTGGTGATCTCCACCAGGTCTCTCTCGTCGAAGAGCGACATCGTCACCCGCCTCCACCAGTGAACGGATGCCCCTCAAGGCGCTGGCCCGCAGGCTTGACCTCCTCGCGGGCCTCGGTCCCCCACCACCTTCGCAAAGGAGAACCGCTCCCGCAGCGTGGCGATCTGTGAGGACACCGTGGCCGGGTGTTGCCGGGGAACACCCGCACCGACACCCGTCCCGGTCGCACAGAAGGCCGACTGCAGCTTGCCCTTCTTGCCATCCCGGGAATGACCCCGTTGGGCCAAGGGGCATGCTCTCCCCTCCATCCACACGGAAGTCAGGAGCACCAGGCAGCCCTCTTCGAGGTGCCGCCAGGGGATCCTCTCCTGACGTTCCAGGAGCCGTAGAGGGCATTCTCGTCCAACTCCGCATCTCACCCAAGGCGCTGACCGCTGTCGCCAGCCCCCTGGCCAGCTTCGAGGCGGGCTCAAGGATGCGTGCCACGATCATGGCGAAAACCTGATCGCGCTCGGGAGAAGGCTTCGGGTCGATCCGCCGGTCCAGTTTCTTCAGGGTTCCCAGCACCGCGGCGACATGGGGAAGAGAGAGCGGACGAGGCGTCGTCGAGACCTGCGGTTCCTCCCTTGAGCAGAATGCGCAATCCCTCGATGAGAGCGGGCTTGGAAAGGTTGGCGAGGGTGCGCTTCTTGACCGTTCCGGCTTCGCGACAGGACTCGCGGAGCAGGATGGCGGGCGGGGACGAGCGGTTGGGGATGGATTCGATATACATGGCTACTGAATATGGGCGGAAAATCCATGGATGTCAAGCATCTAACACAATATTACATGGGTACAATATGACGCACGAAAAATCTGATAAACCACGCTGCATCAATGACTTGACGTGCATTTCAACCGGAATTTTCTGGAACTTCGGTTTAGAACACGCCGCACCGTCTCGTGTGACACGGTATCAATGTAACCAAGCTCAACAACGCGGTCGGCCAGCAGCCGCAACGACCATTGCGCGTAACCCTCAGGCGGTTCACCACAACTCAGAGCCACCAAGCGCGCCTCGAAGGTGCCGTCGGCTTTTCGCATGTAGGTAGGACGGCGTCCTTACCGGCCACCCAATGCCGCCTCCAGCCCCTCTTCAACGAAACGCTTTTTCACCCGGTCTACTTTGCGCATGCTGATGCGCAGAATCTCGGCAATGACCTTCCCGGTCATCTGGCATTCATTGAACGCACCCTCGTCGCAGTTGAGCAAGATCAAGGCGTTGATTACCTTTTGCGACAGATGCGAGCCCTTGGTCGTGATCTCCGAAAGTTCTGCCCGTTCGTCCAGGGTCACCACGTAGCGTTTCATACTCCGACCTCCATCCCGAATGGACGGACAGTCTAGCACCAAATGTGCGACATATCATTGCTGACATAACACCAGGTCGTAGTCTCCGAACCAGCGGAAAGGCTTGCGTTCTGCTGAAATGAACTATACCGACCTCAACCGATAGAATCCAAGCGACACGGATCGGGCATGCGTGCAACTGTGCTGACGCGAGGATTGCCTTCTCCACGGTCTGGCGGAACACTTGCCGTGATGCCCTCCGCGCGACGGACCGTTTATCGGCAGGCGCGAGCCGGCTACGCCCTATTTCGAATCGTTCCGGTCTCGGGAACGGTATCTGGAAAGGGGTTTGATTTGCAGGAAGCCAAGAACAACCAGTAAAATCCGTGCTCTATATCAAGGTGTAGTATATTCCGTGATGTTGGCGTCGATTATGACATCGTCGAAATGAATGGCAGAAGTGACGAAACTTGCAGGATTAGAGGTGCACAGCACCTCCAGAGAAGTGGCCAGTCCAAGCTCGCGGTTCTGCGTGAAGCGGACCGGACTGACCTCGTTGCTGTTCACAGTGTTTCGTCCGGGGAGCGCCGGGGCCGCGACGGTGAACGCCGACAACGTCACGGTCGCTTTCGCGTTGCACTCGAGGAAAATCGCCCTACGGGACATCGAATCGGTCCGGCTGAAGGTTGGCAGGCGCTGGAGCGGCGTCAGCCTGGGCAGTGCAACGGCCGGGATAACCGTGTCGGGGCTTGCCCGAAGCGAAGCCGATGCGCTGGCGGATGCGATTGAGACCGCGAGGATCGAATGGTGGCGCAGTACGCTGGGACCCCAGATTGGTGCGCTTCGCTCCGTCCACGGCCGGTTGGTCCAAATTGCCGATCCACCGGGATATGTCCATTCCAACACCATCCACGATCTTGTGCAGGATGCGCAGGCGGTGGCCGGCGGCGTAGCCGGACACTGGCCGGATGCCCTGTCCGACACCCCGGAGATCCGGATACTGAGGGCCATGCTGGAGTTCCTGGAAGCGCCGGACAATGCCAGATCAAGGGCCAACGAGGCATTCATCGCGAATGAGCTAGTCCGGTCGCGCGACCTGTTCAACCGGATCGAGGTCAGGCCGCTCACGGACGAACAACGCAGAGCGGTAGTCGTCGACGAGCGGCGCAATCTGGTGGTCGCCGCAGCGGGAAGCGGCAAGACCTCGGTCATCGTGGCGAAAGCGGGCTGGCTGGTCCAGAGAGGGTATCGGAAGCCGTCCGAGCTCCTGTTGCTCGCCTTTGCACGGGACGCCCGGAACGAAATGGAGGAACGCGTCGGTAGACGGCTCGGCACCGTAACCGCCCGCGACGTAACGATTCGAACTTTCCACAGCCTAGGCATGGCGATCATCGGCGAGGCCGAAGGCAAGCGTCCGGCGCTGGCCCGGTCGGCGGAAAACGACCGGATGCTGTTCGATGTGCTCAAGGGCATCGTCGCTGATTTGCTGGCTGGCGGCGACCTTTCGGAGACCATGCTGGAATGGTTCCAGGATCAGTTCGCGCCCTACAAGAGCACGCACGAGTTCCCAAACTGGGGCGCGTACTGGAACTACATCCGTCGGAATGACATCCGTTCGCTGAAGGGTGACAAGGTGAAGAGCTACGAGGAATGCGAAATTGCGAACTTCCTCTATCTCAACGGCATCGCCTACGAGTACGAGGCATCCTACGAGCACGATACCGCGACAGCCGAGAAGCGCCAGTACAAGCCCGACTTCTATCTTCCGGACCACGGTATCTATATCGAGCACTTCGGGCTCGACGCCGAGGGAAATACGGCGCCGTTCGTTGACCGAGAGAAATACCTCGAGGAAATGGAGTGGAAGCGGCAGGTCCATACCGAACGAGACACCGTCCTGATAGAGACCTTCACGCGCGAACGCGCTGATGGACGATTGATCCGGAACCTTGAGAAAAAGCTGATGGCGCACGGTGTGGAGCGGACGCCGCTTTCAAAGGAACAGGTGTTTTCAGTCCTCGAAGAACAGGGACGGGTCGACCCATTCATCCGCCTGCTGGCGACCTTCCTGCAGCACTTCAAGGGCGGCCAACGTTCCTTGGAGGAGGTCGCCCGGCAGGCTGGTTCCCTTGACGACGAGGGGCGGGCAGAAGCGTTTCTGAAGATGTTCGGGCCGATCTTCGAACGTTATCAGGCAACGCTCGCCCGTGACGAAGAGATCGACTTCCATGACATGATCGCCCGGGCCACCGATCACGTAGAGGCCGGTCGCTACCACAGTCCCTTCGGCTACATTCTGGTCGACGAGTTCCAGGACATCTCGCCCGCCCGCGCGCGATTGTTAAGGGCGCTGCTCGACCGCTCTCCGGGATCGCAGCTGTTTGCAGTGGGGGACGACTGGCAGGCGATCTTCCGGTTCGGCGGGTCAGACATCGCCGTCATGCGGGAATTCGGGGAGAGATTCGGCGAGTTCGAACGCATCGATCTGGAAACCACGTTCCGGTGTGCGGATCGCATCGCCATGGTCGCCACCGATTTCGTGCTGCGCAATCCTGCGCAGATCCGCAAGACGGTCCGTGCAACGCGCGAGGCCGACCGACCAGCGGTGCATATAGGCCTTTCAGGCGACAAAGGGCTCTCACTACTAAAGGAAGCCCTCGACCGGATCGCCGAGGACGCCCAAAGGCACGACGGAATGTCGGAGGTGCTGCTGCTGGGCCGCTACCGGCATTTGCAGCCGCTGAATCTCGACAGCCTGGCAAAGCAGTATCCGGGCCTGCGATTCGGCTACATGACCGTGCATCGCGCCAAAGGGCTGGAAGCCGACTATGTGGTGGTGCTCGGGCTGTGCGCCGGCAAGTACGGTTTTCCGGTTGAGATCGCGGACGACCCATTGCTTGACCTGGTAATGGCGGCGCCCGAAGGGTATCCCAATGCCGAGGAGCGACGCCTGCTCTATGTCGCGTTGACCCGTGCACGCCGCCAAGTATTCCTGCTCGCCGAGGGCGCCCCCCCGTCCGCGTTTGTCACGGAACTGATCGACCACAAGAAACATGTGACCGTGTTCGGCCGCTTGCCGGAAGGGGATGTTGCATGTCCGCAGTGCGAGGAGGGACGTCTGGAACGCCGAGAAAACGCGCGTCATAGGAATGTCTTCTACGGCTGCTCCAACTGGCCATATTGCGAGCACACGGAACGATCGTGTCCGAAGTGCGGAACCGGGCTGCCGGTCAGATCGGGCAGCACATTCCGGTGCCGTGACTGCGGGGGATCGATCGAGGGATGTCCGGTCTGCGACGGCTGGCTAGAAACGAAGATGGGACGGTTCGGCCGCTTCCTAGGCTGCTCGAACTACCCACGATGCGACTACACGCACAATCTGAAGCAAGCTCGGTCCCGCCCCCAAGGACAGCCGAAGAAGTCAGGTTCCAGGCAGCATAGGCGGCGCTGAGACCTTGGTGAACGGCCGTCTTGTGCGGCCGCGGCCTTGAACGGGTCGAAGCTCTCCCAGGCGCTAGCGGTTCGGGCGCCCCTGACGGTGACCAAGATCACTTGCTGCAGTGCCGCTTGGCCGCGGGACGGACGAGGGGAAGGACGCTCATAGCCTGATCTATTACATTGAGCACGCGGAGAAGGGTCAAAACGGCACTGCGCGGATGTTCCGGGACGCCTTGAAGGACAGGCACGGCGCTGTGATCCGGAACTGCTTGTCGATCCTTCGCAATCGTTTCGCAGGGGACGGCGAAGTCGAAGGGTATCGGAAGGACGATTCGGGATTACGCAACCTGATGTCTGGAAATTGTCGTGAAGCTCTCAGTCATCGAGCTGTTCCCATTTGATGTATGCCTTGGTTTCGGTTTCCCATTTTTCGTCGATGAGGACCGCGGTTGAGAGGCGCTCCAACGAGGCGAGGTTCGGAAAGACCCTGACTTTGGAGGTGCGCCGCTTGAGTTCTTGCTGGATCGGTCGCTCGATGCCGTTCGAGGTTCGCATGCGCTTGCGGTGAGCATCGGGCAAGGTGAAGACAGCGAACCCCTCGGGCGCATTGTTTTCCAGCCAGGAAGCCTGGATGCTTGTCGCTGGCCACGAGGGCGCCCAGTTCAGACTCGGCAGTTTGGAGTGAGGACGCATGGCTCCGAGCTGTTTTCCAATACGTTTCCTGATGTCGTTGTTCGGTGCACGGCGTTTTGCGCCAGGTGGAATTGGCAGCGCTGCCATGTCGCCGCGCCCAGCACCGTGCCGCTTTCAGCCCGGCATCCGAGACGATGAAGGTCGTACCATGCAGGTCTAGCAAGCTTTCCAGGAAGGCTCTCCAATGGACCTCGGCCTCGGAGAGCGCCACAGAGAGCCCTAGAACGTGCCTGCAGCCCCTATTCCGATGGCCGAGAGCACTGCAACATCGCGCACAACGCCGTCATGGCGGGCTTTTTCGTAGCGCGCATCCAGGATCAGGTATTTCATCAGGGGCCGGTTGCGCGGCGAGTTCTTCATCGAGCAACCTGGTGGCCCCCTGAGAAGAGGACAGGCTCCCGAACTCGCGCATTACATCCTGCCGCGTGGAAACACCGTTGATGTACATCTCGGCTACGGCCAGCATGACGGCGCGAGAAGATCGCTGGCCGCGTTCAAGCGACTGGGGACGGATCGTCCCCGTGACCGGCCGTCTTTGGCACCTGAATGGTAACAGTGGGGGTGTCGATCCGTTTGTAGCCGTTGGCCCTGTCGCTCCGGCGTCCGGTGGCCCGCTTTCAAGTGCTGCTCGCGCTCGATTTGCATCGCAAGCTCGAAGAGCTGGCCAAAGACCCGCCCCAGATCCGTTGCTTCGTTTGCGATCAGATGTTCCAAAACAGTCCCGATCGTCGTAGTGTGTCGCAGGTCCATTCGCTTCCTCCATGAAGGTTTTGCAACTCCATGGGATAGCACGATGGCGCCGCGTTTCACTGGGGGGCTAGCCCCCCAGTGAAACGCCTCAAAGCGCAAACCTCAGACAAATTTCCAGACATCAAGTTACAGTACCCGATTCCCCCCGGTACCAGTTGCCCGTTTCGAACTGGACGAGGGTGAGACGGCTGATCAGCGCGAATCTCGAGTGCTGAGGCAGCGGGAGGCCAGCGCCGTAATCGAGGAAATTCTGGCTCGGATCGATTTGGAGACGGCATGGCGGTGAAAGCGATTTTTGCCGACACCATTGAAGAGCTGATCACTCGGCGTCGCTGCCGGTGACCGTTGCGAACTCTGCTGATAGATTGTGGCAGACATCGCGGTCGACTGTAGCAGCGCTCGGCGTGGTTCGTACGTCGGGAGCCTTGGAGTTCGGCCGGATGGTCCGGGACCGCCTGCGGATCCAGACAGTTTCGGTTTGGAATGAATCCGCCTGCGCTACGCTTACACTGGCCCGGTGGAATGATGTTTGCATTGGGCCGATGTGATGTCGCATCCTGCTGAAAAACACTCGAAAAGTCCTCCCACGCTGGGCGGATGCCGCATCGGCGTGGACATTGGCGGAACCTTTACCGACATCGCAGTGGACAACGGTGGCGCGCTCTTCACGTGCAAGGTCCCGACCACCGCCGGAGCGCCCGAGAATGGCGTCTTCCAAGGTATCTGCCACGCGCTGGAAGAAACCGGACTTGCACCGGCAGACTTCCGGCTGGTCGTACATGGCACGACACTGGCGACGAATGCCCTCATAGAACGCAAGGGTGCCAGAACCGCGATGCTGGTGACCGAGGGATTTCGCGACGCCGTCGAAATCGCCCATGAGAACAGGTTCGAACAGTACGACATCTTCATGGACAAGCCGACGCCACTGGTGCCGCGCGAATTCCGGTTCGAAATCGCAGAACGGGTTGATGCGCGGGGCCACGTCCTGATTCCGCTCGAAGAGGACACGCTCGACGACGTCATGGCCCGACTCCGCAACCACCGGATCGAGTCGGTTGCCATCGGGCTCATGCATTCCTATGCCGCCCCGGACCATGAACGCCGGCTCGCGGGAATCCTAGCCCGCGAATTTCCCGAAATGTGGATCTCGTTGTCAAGCGAGGTGTCCCCGGAAATCCGCGAATACGAGCGCTGGTCGACCACGGCCGCCAACGCCTATGTCCAGCCGCTGATGGCCCGCTATCTCGGCCGGCTCTCGACCGAATTGCGCGGCATGGGATTCTCCTGCCCACTCTGCCTCATGACATCGGGCGGCGGACTTACCTCGGTCGAGACCGCGCGCCGCTTTCCGATCCGTCTCGTTGAATCGGGACCCGCCGGCGGCGTGATACTGGCAGCGCGCCTGGCCCGCGAATGCGAACTTCGCGATGTACTGTCCTTCGACATGGGCGGTACCACCGCGAAGATCTGCCTCATCGATGATGGCGAGCCGCAATATTCGCGCAGCTTTGAGGTGGCGCGGCAGTATCGTTTCCTCAAGGGCAGCGGCCTGCCGCTTCGGATCCCCGTGGTGGAAATGGTCGAGATCGGAGCCGGCGGCGGCTCGATCGCCCGCGTAGATGCGATGTCGCGCATCCTTGTTGGGCCGAAGAGCGCAGGCGCGGCGCCGGGACCGGCCTGCTACGCATTCGGCGGCAGAGAGCCCACCGTCACCGATGCCGATGTCGCGCTCGGCCGCATCGACCCCGCCGCCTTCGCCAGCGGCAGCATCACGCTCGACCCCAGCCTCGCCGCCCACGCGATCGACCGTGCGGTGGGCAGCGAACTGACGCTCTCCACGACCGCCGCAGCTTTCGGCATCTCGGAGGTGGTGGTGGAGAACATGGCCAATGCAGCTCGTGTCCATGCCATCGAGCGCGGCAAGCAGACCCGCGGCCGCACGCTGGTGGCCTTCGGGGGTGCCGCGCCGCTGCACGCGGCGCGGCTGGCCGGAAAACTCGGCATCGACGAGGTCGTAATTCCGGTTGCCGCCGGCGTCGGGTCGGCAATCGGCTTCCTTCAGGCTCCGGTCGCCTACGAGGTCGTACGCAGCCGCTACGCGCCGCTGAACGACGGCTTCGACCCCGACCTCCTGAACGCGCTGTATGCCGAGATGCGCCGGGAAGCCGAGGAGGTGGTGGCCAGCGCGGCGCCGGGATCGGAACTGGTGGAAAGACGCGCCGCGGACATGCGCTATACCGGACAGGGTCACGAGATCACCGTTGCGCTGCCCGCCGGGCCGTACGGAAACGGGATCCGAAACGAACTGATCAGCGAATTCGACGAAATCTACCGGTCGACTTACGGGCGGCACATACCGGATCTCGGCATCGAAGTGATGAGCTGGACCCTGCGTCTTTCGGCTGCGACCGCCGATCCGGAAGTCTGCCCGCCCGCGCCCCCCGAATCGACGCCTGTGAAAGAAACCCTGCGCGATCTGTTCGACCATGACGAAGCGCACATGAAGCCCGTACCGGTATATCGCCGGGAGATGCTGGCGCCGGGGGACAAGATCGCGGGACCCGCCGTCATAGTCGAGGACGGGACAGGGACCATCGTGCTTGACGGCTTTACTGCCCGGATTAACCTGCCCGGTCACATCGTCATGCGAAGGGACGAATGATGAGCGCCGGCCGCAATGATCCGTTGGACTCGATCCATCTCCAGATCATGTGGGATCGACTGGTCGCAGTCGTCGAGGAGCAGGCGCAGACACTGGTCCGAACCGGGTTCTCCACATCGACACGCGAAGCGGGCGACCTGTCGGCTGGCGTCTTCGATGTTTCCGGCAACATGCTGGCCCAAGCCGTAACCGGCACGCCCGGACATGTCAACTCGATGGCGCGGTCGGTGCGCCACTTCATAGACCGCTTCCCGATCCCGGAAATGACCGAAGGGGATATCTTCCTGACCAACGACCCTTGGAAGGGCACTGGCCATCTGCACGATTTCACGTTCCTGACGCCCTGCTTTCGCGCCGGACGGCCGGTTGCGCTGTTCGCCAGCACCTGTCATGTGGTCGATATCGGCGGGCGCGGCATGACCGCCGACGGCACGACGATCTACGAGGAAGGGCTGTACATTCCGCTGATGCGATTTGCACATGCCGGCCAGGTCGATCAGGCAGTGATCGACATCATTACCGCCAACGTGCGGGAACCGGTGCAGGTGATCGGCGATCTGCATTCGCTCGCAGCCTGCAACGAGACCGCCTGCCGGCGACTCGTCGAGATGATGGACGAGTTCACGATCGGCGATCTCGACCGTCTCGGCCGCCATATTCTCGAACGGTCGAAGGCCGCGGCCCTGGAGGCGATCCGCAGGATCCCGTCCGGCAAATTCCGGAACAGGATGCGCATCGATGGTCTGGAAGAACCTGTCGATCTGGTCGCCGAAATGACGATCGGCGAAGACGGGATCGATGTCGACTTCACCGGAACCTCGGGACTCTCGTCGCGCGGGATAAACGTGCCCCTTTGCTACACCGAAGCCTACGCGACCTTCGGCGTGAAATGCATCGTCGCTCCCGACGTGCCGAACAATGCCGGCTCGCTCGGGACGATCCGGATCACCGCACCGGCCGGTTGCATTCTCGCCGCCGAACATCCCGCGCCGGTCGCCGTGCGCCACGTGACCGGCCAAATGCTGCCTGATGTCGTATTCGGCTGCCTTGATCAGGCACTCGACAACGCGGTCCCGGCCGAGGGCACGTCCTGCCTGTGGAATCTCTATGCCTATGGCGGCCCAGGCAGGGTCGATGCCGACCCGCGTGCGCTCGCCGGCAGCCGGAACTTCACGGTCCTGAGCTTCCATTCGGGCGGTACCGGGGCGCGACCGGGCAAGGACGGGCTGTCTGCCACGGCCTTCCCGAGCGGAGTTCGCAACGTACCGGTCGAAGTCACCGAGGCAATCTCGCCGCTGATCATCTGGCGCAAGGAGTACCGGCCGGATTCGGGTGGTCCGGGGACCTATCGGGGCGGTCTCGGCCAGGTGATGGAGCTCGGCCTTCTGGAAGACGCGCCATTCGCCTTCAGCGCCCTGTTCGACCGCATCGACCATCCGCCGCGTGGCCGTGACGGCGGCTGTGACGGCGGCGGCGGAGGCGTTCGGCTCTCGTCGGGAGCCGCACTCGACGGCAAGGGGACGCAGACCATCCCGAGCGGCGAACGGGTCGTGATCGAAATGCCGGGCGGCGGCGGACTCGGCGACGCCATGGCGCGAGACGCAAACGCCGTTGCCGCCGATGTCCGCGCCGGTCTGGTGTCAAGGCAAGTTGCCCGCAGCCGTTACGGTGTCGCAATCGCCGCCGACGGCGGCGTGGACGAGACCGCGACGGCAAACCTTCGAAACGCGTAGTCCGTTCGCCAGGGAGACGTTGCATGCGTGTCAGCGCAGGACTGCCGACCGGTATGGAAGGCCTGACCTATCCGATACCGTTCTCGGATCCCGAGACCGTGATCCGCATCGCGCGCCACGCCGAGGCGCTTGGCTATCATTCGGTGTGGGGCAACGATCACATGACGACCCAGCACTATGTCCGCGCGGAGTTCGATACGCCACCGCGCTTCTGGGAGCCGCTGATAACTTACGCCTTCGTCGCCGCCGAAACGACAACGCTCCGTTTCGGCACGGGCATCCTGGTTCTTCCCATGCGGCGCGACATCGTCGTCACGGCCAAGCAGTTGGCGACGCTGGATCACTTTTCCGGCGGCAGGCTCGAAATCGGCGTCGGAATTGGCGCCTATCGGGAGGAGTTCCTGGCTCTGCAGCCCGGCGTGGACCTGCGGCGCGGCAGAATCGTCGACGAGGGCATCCCGGCGCTGCAGGCGCTGCTGACCCAGCGGGTGGCCTCGTTCGAAGGAGAGTATTTCTCCTACCGCGACGTCGAGCTGTATCCAAAGCCGAAACAGGACCACGTACCCTTCTATATTGGCGGCAACAACTCCAACAATCTGCGGCGGACGGCAAGATGGGGCGACGGCTGGCTTCCGGCGGCAGTCCATCTCGACCAGATGCGCAACGACATCGCGAATTTGCGTGAACTCGCCGAATCCGAGGGGCGCGACTTCGGCAAGATCGACATCGCCCCCCAGTACATAGTCCATATCGGCCGGACCCGAAGCGAGGCCCTCGAGCGCTTCAACCGGACCCAGATGTGCGCACACCTGACATCCCTGCGGCGGTCAACCCTCAGGGAACAGGGCGCGCTCGGTCACGAGGACATCAACCTGATCGGCACCGTCAATGACGTGGTCGACCGGGCAAATCTGCTGGGCGAGGCGGGCGTCACCCATCTGCTCGGCCTCTATTTCGCGGCAAACGATGTCGATGAGCTCCTCGACCAGATGCAGATCTTTGCCGAGGAGGTCGTGCCCCGGCTCGATTGACCGAAACCGGGTGTCATGCCTCGGACTAGGCTCCACGCTTTCGGTCACCCTGCAATTTCGTCGGGCTTTTTCGCAATCTCCGGCGCGATGTCGTTTTCGGGAACATGGTCGGCAGGCTCGTGAAGGATATTGTTATCCATGAGACAGGACACACCGATTTTCCCGAAACAGGACTTGAAGCCAGCATCGGGACATCGTCGCCAGCCCTGATAGCGGCCCTGTTAGAGGCTCCTCAGCCGTCGAATCCCTCCACGATCCTGAGGTCGCGTTCGACAGCATCACCGAGAACTGCGAGCGCTGCCTTGTACGCGTCGCTCTCGTAGGTCGCGACAGCCGTATCGAAGCTGTCGAACTCGACGATGACGGTCCGTTCCGCCACCCCGGCCTCGTGGGCCTCGACCCTGCCGCCGCGCGCCAGAAACCGTCCACCCGCAGCAGTGATCGCCGGTCCCGCCAACTCGGCGTACGCGGCCAGCGCCTCCGTATTCCTGATCGACCTGTAGCAGCTTACCCAATACCCCTTTGCCATGACTTCCTCCCTCTATTCAGGTGTTCCAACCGCGCTGAGCGTCGCAAGAATGGCTTCAGGTTCGGCGATTCCGTTGAGAATGATCTCGTCGAGCCCGGCATCGGCATAGGCTTCCAGCCGAGCCCGAACATGGTCCACATCGCCGCAAGCGGCGTGCGAGGCGACGACGTCATCATTGATCAGCCGGTCGACACGCGCCCAGTTCTCGGCCGCATACGCTTCGCGAAGAGATGACTGGTCAAGGACTGCGCCGCCCATGTGCACATTCATGCGATGGTGTTCTCCGCGCAAGATAAACCCCAGGGTCCTCCGTATCGTGTTGCCGACAGCACCCGCATCGCCGCCGATTTGCGCGTAGACTATACCGCACCGCCGGATCGGCCGCGCCCCCTTGCCACGCTCCGCGACATCAAGGCACCCGCGCACGAACGGGGCAGATGTCGCGCCGGAGATGACGACGCCATCCGAATGGGAGCCGGCCAGTTCCAGCATTTTCGGGCCCGACGCGGCAAGCATGATGGGCACCGCGCAAGGCGCGCCGGCAAGCCGCCTTCCTGCAACCCGAAACACTTCCCCGTTCAGGTCGGCAGACCCGCCGCCGAACAGCGCCCGGCAGATTGCAATCGCTTCGCACAGCGTGGCGAGCGGCCGCGGGCGATCGATTCCGGCCGCTGCCATATCCGCCGGGGCGCCGGCGCCAAACGACAGAATGACGCGTCCCGGATGAAGTTCGTCGAGCGTTGCCGCCGCCATCGCCGCATGAACGGGATGCATCGCGTAGGGGCTGACTGCCATCAGCGCGACCCTGAGGCTCCGCGTGGCAGCCAACGCTGTCGCCGCCAGCGCGACGGGATCACGCAGGAAGAGATGGGTAGCTATCCAGAGCGTCTTCGCGCCGCCGGCTTCCGCGGCCTGCGCCTGCGCCGCAATGTCGCAGGCAGGCGAGAAGCCGTCGATGGAGATGCTGAGGTCAGCCACGACAGCCATAGGCGTCATCAAGGACCCGCAGGACCGATTCGAGGTCCGGCAGCGCCTCGGGCGCGGTCGGCTGCGGAATACCGGATGCGCCGAAATCCTTGATGCCCGCGGAGGTCAGTACCGCAACGACATCGTCGCCCGGCAGGATGGTGCCGCTCGCGCCGAGCGCGTCGACCGCGGCGAATGCAGCCGCCGAGGATACTTCTGCCAACAGCCCGGACCCGGCCGCCAGCCGGTCCCGCGCATCGATCAGCGCCCCATCGTCAAGCGCCACGGCAACCCCGCCGGACTCCTTCAAGGCATGCCGCGCCTGGTAGGTTCCCCGATTCGTGTCAATCGAGGCAGCTACGCTCGCGCTGTTGCGCAGCATCGCCGGCGGCATGTCCACACCGTTGTCGGCCGCAGCAGAGAGCGAACCGGACACTTCCGCCGCGACCAGCCGCGGACAGGTCTCGATCCAGCCCCAGCGCCGCATCTCCTCGAACCCCTTCCACATCCCGTAAAGCGCGTCGCCGTAACAGACCGGCAGCACGCACCAGCCCGGCGCCTGCCAGCCGGATTGTTCGACAATCTCATAGGCAAGCGTCTTGTAGCCTTCGACCCCGATGGGATTGCTACCAATGGCCGGCCCGAAAAACGGAGACGTCGGAAACCAGCCCAACTCGCGGACCGCCTGTGAGAGCACCCGCCATCGATCGTCCATCGCCGGAACGGCGACGACC
Organism: Alphaproteobacteria bacterium; assembly: GCA_964291215.2. GTDB lineage: Bacteria > Pseudomonadota > Alphaproteobacteria > MPNO01 > UBA830 > JAJEBT01. The sequence goes on along the minus strand of OZ219791.1, from coordinate 2,000,280 downwards.
ATGGCGCCGTAGGCCCGCATCTGGGACACCATCGCCGGTGCGCCCCCCTTCGACGTCAACACCACGCAGGGCAGGCCCGCCCGGGCAGCATAGGCGGCGGCGGCGGCCCCGGCATTGCCCGTCGAACTCGTGGCGATCATCCGGGCGCCGGTGCCGCGTGCCCACGAGACAGCCACCGTTGCTAGCCGATCCTTGAACGACCATGTCGGATTCCGCGATTCGTCCTTGACCCGGATCGGACCATGGCCAAAGCCTTCCACCACGACCATCGGGGTCATCCCTTCACCCAGGGTGACAGGTTGGTCGGCGGCCTGCGGCAGATGCGCGGCGTAGCGCCAGAGAGAATCGGACATGGCGCCCGGCTCGTCGCGACGAGGTGTACCCGTCGCGCGGTAGCAAGGCGTCAGATTGCTTGCAACGCCGTCAGCCACGCATCGGCCGCACTGCCGGTCAAGGGCATCGAGCGGATATTCCTGTCGGCATCGTATGCATTCCAAGCATTCCGGCCGCGCCATGGTACCTCCGGCTGCGATCACCCCGGCCGGCCTCAAGGGTTCCGGCCGGACCGGCACATCTCAGGTACGGGTAATTCCGGGGGCGCAGGAAACGTACCGAAAGAGTCTGAACGTATCTGCTTCCGGCAAGACGACGGTACCGGTTCGTTCTTCAGCCCTGACGCGCCTTGAAACGGGGGTTGCGCTTGTTGATCACATAGACCCGGCCACGCCGACGGACAATCCGGCAGAACCTGTCCCGCTTCTTGGCGGACTTGAGCGAGTTGACAATCTTCATATTCCGCCTCCGTCGGCACCGGCCCGTCGACCGGTCTCACTGGACTTACCGACGAAGCGTAATCCAAACGTCCGCTGCAGTCAAGACCGCAGGGTCGGGGCTCGCAGCCTATACCGAGCCAGCGTCTTGGGCCTCCTCCGCGATCAGGCGCTGAACCCAACGCTGCGCCTGGGTCACGCCCTTGTCGACGCTCCATCGGATCGGGCGCGCCGGCGCCGAGGCCCGCTCCAGCATCGCCTGCTGCGGTTCGATGACCGCGACATCTTCGTCGAAGGTGCTGCGGTTCGCCTCGAACATCCAGTCGGTGAGCTGGCTGTCGTCAAGGTTCGTGTTGCGCACCAGCGACCAGAAATACAGGCTCGTGTTCTCGGTTTCCGGCGTCAGGGCGTTGAGAACCCGCATCTCGACGACATGATTCGCCGGTTTCACGTCGGCCACCCGGAGCTTGATGACGATATTTCCGGGCGGCGTGAACACAATCTCCTGACGGTGGTCGACATTGCCGATGAAACCGCCTATCCGCCTGAAAAACGGCGACGGGGCGATATCGTGCATGTCGCGAAGAACGGTCAGCCGGTCGTCATGGACTTCGGTCACGATCGGGAACTCGATCACCCCGTCGGTGGCAAGCGTCTGGCGATGAACGAAATGGGCATGGGAGAGATCAAGCAGGTTGTCCCTCAGAAGACCGTAGCCGGCCTTCACCGGCAGGGTCTCACCCTTGCCGGTCCAAGCCGGATCGTCCTTCCAGTGGTAGTCGGGAATCATCACCGGATCCGCAAGTTCAGCTCTGCCGGGCCAGACGAAGACCCACCCCCAGCGTTCGACGACGGGGTAGGCACGGGTACAGGCCCCCGACGGAACACTTTCTCCGCCCGGCACTCGCACGCAGACGCCGGCGGCGTCGAAGCGCAGACCATGATACCCGCACTGGAGATCATCACCCACAACGCTACCCAGCGATAGCGGCGCGTCACGGTGAGGACAGCGGTCCGCCAACGCCGCCACCCTGTTGTCGGAGCGTCGCCAGAGCACGATGGGCTCGCCGCATATCCAGCGCTGAAGCGGTCGGGCGCCGACCTCGTCGCCCCAAGCGCAGACATACCATGTGTTCCTGACAAAGAGTTCATCCCCGCCGGCCATGACGTCCTCCCTACAGATGCACGCAACCGCCGTCGACAGCGACGGACTGCCCGGTCATATAGCCGCTGGCGGGTGAGGCGAGGAAAAGGAGCATCCCGACCAGGTCGTTCGGACGGCCAAGGAAATCGACGCACTGCATGCCGAGGACCCGTTCGCGCACAGCATCGGTCCTTCCCCGATTTTCCACCTCGGTCTCGATCAGTCCCGGCATGATCGCATTGACCGTGATGCCGTCGGCACCAAGCTCGCGCGCCATCGCCCGGGTCATGCCGATCACGGCAGCCTTCGAGGTCACGTAGTGCATGAAGCCCGGAAGCCCCAGCGGCACCGTGGAGGAGGAAATGTTGATGATGCGGCCCCAACCGGCAGCGCGCAGGGTCGGCAGCACGGCACGCGCGCACATCATCGAGCCGGTGATGTTGACGTGCAGAACCTGATTCCATTCCTCAAGAGGAATGTCCTCGAAACCGCGCCGGTCGAGCTGGGAGAAGATCGCGGCATTGTTGATCAGGACATCGATCCGCCCGAACGCTTTCCGCGCAGCCGCGGCCATCGCCTCCACCGATCCGGCATCACCGACATCCACCCGGACGGCATGCGCCTGACCGCCATCGGAGACTATTTCGCTTGCAGCAGCCTCCGCGTTGGCGGCATCAATGTCGGCAACGATGACGCGTGCGCCGGAATTCGCGAACTCACGTACATAGACGCGGCCGATACCCTGTCCACCTCCTGTAACGATCACCACGCGATCGCGTACATCCGTCGCAAAGGCGCTGCGCACTTCTGTTGATCCGTCCACCTGTGGCCTCCCTGCTGCTTCGTGAAGTCTTCGCAAAGATATCACAAAGCTCATTCTCGCAGGCGCCTTGGGAACGGGTACTCGGTACTTACCTCGAGGACACAATGCACCTTCGACCGGTGGCGACGGCAAGCGACTTAGACCCGATCCGCGTTTCGCCACACAGGCCCGCAGCAAACGAGCTGCCGCCATCGATGAAGCCGAATAGATGACAGCACCTGACCGCACGCTCCCAACCCGTCAAGCATCTCCCTTGCATTGCCAGAGGCATCCGTCGACGAGTAGTCCTGACCGACCAAAAGGGGCAGCCTGCCATTCGTCGCCGGTACGAGCGCTGGACAGGTACCGTTGGTACAGCCGTCAAACAGCTTGTGAGAGACTCTCGTTTGGGCGCGATCCCCCTTCTTTCGCGCCGGATGAACCCACATGAAATGCACGATATCGGCACGATCAACGAGTTCTCGTACCATTGTCCATCTCTTTCTGTCGAGGTTGCTGGCCCTATCGGGAAGTGGTCAGGCGCGGAGCTGCCCACAGGGCGGGTTCGGGTCGCGTCGAAGCGGATGACGCGAGCTTCCGGGTGTGAGTGTCGACGGGGCTCCATTGCTCCCGTACCGGACGCGGAATCGTGGTCCGTGGAACACGGCCAGGATGCCGTTGGGACAGTCGTGGATCCGAACGCGTGCCTTGACGTATCGGGGACGATCGGGGTCGGCAGGGGGCTGCGGATTGCCGTCTCCGAGACGGTCTGACCAAGGCCCGGCGTACGAGTGCGTCGTCTTCCCTGCTGCACAGCCGGCCCGGTGACGTGCGACTGTGCGCGGAACCCAAAGGGCTGCAGATCTCACGGAATTCTCCAGGGCCAAGTCGGGCCATCTGGATTCCCCGTCTTCCAGTCGCGTTGATGCGCCTTTCGGACCCGCGATCGTCGTCAAGTGCAGGATCCGGTTCGCGCATCCTGCATGCATAACGGCCGATGTGGTACGCTGAATTCCGCACCAACGGGAGCCCAAATGATGCGTATTCTGCAGACTGGCCTTACTCACATCGACAGCAGCCAGGCGACTCCAGGTTTCACCCTGTTTTCGCCGTTGTGGGACGCCAAGACCTTCATCATCGACATGCAGGGCAACGTGGTCCACGAATGGGACCTCGCGGGGTGCCCCGGCGGCTATGCCAGGCTTCTTCCCAACGGCAACCTGTTCGTGGCGACGGAGACGGAAACCGGACCCGAATTCAAGGGCGGCGCCCAAGGCGGGCTCATGCAAGAGCTCGACTGGAGCGGCAATATCGTCAACGAATATGTCGACCACTTCCAGCATCACGACTGCTGGCGCCTTTCGAACGGGCACACGTTGTATGCGGCATGGGAGAGGATGCCGGAGGAACATGCCCGGCGCGTACGCGGCGGGCAGCCGGGTTCAGCGCCCGAAAACGGCATGTATTCGGATGTCGTGCGCGAAGCCGATGCCGCCGGCAATCTTGTATTCGAATGGCATGCCTGGCAGATGGACATCGAGAAATACGAGATAAATCCCCTGATGTCCCGCCGGGTCTGGGCATGGTGCAACACGACCTTCCCGCTCGAGAACGGCGACATCCTGATCAGCCTTCGCACGATCAACACCTGCGCGATAATCGATCGCGGCACCGGCGAGTTCAGCTGGGAACATGCGGATTTCTCATGGGGTGGCCAGCACGACCCGCAGATGCTGGACAACGGAAACATACTGCTGTTCGCGAACGGCGACTGCACCTATGAACCGCACCCGTTTTCGCGCATCATCGAACTGGACCCGGAGAGTGGCGAGGAAAAATGGGTGTACAAGGATGCACCGTCGCGCAACTTCCATTCCCATCACATCAGCGGCCAACAGCCGCTATGGACCGGCAACATCCTGATATGCGAAGGGCTCTGGGGGAGAATCTTCGAAGTGACGCGCGACGGCGATCTGGTCTGGGAGTACATCTCGCCCCATCTTGGCGACACCTTCACGGGCGAGACGGTCAACTGGGTGTTTCGCGCCTTCCGCTATCGCGAGGACTCGCCGGAGATCGGCGGCCGGCTGAGCCTCTAGGCCGCGCCGACGATCAGGGCACCGGAACGCTGCGCCTGAGCGCGCCGATGAGGATCAGTGCGGTTGCAAACATGATCAGGCTGTAGGTAGCCGCGGGCACGACCGTGAGGCCGCCGCCGAAGGCAAGGGCGGCGACGGCGATGGCGAGGGTTCCGTTCTGCAGGCCGCATTCGATCGAGATGGCGATGCGCTGGCGGATGCCGGACGCGCAGGCTCTCGCGATCAACCAGGCGAGGACCATCATCACGACATTGAGGACCAGCGTAACCAGTCCGGCCTGGGCGAAATACGGCACGATGTTGTCGCGCTCCTGGAAGATGGCGCCAGCCAGTACCAGCACAAAGAGGATGGCGGATATCCTGCGCGCCTGGCGCTCGAAGCGGATGGCGAAGCCCTCCGCGAAACGCCGCACGAGAAGACCCAGCAGCACGGGCACCGTGACTATGAGGACGACATTGACCGCGAGTGCGGTGACCGAAATATCCTTTGTTGCGGCGGCGCCGACCAGATGCTCGTAGCAGAACACGACGATGAGCGGGACCGTGATGACGCACAGCAGGCTGATGATCGCGGTCAGCGAGATCGAGAGCGCGACATCGCCACGGGCGAACGCGGTAAGGACGTTCGAGGTCACGCCGCCGGGCGCTGCGGCAATGATCATCACGCCGAGGGCAAGCTCCGGCGCCATTGGCCAGATGTTGACCAGAACGAATGCCACCACCGGCAGGAGGATGAGCTGCGAGACCGCGCCGACAAGAAAGTCCCGCGGCTGTTTCGCGACGCGCACAAAATCGTCAAACGTCAGGCCGAGGCCCAGCGCGAACATGATGAAGGCCAGCGCGAGTGGCAGAACGACATCCGTGATAACTCCCATCGGTCCCTCTCCCGTGTTTCGGCCGCCTAGGCGGCAACCACCGGTTCACGCATCGTGACCAGCTCTTCGGCAGCGGTCGGGTGAATGCCTACCGTGGCATCAAACTGGGCCTTGGTCGCGCCGCACTTCAGCGCGATTGCGACCCCCTGAACGATCTCGCCGGCATCGGGCCCGACCATGTGGCAGCCGACAACCCGGTCCGACGCCCTGTCGACGATCAACTTCATCATCGTCCGCTCGTCGGAACCGGTGAGCGTGTGCCGGAGCGGCCGGAATTCCGAACGATACACGACGACATCGCCGTGGCGCGCCCGTGCGTCCTCCTCCGTCAGACCGACCGTCCCAATCGGCGGATTGGAGAATACCGCGGTCGGGATGTCGGCATAGTCCATCGTGAGCCGGGTGCCCTTATACAGGTTGGACGCGAGCTTCATGGCCTCGCCGATCGCGACCGGGGTCAACTGGTACCGGTCGATGATGTCGCCGAGCGCGTAGATATTGTCGACGCTGGTGCGGAAATAGTCATCGACGATGACGGTGCCCCCCGGCGTCAGCGCGACGCCAGCCTCCTCAAGACCGATATTCGCGGTATTGGGCGTTCTGCCAATGGCATACATCACCTGGTCCGCCGCCCGCACCTCGCCGCTTCCGAGGGTGGCACGGAGTCCGTCATCCGTGGCTTCAATGCGATCGACGACCTCGTTCCACACCAGTTCGATCCCCTTGTCCGACATCTGTCCGGCAAGGTGCCGGCGGATGTCGATGTCGAAGCCGCGGAGAAAGAGGTCGCGCCTGTATATGAGGGTCGTCTCGGCTCCGTAGCCGCTGAAGATCGATGCGAACTCGACGGCGATGTATCCACCGCCGACCACGACGACGCGGTCAGGCCTCTCTTCGAGATAGAACGCGTCGTCCGACACGATGGCGTGCTCGCCACCGGGAATCGAGAGAACCTGCGGCTTTCCGCCGACAGCGATCAGGATGGTCTCGGTCGTCACCCTTTCGCCGCCGACATCGAGCGTATGCGCATCGACGAGGGTGGCGCGGGCCTCGAACAGCGTGACGCCGCTGCTCTCGAGAATGTTGCGATAGATCCCGTTGAGGCGCGCAATCTCCCGGTTCTTGTTTTCGATCAGGGTCCGCCAGTGCAGGTCCGGATGCCCGAAGCTCCAGCCGTAGGCGGCGGCATCATCGGCGTCTTCCGCATAGTGCGCGCCGTAGGAGAAGAGCTTCTTGGGAATGCAGCCGACATTGACGCAGGTTCCCCCCAGGAAGCGTTCCTCAGCGATTGCCACCCGGGCGCCGTAGGACGCCGACATGCGGCTTGCCCGCACGCCGCCGGATCCTGCGCCGATGACGAACAAGTCGAAGTCGTAGTCCGCCATCAGGACGGTCCGGGGATCTGCGCCTTGCCAGGCTGGCGGCCGGCGTCGACCGAAGTGCCGCGCTCAACCGCCATCAGGCGCCGATGCCGCCGATCAGGCCGTACTTGACCTCGAGGAAGTCCTCTATCCCGTATTTGGAGCCCTCGCGTCCGACGCCCGATTCCTTCATGCCTCCGAACGGTGCCACCTCAGTCGAGATGATTCCCTCGTTGACGCCGACGATCCCATATTCGAGGCCTTCCATAACGCGCCAGATTCGGCCGATATCACGGCTGTAGAAATAGGCGGCGAGTCCGAACTCGGTATCGTTGGCCATGGCCAGCGCCTGTTTCTCGGTCTCGAAGCGGTAAAGCGGCGCCACCGGGCCAAACGTTTCCTCCCGAGTGACCTTCATCTCGGTCGTCACGTCGGTCAGCACGGTCGGCGTGAAGAAGGTGCCGCCGAGGTCATGGCGGTCGCCGCCTGTGACCAGCTTCGCGCCCTTGGTCACGGCGTCTCCGATGTGCTCCTCCACCTTCTCGACGGCGGCCATGTCGATCAGCGGTCCCTGGTCGGTCTCCCCCGCAAGCCCGTCGCCGATCTTCATCTTCTCCACTTCCTCGGTCAGCCTCCTCGAAAACGTCTCGTAAACGCCGTCCTGGACCAGCAGCCGGTTGGCGCACACGCAGGTCTGCCCGGTATTGCGGAACTTCGAGGCCATGGCGCCAGCCACGGCCTCGTCGAGGTCGGCATCGTCGAAGACGATGAACGGCGCATTGCCGCCAAGCTCCATGGAGGTTTTCTTGACGGTCCCGGCGCATTGCTCGAGGAGTAGCTTGCCGATTTCGGTCGACCCGGTGAAGGTAAGCTTACGAACAAGCGGATTGGATGTCAGTTCGCCGCCGATGGCGCCGGATGAGCCGGTCACGACGCTGAAGACGCCGGCAGGCAATCCCGCCCGTTCACCGAGCTCAGCAAGAGCCAGCGCCGAGTAGGGCGTCGCGCTTGCAGGCTTGAGCACCATCGTGCAGCCGGCCGCCAGCGCCGGCCCCGCCTTGCGCGTGATCATGGCGGCGGGAAAGTTCCACGGCGTGATCGCCGCGCAGACGCCGACCGGTTCCTTGGTCACGACAATGCGCTTGCCCGGAGCGTGCTGCGGGATCGTATCCCCGTAGACGCGCTTGCCCTCCTCGGCAAACCACTCGATGAACGAGGCCGCATAGAGGATTTCACCCATGGACTCCTTGAGCGGCTTGCCCTGCTCGGCCGTCATCATCCGGGCAAGATCGTCCTGGTTGTCGACCATCAACTCGTGCCAGCGTCGCAGGACCGCCGCCCTGTCCTTGGCCGTCCGCGCCCGCCATGCCGGCCAGGCATCGTTGGCGGCTTCGATGGCGCGGCGTGTCTCTTCGACACCAAGGCGCGGGACGGTGCCGAGAATCTCGCCGGTCGCCGGATTGGTGACGTCCATGGTCTCGTTGGACCCGGCGCCGACCCATTCGCCGTCGATGTAGCAGGCCTCGCGGAAAAGCGCGGAATCCTTGAGTTCAATGGGAGCTGGCATGGACGATCCTCCTTTCTTGCCGACACCTCCCGACGGGTGTGGCAATGACGGGCGAATATACAATCTTTCCGCACATGAACCAGTCGTTCGGGACGGCGCGACGTGCAGCTGCGACGGGTCCGGAGATCGCGGCTGGCCGGGAGACCGGAGGGGCGCAGCCTGTCTGCCGGACGGCCTCCCGGCGGCGAAGACGGCTCTGCCGGAGCGAGGCGTCGACGGATGCAGAGGCCCTATTCGACGGTAACGGACTTTGCGAGATTCCTCGGCTGATCGACATCGGTGCCCTTCAGAACCGCAACGTGATAGGCCAACAGCTGCACCGGAATCGTGTAGAGGATCGGCGCCACGAACGGATCCACCTCCGGCAGTTCGACGGCCGCCGACGCCATGTCGCCGAGCCGTTCTATCCCTGCGCGATCGGACAGGAACAGGACGCGGCCGCCACGAGCGGCGACTTCCTGCATGTTGCTCGCCGTCTTTTCGAACAGCGGGTCCGACGGCGCAATCACGATCACAGGCATGCGATCGTCGACCAGCGCTATCGGCCCGTGCTTCATCTCGCCGGCGGCATAGCCCTCGGCGTGGAGATAGGAGATTTCCTTGAGCTTCAGGGCGCCCTCCAGCGCTATCGGATATCCCGTGCCGCGGCCCAGATACAGCACGCCGGTGGCGTCGACGATTCCCCGCGCGATCTCGGCGATTGCCTCGTCATGCACCAGGACATCGTTAGCCCGGGCCGGTACCTCGGTCAATGCGTGGCACAGCCTGGCTTCCGTCGCACGGTCGATTTCGCCGCGCGCCGCTCCCATGCCGATGGCGAAGCCGGCAAGCGTGGTCAGCTGGGTGGTGAAGGCCTTGGTGGACGCCACCCCGATTTCCGGGCCGGCCAAGGTGAGAAGCACGGTGTCGGATTCCCGGGACATCGAGCTGTCCGGCACGTTGACCACCGACACGATACGCTGTCCCCGGCTTCGCGCATAGCGAAGCGCCGCCAAGGTATCGGCCGTTTCGCCGGACTGCGAAATGAACAGTGCCACGCCGCCCGGCTCCATCCTGGCGCCCCGGTAACGGAACTCGGAAGCGATCTCGATATCGGTCGAAATCCCGGCCGCTCCCTCGAGCCAGTAGCGGACAACCATGCCGGCATGAAACGACGTCCCGCATGCGATGACCGAGATTCTGGAGACGTCGGCAGGATCAAAAGGCAGGTCGGGAAGCGCGACGGTTCCATCGAACGGATCGATGAGCGCGTGAAGCGTATCGCCGATCACCGCCGGCTGTTCGAAGATCTCCTTGAGCATGAAATGCGGGAAGTTGCCCTTGCCGACAGCGGCGCCGGTGGTCGAGGTCCGGCGGATTTCCCGGGCAACGACCTCGCCGCCCGCGTCATGGATGATCGCCTGTCCGGCCGTGATTTCAGCCCAGTCGCCCTCCTCCAGATAGCAGATCCGTTCGGTGAGCGGCGCCAGCGCCAGGGCGTCGGAGCCGACATACATCTCGCCGTCGCCGTAGCCGATTGCCAGCGGACTCCCGCGCCGCGCCGCGACGATCAACCCGTCATGTCCGGAAAACAGGATGGCGAGCGCGAACGCCCCTCGCAGGCGCGGCAGGGACAACGCGACCGCTTCCGCCGGCGTCCGCTCGGCGCCGAGATGGCTGCTGATCAGATGGACGACCGATTCGGTATCGGTCTCCGAGCGGAATTCATGACCCTCCGCGGACAGCTCCTCCCGCAGTTCCTGGAAATTCTCTATGATGCCGTTGTGGACGACAACGACGCTGCCGTCGGTGTGCGGGTGGGCGTTGGCCGTGCTCGGAGCTCCGTGGGTGGCCCAGCGCGTATGGCCTATCCCGATGGTCCCGGCCGGCGGGTCGTTCTCCACGAGCGCCGCAAGCCTGTCGATCTTGCCCTCGCTGCGCCGGCGTTCGACGCGGCCGCCGGACAGCGTCGCGATCCCGGCGGAGTCATAGCCGCGATAGGCAAGCCTCCTCAGCCCGTCGACCAGCAACGGCGCCGCGTCTGCCGACCCGATGATGCCGATGATTCCACACATATCAGCCCCTCCGGCAAAGCGCCGGGCGCAGGTTCACGCTGCCAGCCATCACGTTATCACCGCCATTGCCATGCAGGACGGCAGCCTGCAAACGCATCCGGTGTCTGCGACCGGCATTGCCCGGCTGCCATGCGGCTATTATACGGGATCAAGCACCGAAGCCAGATCGCCCCGAAAGGTGCGCACATCGAACGGCATGCGGGAGGGATTCACGGGATGACAACCTTCGTTCTCGTTCACGGCGCCTGGCACGGCGGCTGGTGCTGGCGCGAAGTCGCCGACAGCTTGCGCGGCCGAGGCCATCTCGTCTACACGCCGACGTTGACAGGGCTCGCGGAACGCCGGCATCTCATCGACAGCGTCGACGGCCCGGACACCCATGTCGAGGACATAGTGAATCTCGTGCTCTGGGAGGATCTTCACGAGATCGTGCTCGTCGGACATTCCTACGGCGGGATGGTGATCACCGGCACCGCCTCGCGCATCACGGAGCGAATCGAACGGCTGGTATATCTCGACGCCTTCGTCCCCGAGGAAAGCGGCCAGAGCCTGTCGCCGCTCACCAATCCCGAACGCGCCGCGGAAATCGCCGCGGCGCGCCGGCCCAACGGCCATGTCAATCCAAGCGGCTTCGACCGCTGGATATCCGACCCCGAGCGCAAGGCGTGGCTCCGGAAGATGACCACCCCGCACCCCGCGCCATGCATGGAGAAGGGGGTAACCCTTACCGGCCGGGAACGCGAGGTGCCGAGGAAGGACTACATCCTGTGTTCGGCCTACGAGCAGTCGCTGTTCCGGAAATTCCACGAAGCACTGAAACAGGCATCGGACTGGCGGACGTTCGAACTGCCATGTCTGCACGACGCCATGCTCGAAATGCCGGACGAGCTGGTCGAGATCCTCGACCCGGGCGGCGGCTGACCGGTCGCCGTCTTGCAGACCGGCGCGGGCCCGACCTCCCGCAACCGGCGCCCGGGCTACCCGTCTCCGGTGTCGCTTTCCGCCTTCCTGCGGCGGCGAAATGCGTCCGCCTGACCGTCGAGATTGCGCTGGCGGCCACGCGCGATCGCGATGGCGCCGCGCTCCACCTCGGACGTGACGACCGAACCGGCCCCGACGATGGCGTCGTCTCCGACCGTCACCGGCGCCACCAGCGCGCTGTTGGAGCCGATGAAGGCGCCGGCGCCGATGCGGGTGAAGTGTTTCGAGATCCCGTCATAGTTGCAGGTTATCGTTCCTGCCCCGATATTGGCGCCCTCCCCGATTTCGGCGTCGCCGACATAGGAAAGGTGGCCGACGCGGACATTCTCGCCGAGGACCGCCGCCTTGACCTCGACGAAGTTGCCGACGCGGGCCCCGTGCCGGAGCCGCGTTCCGGGACGAAGGCGGGCAAAGGGGCCGACAACGGTTCCGGAGCCGAGGTCGGCGCCCTCGATATGGCTGAAGGCGCGAATGGCCGCGCCGTCGGAGATTCGGGTTCCCGGGCCGATGACCACGTTGGGCCCGATGGTCACGTCACGGCCGATCTCGGTGTCGGCCGCAAGCCATACGGTTTCGGGGGCCGTCAGCGTCGCTCCGGCCTCCATGGCCCGACGGCGCAGACGGTCCTGCATGGCTTCTTCCGCCCGCGCCAGGCCGGCGCGGCTGTCGACACCCATCGCTTCGGTGGCGTCCGGCGTCTCGACGGCCGCGCAGCATAGCCCGCGGGAGCAGGCAATGGCCACGATGTCGGTCAGGTAGTATTCGCCTTTCGCGTTCCGCGTCCCGACGGCGTCGAGAAGCGCGAACAGCACGCCGCCGTCGACGACCATGACGCCCGCGTTGCAGAAAGTGCCGGCCTTCTCCTCCGGCGAGGCATCGCGGTATTCGACGATGGCGTCGAGCCCGCCATCCTCGCCGATCCTCAGCCGGCCGTACTCGGCCGGATCCCGCGGCCGGAAGCCGAGCGCAACGACGGCCGGGCGCTCCGGGCCGCGACGCGCCTGCAGCATGGTTCCGACGGTTTCCGCGGTCAGGAGCGGAGTATCGCCGTTGACGATGACGACATCCCCGGAATAACCCTCGAATGCGGAGCGCGCGGCAAGCACCGCGTGGGCCGTACCCTGCGAATCCTCCTGCACGGCCACACGTGCCGGAGACACCGCGGAAACGACACTGTCCATCCCGGGCGCGACCACGACGACGCTGCGGTCCGGAGCGATGTCTTCCAGCATCGAAAGGACATGGCGGATCATCGGGCGGCCGGCAACCGGATGAAGGACTTTGGGCAGGTCAGACTTCATCCGCGTACCCTTGCCCGCAGCCAGCACGACGGCCGCAACTCCGGTCTCGGACATCTGGAGAGTTCTCCTGCGGTGCGGATCCTTGAGCCGGGAGGGATCGAATGCCGGAAGCTGTCCGCAGCATCCTCGAGCATCACACTGCCACAACTCGCGCTCTACCGCAAAAAACGCGGCGCCGGCAACTGCCGCAGCACATCCGCGCACGATCTCCCTACCGACGCGAAACAGTTATCCCCGACCCGCCGCCGGCGAGCAATCGCCGGCCTCTCGGCCGGCCCGCGGCAGCCGGGCCCGTCGAACCCGGCTCGGGATGGTCGTCACTCGAGCGTCTGCCCGCCACCCGGCGAACTGTAACTCGCACGCACGAGATGGCCGACGACTGCGCCCAGCGGCCGGGTTTCGAACTCTATGCGAACCGGCAGCCGCGGCACGCCGGCGAACACCCTGCCCATCCAGATATCCGCAGCCGTGCGGAAGCGCTGCACGGCGCCGCCGGAGTCCCGCTTGAAGCCGGCTTTCTGCCTGAACTGGATCTGACACCGCATCGCGGGGCCAGCATAAGGTGTATAGCGGCTGACAGGGAGATCCGCGATTCCCTGGCCCCGGATAGAGAGATCGTACAGGCGCCGTCCGTCGAAGACAGGAAATGCGGCGTCGCAGCCGCCGCTGGTCTCAAGGGCGGTGATGATCGCGAGCACGCCGCCAATCGGATCGAGGGCGCCCCGGCGCGCCTCGGGGAGTATCCGGTCCCGGCTGTCGGCCCGTGATTCCGGTTTCGCCCGCACCACCCTCGGCATGCCTTCGGCAAACACGATGTCGACGAAGCGCTCTGCTCCCCGCCGCTTGTTCTTCTGGCCCGCTTCAGCAGGCACGACCTGCTCCCGTGCGAGCTTGCCGCGCGAATGGGAGTCCATCCGCCAACGGATCAGCGCCTCCAGCAGGCCACGCGTCCTGCCATGAACATCGAAGGCGTATTTCGCCGGATCCAGCCTGATCACGCCGTCAAGCCTGCCGGCATGCAGCCCCCCGACATAGACATCGTAGGACAGGTCGAGCCGCAGCCGCTCCGAGGCGGCAGAACTGGCAGACAACGCCAGCGCACAGCCTGCCGCCAGCGTCGCTCTGCGGAGACTTCCTGCCATGGCTGCCGTTCACTCAAGGGTTTTCGCCGGCTCAGGCTGTGGGCATCGCGCAAGCCGGCTTCATGATACACCGCGAAGTGGCCCGGAACATAGCACGGTTGGCCGGTTCGATCCGGCCGCAGGGCGGCATGGGCGCGATCCCCGGCGATCCGGAGGCCACGGACCGCCGGGAGGCCGCTTGACCGACGGTCCCGAACACGGGCACTATTCGCCGTCAAGAGTCCAAGGATCCGACAACCCGGCCTACAGGGGAAACGTCGATGAAACCCGCCCCATTTGCCTATGTCCGCGCAGCAAGCGTCGGCGATGTGCTCGGCCTCCTGGCCGAACATGGCGACGATGCCCGTATCCTTGCCGGCGGGCAGAGCCTCATGGCGACGCTCAACATGCGCCTGTCGGCGCCGGAGCTGCTGATCGACATCAACCATGTCGACGGCATCTCGGCCATCGAAAATGCCGGAGACAGCATCAAGATCGGTGCCATGGCCCGCCATGCCGACCTCGAGACCTCCGATCTGGTCGCCCGGCACCTGCCGCTCGTCGCCAGCGCATTGCCGCATATCGCGCATCCGGCGATCCGCAACCGCGGCACCTTCGGGGGCTCGATCGCTTTTGCAGATCCGGCGGCCGAATTCCCGGCCTGCGCGGTCGCGCTGCAGGCGCGCATGATCATTGCCGGACCCGACGGCGAACGCAGCGTGGAAGCCGATGACTTCTTCAGAGGCCTGTACGAAACCGCGATCGGCAGCGGGGAAATCCTCACCGCGGTCGAGATCCCGAAAATCGCGCCGGGATGGAAATCCGGTTTTCTCGAGCTCGCGCGGCGCCACGGCGATTACGCCATCATCGGGCTGGCGGCTCATGTCGAGTTCGACGGCCAGACATTCGGCGAGGGACGTCTGGTGTTCTTCGGCGCCGCCGACCGGCCGGTATCGGCGCCGAACGCAGCCGCGCTCCTCGCGGGCGAAGCATGGTCGGGCGACCTTGCGGCCCGGCTCGCGGGGGCGCTCGCGGAGGAGCTCGATCCGCCGCAAGACCTCAACGCGGATGGGCCGATGCGCAAGCACCTGGCCGGCGTCCTGACGCGGCGCGTGCTCGGCGCCATGGCCGGGGGAGACGAATGATGGAAAGGCGGCTCGATGTCACGATGACGGTGAACGGCGAGGTCGTGACCCGCCATATCGAGGCGCGCACCAATCTCGTCGATTTCCTGCGCAACGAACTCGGTCTGACCGGCAGCCATGTCGGCTGCGAACACGGCGTCTGCGGCGCCTGCACGGTGCGCGTCGACGGAGCCATCGTCCGCGGGTGCCTGATGGTTGCGGCGCAGGCCGACGGCGCCGACGTCTGGACCATCGAGGGGCTGAGCGAGAGCGGTGAGATCGCCGCGCTTCAGGACGCCTTTGTCAGCCGCAATGCGCTCCAGTGCGGCTTCTGCACCCCGGGCATGCTGTTGACGGCGGCCGAGCTGCTGGAGCGCAGGCCGGACGCGGACCGCGTCGAGATCCGCGAGTTCCTGTCGGGCAACTACTGCCGCTGCACAGGCTACCAGGCGATCGTCGACGCCGTCGAACTCGCGCGCGAGGGAGCAGAAGGATGACCGAGATGATCCCCAACCGCTGGATTCTCGACCGCCCGAATTCCTATATCGGGCGCTCGGTCCCGCGGCCCAACGCGCCGCGTCTCGCGCAGGGGCGCGGCACCTTCGTCGATGACGTGGCCGTCGCCCGGATGGCCCACGCGGCCTTCGTCCGCTCGCCCCACGCGCATGCGCGCATGCAATCGATCGATACCGGGACGGCGAAGGCGGCCCCGGGAGTCGTCGGCGTCTACACCGGCCCGGACCTTGCCGAGATCCACGATCCCTGGATCGGCGTGCTTACGCATCTCGAGGGGCTGAAGTCGGCGCCGCAATACGCACTTCCGCTCGAGCGGACAACCTGGCAGGGCGAGGCCGTGGTTGCCGTGGTTGCCGAAACGCGGGCACTGGCCGAGGACGCGGCCGCGCTCGTCAAGATCGACTGGGAGGTGCTGCCGGCGGTGACCGACGCCGAGACGGCGCTCGACGACTCGACCCCGGTCATTCACGAGGGTCTCGGAGACAACCTTGCCTGGCAGCGGCGCGCCGAGTTCGGCGACGCCGATGACGCCTTCGCACGCGCCGATCATGTCATCGAGGAGACGTTCGTCTTCGGGCGCCATACCGGCGTCTGTCTCGAACCCCGCGCCATACTGGCCCAGTGGGACCCGTCCGAGGAGCAGTTGACCGTCTGGCACAATACCCAGTGCCCGCACATGATCCAGAACATCCTCGCAACACACTACCGCCTCGACGAACACCGGGTCCGCGTGATCGCGCGGGATGTCGGCGGATCCTTCGGCATCAAGGTCCATACCTACGCCGACGAGATAGCGACCGTGGGTCTGTCGATCCTGCTCAGACGGCCGGTCAAGTTCGTCGCCGACCGCTACGAGAGCTTCGTCTCCGACATTCACGCCCGCGACCACCGGATCAAGGCGCGCATCGCCGTGGCCGGAGACGGCGAGATTCTCGGCTTCGAGATCGACGACCTGACGGGCATCGGCCCCTATTCGATGTATCCGCGCACCAGCGGCATCGAGGCCAACCAGATCGTCAACATGGTCGGCGGCCCCTACGCCTTCGACAATTACCGGGCCGTGGCCACGGTCGTGTTCCAGAACAAGAACATGATGTGCCAATACCGCGCCGTGGGACATCCGATCAAGTGCGCGGTGACCGAGGGGCTGGTCGATCTCGCGGCCCGCACCCTCGACATGGATCCGGTGGCGTTCCGCCGCCGGAACCTGCGCGCCGACGACTCCTATCCGTGCCGGTCCGCACAGGGAATGCTGTTCGAGGACCTGTCCCACCACGAATGCATGAACAAGCTCGTCGACGCCATGGGCTACGATGCGCTCAGGGCGGAACGCGACCGCCTGCGCAAAGAGGGCGTGTATCGTGGCATCGGCTTTGCGAGCTTCATCGAGGTGACCAACCCGTCGGCCAT
This sequence comes from Alphaproteobacteria bacterium, assembly GCA_964291215.2. Classification (GTDB taxonomy): domain Bacteria; phylum Pseudomonadota; class Alphaproteobacteria; order MPNO01; family UBA830; genus JAJEBT01. The sequence continues at coordinate 1,983,156 of OZ219791.1, read as the reverse complement.
GTTCTATGGCGTCGGCGGCGCCCGCATCTCGGCCCAGGACGGCGCCACGATGCGGCTTGACGCCAAGGGCAACGTGTTCGTCGCCACCGGCGCAACGGAACAGGGCCAAGGCATGGAGGCCGTGATCTCGCAGGTCGCCGCAACCGCGGTGGGCGTGCCGCCGGAACGCCTGAAGATCGTCACCGGGGACACCGAGCACACGCCCTATGGCGGGGGAACATGGGCGTCGCGGGCTGCCGGAATCGGCGGTGAGGCGGTTGCCCAGGCCGGTCGGGCGCTGCGGCTCCAGATACTGGACGCGGCGGCAGCGATGCTGCAGGAAGACGCGGCGCGGCTCGACATTCGCGGCGGCGTGGTCGTCGACGACGAGTCCGGCGCCGAACGCATCGGCCTCGATGAGATCGGGCGCATCTGCTACTACCGCCCGGACACGCTGCCCGACGGCTTCCAGTCGGAACTGGTGGCAACCCGGCACTACGTGCCGCGCAAGTTTCCGTTCGCCTTCACCAACGGCGCCCAGGCGTGCTGGCTGGAGGTCGATGTCGAGACCGGATTTATCACGCTGCTCGACCACTGGTGCATCGAGGATTGCGGCACGGTCATCAACCCGCTGCTCGTCGACGAACAGATCCGGGGCGGCGTGGTGCAGGGAATCGGCGGCGCGCTGTGGGAAGAATGCGCCTATGACGACGCGGGACAGATCCTGAACGCCAACATGGCGGACTACCTGACCCCGATGGCGGCGGAACTGCCCGACATCGAATGCGGCCACGCGGTCTCCCCGACGGCCGATTCGGACCTTGGCGCAAAGGGAGCCGGGGAAGCCGGCACATGCGGCGCGCCGGCCGCGGTCATGAATGCCCTCAACGACGCGCTTTCGCCGTTTTCCGTGACATTGTCAGACATGCCGTTCACGCCACAGAAGATATTGCGAGCCCTTGGCAGGATATAGAACCGCGCAGCATATGCGTCAGCCGCGCCGAAGTCCGAAGAGACGCTTTCCCGAGCCCCCGGCCGGCACCGGCCGGTCCGACATCCACGCGCCGGCCCGTGCGATGACGATGGCCGGCGCGCGCTCCGCGAGGAGCCGGTGAAGCGGGGGCTCTGGCGGCGGCGCCGGCCGCGGCGGCTGCGCAGGCTCCTGGTGCTTGCGCTGTTCGTGTTCGCGTGGCTTTTCGGCTTCTACCGTTTCACCGAACTGATACCGGAGCCCGGACAGGCGTCGCCAAAGGTGACCGACGCCATCGTGGTCCTTACCGGCGGCGCCGGAAGGGTCCGCGAGGGGCTGCAGCTCCTTGAGGCCGGATTCGCCGGAAAGCTGTTCATTTCCGGCGTCCATGGCGGCGTCGACGCCCAGGCGCTGCTGCGCGTCGCGCGCCAGGCCCCAGGCAATCTGGAATGCTGCATCGTCATCGATCATGCCGCCCACAGTACGCGCAGCAACGCACACGAGACCGCGAAATGGGTGCGCAAGGAGGGGTACAGATCGCTTCGGCTGGTGACCGCGAGCTATCACATGCCGCGGAGCCTGCTCGAGTTCCGCAATACCCTGCCCGCAGACATAGAGATCGAGCCGCATCCCGTATTCCCCGAAGGGTTCCACGCCAATGACTGGCTGCCGTGGCGCGGATCAGGCCGCCTCGTGATCTCCGAGTATCACAAGTTCGTCGCCGCGATGCTGAACCATGGCGCCACCGGCAGCTGGCGATGAACCTGCTGCGTTCGGCGATCTTCAACATCGTGGTATTCGGCGTCACGGGGGTGCTGTACGTCGCCTATGCGCCCACGCTTCTCCTGCCATCCGCAGTGACGCGGCGCTGCGTGGAATGGTGGTTCGACCGCATCTTCCGCCTGCAGCGGACAATTCTCGGCCTCGACTTCGAATTCAGGGGTCTCCGGAACATTCCCGACGGCGCCTTCATCATCGCCTCGGCGCACCAGTCGGCGTGGGAGACCATCGGGTTCTTCGCCATCGCCGACAATCCGGTCTATGTGCTCAAGATGGAACTGACCCGCCTGCCCCTGTTCCGGCACTACATGCGGGCCTTCGGCATGATCGCCATCGACCGGTCGGGAAGTGCCGCCTCGGCGCGCAGGATGCTGAAGGACGCCGCGGCGGTTCTGGCGTCCGGCCGGCCGGTCGTGATCTTCCCGGGAGGGACCCGGTCCGCCCCGGGCGCCGATTTCGAGATACGCACCGGCGTCGGCGCACTCTACCGCCACTGCGGCGTCCCGGTGGTTCCGGTCTCGCTGAACACGGGCCTCTACTGGAGCCGCCGGGCCTTCGTCAAGAAGCCGGGGACCATGATCATCGAGTTCGGACCCCGCATCGAACCGGGCCTGGACCGGAAACGATTCGATGCCCTGCTTGCCGAGCGAATCAGGGCCGGCAACCGGCGCCTTCTCACCTGCCCGGCGTGACGGCCGCCCCGACACCGCAAGGATACCGGGTCCGACGAGAGCCCGATCTCGTCACCGCACCGCCGCGACATCGGCGCTGAGCGTGCCGACGCGCGAGATCTCGATCTCGACCTCGTCGCCGGGTTTCAGCCATTTCGGCGGATCGAAGCCTGCGGCGACGCCGTGCGGGGATCCCGTGGTGATGAGGTCGCCCGGTTCGAGCGTGATGAAGGTCGAGATGTAGCTGACGAGATAGGCGACCGGGAACACGAGATCGCCGGTGTGGCCGTGCTGGCGCTCTTCGCCGTTGACGCGCGTTACCACCGTCATGTCCGCAGGATCGCCGGTTTCGTCGGCCGTGGTGATCCACGGGCCGAGCATGCCCGACTCCTCCCAGTTCTTGCCGGGAGCGACCTGCGGGCCGCGCCGCTGCCAGTCGCGCACGCTGCCGTCGTTGCAGATCGTGTAGCCGGCGACATGGCCAAGAGCCTCTTCTTCGCCGACGCGACGCGCGGGCCGTCCGATCACGGCGGTCAGCTCGCCCTCGTAATCGAACTGCTCGGAATGCGACGGCATCGCCATGTGTCCCCGATGCGGGACGAACGAACGCGAAAAGCGGGAAAAGATGCTGGGAGCGTCGGGCATCGAAAGTCCCATCTCCGCAATATGGCTGGCGTAGTTCTGGCCGACGCAGAAGATCTTCCGGGAAGCCGTCACCGGCAGCCGCCAGTCGATTTCGTCAAGACCGACATCGGCCTCTGCGCCCGAAACCAGCTCCCGCGCCGCCGCCAGCCGGTCCGGCGGAAGATTGTCCGCCAGGCCGCCGACGAGCCGCTCCGTCAGGTCGACGACGCCGCCATCAACCACCGCGCCGAAGCAGTCGCGCCCGTCGTGAACGAAATTCGCAAGCCGCATGCTCTCCTCCCGCCCCGCCGCCGATCGCCTACTCGGCCGCCACCGTGTTGCTGAGGACGCCGATCGGTTCGATCTCGACGCTGACCGTCTGCCCGGGCGCCAGCCAGCGCGGCGGTGTTCCCTCGACGGCCGAGCCGCCGGGGGATCCGGTGGCGATGACGTCGCCCGGCGACAACCACGTGAATTTCGATATGTGCGCAATGACGAACGGTATCTTGAAGATCATCATCTCGCTGCTGCCGTCCTGACGCACTTCGCCGTCGACGGTGGTCCTGATCCGGAGTGCGTCGAGATCGTCGATCTCGTCCCTGGTCACCATCCACGGCCCGATGGCCCCGGACCGGTAGAAATTCTTGCCCGGACAGTTCTGCGTGCCCTTGCTCTGCCAGTCGCGCACGCTGCCTTCATTGATGATGGTGTATCCCGCGACATGGTCGAGTGCCCGGGATTCCGGCACGTGGCGCCCTGCCTTGCCGATGATCACCCCGATCTCGCCCTCATAGTCGAGCTGCTCGGACACGGTCGGCCGGAAGATCTCCTGGCCGTGGGCCGAGAAGCTCGCCGGAAAACGCGCGAAGATGCTCGGCCATTCCGGCCCGCCGTCATCAAGCACCTCGTGATAGGCGCGATAGTTGCGCCCGACGCAGAAGATGCTGTCGGGCGCAGTGACCGGAAACATGTATTCCAGCTCGCCGAGCTCGAGGTCGGGATCGGCGCCTGCCGCGAGCCGTTCCATCTCGCCGATCGAGAGGCCCGATATCGCGGACTTGAGCGTCGGATGCTCGATCCGCGCGGTCATATCGACAACGCCGTCCCCCTTGACGATACCGAACGCCTCGCGCCCGCCGTGACGGTAGCTGATCAGTCTCATCTCCGCGCCCTCCCCGGCACGTCAGCCTGCGACATCGCCGGCCAGCTGCCTTGCCCGGCCGAGAAGGGCGCGCAGCCGGCGCGGCCCGATGCCCGACTCTTCCAGCCGCGAAACCGTCTCCGCCAGATAGGCGATATTGGTGCCCCGCTCGCCGACCGAAGCCGCGATGCGCCCCGCGGTCTCCTCGAAGGTCAGCCCGCCGGCGAATATGCGATCCTCGTGATTGGTCACAAGAGTATAGCCGGGCACCTGCCGCTTCTCCACATGCAGCGTCACGCGCCGGCAGAGATAGATCGGATCGTCGTCCATCTCGCGGACCTCGATCGCCCGTATCGCAGCATCGCGGTCGGCGGCCGCAACCCGCAATGCGAGGCCGGTGCACGACCCGCCGCGCCTGAGGCCGAGCGTCAGGCCCGGCCGGTCGGGGGTGCCGCGGTAGGTCTCCGAGCTTACGCAGAAGGCGCGATGCCAGCCGAATATCCTCGCCGCGTGCGCCTCCGCGGGACGAAACGACGGATCCCACATGAGCGAGCCATAGGCGAAGAACCAGAAACCGCCGGGCTCCGCGATTTCCAGCCGGTGGCGCCGCCCGGCCGTCATCTTGCCCGCACGGCGAGCGCCACGCCGGTCATCGCCAGCACCATGCCCACCAGGATCTTCCACGAGAGAACCTCGCCGAAAGCGGCCCATCCCATGAGCGCCGTCGTCGGGGGACTGAGATAGATGAGGCTCGTGACCCGCGCTGCGGCGCCACGCTGCACCAGCCAGTAATAGAGCGCGATCCCGAAGACGGACAGGCCGATGGCCGACCACAGGACGGCGAAGACGAAGGCGCCGGTCCAGTCGATTTCCATGGTCTCGAAGGTCGCGGCAAGAACGAGCATGACGATGCAGGACATGACGTTCTGCAGCGCGACGCCCGTCCGCACGTCGAACTCGCCGCAGAAGCGCTTCTGGTAGAGGGTGCCCGCCGTTATCGCGGCAAGGCCGAGCACGAGCATTGCAAGGCCCCAAAGGGCCTCCGCCGGAGAGGCAATCTTGTCCCAGATCACGAAGACCAGCCCGGCGAATCCGAGCACGAGGCCAATCCAGTTGCGGCGCGTGACCGTCTCGCCGAGCACATGGCCGGAGAGAACGCCGGTGAGAAGCGGCTGCAGCCCGACCACAAGCGCCGTGAGGCCGGTCGATATTCCGAACCAGATTCCGTAATAGACGCCGATCAGATATACAGTCTGGATGCCGAAACCCGCGGCAAGAATATGAAACGTCTCGCGCCCGTCCTTCGGCCAGGCGGCGCGAAGCAGCACGCAGGCCGGGAGGAATATGGCCGCCCCGACCGCGAAGCGGCAAGCCATCAGCGTAAAGGGTTCCGCGTAGGGAAGGCCGTACTTGGCGGCAATGAAGCCGCTGGCCCACAGGAAGATGAATGCCGCCGCGACGGTAGCGAACAGGAGCGGCGGCAACGAACCGGATTGCGAATCGGATGACGGCATGACGAGACCAAAGAATAGACGGTTTTCGCCGGACGGGCCATTGCGGCCGGCCCTCTTCCGGTGACGTCGTCCCGGAGGGCCGATGACAAGGATCAGCCTCAGACTTGCTGCCGGCATTGCGGTAATCGCGCTTGCCGCCGCGGCCTACACCGTGTTCTGGCATTCGCTTGCCGGGAACATCCTCGACGACGTCCGGGACTGGAGCGCCGAGCGCAAGGCGGACGGCTGGACCGTCAATCTCGGCGCAGTGACGACCAGCGGCTTCCCCTTCAGCCTGACGGTCCGCGCCAGCGCGGTCCGGCTTGCCGGGCCGGCGTCGCGGTGGCAATGGGACGCGCCCGGCATGACGGCAACGGCACGCATCTGGGATCTGGACCGAATCATGGTCAACGTCCCGGGCGTTCACCGAATGGCGTTCCACAACAGGCGTTTCGTTGCCGAGCCGGCGAGCGCCGAGGCTGTTCTCACATGGGGACGGGACGGGGTTGACGCTGCCGAATGGACGCTGTCGGCGCCGGCCTTCACGGGTCCGAGAGGGCGGATCGCCTCGGCGCGGGCGATCCGGGGCCGCATGGCCGCCCTGACGCCGGATGACGGCGCAAGGCCGGGTTCCGCCCGGGCCGGCTACCGGTTCGCGATCGTCATCGAGGCGCCGGAACTTCCGGACAGCCTGCGCCTGTCCCCCGGCGGCGCCAGCGATCGGGTATCGGCGGAGGGCTCGGTGCGCAATCTGCCCGCGGTCGAAGGCACCCTTCAGGGCTGGCTCGAAGCCTGGCGCGAGGCCGGCGGCGTGATCGAATTTCGGTCGGTCGCCCTCGACCGGGGGTCGTCGAGGGTCACGGGCAACGGCACCTTCGCCCTCGATCGCCGCCTGCAGCCGGAAGGCGCGATGACCGTCGAGGTCGCCGGCATCGACGAGGTCATCGAATCGCTGACGAGCGCGGGGGCAATACGCGACCTGCAGGCGCTTGCCCTCAAGGCAGCGCTCACGCTCGGCGCCGGCGGGGCCCGACTGCCGATCTCGTTGCAGGAACGCCAGTTGAGTCTCGGACCGTTCCCCGTCTTCAAGTTCGCGCCCATTCGCTGGGAATAGCCGACACAGGGCGCTGCGCCCTGCCAGCGCCAGGCGGCGCCCCGGGACCCGACCGGCCCCGGGGCGCCGGAAGCGTCAGCGCTTCCAGACTCCTGCTTCCTTGTAGAACTTCACGGCGCCGGGGTGGAACTCCATGTTCCCCTTCTGGGTGGCATATTCGATCGTCACCCGGTCCATGTAGGGCGCGCTCTTGCGGATTCCGTCAAGATTGGACCAGAACACCTTGACCATTGAGTACATGGTCTCGTCGTCGATACCCTTGCGCACGGTCACGCCCAGAATCGCGTTATTGATCCAGACATCGCCTTCATTGACCTGATTGGCGCCGTAGACGCCCTTCTTGATCACGCCCTTGGTCCGCCCGAGCGGCTTGAAGAACGCCTTCTGCGCCGGCGTCTTGTCGAGATCCGCCTTGGTCGGCACGCCAAGGAAGCGGATCTTCGAGGTTGCCGCCACCTGCTGCAGCTGCGCGCACGGGTCGAGGCAGCCGATCGTGTAGACATCGATCTGGCGATCCTGGAACGCCTGCAGGGCCGATGCGAAATTCAGGTTGACGCTCTTGAACTCCTTCGGCGTGAGGCCGGTCTGCGACTTGATGAAAGCGAGCCCGGTGACGAGCTGGCCGCCCGACGGCGGGCCGACGAACACCCTCTTTCCCTTCAAGTCGGCGAGCGTCTTGATCCCCGAATCGGCATAGGTCGTGTAATGGTAACCGCCGAGCGGGAACCAGAAGACCATCCGCAGGTTCTTGGCCAGTTCCTTGACGCCCTTGAGCTTCTTGTAGACGCGGGTACCGTTCTTCATCCACGCGATCGGCACCGGCGCGGTCATCGACATGTCGATCGATCCTCTGGCGACATCGACCATGTGCTTGGTCGCGGTGCCGGTGGCGTCGACGGTGATCTCGAACTTGTCCTGGCCCTGATTGACCAGGTTGGCGAAGGTCGTCATGACCAGATACATCGACGAGCCCGGAGCGATCGTCGACATCTTGATCTGCTTCTTCTGCGCTTCAGCCGGGACCGCGACGGCGGTCGCGAACAGCGCTGCGGCAAGAATGAGACTTGGACGTTTCAGCATTGGGGAACTCCCTTTCCAGGTTGGTTTTCAGGGCGCCGTTCCGGAACCCGTGCCATGTATTCAGCCGCGAACGACGCCGCGACGGCCGCCGCTCCCAGACCGAGATACAGCGGCTCGGGCACAAGCACCGCGATGCCGGCCACAAAACGCACGGCGCAATGTACCGGCCCGATGCGTCCGATGGAATGCCTGCCCAGCGACGTGGCCAGGGCGATGGTCGAGATCACGAAGGCGGCAACCCCCCAGACGAGGCCGAGATGGGTAAAGCCCGGCTCCACGAGGACGATGCTCGAGTGGTAGACGAAGACGAAGGGGATTAGAAAACCCGCGATAGCGAGGCGAACGGCGACAAGCCCGGTCTCCATCGGCCGCGAGCCCGCGATGGGCGCAGCCGCGAAGGCGGCGATCGCCACGGGCGGGGTGATCGCCGAGAGCACCGCGTAGTAGATCACGAACAGATGCGTCAGGAGCAGCGACAACCCGAGCTTGCCGAGCGCGGGGCCGATGATGAGGACGACGATCAGATAGGCGGCGCCGACAGGCACGCCCATGCCGAGCAGGAGGCACCCGATGGCCATGACGACGAGCGAAAGGAAGAGGCTGTCGCCGGCAATCGCAAGAATGGTAGCCGCGAACTTGATACCCAGACCAGACATGTTGACCATGCCGACCACGAACCCGATAGCGGCGACGACGACCATGATCGTCGCACAGGTGCGTCCGCCGCGGATCAACGCCCCCACGATCTTCTTCAGCGAGCGGAATTCGGGGTAGAGGACCAGGGACAAGACGAACGCCGTGATCAGGCCGTAGAAACCGGCATTCTGGGCCGTTCGCCCGGTCATCAGGACATAGACGATGACGCCAAGCGGCACGAAGAACGAGATCGAGCGCCCCCAGTCCCCGATCGTCAGCTTGACCCGATCGGCGCGCGGCGTCGGCTTGAGGCCCTGCTTGCGCGCCTCGAGCCAGACGACGGTGAACAGGCTGACATAGTACATCAGCGCCGGGATGGCAGCGGCGATGATGATGGTGAGATACGGAATGCCGGTGATGTCGGCCATCAGGAAGGCAACCGCGCCCATCACCGGAGGCATGATCTGGCCGCCGGTCGACGCCGTCGCCTCGACGGCGCCGGCGAATTTCGCCGGAAAACCGGTCCGCTTGATGAGCGGAATGGTGAACACACCCGTCGTCACCACGTTGGCGACCGCGGCGCCGTTCATCGTGCCGAAGCTGGCGCTGCCGATGATGGCTGCATGGGCGGGGCCGCCACGCAGCGGCCCGGTCACGGCGAAGGCGAACTTGAGGAGGGTGGCGCCGGCGCCCGACGCCTCGAGGACAGCGCCGAAGAGAATGAAGACGAGGACAATCTGGCCGACCACCGCGACGGGGCGTCCGAAGACGCCGTCGGTGCTGTACCAGAGCTTCTCGGAAACCAGGAACCACTTGACCTCGGGGATGTTGAGGGTGCCCGGAATGAGGTTGCCGAAGAACAGGATCAGGAGCGACAGAAGGCAGACGAGGAACAGCGGCAGGCCGAAATGACAGAGCGTCAGGTAGAAGACGACCGCGATACCGACGAACCCGATGAGGTAGTGCGTGACGGTGAAATCGACGAAGAAGTCGAGCTGCTCGTTCATCAGGGTGATCCAGTAGTAGTAGATCACCGCCAGCGCCGCCACCATGCCGGCGTTGAGCGCCATCGAACCCCAGGACACCCGATCGCGCCGGACATCCATGTTCTCGGTGGAGAAGCAGAACAGCGAGATCAGGAGCGGTAGCCCGGTCGTGCCGGCGCGCACCCAAACCTCGTCGAACACGCCGAAACCGGCGATGTAGATCGCCAACGCCGCCAAGCCGAGCGCCAGGACGTCAGCCATGAACCGGCTCGATGCGACGATACGGTTCTTCACCGGCATTTCCGCTTGTTCCGGAAAGCGCGGCAAACGGCCCGGCGCACTTGCCGCGCACCGAGTCCGTGGGATCCGGCCTGAACCGGCTCAGGCGTGCCCGGCATCACCCGAAAGCTGGGAGGCATCAATGCCGATCTTCGCCAAGGCCGCGCCCCAGACCGTATCAGGATCGTCGCCGAAGACCAGGCGGTCGTCGGCCGCCACCGACAGCCAGCCGTTTTTCTGGATCTCACCGTCGAGCTGACCCGGCCCCCAGCCGGCATAGCCGAGCACGAGCACGCAGGCGCGCGGCCCATTGCCCGAGGCAATGTCCTTGAGAATGTCGGTGGTTGCGGTGAGCGCGATGTTGTCGTCGACAACCATCGTCGCGTCCTGAACGTAATCCGCCGAGTGAAGCACGAAACCCCGTCCGCTCTCGACCGGTCCGCCGAAATGGACCCTGATATCGCGGCCCGAGACCGCCGGCTCGAGGTCGAGCTGTTCGAGGAGCTCGGGGAATTCGACGCTCTCCATCAGCTTGTTGACGACAAGCCCCATGGCACCGTCCTCGTTGTGGGCGCACATGTAGATGACCGTTCTCGCGAACCGTGGATCCTGCATCTGCGGCATCGCCACAAGCAGCTGACCGGTCAAATATCCGTCGGAAGTCCGTGGAGTTTGATGATCAGTCATTGTGCCTCCCCTATCCAGAAGCGTGGCCTTGAACGATGACAGTCAATTCACGCGAAATCAAACGTCTTCGGGCGCTGCGGGCTCCCGAGGCGGCGACGAGAGCGCCGCAGGTAACCGCCTGTTCCCCCTACCCGCGGCGCACCGCCGTTGTATATTAGCGGACGCAAGGATCAGTGAATCGATGACATTCGTCAATAGACTTTCCCGCGCTGCCGGCACAGCCGTCCTGCTGCTGTCGGCGCTTGCCGGAACCGCATCGGCAGCATCGTCCGGATGGTTCACCTATGAACATGGCGCGGTCCGGCTGGTCTCCGCCACCGCCGACTCGGGCACCGGGCGCGCGGTCGATCTCGGACTCCAGTTCCGAATGCTGGCGGGATGGAAGGTCTACTGGCGCTCGCCCGGCGACGCCGGCTTTCCGCCCCTGCTCGACTGGTCGGGCTCCGCGAACCTGGCGTCGGCAAGCCTCTCTTGGCCGGCGCCGGAGCGATTCTCCGTGCTGGGGCTGGAGACCATCGGCTATCGCGACGAAGTCCTGTTTCCGGTTTCCGCATCGCTTCTCGAACCGGGAAGGGAACTGGCGATCAGGGCCCGCCTCCGGTTCCTGACCTGCTCCGACATCTGCGTTCCCTACGAAACCAGCCTGTCCCTGACACTGCCGCCCGGCCCGGGCGCGACGGCGCCGGAGGCGGCCGCTATCGGCCGCTGGCGCGCCCGGGTACCGGCGACCGGCGGCGAGGCTCCACTCTCGATAGGGCGGGTGGAAATCGCCGGCAGCGGCAAGGACCAAGCGCTGACCGTCCATGCCGCCGGGGAGGCGGCGTTCGCGAACCCGGACCTCTTCGTCGAGGGCCCGGACGGGTTTGGCTTCGGCCGGCCGGCCGTGCAGATCGAGACCGACGGACGGGGCGCGTTGATGCGGGTCGCCGTGCACCCCCCCAGCAAGCCTCCGTCCACGCTTGACGGAAAGGCCGTCACCCTCACCCTTGTCGACGGCGACCGTGCGCTCGAACATCGCGCCGTCGCCGCGCGCGCCGCGGCGGCGCCTGGCAGAGCCGGCCTGCAGCCGGCGGCGGCCACCGGGCTCGGCCTGCTGGCGATCCTCGGACTTGCCCTCATCGGCGGCCTGATCCTCAATCTGATGCCCTGCGTGCTGCCGGTGCTGTCGCTCAAGCTCCTCGTGATCGTCAGCCACGGAGGCGAGGTGCCGGGCCGCATACGCGCCGGCTTTCTTGCCTCGGCCGCGGGCATCGTCGCCTGCTTCCTGCTGCTCGCCACTGTCGTTGCGGCGCTGAGCACCGCCAACCTCGCAGCCGGATGGGGCATCCAGTTCCAGCAACCGGCATTCCTCGCCTTCATGCTCGCCGTGATCACGCTCTTCGTCTGCAACATGTGGGGTTTCTTCGAGATCCGCCTGCCGGGACGCCTCGCCGATGCCGCCGCGGGATCAAGCGGGACCGCGCGCGGAGCCATCGCCGAACACTTCCTCGGCGGCGCCTTCGCAACCCTTCTCGCGACGCCCTGCACCGCGCCGTTCCTGGGCACCGCGGTCGGCTTCGCGCTGATGCGCGGACCGCTCGAGATCTACGCCGTCTTCCTTGCGCTCGGCGCCGGCCTCGCCCTTCCCTGGCTTGTCGTTGCCGCCTTTCCGGCGCTGATCAACAAGTTGCCGAAGCCCGGGCACTGGATGATCACCGTCAAGCGCATCCTGTCGCTGGCCCTCGTCGGAACAGGAGCCTGGCTCCTGAGCATCCTGTGGCCGCAGATCGGAGCCCATGCCGGCGGCATGATCCTGCTGCTGATGGCCATCATCGCCTATGCCGTGTGGCAGGCCGCCCGGCTGTCGGGCGCGGCGCGGCTTGCGACCTGGGGGCTTGTCGCGGCCCTGACGGCGATTTCCATGGTCAGCGCGGGCAGCTTCGGCCACCGCGATGGCGGACCAGAAACCGTCAGGGATGCCGGCCCGTGGGTCGCCTTCGACGAGAGCCGAATCGCCGCGGAAGTCGCGGCGGGACGGACGGTACTGGTCGACGTCACCGCCGACTGGTGCCTCACCTGCCAGTTCAACAAGTCGCTGGTGCTCGACCGCGGCAAGGTCACCACGCTCATCCAGTCCGGCGCGATCGTCGCGATGCGGGCGGACTGGACCATGCCCGACGCGCGCATCGCCGACTACCTCCGGGGTTTCGGCCGCTTCGGCATCCCCTTCAATGCGGTCTACGGCACGGCCGCGCCCCGGGGAATAGCATTGCCGGAACTACTGACCGAAACCAATGTCCTTGACGCTGTCGAGGCAGCGGCGGGGAAGGCGCTGGCCGCACGTCGCTGATCGGGCCCGCGCGCGGATCAGATATGCGGCCTGCGCCGCAGGCGCACGGACAGGTTCTCCGACAACACCGTGAAGGCCAGACGTTCGGTGACCGCCCGGGCGAACGGGCGGGTTCGAGATCGAAGTTGCGGCACAGCATGGCGATCACGGCGCGGATCTGAGGCAGAGCGAGATTGCGCCCCGGGCCGAGCCGCGGCCGGCCCCCGAACGGATCGAAGGCCCGGGGTGTCGTGCGGGCAGCCGGCAGTTCCGGAGCCAGCGCTCCAGATCGAAACGGCGGGCGTTGCCGAAATGCCTGTCGCTCGCCGCCACATGGCGAAGCAGCATGATCATCTGCGTGCCCTTCGGGATCATGTGGTCGAGGATCACGACACCCTCGAGCGGCTCGAGCAAGGCCGCCGGGGGGACCGGCTTGAGGCGCATGGCTTCGTCCCGGAAGGCGTCGAGAAAGGGAAGGCGCTCCAGCTGATCGATCGTCTCGACGGCCGAAGCCGGCGCGATCACTTCGTCGACCTCCCGGCGGATGCGTTCGAAATGCTCCGGGTAGTTCATGAAGTAGTGGATCATTCAGGCCATGGTGTTTGCCGTCGTGTCCTCGCCCGCCAGCAGGAGCGTGCCGCCGTGGGCGAAGATCTCGGCATCGGATAAGCCGGAATCCTCGGCCTTGAGTGCAACCAGGATCGCCTCGAGAAAATTGGTAGGTGAGGCGCGCAGCCCGGGGTCGGCAGCGAGACGCTCTTTCGTGGCGCGAATCACTTCACCGGCCTCATCCCCGAGACTGGCCAGCACGCGGTCGAGCGCACGGTCCGACGGCAGCCGAAAGTAGCGCCAGTAGGAAAGCGCCGCGTTCACGCGTCGGTGCAGCACCGGGAGTACTTTGTCCAGATGCCGCTGGATCACCGGGCCGGACATTTCGAGGGTGTTGGGGTCCACGCCGAAGGCGAACTGCATGGTGACGTCGACGGTCAGGCGCATCAGGTCGCGGCACGGGTCCACCGGCTCGCCGAAATCGGCCGCGCGCTCCCAGCGCCGCTGCAAACGTACGACCGTCACCGCGAGCTTCGGAAAGAAGGGCCTGAGACGGGCGAGCTTCAGGGCTGCGACGACCACCCGGCGCTGGCGCCGCCAGTCATCGCCCTCGACCGCGAAGACTCCGTTCAGACACAGCTCGGCGGCTGCAGCCTCCAGCGCCCGGATGCGCCGGAACCCGTTGGAGCACTGTACGAGCACCTTCTGGACGGCTTCCCGATCCGAGATCACGGCCAGCGGATGAGGCCCGATTCGTGCCCGGAAGATCGAGCCGTACTGTTCACTGCTTGAGCACGAGATGGAACCTGTCCAGAGGCATCTGGAGGATATTGCCGAGGACAGGCAATCCCTTCGGACCCGGCAGGTTCCGGAAACGTCCCGGCTTATTCGCGATGGCCGTCACACGCCCTCTCCGCTCCAGCAGCAGAAGCTGCAGCCCGCCTGTCGACGATCCGGCTGGGCGCACGGCCAAGGTGTCGCGCCCTGCGCCGCCATGTCTCCGGCACGGGACCGCAGGCGGGGCGCAACAACATCCCGGAACCCGGCCCGGCGGCGGCAGCGGGACTCCGGTGGCCGGCAGCCGTGCGCCGGCAGGGTGACAAGGTTGCAGCGTTGCTCTATCACTTCGACGCTATGGTGGGCGAAAGCCCGCAACCCAGTGACAGGAGCAAGAGAGATGACAATCAGTGTTGGCGACAGGATTCCTTCCGTCAACGTTACCCGGATGGGCAAGGACGGGCCGGAACCCGTCTCTACCGACGATCTGTTCGGCGGCAAGAAAGTGGTGATGTTCGCCGTTCCCGGCGCCTTCACGCCGACATGTTCGGCCAAGCATCTTCCGGGTTTCGTCGAGAAGGCGGACGAGATCAGGGGCAAGGGCGTGGACACGGTGGCCTGCCTCTCGGTGAATGACGTGTTCGTGATGGACGCTTGGGGCAAGTCGCAGAACGCAGGCGGCAAGGTCGCGATGCTAGCCGACGGCAGCGCCGAACTGACCAAGGCGCTCGATGCAGTGCTTGACCTGACCGGACGCGGCCTCGGCGTGCGCTCGCTGCGCTATTCGCTAGTGGTCGACGACGGCGTCGTGACCCAGGCCAATATTGAAGACGGCGGCGGCTTCGAGGTCAGCGGCGCCGACACCATTCTCGACCAGCTCTAGTCCGGGCCGGCGCCGGACTTGCCGCGACGGCAGCCGGAGGCGGGCCGGGCCGCTTCCGCCTCCATCCCATCGCGGGCCAGAGCATCGGCGCGTTCGTTTTGCGGATGCCCGGCATGACCCCGTATCCATTGCCACGTCACCCGATGCGGCGCCATTGCCCGGTCGAGGCGCTGCCACAGATCCGCATTCTTGACCGGCGTCTTGCCGGCGGTTCGCCAGCCATTGACTTTCCAGCCGTGAATCCAACTGGTGATGCCCTGCTGGACGTACCGGCTGTCGGTGAAGAGTTCCACCGCCGCTTCTCGCTTGAGCGCTTCAAGCCCCTGAATGGCGGCCATCAGTTCCATGCGGTTGTTGGTGGTCCAGGCCTCGCTGCCCTTCAGTTCGTGCTCCCGGCCTCGCCAGATCATGAGGACGCCCCAGCCGCCCGGTCCCGGATTGCCTCGGCAGGATCCGTCGGTGTAGATGCGGACGGTGCGGTCTTCAGCGGAGGTCATCAGGTCACCGTGCGCCATAGGCGCCGCGGCCCGCCGGGCCGCGATGGAACTCGATGATCGCGGCCATCTCGAGCGGATCCTTGCGCCGGGAGAGAACGCCCTCAGGACGCTCGAACCAGTCCTCGAGGCGGGTCAGGAAAAAACGCATCGCGGCGCCGCGCGCAAACAGCGGCAGGGACCGGACCTCTTCCGGTTCCAGCCCGCGCGCGTTCCGGTAGCCGGCGATCAGCGCGTCGGCGCGCGCCGAATCGAACGTCTGGCGGGCGTCGAAACACCAGGAAATCAGGGCGACCGCGAGATCGTAAGCGAGCAGGTCGCGGCACGCGAAATAGAAATCGATCAATCCCGAGAGCCGGTTGCCGGCAAAGAACACGTTGTCCGGAAACAGGTCGCCGTGGATAAGCCCGGAGGGCAGGTCCCCGGGCCAGTCCCGCTCGAGGGCGTCGATCTCGTCGCCGATCAGGCCGGACAGGCCGGGCCGCAGGGTATCGGACCGGTCTGCCAGCGGTTCGAACATCCGCCGCCAGGCGCGAACGGACAGGCGGTTGGTCCGGTTTTCCGTGAAATCGCGCGACGCGAGATGCAGCCCGGCCAGGGCCGTGCCCACCGCCCCGCAATGGGCGGGGGTGATGCGGCGCGGCATGCGCCCCTCAAGGAACGTGACCAGGACGGCGGGCCGGTCGCACAGCATGTGCAGGCGCCGCCCGCCACGATCCGGGACCGGCACCGGGCAGACGACATTTCGGCGGGACAGGTGATCCATCAGGGCGACGACGAACGGCAGGTCGCGGGACGGCGTGCGGCTTTCGAACAGGGTCAGGACGAATTTTCCCCGCGTAGTGGCGAGGCGGTAGTTGCTGTTCTCCGTACCGTCGGCGATCGCCGTGAAGGACCGAACATGGCCGACTTCAAAACCGGCGAGGAAGGCAGCGAGGTCTTCCCGCCCGACCTCTGTGTAGACCGCCACGGGACAGTTTCGTCAGGAGGCAAGCGCCGAAGGCATGCCGAAGGTAACGTTCTCCTCCGCGACCCTCCGTTCCTCCGTGATAACCGAGCGGTTTGACTGCAACCGCACGACGAGATCCTGGACGAGAATCTCGGGCGCCGAGGCGCCGGCCGTGATGCCGAGCGTCGCGACGCCGGCCAGCCATTCGTCTTCGACCTGCCCGGCATGCTCGACCAGCACGGTCTTGGCGCATCCCGCCTTTTTCGCCACTTCGACCAAGCGGTTGGAGTTCGACGAGTTCGGCGCGCCGAGGACGACAATCGCATCGCATTCGGGAGTCATGTCCTTGACCGCGGCCTGCCTGTTGGTCGTCGCGTAGCAGATCGTGTCCTTGGGAGGATCGGCGATTTCGGGGAACCGGTCCCGGAGGGTCGACACGACTTCGGCGGTGTCGTCCACGGAAAGCGTCGTCTGCGTGACATAGGCGATGCTGGCCGGATCCGGCACCGCCACATCATGCGCCTGCGCGGCATCCTCGACGAGGATGACCTGTCCCGGTTCGAACTGTCCCATGGTCGCAATGACTTCGGGATGGCCGGCATGGCCAATCATGATGACGGTCTTCCCCCCCTTGAGGTGGCGCCGCACATCGACATGCACCTTGGTAACAAGCGGACAGGTCGCGTCGAGATAGGACATGTTCCTGCTTTCGGCTTCGGAAAAGACCGATTTCGGAACGCCGTGCGCGGAAAACACGACGGGAACGTCCTGCGGAACCTCGTCCAGCTCCTCGACGAATATCGCGCCTTTCTCCCTGAGCGATTCGACGACGTGCCGGTTGTGAACGATCTCGTGACGAACGTAGACCGGAGCGCCGTATTTCCCGAGGGCGTGCTCAACCACATCGATCGCGCGATCGACCCCGGCGCAGAACCCGCGGGGCGCGGCAAGGAGGATCTTCAGGTCGGGTTTGGGATTTTCCATGGTGCGCCTCCGACGAAGGCCGGAACAGCATTCTTCCGCCCTTGCAACGCCGGAATGTAGTACATGGACCGGGAACTTGAAACTCCCGCCCTTGCCGGCTAGGCTGTCGGCAAGGGCAAGCGCGCCGCAAGCGTGGCGCCGGACGCAGGAGGAAAGCCAAATGTCTGAAGCTGTGGTGGCACAACGTTCGCCTTTCGGCGTGGAGGTCGAGGAGGGCAAGGAATACTGGTGGTGCGCCTGCGGCCGAAGCCAAGAACAGCCCTTCTGCGACGGCTCGCACAAGGGGACGGGCTTCAGCCCTGTGCAGTATGCAGCTGGAAAATCGGACACGATCTGGTTCTGCGGATGCAAGCACACGAACGACATCCCGGTGTGTGACGGCTCGCACAAGAACGTCTAAAACCGGGATACCCTGCCGCATGAAGTACAGCATTGCAGCGGCGCTGGCCGCGAGCGTGGTGCTTGCGGCCTGCAGCAATCCGGTCGACAAAGCGTCGCCGCGCTGTCCGCAGGCCTTGCTGGTCGGCGATGCGAGCAACCTCGTCAGATTCGCAAAGGATTCCGGCCGCACGGCCGGCGACATGGCCTACGAAGCCAGATTTACCGGTTACCAGGGATTGTGCGAATATTCGGAGCAGGGTGTGGAAGTCCGGCTCGCCACGGAAATTGAGGTTGAACGCGGGCCTGCCGGAACGGATGGCGCGATCAGCTTCAGCTATTTCGTTGCATTGCCGGATCGTGCGAACCAGGCCGGACACAAGCAGATATTCCCCGTTCAAGGGAAACTCGTCGCCGACAAGAAACGCATGTCGTACCGCGACGACGTTGAACTCTTCATTCCGCTGAAGACACCCGCCGACGGCCCCGCCACGCAGATCTTTCTCGGTTTTCAGCTCTCTCCCGACGAGGTCGAATACAACCGCAATCGGCGTCGAAAGCGATAGCCGTCTCTTCTGCGGCCCGATCGGCTGTTCCTCTCCGCCCAAATCTCGAACCCGCGGAAAGCGCACGGCTGTCCCGCGCCAGGATTGGCTAAAGGCCCTGGGCTCGGATGCGAAGCGACTCGTTTATTTGCGGGCTCTTCGTATGGCGGTACCGTTCGCAGTTTCGTCACAAGTGCTGCATCCGTCTTTTTCGACGCGATGCTCGCGGGTTCGGGCGAATTCGCTGATCACGCGAGTTCCGGCTGCGGCTCCCTCGACTGCCGGCCCCACCATGCGCCCGATCCATGTTGCGCTGGCTGGCAGCCGCGACCCTGTCAGGTCTCCGCCTGCAAACCCGAAGCGCGCCATCGGCCGCCCGGGTTCTTCGGCCACACCGAACACGCTGTGCGTCATCCAGTAGCGGTAGGTGCTCCGGTCGCCGGACCAGTATTGGAAGTAGGTCGCACCATTGCGGTTGGCGCCCCTGGCGACGCCCAAAATATCCGCTAGGAACAGGTCGGAGATCGTCCGGGCTGGAGCGCGCCCTCCCGGTCCACAGGCAGCGAGCCCGGGCGCATGTGGCCGTCGCGACAGGACCGTTTCCGGCTTGGGCGCCGGTCGCGACGCGCGGGTATCCGCGCGCCGGGCGAAGTCTCGGGCCCGGCGTATAGCCTGCGTTGCCGGTACCGGTGTTTTCCTGGCGCTTCGGATAGACATCCTCGCGGCTGCGAAACAGGGACCTGAACAACGCGACCTTGTCGAGCGTCAGCGAAAGCCTGGTGATCAGCGCCGGAGGTCGTCGCGCGTCCTCTGAATCCGCCCGTCGGGCTACGATTTCGGCAAGACGTCTCCCGTTCGGCCCCGAGACGCGCAAGTTGCTCGCGTGTGAGCGCTGCTTCCCTTCGACCGGGTACTTTGTGCGTCAAACTGTCCCGACTATCTTTCACTGAACATGGCCCGGATCGTTTCGATAGCGATGAACATCCGTTCCGGACGGTCCTGGAAGCTCTGGAAACCCAGACGCTGGTAGAATGTCATACGGCGCGCGAAGGCCTCGTTCCCACCATCGTCGATCACGTCCAAGACAACCAACTTGAGACCGATTTCACCAGCCACACTCAGGGCGCGGCCGAGCGTATCAACCGCAAGGTCGGAGCCGAGTCCCCGGCCTTGCCAGCTTCGATCCACAGCAATCATGGAGAGATAAAGCGCCGGAACGCTGCCGGTATTGGGAGCCCGCCGGGGCCGGGCCTGTCCGAAGTCGTCCGTCGCGACGGCGTGAGCATTCAGCGCATAGTAGCCGAGCACCTTGGGCAATCCTTCGACAACTGCAACGAATATTCTCGTAAAGTCGTCCTTCTGCTGCTTTCTGGCGCTGAACCGCAGAAAATTGTCGAGACGGTCCGTGCCGCAGGTAAAGCCCGACCGGTCATGTCGGCCGGGATCGAACGGTTCGATGACGATTCCAGGAGCCGCCGCGCGATCACCCTGCATTAGCAATCCGGGCGCGGTAGCTGCGCACCGCGTCCCGGGCTGCTGGTGTAGG
This sequence comes from Alphaproteobacteria bacterium, assembly GCA_964291215.2. GTDB lineage: Bacteria > Pseudomonadota > Alphaproteobacteria > MPNO01 > UBA830 > JAJEBT01. The sequence continues at coordinate 1,963,303 of OZ219791.1, read as the reverse complement.
CGGCGGCGGATTGTCAAGCGCCTCCAGCAGCATCTGCCTGTCGCGCTCCGAAAGCGCCGTGGTCTGATGCTCGCGCAGGATGCGCTCGGCCTCCCTTGCAGCCGACGCCCTGACAAACGTTGCAAGCTTGACGCCCGACAGCTCGGCGGCCTAGGAAATGCGCTCCTTGTCGCTCGGCCTCACCCGCATCTCTATATGATCGGTCGCCCTCTCATTCGACGGCGCTTCGACATCGCTGAACTTCAACACTGCGCCACCCTTCCTCTCTGTCCCAACAATGTAGGGTCTAATGCAGGAAGCGTCAATGCCAGCCTGTCCTGGTCCACGGTGATCACACGCTGCTAATCCGGCGACGACTGGCGAGATTTTTTCAGTTTGCGTCGCGCTGCAATCGTGCCGCCAAGGCTCGATGGGACCTTCTCGGCACGAAAATTGCAATCAAGGAGGCGATCTGTGATAAGCTGAGCCCCAACGCATTCGGATTTCGCGTCTCCGAATTAGTGCCTGCGAAAAAAATATAAAATTGCTTGATTTTTCTTGTGGAATCCTGATATAGAAGGGACGAAGAATCTCGCTTTGGGGCGGGAATTGGCCGATCAGACCGGGAATCCGCCGGATTTTCGGAAAACTTCGCGAGAATTGCCATGCGAAACGTTATCCGCCCGCAGCTGGAATTGGGCCAGGTTGCGATCGAGAAGATCGATCTCAGCGAAGACTCGCGGGATGACATCCCACCGATGCTGCGCGGGATTCAGCACGTGTATGCCGACCCGGCTGTTCAAGATCCTGGAGGAGGGGATTCTTCCGAGAGTGTCCCACAGGAAAGGGCGTCCCGGCGCTGTGGAAGATCCTGGTGTCCTGAAGCAGGGCTTGGGGTATGACCTTGATCATCTGCACGAGCTGGTGAACGAGACGGTTCGCAAGTTCCTGGACCACGGCGATATCCGGGACAACACGAGGTACAGGTATCGGACGGTACTGGAGAACGTGAGCCATCTGACGCCGGAAGTGCTGGAGAAGGTATCGCAACTGGTGGCGGAGAGCGGCCATGCGATGGTCCGCAAGAGCGGCAAGTACAAGAGCGGCAAGGTCCCTTGCGGGGCCGCTGCGATTCGTTTGTGGTGGAGTGCATTACCCGACGGACGTCAACCTGCTGTGGGATGCGATGCGTTGTCTGGTGCGCGGCCGCGCAGCCGTGCTCGCGGGGGTGGCGGCAGTGGCAGCATCGGAGCCGCGGGCTGAAGAGGCGCTTTCAGAAGGTTCGACAGACCCGGCGGGCCTCTTCGGAGGATGGTACCTCGACGACAGCCGGGAGTTGGAGCGCAGAAGACGGTTCCGGCACTTGTGGAGAAGGGCGTCGGAGCCTTGAGGATTCTCAAGATCCAGTCGTACCATGCCCGCCGGCAGATCGACCAAGTAGACCGCCGCCTAAGGCGAGAAGATCCCGCAGGAAGAGAAGGTGTTTTCGATCTTCGAGGAGCGCTGGTGCGTGAAGGGCAAGTGCCGGTGGAACTCGGCGTGCCGGTGGCCGTGCTGGAGGATCAGCACGGCTTCCTCCTGCACCACCGAATCCTGTGGGAGGGCAGTGACGTGGACCATGCGGTGCCCATGATCCGGGAAGCACAGGCTCGCTTCCCCGACCTGTGCAGTTTCGATCGCGGGTTCCACAGTCCCCGGATTGCACTGGACGAGCTGCTGGACGAGCTGCCGAAGAAGGGAAAGCTTGGTCGGGCGGACCGGGAACGGGAAGCTGAGACGACGTTCCGGGAGATGCGCCGACAGCATCCGGCCGTGGAGTCGGCGATCAATAATCTTGAGCAACGCGGCATGGACCGAGTCCTGTGGGGCGGACGGCTTTGCGCGGATGGTGGCGCTGTCCATGGCGGCCTTCAATGTCCACCGCCTGCTGTTGCACAGACAGGCCCGACGACGACGAAAACGCGCCGCCTGACGGCGGCGTCCCTCCACCCCACCCACCCGCCGAGAGCAGGAACGGAGCCGCTTGTCCGGCTTCTCGGCTGAAAGAGCCCTGATACCACTGCGAATCAGCAGGAATCCCTCCGAAAACGGGGCGGGACCCGGAAGGGCGATCAAACCAGAAATTTCGCCGGAGGGTCAGCCAAAACGGTCATTTCCGCGCGGGCACGAATTAGCATGGGATCGTCGTGGTCCTAGTCCCTGCAGATCACGACAGGACGGACCGGCGGTGGCGCATCGCGCCTTGGACGGAAATAGTCTGGACGTTGCCGATTGCAGAAAGATCTAGCCCGAATTTCCAGCGCCGATCAGACGTATCATCATGAATGTATTGACGTTTGAAATAATCAGGTGTGTCGCTACCGAGAACGCTACAGGCGCACGCCCAGGAGTTTGAATGCCCTTCTCTGGAGCGGCGTGGGCCGCGTGGTGACCTGGAAGGGTTCGGCGCCCGCAAGGCGGGGCGCCACGGTGTTGCGGGTGATGGTCGCGAGATCATCGATGAGGGTACGGAAGCTGTGCCACCCCCGGGCGTCCTCTTCGTTGCCGCCTTGGCCCGGGTGCTCGCCGAGACTTCTGCCGGCGCCACGACGGACGGCCGCCTTCGGCATCCTCGTCGTCGAACAGCATGGGCTTCAGTCGCATGTGCCATTCGATGTAGTAGGCGAGCATGCACAGGAAGACATGGGCCCGGTGCGGTGGTAGACGGGACGCACCTTCAGGTCCACGGTCTTCAGGCTGCGGAAGGCCTGTTCCACCGAACTCAACCGCTTGTAGGCGCGCACCGTGCCGGGACCGTCGAGTGCGCTCTGCGGCAGGCGGATCACGTAGAGGAGCCTGGCCTCGGCGGCAGCCTCATCGCGCCCATAGGTGAAGACACCGTCATCGTCGATGGACCACGTGAAGTGCTTCGCCACCTTGTACCTGCCGATGACCTTGCCGACCCGCTCCCCGATCTTCAAGGCCCCCTCGAGGCGGCGCTTGTCTCGCCGTGTCGCTGCGGCAATCGGTTCAAGCCTCGGTGGCCTTGAGCAGTTCCTGGCGCTTGCGAGCCCGATCTTCGGCCAGCAGCGGGTTGCGGCACACCATGAGGCGTTCGCCGGGATACGCATTGCTGGTGATCTCCACCAGGTCTCTCTCGTCGAAGAGCGACATCTCGACGTCGCCGGCCTCCACAAGGGCGCGGATGCCCCTCAAGGCGCTGGCCCGCAGGCTTGACCTCCTCGCGCGCCTTGGTCCCCCGGTCCCCCACCACCTTCGCGAGGGAGAACCGCTCCCGCAGCGTGGCGATCTGTGAGGACACCGTGGCCGGATCCGCCGTGTTGCCGGGGAACACCCGCACCGACACCCGTCCCGATCACACAGAAGGCCGACTGCAGCTTGCCCTTCTTGCCATCCCGGGAGTGCCCGCGTCGGGCCAAGGGACACTTTCGTCCCTCCATCCACACCGAGGTCAGGAGCACCAGACAGCCCTCTTCGAGGTGCCGCCAGAGACCGCTCGATCCTCTCCTGGCGCTCCAGGAGCCAGGCGTCGTAGAGGTCGTCCCCTTCCGCCTCGAGGATCTCGCCCAGGGTACTCGCCGCGGTGGCCTCGGCCAGCCCCGTGGCCAGCTTCGAAGCGGGTGCCTCGCCACGATCAGGGCCAGCACCCGGTCCCGCCTGGGAGAGGGCTTCGGGTCGATCCGCCGGTCCAGCTTCTTCAGGGTTCCCAGCACCGCGGCCACATGGCCATGAGGAAGGGAGCGGACGATGTCGAAGGCATCGGCACGGCTAACCAGGGGTTCGTTCTTCAAGAGACGCCGCAGGGTCTCCACCTTCTCCATGGGCCAGGAGGAAAGATTGGCGATGGTGCGTTTCCTGACCTTTCCGTTCTCGCGCCATCCTTCGCTCAGGAGGACGGCGGGGGGCGAATTGCGGTTGGGGACGATGTCGACGCACATGGCAACGCATACAGGCATTGCATCGTATTTTGTAAAGAGTAAAATTCACCGTTACATGGGAATATATCCATGTCGCCATCATGCAATTTTACCAATAATCACTTGGTGTGATTCTCCCGCTGAAATCATACGGAACTTCGGTCTAGCGGACGCTCAATCCCTCGGAGGTCGATTTGGAATTCACGGGGCGACTGGCCCATGGACATCGGGCGCTGCGGTCCCTCGACAGAATTGCGACGGGCGATGCTGTCGACCTCAAACAGGACGGCGACCGTCGGTTGAGCGTCGACCGGGATAGCGTTGCGATCGGGCGCCTGGCCAGGAAGTTCGCGCCGCCAGAAGGTTCTACCTTCGTGGACGGCAGCGCTTATGCGATCGCAACGCGCTTTCAATCGGATTCCGGCGAGGACTTCCGATCCCGGCTCCGCCGGGACCGTTGGAGCATCGTGCTCCCCGAACTGGTCTATCGCTCCTGAATGGCGCAAAGAGCTTGTAGCCTTGCGCGCAAGAGAAACCCCTCGTGTTCGCCGTTGCGCATTGAGCTTCAGCGACATCGTTCCCATTTCGAGGCAGTAACGGCATAAACCACTATTTTCGGCCGGGCCGCGCTGCGGACGATCCAGCACGCCTCCGGCCCTCAAGGCCGAATTGTCACGGAGCCACCAGGGAGTTCCAGCAGCCATGCATGTCTTCATGTCCTATTCGCACACGGACGAAGATCTCAGAAACGAGCTCGAGAAGTACCTTGCGGGCCTGAAACGCCAGGGTGCGATCACCACCTGGCACGACCGCCGCATCGTTCCGGGCGACGGACTCCACGACCAGATCAGCGAGCAACTCGACACGGCCGACATCATCCTGTTGCTGGTCAGCGCCGACTTCATCGCCTCCGACTATTGCTACGATGTCGAGATAACGCGCGCGCTGGAGCGTCACGGTCGCGGCGAAGCTCGCGTCATCCCCGTCATCCTCCGCCCCTGCGATTGGAAAGGAGCGCCATTCGGCCGCCTGATGGCAGTCCCCGAGGACGGTAAGCCCGTCACCAAGCATGCAATCCTGGACGACGGCTTTCTGGAAGTCGCCCAAGCCATTCGCCAGGTGGCGGACACAGCACACACGGCACACACCCGGTCTTCTGTAGCGGAACCTACGGAATCTGCCGCCGCCCGCGCCGACGCGGCAGCGTCAGGTCCGCGTTCGAGCAATCTCAGGATCAGGACCGAGTTCACCGACCGCGATCGCCACGCCTTTCTTGGTGCATCGTTCGAGTATGTCGCCCGTTATTTCGAGAACTCCTTGAATGAACTCCAAGCACGAAACGACAGGGTGGAAACCAGCTTTCGACAGGTCGACGCCAACCGCTTCGAGGCGAGAGCCTTCGTCGGGGGCGAGGAACGGGCAGTTTGCGGCATCTGGTTGGGCGGCCCTTTGGGCACCGACGGGGTCTACTACTCGTCAGGCGGTCTGGGCAGCGGGAACAGTTACAATGAGTCGATGTCCGTGTCCGACGACGGCTACACGCTGCTTCTCCAGCCTCTGGGGATGGCGCATTTCGGACGAGCCGGCGACAGCCCTCTCACCATGGAGGGTGCCGCCGAATACTTCTGGAGCCTTTTTGTCGAACGGCTCAGGTAGACCGAGGGTCTCCAGCGCGCCTCCCGTCATCAAACCCGGACTCAATCCCCAGCTCCGGCCCACAGTCAAATCCCCTGATCCCTTGAAATACGCTGCCACTACAATGAACCGGTGAATGTTCGCCGTGCCGTCCGCAATGAACCGCCTCGGCTGAAACCGGCTGTCGACCTTAGAGCCTGACCCAAAAAGAGTTGACCGGTTTCAAGGGTTTGTGATTCAGTTCGGTTATGAAGCTGAACGTAAGCGTTCGTGCGGTGAGGTGTTGTTGTTTTCGTCCGTTTGACGGGCTTTTGTCAGGGAGTTCCAGCGTCACCCGGAGCGGTTTCGTGCACCGGGATGCGCGGTGAGGGGCACTGGCGCCATGCCGTGTTTTCCGCATTGGTTGCGGTTTTGTCTCGGCGCTGCGGAGGAGGAGCTGAGCGCCATCCTGTGCCGGTTGCAGGGTTCAAAGGGTCCGCTTCCAGTCCTTGCGGAGCGGGCCAGATGTCCTTCTTCGGCTTCTGTCATGTCGGTCGTAGCGGGCACGGGCGTGGTGTTATAGCGCGCGGTCCATGCGGCGGTCGAGAAGCAGCGGCTCGCCGCATGGTAGCGCATCTGCGCGCCGACCAGGCGCGTGTATCCGAGGTAGTGTCAGCGGGCGGAGCTCGTCGAGGGTCTTCGGAGCGGCGGCTCGGTGTCCGACGTGATCAGCTTCGGGGCTGGCGGCGGCAGAAGGCGCGGGCGATGGGATCCGCTCCGTGATCGTCGCAGCACTGCGCGACCATGAAGTCGCGCCCTCGACCTCACGGCGGCGCTGCGAATCTCCGCCGCCTCTCCGGGCTCACAGCAACCAGGGCGACAGATCGCCGGGCCGCCGTTCTCCGCGCAGGCGCCAGCGCAGAATGTCGAGGCCGCCCCTCGCGACCGTGCCGTGTACATGACAGCCGTCCATGCTGTCGGAACCGAAGCCGGGCTTCCGCCCGGGCCCCTGACAGCCCTTTCCCCGAAATTGTTGTCCATGGTCGACGAACACGCGATGGTTGAGCGCAGCGGCCTGCCTTCCGGCGCCGCTTTCGGAAGCCTCGGCGCTTCCGCAAACAGCGACCGCAGTCTCCAGCGCCGCCTGCGCGGCCTCGAACGCCGCCGGAATCAAGACAGTCGAGCCGTGTTCAGGCGGCAGATCTCCGCGATCGATCCATTCCCACCCCTCCAGCTGCGGCCAGCGCAGCCCGGAAAGTCGCGCCGACAATGCACCCGGCAACAGCACAGGATGATGAAGGACCACAGGCGCGCCAGCTTCTTGCAGGCGCCGTAGCGGTCGCAGACATGGGGGCGTCCGCGAACAGCTTCGCCGCGACCTCGGCGCTGCGCGAGGGGTGGAAGAGGACCGCGTCACGGCTGACCGATGTCCGGAGCCAGGCACGACTTCCGGACCTCCCTCGGGGCCCGGATGCATCGGCATGGCGCAGACCCCGGTGCGCGGGGGTCCCGTCCCGAAGCGGCTCGAACAGGGGCAGCATCCGGCTCGCTGGCCAGCGTTCCCGGCGAAAGCCCCTGGACGCGGCGCAAGGGCCGCATGCACGCGCTCGTGCAGCACATGCGTCCACACCCGAATGCGGTGCCGGCCGCCACCTCGCTCGGTGAACCGGGGCAGTCACAGCCCCGGCGGACAATCCGCCGCTTTTGATCACGATGATCCTGGTGCGAACCGTTGGCAACGCAGCACGAGCAGGCGTCCTCTGCCACCTCCAGCCGCTCCTCCACCTCCTCGAGCGCCGGCCGCGGCCAGGAGTGCCGCACTGCTGGCCGCGCTTCGATGACGCCCGCTGCCTCTTCTCGCTCTTGCGCCCGTACGACCTGTTCGAACGAAGCTTGTCGTTCTCCGCCTCGAGCGCCCCGACCCTCCAGAACCTTCATCGCGGTCTTCAGGCTGGCATTCTCCATGCGCAGCGACACCACCGTCGACCGCTTCCGCGCGCCGGCCTCGGCAAGAAGCTGGCCCGGACGCGCAACCTCCTGCTTCAGCGCAAGAGACTGCTTCGCCGTCCGCCGAACTTCCCTGACCTCCGCACGGGCAGCTGACAGCTTCTCACGATTGCTCTCGAAAATCGCCTTCAGGGAATTCGTGCGGCTGCGCTCCTCCACCTCCTGCAAGCGCAGCTCCTCACAGAGACCCTCCGCCGCCTCGGCTCGAATACGCTCGCGATCGTACAGGGATTTCCAGGTGGCCGAATCACGACACGACGACCGCGGCACGTCGCCAGCGGCGTCCGCACCCGATGATGACACGAAATCCTCGATGCACATGACCATGCACGACCTGATGGCACCGCCAAAAAAATTATCGGCCCCCTTCTCCGAATCACCAAAACAAACCTCGGCGCAGATCGTCATCACCGCACGAACGAACGCTTACAGTGCCAACTTGGGATTCGGCGTCTGGCCGGCGCGGTTCAGTTCCCGCAAACACTCAATCACGCGATCCGCAGTGACCAATACGAAGGGTCGCCAAAGCGCGTCGGTTTCGTTTGTAACCGTGCCGTCATCATGCTCGAGCAGCTGCAGTTCTGCCCCTTGCCCGGTCTCGTTTCGACGTGATTCCCGCACCGCCGAATTGAGTGCGCGACCGGATCACCCGGCGGTCCAGCGGAGGACCGGTTTCCGGGCGGCGACCGTCTCGTCCAGCCTGCGCCTGGGCGCATGGATCGGCGCGTCATGGAAGGCCGGAGCGTCCCCGGCCCGCGCCTTGCCGGCAAGGTCGGTGACCACGTCGACGAATTGATCGAGACTGTCCCGGCTCTCGGTTTCGGTCGGCTCGATCAGGAGCGCGCCGTGGACGACCAGCGGAAAATACATCGTCATGGGATGGAAACCCCGGTCGATCATCGCCTTCGCGAAATCCAGCGTCGTGACCCCGGTTCCGTCGAGAAAACTGTCATCGAACAGTACCTCATGCATGCAGGGCCCCTCGAAGGCCAGACTCAGTGGTCCGGAAAGCCGCGCCAGCAAGTAGTTCGCATTCAGCACGGCATCGTCCGCAACCTGCCGCAGGCCGTCGGCGCCATGGCTCATCATGTAGGACAGGGCCCTGACGAACATTCCCATCTGGCCATGAAACGCCCTCATGCGCCCGTAGGGGTTTTCATCCGGAGCCGTGTCATCGTCATGTTCCACGAGGCAGAAACCGTCCTCGCCGTAGACCACCCACGGACGCGGCGCATAGGGTGCGAGCGCTTCCGAGAGCACGACCGGCCCGCTCCCGGGGCCGCCGCCGCCATGCGGCGTCGAGAAGGTCTTGTGGAGGTTGATGTGCATGCAGTCGACGCCGAGGTCTCCAGGGCGCACGCGTCCGAGAATCGCGTTGAAATTCGCGCCGTCGCAATAGAAGTACGCGCCGGCCTCGTGCACCGCCGCGGCCTGTTCGAGGATCTCGTCCTCGAACAGGCCGCAGGTGTTCGGATTGGTCAGCATGAAGGCCGCGACATCCCCGTCGAGGCCGGAACGGAGCGCAGCAAGGTCGACCCGTCCGCGGTTGTTGAGCGAAACCGCCTCGACATCGTATCCGCAGATCGCAGCCGTCGCCGGATTGGTTCCGTGCGCGGAATCCGGGACGAGCACCCGCTTGCGGGGATCGCCTCGCCCTTCGAGCGCCGCGCGGACGGTCATCAGGCCGCACAACTCGCCGTGCGCGCCGGCCGCCGGAGACATTGCCACCATGGGCATACCGGTAAGGACCTTGAGCCAGTGCGCCAGCAGATCGATCAGGCGCAGCGCGCCCTGGACCGTCGCCTCGGGCTGCAGCGGATGGATGTCGGCGAAACCGGGCAGCCGCGCGAGCTTCTCGTTGAGCCTCGGATTGTGCTTCATGGTGCAGGATCCCAGCGGGTAGAGGCCGAGATCGATGGCATAGTTCTTCTGGCTCAGGCGCGTGTAATGGCGCACCACCTGAGGCTCGGAAAGGCCTGGAAGCCCGATGGGCTCGCTGCGCGCGAGTCCGCCAAGCCGCGGCGTGACATCGGGCGGCGGCGGCAGGTCGACGCCGCAGCGGTCTTCGGCGCCCTGTTCGAAGATCAGGGACTCCTCGATGTCGAGTGCCCGGTTATCTGCAGCGGCCGCATGCGGCGGCGCGGCGGCGGCGCGGTCACGCGTTCTCCGTCCCTGTGAACAGTCCATCACTGGACCTCCCTCAGGCCTTGGCAGAGGCGCGCCATGTCGTCGTCGGTCGCGGTTTCGGTGACCGCAACCAGCAGCAGATCCTTACCACCGGCGAAACCGGGAAGGAGGCGCGACAGCGGAACACCCCCGAGGATGCCGCGCCCGGCCAGGCGGCCGACAATGTCCGCAGCATTGCCCGGCAGCCGCACGCACAGCTCATTGAAAAATGTCTCGCCGAGCAGTTCCACTCCCGGCACGTCGGCGAGCAGTTCTGCCAGCCGCACGGTCCTGGCGTGATTGAGGAGCGCCAAGTCGCGGAACCCCCTTTCTCCGAGCAGCGACAGGTGGATGGTGAAGGCCAGCGCACACAGGCCGGAATTGGTGCAGATATTGCTCGTCGCCTTCTCGCGCCGGATATGCTGCTCTCGCGTCGACAGAGTTAGTACCCAGCCCCGGCGGCCGTCGGCGTCGACGGTCTCACCGACCAGCCTTCCGGGCATCTGGCGCACGAACTTCGTGCGCGTTGCAAACAGGCCGAGATAAGGCCCTCCGAAATTCAGCGCGTTGCCCAGGGAACTTCCTTCCGCGGCCACGATGTCCGCTCCCATGCTCCCAGGCGACCGGAGCGCGCCAAGCGAAAGGAACTCGGTGACCACGGCCACAAGCAGCGCGCCGCGGGCATGGCAGGCTGCGGCCAAGGGCTCGAGATCGCGTACGCGCCCGAAGAGATCGGGATATTGCACGATGACGCACGCGGTCTGGTCATCGAGGGCGGCCGCGGCATCTTCCGTTCCGGCCACATCGGGGGCCATCCTGTCGGTTTCGCCGTCCATGAAACGCAGCAGGGTCTCGGTGGTCTCCGCATAGTGCGGATGCAGGCCGCCGGAGAGAACAACCCTCGACCGCCGGGTAAGCCGCCTCGCCATTACGGCAGCCTCGGCGCAGGCCGTTGCGCCGTCATACATCGAGGCATTCGCGACATCCATTCCCGTGACCAGCGCCACCTGGGTCTGGAACTCGAACAGATGCTGCAGGGTGCCTTGGGCGATCTCCGGCTGGTAAGAGGTGTAGGACGTTAGGAACTCGCCGCGCTGGATCAGGTGGTCGACAGCGGCGGGCACGTGATGCCGGTAGGCGCCGGCGCCGAGGAAGAACGGCGCCTCGCCAGCGCTGAGATTCTCGCCGGCCATTGCCGTGAGGTCGCGCTCGACCTCGATTTCTCCCTGATGCGGCGGCAGACCGGAAATGCCGTCAAGGCGCACTTCTTCGGGCACGTCGCTGAACAGGTCGTCGATCGAGGCCGCGCCCGTGACCGCCAGCATGTCTTGGCGATCGGCTTCGGTAAGGGGCAGGTAGCGCATCAGCTGATGCTTCCGACATAGGCATCATACGACGCCTGGTCCATGAACTCCTCCAATTCCGACGGGTCGGCCACGCGGATTCTGACGAACCACCCGTCGATCGTCGGGGACTCGTTGACCGTCTCCGGACTGTTCTCGAGAACATCGTTGATTTCCATGACCTCACCCGACACCGGCGCATAGATCTCGCTTGCCGCCTTGACCGATTCGACGACGGCCGCTTCATCGCCCTGCGCCACCTCGGTGCCGATTTCAGGGAGCTCGACAAACACGACATCGCCAAGCTGCTCCTGGGCGTAGTCGCTGATTCCGACCGTGGCGATGTCGTCCTCAAGCCGGACCCACTCATGTTCCCTGGAATATCTGAGATCGCTCATCTCGCTGTCCTCCTAAACCCGAAAATAATTTTGCGGCACGAACGGCATGGACCGTACCCGAGCAGCGTGCGGCGTGCCGCGCACCAGAAGCCGGACTGGCGTGTCCTTTTTCGCGAAGGGCCTCTCGACATAGCCCATCGCGATCGGGCCGCCGACGGAAGGACCGAAGCCGCCCGACGTGACGATGCCGAGGGGCCGTCCGTCGTCGTCAACGATTTCCGTATCCTTCCGGGCCGGCGCCCTGCCGTCAGGAACGAGACCGACGCGGCGACGCGGCGCGCCCTCCTCAATTTGGCGGAGAATGACATCGGCGCCGGGAAAGCCACCCTGTTCGCGCCGACGCAGCGGTATCGTCCAGGACAGGGCGGCTTCGACAGGTGTGGTCGTCTCGTCGATGTCGTGTCCGTAAAGGCAGAGGCCGGCTTCAAGGCGCAGGGAATCCCGGGCACCGAGACCGGCGGGCTCGACTGCGTCCTCGGCGAGAAGGAGCTCGGCGGTGCGGACGACATCAGCCGACGGGATCGAGATCTCGTAGCCGTCTTCTCCGGTATATCCGGATCTCATAACGGCGAGTCGGCTGCCGTCGATATCGAACGGTCGTGCGGTCATGAACGGCATTGTCTCGGCGCCTGGCGCGAAGCGGGCCATGACCGCGGATGCCGAGGGACCCTGCAAGGCGACAAGGGACCGGTCGGCGAGCTCGTCAACAGCGATCGCGTCCGGCAGCGCCGAACGCAGGAGCGCGATGTCCTCCTGCTTGCGCGACGCGTTGACGACGAGGAACAGGTAGTCGCCAACATTGGTGATCATCAGGTCATCGACGATGCCGCCAGCCTCGTTGGTCAGGGTCGAATATCTCATGCGTCCGGGTTCGAGTCCGCGGATGTCGGCCGGCACCAGCGTCTCCAGCGCGGCCGCGGCGTCGGCGCCACGGAGTGCGACCTGGCCCATGTGGGAGACGTCGAACAGGGACGCTTTCGCCCGTGTATGGAGGTGTTCCGCGAGGACGCCCGCCGGATAGCGCACCGGCATCTCGTATCCGGCAAAGGTCACGATCTGCGCGCCGCATGCGGCATGCAGGTCGTACAGACTCGTTCGTTTCGGATTGTCCTGCAGGTCTTCGGTCATGGCACGCACGTCCTCCACAAGTGGACGGTCTGCCGGTTTTCAGGACCGACAAGACCCGTGCGCCCCCTCTGTCGGGAAACCTGAGAGATTCACCCGGCCACGGCCAGGCTTACTCCTTCGGTGAGCCGCCGGCATCGCCGGTAACTGCTCTCCAGAGTCGCATCCCCCTGCGGTCCGTTTGCCTGAGAGTTTCCGGGGCGGTTGCTCCGTCGGCGGCGGTGTCTGGTCCGCCTCTCCCGCAGGGTTCTTCTGCGCGGCCGCATTTCCGCCAATCGGGCGGAAACCTACCGATTTGCAATTACTGTAGCTTATCGAGTCCCGGGGTCAAGCCGTCCCCGACAGCAGGACCATTCTGTTGTCGCGATCGGCGGCGGACAACCGTGTCAGAGTGGCCGTTCTTGAAGTTGGTGGCACCGTCTCAAGGTCGGAACCGGCATATCGACAACGAAATCCGCTCCCGAATGGACCTCCAGATCTGCCTACAACGCCCCCTCGTCGGACGAAACCGGACAAAAGGAGAGCCCTGTCCCCGACAGCCATCCGCGTTCCGCTGCGGTCACCCTTCTCACGGGCAATCATGGAACTGCGATCCGCCGGGCTCGACGGAACGACAACCGCAACATCGGATCCCCATGTCACGACCGGATTTGCAGAGAGTATCTGACACAACTCAGCGAGCACAGCAATCGCAGGAAGGGGAGAGGCGTGGGATTACTCTGGTAGGGAGCGCGCCCAACAGTATCTGAAGGGGCCGCGCAGGCCTATCCATGTTCAGCGCCGGCAGCGGACGCGGCGCGAGCAGCGCGAGTGAGACCATCAGAAGCGGTCGTCGGTCCATGTCCCGGGTGACAGGCCGCGGATAAGCGGATAGCATCGCCGACGCTACCCGGAGTCCTGAATTCCCAAGGATCGCCACGCGCATGTATGAAGTCGCCCAAGCCGGGCTGATCGCCGCCTCCTACCGGGATATTCCTCCCTTTCCGGTGATCGTGCCGACAACCGTCGAAGAGGCGGTCGCGACGATGGCCGACGCCGAGGCGCCGGTACCCTATGCCGGCGGAACCGATCTGTGCGGCGCGGTGCGCGAAGGCAAGCCGATCGGTACGCTGGTCTGGCTGAAGCGGCTTGAGGAACTGCGAGGGACGCGGATCGATGGCGGCGCGCTTTCCGTCGGCGCGCTGACCACTCACGCTGAGGGCGCGGCATCGGACGCGGCGGCGGCGATACCCGGACTGGCCGAGGCTTGGTCCAAACTGGGGAAGATGCGCATCCGCCTCAGTGGCACGGCTGGCGGCAATCTGATGGCGCGCCACACCCGCTACGAGATGTCGATCCTGCTTACCGCGCTCGGCGGTACGGCCCGATTCGCCTCGGCTGCCAGCGAAACCGAGCTGACCCCCGCAGAAATATGGGATCGCGCAGAGCCGGCGCGCGCACTGCTGACCCGCCTGTCGATACCGCTCGCGACCGATCTGCGGCTCGATTACGACCGCTCGCTCAGGCCGCTCATGACCCTGGCGCTCGCCCTGTGGACGGACAATGGCGGAAAGGCGCAGGGCCGCGCCGCGATCGCCACCGAGTATCTTTGCCCCGCCTCTCTGCGCCTCGACCTTCGCGGAACCGATGCTAGGGCCATCGCGGCGGCGGCGTTCGAAGCGCTGCCGGGCGAATTCGCCGACCCGGTAAGCGGCAACGGGTGGCTCCGCCAGGCCGGGGCGGCGGTCCTCGCCCGGCAGCTGGTGCGTCAGGACGCGACCCGTGGCTGAACGCCTCGATCCCCGCTTCGATCTCACCTTCACGCTGAACGGCACGCCGGTCGGCATGGCGACGACCACGGCGACGACCCTGGCCGATCTGCTGCGCAAACGGCGCGACGGCCGCGGCACCAAGCTAGCTTGCGAGCGCGCCGTATGCGGCGCCTGCACCGTGCTGATCGACGATGTGCCGCGCGCGAGTTGTTCGGTCTTCGCCTTCGAGGTCGCGGACAGCGACGTGCGCACGGTCGAGGGGCTGGGGACCGGCGGAGGGCCGAGCTCGGTCCAGGCCGCCTTCGCCGACAATTCGGCCTTTCAGTGCGGTTTCTGCACCGCCGGCATGATCCTCCTGACCGAGGGCCTACTCGCCCGCAACCCGAATCCGGACGACGCGATGATCCGCGACTGGATCAGCTCCAACATCTGTCGCTGCACCGGTTACGCCCTGATCCTGGAGGCGGTGCGCGACGCCGCCCGGCGCAAGCGGGAGGCCGCGGAATGACCGATCTGGCGCCGCTGCGCACCATCGGCCGGTCGGACAGGCGCATCGACGCCGCCGAGAAGGTCGGGGGCCGCGCGGTTTATACGGTCGATATAGACCTCCCGGACATGCTGCACGCCAAGGTGCTGCGCAGCCCGCACGGCCATGCCCGGATCCGGTCGATCGACGCCTCGGCAGCGCACGCCATGCCGGGGGTCCATGCGGTGCTGACCCGGGACGAGACCGCTGCAATCCGGATGCCGGCCTACGGCTATTTCATCAAGGACCAACCGATCGTCGCAACCGACAAGGTGCGCTACGAGGGCGATATCGTCGCCGCCATCGCCGCCAAGGACGAGGGTACGGCCAACCGGGCGCTTGCCGCGATTCGCGTCGACTACGAGCCGCTGCCCGTTGTCGGCGATCTCGAACGCGCTTCGGATCCGGACGCACCGGAACTTTTCGAGGAAGCGCCGGTCGGCATCGTGCCCAAATACGGCGAGGGCGCTTCGGGTGAGCTGCGCCCGCGCCGGAACGTCTGCTACCGCTTCTCCTACGAGACCGGCCCGGCCGACGCCTTCGCGGATTGCGACCATGTCTTCGAGGATGTGTTCCGTTTCTCGCGGATGCATCATTTCCACCTGGAGCCGTTCGTCTCCGTCGCCGACTGGTCGCGCGAGAACCGGATCGAGCTATGGACAAGCTGCCAGAACCCGTTCGGCCTGCGCAAGGAAATCGCCCGCATCTTCGGCCTGGGCGAGAACCAGATCGCGGTGCGGGTGCCCTATATCGGCGGCGGCTTCGGCAGCAAGAACGGCTGCAAGACCGAACCGGTCGCGCTCGCCCTCTCGCGGCTGGCCGGCCGACCGGTGCGCTTCTGCCTGACCCTGGAAGAGGGTTTTCTCACCAACACCCAGCACGCCGCGATCCTCAAGTTGAAGACCGGCGTCATGGCGAATGGCACGCTGGTCGCGCGGGAAAGCGAGATCCTCCTCGATTCCGGGGCCTATTCCGATGGCAGCCCGCTGGTTGCCGAGAAGGCCGGCTACCGCATTCCGGGACCGTACCGGTACAAGCGGATCAAGACCGACTGCTATTGCGTGATGACCAACACGGCGCCAGCCGGGCCGTTCCGCGGCTTCGGCGGCACTCAGACCAGCTGGGCAAGCGAGTCCCAGATCGACATGATCGCACACCGGCTCGGCATCGACCCCTGCGAGATGCGCCGCCGCAACCTGATCGGCCTGGGCGAGCCCTTCGTGCCCGGCGAAAGCGGGATCGACAGCGACCTGCGCGAGGGCCTCGACCTGGTGGTGCACGAACTCGGCTACCGCGACCGAAACCAGCCGGAGAATGAAGGTCCAGTCAGGCGCGGCATGGGCCTTTCCATCGGCTTCAAGGACGGCGGCGGGGTCAACAAGCCGGCGCTCGCCCGGGTCAAGGTCTCGACCGGGGGCGACATCTTCCTGCAATGCGGCACCGTCGAGATCGGCCAGGGCGCGCACACGGCGCTTGCCGCCGTGGTCGCCGAGCGGCTCGGCACGGACCGCTCGCGGGTGCGCTACATGCCGGTCGATACGGATCACTCGCCCTTCGATCAGGGCACCAACGCCAGCTCGGCCATCTCCGTGATGGGCCAGGCGGTAGACCGGGCGGCCTTGGCGGCGCGCCGGCAAATCCTTGAATTTTCCGCGGATGCGCTGGACTGTCCGGCCGAGGAGCTCAAGCTGACGGACTGGGAAATCCGCCGGGGCAACGAGGCCCATCCGCTGGCGCCGATGATCATGGGCCGTTTCGGCGGCACCGGCTGGGAATTCGTCGGCGAGGGCTTCCACAAGGCCGAGAACAGCCACGCCGCGCCGCTTGAGGCGCCCTGCGTGTTCTGGGAGATCGGCTGGGGCGGCGCCCAGGTCGCGGTCGATACCGAGACCGGCCAGGTCACAGTCGAGAAACTGTTCGTCACCGGGGATGCCGGCCGCGCGATCCATCCGCTGGTCTGCCGCGGCCAGGACGAGGGCGCGGCCCTGATGGGACTGTCCCAGGCTCTGTTCGAGCGCATGATCTATGACGGCTCGCGTCTGGTGAACGGCGACGCGCTGACCTACCGGGTGCCGCTCGCCGACGATCTTCCGGAGGATTTCCGCTCGGTCACCCAGGAACAGGGCCATGGACCCGGCCCGTTCGGCGCCAAGGGCATGGGCGAAGGCGGCATGCTGCCGGTCGCCAGCGCAATCGCCAACGCGATCCACGATGCCGTCGGCGTACGGATCACCGAACTGCCGCTCACGCCCGAGCGCGTACTTGCCGCCCTAGCGGAGAAGGACGGCAGGTAACCCGATTCCGGGCGGGTGCGCAGGAGTTCCCTGTCGATACCAACAGCCCGCCCGGTTTCCCGAGTTCGTTGCATTGCGATGCCGTGCCGCATCACGTCCCACGACCAACCCGGAACGAGTCCGGATGTGTTGCGGGCATCTTGCTTCACCGGTCGCCACCGGACCGCGGGCTCCGCGGCTGGTCGAAACGGGTCGGCCATGACGTGGCGGAGAGCGCCGACGGGGAAAACCCGGCCGACGGATCGGGCCAGTCCCTGCCCGGCGCGTTGTTTGCAGGGCTCTTCTTTTGTCCGGTTTCGTCCGACGAGGGGCGTTGTAGGCAGATCAGGAGGTCCATTCGGGAGCGGATTTCGTTGTCGATATGTCGGTTCCGACCTTGAGACGGTGCCACCAACTTCAAGAACGGCCACTCTGACACGGTTGTCCGCTGCCGATCGCGACAACAGAATGGTCCTGGCGTTGTTTGCCAGCTCGGTTCGAACGGTGATATCGTCCTTATGGTGGGACTACCGGGAATTCAGCCAAAGGGGAGAATCAGATGGTCGTAACGCGTGCACTCCTGGGCTTGGCGATGGTGGCGGGTCTTGCGTCCGCGGCGTTCGCCGAACCGACCAAGATTCGCATCAACTGGTCGGTGGCACCGGCGCACATCACGCCGATGATCAACGAAGTGCCCAAGTCGATCTACAAGAATTACGGCAAGACCTACACCGTGAAGACCATCCGCATGCGCGGCAGCGGTCCCGCGCTCACGGCGCTCGCGGCCGGTGAGGTCGACATCGGCGCGGTCAACAACCAAGCCTATGCGCTCGGCATCATCAACGGCAAGCAGGACATCGTTGCCATCGCTTCGCTGCTGCGCGACGCCGGCATGGATCCGTCTAATGGGTTCTGGGTGCGCAAGGATTCCGGCATCAACGGCGTCAAGGATCTCGAGGGCAAGCGAATCGCGGTCAACGCGCTGGGCAGTGGCGTCCACGCCTCGGCCAAGAAGATGCTCCTCGACCACGGCCTGCAGCCGGGCAAGAACTACCAGTTCGTCGAAGTCCGGTTTGGCGCGATGCTGTCTTCGCTGCAGACCAAGCGCATCGACATGGGTTTCCTAGTGCTGCCGTTCAATTTCATGGCCGAACGTGACGGCAACTACAAGCAGCTGTTCACGATGCGTGATTCCATGGGCGAGCAGGAAACCGTGATGTGGATTGCCAAGCGCGACTACGTCGCTAAGAACCGCGCAGCGCTGGTCGACTTCCTCGCCGATCACATCCGCATGCGGCAATGGGCCTACGATCCCGCAAACCGTCAGGCAGCGGCCGAGATTCTCGGCAAGATCATGCGCCGGCCGGCGAAGAACTACGCCTCCTGGGTGTTCACCGACCGCGATTACGGCCGCACCCGCGACGCGAGCTTCAGCCCCGAGCGGCTGCAGAAGAACGTCGACGACCTGCACAGGCTCGGAGTTACTCCGGGCAGGTTCGACGTGCCGAAATACGCCGACACGTCGCTGGTCGCCGACGCCAAGAAGCAGGCCGGCATGTAACTGCCTTCGGGGTCCGGCGGCAGGCGATGCCCGTCGCCGGACGAAGCCGGCAATGGAGGGGTCTGGCGCGATGATCGTCGACGTGCACAGCCACCTCAACGACCGAGCACTGTGCGAGCGCGTCGGCGTCGGGCTTCCGCCCAACATGCTCGACCCCGAGGCCCTGGTCGAGAAGCAGGAGCGGTCCGGCATCGACCGAAGCGTTATCTTCGGTCCGCGAATGATGGACGTGGCGGTCGGGAAGCCCGACATCGACACCGCCGACATCGCGCTTCGCTACAACGAGTTCGCCGCCGGGCTGGTGCAGCACCACCCGGACAGCTTCGTCGCGCTTGGCCTCGCCGATCCGGCGGGCGGCGATGCAATGCACCATGGAGTGCGCCGTCCGCGAGTTCGGCCTCAAAGGAATCATCGTCTCGCCGACGGCAGGAGGAGAGTTTCTCGATTCCGCGGTCGCGAAACCGTTCTTCGAACTCTGCCATGAGCTCGGCGCGGTCGTGTTCGTCCACAGCAGCGACAGCTGCCTCGCCGCCAAACACATGCCGGATTTCCGCCTGGTCGAGCTCATCGGCAGGCCGAACGACATGACGATCCTCGCCGCCCGGCTCGCCTTCAGTGGCTTCATGGAGAGCCTTCCGGAACTCAAGCTCCTGCTCGGCCGCCTCGGCGGGGCGATCACGCTCTATGCCGGCCGGATCCAGCAGGGCTGGGAGGTGCGCCACTCGCGCAAGCCGGGCCCGGGCGTACCCGCCTGGGAGCTGGACAATATCGAGGGGTCGTTCCTCGATCAGCTGCGCAGCATCCACGTCGACACACAGACTTTCCATCCACCGGCCATCGCCTGCACCGTCGCCACGATGGGCGCCGAACAGGTGCTGCTCGGGACCGATTACCCGCCGGTGCCGCGCGACCGCGCGGCGAGCGTCGCGGATGTACGCGAGGCCGGGCTCACGGCAGCCGAAACCGGGATCGTTCTCGGCAGCAATGCGCGGCGCCTGTTCGAAATGGGGAACTGAGATGGCTGCAACACTCAGGCGCTACGCGCCATTGCTGCTGATCGCCGTTGTCTGGGAGGTGGTCACCCGGGCGGGGCTCATCGCCGAGCTTACCCTGCCGGCGCTGAGCAACATCATCGTGGCGTTCTGGAACCTGCTGCTGCAGGATCTCCTGTACCAGACTGGCAGGTCGATCATGCGCGGCATGTCAGCGCTCGCCTGCGCCATCGTGTTCGGCATGGCCGCCGGCATCCTGATGGCGTGGCACAAGCCGGTCCGCATCCTGGTGAAGCCGGTGATCCAGTGCTTCTACCCGATGCCCAAATCGGCGCTGATCCCGCTCGTCATCATCTGGATCGGCCTCGGCGACAGTTCGAAGATCACCCTGATCTTCATCGGCTGCCTGCTGCCGATCGTAGTCTCCTCGTTCAACGCCGCCCGCGGGGTCGATCAGGTCCTGATCTGGTCGGCGCGCGGCATGGGGGCCAACGAGTTCGAAGTGCTCCGCGAAATCGTGGTCCCGGCTTCGTTGCCCGAGATCCTGCACGGGATCCGGGTCGCGCTGGCGCTGTCGTTCATCCTGATGGTGAGCTCCGAGCTGATCATCGCCAATGACGGCATCGGCTTCCTGATCGGCTTCCTCGGCGAGGCCGGCGATTTCCGCGGCATGTTTGCGGGCGCGATCACCATCGCCATGATTGGCTTCATGGCCGACCGGCTCTACCTCGCGGTCACGAACCGCCTTCTGGCCTGGCGGGAGTAGGAACGATGATGCGAATCGGCCAGGCCGCCGGCGGCACAGAGCCCGTGTTCCCGGAGACCGTCCGGGACAAGGCGGTGTGGCTGTTCGAAACGCTCGGCCCCTTCGCGCTGATCGGAGCCACCATCATTGCCTGGGAGGTGACCGCCCTGCAGAAGGCGATCGATCCCTTCCTGCTGCCGGCATTCTCCACGGTCGTCATGCGCATCTTTGACGACCTGATTACTGGAAAACTGCTGTTGAACGCCGCCCTCACCCTCTATCGGGCGCTGGTCGCCTTCGGGCTTGCGGCCTCTGTCGGCGTGCTGCTCGGGATCCTGATGGCGCGCGTGGTTTCGGTCGGGTGGTTCTTCGATCCCATCGTGTCGATTGGGTTGCCGGCTCCGAAAATTGCGCTCCTGCCGGTATTCATGCTCTGGTTCGGTCTCTTCGACCTCGCCAAGATCATGATGGTCACCTTCTCGGCGTCGTTCCAGATCATTGCGACCGCATGGGCTGCAACCCGAAGTGTCGAGCGCGAACTCATATGGTCGGCGCGCAGCCTGGGGGCGAGCGACCGCCAGATCCTCTGGCAGGTCATCTTGCCCGCCGCACTGCCGCAGATCCTGACCGGGCTTCAGATCGCGATGCCGATCTGCCTGATCGTGGTCCTGGTCACCGAGATGGTGATGGGTGGCGAAGGCCTGGGTTCGGCCATGCTTCGCAGCGCCCGCTTCGCCGACTCGCCGGGCGTCTTCGCCGGCATCATCGAGATCGGCCTGCTCGGCTTCGCGGTGATCAAGACGATGGAAATCGTCCGTCGGTGTCTCCTGTCTTGGCACCAGGAAACCGCCCGCGAGGAGACATCAGTCTAGCCTTCAACAAGGAGTATCTGGCGTCGGGCGCGGATCCGGGCAGACAAGCGTTCCGTCCCGGTTTTCGTTGCCGGGCCCTGCTGCCGACGACGGACCGCATGATCCGTGGTTCGCGAGCCCGCTGCCCGAAACGAAGGCAGGGTTGCAGGCCCCGGGGATCCTCCCTCATCCCGAGGCGCCCGAACCGAAGGGCCGCGTCCGGGAGACCACGCCGCGATGCTTCCTTCCGAACACGAATACGCTTCAACCCTCGGGATCGTCTGCGTCGTCACCGCGCATCAGGTAGTCGAACACCACCGACTGGTCGACGCCCGTCAGCCCGGCCGCGATCGTCCGCTGGAACATGTCCTTCATCGTGGCGAAGAGCGGGTAGTCGCCGCCCACGGATTCGGCCAGTTCGGTCGCGATGCCGATGTTCTTCAGATAACCCTCGATGCTCGCCGCACGAGAGTGGCCGCCGTCGATCATGGCCTTTCCGCGGGTCTCGAACATGCCGGAACTGGCCGGCGTGCCGGCAATTGCGTCGAATACCGTCTGGCGGTCCAGCCCGGCCCGCGTGGCGAGCGCGAATGCCTCGGCGGCGCCAATGTGTGAACCGGGATCAGGGCGGTCACGATCGCCTTCAGCGCCGTCGCCGCACCGAACGTGCCGACATGGGAGACTTTGTCGGTGATGTCGCGCAGGACTCCCCGGTGCGCATCGAAGGCGTCATCATCGCCGCTGACGAAGACGGCCGCTGTTCGTGCACGCACATAGTCGGGGTTGCCGCTCACCGCGCATTCTAGGAAAGGCGTCCCAATCTCCGCAAGCGCTGTTCGGGCGGCCTCGCGCGCCGGCATCGAAAACGAGCCCAGCTCGAAAACCGTCTTGCCAGCCATACCGCCCGCGAGCAGCCCTCCGGGGCCGTCGACCACCGCCTCCAAGGCCGTGCCGTCCGGCAGACAAGTGAGTACCACCTCGGCGGCGTCGGCGACGGCGGCCGGACTTGCTGCCGCAATACCGCCCTCCGCCGCGAACGCATCCATCGGAGAGCGGCGGTAGCCAGTCACGCGGTGCCCGCGAGCAATCAGGTTGCGCGCTACCGCCAGTCCGAGAGTGCCGATTCCGATCAGCCCGACCGATGCCATCACGAATTCTCCCGACAATGTCAGAGTTACACAAGTTATGAAAATTAATCTCTGTATTACAACGGGTTGATATTCTGAGCTCTCGGATATCTTTATTGCAAGCACTCGTTCGTGCGGTGAGGTGTTGTTATTTCGATCCGTTTGACGGGCTTTTGTCAGGGAGTTCCAGCGTCACCCGGAGCGGTTTCGTGCGCCGGGATGCGCGGTGAGGTTGGCGGGCACTGGCGCCATGCCATGTTTTCCGGTATCTACTCACCCCTAGTAGTCCACCGGCATTGTATTGATGGTTTTTTGTGGGTAGTATTTCCGTGTCGGCGTTCGTTGGAATCTGGACAGTGCCGATATCCACACGGGCAGATGCCGAACAGGCAGGCAGCCCCATGCGCAGGTCCGGACAACGGGCATACCCGCAGGTCTTCGGCGCAATGACAGGAGCGGCGCATATGGCCAACTCTCGGGGCAGGAAGCTCTACCGGGTTACCCTTTCAACGCAGGAGCGCCAGGATCTGAAGGCGATCGTCGACGGCACCGGGGCCGCCTGGCGTCGGCGCCGGGCACAGGTCCTGATGCTGGCCGACGAGGGGGCGCTCGGCTTGTCGATGCCGACATTGCGCAAGGGCTGGGCATCGGCACGGCGACAGTCGAGCGTTTGCGCAAGCGCTGCGTTCTGGAGGGGTTGGAGGCCGCCCTCAGCCGCAAGGAGCAGGTGAACCGCCGGCCGAAACGGCTGGACGGGGCGATGGAGGCGAAGCTGATCGCTCTGGCCTGTTCGTCCCCGCCCGAGGGCTGTGGACGCTGAAGCTGCTTGCCGGCCGTCTGGTGGAGATGGAAATCGTCGAGAGCATTTCAGAAGAGACGGTCAGGAAGACTCTAAAAAAAAAGAGATCAAGCCGTGGCTGAAGCAGTACTGGTGCATTCCACCGCACCGGAGCGCACAGTTCGTGGCGGCGGATGTGCTTGACACTTATCAGCGGGACTTTGCCGGGGACGAGGTGCTGAGACCAGCCGGCAGCAGACGAAGGAAACCCGCATCCCCCGTCCTCCGGTCAGCCGGAGGTGGTCGACTATGAATATGAGCGCAACGGCACGGCCAACCTCTTTATGGCCTTTGCGCCCAACGAGAACTGGCGTACGGTGAAAGTCACCGACCGCCGCGGGACTGGGCGCACTTCATCCGGGAGCTTGCCGACGACCATTTCCCCGACAGGAAGATCGTGCTGGACAATCTGAACACGCACAGTCGCTGTATGAAGCCTTCGAGCCCGAGGAGGCGAGGCGGGTGCGAAAGCGGTTCGAGTTTCGCTACACGCCCAAGCACGGGAGCTGGCTCAACATGGCCGAGATCGAGATCGGTGCGCTGTCGCGGCAGTGTCTTCGGCGACGCATTCCCGACCGCGACACCATGCTGCGGGAGACCGTGGCGTGGGTCGAGCGCCGCAATGCGGCCGATGTCACTGTCGACTGGCGTTTCACGACGAAGGATGCCCGGACGAAACTGAAGTCACTATGCCCATCAATACAATAATGTCATACTACTAGTTGGGTTCTGATTGGTCGTAGTGCTCGTTGATGATGTCTGCGGCTTTTCCGTCGAGGGTGATCTGGGTTGCGACGTGATGATTGTAGCCGAGTGCGGCCATGGAGGTGAGGTAGCTTGAGCCCCGGCACCATGCTTTTGCGTGGAGCGGAAGCATCCGGACACCTTGACCTTTGCCATCCTGATCTTCTGTTCTCCGGCATTGTTGGTGAAGCTGACGTCGGGGTTGTCTATGAAGCGCAGGTTTTCGTGTTTCACGAGACGTTCGTGCAGGTTGTGCGCGTTTGCTATGCGTCCATGTTTTCCTTTCGTCGGCGGCGGGATGTCGGGCAGTTCCCTGGCGCCCTGATGGTGCGGTAGCGCCCGGCCTCGTTCAGGGTTTTGGATGCGCTCTTGTTGACCTTGTGGCAGGGAGCAGGCTCTTCATCAGTCGCGCGGTAGCCTCGACGACAAAGGTCAGTTCGCGCAGCAGGTGGCTGCCGCACAACTGATGGCTACACTGGCTCATGTACGAGGCCCAGGACGCCCTTGTAGCACGGGCCGATCTCTTGCCCGCGCTTGCGGTGCGGGAACTTGCACGTCAGGGTCCCACGACATGAAGCCACTTACTGTTGATCCGAAATCGTCGACATCGGGCGTTGCAGGAGGTGCGCCACGGCGGCCTCCTCCCATGACGCGAGCGCATCGTGAAAGCATAGCTGAGGCAGGTTGCCTCGGAGAGCTTGATGCCGGAGATCGCCTGCACGAGCGCGACGGCACGGCGCAGGGACAGCATCTGGGCGACCAGCAGGTTGATAACGAGGGCCTGGATGCCGATGCCGTACTGCACGGGATGTTGTCGGGGAACCGGGCCTTGCACTTCGGGCATTCCTTGATCTCGGCGCGGCGCTCGACGACCTCGAACACGATGTCGTGCGGCGCTCCCGATCGATGGGGCCGTCGATGATTGTCGGCGCCGCAGGCGTCGCAGGCCGCGACCGTCTCCTCGACGATGATCTTGCGCAGGTTGTCGCCCATCTGCCGGTTCGGCTTCGGGCCCTTGCTCCCGGCACGCTCTTGTCCGTCTGTGACGGCGGCAGACCGGAGTTCCGGCTCGTGCGTGGTCTTCTCCAGAAGGACGACGATGATGATGTCGAGCAGGATGACGAGGACGCGGATGACGGCCTCTTCCGCCACTTTGCCGGCAGCGCCGCGGTCTTGGCCGCTTCGAACTCCTCGCGCGCCGCCCGTCGCCATCACCCGGCCTTGCGCTTCATCAGCGCGCCGCTTCCGAGATGCGTTTCCACATACAGATCATGCGGGGGCTGGAGCCCCGAAAGCAGCTGGCACAGCCCGCTCGTCGCCTTCGATCCAAAGTAGCCCACTGGCGGTCCCCGTCGTTCTCGATTACCACCACTAAACGAATCGGCCTGCAGTGTCAAATCTCCACGAAAACCCGTTCGTTGCTCTACCCCGACATCAAGCTGGAACCAGGGGGTGAGCAGTTACGTTTTCCGCATTGGTTGCGGTTTTGTCCCGGCACTGCGGAGGAGGAGCCAAGCGCCATCCTGTGCTGGTTGCAGGGTTCAGCGATTGAGGGTCCGCTTCCTGCCCTTGCGGAGCGGGCCAGATGTCCTTCTTCGGCTTGTCGGCCCGGTTATGTCGGTGGTAGCGGCCGCACCCCCTGGTTGTTCCGACGCGGATCCAGCCCGCGGCCCGGTGGACGCCGCCGCCGCCGGCTCCTCATCACGACCCGCAAGCGCCCGTGCCAAGCAGAAACTGAATCGCGTGGAACACCGCACGAAGATCAGTTTTCCGAGGACGACCCATTTTCGATGGCGGTGGCAGAAAACTCTCCACAAGCGCCCACTCCGCGTCCGTCATACCGGTCTCATATTCGGTGTGCGCAACGCCGAATGAGCACATATGCTGCGCCTGAGCGGTCTCCGCCCAAGACATTTGCAACCTCCAGATTCTAGGTCAAAACTGGACCCGGAAGACCACACTTGGGCAGACCACTCACTTTTCGGTCAAGCTCTGAGTGTTTATCCGACTGATGTTTGCGTCAGGCGGCTCGTTCCCGTAGTAAACATTAGAGTCCCCACACAGTCGAGGCCCTGTAATGAAAATTGCCATTCCCGATCTCATTTCCAACTCCTACTTCCCGGCCGCTGCCGCGGTAGAGTTGGGCTTTTTCAAGGAAGAAGGTCTGGATATGTCCCTCGACCTTATCTTCCCAGTGGATAAGACGCTTGAGGTACTGCGTGACGGCGAAGTTCAATTTGTCGGCGGATCCGCGCACTCGACGCCGCATGCATTTCCGGAATGGGAAGGAGGCAAGCTGCTCGCTTCTCTGGCACAAGGCATGTACTGGTTCTTAATCCTTCGCACCGACCTGAACGCGCAGCAAGGCGATATCAACGCAATCAAGGGGCTGAATATCGGTGCCGCGCCTCTGGTCGATCTCGGGCTGAAGCAGCTGATCGTCGAATCCGGACTCGATGAAGTCCGTGACGAGATCAACATCGCGCCGGTCCCCGGCGCATTCACCGGCAACAACCTGAACTTCGGCGTAACCGCGGCGAAGGCGCTGGAAGACGGCAAGATCGATGGTTTCTGGGCCAACGGAATGGGCGCGGAGGTAGCGGTGACCCGCGGCGTTGGCACCATGGTGATTGATGCCCGGCGGGGGGATGGTCCCCCCAAGGCTTTCAACTACACGATGCCTGCCCTCATTACGTCCCAAAAGATGATCGACGACGACCCGGATGCATGCGCCGCCGCGGTGCGTGCGTTGACCAAGACTCACAAGGCCCTCAAGAACGATGTCGGGCTGGCGACCGATGTGGGCAAAGTTCTTTTTCCCGAGGAAGAGGCCAATCTGATTGCCCAGGTGGTCGAGCGTGATTTGCCGTACTACATAGCCGCCATATCACCGGAGTTCGTCGAGGGAATGACCGAGTTCCAGCGAAACGCGGGGCTGATCAAGGGCAAGTTCTCCTACGAACAGTGTGTGGCGACCCGGTTTGCCGGGTATTGGGAATAGCGCACGGAGCGCCCTGGAAGCCGGGTGAAGAAACTGGACATCTGTCAGAAACAAAATTCTGGGAATTCGAGCGGCTTCGGCGACAGGCTGGCTCTTTTGATCGTTGATTTTGTCAACGGTTTTGCCGATCCGAATCAGTTTGGCGGCGGGATTCTCGGCGGGCCAATTACCGCAACCGCGGCCTTGTTGGCGTCAGCGCGCAAGGCGAAAATCCCGATCGCGTTCACCCGCGTTGTTTATGCCGATGACGGTTCAGATGCTGGCGTGTTCTGCGACAAGGCACCCGGACTGAAGAACCTGACCGAGCATTCGGAACCCGGTCAAGTGGTGAATGCGCTGGCGCCCGCGGGTGGTGAATACGTTCTCCGCAAGACCAAGCCTTCGGCCCTCCTCGGCACCAACTTCGCCGCATGGTTGGTGAGCCGGCAGGTGGGGGCTTTGCTCGTGACGGGATGCACCACGTCGGGTCGTGTACGGGCTTCGGTAGCCAATTCCATGAGTTGCAACTTCCGCACCGTTTGCGTCACCGATTGCATTTGCGATCGGGCGCTCAAGCCCCACGAGGCCAATATATTCGATATGGGCCAAAAGAATGCCGACTTGGTTTCGCGCGGCGGCGGCGGAAGCTACCTCGCCGGGGTTGCGAGCGGCCAGAGCAGTTTCAGAATATTGCGTGCTTTCTCGTCCCGACCGGCCCCCGGACTCGTTCCAGCCATCCACGCAGCCCATCGGAATGGAACTTCGGAACCGGGGAAACGCCTCTCGGGAAGGAGCGATTGTGGTACCCGCCCACGGTTAACTTACGCCGGCCCGGTTGGTCAACTCGCTCCGACCGCGTCGCGACAGGAGGAGAGATGGACAAGGTCCCGACATTCGTAACCCATCTGGAGTGCAGCCTGACGGGCGAGCGCTACGAGGCAGATCGCGTCCACAATCTTTCGCGGGCCGGAAAGCCGCTGCTCGTCCGCTACGACCTCAAGGCGCTCGGCCGTGCAGTTGACAAGGAGACGCTCGCCCGCCGTGCGCCCGAGTTCTGGCGCTACCGCGAGTTCCTGCCGATCCGCCGGTCGGAGAACATTGTCCGCCTGGGCGAAGTCATGACACCGCTAATCGATCTTCCCCAAGTCGCAGGCCGATTGTCGGCGCGCGAAATCCTAGTCAAGGACGAGGGCCGGTTGCCCACCGGCTCGTTCAAGGCGCGCGGGCTGGCGCTCGCGGTCTCGATGGCCAAGGAGTTCGGCATCACCCGCATGGCGATGCCCACCAACGGCAATGCCGGGGCGGCGCTTTCAGCCTATTGCAGCCGCGCGGGCATCGAGACCTTCGTCTTCTGCCCTGACGACACGCCGCCGATCAATGTGAGCGAAATCGCGCTCCAGGGCGGCAACACCTGGCTCGCCAACGGGTTGATCGACGATTGTGGCCGGGTGGTCGGAGGCGGGGTCGAGGAGATGGAATGGTTCGACACCTCCACGCTGAAGGAGCCGTACCGGATCGAGGGCAAGAAGACGATGGGACTGGAGCTCGCCGAGCAGCTCGGCTGGGAACTGCCCGACGTGATCTTCTACCCGACCGGCGGCGGGACCGGCCTGATCGGCATGTGGAAGGCCTTCGACGAACTCGCCGCGATCGGCTGGATCGGTGACAAGAGACCCCGCATGGTGGCCGTCCAGGCTGCAGGCTGCGCGCCCATCGTGCGCGCCTTCGAGGCGGGCGAGGAATTTGCCGAACGCTGGGACGATGCAACGACCTACGCCGCCGGCATCCGGGTGCCTGCGGCGGTCGGCGACTTTCTTATCCTGCGCGCGGTTCGCGAATCGGGCGGCTTCGCCATCGCCGTCGACGATGAGGCGATCGCGGACGCGCTGGCCGAGATCGCGCAAACGGAAGGCCTGTTGCTGTGCCCCGAAGGGGCGGCGACCTATGGCGCCTACAAACAGGCGCTGGCCCACGGACGGGTCGCGCCGGAGGAACGCGCGGTGCTGTTCAACTGCGCCACCGGCCTCAAATACCCGTTGCCCGAGGCGGGCCGTCATCTCGATCTTGGCCGGGCAGTTGACTACGCGGCGCTGGGTACGGACTGACTAGGGGGCCAAGACTTTCCCCCGCTGTGTTTGATGTCTTGAATGACCGCTGAACGGGGCACAAATTTCTGTATTCTTGCCGGGTTTTCCGGCTGTGGCGACCCGTGGACGGCCCCGAGGCCAGAAAACCCGGCAGGGTTGGGCCTGTGCAACCTCCCTCCATCAGCAGTCGGCAAGATCGAATGCAGCGCAGGAAAGTCCTGACCAAGGGGCGGCGTTGCGTTGCGCTGCCCGTCATGATCACATTGCGGGCGAGGAAATCAAGGAGGATTGTTCATGAAGCTGGTGTCCTATGCGCGCGAAGGCGCATCCCCCGATGCCGGACGGCCCGGTCTCCTTGTGGTGGACGATCTGGTCGGCGATGTGCGGGCGGCATACGCCGCCTTCCTGATTGAACGACAGGGCGACCCGCAGGGCCGCGAGATCGCGGCCCTGCGCTTTCCCAGCAACTGGGCCAAGCATCTCGCGATCGGAGAGGCGGGGCGCGACGCGCTGGCCGCGGCTTCCGACTGGCTGTCCGGAGCGGAGCGGGACGCCCGCGGCCCCGACGGAGAACCGCTCTTCGTGCCGCTGGCCGAGATCCGTCTCGGCGCACCGGCCGTGCCGAAGAAGATTATCGCGGTCGGGCGCAATTATCTCGCCCATCTCAACGAGGCCGGAACCAGTCTGCCCATGTCGATCCCGTCGTCCTGGATAAAGGCGACCTCGTCGCTGATCGGACCGTTCGACGATGTGGTCAAGCCGATCGTCGTCAACGAGCTCGACTACGAGACCGAGCTCACCTTGGTGATCGGCAAGCGCTGCCGCGACGTTCCGGAGGACCGCGCCTATGACGTGATCGCCGGCTACACGGTTGTCAACGACATCTCCGCCCGCGATGTGGTCCGGCGCGAACGGGCGGAAGGCAACCAGATGCTGGGCAAGATGTTCGACTGCTTCGCGCCGTCCGGGCCCTGGATCGTCACCCGCGACGAGATCGCCGATCCGATGGATCTTGCGATCCGCACCCGGATCAACGGCGAGACCCGCCAGGACAGCCGCACCGAGCGGATGATCTGGCCGATCCCGAAACTAATCGCGTTCCTGTCGCAGATGACGCTGGAGCCGGGCGACCTGATCACCACCGGAACCCCTGAGGGAGTTGCCATGGGGCGCAAGGACGAGCCGTCCTGGTTCCTCGAAGACGGCGACGTGATCGAGTCCGAGGTCGAGGGGGTCGGCGTCATGCGCAACCGCGTCGTTCAGGAATTACCAAAGAAAGGCGGCTGGCAATGGTAGCCGATCCGCGATTCATCCCCCGCGAAGGCCGCACCGCCAACCCGCACAACGCGTTCACCCTGGCCGAGCGCGACCGCCGCTGGAAGGCCGCCCGCCAAGCGATGGAAGAGTGCGGCATCGACTGCCTGTTCGTCGTCGGCAAGGGGTGGAACGAGGTCGGCAATTGCCGCTGGCTCGACAACAACGACCATATCGAGCGTCACCTGATCTTTCCGCGCAAGGGCAACCCGGTCCTGTTGTGGCTGCTCGACAACTGGGGCAAGTGGTACTTGGAGAACGGCTGGGAGGGTGTCGAGTTCCGTGCAACCCATGGCAACACGACGCCGGTGGCGGCCGAGACGATCGCCGAACTCGGCTATGGCAGCGGAATCATCGGCGTCGTCGGCCTAGTCGGCGGAGGCCTCAACCCGGAGGGCTCTATTCCGTATATGAGCTACCGGGCGCTCGAGTCGTTTCTCCCCGATGCGACGTTCAAGGATGCCTCGGATCTGATCATGCGGCTGCGCATGATCAAGAGTTCCGAGGAGATCGCCTTCATCGAGAAGGCGTCCGAGATCGCCAATGTCGAGATCGACGCGGTCATGGCGCATGCGAGGCCCGGCATCCGGGAGTCGGAGCTGATCGCGGAGGTCATGTACGCTTCGCTCAAGGCCGGCAACGAGGTCGGACGCGACCACTTCACCATCCTGTGCTCAGGAAACGAAGGCTATCCAGTCAACCGGCGGATGACGGACCGGATCATGCGCACCGGCGATGTCGTGCATGTTGGCCACTACACGCGCTTCGGCGGCTACTGGAGCCATCCGCATATCGCGATTTCTCTGGGCCCGCTGGAAGACGAGTACAAGCCGATGCGCGAGGCCGTGCGCGAGGCAACCGACCGCGCGATGGCGCTGCTCAAGCCCGGCACGCCGTGGTCGGAGCTCGACGCCGAGGTCGACAGGCCGATCGTCTCCCGGGGCTACTACCACGAGATCCCGCAACTCCACTGCGTCGGGATCGACGGCATCGAGGGCCCGGCAACCGCGCTGGTGCGCGGCGACGTGCCACAGGATGCGCCGTGGCGGAGGCCGATGACCAACCGGTCGGTGTCCGACCTGGAAGAGTTCGCCGCGTTCGCCGTCGACCGCAAGCCGCCCGGCGAACTCGCGGTGCAGGCGGGCATGGCGGTTGCGGTCGAGGTGAAGGCAGCCAAGGACGACAGGATCTATGTCGAATTCGGCCCGCAGGTGGTCGTCGAGGAGGAGGGGCCGCGCATCCTGACCCCCGACGCGATGGACCTGATCGAGTTGTAGGCCGGCCATGGGCATAGCTATCGACTCGGTGGTCCACCAGTACCGGCCCGCACGCGGCCGCCCGGTTCTGGCGCTGGATCGTATCTCGCTCGACATCGGGGACCGGGAGTTCCTGGCGCTTCTCGGCCCGAGCGGCTGCGGCAAGAGCACCCTGCTCTACCTGCTGGGCGGCTTCCTGCCGCTGCAGGACGGGGGAATCTCGGTGAACGGCAACGATGTCACCGGGCCCGGGGCAGACCGGGGCATCGTCTTTCAGCACTTCGCGCTTTTTCCCTGGAAATCGGTCCTCGACAACGTCCTCTACGGGCTGGAAAAGCAACGCTTGGCCAAGGACGAACGCCTGCGGATCGCGCAGGAATATATCGACCTGGTGCATCTCACCGGCTTCGAGGACGCCTTTCCCTCTCAGCTTTCGGGCGGCATGAAGCAACGGGTCGCCATCGCGCGCACGCTCGCGATCGACCCAGACGTCCTGTTGATGGATGAACCGTTCGGTGCGCTCGACGCGCAGACCCGTCACATCATGCAGGAGGAGCTGCTGTCGATTTGGCGGCGTTCGCCCAAGACCGTCGTGTTCGTCACCCACGATGTGCGCGAGGCGGTGCTGCTCGCCGACCGGGTCGCGGTCATGACCGCCCGCCCCGGTCGGATCAAGCAAATTGTCGAGACCCGCTTCAACCGCTCCAATCTTGATACACTGTCGAAGGACACAGGATTCCTCGATCGAGTCGATGGTATCTGGCAACTCGTCCGCGAGGAGGCGCTGGCGGCGGAAGCCGACGCCTCCCGCTCGATTACCTGAGTCAGAGGGTTCCTTCGCGGACCATGCGGCGGACTTCCTCGCGGTCCAGAAGAATGGATTCCGGTACGCCCGACTCGTAAAGTTCGACCATCTTGTCGGGGTCGAAATTCCCTTCCCTCATGGGCCCGAACTCCTCGGTGAACTGGTAGTAGCGCTTGTAGGTCTGGGTATCGAGGGTGGAGTAGTTGTCGAGCATGGTCTCAACCTCGTTGCCGTCGGGATCCGTGTAATAGAACGAGGTCGAATTGCCGTGGTTCACGGTCCAATGGGGCGGCGGGTAGCCCCACTCCTTCATCCGCTTGTAGACGTAGATCAACTCGCCCAAGCTCGCATAGCAGAACGCGAGATGAGAAACGCCAACCTTGTTTTCGGGCTTGGCGCCCCAGCCCGGCTTCTTGATGATGACGACCCGGTGGTCGTGATCATCATAGGTTAGAAAGGTCAGCGGCGGCCCCATCTCCTCGTTGACGGCGACGATCTCGGCGTTGAACAGCCGCTGGTAGAACGTGACCATCGCGTCGTAGTTCTCATCGGAAAAGATGTGCAGGTGGTGCATCCGGTTCGGCGACGGCATCGACGTGACGGTGCCGGGCCGATCCATCCGCATCGGGTTCACACTCTTGGGAACGTAGCGTTCGCGCAGGGTTGTAGCCATGTAAGCCTCCTGAGCCAGATGGTGTGCCGATAATCGGCCAAGTCCTTTCAATTGTCGAGTGGACACAGGATTCTTTTTGTTGTCCGGCGAGCCGGAAAAACGGTCTCGCCCGTGCCGGCAGGATCCGAAAGCGCCATTGGGACGACGAGGGTACTGTAACTTGATGTCTGGAAATTTGTCTGAGGTTTGCGCTTTGAGGCGTTTCACTGGGGGGGGGGGGCTAGCCCTCGCATGTCACGGAAATTTTAGCTGGACAACGGTGTTTCGGCGTGGCATAAGTGTCCCATGTCACAGTCTCAGATCAGCCGCACATTGCGGGACGAGGCAGCAGTTGCGCGGATCGCGTCGCTGCTGTCCTGTGAGCAGTTCGACAGCCGGTCGGCTCTGGGTCGTCTGCGAGGAGTTTGCCTTTGTCGACGCGCGCGGCCGTCTGCAGCTTGCCGGCTGCATGAAGGCGCTGAGGGCGCCCGGAGATCGTCCTGCCGGTGCCGAAGTCACCGACAATCGACCGCCGGCCTCGCCTGTTGGTGGATGATATCGCTGCAGAGGTTCCGGCGCGCGCATTCGGGATCTCGAGATCATCGTGGTCGGGGATCGTATTGACCGAGCGGTCACGCTGATTGCGCGTGAACACCCGCGACGACCTTCGCCGGCTGCCAATATCTCGTGGGCTCGGCGCACGGGTGGCGGGGTTTGCCGCCGCTGCGCGGCGCGGGACCGCTGGATGGAACGACGGGCAGCGCCGGAACCACCTGCAGCGGATCGTCTGTCTGAGCCGTTTCTTGATCAGGTGCTCTGCCCGCATCTAGCCAGCCATGTGCGCATCCTGCGCCGCGTGACTTCGAGGACCGTTTCGACCATGGCTCAGTTTTGCCGATGAAGGTTACCCTGCCTGCGCGCGGCCAACTTCCTGTGCAGGACCGAAGGCCGGCAGGACTGGGAGACGGTGAAGACGGTCTTCGTGGCCGAACTGGAGCGCGCAGGAAGCTGGGGAGGTCGATCATGCGCCCTCGCCGGGCGAAGGTCTGAACGACTGGGCGCAGAACGAGTTTGGAGGGGGGTGACAAGCGACTTTCTGCGCGCCTGGAGCGCCGGCCTTCTGGCGGCCGGTCAGAAGATCAATGCGTCTCCCAGCGCCGACAACACCGCGATCAATGCGTTTTACCGGATGGTCGCCCGTCGAATCGGAGATCACGCCGGCGAACATTCTTGCGCCGCACCGGCAGCATCCGGCGCATCCGTGGCCAGAAGACGGTTCTTGCGGCACGGACCTGAACTTCTCCCGGCTGCGACGGCCTGCAGGTGAGAACCAGACCGGGGCCTCAAGCCTGCACGCGACCCTGGCGGTGACTGACCTGC
The DNA here is from genome assembly GCA_964291215.2 of Alphaproteobacteria bacterium. GTDB lineage: Bacteria > Pseudomonadota > Alphaproteobacteria > MPNO01 > UBA830 > JAJEBT01. The sequence goes on along the minus strand of OZ219791.1, from coordinate 1,928,872 downwards.
CACTCGGGGTGCTGGGTCCGGTGAAGCCCCGGTCGCAGGAGACACGCCGCAGCTCGAGGGGTTCAAGGCGCTGCCACCCCGGCGGCAAGACGCGCGTCATCTCCGTCGGGAAGCCGACATCTTCGAGCTGTTCGACACGCGCTTGCCCCGCGTCGATCTGCGCGCCAAGCATGACAGGGTGCTGAAGGAGGGAAGGCTGTTCGCCGTCATGGCCGGCGGCCTGATTGAGATCGAGGGACTGACGGAGCAAGCCAGCCGGAAGAAGGCTCGCGCGACAGAAGCGCCTGGCGAGTTGCGGTCCGTCACGCTGCCCGTGACGGGCACCGCCCCCAGCGCGAAGCCGGTGTCCCTGCACGGGGTCAGGGAGCGCCCGAGGGTGAGGATCCCGGTGCCTGCTGACCACCGTGCGGGTTGGCGAAGGAGGCGGCCGACATCGTCGGCTTCTACCTTCAGCGCTGGCGAATCGAGGATTACGTGCTCAAATCCGGATGCAGGGTGGAACACCTGCTGTTCCGCACCGCCTGCAGCGGGCGATCAACGCCGTCATCGCGCATCATGGTCATGACCCTGCTCGGCCGCCAGGTGCGAGCCGCAGCTGATGTTCACCGACAGCGAACTCGCCTTCCTGCGCGACTACGCACACAAGTACGCCCTGAAGGAACCGGAGCGTCTCGCCGATGCGGTGCACCTGGTCGCCCATCTCGGCGGCTACCGCAGCACGCCCGGGTCACCAGATCATGTGGCCAGACACACCAGCGCCGCACTGGGTCACCAAATCGGCCGGGAAATCGGGTTCCGGGATGGACAAAGACACGCGTGAACACGTAAACCATTGTCAACCAGATTTGTCATGACACGGCAGGGCTAGCCCCCCAGTGAAACGCAGCGCCATCGTGCTATCCCATGGAGTTGTAAAACATTCATGGAGGAAGCGAATGGACCTGCGACACACTACGACGATTGAGGCCGTTTTGGAACATCTGATCGCAAACGGAGCAACGGATCTGGGGCGGATCTTTGGTCAGCTCTTCGAGCTTGCGATGCAAATCGAGCGCGAGCAGCACTTGAAAGCGGGCCACCGGACACCGGAACGACAGGGCTATGCCAACGGCTACAAGCGGATCGACACCCCCACTGTTACCGTTCAGGTGCCAAAGACGGCCGGTCACGGGGACGATCCGTTCTATCCCCAGTCGCTTGAACGCGGCCAGCGATCTTCTCGCGCCGTAGCCGAGATGTACATCAAGGGTGTTTCCACGCGGCAGGATGTAATGCGCGAGTTCGGGAGCCTGTCCTCTTCTCAGGTCAGCCGGGCCACCAGGTTGCTCGATGAAGAACTCGCCGCGCAACCGGCCCCTGATGAAATACCTGATCCTGGATGCGCGCTACGAAAAAGCCCGCCATGACGGCGTTGTGCGCGATGTTGCAGTGCTCTCGGCCATCGGAATAGGGGCTGCAGGCACGTTCTGGGGCTCTCTGTGGCGCTCTCCGAGGCCGAGGTCCATTGGAGAGCCTTCCTGGAAAGCTTGCTAGCCCTGCATGGTACGACCTTCATCGTCTCGGATGCCGGGCTGAAAGCGGCACGGTGCTGGGCGCGGCGATGTGGCAGCACTGCCAGTTCCACTTGGCACAAAACGCCGTGCACCGAACAATGACATCAGGAAACGTATTGGAAAACAGCTCGGAGCCATGCGTCCTCACTCCAAACCGCCGAGGCTGAACTGGGCGCCCTCGTGGCCAGCTATCGCGACAAGCATCCAGGCTTCCTGGCTGGAAAACAATGCGGGGCTCGCTGTCTTCACCTTGCCCGATGCTCACCGCAAGCGCATGCGAACCTCGAACGGTATCGAGCGACCGATCCAGCAAGAGCTCAAGCGGCGCACCTCCAAAGTCAGGGTCTTTCCAAACCTCGCCTCGTTGGAGCGCCTCTCAACCGCGGTCCTCATCGACGAAAAATGGGAAACCGAAACCAAGGCATACATCAAATGGGGTATCTACTCACCCCTAGTTGGGTTCTGATTGGTCGTGGTGCTCGTTGATGATGTCTGCGGCTTTTCCGTCGAGGGCGATCTGGGTGGCGACGTGATGATTGTAGCCGAGTGCGGCCATGGAGGTGAGGTAGCTTGAGCCCCGGCACCATGCTTTTGCGTGGAGCGGAAGCATCCGGACACCTTGACCTTTGCCATCCTGATCTTCTGTTCTCCGGCATTGTTGGTGAAGCTGACATCGGGGTCGTCTATGAAGCGCAGGTTTTCGTGTTTCACGAGACGTTCGTGCAGGTTGTGCGCGTTTGCTATGCGTCCACGTTTTCCTTTCGTCGGGATGTCGGGCAGTTCCCTGGCACCCTGAGTGAGGATGGTGCGGTAGCGCTTGTGCACGGCCCGGCGGTCGGCCCCGTTCAGGGTTTTGGATGCGCTCTTGTTGATCTTGTGGCAGGGAGCAGGCTCTTCATCAGTCGCGCGGTAGCCTCGACGACAAAGGTCAGTTCGCGCAGTAGGTGGCTACCGCACAGCTGGTGGCTACACTGGTCATAGCCCATGTACGAGGCCCAGCAGTCAGGACGCCCTTGTAGCACGGGATGATGCCGATCTCTTGCCTCCCGGCCGCGCTTGCGGTGCGGGAACTTGCACGTCAGGGTCCCACGACATGAAGCCACTTGCCGTTGATCCGAAATCCGGTCTCGTCGACATGCAGGGTTGGGCGTTGCAGGAGGTGCGCCACGGCGGCCTCCTCCCATGACGCATCGTGAAAGCATAGCCGAGGCCTCGGAGAGCTTGATGCCGGAGATCGCCTGCACGAACGCGACGGCACGGCGCAGGGACAGCATCTGGGCGACCAGCAGGTTGGGGGGAGACGAGGGCTTGGATGCCGATGCCGTACTGCACGGGATGTTGTCGGGGAACCGGGCCTTGCACTTCGGGCATTCCTTGATCTCGGCGCGGCGCTCGACGACCTCGAACACGATGTCGTGCGGCGCTCCCGATCGACGGGGCCGTCGATGTCGGCGCCGCAGGCGTCGCAGGCATCGACCGCGACCGTCTCTTCGACGATGGTCTTACGCAGGTTGTCGCCCATCTGCCGGTTCGGCTTCGGGCCCTTGCCGTTGCTCCCGGCACGCTCTCGTCCTTGTCCGTCTGTGACGGCGGCAGACCGGAGTTCCGGCTCGTTTTGCGCGTGGTCTTCTCCAGAAGGACGACGATGAGGATGTCGAGCAGGATGACGAAGACGCGGATCACGGCCTCTTTCGGCACCTTGCCGGCCGCACGCAGCGCCGCGGTCTTGGCCGCTTCGAACTCCTCGCGCGCCGCGTTGACCGTCGCCATCACCCGGCCTCGACGGTCATGATCGTCGCGAGCATCGCCTGGCGCTCGCCCGGCGGCATCTTCCGGTACTCCGCTGCCCGACCTTGCGCTTCATCAGCGCGCCGCCTCCGATGGCACAGCCCGCTCGTCGCCTTCGATCCAAAGTAGCTCACTGCCGGTCCCCGTCGTTCTCGATAACCACCACTAAACGAATCGGCCTGCAGTGTCAAATCTCCACGAAAACCCGTTCGTTGCTCTACCCCGACATCAAGCCGGAACCAGGGGGTGAGCAGTTACCAAATGGGAACAGCTCAATGACTGAGAGCTTCACGACAATTTCCAGACATCAGGTTGCGTAATCTTGACGAGCTCGAAACGCCTCGAAAAGGCCGCTTCCGGGACCCACAGCCCTGACCGCAACAAAATGATCCTTTGGGCGGCCGCGAGCCGACGCAAACTCGAGATATGGGACGGGCGCAGCCGATCTGGCGGGTGATTGCGGAGGCGTGACGGGAGCGCGGGAACGACGCGCTGCGGGGTCGCGTCTTTACGCCGGCCGGCGAGCGCGATCCTGATCCCGACTTTGATGTCGATAAGACGGGTGATCCCGTCACGCACTCCTCCGATCACATCCCGCGCAGTCATTGCACACCGATCCGGGGGCCAAGAGACATCCGGGCACTGCTGCAGCCTCGCTGCCGCCACAGGGCCGCTTGTCCCTGGATAGCAGCGGAAAGGGATCTGCGATCCCGCGATGGTCGATATCTTCACCGTCGGGGACACGGTTTCGAAGAATTACTCGATCCCGCAGTTTTTCCCTACCTGATGTCAGCGTCCTGATCGGGATGTTCTTCGGCCTCATGCACGAGCTCTCGAGACTGGCCGGAATGAGCCTTCGTCTCGGTCGTATCTCAAGCACGCCCCGGACTGGTGAGCCGTAACCTGGCGGTTTGGCTTCATGGCCGCCGATTACGCAACCTGATGTCTGGAAATTGTCGTGAAGCTGATCGAGCTGTTCCCATTTGATCTTGGTTTCGGTTTCCCATTTTTCGTCGATGAGGACCACGGTTGAGAGGCGCTCCAACGAGGCGAGGTTCGGAAAGACCCTGACTTTGGAGGTGCGCCGCTTGAGCTCTTGCTGGATCGGTCGCTCGATGCCGTTCGAGGTTCGCATGCGCTTGCGGTGAGCATCGGGCAAGGTGAAGACAGCGAGCCCCGCATTGTTTTCCAGCCAGGAAGCCTGGATGCTTGTCGCGATAGCTGGCCACGAGGGCGCCCAGTTCAGCCTCGGCGGTTTGGAGTGAGGACGCATGGCTCCGAGCTGTTTTCCAATACGTTTCCTGATGTCGTTGTTCGGTGCGTGCTGCACGGCGTTTTGTGCCAAGTGGAACTGGCAGCGCTGCCACATCGCCGCGCCCAGCACCGCGCGTCGTGCCGCTTTCAGCCCGGCATCCGAGACGATGAAGGTCGTACCATGCAGGGCTAGCAAGCTTTCCAGGAAGGCTCTCCAATGGACCTCGGCCTCGGAGAGCGCCACAGAGAGCCCCAGAACGTGCCTGCAGCCCCTATTCCGATGGCCGAGAGCACTGCGACATCGCGCACAACGCCGTCATGGCGGGCTTTTTCGTAGTGCGCATCCAGGATCAGGTATTTCATCAGCCCAAGGGGCCGGTTGCGCGGCGAGTTCTTCGTCGAGCAACCTAGTAGCCCGGCTGACCTGAGAAGAGGACAGGCTCCCGAACTCGCGCATTACATCCTGCCGCGTGGAAACACCCTTGATGTACATCTCGGCTACGGCCAGCATGACGGCGCGAGAAGATCGCTGGCCGCGTTCAAGCGACTGGGGATAGAACGGATCGTCCCCGTGACCGGCCGTCTTTGGCACCTGAACGGCAACAGTGGGGGTGTCGATCCGCTTGTAGCCGTTGGCATAGCCCTGTCGCTCCGGTGGCCCGCTTTCAAGTACTGTTCGCGCTCGATTTGCATCGCAAGCTCGAAGAGCTGGCCAAAGACCCGTCCCAGATCCGTTGCTCCGTTTGCGATCAGATGTTCCAAAACGGCCTCAATCGTCGTAGTGTGTCGCAGCTCCATTCGCTTCCTCCATGGTAACTGCTCACCCCTTGGTTCCGGCTTGATGTCGGGGTAGAGTAACGAACGGGTTTACGTGGAAATTTGACATTGCAGGCCGATTCATTTAGTGGTGGTAATCGAGAACGACGAGGACCGCCAGTGGGCTACTTTGGATCGAAGGCGACGAGCGGGCTGTGCCAGCTGCTTCCGGGGCTCCAGCCTCCGCATGATCTGTATGTGGAAACGCATCCGGGAGGCGGCGCGCTGATGAAGCGCAAGGCCGGGCGGCGGAGTACCGGAAGAGGCCGCCGAGCGAGCGCTAGGCGATGCTCGCAACGATCATGACCGTCGAGGCCGGGTGATGGCGACGGTCAACGCGGCGCGCGAGGAGTTCGAAGCGGCCAAGACCGCGGCGCTGCCGGCAAGGTGGCGGAAGAGGCCGTCATCCGCGTCCTCGTCATCCTGCTCGACATCCTCATCGTCGTCCTTCTGGAGAAGACCACGCGCAAAACGAGCCGGAACTCCGGTCTGCCGCCGTCACAGACGGACAAGAGCGTGCCGGGAGCAACGGCCCGAAGCCGAACCGGCAGATGGGCGACAACCTGCGCAAGACCATCGTCGAGGAAACGGTCGCGGCCTGCGACGCCTGCGGCACCGACATCGACGGCCCCGTCGATCGGGAGCGCCGCACGACATCGTGTTCGAGGTCGTCGAGCGCCGCGCCGAGATCAAGGAATGCCCGAAGTGCAAGGCCCGGGGCCGGTTCCCCGACAACATCCCGTGCAGTACGGCATCGGCATCCAGGCCCTCGTCATCAACCTGCTGGTCGCCAGATGCTGTCCCTGCGCCGTGCCGTCGCGTTCGTGCAGGCGATCTCCGGCATCAAGCTCTCCGAGGCCTCGGCTATGCTTTCACGATGCGTCATGGGAGGAGGCTGCCGTGGCGCACCTCCTGCAACGCCCGATGTCGACGATTTCGGATCAACAGTAAGTGGCTCCATGTCGTGGGACCCTGACGTGCAAGTTCCCGCACCGCAAGCGCGGCCGGGAGGCAAGAGATCGGCCCGTGCTACAAGGGCGTCCTGAGCCTCGTACATGGGCCAGTGTAGCCACCAGCTGTGCGGCAGCCACCTGCTGCGCGAACTGACCTTTGTCGTCGAGGCTACCGCGCGACTGATGAAGAGCCTGCTCCGCGAGGTCTGCCACAAGGTCAACAAGAGCGCATCCAAGACCCTGAACGACGCCGGGCCGTGCGCAAGCGCTACCGCACCATCAGGGTGCCAGGGAACTGCCCGATATCCCGACGCCGAAAGGAAAACGTGGACGCAAGTCCGACGCGCACAACCTGCACGAACGTCTCGTGAAACACGAAAAGTCAGTCCTGCGCTTCACAGACGACCCCAACGTCAGCTTCACCAACAATGCCGGAGAACAGAAAATCAGGATGGCAAAGGTCAAGGTGTCCGGATGCTTCCGCACCATGCTCCACGCAAAAGCATGGTGCCGGGGCTCAAGCTACCTCACCTCCATGGCCGCACTCGGCTACAACCCACTCGTCGCCACCCAGATGGCCCTCGACGGAAAAGCCGCAGACATCATCAACGAGCACTATGGCCAATCAGAACCCAACAAGGGGTGAGTAGATACCCTCCATGGTAACTGCTCACCCCCTGGTTCCGGCTTGATGTCGGGGTAGAGTAACGAACGGGTTTTCATGGAGATTTGACACTGCAGGCCGATTCGTTTAGTGGTGGTTATCGAGAACGACGGGGACCGCCAGTGGGCTACTTTGGATCGAAGGCGACGAGCGGGCTGTGCCAGCTGCTTCCGGGGCTCCAGCCCCCGCATGATCTGTATGTGGAAACGCATCTCGGAAGCGGCGCGCTGATGAAGCGCGAGGCCGGGCGGCGGAGTACCGGAAGATGCCGCCGAGCGAGCGCCAGGCGATGCTCGCAACGATCATGACCGTCGAGGCCGGGTGATGGCGACGGTCAACGCGGCGCGCGAGGAGTTCGAAGCGGCCAAGACCGCGGCGCTGCCGGCAAGGTGGCGGAAGATGCCGTGATCCGCGTCCTCGTCATCCTGCTCGTCATCCTCATCGTCGTCCTTCTGGAGAAGACCACGCACGAGCCGGAACTCCGGTCTGCCGCCGTCACAGACGGACAAGGACGAGAGCGTGCCGGGAGCAACGGCCCGAAGCCGAACCGGCAGATGGGCGACAACCTGCGCAAGATCATCGTCGAGGAGACGGTCGCGGCCTGCGACGCCTGCGGCGCCGACATCGACGGCCCCGTCGATCGGGAGCGCCGCACGACATCGTGTTCGAGGTCGTCGAGCGCCGCGTCAACGCCGAGGAATGCCCGAAGTGCAAGGCCCGGGGCCGGTTCCCCGAAAACATCCCGTGCAGTACGGCATCGGCATCCAGGCCCTCGTCATCAACCTGCTGGTTGCCCAGATGCTGTCCCTGCGCCGTCGCGCTCGTGCAGGCAATCTCCGGCATCAAGCTCTTCGAGGCCTCGGCTATGCTTTCACGATGCGTCATGGGAGGAGGCCGCCGTGGCGCACCTCCTGCAACGCCCGATGTCGACGATTTCGGATCAACAGCAAGTGGCTCCATGTCGTGGAACCCTGACGTGCAAGTTCCCGCACCGCAAACGCGGCCGGGAGGCAAGAGATCGGCCCGTGCTACAAGGGCGTCCTGGGCCTCGTACATGGGCCAGTGTAGCCACCAGCTGTGCGGTAGCTACCTGCTGCGCGAACTGACCTTTGTCGTCGAAGCTACCGCTGAGCGCGACTGATGAAGAGCCTGCTCCGCGAGGTCTGCCACAAGGTCAACAAGAGCGCATCCAAGACCCTGAACGACGCCGGGCCGTGCGCAAGCGCTACCGCACCATCAGGGCGCCAGGGAACTGCCCGACATCCCGACGAAAGGAAAACGTGGACGCAAGTCCGACGCGCACAACCTGCACGAACGTCTCGTGAAACACGAAAACCTGCGCTTCACAGACGACCCCAACGTCAGCTTCACCAACAATGCCGGAGAACAGAAGATCAGGATGGCAAAGGTCAAGGTGTCCGGTTGCTTCCGCACCATGCTCCACGCAAAAGCATGGTGCCGGGGCTCAAGCTACCTCACCTCCATGGCCGCACTCGGCTACAACCCACTCGTCGCCACCCAGATCGCCCTCGACGGAAAAGCCGCAGACATCATCAACGAGCACTATGAATCAGAACCCAACAAGGGGTGAGTAGATACAGCTGGACAACGGTGTTTCAGCGTGGCATAAGTGTCCCATGTCACAGATCAGCCGCACATTGCGGGACGAGGCAGCAGTTGCGCGGATTGCGTCGCTGCTGTCCTGTGAGCAGTTCGACAGCCGGTCGGCTCTGGGTCGTCTGCGAGGAGTTTGCCTTTGTCGACGCGCGCGGCCGTCTGCAGCTTGCCGGCTGCCTGAGGGCGCTGGGCGCCCGGAGATCGTCCTGCCGGCGCCGAAGTCACCGACAATCGACCGCCGGCCTCGCCTGTTGGTATCGCTGCAGAAGTTCCGGCGCGCGCATTCGGGATCATCGTGGTCGGGGATCGTATTGACCGGGCGGTCACGCTGATTGCGCGTGAACACCCGCGACGACCTTCGCCGGCTGCCAATATCTTGTGGGCTCGGCGCACGGGTGGCGCGGCGGGGTTTGCCGCGGCTGCGCAGCGCGGGACCGCTGGATGGAACGACGGGCAGCGCCGGGGCCACCTGCAGCTGATCGTCTGTCTGAGCCGTTTCTTGATCAGGCCATCGGTGCTCTGCCCGCATCTAGCCAGCCATGTGCTCGGACGCATCCTGCGCCGCGTGACTTCGAGGACCGTTTCGACCATGGCTCAGTTTTGCCGATGAAGGTTACCCTGCCTGCGCGCGGCCAACTTCCTGTGCAGGACCGAAGGCCGGCAGGACCGGGAGACGGTGAAGACGGTCTTCGTGGCCGAACTGGAGCGCGCAGGAAGCTGGGGAGGTCGATCATGCGCCCTCGCCGGGAGAGGGTCTGAACGACTGGGCGCAGAACGAGTTTGGAGGGGGGTGACAAGCGACTTTCTGCGCGCCTGGAGCGCCGGCCTTCTGGCGGCCGGTCAGAAGATCAATGCGTCTCCCAGCGCCGACAACACCGCGATCAATGCGTTTTACCGGATGGTCGCCCGTCGAATCGGAGATCACGCCGGCGAACATTCTTGCGCCGCACCGTGAGCGCAGCATCCGGCGCATCCGTGGCCAGAAGACGGTTCTTGCCGGACGGCACGGACCTGAACTTCTCCCGGCCTGCAGGTGAGAACCAGACCGGGGCCTCAAGCCTGCATGCGACCCTGGCGGTGACTGACACCGGCCTGCCACTCGGGGTGCTGGGTCCGGTGAAGCCCCGGTCGCAGGAGACACGCCGCAGCTCGAGGGGTTCAAGGCACTGCCACCCCGGCGGCAAGACGCGCGTCATCTCCGTCGAGAAGCCGACATCTTCGAGCTGTTCGACACGCGCTTGCCCCGCGTCGATCTGCGCGCCAAGCATGACAGGGTGCTGAAGGAGGGAAGGCTGTTCGCCGTCATGGCCGGCGGTGCAGGCCTGATTGAGATCGAGGGACTGACGGAGCAAGCCAGCCGGAAGAACGCCCGCGCGACAGAAGCGCCTGGCAAGCTGCGGTCCGTCACCCGTGACGGGCACCGCCTCCAGCGCGAAGCCGGTGTCCCTGCACGGGGTCAGGGAGCGCCCGAAGGTGAGGATCCCGTGGTGCCTGCTGACCACCGTGCGGGTTGGCGAAGGAGGCGGCCGACATCGTCGGCTTCTACCTTCAGCGCTGGCGAATCGAGGATTACGTGCTCAAATCCGGATGCAGGGTGGAACACCTGCTGTTCCGCACCGGCTGCAGCGGGCGATCAACGCCGTCATCGCGCATCATGACCCTGCTCGGCCGCCAGGTGCGAGCCGCAGCTGATGTTCACCGACAGCGAACTCGCGCGACTACGCACACAAGTACGCCCTGAAGGAACCGGAGCGTCTCGCCGATGCGGTGCACCTGGTCGCCCATCTCGGCGGCTACCGCAGCACGCCCGGGTCACCAGATCATGTGGCCAGACACACCAGCGCCGCACTGGGTCACCAAATCGGCCGGGAAATCGGGTTCCGGGATGGACAAAGACACGCGTGAACACGTAAACCATTGTCAACCAGATTTGTCATGACACGGCAGGGCTAGCCCCCCAGTGAAACGCCTCAAAGCGCAAACCTCAGACAAATTTCCAGACATCAAGTTACAGTATCAGCGCCCCCCCCCCCCCGACGGGACCTCACGGAACCGGGGTGATCGAGTGCCGTTACTACGGCCGTGACTTCACCGCGCACGAGATGGCGCTGTTGCGCTCCCTGATCACCCCCACCCGTGCGGCCATCGCCCGTGCCTTCTGCCGCGAGACCGGCTGGCCCGACGGGGGCCTCAAGAACATGATGGCGAGTGTCACCTTTCTGGCCATGCACCGCGACGGCCTCATCACCCTGCCGCCCCCCCAACGACGAGCGACCCGGACCCATCGTCTTCGGACCCGACAGCGAACCGCCACACGGCGCGCCTCCCACAACCCTCGACGAGGTCCGCCCCCTTGCTTGCTCCATCGTCACAGGCAGAAAACGGCAAGGAAGGCTGTGGAACGAGTTCGTCAACCGCTACCACTGCCTCGGCCACACAACCTGGTCGGAGCCCGGATGCGCTACGCCATCCATGATCGCAACGGATGGCCCGTCGCCATGCTCGGCTTCTCCGCCGCCGCCTGGAAAATCGCCCCGCGCGACACCTTCATCGGATGGACACCCGAGCAGCGTCAGAAGAACCTGCCGCTGGTGGTCGATAACCCGGGATTCCTCATCATGCCCTGGCTTTCCGTCGCGAACCCTGGGTCCCGCATCCTCGCCATCATGCGACGCCGACTGCCCGATGAGGGGACCAGACGCTACAACATCACCCCGTTCCTCATCGAAACCTTCGTCCGGACACTGCGCTGCACAGGCGCCGTCTACAAGGCCTCAGGATGGATCCGTGTCGCGGAACCACGAAAGGACGAGGCCGCTACGATACGCACAAGAAATTCGACAAACCAAAAAAGGACATCTGGCTGAGGCCTCTGCGCGAGGACTGGAAACGCATCCTCAACCGGTGAAAATTGCCCGCAATCACCTCGTGACCGAACGCTTACCAGAAGCCAATATTGCTGCGCTGGATGGCACCGACACAACACTAAACGGCAACGTGCGGAAACTCATCCGGAAGTTCAAGCAATGGTAACGCCACCGTAACGTGCCCATCAAGTCAATCCAGATCGAAGGGCTCGTCGTGGAAGTGTTGCCGCGCTTGATCTGCGGCGGCTGTGATGAGTTCCGGTTTGAATGGTTGGTGCGTGATGCCCTAGCTCACATGATCAACCGCGCCCATCGGTGGATCACCATGCCGGTTACTGGCGAAGTGATCCAACTCGGAGAGGCGTGGCTGAGGGAGGCTTGCTTCGAGCTCCCGTCGACGCGCGCTCAGGGACTGCGAGTTGGAAGACAGCAACTGGAAAACTGTGGCGAGGGACGAGTGGCCAAGTTCAATGCCTGCTCTGAACGACGATTGGGAAGGGCGCCCGAAACCCATCTCGTATTTCGCAACGGATTCCGGTGCCGGCCCGTCAGCGACCGAGCAGCTTGTACCTGATACTCTGCGGCTGTTCAGCAGACGATCCCTTGCGGCGCGTGAAATCCTCGGCATAGGCAGCGTAGTTGCCTTCGAACCACACCGCCTGACTGTCGCCCTCGAACGCCAGGATGTGGGTTGCGATCCGGTCGAGAAACCAGCGGTCGTGGCTGACCACGACAACGCAGCCCGGAAACTCGAGCAGCGCCTCCTCGAGCGCGCGCAGCGTGTCGACATCGAGGTCGTTCGTCGGCTCGTCGAGCAGCAGCACGTTGGCGCCCGACTTGAGAACCTTCGCGAGATGGACCCGATTCCGCTCGCCGCCCGAGAGCTGGCCGACCTTCTTCTGCTGATCGGCGCCGCGAAAATTGAATCCCGCCGCATAGGCGCGGCTCTGCAGGGTTCGCCCACCGAGATCGATCACGTCGAGCCCACCCGAGATCTCTTCCCAGACCGTGTTGCCGTCATCGAGCATGTCGCGGCTCTGGTCGACATGGCCGAGCCCCACCGTGTCGCCCGTTCGCAGGACGCCGAAGTCGGGCTGTACCTGCGACGTGATCATGCGGCACAATGTCGTCTTTCCGGCGCCGTTCGGCCCGATCACCCCGACGATCGCTCCCGGTGGCATCTTGAAGTTGAGATTCTCGATCAACAGCTTCCCCCCGAGGGTCTTCGATATGCCCTCGGCTTCGATCACCAGGTCGCCGAGCCTAGGGCCTGGAGGGATCATGATCTGCTGACGGTCGGGCGCACGGTCGCGGCTTTCCGCAACCAGTTTCTCGAAAGCCGAAAGCCGCGCCCTGCTCTTCGCCTGCCTCGCACGAGGGCTCTGGCGCACCCATTCGAGTTCTTGGCGGATCGCGCGCTGGCGCGCGCTCTCCTCGCGCTCCTCCTGCACTAGGCGCTTTTCCCGGTTCTCCAGCCAAGCGCTGTAATTTCCCTCGAAGGGAAGGCCCTTGCCGCGATCGAGCTCGAGAATCCAGCCGGCGACATTGTCCAGAAAATACCGGTCATGGGTGACGGCGACGACGGTCCCGGGATAACCGTCCAGATAGCGCTCCAGCCAGGCAACAGACTCGGCGTCCAGATGATTGGTGGGCTCGTCTAGCAGAAGCATGTCCGGCCGCGACAGCAGCAGGCGGCACAGGGCCACGCGCCGGCGCTCCCCGCCCGAGAGCGTGCCGACATCAGCATCTCCCGGGGGACACCGCAAGGCGTTCATCGCGATCTCTACCTCACGATCGATTTCCCATGCTCCGGCAGCATCGATCTCGGCCTGCAGTTCCGCCTGCTCGTCTATCAGCCGTTCCATCTCCTCGGCAGAGAGCCCCTCCGCAAACCGCGCGGCCACGGAGTTGAAGCGATCGAGAAGCGCCTGCTTTTCGGCAACACCCTCCATGACGTTCCCGAACACATCCTTTTCCGGGTCGAGCGCCGGTTCCTGCGGCAGGTATCCGACCCGCAGGTCTTCCGCCGCCCAAGCTTCGCCATCGAACTCGGTGTCCACTCCGGCCATGATCCGCAGAAGGGTCGATTTGCCGGCGCCGTTGAGGCCCAAGACTCCGATTTTTGCACCCGGCAGGAAGCTGAGCCAGACGTTCTCGACGATCTTCCGACCGCCGGGGAAGGTCTTGGTAAGGCCCTTCATGACATAGACATATTGCGGCGAGTTCACGGTGCAGCCTCGTAATGGCAAGTGTTGCGAAGTGCAGTATGTAAGCGGCTTCGGCGCCACGCGCAACCTTTCAACGCAGGACCATTCTGTTGTCGCGATCGGCGGCGGACAACCGTGTCAGAGTGGCCGTTCTTGAAGTTGGTGGCATCGTCTCAAGGTCGGAACCGGCATATCGACAACGAAATCCGCTCCCGAATGGACCTCCAGATCTGCCTACAACGCCCCCTCGTCGGACGAAACCGGACAAAAGAAGAGCCCTGCCTTTCAACGAACCATGATGAACTCTTCGTTCATGAGGCCTTAATATAGTGGCCCATGAGAATTGGCTTTTGAAATCTGTCCGCGACGACGGTTGATTGGCTGAAGGCGGCGTCGGTTGCCGAGAGCGGCACGCGCTCGTCCTTGGCGCAGGGATTGTGCAAGCGCGAGGACTGGCGCAACGCGAAGGGCGAGCTGTGCCTTGCCGCGTGCGGCCCTACCTGATCTTGCCTCGGCGCTCGGCATCGTCCTTCCTGCACCAGGGCCTCATGGCCTCAACACCGGCACCCTTGAACGGGACTATCCCGACAAGCCACTCGCATGTTCTCTGGAGGAGCTTGGCGAGGCCACCGTGGAGCCGGTCGGCGACGGCGAGGACAAGCGCCTGGCGATGATGGCGACCTGGCATCCCGAGCATCCATGTTTCCAGGCAAGGTTTTTGCGGGTGTCCGCGGTGATGTTTTTCGTGGTTGTCCACAGGCGGTCCGGGGTTCCGCCTTGTCCTTGCCCTGCGAGCGAGGCGACATGCAGCTTGTGGTCCCGGCGGCGGGTTGCCGTCCATTGGTCACGTGAGCGCGGCCACCTTGCCGTCCAACGTCCCCGAGCATGGTAACGTTACCACGTTCAATGGAGTTCCGGGTGTCCCGTCCCTAGCCGCGTGGCGGTTCGATCTCTTCGAGGATCTCGATGTCGGCCTCGACGATGATCTGCAAACGTTCTCCGCAAGCCGTGTCGCGCGGGGAGTCGGGGAGACTGTCGAAACTGTCCCGACAGTGCTCCTGCAACGCACCGAGCCACCGCATCGCGCCAGCGTTGCGCACGGGAACGACGGGGATTTCGGTGGTGGACGACGGGGATTTGCGGCGTTCCCGATAACGGCGCTGCTTCTCGGCAGGGGCGAGAGCCGTGTCTCCTTCGTTCGCTCGCAGGTCACCCGTGCCGGTGCTTCGGGCGACCAGCAACGCTGCTGTCGCAGCAAGGTGTTCGCCAGCACGTTGCGCATCGCGGCGACAATCGCGACCTTGCTTGCCGGCGGTCTCGAGGCGTTCGAACACCAGGTCCGCGTTGAAGCGTGCCGCCGAGGTTGCGGCCATGAACAGGAGATCGCGTGGCCTTCTGCGCCCGCCTCGGATGTGCCGGGCACCATGGTCGCTGTCGTCGGCCATCGGCGCCACCCCGATCAAGGCTGCCGACGCTGCCGAGTTCGGGCATCCAGAAGGGCGGCGGCGGTCACCGGATCGAGGTCAGGATGCCGTACCTCTGCTCGGGATCACCGGCGATCACCGCTTTGATTGCCGCACCGGCAATCATCGAAATCGGCCGCCGAGGCCCTTGTGACGGTCTTGTCATCCACCTCATCTGCCACCTGCCTGGCATCGACAAGCGCGGCGCGCGATGCCAGGAGATCCCCCAGGCAGTTGAGAAAGGCTTCCTGAGGGGCCACAGGCTCGAGATCGCACCGTGCCGATCCTGGCCAGCGTCAACGCGGTTGGCCAGATGGCCCAACGCTTCGGCGAAACGCCGGGCCCGCAGCGGGCAGGACAACCTCGAAGCCCCGGTCATGAAGACACTGGTAAACCCTGCGGTGATAGCGGCCTGTCGCCTCCATCACCACACGGGTCACCTCGAGGCTGCGAAGCCACGTGCCCGCCAGCTCGTGGCGTCGTTCGCAAAACGACGCACCCGCCGCACGGATGTCCAGACTGGCCTTGCTGACCCCTGCCACTACCTTGACCATCGTCCCTTGCTCCTCGCCTCATGATGATACGGCTCAAACTCGGGCATCCATTCAGGACGCAAGGGACGCTAGGGGAGGTTGGTCGACCACGCTCGGGAACGGCTCTGCAAGGCCAAGGCAGAAACGGCAACCTTCGCGGAGATCGTTTGATCCCCGTTCCCCTGTGCGTGTTCGCACAGGGGAACGGAATCTCTCTGCAACCATGGACCGGGCGCCCTCCCACAGTCGGGGCTGTCCACATTTTCCCGCCCCCGACCGCTGTGGGTGATTGCATCATCACGGGGACAAAACCTGATCATGTAAGGGCGAGGCGCCCGGATGAGCTATCGGATCACCTCGTCGCGCTACGGCCGCCTCGGCGGCTTGGTGTTCCGTGCGGCCAATTGGCATCAGAAGGCGCGCGACGACTTCTGGTCCCAGGGAGCGCGTGACGTCCACCTCGGCAAGGTCGTCAACAACGCTCGCTTGCTGATACTTCCGTCGGTGAATGTTCCGGAGCTGGCCTCCCACGTCCTGGCCTGCCGGCGGCTTGCTGCGGACTGAGAAGTGACGCCGGTTCCGGCCTGCGCCCATGCGGGTCCCGAACACACCGGCACGAGCTGCAGGGCGGCAGGCCGGGAGCGTTGTGAGAAGATGACCTCGGGTCGACCTCCCGGGGCCACCGGCCAGGGCGTGCGGTGTGGATGAAGCCCCTGGCTTGGCAAGACATGTCGTGGCGGGAGCGTGTCATGGGCCAGGCCGCACCCCTTGTCGATGATGACAACCGGGCGATGAGGGAGTACAGCCGCAGCAAGCACGGTGACGTGCGCATCCGCGACCGCCTTGTCACCATGGGCGTGGAATGAGCGTCCCGGAGAGATCCTGTCGATGATCTTCCCCGGCGAGGCGGAACAGAAGGCGGCCTGCCGTCTGTTGTCGAACCCCGAGGTGACGATGGACCATATCCTCGAGGGGCATCAGGAAGCGATGGTGGAGCGCTGCCGTCCGCAGCGCCGGATCCTTGCCATCCAGGACACGACGTTCCTGAATTAGTGCCTGCGAAAAAATATAAAATCGATTGATTTTTTTGGTGAAATCCTGATATAAAAGGGACGAAGAATCTCGCTTTGGGGCGGGAATTGGCCGATCAAACCGGAAATCCGCCGGATTTTCGGAAAACTTCGTGAGAATTGCCAGGCGAAATGTCATCAGCCCGCAGCTGGAATTGGGCCAGGTTGCGATCGAGAAGATCGATCTCAGCAAAGACTCGCGGGATGACATGCGCGGGATTCAGCACGTGTATGCCGACCCGTCGACCCGACTGTTCAAGATCCTGGAGGAGGGGATCCTTCCGAGAGTGTCCCACAGGAAAGAGCGTCCCGGCGCTGTGGAAGATCCTGGTGTCCTGAAGCAGGGCCTGGGGTATGACCTTGATCATCTGCACGAGCTGGTGAACGAGACGGTTCGCAAGTTCCTGGACCACGGCGATATCCGGGACAACACGAGGTACAGCTATCGGACGGTGCTGGAGAACGTGAGCCATCTGACGCCGGAAGTGCTGGAGAAGGTATCGCAGCTGGTGGCGGAGAGCGGCCATGCGATGGTCCGCAAGAGCAAGTCGGACGGATCCTTTGCGGGGCCGCTGCGATTCGTTCGTGGTGGAGGTGCACTACCCGACGGACGTCAACCTGCTGTGGGATGCGATGCGTTGTCTGGTGCGCGGCCGTGTTCGCGGGGGTGGCGGCAGTGGCAGCATCGGAGTCGCGGGAAGCGCTTTCAGAAGGTTTCCGGCGGGCCTCTTCGGAGGATGGTACCTCGACGACAGCCGGGAGTTGGAGCGCAGGAGACGGTTTCGGCACTTGTGGAGAAGGGCGTCGGGGCCTCCAGGATTCACAAGATCCAGTCGTATCTCAACCATGCCCGCCGGCAGATCGACCAAGTGGATCGCCGCCTAAGGCGAGAAGATCCCGCAGGAAGAGAAGGTGTTTTCGATCTTCGAGGAGCGCTGGTGCGTGAAAGGCAAGTGCCGGTGGAACTCGGCGTGCCGGTGGCCGTGCTGGAGGACCAGCACGGCTTCCTCCTGCACCACCGGATCCTGTGGGAAGGCAGCGACATGGCATACCCATGGGAAGCACAGGCTCGCTTCCCCGACCTGTGCAGTTTCGATCACGGGTTCCACAGCCATCGGATTGCACTGGACGAACTGCTGGACGCGCTGCCGAAGAAGGGAAAGCTTGGTCGGGCGGACCGGGAAGCTGAGACGACGTTCCGGGAGATGCGCCGACAGCACGTGGAGTCGGCGATCAACAATCTTGAGCAACGCGGCATGGACCGGGTCCTGTCCTATGGAGTGGACGGCTTTGCGCGGATGGTGGCGCTGTCCATGGTGGCCTTCAATGTCCACCGCCTGCTGTTGCACAGACAGGCCCGACGACGACGAAAACGCGCCGCCTGACGGCGGCGTCCCTCCACCCCACCCACCCGCCGAGAGCGGGAACGGAGCCGCTTGTCCGGCTTCTCGGTTGGAAGAGCCCTCATACCACTGCGAATCAGCAGGAATCCCCCCGAAAACGGGGCAGGACCCGGAAGGGCGATCAAACCAGAAATTTCGCCGGAATCTCAGCCAAAACGGTCATTTCCGCGCGGGCACGAATTACAATAGCCTGGAGGCGGGTCTTGTCGACATCGGCGGCTCGGGTGCCCTTGGCATTGCGGCCCACGCCGGGGCCGCCTTCACCGAAGGCGGCTGTGCCCTCGGCCTGTTCCATCTCGACGCAGACTTCCGTCTCGATCTGGATCACGAGGAGGACGACAAGGAGAGCCGGCGGGTACGACAGGGCCGTGGAACTGGCCTGTCCCTCGACAAAAGTGCTGGTGATCCGTGAAGGCGACATCCGGGACCTGCTGGCTCGGAGCTGGTCTGCTGGTACGCGTCAGGCGCTCGACATGCCGCCGCGTGATCACCGCAACGGGCGCGCACCGGGACCTTCGGGACCACATGGCCGATGAGCCGTGCATCGCGACCAGGCCGATCGACATCGCAGCCTGCGGAGGGCCGCGTCGCCGCAAGGAGCGCAAGGGCCTCGAAGTCCGCACGGCAAGGGTCGACCTTGCGCCACCGGACTGGAAGCCCCGGGGAACGCCGCCGCTCTCCATGATGGCCGTACACATCACGGAACCCGGCCCACCGGCAGATCCTCTCGACTGGATGCTGCTCACCACCGAAGGCGACGTCACCGCTGCCCTCGACACCGTCTCCTTCCACGAAAGGCGATGGCTGATTGAAGAATACTTCAAGGCCCTGAAGGTCGGCACACGGATCGAGGACCGGCCAGGCCGACGACCTGAGGAAGTGTCCGGCCTTCGACGCGATCACCGCATGCCGCGTCATGACCGTCGAGCACGCCCGACACGCCGGCCAGCCGCATCGTCCACCGCGACGAGATCACGGCCCTGAACAATTACAAGATCTATAAACAGCACCAACCGCGTGGGCCTCCCGACCCCGAACCGACCATCAAAGTCTTCGCCATCGAGGTCGCACGCGTGGCAGGCTTCATCCCCGGCAAACGCCAACCCCTGCCGGGAACCGAGAAACTCTGGCGGGATACCAACTCCTCCTCTACTTCGTCGAGCATCACAGAAAAATGCGGGAACACGATATGCAGAAATCAACGGACTCGATGGTGTCAGATTGAAAGACGCGCAACGGACCCCATGACAGCACGACGGCGCCAAGGCTTTGATGGCGACCGCCACGCTGTATCGCCTCAGATCTCCAATCGGCCGCGGGGTCCGCCCGGCCGAACCGGAGCAGGTCTTGCATGTTGACAGTGCGAAAGGCCAACCGTATACACGGCTTTGCATACGGCGTGAGACTCGCCACTCATCTTGGAGAGATGGCCGAGTGGCTGAAGGCGCTGGTTTGCTAAATCAGTATACGGGCAACCGTATCGTGGGTTCGAATCCCACTCTCTCCGCCAACCTCCCCGGGGAAGTTCCGCAGCCTTCGGGCTCCCTTCCCGGGGCCGGCGCATCGTCCTCCCGGCACTCGAAGTTCCGGGCGAGCCTGTTGTCGACCCATGCGCCCCTGGAAGCCACTCCCGGACCCGGCGGGACACGCCGGACCGCCGGTCAGGTGCCGGCCGGCGCCGAGGCCGATACCGAAAGCGCGTGAACGGGACCGTCAAGCTCCTGCCGGAGCACGCGGTATACCTGCCGCTGGCGATCGACCCGCGATCCGCCGCGAAAGGCCTCGGCCTCGATCACAACCCGGAAATGGGTCTCGCCTTCAGCGCGAGCGCCGACATGGCCCGCGTGAAGGTGAGACTCGTCGACGATGTTGAGCGCCGTCGGCGTAAACGCATCCCGCAGCTTCCTCTCGATCGTCTCTGCGACGCTCATGCCGGCTTCGGCCCCGAAGGGCGGAGGATTTGCGGTTCCCGCATGGCGTCCTATTCGGGCTGCGGCACGATGCGAAGATAGGGCTTGGGAGCCGTCCAACCATCCAGATAGCTTTTCCGCGCGTCTTCATCCGATATCGCCGGTAGGATGATCACATCCTCTCCGGACTGCCAGTTGACCGGGGTTGCAACCTTGTGTTTGGCGGTGAGCTGCAGGGAATCGACGACACGCAGGATCTCGTCGAAGTTCCGCCCGGTGCTCATCGGATAGGCCAGCATCAGCTTGATCTTCTTGTCTGGTCCGATTGCGAAGACGGTCCGCACCGTCGCGTTGTCGGCCGCGGTGCGCCCGGAAGCGTCACCGGGCTCCTCGGCCGGCAGCATGTCGTAGAGCTTCGCGACCGCAAGGTCGGTATCGGCGATCAGCGGATAGTTGGGCGCCTGGCCGGTCACGTCCTCGATGTCCTTCGACCAGCCCGCATGGCTGTCTGCGGAATCAATGCTGAGGCCAATGACCTTGACGTCGCGGGCCTCGAATTCCGGTTTCAGCTTGGCCATGTAGCCAAGCTCGGTGGTGCAGACTGGCGTGAAGTCCTTCGGGTGCGAGAAGATGATGCACCACGAGTCCCCGATCCATTCGTGAAAATCTATCCGGCCTATCGTGGTGTCAGCCGTGAAATTCGGGGCGTCGTCGCCGATTTTGAGAGACATTCCGGTTCCTTTCTGGTTTCGGGCGTGGTTATGATCCGAAAGTGTTTCCGGCCCCGCAAGGCTCGGAACAACCCCTCCGAACCACAAGAGCTATATGGTGCCTGTCCCCGTCAGTGGCAAGTAGGAACTTGCCGCGCCGGAAGGTGGCCACGGTGATCCCACGCTGCTAACCTGAAACAACTGGCGAGATTTTTTCAGTTTGCGTCGCGCTGCAATCGTGCCGCCAAGGCTCGATAAGGCCTTCTCGGCACGAAAATTGCGGTCAAGGAGGCGATCCCTGATGACGCGAGCCCCAACGCATTCGGATTTCGCGTCTCCGAATTAGCATGGGGTCATCGTGGGAGGCAGCGCAGGACCATTTTTTTGTCGGGCCTGTGGATTGCTGATGTGACAGGGACCTGGCATGGCACCCCGGGTTTACTGTGGGCCGGTTTCAGTGGCTGGTGCATCAGGCCGGGCACGCTTTTTCGAGTGTTCGAGCAGAGCTGTCCTGTTGCGTCGGCGCGTTCCCGGCTTGTGGCGCGGGGTCAGGGGCGAAGGTTTATCTGCGGGATGAGGATGGTGCGCATCCCGGGCGCGGGCGGCGTAGTGCCGGTTGGCCTCGGGCATGAAGTGTCCGCCGCAGCGCACGATGGCGGCGTTTGTCAAGAGGTTGCGCGGCGCACCCTGCAGCGGTCTTCGTCGCAGGTGAAATCGCGTACGTGGCGGAGTCGATTTTCGATGACCCGCGCGCCAGAAGCATCTCGGGGCGTTCGGGGCCGAGCGAGGTGAGGCACCAGGTGGTCTCGACGCTGCTCTCTTTGGTCTTGCAGATCTCGCGCTCGATGCGGATGGCGGCGACCGTGGAGAGCAGCGCAGCGGTTCCGCTCGGCGCCGGAGATGTCGACCACGGCGGCGCTCGATGCGCCCTTGTCGAGGGTTTCGAACGAGCCCTCGAAGTCGATGGCCTTGAGGTCGTCGAGCATGGTCTCCTGGTTATTCTTGATCACCGTGACGACATGCGGCGCTCGAGAAGCCGCCGCTCGTGCTGAGCGTGCATCGCGTCCATGGTGACGATGCGGCCGGTGACGTTGATGCTGCTGGCGAGGGGGGTCTCGTTGCTCTTCGCCTGGCCGAGAACCATCCGTGCTCGACCCCATCATCCGCCGGGCGTTCTCGGCTGGAGGCGCTGCGGATGTCCTTGCCGTCGTGTCTGCTGCCGGGCCGTCCACAGGGCAGGGTCTCGGGCGGCAGGTCAGCGAGGATGGTGTGGAAGGTGTGGGTGCGGTGTAGCGCTTCGGGCTGAAGAACGAGTTCACCGCCGCAAGCTGTTCCTGGAGGGCGGCGAATGCGGTCACGCCGCAGTAGCCGGCGAGCCGCGAGAATGGTTCTCAGCGGATAGCGCTTGCCCTTGCGGCACACCTCGCCCAGGCACAGGCTGCGCAGCCGGGGCCCGGCACTGTCGTGCTGCGCTCTCCGGGATCGCGTCCCGGCGGCCCCAGTTCGTACATGAAGATCTCCTGGCCGTGGTGACGGAAGCGCGCGGAGCCGCTCGCGACCGAGCGTCAAGCGAGCGCCAGTTCGCCGCGCGATAGCAGGTTCCGGCGAAGCGCTTGACGAACATCTCCGCGAGGAACGCGCGGCCTCGATGTCCAGCCGTCGAAGGCACGCCAGGTTCGGCATGCCCCCAACGAACCGGGAATTGTTCGCGATCAGATGCAGGCACTGCTGCTCCGCAGCGATCCAGCGGTGCAGCAAGCTTGAACGCGCCGCCAGCCGACCACCTAGGTCTCGCCGTGCAGGGCGACATGGCGCAGACCCTTGATGCCGTGAAACCGCAGCTAGTGATGCTCCTTCACCAGATGGTCCCGGAGCCGGTGCTCACGTGCGCCACGGGCGCACCGTCACCTCGCGAAGGAGGGAATCCGGGGTCGCAAGCGTCGCCATGCCGGCACACTGCCACGGCGAAAACGGAATGCCCGGACCAAAATCAGCATGCGCCGATCGCTGGGACGGCAACAGAATAGCCCTGGGAGGCAGCACGGTTCGCTTGACCGACCGACGCCTCCGGCATAGGTTGGCGAGGCTAGAGAGCGCCAAGATTCATGCACCATTTCGCGGCGCGCCTTCCCGGCTGATCCTGATTACCCGCCCCCGAAATCTCCTCAACGCCGCCGGGGCCGGCACTGTCAAACAGCGAAGAAACCCGTGATAGGCGAACTGTTCACCCCCGAAGAAGAGATAGACCTGTCGCCGACCGTCGCCGACGAGACCCGCGCCACAACCTGCTACATGTGCGCGTGCCGATGCGGCATCAAGGTCCACCTCAGGGACGGGCAGATTCGCTACATCGAAGGCAATCGCGATCATCCGGTGAACAAGGGCGTCCTGTGCGCCAAGGGCTCCGCCGGAATCATGCAGCATCACTCGCCAGCGCGCCTCTCCGGACCGCTGGTGCGCACCGGGCCGCGGGGGTCGGGCGAGTTCCGCGAGGCCGATTGGGAAGAAGTCCTCGGACTCGTGACCCGGCGGCTGGCGCGCGTCCGGGCCGAGGATCCGAGAAAGCTCGCCTTTTTCACCGGCCGCGACCAGAGCCAGTCGCTGACCGCGTGGTGGGCAAGCCAGTTCGGGACGCCGAACCATGCCGCCCACGGCGGTTTCTGCTCGGTGAACATGGCGGCCGCGGGGCTCTACACCATCGGCGGATCGTTCTGGGAGTTCGGCGAGCCGGACTGGGAGCACACCGAGTATTTCATGATGTTCGGGGTCGCCGAAGATCACGATTCCAACCCGATCAAGGGCGGACTTGCGACCCTCAAGGCACGCGGCGCGAAATTCGTGTCGGTCAACCCGGTCAAGACGGGCTACTCGGCGATTGCCGACGAATGGGTCGCCGTCCGGCCCGGCAGCGACGGTGCCTTTGTGCTTGCGTTGATCCACGAACTGCTACGGGCCGACCGCGTCGATCTCGACTTTCTCGCGCGCTACACCAACGCGCCGTGGCTGGTCATCAGGGACCGGGGAGCACCGGATGACGGACTCTTCGCGCGCGGCCCGGACGGCGAACCGCTGTGTTTCGACCGCAATTCGGGACAGCCCGCCGACGCGCGGCTCCCGACCGTTTCGCCGGTCATGGCGGGCTCGTTCACGCTGGAGGACGGGCGCAGCGCTACGCCGGTATTCCAGCTCCTCGCCGAACGTTATCTCGACACCACCTATGCGCCGGATTCGGCAGCGCTGCGCTGCGGCATTCCCGCCGACAAGATCCGCCGGATCGCGTCCGAGCTAGCGGAGGCGGCATTCGATCGGGAAATCGTGATCGAGGCGGAATGGACCGACTGGGCCGGACGCCGCCACGACCGCATGATCGGCCGCCCGGTCGCGATGCACGCCATGCGCGGCATTTCCGCGCACTCGAACGGCTTTCAGACCTGCCGCGCCATCCATCTCCTGCAGATGCTGCTGGGATCAATCGACGTGCCAGGCGGCTTCCGGTACAAGCCCCCCTTCCCGCGCCCGTGTCCGCCGCCCCAGAAACCGGTCGGCAAGGATGGCCAGGTTGCGCCGGACACGCCCCTGGCGGGGCCGCCGCTGGGATTTCCGACGGGCCCGGACGACCTCCTGGTCGACGCGGACGGGCAGGCGCTCCGAATCGACAAGGCCTATTCGTGGGAGGCTCCCCTGGCCGCCCACGGCCTGATGCACATGGTCATCACCAACGCCTGGAAGGAGGACCCGTACCCGATCGACACACTGTTCATGTACATGGCCAACATGGCCTGGAACTCGTCCATGAACGTCTCCCGCGTGATCGAAATGCTGACCGACCGGAAACCGGACAGCGACGAGTACCGGATTCCCTTCATCGTCTATTCCGACGCCTTCTGGTCGGAAATGGTCCCCTTCTCCGACGTGATACTCCCGGACACCACCTATCTCGAACGCTGGGACTGCATCTCGCTGCTCGACCGGCCCATCGGCAACGCCGACGGGGCCGCGGACGCCATCCGCCAGCCGGTGGTGGAACCTGACCGCGATGTCCGCCCCTTCCAGTCCGTTCTGCTCGATCTTGGCGCACGGCTCGGACTGCCCGGAATGACCAATGACGACGGATCGCCGGCCTATCCCGGGGGATATGAAGACTACATCGTCAACCATGAGCGCCTGCCGGGAATCGGGCCGCTGGCCGGCTGGCGGGGCGAAGACGGCGAACAGCGCGGCAGGGGGGACGCAAACGCCCGACAACTCGACCGCTATGTCGAGAACGGCTGCTTCTGGCGCGAGGAACTGCCGCCCGGCCTCCGTTACTACAAGCACGCCAACAAGAACTATCTCGACTATGCGCAGAACATGGGCTGGATCAGATCCTCTGAGCAGATTATCATGCAGATCTACTCCGAGCCGCTCCAGCGATTCCGGCTCGCGGCCGGCGGCCACGGGGCGGTCAGGCCGCCGGAGGTTCACCGGGTCAGGGTGGAGGGCTACTTCGACCCGCTGCCGGTCTGGTACCGATCGCTCGAATCCCAGCACGACGGCGCAGAAGATTACCCGTTTCATGCCATCACCCAGAGGCCGATGGCGATGTATCACTCGTGGGGCGGGCAGAACGCCTGGCTGCGCCAGATCCACGGCGGAAACCGGCTCTACGTCAATCGCGATGAAGCCGCCTCCGCTGGCCTCGAAGACGAGGACCAGGTCTGGGTCATCAGCCGCCACGGCCGCATCGGCGCGCGGATACGCCTGATGGAAGGCACCCAGCGCGACACGGTGTGGACCTGGAACGCCCTCGGGCGGCGCGCGGGCGCCTGGAACCTCTCCCCGGACGCGCCGGAGGCAACGCAGGGCTTCCTCCTCAACCATGTGATCTCGGAACTGTTGCCGCCGCGGGAGGACGGCTACCGCTACGCCAATTCGGATCCGATCACCGGCCAGGCAGCCTGGTACGATTTGTGCGTCCGAATCGAGAAGATGGCGCCAGGCGAGAGTGTCGGGGCGGTGCCCGAACTGCCGCCCCAGCCCCCCTCCCCCGGTTTTGCGCGACGGCCCGGAATACTGCGCTACGGCGCCGCATTCGCGCCGCGCGCATCGCGCGCCGGCAACGGCCGGGAGCCCGGCCCGTGACGCGCCTCCCACCCGAAGGGCCGGTCCGGCTTGGCCTAGTCATCGATCTCGACACCTGCGTCGGCTGCCATGCCTGCGCCGTGAACTGCAAGGAGTGGAATACCGGCGGCCATTCGGGTCCGCTTCCCGACCACGACCCCTACGGCGCCGACCCGACCGGGGTGTGGTTCAACCGCGTGCATACCTTCGAGGCCGGCGAGGGGTCATCAAGCCGGACGCTCCATTTTCCGCGCTCCTGCCTCCATTGCGAGAACGCGGAATGCGTGACCGTGTGCCCGACCGGCGCGTCCTACAAGCGCGACGAAGACGGCATCGTTCTGGTCAACGAAGACGCCTGCATCGGGTGCAAGCTGTGTTCGTGGGCGTGCCCCTACGGCGCCCGCGAATATGACAGCGACGCCGGCGTGATGAAGAAATGCACGCTCTGCATCGACCGGATCTACAACCGGAACCTGCCGGAGAGCGAACGGGTGCCGGCCTGCGTCTCGACATGTCCGGCCAATGCCCGCCACTTTGGCGATCTCGGCGACCCCGATTCGGAGGTGTCGCAGCTGGTCGCCGAGCGCGACGGACGCGAGTTGCTGCCGGAACTGGGCTACCGGCCCGTCAACCGGTACCTGCCTCCGCGGCCACCGGCGTCGGCCGACGGACCGGAACCGCTCGAACCGGTGATTTCTCTGCAGTCCGATGAACAGGGCCGGTTCCTCAGGTGGGTTGACCGCGTACTGTCGCGCTAGTCCGCCCGATCCCGATATCCGCATGCATCCAGCCTACTCCGTCATCTTCTTCACCACCTGTTCCGGAGCCGGATACGGGCTGATCGCGCTGACGGCGCTCTACGGCGTGCTGCAGGAGGCGCCGCTCGACCCATGGCTGGGCGTTGCCGGGCTGGGCATCGGGACGGTGCTGGTGACCGTCGGCCTGCTGGCATCGACATTCCATCTTGGCCGCCCGGAACGGGCCTGGCGGGCCTTTTCCCAGTGGAAGTCGTCGTGGCTGTCCCGCGAAGGCGTGCTCGCCACGGCAACCTACGTTCCGCTGGCGCTCACGGGCTGGGGATGGATCGCGGAGGGCAGCCTCGAAGGCGGCTTCAGTGTCTTTGCCGTCGTCCTGGCGATACTGTGCGTGTTGACGGTTCACGCAACCGGCATGATCTACGCGACCTTGCGCACGATTCACGCCTGGCACAACAGGATGACGGTGCCCGGTTATCTGGTCTTCGCCTGGCTGACCGGGGCGCTGTGGTTCCACGCGGTGGGGCAGATGTTCGGAATCCGTTCTCCGGAAATCGCGCTCGTGGTGATCATCCCGCTGTTTCTCGCCTGGTACACAAAACGCGCCTACTGGCGATCCATCGACGGCACCCGGGGGCCTGGGACACCGGGAAGCGCGGTCGGGCTCGGGCGGGACAGTACGGTGAGGCTTCTCGATCCGCCGCACACCCAGGAGAATTTCGTGCAACGCGAGATGGGTTACCGGATCGCGCGCAAGCACGCGCAGAAGCTCCGCCGCATCAGCTTCGTCGCATGGTTCGTCATCCCGGCGATCCTCACGGCGTCAACCGCCCAGAGCGAGGCGTGGATCGCCGTACCGGGGACGTTCGTCGCCGCGCTGTCGGCTTCGGCGGGCGTGCTGGTCGAACGGTGGCTGTTCTTCGCCGAAGCCACCCACGTTTCCGCCCTGTACTATGGGGCGCAACATGCCTAACCGCCGGTCTTCCGCGCCGACGCGGTCCATGGAGTGCAGCGACAAGCCGGGAGAGGACGACGGGTCGTCGCACAGGAACCGGCGTGGGATCGCCCGCCTGGCGCGACACCCGCGGGAAACGGGCGCGAGGCGGATATCGCAGCCAGACCGGATTCGCGCCCGAGTATTCACGGATCCCTGCCCGAAAATACCGCCCGCACCGGTGTGCCTTTTCCGCCGGAACGATCCGACTCCCCGACATGGCAGCAGTTCATTTACCGCCGACCGCGACTGGGACCAGGAAATCCGTCTGGCCGGGGCCATCTCGTGGAACGCCGTGTCGCCCGCCCGCCCGGAGCCATCCATCTTTTGCGATTGCAGTCACTCGGCGGCGGCGGCAACGCGGCGACGCCGAACCCGCCAGGCGGCAACATTGGCACGGATCATCAGCAATGCCGGGGTGACGAGAAGCGTCAGCAAGGTGGCGAACGCAAGACCGAATGCGACTGCGGTCGCAAGCTGTCGCCAGATCTGCGTCGACGGAGCGCCGACCGATATCTCGCGGGTGATGAAATCGATGTTCACGGCCGTAACCATCGGCGTCAACCCGAGGATAGTCGTTGCGGTAGTGAGCAATACCGGCCGCAAGCGCTGGGTACCCGTGCGCAGGATCGCCTCGGTCGGCGTCGATGCGGTCTTTGCCAAGCGGTCGAACGTGTCGATCAGAACGATGTTGTTGTTGACGACGATTCCGGCAAGCGCAATGACGCCGATTCCGCTCATCACCACGCTGAACGGCTGGGCGATGATCAGCAGGCCCAGCATGACGCCCGAGGTCGACATGACCACCGCGGAAAGGATGAGAAACGCGGAATAGAAGCGGTTGAACTGGGTCACGAGGATTATCGCCATGAGAAACAGCGCGACCGCAAAGGCCCGCTGCAGGAAGGCGGCGGCTTCCTTTTGCTCCCTGTCCTCTCCCTTGAAAGTGATATCGATCTCGTCGCCGAGCGATGCCTCGTTCTCGATCCACGCCCTGATCTCGCGAACCTTGTCGTCCGCAAGAACGCCGGGAAGCACGTCCGCCTTAACTGACATCGACAACCGGCTGTCGATCCGCTTCACGTCACCGGTCTTCGGACGCGGCGCCCGGGTCAGAAAATTGCTGACCGTGATCAGTCCCTTCGATGTCTGCACGCGGATATTGTCCAGCTGGTCCAGCGTACGGTGAGCTTCTGGATAGCGGACGACAATCTCGACCTCGTCGTCGGCATCGTCGGGCCGGTAGTCGGCCACCTTGAAACCGCTGGTAACAAGCCGGATGACCTCACCGATCAGCGCGACATCGGCACCGAACTTGAACGCCTGGGACCGGTCGACGCTCAACTCCCATTCTATTCCCGGGATCCGACGGTCATCTTCGATGTCCTTGAGGCCGCCGATATTCTCCAGACGGGACCTGATCCGGGCAACGGCGGGAGCAAGGAGTTCGGGCTTGCGGGAACTCACGAGCATGTTGATCGGCTTGCCCACGGGCGGACCCGCCTCTTCCTTCACGGTCTCGACGCGTATACCCGCGAACTGTCGTGAGCGTTGCACGATATCCGCGAGAATCTCGTCGGCCTTGCGGCGCGTCCTCCAGTCCGCGAGTTCGAGATTGACGGTGCCGATCAGATCCGCGGGGGTATCGGATTGTCGCGACATGTGTCCAGACAGAATATAGATCGACTTCAGTTCCCCGCGCTCGCGCTGAAGATCGAGTATCTGGCGTTCGACGTCTCTGACCAGCCCGGCCTTGGCATCCACGGACATGTTGCCGCGCGCGAATATCTTTAGCACCGCACGATCGGGCTCGATCTTGGGGAAGAACTCGAATCCGCGACCGAAATTTGCATAAAGCGTCCAGGCCGCTATCAGGCAGCACAGGGCGAGCAGCGCCACCTTGGCGGGATGGCGAAGAACGTGTTCGAGGAGCCGGACATAGATCCCTGTCCAGCCCTTTACGTCACGAACGGAGCCGGTTTCCATGGCGATCATCTGGTTGATCGCGCGACGGCTGCTGGTGCCGGGCATGCCGACCTGCGCGCCGAGTGTCGGTACGAAGATCAGCGCCATCGCGAGCGACGCCGAAAGAACCGCTATCAGCGTGATCGGCAGGAAGCGCATGAACTCGCCGATGACCCCCGGCCAGAACAGAAGCGGGAGAAACGCCGCCAGCGTCGTCGCGGTCGAGGCGATGATGGGCCAGGCCATGCGCCTGGCCGCGGCGGCGTAGGCCAGCCTGCGGGATTCCTGGAGACCCACTGCGCACTGGGACGCGGTTTCGATCATCTTGCGGTCGGCATACTCGGTAACGACAATGGCTCCGTCGACGAGCAGGCCAACGGAGAGAATGAGCGAAAACAGGACCACCATGTTGACCGTGAGGCCGAGCGCCGCCAGCACCAGCACGCCGGCCAGGAACGACCCCGGGATCGCTATGCCGACGAGCAGACCGGTCCGCAGGCCAAGGGTGCCTGCGACGATGATCATCACCAGCAGCACGGCCGCCAGAACATTGTTCTGCAGATCGGTCAGCATGATGCGGATGAAGTGCGATTCGTCATTGGAAAACTCGACCTCGACCCCCTCGGGCCAACGCGCGCTTTCCTCGGCGACGACCGCCTTGACGGCCTCTACGGTGTCGATGATGTTCTCTCCCGCCCGCTTCTTGACTTCGAGAGAGATCGCGGACCTGCCGTTGAGCCGGGCATAGGTCCTGCGGTCGTCAAAGGTACGTCTGACAGACGCTATGTCGCCGACCGTGACGACCGAATCGCCGCTGGCCTTGAGCGGAATCCCCCAGACATCGCGGAACGATTCGAACGGACCGGGAACCTTCACCGCAAAGCTGCCACTGTCGGATTCGAGCGAGCCGGCGGCCACGAACCGGTTGGAACGGCGAACGATGCTTAGGACCTCCGCAGGATTGATGGCGTAGGATTCGAGCATCAGGGGATCGATGATGATTTCCACGCGCTCCTTCCGGTCGCCGCCCACGCTGGCCTCAAGCACATTGGAGATGTCCTCTATCCTCTCCTTCAGGTTCCGCGCCAGCCTCAGCATCGTCCGTTCCGGAAACTCGCCTCCCAGCGTTATGACGACGACCGGCAAAAGGCTCAGATTGATTTCGATCACCTCCGGCCTGTCGGCTTCGTCCGGCAGGCCGGACTGAGCGGCGTCCACCCTCTCGCGCACGTCGACGATGGCCTTGTCAGCATCGAATCCGGCCTCGAACTCCAGGAGAATCGTCGCTCCGCCCTGAAAAGCGTTGGACCTAATCTCCTTCACGCCCTCAATGGACCGCAATTCACTGTCCATCGGTCGAACAAGCAAGCGGTCGGCGTCTTCGGGAGAGATCCCCTTGAGAATCATGGAAACGTAGATATTGGGAATGGCGATGTCCGGCTGTGCCTCCTTCGCTATGTTGACATAGGCGAACAAGCCCGCGATCAGCACCAAAGCAAGCAGCGACAGCACGGTGCGGGAACGCGAGAACGCGGCGTCGATCAGGCTCATGACGCCGTTTCCTCGGACTCGGAAACGGGACGGACCTTCTGACCTGCCTTCACGAACTCATGGCCTACCGTAATGAGCCTCATCCCGTCGGCGAGGCCGGATACCCAGACTCCCTCCGCCGAATCACGGAGGATACTGACCGGAACGAACTTGACAATGTCGCCGCTTCCGACGATGCGGACGCCCATCCGGCCGTCGTCGGCCAGGGTCAGAACTGCCGGCGAGATCATGTAGGATCTCGTTTGCGGCAGCGGCAGCCGCATCTCGACAGTAACTCCCGCCTTGACCCTTGTCTCGGGATTCGGAACCTCCATTTCGACCCTGAAAGACCGGGTAGCCGGATCCGCCACGCTGCCTATGAACCGGATCGTTCCGGATGCCGCTGCGCTCCCAACCGGGTGCACGGTTCCGGCCATGCCGGGACGAATTTTCGAGACCTGCCGTTCCGAAACGAAACCGACAGCCAGGATCGGATCGAGATCGATCACAAAGCCGATCCTGTCGCCGACCTTGACGTAGCTCCCGAGATCAACCCATAGTTCTTCCAGAATGCCAGCAAACGGCGCACGGATCACGGTCCTCTCGAGATCAATGCGGATGGCCTCCGCCTGCGCCTTGGCCGTCTCAAGCTTGACGCGCGCTTCGGCAATCTTGATCTCGGACCGGAAACCCTTCACGCCGAGACTGCGCGCCGCTTTGAATTCGCTCTCTCGCTGGCGAACCAGCGAGCTGACTTCTGTGAAACGCATCGGACGGTCCTGCACATCCTGCCGCGCGATGATCTGTCCCTTCCGGACGGCGCCGCCCTGTGGCACGCGCATTTCGACCAATGGACCGGGGGTCTCTGCCCGGATGGTCACGTGCCGGGATTCCTGCGTCCGTCCGGTGATCAGAATCTGCCGCTGGTGAAGGATAGCGAAGACCTGGCGAACCCGCACGGAAGCGAGCGGTTTTTCTTTTGCGGGACCGGCAGCCGGGGACCCGATGCCGACGGTCCCGACTCCGGTGTCGCCGAACTGCCCGGAGGCAAGCCACACGAGAGCACCGGCAGCAAGCAGCGTCGCGACCACGACCGACCCGACCCGGCGCCGTGCACCGCGGTCCGATGGAGCCGCTGACGAGTCTTCAGCCATCGTTTCCGGACCGATTCCGCACCTGCCTGCCCAGGCTCCGATGGGTTGGCAATTTCTCTATGTCTTTCACGGAATCTCTCCGCCATCCGGCGCCAGGGCACCGGCCCGACGAACGCGCATCCGGTGCCGGAACCGTCCCTGCTGCCGCCAAGGACCGGGCGCACGACGCAACCCGATCCGGGCAACTGCCCCTGCGGGCGCGAACAATGCGCGGGTCGCGGCGAGCCCCTTGATTGACGCCGGCTCAGTCAGGCCGCCTGTTCACCGTGCTCCTCCAGGAAAGCGAGCAACGCCGCGTTGAAGGCCTGCGGCTGTTCCATGTTCGCCAGATGGCCGACATTCTCGATCATGACAAATCGCGATCCCGCAATCCGGTCGGCAAGGGCGCGGCCAACATCCGGAGGCGTAAGTCGGTCATGTTCTCCATACAGCAGAAGCGTCGGCACAGCGATCTTCTCAACTTCCGCCGAACGGTCAAAAGCGAGCGACGCCTCTATCGTCTTCAGATAGGACTCCTTGTGGAGCATGGCAATACTCCTGCCGAGGCGCAGCCGCACCGCTTCGCCGGCATTCGGCCCGATGAGGCTGGCGACCAGGTCGTCCGCTATGTCCTTGGGCTCCTTGCCGGCGAGCAGCGGCTCCTGCCTCAGGCGCACGAATTCGGCCCGCTTTTCGGGGCTCAGCGTCGAGGTGAAATCGGACATGGTGTCGCACAGCACGAGCGTCGCGACACGGTCGGGAAATCGCGCGTAAAAATCCTGGGC
This sequence comes from Alphaproteobacteria bacterium, assembly GCA_964291215.2. Lineage (GTDB taxonomy): Bacteria > Pseudomonadota > Alphaproteobacteria > MPNO01 > UBA830 > JAJEBT01. The sequence continues at coordinate 1,895,802 of OZ219791.1, read as the reverse complement.
AATGCGGCCTCCCATCGAGAGGCCGACGAGATGAGCCCTTTGCGATCCGAAATGATCGAGAACCCTGACCACGTCCCGGGCAAAGTCTCCGAAGTCCAGGGGGCCCTCGTAATCGTCAGAGTCGCCGTAACCGCGAGCATCCCATGCCACGGCACGGAAAGAAGCACTGCATGCCTCGATCTGATCGGACCAGTTCGAGCGGTTGCCGCCGATGCCATGCATGAACAGGACCATTGGACCGCTTCCGGCATGATCCACCGCGAGGCGAGGCGTCCCTTCCACATAGGTCTTTGTGATTTCGCTCATGACGATCTCCTGTTGGAGGGCGCCCGGCAGCGGGTCCGACACCAACGTTAGTCGGGATGGCCTGCCATGTCCAGATTGCCGCAGGCACCCCACGGCAAGGTGATTCCATGCTTGTTGATGTGATGTGATCGGAGTCCTGATCGCGGCGCGGGTCGACGCGTTCGAGACTGCGATTTTGAGATTTGCTGACGCGCTGTTGCGGCGCGGGGCGCGATTGGTCGGCGTATCCGGGGCGAGCGAGAGGCCTGCCGGGTTTGGTTGCCGGGCTCGAAAGCTTGCGGTTTCTGTCGGGCAGAGAGGCGCGGTCAGCCTGGTCTTGTGATTGCGTGCAGGACCTGCTTGCGCTTGTCGGCATGGTGGGAAGCTGTTGAAGGGTTTGCGCAGCTTGCGCTTGTTGTGGATGATGATTGCGAGGGTGATCGCGTTGTTTGCGGGCGCGTTCGGAGCATGGAGTCGTCTTCGCGGAAGGTGGCGTCGCGGACATGATGATGGCTCTCGACTACCCGGTGTCCGCGATTCCATGCGAGCAACTGTTGCGGCGAGGCGCGTTCGACCGAGCATCCATGTTTCTTGGCAAGGTTTTTGCGGGTGTCTGTGGTGATGTTTTCTGTGGTTGTCCACAAGCGGTGTGGGGTTTGCTCTGCGAGCGAGGCGACATGAAGCTTGTGGTCCCGGCGGCGGGTTGCCGTCCATTGGTCACGTGAACGCGGCTACCTTGCCGTCCCCGGGCATGGTAACGTGACCGTCCGGGTTCCAGGTGTCCCAAGGCGGTTCGATCTCCTTGATGTCGACCTCGACGATGATCTGCAGACATTCTCCCCAAGTCGTGTCGTAGAGGGAGACTGTCGAGACAGTCCCGATCGCGCTCTCGGCAGGGGTGAGGGCCATGAGGGTGTCTCCTTCGCTCACTCACCGTGCCGGTGCTTCAGGCAACGCTGCTGTCGCAGCAAGGTGTTCGCCAGAGCTTGCGCATCACGGCGACAATCGCGACTTTGTGGGCCTTGCCGGCAGTCTTGAGGCGCTCGAACACTAGTGTTATGTCAGCAATGATATGTCGTACATTTGGTGCTAGACTGTCCGTCCATTCGGGATGGAGGTCGGAGTATGAAACGCTACGTGGTGACCCTGGACGAACGGGCAGAACTTTCGGAGATCACGACCAAGGGCTCGCACCTGTCGCAAAAGGTAATCAACGCCCTGATCCTGCTTAACTGCGACGAGAGCGCGTTCAATGAATGCCAGATGACCGGGAAGGTCATTGCTGAGATTCTGCGCATCAGCATGTGCAAAGTAGACCGAGTAAAGAAGCGTTTCGAGGGGCTGGAGGCGGCATTGGGTGGCCGGCAAGGACGCCGTCCTACCTATATGCGAAAAGCCGACGGCGTCTTCGAGGCGCGCTTGGTGGCTCTGAGTTGTGGTGAACCGCCTGAGGGTTACGCGCAATGGTCGTTGCAGCTGCTGGCCGACCGCGTTGTCGAGCTTGGTTACACCGTGTCACACGAGACGGTGCGACGTGTTCTAAAAAAAACTGCCTCAAGCCATGGCAGCGGGTTGGGTGGGTGATTCCTCCTCAAGGGAACGCCGACTTCGCCGCAGCGATGGAGAAGGTACTCGATGTCTATCGCCGCCCCGCCGCCTTCCCCGTGGTCTGCATGGACGAAACGCCCCGACCGGCGAGACACGGCAACCGATCGCCATGGCGCCGGGACGGGCGTAACGACTACGAGTATCGACGTTGCGGTACCTGCAACTTCTTCATGGCCACGGAACCCCTGGCCGGCAAGCGCATGACCAAGGTAACCGAGCGCAAGATCGATTGGGCGCAGTTCCTGGCCGACATCGCCGGGCGCTACCAAGATGCCACCACCATCACCCTGGTGATGGACAATCTCAACACTCCCCGGCGCCCTCTACGAGGCCTACCCGCCGGACGAGGCCAAGGCCCTGTGGGACCGCTTCGAGTTCGTCTACACCCCCAAGCACGGCAGTTGGCTGAACGTGGTCGAACTCAACGTCATGATCCGCCTGAACCGCCGCATCGACTGCATCGAGGTGCTACGCCGGGAAGTCGCCGCCTGGCAGGCGACCGCATTCAGGCCAAGGTGGATTGGCAGTTCACCACCGACGATGCCCGCGTGAAACTCAAACGCCTTTATTCGACATTTGACGAATGACAAGACACTAGGTCCGCGTTGAAGCGTGCCGGTTGCGGCCATGAACAGGAGATCACGTGGCCTTCGGTGCCCGCCACGGATGTGCCGAGCACCGTGGTCGTTGGCGCCACCCCGATCAAGGCTGCCGACGCTGCCGAGTTCGGGCATCCAGAAGGGCCGCGGCGGTCACCGGATCGAGGTCAGGATGGCGTACCTCTGCTCGGGATCACCGGTGATCACCGCTTTGATCGCCGCGCCGGCAATGCAATCATCGAGATCGGCCGCCGAGGCCCTTGTGACGGTCTCGCCATCCACCTCATCTGCCACCTGCTTGGCGTCGACAAGCGCGGCACCAAGAGATCCTCCAGGCTCTTGAGGAAGGCGGAGCCACAGGCTCAAGATCGCCCAGCCGATCTTGGCGTCGACGCGGTTGGCCCATCGCCTCGGCGAAGCGCCCGCAACGGGTTGACGAGAATAACCTCGAAGCCCCGGTCATGAAGACACTGGTGAACCTTGCGGTGATAGCGGCCTGTCGCCCACCACCCGGCTCACCCCGAGGCCGCGAAGCCACCTGCCCGTGGCGTCGTTCGCAAAACAATGCGCCAGATGTCCAGACTGGCTGACCCCTGCTACTACCTTGACCATCGTCCCTTGCTCCTCGCCTTGTGATAATACGGGTTCAAACCCAGGCATCCAGCGAGGGACGTCAAGGGAGGTTGCCAAACTCGGACGCGGCTCTGTCAAGGTCAAAACGGCAACCTTCGCGGAGATCGTTTGATCCCTTGTGCGTGTTCGCTCAGGGGAGCGGAATCTCTCTGCAACCATAAACCGGACGCTCTCCCACAGATCCACATTTTCCCGCCCCCAACTGCTGTGGATGATTTCATCATCAAGGGGACAAAACCTGGTCATATGGCGTATTCGGTTTTCTGGATTTCTTGAATTCGACGCGCCGGGTGACGCGGAAGATCTGCTAGTTGATCATCTTCGCCAGCGGGGTGAAGATGGTGCGCTGGCGGCCATGCGCGGGCTTTTCGTTGTAGCGCTGGCGGTCTTCCAGTTGATGCTCTCTCGAAGGTGCGTTGCCCTTGACCATCAGTCCGCGCGATGGGTCTCGATGATCAGCCTCGCGGGTGGTGTGGAGCGCGTCGAGGGTGAGCAGACGGCCGTCGCGGCGTGGACGGCAGCGATCTCCCCGTCGTGATAGTTGAGGATCGAATACCGGCATACCGGTCCCGTGCCAGCGAGACTGTCTCGTAATGATCCTCGCCGGTGCGGCCGCGGATGCGCTTGCCGTCGACCGCGTTGCCGACCTGCGGCTGCGCGCCGCATCCTCGATCCATCCCGGGTCGGTGTTCTGCAGCACCCGGTGCACGGTCGATCTGGAGGTCGGCTTGTCCCTGTTCTTCCACGCTGCTCCAGCTCCTTCTGCGTCGTAGTGCGCCGCCGCAACCGCGCCGGTTCGCAAGCCGCGCCATCACGCACAGTACCGAGGCGATGCCCCTGCGCGCGCCGGAAAGCGGCGCTGAGACGACGCAGCACATTCTGCGCACCGGCGATGCCCCTGCGCGCGCCGGAAAGCGCCGCTGATAAATCGAGCGCAACTCCTGCGCCGACCAGCGGCGCCCGCAACTCCCACGCCGCAGGAAGCGGCGAACGATCCTGCAACCGACGTCACGACGCAGCGGAAATACGTAAGGATCCTTCGCCTCCCCGGTCGGCGCCCGCTAGCGCGCGCATGGCTCCTGCCAGCGCACTCCCGGTTCGCCGCCTTGTACATGGTGCCGCTGAACTTCGTCGGCGAGACAAACTTCTCCGCAACAAGCAACGGCAGCCTCCCGGTCGCCGCCGCACCATCCGCGACAACGCAAACGAGGCAAGGCCCGGAAACGACCACCAGGAACAACAAACCTCGTGTTGTTCCCGGCAACCGCCTGAACTGTTCCTCGCGGCGCCAGCCAATCCAACGGGTGCGCAGCCGAGGGCGCCCGTCTGCCAGCCCGCAGCGCCAATCCACCGCCCGCGCCAGGTGAACACGCAGACATCGACCGGCAAGCTGCTTGAAACCAAGATACGGTCAACGACACGATTCCAGCGGCACCAGGCCGCGCAAGGCGCACAACCACATCCCGGAGCGCAAAACCCTCCAGAGTCGTCTCAAAAAAATCCGCTGCCTCCACGACAACGGATACTACGCCGCTTCACAAAAAGCCAGCGAAAATGCGAATCATCTTGAACAAGCGAAACCGACCCTTCCAACAAACCTGGCGTGGGATCGCCGTGTATCGGGCGCGGCGCGCCTTGAAACCGGCCTGCGGACGGGTTATGGATTGTTATGATGGAATTGTTGCGGCCGTGCGGCTGCGGCGCAGGTTTGGAATTCGACACGGGAGGATGGGGTCATGACGCGGATGCCGGGCGATGTCGGGATGCATGACCTGCGGCTCTTCGGGCGGAGCGTGAGCGCCTCACGCGCGCGCGAACCCGAACTCGTTGTACCCCCCCCCCCCCCCCTCAAGAGTCAGGGCGCGGGGCTGAGCCGGTGGGCGCCCCCGGGAGAACCGCCCGCCGCCTGAAGGCGGGACTCGCTGCCCTCTTCCTCATCACACTGACCACCGTCTTTGCGCCGCAGGCTGCGCAGGCGCAAGTGACCGTTACCCTCACCGCCACGCCGGGGCCGGGGCAGGTGACACTCACATGGACCACTTCTTCGCCGACGCCAGCCGGATTCCTTGTTACAAGACTCTCTCATAGACCCGCCGGTGGATCCTACCAGAGTAAGACACTGACTAGCGCGAACTCCGGCAGCTACACGCTGACCGGGTTGACACCTGGCACGTCCTACGACTTCTTTCTCAGCAATAACTGGTCCGGTCATGGCCAGGTGGATTCGAATACAGTTTCCGCGACCCCGACGGCGGTCACGACGCTCGCCGCCCCGACGGGTCTGACGGCGACGCCCGGCGGCCCCGCGCAGGTGTTGCTGACGTGGACCAAGCCGACCGGCACGATCACCGGCTATGAAGTGAGATACACCAAGACAGTCGCTGCATGGGGCGAATGGACCGCCATACCAGGCTCCGGCGCCAGCACGGAGAGCCACACGGTGAGTGGATTGGATGGGGGCTCGGAGTATTCCTTCCAGATACGAGCGGTGAACAGTGCGGGCAAGGGTGTTTCAAACCAGGTCAATGCCACGCCCACGGGCAGCAGCACGCCCACCGTTGCCGTTCCCGCGGCGCCGACGGGGTTGTCGGCGGAGGCGGGCAACCGTCAGGTGAAGCTGACGTGGACCGATCCGGACGACGATTCGATCACGAGGTATCGGGTGCAGCAGAGGAAGGGCAGCGCCGCCTGGGGCAGCTGGACCGCGATTTCCGGTTCGGACGCGGACACCACGACCCACACGGTGACGGGTCTGGACAACGACAGCGAGTACCGCTTCCGCATCCGGGCGCGGAACAGCGGCGGCAACGGCGCCGCGTCGGCGGTGGTGGAGGCGACGCCGTCGGCGGCGGTTCCCAAGCCGGTGCTGAGCGCCGAACCGGGTTACGCCAGGGTCACCCTGAGCTGGAGCGCCTTGTCGGGTGTGACGGTTGCGAGCTGGGGTTATCAGTACAAGCCCGCGGGCGGCAGCTGGATCAGGACCCGGACGGTCACCGGCGGCAGCACGACGAGCGCCACGGTGACGGGTCTGACGATCGGGACGGAATACACGTTCCGGCTGTTCGCCGCGGTCGGTCCCGGTGTGCAGTCGGTGTGGTCGGACCAGGTGAAGGCGACGCCGACGAATACGGTTCCCAAGCCGGTCCTGACGGCGGCCGGGGGCGATGCCTCGGTCACCCTGAGCTGGAGCGGCCTGTCGGGCATTCCGATAACGAGCTGGGGCTACCAGTACAAGAGCACGGGGGGCTGGAACACGACCACGACGGTCACGGGCAGAAGCAGGACGAGCGTCCGGGTGACGGGGCTGACGAAGGGCACGGACTACACGTTCCGCCTGTTTGCGGCGGTCAGTCCCGGGGTGCAGTCGGTGTGGTCGGACCAGGTGACGGCGAAGACCGATCCGGCGGCCCCGGTTCTGACGGCGGCGACCTCGACGACGAACGGGCAGATCGACCTGACCTGGACCCATGCCGGCGGCTCGAACGAGTTGTCGGATGCGGACGACTATGTGAAGGACGCGGCCAAGTTCCATTGGTGGAGAGCGCAGACCCGGCTGAAGGGGGCCAGCACCTGGACGGATCGCAGTCTCAACCAGGCGAGTGCCAGACAGAACCCGGGCTCTCGCAGCAATCGGCTTCTGCTGGACTATCCCGACGGGGCATCGGTCGAGGTCCGGGTTCGGGCAACGGGCTATCGCATGGCGGGTGTCGCCGGGGGAACGGGCAACCTTCAGGGTCCCTGGTCGAACATTCGTACGGTGACCTTCAAGGACGACACCACGGCGGCGCTCACGCTGACCGGGACGCCGGTGACGGTGGCGCCCGGTTCCACGGCGACCTACACGGTGGCGCTGACGAAGGCGTTTGCGGGGACGCTGCGGGTGACGAGCGACGCCACGGCGGCGGCGCGGGTGAGTCCGGCGAGCCTGACATTTACCACCAGCAACTACAACACGGCGCGGACGGTGACGGTGACCGGTGTGGCGAACGGCACGGCGGTGATCAACCACGCCTTCCGGCTGACGGGAGCCACGGCGGATGCGATCCCGGATGCGGGCACGGTGGACGTGACGGTGGCCGATACGCCGGGGGTGACGGTATCGACGGCGGCGCTGACGGTGGCGGAAGGGGGCAGCAGGACGTACACGATGCGGCTGAACACGCCGCCATCATCGGATGTGACGATAACGGTGGCGGGCATGTCGGGGGACGTGACGGTGGACACCGACACCGTCATGACCGGCAACCAGAGCGCGCTGACCTTCACCCGGACCGACTGGAACCAGCCGCAGACGGTGACGGTGAACGCAGGCACGGACACGGACACGAACACGGACCCCGCCGTGACGCTGACGCACAGTGCCTCGGGCGGCGGCTACGGCTCGGTGAGCATCGCCGATGTGGTGGTGAGCGTGGCGGAGAAGGATGCGGCGCCGTTGAAGCCGGCCGGCCTTGCCGGCGCGGCGGGCAGCGGCTCGGTGACGCTGAGCTGGACCGACCCGGACAACCCGACCATCACGAAGTGGCAGGTGCGGCGGAAGGCCGGCAGCGGCGAGTGGGGCGAGTGGGAGGACATTCCCGGCTCCGGTGCGGGCACCACCAGCCACGAGGTGAGCGGTCTGACCAACGGCACCGCCTACCAGTTCGAGGTGCGCGCGGTGAACGGGGCCGGCAACGGGGCGGGTCCGGATGCGCCGGTGACGGCGACGCCGGTGGCGCCGGCGGCGCCGCCGTCCGGCGGAGGCGGCGGCGGCGGCGGCGGCGGCACGACCCCCGCCGCAAGCGTGACGGTGACGCCGACCGCGCTGACGGTGGCGGAGGGCAGCAGTGCGGCCTACACGGTGGTGCTGGACGCGGAACCCTCGGGCGATGTCACGGTGACGGTGGGCGGCGCGTCGGGCGACGTGACGGTGGAACCGGCCAGCCTGACCTTCACGACAACCAACTGGGACACGGCGCAGACGGTGACGGTGCGCGCGGCCCGTGACGAGGACACGACCGACGACACGGCGACGCTGACCCACGGCGCCTCGGGCGGCGGCTACGGTTCGGTGACCATCGATTCGGTGGCGGTGACGGACACGACGCTGTTGCCGGTGCTGACGCTGGCGCAGGATCCTGCGGCGGTGACCGAGGGCGACGACATCCGCCTCGCGGTGACCGCCGACCGGGCGCTGACGGGCAGCCTGACGGTCAGCCTGACGCTGTCGGCGCGCAACGCAAGCGGCTTCGATGCCGGTGACGTTCCGGGCGGTCTGGGGCCGCGTTCGTTCGATGCGGTGTTCGGCGCCGCGGCGCGCACCACGGGGGTGGTGACGATCCCGACCGCGGCCGATGCGGATACGGAGGGGACGGAAGCCTACCGCATCACGCTGAACGACGGTGCGGACTACGCGGTGGGGAGCGACGCGACGGCTGCGGGCGTGCTGCGCGACCGGGGTTCCGCGGCGCGGGCGAACCGGGTGAATGCGGCGGTGCTGCCGCATGTGGCGGCGGCGGCGATGTCGCAGACCCTGGGGGCGGTGACGGGTCGCATCGAGGCGGCCGGCAGGCCGGGCAGCTCGCTGCGGTTCGGCGCCCTGCCGCCGGTGGAGGACGAGTGGGCGTCGCCGCGCCCGGAGGAGCCGACGCTGAGCGAGATGCTGGACGGGGCGTCCTTCACGCTGGCGGCGGGCGCCGGGGAGGACGGGGCATCCGCGCCGCCGTTGGCGGTGTGGGGCCGGGGCGAGTGGCTGTCGCTGTCGGGTTCGGAGAAGGATGTCACCTGGGACGGCGGCCTGTGGTCGGCGCAGCTGGGGGCGGACCTGCGGGTGCGCCCGGACCTGCTGGCCGGGGCGGCGCTCTCCCATGCGCGGGGCGAGCTGGACACGCAGACGGGCGGGGTGAAGGGCGTGCACGAGACCACGATCACGTCGGTGCACCCCTATGCGGCGTGGCTGGCGCCGGACGGCTCGACCCTGTGGGCGAGCCTCGGCTACGGGACCGGCGAGGTGCGGATTACCGAGGAAGGCGCGGCGGCGCGCAGCGCCGGGCTGACGCATTGGAGCGTGTCTGCGGGCGGGCGCAGCGTCCTGGCCGAGGATGCAGAGCTGATCGAGGGCGGGATGACGCGCCTTGCGGTGAAGGGCGAGGGTTCGGCGGCGCGTCTGCGCACGGAGGCCGATGACGGTCTGGAGGGGCTGACGGCGAAGACGACGCGGCTGCTGCTGGAGGGCTCGTACGAGCACGCGCTGGCGGGCGGTGCGACGCTGACGCCGGCGCTGGAGGCGGGGGTGCGCCATGACGGCGGCGTTGGCGAAGGGGCGGGCCTCGAGGCCGGGGCGGGCGTGACCTGGCGGGACCCGGCGGCGGGTCTGACGGCGGAGCTGCGCGCGCGGCTCCTGGCGGCGCACGAGGCGGAGCGCGACGAGTGGGGGGTGAGCGCGCTTGTGCGCCTCGACCCCGGGGCCGACGGGCGCGGGACGTTCCTCGCCTTCGGTCCCGCGCACGGGCGCACGGAGAGCGGCCTCGGGCAGCTGTTCGACCTGCCCGCGGCTGCATCCGGCGCGGCAGAGAGCCGTCTGGAGGCGGAGGTGGGCCACGGCTTCGGCCTGCCCGGTCCGGGGCCGTTGGCGGTGCTCACCCCCTGGGCCGGCTTGAGCCTGGCGGGCGCACGCACCCTGCGGCTCGGTGCGCGCTACCGCCTCGGCGCGGGGCTGTCTCTCGGCCTCGAGGGCGCGCACCGGCCGGGCCCCGAAGACAGCCTCATGCTGCGCGGCGCGCTCCGCTGGTAGGAAAACACCCGGCGTGTCCTGCCGATGGCGCAGGACAGGGGCCGCCGCCCCGGCCGTGACAGGGAGGCCGCGCCGCTCTCGGGAAGGCCCGCGCCGTGTGTTGACAGGACCATTCTGTTGTTGCGATCGGCGACGGACAACCGTGTCAGAGTGGCCGTTCTTGAAGTTGGTGGCACCGTCTCAAGGTCGAAACCGGCATATCGACAACGAAATCCGCTCCTGAATGGACCTCCAGATCTGCCTACAACGCCCCCTCGTCGGACGAAACCGGACAAAAGAAGAGCCCTGCGGAACAGCCCGGGACCATTCTGATGTCGCGATCGGCGGCGGACAACCGTGTCAGAGTGGCCGTTCTTGAAGTTGGTAGCACCGTCACAAGGTCGGAACCGGCATATCGACAACGAAATCCGCTCCCGAATGGACCTCCAGATCTGCCTACAACGCCCCTCGTCGGACGAAACCGGACAAAAGAAGAGCCCTGCGGAACAGCCTTGCTGCGAACACCATTCCGTGAATAATAACGACACGAGGCACTCTCTGGACCGGGAGACAGGCCGATGCACCCAGTGACCGCTTTCTCGACGAGTACTTCGGAATGCTCTCATCCGGACCGGTCCGATACTCGACCCGACAACAATGACGGACAGACCGTCGAAATAGATGATCTCGTAGGCCCGAATGCCGCCGCGACGCCGTTGGCGCGGCAACTTGATGGCAAAGCGGTACGGCTGTCGGGTTTCGTTGCCCCGTCGCTGATCGCGGATCCCGGGCGCTTTCTCCTGACGGCCCGATCCCTCGCTCCGTGCCAGCTCTGCGGAAACATCCATGGCGCCGAGACCGGGCTTCTGGTGGAACCGGCGGCGCCGGCCCCGACGCCCGCCATGATGCATGAAGTCGTAGCGGTCAGTGGCAGAATCCGGCTTGAGCCGACGGGGGCCGCCGGATCGAGCGAGAACGTCGCCCCCGTGCTCGTTGACACCGTCGTGCAGCAGCCCGAGGCCTTGGCGCCCAACGACGCGCAAGCTTGGCTGCACGCCTATCTCGAAGCGCAGCCGCTGCATCGGCACCCGGTCCACCGCCACGTGAGAAGCGCACGCCGCACGCAGATCTCCGTCGGCGCGGGCGCCGCCGACATGATCCTACTGAACGGCAGAATCCGTACAGTCGATGCTGCTTTCGCGACCGCGGAAGCAGTGGCGATCAGGGACGGCCGATTCATTGCCGTCGGGGACAGTGAAAACGTTGGCCGACATGTCGGACCCGACACCGAGATCCTTGACCTCGGGGGACGGACGGCCATACCGGGCCTGATCGATTCCCATATCCACCAGTTCTATGTCGGTCTCAACATGCCCACCGTCCAACTTCTCGACGCACGATCAATCGCCGATGTTCAGGCCAGGATAGCGGACCGCGCCGAAACGACGCCGGGAGGCGATTGGATCGTCGGCACATCCGGATGGCACGAGAGCCTGCTCGCCGAAGGCCGCATGCCGACCCGCTGGGAGCTCGACGAGGCAGCGCCCCGCAACCCGGTGATCATCCCGCGGGGCGGGCATGTCGTGACCGTCAACTCCCTCGCCCTGGAACGGGCAGGCATAGGCCCCGACACGCCGGATCCCGTTGGAGGCGTGATCGTTCGCGATCCCCACACTAGCGAGGCGACCGGCGTGCTACTCGAGACGGCGGCGTATTTCGCGAGGCGGGTGGCGCCGCTCCTGCCCAACAAGGACGAAACGGCCGATCTGCTCAAGGCCGCGATGAAGGAACTCAACAGCTACGGCATCGTCAGCGTCATCGACCCGGTGGTCGACGAGGACAGCATGGCGGTCTATCGCCGCCTCCGTGACGACGGCGCGATCACGGTGCGCACCGATCTCCTGTACAAGGCTGCGGATCGCGCCCATACGGAGCGCGGCATCGTCGCGATCCAGGCGGAGACCAGCGACGACATGCTGCGCTTCGCAGGGATCAAGTTCATGCTCGATGGCGGCGTCGAGGGTGCGAGGCTGCGCAGGCCGTACCGGATCGTGCCCGGCGAACAGCCGGATCCCGAATATCGGGGACTCCTGATGATGCCGCCCGGAGGCGAAGACGAGTTCGTCGAGACCCTTGGTCTGGTGGCCGAAGCAGGCCTGCAGGCGCAGACCCACGGCGTCGGAGACGAAGCGATCGACGTCATCGTCCGCGCCTATACCCGCGCCGACCGCAAGATGGCGATCGCCGACCTGCGCTGGACGCTGATGCATGCCTTCCTGCCATCCGACGACGCCATTCGCACGATGGCCGGGATCGGCGTGCTTGCCACCGTCCAGGACCACCCGGTACTGCTGGGTCACAATCAGCGCCGGTGGTGGGGAAACGAACGGGCGGACGGGGCCATTCCGATCCGCAATCTCATCGACGGTGGCCTTCTCGTCGGCGGCGGAACCGATGGCCCGGTAGTCCCGGTCGACCCCTTCCTGTCGATGTGGTGGATGGTCACCCGCCAGACGCTGCTCGGCTACGCCATGGGCCCCGACCAGGCGATCTCGGCCAAGGAGGCGCTGGAGTTGTACACCATCAACAACGCGCGCATCATGGGGGTCGAAGAAGATCGCGGCTCGATAGAGCCGGGAAAGCTCGCCGATCTGACAATCCTGTCCCAAGATATCGTCGAGGTGGATCCGGACGACATCAGGCATACCCGCTCGCTCCTGACAATGGTCGGCGGCAAGGTTGTCTATCGCGACGGCATGTAGGCACGTGCCGGCCCGGCCGGGAGGAAAACTGTCCGGGCCGGGACAGCGGAAGAGAACAGTGGAACACGAAGCACCGCACAGGGGAACACCCGCCAGTGACTGCAAGCGCCATCACCTTTCGTGACGTCGGCGTCAGCTTTGCGTCGGAAACTATCTATGGCGACCTGACGTTCGATGTCCGGGAAGGAGAGTTTCTTTGCATTCTCGGACCGTCCGGATGCGGCAAGTCAACGTCGCTCCGCATCATGGGCGACCTGCTCAGCGCGACCTCGGGCGAGGTCGCGGTCGATGGCCGCCCGCCCGGCGAGGCTTGGCGGGACCTCGCCTACATCTTCCAGTCGCCGCGCCTGGTGCCATGGCGCGACGCGATCGGAAACGTGATCCTCGGAATGGAACTCCGCTTCGAGCGCATGGCAAAGAGCGAGATGCGGGCGCGGGCGCGTCAACTGTTGGCGCTGGTAGGGCTGGCCGCCGACATGGAGAAGTTTCCGACAATGCTGTCGGGCGGAGAACGCCAGCGCGTCGCCATTGCGCGGGCGCTGTCGGTCGAACCCAAGATCATCCTCATGGACGAACCGTTCTCGGCGCTCGACCTCAACACCCGGCGGCGCCTACGCGCCGAGATCATCTCGATCTGGGAGGCCACCGGCAAGACGATCGTGTTCGTCACCCATGACATTGACGAGGCACTCGTGCTCGCGGATCGCATCGTGCTGCTATCCAACAAACCGACCCGGATTCTCGAGACCATCGAGATCCGAGAAACTCGTCCCCGCAACATCGATACCGCTGCAACCCTGAAAGCCCACCGGGCCCATCTGCACCAACTCTTCCGCACTCTCGAGCCCGGAGCGGTCGAAGGCAACCTGACCACCAAGGAGGCACACGCATGAAAAAAATCCTGACCGCCGCGTTGGCGGCAACCTTCCTTGCGGCCGCCGGCCCGGCGACGGCAAAGGAAAAGATCACCTATGCCTACCTGATCGAACCGGCGATGGAAGGCATGCTCTACGGAATTAAGAAGGGCATCATAAAATCCGACCTCATCGAGATCGAAGCGTCCTCGCTTGCGATTCCGGCCCTGATCCAGTCGACACCCACCAAGCGCTACGACGTGATCATGAACGCCGTAATGGCCATACCGCGGGCCAAGGCGCGCGGCCTCGACCTCGTGGTCCTGTCCACAGCATTGCGCGCGCCGCCGGGCCGCGAAGGCGGTGCGCTTTGGGTCAAGGCGGACAGCCCCTACAAGAGCCCGGCTGATCTGAAGGGCAAGACTATCGGAAATGTCGCCCTGCAGTCGACCGGTACCACTTGGCAGCGCCTTGCGTTATGGAAGAAGTACGGAATCAATGTGTCCTACAAGGGTGGCGACTACCGATGGGTGCAGATGCCGGCGCCGGCGTTGCTCGGCGCTCTCGAGGCCGGGCGGGTCGATGCCGCGTCGCTGATCCATTCGCAAGCCTACAAGGCCGACAAGTCGGGCCAGTACCGCGCCATCGCCTACACCAATCGCGACATACATGAACTCTACGGCGTGGAAGTGGTCCCGGCCGTCAATGTCAGCTATCCCGACAAGCTGAAGGCGCGGCCCGCGGCCTTCAAGGAATTCAACAGGATGCTCAAGGCCTCCGTCGACTACGCGGTCGCCAACCGGCGCAAGATCGGCGAAGCGATCAGCAAGGAGAACAACATTTCGGCCGATTTCTTCGAAGCCTGGCTCACACGTTTCTCGTTTTTCCCGGCCACGGTGACGGCGGCTGACGTCAGGGCCATAGACACCGTCTGGGTGGGCGCCAAGGAGCTCGGCATCCTCAAGAAACACGGCAAGGCGGAGACGGTGATCTGGGAACACGCGATCCGCGAGTGAGCAGGGGGCGGGCGGCGCCTTGAACGCGCCTGACATCGGGGCCACGCGTCGGCGCAACCGGCGCGCGGCCCATCTGTTCACTCTCGGGTTCCTCAGCCTGTGGGCGATCTATGGCCAGATCGTCGAGGCCTATATCATGCCGGGGCCCGAAGTCGTCGCGATTCGGCTCTACGAGTTCTTCATCGACGTTCACCTCCTCAAGCACATGTTCTGGTCGTTTGCCCATATCGGCGGCGCGATCATCGCGTCGTTCGTCATCGGCTCCGCGCTCGCATTTCTCGCATTCTACCTGCCGCTGTTCCGCCTGATGGTTCACGCCCGGTTGAGCCCGTTCCTCAACTCTTTTTCCGGAATCGGATGGACGCTGCTTGCCATCATCTGGTTCGGGATCAACGACTTCACCGTGATGTATGCGATCAGCATGGTGCTGATCCCGTTTGCCATCATCAACATGCGTGAGGGGTTGGATTCAATCAACCACGAGATGATCGAGATGGGCCGAAGTTTCGGCCGCAGCACATGGCGGGAGTTCCGCCTCCTGGTGCTGCCGGCCTTGTATCCGTTCATCTTTGCGACGCTGCGCATCTGTTTCGGCGTGGCCTGGAAGGTGGCACTGACGGCAGAACTGTTCGGCGGCGACCGCGGCCTCGGCTACCTGCTCAACCTTGCACGGCAGGACTTCGACACGCCGCTGATCATCGTCGTGATCATCGTGATCATCATCTTCGTCTACAGTTCCGACCGCTGGCTGTTTGCGCCCATGCAGTCGCGGCTGGCCCGCCATCATGCCGCCCCGAACTGACAGGCGGCCCCAAAGCATCCGCAGCCCCCTGAGGCAGCGGCTCTTCCAGCACCTCCCGGCCGAGGGCCTGGTGATCGTCGCGATTCTCGGATGGTGGCTTGCCGCCCGTCAGATGCCGGACTTCATCCTGCCCGGACCTCTTGCGGTGGCCGAACGGGTGCTGGATTTCTTCATACTTTCGGGGATAGTCGACGATTCGCTGATCAGTACCGTCCGGGTGGCGGCATCCGTCGTTATCGCGGTCACCCTCGGCGGAGTGCTGGCACTGGTGCCGTGGCGGTGGCCATGGGCGGAGGCCATAGTTCATGAACGGATCAAGCCGTTCCTGAACTCCTTTCCCTCGATCGGCTGGGCGATCCTGGCGGTGATATGGTTCGGCACCTCGGATTTCTCGGTGATCTTCGTCCAGGTCGCAATCCTCACACCGTTCTGCTTGGTCAACATTTCCGAAGGGCTGAAGGAGCTCGATGTCGAGCTTCTGGAGATGGGCCGAAGTTTCACACGCAACCGCCTCAAGGTATTCGTTCGTATCACGATTCCGCTACTCATGCCGTATGTCGTGGCGGCGCTCCGGATCGCCTACGGCGTCGGCTGGAAAATCGCGCTGGTCTCGGAACTGTTCGGCGCCGAAAGCGGTATCGGCTACCAGATGCTCCGCGCGCTTACCGCTGCCGATGCGGTGACGCTCTTTGCCGCCTGTTTTGCGATCGTGCTGATCTTCGTTGCCGGCGAGAAGCTCGTGATAGATCCGCTGTCGCGACGGTTTCAGGTACGCTAAGGTCACGTGCCAAAATAGATTGTTTTTTTGTAACTGCTCACCCCCTGGTTCCGGCTTGATGTCGGGGTAGAGTAACGAACGGGTTTTCGTGGAGATTTGACACTGCAGGCCGATTCGCTTAGTGGTGGTCATCGAGAACGACGGGGACCGCCAGTGGGCTACTTTGGATCGAAGGCGACGAGCGGGCTGTGCCAGCTGCTTCCGGGGCTCCAGCCCCCGCATGATCTGTATGTGGAAACGCATCTCGGAGGCGGCGTGCTGATGAAGCGCAAGGCGGAGTACCGGAAGATGCCGCCGGGCGAGCGCCAGGCAATGCTCGCGGCGATCATGACCGTCGAGGCCGGGTGATGGCGACGGGCGGCGCGCGAGGAGTTCGAAGCGGCCAGGATCGCGGCGCTGCCGGCAAGGTGGCGGAAGAGGCCATGATCCGCGTCCTCGTCATCCTGCTCAACATCATCATCGTCGTCCTTCTGGAGAAGACTACGCGCAAAACGAGCCGGAACTCCGGTCTGCCGCCGTCACAGACGGACAAGGACGAGAGCGTGCCGGAAGCAACGGCAAGGGCCCGAAGCCGAACCGGCAGATGGGCGACAACCTGCGCAAGACCATCGTCGAGGAAACGGTTGCGGCCTGCGACGCCTGCGGCGCTGACATCGACGGCCCCGTCGATCGGGAGCGCCGCGTCCTCTATGACATCGTGTTCGAGGTCGTCGAGCGCCGCGCCGAGATCAAGGAATGCCCGAAGTGCAAGGCCCGGGGCCGGTTCCCCGACAACATCCCGTGCAGTAAGGCATCGGCATCCAAGCCCTCGTCATCAACCTACTGGTCGCCCAGATGCTATCCCTGCGCCGTGCCGTCGCGTTCGTGCAGGCGATCTCCGGCATCAAGCTCTCCGAGGCAACCTGCCTCGGCTATGCTTTCACGATGCGCTCGTGTCATGGGAGGAGGCCGCCGTGGCGCACCTCCTGCAACGCCCGATGTCGATGATTTCGGATCAACAGCAAGTGGCTTCATGTCGTGGGACCCTGACGTGCAAGTTCCCGCACCGCAAGCGCGGGCAAGAGATCGGCATCATCCCGTGCTACAAGGGCGTCCTGGTCCACGACTGCTGGGCCTCGTACATGGGCCAGTGTAGCCACCAGCTGTGCGGTAGCCACCTGCTGCGCGAACTGACCTTTGTCGTCGAGGCTACCGCGCGACTGATGAAGAGCCTGCTCCGCGAGGTCTGCCACAAGGTCAACAAGAGCGCATCCAAAACCCTGAACGACGCCGGGCGCAAGCGCTACCGCACCATCAGGGCGCCAGGGAACTGCCCGACATCCCGCCGAAAGGAAAACGTGGACGCAAGTCCGACGCGCACAACCTGCACGAACGTCTCGTGAAACACGAAAACCTGCGCTTCACAGACGACCCCAACGTCAGCTTCACCAACAATGCCGGAGAACAGAAAATCAGGATGGCAAAGCTCAAGGTGTCCGGGTGCTTCCGCACCATGCTCCACGCAAAAGCATGGTGCCGGGGCTCGAGCTACCTCACCTCCATGGCCGCACTCGGCTACAACCCACTCGTCGCCACCCAGATCGCCCTCGACGGAAAAGCCGCAGACATCATCAACGAGCACTATGGCCAATCAGAATCCAACTAGGGGTGAGTAGATACCTTTTTTGATTACCGGGACGACGGTAGCGACACGATCATCGATTTTCAGGACGGCCGGGACGTCATCAACATCAGGGATGTGCAGGTGCAGACCCGTATTTCGTATGACGGTGGCCTCACCTGGGTCGGAGAAAATGTCGGAAGCGGGAGCTTCGACGATCTCACCATTGTCCAATCGGGTGACGACACGGTCATCACCTACGATGGCGGGTCAATCACATTGGAGGGGATCCAGGCGTCGCAGATCACCGAGGCCGATTTCGACTTCATTGGCTGAGGCGGCAATACGTCATGTCGCCCGAGGTGTGCGATGCCGGCGCACCTGCGGTGTTGCCGTCGTTGCGCAGGTTGTTCCGTTCCGGTAAGGGCTCTCGCCAAAATCAATTGATCGTTATGTCCGTGGCGTGAGGGTGTAGTTCCACTCGCCGTGGAACGAGTCTCTGCGGATGGCGAGGCCGTCCATCTCATCGTTGCTGACCTTGACCCCGAGCGGATAGCTGTTCTCGTCGAGGTGCGAGCGTATGGTGAGGCCGGTGGTGGTCGCGGCGATCAGCTTGACGATCACCTGATAGCTGACGAGGGGCCGGCCACGCCAGTTCTGGGTGATGTGGCAGAACATCCGGTGCTCGATCTTGTTCCACTTTCCGGGCGGGAAGTGGGCCACCGACACCTTCAACCCGAGTTCGTCGGCGAGGTGCTGCAGCTTCCACAGCCGGTTGCGGCTGCTGTTGGAGCCGTCGGCGGTGATCAGCAGGCGCCTGGCATAGAGCAGCCGGCTCATCTGCCGCCACCAGCGGCGCAGGGTCTCGACCGCGAATGCCGCCGTGTCGTGTCCGATGCTGACCCGGCCGGCGTTGGCGGTGAGATCGTAGACCCCGCAGGGGATCGCCTTGCCGAGCTCCGGATCGGGGAAGTCATGCACGTTGACGGCTTCAGGGTCGCCCTCGGGCCGCCATTCCCGGCCGCCATTGCGGTACTGGATTTCCTTCTTCTTCGTGTCACCACAGGCTGGCCCAGACTCCGGAACGCGCGCACCCGGCGCGTCGGAACTGCGCATCCCGGTCCGGATGCTGCTTGCGATTGGCCTGGAGGCTGTACCCCAGATCGTGGAGCAGCCGGTTCACCGTGCGCTCGCTGACGCGGTGGCCCTCGACCGCAAGACGGTCCGCCAGCGGCACTGTGACACCGCAGCGAACTCTCCGGATCGCCGCGCGTCATCGGTTCAAGCTCGCGTCCCAGCGCCGCCACCAAACCCGGATCCGTCACCCGCTTGCGCCCGCCGCCGGGGCGACGCAAACGTCCTGAAGGAACCTCACTCGAAGACTCCGAATCAAGCTCCTCCGGCGCGAACGGTGCCCATCCCCGTCGCCTCGGCCACTCGCCCGATGGCACGGGCCTCCGTCGCCGCCCACAGGCGCCGCGCACGTTCGTTCAGAACCGGACGCAACACCACAAACTTGGATCGCAGCGTATCGACCATCGCTTCCATGACATCATCGATGGCAGATCCACACCAAAAAACAATCTATTTTGGCACGGGACCTAAACGGTCGGCGACGGCCTGAACATGGTCTGATTGGCCGGAGATCTTCGGCATTTCTTGGGACCCGCGTCACACTATTGCAAGCCGTTCGACATCCCGTCCCCTGCAAAGACCCCTGAGAAATGTCACGGTATCCCCGCGCACACGGAAATCGATGGTTACACGCCGCTCGAAACCGACGACGCGCAAGCCGGGAAACAGGTCATCCCGTTGCACGCCGCGCTCCGGAAATTCCGTAAAATCCCGGCAGTAGGCCTCTATGCGATCCACTTAGGCCATCGCCTAGGCCGCGCCCACACGTCTGGAGATGAACCAATACAGATCCTTCAGGTCGTCGCAGGCCTCGGGTGTCGGCGGCGATTCAGAACGTCGGGTTTCGGCGGAGAACCGCGCTTTTGAGCGGTTGGCTGTGTGTGGATTGGGCGAACACGGATACGAGGATATGCGGCGTTGACGAGAGGCCGCGCGGGCTTCGTTTTCCGCCTGTTGTCGGGTCCTGGTGTTGATGATGTCGTTCCAGTCGGCGTTTTCTGGCGGTCTGCGTCTGTGGAGCATGGCGTGAGGGGGGACCTTCAGCCTTGTGCGCAGGGTTTCGGCCTGACGTTCTCCGGCCTCGTCGTGGTCCTGCGCGAGGACGATGGTCCTGACGTTGGGAAGGCTCCTTGCGGCGAGGCTGATCTGTTGGTGCTGGCGTCGCGAGGGCGCCCCGGACCCGGACAACAGGACCCGGGCGACAGGGAAGCAGACGATCCCGCGAAACACCAGAACCCTCCCGACAATCCTCAGGAGCCCGGATCACATGCCGGCAGAAAAACCGAAACTGGACCGAAACGACAACAGGGAAGAAAACGGGCGGCGTTCAAAGAGACAAACACTGAAACCGCGGCAACAGGACCTGACAACAGCAAAGAAACACGATCCTGAAAAGCGCAGCGAATCGCCGAAATCCCGCCGTTTTATCCAACCGACAACACTCGGCGCCACCACACCGGAAACATCAATCCACCGCCTGTGAGCGCTCGCTGAAATCAGACCTGGGCAGTTACCGACCCGCAAACACCTGGCCCGTCCAACCACCGCAAACAAGTGGCCAGGCTACGCGTAGGGGTCCGCGGCGTCGCGCAAGCCATCGCCAAGAAAATTGAAGGCGAGAATGACGATGATGACCGGCACCACCGGCAGCATGAGCCACGGATAGAGCGCGACCACGTTGATGTTCTGCGCCTCGGCCAAGAGGACACCCCAGCTCGTGATCGGAGGACGCAGCCCGAGCCCCAGAAATGACAGCGCCGTTTCGCCAAGGATCATTGCCGGAACCGACAAAGTCGCCGACGCAATCAGGTGGCTCATGAAACCCGGCATCATGTGGCGCCAGATGATCCGGCGCGGACGCGCTCCCATGAGGCGGGCGGCGGAGACGAAATCCTCCTCACGGATCGCAAGAAGCCGGGATCGCACAGCACGAGCGAGGCCGGTCCAGTCGAGAAGGCCGAGGATGATGGTGATACCGAAATAAATGAGAATCGGGCTCCATGTCACCGGCAATGCCGCCGACAACGCCATCCACAGCGGCAGTTCGGGAAAGGAGCGGATCACCTCGATCACCCGCTGGGTCGCGTTGTCGACCCAGCCTCCGTAATAGCCCGCCAGCCCGCCGATCAGCATGCCGAGCACGAAGCTGATGGTGATCCCCATGAGACCCACGGTGAGCGATATCCGAGTTCCCATCACGATGCGGGAAAAGATGTCGCGGCCGAGGCGGTCGGTTCCGAGCAGAAAGAACGTTCCGCCTTCCGGTGGGCAGACGAAATGAAAGCGCATTTCGACCAGGCCCCAGAAAGAATAGGCGTCGCCCAGGCAGAAAAAGTGAAGCCGGCGGGGCTCGGACCGGTTTTCCTCGTATTCGCGCTTGAGATTCTCCATGTTAAGCCGGTAGTCGAACCGGTAGGTGAACGGCCCCTCAAGCTCGCCGTCATGGAACAGGCGCACCGTCTGTGGCGGCGCGAATATGTGATCCATGTGGCGAGTGTGCATGTTGTAGGGGGCGATGAACTCGCTCGCCAAGATCGACAGGTAGACGACGGCCAGCAGCATCCCCGACCAAACCGCAAGCCTGTGCCGCCGGAACCGGATCCACATCATGCGCCACTGCGACGCCATGTAGATGCGCTCCTGTTCCGGGGTCAGCATCTCCGCGACATGCGGATCGAAAGGCACGTCCGAGACCCAGTGTTCCATGCGCTCGCCGGAGGTCGGGGCAGGACTCATCGCGTCGTCCCGCCGCCGAGCCGGATGCGCGGATCAAGAAGGGCGAGGAGGATGTCGGAAACGAACACGCCGATGACGGTCAGCAGCGACAGGAACATGAGGAAGGAGCCAGCCAGATACATGTCCTGGCTCTGCAGCGCACGCAGGAGCATCGGCCCGGTGGTGGGCAGAGACAGGACCACGGAGACGATGACCGCCCCGGAAATGATCTGGGGCAGGAGGTTTCCGATGTCGGCGATGAACGGATTGAGCGCCATGCGCAGCGGATACTTGACCAGAAGCCGGCCCGGTTGCAGCCCCTTGGCGCGCCCCGTCGTCACGTACTGGCGCTGCAACTCGTCGAGGAGATTCGCGCGCAGGCGGCGGATCATGCCGGCCGTCCCCGACGTGCCGATGACGACGACCGGAACCCAGAGATGTTCAAGCACGGATCCGAGCTTGGCCCAGCTCATGGGCTGGCCAATGAACCGGTCGTCCATCAGCCCGCCAACCGAAGTGCCGAACCAGCGATTGGCGGCATAGAGCAACACCAGCGCGAGCAGGAAGTTGGGCGTCGCAAGGCCGAGGAACCCGACAAACGACAGCCCATAATCGCCCCAGCTGTACTGATGCGTCGCCGAATATACGCCGATCGGAAACGCCACCGCCCAAGTAAACAGGATCGTGGTGAACGACACGAGAAAGCTCAGCCAGAGCCGGTCCCCGACAACTTCGGCCACCGGCCGGTCGTGTTCTAACGAGAAGCCGAAATCGCCCTGGAGCATGCCGCCGAGCCACAGGAGATATTGCCGCCACCACGGCTGGTCGAGGCCGTACTGTTCGCGCAGGAACGCGATCTTGGCCTCGTCAACCGCCTCGCCCTGGCTCTGCAGTTCGTTGATGTAGCTTGTGAGATAGTCGCCGGGCGGCAGTTGGATGATGACAAAGACGATGAAGCTGATCGCCAGCAGGGTGGGAATCATGACCAGTAGGCGGTGGACGAGGTATCTCAGCATCCAGCCACCTCTCTAGCGGCGCATCTGGCGGCGCCGGGAATCGGCGAACCAGAACGTGTCGGGCATGTAGGCGCCGAACTGGGCGCCCGGGTTCCAGTTGAAGATGGCGCGTTCCGGGACGTTGCGGAGATGGCGGTTGACGATGACGGGCTGCGGTACCGCGGCGACAAGCCCGATGGAATAGACCCGGTCGGCGTGAATGGCGAGCATCTGGTGCCATATGCGAGCGCGTTCCGCCTGCGACGCAGCCCGAATCCATTTCCGATTCAGTTCCAGGAGCGTGAGCGCATGGGGATTGTCCGGCCGCTCTCCGGCCCGCCCCCCGGTCTGGTGATACTGGCCCCATTTGGGCCACTGCAGTTGCAGCTGGCTTGTCGGCGCCAACTCGTCCGGGCTGGTCTCGGCATTGGGAACGCCGTTCTCAAGACCGAACCATACCGACATCAGCGTCTCGCCGGCAAAGATTCGGTTGCGGAACACCTCGCGCTGCGACGGGCGGGTAAACAGCTTGATGCCCGCCTGCAGCCAGGAATCGTGAACCAGTTCGAGGACATCGGCCTGCTCGGAATCCTCGCCGGCCGTCTCGACGATGATTTCCATGGGGCGCCCGTCGGGCAGCTGGCGCAGCCCGCGCGGACCATCCCGCGCCAGGCCGAGGCCGTCGAGCAGCGCGTTGGCGCGATCGAGATCGAACCCTGCCCAGGCGCCCGCATATTCAGGACGATGCAGCGGACTCGCCGGCAGCGCCGTGTTCTGGCCCTCGACGGCAAGTCCGTAATAGATGACCTGGTTGATTTCATGGCGGTTGATCGCCAGCGACAATGCGCGCCGGAAATCCGCCGTGCGCATCAGCTTGCGCCATACGGGGTCGCGGGCGTTGAGATTCGGATACAGCGCGACATGGGAGCCCTTCGCGGTTTGCCACAGGCGCACCTGGAAATTCTCCCGTTTCTCGGCCTCCTTGAGGAAAGTGTAGTCGCTGAAGGCGAGTCCGCGCGCCTGGAGATCGGATTCGCCGGCGCCGGTCTTGAGCGGTATCACCCCGCCAGCCGCGACCTTCATCGCAATCCTGTCGGCATAGGGCAGCTGGCGTCCATTCTGGTCGATCCGGTGAAAATAGGGGTTGCGCCGGAACACGAACAGCTGCGCCGGCGGCTGCGTGCGGAGAACCCACGGCTGCAGCGTCGGGAGCTGGGGATTGTCGTTCTTATACTGGTTGTCCCTGCGGTTGTGGAGCGCAGCCCAGTTGCGGCGGCCCGACTTTCCGACCATGCGGGCCAAGCGGCCAGGATCGGCATAGCGGTTGTGGAAGCGGCGCAGATAATGCGCCGGACGATAGATGTAGAGCGGCGTCGCGGCGGCGAGCGCGGGAAGGAAGTACGGGTTGGGCGCGTGCCACGTGTAGCGCACCGTTTGGCCATCGACGACCTCGAAGGTCGGGCCGTGACCGTCGACCTTCATGACCTGCGGCAGGCCGAGCGGCGACAGTTTCGGGTTGTTGGCGACATCGTCCCACCAGTAACGGAAATCCTCGACCGTGAACGGGTGCCCGTCGGACCAGCGATGCCCGCTCCGCAAATGCAGGGTGAAGCGGCGCCCCTCCTCGACATCGACGGCGGCAAGGATGTCCGGCCGGATCCGGAATTGCGCGTCGTAGGTCACGAGCCGCGCATAGCCGTAAACGACGAGGAGGCGCGTATCCTTCGAGCGCCCGAAGATCATCCGCAACCGGCCGCCATGACGTCCGGGAGACTCGACCTCAACCATGCGGGGCGTTTCCGGGAGGCGTTCGCGGACGGGCGGCAGCCGGCCGGCCGCCACCCGGGCCTTCAGCACCGGCGGCTCGACCAGCCGCATCCCGGCCGGCAGCTCTGCTGCCGCCGGCCCGGCGAGCGCGGCCGCGGCAACGGTCGCCGCTGCTAGTGCGCGCATGCGCATCACGCCCTCAGTTCGCCGGCGTCGGCATGCGCGCTGGCGCGGACAAGGTGTCCGTCGCCGAGATCGAGAAGCGACATCGCGCCCGTTACGCCGAAGGGTTCCGGCCACTCCGACGGAATGGAGGCCTTGCCCTCCATCAGCGCCGTGAGATCCAGCCGCCGGCCCGGATCGGGCGCGGGCACCGCCGACAGCAGCGCTCTGGTATAGGGATGGACCGGCGATCTGAAGAGAAGCTCGCGCGGCGCCGTCTCCACGAGCCGGCCGGCGCACATGACGGCGATGCGGTCCGAGACATAGTCGACCACCGCCAGGTTGTGCGAAACGAACAGGTAAGTCAGGCCTAGCTCCTGTTGCAGGTCCTTGAGAAGGTTCAGTATCTGCGCCTGAACCGACACGTCGAGGGCCGACACCGGCTCGTCGCAGAGCAGCATCTGCGGCTTGAGCGCGAGCGCACGGGCGATGCCGATCCGCTGGCGCTGGCCGCCGGAAAAGGAGTGCGGATAGCGGTTGAAAAAGCGCGGATCGAGGCCGACCAGCGCCATGAGTTCCTGAACCATCTCCGACCGGTACTCGCGGTTGCCGACATCGTGGATCACCAGCGGTTCCGAGATGATCTCGAACACGGTCATGCGCGGATTGAGAGACGAGAACGGATCCTGGAACACGAACTGGACCCTGCGGCGGTAGGGGAAGAGTTCGCGTTCGGTGAGCCTCGTGAGGTCCGTCCTCTCGGAACCCTCGCCGAAGATGACCTCGCCGGCATCGGGGCGCAGCGCACCCATGATCATCTTCGCGAGGGTGGTCTTGCCGCACCCCGACTCTCCGACCAGCCCCAGGCATTCGCCGCAGTCGATGGAGAAGCTGACGTCGTCGACGGCAAGCACGGGGCGCGCCCCGGCGGCGGCGAAGAGGCCGCCGCGGCGCGGGTGGAAGCGCTTTGTCAGCCCACTCACCTCAAGCAGCGGCCCGCCGGCGTCGGCAGCCTCTTCTTCGCCGCGCGCGAGCAGATGCTCGGTATGGTGAGAGATTTCGCGAAGCGGAATCAGGCGTTCACCCGCCGCCATGTGGAAACGCGGCACCGCCCGCAGCAGCGCCCTGAGATAGTCGTGTCCGGGATTTTCGAATATGTCCTCGAGCGTACCGCGTTCGAGCACGCGGCCGTGATACATCACCACGATCTCGTCTGCGACATTGGCGACAACGCCGAGATCATGCGTGATCATGAGCACCGCCATGTGCAGCTGTTTCTGGAGATCGCCGATCAGCTTGAGGATCTGCGCCTGTATCGTCACGTCGAGGGCGGTCGTCGGTTCGTCGGCGATGAGCAGCGCCGGCCGGCACACCAGCGCCATGGCAATCATCGTGCGCTGGCGAAGCCCGCCGGAAAGCTCGAACGGATAACGGTCGAGCGCCTCCCGGGGTTCGGGAAAGCCGACCAGCCGCAGCATGTCCGCAGTCCGTTGAAGACCCTCGCGGCGCCCGATCCGGTCGTGGATGAACAGCGCTTCCGACACCTGATCGCCGATGGTGTGAAGCGGCGAGAGCGAGGTCATCGGCTCCTGGAAAATGATCGAGATCCTGCCGCCGCGAATGGCACGCATGGCCGCGCCGCCCGGATCAAGCGCATGCAGGTCGGTTGTCGAATCATCGCGGGGATCGCGAAACACGATACTTCCCGCCGTCACCCGCGCCGTCCGCGGCAGAATGCCCATGATGGCCTGAGAGACGACCGACTTGCCCGATCCCGACTCACCGACAAGCGCGACCGTCCGGCCCGCCGAAATACGGAAGCCGACGCCATCGACGGCGCGCACCACGCCTTCGTTCACATGAAACTCGACCTCGAGGTCACTGACAGTCAGGAGATCCGGCATCCATCAGCCACCCTTTGCGTCCCGCGGCCGCGAACATGTCCGGATACCGGGAACCGGTGCAACGATAACACATCTCGGCGCGGAACAACGCGGCCGGAACGCAGCCTTCGCTTGGCGCGGATCCCGCCGGACCGCCCGGCCGCGGGTATCGGCGCCTACTGCAGGAACTGCCGGTGCAGAGCAACGGCGGCCCGGTGATCCTCGATGATCGTTCCCAAGATGTCAGGCGGCGGCTCGTCGCCTTCTTCGGTCAGCAAGCGGCCCGGCCGCTCGGGCGTCCGTCCAAAGCCGCACGGCGCCGCCAGCCCGAACTCGGGCAGCATGAATCTGATGACATCGAGCTGGGCGCGCATGCCTCCGGAACCGTGCAGGTGATGGATGGCGCCGACATAGATCCTGGCATCTCCAGCGTCGAGGTCGCGAAGCGGCGAAAAATACCCGTCATCCGTTGGTCCTGCGGTCGGAAAGTGAAGGAACTCCACGGATCTGGCGGTCGCCTCCATCATCGCATTGAGCAGCAGCACGGTGCCTGTCATGTCCTTCGGCTGCCGGGTGGGCCACCCGTTCAGCGTGCCGAAACAGGAATGGTAGCCCACGTGGGCTTCGTCGGGGATCACGGCACAGACCTCAGCCGCGGGCCGAGCGAGCCGCTGCACCTCTGCCTTTGCCGCCTCGATGTCGCCGCGTGCCAGATGCTCTTCGACGAACCGGTTCTCGATCGCAAGGTCCCACTGGATGGCGAGCTTGCCCGCCGGGATGTGGTGGAGCATTTCGGAGACTTCCGCGGAGAGGGCGGACGTCATCCCCGGAACGACCTTTTCCAGATCCCCGGTTTCCGGAAAATAGTTGCCGACCGCGCTGTAGGTCAGGGGCAGGCAGACCTGGAACCGCACGTGCTCCGGCACCACCCCGTCCTTTTGCAACTGCCGGAAGACGAAGTAGGAGTTGATCGCGTCCCGGGTATATCCGAGGCGCCAGCCCGGATCGCCGAAGCGAACCCTCCCTGTTCCCGGCCGCACGCGGAACTGGAACGTGTCATGCACCCCCCGGGGCCGCCATTCCTCGACGCCGTCGGCGGTCGGGGCAGGCCGCCGGATGGTCTCGATCTCCGGGTGGCCGTTGAAGACCCGGTAAGCGATTCCGTCGACCCAGTACCGGCGCTCCCCCACCTCGCCATCGGGAAGATAGGACAGCCATTCGCCAATCTCGGGCCCGAATCTTCGAAAGACCTGCTCCGGAGTGTCGAGCGGGACGCTCCCCACCAGCAACAACGTATCGCGCATCGTTTCGTACCCCTTGTGTCGCGGAATCGCTGGGTCAGCCCCAGAGAACCTTGGTCGCCCGATCGGCCCCTTCCACGAGCGACCGGAGTTTTGCCCACTGGATCGAGGGGTGGACCCGGTTGGTGAACGGGCCCTGCGCAAAACCGCAGTCGGTGCCGGCAATCACGTTTTCCCGGCCCACCAGATTGGCGAGCCGAACGATTCGCTCAGCGACCAGATCGGGGTGTTCGACAACGTTGGTGGCATGGCTGATGACGCCGGGAATGAGGACCCTGTCATCCGGAAGCTCGATGTCGCGCCACACGGCCCACTCGTGTTCGTGGCGGGGATTCGCCATTTCTATCGCGTATCCGCCGACCCTGACGCGGAGCATGAGGTCGACCATGTCCTTCAGTTCTACATCGCTGACATGAGGGCCGTTCCAGCTTCCCCAGCAGACATGGAACCGGGTCTTCTCGGGAGGAATGTCGCGAAGCGCGTGATTGATGACCTCGACGGCGCTGGCGGCCCAGTCCCGATATTCCGACAGGCCGGGCATCATGTCGTACAGGCTGGCGAAATAAGCGTCGTCGACCTGCAGGAGAAATCCGCCGTCGATGATTTCGCGATATTCGTCGCGAAGCGCATCGGCGATCGCCGCAAGACAATCCTCCGGCCGGTCGTAATAGCGGTCGTCACGGTCCGGAGCCACGCTCGATGGCGACACGGCCGGCATGAAGCCGGAGATACCGTCGAGGCCGTCCATTCCCTGCCTGAAATTGTCGATGTCGCGTCGGATCCTGTCGTGCCCGCCATATGTCACCGGACCGGTCACCACCCAGCCGCGCATGCCGGCAAAATTCTGGGTCTGGTCGTACTCGGCGTAGAATTCGGCGAACTCTTCGCGGTCCTTGCCGAACACCGCTGCCGGCATCATGTTCGGCGCGTCGTCGGTCTCCGCCCGCTCGAAGCCGTTCATCCGCTCAAGCACGTATCGCGACCAGCTGATCGATTTTCCGAATTCGCCATCGCTGATGAAGTCCAGCCCGGTCTCCGCCTGTCGGCGAACCACATCAACAACCGCCCGGTTCAGCGCGTCCGCAAACTCAGCCTCGTCGACGGGCTCGCCTTCGCTCTGCCGACGCAGCAGCGCCACGAATGGGGGCGGCCGGACCAGGCTGCCAACATGGGTCGTCCTGATTCTGTCCGTGTTCTGCATGCGCATCTCCCGTGTTCCCGCTCGCCGGCGCTGCCGTGCAGCCATCAATCCGCCCGGCGCTGGTTCAACGCCATGGCAGCGGCATACGCCATGCTACCCGGATTCTCGAATACGGGCCAAATGTTGTCGCCGGGTCGAGCCGCAAGGGTTCAAGCAATGGACAGGAACCCGAAGAGGTTGTCGTAAACCGTTTCGTGTCTTGCAACTGCATGGCACAATCGGAGAGGTTCGGCCTGCGTACTATGAGGCAGCCTTTCGGCCACCTTCCCAGACGTCGAAGAGGCGTTCACAGATGGCGACGCATCCACCGAAGCAGTCGCGGAAGCCGCGGATCGCCTAGCGGAGGCTCTCCGGACCATATTGCGCGCCGCAAAGATATTATGCCGCCAAGGCGGCGGAGCGCACGGAGATCCAGACCGTCAGGGGAAACTCACGCTAAATTCTGTTTGATTTTTCGTAACTGCTCACCCCCTGGTTCCGGCTTGATGTCGGGGTAGAGTAACGAACGGGTTTTCGTGGAGATTTGACACTGCAGGCCGATTCGTTTAGTGGTGGTAATCGAGAACGACGGGGACCGCCAGTGGGCTACTTTGGATCGAAGGCGACGAGCGGGCTGTGCCAGCTGCTTCCGGGGCTCCAGCCCCCGCATGATCTGTATGTGGAAACGCATCTCGGAAGCGGCGCGCTGATGAAGCGCAAGGCCGGGTGATGGCGACGGGCGGCGCGCGAGGAGTTCGAAGCGGCCAAGACCGCGACGCTGCCGGCAAGGTGGCGGAAGAGGCCGTGATCCGCGTCCTCCTGCTCGGCATCCTCATCGTCGTCCTTCTGGAGAAGACCACGCACGAGCCGGAACTCCGGTCTGCCGCCGTCACAGACGGACAAGAGCGTGCCGGGAGCAACGGCCCGAAGCCGAACCAGCAGATGGGCGACAACCTGCCATCGTCGAGGAGACGGTCGCGGTCGATGCTTGCGACGCCTGCGGCGCCGACGGCGTCGACCCCGTCGAGCGCCGCACGACATCGTGTTCGAGGTCGCGCCGCGTCGACGCCGAGGAATGCCCGAAGTGCAAGGGCCGGTTCCCCGACAACATCCCGTGCAGTACGGCATCCAAGCCCTCGTCATCAACCTGCTGGTCGCCCAGATGCTGTCCCTGCGCCGTCGCGCTCGTGCAGGCGATCTCCGGCATCAAGCTCTCCGAGGCCTCGGCCATGCTTTCACGATGCGTCATGGGAGGAGGCCGCCATGGCGCACCTCCTGCAACGCCCGATGTCGATGATTTCGGATCAACGGCAAGTGGCTCCATGTCGTCGGGACGTGCAAGTTCCCGCACCGCAAGCAAGAGATCGGCCCGTGCTACAAGGGCGTCCTGGGCCTCGTACATGGCAGTGTAGCCACCAGCGGCAGCCACCTGCTGCGCGAACTTACCTTCGTCGTCGAGGCTACCGCGCGACTGATGAAGAGCCTGCTCCGCGAGGTCTGCCACAAGATCAACAAGAGCACATCCAGGACCCTGAACGAGGCCGTGCGCTACCGCACCATCAGGGCGCCAAGGAACTGCCCGACATCCCGCCGAAAGGAAAACACATCGCAAACGCGCACAACCTGCACGAACGTCTCGTGAAACACGAAAACCTGCGCTTCACAGACGACCCCGACGTCAGCTTCACCAACAATGCCGGAGAACAGAAGATCAGGATGGCAAAGGTCAAGGTGTCCGGATGCTTCCGCTCCACGCAAAAGCATGGTGCCGGGGCTCAAGCTACCTCACCTCCATGGCCGCACTCGGCTACAATCATCACGTCGCCACCCAGATCGCCCTCGACGGAAAAGCCGCAGGCATCATCAACGAGCACTACGACCAATCAGAACCCAACTAGGGGTGAGTAGATACGATTTTTCAAGGCAGCACCTGGGTTTTGCGGGGGCGCGGGTTGGTGCGAGAGATTTTTTTCACCCCACTTCCAGTCTGAAGTGCAACATCCGGCCCCCATCGCAGTGAGGGCGTAGCCCGAACGGAGATGGGCGCCGGATGTTGCACAAATTTTCCCCCTCTGCCCCTCTCGATTCCGCCTGGGAACAGCTTCAGTTCCTTCAACATCGAGCTTATGCAACGCCTTTGTCGGCTTCAAGCCACTATTCCGCCGTCGCGCGGCATGGACCCTGCTGCACGTTGCGGCTGCGGAACGCAGATGGTCAGGGCGGTTTCACTTCAAGATTACCTCCGTCGGCGATCCCAGGACTTTCCGAGTGTTGAGCCGCACCTTCTGAACATCTTCGTTGCATGTCGCGCGAAAGTCCGTGCCCTTCGGGAAGTACTCCCGCACCAGGCCGTTGGTGTGCTCATTCAAGCCGCGCTCCCAAGAATGGAAAGGCGAAGAAGAAATCTGCGTCAAGTGCGACACGCCTGTGGTCTGCGAACTCCTTGCCGTTGTCTGACGTGATTGTGTGGACCAATAGCGCACCAGAGCCGAGCAGGCGGATCATGACCGAACTGACCGTGTCTTTCTGTCCACCCAGCAAGGCGTATTTCGTGGCACGAGCGACACGACAGCTCCACTGTGAGCTTTGCCGATGATGGCTCCCAGTCGCCGATCCGTTCCTTTGCCTCCGCAGGGCGCTCGGAAATGTCCACCCGGCCGGAATGGCATCCGCCCTTCCAGTTCGGCTTCTTGCCGCGCCGCCGAAGCTTCTTCCACAAGACGCCCCGGCTCTCCGATCTTCGGCGATCATGGATCCGTTGCCAACCCACGGCCCTCCAGTCGAAAACGGCCGCTGCTCGGGGCCCTCCCGCAGCTTTTTCTGAGCTTCAGCCCGAGGCGTCAACCGCCAAGAAACAGACAAGGCGGCCCTGCGTTTCTGCCATCCTTTGCGCCTGCTTGTGACGGTAACCCCGTCCCCCGGTGTTGCGCTTGATCTCCCGGAAAATTGTTGATCGGCCCAGCCGCCGAGCAATCGCACCTTGTGAAAGACCGCTTTTCTGCCTCAATCTGGCATCGCTCTTCGTAGGTGACGGTAGCCTTTGGACATGAACAAGCTCCCTTCATCTTGTACAGGAACTCTCGCCGCTACCGCTCCGCAACATCATGCGTCTAAAAACACATGGTCACAGCCCATCATGTGTTGCACTTCACTATGGAACGGGGGGCAGTTTTCGCTGGCTTTCCTGCACTGGAGTTGTCATGGTGCGGGAATGTCGGTTCACAAGTACATCGCGTCCTGTCCGATTCACGTCGCAGCTCCGGAAGGGTCTGTCCGAGGTTTGCGAAGCCCGAGGAGCGTCCGCTGCGTTGATGGACGACTATCTCGGGTTTCGCTGTCTGGCGAGGCTGCGCCATATTGCGTCCTTCAGGGGGCAGTGGTCTGGCGGCGTGACGGGGCCTTCAAGTGGCGCGACCGGTGGCTGGAAGCCGGAGCAGCAGTGGCTTGATCTGACAACACGCGACTGCGTGCGGCGCCGGGAACGTTTCCGAACCTTGCCTCCTTCTTTCTTGCGACGCGGCGGCTGGCCGACGACCGGGCCTGCGGCCACCAGGTGGCGGAGACGTTCTGCGATCCGGAGCGTTTTGCGGGCACAAGGCGGCGGGCTGGCGTGCCAGGGGGTTTGCCCGCGCCAACGGGCGCTGCACCGACCTCCCATGGCAAAGAGATTTTCATCGTGCCGCTGCGGCGCGACGGCTGCTGTCGCAGGCGCTGCGGTGGCGCCGCCTGCCTCTTCGCTCCCCGGGGTTCCGAAGTGATGCGTTCGCTGCACGACGAGCTGGCGGCGATCGAGGACTTCCGCCGCGCAGGGAGCACACGGTGTGCTCACGTTCTCGCCGAGCTTGCGAACATGAAAGGCAGCTGCGCGGTTTGCGCGGTCGCTGTCCCGGGACGAGCTCGAGGCCATCGGCGGAACCCGAGGACGGAGCTGCGCGAGCCGCCCTCCAGGGCGACCCTCCACCGGGCAGTCGATCGATCCCGAGGCGCTCGAGGATGTGCTCGGCCGCCGGCTCGCCCGGGCGCTAACCGCAACGGCGACCATGAGACCGTGGCCCTCACGCCTCCGGCGCACCCTTCGCGCTGTTGAACTTCGACGACGGCGAGCTGGCGGCCACCTCCTCAAGCGCACCGATGTCCGCGGCAAGGTGATCACCCGCACGACGCCGGCGACGCTGATAACCCGGCGCTGCGGCGCAGACCACGTCTTCCCGGTCAAGGGCGCCCGAAACCTTCGACGGCATCGACCGGGAGACGGATGGCCGCTTCAGGGAGGCAAGGCCCGCCTCGAGCAGCGCTCGATACGTGCCGCTCGAGGACCTGATCAACTACCCCGGCAGATCGCCCGCATGCTACCGCAAGCCGCCGGGAAAGAGCGCCAGCGGCGCAGCGAGCGGCAACGACTGCACCGGTACATCATCACCTCGCTCGATGCGCAATACGCGTCGCCAGAGGGACTGCTGCGGCCGCGGGCACCGGGCCGCGGAAAACATGAACCACCGAGACTGCGTCTTCGGCGAGGACGCCTGCCTGACCGGCAAACCGCGCCAGACTCGACAACATCGCGCTCGCGGTGATCTTCGCCAACCGACGCGAGAGCCTCGCCGAAACACGGTGGCGGCTCGACCGCCGGGAAACCGTCGCAGCCCTGAGCGCCAATAACGTCCGGCCGATTCCCGGACGCCGCCCACATCCTGCCCACATCCCGAAAACAACCCGCCCACGCGCCGATAACGCCGCCGGCGACGACCGCGGACGGCCCCGAAGCCGGAAAACCTGGCAGGGTCGGACCTGTGAAACCTCCGGACAGCAGAAGACAGCAAAATTCAGATGTCCTGACCTCGTGAGTTGACTTGATCGGTCCGGCTCCGCTTTCTTCCAGCACAATCAACGATTTTCCCGGTTTTTTCTTGACAACGTACCCGTAAGCGTTCGGTCACGGGGTGATTGTTGGCGATCGTCACCGGTTAAGGATGCGTTTTGTCGGCAGATTGTCAGAAGGCTCGGAATCGACCAGAATCAGTCGTCACCGCGTGACCGAACGCTTACACGTAGCCGCGTGATGGTACGATATACCATGATGCTTGGAATTGGATGGCCCCGGCCATGAACACGCTCGCGATGCACCCTCCTGAAGCCGTCCAGATCGGAACCTCAAAGAGACCTGCAGGCGGCGTGAGCCGCGCGACCGTGCAGCGGGCGGTGAAGAAGCTCCGGAACCGGTCTCCGCATGATCTACGAACTGCCAGACAACGCACGCAAACTCGGCCCAGAAGCATCACTCTGATTGGAAGAAATCAAAGCCGAGGTCAGGACGTCTGAAATTAAACACAGCATGAGAAACGCCTGCCAGACCGCGGCCAATGGACGCGCTCCATCTTGACATATGCCATAATGCGTATTTCGGTTGGCTATCATACGGAGCTTCAGGAGCCGGGCGCTCAGGCGGCTCATGCAACGCGGTGACGAGCGCCGCATCCGTCCCGAGCACAGCGGGACCGTGCGCGACATCCTCGTGCGGCTCAACGCATCGGCTGCGCCGGACGACATGGACCTGCCCGGTTTCCGGCTGCACCCGCTCCGGGGCGAGTATGCCGGGTTCTGAGCGGTCACGGTGTGCGCCAACTGGCGGGTGGTCTTCCGCTTCGAGAACGGCCACGCCGCTGGCGTCGACTGCCCGGACTACCACCAGGAGCCAACGCCCATGCACGACCCGCCCCACCCCGTCACGCTCATCCGGCGCCAGTGCCTCGAACCCCTCAGACTGACGGTGAGCGAGGCCGCGAAGGGTCTTTCAATATCACGCAATACGCTGTCGATGCTGCTCAACGGCCGAATCGGCATATCGCCGGAGATGGGGATCCGACTGTCCGAGGCCTTCGGCGGCAACCCCGAGAGCTGGCTGGTGCAGCAGATGCAATATGATCTCTGGCGCACGCAGCACAACCGGACGCCGGTCAAGGTCCGCAGGTTCGCCACCGCCTGACCCCCAAGGCCAATGCCGGGCTCTTGGCTGCCCGGAACAACGACTTCGCCATGAGCAGCTCCCTGTACTGGAGCACGGCGTCGAGCGGAGTGACGGGTGCATTGATCCTGTGCAGGAAAATTCCGCCGTAGCGGGCCCACGATGCGTGGGCGAAATCGGGCGAGCGGCGCCGCATCACCTTTTCAGGCTCGTGATGTCGCCGCCGATGCGAGATGGGCCCGTCGGTACAGTGCCGCCAGTCAGCCGCAACGCAGCCATCGCCGCAAAGATCAGCATCAACAGGTGGTCGAAGAAATGCCCAGCGTTGGAAAAAAGGAAGTCGAGACCGTCTCGCGGCCTGGACCGTTTATCCCGGCCTCGGTGCCGTGGCCAGCGCCACGACCGCTTCGGCCACAATCCGCTCCACCAGCGCGCCGGCGCCCGGCCGATCGGCGATCAGATCCAGCCCTTCACCGGCAAAGGTGACGGCCATGTCGATGACGCCCTCGCGCTGTGCGGCGAAAAAGCGTTCGCGCATCGCCGGACCTTCAGCGCGCAATTCGTCGTCGCGTCCGTCCCAAGTCTCGGCGAAGGCATTGCGGATGGCGCGTCCGGTCCAGGATTCCGGCCAGACTATGCCGCGTGCCGTATCGAAAACCCTGGTGCGCAGCGTGTCGTCGCCACCGGACCGCTCGATCAGGGCCTTCTGGTTCGCATGTCCCAGCGCCTCAGGGGTCGCCCAGAACCGGGTCCCGATCATCGCGCCCTCCGCGCCCAGCATCAACGCGGCGGCCAGACCTCGCCCGTCGGCGATACCGCCGGCGGCGGCAACCGGAACCGGCGCCACCACATCTGCGACTGCGGGCACCAGCGGCAGCGTTGCGCGGTCAGCTCCGTGTCCGCCGGCCTCGGTCCCCTGGGCAACCACGATCTCGGCACCCTTCTCCGCCGCTTCCCGTGCATCCCTCGGCGTCTGGACCTGACAGATCAGGGTGGCGCCAGCGTCCCGTATCTTCGCAGCGTACGGAGCTATGTC
Source organism: Alphaproteobacteria bacterium (assembly GCA_964291215.2). Classification (GTDB taxonomy): domain Bacteria; phylum Pseudomonadota; class Alphaproteobacteria; order MPNO01; family UBA830; genus JAJEBT01. The sequence continues at coordinate 1,859,979 of OZ219791.1, read as the reverse complement.
GCCGAAGGACAGCATGACGGCGTGCGGCTCGGATTCCAATGCGACATCGAGTGCGCCCGGACGCCGGTCGAGCGCCCAGGTGATAAAGCCGATGCCGACAGAGTGGTTGCCTGCCTTGGCGAACTCGTCGCGGATCCAGCCATCCGAGCCAAAGCCGAGCGCGGGGTCGGCATAACCGGCGCCAATCAGCCCCAGCCCGCCGGCGGAAGAGACCGCACCGGCCAGTGCGCCGCCCGCCACTCCGCCCATGGGAGCGAGCAGCACCGGGTGGTCGATCTCCAACAGGCGGGTGATCGCGGTCGGGAGTCTTTCGGACTTGGGCATGACGGCCTTTCCGATATGTGCGGTTCAGATCGGCTGGAGCTTTTCAGTGAAAACAGCAAGAAGGTCAACGACGCACGGCGGGCGAACCCGAGTGAACTTGCCCCGGGAGCCGATCAAATTCGGTGTGCAACATTGCCATTGCTGTTCCAGCAGATTCGGTTCAGGCAACGGACGACACCCCGATGCGTGGCTTGCCCGTCGTCGGCCTGATCCGCCGGTTCGCCGAGGATATCGACATTACCATGTCCCGCAACGATCTCGACGAGCCGGCGTCCGCAGTCACCTCACAGTCACACGCTCGCTGGTCTCGGTGGACCGGATTGTCGCTTCGAGAACCGATGTCCCGTGGTAAATCTGGTCGGGAGTGACCGGGAACGGATCACCGCCTTCGCAGTCTCTCGCGAAGGCCTCGAGCCCGGCTGCGATCGTCGGCAGTCCGGGATATCCGTATCCGTCCCAGGATTTCGTGTCGCCGGTGCCGTCCGCCATCTGAACGGCGAGCCTGTCGAGACCGGAAATCTCCGCCCAACCCTTCGTTCCGAAAGCGCGGACCTGCCACAGCATGCCGGTCGCCGCCACCGTGCCGAGATAACCGAGCTGACCGCCCTCGAACCGCAGCAGCACCGTCATGGCATCTTCCAGGTCGAGCGGAATCGCCACGCGGGCACCCGCCGCCTGCACCGATTCAACGCGGCCGAAGAGGTTGATGAACATGTCGACCACATGAATCCCGAGAGACGTCATGCCCCCGGCTGGACTCTCGATGCTACTGTCCCGCCATTCGTTGGCATAGCCGGCCATGTTGGCCGAGAAATTGCCCTCGATCTGGATCATGTCGCCGAGATCGCCGCCTGCAATTAGTTCCCCGAGAGCGACGGCATTGGGCGAAAAGCGGCGGTTGTGCCCGATCCCAGCGCGCAGCCCCCGGGCAGCCAGGGCGTCGAGCGCCCGGCGCGCCTCGGCACCGCTGAGGCAGAACGGTTTCTCGCAGAACACATGCTTGCCCGCTTCCGCCGCCGCCATGATCTGCGCGAAGTGCACACTGTGCGGCGACGCGAGCACGACGGCGTCGATCTCCTCGTCGGCGAGCAGCGACTCGTAGCTGTCATGCAGCTGGATACCGCTAGTAGCAGCGAAGTCCGCAACCTTCGACGGCGTCCGCGTGAAACCGGCCGTGATCCGGATAGCCTCGCTCCCGCCGGCAACGGAGCTCGCAAGGTTCTGCCCCCAGCGCCCCATTCCCACGATTCCGGCCCGGATCATCTGCCTTGCCCTCCTCGACCCGCGGCCATTAGTAAAGCGTGGCAACGCCGCCGGCGATCGCCATCAGCGAAGCGTCGGCATCAGTGAACCCGATGATCTGCAGCCCGAGCGGAAGACCGTCATCGGCAAGCACCGGCAGGGTCACAGCCGGCATGCCGATCAGGGACGTGTGGACTGTGAACGACGGATCGCCGGTCCAGTCGAGACCCACGGGCGCAGCGGCGGGCGCGGCGAGCGTCACGCAGGCATCGACCTCTCCGGCAAGCGCCGCATAGACGCCGCGCACGCGCGCGCGCTCGGCGAGGAGATCACGGAATTCCTCCTGGCTGAGCGCCTCGGCTTCGACCAGACGATCGCGCGCCGCCTGGCTGAGCTTGTCGGCATCCATGTCGCGGCTGTAGGTGTTGAGCGGCCAACGCCCCTCCCAGGCATTGATGCTCATCGATATATCCATGGCGTTGGCGATCGCGTCCTCGACGGCGGCAACCGACGCGGAGCCGTTGCGGTCAACCACGCGAATCCCGTGTTCTTCGAGACGGCGGCGGGCATCGTCCAGGGCTGCCTTCGCGTCGTCCGTCGCCTTGCTCCAGCCGGCGGTCTCGAGGATTGCGACCACCTGCGGCGCCGCTGCGGGCGGCAGGGACATCGGGCCGGCGATGCCGACATAGCCGGCATCGCCGCCAGCGCGCGCCGCGATCTCGCGCGCTGTCACCCAGGTATCCTCGAGGCTGGCAGCGATAATGCCGGTGCAGCTCTGGCTGAAACCGTCGAAGCTGCCGCCGCGGTTGATCCCTCCGACGCTCGGCTTGTACCCGTGGACGCCGCAGTAGCTCGCCGGACGGATAGTGGATCCGATGACCTGCGAGCCGAGCGCAGCCGGCGCCATGCCGGCTGCGACCGCTGCGGCCGAACCGCTGGAGGAGCCGCCCGGCGTCCGTTCGAGATCCCACGGGTTGCGCGTGCCGCGCGGCTGCGTCGCCGCAAATTCCGTGGTCACGGTCTTTCCGATGATTACCGCGCCGGCTTCGCGCAACGCCACTACCGCGGCGCAGTCGCGCCCGCCGACCCATCCCTCGAAGAGCGGCGACCCCTGTTCCGTGGCCATGCGGGCCGTTTCCATGACGTCCTTGATCCCCACCGGCATGCCGTCGATCGGCGACAGCTGCCGCCCCGACTTCCAGCGTTCGGTCGAGGCGTCGGCCTCGCTCCGCGCCGCCTCGAAGTCGGTTGCCACGAAGGCGCCGATCTGCGGTTCCAGCGACGCAATGTTCTCGATGCAGCGTTCGAGAAAGTCGCGCGGCGTGTCCGCGTCCTCGGCGAAGCGCGGGGTTTCCGGTATGTAGGGTTGCGGTCGGGGGGCTTGCATGGACATGTCTCCGGAAGAAATTCGCCGCCCCGCTTCAGCGGGCGACGACGAGGCGGCGAGCCAAGCCGCGGACAAAGGGGGAAGCACTATTCCCGAATTCGCATGAGACGACAACTGGCAGAACTTCCCGGGCCGCTGCGCGGCATCCTCTGGATGCTGCCTTCGAGCTTGTTCTACGCGCTCATCTACGGCGTCGTCCGGGGGTTGTCGGATACCTTTCCGGCTCAGCAGATCGTTCTGTTCCGGGCCGTGCTCGGTGCCGTGTTCATGCTGCCGTGGGTGCTGGCCACGGGGATCGGAATCCTGCGGACCCGTCGCCTCGGGCTCTATATCTGGCGCATGCTGCTGAGCTATCTCGGCGCGCTCGGCTGGATGTACGGAATCGCCGGCTTGCCGCTCGCCAACGCAAGCGCGCTCCTGTTCACGATGCCGCTGTTCACGGTGATCATGGCGGCGGTCTGGCTGGCCGAACGGGCGAGCCTGCATCAATGGTTGGCGACGGCCACCGGTTTTATCGGCGTCCTGATCATCCTGCGGCCCGGATTGATCGAGATCTCGGCGCCGGCGATCGCAACACTGCTGGCCGCGGCGGGCTTTGCGGCAGCGCTGATCGGAACCAAGAAGCTGGCCTTCACCGAGCACCCGAACGCAATGGTGTTCTATCTCTACGCCATGATGATTCCTCCCGCCGCCATCGGCGCGCTGTGGGGCTGGGCCGAGCCCGGGTTGAAGGACATCCCTCTTTTGGTGGCGCTCGGCCTGTGCACCGTCGGCGCTCAGCAATGCCAGACCAGGGCGTTCCGCGTGGCGCCGGCAGGCCTCGTCGTCATCGTGAACTACGTGCAGCTGCCGATGACCGCACTGATCGGATGGCTTGCCTTTCACCAGTCGACCGATTTCTGGACCTGGGCCGGAGCCGCCGTCATCTGCGCGAGCACCTATGTCGTCGGCAGGCGCGAAGGCCGTCGGCAAGAGCCGGACTCCGGCAGGAAATGACGGCGGGCGCCGCATATCGCAGTCCGGACGACGACACACGGATACCCGTGAGCATCAGCTGCCGGTGTTGTCCCGACGACGAGTTGACTGGCCAGGCAATTCAGCCGATGATCCGCGGAATTCCGACCGGGCGTCCGGGGTCGGGATGCTGCCCCGGAGAGTTCACTATGCAGGATGATGTTTGCCTCAGCCGTCCGGATCATCGCCCCACATCCAGATCCGGCCCATATCTCGCTCCGGCAGCGGACGTACCTGCCGGCGCTCAGAACCGATCCGCGAGATACGCTCGATCAGGCGCATCTGAGCTCTCGGTATCGCACCGAGGATCGCATCGCTGAGGTCCAGCGCCAGGGCGACCCGCAGGAAGGTGTCGAGGGTTCACCGGACTCGAGACGCCGCAACGTGCGTAAACCGATCCCGGCATCTTCTGCCAACATGGATTGCGTCACGTTGCGGGGCAGCCGCAATCTTGCCATGCGGAATCCTATTTCGATTTCGATCTGGCGTGATGCCTTCATATTTCCCCCGAACGGTAATTTGTGACCGTTTATGCCACGAAATCACACTTTAAAGGCCATAACCGGCCCCTAATTCGATTTCAATAGGCCATCTTCGGCCTTTTGAATGCAAGGCCAATACTCCATGCCCATATGGCGGTCCGAGATCGAATGCGGAGAAACCGGCCTGCAACGTTCGAACGAGTGCAGTCGGCGGTATCCCGCGCGCCCGCATTCGCATGTGCCATGTACGGGTCCGTCGACGATACGGGATCTCGGACAGGGTCATCCGAAGGGCACGGCGGACATGGCCGGAATACGCGAGGAACGCCGGCAGGTACCTATCGTCTGCCCACCGCACGCGGATGCGAGCGGTCGTACACCTCGGTAAGGCGCGCGGTATCGACTTCGGTATAGCGCTGGGTAGTTGACAGCGAGGCGTGGCCGAGCAGTTCCTGGATCGTGCGCAGATCGCCGCCGCCTGCCAGCAGGTGGGTCGCGAAACTGTGGCGCAGCGCATGCGGCGTGACGCTTTCCGGCAACCCGAGATCAGCGCGCAGGGTGCGCATGGCGCGCTGCACGACGCCCGCGTTCAGCCGGCCGCCGCGGGCGCCGTAGAACAACGGCCGGTCTGCCTCGTCCGGAAACGGGCAGGCCTTGCGGTACACCCGCATAGCGTCGGCGACCACGGGAAGCACCGGCACGACGCGTTGCTTGCCTCCCTTTCCGGTGATCACCATGACATCGCCGTCGGGAACATCACGCTGGTCGAGACCCAGCGCTTCGTCGATGCGCAGCCCGCACCCGTAGAGCAGTGTGAGCACGGCGACGTCGCGGGCGCCGATCCAGGGTTGCGGCGCGACCTCGGCGGCGCGGCGAAGCAGGTCGACGGCGTCGGTCTCGCTCAGCGCCTTGGGGATGCCGCGTCCGGTCCGCGGGGTCCGCACGGATGCCAGGGCCGGATTGACCGCGCGGCCGGTGCGCTCGAGATAGCGGAACAGGTTGCGCACCGCCGACAGCGCGCGCGCGGTCGACGTACGCGAAAGCCCGCTGTCGGCACGGCTCGTCAGCCATGCCCGGAAATCCGGAACGCCGAGTGCCGCCAGCGCCGCCACGCCTGCGCACTCTCCCAGATGCTCGCGGAGGAATTCAAGAAACGAAGCGATGTCGCGGCTATATCCGTCGATGGAATGCGGCGACATCCTCCGCTCGGCCGCGAGCCATGTGCGCCAGGCGTCCAGCGCCGGAAGAAGGTCCGGCGCCGCGAAAAATTCGACTAGCTCCGGTCTTCCCGGCATTGCTCCAGCCGTATGTCGAGAATGTCAGCAAGGAAGCACAGGAGATCCGTGGACTGGTCCGTCGTGAAACCATCCGCGCTGCCAGCCCCGAGCGCCACCATCATCCGCCGCCCGGCGGCGTCGGGGCGAAGCCGCAGATAGGCGACAGACCCGATGCGCGCCGACGCGTCTCCGAACACATCCGGTTTCGCCTTGTAGGCGGACTTCAGCACGACCTGCTGCCTCGTCCCCATGAGGTACCGTATCCGTTTAGCGGCGAGAACGCGGGTCCCGGCGGGCCACCGCGGCCCGGGACCGTCCTCGACGCAGAAGGCGGCAGCCTCCAGGTCGAGTGTCTCCGGCAGATTCGACCGCAGGAAACCGGCAAGGGCATCGATATCCGCCGCCGCAACGAGCTCGAGCGCGGCCTGAAGTATCCTCGCCTGGCGATCGGCGTTGTCGTCGGCGGCCGACATGATCTGCTGCTCGCGCCGCTGAAGGACCGAGAATCTCGTCTGCAGCCGGTCGAGCATGAATTTCTGCATGTCGACGACGCCGTCGCCGAAGCGGCGCTGCGGCGGCGCAAGCGTCGCCAGCACCTCGGGATTGTCGCTCAGGAAATCGGGATTGCGGCGCAGCCAGTCGAGCACCGCCTCGGGCGAGAACTGGTTCCCTTCCGGCGCCGCGGCCTGACCTGGAGCGTCGTTGATCACGGCAGGCTCACAGGATCGACTGGCCGGTTTTCCGCCAGTCCGCCAGGAACGCTTCCAGCCCGGCATCGGTCAGCGGATGCCGAAACAGCTGACGCAGTACGCCCGGCGGCACCGTCGTGACATGGGCGCCAGCCCTCGCCGCCTCGATCACGTGCGCGGGGCCGCGCACCGATGCCGCCAGCACGCTGGTGCGGAGATCGTCGTAATTTGCATAGATGGCGCAGATGTCGCGGATCAGCGCCAGGCCGTCATGCCCGATATCGTCGAGGCGGCCGGCAAACGGCGAAACGAAGGCGGCCCCCGCCTTGGCGGCCAGAAGCGCCTGTCCGGCCGAGAAACACAGGGTCACGTTGACGGTAACGCCTTCGTCGGAAAGCGCCTTGCAGGTCCTGAGCCCGTCCGGCGTCAGCGGCACCTTGACCGCGACGTTGGGCGCCAGCCCGGCGAGCTTCCGCCCCTCGGCCATCATCGTTTCGTGGTCGGTCGCCGCAACCTCGGCACTCACCGGCCCGCCGACGATGGCGCAGATCTCGGCGATGACATCGAGGAACGGGCGCCCCGACTTCGCGATCAGCGAAGGGTTGGTGGTCACGCCGTCAACCAGGCCGGTTGCGGCAAGATCCCGGATTTCGGCGGCGTCCGCCGAATCCACGAAAAACTTCATGAACCTGCTCCGGCCCCTGTCCGTTCCGTCGACGCGCCCGCCGGACGGCCGGTTGGCGATCCCGGACGGCTGAAGTAGAGTCTAGACGATGGACCAGCCCGTTTCCACCGGCAACCGGACGGCCCAACAGGATGTGGTCGCCGTTCTCCTGCCGCTGGCCCTTACCGCACCGTACGACTATGCCACACCGCCGGGATTCGACCCCGCGCCGGGCACCTTCGTCGAGGTTCCGCTCGGCCCGCGCCGGATGACCGGTGTCGTCTGGGGGCCGGGAAGCGGCGCCGTCGACCGCGAACGGCTCCGCCCGATCTCGCGGGTGCTCGACAGCCCGCCGATGCCGGCGGCCGCGCGCGAGTTCATCGCCTGGATCGCCGACTACACCCTGGCCCCGATCGGCGCCGTGCTGCGCATGGCGATGAGCGTTCGCGGCGCCCTCGCGGCACCGAGGACGATTGCCGCGTGGATGCTTGCCGGCGGCGTGTCGCCCGACGGCGACGCGCTTCCCGGCGGCCTGCGCATGACCGCGGCGCGGCGGCGCGTGATTCGCACCCTCGCGGACCGCGACACCGCGACCCTCGCCGAAATCGTCGAGGCGGCCGCGGTCTCGCCGGCGGTCGTCCGCGGCCTGGCCACGGCGGCGCTTCTGCGCCGCGCCACGGTGTCCGGCGACAGCGGCGCGGCGCCGGCCATCGACCCGGCCCGGCCCGGTCCCCCGCTATCCGACGCCCAGCGCTCTGCAGCCGCCGGGCTGACGGAGAGGATCGGCAGCGGCTTTTCCGTCTCCCTTCTCGACGGTGTCACCGGATCGGGAAAGACGGAGGTCTATCTCGAGGCCGTCGCAGCTGCCGTCGCCAGCGGCCGCCAGGTCCTCGTGCTGCTGCCGGAGATCGCCTTTGCCGCCGAATGGATGTCGCGCTTCGAGACCCGGTTCGGCGCGCCGCCCGCGGTCTGGCACTCCGGCATCCCCGATTCGGTGCGCCGGCGCAATTGGCGGGCGGTGCTCCGCGGCAAGGCGCAGCTCGTCGTCGGGGCGCGTTCGGCCCTGCTGCTGCCGTTCCCGAATCTCGGCCTCATCGTCATCGACGAAGAGCACGATCCGAGCTACAAGCAGGAAGACGGGGTCATCTACAACGCGCGCGACATGGCCGTCGTCCGCGGCCGCATCGGCCGCTTTCCCGTGGTTCTCGCCTCCGCGACCCCGTCGATCGAGACCTTCGACAACGTGGAGCGCGGACGTTACCACCGCCTGGAGCTTCCCGCCCGCCACGGCGGTGCCCGCCTTCCCGCGGTCGCGGCCATAGACATGCGCCACGAAGTCCTCGAGACCCGGACCTGGATCTCGCCGACCCTGTCCAGCGCCGTGCGCGATACCCTGTCGGCCGGCGAACAGGTGATGCTGTTCCTCAACCGCAGGGGCTATGCGCCGCTGACGCTATGCCGCAGTTGCGGGCACCGGTTCGGCTGTCCGAACTGCACCGCCTGGCTGGTCGAACACCGCAGCAGCCGGCGCCTCCAGTGCCACCATTGCGGACATGAGGCGCCGCCGCCCCGCGCCTGTCCAGAATGCGGCGAGACGGACATGTTCGCCGCGGTGGGACCCGGCGTCGAGCGCCTCGAGGAGGAAGTCAGGCGGCGGTTTCCCGAATCCCGGTCCGAGGTCATGTCGAGCGACACGCTGCGGCAGGGCCAGGACGCGCGCGGGTTCGTGCGCCGCATGCACGATCGGGAGATCGACATCCTGATCGGCACCCAGATCATGGCCAAGGGGTTTCATTTCCCGCACCTCACCCTCGTCGGCGCGGTCGATGCCGATCTCGGGCTCTCCGGCGGTGACCTTCGGGCTGCCGAACGCACCTATCAGGTGCTCCATCAGGTTGGCGGCCGGGCCGGCCGCGCCGAACGGCCGGGCCGGGTCCTCATCCAGACCTGGCAACCCGAGCACCCGGTGATGGAAGCGCTGGTGGCCAGCGACCGCGACCGGTTCATCGGCGTCGAGGCCCGGGCGCGGCGGGAGTCCGGCATGCCGCCCTACGGCCGCCTCGCCGCGGTGATCGTGCACGGACCCCGGGAGGATCGGGTCGACGAGACGGCCGCACGCCTCGGGCAGTCGGCGCCACGCAGCGCCGGCGTGACCGTTCTGGGGCCGGCGCCGGCACCGGTGGCGCTCATTCGCGGCCGCCACCGCCGGCGCCTCCTGCTGCGCGCCCGGAAAAACGTCAGCATCCAGAAGTTGCTTCGGCGATGGATTTTCGAATCGCAGCCGCCGCCGGGCGTGCGCGTCGATATCGATGTCGATCCCTACAGCTTCCTGTAGGCACGCCGCGGTGCATGGCGGGTTTCTGCCGCCAGCGGATATGGCGTATGCCGCCCGCGCGAAGCTGGCGGCCCGGACGGCCGCGTTTTCCGGGATGTTCAGACCTCCTGTGACCAATGCCCGCCGTTCCCGCCTTTGACGGGATGACATCCGGCGACGGGCGCACCCGGGACGCCTATGCCAGCGTCGCGGCGTGCCTTCGCAGCCTGCCCGAGGGCCAGCTCGTGCGCCGCTCGTTCGAGGCGGAGATCCTCTTCCGCCGCCTCGGCATCAACTTTCTCGCCCATGGCCAGGAGGACGCCAGCGAACGCCGATCCCCTTCGACGTCATCCCGCGCGTCTTCACGGCGGCGGAATGGGACCCGCTGGCGCGCGGCCTGGTCCAGCGCGTGCGCACGCTCAACATTTTCCTGCACGACCTCTATCACGATGCCGAGATCGTGCACACGGGCCGCATACCGGCCGATCTCATGTTCAACAACCCCTGCTACCAGATCCGGATGCACCGTTTCGACGTGCCCGGCGGAATCTACATCCACATTGCCGGCATCGACATCGTGCGCGTCGGCACGGATGAGTTCTACGTGCTCGAGGACGACCTGAGAACGCCGTCAGGCGTGTCCTACATGCTCGAGAACCGCGCCGTGATGATGCGCCTCTTTCCAGACCTGTTCGCCGAACACGCGATCGCCCCCGTCGACCATTATCCCGACGAGTTGCTGCGCAGCCCTCGCCATGTAGCGCCGTCCGCAACCGGGGACCCGACGGTCGTGCTGCTGACGCCCGGCTCGTATAACGGCGCGTATTTCGAGCATGCCTACCTCGCTGACACGATGGGCATCGAGCTTGTCGAGGCGTCCGACCTGTTCGTCGCCGACGGGGGCGTGCACATGCACACCACCGAGGGGCCGCAGCGGGTCGACGTGATCTACCGCAGGACAGATGACGACTTCCTCGATCCGCTGGCGTCCCGCGCCGATTCGATTCTGGGGGTGCCCGGCCTCCTGTCAGCGTACCGTTCGGGCAGCGTCACGCTCGCCAACGCGCTGGGCAACGGGGTCGCCGACGACAAGTCGATCTACCTGTACGTGCCCGAGATCATCCGCTTCTATCTTGACGAGGCGCCGCTGCTCGAGAACGTGCCTACATACATGCTGCGACGGCGCGAAGACCGTGCCTACGCGCTGGGCCATCTCGACGAGCTCGTGGTCAAGGAGGTCCAAGGTTCGGGCGGCTACGGCATGCTTGTCGGCCCGGCGAGCACGCGGGAAGATCGCGACAGGTACCGTGCGCGCATCCTCGCCGATCCGGCGAATTTCATCGCCCAGCCGACCCTTGCCCTCTCGACCTGTCCGACCTTCGCCAATTCGGGAATCGCGCCGCGTCACGTCGACCTCAGGCCCTTCGTGCTCTATGGCGAGGAGATATGCGTCGTGGCCGGAGGGCTGACCCGCGTCGCACTCAGGGAGGGATCCCTAGTCGTGAACTCCTCGCAAGGTGGCGGCAGCAAGGACACCTAGGTGCTCCAGGACGGCCGCGGTGCGACGGCGCCATGCTGAGTCGGGTCGCGGACCAGCTCTACTGGATGGCGCGCTATTCGGAGCGCGCGGAGAACATGACGCGCATTCTCGACATGGCGGACCGCATGGCCCTGATTCCGCAGCCGGCCGCGGCGCAGGAACTGGCCTGGGGGTCGGCGCTCGAGGTCGCGGGCACGAACGAGATCGCTTCCGACGCCGGCGATGCCGGCCGAGCGGTTCTGCACTAGCTGACGTTCGACACCGGCAGCCCGATGAGTATCGTCTCGAGCTTCAATGCGATGCGCGAAAACGCGCGCGCTGCGGGGTTCGATAACCACGAAGATGTTCGAGATCATCAACGCCACCTGGTTCGAGCTGCAGGCTGGCGACGAGACCGTGCTGCTGCCGAACAACCGCCGCCGGTTCTTCGACTGGATCAAGTAGCGTTCGCACCTGTTTCGAGGCGTGGCCGCCGGAACGATGCTCCAGGACGAGGCGATGCGGTTCATGCAAGCCGGTTTCGACATCGAACGCGCGGACAACACGGCCCGGCTCCTCGATTCCAAGTACCATGTCCTGCTGCCGATGTACGACAGGGTCGGCGGAGCGGTCGACTACTACCAGTGGGACGCGGTGCTGCGGTCGCTGAGCGCATTCCGCGCCTATCACAGGATCTATCCCCAAGTTGGCACTTTTTGCGTCAGTTGAGAGAGAAATTTATGCGGCAGCCCCGCTCGATATACCGTATGTTGGCATTTTGTGACCTTGCCTACTATATCTGTGATTTTCTATCCGGGATGGCCGCTGTGGTACCAGGATATTGCCGATTCGCTCGACCCCGCTGCCAAACCCGGTATATCCGGAGCCTCGTCAACACAAAAGGCTCCAGACAACATGTTCATCAGGGCAACCAAAAACCCTCAGCACCGCAGACGGCAAACCTGTCCACCGGCCCGTGCTTTCTCAACGCATCGGCCGACAAGGTCAGGCAGCGCACGCTGCCTCGGCACCAACTATCCGGTGGCGCGCAAGAACTGGAAGGAGGTTGCCGCCGAAGCGCTGGCCGCCCGCCGCTGTTCGAAGCCGCGTGCAGGCCGCAGCCGAGAACATCGTCAACAAGGGCCCGGAGGTTCCGCGCCGACGCTCTGGAGGAAGACGCACGCAAATTGCGACCGTCAACCTCGACAGCCTCGAGAACCCGCGCTCGGTCGGCTGGCCTGTGCCTCGAGGCGCGATCTCGGCTTCACGACCTCGGCATCACGAGTGCGCTGATCGTCGCCAGGATGATCTGCCAGCAAGCGCCGGCTGCGCGATGACAGCGCGACCGCGGAGCTTCCGGATCTGGAGGGCAAGGCGCGCAAGACGCTGTACCGCATCGGCGACCTGTGCCACCGGGCCGCCATCTGGAAGGAGCTGTTCAACCGCGAGCGCGCGCTGCATCCCCGACACCATCGCCTTTTACGATCTCACCAATGTTCACGGCCGCGCCGACGGCAATCTCCCCCGCTTCGGGCGCTCGAAGCGCAATGATTGCCCCACGCTTGCGCGGCGCGGGCTTTCGGCGCAGTTGCGAGGTCTTGCCGGGCAACGTGAGCGAACCCGGTACGCTGGAGGATGCGCTGTTGAGGCTGCAGGCGGGCCCGGCGGCAAAGCCGACGGTAGTCATGGACGCCGGCACCGAGGCGAACATCGCGTGGCGAGCACGGCTGGATCGCGGGCGGCGCCGCCCGAGGGTGGGCCCGAGGCTGATCACCAACCACGAGGTGCAGGCGCCTTGCCAGCGAGGATGGCGCGGCGTGGTCAGCGAGAGCAGGAAGAGGGCCGAGGACGCCATTCCTGGCCGCAGGGCTTCGAGGCGGCAAAGCCTCACCTCTCGGCCAAGGGCTGGCGCCACGACGAGGTGCCGGAGAGCGGTCTCGAGCAGCGCTTCTCCACCGTCGCCCGGCACTACGAGATCACTGTCGAGAAGGCCGGCGCCAACGCAACTGCCTTCAGCCACAGACGACAAGACAACGCGGGCGCCTGCGCACCAGCGACCAGGATATCGAGACCATCCTCGGGACACGGATATCGAGGCCACCTTCCGTTCATTGAAATCCGAGCCCGGATTGCGCCCGGCCAGCGCATCGCCGCCCACCTGTTGATCGCCGTGCTCGCCGCGGTGCATCTGATCCCCGCGCGGGGCATCGACAAGTGCCGGACATCAATCCGCGAGAGCATGCGGAACCAGGGTCACCACGCGCCTGCGCGCATTGATCGTCAACCGACAGGACACGCGCCGCCGAGGTTGCCGAAATCTCCTCGGCAGCTGGTGTCGAACCCGCCGCACGAGGAGCCGCCTCACAAGCTGACAGAATTCAACAGGATGTAGCGCCATGTTGAAATAAGACCCCACTTCCAGTCTGAAGTGCAACACCCGGCCCTCATCGCAGTGAGGGCGTAGCCCGAACGGAGATGAGGGCCGGGTGTTGCGCAAATTTTTCCCCTCTGCCCCTCTCGATTCCGCCTGGGAACAGCTTCAGTCCCTTCAACATCGAGCTTATGCAACACCTTTGTCGGCTTCAAGCCACTATTCCGCCGTCGCGCGGCATGGACCCTGCTGCACGTTGCGGCTGCGGAACGCAGATGGTCAGGGCGGTTTCACTTCAAGATTACCTCCGTCGGCGATCCCAGGACTTTCCGAATGTTGAGCTGCACCTTCTGAACATCTTCGTTGCATGTCGCGCGAAAGTCCGTGCCCTTCGGGAAGTACTCCCGCACCAGGCCGTTGGTGTGCTCATTCAAGCCGCGCTCCCAGGAATGGAAAGGCGAAGAAGAAATCTGCGTCAAGTGCGACACGCCTGTGGTCTGCGAACTCCTTGCCGTTGTGATTGTGTGGACCAATAGCGCACCAGAGCCGAGCAGGCGGATCATACCAACCGTGTCTTTCTGTTCACCCAGCAAGGTGTATTTCGTGGCACGAGCGACACGACAGCTCCACTGTGAGCTTTGCCGATGATGGCTCCCAGTCGCCGATCCGTTCCCTTGCCTCCGCAGGGCGCTCGGAAATGTCCACCCGGCCGGAATGGCATCCGCCCTTCCAGTTCGGCTTCTTGCCGCGCCGCCGAAGCTTCAAGACGCCCCCAGCTCTCCGATCTTCGGCGATCATGGATCCGTTCACGGCCTTCCAGTCGAAAACAGCCGCTGCTCGGGGCCCTCCCGCAGCTTTTTCTGAGCTTCAACCCGAGGCGTCAACCGCCAGGAAACAGACGAGGCTGCCCTGCGTTTCTGCCATCCTTTGCGCCTGCTTGTGACGGTAACCCCGTCCCCCGGTGTTGCGCTTGATCTCCCGGAAAATTGTTGATCGGCCCAGCTGCCGAGCAATCGCACCTTGTGAAAGACCGCTTTTCTGCCTCAATCTGGCATCGCTCTTCGTAGGTGACGGTAGCCTTTGGACATGAACAAGCTCCCTCCATCTTGTACAGGAACTCTCGCCGCTGCTGGACAGCTCCGCAACATCATGCGTCTAAAAACACATGGCCACAGCCCATCATGTGTTGCACTTCACTATGGAACGGGGGCCTCTTTTTTTAGCGTCTTCCTGACCGTTTCTTCCGAAATGCGCTCGACGATCTCCACCAGACGGCCGGCAAGCAGCGTCCACAGCCCTCGGGCGGGGACGAGACCAGCTTCGCCTCCATCGCCCCCGTTTCGGCCGGCGGTTCACCTGCTCCTTGCGGGCGGCGTCCAGCCCCCGCAGCGCTTGCGCAAGCGCTCAACCGTCGCCGTGCCGATGCCCAGCGCAATGTCGGCATCGACAAGCGCCCCCTCAGCATCAGGACCTGTGCCCGGCGCCAGGCAGCCCCGGTGCCATCGCCTTCAGATCCCGGCGCTCCTGCGCCGAAAGGGTCACCCGGTAGAGTTTCCTGCCCTGAGAGTTGGCCATATGCGCCGCTCCTGTCATTGCCCCAAAGACCTGCGGGCATGCCCGTTGTCCGGACCTGCGCATGGCGCTGCGGCTGCCTGCCTGTTCGGCATCTTGCCCGTATCGGCACTGTCCGGATTCCAACGAACGCCGACACGAAAATACTACCCACAAAAACCATCAATACAATGCCGGTGTACTACTAGCGTGGGATCGTAGTACGTTCCCACATGACGGGGTTGCACTCGGCTGCTGTGCGAGCTATACGTACATGCGATATGGCAGGATTGTGGTCGGCGCATGTGGCCGCAAACCTGTTGTACGGGAGGTTGAAGGCATGACCGAGACATCAGGGGATGTTGTGATGCGCAGACTGCCGTGGTCGTTCGGCTACAACGTGAGTGCCTCACGCGCGCGCGACCTTCGTACCCCCCCCCCCCCCCCCCCCCGATTCGGACGCTGGACTGTATCGGCGGATGACCTTGGGAAGATATCCCGTCGCCTGAGCGCAAACCTCTCGGTCAGGGAGCCGGCCACGCAGGCGCACCACTTCCCTGACCTGCTTCGACGGGAACACGGCGGCTCACGCCACGCCGTCGGGTGCCGTTGCTTCAGGACCGAAGCTCTTTACACCTCAGACAACCGGGGTCGCACGGCCCTCGGCGAGCATTCGTTCCCTGGCATTCAAGCCTATGGAGCGGGATGGTTCACGCCCGCGCTGCGTCGGAAGCCACTCCATGGCAAGCCCCCCCCCCCGGCGGGTTCTGACACCCGCCCTCCTCATCCATCGTCTAAAAACACATGGTCACAGCCCATCATGTGTTGCACTTCACTATGGAACGGGGGTGGGAAACCGAAACCAAGGCATACATCAAATGAACAGCTCGATGACTGAGAGATTCACGACAATTTCCAGACATCAGGTTGCGTAATCGTCCACAACCTAAGGCCCCACTTCACTATGGAACGGGGGAGGAGAAAAGTTCGATGGGAATTATGAAATATGTGACCTTGGCGGCGCTGGCCGCTGCGGGTCTGGCGCTCGCGGGCTGCGGTGGCGGGTCGAAGAAGCCGGTCGCGATGGGCAACCAGCAGATGGAGATGACGGACGCCCAGAAGGCGCAGGCGGCCTACGACGCCGCCGCGGCAGCCGAGACGGCGGCGATGACGGCCAGGAAGACAGCGGAAGATCAGCTGGCCGCGGTCAAGAAGGCGGTCGAGCCGCCCCAATTCGCTCGGCAACTCTACTATACAGGCGGCGACAGCTCGGTGGTCCGGACCAACGCCGCGCTCGTGGCGGCCGCGAAGGCGGCGGCCGACAAGGCGCTGGCGGACGCCAAGACGGCGCTGACGGCGGCCGAGAAGGCGCTGACGGACCTGAACGCCCTGCCGGCCGGCACGACCGGCCTTGCGGCGCAGAAGAAGGTGGTCACGGGTCAGATCGAAACAGTGAAAGCGGAGATCAAGGCCATCGAGAAGACCCTGACCGGGGCCGGCACGATCGGAGACTATTTCTCAAGGATGGATACCGAGGCGGAGCTCAAGGACCGCGCTGGCGAAACCCTCGCTACCGCTGGCTTCGACAACGCTACGTCGTCAAGGCCCGCGAGGCGGATGCTTAATAGCTTGTCGCCTAGGGACACAGCTCGCTCCGGCTCGACCCGCACCGGCGGTTACGATGGCAAAGGCGGCATGAATCTGTACAATCGGAGGCCGACAGACACCCTCTCCGGGGCCCCTATGCCGCCGAGGAAGGTCATCGCCACCACCCCCACCGGGGGGACTACCGCCGATCTGAGATCCATGTTCTATCACAAGTATGACGATGGCGAACTCCCGGCCGGCGTCATGACCTGGGAGCAGATTGCCGCCAAGGATGGGATGCTCGTGAAGAAGGCCTTCGGCACCGACAACATGGATGTCGATGTCCTGCCCCTTGCCGGGATGCCCCTGTCCGCACTCACCAACTCGAGCGGAACGGGCCTGACGGCGTATCCCACCGACATCTCCGGGGACCAGTATTACAAGGGGGTCAAGGGGACGCTGTATTGCCAGGGCACATGCAATGCCCCGGGCGGCAAGCTGACCGGCAAGCTGTTCTTCAAGGCGGCCGACGAATTCGACGATGGCTACGCGGGCTCGTATCGCTACTACTGGATTACGCCGAGGAACTCCCACTACACGACGTGGAATGCCTATGTCCGCTACGGGTACTGGCTGTATGGAACCGGCGAAACCACCGGGATCAGTGTCATGGCAAACAGCCCTGCCCGCTATCGCGGAGACTACGGCAAGAGCACCACTCTCCCGAACACTGCCACCTACAAGGGCGAAGCCTTTGGCCTGTCGGCGCTGAAGCTCTACACCGCCGGCGAGCACACGGGGCAGAAGACCGCACGGTTCACGGCGGATGTGACGCTCAACGCCAAGTTCGGGAATGATCCCAAAATAGAAGGAAAGATCGACAACTTCAAGGGGAATGCCGTCGACGAGAAGTGGAGCGTCAAGCTCGCGCAGACAAAGCATGTCAGCTTCGATGCCGAGGGCTTGGCCACGGGTTCCAGCGGCAGCACCGCCTTCGACAAGCCCGGCAGTTGGCAGGGTAACCCCTTCAGCCAGGACGGCGTGGGGCGCCCGGCCGGCTACATGGGCGCCTTCAACACCCATTTCCCGAACGGGAGCGCTGCCGGCGCATTCTCGACGAGGATACAGGCGCCGGCAGAGTAGCCTGCTCCCGGAACATCCGCGTTCCCGGGCCCCGGCCGCTTCGCGCGGCCGGGGCCTTCTTTCCTCCGGCGCCCTCCGGGCGGCCGGAGGTTCCCTTTCACGGACAGGGGTTCCCATGCGCATACCCGCTCTCGTCATTGCCACCGGGCTGTAACCCCCAGACGCCGCCGCTGGCACAGCGCGTACATGAATTCACCGGCCGCGGTTCTCGCGATCCTGACGGCCGCGCCCCGCCGTCGCGCCAATGCGCACAAAGTTCGCCGCGCGCAGGCACGCTCCCTGATCCTCAAGAAACGTCTCGACAAGTCACGGCTGAAAACCGTAACGCGCCTCGAAGTCCCCCGGCAGACGCCGCAGAACACGCCCCAGCACATGGCTGGCAAGGTTGGCAACACCCGGCCGGATCAGGAAACGGCTCAGAACCCGGTCAAGATTGTCCCGCCGCTGCGCTTCGTCCCACCCCCGGTCGCGCGCCGACAGCGGCAGAAAACCCCGCGGCGCCCAAAAGACCATGCTCGGAGCCAACGAGATAGCGCAGCCGGCAAACATCGTCACGCGGATGCCATCAGCGTGTTCCACACCCGGCGCGCGTGCCGCAATCTCAAACCTCCGAAAGCCGGTCCAGAACTCCCTCCGCAGGCGCTATCGGCGTCTCCAGAAGCGACGGGCGCACCGCCCGCGGCGGTGGAAGGACAATTGCTCCCGAGCGCGCCTCCAGAGCCTTCAGGCAACCGGCAAACGGCCCCGCCGGTCCCTGAATCCTCGCACAGACGGCGGCCGAACGCGTGGCGGCTGCCAAACCGCTCCCGCGCCAGAATCGCGGCAACCCGGGGCTCCGCCGCGCGTGGACTGGATCTGTGACTGTGCCATGCCGCGACTCTTCGCGCCGGAGTTGTCCAGTGGGTCTTTTGCTACCCGAGCCGCTGCACCCGCGCTCGCCGCTCAAGCCGGCGACAACAGCCAGACCGCGCCCAAAATCCCGCCAACATGGTAGGCGCGGCGGGCATCGCCAAAACCATTGCTTGGTAGATTTATGTCTACACGGCAGGGCTAGCCCCCCAGTGAAACGCGGCGCCATCGTGCTATCCCATGGAGTTGTAAAACCTTCATGGAGGGTATCTACTCACCCCTAGTTGGGTTCTGATTGGTCGTAGTGCTCGTTGATGATGTCTGCGGCTTTTCCGTCGAGGGCGATCTGGGTGGCGACGAGTGGGTTGTAGCCGAGTGCGGCCATGGAGGTGAGGTAGCTTGAGCCCCGGCACCATGCTTTTGCGTGGAGCGGAAGCATCCGGACACCTTGACCTTTGCCATCCTGATTTTCTGTTCTCCGGCATTGTTGGTGAAGCTGACGTCGGGTGCGCCAGGCAAACTGGTGGAATGTGGTCGGGTGCAAGTCCCGGCAGGAAGAGAGGCTAACCACCACTTCCTCCGTGAACCATGCGTCGTGAGGCGTCAGGCGAAGCGTTGGGGAGCGGCAAGCGTGCAGCGAGTCTAGCTGCTGATCTTGCGGGTGAAAGTCCCGCAATTCTCAGTTTGGCGCCGTAGCATTGGTTCAGGGGCGACCCTGGACCAGCGAGCTGGGACGTAGGAAGCCGTCGTGGGCTGGCTGGAACTCAGTGTCCAGCCGGTTCGGTCAGCCAGGGCGGCGAGCAAACCGGAGGGCGAAAGCGAACGGGAAGCCCCGAAATTCCCCACCCACACGAAGCTGATTTGTGGGATAGACGGTGAACGCCAAGGTTGCTACCCGATGGCCAGTGTCGATGCGGAAGAACTGAGGAACACGCATCGGGTTCCCCGGGGTACAGACGGCGGCAATCCGGGACAGATCAGCAGTGAAAGACCGGAAGGTGAGGAGGACAGGCAGGATGAAGCGACCCTTGAATGTCAAGGACCGCGTCTATAACCGGGAAACGGGAAAGGACGCGGAGTCCTCCTGACTGGCGGATGAGGTCGACTAAGGATTCTCGCCAAAATAGATTCCCCACTTCCAGTCTGAAGTGCAACACCCGGCCCTCATCTCCGTTCGGGCTACGCCCTCACTGCGATGAGGGCCGGGTGTTGCGCAAATTTTTCCCCTCTGCCCCTCTCGATTCCGCTTGGGAACAGCTTCAGTTCCTTCAACATCGAGCTTATGCAACGCCTTTGTCGGCTTCAAGCCACTATTTCCCCGTCGCGCGGCATGGACCCTGCTGCACGTTGCGGCTTTGGAACATGGCGCAGATGGTCAGGGCGGTTTCACTTCAAGATTACCTCCGTCGGCGATCCCAAGACTTTCCGAGTGTTGAGCCGATCCTGTAACTTCCGAACATCTTCGTTGCATGTCGCGCGAAAGTCCGTGCCCTTCGGGAAGTACTCCCGCACCAGGCCGTTGGTGTGCTCATTCAAGCCGCGCTCCCAAGAATGGAAAGGCGAAAAAGAAATCTGCGTCAAGTGCGACACGCCTGTGGTCTGCGAACTCCTTGCCGTTGTGATTGTGTGGACCAATAGCGCACCAGAGCCGAGCAGGCGGATCATACCGACCGTGTCTTTCTGTCCACCCAGCAAGGTGTATTTCGTGGCACGAGCGACACGACAGCTCCACTGTGAGCTTTGCCGATGATGGCTCCCAGTCGCCGATCCGTTCCTTTGCCTCCGCAGGGCGCTCGGAAATGTCCACAGGACCCGGCCGGAATGGCATCCGCCCTTCCAGTTCGGCTTCTTGCCGCGCCGCCGAAGCTTCTTCCACAAGGCGCCCCCAGCTCTCCGATTTTCATGAATGCGATCATAGATCCGTTGCCGACCCACGGCCTTCCAGTCGAAAACGGCCGCTGATCTGCTCGGGGCCCTCCCGCAGCTTTTTCTGAGCCTCAACCCGAGGCATCAACCGCCAGGAAACAGACGAGGCTGCCCTGCGTTTCTGCCATCCTTTGCGCCTGCTTGTGACGGTAACCCCGTCCCCCGGTGTTGCGCTTGATCTCCCGGAAAATTGTTGATCGGCCCAGCTGCCGAGCAATCGCACCTTGTGAAAGACCGCTTTTCTGCCTCAATCTGGCATCGCTCTTCGTAGGTGACGGTAGCCTTTGGACATGAACAAGCTCCCTCCATCTTGTACAGGAACTCTCGCCGCTGCTGGACAGCTCCGCAACATCATGCGTCTAAAAACACATGGCCACAGCCCATCATGTGTTGCACTTCACTATGGAACGGGGGGACAAAAAAATCGCGCAACGTGATAAAAATTCCAGGCCGCAAAAAGTCCCGACTTGGGTATCGCGACCGTGTGACCGCCTTCCGCGTCGCCAAGTTGGTGATTCTCAACGCCGAGCTGCCGCAGTCGCTCCGCGCCTGCTACGATCGCCTGATCGCCACCTTCGAGGCCCCGGGGAACCCGCGATCGGTGGAGCGCCGTCTTGCCGGGCTCCGGCATGCATCGCTCAAGTTCGCGCGCATGGAACAGATCTTCAATGACGGCCTGCACGAATTCCTCGTGGAGTTCATCGACGGAAACGCCGAGATCGGACAGCGGTTCTCGCGCGATTTCATGATGACGCGGCGATCCTGCAATGCGCATCCGGATTTCTCACCGCACGACCTACCGCTATGCAGTTGCGCCGGCATTCCTGGCGCAGCTGCTGCGGCTCACGCCGCAAACCGGTCCGGCCAGAGCATCCTCGACAGGACCATCGACAGCCGCGGCGAATTGAACTCGTGGACCGACGGATTCGGCAACGCCTGCAACCTGCTGACCCTGGACCGGTCGTCCGACTGCATCGTGATCACCGCCGCAGGCGAGGTCATGACCACGAACCCCAACGGCGCCACGTCCGCGGCCGGCAGCGACCTGCCGCTCGCCGTATTCCTGCGCCAGTCGGTGCGCACCTCACCCGATGCGGCAATGATCGACTTCACGGCCGGCTTTGATGCGCGGCTCTCCGCCGACCGCCGCAGCGGGCTGGACCGCCTCATGGCCGCCATCCGCGAGCGGGTGCGCTATCAGCTCGGCGTCACCCACGCCCACTCGACAGCAGCAGAATCATTTGCCGAAGGCAAGGGCGTCTGCCAGGACCATACGCACATGTTCATCGGTTGCGCCCGCCAGGCCGGCGTTCCGGCCCGCTATGTCCTCGGACACCTCCATAACGGCGATCATGCCGGATCCTTCGACGCCGGCCACGCGTGGGCCGAGGCATGGATAGACGGGCTGGGTCGGGTTCGACGTGGCGAATGGCATGCCATCGTCCGAACGCCATGTCGTCGTCGCTGTGGGGCTCGACTACGATTCGGCGTCGCCGGTGCGGGGGATGCGCGCCGGCGACACGGCCGACGAGACGCTGGAGGTTTCGGTCTCCGTCAAGGCCGTCTGACGCGCGTGCCGGAGGCAGGCTACTGCCGGGCGCCGGCGGCGCCAGAACGACGGGCGGCGGGCGCAGCAGGCCGGCGGCGGCCGGACTTCCACGGCCTTTTCCCGAGGGTCTCCGGAGTGTTGCAACTCGCCGCCCTCCGTGCTACCTAATGCCGCCCTTTCCGAAGGCTGCCGCGGGATGGCTCGCGAAGCGCCAGATGCCCGCGCGAGCCGCTATTCAGGCCTTGAACGCCTTCCAACCGAAATTTCGGGGTTAGCAAGTGTCGACCACATCGCCAGGCGTTCCGGGCGTTGCTGCGCGTTACGCAGCCGCACTTTTCGATCTTGCCGAAGAACGCAAGGAACTCGACATCGTCGCGGACAACCTCGCCGCAATTCGCGGGATGCTCGCCGAATCGGCGGACCTGCGCCGGCTCGTCTCGAGTCCGGTCATCCGGCGCGAGGCTCAGGCTGCCGCCATCGGCGCTGTTCTCGAGAGGGCCGGGACCGGTGACCTAGTGCAGCGTTTCGTCGGCACGGTGGCGCGCAACCGCCGCCTGTTCGCGCTCGACGGCATGTGCGCGGCCTATCGCGAACTGCTGGCGGCGCGACGCAACGAGCTGACGGCCGAGGTCACGACCGCGCAGCCGCTGACGGAAGTCCAACGCACCGCCCTCGAGGACGAGTTGCGCAGCGCAATGGGCGCCAGTATCGCGATCGATGCGCGCGTCGACGAGGGCATTCTCGGCGGCATGATCGTCAAGATCGGCTCGCGCATGGTTGATTCGTCGCTTCAGACCAAACTGCAACGGCTTGAATTCTCACTGAAGGGAACAGCGTGATGGATATCCGCGCCGCGGAGATTTCTTCGATACTCAAGGATCAGATCGCGAATTTCGGGACCGAGGCAGAGGTTTCCGAGGTCGGCGAAGTCCTGTCGGTCGGCGACGGCATTGCCCGTGTATACGGTCTCGACAGCGTGCAGGCCGGCGAGATGGTCGAGTTCCCCGGCGGCATCCGGGGCATGGCGCTCAATCTCGAGTCCGACAATGTTGGCGTCGTGATCTTCGGCTCCGACGCCGGCATCCGCGAGGGAGACACGGTCAAGCGAACCGGTTCGATCGTCGACGTGCCGGTCGGCAAGGGCATGCTCGGCCGCGTCGTCGACGCGCTCGGCGAACCGATCGACGGCAAGGGCGCCATAGACGCCGAGGAACGGCGCCGCGTCGATGTGAAGGCGCCAGGCATCATCCCGCGGCAATCGGTGCACGAGCCCATGCAGACCGGCCTCAAGGCCATCGACAGCCTGATTCCAATCGGCCGCGGACAGCGCGAACTGATCATCGGCGATCGCCAAACCGGCAAGACGGCGATAGCCGTCGACACCATCATCAATCAGAAGAAGGCGTTCGACGACGGCGACGCCAACCGCCAACTGTTCTGCATCTATGTCGCCATCGGCCAGAAGCGCTCGACGGTGGCGCAGATCGTCAAGTCGCTCGAAGAGGCGGGCGCGATGGACTACACGGTCGTCGTTGCGGCAACGGCTTCGGAGCCGGCCCCGCTGCAGTTCCTGGCCCCCTACAGCGGCTGCACGATCGGCGAGTATTTCCGCGACAACAGCATGCACGCCCTGATCATCTATGACGATCTCTCCAAGCAGGCGATCGCCTACCGACAGATGTCGCTGCTGCTGCGACGTCCACCGGGCCGCGAGGCGTTTCCGGGCGATGTCTTCTATCTCCATTCACGGCTCCTCGAGCGGGCGGCGAAGATGAATACCGACAATGGCGGAGGGTCGCTGACCGCTCTCCCCGTCATTGAGACCCAGGCCGGAGACGTCTCGGCCTACATTCCGACCAACGTGATCTCGATCACTGACGGCCAGATATTCCTCGAGACCGACCTATTCTACTCCGGCGTCCGTCCTGCGGTGAATGTCGGGATTTCGGTGAGCCGGGTCGGATCGGCAGCCCAGATCAAGGCGATGAAGCAGGTGGCGGGCTCGATCAAGCTGGAACTCGCGCAGTACCGCGAGATGGCGGCGTTCGCGCAGTTTGCCTCCGACCTCGACGCCGCTACCCAGCGCCTGCTGAGCCGCGGCGAACGCCTGACCGAGCTGCTCAAGCAGCCGCAATACGAACCAGTCCCCATCGAGGAGCAGGTGGTGGCGATTTTCGCGGGCGTCAACGGCTATCTCGACATCATCGGCGTCGGCGACATCTCGCGGTTCGAGCAGGGCTTCCTCTCGGAAATGCGGGCCAGCCACGGCGACGTGCTGGCTACTATTCGCGACGAACAGGAACTCTCCAAGTCCACCGAAGCCAAGCTTCGCGAGATCCTTGGCGATTACGCCAAGCAGTTCGCGGCTGCCTGAGCCTTCCGGCGCAATCACCGGAAAGCGGCGCACATGCCCAATCTCAAGGACCTCCGCGTCCGGATCGACAGCGTCAAGTCGACGCAGAAGATCACGTCGGCCATGAAGATGGTGGCTGCAGCCAAGCTGCGCCGGGCCCAGGAGCAGGCGGAGGCGGCGCGTCCCTACGCCGAGCGCATGGAGCGCATGGTCGGATCGCTGGCTTCATCTCTGGCCTCGGCGGAAAGCGCGCCGGCACTGCTTGCCGGCCGCGGACGCGATCAGGTGCACCTGGTAGCGGTACTCACGTCCGACCGCGGCCTGTGCGGGGCCTTCAACTCCTCGATAGTGCGCGAGGCAAGACGCCTGCTGACGGAGCTGCGCCAGGATGGCAAGGAAACGAAGATCCTCTGCGTCGGCCGCAAGGGCTGGGGCCAATTGCGGCGTGATTTCGCCAACGAGATCGTGGACGTGATCGAGGATGTCGGACGCAAGAACCTGGGTTTCGCAGATGCGCAGGGGGTAGCCGACCGCATCCACCGCATGTTCGATGCCGGAGAATTCGACTCATGCACGCTGGTCTACAACCGTTTCAGATCAGCGATTTCACAGATGCCGACGCGCCAGCAGCTGATTCCGTTTTCGGCTGATGTCGAGACCGAAAGCGGTGCCCAGGGCGATGCCGTGTACGAATACGAACCCGACGAGATCGAGATCCTTGAGGCTCTGCTGCCGCGCAACCTGCGCGTTCAGGTTTTCCGCGCACTCCTGGAAAACAATGCCAGCGAGCAGGGGGCACGCATGACGGCCATGGACAACGCCACGCGCAACGCCGGCGACATGATCGATTCGCTCACTCTCAACTACAACCGCACGCGGCAGGCCTACATTACCAAGGAACTCATCGAAATCATCTCCGGTGCGGAGGCCCTTTAGGGGCCGGCCGGTCAAGGCGCGAGGAAGGAACATGGCCCAGGAAACTACAACCAGGACGAACAGTATCGGCGCGGTTTCGCAGGTGCTGGGAGCCGTTGTCGACGTGCGGTTTGAGGGCGATCTGCCGGAGATCCTGTCGGCCCTCGAATGCAACAATGGCGGCAACCGTCTTGTCCTCGAGGTGGCCCAGCATCTCGGCGAGAATACCGTCCGTTCCGTGGCGATGGACACGACCGAAGGGCTGGTCCGGGGCCAAGAGGTCGTTGATACGGGCGGACCGATCGAAATGCCGGTCGGCCCCGAAACGCTGGGCCGCATCCTGAACGTCATCGGCGAGCCGATCGACGAGCGCGGACCGCTGAAGACGACCCAGACCCTGCCCATCCATCGCGAAGCGCCGCCGTTCACCGACCAGTCGACGGATACCGAGGTGCTGGTCACGGGCATCAAGGTCGTCGACCTGCTCGCCCCCTACTCGCGCGGCGGAAAGATCGGCCTGTTCGGCGGCGCCGGGGTCGGCAAGACCGTGCTGATCATGGAACTGATTAACAACGTCGCGAAGGCCCATGGCGGCTATTCCGTGTTCGCCGGCGTCGGCGAACGGACACGCGAGGGCAACGACCTCTATCACGAGATGATGGAATCGGGCGTCATCCAGCCCGACGGCGAATCCAAGGCGGCGCTGGTCTACGGCCAGATGAACGAACCGCCCGGCGCGCGCTCGCGTGTCGGATTGTCGGGCCTCACCGTCGCGGAATATTTTCGCGACGAGGAGGGGCAGGACGTCCTGCTCTTCATCGACAACATCTTCCGTTTCACCCAGGCAGGCTCCGAGGTGTCGGCGCTTCTCGGCCGCATCCCGTCGGCGGTCGGCTACCAGCCTACGCTGGCAACCGACATGGGCGATCTGCAGGAGCGCATCACGACCACCAACAAGGGCTCGATCACTTCGGTACAGGCGATCTACGTGCCCGCGGACGATCTCACGGATCCGGCGCCGGCGACATCCTTCTCGCATCTTGACGCGACGACGGTGCTTTCGCGTCAAATCGCGGAACTCGGGATCTATCCCGCTGTGGACCCGCTCGACTCCACATCGCGCATCCTCGATCCGCGTGTCGTCGGCGACGAGCATTACGAGGTCGCCCGCGAGGTTCAGCGCGTCCTCCAGACCTACAAGTCGCTCCAGGACATCATAGCCATCCTTGGCATGGAAGAGCTGTCCGAGGAAGACAAGCTAATCGTGGCGCGCGCACGCAAGATTCAGCGCTTCCTGTCGCAACCGTTCCATGTCGCCGAGGTGTTTACCGGCATGTCCGGCGTCTTCGTGGAGCTGGACGATACCATAAACGGCTTCAAGGCCCTGGTCGGCGGCGAGTATGACGACCTGCCCGAGTCGGCGTTCTACATGGTCGGCAAGATGGACGACGCCGTCGAGAAGGCAAAGGAGATGGCAGCCGCAGCCTGACCGGCAAGCGTCGCGAGCAACTGCCAGGAGACCAAGCATGCCACTTTTGTTCGAACTGGTGTCACCGGAACGGCTCTTGGTGTCCGAGGAAGTCGAGATGGTCGTCGTGCCCGGAGCGGACGGAGATTTCGGCGTGCTGGAGGGACATGCGCCCCTGATCTCGGCGCTTCGCCCCGGCACCATCGACATTCATGGCGGCGGGGCCGTTGTCAGGCAGATTTTCGTCGCAAGCGGGTTTTCCGAGGTTGCCGGCGACCGCTGCACGGTGCTCGCGGAAGAGGCCGTGGATTCCGACGACATAGATCTCGCGGCAGCCGAACAGCGTGTAACCGCAGCGCGTGAGGCCCTCGGCGAAGCGGAAGACGACGCAGTGCGTCAACGGGCCGAAAACGAGCTGTCGATCGCCCGGGCCAGAGTCGAGGCCGCAGCGGAGAGCCGGTCCTAGGACGGGCGCCGCTGCCTGCGCAGTTCGGGGCAGCATGACGAATCAAGACAGGGAACACGTGCCATGAACAGGATCGTCCTTCCAATTCTTGCTCTCATCGCGGCGTTTCCAAGCCGGGCCATGGCGCAGACCGCCGACGCGCTCAATTCGGGCAACACGGCATGGATCCTGACCTCGACGGCCCTGGTGCTGTTCATGACGCTGCCCGGGCTGGCGCTCTTCTATGGCGGCCTGGTGCGTGCGCGAAACCTGCTCTCGGTGCTGATGCAGTGCTTCGCCATCGCGTGTCTGATGTCGGTTCTGTGGATTGTCGTCGGATACAGCCTGTCCTTCGCCGACGGCGGAGCCGCCAATCGCTGGATCGGCGGCCTCGGCAGATTTCTGCTGTCGGGCATGGAAGCCGGAACGTTGTCAGGATCGATTCCGGAAAGCGTCTTCGTCGCTTTCCAGATGACGTTTGCGGTCATAACGCCGGCGCTGATCGTCGGCGCCTATGTCGAACGCATCAAGTTTTCGGCCGTGCTCTGGTTCAGCGCGGTCTGGCTCATCCTGGTCTATGCCCCAGTCTGCCACTGGATCTGGGGTGGCGGCTGGCTGGCCGATCTCGGCGTCAAGGATTTTGCCGGCGGGCTCGTGGTCCACGTCACGGCGGGCGTCTCGGCGCTGGTGATCGCCCATGTTCTCGGCGGCCGGCGCGGCTTTCCGGGCGACGTGCAACCTCCGCATCATCCCGGGCTCACGATGATGGGCGCGGCGATGCTGTGGGTCGGCTGGTTCGGTTTCAACGGCGGATCCGCACTCGCCGCCGATGGCGGCGCAGGCATGGCGCTGCTCGTGACC
Organism: Alphaproteobacteria bacterium; assembly: GCA_964291215.2. GTDB lineage: Bacteria > Pseudomonadota > Alphaproteobacteria > MPNO01 > UBA830 > JAJEBT01. The sequence goes on along the minus strand of OZ219791.1, from coordinate 1,832,049 downwards.
CACATATCGGCTGCGACCGCCTCAATCGTCTGGGCCGGCATTGAATGGGTGAAATACGGCAAGCCGAGCCTGGTCGGGATCGTCACCGGAATGGTCGCCGGGCTGGCGACCATAACCCCGGGATCGGGTTTTGTCGGCCCGATCGGCGGGCTGGTATTCGGCTTCCTTGCCGGCTCCGTGTGCTTCTGGGCCGTCAGCTTCATCAAGCAGAAGATCAAGATCGACGATTCGCTCGACGTGTTTGCCGTGCATGGCGTCGGCGGTGCGCTCGGCATCCTGCTGACCTCCTTCTTCGGCGCAGCCGCTCTGGGCGGCATGGGGCTGGGCGACGGAATGACCATGGGCAAGCAACTCGGCGCACAGGCGTTCGGCCTAGTTGTTACCGTCGTTTGGTCGCTGGTGATCAGTTGGATCATCATCAAGGCCATCGGCGGCATCATCGGCCTCCGGATAAGCGAAGAGGACGAAATCGAAGGGCTCGACCTCACCGCGCACGGCGAGAGAATCCACCCCGACTGATTCTCCGCCTCCGGCTGCGCCAGCGCACCGCGGCTTTCGGTAATTTGGCCGACGCAAGCGACAGAAGGTTCAGGACACCTTGAAACGCGCGAGTTCTTCCAACACAATCCGATGATGCGAACGGCACGAACCATCAGTTACGACTTCGCGGCCATCGATTTCGAAACCGCGAACCACTTTTCCGACAGCGCGTGCGCAGTTGGAGTCTCGATCGTGCGCCAGGGCAGAATCGTGGCGCAGCGAACTCGCCTGATTCGGCCGCCGAACAGGGAGTTCGCGTTTACCCATATCCATGGCCTCAGGTGGAAGGATGTGCGGGACAAATCGACCTTCGCGGAGGTCTGGGCGGATCTGTATCCCGAACTGTCCGATGTGGACTTTCTTGCGGCGCACAACACGCAGTTTGACCGCAAGGTGCTCCATGCCTGCTGCGAGCATTACGGACTGGCCCAGCCACGACAGGGTTTCGTCTGTACGGTGCAGGTGACTCGGTCCATTTTTGGCATCCGCCCGACCAAGCTCCCGAACGTTTGCCGGCACCTGAACATCTCGCTCAACCACCATGAACCAGGTTCGGACTCAGAAGCCTGCGCGAAAATCCTTCTGAGCGCCGCCGGAAGCGGCTGGGATCCGCCGGCACCACGGTAGGGACACGGATGGTCAGCACCAGTCGACAAAACCCGCAGCTCCGCCGCCTGCCTGAGGGCAAGCAGCATGCGGCCAGTGGTCATCACGCGGTTGCGATGTCGAAGTCCTTGGCGCCGAGAAATTTCTGCGAAAGGACAAGCGCAACGCACTGCCCCGCCTTGAACACAGCCGAAAGTGCCGAATCGACCGCGCCCTCGAGGTCGCGCCGATTCTCGACACGAATGGTCTGAACTCCCATCGCGCCAAGCACCGGCTCCACGGCCTGGCCCATAGGATACTGCCACGGATTCTGTTCGCCGTAGTCGCCGCGCATGGTCACGATCATGAGCAGCGGGAAGCTCCCGGCCTTGATCAGCGACAACATGTTCGGGCAATTGCCGACACCCGAGGACTGCATCAGAAGAACCCCGCGGCCGCCAACAAGGTCGGCCCCGCAGCACAGCGCGACCCCCTCCTGCTCGCTCGAAAGAAGAATCGCGTGGGACGCGTTGTGCTCTTCGGCCAGCCGCACGATTTCGGCGTTGCCGGCATCGGGAACATAGGCAAACAGAGAGACTCCGGCATCGACCAGGCGGTCGAACACGACCCGCGACCAGTCCACCGGTTCTTCGTTCTCGCGCCGCGCAGGCACCGCCGTCGGCTTCATCTCTCAGCCCGGAATTCAGCCAGCCAGCAGCTGCGGGTTCCGGCACCGTCCCACCAACCGGTCAAGGCGACGCACTCGCGTGAAGGAGGTCGGACCATTCGGGAACCCTGGACGCAGCGCCTGCGCGCCTACGGACCTTCGATCACCGCGCGGCATTCGCCGAAACCGATCCGCCGCCGGCCGTCGCCCTCGCACCATGCCTGCATGATCAACTCGTCTCCGTCTTCGAGGAATCTCCGTTCCTCCCCGGTCGGCAGGCTAAGCGGCTGCGATCCGCGTTTGGTGATCTCGAGGATGCTGCCCAGAGCCTGTTCGGTCGGCCCTGAAATCGTGCCCGTTCCGATCAGGTCGCCTGGACGCATATTGCACCCGTTCGACGCGTGATGCGCCAGCATCTGGAAGATCGTCCAGTAGAGATTCTGCATGTTCGTCAAGGCGATATCAATCGGCGGAATTCCGTCAGCGCACATCCGCGCCGACGCGAGCGAGACCGCTATCTGGATGTCGAATCCGCCTTCCTTCTCGTTCGCATCAGACGACAGGTAGGGCAACGGCGACGGATCGCCATCCGGACGCGCGGGCGCGGGACAGCGGAACGGAGCCAGAGCCTCGAGCGTGACCACCCAGGGCGAAACGTGCGAGGCGAAGCTCTTGGCCAGGAACGGTCCGAGAGGCTGGTATTCCCAGCCTTGGATGTCGCGCGCAGACCAGTCATTCAGGATGCACAACCCGAACAGGTGATCCTCGGCTTCGTCGATCGATATCGGTTGGCCGAGCGGGTTGCCCGGCCCGACATAGACTCCGATCTCGGTTTCAAAGTCCAGCGCCCGCGACGGGCCAAATGACGGTTCGGCAGCATCGCCCGGCCGGAATTGCCCGACGGGGCGCCGGCAGACTTGCCCGCTCAACGCGACCGAGGAGGCCCGGCCATGATAGGCGACAGGAATATACTTGTAGTTCGGCATCAGCGGATTGTCGGGTCTCAGCATCCTGCCGACATTGGTGGCGTGATGGATCGACGAATAGAAGTCCGTGAAGTCGCCGATGTGGGCCGGCAGGCGCATCTCGACATCGGCCATCAGGACAAGGAGATCGTCGGCCTCGGCCTCGGCCAGCCTGCCCTCCTCCGTGCCGGACCTGAGCGCCCGCGAGAGTCCGGCCCGCAGCGCGGACCAGTGATGCCCGCCCAAAACCAGGAGCGGATTCAGCGTATCCGCGTCGCACGCCATCCCTGCCGGATCCGCGGTACCACCGAGAAGTCCGCGAGCGTTGGCGGCCGCCACATCGAAAATGCGGTCGCCGATCGCCACGCCGACCTTGCCGCGCCCCGTCTTCGGATCGCCATAGATGCCGAACGGCAGGTTCTGGACCGGATAATCGCAGTCCGGCTGATTGGCGCTGTCGACCCAGCTGGCAAGTGCGGGATCGTGGGTCTCGTTCAACTGCGGCATCATGACGTTCCCGTGAAGTTTCTCGAGAGAGTCTGCCAGCAGTCCGCGTAGGCTTCCTGGATCTGAGAGCTGCCGACAGCCCAGTCGGTAAGGCGTATCGGATATCTGGTCTCGAACATGAAGGCCATTGTGTTCGGGATGTATACGGGCTCGAGATCGGTCTCCGTCGCCCGCCGGTAGGCATCGACATCCGGGCCGTGCGCCGACATGCAGTTGTGCAGGCTTGCGCCGCCCGGCAGGAAACCCTCGGGTTTGGCGTCATACTGGCCGAAAATCAGGCCCATGAATTCGCTCATGACGTTGCGGTGATACCAGGGCGGCCGGAACGTGTCCTCGGCTACGAGCCAGCGCGGCGGGAAGATCACGAAATCGACATTGGCCAGACCAGCCGGCCCGGAGGGAGAGGTCAGTACCGTGAAGATCGACGGATCGGGATGGTCGAAGCTGATCGTTCCGATGGCCATGAACTTCGCGAGGCCGTACTTGCAGGGAGAGAGGTTTCCGTGCCAGGCCACGACATCGAGAGGAGAATGGGCGATATCGGTCGCCCACAGATTGCCGCCAAACTTGAAGACGAGTTCGAACTGCCCCTCGACATCCTCGAAGGACGCGACCGGCACAAGGAAATCGCGCGGATTGGCAAGCCCGTTCGAACCGATCGGGCCGAGATCGGGCAAGCGCAGCGCGGCGCCGAAATTCTCGCACACGTAACCGCGCGACAATCCGTCCGGGAGATCCGCCCGGAACTTGACGCCTCGCGGGACGATGACGATCTCGTTGGGTAACGCCTCGATCACTCCCATCTCGGTCATCAGACGAAGTGCGCCCTGCTGGGGCACGAACAGCATCTCGCCATCTGCATTGCAGAAATACCGGTTTTTCATCGAGACCGTCGCGGTATAGACGTGAATCCCGATTCCGGCCTGCGCACCTGCATCGCCGTTCCCGCCTATCGTATGCATGCCGGCAATCAAATCGATGTCGCCGTCGGGGATCGGAAACGGGTCCCAGCGCATCTGCTGGGGCGAGAGCACGCCCTCGCTGAACGCCGGGGTCCGCCACATCCCGTTGTCGATGCGCCGGAAGCTGCCATGCTTCGCCGACGGCTGGATGCGGTACATCCAGCTCCGCCGGTTTTCGGACCGGGGCTGCGTAAACGCCGTGCCGCTCAATTGCTCGGCATAGAGGCCGTGCCGCACCTGCTGCGGGGAGTTGCGCCCGTCGGGAAGGGTTCCGGACAACGCTTCTGTGGCGAACTCGTTGCCGAATCCGGACTGGTATGCGAGCCGTGTCGATGTCGTCTGCCCATCCATGACCACTCTCCGGTCTCTGCGATACTCCATAGGTAACATGCCGGTAGAGGCAAATCGACCAGATACCCGTTCGCCACCGCCCTCGCCGGTCCGCACACCGCGCCCGGCCGAAGCCGTGCACGCCGGCCAGGACGCCCGCCCGTCGGGGACGCCGACGACATCGGCGAACAGCCGCCGCGCGACCGGAAGTCCGCAGCCTACCCGCCGGCCGGCGGCGGTGGGTGAACGAAGGGCCAGGGTGAGGTCTCGCTGCCGGGTTCGACCGGGATTTCGATGATCACCGGCCCGCTTTCGCCGAACCCTTCGGCGATTGCCGCCCCGAGCGACCGGGGGTCATCGACCCGGACACCCTTGGCGCCGAAGCTCTCCGCCATCTTCACGAAATCGGGATTGACCAGATCCGCGCCTAAAAGCCGCCCGTCGAACCGCGTCATCTGATCGCGCCGGACGTTGCCGAAGGAGCTGTTGTTGACGATCACGGTCACGAGATTGACGCCGTGCTGGACGGCCGTGGCCAGTTCCTGGACCCCGAACATGAACCCCCCGTCGCCGGTCACGCAGACGACGCACCTGTCCGGATTGGCAATCTTGACGCCGAGCGCCGTATGAAACCCGTATCCGAGATTGTCCTGGTAGCCGCACGTCACGTATTGGCGCGGCTCGTAAACGGGAAAGCCAACGCGCGCCGTAAACCCCATCTGGCTGACTTCCTCGACGAAGAACCCGTCCCGGGGAAGAACGTCGCGGATCGCATTCAGATAGGAAATCTGGGGCGTGACACCCGCCAGCGCACGGGTTGCGGTCTCCGTGAAACCCTGGAACTCGTCGGCCCGCGAGTTCCGCCTGCCGATGCGCTTGCCGAGCGCGTCGATGAGCGCCGCCACACCGGCCTTCGCGTCCGAGACGATTCCGACATCGGGTTTCACCCGCACCATTTCAGTCGGATCGATGTCGATTCTGACGGTCCTGAGGCCCTTCGGTTGCCAGCTCCAGCGCATGTAGGCCAACTCAAGGCGGCTGCCGATTCCGACCAGAACGTCGCATCGCGGCCAGTATTCGTACGCGGCGGCGGACAGCAGGCCGAGCGGATGGTCGTTGCTGACGACGCCCTTGCCGCTCCTTTGGGCGGTCACGGGAGCCTGCAGCATTTCGGCAAGTTCAAGAACCTCCTCCGCCGCGCCGTATGCGCCGGCCCCAACCACGATCAGTGGATTCTCCGCCTCGGCGATCAGGGTTGCGGCTTCGGCAATCCGGTCCGGATCGGGCTCGGGTGGGGCGGGAAGTGACCGGTCGACGTCAAGATCCACGATCGCCGACATCCCGAAAACGTCCCAAGGCGCCTCGAGAGCCGTGGGGAAGACACGCCCGGCACCCATCCTCCGAAATGCGTCTGCAACGCGCTGCGGTGCCTCCGTCGGATGGTCTATGCGCTCGGCCCATCCGGTAATCGACCGCATAGTGGCGAGCTGGTCGGGCAGCTCGTGAAGCTGTCCGCGTCCACGGCCCAACAAATGGGTCATGATGTTCCCGGTTATGCACAGCACCGGCGTGTTCGCGCCATAGGCCGTGCAAAGCGCTGCCGAGGAATTGAGCATGCCCGGCCCGGGAACGACCGTATAGACGCCGGTCCGGCCGGTCGATTTTGCGTAGCCGAACGCCATGTATCCCGCCCCCTGTTCATGGCGGGTGACGATGAAGTCGAGCCCCTCCTCGCGCGCGATCGCGTCGGTGAAATCATACATGTGGGCGCCGGGAATACCGAAAATCGTCTCGACGCCATGGGCAACCAGTGACTTTGCCACCGCCTCGCCGGTCGTCATCCTGGGCAAGGGCACATCCTCCGTTCCTCGAATCACGGCCCGGTTACGTGTCCCGTTCCGCCTACCGCCATGCCTGTCAGGCATAACCGGATTTGGTGCCGGTAGCAACTCGTTCGATCCGCCCCATCAAGGAGCGCCACCACATAATCGAACACTGACCCCAAGTTGGCACTTTTTGCGGCCTGGAATTTTTATCACGTTGATATAACGAAATTTTTTGTCGGCCAATTTCAACATGGCACTACATTCCGTTGAATTCTGTCAGCTTGTGAGGCGGCTCCTGGTGCGGCGGGTTCGACACCAGCCGCCGAGGAGATTTTGGCGACCTCGGCGGTGCGTATCCTGTCGGTTGACGATCAATGGATGTATCTACTCACCCCTAGTTGGGTTCTGATTGGTCGTAGTGCTCGTTGATGATGTCTGCGGCTTTCCCGTCGAGGGCGATCTGGGTGGCGACGAGTGGGTTGTAGCCGAGTGCGGCCATGGAGGTGAGGTAGCTTGAGCTCCGGCACCATGCTTTTGCGTGGAGCGGAAGCATCCGGACACCTTGACCTTTGCCATCCTGATTTTCTGTTCTCCGGCATTGTTGGTGAAGCTGACGTTGGGGTCGTCTGTGAAGCGCAGGTTTTCGTGTTTCACGAGACGTTCGTGCAGGTTGTGCGCGTCGGACTTGCGTCCACGTTTTCCTTTCGTCGGGATGTCGGGCAGTTCCCTGGCGCCCTGATGGTGCGGTAGCGCTTGCGCCCGGCGTCGTTCAGGGTTTTGGATGCGCTCTTGTTGACCTTGTGGCAGACCTCGCGGAGCAGGCTCTTCATCAGTCGCGCGGTAGCCTCGACGACAAAGGTCAGTTCGCGCAGCAGGTGGCTACACTGGCCCATGTACGAGGCCCAGGACGTCCTTGTAGCACGGGCCGATCTCTTGCCCGCGCTTGCGGTGCGGGAACTTGCACGTCAGGGTCCCACGACATGAAACCACTTGCTGTTGATCCGAAATCATCGACATCGGGCGTTGCAGGAGGTACGCCACGGCGGCCTCCTCCCATGACGCATCGTGAAAGCATAGCCGAGGCCTCGGAGAGCTTGATGCCGGAGATCGCCTGCACGAACGCGACGGCGCAGGGACAGCATCTGGGCGACCAGCAGGTTGATGACGAGGGCCTGGATGCCGATGCCGTACTGCACGGGATGTTGTCGGGGAACCGGCCCCGGGCCTTGCACTTCGGGCATTCCTCGGCGCGGCGCTCGACGACCTCGAACACGATGTCGTGCGGCGCTCCCGATCGACGGGGCCGTCGATGTCAGCGCCGCAGGCGTCGCAGGCCGCGACCGTCTCCTCGACGATGGTCTTGCGCAGGTTGTCGCCCATCTGCCGGTTCGGCTTCGGGCCCTTGCCGTTGCTTCCGGCACGCTCTCGTCCTTGTCCGTCTGTGACGGCGGCAGACCGGAGTTCCGGCTCGTGCGTAGTCTTCTCCAGAAGGACGACGATGATGATGTCGAGCAGGAGGACGCGGATCACGGCCTCTTCCGCCACCTTGCCGGCAGCGCCGCGATCTTGGCCGCTTCGAACTCCTCGCGCGCCGCCCGTCGCCATCACCCGGCCTTGCGCTTCATCAGCGCGCCGCCTCCGAGATGCGTTTCCACATACAGATCATGCGGGGGCTGGAGCCCCGGAAGCAGCTGGCACAGCCCGCTCGTCGCCTTCGATCCAAAGTAGCCCACTGGCGGTCCCCATCGTTCTCGATTACCACCACTAAACGAATCGGCCTGCAGTGTCAAATCTCCACGAAAACCCGTTCGTTGCTCTACCCCGACATCAAGCCGAAACCAGGGGGTGAGCAGTTACCAATGGATTACGCAACCTGATGTCTGGAAATTGTCGTGAAGCTGATCGAGCTGTTCCCATTTGATCTTGGTTTCGGTTTCCCATTTTTCGTCGATGAGGACCGCGGTTGAGAGGCGCTCCGACGAGGCGAGGTTCGGAAAGACCCTGACTTTGGAGGTGCGCCGCTTGAGCTCTTGCTGGATCGGTCGCTCGATGCCGTTTGAGGTTCGCATACGCTTGTGGTAAGCATCGGGCAAGGTGAAGACAGCGAGCCCCGCATTCTTTTCCAGCCAGGAAGCCCGGATGCTTGTCGCTGGCCACGAGGGTGCCCAGTTCAGCCTCGGCGGTTTGGAGTAAGGACGCATGGCTCTGAGCTGTTTTCCAATACGTTTCCTGATGTCGTTGTTCGGTGCACGGCGTTTTGTGCCAGGTGGAATTGGCAGCGCTGCCATGTCGCCGCGCCCAGCACCGCGCGTCGTGCCGCTTTCAGCCCGGCATCCGAGACGATGAAGGTCGTACCATGCAGGGCTAGCAAGCTTTCCAGGAAGGCTCTCCAATGGACCTCGGCCTCGGAGAGCGCCACAGAGAGCCCCAGAACGTGCCTGCAGCCCCTATTCCAATGGCCGAGAGTACCGCGACATCGCGCACAACGCCGTCATGGCGGGCTTTTTCGTAGCGCGCATCCAGGATCAGGTATTTCATCAGCCCAAGGGGCCGGTTGCGCGGCGAGTTCTTCATCGAGCAACCTGGTGGCCCGGCTGACCTGAGAAGAGGACAGGCTCCCGAACTCGCGCATTACATCCTGCCGCGTGGAAACACCCTTGATGTACATCTCGGCTACGGCGCGAGAAGATCGCTGGCCGCGTTCAAGCGACTGGGGGGGTCGTCCCCGTGACCGTTTGGCACCTGAACGGTAACAGTGGGGGTGTCGATCCGTTTGTAGCCGTTGGCATAGCCCTGTCGTTCCGGTGTCCGGTGGCCCGCTTTCAAGTGCTGCTCGCGCTCGATTTGCATCGCAAGCTCGAAGAGTTGACCAAAGATCCGCCCCAGATCCGTTGCTCCGTTTGCGATCAGATGTTCCAAAACGGCCTCAATCGTCGTAGTGTGTCGCAGGTCCATTCGCTTCCTCCATGAAGGTTTTACAACTCCATGGGATAGCACGATGGCGCCGCGTTTCACTGGGGGGCTAGCCCCCCAGTGAAACGCCTCAAAGCGCAAACCTCAGACAAATTTCCAGACATCAAGTTACAGTACCGATCAAAAAATGCGCGCAGGCGCGTGGTGACCCTGGTTCCGCATGCTCTCGCGGATTGATGTCCGGCACTTGTCGATGCCCCGCGCGGGGATCAGATGCACCGCGGCGAGCACGGCGATCAACAGGTGGGCGGCGATGCGCTGGCCGGGCGCAATCCGAGCTCGGATTTCAATGAACGGAAGGTGGCCTCGATATCCGTGATCCATGTCCTGAGGACGGTCTCGATATCCCGGTCGCTGGTGCGCAGGCGCCCGCGTTGTCTTGTCGTCTGTGGCTGAAGCGCACGGCCGTTGCGTTGGCGCCGGCCTTCTCGACGGTGATCTCGTAGTGCCGGACGACGGTGGAGAAGCGCTGCCTGAGACCGCTCTCCAGCACCTTGTCGTGGCGCCGGCCCTTGGAGGTGGAGCTTTGCCGCCTCGAAGCCCTGCGGTCAGGAATGGCGTCCTCGCCCTCTTCCTGCTCTCGCTGACCACGTAGAGCCGCGCCATCCTTGCTGGCAAGGCGCCTGCACCTCGTGGTTGGTGATCAGCCTCGGGCCCACCCTCGGGCGGCGCCGCCCGCGATCCAGCCGTGCTCGCCACGCGATGTTCGCCTCGGTGCCGGCGTCCATGACTGCCGTCGGCTTCGCCGCCGGGCCGCCTCCAGCCTCGACAGCGCGTCCTCCAGCGTACCGGGTTCGCTCACGTTGCCCCGCAAGACCTCGCAACTGCGCCGAAAGCCCGCGCCGCGCAAGCGTGGGGCAATCATTGCGCTTCGAGCGCCCGAAGCGGGGCAGCTTGCCGTCGGCGCGGCCGTGAACATTGGTGAGGTCGTAAAAGGCGATGGTGTCGGGGATGCAGCGCGCGCTCGTGGTTGAACAGTTCTTTCCGGATGGCGGTCCGGTGACGCAGGTCGCCGATGCGGTACAGCGTCTTGCGCGCCTTGCCCTCCAGATCGAAGCTCCGCGGTCACGCTGTCATCGCGCAGCCAGCGCTCGCTGGCGGATCATCCTAGCGACGATCAGCGCACTCGCGGCCCGTGATGCCGAGGTCGTGAAGCCGAGACCGCGCCTCGAGGTACAGGCCAGCCGACCGAGCGCGGGTTCTCGAGGCTGTCGAGGTTGACGGTCGCAATTTGCGTGCGTCTTCCTCCGGAGCGTCGGCGCGGAACCTCCGGGCCCCTGTTGACGATGTCCTCGGCTGCGGCCTGCACGCGGCTTCGAACAGCGGCGGGCGGCCAGCGCTTCGGCGGCAACCTCCTTCCAGTTCTTGCGCGCCACCGGATAGTTGGTGCCGAGGCAGCGTGCGCTGCCTGACCTTGTCGGCCGATGCGTTGAGAAAGCACGAGCCGGTGGACGGGTTTGCCGTCTGCGGTGCTGTGGGTTTTGGTTGCCCTGATGAACAGGGTGAGAGTTTCGTATGGCACAGTTGCAGGCTCAGTACCATTTGTTCATCTCATGCGGCCAGTGCCGGGGTGTGATTTGGGCGGATGCCATTCTGGCCGGGGCCATATTCCTGGCCGAGTGGACATTTCCGAGCGCCCTGCGGAGGCAAAGGAACGGATCGGCGACTGGGAGCCATCATCGGCAAAGCTCACAGTGGAGCTGTCGTGTCGCTCGTGCCACGAAATACACCTTGCTGGGTGGACAGAAAGACACGGTCGGTTCGGTCATGATCCGCCTGCTCGGCTCTGGTGCGCTATTGGTCCACACAATCACAACGGCAAGGAGTTCGCAGACCACAGGCGTGTCGCACTTGACGCAGATTTCTTCTTCGCCTTTCCATTCCTGGGAGCGCGGCTTGAATGAGCACACCAACGGCCTGGTGCGGGAGTACTTCCCGAAGGGCACGGACTTTCGCGCGACATGCAACGAAGATGTTCAGAAGGTGCGGCTCAACACTCGGAAAGTCCTGGGATCGCCGACGGAGGTAATCTTGAAGTGAAACCGCCCTGACCATCTGCGTTCCAAAGCCGCAACGTGCAGCAGGATCCATGCCGCGCGACGGCGTAATAGTGGCTTGAAGCCGACAAAGGCGTTGCATAAGCTCGATGTTGAAGGAACTGAAGCTGTTCCTAGGCGGAATCGAGAGGGGCAGAGGGGAAAAATTTGCGTAACACCCGGCCCTCTCCGTTCGGGCTACGCCCTCACTGCGATGAGGGCCGGGTGTTGCACTTCAGACTGGAAGTGGGGTCTATATGCTCCAAGTTGGGATATCCTGCACCTTCCGACACATCCGAAAGAGGCCAACGTCAGTCGAAAACCTTCTGAACCCTCCGCGAAGTTCCGGCTAAATTCTTATATCCCTCCACTAGGATCCACCATGCCCGACTGAACAGATGCCAGGAGTCGCCGCGGCGCATCAACGCATCGTTTCCGCGACCCGAGTCTCGGCGCGCGCTGCTTCCGGCATTCTGCTCGTCGCCGCCGAGATACGTGCCGGTGCGCGGAAGCGAGTTGTATTCCCGTTCCTGTCATGAGGGTCTATCCTGACGGCATGCCAGATGATCCTCCATCACCAATGGCGGCGCTGCCGTCTGTCGACAGACTTCTTGCCCTGGGGCACACACTAGTCGGAGAGTTCGGACGCCAGGAAACCACCCGGGCGGTGCGCGACGTGCTCGGGGCGTGGCGAACCGCGCTGGCAGAACCCGGCAGCAAGGCCCCGGTCCAGGCGACGCTCCTGCGCCAGGTCGAGGAGAGCCTGCGGGAACGCGCCGTACCGTCGCTGCGTCCCGTCTTCAACCTCACCGGCACGGTTCTCCACACCAATCTCGGCCGCGCCGCGCTGGCCGAGGAAGCCGTCGAGGCCGTTGCAGCAGCAGCACGCGGCGCCAGCAATCTCGAATACCGGATCGACAAGGGAAAGCGCGGCGACCGCGACGAGCATATCGAGGACGAACTCTGCCGCATCACCGGAGCCGAAGCGGCCACGATCGTCAACAACAACGCGGCGGCCGTGATGCTGGTTCTCAACAGCCTTGCGCTCCGTCGCGAGGTCCCGGTGTCGCGCGGCGAACTTATCGAGATCGGCGGATCCTTTCGCATGCCGCAAATCATGGCTCGCGCCGGCTGTCGGCTGGTCGAAGTCGGCACCACCAACCGGACCCATCTTGACGACTATGCAGCAGCGATCGGACCCAGGACCGGGCTCGTCATGAAGGTTCACACCAGCAACTATGTGGTCGAGGGCTTCACCGCAAGCGTGCCCGAAGAACCACTGGCCGAACTCTGTCATCGCTCCGGAATACCGTTTGCAACCGACCTCGGAAGCGGCGCCCTGATCGATCTCGCGCAGTTCGGCCTGCCCCGCGAACCCACGCCGACGAAGGCGCTCGAACAGGGTGTCGACGTGGTGACCTTCTCCGGCGACAAGCTTCTCGGTGGACCGCAATGCGGACTGATCGTCGGCTCGAAGGAGATGCTTGCCAAGATCCGCAGAAACCCCATGAAACGTGCACTGCGCTGCGACAAGATGACCATCGCCGCTCTCGCAGCAACGCTTCGCCTCTACGCCGATCCGGATCGTCTCGCGGCACGCCTGCCGACCCTGCGTGCGCTGGCGCGCCCGGTCGAGGAGCTTGGCGGTTTGGCCGATCGGCTGGTGCCGCTGGTTGCGTCCGCCCTGTCCGGCCGCGCTGATGTCGCCGTGACGGAGTGCCAGAGCCAGTTCGGCTCGGGAGCGCTGCCGCAACAGCGCGTGCCCAGCCTTGGCCTTGCGATTTCGCCAACAACCGGAAAACGCGGCCGCAGCTCCGCGCTCCGCCGCTTGGCTGCGGCTTTTCGCGAGCTGCCGGTACCGGTCATCGGGCGGATACGGAACGACGAATTCGTGCTCGACCTCCGCTGCCTCGAGGACGAGGCCGCGTTCGCGGCGCAACTTGCGCGGCTGGAGACGAAGCCGTGATCATCGCCACGGCCGGGCATGTGGATCATGGCAAGACTCTCCTGATCAAGGCGCTGACCGGCGTCGATACCGATCGCCTGCCCGAGGAGAAGAAGCGGAGCCTGACCATAGATCTGGGCTTCGCGTACCTGCCGCTCGACGGGGCCGAAACCGTCGGATTCATCGACGTTCCGGGACATGAGCGCTTCATTCGCAACATGCTCTGCGGCGTGACAGGAATCGACTTCGTTCTCCTGATCGTGGCGGCAGACGACGGTCCGATGCCGCAGACCGAGGAGCATCTGGCGATTCTCGACCTCCTCGGCGTGAACCGCGGCGCGGTCGCGCTGACCAAGATCGATCGCGTGCCCCCGGAACGGGTGGATGACGCTCTCGAGGAGATCGAGATACTGCTCGCCGGCACGGCTCTCGAAGGCATCGCGGTGTTTCCGGTGTCGGCGATTACAGGTTCAGGCGTTCCGGAACTGAAGTCCCACCTCGTCGAGGCTGCCCGGGCCACGCCGCCGCGACCGGCCGACGGCAACTTCCGGCTCGCTGTCGACCGCAGTTTCGAGGTCGTCGGTGCCGGGCTGGTGGTCACCGGAACCGCGTTTTCCGGTGCCATCGCAACCGGCGAAAAAGCGCGAGTGCTAGGCGCCGGCGTGGAGGTGCGCATTCGCGGCATCCACGCCCAGAACGCCCAGGCGCCGTCCGGCCGGGCCGGACAACGCTGCGCGCTCAATCTCGCCGGCGCCGCACTCAGAAAGGATCGCATCGCGCGCGGCGACTGGATCGTGGCCGGAGACGTCCCTCCGGCGGTTCGCAAGATCGACATGCGGCTCAGCGTGCTCGGCACGGAAAAACGGTCCCTCGCCCACTGGACCCCGATCCATGCCCATATCGGCGCCAGCGAAACCACCGGCAGGGTCGCCGTGCTCGGTCGGAACGGCATCGCGCCCGGCGATACCGCACTGGCGCAACTGGTTCTCGATCATCCCGTCGGCGCGGTGTGCGGCGACGGCCTCATCATCCGCGACCAGTCGGCGCGACGCACGATCGGCGGCGGGCGCGTCATCGACGTGTATCCCCCGACACGCGGCCGCGCGCGGCGGGAACGGCTGGAGTTCCTGGAGATCATGGATTCCGCCGAACATGCCGCGGCCCTCGAAGGCCTTCTCGAAGCGGCATCAAGCGGCCTCAATCTCGATCGATTTGCCGCGGCCCGCAATCTGACCGCGGAGGAGACGGTGTCGCTGGAGGCTGCAATTCAGATGGTGACGATCGCCACCGAGACGGGCAGGCTGGGGTTTTCTGAGACCGGATGGGGCCGCGTCCGCGAGGCGGTAACCGAGCGCTTGGCTGCCTGGCACCGAAAGTCCCCGGACACGGTCGGTCCGGGCGAAAACCGGATACTGATTGACACCGGAATCCGGTTGCCCGCGGACGCCGCGTCCGCGATCAGCGCGAAGCTTGCACGCGACGGCGATGTCGTCAGGGAAGGAATGGGCGTGCGCCTTCCGTCCCACCGCCCGCGGCTTGAGGGCAATGACGTCAGAGACTGGGAAAGGGTCAGGACGATCCTGAGCGCCGCCGGCCTCCGACCACCACCGCTCAGCGACATCGTGCACGACATGGGGGGCGATTCGCGCAAGGTGGGATCCCTGCTTGTCCGGACAGCGCGCCACGGGCTTGTCGTCCGCATCTCCAAGAACCGGTTTTTCCTGCCCGAGACGCTTCGCCGGCTCGGCGCAATCGCGGAGGAGGTCGCCGCAGACAACGAACGCGGGATGGTCTCGGCCGCCGCATTTCGCGATGCGTCCAATATCGGGCGCAACCTGGCCATCGAGGTCCTCGAATTCTTCGACAAGATCAAGTTCACACGCCGCGTCGGCGACGCCCACGAAGTCATCCGCCCGGTGGCCGACGCCTTTGGCGAAGACTGATTTCTGGGTTAGTTTCGGGCCACGGAAGAGAATCGTTCCCCGGTGGGGCGCCCGGTCTTCAAAACCGGTGAGGGGCGTGAGACGTCCCTGGTGGGTTCGACTCCCACTCTTTTCCGCCATCTGCTGAAGGCGTCAGGAAACGCTTACCCGCCAGTCGCACGTCCGCAACAGCCGGCACAGGCAGAATTCCAGCAGCGTCGCCGCTCGGCACGGATACTGGCAGGTTGTTCTCCTTCAGGAGTTTCATGCGGATACCGACAGGAACGGCGCGACTTGTTACAGCCGGTGAGAGGAGAACGAAATTGACCGACACCCTGAGCATCACGAGAGACGACAAGATCGCGCGCATATCGATCTATCGCGCCGAACGCGGCAACATGCTGACGCTGGACATGCTGGACGAGTTGTCCTCGACAGTCGCCGATCTTGGCCGGGACAACGCACTTCATGCGATCTCGATTCGCACTGCCGGTCCCGATTTCTGCCTCGGGCGCGATCCCGAGAGCGCACCCGAGCATACGCCGAAGACGGGCGTCGAAATGCGCGGAGCCCTGGCTGCGCCGATCATCGGGTTCTACGAGGCAGTGCGCGGCGCGGAGATTCCCGTGGTCGCGTCGGTGCAGGGCCGGGCGGCGGGTTTTGGCTGTGCGGCCGCAGCGGTGTGTGACATCACGATCGCGGCTGACGATTCCACCTTCTCGCTTCCCGAAATGAAGAACAATCTGCCGCCGACGGCGGCAATTTCCGCCCATATGGACCGAACCCAACCAAAGGCGGCGGCATGGATGGTCTATTCCACCCGCGAGATCGACGCCGCAAGGGCGCGCGAGGCTGGTTTCGTGAGCGATGTCGTTCCCGCCAACCAGTTGCGCGACGCGACCGAGGTCGTTTTGGAGACGCTGTCCGGACGCGACCGGACGGCGCTTGTCACCTGCAAGACCTACCTCGCCAACGCGCGCCTGATGGAAACCGACAAGGCCTCCGACTACGCCGCCAATCTGCTGGCACTCGTGATGTCGTCGCGAGCGGGATGATCGGCCCGTCGGCCGCGGTCGGGATTTCGGGCTTGATGGATGGTACCCGGCGTTGCATGATGGCCCGGACAGGATCCGGAACAGCAGGGACGGAGCAATGACAACATTGGATTACGCGGGTTCGCCGCACCCGGTACGCGGTGACCTTGCCGACGCCCACCGACAGGCCTGGGACCGGCTCTCGAAGGCCGGAACATGGCTCACGGACGAAGAACGCGTGCAGATCATGGCGGAAACACGGCATGCGCGCGGGTGCGCGTTCTGCGCGGAGATCAGGGCGGCGCTGTCGCCCTTCGCAGTGCGCGGTGTCCATGACAGCTTGGGCGAGCTTGCTGCGAACCGCGTCGACATGATTCACCTGATCGTGGCCGACCCCGGCCGTCTTACCCATGGCTGGTACGAACGCACGCTTGCGAGCGGCATTGCCGACACCGAATTCGTCGAAATTGTCAGCGTCGTGGCCCACACCACGGCGATCGACACCTTCGCCAGAGGACTCGGAATTCCGTTGCGGACGCTGCCCGAACCGGGCGGCGGAGAGCCGTCGCGATATCGCCCGAAGGAGGCGCGCCAGCACCAGGCATGGGCGCCGAATATCGCGTGGAACGAGCACGGGCCCAATGAAGCGGACTACTTTGTCGGGCCGGAGGCCAATATACGGCGGGCACTTACCCTGGTCCCGGACGAGGCGCGGAGCTTCTTCGCCGTCGTTGCCGCCCAGTACCTGGCGGGCTCCGAGATGCGCGATTTCACGCGCGAGTTCCGCGCCATCACCCACGCGCAGATCGAGCTTCTGGCGGCAAGGGTCTCGGCGCTGAACCAGTGTACGTACTGAACCACCAGCCATGTGGCAGTGCTCCGTGCGAGCGCAGAACATGCTGGTTCAGAACTGGACTACCAGGCGATCATGGACGGCGTTGCGGCCGGTGATACCGGTATACCCCACGGCAACCTGTTGATCGAGTTTGCCGAGGCCGTGCTCGACACCGACGAAAGCCGGCTTGACGCCGCGCGGATTGCGATTGTCGACGCCCTCGGGAGCGACGCGCTGGTCGATTCGGCCGGTGTGGTAGGCCTGTTCAATGCCATCGACAGGATTGCCGACGCGACCGGCGCTCCGCTCGAGGACTGGAAGGCGGAACAGACGGCCGACCTTCGCGACGCGCTTGGTATCGGTGCTTTCGGAAACGCCAAGATGGATGTCGAAGCGACTGCGGCCGCCTCCTGAACGGGCCCCGCCGTCGCCAACACCGCGCGGAAGGACCTTTCGGGAAGCAGGGCGACAGGCGTTTTTCCGCGCAGATTCAAAGCCGCCCGGCCGTCAGAGCGGTTTGCATTAGTGGCAGTGCGCGGGTAGGGTCGCCGGGTTCCCAATCAAGGAGTGCACATGTCGGAGAAACTTGGTATTGGCGCGTCCTTTCCGGATGTGACCGTAAATCTTGTCGACGGTGGAACACTGGATCTGCCGGGCGGTCTCGACAGCAAATACAAGATCGTTCTGTTCTACCGTGGCCACTGGTGACCGTTCTGCCGCCGACAGTTGGTCGGTTTCTCGGAACAGAAGGCTGAATTGGATAAGCTTGGCGCCTCGGTAGTCGCGGCAAGCGTTGACCCCATCGACAAAGCCCGCGAAGTCGCCGATGAGGTCGGATTTCCCGTAGGCTACGGGGTAACCCGCGACATTGCCGACGCTCTCGGTTCGTGGTGGGAAGACCGTCGCCAGATCATCCAGCCGTCGGAATTCGTTCTCGGACCAGACAACAAGGTCGTGATATCGAGTTATGCCGACGGTCCGCTGGGCAGAATCGAAGCCGCCGATGTCGTCAGGCTGGTGAATTTCTACGAGTCGCGATAGCCGGCAGCGAACCGCGGATCACGACGCCCGAGGGAAAGGCGGCCTGCCTCCTCCTCGGGCGCGACCGCATCCGGGCTTGGCGAAAACGACGATGGAGCAATTGCATGCCCAACGAGAAATACGCCCATTTCAGCAATTTCTCTTCCCGTCGTGACATTTCCTTCGCAGAACGCAAGAAGACATGGCTCGAGATCTCGGACATGATCGAGGACGAATTCGATACCATGATGGCGCGCGAGAAGGGTCGCGAGCCGCAAGTGCCCGCGGTCGGCGACATGGCGCCGGATTTCACCGCCGAACGCCTTGACCGGCAGCGGCGGCGCACCGGAGAGTTCGTCACACTATCCAAACTCAGGGGGCGCCCTGTCGCGCTCGCCTTCGGCTCCTATACGTGACCGCCGTTTCGTGACCAGACCGTGCGTCTGAATGAAATTCACGATCTCCATCAGGACCATGTCGAGTTCTTCCTAATTTATATCCGCGAGGCCCATCCGTCCGATGGCTGGCAAACACCGCAGAACCTCTACGACGACATCATCTACGCGACGCCGTCCAACGAAGACGAGCGGGCGGCAATAGCATCGGCTTGCCAGGTCAACCAGGACATCCGCCTGCCGATGCTGCTCGACGGCATCGACAACCAGATTGAGAGCCACTACATCTCGGCGCCGATACGGCTGTTCGTGATCGACCGGCAAGGACGGATGACGTTCAACGGCGCTCCGGGCCCGCAGGGCTTCGATCCCGAGCTCTGGCTGGAGGCGATCGAGGCAGAAGTCGCAGTGGCAACCGTCTGATTGTCCACCACTTCATAGCTGCAATTGAGGCCGACAGCCCTTCGACACAGGGAGATACGCATGAGAATGCCGCAGCTCGGTCCTGACGCCGCGTCTGGACGGCAGGAAACCAGAGGGGGGTTGAGCCTGAGCGTTGCCCTGACGCCCAACCTGCGGACCCGTCCGATCCTCGACGGTTTCGTTGGCGCCGAGGGGATCGATATGACCCTGCTTGAACTGCATCCCTCCGAACTGTTCTGGCGCCAGCTCAAGTTTGCTGAATTCGATGTCGCCGAGATGTCCGTCTCGTCGCTGCTGATGGCTACCGCACGCGGCGATGATCGTTTCGTAGGCCTGCCCGTCTTCACGACCCGGTTTTTCTTCCAGAACTGGATCCTCATCCGCAAGACCACCGGCATCGAGAGGCCGCAGGACCTCAAGGGCAAGCGCGTCGGCGTGCCGGAATATCAGCAGACGGCAGCGCTGTGGTCCCGCGGCATCCTGGAGCACGAGTTCGGCGTAACACCGCGCGACATGGAATTCTGGATGGAGAGAACGCCGGAATCCAGCCATGGCGGATCGACCGGGTTCAAGCCGCCGGAAGGCGTGACCGTTCATGGAATCCCCGAGGAGAACAATATCGGCAAGATGTTGCTCGACGAGGATCTCGATGCCACGCTTCTCTATATCCCTGGCGGCACGATGATCGACCGCAGCACGGCCGATCTTCACAATCATCCAGACTTCAGGCCGCTATTTCCCGACCCGTACGCCGAAGGAAAGCGCTATTTCGAAAAAACGGGGCTGTATCCGATAAATCACGGCATGGTGGTCAAGCGGGAAATCGCGGAAAAGCACCCGTGGGTCATGCTGAGCCTCCTCAAGGCATTCGACGAGGCCGCGCAGCTTGCCGACCGGCAGAGACTGGAGCACGCCCGCTACCATATCGACGCCGGGTTGCTGCCGCCCGATGCCGACGACACGCTCGCGACCCCGCTGGTCCGCCACGGGATCGCCGCCAACCGCAAGGTGCTGGAGACGATCGCGGCCTATTCGCACGAGCAGGGCCTTACGCCACATCGGCTGGAACTCGAAGAGATCTTCGCCGCGAGCACGCTCGACAGGTAATCGGAACGTCTTTTTCCGTCCGCCTCCCGAGGGGCCGACCGGAGGCTGGCGGCGTGTGTCACGGCCTCGCAGCCAGCAACCGGCGTTCCGAAATCTCCGCTTTCACCCGCACCAACGGCTTGGCGCCGCCGACGGGCGCGGATCATCGGTTCGACCGTGACCCCGGTCGGGAGGGTTGCGGAGGGATGCCGCCACGGCCGTCAGCCCTGCGGCATACATTGCCCGGCGGGACGCAAAGCGGGCGATCTGACCGCTTCGCGGCAAACTGCGCCGCCACCCGCACTATTCCTCCTCGGCGTAGGGACTCGCGACCCGGTCCTCGATCATATTCTCGCCAACGGGTGCGGTAGGAATGTAATGCGCCGGCGCCGGTTCTCCACGGGCGGCGCGCGCCCGCGCCTCGTCCGGAGTTTCGACCAGGCAGCCGGCCGCGAGCGCCGCCTTGCGGTCGACCATTAACGGCCCGGGCTGGTCCGGTGCCGGCATCATGTCGGCATGATAGTAAGCTATCTTCTGACCGGTCTTGTCGACCTTTTTGGAAGGATCGATATCGCGCTCGTTCGTGGCCCGCGCGTTGATGGCGACGCCATCGACGATTTCGTGATCGAACCACCATTTCTTGACCGGGTTCCTCTTGCCGTTGCCGAGCCTGTCGTCCAGCCACGTCGCGACCGGAACAAGTGCCGGCTTCAGGAACATGGCGTTGACGCCCATCCAGCTCGCCATGCGCGGCAGAAGCCCGCCGTCCATGTCAACGACCTTGTTCAGCGGACAGGTCTTCATGCAACGGCCGCAGGCTGAGCCTTTCGAGTTGGTGAGCCGGTAGCGTGTGCAACGCTCGACATCGGGCTTCCAGATCTCGTATCCGTTGAACATAACCTTGTCGCCGTGCGGAATGGCATCACAAGGGCATTCGCGATCGCACTTGTGGCAGTGGTTGCAGAAATACTGAAGGCCGAAGTCGATCGGCTTGTCGATCTCGAGCGGCATGTCGGTGGTCAGCACTACCGACTTGAAACGTGGTCCGACGAACGGATTGAGAACCAGCTCCCCGATTCGACTCAACTCTCCGAGGCCGGCCCAGAGAACGAGCGGAATGTGGAGCACGTCGCTGTCGGCGTTGGTCTGCGCGCGGGAAGAAAAGCCGAGGCTTCTCAGCATCTCCCCCATAACCCCCGCGATTTCCGCACCGCGCAGATAACCGCGCATTGACTGCGCCCCCGAAATCCAGTCGTCGCCGCTGGCGCCTTCCATGGTGTCGTAACCCTGATCGACCAGCATCACGACGGCATAGCGGTGATACATTTCGATTGGACGCCCGTCTTCCTTGTGAGAATGCCAAGCATAACGCGGAATCTCGCAGATTCCCGTCAAATCCGAGCCGAGGAAGTAAGACAGCGCCTTGACCGCCCGCGCGTTGACTGCGGGATCGCCATAAGCGGTCTGGTCGACATCACGGGCCGTGTCGCCGTCCTGATGCGGCACCATTGACCGGATTACCTGAAGCTGGCTCATCGAAAGCGGGTGCTTGAACGAAAAGCGCCGGCGTTCCCGCTTCGATTTCTCTCCGAGGTCACCCTGCAGCGCGCGCTCAAAGAACGCGCCGCGTTTCGGGACCCGGGGAACCTCGTCGTCGAGGATCAGCGTTGTCGGCCGGTCCACGCGCTTGACCTGCTCCATCGGATAGCGGCTCTGATGGGCTTTCCGCCCTGCGCGGCAGGCGCGTTCCCGACCGGAGGTAGCTCCGTTGATGCCCTTCCAGTACGCCCTGTTGCGCCCGTCGGCGGCGCTTGCGGCCAGCGGGAGATCGCAGGCTAGTTCGTAGCTGGTCGAAATCGCCGCCAGCGTGAATCCATCCTCGACATAAGGATTGACGAGACCGTCGCCACTGCGCACGCACAGCCCGCCGAGCACTGCCAGCCGTTCTCGGTCGAGCTCCTCGTCTCTCGCAACGTGGATCCGGGTGTCGAAACCCATCTGGCGAATATGGCCGGCCAGGCAGGCAGCGATTTCGAGGACACGCATCTCGGCGCACGCCTCGACCGCGCCCTCTGTCCAGCCGTGAGCGAGATTGTCCGGCCCGGGCCGGCGCGCATGCTCGACCAGCACCACCACCGCATGACCATGTCCGTCGATCGGCTCCGCCCCTTCAAGCCACGCATTGTCCGGAATACGGCAAATCCCGACCTGACCCGCATCCATGAAATATGCGCAGCCCTTGATGTCGACAGTCCGGCGGTCGAGACTTCTTGGTACCGGCGCTTCCTGCTCCACCGGTCCGCCGGCAATGAAGGTGCCGAACAGATCTCGGTAACCAACGGCGGCAGCCCCGAGCGCGCCGTTAACGCGGAAGGCGGGCGGCGGCGGTACCCGCGGGCGGGCTGCTTCGACCTCAATGAGAGATTCGTCCCGATCCAGCACTTCGAGCGGGTAGGTACCGAGATGGGCCGGCCTGTCCTTGGATGCGTGGTAAAGCAGCATTGTCAATCTCCCGGCCAAATCGACGATCACAGACGGGACCGATACTCCGTCCCCGCGCCTTCCAGCAGCCGGCCAAGGGGAAAGGTGGGCCAGCACACGCAACTATATCGCGAAGCCGGTACGTTTACAGCCCCGGTCCGGAACAGAGGCAAGGTGATCCCATGCTTGTTGATGTGATGTGATCTGAGTCCTGATCGCGGCGCGGGTCGACGCGTTCGAGGCTGCGATTTTGAGATTTGCTGACGTGCTGTTACGGCGCGGGGCGCGATTGGTCGGCGTATCCGGGGCGAGCGAGAGGCCTT
Source organism: Alphaproteobacteria bacterium (assembly GCA_964291215.2). Classification (GTDB taxonomy): domain Bacteria; phylum Pseudomonadota; class Alphaproteobacteria; order MPNO01; family UBA830; genus JAJEBT01. The sequence goes on along the minus strand of OZ219791.1, from coordinate 1,809,194 downwards.
GGTTGCCGGGCTCGAAAGCTTGCAGTTTCTGTCGGGGAGAGAGGCGCGGTCAGCCTGGTCTTGTGATTGCGTGCAGGACCTGCTTGCGCTTGTTGGCATAGTGGTGTCGACGAAGCTGTTGAAGGGTTTGGGCAGCTTGCGTTTGTTGCGGATGATGATTGCGAGGGTGATCGCGTTGTTTGCGGGCGCGTTCGGAGCATGGAGTCGTCTTCGCGGAAGGTGGCATCGCGGACATGATGGTGGCTCTCGACTACCCAGTGTCCGCGATTCCATGCGAGCAGCTGTTGCGGCGAGGCGCGTTCGGCCGAGGTCATGGCGTATTCGGTTGTCCGTTTTCCGGATTTCTTGAATTCGACGCGCCGGGTGACGCGGAAGATCTGCTAGTTGATCATCTTCGCCAGCGGGGTGAAGATGGTGCGCTGCGGCCATGCGCGGGCTTTTCGTTGTAGCGCTGGCGGTCTTCCAGTTGATGCTCTCTCGAAGGTGCGTTGCCCTTGACCATCAGTCCGCGCGATGGGTCTCGATGATCAGCCTCGCGGGTGGTGTGGAGCGCGTCGAGGGTGAGCAGACGGCCAGCGCCGTCGCGGCGTGGACGGCAGCGATCTCCCCGTCGTGATAGTTGAGGATCGAATACCGGCCAGCGAGACCGTCTCGTAATGATCCTCGCCGGTGCGGCCGCGCTTGCCGTCGACCGCGTTGCCGACCTGCGGCTGCGCGCCGCATCCTCGATCCATCCCGGGTCGGTGTTCTGCAGCACCCGGTGCACGGTGGAGACCGGCTTGTCCCTGTTCTTCCATGCTGCTCCAGCTCCTTCTGCGTCATCGCGTAGTGCGCCGCCGCAACCGTGCCGGTTCGCAAGCCGCGCCATCACGCACAGCACCGAGGCGATGCGGTGCCCCTGCGCGCGCCGGAAAGCGCCGCTGATAAATCGAGCGCAACTCCTGCGCCGACCAGCGGCGCCCGCAACTCCCACGCCACAGCAAGCGGCGAACGATCCCGCAGCCGACGTCACGACGCAGCGGAAACACGTAAAGAGCCTTCGCCTCCCCGGTCGCTATGGCGCCCGCTGGCGCGCGCATGGCTCCTGCCAACGCACTCCCAGCTCGCCGCCTTGTACATGGTGCCGCTGAACTTCGTCGGCGAGACAAACGACTCCGCAACAAGCAACGGATGGCCGTACGCAGCCTCCCAGTCGCCGCCGCACCATCCGCGACAACGCAAACGAGGCAAGGCCCGGAAACGACCACCAGGAACAACAAACCTCGTGTTGTTCCCGGCAACCGCCTGAACTGTTCCTCGCGGCGCCAGCCAATCCAACGGGTGCGCAGCTGAGGGCGCCCGTCTGCCAGCCCGCAGCACCAATCCACCGCCCGCGCCAGGTGAACACGCAGACCTCGACCGGCAAACTGCTTGAAACCAAGATACGGTCAACAACACGGTTCCAGCGACATCAGGCCGCGCAAGGCGCACAACCACATCCCGGAGCTCAAAACCCTCCGGAGTCGTCTCAAAAAAATCCGCTGCCCCCACGACAACGGATACTACGCCGCTTCACAAAAAGCCAGCGAAAATGCGAATCATCCTGAACAAGCAAAACCGACCCTTCCAACAAACCTGGCGTGGGATCGCCGTGGGAACAGAGGATGTCCTCAGATCACGGGCGCATCGAATTCGTATCGCTCAGCAGGATCTTCGATCTCAAGAACCCAGATATCCGGATCAATGCCGGATTCCCGGCCAATAACCCTATCCGCTGTTTCTTCGTCGGCAGGCTCCACACCGGTCGCGCAGCGCCAGGCGGCAGCGCCAGAAAGGGCCAGGGTTCGCACGAACACCTCGAATGTTCCGTCGAGCCGATTCCGTTTGATCACCACCTGACCGGAATCCTCGTCGCCACGCCGGACAACCGCCACCGGAACCTGCACGATGTCGCAGAGCCTGACCTGAGCGGCAACCCACAGTGTTGTCTTGACGCGAGGTTCGGTCATGACGGTATTCCACCATAGTGCCTGCCCGATGACACGTCCAGACGGGCCCAGGTGCCGGGGCTGAAGGCGGGGTGCCGCGGAGCGGGCCACGAGAACCGGACCAGATATTGGCCCGGCTGCCTGCCAGCTATTTCCTGTTTTCGGCACCCGGAAGATGGGCAACATACATCTCGACGGACTCCCGCATCGTCCGGCTTCTGTCCATCGTTTCACGAGTTTCGGCGGCAAACGGCGTGGCGGCCAGCACCCGGTAGACATCGGCTGCCCCCTTGTGGAAGTGCGGCGTGACCCCACTCTCGGCATATGTCGCCGCGATTTCCTCCATCTCGCCGATCCAGCGCCCCGAGTCTGCCGGAAGAGCGGGTACGCGCCGTTCCATGCGCGCCAGCGCGTCCGCCTGGCTCGAGGCCCATTCCTTTTCAAGAATATGCCGCACCCCCAACTGTTCGGCGGTCATGCAGGCCGCGGTCAACAGCGTGTCGGTACCCTTGGTGATCGACGCATAGACCATCTTTACCGCCGAGGCGCAACCGATTTCGTCGCCGACCTGCATCACCTTCTTGCCGTTCCCGTCCAGCGCATCCATGAATCCGGCCCGAGGTCCCGAGACATAGAGTCTCGTCGGGCTCTCCCCCTTGAACGGCGCCCAACCGATGATGCCGCCGTCAATATACGAGACGCCAGCCGTGGCCATCCGTTCGGCAATGCGCCGGCTGGTCATCGGAGAAATCGCATTCATCTCTGCAAAGACCGGCAATGAATCGACGCCCCTCGCAGCCTCCGCAATTTCGCCGGCAAACTGCTCCGCCTGCTCAGGCGGCATGATGGACAGAATCAACTCGGCTTCGACGATCAACGTTGCGAGATCCGGAACCTCCCGGAAGCCCGCACGTTCTGCCCGCCTTTTCGTGACTTCGCTACGCCCGGACAGGACCGTAATCACGTCAATCCCCTGGCCCCGAATGGAAGCCCCGATGCCCTCGCCCATGTCCCCCGGGCTCATCACCGCTACAGTCTTCAGGGTCATACCGTGTTCTCCCGCCAGCCTTGTCCGGTTCCGGTATGCAACTATATCATGTTCGGACATGCGCACCGACGCACGGAGCCAGGGCGGTATCACGTTACCCGCCGTTTCAGCCCTGCCCCGGACGACGGCCCGCGCAAGGCAGGTAGTGAAAAACTCCTAGGTTGCGGCCCGCTCGATCCGGTTGGCGTGGCGTAATCCGGCATCGGTCAGAATGAAGTTGCCGGAACCAGACCCGTGGGCGCAGGCTGGTCGCAGGATGTGTAAAGGTTACAGGAGGCAACTGTCTTCGTGCTCTGTCTCCAGTCGATATGGTCTGATACCATCCGGTGCGACGGCACGATCAGGGCCCTTGGCCCGCGCGGACCGGAACCACATCAAGGCGGGCTCATATGACCGAACATACGAGGATTGTCGAATTGGTGGACCGGCTGGGCCGGATCACTCACTCGCTTCAGTTCGCCGAAGGTCTGAATCCCGCGCAGTGGATCGCGTTGCGCTACATTTCCCGAGCCAATCGTCACAGCTGCTCGCCGAGCGCCCTCGCAGACTTCATGAACTGCACCAAGGGAACGGTATCGCAGACCCTGAAGACGCTCCAGGACAAGGGCCTCATCGAAAGGCGGCGACGGTCCGGGGACCGGCGCGGAGTTCGGATCGTCCTTACCATACGCGGTTACGAAGTTCTTAGACGGGATCCGTTAAGCATGATTTCCGAGGCCGTATCGCCGTGCACGGAAACCGAACGGGCATCCTTCGTTCGCGACCTCGAGCATCTGCTCGACATCGTCCAGACGCGCCACAGCATTGCCGAATTCGGCCCCTGCCCGGACTGCCAGCACCTGACGCCGGACGCAGATAACCCGGCAGACCGTTCCCGCAACCTGTGCGCCGTCATAGGCGAAACAATCGGCCCGGCAGAACTTGGCAACATCTGCGCCCATTTCGTGCGTGAGCGCTGACGTCTTGCAGCATGGATCTGCAGGTCTCGAGACGAGCCTGCACTCATAATCGGGGCTTTCCTACCCGGTTGCAGAGGACGAGCAGGCACCGTCCGTTCATGCTTCGGGCGGCCCCAACTCGGTAAGTAGTACCTGCACGACTCGAAGGATTTCCGGCAGATCGTGTCTGGCGTAGGACTATACGCGCTCTGGGGTCACGCGATCGTAGCCGTGGCTTGGAAGACTGCGGAAATCCGCGTTTCGGCGTAAACGCTGAATGCGTTGGACAATTTCACGATGGTCTTCATCCAGGCGGTTGAGCACCTCACCGATAATCTCGAACTTGCGTCCAACTGTAGCCTGGATCAACCCGTCCTGCAGATCGGCTTCGCGACTCACGCCTTCTATGAAGTGCGCGATATCCGCACTGGCCTGCTCAATGTCGGCCAGCAGTACGCGAGCGCCACAATGCATAGATGGGTTTGCGCGACCGGTCGATGGTCGCGCGCAGACACGGGTTGTGGACCGCCCCGATTTCGACCAGATCGGCCGAGCGTGCCACGCAAAGCGTCCCCGAAGTCAAAATAATGGTTCAGAGTTACGAGGGCGCTCCTGTGATCGAACTCTACCAGAAAGTCCGCGTCGCTGAAGTCTGGATCGAAGTCCGTCCCCCGCGCCGCCGAGCCGAACACCCGAACAAAGAGATGTTCTCCACTCTGAAGGAAGCCCGGGCTCTCATCGAATCCTGGCGCCGCTACTACAACGTCGTGCGTCCGCACAACAGCTTGGGATACCGACCCTCAGTCCCGGAAACGATCATGTCAGACTGGCCGACTCCGCCGGCCAGTCTGACGGAGAAGCCGCCCATGCACCAACATTCGCACTGGACCAGTCGATGGGGACTGGCCAAGCCTATCCAGCGTCAGACTGTGTTTTCCGCAGAAGCTCCACCACCTGCTCCGCCGCTTCCTCCACGGAGACCTTCGTGGTTTCGATGCGAAGTTCCGGTTTCTCCGGTGGTTCGTATGGCGAGTCGATGCCTGTGAAATTCACGAGGTCTCCCTTGCGGGCCTTTGCGTACAGCCCCTTCGGATCACGCGCTTCGCAAACCTCGACGGGCGTATCGACGAAGATTTCGACGAATTCAGTCTCTTCCACCTTCATCCGGGCCATCTCACGCTCGGATTGAAGTGGCGATATGAAGGAAACGATTACGATCAACCCGGCATCGACCATCAGCTTGGCGACCTCGGAAATCCGGCGGATGTTCTCTACCCGGTCCCCCTCGGTGAAACCGAGATCCCTGTTCAGCCCGTGTCGAACGTTGTCGCCGTCAAGCAGATAGGTGTGCCTGCCGAGCGCGTGGAGTTTCTGTTCCACTCGGTCAGCAATCGTGGATTTGCCAGCACCGGACAGTCCGGTGAACCACAGAATGCATGGGCGCTGGCCGATAGCGTGCGAGCGCGTCGCTTTATCAACCTTCAGATCCTGCCAAACGACATTGCTCGCCCGGCGGAGTGCGAAACGGATCATGCCCGCGCCGACCGTCGCGTCGGTGAAGCGATCGATAAGCACGAAGGAGCCGGTTCTCCGATTCTCGTCAAAAGGATCAAACGGCACAGGACGGTCGAGAGATATCTTGCAATAGCCGATTTCGTTGAGTTCGAGCGTCTGAGCAGCAAGCCGACCCAGACCGTCGACATTGAGCCGGTGGGAAAGGTCGGTGATTTGGGCAACAGCGGACGCGCTCGCGAAACGCGCCAGATAGGCCCGCTCCGGCAACATGGGGTGGGCATCCATCCAAATCAGATGCGCAGCGAACTGATCAGCAAGTTGTGGCGGCTGCTCGCCATCCGCGATCATGTCGTGGCGGCTCACGTCGATATCGTCGACCAGCGCGAGCGTGATCGACTGACCCGCCACTGCGCGTTCCAGATCGCCCGACGGCCCAAGAATGCGCGCGACGGCAGATGTTTCGCCCGATGGGCTGACGACGATGGATGTTCCCCGTTCGACTGTGCCCGAAGCCACAGTGCCGCTGAAGCCGCGAAATTCCGAATTGGGGCGGTTAACCCACTGAACTGGCAGGCGAAATGCACCCGTTTGTTCTTTCTCCTCCGTGCTGAGAGTTTCAAGAAACTGCATCAATGTCGGGCCGTCGTACCAAGGAGTCCCGCCTCGCGCACCGACGACATTCTCGCCCGTCAGCGCGGATATCGGTATCGCGGTGACCTCTTCGATTCCCAACCCGCTCGCGAACGACCGGTATGTATCGGCAATGGACGTGAAAATCCCGGAATCGTAGTCGACCAGATCCATCTTGTTGACGGCAAGAACAGCTTGGGAAATGCCCATCAGCGAGACAATGCAGCTGTGACGGCGAGCCTGGGGTAGGATGCCCTTCCGCGCATCGACCAGAATCAGGGCGGCGTCGGCGTTCGACGCGCCAGACGCCATGTTTCGCGTATATTGCTCATGGCCTGGCGCATCAATCGCAACGAACCTGCGCTGGTCGGTTTCAAAATAGCGATAGGCGACATCGATGGTGATCCCCTGCTCGCGCTCGGCCTGCAGACCGTCGATCAGGAGGGCGAGGTCGACCGCATCACCCTGGGTGCCGTAAGTCCGGCTTTCCGCCTCGGCGGTCGAAAGCTGGTCGTCGAAGACGTTCCTCGAATCGTGCAGCAGCCGGCCAAGCAGCGTCGATTTGCCGTCATCCACGGAACCGCAGACGATGAAACGCAGCTCGGTCTTGTTGCCCCGATTGTCGAGAAAGTCTTCGACATACGGCGACGCGGTCGCGGAACCCGCGTGGCCTGGCATCAGAAGTATCCCTCTTGCTTTTTCTTCTCCATGGAGCCCACCTGATCGTTGTCGACGGCCCGGTCTTTTCGTTCGGACTCGCTGCTTTTCATGAGTTCCACGATGATATCCCGAACCGTGATTGCTCCGGACTCGACCGCGCCCGTCAGCGGATAGCAGCCGAGCGTGCGGAAACGCACACGGGTTTCTACCGGCTTCTCGGCCGGTTCAACCGGCAGACGGTCATCATCGACCACGATCAGCATGCCGTCGCGCGCCACGACGGGACGCCGAGCGGAGAAATAGAGCGGAACAATCGGAATGTCCTCGCGGTGGATGTATTGCCAGACATCGAGCTCGGTCCAATTGGACAACGGGAACACGCGCACACTTTGTCCTGGCCGGATGCGCGTGTTGTAGAGATTCCACAATTCCGGGCGCTGATTCCTGGGGTCCCAGCGATGCGCTTCGTTACGAAAGGAAAATATCCGTTCCTTGGCGCGGGATTTCTCCTCATCGCGACGGGCTCCGCCAAGGGCTGCGTCGAAACCGTACGCCTCCAGCGCCTGCTTGAGCGCCTCCGTCTTCATCACCTCCGTATGAACCCGGGAACCGTGGCTTATCGGACCGATACCGCGCTCGATGCCTTCCCTGTTGACATGCACGATGAGATCAAGGCCAAACCGGGCAGCGGTTTCGTCTCGGAACCGGATCATTTCGCGAAATTTCCATCCGGTATCGATATGCAGCAACGGAAACGGAAGTCTGCCGGGGGCGAACGCCTTGAGCGCCAGATGAAGCATGACGCTCGAATCCTTCCCAATTGAATACAGCATCACGGGACTGCGAAATTCCGCGGCCACCTCCCGAATGATATGAATACTTTCCGATTCCAGACGATCCAAGCTACCCAACCGCGACATGAAACCCACCTCGTCAAGTGTGAAGGCATCGTCGGAGTCTGTTCGACCAGTCGACCAGCCCTATAGAATGGTCCAACTAGATCACTTCCGCCCTCGCAGAAACCGGTTACTCCCACGAGGATGCAAGCCGCTCCTAGGATGGGACCATAGAAGATTCCATCGCTGATTTCATACCAGCTCTACCCATGCCTTCCAAGTGGTTCGAGTGTAATGATGGCATAAATTTTTGGTATCTACTCACCCCTAGTAGTCTAACATTATTGGATTGAGGGATATAGTGACTTCAGTTTCGTCCGGGCATCCTTCGTCGTGAAACGCCAGTCGACAGTGACATCGGCCGCATTGCGGCGCTCGACCCACGCCACGGTCTCCCGCAGCATGGTGTCGCGGTCGGGAATGCGTCGCCGAAGGCATTGCCGCGACAGCGCGCCGATCTCGATCTCGGCCATGTTGAGCCAGCTTCCGTGCTTCGGCGTATAGCGAAACTCGAACCGCTTTCGCACCCGCCTCGCCTCCTCGGGCTCGAAAGCTTCATATAGTGATGCGGGACTGTGCGTGTTCAGATTGTCCAGCACGATCTTCCTGTCGGGGAAATGGTCGTCGGCAAGCTCCCGGATGAAGTGCGCCCAGTCCCGCGGCGGTCGGTGACTTTCACCGTGCGCCAGTTCTCGTTGGGCGCAAAGGCCATGAAGAGGTTGGCCGTGCCGTTGCGCTCATATTCATAGTCGACCACCTCCGGCTGACCGGGGGATGCGGGTTTCCTGCTGCCGGCTGGTCTCCAGCACCTCGTCCCTGGCAAAGTCCCGCTGATAAATGTCAAGTACGTCTGCCACTACGAACTGTGCGCTCCGGTGCGGTGGAATGCACCAGTACTGCTTCAGCCACGGTTTGATCTCTTTTTTTAGCGTCTTCCTGACCGTCTCTTCCGAAATGCGCTCGACAATCTCCATCTCCACCAGACGGCCGGCGAGCAGCTTCAGCGGGCACAGCCCTCGGGCGGGGACGAACAGGGCGATCAGCTTCGCCTCCATCGCCCCCGTTTCGGCCGGCGGTTCACCTGCTCCTTGCGGCTGAGGGCGGCGTCCAGCCCCTCCAGGACGCAGCGCTTGCGCAAGCGCTCAATCGTCGCCGTGCCGATGCCCAGCCCTTGCGCAATGTCGGCATCGACAAGCGCCCCTTCAGCATCAGGACCTGTGCCCGGCGCCAGGTGGCCCCGGTGCCGTCGACGATCGCCTTCAAATCCTGGCGCTCCTGCGTTGAAAGGGTCACCCGGTAGAGCTTCCTGCCCCGAGAGTTGGCCACGCTCCTGTCATTGCGCCGAAGACCTGCGGGCATGCCCGTTGTCCGGACCTGCGCATGGGGCTGCCTGCCTGTTCGGCATCTGCCCGTTGGATATCGGTACTGTCCGGATTCCAACGGATGCCGACACAGGAATACTACCCACAAAAACCATCAATACAATGCCGGTGGACTACTAGTTGGGTTCTGATTGGTCGTAGTGCTCGTTGATGATGTCTGCGGCTTTTCCGTTGAGGGCGATCCGGGTGGCGACGTGATGATTGTAGCCGAGTGCGGCCATGGAGGTGAGGTAGCTTGAGCCCCGGCACCATGCTTTTGCGTGGAGCGGAAGCATCCGGACACCTTGACCTTTGCCATCCTGATCTTCTGTTCTTCGGCATTGTTGGTGAAGCTGACATCGGGGTCGTCTGTGAAGCGCAGGTTTTCGTGTTTCACGAGACGTTCGTGCAGGTTGTGCGCGTTTGCTATGCGTTTTCCTTTCGTCGGGATGTCGGGCAGTTCCCTGGCGCCCTGATGGTGCGCTTGCGCCCGGCCTCGTTCAGGGTCCTGGATGCGCTCTTGTTGATCTTGTGACAGACCTCGCGGAGCAGGCTCTTCATCAGTCGCGCGGTAGCCTCGACGACAAAGGTCAGTTCGCGCAGCAGGTGGCTGCCGCTGGTGGCTACACTGCCATGTACGAGGCCCAGGACGCCCTTGTAGCACGGGCCGATCTCTTGCTTGCGGTGCGGGAACTTGCACGTCCCGACGACATGGAGCCACTTGCCGTTGATCCGAAATCATCGACATCGGGCGTTGCAGGAGGTGCGCCACGGCGGCCTCCTCCCATGACGCATCGTGAAAGCATAGCCGAGTCCTCGGAGAGCTTGATGCCGGAGATCGCCTGCACGAGCGCGACGGCGCAGGGACAGCATCTGGGCGACCAGCAGGTTGATGACGAGGGCCTGGATGCCGTACTGCACGGGATGTTGTCGGGGAACCGGCCCTTGCACTTCGGGCATTCCTCGGCGTCGACGCGGCGCTCGACGACCTCGAACACGATGTCGTGCGGCGCTCCCGATCGACGGGGCCGTCGGCGCCGCAGGCGTCGCAGGCCGCGACCGTCTCCTCGACGATGGTCTTGCGCAGGTTGTCGCCCATCTGCTGGTTCGGCTTCGGGCCGTTGCTCCCAGCACGCTCTTGTCCGTCTGTGACGGCGGCAGACCGGAGTTCCGGCTCGTGCGTGGTCTTCTCCAGAAGGACGACGATGAGGATGTCGAGCAGGATGACGAAGACGCGGATCACGGCCTCTTTCGGCACCTTGCCGGCAGCGCCGCGGTCTTGGCCGCTTCGAACTCCTCGCGCGCCGCCCGTCGCCATCACCCGGCCTCGACGGTCATGATCGCCGCGAGCATCGCCTGGCGCTCACCCGGCGGCATCTTCCGGTACCCCGCCTTGCGCTTGATGCGCTGACGGTCCGTGCGGTTCCGCCCGACATCGCCGGCCGAGTGCATCCGCCCGGGTTCGAAGTCGAGCCACACCACCTCGGTGCGGACCCGGGGCGTCACCTGCACGACGATGCGGCGCCAGTCTCGCAGCAGGTCGTCGTACAACGCCGAGGGGCGGCCCAAGACCATCGCCTGACACGGCAGCCCCTTGAGCAGTTCAAGGAGTTCGACATGGTCGGCTTCGGTGTAGTCGTGGCGGTATCGCCGCTTCGACCGGCGGGTCGCCTGCAGGGGTCGCTGCAGACCAGTTCCGTGCCCCGGAACGCAAGGCCGGCCAGGAACGCGTGGGCGCAGCCGTGGATCAGTTCCACCGGATAGTCGCACCCGAACCCGTCCAGCACTCGCCGGTCGATCCCGATCGAGCGCAGCGCCTTGCGCTTCATCAGCGCGCCGCCTCCCGGATGCGTTTCCACATACAGATCATGCGGAGGCTGGAGCCCCGGAAGCAGCTGGCACAGCCCGCTCGTCGCCTTCGATCCAAAGTAGCCCACTGGCGGTCCCCGTCGTTCTCGATGACCACCACTAAACGAATCGGCCTGCAGTGTCAAATCTCCACGAAAACCCGTTCGTTACTCTACCCCGACATCAAGCCGGAACCAGGGGGTGAGCAGTTACGTTTGTTTTATGAAGCCGTGGAACTGTCGAGCCTGCGCAGGAGATCAGGGAACGCGGCGTCCGGCCACGCCATCGGCGGGTAGGGCAAGGGGAGACGCAAACGATCTTTCTGCGCTCAAGGTAACGGCGCTGGCGCGCGACGACGTGGCGGCGTTGCACCACGGGATGCGCGGCAAGCCCTGCCCGGACCCGGATAACCGCCAAGTATATGTGCAACTCGCCGACGATCTGCAGCATGGCGCTTCCGGGCGAACCGCCGCGTCCCTCAAGCAGGTCATGGGCTGTAGCGCGAGCGCCGGTTTCCTCCACCCGCGCTTCGCGCCTCCCGATCACTCCCCGGCCAGGCCGCGCGGCACGAACTCGCGCCAGCCGCCGTCGGCAAGCGCCTCTGCCTTCGGGACCCAGCGCCGCACCTGCGAGCGCATCCAGCTGTCGGAGGTCCATGTCGCTGCCACATCCTCCTCGTCCCAGATGTCTTCCGCGATCCCGCGCGGCGTCTTGCCGGCCCCGAGCCCGGCCAGCACCGTCATCAGCCCGTCGATCTCGCGAACCGTGCCCCCCGACCCTGCCCGTTCCAAGGGACCGGAAGACCCGCCACGTTCCAGAAGTCGAGGAGGCGCCGAACCGACAGCGGCATTCGCAGCCCGAACGGATGCCTGATCGAAATGCCGCCGTCGTCGGGGAACCGCACCGCATTCCCGAGGTCGATCCGGACCGCCGCGCCGCCATGTTTGATCTTGAGCACCAGACCGCCGCCGAGCAGGCGCAGCCCCTCGACCGCGCCTCCCATCAGCCCGAGCAGCGGCGCCGCGCCCGGCTCCAGCACCCCTCCGGCATCCCCTCGCTGGCACCCCGACGCCAGGCCGGAGGCCGAACCTGCCGTTCGTCCGGTATCGTTTCCGGCGGTCATGTTGCGGTCCCCCGCATGGACTTCCCGAACCGGATGCCTGCCAGCGCGGCCGCCCTCCTCGCCGCCTCAACCGCTGTATGCCTGTTCACCAGGGCGCCTTCCCGGAATCGAGTAATCCACTTGATGCCCGCTGTGCACCCGTTGGCTCGACCCGGCCAATTGCCGCCCGCGATGCGGGAAATCAGCCGAATGCGGCATGGAGTCCTTCCACTACCGCGCGCTATGCGCATCTGGCGCAAGGCCCGGTGCGCGGGTTTGCCGTCTGCGTCTCCGACAGCATTGCTGCCGATATCCTCGGGGACTACCGCCCGTCATGACGGCTCTGGCATATCCCCGCCACAGGGTCCGGCGATTGCGGAGCCGATGTTGCCCAGTGTAGGGTGCCGCCATGCCGAATGCCGACCCTCTTCCAGTCCGTGAGCGAGCTGTCCTTCGGGAGCCTCCCGGAGACGCCGGAGAACCTGTCCGGTGAGCCTTCCGGCGACGCCGCACGATGCGCTGTTCCGAGCGCTGGTCTCCGAGCCGGCCCGCGCTGCTTCGCTGCTCGCGCAATACCTGCCGCCGGAGGTGGCCGCCCTCCTCGACCCCGAGGCCCCGCCCGAGGCGGTCGAGGGCAGCTTCGTCGACGAGGACGCCGCGCGGACCCAGTGCGACGCGCTCTTCCGGGTCAGGCTGAGGAGCGGCCACGAGGCGCGCCTCTATGTGTTGCTCGAACACAAGAGCCGCGTCGATGCCGACACGCCGCTCCAGCTCCTGAAATACATGGTCAACATCTGGCGCCGCGAGATCGAGGGCGGCGGCGCCGGGGACAGGCTGCCGGCGATCGTCCCGCTGGTCTTCTACCACGGCCGGGGCCGCTGGACGGCGGCGCGCTCGGTGCCGGGGATGATCGACGCGCCCGAGGCGCTGGAGCCGCTTGTCAAGGAGTTCGCCTATGTGGTGCACGACCTTGGCGAGATTGCGCCAGACCGGCTGTCGGCCTCGCCCGAGGTGCGGGCCGGGCTTCTGGCGCTCAGGGTCGTTCATGCCGAGGAGATACCGCCCGATCTTCTCGACGAGATGACGGGCGGGCCGGTTGCGGGAAGCGCGTTCGAGCGTCATATTGTGCGCTACATTGCCGAGCGCATGAACCTGACGCCGTTTTTGCTGGAGGCGTCGCTGCGCCGGACGAAGCCGGACCGCTGGGAGGCGCTGATGGGAACGGTCGCACAAGCCTGGATCGAACAGGGAAGAGCCGAAGGAATCGAGACGGGAAGAGCCGAAGGAATCGAGAAGGGAAGAGCCGAAGGAATTGAGAAGGGAATCGAACGGGGCCGAATACAGACCCTGGCGGAACTTCTTCTTCGTCAACTGGCGTTGCGCTTCGGTGATGTGCCGGATGCGGCTCGCGAGCGGGTTCGCAACGCGTCGGCCGCCGATCTGGAGGCCTGGGCGGAGGCGGTTCTGGTGGCGGCGAGCCTTGATGAGGTGCTGACCGCCGGACCCGGGCGCTGAACCGGCGCGGCCGACACACACTTGCGTGGCGCGCGCGACATGACCATTGACTTTGGCGTCCTGAACAGCGCGGTCAGCGCAGGCTGCTGGCATGTTGCTCCGGTTGCGGGTCGGCTTCGAATACCGGCCTCGATTCCCTGACAAGCGCTGAGCCCGGTTTCGTTTGGAACTGTCGAGAGATACCGGGACGGTTTCGCGCGTGGAAGGAACCTGTGGGCTACGGCGGCAGACAAGTTATTCGGGTGCGTAAGCGTTTGTTCGTGCGGTGAGGTGTTGTTATTTTCGTCCGTTTGACGGGCTTTTGTCAGGGAGTTCCAGCGTCACCCGGAGCGGTTTCGTGCACCGGGATGCGCGGTGAGGGGCACTGGCGCCATGCCGTGTTTTCCGCATTGGTTGCGGTTTTGTCCCGGCGCTGCGGAGGAGGAGCTGAGCGCCATCCTGTGCCGGTTGCAGGGTTCAGCGATTGAGGGTCCGCTTCCAGTCCTTGCGGAGCGGGCCAGATGTCCTTCTTCGGCTTCTGTCATGTCGGTCGTAGCGGCCGCTGGTTGTTTCGACGCGGATCCGGCAGACGCCGCAGCGCGGGACCAGGGTTTCGCAGGGCACGGGCGGGGTGTTGCAGCGCGCGGTCCATGCGACGGTCGAGAAGCAGCGGCTCGCTGTTCCGGTCATGGACCGCGTAGCGCATCTGCGCGCCGACCAGGCGCGTGTATCCGAGGTAGTATCAGCGGGTGGAGCTCGTCGAGGGTCTTCGGGGCGGCGGCTCGGTGTCCGACGTGATCAGCTTCGGGGCTGGCGGCGGCAGAAGGCGCGGGCGATAGGGTCCGCTCCGTAATCGTCGCAGCACTGCGCGACCATGAAGTCGCGCCCATGGCAGCGGCACTCGACCTCGCCACTCACGGCGGCGCCGCCAATCTCCGCCGCCTCTCCGGGCTCACGGCAACTAGGGCGACAGATCGCCGGGCCGCCGTTCTCCGCGCAGGCGCCAGCGCAGAACGTCGAGGCCGCTCCTCGCGACCGTGCCGTGTACATGACAGCCGTCCATGCTGTCGGAACCGAAGCCGGGCTTCCGCCCGTTGGCCGGGCCCCTGAGAGCCCTTTCCCCGAAATTGTTGTCCATGGTCGACGAACACGCGATGGTTGAGCGCAGCGGCCTGCCTTCCGGCACCGCTTTCGGAAGCCTCGACGCTTCTGCAAACAGCGCGGCGACCGCAGTCTCCAGCGCCGCCTGCGCAGCCTCGAACGCCGCCGGAAGCAAGGCAGTCGAGCCGTGTTCAGGCGGCAGATCTCCGCGATCGATCCATTTCCACCCCTCCAGCTGCGGCCGGCGCAGTACGGACAGTCGCGCCGACAATGCGCCCGACAACAGCACAGGATGATGAAGGACCACAGGCGCGCCAGCTTCTTGCAGGCACCGTAGCGGTCGCAGACATGGGGGCGTCCGCGAACAGCTTCGCCGCGACCTCGGCGCTGCGCGAGGGAGAGAACCGCGTCACGGCTGACCGATGTCCGGAGCCAGGCGCGACTTCCGGACCTCCCTCGGGGCCTGGATGCATCGGCATGGCGCAGACCCCGGTGCGCGAGGATCGCGTCCCGAAGCGGCTCGAACAGGGGCAGAATCCGGCTCGCTGGCCGGCGTTCCCGGCGAAAGCCCCTAGACGCGGCGCAAGGGCCGCATGCACGCGCTCGTGCAGCACATGCGTCCACACCCGAATGCGGTGCCGGGAAACAGCCGCCACCTCGCTCGGTGAACCGGGGCAGTCACAGCCCCGGCGCGGGCGGACAATCCGCCGCTTTTGATCTCGATGATCCTGGTGCGAACCGTTGGCAACGCAGCACGAGCAGGCGTCCTCCGCCACCTTCAGCCGCTCCTCCACCTCCTCGAGCGCCGGCCGCGGCCATGTGCCGCGCTGCTGGCCGCGCTTCGATGACGCCCGCTGCCTCTTCTCGCTCTTGCGTCCGTACATCGACGACCTGTTCAAACGAAGCTTGTCGTTCTCCGCCTCGAGCGCCCCGACCCTTCAGAACCTTCATCGCGGTCTTCAGGCCGGCATTCTCCATGCACAGCGACACTACCGTCGACCGCTTCCGCGCGCCGGCCTCGGCAAGAAGCCCGCCCGGACGCGCAACCTCCTGCTTCAGCGCAAGAGACTGCTTCGCCGTCCGCCGAACTTCCCTGACCTCCGCACGGGCAGCTGACAGCTTCTCGCGATTGCTCTCGAAAATCGCCTTCAGGGAATTCGTGCGGCTGCGCTCCTCCACCTCCTGCAAGCGCAGCTCCTCGCAGCGACCCTCCGCAGCCGCCGTGCGGGCTTCCGCCGCCTCGGCTCGAATACGCTCGCGATCGTACAGGGACTTCCAGGTGACCGAATCACGACACGACGACTGCAGCATGTCGCCAGCGGCGTCCGCACCCGATGATGGCATGAAATCCTCAATGCACATGACCATCTGATGGCACCGTCAAAAAATTTACGGCCCCCTTCTCCGAATCACCAAAACAAATCTCGGCGCAGATCGTCATCACCGCATGAACGAACGCTTACAACTAGTAGTCTGGCATTATTAGATTGAGGGATAGAGTGACTTCAGTTTCGTCCGAGCATCCTTCGTCGTGAAACGCCAGTCGACGGTGACATCGACCGCATTGCGCCGTTCCACCCATGCTACCGTCTCCCGCAGCATAGTGTCGCGGTCGGGAATGCGTCGCCGAAGGCATTGCCGCGACAGCGCGCCGATCTCGATCTCGGCCATGTTGAGCCAGCTTCCATGCTTCGGCGTGTAGCGAAACTCGAACCGCTTTCGCACCCGCCTCCTCGGGCTCGAAGGCTTCATACAGCGACTGTGCGTGTTCAGGTTGTCCAGCACGATCTTCCTGTCGGGGGAATGGTCGTCGGCAAGCTCCCGGATGAAGTGCGCCCGGTCCCGCGGCGGTCGGTGACTTTCACCGTGCGCCAGTTCTCGTTGGGCGCGAAGGCCAGGAAGAGGTTGGCCGTACCGTTGCGCTCATATTCATGGTCGACCACCTCCGGCTGAACGGGGGATGCGGGTTTCCTTCGTCTGCTGCCGGCTGGTCTCGCACACCAGCACCTCGTCCCCGGCAAAGTCCCGCTGACAAATGTCAAGCACATCCGCCGCCACGAACTGTGCGCTCCGGTGCGGTGGAATGCACCAGTACTGCTTCAGCCACCGCTTGATCTCTTTTTTTAGCGTCTTCCTGACCGTCTCTTCCGAAATGCGCTCGACGATCTCCACCAGACGGCCGGCAAGCAGCTCCAGCATCCACAGCCCTCGGGCGGGGACAAGCAAGGCGACCAGTTTCGCCTCCATCGCCCCGTCCAGCCGTTTCGGCCGACGGTTCACCTGCTCCTTGCGGCTGAGGGCGGCGTCCAGCCCCTCCAGGACGCAGCGCTTGCGCAAACGCTCGACCGTCGCCGTGCCGATGCCCAGCCCTTGCGCAATGTCGGCATCGACAAGCGCCCCTCAGCATCAGGACCTGTGCCAGGCGGCCCCGGTGCCGTCGACGATCGCCTTCAGATCCCGGCGCTCCTGCGCTGAAAGGGTCACGCGGTAGAGCTTCCTGCCCCGAGAGTTGGCCATATACGCTGCTCCTGTCATTGCGCCGCTCCCGTTGTCCGGACCTGCACATGGGGCTGCGGCTGCCTGCCTGTTCCGCATCTGCCCGTGTGGATATCGACACTGTCCGGATTCCAACGGATGCCGACACAGGAATACTACCCACCAAAAACCATCAATACAATGCCGGTGGACTACTAGTGCCTGCCAGCCCCCCTTTCCAGCGATGACACGTGTCGAGGTGGGAGTAGCGGCGCCGCTGATGTGCGCTCGATGAGGCCGAGCGGATCCGGGCGAAGGCGCTGGAGCACTATCTCGAGGCAGCCCGTGCGGAGGTGACGGCGAAGCAGCTGAAGCAAGAACTGAAGGAGGCCCGGGGTAAAAAAACAAGGCCGGGGCGGAGGCGCTGGAATAGGAGGTGGCCTCCCTGAAGAGCAGGAACGCTGAACTGGAGGCCGAGGCAGCGAAGCTGCGCGGGATCCGTGCCAAATATGCAAAGGCACGCTTCGGGTCGAAGAGCGAGAAGCAGAAGAAGGAAAGCACGAGGAATAAGCGGGGTCAGTAACCCAGCAGGAGCGGCCACGGCTGTCGGCGGCGTTTTAAGTCGCCGCCGACTACTCGGTGCGCAGAGCGCCCCCCTTATGGCAAGGTGATCCCATGCTTGTTGATGTGATGTGATCGGAGTCCTGATCGCGGCGCGGGTCGACGCGTTCGAGGCTGCGATTTTGAGATTTGCTGACGCGCTGTTGCGGCGCGGGGCGCGATTGGTCGGCGTATCCGGGGCGAGCGAGAGGCCTTGGTTGCCGGGCTCGAAAGCTTGCGGTTTCTGCCGGGGAGAGAGGCGCGGTCAGCCTGGTCTTGTGATTGCGTGCAGGACCTGCTTGCGCTTGTCGGCATGGTGGGAAGCTGTTGAAGGGTTTGCGCAGCTTGCGCTTGTTGTGGATGATGATTGCGAGGGTGATCGCGTTGTTTGCGGGCGCGTTCGGAGCATGGGGTCGTCTTCGCGGAAGGTGGATATGTGGTGATGGCTCTCGACCACCCGGTGTCCGCGATCCCATGCGAGCAACTGTTGCGGCGAGGCGTGTTCGACCGAGCATCCATGTTTCTTGGCAAGGTTTTTTGCGGGTGTCTGTGGTGATGTTTTCTGTGGTTGTCCACAAGCGGTGTGGGGTTTGCTCTGCGAGCGAGGCGACATGAAGCTTGTGGTCCCGGCGGCGGGTTGCCGTCCATTGGTCACGTGAACGCGGCTACCTTGCCGTCCCCGGGCATGGTAACGTGACCGTCCGGGTTCCAGGTGTCCCAAGGCGGTTCGATCTCCTCGATGTCGGCCTCGACGATGATCTGCAGACATTCTCCCCAAGTCGTGTCGTAGAGGGAGACTGTCGAGACAGTCCCGGTCGCGCTCTCGGCAGGGGTGAGGGCCGTCTCTCCTTCGCTCACTCACCGGTGCTTCAGGCAACGCTGCTGTCGCAGCAAGGTGTTCGCCAGAGCTTGCGCATCACGGCGACAATCGCGACCTTGCTTGCCGGCAGTCTTGAGGCACACCAGGTCCGCGTTGAAGCGTGCCGGTTGCGGCCAGGAGATCGCGTGGCCTTCGGCGCCCGCCACGGATGTGCCGAGCACCGTAGTCGTTGGCGCCACCCCGATCAAGGCTGCCGACGCTGCCGAGTTCGGGCATCCAGCAAAGAAGGGCCGCGGCGGTCACCGGATCGAGGTCAGGATGGCGTACCTCTGCTCGGGATCACCGGTGATCACCGCTTTGATCGCCGCGCCGGCAATGCAATCATCGAGATCGGCCGCCGAGGCCCTTGTGACGGTCTCGCCATCCACCTCATCTGCCACCTGCTTGGCGTCGACAAGCGCGGCACCAAGAGATCCTCCAGGCTCTTGAGGAAGGCGGAGCCACAGGCTCAAGATCGCCCAGCCGATCTTGGCGTCGACGCGGTTGGCCCATCGCCTCGGCGAAGCGCCCGCAACGGGTTGACGAGAATAACCTCGAAGCCCCGGTCATGAAGACACTGGTGAACCTTGCGGTGATAGCGGCCTGTCGCCCACCACCCGGCTCACCCCGAGGCCGCCTGCCCGCCAGCTCGTGGCGTCGTTCGCAAAACAATGCGCCAGATGTCCAGACTGGCTGACCCCTGCTACTACCTTGACCATCGTCCCTTGCTCCTCGCCTTACGATGGGTTCAAACCCAGGCATCCAGCGAGGGACGTCAAGGGAGGTTGCCAAACTCGGACGCGGCTCTGTCAAGGTCGAAACGGCAACCTCCGCGGAGATCGTTTGATCCCCTGTGCGTGTTCGCTCAGGGGAGCGAAATCTCTCTGCAACCATAAACCGGATGCTCTCCCACAGTCGGGGTTACCCACATTTTCCCGCCCCCAACTGCTGTGGATGATTTCATCATCAAGGGGACAAAACCTAGTGTCTTGTCATTCGTAAAATGTATCTACTCACCCCTTGTTGGGTTCTGATTGGCCATAGTGCTCGTTGATGATGTCTGCGGCTTTTCCGTCGAGGGCGATCTGGGTGGCGACGAGTGGGTTGTAGCCGAGTGCCGCCATGGAGGTGAGGTAGCTTGAGCTCCGGCACCATGCTTTTGCGTGGAGCGGAAGCATCCGGACACCTTGACCTTTGCCATCCTGATCTTCTGTTCTCCGGCATTGTTGGTGAAGCTGACGTTGGGGTCGTCTGTGAAGCGCAGGTTTTCGTGTTTCACGAGACGTTCGTGCAGGTTGTGCGCGTTTGCTATGCGTTTTCCTTTCGGCGGCGGCGGGATGTCGGGCAGTTCCCTGGCGCCCTGCGTGAGGATGGTGCGGTAGCGCTTGCGCCCGGCGTCGTTCAGGGTTTTGGATGCGCTCTTGTTGACCTTGTGGCAGACCTCGCGGAGCAGGCTCTTCATCAGTCGCGCGGTAGCCTCGACGACAAAGGTCAGTTCGCGCAGCAGGTGGCTGCCGCACAGCTGGTGGCTACACTGGCCCATGTACGAGGCCCAGGACGCCCTTGTAACACGGGCCGATCTCTTGCCTCCCGGCCGCGCTTGCGGTGCGGGAACTTGCACGTCAGGGTCCCACGACATGAAGCCACTTACTGTTGATCCGAAAGCCGGTCTCATCGACATGCAGGGCCGGGCGTTGCAGGAGGTGCGCCACGGCGGCCTCCTCCCATGACGCATCGTGAAAGCATAGCCGAGGCCTCGGAGAGCTTGATGCCGGAGATCGCCTGCACGAACGCAACGGCACGGCGCAGGGACAGCATTTGGGCGACCAGCAGGTTGATGACGAGGGCTTGGATGCCGATGCCGTACTGCACGGGATGTTGTCGGGGAACCGGCCCCGGGCCTTGCACTTCGGGCATTCCTTGATCTCGGCGCGGCGCTCGACGACCTCGAACACGATGTCGTGCGGCGCTCCCGATCGACGGGGCCGTCGGCGCCGCAGGCGTCGCAGGCCGCGACCGTCTCCTCGACGATGGTCTTGCGCAGGTTGTCGCCCATCTGCCGGTTCGGCTTCGGGCCGTTGCTCCCGGCACGCTCTTGTCCGTCTGTGACGGCGGCAGACCGGAGTTCCGGCTCGTGCGTGGTCTTCTCCAGAAGGACGACGATGAGGATGTCGAGCAGGATGACGAAGACGCGGATCACGGCCTCTTCCGCCACCTTGCCGGCAGCGCCGCGGTCTTGGCCGCTTCGAACTCCTCGCGCAGCGACGCTGCGTTGACCGTCGCCATCACCCGGCCTTGCGCTTCATCAGCGCGCCGCCTCCGAGATGCGTTTCCACATACAGATCATGCGGGGGCTGGAGCCCCGGAAGCAGCTGGCACAGCCCGCTCGTCGCCTTCGATCCAAAGTAGCCCACTGGCGGTCCCCGTCGTTCTCGATGACCACCACTAAGCGAATCGGCATGCAGTGTCAAATCTCCACGAAAACCCGTTCGTTACTCTACCCCGACATCAAGCCGGAACCAGGGGGTGAGCAGTTACCGTAAAATATCGAATAAAGGCGTTTGAGTTTCACGCGGGCATCGTCGGTGGTGAACTGCCAATCCACCTTGGCCTGGATGCGGTCGCCTGCCAAGCGGCAACTTCCCGGCGTAGCACCTCGATGCAGTCGATGCGGCGGTTCAGGCGGATCATGACGTTGAGTTCCACCACGTTCAGCCAACTGCCATGCTTGGGGGTGTAGACGAACTCGAAGCGGTCCCACAGGGCCTTGGCCTCGTCCGGCGGGTAGGCCTCGTAGAGGGCGCCGGGGAGTGTTGAGATTGTCCATCACCAGGGTGATGGTGATGGCATCTTGGTAGCGCCCGGCGATGTCGGCCAGGAACTGCGCCCAGTCGATCTTGCGCTCGGTTACCTTGGTCATGCGCTTGCCGGCCAGGGGTTCCGTGAAGACGTTGCAGGTACCGCAACGTCGATACTCGTAGTCGTTACGCCCGTCCCGGCGCCATGGCGATCGGTTGCCGTGTCTCGCCGGTCGGGGCGTTTCGTCCATGCAGACCACGGGGAAAGCGGCGGGGCGGCGATAGACATCGAGCACCTTCGCTGCGGCGAAGTCGGCGTTCCCTTGAGGAGGAATCACCCACCCGCTGCCATGGCTTGAGGCAGTTTTTTTAGCACACGCCGCACCGTCTCGTGTGACACGGCGTAACCAAGCTCAACAACGCGGTCGGCCAGCAGCCGCAACGACCATTGCGCGTAACCCTCAGGCGGTTCACCACAACTCAGGGCCACGCGCCTCGAAGGCGCCGTCGGCTTTTCGCATGTAGGTAGGACGGCGTCCTTGCCGGCCACCCAATGCCGCCTCCAGCCCCTCTTCAACGAAACGCTTTTTCACCCGATCTACTTTGCGCATGCTGATGCGCAGAATCTCGGCAATGACCTTCCCGGTCATCTGGCATTCATTGAACGCGCCCTCGTCGCAGTTGAGCAGGGCGTTGATTACCTTTTGCGACAGATGCGAGCCCTTGGTCGTGATCTCCGAAAGTTCTGCCCGTTCGTCCAGGGTCACCACGTAGCGTTTCATACTCCGACCTCCATCCCGAATGGACGGACAGTCTAGCACCAAATGTACGACATATCATTGCTGACATAACACTAGTCATATAAGGTCATGGCGTGTTCGGTTTTCCGGATTTCCTGAATTCGACGCGCCGGGTGACGCGGAAGATCTGCTTGACTAGTTGATCATCTTCGCCAGCGGGGTGAAGACCTCGATGGTGCGCTGGCGGCCATGCGCGGGCTTTTCGCTGTAGCGTCCCGTGCTCGCGGTCTTCCAGTTGATGCTCTCGAAGATGCGTTGTCCTTGACCATCAGTCCGCGCGATGGGTCTCGACGATCAGCTGCGCGGGTGGTGTGGAGCGCGTCGAGGGTGAGCAGACGGCCAGCAACCGGTGCCGTCGCGGCGTGGACGGCAGCGATCTCCCCGTCGTGATAGTTGAGGATCGAAACCGGCATACCGGTCCCGTGCCAGCGAGACTGTCTCGTAATGATCCTCGCCGGTGCGGCCGCGCTTGCCGTCGACCGCGTTGCCGACCTGCGGCTGCGCGCCGCATCCTCGATCCATCCCGGGTCGGTGTTCTGCAGCACCCGGTGCACGGTGGAGACCGGCTTGTCCCTGTTCTTCCACGCTGCTCCAGCTCCTTCTGCGTCATCGCGTAGTGCGCCGCCGCAACCACGCCGGTTCGCAAGCCACGCCAGCAAAATCACGCACAGCACCGAGGCGATGCGGTGCCCCGCGCCGGAAAGCGCCGCTGATAAATCGAGCGCAACTCCTGCGCCGACCAGCGGCGCCCGCAACTCCCACGCCGCAGGAAGCGGCGAACGATCCCGCGTCACGACGCAGCGGAAACACGTAAGGATCCTTCGCCTCCCCGTGCCGGTCGCTATGGCGCCCGCTGGCGCGCGCATGGCTCCTGCCAACACACTCCCGGTTCGCCGCCTTGTACATGGTGCTGCTGAACTTCGTCGGCGAGACAAACGACTCCGCAACAAGCAACGCCAGCCTCCCGGCCGCCGCCGCACCATCCGCGACAACGCAAACGAGGCCCGGAAACACTCGGCGACCACCAGGAACAACAAACCTCGTGTTGTTCCTGGTGGTCGCCTGAACTGTTCCTCGCGGCGCCAGCCAATCCAACGGTCCCGCAGCCGAGGGCGCCCGTCTGCCAGCCCGCAGCGCCAATCCACCGCCCGCGCCAGGTGAACACGCAGACCTCGACCGGCAAACTGCTTGAAACCAGGATACCGTCAAC
Organism: Alphaproteobacteria bacterium; assembly: GCA_964291215.2. Classification (GTDB taxonomy): domain Bacteria; phylum Pseudomonadota; class Alphaproteobacteria; order MPNO01; family UBA830; genus JAJEBT01. The sequence goes on along the minus strand of OZ219791.1, from coordinate 1,785,892 downwards.
CGCACGATTCCAGCGACATCAGGCCGCGCAAGGCGCACAACCACATCCCGGAGCGCAAAACCCTCCAGAGTCGTCTCAAAAAATCCGCTGCCTCCACGACAACGGATACTACGCCGCTTCACAAAAAATCGGCGAAAATGCGAATCATCCTGAACAAGCGAAACCGACCCTTCCAACAAACCTGGCGTGGGATCACCGTGGCCCTTATGGTACTGCTTGATGCGCGAACGCTTATAACCGATGTGCAGCGACGACGTAACGCCGTCGGCAATGACGCGGGTGCGGTACCGCGTTAGCATGCGTTTGGAGACGAAACACTCAAAAAATCAACTGCACGTTGTCAAAACGGCCAAGATCGAGATTGTCGCGCATCACCTTCTCGAAGAACAGGCGGCCGTGAAGCGGGCGGTCGAAGACTTGGGTCAGCGCGCACTCGACCTGCAGGATCGACAGCTCATAATGGATGCCTTGAGCGTGAACGTGTGCCGCAGGCGCGCCAGCCGCTTGCGAAACAAGGCGCCGATGCGTTCGGCCGTCATCTCGCCAGCAATCTCCTGCGTCAGCTCGGGCCGGGCTCAGCTCAGGATGCCGTTGTCTAGAGACTCGAACGGGATGCCTCGCTTCGCCAACTGCCGCTTCACCTATTCGTCGCCGTTCAGGCACAGCTTGGCGTTGTAGAGGAAACAGAAACAGAACTTGATGAAGAAAGGGCCGAACTCATCGTCGATGGCGTAAAGATAGTAGGTTCACCATCGCCGTGCCCGAGCCCTGTGACCGCTCCGAGCGGCCCGTCTGCGGATCGGTGCAACGCTCGGTGCGCAGCACCCGGGTGCCCTCCCGAGCCTTACCGATATAGAAAACGCCTTCCCTGCCGTACCAGTCCCGAAGGTGCTTCAACATCCGGTCGTCCTTGTGCCAGCCTCGCCCGAACGTGATCAGATCGACCCCCTCCGCCCCTCACAAACCGCTCGAGCACCGCGACAAAGGCCCGCGTCATCGACGCCATCAGAGCCGAAGACGGCAACCGGCATGCCGCGAACATTCCGACAAGTGGGCCACGCCACCCGGCGTCTGAAGCATCGGCACGTAGCCGTTGAGAAACAGCCTGTCGAGACATTCAAGCTCCAGCGTGACGTGCTCGCAAACAACCTCACCGGCGCTCCGCCTTATAGTCATCGTCAAGATCTCGTTCGGTCAGTTCCCCACATGGTACATTGCTACCAACGCCCAACGACAACAATCAGGCGAATCACTGCCCAGAGCAGAACAGCGAACGGAGTCCGCAGACCTCTCGTCGGTCCGAGACGAAGCCTCGCTAGATTGATAGGTCGGAGAGGATGGCCTCGAAGGCCTTCATTCGGCGGGTGTCGGCACGTCGGCGACGGGCGCGTCGCGGCCCAGGAAAAGGCGCTCGAAATCGACCTGGATGGCGATCAGAGACGGCACGACGAACAGGACCAGAAAGGTCGCGACCATAAGACCGAAGACTAGGGTAATCGCCATCGGGATCAGGAACTGCGCCTGGAGGTCGGTCTCGAACAGGAGGGGGGTCAGACCGCCGACGGTCGTCGCCGTGGTCAGGATGATGGCGCGCAGCCTGTCGCGCGAACCGTTGGCGATAGCCTCGTAGGCCGGTTCGCCAGCCTCCATCCGCTCCTTTACCACCATGACCAGGATGATCGAATTGTTGACCACGATGCCCGACAGGCCGATCAGCCCGATGATGCTGAGGCTGCTCAAGTCGAAGCCCATCAGGTAATGGCCCAGCACCGCGCCGATGAAACCCATCGGGATGACCGACATGACGACAAGCGGCCGCAGATAGCCGGCAAACACCCAGGAGAGGATGATGAAGACCAGGGCGAGGCCGATGCCGGCGCCGATCTGTGCGTCCTTGAAGATGCGCCTCTGTTCCTTGTCGCGCCCTTCAAAGCGGTAGTCGACGCCGTACTTCCGGGCGATGTCGTCCAGTCCGGACTTTCTCATTTCGGCGACTGCCTGCTGGGTCGTCATCACGCGGGTATTCAGATCCGCCGTCACCGCGACCTCACGCAGCCCGTCCTCGCTCTTGATCCGGGCGAAGCCCTGTTTCTCCCGAATGCTGACGACCGCGCCCAGCGGCACGAAACTGCCATTGGGTGCGCGAAGATGCAGGTTGTGCAGCGCTTCGGAGGTCAGCCGGTCTTTTGGGAAGCGCACCCGGACGACGACCTCCTCGTCGCCGCGCGCAAACCGTTTGGCGATTGCGCCTTCGAAGGTGTTGCGGACTTGGCGGCCGACGTTTTCCGTCGTGAAGCCGAGCGCCCGGCCGCGCGGGGTCAGCTCAAGGATCGTTTCGATCTTGCCGTAGGGCAGATTGTCTTCCATCGTCAGGACGCCCGGGATCGTCTTGAGAACGAGCTTCAGTTCCTCAGCCGCCTTCTTCAACTCGATGGTCGACGCGCCGGTCAGGCGGACATCGACATCCCGGCCCGGCGGCCCGCCGGTCGCCGACTCGATATTCAGCTGTCGCAGACCGGGCATGTTGCGGATCCGTTGTTTCCAAGCCGCAATGAACCGGTCCGCCTGGATCGTACGCTGGTCGGCTGGAACGAGCTGCACGAACAAGCTGCCGACATGGCCGCCCTGGATCGGCGATTCGGCGGCCGACCGGGTACCGATGGGAAAGCCGATCACGCGGTGGCTAAAGCGGACCAGGCCGTTCTTGTCGCCGGTCAGATCCTGTTCCGTGGCACGCATGGCCTGTTCCATCTCTTCGACCATGGCACGGGTGCGCTCCCGCGGCGTCCCGGCGGAAAACTCTGCGGTGGCGAAAATATTGTCCAGCTCCGGATTGGCGAAGAAAACGAAGCTTACGCGCCCGCCTGCGACGATAGATGCCGCACCGATCAAGGCGGCAAGCGCAAGTGCGACAGTCGTATAGCGCCAGCGTATCGTGAGGCGAACGAGCGGGAAGAAAATCCGGTCGCGGAAAAAATCGAACGCGCGACCGAACCCGCGCTTGAACACCATCAGGATTCGGATGAGCAGGCGGAGAGCGAGAACCGGGGGGATCACGGGCCAGAGCCAGACGAGAGGAATGCCGAACAGCGGCGCGAACCAGCGCCTCAGGCGGCCGCGACGGCGTTCTGTGATCGCCAGCGCATGGCGCATATGGCCAGGCAGTACTAGGAAGCACTCGATCAAGCTGGCGACGATCACGGCGATCACCACAAGCGGAATGGTCCGGATGATCGAGCCGATGACATCGGTTATCAGCAGCAGCGGCAGAAATGCCGCGATCGTTGTCAGCGCCGCACAGAATACCGGCATCGCCATGCGCCGGGCGCCGACTTCGGCCGCCAACGCATTATCGTAGCCCTGCCGGTGCAGCGCTTCGGAATGCTCGCCGACGACAATGGCGTCGTCGACGATAATGCCGATCGCCATGATAATGCTGAACAGGCTGACCATGTTCACGGACTGGCCGGACACCCACATCACCAGCATCGTCGCGGCCAGCGAGATCGGGATGCCGGCGGCCACCCAGAACGCCACCCAGCCGTTCAGGAACAGGAACAGCACGACCAGGACAATGAGCAGTCCGGTCGCACCGTTCTCGAGCAGCAGGTTGATGCGGCTGCGCACCAGGTCCGCCTGAACGTCGAACTGCTCCAGTTTCAGATTCTGCGGCAAGGTCGGACCAACTTCTGCAAGATACTTGTCGACCTCGTCCGCCAGGATCAGGGCATCGTCGGCAGGCGCGCGTTTGGCATGCAGTTCGATTGCGCGGTTGCCGCCCCGCCAGTAGGTTTTTCCGTTTCTGTCGAAGGTCTCGCGCACTGTCGCAATATCGCGCAGCCAGATTTTCTCGCCGCTGGCAAACGACTTGATCTCGATCCTGCCGAGTTCCCGAGCCGATTTGACGTCACCGACGCTGCGCAGTTGGCGTTCCGCCCGGCCCGCGACATCGCCGGACGGAACGTCCTGCGTGACCTGGTGGATTTTCTGCGCAACTTCATTCAGAGTCAGGTTCATGCGGCGCAGTGTTTCCGGCTTGATTTCAACCAGAATCTCCTCGTCGCGCCCTCCGCCGAGGTCGATTTTGTCGATTCCCCGCCGGAGCAGACCGTCGCGAATCTGCTTGGCGTATACCTTGAGGGCCGATTCCGAATACGGCCCGGACACTAGGATACGCGACAACGTATCGTATCGGACGATCCGCCGAACCGTCGGGGTCTCGGCATCCTGCGGGAGGGTGGTCACCTGGCCAACGGCGGTTTCGACATTCGCGAGCGCGCTCTGCATGTCCGAACCCGCCTCGAACTCCACCGTAATCAGCGCCCGCCCTTCGAACGCCGAGGATTTCACCGCCTTCACACTGTCGATGAAGCGGACTTCCCGCTCGACGGCCTGGACGATGCTGCCGTCGACATCGCCAGCGCTGGCACCGGGCCAGACAACGGTCACCAGTACCATATCGATACCGAAATCGGGAAAGAACTGGGTGGTCATCCGGTTCAGGCCGAATGCCCCGGCGACGAGCATGAGCACCATGAGCAGGTTCGCCGCCGTTCGGTGACGCGCGAACAGGCCGATCGAATCGCGCTTGCTGTGCATCTTGCTCGGGCCGAAGCCGACAGTGGGGCGTCGGGGGGCAGGCATGGCCGGGCGGTCTTGCGGCGGCGTCACGGCAGCTGCGCTAGCGGTGGTTCTGGACGGACCCGGTCGGAACGTCCACCTTCAGGCCATGGCCGATTTCGGGAAAGATGCGCGCCACGATCCGCTCGCCGTCCGCAACAGGCCCGCGCATCAGGATATCGTTGCCAACGCGGCCCGCTACAGTCACTTCGCGGCGGACCAAACGCTGGCCGCCGTCCACGACATAGACGAAGCGATCCTCGTGCAGGGCGTCGTCCGGCAGCCGGTAGACGTCCCGGTAGGTCGTGTCCACCATTTCGATCTCGACGAACAGACCCGGCCGCAGCAGTGTCGACGTGTCGGTAGCCCGCAGCCGGGCGAACAGGTTCACGCCGCCGCTCGTGCTCGACACCAGGTCTGAGACCCGGGCGATGGCCGCCGGAAAGGCGAAGCTCTGCCCGCCGGTCCGCCAGACGACGGAGACTGGCCGGCCTATCACCCCGCCTTCGCGGACGAGACGGCCGTACTGAGCGTCACTGACCTGGAATTCCGCTTCGAAACTGCCGGCGTCAGTCAGGCGGGCGATTTTGTCATTGCCGCCGACCTTCTTGCCGATCCCGGTGGAAATGTCGCCCAGGAAGCCGTCGAACGGCGCCAGCAGGCGGGTATCGCGCAAGTTTCTCTCGGCGCGGGTGAGTGCCCATTCCGCCCGTGCGATCACGGCCTGCTGCTGGGCGAGACGCGCTTCCAAGATCGCGGCCCGACGGACCCGCTCGTCCAACCTTTGCTGCTGGCTGTTCAATGCCAGCTTAGCGTCGTCAAGAAGTTTCTCGGTGCCGGCGCCGCGGTCGAGCAAAGACTGGCGCCGGACAAGGTCACGCCGGCGCAACACGGTCTGTGCCCGCTCCTGCTCAATCAGGGCCTTCTCACCCTTCAAATCAGCCTCAATCTCGGTCAGGCGGGCCCGGGCCTCGGCGAGCCGGGCCTTGCCTTCAGTCACCGCGATCCGGTAGTCGAACGAATCAATCTCGACCAACAGGTCGTCCTTGCGCACGATGCCACCGTCGGCAAATGTCTCGGCAACGCGAACGACCCGACCAGAGACCAGGGGGCGCAGATCGACCTGCCGCCGGGCGACGATGGTGCCGTAGAGCACCAGCTGCGGCGTGACCGCGCTTTTCCGCGCCGTCACGGTATCGACGAAGAAAACCTTTTCCGCCACCGGCTTGCGGACGACAGGCGGCTTCGTCGTAAGCATGTACTGATAGACCGTGACGGCACCGCCAAGCACGACCAGCGGGACGGCCGCCTTGAACAACAGGGGCACGATACGTCCGGGCGCACGGGACGGGCCGCCCCTGCCGGCCGGGTGCGCAGGCGCCACGGCCGTCCCCTCGTCCGGAGGCGGAAGCACCGAAGAACCGTCGCTATGCACTTCGACAACCATTAGAGCGCTGGCTTCCCCGAAGTTGCGGCCAATCAGCGTGACGGCCGTGCACGCGACACAATAGGCGAAATGGGCCGCAGGTACCACTCCGTCGCAGTTCTATGCGGCAAGTTGGGCCATTAGTGGTAACATCAGGCACAGGGGCCGGGATTCCGGCCGAATGATGTTTCGTTATGCATATGCTCCGTCTTGTCCAGCGCAGTGTGACGGTGTAGCAGGACTACCCCATTCCGCAACTGATCTTTCGGGAGGTTGAAAAAAACGGAGGCCAAATTCGGCATGTTCTGGCTGGATTCCGTGGCTTCGGGGCCGCCCGCATGCCAACACGGGCAGCGTTTCCGACCCGAATAACTCGTTTTCGATTCCTGACGGGGCCGGGTCAGGGAGTCGATAGCCTCGCGGCGGTTGGCGAAGATCACCGCGGAGCGCAATGTTGTTGAGGCTTGGCTCGCCTCGCCGGGCCGTTGTCGGTGCGAGTCAGCCAAGTGTCCTTGTGCAGAAGCATGATTGTCCAAGGTGATCCCATGCTTGTTGATGTGATGTGATCGGAGTCCTGATCGCGGCGCGGGTCGACGCGTTCGAGGCTGCGATTTTGAGATTTGCTGACGCGCTGTTACGGCGCGGGGCGCGATTGGTCGGCGTATCCGGGGCGAGCGAGAGGCCTTGGTTGCCGGGCTCGAAAGCTTGCAGTTTCTGTCGGGGAGAGAGGCGCGGTCAGCCTGGTCTTGTGATTGCGTGCAGGACTTGCTTGCGCTTGTCGGCATAGTGGTGTCGACGAAGCTGTTGAAGGGTTTGCGCAGCTTGCGTTTGTTGCGGATGATGATTGCGAGGGTGATCGCGTTGTTTGCGGGCGCGTTCGGAGCATGGAGTCGTCTTCGCGGAAGGTGGCATCGCGGACATGATGGTGGCTCTCGACTACCCGGTGTCCGCGATTCCATGCGAGCAGCTGTTGCGGCGAGGCGCGCTTGACCGAGCATCCATGTTTCTTGGCAAGGTTTTTGCGGGTGTCTGTGGTGATGTTTTCTGTGGTTGTCCACAAGCGGTGTGGGATTTGCTCTGCGAGCGAGGCGACATGAAGCTTGTGGTCCCGGCGGCGGGTTGCCGTCCATTGGTCACGTGAACGCGGCTACCTTGCCGTCCCCGGGCACGTGACCGTCCGGGTTCCAGGTGTCCCGTCCACAAGGCGCGCGGCGGTTCGATCTCCTTGATGTCGACCTCGACGATGATCTGCAGACATTCTCCCCAAGTCGTGTCGTAGAGGGAGACTGTCGATACAGTCCCGATCGCGCTCTCGGCAGGGCCGTGTCTCCTTCGCTCACTCACCGGTGCTTCAGGCAACGCTGCTGTCGCAGCAAGGTGTTCGCCAGAGCTTGCGCATCACGGCGACAATAGCGACTTTGTGGGCCTTGTGGCGCACCAGGTCCGCGTTGAAGCGTGCCGGTTGCGGCCATGAACAGGAGATCACGTGGCCTTCGGCGCCCGCCACGGATGTGCCGAGCACCGTGGTCGTTGGCGCCACCCCGATCAAGGCTGCCGACGCTGCCGAGTTCGGGCATCCAGCAAAGAAGGGCCGCGGCGGTCACCGGATCGAGGTCAGGATGGCGTACCTCTGCTCGGGATCACCGGCGATCACCGCTTTGATCGCCGCGCCGGCAATGCGGTCATCGAGATCGGCCGCTGAGGCCCTTGTGACGGTCTCGCCTTCGCCATCTACCTCATCTGCCACCTGCTTGGCGTCGACAAGCGCGGCACCAAGAGATCCTCCAAGCTCTTGAGGAAGGCGGAGCCACAGGCTCGAGATCGCCCAGCCGATCTTGGCCAACATCAACGCGTCGACGCGGTCGGTTTTGGCCAGATGGCCCATCGCCTCGGCGAAGCCCGCAACGGGTTGACGAGAATAACCTCGAAGCCCCGGTCATGAAGACACTGGTGAACCTTGCGGTGATAGCGGCCTGTCGCCTCCATTACCACCCGGCTCACCCCGAGGCCGCGAAGCCACTTGCCCGTGGCGTCGTTCGCAAAACAATGCGCCAGATGTCCAGACTGGCCTTGCTGACCCCTGCTACTATCTTGACCATCGTCCCTTGCTCCTCGCCTTACGATGATACGGGTTCAAACCCAAGCATCCAGCGAGGAACGTCAAGGGAGGTTGCCACACTCGGTCGCGGCTCTGTCAAGGTCAAAACGGCAACCTCCGCGGAGATCGTTTGCTCCCCTGTGCGTGTTCGCTCAGGGGAGCGGAATCTCTCTGCAACCATAGCTTTCCCACAGATCCACATTTTCCCGCCCCCAACTGCTGTGGATGATTTCATCATCAAGGGGACAAAACCTGGTCATATGGCGTGTTCGGTTTTCCGGATTTCCTGAATTCGACGCGCCGGGTGACGCGGAAGATCTGCTAGTTGATCATCTTCGCCAGCGGGGTGAAGATGATGCGCTGGCGGCCATGCGCGGGCTTTTCGCTGTAGCGCTCGCGGTCTTCCAGTTGATGCTCTCGAAGGTGCGTTGCCCTTGACCATCAGTCCGCGCGATGGGTCTCGACGATCAGCCTCGCGGGTGGTGTGGAGCGCGTCGAGGATGAGCAGACGGCCGTCGCGGCGTGGACGGCAGCGATCTCCCCGTCGTGACAGTTGAGGATCGAATACCGGCCAGCGAGACCGTCTCGTAATGATCCTCGCCGGTGCGCTTGCCGTCGACCGCGTTGCCGACCTGCGGCTGCGCGCCGCATCCTCGATCCATCCCGGGTCGGTGTTCTGCAGCACCCGGTGCACGGTGGAGACCGGCTTGTCCCTGTTCTTCCACGCTGCTCCAGCTCCTTCTGCGTCGTAGTGCGCCGCCGCGCCGGTTCGCAAGCCGCGCCATCACGCACAGCACCGAGGCGATGCGGTGCCCCTGCGCACGCCGGAAAGCGCCGCTGATAAATCGAGCGCAACTCCTGCGCCGACCAGCGGCGCCCGCAACTCCCACGCCACAGGAAGCGGCGAACGATCCCGCGTCGCGACGCAGCGGAAACACGTAAGGATCCTTCGCCTCCCCGGTCGGTATAGCGCCCGCTGGCGCGCGCATAGCTCCTGCCAACGCACTCCCAGTTCGCCGCCTTGTACATGGTGCCGCTGAACTTCGTCGGCAAGACAAACGACTCCGCAACAAGCAACGGCAGCCTCCCAGTCGCCGCCGCACCATCCGCGACAACGCAAACGAGGCAAGGCCCGGAAACGACCACCAAGAACAACAAACCTCGTGTTGTTCCCGGCAACCGCCTGAACTGTTCCTCGCGGCGCCAGCCAATCCAACGGGTGCGCAGCTGAGGGCGCCCGTCTGCCAGCCTGCAGTGCCAATCCACCGCCCGCGCCAGGTGAACACGCAGACCTCGACCGGCAAACTGCTTGAAACCAAGGATGACGGTCAACGACACGATTCCAGCGACATCAGGCCGCGCAAGGCGCACAACCACATCCCGGAGCTCAAAACCCTCCGGAGTCGTCTCAAAAAAATCCGCTGCCCCCACGACAACGGATACTACGCCGCTTCACAAAAAGCCAGCGAAAATGCGAATCATCCTGAACAAGCAAAACCGACCCTTCCAACAAACCTAGCGTGGGATCGCCGTGATGATTGTCTGGCTAGTGTAGCGTCCCGCAAATAAGTGCCCCCGTTCCATAGTGAAGTGCAACACATGATGGGCTGTGGCCATGTGTTTTTAGACGCATGATGTTGCGGAGCTGTCCAGCAGCGGCGAAAGTTCCTGTACAAGATGGAGGGAGCTTGTTCATGTCCAAAGGCTACCGTCACCTACGAAGAGCGATGCCAGATTGAGGCAGAAAAGCGGTCTTTCACAAGGTGCGATTGCTCGGCAGCTGGGCCGATCAACAATTTTCCGGGAGATCAAGCGCAACACCGGGGGACGGGGTTACCGTCACAAGCAGGCGCAAAGGATGGCAGAAACGCAGGGCCGCCTCGTCTGTTTCCTGGCGGTTGACGCCTCGGGTTGAGGCTCAGAAAAAGCTGCGGGAGGGCCCCGAGCAGATCAGCGGCCGTTTTCGACTGGAGGGCCGCCCAGTGGGTCGGCAACGGATCTATGATCGCATTCATGAAGATCGGAGAGCCGGGGGCGTCTTGTGGAAGAAGCTTCGGCGGCGCGGCAAGAAGCCGAACTGGAAGGGCGGATGCTATTCCGGCCGGGTGGACATTTCCGAGCGCCCTGCGGAGGCAAAGGAACGGGTCGGCGACTGGGAGCCATCATCGGCAAAGCTCACAGTGGAGCTGTCGTGTCGCTCGTGCCACGAAATACACCTTGCTGGGTGGACAGAAAGACACGGTCGGTATGATCCGCCTGCTCGGCTCTGGTGCGCTATTGGTCCACACAATCACAACGGCAAGGAGTTCGCAGACCACAGGCGTGTCGCACTTGACGCAGATTTCTTCTTCGCCTTTCCATTCTTGGGAGCGCGGCTTGAATGAGCACACCAACGGCCTGGTGCGGGAGTACTTCCCGAAGGGCACGGACTTTCGCGCGACATGCAACGAAGATGTTCAGAAGGTGCGGCTCAACACTCGGAAAGTCCTGGGATCGCCGACGGAGGTAATCTTGAAGTGAAACCGCCCTGACCATCTGCGTTCCAAAGCCGCAACGTGCAGCAGGGTCCATGCCGCGCGACGGCGGAATAGTGGCTTGAAGCCGACAAAGGCGTTGCATAAGCTCGATGTTGAAGGAACTGAAGCTATTCCCAGGCGGAATCGAGAGGGGCAGAGGGGAAAAATTTGCGCAACACCCGGCCCTCATCTCCGTTCGGGCTACGCCCTCACTGCGATGAGGGCCGGGTGTTGCACTTCAGACTGGAAGTGGGGGTGTGATATATTCTCGGTCTCACTCGTAACAGGAGACCTTGCGAGATGCCCCGCGGCCGCCAACTTCCCCCTCTGGTGCTCACCGATGAGCAACATGAACACCTGACCGCTCTCTCCCGCTCCACCTCAATGCCCCACGCCTTTCAACCGGACACTGTTGAAGCCATTTATTTCAGCATATCGAGTTTCCGCATCTTTCGGTGATGTTCGACGAAGTTGAGAAGGAGTTTGTATCCCTGCCAGAGTTTCTCGGTCCCCGGCAAGGGTTGGCGTTTTCTGGAAATGAAGCCCGCGTGCGACGGCGAAGGCTGGTCGGTTCGGGAGGTCCACGCGGCGTGTGCTGTCGGCCGGTCTTGTGGAGGGCAAGGACCGTGATCTCGTCGCGGTGGACGATGTGACGGGCCGGGGTGTCGGGCGTGCGAGACGCTCATGACGCGGCATGCGGTGATGGCGTCGAAGGCCAGGCACTTCCTCAGATCGTCAGCCTGGCCGGTCTTCGATCCGTGTGCCGACCTTCAAGGCCTTGAAGTACTCTTCGATCCACCATCGCCTCTCGTAGAAGGAGACGGTCTTGAGAGCATCGGCTGTGGTGACGTCGCATTCGGTGGTGAGCAGCATCCAGTCGAGAGGATCTGGCGGTGGGGCGGGTTCCGTGACTCGCCATCATGGAGAGCGGCGGCGTTACCTGAGGCTTCTTGTCCGGCGGGTCGACCCTTGCCGCGCGGACTTCGAGGCCCTTGCGCTCCTTGCGGCAACGCGGCCCTCCGCAGGCTTCGATGTTGATCAGCTTCGTTGCGATGCACGGCTCATCGGCCATGTAGTCCCAAAGGTCCCGGCATGCGCCCGTTGCGGTGGGCGCCGTGGCCTGACACGCACCAGCACTCGTGCACTGTGCTCCGGGCCAGCAGGTCCCAGATGTCGCCTTCACGGTCACAGATCACCAGCACCCTTGTCGAAGGACAGGCCAGTTCCTTGTCGTATCCGCCGGCTCTCCTTGTCGTCCGCCTCGTCCTTCTTCTGGCTTGAGACGGAAGTCGGCGTCGAGATGGAACAGGCCGAGGGATGAGCCGCCTTCGCTGAAGGCAACCCCGGCATGGACCGCCATGCCCGGGGTGCCCGAGCCGCCGATGTCGACAAGACCCGCCTCCAAGCCATTGTAATTCAAGAACGTCGTGTCTTGGATGGCAAGGATCAGGCGCTGCGAACGGCAGCGTTCCACCATCGCTTCCTGGTGCCCCTCGAGGATATGATCACCCTCGGATTCGACAACAGGGCCGCCTTCTGCTCCGCCTCGCCGGGGAAGATCGTCGGCAGGATCTCTCCGGGACGATCGTTCCACGCCCATGGTGATCAGGCGCTCGCGGATGCGCACGTCACTGTGGCGGCTGCGGGCGTACTCCCGCATCGCCCAGCGGTCATCACCGACCAGGGGCGCCGCCTGGCCCAAGACACGCTCCCGGCACAGCACGGCGCGCCAGGGGCTTCATCCACACCGCGCGCTGCACGCCCGGGCCCGTGGCCCCGGGAGATCGTCTCCTCACAGCGCTCCCAGCCCGCCGCCCGGTAGCTCACGCCGCTGTGCTCGGGACCCACATACGTGTACGCCAGAACCGGCCTCACTCCGTACTTCTCAGTCCGCAGCCAGACGCCGGCAGGCCAAGGCATGGGAGGCCAACTCCTGCACATGTACCGACGGAAGAATCAGAAAGCGATCGTTGTTGACGATCTCGCCGAGGACACGGGCTCCCTGGGACCAGAAGTCGTCGCGCGCCTTCTGGTGCCAACTCGCCGCACCGAACACCAAGCCGCCGAGGCGCGACGAGGTGATCCAATAGCTCACACGGGCCCCGGGTGCACACGCCTCGGGATGCCAAGTCGCCATCATCGAACGGGCGCTTGTCCTCGCCGACCGGCTCTACGGTGACCTCTCCAAGGTCCTCCAGGGTACCGGCCAGTGCTCGGTCGGGATAGTCCCGCTCAAGGGTGTCGAAGGCATGAGGTCTGGGCGCAGGAAGGACGAGGTCGAGCGACGCAGCAAGATCAGGCAGACCCGCGCGTGCCGAGGCAAGGCACAGCTCTCCCTTCGCGTTGCGCCACCCCTCGCGCTCGCACAATCCCCGCGCCAGGGACGAGCGGGTGCTGCCCTCGGCAGCCGACGCCGCCCAGTCAACCGTCGTCGCGGACAGATGTCGAAAGCCGATCCTCATGGGCCATCATGTACGGCCTCATGAACAACGAGTTAAGCATGTCCGGTTGAAAGGCCCCACGCCTTGGCGTGCACGCATCGTGCTGCGCCCGGGGACAGACCAATTCGGCAGCTCAACGTTTCGCTGTCGGCAGTGGGCAAATGGCGGTGACAATTCCTGGAGCGTGGTCTTGAGGGGCTGCGAGTTGCGCCCGGGACGACCCCGCACCTAATGGTAAGGTCGCGAAGCTGATCAACCGGACCCTGCAGCAAAAGCCATGCGGGTGCCTGGAGTGTGCGACGGATGGCCGAAGCCGTGTCGAAAAGTACCGTGCAGCGCTGGTTTGCCCTGTTCGGGATCAAGCCACACTCGAGCGACACCTTCAAGCTCTCCAGCGATCCGTTTTTCGTCGAGAAGGTTCGGCACGGGCCTGACCCTCCAGACGTGGTCTTGTGCGTGGACGAGAAGAGCCAGGCGCTCCAGCCCATGGGCTATGTCGAAGGCTATGACTACATCCGGCACGGAACCACGACATTGTTTGCTGCTCTGGACGTGGCGACGGGTGATGCTCCAGGCGGCATCGACACTAGGAGTTTCTCGCCTTCCTGCGGCTGATTGACCGTGAGCCGAGCTCGATATCCATCTTGTCCTGGACAACTACGCCACCCACAAGCATCCCAAGGTCCGGTCGCCAAACGACCGCGTTACCATCTCCACTTCCACCTCCTGGCTCAGGAACGCTGGTTCGGTCTCATCAGCCAACAAGCGCGGGTCGTTCGACAGTGTTCCTCAACTCATCAGAACGATTGAACACTTCATCCCACACCACAATAAATCCCCTTTCGTATGGGTCGCAACCGCAGATTCGATCCTCGACAAGCTTGAAAGGTTATCTGCTCGTATTTGCGGGACACAACACTAGCTGATGTGTTTCCGCACGGCGCTGTCGTCCCCACCGGCATCAACACTGTGGCCAAGTATCCACGCAGTGAACGACAGTGCGGCCTGGCCGTCCCAGGTGATCTCCGCGCCGGGCGGCCCGTCATTACCGCAACTCAGGTATCCGCTTTCGGCCCGTGAGACTTCCGGCTGCGCCAAAATCCGCAATAGCTTCTTCATACCTTCCGCCGAGGAAAGCGCACTCGGAATCGAAACAAGGCCATCCATGCGCGCCACGATAGCGCGAACAAATCAGCGAGTTGAGCGGGAGATGTATCCGATGGGCAGGCCGGGCCATGTGCCGGCAGCGCTTCAAGTCGCGCGTGGTGAAGACGCACCAAACCCATCGGTTCTTCGGCTCGTCGAAACCGTTCTGCGCGTCGCCTATCCCTGACGAACATGATGGCCATGGCACCTGCCCGGGCGGGCGCCGGGCAGGCTAGGCGGATACAGCCTCATAGTACCGCCACGCCACCTCATACGGCTCCGAAAACGCACAACGTACCTGCCTCATTTTTGCAACTTAGGTGCGGTTGAAGTTGGGTGGCTCTTTCGGTATCTTAAACTCGACGCGATGCGAATCTGGATAAAGACGATGCCGCAGAACACAGCAGGGCCCGCCGGGCCGAAATGGCTCGGCTATCTGCAACTTGCCGTCATTCTCAGCGCGGTCGCCGTCGCGCTCTATCTCGCCCGGGCGCCGGAACGGGTTGAGCGTGTTGACCGGTCGGCGCTGGCGACTGAGGAAAGAAGACCGATCGTCAACATCGTTCGACCGGAATTGACCGAACGGGCGCTTACCCTCCGTCTGACCGGCTCTGTCGTGCTGAAGGAGCGGGCAACCGTCATGTCTGAAGTCGTCGGGCGCGTTGTCTGGGTCTCGCCGAACTTCGCGCCCGGCGGATCGATAGCGGAAGATGAAGTCTTTATCAGGATCGATCCCGAAGAATATGAGCTCAAAGTCGAACAGGCCCGATTGGAGGTTGCGGGTCTTGAACACGAAATAAGCGCGCAGGAGGCCCGGAACGAAAATACGGCGGGCACGGCCCTGAAGCTGGAACAGGCGCTCGTGGCACTGCGACTGGCAGAATTGCAACTTCGCAGGACGAAGATTTCCCTTCCCTTCGATGCCCGTGTGATCTCTTCGAGCGTCGAGGTCGGCGAACTTGCAGGACCGGCAGAAAAGGTCGGCGAGGCTGCGGTGCTAGGCGTGGTTTATCGGCCCGAAGCCATTCGCGCGACCGCTCCCATCGAACAACGGGACCTGAGGCATCTCTCGCCTATCGCCGGACGGTCCGCCATGGTCCACACCAGGACGGGGGTCTACCGGGCGAATGTCGCGGGGGTTTCCCCGGTCGTGGCGCCGACAAGCCGGCTTGCATCGGTTTTCCTGAAGTTTTCGGACGACCTGCCGATCGCGCGCCGACCGCTGCCCCACACCTTCGCCGAAATCTCCATTGAGGGCCCGGTGCATCGGAATGTCTATGTGCTGCCCGAAGCCGCCGCACAGGCGAACGACCGTGTCTGGGTTATCAGGGGCGGCGTGCTGAACTCGATCAAACCGCGAGGGCTGGGCCGAATCGACGGCGGATGGGTAGTGGAGGCCTTCGACGCGGGCGACGGCGTCGTTGTCGGCACATTGCCGGCAGCCCGCGAGGGCCTTGCCGTAACCGTCGCGAAACCGCGGGCATAGGGGACGGCGCATGAGTAACGTGGACGATGGAGGCGGGACCGGAACGCCTGTGCAGCGGGGTCCGATCGCCTGGTTTGCGGCAAACCCCGTCGCCGCAAACCTGCTGATGGTCTTCCTGATCGTCGCCGGCGCAATCGCCGGTTCGCGGCTCGCAGTCCAGGACCTCCCGGAGTTCGACCTGCGGCGCGTCTCCGTCATGATTCCAGTGCCCGGCGCCTCGCCAACAGAAGTGCAGGAGGACATAAACCGCCGGGTCGAGGAAGCGATTATCGGCATATCCGGCGTCAGCCGGGTCGTAAGCACCGCGCAGGAAGGCACCGGTCTGATTGATGTCGAACTTGAAGTCTTTGCCGACAACACAACGGTGCTGAACGACGTCACGCGTGCGATCGACGCCTTAGAGAATTTTCCGCCGCCAAACGCCGAACCGCCGGAAATCAAGCTGGTCCGGTGGAGAAACGATGTCGTAACTATCGCGGTGTCTTCCGGTGCGGTGACCGAAAACCAGCTTCGGCTTGCAGCGGAAAGCTTGCGCGACGCGTTGCTGGCCCTGCCGACCGTGTCCCACATAAGGATGGAAGGCACGCGGGACCGGGAGATCACTATAGAACTAAGCGAAGAGGAGTTGCGACGACACCGGCTCAAGATAGACGACATCAGGCAGGCAATCAGTCGGGATTCTCTCAACCTGACCTTCGGAGAGCTGCGGACCGACGCAGGCGGCGTTGTACTGCAGGTGGTCGCGAAGCGGGAGCATAGTGCAGAGTTCAAGGATATACCGCTCATTACACGGCTCGACGGAACGGTGGTAACGCTCGGCGATGTCGCCAGAATTCGCGACGGTTTCGTCGATGAAAATGTTCTGACGGAAACGGCCGGCGTACCGGCAGTATTCCTGCGGATAACCGCGACCGGCAAGCAATCGACCAAGGAGATGAGGAACGCTGTCGTGGAATTCCTTGGCGGTTATAGCCCGCCCGCGCACGTTTCGGTCGGTATCTGGGACGACAAGGTCGAGGCGACCGTCGAGCGGTTGACACGAATCTTTGCCAATTCCGCGATCGGAGCGGCGCTGGTGTTCATCTGCTTGGTCGCAGTGTTCGACCTCCGGGTGGCGTTCTGGACGACTTTCGGCATTCCGCTCGCCTTTATCGGGTCGCTTATCTTTTTCGCTCCGGCCGGCCTGACGCTGAATATGGGCACCCTGTTCGCGTTCTTCCTGATGATCGGCATTGTGGTGGATGATGCCGTTGTCGTCGGGGAGAGCATCGCCACGGAACGGGCTCGGGCCGGCTCGGCGCTGGCCGCGGCGATTTCGGGCGCGAGAGCTGTGGTCGGGCCGCTGGTCGTCGGCGCAGCCACGACGCTGATCGCGCTGGTCCCCTTGCTGTTCGTCACCGAGGGCGGATGGCAGATCATGCGCATGATTCCCTATGTAGCGCTGTTCGTGCTCGCCATATCGCTGGTGGAGGCGTTCCTCATCCTGCCGGCGCACCTGGCGCATGACAAACCTTGGAGCGCACCGCCACTGAGCGGTTGGCAAGGCGGGGTGCGCGGCTGGCTCGACAATGTCCGCGACAGCGTGGTGGCTGCAACCGTTTCTTGGTCGGTGCGTCATGTCTGGATGGCGGTTGGAATCGGGATCCTCGTCGTTGTCTGTGCAGTGCTGCTTGTACGCTACCACGAGGTACGGGTCCTGTTTGCGGAGGAGAGGACGGACATCAGCAACTCGATCCAAGCGGAGTTACGCCTGCCTGCCGGATCGCCGTTCGAGGCCACGCTTGCCGCCGCCGAGCGCTTCAGGGATGCGGCCAAAGGTGTGAACAATGATCTGGGAGGGTCAGCAATCAAGTCTGTCAGCATGGTTGTCGGGAATATCCTGCCCACCTGGCCCAGGGATGACGCGGTCAGGGGCGAACATGTGGCGACGGTCAAGGCGCACCTTTACCGCCGTCCCGTCCGCGAAGCGGCGCCCGGCGAAGTGGAGCGCGCATGGCGGGCCCGTATCGGGGATGTTTCGAGTCTGGAACATGTGGAATATGTGTTGACCCGAGGCAAGATCAGGCCGAACTTGGCCTATTCGATCCGACATAATGATCGGGAGCTGTTGCAGGGGGCCGCGCAGAAACTGCGCTCGGCGCTCGCTGCGATACCCGGTGTGTACGGTGTTTACGACAATCTCTCGCCCGGCAAGCGGCAGCTCGATATAGAATTGACACAGGCCGGCAAGGCGGCCGGGCTTTCACCGGCGCTGCTGGGAGCGCAATTGCGCGCCCGGCTTCATGGCGCTGAAGCGCAGCGCATCCAGCGTGGCCGCGAGGAAATCGAGGTCGTTGTCAGATATCCCGCCGAACGCCGCCGGAGCCTGAAGGAACTCGCCGGGATGCGCATTGAGCGCCCCGGCGGCGGCGAGATTCCGCTCTTCTTGGTAGCCACGCTTACCGAAAAACAGGAACTGGCCAAGCTGACGCGGATCGACGGCAAGCCGGCGGTCTTCGTCGAGGCGAGAGCCGACGCGGCGGTCATCACGCCGATCCAAGCCCGCCGGCTGATCGAAGACGGCATCGTGCAGGAGCTGCGCGCCGCGCATCCTGGAATAGCCGTGGAACGGGACGGCGGAGCACGAAACGAAAGGCGGGTGCTGCAAACGCTAGCCACGCTGGCACCCCTTGCGCTGATCGCCATGTATGCAGTCATGGCGGCGTTCCTGCGCAGCTATTGGAAGCCGCTGGTCGCTGCGGCCGGAATCCCGGCCGCCTTCGCTGGCGCCGTGCTGATGCACTGGATACTCGGCTGGGACTTCAACTTCATGTCAATCTTCGGGATCGTGGCCGTCTCGGGCGTCGTCGTAAACGATGCGCTGGTGCTGCTCGACCGCTACAACATCATCCGCCGGGAGAACGACGCCCTGCCGGCGATTGCCGCCGCGGCAGCCGCTACGCGCCACCGTTTCCGCGCCGTGCTGCTCACCAGCCTGACAACGGTGCTCGGCCTCTCGCCTCTGCTCTACGAGCGCAGCGATGCCCTGCTCTTCCTGGTGCCGTTCGTCGCCAGCATGCTAGGCGGGCTCGTGCTGGCAGGCATATTCATCCTATTCCTTCTGCCGGCGATGGTGATGATCGCCGACGGCAGGCATGAATAGGGCAGAAAGTCCAGCCTCGAAGGACGCAAGAAGATTTGGCAAACGCCATTGAAGCGTGTGCGCTGTTCGACGGTCCTTCCTGCTAGACCGTTTGAGAATGTCTTCAACGGATAACGACAGTCCTTTCAACCGGACACTCATAAATCCATCGTAAGCGTTCGTTCGTGGGGTGAGGTGTTGTTGTTTTCGTCCGTTTGACGGGCTTTTGTCAGGGAGTTCCAGCGTCACCCGGAGCGGTTTCGTGCGCCGGGATACGCGGTGAGGGGCACTGGCGCGATGCCGTGTTTTCCGCATTGGTTGCGGTTTTGTCCCGGCGCTGCGGAGGAGGAGCTGAGCGCCATCCTGTGCCGGTTGCAGGGGTCTGAGGGTCCGCTTCCAGTCCTTGCGGAGCGGGCCAGATGTCCTTCTTCGGCTTCTGTCATGTCGGTCGTAGCGGCCGCGGGTTGTTTCGACGCGGCCGGCAGACGCCGCGGCGCGGGACCTCGACCAGGGTTTCGCAGGGCGCGGGCGCGGTGTTGCAGCGCGCGGTCCATGCGGCGGTCGAGAAGCAGCGGCTCGCCGTTCCGGTCATGGACCGCGTAGCGCATCTGCAGCGCCGCCAGGCGCGTGTATCCGAGGAAGTGTCAGCGGGCGACGAACTCGTTCCACAACCGACCTTCCCGGGTGCCCACGACTCGGAAGTCGGCGGGCGGAGCTCGTCGAGGGTCTTCGGGGCGGCGGTGTCCGACATGATCAGCTTCGGGGCTGGCGGCGGCAGAAGGCGCGGGCGATGGGGTCCGCTCCGTGATCGTCGCAGCACTGCGCAACCATGAAGTCGCGCCCTCGACCTCACGGCGGCGCCGCGAATCTCCGCCGCCTCTCCGGGCTCACGGCAACCAGGGCGACAGATCGCCGGGCCGCCGTTCTCCGCGCAGGCGCCAGCGCAGAACGTCGAGGCCGCTCCTCGCGACCGTGCCGTGTACATGACAGCCGTCCATGCTGTCGGAACCGAAGCCGGGCTTCCGCCCGTTGGCCGGGCCCCTGACAGCCCTTTCCCCGAAATTGTTGTCCATGGTCGACGAACACGCGATGGTTGAGCGCAGCGGCCTGCCTTCCGGCGCCGCTTTCGGAAGCCTCGGCGCTTCCGCAAACAGCGACCGCAGTCTCCGGCGCCGCCTGCGCGGCCTCGAACGCCGCCGGAAGCAAGGCAGTCGAGCCGTGTTCAGGCGGCAGATCTCCGCGATCGATCCATTCCCACCCCTCCAGCTGCGGCCGGTGCAGTCCGGAAAGTCGCGCCGACAATGCGCCCGGCAACAGCACAGGATGATGAAGGGCCACAAGCGCGCCAGCTTCTTGCAGGCGCCGTAGCGGCCGCAGACCGGATACATGGGGGCGTCCGCGAACAGCTTCGCCGCGACCTCGGCGCTGCGCAAGGGGTGGAAGAGACCGCGTCACGGCTGACCGATGTCCGGAGCCAGGCGCGACTTCCGGACCTTCCTCAGGGCCCGGATGCATCGGCATGGCGCAGACCCCGGTGCGCGAGGATCGCGTCCCGAAGCGGCTCGAACAGGGGCAGCATCCGGCTCGCTGGCCAGCGTTCCCGGCGAAAGCCCCTGGACGCGGCGCAAGGGCCGCATGCACGCGCTCGTGCAGCACATGCGTCCACACCCGAATGCGGTGCCGGGAAACAGCCGCCACCGGTGAACCGGGGCAGTCACAGCCCCGGCGGACAATCCGCCGCTTTTGATCTCGATGATCCTGGCGCGAACCGTTGGCAACGCAGCACGAGCAGGCGTCCTCCGCCACCTTCAGCCGCTCCTCCACCTCCTCGAGCGCCGGCCGCGGCCAGGAGTGCCGCACTGCTGGCCGCGCTTCGATGGCGCCCGCTGCCTCTTCTCACTCTTGCGCCCGTACGACCTGTTCGAACGAAGCTTGTCGTTCTCCGCCCCGACCCTTCAGAACCTTCATCGCGGTCTTCAGGCCGGCATTCTCCATGCGCAGCGACACCACCGTCGACCGCTTCCGCGCATCAACGCCGGCCTCGACAAGAAGCCCGCCCGGACGCGCAACCTCCTGCTTCAGCGCAAGTAGACTGCTTCGCCGTCCGCCGAACTTCCCTGACCTCCGCACGGGCAGCTGACAGCTTCTCGCGATTGCTCTCGAAAATCGCCTTCAGGGAATTCGCGCGGCTGCGCCCCTCCACCTCCTGCAAGCGCAGCTCCTCACAGCGACCCTCCGCCGCCTCGGCTCGAATACGCCCGCGATCGTACAGAGACTTCCAGGTGGCCGAATCACGACACGACGACTGCGGCACGTCGCCAGCGGCGTCCGCACCCGATGATGACACGAAATCCTCGATGCACATGACCATGCACGACCTGATGGCACCGCCAAAAAAGTTTACCGGCCCCCTTCTCCGAATCACCAAAACAAATCTCAGCGCAGATCGTCATCACCGCATGAACGAACGCTTACAACCCATCTATTCAGTATATCGAGTTTCCGCATTTTCTGTGATGTTCGACGAGAGTAACTAGCATCTTGTAACCCTACATATCTACTCACCCAAACAATTCGAACAGAACCGACGGAATCCGCATCAGATAGTGTGCAGACGCTCAATGCTAGAGCCCTGCAGAGAGGGGGGCTTGGGTTCGAGCGTATTGCACTGGCACACCGCGGACGGCGCCGGGCAAGGGCTCTACTGCTCTGGCAGGAGCGTCAGCACCCCTGTCGCCGCATGCAGGGCCTCGGCGCGGGTTCGAGGAATGCGCACGTAATCGCCGTCCCGCCACCGGCGGGTCGTGTTGTCGTAGCGCCAGGACAGGAAATTCCCGCTGGCACCGGTTCCGACGGAGAACACAGAGTTCGAGAGATCAGACAGATCGTAAACCGCGCGATAGCCGGAGCCGTGGTTGGCGGCGAAGGGCGCCTCTTCATTGGCGATGTTGTGCCGCCCGCGATTGACAGTGAAGCTGCCGCCTCCCGTCTCTATGCTGACGTTCGCCAACCGCTTCAGGACCGGAATGCGGCCAAGCAGGATATGGTCGAATACGGCCCGGTGCGCCTCACCCCAACGCCAGTCCTTCATATCGTCTCCATAGCGGCGCGCCAGATCGTCGATAGCACGTGAGAGAGCAACAGTGACGGTCTGACCGCAGGTTTCGACAGCGGTCGTCGTCACATCGTCGCACCATGCCCGACGGCTCGTCAGCATGTGGACAACCGTGCCCGGCCGGAGGCCGTAGAAGGGCTGGAAGAGGTCGCCGAGCTCGTCGGCGTAGAGACCGCGGTTTACTTCCGCAAGCCAGGCCGCAAATATCAGCGGCGTCGCCGATGCGCGCACCATACGGAAGTCCCAGCCACGAATCAGGGACAATGCGCGTTTCGCCTTTTCGTCCATCCGGTCGGGTTCGGCGAGCGTCAGCAACAGGGGGATGAGGTCAGCCGCGGCACCGGAGAACTCGTCGTGCTGCAGCGCCGTTTCCGTTGCAACCGTGCGCGGTACGACCTGCTCAACGTGCGTCTTGATCCGCTCTGCCCGGTATGGCGGCGGCCAATGGCGGGCGAGGAACCACGGATGGTCGGTAGGGACGATGCGTTGATTGGCGTGCACGATGAGGCCCGACGGCGGGTTGAAGGCGCGCGGAAGGGCATCGTACGGCACGAACCCGGACCAGTCCCCTTCGCCGGTCCAGCCGGTGGAGGGGAGCCAGCCATCACCGGCGTTTCGTATCGGAATCCGCCCCGGCGACAGGGAACCGATATTCCCAACTATATCGGCATAGGTAATGCTGACATGAGGAGAGTGGAAACTCTCTAGAGCGGTCGTGAACCCCGACCAGTTGCGCGCCCGGTTCAGCCTGAGAAAGGCGAGAATGGTCATGTCGTCGTCGCGCAGGAGCGTGGAGGAGAATGCGATGACATGGTCCCGCTTTCCGGGATAATGCCCATTGAGGTCGGCGAAGTCGGGCGCGAGGTCAGAAACCACCGGGCCGTGGCGCGTTTCCCGGACGACCAATTCCACGGGTTCCTGTCCCTTCACGGCAATGCTCTCGGTCCGCACGTCGAACGGGCGTGACCCGCCAGGCGCGTCGTACCGCTCCGGCTCGCCTTCGCTTATTCGCTCTATGAAGAAATCCTGAAAATCGCTGCCTGCATTGGTCACGCCCCACGCAATGGTGCCGTTGTGGCCCAGAACGAAAACCGGTCCTCCTGGAACCGTTGCACCCGCCAGACTGAGTCCCGGCGCTTCCATGCGCGCGAGATACCAGAGTCCTGGCGATGTCAGCGCGAGATGGGGATCGCTGGCCAGTACAGGGAGGCCGCTTGCCGTCCAACCGCCCGCTACCGCCCACGCATTGGACGCCTGCAACTCCGATTGCGAGCCACCAGACATGGCCCTCCACAGTGAACTCCACTGGGTGGCAAGGGGCGCGTGTCCCGCCATCGTTCGGGCACGACCGGCGCTGGCCAAGGCGCCATCAATGTCCTCGGGGAAAAGATCAGAGAGTTGTTCGGGAGACAACTTTGCTGCAAGCGCGCCGCGAAGGGCTTCATTCTCCCACTCCCAGACCAGGTTGGCTAGTTTGACGCCGCTCCGCGCCAGCGAATCCTTCGGCCGCCACGGTTCCGGTTCGTAACCGAGCAAGACGAATTCGGGCGGTAGCGCTCCAGACCGCGTTGTCAGCCAGGCATTGATGCCGGCGGAATAGGCATTCAGAACCCCGACCGCATCCTCCGGCAGACGAGAGAGTATCTGCTCCGCGCTCCGCGCTGTCCCGAGCGTTCGCGCCATGCGGTCTATGGAAAGCGTTCGTTCGCCGACGACTTCCGAGAGTGTTCCGCTGCCGATTCGGCGCGCGAAGTCCATCTGGAACATCCGGTCGCGCGCATGCACGTATCCGAGAAGGAAATAGGCATCGTTAACCGTCGCTGCCCGAATATGGGGAATGCCGTTGACATCGTAGATCACTTCTCCCCGTTGCTGGAGGCCCGGAAGCCGGATCTCACCGTCGATCCGCGGCAGCGATGTGCGCAGCCAGAGCCAGCTCGCTGCGCCTGCGAGGAGGACCGCGACGACGAACGCCGCCGGTAAAGTCATCCACAGTCTCGTCCTCCGTCTCATGGCGCATCCTTCGGTGATGGTTCCGGGGCTCGCATTTGCGCAACAAGGCGCCAAGCAAGCCCGAGCGAAAGAGAACCGGCGAGAGCTTTGCCGATCGGCACGGCGCACACCGCCGCCGCCGCGCCAAGCGCGAAAACTACCGGCTCCCCGTCCGGCATTCCCACAAGCAGGATCAACGCCAGCAGCGACAGGGCGTTTGCCATCCAATCCAAAGCTGTCGTCCAGAAGGAACGTCTGAAATGGTAGAATACCGGCCTGCAGAGCGCCCCCATGCTTGCCGGGATCATGGCGGCGAAACCGTACAGGACATAAATATGCACTATGCCCGACGCTTCCGCCGTCAGATCGAACATTCGGGAGATCTGACCGGATGTCAACACGAACAGCGCCCAGACGGCAATGACGTAGCAGACGGAGAACATCACCGCGGTGCGAAGACTGGCGGCGGTCCGGGCAGTGTTGCCAGCGCCGTAGTTCTGCCCCAGAACCGGGTTGAGCGCGATGCTCAGTGCCATAATCCCGCACCCGGCCATCAGAGTGAGCCGAGCGAGCAGAGCCCATGCGGCAAGGGCGCTGTCTCCGAACGCCGCGACCCACCAAGTTGTCAGCAACCAAATTGCAGGCGTCGCGAGTTCCGACAGGACGGCTGGTCCCGCGATTGCCAGAACGGCCCTGGCATCGCGCACCGTCTCGAAAACGTCGGGAAGCTTCAGCAGGCGGCACTTGCGGATGACGAACCCGATGCCGAGTGCCGCGCTGATCGCGCGGTCCGCAAGCAACGCCCAAGCGGCTCCCTCCAGGCCCAGCCCGGCCCAGAAAATCAGTGCAGGGCTGACCACCAGAGCCGCTAGGCTGCCCGAAACAGTCACCACCACGGACCGGCGCACCTCACCAGCGCCGCGCAATATCGCGCCCATCGCCAAGCTCACCGCTGCTAGAGGTACGGAATACAGAGCGATCTCCAGATAGAGGTCTGCAGCGTCAAAAACCGCGCCGAGCTCCACGAAAGAGGCAAGAGCCGCGCCGCGAAAAACCTGCACCAACCCGACGGCAGCGCACAGAACCACTAGGCTGACGACCAAGCATGAGGTTGCTTGTCGCGCGGCCAGCGCCTTGTCGCCTGCACCGAGCGACTGGCTGACCTGCACGGTCGCCGCAGACGCGAAGGCAAGCCCGATAGCAATAACGAGATACTCGATAAATCGCGCGAGTCCGACAGCAGCGATCAATCGCTCGTCGCGCAACAGAGAGACATAGAAAAGGGTCACCAGATCGGCAAGGAAGATGAACAGCAAAGCCGTCGAAGCGGGGGCAGCCATGCGGAGCAGGTGGCGCCCGATCGGATCGGTCGTGTAGACGCCATCCGCCGCGTTCCGCGCCGTGGAGACCCCGGCCGGACACGACGGCGTCGTGCGGTTGGTCATCCGACTGCTCCGGTTGCGGACTCCTGGCTTCCTTCGTCCACATAAGTGCCGGTTTTTTGGCATCGCCGGTCCGTCGACATCGGA
Organism: Alphaproteobacteria bacterium; assembly: GCA_964291215.2. Classification (GTDB taxonomy): domain Bacteria; phylum Pseudomonadota; class Alphaproteobacteria; order MPNO01; family UBA830; genus JAJEBT01. The sequence goes on along the minus strand of OZ219791.1, from coordinate 1,760,402 downwards.
CTCCCGTTCCGCGCTCCGGTTCTGCCGTTGCTGCGCCACGCTCTACACGGCGTAGCCGAGCTGCTCCAGCCCCGGCCGGCAGGCCTCTGTCAATGCGGCCCGCTCCTGCGGATCGAGCCGCGCAAACTTGGACCGGGACGGCTTCGGTATCCAAGCTGCGTTCCGCACCCAGTCCTCGTTTTCCAGGTCGCAAGAAACAAATCGGATTATACGACGCAGCTCCTGCTCCGCATTTTGCTGCAAATCTTCAAATCGCACATCCAGAACTTGCTCGGACGGCAAGTGCTGGATGAAGTCCTGAGCCGCTTCTACCATCGAGCTCCATATGGCACCGAAGTGCGTAATCTCCAACCGGTCAGCGGACATCGGAATCGGGAATCGCAACAGGTACTTCAACGGTTGCAGGCGCAGCGCCATGGAATCCCAGAATTCATCACGTTTCGCTTCAACTCTAAAGGGATCGTATCTTCGCTTCTGGAGCGCGATGATGTAGGGTGCAATCCCTCTAAATGGATGATGCTGAAACATGGATAGCGCAACATCCCGTCCATCCCGATGCATGTTGATCACCTTGGCTTCCGGGAACCTGTATATGAGCCTTGATGCATACATGGAAGACCCGCCCGAGCGTTCCACCCAGACCCGTCGGTCGAATCTCTGACATAACCAATCAAAAAGACTGCGACAGTGGTTTGCAGGAGATTGGCGTGGGAAATTTCGCACAACCGATTCCAGTTCATCGAAAAGTGCTTCATATTCATTTGTCAAGTGAGGAAGTGTCACGCACAAAATCGGAGGGACAGTCTTTCGTCCAAACCGCGAGTCAGGATCTTTGAATGGATACAGCAGCTCATCGTAGTCTTCTTTCAGAAGATAGCGAACCAATTGCGGCTGATGGGTAAGAACATGCCACATTCCGTTTCCGGTCATGCGCCATCGACTGAATAGGGCAGTGCTGTGAAGCGTGAAGAACTCGGAAATACTGAGAATACCCGGATGCAGATTCAACATGGTGGACAACATCGTCGACCCGCAACGGCCGGAATTGAGAACGATCACCGGTGGACAGTGCAATTTATCGCCGGTCATCGAATGCCTCCTAGTCATCTTGCGGCCCTTCGCCTGCCATAACAACCGGCGAGCAAGGGGTGCGCCCAGTGTACTGCAGAGGATATCCTGACATCAATCCAGCAATCGACCGACTGGGTCCGTGGCGAGGTCCACCATCATCGTCGTCGTATCGACCCGCAGTTCGGGAGCGTTCGGCGGTTCGTAAGGAGAATTGATCCCGGTGAAGTTCATGATTTCGCCTCTGTGCATTTTGGCGTAGAGACCCTTCGGGTTGCACACCTCACAGACCGCAATCGGCGCGTCGACGAATATCTCCAGGAACTCGCCTTTCTCTACCGAATCGCGCGCCATGCTGCGTTCCGACCTGAACGGAGAGATGAAGGAAACGGTCATTTCCGTGCGGGCACTAATTTGGCCTGCATCGGCCATCAGCTTCGCGACCTCGGCCACGCGACGGATATTCTCGACCCGGTCGCGCCGGTGAAGCCGAGTTCCCTGTTGAGCCCGAGCCGGACATTGTCCCCGTCCAGGGGATATGTGCGCCGGCCTCTCGCATGAAGCTTCTGTTCCACACGGTCGGCGATAGCCGATTTCCCTGCCCCGGATGAGTCGGTCATCCATAACACGCAGGGGCGATGCTTGAGCGCGCGCGACCTCGTCGCCTTGTTAACCTTCAACTTCTGTCGGACGACACTGGCCACACTGCGGAACGCGAAATCAATGGTGCCTATGCTGGCTTCCTCGCCGGTAAGTCGGTCGGCAAGACGGGACACTCTCGCTCTGCCGTCGGTGGCAACAGCCATCTCAACAGGTCGATCAAGCGACAACTTGCAATAGCCGGTTTCTTCGGGACCCAGAGTCCTTGCGACCATATGCTCCCGCGTACTTGAATCGATCCGATAAACGATCTCGGTGATCTGCGCAACCGCGGGGATATTAGCAAAATCAAGAGATAGTGCCGCTTCGGCAGCAACGGCTTGCTGACCGTCCAGATGATATGGGCAGCGTATTGGCCGACGATCTCGCGCACACGGCCTTCATCCCCGGCCGTACTGCTGCCGACATCAACGGTTTCGAGCTTTCCTATCGACTCAGAATCGAAACATTCGGGCATGTCGCTGCGGGTCGTCAAGACGTTCTACCCACTCAGCCGGCAAACCCGAGGCCGCGCCACCACGCATTGAACGCCTACCGCCACGGCCTCGCAACACCGCGGATACGATAGCCACCTGCCACATTTGCGCGGTCCGAAAGCGAAGCATGGGACATCGTCATTCCAATTCAAAAGGCCGCAACCACTCGCCCCAACCTGACCAAGGGACGCAAGCTTGAAGTGGCCGGAGGTAGGCTACGCGCCTCAGCATGTCAACGGCCATCAAGCTGAGTGCCACGGTGATCCCACGCTGCTAATCCGGCTACGACTGGCAAGATTTTCTCAGTTTGCGTCGCGCTGCAATCGTGCCGCCAAGGCTCGATGGGACCTTCTTGGCACGAAAATTGCGATCAAGGAGGCGATCTGTGATGACCCGAGCCCCAACGCATTCGGATTTCGCGTCTCTGAATTAGCATGGGATCGTCGTGACCTGGAATTCGTCGACGGTGACAACGGCGTGACCATTGGCTATAAGGACGGTTCGGTCCATCTGAAAGGAGTGCGGAAGTCGCAGATCGACCCGGATGATCTCGACGGCGTCAGTTGCCGGAATTACTCCGTTTTCTATGGAGATTCCGAAAACGAAACACTGGATGGCAGTTCCGGCAACGATATGATGATCGGAGGGCGTGAGTTTGACATGGCGATGCCGGGATCGGTCGGCTGATGGGGCTCATGCGGCGCGTCTGGCGGCGTAGCCAGGGCAGTTGTTGTCGTTGGCCGGGGTATCGGCATCGGCCATGATGGTTGCCCATGCGCAGTCGAAGCGTCCGGACTTGATGAGGGCGCGGACGGTGTCATGGCGCCCATCTCCGAGAAGAACTCTTCCGCTTCCCTGGCCGTGCCGTGGCCCATCATCATCAACCCGAGCCGCGCAGCCGGGCGCGTCAGCCAGTCGTTCACCAGTCCCAGGCTCTCGTCCACCGGCACGAACGAGAGGCCGCCCACGCCGTGGCGATAGCGCGCCCGTAGGTCACCGGGCCGAGCGCGCTCATGATCGTCTTCGGCGTCGCCGCCACACGGAACCGTCGCTGCCCGGCCCGCTCGACCCGCCCCGTCGTCAAGGCGCTCGATCCACGACCCCAGCACCGCGCAGCCCAGCACGTTCACGCTCTCCCGAACTCGCCGCTCCACCTCCTCGAACGCCGCCGGACAGGGCTCCGAAGCAAGCGGCGCACAGCACACGGCCGCCAACCCCGTCAGCGTCTCAAGAACCCGAGCCGCCAAGCCCGACAGATCGATGAACGAAGACTGCGCAGGCTGCGACATTGGCATGGGACCGCTCCCGAGGTTGATGTGCACACAACATCCTACCCGCCTCTGGCGGGGCGGAGCGGTCCCGCAGCCCCCGCCATCGTGCAACCGTGACAAATGCCGGCCCTCCAACCCCCGATTGTTACCAAACTCCGTGATCGGGAACCCGAAACAAAGGCAAACTCATAATAAATCAAATGGTTACGATAGCCATACCGGACTTGCACCCAGCCTGGAAGACCGAAGCGTGCCCGGTCTGCACCGTTTCGCATGGGAGTTGTAGCAACGCTGGCGTAATGCGATCCGGGACCCAAGGAGCGATCGTATCCGGAAGCGGACAGGGGAACATGGAAAGAGATAAGAGATTGCCCACGCGGCTGTACAAGTATCGTGACTTGACTGCCCGGACTTTGGACATGGTCGTGGGAGACCGGCTTTACTTTGCCGACCCGCGCACGTTCAACGATCCGCTGGATACCCAGCCTTCGCTTGACAACGATGTCGATGTTGGTGAGCTCGGAAGGATTCTGCGGATGCTGACCAAACAACGCATCGCTAAAGAAATGTGTGCGGCAGCTGATGCTATGAGGCTTAAGGAGCCCAAGACGACGGATCTGATCGAGAAGCGCAGTCGCGGCCAGGCCGATGAGCTTAGGGATAAGATCGAATACAGCGAGATGGACGAGGGATTCGATATCGAAGCGACGTTAACGTATCGCATCGAGCTGGAACTGCTTCAGCGATACGAGAAGGGCATTGTTTCGTTCGCAGAGCGGGACGACTGCCCGCTGATGTGGAGCCACTATGGCGACCAGCATCGCGGGATTTTCCTAGGCTATTCAGTACCAGAGCGGGTTACAGGGGATGTTCATAGAGTAGCGTACGATCGATCTCGGCTGGTCAAGGCGAGCGAGGTGAGCGCGATGCTGGATGGAGATGATGAAGCCCGCACAACGGTCGAAGCAGCTGTGATGCTGAGAAAGGCGGAGAGTTGGTCTTACGAACGGGAGTGGCGACTGATCGGGCGTCGGGGGGCTGAGGGTTCGCCCCTGGAACTGGAAGAAGTCATCTTCGGGATGAAGTGTAAAGAGTCGGCCAAGTACACGATCATGACGGCTTTGGAGTGCAGGAAAATATCGGTCAAGTTTTACAAGATGCGTGAAGAGCGGGGTACTTTCAATCTCCAGAAGGATGAGCTGGGCTACGAGGGCGAACTCTTTGTGCATTTTCCGCGACGGCATCTGGACTTGTTGGAAGCATTTGAAGGCCTGACTGCCGGCGACAGTACGAGTGAAGGCGAATAGCGAAGGAAACTGGACCGCAGATCTCAGGATTACGCAACCTGATGTCTGGAAATTGTCGTGAAGCTGATCGAGCTGTTCCCATTTGATGTATGCCTTGGTTTCGGTTTCCCATTTTTCGTCGATGAGGACCGCGGTTGAGAGGCGCTCCAACGAGGCGAGGTTTGGAAAGACCCTGACTTTGGAGGTGCGCCGCTTGAGTTCTTGCTGGATCGGTCGCTCGATGCCGTTCGAGGTTCGCATACGTTTGTGGTGAGCATCGGGCAAGGTGAAGACAGCGAGCCCCGCATTCTTTTCCAGCCAGGAAGCCTGGATGCTTGTCGCTGGCCACGAGGGCGCCTAGTTCAGCCTCGGCGGTTTGGAGTGAGGAGGCGTGGCTCTGAGCTGTTTTCCAATACGTTTCCTGATGTCGTTGTTCGGTGCACGGCGTTTTGCGCCAGGTGGAACTGGCAGCGCTGCCACGTCGCCGCGCCCAGCACCGCGCGTCGTGCCGCTTTCAGCCCAGCATGGTCATCCGGACGATGAAGGTCGTACCATGCAGGGCTAGCAAGCTTTCCAGGAAGGCTCTCCAATGGACCTCGGCCTCGGAGAGCGCCACAGAGAGCCCCAGAACGTGCCTGCAGCCCCTATTCCGATGGCCGAGAGCACTGCAACATCGCGCACAACGCCGTCATGGCGGGCTTTTTCGTAGCGCGCATCCAGGTATTTCATCAGGGGCCGGTTGCGCGGCGAGTTCTTCATCGAGCAACCTGGTGGCCCCCTGAGAAGAGGACAGGCTCCCGAACTCGCGCATTACATCCTGCCGTGTGGAAACACCCTTGATGTACATCTCGGCTACGGCGCGAGAAGATCGCTGGCCGCGTTCAAGCGACTGGGGGGGTCGTCCCCGTGACCGGCCGTCTTTGGCACCTGAACGGCAACAGTGGGGGTGTCGATCCGCTTGTAGCCGTTGGCATAGCCCTGTCGCTCCGGCGTCCGGTGGCCCGCTTTCAAGTACTGCTCGCGCTCGATTTGCATCGCAAGCTCGAAGAGCTGGCCAAAGACCCGTCCCAGATCCGTTGCTCCGTTTGCGATCAGATGTTCCAAAACAGCCTCAATCGTCGTAGTGTGTCGCAGGTCCATTCGCTTCCTCCATGAAGGTTTACAGCTCCATGGGATAGCACGATGGCGCCGCGTTTCACTGGGGGGCTAGCCCCCCCAGTGAAACGCCTCAAAGCGCAAACCTCAGACAAATTTCCAGACATCAAGTTACAGTACCGGTCCAAAAACCGGTCCACACCGGTCCAAGTCCAATGCCGCGCGACGGCAAAATAGTGGCTTGAAGCCGACAAGATTCTGGTTAGTGACGGCCGGAGCGCCGTCACTAAGCGGGTTTGGACGAAGGCCGCGCCGCCTCGGTGTCAGCATGCAGAAAGTGTGAAGGAGGTGTTGTTTACGGACGCTCGAGGGGGCGTGTTGTCCGCTGTCGGTCCGTGATGTTCGGGCCACGACGAGGGCTGTCGAGCCTGCGGGACGCGGATGGGCACTCTGGCATGGGGTTCTGCAGGGCCGTGGACAACAGTCTGACGTCATGAGGACGCAGAGCCGCGCGGCGGTAGGGCCCCCGTTTGTGCTGGAATGATGTCGGTGCTGTCATGGCGGCGGCTGTGGTGTTGGAGGCCCGCGTTGGCGTATCAGGGCGTCGAGAAGGGCGCGTTTTTCGGGGGAGAGGCTCTTGCGTCCGAAGTCGAGAACGAGCCGCAAGGGTGCGCCGCAGTGGGCGCAGACCTTGACGCCGGTGTCGTCGTCGGTGGTGTTGGTCTGGGCGCTGGTGAGCGAGCGCACGGCGTCGAGGGTCCTGGCTCGGCATCCGTTGGCGAGGATGCCGAAGTGTCGGATGCGGTGCAGTCCCTTGGGCAGGCGATGGAGGAGGAAGCGTCTGATGAAGGCGTCAGTAGAGAGTTGCATGGCGCCGTAGGTGGGCTTCTCGGCGGGCTTGGTGACGGGCTTGCGGTGACGCATGGTGACGGTTGCGCCGTCGAAGGCGATGATGCGGGCGTCGGAGATGGCGAGGGTGTATCGGGAGAGGTATCGGATGACGGCCTCGGGTCCGTTGAAGGGCCGCGTAGACGTTCCAGGCGATCGTGCGTGCTTCCTGCAGCACCTTCTCGAAGGCCTTGCGGTCGGCGAGGTGGGCGATGGAGCCGTGGAAGGAGAGCTCGGCCAGTTTCTCGAGGAAGCGGTTGCGGAAGAAGGATGCGAGGACGCGGACCGGAGCGAAGAAGTGGGGGGACCCCGCCTTCCACGCTCCGGAGTTGATATCGAAGCCGCCGTTGGGAACGAGGCAGTGGATGTGGGGATGCCACTCCATCTTCTGGTTCCAGGTGTGGAGCACGGCGGTGCCGCCGACGTGAGCGGCGAAGCGTCGGGGATCGGCGCTGATGGTCTTGATGGTGTCGGAGGTACAATGGAACAGGATGTCGAACACGGTCTTTCGGTTCTGGAAGGCGATCTGTGCGATGGGCCTGGGCAGGGTGAAGACGATGTGGAAGTAGGGCAGGACATGGGCCGCCTGCCGCGCCGCCTGCGCCGCGGCGCCCTGGGGGCAGTGACGGTGAGTGCCAGGCGACATGGAAGCGCGGGTGCACTGGTAGAGGTGACCGCCGAGTTCCGCCGTGCGGCAGGATGCGATGCGGTCAAGCACCTCGCTCGAGAGCGCGTCCAGCCGTCCCGCGTGGGTGACGCGGAAGCCGGGCGTGGCGAATGATGTCCGCCACGCCGGGGGTGGGAAGGGTCAAGGGGCGGCCAGGAACCTCTCCACCGGGTGGTTGCGGAACATCATGCCCGTGGTGCGGGCATAGACCCGTGTTGTCTCCGAGGACTTGTGTCCCAGGACGTCCTGCACGACACTCTGCGGCGCACCTCTTTCGAGGAGATGTGTTGCGGCCGCGTGCCGCAGACAGTGAAAGGTGACCCCGCGATCAAGGCCGACTTGGTCGCAGGCCATCCGGAAGGCGGCCCGCAGCCCTTTCACGGTGATCGGCTCATCGGGTGTGTGGCGGTAGAAGAGCCAGCTTCGAGGGCGTGGCCAGTTCCAGTAACGCTCCAGTTCCTTGAGCACGGCGCCGGGCAGGTAGGCCATGCGCTCGTGGTGGCCCTTGCCCTCGCGGATGTGCAGGAGACCTTCCTCGCGGCGGATGTCCGTGACCTGTAGCGATACCACTTCCGAGATGCGCAACGCAGCGCCGTAGGCGACAACGGTTGCCGTGCGTACGTCGGTGATCCCCTGGATCAGGTGCTCGACATCCCCTTCCGCGATCGTCCGCGGCAGGCGGTCGGGAACCCGACGACAGTGTAGATGCTCGACCTTCTCGGGCTGGCCGAGAACGTTGCCATAGAACAGGCGGATCGCCGTCACCGTGACATTGGTCGTGCGCGGCGCCAGACCACGGTCAATCCGCTCCAGGATCCAGGCACTGATCTCCTCGCTCGTCTGGCTCTCCAGCTGATGCCCGGTATGGCGGTCGAACAGCGCAATCTCACGCAGATAGTTCTCCTGCGTGCGACAGACCCTTCATCGTCTCGACCGTCTTCTGGCGAAGAGGCGAAACTTCCTTTGCCTTCATCTCTCACTCCCTGGTTGATTGTCCCCCCGAACAGTCGGGAGACCAGGAAGTGTGAAGCTCCGCTCAGCTCATCGAAACATCAGGGCGCCGATCTCGACACAACCACTCGCGTCGATCACTCAGCACAGAACCCGATCACAAGCACCCATGGCCGCGAAGCGGCCCTTCGTCCAAAGGCGTTGCATAAGCTCGATGTTGAAGGAACTGAAGCTGTTCCTAGTGTTATGTCAGCAATGATATGTCGTACATTTGGTGCTAGACTGTCCGTCCATTCGGGATGGAGGTCGGAGTATGAAACGCTACGTGGTGACCCTGGACGAACGGGCAGAACTTTCGGAGATCAAGGGCTCGCACCTGTCGCAAAAGGTAATCAACGCCCTGCTTAACTGCGACGAGGGCGCGTTCAATGAATGCCAGATGACCGGGAAGGTCATTGCTGAGATTCTGCGCATCAGCATGCGCAAAGTAGACCGGGTGAAAAAGCGTTTCGTTGAAGAGGGGTTGGAGGCGGCATTGGGTGGCCGGCGCCGTCCTACCTACATGCGAAAAGCCGACGGCGTCTTCGAGGCGCGCTTGGTGGCCCTGAGTTGTGGTGAACCGCCTGAGGGTTACGCGCAATGGTCGTTGCGGCTGCTGGCCGACCGCGTTGTCGAGCTTGGTTACACCGTGTCACACGAGACGGTGCGGCGTGTTCTAAAAAAAACTGCCTCAAGCCATGGCAGCGGGTGGGTGATTCCTCCTCAAGGGAACGCCGACTTCGCCGCAGCGAAGGTACTCGATGTCTATCGCCGTCCCGCCGCTTTCCCCGTGGTCTGCATGGACGAAACGCCCCGACCGGCGAGACACGGCAACCGATCGCCATGGCGCCGGGACAGCCAGCGCGTAACGACTACGAGTATCGACGTTGCGGTACCTGCAACGTCTTCACGGAACCCCTGGCCGGCAAGCGCATGACCAAGGTAACCGAGCGCAAGATCGATTGGGCGCAGTTCCTGGCCGACATCGCCGGGCGCTACCAAGATGCCACCACCATCACCCTAGTGATGGACAATCTCAACACTCCCCGGCGCCCTCTACGAGGCCTACCCGCCGGACGAGGCCAAGGCCCTGTGGGACCGCTTCGAGTTCGTCTACACCCCCAAGCATGGCAGTTGGCTGAACGTGGTGGAACTCAACGTCATGATCCGCCTGAACCGCCGCATCGAGGTGCTACGCCGGGAAGTTGCCGCTTGGCAGGCGACCGCATCCAGGCCAAGGTGGATTGGCAGTTCACCACCGACGATGCCCGCGTGAAACTCAAACGCCTTTATACGACATTTGACGAATGACAAGACACTAGGCGGAATCGAGCAGGGCAGAGGGGAAAAATTTGTGCAACGTCCGGCCCTCATCTCCGTTCGGGCTACGCCCTCACTGCGATGAGAGCCGGATGTTGCACTTCAGACTGGAAGTGGGAAACGGCTACAAGCTTCAACGCCCGCCTCCGCGACGAGTTCTTCGACGGGGAGATCTTCTACAGCCTTGAACGAGGCCCGGATCCTCATTGAAGCATGGCGGCGCCACTACAACGCCATACGGCCAAATGGCAGCTTGAGATACCAGCCGCCGGCACCCGAGACAGTCGTCACGCCAAGCTGGCGGAGAAATCGTCAATGCACTAACATTCCGACTGGACCAGTCAACGGGGGCAGGTCATCAGCTGCCCCCCCCCTGCATCGGGCCCGAGAACCGCAACCGGACATGCAGCGATGCAGGCGGCCGCCGTCTTCGCTTTGGCAACGACCTCTTCAAAGTCGCCGGCATCGCAGGCCCGGGCCATGGCAGCCTTCACCCCGTCCTCCCTATACGCCTCATCGTTCTGACCGCCGTTCACCAGTGACAGGACACATTCCAAGCCCAGTAGAAAGTCAGCTGCCTCGGCAAGATCCTCTGCAACCTGCGATGCGAGAATTCCGTGTTCTCCGGCCTTTTTCAGGACAGCTGCAGGGCCAACCTCATCTGTCATGTCCGGATAACTCTCGCCATAGCGCAGACGCAACACGAGCACAGCCCGTTGGAGATCGCTCAGACCGCCCGGTCCTTCCAAAATCTCAGGGAGTAACCGCTCGCCTTCCTCGTCGGGCACAGGGTGAAGAACATCGGCGGCCGACGGAGATTGCCGGAGGAGAAGGGAGCGCCTAGTTTCCTCGAACTGTTCAGCGAACTCATCTGCGCGATCACCGGCCACGCACACAACCCTTGCCGACGCCAATTCCCGCAAATACTCCCCATCCGGCTTCCCACTACCCTTAGCAAAACGCTCAAGCGCGCCGGTAACATTTTGCCTTCCACTTCCCGGGGGCCGCATATGGGCGGACTTGACGAGCATGTTGTTGGTCGACCACTGCGCTGCGACCTTGTTGAATCTACGACAAAACTCGCCGGCATGATCCTCTACGAGAAAACCGTTCCCTTCGATATCCGATGCGCCATCCGCCAAAGCAATGATCTCAACTTCCGACTCGAACGTTATTCGGCGTTCGCCAAACAGACCAAGGGCCACAAAAGCAACGCCCTTGCCGGGAACCGGGCCTCGCCGGGCAACAAACTCGTCGAGAACGGCCCGCGCCAGCAGAGTAACCGCCGCGTCGGCCATGTTGGAGAGCGGCCGGCCGGCATCCTGCCCTAGGATGTGCCCCTGCATCATCCTTACGCCGATCTGGAAAGCTTGGTCATTGCACCAGATTTGCGCTTTTTCGGCGATTTCATCAGCCATGTCCGTTTCCGAAAGTTCCATGTCCTCGATCATTTCTCTGTAACCGAACTCATGACCGTAATGGAGCCGCAACAAACCCCTCTGGGCAAGGAGCAACTCGTGAGGATCCATGCCGATGTTGTCGGGAACGGTAATCTGCTGAAACTGGCGGCCAGTTAAGCTGTCGATGAGCGGATAACAGGATTCCATGTATCTTGCCAGACAAGGTGCGCTCTGAATGATCTCCGAAATCAAGGGGAGCGAGTCGGGTCGGTGACGGTAAGCCTCGCTGGAGAGTGCCCGCCAATCCTTGATATCAGGATAGAATTTGCGGCGCCACTCTTCGACAAGCGGGTTCATTTTCCTGAACCAGACCGATGGAAAGAGAAGCAACGTCATCATCGAACCGTAGTGCGACGGAAGGCTCGGAGCCTTGCCCTCGGGAAGGCCGTGAAGCAGTGGATACGGCTTGGTGGGTTTGTCGTGATGATCCGAGTGCCGCTGTATGGAAAAATACAGATAGTTCGACGGACTGGAGTGATTCCAGGAATGATGCGGCTGGATCCGTTCGTACTTGCCATTCGGCTTCAAAATACGTTGCAAACCGTAATGTTGTATGTAGTCGACGGCTCTGATCCCCCAGGCTGCGAACAGAACAATAAACACCCAAGCTGCGAGCCCTGCCCATCCTCCGATAGCAAGCGCCAGAGCAGGCCAGCCGATCCACAAGGCGGCCCACAGCCAGACCGGATTAGACTTGTGCCAGAACGATAGACCGCGACGGGCCAACCGGCGATGCTGGACGCGAATGGCTTCCGTATAGACGTAGGGAAGTACAGTAAGAAAGTAGCTATAATAGCTTTGCCCCAATCGTGCGGACTCCCTATCACGCGGCGTTGCGACATCCGCATGGTGCATGTAGACATGCTCCGTGTGCATGTGCGGCATGGCGATTGCGCCCATCGTGAATGCCGCCAACCATCGCATCCATGCTGTTGGCCTGTGAATCAGGTCGTGCGATGTTATAGTGATGAGCCTCCCGAGCATTCCGCAAAACACAACCAGAACAAAACGTTCGTAGAGCAACAAGGTCGGTATGTTGCATACGGCCCAAAGTATGAAGATCACCAACAAGGGATAAAGTACGGCCCACAAAACGAGGATAGCGATATGCCAGAACACCTTAGACTCTGGCGTATTACGATCCAGATTCGGAACATCGCTCTTGCATAACATTTCTAGAATCTTGATGTAGGGCACAAGCGGCAAGATAACCCATGGAACAACCCATGGAATGAAGTCGGGCAACAAGTCCAGTGCCATGGCTATCACCAGTGGCACAAGCAGCAGCGTGACCGAAAACGGGAGTGCGCCTATCAGGCCGGTCCCGGCTGCACGTGATGGATTCATGTTTCCCCCAATTCATAGCCGAGGCGATCAAGGCTCGGCCGACATGCTTCGGTCAAGGCGACGCGCTCGGTAGGATTGAGGTCTCTCAGCTTCGAGCGTGTCGGGCGGGGAATCCGGGCCGCCTCCTTCACCCATTCCGGATCTTCGAGAGACGGGTCGAGAAACCGCGCCAAGCGCGCAATCTCCCTCCCCGGTTCGTTCTGCATGTCCTCGAACCGCACACGCAGAACCCTATCCGGCGGAAGCGTGTCGAGAAACCGATCCGCCAGCTCCACTATGTCCGACCAGAATTTCCCGAATTCGGGAAGGGTGAATTCCCGGTCTTTGGTTCTGCTGAACAGAAAGATGACATAGATAAGGAGTTGCGTGCGCAGCATCGCCCAGTCTCGAAACGCATGTCCCGAGACCCCTGTCATCGGCGTCAACGCATCCACGCCATACTTCCTCATGGTCACGATGTAGCGCATGGCTTCGCGGAACACGGGATGATTCTTCATCGACATGGCGGTGTCGCGCCCGTCGCGGTAGAGGTGGATGAACTTCGCCTCGGGAAACATTGTCGCTAATCTGGGCGCATACATCCCGGCCCCGCCCGAGCGTTCCACCCAGACCTTTCGGTCGAACTTCCGACGTAGCCAGGAAAACATCGCTCGATAATGATCGGCCGCATACTGACGCGGCTGCGAGCGAATCACCGGCTCAAGTTCATCGAGCAGCTCGTCGGGCCGGTCGGTGATGTGCGGAAGCGTAACCCACGAAATGGGAGGTATACTCGCGCCGGCATAGCGGCCACGCGGGGTGCCTACCGGGTATAAGAGAGCTTCAGAGTGGCTGTCGAGTTGCCGACGCTGCGCCCTTGACTGCTTACTAATGATTCTCCACATCTCGTTACCGGTCAGGCGCCGATAGTGGAACAGGGCGCGGCCCTGCAGGATGAACAATTCGGATATGCTGAGAATATCCGGATGCGAGTTCAAAATGTCGGACAGCATGGTCGAACCGCAGCGTCCGGAACTAACGACGATTGCTGGAGGGATATCCATATCTTGGCTCGATTCTACCCTTCAGATTGTTGTGGAAGAACCCGATGTGTCAAGATACTCATGGGCGACTGCAACTACTCGCCCCTATTTTAGAGTCCGATTGGTCGTCGTGCAACTTGATCATGTCTACGGCCTTTCGGGCGAGCGCGATCTGAATTACGACGAGAGGATTATAGCGGAGTGTCGCCATGGAGCTCAAATAGCTTGAGCTCCGGCACCAGGCGGTTGCGTGGAGCATGGTGCGGAAGCATCCAGACACCTTGATCTTGACCTTTACCATTCGGATCTTCTGTTCTCCGGTATTGTTGTTGAAGCTGACATCGGGGCCTTTCATAAAGCGCAGGACGAACTTCCTGTGGTTCTCGAGGCGTTTGTGCAGGTTGTGCGCGTCGGGCCTCGCGACGCGCCCCCCTGTTCCTTTCGGGCGTAGCGGGATTTCGGGCAGTTCCCTGACGTCCTGGGTCAGGATCGTGCGGTACCGTTTGCGTACAACCCGACAGTCAGCCTCGTCCAGGGTCTTGGATGCGATCGGGTTGACCTTGTGGCAGACCTTGCGCAGCAGCTCCTCCATCAGCCACGCCAACGCAAGCGGTTAGACTCGACGACAAAAGTCGGTTCGCGCAGGAAGTGGCTGCCGCACGGCTGGTAGTTGCACTGATCGTAACCCCAGGACTTTCCCCACGGTGATCCCACGCTGCTAATCCGGCGACGACTGGCGAGATTTTCTCAGTTTGCGTCGCGCTGCAATCGTGCCGCCAAGGCTTGATGGGGCCTTCTTGGCACGAAAATTGCGATCAAAGAGGTGATCTGTGATGAGCCCCAACGCATTCGGATTTCGCGTCTCTGAATTAGCATGGGATCGTCGTGGGAGGGATGCGGGAATTTCAGGTAGTGGTCCTCGGGCGTGATAACGCCGTGATCGCAGGCAATCGCGACAAGCTTTTCGTAAAGCGCCGCACCGCGTGGTTTGTCGGCGCCGCCCGGCCTAGCCGTTACGGTAGGAATGCGCACTGCTGCCCCCCTCCCCCCGCGCAGATCCGGACGTGGATGTTAATCCATTCGGCCTCGGGTGCATGACGGCGAACCGCTGGTCCGGCCATGGGCGGCGGATTGTTGCGCGTGGCCAAAGAGTCTCAGCCATGCGCTCCAGTCGCCCCCGTACGAGCTGTCCGAACTTCCTCTTCAGCGAATCGAGACACCAATCGAACCGGTGATATCCGTCGACGATGTCGCCGGCCAGAATGAGCCAGTCGTGGGAATATGACGGACAGACTTCGAAAGCTCCCCGATTCCAGGAATGCGCGAGATGAACATCGGATACCGCCCAGAGCCTCATGGCGTAGCCCACAATCGCTCAACCGGCTGGATCTCACGCAACGCCAACATCTGTAAAGGCGCATGCTTCGAGACCCTTTCAAGGCATGAACCCGATATCGGGCAGCAGAATTATGCCAGACGACGGCACGGGACGATGTCTTCGTAACGCATGGCATCACAGGGACATTGCAGCGGATGTGACGCCAGCAGTGTTCGACACCACAGCAGTGCGCAATCCGGCGCCGAGACCGGTCCGATATCTCCAGAACCTGCCATCCGCCCGCAGACCGCGCGCAACCGGCGGGTCGTCGCCGAAGAGAGTATTGATCCAGCTAAATCCACAACATCTGCACACGCTTCATGACGAATTGCCGGAGTCTCCGGACCAGCTGCCGCAGGTTTCGAGATAGGCTTCCATCGGAATCCGGATTTCCGGAGGGATTTCGATGGACTTCATCGTCTTCTTCGACGCTACGCAATTCACGAATGATCCTCGCAACACTTCACGCCCCTCGTCGTGGCCGATAATGTCATAGGCTATAGACGAACGTCCGAGCCGTGTAAGGAGAAGAGTGAGACTGATGGACTGACCCATCATCCGTCCTTCCTTGAAATCGGCCGACACATGCATCAGCGGAAACATGCGCTCCTCAACCCGGAACTGACGGGCAAAGTCTATGCCGAGGCGCTTGACCAGCCAGTCTTCGAACAGGTCGTTGAACATGCGGAAGAACTCTGCAAAGAAAACTATTCCGGCCGGATCCGACTCGGAGAAGCGAATCTCTCTCGTTACCGTGAATGCGTCATCCGGAAGTTTCATGGCCGCACCATCCGTGTCGAGCCCGACCCCGGGCCGTGAACCGTCAAACAGTCCCGCCGGGTGAGGCCGTGTTGCGCGGGTAAAACTTGCCCATTCGCCGCTCGGAACTCAACAGATAGCGGACCAGTAGCACCCGCCGTCTGTCTGCATCGCCGGCGCTTCCGGGCTCAGGACCCGCACATCGCCCCTTGCCCCGATCGGATCCGATCGAGTTCAGGGACCGATTGCAGCGCCGCTGATTGGCCGTCACAATGTAGCAACGGTCGGTCAGTACCGTCCGGAACCTGTCCGCAGCAGCAACGGTGGACCACCGGCATTACCGCACTATTGTCATCATCAACCAACCCGAATCCCGAATACTCCTTGCCGAACCGATGCTCGAAGCCGCTGCCCATTCCCCTAACATCCCGCTCATCGTCAAGAATCCCTTCGACCAGTCGACCATAGGCACGCTCGCCCGCCAGAGTGCGGTCGACGCCGATCAAGCGCTCTTCCTGGCGGCCGACCTCTACCGGAACCGCAGCCGGCGGCTGGCGCGGGAACGGCGGTTCGGGATTCTCGAACATGCCGCGAGGCTCTTGGAGTCCCAGCTTGCGGAACTCTCAGCATGCATCACGCGGGAAAGCGGCAAGCCATACCGGGAGGCTCTGGCCGAGGTCCGCCTCGCGATCGATCACGTTCGCACATGCGCGGCTGCTGCCCTGTCCCCCTCGGACCGGAGCGGTCCCGCAGCGGCGCTCGCCGGCGACGACACACATATCGTTGCGACAAGCACGGTGCCCGCCGGGGTGGTTGTCGCCCAAGGCTGTTTTCGCGATCCGCTCGGATCCATCGTCCGCCAGGCCGCGGCGGCGATCGCTGCCGGGTGTCCGGCGATAATGCTGCCGGCGCCGGATACGCCGCTATCCTGCATCGCCTTTGCAGAAATCCTAGTAGAGGCAGGTTTGCCGGAAAACTGGATCCAGACGGTCATAACCGACGATAACGAGGCGGCCGCCCAACTCGCCCGGAATCCGCTTGCAGTTCTTCCTCCGCGCGCGGCGCGCGGAGGCTCTACCGGGCCCGATGCGGCGAAACGGGGAGCCGGAGTTCCGTCGGTCGTGGCCGGCGATATTGATGTCTACGAGGCACGCGAGATACTGCTGCGCGGGTGTTTCCGGCATGCCGGGCAGATGCATGGCTCGATTCAAAGGATCTACGCGCACACGCGCATCGCCACGCGTCTCGCCACCCAGCTGGCAATGAAGGCTTCCGGCATCCGCATCGGCGACCCGGCCCGGAAAGACACCGAGATCGGCCCGCTCATCCGGCCGGCCGCCGCGGACCGCATCAGCGAACTGGTGCAAGAGGCCGTCGACGGCGGCGGTCAGCTGCTCACCGGAGGCCAGAAGTTCACCGATACGCTCTACGCTCCGACCGTCATTTTCAACCCTCCGCCACGATCCCGGCTGCTGATGGAAATGGCGTCCGGTCCCGCGGTGTGCGTCATTCCGTGGTTCAAGCCTGATGACATGCTGACGCGCGTCGACGGTCCGCCGGCGGAGCGGGCAGCCGTTCTGGCCCGGGACATCGGCACCGCTATCGAGATTGCTGACGCCCTTGCGGCGCGTAGCGTACTGATCAACAACCACACCGCCTTCCCACCCGGATCGATGCCTTCGGAAACCGGGACGGACCTGGTCTGCGACCACCGCAGCCTGGGCCGCTGGATCGAGGGAATGCAGGCCGAGAAAGTCGTCGCGGTAAACCCCGCCAGGCCGCCCCTGACCGATACGAAACCCGCCTGACGACCGCCTCGGTGCGGCGTCAGCCCGAGCCATCGACGCTCGACACCAAGTGGTCAGGCATGATGTCGATAATCCGCTAGCCCGGCTGGCCTTACAGGAGTGACGGAATGGATTATACTGAACTGCCCAGCCAAGCTCGCCGGCAACTCGTCTACCCAGCCCAACCGACAAGACTACAGGACGGAAAGACATGAAGATCGCAGCCTATGAAGCTGACGGCAGGACATCCTTTGGCGCCGTGAAAGAGGACGGAATCGTTGATCTCGCTGGACGGATCGAAGGCGTTCAAGAGCTCGACGACCTGTTCGATCCAGAGCGAAGAACCGAAGCGGAAGAGATCGTCGCGGGCAGCAGCGCCCGTCACGCGCTGGATGACGTGACGCTCCTGATTCCCGTCGCGCCGGCTGCGCGAATCCTTTGTGTCGGCATCAACTACCGTGACCGCAATGAGGAGTACAAGGACAATTCGGATCCCTCGACCTATCCCGGCCTGTTTTTCAGAACGCATGACTCCTTCGTCGGACATGACACGCCGCTTGTGCGGCCGCTGGAATCTGACAAGCTGGATTACGAAGGCGAGATAGCGATCATCCTTGGCGAAGGAGGACGACGGATTCCTCGCGAGAAGGCGCTCGCCCATATTGGCGCGCTGACGTGCCTGAACGAAGGCACGGTCCGGGACTGGACCCGCCACGCCAAGTTCAATGTTACCCAAGGCAAGAACTTCGATCGCTCCGGCGCAATTGGCCCGTGGATGGTGACCGCCGACGAATTCGACGGGTATGACGACCTTCACCTCCAGACCCGCGTCAATGGCGAGGTGCGCCAGGAAGATACGACCGCGCGCCTGATTTTCGATTTTTCCTATCTGATCAGCTACATCTCGACCTTCATGACGCTGCAGCGTGGCGACATCATTTCGACCGGAACGCCAACAGGGGCCGGTGTGCGGTTCGATCCTCCCCGCTGGATGATTCCGGGCGACAGGATCGAGGTTGAGGTTTCAGGGATCGGCGTTCTCGGCAATAGCGTGATCGACGAGGTCGCGTGATAACCGATACGGTTGCCAGCAACCCCGCGCCGTAAATGCTGACGAGCATCTTGCAAAAGTCGGATGTGGGCCACAAGCGTTCCATATATGGAGGCCGCGATTCGCATCAGGCTCTATATTGTGTTTCATTCAGCCGATGCGAGAATTTTGCAAGGGCCTCCTGACGTTTATCCCCACACTTCGCTCGCCGTCTCGACGACGAGGGACAGTTTACGTTTCTGATCGTCCATCGTCACGGCATTGCCGTGATGGGTGCTCGCGAACCCGCATTGCGGACTCAGGCAGAGATTCTCGATCGGCACGAATTGCGACGCCTGCTCTATCCGGCGCTTCACATCGTCCTTTGCTTCCAGTGCGGGAGTCTTGGTCGTGATCAGGCCGAGAACCGCGACCTGCCCTTCGGAAAGAAAGCGCAGGGGTTCGAAACCACCGGCCCGTTCGCTGTCAAACTCCATGAATATGCCGTCAACTGCAAGGCTGCTGAAAACGGTCTCTGCAACCGGTTCATAACCGCCTTCGGCCATCCAACTCGACTGGAAATTGCCGCGACAGGTATGGACGGTAACCGCCATGTCGACGGGGCGCTCACCAACCGCTTCATTGATAAGCCGGGCATAGAATCCGGCGAGACGGTCGGGGTCGTCCCCGCGCTCGCGAAACGCCGCGCGCATCTTGTCGTCGCACAGATAGGCGAAACTCACGTCGTCGATCTGGAGATAGCGGCACCCCGCCTCATAGAGCGCAGCGACCTCGGCGCGGTAGACTGCCACCCAGTCACTCCAGAAGTCGTCCATCTCCGGATAGGCATCCGGGTCGACGGCCTCTCGGCCGGCCCGCAAATGAATCATTGCCGGACCCGGTATGGTCTGCTTGCCCACCCGCGACGTGATCCCGTGGACAAACCGGTACATATTCGTGAATACGCCGCCGGGATTGGACACCTTCGCCTCGACCCGCGCCGTCGGCGGCTGCTTGTCGTTGGAGAAGTTGGGGAGCCGTTGCGCATCCCAGCGGGTGACACCGCCCATGCCCCACAAGAAATCGAGATGCCAGTAATCACGTCTGAATTCGCCGTCGGTTACCGCCGAAAAGCCAAGCTCTTCCTGCATCGCGACCACGTCGCGAACACAGGCGTCCTCGATCGCCCGCGCGTCCGCGGCCGGAAGATCGCCGGCCCACACCCGTTCGCGCGCCACGACAAGGTCCCGCGGCCTCAGAAAGCTGCCGACATGGTCCGCCCGGAAGGGCGGTCTGGTTCGCTGGTCCAATTCAGCTTACCCCCAAAACGGCAACGGTGCAGCCCACCGCGAAGATCGGAATCGGCGCATAAAACCACAGCTCGCCGGTAGCGCCGTCGGTAGCGCCGGCCACCGCAATGAAGGTCCGGATCTCGAACCCGCCCTGCCCGGCCTCGCGATAGACATCCCCGTCGGTGTAGGCCAGAAGCCTGTCCCGCCGGTTGTTGATCAGATGATCGAGAAACTCGCGGTCCCATTTCTCGTTGATCCGTCCCGAATCGGGGGTTGCCGGCCAGTGCGAAATCCCGCCGGTGCCGATGACAGCGATGCGCTCGGGCGCCGCGTCGCAGGCCGATCGCAGAGCCTTGCCAAATTCCCAGGCACGGTGCAGCGGCGTCAGCGGCGGACCTTGGCAGTTGACGTTCACGGGAATGACGGGAAGGTCGTAGCGCGGAGTTACGAAGTGAAGCGGAACCATGATCCCGTGATCGAACTTCCATTCCTCGGCATAGGCGACATCGACATCTTCCATGACACGCTCGATGAGGCGCCGTGAAAGATCCGGGTTTCCCGGAATGTCGGCATGATCGATGCCAAGCCATTCCTCGTCCTCGATCGGCCCTTCGTAGCGGTCGGCCATGCCCATGCAGAAGGCCGGCATGTTGTTCATGAAGAAATTGGCGAAATGCTCGGCCCCGACGACGACGATGGCCTCGGCGCCCGACTCCTCGATCGCGCGGCGCATGCGGTCGAAATTGTCGTAGAGGCGGTCGCGGACTCCGGGATCAGCCCGCTCGGAACGGCCGGTTATTCCGGGGGCATGGCTGCACACGCCGGCGAAGACGAGGGGCATGGTTCAGTCTCCCACCATGGCGTAGGTGCCTGCCCGCACCGGGCCATGCTCGGCAACGCCGTCGCGCATGGCCTGCAGGTACTCCTCCCATTCGAACCCCACCATCGCGGCATAGTGCATGAGGAGCTGGCCGTTGACGCCCAGAACATAGAGAAGGCCGATGTCCGGCTTGCAGATTGCCTCCGTCTCCACCGCAGAGAGGTCGAAATCTTCGAGCAGCGCATCGCGGTCTGCCGCAAACCGGGCGCGAAACCCGGGGTCGCGGTTGAGCTGGTAGATCAGTTTCTGGACGGCGTAGAGGCTCATGGCAATCCTGTGCGCTTGATTCCGGTCGGACCGCGGCCATTATCCGCGACAATGGCCAAAATACCAAGGGAGTTCAGACATGGTGGTAGCCCCGGCGTCGCCGCTCACCAAGGACATGCTCGGCATGGATCTCTACGTCATCTTCACTCGCGCCTGTGCGCCGCAGGAAAAAATCAGGAATCTGTTGCCGAAACATCTTGAACGCCAGGTCGAGCTTGAAAAGCAGGGAATCCTGTTCGCCGCCGGGCCGATGGAGGCCGAGGAAGAGGGCAAGCCGCGCACCGGCATGATCATCGTCCGCGCCAAATCCTTCGAACACGCCCGCGAAATCGCAATGGGTGACCCCTTGCACGCCGCCGGGCTGCGCGAGTTCGAGATCTGGAACTGGCTGCTGAACGAAGGAAGTTTCACGGTCACCCTCAACTACTCCGACCGCAGCGCCGCAGTGGAATAGAGGCCAGAGCGCACGGATCCGTCGGCGGGCGCGCGCCATCCGCACCCGGTATCGGCGTACGGCCCGCCTGTTCGTCGACGACCGGGTTCTCCAGCCTGCCGAGGCCCGACAGTTCGATCGAAACCGTATCGCCGGCACGGAGCCGGCCGCCATACGGCGCGCCGACCCCGGACGGCGTTCCGGTAGCAATCACGTCGCCCGGGCGCATGGTCATTCGCGCGCTGATATATTCGATCTGCTCGCTGATGTTGAAGAACAGGTGCTCCGTGTTCGAATCCTGCTTCAGTTCGTCGTTCACCCACAGCCGGATATCGATGTCGTGGGGATCGGCGACCCGGGAAGCCGGCGTGATCCACGGCCCCATCGGTGCCGAGCCGTCGAAATTCTTCTGCGCGAACCAGTAGACATTGAAGCTGCGCCCCCGGGGCCGCATGTCCCGGGCCGAAAGGTCGTTGAGAATCGTGTAGCCGGCGACATGGTCGAGCGCATCGGCCGCACTTACGTTGCGCGCCGGCTTGCCGATCACCACGGCAAGCTCTGCCTCCCAATCGATAAAGTCTGAAACCCGCGGCAGGCGAATCTCGGCGCCGGGGCCGATGACGCAGTGCGGACCGGCCTTGAGAAAGAAGTACGGGTGGGTGGCGTCCTTGTCGAGCATCTTGCCGCCCGACATCTCCTTCTGGTGATCGACATAGTTGGCCGCCGCACAGTAGATCGCTGACGGGAAGAGCACCGGCGCAAGCAGCCGCACGTCGGCCAGCGGGCAAGAGGCGGAGGACGAGGCCCCGTCGGCCACCCGTTGCAGGGCGCCGCTCGCGGACTCCCAGCCCCCGAGCATGTCCAGGGTCGAGCCGGCAACGCCGGCATCGGCAAGGTCGATGACCAAACCATCGACCAGAATTCCGGGCCGCGGCTCGCCCGCCGCGCCGGCATAGTTCAGCAATCTGTATTCCGTCATCCGGCCGTTCTCTCCTCGTCGCAGGCCGCCGGAAGCGGCGCCCGGCGCGCCGCAACCTTGACATTCGCGGCATCGTGCGGCGCATAATAGGAGATATTGCCCCCGGGGAGGAACCGATGACTGCCGCGCTGGACATTTCTCCGCTCAGCCCCGTCGTCGGCGCAGCCGTGCACGGCCTGGATCTGCGCCAGGCCATTGATGACCGGACCGCGGAACGCCTCCGCGAGGCGTTCGCACGCCATGCCGTTCTGTGCGTTCGCAACCAGCAAGTCACCGCATCCGAACATGCGCGATTCGTGGCCGTGTTCGGTCCCGTCGACACCGGCTACCGCGTGCGCTCGGGCGCGCGCAGCGATGAAGTCCGCAAGCGCGGCATCATGCTGGTCAGCAACATCCGCAGGAACGGCAAGCCGATCGGCTCGCTGCCCGACGGCGAGATGCAGTTTCATTCGGACGGCGCCCACCGCGACGTGCCCTACATGGCGACCTCTCTCCATGCCGTCCGCATTCCGTCACGCGGCGGCGATACGCTGTTCGCCAATCTTGCAGCCGCCTACGAGGCACTCGACAAGGAGACCAGGGACCGGATAGCGGGCCTCCGGGTGCGCAACATGTACGGCTATGACGATACCTTCCGCGACGAGACCACGGACGCGAACGATCCCAACAGCTCTTCGGCAACCCACGATTTGGTCCGGGCTCACCCCGGGTCGGGGCGAAAGGCGCTGTACCTCAACCGCCTGATGACGCGCTACGTGATCGGGATGGACCGCGCCGAGAGCGACGCGCTCCTCGCGCGGCTGTTCGACCATGCCGAAAGCCCGGAATTCGTCTATGCTCACAAGTGGGCGATTGGAGATGTCCTGATCTGGGACAACCGGTGCCTCAACCACGCCCGCACGGATTTTCCGAGGGACGAGGATCGGCTGCTGCGCCGCTACACGATCACAGATACGGCGCTGCAGTAGCGCGCCGTCCAGCGCGGACCGGCGAACGAACCACGAACAGGGGAGAGAGTCTTGGCGAACAAGGACCTGCGCAACTTCGTCGACGAGATCGATGGCATCGGGGAACTCAAGCGAATTTCGGGCGCCGGCGCGGAGGAGGACATCGGCGGGCTCGTCGACATCCACATGCGCGATCTCGGCAACCCGGCCCTGCTGTTCGACGACGTGCCGGGCTTTCCCGGCGGCCACCGGGTGCTAGCAAACATAATCATGTCCCGGCCGCGCTGCGCGATCGCTCTCGGCCTGCCTCCCGAGGCCTCCGAAGCCGACCTGATCGCCTGGTGGCGCCACTATCTCGGTGACGCGCCCAACCACCCGCCGGTCGAGGTCAATGGCGGTCCGCTGGTCGAGAACGTCATCGAGGGCGAGGCCGTCAATATCCGTTCCATTCCTGCCCCCAAATGGCACGAACATGACGGCGGCGACTATATTGGCACCGGCTGCATGGTGGTGATGCGCGATCCGGATTCGGGCTGGGTGAATTACGGCACCTACCGGATCCAGAGCCATGAGCCGCGCATAGCCACCGTGATGATGTCTCCGGGCAAGCATGGCCGCCTGATCATGGAGAAACACCATGCGCGCGGCGAGCCTTGCCCGGTCGCGGTCGTCGCCGGGGTGCACCCGCTGATGTACATGATCGCGGGATTCGAGATTCCTTACGGCAAGAACGAGTTCGACGTGGTCGGCGGCATGCTCGGCGAGCCTGTCGAGGTCATCAACATGCCGAAGACCGGACTCCCGGTCCCGGCCGGCGGCGAGATCGCGTTCGAGGGCTTCATCGCCCCCGGTGACGAGCGCATGGAAGGGCCGCTCGGCGAATGGACCGGCTACTATGCCGGAGGCCAGCGCCCCGAGCCGGTCATCCGCATCGAGACCCTGATGCACCGCGACAATCCGATCGTCACCGGCGCCATTCCCGGCATGCCGCCCAACGACAATACCTACTACATGGGCGCGTACCGCGCCGCCGCGGTCTGGAACCAGCTCGAGGCCGCCGGCATCCCCGAGGTCAAGGACGTGTACGCCCACGAGGCCGGCGGCAGCCGCATGTGGCTCACGGTATCGATCCGGCAAATGTACGGCGGGCACTCCAAGCAAGCCGGCCTCGTCGCGTCGCAGTGCCATGGCGGCGCCTACGCGAACCGCTGGACCGTGGTCGTCGACGACGACATCGATCCCGCGAACATGAACGAGGTCGTCTGGGCGATGTGCACGCGCTACGACCCGCGCGACGACACCGACATCATCAACGGGTGCTGGAGCACCCATCTCGATCCGATGTGCTATGACGACGATACCGACCGCCGCAATTCGCGGGTCGTGATCGACGCCTGCAGGCCGTTCGCCCGCAAGGACACGTTCCCCGTGGTCGCGCGTTCGTCGGCCGAGCTCGACGCGAGAATCCGCGAGAAATTCGGCAAGCACCTGCCCGCGAAGTACCGCTGAGACCCGGTCACGGACGCGGATGGTTCCGGTGGCGGCGGCCGTCCGGCGGGTCGTTTTCAGCCCCTATGCGCTGCTGAGCTTCGCCATCCTGTGCTGGAGCGGCAATTTCGTGGTCGGGCGCTGGGCGAACCTCGACGCCCCGCCGGTCGCGTTG
Source organism: Alphaproteobacteria bacterium (assembly GCA_964291215.2). Lineage (GTDB taxonomy): Bacteria > Pseudomonadota > Alphaproteobacteria > MPNO01 > UBA830 > JAJEBT01. The sequence goes on along the minus strand of OZ219791.1, from coordinate 1,735,437 downwards.
TCATTCTGGCGCCACGCGGCCGCGATCGTCCTGCCTTTCGTCGTCCCGCACCTGAAGCGGGACTGGCCGGCCGTACGCCGCCGACCCGTCACGTTTGCGGTCCTGTGCGCGCTGTTCGTCGCCGACAACACGCTGGTGTATTTCTCGATCCTTCACACCACCGTGATCAACGCAGCACTCATCAATGCCGGCGTTCCGGTGGCGGCAGTGCTGTTTTCGTGGATGATCCTGCGCGACCTCATCAATCGCTGGCAGGCGCTGGGCATCCTCGCCTGCTTTGCCGGCATCGCGCTGGTGGTGACGCACGCGGATGCCGCGTCGCTGCTTGAACTGGAGCCGCGATGGGGCGACCTCTTCATGCTCGGCGCCGTGGTGTGCTGGGCACTCTACATGGTGCTGCTAAAGCGCGCCGCCGCCCCGGTCTCGCCCTGGACGATTCTCGTGGTGCTTTCGGCCGGCGGCATGCTGTGGCTCGCGCCCGCCTACGCGGTCGAAATCCGCCTTGGCGACAGCATTGCGTGGACCGGGCTCGCCTTCTGCAGCCTCGCCTATGTCGCCCTGTTCAGCACCATCGCGGCCTGGGCGTGCTGGAACAGCGGCACGCTCGGGATCGGACCCAACCGGGCCTCGGCCTTCATGTGCCTGCATCCGGTCTTCGGCCCGATGTTCGGCATGGCGTTCTTCGGCGAACAGCTTTTCGCCTATCACGCCTCCGGCACGATCTTGGTCCTTGCCGGCGTGTTCATGGTCTCGCGCCCCTACCGCGAAGCCGCCCCGCCTCCAGCCCGGGACCCGGGCCGCGCCGGCTGAATCGGCGTCATGCGGCCCACTGGTCGCGGAACTGCGTCGCGACGACATCGTCGTAGAACGGAGAGCCATGGAGGAGCCCCATGTCGCGCGCGAATGCGTTCATGCCGTCGACGAAATCCTCCGAGATCGACGGATCGTAGTACGGGAAATCGCGCTCGACGACCTGCGCGATCAGTTCCGCCTCGGTCTCGGGGAAGGTCTTGCGGCCGACCACCGTCGCGAGTCCGGCATCCTCCTTCAACGCCGCCTGCACCCTGACGATCGCGCGGACCGCGGCCGCGACCTCGTCGGGCTCGCTCTCGATCCGCGCCTCGGTGGTGACCAGCGAGGGTTGGGTGTAGTTGAAGGCCGGCTTCGGTCCAAGGCCGTGCCGGGGAGCGAACATGACGGTCCCGACGCCGCGGGTCACCGCGACCTCGGTGCCCATGCCGTTGGCCCAGAAGGCATCGATCTGCCCTGCCTCAAGCGCCTTCGCTGCGGTCACGCCGAACGAGATTCCGCCGCCCGACGCTCCGGGAACCGGCCCGATCTCGACATCCTTCTCGGTATCGAGGCCGAGTTCCCTCAGCATGCGCGCGAGCCCCACATCGACCCAAGGCGCCGCGCCGATCCGCAACCCCTTAAGAGCCGGGGCGTCGCCCGGCGTCACGTCGAGATCGGCACGCACCACAAGGAACCAGTACATCCCCTGCGACAGGGCGCACAGGAGTTTCCCTCCCCGCCATTCGGGAAAGGCAGCAAGGGTCGAATGCGCCGATCCCGCAACATAGTCGGCATGGCCGTCCCGCAGCGCCTCGTAGCAGGCGGCGACGGGGTAGATAAGCTCGTAGCTGGCCTCTACCCCTTCCTTTTCGAAGAAACCGAGTTCAACGGCCGCCTGGGCAGGAAAGTACGAGTTCGAGATGAGATCGGGGATGGCTATTTTCATGTTGCGGTTCCTGTCACTGGTCGAAGACGCACTCGGTCGGAGTCTACCGGCTTCGAGGTCGATTTGCGACCGGAGCGGATACTGGCGCCTCGCCCGCCGGGCAAGCGGCCGAGGTCGCGCAGCGAAAAAACGGTCCTCCCGGAATTCATCCGCACGCGTGGAGACCTGCCTTGGCCAGCAGCGGTTCTTCGTCAGAATATCCGGGCGGAAGGGGAAAGCGGATCGGATGGACTGCAATGCCGGGATGCCGGTAAAAGGACGGCGCAATCGCTTCACGGTTCACCACGCTCTCAACACGCCGTCCGGGCTCGCCTCATGCCACGGAATGCGCGGCACCGGCGAAACATCCGGGCTCGTGCTGTCGCCTGCGTGCCTGCGATGACCGGCTATGCGCCGCTGAAATCGAGCGCCTTCCGGACGCCCTCGCGGGCGCTCATCTCGTCGAACCAGCGATCGATATCGGGACAGCCTTCCGCATATTGCGGCACCACCGCCCGACATCGGAGCATGATCGGATAGAGCGCAAAATCCGCGATGGTGACCTCGTCTCCCGCACAGTAGCGCCGCTCCGCGAACTGCCGGTTCCAGACCTTGAGATACTCGTTGAGGCGCCGCCCGAACATGTCCATCGTCGGCAAGTGCGGCTCGGCTTCGCGTCCGATCGTGAGGGCCGCCATCAACGTGCCGTTGAGATCGGTGCCAATCCCCCAGAAATCGCGCCAGAACAGGGGATCCATCTCGATCTCCTTGGGCAGGAACTTGCCGGACAGGTAGGAGAGGCCGATCAGCATGTTCATGGATTGCGTCATCACCAGTTCCCTGCCGTCCGGACCTTCGGGGCTGATGAGGACGGGCACAAGTCCGAGCGGGTTGAGGGCGAGGAATTCGGGCTTTTTGTGCTCTCCGGCCTGCAGATCAACGACATGCAGGGCGTATTCGAGCCCGCACTCCTCGAGCATGATTCTGGGCCGCAGGCCGTTCGATGTCGGAGCGGTGTGGAGCTGAAGCATATTCTTTCTCCCGGGTATCGGTTCAGTGATGGGTCCGGCCTCGGGGGTCCAGGCGGCGGCAGACACCTGGCGAACCGGTCCGGTGCCGGCGTTTCATAACGGCGGCCCGCCGTCGCCGGCGAGCTGCGCGAGCACGACCATCGCCCGCTTGCGGTCGTCCGAATCGAGGCCTTCGAGAATCCGCGCCTGAGCCCGCTCCATGGCCTCGAAAGCGGAGAACAGAATGGCTTCGCCCTCGGACGTGATCTCCACGGCGTTGGCCCTCTGGTCCTTCTTGGTCCGTGCCCTCGCGATCTGCCCGCGATCGACAAGACGCCGGAGAATCTCGGCGAGCGTGCTGCGATCGATGCCGGTTGCGTGAACGAGGTCGGTCTGGCTCACGCCCCGGTTCTGGAACACGCTCAGCAGGATCGCGAACTGGCGCGGCGTCGGCCCGTCCTCGCCAACCTCATCGACGAACAGGTCGATCGCGCGCTGCTGGCATCGCCGAAGCAGATGCCCCGGCGCATTGCTCAGGGAATAGCGGCGGACCCGCTCGGTCAGCTCGTCGGACTTCATGGCTACGGCCTGCCGGCTTGCGAAAGGGATGCGAAAAATGTTCTGTACACGGAATAATTTGTGCCGTAAAGTACCTTCGTGGTGATGCCGTGACCGGCAGGTTGGACAAGGAAGGGGGAAATGATGGAATTCGGGATGCAGTTCTTCCCCGATGTGGGGCCGGACCAGAAGTCTGGACAGCAGTATTTCGACGAATGCCTGCGGCTGGCGGAATACGCCGATACCTACGGCTACACGCACATGCGCACAGTGGAGCACTACTTCCATCCCTATGGCGGATACAGCCCCAACCCGATCGTGTTCCTGAGCGCGCTCTCGCAACGGACCGCGAAGTCACGCATTGTCACCGGTGCGATCCTCCCGGTGTTCAACAATCCACTCAAGCTGGCCGGCGAGGTCGGCATGCTGGACGCGATCTCCGGCGGCCGTACCGAGATCGGTTTCGCGCGCGCGTTCCTGCCGCATGAGTATGAACGCTTCGGTGTGGATCTCGACGAGAGCGTGGCGCGGTTCGACGAGGGCATGGAGCAGGTAGGATTGCTGCTTACCGGCGAGAACGTCTCGCACGAGGGACGCTTCCACAGTTTCAGAAACGTGACCTCGCTGCCGCGTCCGACGACCAAGCCGCGCCCGCCGTTCTGGACGGCAGCGTTCACGACGCCCGAATCGTTCGAAAAGGCCGGACGGGTAGGCAACCGCATCATGGCGATTCCCATCGGCGGCGCACAGATGGCCGAACTGATCGGAATCTACCGCGAGGCGTGGAAGTCCGCCGGACACCCCGGACAGAGCCGCGTCATGCTGGCATTCCACATGTATTGCGCGGAGACGGAGGAGGAAGCCGTGCGGGTCGCACGCGATCCGCTCAACCGCTACCTGAAATCGCTCGTCGACGCGGCCAGCGCCTGGGTCGACGGCACGCAGTCGGACGCCTACAAGGGCTATGACAGGATGATCAGCGCTCTCAGCCGCGAGACCTTCGAGAGCCAGGTGGAGAAGAACGCGGCGTGGGTCGGAACGCCCGAGCAGCTGATCGACTGCATCCGCGAATACGACGACAGCGTCGGCGGATTCGACGATGCCTCGCTGCAGGTGAACTTCAACGACATGGCCTTCGAGGATGCCGAACGCTCCGTCAGGCTCTTCGGCGAAAAGATCATGCCGGCATTCGCCGAAACGGCAGGCTAGGCCTGTCGGCGGCGGACGCGTTGCCGCTGATCGGTACATGGTCCGCCTGCCCGCCGCCAACGGCACCGTGCTGACGTGACGGTCCTTGTTACCGGAGTTGTCGGCTTCATCGGCTGCGATACGGCGCTTCGTCTGCTCGACCGCGGCGAGCGCGTGGTCGGCATCGACAATGTCAGCGGCTATTACAGCACCCGCCTGAAACAGGCCCGGCTCAACCGCCTCGAGGGTCGTGACGGGTTCACCTTTCACAGGATTGATCTCGCCGACCGCGGCACGCTCACGGCCGCGCTCGACGGCGCTGCGGATATCCGGCACGTGGTCCATCTCGCGGCGCAGCCGGGCGTGCGCCATTCGATCGACCACCCCTTTGACTACGTCGACGCCAATCTGGCCGGCCATGTCGAGATTCTCGAATACTGCCGCCGCCGGAAAGGGCTCGAACACCTCGTCTATGCTTCATCGAGCTCGGTCTATGGAGACACCTCCCGGCGGCCCTTCTCGGTCGCGGACAGAACAGGACGGCCCCTGTCTCTCTACGGAGCAACCAAGCTCGCCTGCGAACAGATGAGCCACTGCTACAGCCATCTCTACGGCCTGCCCCAGACCGGGCTCCGCTTCTTCACCGTCTATGGCCCGTGGGGCCGGCCCGACATGGCGGTCTACATGTTTACCGATGCGATCGCGGCCGGACGACCGATCAGGGTTTTCAACCGCGGCGACATGCGGCGCGACTTCACCTTCATCGACGACATCGTCACGGGTGTGCTGGCGGCGCTGGACAATCCGCCCCCGGCAGAGGCGCCGCACCGGCTGTACAATATCGGCAACAGCCGGCCGGAGCCGCTGGACCGCCTGATCGGGCTAATCGAGACGGAACTCGGAAAGAAGACCGAGATAATCATGGAGCCGATGCAGCCCGGCGAGGTCGGCGAAACCCATGCGGACATCGGGGAGACCAGACGGGATCTCGGTTTCAAGCCGGTCACGACGCTCGAATCCGGCATCCCCAGATTCGTGGAATGGTACCGTTCCTACCACGGAACCTGACAGCGGTCCCGAACGAATGGCGGCCTGCCGGATTGCCCTCGGCGCGACAAGATCCGCTCTCCGGCCCCACGACGATCCTATGCTAATTCGGAGACGCGAAATCCGAATGCGTTGGGGCTCGCGTCATCACAGATCGCCTCCTTGATCGCAATTTTCATGCCGAGAAGGCTCCATCAAGCCTTGGCGGAACGATTGCAGCGCGACGCAAACTGAAAAAATCTCGCCAGTCGTCGCCGGATTAGCAGCGTGGAATCGCCGTGCTCCGGCCCGCAGGGCTCTTCTTTTGTCCGGTTCCGTCCGACGAGGGGGCGTTGTAGGCAGATCTGGAGGTCCATTCGGGGGCGGATTTCGTTGTCGATATGTCGGTTCCGACCTTGAGACGGTGCCACCAACTTCATGAACGGCCACTCTGACACGGTTGTCCGCCGCCGATCGCGACAACAGAATGGTCCTGCTCCGGCCCGCAGCAAAGATGACAGTGACGGCGCCGGGTGTTATCCTGCCCGCCCGGCGAGTCGCGGTGCCCGCACTTGCCGGGCATCAACGAACCTTGGCAGATTTCCAGCCCCGCAAGGAGGACGGACCATGGACAGAGCCCTGCACGAAAAGCCAGAGCTAACCAACAGCCGCGCCGATTTCTACGCGCGGATGGCGACCCGGAACATGACGCCGCTGTGGGAGGTCCTGCACACCCTGCTAGCGGAAGAGCCGGTGACGGAGGCGACGCCACACAAGTGGGATTACGAGGAGTGCCGGCCATACATCATGGAATCGGCGGACATCATTTCCGCAGCGGAAGCCGAACGCCGCGTCATGGTCCTTGAAAACCCGACGCTCGAGGGCCGCTCCTGCATCACCGAGGCGCTTTACGCGGGGTTACAGCTCATCATGCCGGGCGAAATCGCGCCCGCGCACCGCCATTCCCCGGCGGCGCTGAGATTCATCGTCGAGGGCACCGGCGCCTACACCGCGATCGATGGCGAGAAGGCCTACATGGAGGTCGGCGACCTCATCCTTACGCCGTCCTGGCAATGGCACGATCACGGGCATACGGGCGACGTGCCGGTGGTCTGGCTCGACGGGCTCGACATCCCGCTGGTCCGCTATCTCGGGCCGGTATTCGCGCAGCCCTACCCGGAACCGGAATTTCCGCAGGGACGGCCATCCGGCGACAACATGTTCCGCTACGGCGCCAACATGCTGCCGATCGGAGCAAAGTTCGATACCCAGAACTCGCCCGTCTTCCACTATCCCTACGTCAAGACCCGCGAGGCCCTCGAAAACCTGTCCCGTTCCGGAGACCCCGATCCGCGCCACGGCTTCAAGCTGGAATACATCAATCCCGTTAGCGGCGGCCCGGTGATGCCGACGATTGGCACCCATATGCAGAAGCTGCCCGCGGGATTCCAGGGCGAGGTCTACCAGACCACGGCGGCATGGGTGTATTCGGTCGCCGAGGGGTCGGGACGCACCCGCATCGGAGACCGCATGTTCGACTGGAAGGCCAAGGACACGTTCGTGGTGCCGGCATGGTATCCGCACAGCCACGAGTCCGACGACGACGCCTTCCTGTTCAGCTTCACCGATCAGCCGGTCCAGCAGAAACTCGGGCTGTTTCGCGAACAGGCCAACGGCAGCGCCTGAGCCGCAACACGGTGCCTGCGGCGCGATCGCGCCGCAGGCACCCGTCAGGCGCGGCTTTCGGCCTCGGTTGCCGCGGCAATCGGATTCTCGTAGCGGTCGATCATCTCGACGGGAACGACCTGCCAGAAGCTGTCGATCTCGGTATTCCAGTGATTGAGCATGCGTTCGGCAAACACCGACTGCGTTTCGCGATGGTGCTCCTCGACCGCCTTCTTCAGTACACCCTCCCAGTACCGCGTCTCGACGCGCTGGAAGAGAACGGTATCGCGGTTGACGCGATCCTCGAAGGTTCCGTCCGAATCGTAGACGAATGCCATACCGCCGGTCATGCCGGCCGCAAAGTTATCGCCGACCGGACCGAGGATCACAGCGATGCCGTTGGTCATGTATTCGCAGCCGTTCGAGCCACAGCCTTCGACGACAACCTCGGCACCCGAATTGCGAACCGCGAACCGTTCGCCGGCCTGGCCGGACGCGAACAGCTTTCCGCCGGTGGCGCCATAGAGGACGGTGTTGCCGACGATCGTGTTCTCGTTTGATTTCCGCGGCGCGGCAGTGGGCGGGCGGATCACGATGGTGCCGCCGGAGAGGCCCTTGCCCACATAGTCATTGGCATCGCCGAAGACCTCGAGTTTCAGACCCTGGACCAGAAATGCGCCGAGGGACTGGCCGGCCGAGCCGCGCAGCCGCACGGTGATGTGGCCGGGTTCCAGCCCACTCATCCCGAAGCGCCGCGTGATCAGCGACGAGAACCTCGTGCCGATGGCGCGCTGCGTGTTGCGCACATTGTACTGCAACTGCATCTTCTCGCCGGCCTCAAGCGCTGCGCCAGCGTCCTCGATCATCTGCGCATCGAGCGTCTCGGGCACTTCGTTGCGGCCTTCGATGGTGCAGTAATGCCCATCGTCGCCGGGATCCGCCTGGACCAGGAGGGGATTGAGATCGAGATCGTCGAGATGCGGGCTGCCGCGGCTGACCTGCATCAGCATCTCGGTATGCCCGATGATCGCCTCCAGCGAGCGGGCGCCGAGACCGGCAAGGATTTCGCGCACCTCCTCGGCGATGAAGCTGAACAGGTTCACGACCTTTTCGGGTGACCCGGTGAATTTCGCACGCAACTTGTCGTTCTGGGTGCAGACTCCGACCGGGCAGGTGTTCGAGTGGCACTGGCGCACCATGATGCACCCCATGGCGATCAGCGACGCGGTTCCGATGCCGAATTCCTCGGCGCCGAGCAACGCTGCAATTACGACATCGCGGCCCGTGCGGAAGCCGCCATCGACGCGGAGCACCACGCGATGGCGCAACTGGTTGAGGGACAGGACCTGGTGCACTTCGGACAAGCCCATTTCCCACGGCAGGCCGGCATACTTGATTGACGATTGCGGGCTGGCGCCAGTCCCCCCGGAATGGCCGGATACGAGAATCGTATCGGCATGCGCCTTGGCCACGCCCGCGGCAATCGTGCCGATCCCGGTCTGGGCGACGAGCTTGACGCAGACCTTTGCATCCGGATTGATCTGCTTGAGATCGTAGATCAGCTGCGCCAGATCCTCGATCGAGTAGATGTCGTGATGCGGCGGCGGCGAGATCAGCGTCACCCCTTCGGTGGAATGGCGCAATCTCGCGATCATCGAGGACACCTTGATCCCCGGAAGCTGCCCGCCCTCCCCGGGCTTGGCTCCCTGCGCGATCTTGATTTCGATTTCCCGGCAGTTGTTGAGATATTCCGCGGTGACGCCGAAGCGGCCCGAGGCGATCTGCTTGATGGCGCTCGACGCGTTGTCGCCGTTTGGGCGCGGCCGGTAGCGTGCGGGATCCTCGCCGCCTTCGCCGGAATCCGACTTGGCACCGATCCGGTTCATGGCGATCGAAAGCGTCTCGTGCGCCTCGGGACTCAGCGCCCCGAGCGAGATTCCGGGCGAAACCAGGCGCTTGCGGATATCGGTGATCGATTCGACCTCCTCAATCGGCACCGTCGGCTGCTTGGAATCGAACTCCATCAGGTCGCGCAGGTTGATCGGCGCAGACCCGTGCACAGCTTGGGAATAGCTCCGATAACGGGCATAGGAATCGGTCGCCACCGCGTTCTGCAGAATGTGCATCTGCGTGCCTTCGAAGCCGTGCCGTTCGCCGCTCTTGCGGTACCGGTAAAGCCCGCCGACGGGGAGCGTGATCGCGGCCTGGCCGAAGGCACGGTCGTGAAGTTCCAGAATCTTGCGCTGAAGGCCCGCAAGGCCGATCCCCGAAATCCGCGAGGTCATGCCCGGGAAATAGCTGTTGACCAACCAGCGACTGAGCCCGACCGCCTCGAACTTGTAGGCGCCGCGGTAGCTCGAGAGCACCGAGATGCCCATTTTGGACATGATCTTCAGCAAGCCCTGGTTGACGGCGTTGCGGTAACGCGTGATCGTCGCGTCGAGAGAAAGATCTCCGAACAAGCCGCGGCGATGGCGGTCGGCGATGCTGTCCTCGGCGAGATAGGCGTTGACGGTGCTGGCGCCGACGCCGATCAGCACGGCAAAGTAGTGCACGTCGACGCACTCCGCGCTGCGGACATTGATCGAGGTGTAGGTGCGGAGCGCTTCCGACACGAGATGCGAGTGGACCGCGCCGGCCGCCAGGATCATGGGTATCGCCGCGCGCTCCGGGCCGATGTTCTCGTCGGTAAGCACGACATGCTGTATGCCCCGGCGCACCGCCGTCTCGGCCGTCTTCTGGATCCGGTAGAGCGCACGGCGGAGAGCCGTCTCGCCACGGTCCAGGCGGAAAGTGCAATCTATCTCGACCGCGGCGTCACCCATGATCCCGCGCATCGCGCGAAAGGCGGCGGTGGACAGCACCGGGCTTTCAAGCTGCAGGAGGCCGGACCCGTCGCCATCGTAATCGAGAATGCTGCCGAGGCATCCGAGTCGCGTCCTGAGGCTCATGACGCGGTATTCCCGCAGCGAATCGATCGGCGGGTTGGTCACTTGGCTGAACGACTGACGAAAGAAATGATGGAGGCCGCGATAGCCGTCGGACAGCACCGCAAGCGGCGTGTCGTCTCCCATGGATCCCGTCGCCTCCTTGGCGTCCTCGACCATGGGGTGGAGCAGGAGTTCAACTTCTTCGAGCGAATAGCCGGTGGCGACCTGGCGCCGACGCAATTCGTCGTGCGTATGGCGCTGACAGTCCTGGCCTCCCTTCTCGACGAGGTCGTCGATCGGCGTGATGCCGGAGACCAGCTTGCCGAAGGGCTGCGAAGCCGCGAGCTTGTCCTTGATCTCAGCATCACGATAGAGCTTGCCGCCATCGAGATCGAGCGCAATCATCTCGCCGGGCCCGAGCCGGCCCTTCTCGACGATCTCGGTCTCGCGGACCGGGATCATTCCGGATTCGGAACCGATGATCAGAAGGTGATCGGCGGTGACGGTGTAGCGCATGGGACGCAGGCCGTTGCGGTCCATCGCGCCCAGCACCCAGCGCCCGTCGGTGGCGGCCACGGCCGCCGGACCATCCCAGGGCTCCATGACGCAGCCACAATAGTTGTAGAAGTCGCGGAGCTCGTCGCTCGGGTCCGGCCGGGAACTCGAGGCGCCGGGAACCATGAGGCACTTGGCCATGGGCGCTGACCGGCCGGCACGGACAAGGAGCTCGAAGACATTGTCCATCGACGCCGAATCCGAATTGCCGGGCGCGATCACCGGGCGGACATCGTCGAGATGATCTCCGAGCACGGCGCTGGCGAGCCGGGTCTCGTGGCTCGCCATCCAGTTGACGTTGCCCGAAAGCGTGTTGATCTCGCCGTTATGCGCCAGCATCCGGAAAGGCTGGGCAAGACGCCATGTCGGAAACGTGTTGGTTGAATAGCGCTGGTGATAGAGCGCGAAGCGCGACACGAAGCGCTCGTCGAGCAGGTCCGGATAGAACACCGAGAGCTGTTCGGCGAGAAACATGCCCTTATAGATCAGCGCCCTGCAACTCAGCGAACAGATATAGAAGTCGGGGATGTTGTCCTGGCGAATGCGGTTCTCGATGCGCCTGCGGATGACGTAGAGATCACGCTCGAAATCCGCCGGATCAAGTCCCGCCGGCCCCTCAATCATGATCTGCTCGATTTCAGGGCGCGTCCGGCTCGCCTTCTCGCCGAGCGCCTGTGGATCGATCGGCACCTGGCGCCAGCCATGGATGGTGTAGCCGAGCTTCAGGACCTCGCTCTCGGCGATGCGGCGGCAGCGCTCCTGAGCATCCAGATCGGTGCGCGGCAGAAAGGTCATGCCGACCGCGATCGGGCCGTCGCCGATGACATGTCCGGTACGGCCGATATGGTCCTGGAAGAAATCCTTGGGTATCTCGACCATGATGCCGGCACCGTCGCCGGTCTTGCCGTCAGCATCGACGGCGCCGCGGTGCCAGAGCGCGCCCAAGGCCTCGATTCCGGCGACCACGACCTCGCGCTTGGGTTCGCCGCTGATCGCCGCCACGAGCCCGACGCCGCAGGCATCGCGTTCCGCGAGGTCGAGATGCGCCCGATCCCGCAAGAGCGCCTCGTTCCGCCGGTAGAGGTCTGTCGAATCCTGTTCCTGCCTAATCATCTCTCGCCCCTCAGGCCGCTTCGGCCGTCGCCGCCGCCTTCGCCTCGAGATAGGTGTGAATCGACGCGGCCGCCTCGCGCCCGTCCCGGATTGCCCAGACCACCAGCGATGCGCCGCGCACGATATCGCCGGCAGCAAACACTCCATCGAAGCTCGTCGCCATCGTCCTGTGGTCAACGGCAACCGTGCCCCAGCCGGTGACGCCCAGCTCGGGCGTGTCGAACAGCAGCGGCAGCTCCTCGGGATCGAAGCCGAGAGCCTTGATGACGAGATCGGCATTCTCGTCGAAGCTCGAACCCGGAATCGGCTCCGGCGTCTGGCGGCCCGAGGAATCGGGCACGCCGAGATGGATCCGCTGTGCGCGGACAGCGCGCACCCGGTGGTCTCCCAGAAACGCCTCGGGAGCCGCCAGCCAAGCGAATTCGACACCCTCTTCCTCGGCATACTGAACTTCGCGGCGCGAGCCCGGCATGTTGGCGCGGTCGCGGCGATAGAGGCACTTCACCGACAGCGCTCCCTGGCGCACCGCCGTGCGCACGCAGTCCATCGCCGTATCGCCGCCGCCGATGACGGCGATCCTCCTGCCCTCGGCGTTGAGCGTGCCGTCATCGAAGGCCGGCACGCTGTCTCCAAGGCCCTTGCGGTTGGACGCGATGAGAAAGTCCAGCGCTGGCACGATATTGGCGAGACCCGAACCTGGCGCCTTGATATCGCGGGCCTTGTAGACACCGGTTGCGATCAGGACCGCATCGTGGCGCTCGCGCAATTCGGCGAACGACATGTCCCGCCCGACCTCGAACCCGGGGTGGAAGACGACGCCGCCCCGCTTCAAGAGGTCGACGCGCCGCCCGACGACATGCTTCTCCAGCTTGAAATTCGGTATCCCGTAAACCAGCAGACCGCCGATCCGGTCGTGGCGGTCATAGACATGCACCTGGTAGCCGTGGCGGCGCAACTCCTCCGCCGCGGCAAGACCGGCCGGACCGCCGCCGATGACGCCGACGCTCTCCCCGCGTTCGTTGAGCGGCGACACCGGCCGTACCCAGCCGCGCTCGAAGGCCGTGTCCGTGATGTACTTCTCGACCGAACCGATGGTAACGGTGCCATGCCCGGCCCGCTCGATGACGCAGTTGCCCTCGCACAACCGGTCCTGGGGACAGATCCGGCCACAGATCTCTGGCATGTTGTTTGTGGCCGAGGAAACCTCGTAGGCTTCCTCAAGCCGCCCCTCGGCGGTCAGCATGAGCCAGTCCGGAATGTTGTTGTGCACCGGACAGTGGACTTGGCAGAACGGCACACCGCATTGCGAGCAACGGCCGGCCTGTTCGGCCGCCGCAGTCGGATCGAACTGCCGGTAGATCTCGTCGAAGTCCGCACGACGCATGTCCGCCGGACGCTTCTCCGGCGTCCGGCGATCACGGTCAACGAACTTCAGCATCTGCTCGGGCATCGATTCCCCCGTCGGCACCCCGGAAACGTCACGCGTGTCGGCGTGACGCCCGTATCAATCGCGCATCCAGCCACATGCACGAGGCGTATTTGAGCAGAAAACCCTGAAAATGTCAACATCAGCATCCTTCTTTGCGCAGGAACAGGTAATTTTTCCACACACGAACTAGAAGACTGATTTAATGCTCGATTTTTTGTCATAAAATGGTACTAATCGCGAAAAGCCGAAACGCTGACGATTTCCGATGTCCGCGACCGCGGGATCGGATGTCTCGCGGCAATGTCAAGGCAGAGATTCCGCGGATCCGGCGCCGCGCGGCTGTCCCTTCCGGCCCCGCCCGCAGCGCTGACCGATTGCACGAGACACGGCCGGGTGAATATACTCGGCAACGCTCCGGCGGCGGCCTGACAACTGTCTTGCGGATGAAGATGCGGCATTGCGACGTAGCAATAGCGGGTGGCGGGATCATGGGCTGCGCGACAGCCTATTTCCTTGCGGCATCGCCCGACTTCAGCGGTTCGGTAGTCGTCGTCGAGCGCGACCCGACCTACGAGACCTGTTCGGCAACCCGCTCTCTGGGCGGCATACGCCAGCAGTTCACCATGCCCGAGAACATACGCATGTCGGTGTTCGGCGCAGAATTCGCCCGCGCCGCCGGCGAACTGCTGAGCGTCGACGGCGAGCGATGCGATGTAACCTTTCGCGAACAGGGTTATCTGATGATGGCCAGCGAGCAGGGAACAGGGACATTGCGGCAGAACCTGAATCTGCAGCGCCGTTTCGGCGCCGCGGTCGAGTTCTTCGAGGGCGATGCGCTGGCCGAACGCTTCCCGTGGCTCAACCGGGAGGACATCGGCGGCGCAGTCTTCGGCTATGCCAACGAGGGCTGGCTCGATCCCAACACGCTGCTTTCCGGATTTCGGCGCAAGGCACGATCGCTCGGCGTAAACTTCCTCAAGGACGAGATCATGCAACTGGACCGCACGGCCAACACCGTTCACGGCTTCCGGACGGCGGAACACGGGACTATTGCAGCGGGCGTGACCGTGCTTGCCGCGGGGGCCAGCGCCGGAGCCATGGCGCGAACCGCCGATGTGTTCCTGCCGGTCCGGCCCAGGAAGCGCTACGTCTACGTGTTCGACTGCCGCAGCGACCTGCAGCATGCGCCGCTGACGATCGACCCGGGCGGCGCAACCTTCCAGCCCGAGAGCGGCCAGTATCTCGGCACCTCTCACCGCCGGAAGAGGAGGATCCCGACAGCGATCCGCTCGACTTCGAGGTCGACCATGCGCCGTGGGACGATATCATCCGGCCCGCCCTGGCGCACCGCGTGCCGGCATTCGGGAGCGTGAAGGTAACCGCGTTCTGGGCCGGTCATTACGACTTCGACGTCTTCGACCGCAACGCCATCCTCGGCCCCCATCCGGAAATCGCCGGACTCCTGTTCTGCAACGGTTTCAGCGGCCATGGCGTCCAGCAGGCGGCAGCGGCCGGCCGTGCGATCTCGGAACTGATCTCGTTCGGCGAATACCGCGCGATCGATCTGACGCGATTCGGTTTCGAACGGATCGCAGCCAACACCCCGGTTCTCGAAGCCAACGTATTCTAGCCCGCGCGGTGGCAGGCGATCCGCCATGCGGCTATAGTCCGCCACCCCCGCCGATGCCGGACGATTCACTTGACACTGCTCCAGCTTGCCATTCTCGCCGCGATCCAGGGCGTAACCGAATTCCTGCCGGTCAGCTCCTCCGGCCATCTCGTTCTGGTTCCGACCCTGGCCGGCTGGTCTGACCAGGGCCTGCTGATCGATGTCGCCGTGCATGTCGGAACGCTGCTGGCGGTGATCGTGTATCTGTGGCCGCATCTCCAGCGCATGCTGCAGTTGTCGCCGGACAGCGGATTCGGCAGCGACCGGCGGCTTCTCGGCCAGACCGTGCTTGCCACCATTCCCGTCCTGGTCGTCGGCGGACTGGTATTCCTTTACGCAGGTTCGCTCCTTCGCAGCGCCGAGGTGGTGGGCTGGACGACGCTCGCATTCGGGATACTGCTCTATCTTGCCGACCGTTTCGCCGGCACGAGCCGCCAGCTCGCCGACATGACCTGGAGCAGCGCGTTGCTGATCGGCCTCGCTCAGGTCCTTGCTCTCGTACCCGGTTCCAGCCGCGCCGGCGTGACGATCACGGCAGGACGCCTTCTCGGCTTCGAACGGACCGACGCCGCTCGGTTCTCCATGTTACTCGCGATTCCCGCAATAGTCGCCGCCGGCGCCGCCGGCGCCTGGAAGTTGTGGAACCTGGGAACGTTTCAACTCGTCGAGGAAGCCCTCGTCGCCGCAGTCATCGCCTTCTGTACCGCGATCGTTGCGATCCGGCTCATGATGAACTGGATTCGCCGCTCAAGCTTCACGCCGTTCGTCGTCTACCGGCTGGCGCTCGGAGGCACCGTTCTCGCCTGGGTCTATTTGTGATTCGCGATCAGCGGTGCCAGACGCCGCGCCGGTAGCGCCTGAGATACGTCTGCAGGATCGCGCCAACCGCGGTCGGTTCGATTCCGAGATCGTCGAGCCCCGGATGCTCCCCCGTAATGACACTGTCGCAACGCAACAGCCGCACCTGGTCGCGGGTAAGGGGGGGGCGGGGAAGCTGTTCGAGCACCAGCCCGATGCAGGCCGCCAGCGGGAAGGGAACCGGAACCAAGAGCCGCCGCCGGTCAATTTCCGCCAGCAACATTTCCATCAATTCCCGGAACTCGAAAATCTGGGGCCCGCCAAGCTCCCATGTCTGCCCCTCGCGCCCGCGGTCTCCGGTGATTGCCACAATCGCGCGCGCGACATCGGCGACATAGATCGGCTGGAACCTGGTGCGGCCACTGCCAATCAGCAGCAACGCCGGAGCCAGCCGCGCCATCACCGCAAACTTGTTGAAGAAATCGTCCTCGGGGCCGAAGACGATGCTGGGACGCACAACGGACGCTGCGGGGAAGGCCTCGCGGACAAGCGTCTCGGCGCGTCCCTTCGTTGCGGCGTAGACGGCAGCAGCAGCAGGATCGGCGCCGATCGCCGAGACGTGCACCAGCGATGCAGCCCCGGCGTCGCGGCTCGCCGCGGCAACCCGCCGCGCACCCTCGACATGGACGGCGGCGAAGTTCTGCCTGCCGCGCTCGGCGAGCAGGCCGACAAGATTGACGACGGTGCCGGCGCCCTGCACCGCGGCCGCGACCGAGGCGTCATCGCGGATGTTGGCCTGCACGGGGGTGACCTGACCGACATCGCCCAGCGGTCTCAGGAAGCCGGCGCGTTCCGGCCGGCGCACGGCGGCACGGACCCGCGCGCCTGTGCGGGCAAACTCGGCGACGACGTAGCGGCCGATAAAGCCCGAGGCACCGAATATGGTCACGATGCTCATCGGTCAACAATCTCCCAAGGTTTCGCCAGCGCTATTAGTCGGTCGGGTATTCGGCGTCAACCTGCGCGAATCGCGCCGCCACGGCTCGAAGTGCTTACTTGCGGGCCGCCTTCCCGCCCTCGTGCCACCAGCTCGTGATGTCCGGCCCGTATGCGGGATGCCCAGGTATTCCGAACCGATCCCAGTAGGCGAGGCGGGTCATGCGGATATGCCACTGCGGAATCACGTAGTGGTTCCACAGCAGAACCCGGTCGAGGGCGCGAGTCGCCGTGACGACGCCGGCCCGGGTTGGCGCCGCGATTATCTTCTCGATCAGATCGTCCACCGCGGGATTGCTGATGCCGCCATGGTTCCGGCTGCCCTGACGGCCAGCGGCGGCCGAACTCCAGTAGTCGCGTTGCTCGTTGCCCGGAGATTCGGACTGGCCCGCGCCGCCGACGATCATATCAAAGTCGAACGCGTTGAGGCGGTTGATGTATTGCGACTGGTCTACCGTGCGTATCGAGGCGTCGATGCCGAGACGCTTGAGGTTGCGAGCAAACGGCGTGACGATCCGCTCGAAGGCAGGCGAGACGAGCAGAATTTCGAACGACACAGGTTTCGACGTCACCGGAGAGATGAGGCGGTTCTCGCTGATCCGGTAGCCGTTCCCCTTGAGCAGCGTGAGCGCCCTGCCCAGATTCTTGCGGACATTTGCCGAACCATCCGTGGAAGGCGGTTCGTAAACCTTCGAGAAGACTCTGTCCGGTATTCGGCCTCGCCAGGGCTCGAGCAGCGCAAGCTCCTCCGGCGACGGCGGCATCCGCGCCGCCAGTTCCGAATTCGAGAAGAAGCTCTTCGTCCGGGCATACTGCCCGTAGAAGAGATTCCTGTTCGACCACTCGAAATCGAACGCAAAGGCCATAGCCTCGCGCAGGACAGGGTCGGTGAACTGCGGACGGCGCAGGTTGAAGACGAACGCCTGCATGCCCGTCGGCCGGCGGTGCGGCACCTGTTCAAGCTTGACCCTGCCGTCGCGGCGCGCCGGAAAATCGTAGGCCGTAGCCCAGATCAGCGAGTTGGTCTCGATGCGGTAGTCATACCTGTCGGCCTTGAACGCTTCCTGCGCCACGGTCTGGTCGCGGTAATAGTCGATGCGGATGCGGTCGAAATTGTAGCGGCCGCTATTGATCGGAAGGGCGGCGCCCCACCAGTCCGGCACCCGTTCGAGTTCGACGAAGCGGCCCGTCTCGAAGGCCGCGATCCTGTAAGGCCCGCTGCCGAGCAGAGGATCCAGCGTGGTCCGGTCGAAGGGACGTTCGGCCCACCATTTCCGGGACAGTACCGGCAGCTGGCCGGTGATCTGGGGGAGCTCGCGATTGGGCGGACCGCTCAGCTCGAACTTCACCTTGCGCTCGCCGACCTTCACCGCCCGAGTGATGTTCTTGTAATAGAAACGGAAATGCGGCCTGCCCTTCTCCTTGAGCGCGTTCAACGACCAGATCACGTCATCAACCGTTATCGGCGAGCCGTCATGAAAACGGGCTTCCGCCCGCAGGGTGTAGACGACCCAGGAAAGGTCGTCCGGGACCTCGACGCTCTCGGCAATCGCGCCGTATTCTGCAGAAATTTCGTCGGGTGCCGACGCAAGAAGGGTCTCGTAGACGAAACCGAGCCCGGCCGCCGGCGTGCCCCTGATGCTGAACGGGTTGAAGGAGTCGAAGGTTCCGATGGCGTGCTGGCGCAGCACACCGCCCCTGGGCGCGTCGGGGTTGACGTAGTCGAGATGCCTGAAATCCGGCGGATACTTGAGCTTGCCGACCAGCGTGAGGCCATGGGCGACCGTGGTGCCGTCATCTGCCGCCAGCACTCCGGATGGCACGAGCGCCGACAGTACGACAAGAACCGCGGCGGCCGTGGCGGACAGCTTCATGCCTGTCTCTCCCTGTTGCGAAACGTTGGTCCGACGGCAGCGAATATACCGGCGCGGCGGCCGTCTTCATAACCCGATTGCAGCCCGGGAACGCCGCCGCCCGGAAGCGTCCCCGCAGCGCGCCGGGAACCGATCTCAGGGCTGGTCCGAGACATGGGCCGCCACGATCCGCCATCCGTCCGGGGTCCAGCTCTGGCGGCTGACGGCGGCAGTGCCGGGCCGTGTCGATTCGGTGTTGGCAACAGCGAAGTCGCGGCCGAAGGTGACGATTCTGATGTCTCTCAGCGTCCGCGTCCACGGGCCGATGCCGCGGCGGAAGGCGGACAACGCCGCATAGCCGACGAGCGTGCCGTTGGGGCCGTAGCGCAGCGTCCGGGCATCATTCCAGAAGAGCTCGTCGATCCCGTCGACATCGTCGGCAAGGAGCGCCTTTTCGTAGGCCATGAAGGCTTCCGCAACCTCGGCCACGATCTCGGAAATGTTGACCTCCATCCTTCCGTCTCCCTGCCGCGGCCCGGCCGCTCAATCCGCGAGCGCTGCCAGGACCTCCCGGTGCAGGCAGGCGTCGCCGGCAGCAGCGACATCGCCGGAGGAGTCCGCGTCGAGCGGCCTGCCGGACCAGTCGGTGATTGTTCCGCCCGCCTCCTCGACGATCGGCGCGAGCGCGCAGAAATCATGGAGTTTCAGGCCGGACTCGATGACGACATCAACCCGTCCCATCGCGAGAAGGCCATAATTGTAGCAGTCGCCGCCGAACACGGCGTACCTGGCCGCGTTCTCGACCTGCTCGAATCGCAACACCCCGTCGGGCGTGAACAGGCGCGGCGATGTCGTGGCAACCACGGCTTCGGCAAGCCTCGGACAACTGCGGACCCTCGCCGGCTCGCCGTTGAACGCGGCGCCGGCGCCGCGGCATGCGATCCACCGTTCGCCGGAAACCGGCTGGTCGATCACGCCGAGAATTGGAACGCCTCCCCGCATGGCGGCGATCAGGGTTCCGAAGAGCGGACGTCCGGCAAGGAACGACTTCGTGCCATCGATGGGATCGATGACCCAGACGAACTCGGCGTCCGTGCGTTCGCCGCCGAACTCCTCCCCGACGACGCCGTCCCCGGGACGCTTCAGCGCAAGAAGCTCGCGGATGGCCTGTTCGGCTTCCCTGTCGGCGACCGTCACGGGCGACGCATCCTCCTTGTCGTCCACCCCTATCGGCGCACGGAAATACCGGCGGATGACGCAACCGCTCGCATCGGCCAACGCGTGGGCGATCGCAGCGAACCCGGAAGGGCAGGTAGCGGACATCGGGCTGTCTGGCGATCTGCTGCGGCTCGGTCCCCGGGACCGCAGCGTCGAAAGCAACCGCTAGCGTCGCGTCGCCGCGGCGATCATCTCGACCTCGACGAGGAACTTCGGATCGGCCAGACCCGCAACCACAAGAAGCGTCGATGTCGGACGGTTCTCACCGAGATATTCGGCGCGCAACGCCGAATAGGCGGGGATGTTGGCGGGGTCGGTGAGGAAGTGGGTGATCTTGACGACGTCGCTGATCCTGAGGCGGTTGTGCTCGAGCACGGCCATGCAGTTCGCCCACGCATTGCGTGCCTGGCTCTCGAAGTCGTCGGGCAGGTTGCCTTCGAAATCGATGCCGACCTGGCCAGCGACGAATGTCAGCTTGGCGTTCTCCGGAATCTCGACGCCGTGCGCGTAGAGACCGAGGGGCGGTTGCATGATTTCAGGATAAAAGGCGCGATTCTCCATGATGACCTCCTGTTGCGGCGGGCGGGCCTCATTCTTCTATCCGAGCGGCAACGGCCTCACAACCCGGCACGTCAACCGTACCGCGCCTCGAGGTGGGCCTCGAACGCCCCGGTCCCGAGCGGCGCCCCGGTCGCGGCGGCCACCAGCTCGTCCGTCGTTGCGGACGACGCGCGCCCGTGCACATGCTCACCGAGCCACCCCAGCAGCCCCGCAAACTCCCCCTTCGATATTGCGGCCATGAGATCCGGGATTTCCGCTTTGGCCGCAGCGAAGAGCTGCGCGGCGGCAAGCGCGCCGAGGGTGTATGTCGGAAAATACCCCCACGCCCCGTCGTACCAGTGGATGTCCTGGAGGCAGCCGAGCCGGTCGTCGGGGGGCCGGACGCCGAGAAGTTCGAACAGCCCGTCGCTCCACGCTTCGGGAACATCGGCCACCGACATGCTGTCCTCGATCAGGGCGCGCTCGATCCGGTAGCGGAGGATGACGTGGGCCGGGTACGTCACTTCGTCGGCATCGACGCGGATCAGGCCCGGCGCGACGCGGGTATGCAGGAGATGGAGATTGCCCGCCTCCCAGGCCGGGCCGTCGCCGTCGAAGGCGGCGGCGATCAGCGGCGCCGCGAACTCGAAGAACTCCCGGCTGCGGCCGACCTGCATCTCGACAAGCAGCGACTGGCTTTCATGCAGCGTCATTCCGCGCGCCTCGCCCACCGGCTGATAACGCCAGTCCCGTGGCAAGCCCATCTCGTAGAGCGCGTGCCCGGTCTCGTGGACAACTCCCATGAGGGACTGCGAGAAATCGTCGTCGGCATAGCGGGTGGTAACGCGCATGTCGCCGGAGGCGCCGCCGCAGAACGGATGAAGGCTGACGTCGAGACGGCCGCGGTCGAAATCGAATCCGAGGGCCTCCATGAGCCGGCGGGCCAGCGCCTGCTGCCGCTCGACGGCAAATGCCGCGCACGGCAGCGGCAGCGGACTGCGATCCTCCTGCACCGACAGCGCGCGATCCAGGAAATCGGGCAGGAACGCGGCGAGATCGGCAAACAGGCGGTCGATCATGTCTGTCCGCGCCCCCGGCTCGTACGCGTCGAGCAGGGCCTCGTAGGGCGAACATCCGAGCGCCAGCGCCCTCGCCTCCGCCTGCTTCCGGGTGAGATCGAGCACATCTTCCAAGTGCGGCCGGACCGCCGCGAAATCGTTCGCCGGACGCGCGCGGCGCCATGCCATCTCGCAGGCGAGGCGCACCCGGGTGGCCGCCTCGACGAGATCGGGGTCGACGGCGACGGCGTGAATCCAGCGCCGGCGCATCTCGCCGAGATTGGCGCGCTGCCACGAATCAGCGACACCGGCGCCGTCCGCCCGGTCGAGAAGTTCGCCGAGCGCCGGATCGCTCTCCATCCGGTGGGTGATCTGCTTCAACGCCGCAAGCTGCTCGGCACGCCCGTCCGCGCCGCCTGGAGGCATCATGACGGCCATGTCCCAGTGGAGCATGCCGGCGGCCTCGCGGAGCGCGCCGATCTGCCGGTGGCGGGCCTCGAGTTCACGATAGGCGTCCATGGTCCCTCCTATCTCCGGCGCAAGTGATAGAGCGCAAAAATGACGACGAGCACCACCGCCAGCGCAAACCAGGTCAGGGCGTATTCGAGATGCCGGTTCGATATCCCCCCGCGCGCGTCCTGCGGCTCCGGAAACCCGGCCCGGCCCGCCGCCGACAGCAGGTGCACGTAATACGGCCGCGCGCGTTCCAGGCCGGCAGCGGCGGACATCTGAGGCACATCCACGAAGAACCACTGTGCGCCGGCGGGGTCATTGTCCGGCAGCCACGAATTCAGGCGCCCGCCGGCGCGCAGCATGCCGACCGCCGGCCTGCCGTCCGCCAGACGGACGGCAGGCCGGCGGTCGGCCCACTCGAGCGGAACCCAGCCACGGTCCACGAGGACCGAAGTGCCGTCCCCGAGCAGCATCGGTGTCACCAGCCCGTAGCCCGCGCGTCCGCGGCGAAGGCGGTTGACGACCAGCATTTCGCGGTCGTGAAGATAGCGGCCGGAGAGACGCACCCGCCGATGCTCAAGCCCCTTCCAGTCCGCCTCCCGAATGTCTTCAATGGCAAGCGCCGGCGCCGCGAGCCGCGCCGCACGCTCGGCGATGAGGCCCTCCTTCCACTCGAGGCGCTGCAGCTGCCAGACGCCGAGGCCGATCAGCAAGGCAAGCGCCGGCACCGCGCACAGGGTCAGGCGGAGATCGAGGCGGAGCCGGCAGCGCCGCGGCACCTCAGCAGCCATCGCGGTACTCGTGGCGCAGGTTCCTGTAGTGGAG
Organism: Alphaproteobacteria bacterium; assembly: GCA_964291215.2. Taxonomy (GTDB): domain Bacteria; phylum Pseudomonadota; class Alphaproteobacteria; order MPNO01; family UBA830; genus JAJEBT01. The sequence continues at coordinate 1,712,836 of OZ219791.1, read as the reverse complement.
GGCGATCAGGACCCCCTTGAACAGGCGCAAAAGCACGATCGAAAGTCCCAAGATCAGGGGAATCCATACCGCCGCGTGGACCCACATCGGCGGCGTAAACGCGACCTCAAGCGCGACCGCGAGGCCGACGACGACGGCGCCCAGGAACAGGATCACGAAGACGGCCGGCCCATCGCCGGAATCGTGGTTGGACAAGTCGAGTCCGCAGACGTCGCAGCGCGCCCGGACATCGAGAACCTTTTCAAGGAGCCGGCCCTTTCCGCAGCGCGGGCATCTGGCCGCCAGCCCCGTCGCGAGCGGCGACAGCGCCGGCCCGGAACTGTTGTCCGTCATGACCAGACCGGACGGTTGCACGTGGCCGACATGTCCGGGTTCCCGTTATTCCGCCGCCTGCGTGGCGACCTCGGTGTATCCGGGTTCCCACTGCCCTTCGCCATGAAGCGCCATCGCCCCCGGCATGACCTCGCGGGCAAACAGCTCCATGGACCGCACCGTCAGTTCGCGCGGCAGCGAAGCGATCTGGAACATGCCGAGGAAATAGCCGAGACCGACCCGCGCATGGCATTCCGCAAGTTTCTGCCCGACCGAATCCGGATCGCCGACGATGATGACGTCGCGCTCCATCAGCGATTCGATGGAATGGGTCGAGACGAGGCTCGACTTGGTCTTCAGGATGCGCTTGTACGAAGCGACCGACATGTAGCCCGGAGGCAGCAGCATTTCGGGGGTGTAGCGCAGGAGCTTGTTGAAGAACATCTCGACATGGGGCCGGGCCTCGTTGATCGCCGCCTCGCAGGTTTCCGCAACATAGACGGGTGCTGCCCATCCGAGCTGGCCGGAGGTTGCCGCATAGCCGTTGTCATGGGCGGTCTGCCGGTAGGCATCGTGGAATCTGACCACGTTCTGGAACGGCGAATAGGTCTGGAGATAGGTGTATTTGCGGTCCGGGTGAGCAGCCCACTCTATGGTCTCGCGCGAGCCTTGGCTCGGCACCCAGATCGGCGGATGCGGCTGCTGGTATGGCCGCGGCCAGGTGTTCACGTACTCGAAATGATAGTGCTTGCCCTCGAACGCGAACGGCCCCTCCTCGGTCCAGGCGCGGATGACGAGGTCGTGCGCCTCGTGGAAGCGCTCGTGACTGAGGGCGGGATTGGAACCGAGAGAATAGTATTCGCAGCCGAGCCCGCGCACCATGCCGCTGATCAGGCGGCCGCCGGTGATGCAGTCGATCATCGCGTGCTCTTCGGCCAGCGTTTGGGGATGGTCGCGGATGCCGAAGGCGTTGCCGAGTATGGCGATCCGGACGCGTTCGGTGCGGCGTGCCAGCGCCGCGGCCATGACCACGGGCGAGGGCATGAGGCCGTAGGCGTTCTGGTGGTGCTCGTTCACGCAGACGCCGTCGAATCCCAACTCCTCCGCATACTCGATCTCGTCGAGATAGCGGTTATAGAGCTCGAATCCCTTCCGGGGATCGAATTTCGAATTCGGATAGATCACCCAGCAGGACGGATATTCCCGGTCGTACTCCGGATCGATATACCCGTAAGGCATCAGGTGGAACAGGTAGACCTTCATCCGCTACGCACCTCCCTGCACGGCGGCCGCAGGCTCCGGACGGTCGCCCCGCCCGGGAGCCGGCTATTGCGCCGCGACGCGCTCGGCGGCGCCGAACTCGCGCAGTGCAGGCAACACGTCGCGGGCGAAGCGGCGCATGCTGGCGACCGTCATGTCATGCTTCATGCTGGCGACCTGGAACATGCCGAGGAAGGTACCGATGCCGGCTTCGGCATGGCAGTACTCGAGGCGCCGGCGCACGGTGTCGGGAGAACCGACGACCACGATGCCGGTCTCCATCAACTCCTCGATCGACCGCACCTTCGACAGGCCGCTCTTGTGCTTCATGACGTTCTTGTAGGAGCGAAGCGTCAGGTAGCCGGGCGGCAGGAGCATTTCCGGCGTCATGCGCAGAAACTTGTTGAAGAAGGCCTCCATGTGCGGCCGCGCTTCCTCGATCGCCTGCTCGTCGGTCTCGCCGACATAGATTGGCGCAGCCCACCCGACCTGCGCATCGACGGCCTCGTAGCCATAGGTGTCGCGCGCTACCTCGCGATACAGATGCAGGAACTTCCGTACCGCGTCGAACGGGCTGTAGGTCTGCAGGTAGGTGTACTTGCGCTCGGGGTGCGCCGCGAACTCGATTGTCTCGAGAGAACCCTGCGACGGGCACCAGATCGGCGGATGGGGTTGCTGGAACGGCCGCGGCCATACGTTCACGTACTCGAAATGATAGTGCTTGCCCTCGAATGCGAAGGGACCTTCCTCGGTCCAGGCGCGCACCACGAGGTCGTGCGCCTCGTGAAAGCGGTCGTGGCTGAAGGCGGGATTGGCCGCAAGGGAATAGTACTCGGCGCCGATGCCGCGGACCATGCCGCTAATCAGGCGGCCGCCGGTGATGCAGTCGATCATCGCGTGCTCTTCGGCCAGCGTCAGCGGGTGCTCGCGGATGCCGAAGGCATTGCCCAGAATGGCGATCCTGGTGCGCGACGTACGCCGCGCCAGGGCTGACGCCGGGACCACCGGAGACGGCATCAGCCCGTAGGCGTTCTGATGGTGTTCGTTGACGCAGAGCCCGTCGAACCCGAGTTCCTCGCCGAGCTCAAGCTCGTCGAGATAGATGTTGTAGAGATAGTTGCCCACCTTCGGGTCAAAGTTCGAGTTCGGATAGACGACCCAAGACGCCTTGTAGTGCTTATCGTACTCGAGATCGAGATCCGCATAGGGCATGAGATGAAACAGGAAGCACTGCATGGCTCTCTCCGTTCTCGTTCCGGCGGCATCATAGTTTACCACCGCGGGAATGGCCATAAGTCGGCGGCCGGGCGCGGGCACGACAATTCCACGTTGCTCATCCAGCGGCGACTAGCGAGATTTTTCGGTCTGCGTCGCGCTGCAATCGTGCCGCCAAGGCTCGATGAGGCCTTCTCGGCGCGAAAAATCGCGATCAAGGGGCGATCTGCGATAACGCGAGCCCAACGCACTCGGATTTCGCGTCTCCGAATCAGCATGAAACCATCGTGGGGCACAGACGCTGTGGATGACGACGGCGCGCTGCTCGGCTATGAAGCGGGGCAAGCGCGACACGGTGCGCCCGGAGACAGGAAGACACTGCCGATGACGATCAGCCTCGGTTATCTGCTGCCGACAAGGGAACGGGTGATGGCGGGAGTGCACGAGACCCGCGAGATCATCGAACTCGGAGTTCATGCCGAAGCCGTCGGGCTTGACGCCGTCTGGGTCGGAGACTCGCTGCTTGCAAAACCACGCCACGAGCCGCTGACGCTGATTTCCGCGATCGCCAGCCGCACCAGCGCCGTCCGCCTCGGCACCGCGGTACTCCTGCCGATGCTGCGCAACCCGGTCCTGCTGGCACACCAGCTCGCAACCATCGACCACATCAGCGAGGGCCGCTTCGTGCTCGGCATCGGCATCGCGCGCGACACTCCGGCGATTCGCGCCGAATTCACCGCGGCCGGAGTTCCGTTCGAAAAGCGGATCGGCACGATGATGGAAGGCATCCGCCTGTGCCGGGCTCTCTGGGCCGACAACGGCAAGACTAACTGGTCGGGGCGCTGGACGGTCAATGGCGGCGAACTGGCACCGACGCCGTTCACACCCGGAGGTCCTCGGATCTGGTCCGGCGGCGGCGTACCTGCCGCACTCGCGCGGTGCGGGCGGAATTTTGACGGTTGGTTCCCGTCGGGGCCGGGCAACGGCGAGAGCTGGGGCCGGGGATGGACGCAGGTGCAAGAAGCGGCGGTTGCAGCGGGACGCGATCCGGCGGAGGTCACCGGCGCCGCCTACGTGACCGTCGCCGTCAACAGCGCGCGGGCCGAGGCCGAACTCGACGCCTATCTTGAGGCCTACTACCTCCTTCCGGCCGCGCGCATTCGTGAACAGCAGTACTGCTACGCAGGCAACCTGTCCAAAGTCACAGCCTGGCTGCGGCAGTTTGCCGACGCCGGAGCGTCTCATCTGTGCGTCCGCTTCACGGGCACCCGGGATCGCGAACAGATGGAAACACTCGCCGCGATGCGGGAGACGCTCTCTTCATGAGCGGGCCGCTCGCCGGCGTTCGCGTCCTCGACCTTACCTCGGTGGTCCTGGGGCCGCTGGCAACCCAGATCCTCGGCGATCTCGGGGCCGACGTGATCAAGATCGAGAGTCCGGCAGGCGACACGACGCGCCACACCGGACCGCGGAGGTCTCCGGACATGGCGGCGCTGTTCATGGGCCTCAACCGCAACAAGCGCTCGATCGTGCTCGACCTGAAACAGGAGGCCGCGCGCGACGCGCTGTGGCGCCTCATCGACGGCGCCGACGTGTTCGTCCATTCCATCCGGCCGCAGGCCGTCGCACGGCTAGGTTTCGGCTACGAGGAAGTCTCCGCCCGCAATCCGCGCCTGATCTATGCCGGGATCCACGGATTCCGCGTGGACGGGCCGTACGGCGGAACGCCGGCCTACGACGATGTCATCCAGGGCATGAGCGGCAGCGTCGACCTGATGGCGCGGCTGATTGGCGAGCCCCGCTACATGCCGACGATCATGGCAGACAAGACCTGCGGACTCGTCGCCGCCTATGCCATCACCGCCGCGCTCTTCGAGCGCGAGAGATCGGGCCTCGGCCAGTTCGTCGAGGTGCCGATGTTCGAAACCATGGTCGCTTTCAATATGGCGGATCACCTCTACGGGCACGTGTTCGATCCGCCCGAGGGGCCACTCGGCTACACGCGCGTGCTAGCGCAGTCGCGCCGTCCCTACAGGACGCTCGACGGCCATATCTGCACCCTCATCTACACCGATGCCCAGTGGCAGCGCTTCTGGGCCGAAGTCGGCCATCCGGAATACGCAGCCGATCCGCGCTTCGACACGCTCGGAAGCCGTGCCGACAACATCGACGAAGTCTACGCGCTGGCGGCCTCGTTCGTCGCCGAGCGGCCCACCGACGACTGGCTCGAGGTTTTCACGCGCCTCGAAATACCCTGCGGGCGCGTGGCGCCGCTCGAGGATCTCACGGACGACCCGCATCTCCAGGCCGTGGGTCTGTTCAACGATGTGGTGCATCCGCGCGAGGGCGCGATCACGATGGTGGATGCGCCGGTGCGTTTCAGCCGCACACCCGGCGAAATCGCGCGGCTGCAGCCCGGCCTCGGCGAGCACGGTGCCGAGGTCCTGCGCGAGGCCGGGCTCAACGATGACGAAATCGCGGCGCTGGCCGGATCCGGAGAGACCAGCCGGCCGTCAGAGGAAAGGAACGGGTCATGAAGACAATGGGCATCGGTCTCCACTGGGACGAACTGGAAGTCGGCCAGCAATTCAGGACACTCAACCGCACGATCACCGAGGCGGACATCATCAACTTCATCGGCGTGACCGGCATGGTCGAGACGCTGTTCACCGATCTGACCTTCGGCGACAAGGGTGGCGGGCTGATGGGCGGCCGGGTGGTCCCCGCAGCTTGCACCTACACCATGATCGAGGGCCTCCTGTGCCAGTCCGTCATGCAGGAGACCGGGCTTGCGCTTCTCGAAGTCGAGAAGAAGGTCCTCGCGCCTGTATTCGCGGGCGACACCGTTCACGCAGAGGTCGAGGTCACCACCATACGTCCGACGAGGAAGGGTAACCGGGGCATCGTCACCACAGACAACCAGATCGTGAACCAGAAGGGCGAAACGGTGATCCAGTACCGCGCCGTGCGCATGATGGCGGGCCGGTCCCGCGACTGAGCGGAAAGCGGCTTCGCGATTCCGTATGTCGTTCACAGCCGAGTCGCACGGCGGTCATCGCTACGGCAGCGATACCTCGCGTTTCGGCGGCCGGTACCGTATCAACGCGCGATGGAACTTCGTGATCCGGCCTCCGGCCGACGCACGTTCCCCATCTCTCTCAAACGACTGTGGCGACTGGCGCCAAGCTGCGTTCGCACGGCTCCCGACGCGCTTCGCAAGACCAGCCCATCGTGCCTTGCCAACAATGCGGTCCATATCACGCGGCTCCGTCAGGTGGCGTGCATGAGATCCACTTCCATGCGGACACCGTTATTAGGAGAAGCTCATGCGGCCACCTTCGCCGCGGTCAAGGAGGCCAGACCTGACCAACGCGGTCATGTCGCGAGATCGTAGGGCAGCGTAGCAGTGATATTTCTCATGCCGGGATCGACCGAAACGCGGATTTCCTATCAACAGATGCTCACCCGGGCCGAAGCTGGAATCGCACGGTCTCCCGAAGAGATGTTTCTCACCTATTCCCAAAGGAGATCGGCATGTCAGACATGTCATCGCGTTGACCCCCACCGGTGTTCCGTGATGAGATGGCGGATGGGGAGAATGCGCACATGTTCACACTGAGCCATGCCGTACCGGTGAACGATCCGGAACTGCGGGGCGACGGCCCGCCCCTCTCCCGCCACGAGATCTGGCAGGGGCTGTTGCTGAAGGCGGAAAACCCGGTTCCGTTTCTCGACTCGATGAGCGCCTGCACGATTGTCGAGCGCGGCGAGAACTGGCTGCTGCGTGACTTCACCCTGCGTGGCGAAGACATGCAGGAACGTGTTACGATGGAGCCGGAAAACCGGATCGTCTTCGAGCGTACACGGAGTTCCGCAATGGGCACCGTCACGAACGAAATCATCGAACGTGACGACGGTGAACTTGAGTTGCGTTTCAGCTTCTCGCTCGAAGTCGACGGCATCGCGCACGGGAGTGACGAGGAAGCAGCCTATGCCGAGCGCATGTCGCAGAGCTATTTCAGCGGCGTCGTCTCGACCCTCGCCGAAATCCGCCGACGCGTGGCTGCCTGGACGCTATAGCCCTCCCGGCCGGTCTTTCCGTTTTCGCCCTGAGATCATTCGGAGGCCCTGACGATGACCCAGTTGGACCGGATAAGCGGACTGCACCACTTCGCCTACCGCTGCCGCAACGCCGAGGAGACGAGGAGCTTCTACGAAGACCTGCTCGGACTGCCGCTTGCGCACGTGATCAAGGCGGACACGGTGCCGAGCACGGGCGCCTCGGACCCCTACGTACACCTGTTCTTCGAGTTTGCGGACGGGAGCTACATAGCCTTCTTCGATCTCGGCGACGAGACCGCGTGCACCCCCGATCCGGAGACACCATCGTGGGTCAATCACTTCGCGATGGCGGTGAACACCGTCGTCGAGGTCGAGACCTGGAGAGCGCGGCTCGAAGATGCCGGAATCGAGGTCGTCGGCATAACCGACCACGGGTTCGTCCAGTCGATCTATTTCTTCGACCCGAACGGCATGCGGCTGGAGATCACCTGTGAAGTCACTGGCGAGGACGCACGCCAGACGGCCCGCGACCGCGCGCATGACGATCTCAAGGCATGGACCGACAGCCGGCCGCCGCCGCTGACCACATACCGTAAGCTTGCCCGCGAGCCGGCGATGGCGTGAACCGGTATGTCGCGGCCCGCGCTGCGGCCGGACCGCTGGCCGCAGCGGGAATATGCGCAGCAAGCGCCTTTGCGCCTCGTCCGGCCGGTCCGAAGAGAGGCTCGACCCACGACCGTTCCCGAGAACCACGTCAGGCGGATTCCCGAAAAACGAGCGGTCAGTATCGTCAGCCGGGACAGCCATGACGCCGCGAATGTTCCGGAAGTCGGGATGATCGCGGGATTCCCCGCCCGAACCGGCGCTGTGCTCGAAAATACGGGATGACGGCAACATCACCTTTTCCTGCGCGCGCGATCGGAATCTGGCTGCTCGCCTGCGCGGCCCTTGTCTTCCTGATGGTTCTCCTCGGAGGCCTCACCCGGCTGACCGGTTCCGGCCTTTCGATGGTCGACTGGCGGCCGCTCACGGGCTGGCTGCCCCCTCTCGGCCATGAACAATGGCTGTCCGTCTACGAGGCCTATCGGCAGACCCCGGAATTCCGGCTTGTCAATTCCTGGATGACGCTCGAGGATTTCCGGGGCATCTTCTGGCTCGAATATCTCCACCGGCTCTTCGGCCGCATCATCGGCGTCGCCTATTTCCTGCCCTTTGTCTGGTTTGCCGTGCGATACCGGCTACCCGGACGCATGATATTCCGGCTCGCGGTTCCCTTCGTCCTCGGCGGATTGCAGGGCTTCCTTGGCTGGTACATGGTGAAGTCGGGGCTCGTGGACGAGCCATCGGTCAGCCAGTACCGGCTTGCCGCCCATCTCGGCCTGGCCGTTCTGATATACGGCTTCCTGCTCCATGGCGGCCTCGACATGTTCCGCGCCGGGCGCCGTCGGGACAGCGGATCGGTCGGCGCCATCATTCTGGTCACCGGCATGGTCGTCGCAACCATGATCATGGGCGCGTTTCTGGCAGGGCTTGACGGCGGCGGGGTCTACAACAGCTTTCCCCTGATGGACGGCCACGTGGTGCCCCCGGAAGCGATGACCCTGCATCCGTGGTGGCGGAATCTGTTCGAGAACGTCGCAACGATCCAGTTCACGCATCGCGTCCTGGCACTAGCGACGCTCGGCGCGATATTCGCCCTGTGGCTCACCGCCCGCCGGAGGGGCTTTGCGCGCCGCCTGTCAGCAATGGCCGCCACCGCCGCCTGCCAGTTCGCCCTCGGTGCGGTTGCGGTGGTCTACAGCGCCCCGCTCTCCATTGCCTGGGCACATCAGGCGGGCGCCATGGTTCTCTTTTCGTGCGCGATCTGGGCCTGGCAGGGCGCAGCGCGAAGGCCTCGTTTCGGCCGAAGGCAGCTGTAACTCCCGCCTTGTGCCGCGGCGGCGGAGCAAGCGACACGAGAAAATGACCGGGCAGCCGGCGCACCGGATCCGCAGCCGTGCCGCTTCACGCAACGTCCGCCAGGACCCCTTGCAGGAGCGCCCACATCCACACCGGGGCGCTGGCGGAAGCGACATCCCGGCCGCGTGTCAGCAGGTCGCGGGGATGGCGGCAGGCCTTCGGGATGGCCACGGCCCCTTTCATTTTTCCGCAAAAACCCTAGTTTGTCTGTCATTGCCGGAGGTTTCACGGGATCGAGACGGGAAGAAGCGATGTTCATACAGACCGAAGACACACTGAGTGCCGAGACCGTCAGGTTTCTGCCCGGCCGCGAGGTGCTCGCGAGCGGCAGCCTCGATCTGGCGTCGCCGGCGGAGGCCGCGAGAATCCCGCTGGCAAAACGGTTGTTCGAACTCGGATCGATCTCGCGGATCGCGCTCGGCACGGACGAGATACGCGTGACGCGGACTCCGGACGCTGAATGGCACGAATTGCGGCCGCGCATCCTCGCCGCGATCATGGACCATTTCATGTCGGGCATGCCCGTCATCGAGGAACAGGCCACGGTCCGGCCGGATGCCGAAGAGGATCGGGAGTTGACAGGTCCCGCTGCCGAAATCGCGGAAATCGTCGAAACCCGCATCCGTCCGGCGGCCAGGGACGGCGGTGGCGATGTCTCCTTCGTCGACTTTCGTGACAACGTTGCCTATCTGCGTTTCGACGGAGCCGCCTACGGGCTGATGCAACCGATCCGGAACATGCTCGGACACTACGTTCCCGAGGTCGAGGATGTGCGGGACGCCATCGAACTGGAGGACCGGCCGGGACTGCAGACCGAGGAAGGCAAGGCAATCCTCGAATTGCTGGACGTGCACATAAATCCGCAGGTTGCCGCCCATGGCGGCCATATCTCGCTGATCGACGTCAAGGAAAATACCGCTTTCGTTCGACTCGAAGGCGGATGCCAGGGATGCTCCGCCTCATCGGCAACGCTGCGTCAGGGCGTCGAGGTCGAGATCAAGCGGCTGGTGCCGTCCATCGCCCATGTCGTCGACGTCACCGACCACGCCGCCGGTGCCAACCCGTACTACACCTGAAGTCCGGCCCTGCGGCATCCCGGGACGCGCCGCAAAGGGCCTATCCCGAGGTTACCCGGTCCGCACCGAGGCTCCCGACCGGCCATCGGCCGGAGTTAGAATGGGATCCGCCGGATGCCCGAGCGCGCAGGCACCCCTTGGACCAGATTGGAGATCGAAGCCATCGTCTCCGATTACGGAGACATGCTTCGCGCAGAACTGACCGGCGAACGGGTGGTCAAGGCAGAGCGCAACCGCGCACTGCAGCAGATCATCGGCCGCTCCCGCGGCTCGATCGAATACAAGCACCAGAACATCAGCGCAATCCTGATGCTGTTCGGCCTGCCCTACATACGGGGCTACAAACCCGCTTCGAACTATCAGCGCGCCCTGTTCGAAGCTGTCGAGGTGCAGTTGGTCAAAGGTCGGCTTCTTCGCCAGCATGCCATCGAACCGCCGACAACCAACGCACCGTCCGCAGGTCTCGCCTTCGGACGGCCGCCGGCGAGAAGAGATCAACCGCCACCGGACGACCCCGTCATCGGCCGCATGCTCCGGAAGTACGATCCGGCAGAACGGGATCAGCGTGCGCGGGCTCTCGGCGAAGCCGGCGAACGTTTCCTTTACGAGGCCGAACAGAACCGGCTGTCGGCCTTGGGGCGCGACGACCTCGCCCAGCGGGTCCGCTGGGTGGCAAAAGAGGACGGGGACGGCGCCGGCTACGACATCCTGTCGTTCTCGAGAGACGGCGCCGAGCGATGGCTGGAAGTGAAGACGACGAACGGCCCGCAGACCACGCCCTTCTGGCTCACGGAGAACGAGCGGCGCGTTTCCGAAGAGCGCCGGGACATCTTCCGGATAGCCCGCCTTTACGATTTTTCGAGGGTGCCCGCGGCATACCGAATCAGGCCACCGCTGGACCAATACGTCTGGCTCACCCCCGCAAGCTATCGCGCCGATTTCTGAAACGGGCGCGCCCGGACACGGTTCGCCGAAGAGGTGAACCGCTTCGGCGGCAGGCTTCTCCCGGTCGAGCCGGACCACGTCTCGCTTGCCAACAGCAACGCCCGTGCGACGGGGTCGGGCGCGAGGAGGCTTCGCGCGAGAACCGGCGCTACCGGCTCGTGTTCCGAGCATCGCGCCGGCGCTGGAAGAACGCAGCCGTCTGTGGGACCCCGCCATCACGGTCGCGCGCGACATCCGCACGCCCGACGGTGCCGCTCATCGCCACGGCCGGGACCCGAGTCAACCCGCTGGAGCGGTTCGGGCTCATCTACGGCCCCACGGTCGTGGCGGTGGAGGCGATGCTGAGGAAGGGCGACCGGCCGGGCGTGTGCCTGTATTTCACCGACATGAGATGTTCCAGCTACCCCGAAACGGAGCCCGGTTTCAGTGTCGTCTGGGTCAACTGGAGCGCCCCCCGAAGGACCGGAACCGCGAACCCTGGGGCAAGCGCATTGATATTGCCCCCGGCTGCGGCGCCCACCGAGGCGCTCATGTCGTGGGTGCGCGGGCCGGCAAGTCCACGATCGCTCTGGGATCGGTAGCAGGAGAAGCGGCGGCGTCCTCCGCAATGCAGGTCACATCGGCGCGCATCCAGCTTGCAATCTCCATATCGCGTTGACGCCGTAAGGAATATTCCTTACGGCCGTGCGGCACGGTGGGAGTGTCGATCATCCACGAAGTCGCAACCATGACGGCGAAGGGCAAGATCGCCCTGCCCAAGACGGTTCGTCAGGCGCTAGGGGTCGATGTCGGCGCCAAGGTGGCATTCGAACTCCACGATGACGGACAGATCGTCGTCAGCCGTGTCGACGCCGAACATGAAGATCCGGCGATCGGTGCGTTCCTGGATCTGCTCACCGGTGATATCCGAGCCGGACGGCATGTTCGGGCGATTCCGGACGATCTGGCACAGGACATGCTCGAACATGCGGAGCGCGAATCGGGACCAGACGAGAATATCGACGGTGAAGTCGATCTCTGATGCAGCGCAACGGATGGACGCTACTATTCCACGTTTGCCTCATCGACCAGTTGCGCCAACTCCACAATGCAGTCCAACGCGCACAACGAAGCGATCCGACAGTGTTCGCATCCAATGCGAACGTCAAGCTGTTCCAGGCGTTGAGCCGGCTAATGCTGGAGGTCGTCCCGCTCGACCCATCCCGGGGCGAGTACCGTCAGGGCAGCACGCTCGGCCCGCACTACCGCCATTGGCGCCGCGCCAGGATCGGCAGACGGTTGAGCGTTAGCACATTATCTGACCCCAAGTTCAGACATCCTGACCTCGTGAGTTGACTTGATCAGTCCGGCTCCCCTTTTTTCCAACACAATGAACGATTTTCCCGGTTCTTGCTTGGCAACATAGCCGCGTGATGGCCCGATATAACATGACCCCTGTAATTGGATACTCCCGGCCATGAACACGCTCGCGATGCACCTTCCTGAAGCCATCGGAACCTCGTGCTTCTCCCTTGCGGATGTCGACGGACAGACCGTCTACTTCTCGAACATGGAGCCCTGCCACAACGAGGGCGACCGGCCGGCGATGCTGCTGCGGATCGCCAGGCACCGCGTTCCTCAAAGAGACCTGCAGACGGCGTGAGCCGCGCGACCGTGCAGCGGGCGGTGAAGAAGCTTCGGACCCGGCCTCCGCATGATCTACGAACTGCCAGACAACGCACGCAAACTCGGCCCAGAAGCATCACCCTGATTGGAAGAAATCAAAGCCGAGGTCAGGACGTCTGAGTATACAGCGACCCGCCGTACTTGCAGGCGACCCGCCGGTCGGGCCAGCGGTACCGCCACGACTGCACCGAAGCCGACCATGTCGAACTCCTTGAACTGCTCAAGGGGCTGCCGTGTCAGGTAATGGTCTCGGGCCACCCCTCGACGTTGTACGACGACCTGCTGCGGGACTGGCGCCGCATCGTCGTGCAGGTGACGACCCGGGTTCGCACCGAGGTAGTGTGGGTCGACTTCGAGCCCGGGCGGATGCACTCGGCCGGCGATGCCGGGCGGAACCGCACGGACCCGTCAACGCATCAAACGCAAGGTCGCCCGCTGGGCGGCGGGGTACCGGAAGATGCCGCCGGGCGAACGCCAATCGAAGCCCGCACAGGTCATCGGCAGCGAGTGGGTGGCAAGAGAAGAGGCCTGATCCAAACAGTCATGAACGTCGGCGTGTCTGCTCACCCCGCGCCATGAAATGTGAGCCTGTTGTGGCCGTTGGACGAGTGCGTTGATCCGGCGTGTTGGTGCACGATAATGCGAGCAGGTGGAGGTGGGTGACGAGTTCGCTTGCATTTTGGCGCCATCGAGCCCGTTTCCAAACTGTGCCCGACCAGCAGCACCGCACCCCGCGATGTACCCGGCCTGGCCGAGGACGAACAGCAAAATGGAGCACGAGCCTCTTGGGGTTCGCGACCCTGCTATCCGCTGGTTTCCGCCTCCACCTGCCCCACAACCGGAAGAAGCCTGATGCAGAGTGTTGATGCCCTCAATGTCGTCCATGCCCGCGCCGCGGGTCTTGACGTTCACAAGATGCAGATCACGGCGACGGTGCACTTGGCGCAGCCTGGTTCACAAGCGGTGGCCATGTCGCAGTCGCTCACAAACTGCTGCGCATCATCTATACCATGCGCATCACCGGTGAGGTCTACCGCGACCCCGAGACCTACGAGCGCCTGATGGTCCAACGCAATGGCCCACGCCGGGTCCGAATGTTGAAGAAACATGGCGTTGATCCCTCAACGTGGACCACCAGGATCGCGGCTTGACAGGGGCAGACGCCCATCCCTGACGCCTGAACGAACCAGACCCTTGATGACCATGGACGCGAGGCAGCCGGAAAGGTCCAAGATTCGTCAACAGGCGTCAGCCAGCACCACCACAAGGCGGTCAGGCATGCGCCTGACCGACAGGTCGCTCGTGTCCTGTTCAACAAAAGACATCGGAGGGATCAGAAATGTTTCACAGCAAACGCCGTCAGGAAAAACGATTCGTGATCAGTAAGGGTGAGTAGATACTCCTTGCCATCGTCGGTCCTCCTCTTTCCATAACCCGAGAGTGGATCACTTCAACGGGAGAGGATCATCCGGGGCAGATTACGCGCCGGCCATCCGAGCGAAAAACGCTCCGACAACTCCAAACCTTCCCAGGATCCCGCAGAGCCGCACCCGGTGAGCTCCGAGCACCTCCTGTCAGCCCGATTTGCTCCGGGACCGCGAACTCGGCTGGAAAAATGGTCCTGAGGGCTGCCAAGGGGCGCTAGTCCGACAACCCAAATCTGGTATATTCGCGAACCGAGCCGATAAGGAAGGGGCGACCATGGCCTTGACGACCCAAGGGGTTCTCGACCGCATCGCCGATATCCACAGGGAGCTCCCGATGTACGGCCATCCGTTGTGGACGGGGATGGTCGAGGGCACGTGGAACTGGGAGCAGTCGCGCTACATCTGCCAGCAGCATGGCGGCATCCCGCTCCACAACCACAACTACCACGGCAATCTCTACGTCATCTGTCCCGATCCGGCATGGCGGGAGATGATCGCCGAGGTCGCCTATGAGGAGGCCACGGGGCGGCTGATGTCGGGCGGCATCTCGCATCACCGCCTCTATCTGAACTACGCCAGGGGCATGGGCCTCAAGCCCGAGGAAATGTACGACCCGCCCTATTGCGCCGGTGTCGTCGCCTTCCAGGCCTATTTCGCGCACATATGCTCGAAGAGCTTCCTCGAAGGCGTGTCCGCGCACATGCTTGCTGGAGAGGCCGCCATTCCGGGGCTCTATATCCGCATTGCCCGGAAACTCCAGGAACAGTTTGGCCTCGACGAAGAGGCCGTCGCCTACTGGATCATCCATGACAGCGCCGACGAGGAGCATTCCGATGTCGGCCGGAAACTCCTTGACCAGTTTGCCACGACCGAGGAGGACCGCAGGCTCGTGCTCAAGACCGTGCGCCAGATGCTCGACATCCAACATCTGATGTATGATGACATCTACAAGTACGCGACCGCGATCGGCGAGCAGAGCGCCGTTGTCTGACCACCGTCTCCGCAGAACTGCACCGCCCATCAGAGCAAGGAACCGATATGCAGTATGAAGCACCTACGTCCCTAGACGACGCCGTCGCGCTGGCCCGGGGCAGAGGCAGCAACAAACCCGGGGTGACCCGATTTCTGGCCGGCGGCACCGATGTGCTCGTCCAGATGCATGCCGACATCGTCGAGCCCGATCTCCTCATCGACGTGAAAAACATCCCCGAGATGCGCAAGATCTCGCGCAAGGGAAACGCTTGGCGTTTCGGGGCAGCGGTTACAGGCAAGGAGCTCATGAACCATGCCGGCTTCAACGCCGCATGGCCCGGCATCATGGACGGGGTGCGCCTCATCGGCTCGCTCCAGGTGCGCGGACGAGCGACCATCGGCGGCAATCTGTGCAACGCTTCGCCGGCCGCCGACAGCGTACCGCCGCTGATCGCCGCGGGCGCAACGGCCGTCATCGCCGGGCCACGCGGAGAGCGTGAGGCTCCGGTCGAGAAAGTTATCCGCGGCCCCGGCAAGACATCGCTGGCACCCGGCGAGGTGGTCGTCGCGTTCGACCTTCCGAAGCGTCCGCCAAGGTCGGGCGATGCCTATCTCCGCTTCACGCCGCGCACCGAAATGGACATTGCCGTGGTCGGCGCCGCCGTCAACCTGACCCTGGACCGGAAGGGCATCTGCACTGCGGCACGGGTCTCTCTGGGCGCCGTCGCCCCAACCCCCCTGCTCGTGAATGTCGCCGCCAAGGCGCTGATTGGCACACCAGTCGGCGAGGCGGCGATGGACAAGCTCGCGGCGGCGGCCCGCGCCGCCTGCAAGCCGATAGACGACAAACGGGGAACCGTCGAATACCGCATTGAGGTTGCCGGCGTGCTGGCGCAGCGCGCAGCGGCAATAGCGCTTGAAAGGGCACGATCGTAATGGCCAGACACCATGTAACCGCCACCATCAACGGCGACGAGACCGAGGTTCTCTGCGACACCACCCAAACGCTTCTGGACGTGTTGCGCGACGAACTCGACATGACTGGAACCAAGGAAGGCTGCGCCACTGGCGACTGCGGCGCCTGCAGCGTCATCGTCGACGGTGTTCTGGTCTGCTCGTGTCTGATGCTGGGGCTAGAAGCCGACGGCAAGACCGTGGAAACCATCGAGGGAATGGCGTCGGGAGACGGGTTGCACCCGCTGCAGCAAAAATTCATCGATCACGTTGCGTTGCAGTGCGGCATCTGTACACCCGGTCTCCTCATCGCCTCGAAGGCGCTGCTCGACGAGAACCCGGACCCGACCGAGGAGGAGATCCGCTATGGACTTGCGGGCAATCTCTGCCGCTGCACCGGGTATCACAAGGTTGTCGAGGCGGTTCAGGATGCCGCCCGCGAAATGCGCGCTGGCGCGAAATAGGAATAGGAAAGGACCGAGCCATGGGACGCCCTCCGTCACCGTTCGCCACCAAGATCCCCTACGAGAAGAAGGACCTGAAGGTCGTTGGCACGAACCCGGTAGACCGCGGCGACGCCGTCGACAAGGTCACCGGCCGCGCCCGCTACGCCGCCGATATCCGTCTGCCCGGGCAGCTCGTCGGCAAGGTCCTGCGGAGCCCGCATGCCCGCGCCGACGTTGTCTCGATCGACACCTCGAAGGCAGAAAAGCTTCCCGGCGTAAAGGCGGTCGTCACGCGCGACGATTTCCCGGACATGGAGGTCGAGCACGCAGCCTCCGGCGAACTCATGGTCAACTTCCGCGACGTGACGCGGAACATGATGGCACGAGAAAACGTGCTCTATGACGGCCACCCGGTGGCCGCGGTCGCAGCCACCAGCGAGGCTGTGGCGCGCAAGGCGTTGAAGCTGATCAAGGTCAAGTACAAGGTGCTGCCGCACGTCATCGATGTCGTCGAGGCGATGAAACCCGACGCACCGGTCCTGCACGCCGACCAGTTCACGCGCGGCGTCGAGCCCAAGCCGAAAAAGCCGTCGAACATCGCCGCGCGCATGGAGAGCAAGCTAGGTGACATCGAGAAGGGCTTTGCCGAGGCTGACGTCATCGTCGAGCAAGAGTACAACACGAAACCAGTCCACCAGGGCTATATCGAGCCGCAGGCCTGCGTCGCGAACTACACCGAGGGCGGCTACGCGGAGGTGTGGACCTCGACCCAGGGCCACTTCGTGTTCCGCGCCCAGATCGCCAAGCTCCTCGAGATGGACATGTCGAAGGTCAAGGTCACGGCCGCCGAGCTCGGCGGCGGCTTCGGCGGCAAGAACAACGTGTATCTCGAACCGCTGGCGGTCGTGCTTTCGCGCAAGGCGAATCGCCCGGTGGGCATTGCGATGACCCGGGACGAGGTCTTCCGTTCCACCGGCCCGACCTCCGGGACCAACGTCAAGATCAAGATGGGCGCGACAAGGGACGGCCGCATCACCGCGGCACAGGCCGAACTCAACTACCAGTCAGGCGCCTATGCCGGCTCATCGCTGCCGCTCGCCACCATCACCGTCTTCACGCGCTACGATCTTGAGAACGTGCTGGTGGTCGGCCACGACGTGACCACCAACCGGCCCAAGGTCGCGGCCTATCGCGCGCCCGGTGCGCCGATGGTCGCCTTCGGCGTCGAGACGGTGATCGACGAGATTGCCGAAGAGCTCGGCATCGACCCGCTTGAGTTCCGCCTGAAGAATGCGGCCAAGGAAGGCACCCAGACGCATTTCGGGCCCAAGCTCGGCACGATCGGCTTCATCCAGACGCTGGAGCGCGCCAGGGCCCATCCGCACATGCAGGAGAGACTCGGACCCGACCAGGGGCGCGGCATCGCATCGGGCTTCTGGTTCACGCTCGGCGCCGAAACCTCGGCAACGCTCAATATCGGCGAGGACGGAACCGCGAGCCTGATCTTCGGCACCGTCGACGTCACCGGAGGCGGGCGCGCCGCGCTCGCCATGATCGTGGCCGAGGAGCTGGGCATCCCCTTCGAAAAGGTGCGGACGATGTCAGGCGACACCAGCGCGCTCGGCTTCAACTTCATGACGGCAGGAAGCCGCGGCACGGCCGCGGGCAGCATGGCCGCCGTCAAGGCGTCGCGGGACGCTATCGCCCGCATGTGCGAGATCGCCGCCCGCAAGTGGGAGGTCGACCCCGACCAGGTGGTCTGGGAGAACGGCGCGGCGCGGCCGGCCGGCGCCAATGTCGGCGACTTCGCGCCGATGACGGTCGCGGAACTCGCGCGGCAAGCCTCATGGTTCGGCGGCACCATCGCCGGACATGCCGAGATCAATGTCGCCCAGGGCGGCCCCGGTTTCGGAACCCATATCGTCGATGTCGAGGTCGATCGCAGGACCGGCGCCGTCAAGGTCCTCCGCTACACTATCGTCCAGGATGCCGGCGAGGCCGTGTTCCCCGAGTTCATCGAGGGCCAATTCCAGGGCGGCGCAGTTCAGGGCATCGGCTTCGCCCTGAACGAGGAGTACATCTACAACGAGAAGGGCGTGCTCGAGAATCCCGGGTTCCTCGATTACCGGGTGCCGGTTGCATCCGACGTGCCGTTCATCAACACGGAAATCGTCGAGGTCCCCAACCCGGATCATCCCTACGGCGTACGCGGCATCGGCGAAGTGCCGATCATTCCGCCACTCGCGGCAATCTCGAATGCGATCTACCACGCCGTCGGCGTGCGCCTTCGCGATCATCCGATGTCACCGCCCAAGGTGCTCAAGGCGCTCCGGGAACAGGCAGCGGAAACAGGGGGACAGATCGCCGCGGAGTAGCGTTCACGGACCCTGCCGGCCGGAGCGCTTGGCGCTTTCCGGAACCGGGTTGGCGGATCGACCTGCAGCGCCTCAGAACGGAGCCGCCAGCCCGCGATCTCCGATCCGGCTTGCTAACTCGACAGCCGCGCCGGCTGCCGGCACGAGCTCGGCGGCCGCATCGGTGTGCCTGTCCCGCACCTGATGCATGTGTGCCGCTACATCCTATAATTGCGGAAGAGGGACGCAGATGCGCCGTCAACAGAGGAACGGGCCATGGAAGACAAGATCGCGCTCGAGGAACACTACGCCATAGAGGACACCCTCATGGATTCGGCCGGCTACCTGCCGGAGCACACTTGGGCAGAACTCTCCGCCCGCGTCCTCGACATCGAGGGCCGGCGCATCGAGGAGATGGACAGGAACGGCGTTGAACTGATGATCCTGTCGCTGAACGCGCCGGCGGTGCAGGCGATCCCGGATCGCGGGAGAGCCAACGATATAGCGCGCAAGTCGAACGATGTGCTCGCAGAATGGGTCGAGCGCCATCCCGGGCGCTTTCGCGGCTTCGCCGCCCTGCCGCTTCAGGATATCGACATGGCCTGCGCCGAAATGCAACGCTGCGTCAACGACCTCGGATTCGTCGGCGCCCTGGTCAACGGCTTCTCGCAAATCGACGAACCGCACACTGCCTACTATTACGACCTGCCGCAGTTCCGCCCGTTCTGGCTGGTCATGGCCGAACTCGGGGTGCCGTTCTATCTTCATCCGCGCAATCCGCTTCCGAGCATGGCGCAGATCTATGACGGCCATCCTTGGCTGATGGGCCCCACCTGGGCCTTCGGACAGGAGACCGCCGTCCATGCCCTGCGGCTGATGGCTTGCGGACTGTTCGACGAACACCCGAACCTGCAGATCGTCCTGGGACACATGGGCGAAGGGCTGCCGTTCAGCATCTGGCGTTGCGACAACCGCAACGCGTGGACCGAAGCACCGCCGGCCTATCCGGCCAAGCGTACCTTCTCGGAGTATCTCCAGGAGAACTTCTACATCACCACATCCGGGAATTTCCGGACCCAAGCCCTGATCAACGCCATGCTGGAGGTGGGCGCGGACCGTATCCTGTTCTCGGCCGACTGGCCGTTCGAGAACATAGACCACGCCGCCATATGGTTCGACAACTGCACGATCAGCGAAGCCGACCGCCGGAAGATCGGTCGGCTCAATTCACTGAAACTCTTCGGTATCGAACTCTGACCAGCGTTGCCATGGCGTCCGTCGGCAACCGCCCGCCGGCTGGTTTCGCCCGCCGGTCAGGCACCGCAGCCGCTGCAGAGACCCTGAATCTCGATCGTCTGGCGCGAGACGTCGAAGCCGGCGCTGGCCGTCTTTTCGGCTATGAGAAAGGCGATGTCGGAATCATCAAGTTCCACAGTCTGGCCGCACCCGGTGCAGATCAGAAATTGGCCGACATGGGCGCCCTCCGGCCTGCTGCAACCGACAAAGGCGTTCAGCGATTCGATTCTGTGCACGAACCCGTGTTCGAGCAGGAATTCGAGAGCGCGGTAGACGGTCGGCGGTGCCGTCTTGCGGCGCTCCTGCTGCAGCACCTCGAGGATATCGTACGCGCCGATCGGTCCGTGGCGCTGCCACACGATCTCGAGAACCCGCCGACGGGTTCGGGTGAAGCGGAGACCGCGTTCAAGACAGATCTTCTCGGCGGTCTTCAGCGCATCGTCTATGCAATGATCGTGGTCGTGATCACGCGAAAGAAAGCCGCCAGCCAGAACTATTTCCGTCATTGCACCGATTCCGCCCCTTGGCTCATGGCCGCAAGATCATACCATAACTGTTGCATCGGCACGCCCGAACCCGGCGGCATGGCGAGGATGGCGGGCCGTACGGTCGCGACGCAACCGCGCAGCCGGCCGCACCGGACGAGAAACCGCCCAAGTTCGTTCACGAATCGTCCACAAGGAGCCATCGCATGAATCAGGCGCCCCGGCCTCCCGACATTGACCCGCAATCGGGAAACAGGCTTCCACTTCCCGCACGGGACGGGCTCGACGACGCGGGACAACGTGTCTATGATCAGCTCGCCAACCCGGTTGGCGGCAGTCTTGCCGGACTTCAGGGGCCCGGCGGCATAAGGCTGCACAGCCCGGCGCTCTCCGCCTGTCTGCGCCCCGCCAACCTCTATCTCCGCGACCGGGCCGGAATCGATTCGCGCTGGCGGGAGGTCGCGATATTGACGACGGCGCGCGAACATGACTGTCGGTTCGAATGGGCCGCGCACGAGCCCGAGGCCCGCCGGGTGGGCGTCTCCGACGACGTGATCGACGCGATCCGCACCCGCGGCCCCGTCGACGGGCTCGACGATCGCAGCGCGGCAATCATTGCCTTCGGACGTGAACTGTTCGGCAGGCGCCAGGTATCGCCCGAGACCTACCGGCGGTTGGCGGACGGTCTTGAGCGGCGCCTGCTCGTCGACCTCGTTCACCTCATGGGCATGTACGCAATGACCGCGGCCACGCTCATTGCATTCGATGCGCAACTGCCCGCGGACGCGGAGCCCGATCTCCCGTCCTGACGGAGGGCGGATTTCCGGAATGCGCGGCGTCAGCCGTCCGGTTCGAGATCGACCTCGAGCGCACCGAGCACCCTCACATGGGAGACGTAGGCACCGACGAGCATCGTCAGTTCGACGATCTCGCGATCGCCGAAATGGTCCCGAAGCGACCGGAAGGCCGCATCAGGCACTGCGGCCGCAGCCGCCATCGCATCTGCGTAAGCAAGAGCGGCGCACTCGCGCTCGTCAAACAGCGGAGAGCCACACCAGTCCTTCAGGGCCTCGCAGGCCTCCGCCGAAAGGCCCTCGGCTTCCGCGAGCTTCGGGACATGCTGGCGAAGCACATAGGCGGACGCGGAAGCATGGGCCAGCCTTATGATCACGATCTCGCGCAGCCGCCCGTCGATCTTCGTCTCCCAGCGCACGGCGTTCACGTGCTGGAACCAGCTCTGCGCGAGCGGAGGGCTGTGCGCCAGCATGCGGTAGACGTTGATCATGCGGCCGCGCCGGCGACCGCGAATGTGGGCTGCAAAATCCGCAAGGCCCGGAACGTTCTCGGGATCGATCAGTGGCACGCGGGCCATCGCAGCAGGCTCCTGTTGCCGTAAGACGGGGCTCCATCATAGCGGAGACGGACATGACGACCATCATTGCCGAAGACGACAAGATCCTCCGGTTCCTGGAAGTCATCCTCGATGCGCAGGCAAGTCCGGAGCGTTGCGCGGCCTTCGGCGACTACCTGTCCTTCGACGAGCCCGACCCGGAGGAGTGGTTCGAGACCCTGCGCACACGGGCGGCGACCATCCGTCCGGTCAAGGTGACGATGGTCGCGGACCGTGATGCGCTCCGGGCGGCGCTTCCCGGCGCTGACGCGGTGGTGACCGAGGGGCTAAGGATTGATGCCGAAGACATCGGGGCAGCACTTGGCCTCAGGCTCGTCCAGAAGTTCGGGATCGACACCCGCAACATCGACATCGAGGCCTGCCACGAGGCCGGGATCGAGGTTCGCACACTGCGCCGCAGGGTCAACGCGGCGGTCGCCGAACACGCGCTGATGATGATGATGGCCGTTGGCCGCAAGCTGGTGGAAACCAACGGCGCACTCGATTTCGCGTCGTTGGAATCGCTCGGCTACACTCCCCGACTGTTCGACACCGCGCATGTGGCCGGCGCCAACTGGGCGCGGATACCCGGACTGCGCAGCCTGCAGGGCTCGACGCTGGGTGCGCTGGGCCTCGGAGAAATTGGTCGCGAGGTCGCACGGCGGGCGCGCGCATTCGACATGGAGATCCTCTACCACCAACGCTCTCGCCTGCCGCCGGACATAGAGCAGGAATACGCGGCGCATTACGTCTCCTATGCCGAACTTCTGGAGCGCGCGGATTTTCTCAGCATCCACCTGCCGCTGACCGAAGACACGGAAGGTATGGTCGATTCCGCTGCCTTTGCCCACCTGAAGCCCGGCGCGATCCTGGTCAACATCTCGCGCGCGGCGATCGTTCGCCGGGACGCACTGGTCTCCGCGCTCGACAGCGGCAGGCTCGGCGGTGCCGGGCTCGACGTGCATTACGTGGAGCCCGGCGCCGCGGACGAGCCGCTCAAGTCCTATTCCAACGTGGTGTTGAGCCCGCACATCGCCGTCGCCTCGCGACGGCACAACATGGCCGATGTCGCCGAACTGATCGAAGGCCTCACGGACGCGCTTTCAGTCTGACGCCGAGGGGGCACCGCTTCGCGGGCGACCTAAACGGCCGTTACGGCGAGAGGCCTGCGGTGATCTTCTCGATCCATTCTTCCGGCGCGCCGGTGGTGTCGAGCTCTCCCCGTGCCTCCGCCCTGTTCTGCAGCACCGAGCCGATGACCGCAGGCTCGTCGCCTGCGTCCGGTTGACAACAGGCCTCGAGGCGTATGCCGTTGGGGTCGTAGAAATAGATCGAGACGAGGCCCGGAAGGATGTCGATCGGGCCGTCGTAATCGTATCCGCTATCGGCAAGCCGCGCCTGCAACGCCTCGAACTGGGCCGGCGTCACGGCGAAGGCGCAGTGCTGCATGCCACCAATGGCGTCGCGGTCCGATTGCGGTTTTTCGCCCTTCGGAATCTCGAAGAACGCAAGCAGGCTGTCATTGCCCATGTCAAAGAAATAGTGCCTGACTTCCTCGTAGGGCGGATTGCCGCGATTCTCCGGTCCCGTCCCGACACCGGGCGGCACCTTCATCGCGTGAACGAGCGGCATACCGACGACGTTGACATAGAAATCGGTCGTGGATTGCATGTCCTCGGTCGTCAACGCCAGATGATGCACACCGCGAGTGGCCAGCGACGACTGCGCCACCGCACCCAATCCGGTATCCGGCATGGCCCTGTCTCCCGTTTGCCTTTTGCGGCCTTTAGTGTAACACCGGTCGCCGCGTGCGCAAGACAACTGGGCGGCTGGATCGGCCGCGCACTACCCCGCTGGCCGGACGGCGTGCGGACATGCGGCGGCCGCCTCCGCCGTCAACAGTACAGGGAGAAACCTGCATGATCTACGAAGCGCGAACCTATCGCCTCGCTCCGCGCGGCGTGCCGGAGTTCATCAAGACTTTCGGCAAAGCCTACGAGAAGCGCCAGAATCTCTCGAAACTCGCAGCTTTTTTCTACACGGAAATCGGACCACTCAACGAAGTCATCCACATCTGGCCGTACGAGAACGCCGAGGATCGCGAGAGAACTCGTGCGCAGTCGGTTTCCGACAAGCAGTATTCCTGGCCGCCCAAGGTCGCACACCTGCAAGAGCACATGCGGTCCGAGATATTCACCCCTTCCCCGCTATCGCCGACTTTCCTGAGCGGCGACAAGGGCCCGATCTTCGAGTGGCGGGAATACATGATCAAGCCTGGCGCGCTTCCGGACCTGTACGAGAGCTGGGCGAAAGCGCTGCCGAAAAGGCTCGAGATGTCGGAACTCGTGATGGCCATGCACACCGATGCCGGCGACCTCAACAAGTTCGTCCACATCTGGGCCTATGAGAGCTTCGAACATCGCGCTGAGGTGCGGAGCGAGGCCGTCAAGAAGGGCATCTGGCCTCCGAAGGGGCCCTACGAGACGCTCCAGACCCAGGCCAACAAGATCGTTCTCGCGGCGCCGTTCTCGCCGGTTCGCTGATCCGGACATCCCGGCGCCAAAGGCTGCACGGGGCAGGATCCGGGAAAGCGCACCTTGCCAACGGATCGAGGGGGCGGCAATTCGCTAATGGCTGTCGCCATCTTGCCAACAGCCTGATTTCGACGCTGGCCCACATTGTTTCCCGGCCAGTTCATCATGACCTCGCCGGGCTCGGCATGCTTGTCAGTGCTCCGTAGGCACCGCCCGGGCCGTTCGATCGAGGAAGCTGCGCAGAGAAAGAACTTCCACCAACCCCTATCGTGCTTGCGTGAAGTGCCGGCTGTTGCCCGTAATGAGAGCGGCTCCGCCAGCCGTCGCAGTCGCCAGGCAGACTTCGTCATCCGGATCAGCGAGCCCGAACGCGACATCTGACGGTTCGACCAATACAGCGCCTCGCTCAAGTTCCCCAATGATGGCGAACAGACCTTCCCGGTACATAGCGCGCCCGAAGCGTCCGACAACGGCTTTGTTCTCCTTAAGTATGGGCACGGAGAGCACAATCTCGTAATCACGCATCGCCTGAATGATCACGCTGATGCACACCTCTCTGAATCGAGCCACCGACATAAGAACATTGCAATCAGGACAAGGTCCATGTCTTGCGGGCTTAGCGATCGTGGCGAATCCGGGCGATTTCAGCGATGGTATCTTTCGTGAGTTCGTCCTCGGAGCGATCAGAGTCCTGCGGCGAAGGTTCGGTTTGTGCGAGGTATCTGCTCACCCCTCCGTAGAGGCGGGTGAGCAGATACCAAGAAGCAACGTAACTGCTCACCCCTTGGTTCCGGCTTGATGTCGGGGTAGAGCAACGAACGGATTTTCGTGGAGATTTGACACTGCAGGCCGATTCGTTTAGTGGTGGTCATCGAGGCGGCACGTTGCCAACGGTTCGCACCAGGATCATCGAGATCAAAAGCGGCGGATTGTCCGCCGGGGCTGTGACTGCCTCGGTTCACCGGTGGCGGCTGTTTCCCGGCACCGCATTCGGGTGTGGACGCATGTGCTGCACGAGCGCGTGCATGCGGCCCTTGCGCCGCGTCCAGGGGCTTTCGCCGGGAACGCTGGCCAGCGAGCCGGATGCTGCCCCTGTTCGAGCCGCTTCGGGACGCGATCCCCGCGCACCGGGGTCTGTGCCATGCCGATGCATCCAGGCCCCGAGGGAGGTCCGGAAGTCGCGCCTGGCTCCGGACATCGGTCAGCCGTGACGCGGTTCTCTCCCTCGCGCAGCGCCGAGGTCGCGGCGAAGCTGTTCGCGGACGCCCCCATGTCTGCGGCCGCTACGGCGCCTGCAAGAAGCTGGCGCGCCTGTGGCCCTTCATCATCCTGTGCTGTTGCCAGGCGCATTGTCGGCGCGACTTTCCGGACTGCGCCGGCCGCAGCTGGAGGGGTGGGAATGGATCGATCGCGGAGATCTGCCGCCTGAACACGGCTCGACTGCCCTGCTTCCGGCGGCCGGTCGGCGGCGGCAGGCCGCGCAGGCGGCGCTGGAGACTGCGGTCGCCGCGCTGTTTGCGGAAGCGCCGAGGCTTCCGAAAGCGGCGCCGGAAGGCAGGCCGCTGCGCTCAACCATCGCGTGTTCGTCGACCATGGACAACAATTTCGGGGAAAGGGCTGTCAGGGGCCCGGCCAACGGGCGGAAGCCCGGCTTCGGTTCCGACAGCATGGACGGCTGTCGGCGGTCATGTACACGGTCGCGAGGAGCGGCCTCGATGTTCTGCGCTGGCTTGATGCCTGCGCGGAGAACGGCGGCCCGGCGATCTGTCGCCCTGGTTGCCGTGAGCCCGGAGAGGCGGCGGAGATTCGCAGCGCCGCCGTGAGGTCGAGGGCGCGACTTCATGGTCGCGGAGATGCGGCGGCTGCAACGATCACGGAGCGGACCCCATCGCCCGCGCCTTCTGCCGCCGCCAGCCCCGAAGCTGATCACACCGCCGCCCCGAAGACCCTCGACGAGCTCCGCCCGCTGACTTCCGGATCGTGGGCACCCGAGAAGGCCAGTTGTGGAACGAGTTCGTTGCCCGCTGATACTACCTCGGATACACGCGCCTGGTCGGCGCGCAGATACGCTAGGCGGTCCATGCGGCGAGCCGCTGCTTCTCGACCGCCGCATGGACCGCGCGCTGCAACACCACGCCCGTGCCCTGCGAGACCTTGGTCGAGGGCCCGCGCCGCGGCGTCTGCCGGCCGCGTCGGAACAACCAGCGGCCGCTACGACCGACATGACAGAAGCCGAAGAAGGACATCTGGCCCGCTCCGCAAGGAGCGGACCCTCAGACCCCTGCAACCGGCACAGGATGGCGCTCAGCTCCTCCTCCGCAACGCCGGGACAAAACCGCAACCAATGCGGGAAACACGGCATGGCGCCAGTGCCCCTCACCGCGCATCCCGGTGCACGAAACCGCTCCGGGTGACGCTGGAACTCCCTGACAAAAGCCCGTCAAACGGACAGAAGCAACAACACCTCACCGCACGAACGAACGCTTACGGCTACGTTGTCAAGCAAAAACCGGGAAAATCGTTGACTGTGTTGGAAAAAAGGGGAGCCGGACGGATCAAGTCAACTCACGAGGTCAGGACATCTGAGTTTTGCCTGCGGCGCTTCCTACAAGCTCGACCAGTTCGATGCCGCCGCGCACCTGGGTAACTTGGCGCGTCCCGACAATCGTCTGAAGGCGATCGAGGGCGGCGCAGGGGGCCGTCGAGCACTCGCATCAACAAACCAGTGGCAGATCTGATTCAAATCGCCTGAAGGCAGCCCCGGCCCGACCGAGGTGGAAATCGTCGACTTCCATTGAGAAGAGGTTTGACATGCGTGAACCCATCCATCCCGGCGAGACGTTGCGCGAGGACCTCGACGCTCTCGGCATGAACGCGGCGGAGTTGGCGCGGCAGATCGAAGTGCCGGCAAACCGCATCGCCGAGATTCTCGATGGTCGGCGGTCCGTCACCGGCGATACCGCCCAGCGTTTGGGACACATCTTCGGCTCCTCGGGGGAGTCCTGGCTCAACCTCCAGAAGCTCTACGAACTGCGGTATGCGGAACAGAAGAACGGGGCGAAGATCGCTCAGCTGCCGACGCTGGATGCCGGAACGGGCCTGCACGCAACCGGTTAGGTGCCGATGACACCGGCCGCTGATTCAGGTGATGGAGAGATCGCTCGTTGTCGGCGGCGATTCAGAACGGCGGGATTTCGGCGGAGAACCGCGCTTTTGAGCGGTGTGTGGATTGGGCAAACACGGGTACAAGGACGTGCGGCGTTGACAAGAGGCCGCGCGGTCTTCGTTTTTTGCCTGTTGTCGGGTCCTGTGCTCTGGTGTTGATGATGTCGTTCCAGTCGGCGTTTTCTGGCGGTCGGCGTCTGTGGAGCGTGACGCGAGGGGGAACCTTCATCCTTGTGCGCAGGGTTTCGGCCTGACGTTCTCCGGCCTCGTCTTGGTCCTGCGCGAGGACGATGGTCCTGACGTTGGAAAGGCTTCTTGCGGCGATGCTGATCTGTTGGTGCTGGCGTCGCGAGGGCGCCCCGGGCCCGGACAACAGGACCCGGGCGACAGGAAAGGCAGACGATCCCACGAAACACCAGAACCCTCCCGACAACCCTCAGAAGCCCGGATCACATGCCGGCAGAAAAACCGGAACCGGACCGAAACGACAACAGGGAAGAAAACGGGCGGCATTCACAGAGACAAACAGACAAACACTGAAACCGCGACAACAGGACCTGACAACAGCAAAGAAACACGATCCTGAAAAGCGCGGCGAATCGCCGAAATCCCGCCGTTTTATCCAACCGACAACACTCGTTGGGCAGCACGGCGAAAGGCCAGCGGCGGGCGCTGATGATGATAATTTTTCAGCCTGCCGCCAACAAGCTGGGTGTGAAACTGTACGACAAGGTTTCCGTTGTACCGGAGCGACAGTTGTTGGGTCGGGTTCCCGCCCGCCAGAAAACGCGCCTTTCCACGGCTTACTGAAATACACGGGCCAGGATCGATCGATCCGGAACCATTGGGCGCGCACCGCCAGCCGGACAATGATTACCGATCCGGTATCGTTTCGAGATCGGACGGACGGACGAATTCGACCAGGCGGCATCCACCGGGCGCAGTTTCCTGCCAGCCATCGGCGGCAAGGTCGAATACCGCCAGCGCCCCTGTCGGATATTTTCCGAAGGTGGCCATCTTCTCGTCCCTAGAGAGGCCACCCGTCAACTCAATGGCAAATTCGGCCATGCCCGGATTGTGCCCTATGACGATGGCGCTGGCGTAGCGATCCTCGATGGAACGAACAAGGATGAAGAGTTCGCACAGGGATGCCAGATAGACGTCACGGCGGATCTCCTCGTCAATCTCGCAATCGAGGATGTCGCGGACATGCGACCAGGTCGCATGCGCGCGGTGCGCCGGCGAGCACAGCGCCAGATCCGGGTGGTAGGCCTCCCGGGCCATGTGGGCACCGACAAGCGGCGCTGCGCGATGACCCCGCGGCGACAGCGGTCGTTCGTGATCGTCAAGCCCAGGATCGCCCCAGGACGACTTCGCATGACGAAGCAGATAGAGCCTTTTCACGGCATCCGGCTCCGCCCGGAGGCCGGTGGTTCAGTTGTCAGTGGCGCGGCGGGCGGCCGAGGCGCCAGCGAGACGCCCGAACACGGAACCCGAGGTCAGCCCGCTCCCACCCGGATAGTTGAAATAGAAGAGGCCGCCGACGAGTTCGCCGGCCGCGAACAGGCCGCGAATCGGCTTGTGATCGGTATCGAGCACTTCGCCTTCCTCGTTGATGCGGAGCCCCCCGAACGTGAAGGTCACGCCGCAGGTGACGGCGTACCCCTCATAGGGCGGCTCGTCGATGGTATTGGCCCAGTTGCTCTTGTCTACAGCGAGACCCTCGGTGCGTCGTCCGTCCTTGACGTTGGGATTGAATTCAACATCCTGGCGGACCGCAGCGTTGTAACGGGCGATCTCGTCGACAAATGCTCCCGAATCTACGCCGTCGAGCTTGTCCGCCAACTCCTCGATCGTATCGGCCGTCACCTTGGTAATCTGGCGGATATTGTATTCGTCGCGCTGCAGGTGCTTGACCTTCTGGTCAAAGATCTGCCACGCGAACTGCCCCGGCTGTTCAAGGATCACGCGGCCGTAACGGGCATAGGTGTAGTTGCGGAAATCCGCGCCTTCGTCGACGAAACGCCGACCCGTCGCGTTGACCATGATGGCGAACGGGTAGGAGTGTTTCTGGAACTGGTCGCCGACCGCAAGGTCGCCGAATTCCGGCGCATTCATTTCCCAGCCGACGGCATGGCAGCCGGACCAGTTTCCGAAGGGGCTGGCCCCGATGTCGAGCGCCATGCGGATTCCGTCCCCGGTGTTGAAACGGGTCCCGCGCACCTTGGCAAGATCCCAGCCGGGGCCCAGATAACGGGTACGCCACTCGGCGTTGGCCTCGAAGCCGCCGCAGGCGAGCACCACTGTCCCTGCCGAGAATTCGACGGTCTCCCCGTCATGGCGGGCCTTCACGCCGCTGACGCGGTCGTCATCTCGGAGGAGGTCGAGCACCCGGTGCTCGTAGAGGACTTCTATCCCCTCGCGCTTCGCGATGCCGGTCCACATGTCGATGAGGCCGGGGCCGCCGCCGACGGTCTCGACCGTGAGCCCGCCCCAGAACTTGAACTTGCCATCGATCTTGAAGGCCTGGCGCCCGTAGATGGGAACGAATCGGACGCCCTTCTCGCGCATCCAGATCAGCGTATCGAGGCTCCCGGTCACCAGCCGATCGACGAGTTCCGGATCGGACCGGTATTGCGTCACGCGCGCCATGTCGTCGAAGAACTGATCCTTGGTGTAGGATCCGAAATCCGTGGTCTCGATCTCGGTCTCGGAGAGATCGGGAACCAGCTTCAGGATGTCCTCGACCCCGCCATAGGCAACGCGCATGGCGCCGGCGGTAAAGCGGCTGTTGCCGCCCGCCTCGTCCTCAGGCGCAGCCTCAAGCATGACGACCGAAGCCCCTTGCTCGCGCGCCGCCAGAGCGGCGCAGAATGCGGCGTTGCCGCCGCCTACCACGATCACGTCCCAGTCACTGCTCATCTTCAATCCTCTTGCTGCCCTGATCCGCCGCATGTGTCGGCCGGAACCACGCCCGGCACCGCGGAGGCGTTTGGAAACGGAACCGGAGGACGACGGAAACGCCGCCCCGAAAGCGTCCAGCACGAACCACGAAGGCGCTGGTGCGGGCGGGGGGACTCGAACCCCCACGGGCATACGCCCAACGGATTTTCATACCATCTACGGCTTTCGCCGCCCCGCCCCGATCTTGAGGGACAGGTTTGTGGTCTGGACTATCCCTTCGCCCTAGCGCATGCCTTAGGCGCTGCCCGTCTAGTCTCTACACCTTCCCGGCCGATCAGTCGCCGCCCGGGCTTGGCTCGGGATTGCCATCTGACAGGTTTCCCCGAATTTGAGCAGTTCTACGTCGCGCGTTTCCGCGCGCGCACTCAAGCAGGCCCCAAGTCCGTTGCGTCTACCGATTTCGCCACGCCCGCATGGCAGTCTGTATAGCGCCAGCGGCCGCCGGGCGCAAAATCGCGCCAAGCGCGCTCATACTGCCTCGGCGGCGATTTCCGCAACGAGTGGCCACTCCTCGTCGCCCTTCTCCGCCATGAGCACGAGATATTTGGGATCGAACCAGCGCATCATCGCCATCTCGTAGCTCGGACGGGCGCGAATCCGCTCGTACCAGTCCGCAAGCCTCGGCTTGCCGTCGATCAGCCCCAACATTCGGAGGTGGTCGAGCCGCGTGAGGTAAGGTGTATAGGCTGCATCCGCAATCGAATATCTGTCACCGGCGAGCCATGTGGTCTCGCCGAGCGCCGCCTCCATGTCCCGGAGCAGCAAGACCCACATCCGAACCGCTGTCCGAAACCGGGGCGAAGCCGTTCCGTTCCGGATCAGGTCGCGGCGCTGCTCGCGCTTCTCGGGATCGGAGACGCTCGCGAGCGCCGCCTCGCACGCTGCCTCGCCGAGCGCCAGAAACTGATGGCGAAACGCGATCGCGGAACTGACCGTGGCCGTGGCGATGTCATGATGCCCTTCGTCAAGGCGCTTGTTCCACAACCGGACCTGCGCCCTCGTCCAGGCATCTCCGGGACGCAGCGGCGGATCCGGAAAGATGTCGTCGAGATATTCGAGAATGACGTTGGATTCGCGAACCACCCGCCTGTCATGCACGAGCGTGGGCACGACGCCCCGCGGATTGAGCCGAAGATATTGCGGCGTGCGGGTCTCGCCGGCCCGGAGGTCAAGATGATGTCCCTCCCAGTCGAGGCCTTTCTCGGCAAGCGCCAACCGCACCTTCTGGGCGCAAGACGACATCCCGTTGTGGTAGAGTTCAAGCATGACCGTCTCCAGGTAGCAATCTGCGCGGCGGCTGTCCCGCGCCGCGCACGGCACGTGAACCAATCACGGCGGCGCCCGAATTGCAAAAACGGCAGCGTGGCGGCCAGGCCCCTCCCGTCACACGGCCGCGATCACCTCCGCCCAGCTCTCCACCATCTCCGGCAGCACGGCGCGAATGTGGACGCTGAAGCGCCGATACCCCATGGCGGCGAGCGCCCGGATGCTGTCGCGCAACTCCTCCCTCGTCCCCGAGAGCGTCGCGGCACGGATGAAATCGCCGGTGATCAGATGCGCTTCCTCGGGCCGCACCGCCATGAGATGGTGCCGATGGTTCGCGAGATATCTTGTACGGGCCGGCTCGTAGCGCCGGTAGACATCCATGTACGAGGCGAGCCGCTCGGCCAGTTCGGGCGGCGGCGAGGCCGAGATGGAGCCAAATTCCCGTTCCTCGGCGAGGTTGTGAAGAAGGATCGCCGCCGACGGCCCGGCCTGCGCCTTCATATACTCCGTGTCCCAGTCTCCCGCCGTCTCCAGCACGGCGCCGCCGCTGCTCGCATTGGCGTGGAGATCGGCAGGTTCGCGTCCGGCCTCGCCCCACGCCCGCTTCATGTCGGCCATCGCGGCTTCGGCGCCTGCCAGCGACGCCACCGAGTTGGTCCAGCCGTAGCCGTGCGCGGCGATCATGCGGCGGCCTCTCGGGCCGAAGGCCGAGACGTGCACGGGTATCGGATCCTCAAGATTGATGAGGCCAAGTTCGGGATTGGTGAACCCCGTCGGACGGAGCGCACCCTCGACCTCGACATCGGCGATCCCACCCGAAAGCAGCGTGCATACCTGTTCGATGTAGTCGAACACCGCCTGCAGCTTCATCGGCCCCACGCCCAGCGTGCGCCGGCCGGTAAAGCCGGTTCCGACCCCGAAATCCACGCGACCGGGCGCCAGGGCGTTGAGGCTTGCGAGCGCACTCGCGGCCACCGGCGCCAGCCGGTTGGACGGAATCAACACCCCCGTGCCGAGGCGGATGCGCTCGGTCCTCATCGCCGCTGCCGCCATGGAGACGAACAGATCCGCGTTTATCAGCGGAGAATCGATGAACCACGCATGATCGAAGCCGAGTTCCTCGGCGCGTTGCACGATCTTCCAAGAATCCGCCGCAGGCGCGATGTTTATGCCGAATTCCATAGACCCATCAGACCCCAAAGCCGGACCCTCTGCAACACAGCTCGTATCCGACGGCCGCCCAGGTCTGCCGCTTCAGATCCGCATCCGCGTCAGCAATCGGATACGGGCTCCGTATGCCCGAAGCTCGGCAATCGGCACCGCGCCGAACAGGACGCATCCGCCGGCAAAGGAGGCAAGTCCGAGAGCGATCAGAACGGCCAGCGCAAGCGCACGCTGCCAGACATCGGCTGCAGCGAAGGCGGACAGGGCAAGCTCCGCCGTCCACAACGCCACCGCCATCGCTGCACAGGCGATCAGGATCCTCGGCAGCGATCGCAGCAGGCGCGCATCGAAAACGAAATGCCCGCGGCGCATGAGGACGAACAGCAGCAGCCCGGCATTGATCCACGCCGATACCGATGTCGCAAGTGCGATTCCGACATGCTGCAACGGTCCCATGAGGACAAGGTTCAGAGCCAGATTGACGGCGACGCACAGCCCGGCAAGCTTGACCGGGGTGACCGTGTCTTCGCGGGCAAAGAAGCCGGGCGCTGCCACCTTGATCAGCACATAGGCCGGCAGGCCGGTGGCATAGGCGACAAGCGCCGCTGCGGTGGCGGCAGTCTCTGCGGCTGTGAACACGCCGCGCTCGAACAGCACGGCGACCACCGGTTCCGAAATCACGAGGAGCGCCGCCGCGGCCGGCAGCGTCAACAGGAGCGCGATCTCGAGTGCCCGGTTCATCATCGCCGCCGCCTCGGTCTCGCTGCCGTCGCGCAGCTGGCGCGACAGGAGCGGGAGCAGCGCCGTTCCGACCGCAACACCGACCACACCGAGGGGAAGCTGGTTCACACGGTCCGCATAGTAGAGATACGACAGCGACCCGCGCGGCAGGAAGGACGCGATCAGGATGTCGATCAGCAAATTCAGCTGCACGACGCCGGCGCCGAGCGCGCCGGGCACGAACAACACAAGCATACGCCGGACCCGGGGTGTTAGCCGCGGCCGCACCAGCCGCAGATTTAGCCCTGCCCGGGTGCAGGCGGCAACCAGCCACACCATCTGTGCCGCGCCTGCCGCTGCCACCCCCCAGGCAAGCGCGTGGCCCGGCGTTTCCACCAGCGGCGACAGCACGAGGATCGCGGCGATCAGGCAAAGATTGAGAATGATCGGCGCCGCCGCCGCCGCCGCGAACCGGTCGAGCGCGTTGAGAACGCCGCCGAGCTGCGAAACCACGGAAATGAGCAACAGGTAGGGAAAGGTGATCTGCGCCAGCGCGACGGCAAGTTCGAACCTGTAGGGATCAGCGGCAAGACCGGGGGCAAAGACATGCATAAGCCAGGGCGCCGTCACCTGCAGCGCGGTCACCAGCAGAAGTAGCGCCGCGACGAAGACCGCCAGCACCTCTTCGGCAAAGCGGCATGCCGCCTCGCGCCCGTCCCTTGTCATGTGTCCCGTGAAAAGCGGAACGAAGGCGGCATTGAACGCGCCCTCAGCAAAGAGCCTGCGAAAGAAATTCGGCAGCTTGAAGGCCACGAAGAAGGCATCGGCGACCGGGCCCGCTCCGAGGATGGCCGCAATCAGGATGTCGCGCACGAACCCCAGCACGCGGCTGATCATCGTGTAGCCGCTCACAGTGAAGATCGGGCGAAGCAGGGACATCCTGCGGAGGCGCATGTCGGGTGGGGCGCGGCGCGGCGGGTCTTCGCGGGCCGGAAGGAGCGGCATTGCGCGTTGCCCGGACCTATTCGGCCGCGTTCGCCACCACTTCCCGGCCGGGCGGCCGTTCACCGGTCCCGGAAGCGGGATCATCGTCGGTGATTGCCGCAAGCAGGGTTTCGCGAACCCGCTCAAGCTTGATTTCGTGGGTGATCTGCAGTCCGAAGATATCCTTGACATAGAAGACATCGGCCGCCGTCTCGCCGAATGTCGTGACATGCGCCGACGACAGCCGGAGGTTGAGCGAGGTCATGGCACGGGCAATGTCGTAGAGAAGCCCCGGCCGGTCTCGAGCGTCGATTTCGATAACGGTATGGGTGCGGCTGAGCTCGTTGTCGATCGACACCCGGGGGGCGACTTTGAAGACGCTCGTCCGGCTCAACATCGGCGATGCACGGCCAAGTTCGTCCCGCGGCCGCAGCAAGCCCGAAAGCGCCTGTTCGATCGAGGCGCTCAGCCTCGCGAGTCTGTCCGGCTGGTCGAAGGCCTGGCCGCCGTCGTCCTGTATCCAGAAGGTATCGAGCGCCATCCCGTCGCTGGTCGTGAAGATCCTCGCATCCACGATATTTGCGCCGCGCACTGCCATCGCTCCGGTAATCCGCGTAAACAGGCTGGGGTGGTCGGGCCCGTAGACGGTGATCTCGGTGGCCGAACGCCCGTGATCGACGCGGGATCTGATCGTCAGATCGTCGGACTGAAGACCCGCCTCACAGGCGAGGCGGGCAT
Source organism: Alphaproteobacteria bacterium (assembly GCA_964291215.2). Lineage (GTDB taxonomy): Bacteria > Pseudomonadota > Alphaproteobacteria > MPNO01 > UBA830 > JAJEBT01. The sequence goes on along the minus strand of OZ219791.1, from coordinate 1,677,483 downwards.
GGCGGGCATGGGTTTCGGCGTCGAAGGACTGCCAGTAGAAGGACGTGCAGCGCGCAACATGGGCGTCGAGCTCAGGCTCCGGCAGGTCGGAAACCCGTTCCCTCAGCACCGCCTGCGCCTGGACGACGCGCGCCTCCGCGGCCTCCGATTCACGCACGCCTGTCAGGCGCTCTTCAGCAACCTGGTAGAGTTCCCGCAGCAGCGCCGCCTTCCACCCGTTCCAGACATTCGGACCGACTGCACGGATGTCGGCGACCGTCAGGACGAGGAGCAGGCGCAACCGTTCGACAGACTGCACGACCGAGCAGAAATCGGCGACCGTCTTGGGATCATTGATCTCGCGGCGGAACGCGGTGTTGCTCATCAGCAGGTGGTAGCGCACAAGCCACGCGACGGTGTCGGTCTCCTCATCGCTGAGCCCGAACCTCGGGCACAGTTCGTGCGCGACGTCAGCGCCCAGTTCCGAATGGTCGCCGCCCCTGCCCTTCGCGATGTCGTGCAGCAACAGCGCGACATAGAGTGCCCGGCGCGAATGGATCCTGTGCACGACCTCCGAGATGACCGGCATCTCCTCGACGAAACGGCCGTCTTCGATCCCTGACAGGACTCCGATCGCGAACACGGTGTGCTCGTCGACTGTGTAGACGTGATACATGTCATGCTGCATCTGGGCGATGACGCGCCCGAAATCGGGAACGAAACGGCCGAAAACGCCGGCCTCGCTGAGGCGTCGCAGCGTCGTTTCCGGATCGTTCCGCGACGTCAGCATTTCGACGAACAGCCGGTTGGCGGTCTCGTCGTCGCGGATCGCGTCGACGGCCGCGAGATTCCGGGTAACTGACCTGAGCGCGTTGGGATGGATGTCGCGCCCGTTGGCCTGGGCAAAGTGAAACAGTTCGAGGATCTTGACGGGATCGTCTGCAAGCTCCCGCCCGGGCGCAAACGACAGCCGGTCGCCGTCGAACACGAGGCCATCGGGGGCTTTGCGGGACCGGCCAAGCGACGGCAGACGGAACCGCGGGGTGCGCTTGTGCTCGGCCTCGAGCGCGGCACAGAAAATCCGTGTGAGGTCGCCGATCTCCTTGGCAACCAGATAGTAGTGCTTCATGAACCGCTCGACGCCGCGCATGCCCACACGGTCGCGATAGCCCAGCCGCGCCGCGATCTCGGGCTGTGCGTCGAAGATCAGGCGATTCTCGCCGCGTCCCGCGAGATAGTGGAGATGGCACCGGACATTCCACATGAACCCGCAGGCGCGGGAAAAGCGGCTCACCTCCTCCTCGGTGAGAACCCCGAGGTCGATGAGCTTGTCGACATCGTCGATCCGGTAGAGGAACTTGCTGATCCAGTACAGCGTCTGGAGATCCCGCAGGCCGCCCTTTCCCTCCTTGACGTCGGGCTCGAGGACGTAACGCGAATCTCCGGTCCGGCGATGGCGGGCGTCGCGCTCCGCCAGCTTGGCCTCGACGAACTCGGGCCCGGTCTTTTCCGTGACCGAGATCCGGAAACGCTCCCGCAATGCATCGAACAGCGGACGGTCTCCCCACAGGTAGCGCGCCTCGAGCAGCGCCGTGCTGATCGTCAGGTCGGTTTCGGACAAGCGCAGGCATTCGTCGATCGAGCGCACGGCATGGCCGACCTTGTGCTTGAGGTCCCATAACATGTAGAGCACATATTCAATGACCTGTTCCTGGCGCGCCGTGATCTTGTAAGGCCGGAGAAACAGGAGATCGATGTCGGAATGGGGCGCAAGTTCGGCGCGACCGTAGCCGCCGACCGCGGCAACGCAGAGCCGTTCCCCGGCGCTGGGATTGGCGGCCGGATAGACGTGACCGGTGGCGAAGTCGTAAATCAACCGGATGGTCTGATCAGCAAGAAACGCCAGCGCCCGGGCCGACTGCTCGCCGTCGGCCTCTCCGGCCTCCAAGCGGCGTCGTATCTCGAACCTGCCGGCGTCGTCCGACGCCTTCAGCAGGTCAAAAAACTCCTGACGCATCTGCTGCGGCGCGGTGCCGTCGGCGAGCATCCGGTCAAGCCTCGCCGACAGGGCCGCCCGGTCGATAATCCGGCGGGGTTGGAAAATCCGAGACATCAAGGACTTACCGTCTGGTTGCGCCCGCACTATACAGTGAACGGCAGCGCTTGTCGCCGCCGAGCCGCCGCAAACCACGATCATCCCATGCTAATAATACCAACCGCAAGTCATATAGACCTATGCATTGAGTCGTGAGGGTCGTCACTGTGGCGCGATGGCTCAGCTTCGTCGGGTTGTTTTGGTGATGATGTCGGGTTGCTCGATGAGCCATTGCCATGCCGTCCCGCAGGCTTCCCTCAGGGCGGCGACATCCTTGAACACACGGTTGGCGAAGCGGTTCGATTTCAGGACCAGGACGATCTGCTCCATGGGACTGAGTTCCAGACTGTATGGCGGCAGATGTAGGAGCGTCAGGTTGGGGGGCACGAGAAGGTCGCCCGAGCGATGCCAGCCTGCCCCGTCCAGTATGATCACGTCGTGCGCACCCGGCGCCACGGCCGCGCCGACCGCCGCCAGATGCTCGTTCATCGCCGCCGAGTTCGCCCTGTTCGCCACATGGGCGACGCCGCGCTATGCACAGGTGGCGCCGAACAGATAGCCATAGTGATAGTCGCGCACGATGCGCGGACGTTGCCTCCCATGCGCCCAGACGCGCGTCGTCATCCCTTTTTGGCCGACGCGCGCTTCGTCCTGGAACCAGATTTCGATCGGGCCCGCCAGCGCCTTGAAACTGAGCATCGACGTCACCCTCGCCTCGAAGTCCGCCACCAACGCCCCCTGCCGCTCTGTGTCGGCCCTAGCAGTCTGGAATTATTGGATTGACGGATATAGAGACTTCAGTTTCGTCCGGGCATCCTTCGTCGTGAAACGCCAGTCGACAGTGACATCGGCCGCATTGCGCCGTTCCACCCACGCCGCCGTCTCCCGTCGCATGGTGTCACGGTCGGGAATGCGTCGCCGAAGGCATTGCCGCGACAGCGCACCGATCTCGGCCATGTTGAGCCAGCTTCCGTGCTTCGGCATGTAGCGAAACTCGAACCGCTTTCGCACCCGCCTCCTCGGGCTCGAAGGCTTCATACAGTGATGCGGGACTGTGCGTGTTCAGATTGTCCAGCACGATCTTCCTGTCGGGGAAATGGTCGTCGGCAAGCTCCCGGATGAAGTGCGCCCGGTCCCGCAGCGGTCGGTGACTTTCACCGTGCGCCAGTTCTCGTTGGGCGTAAAGGCCAGGAAAAGGTTGGCCGTTGCGCTCATATTCATGGTCGACCACCTCCGGCTGACCGGGGGGGGGGGGGCTTCGTCTGCTGCCGGCTGGTCTCAGCACCTCGTTCCCGGCAAAGTCCCGCTGACAAATGTCAAGCATGTCCGCCGCCACGAACTGTGCGCTCCGGTGCGGTGGAATGCACCAGTACTGCTTCAGCCACGGCTTGATCTCTTTTTTAGCGGGTCGCGGAGACCTATCGGAAGGGACGTATTCTGCTTGCCGGCGATGCGGCGCACGTCAACAACCCGCTCGGCGGAATGGGGATGAACGGTGGGTTGCATGACGGCATCAACCTCGCCAACAATCTGGTCCGCATCATCCGCGGAGGAGAGAGCGACGATCTCCTCGACCGGTATGACCGCCAGCGCCGGCCCATCGCGGTCGAATATGTCCAGGCGCAGACGATCCGGAACAAGAAGAATCTTGAGGAGAAGGACCCGGCCGTCCGAAAGCGGCGGCAGGATGAGTTGAGGGCGGTTGCCGAAGACGCCGGGAAATCGCGGGAATTGCTCGTGCGGACCTCGATGATCAACGAGGTCCGAAAATCCGAGGCGATTCAATAAGCAAATGCACAGATCGGCGTCGGTCGAAGTGGACGTGGATACGCCGGACGGCGTTCGAACTTTCTCGGGCGATTATCTGATCGGCGGCGACGGAGGCCGAAGCCTTGTGCGGAAGCAAATGACGATACCGTTCGAGGGGTTTACCTAACCCGAGCGCTTTCTGGTTCTCACCACGCCATTCGATTTCGAGGCCGAGCGGGGTATGTGCTACCGCAACTACATCGCCGACCCCGAGGAATGGTGCAATTGCTTCAAGGTGGCCGGGGACGGACCGCCGGGGCTCTGGCGCACCGTATATCCGGCGGACCCCGAGGCGCACGAGGACGAATTGCTCGCCAACGATTTCGTACAGGCGAAGCTGCAGAATTTCTTTCCGCGGAAGGAGCCGTACGACATCGTTCACCGCAACCTCTATACGGTGCATCAACGGGTGGCGGCGTCTTTTCGCAAGGGCCGCGTCCTCATCGCGGGTGACGCCGCTCACGTCAATAATTCCATTGGCGGAATGGGGCTGAACGGCGGGATTCAGGATGCGATGAATTTGAGCGGCCGCTTGGCGGCGGTGATACGGGACGGGGCGGCCGAAGACGAACTGGACCTGTACGACCATCAGCGCAGGACGTTCGCCGAGGAATTCGTTCAGCAGCAGACAATTCAAAACAAGCGCAGGCTGGAAGCCAAGGACCCGGCGAGACGCGCCAAATTCTTGGACGAGTTGCGGTCGACGGCCGCCGATCCGGCGCGGGCGCGGAATTTCATGCTTGGCTCGTCCATAATTGCCGCGATGCGCGCAAACCGGGCCCTGCGGCTGCCATAGAATTTGTTGCCCCGCCCATGCTCATTGGGCATTCGACAAAGACCGACCCAAATACAAAAATGAACGTGATCCGTTTTTGAAGACCGCCAAACGGAACCGATGGAAGCCAAACAGTTCAGCCGGGAAAACGATTCATGAATGCCGTTGTCGATCCCTATTCGGGCCTTCAGTTGTTCGAGCTCAGCCACGTTTGGGGCGTGGGCGCGCCCTCCATGCCGGGCGACGACGACGTCCGGATGTATCGTTCCGTCAAGCACGCTCAACACGGCGTCATGACCCATCGCATCAGGATGGTCATGCATTCCGGCACTCATATGAATGCGCCGCTTCATTTGGTTCAGCGGGGGGCCGCCGTCGGCCAGATCGCGCTGGAGCATCTGTTCGGCAACGGCGTCGTCCTGTCCGTTCCCAAGGGGATGTGGGAACTGGTGACCACGGAAGACCTGGAGGCGGCGGCTCCCGGCGTCCGGCGCGGCGATTTTGTCGTGATCGTCACCGGCTGGCACCGTAAATACTCCGACAGCCTCGAATACTTCGGGGATTCGCCGGGACTGTCGAAGGACGCCGCCGAGTGGCTGGCGGCCCGCGAGGTCAGGCTTGTGGCCGTCGATACGCCGCAGGTCGATCACCCCCTGGCGACGTCGCTGGGCCCGCACAGGGGCGGGCCGCTGATGAACAGGCTGGTTCCGAAATACGAGGAGGCGACGGGGCGCCGGGCGAAGGACGATTTTCCCGAGTGGAACGCGGCCCACAGGACGCTGTTGGCCGCCGGCATCCCGACCATTGAACAGGTCGGCGGGGATGTGGATGATCTGCTCGGCAAGCGGGCGACGTTCCACGGCGCGCCGTGGAAATGGGACCAGGGCGATGCGTGCCCGGTGAGATTCGTGGCCATGATCGATCCCGGCGGAAACTGCCGAATCGACAGCGGCAAGGAGGTGGACTGACATGGACGATATCCGCACATCCGAAGACCTGGACCTGGCGGGCGGCAATGAAAGCCTGACCATTTACAACTTGAGTCAGGACTGGGGCCATCACATGCCGGAATGGCCGTCGACCCCGGGGGTCAACGTCCACGTCAGGAAATTCCACGCCAAGGACGGCGTTTACCAAGCCGAGTTCGAAGGCATCATGCACCGGGGCACCCATATGGATGCTCCCATCCATGTGACGGAAAACACGCCGCATATCATGGATTATTCCATTTGGCGGTTCTTCGGCACCGGTGTCGCGGTCTCTATTCCGAAAAAGCGGTGGGAGGTGATCACCGCCGAGGATCTGGAAAACGCCCGGCCGGAAATCCGGGAAGGCGACATGGTGATGATCAATACCGGCATGCATCATCACATGGAAGACACCGACGACTACTACGCCTACTCGCCGGGTATCTACAAGGAAGGCGCCCAGTGGCTGGTGGACAGGAAGGTCAAGCTGGTCGGGTATGACGTGCAGTCCAACGACCATCCCATGGCGACCAAGCTGGTCGATCACGGTCTCGGGCCGACCCACCCCCACCTGATCGAGGAATACAAGGCCGAGTTCGGCCGGGATCCGAAGGAGGATTTCCCGGATTGGGAGGCCGGACACAAGACGCTGATGATCGGCGGCGGCATTCCGGGCATCGAGAACGTGGGCGGGGATCTGGACAAGGTAACCGGCAAGCGCTGCACCTTCATGTGCTTCCCATGGCGTTGGGAGGGCGGCGACGGATGCGGGGTGCGCATATTGGCGGTGGTCGATCCCGGACAGGACTTCCGGTTCGAGACCGGCAGCTAACGAAAACACCTGAGAAACAGAATTGGGAGGCCCGCATGGGGGAGATCAGCGACACCCTCAGAAATCCGCTCAGCATGTTCGACGTGAAGGGCAAGACCGCCGTCGTGACCGGCGCCTCGGGCGCGTTCGGGCGGGGCGTTTCCATAGCGTTGGGCGCGCTCGGGGCGAACGTGGTCATGGCGTCCGGGACCAAGGAAGACCTCGATGAGGCGGTCGCCGATGTGAAGGACGTCGGCGGAAACGCGATTGCCGTCTACCGGCGGCCCGATACGCTCGAAGACGCCGAGGCCATGCTCGAGGCCGCCCTCGACGAGTTCGGGGGCGCCGACCTGCTGGCGATCGGGTCCGGCTACAACAAGGCCGGGTTTATTCACGAACTCGACTATGAGACCTGGCAGGCGGTGATGGACGCCAATGTCCGGGGCAATTGGTTCATGGCCAAGGCACTCGGCACCTACTGGATCGAAAACGAGGTCAAGGGCAAGATGGTCATGATGTCGTCCGTCCGCGGGCGCCACGGCAACATCTCCGGCTATACCGGATACTGCACCTCGAAGGGCGCCACGGATGCATTGACCCGGGTATTGGCGACCGAATGGTCGAAGTACGGCATCACCGTGAACGCCATCGCGCCGACCGTGTTCCGCTCGAAGCTCACGGCGTGGATGTATGACGAAGAGGACGAGCTGGGGCAGGCGACCCGCGCCAGATCGCTCTCGCGAATCCCCCTGGGCCGTTTGGCGGAGGTCGAAGATCTGATGGGAATGGCGTTGTATCTCCTTTCGCCGGCATCCGACTTTTGCACGGGGCAGGTCATGTATGTGGATGGCGGCTTCACCGCCGGTTAGCCGTCGCCGATGAAACGGATCGCTGTACTCGGCGCGGGCCTCATGGGCCACGGCATTGCCCAGGTATTTCTCGCCGCCGGGCATCCGGTGGCGCTGCAGGATCCGGACCCGGATACGCTGGCGAGCGCGCCCGAGCGCATCCGGTCGATCTTCAATTTACTGGAACTGGATGCCGCCGGGCTAGATGGCCTGGAACTGACAGGCGAACCGGAGGGCGCGGTCGGCGATGCCGATCTGGTCATCGAAGCGGCGCCCGAAAAGCTGGAGCTGAAGCGGCGAATATTTGCCGATCTGGTATCCATGACCGGCGACCGAACGATCCTCGCCAGCAATACCTCCGGACTGCCGATCAGTGAAATTGCCCGGGAGCTGAGTGACGCGGGCCGGGTGATCGGTACCCACTTTTGGAACCCGCCTCATCTGGTGCCATTGGTGGAAGTCATCCAGGGGGACCGGACCGACCCGGCGATCGTCGAACCGACGATCGAACTGCTGCGTTCGGTGGGCAAGACCGCCGTCCACGTGAAGAAGGATGTGCCCGGCTTTATCGGCAACCGCCTCCAGCACGCCCTCAAACGGGAAGCCATCGCCCTGGTGGAAAACGGAATCTGCGACGCGGAGACCGCCGATCTGGTGGTCAAGGAAGGGTTCGGCATGCGGCTCGCCGTCATGGGCCCGCTGGAAAACTCCGATCTCGTCGGGCTCAACCTGACGCTCGACATTCACCGGACGCTGCTGGCCGATCTGGACCGCTCGACCGAACCTCAAGAACTGCTGACGGACAAGGTGGCGGCCGGGGAACTCGGCATGGACGCCGGGAAGGGTTTTCGGGAATGGACGCCCGAGGAGGTCGCCGAGGCCCGGCGCCGGTTCAACGAGCATTTGGTAGAGCAGGCCCGGGCGCGGCTCAGGGGTCCGGACGGCGCCGGGTGAGGGGGGAGTGTCGATTTACCCCCCTCACCCAGCTACGGCTAAGACTCGCAGGCTCGCCAAGCCTTCGCATCCCTCTCCCCGAGGGCTACTGCATTCACATATCTGGCCCGTGATGTGTTTTATGGGTGACGGTTTACGGTTTTTTTGCGGTTCTGCTTCTTTGCCTGGCGGGGTTTGAGCATTGTCGAGAGGTGTGGAGGGATGGCCAACACTGTGGCGCATTTCGGCGACCGTCGTGTGGACCGGTCGTGTCGGTTTTTGCATGATTGTCTTGTCCGGCACGGTCCCCGGGGTATTTCGGTGCGTCGTCTGGGGGGCGATCGGGCGGGCGAGGTTCGGATCGGCCGGTTTCTGCGGAACGGCAAGGTGACGGTGGAGAAGATTGTCGAACAGGCGTCGTCGGGGACGGCGGAGCGGGTTGAGGGTCTGGATATTCTGGCGATCCAGGACACGACGAGTTTCCGCGACGACGGCCTGCAGGCCAGCGAGCGTTGTTTGGCGGGGGCGGCGCGGGTGACGGCGGTTTGCGACCGGGAGGGCGACATTTACGAGATGTTCGCCGACCAGCCCGAAGGGGTGGAGGTGCTGATCCGGGCGGCGCAGGACCGGGCGGTCTCGGAGGGGACGGGCAAGCTGTTCTCCAGCTTGGCCGACAGGCCGGAGAAGGAGCACATGATCGACCTGCCGGCCCGTCCCGGACAACGGAAGCGCAAGGCCCGGATCGCCCTCCGCTTCGGCATCCGAGGAACAGGCCCGTGGCGCCCGGCCAGCCAGCCCGTCTTCCTTGTCGAGGCGCGCGAGATCGACCCGCCGCCCGGGGTGACGCCGGCGCACTGGCGGCTGCTGACCAGCCACCGGGTCGAGAGCTTCGAGCAGGCGCGCTAGATCACCCAACTCTACCGCCGGCGCTGGGTGATCGAGCAGGTGTTCCGCACCATCAAGTCCAAGGGCTTCGACATCGAGCGCGTCTCCATGGAGACCGCGCCCTTCACGACGCTCTGCGCGATGACGCTCGTGGCCGGCGTCTCCTGCATGCAGATGGTCCAGGACCGCGATGGCGGCGGGGGAAGACCACTCCAGGATGTCTTCGACGCCGAAGACCGGCCCGCGCTCGAAGGCAAGACCGAAAAACAGAAAAGCCCCCATCCAAAAGGCTCCCTCGCCTTCGCCGCATGGGTCTGCGCCCGCCTCGGAGGATGGACCGGATACTATGGAAAACCCGGACCCGTCGTCATGCTCAACGGCCTCTACCAGTTCAGAGCCATACAACGCGGATACCAACTCAAACCAGATGTGTGAATCCAGTAGCCCCCTGAAGAAGGGGGAGAGGGGACGCGGCTCAAAAGCTAGTCAGCCGAACGTAGGCCGAGAGGTCCGCGAAATGACCGAGGAGCCGGCGCTCCGCGAGGCGGCGCCGGTCCGAAACACCGGCGCGGAGAGCCGGCCGCAGAACCTCCAGGCAGAACCCGATGCCCGACCGCGCGAATTGCCGCCGCGAGGATTTCACGTCCCGGCGGCCGTGGAGAGCCAGGCGCCGTTCGGCGGCCGGGACCTAGGCGCGCTTGACCCAGACGACCGGCGCGGCGTTGTAGAAAACCAGGGTATAGGTGTTGGCCCGCGATCCGTGGACCAGTTTCTTGACGTATTCATCTCCGCTTCGACGGCGACCGTCTGGTGGTTTGGCGACCGGGCACTGATGCCGCCGGGTTTCAAGAACCGTTAGTCCGGCCAAGAGTCCTGACCGTGGTTGCAAATCGGGCATTGCGATCATGATCCCAAGGCTCTTCTTTTGTACGGTTCCGTCCGACGAGGGGGCGTTGTAGGCAGATCTGGAGGTCCATTCGGGGGCGGATTTCGTTGTCGATATGCCGGTTCCGACCTTGAGACGGTGCCACCAACTTCAAGAACGGCCACTCTGACACGGTTGTCCGCCGCCGATCGCGACAACAGAATGGTCCTGATCATGATCCGTATTGCCCAGTATTGTGAAAACGGTGGGTTTTCCATCCCACGGTTTTCGGATGCGGATCGTCGCAAGCCGATTGGTACTGACCGGAACTCGGATTCACGCGTCTCCGCAGTGTTCCGGTTCGGCCGGCTCCGGCATGTTGCGGCCTAGGTTGACGGGGGCGGAGCGCAACATGCTTGAGGCATTCTTACTGGGGCTAAGCTAGTGTCTTGTCATTCGTCAAATGTCGGATAAAGGCGTTTGAGTTTCACGCGGGCATCGTCGGTGGTGAACTGCCAATCCACCTTGGCCTGGATGCGGTCGCCTGCCAGGCGGCAACTTCCCGGCGTAGCACCTCGATGCAGTCGATGCGGCGGTTCAGGCACTGGCGGATCATGACGTTGAGTTCGACCACGTTCAGCCAACTGCCGTGCTTGGGAGTGTAGACGAACTCGAAGCGGTCCCACAGGGCCTTGGCCTCGTCCGGCGGGTAGGCCTCATAGAAGGCGCCGGGCCGGTGAGTGTTGAGGTTGTCCATCACCAGGGTGATGGTGGTGGCGTCCTGGTAGCGCCCGGCGATGTCGGCCAGGAACTGCGCCCAATCGATCTTGCGCTCGGTTACCTTGGTCATGCGCTTGCCGGCCAGGGGTTCCGTGAAGACGTTGCAGGTACCGCAACGTCGATACTCGTAGTCGTTACGCCCGTCCCGGCGCCATGGCGATCGGTTGCCGTGTCTCGCCGGTCGGGGCGTTTCGTCCATGCAGACCACGGGGAAGGCGGCATCATAGGGGCGGCGATAGACATCGAGCACCTTCGCTGCGGCGAAGTCGGCGTTCCCTTGAGGAGGAATCACCCACCCAACCCGCTGCCATGGCTTGAGGCAGTTTTTTTGTAACTGCCCAGGTCTGCTTCCGGCGATCAGCCACGGGTTATGGACTGAATCTTCCGGTCTGCTGCCGCGGACGCGGAGGCGAGCGGCGGGGGATTTCAGAGGCGCAGTCTCGGGATCAGCTGCATGGGATCGGGATGCGCCAGGGTTTCGAGGACATTCCAGCGTTGCTTTCGGGCTGTTGCGATGACGGAACGCAGGCTGGCGAAGTCGCGGGCGCCTTGCATTGATCGGAAGCCGCCCGAGATTTTCTGGCGCAGCTTGCCCATGCGGAGGTCGCGCTCGGCCTGGTTGTTCGAGAAGGGGGTTCTCGGGTCGGTGAGGAAGCGCAGGCAGCCCTCCTTGTATTTCTGGAGCCGGAGGGCGAGGTTGTGACCGATGCGGCGCTTTTGTCGTCCGTGCTTTCCGCTCTGGAGGGGCGCCATCTCTTCGTGAGAGGCGATGGCCTGCTCAAGGATGCGGTCCCAGGCTCGGGAGATGCGGGCCACCAGTGAAGCGGGCAGGTCGCGGTCATTCTTGCGGGCGAAGCGGGCGGCTCTGTTGGCACGGCTGAGGAGCCGGTGCGTGGTGGCTGCCCAGTTCTCGATCTCGATCAGGGCTTGGAGTTCGCGCAGGTGATGGGCATTGCAGGCCCCGTGGCGCACGCCTTGGAGAGCGAAGTAGGTGGCGTAGTCGTCATGGATGACGATGCCGTTGAGCTTCTCGTCGATGTGGCTGCGCCCGGCGGCGATGCGCAGGATGGTCAGCAACGGGGTGCACAGTACGTGGAGCCATTGGGTCCGGGCGGCGATGCGGATGCCGGTCTCGTCGAGGTGTTTGACCGGGGCCGCGGTGCGGATGATCTCGCCGACACGGTCGAGGAAGCCCTCGAAGCGCCGGGCGGTGCGTCTGCCCATGGCGGCGATGGTGGCGGTTGAGAGCCTGACCGCGAAGAGGTCGCTCATGACTTCGGCGACGCGCTTCTCCGGAATGAACTGCGCGTGCAGCAGGTAGGTCCCCCACGCGGTGATACGCGGCCCGTACTGGACCGGGGCGCCGTTCGGGAAGACGGCTGTCGTCACGGTGCCGCAGGCGGCACAGAGGCAGCGGTGCTCGGTGACCTCAAGGGGCTGCGGCACATCGAAGACCTGCCGGCAGACGGGGGCTCGGTGACGCTCAGCGGCCGACAGCGGCGCGCCGCAGCCCGCACAGGCGCAGGGATCATGATCGACGACGTGGTCGGGCGTCGCGGTCCGCTCCAGAGTGGTTCCCTTGTGGCTGGCCGCCGCCTGTCGGACGTGCCGCTCCGGGTGCGCTGGGGTCCGCTCTTCTTCTTCAGACCGTCGCTGGCCGGCGACCGGGAGCTGGTGGTGCTGTCGAGCGCGGCACTGCGCTCGAGTTCGGCAATCCGCTCGCGCAAGTGGGCGTTCTCCCGCTCCAGCGCGTCGTTCTCCCTGACCAGCGCCGCGCTCAGGCGCAGCAGCCCCTGGCCCGGATGGCTTTGATGACCGTCATCGCCAGGCATTGTGGGGTGAAAAGGTCCTGCAGGCACGCAAAAGCCTCGTCGTGGCCGGCGAGGTCCTCGCGCCACCGTCACGGGACCTCGCCGGCCATGATCGCGGCCAGCACCGCCAGGCGTTCGCCCGCCGGCATGGCCTCGTAGAGCCGGCCCCAGTTGGCCGCCTTGCGCTTGATGCGCTGGCGGTCGGTGAAGTTCCGGCCGGCGAAGCGCGCCCAGTGCACCCGGTCGGGCGCGAAGTTGAACCACACCACCTCGGTCCGCACCCGGGCCTGGGTCGTCACCTGCAGCGCCAGCCGGCGCCAGCCCGACAGCAGGTCGTCATAGAGCGCAGACGGGTGGCCCGAGACCATCACCTGGCAGGGCAGACCCTTGAGCAGCTCAAGCAGCGCGACGTGGTCGGCCTCCGCATACTCGAAGCGGTAGCGCTGCGACGAACGCCGGGTCGCGTGCAGATGGTACTGTAACTTGATGTCTGGAAATTTGTCCGAGGTTTGCGCTTTGAGGCGTTTCACTGGGGGGCTAGACCCCCAGTGAAACGCGGCGCCATCGTGCTATCCCATGGAGCTGTAAACCTTCATGGAGGAAGCGAATGGACCTGCGACACACTACGACGATCGGGACTGTTTTGGAACATCTGATCGCAAACGGAGCAACGGATCTGGGGCGGGTCTTTGGCCAGCTCTTCGAGCTTGCGATGCAAATCGAGCGCGAGCAGTACTTGAAAGCGGGCCACTACGAACGGACGCCGGAGCGACAGGGCTATGCCAACGGCTACAAGCCCAAACGGATCGACACCCCCCTGTTGCCGTTCAGGTGCCAAAGACGGCCGGTCACGGGGACGATCCGTTCTATCCCCAGTCGCTTGAACGCGGCCAGCGATCTTCTCGCGCCGTGGCCGTAGCCGAGATGTACATCAAGGGTGTTTCCACCCGGCAGGCCGAAGATGTAATGCGCGAGTTCGGGATCGAAAGCCTGTCCTCTTCTCAGGTCAGCCGGGCCACCAGGTTGCTCGACGAAGAACTCACCGCCTGGCGCAACCGGCCCCTTGGGCTGATGAAATACCTGATCCTGGATGCGCGCTATGAAAAAGCCCGCCATGACGGCGTTGTGCGCGATGTTGCAGTGCTCTCGGCCATCGGAATAGGGGCTGCAGGCACGTTCTGGGGCTCTCTGTGGCGCTCTCCGAGGCCGAGGTCCATTGGAGAGCCTTCCTGGAAAGCTTGTTAGCCCGTGGCCTGCATGGTACGATCTTCATCGTCTCGGATGACCATGCCGGGTTGAAAGCGGCACGACGCGCGGTGCTGGGCGCGGCGACGTGGCAGCGCTGCCAGTTCCACCTGGCGCAAAACGCCGTGCAGCACGCACCGAACAACGACATCAGGAAACGTATTGGAAAACAGCTCGGAGCCACGCCTCCTCACTCCAAACCGCCGAGGCTGAACTGGGCGCCCTCGTGGCCAGCTATCGCGACAAGCATCCAGGCTTCGCAGACTGGCTGGAAAAGAATGCGCCCGAGGGGCTCGCTGTCTTCACCTTGCCCGATTCTCACCACAAGCGTATGCGAACCTCGAACGGCATCGAGCGACCGATCCAGCAAGAGCTCAAGCGGCGCACCTCCAAAGTCAGGGTCTTTCCGAACCTCGCCTCGTTGGAGCGCCTCTCAACCGCGATCCTCATCGACGAAAAATGGGAAACCGAAACCAAGGCATACATCAAATGGGAACAGCTCGATGACTGAGAGCTTCACGACAATTTCCAGACATCAGGTTGCGTAATCTGCAGATAGGGCGGATCGCTGTAGACCAGCTCCGGGCCCAGAAACGCAAACGACGCCAGAAAGGAGTGGGCGCAGCCATGCACCAACTCCACCGGGTAGTCGCAGCCAAAGGCCTCAAGCGCCCGCTCATCGAGGTCGATCCCGATCGAGCGCACGGCAGCAGGCTTGCGCTTCATCAGCGCACCGCCCCCCAGGTGACTCTCGATATAGACAGAGTGCGGCGGCATCAGCGCAATCAGCGCCTGGCTCAGACCCGTCGTCGCCTTCGATCCGAAATACCCCACCAGCCGCTCCTCCCATGCGAGAGGGCAACCCATAGGCGCGCGCGCCTATGCAGTCAAGGCCGAGAGCAGCGACACGGCGAACAAAATCAGCAAGCTCTCACACTTGGCAGGGTACCTGGGTAGTTACGTTTTTTTTAGAACACGCCGCACCGTCTCGTGTGACACGGTATCAATGTAACCAAGCTCGACAACGCGGTCGGCCAGCAGCCGCAACGACCATTGCGCGTAACCCTCAGGCGGTTCACCACAACTCAGGGCCACCAAGCGCGCCTCGAAGACGCCGTCGGCTTTTCGCATATAGGTAGGACGGCGTCCTTGCCGGCCACCCAATGCCGCCTCCAGCCCCTCTTCAACGAAACGCTTCTTCACTCGGTCTACTTTGCGCATGCTGATGCGCAGAATCTCAGCAATGACCTTCCCGGTCATCTGGCATTCATTGAACGCGCCCTCGTCGCAGTTAAGCAGGATCAGGGCGTTGATTACCTTTTGCGACAGGTGCGAGCCCTTGGTCGTGATCTCCGAAAGTTCTGCCCGTTCCGCCTCGTCCAGGGTCACCACGTAGCGTTTCATACTCCGACCTCCATCCCGAATGGACGGACAGTCTAGCACCAAATGTACGACATATCATTGCTGACATAACACTAGGTATTCGAGTGGCCGTCCATTGGCTTCCTGTTTCTCGGCGTTTTCATCGGGATTGGGCTTGGCGCCATTCCGGGTCTCGACGGCATCATCGGGCTGGTTCTCCTGTTGCCGTTCACCTTCGGCATGGATCCGGTGCCGGCTTTCGCTCTTTTGTTGGGGATGTTCGCCGTCACCACAACCAGTGACACCATCGCATCGGTGATGCTGGGAATTCCCGGCACCGTCGCCTCCCAGGCGACGATATTGGATGGTTACCCACTGGCCCAGAAAGGGCATGCCTCGCGGACATTCGGCACCGCCTTTACCGTTTCCGCGTTCGGCGGGGTATTCAGCGCCTTGATCCTCGCGGCATCGCTGCCGCTCATCCTGCCCATCATCCTCGCGTTCGGGTCTCCGGAGCTCTTCATGCTGGACGTTCTCGGCCTCGCGATGGTCGGTTCCCTTAGCGGCGGATCGATCATGAAGGGCCTTGCGGTCGCGGCGCTCGAGTTGTTGATGTCGACAATCGGGTATGCCGAGACGGTAGCCATTCCGCGTTTCTATTTCGGCACCGACTACCTCATCGACAATTTGCCTCTCATTCCCGTGGTTCTGGGGCTCTTCGCGATTCCCGAACTCATGGAGCTGGCGACCCGCAATATCTCCATCTCCCGCGTTCCCAAGGAACAGACCGCCGGCGGCGGCATGATCGAGGGCATCAAGGACGCTTTTCGTCATTGGTGGCTTGCGACGCGGTGCGCGGCGATCGGGACCTATGTGGGCATGTTGCCGGGCCTGGGCGCGGCGATTGTCGACTGGGTCGCGTACGGTCACGCGGTTCAGAGCGCAAAAGACAAATCGCAGTTCGGCCAGGGCGACATTCGCGGCGTTATCGCGCCGGAAGCAGCCAACAACGCGACCAAAGGGGGCTCATTGGTTCCGACCGTGGCGTTCGGAATCCCCGGGAGCCTGGGTGCGGCCATCCTGTTGGGGGCGCTACTTATCCAGGGCCTGAAGCCCGGTCCGGACATGCTGACCTCCGAACTGCACCTGACCTTTGGAATGGTGTGGATGATCGTCGTGGCCAATATCATGGCCACCGCGCTCTTGATGGTCTGGAGCCGTCAGATCGCCCGGGTCGCATTCCTCCCGAGTTATCTGATCGTCCCGGGCGTGATCTTGTTCGTCTTCATGGGCGCGTGGCTTGGGGGCTCCTCGCTCGGCGACTGGGTGACCTGCATCATCATGGGGATCGTGGGCTACTCCATGAAGAAGGGCGGGTGGCCGCGGCCCCCGCTCATCCTCGCCCTCATCCTCGGCTCCATAATGGAAAATTCCTTCCAGATCAGCATGCGCGCCTACGACGGCATTAGTTGGCTTGAGCGGCCGATCGTTCTCATCATTTTTGCGCTGATCGTCCTCACCATCATTTTTGCCGCGCGGGGCGTCATCAAGGCAAAACGTTCCGACGATGAGGGAAGCGAGCCCAATGCCGGCGAAGGCCGCGCAGGGAACCCGATCATTTCCTGGCCCTTTTCGCTGATATTGCTGGTCATCTTCGTGGGCGCGGGTTTTCACTCGCTGCAATGGCCGGATTCGGTTCAGGCGTTTCCCATTACCATCGCCATACCGGGGGCGATATTCGCGGCCTTCACCTTCTATTTCGATACCCGGGATCTTCGGGCGGCGACATCGATGAACGGAGGCCTTGGCGGGGCGATGGCCGTAGGCTCCGAGCAGGCGGTTCTGGCGAAGTCGGCGGCGTTCTTCGGCTACTTGACGCTGATGCTGTTGATCATGCTCGTGGTCGGTCAAAAACTGGCTATTCCAATATTCATAGCCGTCTACCTCATTCGTTGGGGAGGGTATTCCCGGCGCGTCGCTCTGCTGTATGCGGCCGGCGGCTGGTTGTTCCTGGTCGGATTCTACGAGCGGATCATGCACCTGAGCTTCCATCATTCTTATCTGAAGATCTGGCTGCCGAACATTCTGCCCGACACCTTCCCGTTCTGGCTGATCGTCTAGTCACCTGAATCTAAAGTTCGTTGCATAAGTTTTGTTCGAAGCGGAGGCAGAAGCGTTTGACGGCGGCGAGGATATCGTCGGCGGACTTGGTCCATTTGAAGGGCTTGGGGTTTTCGTTGTGGGTTTCGATGAAGGCGCGGATGTCGGCCTCGAGTTGGCGGGTCGAGCGGTGCACGCCACGCTGCAACTGCTTGCGGGTCAACTCGGCGAACCAGCGTTCGACCTGATTGAGCCAGGAGGCGGACGTTGGTGTGAAGTGGACGTGCCAGTGCGGCCTCCGTGCCAGCCACGCCTTGACCGCTGGCGTCTTGTGGGTGGCGTGGTTGTCCATGACGATGTGGATGTCGAGCCCGTCCGGGACATTGCGGTCGATCACCTTGAGGAAGTCGAGGAACTCCCTGGCACGGTGGCGCCGGTAGTACTTGCCGATCACCGAGCCGGTGGCGACATCCAGCGCCGCGAACAGCGAGGTGGTGCCGTGGCGCTTGTAATCGTGGGGGCGGCGTTCAGGCATGCCCGGCAGCATCGGCAGCACGGGCTGGGTGCGGTCGAGGGCCTGGATCTGGCTCTTCTCGTCGACGCACAGCACCAACGCGCGGTCCGGCGGCGAGAGATAGAGCCCGACGATATCGCGGACCTTGTCGACGAACAGCGGGTCCGAGGACAGCTTGAAGGTCTCGGCCCGGTGCGGCTGCAGGCCGAACGTGCGCCGGATCGTCGTGTGCGACAGACCGGTCTCCTGCGCCATCGTGCGCAGCGACCAATGGGTGGCGTCGGCCGGGGTGGTGGTCAACGTCCGCTCGATCACCTCGGCGATCCGCTCGTCCGCAAGGGTCCGCGACCGTCCTGGCCGGGGAGCGTCCGACAGGCCCTTCAACCGATCCTTCACGAAACGGCGGCGCCACTTCCCCACCGTGTGCTCGTGCACGCCAAGCTCGACCGCCACCGCCTTGTTATCCAGACCGTCCGCACAGCGCAGGATCATGCGGCACCGATCCGCCATCGAGCGCGCAATCCGGTGTCACCAAACCTGACCCGCCAGAAACGACCGTTCCTCGTCGCTCAAGACCAGCACCGCCAAGGGGCGTGTGGCATCGCCATGACCTACATGCTCACACCCGGACAGATACAATACAATGATACCTACTCCCGTTCCAGATGACTAGGCGACCCGGTTCCGCAGTACCCCGATGCCCTCGACTTCGAGCTCTATGACATCGCCCCGTTGAATCCACCTGTCCAGTTCGTCGCCGCAGCCGAAGGCGATGGTGCCCGATCCGATGAAGTCGCCGGGATGGAGCGTTTCGTCTTTCGAGATGAACTCGATGATCTGGTGAAAGCTCCAATACATGTCGGAGCTGTTGCCCTCGGACCAGACCTCACTGTTGATGCGGGCCTCCATTTTGAGGTTCCCCGCGTCGATTTCGTCGGGGGTGACCACGCAGGGCCCGAAGATGTTGCCGGTGTCCATGTCCTTGCCCTTGGCCGGCCCCAGCATCATGGTGATTTCGCGCTGCAGCGCGTCCCGGGCGCTGATGTCGTTGAAAATGGTATAGCCGGCGATATAGTCCCCGGCTTCGCTGGCCGGAATGTTCTTGCCCGTTTTGCCGATGTAAATCCCGAACTCCAGTTCGTAGTCCAGTTTCTCCGTGTAGCCGGGCCAGATGATGTCCTCCTCGGGCCCGATGACCGTGTCGCAATTGCCCTTGTAGTAGATCGGCCGCTCATACCAGAGGTCGGGTGTCGGCTTGCCCGAGCGCTTCTCGAAATTCTTGGCATGGGTCTCGAAGCTGATGGTGTCCCGGATCGACCGGGGCCGCGGCACGGGGGCGAGGAGTGTGATGTCTTCCGGTTCGTGGGCCGGCGGCATGTCCGCCCCCGCATTGCCCGCGGAGAAGTCCAGTGCCTGATGCGCGGCGTCCCGGCTGATTTTTCCGCCCTTGAAGAACTCGATCATGTCCGCGGGAATGACGGCGTCGGCGATCTCCCGCGTCCGTTCGGTTCGTCCGGCTGCCTCGAGGTATGCCGCGTAGGCCAAATTGAGATCGACGATTTGGCCGCCGGAGAGCGCGCCGATCCGCAGCAACGGGCCGGTCGGCGAGGGGACCTCAAAGGTGACGAGCTTCATACCGGATATTTCCTATTCGTTCTCGGTGAACAGCTTCAGCTGGCGCAACAAACGCCGGTTGTTGGCGTTGAGCACCGATTCCCTGGTGCGGCCGGTGTAATCGTACCAACCCTTCCCCGATTTGATGCCCAATTCGCCCCGCTCCACCTTCTCCAGAATACCGGGCGAGGGGTCGGTCGCGTTGCTGAGCTTCGGGAAGATGTTGCCCGAGGCGCGCGCCGACGTGTCCAGGCCGATCATGTCCTCCGCTTCCATGGGGCCCAGGCAGGCCAGTCGGAATCCGTAGCTCGCCTTGACCGCCGTATCCAGATCTTCCGGGGTGACGATTCCTTCATCCAGCAGATAGTCGATTTCCCGCTCCATGGCGCCGGTCAGCCGGTTGATGATGAAGCCAGGCACTTCCTTTCTGACCAGTACGGGCTTTTTGCCGACCCGATTCATCAGGGCCATGGTGACGTCGACGGCCGCCTGGTCCGTCCTGTCGCCTCGGTGGACTTCGACGGCCGGAATGATATGGGCAGGATTGAAATAGTGGAGACCGATGAGCCGCTCCGGCGTCCGCATGTCGGCGGCCATATTGGTCACCGTCAGGCTGCTGGTGTTGCTGGCGATGATCACGCCGCCCGGCAAATCATCCAGCTTGGCGAAAAACTCCCGTTTGAGGTCCAGGACCTCGGGCATGGCCTCGACCATATAGTCGCAGCTGTCGGTCGCCGCCGGGAGCGCGTCGTTGTCCATGTACGCAATGCGTTCCGCGATTCGCGCTTTGTCTTCGGCGAGCAGATCGAATTCATAGAAGGCGTCGAGATTGACCGCAATCTGATTGCGGCAGTTCTCGAGTGCGTCGGCGCTGACATCCACCATCCGAACCGCAAGGCCGGCCTGGGCGAAGTTGAGGGCGATTCCGGCGCCCATGATGCCGGCGCCGACGACGACCACCGTGTTGATTGGATCCGAATTTGCCGCCGTCATGTCAGGGCTCCCTGGTTTGAACCGTTGCCGGCCGCACCGCCTAGTGTTGTGTCCCGCAAATACGAGCAGATAACCGTTCAAGCTTGTCGAAGATCGAGTCTGCGGTTGCGACCCATACGAAAGGGGATTTATTGTGGTGTGTGATGAAGTGTTCAATCGTTCTGATGAGTTGAGGAACACTGTCGAACGACCCGCGCTTGATGGCTGATGAGACCGAACCAGCGTTCCTGAGCCAGGAGGTGGAAGTGGAGATGGTAACGCGGTCGTTTGGCGACCGGACCTTGGGATGCTTGTGGGTGGCGTAGTTGTCCAGGACAAGATGGATATCGAGCTCGGATCACGGTCAATCAGCCGCAGGAAGGCGAGAAACTCCTAGTGTCGATGCCGCTTGGAGCATCACCCGTCGCCACGTCCAGAGCAGCAAACAATGTCGTGGTTCCGTAGTCATGAGTATAGTCTTCGACATAGCCCATGGGCAATGTGGGCTGGAGCGCCTGGCTCTTCTCGTCCACGCACAAGACCACTGCATGATCTGGAGGGTCAGGCCCGTGCCGAACCTTCTCGACGAAAAACGGATCGCTGGAGAGCTTGAAGGTGTCGCTCGAGTGTGGCTTGATCCCGAACAGGGCAAACCAGCGCTGCACGGTACTTTTCGACACGGCTTCGGCCATCCGTCGCACACTCCAGGCACCCGCATGGCTTTTACTGCAGGGCCCGGTTGATCAGCTTCGCGACCTTACCATAGGTGCGGGGTCGTCCCGGGTGCAATTCGCAGCCCCTCAAGACCACGCTCCAGGAATCATCGCCGCCATGTAACTGCTCACCCCCTGGTTCCGGCTTGATGTCGGGGTAGAGCAACGAACGGGTTTTCGTGGAGATTTGACACTGCAGGCCGATTCGTTTAGTGGTGGTAATCGAGAACGACGGGGACCGCCAGTGGGCTACTTTGGATCGAAGGCGACGAGCGGGCCGTGCCAGCTGCTTCCGGAGCTCCAGCCCCCGCATGATCTGTATGTGGAAACGCATCTCGGAAGCGGCGCGCTGATGAAGCGCAAGGCCGGGTGATGGCGACGGTCAACGCGGCGCGCGAGGAGTTCGAAGCGGCCAAGACCCGGACCGCGGCGCTGCGTGCGGCCGGCAAGGTGCCGAAAGAGGCCGTCATCCGCGTCTTCGTCATCCTGCTCGACATCCTCATCGTCGTCCTTCTGGAGAAGACCACACACGAGCCGGAACTCCGGTCTGCCGCCGTCACAGACGGACAAGGACGAGAGCGTGCCGGGAGCAACGGCAAGGGCCCGAAGCCAAACCGGCAGATGGGCGACAACCTGCGCAAGACTATCGTCGAGGAGACGGTCGCGGCCTGCGACGCCTGCGGCGCTGACATCGACGGCCCCGTCGATCGGGAGCGCCGCGTCCTCTACGACATCGTGTTCGAGGTCGTCGAGCGCCGCGCCGAGGAATGCCCGAAGTGCAAGGCCCGGGGCCGGTTCCCCGACAACATCCCGTGCAGTACGGCATCGGCATCCAAGCCCTCGTCATCAACCTGCTGGTCGCCCAAATGCTGTCCCTGCGCCGTGCCGTCGCGTTCGTGCAGGCGATCTCCGGCATCAAGCTCTCCGAGGCAACCTGCCTCGGCTATGCTTTCACGATGCGTCATGGGAGGAGGCCGCCGTGGCGCACCTCCTGCAACGCCCAATGTCGATGAGACCGGCTTTCGGATCAACAGCAAGTGGCTCCATGTCGTGGGACCCTGACGTGCAAGTTCCCGCACCGCAAGCGCGGGCAAGAGATCGGCATCATCCCGTGCTACAAGGGCGTCCTGGGCCTCGTACATGGGCCAGTGTAGCCACCAGCTGTGCGGCAGCCACCTGCTGCGCGAACTGACCTTTGTCGTCGAGGCTACCGCGCGACTGATGAAGAGCCTGCTCCGCGAGGTCTGCCACAAGGTCAACAAGAGCGCATCCAAAACCCTGAACGAGGCCGACCTCCGGGCCGTGCGCAAGCGCTACCGCACCATCCTCACTCAGGGCGCCAGGGAACTGCCCGACATCCCGCCGCCGCCGCCGAAAGGAAAACGTGGACGCAAACGCGCACAACCTGCACGAACGTCTCGTGAAACACGAAAACCTGCGCTTTACAGACGACCCCAACGTCAGCTTCACCAACAATGCCGGAGAACAGAAGATCAGGATGGCAAAGGTCAAGGTGTCCGGGTGCTTCCGCACCATGCTCCACGCAAAAGCATGGTGCTAGGGCTCGAGCTACCTCACCTCCATGGCGGCACTCGGCTACAACCCACTCGTCGCCACCCAGATCGCCCTCGACGGAAAAGCCGCAGACATCATCAACGAACACTACGACCAATCAGAACCCAATTAGGGGTGAGTAGATACGCCGCCATTTGCCCACTGCCGACAGCGAAACGTTGAGCTGCCGAATTGGTCTGTCCCCGGGCGCAGCACGATGCGTGCACGCTAAGCTGAAGTTCCAGAGCCGATCAGACGTAAGTGCCTGATAGAAATGACATTCTATACATTTCAGCGGTCTGGGTACACTATGGCTTCACGCCCAGAAGCTTGAAAGCCCTTCTCTGGAGCGGCGTGGGCCGTGTGGTGACCGGGAAGGGTTCGGCGCCCGCAAGGCGGGGTGCCACGGTGTTGCGGGTGATGGTCGCAAGATCGCCGATGAGGGTGCGGAAGCTGTGCCCCCTCCGGGCGTCCTTTTCGTGGCCGCCTTGGCCCGGGCGCTCGCCGAGACTTCTGCCGGCGCCACGACGGACGGCCGCCGGGCGCCTTCGGCATCCTCGTCGTCGAACAGCATGGACTTCAGTCTCTGGCGCATGTGCCATTCGACGTAGTAGGCGAGCATGCACAGGAAGACGTGGGCGCGGACTCGGGGCGGTGGTAGACGGGGCGCACCTTCAGGTCCACGGTCTTGAGGCTGCGGAAGGTCCGTTCCACGGAGCTCAACCGCTTGTAGGTCCGCACCGTGCCGGGACCGTCGAGCTCGCTCTGCGGCAGGCGAATCACGTAGAGGCCGTCGAGCTGGGCCTCGGCGGCGATGGCAGCCGCATCGCGCCCATAGGTGAAGATCCCCTCGTCGTCGATGGACCACGTGAAATGCTTCGCCATCTTGTACTTGCCGATGACCTTCCGCTCCCCGATCTTCCCGGCGCCCGGCGCTGGTCTCGCTGCGGCAATCGGTGCGAGCCTCGGTGGCCTCGAGCAGTTCCTGGCGCTTCCGGTCCTCGGCCAGCAGCGGGTTGCGGCAGAGGCGCTCGCCGGGATACGCATCGCTGGTGATCTCCACCAAGTCCCTCTCGTCGAAGAGCGACATCTCGACATCGCCGGCCTCCACCAGGGAACGGATGCCCCTCAAGGCGCTGGCCCGCAGGCTTCACCTCCTCGCGGATGCGCGCCTCGGTCAGCATCCCCCGATCCCCCACCAGCACCACCTTCGCCAAGGAGAACCGCTCCTGCAGCGTGGTGATCTGCGAGGACAGCGTCGCCGGGTGTTGCCGGGGAACACCGACACCCGTCCCGGTCGCACAGAAGGCCGACTGCAGCTTGCCCTTCTTGCCATCCCGGGAATGACCTCGCCTGGCCAAGGGGCACGCTCTCCCCTCCATCCACACGGAAGTCAGGTCATACAGCACCAGGCAGCCTTCTTCGAGGTGCCGCTTCGCCAGGGACCGCTCGATCCTCTCCTGACGTTCCAGGAGCCAATCCATGGCGCCGTAGAGGGCGTCCTCGTCCATCTCCGCATCGAGGAGCTCGCCCAGAGTGCTGACCGCTGTGGCCTCGGCCATCCCCCTGGCCAGCTTCGAGGCGGGCTCGAGGATGCGTGCCACGATCATGGCGAGAACCTGATCGCGCTCGGGAGAAGGCTTCGGGTCGATCCGCCGGCCCAGTTTCTTCAGGGTTCCCAGCACCGCGGCCACATGGGGCAGGGAGCGGACGAGGCGTCGTCGAGACCTGCGGTTCCTCCCTTGAGCAGAATGCGCAATCCCTCGATGAGAGCGGGCTTGGAAAGGTTGGCGAGGGTGCGCTTCTTGACTGCTCCGGCTTTGCGCTAGGACTCGCGGAGCAGGATGGCGGGCGGGGACGAGCGGTTGGGGACGGATTCGATATACATGGCTACTGCATATAGGCGCAAGATCCATGGATGTCAAGCACCCAAAACCGTATTACATGGGTACATTCTGACGCACGAAAAATCCGAAAAACCACGCTGCATCAATGACTTGACGTGCATTTCAGCCGGAATTTTCCGGAACTTCGGGCTAAGGCGTGGGGCATTGAGGTGGAGCGGGAGAGAGCGGTCAGGTGTTCATGTTGCTCATCGGTGGGCACCAGAGGGGGAAAGTTGGCGGCCGCGGGGCATCTCGAAAGGTCTCCTGTTACGAGCGAGACCGAGAATATATCACACTTATTTACGGGACACTAAACTAGTTGGCGGAGAAACCGCCGTCCAAGTTGATGATTTCGCCGGTAAGGAAATCCGACGCCCTGGAGGCGAGGAACATGAAAATTCCGGTGAAATCCCCGGGTTCCCCCAACCGGCCGAGGGGGATGCGCTGCAACACCTTGGCGCGGGCTTTTTCGTTCTCGTCCTCGAACAGCCAGGCGGTGAGCTCGGATCGAAATACCGTCGGCGCGATGGCATTCACGCAAACCCCGTGGGGCCCGAGCTCGACCGCCAGGGACCGGGTGAGCAAATTTATCGCCGCCTTGGACGTCCCGTAGGCCGAGGTGCCGCCTGGCGCGGCGAATTGTCCGCGGACCGACGAAATCAGGATCATCTTTCCGCCGCGTCCCTGCTCGACGAAGCGCTTCGCCGCCGCCCGGGACAGGAGCCAGGTTTGCCGGACGTTTGCATCCATGACGCTGCCGAATTCGTCGGGGGTCATCTCCAGGATCGGTTTGACGATTGAGAAGCCGGAGGCGGCGGCGACGATGTCGAGGCCCCGCGGCTCGGCGGCAGCCGCGACCAGCCTTTCGGCCGCCGCTTCATCCACGGGCCGTCCTTCGACGGTGGATACGCTTTGCTCCGCGCCGGCGATTTCCTCGGCCAACACATCGAGCTTCGGCATGTTTCCGCCGGCGAGCGTCACGTGCGCCCCGGCCCCAGCCAGCGCCCGCGCGGCGGCTTCGCCGAGGGCGCCCGAGGCCCCGGATATCAGGGCCGACTTGTCCCGAAGATCGAAGAGAGCAGATGGTGCGGTGAGTTGTGCCATCGGCGAGCGCCGTCCGTCCTCAATCGCCGTCTTTGTGTTTGAGGTGCCCGAAGTCGTGCTCGGAAGCGGACAGGTTGAACGAATACATCTCAGAGATCACGTGAATGCGGAAATCCCGTTCGAGAACCGCTTTCCACGGCCGCACACAGATATAATGGGCCATCCGCCGGGCCGACCGGCTCTTCTTCATGATGTCGCGCGCAAGCTCCCAGGCGCGGTCGACGATGTCGTCCCGCTCCACCACCTCGTTGACGACCCCGAGTTCGAAGCACTCCCCGGCATCCATGCTGCCGCTGGTCAGCATCATGTAATTGCCGCGCTTGATCCCGAGAACCTGCTGCAGGCACAGCCCCATGCCGTCGCCGGGGACATGGCCGCTGTCCATGCTGAAATGCCCGTCCCGCAGGATGAAGTCGGGGGTGCAAAGGGTGATGTCGCTCATCAGCGCCATTTCCCAATGAATGCCCCGCCCGTTGATAGCGGCAATGGTCGGAATCTCGATGTCGTTGACGAAGTTCTCGACGATTTTCAGCGTGTCGTAGATCTGCACGTCATAGCGCTGATCGTCATCGGGCGATTGCTCGACCTCCTTGAACGACGCCGTATCCCATTCGTAGATCCAGTATGGGTCCGTCGAGGTGAGGAGCAGGACCTCGTTTTCCTTATCGTGGCCGATGACGGTCCAAAGCTCGGCGAGCGCATGATGGAACTGATAGCTCCATTTCACCGGCCCGCCGTTGGTGTGCATCTTGACCTCGAGGATGCCGTTCTCGCGCTTGAACTGAAAAAAGTCCTTAAACCGCTCGCTGTACTCCTCCAATTCGGGGACGGCGTAATACTGGTTGATGGCCATATTTCCTCCGTTGTTCCCGGAACGCCGGGCTCTCTCGTTTGCCCCGGCGCGGCCGGCGGGACAGTCTCGCGGCTATTCAGTCATGAATTGTCCATGCCCGTCTAATGCCCATTAGGCTTGAGGCCATGCGATAATCTTATGGGGCCGCGGCATTTGCGTCATCCGAAAGGGAAGAGCGGAGGTGGGAAATAAACGACATCAAAAACGCCGGCGGCGAGGTTTCCCGCCGGTAGGCAATGCCGGTCTTGTAGTGCCAGAGCGATCCCTGAATCGGCAGGATGGTCAACTCTTCGGAGCACCTGTGCTCGGCAAAGGGCTTGGGAGCGGTGCTGATGATTTCGGATGTCTTCATGATCGAAATCAGGGAAGAGTTGGACTCACATTCCAGTTCGATGTTCGGCGGCTCCAGTCCGTAGGCGGAAAAGTAGCCGCCTAGCCTCGATAGCGTAATCTCGTCGCCCTTGAGTTGGCTCCACGGATATTTCAGCAAATCCTCCGCAGTGACGGTCTTCTGTCGGGCCAAAGGGTGGGCCGCGCTGCTGACGACAACCCGCTCCATGTCCATCAGGACCTCGGTGACGATGTCCGGCGGGGTCAGTTCCTCCAGGGCGATGCAGGCCAAATCTATCGCGCCCTCCCGCAACTGGGCGAGCAGGGGGCGGGTGGCCCCGCCGACGACCGTGAAGTTTATGCCTTCCAGTTTGTCCCGGGCCGCGGTGAGCGCCCGCGGGATGTAGATGGTTTCCCACGCCGGAATGGCGCCGATCCGGATAATTCCCTCCCGCCCGTGCAGCAGCGCGTCGATCTCGGTGAGCGCGTGCTCATACTCGAGTTGCATGGCGCGCGCCCGGCGGGCAAGCAGCCGGCCGTACGCGGTCAACTCGACGCCGAAGGACCGGCGATGGAAGAGGGGAACCCCGATGCGATCTTCAAGCATCCGGATGCTGCGAGAAAGAGCCGGCTGAGAAATATTGAGCTCGGCCGCGGCCCTGGTTACCCCGCCCTCGTCGGCAACCGCCAGGAAGTGGGCGACAAGCCTGTCGATACCCTGGTATGCCATCGTCCTCCATAACTCATTGTTATAATTGTGAACCATCTTAGCGAAATTTTTCCTTCCGATGAAGGGCGTAATAACTCCTGGTTATGGTGAGAGTGCGTAATCGGTATTGGACGCCGAATTGCCGTGACCGTACTCTTCAACTCCGTAGGGGACGAATATCGAATGATCGGACGCGTGCCTTTCGTGCGTTGCGGATCACGGAGACGAGACCGGCGACCCGGGAAATTGAAAAATCGAACTTAACAGGAGAGTGCAATGCGAGATTTGACAAAGAGAGGCTTTATCGGAGGTCTGCTGCTCACCGGCATGCTGATCTCCGCGCCGACCGCCGTTCAGGCGCAGGGCAAGATTTTACGATCTGATACGGACGCACAGGGGGCGCCCGGTCACACCATGATTATCGTCGCCAGCAAGATCTGGAAGCGCGAGGCGGGTATCTCGGTTCAGGTGAATGACAGCCAGACCTTGACCCGGTCGGCCCTGAAGCTGGGAAGCGGCAAGCTCGAGGTTATGCCGCTGCCGACGGCGGTCGCCGGTTACCTTCAGAAAGGCTCCCGGATGTACGCCAAGAAGTTCAAGAAGGAAGCGATCGCCGCGTCAAAGGAAGTACGCTCCATTCTGGGGTGGCTCGCCGTAACGAATCATCCGCTTACGTTTGAGGATTCCGGGATCAAGGGCTTCAAGGATATCAAGGGCAAGCGGGTGTTCGTCGGGCCGCCGTCCGGTAGTGCGTCGGTGAACTCCCAGAACTACATCCGTTCGCTGACCGGATATGAGCCGAACAAAGACTACAAAGCCATCAAGATGCCTTGGGGCTCCGGTCTCCAGGCCATGCTGGACGGCAAGCTGGATGTCTTTTTCCGGCCCGCCGGACTTGGCGCCGCCGCGGTTGAACAGATCGGGCTGAAGAAAAAATTCCGGATTCTCGATGCTCGGACCGGAAATCCCGAAGGCTTGAAGAAATTCACGGCTCCGCCCCACCGGTTTGTCCTCGAAATTCCGCCGGGAACCTATAAGTCGCAGGTTGACAACGACAAGAAAGTCGTCACGACGGGCGGCACGTTCAACCTGGGCGTCGCGGCGAGTCTTCCGGAAGACATGGTCTACAAGATGACCAAGGCCATCTGGGAAAACTTGGGTGAAATGCAGCAAACCGCCGTGACACTGAAGAGCGTCGATCCGAAACGGCCTTTCATCGGCTCGAATGTGAGGCTCCATTCGGGGGCCGCGAAGTATTACCGGGAGATCGGGACAAAGATTCCGGAGCGTCTCCTTCCCCCGAACTCTTAACCAACCCGTCGGTCGATGCCGCCGCCTACCGGCCCCGTACGTGGGGCCGGTAGGTCGCCAGTTCGGTTGATGGGGGAATACAATGCCGACGGAATCCGAGCAGTCGAACGCGCGCCGACTCCTGAACAGGTTTGCCGGTTTGGCGGCCCTCGTCATCGCCTTCACCGGAATCGTCAATTCCGCGCCGAGCTTCTGGATCGTCCCCAGTATCGGTCCATTCCCGAGTGAGTATATCCGGCCGCTGATCGTTTTTTCCGCCATCATTGTCGTGCTTATCCGGTATCCGGTATCGGAGCCTGTTTCACGCCGACTCCCGGCCATAAAATCCGTGGCCTGGCTGGCGGACGCGGCATTGGCGGTTGCCGCTGCGTGGGTGCTGTGGGTCTATCACATCGTCGCCCTCGAGTTGATTGACGGGCTGTTCGTTCTCTCCATCGTTCATCCGATCATCGCCCTGACCGGCTGCGCCATATTCATCATCCTTTGTTGGCGGGTCTGGGGCGCCGCCCTGTCCGTATTCGGCATGCTGATCATCTTCTATTTTTACACCGGCCAGCACTGGCCGTGGATTTTCGAGACCGCACAGGTGGAGTTCATCGATTCCGCCGAAGACATTTGGTTCAACCTCAATGACGGGGTGCTCGGCAATCTCATGGGCATCCTCATATTCACCGTCCTGCCCTTTGTCCTGCTGGGGGTCACCCTGCAGCAAACGGGCGGCGGCCGGTCGCTCATCAAGATCGCCTTCCTGTTGACCCGTAACTTCCGGGGCGGCCCGGCCCATGCGGCCATTGCCGCCTCCGGGCTGTTCGGCACGGTTACCGGCGGATCGGTGACCAATGTCGTTGCCACGGGCGTCATCACCATCCCGATCATCAAGCGGCGGGGCTTCGATCCGGCCTTCGCCGGCGGTGTCGAGGCAACCGCTTCCAGCGCCGGCCAGATCATGCCGCCGATCATGGGCGCGGCCGCGTTGGTGATGGCCGACCTTACCGGCATCTCGTACCTCACCATCATCGTTGCCGCGATCGTGCCAGCGCTTGCCTATTATTCCAGCTTGTTCGTCGCGGTGGTCTTCGAAGCCCGGCGCCTGGGGATCGAGGCCGTCCCGGACATGGATCCCAACATGGCCGTCAAACCGCAGGACTATCTGAACCTGATCATGGTGTTCGTGCCCATTACCGTGGTGGTCGCGACGCTGGTCATGGGATTCTCCGCCGCCGGCGCAGGCATGTTCGCCTTGGCCATGCTGATCCCGCTCAGTTTTCTCAATCCGGATATTCGCAGGAAACCGACATTAATCCTGACCGCCCTGAGCCGCGGCGGCCAGACCTACAGCGAATTGCTGATGGCCATCGGCGTGGTTGGGGTGATTGTCGCGGTTTTGGGCGCGACCGGACTGCCCAATGACTTTGCTCAGGTAATCAACGACCTCGCCGACGACAACCTCTTTAGCGTCCTGTTCATTGCTGCGTTTGCCTCGTTGATGCTGGCCATGGGCATGCCCACGGTACCCGCCTATCTCAGCATCATTCTGATCATGGGGCCGTCGTTCCAGAACCTTGGCCTGACGCCCCTAGTCTCCCACTTGTTCGTTCTTTATTACGGCGTTGCGTCGTCGATCGTGCCGCCGGTGGCCGTGGCGGCCTACGCCGCGGCGTCGATTGCCGAATCGCCCCCTCTCAAGACCGCGATCTATGCGCTGCGGGTCGGCATGGTGAAGTTCATCGTTCCCTTTGCCTTCGCCTATTACCCGGTGCTGCTGCTGGTGGAGGAGAGTGGCGTCGAGTTCAATATCCCCGACTTCGCCTCGGCCCTCATACGGCTCCTGCTGGTGATTTACCTGGTTTCCAGCGCGACCCTCGGTTTCGATAAGCGTCACCTGGCAATTTGGGAGATCGGCGGACGCCTGATCCTGGCGTTCTTCGTGCTCCACCTTGATCCGGTATTTCACTGGCCGGCGTTCGCGGCGAGTTTCCTGTTTGTCGGATGGCATTATTTCCGCGCGGGGAAAGAACCACAAATCGCATAGTCACCAAGGTGTAATACACGTATTCCTGACCGTCTCTTCCGAAATGCGCTCGACGATCTCCATCTCCACCAGACGGCCGGCGAGCAGCGCCCACAGCCCTCGGGCGGGGACGAGCAGGGCGACCAGCTTCGCCTCCATCGCCCCGTCCAGCCGTTTCGGCCGACGGTTCACCTGCTCCTTGCGGCTGAGGGCGGCCTCCAGTCCCTCCAGGACGCAGCGCTTGCGCAAGCGCTCGACCGTCGCCGTGCCGATGCCCAGCCCTTGCGCAATGTCGGCATCGACAAGCGCCCCTCAGCATCAGGACCTGTGCCAGGCGGCCCCGGCGCCCCCGATGCCCGATCGCCTTCAGATCCCGGCGCTCCTGCGCCGAAAGGGTCACCCGGTAGAGCTTCCTGCCCTGAGGAGAGTTGGCCATATGCGCCGCTCCTGTCATTGCCCCGAAGACCTGCGGACATGCCCGTTGTCCGGACCTGCGCATGGGGCTGCCTGCCTATTCGGCATCTTGCCCGTGTGGATATCGGCACTGCCCGGATTCCAACGAACGCCGACACGGAAATACTACCCACCAAAAACCATCAATACAATGTCGGTGGACTACTAGCCCTACCGAGGCATGACAATTATGGCTGAACCAGGGGAGCCCGATCCCGGACCAGGGCCTGCCGCTGGCCGGCCTGGAAGCCGATTCGATGACCGAGGGTGGCGCCGCTCAGCCGGTTGGAGCCGTGCCACATGATCTGGTATCCGGGTTCAGGGTCGTGCTTGCGGTCCCGATACCCTCCGAGATGGGCGACCAGACGCACGGCGCCGCCGAGGGTGTCGGGAGCCGGCATGGCCTGCTCGCGCGCGTAGTCGCGGAGGAAGGCCAGTTCCGGATCGGTGAACATCAGCGCGGGTTCACAGTCCGGGACCTGTCGTCCGAGCAGGGTCAGGACCATGATGCGCCAGGCGATCACGGCATGGATGGCGGTGACCCGTTGTAGGCGTTCGGCCTTGCGGAACAGCAGGGACTGCACCTGGCAGCCGGATTTCAGGACGCGGAAGAAATCCTCGATCTTCCAGCGCTGGAGATAGTGGCCGACCACCTCGGCGGCTTGCGGCCCGGTGCGCACCGGGAGCGTGGTGAGCAGGAACCACTGCACCGGATTCTCGCCCTCGGGCGGGTGGGTTTCGACCAGATGGACCGTCGAGACGGACACCGGATCCTTGCCCTCCAGGGTCGACGGCAGGGTCAGGCGACGATGTCGGAGTTCGCAGTTGGCCACACGCTTGCGCCGGGCCGGTTTCCCGCGCGATTTCCGGCGTTCGGTCAGGCCGTCGATCTCGATCTCGATCTGATCGTCGGACGGGCCGGCTTGCATGGCAGCGAACAGCTTCGGGCGGTGGGGCCCCAGGACCCGATCGTGCCGGGCCCGTACCAGCACCTCGACCCGCGGGTGCTGGCGCTGGAGATCGAACAGTTCGAAGAAATCCGCCTCCCGATCGCAGACCATGATCACGCGGGTCTTGCCGCCGACTTCCCGGACGGCGTCGACGGTATCCGTGAATCCGTGGAGCCATCGCCGGCTTTTCGTCCCGGCGGCGACGGTCTTCGCATGCTTCGGGTCGAACCCCAACCGCAGCACCCCCAGGGGCAGGCCGGTGTCGGTCACCGCCAGCGTGGCGTGCAGGGTCGAGGCACGGGTCTGGTTCGTGCCGATGACCTGCAGACCGTCACACCCCGGACGCCGCGCAAAGTTCAGATCGCTCCCGTCCTCGATCGCCAGCACCGTCCGCTGCCCCCGGATGCGCTGGAGGGTACGCTCCCGGTGAGGCGCCAGGATGTTGTCCACCGTGATGGCGCTGTCCACCGGTTGCTCGATCAACCGGTAGAAGGCACTGATGACCGTACGGCTGCTGTCCGGGTGGGCCTGGATCTTCTGCCCCGGATACTCCGCCAGCAGCGAAGCGCTCTTCACCAGTCGCGCCGCCCGTCGCCGATCCCCCAAGGGTGCTCCTCCCAGCTCGTTCGCGGCCCACTCCCGTGCACCGAGACCTTCGCCGGGCTCGAGCGACGGCCATCGCTCCACTTCGGCCACCCCGAGATCCCGGCGCCAACGCCGGTGCAACGGGTACATCCAGACCGTCTTCCCGGTCTTCTCCCGGCGATGATACCGGTCCTGGCGGCCCCGCCCCTTCGTCTCGCCCACGCACACGAAATTGGCAGCCCGCAGGCAGGTGCCCGGCACGCCCGCATCCGCATAGCTTTCCACCAGCCACACCCGCAGGCCGTAGCGGGCCTCGAAATCCGCGGGCAGCCGTCGCAACAGACGGCCCAGCACTTGGCTGGCGAGGTGGGGACAGCGGACCGCCGGACGGATCAGGAAGCGGCTGAGACCGATCACCCGGTGGAGGTGATCCCGGCGCTGCGGCGCACTCCACCCGATCCAGCGGTCCCGGGCCTGCACCTGCAAGGCGGCGGCCGAGAACCCGGCCGCGCCCAGGATTCCGTGTCCCGAGGTCACCAAATAGCGCACCTGATGGCCCGCGAAGGTCGTCAGGCCGTGCGGATGCTCGCGCGCGATCAGCGTGTTCCACACCGTGCGCTGCACCACCGTCGTCACCGGAAACACCTCCAGCCCTTCGATCTCCGACACCCGCCCCGGCACCCCGACGGGCGCCGGAACGGCCTCATCCAGCTGACGCGGCGTTCGGTCCGGCGGCGGCACCCGGGGCGGCGGCAGGACGATCTCCGGCGAGGACGCCGCCAGGGTGCGCAGGGCCTTGAGGCATCCCGAAACCTGCCACCGGCCGAGGGCGTCGACAAAGGCAAACTCCTCGCACACCCGGCGGCCCAGAGACTGCCGGCTGGCAAACGACTCCCGCGACAGGATCCCGGCCACCCGGGACCGCGCTTCCGCGCCGCGCAGCGTCCGAAGAATGTTCGATTGGGTCCGCATGGCGAGGGACCGTACACCGCCCGATCGGCAATGTCCAGCCCTCTTTTTCAGGACATGGTAGCGCTAGGGTGGACCGGCCGTCCCGAGACAAAACGAAACCCGGCCCTTCGGAGCATCATACGGACACCGCTCTCCGTATTCCCGGAACGGCGTAGTAGTTGAGCCATCCCTTGATCACTCGCCACTTGGCCGTCTTGTGCCGGTTGTCGTGCCACAGCTTGCGCAATGCCTCCTTGATCCGCCGCAGGGTGCCCGTTTCCGGGATGGTTTGCGGCCGACCCTGAACTTGCCCTTCCTCGTTTGCTCGCAATAGTGCGTCATGCCGAGGAAGTCGAACGTCTTGCCCCCGCTTCCGGCGGCTCGCTCCGGCAAACCGACCGAACTCGATGATTGTCCGGGTGCAGTTCAAGTGAGCCAACCTCTCCCCGAGGTCCCAGCGCTTCGCATCGCCCTGATACTGAAAGCCGCACACAAGGTCGTCCGCATAGCGCACGATGATCGTGTCAGTCATCCGTTTGCGCCAATGGTTCTGAAACCAGTCGCACGTAGTCCAGGTAAACGTTCGCCAGGCAGGGGCTGCGCCCTGCGGCGAACCAACACCGGTGTCGCTCCATGACGCCAGCGTCACTTGATGATCAGAGCCCCCGATCCGTCTCTCGAGCATCGCGACTAGGTGGTCGCGGTTGTCGAAGGGGCGTCAACGATCCAGTCGACCTTCCGCCGTTCCACTCCGACTGCATCGAGCGCATCGTGCGCCCCGGCCGGAAACCGTAACCCGAGGAACTCCGTCTCGCGGTACCAGAATCGTGTCCGTCACCGCCCGCTGCAGAATCTTGTCCTCCAGCGAGGCAAGCGGTCGTTGCCCTCCTTGGGTATGTATACCCGCCGCGACAAGGGCGCCCGCCCCTGTGCACACGGGCGTGCAGGCAGTTCCACACCTTCCGCGTACGCGTGCCACGTAACTTCGTCCACCCCCGCTGCCGCGTCCTTTCTCAAGGAGTGAAACGCAGCGTGCAGAACGTCACGTGGTGGAGCAACGTCACAAGACGCTCTTCCGGATTCCTCTTCGCAGCTTGTCGTATGCGCCGCCTGTGACCCCCGCTTCTGCGTGCGGCGCGGGTCAACCGCATTGCCCTTCCCTCCAGCAACTCCGCAGGCTCCGAAGAGCCCTTGTTCGCCGCCTTCGACGGTACCATGGCCGAATCCGACTTCTCGTTCATCATCGGGTTACGGAATAGTTCCTTTCCTCTGCGACCCCTCTACGACAGTGGGGCAAGACCTCCCGGGTCCCTGCTTCGGCCATGGTTCTCGGACCCCGCGGAGCACCTGCTCGCCTCACCAACGCGGCTCGCAGGGTGTTGCCTTCGGCTTGGCGGACGACCTCGGCACTCCGGTTTGACCTGAATCTCGTAGCTCGATAGCCCGGCCCACGTCGGGTAGGCCGCTGGCGCGCGCATCCTTAGGCGAAGGCTTTATCCGTCACCGCTCTTTCGATTGCGGGCGGGTTCGCAGAATCGCCATAGACCACGTTTCCAGCAGCCCCCCTAAAATTCCGTACGTCCGGTTTTCCCGGTTCAAGCATCAGGCACCCACTTGGAGTTCGGTGCGAAGCCTTCCCACGCCATAGTCAAGGCTGACCCAACCATACCCACGGCATCTCCGAGCGTTTGCTCCGTCCTTCGGCCTTGCAGTCTGTCGGTCTGCGTACCGGCTTGACCTGCCGCATAGGCTACCTGAGCCCTGAGGTCCTCGCTCGGGACGGGTTGTGTTGTCCCGCCCCTTAGGCGACCTCATCCGCCAGTCAGGAGGACTCCGCGTCCTTTCCCGTCTCCCGGTTATAGACGCGGTCCTTGACGGGTCTCTTCATCCTGTCTGTCCTCCTCACCTTCCGGTCTTTCACTGCTGATCTGTCCCGAATTGCCGCCGTCTGTACCCCGGGGAACCCGATGCGTGTTCCTCAGTTCTTCCGCATCGACACTGGCCATCGGGTAGCAACCTTGGCGTTCGCCGCCTATCCCACAAATCAGCTTCGTGTGGGTGGGGAATTTCGGGGCTTCCCGTTCGCTTTCGCCCTCCGGTTTGCTCGCCGCCCTGGCTGACCGGATCGGCTGGACACTGCGTTCCAGCCAGCCCACGACGGCTTTCTACGTCCCAGCTCGCTGATCCAGGGTCGCCCCTGAACCAATGCTACGGCGCCAAACTGAGAATTGCGGGACTTTCACCCGCAAGATCAGCAGCTAGACTCGCTGCACGCCTGCCGCTCCCCAACGCTTTGCCTGACGCCTCACGACGCATGGTTCACGGAGAAAGTGGTGGTTAGCCTCTCTTCCTGCCGGGACTTTCACCCGGCGACATTCTGCCAGTTAGCCTGGCGCACCCGCCGGTTCAGCTTGACAGTGCCCAAGGCTGCAATCTCCCGCTCCGCAGACTCTCCGCCCGTCCGAAACCCCTGGCTCGAAGGATGACGACGATGAAGCAGACGACGGCCATGCCGCAGCCTGCCGGGTCGTACCCGCCCGGCGCCACCGGACCCTCCATCACCGCCTCCCGCGACCGCGCCATCTCACAGCATCGCCCGCAACCGGTACAGCGCGTCGAGCGCATCGCGCGGAGAAAGCTCGTCGGGATTGACCGCCCGCAACGCCTCCTCGACCGGCGACGGCGCAGCCGGTGCTGCTGGCCCCCTTCGCACCGGCGCCGAAAACAGCGGCAGGTCCTCCGCCAGCTGCGCCAGCGCGCCGGACTGCTCGCCCTGTTCGAGCACGCTCAGCACCTCGCGCGCGCGGACGACCACCGCCTCGGGAAGACCGGCCAGCTTGGCAACATGGATGCCATAGGAGCGGTCGGCGGTGCCGCCGACGACCTCATGCAGGAAGACGACCTCGCCCTCCCACTCCTTGACCCGCATCGTGTGGCAGCAGAGCGCCGGCAGCTGCTCCGTCAACGAGGTCAGTTCGTGAAAATGGGTGGCGAACAGGGTCCGGCAGCGATTCAGGTCATGCAGATGCTCAAGGGTCGCCCAGGCGATGGACAGCCCGTCGAAGGTTGCAGTGCCGCGGCCGATTTCGTCGAGTATGACCAGCGACCGCTCGGTCGCCTGGTTCAGGATGATCGCCGTTTCCACCATCTCGACCATGAAGGTCGAGCGGCCGCGTGCGAGATCGTCGGCGGCACCGACGCGGCTGAACAGCCGGTCGATGACGCCGATGCGCGCCGCCTCGGCCGGAACGAAGGAGCCCATCTGGGCGAGTACCGCGATCAGCGCGTTCTGGCGCAGAAAGGTGGACTTGCCGGCCATGTTGGGCCCGGTCATGAGCCACAGGCGCTGCGCCTCGTCGAGGTCGCAGTCGTTGGCGACAAAGTTTGCACCCGCCGTGCCCCCGGGCGCCGCCTCGACGACGGGATGGCGGCCTGCGGTGACGCTGAAGGAGGTGTCGTCAGCCATCTCGGGACGCGCGTAGCGACAGCGCACGGCAAGCCCCGCGAGCGCGCAGGCGACATCGAGCACCGCAAGCGCCGCGGCGGTGCGCAAGATGGCGTCGGCGCGCTCCGCGACGCCGGCAACCAGCTCCTCGAACAGGTCGAGTTCGAGCGCCACCGCGCGCTCCCCGGCCTGAGCGAGCCGGCCTTCGAGCTCGCCGAGCTCGACCGTGGTATAGCGGACTGCGGAGGCGAGGGTCTGGCGGTGGATGAACCGGTCTCCGCCCACGGCCGCAACCCTGTCGGCATGGCCCGGCTTGATGTCGACGAAATATCCGAGCACGTTGTTGTGCCGGATCTTGAGCGACGCGATTCCGGTCTCCTCCGCGTATCTCGCCTGCAGGACGGCAATGTGGGTACGGCTCTGGTCGCGGAGGTGTCTCTGTTCATCGAGATCCTCCGAGAAACCGGCCCTGACGAAGCCGCCGTCCCGGGTCGAGAGCGGCAAGTCGTCCATGAGCGCACGGTCGAGACGGTCGATGAGCGCGCCGTGATCCCCAAGTTCCTCCATGGCGCCCGCGATTTCCTGCGGCAGCTCGCCGGCGGTGGCCAGCGACGGCCGCAGGTCGGCTGCGGCGGCGAGCCCGCCACGCAGCGAACCGAGGTCGCGGGGCGCACCACGCCCCATAAGCAGGCGCGACAACGCGCGCTCCATGTCGGGAGCCGAACGCAGCGCGCCGCGCATGTCGTCGCGCATGTCTCTCTGTGCGGCAAACCAGTCGACGGCGTCGTGACGCGCACGAATGGCGGCAGTGTCGGTCAGCGGAGCCGACAACCGGGCGGCCAGCAGCCGCGCACCCGCTCCGGTCACGGTGCAGTCGATCACGTCCAAGAGCGAGCCCTCGCGA
Organism: Alphaproteobacteria bacterium; assembly: GCA_964291215.2. Classification (GTDB taxonomy): domain Bacteria; phylum Pseudomonadota; class Alphaproteobacteria; order MPNO01; family UBA830; genus JAJEBT01. The sequence continues at coordinate 1,639,358 of OZ219791.1, read as the reverse complement.
GCGCCGGACATGGTCTGGACCAGCTCGAGATTGCGACGGGTGGCGGGATCGATGTCCATGACCGCGCCCTGGCGCAGGCGCCGCGGGCGCTGCAACCCGGGCATCTTGCCACGCTGGGTCAGTTCGATGTAATCGAGGAGCGCGCCTCCGGCCGACAGTTCCGCACGGGTGAAATCGCCGAATCCATCAAGCGACCGGACGGCAAATATCTTCTCGAGCCGGCGGCGCGCCGCCTCGCTGTCAAACGACGCCGAAGGGACCATCGCCAGCCTGTCGCCGAGATCCCGCGAGATGGCGGCCACCTCGGGCCTGGACGCAAGCCGTTCGGGAACCAGGAGTTCGCCGGGCTCGATGCGGGCGATCGCAGCCGCAAGCGCCGGAGCTGTGACCGGTTCGGTAAAGAAGGCGCCGGTCGAGATGTCGAGCCAGGCCAGCCCGTGCCCGCCGGCAGCGTCAGCAACGGCCGCAAGATAGTTGTGACGCCGGGCATCGAGGAGCGCGTCCTCGACCAGCGTGCCCGGCGTGATGACGCGCGTCACCTCGCGGCGCATGACCTCCTTCGAACCGCGCTGTTTCACAGCCCGGGGATCTTCCGTCTGCTCGCAAACGGCAACGCGGAAGCCGCGCCGGATCAGGCGCGCCAGATAGGTCTGGGCAGTCTGGACCGGAACCCCGCACATGGGGATGTTCTCGTCCCCGTGCTTGCCCCGCCGGGTCAGGGTGATGTCGAGCGCCTCGGCGGCCTTCACAGCATCGTCGAAGAACATCTCGTAGAAATCGCCCATCTGGTAGAAGAGGATGGCGTCCGGATGATCCTTCTTGATCTGGAAGTACTGGACCATCATCGGCGACTGCGCGGCGCCGGAAGACGGGCGTTCGGGCTCCGACGCCTTCACCCCGGCTATGTCCGCTGTCCCGACCAAGTCCGCAACCTTGTCCATCATGGCGCACTCGTACGCTGTTGCTGCCGCACGATAGTGAATTTTCAGACTTGCCAAGTCAACGAATTCGCGCTGCGGCCGCCTGCCTTCGCGACGGGATGCGGTCCGGGACAGCGTCCGTTCACCGCGCTCCGGCCCTGACGGCAGCCCGCGAGCGACCCGGCTGGACGCCGTCGATTTAGTGACTATCCTGCCGGTATCGCAGCTTGGCGGGATCGATACATATGGCGGAACGGAAGCTCAGCGATCTTGACCGGGACGCCCTTGCGATGCATCGCTCCGGACGGCCGGGCAAGATCGAGATTGCACCGACCAAACCCCTCGCAACCCAGCGCGACCTCGCGCTGGCCTATTCGCCCGGGGTCGCCGCCCCGTGCCTGCAGATCGCCGACGATCCGGCCGACGCCTTCGAATACACCGCCAAAGGCAACCTCGTTGCCGTGATTTCCAACGGCACTGCGGTTCTCGGACTCGGAAATCTCGGCGGCCTCGCTTCCAAGCCGGTCATGGAGGGCAAGGCGGTCCTATTCAAGCGCTTTGCCGACATCGACGCCATCGACCTCGAGCTCGACACCGAGGATGTCGACGCCTTCGTCAATTGCGTGCGCCATCTCGGCCCCTCCTTCGGCGGCATCAACCTCGAAGACATTCGCGCCCCCGACTGCTTCCAGATCGAAAGTCGGCTTCGCGAGGCGATGAACATTCCGATCTTTCATGACGACCAGCATGGCACCGCGATCATTGCCGCCGCCGGCCTGATCAACGCGATCGAGCTAACCGGACGCGACATCGCCACGACGACCCTGGTCATCAACGGCGCCGGCGCCGCGGGCATCGCCTGCGCCGAACTGCTCAAGGCCTTCGGGATGCGCCACGACAGCGTGCTCCTGTGCGACACCAACGGCGTGGTCCATACCGGCCGCGAGGACGGAATGAACCAATGGAAGTCGGCGCACGCCGTCGACACATGCGCGCGCAGCCTGGCCGACGCGATGAAGGGCGCGGACGTGTTCTTCGGGGTCTCGGTGGCCGGATCGGTGACGCCGGATATGGTCAAGTCGATGTCGGCGCAGCCGATCATCTTCGCCATGGCCAATCCGGACCCCGAGATCTTTCCCGAGGCGGCACAGCGCGCGCGTTCCGACGCGATAATCGCCACCGGCCGGTCCGACTATCCCAACCAGGTCAACAACGTTCTCGGCTTTCCCTACATCTTCCGCGGCGCACTCGATGTCCGCGCCCGCACCATCAATGACGAGATGAAGATGGCGGCGGCGCGCGCACTGGCCGAACTCGCGCGCAACGACGTTCCCGACGAGGTCGCCGCCGCCTATTCGGGCCGGCGCCTGCAGTTCGGACCGGACTACATCATCCCGGTTCCCTTCGATCCGCGCCTGATATCATGGGTTCCGCCGGCCGTCGCCCAGGCGGCCGTCGACAGCGGCGTCGCGCGCATGGAGATGCCGGAGGTCAAGTCCTACGAGGTCGCGCTGTCGGCGCGCCTTGATCCCACAGTCTCCATGCTCCAGACGATTCATGCCGATGTGCGGGCGAGCCCGCGCCGGGTCGGATTTGCCGAAGGCGAGGAGGAAACCACGATCCGCGCCGCCATCGCCTTCGCCCAGTCCGGGCTTGGTACGCCAGTGCTGATCGGCCGCGAAGAGCGCGTCCAGCGGACCATCCAGCAGCTCGGGCTGACCGGAGCCGGGGGGATCGAGATCCACAATGCCCGGCTCTCGGGTGGCAACACCCATTACATCGAGTTTCTCTACCGCCGCCTGCAACGCGAAGGACTCCTCTATCGCGACTGCCAGCGCCTCGTTCATACCGACCGCAACGTGTTCTCCGCCTGCATGCTTGCCCATGGCGACATAGACGCCATGGTCACCGGCCTGTCGCGCAACTATTCGGTGTGCTACGCCGATATCCGCCGCGCCGTCGATCCCGTCCCCGGGCACGAGGTCTTTGGACTCGAGATGATGATGTCGCGCGGCCGCACCGTGTTCATCGCCGACACGGCCATCCACCAGAGCCCCGACGCGGCGCAGCTCGCGCGCATCGCCCACCAGTGCGCCGCCAAGGCGCGATCGGTGGGACACGAGCCGCTGGTTGCGTTCCTGTCATCAGCCAATTTCGGCAACCCGCCCGGCACCTTCGCCTCGCACGTCCGTGAGGCCGTCGGGATTCTCGACGACGAAGGCGCGGATTTCGAATATGACGGGGAAATGACAGCCGAAGTCGCGCTCGACATGGATTTGCGGCACGTCTATCCGTTCTGCCGCCTGTCGGGCGCGGCCAACGTCCTGATCATGCCGAGCCTGCATTCGGCCGCGATCTCTTCGCACATCCTCCACAAGCTCGGCGGCGGCACCGTCATCGGCCCGCTTCTGATCGGGCTCCGGCATTCGGTGCAGATCGCGCCGATGAGCGCCAACGATGCCGAGCTCGTGAACTTTGCGACCATGGCCGCCCATGACGCGCTGGAAATGGCCGCTCGCGCCGGGGATTGCGCGCGAGGCCGCTGACACGCTGATGGTGCGGGCGCCGGAAGCCGGTGCGGCAGCAGGAAGGGATGAATAGGGGGGACATATCCTGGTGGCGGGTTCTTGCGTTGGCCGGCATGGCCTCGGCGCCCGTCCTCGCCGTCCTCGCCGTCCTCGCCACACTCGGCGTGCTTGAGCCCGATGCCGTCCTGATCGCCGGCATCGCGTGCGCGATGGCGCTTTTCGCCGTCGCCCGCCACCTGCTGCGCAACATCGCTGAGATTGCCGGACGCGCCCGGGAACCGGGGACCGGCACGGCGCATCCGGATCACCACCCGGGGCTGCTGCCGGAGTTCGCCGCCGCAATCGACAGGGCCAATTCGGCCTGGGAGCGGGAATACCAGCAGCTCACCGCACAGGCGGCGGCTGCAGAAACGATCCTAGAAGGCCTCCCCTATCCGCTGATCCTGATCGACAGCAACCGCTACATAGCTCACGCAACCGTCGGGGTGACGGAACTGCTCGGCACGGCAAGCCGCGGCGCCGACCTGTCGTCCGTGGTCCGCGATCCCGGCGTGCTTGCGGCTGCCGACCGGATCCTCGCGGGCGGCGACCGCGAGCTCGTCGAGTTCGAGACCCTGTTTCCCACCCAGAGTACGTTCACTGTCCAGATGCGGAAACTCGCGGTATCGCCGGAAAGCGAAGCGGCGGCCGTGCTCGCGTTTCATGACACCACCGAGATCCGGAAGATTCATCAGGCCCGGGCCGACTTCGTGGCCAACGCCAGCCACGAACTCAAGACTCCGCTTGCCGTGCTTGCGGGCTGCATCAAGACGCTCCAAGGAGCGGCCACGGACGATCCCGAGGCGCAGCGCAAGTTCATCGAGATGATGGACACGCATATTGCCCGCATGACCCGGCTGACCGAGGATCTGCTGTCACTGTCGTGCATCGAGATGAACGAGATGACGCCGCCCGACGGTGTCGTCAACCTTCCCGACCTGCTCTCCGATATCGCCCGCTCCCTCCGGATTCCAGCGGCGGAACGCGGTATCGACATCAGGGTGGAATCGGCGCTTTCCCTACCCGGCATCCGCGGCGACGAGGAGGAAATCACGCAGCTCCTGCAGAATCTGGTCGACAACGCCGTCAAGTACAGCGGCGACAACTCGGCGGTGCTCATCAGCGCCCACAACAGCAGCGAGCCGCTGCCGGGGTCCGCGGACGGCATCAGCATCGAGATATCGGTCATCGATGACGGTCCAGGAATAGCCGACGAGCACAAGCTCCGCCTGACCGAGCGCTTCTACCGCGTCGACGCCGCCAGATCGCGCGAACTCGGTGGCACCGGGCTCGGCCTCGCCATTGTCAAGCACATCGTGAACCGCCATCGTGGCCGGCTCGAGATCGAATCAGAGGTCGGCCGGGGCAGCACCTTCACCGTCCGCCTGCCCGCGGCAGAAATGCGCGATCCGGCCGACGACGCCACGCCCTCGTGATCCCGGCAGAGCGGTATCGGGCGACAACCGAACTGGCGGCGCGACCGTCACATAACATTAATAAAACTGTCATATACAGGACTTGGAGTACGCGTACCTAGCGGGTTCAGGCAGGGTCCTGCGGGTCACGGGCGCGCATGATGCCGGGTATGGGCCGTACCGGCGGCAATGCTGGGTCCCCGCGGGGGCGCGGACCGGGATGGGAATGCGGAGAACAGGATGTCGCCCACGATGCTGATCGCCGTCCTCCTCCTGCTCACCGCCATCGGATACGTCATGGGGCGGAGGCGGGCGGTGGCATCGACTGGCAGTCGGCCCCATCTCCTGCACTCCCGGCCGGTCTATCACGGCACATACGTTGCCCTGTGGTGCGCGGTGCCGGCCGTGCTCGTGGCGGCGCTGTGGCTGATCGTGCAGCCCGCGATCCTCGAGGATCTCGTGACGTCGTCGCTTCCGCCCGAAGCCCGGAACCTGCCTCCGGATCAGCTCGGCCTGCTGATGAGCGACATCCGCTCGCTTGCCAACGGCAACATAACCGGCCGCGGCGCCGACACGCTGCTCGGCCAGGCCGCAGCCGCTGGCACCGAGCATCTCCGGGAGTTGCGCGTCATCGGCAACGGCGCACTGTTCGTGCTGGCGCTCGCCATTGCGATCGGGTGCGGCCTCCTGACGCTGCGCACGATAACTCCGGCAATGCGCGCCCGCAATCACGTCGAGCGGACGCTCCGCATTTTCCTGATCGCCTGTTCCACGATCGCGATCGTAACCACCGCCGGTATCGTCCTGTCGCTGATCTTCGAATCGATCCGCTTCTTCGGCAAGGTATCGTTCGTGGATTTCCTGTTCGGGGTCGAATGGAGTCCGCAGACGGCGCTGCGCAAGGATCAGGTCGGGGCATCCGGCAGTTTCGGAGCCATCCCGCTGTTCTCGGGCACGCTGCTGATCACCGCCATCGCCATGATGATCGCGGTTCCGGTCGGGCTGTTCTCGGCCATCTACCTGTCGGAATACGCGGCGCCACGCGTGCGGGCCGCCATCAAGCCGGCACTGGAGATTCTCGCCGGCGTTCCGACGGTGGTCTACGGGTTCTTTGCCGCCCTGACCGTCGCTCCCCATCTGCGCGAGCTCGGCGACGTGCTGGGGTTCGACGTCGCGTCCGAAAGCGCGCTCGCAGCCGGCCTGGTGATGGGGATCATGATCATCCCCTTCGTCTCGTCGCTCTCCGACGACGTCATCAGCGCCGTACCGCAATCCCTGCGCGACGGGTCCTATGCGCTTGGCTCGACCCGGTCCGAGACCATCAAGCGCGTCATCCTGCCCGCCGCGTTGCCGGGAGTTTTCGCTGCCTGCCTGCTCGCTGTCAGCCGCGCCATCGGCGAGACGATGATCGTCGTCATGGCCGCCGGTCTCGCGGCCAACCTCACGGCCAACCCGTTCGAGGCGGTTACTACCGTCACCGTCCAGATCGTCACGCTGCTTGTCGGCGATCAGGAGTTCGACAGCGCCAAGACGCTTGCCGCGTTCGCGCTCGGCCTCGTGCTTTTCGTCGCGACGCTCGCAATGAACATGGTCGCGCTGCACGTTGTCCGCAAATACAGGGAACAGTATGACTGACGCAACGCAGGCGAAAACGCAGACGGCAGGGACCGCCGGCGGCCGGTCGCCCGGCCTCGCCAAGAGGCACCGGGCCGAACGCCGGTTCCGCGCCTACGGCATTCTCGCCGTGGGCATGGCCATTGCGGTGTTGCTGTGGCTGATGATCACGATCATCGGAACCGGCTACAGCGCCTTCGTCCAGACCGAGATTCGTCTCGACATCCATTTCGACACCGAAGTGATCGATCCTGACGGGACGCGCGATGCCGAGACCCTGAGAACGGCCAACTACGCGGTTCTCTACCGCCGGGCAATCGAGAAACTGTTTCCGGAGGTGCGCAAGCGCCGCGACAAACGGCAGCTCCGCAGGCTCGTCAGTTCGGGCGCCGACATCGCCTTGCGGAGCATGGTGATCGACAAACCGGACTTCATCGGAACCACCCGCGAGATCTGGCTGACGGCCTCCGACGATCTCGATCAGTTCCACAAGGGAAAGTACGGCGTCGACACGCCGGAGGACGAGCGGCCGCTCAAGGACCGCGAGGTGGCGTGGTACGAGCGGCTCGCAGCGGACGGGCGGATCGAGGCGAATTTCAACACGACGCTGTTTTCCGCTGGCGCGTCGCGCGAAGCCGAGCAGGCCGGCATCTGGGGCGCGATCGTCGGTTCCTTCTGGACCATGCTGGTCACCCTGCTGCTAAGTTTCCCCGTCGGCGTTTCGGCCGCCATCTATCTTGAGGAATTCGCGCCCAAGAATCGCTGGACCGACCTGATAGAGGTCAACATCAACAACCTCGCCGCGGTACCGTCGATCGTGTTCGGCCTCCTCGGACTCGCCGTCTTTCTCAATTTCTTCGGCCTGCCGCGGTCGGCCCCCCTGGTCGGCGGCATCGTGCTCGCGCTGATGACGCTGCCGACCATCATCATCGCCACTCGCGCCGCTCTCAAGGCGGTGCCGCCATCGATCCGCGAAGCGGCGCTCGGCGTCGGCGCTTCACAGGTGCAGACCGTGACCCACCATGTCCTGCCGCTGGCGCTGCCCGGCATCCTGACCGGCACCATCATCGGCATGGCCCAGGCCCTGGGAGAGACGGCGCCGCTCTTGATGATCGGCATGGTCGCCTTCATCGTCGACATTCCCGGCGGGCCGCTCAGCGCCTCGACCGTCCTGCCGGTGCAGATTTTCCTCTGGAGCGATCTCCCGGAACGGGCGTTTGCCGAGAGAACCGGCGCTGCAATCATCGTGCTGCTCGGCTTCCTGGTGATCATGAACCTGCTTGCCGTTCTCCTCCGAAAGAAATTTGAACGGCGCTGGTAGCATGCGAATTTGATGAGGGATGACATGAACATCGCATCGGCCGCGCTGGCGGCGGGGGACATGACCAAAGAGCTTGAGACGGCGGCGCCGGCAATCAAGATCAGGGCGCGCGACGTGTCGGTCTTCTATGGCGGAAAGCAGGCGCTGTTCAATGTCGATCTCGATGTGCCCGAGAACCGCGTCATTGCGCTGATCGGTCCGTCGGGTTGCGGCAAGTCGACCTTCCTGCGCTGCCTCAACAGGATGAACGACGTTATCGAGGGATGCCGCGTTACTGGAGAGATCGCGATCGACAACGAGGACATCCACGACCGCAATCTGGATGTCGTGCAGCTTCGCGCGCGCGTCGGCATGGTGTTCCAGAAGCCCAACCCGTTTCCCAAGTCGATCTACGACAACATCGCCTACGGCCCGCGCATTCACGGCCTCGTCTCGAACCGCACCGATCTCGACGAAGTCGTGCATTCCAGCCTGGAACGGGCGGGCCTGCTCAACGAGGTAAAGGACCGCCTCGGCGATCCCGGAACCGGATTGTCCGGCGGTCAGCAGCAGCGCCTGTGCATCGCCCGCGCCATCGCGGTCAGCCCGGACGTCATCCTGATGGACGAACCGTGCTCGGCCCTGGATCCGATTGCCACCGCGCGCATCGAGGAGTTGATCGACGAGTTGCGCGAACGCTTCACAATCGTCATCGTCACGCACTCGATGCAGCAAGCCGCCCGCGTTTCCCAGAGAACGGCCTTCTTCCACCTCGGGTGCCTCGTCGAGGTCGACGAAACCGAGAACATGTTCACCAACCCGAAAGACGAACGGACGCACGGCTACATCACCGGCAGATATGGTTGATGCGGGCATCCGGAGACGCAGCCATGGCAAGCAGTACCCCGACACCCGGCGATCACATCGTCAAGTCGTACGCTCAGGAACTCGAACATCTGGACAAGGACATCGTCCACATGGGCGGACTCGCCGAATCGCAGATCACCCGCGCGGTGGAAGCTGTCGTGCAGCGCAATCCGGACCTTGCGCAGGAGATCATCTCGGACGACGACCTGATCGACGATCTGAACTACGAGATCGACATCAAGGCGACGCGGCTGCTGGCGCTGCGCCAGCCGATGGCCCAAGATCTTCGCCAGATCGTGGCCGCTCTCAAGATCTCATCCGACCTCGAGCGGATCGGGGACTACGCGGCCAATATCGCGAAACGCTCGATCACGCTGTCCGCAGCCCCGCCGGCTGGCCCGGTCCAGTCCATTCCGGGCATGAGCAAGCTTGCCCAGCAGATGCTCAAGACCGTGCTCGACGCCTATATCGCCCGCGACGCCGACCGGGCCATCGAAGCCTGGCATGCCGACGAAACACTGGACAACGCCTATGCCAGCGTATTTCACGAAGCGCTGCAGGTAATCCAAAATCCCAAACACGTCGCGGTCTGCACCCAGATCCTGTTCATCGCCAAGAATGTCGAGCGAATCGGCGACCACGTCACTAACGTCGCCGAAACCATCTATTTCCTGGTGCACGGAGAACGGCTGCGCACGGCGAGGCCGCGGGGCCGGGAAGCGGAAGCATTCGAACTTCCACTCTCGGGAACGACGGAGGACGCGATGGAATGACGCCGCTAGTGCTCCTCGTCGAAGACGAAACCGCGCTTGTGGATGTCCTCCGCTACAATCTCGAACGCGGAGGGTTCGATGTCGTGGCGACTGAGAGCGGCGAAAGGGCTCTCGAGATCGTCGACGAACGGCCCGTAGACATCGTACTTCTCGACTGGATGCTGCCGCACATGTCCGGCATCGAGGTCTGCCGCCAACTGCGACGCCGGACCACCACCCGCGACCTGCCGATCATCATGCTGACTGCGCGCAGCGATCGAACAGATCGCGTACGCGGCCTCGATACCGGCGCCGACGACTATATTTCCAAGCCGGTCGCACCCGACGAACTGCTTGCACGGATGCGCGCCGTTCTCCGCCGCGCCCGCCCGGCTCTGACCGAAGAGAAGCTGATCTACGCAGATGTCGAAATGAGCCTTTCCGAGTACAAGGTGCGGCGCGGTAGCGAACTGGTCGCGCTCGGCCCGACGGAGTTCCGCCTGCTGCGCCATTTCATGGAACGGCCGGGCCGCGTGTTCTCCCGCAACCAGCTCATCGACGCAATCTGGGGGCACGATTTCTACATCGATTCCAGAACCGTCGACGTGCATATCCGCCGGTTGCGAAAGGCGCTCAACAAGGACAACAAAAAGGACCTGATCCGGACCGTCAGGTCGGCCGGCTACGCCCTCGACGCGGGATAGCGCCAGCGCTGAGTGTTCCTCCGACGCGGCCGGCCGCGCAGGCCATGACCTACACAGGCCCACGGAGCAGCATGGCTACGCCTAGCCGGACGCGGCGCCCGTCTCTCCGGCCGGCTGCTCGCCTTCGCGCTTCCGCATGGCGCGCACCAGCCACCACAGGAGCAGGATCGCGGGCAGGGACGCTGCGCCGACACCGACGAAGAACAGAGTCCAGTCGCCGCCGAGGGCGTCCACCGCCCAGCCCGAAACCGAGCCGAGCTGAATGCGCGCGAAATTGCCGATCGACGCGAGCAGCGCGTACTGCGTGGCGGTGAACGCCAGATTGCACAGGCCCGAGAGATAGGCAACGAACGCGGTCGTCGCCATGCCTCCGGTCAGGTTGTCCAGGAAGACCACTGCCGCGAACAGTCCGAAATCCTTGCCTCCCGAAGCGAGCAAGGCGAACGCGAGATTGGTGGCCATCATCAGGAAGGCGCCGAGGAACAGCGCCCGCATCACGCCGATGCGCACGCAGGCCCATCCGCCGACGGCAACGCCGAGCAGCGTGGCGACAAGACCGACGGATTTCGAGTAGTTCGCGATCTCGACCCTCGTGAAACCGAAATCGACATAGAACACGCCCGCCATGCGGCCGAGCATTGCGTCTCCGAACTTGTAGAACACGATCACGGCCAGGACGAGGGCGGCCAGCCAGCCAAGCCGCCGGAAGAACTCCGCCAGCGGCACCAAGGCCGCAAGACGCAGCCGGTCAGCGACGCCTGCCGAGGGAAGCGCCGGCTCACGGAGACGGTCAGGCTCACGCGCAAAGAAAACGGCGGATGCAACCGTTGCGATGGCCAGCGCCGACAGCATGTAGGCCGTCGTCCAGCCGCCCCAAGCGGCAGCATAGAGCGCCCCGGCGCCGGTAATGAACGCGCCGGCATACCAGCCATAGATCGCGACCGCCGCGCCGGCCCCATACTCCTCGGGCTCGAGGATCTCGATCCGGTAGGCGTCGATGGCGACATCCTGGGTCGCGGACACGATCGAGATCATGAGGGCGGCAATGGCAAGGACGGCGGTTGCTTCCGCCGGCTTCTGCAGTCCCATGGCGATCACCGCCGGTACCAGGACAAGCTGGCAGGCCAGCAGCCATGACCGCCGCTGCCCGAGCGCGCGATGCAGGCGGGGCAGGCGCAGCCGGTCGACGAGCGGCGCCCACAGGAAATTGATCGCATAGGGGGTCGTGACCGCTCCGATCAAGCCGATCGATGTTCGCGAAAGGCCTTCCTCGCGCAACCATATGGACAGCGTCGCAAACACCAGCGGCGCCGGCAGCCCGCTTGCCATCCCGAACAGGAAGATCGTCCGAAACCGGGAATCAAGGAGATACTTCATGCCGTCCTGCAGGAGTCTGGGAGTCTCCCCGGCCGCAACGGCACGGCTAGGCATGATCCGCAGGCCCCGGCAGGCCTATGCAGGGCCGGCACCGGAGGCCTGCCTGCGGCTCTCGCGCTTGCGCGTAGTGGCGTCAAGCACGCGTTTGCGCAGCCTGACGTGGGCCGGTGTCACTTCGACGAGTTCATCGTCCTCGATATAGCCGATGGCCTCTTCAAGACTGAACCGTCTCGGCGGCGTCAGCCGTATCGCGTCGTCGTTCCCGACAGCACGGATATTGGTCAGCTTCTTAGTCCGGAACACGTTTACGACAAGATCGACATCCCGGCTGTGCTCGCCGACGATCATGCCTTCGTAGACATCAGCGCCGCGATCAATGAACAGTTCGCCGCGTTCCTCAAGAGCTGCCAGCGCATAGGGCACCGCCCGCCCAGCGCCGTTGGCAACGAGCACGCCGGCGCGGCGGCCGGCAACCGGTCCCTTCACGGGGCCGTAGGCGTGAAAGATCCGGCTCATGGCGCCAGTCCCGCGGGTTTCATTCAGGAATCTTCCGTGCCAGCCGATCAGTCCGCGCGACGGTGCGTAGAAGACCAGCCTCGTCTTGCCGCCGCCCGACGGCCCCATGTCGATCATCTCGCCATGGCGCTCCCCCATGGCGCCGATCACCACACCAACGAATTCGTCATCGACATCGATGACGACCTCCTCGATCGGCTCGACCCGCGCGCCGGTCCCGTCGTCGGTGCGCAAGAGCACGCGCGGACGCGACAGCGACAGCTCGTACCCCTCGCGCCGCATCGTCTCGACGAGGACGCCGAGTTGCAGCTCGCCACGGCCCCGGACCTCGAACACATTCTCGTCTTCCGTGTGCCCCACTGAAATCGCGACGTTGCCTTCCGCCTCACGATAGAGGCGCGCGCCGAGCATGCGCGAGGTGAGCTTGTCGCCATCGTTGCCGGCCAGGGGCGAATCATTGATCGAGAAATACATCGACAATGTCGGCGGATCGACGGGGCGCGCGGGAATCGGCTCGGGGTGTTCGGGATCACAAACCGTGTCGGCAACGGACGCGTGCCGGAGACCGGCGACGGCGACGATATCTCCGGCGGCGACCTCGGCGACCGGAACCCGCTCGACGCCGCGGAACGCCAGGAGCTTGGTCAGGCGCGCGGTTTCCAAGGCCGCGCCGTCGCGCCCGACGGCAACCACCGGCGCGTTGTTTCGCGCCGTGCCGCGTTCGACGCGTCCGATCAGGACGCGACCGAGATAAGCATCGTTCTCGAGAATAGTCGCCAGCATGGCGAACGACGCATCTCCGCGGGCGGCGGGCGGCGGCACATGGGCAACGATGGTGTTGAACAGCGGCGCCATCGTTTCGCGCGGGTCGTCGGGAGAGGCCGTCGACCAGCCTTCCCTGGCCGAGGCGTAGAGCGTCGTGAAGTCGAGCTGCTCATCGCTTGCGCCGAGTGCGGCAAACAGGTCGAAGATTTCGACCTCGACCTCTTCCGCACGCTGGTCAGGACGATCGAGCTTGTTGATAACCACGATCGGCCGCAAGCCAAGCGCCAGAGCCTTCGCGGTCACGAACTTGGTCTGCGGCATCGGTCCTTCCGTGGCATCGACGAGGACCAGAACTCCGTCCACCATGGTCAGGATGCGCTCGACCTCGCCCCCGAAATCCGCATGGCCGGGGGTATCGACAAGATTGATTCGCACGCCGTTCCACGTCACCGAACCGCATTTGGCAAGGATCGTGATCCCGCGTTCCCGTTCGAGAGCGCCGGAATCCATGATGCGATCGGCAACCTGCTGTCCGTCGCGGAAACTCCCGGACTGCCGCAGCAACTGGTCGACCAGGCTGGTCTTGCCATGATCGACATGAGCAATGATCGCAATGTTGCGAAGTCCGGTCATCGTTCAACCGCCTGGGCCTACTCCGAATCGAATGGAGCCGGGAGCCTAGCCGAGCGCCTCTCTGACGATGCCGTTCAGCGACGTCTCGGGCCTCGCCCCGTACTGGCTAATAATCTCGGCGGCGCAGATGGCTCCGATCCGTCCCGCAACATCGAGCTCGTACCCCCTCGTCAGGCCGAACAGCACGCCGGCCGCATAGAGGTCGCCGGCTCCTGTCGTATCGACGACGTCAGCAACCGGCTCGGCGTCGACGTGGAACCTCTCTCCGCCGCCGATGACCACGGATCCCGCCTCGCCGCACGTGATCACGGCGGTCTCGACCTGGGCCGAGACCAAGTCAGCCGCATCATCGAAGGACTCCACCTCGTACAGAGAGGTGATTTCGTCGCTGTTGGCAAACAGGATATCCACATGGCCCGCGACGAGTTGACGGAATGCGACACGATGGCGCGCAACGCAGAACGGATCCGAGAGCGTCAGCGCAACCCGGTTGCCGGCCGCGTGGGAGAGTTCGGCGGCACGCACGAACGCCTGCTTCGCCAGGTCGAGGTCGAACAAGTAGCCTTCGAGATAAGTGATCTGCGCGTCGCGGATGGCCGCGGGATCGATATCGTCCGGACCGAGCAGGCTGCTAACGCCCAGCGATGTCTGCATGGTGCGGTCAGCGTCCGGCGTGACAAAGATCAGGCAGCGCGCGGTCGCCGGGCCCTCGGCAGCGAGCGGCAGACAGCAGTCGACCCCGATTGCCGCCATGTCGCGCTGGAACGTCCGGCCGGAATCATCGTCCTGCACCTTGCCGACAAAGGCGACACTGCTTCCGAGCGAGGCCATGGCGGCGAGGCTGTTGGCGACGGAGCCGCCGGAGCTCAGCTTCGCAGTCGTCATCTCGCCCATCAGGCGATCCGCCTCTCCGGACTCGATAAGCGTCATCGCGCCCTTGTTGAGGGCAAGCCGCTCGATGTCGGCAAAGTCGGCCCGAGCAATGACGTCGACAACAGCGTTGCCGACCCCAACCACATCATACATTTCACGCTCCGGTACTACAGTGACAACGATCAGCGGCGTTTATAGCCGGGATCGCGCCACGAGACATCCTCGCGCCGGATCACGGGATCATGGCGGCAGGTTCCCGCAACTCCATGTCGGTGGACCCGTCAGAACCTGCGGATCCCGCCGCCTCGATCGGCGACGACAGCAACGGTCCCGGCTCGCCTTCGAGAGCAAGCAAGGCCGGGACTCCTTCGGCGAACCGCTCGAGATGTGAGTACAGTCACCCGGAAGCGAAGGCCGGTGCGGCCCAGCAAGCGACCTGCCGACGGCAACCGGCTTCGCCTGCAGGCCGCGGTGTCGGAGCATCCGGCCCGAATAATGAGCGGTGACCGTAGTTCCCGGCCGGAGGGCGCCGCCGATTCCCGATTGTCATGTCCGGGGACGATGAACTATAATGCAGCCGTGTCTCTCCCTGTGCATCTGTCGGCGGAACAGGCTGTGCTGCAACGGTCACGGGACAGGTCGCAACACCACGGCACGGTGGCGCAGACCCACCGGCTCTGCAGCGAGTTGTCCAGACGCGCACGGCCACACGAAACGATGTTGCGGTGGAGGACCTGATCGCTTTTGGACGGATGGGCAGCCGGAAGAGCGCACCCGCAACCGGCAGTATCTTGGTGCAATCGAAGAGTCGCCAACAGGAAAGGCATCATGGACAGCAACGAGGAAGCCACCAAACCTAAGGCCCCGCCGAAGGCGGACGGGGAACCGGCCGATGTGCGGGCCGGCGCCCGGCTTCCCCCTGCAGCGGCGAACCCGATGCGGGCTCCTGATCCCCTGCACTCGGGCCGGGCTGCACCAAGACAGGCGGAGCCGGACAACAAGAAACTCATCGTTGGCCGCGACATCAAGCTGACTGGGAATATCGGTTCCTGCGAGAGAATCATTGTCGAGGGCGATGTCGAGGCAGAGCTGACGGATTGCCGGGAAATTGAGATCTCTTCCAACGGAACTTTCAGCGGCGAAGCCGATGTGGAAAAGGCCGTCATAAGCGGGAAATTCGAAGGCAAGCTTACCGTCCGCAACACGCTTTCCGTCCGCTCGGGCGGGCGAGTAGCAGGCACCATCAGGTTCGGCCAGCTCGAAGTGGAGCCCGGTGGAGAAATAGTCGGCGACATCGGGACCGTATCCGACCGGAAGTCCTAAGGTGAACGGCAGTTGGCGCCTTCACCGTCGTCATCCGGCCGAGCGGCTCGCCTCCGCGACCGAACGCGCGGTTGGCTGATCTCTGGCGCAATGCGCTCGCGGCACGGCTTGTCCCCGGGACTCCTCGGCCTCGCCCTGGCTGCCGGCCTCGGCATGTCGGGATGCCATCTCGCGGATATGTCCTCAGCATCTCCTCCTCCCGCCGCATCCGCGACCTATACCGGCGACCGGACTTCCGCCGCCGAGCCAGCGCCAGAGCGGGAACCAAAGTCAGCGGCCAGCACGCCGGAGCCGTCTCCCGGAACCGCAGGCGACGAGCAGCAGGTTTCCCTCAAGCCAGAACAGATGCTCGGCATGACCCGTGCCGAAATCGACGGGCTGCTGGGCAGGCCGGCCTTCGTTCGCAGCGAACCGCCGGCAGAGTTCCGGCGCTACCGGACACCGGACTGCCTTGTCGAACTCTATTTCTACCGGCGGAACAACGTGCATGTGCTCGACCACATCGAACTCCGTCGCCTGCGCAGCGGCGGCAGCGACGCCGCGTGCCTGGCATCGTTGCTCAGATCGCGAACTGGTGCGGTCCGCGAGGACCGGAACCGGGGACTCTTCGATATCCCCGCCCGCAGGGATCTGTCCGGGCGCGGAACGGACGAAAGCAAGCGAAGGAACTCGTGACGATCTGGCGCCGCAAGCCGACACAACGCGTCTTGCCGCGCTGAGGAGGCCCGGTCGGCGTTCCGCCCCGAGAGCCCTTCGCATCTCCCACCGCGTTTCAAGACCTGCGGCTGCGCGGTTTCGCGCCTGCGCGGCCGCATGCGGGCAATGACTTCCCGTGCGCCGGCGGCCGGAAAGAGTTGGCTCCACTACCGTCCACCAGACCGGGATCCGATCCGGATGACCGGATAGCTGCCGCGTCAGGGAGTCAATCGCCTGTCCCGGGCTCCTGATTTCCTGTCGATTTCCTCGAACTCCCCGTCGATTACCGGACCAGCCCCGTCACACCCGCCGGAATCGCCGGACCAGCCATCCGGACCGACGCTCGCGGCAGCCGAGATCACATGCCCGCGCTTCGCGAGACCCCTGAGCAGCCCTCTTGCAACCCATCGCCGGAAGGACGGAATCATGAGGGCGAACCCGGCAAGGTCGGTAAAGAACCCCGGCGTGAGAAGGAATGCGCCGGCGACGAGCAAGCACAGGCCATCGAAGACCTCGGCCACGGGAATCTCGTTGCGGAACATGCTCTCGCGAAAACGGCGCAGAACGGCCAAGCCCTGCAGGCGCAGCAGCACGGAACCGGCAACCGCCGTGGCAATCACCACGCCGATCGTCGACCACAGACCGATCCAACTGCCGATCTCGATGAAGGCGGCGATCTCGATAACCGGAATGGCGATGAACGCTGCCAGTAAGATGACTGCCATGCTTGCGATTTCCGGGCTAACGTCTTATGTACAGTACTGACGGCAGGGTGTACGCTTTCGGACGAAAGTTCAATGCCGGAGCGCGGTTGCGTCATCATGTCCTGTGTGTGCCCGCCAGCCTTGGCGGCGGAAGACTTGGCCGGGGCCATTTCGGGGCATCTGCAGAAAGCTGGTCAAATGGGCAACGGATTTCAATTCCTGGACATCATCCTCTTCGCCATGGTTGCAGCTTTCCTGGTGCTCAGGCTGCGGAATGTGCTCGGCAAGAAGACGGGGCATCAGCGGGGGCGGCAGAACCCGTTCGCCGAGCGCAGCCAGGAAATGAAGGGGGACAAGGTCGTCGAACTTCCCAATCGCCGCGCGGACAACGGTGCGGACCCCGACTTTGAAGACGATGAGGAGACCGCCGCCCAGGCGCACCGCCCGGACCCCGCATACGATGCCGACGACGACAGATTGGTGACGGGCATCGAGAATATCCGCGAGGTGGACAGGTTCTTCGATCCCGCCGGGTTCCTTGAGGGCGCGAACGACGCGTTCGAAATGATCGTCAGAGCGTTTTCCGCTGGCGAACTCGACAGACTCCAGTCCCTGCTTGCGGAAGATGTCTTCGAACAATTCAGGGACGCCGTCGAGGAACGCACCCGGGCAAACGAGACACTTGAGACGGAAATCACGAGTATCTCGTCAAGCATCGTCGACGCCGGCATGGCAGGGCGGGATGCGGTCGTAACCGTCCGTTTCCAGTCGGGCCAGATCAACGTCACACGGGACGCGGAGAACAGGATCATTGACGGCGATCCCAACGACGTTACGGAGATCGAGGATATCTGGACCTTCCGCCGCGACACGCAATCGGCCGATCCCAACTGGAAGCTGGTGGAGACCGGCGCGCAGCAGTGATGTCGGGCACGGCGGCAATGGCGTCGGCCCGAACGGCCCGACAACAGCGAGGCGGCGCTCCGCGGCCGGTGCGAACATGCGCGTTGGCGCTGTTCGTCCTCTCCGCCGGCGCCTGCGCCCCGGCGGAACGCAAGGAAAGCGCCGGGGTCCGTTTCGAACCCGCCCGGTTCTCCGATCTGCGCGGCTGGGCCGACGACAACCATCGGGCAGCACTCGCTACCTTCCTGAAATCCTGCAGATGGCTGCTCCGGCACGGCACGGGGCGGTTCGGACGCGCGGCCGACTGGCAGGCGGTGTGCAGGGAAGCGCGGGCCTCCACGGGGCGCGCCCCGGACGCCAGGAGATTCTTCGAGCACAACTTCATCCCGGTCCAGGTTACCGCCGGGGACGGCAATCCGGATGGGCTGATCACCGGCTATTTCGAGCCCCAGCTCCGCGGATCTCGCAAGCGCGACGCCCGCTACAGCGTCCCTCTCTACAAGCGTCCTCCGGAACTGATAACGGTCGACCTCAGCCGGTTCCGGAACGATCTCAAGGGCCGGCGGGTTGCAGGCCTCGCGGTCAACGGCGCCCTCAAGCCCTATCACGACCGCGCCAGCATCGACGGGGGCGCCCTCGACAACCGCGGCCTTGAACTGGTCTGGGTCGACAGCGCCATCGACGCGTTCTTCCTGCAGATCCAGGGTTCGGGACAGGTACGCCTGCACGATGGAACCGTCATGCGGCTGGGCTATGCCGGATTCAACGGACAGCCCTACACGGCGATCGGCCGCGCACTCATCCGCAACGGCGCCATTCCGGCGGAAAAGATGTCGATGCAGGCCATCCGGCGATGGCTCAAGGCCAATCCGAAGGCCGGTCGGAAGCTGATGCACACCAACAGGTCCTACGTGTTCTTCCGGCAACTGTCCGGCCCCGGTCCGGTCGGCACCGCCGGCGTGGCGCTGACGCCCGGCAGAAGCGTTGCCGTCGACCGTCACCGGATTCCGCTGGGGATGCCGCTATGGCTGGAAACGACCCTACCCGGGGGGCGCGCGGAACCATTCCGGCGGCTCGTTGTCTCGCAGGACACAGGCGGCGCGATCAGCGGCGCCGTCCGCGCGGACATCTTCTGGGGCGCGGGACCGCGGGCAGCCGAAATTGCGGGCCACATGAAGTCGAGCGGGCGGTATTGGCTCCTGCGGCCGCGATTCTCGATACCGTCGGGCTGATCCGCGACATCATCATCCGGGCCCGCTCCGCGGCCCGCGCTCATCCTCTGCCGCGCCGGACGGCCGCCGCACTCATGCCAGCGCGTCGAATGCCGGCTGGTCCGCCAGCGCCTCCTATGCGTTGCCCTCAAGCCATTCGCGAAGCTTCGACCATCTGCGCCGCCCCGACGCCGCTCCGACGGCTATGGCGACGGCCTTGTGCTGGCCGACCAGAACCACCAGCCGCTTGCCACGCGTTACGCCAGTATAGAGGAGATTGCGTTGTAGCATGATGTAATGCTGGGTCGTCACAGGAATGACGACGGCGGGATATTCGGAACCCTGCGCCTTGTGAATCGTCGTCGCATAGGCTGGCACCAGCGCATCAAGCTCGCCGAATCCGTAGGCTAGCGTCCGGCCGTCGAATTCGACCGTGACCTCCGCAGCCTCCGGATCGACATCCTGAACGAAACCGATATCGCCGTTATAGACCTCGCGGTCGTAATCGTTTTCGGTCTGCATCACCTTATCGCCGCGAGAAAAGGTCCAGCCGAAACGCTCCACCTTGCGCTCTTCCGAAGGGTTGAGAGTCTCCTGAAGCTCCTTGTTGAGCCGTCGGGCACCGACATCGCCGCGCTGCATCGGGCACAGCACCTGGATGTCCTCGACCGGATCGAGCCCGAAACGTCCCGGTATGCGGGTACCGACAAGCTCGATGATGCGCTGCAGAGCGGTTTCCGGTTTATCCGCCCGCACGAAATAGAAATCGCTTTCGCCGTCGGGCCGGCCAAGTTCGGGGATCTCGCCCTCGTTTATGCGGTGGGCATTGACGATTATCCGGCTCTCCGCCGCCTGCCGGAAGACTTCGGTAAGGCGGGCGACCGGCAGCATGCCGCTTCCGATCACGTCCGCAAGCACCTGTCCCGGCCCGACCGAGGGCAACTGGTCCACGTCGCCGACCACGAGCAACGCCGCGTTCCCCGGCAGAGCGCTCAGCAACGCGTACATCAGCATGACATCGACCATCGAGGCCTCGTCGACAACCAGGAGGTCGCACTCAAGCGGGTTTTCCTCGGTTCGCCGGAAGGTACCGTAGCGCGGATCCACCTCGAGCAGCCGGTGAATCGTCTTTGCCTCGCGTCCGGTGGCCTCGGCCATGCGTTTAGCGGCGCGGCCCGTCGGCGCACACAGCGCAATCCGGACCTGCTTGGCGGCGAGAATCCGTAATATCGCGTTGACGATCGTCGTCTTGCCAACACCGGGCCCGCCGGTGACGACCATGACCTTTGAAAGAAGCGCCGTGCGCACCGCTTCCTTCTGGCTGTCGGCGAGCTTGAGGCCGGTATGCTGCTGCACCCACGGGATAGCCCTGTCGCCGTCTATCTCCGGCCACGGGCGGTCGCCGCGACGCAACGCATGAAGCCGGCGCGCGATATAAGCCTCGGCGCGGTACAGCGCAAGCAGAAAGACGCATTCCGTGTCCCCGACCCTGTCGACCACCACGAAACCGTCGCCAATCTCCTGCTCCAGTGCATCGGCGACGAGGTCCGGAGCAACTTCCAGAAGGCTGGCGGTATCCGCAATCAGCCTGTCGCGCGGTAATCCGCAATGGCCGTCATTCATCGCTTCGGCAAGAGCGAAGGAAATTCCTGAACGGATCCGGATCATCGCCGTCTTCTCGATGCCGAGCTGCATCGCGATCACGTCGGCCGTCCTGAATCCGATGCCGCGGATGTCGCGCGCGAGACGGTACGGGTTTTCGGACATCACCTGCACCGAGTCGACGCCGTATGTCTTGAAGATGCGGACTGCACGAGCGGTGCTGACGCCGTGCTCATGGAGGAACACCATGATCTCGCGCACGACCTTCTGCTCCGCCCACGCCTCGACGATGCGGGCAGCCCGTACCGGACCGATCCCGCTCACTTCCCGTAGTCTCTCGGGACGGTTCTCGATGACGTCAAAGACATCCTCTCCAAACGCCTGCACCAGCTTCGCCGCGTAGACCTTGCCGATACCGTGGATCATGCCGGAGGCCAGATACCTCCGGACCCCCTCGATAGAGGTCGGCTGCGACGTTCGGAGAAAGCGTGCCTTGAACTGACGGCCGTAGCTGCGGTCTTCCACCCACTCGCCGGAAGCCGTGATCCATTCCCCGGCTCCGATCGCCGGGGCATGGCCGATCACCGTTTCGAGATCGCGGCGGCCCCTGACCTTGACGCGAAGAACGCTGAAACCGTTCTCGTCATTGTGAAAGGTCACACGTTCGACGAGACCCGCAAGTACCTCGGGTTCACCGCGTTCATCCAGTGGTTTGCCCAGGTTCGACATCGGCGGACTTAGAGTTTGTTCCTAAAGTCGCGGACAACCCCAAGATTCTGGTTGGATGGAGGCCGCGCCGCCCCGGAAGCCATGATACCCTCCATCTGTGGGTTGTAGCTTGATAAAATACCATGGCTCAGGGCCACCCACGACTTTAGGAACAAACTCTTAGCATCCTCCAAGCGGAACAGATGGCAGCCCGAACCCTTGTTTATCACTTCGGACGGGATGCAACCAACCGGTGGAAGCCACGGTGATCCCACGCTGCTAATCCGGCGACGACTGGCGAGATTTTTACAGTTTGCGTCGCGCTGCAATCGTGCCGCCAAGGCTCGATGGGGCCTTCTCAGCACGAAAATTGCGATCAAGGAGGCGATTTGTGATGAGCCGAGCCCCAACGTATTCGGATTTCGCGTCTCCGAATTAGCATGGGATCGTCGTGGGTGGAAGCCCAAGGTGATCCCATGCTTGTTGATGTGATGTGATCGGAGTCCTGATCGCGGCACGGGTCGACGCGTTCGAGGCTGCGATTTTGAGATTTGCTGACGCGCTGTTACGGCGCGGGGCGCGATTGGTCGGCGTATCCGGGGCGGGCGAGAGGCCTTGGTTGCCGGGCTCGAAAGCTTGCAGTTTCTGTCGGGGAGAGAGGCGCGGTCAGCCTGGTCTTGTGATTGCGTGCAGGACCTGCTTGCGCTTGTCCGCATGGTGGTGTCGACGAAGCTGTTGAAGGGTTTGCGCAGCTTGCGCTTGTTGCGGATGATGATTGCGAGGGTGATCGCGTTGTTTGCGGGCGCGTTCGGAGCATGGAGAGAAAGAGTCGTGGTAGAGTCGTGGGTCGTGGTACTGTAACTTGATGTCTGGAAATTTGTCTGAGGTTTGCGCTTTGAGGCGTTTCACTGGGGGGGCTAGCCCCCCAGTGAAACGCGGCGCCATCGTGCTATCCCATGGAGCTGTAAACATTCATGGAGGAAGCGAATGGACCTGCGACACACTACGACGATCGGGACTGTTTTGGAACATCTGATCGCAAACGGAGCAACGGATCTGGGGCGGATCTTTGGTCAGCTCTTCGAGCTTGCGATGCAAATCGAGCGCGAGCAGCACTTGAAAGCGGGCCACCGGACACCGGAACGACAGGGCTATGCCAACGGCTACAAGCGGATCGACACCCCCACTGTTACCGTTCAGGTGCCAAAGACGGCCGGTCACGGGGACGACCCCCCAGTCGCTTGAACGCGGCCAGCGATCTTCTCGCGCCGTCATGCTGGCCGTAGCCGAGATGTACATCAAGGGTGTTTCCACGCGGCAAGCCGAAGATGTAATGCGCGAGTTCGGGAGCCTATCCTCTTCTCAGGTCAGCCGGGCCACCAAGTTGCTCGATGAAGAACTCGCCGCGCAACCGGCCCCTGATGAAATACCTGGATGCGCGCTACGAAAAAGCCCGCCATGACGGCGTTGTGCGCGATGTCGCGGTACTCTCGGCCATTGGAATAGGGGCTGCAGGCACGTTCCGGGGCTCTCTGTGGCGCTCTCCGAGGCCGAGGTCCATTGGAGAGCCTTCCTGGAAAGCTTGCTAGCCCTGCATAGCACGACTTTCATCGTCTCGGATGACCATGCTGGGTTGAAAGCGGCACGACGCGCGGTGCTGGGCGCGGCGACGTGGCAGCGCTGCCAGTTCCACTTGGCGCAAAACGCCGTGCACCGAACAACGACATCAGGAAACGTATTGGAAAACAGCTCGGAGCCATGCGTCCTCACTCCAAACCGCCGAGGCTGAACTGGGCGCCCTCGTGGCCAGCTATCGCGACAAGCATCAAAGAATGCGCCCGAGGGGCTCGCTGTCTTCACCTTGCCCGATGCTCACCGCAAGCGCATGCGAACCTCGAACGGCATCGAGCGACCGATCCAGCAAGAACTCAAGCGGCGCACCTCCAAAGTCAGGGTCTTTCCGAACCTCGCCTTGTTGGAGCGCCTCTCAACCGCGGTCCTCATCGACGAAAAATGGGAAACCGAAACCAAGGCATACATCAAATGGGAACAGCTCGATGACTGAGAGCTTCACGACAATTTCCAGACATCAGGTTGCGTAATCGACCCGTCCCCAGTCGCTTGAACGCGGCCAGCGATCTTCTCGCGCCGTAGCCGAGATGTACATCAAAGGTGTTTCCACGCGGCAGGATGTAATGCGCGAGTTCGGGAGCCTGTCCTCTTCTCAGGTCAGCCGGGCCACCAGGTTGCTCGATGAAGAACTCGCCGCGCAACCGGCCCCTGATGAAATACCTGATCCTGGATGCGCGCTATGAAAAAGCCCGCCATGACGGCGTTGTGCGCGATGTTGCAGTGCTCTCGGCCATCGGAATAGGGGCTGCAGGCACGTTCTGGGGCTCTCTGTGGCGCTCTCCGAGGCCGAGGTCCATTGGAGAGCCTTCCTGGAAAGCTTGCTAGCCCTGCATGGTACGACCTTCATCGTCTCGGATGCCGGGCTGAAAGCGGCACGACGCGCGGTGCTGGGCACGGCGACGTGGCAGCGCTGCCAGTTCCACCTAGTGTTATGTCAGCAATGATATGTCGTACATTTGGTGCTAGACTGTCCGTCCATTCGGGATGGAGGTCGGAGTATGAAACGCTACGTGGTGACCCTGGACGAACGGGCAGAACTTTCGGAGATCAAGGGCTCGCACCTGTCGCAAAAGGTAATCAACGCCCTGCTTAACTGCGACGAGAGCGCGTTCAATGAATGCCAGATGACTGGGAAGGTCATTGCTGAGATTCTGCGCATCAGCATGCGCAAAGTAGACCGAGTAAAGAAGCGTTTCGAGGGGTTGGAGGCGGCATTGGGTGGCCGGCAAGGACGCCGTCCTACCTACATGCGAAAAGCCGACGGCGTCTTCGAGGCGCGCTTGGTGGCCCTGAGTTGTGGTGAACCGCCTGAGGGTTACGCGCAATGGTCGTTGCGGCTGCTGGCCGACCGCGTTGTCGAGCTTGGTTACACCGTGTCACACGAGACGGTGCGGCGTGTTCTAAAAAAACTGCCTCAAGCCATGGCAGCGGGTGGGTGATTCCTCCTCAAGGGAACGCCGACTTCGCCGCAGCGAAGGTACTCGATCGCCGTCCCGCCGCTTTCCCCGTGGTCTGCATGGACGAAACGCCCCGACCGGCGAGACACGGCAACCGATCGCCATGGCGCCGGGACAGCCAGCGCGTAACGACTACGAGTATCGACGTTGCGGTACCTGCAACGTCTTCATGGAACCCCTGGCCGGCAAGCGCATGACCAAGGTAACCGAGCGCAAGATCGATTGGGCGCAGTTCCTGGCCGACATCGCCGGGCGCTACCAAGATGCCACCACCATCACCCTGGTGATGGACAATCTCAACACTCCCCGGCGCCCTCTACGAGGCCTACCCGCCGGACGAGGCCAAGGCCCTGTGGGACCGCTTCGAGTTCGTCTACACCCCCAAGCATGGCAGTTGGCTGAACGTGGTGGAACTCAACGTCATGATCCGCCTGAACCGCCGCATCGACTGCATCGAGGTGCTACGCCGGGAAGTTGCCGCTTGGCAGGCGACCGCATCCAGGCCAAGGTGGATTGGCAGTTCACCACCGACGATGCCCGCGTGAAACTCAAACGCCTTTATCCGATATTTGACGAATGACAAGACACTAGCGCAAAACGCCGTGCACCGAACAACGACATCAGGAAACGTATTGGAAAACAGCTCGGAACCGTCTGGAACGCCTCCTCACTCCAAACCGCCGAGGCTGAACTGGGCGCCCTCGTGGCCAGCTATCGCGACAAGCATCCAAGCTTCCTGGCTGGAAAAGAATGCGGGGCTCGCTGTCTTCACCTTGCCCGATGCTCACCGCAAGCGCATGCGAACCTCGAACGGTATCGAGCGGCCGATCCAGCAAGAGCTCAAGCGGCGCACCTCCAAAGTCAGGGTCTTTCCGAACCTCGCCTCGTTGGAGCGCCTCTTAACCGCGGTCCTCATCGACGAAAAATGGGAGTAACTACCCAGGTACCCTGCCAAGTGTGAGAGCTTGCTGATTTTGTTCGCCGTGTCGCTGCTCTCGGCCTTGACTGCATAGGCGCGCGCGCCTATGGGTTGCCCTCTCGCATGGGAGGAGCGGCTGGTGGGGTATTTCGGATCGAAGGCGACGACGGGTCTGAGCCAGGCGCTGATTGCGCTGATGCCGCCGCACTCTGTCTATATCGAGAGTCACCTGGGGGGCGGTGCGCTGATGAAGCGCAAGCCTGCTGCCGTGCGCTCGATCGGGATCGACCTCGATGAGCGGGCGCTTGAGGCCTTTGGCTGCGACTACCCGGTGGAGTTGGTGCATGGCTGCGCCCACTCCTTTCTGGCGTCGTTTGCGTTTCTGGGCCCGGAGCTGGTCTACAGCGATCCGCCCTATCTGCACGCGACCCGGCGTTCGTCGCAGCGCTACCGCTTCGAGTATGCGGAGGCCGACCACGTCGCGCTGCTTGAGCTGCTCAAGGGTCTGCCCTGCCAGGTGATGGTCTCGGGCCACCCGTCTGCGCTCTATGACGACCTGCTGTCGGGCTGGCGCCGGCTGGCGCTGCAGGTGACGACCCAGGCCCGGGTGCGGACCGAGGTGGTGTGGTTCAACTTCGCGCCCGACCGGGTGCACTGGGCGCGCTTCGCCGGCCGGAACTTCACCGACCGCCAGCGCATCAAGCGCAAGGCGGCCAACTGGGGCCGGCTCTACGAGGCCATGCCGGCGGGCGAACGCCTGGCGGTGCTGGCCGCGATCATGGCCGTCGAGGTCCCGTGACGGTGGCGCGAGGACCTCGCCGGCCACGACGAGGCTTTTGCGTGCCTGCAGGACCTTTTCACCCCACAATGCCTGGCGATGACGGTCATCAAAGCCATCCGGGCCAGGGGCTGCTGCGCCTGAGCGCGGCGCTGGTCAGGGAGAACGACGCGCTGGAGCGGGAGAACGCCCACTTGCGCGAGCGGATTGCCGAACTCGAGCGCAGTGCCGCGCTCGACAGCACCACCAGCTCCCGGTCGCCGGCCAGCGACGGTCTGAAGAAGAAGAGCGGACCCCAGCGCACCCGGAGCGGCACGTCCGACAGGCGGCGGCCAGCCACAAGGGAACCACTCTGGAGCGGACCGCGACGCCCGACCACGTCGTCGATCATGATCCCTGCGCCTGTGCGGGCTGCGGCGCGCCGCTGTCGGCCGCTGAGCGTCACCGAGCCCCCGTCTGCCGGCAGGTCTTCGATGTGCCCGAACCGCAGGTCACCGAGCACCGCTGCCTCTGTGCCGCCTGCGGCACCGTGACGACAGCCGTCTTCCCGAACGGCGCCCCGGTCCAGTACGGGCCGCGTATCACCGCGTGGGTGACCTACCTGCTGCACGCGCAGTTCATTCCGGAGAAGCGCGTCGCCGAAGTCATGAGCGACCTCTTCGCGGTCAGGCTCTCAACCGCCACCATCGCCGCCATGGGCAGACGCACCGCCCGGCGCTTCGAGGGCTTCCTCGACCGTGTCGGCGAGATCATCCGCACCGCGGCCCCGGTCAAACACCTCGACGAGACCGGCATCCGCATCGCCGCCCGGACCCAATGGCTCCACGTACTGTGCACCCCGTTGCTGACCATCCTGCGCATCGCCGCCGGGCGCAGCCACATCGACGAGAAGCTCAACGGCATCGTCATCCATGACGACTACGCCACCTACTTCGCTCTCCAAGGCGTGCGCCACGGGGCCTGCAATGCCCATCACCTGCGCGAACTCCAAGCCCTGATCGAGATCGAGAACTGGGCAGCCACCACGCACCCGCTCCTCAGCCGTGCCAACAGAGCCGCCCGCTTCGCCCGCAAGAATGACCGCGACCTGCCCGCTTCACTGGTGGCCCGCATCTCCCGAGCCTGGGACCGCATCCTTGAGCAGGCCATCGCCTCTCACGAAGAGATGGCGCCCCTCCAGAGCGGAAAGCACGGACGACAAAAGCGCCGCATCGGTCACAACCTCGCCCTCCGGCTCCAGAAATACAAGGAGGGCTGCCTGCGCTTCCTCACCGACCCGAGAACCCCCTTCTCGAACAACCAGGCCGAGCGCGACCTCCGCATGGGCAAGCTGCGCCAGAAAATCTCGGGCGGCTTCCGATCAATGCAAGGCGCCCGCGACTTCGCCAGCCTGCGTTCCGTCATCGCAACAGCCCGAAAGCAACGCTGGAATGTCCTCGAAACCCTGGCGCATCCCGATCCCATGCAGCTGATCCCGAGACTGCGCCTCTGAAATCCCCCGCCGCTCGCCTCCGCGTCCGCGGCAGCAGACCGGAAGATTCAGTCCATAACCCGTGGCTGATCGCCGGAAGCAGACCTGGGCAGTTACAAATGGGAAACCGAAACCAAGATCAAATGGGAACAGCTCGATGACTGAGAGCTTCACGACAATTTCCAGACATCAGGTTGCGTAATCCACTGAAGTCAGGTCATACAGCACCAGACAGCCTTCTTCGAGGTGCCGCCAGGGATCGCTTAATCCTCTCCTGACGTTCCAGGAGCCGGCGCCGTAGAGGGCATTCTCGTCCAACTCCGCATCGAGGAGCTCACCCAAGGCGCTGACCGCGGTGGCCTCGGCCAGCCCCCTGGCCAGCTTCGAGGCGGGCTCAAGGATGCGTGCCACGATCATGGCGAGAACCTGATCGCGCTCGGGAGAAGGCTTCATGTCGATCCGCCGGTCCAGTTTCTTCAGGGTTCCCAGCACTGCGGCCACATGACCATGGGGAAGAGAGCGGACGAGGCGTCGTCGAGACCTGCGGTTCCTCCCTTGAGCAGAATGCGCAATCCCTCGATGAGAGCGGGCGACCACCTGGAAAGGTTGGCGAGAGTGCGCTTCTTGACCGTTCCGGCTTCGCGACAGGACTCGCGGAGCAGGATGGCGGGCGGGGACGAGCGGTTGGGGATGGATTCGATATACATGGCTACTGCATATAGGCGGCAGATTCATGGATCTCAAGCATCCAACACAGTATTACATGGGTACAATATGACGCACGAAAAATCCGATAAACCACGCTGCATCAATGATTTGACGTGCATTTCAGCCGGAATTTTCTGGAACTTCGGGTTAGCCTGGCGCACCCGCCAGTCAGGAGGACTCCGCGTCCTTTCCCGGTTCGCGGTCATGGACGCGGTCCTTGACATTCAAGGCTCACACCATCCTGTCTGTCCTCCTCACCTTCCGGTCTTTCACTGCTGTACCGTCCCGAATTGCCGCCGTCTCTACCCCGGGAAACCCGATGCGTGCTCCATCGCGGTAGGGAACCGGGTTACCCCGGTCCCCCCGCACGGATCCGGACGTGCGCTGTTCGCATCCGGCTCCTCCCTCAGGTCCTGACGACAAGGCGCTGGTTTGGCCACGGGTGGCGGATGCTGGCTCAGTGGGCAGCGATAAGGGTGTCCAAGACCCTCCAATCGGTGCGGTCCTTTTGGGAGCGTCGCCGAAGGGCACGCAGCAGTTTGCATTGGTATATGAACTCCCGCAGGCTGCTTCCCGGAACGGCGTAGTAGCAGCCTTTGATCACTCGCCACTTGGCCGTCTTGTGCCGATTGTCGTGCCACCGCTTGCGCAGCGCCTCCTTGATCCGCCGCAGGGTGCCCGTTTCTGGGATAGTTTGCGGCCGACCCTGAACTTGCCCTTCCTCGTCTGCTCGCAATAGTGCGTCATACCGAGGAAGTCGAACGCCTTGCCCCCGCTTCCGGCGGTTCGCTCTCGCAAACCGACCGAACTCGATGATTGTCCGGGTGCAGTTCAAGTGAGCCAACCTCTCCCCGAGGTCCCAGCGCTTCGCATCGCCCTGATCCTGAAAGCCGCACACAAAATCATCCGCATAGCGCACGATGATCGTGTCAGTCATCCGTTTGCGCCAATGGTTCTGGAACCAGTCACGTAGTGCAGGTAAACGTTCGCCAGGCAGGGGCTGACGACGCCCCGAACGCAAAAGGTAACTCTCGCCTTCGGGTCCGCCGTTGTCGGGTCTCGACGGGTCCGCGCCCGGCGAGATGGAATGGCGGATAGTGATTTTGTCCTCGGTGACAAGTATCTCCTTCACGAGGAGCGGGACGATACGCTGCCGTTCGGCGATGTCCAGAGTTTCGGCTGACGAACGCAGCCGCGCCAGAAAGCCGGTCAGAGTCTCGGCGAGCCGAAGATAAGTCTCTCGATCCTTGGCGCGATCGACGGTGGATTGCAGTTCGCGATGCAGCGCTTGTTCCTGACGGCGGAGCTCGGGCGTTCTGTTGCGCAACTCGTCGATGGTGATCAACTCCTCCTGATAGGCCGTGACGAAGCGGTCGATGGCCTTGCGGACCCAGCCGATGCCGAAGGTCGGCCTCGCGCTGCTGGCTTGGATCGG
Source organism: Alphaproteobacteria bacterium (assembly GCA_964291215.2). Taxonomy (GTDB): domain Bacteria; phylum Pseudomonadota; class Alphaproteobacteria; order MPNO01; family UBA830; genus JAJEBT01. The sequence goes on along the minus strand of OZ219791.1, from coordinate 1,609,508 downwards.
AGACACGGGCTGCCTCCAGTCCGATCTCTGCTTTCACGAGCGCCGGATCTTCGAGCAAGCGGACCAGCCATACGATGTCATCGAGCAGATGCACGGGACGGCTGTTGCACAGCGGGCCGTTGAGATGGCGCCAGGCGTCGGAACCCAGGCAGCGGTAGTAGGAGATCTTGCGGGCAGTGGTTCGGGCCGACGTAGCCGCATTTGCCGCACGCCCCTGCGAGACGCTGGGCGTTTTGGTCCTACGCCTGGAGAAGACCTTGTTGCGTTGCTCTTCGGCGAGGGCGAAGGTCTCTTCGCTGACGATCGCTGGCACCGGGATCTCGATCCAGTCGCGGCCGTTCGTGACCGGCAGTGTTGCTGTCGCGGCGGCGCAGAGGCCGCACGCTGCGGCGCAACCCGGGTCTTGCACGCTCTTCCCTTGTACTCCGCAGGATCACCACCGAGCGTTCCCAGCGCCCGGAAGACGTGGGGACACTTGTTGAGTGTGCGAGCGATCGCGCCGATGCTGACGTGATCTTCGGTGTAATGGCGGTAGATCACGGACGCCTGCGGTTCGGTGATTTCGTAGAAAGCGTCGCTGTCCTGGGTTTTCTTGTGGTAGCCATAGGGTGCGCCGGCGACCTCGCCGCGCCCGACGACGCTTGCCGCGACGGGAACGCTCCAGAATCTGCGCGCGCTCGTATTCCGCGATCATTCCCTAGACGAGGAGATGGTCTTCGGGGGTTTCCATCGACGGCGCGTTCAGGAACACGGTCTCAACGCCGGGCCAGCTCCTCGATGATCAGAACCTGATAGGCGGCGGCTCAAGCGATCCGGGGCATGGACCAGGACGGCGCGCCCCTCCGCGGCGAGGTCCCTGACACGCTCCAGCGTTCGAGAACCGCGCCGGTATAGCCGTCATCCTCGATGACCATGTCGGGCGCCACGCAGTAGCCATGGCGTGTAGGCAACCAAGGCCTGGCTGGCGATCGTGTTGCTATCCCTGCTCGCCCGAGACCCACAGGGCTGCAATCTTCATGATCGTCTCCTACGTCGTGGGTTGGGATCTTGTGGGCCGGGCACCAGGATCGCGTAGGCGTTCTGGAGCTTGGCGGCGAGCAGACGATCAAAGTCAAGGTGAACGGCGGGCCGAGAGCTTGAGCGGCGTTCAGCAATGACGACCCATGTCCGAGCGTCTCAAAGCCCGCGCGACAATCTCCCCTATCGAATCGCCGCTGCTCCTGGAATGCGCCCGCAAAGCCTCCGTGCCTGGAATCTTGATGGTGATCGGGATCACCGCCTCGGCCGGCTCGACCGGCTGGCTCATGGCGCACGCCTCCTGGAGGTAGCGATACGCCGTGACAAACCGAAGCGCTGAGACAGGCACCGCTTCGCTTGCCGTCACGCCTTGGGCGAGCAAGGTGTACGCGGTGCCGCTCGACCTTTTGGGATCGCGATGATCGCGCCATTTGTCATAACGATATTACCGTTTGCGTCTCAAATCAATCAAAGGGCGGTCGCGCCAATGCACAATTTCGCGCTCAAAGCGGAAGTTGCCTTTTGCGTTTGGGGCGTTACAATCGCCCCCCTGCGGTGTCCCCTTGCCAGTCGGTCCCTTCCATGATGCCGGCGTCACTTGATGATCAGACCCCCCGATCCGTCTCTCGAGCATCGCGACCAGGTGGTCGCGGTTGTCGAAGGGGCGTCAACGATCCAGTTGACCTTCCGCCGTTCCACCGTGACTGCATCGAGCGCGTTGTGCGCCCCGGCCGGAAGCCGTAACTGAACCCGAGGAACTCCGTCTCGCGGCACCAGAATCACACCGCCCGCTGAAGAATCTTGTCCTCCAGCGAGGCAAGCGGTCGTTGCCCTCCATCCTCCTTGGGTATGTAGACCCTGGAGGCGCCCGGTACGCACCCCTGTGCACACGGGCGTGCAGGTCAACCAGACGGTCTTCCAAACCCTCCGCGTACGCTTGCCACACAACGCCGTCCACGCCCGCCGCCGCGTCCTTCCTCAAGGAATGGAACGCATCGTGCAGAATGTCGACCGTCACGTGGTGGAGTAAAGACGCTCTTCCGGGTTCCTCTTCGCTACCTGCGTTCAGCCGCCTGTGACCCCCGCTTCTGCGCGCGGCGCGGGCCAACCGCATTGCCCTTCCCTCAAACAACTCCGCAGGCTCCGAAGAACCCTTGTTCGCCGCCTTCAACGGTACTATGGCCGAATCTGACTTCTCGTTCATCATCGGTTTACGGATTAGTTCCTTTCCTCTGCGGCCCCTCCACGACAGAGGGACAATTGAAAGACCTCCCAGGTCCCTGCTTCGGCCATGGTTCTCAGACCCCGCGGAGCCCCCGTCTGCCTCACCAATACGGCACACAGGGTGTTGCCTTCGGCCACGACCTCGGCACTCCGGTTTCACAGAATCTCGTGGCTCAATAGCCCGGCCTGCCGCTCACCAACGCTTCGCCTCACGACGCATGGTTCACGGAGAAAGTGGTGGTTAGCCTCTCTTCCTGCCGGGACTTGCACCCGGCAACATTCCACCAGTTAGGTTGTGTACCCAAATGTTGACATTTTGCATGATCTGCCTTATTCTTGTCGAAAGCGATTCACAAGGAGAGTGAAGGATGAGCGGCGACCGACACGACATGAGCGACGCGGAATGAAAAGTTCTCCGCTCGGTGCTTCCTGACAAGCACCAGGGCCCGGAGCGGGTGCATGACCGGAGGGTCATGAACGGGATATTCTTCGTGCTTCGCACCGGTACGCCGTGGCGCGACCTGCGCTACGGTCCGTCTGCTTCAACCGCTTCAACCGGTGGAGCAAGAACGGCACTTGGGCATGGAGAAGCTTCAAAGGCTTACGAGCGATGGTGACGGGAGCGACGATGGCCCGCCCGGCTCGGTTCACCTGCGCATGGTCGACTCCTTGTCGGTGCGCGTTCACAAGCTGAGGCGTCCCGGGACGACGAGCCTTCGCAAATCGGGCCGTGGCGGACGAACGACGAAGGTCCATCTTGGCGAGAACGAGAGGGTGAAGACCGTGTTCCTGACCCCGGGCCAAGCGGCCGACTGCGCGCAGGCGGAGGCGCTTCTCGCCGACCTCGAGCGAGACGGTGGTCGGCGACAAGGCCTACGACACCGACGCCATCTGATCGAGACGGCAGGAGCAACCGCGGTCATGAAATCCAACCGGACATCGCCACGGCCGCTCGACCGCGAGATCTACAGGATTCGCAACCTGATCGAGCGGTTTTTCGGCAAGATCAAGGAGTTCCGACGAGTCGCCACCCGTTATGACAAGGAACTTCCTCTCCGCCGTGCAACTGGCTGCCAGCCGATTCTTGCTCCGCAGAATCGCAAACCAATTATTTGAGTCCACGTATCTACTCACCCCTAGTTGGGTTCTGATTGGTCGTGGTGCTCGTTGATGATGTCTGCGGCTTTTCCGTCGAGGGCGATCTGGGTGGCAACGTGATGATTGTAGCCGAGTGCGGCCATGGAGGTGAGGTAGCTTGAGCCCCGGCACCATGCTTTTGCGTCGAGCATGGTGCGGAAGCATCCGGACACCTTGACCTTTGCCATCCTGATTTTCTGTTCTCCGGCATTGTTGGTGAAGCTGACGTCGGGGTCGTCTGTGAAGCGCAGGTTTTCGTGTTTCACGAGACGTTCGTGCAGGTTGTGCGCGTCGGACTTGCGTCCACGTTTTCCTTTCGTCGGGATATCGGGCAGTTCCCTGGCGCCCTGATGGTGCGGTAGCGCTTGCGCCCGGCGTCGTTCAGGGTTTTGGATGCGCTCTTGTTGACCTTGTGGCAGACCTCGCGGAACAGGCTCTTCATCAGTCGCGCGGTAGCCTCGACGACAAAGGTCAGTTCGCGCAGCAGGTGGCTGCCGCTGGTGGCTACACTGGCCCATGTACGAGGCCCAGGACGCCCTTGTAGCACGGGCCGATCTCTTGCCTCCCGGCCGCGCTTGCGGTGCGGGAACTTGCACGTCAGGGTCCCACGACATGGAGCCACTTGCTGTTGATCCGAAATCGTCGACATCGGGCGTTGCAGGAGGTGCGCCACGGCGGCCTCCTCCCATGACGCATCGTGAAAGCATAGCCGAGGCAGGTTGCCTCGGAGAGCTTGATGCCGGAGATCGACTGCACGAACGCGACGGCACGGCGCAGGGACAGCATCTGGGCGACCAGCAGGTTGATGACGAGGGCTTGGATGCCGATGCCGTACTGCACGGGATGTTGTCGGGGAACCGGCCCTTGCACTTCGGGCATTCCTCGGTGTCGACGCGGCGCTCGACGACCTCGAACACGATGTCGTGCGGCGCTCCCGATCGACGGGGCCGTCGGCGCCGCAGGCGTCGCAGGCCGCGACCGTTTCCTCGACGATGGTCTTGCGCAGGTTGTCGCCCATCTGCCGGTTCGGCTTCGGGCCCTTGCCGTTGCTTCCGGCACGCTCTTGTCCGTCTGTGACGGCGGCAGACCGGAGTTCCGGCTCGTGCGTGGTCTTCTCCAGAAGGACGACGATGAGGATGTCGAGCAGGATGACGAGGACGCGGATCACGGCCTCTTCCGCCACCTTGCCGGCAGCGCCGCGGTCTTGGCCGCTTCGAACTCCTCGCGCGCCGCGTTGACCGTCGCCATCACCCGGCCTTGCGCTTCATCAGCGCGCCGCTTCCGAGATGCGTTTCCACATACAGATCATGCGGAGGCTGGAGCCCCGGAAGCAACTGGCACAGCCCGCTCGTCGCCTTCGATCCAAAGTAGCCCACTGGCGGTCCCCGTCGTTCTCGATGACCACCACTAAGCGAATCGGCATGCAGTGTCAAATCTCCACGAAAACCCGTTCGTTGCTCTACCCCGACATCAAGCCGGAACCAGGGGGTGAGCAGTTACGAGTCCACAACCTAGCCTGGCGCACCCAGCTCTTCCGCATCGACACTAGCCACTAGGCAGGAGACAGGCCCTTGGCATTCCCGATTGCCCCACAAATCAGATTCGTGTGGGAATTTCCTTTTCGAGGCTTCATCGTTCGCTTTCGCCCTCCGGTTCGCTCACCGCTCTGGCTGACCAGACCGGCCGGACATTGTGTTCCAGCCAGCCCACAACGGCTTCTACATCCCAGCTCGCTGGCCTAGGGTTACCCCTGAACCAGTGGGATATGCTACGGTGCCAAACTGGGAATTGCGTCGGCGGGACTTGCACCCGCAAGATCAGCAGCTAGACCGCTGCACAATGACCCGATCCATTCCGCGTTGCTCTACCCCGACATCAAGCCGGAACCAGGGGGTGAACAGTTACAGCCGATCTTGGTGTTCGCCTCGATCTCGGCGAGCGTTCTTCGGCACTAGTACCTGTCAGCCTTCGTCCTGCCCCTCTGGCTCCCCGGTCTCGATCCACATCCGTTTGAGCGCGTCCCGTTTGACCTTGGCACGGTCGTTTCTGGGCAGCTGGTCGACAATTACTACGCGCCGGGGTTGTCGCGAAGGAGGAAGGACTGTCTCCGCGTGTGCCAGAATCGAGGCGTCATCGAGCTTTGCGCCGGGGGCCAGGACCACATAGCAGGCGATCTCCTCCCCCCAGACCGGATCGGGTATGCCGATGGCTGCGGCCTCGCTGATGCCGGGATTTCGGACCATCGCTGCGTCGATCTCGAGCGGCGCGATTGAGACTCCGCCGCGAAGAATGACATCCTTCACCCGTCCGGTAACACTTACGAAGCCATCGCCGTCCATGACACCGAGATCTCCGGTCCTCGTGCGTTCCGACAGACGGAAGCCCGTCCGGTCCTCCCACTCACCGTTTGACGAGATGGCGGCGGTGGCAGTCTGGGGGCCGCGAATGGTGATCTCGCCGGCGACACCCGGCGGGCAGATTCCTCCGTCGTCGTCAACGATTGCGAGATCCATGTACCGGGCAGAGGGCCCCGCGGTTCCGACCCGCCTGCGGTCATGCCGGTTGCCGCACAGCCAGCCGCCTTCCGAGGCGCCGTAGAACTGGAGCACCGTAATGCCGTAGCGGTCCTCGAAACGCCGCCAGCGGTCCGGGGCGAGCGGTGCCGAACTGGCTGTCATCAGCCGCAGCGACGCCAGGTCTCCGGGCGGCACGTTGACGGGGTCGTCGAGCAGCATGTTGATGACCGTCGGGACGCCGGCCGCGACCGTGATCGCATGATCGCGGATCCAGTCGAAGAAGCGGGCCCTCGAAAATCCGTCCGCGATCACGATCGTCAGCCCCAGCGACACGAAGGGCATGAAGGTGACAATCTGGGGAGACAACCAGCTGAAGGTGCGGTACTCGAGAATGCGGTCCTCTGCCGTCATGCCGGTGAAGTCGATGGTCGACAGCCCGCACATCCAGAGCCCCAGGTGATCCCAGACCACGCATTTGGGCCGGTCGGTCGTGCCCGAGGTCGCGAAGATGCATCCCTCGTCCGTGGGACCGTACTCTTCACCCCGTTGCGGCAGCGGACCGGTTCCCGGCCGTGCGAGAAACCCTTCGCATTCGCCGATGCGACTGAAAGACACCTGCGGGCAAGAGAGGCCGCCGAGGATTGCAGGGCCGTCCAGGTCGCAATGCCAGACGACGAGGGACGGCTCGATGGCCGCAAGAATGGAACCGAGATGGCCAGCCGGGATTTCCGTGTGAAACGGGCACGCGGACGCGCCGCAGCGCCACGCCGCGAACATGAGGATGAGCTTTTCCACGCATTCGCCCGACAGGATTGCGACGCGGCTGCCCCGCGAGATGCCGAACTCGACCATTCTTGCGGCGGTGCGTTCGACGAACTCGTCGAGGGCCGCGAAATCCAGGGAGATGTCCTGGTCGATTGAGTGTATTGCGAGCTTGTGCGGGTGGCGCGCCGCGAAATCCTCGAACGCCGCGCCGAGCGTACGGAACGCGATGTCGAGTTGCGGCAGAGACGTCATGCCGGCTGCTGCCGACGCGAGGTGCACGGGCGATGGATGGAGGTCCGCAAAACCGCGTTCGGACCAGAAACCGTCATCATGGCTTGCCGCGCTCCATTGCCGATACCGCCCTTCGAAAGCCCCCGCCCGACGTTCGGGGGGGGGGGGGAGGCGTACAGACATACACCATTGCGGAGCCGGGTTGCACTTTTCCGGCGGGTAGCGGCTGTTCCGGAAACAGCCGGCTGGTGTTCCGCACCGAGTTCCCGGGACGCCACCGACTGCCCGAATCCTGCCCGTCGAAGCCGCGGACATCTTCCCGGCATCGACAAGGACATTGACGACCGGTTATCGATCGATGGCGCCTGTTCCGCACACTCAGGATCTGCCTCTGCCAGCTACTTCCGGCATGCGCCCGGGATCTTGCATTTGATACACTGCGTATCCGAGACCGGTTCGCGCTTGGCCGTTTTCTTGGCGGTTCCGGGCAGTTGCGCGGCGATGCTCCGCGAAAAGATCCAGTTGTGGCCGCGGCGCGGCGCTTCCTATATAACGCCATCGTGTAATGACGATTCCCGAAAAGGAAAGAAGCCAAATGAAACATCTGATCAAGGGAACGCTCTCCGGTCTTGCTATCACGGCAGCGGCCGGGCTGGCCCTGCCGGCCGCACCCGCGGTCGCTGCCGACCTCAAGGGCAAGACCATCTCGTGGATGATCCCGTTCAAAGAAGGCGGCGGGTCCGGGCGCTGGGCGCGCTACGTCGCGCCGCTCCTCGAAAAGCAGATCGGGGCCACCATCCAGCTCAAGTTCGTCCCCGGCGGCGGATCCACGAAGGGCGCCAATCTCTACGCGTCTCGCGCGCGCGCCAACGGGCTCGAACTGTTCGGCACCTCCGGCTCGACACAGTTTCCGTTTCTCCTTGGGGACAGGCGCGTGAAGTACGACTACGCGAAGTGGCGTCCGCTTCTCGCCTACGCGACCGGCGGCGTCGTCTATATCAGCCCGAAACTCGGCGCGAAGTCGGCGGCCGATCTGGCGAAGAAGAACCCGGCGCTCAAATACGGCTCCCAGGGCGCGACCTCGCTTGATCTGGTGCCGCTTCTCGCCTTCGAGATGCTGGGCCTGAACGTGAAGGCGGTCTTCGGGATGAAGGGCCGGTCGGCAGGCCGCAAGGCCTTCATGACGGGCGAGACCCAGATCGACTACCAAACATCGGCCGCCTACCTGTCCAAGGTCACGCCCCTGGTCAAGGAGGGCAACGCCGCTCCGATCATGAGTTGGGGCTTCCTTGATGCCGACGGCAACCTCATCCGTGATCCGACCTTCCCCGATCTCCCGCACTTCGCCGAGGTGTATGAGCAGGTGAAGGGCAAGAAGCCATCCGGACCTGCTTTCGAGGCCTGGAAGGCCTTCTTCATCGCCGGCTTCCCGGCGCAGAAGTTCATGGTCGTCCCGAAGGAAACGCCAACGGACATGGTCAAAGCTTATCAGGACGCGTTCAAGCGCATGTTCGCGGATCCCGAATATGTCGGCACCAAGGACAAGAAGATCGGCAAGTACGCCCAGGTCACCGGGGCGGAGGCCGAGGTCCGCTACAAGTCGGCGACCCACGTGCCCCCGGCAGCAAAGGCCTGGGTGCGCGATTGGCTGACGACGAAGTACAACGTCAAGTTCTAGCGTTCCATCGGCCGGCGGCGGGGTAACCCGCCGCCGGCTCTCACGGAGATACGGGTCCCATCTTCGAGGCGCTTGCCGAAGCCTTCACGGTCCTGTTCACCGCCCAGCACCTGATCTTCATGGTGGTGGGCGTGCTTCTCGGGCTCGTGGTTGGCGTGTTTCCGGGGCTCGGCGGGATCGTCGGCCTGTCGTTGCTGATCCCGTTCCTCTACGGCATGGACGCGGTCTCGGCGCTCGCCATGCTGGTCGGTCTCGTTGCGGTCATTCCGACCTCCGACACCTTCACCTCGGTGCTGATGGGCATACCCGGCTCGTCCGCCTCCCAGGCGACGGTGCTGGACGGGTTTCCGCTTGCCAAGAAGGGCGAGGCCGCCCGCGCCCTCGGCGCGGCCTTCTCGGCTTCGCTGTTCGGTGGGCTGTTCGGCGCCCTGATTCTGACCTTCTTCGTGCTCGTCGCCAAGCCCGTCATCCTATTCTTTACCTCGGCGGAACTGTTCATGCTGGCGGTGCTCGGCATCTCGATGGTCGGCGTCCTTTCCGGCCGGAATCTCTGGAAGGGCGTCGCGTCCTGCGGTCTCGGTCTCGTCATGGGCGTGATCGGCGGCGCGCCGGCAACCGGTGAGTGGCGGATGACACTCGGCGTCGACTATCTGGCGGACGGCATCCCGCTGGTCGTGATCGGCCTCGGTATCTTCGCATTCCCCGAGGTCATCGACCTCCTTCGCAGGTCTGGAACAATCGCGAGCGGCGCGGCGCTGGGCCGGGGCTGGCTTGACGGTCTGAAGGACATGATCCGGCACCGGTGGCTGTGCCTGCGTTGCGCCGGCATCGGCACGCTGATCGGAGCCATTCCGGGCCTGGGCGGATCCGTGGTCGACTGGATCGCTTACGGCCATGTCGTCCAGACCGCGCGCGACAAGTCGCAGTTCGGCACCGGCGACATTCGCGGCGTCCTCGCTCCGGAGTCCGCCAACAACGCGAAGGAAGGCGGCGGCCTCATCCCCACGCTGCTGTTCGGCATCCCGGGCTCCGGGTCGATGGCGGTATTCATAGGCGGGCTCGTCCTGATCGGGCTCGAGCCTGGGCCGCGGCTGCTGACCGCAGAGCTTCCGACCACCTACACGATCGTGTGGACGCTGGCGCTTGCCAACGTCGTCGGTGCCGGGCTGTGCCTGTTCCTGTCACCGGCGATCGCGCGGCTGACGACCATCCGCTACCACCTGCTCGCACCCTTCATGCTGATGGTGATCTCGTTCGCGGCATTCCAGGCGAGCCGCGACCTGATGGATTTCGTGTTTCTGATCCTCATCGGTTTCCTCGGCGTCGGCCTGAAGCGATTCGGGTGGTCCCGCCCGGCGCTCCTCATCGGATTCGTCCTCGCGGACCAGGCGGAGACCTATCTCTACCAAGCGATCCAGTTCCATGAGTGGGGCTTCCTCACCCGTCCGGGCGTCCTGGTGATCGCGGCGATTATTGTGGTTTCCGTCGTTCTCGGAGCCCGCAGCAAGCCGCAGCCGAAGGATGCCGGAAACGCTGTCGCGGTTCATGCCGCGGTACTCACCCCCCAGCTCCTCTTTGCCGGTTTCGTCGGCCTCGTCTTTGTCTGGGCGCTCTATGATTCGGTGCGGCACAGCATGCTGGGCGCCGTGTTTCCCATGGGCGTCGCCGTCGTTATGCTGGTCTTGAGCGGCTTCGTCCTCGCTGGCATCTGGCGGAGCGGCGGCCGCGAGACGACCTTCAACCATGACGAGGAACGGCCGGGCATCGGGTCATTCGCTCCGCCCGAGAAAGGGATCTGGTACTATCTCGTCCCTGTGATCGCCCTGATGCTGCTGACCGCGATCACCGGGTTCTTCATTGCGCTCAACGTGTTCTTCGTCGCGTTCCTGCGAATCGAGGCGAGGGCGACCTGGCAGCGCACGATCCTGTTCACGCTGGCGGCCGACGCGGTCCTGATGTTCCTGTCGTGGCTGATGACGCTCGATCTTCCCTGGGGACTGCTGCAGCATCTCTTCGTGAATCTTCCCTGGCCGATCGGCTCGATCTGAGGCGGCCCCCGTCGCAAGGCCCCGCCGCGTATCCGCCCCAAAATGATCCCATGCTTGTTGATGTGATGTGATCGGAGTCCTGATCGCGGCGCGGGTCGACGCGTTCGAGGCTGCGATTTTGAGATTTGCTGACGCGCTGTTGCGGCGCGGGGTGCGATTGGTCGACGTATCCGGGGCAAGCGAGAGGCCTTGGTTGTCGGGCTCGAAAGCTTGCGGTTTCTGTCGGGGAGAGAGGCGCGGTCAGCCTGGTCTCGTGATTGCGTGCAGGACCTGCTTGCGCTTGTCCGCATGGTTGTGTCGACGAAGCTGTTGAAGGGTTTGGTCAGCTTGCGCTTGTTGTGGATGATGACGGCGATTGCGAGGGTGATCGCGTTGTTTGCGAACGCGTTCGGAGCATGGAGTCGTCTTCGCGGAAGGTGGCATCGCGGACATGATGATGGCTCTCGACTACCCAGTGTCCGCGATTCCATGCGAGCAACTGTTGCGGCGAGGCGCGTTCGACCGAGCATCCATGTTTCTTGGCAAGGTTTTTGCGGGTGTCTGTGGTGATGTTTTCTGTGGTTGTCCACAAGCGGTATGGGATTTGCTCTGCGAGCGAGGCGACATGAAGCTTGTGGTCCCGGCGGCGGGTTGCCGTCCATTGGTCACGTGAACGCGGCTACCTTGCCGTCCCCGGGCACGTGACCGTCCGGGTTCCAGGTGTCCCAAGGCGGTTCGATCTCCTCGATGTCGGCCTCGACGATGATCTGCAGACATTCTCCCCAAGTCGTGTCGTAGAGGGAGACTGTCGATACAGTCCCGATCGCGCTCTCGGCAGGGCCGTGTCTCCTTCGCTCACTCACCGGTGCTTCAGGCAACGCTGTTGTCGCAGCAAGGTGTTCGCCAGAGCTTGCGCATCACGGCGACAATCGCGACCTTGCTTGCCGGCAGTCTTGAGGCGCACCAGGTCCGCGTTGAAGCGGGCCGGTCGCGGCCATGAACAGGAGATCATGTGGCCTTCGGCGCCCGCCTCGGATATGCCGAGCACCGTGGTCGTTGGCGCCACCCCGATCAAGGCTGCCGACGCTGCCGAGTTCGGGCATCCAGAAGGGCCGCGGCGGTCACCGGACCGGGGATCGAGGTCAGGGTACCTCTGCTCGGGATCACCGGCGATCACCGCTTTGATCGCCGCGCCGGCAATGCGGTCATCGAGATCGGCCGCTGAGGCCCTTGTGACGGTCTCGCCATCCACCTCATCTGCCACCTGCTTGGCGTCGACAAGCGCGGCACCAGGAGATCCTCCAGGCTCTTGAGGAAGGCGGAGCCACAGGCTCAAGATCGCCCAGCCGATCTTGGCGTCGACGCGGTTGGCCCATCGCCTCGGCGAAGCGCCCGCAACGGGTTGACGAGAATAACCTCGAAGCCCCGGTCATGAAGACACTGGTGAACCTTGTGGTGATAGCGGCCTGTCGCCCACCACCCGGCTCACCCCGAGGCCGCGAAGCCACCTGCCCGTGGCGTCGTTCGCAAAACAATGCGCCAGATGTCCAGACTGGCTGACCCCTGCTACTACCTTGACCATCGCTCCTCGCCTTACGATGATACGGGTTCAAACCCAAGCATCCAGCGAGGGACGTCAAGGGAGGTTGCCAAACTCGGACGCGGCTCTGTCAAGGGTCAAAACGGCAACCTCCGCGGAGATCCTTTGATCCCCGCTCCCCTGTGCATGTTCGCTCAGGGGAGCGTAATCTCTCTGCAACCATAGCTCTCCCACAGATCCACATTTTCCCGCCCCCAACGCTGTGGATGATTTCATCATCAAGGGGACAAAACCTAGTCATATGGCGTGTTCGGTTTTCCTGAATTCGACGCGCCGGGTGACGCGGAAGATCTGCTTGACTAGTTGATCATCTTCGCCAGCGGGGTGAAAATGGTGCGCTGGCGGCCATGCGCGGGCTTTTCGTTGTAGCGTTGGCGGTCTTCCAGTTGATGCTCTCGAAGGTGCGTTGCCCTTGACCATCAGTCCGCGCGATGGGTCTCGATGATCAGCCTCGCGGGTGGTGTGGAGCGCGTCGAGGGTGAGCAGACGGCCGTCGCGGCGTGGACGGCAGCGATCTCCCCGCCGTGACAGTTGAGGATCGAATACCGGCCAGCGAGACCGTCTCGTAATGATCCTCGCCGGTGCGCTTGCCGTCGACCGCGTTGCCGACCTGCGGCTGCGCGCCGCGTCCTCAATCCATCCCGGGTCGGTAGCACCCGGTGCACGGTGGAGACCGGCTTGTCCCTGTTCTTCCACGCTGCTCCAGCTTCTTCTGCGTCGTAGTGCGCCACCGCGCCGGTTCGCAAGCCGCGCCATCACGCACAGTACCGAGGCGATGCCCCTGCGCGCGCCGGAAAGCGCCCCGAAGTGCTGATAAATCGAGCGCAACTCCTGCGCCGACCAGCGGCGCCCGCAACTCCCACGCCGCAGGAAGCAGCGAACGATCCCGCGTCACGACGCAGCGGAAATACGTAAGGATCCTTCGCCTCCCCGTGCCGGTCGGCATGGCGCCCGCTGGCGCGCGCATGGCTCCTGCCAGCGCACTCCCGGTTCGCCACCTTGTACATGGTGCCGCTGAACTTCGTCGGCGAGACAAACTTCTCCGCAACAAGCAACGGCAGCCTCCCAGTCGCCGCCGCACCATCCGCGACAACGCAAACGAGGCAAGGCCCGGAAACGACCACCAGGAACAACAAACCTCGTGTTGTTCCCGGCAACCGCCTGAACTGTTCCTCGCGGCGCCAGCCAATCCAACGGGTGCGCAGCTGAGGGTGCCCGTCTGCCAGCCCGCAGCACCAATCCACCGCCCGCGCCAGGTGAACACGTAGCGCAGACCTCGACCGGCAAACTGCTTGAAACCAAGATACGGTCAACGACACGATTCCAGCGGCACCAGGCCGCGCAAGGCGCACAACCACATCCCGGAGCACAAAACCCTCCGGAGCCGTCTCAAAAAAATCCGCTGCCTCCACGACAACGGATACTACGCCGCTTCACAAAAAGCCAGCGAAAATGCGAATCATCCTGAACAAGCAAAACCGACCCTTCCAACAAACCTAGCGTGGGATCACCGTGTATCCGCCCTGTCCATTGTTGCAAACTTCCCATTTTCCCTGTATTGACCGCCCGGTTCGCTCGGCAAGATTCCCGTCAGATGCGGATGTCGCAGTCCGCTGCCCGAGCCTTGCATCCGGGAATCGCGTCCAGGACTTTCCCGGATCGCTCGCCGTTCTCCAACTGTCTGGTTCGCCGCAATGGATGTCGTTCTCGTAGAATCCCCCGCCAAGGCCAAGACCATCAACAGGTACCTGGGACGGAACTACACCGTGCTGGCCACCTATGGGCATGTGCGCGATCTCTCGCCGACCGACGGATCGGTCCTGCCCGACGAGGACTTCCGGATGCACTGGCGCATCAATCCCGGTGCGGAAAAGACCCTCGGGGCCATTGCCGATGCCGCAAAAGGTGCCGAACATCTCTATCTCGCCACCGATCCCGACCGGGAAGGAGAGGCGATTTCCTGGCATGTCCACCGAATTCTCGACGAGCGCAACATCCTCGACGGCGTCGACGTCAAGCGCGTGGTGTTTCACGAGGTTACGCGGAACGCGGTGACCAATGCGGTGGCAAATCCGCGGGAACTCAACCAGGCCCTCATAGACGCCTATCTGGCGCGCCGGGCGCTCGACTACCTGGTGGGTTTCACACTGTCGCCAGTGCTGTGGCGCAAGCTGCCCGGATCGAAATCCGCGGGTCGAGTTCAGTCTGTTGCGCTGCGACTAATCTGCGAGCGTGAAGGCGAGATAGAGGTTTTCAAGGCGCGCGAGTACTGGACGGTCGAAGCCGTCTTCCGGACGGTCGACGGAAATCCGGTGACGGCGCGGCTAACCCATCTCGACGGTAGGAAACTCGACCGCTACGACCTCGCCGACGAAGCGGCGGCGCAGGCCGCGGTCAAGCGGATCATGAGCCGGGAGTTTTCCGTCGGCAGGATCGAGCGCAAGATCGTCCAGCGCCGCGCCGCGCCGCCGTTCACCACCTCGACCCTGCAGCAGGAGGCGTCGCGCAAGCTCGGTTTCGGCGCGACGCGGACCATGCGCACGGCCCAGCGCCTCTATGAAGGCGTGCCGCTCGGCGGCGAGACAGTTGGGCTCATCAGCTACATGCGCACGGACAGCGTGAACCTGTCACAGGAGGCGATACTCTCCGCCCGCGCCGTGATCGGCAGCGAATACGGCCATAACTACATCCCCGAGGAACCCAATCGCTACCGCAATAGGGCGCGGAACGCACAGGAGGCGCACGAGGCGATCCGGCCAACGAATTGCGGGCGCCACCCGTCGCAGATTTCCGGTCGTCTCCCCGACGACGAGGCCAGACTCTACGAGCTCATCTGGAAACGCACTATCGCGAGCCAGATGAAGAATGCCGTCCTCGAACAGACAGCCGTCGACATCGCGTCGCCGGGCGACGACATGGTCCTGCGCGCCAACGGCATGGTCGTGAAGTTCGACGGCTTCATGAAGCTCTATCTGGAAGGGACCGGGGATCGGGAATCCGACGGGCAGAAGGGGGACGACGGCGACAAGGAACGCATCCTGCCGCCGATGTCCGAAGGCGACCCGGTCGCGCGCGGCGAGGTGGCACCGGAACAGCATTTTACAAAGCCGCCGCCGCGCTATGGCGAGGCGAGCCTGGTCAAGCGTCTTGAGGAGCTCGGCATCGGGCGCCCCTCGACCTACGCCACCATACTTCAGGTCCTGCAGGACCGGGATTATGTCGAACTGGAAAATCGGAGATTCGTTCCCAGCGACCGCGGGCGGCTGGTGACGGCGTTTCTGACAGAGTTCTTCCGCCGCTATGTCGAGTACGATTTCACGGCAGATCTCGAAAACCGGCTCGACGATGTCTCGAACGGCAACGTGGAGTGGAAGAACCTGCTCCGTGAGTTCTGGACCGCTTTCGAGGCCGCCGTCAACGACACGTCGGGGCTGCGCATCAGCGAAGTGATCGACAAGCTCGATGAGGAGCTCGGCGCGCATTTCTTCCCTGTGCCCGAGGGGGGCGACAACCCCCGGAAATGCCCGGTCTGCGAGGATGGCCGTCTCGGGCTGAAACCGAGTGCCAAGGGCGGCTTCATCGGATGTTCGAACTATCCCGAATGCCAATACACGGCCGTGCTGGCGGTGTACACGGGTAATCCCGAGGCCGTCGCGGGACATGAGGGCCCGAGGCATCTCGGCGACGATCCCGAAACCGGGCTGCCGGTAACGCTGCGGAACGGGCCCTATGGGCTCTACATCCAGGCCGGCGAGGCCGTGAAGGGATCGAAGAAGAAGCCGAAGCGCCAGTCCCTGATGCCGGGAACCCAGCCTGCCGATGTCGACCTCGCCCATGCGCTGGCCCTTCTGAGCCTGCCCCGCGAAGTCGGCAAACACCCGGAAACCGGGCAGATGATCGTCGCCGGTTTCGGACGGTACGGTCCCTATCTCAAGCACGGCGACAGCTACGTGAAGCTTGGAGGCGACGACGACGTGCTCTCGATCGGCCTCAACCGGGCGGTGACGATCTGTGCCGAAACGCCGAAAAAGGGCCCGCGCAAATCCGCCGGAACCCCGATCGGCGACCATCCGGACGACGGCAAGCCGGTGGAGCTGCGGGACGGCCGCTACGGACCGTATGTCAAGCACGGCAAGATCAATGCCTCGTTGCCCTTGGGCGTCGAACCCGAATCCGTGACCCTCGAACAGGCCGTCGAATGGCTGGCGGCGCGGGCCACGGCCAAGGCCGGAAACGGCCACGCATTTCGCGCAGGCACGAAAGCCGGCCGCCGTACCGGCAGCCGCGGGAAGACTGCTTCGCGCACCCGGTCGAAAGAAGCCTGACCGGGGGCTCTGCACTCTCGCGCCGTTCCCACGTTGTCCGATCGGACAGGACCCTCATGCGCAGGCACTCATTGGTAAATCGTCGCTCTGGGGCCTCGAGGTCAGAAAGCCGCGGCGGCCCGCCCCCGGTCACGGTCATCGAGATCGACAGGCTCGACGAGGATGGCGAGCCGATCGCCCGGCCGGTGAAGTGGGATCGGCGGGACCCTGCGCCCGTGATCCGGCTTGATCCCCGGGAACCGCCTCCGGCGCCCGGCGTCGGCGACCGCATGCTCGCCCGCCTGTTCCCGGACGGCGACGGAATCTATACAGCCCGGATCATCAGGAGGTTCGGAACCGCCCAAGACCGGCTGCTCGGGATCTTCGAATGCAGCCCGGACGGACGGGCCGGCTGGGTCTGGCCGGTCGAACGGCGGCATCGCACGGAGTATGCCGTGGCGCCGAATTCAGCAGTCGGAATCGGGGACGGTGCCCTGGTCTGGGTCGAACCGGCGGCAGGCCGCCACTGCCGGCCGAAGGCGAGGATCGTCGAGTGCGCGGCGCCCGGCGGCGGCCCGGTGCCACCGAGCCTGATCGAGATCCACGCCAGGGGGATCCCGACGGAGTTCTCCGAAGCGGCCCTCGCGGCAGCGGCAGCCGCAACGCCGGTGCCGAACGACGGCAGGATGGATCTCAGGGCGCTGCCTCTGGTTACCATAGACGGCAGCGATGCCCGGGATTTCGACGACGCGGTATGGGCTGCACCCGATGACGATCCCGACAATCCCGGCGGTTGGCGCATTGTCGTCGCGATCGCCGATGTCGCATGGTACGTGCGTCCCGGTACCGCGCTGGATGTCTCTGCAAGGGAGCGCGGCAATTCGGTGTACTTTCCCGACCGCGTGGTACCGATGCTTCCCGAGGCCCTCTCCAACGGGCTCTGCTCGCTCGTCCCCGGTGAGGATCGCGGCTGCATCGCAGCCGACATCCGGATAGATGCCGAAGGCCGACTGCTCGACCACACATTCCGCCGTGCGGTCATGCGCTCTATCGCGCGTCTGACCTACGAGCAGGTAGATGCGGCGCGGCGGGGAGAAGGGCTGGCCGGATTGCCGATCTCGGAAGATCTGATCACGTCTCTTTATGGCGCCTTCGGCGCGCTCTCGAAGGCCAGGGACGCCCGTGGCGCGCTGGATCTCGACGTGCCCGGGTTTCGGGTCGAACTGGATGGGGACGGCAATGTGCGGGAGATTGCGCCCGAGGTCCGGCTCGATAGCCACCGGCTGATCGAGGAATTCATGATTGCGGCCAATGTCGCCGCTGCGGAAACCCTGGAAAGCCTCAGGGCGCCCTGCATATACCGCGTTCACGACCAGCCGTCGAAACGGAAACTCGAGGAGCTGGCGCGGATGCTCCGGCCATTGGGCATCGTTGTGGCCCGGCAGGTCCGGCAGCCGCCCGTATTTCGTCACATCCTTGACCGGGTGGCCGGCACGTCTGCCGCGCCCCTGGTCAACATGGCGATCCTCCGAAGCCAGAGCCAGGCCGAGTACGGCCCCGAGAATATCGGGCATTTCGGGCTCGGGCTCAGGCGGTACGCGCACTTCACGTCGCCGATTCGACGCTACGCCGATCTCGTGGTGCACAGGTCGCTGCTCTGTGCGCTCGATTTCGAAGACGAACCGGAGACTTCGGGGTCCGTTGTCCGCCTGGAGGAGCTTGGCCAGCATCTCTCGATGACAGAACGCCGCGCCGCCGACGCCGAACGCGGCGTTGCCGATCGCTACGCCGCAATGCACATGGAAGGGCGGGATCTGGCGGAGTTTGCAGCCGTCGTCAGCGGCATTCACCGCGCAGGGCTGTTCGTCACCCTCGAACGGACAGGCGCCTCCGGTTTCGTGCCGATGTCGATGCTTGGGGACGAACGGTTCGACATGTTCGAAGAGAAGGGACTCGTTGGACGCCGGACCGGCGCTGTCCACGCTGTCGGAGACCGCATCGCCGTGCGCCTCGAGGAGGCGAACGGCCTTACTGGGTCGATGGTGTTTTCGGTTTTGGACGGCAGGCGACGGGAACGGAAGACAGGTTCGGCGTGACTGCCGGACGACGCGAGGGAAATGCGGGATGGTTCGCGCCGGCACCCTGCCGGGCAGCGCGGATCCGGGCGGTTACTTGATCCGCGCTTCCTTGAAGACCACATGCTTGCGCGCGACCGGGTCGAACTTGCGGAATTCAAGCTTCTCCGTCCGGGTCCTCGGGTTCTTTTTGGCGACATAGAAATAGCCCGTGTCGGCGGTGCTCACGAGCTTGACGAGGATCGTGTTGGCCTTGGCCATGGAGGTTCTCCGGATGCCTGTGTGGTGCCTCTTGGGGAGACTGACCGGTCAGCCCTGCCCTGTCAACCCGGCGCGTGCAACATGCACCTAGCGGACGAGTCCATTGCCAGCCTCACATCAGGCTTGGCAAGTAGAGCGCGATGCCGGGTGCGATGATGAGGATCACGATGAGCACGAGGTCGCAGAAGAGGTAGGGCGCGGCCGCGAGCGCAACCTGTCCCAGCGTGGTGCCTCTTACCATGCCCATCATTATGAAGAGCAGTAGTCCGAACGGCGGCGTCGTCGCGCTCATCTCCAGCGACATCAGCACGATCAGCGAGAACCAGATCGGGTCGTATCCAAGCTGGGTCGCGATCGGATAGAAGATCGGCACCGTGATCAGCATCATCGAGACTTGGTCCATGAACATGCCGAGCAGAATCAGGACCAGGAACATCGCCATGAGGATAACCAGCGGCGCAACCTCAAACCCCGTGGCCCACGACACGAAACCCCGGCTCGCGCCGGAGAACGACAGGAGCTGGCTGAACACGGTGGAGTTCATGAGGATGAAGAACACCATGCCGACGACCCGGATGGTGCCAATCAGCGACGTCTTGAAGGCCCCCCAAGTGAAGACGCGGCGCACCAGGGCCAGGATGCAGACGCCGACGACACCAAACGATGCTGATTCGGATGGCGTGGCCCAGCCGAGCACGATGAAGCCGATGACGAGGAAGACAACGAAGCCCATCGGCAGGATGTTGACGGAGATCTGGAAGACTTTCTGCGCCCAGGTAGTGGGCTCGACATCGTAGCTCGGCGCAGCGTCGGGGTTGATGATCAGCATCAGCGTGATCATTCCGGCATAGAGGCCGGCAAGCAGGAAGCCGGGCAGGAGCCCGGCGATCAGGAGTGCGCCGACATCGACGCCGGCGATGCTCGCCAGCAGAACCCCGAGCGACGAAGGCGGAATGATCATCGCTAGGCCGCCGGTGCCGAGGATCGGTCCCATCGACATGTGCTTGTTGTAGCCTCGACGCTGCATCTCGGGGACCAGCAGCGAGCCGAGCATGGCGGTGTTCGCCATCGTCGACCCAGTCAGCGTCGAGAACAGGGATCCGCCGATAACCGTCAGGTAGCACAACCGCCCGGGTATCCTGCCGAGCAGTGTGTCGAGGGCGTCGAATACCCGGATAGCAAGTCCGGTGTGGAAGAACAACGATCCCATGAGGATGAACATGGGGATCGGCGACAGGGTGAAAGTCGTGATCAGCTGCGGCGCGTTGTCGACGATCTGCGGCAGCTTGATGCCGGCTTCCTGCAGGAAGGCGCCGATATCCCAGATCGGCGCACGGATGACGAAGATGCAGGTGCCGATGATGTTGGTGATCAGGAATGTGAAGGCCACCGGAAATCCGAGGGCCATTCCGCTGATAACGCACCCCAGAAGAATCGTCCCGGCCCAGTACCATTCCATCTAGACGCTGTCCTTCACTTCGCCGAGGTCGTAGGAGTAGTAGTGGCGGCGGCCGGCGACATACATCAGGAATTCGAGGGCGACGAGAGCGAAGCCGATCATCATCGGCAGGAACTGCCCCCAGTAGGGCATGTCGACGCCGCGCACATCGAGCTGTCCCGACTCGGCGGTCTCGATGAAGAGCCCCCACGCGAACCACGTGAACAGGAGTGCGGCGAGGAAGCAGATGACATAGACGACACGGGCCAGCGGCTCCCGTATCACGGGCGGCAGTATGGAGACGAATGCTTCGATCGCGACATGCCCCTTCTGGCGCACCAGCCACGGCGCCGATAACATCGCGATGTAGAGGAGGGCGTATTCGACCACCGACGACGTGAACAGTGGCGGCGTAACGCCGACCGTGCGCAGCGACACGTCGATAACGATCATCGTGAACAGGCAGGGTATGACGGCGCTGGCAACCCATGCCAGCGCCGTCGAGACCTTTCCGAGGACCTCGTCGAATGCGTCCATCGAATGGACGGGACTATTGGCGGAGACGCTTGGTCGCGCTCATGAGGTCGACCTGCCGGTTGGGCTTGCCGGGGATATACATCAGGGGCTTGAGCGCGTCATGATACTCCGACCGCTTCTTGAGTTCCTTCCAAATCTCCTGGTGCGCGATGTCGAGATAGCGCGCCGCAGCATCGCCCTTCAGCACGATGTCCTGGACCCCGGATTCCTTGAGGGTTTTTTCCTCCTCGTGGCGCCACTTCTCTACGAGATGGATCGAGGCCGTCTCGTACTCGATAGCCGACTTGTTGAGCGCCGTCTTCTCCGCGTCGCTGAGGCCCTTCCACACAGCGGCGTTCACGGTCACGACCGTGTTGGTCTGGTAGAAGTTCGGTATGACCCGGAACTTGGTCACCTTGTGGTAGCCGTTCGCAACCACCGACACATCCGTGAACCCGAAGCCTACGACCGTGCCGCGCTGCATCGCAGTGAAGATCTCGCTGCCCTTGATGTTGATGGTCGACGCGCCGAGAGCGCGGAAGAGCGGGCGGTAGGTTCCCGTCGCACGCATCTTCATGCCGGTGAGGTCCGGTATGCCGTCCTTCATCGGCGGCTTCTTGGCGAGATACATGTGATACGAAGTCATGCTTTCGCCCCAGGCCAGCAGGTGCGCGCCAGCCTTCTTCATGTAGATCTCCTCAAGAATCTTCCACGCGCCGTTCTTGCGGAGCGCCGACGGCCCCTGGTTGGCGGCGAGAATCGCGTAGCCTTCCGGCACGGTGCCGATGTAGTAAGCGGTCGGCGAATGCAGCATGTCGAACTGCCCCCGCTTAAGCGCGTTCGCGGCCTTGCGCGGTGGGACGATTTCCTGGCCGCCGATATAGACGATCTTCAGTGTCTGATCCGCCGCCGCGTTGTGCGGCCCGACCATTGTCTGAAGGAAACTCTTGGTCAGTGTGTTGGTCTGCTGAAGTGAGGTGACGGCTCTCATGTCCTTTGCCACCGCTGGCGCTATTCCGAGCGCAACGACCGCGGCGGCTGGAAGAATGCCGCGCACAATTCCTTGGATCATCTGGTCCTCCCGTGTCTGTTGAATTCGATCAGGTTGGTGCACGGTGCCTGCAATAGCGTCACCGTGTGCGATAGTCAAGCCGGCCAAAGCTATGAGCACGATGATCCCATGCTAATTCGGAGGCGCGAAATCCGAGTACGTTGAGGCTCGCGTCATCACAAATCGCCCCCCCCCTTGATTGCAATCTTTTGTGCCGCGAAGGGCTCATCGAGCCTTGGTGGCACGATTGCAGCGCGACGCAGATTGAAGAATTTCGCTAGTCGTCGCTGGATCAGCAGCGTGGGATCAGCGTGAGTTATGAGCTACTGGCAGGCGCAGTTCATTGTAGGGATGGACGGGGTCCGGTGTGGTATTCAACAGTGCGAGGCGATGGTTTTGAAGGTACCGATGAACGTGCGCAGGCTTTGATCGGGTTTTTGTCGCAGGGGGAGTGTTTCCGGCGTCTTTCAGCCTGATACTGTGACAAACAGACAAACACTGAAACCGCGACAACAGGACATAACAACAAGAAAGAAACACGATCCTGAAAAGCGCGGCGAATCGCCGAAATCCCGCCGTTTTATGCAACCGACAACACCAACTGGCGGCACGGAACACCAGGCCGCCGAGGCGGCCGTGACGCGACAAGGTGATCCAGTAGCTCACTCCGGGCGCCGCGCACCTCGCCCTCATCGACCGGGCCATGCGCTTGTCCTCGCCGTCGCCGACCGGCTCCACGGTGACCTCGCTCCTCCAGAGAACATGCGAGTGGCTTGTCGGGATAGGCCCGATCAAGGATGCCGGTGTTGAGGCCGTGAGGCCGTGGTGCAGGAAGAACGATGCCGAGCGTCGAGGCAAGATCAGGCAGAGCCGCACGCGCCGTGGCAAGGCACAGCCCGCCCTTCGCGTTGCGCCAGTCCTCACGCTCGCACAATTCCTGCGCCAGTGACGAGCGCGTGCCGCCCTCGGCAACCGACGCCGCCTTCAGCCAATCAACCGTTGCCGCGGATAGAAATCGAAAGCCAATTCTCATGGGCCGCTATATAAGGCCTCATGAACGGCGAGTTAACGACGGCTGCTTGAAAGTTCCGGCGTGGAGGCTGGCGCGGCGCTTTGAGTGTTGCGCGCAGTCGGTTTGGGGCGGCGGGTGAGTATTCCTCTTCCGTTCCGACGCGCGCGGCGGGTCAGAAGGGCAAGGCGATCGCGAAGGCGATGCCTTCCGAATTGACGATCGTCGCCTTTTTCGCCGCGATCTCGAAGACCGGGGGCGCCTTGCGCAAGAGCGCGTACTCGGCGCGGCCACTGAACAGGCGCGCCGGCTGTCCGGGCTGGACCTCGATCAAGACGAAGCGTGCACCGACCTCGAAGGCGTCGAGCCTGCGGTTCTGCGATTCGATGGTCACGTTCGAGACCAGATGGTTCGTGCGCGACGGCGGAAGGCCGCCGCCCGCCTCTCCGTAACGCGCCCTGAGCGCCGGCGCGTCATCGAAGAACAGCGACGGAGCGTCGTGCGGATCCCCCTGGCCGGGCGACGCCGGTGCCCAGTAGTAGCCGTCCTCGGAGAACAGCGCTGCCCATTCGCCGAGCCTGCGTTCGTCGAGGAGCGCCGCCTCGCGGATGAGGAAGGCCTCGATCTCCCGCAGGAGCAGGAGATCCGCCATCGCGGCCTGGAGGTCGTCCGTCATGGTCGGGGATGGCGTGACGGCATCGCCGCGTGCCCCGGCGGCGGACCGCTCGCCCGCAGGCATGGGCTTGTCGTCCGCCGCCGGGTCAGTTGCGGATATCCTGGAGGAACCATTCGATCGGCAGCGGCGTGCCGAGCCCGCGTTCGCGCGCGCGCTCGTAGACCAGCCGGCCGACGGCGGCGAACTGTATGCCGGCGGAGATGTTGTGGAAGAAGATCAGTTCGGACTCGTCCTGCCGGCCCGGCTTCTGTCCGGCGGTGATCGGCGGCAGCTCTTCGAACTCCGTGTTCCGATAGCGGCGGCGGTAATGGACATCCATCGGCCGCCGGTTGCGGTCCTCCTCCGATCCCATCACGAAATCGTTGAGCCTTGTGTTCGAGGTGATTACGACGCGATCACAGGCATCGTAGGTCTCGGCGTCGATCTCGTCGTGGCGGACATTGACGATCAGGGCGCCGGGCCGCAGCAGCCCGACCATGTTGCCGGTGAAGATCGGTACGCGGGAATCCGTGCAGAGCGTCGCGATGTCGGCATCGGCGAGCGCCGTCTCGCGATCCTCGACCGCCATCACCCGGATGCCCAGCTCCGCGCACATCTCGGCCGCGAAGCGCTTCCTGTTCTCTGGTGCCGGGCTATAGACCCGGCATTCCTCTATGTTCCGGACCTCGCGGATCGCGCGCAGGTAGGACCGCGCCATGCCGCCCGATCCGAGCATGCCGACAACTCTGGAATCCTCGCGTGCGAGGTACTTGACGCCGACCCCGGTGGTGGCGCCAACGCGCTCATGCTGGATAATGCCGTCATTGAGCATGCCGATGAGTTCGCCGTTCGATGTGTCGATCAGCAGGATGAAGCCGCAATAGCTGCCGGGCTCGACGCAGTGCCATTCCTCGGTGACTGCACCGCCGTATTCGCGCCAGGTCAGGATGTCGGACTTGAAGCGGAACGCCAACGTCGGCGGGTCGGAAATCGCGCCGATCAGGGAGCCCCAGCGATAATAGTCCCCCTGGGCGGCCGTCGGCGACCACATGTCGGTCCGGGTCTGGAACATCGCCATGCCCTCGGCGTACTGGCGGAAGGCATCCTCCATGACGTCGATGGCCTCCCCGGTGACGAGAACCCGGGAGGTGACGTCATTGTTAATCAGGAGCGGCATGTCGGTCCTCCGGTCATCAGTTTGTTGCAGCCCCGCCGATGGCGGCACGCACCCGCGCCGGCGTCATGGGCATCGAAATGTCGGTCACGCCGAGCGGCCCTAGGGCGTCGACCACGGCGTTGACCGCGAGAATCGGCGATATCGCGACGCCGGCCTCGCCGATCGACTTGGCGCCCAGCGGATTGGTCGGAGCCGGGACCGGCCTGAGTTCGCAGACAAAGCATGAACTCGGAATGTCGTCGGCGCGCGGAAGGCCGTAATCGAGGAACGATCCCGACAGTATCTGGCCGCTCCGGCGGTCGTAGACGACATGCTCGGAAAACGCCTGGCCGAGGCCGTGGACCACGCCGCCGCGGAGCTGCGCCTTGACGAGCGTCGGGTTCACCGGCGTGCCGCAGTCATGGACCATGACATAGCGGTCGATATGAACGGCGCCGGTTTCGGAGTCGATCTCGACCTCGCAACAATGGGCGCCGGTGGGATAGGAGAAGTTTTCGGGCACGAAACGGCTGGATGCCGCGAGACCGTCCTCACCTTCCACGATCCGGTCGAAAGCCAGTGTCCGGTCCGTCCCTGCCACGGAGAAGGTCCCGTCGGTGAACTCGATATCCTCGGGCGCCGCTTCGAGCCGGCGCGCCGCGGCCTCCCGGCCGAGTTCTATGAGCTTGTCGGCCGACTGCACTACCGCGGAACCGCCAATGACCAGCGAGCGGCAGGCTCCGGTTCCGGTCCCGTAGGCGATGTCGTCGGTGTCGCCCTGGATGACCCGTACCCTATCCATCGCGATGCCGAGCATGCCGGCGGCGATTTGGGCATAGACGGTGTCGTGGCCTTGGCCGTTGCACATCGACCCTATGCGCAGTTCGACGAGGCCGTCGGGACGGCACCTGATGTCGGATTCCTCGTCGAGTCCCGAGGCCAGCGCCTCGATGGTGTTGCACACGGCGAAGCCGCGCAGCAGTCCGCGCCCGTGCGAGCCGGCGCGGCGGGCGTCGTACCCCTCGCGGTCGGCGAGCTCCAGCGCGCGGTCGAGATTGGCCTCGAACTCGCCGCTGTCATACGTGAATTCGGTCACCGTCCTGTAGGGCAGGGCGTCCGACGCGATCAGGTTGGCGCGGCGGAGGGCGGTTCGGTCGAGGCCGAGTTCCCGCGCCGAGGCGTCCATCAACCGCTCTGGAATGTACTGGCCCTCGGGCTCGCCGGCGCCGCGTATGGGGCAGGTTGGCACGGTATTGGTCAACACGGCGCGTGCTTCGAGATATCCGGTCGGCACGTCATAGACCGACGGTGCGATCTTGACTGAGTTGCGGACCGGGTTGACGGCGCGCGGTGCCAAGTAGGCGCCGAGTGCGGCATTGTTGGTGACCCGCATGGCCAGAAGCCGGTGCCGCGAATCGAATGCGTACTCGGCGTGTCCGAAGAGGTCGCGGCTGTGAACGTCGCCAAGAAAGGACTCCGAACGGTCGGATATCCACCGCACCGGGCGCCTGATCCGGCGCGCCGCCCAGAGAACCAGAACCTGTTCGCTGTGAAGGACATTCTTGGCGCCGAATCCGCCGCCGAGGCGCGGCACGACGACGCGGATCTTGTCCGGATCGCAAAAGAAGCAGAACCTGGCCAGCGTGTCGCGGATCGGATGCGGCTTGCCGGCCGTAGCGTGAAGCGTGAATTTTCCGGGCTCCGGATTCCAACTGCCGATATAGCCCCTGGTCTCGATCGGGGCGCCCACCCCACGGTTATGCACGTGCTGGATGCGCGTCACATGCGATGCCCGGGCGAACGCTGCGTCTGTCGCTTTCCTGTCGCCGTAGGCCACGCGGAAGCAGATATTGTCCGGGAACTGCGGATCGATGACGGGAGCGTCCTCGGCCAGAGCGTCCTCAATGTCGATGGCGGCGGCTAGCGGCTCGTAGTCCACGGCAATCGATTCGAGACCGTCGCGCGCGGCGTCCGCGGTTTCGGCAACGACCATGGCGATGATCTGTCCCGCGTAGAGGACCCGGTCGGCGGGCATCGCCGGTTGCGGCCGCGCGATCGAAGGATCCCCGGGCGGCACCTTGCGCCCGTCCATCGTCGCTGCCGGCGGAACGACCTCCCAGGGGATGCCGCCGATGCCGTCGGCGGCGAGATCCCGGCCCGTGAGCACGGCGATCACGCCGGGCTGGAGAAGGGTCTCCGAGATGTCGATGTCACGGATGTCGGCATGCGGCTCTGTCGAGCGCAGGAATGCCGCGTGGGTCTCGCCGGGCAGGTGGATGTCACCGAGAAACCTGGCGCTGCCCCGCAGCAGCGCGTCATCTTCGAGGCGAATTGCCGGTGTGCCTACGAGGCTGCCGATCCCGGACGCGATTGGTCGGGTGTTCTGCATGTGCCGTATAATGCGTTTTCATGTCGAAACTGGCAATTCGGCGGTCCCGCGTCCCTCATGTTCTCCCGTGCTGGCCGTCAGTTGCCTCCGGATGGTGCCGCGCCGGCCTCGCGTTTCAGTTGCAGTGCCAGCCGGTCCGGGCCGTAGAACTTTTCGAGATAATCGAGCACCAGCTTCTCGTCGTCCGGCTCGAGCTCGGCCATCTCCTGTTCCTCGACCATGAACTCAAGGACTTCGGACCATGTCGAACGCGACAGGCCCTGCTGGGTGACGAGCTTCATTGAATGGCAGGCGCCGCAGAGGCCGAGCACCTCGTCGCGGCCGATGCCCGGAGGCAGCCCCTGGTATTCGTCGACGTCAGCCGCAGGCGTGGCGACCTGTACGGTCGCAGACGCCTGCGGAGCGGGGAGCGCCGTGGCGCCAGGCTGTGCCATCTGCACTCCCGTCCCCGACAGGACGGCAACGAACAGGATGAACGCGGTCCAGGCTGCAGCGGCGAATGCTGCGGCGTACGCGAGTAGCGCCATGGCGGTCAGCTGACGCGCACGGAGATCCTGTGCATCGAGTTGTTGAGATACCCTTTGGGATTCCATGCAATGGCGAACGGCTGGCTCGTGCCCTCGTCGTCGATCGCCCGCGCCCAGACCTCGTAGTAGCCCTTTTCCGGAAACGACAGTTCCGCCGACCACCGCTGCCAGGCGTAGGGATTGGCCGGGGGCCTGAGATCGGCGGGCTGCCAGGACGCTCCGAAATCGATCGAGACGTCGACCCGCGTCACCTCGTTGTCGCCGGCCCACGCGTGGCCCGCAACCGCGAGCTTTCGTCCGGTGATGGACAGTCCCGTCTTCGGCGTCGTGATCAGGGATTTGACCGGCATCGCGTGGATGATCTTCATGGCGTTTTTCGGCACCTTTTCGCCGGGCGCAACCGGGTAGTCGGGGACCCGGTAGGCAGAGCCGGTCATCTTGGGCCCGTCATGCACGACATCCCTCAACCAGATCCGTTTGATCCACTTCTGCGAGCACGACCCCGGCCATCCCGGAATCACCAGCCGAAGCGGCGCGCCGTTCATCGAGTGGAGCGCGCCCCCGTTCATCGCGAATGCGATGAGGTTGCTCGGGTTCATTGCCTTATCGATCGGCACGCCGCGCGAGATCGGAAGCTTGCCTTCCGTCCCCGACAGGTGCGTATCGGCGCCAACATGGGCGGTGTAGACGACATTTTCCTTCACGCCCGCTGCCTTCAGGACATCGGCGAGGCGGACCCCGGTCCATTCCGAGCACGCGACCGCGCCGAGCGTCCACTGGTTGCCGCGCGCCGGCGGATCGAAGAATGCCCGGCCGTTGCCACCGCACTCGATGGTCAGGCGCTGCGTCACGACCTCGAACCTCTTCTTCAGATCCTCGATGCCGAGGGTCATCGGGGTGTTCACCAGCCCGTCGATCCGCAGCTGCCATTTTGCAGGATCCATGTCCGTCGGGACGATACCGTTGTTGCGGATGAAATGGCGGGCCGTCGGAGTTACCTCGTCGTCGAGCAGGTGCGCCGGGGTCTCCGCGTTGACCGGCCGGTCGTTGAGCACGGTAAGCCCGTCCTTGCCGGCGATCTTCACCGGATTGGCGGCGATGGCCTCGGGAATGAAGCCTGACGGCATGTTGCGGTGAAACGGGATGGCGGAACC
Organism: Alphaproteobacteria bacterium; assembly: GCA_964291215.2. Lineage (GTDB taxonomy): Bacteria > Pseudomonadota > Alphaproteobacteria > MPNO01 > UBA830 > JAJEBT01. The sequence continues at coordinate 1,580,778 of OZ219791.1, read as the reverse complement.
TATGACCGCTCCCATGGTGGCGAGTCCGGCGCCTCTCAGGAATCCTCGGCGGTCACCGTGCGGTTCGCGTCCGAACACGACGCGATCCGCCCTTTCGGGATCCTCTGCGTAGAGTTCGAAGATGTCAGCGTGTGTGTCTTGCAGACTGTTTTCCTTCATGACAGACCTCCTTGCAGGTTGAGGTTCGTTGGGAACCGTCGCATGGTATCCGGAACCTGCCCGATTTGCAACGGGCTGTCACAGCGATTCACGATGATCCCACGCTGCTAATCCAGCGACGACTGGCGAGATTTTTTTCAGTTTGCCTCGCGCTGCAGTCGTTCCGCCAAGATTCGATGGGGTCTTCTCGACACGAAAATTGCGATCAAGGAGGCGATCCGTGATGACGCGAGCCCCAACGCATTCGGATTTCGCGTCTCCGAATCAGTGCCCGCGCGGAAATGACCGTTTTGACTGACCTTCCGGCGAAATTTCGGGTTTGATCCACTCCCGCGGCCTCCGGTTGCTCCGTTTCCAGGGGGGCTGCCGATTCGGCACAGGGCCTTTCCAGCCGAGAATCCAGCGCGACCTGGTCCAACTCCAGCTGCGGGCGGATAACGTTTCGCGTGGCAATTCTCGTGAAGTTTTCCGAAAATCCGGCGGATTCCCGGTCTGATCGGTCAATTCCTGCCCCAAAGCGAGATTCTCCGCCCCCTCTATATCACGATTTCGCCAATAGAATCTTTCGGTTGTACATTTTTAGGCAGGCACGAATTAGCATGGGATCATCGTGACAGCGATTGGCCGCAGCGATTCCATGCTTGGAAGCCCGCGATGATCGGCGGTGGTTCCCGAGCCCCGGCCGCGTTGCGACCGGCTTCGTGGCTCCCTGAGGCCCGCCCGGCGGGAGAGGTTGCGGTCAGGGAAACCGAATCTGCGAAAACGCGAACCTCGATGCACCCGGATTCCACTTCCCCGCATGGATCATCGTGCCTCGCTGCCAGGACTTTCCCACGCTGCATTCGATCTTGCCGACTGCTGATGGAGTGAGGTTGCACAGCCTGCCGGGTTTTCTGGCCGCGGGGCCGTCCACGGGTCGCCGCAGCCGGAAAACATGCCAAGAATGCGGAAATTTGTGCCCCGTTCAGCGGTCATTCAAAACATCAACCACAGCGTGAGGAAAGTCCCGGCCTCGCCGCGTCCGGCACTTTTTTCGACGATACCGCGATGCTAGCTTGATGCGGTGCGGCTCGCGGGAAAGCGGTCCGGCGGCGTTCGGAGGCAGTCGAATGGATGATCGAGAGGAAGTTGCCGGCATCATCGTCGATCGGACGGCGGCCTGCGGCATCGAACTCGTTGCCAGTCTGCCCGACAACTGGCTGGCGGAAGTGATCAGGGGCTTCGATGCCGACGAGCGGTTTCGCCATGTCCCGGTCAACCGCGAAGAATCGGCCGTCGGGCTGTGCGCCGGCGCGTTCATGTCGGGCGTGGGATCGGTCGCGCTGATGGGCGCGTCGGGAATGATGACGCTGATCTACGCCATCACCAAGATCAACTACACATACGAGATCCCCGTGTTCTTCATGATCACGCTGCGCGGTGCGCCGGGCGACACCCACAAGCACCATGTGTCGAACGGCCTTTACCTTCTGCCGGTGCTCGATGCCGTCGACCTGCCCTACATGATAATCGATTCCCGCGACGGTCTTCGCCATATCTCGACGATGTACGAGCATTCGCGCACGTTCAGCCGGGCGAGCGCCACGATCCTGACCCGCGACGTGCTGCGCGGCGAGGCCTGAACCGTGGCCATACCCTTCAGGGCGGGTTTCGAGTATCTGGTGTCGCGCTGGACCGACGAGCTTGTCATCCCGTCGGCAGGCAATTCCAACCAGATGTGGTGGAACCTCACGAAGAATACCGAACAGGTCTTCTATCTCGACGCCTCGATGAGCCTTTCGACATTGTTTGGTTCGGGGATCGCCTACGGCGTGCCGGAAGCTCAGGTCTGGGCATTCATGGGCGACGGCGCCTTCTGCATGAATCCAGGTATGCTGATGGTCGAACGCGATCTCGACTTGCCGAACCTCACCCATATCGTCGTCTCCAACCGGGTCTATGGTGGCACGTCAGACATCGATCTGCCGAACAGGCAGATGAACGACTACACCGGCATGGCACAGGCAATGGGGCTTCAGCACACCTTTGCCTTCGATACGCTGGAGGCGCTCGACGACGGATTTGACCAGGCCTTTCGCGGCAATCGCGGGGGGCACAGCTTCGTCGTGCTCGAACTTAAGCCGATGACTCCGGAAGACGCGCGGCTCGAAGCTCCTCCCATGGACGGACCGGAAATCAAGTTCCGGTTCGGGCGTCATGTCGAGAGGACCTACGGGCGGCGCATTTTCAGCCACCAGATCTGACGGTACGGGACGCTGCCGGGCGGCGTCTGGTATCCGAACCCCGCGGTTGCCCGGCTGTTCCGCTGCCTGCGCATCAATCGCATTGGCCGGCATGCCGGAGATGCGTCCTTGCCGGTCGGAATCCGTCGGACAGGTGGAGGTTGTCGGCAAGGCGGTGCGGCTCGGTGCCGCACCACGGTATCCGGAACACACTGGCCCCGGGCCTCGACCGGCCTTGCGATCCGGCCGCCGGACCTTGAGTTCACCCTGCGGAAATCGTTGCATCCGGGGAAGCTTCGGCGGCCATGCCGGCCCACGGTGATCCCACGGCGATCCCATGCTGATTCCGATACGCGAAATCCGAGTGCGTTGGGGCTGGCGTCATCACAGATCGCCCCTTGATCGCAATTTTTCGCGCCGAGAAGGTCTCATTGAGCCTTGGCGGCACGATTGGAACGCGACGCAGACCGAAAAATCTCGCCGGTCGCCGCTGGATTGGCAGCGTGGGATCGTCGTGATGCCGGTCCGCCTTGCCTTGAAACCGGTATGGCGGCATTATATTAAGTTATCGTGCGACGGTCGGCGCCATACCGGAATGCCTCGCTTTCGGAATCGGGAGGTGCGGTGTGCCCTGCCCCTGCCGTCGGAGGTCATTTTTACGGGGGCATTGCCGAGCCCCTATTACAGCGAGGAAGAAATTATGAAAAAACTGATCCTGACAGTTGCGGCTGGTGTTGTGGTCGCGGCTGTGTCCGCGCAGGCAGGGACGCTTGATGACGTCCGCAAGCGTGGGCACCTGCAGTGTGGAATCAATACCGGACTTGTCGGCTTCGCTGCTCCCGATGACAAGGGCGTGTGGCGAGGCTTCGATGTCGATCTGTGCCGCGCTGTTGCGGCCGCCGTTTTCGGTGACGCAGGCAAGATCAGGTACACCAACCTGACCGGCAAGACCCGCTTTACCGCGTTGCGCTCCGGCGAGATCGACATGCTGTCGCGCAACACGACCTGGACGTTCAGCCGCGATGTCGATCTGCAGCTGACCTTCGTCGGCGTCAACTACTACGACGGCCAAGGCTTCATCGTGAACAAGAAACTCGGCGTCAAGTCCGCGAAGGAACTCGGCGGCGCTTCGGTGTGCATTCAGACCGGAACGACGACCGAACTCAATCTCGCCGACTTTTTCCGCGTCAACAAGATGAATTACGAGCCGGTTCCGATCGAGACCAACCCCGAGGCCCGGATCAACTATCTAGCCGGGCGCTGCGACGCCTATACCACGGACGCCTCCGGTCTCGCGGCAACTCGCGCCACGTTCGACAATCCTGACGATCATTTGGTTCTGCCCGAGATCATCTCCAAGGAGCCGCTCGGCCCCGCCGTGCGTCAGGGCGACGACCAGTGGGCGGATATCGTTCGCTGGACGCTCAACGCAATGATTACGGCGGAAGAGCTCGGTGTGACCTCGAAGAACGTGAAGAAGATGGCCGCCGCCCGCACCAACAATCCGGAAGTCAACCGTCTGCTCGGCACGGAGAACCTCCAGGGCCGGGAGGCGCTCGGCCTGAGCCCGGACTGGGCAGTCAATCTGCTTTCCCAGGTCGGCAATTACGGCGAGGTCTTCGAGGCCAATCTCGGCGAGAAGACGGCCCTCGGCCTTTCCCGCGGCGTTAACGCGCTGTGGACGGATGGAGGCCTGCTTTACTCTCCGCCCTTCCGGTGAGGTCCCGCGCGCCCCGCCCCCTCTGGGCGGGGCGCTCCGACCGGCCGGCAACCGGTGAGCCTGACCGCGTCCGCGGCGCGGTTGCAGGCTGATCGCGTTTGCGGACATCCGGTATGACACCGCCACGAACCCTACGGCTTTCGTTGCTGTGGCGCGACGAGGAAATCCGCGGCGTCGCCATCCAGATCCTGGTGGTGTTCGGCTTCTTTGCCGTCGTCGCCTGGCTGATCAGCAATGTCGTCGCCAACTTTGCCGCCATCGACAAGACTTTTGGGTTCGACTTTCTCTGGGAACTGCCGGCAAACTACGACATCAATCAGACCCTTATAGAGTACAGCAACCGCGACACCCATCTGCGGGCCGCGTTCGTCGGACTCCTCAATACCGGCCTCGTCGCCATTGTCGGCATCGCTCTCGCGACCGTGCTCGGGTTCGTGGTCGGCGCGCTGCGGCTCTCGGACAACTGGCTGGTTTCGCGGCTGGCCTACGTCTATGTCGAGTTCACGCGGAACTCGCCGGTCCTGCTGCTGATCCTTCTCTGGCACGGCATCATCATCAACACGTTTCCGCACCCGCGCCAGGCGCTGACCATCGGCGATGCCGTCTTCCTCTCCAATCGCGGATTCTACGTTCCCCGCCCGGTCTTTCAGGACGGTTCGTGGACCGTTGCGGTGGCACTCCTGATCGGTATCGCCTTCGCCTTCGCGGTGTTCGCCCATGCCCGCCGCGTGCAGAACGCGACGGGGCGGCAGCTGCCGGCCGGCTGGATCTCGGCGGCGGCCATAATCCTTATTCCCGGTGCCGCCTTTGCTGCCGCCGGCGCGCCGCTGTCTTTCGACGTGCCGGAACTGCGCGGGTTCAATTTCAGCGGCGGCCTCTACCTGATTCCCGAGTTTGTCGCGCTGACCTGGGCGCTCGCCTTCTACACCTCGGGCTTCATCGCCGAGAACGTGCGCGCCGGAATTCTTGCCATCGATCGCGGCCAGACCGAGGCCGCGCAGTCGCTCGGCCTGCGACCCAACCGGGTGCTGTCTCTCGTGATTCTGCCGCAGGCGCTCCGGGTCATCATCCCCCCGCTCACATCGTCCTATCTTGACCTGACGAAGAACTCGTCGCTTGCCATCGCCATCGGCTACATGGACCTCGTCGCGACGCTGGGCGGCATCACCCTCAACCAGACTGGCCGCGAGATGGAAACCATGATGCTCGTGATGCTGATCTTCCTCGCGCTCTCGCTCGCCATTTCGCTGTTCATGAACTGGTACAACGAGCGCGTCCGGCTGGTGGAGCGCTGATCATGGCTGCGACCGAGCGCTTCGTCCCCCTTGCCGCCCTGCCGCCGCCGCGCGGGTCGACGGGCGTTGTCGGCTGGCTGCGCGCCAACCTGTTCTCATCCCTGTTCAACAGCGTGATGACGCTGGTCACGCTGTGGCTGATCTATGAGTTGGTAAGTGCGGCCATCGACTGGTTCATTTTTGACGCGGTCGTCGATGCCGGCTCGCGCAGGCAGTGTCGCGAACTGGGGCAAGGCGCCTGCTGGGCGGTGATCTTGACGCGGATCGACCAGTTCGTCTACGGGTTCTATCCCGAAGCCCAGCGCTGGCGTCCCAATCTTGCTTTCGTCTTCCTCTTCGTGGCGCTGGCGCCGGTGCTGTTCGACCGCATTCCGTGGCGCCGTCCACTGTTCTGGTTCTCGATGGCCTATCCGGCGCTAGCTGCCTGGCTGATCTATGGCGGTCTTGGCCTTGAGGTGGTCCATACCGACACCTATGGCGGATTCCTCCTGACAATGATTCTCGGGGTGACCGGAATCGTCGCATCGCTGCCGATCGGGATCGTACTTGCGCTCGGACGCCAGTCGCGGATCCTTGCCATACGCGTGATTTGCACCGCCTTCATCGAGGTGTTCCGGGGCGTCCCGCTGATCACGCTCCTATTCGTAGCGTCGACGATGCTCAACTATTTCCTGCCGCCGGGGACGAGTTTCAACCTCCTCGTGCGCGTGCTGATCATGGTCTCGCTGTTCGCCGCCGCCTATATCGCCGAAGCAGTGCGCGGCGGCCTGCAGGCGTTGTCGCGCGGCCAGTATGAGGCAGCCGACGCGCTCGGACTGTCCTACTGGAAGACAACCTGGCTGATCACGCTTCCGCAGGCGCTCAAGATCTCGATTCCGGGGATCGTCAATGTCTTCATCGGCCTCTACAAGGACAGCACCCTGGTCGTGATCATTGGCCTTCTCGATCCGCTCGGCGTGACCCGGGCGATCCTCGCCGATGCCAAGTGGAACGGCCTTTCCAACGAGACCTATCTGTTCATCGCCCTGTTTTTCTTCCTCAGTTGCTTTGCCATGTCGCGATACTCGCTGTGGCTGGAGAAGCGCCTGAGCACCGGAGACCGGTGATGGAGGAGCCATGACCGAGATTCCGCCAACCGAGGCCCGTGCGGCCGGCGTTCCTATGGATTCCGCTATCGACCGGTCGCAGGCGATGATCGAGATCGAGGGCATGAACAAGTGGTTCGGCGCCTTTCATGTGCTCAAGGAGATCAATCTCAGCGTCATGGTTGGCGAGCGCATCGTCATCTGCGGGCCGTCGGGATCCGGGAAATCCACCCTCATCCGGTGCATCAACCGGCTGGAAAGCCACCAGCAGGGCAGGATCGTCGTCGACGGCGTCGAACTCACCCGCGATCTCAAGAACATCGAGCGGATTCGCTCGGAGGTCGGCATGGTGTTTCAGCACTTCAACCTGTTCCCGCACCTCACCGTGCTCGAGAATTGCACGCTGGCACCGATCTGGGTGCGCCGGATGCCGAAGCGCGAGGCCGAGGACATCGCCCGCCAGTATCTCGAGCGGGTGCAGATTCCGGAACAGGCGGACAAGTATCCCGGGCAGCTGTCCGGCGGCCAGCAGCAGCGTGTCGCGATCGCCCGCGCGCTTTGCATGCAGCCGAGGATCATGCTGTTCGACGAGCCGACATCGGCGCTCGACCCCGAGATGATCAAGGAAGTTCTCGATACCATGATCGAGCTTGCCGGTACCGGCATGACAATGCTCGTGGTCACTCACGAGATGGGCTTTGCCAACCGCGTCGCCGATCGCGTCATCTTCATGGATGAGGGCCAGATCGTGGAGGAGAACGCGCCAGAGGCGTTCTTCAACAACCCGCGCAACGAGCGCACGCAGCTGTTCCTCAGCCAGATACTGTCGCACTGAGCCCAGCCGCCTTGATTGTGCGCGGCCGCGGCGGCATGTTGAGGTGCAGTGGCCGCCGGCGCCGGGTGTCCCGTCCGGAACGTCATGAGGCCGCCAGATGGAGGGGCAGGACTTATGCGCGTCGATCCGATACCGGCCGAAAGGCAATCACCCGACCAGAAGCGTGTATCGGAGCTGATCTCGGCACAGCGCAAGGCGCCGGTCCGCGGACCGTTCGCTGTCCTTTTGCGGACTCCCGAACTTGCTGAGCCGTTTGCCAATCTCGTCGACCTCTCGCTCTCCGAGTCGACATCGCGCATCCCGTTGCGCCTCAAGGAGCTTGCGATCATCGTTATCGCCCGTGGCTTCACGGCGCAGTATGAATGGTTCATCCACGCGCCGCGCGCCGCCGGCTACGGCATCGACGAGCGCGCGATCGACGATATCCGCCGCCGCCGCATGCCACGGCATCTCAGGGACGACGAGGAGCTGGTCTACAATCTCGTGCGCGAGCTTGTCGACACTCGGAGGCTCGGCGACGACAGCTTTGCGCGCGGCCAGCGCGAATTCGGCGAGGATGGCATGGTCGAGCTGGTCACGCTGATCGGCTTTTACCATGCGGTGTCGGTGGTCATTACCGCCTTCGATGTCGAAGCGCCCGAGGGCGATCCGGAGCCGCTTGACCGCTGAGCATCGACGAGAGCCCTGTGGCGGGCGTCGATTATGGCGAAGGCGGCATTTTCCGACTCACTTCACCTTGTATCGAATCCCGCAAGCCAATAGGTTAGTTTGGACTTTCATCTGGCCGCGATTTCGGTGAACCCTGCCGGACATCGTCAGTCCGAAACGTGGACATGGCCAGAGTCCTTCCGGGGAAATTCCGCAGATGAAAATTGGCGTTCCCAGAGAAATTCATGCTGGGGAAAGACGGGTCGCGCTTACACCCGATACCGCCGCACGCATCGGCAAGCTGGGATTCGATCTCTGTATCGAACGGGGGGCGGGGGCCGCGGCGGGGTTCGATGACAACGCCTATCGCGCTGCCGGCGTCGCGGTGGTCGAGGACACGAGAGCGCTGTGGGCCGGATCCGACATCATTCTCAAGGTGCGCCCGCCCGAGATGCATTCCGATCTGGGCGAGCACGAGGCCGATCTCCTGCCGACGGGCGCGACCCTGATCGGCTTGATCTTTCCGACGCAGCATGGCGAGGTGATCGCACGGCTGAAGGAGCGGCAGGCGACGGTGATCGCCATGGACGCGGTGCCCCGTATCTCCCGGGCCCAGAAACTCGATGCTCTGTCGTCGATGGCCAATATTGCGGGCTATCGTGCGGTTCTCGAGGCGGCGAACAGCTTCGGGCGCTTCTTCACCGGTCAGATCACCGCCGCCGGCAAGGTGCCGCCGGCGCGCGTGCTCGTGATCGGGGCTGGCGTTGCCGGGCTTGCCGCCATCGGGGCGGCGCGCTCGATGGGTGCGGTGGTGCGCGCCTTCGACACCCGGTCCGAGGTTCGCCAGCAGATCGAGAGCATGGGCGCCGAGTTTCTCGAGGTCGAGATCGAGGAGGAGGGCGCGGGGGCCGGCGGCTACGCCAAGGTGATGAGCGAGGCCTTCATCAAGGCCGAGATGGCGCTGTTCGCGGCACAGGCGAAGAAGGTCGACATCATCATTACCACCGCGCTTATTCCTGGCCAGAAGGCGCCCGTGCTCATCACCTCCGAGATGGTCGAAACCATGCACCCGGGCTCCGTCGTCGTCGACCTCGCGGCCGAGCAGGGCGGGAACTGCGAACTTACCGAACCCGACCGGCAGGTGGTCGAACACGGAGTTACCGTGATCGGTTACACCGATCTTCCGAGCCGTATGGCGAACCAGGCGAGCCAACTCTATGGCATGAACCTGTTCCATCTGCTGTCCGAACTCGCCCCCTCCGGCGACGGTGCCGTGGTTCTCGACATGGAAGACGAGGTGACCCGGCACGTCACCCTCGTGAAGGCGGGCGAAGTCGTGTCGCCGCCGCCACCGCCCCAGGCGCCGCCGTCCGCTCCTCCAGAGCCCGCCGCGGCCACGCCGTCGCCGAAGGAGCCCGCCGCCCCGCGCCGTCCCGGTTACCGTTCGGCCGCGGTGCTCGTCGCGGGCGGGCTTGCGCTGCTCGGCCTCGGCATTGTCGCGCCGCCGAGCTTCATGGGCCACCTGACCGTGTTCGTGCTGGCCTGCTTCGTCGGCTGGCAGGTCATATGGAACGTGACGCCGGCGCTTCACACGCCTCTTATGAGCGTGACCAACGCGATCAGCGGAATCATCGTCATCGGCGCACTCCTGCAGATCTCGAATCCGTCGGGGCTGGTTGTCGTCCTCGCTGCCATCGCAGTGCTGATCGCTACCATCAACATTGCCGGCGGCTTCCTGGTGACCCAGCGCATGCTTCGCATGTTCCGCAGGAGCTGAAAGGGCTGACATGACCGCCGGACTCGTCACCGTCGCCTATATCGGCGCGAGCATACTGTTTATTCTCAGCCTCGGCGGTCTCAGCCACCAGGAGACGGCGAGGCGAGGGAACGTCTACGGCATCGTCGGAATGGCGATCGCGGTTGCCGCGACCGTCTTTGCGGTCAACATCGACGACTACACGGTCCTGGTCGCGGCGGTCGTGATCGGTGCGGCGATCGGAATACTGGTGGCGTCGCGCGTCGCCATGACGCAGATGCCGCAGCTGGTCGCGATCCTGCACAGCTTCGTGGGCCTCGCCGCGGTCCTCGTCGGCATAGCAAGCTATGTCGATCCGCGGGCCGCCTTCGTCGATGTCGAGAAGACAATTCATGAGATCGAGATCTTCCTCGGCGTCTTCATCGGCGCGATCACCTTTACCGGCTCGGTCATCGCCTTCGGCAAGCTCCAGGGCAGCATCTCCGGGCGGCCGCTGCTGCTGCCGGCGCGCCATGCCCTCAACCTTGTCGGCATCGCCGTGTGCCTCTGGCTCGGATACGAGTTTCTCGGCGCGGCCGATCACGGGGCCGGGGTGATCCCGCTCCTCGCCATGACGGCGATCGCGTTCACGATCGGGGCGCATCTTGTCATGGCGATCGGCGGTGCCGACATGCCGGTGGTCGTCTCGATGTTGAACAGCTACTCGGGATGGGCCGCGGCGGCGACGGGATTCATGCTCTCGAACGATCTCCTGATCGTGGTCGGCGCGCTCGTGGGCTCGAGCGGGGCGATCCTCAGCTACATCATGTGCCGCGCCATGAACCGCCATTTCCTCGGGGTGATCCTCGGCGGGTTCGGGGTTGCGGGCGGCACTGCGGCTGCTGCCGCCGAGGGCAAGGTCGTTGCGACGACGGTCGAGGAGACGGCGGCGATGCTGCTCGATGCACGGAACGTCATCATCGTGCCGGGCTACGGCATGGCGGTAGCCCAGGCGCAGCAGGCCGTCAGCGAGGTCACGAGCTTTCTCCGCGCCGCCGGCGTCAATGTCCGCTTCGGGATTCACCCGGTTGCCGGCCGCCTGCCGGGGCATATGAACGTGCTCCTTGCCGAGTCCAAGGTGCCCTACGACATCGTCTTCGAGATGGACGATCTCAATGACGATTTTCCGGATACCGATGTCGCGCTGGTGATCGGCGCGAACGACATCGTCAACCCGGGCGCCCAGGAGGATCCGGAAAGCCCGATCGCCGGGATGCCGGTGCTGGAGGTGTGGAAGGCGCAGACCGCCGTCGTGCTCAAACGCTCGATGGCGACCGGCTACGCCGGCGTCGACAATCCGCTGTTCCACAAGGAGAACACCCTCATGCTGTTCGGGGATGCCAAGGACAGCATTGACGAGGTACTGAGAACCCTGAAGAAATAGCGTCCGGCGCCGCGCCGGACGGTGCGTCGGGCTCGGGCGAAGAAGGGAGTGCGGCTCCATGATCATAGACTGCCACGGGCACTACACGACCGAGCCGGAAGCGCTGGTCGGTTACCGGTCGGAGCAGCTCGCGGCGCTTCAGAGCGATCCGTCCTACGTTCCGTCGCCGGCGGATTTCGAGATCACCGACGACCAGATCCGCGAGAGGCTGGAGCCCGCACAGCTCAGTTTCATGCGCGAGCGCGGCATCGACATGACCATCTTCTCACCGCGCGCCGTGGGCATGGGCCATCATCTCGGCACTGAGCAGACAGCCTATTACTGGGCCCGGATATGCAATGACATGGTGCGCAGGGTCTGCAACCTCTATCCGGAGAACTTCGTGCCGGTGTGCCAGCTGCCGCAATATCCCGGCGTCGAGCCCGTGAAATCCATCCCCGAGCTTGAGCGCTGCGTCAACGAGATGGGCTTCATCGGCTGCAACCTCAATCCGGACCCCTCGGGTGCCATGTGGACCGATCCGCCGATGACCGACCGCTGGTGGTATCCGCTGTACGAGAAGCTCGTCGAGCTCGACGTGCCGGCGATGATCCACGTCAGCGGATCCTGCAACCCGAACTTCCACCATACCGGCTCCCATTATCTGTGCGGCGACACGACGGTCTTCATGCAGTTCCTGATGTCGGACCTGTTCACGGACTTTCCGACGCTCCGCTTCGTCATCCCTCATGGCGGCGGCGCCGTACCGTTCCACTGGGGACGGTACCGCGGCCTGGCACAGGACATGGGGCGGCCGCCGCTCGACGTGCTGCTGCTTGAGAACGTCTATTTCGACACTTGCGTCTACCATCAGCCCGGCATAGACCTGCTCACCCGGGTAATCCCGACCCGGAACATCCTGTTCGCCTCCGAGATGGTCGGCGCCGTGCGCGGTATCGATCCGGAGACCGGCTTTCACTACGATCACACCCGGCGCTATATCGAAGCCACGCCCAATCTCGACGACGACGGACGCAGGCAGGTCTTCGAGGATAACGCGCGGCGCGTCTATCCCCGCCTTCGGGCCTGACACCGCTATGGCCTACCGCAATCTGCGGGACTATCTCGACACGCTGCGCGATCGCGGCCTGCTGCAGGTGATCGACAGCCGGATCTGCAAGGACACGGAGCTGGTCCCGCTGGTTCGCCTGCAGTTCAGGGGCCTTCCGGAGGCGCAGCGCAAGGCCTTCCTGTTCACCAACGTCACCGATTCCAGAGGCCGCGATTTCGATGCCTCGGTCGCCATCGGCTCGCTCGGCGCATCGCGGGCGATCTACGGCGCCGCGCTCGGAACCGGGCCCGACGGTATCGGCGGGAAGTGGGCCGCTGCCCACGGCAACCATCTGCCGCCCGAAGAGGTGCCCCGCGCCGAAGCGGCGGTCAAGGAGGTCGTCCTGGCCGGCGACAGCTTCGGCGCGGGGATCGACATATTTCCGCACCTTGTCTCGACGCCCGGCTTTGATCCGGCGCCGTTCCTCACCGGTGCGGTCTGGATAACCCGCGACCCCGAGGACCGAAGCTACAATCTCGGCATCTACAGGGGGATGGTGAAGGCACCGGACCGCATCGGCTGCGCGACCGATGTCTCGACCCAGCATCTCGCCATCCACTGGGAGAAGGCGCGAGCCATGGGTCGTCCGCTCGATGCGGCGGTGTTCGTCGGCGGCCCGCCGGCGCTGATCATGGCCGCGGCGAGCAAGGCGCCCTATGGCGTTGAGGAATACGGGCTGGCCGGTGCACTCAACGGTGCGCCCGTTGCGGTCGTTCGCGCCGAGACGTTCGACTGCATGGTGCCGGCCGAGGCCGAGATCGTCATGGAGGGCGTAATCCGCACCGATATGCTCGAGCCCGAAGCGCCGTTCGGCGAGGCCAGCGGGTATCTCGGGCCGCGCAAGATGGAGAAGTTCTTCGAGGTGACCGCGATCACCCACCGCGCCTCGCCCTTGTATCAGGGCATCATCAGCGAATTTCCGCCGAGCGAGAGCACGGTGATGCGAAAGGCTGCCTTTGACGCCATCTATCTGCGCCACCTCAGGGATGCATGCAACATCCCCTCGGTGACCAGGGTCGCGTGCCACGAACTCGCGAGCTGCAACATGATGTTCGTTATCCAGCTCGACCGGCCGGAACTTGGCCAGCCCTGGCAGGCGCTGCGCGCGGCGGCCGCCTACGACGCCTCTCTTGGCAAGATCTTTGTCGCCGTCGACTCCGACATAGATCCCGAATCCCTCGATTCCGTGCTCTGGGCGTTGAGCTACAGCCTCCAGCCCCATCGCGACGTTGAGATCATCCGCGGCAAGGTCCCCCGGCTCGACCCCTCGATCACCCCCTCCAACCATGCCGGCCAGTACGCCTATCCCGACGGCCAGGGCGCGTCGGCCATGCTGATTAATGCGGTGCGCGAACACCCCTATCCGCCGGTCTCCCTGCCGCGCGAGGATTTCATGCTGGCGGCGCGGAAGCGCTGGGAGGCCCTCGGGCTGCCCGAGCTCGACCTTGCTACGCCGTGGCATGGCTATTCGTTGACGGCGTGGACGGACGAGAATGTCGAGGAGGCCGTCCTCGCGGTGACTGGGCGGTACTTCGAAACCGGCGAGAAGCTGGCTGGCCGCCGGGTGCCGCCGGCGGCGTGACCGGCGGCGGCCGGGCCGACGACAGACCGGCAGGGAAAGACGCATGGACTTGTCGCTCTTCTGCTTTCCCACCTGGCGCGCCGGTTACGGCGTGACGCTGACCGGATATTACGAGGAACTCATCGATTCCGTGCGCCTTGCCGACCGTCTTGGCTGGACGCGGGCGCTGACGACCGAACACCATTTCCACTATTACGGCGGTGCCGTGCCCAACCCGGCACAGATGTTGACTGCGTGGGCGCGCGAGACCGGGAACATCCGCGTCGGCGCCGCGGTGTCGCTGATGCAGCTGAGGAATCCGCTCACGGTCGCCGAGGAGTTTGCGCTTGCGGACCAGCTCTCCGGCGGACGCTGCGACATGGGCATCGGGCGCGGTTTTGTCCCGCACGAATTTGCGGCTTTCGGGGTCGAGGCGGCAGAGGCCACGGCCCGCATTGCCGAGGGCATCGAGATCTGCACCCAGTTCTGGAAGGGCGAGCCGTTCGCCCATGACGGCAGGTATTTCTCGTTCGGCCGGATCGAGCCTTGGCCGGTCACGGTCAACGGTTCGCTGCCGGTATGGAATGCCGCATCACGCTCGCCGGAGAGTTTCGTCACCGCGGCCGAGCGCGGCTACCACCTGATGATGAACCAGTATCCCATGAGTTTCGAGGACCTGGAGACGCGGTTCGCGCTCTATTGCGAAACTTGGGAAAGATCGGGTCGGAGGACGGCTGATCGCAAGGCGATGGTCGCGCTGATGACCCATCTCGCCGATACCGAGGAGCAGGCGATGAACGAGACAAGGGCCGCGCTCCAGGAACACGCCGGCGCGTTCCTGAAGGTTCTCGAGGGCAGGCAGTGGGATCGCGACTACGAGGCCGACGTTTCGGTGATCATGGCCATGTGCGAGGGCGACGACTGGCGCGACGTGTTCCGGCGCCGTACCCTCATCTGCACGCCCGAGCAGGCGGCCGAGCGGGTGAGCCGCTATCTCAAGCTCGGATTTACCGAAATCTCGGTGTTGCCGCGCTTCGCCGGAATCAGGCACGAGCAGGCGGCGGCGACGATCCGGCGCTTCACCGAGGAAGTCGTGCCGATGGTGCGCGGAAATGCCGGCCGCGCCCTTCGGGGCTGACGGGCGGCGGGATGCGAACGGGACGTGAGGAGACAATGACCGGCGATATCGTCATTCGCGGCGGAACGGTGATCGACGGCACCGGCAGCCTCGGCATCCGAGCCGATGTCGCCATCCGGGACGGCCGGATCGCCGCCGTCGACGGCGAGATAACGGCTGGCGGAGCGCGGGTGGTCGACGCCGGGAACCAGGTCGTCGCGCCCGGGTTCATCGACATCAAGACGCATTCCGACTGGACGCTGCCACTGATGCCCCTTGCCGAAAGCAAGATCCGCCAGGGGGTCACTACCGAAGTCATCGGCCATTGCGGCTATTCCTGTGCGCCGGCGTTGCCTGACAGGGTTGAGATGCTGTCGCAGTATCTGAGCCCGAGCGCGCCATGGCTGGAGTTCACGGAAACGAGCTTCGCCGGATATGTGGAGGACTACCCCTCAACATCGGTGAACCTGGTGATGCTGGTCGGGCACAATACGCTCAGGCTGATGACCATGGGCATGGAGGATCGCCCGCCGGAACCCGCCGAGCTTTCGCAGATGATCGGCCTCCTTGAGGAAGCGCTCGACGCCGGAGCTGCCGGGTTGTCGTCGGGGCTCTTCACGGCGCCCGGATCCTATGCCGCGACTGAGGAGATGGTGGCGCTCGGGCGTGTCCTCAGGGCGCACGGCGCGCGGTATTTCACGCATCTCCGCGACGAGTCGGATTCGCTCTTCGACGCCGTCGAGGAAGCGATAGAGTTCGCGCACCAGACCGGGGTGCATGTCCAGATCGTGCACATCAAGCTGTCGGGCATGGACAACTGGGGCGGCGCCGAGCGGCTGCTCGACCGGCTGGAGCGGGCGCGGTGCGAGGGCGCCGCCATCGATTGCGACCAGTACCCCTATACGGCCGCCAGCAATCCTTTGCGCAATCTATTCCCGAGCTGGCTCCAGGAGGGCGGCATCGACACCATGTTGGCGCGCCTGAGCAACCCCGACATGCGCGCCCGGTTGAGGGAAGAGACCGCCCGCGCCGGGCTCAACAATTTTGGGCGGATACCATCATGGGATGCCGTCCGCATCTCGATCTCCCCCGATCAGCCGCAGTTCGCCGGGATGACGGTGGCCGGGATTGCCGCCGCGCGCGGCGTGGATCCGCTGGATGCCGCTCTCGACTATATCGTCGCCGATCGCGGCCAGACACGGGTTCTGGTGACGTCGATTTCCGAGGACGATGTCAGGACACTGATCCGCTCGCCCAGGGTGATGGTGGGGTCCGATGGCAATTCGGTTGCACCCTACGGCATTACGGGACAGGGCAAACCGCACCCGCGGTTCTACGGCACGTTTCCGCGGATACTCGGACGGTATGTGCGCGAGGAAGGGCTCGTGCCGATCGAGACCGCGATACACAAGATGACCGGAGCCTCGGCGGCCGTGCTCGGTCTGGCTGACCGCGGCGTGCTGCGTCCGGGTGCAGCTGCCGATGTGGCCGTGTTCGATCCGGAAGCTATCAGAGAGGTTGCGACCTACCAGGAGCCGCACTGTCCAGCGGTCGGCGTCAATCATGTGTTCGTGAACGGCCGCGGCGTTCTCGATCAAGGAGAGCATACAGGAGCAATGCCCGGACGCATGCTGAATGGCCGTGCACTGGGCGGCTGAACCCGGTTCCTGCGTTCCGATTGTCCGGGTCGAGACGTTGTCCGCCCTGTTTTGCCGCCCCGCCGCTTTCGTCACGTCGCGCCGTCCGGCACTCGAATTCTAACGTTCCGGCAGCAGGTTGCCGCAATGGGGGCAACGCGGGATCCCGCCGTCGTGCCCGGCGTCCGCGGCGCGGGCGGGCGGGACGGCGGGATGTGCCCCGTCGTCTGTCCGGTGCGGTGTCCCGGTACCGTTCGCCACGGCGTGATCCGCGCCTGTTTGGTTCCGGTCCTCGCGTCCGCGACGGATCTCTTCGATGAACCCGGCCGCCAGAATGCCCGCCGGGAAAGCAGCTATTCCGATGCCGACCAGTGAGATGAACGCGCCGAGCACCTTGCCCCAGACCGTGATCGGAACGACGTCGCCGTAACCGACGGTGGTCAGTGTGGCGACCGTCCACCACATGGCAGCCGGAATGCTGCCGAAGGCTTCCGGCTGCGCGTGGCGCTCCACGACATACATGCCCCCTGACGCCAGAACCAGGACGAGGCAGAGGAGAAAGACAGCGGCGCCGATGATCTCGGCCTCGCTCCGGACAACGCGGTAAAGCAGATTCAGGGCCGACCAGTAGCGTGTGAGCTTGAACAGCCGGAGCAGGCGGAACAGCCGCAACCATCGGAGATCGACTGCGATGAACAGGCTCAGGAAGGCCGGGGCGATCGCGATCAGATCGATCAGCGCAAGGGGCGATGCCATGTAGCGGAGGCGGGCGCGGGCGGGACGGCGGCCCTTCAGATCCGGGTCTTCCACGCACACCCAGACGCGAGCCAGATATTCGATCGAGAAGATGGCGATCGAACCGGCTTCGAACCAGGCAAAGAATGTGGCCAGTCTGGCGTGGACGGGAGCGATGGTCTCCATGATTGCCGCGACCACGTTCAGGGAAATCAGCGTTATCAGCAGTATTTCCGTAGCCCTGATGGCCGGTGTCGGCTCATGTCCGCCTTCAAGAATCCTGTAGAGGTAAGCTCTCATGGCTGGTGTTCCGATTGCTGGCGGTTCGCCGGACGGCAAGGGCCGACAGCCCGATGCGGCCTGATACGGCACAGTTTGCCCGGCAATCCTGCTCTCGAAAAGCGGTCGGGGAACCGGTTTCCGACCGCCGGTCCTTCCCTCCGGCGGGCGTCAGCGGCTTTCCGACGGCGCTGCCGGCGCCCCGGCGGGTGGCGGGGCCGCAGTGTTCCGATGTAACGGAAGCCGGAGGGGCATGTTGCATGTCGCTTCGGGATGGAAGATTCTGGGAGCCTGAGGCGTGGTCCTGCGTGTCCCGTTCCCCGCGTTGCGCCGGACTGGCATCGCCCCGACGCGCCGGCCGGACTGAAGGGAAGCCATTCGGATCATGCCGAAAATGATGTCCATTGTGCCCGCAGTACGGAAACCGGTTCCGGTCACGGTGCTCACGGGCTTCCTCGGCAGCGGCAAGACGACCATCCTGTCGCGTCTCGTTCGTGACGCGGCCTTCGCCGATACGGCCGTCATCCTCAACGAATTTGGTGAAGTCGGGCTCGATCATCTCCTCGTCGAGACCAGCGGAGAGACCATTATCGACCTTTCCTGCGGCTGCATCTGCTGCACGATTCGCGGCGATCTCGTGGAAACGTTGAACGACCTGCGGATCCGCAGGGAACAGGGCCGGATCCGTCCGTTTGCAAGGGTGGTGCTCGAGACCACCGGCCTCGCCGATCCCGCCCCGATCGTTCACACCCTGATGCAGGAACCGTCAGTCTTCGACCATTATCGTCTGGCGGGGGTCGTTACCGTCGTCGATTCCGTGACTGCGATGCAGACGCTCGACCGGCAGCCGGAAGCGGCCAAGCAGGTTGCGCTGGCCGATACGTTGGCCATCACCAAGACGGACATGGCCGTGAAGGCGGCGGGCCGTGAGGCCTTGCGCATGCGGCTCCGGCACATCAATCCCCTCGCGCGACAGGCAATCAGCGTTCGCGGCGACATCGACGCCGGACTCGTTCTCTCGGCCGATTCCGGCCCGGTGTCGCGCGGACTGGCAATCGCGTCCACTCCTGTCAGGGGCGGCGAGTCCGCTGCCGGCAATCTCCTCGCCTGGAATGCCATCCACGGAAATCACGGCGACGGGATCTCGACCTTCATTATCTCGCGCGACCAACCGATTAGCCGTGGGGTTCTGGGCATGTTCCTGCAGATGCTTGCCGACCAGAAGGGAGAGGATCTTCTGCGGGTCAAGGGTCTGGTCGCGGTGGCTGACGACCCGTCACGGCCGGTGGTGGTGCATGGTGTCCAGCATGTCGTGCACCCCTGGCAGAGGCTCGACCGGTGGCCCGAGAATGCCGTGCCGGCGACCTCGCTGGTCTTCATCGTGCGAGGCATCTCCCGGGACTGGGTCGAAGCGGTTCTCGACCGCGTGGCCGCCAGCGCCTATGCGGCGCTGATGTAGCGGAGACAGGCGCGGAATAGTGCGGGAACGCTTGACGGCCCGGCCGACAGCGGCGATAACCCGCCAGACTCTCCCGTTCAGGTCCCAGGAACAACAATGATCAGCAATCGGGTGTTCTCCGGCGTGCAGCCTACGGGAAGCCTTCATCTTGGCAACTACCTCGGTGCGATACGCAATTTCGTCGACCTGCAGTCGGACTACGAGTGCATCTATTGCGTCGTCGACCTGCATGCGCTGACGCAGTGGCAGGATCCGGCTGAACTCGCCAACAACACGCGCGAAGTTACGGCAGCTTTCATCGCGGCCGGCATAGAACCGGAAACGAGCATTATCTTCAACCAAAGCCGGGTTGCGGCCCATACCCAGGTCGCCTGGATCTTCAGCTGCGTCGCGCGGATGGGATGGCTCAACCGGATGACGCAGTTCAAGGAAAAGGCCGGCAAGCATCGCGAGAACGCATCGACCGGACTGTTCACCTATCCGAATCTGATGGCCGCCGACATCCTGACCTATCTGGCAACCCATGTGCCGGTCGGCGAGGACCAAAAACAGCACCTCGAGCTCACGCGCGACATCGCGCAGAAGTTCAATCACGATTTCGGGGTCGAGTTCTTCCCCATCGTCGAGCCGCTGATTTTCGGCGAGGCCACGAGGATCATGAGCCTTCGCGACGGCAGCAGCAAAATGTCGAAATCCGACCCGTCCGAACAGTCCCGGATCAACTTCACCGATTCCGCGGACGAGATCGCGAGAAAGGTCCGCCGCGCGACGACGGACCCCGAGCCCCTGCCTTCGGAACCCGCCGGTCTCGCTGGCCGCAACGAGGCTGCGAATCTCGTGGGCATCTATGCGGCGCTCGCCCGCATGACGGTGGCTGACGTGCTTGCCGAATTCGGCGGACGCGGCTTTGCGGAGTTCAAGCCCGCGCTATCGGACCTCTTGGTCGAAAAACTCGTGCCGATCTCGGATCAGATGCGGCGCCTCATGGACGATCCGCGGCATATTGATGCTATTCTTGCGCAAGGGGCAGGCCGCGCGGCCGCGATTGCCGATCCCGTCAGGGGTAGGGTCTACGAGATTGTCGGCCTGATCCCGGCCTGACTCGGTTGCCGGAGGCGATGATGTTGATGCTGCTTCGACCATAATGACGGAAGCATAGAAGCTGCGGCTTGGGGCAGCATCGGACTTGGCCATGCAAATATACCTGCCGATTGCCGAGATCTCGCTTGATGCGCTGATGCTGCTGGGGCTTGGCGGCGCAGTCGGCCTTCTGTCGGGCATGTTCGGCGTCGGCGGCGGCTTTCTCATGACGCCGCTGCTCATCTTCATCGGCGTACCGCCAGCGGTGGCCGTTGGCACCGAGGCCAACCAGGTGGTGGCCGCCTCCGTGTCGGGTGCGCTTGCCCACTGGCGCCGTGGCAACGTTGACATCCGCATGGGTCTGGTGCTGCTTGTCGGTGGTCTTGTCGGATCCACGTTTGGCGTCTGGTTATTCACGTTCCTCCGCGGCATCGGCCAGATCGATTTCGTGATCGAGATCGCATATGTCATCTTTCTCGGCATCATCGGTTCGCTGATGGTCGTCGAGAGCGTGCGGGCATGGTTCCGCAGCCGCAACCCGTCGGCACCGCGCCGGAAGCTGCACTATCACACTTGGGCGCACGGGCTTCCGTTCAAGATGCGGTTCAGGCGCTCCAAGCTCTACATCAGCGCCCTCCTGCCGTTCGGCGTCGGCGTGTTCGTCGGCATTCTCGCTGCGATCATGGGCGTTGGCGGAGGCTTCGTCATGGTGCCGGCGATGATCTATCTGCTCGGCATGCCGACGGCCGTGGTGGTCGGAACGTCGCTCTTCCAGATCGTGTTCGTGACCGCCAACGTGACCTTTCTCCAAGCCGTCAACAACCAGACCGTGGACATCGTTCTCGCGCTGCTGTTGATCATCGGCAGCGTTATCGGCGCCCAGCTTGGTGCCCGCCTTGGCGGCCGGCTGCGCGGCGAGGAGATGCGCGCCGCCCTCGGCCTGATCGTGCTTGCCGTCTGCGTGCGGGTGGCGTGGGACCTGATCGCGACACCCGATGACGTGTTTTCGCTGGGCTCGGGGGTGGTTCATTGAGCCGGCGGCTATCACTCGGAGCGCTGATCGCCATGCTGGCACCGCTCGCATTGTCATGGGCCGCGGCCGTTCCGGGACATGCGCAGGTGGTGGTCGCCGACCTTTCCAGCCGGAAGATCGCGATCACCACCAATTTCACCGGCGCCGAACTCCTGCTCTTCGGCACCACTGACGGTTATGGCGATATCGTGGTCACGGTACGCGGCCCGGTCCGCAGCGAGGTCGTGCGCCGCAAGCAACGCGTGGCGGGAATCTGGGTCAATGGAGCTTCTGTGACGTTCGACGGAACGCCGGCCTACTACCGCGTCGCCGCGTCACGAAATCTGGACGAGATCGCGCCGCCCAGGCTCCTGCGGGAGTTCCGGATCGGCACCGAGACGCTCGACATCACGACATCTTCTGCGCGGGGACCGGGCGAGGTCGCCGAGTTCCGGTCCGCGCTGTTCCGCAACAAGCGCAAGCAGGGACTCTACGGGGAGGCCGTTTCCGGCATAGAAATCAAGGGAGGGCGCCTGTTTCGGACGACGATTTCGTTTCCGACCAACGTGCCGACCGGTGGATATGTCGCAACGATCTTCCTGTTCCACGAGGGGCGGATGATCCGTCGCGAAGAGGCTCCGTTCACGGTATCCAAGGTCGGGATCGAGGCCGAGTTGTTTTTGTTCGCGCATGAACAGGCAGCGCTCTACGGCTTGGCGGCCATCATTATTGCGCTAGTGGCCGGATGGGCTGCTGGCGTGGCGTTCAGGAGAACTTGATTATGAGCAGTGAAAGTCCGGTGCCGCCGGACAAGACGCCGAAGGAAATCGGCAAGGAAGTGATCCGGCCCGACGATCGAATTTACCTCTGCGTGGTCGATTCGACGGAGGAGTGTCACAAGGCGATCTATTTTTCGGTGCGGCGCTGTGCGCGCGCAGGCGGAACACTCGCGCTGCTCTACTGCATGGAACCGGCCGAGTTCCAGCACTGGATGTCGGTCGAGGAAAGGATGCGCGAAGAGGCGCGCGAGGAAGCCGAGGGCTTCCTGCAGCAATACGCTCTGCGGGTTCAGGAGTGGTCAGGGCGCACGCCGGTCCTCTATGTGCGCGAAGGCAAACCGGCGGAGGTCATCGAGGAACTGATCAGCGAAGAGCCTCGCATTTCGATCCTGGTTCTCGGCGCGGGCACCGACAGGAAAGGCCCGGGTCCGCTGGTTTCCTCAATCGGCGGGAAGATGTCCGGACAGTTTCCCATCCCGATCATGATTGTCCCCGGCAATCTGACGGAAGAGCAGATCGATGCGTTGACCTGAATCGGTTCCGGTACCCGCCGCGTTGGTTTCGCCATGCCAGGCTGCACCTTGCGGACGGGCGACGGTATCCGGCAGTCATCGGAGGGTTTGCAAGGCTGTGGAAATGATTGCTGCTTGCTCGCAGAGACACTGACAACCCCTTGATCTTTATTTGGTGTGTTCTATGTCTTGTTCGACAGGCCGTTTCACTCCCGCTTTCAGGCGTAATTTCGCCAGAATCTCATCTGAATGAGGAAGGAATTCGAGCCCATGCGCACCATCTACTTGGTAGCCTTGGCAGCAACCTTCGCCGCCGTGATTCCGATTGCGGGCGGATCTGCGCAGACAGGGGCCGGCACGACGCCCGAAAGAAGCGCCATTGAGCAGATTGTCAGGGATTACTTGCTCCGGAATCCAGAAATCATCCAGGAGGCTCTGGCTGCGTTGCAGGCAAAAAATGAAGCCGCACTCAAACAGCGGACAAAATCCGCGATCATCAAGCATGGCGAGGCGCTGCACCGCCACCCGTCATCTCCGGTCTCAGGGAATCCGCGCGGGGATATCACGGTCGTCGAGTTCTTCGACTACCAGTGCGGCTACTGCAAGCGTTCGCTCAAGGTGGTTATGGATTTGCTGAAGACGGACAGGCAGGTGCGAATCGTCTGGAAGGAGTATCCGATCCTCGGGCCTGTATCGGGATTTGCCGCCCGGGCGGCAATGGCTGCGAAACAACAGGACAGGTACCTGCGTTTCCATGTTGGCGTCATGAGCCTGCGCGGAAGACTGACCGAAACGGCAATCATGGGCGTTGCCAAGGATATCGGCCTGGATGTTGCGCGCCTCCGCCGGGACATGGAAGATCCGGCGATCGCCTCCTATCTGGAGGAGACGGCGAATCTGGCGCGCGCTATCGGCGTCCGCGGCACGCCTGCATTCGTCATCGGAGAAACCTTGGTGCCGGGAGCTGTAGATGGGGCCAGCCTCAGGAAAATCATCGCCGAAGCGCGGTCTGGCGGCTGATATCCGCAGCAATCAGCATGCACGGCTGTCGAGGGCTGTGCCTCTGGCCTTCGTCATGCCGCCGGATTCCGCCGCTGTCGACAAATGCCGATTCCGGAGCCGGGGCAGGCTTTCCGAAGGCAGCGGATGATTACCTGGTCTTGGACATCGACCGGAACATCAACCCTGCAATCACCTTTGCCGGCGGCTTGATTCAGGCTTCAGGTTCGCTATGCTGGTAGCCAAGAGGTCCAAAGCGGACTGTTTCGGCGCAGCCTGGCAGCGGCGCGAGGTGCATGGAGGTGTCTCCTGCACTGCCGTTCCGGTGGTGATCGAAGCAGTGTCAGGGCAGGCGCCGGATGCAGACTTGGCGCTCAACAAATGAGACGCCGTGCAAGGCGTCCGGACACATGATGGGATTCGGTATTTCCTCTCTTCAGCCATTGTGGCTGAAAGCACTGACTGTTTTGCAGAAAGCGCCGCTTGCGGGTGCCACGGTTGCGTTCGCCCTCGGGGCTTCCGCTCCGGCTGTCGCAGGCAGCGGGGCGGTAACGGACAAGCCCGCCGAAACTGCGGCTCCGGACCCGGGAGACAAGTGGCGTCTGGTAGCGCACATGACGGGCTCCCGCGACAGTGCTCCGTCGCTTTTCGAACGGACCGAAAACCAGCTCGAAGAGATACGAGCCACCGGCCAGGTGCGTCGCATTTTCCTCGCGAGCCTGCCGTCAGGCTTCAGCGAAATATCCGTTCCTGCCAAGCGCAAGGCGGCGTTCATCAGCCTGGTCCTGCCGCTCATCCTGCATGTCAACGAAACCATCGCTGCCGTTCGCGAACAGCTGATCAGTCTGCGCGACCGCGAAGCTGCTGGCGGCGCATTGTCTGAAGACGAACGGCTCTGGCTTGTGTCGGTCGCCGAGTGGTACGGCCTTGAACGGGTGGATTACGTGGAACTGCTCAAGTCCGTGGACATCATCCTGCCGTCTCTTGCCATTGCCCAGGCGGCCGAGGAAAGTGGCTGGGGCACTTCCAGGTTCGCCCGGGCCGGCAACGCGCTGTTCGGTCAGCGCACCTACAAACCGCGCGTGCACGACATGGTACCCAAGAAGCGCGGAAACAACTCGATATTCAGGGTCAGGTCGTACAACAACCTGCTGAACAGCGTGTTCAGCTATGCCCACAATCTCAACTGCCATGAGGCATACAAGGCCTTCCGCGACGCGCGGGCGCGGATGCGCCAGGCTGGCAGAATGGATGGTAAAGCTCTCGTCGGCGCGCTTTCGCGCTATTCGGAACGAGGTGAGGCCTATATCGAGGCAATTCGCCAGATCATGCGCACAAACGACCTCAGCATGTTCGATCATGCCCGTTTCGTCGACGGGGACGATCAGACGTGAGGATTCAGGGCTTCGGCAGGTAGAACTGCTTGCCGAACCAGTGCCATCTTCCGTTTGGCGCCGGCATCGTGCAGTTGATTCGTGAGCGCCCTTCGGGCAACGCAGCTGCAAATCTAATTTCGACTCTCGGCCCCAGCAACTCCAGCGTCAGCTCTCCTCCGGAATTGCCGTAGCAGCGCAGCCGTCCCAACTGCCTGGTCAGCTCATTGGCGACCGTGAAACCGACGACGGGTGGATTGGCGGCAGGGGAAATCAGCGGATCCTCGGGCACGAAATCGCGAACCCTCAACGGCAGGGCGTTGGCTACTATCCTCAGACGCTCGATATCGCCGAAGATCTCATTCATCGCGAAACGCGGCAGGTAGAACACGTCTGAGCCCGAATGGACTATTCCCGAATGCTGTCCGAATCCGGCCCGGAATCCGGTGTTAATTACGACTTTCCGTACCGCGAGGCTATATTGTCCGAACGGGTAGGCGATGATATTGGGCACTACGCCCAGATTCTCAAGGAAGCTCCGGTTCGAGGCTTCGAGTTCCTGCCTGTTTTTCTCGGCGCTGGCCACCGGCATGTCGAGGTGAGTGTGGGTCTGGCTCCCGATCGTGACGCCTGCCCGATGCAGTGTCCGGATCTGGTCCCAGCTCATGTAGTTTGGCCGGTTGATGTCCACGGCCTGCGTTGCCACGAATAGCGTGAACGGCAGCCCGGCGGCGCGCAGACGCGGCCAAGCTTCGGTGTAGACCGAGAGAAAGGCGTCGTCGATCGTAATGGCCAAGCTCCGGTCGGGCAGCGCCTTACCGTTCTGCAGGCTGTCGACGATATGGGGGAGCGGCAGGACATTGTACCGGGGATTGGACAGCTCCCTGACGTGGGCCTCGAACTGTTCCAGCCTGATGTTGGTCGAACGGTACCTCTCTTCACCGAACCGGTGATAGATCAACACCGAAGCCGAATCGGCAGCGGTTAAAGACGGTGGGGAAGCGACAGTTGCGCCGACGGCAACAACCAGGAGCGCCACAAGCCGCCCTGCCCGGGTTTTCGTGAAGAAGATCCCGACAGAACGACGGATGCCCCGCTTGTCGCCAGTGTCCGGCGCCGTTGCCAAGGCGTGGCGGCGCTCGGGTAAGCTGTCGCCTGGCTTTTTGCACTGCGTCATGTCGCCTGCTGGAGAACACCGCGCCGGCATTTCGAATCCTGCCACCGTCCGCCTTGCGAACTCCTGCCAGAAGCGTTCCGGTCTGAATTCCTCACGGAAAAGACGACGATCCCCGAATTTGACCACCGGGGCGGCCGTACGGCAGGTTTCACAGGACCGGGGATCGGACATGTTCTTTGCTTGCTCTGTTTTTTTAGTCTGTCCTCGTTCGCAGGGTCAGATTATAGCAGCATCTGCTGCCAAAATTTTCAAGTGGGTAGACCAGTTCGTGCATGGCCATCCGCTGCAGACGGTTGAGTGGTGTTTCCACAGGCATGATTGCAGTGTGTGGCCGCGCGCCCAAAGATGCGCTTCTTGCTATTGGCACGCTGTTTTTCTTATGCAGCGGATTGTTGGCAGACAGATTCAAAGTTCACCACCTCGGTGGTGAGCTATAGCGGGTTAGGTAATTGGCGTTCTCCGAATGCGAGTGCCGGCGGAGGCGATTTGGCGATGCCTGCCGGCCCCTGCAAAGGTCGGCAAAATTTACCCCTCGGGAACCTCCGCATCGGAAGCGTACGCGTTCATCATGTGTTTCGGCCAGGGAAGACGCTGAATGGACGATTGACTTGGCGTACTGAGCGTGCCGTTCGCCGCACGGTCCGCCCGCGACGGTACTGTAACTTGATGTCTGGAAATTTGTCTGAGGTTTGCGCTTTGAGGCGTTTCACTGGGGGCTAGCCCCCCAGTGAAACGCAGCGCCATCGTACTATCCCATGGAGCTGTAAACATTCATGGAGGAAGCGAATGGACCTGCGACACACTACGACGATTGAGGCCGTTTTGGAACGTCTGATCGCAAACGGAGCAACGGATCTGGGGATTACGCAACCTGATGTCTGGAAATTGTCGAGAAGCTCTCAGTCATCGAGCTGTTCCCATTTGATGTATGCCTTGGTTTCGGTTTCCCATTTTTCGTCGATGAGGACCGCGGTTGAGAGGCGCTCCAACGAGGCGAGGTTCGGAAAGACCCTGACTTTGGAGGTGCGCCGCTTGAGCTCTTGCTGGATCGGCCGCTCGATGCCGTTCGAGGTTCGCATACGCTTGTGGTGAGCATCGGGCAAGGTGAAGACAGCGAGCCCCGCATTGTTTTCCAGCCAGGAAGCCTGGATGCTTGTCGCTGGCCACGAGGGCGCCCAGTTCAGCCTCGGCGGTTTGGAGTGAGGAGGCGTGGCTCCGAGCTGTTTTCCAATACGTTTCCTGATGTCGTTGTTCGGTGCACGGCGTTTTGCGCCAAGTGGAACTGGCAGCGCTGCCACGTCGCCGCGCCCAGCACCGTGCCGCTTTCAACCCAGCATGGTCATCCGAGACGATGAAGGTCGTACCATGCAGGGCTAGCAAGCTTTCCAGGAAGGCTCTCCAATGGACCTCGGCCTCGGAGAGCGCCACAGAGAGCCCCAGAACGTGCCTGCAGCCCCTATTCCGATGGCCGAGAGCACTGCGACATCGCGCACAACGCCGTCATGGCGGGCTTTTTCATAGCGCGCATCCAGGATCAGGTATTTCATCAGGGGCCGGTTGCGCGGCGAGTTCTTCATCGAGCAACCTGGTGGCTCGGCTGACCTGAGAAGAGGACAAGCTCCCGAACTCGCGCATTACATCTTCGGCCTGCCGAGAAATGGAGGTACTGTAACTTGATGTCTGGAAATTTGTCTGAGGTTTGCGCTTTGAGGTGTTTCACTGGGGGGCTAGTAGTCTGGCATTATTGTATTGACGGATATAGTGACTTCAGTTTCGTCCGGGCATCCTTCGTCGTGAAACGCCAGTCGACAGTGACATCGGCCGCATTGCGGCGCTCGACCCACGCCACGGTCTCCCGCAGCATGGTGTCGCGGTCGGGAATGCGTCGCCGAAGACACTGCCGCGACAGCGCACCGATCTCGATTTCGGCCATGTTGAGCCAGCTTCCGTGCTTCGGCGTATAGCGAAACTCGAACCGCTTTCGCACCCGCCTCCTCGGGCTCGAAGGCTTCATACAGCGACTGTGCGTGTTCAGATTGTCCAGCACGATCTTCCTGTCGGGGAAATGGTCGTCGGCAAGCTCCCGGATGAAGTGTGCCCAGTCCCGCGGCGGTCGGTGACTTTCACCGTGCGCCAGTTCTCGTTGGGCGCAAAGGCCATGAAGAGGTTGGCCGTGCCGTTGCGCTCATATTCATAGTCGACCACCTCCGGCTGACCGGAGGACGGGGGGTTTCCTTCGTCTGCTGCCGGCTGGTCTCCAGCACCTCGTCCCCGGCAAAGTTCCGCTGATAAATGTCAAGCATGTCCGCCGCCACGAACTGTGCGCTCCGATGCGGTGGAATGCACCAGTACTGCTTCAGCCACGGCTTGATCTCTTTTTTTAGCGTCTTCCTGACCGTTTCTTCCGAAATGCGCTCGACAATCTCCATCTCCACCAGACGGCCGGCGAGCAGCTTCAGCGTCCACAGCCCTCGGGCGGGGACGAACAGGGCGATCAGCTTCGCCTCCATCGCCCCGTCCAGCCGTTTTGGCCGGCGGTTCACCTGCTCCTTGCGGCTGAGAGCGGCGTCCAGCCCCTCCAGGACGCAGCGCTTGCGCAAGCGCTCGACCGTCGCCGTGCCCAGCCCTATGTCGGCATCGACAAGCGCCCCCTCAGCATCAGGACCTGTGCCCGGCGCCGACGCCAGACAGCCCCGGTGCCGTCGACAATCGCCTGCAGATCCCGGCGCTCCTGCGCCGAAAGGGTCACGCGGTAGAGCTTCCTGCCCCGAGAGTTGGCCATATGCGCCGCTCCTGTCATTGCGCCGAAGACCTGCGGGCATGCCCGTTGTCCGGACCTGCGCATGGGGCTGCGGCTGCCTGTTCGGCATCTGCCCGTGTAGATATCGGCACTGTCCGGATTCCAACGAACGCCGACACGAAAATACTACCCACCAAAAACCATCAATACAATGCCGGTGGACTACTAGCCCCCCAGTGAAACGCCTCAAAGCGCAAACCTCAGACAAATTTCCAGACATCAAGTTACAGTACCACCCGCGCAACACCGTGGCGCCCCGCCTTGCGGGCGCCGAACCCTTCCCGGTCACCACACGGCCCACGCCGCTCCAGAGAAGGGCTTTCAAGCTCCTGGGCATGAAGCCATAGTGTACCCAGACCGCTGAAATGTATAGAATGTCATTTCTATCAGGCACTTACGTCTGATCGGCTCTGGAACTTCAGGCTAGCCCCCCAGTGAAACGCCTCAAAGCGCAAACCTCAGACAAATTTCCAGACATCAAGTTACAGTACCGCAGGGGGGGAAGGGCGTTCGAACTGCTCGGAATGGACCCGGATCGCGATGCTTACAGCTTATATAAGCGTGACAACCTGCTTCGGGCCAAAACACCGGTCATGCATGGGACAAAACCTTCTTCCCGGTCAGTGAAGTTGCGTTTAGTGTTTCACTTTGACGAAAATCGGTATTGGGGCAGGCCTGAAAAACGGCTTTTCGGAGCCTGAAGGCTCTCCCTATACCGTCTAACAGAGCTCTCCCCGCTGTCTTCCAGGGAATTGCCGCGCGGGGGCTTCTGCGGCCCGGGCGTGCCAATCTGGAACAGTCGCTTGGAGGATCCACGTTCCATGACGCTGACACTGGCTTTCGATACCAGCGCCGACATTTGTTCAGTCGCCCTCTTGGGCGGCGACAATGTTCTTGCCGCCGAGGAAAGATCGATGACGCGCGCTCATGCGGAAGCGCTTGTGCCGATGGTAATGCGAGTGATGGAAACCGCCGGTAAACGGATCGGGGACCTTGATACCATCGGCGTGACAGTCGGCCCCGGCTCCTTTACGGGTATTCGCACGGGCATTGCTGCGGCTCAGGGTTTCGCGCTCGCCTCGCGTGCAGTGGCGGTTGGCGTTTCCGCCCTTGAGGCGGTGGCCTACGGCGCGTTGGCGTCGGCTTCGAGCCGGAGCCCGGTCATGTGCATTCTCGATACGCGGCGCACCGCCTATTTCGTTCAGGATTACGATGCTGATCGCATGCCGTTGTCCGCCCCGGCTATCCTGGAGGGTGACGCAATAGGCAAAAGGCTCGAACACGAGAACTATTTCCTTGCCGGCAATGGGGTGGCACGCTTTGCTGCTGGCTGGCATATGGAATCCGGCGACATCCGACGTGTGGCCGACGGCCAGCTTCCGTGTGCGGCGGATGTGGGGCGGTTGGCCGGTTTCGCGCGACGCGGACAACTAACGCAGGGAGGCGGCAGCCTCGTACCTCTCTATCTGCAGGCGCCTCATACGACGGAGCCGAAGCGGTCAGGAGGACAGCAGTGACCGGCCACACGCTTGCGCTGGTTCGGGACGGCGATGTCGGTGAGATGGCCCGCATCCATGCCTTGTCCTTTGACGACGCCTGGAACGGAATCATGTTGCGCAGGATTCTGGCGCTGCCGGGAGCAAGTGGAATCGCTGCGAAGTCGGATCTCCGGTGGACGCTGTCCGGTTTTACGCTCTTCCGCATCGCGACCGATGAATGTGAGCTTCTTACCCTCGCCGTTGCGCCTGAAGTGCGCGGCTCCGGCATCGGTTCGCTTCTTCTTGAAGGCGTCATGACCAGCGCCTACCGGTCCGGTGCGAGTTCGCTTTTCCTCGAAGTTGCAGAGGACAACGGTGCTGCCCGCAGGCTCTATGATCGCCGGGGCTTTCGGCCGGTTGGCCGGCGCCCTGACTACTACTCCCGTCCGAGCGGATCGCCGGTCGACGCTGTCACCATGTCCGTCGATCTTGACACTGCCGGGCTGTGGGAGCCCGCGTCGGCGGAAACCGCGGCCGTCGGCCGCGATTGACGAGGCCCTACTGGCCCCACCAGTAGATGCAGCAGAACAGGAACAGCCACACAACATCGACGAAGTGCCAGTACCAGGCTGCGGCCTCGAACCCGAAGTGATGATCCGGCTTGAAATGTCCGGCACGGGCACGGAAAAAGCAGACGATCAGGAAAATCGTCCCCACCAGCACGTGGAAACCGTGGAACCCTGTCGCCATGAAGAAGGTTGAAGGGTAGATTCCTTCGCTGAACCCGAATGCCGCGTGGCCGTACTCGTAGGCTTGGACACAGGAAAAGCAGATGCCGAGAAAGATCGTCAGCCCGAGACCCTGTATCAGATGCTTGCGGTTGCCCTCGCGTAGCGCGTGGTGCGCCCATGTGACGGTCACCCCCGACATGAGCAGGATCAGGGTGTTCAGGAACGGCAGGTCCCAGGGATCGAAGGTCTGAACGCCCGGCGGCGGCCACACGCCTTCGATCTGCAGCGTCGGGAACAGCGCCGCGTTGAAATACGCCCAGAACCAGGCGACGAAAAACATGACCTCGGAGGCGATGAACAGCGCCATCCCGTAGCGCATCCCGACCTGCACGACAGGATTGTGGAAGCCCTTGAACTCGGCTTCCTGGATTACGTCCCAGAACCAGCCCGCCATCGTTGCGAGGATGCCGACGAATCCGAGGATCATCACCCACGCGATGTCCTCGTGCATGTACAGCACCGTGCCGACGGTCAGGACGAACGCGGAAACCGCGCCGATCGCAGGCCACGGACTCGGATCCACCAGATGGTAGGGATGCTTGTGGCCGTGGTAGTCGTACTGTGCGGCGCCTGCGCCTGTATCCCCTTGCGAACTCATGTGCTCTTGCTCCGTTGTCTAGCTGTCGTGCGCCGCCGGGGCCCCGGCGGCGCCCGCCGTGCGGTTGTCGTCGGGTTCGCGCTCGGTTTCGAAGAAGGTGTACGACAGCGTGATGGTGGTCACGTCGTCGAGATTGGGATCGTCGGCTATCGCGGGATCGACAAAGAAGGTGACCGGCATGTCGGCGGACGCCCCGGGCGCAAGCGTCTGCTCGGTGAAACAGAAGCAGTCGATCTTGCTGAAATACTGGCCAGCCTTCAGCGGTGTAACGTTGAAGGTGGCCGTTCCGGTGACAGCGCGGTCCGACAGGTTGCGGGCACGATAGAAGGCCAATGCCTGCTCACCGACGCGGATTCTGATCTTGCGTTGTACGGGCGCGAACTCCCAGAGCAGAGCGGGGTCGGTATCGGCATTGAAGCGCACCGTCATGCGCCTTTCCAGCACTGTCGCGGGCGCGGTTTCGGCGATCTGCGGCGTCCCGCCATAGCCCGTCACCTGGCAGAAGATCTTGTAAAGCGGTACGGCGGCGAACGCGGCACCGACCATCAGCGCGGCAAAGCAGAATGCCGTGACGGCGATGCGACGGTTGCGGGCAGCGAGCGGGACAGCCATGTCAGCCTACCGCGCCGCCGGACATGCGGACGATGGACATGACGTAGAAGAGGAAGGCGAGCGCGAAGATCGCGGCGGCAATCGCGATGTTGCGGCTGCGGCGCCGACGGTGCATTTCGGAGAGTCGGCGCATCGCCTACCAGCCCCCCGCCACGCTGTCGATCATGAGGCCGCCGAAGAGCAGGAACAGGTAAAGGACCGAGAACGCAAACATCCGCCGTGCCGATCGTTCGCTGGCGCTACGCACGACATCGACCGCCAGAGCGAGAAAGACCAGCCCTGCGGTGGCGGCGAACAGCGCCCAGGCACCGCTGGCTGCGCCGACGAACCATGGTCCCAGCGACACCGGGAACAGGAGTGCTGTATAGAGCAATGTCTGCCGGCGGGTCTCCCGGACGCCGACGACGACCGGCAGCATGGGCACGCCGGCATTCTCGTAGTCGCCGTGCTTGTAGAGCGCAAGCGCCCAGAAATGCGGCGGTGTCCACATGAAGATCAGCACGAACAGCGCGATGCCGCCAGGGTCGATGCTGCCGGTGACCGCAGCCCAGCCGATTATCGGCGGGAAGGCGCCGGCCGCGCCGCCGATGACGATGTTCTGCGGTGTGCGGCGTTTGAGCCAGACAGTATAGACGAACACGTAGAAACCGATGGCGAGCGCCAGCAGCGCCGCCGCCTGCCAGTTCACGCCGAGCGCCATGACCATCACCGAGCCGCCGGCAAGAATGACGCCGAACGCCAGCGCGGTATCCGGGCGCATGCGCCCGGCCGGCAGCGGCCGGTTCCGCGTACGGTCCATCAGGGCGTCGATATCGCGCTCGTACCACATGTTGATGGCACCGGACGCACCGGTGGCGACGGCAATGCACAGGACGGCTATCGCTGCGACGATCGGATGTGCGCCACCCGGCGCGACGACCACTCCGGCGAGGCCGGTGAACACGACCAGCGACATTACCCGCGGCTTGAGGAGCGCGACGAAGTCCGCGACCGACGCGCCGTCCTGAAGTCCGGCCGCGACGCCGACGGTTCCGCTGATCGAGCGGTCGGTCATGTCCAGATCCGCCGGGTGCGGCTCCTAGTGCGCGGGCTTGTCGCCGATTTCCGGCAACTCGTCATAGGAATGGAATGCCGGTGGAGAGGGCAGCGTCCACTCCAAGGTGGTGGCCCCTTCGCCCCACGGATTCTCTCCGGCCGTGGCGCCGGCCGTGAAGCCGCGCCAGACCGCGAACAGAAATACCAGGACACCGACCGCGCTGATATACGACCCGTAGGTCGATACCAAATTCCAGCCGGCAAACGCGTCCGGATAGTCCGGAATCCGCCGCGGCATTCCGGCAAGGCCTGTGAAGTGCATCGGGAAGAAGGTCAGGTTGACGCCGACGAAGGTGATCCAGAAATGGAGTTTGCCGAGGCCTTCGCTAATCGTGCGTCCGGTCATTTTCGGGAACCAGTAGTAGAAGCCGGCGAAGATTGCGAACACGGCGCCGAGCGACAGCACGTAATGGAAATGCGCGACCACGTAATAGGTGTCGTGCAGCGCATGATCGACGCCGGCGTTGGCCAGTACCACTCCGGTAACTCCGCCCACGGTGAACAGGAAGATGAACCCGATTGCCCACAGCATCGGCGTCGTGAAGCGGAGGGAACCGCCCCACATTGTCGCGATCCAGCTGAATATCTTGATTCCTGTCGGCACCGCGATGACCATGGTCGCCGCCGTGAAGTACGCCTTGGTATCGACGTCCATGCCGACCGTGAACATGTGGTGCGCCCATACGATGAAGCCGACGACGCCGATCGCGACCATCGCGTAGGCCATCCCGAGATAGCCGAACACCGGCTTGCGCGAGAACGTCGACACGACCTGGCTGATGATGCCGAAACCGGGCAGGATCAGAATGTAGACCTCGGGGTGGCCGAAGAACCAGAACAGGTGCTGAAACAGGACCGGGTCCCCGCCGCCCGCGGCGTCGAAGAATGCGGTGCCGAAATTGCGGTCGGTCAGAAGCATCGTGATCGCGCCCGCGAGCACCGGCAGCGACAGCAGCAGCAGGAACGCGGTCACGAGAATCGACCACACGAACAGCGGCATCTTGTGCAGGGTCATGCCCGGAGCGCGCATGTTGAAGATGGTGGTGATGAAGTTCGCGGCGCCGAGGATCGACGACGCGCCGGCGAGATGCAGGCTGAAGATCGCGAGATCAACGGCCGGGCCCGGCTGGCCGGTCGAGGAACTGAGCGGCGGATAGATCGTCCAGCCGCCGCCGACGCCCTCGCCGCCGGCGGGCCCCGCGACGAAGGGCGAAGCCAGCAGCAGCAGGAAGGAAGGCACCAGCAACCAGAAGCTGATGTTGTTCATGCGCGGGAACGCCATGTCGGGTGCGCCGATCATCAGCGGCACGATCCAGTTGCCGAAGCCACCGATCATCGCCGGCATCACCATGAAGAAGATCATGATCAGGCCGTGAGCCGTCACCAGCACGTTGAACATGTGGTGGTCGCCGCCGAGGATGCCGTCGCCCGGCGCACCGAGTTCGGCGCGGAAGAGGATCGACATGCCGCCGCCGATCAGGCCGGCGATGACGGCGAAGACAAGGTACATCGTGCCGATGTCCTTGTGGTTGGTCGAATAGACGAAACGCCGCCAGCCGGTGGGATGGCTCTCGTGATTCTCGTGGGCCACGTGTGCGTCTGCCATGATCAGTTCCTCGACTCTTCGGTGGCCGGTGCCCGGGCGACGCGCAAGGACGCCAGCGTGTCATCGGCAGCGAACTCCTCGCGCGCCTTGACAAGCCACTGCGAGAAGGCCTCCTTGGACACCACCTCGACGGCGATCGGCATAAATCCGTGTTTGGCGCCGCAGAGTTCCGAACACTGTCCGTAATAGACGCCTTCCTTGCTCACCGGCGGGATCCAGACCTCGTTGAGGCGCCCCGGCACGGCGTCGATCTTGATGCCGAACGACGGGAGCGCCCACGCATGGAGAACGTCGGACGCTGTGACCTGAAGCCGAATCACCGTGTTTGCCGGTATGACGACGCGGTTGTCGGTCTCGAGCAGCCGCGGCTGCCCCTCTTTCAGTTCGGATGCCGGAATCATGTTGCTGTCGAATTCAAGGTCCCCGTGGTCGGGATACTGGTATGTCCAGTACCACTGGTTGCCGGTCGCCTTGAGTGTCATGTCGGCCTTGGGCACGACATCCGAGTAGTAGAGAAGCCTGAATGACGGAATGGCGATCAGCACCAGAATGATGATCGGGATCACGGTCCACAGCACCTCGATCTTTGTATTGTGGGTGGTCCGGCTCGGGTTCGGATTCACCTTTTCGTTGAAGCGGAAGATGACATAGGCCAGAAGACCGAGAACAAACAGGCTGATCAGGGTGATGATGACGAGAAGGACGTCATGGAAGTCAGTGATCTGTTCCATGAGCGGCGTGGCGGCCTCCTGGAGCCCCATCTGCCATGGCAGCGGCTGCGCCGCGCCGGCGGCGCCGGGCGCAAGCAGTGCGCCTAGCGCCGGGACGAACGCAAGCATCTTGACTGAAGTCGGCATCATGCGCGATCCGTATAGGTGAACTCTGCTGCCCGACAGTCTGTACACCGCGCTTCCATTCGCGAAGCGCCAGTGCCCTTGTCGGTCAGAGCAGCGAGGAGGACAGGTTCTTCCCTGTTTCGCAAACTAGCCAAGTTGGCGGATTTCGGCAACCCGTCGAGAGCCGTTTTTTTGGGCCCGAGCCCGCAGCGCTCAAGCTGTGGGGTGGCGTTTCGGTTCAGACCCCCGCTGTTCCGGAGCGCTGTGTCTGGATTCCTCGGGCTTGGCTTCAACGCAGACTGAGCCATGATGACGAAGACCGCCTGGGCAAGATGTGCCGGCAAATTCGGGGTGCTGCGCAACGACCCGGACATCGGGGCTTTCGGCGCCCCGCGGACGATCACCTGTCGAATGTGATCGCAGCAGGCGCCGTGGACGGCTGCGCCCAGTGCATGGCGGCGAATCGGATGACGCGCGCATCCGCCGAACAGCAGGCCTGCTTTGGCCGTGGCGCCCGCGATACGCGGCCGTGGATGGGCCGCGTACCCTTCAAGCGGTGCCAGTGTCTGTGGTAGCATGACGGGGTGCCGGCATATCTGGCGCGACGCATGGAGCGGCAGGAGCGGTCCTTTCGCAACCGGGATTGCCGGGGAGGCCAGTCAGCCGACAAAGGGGTGCAGACAGACGAGCGCAGGATGAAAACGACGATCACGACAGGAATGCTGATGGCGCTGGCGGCGTTGTCGCTGCCGGCACAGGGCACGGAGTTGGGCACCTTCACCGACTGGATTGCCCATGCCGAGGGCAGCGGCAAGTCCCGCGTCTGCTGGACCTACAGCGAGCCCAAAAAGCACGAGGGAAAATACACCAAGCGTGGCCGCATACATGGCGTGGTGAGTCATCGGCCGGGCGACAAGAGCATCAATCAGGTCATGTTCACAGCCGGCTATGTCCACAAAAAGGGCAGCCCGGTAAGGGTGGTCATCGGCGGCAGGAAGTTCGAACTCTTCACCGAGAAAGACGCGTCGTGGGCCAGCAGCCGCAAGGACGACGACGCGCTCGTCGCCGCGATGCGGGCCGGAAAACAGATGATCGTGACCGGCGTCTCGTCGCGCGGAACGAAGACGCGGGATACCTACTCGCTACGGGGCTTTTCGGCGGCTCACAGGGCAATCAGCAGGGCCTGCAAGGTAAAGTAGCGCGGTCGGCCTGCCGGTTCCACGCGCGCGGAGCTGCGGCCGGTGACCCTTCGCCTGCCCTGAACCTGGTGGATGTGCATGCAGATACCGCACATGAGGCGCAACGTATCGCTCTTGGCAGTCTGTCAGGGGTATGCACAGACCTCGGTTACGGTGGTGATCACGGTCTCGGCGCTCGCTGGCGCGATGATCGCCGAGGACAAGTCGCTCGCGACGCTGCCCCACGCCTTCATGTGGATGGCAACCGCCGTGATGGCGCTGCCGGCCTCGATGCTGATGAAGCGGTTCGGCAGACGTGCCGGAATGGCCGGCGGATCGCTGTTCGGCCTTGCCGGGTGCTGCCTGTGCACGCTCGGCATCCTGGCGACCGATCTCTGGATCTTCATTGCCGGAACGTCCTGCTTTGGCGCCTTCAATTCCTTCACCCAATATCTGCGATTCGCGGCCGCGGAGGCGTCGAACGAGAGCTTCCGGCCGAAGGCGATCGCGTTGGTTATCGGTGGCGGCGTGGTTGCTGCCTTTGTCGGCGGTGCCATCGCCAACCATACCAAGGATCTGCTGGCGCCGGTCGAGTTTGCCGGAACATACGTCGTGCTTGCCGTGGTGCCGCTTCTTCTCGCTCTGACGGTCCAGTTCATTCGCATGCCCGAGGGATCCTCGCCTGCCGCCGGACGGACCGCTCCGGTCGCGGCGGCGAGGCCGCTCACGGAGATCATGCGCCAGCCGGCCTTTGTCGTTGCCGCGGCCGGCACTGCCGTGGCGTGGGCCGGCATGATCCTGATGATGGCCGCCACGCCGCTTTCGATGCACGCCTGCAGCCACACCTTCGGCGACATCACCTTCGTCATCCAGTGGCACATCTTCGCGATGTTTGCGCCGTCCTTCTTTTCAGGCTGGCTGGTCACGCGGTTCGGAACGCTCAAAGTCATCCTGATGGGCTTCCTGCTGTTTGCCGCCGGCGTGGCTGCCGGACTCTCCGGCATCAGTGTGACCGCGTTCTTTCTTACCAATGTCCTGATCGGAGCCGGCTGGAACCTCATGCTGGTCGGTTCAACCGAGCTTCTCGTCACCTGCCATACCGCCGCCGAGAAGGGAAAGGTGCAGGGCGCCAACGACACGATCGCCTACGTGCTGGCTGCGGTTTCGTCTTTTTTCGCCGGATATCTCCAGATCGAGCTGGGCTGGGACGCGGTGATGATCGCGATCATCCCCCAGATAGCGGTGGTCGCCGGTGCCGTCTGGTGGATTCGCACCCTCAGGCAGCGTGTAGCTCCCGGGGCGTGACCGGACCGGATGCGGTCAGGCCCGACGGTGTTCGCGGACCGTCACGTGCCAGGTGCCGACAAAGATCACCACGGCGCCGATCAGCGTCCAGATGTCGGGCACCTCGGCGAAAAAGTACCACGCTGACACCGAGGTGATGGGCAGCCGGACGAATTCGATCGGGATGACCGCGCTCGCATCCGCCGCCCGGAACGCCTGCGCCAGGCACATGTGCGCGGCGTAGGCGGTACCGCCCATGAACAGGATCATGGGCCAGTCCGCCAGCACCGGCGTCTGCCATACCATTGCGGCAGGGATGGCGGCGAACACCGCCAGGTAGAGATTGAGGTTGAACACGATCAGCCGCGTCTGTTCGGTGCGGGCCAGCATCTTGGTTCCGATGTCGCCGCCGGCATAGCCGGCGGCGGACAGGAACACCGCGAGCGCCATCGCGTCGAAGGCGGCGATCCCGGGGCGCAGGATGATCAGCACGCCGGCGAAACCGAGCGCGACCGCCAGCCACCGCGCCCGGGTAACCCGTTCGCGCAGGATCAATGCGGCGAAGATCAGCGCGAAAATCGGCAGGGTGAAATGCAGCGCCACGGCTTCCGCAAGCGGCATCTCGACAAGTGCGAAGAACCATGCTGACACCCCGACGAAGGTGCACAGCGCCCGCGCCAGATATGTTGCGCCGACCCGGTCAGACCGGAAGCTCGCGGTGATGCCGCGAAGGCCGCCCGTCATGGTCGGGAGCACGATCAGGAGGCTGATGAGGCTGCGCAGGAAGACCTGCTGGAACGGCGGCAAGGTGTCAGCGAGAAACCTGACCGCGATGATCATCGCGGAAAAGCAGCTAACGCTGGCCAGCATCCAGAGGATGCCCCGCAGGGCGGGCGTGACGGTCATCGATGCTTCCCGGAAGCGGCACCGTACCGGTCGACCGGCATGGCTTTGCCGCCTATATTGTCCGTTATGGTCACAATCGTCGATAGCGTTGCCGAGCCGCTGCCCGAGGGGGCGGAAAGGACCGATCTGGTCGGGCTTTCGCGCGCCGAAATGACGGCTGCGTTCGCGGCGCTGGGGCTGTCGCCGTTCCGTGCAAAACAGGTCTGGCACTGGATCTATCATCACGGCACGCGCGAGTTCTCCGGGATGAGCACGCTCGCCAGGGATCTGCGCCGCGCGCTCAACGAGCGGTTCGTCATCTCGCGGCCGCAGGTGGCAAGCGAACAGACCGCTGCCGACCGCACCCGGAAATGGCTGGTCTCGTTTTCCGACCGGAATCTGGCCGAGGCCGTCCACATTCCCGAAGAGGATCGCGGTGCCGTGTGCCTGTCCTCGCAAGTCGGCTGCACGCTGGCATGCAGGTTCTGCCATACCGGCACGCAGCACCTCGTGCGCAACCTCACCCCGGCGGAGATCGTCGGGCAGTTCATGGTGGCCCGCGATTCCTACGGCGAATGGCCGTCCTCGCGCGAGTCGCGCCAGCTGACCCACATCGTGATGATGGGGATGGGGGAGCCGCTCTACAACTACGACAATGTCGCACAAGCGTTGCGCATCATCATGGACGAGGAGGGCATCAACGTCTCGCGCCGGCGTATCACCCTCTCGACTGCGGGTGTGGTGCCCGAAATTCCGCGCGTCGGCGCCGAACTTGGCGTGCAGCTCGCGATCTCCCTCCATGCCGTCACTGATGAATTGCGGGACCGGATCGTCCCGCTCAACCGCAAATACCCGATCGCCGAGCTCCTCGACGCCTGCCGCGCCTATCCCGCGGCCCGCAATTCGCGGCGCATCACCTTCGAATACGTGATGCTCCGGGGGGTCAATGATTCGCCTGCCGACGCTCGCGAACTGACGCGCCTGATTCGCGGCATCCCCGCCAAGATCAATCTCATCCCCTTCAACCCGTGGCCGGGAGCCCCGTTCGAGTGCTCGGGTGACGACGCCATCACCGCCTTTGCCGAGATCGTCAACCGCGCCGGCTATTCGTCGCCGGTGCGCACACCGCGCGGCCGCGACATCCTTGCCGCCTGCGGACAGTTGCGGACGGCAAGCGAGCGCATGCGCCGCCAGACCTGACGGCCGCATCATCATTGATCTGGAGGTGTTCCATGGCCGGACCTGTGCCCGGAGAGGTCAACAAGATCGTGCTCGCCTATTCGGGCGGCCTCGACACGTCAGTGATCCTGCAATGGCTGAAGGACACCTATCGCTGCGAGGTCGTCACGTTCACTGCCGATCTCGGCCAGGGCGAAGAGCTTGAGCCCGCCCGGCGGAAGGCCGAGAACGCAGGGGTGAAGGAGATCTATATCGACGATCTGCGCGAGGAATTCGTCCGCGATTTCGTCTTTCCGATGTTTCGCGCCAATGCACTCTACGAAGGCGTGTACCTCCTCGGGACCTCGATAGCGCGGCCGCTTATCGCCAAGCGCCAGATCGAGATCGCCCGCGAGACCGGTGCCGACGCCGTGTCCCATGGGGCGACTGGCAAGGGCAACGATCAGGTCAGGTTCGAACTCGGCTATTACGCGCTCGAGCCCGACATCAAGGTGATCGCGCCGTGGCGCGAGTGGGACCTCGGTTCGCGAACGCGGCTTCTCGACTATGCGCGTGAACACCAGATACCGATCTCGCGCGACAGGGTCGACGAGCCGCCCTATTCGACGGATGCAAACTTGCTCCACATCTCCTACGAGGGCCGTGCACTCGAGGATCCCTGGATCGAACCGGATGAGGAGATGTATACGCGCTCGGTCGCTCCCGAAAGGGCGCCGGACGAGCCGGCCTACGTGGAAATCGACTTCGAGGCCGGCGATCCGGTGGCCGTCGACGGCGAGACACTGGGCCCGGCCGCGGTCCTGACCAGGCTCAACGAGCTCGGCGGCGCCAACGGCATCGGCCGCGTCGACATCGTCGAGAACCGCTATGTCGGGATGAAGTCGCGCGGCATCTACGAGACGCCCGGCGGCACCGTCCTGATTGCCGCCCACCGCGGCATCGAATCGATCACCCTCGACCGGGGCGCCGCCCATCTCAAGGACGAGCTGATGCCGCGCTACGCGGAGCTCGTATACAACGGGTTCTGGTTCTCGCCCGAACGCGAGATGATCCAGGCGGCGATCGACGAAAGCCAGAAATTCGTCACCGGCACCGTGCGGTTGAAGCTGTTCAAGGGATCCGTCAGCGTCGTCGGACGGAGGTCGCCGGTGAGCCTCTATTCAGAACAGCATGTCACATTCGAGGCCGATTCCGTCTACGATCAGCAGGATGCCGAGGGCTTCATTCGCCTCAACGCTTTGCGCCTCCGTCTGATGAACGCCCGCAGGGCATGATCGTCACCGGCGGCGACAGCGGCCGCGGGGAATTCGTCAGCGGCGCGTTGTGGGCGATAGCCGCGGCCGTCAGCTTCGCCGTGATGATGACCAGCGTCCGCCATCTCGGCGGGCGGTTCGATGCCTTCGAGATCGTGTTCGTGCGCTCGCTCGTCGGGCTGTTCATGGTGGTCCCGCTGGTGGCCGGATCCGGCATCCGCGCGCTGCGCCCGACGCGACTACCGCTCCACGTGGTGCGGACGCTGTTCGCGCTCTTCGCCATGGTGACGCTCTATTACGCGCTCGCCGAGATCCCGGTGGCCGATGCCATCGCCCTGACCTTCCTGATCCCGCTGTTCACCACGATCGCGGCGGTCGTGGTGCTCCGCGAACGCGTCGGCCTCCATCGCTGGACGGCGACGCTGGTCGGTTTCGGCGGCGCGCTGATGATTATTCGCCCCGGTTTCGTTGTGCTCGAGGTACCGGTCCTGCTCGCCGTGCTGTCCTCGGTGCTCTATGCGGGGGCATGGTCCTGCGTGAAGATCCTGACGCGCACCGATTCCGCCGTCGTCACCGTGTTCTGGATGAATGTCCTCATGGTTCCGCTGACCGCGGTGCCCGCGGCCTTCGCGTGGGTCGACCCGAGGCCGGAGGATGTGCTGCCGCTGTTGGTCATGGCGGTTTCG
The DNA here is from genome assembly GCA_964291215.2 of Alphaproteobacteria bacterium. Classification (GTDB taxonomy): domain Bacteria; phylum Pseudomonadota; class Alphaproteobacteria; order MPNO01; family UBA830; genus JAJEBT01. Next base: position 1,538,544 of record OZ219791.1, on the reverse strand, counting down.
GGCTGGGCCGCGCATGTCTGTCAGGCGCGCGCATTCGCTGCGACCGATACCAGCGCCGTCATGCCGTTCGATTTCCTTCGGCTGCCGCTCGGGGCGCTGTTCGGATTCCTGCTGTTTGCCGAGATCGTGGATGCCTGGACATGGGCGGGCGCGGTCATCATCTTCGTTGCAGGCTACTATGCAACGCTGCGCGAAGCGCGCGGCGGGACGCGTTGAGTTCTTGTCCAGCCTCCCGGCGCGGACGGGGCCCGCCGGGCCGTCGCCGGCATCGCGAAATCCGTTTGATCGGTGTTTGTCGAGCCCATATTATTGATCATGATCGTGAGGATGGGCGTGAGCCGAATGAGAGACAGGACAGGATTCCCGGCAGCCGTGCGAATGAAAGGCGCACCCGCCGGTTCGGGAGATGACGACGACCGGCGTCCCCGGCGCAGCGGCGACAATGACACGGGCATCGTCGTCGAGGAACGGACCAGGACCAAGAAGCCATCCATGTACAAGGTCATCATGCTTAACGATGACTACACGCCGATGGAGTTCGTCGTGCATGTGCTTCGCAAGCTATTCAATAAGTCCGACGAGGATGCAACCCGCATCATGCTCCACATCCACCAGAAGGGGGTCGGCGTGTGCGGCGTCTACACCTACGAGGTTGCCGAAACCAAGGTTCAGGGTGTGATGGACCTTGCCCGGAAGAACCAGCATCCGCTTCAATGCACCCTGGAAAAGGCCTGACAGCATGCTTTCACAGAACCTCGAAAAAAGTTTGCGGCGCGCGCTCGCGGATGCGGCCGGGCGCAGTCACGAATACGCAACGCTTGAACATCTGCTCAAGGCCCTGATCGAGGATCCCGACGCCATCGCCGTGTTCAAGGCCTGTGGCGTCGATCTCGCCAAGCTCGAGAGCGAACTCGAGAACTACATCGACAAAGAGCTCAGCAATCTAGCGGTCGACGGCGCCACCGACGCCAAGCCCACGGCAAGCTTCCAGCGGGTCGTCCAGCGCGCCGCGATACATGTGCAGTCGTCGGGCCGGCAGGAAGTGACGGCGGCCAATGTGCTGGTTGCGCTGTTTTCGGAACGCGAAAGCCATGCGGTCTATTTCCTGCAGGAACAGGAGATGTCGCGCTTCGACGCCGTCAACTACATCAGCCACGGCATTGCCAAGGTGGCGGGCCAATCCGAAGGCCGACGGGTGCGCGGTGCCGCGGAAGAGGGCGACGAACGCGGAAATAACTCGCCGGGCGAGGCTCTCGAGACATACTGCGTCGACCTCAACAAGAAGGCGGCCGAGGGCCGCATCGATCCCCTCATCGGCCGCGAACTCGAGATCGAGCGCACGATCCAGGTGCTGTGCCGACGAACCAAGAACAACCCGCTCTATGTCGGCGATTCGGGCGTAGGCAAGACGGCGATAGCCGAGGGGCTGGCGCGCCGCATCTTCAACGAAGAGGTGCCGGAAGTGCTTTCCGGGGCCACGATATTCGCTCTCGACATGGGGGCGCTCCTCGCCGGTACGCGCTATCGCGGCGACTTCGAGGAACGGCTCAAGGCGGTGGTGAACGAGCTTGAGAACCACGACAGCGCGATCCTCTTCATCGACGAGATTCACACCGTCATCGGCGCCGGCGCCACTAGTGGCGGATCCATGGACGCTTCGAACCTTCTCAAGCCGGCGCTGCAGAGCGGCACGCTCCGCTGCATCGGTTCGACCACCTACAAGGAATACCGGTCCTATTTCGAGAAGGACCGTGCCCTCGTCCGGCGCTTCCAGAAGATCGACGTCAACGAGCCGTCGGTCGAGGATGCCGTGAAGATCCTGCGCGGCCTCAGGCCGTGCTACGAGGAACACCACCGTGTGCGCTACACCGCCGCCGCGGTTCGCGCTGCCGTCGAGCTGGCCTCAAGATACATCACCGACCGCAAGCTTCCGGACAAGGCCATAGACGTCATAGACGAGGTCGGCGCGGCCCAGATGCTGGTCCCGGAGAACAAGCGGCGCAAGCTGATCACGGTCAAGGACGTGGAGGCGGTGGTCGCCAAGATCGCCCGCATTCCGCCAAAGAGCGTATCGCGGTCCGACAAGGAGTCGCTCCGTAATCTCGACCGCGATCTCAAGACGGTGGTGTTCGGGCAGGACAAGGCAATCGAGGCGCTTTCTGCGGCGATCAAGCTGTCGCGCGCCGGCCTGCGCGAGGGCGAAAAGCCGATCGGCTGCTATCTGTTCTCCGGCCCGACCGGCGTCGGCAAGACCGAGGTTGCCCGGCAGCTGGCCAACGTGATGGCCATAGAGCTGGTCCGCTTCGACATGTCGGAATACATGGAGCGCCATTCCGTATCCCGGCTGATCGGGGCGCCGCCCGGTTATGTCGGGTTCGACCAGGGGGGCATGCTGACCGACGCCATCGACCAGCATCCCCATGCAGTGCTGCTGCTCGACGAGATAGAGAAGGCGCATCCCGATGTCTTCAACATCCTGCTCCAGATCATGGACCACGGGCGCCTGACGGACCATAACGGCAAGAGCGTGGATTTCCGCAACGTCATCCTCATCATGACGACCAACGCCGGTGCCATGGAGCTTGCGAAACCGGCAATCGGCTTCGAGCGCACGACGCGTGTCGGCGAGGACGAGGAGGCGATCAAGCGGATGTTCACGCCGGAGTTCCGCAACCGCCTCGACGCGACCATTGCGTTCTCCAGCCTCGAAAAGGATGTCGTGCTGCAGGTCGTCGACAAGTTCATCATGCAGCTGGAAGTCCAGCTCGAAGATCGCGGCGTGACGTTCGAGCTGTCGGATTCTGCCCGCGGCTGGCTTGCGCGAAAGGGGTATGACGAGGCCTATGGCGCGAGGCCGTTGTCTCGTCTGATCCAGGATGAGATCAAGAAGCCACTGGCCGACGAGATCCTGTTCGGGAAGCTCTCCAAGGGCGGCGTGGTCCAGGTCGACGTCAAGGAGGCCGATGACAGCCTAAGTTTCATCCTGCAATCGGCGCCACCGAAGCGCCGCGGCAAGAACAAGGATCCGGATGCCGATCCTGACGGCGGCGACGGCCAGGTCGAGGAGTTGGTCGAGTAGATCTGCCGCCGCTTATCGATTTTCGTTCGGAAACGGGGACCTTCCGGCCACGACTACTGTCCCGTGCCGAGTCGAGCGCGAGCCTGTCCCGACGCCGCCTTTCCCTAACCGCGTCAGTGGGGGCGGTGCGGTGATGTCCGGGATTCCGTCAGGTCGCTCCGCCCGGTCTTTGCGCCGGGCGCCAAAGATCGGTGCGGCGGTTCTTCCCGACACAATCGAACCCGATGTGGTGACCGTGCTCTGCGGCAGCGCGGCCGGCGCCGTCTCGGCGCGGCTCGGCCTCCCTTATGCCGGTCCCGGAAACAAGTTCTGGCCGATCCTTGCCGAAGCCGGATTGACCCCGCAGCGGCTGTCTCCGACCGAATTCCGCGAACTGCCGCGGCACGGACTCGGCCTGACCGACATCAACAAGACCGAATGGGGTGCGGATTCGGACCTTAGCGGAAGAGGTGACGACGCGGTGGCGCTTCGTGCCAAGGTCGAGTTCTTTCGTCCCGCCATTCTCGCCTTCACGGCAAAACGGCCGGCGCAGGTCTTTTTCCGCGCGGTGTTCGGCGTCGATCGCGTCGATTACGGAATTCAGGACCAGCGCTTGGACGAGACCGAAATCCATGTACTACCGTCGCCGTCGGGACTCGCTGTCCGCTGGTGGGATCCGTCCCCCTGGCAAGAACTCGGTGCCAGGCATCGCAAGCGCATGGAGCGCCGGCCGGGCTAGAGAATCTCGAAGACATCGACAAGAACCTCGTCGGGCAGACGTTCACCCATGCCGATGGCAATCAGCCGGTTCAGCCAGGCATGCGGACCGTCCGGCGCTTCGAACAGCATGGCTTCCCGAAAATAGTATTCGGTCCCGTCCACCCTCTCACCGTTTGCGATGCGTTGCATGACATCGGCGGAGGCGTTCCTGATCCCGAGGCCCTTCATCAGGATGACTGCGCCGTCATCTGCTTCGAGCGTCACCCTCACGTCGATCTCGGCAGCACCGTCAGGGCGGATCAATTGGCAGTCCGCGCCTCCCGAAAGCACCCGGCCGGAGATCCGCTCACCGAAAAAACTGCCGCCGGTGACGGCTATGAACCGGCGTTCGCCATAGGGACCGCCAGCCACGATATGCGGCACGGCCACCTGCGCCGAGATCCGGAACAGAGGTCTGGTCTCAAGCATGCGGAACACCCTCGCTGGTTGCAGCTTCTCGCCAGAGCAGCCGCTCTGGATTGCAGCGACGCTGCTTCTCTTCCTGTCTGTCGCAAGGCGCTACGGGACGAAGACACCGTGGCGGCGCACCACGCTTCAAGCGACGGTCGAAGACATGATGGGCGCGCAAGTCCGGGGCATTCTCGGAATGCAGCCGAGGCTGCAGTTCCCGCGGAAGCCTGCCTGCCCAAGCGCTGCCCGGTCTGTCAGGATGATCTTACGCTAAATTCTGTTTTATTTTTCAAGGCAGTACTTGGGTTTTGCGGGGGCGCGAGTTGGTGCGAGAGGTTTTTTTGCAGTTTTCGCTGGCTTTCCTGCACTGGAGTTGTCATGGTGCGGGGATGTCGGTTCACATGCACATCGCGTCCTGTCTGATTCACGTCGCAGCTCCGGAAGGGTCTGTCCGAGGTTCGCGAAGTCTGAGGAGCGTCCGCTGCGGGATGCGTTGATGGACGACTATCTCGGGTTTCGCCGTCTGGCGGGGCGGTGCCATATTGCGTCCTTCAGGGGGCAGTGGTCTGGCGGCGTGACGGTGCCTTCAAGTGCCGCGACCGGTGGCTGGAAGCCGGAGCAGCAGTGGCTTGATCTGACAACACGCGACTGCTGGTGCGTGCGGCGCCGGGAACGTTTCCGAACCTTGCCTCCTTCTTTCTTACGACGCGGCGGCTGGCCGACGACTGGGCCTGCGGCCACCAGGTGGCGGAGACGTTCTGCGATCCGGAGCGTTTTGCGGGCACAAGGCGGCGGGCTGGCGTGCCAGGGGATTCGCCCGCGGGCGCTGCACCGACCCCCATGGCAAGGAGATTTTCGTTGTGCGGCGCGACGGCTGCTGTCGCGCCCGCAGGCGCTGCCGGGCGCCGCCTGCCTCCTCCCCGGGGTTCCGAAGTGATGCGTTCGCTGCACGACGAGCTGGCGGCGATCGAGGACTTCCGCCGCGCAGAAAGCACACGGTGTGCTCACGTTCTCGCCGAGCTTGCGAACATGAAAGGCAGCTGCGCAGTTTGCGCGGCCGCTGTCCGGGGACGAGCTCGAGGCCATCGGCGGAACCCGAGGACGGGGCTGCGCGAGCCGCCCTCCAAGGCGACCCTCCACCGGGCAGTCGATCGATCCTGAGGCGCTCGAGGACGTGCTCGGCCGCGGGCTCGCCCGGGCGCTTGCCGCCAACGGCAAGCGCATCCGCGACGCCAACCGCAACAGCCACCACGAGACCGTGGCTCTCACGCCTCCGGCGCACCCTTCGCGCTGTTGAACTTCGACGACGGCGAGCTGGCGGCCACCTCCTCGAGCGCACCGATGTTCGCGGCAAGGTGATCACCCGCACGACGCCGGCGGCGCTGATCACCCGGCGCTGCGGCGCAGACCATGTCTTCCCGGTCAAGGGCGCCCGAAACCTTCGACGGCATCGACCGGGAGCCAGTGGCCGCTTCAAGGAGGCAAGGCCCGCCTCGAGCAGCGCTCGATACGTGCCGCTCGAGGACCTGATCAACTACTCCGGCAGATCGCCCGCATGCTACCGCGAGCCGCCGGGAAGGAGCGCCAGCGGCGCAGCGAGCGGCAACGGCTGCACCGGTACATCAGCTCGATGCGCAACACGCGTCGCCAGAGGAACTGCTGCGGCCGCAGGCACCGGGCCGCGGAAAACATGAACCACCGAGACTGCGTCTTCGGCGAAAACGCCTGCCTGACCGGCAAACCGCGCCAGACTCGACAACATCGCGCTCGCGGTGATCTTCGCCAACCGACGCGAGAGCCTCGCCGAAACACGGCGGCGGCGGCTCGACCGCCGGGAAGCCGTCGCAGCCCTGAGCGCCAATGGTGTCCGGCCGATTCCCGGACGCCGCCCACAAGCCGCCCACGCGCCGATAACGCCGCCGGCGACGACCGCGGACGGCCCCGAAGCCGGAAAACCCGGCACGCCGTGAAACCTCCGGACAGCAGAAGACAGCAAAATTGAATGCAGCGTGGGAAACACCTGACGGTCTGCTTGTGCATGAGGCGCTCGGTCGCTAGATTGCTTTCAGGCGGTGAACCCGCAGCGAACCGTGGACGCGGCAATGCACGCAATACTCAACCTGATCGACAACCTGATTTCGCTCTATATCTGGATCCTTCTGATAGCCGTCGTCGCAAGTTGGCTCATTTCGTTCAACGTTATCAACACGAACAATCGCCTAGTTTATGTCATTGTGGATTTTTTCTACCGCGTGACCGAGCCCGCACTGCGGCCAATCCGGCGTTTTCTGCCCAATCTGGGCGGGCTGGACATTTCGCCTGTCGTCCTGATCCTGATCCTGTATTTCGTTCGGGATCTGATTTTCGAAACCGCATATGGTTGAATCCCCGCGATGCTCCATCTGCTGCCGTGACGCGGGCAGGAGACGGCATCCGGCTCGATGTTCGCGTTACACGGCGCGCGTCCGCTGATTGCGTGTCGGGAATCGCGGCTGATGCAGACGGGCGATCCGTATTGCTGGTTCGCGTCGCCCCGCCGCCCGAATCGGGGACAGCCAATACCGCCCTGATCAGGCTGCTGGCAAAGGAGTTCGGACTTCCGAAGTCCGCTTTTTCCATTCCCCGTGGCGCCACAGCCCGCTGCAAGGTCGTTCTCATGTCTGTGGAGACCCGGAGGCTCTCGCGGCGGCGGCAGACAGGATTGTGGAGTTGAGACCAGATGGAACCGGAGAAGATCATTGACGGAAAGGCGCTGGCGGCCGCGCTGAGGATGCGCGTTGCCGCTGCGGCCGCGCGGTTGCGCGACGAGCACGCGGTGGTTCCGGGCCTTGCCGCCGTGCTGGTGGGTGACGATCCGGCCAGCCAGGTCTATGTGCGCAACAAGAACCGGCAGACCGTCGAGGCCGGCATGAAAAGCCTCGGGAGAACGCTGCCTGCGGAGACTTCCGAACAGGTGCTTCTTGAGGTCGTGGAAGAACTGAATGCCGATCCGTCAGTGCATGGAATACTGGTCCAGCTTCCGCTTCCCGCCCATATCGGCGCCAGCGCCATCATCGACTGTATCGACCCGGAAAAGGATGTTGACGGGTTTCACCTGCGCAATGTCGGACGCCTCGCGACCGGGCGTGAGGGCCTTGTGCCCTGTACGCCGCTCGGATGCATGATGCTGCTTGAGGACAGGCTGGGCGACCTGACCGGACGGGGAGCGGTCATCGTCGGGCGCTCCAATATCGTCGGCAAGCCGATGGCCCAGCTCCTCCTCGCAGCGAACTGCACGGTAACGGTCGCGCATTCCCGGACCCGGGATCTTCCCTCCGTCTGCAGAAGGGCCGATATCCTGGTTGCCGCGGTTGGCCGTGCGCGCATGATCGGTGGGGACTGGATCAAGCCCGGCGCCACGGTGATCGATGTCGGCATCAATCGTGTGGCGGCGGATGAGGAGGGGAAGACGCGACTTGTCGGCGATGTGGATTTCGGCCTCGCCATGGAGGTCGCCGGAGCGATTACCCCGGTGCCGGGCGGCGTCGGTCCGATGACAATCGCATGCCTGCTCAGGAACACCGTGGTCGCCGCGTGCCGGCAGAACGGAATTCAGGTTCCGGACATCTGAATGCCCGTCGATTCTCTCCGGTCCCTGCTGGACATCCCCGGCCGGCCGGCGGGAGTCTCCTGAAGAACATCATGGCGCAGGAGAACAGCGCGCCGCCTCCGACGACAGAGAGGTCATGTCCTTGCCGCGCGGTGGCTCAGGAGTCCTTCTTGGCCTCCGGGTCGGCCATGTATTCCTCCATTTTCGACGTCAGCTTTTCCGAATCGCCGGCAGTGAGCATGTAGCTCCATCCGCTAACTCGGGAATTGATCTCGTCGACGATCTTGCCGGCCTTCTTCCGTGTTTCGGGTTCCGCTTCGTCGTCAAGCGAGGCCTTGAACCGTCCCCAGTGATCCTCCCCGATCTTGTACACTTCGATGCGAACCTTGAAACCGTCCCACGCCGTGTATTCGGCGATCCACGGGTTTTCCGGCCATTCCTGGCTGGCCGCCTTCTTGACGTCGTCGAACTGCATCTTCCACATGACCCCGCCAAGCGGATTCGCCTCGTCGTCCTTCTTCATCTTGCGGCCTTCGGGAATGTCTAGGAGCTTGAAGTTCTTGTCGCTCTTATCTCCCTTGGCGATGACGAACTCGGACCCGTCCGGATCGCGTATCGATATGTGGCGGATGTGTTCCTGGCCGTAGTCGACGATCTCCCGGACAACCCAGTTGATCGGCCCGTCACCGATCGTAACCTGCCCCCGCACAAGCCAGGTTTCCTTGTCATCGCCCCGTCGGATGTAGGTCCCCGATCCGCCGGCGCCGAAGAGATTGGCATTGATCTTGCCGAGGAGGACATCGGCGAGAACCTCGCCCTTTTCGTTCCGGAAAACCAGCCTTTTCGACTTTGCGTCCTTGTCCTCCGGCGATCCAAGGTCGAGGCGGGCGTAACGCTCGGGGTCGGCGGTCTTGCGTTCGATGAGCTTGAAGTTCGCGACGCCCACGATCGCGGACTTGACCTTGTCGAAAGCCGCCGGGTAGCCGTCCTTCTGGTCCAGCCCCCAGATTTTCCCCTTGCGGCTCAGTGAGAACTTGTTGCTTGCCGTCTTCACTTCGATGCCGCTGGCATCGTTTACGGCCTCGGCGAGTGCCGGGAACGCAGGCTCGGTTCCCGGAGTGAGCGCGGTGGTCTCGGTCTTCGTCGATATTCCGATGCCAGCCGCGATGACGGCGATCGCCGTCACGCCCGCCAGTGCGGCGAAGGTTCTCGGTTTCATTTCCTCCTCCTTCAGGTCCCGTTGCGGGCACGGGTACGATTCCGCCGCACCATGGATATGCCCACGGCGAATATCGCGATCGCTGCCGGTACGGCGGCGATGTTGAGCAACTTGAGATCGGAACCCAGCTGATCGATGTCCCGGCGCAGATTGAGCTGCACGTCGCGCAATTCCTTCCTGATTTCAAGCACGCGCGCGCGGAATTTCCTGACCTCCTCGTCCTGTTCCTCCGACATCACGGCGGCGCCTGCGGCCTTCTTGGTCGTCTGGAGCTCGCTGAGCTTCTTCTCGACATCCTCAAGCTCCGTTACCAGCGCCTGCTCCTGGGTCCTGTACTTGTCCTCGGCTTCGCGCTGAATGAACTCCACGACATCGAACGGCCTGCTCGAAAGCCCGCGTCCGCGCAGGCTGATCAGCGCGCTGGTGCCGGCCATGTTGTCGGCCGCGTTGACGACGAGATCGGCGTTGTGCGCGATCGGCACGATCACCTGCTGGCCGAAGAGATCCTGAATTCGCAGCCAGAATCTGTCGGCAAGGATATCGGTGTCGGCCATGACGACGATGTTGATGTCGTCGACCGATTCGGCGAGATGCGGTTTCGGGGCCGGGCCGTCCTTCTCATCGGCGGTGTCTTTCTTGTCCGCATCGTCGGATTTGGGCGGACCGTCGGGGAACGCGCTCTTGACCTTGCCGGAAATCCGTGCCGCGATGATGTAGCTCTTGTCCTTGGGCTTGAACTCCCGGAGGATGTCGGCTGGCTTGGGATCGCGTCGCACGCTCTCGGCATCAAACGGTCCCGCGGACTTCGAGGACCAGATCAGCGGCTCGATCTGCGTGGTTGCGCCCTCGGCCTTTTCGAGAAAACCCGGTGTCGCGAAGTTGATCTTTTGCAGTTCCGACGCAATCACGTCGCCCGTGTTGATGTTTTCGGGCCCGTAGCTGGTCCAGGCAACGTAACGGGTGATGACCGGGCGCCCGAAGGAATCCGTTCCGGCCTGCACCTGGCTGCCCGCGATCAGGTCTCCCAAGACCTTGTCCTTGTCGTATTTCACGCCCCAGGCCTTCAGGAGTTCTGGAAGGTCGGAACCGACGCCCGGCGGCAGACGCAGTGCCGCGTTGCTGCGGGCGCCTTCCTCGGCGTGGGGGTCCACGAATACCACCGCATTGCCGCCGCGGAGCACGAACTGGTCGATCTGGTAGCGCGACTCCTCGCTCAGGCCGAACGGATGAACGATCATCACGAGGTCGACATCATCGGTTAGCTTCGGGGTCAGCCCCTGGGCACGCACTTCGAAGAACTGCTTGAGATTGTCGATCAGTGCCCATGGCTTGTATTGCTTGAGCGGATCGGAATCCACGGGAATGCCGGAAACCAGCGCGATGACCTTCTTCTTCGGATTTCCGAGATTGTGGATCATCCGCGTCAGGTCATATTCGAGAAATTGTTCGCGCTGCGGCGTGAGGAAACGCAGCACATCGGTGTCGTCGGTCGAGTTGGTTGCCGCGATGCCGAAATATCCCAGATCTCCGGCTTCGGTGATGGGAATCCCGGTGAGGCCGAAGCCTACAGCCCTGTCTTCTTCTGGGGAGAAGGGCTCGGGATCGACGAGCTCGAGCCGAAGTTTGCCGCCGGCAAGCGAGGCATAGCGTTCGAGCAGTTCCTGCACACGGGCGCCGTAGGCGGTGAGGCCCGGGGTCGTCTCGACGAGCTTGCGCGTCGAGAAGAAACGCAGCGTGATCTCTTCATCGAGTGTCGACAGGGTTTTCTTGGTGCCGTCGGACAACGTGAACAGGGATTTCTCGGTCAGATCCAGCCTGACGCCCTTGACCATGGATTCCGAGAAGATGATGATCGACAGGAAGAGCACCACCGCCAGCGCGAGCGCGCCGAAGGCGAGCGCGCGGCTGTCAGTGGCTGGCAACTCCTTGCGTATATCGGCCATGTTGCAACCTATGAACCCTTCTTGAGGTCGACGATGACAATGTTCGCGAACAGGAAAACGCCGATCGTCGCCGCCATGTAGATAAAGTCCCGGAGATCGAAGACGCCCTGGGTTATGGCGTCGAAATGGGTGAGGAAACTAAGGGACGCGACCAGATCGATCACGAGACTCGAAGCCCAGCCGCGCACCGCGGACTGGACCGGTTCAAGTCCGCTCATCATGAACAGGAAGCACGTCGCCGCGGCAATGACGAAGGCGATGACCTGATTGCGGGTGAGTGCCGAAACGAAGCTTCCGATTGAAAGAAACGCACCGGCCATCAGGAAACTGCCGACATATCCGGCGAAGATCACGCCGTTGTCAGGCGCACCAAGGTAGTTGACGGTGATCCAGATGGGGAAGGTGAGCGCGAGCGCGATACCGGCAAAGATCCAGGCGGCCAAGAACTTGCCGAGCACTGCCTGCGTGGTTGAGAGCGGCAGCGTCATCAGAAGCTCGATTGTTCCGGTCTTGCGTTCCTCGGCCCAAAGCCGCATGCCGATGGCCGGCACCAGAAACAGGTAGAGCCAGGGATGGAAGGCGAAGAATGTCTGGAGATCCGCCTGTCCGCGTTCGTAGAACCCCCCGAAATAGAACGTCATTGCTCCCGCGAGCGCGAGAAAGATGACGATGAACACGTAGGCCAGCGGTGTGGAAAAGTAGCTCGCAAGTTCGCGCTTCGAGATCGCAATCACCGCGGTCATTGCACGTTCTCCCCGATGGTGATCTGGCGGAACACATCGTCGAGCCGTCCGCGTTCGACATAGAGTTGGTCGACGGCGACCTCTCTTTCCTTCAGGCGCTGATTGACGGCGTCGACGACGGCCACGCCCTGGCTCGGAATGACGATGACATGGGCGCTCGCCGAGCGCTTGTCATCGATCTCGACTCGATCAACGCCTTCGAGCCCGTCAAGAGCGCCCTGAAGCGCCGCGATCCGTTCGTGCGGCAGACGGACCGATACAGCATTCCAGTAGGCCGACTGCCGTTCGAGATCGGCCGGCGTCGCGTCGGCGACCTTGCGGCCGCGTGAAATCACGATCGCCCGGGTGCATACGGCATCGACCTCCTCGAGAAGGTGGGTCGAGATGACCACCGCCTTTTCCTCGGACATCTGGCGAATGAGTTCGCGGACCTGATGTTTCTGGTTGGGGTCGAGCCCGTCCGTGGGTTCGTCGAGGATCAGGATGTCGGGATCATGCATGATCGCCTGCGCTAGGCCAACACGCCGCTTGAACCCCTTGGACAGGGTTCCGACGCGCTGATTGTAGACCTCGTCGAGTGCGAGCTTGTCGACTGCGCCGTCGACCGCCTGCCGGCGAGCCGACCCCCGAATTCCGCGCGTTTCGGCAACGAAGGACAGCAACGCGGCGGTGGTCATGTCCTCGTAGAGCGGCGCACCCTCGGGAAGATAGCCGATGCGTGTCTTGACAGTCAGCGGATCCTGGATCACGTCGCTTCCGCACACGACGGCCGTGCCCGAGGTCGGCGGGAGAAAACCCGTGATCATTTTCATAGTCGTCGACTTGCCAGCACCGTTGGGACCGAGGAAGCCGAGCACCTCGCCGCTTTCGACCGAAAAGCTGATGTCATCGACCACGGTGAACGGGCCGTACCTCTTCGTGAGACTCCGGATGTCAAGCATCGTGGTCATGCCGATCCAAACCTTTCGTTCCTCTTGTTCAGTCACACCGGCGTGACTGTTCGGGGCATCCGCTCGGCGCGTAATGAATGAGAGGTGAGGCACCCGGTGATTCGCGTCGACACCCCGCCGGTTGGCCGGGGTGCCCGGCCGAACTCGCGCAGGCGCACGAAACCCGGGCGGCCGGATGTCCCCGATCCGGTCGCCCGGGCGGTTTCGGTGTCAGGCGACGTTCGCCACGGGCCCGTCGATCACCTTCGAAGAACTGCCGATTGCAATCTTGCGCGGCTTCAGCGCTTCCGGAATCTCGCGCTCAAGGTCGATGACGAGGAGGCCGTCCTTCAGATCGGCGCTCTTGACCTCGACATGGTCAGCGAGCTGGAAACGGAGCTGGAAGGTGCGACGGGCGATCCCGCGGTGCAGGTAGGTCTGCGTCTCGCCGTCGTTCTTGGCGCCCTTGCCCCTGACCACGAGCTGGTTGTCCCGGACCTCAAGGTCCAGGTCTTCGGCACCGAAGCCGGCGACCGCGATGGTCACTTGGTAGGTGTCGCCGCCCAGCTTTTCGATGTTGTAGGGCGGATAGCCATCGGATGCGGGGCTCTTCTGGGCCGCGTCAAGCAGCGACGTCAGATGGTCGAAGCCGACCGCAGTGCGGTAAAGGGGCGAGAAATCGAGGTGTCTCATTTCCATATCCTCCATTTGAGCAACATGTCATCGGGTTGCCACTATGGCCAACCCTTGGGTCTGTCCGGCCCGTTCAGGCTCCGGACACCCCGCTATTTAATGCGGACCACGGGGAATTCAAGTGGAGGAGAGAATTTTTTCGGCCATTCGGAAAAAACCGTCCGACGGGACGAAGCGGCCTGCCAGTCAGAAGGTGCCGGCAACATGGTCGGCAATCGCCAGCGCCGCGGTCATGCCCGGAGATTCGATGCCGTATAGGTTTATCAGTCCCGATACGCCGTGATCGTCGGGGCCCTGGATGACGAAATCGCGGGCGCCCTCGCCGGGCGCCTGCAGTTTCGGCCGGATACCCGCGTAACCCGGCGCTATGGCTCCGTCGGCGAGCGCGGGATAGTATTTTCGCACCGCCTCATAGAAGCTGTCCGCCCGCACCGGGTCGACATCGTAATCAATTTCGTCGATCCATTCCGTATCGGGGCCGAACCGCACCTGGCCTGCGAGATCCACGGTGACATGGACCCCGAGCCCGGCCCGCTCGGGCACCGGATAGATCGGCCGCAAAAACGGCGGGGAACTCGACAGCGTGTAGTAGTTGCCCTTGCAATAGTGGATCGGCGGTATGGTTTCGGCCGGCACCCCAGATATCGATTGCGCCACCTTCTGGGCATGCAAGCCGGCACTGTTGATCACGATGTCCGCGACCACCGACATGGCGGCATCGCCGCCGCAGTCGAGACGGATCCCGTCATTCATGACCTGTCCGCCGGTGGCCGGGGTGAGCAGGGCAAGCATTGCGCCGGCCTCCTCGGCGTCGCCCTGCAGGGCCAGCATCAGGGCGTGGCTGTCGACGATCCCGGTCGACGGCGACCACAGGGCGCGCACGCAATGGACCTCGGGCTCCATCCTGGCGACATCTTCGGGAGTCATCCATTCGAGGTCGCGCACCCCGCATTCTGTCGCGTTGTTGTGGAGGCGCTCAAGGTCTGCTTGCTGGTCTTCGCTCGTGGCCACGATGATCTTCCCGCAGCGCTTGTAGGGAACACCATGGCTTTCGCAGAACTCGTATAGCGCATGCTTGCCGGCCACGCAGAACTCGGCCTTGCGGCTGCCGGGGGGGTAGTAGATGCCGGCATGGATGACCTCGCTGTGCCGCGAGCTCGTTTCCGATCCGATCGTGTCGGCTTGTTCGACGATGATGACCTCGCGTCCGGCCATCGCGACGGCTCGCGCAAGCGCGAGCCCGACAATGCCGGCTCCGATCACGACACAGTCCACACGTCCCGTCATTGTGTCAGTCTCCGCCTCACCGCGCCTTGATTAGCGGGCTCTCGGGCCTGCAGGCTGCGCACTGCCGCGCTTTCGGACCCTGCGTCTGCCGATACCTGCCGTCTGCTTCCCAAAACTGAATTCGCAAGGATCCCTTCGCTTCGACAGCCGGATGCCGCGCCGTTCCGGGGTCTCCGGAACACTGGTGCGCCAACGGAAGATGCGCACCGTCCGTTGCGCGACGAGAGGTCCCGGCGCCCGTCACCGCAATCGGAAACTCCCGCGCCATTGGGAGCCGGAGCAACCAGCGGAGCGGGGCCTTCAGGAGAAGAGGACGTTAACGCCGAATTCGGGCGTGTTCAACGAAGCCTGAAAGCTGCGATCGACCGTGATGGTCAGAAAACTGGAGGAATCGGCGCGCACGCCGGGCTCCGCCGAAGGGCGGGCGGAGCAACGCCGCTGCTCTCCGCCCACTGGACTTGCGTGCGGCGAGGGCGCTGCCTATGGTAGATTTCGTCATCTGGCATGTACCTTGGAGGCTGAGAAGATGGGCCTCAACATCAAGGATGATGAAACCTGCATGCTGGCCCGTGATCTGGCGCAGTTGACGGACGAGACCATGACCGGCGCCGATCACCGTTGCGCTTCGCGAGCGCCTTGAGCGCGAAAAGCGCCGACGTGATACCGATGTGCGTACGGAAGAGCTGCTCACCATTGGACGGCGGTGCGCCAGGTTGCCGGGGCCCGGCTGCGGCGGAGCATGGTGATCTGCTCTACGATGAGCGGGGATTGCCGAAGCGATCGTCGACACCTCGGCAGTGCTGGCGATTCTGTTCAGCGAGGCGGACGCGAAACGCTATGCCGGAGCCATCATGGCGACAACACCCTGTCGCATGTCGATTGCCAGTGTCTTGGAAGCGTTCATCGTCGTGGAAAGCCGAGGCGGGGCGGCGGCTGGGCACGAGCTCGACGCGCTTCTGGCAGCGGCTGAGATCGAGTCGATGCCGGTTACGGTCGGGTGAGAGTTTCGTATGGCACAGTTGCAGGCTCAGTACCATTTGTTCATCTCATGCGGCCAGTGCCGGGGTGTGATTTGGGCTGATGTTGTCGTTGGCTGGTGCGCCGTCTGCACCGATCATGGCCGTCCACGCGCTCTCGAAGCGGCCGGCTTCGAGCAGGGCGCGGAAGGTGATTGTCCGCCGACGATACGCCAGCGCATGCCGGAGCGTTTCATGCGCTGTGTGACGAGGGTCTTGTTTGCCGCCTCGACAATTCCCGAGCCGGTTGCTTCAGCGCGTGGTAGCGGTGGCGATGCTTGCGGAAGTAAGGACAGTTCCCTGTCGATGTCGGCCCGTTGGCGCCGCAGTGTCGCGAAGGTGGCGCAGCGCCCGGATCACCCTGTCGATGCCGCGGGGGTCGTGACAAAATCCTGTCCTGAAACGGGCGATTGTCACGAAAACCCGTTTTCGCCGCTGCCTCTCGACCGCACAACCGTGTTAAATCAATGACTTGGATGCGCCATACGAGAACTGCACCCTTGCAGTCGCACATATCGAGGCGGCCCGGCGCACCTGACGGCGCTTCGGCAAGGGCAATCATCCTGCGGCACTGAATTTCGGAGACTGTTTCGCCTACGCGCTTGCGTACACAACAGGCGAACCGTTGCTGTTCAAGGGCAACGACTTCGCCCTCACCGATATCGAAGCGGCGTGACAGGATTCCACCGTTGCTTTCTTCCTGAATGGCTGACATCTACCTGCGCTTCCAGCACCGGCACCGTGATCGCCCGGCGCGTTCGAGCGGGCTTCGCCTTGGAACGGTCCGTCGGGCTTCATATTCTCACCGCTCCAGATTTGGCCGGAGCATCGCTCCGATCACGATCATGTTGCAGATGGCCGGAACGAAGTTCGTCGCGGTCTCCGCAACCGCCGTCCGCAGCGGCGGTGCAAGGCGTACCGCGCCATCGCCGGGATCCGGCAGGTCGTGGAGGACCGCGCCGGCCTGTTCCTTTGCTGCTGCCATCACTCGTGCGACCAGCGCCTCTCGTTCCGCACTGTCGCCGAGGGCCCGGAGAATCTCCGAAAATGCCTTCAGGAGGTTCGGCCAGTCCGTGAAATGGCGAAACAGCGACGGAATCATTGGCGCATCCGTTCCCACCGTCTGCGCAGCGAGCCGGTGCAGAAGGTCATGCGTTGCGGCCGGGAGCCCGTCGAACGCCGCCATCGGAAGCAGCGCATCGAGGTTCGCCCGCCCCCGGGGTGGCGCTACGTATCGGGGAGCAGCGACATCGCCCTTGACGGCCATGTGAAGCAACTGGAATGCGACGGCGTTTACCGGATTGGCGCGGTTGTAGGCGTCGATGGTGCACAGGACGCTTGCGGCGTCTCTGTCGTCGAGTCCGAAGTTCGCCAGCGAAATTGCCGGACCGGCGTGCGCGGCACCGGCATTTTCTCCGACCAAGGCGACGAGGCGCTCGCCGCACCGGGCGAGAGTACCGTCCTGCAGGCTCGGGCCGAGAAGCGACCAGGTCCATTCGAGACAACCCTGCTTCGTGGCGAGATGCCGATAGACTAGATTGACGAGTCCGACACCCAGCGATTCCGAGATCGCGTCGTAGATCAGCCTGATATCTCCGGTCGCTTCCGCGAAAGGGATTTCCGGAAAGGGTTGCGTTTCGGGCAATGTCCGATCCTCCGCGGCAAGGTACTGGAACGCATCATCGCAGGATGGTCAGGCCAGCGATAGCCGGTCCGGGTATTCGCGCACGGGTGGGTGCGGTCTGTCGCAATCCCGCAGTGACTACGCTACCCTTCGGGCAACGACATTCGGCGGTTTTCGGCTGGATGCCGCCCAGCGTGGTCGGGAGGGTTCGTGATGGCAAGCAGCGAAGGTTTGCGCGAGGTCGGCTATTTCGACTGCGCGGGCGGGGGTCAGATTCGGGTCGACGGAACCACCGCCTATATCGGGCACATGGCCAATCCGTTCGGCACCAGCATCGTCGACGTCTCGGATCCGAAAAGCCCCCGGCTACTGTCCCATGTCGGGATGCCGCCCGGAACCCATTCCCACAAGGTTCATGCTCGCGGCGATGTCATGGTGCGGAACCATGAACTCATCGGCCCCGGCAAACCCGACGACTTTGCCACGGGTGTCGGAATCTATGACGTGTCGGACAGGGAGAAACCGGAGCTTGTCGCGACCTGGGACACCGTCGGCCGTGGCGTCCACCGCTTTGATTTCGATGGCCGGTACATGTATTTCTCTTCGACTGTCGAGGGGTACCGGGGCCCGATCATGCTGGTGCTCGATCTCGACAATCCCGAGAAACCCGAGGAAGTCTGCAGATGGTGGATTCTCGGACAGTGGGAAGCCGGCGGTGAGGAATATGTGTGGGATGACGGTCCCGAGCCGCGATGCCATCATCCGTTGCGGATGGGGGATCGGCTCTATGTGAGCTACTGGCATCACGGATTCTTCATCCTCGACATCGAGGATCTTGCCAATCCGCGCATGATTTCGGGCCTCAACTCCGGTCCGACATTCCCGCATCCGACCCATACCGCGCTGCCGATTCCGTTCGAGATCCGGGGGCATCGCGTCCTTGTTGTTGCCGACGAAGATGTCGCCAAGCTGCGCCCTCACGCGCCGTCATTCGCTTGGGTTGTCGACATCACCGACGAGACCAACCCGATTCCGGTTTCCAGCTTCCAGGTTGCTGGTCTCGACCCGGATGGCAGCCCGCAGCCTCCCTACACCGGTTGTCATCAACCTTGCGAGATTGTGACCGACACGGTCATCCCCTTTGCCTGGTTCGCGAAAGGCTTGAGGCTAGTCGACATTGCCGATCCCCATGCGCCGATCGAGGTCGGGCATTTCGAACCCGATCCGCAGCCGGGCTGCGATCGCCTGTGCAGCAATGACGTTACGATCGACGATCGCGGGCTGATCTATGTCATCGACCGGCTCCGCGGGCTACATATCGTCGAGCGTTATTGAGGCGGAGCTGCTTGCGTCCATTCATTCCGAGGTCGGCAGCCGGGCAGGATGGCTCGTTCGGTGCATCGCAGGATGCAGGAGCCGGTCGCCCGGCCGGTCCGTTGCGGCGCCATGAAGGCGTGCAGCGAGGCCGGGGCCGGCCCCTTCGGCGGCGAAGCCGCCCAGGGAGAACCAGAACGGCGCCGTCGCAGCGCCCAAGTCCATCAGTCCCTCGCCGTAGATTCTGCTGTCGGCGTAGATGCCCTGCTTGTTGGCCGTCGCCATCAGCCGGGAGACCAGTTCCGTATTGGTCATCTGGCCGCGGAAGACATGCTTCATCACGATGAGCCCACCGGTCACGAACGGCGCGGCAGCGGAGGTATTCCTGACATAGGCGGCAACGCCTCATGTACCGGGGGCGCTGCCGGAAACAGTGCGGCAATTGGGGTTGGAGCCGCAGGGAGGGCCGAAATAGGCCGCCATGACCGGCATCCCCGGGCGGCACGATGCACCACCGGGCCGCGATACCGCAACGGTTGGAGAAGTCGGCGATCTCATAGTCGCCGTCGCTGTTGTCGTCAGGCTCTACGGCGATGGCGCCGATCACGTGGCCGCGCAGCTCGGGGAAGTGCACCGGCATGCCGGGGAAAATCTTGACCCACGGCGATCCCACGCTTCTAATCCGGCGACGACTAGTGAGATTTTCTCAGTTTGCGTCGCGCTGCAATCGTGTCGCCAAGGCTCGATGGGGCCTTCTCGGCACGTAACTGCTCACCCCCTGGTTCCGGCTTGATGTCGGGGTAGAGTAACGAACGGGTTTTCGTGGAGATTTGACACTGCAGGCCGATTCGTTTAGTGGTGGTCATCGAGAACGACGGGGACCGCCAGTGGGCTACTTTGGATCGAAGGCGACGAGCGGGCTGTGCCAGCTGCTTCCGGGGCTCCGGCCCCCGCATGATCTGTATGTGAAAACGCATCTCGGAAGCGGCGCGCTGATGAAGCGCAAGGCCGGGTGATGGCGACGGGCGGCGCGCGAGGAGTTCGAAGCGGCCAAGACCGCGGCGCTGCCGGCAAGGTGCCGAAAGAGGCCGTCATCCGCGTCCTCGTCATCCTGCTCGACATCATCATCGTCGTCCTTCTGGAGAAGACCACGCACGAGCCGGAACTCCGGTCTGCCGCCGTCACAGACGGACGAGAGCGTGCCGGGAGCAAGGGCCCAAAGCCGAACCAGCAGATGGGCGACAACCTGCCATCGTCGAGGAGACGGTCGCGGCCTGCGACGCCTGCGGCGCCGACATCGACGGCCCCGTCGATCGGGAGCGCCGCACGACATCGTGTTCGAGGTCGTCGAGCGCCGCGTCGAGATCAAGGAATGCCCGAAGTGCAAGGGCCGGTTCCCCGACAACATCCCGTGCAGTACGGCATCGGCATCTAGGCCCTCGTCATCAACCTGCTGGTCGCCCAGATGCTGTCCCTGCGCCGTGCTGTCGCGCTCGTGCAGGCGATCTCCGGCATCAAGCTCTCCGAAGCCTCGGCTATGCTTTCACGATGCGTCATGGGAGGAGGCTGCCGTGGCGCACCTCCTGCAACGCCCGATGTCGACGATTTCGGATCAACAGCAAGTGGCTTCATGTCGTCGGGACGTGCAAGTTCCCGCACCGCAAGCAAGAGATCGGCCCGTGCTACAAGGGCGTCCTGGGCCTCGTACATGGCAGTGTAGCCACCAGCGGCAGCCACCTGCTGCGCGAACTGACCTTCGTCGTCGAGGCTACCGCGCGACTGATGAAGAGCCTGCTCCCTGCCACAAGGTCAACAAGAGCGCATCCAAGACCCTGAACGACGCCGGGCCGTGCACAAGCGCTACCGCACCATCAGGGCGCCAAGGAACTGCCCGACATCCCGCCGCCGCCGAAAGGAAAACGTGGACGCAAGTCCGACGCGCACAACCTGCACGAACGTCTCGTGAAACACGAAAACCTGCGCTTCATAGACAACCATCGCGGTAGGGAACCGGGTTACCCCCCGCACAGAACCGGACGTGCGCTGTTCGCTCCTCCCCTGACGACAAGGCGCTGGTTTGGCCACGGGCTCAGTGGGCAGCGGTGAGGGTGTCTGTGTCCCCGGTGAAGTCCTTTTGGGAGCGTCGCCGAAGGGCACGCAGCTGTTTGCATTGGTGTATGAACTTCTGCAGGCTGCTTCCTGGAACGGCGTAGTAGCAGCCGTTGATAACTCACCACTTGGCCGTTTCGTGCCGGTTATCGTGCCACCGCTTGCGCAAGGCCTCCTTGATCCGCCGCAGGGTGCCCGTTTGCGACCGACCCTGAACCTGCCTTTCCTCGTCTGTTCGCAGAAGTGCGTCATGCCGAGGAAGTCGAACGTCTTGTCCACGCTTCCGGCGGTTCGCTCTGGCAAACCGACCGAACTCGATGATTTTCCGGGTGCAGTTCAAGTGGGCCAGTCTCTCCCCAAGGTCCCAGCGTCGCCCAGATGCTGAAAGCCGCACACGAAGTCGTCCGCATAATGATCGTGTCCCGCTTGCGCCAGTGGTTCTGGAACCAGTCGCACGTAGTGCAGGTTCGCAAGGCGCCGCCCCTTGCGGTGTTCCCTTGCCAGTCGGTCCCTTCCATGACGCCGGCGTCACTTGATGATCAGACCCCCCGATCCGTTTCCCGAGCATCGCAACCAGATGGTCGCGGTTGTCGAAGGGGCGTCAACGATCCAGTTGACCTTCCGCCGTTCCACCGTGACGGCGCATGATGCGCCCCGGCCGGAACCGAGGAACTCCGTTTCGCGGCACCAGAATCACACCGCCCGCTGAAGAATCTTGTCCGAGGCAAGTTGCCCCTCCTTGGGAATGTAGACCCTGGAGGCGCCCGCCCCTGTGCACACGGGCGTGCAGGCAGTTCCACCCCGTACGTTTGCCACACAACGCCCCGCCGCCGCATCCTTCCTCAAGGAATGGAACGCAGAACATCACGTGGTGGAGTAAAGACGCTCTTCCGGGTTCCTCTTCGCTACCTGCCGCCTGTGACCCCCGCTTCTGCGCGCGGCGCGGGCCAACCGCATTGCCCTTCCCTCCAGCAACTCCGCAGAGCCCTTGTTCGCCGCCTTCAGCGGTACTATGGCCGAATCTGACTTCTCGTTCATCATCGGCTTACGGAATTTCCTCTGCGGCCCCTCCACGACAGAGGGGCAAGACCTCCCAGGTCCCTGCTTCGGCCATGGTTCTCGGACCCCGCGGAGCCCCCCTCACCAACGCGGCTCGTTGCCTTCGGCCACGACCTCGGCACTCCGGTTTCAAAGCATCTCGTGGCTCAATAGCCTAGCCTGTCGCTCCCCAACGCTTCGCCTCACGACGCATGGTTCACGGAGAAATTAGCCTCTCTCGGGACTTGCACCCGGCCACATTCCACCAGTTTGCCTGGCACACATCGCGGTAGGGAACCGGGTTACCCCCCGCACAGAACCGGACGTGCGCTGTTCGCTCCTCCCCTGACGACAAGGCGCTGGTTTGGCCACGGGCTCAGTGGGCAGCGGTGAGGGTGTCTATGTCCCCGGTGAAGTCCTTTTGGGAGCGTCGCCGAAGGGCACGCAGCTGTTTGCATTGGTGTATGAACTTCTGCAGGCTGCTTCCTGGAACGGCGTAGTAGCAGCCGTTGATAACTCACCACTTGGCCGTTTCGTGCCGGTTATCGTGCCACCGCCTGCGCAAGGCCTCCTTGATCCGCCGCAGGGTGCCCGTTTGCGACCGACCCTGAACCTGCCTTTCCTCGTCTGTTCGCAGAAGTGCGTCATGCCGAGGAAGTCGAACGTCTTGCCCACGCTTCCGGCGGTTCGCTCTGGCAAACCGACCGAACTCGATGATTTTCCGGGTGCAGTTCAAGTGGGCCAGTCTCTCCCCAAGGTCTCAGCGCCGCGCGTCGCCCAGATGCTGAAAGCCGCACACGAAGTCGTCCGCATAGCGGACAGTGATCGTGTCGCCTCCAGCCATCCGCTTGCGCCAGTGGTTCTGGAACCAGTCGTACGTAGTGCAGGTTCGCAAGGCGCCGCCCCTTGCGGTGTTCCCTTGCCGGTCGGTCCCTTCCATGACGCCGGCGTCACTTGATGATCAGACCCCCCGATCCGTTTCCCGAGCATCGCGACCAGATGGTCGCGGTTGTCGAAGGGGCGTCAACGATCCAGTTGACCTTCCGCCGTTCCACCGTGACGGCGCATGATGCGCCCCGGCCGGAAGCCGTAACTAAACCCGAGGAACTCCGTCTCGCGGCACCAGAATCACACCGCCCGCTGAAGAATCTTGTCCGAGGCAAGCGGTCGTTGCCCTCCATCCTCCTTGGGTATGTAAACCCTGGAGGCGCCCGGTACGCACCCCTGTGCACACGGGCGTGCAGCAGTTCCACACCCTCCGCGTACGCTTGCCACACAACGCCCCGCCGCCGCGTCCTTCCTCAAGGAATGGAACGCATCGTGCAGAACGTCGACCGTCACGTGGTGGAGTAAAGACGCTCTTCCGGGTTCCTCTTCGCTACCTGCGTTCAGCCGCCTGTGACCCCCGCTTCTGCGCGCGGCGCGGGCCAACCGCATTGCCCTTCCCTCCAGCAACTCCGCAGGCTCCGGAGAGCCCTTGTTCGCCGCCTTCAGCGGTACTATGGCCGAATCTGACTTCTCGTTCATCATCGGCTTACGGAATTTCCTCTGCGGCCCCTCCACGACAGAGGGGCAAGACCCCCCAGGTCCCTGCTTCGGCCATGGTTCTCGGACCCCGCGGAGCCCCCCTCACCAACGCGGCTCGTTGCCTTCGGCCACGACCTCGGCACTCCGGTTTCAAAGCATCTCGTGGCTCAATAGCCTGGCCTGCCGCTCCCCAACGCTTCGCCTCACGACGCATGGTTCACGGAGAAATTAGCCTCTCTCGGGACTTGCACCCGGCCACATTCCACCAGTTTGCCTGGCACACCCGACGTCAGCTTCACCAACAATGCCGGAGAACAGAAGATCAGGATGGCAAAGCTCAAGGTGTCCGGATGCTTCCGCTCCACGCAAAAGCATGGTGCCAAGCTACCTCACCTCCATGGCCGCACTCGGCTACAATCCACTCGTCGCCACCCAGATCGCCCTCGACGGAAAAGACGCAGACATCATCAACGAGCACTACGACCAATCAGAACCCAACTAGGGGTGAGTAGATACCTCGGCACAAAAATTGCGATCAAGGAGGCGAGCTGCGATGACGCGAGCCCCAACGCTTTCGGATTTCGCGTCTCCGAATTAGTGCCTGCGCGGAAATGACCGTTTTGGCTGACCCTCCGGCGAAATTTCGGGTTTGATCCACTCCCGGAGCCTCCGGGTGCTCCGTTTCCAGGGGGATTCCTGCCGATTCGCAGCGGCACAGGGCCCTTCCAACCGAGAATCCAGCGCAACCTAGCCCAATTCCGGCTGCGGGCGGATAACGTTTCGCGTGGCAATTCTCGCGAAGTTTTCCGAAAATCCGGCGGATTCCCGGTCTGATCGGTCAATTCCCGTCCCAAAGCGGGATTCTTCGTCCCCTCTATATCACGATTTCGCCAATAGAATCGCGCGGTCGTGCATTTTTGGGCAGGCACGAATTAGCATGGGATCGTCGTGATCTTGACCGATCGGACATTGACGCGGGCTGGCAATCCGCCCCCAGTGCAAAGACCGGGATTGTCTATGAAGTCCGCCGGGTTGCAGGACATTGTGGGCGTTGTCGGCCGAGAACACGAAGACGGTCTTGTCGGCCGCGCCGGCCTGCGCCAGCGCGGTGATCGCCTGGCGCGGGTTGCGCACGGTGATCCCACGCTGCTAATCCAGCGACAACTGGCGAGATTTCTCAGTCTGCGTTGCGCAGCCATCGTGCCGCCAAGGCTCGATGAGGCCTTCTTGGCACGGAAAATTACGATCAAGGAGGCGATCTGTAATGACGCGAGCCCCAATGCATTCGGATTTCGTGTCTCCGAATCAGGTAAGCGTTCGGTCACACAGTAATGGCTGATTCTGGTCGGTTCCGAGCCTTCTGACAATCTGCCGATAATACGCATCCTCAACCGATGACAATCACCAACGACCACCTCGTGACCGAACGCTTACCGAAGTCTTGTCGGGTGAGACTCTCGTATGGCACAGTTGCAGGCTCAGTACCACCATTTGTTCATCTCATGCGGCCAGTGCCGGGGTGTGATTTGGGCTGATGTTGTCGTTGGCTGGTGCGTCGTCTGCACCGATCATGGCCGTCCACGTGCTCTCGAAGCGGCCGGATTCGAGCAGGGCGCGGAAGGTGATTGTCCGCCGACGATGCGCCAGCGCATGCAGGAGCGTTTCGTGCGCTGTGTGACGAGGGTCTTGTTTGCCGCCTCGACAATTCCCGAGCCGGTTGCTTCAGCGCGTGGTAGCGCATGCGGTGGCGATGCTTGCGGAAGAAGGACAGTTCCCTGTCGATGTCGGCCCGTTGGCGCCGCGGTATCGCGAAGGTGGCGCAGCGCCCGGATCACCCTGTCGATGCCGCGGGGGTCGTGACAAAATCCTGTCCCGAAACGGGCGATTGTCACGAAAACCCGTTTTCGCCGCTACCTCGCAACCGCACAACCGTGTTAAATCAATGATTTGGATGCGCCATACGAGAACTGCACCCGTCTTGTCGGCGCTCGGTGCGCAGCATCGCGGCGCATGACCGGGCCAAGGCCGACGTTCGTGCATCTCAAGCGTTTCTGTCAGCCGCCGACAAGCGGTCACCATGCCGTCCATCCGCCGTCGATCGTGAGCGACGCACCGGTTATCAGCGCCGAGGCTGGCGAAGCAAGGAACACTATGGCCCCCATTATGTCTTCGAGTTCACCGAGACGGCCTAGCGGGATGCGCGCCAGCGTATCTTCCCGGAAATCTCCGTTCTCGAAGAACGGTCGCGTCATTGGCGTCAGGATGAAGGTCGGGCCGATGGCGTTGACCCGGATCCCGTGCGGCGCAAGTTCAACCCCCATGGCCTTGGTAAGGCCTTCGACCGCGTGCTTAGAGGTGCAGTAGACTGTCCGCGTCGGAGCGCCAACATGGCCCATCTGCGACGACATGTGAATGATCGAGCCGCCTTCGCCGCGGCGGATCATTCCGCGCGCAACGATCTGAGACACGACAAAGAGTGACTTAACGTTAAGCTCCATGACGCGGTCGTAGTTTTCCTCCGACACGTCGACGAAGGGCTCCGGCGCGTTCGTGCCGGCATTGTTGACGAGCACATCGACCCGTTCAAGGCCGCCGATCTTTTCCTCGATTTGGTTGCGGCTTGTAATATCGCAGACCAGAGCGTGGGCGATCCCGCCGTCGTTGCCGATCTCGTCGGCGAGCGCCTTGAGCTCGTCGCCCGTGCGGCTGACCGCCACAACCTCGGCGCCGGCACCCGCAAGCGCCAGTGCGCAGGCCCGCCCCAGACCGCGGCCGGCGCCGGTCACCAGCGCCACCTTGCCGTCGAGCCGCATTTCCGGGGTGGAGAGTTGTCGCTCTGCCGCCGCCTTCTCGTTCATCGGTTTCTCCCTTATCTCGGTCTCCTGCCCGCCGCGGCAGCTTGACATGCCGAGTGTTTACCAACCTATATAGCGGCAGCGGAAAACGCCAATGTGAACAGGGAGCAGCGCGATGGTCCACAGGCACACCGACGGTACGTTAGACATGAAACTTCTCCGCGAGACTGCGGAAAAATGCAAGAACTGGGGCAAATGGGGCTCCGACGACGAAGCCGGAACCCTGAACTATATCGAGCCGGCGGATGTCATAACGGCCGCCGGACTGATCAGGAAGGGCAAGGTCTTCTCGCTCGGGCTCAATTTCGACAGCAACGGGCCTCAGGTTGGACTCTGGGGCAGCCGGTTCAACCCGATCCACACCATGCTTGCTACCGGCACCGACGCGGTTGCCGGCAACCAAGATGCTGGCGGAATCCGCTATGCCGACGACATGGTTTCGCTGCCGCTCCAGTGCGGTACGCAGTGGGACGCTCTCGGACACATCTTCTATGACGACAAGATGTGGAACGGCTACGACGCCGCGCTGGTCGATTCCGGCGGGGCTCAGAAAAACGGCATCGAGAAAGTCAAGGACCGGATGGTGGGCCGCGGCGTGCTGCTCGACATGGCGCGCCATGTCGGTGTCGAGGCGCTACAGGAAGGCGATGCAATTTCGCGGGACGATCTCGACGCCTGCGCCGAAGCCCAGGGGGTAGAGGTGAAGCGGGGCGATTTCCTGCTGGTGCGCACCGGCATGATGGAAGAACGGCTGAAGAACGGCTGGGGCGGCTATGCCGGCGGGGATGCGCCCGGGCTCTCGTTTGATACTGCCGAATGGCTTCACGGCAAGGAAGTTGCCGCCATCTGTTGCGATACCTGGGGGTGCGAGGTACGGCCCAACGAGACCGACGATGCCCAGCAGCCTTGGCACTGGGTGGTGATTCCGATGATCGGCATCACCATGGGCGAGATCTTCGTCATGGGCGAACTGGCTGACGACTGCGCCGGTGACGAGGTGTGGGAGTTCTTCTTCTGCGCGCCGCCGCTGCCGATCACCGGTGGTGTCGGATCGCCGATCAATCCGATCGCCATCAAGTAGCGCGGTTGATCAATTGATAGAGGTCCGGAGACCGGAAGGCATGGCAACACATCTGAAAACCCGCATCGGCGAGGACGAATCGAAGGAAGCCGATGCGCGGGTGCGGCGAACGGTCGAGGATATCCTCGCCGATATCGAGGCACGCGGCGACGAGGCGGTGCGGGAATATTCCGAGCGGTTCGACCGCTGGGCACCCGAGAGCTTTCGACTCTCCGACCAGCAGATTTTGGATCTCGTGGCGTCGGTTCCGGCAGACACCATCGCCGATATCGAGTTCGCCCAGGCCCAGGTCCGGAACTTCGCGCAGGTCCAGCGCGACGCCTTGGTCGACGTCGAGGTCGAGACGCTGCCCGGCGTGCGGCTAGGACACCGCAACATCCCGGTAGGTTCGGTCGGCTGCTACGTGCCCGGCGGGCGCTATCCCATGGTAGCGTCGGCGCACATGAGCGTGGTGACTGCTCAGGTGGCTGGTGTGCCGCGGATCATCACCTGCACGCCGCCGACCGACGGCAAGCCCCATGCCGAGACCATCGCCGCGATGCATCTGGGCGGGGCCGACGAGATATACCTCCTCGGCGGCGTACAGGCCGTCGGCGCGATGGCGCTTGGAACCGATTCCGTCGAGCCCGTCGACATGCTGGTCGGGCCGGGGAACGCCTATGTCGCCGAGGCCAAGCGCCAGCTCTACGGGCGTGTTGGCATCGACCTCTTTGCCGGTCCTACGGAAATACTCGTGATCGCAGACGACAGTTCGGACATCGAGGTGATCGCGACCGATCTCCTCGGACAGGCCGAACACGGCCCGACCTCGCCGGCGATCCTCGTCACCACTTCCGCGGCCCTCGCCGAGGCCCTGCCGGCCGAGATCGAGCGCCAGCTCGCGCAACTGCCAACGGCCGACGTGGCCGGCGTCGCGTGGCGCGATTACGGTGAGATCATCCTCGTCGACGATCTCGACGAGGCCGTGGCGGAAGGGGACCGAATCGCCGCCGAGCATGTCGAAGTGCTGACAGAGAATCCGCGCTATTTCCTTGAGCGCATGACCAACTACGGCGCGCTGTTCCTCGGGCCCGAAACCAACGTCTCTTACGGCGACAAGGTCATCGGCACCAACCACACGCTGCCGACCAAGGGCGCGGCGCGCTACACGGGCGGCCTCTGGGTCGGGAAGTTCCTCAAGACATGCACGTGGCAGGAATGCACCGAGAAGGCCAGTGTCGTCGTCGGCGACTACTGTTCGCGGCTTTGTGCGATCGAGAAATTCTGGGGCCACAAGGAACAGGCCGATCTCCGCCTGCGCCGCTATGGCGGGCGCAATATCGGACTTGGAGCGGGATGACGGCCGGAAAAGGGAGAGAGACGATGGCGAAAGTCAGTGTCAGTATGCAGGAGATGGAGGAGAGGGTCGCCCGGTTCGACGGGCTGAAACCGTCGAAGCAGGCGTTCGTCGACACCCGGATTCCCGAACATATTCGCGACATCTACAACGTGATCGGCCAGGGTGTGACCGAGGATCCCGACCTCAAGCCCGCGATCTCGGCGGTGGAGGGATTCAACATTACCTATGTCGGCGCCGAGCCGGGAAAGGGCGCGGCTCTGCACGCCCATTCGACGGTCGAGGTGTTCATTCCCATGTCGGGCAGATGGGCGGTCTTCTGGGGCAACGAGGGCGAAAACGAGGTCACGCTCGACCAGTTCGACGTGGTTTCCGTGCCGGTTGGCGTCATGCGCGGTTTCCGCAACATCGGCAACGACCATGGCTATCTGATGGCGATTCTCGGCGGCACCGATGCCGGCCGCGTGGACTGGGCCGAATCCGTTCTCCGGCGCGCCGAGGAGACCGGGCTCAGCCTCGACGCCGACGGCAACGTGATGGCCGCTGCCGAATAGCTGCCGCCGGCATCCGCTTCCGGCACTTGGGCGGGGTGGGACGCCGGCCCGCAATTCAACCGGCCGGATTCCATCCCGACCGGCGTACAGCGAGGTTCGCGCGGCGGGCTGCGGGAGTACAGGCATGACAAACCAATCCGGCGTCGAGGTCGTTTTCGACGCCGACACCATATTTCAGCGGGTCGACGAACTTGCCACCGAGATTTCCGGCCGCCTGCCGGAGGATGTCCTGATCGTCGTCGTCCTCAAGGGCAGCTTCGTCTTTGCCGCGGACCTCCTGCGGGCGCTCGACCGATCCGGCATGCAGCCGCGGGTCGATTTCATCAGCCTGTCCAGCTACGGCACGGAGACAGAGAGTTCACGCAAAGTGCAACTCACCCGCGATCTGTCGGAAGAGGTGCGCGGCCAGACTGTGCTTGTCGTCGACGATATTCTCGACACCGGCCGAACTCTGGCCTTTGCTGTAGACCTGATCGCCGCCAAGGGCGCGTCCGCCGTGCACAGCTGTGTTCTTCTCGACAAGCGTGAACGGCGCGAGGTCAGGGTCGACGCCGATTTCGTCGGCTTCGATGTCGGGAACGTCTTCGTGGTCGGTTACGGCATCGACCTCGCGCACCGCTACCGAAGCCTTCCTTACATCGGCGCTGTGCGATCGCTCTGAAAGCGGCCGCGGACGGCGCTGATCCTCCGAAGTCGAATTCGGTCCCAGCCTGGAGCGTCTGCGTCAGAAACGCTCAAGCAGCCGGTTGATGTAGTCGAGCTCATCCGACGGGCGGTGACGCTGTCCGGCGCGCTTGCGCAATTCCTCGATGATCTCGCGAGTCCTCTTCATCGTCCCCTGGCTCGGAATGTTGACGCGCCTGATGTCGGTCGAGCCCTCTCCCTCTTCCCATTCGCGCCCGAGCGGGTCGCGCATCATGTCGAGGGGATTGAACAGCCCGAAACCCTGTGGCATGCCCATGCCGTTCTGCCCGGTCCTGTTCATCATCTGTTGCATCATCCCCTGCCCGGCGCGACGCAGGGCCTCCATCGCCTGTCCCTGCGGGCCGACAGCCTGTCCCGGCTGCCCCTGTCCAAGCGCGCGGGCTGCCTCTCCCATCGCCTGTCCGGCCTGGTCGAGCGCTCCGGATGCCGGGCCATCCGGCGGCATGTTGCCTCCCAGCAGCTGCCGGAATCGGCGCAGCATTTCCTGCAACGCCTGCTGTTCGTTGAGCCCGTCCCGGATCCGGTCGCGGAGTCCGGAACCGGACTGCTGGGATTGCTGGAACGTGCGGTCCATCAGGCGGCCCTGCCTGCGGATCATCTCCTGCAGCTGGCGGAAGGCCCGGTTGCCGGCCGCGCCGTCGGGGTTCAGCGGTACCAGGCGCGCGTTCCGCAGGTTCTCAAGCATCTGTCGGAGCTGAGCCAGCATCTGCGCGGCCGCGTCGCGCGCCCCGGACCGCATCATCTGCTCGATGCGGCGCAGCATTTCCTGCAGGTCGCGGGTCTGTATCATTCGCCCGGGATCGAGGAGCATGGCGTCCTGGTTGGGCGGCATCTCTGCAAGACGACGGCTGAGTTCGCGCAGATAGTCGTTGAGCGCACGCCGGAGATCGCGCATCAGGCGTTCAAGTTCGGCGTCGGGAGCGTTGCGCGCCAGGGCTTCGCGCAATGCTTCCTGCGCCTGCAGGAGTTCCTGCTCGGTATGTGAGAGTTTGCCGTCCTCAACCCTGAGCGCCGTGTCCCAGAGAAGGTCGCGCACCGGTGGAATGGCGGTGTCCCCTTCTTCGTGGGTCAGACGCGAACGCGCAAAGGAAAGGCCCATGAAGACGACGCCGTCGTTCTCGTAGGCATTCGGTTGCGACGCGATCCTGCCGATATTGGAGATAATTTCCGGGCGCCTTTCGGGCGTCGTCGTCAGTCGTCGCCGCTCGGCGATGATTTCCTTCGCAACCGGCTTTCGAAACTCGCGCTCCGGCAGCATCAGCATCACTTCGTCCGAATTTCCCCGCTGCCCTGCTGCGTCGGTGGCGAAGAGACGGATGACGACTGGCAGTCCGGCCCACGGATGCGGAGCAAAGTCGTGAAAGCTGACCTCCGAGAATTCCCGGGCATCGGCAGGCGGTGCGGCGAGCTCCAGGTGCGAGACTTCCTTTCCGATCACTGTGCCCCGTTCATAGGTGCGTCGCATTTCGCCACGGATCTCCGTGATGCCGTAATCATCCTCGCCCTTGTAGGAGATGCGCAGGGTTCCGCGCTCGAAGGGTTTCGAGGGTTCGGCAAATGCGATGCGGGGCGGCGTATCGGGAATGCTGCGGATCGTCCATGAGCCGAGAGGCTTGCCGTCGAGCAGAACCGAGAGGAAGCCGTCTTTGGTGAGGGTTCTCGTCACCTTCCGGTTGTCCGGTCCCGAGGTGGCGAACGGGACTCTGGTTCCGCCCAGATCGAGTACGGCGTCGCCGCGCCCGCCAGTGACCGTGGCCGTCAGCACGCTGCCGGTGGGGACGGCGATCTCGGGCGGTGACGGCAGACTGGTATCCGGCGCAGCGGTAGCGTTGACCCCGGAAGCCTTGCCGCCATTCGCCTCCGCCGCCCGCAACGGGAAGACCGGAGCGAGGCGGGTATGCGCGGGGGGCGTTATCCAGAGTTCAAGCTTAGCTTCGAGCGAGCGGTCGTCGAGGCTGATCGATGGCGCCAGCGCACGTTCCAGCCTTGGCCCGGCATCCGGTCCGGCGACGGCGAGACCAACAAACACCATCACTCCAAGCGCGACGCGCACGGCCCACGGATCGCGCGTTGCCAGTCCTGGCGCCGGTATGCCGACGCGAAGTTGGCCGAGTTGCCGTGCCATCTGTTCGCGGTGGGCATTCCAGAGGATCTCGGCCTCCGGGCTGTGTTGCTGCTCCGGCAGCCGGTCCTCAAGCGCCTCCAGCGGCCGGTTCTCGAGATTGCTGACACGCTCCACGCGGCGCATCGCGTGATGCCGGCTCGGCCATGTGAATCCGCGCACACTGCGCACCGCCGCATATGCGGCGGCACTTGCAAACGCCAGCAATGCGAGCAGGTGCAACCAGCCAGGAACGTACGAGAAGCCGTCGAGAAGCGCAACGGCAACGAAGGCAGCGGCGACCGCGCCGGGCGGCCATACGGCTTGCCAGATCTTCTCCCAGGCCAGGACGAAGCGGGCCAGAAGCAGGCGGCTGCCAACCCGCGCTGAGCGCGGGCGAGCGGGGGCCTTGCTGTTGCTTTCTACTGGAGTGTTCATCGCGCCACTCCCCGAAATCGCCGGTCAGGCCCGGTGTCTGATAACCCAGTCGGGAACCCGATCCGCCGATATCAGGTCAGTATAGCAGATTCGCGGTCGGATCACAGCAAGCCTGTCACCGTCGACCATCACTTCGGGTGCCGGAAGCCGGCAGTTGTAGGCGGACGACATGACCGCGCCGTAGGCGCCTGCCGACCGGATGGCTATGAGGTCCCCCGCTTGCAGGGGCGGTAGCGTGCGGCCGGTGGCCATCACGTCTCCGGTCTCGCAGACCGGGCCGACGATATCGAGAGATGTGGTTTCGGCGCGCGGATCGGGTTCCTGCACGGGATGGATGTCGTGCCAGGCGTCGTAGAGCGTCGGCCGGATGAGATCGTTCATTGCCGCGTCGACAATCGCAAAACGGCGGCCTCCGCTCTCCTTGGTCCGGATGACGCGGCTGACGAGGATGCCGGCCTCGGCGGTCAGGCGTCGCCCCGGCTCGAAGGTCAGCGATACGTCGAGCGGCGCGAAGATCTCGCGGGCCAGCGCCGCGTAGTCGGTCAGGGGCGGGCACGCCTCGTTGCGGTAGACGACGCCCAAGCCGCCGCCGAGATCAAGGCGCTCGACGGCGAAACCGTCATGGCGGAGCCTCAAAACCATCAGCGCGAGTTGCCTGAAGGCAACGCGGAACGGGTCAAGTTTCGTGAGTTGCGATCCGATATGCACGGCAAGGCCGACGGGCTCGATGCCCGGCAGATCGCGAGCGCGGCGGTAGATTTCCGGGACCCGTTCCGACTCGATGCCAAACTTGTCGCCTGCACGGCCGGTCGAGATCTTGTGATGGGTGTCGGCGTCGACGTCGGGATTGACGCGGATTGCGACGCTGGCCAGCCGGTCTCCGGATGCCGCGAGTTCCGCCAAGGTATCGAGTTCGGCCTCGGATTCGACATTGAACTGGCCGCATCCCGCCTTGAGCGCTGCGGTGATTTCGGCCGATGTCTTGCCCACTCCCGAAAACACGATCCGTGCGGCCGGGATGCCGGCGGCAAGCGCGCGGCGCAGTTCGCCTTCCGAGACCACGTCAGCGCCAGCGCCAAGCCCTGCGAAGAGCGAGATCACGGCCTGATTGTCGTTGGCCTTGACGGCGTAGCAGATCTCCGCGGGCAGGCCGTCGAGCGCCGCCGCGAACTCGATATAGGCCTCGCTCATCAGGTTCGCTGAATAGCAGTAGAACGGTGTTCCGACATCCTCGGCGATGTCCGGAATCGCCAGTCCGTCAGCACAGAGAACGCCGCCGCGGTATGTGAACCCGCTCATGCCGATGGTGCGGTCACCGCGGCGCCGGGTAGGTTCGCGGATAGGTTGCCTCTCTTTCGTCCGGGTGCTTCAACTCGGACGGCCTCTTGCCGCAGGCGGCCTGCGCTGCGAGGAGCGCCGCTGCAAGCAGGATCAGCAGGACCCTCGGCGGCCGCGTCACAGGAACCGCTCCCGCGCTGCCGCGACCTGTGCGCGCACGTTGTCGGGCGCCGTGCCGCCATGGCTCGTCCGGCTCGTGACCGACCTGTCCACGGTCAGCACGTCGGAGACACCCTCAGTTATCCGGTCATCGACTGTCTGCAAATCCTCGAGCGGCAGGTCTCCGAGGCTGCATCCCCTCGCTTCGGCCAGCGCCACTGCGCGGCCGGCAATGGCGTGTGAGTCGCGAAACGGCACCCCGCCTTCGCGGACCAGCCAGTCCGCCAGGTCGGTTGCTACCGTGTTGTCCGCCCCGGCAGCCGCGCTGAGCCGGTCGCGGTCGAAACTGAGATCAGCAACCATCGCGGCGGCAACCTGAAGGCAGACGGTCAGCGTCTCCGTGGCATCGAAGACGGGCTCCTTGTCTTCCTGCATATCCTTGGAATAGGCGAGCGGCAGCCCCTTCATGACAGTGAACACGGTCACGAAGGCGCCAAGGATGCGTCCGGACTTGCCGCGGATCAGCTCGGCCGCGTCGGGATTCCGTTTCTGCGGCATCATGGAACTTCCGGTTGAAAAGGCATCCGAAAGGCGCGCGAAACCGAACTGGGCGGATGACCAGATCACGAGTTCTTCGCCAAGGCGCGAAAGGTGCCCCGCGCATATCGTCGCTGCTGCAAGGAACTCGAGGACGAAGTCGCGGTCCGATACCGAATCGAGCGAGTTCGCAGTGGGACGGTCGAAGCCGAGAGCGGAGGCCGTCGCCTCCCGGTCGATGGCGAACGACGTGCCGGCCAGCGCCCCCGCCCCGAGCGGCGATTCGTTGAGCCTCTTGCGGGCGTCCGCCAGCCGGCCCCGGTCGCGTCCGAACATCTCGACATAGGCGAGCATGTGATGCCCTACCGTCACCGGCTGTGCGGCCTGCAGATGGGTGAAGCCCGGCATTACCCAGTCCGCATGCGCCTCGGCCTTGTCTATGAGGGTCGACTGCAGCGCGGCCAGCGCTGCGTCGCATCCATCGACGGCATCACGCAGCCAGAGGCGCAGGTCGGTTGCCACCTGGTCGTTGCGGGAACGCGCGGTATGCAGGCGTCCCGCCGCGCCGCCGATGAGTTCGCCGAGGCGGGCCTCGATGTTCATGTGAATGTCTTCAAGCTCGGTCCGGAAGTCGAATTCGCCGGCCTCGATCTCCGCAACGATCTGGTCGAGTCCGGCGCAAATTGCGGCGGCATCCTCGGCCGGGAGGATGCCGGCTGCGGCGAGCATCTCGGTGTGGGCGCGCGAACCGGCGATATCCTGCGCATGCAGGGCCTTGTCAAAACCGATGGATGCGTTAATTCCTTCCATGAGCGTGTCAGGCGCACTGGTGAACCTCCCGCCCCACATGCTGTTGGGGGCGGAACGGTCCAGGGGACCGGCCGACATCTGGCCGGACGCAGGTGCAGGGGGATCCTTCTTGCCCATGATGGCTGCTTGCAGACTGTTGCCGATTGCCCGAATGCGTGTGGCCGCGGGCGTCGTGCTCGCAGCGAGCCTGATAATGGCATCTCTCTGCGGGCAATCAAGTTCCCGGGCGGAGCCGGCCGGGCCGCCGCTTGCGGGATGGATGCAGAAGTTCGAGCCGGCGGCGGAGCCCGTGACGCCGCCCGCAAGCGTGTTCGTTGACGAGGATGGAAGCAGGGTGTCGCTCGCGGATTTCCGGGGCAGGCTGGTTCTGGTGAATTTTTGGGCGACGTGGTGCGGACCCTGCGTGCGCGAGATGCCGTCCCTCGACCGTCTTCAGGCGGAGTTTGATGGCCGGGATCTCGTGGTCCTCGGGTTGTCCGAGGATCGCAGTGGATGGGACCGTATCGCCCCGTTCCGCGCCCGGCTGGGTTTGATGCACATGCGCCTCCTACACGACGCGGGATCCCGGTTCATGTTCGCAAGCCGGATCCGGGGTCTGCCGACGACTCTACTGGTCGGGCGTGACGGCAAGGAGCTCGGCCGGCTTGCGGGACCGGCGGAATGGGATGCGCCGGAAGCCCTCGCCCTGATCCGCCACTATCTGAGGGCCGGCCGGACCCCGAACTGATCCGCAAGACGCGGCGTTCCGCGGGACGGTCGCGGCAGGGTTCCGCACCGGTCAGGCGGCAATATCCGGATCGCGAAAGACCTCGGAGACATACCACGTAACTGCTCACCCCTGCTGGTCATGAATTGCCGTTCCTGACGGCGTTCAGGCCAAGCATCTTTTCTTGTCCCCTTCCCTGACCCATTGCCGGGAACCGGAGGTGCGGGTTCCGGTGGGCAAGAACCGTTCCGGTCTTCGGCCGGTCTTGCTTTCCGGCTGGTGGCGCCGGGTCAGCAACGCGGTGCCGAGCCCGCGGCGCGGGTTCCATCGTGCCGGCTGAGGAGTTCGGCGGTGCAGCTTCAGATGTCATGACCTCGGGAGAATTGGCAGGCTAGAACCATGGCCCTCCGGCGGCCGCTCAGGCGGGCTTCGGAGGCAGATCGTAGACCATGCGGAGTTCGGTTCCGAGAACGCAGGTGCCGGTTTTGTTGAATTCCTTCAGCAGCCCCACGATGGCGGCATCGCCGGCGTTGCAGGCGGATTCGGGGATGCGCACCCGGAGGACCCCGGTTCGAGTTCGGAGAGGATTTCAGCGTCGGCCTGCAGGCCACGGCGATCCCACGCTGCTAATCCAGCGGCGACCGGCGAGATTTTTCGGTCTGCGTTGCGCTGCAATCGTGCCGCCAAGGCTCGATGAGACTTTCTCGGCGCGAAAAATTGCGATCAAGGGGCGATCCGTGATAACGCGAGCCCCAACACATTCGGATTTCGCGTCTCGGAATCAGCATGGGATCACCGTGGTCTGCAGGAGGGCGCGGAGGGGTCTTTGCGGGCGCGGTTTCCTGCCCTGCTCCTTCGCCGCGGCCGTCATCCTCCGGGTTTCGGCGCGGTAGGCGATCATGCGCAGGATGTCGAGCCAGTGCTTCTCCCGGGACGGAAGAGCGTCGAGGACCGGATCGGCGGCGAGTTCCTGGATGCGAACGCCATCAGAAAAGGCGATCAATGATTAGCAGGGGCGAGCAGTTACCATACCACTTGAAATGGGTGGCTTCGGGCGGCTCGCGTTCGGGCTTCACCCGGAGCGGCTGCCGGTCGAATCTGCCAAGCCATCTCTTCGATCCCGAACCGCTGACCGAGCGTGCAACGATCACCGTTAGATCGCCGGGGACGACCGTGAAGGCGTCCGTGTCGAAGAGCTTGTGATTCATGACGCAGAGCGCCATGCCGTTTCCGACCTTGTCCGGGCCGTCGGCCCCGTGCCAGCGGATGTGCGCGGCGTCGAGCGCGAGCACCTTGTCGGGGAGGCGGATGGCGAAACTGCAGACGGCGCACCGGTGGCCGCAGGCGGCGAGCACGTTCTCGCGGAAACGGGGGTCGCGTGTGCGGCTCCCGCCGGCCGTCGCGACAAGACCGTCGGGGCCGATCTCGGGATCGAGACCGACGGCCGCGAGGACTTCACCCCGGCGGGTGTCCGGAAAGTGCGCGACCGCGAGCACATGGGCGGTTTCGATGGCGAGAGCGGGGTTGTTGCGAAATGCCCGGTAGATCGGGTACGGGAAACCGTCGGCGATGTCCTGTTCCATGAGGAACCTGCGGGGCAAGCTACCGCCCTTACCCAGGGAAATCCGGCCCCGGTCCGGGATTTCCCATACGCCGTCACGCTGCAGGTGCCAGAACGGCAACTCGGGATGAAGGGACTTGCGGGGTGGTCCGAACTCCTTCAGCAGCTTCCGAAGATCCTCGTCAACGGCCCGGTAGCCGGCAAACCGGTCTTCGCTGCGAAGGCAGCGCCCGATGGCCCAGAGTGCGAGGAGCGGCTTGTGCGGGGCGCGCTGGTTATTGTTCTTTCACACCGTCAGCGTCTCGAATCGCGACCGGAGATTTGCTCCGGCCCTGAAGGCCGCCAGATCGTTGTCGGTGGTTTTCAGCGTCATCCGGCCTCCGGGGACACTCCGCATCTTCCGGGTGGCGGCGTCGGATCGATGCACGAACTGCGCCTGCAATTCGCTGCTCGAAGGGGCATGATAGGCGCCGGCAGCCTCTCCCGCCAGACGGCAGGATGCGGTCACGGATGCGCTTCGGCGCCTTCCCCGGGGTAGTGCGCCGCCACGGCGCCCGCAAGCGCCGGAACCGGAATACCGGTCCCGCACGCCTCCTCCGGGCGCGGTGCGTCAGGCCTTGCCCGCGGCCGCTTCCGTCCTGCATCGGCGCCGACGGCGTCTGCGACGGCCGCGAATCCATCGCGCTGCAGATGCCGGGCGAGATCCGATTTGATCTGGCGGACGAGTCCCGGTCCGTGGAACACCATTGCCGTGTAGAACTGAATCAGCGAGGCGCCTGCGCGGATCATGGCATAGGCATCGGCGCCGGAGGCGACGCCGCCCGAACCGATGATCGGAATGCGTCCCCGCGTTCTCCCATACACCCTGCTGACCGCGTTGATGGCCATCGGAAACAACGGGGCGCCGCTCAGGCCGCCGGCCTCGTGCCGCCCGGGATCGGACA
Source organism: Alphaproteobacteria bacterium (assembly GCA_964291215.2). GTDB lineage: Bacteria > Pseudomonadota > Alphaproteobacteria > MPNO01 > UBA830 > JAJEBT01. Next base: position 1,500,220 of record OZ219791.1, on the reverse strand, counting down.
TGCCGCCGGGGCGCGCTACGGTGGTGTTGACCACAGTCAGGCCGTCGACGCCTGCCTCGAGCGCGACATCGGCGAGTTCTTCGAGTTCATTCCCGGCAAGGTCCGGCGAAATCTTGGTAATAAGCGGCGGCTGCCGGCCGTAGCCCGCTGCCGCGCGGTTGCGGGCCGCGACCGCGCTGGCGAGGAGGCACGACAGCGCCTCGGGCTTCTGCATCGCGCGCAATCCCGGGGTGTTGGGCGACGAGATGTTGATGACGATGAAGTCGACGTGAGGCGCCACCGCCTCGATGCAGATCTCGTAGTCGGCCGCGCCGTTGCTGCTCGACTTGTTCCTGCCGATATTGGCGCCGAACGGTCCCGCGCCGCGTCGGCGCCGCGAAATGCGCCTCACGAAGGGTTCGAGTCCTTCGCTGTTGAAACCGAAGCGGTTGATCACGGCCTGGTCGGCGGAGAGTCGGAACAGCCGGGGGCGCACATTGCCGGGCTGAGGCAGCGGCGTGACGGTGCCGGCCTCGGCGAACCCAAATCCGGCCGCCATCATGGCGTCAGGCACCTCTGCGCCCTTGTCGAACCCTGCGGCGAGGCCGACGGGATTCCGGAAGTCGAGTCCCCAGACCGATGTTGCGAGAACGGGATCATCCAGATTTCGGTCGCGCGGCCCAAAACCCCATTTGAGAGCGGAAATCGCCAGCCGGTGAGATGCCTCCGGCGGCAACATCCAGAGGAACGGCATGAGGCTTGAATGAATGTCTGCCAAGATGACGGCTCCGACTCCAGATTGCCGGAGGCTATCCTGAATCGGCCGAATCGGAAACACGATCGGAGGCGTTTTCTTCGCATTTTGCCGCATCGGCGACTGGCGTGATCCGTTCCCTCGCCGGCCCGCAACAACCAGCCGTCATGTGCGACCGACCCGGCAGGCGGTTGTCGGCACCGTTCCGATCTTACCGCTATTGCGGGTCCGGGAAAGAGCCTCCGGCAATCGGCCGGATGGATCAAAAGCCGGTTCGGATGATCGGAGCCCGCGGACGGGGCCGGCGGCGCAATGCCATGTTCGGCGCCGTGCCGGGACCCGAGCAGCGCGGCAACGGTATGAGCCGTCGCCCCCGGCAAGCGAGAGGCGTCAGACTTCCCGACGGCCCTCGACCAGCATCACCATCGCCGGCAGCAGGAACAGGATCGAGGCAGCCGCGACGATAAGGCCGCCCAGCATGCTGACCGCAAATGGCACGAGGAACAGGAGTTCGTCGCTGCGCTCGTAGAGGAGGGGCGAGAGCCCGAGCACGGTCGTCAGAGAGGTCAGAAACACGGCACGGAAACGATCGCGCGTGGCGCCGGACGCGGCCGCGATGGCCGGAATGGCGGGGTACTCGCGGCGGATCATATTGTAACCGTCGATCAGGACCAGCGCGTCGTTCACTATCATCCCTACGATGTCGATCATGCCGAACAGAGAAACAGCGACCAGATCTCATCCCAGCATCCAGCGGCCGAACACCGCTCCACCGCAGACAACCGGGACGCCAAGGATTGCTACGAGGGGTTTTCAGTAGCTGCGGAGCAGGCCAGCCATCACCTCGTACATCAGAAGGAGGATGATTGGAAACAGCGCTCCCAGCGTCTCGAGCAAGGCGTTTTCTTCTCTGGCGCCCCGTCCCGGGAAATCTCCAAGCCAAAGTGATCTCATGCTTGTTGATGTGATGTGATCAGAGTCCTGATCGCGGCGCGGGTCGACGCGTTCGAGGCTGCGATTTTGAGATTTGCTGACGCGCTGTTGCGGCGCGGGGCGCGATTGGTCGGCGTATCCGGGGCGAGCGAGAGGCCTTGGTTGCCGGGCTCGAAAGCTTGCGGTTTCTGTCGGGGAGAAAGGCGCGGTCAGCCTGGTCTTGTGATTGCGTGCAGGACCTGCTTGCGCTTGTTGCCATGGTGGGAAGCTGTTGAAGGGTTTGCGCAGCTTGCGCTTGTTGCGGATGATGATTGCAAGGGTGATCGCGTTGTTTGCGGGCGCGTTCGGAGCATGGGGTCGTCTTCGCGGAAGGTGGCGTCGCGGACATGATGATGGCTCTCGACCACCCAGTGTCCGCGATTCCATGCGAGCAACTGTTGCGGCGAGGCGCGTTCGACCGAGCATCCATGTTTCTTGGCAAGGTTTTTGCGGGTGTCTGTGGTGATGTTTTCTGTGGTTGTCCGCAAGCGGTGTGGGATTTGCTCTGCGAGCGAGGCGACATGAAGCTTGTGGTCCCGGCGGCGGGTTGCCGTCCATTAGTCACGTGAACGCGGCTACCTTGCCGTCCCCGGGCACGTGACCGTCCGGGTTCCAGGTGTCCCAAGGCGGTTCGATCTCCTTGATGTCGACCTCGACGATGATCTGCAGACATTCTCCCCAAGTCGTGTCGTAGAGGGAGACTGTCGAGACAGTCCCGATCGCGCTCTCGGCAGGGCCGTGTCTCCTTCGCTCACTCACCGGTGCTTCAGGCAACGCTGCTGTCGCAGCAAGGTGTTCGCCAGAGCTTGCGCATCACGGCGACAATCGCGACCTTGCTTGCCGGCAGTCTTGAGGCGCACCAGGTCCGCGTTGAAGCGTGCCGGTTGCGGCCATGAGCAGGAGATCACGTGGCCTTCGGCGCCCGCCACGGATGTGCCTAGCACCGTGGTCGTTGGCGCCACCCCGATCAAGGCTGCCGACACTGCCGAGTTCGGGCATCCAGCAAAGAAGGGCCGCGGCGGTCACCGGATCGAGGTCAGGATGGCGTACCTCTGCTCGGGATCACCGCCGATCACCGCTTTGGTCGCCGCGCCGGCAATGCGATCATCGAGATCGGCCGCCGAGGCCCTTGTGACGGTCTCGCCATCCACCTCATCTGCCACCTGCTTGGCGTCGACAAGCGCGGCACCAGGAGATCCTCCAGGCTCTTGAGGAAGGCGGAGCCACAGACTCAAGATCGCCCAGCCGATCTTGGCGTCGACGCGGTTGGCCCATCGCCTCGGCGAAGCCCGCAACGGGTTGACGAGAATAACCTCGAAGCCCCGGTCATGAAGACACTGGTGAACCTTGCGGTGATAGCGGCCTGTCGCCCACCACCCAGCTCACCCCGAGGCCGCGAAGCCACCTGCCCGCCAGCTCGTGGCGTCGTTCGCAAAACAATGCGCCAGATGTCCAGACTGGCTGACCCCTGCTACTACCTTGACCATCGTCCCTTGCTCCTCGCCTTACGATGATACGGGTTCAAACCCAAGCATCCAGCGAGGGACGTCAAGGGAGGTTGGCCGACCACACTCGGTCGCGGCTCTGTCAAGGTTAAAACGGCAACCTCCGCGGAGATCGTTTGATCCCCGCTCCCCTGTGCGTGTTCGCACAGAGGAGCGGAATCTCTCTGCAACCATAGCTCTCCCACAGATCCACATTTTCCCGCCCCCAACTGCTGTGGATGATTTCATCATCAAGGGGACAAAACCTAGTCATATAAGGCCCCACTTCCAGTCTGAAGTGCAACACCCGGCCCTCATCGCAGTGAGGGCGTAGCCCGAACGGAGATGAGGGCCGGGTGTTGCGCAAATTTTTCCCCTCTGCCCCTCTCGATTCCGCTTGGGAACAGCTTCAGTTCCTTCAACATCGAGCTTATGCAACGCCTTTGTCGGCTTCAAGCCACTATTTCGCCGTCGCGCGGCATGGACCCTGCTGCACGTTGCGGCTGCGGAACATGGCGCAGATGGTCAGCGCGGTTTCACTTCAAGATTACCTCCGTCGGCGATCCCAGGACTTTCCGAGTGTTGAGCCGCACCTTCTGAACATCTTCGTTGCATGTCGCGCGAAAGTCCGTGCCCTTCGGGAAGTACTCCCGCACCAGGCCGTTGGTGTGCTCATTCAAGCCGCGCTCCCAGGAATGGAAAGGCGAAGAAGAAATCTGCGTCAAGTGCGACACGCCTGTGGTCTGCGAACTCCTTGCCGTTGTGATTGTGTGGACCAATAGCGCACCAGAGCCGAGCAGGCGGATCATACCAACCGTGTCTTTCTGTCCACCCAGCAAGGTGTATTTCGTGGCACGAGCGACACGACAGCTCCACTGTGAGCTTTGCCGATGATGGCTCCCAGTCGCCGATCCGTTCCTTTGCCTCCGCAGGGCGCTCGGAAATGTCCACCCGGCCGGAATGGCATCCGCCCTTCCAGTTCGGCTTCTTGCCGCGCCGCCGAAGCTTCTTCCACAAGACGCCCCCGGCTCTCCGATCTTCGGCGATCATGGATCCGTTCACGGCCTTCCAGTCGAAAACGGCCGCTGCTCGGGGCCCTCCCGCAGCTTTTTCTGAGCTTCAGCTCATCGTTGAGGCGTCAACCGCCAAGAAACAGACGAGGCGGCCCTGCGGCGCGTTTCTGCCATCCTTTGCGCCTGCTTGTGACGGTAACCCCGTCCCCCGGTGTTGCGCTTGATCTCTCGGAAAATTGTTGAACGGCCCAGCTGCCGAGCAATCGCACCTTGTGAAAGACCGCTTTTCTGCCTCAATCTGACATCGCTCTTCGTAGGTGACGGTAGCCTTTGGACATGAACAAGCTCCCTCCATCTTGTACAGGAACTCTCGCCGCTGCTGGACAGCTCCGCAACATCATGCGTCTAAAAACACATGGCCACAGCCCATCATGTGTTGCACTTCACTATGGAACGGGGGAGGTCATGGCGTGTTCGGTTTTCCGGATTTCCTGAATTCGACGCGCCGGGTGACGCGGAAGATCTGCTTGACTAGTTGATCATCTTCGCCAGCGGGGTGAAGATGGTGCGCTGGCGGCCATGCGCGGGCTTTTCGCTGTAGCGCTCGCGGTCTTCCAGTTGATGCTCTCGAAGGCGCGTTGCCCTTGACCATCAGTCCGCGCGATGGGTCTCGACGATCAGCCTCGCGGGTGGTGTGGAGCGCGTCGAGGGTGAGCAGACGGCCGGCGCCGTCGCGGCGTGGACGGCAGCGATCTCCCCGCCGTGACAGTTGAGGATCGAATACCGGCCAGCGAGACCGTCTCGTAATGATCCTCGCCGGTGCGCTTGCCGTCGACCGCGTTGCCGACCTGCGGCTGCGCGCCGCGTCCTCGATCCATCCCGGGTCGGTGTTCTGCAGCACCCGGTGCACGGTGGAGACCGGCTTGTCCCTGTTCTTCCACGCTGCTCCAGCTCCTTCTGCGTCGTAGTGCGCCGCCGCAACCGTGCCGGTTCGCAAGCCAGCAAAATCACGCACAGCACCGAGGCGATGCGGTGCCCCTGCGCGCGCCGGAAAGCGCCGCTGATAAATCGAGCGCAACTCCTGCGCCGACCGGCGGCGCCCGCAACTCCCACGCCGCAGGAAGCGGCGAACGATCCCGCGTCACGACGCAGCGGAAAAACGTAAGGATCCTTCGCCTCCCCGGTCGGCGCCCGCTGGCGCGCGCATGGCTCCTGCCAACGCACTCCCGGTTCGCCGCCTTGTACATGGTGCCGCTGAACTTCGTCGGCGAGACAAACTTCTCCGCAACAAGCAACGGCAGCCTCCCGGTCGCCGCCGCACCATCCGCGACAACGCAAAAGAGGCCCGGAAACGACCACCAGGAACAACAAACCTCGTGTTGTTCCCGGCAACCGCCTGAACTGTTCCTCGCGGCGCCAGCCAATCCAGCGGTCCCGCGCAGCTGAGGGCGCCCGTCTGCCAGCCCGCAGCACCAATCCACCGCCCGCGCCAGGTGAACACGCAGACCTCGACCGGCAAACTGCTTGAAACCAGGATACCGTCAACCGCACGATTCCAGCGACATCAGGCCGCGCAAGGCGCACAACCACATCCCGGAGCGCAAAACCCTTCGGAGTCGTCTCAAAAAAATCCGCTGCCTCCACGACAACGGATACTGCGCCGCTTCACAAAAAGTCGGCAAAAATGCGAATCATCTGGAACAAGCGAAACCGACCCTTCCAACAAACCTGGCGTGGGATCGCCGTGTGCGCATCCGCGACCGCCTTATCACCATGGGCGTGGAATGATCGTCCCGGAGAGATCCTGCCGGTGATCTTCCCCGGCGGGGCGGAGCAGAAGGCGGCCTGCCGCCTGTTGTCGAACCCGAAGGTGACCGATGGACCATATCCTCGAGGAGCATCAGGAAGCGATGGTGGAGCGCTGCCGTCCGCAGCGCCGGGTCCTTGCCATCCAGGACACGATGTTCCTGAATTACAATGGCCTGGAGGCGGGTCTTGTCGACATCGGTCGCGGCGGCTCGGGTGCTCTTGATATTGCGGCCCATGCCGGGGTCGCCTTCACCGAAGGCGGCTGTGCCCTCGGCCTGTTCCATTTCGATGCCGACTTCCGGCGGCGGCCGGGGCACGAGGCGGACGACAAGGAGAGCCGGCGGGTACGACAGGGCCGTGGAACTGGCCTGTCCCTCGACAAAAGTGCCGGTGATCCGTGATCTCCCCACCGTGATCTCGTAACCATGAAGGCAACATCCGGGACCTGCTGGCCCGGAGCACCGAGCACAGGGCTGGTCTGCTGGTGCGCGTCAGGCGCTCGACACGGCGGCGCGTGGTTACCACAACGGGCGCGCACCGGGACCTTTGGGACCACATGCCCGATGAGCCGTGCATCGCGACGAAGCCGATCGACACCGCAGCCTGCGGAGGGCCGCGTCGCCGCAAGGAGCGCAAGGATGTGCGCGTCGAAGTCCGCATGGCAAGGGTCGACCTTGCCCCACCGGGCAGCAAGTCCCGGGGAACGCCGCCGCTGCCTGTGATGGTCGTGCATGTCACGGAACCCGGCCCACCGGCAGATCCTCTCGACTGGATGCTGCTCACTACCGAAGGCGAGGTCACCGCGGCCGATGCCCTCGACACCGTCTCCTTCTACGAGAGGCGATGGTTGATTGGAGAGTACCTCAAGGCCCTGCAGGTCGGCATGCGAACCGAGGACCGGTACCTCGACCAGGACGACGACCTGAAGAAATGCCTAACCTTCGATGCCATCACCGCATATCACGTCATGACCGTCGAGCGTCTCGCACGCTCGGAGCTCAACACGCTGGCCAGCCGCATTATCCACCGCGACGAGATCACGGTCCTCAACATCCACATGACCGACAGGCAGCACAACAAACGCAAACCGCGCGCGCCTCCCGATCCGGAACTGACCATCGAAGCCTTCGCCATCGACATCGCGCGCCTGGCAGGCTTCATCCCCAGCAAACGCCAACCCCGGCCAGGAACTCAGAAACTCTGGCAGAGATACTCAATCCTCCTCCAATTCGTCGAACACTACCGAATGATGCGGGATCTCGGTATGCTGAAATCGATCGACTCGACGGTGTCCGGTTGAAAGACCGCTAGTGAGGCGCGTCGGGCGGTGCGCCTGGCTCCCGGCGAGCGGGGTCGCGCCCTCTCGTTCAGCCTGGCGCCGGCATACGGAGCGCCGGAGAGCGGCGCGGAGCGGCTGTGGTCGGCGCGCAGGGCCTGACGCCGAACGTCGGCTTCCAGCTCTCGGCGCCAGTGCGCGCGACTACCGCATCGGCTGGCGCGTGACCTCCGTGATCCGGGACAGTCCCGGCTTCGAGGTCAGCCTCGACGCAACGCGGAGGGAGTCCGCCAACGACAACGATGCGGACACTCCGGTCCAGCACGGGGTTATGCTGCGCTCCGGCATCCGCTGGTAGGCGCAGGCTGCTGTCGCGCCCGCAGGCGCTGTCGGGCGCGGTGGCGCCGCCTGACGGCCCCAAAGCCAGAAAACCCGGAAAAACGGGCCTGTGAAACCTCCGGTGAGCAGCACACAGCAAAATTGACTGCCGCGTGGCAAATGCCACGGTGATCCCACGCTGCTAATCCGGCGACGACTGGCGAGATTTTCTCAGTTTGCGTCGCACTGCAATCGTGCCGCCAAGGCTCGATGGGGCCTTCTTGGCACGAAAATTGCGATCAAAGAGGCGATCTGTGATGAGCCGAGCCCCAACGCATTCGGATTTCGCGTCTCTGAATTAGCATGGGATCGTCGTGGGCAAATGCCCGGGCCGGTTTCATTGCGTCGAGAAACCCGCTATATCCCTAGCCATGACGGACCTGTCTGCCATCGAGCGCACGAAACAGGACATCGTTGAGGAATTCGCCTTCTTTGACGACTGGATTCAGCGCTATGAGTACATCATCGAGATGGGGCGGAATCTCCACGACTTGCCTGACGGCCTCAAGGACGACGCCCATCTGGTGCCGGGCTGCCAGTCCCGAGTCTGGCTGCATGCCTGGTGCCGTGACGGACATGTCCATTTTGCCGCCGATTCGGACGCGACCATCGTCCGCGGCCTGATCGCGCTCCTGCTGCGGGTCTATTCGGACCGTACGCCCCGGGAAATCATCGACACGTCGGCAGCATTCTTCGAGATTCTCGAACTCGGCTCCCATCTGAGCGGCAGCCGCGCTAACGGACTCCAAGCGATGGTACTGCGGATTCACTCCTACGCCAGGGCCTGTCTTGACGACCGAGCCTCCCCGAACATGCCTGCGGAGATGGCAGCGCAATGAGTCTCGGGACGATCACCTGGATCGACGGGGAGTGGATCGAGGGCAACCCGCCCCTCCTTGGGCCGATGAGTCATTCGTGGTGGATGGCGTCGTCTGTCTTCGATGGCGCCCGCGCATTCCGGCGCTTGGCTCCCGATCTCGACCGGCACTGTGCGCGGATGATGGAATCGGCGCGGACGTTTCACATGAACGTGCCGATGTCCGCCGAGGAGATGGTTGCGCTCTCCTGGGAGGGAATCGAGCGGTTCCCGAAAGACGCCGAACTCTATGTTCGCCCCCTGATGTATTTCGAGGACGGCTTCATCACGCCGGATCCCGCGTCCTCACGTTTCATCCTGACCATATTCGATGCTCCGCTTCCCATGTGGCACGGTGTGACCGCATGCGTCTCAAGCTACAGGCGTCCGACACCGGAGACCGCCCCCACCAACGCCAAGGCGTCGTGCCTCTATCCGAACGTTGGCCGAGCCCTGCGGGAAGCCAAGGAGAAGGGATTCAACACCGCCGTGGTCCTCGATGCGCTGGGCAACGTCGCGGAGTTCGCTGTCAACAACTTGTTTCTTGCCAAGGACGGGGTTGCAAAGACTCCGGCCGCCAATGGCTGCTTTCTTTCGGGCCTGACCCGCCGGAGGGTGATCGAACTCCTGTCGGATGCCGGCACGCCGGTCGAGGAGGCGACGCTCGCGCTTGACGATTTGTTCGACGCCGATGAAGTGTTTCTCACCGGAAACTACTCCAAGATCTTGCCCGTGGTGCGGGTCGCCGACAGCGACTACCAGATCGGTCCGATCGCCACGTTGGCGCGGGATCTCTATTTCGACTTCGCGGAACGCGAGGGCGCCAGAAAAGGCTGACTGCGTTCGCGGAATCTTCAGGTCCTTGCGGCCCCGGCCGCGAGGATGGGCCTGATTGCGTCCCTGAACTCCCGCCTGCGGTCCGGGCTGTGCAGCCATGCATAGTCGTATGCGAGTTGCGGCGCGTCTCCTGCCTCGACCCTGAGGGCGGCGAATACCGGACCCGGCATCTCCAGAAGTTCCGGCAGTTCGGACGCGAAACGGTTGAGGCCGTCGAAGCTGCGGGCTTCCGCGTAGCCGGCGGCGCGCGCCAGGCCCGCGAAGTCGATTCGTTCGCGCGCCGGTATCGGGTGGCCACCGTTGGCCTCGTAGGTGCCGTTCTCAACCACGAAGTGAACGAGCCTCACTGGCGCCGCATTGGCGACGGTCACGAGGCTGGAAAGGTTCATCAGGAGGCTGCCGTCGCCATCAAGCACGATGATCCGGTGATGTGGCATTCCGAGCGCGAGCCCCAGGGCGTGCGAGGAGGCCTGACCCATGGCACCGACGCTCACGAAATTCAGCGGATTGGGGTCGACCCGGTGCCATTCGAATGCCGACGAATAGGTTGGGACCACGACGGCGCCATTGCGCATTTCGGCAATCTTCTCGAAACAGGCCCTGCGCTGCATCATTCCCTGACGGTCCTTCCGATCAGTGCCGCCACAGGGCGCGATTCGGCATAGGCGCGGTCGATGGCGGGCGCCAGGCGGGCGATGTCGTCCGAACTCTCGATCAGCAGACGGTCGATGCCCATGGCGTCGAGGACCGGTTCTATGATCCGCACGCCGTAACTCTCCGAATCCTGCGGCGCGCGATCGGGTTCCTTGCCGAGGAGGCCGACCAGCATGCAGACCGGCTGGCCGTATTCCACCGCGATTGCGCGCACCGCATTGAGCGAATCCATGAGCCCGGTCTGCTGCATGAGCAACACGGCGCGCCGATCGCAGAAGGCCAGTCCCGCGCAGATCGAGACGCCCTCGTCTTCCTTGCTGAGGCGGATGAGATTTAGGTCGCGATCCCTTGACAGCGGCCACAGCAGCCCGGCGCTGGTCGTGATGTCGGGAAGGGCGGCGACATGCGTTACGTGTGCCGATTTCAATGCATCGATGATTTCGGCGCCGCGCGGGCCGGCGGGTGCTGTCATGGCTTCAGGCCGCAACCATCGTCACTTCCGAGAGGAACCCTTCGAGCGCCTCGTTGAAACTTGCGGGGTTCTCTATGTTGGAGATGTGTCCTGCGCGTGGTACCACGACATGGCGGCAGTCCGGTATGGCCTTGGCAGCCTCGGCAAGAATTTCGGGTGGCGCGCCCTTGTCCTCGGCGCCGCCGATGATCAATGTCGGCACGCTGATCCTCGCGAGGCCGGCTCCGAAGGCGAGGCGTTTCAGGGCTTCGCAGCACCCCTCGTGCCCGGCCGGGCTGGTGGCGCGGAGCGCCGCGCGGATGTCGTCCAGTGAGGACGGGTTCTGCTGGCGGGTCGCCGGCGTGAACCACCGCTCGATCGTCGGCTCGACGATACCCTCCATCCCGCTGGCGCGGACGGTGTCAATACGATACTGGAAATAGCCGGCGTAGTCGGGCGGCGCGTCGGGCCGGGCGGCGCAGGCGGTCAGCGACAGCAGCCGGTTTCCGTGTTCCTGGGCGAGGCCGTAGCCGAGCATGCCGCCGATCGAGAGTCCGACCCAGTGGGTTTTGTCTATGTCGAAATGATCGAGAAGCGCCACGGCGTCGGCCATGAGGTCGGCGAAGGAATACGGACCGGGAGGCGCGTCCGATCTGCCGTGGCCGCGCTGGTCATAACGCAGGATCCGGAATTGGTCCTGCAGCAGGGACACCTGGTCGTTCCAGAGATTGAGGTTGTTGCCGAGCGCGTGGCTGAACATCATCCAGGGGGCACCGTCGGAGCCGCTTATTTCACAGTTGAGCGTGTGGTTGCCTATGTCGACCTGCACCTGTTGCTCCTTCGGCTTTTGTCTGTCGCCAGGATAGCAGCCATCGCAGCGTTCGGCCAAGGAGCCGGATTTGCCCGCCCACAGGTCGCGCTGGCAGGCGGGAGGGATCTCGGCGTTGAAGATGTCGTCCCTTCCCGACACCCGGCTCGGCAATCATGCTCAGGTTTTCCGCCTTATATGACCAGGTTTTGTCCCAGTGATGATGCAATCACCCACAGCGGTCGGGGGCGGGAAAATGTGGATAACCTCGACTGTGGGAGGGTGCCCGGTCTATGGTTGCAGAGAGATTCCGCTTCCCTGTGCGAGCATGCACAGGGGTGCGGGGATCAAACGATCTCCGCGAAGGTTGCCGTTTCCGCCTTGGCCTTGCAGAGCCGTTCCCGAGCGTGGTCGACCAACCTCCCTTGGCGTCCCTTGCGTCCTGAATGGATGCCCGAGTTTAAGCCGTATCATCATGAGACGAGGAGCAAGGGACAATGGTCAAGGTAGTAGCAGGGGTCAGCAAGGCCAGTCCGTGCGGCAGCGCGTCGTTTTGCGAACGACGCCACGAGCTGGCGGGCACGTAGCTTCGCAGCCTCCGAGGTGACCCGTGTGGTGATGGAGGCGACAGGCCGCTATCACCGCAGGGTTTACCAGTGTCTTCATGACCGGGGCTTCGAGGTTGTCCTGCCCGCTGCGGGCTTCGCCGAAGCGTTGGGCCATCTGGCCAATCGCGTCGACGCTGGCCAGGATCGGCACGGTGCGATCTCGAGCCTGTAGCTCCTCAGGGTGCCTTCCTCAAGAGCCTGGAGGATCTCTTGGTGCCGCGCTTGTCGACGCCAGGCAGGTGGCAGATGAGGTGGATGGCGAGACCGTCACAAGGGCCTCGGCGGCCGATTTCGATGATTGCCGGTGCGGCAATCAAAGCGGTGATCGTCCGTGATCCCGAGCAGAGGTACGGCATCCTGACCTCGATCCCCGGTCCGGTGACCGCCGCCGCCCTTCTGGATGCCCGAACTCGGCAGCGTCGGCAGCCTTGATCGGGATGGCGCCGATGGCCGACGGCCACGGTGCCCGACACATCCGAGGCGGGCGCAGAAGGCCACGCGATCTCCTGTTCATGGCCGCAACCGGCACGCTTCAACGCGGACCTGGTGTTCGAACGCCTCGAGACCGCCGGCAAGCAAGGTCGCGATTGTCGCCGTGATGCGCAACGTGCTGGCGAACACCTTGCTGCGACAGCAGCGCTGCTGGTCGCCCGAAGCACCGGTGAGTGAGCGAAGGAGACACTCTCATGGCTCTCGCCCCTGCCGAGAAGCAGCGCCGTTATCGGGAACGCCGCAAATCTCCGCCGTCCACCACCGAAAGCCCCGTCGTTCCCGTGCGCAACGCTGGCGCGATGCGGTGGCTCGGTGCATTGCAGGAGCACTATCGGGACAGTTTCGACAGTCTCCCCGACTCCCTGCGCGACACGGCTTACGGAGAACGTCTGCAGATCATCGTCGAGGCCGACATTGAGGCTCTCAAGGACATCGAACCGCCGCGCGGCTACGGACGGGACACCCGGAACCCCATTGACCACGGTAACGTTACCATGCCCGGGGACGCTGGGCGGCAAGGTGGCCGCGCTCACGTGACCATGAGCAACGGACGGCAACCCGCCGCCGGGACCACAAGCTGCATGTCGCCTCGCTCGCAGGACATCGACAAGGCGGAACCCCGGACCGCCTGTGGACAACCACGGAAAACACCACCGCGGACACCCGCGAAAGCCTTGCAAGGAAACATGGATGCTTGTCGTATTGCGGCCTATGGCTGAAGCGGCAGTTGCGTTAGCGCCGGCCTTCTCGACAGTGATCTCGTAGTGCCGGGCGACGGTGGAGAAGCGCTGCTTGAGACCGCTCTCCGGCACCTTGTCGTGGCGCCGGCCCTTGGCCGAGAGGTGGAACTTTGCCGCCTCGAAGCCCTACAGCCAGGAATGGCGTCCTCGGCCCTCTTCCTGCTCTCGCTGACCACGTGGAGCCGCGCCATCCTCGCTGGCAAGGCGCCTGCACCTCGTGGTTGGTGCTGGTGATCAGCCTCGGGCCCACCCTCGGGCGGCGCCGCCCGCGATCCAGTCGTGCTCGCCACGCGATGTTCGCCTCGGTGCCGGCGTCTATGACTACCGTCGGCTTTGCCGCCGGGCCCGCCTCCAGCCTCGCCAGCGCATCCGTGCCCGGCCACGTTGCCCGGCAAGACCTCGCAACTGCACCGAAAGCCCGCGCCGTCGAGCGCCAGCGTGGGGCAATCATTGCGCTTCTGCTTCGAGCGCCCGAAGCGGGGGAGCTTGCCGTCGGCGCGGCCGTGAACATTGGTGAGGTCGTAAAAGGCGATGGTGTCGGGGATGCAGCGCGCGCTCGTGGTTGAACAGTTCCTTCCGGATGGCGGCCCGGTGACGCAGGTCGCCGATTCGGTACGGCGTCTTGCGCGCCTTGCGCTCCGGAAGCTCCGCGGTCGCGCTGTCATCGCGCAGCCAGCGCTCGCTGGCGGATCATCCTGGCGACGATCAGCGCACTCGCGGCCCGTGATGCCGAGGTCGTGAAGCCGAGATCGCGCCTCGAGGCACAGGCAGCCGACCGAACGCGGGTTCTCGTGCTCGAGGCTGTCGAGGTTGACGGTCGCAATTTGCGTGCGTCTTCCTCCAGAGCATCGGCGCGGAACCTCCGGGCCCTTGTTGACGATGTTCTCGGCTGCGGCCTGCACGCGGCTTCGAACAGTGGCGGGTGGCCGTGGAGCAGCGCTTCGGCGGTAACCTCCTTCCGGTTCTTGCGCGCCACCGGACAGTCGGTACCGAGGCAGGGTGCGCTGCCTGACCTTGTCGTCGGTGCGCTGAGAAAGCACGAGCCGGTAAACGGGTTTGCCGTCTGCGGTGCTGCGGGTTTTGGTTGCCCTGATGAACATATTGTCTGGAGCCTTTTGTGTTGACGAGGATATACCGGATTTGGCGGCGGGGTCGAGCGAATCGGCAATATTCTGGCACTACACCGGCCATCTCGGACAGGAAATCGTAAATATAGTAGGCAATGTCACGAAAATGCTAACATAAGGTATATCGAGTGAGGCTGCCGCATAAATTTCCCCTTCAACTGACGCAAAAAGTGCCAACTTGGGTTAAGGCAGTCGGCTGTCCAGGTCACCTCCACGAATGACCTTCCAGACGGAACAGGTGGTCGAGGGACCAGGAGCCGGGCCCGCGCGTTATCAGGAGCAGCAGGATGACCGCCCACCAGACGGCGGGGTTCCACCAATGTTCCCAGCTGGGAAACACGGCGAGCTGGATGAAGATGGTCATACCGAAAAGCCCGAGTGCGGACAGGCGGCTCAGGAGCCCGACCACGAGCAGTATGGGAAGGACGATTTCGACCACCCCTGCCAGCACCGCCAGCGCCTTGACGGCGGTGACCATGAAGGAGCCCTGGGTGTACTCAAGGGTATTCGGATCGCAGAGCTGCAGCGCTCCTGCCCGCGGCGGCTTCGGACAGAAGAACTCGTAAAGGAACAGGTCGAACTTGCCGGCGTTGAAATCGAGAAAACCGTTCCACTTGGTCACCCCGGAATCCCAGAACACCTTCGCTATGGCAAGCCTGAGGCACAGTAGCGAGAGCGGTTCGAGTTGCTGGAAACTGCGAACGAACAACGCTCGATATGTCGAGATCATGGCTCCGCTGCTCCTGTCCATGTTGCGCCGCCGCTGCGATCCTGACGCTAGAACAACCGGCGCTGCCGTGCAACCGGCAGGTTCGGACCCCGAGACCGGCTACCTGCCGCAGGCTTCAGTGTCGCACGCCGCCGGGGCCGCGTCTGGTGGTGCCGGAGACCGTCAGTCTCGGAACACCACGATCTGATGATGAAGCAGCGTCGCGAAGGCGTTGGCGAGATCGAATTCCACATCGGCCTCAAGCGCTGACGTAGCGGCGTCGCCGCAGGGCCAGCCCGCCGCGAGGTCGGCAAGAAACGCGTACTCGGCCGGCGGCAGGCTACGGTGGTGGATCTCCATGCCGTTGCGCCAGACGAGGATGTGCTCGGGCTCCGCCGCGATTTTGGTCCGGCGGTCGAGCTCGTCGTCCCGGATCCGCATCCATATGTCGAGGGCGCCGTAGTCGAGCGCGACCAGCCGCGCCCATGACGCAAGGCCGCCACGCCGCTCGAGTATGCGCGCCGGGTCGTCCCCGGCGTCAAGGCCCTCCGGAACATCCGGCGAGACGGGCGGATCCTCGGCGAAATAGACCTCCAACCAGGCCCAGTCGAGGGTGGCGAACGAAGCAAGGTAGGGTAGTCCGTGGACCTCCGCGGACTGCGCGAGGAAGGTTGGGAAATCGCTGCCATATCCGACAAGGCTGGCCGTGCGCGGTGGTTTGGTTTCGATGAAGGGGCGTGCCAGTGTCGCAAAGCTGTCCTCTCCGACAATGTGCTCGACCGCCGGATAGCTTGCCCTGAGCGCGTCCGTGCACGCCTTGAGAAAGCCGTTGCGGTAGACTTGGAGCCGGACAGGATCGGCGCAGGGGTCGCAATAGTCCGACAGTGCGCCCACAATTCCGCTCCGCATGTAGGCGGCAAAGGCCCGGGTGTAGGTTTCAAGCAAGGATCGCTTCCGGTGCTGACCGCAGGCGGCGGAGCGCGTCGGCGGCGCGTCGTCGCTCGTTCATCAGCGTGTTCCAGGGCGGCAGCTTGTTGTCGCGTTCGAGAAGCACGGGTCTCGGGCCGAGATGCCTGAGCGCGAAATCTAGAAGCTCCCACACCGCGCTGCTCACCGGTGCGGAATGGGTGTCGATCAGCAGTTCTTGGCCGAGATTCTCGTCGGGCTCGAAGCCGGCGATGTGAATTTCACCGATGCGGTCGCCAGCCAGCGCCGTGATGTACCGTTTGGGGTCGATGCCGCAATTGCAGGCGCTGAGAAAGATATTGTTGACGTCGAGGAGCAGCCCGCATCCGCTGCGGGTGGCGACTTCGTTGAGGAACTCAGGTTCGTCGATCTCGCTGACAAACGGGAGATAGTTGGTCGGATTCTCGAGCAGGATCTGCCGGCCGACAGCTTCCTGGTATTGCTGTACGCGGGACGCCAGATGGCGCAGCGCGTCGCCGGTCCTCGGGACCGGCAGGAGATCGGCGAACCAGATGCCGTCGGCCGCCGACCATACGGCGTGCTCGGATACGAGGACGGGTTCGAACTCGTCGACCAGTCGCCTCGTCGCTGCTAAGTGCCGGCGGTCAAGCTGATCCGTTCCGCCGAGCGACGCGCCGACGCCATGGAGGCTTACTGGGAAGATCTCGCGGATCTGCCGCAACTGTTCCAGCCGCGGCCCGCCTGCGATCATGTAGTTTTCCGTATGGACCTCGAACCAGAGCCCGGATTCGCGATGGCCGAGGGCGCTTTCGATGTGGGCCGGCTTCAGACCGACCCCGGCTCCGATTGGACTGGCCGTGTCCACGGCGTCCGGCCGGGGTCGGTGGAGATGGCGCGGACGCTCCGCTATTGCGTCAGCGCTTGATCTCGGAAAGCGAGCCGGGGCCCTTGGGGGTCACGATAAACTTGCAGCTTCCAGCGGGCGCATGGGACCAGGCATTGCCCTGGAAATCCGCCGTCGACGAGCCTTCGCAGCTGGTTCCCGCGCCGGCCTTGCAGTCGTTCTGGCCTGCAAGCGAGATCCCGTAGCACTTGTCCTTGCGTCCGTCGCCCAGAGCCTCGCCGCCGACCCACTTCTTGAATGCGGCCTGCACCGCCGCGGGTGCCGCCTCGGCGAGCGTCAGCTTGTCGTTGGGCTTCGCCGCCACCTGGTTGCTCATGGCTGCTACGGCAACGCCGGTCAGCAGGGCTGTGGCTATGGCTGATTTCTTCATGATCATGTCTCCTTGTTGGTCGGGTACCGGACTACGGATGTGGCGGCAAACTAAAACGGAATGTTGATTCCGTCAAGCACGCCATCGCAGTTGACAAGTTCGACTTTCTTCCATGTGATGACGAAACTCGTGCTTCCGTCATGCTTCAGGCCGTGCCACTGGGTCCCGCCGAACAGGCGCTGCGCGTCGCGCCGGAATTCGATCATCTCGAACTTGGACCGTACGGTGACCGTTCCGGCCTCCTCCTTCTCGACGGTCGCGTTTGCAACAATGCGGCTGGTCCTCGATTGCGGCGTCTGGGCGTGCGGCTGTGCGCTGGCAAGCCGGCGTATCCGGGTCTCGAGAAGCTGGCGGTCGTCATAGATCAGCGACACGGTCCGCCGCGGATCCGGCTGGCCTTCCTCGATCGGGACCCAGTACCAGGCCTCGTCATCGAACAGCGCCAGCCAATCGGCCCACCGGCGCTCGTCGAGCAGGCGCGCCTCGGCGACCAGAAAGGCCTCGATTTCTTGGGGAGCGGCGGCGTTCATGGCATACGCGCGCCAGGCTGGTCAGGTCCGTTCATGCCGCGGCCATGTAGCCGAGCCAGGCGTCATACATGTTCCGGATATAAACTTCGCTCGTGGAGTCGCTGCCCCGGATACCGCCATGGTCGTCGGGCAGGTCGGTCGTGTATCCGCGCCCGACCTCGATCCATTCCGCACCTTCGCTCGTGACCCCGTCGCCGATGCGGCCATACGTCTCGAGATCGTCGGTCAGGACCAGCGAGCCGGTGCCGTTGGTGACGTTTGCGAACGCGATCGTGTTCTCGAACATCTCTTCCGGCGCCCCCTTGAGGCGGAAGGAATAGGTGTGGACTTCGGTCCGGTTCACTGTAACTGGATGGATGACGCGGAGTTGCCGGAACTGGCTCATGAAGGACAGGTTGGGATAGACATTGGAATTCCAGCGCGTCACTTCGAGAATACGCCGAGCCTCATCCGTGCCCTTCTTCGCCTCCAGTGCCGCAATATAGTCGGCAAAGACCGGATCGCGCCTGGCGGCGACGAGTTTCTCGTCGTCATGATAGTCGCCAAGGAAGGAATGCCCATTCGGGTAGGTCCAGATGCCGACCTGCTCCTGCCAGAACTTGTAGGGCGCCCCGTTCTGGCGCATCTGACGCACGGCAATCTCGCCGAAACCGTCGGTATGGACATCTTCGTCTTGATCGTGCGCGGCGGCTATCGAGGACTGGTGGACAAAAAGCGGGTGCGCAGCGTCGCACAGGTTCTCCAGATAGAGCTTCCAGTTGCCGTCATAGGCGTGTTTGAAGATGCCACCGGCAACCTCGATTTCCCCGTCCGGCGCGCGGTCGACCATGTCGTCGAACGAGGTTGTCATGTGTCCGAGGAACTCCTCGAGCGGCGGGCCGTCGGGTGCGAGGGAGGCGAACACGAAGCCGCGATAGCTGGCAACCCGGGGGGCGCGGACCATAGCTGTCCGCGGATCTTCGGGATCGAAGTCCTGCGGATAGCCGTGCCGGAGCGGCACCCGCGCCAGCCTGCCATCGGTGCCATAAGTCCAGCCATGATAGCAGCAGACGAACTCGGCCGCATTGCCGCGATCTTCGGCGACGACCATGGCGCCGCGGTGCGCGCACTGGTTGTGGATAACGCAAATCCGGCCGTCCTCGTCGCGGGTCATTACCATCGGCTTGCGGCCGATCCGCGTCCTTACGAAATCGCCGGGTTCCCGGATTTCGCTTTCATGGCCGACATATATCCATGCCCGGCCGAACACGTAGTTCATTTCCCGTTCGAATATCGAGGGATCGCTGTAGATGCGGCGGTGTACCCGGCCGGGCCGGACAAGGGCAGCAGGGCCGAGTTCTGGCGCAGAAACCATGTGTCATCATCGCATCGGCTTGACGAGCGCCTAATATAACCCAGCCACGCCGGGCGGGACAGTGCGGACCCCTGCCGCCCGCTCGCCTGCGTTCAACCGCTCCGGCGGGCCCGAAGCGACGGATCGCGCAGGCTCGTGTCCTGGCCGGCCGGCGGATTGTCGATTGCGTCCTCGAGCGACATCTCTTCGCGCCAACCTTCCGGAGCGCGCGCGTCGGCACCGGTGCCGATCTGGTCGATGCCCCAGTAGATCTCGAGGACATGGTTGTCGGGATCGAGAAACTCGACCGCGACCTGGCAGCCGGCGCGCCGACGACCGTCGAAGATGATCTTCACACCGTTGGCCTTCAGATGCTCGCGCGCCCGCAGCACCTCGTCGAGGCTCGCGACCTCGAATGCGAGATGATTGAGTTCGTTGCTGTTGGCCGGCTCCCGGGCGCCGCCGATCAGCGCCACGCCGTGATGGTCGGCGTTGCAGCGCATGAACACCATGCGGCCAGGCATCATGGAATCCGTATAGACGTCCGAAACCCGGAAACCGAGAATTCTGGTGTAGAAGTCGACTGATCGCTCGATGTCCTGCACCATCAGCACCACGTGGCCGATCTTCCTGATCTCGAACGGCATGCCTAGGGGCGGCTCCGCAGCACGCAGTGCGCGAGTTTCCGGCGCTTGCAGCCCGTCATGGTCGATCACGCCTCTCGGCATGGTTCCCCTCCTCCCCGTTTCCGCCGCGCCGACCGTGCCTGCGCATGCCGGAATCGATAGTGCGGGCATCGTCGCCCGACGTCAATATCCGCCGTTCCGAAATGTCGACATCGACCTCCCAAGAGCCGGGCCTGCAACGCGGCGTGGCGGCGCCGCTCTCGGAACGGCAGGGCCAGGCGTCGGCGCGAGCGAGCGCCTGGTCGAGGTCCGTGATGATGTGCTCTATCCCGACGGAAAGTCAGACGCAACCGTCCGATACGCCCGAGGCCAGCTAGTCTTCCGGCGACAGCTGGCTGTGGGTCGTGCTCGCCGGATAGACCGCGAGCGAGCGGACAACGCCGATATCGGCGACATGGTAGAACATCATGAGCGCGTCGATAGAGCGGCGTCCGGCCTCCCGTCCGTCCCTGAGTTCCAACCCGACCAGCCCGCCACAGCCACCGGAGAGGTAGGTGTCGGCACGGCACCTTAGACTCGCCGTCCTGCCGACTCGGATGGATCACGTTCGCCCCTGTCGCATAGCCCGCAAGATGGTCGGCCACCGCCTGCGCGTTGCAACTGTGCTCGCGGACGCGCAGCGCCAGCGTTCGAAGCCCTGGATGATCTGGAACGCGCTGAACGGCGACAGCGCGTTCCAGATCGCGCAGCAGCGTGGTGCGCGCCTTGATGATGTTAGGAGGCCGGTCCGATCGGTTTCACCGCCTCCACCCGAACAGCGCCGTGATAGGAAGGATCCGGGGTGTTCAAGGCGGGCTAGTAGCCTAACATTATTGTATTGACGGATATAGAGACTTCAGTTTCGTCCGGGCATCCTTCCTCGTGAAACGCCAGTCGACAGTGACATCGGCCGCATTGCGCCGTTCCACCCATGCTGCCGTCTCCCGCCGCATGGTGTCACGGTCGGGAATGCGTCGCCGAAGGCACTGCCGCGACAGCGCGCCGATCTCGGCCATGTTGAGCCAGCTTCCATGCTTCGGCGTATAGCGAAACTCGAACCGCTTTCGTACCCGCCTCCTCGGGCTCGAAGGCTTCATATAGTGATGCGGGACTGTGCGTGTTCAGATTGTCCAGCACGATCTTCTTGTCGGGGAAATGGTCGTCGGCAAGCTCCCGGATGAAGTGCGTCCAGTCCCGCGGCGGTCGGTGACTTTCACCGTGCGCCAGTTCTCGTTGGGCGCAAAGGCCATGAAGAGGTTGGCCGTGCCGTTGCGCTCATATTCATAGTCGACCACCTCCGGCTGACCGGGGGATGCGAGTTTTTTTCGTCTGCTGCCGGCTGGTCTCGCACACCAGCACCTCGTCCCCGGCAAAGTCCCGCTGATAAATGTCAAGCACATCCGCCGCCACGAACTGTGCGCTCCGGTGCGGTGGAATGCACCAGTTTAGCCACGGCTTGATCTCTTTTTTAGCGTCTTCCTGACCGTCTCTTCCGAAATGCGCTCGACGATCTCCACCAGACGGCCGGCAAGCAGCTTCAGCGGGCACAGCCCTCGGGCGGGGACGAGCAGGGCGATCAGCTTCGCCTCCATCGCCCCCGTTTTGGCCGACGGTTCACCTGCTCCTTGCGGCTGAGGGCTGCGTCCAGCTCCTCCAGGACGCAGCGCAAGCGTTCGACCGTCGCCGTGCCGATGCCCAGCGCAATGTCGGCATCGACAAGCCGAGCGCCCCTCAGCATCAGGATTTGTGCCCGGCGCCGACGCCAGGCAGCCCCGGTGCCGTCGACGATCGCCTTCAGATCCTGGCGCTCCTGCGCTGAAAGGGTCACCCGGTAGAGCTTTCTGCCCTGAGAGTTGGCCACGCTCCTGTCATTGCGCCGAAGACCTGCGAGCATGCCCGTTGTCCGGACCTGCGCATGGGGCTGCCTGCCTGTTCGGCATCTTACCCGTGTGGATATCGACACTGTCCAGATTCCAACGGATGCCGACACAGGAACACTACCCACAAAAAATCATCAATGCAATATCGGTGGACTACTAGTACTCGGGGAACTCGTCCCACGGGAAGTTGCTGCCGTCCACGATCAGCCCACCGATCGAATTTTCGTGCCCGCCGATATACTTGGTCGGTATCTGCTCACCCCTCCGTAGAGGCGGGGTGAGCAGATACACAGAATTTAGCGTGGGAACATCCTGGAACCGGACGCCGACATCAGGACCATTCTGTTGTCGCGATCGGCGGCGGACAACCGTGTCAGAGTGGCCGTTCTTGAAGTTGGTGGCACCGTCTCAAGGTCGGAACCGGCATATCGACAACGAAATCCGCCCCCGAATGGACCTCCAGATCTGCCTACAACGCCCCCTCGTCGGACGAAACATGACAAAAGAAAAGCCCTGACGCCGGCATGTTGCCAACTCTACGACGGGCCGGTATAACGCCAGCGGATCGGAGTGTAGCTCAGCCTGGTAGAGCACTGTCTTCGGGAGGCAGGGGCCGGTGGTTCGAATCCACTCACTCCGACCATTCTCCATTCGGGGGTCCCGATTGCAGCTCCCGGGTTCTTCATTGCCGGACGGGCGAGTTCGGCGCTCCGCCGTCACACTTCCGGCTGGCTGCTAGCCATGCGCCGGGGCACGTCCGGATCCAATGTCCGGCTGCACCTTCCCGGGCCGCTGAGGCCGGTCCAAATCCTGCGGGAGATCAGCAATGTCATTCTACGAACTTCGCCAGTACAAGGTCCGTCCCAGCAAGATGGATCAATGGCTGCAGGTCATGGAGAACGAGATTATCCCGTTCCAAGTCTCCAAGGGCGCCGTCATCTGCGGGAGCTTCCGCGGCGAGGCGGACGACTCGGTCTATATCTGGCTGCGGCGTTTCGAGAGCGAGGCCGAGCGCGAAAGGCTCTACGAAGCGGTATACGAGAGCGATTTCTGGAAGAACGATATCGCTCCACGTCTTCCCGAGATGCTTGACCGCGACGCCATGGTCGTGACGCGGATCACGCCCACCGAGAAATCCACCGTCCGGTAGGATCGGGCCGGGCGTTTCGGGTTACATGATCGCCGGCAGATCGTGCGATGGCTGGCGGGCTCCCGATGCGGCGTCGTCCGGTTCCGCGCCCGTGTCCCAGTCCTCGCCGATATAGCGGCCGCCGGTATGGCCGCCCGACCGGTCCGAGCACAGCCACAGAATTGCCGCGTTCATGATGCCCGCGGGAAGAAGCGGCCTGCGGGTCACCCCGGTCGCCATCCGTGTATCCGCCGCCCCTCCCGGCAGCAGGATGTTCACGGTCACGCCATGTTCCTCGATCTCCCCGGCCCACGCCTTACTCATGGATTCGAGCGCCGCCTTTGAAGGACCGTAGGGCGTGTTGGTCGGGCGGACCATCGACCGGTCGCTGGTCGAAACGTTGACGATGCGGCCGAATGCCTGCGCCGTCATGTGGGGCGCTGCGGCCGCCGTCATGTGGAACGTGCCGATGACGTTGATGGTCAGCGCTTCCGCCCAGCGGTCGCGGTCCGCCTCCCAGAACCTGGCTCCCCTACCGCCGGCGGCTTCGCTCACGTAGTAGGTGCCGCGTGCGGCGTTGTTTACCAGTGCCTCGATGCGTCCAAAGCTGTCCAGGGCGAAGCGGACGATATCGGCGCAGTCTCCGGGACTCCGGATATCTCCTCGGATGCCCTGGACGGTGCCGGGAAGCCCAGCCGCGTCGTTGACAGTATTGTCGAGCGTCTCGGTCTCGCGTGCCACGGCGATGGTGACGTTGGCACCGCGTTCGGCGAGCGCCATGCTCCGCCCCAACCCCTGGCCGCCGCCGGTCACGATGACCGACCGGCCGTCAAGGGACGGGTAGGCGTCCGGACCCTGGGGGCCCTCGCGTGGCGTGTGGTTCAAGAGCGCGTCTCCCGGCGGTCGTCGATGGGCGCGTGCTTGCCGGGCGTCCACCCGCTTCCGGTCAGGTTCGCCAGGCCGAATTCGAGCGGCCGCTCCTCAAGATCCGTCGCAATGGTGTCGTTCCAGCGATTGAGCCAGCCGAACAGGCAGACAGCGGCAACGAGTTCGACGATCTGATCGTCGTCGAAATGCTTCCGGAGGTCGTCGAAATCGTCGTCCGAGACCGCATTGGGAGAGGCACCGGCCCCCTGAGCCATCCGCAGCGCGGCCCGTTCCGCCTCGTCGAAGAGCGGGCTCGTCTCATAGCTCCAGATCGCGGCGATCTTCTCCGGCGCCACGCCGTCGACGGCAGCGGCCGACTCGGCGGTGTGCGCCGAACAGTACTGGCAGCCAGCGGAGCGGCTGGCCATGTAGGCGACCATGCGCTTGAGCGGCAGCGGAACCGTGCCGGGTATTCCGATCACTTCCCGCGACAGTCGCGTGAAGGCGCTGAGAATGTCGGGGGCCCGGGACATGGCGAAGAAGCTGGTGGGCACGAAACCGAGCGCCTTTTCCGCGTGCTGGAAGACATCCTCGAGCTCTGGCGCGTTCTCGCGCACAACCGGTGTTATCCGTACCATGTCATCTTCCACGGATCGTTGCGGGCGGAGTTTCCGCGCCGGTTCAGGACACGGAAATCTCCCAGTTCTCGTTGATGACGGTGCCCGACTGGCGGATCACCTTGGCGATCGGACAGAACTTTCCAAGATCGGCGCGGACTTTGTCGAAATCCGCAGCCGCATCCGGAGTCGTGATCGAGATCGTCAGCGTGATCTCCGGGAACGGCACACCGACCTCTTCTTGGAGCATGACGCCGCGCCGGTCGAATTGCGCCTGGGCGTCGATGTTCATGGCATCGATGTGAAGCCCGTAACCTTCCGAGATCCGCTGCGTGATGACGTTCGTGCAGCCGATGAGCGATGCGATCAGAGTCTCGGTGGGCGTGAGGCCGAGATTGGTGCCGCCGCGTTCGGCTGGTTCGTCAATCACGCTTTCAAGGTCCCGCACGCTGATATCGCTCCGCGCGTGGTGCGGGCAGCTGGCGGACATCCTCATGGTGATTTCGGTCTTCGGTCTGGCTTC
Source organism: Alphaproteobacteria bacterium (assembly GCA_964291215.2). Taxonomy (GTDB): domain Bacteria; phylum Pseudomonadota; class Alphaproteobacteria; order MPNO01; family UBA830; genus JAJEBT01. The sequence goes on along the minus strand of OZ219791.1, from coordinate 1,475,528 downwards.
GGCCATGTCTTTTGATCTCCCGGGTTTCGAACACGCCTTCAGGCTGCATCCCGTCCATGAAACGCGTCGTCGAGCAGAGCGCGGACGCTGCCACGATCGACGGGACGCGGGTTGTAATACGGCGATTCTGTTGCGATGTCAGCAGCCCGGTCGAGATTTCGTTCCTTGAAGCCTATGTCGCTGAGACTGGTCGGTGCGCCGACCTCGCGTGCGAGTTCCTGAAGGCCCGCGGGCGCGGAATCAGAACCGAGCGCGCGGCATATGGCGTCCATGGCCTCCGGCGCGGCCTCGCTGTTGTAGGCCGCTGCATGGGAGAGGATCACGGTGTGGGTTTCCGCGTGCGGCAGGCCGAAGGTTCCGCCGAGGACGTGACACAATTTGTGATGTATGCCCATCGTCGCCTTTGCCAGTGCGCTTCCGCAAAGGATGGTGCCGAGGATTGCCTCGTCGAGCGCTGGCTCCAGAGCGTCGGTCTCGCGCCCGGGCCCGCAGATCACCCGGAGCGCCGCCGCCATCCGCTTGATGCCTTCCTCGGCGATTTCCGAAAGCAGTTGGGTCCCGTTCTGGGCGTAGAGCGCCTCGACCGAGTGGGCGATCGTGTTGATGCCGCTCGGCCCGGCGATTGTCGGCGGCAGTGTTCGCATCAACTCGGCGTCATAGATTGCCACCGCCGGCACGACGCGTGTGTCCCGTCCGGTGACCTTGCCCGCCTTTTGCGTAATTCCCCAGATGTCCGTCATCTCGGATCCGGAATAAGTCGACGGGATCGCGACGATGGCGACGGTCTTCCGAAGGGCGACGGCCTTGGCGAGGCCGATAGCCGAGCCGCCACCGATCGCGATCACGTTTCCGGCGCCGCACTGCGACGCCAGTTCTACGGCCCGATCTGCGTCGGCTTCGGGAACATGCATAACCGCTTCGCCTATCCATGCGCCAAACCGCGGGCCGAGTCGTCCGATGATCCTCTTCGCGGCGGCGCTCTGCGACCGGGTCGAGATCACGAGCACGGAGCCTTCGCCGGGCAATGACATGCCGGGACCGGTCAGTCCGGAACCGCCGCGTGCGATCCGGAGGTCCTTGACCGGCGCATGGCCGATCAGTCTCTCAAGCTTTCCGTCGGTCATGTCTCGTCCGTCCGTCGTCGCGTTCGCGACCGGATTTCGGATGCTGGCTTGCCTTTGGCGTCGCCTCAAGGCGTTGGGCAACGAATTGCCTGTTCCTACCGTCCGGGGACCCCGGCGTCCAGCCGAAGAACCGGGAATCCGGCGGACAGCAATGGTTGCTGTCGCTCATTTCGCTGCGACAATCAGTCAGGTCCGGTCGGGCCCGGCAGGAAAGACGCCAGGCATCACGACGAAGGCCGGAATGCGCTTCATCCGGTCTGTCCACCGCCGGATGGCCGGATAGTCCTGCCGGGAGATGCCGCCCTCCTCCGAGAGGATCACGTAAGGGAAACAGGCGATGTCTGCGATCGTCGGATGCCGGGCGCTGCAGATCCAGCCCGAATTCTCGGCCTCCGAAAACCACAGTTGCTCGTCGAGGATCCGGAACAGCCGATGTGCTTCCGAGCGGCAGGCCTCGATGTCGAAGTCGTAGAATAGGCCGTCATGCAGCCGCGCTGCGGAAGATGTCGCGGTGATGCCGTCGGCGAATGCCAGCCATTGGCTGACTTCGCCGAGAAGCCGGACATCTCCGACCGGATACCACTGCTCCGACGGATCGAACTTCGAGGCGAGATAGACGAGGATGGCCTGAGCATCGCGCAGCACCAAACCGTCGTCATCGATCACGGGCAACTGCCCGAGCGGATTCTTCTCAAGGAATTCCGTAGACTTGTGTTCCCGGCCCGGATAGAAGTCGATCGGGACCGTGACGTAGTCCACTCCGAGAATGTTCATCAGGAGACGCAGCTTGTAGCAGTTCCCCGACAGTTCGTAATCGTAGAGCGTGAGAGCCATTGCCGCTTCAGATATCGAGTACGAGCCGGTCGGATCCGGTACGCGAGACGCAGGTCATGATACGGTCGCCGGCGGCTTTTTCCGCATCGCTCAGATAGACGTCCTGGTGGTCCGGTTGCCCCTCGAGGACCGGGACAGCGCACGTTCCGCACGCTCCCTGTTCACAGGACGAGGGAAGATCGACGCCGTTCTCGCGCAGGATTTCGAGGATCGTCCTGCCGGCCGGCACATTGAGCGTCAGGCACGAGCGCGCAAGGTCGATCTCGAAGGACGAACGGTCATCGATCTCGTTGGGATTTGCGAAATACTCGAAATGCACCGCCTTGTCGGGCCAACCCTGCTGTTCGGCGGCGCTCCTCGCCGCCTCCAGCATCGGTCCTGGACCGCAGAGATAGACATGCATGCGATCCTCGCGGTCGGCAAGTAGACGGCGGAGGGCCGCACTCGTTTCGGCTGCCCCGAGGCCGAGATGCAGGCGGACCCGGTCGCCGAGGCCATCGAGGATGTCGCGGAACGCGATCTGTTCCTCGTTCTGCACGAAATAGTGAAGTTCGTACCCGAGGTCGCCGTGATCGAGCGTTCGCGCCATCGACAGGAGCGGCGTGATCCCGATGCCGCCGGCGATCAGGAGCGAGCGCGTTGCGTCTCGGCGCAGCGTGAAATTGTTCCGCGGCTCGGAGACCGCGAGCACGTCACCCTCGCGCACCGCCTCGTGCATGCACAGCGAGCCGCCTGCCGACTCGGGCTCGAGCTTCACGCCGATGACGAACCCGTCGGTCTCGCCAGGACCATTGACGAGGGAATACTGCCGGATCAGGCCGTTCGGCATGTGAACGTCGACATGGGCCCCGGGCTGGAACGTCGGCAGGATGCCCGAGACCGGAACCAGACGAAAGCCGCTTATGCCCTCGGCAGCGCGCCATTTCCGCGCCACCTCGACGCGGAGCGCCGCCTGCCGGCCGCCTTTCGGGGGTTCCGGGATTCCCGCGAGGTCAGGCGACAACCGTTCGACCGTCGGTTCCAGCGGCTCCGGCATCTCCAGTTTCGCAGCCTCGCTCTCGATGACGTCGCGCAATGCCCCAAGGCGTCCGTTGTGGTGGCGCAGGATTGCGCTGTCCGGCGCACCGCCGCCGCCCCGGTCGACCACCCCGCGAATCACGGAGCGATGCGAATCCACCGGCTGCACCAGGAGCAGAAGGCCGGTCGAATTGCCGTCGACGGAGGCGTTCAGCCGAACGGCCCAGGGAGAAACGACGGTGGCATCGATGTCGGCGTCGTCGGCGTCGAGCCGTCCGCACGGCAGGAACCGGTATCCGGCGAGATGCTCTGCGACCAGAGCCGGAGGCGCGTTGACGGCGATGCCGCGCAGCGCCAGCGGCTCCGCGAACCCGCAATGGTCGGGGACATCGCCTTCGGGCGCTTCGCCCGACCATACCAGTCCGTGGCGTTCGACCGCCGGAAACGTGCGGTTGCAGATCGTCCGCGCCGGCGCGTCGGCCGGGTGGGCGGGGATGTAGGTGCAGCCCGCCGTCCGGTTGGCGTAGCGCCAGCCGTGATACTGGCACTTGAGTTCGCGGCCATCATTGACGCCGATGGAAAGGCGCACGCCGCGATGCAGGCAGCGGTTCTCCCAAGCGTTCACATAGCCGTCGTCGGCGCGCCAGATCGCAAGCTCGCGTCCCAGCAGCTGGCCATGAAAGACGTGCCGGTAGGGAAGGTCATGCACGGCCGCTACAGGATGCCACGCCCGCGCGGGATCCGCGCCGGCCATGTCGGCCCAGACGGCTCCGGGGTCGGGGGTTGCGCCCGCGGTGCTCATGACGAGGCCGGGACCACGCCGTAGGTCAGTCCGAGTTGGCTCAGCCAGCGGCGGTAGAAGATGGCTGACTTGTCGGCCCGGATCGGGGTCTCCGCGCACGGATCGAGCGGCAGCTTCTTCGGATACTGGTTTTCCAGAATCGGCTTGTCCTGGCCGAATATCATCTGCTGGAACGCCCGGATCTCGCGGTCTTCGTTGTCCTCGTCAAGGATGCTGAGAAGCATGTGGGCGCGGGTGCGCTGCTCGTCGAGGGGCTGGCAGAAAAGAGCGATGATGTCCATGCGCTCCGGATCGAGAGGGCTCGACTTGTAGAGCACCGAACAGAAGGGATGGGGCACCCGGTATACGTATTCGACATCCGCTCCGAACTCCGACGTTGGCGCCGCCCTTGGCTGATAGAACATGCAGTTCGTGGCGACGATCTCACGGTTGTCGTCGCTGACCTCGACCCGGTATTCCCTGACCTCGGTGTGCGGTTCGACGCCGAGGATGCCGGTATGCACGAATGGGAAATGGCCGAGGTCGAGAAAATTCTCGATCGCGCGCGGTGCTGACACGTGCACGCCGATGCTCGCGGCGTTGAGGTTGCGACGATCCTTTTCCTCATATTCCGGAATCGGAAACAGCTCGCTCGCAGGCGTGCCGAGACTGCACCAGACATAGCCGTAGGCGGTGCATGCCGGCAGGGCGGCACCATCTCCCGGATCGCCATGCGGCCGAACCCGGGGAGTCCCACTTGCGTCGATCCGGTATGACAGCGGCTGGCCCAGAAGTTCCGTGTGCTGCACTTCTGACGCCTCGTCCACTGCGCCGATTGCATGCCACAGGTCAAGCACGACCGGATCCGCGCATGCGGGTTCGGCTATGGCGCCCTTTTCGGGCGTGCGGGATGCGTGTTCTGCGGCCATGGCTTCAGACCGCCTGCGGAACGGCGCCGTAGCTTACCCGCCGGTCCCGCAGCCAGCGCCGGTAGGACACCGAGACGGCATCGGCCCGGACGGGAGTCTCGGTGCGCGGGTCAAGCGGCAGCTTCTTCGGAAGCTGGTTCTCGAGGATCGGCTTGTCCTGGGCGAAGATCAACTGCATGAACCAGCGCACCGTGGCGCAGTCGATTCCGTCCATCAGATAGCACAGGAACGGATGGGCGACGCAGCGTTCCTCGTCGACCGGCTGGACGAACAGGGCGATGAAGTCCTTGCGGTCCGGCTGCGTCGGGTTGCTCTTGTAAAGGGCGACGCTGTAGGGTCGGAACACGCGGTAGACGTAGTCGACCATGAAGCCGCTCTCTGCGGTCGGCGAGGCGACCGGCTGGAAGAACCTGCAGTCGGTCGCCAGAATCTGGTCGTCTCCGGCGAAGGCAACCTCGTAGGCGGGAACCTCGGTGTGCGGCTCGGTGCCGAGCCAGCCAGCATGCACGAACGGAAAATGCCCCATGTCGAGAAAGTTCTCGACCACCCGCAATCCCGATGCGTGGACGGCGATCGAGCCCCCGGTCACGATATGGCGGTCGCCCTCTTCCGCTTCGGGGATATCGATGATGTCGGCAGCCGGCTCTCCGAGGCTCGCCCAGACGAAGCCGTACTTCTCCTGTGCCGCGACGGTTTTCCCGCCGGCAAGAACGACGGCGGGAAAACCGTCGCCGGGTCGCGATATCGCAAGATGCTCTCCGAACAGCCGTGTCTCGTGGCTGCCGGATTGGCGGAGGTTCTCAAGGTCGGCGACCACGTGCCAATCCGCAAACAGTCCTGCGTTCGATGCGAGATCCATGCCTGCGTTCCGGTGCTGGGGTAGGCTGCGGGATTATGTTGCGGGATCCTTCCTAACTCAAGCGCAGAGGCATTGGCTTGGTGCGGCGGAACGCTGCCTGTGGAGAACCCGGTGGACGGGATTGGCTCGATGGCGGAATCAGCTCGTGCAGCATCTGTCATTGCCGGGGTTTGGCGGCTATAAGACTGATGATCGGACTCCGTCCGTTCCCGAGAGCGATGGCGCGGGACGGGCGGGGCCGGCTGCAGGTCCGACCGGCAGCGGATCCGCCACGGACCGTTCGAGGAAGCCCGCAACAAGACAAAGTGGAGGCCCAAATGAAACTGTCAACGACACGCCGTGAATTCATGGCCGCCGCCGGTTCTGCGCTAGTTAGCACCGGCCTTGCGTCCCATGCCGTTGCTGCCGACCCGCTGAGGGTCGGGGTCGTCTATGTTTCGCCGGTGTCCGAAATCGGCTGGACCAAGCAGCACAGCCTCGGCGTCGACGCGATCCGGGAGGCGCTCGGCGACAAGGTCAAGATCACCGTCATCGACAACATCTTCAAGCCCCAGGACGCCGAGCGCGTCTTCCGGCAGCTGGCGAGCAACGGACACCAGCTCATCTTCGGGACCAGTTTCTCGCACGGCACGCCGATGCAGAAGGTCGCGCCGCGCTTTCCGAAGGTCGCCTTTGAGCACTGCTCGGGAATCGTCCATCTTCCGAATCTCGGTACGTTCGAGGCCAAGTACTACGAGGGCACCTATGTCGCCGGCGTGGCCGCGGGGCACGTGTCCAAGGCCGCGAAGATCGGCTTTGTGGGCGGTTTCCCGATTCCCGATATCGTCGGTCCGGCGAATGCCCTGCTTCTCGGCGCCCAGAGCGTCAATCCCAAGATCACCTGCAGCGCGATCTTCCTGAATTCGTGGTTCGATCCGGGCAAGGAGAAGGAGGCGACCAACACGCTGATTTCCCAAGGTTGCGACGTCATCTGCTCGATGACGGATACTGCCACCGGCGTCCAGGTAGCCGGCGAGAAGGGAGCCTGGTCGGTCGGCTATGCCAGCGACATGGCGAAGTTCGCGCCCAAGACCCATCTCACGGCCTTCATGCTCGACTGGAGCAGCGTCTATGTTGCCGCTGCCAAGGCGGTTGCGGCCGGAACGTGGAAGTCCACGGTCAGATGGCAGGGCCTTGCCGAGGGCGTCGTCAGAATGTCGCCCTACAACAATGCCATTCCCGCCGATGTCCGCGCTAAGCTGGCGGCAACCGAGAAGTCGATCAGGAACGGCAAGCTTCATCCCTATGCCGGCGAGATCAAGGACCAGGCGGGCAAGGTGCGGGTCGCCAAGGGCGGCGTCCTGTCCAATCCCGACATTCGCAAGTTCGACTGGTTCGTTGCCGGCATGATCGGCAAGCTCGGCTAGACTCTCGACGTGTCCATGGCGCCCCGCACGGCGGGGCGCCATGACCGGGTCCGGGCGCCGGTTCGCAGACATGATTCCACGGCTGGAACTGCGCGGCATCCGCAAGCGCTATCCCGGCGTCGTCGCCAATGACGGGATTTCTGCGTCCGTCATGCCGGGCGAGATCCATGCGGTGCTCGGCGAGAACGGCGCCGGCAAGAGCACCCTGATGAAGATCATCTACGGCGCCGTGCTTGCCGACGAGGGGGAAATCCTGTGCGACGGCGAACCGATCCGCGCCCACAACCCTGCGGTGTCGCGTGCGCTCGGCATCGAGATGGTCTACCAGCATTTCGCGCTGTTCGAATCGGTCACCGTGGTCGAGAACATCGCGCTCTCGGTCGGGGGCAGGTTCGACCTCGACGCGCTCTCGGGGAAGATCTCGGAAGTGTCCGAGCGCTACGGCCTGCCGATCGATCCCGGGCGGCTGGTCCACACGCTTTCGGTCGGTGAACGCCAGCGCGTCGAGATCGTGCGCTGCCTGCTTCAGAGCCCGCGCCTGCTGATTCTCGACGAGCCCACATCGGTGCTGGCGCCGCAGGCCGTGCCGCGGCTGTTCGAGACGCTTCGCCAGCTGGCTGGCGAGGGATGCAGCATCCTCTACATCAGCCACAAGCTGCATGAAGTGCAGGAACTCTGCGACACCGCGACGGTGCTGAGGAACGGCAGGGTTGTCGGCACGGTCGATCCCCGGGCTGCCTCGACGGAGGACATCGCGCGGCTGATGGTCGGAACCGAGCTTCCCGAGACTCACGCAGAGCCTGCGGAACGCAGCGCAGAGCCGGTCCTCAAGGTGCGGAACCTGTCGGCGGAGCCCGCCGACCGGTTCGGCACCCGCATCGCAGATGTCTCTTTCGAGGTCTTCGGCGGAGAGATCGTCGGGATTGCCGGCATATCGGGCAACGGCCAGGCTGAGCTTGCCGGCCTGCTGAGCGGAGAGCGGACGCTAAATGCCACGCCTGACGCGATAAGTATGTTCGGAAAGCCCGTTGCCCATCTCGGTGCAGGGCGGCGGCGGCGGCTCGGATTTGCGTTCGTGCCCGAGGAACGGCTTGGCCGCGGCGCCGTTCCGCCCCACCAGCTCAGCGAGAACGCGATCCTTACCGGTCACCGGACCGGCATGATACGGCGCGGCCTGGTGGACCGCCGTCGCGCGCGGGGATATGCCGGCAACGTCATCGAGAAGTTTAATGTCCGGACCAACGGCGTCAACAGCCTCGCCCAGAGTTTGTCGGGCGGCAACCTCCAGAAGTACATTGTGGGGCGTGAGATCGAGCTGCGGCCCGGCATCCTTCTGGTGTCGCAGCCAACCTGGGGCGTCGATGTCGGCGCGGCGGCATACATACGCCAGACTCTCATCGATATCAGCCGGACGGGAGCGGCAATCCTCGTGATCTCGGAGGAGCTCGACGAGTTGTTCGAGATCTGCGACCGGATCCTGGTCATGTGCGAAGGCTCGCTGTCGCGCTCGCTTGAGCGCGGGCAGACGACTTACGAGGAAGTCGGGCTTCTCATGACCCGCGCCCGGGCCTGAGGCGTTCGATGGGAGCTCTTCCGCTCTGGCCGGTCATCGATCGGCGCACCGAACCTTCGGCGACGATGCGGATCGCCGCGCCCGTGATGGCGACCGCGCTCACGATTCTGTGCGGCTCGATCCTGTTTGCCGCACTTGGTCATGACCCGGTGGCCGCGTTCGAGGCGTTTTTCGTCGAACCGGTGAGTTCTCTCAACGGGGTCTCGGAACTGCTTCTGAAGGCGTCGCCGCTGATCCTGATCGCGCTTGGGCTCGCGATCGGGTTTCGCGCCAATGTCTGGAATATCGGGGCCGAGGGGCAACTCGTAATCGGCGCCATCATGGCGACGGGGGTGGGCCTCTTCTTCCCCGACCGCGAAAGCGCGGCGGTCCTTCCCCTGATGCTGGTCGCTGGCATGGCCGGCGGAATGCTGTGGGCGGCGATACCGGCATTTCTGCGCGATCGCTACAACACCAACGAGATACTTGTCACCCTGATGCTCACCTACGTGGCGACGCTGTTGCTCTCCTATCTGGTTCACGGGCCGTGGCGCGATCCGGCCGGATTCAACTACCCGCAGACGGCACTCCTGCCGCCGACGGCCATGTTCGATCCGCTGCATGGCGCCTACCGTGTCAACGGTTCGATCTTCATCACCGTGGTCGCAGTATTCGCGATGTGGATCTTCAGCGGCCGCAGTTTTCTTGGCTACCAGATGGCGGTCAGTGGCGAGGCGCCGGCGGCGGCGCGCTATGCGGGTTTCTCGGACTCGGCTTCGATCTGGTTCGGCCTTCTCATCGGCGGCGCGGCCGCCGGCATTGCCGGCATGGCCGAGGCAGCGGGTCCGCTCGGGCAACTGTCGCCGCAGATTTCTCCGGGATACGGGTTCGCCGCCATCATCGTCGCATTCATCGGCCGCCTGAACGCGTTCGGAATCGTGTTCGGCGGGCTGCTGCTGGCGCTCCTTTATCTTGGCGGCGAAGCGGTCCAGTTGAGCCTGGGCATGCCGTCGTCACTGACACGGATATTCCAGGGCATGCTGCTGTTCTTCCTGCTGGCTGCCGATTTCCTCATCTTCTATCGCATCAAGCTTGCGGGACGCTAAAGCCCATGGACCTGTTCACCGCCATATTTACGGGAACGGTGATTGCCGCGACGCCGCTGATATTCGCAGCTCTCGGCGAGCTCGTTGTCGAAAAGTCGGGGGTCGTCAATCTTGGCATCGAGGGCATGATGCTTATCGGTGCGGCGGTGGCGGTATGGGTGTCGTTTGCGGGATTTCCCATGTCGGTGGCGATAGCGGCGGCGGCGGCGGCGGGCGCGGCAGCGTCCCTGATCTTCGGCATCCTCGCGCTGACCTTCATGACCAACCAGTACGCGGCGGGACTAGCGCTGACGATCTTCGGCTCCGGCGTCTCGGCCTCGATCGGGCGCGGCTTCGGCAGCACCCCGGTCGAAGCACTGTCGGCGTTTCATATTCCCATCCTTGCCGACATACCCGTGATCGGGCCACTGCTCTTCCAGTACGACCCGCTTGTCTACCTGTCCTTCATCCTGTTCGGTGTGATCACCTGGGTACTGTATCGCACCAAGTCCGGCCTCGTGGTCCGCACCATCGGGGAATCGCCGCAGTCGTCGCATGCGATCGGTTATTCGGTAATCGCAATCCGCTATCTTGCGGTGCTGTTCGGCGGCCTGATGGCCGGACTGGGCGGCGCCTATCTGTCCATTGCCTATACTCCGCTCTGGGTCGAAAATATGACAGCGGGCCGGGGATGGATCGCGCTCGCACTCGTCGTGTTCGCGACCTGGCGGCCGTTCCGGGTGATGGCGGGGGCATGGCTGTTCGGCGGCGTGACCATCCTGCAGTTGCAGGGCCAGGCGCTTGGCCTTGCGATTCCCTCGCAACTCCTGTCCGCGCTTCCCTATCTTGCTACCATCGCGGTTCTCGTGATCATTTCCCGCAACCGGCAGATTCTCATGCTCCACTTCCCTGCATCGCTGGCGCGGCCCTTCCGCCCGTCGGGATAGTCACCCCGGAGCGGCATCGCCGGTTTCAGATGTGGTTGCCGGCCGGATCGCACCGTTTGCGCAGACGGTGCAACTTCACGGATGCGCCGATTCTGGGAGAAGAGCGCGGTTCCGGATCAGGGTCCTTCGCTACAGCCCGTCAAGCATTTCGCCTAGGCCGCTCAGCGGAACCACCTCTCCGTCCCGCCGGAATTGTCGTTCCGCTTGTAGCCGTTGGCATAGCCCTGTCGCTCCGGTGTCCGTTCGTAGTGGCTCGCTTTCAAGTGCTGCTCGCGCTCGATTTGCATCGCAAGCTCGAAGAGCTGGCCAAAGACCCGCCCCAGATCCGTTGCTCCGTTTGCGATCAGGTGTTCCAAAACAGTCCCGATCGTCGTAGTGTGTCGCAGGTCCATTCGCTTCCTCCATGAATGTTTACAGCTCCATGGGATAGCACGATGGCGCCGCGTTTCACTGGGGGGCTAGCCCCCAGTGAAACGCCTCAAAGCGCAAACCTCAGACAAATTTCCAGACATCAAGTTACAGTACCCACTACGCGCGTTTCTGCCATCCTTTGCGCCTGCTTGTGACGATAACCCCGTCCCCCGGTGTTGCGCTTGATCTCCCGGAAAATTGTTGAACGGCCCAGCTGCCGAGCAATCGCACCTTGTGAAAGACCGCTTTTCTGCCTCAATCTGGCATCGCTCTTCGTAGGTGACGGTAGCCTTTGGACATGAACAAGCTCCCTCCATCTTGTACAGGAACTCTCGCCGCTACCGCTCCGCAACATCATGCGTCTAAAAACACATGGCCATAGCCCATCATGTGTTGCACTTCACTATGGAACGGGGGTTCGTATTGATGTGCCCGTCGACTCAGGATGCGGAAACTGTGTTGGCCATTAATGTCAGGGCTCGGGATGAGCATCCCCTGCGCCTCCAGCCATGCCCAAGCCTCACAAATGGCGACCTTTATCTCTTCTTCTGATTTCTCGAATTTCTCGACGGACCAAATATCGGATACGCGTTTGCGGTTTCCAGTTACTGTCATGTCGTTCAAGAAATTGCCAAGATGCACCGACTTGCCGCCTTTCTTGATCCGTTGACGCAGCACAAACAACAGCTTTGCGCCGAGTTCCTCCGATTCCAGGACCAGAAACTGTTCAGTATCTGGTATTCTTTCCGCGAGATCCTGCATTGCTCTTCCTTTCCTCAACGAAGAAAGATTGGGTACTGTAACTTGATGTCTGGAAATTTGTCTGAGGTTTGCGCTTTGAGGCGTTTCACTGGGGGGCTAGCCCCCCAGTGAAACGCGGCGCCATCGTGCTATCCCATGGAGCTGTAAACCTTCATGGAGGAAGCGAATGGACCTGCGACACACTACGACGATTGAGGCTGTTTTGGAACATCTGATCGCAAACGGAGCAACGGATCTGGGGCGGGTCTTTGGTCAGCTCTTCGAGCTTGCGATGCAAATCGAGCGCGAGCAGTACTTGAAAGCGGGCCACTACGAACGGACGCCGGAGCGACAGGGCTATGCCAACGGCTACAAACGGATCGACACCCCCACTGTTGCCGTTCAGGTGCCAAACGGTCACGGGAACGACCCGTTCTATCCCCAGTCGCTTGAACGCGGCCAGCGATCTTCTCGCGCCGTAGCCGAGATGTACATCAAGGGTGTTTCCACACGGCAGGATGTAATGCGCGAGTTCGGGAGCCTGTCCTCTTCTCAGGTCAGCCGGGCCACCAGGTTGCTCGATGAAGAACTCGCCGCCTGGCGCAACCGGCCCCTTGGGCTGATGAAATACCTGATCCTCGATGCGCGCTACGAAAAAGCCCGCCATGACGGCGTTGTGCGCGATGTCGCGCGGGGTACTCTCGGCCATCGGAACAGGGGCTGCAGGCACGTTCTGGGGCTCTCTGTGGCGCTCTCCGAGGCCGAGGTCCATTGGAGAGCCTTCCTGGAAAGCTTGCTAGCCCTGCATGGTACGACCTTCATCGTCTCGGATGACCATGCTGGGCTGAAAGCGGCACGACGCGCGGTGCTGGGCGCGGCGACATGGCAGCGCTGCCAGTTCCACCTGGCGCAAAACGCCGTGCACCGAACAACGACATCAGGAAACGTATTGGAAAACAGCTCGGAGCCATGCGTCCTCACTCCAAACCGCCGAGGCTGAACTGGGCGCCCTCGTGGCCAGCTATCGCGACAAGCATCCAGGCTTCGCAGACTGGCTGGAAAAGAATGCGGGGCTCGCTGTCTTCACCTTGCCCGATGCTCACCGCAAACGTATGCGAACCTCGAACGGTATCGAGCGGCCGATCCAGCAAGAGCTCAAGCGGCGCACCTCCAAAGTCAGGGTCTTTCCGAACCTCGCCTCGTTGGAGCGCCTCTCAACCGCGGTCCTCATCGACGAAAAATGGGAAACCGAAACCAAGGCATACATCAAATGGGAACAGCTCGATGACTGAGAGCTTCTCGACAATTTCCAGACATCAGGTTGCGTAATCGAAGATTGCGGATTTCAGTGATTCTGTCCAGGGGTTTCGGCAAGTCGCGACCAGCCTTGGGCGTGGCTCCGGGCACCTGGTTTTCGGTCAGCCGGGATTGACCGGAACGGTGGCGGTCGCAGTCAAGTCAGGCTTGTCGTTCTTCCTTCTCATGCTTGCGCCGTTCTGGCTACCCTTTGGGCGCCCCCGCTCACCCGGCAGCCCCCAGCGTGCGGGGCGAGAGCCCGAGCCGCGCCGCCACATGCCGCGTGCCCATGAATTCCGGTTCGATCGCGCCCATCCCGCTCTCCTCCAGGTCCTTCCCGGCGCCGCCCGCAACGGCCCGGCAACCGGCGTCACTCTGGAGACCGCCGGCCTGCCTTGCAAAGGGATCGGTCAGGGGATTTCCACCGCCCCGGACATGCGCGCCAGCCCTGCCCCGAACCGCCGACACGCCGGATGCGCACGCTCCGAAGCTCACGGCCGCCACACGATTGCCGCCCGGCGCATTCGGACCGGTGTCCGCGGATGTACGGCCAGTCCCGGCTTGTCCGTCCGCTCGCCGAACGACTCGACGGCGTTTCACGCGCGCGGCGGGAGACGGGCCGGGTTGTCATCCCGCAGCGGAATCATCGTCATGCCCTTCGGGCGATGGACCGTTTGTCGGCATGCGCGAGCCGGCAACGCCTCGTTTCGGATCGATCCGGTCTCGGGCCGCTATCTGGAAACAGGCTTGATTTGCCGGAGGCCGGGAAAAACCAGTAAAATCAGTGCTGTATAGAAGATTCAAAATATCCTGCAACATTGGGGGCAAGAAGGACGTGGCAGCGACATGGACCTCCGACAGCTGGATGCGCTCGCAGGTGCGGCGCTGGGTCCCGAAGGCAGAGGCGCTTGCCGACGGCGGCTGGCGCGAGTTCGTGCCGCGCGGCCTGGCCGGGGAGTGATCGGGAGGCGCGAAGCGCGGGTGGAGGAAACCGGCGCTCGCGCTACGGCCCATGACCTGCTTGAGGGACGCGGCGGTTCGCCCGAAAGCGCCATGCTGCAGATCGTCGGCGAGTTGCACATATACTTGGCGGTTGTCCGGGTCCGGGCAGGGCTTGCCGCGCATCCCGTGGTGCAGCGCTGCCATGTCGTCGTGCGCCAGCGCCGTTACCTTGAGCGCGGAAAGATCGTTTGCGTCTCCCCTTACCTTACCCGCCGATGGCGTGGCCGGACGCCGCGTTCCCTGATCTCCTGCGCAAGCCCGACAGTTCTACGGCTTCATAAAACAAATAGGGAACATTGACGAAATGGTTGCACCACGGCCTTCACAAGTGGACAAACGGGGTCGAAAACATCTGATCTCGACATGAAGACACATCAGGTAATTCAACTTCAAACCATTGCCCCCGTACCGTTTCCTTCGAAATGCTCTCGACGATCTCCATCTCCACCAGACGGCCAGCCAGCAGCTTCAGCGTCCAAGGGTGGGAGTTTCGTATGGCACAGTTGCAGGCTCAGTACCACTTGTTCATCTCATGCGGCCAGTGCCGGGGTGTGATTTGGGCTGATGTTGTCGTTGGCTGGTACGTCGTCTGCACCGATCATGGCCGTCCACGCGCTCTCGAAGCGGCCGGATTCGAGCAGGGCGCGGAAGGTGATTGTCCGCCGACGATGCGCCAGCGCATGCCGGAGCGTTTCATGCGCTGTGTGACGAGGGTCTTGTTTGCCGCCTCGACAATTCCCGAGCCGGTTGCTTCAGCGCGCGGTAGCGCATTCGGTGGCGATGCTTGCGGAAGAAGAACGGTTCCCTGTCGATGTTGGCCCGTTGGCGCCACGGTGTCGCGAAGGTGGCGCAGCGCCCGGATCACCTGTCGATGCCGCGGGGGTTGTGACAAAATCCTGTCCTGAAACGGGCGATAGTCACGAAAACCCGTTTTCGCCGCTGCCTCGCGACCGCACAACCGCGTTAAATCAATGATTTGGATTCGCCATACGAGAACTGCACCCTTTGGAACAGGCGTGATCGGCCGCGATCCTGTTGCCGATCCCTTGCGAATGCCGTCGAGCCATGCGATGTCTTTCAGCACCCCGCGTCGCACGCGGGCGAGAGACGTACGCCGAATGGAGGGGCCGATGCTCTGGGTCATACACTGTCTCGACAAGCCGGGCGCACTTGAACGCCGTCTGGCGGCGATCGACGCGCACCGGGCTTATCTCGCCACTGAGCCCATCGATATCGTGATATCGGGTCCGATCATGGACGACGCCAACAAGGCGATGATCGGAAGCCTGTTTCTCGTGAATGCCGATAGCCGCGAGGAAATCGACACCTTCCAGAAAAACGATCCGCTGTATCATGCCGACGTGTGGGACAGCGTCAACGTCAACGTCTTCTATCGCCGTCAGGGATAGGGGAATGCTCTATTGTCTCCACATCCTCGACAAGCCAGACCGCGTTGAGACGCGCAAGCGCCTCGTCGAAAAGCACCGAGCGTACCAGCGGGAATGCGGGGTCGAGACCGTCATGTCGGGACCGCTGCTCGCCGAGGACGGCGAGACGATGATCGGATCCATGTTCCTGATCGAGGCCGGTGGCAAAGAAGAAATCGAGGCTTTCGTGGCTGGCCATCCGTTCAAGCAGAACGATGTCTGGGGCGAAGCGCGCCTCACCCGTTTCTTCCGCCGCAACGGCTGAAAACCGGTCGTCGCATCACGGCTCCCCGAGCCCCGACCTCCGTTCGACGCGGAGAACGGTTGCGAAGAAATCCTTGTCGCGATCTTCCGAATCCATCATTTCGCGGAATACCTTGGCAAGCGCCGGCGCAATATCGAGCCTCACCCCGGCCTCTGCAGCGGCCGCGTTGAAGAGCTCCTGGTCCTTGATCGATGTCGAGACGAATGACATCGGCAAGAAATCGCGATTCCGGATCCGTTCCGACTTGTACTGGACAAGCGGTGAGGCGACGGCGCTCGCTGCGATCACCTCAAGCATCTGCGCCCAGTCCAAGCCGCCTCTGCGCCCGACTGCAAGGGTTTCGGCCATGGCCACCGCTGTGGCATGAACCATGTTGTTGATCGCGAGCTTGAGATAGCGGGCCTGTTCGCCGGTCCCGACATGGAAAACCCTCGATCCAAGCCGTTCGAACAGCGGACGGCAGCGCCCGAAGGCGCTTTCGGGACCCGACACGATCACGGTGAGCGTACCAGACTCGGCGAGGGTGACGCTCCCGGAAACCGGCGCCCGCAGATAGGACACGCCGCGCCCGGCGGCAGCTTCGGCAACCTCTTTCGAGATCGTCGGAGACACCGTGCTCATGTCGACATAGGTGGCGTCGCCGGCACTCGCCTCAAGCGCCCCCGCAGCACCAAGCGCGACAGTGCGGAGCACGTCGTCGTCCGGAATCGAGGAAAACACCACCTCTGCGTCCGCGGCCGCTTCCGCGACGGAACGTGCCATTACCGCGCCGCGCGCTACCACCTGCGCAAGGCGTCCCTCGTCGACATCAAAGGCCGTCACCTCGTGTCCGGCCTCGACCAAGTGTCCGGACATCGGAAGCCCCATGTTGCCGGCTCCGATCCAGCCGATCTTCATCTGTCTATCTCCTCGAGGAACGGATAGTCGGTATAGCCTTCGGCACCGCCACCATAGAAGGTCGCCCGGTCCGGTTCGTTGAGCGGCGCGCCGCCGAGAAGCCGCTCCGGAAGATCCGGATTGGCAATGAAGGCGGTGGCAAAGGCGGCCATGTCGGCCTCGCCGGCGCCGATCACGGCATCGGACCTGCCACGGTCGTAACCGCCGTTCACGATCAGTATCCCCGACCAGATCCTCCGCAATTTGCGCATCAGAGGGTCCCTTGATTCGACGAATGCCAGCCCTTCGCCTTCTCCCGGACGGCCGAGTTCCACGACATGCAGATAGAGGATGTTCCTCTTCGCAAGCTCCTCCGCAAGGTGAACAAAGGTGGCCGCGGGGTCGCTGTCCGACATGTCATTGAAGGGCTGGAACGGCGATATCCGATAACCCACCCGATCCGCACCCCAGATCCCGACCACGGCTTCGGCGACCTCTACAGGCAGTCGGCACCGGTTCTCGATCGAGCCGCCATAGTCGTCTTTGCGGAGGTTGGTTCCATCACGGGTGAACTGGTCGAGCAGGTAGCCGTTGGCGCCGTGGATCTCGACGCCGTCGAATCCGGCGCGTTCGGCATTGGCAGCGGCCTCGGCGTACTGTTCGACGAGGCGCGGAAGCTCGGCGGCTTCCAGCGCGCGGGGGGTTACGAACGGCTTCATGCCGGACGCCGTCATCGCGTCGCCGGCCGGCCGAATGGCCGAAGGCGCAACCGGAAGCTGTCCGCCGGGCTGCAGGTCGGGATGAGAGATCCTGCCGACATGCCAGAGCTGGAGAAAGATCAGCCCGCCGGCTTCATGAACGGAATCGGTGACCGCAGCCCACCCGGCCGTCTGTTCCGCGGAATGGATGCCCGGCGTCCCCGGATATCCAAGCCCCTCGGGGCAGATCTGCGTCGCTTCGGTGATGACCAGCGCGGCGTCGGAGCGCTGGCGGTAGTAGGTCGCATGGAGCGCGTGCGGCACGTTTTCCGGACCCGCGCGGTTGCGGGTCATCGGTGCCATCACGACGCGGTGCGGGAACTCGAAGGGCCCGGCCGCGAGAGGCGTGAACAAATCAGCCATTGCCTGGTTCCTCTCCGGAGCGCCGGACGCGGGCTTGGTCCTCGAGAACCGCGCACACCGCAGCGGTGTCCTTCTCGGCCAGCCCCTGCTCGAGCGTGGCGCGGTAGGGCTGCACGGCGGCGGCAAAAAGGTTGACGGGACAGCGCACCTCGGCGGCAAAGGCGGTGATGATGTCGAGGTCCTTCTGGTAGAGTCGGTTCGACATGCCGACATCGTCGTAGTCATTCTCCGCCATCATCTGGCCGCGGCGCTGGAACATCCGTGAGGTGCCGGCGCTGGTCGAGATCACGTCGTAAATCAGTTGCGGGTCGAGCCCCGACTTCATGCCGAGAACCATCGCCTCAGCTGCCGCGACATTGTGAATTGTCACCAGATGGTTGGCGACGAACTTCATGCGGCTGCCGTTGCCGAACTCGCCGCAATACTTGTGCTCGCGGCTGAACGCCTCGATCATCGGCACGCATTTCTCGATCGCGGACCGGTCGCCGCTGGTGAACACGGAGAGGTCGCCGGTCCGCGCCTGCTGTCCGGTCCCTGAGAGCGGGCAGTCGAGCAGCGTGTGGCCGGCCGCGGCAAGCACGTTATGCGCGGCTTCCTTGTCCGGAATCGTGAACGTGCTCGCCTCCATGATCACGCAGCCACTGGCCGCCGATGCCGCGATCTCGCGGGCGACGGCGGCGAGGGCGGCAGGACTCGGAAGCGACAGGATGATGACGGGTGCCTGTTCGGCCACCGCCGCCGCCGAACCGGCGGTCTCGACGCCGTCGGCCCGGGCGCTTTCGAGGGCGTCGGCGGAGACGTCGTAGCCGACGACCCGGAATCCCTTGCCCACCAGGGCCCGCGCCATGGCGCTGCCCATGATTCCGATTCCGATTATTCCGGCTGTTTCGGCCATCACTGAACGTTCCCGTGCTGGAGATGGAGGAAGCGCCGCCGGGACGGCCCGGCGGCGCAGAGTTTCAGTGCGTTGCGAGGAACGTCCTGACATGGTCCGTGAACGAGTCGGCCTTCTCGATGTTCGAGATGTGCGCCGCGTCGAGCTCGACATATTCCGATCCGGCGATCCGCTCATGCATCAGCCTCATGCCTTCGGGAGGCGTGCCGCCGTCGTGGGTCCCGGAAATCAGCAGTACCGGGTGGTCGAGCGACGCCAGCCTGTCGAGATAGGCGAGTTCCTGTATGGCGCTCGCGCAGCCGCAATAACCGGCAGCCGATGTGCCAAGGATCATCTTCTCGACATCGCCGAGGCGCGCGGCGCCGCTTGCCCGGTAGCCCGCGGTGAACCAGCGCTCCATGGTCGGCTGCAGAACAGCCTGCATACCATGCTCGCCGACTGCGGCTACCCGGTCTTTCCATGCCGAGAGCGCCTCCGGGCGGCACAGCGCCATGGTGTTGGCCATCACTGTGGCCGTGACCCGGTCCGCATGTGCGAGAAGTAGCCCCTGAGAGGTCATGCCCCCGATCGACAACCCGACGAAGGCCGAGGCCGCTATTCTGAGATGGTCCCAGAGCCCGATCACATCGCCGATGAGATCGTCGAAGCTATAGGGCCCCTCGACGGGTTCCGAGCCGCCGTGGCCCCGCTTGTCATAGCGCAGGATGCGGTACTCGCTGGCGAGCGCGGCCGCCTGCTCATCCCACATGTGCAGGTTGGTTGCGAGCGAATTGGAAAATGTCAGCCACGGCTTGCCGTCGTCGCCGGAGATTTCGTAGTTGATGTTGACACCATTGACCTTGGCTAGCATCGCGGACTCCTCGTTCTGGAAATATCGGGCAGGAACTGCCTGCCGTTACGGTGTGGCATGGCCGATGAAGCGTTCCGGCACGGCCTCTCCCCACTGGGACTGGAAGCCTTCCTCGGCCGAAACCAGATTGGGCGGATTGCGGTCGTTGAGGCGGTCGCTGTCGGTCCAGTGCTCGTGCACGCGGTCCCACGGGTCGAGCCAGTAGTCGAAGACCTGGCTGCCCAGCACATGGCGACCGGTGCCCCAGATGTGGTTGTATTTCTCGCGGCTGTGCAGGTGTGCATGACCCACGAAGACATCGTCGATATCCTGTACCTCGAAAGCGAGGTGGTTGAGGCCGACCTTGTCGCCGTCCACGCACAGGAACGTGTGGTGGTCGACATATTCGGGGCCGGCATCCACGCGGTTGAAGGTGGCCACGACCTTGTTCGGGTCACCCTCGACATAGACCTCGTCGGAGGAGACGAGACCGAGATTTTCGCGGTACCAGTTGGTGCCGCCTCTGAGATCTGTGGTCATGATCACCGCATGTCCGAGTCTCTTGACGTGCGACGGGCCGGCGCCGATGCGGGTCAGTTCGCCGGCCCGGAGATCCTTCGCCGCACCGGTGTTGACGGCGAACCTGGACACGTCGACGGGGTCGACCGGTTCGCGTCCCCAGACGACCTCCACTTGGTAGCCATGCGGGTCTGTAAGGCGGACGCGCCTGCCACCGCCCGGCTCGTCGAGATCCTCGATACCCGAAGCGCTTTCGCTGGCGGCGACGGTCCTGAGATCCTCCTCGCTCCTGGCGTTGAAGGCGAGGCCGATGAATCGGGGCTCGCCCAAGTGGGTGACATGGATGAACGGTTCTGGGTCGGTGCCGCGCATGTAGAGCCTGTCGGCTGTGCGTTCGGCGCGGATCATTCCGAAATCCGTGAGAAACTCCTCCGCCAGATCGAGATCCGGCGATTGCAGCCGCCCGAACACGATGTCCCTTACCTTGATCATGATCCTTCCTTTCCGGCCTGCGGCTGCTGCCGTCAGCCGATGACGACGATATCGTCGCCCTGTCCCTCATAGAGCTGCTCGATCAGGCCAGAGCGGCGCGCAAGAACGGCCCGCTGGTTGATGTACCCCTTGTCCGTGATCTCACCAGCGTCTATCTGCGGCGGCTCGGTCATCATGAGCACCCTGCGGATTCGGGTCGAGCTGCCGGGATTCTCGGCATTGTGGCGCGCGAGACCGTCGCGCACCGCCTCATGCACGCGGCGGTTACGCACCAGCTCGTCGGGTGGCAGGTCGCCGCCAGCCAGCGACTGGCAGCCGGCAATGCTCGGAAATGCGAGGAGGCCGACTTCGCTGCGGTCCTGTCCGGTAACCACCGCGTCCTGAAGCGTCGGCGCGGCGGCCGCGATCGCCTGCAGGCGAAGCTGGCCGGCATGCACCCATGTCCCGGTCGTGAGCTTGAAGCTCTCGGCGACGCGCCCGTCGAACACGATGCCTTGGGCCGGATCGTCGGGGTCCTCGAAACGTGCGGCATCGCCGATGCGGAAGAACTGGTCCTCATCCAAGGCGGCGGCGCTCAATTCCGGTTCCTTGTTGTACCCCGGCGAGATGTTGGGCCCGCGCATGCGGACCTCGAGCTTGTCGCCGTTGGGCACGAGCTTGACCTCGCAGCCGGGCAGGGGGAGGCCAACATTGGCGGTAGAATAGGGGTACCAGTTCATGTAGGTGGTGGCCGGCGCGGTCTCGGTCGAGCCGAGCGAGGTCGTGATCGTGACTCGCGCCCCTATCGTGTCGAGGGCGAGCCGGTCGAGGCGCTCCCAGACGTTTCGCGGCAGGGCCGATCCGGCGAAGAACAGGAGCTTCAGGTTGCGAAACAGTCCGCGGCGCGCGGCCTCGTCCGTTTCGAGGAGCGGCAGCAGAAGATCGAAGCCGCGCGGCACGTTAAGGTAGAGCGTCGGCGAGATTTCGCGCATGTTGGCGATGGTCGCCTCGATCCGTCCCGGTAGCGGACGCCCTTCGTCGATATACATCGTGCCGCCGTTGTAGATGACCGAGTTGAAATTGTTGTTGGCGCCGAACGTGTGGTTCCACGGCAGCCAGTCAAGAAGCACCGGCGGCTCGTCGCGCAGAAAGGCATAGACCTGCGCCATGGCAACCTGGTTGGAAACCATCATGAGGTGGGTATTGAGCACACCCTTCGGCGCTCCTGTCGATCCCGAGGTAAGCAGGATCTTGGCGACGGTGTCGTGACCGACCTTCGCAAGCGCATCCTCGACCGCGCCGGTCGGCTGGCGCACCAGCCAGTCGGCGAGCGGATCGGCTCCGGGAGCGTCTTCGGCCGATTCGGCGGTGACGAGTCGGCGTCCCGACATGTCGATGGCGGCGAGAGCGTCGGCGAACGGCGCCGGTTCCTGCACGAAGATCACCGACGGATCGTTGCGTGCGATCACGTCCTTCAGTTTTTCGTGGTCGCTGCTCATCAGCGAATAGGCCGGGGACACCGGCAGCACAGGAATGCCCGCCGTCATCGCGCCGAGGGTGACGAACGCCTGCTCTATGGAATTGTCCGAGAGCACGGCAACCGGACGGTCCGGCCCGTGGCCGCCATCGATCAGTGCCTGGGCGATCGAGTCGGCTGCGCTGTGCACCTCGGCATAGGTTGTCCGCTGCCACTGACCGGCGTGATCGCGTTGGCAGAACATGTCCCTGTCCGGGTGTTCATCCGTCCTGTCGCGCAATACGGCGATCAGGTTGTTGGGCAGCTCCGCGAGCGGTTCGGGGCACCTGAGGATGGTGACATCGTTGGCCGGCCGCTCGACCTCGACGCCGAAGCGCTTGACGTTGATATCTACAAGGGGCGTCGTGTCTTCGCTCATCGCTGTGCGTCGTCCTATCCGTGGGCGAGACGCAACGCGCCGTCGAGGCGCACGACTTCGCCGTTCAGCATCTTGTTCCCAAGTATGGACAGCACGAAGCTTGCATATTCCTCCGGCGTACCGAGGCGCGAGGGGAAGGGCGTTGCCCGCTCCAGGGCCTCCTGGGCCGGTTGCGGCAGCCCGCGGAGCATCGGGGTCTCGAATACGCCGGGCGCGATCGCGACGACGCGTATGCCGAAGCGGGCGAGTTCACGGGCGGCAGGCAGGGTCAGGCTTGCAATCGCCCCTTTCGACGACGAATAGGCAGCCTGTCCGACCTGTCCGTCATAGGCCGCGACCGAAGAGGTGTTGACGATCAGTCCGCGTTCGCCATCGTCGTCGAGCGGGTTGAGCGCGGTCATGCGGTGCGCGACCAGCCGCATCATGTTGAACGATCCGATGACATTGACGTTGATGCAGCGCGCGTAGTGGTCGAGCGGTTGCGGGCCCTCGCGGCCGACGATCCGCTCTGCGGGTCCGATACCGGCGCAGTTAACGAGAATGCGTGCCGGGCCGACGGCCTCGGCCGCCGCTTTGATCGCTGCTTCGGCGTTTTTCGGGCTGGTTACGTCGCACTCGACGGCGGCCCCCCCGGTCTCCGAAGCGACCTCCCTGGCGACATCCATGTTGATGTCGAGCACGGCCACCTTCGCACCGACCTTGGCCAGTGCCCGCGCGGTCGCTGCGCCCAGACCGGACGCTCCTCCTGCAACGATTGCCCCATGGCCACCGATTTCCATGTCTTACCCTCCCGCACCGCGTTGTCGTGGCGGCGGAGTTTACACTGCCTTGCCGTTCACTTATAGAGGGTTGCGCGACGCCCTTCGCTCGGGATTCATGCCTCCGCTCGCCGCCATCCGGTTGCCGGAGAACCGGAGACCGATCCGGACTCTGCAGTCGGACGGGGTGTCCAACGGTCCCCTTGCATGTCGGAACTTCTGTTATGGCGAAACCCGAATCCGTGTTTTCATCCGATCTCCTGACCCTCGAAATGCGGGACCGGATCGCGGTTCTCACCCTCGATCGTCCCGAGAAGCGCAATGCCGTCAACGAGACGCTGATTCACGATCTCAATCGGCTCTTCTCGGCACCGCCCGCCGACGCGCTGGCGGTGGTGATCCGGGCGAACGGCGACCATTTTTGTGCCGGGCTCGACCTCGCCGAGCATCGCGAACGCGATGTCGACGAGTCGTTCGAGCATTCGCGCTACTGGCACAGGACGTTCGATCTGATCCAGTATGGCGGCCTTCCCGCGCTCTCGGCGATGCATGGCGCGGTGATGGGCGGCGGGCTTGAGCTCGCGACCGCGACCCATGTGCGCGTTGCCGAGCTGAGCACCATCTATCAGCTGCCCGAGGGGCGGCGCGGCATCTATGTCGGGGGCGGGGCGAGCATCCGTGTCGCGCGGACCGTCGGTCCGGGCCGCATGACCGAGATGATGCTGACGGGACGGCGTCTCGATGCTGAGGAGGGTCAGCAGCTCGGGCTCTCTCACTATCTGGTTGGCCGCGGTGAGGCCTTCGGTAAGGCGATGGAGCTTGCGGAGGCCATTGCCGGGAATGCGCCGCTTGCCAACAAGATGATGCTGCATGCGATCCAGAGGATCGACCGCATGGGCGAGAGCGAGGGCTATTTTGTCGAATCGCTGGCCTCGGCGCTGACCCAGACATCCGACGATGCCCGGGAGGGCATGCGGGCGTTTCTCGAGAAACGCGCTATCCGCTTCGACGAGTAGCGCCGCCCTGGGCGGGGTCTCCCGGGCCCGGTCGTCAGGCGGACAGAACGGCTTCGTTCCCCTGACGCATCGCCTGCCATATCCGCTCCGGCGTTGCGGGGAGTTCGATATGGGTCACGCCGTGGGATGACAGCGCGTCGACGATGGCGTTGGCTACGGCGGCTGGCGCCACGGCGGTGCCACCTTCGCTGCCGGGCTTGATGCCGAGCGGGTTCGACGGGCTCGGCACTTCCAGGAGCGCCGTCCGGAAGGGCGGCGCGTCTTCGGCACGGGGCATCGCATAGTCCATGAAGGTCGCGCCGGTCATCTGGCCGGTACTACTGTCATAGGCGCAGTCCTCCATCAGAGCCTGTCCTACGCCCTGCATCACGCCGCCATGGGTCTGGCCGTCGAGGGTCATCGGGTTGATGGCACGGCCGACATCGTCGACGGCGGTCCAGCCGACCACCGCGGCGGTGCCGGTTTCGGGATCGATTTCGACCTCGCAGACGTGACAGCCCGCACCGATGACGGCGCGTGGGAGGTGGACATCCGCCTCCTCGCAGAGGGGTCCCCCAAGACCGTCGGGAAGATCGGTCCGGGTCTCGGCGGCTGCCGCGATGCCAAAGATGTCGACCGACCGGTCGGTCCCGGCCACCGTGAAGGTGGCGTCTGCATAGACGATGTCGTCTTCGGCCGCCTCGAGGACATGGGCCGCGATGCGGCGGCCGCGGGCGATGATCCGCTCACTGGCGTCGCAGATGACGATCGCGCCCATCCGCATGCTGCGCCCGGAATGGGTGCCGCCACCGTCCTTGAGGAGATCGGTGTCGCCGAAATGCACGCATACCGAGTCGTAGGGCACCTGCAGCACGTCGGCGAGCATCTGGCTGAATGACGTCTCGTGCCCCTGTCCCGTCGCCATGGTCCCGATCTCAAGTCCCACTTCGCCGCTGGGGCGGACATGTATCTCGGTCCATTCACGCGGATAACCGGTCGACAGGTCCGCGTAGTGGGCCATGCCGATCCCGCGCAGTCGGCCGCGGCCAAGCGAATAGCGGCGGCGCTCCTCGAAACCGTGCCAGTCCGAGAGGGTGATCGCATGGTCGAGCGCAGTGGGATAATCGCCCGAGTCGTAGACCATGCCGAAACCGTTCCTGAACGGCATCGCCTCGGGGAGTATCAGGTTCCGGCGGCGGATTTCGATGCGGTCGGTGCCGGTCTTTTCGGCGGCCATGTCGAGGAGCCGCTCGATTACGTACATGACCTCGGGCCGGCCCGCGCTGCGATAGGGATAGGTCGGCGGCGTATTGGTCTGAACCGCGACGGCGCGGGCAGACACGCTCCCGGGGCTGTAGAGGCAGGTGGATATCTCGATTCCCTTCACGAGGGGAATCCACGAAGCCGAATACGCGCCGATGTTCGAGATGTTGGTGGTCCTGAAGGCAAGCATGCGCCCGTTATCATCGAGTGCGAGCTCCGCATCGACAACGAGGTCGCGCGCCTGATAGTCGGTCAGCATGCTTTCGGTGCGGCTCGAGGTCCACTTGACCGGGCGGCCGATCCGCCGCGCCGCCCACAGCACCAGGATCTGGTCGATATAGAGCGCGTTCCGGGGACCGTAGGAACCGCCGACATCGCCGATGACCACGCGGATCCGGTCGTCCTCGACCTGCAGGAGCTCAGCGAGCTCGCGCTTGTAGCGGTAGATGCTGCCCGATGTGGTGATCAGCGTGAAGCGTTCATCCGCGCCGTAGCGTCCGAGGGACGATCTCGGTTCCATCGCGACGCCGGAGACCCGGGACAGCGCTGTCTTCAGCGAGACGACATGCGTTGCTGCGTCGAATATGGCCGCAGTGGCGTCCGGGTCGTTGATGTCGGCGTCGATGGCGATGTTAGAACCGTGATCGGGCCAGAGCACCGGAGCATCCGCCTGTGCCGCGCCTTCGGTATCGACGATCGGCGACAGCGGTGCATAGTCCACTATTACCTGTTCGGCGACATCGCGGGCGCGCTCAGCGGTCTCGGCGACGACCATCGCTACCGGTTCTCCGACTAGGCGCGCACGATCCGTAGGGAGCGGGTAGTGGGGCGCAACGTAGCGGTCGCTGCCGTCGCGGTTCGAAAGCGTGATGTCGGGCGGGCTCGAGAAGCCGAGATTGTGGGGAATGGCACCGAGGCCATCGGCAAGCCAGTCGGCGCCGGTAAGCACGGCGAGGATGTCAGGATCCCCGGCTGCCGGCGGCGGCGTGATGGCGCGGATTTCGGCATGGGCGTGCGGCGAGACGACGAAGACGGCATGCACCTGTCCTTCGGCGTTATTGTCGTCGGCGTAAACGCCGCGGCCGGTGAGAAGCCGCAGGTCTTCCTTGCGTCGGGGTGACCGGCCGATCATCGCAGTCATGGGAGGTCTCCCGAGCCAAGCCGTCCGAGGGTTCCGACCGTTTCTGTGGCGCGGGAAAATAGGTCCGTCGGGCCGCTGAGTCCGGTGGTGCGGAATCGGGTTGTTGAGGTACCGGTGCTGGCAGGCGGCATCATGTCTCGGGACGCACCGACCTGTACCAGTCGAGTATCTGGCTTCCCGTCCACATCGCGACGCCTTCGGTTTCGGAGATGCGGTCGAGCACCTCCTCGAAATACTTGATGCGGAACGGCGTTCCCGAGATGTAGGGGTGGACCGCGATTGCCATTATGCGGGCGTTGTCGGCCCCTTCGCGGTGCAGCCGCTCGAAACTGTCCATGCATCGGTGCACGAATTCGTCCGCTCGATGATGCTGGACCAGCATTATCGGGATGTCGTTCAGCTCGACGGTGTAGGGTATGGACACCAGAAGCCCGGTTTCCGTCCGTATTTCGAAGGGCTGGTCGTCCATCGGGAAGTCGGCGACATATTCGATGCCCGCTTCGGTGAGATAGTCCGGCGTCTCGAAAGTCTCTGTCAGGCCGGGCCCCATCCAGCCGCGGGGCGCGCTGCCGGTGAAGTCCCTGATCGCATCAATGGTTTGCCGGATGTCCTTTTTCTGGTCTTCTATGAGATGGGTCGGCTGCTGGTGGTACGCATGTCCGAGGAATTCCCAGCCCGCATCGAGAGCACCCTGCGCAAGCCGCGGGTACTGGCCGCAGACCGAGCCGTTGACTGACAGTGTTGCTGGAATGCCGCGCGACGTGAGGGCTTCCTGAAGGCGCCAGAATCCAACCCGCATACCATATTCCTGCCAGGACCAGTTGGGGATGTCCGGGATGTGAACCTGGTTGCCGGGCGGCGGGAGCACCGTGCGCGGCATCGGCTTTTCGATGTTCCAGTTCTCGATGTTGACGATGACCCAGACCGCGATCCGCTTGCCGTCGGGCAGTGCGAGCGATTCCCTGTCGGCCATGGCCGAATAGTCGATCCGGTCGCGCGGTCTCCTGACCATTTCTATACGCCTCTGGTTGGTCGGCAGTCGGCAGTCTAGCATCCGGGCGACCGTTATACATCCCGGATCGTTGCTGCATTCGATGGGGCCGCTGTGCCAGAGGGGTATACAACCAAGTCTACCTACCCGGCTCGGGACATCCCGGACACCAATGAGACGGGATATTTCGAACCTTCTATACAGCGCTGATTTTACTGGTTTTTCCTGGCCTCCGGCAAATCAAACCTGTTTCCAGATAGCGGCCCGAGACCGGATCGATCCGAAAAGAGGCGTTGCCGAATCGCGCATGCCGACAAACGGTCCATCGCCCGAAGGGCATGACGACAAGCGTTCCGCCAGACCGTGAAAAAGGCCATGCTCACGTCAGCACGGTTGCACGCA
The DNA here is from genome assembly GCA_964291215.2 of Alphaproteobacteria bacterium. GTDB lineage: Bacteria > Pseudomonadota > Alphaproteobacteria > MPNO01 > UBA830 > JAJEBT01. The sequence goes on along the minus strand of OZ219791.1, from coordinate 1,447,696 downwards.
TGCCCGGTCGCCTGGATTCTATCGGTTGAGGGTGCGCCGCCAATCCCTTCCGAAGGACCAGACGTCCTTGCGGGGTTTGTTCCGGAGCTTGCTCCACGGGTCTGGCGGAACGCTTGCGCATGACGATCTCCACGCGCGACGCGACCGGTCCTTCATGAGCGAATGGCGCCGCCACCGATGCTTGCGACAGGTTCGCCCGGATGAAGCGCCGCGCCGCCATCGTCAGGACACGCCGGGCGTTTTCCTACCAGCGGAGCGCGCCGCGCAGCATGAGGCTGTCTTCGGGGCCCGGCCGGTGCGCGCCCTCGACGCCGAGAGACAGCCCCGCGCCCAGGCGGTAGCGCGCGCCGAGCCGCAGGGTGCGTGCGCCCGCCAGGCTGAGTCCGGCCCAGGGGGTGAGCACCGCCAACGGCCCCGGACCGGGCAGGCCGAAGCCGTGGCCCACCTCCGCCTCCAGACGGCTCTCTGCCCCTTCCGGCGCCGTGCCGGATGCGGCCGCGGGCAGGTCGAACAGCTGCCCGAGGCCGCTCTCCGTGCGCCCGTGCGCGGGGCCGAAGGCGAGGAACGTCCCGCGCCCGTCGGCCCCGGGGTCGAGGCGCACAAGCGCGCTCACCCCCCACTCGTCGCGGTCCGCCTCGTGCGCCGCCAGGAGCCGCGCGCGCAACTCCGCCGTCAGGCCCGCCGCCGGGTCATGCCAGGTCACGCCCGCTCCGGCCTCAAGGCCCGCCCCTTCGCCAACGCCGCCGCCGTCATGGCGCACCCCCGCCTCCAGCGCCGGCGTCAGCGTCGCACCGCCCGCCAGCGCGTGCTCGTACGATCCCTCCAGCAGCAGCCGCAGCCGCGTCGTCCTCGCCGTCAGCCCCGCCAGGCCGTCATCGGCCTCCGTGCGCAGACGCGCCGCCGAACCCTCGCCCTTCACCGCAAGGCGCGTCATCCCGCCCTCGATCAGCTCTGCATCCTCGGCCAGGACGCTGCGGCCGCCCGCAGACACGCTCCAATGCGTCAGCCCGGCGCTGCGCGCCGCCGCGCCTTCCTCGGTAATCCGCACCTCGCCGGTCCCGTAGCCGAGGCTCGCCCACAGGGTCGAGCCGTCCGGCGCCAGCCACGCCGCATAGGGGTGCACCGACGTGATCGTGGTCTCGTGCACGCCCTTCACCCCGCCCGTCTGCGTGTCCAGCTCGCCCCGCGCATGGGAGAGCGCCGCCCCGGCCAGCAGGTCCGGGCGCACCCGCAGGTCCGCCCCCAGCTGCGCCGACCACAGGCCGCCGTCCCAGGTGACATCCTTCTCCGAACCCGACAGCGACAGCCACTCGCCCCGGCCCCACACCGCCAACGGCGGCGCGGATGCCCCGTCCTCCCCGGCGCCCGCCGCCAGCGTGAAGGACGCCCCGTCCAGTATCTCGCTCAGGGTCGGCTCCTCAGGGCGCGGCGGCGCGGACCGGGCGGACCGGGCGGACCGGGCATGACTGACCGGCGACGACGGCAGGGCGCCGAACCGCAGCGAGCTGCCCGGCCTGCCTGCCGCCTCGATGCGCCCCGTCACCGCCCCCAGCGTCTGCGACATCGCCGCCGCCGCCACATGCGGCAGCACCGCCGCATTCACCCGGTTCGCCCGTGACACGGACCCCGGCGCACGGTCGCGCAGCACGCCCGCAGCCGTCGCGTCGCTCCCCACCGCGTAGCCCGCACCGTCGTTCAGCGTGATGCGGTAGGCTTCCGCCCCCTCCGTATCCGCATCGGCCGCCGTCGGGATCGTCACCACCCCCGTGGTGCGCCCCGCGGCGCCGAACACCGCATCGAACGAACGCGGCCCCAGACCGCCCGGAACGTCACCGGCATCGAAGCCGCTTGCGTTGCGCGCCGACAGCGTCAGGCTGACCGTCAGGCTGCCCGTCAGCGCCCGGTCGGCGGTCACCGCGAGGCGGATGTCGTCGCCCTCGGTCACCGCCGCAGGATCCTGCGCCAGCGTCAGCACCGGCAACAGCGTCGTGTCGGTCACCGTCACCGCCACCGAATCGATGGTCACCGAACCGTAGCCGCCGCCCGAGGCGCCGTGGGTCAGCGTCGCCGTGTCGTCCGTCGTGTCCTCGTCTCGGGCCGCGCGCACCGTCACCGTCTGCGCCGTGTCCCAGTTGGCGGTCGTGAAGGTCAGGCTGGCCGGTTCCACCGTCACGTCGCCCGACGCGCCGCCCACCGTCACCGTGACATCGCCCGAGGGTTCCGCGTCCAGCACCACCGTGTAGGCGGCGCTGCTGCCCTCCGCCACCGTCAGCGCGGTCGGCGTCACCGTCACGCTTGCGGCGGGGGTCGTGCCGCCGCCTCCGCCGCCGCCGCCTCCTCCGCCGGGCGCCACCGGCGCCACCGGCGTCGCCGTCACCGGCGCATCCGGGCCGGCCCCGTTGCCGGCCCCGTTCACCGCGCGCACCTCGAACTGGTAGGCGGTGCCGTTGGTCAGACCGCTCACCTCGTGGCTGGTGGTGCCCGCACCGGAGCCGGGAATGTCCTCCCACTCGCCCCACTCGCCGCTGCCGGCCTTCCGCCGCACCTGCCACTTCGTGATGGTCGGGTTGTCCGGGTCGGTCCAGCTCAGCGTCACCGAGCCGCTGCCCGCCGCGCCGGCAAGGCCGGCCGGCTTCAACGGCACCGCATCCTTCTCCGCCACGCTCACCACCACATCGGCGATGCTCACCGAGCCGTAGCCGCCGCCCGAGGCACCGTGGGTCAGCGTCACGGCGGGGTCCGTGTTCGTGTCCGTGTCCGTGCCTGCGTTCACCGTTACCGTCTGCGGCTGGTTCCAGTCGGTCCGGGTGAAGGTCAGGCTGGCCGGTTCCACCGTCACGTCCCCCGACGCGCCCGCCACCGTGATCGTCACATCCGATGATGGCGGCGTGTTCAGCCGCATCGTGTACGTCCTGCTGCCCCCTTCCGCCACCGTCAGCGCCGCCGTCGATACCGTCACCCCCGGCGTATCGGCCACCGTCACGTCCACCGTGCCCGCATCCGGGATCGCATCCGCCGTGGCTCCCGTCAGCCGGAAGGCGTGGTTGATCACCGCCGTGCCGTTCGCCACACCGGTCACCGTCACCGTCCGCGCCGTGTTGTAGTTGCTGGTGGTAAATGTCAGGCTCGCCGGACTCACCCGCGCCGCCGCCGTGGCGTCGCTCGTCACCCGCAGCGTCCCCGCAAACGCCTTCGTCAGCGCCACCGTGTAGGTCGCCGTGGAACCGGGCGCCACCGTCACCGGCGTCCCGGTCAGCGTGAGCGCCGCCGTGGTGTCGTCCTTGAAGGTCACCGTACGAATGTTCGACCAGGGACCCTGAAGGTTGCCCGTTCCCCCGGCGACACCCGCCATGCGATAGCCCGTTGCCCGAACCCGGACCTCGACCGATGCCCCGTCAGGATAGTTCAGCAGAAGCCGATTGCTGCGAGAGCCCGGGTTCTGTCTGGCACTCGCCTGGTTGAGACTGCGATCCGTCCAGGTGCTGGCCCCCTTCAGCCGGGTCTGCGCTCTCCACCAATGGAACTTGGCCGCGTCCTTCACATAGTCGTCCGCATCCGACAACTCGTTCGAGCCGCCGGCATGGGTCCAGGTCAGGTCGATCTGCCCGTTCGTCGTCGAGGTCGCCGCCGTCAGAACCGGGGCCGCCGGATCGGTCTTCGCCGTCACCTGGTCCGACCACACCGACTGCACCCCGGGACGGACCGCCGCAAACAGGCGGAACGTGTAGTCCGTGCCCTTCGTCAGCCCCGTCACCCGGACGCTCGTCCTGCTTCTGCCCGTGACCGTCGTGGTCGTGTTCCAGCCGCCCGTGCTCTTGTACTGGTAGCCCCAGCTCGTTATCGGAATGCCCGTCAAGGCGCTCCAGCTCAGGGTGACCGAGGCATCGCCCCCGGCCGCCGTCAGAACCGGCTTGGGAACCGTATTCGTCGGCGTCGCCTTCACCTGGTCCGACCACACCGACTGCACACCGGGACCGACCGCGGCGAACAGCCGGAACGTGTATTCCGTGCCGATCGTCAGCCCCGTCACCGTGGTGCTCGTCGTGCTGCCGCCGGTGACCGTCCGGGTCCTGATCCAGCTGCCGCCCGCGGGCTTGTACTGATAGCCCCAGCTCGCAACCGTCACACCCGACAAGGCGCTCCAGCTCAGGGTGACCCTGGCGTAACCCGGTTCGGCGCTCAGCACCGGCTTGGGAACCGCTGCCGACGCCGACGGCGTCGCCTCCACCACCGCCGACGCGGCGCCGTTGCCGCCGCTGTTCCGCGCCCGGATGCGGAAGCGGTACTCGCTGTCGTTGTCCAGACCCGTCACCGTGTGGGTCGTGGTGTCGGCGTCCGAACCGGAAATCGCGGTCCAGCTGCCCCAGGCAGCGCTGCCCTTCCTCTGCTGCACCCGATACCGCGTGATCGAATCGTCGTCCGGGTCGGTCCACGTCAGCTTCACCTGACGGTTGCCCGCCTCCGCCGACAGGCCCGTCGGCGCGGCGGGGACGGCGACGGTGGGGGCCGCCGTGGGTGTGGCGGTGACTTCGTTGGAGTCAGGATCTGCTGTTGACTGGATCATCGCAGGTGGAGGACTCGTAACTCCGCGTGAGACCTTGAAAGTGTATACGGCACCGTTTTCCAGACCTGTCACGGTGTGCATTCGGACGGTCTTGCCGCCGGGAATCGCCACGCCAAAGCTGTAGCTTCCGCCGCCTTTCTTCTGCGCGTAACGCCAGTGATCGAACGCCTCCCCATCGTCGTTGGTATAGGTCCAGGACAACGTCACCTGCCCGTCCCCCGTCGCGGCGGTGAGGGTGATGGTCGGCATCGCGGCCGCGAGGGTCGTGCCGGTGGCTTTTGCGCGGGAGCCTGGAGGGCATGACGCAGTAGGATCGGGATTGACAGGATGCGTCGCTTGAAGAGCGATCTCGTATTCGGTGCCGGCCTCCAGGCCGGTCAGCGTGCGGCTGGTCGCGGCGGCATCCGAGATGGTGACAGAGCTCGAACTTCCCCCGGTCTTCTTGTAAGACAATTCCCAGCCGTTGCGTAAGATATCGGTCGGTGCATTCCAGGTGACGGCAAACCCGTCCGAACGCGGCGCGAGGCTCAGGTTCGTCGGTGCTCCCACGCCAGGGCAGCTGTCCGCAGGCGTCGCCGTCACCCAGTCCGTGGCGGCGCCGTCGCCGGAGGCGTTCACCGCACGGATCATGAAACTGTATTCGGCGTCGTTGTCCAGACCCGTCACCATGTGCCTCACGGTGTTCGCGCCCGAACCCGTCATGGCGGCCCAGGTGGCGCTGCCCTTTGACGGCGTCTTGGCGTAGCGCAGCTTGTAGCCGGTGATCGTGCCGGCCGGCTTGGTCCACGTCAGCAACACCTGCGCGGGGCCGCCGGGCGTCGCCGTCAGGTTCGTCGGGGCGGCGGGCGTCGTGGCCGCCGTTGGCGTCGCCGTGGCCGCGTTCGAGTACCCTCCCCCACTAGCGAAGACGGAAAAGTTAAGACCGGTACCTTCCGCCCTTGCCACCTGGAAGGTATAGGAGGTGCCGGCGGTCAACCCTGTGACCGTGTGGATTCTGATGGTGGCGCCGCCCGGTATATCGATCCAGTCGCCGTAACCTCCTCCGGTGACCCCCTGTCGGTAAACCCAATATCCAAATCCAGTGTTGCCGGTACGAGTCCAGGTGAGTGTGACACTGCCGACACCCGCGGTTGCCGTAAGCGCCGGCTTCGCCTGTGCGGGCGCGGGGTCGGTGATGGTGACGGTGGTGGAGGTCGTGACCGCCGTGGCGGTGCCGTCCTGGCCCCTCCAGCTCCAAGTGACGGTATGTGTGCCCTTGCCCAGATTGACGCAGGGACTGAGGTTGACGCCGCGCCCCTTCGTGATGCCGGCGGGAGCCTGCGTGATCTCGACGCCGAGGCTCGCGTCGGAGAGCACCGAATGCGCGGTCACGGCCGTCTTGCCCTGACGCGCCTCCAAGTACGTGGTCGCACCCTGCGAGACCGAAAGCAGGTTGTAGCACACCTGCGTCGTCGTCTCGGCGGTTCTGATGGTACTGTCCGGGCCGGAGATCAGTGTCGGGGCCGGCACCTGCGGCGTGGCGCTCACCTGGTTGCTTTGACGGAAAGCTGTATTGGCATCAGTCTGCGCGTAGACAATGAACTGATAAGGGGTTCCGTTCGTCAGGCCCGTTACCGTGTGGCTTCTGGTGCCGGAGTTGGAAGCTGGAATAACGATGGGTGTCCCAGCCCAAGTATATGTACCGCCATTGATCTTGTACCCCCAACCGGTTAGCCCGCTGCCGGTATACGTCCAGTTCAGCGTCACCTGTTCGTTGCCCGCCGTGGCGGTGAGGACCGGCGATTGCGCTTGCGCGTCCTGGGGCGCGAGGGCGGCGGCCAGCGCGATGAGGAAGAGGGCAGCGAGTCCCGCCTTCAGGCGGCGGGCGGTTCTCCCGGGGGCGCCCACCGGCTCAGCCCCGCGCCCTGACTCTTGAGGGGGGGGGGGGGGGGGGGGGGTACAACGAGTTCGCGCGCGCGTGAGGCGCTCCGCCCGAAGAGCCGCAGGTCATGCATCCCGACATCGCCCGGCATCCGCGTCATGATCTAATCCTCCCGTCCCTGATTCCAAGCCGCCGCGCCCGCAGGACCGCAGCGAACCCGCCGGTGCAATCCATAACCCATCCGCAGGCCGGTTTCAACACGCGCCGTGCCCGACAGCCCGGCAGCCGGACATCCTGCCATCGGCAAACGTTTCGCCGATCATGGCAAACACGCGCATTCCTCGCAGCGCCCTTGCCCAGCCCCGCGCGGGCAGCCAGACGAGGGGGCGCGCATCCGGCATGTCCGCGGTCCGGGGCAGGGCTGGCGCGCATGTCCGGGGCGATGGAAATCCCCTAACCGATTCCTTTGCAAGGCAGGGCGGCGGTCTCCAGAGTGGCGCCGGGCCGCTGCGGGCGGCGCCGGGAAGGACCTGGAGGAGAGCGGGATGGGCGCGATCGAACCGGAATTCATGGACACGCGGCATGCGGCGGCTCGGGCTCTCGCCCCGCACGCTGGAGGGCTACCGGGTGAGCGGGGGCGGGCCGGACTTCCACCGGTTCGGCAACCGGGTGCGCTATCGCCGCCGGGATCTGGATGCCTGGGCGGCGCAGCGCCGGGCGCGGCGACATGGCAGCGCTGCCAGTTCCACCTGGCACAAAACGCCGTGCATCGAACAACGACATCAGGAAACGTATTGGAAAACAGCTCGGAGCCACGCCTCCTCACTCCAAACCGCCGAGGTTGAACTGGCCGCCCTCGTGGCCAGCTATCGAGACAAGCATCCAGGCTTCCTAGCTGGAAAACAATGCGGGGCTCGCTGTCTTCATCTTGCCCGATGCTCACCGCAAGCGTATGCGAACCTCGAACGGCATCGAGCGACCGATCCAGCAAGAACTCAAGCGGCGCACCTCCAAAGTCAGGGTCTTTCCGAACCTCGCCTCGTTGGAGCGCCTCTCAACCGCAGTCCTCATCGACGAAAAATGGGAAACCGAAACCAAGATCAAATGGGAACAGCTCGATGACTGAGAGCTTCACGACAATTTCCAGACATCAGGTTGCGTAATCGCTGGCACAGCCCGCTCGTCGCCTTTGATCCAAAGTAGCCCACTGGCGGTCCTCGTCGTTCTCGATAACCACCACTAAACGAATCGGCCTGCAGTGTCAAATCTCCACGAAAACCCGTTCGTTGCTCTACCCCGACATCAAGCCGGAACCAGGGGGTGAGCAGTTACCGCCCAGGTTCTACTTGTCTTCGGTGCCTGAGGACTACTTCCTAGCCCTGCGCTTGACCACCTTGCGGCGGATATGCACGTCCTTGTCGGGTTCCCTGCGGATTTCGAACCCGCCGGACTTCTCGACCAGCGTGCTCAGGTTGGAACAGCCATAGGTTCTGGAATCGAAGTCCGGCGCCGCGGCGAGGAGCCGGGTGCCGACGCTGCCAAGGTTCGCCCAACCGTCCTCGTCCGCATCCTCGATCGCCTTCGCGATGAGCTTCACCGCCTTTGATGGCGATTCCTTCTTTTCCGCCTTTGCAGAGGCAGTCGTGCCGTTCTCCTTCTCGGTGCCGGAATCCAGAAGGTTCTCGAGATATATGAACCTGCTGCAGGCGTTGCGGAACGCCTCTGGCGTCTTACGTTCGCCGAAGCCGTAGACCGTGAGGCCTTCCTCGCGGAGCCGTTGCGCGAGGCGCGTGAAATCGCTGTCGCTCGAGACCAGGCACACGCCGTCGAGATTGTTCTTGTAGAGCAGGTCCATCGCGTCGATGACCAGCGCGATGTCCGCCGCGTTCTTGCCCTTGGAGTTGCTCCGCTGCTGGTGCTGAAGGATCGCAAGCGACTGGATGGCCTTGTCCCAGTTGCCGAGCTGAGTACCCGAGAAGTCCCCGTATATTCGGCGCACATCGGCTTCGCCGAGCTTGACGATCTCCTCGAAGATCGCCTGCGCATAGCGTGCGCTCGTGTTGTCGGCGTCGATCAGCACCGCAAGGCTCAGCGCCTCTCTGTTTCTAGCCATGACCGCTCTCCGATGCGATTTCGTTCCCGGGTGTTTGTACCCGCTACAGGCCTGCCGCACCATGTTCTGTGCCAGCCGATCCTTGCGTGATCGTTCCTGCCACGGCCGATTACGCTGGCGGCGCTGACAGGCTTGACGGGGGTGGTTCCATCGTTCATATACCGGTCGCGTTTGGCGGGGTAGCTCAGCTGGTTAGAGCAGCGGAATCATAATCCGCGTGTCGGGGGTTCGAGTCCCTCCCCCGCTACCAGACCACAGCGGAAGTCTCGGTACGCCGGGGTCTTGGGCCCCGGATGGCGCGACCGGGTCTCCGCCGGTCTTCTCCGGCGCCGCAGTTACTTTCCCGGCCGGTGTCGAATCTATAACCGGAACAGCGCGGCTCCCTGCCGCTTGTCTTACCGTGATCCCAATCTTTTGCCGCTGCTGGTGTAACGGGTCGGGACAGGGTGCTACGGGCTGGCTCGGGTGGTCCTGATCGGGATTCGTGCCGACGGCTCGCAGAAACTGATGGCCGGAGAACACCGGCGCATGGAGGAAACCGCAACATGACGGGCGAGCGGAACGAGTACGACTATATCGTCGTCGGCGCAGGGAGCGCCGGCTGCGTTCTGGCATACCGGCTGAGCGCCGAGCGCGATGTCCGCGTGCTGGTCCTGGAAGCTGGCGGCCCCGATACCGATCCGCTGATCCACATTCCTCTCGGCATGGGGCGGATGCACGACAAGAGGGCGCACGACTGGGGTCTGGACACCGAACCGGAAGCCCATATCGACAATCGCGTCGTCGAGGCGATGCGCGGCAAGGTGCTTGGCGGTTCGTCCTCGATTAACGTGATGGCCTACGTGCGCGGCCACCGTGGCGACTATGACCGCTGGGCGCAGAAGGGCGCTATCGGATGGTCCTATGCCGACGTGCTGCCGTACTTCCGGCGCATGGAAAGCTGGGAGGAGGGTGCCGACAAGTGGCGTGGCGGTGACGGTCCGCTCCATACCACGCGGGCGCGCTCCACTGATCCGCTATGGGATGCATGGATAGAGGCCGGCGAGACCACCGGCATCGGCTTTACCCATGACTACAACGGGAAGAAGCAGGAAGGCCTCGGCCGCAGCCAGTCGACGATCCACCAGGGCAAACGCAACAGTGCGGCCCGCGCCTTCCTGAGGCCGGCGATGAAGCGCCCCAACGTCACGGTGCTGACGAACGCGCACGCGACCCGCGTGATCATGGACGGCAGGCGAGCCACCGGCGTCGAATTCGTTCGCGGCAACGAGACCCGGACGGCCCATGCGGCGCGGGAAGTCATCTTGTCGGGAGGCGTTTTCAACTCCCCGCAGCTCCTGATGCTCTCGGGGATCGGTCCAGCCGACCACCTGTCTGAGGTCGACATCGATATGGTGATCGATTCCCCCTACGTGGGCAAGAACCTGCAGGACCATCTGGCCGTGATGCCGATGGCCACCCGCCCCGCTCCCGGGCCGTTCCGGAGCGTCATGCGCTTCGATCGCATGGCGGTGTCGATGGTGCGGGGGCATCTCTTCGGAACCGGGCCGGCCACAGTCCTTCCCGGCGGGCTTCACGGCTTCGTCAAGACATGCCCGGAGCTTGCGGTGACGGACATCCAGTTCCTGTTCCGCGGCGCTCCGCCGGATGCCCATCTGTGGTTCCCGGGCATCAGGCCGCCATACGAGGACGGTTTCGGGTTGCGGCCGGTACTGTTGCACCCGGAGAGCCGGGGCGAGGTGCTGCTGAGGTCGGCGAACCCGATGGACAAGGTGCGCATCATCCAGAACTTCCTCGCCGCGCCGGAAGATCTCGTCACCCTGCGCAACGGCGTCAGGATTGCGCGCGAACTGCTGCACCAGCCGGCGCTCGATTCGTTCCGGGGAACCGAGACCACCCCCGGCGCGGACGTGAAGACGGATGACGAGATCGGCGCGTGGATACGGCGCACGGTGGTCACCGCGCATCACCCCTCCTGCACGACCCCGATGGGCACCGGCGAGCGTGCGGTGCTCGATCCGGAATGCCGGGTTCGCGGGGCAGAGAACCTTCGGGTGGTGGACGCGTCGTCAATGCCCGACCTGGTTTCCGGAAACATCAACGCGGCGGTTCTGCTGATTGCCGAGAAGGTGAGCGATCACATTCTCGGCACGGCTCCGTTGCAGCCGGACGAGGATGTCTGACAGCGTCCAACCTGTCGCCCGGTTTCCGGAAGCTGGCAGGGACCGGCCAGCGCGGCAATCGAAAGAGGCAGACGATCGACCCCGGTCAGACGCCGCGCCGGAGTTGCGCCTGCTACAAGAATTACCTGAAAGGGGTCGGCCTCGCCCGGCGGGCAGGCGCCGTTTGGGTGGCGGCCAGGATCGCCGAAAGACCATGCCGCGAGGCCGGTCATATCGTAGACATCAGCTGCCGAACATCTCCACGCCGAGATCAACCGACGCACCAGCGCCGTCGGTATCTTCCCCAACGAAGAGACCATTATCCACCTTGTCGGGGCCATCCTCCTTGAGCAGAACGACGAGTAGGTCGTCGAAAGGCGGCGCATGACGTTGGAACCGATCGCTTCCATGACCGATAATCGGACGATCAGGCTGTCCGATGCTGCAGCCTGAGCACCCCGCCCTTCTCGCCGGATACCGCGACCGGTGTCAAGCCCTTGCACCATGCACCGGGACACGATGCTGTGAAGCGCTTTTTTCTTGCCTGCATATTGTGCTTGGCGGTGTCGCCGGTTTGGGCAGATGACACGGCTTGGGCCAACCGTCTGTTGATCGAGGCAGTCGGGTACATCCGGGATGCCGAGCTTGAGCCGTCACCGGAAGAGAAATTCGGACTCCTGAAAAAGGCGCACGACAACCTCGTTGAAATCGTGGAGCGTGCCCGTCTGCCGACCGCGCGGTGAAACTGAAAACCGGCTAGAGGATCAGTACCCGCTCCCTTCCGGCGGTGCGCAAGGCAATGGACCGGGCGAGCCGGCATCGTGCGTTGCGCCCGATGTCGGACAGCGCACCGATGAGGTTCTCGCGGCACGGCGCCTGCATCATCGCGATTGCGTTGAAGCACAGCGGACATCACGTATTGGCAGTGGACGACAACGGTGTCGGAGCTGTGGGCGATATCGGGTGGGGACCTCGTGCGGACGTGGTGACACGGGTCCGGCGACGACCGGGCCGGGGCCTCTTCACCGCGCGAGGAGCGCGTCCTGATGGCGGGGCGGCGCGGTCTGGCGTCGCTGCGCGCCATTGAGACAGGACGGATCCTAGGCAATCGTCGGGAGCACGATTACAAGATGGTTGGCGTCGCCCGGTCACGCGACCGGCGCAAGGCTCTGGTAGGGGCCGGACACGTCGCCCTCCTGATCGATGTGGGCACGCTCGATATTCTCCGCAAGTGGCGGCGCAAGCTCCGGTGACATCCGTCGCCTGGTCGCATGAAGGGCGGTGGACCCTCGCGGGCTTCGCCGACGGCAAGGCGGTGCTGGGCGAGGCTGGAACCGGGAAGACACGGCACGAATGGAATCATCCCGGCTCGGAAGCCGGGGGTCTCATGTCAGCCGTGTTCTCCGCGGACGGCCGGCGGGTTCTCACGGGAGCGGCAAACTGGCAGGCCGTGCTGCGCGAATCCGATCCGGACAGGTATTGGGACAATGGCAAGTTGGCGCCCGCGTGACGTCGGTCGCCCTGTCGTCGGACGGCCGATGGGCGTTGACGGGAGACGACCGCTGGGAGGTCGAGTTTCACGACGCGGCAACCGGACAGACCGTGCGGAAGTGGCGCTACGATGCCGCGCCGCGCGCCGTCGCCTTCTCGCCGAACGGCAGGCTGGCGTTGATGGGGGTTGCCGATGGCACCGTCATCGTTTGCAATATCCTTGTGGATGCTGACGCCGAGCGCGATTACAAGCGGACATCTTTGACGCGTAAAGGCGGTTGCTGGTAGCCGATGCCGGCTTGCTCGCGATGGTTGTTCGCGGGACAGATCGATGAAATTCGCTGTTGCCGCGGTGTCTTCGGCAAAGTTCGGCGCGAACCCTCCCGCAGTCAGGAGGTATCTACTCACCCCTAGTTGGGTTCTGATTGGCCATAGTGCTCGTTGATGATGTCTGCGGCTTTTCCGTCGAGGGCGATCTGGGTGGCGACGAGTGGGTTGTAGCCGAGTGCGGCCATGGAGGTGAGGTAGCTTGAGCCCCGGCACCATGCTTTTGCGTGGAGCGGAAGCATCCGGACACCTTGACCTTTGCCATCCTGATTTTCTGTTCTCCGGCATTGTTGGTGAAGCTGACGTCGGGGTCGTCTGTGAAGCGCAGGTTTTCGTGTTTCACGAGACGTTCGTGCAGGTTGTGCGCGTCGGACTTGCGTCCACGTTTTCCTTTCGGCGGCGGCGGGATGTCGGGCAGTTCCCTGGCGCCCTGATGGTGCGGTAGCGCTTGCGCCCGGCGTCGTTCAGGGTTTTGGATGCGCTCTTGTTGATCTTGTGGCAGACCTCGCGGAGCAGGCTCTTCATCAGTCGCGCGGTAGCCTCGACGACAAAGGTCAGTTCGCGCAGCAGGTGGCTGCCGCACAGCTGGTGGCTACACTGGTCATAGCCCATGTACGAGGTCCAGCAGTCAGGACGCCCTTGTAGCACGGGATGATGCCGATCTCTTGCCCGCGCTTGCGGTGCGGGAACTTGCACGTCAGGGTCCCACGACATGGAGCCACTTACTGTTGATCCGAAATCGTCGACATCGGGCGTTGCAGGAGGTGCGCCACGGCGGCCTCCTCCCATGACGCATCGTGAAAGCATAGCCGAGGCAGGTTGCCTCGGAGAGCTTGATGCCGGAGATCGCCTGCACGAACGCGACGGCACGGCGCAGGGATAGCATCTGGGCGACCAGTAGGTTGATGACGAGGGCCTGAATGCCGATGCCGTACTGCACGGGATGTTGTCGGGGAACCGGCCCTTGCACTTCGGGCATTCCTTGATCTCGGCGCGGCGCTCGACGACCTCGAACACGATGTCGTAGAGGATGCAGCGCTCCCAATCGACGGGGCCGTCGGCGCCGCAGGCGTCGCAGGCCGCGACCGTCTCTTCGACGATGGTCTTGCACAGGTTGTCGCCCATCTGCCGGTTCGGCTTCGGGCCGTTGCTCCCGGCACGCTCTTGTCCGTCTGTGACGGCGGCAGACCGGAGTTCCGGCTCTTGCGTGGTCTTCTCCAGAAGGACGACGATGAGGATGTCGAACAGGATGACGAAGACGCGGATCACGGCCTCTTCCGCCACCTTGCCGGCAGCGCCGCGGTCTTGGCCGCTTCGAACTCCTCGCGCGCCGCCCGTCGCCATCACCCGGCCTTGCGCTTCATCAGCGCGCCGCCTCCGAGATGCGTTTCCACATACAGATCATGCGGGGGCTGGAGCCCCGGAAGCAGCTGGCACAGCCCGCTCGTCGCCTTCGATCCAAAGTAGCCCACTGGCGGTCCCCGTCGTTCTCGATTACCACCACTAAACGAATCGGCCTGCAGTGTCAAATCTCCACGAAAACCCGTTCGTTGCTCTACCCCGACATCAAGCCGGAACCAGGGGGTGAGCAGTTACGTCAGGAGTTCAATTGCAAACTCGTGCAGGTTGCGTGCAGGGATGGTCTTCATGCGTGTGCGCGCAGCGGGGTCGGGAAGAACTTGTTGAGCCAGGCGCCGATCAGAGCGCGCGTATAGGGCGCATCCTCCTCTGACAGCGGGAAATGCGCGACGCCGGTGGGGATCATCAGTTCGGCGTTGGCACCTGCCTTCTCGAACAGGCGGATCGACTGCTCCGTCGGCGTGACCACATCGTCCGCGGTGTGGAACAGGAGGAGCGGTCGCGGCGCTATGTCGGCCACGACATCTTCGGCGCGGAACTTGTACATGCTGATCGCGGTTTCCACCGGCACTTCGAACTGCGCCTTTGGCGAGAGATTCGAGCGCAGTTCTGGGGAATCGGCACCACATCGAAACGCGAAACCCACATGCTCTCTCCGGTCTCGGCTTTCTGCTTCCGCCCGTCCTCCAGGATGCCGGTGAACTTCTGCCAGGCTTCGGGCGTCGGATGTTGGCCTCGGAACTTGCGTTCGCCGTGGCCCCAGCCGCAAAGCGAGATCACGACGGCGATACGCTCGTCGATCACGACGGCGAAGATCGCCACCGCCGCACCGAAGCTGTGCCCGATAACTCCGATCCGGTCGGGATCCACCTCTTCGCGTCCGGCGATGAAGGTCAGGGCGTTCTTGGTGTCGACCACCTGGTCGAAGCAGCGGACCTCGCCGCGCGCGCCTTCGCTCTCGCCGCAACCGCAAAAATCGATGCGGAAGACGCAGTAGCCCATCTCGTCGAGCATTCGCGCGACGAGTTCGACATGGGACTTGTCCTTGGTTCCGACGAAGCCGTGCAGGACGATGAAGGTCGGCAGACGCTGCCCGGGTTCGCGTCCTTCCGGCACGTGGAGGATGCCGGCCAGCTTGAGGCCGTCGGACATGAAGGTGAGAGGGTATTCCATGGGTATCTCCCTACCGGGCGCGGTCAGTCGGACCGGCAACGGCAATAGTCTGTGGAGGCTTGCAGATGCGCGCGCAGCGCTGCGGCAGTGTCGCCATTGACGACTGTGAGAGTGTCGGAGTTAATCCCGCCCGTCATTCCGGCAATCTGCGCTTCAGGCTCGGCCTTGGCTGTCGCTCCGGGCGGGACCTGGCCGCTAGCGGCAAAACGGCGCGTTCCGTATAGTGTTCACGTTGAACGGGAGATAACACCCATGGTGGAGTCCACAAATAAAAGGTTCGATGTTGGCGGCCTGACGCTGGAGCGGCCGTTCCGGCTGCGCCGGCTGGGGCATTTCGGGTTCTACGGACGCGACATGGAGAAATCCCTCAGCTTCTACCGCGACCTCCTCGGATTCCAGGTCACCGATACGCTCGACATTGGCGCCCGCGCCCGCGATCCGGCGGAACTCGAAGGCCTCGGCGACACGCACGGATATTTCATGCGTTACGGCACCGATCACCATGCCTTCGTGCTGTTTCCCTACCGGGTGCGCAAGGCCATCGATTACGACAAACGCATGGCCGACGATGTTACCATAAACCAGATCACCTGGCAGGTCGGGAGCCCGCGGGAAGTCCGCAACGCGACCGACTGGTTCGGCGAGACCGGCGTGGACTACCACCGTACCGGACGCGACGTCCCCGGATCCAACTGGCACGTCTATCCCATCGATCCCGACGGACACATAAACGAACTCTTCTACGGTATCGAGCAGGTCGGATGGGACGGGTTGTCGAAACCGCGCGAGCTCTTCGACCGGGAATTCACCACGGCCCCCGAACTGCCCTGGATACGCGAGGCCGAAGAGGTCGAGAATGCGCGCAAGCGGCAGGTCGATCTTGGTTCCGGCACCAACTCCCTCGAACTCGGCACCGCGGAATATGACGTCGGCGGCATCCGGCTGCCGCGCCCGTTCAAGATTACCGGCATCGGCCCGGTGCGGCTGTTCACGGAACGACCCGGAAATGCGCTGGCGTTTTATCGCGACCGGCTCGGCCTGACCCTGACGGAGACCGTCGTCTGGCAGGGCAGGGAGTGCCATTTCCTGCGCTGCGGCACCGAGCATCACGCGCTTGCACTGTATCCGATGGAACTCAGGGAGGAACTCGGACTGACCGACTGGTCCTCGTGCATGTCGTTCGGGGTGCGGGTCAACGATTACGCCCAGCTTCGGGACGCGATAGCCTTTCTCGAACGCAACGGCGTGGAGATCCGCTACCTTCCGCCCGCGCTCTCGACGGGAATCGACTACTCGGCCTTCGCCATCGACCCCGACGGTCATGTCGTCGAACTCTACTACTACATGGAGCAGATCGGCTGGGACGGCCGCCCCCGGCCTGCGGACCAGCGCCGCCGGACGGACAACGGCGCTTGGCCTGAAACCCTCGAACCGCTTTCCGACAGCTTCACCGGCGAGCAGTTCCTGGGGCCCTGGGGATAGACGGGCCTGCCGTCCGGTGCTGCGCGCTTCCTTGCCATCTGACCGGAACGTTGCGGAAACGGCAATGGGAACGACATGAAATTTTCCTTCTTCATGATGCCCGTGCATCATCCGGCGGAGAACCCGACGCTGGCGTTTCATCGCGACATCGACCTGATACCGTTCGTCGAGGATCTCGACTATGACGGCTTCTTCATCGGCGAGCATCATTCCGGAGGCTGGGAGACCATGCCTGCGCCCGAGATGGCGCTTTCGATGGCGGCGGCCCGGACAAGCCGCATCCGCCTCGGCACGTCGGTCATCAACCTGCCGTTCCACCATCCGTTCCATGTCGCAGAGCGCATTGCATTTCTCGATCACCTGACCCGCGGCCGCGCCGTGCTCGGGATCGGCCCGAGCAACCTGATCACCGACAAGAAGCTGTTCCGCCTCGGCAACAACAAGCTCTATCCGATGCTCAACGAGGCTGCCGACATCATCGTGCGGCTTCTCGAATCCGAGGAACCGTTCGATCACAGCGGTGAGTTCTGGCAGTTCGAGGACATGCGCCTCCAGCTCCGCTCGTACCAGCAGCCGCGGCTGCCGCTGGCGCTGCCGACGAGCGGAAGCGCCGGCAATATCGATCTCGCGGCACGGCACGGCATGGAGGTCTGGACCCCGTGCGGCCGTAATCGGCCGGGCGGCGGCAGTTTCGCGGGATTCTGGCAGGATCTTGAGGCGGCGTACGCACGCCATGGGCGCGCGGCCGACCGCGACAGCTGGAGCCTCGTGACCTCGTTCTACCTGGCGGAAAGCCGCGACGAGGCATGGAAGGATGTCGAAGCCGGAATTCTTCGCGAGACCGAGTATTTCGCGTCGATCGGACTCAAGCCCCTGTACGAGGCTTATCCCGGCCAGCCTGTCTCGGAATTCACGGCGCAGTCCTGCGCCGACCGGCGCGACTGGTGCATTGGCACGCCGGACGATGCCGTGCGCTGGATCGAGAACAAGATTGTCGAGAACGGCCCCTTCGGTGGCGTGATGCTGACCACCCACGAATGGGCGCACACCGACAAGCTGAAGCGGTCGCTCGAGCTTTTCGCGCGCTACGTGATCCCCGGGTTCCGCGGCTCCAACGCCATCTATCATGACGAATGGCGCCGCGTTCAGGTCGCCGTTGCCGAGCATGGCGAGGTCGATATCGGCGCCGACGGCAAGCCCTCGAACCTGCGCGCTCCGTAGCGCCGCGACGCCGAGCAGGCGCCCCGAGGACGCCCGATCAGACGCCGCTCTCGGTCATGCGGCGGATCTCCTCGCGGAACATCCGGCGTTGCGACAGGCTCCAGCAGAACGCCGCCAACAAGACCACCGCCCCGAGCGCGACCGGCCAGCGGAAACCGATGAAATCGGCAGCCGCTCCCATGACGAAGGCTCCGACCGACGGGCAGCCGAGCCACAATATCCCGTAGAGGCTGACCACGCGGCCACGGATGGAGTCGGGGACATCGGCCTGAATGAGCGACTGCACCGTTATTCCGGCCGCGTTGAGCAGGAAACCCCAGCCGATGAAGATGGCTGCCGCCACCTCGAGCCGGTCGGTGGAGATGAAGGCGATCTGGGTGATTCCGATCAGCAGGATCATGGCGACGAGAATGTCGCCGAGGCCGTGGAGGCGTCCCCGCCGCGAAAGCCAGATGCCCGAAAACAGCGACCCCAGCCCGGCGCCGCTGGTGAGGATCGCCAGACCCTCGGCGCCGGCGTCGAAGACGGCGCCGGCGAATCCGGGCAGCAGTTCGGCGGTGGCGCGGCCGAAGAACGAGAACGAGAACAGGAGAATCAGGAGCGGACCCATCATGCGGTGCCCGGCGACATGGTGTACGCCTTCCATGATCTCGGCGGGCAAGCTGGCGATGGATCTGGAAATTCGCGGTGGTCGCGGCACCCTCATCATGTAGAGCCCGACCAGCATCGGCACGTAGCTGAACGCGTTTACGAGAAACGTGAACCCGACCCCTATGTAGAGAATGATCGCCGCGCTGATGGCCGGCCCTATGAGCCGTGAGGTGTTCCAGATCGTCGAGTTGATGCCGATTGCCGATGTGATCTCGCTGCGGTCGACGATGGTGCCGATCAGGGCCTGGCGGAACGGCTGGTGAAGTCCCTGTATCGAGCCCTGGAACAGCGCGAGGACGAACAGCAGCTCAATCGTGATCAGGCCGGTCAGCGTGAAGAAGGCCAGGGTCGCGGCCTGGATCATGTTGGAATACTGCACGACTCGGACCATCATCAGTCGGTCAACGCGATCGGCGAACGCGCCGGCGATCGGCGCGACGACTACGGTCGGCGCAAGGTCGGCAAAGGCCACGAGCCCGAGCCACGTTCCCGACTCCGTGAGCTCCCAGGCAAGCCAGCCGACCGCCATGCGCTGTATCCATGTCCCGATCAGTGACGGGATGGCGCCGATCGTGAAGATCCGGTAGTTGCGGTTGGCCATGGCGACCGCGACGCCGCCGAGCCAGGAGGTGGATGCCATTTCGGTTGCTATCCCGTGCGTACGCTATCGGCGGTGGTGTCACGATCCGCCCCGTTCCTGCCGCGCCCGCGGATCCGACGCGGTCTCTTCTCGTGATTGCCGCCGGATGCCAGGACCGGCGGGCGCGGCGCGGTCTCTCAGAAGATCCAGAAATACTCCCGGTGTTCCCAGTCCGTGACCGTCGACAGGAACCGGGAGATCTCGGCCTCCTTGATGGCCGTAATGTAGTCGATGAAGCGGTCGCCCATGGCGTCGCGAAACATCGTGCTGTGGCGCAGTTCCGACACTGCTTCCATGAGGCTCGCGGGGAGTTTCTCTCCGTTCGCGTCGTAGGGCGTGTCGGTTTCGGCCTCCGGAACCAGCTCCTTCTCGAGCCCGTCGATGCCGGAATGGATCTGAGACGCGATGTAGAGATAGGGATTGGCCGCTGGCTCGCCGATCCGGTTCTCGATCCGCGACCCGGGATCGTCCTTCGCCGCCAGCACCCGGATCATGGCGCCCCGGTTGTCGCCCGACCACGCGGCGCGGTCCGGCGCCAGCGAGAACGGCTGGAAGCGCTTGTAGCCGTTTACCGTCGGCGTGGTGAACACGGAGGCCGCCCGCGCATGGTGCAGGAGGCCGGCAACGTATTGCCGCCCCGTCGCCGACAGGAGTTCGCCGTCGTCGGCCGGCGCGAAGGCATTGGCGCCGGTCGTGCGGTCGGTCAGCGACTGGTGAAGGTGCCAGCCGCTCGAGAACAAGTTGGGGATGTTGGGCCGGCACATGAACGTCGCGTGCAGCCCGTGGCGCCGCGCCGTCTGCTTGACCGCGCTCCGGAACAGCACCATCAGGTCCGCTGGCGCGAGCCCGGTGCCGGGCTGGAAGGTCGCCTCGACCTGACTCGGGCCGAACTCCACCTCGAGCGAGCGCAGCGGCAGTCCGAGTTCGAGGATGTTCTTGCGAATGATCTCGAGCGCCGGATCGAGCTCGTCGGCGCGCTGCTCGGTCAGGTATTGGAAACCCTGGGCGAGCAGCGTGACCTCCGGCGGCGCGCCGGGCTGCATTGCGTCCTCGGGGGCAAGTTTCGCGTCCTCGACCGCAAAGAGGTGGAATTCAACCTCGAGTCCGGCCACGAAGTCGTGCCCCCGTTCCGCGAGCCGATCGACTGCCTGGCGGCATATGCGCCTGGTGGAGAAAGGCACTGGCGAGCCATCCGGAAAGTGGATGTCGCACAGCATCCATCCGGTTCCCGGCGCCCACGGCAGAATTCTGAAGGTGCGGGGATCGGGGATCATGACGAAATCACCGCCGCCGGTCATCTCGTCCATGCCGAATCCGCCGCCCTCGGTGAATATCGGATAGACCGTCCTGTGCGATGTGTCCTTGGCAAGCAGCGTCGTGGTCATCGTGCAGCCGTTGCGCATGGCGCCCGGGATTTCGCCTGCGACTAGGGTCTTGCCGCGCAGGATGCCGTGCTGGTCGGCGAAGGACAGGCGCACGACATCGAGCTGCTGACGCTCTATCTGCTTGAGTACCTCGGCGCCCCTGAGATGGTCGTCGTCGCTCCAGAGGCCGTGTTTCTCGACGAGCGCCGTGCGGCCCGAGGTTCCCGTGCTCACAGCGGGGGCGCCCAGGGAGAGCGGTCGCGCCGCGCCGCCTCGGCCGTCTGCCACGCTTCCTCCCAGTCCGTTGCCGGCGCGACCGTGTCGATCGCCGCGGGCCCGCGCAACGCGCCTGCAGAGCCGTCCGTCATCGGCGGCCGGGCATCCTCGTTGAGGCCGCCGATGGCGCCGAGAAGCTTGCGCCGGTAGGCAATGATGCCCTTGTCCGAGGCGCCGAGATGCTCCGCGGACCGGTCGGCGATCGGGCCCGGGGACTCCACAGCCCACTGGTCATGGACGTTGATGTCGTGCCCCATGCCGGTATAGGTCGCGTCCCGCTGTTCGCCGGGGTCGAACCCGTAGCCGTTGGCGCGATTGAGGCGCGGCCGGTAGTCGGGGAGCGTGTAGAGTTCGAGCCGCTGTTCGCGCATGCGGCGCTTGTTCACCCGACCGTCAAACGCCGAGAATATCGCGTACCACCAGCATGTCGTGTCGTCTATCGGGACGTGCCACTGGGTGACGTTGATGTCGCCGGACATGGGTATGACGATGGCGTTCGGGAACATCTGGTTGGTCACGCGGACATGTATCCGCCCGCCGCCGATATGGCGGAGCGCCGTCAGCCGCAGGCCGTAGTCGGTATCGTCGATGTGGATCTCGGGACAGGGGAATTCACGCATGAGCCGGGTGACGGGAATCTCCGCGATCTCGTTGCGGAATTGCTGGCCGTAGCCTTCTTCAGGGTTTCCGTCCTCGAAGAAGCGGTGAAGGAACGAAGCGTGCGCAGGATCGATTCCGACTTCCAACGCCTGCAGCCAGTTGCATTCGAGGAAGCCCTTGAAGGCGAACGTGAATTCGTCCGGCGCGACAAAGCAGTCGAAATCCGGCAGTGGCGGCGGATCGCCGTCGCCCATGTAGGCGAAGACGATGCCGTTGCGTTCGGTGCACGGATAGGCGGTATGCCGGATCCTGGTGTGGAAGCGGCTGCCCTCGGGTTCGGCTGGCTGCTCTAGGCATCTGCCGCCGGCGTCGAACAGCCAGCCGTGGAACGTGCAGCGCAGCCCGCCATCCTCGAGGCGGCCGTAGGAGAGATCGGCGCCGCGGTGGGGGCAACTGCGGCCGACCAGCCCGTGGCCGCCGTCCTCGCCGCGGTAGAGGACAAGATCCTCGCCGAGCAGACGCACCGGCCGCACCGGGCGGTCGTCCGGCAGCTCTTCGGCCAGGGCCGCCGGCTGCCAGTACTGCCGCATCAGCCTGCCGCAACCGGTGCCCGGGCCGATGCGGGTTGCCAACTCGTTCTGTTTTCTGCTCAACATGGTCCGGAATAGCTGCTCCCGATGGCCGAGCCGGCACCGCCGGCGGTCCGGTTCAGAACGTGATCACGCTCCTGACCGATTTGCCCTCATGCATCAGGTCGAATGCGTCGTTAATGCTGTCGAGCCCCATCGTGTGGGTGATCATGGGATCGATGTCGATCTTGCCGTCCATGTACCAGTCGACGATCTTCGGCACGTCGCGGCGGCTCTTGGCGCCGCCGAACGCGGTGCCCTTCCAGACCCGTCCGGTCACGAGCTGGAACGGGCGCGTCGAAATCTCCTGTCCGGCGCCGGCGACGCCGATGATGACGCTGACGCCCCAGCCGCGGTGGCAGCATTCAAGCGCCTTGCGCATGGTCTCGACATTGCCGATACATTCGAACGAATAATCGGCGCCGCCCTCCGTCAGGTCCACGAGGTAGGGCACGAGATCGCCCTCGACCTCCTTCGGATTGACGAAGTGGGTCATGCCGAACTGTTCGGCCATGGCCTTCTTCGAAGGGTTGACGTCGATGCCGACGATCCTGCCGGCGCCGGCGAGGCGCGCGCCCTGGATGACATTCAGTCCGATGCCGCCAAGCCCGAAGACGACGATGTTGGCGCCGGGTTCGACGCCGGCCGTGTTGATGACCGCGCCGATGCCTGTCGTCACGCCGCAGCCGATGTAGCAGATCTTGTCGAACGGGGCGTCCTCGCGCACTTTGGCGAGCGCGATCTCGGGGACGACCGTGTGGTTCGAGAAGGTCGAGGTCCCCATGTAGTGGTGGATCATGTCGCCACCGATGGAGAACCGGCTGCTCCCGTCCGGCATCACGCCGCGGCCCTGGGTGTCGCGGATCGACGTGCAGAGATTGGTCTTGCCCGACAGGCACGACTTGCACTGGCGGCACTCGGGGATGTAGAGGGGAATGACGTGGTCGCCCTCCTTGAGGGTGGTAACTCCGGGTCCGGTGTCAACGACGACCCCGGCGCCCTCATGTCCCAGGATTGCCGGGAACAGTCCTTCGGGGTCGGCGCCCGAAAGCGTAAATTCATCGGTGTGACAGACGCCGGTCGCCTTGATTTCCACGAGAACCTCGCCGTGACGCGGGCCATCGAGCGTGACGGTCTGGACGGTGAGCGGCTTGCCGGCCTCGGTTGCGATTGCGGCGCGGGTTTCCATGGTCTCCTGTCCCCTGCTTCGTTGGCATGCTGGTTCCGTGCATAGTGCATCCTGCGGCGGCGCGTTTCAATGCGCCTCCGGAGACCGTGCAGGAATCCCGGCGGGCGGGGCTCAGCCGTCGGCGGCGATCCGGTCGAGCACAGGCATGACGTATTCGCGGAAGCGGGCCGGATTCTCCGACATCGGGAAGTGGCCCAGCTCCTTCATGATGACGGCTTCGACGCCGATCTTCGCCGCCGTCCGCCGCGTGTCCTCGGGCGTGCAGGAAAAGTCGTATTCGCCGGTCAGCAGATAGACCGGACACCTCGCGGGATCGATGGCGGCGACCCGGTCGCGGTAGTCGGAATCGGCGCGGTAGAAGTGGAGGTCGCCCTTGAACACGCCCGGCCCGCCTGCGAGATAGCCCCAGAGCGTTTCCCAGCGGCATTCGTCCGGGCTCTGGGGCGCGACGAGGCCGGAAATCAGGGCCGCAGAGACTTCTCCGCCATGCATGTCGGAGCGGTGCAGCCACTCACGGTCGTACCATGGATCCTGATGGTCCGCCGCCTCGACGCCGATCACTGCGCGGAACTCGTCTGGCCAGCCCGCCGCCAGATGGAGGACGATTCGCCCACCCATCGAGCAGCCGAGAACGGCCGGCGGGTCGAGATCGAGCGCGGCGCAGAAGGCGCGTACGGTTTCGGCATAGAGATCGGTCGTGAGCCGGTACTCGGTCTCGTGGTAGCCGGCCGGGGGCAGGGATTTGCCGTGCCACGGCATGTCGAAGGCGATCACGCGGAAGGCTTGCGTGATCCTGTCGTCGGTCATGAGATGCCGGTACTGCGTCGCGTCCGAGCCGGCGGTATGCAGGCAGAGGAGCGGAATGCCGTTGCCTGCCTCCTCGAAGTACACCCGGTGCGGCCGCTCGCCGATCTCGAAATGGACGTAGCGCCCCACGATTCCTTCGAGGTGCCCCTTCATATCCGGTTTCCGCCACATGCCCGGGCCTTGTCGAGAACTTCCTTGACGTAGCGCAGGTTGGCCATGAAGGGCTGGAGGTCTCCCTCGACGACGGCTTCGCCGGCCTTGGTCATAGCGAAGATGTCGTGATAACCCGGCTGCGGGATCGGCGCCCGGAACCGCTCCCAGGCAGCGCTGTCGACGCGGATCGCGAATCGCCACGAGTTCATGGGGCCGAAGCCTTCCCTGACGGTTCCGATCATGCCGCGCTCAACCGGGATCAGCCATTCCTCTCTGCCGGCCGCGAACAGGAAGGTTGCGTTCAGGTGGCGCCCGAGGCGAACCAGGTTCCGGTCGGCATTCACGAGATTGGGGAGGTTTTCGAGCATCGCGCACTCACCTCGCGCCGACTGCCGGGCACTTCGGTCCGGTATCGCAAGATTTCGGGTCGCCTGCCCCGGCGGCGGTCATCGGCCACTCCATTCGGGCTTGCGCTTCTCGCGGAAGGCGGCGTTGCCCTCGCGCGCGTCGGCCGTCGGAATGAGAACGGACTGGCCCAGGCGCTCGATCAGGCGGCCGGTCTCGGTGTCGGTGTTGCGGCAGGTGTTGATGATGTGCTTCGCCATGCCAAGCGCCAGCGGCGCGCGTTCGCGGAGCACGCGCGCGAACGCCAGCGTGCCGTCCATCAGCCCGTCGGGCGCGAACACGCGGTTGACCAAGCCCCAGCGCTCGGCGACATCGACCGGGACGGGTAGGGTGGTCATCATCATTTCCTTGAGGCGTCCGATTCCGATCATCTCGATCATGCGCGAGGCCGCGCCAGAGGCGGGTATGACGCCGATATTGTTCTCCGTGAGGATGAACTCGGCGCGTTCGGAGGCGATGCGAAAGTCGCTGGCCGCCGCGATCTCGACGCCGCCGCCGGCGCAGACGCCGTTGACCATCGAGATCACCGGCTTCTCGAGGTTCTCAAGGTCGTCGAGCATTTCGTGGTTGGCGCGCACATAGGCGCGGTACTGGGGAGAAGGCAGGTTGTTTTCGTAACCGAGGCCGAGAATATCGCGGCCCGAACAGAAGGCCCGTCCGGCGCCGGTGATGATGAGGACGCGGATGGTTTCGTCAAACGCGATCTTCCAGACCACGGAGCGGATCTCGCTGATCATCCGCTCGTCGAATGCGTTCAGCTTGTCCGGCCGGTCGAGGGTCAGGAGTCCGGTTCCCTCGTCCGCGATCTCGAACCTTATGGTCCTGTACTCTCCCGGATGGTCGATGAAGCCAAGCGGTTTCCCGTCGGCGTCAAGCCGGACCGTCGGTGCGTCCGATGACATTTGCTGCCTCCTGTGGTGGCGAATCATCATATCCGCGCACTCCGCCACGGCCAACAGGACGCTGCAGCCGGGAGCTGCCGCGGGAGTGGAAGCGATCGAGGTCTCGATCTCCGCTGGCGGGATCGGCCAGCGGCGGCGAAGTCAGACCCGGTTCCGGATTTCCGGGGAATCCGCGGCATATCTGCGTGCACGGAATATGGAATTGACTTCGCCGAGATTGGGGTGTGCGCCCCAGTAGGGGCAGACATACTCCCACACCACGTCACAGTCAGGGGCAACCTCAAAGATGGTTCCCTTTGCACCCTCGCAGATCAGCGTGTTGCCACCGGACAGGCGCTGGCAGCCGCTGATATGGGGGCTGTAGAACGAACAGGCGTTGCGCTTGGCCCGGTAGCGCCAGACCACTTCGCAGCTTGCGGGCTCAATCTCCCAGACAGAAGAGAAGTGGAGGTCCTGCGAGTAGACGCCGTTGGCGAACACCAGCATGTTTCCGTTGCCGATCATCTGGGCGTCGTGCTGGCCGCCGAGATCGTCGTTCTGGAACGCCCATCTGACATTGCCGGTCCCGCGGTCGAGAATGATCAGCAGGTTGAGGGTCTTGAAGCTCAGAAGATAGTCGCCGGCGGGGAGCATGTCGAGCGTGTTGCAGTGCCCGTAGATCGCCCGCGACGCGTTTCGGTGCAGCGGGTACCGCTTGATGTCGAGGTCGGTGATCCGCCACTCCCAGACGAGGTTCCCGTCCGCGACGACCTCCCGGACCGCCTCGCCGAGCATGCCGTCCGGGCGCTCCCAGGCGATGTAGGCTGCGCCGCCGTTCTCCAGCCGCCGTGCGTCGTGATGCTGCATCCGGTCGACATGTTCTCAGACGACGTTGCTCTCCCAGTCATATTCGCGCATCCGGCCGCCCGGACCGGCCATGATCGGGGGTGCGTCTTCGACGCGCTCGCAGACCCAGAGGTTTCCATTGGCAAGCAGACAGGAGAAATGGGTCGAACCGCCGCCGGTTTCCCATTGCCTGACCACACGCCCGTCGAGGTCGACAAGGTAGACGTCGCTGCTCTGCGTGCGGGAGAAGAGCGTGTAGCCGGGCGTCGACCGGCTCGGATCGTGGAACATCACTCCCGCCTTCTGGATGAGCATTGCCAGGGTGCTTGCGCCTATTCGAAACCGGCGGGGAGCCGCCACTCCGAATAGGTGATGGCGTCAATGTCGACCGTCGTCCCGTGACCGCGCGCCGGACCCCGCGACAGGCTTGACGGGTCCTCGTAGCCTTCGTGGCAGAAAAGCTCGATGACGTTTCCCGACGGATCGCGGAAGAACATGAGCGCTTCGACGCCCTGGCGCGTCCATAGATCGGTTGTCGGGATGCCGCATGCGGTGAGCCAGTCCTTCATCGCGAGGAGCGCCTTGGCGCTACACGTAAATCCCATGTGGGGATACTCGTTGCCCGGTTCAATGAAGGTGCAGCCCACCGATCCGATTCCGATATGCGCGCCGCAGACATCGAACATCGCGAAAGCGTCCTCCTGCACGAGCAGGCGGCCGCCGAGGACGTGCCGGTAGAACCGGATCCCCTCTTCGAGGTCGCGGCACGGAAAGCTGACATGATCGATACCGTCGAAACGAGGCGGTCCCGAGACCCGGGCCTTCCGATCGGTTGCAGCGAACTCATCCATTGAAACCTCCCTGTGCTCTTTCGGTGCGCCACGGTATGGCAGGCCATTGCATTCGACAATCCGATGTTTCAAATATCGTAACTGCTCACCCTCTGGTTCCGGCTTGATGTCGGGGTAGAGTAACGAACGGGTTTTCGTGGAGATTTGACATTGCAGGCCGATTCGTTTAGTGGTGGTAATCGAGAACGACGGGGACCGCCAGTGGGCTACTTTGGATCGAAGGCGACGAGCGGGCTGTGCCAGCTGCTTCCGGGGCTCCAGCCTCCGCATGATCTGTATGTGGAAACGCATCTCGGAGGCGGCGCGCTGATGAAGCGCAAGGCCGGGTGATGGCGACGGGCGGCGCGCGAGGGGTTCGAAGCGGCCAAGGCGCTGCCGGCAAGGTGGCGGAAGAGGCCGTGATCCGCGTCTTCGTCATCCTGCTCGACATCCTCATCGTCGTCCTTCTGGAGAAGACCACGCACGAGCCGGAACTCCGGTCTGCCGCCGTCACAGACGGACAAGAGCGTGCCGGAAGCAACGGCAAGGGCCCGAAGCCGAACCGGTAGATGGGCGACAACCTGCCATCGTCGAGGAAACGGTCGCGGCCTGCGACGCCTGCGGCGCTGACATCGACGGCCCCGTCGATCGGGAGCGCCGCATGACATCGTGTTCGAGGTCGTCGAGCGCCGCGTCGACGCCGAGGAATGCCCGAAGTGCAAGGCTCGAACCAAGGGCCGGTTCCCCGACAACATCCCGTGCAGTACGGCATCGGCATCCAGGCCCTCGTCATCAACCTGCTGGTCGCCCAAATGCTGTCCCTGCGCCGTGCTGTCGCGCTCGTGCAGGCGATCTCCGGCATCAAGCTCTCCGAGGCCTCGGCTATGCTTTCACGATGCGTCATGGGAGGAGGCCGCCGTGGCGCACCTCCTGCAACGCCCGATGTCGACGATTTCGGATCAACAGTAAGTGGCTCCATGTCGTGGGACCCTGACGTGCAAGTTCCCGCACCGCAAGCGCGGGCAAGAGATCGGCCCGTGCTACAAGGGCGTCCTGGGCCTCGTACATGGGCCAGTGTAGCCACCAGCTGTGCGGTAGCCACCTGCTGCGCGAACTGACCTTTGTCGTCGAGGCTACCGCTGGGCGCGACTGATGAAGAGCCTGCTCCGCGAGGTCTGCCACAAGGTCAACAAGAGCGCATCCAAAACCCTGAACGACGCCGTGCGCAAGCGCTACCGCACCATCAGGGCGCCAGGGAACTGCCCGACATCCCGACGAAAGGAAAACGCATCGCAAACGCGCACAACCTGCACGAACGTCTCGTGGAACACGAAAACCTGCGCTTCACAGACGACCCCAACGTCAGCTTCACCAACAATGCCGGAGAACAGAAGATCAGGATGGCAAAGGTCAAGGTGTCCGGATGCTTCCGCTCCACGCAAAAGCATGGTGCCGGGGCTCAAGCTACCTCACCTCCATGGCCGCACTCGGCTACAATCATCACGTCGCCACCCAGATCGCCCTCGACGGAAAAGCCGCAGATATCATCAACGAGCACTACGACCAATCAGAACCCAACTAGGGGTGAGTAGATACCAAATATCTTTCATAACGAATTTCGATAACTCGCGCCTCGACTTCCGATCACTCCCGATTCTCAAGCAGGTTCACGACCGCGGATCGGTCTCGGCCGTGGCTGCCGAGCTTGGACAGAACCAGTCCTCAATCAGCTACACGCTCAACCGCCTGCGCGAGACCTTCAACGATCCGCTCTTCGTGCGATCCGGCCGCGGAGTTGAGCCGACAGTGCGTTGCCGGCAGATCGTCGATACGTCGGGCGACATACTCGAGCACATAGAAGGGCTGTTTCACGCTGCCGCATTCGATCCGGCGACCTCGTCCGAAACGATCAGGATCTCCTGCAACCACTACGAGCGTTCGGTGCTGGTCTCCCATGTCATCCGGCGCGATGCGCCAGGCATCAGGCTCAGCATTGTCCAGTCGCTGTTGCAGGGGCATCGCTAGCTGGGCGGCGGCGAATGCGACATCCTGCTGTCACCGAGACGGGCGGAGTCGGAGAGACTCTACCGGCAGAAGCTCCTGGTAGACAGGTTCGTCTGCATCGTGGACACGGCGATCCCACGCTGCTAATCCGACGACGATTGGCGAGATTTTCTCAGTTTGCGTCGCGCTGCAATCGTGCCGCCAAGGCTTGATGGGACCTTCTTGGCACGAAAATTGCGATCAAGGAGGCGATCTGTGATGAGCCGAGCCCCAACGCATTCGGATTTCGCGTCTCCAAATTAGCATGGGATCGTCGTGGCATCGTGGATGCCGACCACCCCCTGGCGCGAGGGGCGATCACGCTTGACCGCTACAGGAACTGTCGGCACGCGGCACTCACCCGCGAGGGCGGGTGGCGTCCGCTCTACATGGACAGTTTGGCCGCCAAGGGAATAGCGCTCGATATTGCGGTCGAGATGCCGAACTCCGTCGATCTTGTCGGGATTGTCGAAGGTTCCGGCCTGGTTCTGACCATCCTGTCGCGTCTCGCGTCCGGGGTTGGCGGCGATCTACGCGTCCGCGAGAGCCCGTTCGACACCGAAGTCGCCATTTTTCAGTTCTGGACAACACGAACGCACTGGTCGCCTGCGTACAAATGGGTAAGGAACGTGGTTTCCGAGGTCGCGCGGAAGATCTGCGCGTTTCCCGCGCCAGGGATTTCCTGACAGCGGCATCACTGCCTTGTCGTCCCTGATCGTTGGACTGGCCGGGTGCCGACCGTGCATACATCCCGCGTCGGAATTTGAAGACT
Source organism: Alphaproteobacteria bacterium (assembly GCA_964291215.2). Taxonomy (GTDB): domain Bacteria; phylum Pseudomonadota; class Alphaproteobacteria; order MPNO01; family UBA830; genus JAJEBT01. The sequence continues at coordinate 1,417,857 of OZ219791.1, read as the reverse complement.
GGTTGGAGTGCGGCCCATGGGACACCTGCTGGACGGCGCGTGGACGCATGACGATGTGCTCGGCGAAGACGCGGCCGGGCTCTATGTCAAGAGGCCGTCGCAGTCCCGGAACCGAATCACCGACGACGGATCCTCAGGTTATCCCGTCGAGGCGCTACGTGCTCTATTCGTCGGTCGCCTGTCCGTGGGCGCACCGGACCGAGATATTCCGTGTCCTGAAGAAGCTTGACGGCCTGATCGGCCTGGTTGATACTGAGCAGTCGCCCGACAGGCAGGGCTGGGGTTTCGTTGACGGCCCGCACACGGTTCCCGGCAGCGGCAGGCAGGTGAACTATCTTCACGAGGTCTATGCGTTGGGCGAACCGGGCTGCACGACACGGGTCACGGTGCCGATGCTGTGGGATACCGTGACGAACAGCATCGTGAGCAACGAGTTCTCCGAGATCATCCGCATGTTCAACTCCGAATTCGCGGGCATTGCCGAGCCGACGCTGAACTACTGTCCGGCGGTGCTCCGGGACGAGATCGACGCCATGAACGGGAAGGTGCTCAGGGGAATTAACGACGCCATCAATGGATGCGGCCATTCGACCACCCAGGACGCCTATGAGAAGTCCGTGGACCTGCTGTTCGGGACGCTCGACGAACTGCTGTCCGGCCAGCGGTATATGTGCGGCGGATCCCAGACCGAGGCCGACTGGCGTTTCTATCCGAACCTGATCCGCTTCGATCCGATCTACTATGCCGATTATAAGTGCAACCTGCGCCATCTTGAGGATTATCACCACCTCTCAAAATATTTGCGCGACCTGTATCAGACCCGGGGAATCGACAGCGTGAGTGACGTCGCCTCCATGAAGCGCCAGATCTTCCAGCCGGCCGGCCGGCACCAATGGCGTCGTCCCGCGCGGCCCACTCGTCGATCTTGCCCGCGACCATGACCGTGACAGGTTCTCGGCCGCAGGCTGACGGACCTGCACACGTTTTCCCACTCACCGGAAGGAGATGTCATGAAGCTGTACTACGCAAAGGGCACGTGCTCGTTCGCGCCACATGTCGGCCTGAGGGAAGCCGGGATGGATTTCGATCTCGTGTCTGTGAGTCTGCAGGACAAGAAACTCGCGGACGGCAGCGACTACCTCGCCGTCAACCCGCGCGGATATGTGCCGTTTCTGGAACGCGACGATGGCGGGCAGCTTTCCGAATGCGCGGTGATCCTCCAGTGGATCGGTGATCAGGCGCCTGACACCGGGTTGCTGCCCGCTGGCGGCACGGAGGAGCGCTACCGGGTGCAGGAATGGCTGAGCTTCGTCGCCGGCGAGCTGCACAAAGGTTTCCCGCCGCTGTTTCTTCCCTACATTCCGGACGAGATGAGGCCCATCGCGAGAGCCCGGCTTGAGGTGAGACTTGGCTTCCTCGACGCCTCGCTGGAGGGCAGGGACTGGCTCATGGGTGAGGATTTTACCGTCGCCGACGTCTATTGCGGCGCGATTCTCAACTGGTCCCGGCCCGCCAAGTTCGATCTCGGCCAGCTTCCCAACGTGGCGGCCTACTACGAGCGGTTTTGCCTTCGCGACAGCGTCAGGGAGGCGCGCGCCGCCGAAGGGTAGGGTCGTCGCCCGCGTCGGAAGGGGTCGGTTCGGCACCGTTCGATCCAGCGAATTCGCTGACGGCAGGCCGTCAGGCAGGGCGGTTCCGTCAGATTACATGAGAGTTGGCCGGGCCGCGATCGCCAAGGCCGAGGAAGCGTTGCGACAAATCGGGCGGTGGCGCTGAGCGGGCGGATTGGGACTATTCACTATAATCCCCCTGTAGAAGATCTTCCCGTCGAGGAGCTCATCGCGGAGCCGGGCGTTGTAGCTTTCGATGTAGCTGTTCTCCCGGGGTAAGCCCGGCTCGATGACGGCGGTACGGGCGCCGACTGCAGCGATCCACGGCCTGACCGCCCCAGCGACGAACTCCGGTCCGTTGTCGGAGCGGATGTGGCCAGGGGCTCGGCGCAGGATGAACGGATCGGTCAGCACGTCGATGATGTCGATCGAGGAGAGCTTACGCCGAACCCGGATCGCCAGGCTTTCACGGGTGAACTCGTCCAGGACGTTGAGCATGCGCAAGGCCCAGCCGTCATATGTCCAGTGATGGACCATGTCACAGGACCGGACGTGGTCCGCCCGCTCGGCGCGCAGCCGGATACAGGAGCCGTCGTTCAGCCACGGACGGCCCCGCTTCTGTTATCTCCCGCGCACCTCTTCAGCCCCTCGCGCCGCCACAGGCGCTCGCCCCGTTTGTCGTTGACCTGCTAGCCGGCATCGCGAAGCAAGGCCGCGATCCGTCGATAACGTAACCGCCATACTGGCGGGCCAGCTCGATCATGGCGCCGACCGGCGGTCCTCGTCGTCACGACCGCAGGGGATGCGGTGCCGGGTCGAGCGGTGCTGCCCAAATACCCGGCAGGCCCGGCGCTCCGAGACCCCGAGCCGGTCGCAGACATGGTCGATGCACTGGCGGCAGCGCGAGGGGCCTAGAAGTTCCCCCGCGCGTTCGCGCATGCACTCGAACCAATGACGTGCATGCGCTCACCCTTGAGGACCTGCTTGTCCAGCGTCAGGTCCGGAACCGCACGGCGCAGCCGCTCGTTCTCCTTCTCGATATCCTTCAGACGGCGAAGCTGATCGCCGCTCATCCCGGCATACTTCTTGCGCCACCTGTAGAAGGTGACCTCGCTGATCCCGTGCCGTCGGATCGCGTTGTCGGCGGCGATTCAGAACGGCGGGATTTTGGCGGTCGGCGTCTGTGGAGCGTGACGTGAGGGGGGGACCTTCAGCCTTGTGCGCAGGGTTTCGGCCTGACGTTCTCCGGCCTCGTGGGTGAGAGTTTCGTATGGCACGGTTGCAGGCTCGGTACCATTTGTTCATCTCATGCGGCCAGTGCCGGGGTGTGATTTGGGCTGATGTTGTCGTTGGCTGGTGCGTCGTCTGCACCGATTATGGCCGTCCACGCGCTCTCGAAGCGGCCGGATTCGAGCAGGGCGCGGAAGGTGATTGTCCGCCGACGATGCGCCAGCGCATGCCGGAGCGCCTCATGCGCTGTGTGACGGGGGTCTTGTTTGCCGCCTCGACAATTCCCGAGCCGGTTGCTTCAGCGCGTGGTAGCGCATGCGGTGGCGATGCTTGCGGAAGAAGGACAGTTCCCTGTCGATGTCGGCCCGTTGGCGCCGCGGTGTCGCGAAGGTGGCGCAGCGCCCGGATCACCTGTCGATGCCGCGGGGGTCGTGACAAAATCCTGTCCCGAAACGGGCGATTGTCACGAAAACCCGTTTTCGCCGCTGCCTCGCGACCGCACAACCGCGTTAAATCAATGACTTGGATGCGCCATACGAGAACTGCACCCACCGTAAGCGTTCGTTCGTGCGGTGAGGTGTTGTTGTTTTCGTCCGTTTGACGGGCTTTTGTCAGGGAGTTCCAGCGTCACCCGGAGCGGTTTCGTGCACCGGGATGCGCGGTGAGGGGCACTGGCGCCATGCCGTGTTTTCCGCATTGGTTGCGGCTTTGTCCCGGCGCTGCGGAGGAGAAGCTGAGCGCCATCCCGTGCCGGTTGCAGGGTTCAGCGATTGAGGGTCCGCTTCCAGTCCTTGCGGAACGGGCCAGATGTCCTTCTTCGGCTTCTGTCATGTCGGTCGTAACGGCCGCACCCCCTAGTTGTTCCGACGCGGCCGGCAGACGCCGCCGCGGCGCGGGACAAGGTCTCGCAGGACACGGGCGTGGTGTTGCAGCGCGCGCTCCATGCCGCGGTCGAGAAGCAGCGGCTCGCCGTTCCGGTCATGGACCGCGCGTAGCGCATCTGCGGCGCTGCCAGGCGCGTGTATCCGAGGCAGTGTCAGCGGGCGGAGCTCGTCGAGGGTCTTCGGGGCGGCGGTGTCCGACGTGATCAGCTTCGGGGCTGGCGGCGGCAGAAGGCGCGGGCGATGGGGTCCGCTCCGTGATCGTCGCAGCACTGCGCGATCATGAAGTCGCGCCCTCGACCTCACGGCGGCGCTGCGAATCTCCGCCGCCTCTCCGGGCTCACGGCAACCGGGGCGACAGATCGCCGGGCCGCCGTTCTCCGCGCAAGCGCCAGCGCAGAACGTCGAGGCCGCTCCTCGCGGCCGTGTACATGACCGCCGACAGCCGTCCATGCTGTCGGAACCGAAGCCGGGCTTCCGCCCGTTGGCCGGGCCCCCGGGGGGCCCTTTCCCCGAAATTGTTGTCCATGGTCGACGAACACGCGATGGTTGAGCGCAGCGGCCTGCCTTCCGGCGCCGCTTTCGGAAGCCTCGGCGCTTCCGCAAACAGCGCGGCGACCGCAATCTCCAGCGCCGCCTGCGCAGCCTCGAACGCCGCCGGAAGCAAGGCAGTCGAGCCGTGTTCAGGCGGCAAATCTCCGCGATCGATCCATTCGTCCGCCCACCCCTCCAGCTGCGGCCGCCCGGCATCGCTGGCCGAGTGCATCCGCCCGGGCTCGAAGTCGAGCCACACCACCTCGGTGCGGACCCGGGTCGTCACCTGCATGGCAATGCGGTGCCAGTCCCGCAGCAGGTCGTCGTACAACGCCGAGCGGGGGGGCACGACGATCCCATGCTAATTTGGAGACGCGAAATCCGAATGCGTTGGGGCTCGGCTCATCACAGATCGCCTCCTTGATCGCAATTTTCGTGCCAAAAAGGCCCCATCAAGCCTTGGCGGCACGATTGCAGCGCGACGCAAACTGAAAAAAACTCGCCAGTCGTCGTCGGATTAGCAGCGTGGGATCACCGTGGGGGGGCCGAGACCATCGCCTAACACGGCAGACCCTTGAGCAGTTCAAGGAGTTCGACATGGTCGGCTTCGGTGTAGTCGTGGCGGTACCGCCGCTTCGACCGGCGGGTCGCCTGCAGGGGTCGCTGCAGACCAGTTCCGTGCCCCGGAACGCAAAGCCGGCCAGGAACGCGTGGGCGCAGCCGTGGATCAGTTCCACCGGATAGTCGCACCCGAACCCGTCCAGCGCTCCCGGTCGATCCCGATAGAGCACGGCGCCTTGCGCTTCATCAGTGCGCCGCCTCCCGGATGCGTTTCCACATACAGACCATGCGGGGGCTGGAGCCCCGGAAGCAGCTGGCACAGCCCGCTCGTCGCCCTGGATCCAAAGTAGCCCATCGGTGGCCCCCGTCGTTCTCGATGACCACCACTAAACGAATCGGCCTGCAGTGTCAAATCTCCATGAAAACCCGTTCGTTGCTCTACCCTGACATCAAGCCGGAACCAAGGGGTGAACAGTTACGTTTTTTGTATGCTTAGAGGCAACTACCCAGGTACCCGACCGGGTATCTGGGTAGTTGCCGAATATAGAGTTTCCCGGGCCGCCATGGAGGCCGGACGGATCCACCCCCCCCCAATGACAGTCCGGCAGGGATGGGCCAGATTCCGGTCGGGCCTCGCGTCGAGCCGTTGTCCGGTATCCCGACCTCACTGCGCGACCGCCGTTCGGATCGGACAAGTCGCGTATCAGCGTTTCTTGGCGTCGATGTCGCCCGCGCGGCGCGCCGGAATGCCGCGGCTGATCGCGACCATGATGATCATCGCCACGAGACCGCCATAGAACGGCCAGTCGATTCCGATCCACCCGAACGCCATGCCGGCGGAAGCAGGACCGATAATCCGGCCGATGCCGGCGAAGGCCTGGCCGAGCCCGAGCACCCGGCCGCGCACGTCGGAACCGGCATATTGCGACAACAGACTGGCCAACGAAGCCGCATTGGCCGCAACGCCCAGGATCATGAAGAACGCGGCCGCATACAATTCGACAACGGTTCCGGCGAGCGGCATCCACAATACGCCGACGCCGAGAGCGGCCGCTCCGGCGGTCACCATCGCCCGTTCGCCGACGCGACGTACCAGCGGACCGACGGCCGCCCACTGCAGCACCACATAACAAAACCCCATCCAAGTGTAGAACGGTCCTGTCTGCGCCGGACCCCAGCCCCACGCCGCGGCCGACCAGATGACGAGAATCGTCTCGACACCAGCAAAGACGAACGGCGACATGAACATGAGGCATAGTATGAGGCGAATCTCGCTCTGCCCGAGAGGCGCGAGCCAGATGCCTATTCCGCCGCCGGCGCGCGCACTGGTCTTCTGTTCCGCCGTCACCGTCTCGCGGATGAAGAAGATCGCGAGCACGAATGCCACCGCCGAGAACGCGGCCGCGGCCAAATACGGCACCATGAAATCCGCTGTCCCGTCGCTCGCCGTCGCCAGCAGCCCTCCGATCGCCGGACCCACGACAAAACCGAGGCCCGCGGCGCCACCGAGCCGAGCGATGGCGCGGGCGCGGTCTTCGGGCTTCGTCACGTCGGAGACCAGCGCATGCGCAACGCTCATATTCGCCGCCATCGCGCCGCCGAAGAAGCGGGTGGCGAACAGCATCCAGAGCGTTCCGGTAAAGGCTAGGAGCAGATAGGCACAGCATGTGCCGGCGATGGTGATGAGCAGCACCGGTTTGCGCCCGATCCGGTCGCTCAGCCAGCCCCAGACGGGTCCGAACAGCGACTGCGCAAGCGTGTAGCTCGCCGCGACCAACGTCACCGTTTCCGGCGCCGCTCCGAACGCCTGGGCGTAGAGCGGCAGCAGCGGCAGCACGATGCCGAAACCGACCAGATCAATGAACACCGTCAGTATGAGAGGATACACGGCCCGCGCCCCGCCACGATCACGTCGGCCCTTGAGGCCCCGGGGGACATCCACATGCAATGCGGATGCGCTCTGGCACCGAGCCGGGCAAACAGTTAGATATGGCCCAGCAAGGTTTGACGCAAGGGGCAAGGGATGAATGAGTTAGTATTTAACCGCGGACAGGCGGTCTTCGGCGACCTTCGCGGGTGGATAGATACGCTCCGCGAAGCGGGCGAGCTTGAGGAAGTTAGCGGCGAAGTCGACTGGGATGTCGAGATCGGCAATCTGGTCCGGATGATCCAGGGAAGCGGCGACGGACCCGCGCTCCTATTCAGCAATATCAGGGATTACAACACGCCGGACGCCCTATGCTCGCAGATATTCACCGGCGGCCAAGCCAGCTATTCCCGGATCGCGATGATGTTTGGCCTGCCGCAGGACACGCCGGTGCGCGAACTCGTCCGGATATGCCGGACCATATTCCAGGACCGAGTTGCACCGCGCGTCGTGAAGAACGGCCCGGTAAAGCAGAACGTGATTGTCGGCGACGACATCGATCTCCTCAGGTTTCCGGTTCCGAAATGGAACCGGCTCGACGGCGGACGCTACATCCTCACCTACGCCGGCTGCGTCACCAAGGATCCGGAGACCGCCATTCACAATGTCGGCATCTATCGCGGAATGGTCAGCGGCCCAGCGGAGATACCGGTCCTGATGTGGCGCGCCCAGCACTGGGGGGCGCATTTTGCCAAGCACCAGGAGCGCGGCGACGAGATGCCGGTTGCCTACGTCATCGGGTGGGAGCCGTCGCTGGGCTTCACGGCGGGAGCGCCGGTGCCCCGCAACGTCTCCGAATACGACGTCATGGGCGCCATCCGTGGCGAGCCGGTGGATCTGGTGGAATGCGAGACGGTCCCGCTGATGGTCCCGGCCACGGCCGAGATCGTGATCGAGGGATGGATTTCGACCGACCCGGCGACTTTCACCGAAGAGGGGCCCTATGCCGAGTTCACCGGATATTACGCGCCGGAAAGGACCAGGAAACACACCACGCGGGTGACCTGCATCACCCATCGCGACAATCCGATATTCCGGGGAACAGTAGAAGGCGCAATTCCCGGAAGCGTTGGCGAGAACCCAATCATGAGCTCGATACAGCGCTCGGCGGTGGCCTGGAACGCGCTCGAAAACGCCGGCGTTCCAGGCGTCGTCGACGTGTTCGGCCACCCGATTCACGCCGGCGCGAACATCAACATCGCGATCAAGCAGACCTACCGCGGACAGGCCAAGCAGGTCGCGCTGGCGCTGTGGGGCGATTCGTCGTCGCATGTCCGCTACAAGCATGTCACGGTCGTCGACGAGGACATCGATATCCATGACTACGAAGCCGTCGACTGGGCCTGCGCCTGGCGCGTCAATGCCGGCGAGGACGACATCGTGATCTTTCCGGCCAACTGGGGCGCCGGGCTCGACCCCAGCGTACGGCGCCGCGACGCCGATGTGCTGCGGTTCGGCACCGGCAAATGGAACAGGGTGCTGATCGACGCCACGATAAATCTCGACTACGACCCCGAACGGGGAGGCGACCGGTTTCCGCCAACTGTGCGTCCGGTCGACGAGGACATCAGGGCGCTGGAGCAGCGCTGGCAGTCGCTCGAACTCTCAGGCAAGTGGACGCGGCGCCTCACGTCCGCCGATTGAGGGCAGATCCGGCCCGCAGGGCGGGCCGCGATTTGACAAGCGCCCGAGAAATTCCGAAAACAGCGGTCCGCTGCAGGTGGGTCCGAGGCGCCGGTCGGCGTCGGCTCCACATCCACGCCAATGCCGAAATCCAACCGAATCGAGGAGCAATCTGCCGTGCCCGAACAGAAAATCGACGGTATGCACAACATGCTGGTCCCACGGTCGTTCGACGACCTGCGCGGCTGGATCGAGGCGCTGCGCACCGAGGGTGAAATCCAGGAAATCGACGCCGAAGTCGACTGGGAGTGCGAGCTCGGAACGATCGCGCGCAGGGCCTTCGGGAACGGCGACGGCCCCGCCCTGCTGTTCAACAACGTCAAGGGATACGGCCCCGACGACGATGTCTGGTCGCGCCAGGTCTTCACCGGCGGGCTCTCGAACTACAGCCGCGTGGCGATGATGCTGGGCCTGCCCAAGGGCGCGCCGGTACGCGACATGGTCATGGCCACCCGCCACTATCTCCAGCAGCGTGTCGAACCCGTCGAGGTGACGGGTGGCAAAGTCAAAGAGAACATTGTCACCGGCGACGATATCGACATCTACAAGATCCCGGTGCCGCGCTGGCATCGCGAGGACGGAGGCCGCTACATCAACACCTACCAGGCCACCGTCACGATGGACCCGGACAACGGCCAGCACAATCTCGGCATCTATCGCGGCATGCTGGGCCAGAAGGACACGCTGCCGGTGCTGCTGTGGCGCGCCCAGAACTGGGGAGTCCATTTCCAGAAATGGGCGGACCGGGGCATCAAGATGCCGGTGGCTCATGTCTACGGCTTCGAGCCGTGCTTGCCGTTCTGCGCGTCCGCGCCGGTCCCTACAGGGGTCTGCGAATATGACGTCATGGGTGCAATCCGGGGCCGGCCGATGGAGCTGGTCAAGTGCGAGACCAGCGACATCATGGTCCCAGCCGACTGCGAGATGGTCATCGAAGGCTTCATCGATCCCGATCCGGCGACTTTCGAGATGGAAGGCCCGTTCGGAGAATACACCGGATATTTCGGGGGCGACCAGGGCCCGAAACACGTGACCAAGGTGACCTGCGTGACCTATCGCGACGGCTCGATCCACCGCGGCACGCTTGAGGGCACGCTGCCGAAGATGCTGAACGAGAACTCGATCACGAGTTCGATCCAGCGCGCCGGCGTCGCCTGGAACGTGCTTGAGCGCGCCGGCGTCCCCGGCATCACCGATGTCCACTGCCCGGCCGCAAACAACGGCACGACGTTGATGATCCAGATGAACCAGACCTACCGCGGCCAGGCTAAGCAGGCGGCGGCGGCGATCTGGGGATCGAACTCCGCCCACCTGCGCTACAAGAACATCTGGGTGGTCGACGAGGACATCGACATCCATGACTACGGCGCACTCGACTGGGCCTTCGCCTACCGCGTCAATGCCGCCGAGGACGACATCGTGTTCTTCCCGTCCACGTTTGGCTCGCTGCTCGACCCGTCGACCCGCCTGCCCGAACGCGACCCCATGAAATACGGCACCGGCAAGTGGACCCGGGTGCTGATCGATGCCACCATCAACCTCGATTTCGATGCCGAGGAACAATATGGTGGCGACCGCTATCCGCTGTCAGTCCACCCCCACAAGGAGGACCTGGACCTCGTCGAATCGCGGTGGAAGGAATACGGCTTCGAGGACTGAGGCGGCGGCTCCGGGCCAGCTTCCGCCGGTCAGCGGCGGCGGGCGAAAAATTCCTTCAGGAGCGCCGCCGCCTCGGCCTCGCCAATCCCGTCATAGATTTCCGGGCGGTGGTTGCAGGTCGGCTGGCTGAAGATCCGCGGTCCGTGCACCACGCCGCCGCCCTTGGGGTCGCCGGCCCCGAAATAGAGCCTCGAGATACGTGCGAACGCGGCGGCCTGCGCGCACATTGGACACGGCTCCAGGGTCACGTAAAGATCGCATCCAGGAAGGCGCTTCCCGGCGCGGGCCCGCGCGGCAGCGCGGATGACGAGCATTTCGGCATGCGCCGTGGGGTCGCGGCGCGCCTCGACTTCGTTGCCGGCCCGCGCAAGGACCTCGCCGGTCGCCGCGTCGACGAGCACCGCGCCGACCGGCACCTCGCCCCGCGCCCCGGCTGCACGGGCCTCTTCGAGCGCTAGCGCCATGAAAAGCGATGCCGTCATGCATTCCCGATTGCTCATGCTGCCGGATGATAACGGAAACCGGTCCGCCACGGCAGGCGGCTGGCCGCACCGGATCGACGCAGACAGCGGCGAATCCCATATAATGACGGTTGTCTTCAGGCCTCGAGGAAGCAGCCCGTGACCCGCCCCGTGATCGGCATAACCTTGGATTCAGAGGAAACGGGCGGCTATTCCCACTTTCCCTGGTACGCGATCCGCGAGAATTACGGCAGCGCGATAGCCGCAGCCGGCGGATTGCCGTTCATGCTCCCCCACGAAACCGCACTCGTCGGCGATTGCCTGAACCATGTCTCGGCGCTGGTCGTCACCGGAGGCGCCTTCGACATCGATCCCGCGATGTTCGGCGCGGCGAGCCGCCACCCGTTGGTAACGCTCAAGGAGCGGCGCACCGAGTTCGAGGAGGCCGCAACCGCCGGCGCACTCGCGCGGAACAAGCCCGTGCTCGGCATCTGCGGCGGCCACCAGCTTCTCAACGTGGTCCTCGGCGGCACACTGATCCAGCACATTCCCGACGAGGTCGAGGACGCGCTTGCCCATGAGCAGCCCAATCCCCGAAACGAGCCGGGCCATTCCGTGATGATCGCGGAAGAGTCCCTTCTCCACCGGATCACGGGAGCAACCGCGCTCTCGGTCAACTCGGCCCATCACCAGGCGGTCGCGGAGGTCGGAGACGGCGTCGTCATCAACGCAACCGCACCCGATGGCGTAATCGAGGGCATCGAGGCGCCGGCCTACCGTTTCTGCCTCGGCATCCAATGGCATCCCGAATTCGAGATCAATGCCGCGGACTCGGCCATATTCGCGGCCCTCGTCGCGGCAGCGGGCGGCGCGGCATGACGGAGGAGGCGGTCGGAGAACGCGTTGCCAAGCGCCTGTCACGCGCCGGCGTGTGCTCGCGGCGCGAGGCCGAGCGCTGGATCGCTGCCGGCCGGGTCTCCGTCGACGGGCACACGGTCTCGGAGCCGGGAACGAGGATCGGCGCCGGGGCCGACATCCGGGTCGACGGAAGGCCGGTGGCTCCGGCCGCAGCGCCGCGGATGTGGCGCCTTCACAAGCCGGCGGGGATAATCTGCTCGGCTCGCGACCCCGAAGGCCGTCCCACCGTCTTCGACCGCCTTCCGTCCCACCTGCCCCGCGTCATGACGGTCGGACGGCTGGATCTCGCGTCAGAAGGCCTGCTTCTGCTTACCAATGACGGTGGCCTCGCCCGCCGGCTCGAACTCCCGGCCACCGGCTGGATCCGCCGCTACCGCGTGCGGGTTTTCGGACGCCCGGACGCGGCCGCGCTCGCGGCGCTCGAACGCGGACTGTCCGTGGACGGGGCGCGTTTCAGCCGCATTGAGGCGACGGTCGATTCAGCGACGGGCGCCAACGCATGGCTGACGGTCCGTCTCCGCGAGGGACGCAACCGCGAGATCCGGCGCGCAATGAAGCATCTCGGCCACCCAGTGAGCCGCCTGATCAGGACCGCCTTCGGGCCGTTCCAGCTGGGCAACCTTCCCCGTGGCGATGTTGAGGAGGTTCCGAAACGCGTCCTCAGGGATCAGCTGGGAAAAGCGCATGCGGATCGTCGCGGGGCGGCATAGGGGAAGGCGCATCTGGGCGCCCCCCGGCCGCAACATCCGCCCCACCTCGGACCGGGTGCGAGAAGCCGTGTTTAACATCCTTGAGCACGGGGAGTGGATTTCCGGGGACGCGGGCGGCTCCGGCCTCCGCGACATCCGTGTCCTCGACGCGTTCTGCGGCACCGGCGCGCTGGGATTCGAGTCGCTCAGCCGCGGCGCCGCGCATGCGAGCTTCATGGATAACGCACCGGACGCCATTGCCGCCTGCCGGCACAATGCCGACGCGCTCGGCGAGGCGGACAGCACGGAGATTCTCCGCATGAACTGCCTGCGCCCGGCCCATGCCGGGCGGGCTGTCGATCTGGTGTTTTCCGATCCGCCTTACTTCGGCGATCTGGCGGCGCCGTCGCTCGCAGCGCTCGGGACAGCCGGCTGGATCCAGCGCCGCACGATCTGCGTGGTGCAGACCGCAGCGGCGGAACCCTTCGAAACTCCGGATCGATGCGAAACCGTCGATGACCGGCGCTACGGCGCAACGCGAATCCGCTTTCTGCGGTGGACGGGTGACAATGCGGATGCCACCGATCGGGAGGACTGAGACGGATTCGCCGGATCCCGGACGGCACGAACCGCAACGACACCGTGCGGGTCGGCAGGAGGCAATCAAATGCCGGAAGCCGGGTATCGACTTGTCACGTCGGCAAGGCACTCGGCCCATTTACATGTGGCTCCGGCCCGCCATCCCGGCCGCCGCGCATAGCGCGACTACCATCAGGACTACTGCCGCAAGGCGCCGCCCCATCCGCGCGAGCACACTCCGGGATCCGGCATCTGCTTCCCTTCCCGGCGCCTGTTGTCGGTTGGATAAAACGGCGGGATTTCGGCGATTCGCTGCGCTTTTCAGGATCGTGTTTCTTTGCTGTTGTCAAGTCCTGTTGTCGCGGTTTCAGTGTTTGTCTGTTTGTCTCTGTGAATGCCGCCCGTTTTCTTCCCTGTTGTCGTTTCGGTCCGGTTCCGGTTTTTCTGCCGGCATGTGATCCGGGCTCCTGAGGGTTGTCGGGAGGGTTCTGGTGTTTCGCGGGATCGTCTGCCTTCCCTGTCGCCCGGGTCCTGTTGTCCGGGCCCGGGGCGCCCTCGCGACGCCAGCACCAACAGATCAGCCTCGTCGCAAGGAGCCTTCCCAACGTCAGGACCATCGTCCTCGCGCAGGACCACGACGAGGCCGGAGAACGTCAGGCCGAAACCCTGCGCACAAGGCTGAAGGTCCCCCTCGCGTCACGCTCCACAGACGCCGACCGCCAGAAAACGAAGACCGCGCGGCCTCTCGTCAACGCCGCATGTCCTCGTACCTGTGTTCGCCCAATCCACACGGCCAACCGCTCAAAAGCGCGGTTTTCCGCCGAAATCCCGCCGTTCTGCATCACCGCCGACAGTGCCGGCCTCCGCGTGCCAACAATCGAGTTCGTCAAGCAGTTTCAACCCGAGCCCGGCATCGCCGCACGCATCCGAAACCGCATTTCGATGTCATGTTCGGCCGGCGCCCGCACCGACAGCTCTTCCACCAGCTTGTTCAGGCTCGGAACGCGCCGCGCCGCCATCCGGTCACGAGGTGCGTCCGGAATCCGGATCGTCAGTGTCGCCATGTCAGTCGCCCTCCTTCAGCCAGACCGCAGGTGCAACGACCCGAAAGCTGTCGAAGATCAGCTCGCCTGCCACGACATTTATCTCATTGCCCGTCACGATCCAAGACGCATCGGCGAACCGCGGCCGGAGCGATTGCCGCCTGCGCTATCAGGAAGACTCCGCGAACCCGCGCCGGACGCGGGAGAGCTTGGATCATTCGGGACGCGGTTTTCCAGTTAACCCGGGCAGCCCCGCCGAACCGGGCCCCGACGACGGTGCCAAGCCCTGCTCTCCGGACACCGCCAACACCCGTCCAACCTGACGCATGACGGTGTCCAAAGGACACCGTACATGGATCCCGCTCAGCGACAAACCCTCACCCGCCTGCTTCAGCGGGTCCGGAGAACCTGTCGGGCAAGCCCGCCAGCTCTCAAAGCAGTTCGATTTCCGCGCCATGGCCGGCGGCATCCTCCAGTCGACGGTCGCGCGTAACCAGCGGCGCATCCAGCGCCTCGGCAAGGGCTACATAGAGGGCATCGTATGCGGTGAGGTTGTGCCGCAACTCCCAGACACGCGGCAGCAGGACATGGTGGGGATAGCGCCTGATGGGCATATCCGCGAGGTCGGCCAGCGCTTCACGGCCGTGCCGATCATCGATCTCTCCGGCTCGTGCGTAACGACGCAGAACCTGGGCGGCTTCGATATCGATGAGATGCGGAGCAGCGAGAGGGGCGCCCGAGTCAAAGAGCCGCACCGCGACCGCCTCGGCAGCAGCCGTGGGCAGGAGCATCTCAAGGAGGGCGAATGCGCCGACGACGATCACCGGGTTTCACGTTCCCGCCGGACCGCCTCCCCGGGCGGCATGGACGGTGCCACGCCTGCGCGGCGCGCGATGCGTTCGCACAACTCATACACGGTCGGGCGCGCCGCAACCTCGCGAATCTCGGCCAGCAGGAAAGCCGACAGCGACATGCCGGCGAGTGCTGCGCACGCCTTCAGCTTGCGGTGCAACGCGTCGGGGACGTTCCGGATCTGGATCATGGCTGACATGTGAATAACATGTTTTCATTCAAATCACCTGTCGAGAGCGGCTGGCGCGGATTGGTGGCAACAGAACCCCGGCGGCTGTCGAGGGATTGTTGCAACAGGAGACCCGCCAACGGGAGCGCCCCGCCCTGTTGCACAGCGTGCGGCTGATGAGAGACTGCGCCATGTTGCGAATCCGGGTGACCCGATTCGCGTTGTTCAGCACTTTTTCTGATGACATGGCGGTGTTAACCTCTCGCCTCAACGAAACGTGTTCCAAGGAGGTTCGAATGGCGGAAACCGCGCCCGCGCTCCGACTTACCAACGACGGGGCAATGAAGATCCTGAAAGCCGCGATGGCCAAGGCGGACGAGATGGGGGTGCCGCAATGCATCTCCGTCGTCGACGCCGGCGGTCATCTCCTCGCTTTTTCCCGGATGGACGGAGCCTTCGTGCTGTCGATCGATTCGTCGCTGATGAAGGCGATGACGGCGGCCTCTTACGGCGAGCCGACCGGACATATTCCCGAGGGCGTAGACCTCAAGCTCGCCATCGCGACCCAAGGCAAGCGCGTCAACTTGCCCGGCGGACTCCCCATCATCGTCGACGGACACCTAGTGGGAGGTATCGGCGTAGGCTCGGGTGCGGGCCACGAGGATCTTCAGGTCGCCAATGCCGGGCTCGCCGCGCTTGCCGGAACCCGGCGTTTCGACGGTTAGATCTGCCCTGTTCGTCAGCGCAAGGATTTCGCTCGGCGGCAGGCCCTCATCCGGCTGCTGCAGCGGATCCGGAGAAACCTGTCGGGCAGGCCTGTCGACTCTCGTGGTCAGCCCCCAGCAGCAAGCCGGACGATCTGGAAGGATCGACAGATGGCGCAACCTAAGATCATCGTCCAGCTCTATCCGATGTTTCCATCCGACGGCGAACAGGACCGAAAGGCCCGCCGCCCGCTCGGCAACTACAACGATCTGTATCACCGTATCGTTCATGAATGGACAGAGATCATTCGCGAAGCTGACGCCATGAAGGTCTGGGGCCTCAGCACTATCGAGAATCACTTCCACTCGGAAGGTTATGAAGTCGGGCCCAACCCGGGAATCCTCAACGCCTACTGGGCCAATCACATCAGGAATGCTCGTGTCGGCGCGCTCGGCTATGTGGTCGCCACCCAGGATCCGCTGCGCGCGGCGGAAGAAACCGCGATTCTCGATCACCTGACCAAAGGACGCTTCTTCGTCGGGTTTGCGCGGGGATACCAGTCGCGCTGGGCAAATGTCATGGGACAGTTCGGTGGCGGGGTCGCAACCGTATCAAATGGCGACAGCGATGATGAGCACAACAGAAGAGTAATCGAGGAACGCGTCGAAATGGTGATCGAGGCGTGGACAAGGGAAAGCGTTCGCATCAAGGGTGATTTCTACGAAGCGCCTTACCCCTACGATACCGGGGTGGCCGGCTATCCTGCCTGGTGAATTGCCAGCGAAGCAGGCGCCGAGGGTGAAATCGGAGAAACCGGCAATGTTCAGCGCGTCTGCGTGGTCCCCAAGCCATTCCAGAAACCGCACCCGCCCATTTTTGTCGCAGCATCGAAAGCCAGGCTTCCATCGACTTCTGCGCAAGAAACGGCTTCATGCCGACCTATTTCATGCCGACCGAGGGTGTTGCCGAATTTTCCCGCTACTACCGGGAAGTCGCGCAGCGAAACGGTTTCGACTTCCAGCCCGGTCAGCGGCAGAACATCGTGCGTTGGCCCCATATCACCAAATCAGCCACGGATTTCGATCGGAGGCTTCGGCAGTACGATCTCGACATCTACAAGAACTTCTACGGGCCTTTCTTCCCGCAGTTTCCGCAGGGCGACGAAGACACCGTTATTCAAGGCATGAAGAACTCCAACATCTTCATTGGCGGCACGATCGACGAATCCATCCGTGCCTGGCAGGCGCTCTTCGAACAAGCGCCCTGCGAGTACGTCACCCTGATCTGGCATTGGGCGCAGCAGCCCAAGGACGACATGCTCGAGGAGCTGCGCCTGTTCATGGAACGCGTTCTGCCGGAGCTGGAAATTCCCGACTATCCGGAACCGGATGTAGCGGGCCGATAACAGCAGCAAGGCGCCCTGCGCGCGCCGTATCCGGAGCCGCCCCCTCTAGGAAATCAGTCCTCGCCTACCGGCAGGTGCAGGCAGGAAGGATGGGCAGCCGAGTGCTGAATGGTATCGGTGCCTACCTTGTACCAGAGATATTGATGCGTGAATATCGAGTCCGTCAGCGGAGAATCCCCGTTGACGATTTCAAGGCGAATCCGATGGCCGGCCTCGAACCGATAGGCGCACGGCATCACCTCGATGTCGAACCGGTAGACCTCGCCGGGCTCGATCGGTTGGGGACTGCGATGACTGTAGAACGGACGATGTTCGCTGTTCCAAGCATCATCCTTTTCGCGATGGGAGGCCCGAAGCCAACCCTTCGTGACCGTCACCGCGCGAGGCTGCACTCCCTGTGACCGCTCTTCGGCCGACTGCGGAAACTGGTCGGCAAGCCTGACGAAGAAATCCGTATCACTCGCCGTCGATGCAGCATAGAGTTCAAGAACGACTGGACCAACCACTTCGAGGTCTTCGCCAAGAGGCGCCGTGGTGAACGTCAGAACCCGGCCGACGGGATCCGGCCCGTTCGGACCGAACCCCACGACGCCCAGCTTCCACTTCGGATCTGGATAATCATAGCTTGTCGAACCTCCGTCGGCCGGCGACGGTTCCCCAATCAGGGAACCGTCATTGAGCGACGCCACGCTGCCCGAAGTTTGCCCGCTCAAATAGTAATCGCGGTAGCGAACGTCTTCCGGCGGCCAGGTGCCTGATTCCCGCCATGTCCCCGGCCCCATCACATAGACGCGGACATCGGGACGTCCCTCCCAGCCGGTCTCCCGGTCCTTGAGCCAGCGATCATAAAACGGAAGAAGCTCCTGTTCGTGATAACTGATGTGATCGAACTGATCATGGGCTTCGAACACATCCTTCGCACCGGTCACAACCAGTTTTCTTGTCGACCTTAACGCCTCAAAACCGATGATATTGCCGCGCAGGTGCAGACCCATCTTGCCCCAATGCCCGATCGACAGGACCGGCACCGTGATTTTCTCAAGGCCCTCCCATGGACTTCGCTCCCGCCACCAATCGTCATAGGTTTGATGCTTGGCTATTTCGTACGCGATATCGACCGGCAGATCCTTGCCGCCGGCCCCCGATGCGGCGCGATGGAGATTGTTGACCCGAACCAGCTGGTACCACCAAGCCATGAAGTCGCAATAGATGCCGCCATGGTAGGCGGTATCGCGATAGATATCGACCGCGCCGTCATAAGGGGCGATGCACTTCAGTGCGGGTGGATCCACGATCCCCATGAACCACTGCGACCAAGCATAGTAGGACTGTCCGATTCCACCGACATTACCGTTGCACCAAGGCTGACGGCCAACCCACTCGATACACTCGTAGTAGTCCTGCTGCTCCGCGCTATCGAGAAATCCGTAAGTCCCCTCCGAGCGTCCCGTGCCGCGCACATCCATATGAACATAGGCGTAACCCTGGTCCCGCACATACCATTCGACCGGGCCGACCTCGCGCCACAGAAACAGCGTCGAATGCGGAAGCGAATCCGTTTCGTATTGATAGGGGGAAGCCGCAAACAGCGCCGGGTACCGGCCCGACGCATCGGGACGATAGATGGAGAGCGAAATCCTGACGCCGTCACGCATCGTCACCGTGACGCCTTGTTCCACTTTCATCCCGGCCGATCCGGTTTCCATGATCCGTTCTCCACTCGTTTCAAACCAGGTGGTTACCGAGGATTCCGATCCCCTCGATCTCCACCTCGACCACATCACCCGGCTTCATGAAAACTGACGGCGTGCGGCCCACGCCGACACCGGACGGCGAACCCGTCGTCACGATGTCCCCCGGATGGAATCTGTACCATCTGGAGTAGTAGGAAATGATCTCCGGCAGCTTAAAGATCAGGTCATCCGTTCGCGTATCCTGCATGACCTCGCCATTCAGCCTGGTCTGGAGATGAAGATCGTGAGGATCGGGAATCTCGTCCGCGGTGACGATGACGGGGCCGCAGGGCGTGAAGCCCGGCAAGTTCTTGCCCATAATATTGCGCTCCCAGCCGTGAATCGGTCCGAACGGCGGCTCTCCGGAACGTATGTCGGGAATCCAGTCCCGCGCAGACACATCGTTGGCGATCGTATACCCCGCCACATAGTCCATCGCCTCGTCTTCACTGATGTTGTGGCAGGCCCGGCCAAACACGAAACAGAACTCTCCCTCGTAGTCGATCATGTCCGGACACTGGGGCGGGACATTGATCGGTTTTCCCGAACCCAGAAGGGAATCCCGGGTCTTGATGAAACCCGCGGGATGCGCCGGCCGTGGCGTGTTCCCCATCTCGGCAAGATGGCGGCCGTAATTCATGCCGACGGAAAATACCAGCCAAGGATCCGGCACCGGCGGCAGCAGGCTGGCTTCGGGCAGCGCCGACAATGCCGGCTGGCATGCATCGAGATCCGCTTCGGCCGCGTCCGACACATGCTGCACGGCGTCAAGGCGGCTTTCGCCACCTTCCAGAATGTCCCGGACCGAAGCGGGCCGCCAAGCGTCCGGATACAACCCTCCGGGTGCGGTCGCAAGGTCGAGAATCTGCCGGTCCGCCAGAAGCAGTCCGGGATGGAGACCGCTGGACGTTTCGATGGTAAGCAATTTCATGGGTTTCTCCTCCCGGAACGCGCCGGAATCAGACCAGGGTCGTTGCAAGCTCAGGGACGAAGACCACCAGCATCAGGACGACAAACATGGTGATGGCGAATGGCACGGCGCCCCAGAATACATCCTCGATGCGAATCCTGTCGTCCGCGAGGTTGTTGTGAATGACGAAACAGGCAAGACCGAGCGGCGGCGTGAGCAAACCGATCTCGACCGCAATGATGGTCACGATCCCGAACCAGATCAAATCGACACCGAAGGGCGCGAGTACCGGAATTGCGAGCGGAACCGTGATCAGCATGATCGAACCGGCATCTAGAATCGTTCCCATGAGAATGATG
Organism: Alphaproteobacteria bacterium; assembly: GCA_964291215.2. GTDB lineage: Bacteria > Pseudomonadota > Alphaproteobacteria > MPNO01 > UBA830 > JAJEBT01. The sequence goes on along the minus strand of OZ219791.1, from coordinate 1,397,949 downwards.
GCCGCGATGTATATCGCCAACAACCCGGCCAGCCCCAGACCCGAAGATTCGACCCAGGCTTCCATGAGATTCGGGATCCCGGTCAGGGCGATCATACGGGAATAGATATGGGCCGAAACGAGGAGGAAACTGATGGAAGCCGTGACGTGCCCCGTTTCCGAAAGAGCTTCCCACAAGTTCCGGCGATTCAGCTTCCGCTTGAAAAGGGCGAGGCACAAGGCGCCCAGCGCCCCCATTCCACCTGCCTCGGTAGCCGTGAACACGCCACCGTAGATGCCGCCAAGAACGAGGGCGATCAGGAGAACGATAGGGGCGCTTTTCACGATCAGCGCCCGGACACTCATCAAGGACTCCCGTTCCGCGCTCAGGGCCGCCAGCGTCGCGACCTTGCCAGGGAACCGGTGTGCCATGATCCAGATCAGCACGAAGTAGGCCAGGGTCAGCACCAAGCCGGGAATGATCCCGGCAATGAACAGATCTCCGATGGACTGCTCGGCGAGGATGCCGAAGATGATCAGCAACAGGCTGGGCGGGATGAGCATTCCGAGTACGGAACTGCCGGCAACCACGCCCACCGAAAACCGCGGACGATAACCGAGGCGGAGCATTTCCGGCACCGCAACCCGGGTAAACACCGACGCAGACGCAATGCTGGTTCCCGTAACGGCGGCAAAGACGGCGTTCGCTCCCACCGTCGCCGTCCCAAGACCCCCTCTCACTTTCCGGAACAGATGATTGGCGACATCGTAGGTGTCCGTGCCGATTCCGGACACGCTGACGAGCAAGCCCATGAATACGAATAGCGGGATCACGCCGAACTCGTACTCCTGCATGCTTTCTCCAACAGACAGCGCGAGCAGTTTGCCGGCAATCACGGGATCGTCCCTGACCACCCAAAGACAGGCAAACGAAATCAGCGCCAGCGCCACACCCACATGGGTGCCCGCATACACGAAAAGAAGAACCAGAAAGATGGAGATGACGCCGACACCTGCAGCACCGATATCCGTCACACGGGCCAGAACGAACAAAGCGGCGGCGGCGGCCAGAAGCAGCGCTCCGAGACTCACCAACCGCGCAGCTTCCAAGGCCTTCTCGTCCCGACGATTTACCAGTTGCCGCAAGCTGCGCAATAGCGAACGGCCAAACTGCACCGCGCACATGGCCGAACCGATCAGGATCAACAGCTTGAAGGGCCATCCAGGTAGGGCGAAATCCCCCTCAAGCCCTTCAAAGGTATTGCGCCGCCAGACCTTGGCAAAAATGGGCAGGGTATAGTGGAACACGATGACCATCAGCCCCACGCCCAGAGCATCATAGGCGGCGCTGAGCGACAACCCGACGGATGGCCGGTCGCGCAAGAGCCGTGACAGGAGAATATCGGACCGTGTCAGCCGGTTGCTTCGAATGGCAGCCGGAAGCTGCATGAACACGATCATCAGAATGGACAGTTCGACAAGAAGCGGGACGCCGTTGATCGGGGCGTTGAACAGCCAGCGAGCCAGGACATCGGCACACAGAATGGCCATGAGGCAGAAGATCCAAACACTCCCGCCCCCGTTGAAAAGCGAAACCAGTACATCGAACTGGCGCGCCACGAACGCGTGCCGCTGGCCGTTCACCGCAGCGCTGCCCGCTCAGTTGATTGCCGGGCTACTCCCGAATCCAGTTCCTGGCGACCCGGACGTTGGCGGCCTGCAATTCAGCCATGTAGGCCGCCATGAGCCTGGTGGCAGGAAGTCCGCGCTTTTCGAGCCGTTCGGCCCATTCCCTCGCAATATTCGGCATGGCCATGGCCCATTTGCTGCGTTCGGTTTCAGGCAGGACACTAAACTTGACACCCTGTTTCCTCATGATGCCTTCGAACTTGGCCCGCTTGCCGTTGTCCACCTTTTCCTGATAGCCCGGCCACTTTGCAGCCTCTTCGCGTATGATCTGCTGCACCTTCTCCGGCAGGCCCTTCCAGACGCCAGCATTGAAGGTGATCCCCGACGTGACCGTCGGCCCGAAGTCAACACGGGTGAAATAGGGTGCGGCGGACCATGTCTTGTATACAAAGCTCAGGATCGTGGAAATGGGGTATCCTTCGTAGACGCCGTTCTTGATGTTGGTGTAGGACTGGTTCATGGAGGAGTTGACAGTCACCGCCCCTGTTCCACGCAACCATTGCGCAAAGGTCCCGCTCGATCCCATTTTCCGGCCCTTCAGGTCTTCAAACTTGGTGACGGGGAACTTGGTGAACAGTTGCATGGAATCGTTGATTCCACTCTGAATGAACACCTGATCATGCTCCTCGTAGGCGGCATTCAGTTCCGGGATCTTCTTGCGCAGGTTCCCGTCGATCTGGACGAGTTGGAGACGCGTGGTTGAGACAAACGGCGCATGAACCGTGTAGGCCTCAAGCGGCAGATTGGACGGCTCAAAGTTCTTCAGGACAAGCCCAACTCCGGCGATACCCTCTTCGACGGTTTCGAAAACCTCGTTGAACTTCGCCAGGGACTGAGCATAGGCGTGGTTCCATTCGATCTGGAACCCGCCGGCTTCCTCGGCGAGGCGTTCATTGATCCGCTTCGCAACGATGTTCTTGAACGTGCCGACGAAGGTGACCGCTTCGGGCGGAGCCGCGGCGACCGTGATCTTGACGGATTTGGCCAGCGCGGACGAGGACAGGACGGCGGCGGCGGCCATCGGCAGCAGACACAAAAAGCTCTTCATGACAGTTCCTTCCGACGACAGTTGCAGGTTCATAGTCTACTCTAGTGGCTGGCTCGCAGGTGCGCCAGATTATCTGCGCTGCCAGCCATGGAACCGGAGCGCCTGCCTCGCGCGAAATTTCGCTCTGAACCCGCGGGCAGGAGGAGGAACAACGTGAAGGCGATCGTGATCAGAACCCACGGCGGACCCGAGGTACTTGCTCTCGAAGAAGTTCCCGAGCCGGTTCCGGCGCCCGACGAAGTCGTGATCGAGGTCCATGCCGTGTCCGTCAACCCCACGCTCGACATCGCGACCCGCGAAGGCCGTTATCCCCGAGCGATCCACTTTCCCCATGTTCCAGGCGTGGACCCGGCCGGGGTCATAGTTGCCGTGGGCGCTGCGGTCGAGGGCCGCAGGACCGGACACCGGGTCTGGGCAGACTTCATTCTCGGATGCAGTCAGTGCTCCGCATGCCTCGAAGACAATTGGCGCGCGTGCCGCGACAACAGGATGCTCGGCGTCGACTGCTGGGGCGGCTATGCAGAACGTGTCGCGGTGCCCGCCCGCAACACCTATTTGATTCCGGAAGGGCTGGGCTATGGAGAAGCCACCGTGACCGCGCGTCACCTTCCTGTCGCCATGTATCTTCTGGAAGATCTGGCACGTCTGCAACACGGGGAATGGGTCCTGGTAATGGGCGCTGCGGGGGGCCTGGGCAGCGCGACGGTCCAGCTGGCCCGCCACATGGGTGCGATGGTCATCGCAGCTGCGGGATCCGAACAAAGGGTTGCAGCTGCCGTCGGAATGGGAGCGGTTTCGGGGATCAATTACCAGACACGCGACCTCGCCGGCGAAGCGATGAAACTGACTGATGGCAGGGGCGTCGACGTGGTGGTGGAGAACATCGCCGATCCCGAACTATGGATAGGTGCGTTCAACAGCCTCGGACGCGGCGGCAGACTGGTCACCGCGGGCGCGCATGGCGGCGGCGTTGTTGCGCTGGATGTACAGCAGTTGTATCTCAAACGCCTCTCGATTCTTGGTGGAGCCGACATGGCCGCGCAAGGCGTAGAGCGTTCACTGCTGCTCGCCGAGGAGGGTCTGGTTTCGATTCCGATCGACCGGATTATACCGCTGAGCCAGGCACGGGAGGCTCAGGAACTTGTCGAGCGGCGGCAGAATACCGGAAAGGTCGTGATCGATCCGTCGCTTGACGCTGTGTCCTGATCGGCCTTTCGAATACTCCCTGCCGTGGCCTTCATGTCCCTGCCCGGGACTTCATCGATTTCCGCCGTTGTCGAAGAAACGACAGGATCCAGAGCGTTGTCCCATCGAAGCGCCGCACGAAACAGGCAACCGGGCGACCGCCCGCGCGTTTCGGCCCGGATGCAGGAGCCGCATCAGGCAGATCGACCGGTCCCGCGCGAGGTGGAACGAGGGATCAGGATGCGCCGCAAGGTCGATCCCCTGTCTACCAGGTAATGCTTGAGCGCCGCTCCGGCGTGAAGGGCCACGAGCGCGATGAGGCCATAGGCCAGGTAGAAGTGGAGCTCGATGGCGAGGTTGCGGGTGCCCTCAGACACGTCGAAAAGCGCAGGAACCTCGAACAGCCCGAAAACGTCAATGCCTGCCCCCTCCGAGGTCGAGATCAGGTAGCCCGTCGCCGGCAGAAGCAGGATGAACGCGTTGAGGAGCCAGTGCATCGCCGTGGCGCCAACGCGTTCGTAACGTTTGACCTCCGGCCCGAAGGAAGGGCCCGGATCGACGATCCGCCAGCCGAACTTGGCCGCCACAAGCACCAGCACCAGGATTCCGAACGCCTTGTGAAGCGCGAGCGAGCGGTTGGACCACGGATCGTAGTAGGTGAGCCCCACCATCCATGCGCCGAGCCCGACCAGCCCGAGCATGGCAAGCGCAATCGCCCAGTGAAAGCCTATGGAGACCAAGCCGTAACTGTCCCGGCGGTTCCTCCACATGGCGAAGCCTCCGCCGACGCTATTGGCGTATTCCTTCGAGGGACAGGAAGAAATCCATCGATTCCGAGGCCGGGCCGAGGTTGCGCCCGGCGTTGAAGTCCCTCCGGTTGATCGTTACCGTACCCTCGAAACCGGCCCGGTAGCCGCCCCAGCGATCGTTGCCCTCGCCCACCGTCTTCACCGCGATGGCGATGGGTTTCGTGATGCCCATCAGAGTCAGGTTCCCCTTCATCATGCCGCCCCTAGCGTCGCCTTCGTAGTCGGTGCTGACGAAGCGCGCCTCGGGAAACTTCCTCACGTTCAGGAAGCCTGGCGAGCGCAGATGCTTGTCGCGCTCGGCATGGCCGGTGTCGATGCTGGCAGTATCGATCTCGACCGAGACCTTCTGTCCGCCCGGCCCCGCAACCGGGTCGTAGGTGAAGCTGCCGGAAATCCTGTCAAAGACACCAATCATCCAAGAATAGCCGAGATGGGAGATCTTGAACTGAACGACGCTGTGGGCCGGATCGATCCGGTATTCGGCGGCGCCAGCTCTCGCGGCCGAAAACGCCAGCACGGACGCGCCCAGGACAGCGGCAAGAATGCGTTTGCTCATGGCTTCTCCATTCAGTGTTCGAGCGGTGCGGAGCAGCTTCTCCGCCCTAGCGAGATTGCGGCTGGCGGGACAGGCTTCGTCCTCGACGAGGACGGACGAAACGCCAAGGTGATGGCCGCACACTCCGCCCCAGTCCGAATTCTCATGCTGCCACGCCGATGTTGCTGGAGTATTTCAGGCCGACGGAGTTCGGGTAACATATTGTAACGCCACCGATCCCGGTTCCACTCCGAAACGCGATGCCCAGCCCTTCCCGCAGGGAGAGCGCAGCCCCGGAGACCGGACGGACAGCGACCGTGGATTTCCTTTTCCGCCCCGCCGAAGGGACCGTTCAGGGCGGCCGCGCCTCCCTGGACGCATCCTCCGGTGTCCGGTAGCGCAGCACCTTCCTCGGACGCACCTTCAGAACATTCTGGACCCCCGGACCTCATCATCGGTCACCCTGCGGAAGTCCGTGCGCTTCGGCAGATAACCTCAACGGCGACCAAACAGGCGCTCGATGTCCGGAAGCTCAAGGGACACGTAGGTCGGGCGGCCATGATTGCACTGGCCCGAATGGGGCGTCGCCTCCATTTCGCGCAGCAGCGCGTTCATTTCATCCGCGTTCAGCCGCCGTCCGGCGCGCACGCTCCCATGGCACGCCATGGCCGAGCACACGTCCTCGAGGCGGTCGCGAAGCCTCAACCCGTCGCCGTATTCCGCGAGATCGTCAGCAAGATCGCGGACCAGCGCGCCGACATCGCCGCCGCCGAGCAGCGCCGGCACCTCGCGGACGACGACCGCGCCCAGCCCGAATCTCTCGATGACGAGTCCGAGCTCCTCGAACTCGTCAGACCGGCTGCACAGGCGATCAGCCGCGGCCTCGTCGAGTTCCACGACCTCGGGAATCAGGAGCCCCTGCCTCTCCACGCCCTCCGCGTCGAGCAGCGCCTTCATGCGCTCATAAACCAAACGTTCGTGAGCGGCATGCTGGTCGACGATGACGATGCCAGTAGCGGTCTGGGCAACAATATACGTCCCGTGCAGCTGCGCCCGCGCTGCGCCGAGCGGAAAACCCTCCTTCGCGCCGGCACCCTCGGGCTCGTCACGCGCAACTGATACCGACGGCGCATCAAGGCCCGCCATCGCCGGGGTCTGTGGCGGTTCCGGCGCTCCGGCTCCGTTCCGCCCCTTCGCGGCCGACCGCCCCCGTGTGCGCATCCATTGGCGGCCGGCGCCAAATTCCGGCCGGAAGGCGTCGATCGCAGCACTTGCCACCGTGGTCGAGGCGCGATGCCCGGTCGCCTCCAGGGCGTGGCGCAACCCGCTCACGATCAGCCCGCGCACAAGCCCGGCATCCCGGAACCGCACCTCGGCCTTGGCCGGATGGACATTGACGTCCACGGCGTCCGGGCCGATTTCAAGGAACAGCGCGACCATCGGGTGGCGGTCGCGCGCGAGGAAGTCCTGATAGGCCCCCCGCACCGCACCGAGCAACAGGCGATCGCGGACCGGGCGGCCGTTGACGAACAGATACTGGGCCTGCGCGCTGCCGCGGCTGAGGGTGGGAAGCCCGGCGAAACCGGTCAGCCGGATTCCCTCGCGCTCGATATCGACGGCTTCCGAATTCTCTCCGAACTCGCGCCCCATCACGGCGGACAGCCGATCGAGCCGCGCCGTCAGCAGATCGCCGTGCGCCGGGCCGTAGCTAAACCTGTTGCGCTCTCCATCGGCGAGCGAGAACGCCACCCCGGGATGCGCCATCGCCAGGCGCTTCACCGCATCGGCGGCATGGTTCAGTTCGGTACGGGCGGCCTTCAGGAACTTGAGACGGGCCGGCGTCGCGTGGAAGAGGTCGCGCACCTCGACCCGTGTGCCGCCACGCAGCGCGGCAGGCATAACCTTTCTCTTGCGGCCGGCATAGATCTCGATCGAGAACCCGTCCGCCGCGCCGTCCACCCGGCTGATGATGCGAAGCCACGAGACCGCGCCGATCGACGGCAGCGCCTCTCCGCGAAACCCCAACGTGGCGATGTTGACCAGATCCTCGCCCGGGAGCTTCGACGTCGCATGGCGCTCGACCGCAAGCGCGAGCTCGTCGGCCGTCATGCCGCGCCCGTCATCGGTCACCGAGATCATAGCCCGGCCACCATCCTCGAGCATAGTGTCGACATGCCGGGCCCCGGCATCGATCGCGTTTTCGACGAGTTCCTTCACCGCCGCGGACGGCCGTTCGATTACCTCGCCCGCAGCTATGCGATTGACCAGCGTCTCCGGCAGCAGGCGTATCGTCATATCTCCTCCACCAGCAACTGGCGCGCCAGCCGCTTGCCGTCCTCGACGGCCGGCTGATCGAAGGCGTTCACGGCGAGGAGGTCGGCGGCGATGATGGTCTCGAGCATGAAATGCATCATCAGGGCCCCGACCACCCCTTCGTCGACCCGGTCGAGCCGCAATACGCGGGTCGGGCGCTCGCGGCGAATCAGCGTTGCCGCCGTCGCCCGGCCTTCAGCGTCCATGAGATCACCCAGGGTCTTGTCCTTGAGATAGGACAATCCCTCAATGGCCGCCAGATCATCGGCGATCGGGTCGCCAAGGCCCTGGCACCCGGTCAAAATCAGCGAATACATCTTGTCCGCGGGACCGTCGAGATAGAGCTGGAGCTGGCTGTGCTGGTCGACGGCGCCGAGCGCCGCGATCGGCGCCGTGCCGCAGCCGTCCTTGCCCAGGCTCTCGGCCCAGAGCTGACCGTACCAACGTGAGAACAGGGACAGCCGGTCGCAATAGGGCATCATGACCGACGCCGACACGCCACGGCGGCGGGCAAGCCCGACAGCCACCGCGGCGCCGACCGCCGGCGGAACGGCCTCCAGGTCGCTGCCGGCCAGAACCGGCGCCAGGACCCATTCCGCCCCCTTCCGGATCAGCTCCGCATCCAGCCCGGCGATGATCGCGGGCAGAAGGCCGACACCGGAAAGCACGGCGAACCGTCCGCCGACATCGGGATCGTGATCGATGCGGCGAACCCCGAACCGATCGGCCAGGATTGCCAGCGAACTCTGTCCGGGCTCCGTGATCACGACCAGATGATCGCGGATTCGCTCCTTCCCGACGGCGGCGCGCAGCCTGTCGACGACCAGCGCGGTCTGGAGCATGGTCTCCGCGGTCGAACCGGACTTGGAAATGGAGATTACGCCGGTGGTTTCGGCCCTCGACGGGGACAGCAGCGCGTCAGCCAGCGTGCCGTAGGTCAGGGGGTCGATATTTTCCAGAAAATGGAGCGCGGGGCCGCCAGACCCATCCCCGGCACCGGACCGGGCGAGCGCATGGAGAGCCCGCCCGCCCAGGGACGAGCCGCCGGTGCCGAGCACGATCACGTCCCGGAATTGCCGCCGGTACCGATCCGCCGTCTTGCGAAGCTCGCCGAGATCGTCACGGCGTTCGGGAAGGCGCAGCAGCGGCAGGCTGCCGTCCTTGTGAGCGGCGCGCAGCCGGTCGAGGGAAGCCGCGGTCGCCGCAAGACAATCCCGGTAGGCAGGCTTGCTCAGCCCGCCTTCGCCGGCCATCGGCGCCAGACATCCGGAAACTTCCTGGAAATAGAATTCGGTCATGCCGGTTTCCCGCATGCAATATAGCGGCAAATGCCCGCGCGGACGCCGAATCGGCGAAGACGGGCGGAGGGCGGCCGTGCTCCGGCGCCGCGCTACCGCGCCTCGGCGACGCCCGCCGGATCACCGACCACGACGACCGTCAGATCGCGCGCTCGGAACAGCTTCCGGGCAACCCGGTTGGCGTCATTCAGCGTGACGCCCTCGAACAGGTCTGCGCGCCGTCCGATATAGTCGATGCCGAGGCGCGCGAGCTGGAGGCCGACCAGCATTCCGGCTATCCGGCGCCCGGAATCGAGCCGCAGCGGGAATGAGCCCTGGACGTAGCTCTTGGCGTCGCGAAGCTCCTCCTCGGTGATGCCGTGCTCGGCTATTCGCCGCCATTCGGATCGCACGATCTCCAGGGATTCGCCGGCCCGCGCATTCCGCGTCGACAGCTGTACCGACACCAGCGCAGCGCCATCGGAAGCGGAAAGCCGCGCCGACACCGAATAGGCGAGGCCGCGCCGCTCCCGCACTTCCCCGTAAAGCCGCGACGCCTGGCCGCCGCCGAGCACATGAGTGACGAGCGCGGCCGCGTACCAGTCGGGGTCGTCGCGCCCGATTCCCTGATGCCCGACCAGCATGATGCTTTGCGGGTTTGGCTTCCTGGCCACCCGGGTCCGGCCCGCGCCCGCAGCCGCCGTGCGGACGATTCCAAAGAACCGCGGCGCAGCATCCGGGAGATCGCCAAACACCCGGTCAAGACGCTCGCGGAGCTCGTTCCGCGAGATATCGCCGACGACGCCGACCACAAGGCGGTCGCGGGTGAAACGAACGCGGACGAATTCCCGGAGATCGGCGGCCGTGATCGCCGCCACGCTCTCCGCGGTTCCCGAACCGGGCCGGCCGTAGGGGTGGCCGGGAAAGAGGGTCTCGCGCCACAGCCTGGCACCGATTCTTCTCGGGTTTTCGGCTCCTCTCCGGATCGCGGCGAGCATCTGGCGGCGCACCCGCGCGACCGATTCGGCATCGAAACGCGGTGCGGTTACGGCGAGGCGCAACAGTTCGAAGGCGCGGTCGCGTTCGGCGCTGAGCGTCTGCAGACGTCCGCCGAACTCGTCCCGCCCGGCGGAAAACCCCATGCGCGCCGCGATCTCCTCGACGGAACGCTGGAAGGTCTGGGACTCCATGTCGCCCGCACCTTCGTCGAGAAGGCCCGAGACCATGCGCGCCAGGCCGCCCCGGCCGTCGGGATCGGTGGATGTGCCTGACCGGCGAAAGGCGAAATTCAGCGCAACCAGGGGTACCGAATGGTCACGAACGAACCAGGCGGTGACGCCCTTGTCCGACACCACCCTCTCGATGTTCACGGCGCGCCCGGGCGCACACGCCAGGACAGGGAAGAGAACCGCGATGCCCGCCGCGAGGAAGCAGCGCATCACGAGCCACGCCCCTCAGGGAGCAGGACACCGGTAACCGACCGGCGCCTGTCGAGCACGCTCTTTGCGGCAGCCAGGGCCTGCTCCGGTGTCACCGCAGCGATGCGCTCGGGCCACGCTTCGACATCCTCGACGGTGCGGCCCTGAGTGAACGCCTGTCCGAATGCGTACGCGCCCGCGCCAATCCCGTCGCGGGCATAGACTGCCGCAGCCACCAGGCCCTTCTTGGCGCGCGCGACATCCGCGTCGTCGAATCCGTCGCGCAACGCCGTTTCGAGCTCCCTGTCGAAGACAGCCTCGACCGATGCAACATCGGCGCCGGGTTTCAGGCCGGCACGAACGCCGAAGATGCCGTGATCGAGGCCGCCGCCGCTGTACCAGGCGCCGGCACCGGTGACGATGCCGAGCTCGACGACCAGCCGGCGGTAGAGGCGGCTCGTGGTCCCGCCGCCCAGCACTTCCGCCAGCACCTTGAGCGCGTAGGCGTGACCGTCCCCGTCAGCCGTGAAACTGGGAGCGAGATAGTACCGTAACCAGGACGGAACGCGCTGGCGCAGACTTTTCAGGATGACGCGCCGCGCGGCATGGTGGGGCGGCTCTGCAGCGCGCGTCCGCAGCGGGACAGCGCGGCGCGGAACCGGTCCATAATGCTTGCGGGCCAGCTCGCGGACCCGATCCGCCGAAACGTCCCCGGCAACGATCAGAATCGCGTTGTTCGGCGCGTAGTGGCGCCTGTAGAATGCGCGTGCCCCGGCGGTGTTCAGCTGGCGGATGTCATCAGGCCAGCCGATCAGCGGGCGCCCGTAGGGATGATTGAGAAACAGCGCGCGGCGCATCTGCTCGCCAAGCCGGGCCGACGGGCGGTTGTCGGTGCGCATGAGCCGCTCTTCCTCGATCACCCCGCGCTCGGGCAGCACGATGTCGTCTGTCAGCACGAGGTTGTGCATGCGGTCCGCCTCAAGGCGCATGACGGTCTCGAGCCCGTGCGCCGCAACGCGCTGGAAATAGGCGGTGTAGTCGTAGGAGGTGAAGGCGTTGTCCACGGCGCCGATGCGTTCGATGATGCGCGAGAACTCGCCCGGCTTCCTCGTCCCGGTGCCCTTGAACATCAGGTGCTCGACAAAGTGCGCGAGTCCTCCCTCGTCCGGCGCCTCGTCGGCGGCGCCGACACGGTACCAGACGTGCTGGACGACGACAGGCGCGCGGCGGTTCTCGATGACGACTACCCGGAGGCCGTTGTCGAGGGTGAATGTCTTGGGAAAGAACACGCCCGCCTGGGCGGCACCAGCCGCCGCAAGCACCAGCGCAAGGATCTGCAATCCGCCGACGATTCCTGCCCTCATCCCGAACTGCCTCCGTGCTTCGCTCGTACGGTCAGGGTCTGCCGGCCTGCTCCATGGAGGGGGTGCCGGAAGGCTCGTCCGGGCCGGCCGTAGCGCCTACTGCCAGCCTTGGGGATCACGCTTGATGACCGGGGTTTCGCCTTCCGTAACCGGTGTGCCCGCCGCCTTGTTCTTGCGAAGCCGTTCGGCCTCCTTCGTCGGATCGACGATGGTGCCGGGCTCGGGCCTGGTTTTCCAGAATATCAGGCGATCGACGAAGTCCTCGTCCACCTGCGACAGGATCGCGGATTCGCGGTCGATCGCGGCCCGGATGCCGGGATCCGTCGCAGTCGCCCCGGCGCTCTTCAGGAGCGCCTGCTCGGCCGGCGACCCGGCTGACGGAGCCGCGCTCTGTCCGTTGGCGGGCCGCGACCCGACCAGCAGGCCGCGCGCGGCATCCGGGGCCGCTACCCCCTGGGGACGCTTCGCCCCGGGCTGCGGCGGCCGCAACCTGAAATCCGGAGGCAGGCTGAGCGGCGCCTGCGGCACGACCTCGAACTCGTTGATCGACTGCTTGCCGAGCCCCATCGCCTCCCGCGCCGAATCACACCCCGCGAGCAGCAGGACGCTGGCAACGGCAAGTGACGCCGGAATGGTTCCCCATGCAGGTTTCATCGCCTTGTCCCCGGGACCTGATCTGATTTCCGGGCCACCTTATTCGCCCGCGACGCGACAATCAATCCGTCGAGCAACAGCGCCGCCGCGCCGACCGTGATCGCGGCGTCCGCGATGTTGAAGGCCGGCCAGTGATATCCGAACGCGTGAAAATCGAGAAAGTCCGCCACCGCCCCGTGCAGCGCTCGGTCGATGAAGTTTCCCGCGGCGCCGCCAATCACCAATCCGAGACCCGTGGCGACCATGCGGCTTGTCGCACGCACCAGCCACACGGCAAACACTACGCAGATGACAATCGCCAGCGCCCCGACGGCGTACTGCACCCAGAATGCGCCGTCGCTTAGCAGGCCGAAGCTCACCCCCCGGTTCCAGACCATCACGATATTGAAGAACGGCGTCACTTCGATGATACGGGGCGGCGCCATCACGCTGTAGACTATCCACAGCTTCGAGATCTGGTCGAGAACCGTGACGACCACGGCAAGGAGGAGACCGAAGCGAAGCACGGACCTATGCTCCAGCGGACGGAACCGGGAAACCCGCCACGGCCTTCATGCCGGCGACATCAGGTCGCCGGCAGGGACCGCCTCGAGCAGGATGCGAGCATCATGGCTGTCCCTGGCTATCTGCTCACGGAGCTGGGCAACACCGTCGAATTTCCTTTCCGGGCGGATGTAATCGACGAAGGCAACACGAAGCAGACGGTCGTAGATGTCATCGGTGAAGTCGAAGACGTAGACCTCCACGTTGACGTCCGTCTTGTCGAATGTCGGCCGACGGCCGACATTGGCGCAGCCGGGGTGCCACGTGACATCGCCACCGTCCTCGAGGCCGGCAAAGACCGCATAGACCCCAAGTGCCGGCTGCATATAGTCTGCGATCGAAACATTGGCTGTCGGAAAGCCGATCTGGCGCCCGCGCTGGTCACCGCGCTGCACGCGGCCCTCGATTTCCCAGGGGCGGCCGAGCAGACTCGCCGCTTCTCTCGGCCGAGCTGCAGCAAGGCAGTTCCGGATGGTGGTAGAGGAAAAGACCGTACCGTCCCCGTCGGTTACCGCACCGACAACCTGCAAGCCGAAATCACCGTCATCGGCGCAGGCCCGCAGATAGTCAATATTGCCGCCACGCTCAGCGCCGAACACGAAGTCATAGCCGACGGTCACGTGCCGGGCACGGAACCCCTCAACAAGGAACTTGCGGACGAAGTCCTGATGACCGAGCCGCGACACCTCTGCATCGAAATGCATGACAAGGAGGTTATCGACATCGATCCTCTCCAGCATGCGCATCTTGCTACGTAGCGGCGTGAGCTGAAAGGATGGTTCCTCGGGCCGGAAAAACAGACGCGGATGCGGCTCGAACGTGAGAACCGACAGCGGTATGCCGCCGTCTCCGGCAATTTCTCCGGCGCTTCCGATAACCGTCTGGTGGCCAAGATGGACACCATCGAAATTACCGATCGCGACCGATGATCCGTGCACCGCTTCCGGCAGGCCGGCAACATGTCGGAAAATCCTCATGGCGACGGTTAGGTATCCGCGACACCGGTTCAAGTCAATCCCGGACAGCCTTTTCAGAGCCACGAACGGGTCGCAGCCGTCCGCCATGCCCCCGGCCGCCGGTTGCGGGCGCCCCCCCCCCCGAAGACGCACCATCACCAAACTCTCGCACACGAGCGAGCCCGGCGCCAATCCCGGCTGCGCGGTCCGGCTTGCCGGGGCTAATGTGCCATACCATAGTGCACCGCATGATCGCGCTGTTTACCGACTACGGGCCAGGCAGCCTCTATGTGGGGCAGGTCAAGGCCGTGCTGGAACGCGACGCGCCGGGACATCCCGTCATTGATCTCATGCATGACGCGCCAGCGACGAATATTCGGCCCGCCGCATTCCTCCTTGAACGCGTGGCGAACTTTCTGCAGCGCGATGCGATCGTGCTCGCCGTCGTCGACCCCACTGTCGGCTCCGCGCGCGCGCCTTGCATCGTCACCGCCGACGGCCGCCGCTTCGTCGGCCCGGACAACGGGCTGTTCGAGATGGTCATGCGGTGCGCTTCCGATGTCTCGTTCGATGTTGTCACATGGAAGCCACCATGGCGTGTCTCCGATACCTTCCATGGTCGCGACCTCTTTGCGCCGACCGCCGCCCGGCTCGCGCTCAGCAAGGCGGTGAAGTGCAAAACCCGAGAGATAGACGAAGTGTGGCGCGATCCGTACCCGAATGATCTGCCGGAGATCATCTATATCGACGGCTTCGGCAACGCGATGACCGGAGTACGAACGTCCGCCGTTCCTAAATCGGCGACCATCGAGATCGGCGGCTGGCGCTTCGAACACGAAAGGATTTTTGCGCAGGCGGGGCCCAACATACCGTTCTGGTATGGCAACTCCCTCGGTCTTGTCGAGGTGGCGGTCGGTTTCGGCAGCGCAGCCAAGAATTTCGACTTGAAGATCGGGATGGAGATCGCGGTCTGCGAATAGGGCGGCGGCCGCGCCGGGGGGCGCCAGCTGTTCCGAGATTCCCTGCCGGGCCGAGGTTTTGGAATTCCGCGGATAATTACGGCGGCGCTGCCGGCTCATCCGCCAACCCGCAAGGACAGCGCCGGCGAATGACGAGGCGCCGCGGAAACGGGCCGCAGCCTGCCACTTTTGACATGTCGGCGAAGAACGTATAAGTGGACACGGTAAAGACTGGGCACGACGCGCAACGCAGAGTCCCCATCGCGACGGAAAACCGGCCGAAGCTGGCTGCCGGGCCCCGCACAGGCGGTTCAGCGCCGTTCCATCGGAAATGGTCTCCAAGCTGCACGGCACGAGCCCGAATTCATATGGAGATCGACATGAAGAGACTTCTGATTATCGGTGCGGCAACGATGCTAGCCACATCGGCTTACGCGCAGATGCCGACGCTCACCCACGAATACGGGCAGGCAGGCGGCGGCAGCGATGTTTCGGCCCGGAACCTGGCCGAGCTCGCCGCGGCCGAAAAGATCGCAACCATCCAGGGTCAGGGCGGCAAGACCCTGACCCGTTCGATTCAGCAGGTGGCCGAGGGCAAGACGGACATAGCGGCGATGCCCATCGTCCTGTATTTCCTGATGTCCCGCGGGCTGGGCCCCTACGGCTCGCTCGGCCGCGAGCGGGGCGCGGAACTCGCCTCCAACCTGCGCGTCCTCTACCCGTACCATGGCATCACGGGCTTTTTCCTGCTCGCCTACGCCAGCACCGGGATCGACAGCTGGGACAAGATCAAAGGCAAGACCGTCTTCAATGGCCCGCCTCGAGGAGGCGCACTCAACACCGCCCGTTCGGTTATCCGGCTTACCACCGGGCTGAATGACGGCAAGGGCTATGCCGGCAAGCAGATCGCATGGGGCCAGGCAAATGCAATCTTCCTGGACCGCTCCGTCGACGCCGCCGTGCGCCCCGGCACAAACCCGGCGAGCTGGATGCCGATCCTGGCGGCCGCCGGCAAGATCAACCTGATTTCCGTTCCCAAGGCGAAGTGGGAAGGCACAGCGTGGCAGAAGTTCCTGGGCGCACCCGGAAACGCCCCGAGCATCTTCCCGGTCAGCGAGCTCGCCCACTATGGCGAGAACGTCAACATCATCTCCGAAGACGACATGTTCCGGACCGTGACCGCGCCGTTCAGCGACGGCGTCCACAAGAAGATGGACAAGGGCATTGCCAAGGCCCTGACGGCGGCGTTCATCAAGAACGTTTCCAACCTGCACCGGAAGGCGCCCTTTGCCAAGGGCCTCTATTTCGGCGAGATCGACGACAAGAAGATGGCGCTCTGCAACGCCGGCGCGAAGCTGCATCCCGGCTCCGTCGAGGCCTGGGAAGAGGCGGGCTACAAGGTGGCCGACTGCATGAAGCCGACCTCGTAGGCTGACGCCCCTGGACCGGTCCGGGAACCGGAGCGGCGCTCCGGTTCTCCGTCCCCGGGCGCAGGCCGGGACGGTAGCGCCAAGTGTCGGAAACTCCCCGCATTCCCCCCTCGCCATCCGAAGGCGACGGCCCGCAGCCCGTCGCTTCCGGGATGTCGGAGACGCCGGTCGTGGCGGATGGCGGCTGGATGAGCCGGCTGGCACTGGCGCTCGCCTTCATCCTCGTGGTCGTGGGGATGGCCAACAACCTTCCTAACATCCCCGGGCTCCTGGAAACCGTTCGATCGATACCCGGGCTCGAAAACCTGCCAAGGCTGAGCAAGTACAGTTCGGAGTTCTTCTTTCCGCTGGCATTCACCCTGATGCTGGTCACCGCCCTCCTCGTATCGTCATTCGGACGAAGCTGGCGCGGGCAGGCGGGCGGGCGCTTCTGGCTGGGATGCCTCCTAGATGTCCTTATGCTCGTGGCCATCCTCGGGACATCGCTCGTCTATCTGATCGAACACGACCAAGTGTGCCTCTTCGACACGATCAGCGGCGAACGCGCCCGGCTGCTCGCCGAGACCAAGGCCCGGGCGGCAGAATACATTGCCATCTACGGGACACCCCCGGTAGAAGAGTTTCCCGATTGCCAAGCCGTTCTCGGCAACTGGGTCCTGCCCTGGCTGCTGTTCACGGTAACGATCTTCTTCGTCTATGTCGTCAGAGTGTGGGGGTTCCCCATCGTTGCGGTAGCCATCGCCATCGCGCTTTACACCGTCCTATCCTCCGCCGCATGGTATTTCGACTGGACCGACAATCGCTACTTCACCACATCGATCGGCACGGTCATCGGCGAGGTGAAGAGCTACGCGGCGGGCGTGGTCGCCGCGCGCAACGCGATCACCCTCGAATCCAACGGCCTTCTCGGACAGTTCCTGAATATTACCGTCAATATCGTCTTCCCCTATGTCGTCCTGGGCGCGCTGTTCGGCGCGTCGGCCGGCGGGCGGGCTCTGATCAAACTCGCCGTCGTCATCACACGGAATCTGCGTGGCGGACCCGCCCACGCGGCGATCGTGGGCTCGGCCACGTTCGGCACGATTTCAGGCGGTCCGGTAGTCAACGTGCTGGGCACGGGAACACTCACGATCCCGATGATGATGCGAAACGGCTTCGCGCCGACCTTCGCGGGCGGCGTCGAGGCCGCGGCATCGAGCGGCGGCCAGTTCATGCCACCCGTCATGGGCATCGCCGCGTTCGTCCTGTCGGCGTTGTCGACCGTTCCCTATTCCGACGTGATCATCGCGGCCTTTCTCCCCGCGCTTGCCTATTTCCTGAGCCTGTTCCTAGTCGTCATCTTCGAGGCTCGACGAGCAAACCTCAAGGTCGTGGGGCAACTGACCGAAGAGCAGAAGCTCACGCGTCGGGACTGGACCAATCTGCTGATGATAGCTGGGCCGATACTGCTCATACTGGTCCTGCTGTTGACAAGGAAAGACGCTGTCGGCACCGGGTTTCTCGGATGGATCTTCGGATATACGCCAGGCATCGGAGAAGCCTTCCCGTGGATACTCAAGTTGTTTCAGAACGCCGCCGGGGATCCGGATTCAGCGGGCTTCTGGGCGGTCATGCTCCTGCTCGTCCTGCTCTTCCTCGACGAGGACATCAGAAAGGCGCCGAGCAAGATCATCACCGCGCTGTCGAGCGCCGGCCTGATCATCGCCGAGCTCTTCCTGCTCCTGACCGCCGTCGCGGTCATCGACATCTGCATCAACTTTACCAACTTCACCGGCATCATGACCATCGACATCCTGAACTGGCTGAAATCGGTATCGAGCTTCACACTGTTCGGTCAGGAACTTGTCGTCGGCGGCCCGGCATACCTGCTCCTGGCGTTGATCACCGCGATGATCGTCACGATCATGCTTGGCATGGGCATGCCGACACTCCCCGCCTATGTGAACGTGATCCTGATCATCGGTCCGCTGCTGGTCGCGCTCGGAACATCGTTCTTCACGGCCCACATGTTCATCTTCTATTTCGCGGTCGCCTCGGCGATCACACCACCCGTCGCCATCGCCGCGTTCGCGGCCTCCACCATTTCCAAGGCCGAACCGATGGCCACCGGGATCCAGGCCGTCCGGGTCGGTATCGTCATGTTCACGATTCCGTTCGTATTTGCCTTCTATCCGGAACTCCTGCTGATCGAACAGGCGCAGCTTGCGCCGTCGATCGATGGCTCTCTCTCAAGCGAGAAGATCTACCTGCCCGGTTACGACGGAACCGTCCAGCTCGAGGCGCTGGCTTGGTTGATGCTGCGTCTGGTGGTCGCGCTTTACCTCGTGGCAAGCGCTCTCAGCCGCTTCGATGCCGCGCCCCTGTCGTCGTACGAGGTCGGCCTCCGTCTGGTGCTAGCCGTTCTCCTGCTGTTGAAGGATCCGGTCGTCGCGGTCTCGACGCTCGCCGTTGCAACCGTCTACCTGCTCGTGCACCACGTGATAGCGCGTCGTCGCCGATCCACCCCCCCGGGAAAGACGGACCCGGCCAGGGGCTGACCCGACATCGGATCTCCATATCGCGATCCCTGCCGGCGCACAGTCCCGCCGAAATGAGGACGAATCGGACAACCAGTCCCGGCCTTGACCGGAACCGATGCGCCCGGCCGCGCCGCATATCGCAAAGGATCCGGTTCAGGCCTCGAGGCGGTCCAACGAAGCGCCGCAGCGCTCAACATCGACAACGAGCGGCTACGTCACCGGCAATCACACGGATACGTCCCGAACCGGTCCACGGACCGCCCACGTTACATTCATAAGAGCCTGTGCGGAGACTATTAAGCGGCCCCGATTCTAGCCTCTGCGATGTGACTGACGACGACATCGGGAGGATGCCATGGCTTGGACCAAGACCGCTCGTGCAAAATATCAGCGTCGGGGGAATCGGTTCGAAAACGCAGACGCGGAATGGGCTCACCGTTGCTTCCAGCGCCGTCGTCAACGGGCCGTCCCTGTGAGGTAGACCTGCGCGAAGTGGTGAATGAGCTGCTGTACCAGTTGATGACGGGCTGCCAGTGGCGTGCGCTTCCGCCTTGTTTTCCAGCAACTTCGACGGTCCGATACTACTTTTACCGATGGCGTGACCAGGGATGAGGGTCTCGTGGCGGCGTTGCAGGGTCCGACCCAGAAGCTGCGGCGTTCGACGGCAGGGGAGATCGACAGTCAGTCCGTGAAGACGACGGAGAGCGGTAGGCCGAGTGGCTATGACGGCGGAAAAAAGGGGGAGAAAGCGGCACGCGGTGGTCGATTCCCCAGAACTTTCCCACGCTGTGGTCGATGTCTTGAATGACCGCTGAACGGAGCATAAATTTCCGCATTCTTGTCAGATTTTCTGGCTTTGAGGCCGTCCGCGGTCGTTGCCGGCGCGTGGGCGGGTTGTGGGCGGCGTCCGGGAATCGGCCTGACACCATTGGCGCTCAGGGCTGCGACGACTTCCCGGTGGTTGAGCTGCAGCCGTGTTTCGGCGAGGCTCTCGCGTCGGTTGGCGAAGATCACCGCGAGCGCGATGTTGTCGAGGCTGACGCGGTTTGCGGGTCAGGCAGGCGTCCTCGCCGAAGACGCAGTCTCGGTGGTTCATGTTTTCCACAGCCCGCGGCCGCAGCAGTTCCTCTGGCGACGCGTGTTGCGCATCGAGCTGATGTACCGGTGCAGTCGTTGCCGCTCGCTGCGCCGCTGACGCTCTTTCCCGGCGGCTTGCGACAGCGCTTGATGCGGGCGATCCGGCTGACGCCGGGGTAGTTGATCAAGCCCTTGAGCGGCACGCGCTGCTCGAGGCGGGCCTTGCCTCCTTGAAGCGGCCATCCGTCTCCCGATCGATGCCGTCGAAGGTTTCGGGCGCCCTTGACCGGGAAGACGTGGTCTGCGCCGCAGCACCGGGTGATCAGCGTCGCCGGCGTCGTGCGGGTGATCACCTTGCCGCGAACATCGGTGCGCTCGAGGAGGTGGCCGCCGGCTCGCCGTCGTCGAAGTTCAACAGCGCGAAGGGTGCGCCGGAGGCGTGAGGGCCACGGTCTCGTGGTGGCCGTTGCGGTTGGCGCCGCGGATGCGCTTGCCGTCGGCGGCAAGCGCCCGGGCGAGCCCGCGGCCGAGCACATCCTCGAGCGCCTCGAGGTCGATCGACCGGACGATCTCGGTGGAGGGTCACCCCGGAGGGCGGCTCGCGCAGCTCCGTCCTCGGGTTCCGCCGATGGCCTCGAGCTCGTCTCGGGACAGCGACCGCGCAAACTGCGCAGCTGCCTTTCATGTTCGCAAGCTCGGCGAGAACGTGAGCACACCGTGTGCTTCCTGCGCGGCGGAAGTCCTCGATCGCCGCCAGCACGTCGTGCAGCGAACGCATCACCTCGGAACCCCGGGGAGCGAGGAGGCAGGCCACCGCAGCACCTGCGGGCGCGACAGCAGCCGTCGCGCCGCACAACGAAAATCTCCTTGCCATGGGGGTCGGTGCAGCGCCCGCGGGCAAACCTCTTGGCACGCCAGCCCGCCACCTTGTGCCCGCAAAACGCGCCGGATCGCAGAACGTCTCCGCCACCTGGTGGCCGCAGGCCCGGTCGTCGGCCAGCCGCCGCGTCGCAAGAAAGAAGGAGGCAAGGTTCGGAAACGTTCCCGGCGCCGCAAGCAGTCGCGTGTTGTCAGATCAAGCCACTGCTGCTCCGGCTTCCAGCCACCGGTCGCGGCACTTGAAGGCCCCGTCACGCCGCCGGCCACTGCCCCCTGAAGGACGCAATATGGCGCAGCCCCGCCAGACGGCGAAACCCGAGATAGTCGTCCATCAACGCAGCGGACGCTCCTCGGGCTTCGCGAACCTCAACCTCAGACAAATTTCCAGACATCAAGTTACAGTACCCCATGGCCGGGCGCACGATTTAATGTCAATCTGAATCCAGCGGTTGATTTTGGTGTGGATTGTCTGAAGCCCTTGCAGACTGGATATGCCCAGGGGTGCCTAATAGGCAGACCTAGCGAGCATGGAGTCGTTCGATTTCGACCAGAGCGTCAAGGATCTCAAGGACATGATCAACGATCTGAGGGCACGTCAGCGATGCAAAGGCAAAGTCGCCGTGCTCGGTTTCTGCTTCGGCGGGCGTTACGCCCATGTCGTGGCAGCGCGTTTCGGCATCGACACCATGGCGGCCTATCACGGGGCGGGCATCGGACTGAGTCTCAACGAGACTTCGCGAATATCCTGCCCCGTCAGTTTTCATTTCGGCGACGCCGATCCGGCCGTGCCGATGGACAAGGTAAAACAGGTAGTCGAGGCATGGAGCGGGCATGAGAACGTCAAGATTGCGATCTATGACTGCATCGGCCACAACTTCTCAATGCCGTACAAGCTAGGCTATGACGCCGATGCGGCAAAGGCGTCGAGAGATGTCGTACTGCGCTGCTTCCGGTCGATCCAGCCTGCGACAGTCAGGGAGTAACACTGATGGTACAGCTATACGATGTCGACATACGAACCACGGAGGTGTTGCAGTGGAAAGGTGTGCACCTCTTTCATTACCAGGGATCCTCCTGTTCGCAGAAAACGCGGATATTCCTGAGCCTGAAGGGCATTCCCTGGGAGTCCCATCACATCGATCTCCGCGAGAAGGAGCAATGGCAGCCGTGGTATCTGGGAATCAATCCACGGGGGCTCGTGCCGGCCCTCATCCTCGACGGCGAGGTGCACATCGAAAGCAATGACATCATTGCACTTCTGGACCAGCGATTTCCCGAAAACCGACTGATTCCCGAAGGCCTAGAAGACCAAATCGAGCAACTCCTGCAGCAGGAAGACGATCTCCATCTCGACGTACGCACGCTTAATTTCCGGTTTACCCAGCCACGCGGCATCGTGCCGCGCACGGCCGAAGATGTCCGGAACCTGCGCGAGGGCGGCAGCGGCACCGTACAGGGCGCACATGATCCGGAAAGGGATCATCAGGCCGCGTTCTGGGAAAACGTCCTCGAGAACGGGCTCACCGACGAGGCGGTGCGCACCGCACTCGACCGCTTCAGGGCGGCTCTCGATGAGCTTGAGGAACGGCTGGAGGGACATTCCTACCTGCTGGGCGAAGACCTCACCATTCTCGACATCGCCTGGTTCATCTACGTCATGAAGCTTCTCTGGTGCGGCTATCCGCTGGAGCGGCTGCATCCCCGTGTCGCTGCCTGGTATGCACCGCTGCTGGCGCGTCCCGAATTCGCCCGTGAAATCCGGTTCAATCCCGAATTCCGGAGAAAGGTGGACGAGCACCTAGCCTATCAGAAGGTAACGGGAACCACGCTGCTGGACGTTACCGGTTGGGCGTAAAGCCCCTTGCCCGCGCCTGCCTCCAAGATCAAGCCGTCATTTGACTCGTCCTTCGGGGCAGCTATCCGCCCCCGATCCGGGTATTACGGTTCCCGACCCCGTTCCTGCAGCAGTCTCCTGATCTCTTTAAGTTCACCGCGCAGCTCCCGATAATCATCTTCGTGCAAGCGAAACTCCCTGCGCACCACATGACCGGTTTCTTCAGCCACGCGACCCTGCTCCTCCTCGTGCAGGCTCTGCATCGAATCGATGATGATCGCTATAAAGAGATTGAGGACGGTGAAGCTCGAAAGCACGATGAACGTGACAAAGACGGCCCAAGCCCACGGATAGACTTCCATGACCGGCCGCACGATACCCATCGACCAGCTCTCCAGCGTCATGACCTGGAACAGGCTGTACATGGATTCGCCGATCGTGCCGAACCAGTCCGGAAAGGCGCCGCCGAACAACTTGGTGGCGATCACCGCGAAGACATAAAAGACCAGCAGGAGCAGCGCGCTGATCGATGCCACGCCGGGCACCGCCCGCAGCAACGCGGTCACTACCCGGCGCAGCCGAGGCACGGCGGATACCAGGCGCAAGACGCGCAGAATCCGGAGCGCGCGCAGCACCGAAAGTGACTCGCTTGCCGGCATCAGCGTGATCGTCACCACCACAAAATCGAACACGCTCCACGGATCGCGGAAAAAAGCAAGACGATGGGCATAGAGGCGAAGAAGGATCTCGACGCAGAACACCGCGATGACAATCTGATCAAAGAGTGTCAAGAAGAAGCCGGCCCACGCCATGACCGTTGCCGAGGTCTCAAGTCCCAGCATCACCGCGTTTACAACGATGAGAACCATGATGCAGTTCTGGAAGATTTGGTTCTCGACCAGTTTCAGAACACGTGAGCGAAGATCAGGCATCGCGATCCAGTCCGTATCTCGCCAACCGCCCGGATCGCCGCGAGCCCGGGCGCATCACACCCGATCGGACATCAGGCGTGAGTGATAAGTCCGGTTGCCGCTTCGGCGAGAGCGCGACATGTTCAGCAGGCATTCCCGACCAGAACCCGGAACGTGATTGCAGCCAGCCGGCGCATGTGCGCGAGCTGATTCCTCGGCGCACCGAAAATGGGGCAGATCCGCAGCGGACCAGCCTCGTAGACCGCACCCGGACGAATGCCAGCATTGCGTCGAGGTTTGCGGCCGCCACAGGCGGTGCAGGATCTGTTAGCACGTGCGCCATCAAGGCACGGGGCAGAATTAACAAAACATTTTCCACCATGCAATCCTGGCGCGGCGGAAGGAGCAGGACTTTCGCACATGGCATTCGATCTTGCCGACTGCTTATAGAGGGAGGTTGCACAGGCCCAACCCGGCCGGGTTTGCTGGCCGCGGAGCCGTCCACGGAGACCGCTCCGGGTCGCCCCGCATCGCCGGCACGACTAGCGCCTCAAGCGCCGGCAGCAAACCCGGCTGACGCTACGTCGTCGGCTTGCGCCCGTCGCCCGCACACCGGACCCGATTCGGTGCCGGCGGCGACGTTACTCCGTCAAGCTCCTTCAGATCCCGTCCAATCGTCGAACGCGCAACTCCGGTGAGATCCGAGACCTACGTTATTCCGCCACGCCCAAGACATTGCGCCTCAACCGCCGCAAGCAACCGACGACCCTTCTCGTCAAGATGAGGAGAAAGGACTGCAAACCGGTGCCTTATGCTCTCTGCCTGTTCCATGCACCGAATGTAAACGCACCAAACCAACGCCGGAGAATAAACCGGCAACAAACTGACCGACAAATCATTCCGGAAAGACCCCAACACCAACCAACCGAAGCCAACAGGCTGACCCGTGGGCAAGCACTCAACCAAAACCACCAGACAGACAAAAACGCCAACGCCAACAACATGGATTCGATTATTCAGTGACAAACGCTAACGTCAAAACTGGACCAGATGGGGAAGGCCGGGCTACCTAGGCTGTGGACTCAAATAATTGGTTTGCGATTCTGCGGAGCAAGAATCGGCTGGCAGCCAGTTGCACGGCGGAGAGGAAGTTCCTTGTCATAACGGGTGGCGACCCGTCGGAACTCCTTGATCTTACCGAAGAACCGCTCGACCAAGTTGCGCATCCTGTAGATCTCGCGGTCGAGCGGCCGGGGCGATGTCCGGTTGGATTTCATGACCGCGGTTGCTCCTGCCGTCTCGATCAGGTCGAGAATGGCGTCGGTGTCGTAGGCCTTGTCGCCGACCACCGTCTCGCCATGCCCGAGGTCGGCGAGAAGCGCCTGCGCGCAGTCGGCCGCCTGGCCCGGGGTCAGGAACACGGTCTTCACCCTCTCGTTCTCGCCAAGATGGACCTTCGTCGTTCGTCCGCCACGGCTCAGTCCGATCTGCGAAGGCTCGTCGTCCCGGGACGCCCCGGCTTGTGAACGCGCACCGACGAGGAGTCCACCATGCGCAGATGAACCGAGCCGGGCGGGCCATCGTCACTCCCGTCATCACCGCTCGTAAGCCTTTGAAGCTTCTCCATGCCCAAGTGCCGTTCTTGCTCCACCGGTTGAAGCGGTTAAAGCAGGTCGTGTACGGACCGTACCGCTCCGGCAGGTCGCGCCACGGCGTACCAGTGCGAAGCACGAAAAATATCCCGTTCATGACCCTCCGGTCATGCACCCGCTCCGGGCCCTGGTGCTTGTCAGGAAGCACCGAGCGGAGAACTTCCCATTCCGCGTCGCTCATGTCGTGTCGGTCGCCGCTCATCCCTCATTCTCCTTGTGGATCGCTTTTTACAAGACATGACAGATCGTGCAAAAATGCCAACATTTGGGTACACAACCTAGGGCGGAGGCGCGTTTCCAATTCCGTCGCCATTCCCAAGGCGGCACGGGCGCACGACCAGACAAGATACCCCGCCGAGCCACGCGGGTGGCAGCTTCGTCGTCTGCATAGGCCCTTGAGAATTTGACGAAAGCGAAAGCCTATCCCGCTTCCACCACCCAACGATTTAACTCCGCTTCCTTGCCGTCGATCCGGCTTTTTTTACACCGGTACTGTAACTTGATGTCTGGAAATTTGTCTGAGGTTTGCGCTTTGAGGCGTTTCACTGGGGGGGGGGGGGCTAGCTCCCCAGTGAAACGCGGCGCCATCGTGCTATCCCATGGAGCTGTAAACATTCATGGAGGGTATCTACTCACCCCTAGTTGGGTTCTGATTGGTCGTAGTGCTCGTTGATGATGTCTGCGGCTTTTCCGTCGAGGGCGATCTGGGTGGCGACGAGTGGGTTGTAGCCGAGTGCGGCCATGGAGGTGAGGTAGCTTGAGCCCCGGCACCATGCTTTTGCGTGGAGCGGAAGCATCCAGACACCTTGACCTTTGCCATCCTGATCTTCTGTTCTCCGGCATTGTTGGTGAAGCTGACGTCGGGGTTGTCTATGAAGCGCAGGTTTTCGTGTTTCACGAGACGTTCGTGCAGGTTGTGCGCGTCGGACTTGCGTCCACGTTTTCCTTTCGTCGGGATGTCGGGCAGTTCCCTGGCGCCCTGATGGTGCGGTAGCGCTTGCGCCCGGCGTCGTTCAGGGTTTTGGATGCGCTCTTGTTGACCTTGTGGCAGATCTCGCGGAGCAGGCTCTTCATCAGTCGCGCGGTAGCCTCGACGACAAAGGTCAGTTCGCGCAGCAGGTGGCTGCCGCACAGCTGGTGGCTACACTGGCCCATGTACGAGGCCCAGGACGCCCTTGTAGCACGGGCCGATCTCTTGCCTCCCGGCCGCGCTTGCGGTGCGGGAACTTGCACGTCAGGGTCCCACGACATGAAGCCACTTGCCGTTGATCCGAAATCGTCGACATCGGGCGTTGCAGGAGGTGCGCCACGGCGGCCTCCTCCCATGACGCATCGTGAAAGCATAGCCGAGGCAGGTTGCCTCGGAGAGCTTGATGCCGGAGATCGCCTGCACGAGCGCGACAGCACGGCGCAGGGACAGAATCTGGGCGACCAGCAGGTTGATGACGAGGGCCTGGATGCCGTACTGCACGGGATGTTGTCGGGGAACCGGGCCTTGCACTTCGGGCATTCCTCGGCGCGGCGCTCGACGACCTCGAACACGATGTCGTGCGGCGCTCCCGATCGACGGGGCCGTCGATGTCACAGCGCCGCAGGCGTCGCAGGCCACGACCGTTTCCTCGACGATGATCTTGCGCAGGTTGTCGCCCATCTGCCGGTTCGGCTTCGGGCCGTTGCTCCCGGCACGCTCTCGTCCTTGTCCGTCTGTGACGGCGGCAGACCGGAGTTCCGGCTCGTGCGTGGTCTTCTCCAGAAGGACGACGATGAGGATGTCGAGCAGGATGACGAAGACGCGGATCACGGCCTCTTCCGCCACCTTGCCGGCCGCACGCAGCGCCGCGATCCGGGTCTTGGCCGCTTCGAACTCCTCGCGCGCCGCCCGTCGCCATCACCCGGCCTTGCGCTTCATCAGCGCGCCGCTTCCGAGATGCGTTTCCACATACAGATCATGCGGGGGCTGGAGCCCCGGAAGCAGCTGGCACAGCCCGCTCGTCGCCTTCGATCCAAAGTAGCCTGGTGGTCCCCGTCGTTCTCGATTACCACCACTAAACGAATCTGCCTGCAGTGTCAAATCTCCACGTAAACCCGTTCGTTACTCTACCCCGACATCAAGCCGGAACCAGGGGGTGAGCAGTTACCATGGAGGAAGCGAATGGACCTGCGACACACTACGACGATTGAGGCCGTTTTGGAACATCTGATCGCAAACGGAGCAACGGATCTGGGGCGGGTCTTTGGTCAGCTCTTCGAGCTTGCGATGCAAATCGAGCGCGAGCAGCACTTGAAAGCGGGCCACCGGACACCGGAACGACAGGGCTATGCCAACGGCTACAAACGGATCGACACCCCCACTGTTACCGTTCAGGTACCAAAGACGGCCGGTCACGGGGACGACCCGTTCTATCCCCAGTCGCTTGAACGCGGCCAGCGATCTTCTCGCGCCGTGGCCGTAGCCGAGATTGTACATCAAGGGTGTTTCCACTCGGCAAGATGTAATGCGCGAGTTCGGGAGCCTGTCCTCTTCTCAGGTCAGCCGGGCCACCAGGTTGCTCGATGAAGAACTCGCCGCGCAACCGGCCCCTGATGAAATACCTGATCCTGGATGCGCGCTACGAAAAAGCCCGCCATGACGGCGTTGTGCGCGATGTTGCAGTGCTCTCGGCCATCGGAATAGGGGCTGCAGGCACGTTCTGGGGCTCTCTGTGGCGCTCTCCGAGGCCGAGGTCCATTGGAGAGCCTTCCTGGAAAGCTTGCTAGCCCTGCATGGTACGACCTTCATCGTCTCGGATGCCGGGCTGAAAGCAGCACGACGCGCGGTGCTGGGCGCGGCGACATGGCAGCGCTGCCAATTCCACCTGGCACAAAACGCCGTGCACCGAACAACGACATCAGGAAACGTATTGGAAAACAGCTCAGAGCCATGCGTCCTTACTCCAAACCGCCGAGGCTGAACTGGGCACCCTCGTGGCCAGCTATCGCGACAAGCATCCAGGCTTCCTGGCTGGAAAACAATGCGGGGCTCGCTGTCTTCACCTTGCCCGATGCTCACCACAAGCGTATGCGAACCTCAAACGGCATCGAGCGACCGATCCAGCAAGAGCTCAAGCGGCGCACCTCCAAAGTCAGGGTCTTTCCAAACCTCGCCTCGTTGGAGCGCCTCTCAACCGCGGTCCTCATCGACGAAAAATGGGAAACCGAAACCAAGATCAAATGGGAACAGCTCGATGACTGACAGCTTCACGACAATTTCCAGACATCAGGTTGCGTAATCGCGCAGGGACAGCATCTGGGCGACCAGCAGGTTGATAACGAGGGCCTGGATGCCGATGCCGTACTGCACGGGATGTTGTCGGGAAATCGGCCCCGGGCCTTGCACTTCGGGCATTCCTTGATCTCGGCGCGGCGCTCGACGACCTCGAACACGATGTCGTGCGGCGCTCCCGATCGACGGGGCCGTCGATGTCGGCGCCGCAGGCGTCGCAGGCCGCGACCGTCTCCTCGACGATGATCTTGCGCAGGTTGTCGCCCATCTGCCGGTTCGGCTTCGGGCCGTTGCTCCCGGCACGCTCTCGTCCGTCTGTGACGGCGGCAGACCGGAGTTCCGGCTCGTGCGTGGTCTTCTCCAGAAGGACGACGATGATGATGTCGAGCAGGATGACGAGGACGCGGATCACGGCCTCTTCCGCCACCTTGCCGGCCGCACGCAGCGCCGCGGTCTTGGCCGCTTCGAACTCCTCGCGCGCCGCCCGTCGCCATCACCCGGCCTTGCGCTTCATCAGCGCGCCGCTTCCGAGATGCGTTTCCACATACAGATCATGCGGGGGCTGGAGCCCCGGAAGCAGCTGGCACAGCCCGCTCGTCGCCTTCGATCCAAAGTAGCCCACTGGCGGGCCCCGTCGTTCTCGATTACCACCACTAAGCGAATCGGCATGCAGTGTCAAATCTCCACGAAAACCCGTTCGTTGCTCTACCCCGACATCAAGCCGGAACCAGGGGGTGAGCAGTTACCAAATATCCATCAAATTGCGTGAGAAAGGCATCAGCAATTTGCGTGAAGACGCTCAGGGATCGAGTCTAGTCCGAAGTTCCAGCACCGATCAGGCGTATCGTTATGAATGTATTGGTGTTTGAGAGAATTGGGTGTGTCGCTACTGGGAACGCTGGAAGCGCACGCCGAGGTGGTCCAAGGCCTTTTTCTGGAGCAGTGTGGGCCGCGTGGTGACTTGGAAGGACCGCAGAGTTTCGATCCTCTCCATTGGCTAGGAGGAGAGATTGGCGGCGGGGGCGAGTTGCGTTGGGGGCGAGTTGCGTTGGGGGCGAGTTGCGTTGGGGGCGATGTCTACGTACATGGCAACGCATATGGAGTTCACAACCACTGTTGTCAATAGAAACATCACCGGTACATGGAAATAAATAGGTGCCGTCTCTACGCCATTTTATCAGCAAGATCAACCGCTTGGTGTGGTTCTACCGCTGAAATCATCTGGAACTTCAGGCTAGTCGTCGTGTTGGCGAATGTCGCGGTGCGAAATCGTGCACCGGATGTCCTTGCCTGCAAGCCAGCTGCACAATTGCTCGCTCACGAACACCGAGCGATGGCATCCCCCGGTGCAGCCCAAGGCAATCGTCAAATAACTTTTGCCCTCGACGCGGAAGCGCGGAATCAAGGGTTCGATAAGCGCCCTCAGATTGGTCATGAAGGCTGCATATTCGGGATCCTGCTCGATGAACGCGCCGACGCGCGCATCAAGGCCATTAAGCGGTCTGAGTTCGTCGTCATAGTAGGGATTGCGCAGAAACCTGACGTCAAACACCAAGTCGGCTTCGCGCGGCAGGCCGTCGCGATAAGCGAACGACGTGACGAACACCTCAAGACCGGCAACGCGGTCAAGGCCATAATCCGCGTCGAGCAGGCGCTTTAGGTCTGCCGGCGCCATTCCGGCGGTGTCGATCATCCGGTCGGCCCGATCGCGAACCGGAACCAGGACCTCACGCTCACGCTCTATGCTGTCGGTAATCGACCGGCCCCGGGTGAACGGGTGACGACGCCGAGTCTCCGTAAAGCGCCGGCGAAGCGTCTCGGTGTCACAATCGAAGAACAACATCTCCATGGCCAGATCTCCGCGGCCAGCCAGAAGATCAATCTCTCCCAACAGCTGCTTCACCCCGAAGTCGCGCGCCCGCACATCGACGCCGACCGCAAGCGGCCGGGCCGGTTTCTTCAGCGAGGGCTGCACGAGATCACGCAGCAGCGACAGCGGCAGGTTGTCGACCGCTTCGTAGCCCAGGTCCTCGAATGCCCTCATGGCCGTGAACCGACCGGCGCCGGACATGCCGGTAATGACGAGCAGGGGTCGCCGTTCCAGCCGGTGGCCGCGAGACTGCTGTCGGGCGGGAGCGCTGCTGCTCACCTTCTCACCTGTTCGCTCCGGGCGCTTTCCGATCACTTGTCGCAGTCCGGCGCCGTCCGCATCCCCCTCAGGCGACCGCCGGAAGACGCACGACGAAGCGCGCACCGAGAATTCTGCCATCATCGGAAAGGCGATTCTCAGCATGGATTGTACCACCATGCGCTTCGGCAATCTGGCGCGAGATGCTCAGGCCGAGCCCGGAATGGCGCCGGCCCCCGTCACGCGGCGGACGGTCCGAATAGAAGCGTTCGAAAACCGAATCCAGACTCTCCGGCGGTATGCCGGCGCCGTCATCCTCGACCTCGGCCACCACATGATCCCCGTCGCACCTGACCGAAAGCGTGATGCTCCCCCGCGACGGCGTGAACGACCGCGCGTTCAGGATCAGATTGTCGAAGACCTGCATCAGGCGACTCTCGATCCCCATCACCATGCAGCCGCCCACATTCGCGTCCGTGCACCGCACACGCGGCGCCGGCCCGTTCCCGTCCGCACTCTCGTGTGCGTCGGCCAGCATCGGCAGCAGGCGGCCAAGATCCACACGTCTCATGCGGCTTCGCGCCAGCTCGACATCGAGTCGAGAGACATCCGAGATGTCGGTGATCAGCCGATCGAGGCGACGCACGTCATCCTCGATTATCGCGGTGAGTTCCGCACGCTGCGCGTCGTCGCTGACGCGCGACACGGTCTCGACAGCACTTCTGAGCGAAGTAAGCGGATTTCTGATTTCATGGGCCATGTCCGCCGCGAACCGCTCGTTCGCCGTCATCCTCTGCCACAGCGTTTCGGTCATCCGGCGCAGGGCTTTGGAGAGATCGCCGATCTCGTCGCGGCGGCGTTCGAGATCGGGTATCTCCGGAGCCTGTCCACGGCCGCTGTCGACGCTGTCGGCGGCAGCGGCAAGACGCCGCACCGGTCGGGTGATGGTGCGCGCAAGGTAGAGGGAAACGAGGATCGTGACGGCGAGGACGGCGCCGAACACCTGAAGAATGGTAACGCGTACGTAGCGGACCGCGGCGGCGACCGACTGGGCGTCAGAAGTCACGAACATGACCCCCAACACCCGCTTGAACCTCTGGATCGGCACCGCGACCCCGAACCGGAGGCCGCCGTTCGGCAACGACCATACTGCGGAGCGCCGTTCGCCGTCGAGCGCCGCGGCCATCGCGGGAAGTGCGTCCAGGCGGTCGAGCGCCGCCTCCGGGAACGGCGGACCCCGACGGCGGTCGAGCAGGAGGACCGTGACGACCTCATAGGCGTCGGAAAGCCATTTGCGTGGCAAATCGCCGATGTCTTCGGGCGGTAGCGCGTCGACCTTCACCTCGGTCCTGGGATCGCCAAGAAACCGGCTGTCGGCAAGGAGTCTGCGGTCAGGGCCGTATACGCGGGCGCGGGTCCGGGTCGGCGCAACCAGCCGGCGCAGTAAAGGCAGCGACGGCTCCGATTCGATTGCCGAGCGCGTGCCGTCGCCCCTCACCTCGACCGCGCCTTCGGCGATGGCTCCGGCAAATATCTCCGCCTGGGTCCCGAGCGCAAGCAGTTCGGCATCGATCAGCCGTTCCCGGTAGTCGGCAAGATAGAGGATCCCGGCTGCTAGGACGGCAAGCGGCACGACATTGACGATAAGGATCCGCCGGGTGAGGGGTGAAAATCTCCAACCGGTCATGACGCTCGCCTAGACCGCTGCAACGCCACGGCACCGCTCACGAATGCCGGTAGCGGTATCCGACCCCGTAGAGGGTCTCGATCTCGCAAAAGTTCGCATCGACGGCGCGGAACTTCTTTCGCACGCGCTTGATGTGGCTGTCGATGGCGCGGTCATCCATGTAGTCGGACTCGCCGTAGGCCGCATCGATCAGCTGGTCCCGCGACTTCACATGACCGGGGTGCTTCGCAAGTGCCGCCAGCAACAGCAGCTCCGTCACGGTCAGATCGACGGCCTCGCCCTTCCATGCGCATGCGAACCGGTCGCGGTCAATGACCAGGTCCCGGCACCGAATCGGTGGCCGGGCCTCGGCCGCGGGATCTCCGGCATCGGCCTTGCCGTGGCGGCGCAGCACCGTGCGGATGCGGGCAACCAGGAGATGCCGGGAGAACGGCTTCCTGATATAGTCGTCGGCACCCGTGCGCAGCCCGAGTATTTCGTCCGTCTCGTCATCCTTGGACGTGACGAAGATGACAGGAATGTTATTGTGGCGCCTCAGCCTCGACAGCATCTCCATGCCGTCCATCCGCGGCATCTTGATGTCGAGGAGAGCCAGATCCACCGGATCGGCGATAATGCTGCGGAGCGCCGTCTCGCTATCGGCATAGGTCCGGACGCGGAAACCCTCGGCCTCAAGGCCCATCGATACCGCGGCGAGAATGTTGCGGTCGTCATCGACCATCGCAATCGTCGGCAGCTTTCGTTGCCGGCCCGCCGGATTCCGGGCGGATATCCTGGGATCGGGCATCGAAGGCACCTCCTGCGCGCAGACGGTCGCCGGACGGGCGCACGGACTCGGGCCGACTGCGCGGCGCCGATTGTCGCACATACCCTGCACCAGACAACCGGAGGCACAGTTTTCGGGTTTCGGCGGAGAACGCGTCAACCGGACAGAACCGTCGCATTTCGGCGGTCTCAGTCATTTGACTTCCCAAGCGAGCGGGGTATGTTGCACCGACCGTGACGGCAGCCGTTTTTCCCGGTCATTGAGAGCTGGCGCCAGCTGCCTGCCCAGATAGAGCACATCGCCAGGTCCAGGAGAACGCAGGTGAAGCAAACTGGCCCCGTCATCAGTACATTCGGTCTCGAGAATCACGGCATAGAAAACACTCGGACCCCACACTGGAACCTGTCGATCCCGGCGCTTTATCGGCACGCGTTGCGTCGCAACGAGGGCGAGCTCGCGGCCGGTGGCGGCCTTGTCGTCGTCACCGGCAAGTACACCGGCCGCTCCCCCAAGGATAAGTATATCGTCGACGAGCCGGAAAACTCCGACAACATCTGGTGGGGTCCGGTCAACAACCGGATCTCGATCGAGAATTTCGAGACCATGCGCAAGCGCGTGCTGGCCTACCTGCAAAATCGCGAGGTCTTCGTCCAAGACTGTTACGCCGGCGCCGATCCCGACTACCGGATCAAGGTCCGGGTGGTGACCGAGACGGCGTGGCACAGCCTGTTCGCCAGCAACATGTTCATCAACCCGCCGGCTGACGAACTAACGGGCTTCATACCCGACTTTACGGTGCTGCACGCGCCCAACCTGCAGGCGATTCCGTCGATCGACGGAACGAAGTCCGAAGTCTTCGTGATGCTGAACTTTGCCGAGCGCCTGATTCTCGTCGGCGGTTCGCATTATACCGGCGAAATCAAGAAGACAGTCTTTTCGGCCCTCAACTATCTGCTGCCAGCACAGAATGTCCTGCCGATGCACTGTTCGGCCAATATCGGCATGGACGGCAACTCGACGATCTTCTTCGGCCTCTCGGGAACCGGCAAGACGACGCTTTCGTCGGATCCGACGCGCATATTGATCGGCGACGACGAGCACGGGTGGTCGTCAAAGGGCGTCTTCAATTTCGAAGGCGGCTGCTACGCCAAGGCAATCAACCTGTCGGCCGACGCAGAGCCCGAGATCTACGAGGCATCGATGCGGTTCGGGACGGTGCTGGAGAACGTGATCCTCGATCCCGCAACCGGCATGCCAAATTTCGATGACGCCTCACTGACTGAAAACACGCGGTCGTCCTATCCGATCGAGTTCATTCCCGGAGTTAGCGAAACCGGGCTCGGTGGCCATCCGACGAACATCATCATGCTCACGGCGGACGCCTTCGGCGTCCTGCCGCCGATCAGCCGTCTCACGCCCGACCAGGCGATGTATCATTTCCTGTCTGGCTACACGGCGAGGCTCGCAGGCACGGAACGCGGGGTCGATGAGCCGGAAGCGACATTCTCGACCTGTTTCGGCGCGCCGTTCCTGCCCCGCCATCCCACCGTCTATGCAAAGCTGCTCGGTCAGAAGATGGACGAGCACGGCGCCGAGTGCTGGCTGATCAATACCGGATGGAGCGGTGGCCGCTACGGAATCGGCGACCGAATCAAGCTCGCACACACACGGGCCATGGTCCGGGCCGCGGTCGAAGGCAAGCTTGCCGGCGTATCGGTAGCACCCGATCCAAATTTCGGGCTGCTGATCCCGAACGCCGTGCCCGAGATCCCTAGCGAGGTGCTCAATCCGCGCAAGACCTGGGAGAACCCAAAGAGCTACGATTCGACGGCGCGCGACCTTGCCCAGCGCTTCGAGGCGAATTTCGCGCAGTTCGAGGGCGAGGTGGTCGACAGCGTCAAGGCCGCAGGCATCCGCGCAGCCGCCTGACGGCACCGCAAACGCACAGCCCGTCGCCCCCGCGCCAGCAAGACATCCGGAACCCAAGCAAAAGCTTGCCACGCCGGGTACTGTTCTCGGTCCAATTTTGCGAATCAATTGCACCCCACTTCCAGTCTGAAGTGCAACATCCCCCCTCTGCCCCTCTCGATTCCGCCTGGGAACAGCTTCAGTTCCTTCAACATCGAGCTTATGCAACGCCTTTGTCGGCTTCAAGCCACTATTCCGCCGTCGCGCGGCATGGACCCTGCTGCACGTTGCGGCTACGGAACGCAGATGGTCAGGGCGGTTTCCCTTCAAGATTACCTCCGTCGGCGATCCCGGGACTTTCCGAGTGTTGAGCCGCACCTTCTGAACATCTTCGTTGCATGTCGCGCGAAAGTCCGTGCCCTTCGGGAAGTACTCCCGCACCAGGCCGTTGGTGTGCTCATTCAAGCCGCGCTCCCAGGAATGGAAAGGCGAAGAAGAAATCTGCGTCAAGTGCGACACGCCTGTGGTCTGCGAACTCTTTGCCGTTGTGATTGTGTGGACCAATAGCGCACCAGAGCCGAGCAGGCGGATCATACCAACCGTGTCTTTCTGTCCACCCAGCAAGGTGTATTTCGTGGCACGAGCGACACGACAGCTCCACTGTGAGCTTTGCCGATGATGGCTCCCAGTCGCCGATCCGTTCCTTTGCCTCCGCAGGGCGCTCGGAAATGTCCACCCGGCCGGAATGGCATCCGCCCTTCCAGTTCGGCTTCTTGCCGCGCCGCCGAAGCTTCTTCCACAAGATGCCCCCGGCTCTCCGATCTTCAGCGATCATGGATCCGTTGCCGACCCACGGCCCTCCAGTCGAAAACGGCCGCTGCTCGGGGCCCTCCCGCAGCTTTTTCTGAGCTTCAACCCGAGGCGTCAACCGCCAGGAAACAGACGAGGCTGCCCTGCGTTTCTGCCATCCTTTGCGCCTGCTTGTGACGGTAACCCCGTCCCCCGGTGTTGCGCTTGATCTCCCGGAAAATTGTTGATCGGCCCAGCTGCCGAGCAATCGCACCTTGTGAAAGACCGCTTTTCTGCCTCAATCTGACATCGCTCTTCGTAGGTGACGGTAGCCTTTGGACATGAACAAGCTCCCTCCATCTTGTACAGGAACTCTCGCCGCTGCTGGACAGCTCCGCAACATCATGCGTCTAAAAACACATGGCCACAGCCCATCATGTGTTGCACTTCACTATGGAACGGGGGCTTAATTTTCCGACATATCCCCGCCGAAAAATTTTATGATAATGATAATCATTCGCATTGAAAAGGGATTCAGACTGGCGTATAACTCTGTCGCCATGGCTGCATGCCAGCCGTCCAAGCTACCGAAAGGAAAATGAGATGATGACAACCTTGCGAATTTGTCTGGGAATCTTCGCGGTCTCGGCCTGCGTCGCCGCACCGGGAATTGCAGTTGCCGCCGACAAGAGAACCGGAGAGGTCAACGTGTATTCGTATCGTCAGCCTTTTCTGGTAAAACCGCTGTTCGACGCCTTCACGGAACAGTCCGGGATCAAGGTCAATGTGGTGTTTGCCAAGAAGGGACTGCTAAAGAGACTTCAAGCCGAGGGCCGCAACAGCCCTGCGGACCTGATCTTCACCGTCGACATCGCGCGGCTCACGGAAGTCGTCAAGGCGGGCCTCGGACAGCCGGTCAAGTCGACCATTCTCGAAAAGGCGGTACCCGCATCCTATCGCCATCCCGACGGCTTGTGGTACGGGCTCACCTCCCGGGCGAGGATCATCTATGCGTCGAAGGAGCGCGTTCCGAAGGGGACGATCACGTCCTACGAGCAACTCGCCAATCCGCAGTGGAAAGGTCGCATTTGCACGCGCAAGGGCGACCATCCCTACAATGTGGCGCTGCTTGCCGCGATGATCGGCCATAACGGTGAGGTCGCCGCCGAAAAATGGCTGCAAGGGGTGAGGACCAACCTGGCGCGCAGACCTCAGGGCAACGACCGGGCACAGGTCAAGGCAATCATGGAAGGCGTGTGCGATCTTGCCATCGGCAACCACTACTACATGGCCAAGATGCTCACCAACGAAAAACAGAAGAAGTGGGCGGATTCAGCCTATCTGGTGTTCCCGAAATTCGACAGCGGCGGCGTGCACCTCAACGTGAGCGGCGTCATGATGACCAAGCACGCACCCAACTCGGCCAACGCGCTCAAGCTCATGGAATTTCTCGCCAAACCTGAGGGCCAGAAGCTCTACGCCGAGAAGAACTTCGAATATCCCATCGACCCCTCTATCGAACCGGCGGAACTGGTGGCATCCTGGGGCAAGTTCAAGGGCGACAGCATGCCGCTCACCAAGATCGCGGACAATCGGTCAGCAGCACTCAAGATCGTCAACAGGGTCGGCTTCAACGAAGGGCCGATGACGAACTGACCCCCCGGACATCCGGTTCGTGACGAGCATATCCGGAGTTTCGGCGGCGCAGCCTCTCCCGCGCCGCCGGAAACTCCCCTTTCCCTCCGCCTGGAGCGTCGGCACCGCGGCCATCGCCGCAATCATCACGCTACCCGTGCTGGCTGTTGCGTGGCTGTCGCTGTTCCCGACCGAGAACATCTGGCCGCATCTTCTCGACACGGTGCTGCCGGGTTATGTGTCGACGACGCTGTCGCTACTCTTTCTGGTCGGCATCGGTACCGCGCTGGTCGGCGTTACCACCGCCTGGCTGGTCGCGACTTGCGACTTTCCCGGACGGCGCGTCCTCAAATGGGCACTCGTCCTACCGCTTGCAATGCCGACCTACGTCGTTGCCTATGTCTATACCGACCTTCTCGAATATGCCGGACCGGTGCAGCAAGCCCTCAGGGAGCTGTTCGGATGGCAAAGCGCAGGCGACTACTGGTTTCCCGAGATCCGCTCGCCCGAAGGCGCGGCGATGGTACTCTCGGCAACTCTCTATCCCTATGTCTACCTGCTGGCCCATGCCGCGTTCCTGGAACAATCCGGCGGGGTCATTGAGGCGGCGCGGACCCTCGGCTGCAACACGTGGGCCGCGTTCCGCCGGATTTCGCTACCGATGGCGAGGCCATCCATCGTGGTCGGCCTCGCGCTGGTGATGATGGAGACGCTGAACGATTTCGGCACGGTCGACTATTTCTCGGTGCAGACACTGACAACCGGCCTGTTCAATGTCTGGCTGATCATGAACAACACCAGTGGCGGTGCACAGATCGCAATGATGATGCTCGTCTTCGTAATCTTCCTTCTGGTCGCCGAGCGCACCGCCCGCCGAAGCAGGAGCTACCACGACATGACACGAGGCAGGACCAAAGTCGGCCCGGTGCAGCTGCGGTCAGGCCGGGCAGCGCTGGCGGTCGCCATCTGCGCACTCCCCGCGCTCGTCGGGTTCGCGATCCCGGCCGGAGTGCTGATCGCCTACGCCATCGAATTCTACAACACCTCGCTCGCCAACCGTTATCCGCAGGCGGCGTTCAACAGCATCCTCCTCGCGGCACTGGCTGCCGCCGTCGCAGCAGCGACCGGCCTGTTCCTCGCCTATGCGACGCGCATCACCACAAGCGGCGTCGTCCGCAACCTCGCGCGATTCGCCAGCCTCGGCTACGCCGTTCCCGGGGCGGTGCTCGCAATCGGGATACTCACGCCTTTCGGCGCGCTCGACAACGCGATTGACGGGTTTGCGCGCTCGATGCTCGGCATCAGCACGGGGCTGATACTGAGCGGCACGTTCTTCGCCATCCTGTTCGCCTATGTCGCACGATTCCTTGCGCTCGCCTACGGCACGCTGGAGGCCGGGCTGAACCGCATCACACCCAATATGGACCATGCTGCGCGTACGCTCGGGCACTCGGCGGCCAGAACGCTCGTACGCGTCAATCTCCCGCTGATCCGCGGCAGCATCCTGACCGCCGCGCTGCTGATCTTCGTCGACAGCATGAAGGAGCTGCCAGCGACTCTTCTGCTTCGGCCGTTCAATTTCGAGACGCTGGCGACCTATGTATACGAGTTTGCGTCCGACGAACTCCTCGAAGAATGTGCACTCGGCGCGGTCACGATCGTCGCCTTCGGCCTGCTACCGGTGATCGTTCTCACCCACGTGATGGGAGGCCGCGTGGCGCACGAACACCGGCCGACGAATAGCACGCCCGGTCGCCGGGCTGCAGGAAGTCGTAAACGTTCGGTCACGAGATGGTGGCTGATTCGAAAAAAGAACGTATCTACTCACCCCTAGTTGGGTTCTGATTAGTCGTAGTGCTCGTTGATGATGTCTGCGGCTTTTCCGTCGAGGGCGATCTGGGTGGCGACGTGATGATTGTAGCCGAGTGCGGCCATGGAGGTGAGGTAGCTTGAGCCCCGGCACCATGCTTTTGCGTGGAGCGGAAGCATCCGGACACCTTGACCTTTGCCATCCTGATCTTCTGTTCTCCGGCATTGTTGGTGAAGCTGACGTCGGGGTCGTCTGTGAAGCGCAGGTTTTCGTGTTTCACGAGACGTTCGTGCAGGTTGTGCGCGTTTGCGATGCGTTTTCCTTTCGTCGGGATGTCGAGCAGTTCCTTGGCGCCCTGATGGTGCGGTAGCGCACGGCCTCGTTCAGGGTCCTGGATGCGCTCTTGTTGACCTTGTGGCAGACCTCGCGGAGCAGGCTCTTCATCAGTCGCGCGGTAGCCTCGACGACAAAGGTCAGTTCGCGCAGCAGGTGGCTGCCGCACAACTGGTGGCTACACTGCCATGTACGAGGCCCAGGACGCCCTTGTAGCACGGGCCGATCTCTTGCTTGCGGTGCGGGAACTTGCACGTCCCGACGACATGGAGCCACTTACCGTTGATTCGGAATCGTCGACATCGGGCGTTGCAGGAGGTGCGCCACGGCGGCCTCCTCCCATGACGCATCGTGAAAGCATAGCCGAGGCCTCGGAGAGTTTGATGCCGGAGATCGCCTGCACGAGCGCGACGGCGCAGGGACAGCATCTGGGCAACCAGCAGGTTGATGACGAGGGCCTGGATGCCGTACTGCACGGGATGTTGTCGGGGAACCGGCCCTTGCACTTCGGGCATTCCTCGGCGTCGACGCGGCGCTCGACGACCTCGAACACGATGTCGTGCGGCGCTCCCGATCGACGGCGACCGTCTCCTCGACGATGGTCTTGCGCAGGTAGTCGCCCATCTGCCGGTTCGGCTTCGGGCCGTTGCTCCCGGCACGCTCTTGTCCGTCTGTGACGGCGGCAGACCGGAGTTCCGGCTCGTGCGTGGTCTTCTCCAGAAGGACGACGATGAGGATGTCGAGCAGGAGGACGCGGATCACGGCCTCTTTCGGCACCTTGCCGGCAGCGCCGCGGTCCTGGCCGCTTCGAACTCCTCGCGCGCCGCCCGTCGCCATCACCCGGCCTCGACGGTCGCCGCGAGCATCGCCTGGCGCTCGCCCGGCGGCATCTTCCGGTACTCCACCGCCCGGCCTTGCGCTTCATCAGCGCGCCGCCTCCGAGATGCGTTTCCACATACAGATCATGCGGAGCCCCGGAAGCAGCTGGCACAGCCCGCTCGTCGCCTTCGATCCAAAGTAGCCCACTGGCGGTCCCCGTCGTTCTCGATTACCACCACTAAACGAATCGGCCTGCAGTGTCAAATCTCCACGAAAACCCGTTCGTTGCTCTACTCCGACATCAAGCCGGAACCAAGGGGTGAGCAGTTACAAAGTAATTTATTGGAAAATATGAATGTTTTCATGGTGCGCGACCTAGTACAGTTCCAGAGAGACATCAGCCTCAACCAGTTCCTCTCCCGCTACGGCACCGAAGACCAGTGCTTCGACGCCCTGTATCGCTGGCGGTGACCGAACGGCTTCGTGTGCCCGCATTGCGGCCAATGACCGCGCCTGCTAACTGACCACCCGCAAGCTCCAGCAGTGCCATCGCCAGACCTCGATTACCGCGGGCACCATCTTCGAGGCTACCAAGCTGCCTTTGACGGTGTGGTTCCTCGGAATCTACTTCATGACCCAGGACAAGAAGGGCATCTCGGCGATGAGGCTGCACCGTCATCTGGACATCTCCTACAACGCCGCATGCGCCACAAGCTGATGCAGGTGATGATGGGGTGCCCCCACCCACTCACCGGATGGGTCGGACGCCTGCGGCGAGCGCAGCGGTGGCGCGGTCGGGGGGCGCAAGGCACCGTTCGTCGCCGCCGTCGAGAGGCTGGACACCCTCAACGGGTGAAGCTCACCGTCGTCAAGGGCTTCCGGCGCACCGAAATCGCCGCCTGGGCGCGAGTCGTGTCTGACGGCCTGACGTACTTCAACGGCGTGAGCGCAGCCGGCTGCGCTCACGCCAAGGTCGTGGTCGGCAGCGGGCGAGCCGCCGTCGAGTATTCCGAGTTTCGATGGGTCAACGCGCTTCTCGGCAACGTCAAGAGCGCGTGGCACCTAATCATGCGGTTCGCCCCAAGTATGCGCAGCGCTATCTGGCTGAGTTCGAATAACGTCGTCGTTTCGGTCTGCCCGACCTCATCCCGAGGTTATCGCGCTCAGAACCCCGCCAATGCCGGAAAGGCTGCCCAAGATACGTTCCCCACTTCCAGTCTGAAGTGCAACACCCGGCCCTCATCGCAGTGAGGGCGTAGCCCGAACGGAGATGAGGGCCGGGTTGCGCAAATTTTTCCCCTCTGCCCCTCTCGATTCCGCCTGGGAACAGCTTCAGTTCCTTCAACATCAAGCTTATGCAACGCCTTTGTCGGCTTCAAGCCACTATTTCCCCGTCGCGCGGCATGGACCCTGCTGCACGTTGCGGCTGCGGAACGCAGATGGTCAGGGCGGTTTCACTTCAAGATTACCTCCGTCGGCGATCCCAGGACTTTCCGAGTGTTGAGCCGCACCTTCTGAACATCTTCGTTGCATGTCGCGCGAAAGTCCGCGCCCTTCGGGAAGTACTCCCGCACCAGGCCATTGGTGTGCTCATTCAAGCCGCGCTCCCAAGAATGGAAAGGCGAAGAAGAAATCTGCGTCAAGTGCGACACGCCTGTGGTCTGCGAACTCCTTGCCGTTGTGATTGTGTGGACCAATAGCGCACCAGAGCCGAGCAGGCGGATCATACCAACCGTGTCTTTCTGTCCACCCAGCAAGGTGTATTTCGTGGCACGAGCGACACGACAGCTCCACTGTGAGCTTTGCCGATGATGGCTCCCAGTCGCCGATCCGTTCCTTTGCCTCAACGACCGCAGGGCGCTCGGAAATGTCCACCCGGCCGGAATGGCATCCGCCCTTCCAGTTCGGCTTCTTGCCGCGCCGCCGAAGCTTCTTCCACAAGGCGCCCCCAGCTCTCCGATCTTCATGAATGCGATCATAGATCCGTTGCCGACCCACGACCCTCCAGTCGAAAACGGCCGCTGATCTGCTCAGGGCCCTCCCGCAGCTTTTTCTGAGCTTCAACCCGAGGCGTCAACCGCCAGGAAACAGACGAGGCGGCCCTGCGTTTCTGCCATCCTTTGCGCCTGCTTGTGACGGTAACCCCATCCCCCGGTGTTGCGTTTGATTTCCCGGAAAATTGTTGATCGGCCCAGCTGCCGAGCAATCGCACCTTGTGAAAGACCGCTTTTCTGCCTCAATCTGGCATCGCTCTTCGTAGGTGACGGTAGCCTTTGGACATGAACAAGCTCCCTCCATCTTGTACAGGAACTCTCGCCGCTGCTGGACAGCTCCGCAACATCATGCGTCTAAAAACACATGGCCACAGCCCATCATGTGTTGCACTTCACTATGGAACGGGGGCTTAGTTTGAGTGGGAATTAGGAAAAAATTGGCCTCATCTATTGTCGAGGCCATGGAGCCTTTCGAGGAGACACACGGGGCGGCACGGCCGCTGATGGGAGAGGGCCAGTGTCTGCTGTCTGGGCCCTGCGAGGAGCCTGACTGGCATGCGCTTTACGAGGCGAATCCGAGCGGAGGCGCTGGAACACCATCTCAAGGCGACCCGTGCGGAGGTGAAGGCGGTTCGCCGAAAGGCGAAGCAGCTGAAGCGAGAACTAAAGGCAACCCGAGTTGTAAGCGTTCGGTCACGCGGTGACGACTGATTCTGGTCGGTTCCGAGCCTTCTGACAATCTGCCGACAAAACGCATCCTCGACCGGTTATGATCACCAACAATCAGCCCGTGACCAAACGCTTACCCCGATTTAGCGCCCGCACGAAAAGGCACAACCATTTGACTTAAATGCCTGAATCGTGGTATAGGTGAGGCGGAGAATCCCGCTTTGGGGCGGGAATCGGCTGGTTTGACCGAGAATCAACCGGATTTTCGGGAAACTTCGCGAGAATTGCCATGCGAGATGTCATCCGCCCTCAGTTGGAATTGGGACAGGTTGCGATCGAGGAGATCGATCTCAACGAGAACTCGCGGAACAACATCCCGCTGCGCGGGATTCAGCACGTGTACGCCGACCCGTCGACCCGGCTGTCTGAGATCCTGGAGGAGGGGATCCTTCCCGGAGTGTCCCACACGAAAGGGCGTCCCGGCGCTGTGGAAGATCCCGGTGTCCTGAAGCAGGGCCCGAGGTATGACTTCGATCACCTGCACGAGCTGGTGAACAAGACGGTTCGCAAGTCCCTAGGTCACATCTCGGACGACACACGCTACGAGCATCAGACGGCGGTGGACAACGTGAGCCAGCTGACGCCGAACGTGCTGAGGAAGGTGTCGCAACTGGTCGCGGAGAGCGGCCATGCGATGGTACGTAGTAAGGATTGTCCCAGGGCGGGACGAAGTCAACGAGACCGGCCCGTAGCTTGACGTTCGTGCGCCCCTTGCGCGTCCGGGGGCGCCACAGGCCGCGATGTCGATCGTTTTCTCCGCGACGATGTCCAATAAGGATGTCTTGCATACCGATCCTCAGGTTCGACAGGAACCTGTAAGCTGCTCCGCCTCGCCGGGAAAGATCACCGGCAGCGGCGCATCCGGACGACCGCACCAAGCATCGCCTATCGTGACAAGACGCTTGCGCATGTCGCTGTGCACGCTCCGTCCGTACTCCGCCATGTCGCATCCTTCCCCGACGCGAGAGGCGGGCCTGAACCGATCACTCGGTCCGGCGCCCGCCCGAGAGCCTCCCGCCAGTCCGCCGACAGCGGCTTCACATACACCTGCAACCCCTTGTCCGACTCCCGACAGCACGCCGCCGGGATCGAGGGCGAGGAGCCGGACCGCATCCGGGACTGTCTCGGCTAAGGCCCGTTCGCCAGCGTGGAGGCCGCGCATGAATGGCTCACCGGCTGCGCCGCGTCGAAGGACCCACTTCTTCATGGTCTATCGCGACCGGGCCACGGGCGCGCCGGGCGGCATGGGCAGCTTCATGGAGATCAGGCAGGCCGCCGACGTCGGCGAGATCGGCAATATCTGGTTCGGGCGTGACATCCGCGCGACGGAAGTGCTCTCGCTGATGATGCACCATGTGCTGGAGACGCGCGACTACCGGCGGCTCGAATGGAAGTGCAACGCGCTGAACGCCGGCTCGCGCGCGGCGGCACTCCGCCTCGGCTTCCGCTACGAGGACCTT
This sequence comes from Alphaproteobacteria bacterium, assembly GCA_964291215.2. Classification (GTDB taxonomy): domain Bacteria; phylum Pseudomonadota; class Alphaproteobacteria; order MPNO01; family UBA830; genus JAJEBT01. Next base: position 1,353,599 of record OZ219791.1, on the reverse strand, counting down.
TCCTCCACCACCTAATCGTCAAGGGCCGGAACCGCAACACGGCCTGGTTCTCGCTGACTGGCGAAAAATGGCCGCCATCCGCGAAGTCCACGCCCAATGGTTCGCGCCGGAAAACTTCGACGCCGACGACTGGCAGAAGGTCTCTCTCAGCGAGCTTACGCGCGCTCTGTAAGGTGGGCGCCGTCAGGCAGCGCGATCTGGATCATAAGAACGGCCTGAAGATGAGGACGGCACGCATGTTCAAAACTCCCCCTCAAGGCGCTTGCATCCTTGGACGAGAGAGTTGTTGGTGCGCACGACATCCTCCGAGAACTCGGAGGCATCGGCCGTGACCTTCGGGATGGCGACGAGATCGGTGCGGGGTCCGATGCGCTGTGTCGAGGGGACGAGGAAACCGGGTGGCAGGTCACGGCCATCGACCACCGAGTTGTGCTTCACAACACAGCCTTCACCCACAGCGCAGTTGAAGAGCACGCTGTTAAAGCCGATGAAAACACCGTCGCCCACCGTGCAGAGGCCGTGGACAATCGCGCGATATGCGATCGAAGTCCGCTCGCCGACGGTAACTCCGCGCCGGACTTGGACTGGATGACCACGCCATCCCGAATGTTCGAATGCGCACCGATGACGATGGCCTCCATATGGCCTTCTGCATCGACTTCGTCGGCACGGATCACCGCATAGGGTCCGATGAAGACACTTCCGTTTACGATCACGCGACTGCAGAGAATGGCAGTGGGGTCGACAAACGCGCTCTCATGGACGACCGGCATGTCGCCGCGCGGATTTCTGCGGATCATCGAAACGACGCTCTCCCTCGCCGCGCCTTTGCAGGCGATACCGGGTCCAGGCCGCCCGGATGCCAAGGGTGACAGCGTAACAGGCGGCCGACTGTCAACCAGCCGCCGCGGACGAGGCCGTGCTGCCGCAAGGCTTCGATGGCATAGGCCGAACAGCTCGGCATAAAGCGGCAGTTGGAACCAAGCAGCAGCGACAACAGATACTGATAGGCACGGATGAGCAGGATCAGGCCCAGGGAGGGGAGTTTGGTCATGTCTATACCACCTGCCCGGAGCTGACCGCGGCAGATCGCTGCTGCCTGGGGCCAGCCTCCGCAATTGCGCGCTGCAGCGCCTGGAAAGGAAGCGACGCCGAGTCATGGCGGCTGCGGAAGTCCGCCACCGGCAGGAATAGTTCGAGTTCGACCCAGGATCCCGGCGGCGGGAGCGTCTTGTCCCGAAGAATGGCACTCAGAATCCTCGCGCCCTCGTCCACCTCGTCGACGGTCAGGCCAACAACGACCCCGGCGACGACGGAAGCGACCGCTTTCCCGATAGCACAGGTCCTGATCTCGTGGGCGTAGTCGGTGATGACATCGCCATCGAGTTTGAGATCGACGGTGATCCGGCTGCCGCAAAGTCGACTGCGTACGGTTGCCGACGCGTCGGGAGCCGCCAGCCGGCCTACCCGGGATATCGATGCGGCAAGCTGCAAGATCCGTTCGTGGTACAGCTTGCGATCCATCATGCACCTCCCCCGGCAGAGTTGCCCGGAGCATGCGCCATGGCGAACATGCGAATGCGCGCGAGCAAGAGACAGTTAGCCCGATGCGGCGAAAGGTGCTCGGCGAGACCGATCTCGTCGATGAATGCCGGCGAGGCCGCCAAGACCTGATCGGGCTGACGCCCTGAATAGACCTTAAGCAGCAGGGCGATGAGCCCGGCGACGATGGCAGAGTGGCTTGTCGCCCTGAAATCGAGCTTGCCGTTGCGGTACTCGGCGACGAACCAGACTCCGGCCTGACAGCCCTGCAGCCTGTTGGCCTCGATCCACTTCGTCTCCGGAAATGGCGGCAGCCGGCGACCCAGTTCGATCAGATACTGGTAGCGCTCCGTCCAATTTTCGAGATACCGGAAGCTGTCCACGATGGATTGCTGGACATCCGCGACGGTCTCCGTCGGTGCGGATCCCGCTTGTAGAGGAACCTCCATCTAACCGGTCCTCCGCCAGGCTGAACCGTCGGCGCGGTCCTCGACGGTCATGCCAAGCGAAGCGATTTCGGCGCGGATGCAGTCCGCGGTGGCGTAGTCTCGTGCCGACCGGGCGGCCGACCGCGCCTCAACCAGACGCTGGACTCGTGCCGTGACCTCGTCTTCTCCCGCGGTCTGTCCGAACCAGGCTGCCGGCTCCTCCTGCAACAGGCCCAGCAGGCCGCCGGCGTTGCGCAAGGCCGCCTTGTGGGCGGCACGGTCCGCTGCGGTCGCCGCCTGGCGCGCCGCCTTCGCCAAACGGAAGAGTTCAGCGATGGCTCCCGGGAAGTTCAGATCGTCCTCAAGGGCCGCCTCGAACGCATCGAGCAGGCCGAGCGGACAGACCACAGCGGGAGCATCTCCGAGACTGCGAAGCGTTCCATAGAGACGATCAAGGCCGCGCTTCGCTTGGGCGAGTCCGTCCGCGCTCCAGCCGAGCGGCTGGCGATAGTGCGCACCCAGAAGCGCAAGGCGAATGGCTTCACCGGGCGCTTGCCTGAGGAGATCACGGACAAGAAGCACGTTGCCGAGCGACTTCGACATTTTTCGCCCCTCGACGTTGACGAAACCGTTGTGGACCCAATGACGGCAGTAGAGCTCTCCGTCGTGGACGCAGGTGCCCTGGGCGATCTCGTTCTCATGGTGCGGAAAGATCAGATCCTGACCGCCTCCATGAATGTCAATTGTTGCACCTAGGCGCCGCTCGATCATGGCCGAACATTCGATATGCCAGCCGGGTCGCCCGCGACCCCAAGGACTCCCCCAGCCCGGGAGGTCCGGGGTCGAGGGCTTCCAGAGGACGAAGTCCGCCGGATCTCGCTTGTAGGGTGCGACCTCGACCCTGGCGCCGGCGTTCATCTCGACACGCTTGCGGCCCGACAGGGCTCCGTAGGCTGAGTACGAGGGCACGTGGAACAGGACATGCCCCTCGACCGCATAGGCATGACCACGCGCGATCAACCGTTCCACCATGCCGATGATCTCGGGAATGTGCTCCGTCACGCGCGGTTCAAGATCCGGCGTCAGGACTCCGAGCGCGGTCATGTCGGCACGGTAGGCCATGATGTAGCGTTCCGTGACGGCAGCGATCGGCTGGCCGGCCTCCTTCGCAGCGGCGTTGATTTTGTCGTCGACATCGGTGAAATTGCGCGCGTAGACGACACTCCCGAAGCGCCGCTTCAACAAACGATAGAGAACGTCGAATACGACTGCCGGGCGGGCATTGCCGATGTGGGCGAAGTCGTAGACGGTTGGCCCGCAGACATATATCGAGACGTGATCGGGGTTCACCGGAGAAACCGGCTCTTTCGTCCGGGTGAGTGTATTGACAAGGCGCAAGGTCATCGTCGCGTCTCCAACATGGCGATAGAGCGGTCACGGCTGTCAACCGGAAGGGGACTCGGAGACTGGACCGAGGCGGCGTTGAACTTCCGCAGCGTGTCGTGCAGGAGCGACTCGTCGATGTTGCGAGTGATGAAGACGATTTGGGAGCGACGATCTCCGCTCGGCCACTCCCTGAGCGTGACCGCCGGGTGAAAGACGTGCTGAACGCCGTGAATGACGACCGGTCCTTCGAGATCGACCACATTGATGATCCCCTTGATGCGCAGAAGGTCCGCGCCCCGAAGCAGGAGCAGTGTTTCGAGCCAGAGTTCGAGCGCATTGCCGTGGATCGGCTCATCGATCGTGAGGCAGACAGCCCTGATGTGAGCGTCATGGCGATTGACGTCATGGTGTTCGTGGGTGTGGCCGTGGTCAGCCGTTCCGTGTTCATGATCGTGCGGCTCGGCATAGGCTTCCGCCTTGAGCCACTTCTGCACGTCGAGGCTCTTGGTTTTCGGGTCGTAGAGACCGGCATCGAACAGCAAACCCGGATCGACAGCACCGTTCTCTGCGATGATCTGCGGGGCGGCTGGATTGAGTTTCCGCAGACGTCCCTGCAGTCGGCGCAGAACATCGAGGTCGACGAGATCAGTTTTCGTGATCAGCAGGAGATCGGCCATTGCCGCCTGCTTGACCGGCTCGATCTGACGATCAAGCGTGTCCTCGCCATTGACCGCATCGGCTGTGGAGATAACTCCGTCCAGGCGATAGCGCCGCGCGACAGCCGGTTCGGTCATCAGTGTATGAAGAATCGGCGCCGGATCAGCGAGCCCGGTGGTCTCGATAACCACCCGGTCGAACAGTGGTCCGCCCCCGCGCGCAAGGCATCCGGGGGCCTCGCGCAGGGTCTTGGCAAGATCGCCCCGTATGGTGCAGCAGAGGCAGCAGCTCGACATCTCGACGACGACATCGTCCTTGCTGTGTGTCACGAGGTCGTGGTCGAGGCCGATCTCGCCGAACTCGTTGATGAGCACGAGTGTCCGGCTCATTGCGGGTTGCCGGATCAGATGGTTGAGCACGGTTGTCTTGCCGCTGCCAAGGAAGCCGGTCAGCACCGAGACCGGCAGACGCTGCGACGATCCATCGGGAGTCCGGCTTTCCACGGCGCGCCCCTCTTTTCCGCTTAGGCCGCGCCGGCCGCGATGCAACTCGCGCAGGTACCCTCCACCTCGACCACGAGCCGCATCACGCAGTACCCGAGGACGGCGGCATTCTCGGCAAGCAGCCGCTCGCCCCGCAAATCCTCCCGTTCGGCCGCCGCTCCGCAGTCGTTGCAGACGAAAAACAGGCTGTCATGCCGGCGCTCCGGATGCGCGCAGGCGACGTAAGCATTCCGGCTTTCAATCTTCGAGACGAGCCCTTGGGATATCAGGAACTGAAGCGTCCGGTAGACGGTAGGCGGCCCGACCGGGCGGGAGTCCCGGAGCTTGAGGGCTTCGATCAGTTCATAGGCGCCCGTCGGGCGACCGCTCTCCCAGAGCAGTTTCAGCACCTGGCGCCGTAGCTTCGTAAGCGGCACCCCGCGCGCGCGGCAAAGGAACACCGCCAGCGCAACCTGTTCAGCCGGCAAATGCTGCCCGCGGCAGTCGGGATCGGTACAGGGTTGGGATTGGATCGGCTGGGGCGCCATGGTCTTGTCCCTTCTTGCGCTAAGTTAATATATGTTATAACATTGCTTTTATGCATGACAACAGCCAAGTACTCCCGAATGCCGGGCGCGGCCGCAGAAGAGGATTCGAAAATGGCGTCTGATAGGTCCGTTCCAGCCGCCGCCGCCCCCTTCGCGTCCCGTACCACGGTCAAGCAGGACCTCGCGCTCGCGCCCAGATTCGACGCCGACGGGCTGATCCCCTGCGACACGACCGACGCGAACACGGGCGAAGTGCTGGGCTACATGAACGGCGAGGCTCTGCAGCGAACGATCGCGACCAGCGAGGCGCATTATTGGAGCCGCCGGTGCCTCTGGCGCAAAGGCGCGACCGGCGGCCTCGTCCAGGAGATTGTCGAGACGCATCGACGACCAGGACGCCGTCTGGCTGCGCGTCCGGGTCTCCGGTTCGGGCGCCAGTTGCCACGTCGGATACCGTTCCTGCTTCTATCGGTCGGTCGAAGGCCCTCTCGGCGGACCCGCCCGGCTCGTGTTCACGAAATCCCGAAAATCCTTCGATTTCGGGACCGTCTATGGCGACGCGCCGAACCCGATCCAGCTTTGAGGGACGGTGAGACGCCTCTCATGCTTCCGGCGCTAGCCCGGCTGCTTTCCCCGGCTTCACGCGGCGCCCGCACCTGTGACGCCCCCGACTTCTCGTAATCACGCTCTGGAGGCCTGCCATGACCCTGGAACGACTGAACCTTCCCGTCACCGTACTGTCCGGCTTCCTCGGTGCCGGCAAGACTACCCTGATGAACCACATCCTCAACAACCGTGAAGGCAAGCGCGTCGCGGTCATCGTCAACGACATGAGCGAGGTCAACATCGACGCCGACCTCATCCGGGACGGCGGGGCCGATCTGAGCCGCACGGAAGAAACGCTTGTCGAGATGACCAATGGCTGCATCTGCTGCACCTTGCGCGACGACCTTCTCAAGGAGGTGCGACCACTCGCGGAGGACGGCCGGTTCGATTACCTCCTCATCGAATCAACCGGCATTTCCGAGCCGCTGCCCGTGGCGGCCACCTTCAGCTTCCGGACAGAAGAGGGCGAGAGCCTAGAGGATGTCTCGCGCCTCGATACGATGGTAACCGTGGTCGATGCCGCGAACCTCTTGCGCGACTACGCCTCGACCGACTTCCTCAAGGACCGCGACGAGGCTCTGGGCGAGGAGGACACCCGCACGCTGGTCAACCTGCTTGTCGACCAGATCGAGTTCGCCGATGTCATCGTTCTGAACAAGATAGACGCGGCAACGCCTGAACGGCTCGATGTCGCGCGCAAGATCATCCGCTCGCTCAATCCCGATGCGGAACTCATCGAAACCAGCATGTCGCGCGTGCCGCTGGACAAAGTCCTGAACACCGGGCGGTTCGACCACGACAAGGCCGAGGAACATCCGCTCTGGTTCAAGGAGCTGTACGGCTTTGCGGACCATAAGCCGGAGACGGAGGAATACGGCGTGCGCAGCTTCGTATATCGGGAACGCCGCCCGTTCCATCCAGAGAAGTTCTACGCCTTCATCAATTCCTCTTGGCCGGGAGTCATTCGCGCCAAAGGGCATTTCTGGCTGGCCACCCGTCCGGAATGGATCGGCGAGCTGAGCCAGGCCGGCGCCCTTGTGCGCCATGAGGCGGTGGGCTTCTGGTGGGCGAATGTGCCGAAAGAGCGGTGGCCTGACCACCGAGAATGGCGCCGGTACATCGCCGACTTCTGGGACGCCGTCTACGGGGACCGCCGCCAGGAAATCGTCTTCATCGGTACCGATATGGACGAGGATGCGATCCGCCACCACCTCGACGCCTGCCTTGTCGGTGACGCCGATGCCGAAGCCATGCAGCCCGCAGTCTGGAAAATGCTGAAGGACCCGTTCCCGGCCTGGAAGCGGGCCGAGCCGTCGTGACCGGTCCGTCGGTATCCCCGGAAGGCGGTTTCGCCGGCGCGCCGGCCGCGTTCGGTGCGGGCGTCGGGACATGCAATGCAGCGGAAGGTCTCGCCGCCATCGGCAACCCCGGCATGGAACTCGTGATCTGGCGCCGCGCGCTGCCCCGGCGCTTGCAGGCCTGGCTCGAACGAATGGACGCGGCGTGTCTTCCCGACCTGCGGGTTCTCGTCCGGCCGGGCAGCCTTCGACAGGCGGTGAAACCACATCTGGATGACTGCGGTATGCCTGCGGGAGACATGCGGGACCTGCTGCTCGGGGATATCGGCGATCTCGTCTCGGCGTTCGCCGGGATCGCCCGAAGCGGTCTCGTCGATGTCCGGCTGGAGCGCGTCAGCCACGATGCCTGCTGGAAATTCCACCGCGACTGCGTGGAGGCCCGCCTCCTGACGACATACCGCGGTCCTGCCACCGAGTGGGTCCGGCCGGTCGACGCCGGGCGGGCGTTGCGCGAGCAGAAATCATACAAGGGACCATTGGAGCGGTTCCGGGTCCACGATGTGGCAGTTTTCAAGGGAAGCTTTGTCGGACCGGGCAGCGGAATCGTGCACCGCTCGCCGCCGGTCGCGGGCACCGGCTGCACGCGGTTGCTGCTCTGTCTCAACAAGCCGTCGGCCGCATCTCCGAAGCCGTGGCCGGAAGGCGTCGAACACGAGACGCCGCCATCGTGAACAGCGGGCTGCCGGCCGTTCCGGAGCAGCGTCCCAACGATCGGTGTAACTTCCGCCGTTAGCGCGGGCGGAGCCTTCGCGTAGCAAAGCCCGCGCGGGCGGCTTGGCGGCCACGGTTGTTCTAAGGCTTGGTTGCCAACCTGACCTTTGACTGAGGAGTTCAACCATCACCAAAGACACCCTATCAGAGACCGCGGCGCGCTTTTGTCAGAGATGTCCGACACCAACCTGCTGGCCGAGATGCTTGGGTTCGTCGCCGACCGCCTTATGGCGCTGGATATCGAACAGCGGTGCCGGCGTGCACGAACGCATGGTCGACCGGGTGAACCCGGATACCGGAGCCTGGGAGACGCGCGCCAGGACGGTAACTATCCCGAAGCTGCGCAAAGGCAGCTACTTCCCCGAGTTTCCCCGCAGCGGAAAAGGCCATGAAAGCTGTCGGAGGCTTACTCGACACCGGTGGACGACCTGGTTAAAGCCATGGGCATGTGTCGAAAAGCCAGGTGTCGCGGCTCTGTGGCGAGGAGCGGGTAAATGTCTTCCTCAACCGCCCGCTGGCAGGCGAATGGCCCTACCTCTGGCTTGATGCCACTACATTAAGGTACGGCGCGCCGGATCGTCAGCGCCGCAGCCATAGCAGCTGTTGCGGTCAACCTGGACGGCCGGCGCGAGGTTCTGGGCATCGCTGTCCAGCAAAGCAGAGATCTTCTGGAACGAGTTCCTGCGCTCGCAGACCGCGGCCTGCGCGGCACCCGCTACGACCGCCCGCCGCCGCGACGACCGATGGGACGGGTCGTCGCCGCCAGCGCGCTTATCGTCTCCGCCAAGCGGAGCGCACGCGTGCGGTCAAGATCACCATGGTCGGCCACGATGATGAGCACGGAGACGGCTGTCGCAGTGCCGCTTGGCGACGTTCCGGCGACATCTGGAGCCACCGGTTACGAAGAAACCGTTACGGATCACTCTTCCGGACTGCTGCCGTAATCGTTCGGTCACGAGGTGATTGTTGATGATTATCATCGGTTGAGGATGTGTCTTATGGGCAGACTGTCAGAAGGCTCGAAACCGACCAGAATCAGCCATCACTGTGTGACCGAACGCTTACCTGCTGCAAGTCCCCCTACGCGCAAGACCACGACAAGGCCGCAGAGCGCCAGGCCGAAACCCTGCGCAAAAGGCTGAAGGCCCCCTCCCATGTCTCGTTCCACAGATGTCGACCGCCAGAAAACGCCGGCTGGACCGTAGTCAACGCCAAAGCAAAAGACCCATAAGCTCCAAAAACAGAGAGAAAACGAAGACCGGGTAGCCTCTCATCAACGCCGCGCGACCTCGTACCCGGGTTCACCGAAACCACACAGCCAACCGCTCAAAAACGCGGATCTCCGCCGAAATCTCGCCGTTTTAAACCGCCGCCGACAGCCGGACGACCTCAAGCCGTAGCAGCCACGGTCGATGAGCCCGGAGCGCCGACATAACCTCATGGAACCGGGGTGAGCCACGGCCGTAACCTCACCGCGCACGAGATGGCGCTGGTGCGCGCCCTGATCACCACGGCACCGAACCCTGCAGCCATCGCCCACGCCTTCTGCCGCAAGTGGCGCAAGGAATCCCTGTCAGAAAGTGTTCAACCGCTCGGGCGTCAGGGTGAATCCGTGTCGGAACCGCCAAGGGACGAGGGCGTTACGATACGCTCAACAAACACGACAAGCCAAAAAAAGGACATCTGGCTGAGACCGCTGCGCAAGGACCGAAAACGCATCCTCAACCGGCGACAATCACCGTGTGACCGCGAACGCTTACAGAAAGTCAATGAGCTTCGTCCCAGGTCCGGCCGTGCTTGGTATCGACGACAAGCGGCACATCAAGATCCGCCGCCGTCGACATGGTCCGGCCCACCACGGCTGCAGTCTTTTCGAGTTCCTCGCGCGGAACCTCGAAGATAAGTTCGTCATGGACCTGGAGCAGCATTCTTGCCCGCAGCCCATTGGCGGCCAGCACCGGACCGATCCGGATCATCGCGCGCTTGATGATGTCAGCCGCGGCGCCCTGCAGCGGCGCGTTGATCGCAAGACGCTGCAGGAAGCTCTTGCGTGGATTGCGGTCGTCGGCGATGCCGGGCGTATGACACTTGCGTCCGAAAATTGTCTCCACATAGCCGTGTTCGCGGGCAAACCCTATTGTATCGTCCATGTATTTCCTGATGCCGGGAAATCTCTTGAAATACCCGTCGATGAAATCCTTCGCGTCACCGCGCGGAATCCGAAGCTGGCGGGCAAGACCGAATGGGCTGATACCGTATATGATTCCGAAATTTATCGCCTTGGCGCGGTCGCGTACCGCGGGGTCCATGCCTTCGACGGGCACGCCGAAGACTTCGCTCGCCGTCATCGCATGGATGTCAGCGTCGTCGCGGAACGCCTCAAGCAATTCCTCGATGCCCGCGACATGCGCGAGCAGCCTGAGCTCGATCTGCGAATAATCCGCCGAAAGAAGCTCTGAACCCTCAACCGCGACGAAGGCGTGGCGAATCTTGCGGCCCTCCTCGGTCCGGACGGGAATGTTCTGAAGGTTGGGATCGTTGGAGCTCAACCGTCCCGTGGAAGCGACAGCCTGCGAATAGGAGGTGTGCACGCGGCCGGTCCGCGGGTTGATCTGCCCGACGAGCGCAGCAGTGTAGGTGTTCCTGAGCTTGGTGAGCTGGCGCCAGTCAAGCACCCGAGCCGGAAGCTCGTGCCCCTGCGCCGCAAGATCCTCGAGCACGCGCGCATCGGTTGCATAACCGCCACCGCTTCTGGTCTTCTTACCATCCCCTAGGCCAAGCTCGTCGAACAGAATTTCTCCGAGCTGGCGGGGCGAGCCTATATTGAACTCGCGCCCGGCAAGGCCGTGGATTTCCGAGGCGATCTCGGCGGCGCGTTCCGCAAAATCCACCGAGAGCCTGTCGAGGACCGTCCTGTCAACGGCGATTCCGGTGCGCTCCATGTCGAGAAGTACCGGCACAAGGGGCCGCTCCAGGGTTTCATAGACGCTGGCCATGCGCTCGGCGGCGATGCGCGGGCGCAGCAGACGATGTAGCCGATTGGTCATGTCGGCATCTTCGGCGGCGTAGCCGAGCGCCTTGTCTATGGCGACCTCGGCGAAACTGATCTGCTTCTTACCCGTTCCCGCAACATCTCCATACTTGATGTTGTCGTGGCCGAAATGCTCGCTCGAAAGCATGTCGAGCCCATGCCCCCGCTGTTTTCCCGCCTCGAGCACATAGGACAGAAGCATGGTGTCGTCGATCGGCGCCATGGCGATGCCGCAGCGGGTGAAAATATGCATGTCATACTTAATGTTGTGGCCAATCTTGAGGATTCCGGGATCCTCAAGGACCGGCCGGAGCAGCGCGAGGGCGGCGTCGCGGGGAATCTGCCCCGGCGCAAGCTCCGGCGCCAGGCTTGAAGCGCCGTCGAAATCAAGTTCCGGCGCCTCCTGCTCCGCGTCCTGTCCCGAGACCACATGTCCGAGCGGGATGTAGCAGGCGTGACCCGGAGCGACCGAAAGTGACATCCCGACAAGCTCAGCCTCGGCAACATCGAGCGATGTGGTCTCGGTATCGATGGCAACAAAGCCGACATCGGCGATGTGCGCGACCCAAGCGCTGAGCGCCTCTTCGTCGCCCACGAGCTCGTATGTCTCCTCCCCGGCCGCCGGCGAATCGCCGGACCCGGCGAGCACCTCGCCGGGCGGCAGCCGCGCACGCTCCTTTGCGAGAATCGACTTGAACTCCTGCTCTTCGAGAAACGGTATCAGGACCGCCGGATCCGCCTGCCGGCGCCTGAACTCGTCGAGCGTGGCCTCAACCGGAACATCCGTTCTCAGCGTGACCAGCTTGCGCGAAATGCGCGCCTGCTCCGCGAATTCGATCAAGTTCTCGCGACGCCTATTCTGCGGGATCTCCCCGGCGCGTTCGAGCAGCGAATCGAGATCGCCGTACTCCCCGATCAGCTGCGCCGCCGTCTTGATGCCGATTCCCGGCACCCCGGGCACATTGTCCGAAGAATCGCCGGCCAGCGCCTGCACGTCGATCACCCGGTCCGGTCCGACGCCGAATTTCTCGAAGACCTCCTCCGGCCCGACAAACCGGTTCTTCATCGGATCCATCATGCGGACATCGGGACCGATGAGCTGCATCAGATCCTTGTCCGAGGACACGATGGTCACGCCGAGCCCCTGCTCGCACGCCATCCGCGCATAGGTCGCGATCAGGTCATCAGCCTCGAATCCAGCCATCTCGATATAGGGAAGGCTGTAGGCCCTGGTGGCCTCGCGGATCAGGTCGAACTGGGGCACGAGTTCGGGAGGAGGGGGCGGCCGATGCGCCTTGTACTCGCGATAGATGTCGTTGCGGAAGGTCTCGCGGGCGGCATCGAAGATCACGACCAGGTAGTCGGGGTCGGCATCGTCAACGAGCTTGGTCAGCATCCGGACGAAACCGTAGACAGCATTGACGGGCGTACCGTCGGCGCGGGTCATCGCTCGCAGCGCATGGTAGGCGCGGAAGATGTATGCCGACCCGTCAACGAGATAGACATCGTCTCGCTTTGCCTGTTCCATCATCTCGGCTGCCTCGCTGCATATCCCGATCATGGCACAGAATGCAGAATAGCCGCGGCCCTGTCGAGAGGAATGCGGCCAGCAAGGAACCGGGAGTACGACATCCCGCGCCCCGGGCTCAGGACCGGCGGCAGGAGCCACCCCGCCCGTCAGTTTCGCCGCGCTAGGGGGATGCCGAATTCGCGCAGCGTCCCCTCCAGCGTCGGCCGGCCGAGACGGATGCGGTCATCGCTGAGCAAATAGGAAAAAATGAAGCCGAGGCCGAGAATCAAAACCCCGATCAGGAAGCAGTATATGACCGCACGGTCGGGATACTGGTCCTTGAGATATCCGACATAGAGGGGACCGAAGATGCCCGCCGCCGCCCAAGCCGTCAGGATCGCGCCGTAGATCACCGACATCCGTTTTGCGCCGAATACATCGACCACGAAAGACGGCATGGTGGCGAAACCGCCCCCGAAACACAGCAGGATGTAGCAGACCAGGATCGAGAATATCCATGGGTCGCGTTCCGTCATCAGGATGCCGAAGACGACCATCTGGCTGGCAAGCAGGATGCGGAACACCCGGACGCGGCCGAGGCGGTCCGACAACAATCCCCAGAACAGGCGTCCTGCCCCGTTGCAGAGCGAGCTCACCGCGATCAGGGTTGCCCCGTATTCGGCCAGGATTTCCGGCTCGATCGACGGATCGGCAAGACCCCAGACGTCCTGAAGGAGGGACGACTGGAAGCTGATCACCGAGATTCCGGCGGCGATGTTGAAGAAGAATACCAGCCACATGATCATGAACTCGCGCGACCGGAGGCACGCTCCGATAGCGTCCGCCTCTTCGGCCTCCTCCGCGCCCGTCGCGGCTTTCGCGCCTGCGGCACCGGAGTCGTCGGGCGGATCCCTCAACAGCAGGCTCGACGGAATCAGGATGCCGGCAAACACCACGCCGAGCCAGGCGAACACGAGAGGCAGATCCTTGTCGGTGACGACAACCAGAAACGGGGCCAGCGCCTTGCTCAGCAGGAACGCCCCGACCCCGAATCCCATGATCACGATTCCCGTGGCCAGCCCCTTGCGATCGGGAAACCATTTTGCGGCGGTAGCAACCGGCGTCACGTAGCCGAGCCCGATTCCGGCACCGCCGATCACGCCGTAGCCCGCGTAGAAGAGGAGCAGGTTCTCGAGGTACAGCGCGAGACCGCCGATGATGTAGCCGGCCGAGAACATCAGGCTTCCGATCAGCGCCAGATTCCGCGGACCGAGGCGCGGCAGCATCCAGCCTGCCCAAGCGGCGGAAACGCCGAGCGAGAAGATGGTGACACTGAACGCGACCGCGGTATTGGTGAACGACCAGCCGAGCTGCATAACGAGGAGTGTCTGGAAGAAACTCCACGCATACACCGTGCCGAAGCAGATCTGCAACACGGTGCAGAGAATAACGATTATCGTCCGCGGAACTCTCATCGAAGGCTTGTCCGCATGCCGGCCGGTCAGGCGCGCTCGTCCGACGAGGCGGCGGTCACTGGCGGGGCGGCGGTCCCGGCAACATGCAGAAACAGGCGGGCAAGGTGCCCGGCCTCGTCGCCGCGGGCAAGCAGCTTCTCGTCGACATCACTGCCGCCGTCACGCGCAACGCTTGCTGCAGAGGCGAGGAGCGTAGCGATCGGTTTCGCGGCAAGGTTGACCAGCCACAGGGCGGCAAAGATGCCGCCGATGAAGATCAGGGAAATGAGATAGATCTGATGGCCGATGGCCCGCTGGATCTGGAGCGTGATCAGCCCGGTATCCATGCCGATATGAACTGCGCCCGCGACACCCGCAAGAATGGGGCTGCTGACCTCGACGAAGTCACCCATGCCCGGCAGTCTACGCTCGACCGTCGCGGTGCTGGTCGGGTCGCCCTTCAGGATCTGTTCGGGGATGCCGGGTACGAAGGTGTGCGCGAGGAACTCTCCCGATTCGCTAGTGACATAGATGTAGCTTATGCCCTGGATTTCGACGAACTGGTCGATCAGCGACTGCAGCGCCGACAGTTCGCGGTTGAGAATGATGTCGACGCTGGCATCGGCGATCGTCTTCGCGATGCCCTTGCTGTTACTCTCATATTCCTCGGACAGGTGGACATCAACCGTGTAGATGCAGAGGATCGAGGTCGACACGCCTATGACGCCGAACAGCAGGAAAATACCGAACAGCGTCTTCTGAAAGAGCTTGGGAATCTTCATCTCACGAAAACCTGTCCTTCCAGTCCTTCAGGGGCACGAACCTGTCCCCTTCGACGACCGTGTAGTAGACGCGCTGCAAACCCTGCCGCCGGCCGAGGTCGAATGAGACGCGCTCATCGATCCCTAGATCGAAGTCCTTCACCGAGAAAACGGCCTTGTCGAGCGCCGCCCGCTGCGGGCTGTCGCCGAGACGATTCAATATCTCGACCATCAGCTTGGCGTCGAGGAAACCCTCGAGGCCGACGAAGCTGTGCGGAAACGGCGCGTAGGGTTCGGTAACCAGTTCCTGCGGCGGTAACGGATCATAGCGGCCCATCAGTTCGCGATACTGCCGTACCGCCGGAATCGAGTCGTCCTCGTAGCTCGGAACAACCTGCGAGTTCACCAGAAGTCGGGTGTAAGGCGCACTGTCCGCGCGCGCGCGCCTGATCAGCTTGAGCAGGTTCTCGCTGCCAACAAAGGACAGGTTGGCTATCGGAACCCGCAGCCCTCGATCGACGGCGTCGCGGAGAAAGGCAGCGCATGCCGCATAAGCGCCGATGCAAATCACGGCATCGGGGCGGACCGCCTTGAGGATGTCTACCTGGCGGCGCATGCTGCCGGTAAACTTCTCGCCGCGCCGATAGGTGGCCTCCCCGACGATTCGCTCCCCGTACCTCGCGAGCGCGCGTCGCGCGCCTGCCCAGCCGCTTCGACCATAGGCATCCGCCTGATAGAATATCCCGATGCGCCGTCGGCCAACCGACACGAACTGGTCAACGAGTCCTCCAGTCTCCTGACGGTAGGAAGCGCGCAGGTTGAAGGCAAAGTCGCCGTAGGGCGGCTCCCTCTGGGGCTGGGCGCCAGTGAACGGAAAAAACAGGTAAACGTTTTCCTGCTGAAATTTCTTCAGCATCGGCAGCACGCGCGTGACCGTCGGCGTACCTACATACCCGAAGAGCGCGAACACCCGGTCCCGCAGCATCAACTTCATAGTGTTCTCGACCGACGGGATCGGCTGATAGCCGTCGTCATAGGTCTTGACGACGATCCTCCGGCCTTGCACCCCGCCAGCCCGGTTGACATGGGTAAAATAGGCGCTGGCGCCACGGTAGAGTTCGATGCCGAGGCCCCGCGATGGGCCCGAGAACGCCGCCGACATTCCAAGAACGATCTCGGTGTCGGTCACTCCGTCGCCCTGCTGCGCGAGGCTGGCAGATCCGAACAGGGGCGCAGCCACGCAGCCGCCCAATCCAGCGCGGAGCACCGCCCGCCTCGTCATCCCTCCCGTCGTCTGCACACTCTGCTCCGCTTCGCTGCGCACCGGCAGGAGCAAAAACGCGGAATCGTAGTCCACAAGCTCTTCGCGCTGATCCGGGACGCCGCGCGCCTACCGTTCCTCGCTCCGTGCCGCAACTATATCAGCGTCGTGGATATTTGGCAAAGCTCGCCGAGCGCTCAGCCAAGGTGATCCCATGCTTGTTGATGTGATGTGATCGGAGTCCTGATCGCGGCGCGGGTCGACGCGTTCGAGGCTGCGATTTTGAGATTTGCTGACGCGCTGTTGCGGCGCGGGGCGCGATTGGTCGGCGTATCCGGGGCGAGCGAGAGGCCTGCCGGGTTTGGTTGCCGGGCTCGAAGGCTTGCGGTTTCTGTCGGGGAGAGAGGCGCGGTCAGCCTGGTCTTGTGATTGCGTGCAGGACCTGCTTGCGTTTGTCGGCATAGTGGTGTCGACGAAGCTGTTGAAGGGTTTGGGCAGCTTGTTGCGGATGATGATTGCGAGGGTGATCGCGTTGTTTGCGGGCGCGTTCGGAGCATGGAGTCGTCTTCGCGGAAGGTGGTGTCGCGGACATGATGATGGCTCTCGACTACCCGGTGTCCGCGATTCCATGCGAGCAACTGTTGCGGCGAGGCGCGCTCGACCGAGCATCCATGTTTCTTGGCAAGGTTTTTGCGGGTGTCTGCGGTGATTTTTTCTGTGGTTGTCCACAAGCGGTGTGGGGTTTGCTCTGCGAGCGAGGCGACATGAAGCTTGTGGTCCCGGCGGCGGGTTGCCGTCCATTGGTCACGTGAACGCGGCTACCTTGCCGTCCCCGGGCACGTGACCGTCCGGGTTCCAGGTGTCCCAAGGCGGTTCGATCTCCTCGATGTCGGCCTCGACGATGATCTGCAGACATTCTTCCCAAGTCGTGTCGTAGAGGGAGACTGTCGAGACAGTCCCGATCGCGCTCTCGGCAGGGGTGAGGGCCATGAAGGTGGTCTCCTTCGCTCACTCACCGGTGCTTCGGTCGACCAGCAACGCTGCTGTCGCAGCAAGGTGTTCGCCAGAGCTTGCGCATCACGGCGACAATCGCGACCTTGCTTGCCGGCAGTCTTGAGGCGCACCAGGTCCGCGTTGAAGCGTGCCGGTTGCGGCCAGGAGATCGCGTGGCCTTCGGCGCCCGCCACGGATGTGCCGAGCACCGTGGTCGTTGGCCATCAGCGCCACCCCGATCAAGGCTGCCGACGCTGCCGAGTTCGGGCATCCAGCAAAGAAGGGCCGCGGCGGTCATCGGACCGGGGATCGAGGTCAGGATGGCGTACCTCTGCTCGGAATCACCGGTGATCACCGCTTTGATCGCCGCGCCGGCAATGCGATCATCGAGATCGGCCGCCGAGGCCCTTGTGACGGTCTCGCCATCTACCTCATCTGCCACGCGTCGACAAGCGCGGCACCAGGAGATCCTCCAGGCTCTTGAGGAAGGCGGAGCCACAGGCTCGAGATCGCCCAGCCGATCTTGGCGTCGACGCGGTTGGCGCCTCGGCGAAGCGCCCGCAACGGGTTGACGAGAATAACCTCGAAGCCCCGGTCATGAAGACACTGGTGAACCTTGCGGTGATAGCGGCCTGTCGCCCACCACCCGGCTCACCCCGAGGCCGCGAAGCCACCTGCCCGTGGCGTCGTCCGCAAAACAATGCGCCAGATGTCCAGACTGGCTGACCCCTGCTACTACCTTGACCATCGTCCCTTGCTCCTCGCCTTACGATGGGTTCAAACCCAGGCATCCATGCGAGGGACGTCAAGGGAGGTTGGCCGACCACACTCGGTCGCGGCTCTGTCAAGGTCAAAACGGCAACCTCCGCGGAGATCGTTTGATCCCCTGTGCATGTTCGCTCAGGGGAGCGGAATCTCTCTGCAACCATAAACCGGACGCTCTCCCACAGATCCACATTTTCCCGCCCCCAACTGCTGTGGATGATTTCATCATCAAGGAGACAAAACCTAGTCATATAAGGTCATGGCGTGTTCGGTTTTCCTGAATTCGACGCGCCGGGTGACGCGGAAGATCTGCTAGTTGATCATCTTCGCCAGCGGGGTGAAGATGGTGCGCTGGCGGCCATGCGCGGGCTTTTCGTTGTAGTGCTGGCGGCCTTCCAGTTGATGCTCTCTCGAAGGTGCGTTGCCCTTGACCATCAGTCCGCGCGATGGGTCTCGACGATCAGCCTCGCGGGTGGTATGGAGCGCGTCGAGGGTGAGCAGCCGGCCGGCGCCGTCGCGGCGTGGACGGCAGCGATCTCCCCGTCGTGACAGTTGAGGATCGAATACCGGCCAGCGAGACCGTCTCGTAATGATCCTCGCCGGTGCGCTTGCCGTCGACCGCGTTGCCGGCCTGCGGCTGCGCGCCGCATCCTCGATCCATCCCGGGTCGGTGTTCTGCAGCACCCGGTGCACGGTCGATTTGGAGGCCGGCTTGTCCCTGTTCTTCCACGCTGCTCCAGCTCCTTCTGCGTCGTAGTGCGCCACCGCGCCGGTTCGCAAGCCGCGCCATCACGCACAGCACCGAGGCGATGCCCCTGCGCGCGCCGGAAAGCGCCGCTGATAAATCGAGCGCAACTCCTGCGCCGACCAGCGGCGCCCGCAACTCCCACGCCACAGGAAGCGGCGAACGATCCCGCAGCCGACATCGCGACGCAGCGGAAATACGCAAGGATCCTTCGCCTCCCCAGTCGGCGCCCGCTGGCGCGCGCATGGCCCCTGCCAACGCACTCCCGGTTCGCCGCCTTGTACATGGTGCCGCTGAACTTCGTCGGCAAGACAAACGACTCCGCAACAAGCAACGGCAGCCTCCCGGTCGCCGCCGCACCATCTGCGACAACGCAAACGAGGCAAGGCCCGGAAACGACCACCAGGAACAACAAACCTCGTGTTGTTCCCGGCAACCGCCTGAACTGTTCCCCGCGGCGCCAGCCAACGGGTGCGCAGCCGAGGGCGCCCGTCTGCCAGCCCGCAGCACCAATCCACCGCCCGCGCCAGGTGAACACGCAGACCTCGACCGGCAAACTGCTTGAAACCAAGATACGGTCAACGACACGATTCTAGCGACATCAGGCCGCGCAAGGCGCACAACCACATCCCGGAGCGCAAAACCCTCCGGAGTCGTCTCAAAAAATCCGCTGCCTCCACGACAACGGATACTGCGTCGCTTCACAAAAAGCCTGCGAAAATGCGAATCATCCTAAACAAGCGAAACCGACCCTTCCAACAAACCTGGCGTGGGATCGCCGTGTATCGGGCGCGGCGCGCCTTGAAACCGGCCAGCGGACGGGTTATAGATTGCGATGACGGGTTCGCTGCGGCCGTTCGGGCGCGGCGGCGTGGAATTCGGCACGGGAGGATGGGGCCATGACGCAGACGCCGGGCGATGTCGGGATGCATGACCTGCGGCTCTTCGGACGGAGCGCCTCACGCGCGCGCGAACTCGTTGTACCCCCCCCCCCCCCCCCCCTCAAGAGTCAGGGCGCGGGGCTGAGCCGGTGGGCGCCCTCGAAAGAACCGCCCGCCTCCTGAAGGCGGCATTCGCTGCCCTCTTCCTCATCGCGCTGGCCGCCGCCCTCGCGCCCCAATACGCGCAGGCGCAATCGCCGGTCCTCACCGCCACGGCGGGCAACGGACAGGTGACGCTGAACTGGACGTATACCGGCGGCGGGCTAACCGGTTGGGGGTACAAGATCAATGGCGGCGCACATCGTTGGGCTGGGACACCCATCGCTATTCCAGCTTCCAACTCCGGCACAAGAAGCCACACGGTAACGGGCCTGACGAACGGAACCCCTTATCAGTTCATTGTCTACGCGCAGACTGATGCCAATACAGCTTTCCGTGTATCTACCCACCCCTAGTTGGGTTCTGATTGGTCGTGGTGCTCGTTGATGATGTCTGCGGCTTTCAATTCATTTTGGCGAGATTCCTAAGGAGAAAAGTTCGATGAGAACTATGAAATATGTGACCTTGGCGGCGCTGGCCGCTGCGGGTTTGGCGCTCGCGAGCTGCGGCGGCGGGTCGAAGAAGCCGGCCACGGCGATGGGCGGTGAGGAGCAGATGATGACGCCGGACGACTGGTACAACAACGCCAAGGCGGCCGAAAAGGCGGCCATGACGGCCAGGACGACAGCGAAAACGCAGCTTGACGCGGCCAAGAAGGCGGACCCAGCTGACATCTACAACACAGGCGGCGACAGCGGGGTAGTCGCGACCAACGCCAAGATCATAACGGACGCGAAGGCGGCGGTCGAGAAGGCGCTGGCGGAGGCCAAGGCGGAGAAGATGAAGGCCGAGGAGGCGAAGAAGGAGTTGGACGCCGCGTCGTCCGACACGCCCGGCCTCGCGGCGCAAAAAGAAGTGGCCGCGAGTGCGATCGAGAAAGTGGAGGCGGAGATCAAGCTCATCGAGGGGTATCTGAGAACGATCAACGGCTATGCCGGGAGGGTCGATACCGAGGCGAAGATCAAGGCGCGCGCCGACGAAACCCCCGCTGGCGACGCCGACGCCTCCGGGAACCAGGGCACCTACTCTGGCGCACGGGGGGTCCTCTACATGCTGCAGCCTTTCAGCGAGAGCGACGGCGCACCGAAGGTCGGGGCTACGACGAGCCGGAGGGAAGACGATACCGATGATGATCTTATTGGTGTTGTACCGACGAAGGTTGTCCTCCCCGCCACTTCCGATCCAGACCAGACCGACAACACTGGCCGCTCCAGGGCCTACCTCAAGTATGACCTGCGCGGCCTCCCGGAAGACGTCATGACCTGGGAGCAGATTGCCGGAGCGGGGAACCTGATCAAGAAGGCCTTCGGCACCGACAACATGGATGTCGATGTCCTGCCCCTTGCCGGGATGCCCCTTTCCGTACTCACCGGCTCGGATGGAACGGCCCTGACGGCGCTTCCCGCATTCCCCAACAACAAGGCCGATACCCAGTATTACAAGGGGGTCAAGGGGACGCTGCACTGCCAGGGCAGCTGCACGGTTGACGAAGGCAAGCTGACCGGCAACCTGTTTTTCCAGTGGCTCGGGGAAGAGAGCGGCGATCAAACGCGCTACTACCGGATGAAGGCGACCGACGCCCACTACACGCGGTATGGAGCCTATGCCCGCTACGGGTACTGGCTGTATGAGACCGGCGAGGATGTCGGGATTCGTCTCTTCGCCCACGCCCCCGCCGGCTATGGCGGGGATGTCAGCGAGACCGCCGGGCTCGCCAAAACCGCCACCTACAAGGGCGAGGCCTTTGGCCTGTCGGTGCTGAAGACCTACACCGCCGGCACGCATACGGGGCAAAAGTCGGGACAGTTCACGGCGGATGTGACGCTCAACGCGACGTTCGTGGTTGGCGCCGTCAAGTCCAAACTGAAAGGAAAGATCGACAACTTCAAGGGGAGTGCCGTCGGCTCGGACTGGAGCGTTACGCTCCAGGAGGGGACGGCTGAATACGAAGACCTCATCGACGTTGAAGGCGTTGCCCAGGGTTCCGCCGCTCCCGGCGGCGACATGCCTCAAGCCGGCGAGTGGCAGGGTGAGGGCTATCACCATTCCGGCCCGGGGCGTCCGGACGGCATGATCGGCACCTTCAACGCCCACTTCGGGACCGGGCACGCTGCCGGCGGCTACGCAGCGAGGATAGACACGGAGTAGACTCAGAGGTCCTGACCTCGTGAGTTGACTTGATCAGTCCGTGATCCCTTTTTCCCAGTACGTAACTGCTCACCCCCTGGTTCCGGCTTGCAAGATGATCCCATGCTTGTTGATGTGATGTGATCGGAGTCCTGATCGCGGCGCGGGTCGACGCGTTCGAGACTGCGATTTTGAGATTTGCTGACGCGCTGTTGCGGCGCGGGGCGCGATTGGTCGGCGTATCCGGGGCGAGCGAGAGGCCTGCCGAGTTTGGTTGCCGGGCTCGAAGGCTTGCGGTTTCTGTCGGGGAGAGAGGCGCGGTCAGCCTGGTCTTGTGATTGCGTGCAGGACCTGCTTGCGTTTGTCGGCATAGTGGTGTCGACGAAGCTGTTGAAGGGTTTGGGCAGCTTGTTGCGGATGATGATTGCGAGGGTGATCGCGTTGTTTGCGGGCGCGTTCGGAGCATGGAGTCGTCTTCGCGGAAGGTGGCGTCGCGGACATGATGATGGCTCTCGACTACCCAGTGTCCGCGATTCCATGCGAGCAGCTGTTGCGGCGAGGCGCGTTCGGCCTTGACCGAGGTCATGCCGTATTCGGTTGTCCGTTTTCCGGATTTCTTGAATTCGACGCGCCGGGTGACGCGGAAGATCTGCTTGACTAGTTGATCATCTTCGCCAGCGGGGTGAAGATGGTGCGCTGGCGGCCATGCGCGGGCTTTTCGTTGTAGCGCTGGCGGTCTTCCAGTTGATGCTCTCTCGAAGGTGCGTTGCCCTTGACCATCAGTCCGCGCGATGGGTCTCGATGATCAGCCTCGCGGGTGGTGTGGAGCGCGTCGAGGGTGAGCAGACGGCCGGCGCCGTCGCGGCGTGGACGGCAGCGATCTCCCCGTCGTTATAGTTGAGGATCGAAACCGGCATACCGGTCCCGTGCCAGCGAGACCGTCTCGTAATGATCCTCGCCGGTGCGGCCGCGGATGCGCTTGCCGTCGACCGCGTTGCCGACCTGCGGCTGCGCGCCGCATCCTCGATCCATCCCGGGTCGGTGTTCTGCAGCACCCGGTGCACGGTCGATTTGGAAACCGGCTTGTCCCTGTTCTTCCATGCTGCTCCAGCTCCTTCTGCGTCGTAGTGCGCCGCCGCAACCGCACCGTGCCGGTTCGCAAGCCAGCAAAATCACGCACAGCACCGAGGCGATGCGGTGCCCCTGCGCGCGCCGGAAGTCGGAAAGCGCCGCTGATAAATCGAGCGCAACTCCTGCGCCGACCAGCGGCGCCCGCAACTCCCACGCCACAGGAAGCGGTGAACGATCCCGCAGCCGACGACAGGCATCGCGACGCAGCGGAAACACGTAAAGATCCTTCGCCTCCCCGTGCCGGTCGGTATAGCGCCCGCTGGCGCGCGCATAGCCCTTGCCAACGCACTCCCAGTTCGCCGCTTTGTACATGGTGCCGCTGAACTTCGTCGGCGAGACAAACGACTCCGCAACAAGCAACGGATGGCCGTACGCAGCCTCCCAGTCGCCACGCCGCACCATCCGCGACAACGCAAACGAGGCAAGGCCCGGAAACGACCACCAGGAACAACAAACCTCGTGTTGTTCCCGGCAACCGCCTGAACTGTTCCTCGCGGCGCCAGCCAATCCAACGGGTGCGCAGCTGAGGACGCCCGTCTGCCAGCCCGCAGCACCAATCCACCGCCCGCGCCAGGTGAACACGCAGACCTCGACCGGCAAACTGCTTGAAACCAAGATACGGTCAACGACACGATTTCAGCGACATCAGGCCGCGCAAGGCGCACAACCACATCCCGGAGCGCAAAACCCTCCGGAGTCGTCTCAAAAAAATCCGCTGCCCCCACGACAACGGATACTACGTCGCTTCACAAAAAGCCAGCGAAAATGCGAATCATCCTGAATAAGCGAAACCGACCCTTCCAACAAACCTAGCGTGGGATCACCGTGGCGCTCAGCCCTTGCCGGCGGAGGACAGACCACCAGGCGCATCAAAGGGTTCCAGCCGGACCGGTCCTGCCCGCGGAAACCTACCCTGCGCCGGTCCGTACGGATACACCGTCAACGAAACCGCCCTACCGGGTTCAGCGAGGCGACGACGCCGGGCATAATTCGGTGCAGCCGCAGCGCGATGAACGCGGCGCCCTGCTGGTCAGCGAACGCGCCATAGGTCAACGGGCCGACGATCCGCAAATGCGGATCCGCGCGCCCATCGGCGCCGATCGCGCGGCACTCGTCGTCGACTCTGAAACCCACTCCGGCCGGATGGGGCGCCGCGTAGCCGGACGCCACAAGACTTGCCACAAGGGGATTGTTGGACCGGTCCGGCCGCATGCTTGGCCCGGTGCAGTTCACGACGGCATCAAACGCCTTGCGGCGGCACTCGCGACCACCCCTTCGGCGCAGGGTGACCAACAGGGCGCCATCCTCCGACGCGGCCGACATGCAGAAAGCCGCCTCGAACGAAACCTGTCCTTGGACCTCGGCACCGGCGATGCGGCTGTCGACCTGCGGCGACAGCTGGAACCGGTAGACATCGTACCAGGCCCGCAAGTGGCGCAAGAACCGGCGCTTCTCCGCCAGCGGCAGCGCCGGCCAGAGCTCCCAGACCGAATCCCTCAAATCGCCGAAGGGCTCGACCCAACTGCCGCCCACGGCCTCGGCCCGGCGCACTTCGGACCGCAGCGTCCGAAGCAGGCAGCGCACGCTTTTGTGCCGGCCGTGCGCCGCCGTGAACAGGGAAACCGGCCGAACCAAGCGTTCCATGACGTCCGGTGGCGAGCCGGGAATTGCGGGCGGGCGGCGGCGGGGATAGAGGCCGTGACGCGAGACCGCCGTGATGGATCCCCTGTGCCCGGAACGCACCAGCACAGCGATTACATCCGCAGCCGTTTGCGCCATGCCGAGCACCAGGACCCTGGCATCGGCCGGAATTTCCCGGACCCGAGCGGTATTCCACGGATCGACAACGAACCCGGCATGACCGGAGATTGCACCATCAAAGGGCGGCGGCGCACGGGGGGCATCGTAGCCGGAGGCAAGAACCGTCAGCCCGACCGACAGCGTCCGCCCGTCATCCAAGGCCAGCCTGTAGCCATCGGGCGTTCGGTGCGCGGCCAAGGCGCGGGATCGGACATGCCGGAGCCTCGAGCCGGAAGGATTGCCGTCGATATGCGCGCGAAGCTGTTCTTCGACGTAGCGTCCGAAATCCCCGCGGCGCATATAGATGCTGCCATCCGCGACCAGCGCGCCGGGATCGCGCGCCAAGGAGTTCTGTTCGGCGTACCAGTCGCTCAGATGGTCCGGCGCATCCGGGAAGACGAAATGCACCGGCAGCGGCGCGTTGAGCCGAAGGTCGGGATCGTCGGTATCGTAGGCGACGCCGCGACCGGGACGTTTGCGCGGCTCGACGATCGCGATGTCGAGCGGCCGCCCGACCAGACGCGACAGGTAGATCGCAAAGACGGCGCCAGTGTATCCGCCGCCCACGACGGCGACATCGACGGACGTCACCGAAGTCTCTCCGAGATCAGCAGTGATCCCTCGCCCGGCGCGAAGGTCATTCGCGCCAACCTGCTCTGAAGGCCGACCGTTCGCCCGCACCGGCCATTTGCCGGATCATCGCCACCCCGTCGTTCGATCTTGCCCTGCATCTGCTCCATGACCCCGCTCCGGGCATGAACGTTTCGGATGACGTTGACGATGTCCGGCTGCACCGGGCGAGTCAATGCCGCGGGAAGTCGTGCATCCTCAACGCCGGCAAGGAGTCGCGGCTGGCCGACAACACTTGCCCGCCCGGACCCTGTGCCACATGTTCCACACAATCGGCAACGTTGTCGCGCCGGGATACTCCGCCATTCCGCATGGGGCTTATACGCCAAACTAGCCAGAATTTGTCCCCCCGTTCCATAGTGAAGTGCAACACATGATGGGCTGTGGCCATGTGTTTTTAGACGCATGATGTTGCGGAGCTGTCCAGCAGCGGCGAGAGTTCCTGTACAAGATGAAGGGAGCTTGTTCATGTCCAAAGGCTACCGTCACCTACGAAGAGCGATGTCAGATTGAGGCAGAAAAGCGGTCTTTCACGAGGTGCGATTGCTCGGCAGCTGGGCCGATCAACAATTTTCCGGGAGATCAAGCGCAACACCGGGGGACGGGGTTACCGTCACAAGCAGGCGCAAAGGATGGCAGAAACGCGCCGCAGGGCCGCCTTGTCTGTTTCTTGGCGGTTGACGCCTCGGGCTGAAGCTCAGAAAAAGCTGCGGGAGGGCCCCGAGCAGCGGCCGTTTTCGACTGGAGGGCCGTGGGTTGGCAACGGATCCATGATCGCCGAAGATCGGAGAGCCGGGGCGTCTTGTGGAAGAAGCTTCGGCGGCGCGGCAAGAAGCCGAACTGGAAGGGCGGATGCCATCGGGGCCACATTCCTGGCCGAGTGGACATTTCCGAGCGCCCTGCGGAGGCAAAGGAACGGATCGGCGACTGGGAGCCATCATCGGCAAAGCTCACAGTGGAGCTGTCGTGTCGCTCGTGCCACGAAATACACCTTGCTGGGTGGACAGAAAGACACGGTTGGTATGATCCGCCTGCTCGGCTCTGGTGCGCTATTGGTCCACACAATCACAACGGCAAAGAGTTCGCAGACCACAGGCGTGTCGCACTTGACGCAGATTTCTTCTTCGCCTTTCCATTCCTGGGAGCGCGGCTTGAATGAGCACACCAACGGCCTGGTGCGGGAGTACTTCCCGAAGGGCACGGACTTTCGCGCGACATGCAACGAAGATGTTCAGAAGGTGCGGCTCAACACTCGGAAAGTCCTGGGATCGCCGACGGAGGTAATCTTGAAGTGAAACCGCGCTGACCATCTGCGTTCCAAAGCCGCAACGTGCAGCAGGGTCCATGCCGCGCGACGACGAAATAGTGGCTTGAAGCCGACAAAGGCGTTGCATAAGCTCGATGTTGAAGGAACTGAAGCTGTTCCCAGGCGGAATCGAGAAGAGCAGAGGGGAAAAATTTGCGCAACATCCGGCCCTCATCTCCGTTCGGGCTACGCCCTCACTGCGATGAGGGCCGGATGTTGCACTTCAGACTGGAAGTGGGGCGGATTTCCTGAATTCGACGTGCCGGGTGACGCGGAAGATCTGCTTGACATAGTTGATCATCTTCGCCAGCGGGGTGAAGATGATGCGCTGGCGGCCATGCGCGGGCTTTTCGTTGTAGCGCTGGCGGTCTTCCAGTTGATGCTCTCTCGAAGGTGCGTTGCCCTTGACCATCAGTCCGCGCGATGGGTCTCGATGATCAGCCTCGCGGGTGGTGTGGAGCGCGTCGAGGGTGAGCAGACGGCCAGCGCCGTCGCGGCGTGGACGGCAGCGATCTCCCCGTCGTGATAGTTGAGGATCGAATACCGGCCAGCGAGACTGTCTCGTAATGATCCTCGCCGGTGCGCTTGCCGTCGACCGCGTTGCCGACCTGCGGCTGCGCGCCGCATCCTCGATCCATCCCGGGTCGGTGTTCTGCAGCACCCGGTGCACGGTCGAGACCGGCTTGTCCCTGTTCTTCCATGCTGCTCCAGCTCCTTCTGCGTCGTAGTGCGCCGCCGCGCCGGTTCGCAAGCCGCGCCATCACGCACAGTACCGAGGCGATGCCCCTGCGCGCGCCGGAAAGCGCCGCTGATAAATCGAGCACAACTCCTGCGCGACCAGCGGCGCCCGCAACTCCCACGCCACAGGAAGCGGCGAAGGGTGAGAGTTTCGTATGGCACAGTTGCAGGCTCAGTACCATTTGTTCATCTCGTACGGCCAGTGCCGGGGTGTGATTTGGGCTGATGTTGTCGTTGGCTGGTGCGTCGTCTGCACCGATCATGGCCGTCCACGCGCTCTCGAAGCGGCTGGCTTCGAGCAGGGCGCGGAAGGTGATTGTCCGCCGACGATGCGCCAGCGCATGCCAGAGCGTTTCATGCGCTGTGTGACGAGGGTCTTATTTGCCGCCTCGTAACTGCTCACCCCCTGGTTCCGGCTTGATGTCGGGGTAGAGCAATGAACGGGTTTTCGTGGAGATTTGACACTGCAGGCCGATTCGTTTAGTGGTGGTAATCGAGGGGACCGCCAGTGGGCTACTTTGGATCGAAGGCGACGAGCGGGCTGTGCCAGCTGCTTCCGAGGCTCCAGCCCCCGCATGATCTGTATGTGGAAACGCATCTCGGAGGCGGCGCGCTGATGAAGCGCAAGACCGGGTGATGGCGACGGTCAACGCGGCGCGCGAGGAGTTCGAAGCGGCCAAGACCGCGGCGCTGCCGGCAAGGTGCCGAAAGAGGCCGTGATCCGCGTCCTCGTCATCCTGCTCGACATCATCATCGTCGTCCTTCTGGAGAAGACTACGCACGAGCCGGAACTCCGGTCTGCCGCCGTCACAGACGGACAAGGACGAGAGCGTGCCGGGAGCAACGGCCCGAAGCCGAACCGGCAGATGGGCGACAACCTGCGCAAGACCATCGTCGAGGAAACGGTCGCGGCCTGCGGCGCCGACATCGACGGCCCCGTCGATCGGGAGCGCCGCACGACATCGTGTTCGAGGTCGTCGAGCGCCGCGCCGAGATCAAGGAATGTCCGAAGTGCAAGGCCCGGGGCCGGTTCCCCGACAACATCCCGTGCATTACGGCATCGGCATCCAGGCCCTCGTCATCAACCTGCTGGTCGCCCAAATGCTGTCCCTGCGCCGTCGCGCTCGTGCAGGCGATATCAAGCTCTCCGAGGCCTCGGCTATGCTTTCACGATGCGTCATGGGAGGAGGCCGCCGTGGCGCACCTCCTGCAACGCCCGATGTCGACGATTTCGGATCAACAGTAAGTGGCTCCATGTCGTGGGACCCTGACGTGCAAGTTCCCGCACCGCAAGCGCGGGCAAGAGATCGGCATCATCCCGTGTTACAAGGGCGTCCTGGGCCTCGTACATGGGCCAGTGTAGCCACCAGCGGCAGCCACCTGCTGCGCGAACTGACCTTTGTCGTCGAGGCTACCGCGCGACTGATGAAGAGCCTGCTCCCTGCCACAAGGTCAACAAGAGCGCATCCAAAACCCTGAACGACGCCGGGCGCAAGCGCTACCGCACCATCAGGGCGCCAGGGAACTGCCCGATATCCCGCCGAAAGGAAAACGTGGACGCAAGTCCGGCGCGCACAACCTGCACGAACGTCTCGTGAAACACGAAAACCTGCGCTTCACAGACGACCATTGCGGTAGGGAACCGGGTTACCCCCCGCACAGAACCGGACGTGCGCTGTTCGCTCCTCCCCTGACGACAAGGCGCTGGTTTGGCCACGGATGCTGGCTCAGTGGGCAGCGGTGAGGGTGTCTATGTCCCCGGTGAAGTCCTTTTGGGAGCGTCGCCGAAGGGCACGCAGCCGTTTGCATTGGTGTATGAACCCCTGCAGGGATTGACTGCTTCCCGGGACGGCGTAGTAGCAGCCGTTGATGACTCACCACTTGGCCGTTTCGTGCCGGTTGTCGTGCCATCGCATGCGCAAGGCCCCCTTGATCCGCCGCAGGGTGCCCGTTTGCGAGACGGTTTGCGACCGACCCTGAACCTGCCTTTCCTCGTCTGTTCGCAGAAGTGCGTCATGCCGAGGAAGTCGAACGTCTTGCCCTGCTTCCGGCGGTTCGCTCTGGCAAACCGACCGAACTCGATGATTGTCCGGGTGCAGTTCAAGTGGGCCAGCCTCTCCCCAAGGTCCCGGAGAAAGCGCTGCGCGTCGCTCAGATGCTGAAAGCCGCACACGAAGTCGTCCGCATAATGATCGTGTCGCCTCCAGCCATCCGCTTGCGCCAGTGGTTCTGGACCCAGTCGCACGTAGTGCAGGTAAACGTTCGCGAGGCAGGGCGATACAATCGCCCCCTGCGGTGTTCCCTTGCCAGTCGGTCCCTTCCATGACGCCGGCGTTCAGCCACTTGATGATCAGCCGGATAACCCCCCGATCCGTTTCCCGAGCATCGCAATCAGGTGGTCGCGGTCGAGATTGTCAAAGAACCCGCGGGCGTCAACGATCCAGTTGACCTTCCGCCGTTCCACCGTGACGGCGTCGAGCGCATGATGCGTCCCGGCCGGAAACCGTAGCTGAAACCGAGGAACTCCGTTTCGTAGAGCGGCACCAGAATCACACTGCCCGCTGAAGAATCTTGTCCGAGGCAAGCGGTCGTTGCCCTCCATCCTCCTTGGGAATGTAAACCCTGGAGGCGCCCGGTACGCACCCCTGTGCACACGGGCGTGTAGATCAACCAGTTCCACCCCTTCCGCGTATGCTTGCCACACAACGCCCCGCCGCCGCGTCCTTCCTCAAGGAATGGAACGCGTCGTGCAGAGCGTCGACCGTCACGTGGTGGAGTAAAGACGCTCTTCCGGGTTCCTCTTCGCTACCTGCGTTCAGCCGCCTGTGACCCCCGCTTCTGCGCGCGGCGCGGGCCAACCGCATTGCCCTTCCCTCCAGCAACTCCGCAGGCTCCGGAGAACCTTTGTTCGCCGCCTTCAACGGTACTATGGCCGGATCTGACTTCTCGTTCATCATCGGTTTATGGAATAGTTCCTTTCCTCTGCGGCCCCTCCACGACAGAGGGGCAAGACCTCCCAGGTCCCTGCTTCGGCCATGGTTCTCGGACCCCGCGGAGCCCCCCTCACCAACGCGGCTCGCGGGGTGTTGCCCACTTGGACGACCTCGGCACTCCGGTTTCAAAGCATCTCGTGGCTCAATAGCCTGGCCTGCCGCTCCCCAACGCTTCGCCTGGCGCCTCACGACGCATGGTTCACGGAGAAAGTGGTGGTTAGCCTCTCTCGGGACTTGCACCCGGCAACATTCCACCAGTTTGCCTGGCGCACATTGCGGTAGGGAACCGGGTTACCCCCCGCACAGAACCGGACGTGCGCTGTTCGCTCCTCCCCTGACGACAAGGCGCTGGTTTGGCCACGGGTGGCGGATGCTGGCTCAGTGGGCAGCGGCGAGGGTGTCTATGTCCCCGGTGAAGTCCTTTTGGGAGCGTCGCCGAAGGGCACGCAGCCGTTTGCATTGGTGTATGAACCCCTGCAGGGATTGACTGCTTCCCGGGACGGCGTAGTAGCAGCCGTTGATGACTCACCACTTGGCCGTTTCGTGCCGGTTGTCGTGCCATCGCATGCGCAAGGCCCCCTTGATCCGCCGCAGGGTGCCCGTTTGCGAGACGGTTTGCGACCGACCCTGAACCTGCCTTTCCTCGTCTGTTCGCAGAAGTGCGTCATGCCGAGGAAGTCGAACGTCTTGCCCTGCTTCCGGCGGTTCGCTCTGGCAAACCGACCGAACTCGATGATTGTCCGGGTGCAGTTCAAGTGGGCCAGCCTCTCCCCAAGGTCCCGGAGAAAGCGCTGCGCATCGCCCAGATGCTGAAAGCCGCACACGAAGTCGTCCGCATAATGATCGTGTCGCCTCCAGCCATCCGCTTGCGCCAGTGGTTCTGGACCCAGTCGCACGTAGTGCAGGTAAACGTTCGCGAGGCAGGGCGATACAATCGCCCCCTGCGGTGTTCCCTTGCCCGTATCCGACCAGTCGGTCCCTTCCATGACGCCGGCGTTTAGCCACTTGATGATCAGACCCCCCGATCCGTTTCCCGAGCATCGCAATCAGGTGGTCGCGGTCGAGATTGTCGAAGAACCCGCGGGCGTCAACGATCCAGTTGACCTTCCGCCGTTCCACCGTGACGGCGTCGAGCGCGTGATGCGCCCCGGCCGGAAACCGTAACTAAACCCGAGGAACTCCGTTTCGTAGAGCGGCACCAGAATCACACTGCCCGCTGAAGAATCTTGTCCGAGGCAAGCGGTCGTTGCCCTCCATCCTCCTTGGGTATGTAAACCCTGGAGGCGCCCGGTACGCACCCCTGTGCACACGGGCGTGCAGGCAGTTCCACACCCTCCGCATACGCTTGCCACACAACGCCCCGCCGCCGCGTCCTTCCTCAAGGAATGGAACGCATCGTGCAGAGCGTCGACCGTCACGTGGTGGAGTAAAGACGCTCTTCCGGGTTCCTCTTCGCTACCTGCGTTCAGCCGCCTGTGACCCCCGCTTCTGCGCGCGGCGCGGGCCAACCGCATTGCCCTTCCCTCCAGCAACTCCGCAGGCTCCGAAGAACCCTTGTTCGCCGCCTTCAACGGTACTATGGCCGGATCTGACTTCTCGTTCATCATCGGTTTATGGAATAGTTCCTTTCCTCTGCGGCCCCTCCACGACAGAGGGGCAAGACCTCCCAGGTCCCTGCTTCGGCCATGGTTCTCGGACCCCGCGGAGCCCCCCTCACCAACGCGGCTCGCGGGGTGTTGCCCACTTGGACGACCTCGGCACTCCGGTTTCAAAGCATCTCGTGGCTCAATAGCCCAGCCTGCCGCTCCCCAACGCTTCGCCTGACGCCTCACGACGCATGGTTCACGGAGAAAGTGGTGGTTAGCCTCTCTCGGGACTTGCACCCGGCAACATTCCACCAGTTTGCCTGGCGCACATTGCGGTAGGGAACCGGGTTACCCCCCGCACAGAACCGGACGTGCGCTGTTCGCTCCTCCCCTGACGACAAGGCGCTGGTTTGGCCACGGGTGGCGGATGCTGGCTCAGTGGGCAGCGGCGAGGGTGTCTATGTCCCCGGTGAAGTCCTTTTGGGAGCGTCGCCGAAGGGCACGCAGCCGTTTGCATTGGTGTATGAACCCCTGCAGGGATTGACTGCTTCCCGGGACGGCGTAGTAGCAGCCGTTGATGACTCACCACTTGGCCGTTTCGTGCCGGTTGTCGTGCCATCGCATGCGCAAGGCCCCCTTGATCCGCCGCAGGGTGCCCGTTTGCGAGACGGTTTGCGACCGACCCTGAACCTGCCTTTCCTCGTCTGTTCGCAGAAGTGCGTCATGCCGAGGAAGTCGAATGTCTTGCCCTGCTTCCGGCGGTTCGCTCTGGCAAACCGACCGAACTCGATGATTGTCCGGGTGCAGTTCAAGTGGGCCAGCCTCTCCCCAAGGTCCCGGAGAAAGCGCTGCGCATCGCCCAGATGCTGAAAGCCGCACACGAAGTCGTCCGCATAATGATCGTGTCGCCTCCAGCCATCCGCTTGCGCCAGTGGTTCTGGAACCAGTCGCACGTAGTGCAGGTAAACGTTCGCGAGGCAGGGCGATACAATCGCCCCCTGC
Organism: Alphaproteobacteria bacterium; assembly: GCA_964291215.2. Taxonomy (GTDB): domain Bacteria; phylum Pseudomonadota; class Alphaproteobacteria; order MPNO01; family UBA830; genus JAJEBT01. Next base: position 1,321,008 of record OZ219791.1, on the reverse strand, counting down.
GGTGTTCCCTTGCCCGTATCCGACCAGTCGGTCCCTTCCATGACGCCGGCGTTCAGCCACTTGATGATCAGCCGGATAACCCCCCGATCCGTTTCCCGAGCATCGCAATCAGGTGGTCGCGGTCGAGATTGTCGAAGAACCCGCGGGCGTCAACGATCCAGTTGACCTTCCGCCGTTCCACCGTGACGGCGTCGAGCGCGTGATGCGCCCCGGCCGGAAACCGTAACTAAACCCGAGGAACTCCGTCTCGCGGCACCAGAATCACACCGCCCGCTGAAGAATCTTGTCCGAGGCAAGCGGTCGTTGCCCTCCATCCTCCTTGGGTATGTAAACCCCGGAGGCGCCCGCCCCTGTGCACACGGGCGTGCAGGCAGTTCCACACCCTCCGCATACGCTTGCCACACAACGCCCCGCCGCCGCGTCCTTCCTCAAGGAATGGAACGCATCGTGCAGAGCGTCGACCGTCACGTGGTGGAGTAAAGACGCTCTTCCGGGTTCCTCTTCGCTACCTGCGTTCAGCCGCCTGTGACCCCCGCTTCTGCGCGCGGCGCGGGCCAACCGCATTGCCCTTCCCTCCAGCAACTCCGCAGGCTCCGAAGAACCCTTGTTCGCCGCCTTCAACGGTACTATGGCCGGATCTGACTTCTCGTTCATCATCGGTTTATGGAATAGTTCCTTTCCTCTGCGGCCCCTCCACGACAGAGGGGCGATTGAAAGACCTCCCAGGTCCCTGCTTCGGCCATGGTTCTCGGACCCCGCGGAGCCCCCCTCACCAACGCGGCTCGTTGCCTTCGGCCACGACCTCGGCACTCCGGTTTCAAAGCATCTCGTGGCTCAATAGCCCGGCCTGCCGTTCCCCAACGCTTCGCCTGACGCCTCACGACGCATGGTTCACGGAGAAAGTGGTGGTTAGCCTCTCTTCCTGCCGGGACTTGCACCCGGCAACATTCCACCAGTTAGCCTGGCGCACCCAATGTCAGCTTCACCAACAATGCCGGAGAACAGAAGATCAGGATGGCAAAGGTCAAGGTGTCCGGATGCTTCCGCTCCACGCAAAAGCATGGTGCCGGAGCTCAAGCTACCTCACCTCCATGGCCGCACTCGGCTACAACCCACTCGTCGCCACCCAGATCGCCCTCGACGGAAAAGCCGCAGACATCATCAACGAGCACTATGAATCAGAACCCAACTAGGGGTGAGTAGATACGCCGCCTCGACAATTCCCGAGCCGGTTGCTTCAGCGCGTGGTAGCGCATGCGGTGGCGATGCTTGCGGAAAAAGGCCGGTTCCCTGTCGATGTCGGCCCGTTGGCGCCGCGGTGTCGCGAAGATGGCGCAGCGCCCGGATCACCCTGTCGATGCCGCGGGGGTCGTGACAAAATCCTGTCCCGAAACGGGCGATTGTCACGAAAACCCGTTTTCGCCGCTGCCTCGCGACCGCACAACCGTGTTAAATCAATGAATTGGATTCGCCATACGAGAACTGCACCCGCGACGAACGGTCCCGCAGCCGACGTCACGACGCAGCGGAAACACGTAAAGATCCTTCGCCTCCCTGTGCCGGTCGGCGCCCGTTGGCGCGCGCATAGCTCCTGCCAACGCCCTCCCGGTTCGCCACCTTGTACATGGTGCCGCTGAACTTCGTCGGCGAGACAAACGACTCCGCAACAAGCAACGGCAGCCTCCCGGTCGCCACCGCACCATCCGCGACAACGCAAACGAGGCAAGGCCCGGCAGCACCCGGCGACCACCAAGAACAACAAACCTCGTGTTGTTCCCGGCAACCGCCTGAACTGTTCCTCGCGGCGCCAGCCAATCCAACGGTCCCGCGGTGCGCAGCCGAGGGCGCCCGTCTGCCAGCCCGCAGCGCCAATCCACTGCCCGCGCCAGGTGAACACGTAGCGCAGACCTCGACCGGCAAACTGCTTGAAACCAGGATACCGTCAACCGCACGATTCCAGCGACATCAGGCCACGCAAGGCGCACAACTACATCCCGGAGCGCAAAACCCTCCAGAGTCGTCTCAAAAAAATCCGCTGCCCCTTCCATCACGACAACGGATACTGCGCCGCTTCACAAAAAGTCAGCGAAAATGCGAATCATCCTGAACAAGCGAAACCGACCCTTCCAACAAACTTGGCGTGGGATCACCGTGCGAGTTAACAGTGTCAGGTTGAAAGACCACGCTCCGGAGTTCTATCCTGCCCCAAACCTTCCACACGGGGACAGGACATATGAGCCGCGCCGACTTCCGCCCCTTCGTGCCGGAGACCGGACAGTCACGCATAGCGGGGGCGACAGCCGAAGAACACACGGCCGCAATCTGCAGACGGGAACGAGCCCGGAAGCTGCTCGCTGGCTGGGCGGAGCTCCGAGAACGGCCTTTCACCGGCCTGACGTCCGACGGGCAGGTCCGAGGCGAACTCTTTTCGTTGCGGTCCGAGGATGCGCCCGCATCGACCATGACCAATGCTGCGATCGCCCTCCTCGCCCGCCTGTCCACCGAACAGAAGCAGAAGACGGTGTTTGCGGTCGAGTCGGAACAGTGGCGACACTGGCAGAACACCGAACTCTGCGTCGACGGGCACGGCCTGCGCCTCGACGGGGTGGAGCCGGACCTCCGCGAGGCGGTGCTCTCGGTGCTCGAAGCCAGCCTGAGCTCGAAGGGCATGGAGAAATCACGCTCGGTGATGCGCCTGAACGCCTTTCTAGGCGAACTTCTGGATGCCCCCGGGGTGCTCGGGGAATGGAGCTACACGTTCGCGCTGTTCGGGGTTCCGTCGGTTTCCGAGCCTTGGGGCTGGCAGCTCTTCGGACATCACCTAAGCCTGAACTGCCTCGTGATCGGCGGACAAATGGTCTTGACCCCCTGCTTCATGGGCGCCGAACCGACCTATGCCGACCAGGGCCGCTTCGAGGGCATCAGCGTGTTCACGGACGAAGAGAAGCGAGGCCTCGAGTTGATGCGTTCGCTGACGCTGCAGATGCGCAATAAGGCACGCGTTTCGGCGTCCATGAACGGCGAGGATCATCCGCCCGGCAGATGGCATCCCGCAGACCATTTCCACCTCGGAGGCGCCTACCAGGACAACAGGATCGTTCCCTATGAGGGTCTGCCCTGCGACACCCTGACGGGGCCGCAGCAACGCATACTGCTCGACCTGATCGAGGCCTATGTCGATCCGCTCCCCTCGGGACCGTTGCAGGCAAGGATGGACGAGGTCGCGCGTCATCTCGGGGACACGCATTTCTGCTGGATCGGGGGAATGGAGGAGACGGCGGCCTTCTACTACCGCATCCAGAGCCCGGTCATATTCATCGAGTTCGACCAGCATTCCGGCCTGTTTCTGACCAACGCGGAACCGCGGAATTTTCACATCCACACGATCGTGCGCACGCCGAACGGCAATGATTACGGAGTGGACCTGCTACGGCTGCACTACATGCAATCGCATCACCACGGCCACCGCGGCACCGATTGACTGTTCGTGCGCGGCGGCTAGTCAGCGTGAATGATGCCAAAGCCAATCGCGTAATCCAGCGAATCGAGATAGAAATCGACCGTAGGCGCCGCACCATCGCAGGCGAGATTCGCCGCCACCGCAGCCACCCAGCCATGCAGTTCGGTGAAACCGATGCCGGCCGTCTCGAACAGGTCCTCCATCAACCAACCGTCGAGCGGAGAAAGGTCCCCCGACGCCAGCACGTCGAGGAACGCCCGGTCGACCGCCGGATTGAGCCTGATCTGCTCGCGGGTCCTGCGCCCGTCCCTGAGCATCCGTCCGCCCTCGACATGCATGTCGAAGAGCCGCTTCAGCCATTCCTCCTGCGTGAAGGTTCCGCCGAGGGGTCCTGCCATCTGCCAAGCCTCGACTTCGGGATCGGCCTCGCCGGGCAGCGGGTAGTAGCGCGTCGGATGGTGTGAAAGGCCTCCCGACCCGGCAAAGAGCACCCGCTTGCCGAGCGAGGTGGCATACTGACCGATCGCGCTGCCAAACTGCCGCGTCCTTTGGAACTGCAGAAACGGCTGGCATATTCCACCAATGAAGATCGGAACACAGGGAAAAGCGTCAAGTTCACCGAAGACGTTCTTCATGGTCTGGGAGAACCCGTGATCCACGGTCATCCGTTCCGAGAGCGCGACATCGAACGCTTGGCCGCGCAGATGCCGCACCAAGCCCCGGGCGGCGGCGGTATCCACATCGAAATCGCCGGGAAAGCCGCCGACATCGTCAATCGCCGTCGCGGCGCCGGTACCGATGCAGAACGCCGGCATCGCGTTCAGATGAAAGCCTGCAAAATGATCGGCGCCGAAAAAGAACACAACCTCAGGATTAAAAGCGAGAATGGCGTCGCGCCGCGCCGCAAGGGCTGCGAAGACCTCTTCCTCGTAGGGCGGCGCTTCCGGGCGGACATAGAGAATCGGCGAATGCGAGGTGCAGACCAGCGCAGAGTTCATCCTGACACCCTCGGTTCCCGCCACAGCAGTCCCGGGCGCGGCGCCTCAGGCGCGCGCGTCCTCTTTGACCATGTCGGAGGCCTTCTCCGCGATCATGATGGTCGGCGCATTGGTGTTGCCACCGACAATGCTCGGCATGATCGAGGCGTCGACGACGCGCAGGCCGGCAAGACCCCTGACCTTCAAGCGCGAATCCACCACGGCCATATCGTCCGAACCCATCTTACAGGTGCCGACAGGGTGAAAAATAGTCGCTCCATTGTTCCGGACATACGCCTTGAGCTCGTCCCTGGATTGAACGGCATCGCCCGGATAGCGTTCCGTGCCGTCAATTCCGGAGAATGCCGGAGCATTGGCAATCCTGCGTCCGATGCCGAACCCGTCGGTCAGGATCTCGAGATCCTCGTCGGTGCCGAGCAGGTTGGGATCGATGCGGGGCGGGGTGTCGGGATCGGCGGTCTCCACAGTTAGCGAACCCCGGCTGGTCGGCCGCAGAAGGGCCGCCGTCACCACGTAGCCGCGACCGTAACCGATCATCCGGCTCGGCGACTCGCGGTAACCGGGAATGAAATTGAGCTGGATGTCGGGCCGTTCGACGCCGGGGCGGGTCTTCACGAATCCACCCGCTTCGACCATGTTGCTTGCGAGGAGCCCCGTCCGGGCCGCCGCATATTCAAGCATCCACCATGCGAGTTCCGGAATCGCGCCGACCGTGAGGCCGTAAGCCCTGCGGCTACGAGTACGGTAGAAGGCGTGTATCGCGGGATGGTCGTGCAGGTTCCGGCCGACTCCGGGAAGTTCGTGGACCGGCTCGATTCCGCACGCCTTGAGCTCGTTGCCGCCGCCGATGCCGGACAGCATCAGGAGCTTCGGAGAAAGCAGCGCACCGGCGGAGAGAACGAGTTCCCGCCGGACGGCAATCACCGCGGGAACGTTGCCGATCCTGACCTCGACCCCGGAGGCGCGCCCATCCTCAATCCGTATGCGGGTTGCCGTGGCGCCGGTGATCACCGACAGGTTCTTGCGTTTCTCGACCGGTTTGAGGAACGCGCGCGCGGTCGACAGCCGCCGGCCCTTCCTCTGGGTTACCTGATAGATCCCGAACCCTTCCTGAGCGGCGCCGTTGAAATCGTCGTTGCGGCGGTATTGCAACTCCTCGGCGGCGTGGAAGAACGTCTCGTGCAGGGGGCTCGGCCTGTTGATGTAGGTGACGTCCAGCGGACCGCTGTCGCCGTGAAGCTCGGCGTCACCGTACTCGAGGTTGTTCTCCGATTTCCGGAAGTAGGGCACCACATCGTCGAAGCCCCAGCCCTCGTTGCCGAGCGCGGCCCAGTCGTCATAGTCCCCGCGATGGCCGCGGACATAGATCATTCCGTTGATGGAGCTCGAACCGCCCAGCGTCTTGCCGCGCGGCATGTAGATGTTGCGGCCACTCATGCCTGTCTGGGCGGCGCTGGAGAACTTCCAGTTGATCGCCCCGTCGAACATGCAGCGCATGACGCCAAGGGGAACATGTATCCAGGGACGCCGGTCCCGTGAGCCGGCCTCCAGCAGGCACACCGTCGTCGACGGGTCCTCGGACAAGCGATTGGCCAGGACGCAGCCGGCCGATCCGCCTCCGACAATGACATAGTCGAACTGACGCGGCGCTTCACCCATGCGAACGGTCTCCGGAAGTCTGCCGCTCCGCAATCCGCTGAACGGCGCACGCCATTTGTAGAACCTTAGGGACGAGGAGGCAAAACCGGCGCCGGCAGGAAGCCGTCGGAGCGATAGCTGAGCTGCTCTGGCGGTTCGGCGGAACCCGCTCCCTATCGCACGATGATCCCACGCTGCCAATCCAGCGACGACTGGCGAGATTTTTCAGTCTGCGTCGCGCTGCAATCGTGCCGCCAAGGCCCGATGGGGCCTTCTCGGCGCGAAAAATTGCGATCAAGGAGGCGATCTGTGATGACGCGAGCCCCAACGCACTCGGATTTCGCGTCTCGGAATCAGCATGGGATCACCGTGATAGTGTCCTATCGGCAGGACTCTTCTTTTGTCATGTTTCGTCCGACGAGGGGGCGTTGTAGGCAGATCTGGAGGTCCATTCGGGAGCGGATTTCGTTGTCGATATGCCGGTTTCGACCTTGAGACGGTGCCACCAACTTCAAGAACGGCCACTCTGACACGGTTGTCCGCCGCCGATCGGGACAACAGAATGGTCCTGGCCCTATCGGCTGTTGCATCTTGCACCCGGACAAGTGATAATAGCTTCGACGAGGTTGCCAACGTCCATCCTGCCCGAAGGTGCTTGCGTCCGACGGCGTGAAGTGGGCGGCAGGTAGTTTGAACGCATCTGGAATCGTGTTACCATCCGTGGGCGATTCTGGATTCGAATAAGCCAGCGTAAGGAAAATCCCATGGATCTAAAGACTGAACGCGAGAGTGGCGTCCTGATTGTCAGGGTGGAAGGCCGCATCGACGGCTCCAACAGCCGCAATTTCGAAGATGCGATGAATGTCGCCGTTGACAGTTCGGACACGGCCGTGGTCGTCGACATGACCGAACTGTCCTACATCAGCAGTGCCGGCCTGCGCGCCATTCTCCTGTTGGCGAAGACCCTCTGGAAGAGGGACGCAAAGTTCATGCTCTGTTCCCTCCCCGGCTCGATCAAGGAAGTCTTCGAGATTTCAGGATTTCACAAGATCATCCCGGTCCACGATTCGAGAGACGCAGCGCTCGCCGAAGCGGAAAACCAGTAAGTCAGCATCCACAGCCTTCTCCCGGCGCTGGCGCGCCGGAGCCCATCGAACCGTCCGTACTACTCTCCGCCAGGGCCGGACCGTTCCCAATCCGAACATACGAGTGAACGCGGACAACGACCCGGCCTGGTCCGGCGCGCAGCATCAGCGGGATTGCGCGCCGACCGACGACTGTCGCGGTCATCGCGCGCCTACAGTCGACCGTCCGGAGCCACCGTATCCGGACCGTCTGCACGACCAGACGCCGCGTGACAACCGGATAGCTCCTGCCTGCACCTGGCGCACCCGCAGCATGCGCGGCAGGTTCCGCCAGCAGGCCCCGTCTGCACCACACCGGGCTCTGAACGCAGAAGGGGCGGCTCTCCAGAGAGCGCCGCCCCCGCGGCGGGCCGAAAGGCCTCGACCGCTGTCACGCAGCTACATGCTGAGCGGGGCAAATTTCCTCGCCATGGCGCTGGCCTTCTTCCGATCGGCATCCCCGAGCGGGATCAGGCCCTTGTCAACCAGGTAGCCGTCCTCGCCCCACGCCTTCTCGGACGTGAACTCCTTGACGTATTCGGTGATCCCGGGGATGGCACCGACATGCGCGTTCTTGACGTAGAAGTACATGGACCGCGAAATCGGATACTTGCCCGACGCGATCAACTCGAATTCCGGGTCGACCCCGTCGACCTTGCTGCCTCGAAGCTTGTCGGCATTGGCATCGAGGAACGAGAATCCGAAGATTCCCAGAGCTTTCGGATTGGCGCTGAGCTTCTGGACGATCAGGTTGTCGTTCTCGCCCGCCTCGACAAAGGCGCCGTCTTCACGAACGCCGCGACAGACCGCCTTATACATCTTACTGTCGGTCTTCTTCATGGCCTTGAGCGCCGCGAACGTCTTGCAGCCGCCCTCCATGGCAAGCTCCACGAACGCATCCCGCGTGCCCGATGTCGGCGGCGGGCCAAGAACCTCGATATTGCGGTCCGGCAGCGAGACGTCGACTTCGCTCCATTTCTTGTAGGGGTTCGGCTGCAGCTTCGAGCCGTCCTCGTTCGCCGGAACATCCTTGGCCAGGGCCAGGAACAGCTGTCTGAGGGTGATGTTCATCTGCTTGGCGGACTTGGAGTGCGCGAGCACGATGCCGTCATAGCCGATCTTGACTTCCGTGATCTTGGTCACGCCGTTCTTGGCGCACTTCTCCACCTCCGATTTCTTGATCCTGCGCGAGGCGTTCGTGATGTCCGGATGCTGCACGCCGACGCCGGCGCAAAACAGCTTTAGCCCGCCGCCGGACCCCGTGCTCTCGACCACAGGAGTCTTGAACTGCGTTCTCTTACCGAACTGTTCGGCAACCGTGGTCGAGAACGGAAACACCGTCGACGATCCAACGATCTTGATCTGGTCGCGGGCCTCCGCCGCGCCGACTGCGACAAGCGCGGCAGCGGTGACCGCGACAAGGGTTTTCGCTTGCATCTTACCTCCATGGAGATGGGCTTGGGAAACACGAGACACTGGCGCCTCGTCAGCCAACGCCTGTCGTTGGCAGTATGAATCTATTGCGCCTATTTAATGACGGCGTGACAATTTGATGAATTTTTTGTGACGCGGGGCCGGCTCTGCCGCAGGTGGAAGATCTTGAGGCCCCTGCGGACGGCCGCGCCGGGGCTGGTGCCGATGGAGGGACTCGAACCCCCGACCCACGCATTACGAATGCGTTGCTCTACCATCTGAGCTACATCGGCTGCACCGCCACCGACAGCGGATGCGAAGATAGCCGTCAGCTTCGATGCCGGCAAGCGTCACGTCCGCGACTATCAGGTGTTTCCCACGCTGCATTCAATTTTGCTGTCTTCTGCTGTCCGGAGGTTTCACGGCGTGCCGGGTTTTCTGGCTTCGGGGCCGTCCGCGGTCGTCGCTGGCGGCGTTATCGGCGGGTTGTTTTCGGAATGTGGGCGGGTTGTGGGCGGCGTCCGGGAATCGGCCGGACACCATTGGCGCTCAGGGCTGCGACGGCTTCCCGGCGGTCGAGCCGCCGTCGTGTTTCGGCGAGGTTCTCGCGTCGGTTGGCGAAGATCACCGTGAGCGCGATGTTGTTGAGGCTGGCGCGGTTTGCAGGGCGTGTCAGGCAGACGTGTTCGCCGAAGACGCAGTCTCGGTGGTTCATGTTTTCCACGGCCCGCGGCCGCAGAAGTTCCTCTGGCGACGCGTGTTGCGCATCGAGCGGGTGATGATGTACCGGTGTGGTCGTTGCCGCTCGCTGCGCCGCTGACGCTCTTTCCCAGCGGCTCGCGGTAGCGCTTGATACGGGCGATCTGGCTGACGCATGACGATCCCATGCTAATTCGGAGACGCGAAATCCGAATGCGTTGGGGCTCGGATCATCACAGATCGCCTCCTTGATCGCAATTTTCGTGCCGAGAAGGTCCCATCGAGCCTTGGCGGCACGATTGCACCGCGACGCAAACTATAAAAATCTCGCCAGTCGTCGCCGGATTAGCAGCGTGGGATCACCGTGGGCTGACGCCGGGGTAGTTGATCAGATCCTCGAGCGGCACGTATCGAGCGCTGCTCGAGGCGTCCGTAGGCCTTGTCGAACTCCTCCTTGAAGCGGCCGGTGGCATCCGTCTCCCGGTCGATGCCGTCGAAGGTTTCGGGCGCCCTTGACCGGGAAGACATGGTCTGCGCCGCAGCGCCGGGTGATCAGCGTCGCCGGCGTCGTGTGCAGCGCGGGTGATCACCCTGCCGCGACTATCCGGCGGCCGGCGGCGCCGGCTGTCCGGCATCTCCCTCCGTTACCGCAGGAAACATGTTCGCCCCGGCGACAGCGACGGCACCGGTATGCACCGCGTCCAAACCAAGCGCAAGCGCACGGGCCGGCGGGCGCCAGTCCAGCGTGCCCAGAGCGCCGCAACTGCCGCACAATGCGGCCCAGTTTTCCCAGGCGTTCCCGCAATCGCTGCACACCCAGGCCGGATCCGGAGCTGCCGACGACGCCCTGAGGAGCCAAGATCGTACTTTCTCCTCGTCCCCGCGCTCGCGTTCCTCCAGCTCTGCCATCAGACGACAGACGCGCGCCGACGGATCCTGCGCCGCCGCCCTGCCCAGGTGATTGCGCGCCTCGCCCCAAAGCCCGGCGCCGAGCGCTGCCTCAGCAAGCGCCACGTGGCTTTCCTGATGCTCGGGATTGGCCGCGAGCAGTTCCTCGTGTCGCAGCACCCTCTTCAACGGGTTACCGCCGGTGCCAACCTCGCCGTAGACGCGGGCGAGTTCGGGATGCGGGGTCTCGGCCCAAGTCTCAAGAATCATCCGGCTCGCACGCCCCGTGCTTCCCGACCGCACCAGGAGTTCGACGGTGCGCAGCACGGCTGGAAGGAACGATGGCGCCAAGACCTGCGCGCGCCGCGCATAGCGCAGCGCGCGCGACTGCCGGCCGGCCTCCTCGGCCTCACCGCTGCAACCGAGCAGTACCGCCGCCCGCATCCGGCCCCCGACATCCGGCATCTCGACCCTGTGCCTGGCGGCGTCGTCAAGGATGGCCAGCGCTTCCGACCACTCGCGCCTTTCGACGTAGAGGTCGAACAGGGTCGAGAGAACCCACGACGAACCGGACTGCAGCTCATAGGCCCGGCGCGCATATTCCAGCGCCGCCGCCCGGTCGCCGCCGCGCTGCGCCTGCATCAGCAAGCCGCGAAGTCCGAGAAAGGCCATGTCGGGCCGTTCGAGCATCTCGAGAAAATAACTGCGCGCCGCCTCCTCCTCGCCGTTGAGTTGTGCCGCCTGGGCTGACAGCAGCATGGTCAGTGGCGGATCGTCGAGCAGCGCATTGGCGCGGCGCGCCAGCCTGAGAGCCTCGTCGGGCTCGCCGGCGGCGGCGGCCACCATGCCCCGGGTCAGCGTCCGGTAGCCGCGGTCGCGACGCGACGCGCGGAGGCTGTTCTGGACCGATCCCGGCAACTGCCAGATGAGGCGCACGATTCCGACAACGAGAACCGCCAGTACCACAACCATGACGCCGATCAGCGCGAGGCTCCCCGCGGACATCTCGATCAGCCAGCCCTGCCACTCGATCGCGACGGCTCCCGGCCTCGCGCTGAGCCAGGCCGCCCCCGCGACGACGAGCGCCAGGGCGACGACAAGCAGAATGACGAATCTGATCACCGGTCCCGTCAGCCGCCGGCAGCCCCGAGACGGTCGAGAACGACATAGTTGAGCGCCGCTGCCGCGCTCTCGACGGCGAGTCTCGCCCGCGCCTCGTCGAGCCAGCGCCGCGCGGCGGTGGCCGGACGACCCTCAAGCCCGGAGAGTTCAAGGACCATGCTGGCGAGATCGCCACGACGCGCCTGCGTCTCGGCGCGGGCAAGAATCGAGTGAACACCGCCGCCGCTGCCGTCCACGCGCCGGATCCTGACGAGGTTCCTCAGTTCGGTGACAGCCTGGTCCCACCAGTCTCCCGCCACATCGGCTTCCGGAACCGCCGCCGCGACGGCGCGAACGACATCGGAAAACCGGTCGAACAGAAGAACCCGTGACGGAACACCATCGGCTGCGTATGGAGCGAGCGCGGCGATCGCCTTGGCTATGTCGGCGTCCCCGCGCGCCAAGTTCTCAACGGCGGCAAGTTCCGTGGCGAACGGGCGCGGGCCTGTCATCGCCTCGCGCAGCCGGCTCGCCGCCAGGGCAATGACGCCGTAGCGTCCCGGATCGCGCGGCGTCTCCCGGACCGACTTCACCAACGACCCGAGCTCGTCGATGCGGGCATTGGCGCGGTCCAGCCCCGAATGCAGCTCCGCAGCCGTTCGCGCCGGATCGCCGGACGCCTCCTGCACCGATTTCAGCACCGACCCGAGCTCGTCGATGCGGGCGTGCGCGCGGTCGAGCTCCGAACGCAACCCGGTCTCGGACCGGTCGCGGGTCCGCAGCCGTTCCTCGGCAGCCACGCGAGCCTTCTCCGCTTCGGCCAGCCGGCTTTCGACGCCGTCGATGCGCTCTGCAAGCCCGCCGACGGCGGCAGCGGCAGCGCTACCATCCGATGCTCGATCCTCCTTCTCAAGCGCGTCCAGGCGCGCAACGAGCCCGTCAGCATCCGCAAGTCGAGCCTCGGCCGCGGCCAGCCAGTCCTTCAACCCGGCGACTTCCCGGGCAAGGAGTGCGCTCTCCTCACGGAGTGCGGCAAGCCCGGCGTGCCGTTCCGCGTCGAGGCGGACCAGGTCGGCGTTCCGCTGTTCGGCCAGCCTCGCCAGGTCGGCGCGCTGCGATTCGCCAAGCGTCACAAGCGCCCGGACCTCCTGACCGGTTGCCCGGGTCTGCCACAACGACCACACGAGATAGCCGAAGGCCACGGCCACCACGATGACAACGGCGCCGGCGGCGATCGCCGCCCGACGCGAGAAGTACCCACCCCGCAGCGCCGCTGGCGTCGGGGAAGCGGGGCCGGTCGGACCCGGCCGGCCATCGCTCCCCGGCGGCGTGTCCGGCGAACCGGCGCCGGTTCCCGAAACGGGGGCACCCGCGGCGCTGCGCGCCCGGAAGCCCCACGGCGCCGCGCCGGGCATCCCGCTGGCGTCAGAACTGCTGTCCGTTCTGCCGGCCCCGAGCCGGCCCGCAGCATCCTCCGGCACGATGATTTCGATCTCGGGTTCCGGCGCTGCATCGGCAGGCGTCGTCGACGGCTGTCCGGTTCCGGCATTCTCCGGCCCGGCGGTTCCGGCCGCGGCAGCGTCGATGGCCTCGACCATGGCTTCAAGCGTCGGCCGGTCGACAACCCGGATCTCCTTCCACGATTCACCGTCGAGTTCATCGGCCACCGCCCCCGACAGGCAGACCGCGGCGATGCGACCCAGCGCCGGCGCCAGCCCTGCGGCCTCCACGAGCCCTCCGAACACCTTCGCGGTTCTCGGCGAGAAGAGCAGGACATAGTCGAACCTGTCCTCGCGCAGCGCGGTTTCGGCCTCGGGCGGCAGCCGGTCGACCGGGCGGGCCGCATAGAGCGTGCGCCGCACGGTCTCGAATCCGGCCTCGTCGAGCTGCCTCGACAGATCGCCAGCGACCGTCGTTCCCGCTGCGTGGAACAGCGGGCCGTCATAGGCGCTCAAGCTGGCGGCGACCATCCGTGCAAGATCGGCGCTGTTTCCGTCGGCACTGGTGACCAGAGCGAAACCGCTGTCGCGAGCCAGCGCGGCGGTCGCGGATCCGACCACATATGCGTGCTTGTCGCGCCTGTCGGACAGGCGGCAAAACGCGCGCACGCCGTTGCCGCTGGTGAAAAGAATCGCCTGGCAGCGATCGACGTCGCGGTCAATTTCGATATCGAACTGTTCGACGGTCATGACCGGCGAGATCACGGGCATCACGCCTCGGCGCATTACTGCCGCGGCGACTGCCGCCGCATCCTCGCGGGGGCGGGTGATCAGGGCATGACGGCTGCTCGATTCGAACGGCTTAACCATGGAAGAACCCGGGTCCCGAACGTTCACGCAATTCCGTCGCCGCGCTGGCGCCGAGCGCCGCAGCGTCGCTCCACGATCCCCGGCGCTCGGTTTCCAGCACCTCGCCACCGTCGGGCCGCGCGATGGCGGAGCGCAGGGTCAGGCAGTCGCCATGCGGCGACGCGAGGGCAGCGATCGCGGTCTGGCACGAACCGTCGAGCCCGACCAGCAGCGCCCGCTCGGCGGTCGCGCTCGCCGTTGCCGCGGGATCGTTCACCGGCTCAAGGAGCGCCGCGGCTCGGCGATTCCCGACCCGCCGCTGGACTCCGATAATACCCTGGCAGGCCGCCGGCAGGACCGTCGAGGGATCCAGCGGTATCCCCGTGACGTCCCCGCGCCCGAGGCGTTTGATGCCGGCGGCCGCGAGCACGGTCGCATCGACTTCCCCGCTCTCGAGACGGGCTAGGCGGGTGTCGACATTGCCGCGAAACGGCACAATGCGGAGATCGGGACGGTGATACAGCAGCAGCGCACGACGGCGCGGTGAAGCGGTGCCGACGGTCGCTTCCGGCGGCAGCCCCGCGAGGTCCCACGCATCCGGGGAGACCAGCATGTCGCGCGGATCCTCGCGCGGCAGATAGCAGTCGATATCGAGACCGCGCCGCAACGGCGCCGGGAGATCCTTCATCGAATGGACCGCGATATCGATACGGCCGTCGAGAAGCGCCTGTTCAAGTTCGCCGGTGAACATTCCCTTGCCCCCGGCAGCGGGTGCCGGCGGCAGCGGATGGCGGTCGCCGGTGGTGGTGATCGGCACGATCGTGGCGTCGATTTCACCATGGGCCAAAATCAGACGGTCGCGCACCTCGCTGGCCTGCGCCATCGCCAGCGGGCTCCCCCGGGTGCCGATTCTGAGGGGTGACGTCGACATCTCCGGAGTCTAGAACCATATGTCGTTTCATGAAAGCGGCTTGCGCCCCGCAGGCGCTGGCGAGACTCCTGCGGGGCTGCGGCAGAAGGGCCGAAAATGACGGTGCTGGGAATCGAGACAAGTTGCGACGAGACCGCAGCGGCAGTCGTCGACGGCGACGGCGCGGTGCGCGCGAACGTGATCCACTCACAGATCGAGGACCACCGGCCCTATGGCGGCGTGGTGCCCGAGATCGCTGCGCGCGCGCATCTCGAAACCATCGACGGCATCGTGCGCCTTGCGCTGTCCCGGGCGCGGATCGCGCCCGGGCAACTCGACGGCATCGCCGCCGCAGCCGGTCCCGGCCTGATCGGCGGCCTGATCGTCGGCGTGATGACGGCGAAGGCCATGGCCGCGACGCTCGGCCGTCCGTTCCTCGCAATCAACCATCTCGAGGGGCACGCGCTGACCGCACGCCTCACTGACGATGTCGCGTTTCCCTATCTGCTGCTGCTGGTCTCTGGCGGGCACTGCCAAATCCTAGGCGTCGAGGACCCGCGACGCTACACCCGGCTCGGATCGACCCTCGACGACGCCGCCGGCGAGGCCTTCGACAAGACGGCGCGGATTCTCGGGCTTGGATTCCCCGGCGGTCCGGCCGTCGAGGCGGCCGCCGTCGGCGGCGACGCTGAACGATTCGACTTTCCCCGCCCCATGCGCGGGCGCGACGGGTGCGACTTCTCGTTCTCCGGGCTCAAGACGGCAGTCCGCCACGCGGTCGCGGGCCTCGGCGGCGAAACGGTGGCCGAAAGGGACGTAGCGGATGTCTGCGCCTCGTTCCAAGCCGCGGTCGGGGATGTGCTCGTCGACCGCTGCGCAAGGGCGATGCGGATCTTCGACGGCCAGCACGGCGCGACCGGCGGCCACCGGACGCTGGTCGTGGCCGGCGGCGTTGCCGCCAACCGCTTCCTGCGCGGCCGGTTGCTGGGGCTGTGCGGGTCGGTCGGCTACAAGTTCGTCGCGCCGCCGCAGGGGCTCTGCACCGACAACGCCGTGATGATTGCCTGGGCGGGGATCGAGCGCCTGCAGTCGGGCCGCGCCGACGGGCTCGATTTCGCGCCGCGGCCGCGCTGGCCCCTCGAGGATCTGGGCGCGGAGGCGGGCTGAAGCCCGACGCGCCGGGACGGGCTTGCGACGGCTACGAATTGAAGATACTGTCTGATCAGTATGTGAAACGCGTGGGCTTCACGATGCTTGGGCCATCCGCTCTGCCATGGACGACACGACACAAATCGCCGACCAAGTTCTGGAACGCACGCGGCCGCTGACCAAGCGCGAACAGCGGGCCGCAAGCATCGAATCCCTGCTGTCGGCGGCGCTGACGCTGTTCATCACGCAGGGCTATCATGCGACCACCGTCGAGGAAATAGCGCAGTCCGCGGGCCTGACCAAGGGCGCGGTGTATTTCTACTTCCGCAGCAAGTCGATGCTGCTCGAAGCTCTGCTCGACCGCGCCGAGGCGTTGATCGTTGAGCCCACGATCGCCGCCATGGGCGACGCCGGCATGGACCCGAGCGAACGCCTGGGTGCCTTCATCCGCACCCAGTCCGTCATCGGAGCCGAAAAGACGGAGTACATGCTTCTCGCGATTCTGATGAGTGCGGAATTCAATGGCTCGGGCGAAAGCACGGAGGTCCGCCTCCAGGAAATGATGGCGCGGATGGAAAACGCGCTGCGCGAAACGGTGCAGTCGGGCCAGGCCGGCGGCGTGTTCCGCAACGGTATCGGCGCCGACGAGATCACGAGCGTAATCATGGCGCTCAACAAGGGGTGCTACGTCGAATGGTACATGCGCGGCCGCGGTCTCGACGGCCACGATTTCGCCAGGGCGTTCCGCGACTTCGTCATTGACGGCGTCGCTGCGGAACGGCGCGGCTAGACCACCAATCACGACAGACGGGAGCAGGAGCAAGATGGACGCAGCAGTCAAGGACAAACGGGAAGATCCGCGCGAGCGCGCCCTGCAGGAGCGCGTGGCGTCGGGGCAGAAGCTCGAAGATGTCGAGGAGATGACCCCGCGCTACCGCAACGTGCTGGTCAACACCATCCACATCGCCGCCGATCTCGAGGTCGTCACCCTGCCCACCTATTCGCCGGCGATCAGGACATCGCCGACGCTCGAGGACAAGATTGCGATCGCCGCCGCCTGCCAGGACGAGCTCGGACACGCGCAGATGATGTACCGCATCCTCGAGGATTTCGGATACGACACGCACAGGTTCCTGTTCGAGCGCGATCCCGAGGAGTGGCGAACCTTTCAGATGCTGGAATTTCCCCACGAGGACTACATCGAATCCGTCGTCTCGATGTGCTACGGCGACCGTGCTGGCTACATCACGACAGTCGATCTCGAGGAGAATTGCTCCTACGCTCCGTTTGCCCGCTCGCTCCGCAAGGTCAATTACGAAGAGACCTTCCACGTGAGCCACGGCGAGCGCTGGGTGCGGTTTTTCTGGAACCACTCGGAGGCGGCCCGGCGGCGCGTGCAGGAATCGGTGGATTTCTATTTTCCGCTCTGTGCCGCCTGGTTCGGCCTGCCCGATCACCTGAAGACCCGGACCGACCAGATCCGCTACCGTATCCGCGGCGCCTCCAACGACGAGATGCGCCAGAAATGGCTCTCGCGCATCGTCCCGTTCTCGGAGAGCGTCGGCATCAAGGTCCCCGCCCACTGGGATGAGGACGAAGGCCGATACGTACTCGACTACGAACCCCCGATCGCCCTCGACGAGGAAACCCGCACCTGGGACTACGCCACGACGATCAGCTGGGAAGAGCAGATCGAGATCTGGAAGCGGGGCTCGAAGCACAAGGTGCCCTCGATCAGCCGCGTGCTCTCCGAGGTCTGGGGCAACGACCTCTGGTAACGGCGTAGGGCTACGATCCCGCCATGGCCGCCGCGCCTCCACCGCCATCCCGAGACGATGTCACTGCCGCGCTCGAGACGGTCAACGATCCTCACGTGCCGGTCAGCCTCCGGCGCATGGGGATGCTGCGCGACATCGACATCGCGGACGACGGCACCGTGCGCGTGGCGGTCTGCATCCCGTGCATGGGCTGCCCCGGTGCCGGCATGCTGCGCGACTCGATACGCGACGCGGTGATGGCGCTCGACGGCGTCAGCGGGGTCGTGGTCGAGGAAGGTTGGCACCTTCCATGGTCGCGCGAAATGATCGAGCCCGAGGTGCAGGAAATGATGCGGACCAACGGCATACAGGTCTGAAGAGCGCGAGGAAAACGATGGCGGTACAGGCGATTCGCAGAAAGAAGATCAACCAGCTGCGCGAGCGTGGCGGGACCAGTCCCAAATACTACGAAGTGTTCGCGCGCCGCGATTCCGAGTCCGACCTGTCGCATGTCGGATCCGTCGAGGCGCCCAACGACGAACTTGCCAAGGTGCGCGCATGGTACATCTACGATCAGCACCACTGGCGGGAAATGTGCGTCGTGCCGCTCGACGCGATCATCACCGTCACCGAAGAGGGCAAGTCGGCCAAGATCAAGATGGGCTGAGGCCCCGCAACATGGAGACAGCGTCAGATGACCTATGAACCCGGGACTCCGGGCACCAGACTGCATGCGGAATTCGAGAACGACCTGCTGGCCATTGCCGACACCAAGCTCGTGCTCGGCAACTGGTACGCGGAATGCGTGATGAACGGGCGCTCGCTGCCGGATTTCGCGGCGATCCTCGGCATGTGCACCGCCAATTACGGCCACACCCGCGCAATCTACCAGTACCTCGCGGCGCATGGCCGCGGCTATGTCCATCTTGAGCGCGGCCGCGGCCCCGAGGACATCCACGCGATGAACCTCCTCGACGATGCGCCGGCGAACTGGGAGGATTTCATCGTCAGTACCTGGCTCGCCGAACTCGCGACCTGGATGCTCGCCTCGGGCTTTCTCAACCATTCCGACCGCGTTGTCTCGGGCCTGACCAAGAAGATCGGGGAGGAAGCCTATTTCCACCTCAAATACGCCCACGGCTGGTTCCGCATCATCGGCGAGGCGAAGGCGACGACGGCCCGTTTCCAGAAAGCCTATGCCCGCCGCTTCCCGCTGGCCCTGGCCTGGTTCGGGCCGCCGCGGGGACAGGACCCGGTTTTCAAGGCCGAGCTCCGCGACGTGCGGCTGAGCGCGCTGCGCAGCGCCTTCGTCAAGGAGGCGGCGCAGGCTTCGGAAATGCTGGGCGCTCCGCTTGACCATGAAACCCCGGTCAGCGTCGGCGCCGACTGGCGCGAGGACGCGCGGCGGACCGGTCCGCTACCCGACGGGCTGTTCAATGTCGTCCGCTTCAAGGACGCCGAGCTTGCCCACTGAGCGCGGAGCCGGGCGGAGCGGCGGCTATGCCGCGCGCCATCGCGAGCTTCATTCCGGCGACCCGGATTTCGACGGCGTGTCCTGCCCCGACTGTGGATCCTGCGGCCTTGAGGTGCTCTCGCTCTTCGGAGGCGCGGCTTCCGAGGTCATGTTCCGCTGCCGCAGCTGCGACACGAGCTTCAACTGGATCAAGTGGCGCGGCCGGCTGCCGCCGACGCCCTCGGTCGGCACCTGAAACCACCGGGCACCAGAGATGACCGGCCCCGCACCGCCCACGCCAGCCCGGATCGCCGCCGAACGGCGCCGGCACATGACCGATCCCGGGCTAGAGCGTCCGGACGTTCATGTCGAGGACGCAATCCTGTCGCGGCGCTCGATCCGGGCGTTCCGTCCCGAACCCGTTCCCGACGCGGTCATGCGCCGCATCCTTGAGGCAGCGCGATGGGCACCGTCCGGCTCCAACATCCAGCCCTGGAAGGTGCACATCCTCAATGGCGAGAGCTTGCGCCGCTACAGCCGCGCCCTGCTGGCCGCCGAGGAGGCCGGCGAGAGCGCGGACATGGAGTATCACTACTACCCACCGAACTGGCGCGAGCCATTCCTCGCGCGCCGGCGCGCCTGCGGCTACGGCCTCTATGACGCGATGGGCGTCGCCCGCGACGACCGCGCGGGGCGGCGCCGGGCGATGCGGCGGAATTTTGAGTTCTTCGGCGCCGGAACCGGCCTCTTGTTCTGGATCTTGGCCGATCTCGAGCACGGCTCGTGGCTCGATTACGGCACCTTCATCCATTCCATCGTGCTGTCGGCGCAGGGCTGGGGGCTGGCGGCAACCGCGCAGGGCGCGCTCGGCATGTACCCGCATGTCGCGCACCGGATGTTCGGCATCGGCGCCGACCACACGCTGATCGGCGGCATGAGCATCGGATGGTCGGACGACGGCGCCGGCGTCAACCGGTTTCAGCCCGAACGCATCGATGTCGACGCGTTCACGACCTGGCTCGCCTGACCGGCAGCCGTCCGCCGCAAGGATTGAGGCTCCGCAGTCGCGGAGGACCAGCGGGCCGACCCTCCGCTTCCAGCGGAACCGGCAGGCTACATCGTTTCCTTGGCCACTGCCTTCAGCAGCTTGTACATCGGCGCGATGGCGGGATCCTTGAGGAAGATCTCGTCGCCGAGGGGTCGCAGCTTCTCGAGCGCCGCGAGACGCTCCTTCTCGTCGAGCCGGATCACGGTGCCGCCCTCCTCGCCCCATTTCTTCTCCCACTTCGCGGTGTCGTCCTCCGACCACTTGTTGGCCATCGGCGTCACCTCACGGCCGACCTGCATGAGGATGTCGCGCTCCTTCTCGGAGAGCTTGGCAAGCCACCTGGCGCTGGTCCACATCGCGCTCGGGATGAAGGTGAAGTTGGTCGGCGTGAGGTACTTCGCCGCGGTGTAGAATTTCGACGGCCCCATGACCACGATCGCAGAGCTCGCACCGTCGAGCACGCGGCGCTGGATTGCCGGAAGAACCTCGGAATATGCCATCGGGGTACCCGCCGCCTTGAGCTGCCTCATGATCGCGACCTCCATGGGCGAGGCCAGCACCCGGATCTTCTTGCCCTGGACGTCGGCGAGCTTGCGCACCGGATCGCGCATGGCAAGCGCCGAAGAGCCGGCACACACGACATAGGCCCCGGTGACGCCCTTCGAGGTTCCGAGATTGAGGAATTTGTCGCGGACCTTCGGGTGGTTCAAAACCGCCGTCTGGTGCGCGAAATCCTTGAACAGGCCGGGCGCGTCGGGGGCCATGAACGCCTTGTTGAGGCCGACGAAGAATCCGGGCGGCGAGATGAACGCCTCCTGGGTGCCCAACAGGACGCCCTCGATCTGGCGCGGGATCTTGCCGAGCTGCGCGGCCGGAAAGACCTTGACCTTGATCGAGCCGCCGGTCCGCTTCTCGACTTCCTTCTGAATCCAGTTCGCGGATTTGTGCTGGCCGTCATTGATCGTCACGAAACCGATCTTCATGATCGTCTCCGCGAACGCCGCAACCGGCGCAAGCAGCAGCGCGGCCCCGCAAACCACCGCGGCGATCTGGCTGATATTCACTTTCATCGTTGCCTCCCAGAATCCGTTTCAGCTGTTGCGGACGGCCGCATCGCCACCGACGCGCCGCCCCTCCGGGGCGGGCATGCGCGACAGGTTCCGCAGTTCGCCCGTAACTCTATCCGGGCGCCCGCGCTCGGGCAACCGGGGCCGGGAATTGGCGCAGGACTTTCTCATGCTGTGGTTGGTGTTTTGAATGACCGCTGAACGGAGCACAAATTTCCGCATTCTTGCCAGGTTTTCCGGCTGCGGCGACCCGTGGACGGCCCCGCGGCCAGAAAACCCAGGAGGGTCGAGCCTGTACAACCTCCCTCCATCAGCAGTTGGCAAGATCGAATGCAGCGTGGGGAAAGTCTTGGGAATTGGCGGCGTTCACGAGGGAATTGGCGGCGTTCACGAGCCGTCCGTGGTCCCTTTCCGCAGCAGGGCGCAGGCGGCGACGCCGGCGAGCAGGACCGCAAGCACCGCCCAGCCTTGCCAGGCGCCCATGGTGAGGAGCGTGAGCGCGGAGGCTGCAAGCCACAGCACCGGAGCGACGCAGAGGAGCGTGCTCCACTTGCCGCGCGCGGCGAGCGCAAGCAGGGCGAGCGTGGCGGCCGCGGTCGGGTCGGGCGCGACCGCGAACACCTCCGCCTCGCGCCACGGCCGCCCGTCGAGAGGTGCCAGGACCGGCCAGACCAGAAGCGCCGCCGCGACAAGCCCGATGCCCGCCCGGGATTTCTCCCGTGCGGCGAATGCCGGCCGCCCCGAGAGGCCGAGCGCCGCCAGGAGCGCGCCTTCGGCGTAGAATCCCCAGGCAAGCGTCGGCGCGGCCCAGTTAAGCGTGCCGTAGCGCATCGCCACGAACTGCCAGCCGGCCCAGATCCAGGCCGCTCCGAGCGCCGGGCCAAGCCACCGAAAGGAAGGCTGCCTGCCCCGCAGCAGCAAGAGGACGAGCAGCGCCCCCGCCGTCACCAGCAGTAGCTGGGCCGGCCAGACCGCCTCGTTCTCCAGCGCGAACAGTCGCCAGTAGGCCTGCGGCGAGAATGGCAGAAAGTCCTCCAGCGCCCAGCTTCCTGCCATTGCGGGCCTCTCTATGCCGTCCCCGGCGGCGCGGCCCTACAGCGCGCGCACATGCTCCGCCATGCGCCGGCTCATGGCCGCGTCCGGCATCGGGCCGAAGGCAGCGGACTTGTTTTCCCGCAGGTGGTCGACTCGCCGGGTCGCGGGGATGGCTGCCGTCACCGCGGGGTGGGACAGAATGAACTTCAGGAGGAACTGCGGCCAGGTGGACGCGCCGATTTCCCTCGCCCAGCCAGGGAGCGGATGGCCGGCAAGCCGGTCGGGCAATCGACCGCGCCGGAAGGGCCGGTTGCAGATGACCGCGATCCCGAGTTCCAGGGCGAGCGGCAGCAGACGCCGTTCCGCCTCCCGGTCCACGATGTTGTAGGTGAGCTGAATGAAGTCCGGCGGACGGCGTCGCATGATCTCCTCGAGCGCCCCGTGCCGGCGCCCGTGCGAGGTGGTGACCCCCGTATAGCGCACCAGGCCAGCCTCCTTCATGGCGGCGAGGATGTCGAGATTCCTTTCCCAGTCGACCAGATTGTGGACCTGCAGCAAGTCGAAACGTTCCACACCCCAGCGCCGCGCCGTTTCCGCAATCTGCGCCGGTCCGGAGGGGGCCCGGGTCCATACCTTGTCGGCGGAGAACAGGCCCCGCGGACGCCTCAGCCTCGCCAGCGCGTCGCCAATCACCTCCTGCGACGAACCGTACATTGGCGAGGAATCGACGATGCCGCCGCCAGCCTCGAAAAAGGCAGACATCACCGCGCGGCATTCGACGCGCAGCAACGGATCATCGCCGACGTTGAAGGTGATCCAGCTGCCGATCCCGACGGCCGGGATGGGTTCCCCGGTCGCCGGAATGCGCTTCGAAAGCGCCTTTCCGGCCGCCGCGCCGAACGCTGGCGCGGCAAGCACGGCGCCCGCCCCTGCCAGCATTGCCCGGCGTGTCGTGCGCATCGCCTCTCCTTCCCGACCGCGGCAAGACTAGAACGGACGAGGCCCGGTGGGAACCGCTGCGGATCCGGTTGACGGCGCCGCAGCATCCGGTCGTCGGCAGGCCGGACCGCCGGTCCCCGGGAGCGCCATCATCCACCGGCGGGCTGCGGGGCCGGACCGCCGGCGCGGGGCAGTATCAGGGCCGCGGCCAAGATGCCGCCCGCCGCCATCGCCACGAACAGCGCCTGGAACCCACGGCTCGCATGAATCCCCTCGATCAGCGGCAGGGCCGAGGCCATCACCGAGAAGGTTACGATGTAGTGAATGGCGTAAAGGCGGCTGCGCCACGCGCTGCTCGCGATCCGCACCACGAGCACGTCGTTGATGGGGATCTGCCCGAACACTGCGAGCATGAAGGCAGGCGCGACGACGAGTGCGGCAATCCCCGTGAGTTCGTACATGACCGCAAACAGGAGCGCCTGAAGCCCGGCGACGACCGTGAACACGGTGCGCATCGGGTAGCGGTCGACGAGATAGCCCACCGCGAGTTGAGCGAGCGCCGCCACCGCAAACACCAGGAACACATAGCCGCCGACCGCGGTTGCGGACCCCGCCAGCCCGGCCAGCCGTTCATCGAAGATCTTGGGCAACGCGAAGGTCGTGCTCTGAAATATCAGCCCGCCGATCGCGGTCGTGAACACGACGACCGAGAGCACGCTAAGAAACACCGCGCGCCCGACCGGCGAGGCGGCGGCCGGGCCGGCGGTCTTCCCGCCCCTGCCGGGCGGAACGGTCCTGCTGCGTCCCGTCCACAGGAAGGTGGCATAGGCGACGCCGATGGCGACCGCACCCGGCAGGACGAACGCGCTGCGCCAGCCGCCGGTATCAATCAGCCAACCGGTCAGCAGCGCCGCCACCGCAGCTCCGAAATTGCCGAACACGCCATTGATCGCAAGCGGAATGCCCGGCTTCTCTCGGCCCTGCACCACCAGTGCGAGTGCGACCGGATGGTAGATCGCGGCGAAAACGCCGATCGCGAACAGTCCGAGCACGATCCCGACAGGGGTGTCCGCGAGCGCCGTTACGATCGAGCTCGCCCCGATGCCGGAGAAGAAGACAACCATCATGGCCTCGCGGCTCCACTTGTCGGCGATCCACCCGGCGGGGATGGCGCAGATCCCGAAGGCGACGAATCCGGGCGTCGCGTAGGGGATGAGCTCCGCGTAGTTCATCCCCCACTCCCCGGCCAGCCGCAGCGCGGCGACCGTCGCGAAGATCAACATGAACAGGTGGTCGAGGAAGTGCCCGACATTGAGAAAAAGGAAGCTGACGCGGTCACGCGACATGACCTCGTCATCCCGGACGCGGCGCCGCGTCCACGGTTCGCCCGACGACAGCACCGGCGCAGGGCTCGCCGACAATCGGCCCCAACTCCCCGGCGGCGGACGCTGCGCCGGCCGGACCCGTCCGACCCCGGCGCCGACGGCACCCTTGGCTGACGGGTCCGCGATGCCCGGTCAATCCGCGCCGCTGTCAGCTGTCGGCCGCCGCATCTGCTGGGGCAGCATCACCAACACTTCAAGCCCGCCACCATCGCGGTCTTCCAGCAACAGCGTGCCGCCGTGGCGGTCGACCACCGTGCGGGCGACGGCGAGCCCGAGCCCTACGCCTCCGGTGTCGCGACTGCGCGAGGATTCGAGCCGGAAGAACGGTGCCAGCACCGCCTCCCGGTGTTCGGGCGCTATTCCGGGACCGCGATCCCGGATCCTGACGACGGCGCCACCGTCCTCACGCTCGAGCAGAATCTCGGCCTCGCCGCCATACTTCACCGCGTTGTCGACGAGATTCTCGAAACACCGGCCGAGCGCGGTCGCACGGCCGTGGAACGCAAGCTGCTCCGGCCCGTGGTAGGACACCTTCCGGCCGAGTTCCCGGTGGCGCTCGGCGACGGTGCGAAGCAGGCCTGCGAGATCGACCGCCACCGGCCTTTCGCCCCGAGTCTCGTCGCGCGCGAGCCCGAGCGTCGCATCGAGCACCGACTGCATTTCCGCTATGTCGGAGATACCCTTCCGGCGCTGTTCCGGGTCCTCGACCATTTCCATGCGCAGTCTCAGCCGCGTCAGGAAGGTCTTGAGATCGTGGGACAGCGCAGCGAGAAGAAGTGTCCGCTCCTCGACCAGGCGGCGGATCCGTACCGTCATGCGGTTGAAGGCGTAGGCCGCGTTGCGCACTTCGCGCGGACCGGTCTCGGGGAGCGGATTCTCCTCACCGTCGAGGTTGAAGCGTTCCGTCGCTTCGGCGAGCCGGCTGAGCGGCCTCGTAAGGCGCCACCCGGCCCATGCCGCGGACAGGCCGACGAGGATCGCGGTCGCGCCGAGCCAGATCAGGAATACCGGACCCGGCCGCCGCCGGACGGGCCGGATGCCGACCTCGGCCCAGCCGCCGGAGGCCAGCGGAATCGCGAGCCGCAGGCCGGGCCGCCGGTAGAACCTGTCGCCGCCGCCGCGATGAGCCCAGATCCCGACATCGCGCCCGGCGAGCGGCCCGAGCCGAGACCGGACGAACCGGTCGAGTTCCGGAGTGGCCGGGACACCGGGAAGCGTCTCCGGCAAACTCCCGGAATGCAGCTGGATGCGGAGCGGGCGGCCGCTGACCGCATCGAGCAGCCGCTGCCGGTCCTGCGGTTCGGTCCGCTCGAGGAGCAGTACCGCCGGCACGACCCGCGCGACGATCCGCTGGAGCATCTTCCGGTCGGCCCCGATGCCCGCGAGCCGGCTGTCCTGTATCCACCAGACCGCAAGCCCGAACGACGCCGTCGCCGCCACCGCGGCGACCAGCAAAAGGCTGAGCCAGCTTGCCAGCCCCTGGGGGACCAAGCGCCTGCCGTGCGATCGCCGACTCATGACCGCGTGACCCGTGCGGCAATCACGTAGCCCTGGCCGCGGACCGTCTTGACAAGCTGCGGTTCGGACGGGGATTTCTCTATCTTGCCCCTGAGGCGGCTTATCTGGACATCGATGCTGCGGTCGAACGGTCCGGCCTCGCGGCCATGGAGAATGTCCATCAACTGTTCACGGCTCACGATACGGTCGGCGCGGTGAACAAGCGCGGCGAGGAGGTCGAACTCCCCGGCGGTCAGCGCCACGGGCTCACCGTCGGGATCGTGGAGCGTGCGCCGCCCGCTGTCGAGAGCCCAGCCCTCGAAGCCATAGATGCCGTCTTGACTTTCCTCCGCAACAACCGCGTTTTCCGCACGCCGCAGCACCGCCCGAATGCGGGCGAGAAGCTCGCGCGGATTGAACGGCTTGGCGAGATAGTCGTCGGCGCCGACCTCAAGCCCGATGATGCGATCGGTATCGGTGTCGAGCGCCGTCAGCATGATGATCGGTACGCTGCTCTCGCGCCGGATGCGGCGGCAGATCGCAAGGCCGTCCTCGCCGGGCAGCATCAAGTCGAGGATTATGAGGTCGAACGTCCGCGTCTCCCACGGCGAATCGCTGCCGTTCGCCACGGTCGCGACCCGAAAGCCATGGCGGGCGAGAAAACGTGACAGCAGCGACCGGATCTCGTGGTCATCGTCGACGATGAGAAGATGGGGCCGTCTGGTCATGTGGAGTCGTCCGGTGATGCGTCTGCGGTCCGTCCCCCGGCAGCGACCCGGGAGCAGGAACGGAGCATAGCCGATCACGGACGCGTTCCGTACACCGTTACAATTTGTTATCCGAAATCGGTCGACCTGAAATACTCCGGCAACATCTGCATGGCAGCATGCACGGGTCGTTGAAACACCCCCTCGCGGGGCATCAGACAGGAGAAGACCGCGATGAAGACTGCAAGGACATTTGCCTACCTGCTGATCCCGGCGCTGCTGTTCGCCGGAGCGGCCAGCATCCCGGACGGACATGCGCAACCCGCTACCGAGACCGGCGCTGGCGGGTCGGCGGCCTCGGCGGCAAAGGCCGACCGCCGCGCCAGCCGGCACGCCCGTTTCTGCAGCAGGCAGGCAGGCTGGCCCATGGAGCGGATGGCAGCGGTCGTCGAGGGCCTCGCCGTTCTCGACGATGCCCAGAAGGCAGCCTGGACCAATTTCAGGAAGGCGGGCGAAGCAGCGAAAGCCGGCCTCCGCCAGGCCTGCGAAGCGCTGGTCGAGGAGGAACGCCCGACGACGGTGCTGGCGAGGCTCGAGCGCAGGGAGAACATGCTGGCGGCCAGGCTCGAGGCCATGCGGAGTGTTCGGCCGGCTTTCGCGAAGTTCTACGGGTCCCTTGACGAGGGCCAGCGGAAGGCGCTCGATTCGCTGGGCCGGAAGGGTCGCCACTGGCGGCGCTAGGGCCCGCAGATACCGGCCGGACAGGGAAAAGGCGCCACAGGAGAGCTTCTCTCCGGCGGCGCTGCTGCGCCGCGCCCCGGGGATCCGGCCACGCGGCGGCCCGCGAGGTTTCGCCCGGCGGCAGGGGCCGCGTCTTTCAACATCCCACACTTATATTAGGTATCTCATTCCCGCCTTCTCTCGCCGAGTGCGTCGCGCACTTGGATCGCCCGGTGCAGCCGCTCGAGACCCCGCCAGACCTTCTTCGTTCCCGGGAGCGATTGCCGGGCGGCAAGATGCGATCCGACGAGGCGTCCGAGATCGATGACCACCGCCCTGATGTCGGGCGCCTTCCCGTCCGCCATCCTCACGACGTTGCGATGACCCTGCGCTTCCGGCAGCGTGTGGAGCAGGCCGATGTCCTCCTCCGCAAACACCTCGCTCGCCGAGGTCGAGGGATGCTCCCGCGCGAGGACGGTCAGGACATGGACGGCGAGGCACTTCTTCAGGTCGTCGGCCCGCCGGCGGTCCTTGATCCGGGTCTTCAGCGTGCGGAACCAGGTCTCGATGCGCGTCCGGTACCAGCCGGTCGCCGCATGCACGGCCTCCGCTTGCGCCGGGCGCTCGGTGGTCAGCAGCGCCTCGTCGCCGTCTCGCTGGCCGCAAACATGGAAACAGGCGTCGCCCTCGCGGTGCGGCGGCGCCACCTGTGCGGATCTCGAGACGGACAACGCGCTCCTTGCGGGCGCGCGGGCCGCCGGGATCGTCAGCTCCGTCACGGGCCGCGACATGCTCCCGCAGGCACGCCTCGTTGCCGTCCGCACGCGCTGGCTCGCGCGCACCAGCAGCGCGGTCCCGGTGTCCGCAGCTCCCGGAAGTCGCCCTCGCAGACCACCCGCGTGTCCGGGCAGGCCGCCGCGGGCTCCCGTGCCCGCCCGGCGCCGGCTGTCCTCCCCAGGCTCCTGCCGGAAGGCCGCGTCCATCAGGCCCGGGGGCCGGCCCTCCGGCGTCACCGCCAGACCGGCGAGAATGCCGACACTCCCCTTGCCGCCCCCGTCCGGACCCTTCGTCGACCCCGGGCCGCTGCAGTTGAGTGCCGTCGTGTCCTGTATCGCAAGAGGCTCTGTCCGACAACGCTCGACGGGCGCCTCGACATGCGCCTCCAGAACGTGCTCCATGGAGATCCTCGGGTTCGACAGCAGGCGGCCTTCTGCTCCGCCTTCTCCGGAAAGATGACCGGCAGATCCTCCCCCATGTTCTCCATCCGGGCCCATGTCAACGATGGCCGCCGCCCGTCGGCCCGTACTCCCGGTCCGCGTCAGTGCCGTCACAGGCGCCCGTCAGGGCGCCGAGTGGATGTCGCCCTGTCTCCTGGAGCGCCAGCCGCTCTCCAGCGCCAGGACCCCTCGCCGCGGCGCCCGCGCCCGGCGACAGTCCGGCCGGCGCAGTGGCAGCGGTAACCGCTCCGCGCCGACATGAGTACAGGCCGCCACTGGACGCACCGCGGGCCTCCCGGTCGTCGGCGACGCGCTCCGCCGCCATGCGCAGGACCCCAGCCCGCAGACCCGGACGCCGGGAAGAAACCGATGATGGCAGATCACGCGCCTGATGTTGGCGGCGCGGGCGTCGGCAGACCATCCACTTGTCCCGCGCCCGCCAGGTTGCGGACCCGAAGCCGCGTGCCGTGGTGGCGGACCCGCATCTGGCCGCCGGGGCGCCCGTCCCGGCGGGTGGTGCGTCGCCATCATCGCCTCCCGGAGCCGGCGATCGTCGGTGCCGCCCACCGGCGAGACCGGGCCGAGATCCTGCAGCAGGCAGGCGAGCGTCATCGGACGGGACGGCGGGCACGACGATCGGGGACGCGCCGCGGCAGCTCGAGACCCACGCGCTCGGCGAGCGCCGGCAGCACCTGCCGCCGACAGGCACGGACGACCAGGCGCGTTGCGCCAGCCGGTGCGCTCGCAAAGCTCGCGAGCCAGACCGTGACGGGTGGCGTCGGCAGAGCACAACGCGCCAGCGAACCAGTCAGGTGTCCGTGAATCGAAATGGCGGAGACCGACCTGCAGCATGCACGAAACCAATCACCTATAGAAGTCTGATACTTTGAGAGGGGCCGCGTCCGGTTTGACTCGGACAACGGTCGGACTAGACTGGCCGCCGCGGTCGAGGATCCCTTCGTGAAATATAACTCCACGCGCGGCAACTCGCCCGCTCTCGCCTTCGACGATGTCCTGCTAGCCGGCCTCGCCGACGATGGCGGCCTCTACGTGCCATCGCAATGGCCGGAGTTCGGGCCGTCCGAACTGAGGGCGATGGCCGGTCTCGACTATCCGGAAATCGCCTGCCGGGTCATCCGGCCCTTCGTCGACGGCACCATCCCCGACGACCACCTCGTGCGCATGGTGGCCGACACCTACCGGGATTTCGGCCATCCCGCCATCGCACCCCTCAGGCAGCTCGGCGCAAACACTTGGCTTATGGAACTGTTCCACGGCCCGACGCTGGCATTCAAGGATTACGCGCTGCAACTCGTCGGGCGCATGTTCGACGATATCCTGGCCCGCCGCTGCGAGCGGGTGACGATCGTCGGCGCGACGTCGGGCGATACCGGTTCGGCCGCCATCGAGGCCTGCCGGGACCGCGCCAACCTCGACATCTTCATCCTCTTCCCGGAGGGGCGGGTGTCCGACGTCCAGCGCCGCCAGATAACGACAGTCGCCTCCGACAATGTCCATGCGATTGCGATCCGGGGAACCTTTGACGACTGCCAGGACCTGGTCAAGGCAATGTTCGGCGATTCCGTCTTTCGCGACGCCCACCGGCTGTCGGCGGTCAATTCCATCAACTGGGCCCGGGTCATGGCTCAGATCGTCTACTATGTCGTCGCCGCGGTCCGCCTCGGTGCGCCCGACCGCGCGGTCAGCTTCGCGGTGCCGACGGGGAATTTCGGCAACGTCTTGGCAGGCTGGGCCGCCTGGAAATCGGGCCTGCCGGTGGACCGGCTGGTGATCGGCACGAACCGCAACGACATCCTGTTCCGGTTCTTCGAGACCGGCGAGATGGCGCTGGTCGGCGTCGAGCCGACGATCTCGCCGAGCATGGACATCCAGATCTCGAGCAACTTCGAGCGCCTGCTGTACGACATGTTCGACGGCGACGGCGACGCCGTCGGCCGCTGGATGGCCGATTTCCGCGAACACGGCAGTGTCGCGGTCGACGATTCCCGATTCGCCGAGGCGCGTCGAAAATTCGCCGCGGCGCGTTTCGACGACGCCGAGACCCTGCGCGTCATGAAGGAAGCCTTCGAGCGGACGGGCGAACTCCTCGATCCCCACAGCGCGATCGGCTGGGCGGCGGCCCGCAGATGCCGCGGCAATCCGGAGACCCCGATGGTGTGCCTCGCCACCGCGCATCCCGCGAAGTTTCCGGAGGCTGTCGAATCGGCGACCGGCCAGCACCCCGGACTGCCGGCGCGCATGGCCGACCTGTTCGAGCGCGAGGAACGCTTTGCCGTTCTCCCCAACGATCTCGGAGCCGTGCAGCACTTCATCGAAGCCGCGTCGGGAGGCGCGGGCAGTTGAGCATCGAGACGGCAGAACTCGCGAACGGGCTACGCATCGTCACCGACCGCGTCGACACGGTCCAGTCCGTGTCCCTCGGCCTGTGGGTGGATGTCGGGGCCCGCCATGAGGTCGAAGCCGAGAACGGCGTTTCCCATTTTCTCGAACACATGGCGTTCAAGGGAACCTCGACCCGGTCGGCCTTCCGGATAGCGACCGAGATCGAGGACATCGGCGGGCATTTGAACGCCTACACCTCGCGGGAGACCACCGTCTACCACGCTACGGTTCTCAAGCAGCACATCTCCGTCGCCCTCGACATTCTCGCCGACATCCTCTGCAACTCCACCTTCGACGAGGCCGAGATCGACCGCGAACGCAACGTCATCCTTCAGGAGATCAGGCAGGCCGCGGACACGCCGGACGACACGATCTTCGACCAGTTCCAGACGGCAGCCTTTCCTGCGCAACCGCTCGGACGGCCCGTCCTCGGCACCGCCGATATCGTATCCGGCCTGCCCCGCCGGGCGCTGACCGACTATGTCAGCACCCATTACGGCGCCGACCGCATGATTCTCGCCGCCGCCGGGGCGCTCGATCACGACCGAATCGTCAGTCTCGCGGAGCGGTTCCTCGGCAACTTCGGGCGCACTGGCGGGGGATACCCGTGTCCGGCGCGCTATGAAGGCGGCGACTGGCGCGAGGTCCGCGACCTCGAACAGGTCCATCTGGTTGTCGGGTTCGAGGGACTCCGGTTCGGCGACGAGGATTATTACCCGCTGGCTGTCCTCTCGACGGCGCTTGGCGGAGGCATGTCGTCGCGTCTTTTCCAGGAGCTGCGAGAACGGCGCGGCCTAGCCTATGCGGTCTACACGTTCTCTTCGAGCTACCTCGACGGCGGGCTGTTCGGGCTCTATGCCGGTACCGGCCCGGACGAGATCGGCGAACTCGTCACAGCCGCAGGCGCCGAACTGGTGCAGGCCGCAAGTAAAACGATGGCCGGGTCCGAGATCACGCGCGCCCGGACCCTCATCAAGGCGGGCGCACTCCTGTCCCTGGAAAGCATGGCCGCACGCGCCGAGAGACTCGCAATGCAGATGCAGGTCCACGGACACACCATTGCGATCGACGACATTGCGGCGCGCATCGACGCAGTCGAAAGCGAAGACGTGCGCCGCGTGGCCGAGCGGGTGTTCTCGTCGAAACCGGTCGTCGCCGCACTCGGCCCGGTGGCCGACCTGGCGGAGTACGACGCGGTGGCGGCGCAGCTGGGATAGCGGGAGAACTCCCGGCGGCGCGGCGACCCCGGTATCGGAGCACGCTCCGGTCGAACGGTCCCCGCGCGAAGTGTTTGGGGACCCTGTTGGCGGAGAGCGCCAAAACGGCCAGCTTTGCTGCACTATCCTGCGGATGGATACCCCGAACCGTTGCGCATCGGAGTTCAATCGGGGAATGGACAAAACTCCATGAAAAACGAGCTTATTTTGTTCGGTTGTAACTGCTCACCTCCTGGTTTCGGCTTGATGTCGGGGTAGAGCAACAAACGGGTTTTCGTGGAGATCTGACACTGCAGATCGATTCGGTTAGTGTGAACTTCCTGGGCTAGCTCCGCCAAATCCTGATCTTGGCTGAATATCACGGCCACATCGAGAGCATCGTTGCGCGCCATTCGCACCATGTCGAGACCAATCCGAAGGTCTGTTTTCTTCTCGCGTTGTGCCGGCACATCATGCGTCGTACCGTCTGGAAGCGGGACCCGCTCGGAGCGCGGTTTCCGGGAGGTCACGAGAATCCCGACGCGGCTCATTGCGGTCAGGCACCGCGCCCGGCACGCCGGATCTTTCCTGGCGTCGGGGTATCTCCTCACCCCTCCGCAGAGGCGGGTTTGGCGTTGTGCATTTTGATCATGTCGGCGGCGTTTCCGGCGAGTGCGATCCGGATGGCGACAAGCGGGCTGTAGCCGAGTGCGGCCATGGAGGTGAGATAGCTTGAGCTTCGGCACCAGGCCTCGGCTAGAGCGGGGTTCGGAAGCATCCGGACACCTTGACCTTTGCCATCCGGATTTTCTGCTCGCCGGTGTTGTTGGTGAAGCTGACGTCCGGAT
This sequence comes from Alphaproteobacteria bacterium, assembly GCA_964291215.2. Lineage (GTDB taxonomy): Bacteria > Pseudomonadota > Alphaproteobacteria > MPNO01 > UBA830 > JAJEBT01. The sequence goes on along the minus strand of OZ219791.1, from coordinate 1,288,068 downwards.
CGCTCATGAAGCGCAGGACGGACTCTTCATGCCTTGCGAGACGCTCCTGGAGGTTGTGCGCGTTCGCGATCGGTCCGCGTTTTCCTTTCTGTCGGGGCGGGATTTCAGGCAGTTCCTTCGCCCCCCGGGTCAGGATGGTCCGGTAGCGCTTGCGCCCGGCCTCGTTCAGGGTCCTGGATGCGCTCTTGTTGATCCTGTGGCAGGTCTCGCGCGGGTGAGAGTTTCGTATGGCACAGTTGCAGGCTCAGTACCATTTGTTCATCTCATGCGGCCAGTGCCGGGGTGTGATTTGGGCTGATGTTGTCGTTGGCTGGTGCGTCGTCTGCACCGATCATGACCGTCCACGCGCTCTCGAAGCGGCCGGATTCGAGCAGGGCGCGGAAGGTGGCGCAGCGCCCGGATCACCCTGTCGATGCCGCAGGGATCGTGACGCAGGATCTCGCGGTACTTCTCGAACCAGTGGGGCGCCGCTGCATGGTCGGCCGCCACGCGCAGATGCTCGCAGGCAAGTCGATCACCTCGGTTTCGGGTTCAAGACCCCCGAGGAAGGTCCAGTTGTCGGCGGCGGCGCTGATCTCGGGACGCCTCTGTCTGATATGCGCGACTTCGCTTGCGAGCTGCGCCTTCAGTGTGCACTTTCGGCCCTCGGGCATGCGGCCGAGACAGACGGTCTTCAGGCGCTCACCGTCGTGGAAGGAGACCGTGCCACAGGCCGCCCTCGCCGCCAGCAGGCTTCGGAACGGCCGCCCTCGCCGGCCCGCAGCGCCACCATGACGCCGTCCAGCGAGGCGGTGACTGCATCCTGCGGGATGTCCTCCGCTTCCCGGATGTCGGGGCCGAGACTTTCCCAGCGCTCCTGCATGGTCAGGCGCTACAAGGTGCTGGCGTCATGGCGCCGAGCTTGCCGAAGAACGCCTCCGCTTCCCGCGCCGTGCAGTGGCCGATCATCATCAGCCCAAGCCGCCGGCCGTGTCAGGTAGTCGTCGACGAGGCTTTCGTCCACCGGCATCAGCGACCGGCAGCGCGCGCCGGTGCGGCACGCCGAAAGGTCATCGGGCGAGGTCATGATCGTCTTCGGCGCCCCATCTCTGCCCGTCCCGCTCGATCCGGGGCGCACCGTCGTCCCGGGCCTCGGCACCCGGGATCTCGCAGCGCGTACACGCTCTCACGCACCCGCCGCTCCGTTTCCTCAAAGGCCTCGGCAGAGCGCTGCGAACCGAGTTGCTGATGACAAACTGCGGTTATCTGCGTGACCGCCTCGACAACCCGAGGCGGCAAGCCGGAAATATCGATCGACGCGGAAGGCTGCGAAACTGACATGGGAGCGCTCCTGATGCTGTGGATTGTCTCCAATATCATCTCGCATCTTGCGGTGCAGAGCGTTCCCACCTCCACCGCTCGGCCCGTGACAAAATCCTGTCCTGAAACGGGCGATTGTCACGAAAACCCGTTTTCGCCGCTGCTTCGTAACCACACAACCGCGTTAAATCAATGGCTTGCATTCGCCATACGAAAACTGCACCCATTGTAATTCAGGAACGTCGTGTCCTGGATGGCAAGGATCCGGCGCTGCGGACGGCAGCGCTCCACCATCGCTTCCTGATGCCCCTCGAGGATATGGTCACCTCGGGGTTCGACAACAGACGGCAGGCCGCCTTCTTTTCCGCCCCGTCGGGGAAGATCACCGGCAGGATCTCTCCGGGACGATCGTTCCACGCCCATGGTGACAAGGCGGTCGCAGATGCGCACGTCACCGTGGTTGCTGCGGCTGTACTCCCTCATCGCCCGGTTGTCATCGCCAACAAGGGGTGCCGCCTGGCCCATGACACGCTGCCGGCACGACACGTCTTGCCAAGCCAGGGGCTTCATCCACACCGCACGCCCTGGCCGGTGGCCCCGGGAGGTCGACCCGAGGTCATCTTCTCACAACGCTCCCGGCCTGCCGCCCTGCAGCTCGTGCCGGTGTCTTCGGGGCTCACATGGGCGTAGGCCAGAATCGGCGTCACTTCTCAGTCCGCAGCAAGCCGCCGGCAGGCCAGGACGCGGGAGGCCAGCTCCGGAACATTCACCGACGGAAGTATCAGCAAGCGAGCGTTGTTGACGACCTTGCCGAGGTGGACGTCACGCGCTCCCCGGGACCAGAAGTCGTCGCGCGCCTTCTGATGCCAATTGGCCGCACGGAACACCAGGCCGCCGAGGCGGCCGTAGCGCGACGAGGTGATCCGGTAGCTCATCCGGGCGCCTCGCCTTTGGGATGCCAGGTCGCCATCATCGCCAAGCGCTTGTCCTCGCCGACCAGCTCCACGGTGACCTCGCCAAGCTCCTCCGGAGAACATGCGAGTGGCTTGTCGGGATAGTCCCGCTCAAGGGTGTCGAGGCCATGAGGCCTTGGTGCAGGAAGGACGATGCCGAGCGCCGAGGCAAGATCAGGCAGGGCCGCACGCGGTAAGGCACAGTTCGCCCTTCGCGTTGCACCAGTCCTCGCGCTCGCACAATCCCTGCGCCAGGGCGTGCTGCCCTCGGCAACCGACGCCACCTTCAGCCAATCAACCGTCGTCGTGGATAGATGTCGAAAGCCAATTCTCATGGGCCACTATATAAGGCCTCATGAACGAAGACTCGATCATGGTTCGTTGAAAGGCCGGTGGCTGTGGACGGACTTGCCGTCTGCGGTGCTGTGGGTTTTGGTTGCCCTGATGAACATGTTGGCTGGAAGCTTTTATGCTGGCAAGGCCCCGGATATACCGGGTTTGGCGGCGAGGTCGAGCGAATCTGCAATATTCTGGCACCACACTGGCCATCCCGGACAGGAAATCATAGATATAGTATATCGAGCGGGGCTGCCGCATAAATTTCCCCTTCAACTGACGCAAAAAAGTGCCAACTTCAGACGTTCTGACCTCGTGAGTTGACTTGATCAGTCCGGCCCCCCTTTTTTCCGCCACGAATGAACGATTTTCCCGGTTCTTGCTTGGCAACATAGCCGCGTGATGGCCCGATATAACATGACCCCTGTAATTGGATACTCCCGGCCATGAACACGCTCGCGATGCACCCTCCTGAAGCCATCGGAACCTCGTGCTTCTCCCTTGCCGATGTCGACGGACAGACCGTCTACTTCTCGAACATGGAGCCCTGCCACGACGAGGGCGACCGGCCGGCGATGTTGTTGCGGATCGCCAGGCACTGCGTTCCTCAAAGAGACCTGCAGGCGGCGTGAGCCGCGCGACCGTGCAGCGGGCGGTGAAGAAGCTCCGGAACCGGCCTCCGCATGATCTACGAACTGTCAGACAACGCACGCAAACTCAGCCCAGAAGTATCACCCTGATTCGAAGAAATCAAAGCCGAGGTCAGGACGTCTGAACTTGGGTTCAGGGAATTCGCGCGGCTGCGCTCCTATCGCGGTAGGGAACCGGGTTTCCCCGGTCCCCCCGCACAGATCCGGACTTGCGCTGTTCGCATCCGGCTCCTCCCCTGACGACAAGGCGCTGGTTTGGCCACGGATGCTGGCCTTAGGCCAGTGAGCTTCGATGAGGGTGTCCATGTCCCTCCATTCGGTGCGATCCTTTTGGGAACGCCGCCGAAGGGCACGCAGCCGTTTGCATTGGTATATGAACCCCTGCAGGGACTCACTGCTTCCCGGAACGGCGTAGTAGCAGCCTTTGATCACTCGCCACTTGGCCGTCTTGTGCCGATTGTCGTGCCACCGCTTGCGCAGCGCCTCCTTGATCCGCCGCAGGGTGCGCGTTTCCGGGATGGTTTGCGGTCGGGTAGGCCGCTGGCGCGCGCATCCGTAGGCAGAGGCTTTGTCCGTCACCGCTCTTTCGATTGCGGGCGGGGTCGCTGAACTACCATAGACCACGTTTCCAGCAGCCCCCCTAAAATTCCGTACGTCCGGTTTTCCCGGTTCAAGCATCAGGCACCCACTTGGAGTTCGGTGCGGAGCCTTCCGCCGGACGCGCCATGGTCAAGGCTGACCCAACCGTACCCACGGCATCTCCGAGCGTTTGCTCCGTCCTTCGACCTCGCGGTCTTGTCGGTCGGTGCCAGTTTCTGAGCACTGGCGTTGACCTACCGCGGCACAGGCCACCTGAGCCCTGAGGTCCTCGCTCAGGACGGGTTGTGTTGTCCCGCCCGTCAACGCTTAATCGACCTCATCCGCCAGTCAGGAGGACTCCGCGTCCTTTCCCAGTCCTGGTTATAGACGCGGTCCTTGACATTCAAGGGTCACTTCATCCTGTCTGTCCTCCTCACCTTCCGATCTTTCACCGCTGTACTGTCCCGGATTGCCGCCGTCTCTACCACCGGGGAACCCGATGCGTGCTCTCCAGTTCTTCCGCATCGACTCTGGCCATCGGGCTATCGGCAGGCCCTTGGCATTCCCGTTTACCCCACTAATCAGCTTCATGTGGGAAATCAATTTCGGGGCTTCATCCAATCGTTCGCTTTCGCTACGGCCCTCCGGTTTGCTCGCCGCCCTGGCTGACCGAACCGGCTGGACACTGCGTTCCAGCCAGCCCACAACGGCTTCTACATCCCAGCTCGCTGGTCCACGGTCACCCCTGAACCAATGCTACGGCGCCAAACTGGAAATTGCGCCGGCGGGACTCACACCCGCAAGTACAGCAGCTAGACTCGCTGCACGCCGAATCTGACTTCTCGTTCATCATCGGTTTACGGAATTTCCTCTGCGACCCCTCTACGACAGAGGGGCAAGACCTCCCAGGTCCCTGCTTCGGCCATGGTTCTCAGACCCCGCGAAGCCCCCCTCACCAACGCGGCTCGCAGGGTGTTGCCTTCGGCCACGACCTCGGCACTCCGGTTTCACAGTATCTCGTGGCTCAATAGCCCGGCTTGCCGCTCCCCAACGCTTCGCCTCACGACGCATGGTTCACGGAGGAAGTGGTGGTTAGCCTCTCTTCCTGCCGGGACTCTCACCCGGCGACATCCTACCAGTTAACCTGGCGCTCCCACCGCCTGCAAGCGCAACTCCTCATAGCGACCCTCTGCAGCCGCCGCGCGGGCTTCCGCCACCCGGGCTCGAATACGCTCGCGATCGTACAGGGATTTCCAGATAACCGAATCACAACACGACGACTGCAGCACATCGTCAGCGGCGTCCGCACCCGATGATGACATGAAACCCTCGATGCACATGACTGTGCACAACCTGATAGCACAGCCGAATTCAAATTATCAGCCCCCCCTTCTTGCAAGCGTCAAATAAACCTCAGCGCAAACCGTCATCACCGCACGAACAACGCTTACGAATATATACTTTGCGCGTCCGTGCACCTATGCTAATCTTCCCTCTAAATCCGCTCGGGAGTAGGTCGATGCCGCCAAGAGATGTTGCCGAACCGGGGGTACATCCCGATCTTGCTGCCCAGATGGTGCTCTATGACACGCCGCGGATAATCACGACGAGGGGCTACATTCATACGGCGCACTGCTACACGGGATCGAACTGCACGCTCATCGTGGGCATGGATGGCTGTGTCCTCGTCGATACGCTGAGCGGCGAACTCCCCGGCGATGAAGCCGCGGCCGCTTTCCGGGAGATCACTGACCTTCCCATCGAGGCTGTGATCGTCACCCATTTTCATGGAGACCACGTCAGCGGCATCTTCAGCTTCGTTTCCGAAGAGGACATTCGGGCCGGCAAGGTGGAGGTTATCACCCAGTCCGACCTGACCGACAACCTGTTGCGCGACGAGGGCATTCTCGCGCCCATCCGGCGTCGCCGCGGTCCCTATCAGTTCGGCGGGCATTTGGAGTTCGGCGAAACCGGCTCCTTCGGCAGCGCGATCGGCGCTCCGCCTCGGCGCGGCAAGGCGGGCTTCGCGAATCCGACCCGAACCTTCGAGGACAGGCTCGAAGTCGAGATCGCGGGCATTCGGTTGCACATCATGCATGTGCCCAGCGAAACCGATGATCAGTGCGTCGTCTGGCTGCCCGACGAGAAGGTGCTGATCTCCGCCGACGCCATCCAGGGCATGACGTTTCCCAACGTTTACGCGCTTCGCGGCACGCAATATCGAAACCCCATGCAATGGGCCAAGGGGATCGACCGGTTGCGCGCGTTCAAGGCCGAGATCCTGATCCCCCATCACGGGCCCACGGTGGAAGGCACGGACGCCGTCGAGGATGTGCTGATCGCGCACCGGGATGCGATCCAGTACCTGCACGACCAGGCCGTACGCTGGATTAACAGGGGATGCACTTGGGACGAGTTGGCGGAAAAGGTGACGATGCCGCCGCACCTCGCCTCGCATCCGTGGTTGGGCGAGTTCTACGGCAGCTACAAGCATTCGGTCCGGAGCGTCTATGCGGGCTATGTCGGCTGGTTCCAGGGCGACGCGGTGGAACTGGACCCGCTGCCCTGGCGCGAACGGGCCGAGCGCTACGTCCGCGCGATGGGCGGGCGCGATGCCGTGCTCGCCGAAGCGAGGAAGGCGATCGAGGACGAGGAGTTTCAGTGGGCGGCCGACATCGCCACCTGGGCAGTGCGGGCGGACAACACCGATACGGAAGCGAGAGCCGTGAAGGCGACGGCACTCCGGGCCTGGGGCTACAGGCAGAAGACGAGCACCTGGCGCAACTGGGCGCTGTGTCAGGCGCTCGAGCTGGAGGATCGCTTGGGCGAGCAGCGCGGGGGTCACCGAATCCAGCCCAACCGGGCGCGCAACTATCCGATGGGCGGATTGCTCGAACTGCTGACCGTCCGCCTCAAGGCCGAAGAGTGCATGGAAACCCGAATCATCCTCGGCTTCACGACGACCGACATGCAGGAGTCGTTCGCGCTGGAAATCCGGCGTGGCGTCTGCCAGTTCCACGAGACGGCGCCCGAAAACTGCGACGCATCGCTGACGTTCCCGCGGCAGTTCCTGAGCGCCTGGGCAGGCGGCGGTCCGAGTTTCGAGGAGGGAATCGAGAGCGGCGCGGTTTCCCTCAAGGGCGATAGCGCGGTCGTCGCCGAATTCTTTTCGAAGTTCGAGCCGGCGGGCGGCAACGCCGATTTCGGGCTCGGTGTCCGCTGATACGATCCGGTGTCTGCGAACGCCCCCGACGCGCGACCGCTGGCGACAGATGGGGGCCCTCGGACTCAAAAGTTGGGATGTCGCGCCCCGCTCTTGTGGCTGGCGAACAAACCGTGCCGACGCCGCGCCATGTTCTCCATGCCGAGATGGGCTCGCGCTTCGTCGAAGCCGAACGGATCGAACGGCCCGTCGTATCAGTCGAGCATCGCCCGGTGCCAGTCGAGCATCGCCCGGTGCTCCTCGTGCGTCGAATCGAGTATCGCCTCCAGAAAATCCATGAAGCCTCCCGGCCCGCCGACATCCTCCGTCGGACAGCGTCGGTTCCCATCCACGAACACCGGATATTCCATGTTCGGATCGCCGTCGCGAACCTCTTCGACGATCACGTCATGGCGCCAGTTGTCACCGTAGTCGTAGACATAGACGAACCGGTCCGCACCGCGTGCAATCACGGTACCCAGCCGCAACCCCTTCGCCCTGTAAACCACCGGCTCGTCGTCGAACTCGCGAAACGACGGATCGCCTTAGCTGCGGTGGCCGGTCTCGAACTCTCACAGGTGCGAGAATGTCCAGCCCATGGTCATTTGAATGGCCTCGTGCAGGACCTCCAGCGTCGCCGACAGCGGCATGTCGATCCGCCGCCAAATCGTGGGCTCAAGTTCCTGAAGCTCAATGCGTACCCGCGCGATTCGTTTGCTCACCACCCGGCTCCATCGGCTTGCCCTCGGTCCTTCGGAGCATTAGGGCCGCCGCCCCGCAGTGTCGACCGGCACCGAAAATCTTGCAAGTGGTTCCCACGCTGCATTCAATTTTGCTGTCTTCTGCTGTCTGGAGGTTTCACAGCGTGCCGGGTTTTCTGGCTTTGGGGCCGTCCGCGGTCGTCGCCGGCGGCGTTATCGGCGCGTGGGCGGGTTGTTTTCGGGTTGTGGGCGGCACGTTGGTCTTGCCGAAGATGACGGCGCCGGCGTCGCGCAGGCGTTTCACGGAAAGCGCGTCGGCAGCGGCGATATTGCCGCGCTCTGCCGGCACGCCCCATGTTGTGGGCAGCCCGGCGACATCGAAGGAGTCCTTCACGGTCATCGGAAGGCCGTGCAGCGGCCCCCACACGTCGCCCTTCGCAAGCGCCCGGTCCGCCGCGCGCGGGCGGCGGCGTGCGCGTGGGATGTCGGTCGCTATGATCGCGTTCAGTTCCGGATTGAAGCGTTCGACCCGGTCCAGGTAATGCTCAAATAGCTCCAGGTAGCCGATGGTGCGGCGGCAGAGCTGGCCCGCGAGACGCGTGGCCGACAGCAGCGCCGGGTCAGTCATCGACAACCTCAGGCTCCGTCATCACGCCGTCCGCGGCGGCGGTTCGGCGGGCTCCGCGGTTAGGACTCTCGCCAAAATAATATGTTCGTTATGTCCGTGGCGTGAGGGTGTAGTTCCACTCGCCGTGGAACGGGTCTCTGCGGATGGCGAGGCCGTCCATCTCATCGTCGCTGACCTTGACCCCGAGCGGATAGCTGTTCTCGTCGAGGTCCGAGCGTATGGTGAGGCCGGTGGTGGTCGCGGCGATCAGCTTGACGATCACCTGGTAGCTGACGAGGGGCCGGCCGCGCCAGTTCTGGGTGATATGGCAGAACATCCGGTGCTCGATCTTGTTCCACTTGCTGGTTCCGGGCGGGAAGTGGGCCACCGACACCTTCAACCCGAGTTCGTCGGCGAGGTGCTGCAGCTTCCACAGCCGGTTGCGGCTGTTGTTGGAGCCGTCGGCGGTGATCAGCAGGCGCTTGGCATCGGGATAGAGCAGCCGGCCCATCTGCCGCCACCAGCGGCGCAGGGTCTCAACCGCGAACGCCGCCGTGTCGTGTCCGACGCTGACCCAGCCGGCGTTGGCGGTGAGATCGTAGACCCCGTAGGGGATCGCCTTGCCGAGCTCTGGATTGGGGAAGTCATGCACGTTGACGGCTTCAGGGTCGCCCTTGGGGCCCGGCCGCCATTGCGGTACTGGATTTCCTTCTTCTTCGTGTCACCACAGGCTGGCCCAGCCTCTGGAACGCGCGCACCCGGCGCGTCGGAACTGCGCATCCCGGGCTGGCGGCCTTCCAGCGTCTTGCGATTGGCCTGGAGGCTGTACCCCAGATCGTGGAGCAGCCGGTTCACCGTGCGCTCGCTGACGCGGTGGCCCTCGACCGCAAGACGGTCCGCCAGCCGTGCGGCACTGTGACACCGCAGCGGACTCTCCGGATCGCCGCGCGTCATCGGTTCAAGCTCGCGCTCCAGCGCCGCCACCAAACCCGGATCCACATCCGCCACCCGCTTGCGCCCGCCGCCGGGGCGACGCAAACGTCCTGAAGGAATCTCACTCGAAGATTCCGAATCAAGCTCCTTCAGCCCGGCGCGAACGGTGCTGCGCGACATCCCCGTCGCCTCAGCCACTCGCGCAATGCCTCCGCGCCCGATGGCACGGGCCTCCGTCGCCGCCTACAGGCGCCGCGCACGTTCGTTCAGAACCGGACGCAACACCACAAATTTGGATCGCAGCGTATCGACTATCGCTTCCATGACACATTAGATAGCAGATCCACATCAAAAAACAATCTATTTTGGCGAGAATCCTTAGTCGCGGGCCACGCACATCGCGATGCCCATCCCGCCGCCGATGCAGAGCGTCGCCAACCCCTTCCGGGCATCGCGGACCTGCATTTCATGCAGCAGAGTGACCAGGATCCGGGCCCCCGAAGCGCCGATCGGATGCCCGAGCGCGATCGCGCCGCCCTTGACGTTGACCTTGTCCGCATCCCAGCCGAGACCCTTGTTGACGGCACAGGCCTGCGCGGCGAAGGCCTCGTTGGCTTCCACGAGATCAAGGTCGTCGACGGACCATCCCGCCTTCTCCAGCGCCTTGCGGCTGGCCGGGATCGGCCCCGACCCCATGATTGCGGGATCGACGCCGACCTGCGCCCAGGACAGGATCCGGGCAAGCGGCGTGATTCCCCGCGCCGCCGCCTCGTCCGCCGTCATCAGCACCAACGCCGCCGCCCCGTCATTGATCCCCGAGGCGTTGCCCGCGGTGACGGTGCCGTCGCGGTCGAAGGCCGGCCTGAGCTTCGCCAGGTCGTCGAGCGTGGTGCCGTGCCTGGGATGCTCGTCCGTGTCCACGGTGATGTCGCCCTTGCGCGTCGAATAGGTGACCGGCACGATCTCATCGTCAAACCGCCCGGCCTTCTGCGCCGCTTCTGCCTTCTCCTGCGACCGCTGGGCGAAGGCGTCCTGCTCATCCCGGGTTATCTGCCACTTCTCGGCGACGTTCTCGGCCGTGTTGCCCATGTGGTAGCCGTTGAAGGCGTCCCACAGCCCGTCCTTGATCATGGTATCGACGAATTCGACATTCCCCATCTTCGCGCCGCCGCGCAGGTTCTGCGCGTGCGGCGCCTGGCTCATGGATTCCTGCCCGCCGGCGACGACGATTCCGGAATCGCCGTTCAGGATCGCCTGCAACCCCATCGCCACCGACTTGAGGCCCGAGCCGCACAGCTGATTGACGCCGTAGGCGGGGACCTCGACGGGAAGCCCGGCGGCGATCGAGGCTTGGCGCGCCGGGTTCTGGCCTTGGGCGGCCGTGAGAATCTGTCCCATGATCACTTCGGAGACATCCTCCGGAGAAACCCCCGCCCGCTCGAGCGCAGCCGATATCGCGATCCTGCCCAGATCGGAGGCGGTGACGCCGCTCAGCGCACCGTTGAACGAACCGACCGGCGTACGAGCGGCGCTCGCAATTACGACTTCCGTCATGTGACATGCCTCCACGTTGTCGACTGCTGCGCCCTGCGCGGTAGTCCGCAAGCCGGTCTCCCGGCGCGACAATAGCCGTATCTTGCCGCAAATACCGGACGAATTCAAGTATCATGCTACCGTCGCAGCCCCGAACGTACGGTCCGCGCGCGTCGCCGGAGGCCGCGGCGCGTTGTGAACGGCCCGGCTATCGCCTAAGCTGTCGCCGGATCCGGCGCAACGGATCCGGGCTCGCCGGAAACCGGTGCCGACAGCGCGGAAGGCAGCGCGGAGCCGCTGCCGTCGACGGCTGGCTTGCGACTCTGCAGTCCGAGCAGAGTTGCGGACAAGACCCATTTCGACAGGGAACACGCCATGATCGAACGCATCGAAACGGGAACGCTGAGAGTGGACCGGGCGCTCTACGACTTCGTCAATGCCGAGGCCCTGCCCGGGACCGGCATCGAACCGGAGGCTTTCTGGGCCTCGTTCGAAGACATCCTGGCGGAGTTCGCCCCGCGGAACCGGGAATTACTGGCCCGTCGCGACCGCCTCCAAGAGCAGATCGACGCCTGGCACCGCGAACGCAAGGGCGGTCTGTTCGACCCGGACGAATACAAGGCGTTTCTCGTGGACATCGGATACCTTGTCCCCGAAGGCGACGCGTTCACCATCGGCACCGCCAACATCGACGCCGAGATATCGGCGGTCCCGGGGCCGCAACTCGTCGTCCCGGTAACCAATGCCCGCTATGCCCTCAACGCTGCGAACGCGCGGTGGGGCAGCCTCTACGACGCGCTCTACGGCACCGATGTGATCCCCGAGGATGGCGGCGCTGAACGCAGCAGCGCCTACAATCCCGCGCGCGGTGCGCACGTCATCGCGTTCGCGCGTGGCTTCCTGGACGAGGCCGCGCCGCTCGCCGGCGGTTCGCACCGCGACGCCACCGGCTATTCCCTCGACAGCGGCGCCCTGTCGGTGTCGCTCGCCGGCGGCGGATCGGCGGGCCTCGCCGACCCCGGCCGGCTCGCCGGATACCAGGGGACGCCCGAGGAGCCGTCCGCGATCCTGCTCGTCAACAACGAACTCCATGTCGAGATACGCATCGACCGCCAGCACCCGGTCGGAGCGGACGACGCCGCCGGCGTCTCCGACGTAACCCTGGAAGCCGCGGTGACCACGATCATGGACTGCGAGGATTCGGTGGCCACGGTGGACGCCGAGGACAAGGTGCAGGCCTACTGCAACTGGCTGGGGCTGGTGAAGGGCAATCTTGCGGAGAACTTCGAGAAGGGCGGCAGGACGGTCAACCGGACACTGGCGCCCGACCGCGTATACCGTGCGCCCGATGGCGGTGAGATCACGCTTCCCGGACGCAGCCTCATGCTGATCCGCAATGTCGGCCACCTGATGACCATCGACGCCGTGCTCGACGGCGACGGCAACGAGATACCGGAAGGCATCCTCGACGGCGTCGTCACCTCGCTGATAGCCAGCCACGACATCCGGGGCCCTGCCGCCGGCCGCAATTCCCGGGCCGGCTCGATATACATCGTCAAGCCGAAGATGCACGGTCCCGAAGAGGTCGCGTTCGCCACCGACCTGTTCGGGCGCATCGAGGAACGGCTCGGACTCGAGCCCAACACCCTCAAGATGGGAATCATGGACGAGGAACGGCGCACGACGGTCAATCTCAAGGAGTGCATACGCGCCGCCCGGAATCGCGTCGCCTTCATCAATACCGGCTTCCTCGACCGCACCGGCGACGAGATGCACACATCCATGGGAGCCGGCCCGATGATTCGCAAGGTCGACATGAAGGCATCCGCCTGGATCCGCGCCTACGAGGACTGGAACGTCGATATCGGACTGGAGTGCGGCCTGCAAGGCCGCGCCCAGATCGGCAAGGGCATGTGGGCGATGCCGGACCTGATGGCGGACATGCTCAGCCAGAAGATCGGACACCCCGAGGCGGGCGCGAACACCGCCTGGGTGCCGTCGCCGACGGCGGCGACGCTCCACGCCATCCATTACCACAAGGTCGATGTGTTCGCACGCCAGAACGAACTCGTGAAGCGGAAGCGCGCCAGCCTCGACGACATACTGACGCTGCCGGTCGCCGACCGGCCGAACTGGTCGCCCGACGACATCCGCCGCGAACTCGAGAACAACGCCCAGGGGATCCTCGGCTATGTCGTGCGGTGGGTCGAACAGGGCATCGGCTGCTCCAAGGTGCCGGACATCAACGATGTCGGGCTGATGGAGGACCGGGCGACGCTGCGCATCTCCAGCCAGCACATCGCCAACTGGCTTCACCACGGCGTGTGCAGCGAGGACGAGGTGCGCCGGACCCTCAAGCGCATGGCGGCCGTGGTCGACCGCCAGAACGCCGGCGACCCCGCCTACCGGAACATGGCGCCGGACTTCGACGCCAGCATCGCCTTCCGGGCCGCCTGCGATCTGGTCTTCAGGGGTACCGAACAGCCAAACGGCTATACAGAACCGGTGTTGCACCGTCGGCGAAAGGAAGCCAAGGCGGAGGCCGGGCATGACTGAACCGGAAACGGTGTGCGCGCTCCTCGAGCGCGGCTCCGACGCGAGTCCGGCGATCGGCGCTCCGGGGCGGGAGCCGCTCGACTATGCGGGCCTGCGCGCGCTTGCCGACGCGACCGTGTCGCGGCTGAACGGCCTCGGGATAGGGTGCGGCGATCGCGTCGCGATCGTGCTGCAGAACGGCCCGGAAATGGCGGCCTCCTTCATCACCATGGCGTGCGCGGCGGCGACGGCGCCGCTCAACCCGGGGTATACGGAGGACGAGTTCGACTTCTATCTCGACGATCTCGGCGCACAGGCGCTGGTCGTCGAGGCGAACTCCGACTCGCCGGCCGTTGCGGTCGCCGAACGGCGCGGGATTCGGGTGCTGCGCCTGGCGGCCGATGCCGCCGGCCCCGCCGGACGGTTCACCCTAGAGGCCTCGGGAGAGAGCGCGACCGCCTCTGGCGGCGGCCCCGCGGGCAGCGGCGATGCCGCGCTCATCCTCCATACCTCGGGCACCACATCGCGCCCGAAGATCGTTCCCCTGACGCAACAGAATGTCGTTGCGTCGGCACGCAACATCGGCCGATCGCTGGCGCTCGAGCCCGGCGACAGGTGCCTCAACGTCATGCCGCTCTTCCACATCCACGGGCTGATCGCCGCTGTCCTCGCGTCGCTCGCCGCGGGCGCCAGCGTCCATTGCGCCCCCGGGTTCAATGCGCTGCGCTTCTTCTCCTGGATCGAGGAGATCAGGCCGAGCTGGTACACGGCAGTGCCCACCATGCACCAGACGATTCTGGCTCGCGCGCCGCGCAATCCGGACGGCGTCGAGCGCGCGCGGGAATGTCTCAGGCTGGTGCGGTCGTCATCCGCGTCACTCCCGCCGCAGGTCATGGCCGAGCTCGAGGCGGCCTTCGACGCCCCGGTCATCGAGTCCTACGGCATGACCGAGGCCGCGCACCAGATGGCCTCGAACCCGCTGCCGCCAGCGGCGCGGAGGCCGGGATCGGTCGGCATCGCCGCCGGTCCCGAGATCGCGATCGCCGAGGAGGACGGCGCTGGCTTGCTGGGCCCCGGGCAGACCGGCGAAATCGTGATCCGCGGCGCCAATGTGACGTCCGGCTACGAGAACAACCCGGAGGCCAACGCCGACGCCTTCTTCGATAGATGGTTCCGCACCGGCGACCAGGGGGTGATCGATGGCGACGGCTACATCACCATCACCGGGCGGCTCAAGGAGATCATCAACCGCGGCGGCGAGAAGATCTCGCCGCGCGAGGTCGACGAGGTGCTCATGGACCATCCGGCCGTCTCGCAGGCGGTGACTTTCGCGCTGCCGCACGACCGGCTCGGCGAGGAGGTGGCGGCGGCAATCGTGCTGCGCGACGGCGCGAGCGCGGCGGAGAACGAGATCAGGGAGTTCGTGGCCGGAAAGCTCGCCGATTTCAAGATTCCGCGCCGGCTCGTCGTTCTCGACGAGATCCCGAAGGGCGCCACCGGCAAGCTGCAGCGGATCGGCCTCGCCGAGAAGCTGGGCCTCGCCTAGGGGCGGCCGGTGCGCATCTGCATCTATGGCGCCGGCGCCATCGGCGGCTATCTCGGCGCCGGGCTGGCGCGCCACGGCGCCAAGGTAACCCTGATCGCGCGGGGGCCGCATCTCGAGGCCATGCAGGCGGGCGGCCTTGTCCTGGTCTCCGGTGAGGAGCGCGAGCAGGTGCCGGTTTCGGCATTCGAGGATCCCGCGGAGGCCGGACCGCAGGACTACGTGTTTGTCACCCTGAAGGCGCACTCCGTGCCGCCGGTCGCGGACCGGATCGCGGAGCTCTTCGATGAGCAAACCGCGGTGGTGTGGGGCGTGAACGGGGTCCCGTGGTGGTATTTCTACGGCCTCGACGGCGCCTTTCGCGACTGCCGCATCAGCTGCCTCGACCCCGACGGTGCGCTGTGGGACAGGCTCGGCCCCGAGCGCATGATCGGCTGTGTCGTCTATCCGGCCGCCGAGGTCATCGAGCCCGGGGTAATCAGGCATGTCGAGGGCAACCGGTTCTCGCTCGGCGAGCCGTCCGGCGAGCGGACGCCGCGCGTCCGGCAGCTGTCGGAGCTCCTGATCGCTGCCGGCTTCAAGGCGCCGGTGCGGCCGCAGATCCGCAACGAGATCTGGATCAAGCTGTGGGGCAACCTGTCCTTCAACCCGATCAGCGCACTCACCGGGGCCACGCTCGAGACCATCGGTACCGACGCCGGCACCCGCGAGGTGGCGCGGTGCATGATGCGCGAGGCGCAGAACATCGGTGAGGCCCTCGGCGTCCGGTTCTCGGTCGATGTCGACCACCGGATCAGGGGAGCGGTCGAGGTCGGCGCCCACAAGACATCGATGCTCCAGGATCTCGAGCGCGGGCGGCCGATGGAGATCGACGCACTGGTGACCGCGGTCCAGGAAATGGGGCGGATGACCGGTATCGAGACCCCGTCGATAGACGCCGTCCTTGCCCTGATCCGGCAGCGCGCCCGCGAGGCCGGCTGCTACAGCTGACCGTGCCAGCCAAGCCTGCCAATGCCCGCAACTTCCAGCCCGTCCAGCGAAAGTCCGGAAACCGTCCGGCTCGACGTCGGCGGCCACCGCATCTTCGGCGCCTGGCACGGGCCGCGCGCCGGGCGGCGGCCGGTCCTGGTGTTCCTTCATGACGGGCTCGGCAGCATCGGGACGCTCAGGAAATTTCCCGCGCGCCTCAGCGCGGCCCTCGACCTTCCCGCCTTCGCCTATGACCGGCTCGGCTATGGACGCTCGGACGAGGTCGGCGACTTCCCCGACGACTTCATGGGCGCCGAGGCGGACCGGCTCGAAAGCGTCCTCGACGCCGCCGGAATCGCCGATTGCTGCCTCGTCGGCCATTCCGACGGCGGCACGGTGGCGCTGCTGCACGGCGCGCGGCATCACGGGCGGGTGCGTGCGATCGTGACCCTCGCCGCCCATGTCCGGCGCGACAGCTTGACCCTCGGACAGGTGCTGCGCCACCAGAAGATGGCCGAGGACGGCGACATTCCCGACTGGATGCCGCGGTTCCACGGCGACCGCGCACGGCACCTGATTCTGCTCTGGGCGAAGACGTGGCAGCGCACGCTCTATGACGACTGGGACATCGGAGACGAGATCTCGTCGATCAGGGTGCCGCTTCTCGCCATCCAGGGAACCGAGGACGCCTACGGGCTTCCGAGCCAGCTCGAGAGCATCGCGGCGGCGGTGGGGCATGCCGAGATCGACCTCATCGACGGGCTCGGACATTTCCCGCATCTCGAAGATGCTGTACACATCATCAAGCGCATACGCGAGTTTCTCATTCCGAATTGTGGCGAATCTGGAGCGACGGCAGTGTCCGGCGCCCCGCGAGACTGACCGGAGCATGGCCTACCAACCCGACTACCCGTTCCCCCGGCTGGAAGACGGCCAGACACTCGAGGTCGTCGACGGCGTCCACTGGATCCGCATGCCGCTACCGTTCGCGCTCGACCACATCAACCTGTGGCTGCTCGCCGACGGCGACGGCTGGACGGTCATCGACGCCGGCTACAACAGCGCCGCAACCCGCGGCATCTGGAAGCGGGTGCTGGGCGAAATTGCCGGCGGCGGCGCGGCGGCGCGCGTGATCTGCTCCCATTTCCATCCCGATCACATGGGGCTGGCGGGCTGGTTTGCAGCCGAGTTCGGGGCGTCGCTGTGGATGACCTATTCGGAATGGCTCCAAGCCCACCTTGCGCGGTCACGCCAGCTCACCCATGACTTCGAGCGCTGGGACGAGTTTTTCGTCGAAAACGGCGCATCGGCGCAGAAGACGGACGGTTTCAGGACCTTCCTCAACCGCCTCGACGAGCCCTGGCACAGCATTCCGCAGACCGTCCGGCGGATCAGGGACGGCGAAGACATCCTGATCGGCGATCATTCCTGGCGCGTCATCACTGCCGGCGGCCACACCCACGAACACGCGTCGCTGTGGTGCGCCGGACTCGACATCCTGATCTCCGGCGACCAGATATTGCCCCGGATCACGTCGAACATCAGCCTCTGGTACACCGAGCCGGAGGGCGATCCGCTCGGCGACTATCTGGAGAGCTTCGCCAAGTTCGGCGCCATCTCGGACCGGACGCTGGTGCTGCCGTCTCACGGCTATCCCTTTCACGGCATTCATGGCCGCATCGCGGAACTGCGCGACCATCACGAGGCGCGGCTCGAGACCGCGCTTGCGGTCTGCGCCGAACCGCGGACGGCCGACGAGGTCATTCCGTTCCTGTTCGACCGTGACATCGCCCCCGACGATTACAGCTTCGCGATCGGCGAGACGCTTGCCCACCTCAACCGCCTGGTCAGCGCCGGCCGGCTTCACCGCCGGAGAAGCACGGACGGGCTGATCCGCTATCAGCGGCCATGAGTCTGGATCGCGGACAGGTCGGCACGTGGCGGTCGCGGGTCGAGGAGCCCGATACCGCGCACGCGCTCGGCAATCCCGACATACATGTCCTCGCCACGCCGGTTCTCGCCGAGTTCTGCGACCGGGCAGCAAAGGACGCCTGCGAGCGCGCCGGCGCCGAACCCACGAGGCGGATGCGGGTCGACATCCGCCATCTCGCCGCAACCCCGGTCGGCGACACGGTGGAGGTGTGCGCGCGTCTTGCGGAAACCGACGGCGGTCGCCTGGTGTTCGAGATCGAGGGCGAGGATTCGCGCCGCACCATCGTGTCCGGCCAGGTCATACGGGTCCTCGATCCGTGAGCGGCTGGCCCGAATACACCGTCGGGATGACCGCCAGCAAGTCGCGCAAGCTCGAAGGAAGCGACCTCGTGGATGGCTTGCTGCCGACGATGACCCTGCACCTGTTCTGCGAGATGGCGTGCCACAACGTCCTGGCGCCGCACTACGCCGCCGACGATGCCAGCGTCGGACACTCCAACGACATCTGGTTCTGGGGTGACGCCGCGGCCGGGGAGTCCCTGCACTGCGAGGCGGTCATCACCGCCGTCGCAGGCCGGCGCATCACGTTCAACGTCTTTGCCCGCGCCGGCACCCGCGAAATCGCGCACGGCACCCACGAGCGCATGCTGGTGTCGCGGAGCCGGTTCCTCGCCTCGTTGCCACGGCAGCGCAGCGCCGCTGGCGCCCTGCCGTGACACGGCGCCGGAAGGCCGGGCGCGGCGCCCGTCAGCCATCCCGCAGCAACACATCCTTGGCCCTGTTGATCTGGGCGGCGATGAAGGTCGACCCGCCGCGGTCGGGATGGTTCGCGCGCAGCAGGCGCCGATGCGCCTCGCGGATATCCTGCTCCGAGGCGCCAGGCGAGAGGCCGAGTATGTCGAGGGCCTCCTCGCGGGTCATGGCACCGTCCGGGGCGGCGGCCCGCCCGCCACCATCTCCGCCACCGCGCCACGCCGCGCCATGGACGCGGTCGAGATAGGATTCGAGCACCGAGGCGGACTGCGGATCGTTGACGCGGCATTCGCGAAGCAGGTCGAGACTCTCGTCGAGCGTGAGCTCCTCAAGAGTACGGCCCTGGTACTTTCCGGCGATCACGGTCCCCCTGAGAACGCCGCTGTCGTGATCGAGCTCCATGCGCAGGAAGCGGGTTTCGACATCGGAGCTGCGCCCGGGCGACGGCCCGCGCATGTTCCGGAACGCCTGCCTGATCTGGCGCAGGCGCAGGAGAAACGGCAGCAGGAGCGCGGCCCAGCCGATCGGTCCAAGCCGCCCGGTGGCGGCGAAGAACACGATGATGCCGGTGCCGAGCAACACCGCGACCATGGCGATCATGCGGCCGAGGTTCTTCGGGCTGGTGCCCCGCAGGCCCTTGATCACCAGGAACAGGCCGATGGCAACGGCGATGGCGAGCAGGATATAGGGCATCAGGTCACATCAGCGGGAACGGATTCCCTTCGCCGGGCGCCGGCTAGCGGCCGGCCTTCCCGATCTGGCTGGTGATCAGCCGCGCCGCGCCGCCGCGGCTGGAAAGGTCTTCGAGCGCTGCCCGCCCGCCGGCGGCAAACACGGCGACGGCGCTCAGCAGCTCCTTCAGCTGGCGCGCCGACGACAGGTCGAATCTGCAGTGCGCGCCACCGGTGAGCTTGGCCACCTGCCGGAATGTCTGCGCCGCGATCGGATCTCCGCCCTCCTGGAACAGGAAGGCGGGCACACCGCGGATGCCGAGCTCGCCGGCGACGTGGCAGACATCGTCGACATCCTCCTCGAAACAGTCGCCGACGAACACTAGGGCGTTGACCTGCCGGCTGTCGGTCTCCCGGATCGCATGGGCGAGAACCTTGCGCAGCTGGGTGCGCCCGCCCAGGCACCTGACCTTGACCATGCGACGGACCAGTTCGTCCGACGACGTGACCCACGGGCTCGCCTTGCACTCGCCATATCCGCGGTAGAAAACGAGCTGTACCTCGAGCCCGCCGAGCCCGTCGGTGGCGTGAAACATGTCGGCCTGCAGATGACAGGCCTGGTCCCAGCTCGGTTCGCGGCTTGCCGTTGCGTCCATCGCGAAGATCAGCCGCCCGCGGCCTGCGGCCGGCCGCACCGTCGGCGTCGCCGCGACCTTCTCGAGGAACTCCGTGACCTGGTCGGTTGTCGAGCGCACGAGCACACGCCCCCTGCCGCCGCCCGAGCCGGTCATGCGGCCACTCCGCGCGGCCCTGAAGGCGCGGCACGCCCCCTCCGGGCGCCCGGCTCAGGCCGGCTTGATCCAGACCGCAGTATCATGGAACACGGCGCCGCCGTTGGGCGCCCCGGGCTCCGAGCTTGTCAACAGGTTGATCCCAATCCCTTCCTCGAAGGCGTCGTTGGGCCAGATGCTCTCGACAATGGCGATGCCCGGCTTCACTCCGTCGAAAGGCCGCACGTGGACCACCAGGCTGCCGCGCGCATTGCCGACTCTCACTCGATCGCCGGCATCCACGCCGATGGCCTCGCAATCGGCGGGGTAGAGCATGACCTCGGGCCGAGATTCGCGAATCGCAGATGTCTCGGTCTCGGTAAAGCTCGAATTGAGGTAGTTCCGCGACGGCGCCGTCACCAGGCGCCAAGGGCGCTCGTGATCGGCCTCGTCGATGCAGGGCACATGGTCCGGCAGCTCGGGAAGCGCGGCATGCGCCGGACCGAGCGCCTCCCAGTCGGCGCAGAAACGGAACCTGCCGCCGGGCTGCGGAAAGCCGTTGAGAAAGTGCGCCTCCTCGAACGCGGGTGCGATGTCGATGCTGCGCCTTTCCCTGAGTTCGTCGGCGCCGCAATAGCCGGACGCCAGAAGGATCTCGTCGATGAGCTGCCACGCCGTCCTCTCCATGGCCGGCCAGTCGGCGCCCAGCCTGCGGCCCAGCGCCGACACCATGTCGAGATTGCTGCGCGACTCGCCCACCGGATCGAGGATCCGCGGCCCGATCTGGAGAAAGGTCTGGCCGTAGGAGGTGTAGAGATCGTCGTGCTCGAGGAAGGTCGTCGCCGGCAGCACGATGTCGGCCAGCCGCGCCGTGTCGGTGAGGAACTGCTCGTGGACACAGAGAAAGAAATCGTCCTTCAGCATCCCGGCGCGGACGCGCCCCGACTCGGGCGCCACCACGGCCGGGTTCGAGCTCTGCACCAGCATCGCGGTCACCGGCGGGCCGCCTTTCAGCGCTTCCGCATTGCCGGTCAGCACGGGACCGAGCTCGGACATGTCGAGCAGGCGGACATCGGGGTTCTCGACGCCGGTAAGGAGGCGCGAATCGACGTCGAATGTCTGGCTGATCGACCCGTAGAGGCCACCGCCACGATGCTTCCAGGCTCCGCGCACGGCGGGAAGGCAGCTCACCGCATGAAGGCCGGCAGCGCCGTTACGCGACCGGGAAAAACCATAGCCGAGGCGGATTATCGCGCGCTCGGCCTGTCCGTAGCTGCGCGCCAGTTCCTCGATTGCGGCAGTCGGGACGCCGGTGATCGCCGACGCCCAGGCCGGATCGCGGTCCGCTACATGCCGTTCCAGCGCTTCCGGATCGTCCGTGTAGCGCGCCATGTAGGAGCGATCGGCGTAACCGTCGCGGAACAGCACGTGCATCACCGCAAGCGCCAGCGCCGCGTCGGTTCCGGGACGCGGCTGAACGTGGCTGTCGGCAATCTCCGCGGTCGCCGTCCTGTAGGGGTCGATGACGACCAGCCTGGCGGCGCGCTCGCGGCGCGCTCGGCTGATATGGGTCATCAGGTTGACCTGCGTGTAAACCGGGTTCGACCCCCAGATGACGATCAGGTCGGACTCGCCGAACTCGCGCGGATCGCTTCCGCGCTGGGCACCGATGCCGGCCGTCATGCCGGCGAGCATGATCGACGAGCAGACCGTGTAGTGCTGGCGCGAATAGCCGAGCGCGTTGCGGAAGCCCTGGATGGCGTCGCGCTGGATCTTGCCCATGGTGCCGGCATAGTTGTACGGCCACACGGTCTCCGCGCCGTGGGTCCGGGCAGCGCGGGTAAAGGCTTCGGCGACGATGTCGAGAGCGTCGTCCCAGCCGATGGGCTCGAAGTCGGCGATCGTCGACGACGCCGATTTCGCGCCCTTGCGCCTGAGGGGCTGCGTCAGCCGCGCCGGGTGATGCACCCGCTCGGCATAGCGCGCAACCTTGGCGCAGACCACGCCCGCGGTATAGCTGTTGGTCCGCGATCCATGCACGCGTCCGATGCGGTCGGGCGCCTCAAGCTCGACATCGAGCGCACAGGCGCTCGCGCAATCATGCGGACAAACGGAATGGGCGGTATCGAGCGGCATGTCGCGGGACCTCCTCCGGGTGCGGCCGGTTTCGGAATATAGCTGACCCTCAGCTACTTGTGTATCGTTCCGTCCGCGACAAAGGCGTGGAACACGAACGCGAAGGTGAGGTCGTGGACCTCGTCGCGCAGCCCGTCCGGGGTCCGGCGCTGAACCACGACGTTGCCGATATCGCGGCCGCCCGCGATCTCGCGCGAATCGAGGGCGGAGTTCTGGCCGGCCGTCCAGGTGATGACGAGATCATCGCTGACGATCCGGCCCCGATCCATCAGCAGTTCGAGCGGCCACGCTTCCTTGCCGACCTTCACGACATAGGCCAGCGGCGCTATCCCGGCCGGCATCTCGCCACGATAGAGGAGCGGAACCTCGAGCGAGTCGTAGCGCACATAGGGGTTGACGCCGTAGGGTCGCATGTCCGGGTCTTTGGGCACCAGGACGCGGCCGGACGGAAACCTCGTGCGGAACCGTTCCATGGATTCGACGCGCACCGGCAGCATGCGGAGCTCGGTGCCGGTCAATTGTCCGACGATCGCGGTTCCGGTGAACTGCTGCCACCAGCTTTCGGTCTGGCGGTCATACATGACAAGATCGGAGTTCCTGAGCTTGCCGGTGGTTCCGAAATCCAGCACCCGGCCGCCGGCCCTGCGGTCGAACGCGATCGCGGAGTTGCAGAGCGGACAGTAGGTCACCGATACCGCCAGCCCGCCGACGGTATCATTGACGATCTCGTGCCAGATCAGGACGCGCAGCGGATAGGCCCGGGCATCGCCGCCATGGGCGAAGGAAATCACGGGTTCGGTATCTCCGGTGCCGGAATATTCCGCGACGGGCACGAAGCGCGGACTGTCGATCGACGGGATGCCGTCCTTCGGGGGACCGCCCGAAAAGATCTCCGAGAATTCGACCGACGTCCTGGAGAAGTCCGTCTTCGGCCACGAGGCTTGCCAGTACGCGGGATTGGCGTGTGCCGAGACGGCCACGCAGATCCAGGCCGCGACGGCCGCCGCCACCGCCGGCCACGGCCGGCAGCGAAACGCCGACCGCAAGAAAACCCTCATCGCCTGATTCCTCCCAATCGTGTCGCGCCAGCGGCGATTGTTCGTCATCGCACGGCTCTTGGCAACGGAAATCGTGCGCGCCGGCTGCGGCCGCTGGAACCGAGCCCGCAAATATGGTCACATGGCGCGGTTGCGTGTGCGCATCTCATGCACAGGAGGGAAACATGGACAAGCCGACCGGCTCATTCGTCGCCATGATCACGCCGTTCAACCGCGACGGATCAATAGACTATGGCGGGTTCCGTACGCTGCTCGACTTCCAGGAGCGCCACGGCACCAGCGCCGTGCTGATCATGGGCTCGACCGGCGAAGTGTCGATGCTGAGCACGGAAGAACGCCGGGAGATCGTCGAGGAAACGATGAAGTTCCGGACCGGTGCCATGCAGTTCTATTACGGCTGCACCGGCAACAACACCCGGACCACCATCGACCATGTGCGCCACGCCGCGGCTTCGGGCGCGGACGGCGCCATCATCGCCGCGCCGGCCTACATCTGCGCGCCGGAGAAGGACATCGAGCAGTTCTTCCTCGATGTCGCCGACGCCAGCGGCATTCCGATCGGCATCTACAACAACCCGCCGCGAGTGGCGACCGACCTGTCCGCGGAAGCAATCCTGCGACTCGCCCGCCATCCCAACATCGTGGTCAACAAGGAATCGACCGCACGGGTGGGCCAGGTCGCGAAGCTCGCCGCCGGAAATCCCGACCTGTCGCTGATGTGCTGCGATTCGCCCAACCTCGGCCTCGTCGTGCCGACCATGTCGCTCGGCGGGCACGGCACCGCGAACATGTCGGGGAACATCATCCCGGCGGAAATGGCCGTGATGTCCAGGCCCTGGAAGAGTCATGCCGACGCCGAGAACTTCCGCCGGACCTGGCTCAACATGCTGCCCATGCTCCACTTCACCTACTCCGCGATCAACCCGGTGCCGGTGAAGTCGCTGATGCGCGCGGTCGGCCTCCCGTCCGGCGACCTCAGGCGGCCGCTCACCGGGCTCGAGGGCGCGGCGCTGCAGCGCGGCCTCGACATCCTGGCCGAACTCGAACTCTACAGGGCGTACGGCTTCACCCTTGCCGCCGCTGCAGAGTGACCGCGGCCGGCCGCCGCGGCAACGGCGGGCGGCGCGATGACGCCGCGGCGGCGCTATCAGGTCGCCATCGTCGGCGGCGGACCAGTCGGCCTTGCGCTCGCCACGGTGCTCGGGCTCCGGGGAATCCGTACGGCGCTGATCGAGCGCCGCCGCCAACCGCAGCGCATACCCAAGGGCCAAAACCTCACCCAGCGCTCGATGGAGCATTTCTGGTTCTGGGGCGTCGCCGACGCCATCCGTACCGCCCGAACCCTGCCCCCGGATTTTCCGGCCAGCGGCATCGTCGCCTACGAGAACCTCGCGGACGACTGGTGGTACGCGCCGCCGCAGCGCGAGATCGTCAACCGCTGGTTCTTCCTCGACAACGAACGATTGCCGCAGTACCTGACCGAGGAGGTGCTGCGCACCCGCATCGCCGCGCTTCCCGCCGTCGACGCGCGGTTCGGAGAGTCGGCAGCCGATGTCACGGAGGATGGATCGGCGGCGACGGTCGCGATCTCCGGCAGCGACGGGGAGCCGTGCGAGCTTGAGGCGGATTTCGTGGTCGGCTGCGACGGCAGCCATTCGCTGGTCCGCGAGCGCATCGGCGTCTCGCGATCCGGCTGCGATTATGACCAGCTGATGGTCCTTGCCGTGTTCCGCTCGCGCGAGCTTGGAGAGCGCCTGCAGCGGTTTCCCGAACGCTCGACCTATCGCGTCATGGACCGGCGCCTGAGAGGCTACTGGCAGTTCTTCGGCAGGATCGACATTGAGGACGGCTGGTTCTTTCACGCGCCCGTGCCGCGCGGCACGACGCGGGAGGGCTATGATTTCCGCGGCCTCCTGCACCGGGCGGCGGGGTTCGGGTTCGCCTGCGAGTTCGACCATGTCGGCTTCTGGGAGCTCCGCATTGAGGTTGCCAACAGCTACCGCTCCGGCCGCATCTTCATCGCCGGCGACGCCGCCCACAGCCATCCGCCCTATGGCGGTTTCGGACTTAATAACGGGCTTGAGGACGCCGCCAATCTCGGCTGGAAACTCGCCGCCGTCCTCGAGGGCTGGGGCGGCGAGGCGCTGCTGCAGTCCTACGACGAGGAACGCCGCCCGGTGATGAAGGACATCGTCGAACACTTCATCGCCGCCGGCATCGAGTCCGACCGCCGCTTCCTCGAACAACATGATCCCGAGCGCGACCCGGAAGCCTTTGCGCGCGCCTGGAACGGGGACCACGCCGCCGCGGCCGCGCCGCGGACCCTGTCATATGTTCCGCACTATTCCGGATCGCCGGTGGTCTGCGGCGCCGCGGACGACCGGAGCGGCGCCCGCGCCAGCCACGCCGAAGCCGCTCGGCCGGGCTATCACCTGACCCCGCGGGCGCTGTCGTCGGGACGCAACACCTTCGAGGAGCTGGGTTCGGGCTTCACGCTGCTGGCCCTCGAGGCGGACGACGGGCCGGTTCGCGATATCGAGGCTGCGGCCGCCGCGCTCGCGGTGCCGCTGAAGGTCGTGCGCGACAGCGCCGCGGACGCGCCGGGCGCCTACGGGGCGCGGCTGATCCTCGTCCGCCCCGACCAGCATGTCGCATGGCGCGGCGACCAGGCGCCGGACGACCCGGCCGCGCTCCTTGCAAGGATCGTCGGACTGTCCCCGAACCGCGAAGCCGGCTGACGGCCGGCTTCGCGGACGCGCCTCAGGCGGCCCGGGCCGGGGCCGTCGCCCGGAAAAGCTCGGGATTGATCTCGCAGGCCTCGTCCCAACTGATCACGTTGAAGGACTTGACGAGCTTGCCGACACCGTCGGTCTGGGCGCACAACTGCCCGAGTTCGATGATTTCCTCCTCGGAGAAGTGGACCTTGAGATCGTCGTACACGGCATCGCTGTCGATCGCGTGCTCGCCCTGCTTGAAGAGCCTGGCGTAGCGCAGAGCGGCGCGCTCGCGGGCGTCGAAGAGCGCGCTGGTCTCGAAGTCCGAAAGCGCGAGCACCTTGTCCTCGGTGAGCCCCTGTTCCTGCGCGACCTTCGAGCGCACGGTCGAGCAGTAGCCGCACTCATGCGCCATCGAAATGAAGATCCGGCACATCTCCTTCATCACGTGGGGCAGCAGGCCCTCATAGAGAAGGGAATTCCAGTACCTGACCCAGCCCAGGCCAGCGGTCGGATGCCGCGCCATGATGCTGACGACGCGGGGATCGGGTGCCCCGGTGCGTTCCGCCGAGGCGATCATCTCGCGGACTTCCTCGGTCTTTTCCTGTTCCTCAATGTAGCCTATGCGGGGCATCTCGCTGTCTCCTGACGAAAAATACGGGCACCGGTCGGTGCGCCGGAGAGGATGCCGCCCTTTGCCGGGTCAGGTCAAGCGCCGGAGCGGCCTTTGCCCCGCGCCGGCGCCGCCGATAAACTGGCGCAATGGACGCGATCGACGCCGATGCGCTCTATGACGGCATTGCCGAAGCCGGGCCGGAAGCGGCGGCATCATTCGACATCGGCCACCTCGACAGGGAGTTCTACGAGGATCCCTACCCGGTGTTCCATGCGCTCCGCCGCCATGCGCCGCTCAGGACGCTGCCGGACGGCTCCCGGTTCCTGACCCGCCATGCCGATCTCGACGCGATCTACCGGAATCCGCATCTGTTCTCTTCCGACAAGACGGTCGATTTCCGGCGCACCATGGGCGACACGCCGCTCTACGAACACCACACCACCAGCCTCGTCTTCAACGATCCGCCGCGCCACACGCGGGTGCGCAAGCGCCTCGCCCCGGCATTCACGCCGCGAGCACTTCGCACGCTCAGGGCGCGGGTCGAGGAGGTCGTCGCCGAAGCGCTCGACGAGGTCGCGGAGATGGGCCGCTTCGATCTTCTGCACGATTTCGCGATGAAGCTCCCGATCGAACTGATCGGCGACATGCTGGGGGTGCCGCGCGCCGACCGCCACCGGCTGTCGCCATGGGCCGTAGCCATTCTCGGCGGCTTGGAGGCCGGGCTGAGCGACGAACAGCGCACCGCGGGCAGCGAGGCCGTCGAGGAGTTCAAGACCTATCTGCGGTGGCTGATCCGGGAGCGGGAACGCAACCCGCTTTCCGGCGACAGCGGCGAGGTGCTCTCCAAGCTCATCGGCCCCGACGCGGACGGCGACACGCTCTCGGAACTCGAACTCCTCCACAACTGCATCTTCCTCCTCAACGCCGGCCACGAGACAACGGCCAACACCATTACCAACGGCGTCGACGCGCTCCTCCGCTTTCCCGCCCAGCTCGCGATGCTCAGGCGCCGCCCCGAGTTAATCGGCTCCGCGGTCGAGGAAATCCTGCGCTTCGAGAGCCCGGTCCAGCTCGGCAACCGCAAGCTGACTGCGAATGGCGAGATCAGCAGCGAACGGCTGGCGGAGGGCACCTATGTGTGGCTGGCGATAGGCGCCGCCAACCGCGACCCGGACATATTCGGGGATCCCGATTCCCTCGACATCACGCGGAAGCCCAACCGGCACCTTGCCTTCGGCGGCGGCATCCATGTCTGCGCCGGCATGTCGCTCGGACGCATGGAGGTAAGCGTCGCGCTCGACGCCTTCGTCCGGAGGTTTGCCGAGATCGAACGCGCCGCGGAGGCGCGCCACCACATGCGCGCGCGCTTCCGGGGCTTCACCAGCTATCCAGTGCTCGCCGCGTAGGCGGCGGACAGGGAGACGAAGCGATGCGCGTGCTCGTGGTCTTTGCCCACCCGCTGGCCGACAGCCTCAACGGCGCCCTTCACGAAGCGATCGTCGACGGGCTGCGGAACGCCGGCCATGAGGTCGACGACATGGATCTCTACGCCGAGGGTTTCGATCCAGTGCTCTCGGCCGAGGAACGGAAAAGCTACTTCGATGTCGAGGCCAACCGGGCACGGCTCGAGGACTACGCCGCGCGGATCGCCGCCGCCGAGGGGCTGGTCTGCTGCTTTCCCGTCTGGTGCCTCGGCCCGCCAGCGATATTTAAGGGGTTCTGGGACCGGGCACTCGTCCCGGGCGTCGCCTTCCGTTTCGACGAGGGCGGCGCCCTCAAACCCGATCTCAAGCAAATCAGGCGCGCCGCGACCGTCGCCACGTACAGCCGCGGCCGCAGCTCGTTCCTCTGGCTCGGCGATGGCCCGCGCCGGCTGATGACGCGCTACCTCCGGCCGTTCCTCGCCTCGGGCGCCCGGGTATCATATTTCGGGCTCTACGGCCTGCAGAAGGGGGACTCGTCGAAACCGACGCGGTTCATCGAGAAGATCCGCAACGAAATGGCGCGGTTCTGAAGGGCTCAGATCCTCTCGCTGAGCCAGATCGCGAGCCTGGATCCCGCCTTGACGGCCGCCGACAGCGCCTCGTAACCCGGTGCCTTCGCGGCCTCGTGCTCGAGCCCGGTGTCGTGATGGGCGCGCTCGTCCTCGCGGAACTGCTCGACGGTCTCGCGAAGCGGGGCCTCGTCGTCGCCCAGCGCCTCTGCCTGCCGTCCGTAATGGGCTTCGATCACCTCCTCGACGGCGACCGTGCAGGCCATCGCCGCGCGTTCTCCCATCATCGCAGTCGCCGCGCCGAGGGCGTACCCGGCGACATGCCAGACCGGCAGCAATGCCGTGGGGCGCACACGGCGTTCCCCGACGAGCCGGTCGAATTCCGCGAGATGTTCGCGTTCCTTCTCGGCCATCTCGCGAATGACCTCGCCGGACTTCGTTCCATTGAGCACGGCGAGTTGCCCCTCATAGATGCGCACCGCCCCGTACTCGCCGGCATGGTCGACCCGGACCATGCGCTCGACCAGCACCTCGGCCGGCAGATCGCCCGGAAGAATGCCGTGGCGCGTATCCTTCCTTGCCATGGTCAGGCCCCCTTCGCGTGCGCAAGGCGCCAGCCAGCCAGAGCGCATCCGGCAAGGAGCGTCAGCGAGACCAGCGCGTTCCATCCCGGCATCGAGATGCCGAACAGCGACCATGCGACCTCGTCGCAGCGCACGACGGGCGCGGCGGCAAGCAGGCGGCGAAGCTCCTCGACCGTCTGCGCATCGTTGAGCAACGCCGGGCCGGAACAGGATGCCGGGCCGACAACCCAGTGGAGCTCGACTCCGACATGGTAGAGCGCGATCGCGGCCCCCGCGGCGAAGCATAGCACCGCCAGCCAGACCAGCGCCATGCGTTCGCGCGGCGAGCGGAACCACAGCAGCGCCCCGACACCGGCGGCGATCACCACGCCGTACGGCACCCGCTGCCAGAGGCAGAGTTCGCAGGGCTGCAGGCCGCCCCAGTACTGGCTGCCAAGCGCGACGGCAAGCGCGACCGCCGACGCGGCCCCCGCCCAAAGCGGCGCCGCCTCATCGCGGAAATAGATGCCGGCAATCATCATGCGAGCGCTCCGACGATCACGAAACCACCGACCAGCAGAATGCAGAAAAGCGCGAAGACCAAGCCCAGCCGGCGCTCGACGAAATCCCGGACCGGCGGCCCGATCCAGCAGAGCAGTGCCGCGATCAGGAAGAAGCGCAACCCCCGCGCGACGACCGACGCGGCGACGAACATGGCCGGATCGAGTGCCGCCACCCCGCTGGCGATCGTGAATATCTTGTAGGGGATCGGCGTCAGACCCGCAACCAGCACGATCCATGCACCGTACTCGTTGTAGAGCCCGGACGCGTTCGCAAATTGCGGGCCGTAGCCGTAGAACTCCACGATCTGGCGGCCGACCCCCTCATAGAGGACGGCGCCGATTCCGTAACCGAGAAGTCCGCCGGCGACCGATGCCGCGGTGCAGACGAGCGCGATGCGCCAGGCCCCGCGCCGCGCCGCGAGCACCATCGGAATCAGCAGGACATCGGGAGGCACCGGAAAGACGAAACTCTCCGTGAACGCGACCGCAGCAAGCACCCATATCGCGCGGCGATGGGCGGCAAGGTCGATCGTCCGATCATAGAGGCGTCTCAACATGACGGTTTCTTGCAGCGGCGATAGCTGGAATCGGGAGTTTGTCGGATTCGCGGGATATGGGCAAACATGGCGATGTCGGGAGTCCATCGGTGACCTGTCCCGGCCCGACGGATTGTTTCCACAGATGGAAGATCTCTCAGCCCTCCAGCTTTCTCGCGACGCCCACGGCGGCCGCACATGCGCCCACGGAGGAATCAGGACCGCGATTCCTGAACCGCCACGGTGGCGAATCCCAGGACTTTCTCACGCTGTGGTTGATGTATTGAATGACCGCTAAACGGGGCACAAATTTCCGCATTCTTGCCAGGTTTTCCGGCTGCGGCAACCCGTGGACGGCCCCGCGGCCAGAAAACCCGGCAGGCTGTGCAATCTCCCTCCATCAGCAGTCGGCAAGATATATCGAAGGTACTGTAAAGAGCCTTCCTGGAAAGCTTGCAAGCCCGTGGCCTGCATAGGACGATTTTCATCGTCTCGGATGCCGGGCTGAAAGCGGCACGGTGCAAGGCGCGGCGACATGGCAGCGCTGCCAGTTCCACCTGGCACAAAACGCCGTGCACCGAACAACGACATCAGGAAACGTATCGGAAAACAGCTCGGAGCCACGCCTCCTCACTCCAAACCGCCGAGGCTGAACTGGGCGCCCTCGTGGCCAGCTATCGCGACAAGCATCCAGGCTTCCTAGCTGGAAAACAATGCGGGGCTCGCTGTCTTCACCTTGCCCGATGCTCACCACAAACGTATGCGAACCTCGAACGGCATCGAGCGACCGATCCGGCAAGAGCTCAAGCGGCGCACCTCCAAAGTCAGGGTCTTTCCGAACATCGCCTCGTTGGAGCGTCTCTCAACCGCAGTCCTCATCGACGAAAAATGGGAAACCGAAACCAAGATCAAATGGGAACAGCTCGATCAGATTCACGACAATTTCCAGACATCAGGTTGCGTAATCCTTTATGGATAGCGCCCATGTAAAAAACCGTCGATATTTTCTTTTAATTTCCAAAGTTTTGTTACACCAATAATGGAGATTCAGGCAAGAAAAATCCTGCCCTTCCCGCTTATTCCAGACCAGGAACGCCGCCCCGTCCTCCTCGAAGAGAGCCGCCCGGATGGGCTCGGTGAAGCTCGGGTCGTCTAGCTAGACGCTGAGATAGTCCCGGGGCTCCTCGCTATTGGTCCTAGCCTACCAGGCGGCGCCAAGTTCGGCGCGGCCAGCGTAGACGCGAAAGTCCGGCGCGCCTTCGCTCTTTTTCTGGTCATTGGCGACGATCTTCGCCTTGACGTTGACCGTCAGGGTCCGGATCTTTTCGACATAGCCGTCCTTGCCGGCGGTGAAGTTGTCAATCGTGGCCATTGCTCAACTCTCCTTCGGTTGGGTTGACGATGAACGGGCGTCGCCCAGAGCTTTGCGCGCCCGCTTGAAGCCGGGATCGGCGTTTATGAACGCCTCCAGTAACTGCTCGCCCCTGCTGATCATTGGCCGCCTTTCCTGACGGCGTTCGCATCCGGGAACTCGCCGCCGATCTGGCCCTCGATGCTCTTCCGTTCCGGGAGAAGCACCGGCTCGACATCCTGCGCATGATCGCCTACCGCGCCGAAACCCGGACGATGGCGGCCGTGGCGAAGGAGCAGGGCAGGAAACCGCGCCCGCGAAAACCCCTCCGCGCCCTCCTGCAGGCCGACGCCGACATCCTCCCCGAACCTGAACCGGGGATCCTCCGGGTGCGCATCCCCGGATCCGCCTGCAACGCCGCCATCGCAGGGCTGCTGAAGGAACTCAACGAAACCGGCACCTGCGTTCTCGGAACCGAGCTCCGCATGGTCTACGAACTGCCTCCGAAGCCCGCCTGAACGGCCGCCGGAGGGCCTTGCCTGCCAATTCTCCAGAGGCCAGGATATCTGAAGCTGCACCGCCGGATTCCTCAGCCGGCACGATGGAACCCGCGCCGCGGGCTCGGTACCGCATTGCAGACCCGGCGACACCGGCCGGAAAGCAAGACCGGCCGAAGACCGGAACGGTTCTTGCCCATCGGAACCCGCACCTCCGGTTTCCGGCAATCAGCGAGGGAAGGGGACGAGAAAAGATGCTTGACCCCGAACGCCGTCAGGAACGGCAATCCATGACCAGCAGCGGTAAGCAGTTACACACCAACCACAGCGTGGGAGAGTATTGGCGCCTTCGGCACCGCTGTTTTACGGAAATGTCGGCGCCGCTATATTGCCGCGATGGATTCCCGGACAGCGACAGCCAAGTCGCCGGAGACTTCCGGCCTGATGGATACCGCGCGCAGCCTCGCGGAGGCGGCGCGCGGGCGCGCCCTCGCAACGGAACGCGAACGGCGGCTCCCCGTGGAGACGATAGCTGACCTCAAGGCGTCGGGGCTGGCGAGGATCCTGCAGCCGGCGCGCTGCGGCGGCCTGGAACTCGACTATCACGCCCATCTCGACGCGGTCGAGGAAGTGTCGCGGGGATGCGGGTCGACAGGATGGTGCCTCGGGGTTTTCCACATCAATTCATGGCTCGCCGGCCTGTTCGCAAGAGACGTGCAGGACGAAATCTACGGTGCCGATCCGGACACGCTAGTGGCCGCCGTTCTCGATCCGCGCGGCACTGCCCGTAGACAGGGCGATGGCTACGTCCTTGAAGGCTTGTGGCCGTTCGCGTCCGGTTCCGAACATGCGGATTGGGCAATACTCGGCGCACGGATACCGGACTCGGACGGCGGAGCCGGAGACGAGGCCTGCTTCGCGGTGCCAATCGCCGACGTGACCCTTCATGACGACTGGCACGTTGCCGGGCTGCGCGGCACAGGAAGTTGCAGCCTCGGCGGCGAGGCGATTTCGGTGCCGGCGCGGCGCGTCCTTCGGTTCCGCGACGCAGCGCTGGGCCGCAGCCCGGGCAGCAATCTTCACCGCAGCGACCTCTACCGGGCGCCGCTCGCCCCCTGCCTGGCGCTCGCGCTGTGCGCACCCGCCGTCGGCATCACCGGAAGCGCCATCGCCGATTTCGCGAACCATGTGTCCAACCGGACGGACCGCCACCGGCGCGGCGCGGCAGAGATCGAGAGTCCGTTGACCCACCAGGCCGTCGCCACCGCAGCCGCCGGCGTCGACACAGCGCGCACCCTCGTCCGCCGGGCAGCCGACGACATTCACGAGGCCGCAGGACGCGAAGGACGCATGACGAGGAAAAGGCGCGCCCGGGCACGCATGGATTGCGCGTACGCGGTCAGGCTGTGCCGGGATGCAATCGACGAGTTGTTCCTCGCGAGCGGCGGTGCCGGACTTGCGGAGCGCAACCCGGTCCAGCGGGCCTGGCGGGACGTTTACGCCATGAGTCAGCACGCCCTTCTTCGTTTCACGCCGGACACGGAGATCTACGGTCGGACGCTCCTGGGGCTGGACCCCGGAACCGACATCCTGTAACTCCCCGCCGTCGCCGGCGCGAATGACCGTCAGGGAAAGAGCGTCCGAGTCGGGACATGCATGCCCGCCGACCCGGACTTGACCGGCGCCTTGCGGTTGGAGTACCCCTCCCGGTGCGCGGGCGTGGCGGAATTGGTAGACGCGCGGGTCTCAAAAACCCGTTCCTTTCAGGAGTGTCGGTTCGAGCCCGACCGCCCGCACCATCAATCCTTCGGCCCAAGCTCGGGGTACGTTTCGGAAACCGGGCCGCCGCCTGCGCGGCGCAGGCTCTAGCTGTCGGCGCACCACAGTTTCGGCTCGCGTCCCATAAGCTTCGCCAGCACCTCGAATCGCCGCATCACGACCTCGCCGACCATCGCCCGGTCCGCCGAACCGTAGCGCAGGCGCAGGCCGGGCTTGCGCTTGTGCGCACACAGGGAAAACCGGTCGATGATGCCGGGCACACCGCCGGAAAGCGTCTCGCCGAGGCGCACGGCCGCGCCAATTGTGCGCGCCCGCCTGATCTGATCCGCCGAGAGCAGCCGCTGAAGATCCGCGAATGCCCTGGTTCCGCTCGTATAGCGGGCGCATACCGCTGCAGCCAGGAAAGCGCGTTCCTCGTGCGTCGCGTGCAGCCCTGGAGCGCGCAGGACCTCGGCGCGAGCATGGTCGGCGCGGTAGTCCGGGTGTACGCGCCAGCCGATGTCGCTGAGCAGGCAGGCAGCTTGGCGAAGCCGCCGTTCTCCGACATCTTCTCCGGGGAACAGGTGCCGCGTCCAGCTTGTCAGTTCGCGGGGGTGCGCAGGGAACCTCGCCGCACGCCGGGCGATATCCTCGCACGCGCTGATAAGAGGATCACGTGTCCGCCGGCCGGGCGGCAGTCGCGCATGAGCCAGCCCCTCGCGGAGGCCCGACGCGGAAAACACGACATCGTGCGGCTGCACCGCTTCAAGCAATGCGCCCATGACCACGGCTGAAAGCGGCAGCAGATCGATACGTCGTTGCGGTACATGCTCCAGCCTGGAAAGGGCCTCCGTGCTCTGGGTCGCGAGCAGTCCGACCATGTTCGAAAGAGTCGGGCAGGGAACGCGATAGTGATCGATGACGCTCAGCGGATAATCGTTGTACGCCATGTGCGCGCGCGCCAGGGCCCGCCAACTGCCGCCGATCGCGTAGAGCGAGGCGCCGCGCGCGTCCGCGAGCCAGGGAATCGGGGCGAGAGCCTCCTCGACCATCCCGTTTGCGAGATCCCTCGACCCGCCCGCAGCCGCCATGAGGCTCAGCGGGCCGAGCGGCAGGGTCGTCTGTTCGCCGATGGCGCCGTCGACCAAGCGTACCAGTTCCAAGCTGCCGCCGCCGAGATCGCCCATGAGGCCGTTGGCCGAGGGCATGCCGCTCAGCACGCCAAGCGCGGCATGCTCCGCTTCTTCCGCGCCCGACAGCACGCGCACCTCCAGCCCGCACCTGCGCCGCACGGCCTCCAGGAACGCGCCGCGGTCCTCGGCATTGCGAACCGCGGCGGTCGCGACGACATCGACCGAATCGACGCCCATCGCCGCGAGAAGCGCGACGAACCGCTCCAGGCTCCGGAGCGCCCGGTCAACTCCCTCGGGGTGAAGCCGGCCGCTTTCGCCGAGGCCGAAACCAAGGCCGCACATGACCGTTTCGTTGAACAGCGGCAGGGGCGAGCGGCGGAGGCCGTCGAACACCACCAGCCGAACGGAGTTGGAGCCGATATCGACCACCCCGAAAGGTGCGTGTGCGAGATCGTCGATCCGGGTGGCCGAATCAGCAGCGTCCCGGAACCGGTGTTCAGCCGTCTTCGGCAATCCGCAGCCTCGCCGGTCCACCCAAGCGACGAAGCGCACTGCCACGGCCCGACAGGCTTGGATTGGTCATAAAATACGTATGGGCAGCAAAGCCGTCGTCGCCCGCAACCAGCCGCTCGTAGCTGCCGTCTGGAAGCATCCTCGAACTCTGCAGATCGTCCTTCAGATTTGCGACCATGATCTGGTCGAGGATCTGGCGGTGCACGGTCTCGTTCTCGATCGGCACCAGCACCTCGCAGCGCCGGTCGAAATTGCGCGGCATCCAGTCGGCAGAGGTGATGAACACCCTGGCCTTCGGCGACGGCAGCTTGTGGCCGTTGGCGAAGCAGACAATGCGCGAATGCTCGAGAAAACGTCCGATGATGCTCTTGACACGGATGTTCTCGGAGAGGCCGGACACGCCGGGACGCAGGCAGCATATGCCGCGCACCACGAGCTCGATCTCGACCCCGGCTGCGCTCGCCTCGTACAGCTTGTCGATGATCGGACCGTCGACAAGCGAGTTCATCTTGGCCCAGATCGCTGCCGGCCGCCCTGCCCGCGCATTGGCAATTTCAGTTTCGATCAGCTCGATGAGCGACTTGCGCAGCCCGAACGGTGCAACCGAGAGGCACTCGAAGGAATCCGGAACGGCATAGCCGGTGGTGAAATTGAACAGCCGCGCCACGTCCCGTCCGTAGCGCTGGTCGCAGGTAAAGAACGACAGGTCGGTATAGACGCGCGCCGTCAGCGGGTGGTAGTTGCCGGTCCCGAAATGGGCATAGGTCACCAGCTTGCCGCTCTCGCGGCGCACCACACAGGTGACCTTGGCATGGGTCTTGAGGTTCATGAAGCCGTAGACGACATGCACCCCGGCGCGCTCGAGGGAACGCGACAGTTCGAGATTGGTCTCCTCATCGAAACGGGCCTTGAGTTCGACCAGCGCTGTGACCGTCTTGCCCGATTCAGCAGCAGCGATCAGCGCCCTGACGATCGGCGACTCGGCCGTGGTGCGGTAGAGCGTCTGCTTGATTGCCAGCACCTCGGGGTCGGCCGCAGCCTGCTCGAGGAACTGGACGACCACGTCGAAGCTCTCATAGGGGTGGTGGACGACGATGTCCTTGCGCCGGATGGCAGCGAAACAGTCATTGTCGAACTCCCGGATGCGCTCGGGGAAACGCGCCCCATAGGCGGGAAAGACGAGATCGGAACGATCGCAGTCGATCATCTCCTTGAGCTGTTCCTTGCCGAGCATGCCCGACACCTCGACGATGTCCTCTGGCGAGGCCTTGACCTCGGCGATCACGAGGTCGCGGAGCGAGGCAGGCATGTCGGCGCTGAGCATGAACCGCACGACACCTCCGCGTCGGCGCTGGCGGAGCATGGTCTCGAAGAGCGCGACGAGGTCTTCGGCCTCCTCCTCATACTCGATGTCGCTGTCGCGGATCAGGCGGAACGTGCCGCTTTCGACGATGCGGAAACCGGGAAACAGCCGGTCGATGAACAGTTCGACGAGGTTCTCAAGGGCGATGAAGCGGATGCCGTCACCGGGCAGGCGGGTAAATCTCCGCGCCTGCAGTGGCAGCGGCACCAGGGCGAGCATCTGCCTGCCGCCGACGACGCTTTCCAGTTCGAGAGCCAGGGAGAAACCCCTGTTAGCGATAAACGGAAAGGGGTGCGCAGGGTCGATGGCGAGCGGCGTGAGCACCGGAAACACCTGTTCGAGGAAGTAGTTGCCGAGCCAGTCCACATCGCCGGGTTTGAGGTCGGCCGCCGCAACCAGAGAGATACCCGAAGCGACGAGTTCGACGCGCAGTCGCTGCCATACCGCTTCCTGCTCGTCCATGAGCCTTGCGCCGTCCGCCGACGCCTCGGTCAGCTGTTCGAGCGGCGTGCGGTCGTCGAGGCTGGGCAGCGTGATGTCGGCGTTTACCTGGCCCCTGAGACCGGCGAGCCGCACCATGAAGAACTCGTCGAGATTGCTGGCCGAGATCGACAGGAAACGCAGGCGTTCAAGCAGCGGATGGCGCCGGTTGTCGGCCTCCCCGAGAACCCGCCAGTTGAAAGCAAGCCACGACAGTTCGCGATTGAGGTAGCGTTCTCCGGGCGCTTCCGAAGAGGCTCCGAACTCGAGGCTGTGCGCTGCCGGGATGCTCTCTGCGCCCCCCTCGGCGGCCGTGGCGGTCGCGTCCGGCTGGTCGCTCAGAACAGGGGTTTCAGTCATTCGAGGGCGCCAGAAATTCTGTAGATTAAGTCCCGGTTCGACGCCACCGGAACCGCTTGGCCTCCCGTACGACCCGTCCGGAGGCCGCTTGCGGTCGGGCACGCGAATCCCGAGGCTCTGCCAGGTTCCCGCACCCTTCCAACCGAAGCGGCGGAAATCCGCTACGGGATCATACTATCGGGACGGCGCCGGCCGTTCAAGGCGGAACACGGTTCACTCAGGACTTTCCCACGCTGTGGTTGGTGTTTTGAATGATCGCTGAACGGGGCACAAATTTCCGCATTCTTGCCAGGTTTTCCGGCTGCGGCGACCCGTGGACAGCCCCGCGGTCAGAAGACCCGACAGGGTTGGGCCTGTTCAACCTCCCTCCATCAGCAGTCAGCAAGATCGAATGCAGCGTGGGAAAGTCCTGCGGTCCACTATGCCGCGATCGGCAGGCTTGCGCCGAGGGGGAGCGCCCCGCCGGCGCCGCGCCGGTATCGAAATCCCGATTCGTTGCCCACCGCGCCCGCCTGGCCGGGGCCCGATGCGGACGGCCGGAAGACACCGCGGCCATCTGGTATGGTGATGAACTAAGTGCTGCGCAAACAGAGCGCCGCCGCGAAAGATGCGTCCTGTGGCAGCATCCGGAAGCGTTCGCGACAGTTCCCTTCCCAGCCAGCGACGAAAGACCCAACATGAACGAAACGACTCACCACGACAGCAATCGTCCTCCGATACAGCCCGAACCCGAGCCACCGAGCCTTTCCGACCTCGACATGACGCTGACGGCCGACAAGGCCCGGTACGAGACGGAACTTGGCGCGCTCCAAGTGCGCCTGACTGAAATCTCCCTGGCCTACAGGGACCGGCGGCGGGCGATCATCGTCTTCGAGGGTTGGGACGCAGCCGGAAAGGGCGGGATCATTCGCCGGATGTGCTGGTCGCTTGACCCCCGCGCCTGCAAGGTGTGGCCAATCGCGGCGCCGGCGCCGCAAGACCGCGGCCACCACTATCTCCATCGTTTCTGGACGCGGCTGCCGCAGCTAGGCGAACTGGCGATCTTCGACCGCTCATGGTACGGCCGCGTCCTCGTCGAAAGGGTCGAGGGGTATGCGACCAAGCCCGAGTGGCAACGCGCCTACGCGGAGATCAACGAATTCGAACGCATGCTGTCCGATGACGGCATCCGACTGGTCAAGATATTCCTCCACATCACGCCCGACGAACAGCTCAAGCGCTTTCGCGCCCGGTTCCGGGATCCGCTCAAGCGCTGGAAGCTCTCGGCGGAAGATCTTCGCAACAGGAGGCGCTTCAAGGACTACGAAGAGGCGATCGAGGAGATGTTCGCCAAAACATCGACCGTCGCGTGCCCATGGACCGTCATTCCAGCCAATGACAAGAAATACGCCCGTCTTGCGGCGTTCGGCCGGATCGTCGACAGCCTGTCACAGAATGTTGACCTGACGCCGCAGGAACCCGACCCCGATCTCGAAAAGCGGGTGCGCAAGCTGCTGGGTCTGCGGGGCGCCAAAGGCTGACGGCGACGGGTCGCGATCCGTCGCGCGGGCGGGCGTGGTATCCGCCCCAGCCCGACCCCGAGTTGGCACTTTTTGCGTCAGTTGAAGGGGAAATTTATGCAGCAGCCCTGCCGAGATACTATTTGTTGGTGTACAGTGTGCGGATTTCCACTATATTTGCGATTTTCTGTCCGGGATGGTCGGCGTAGTGCCAGAATATTGCCGAATTCGCTCGACCCCGCCGCCAAACCCGGTATATCCGGAGCCTCGTCAACACAAAAGGCTCCAGACAACATGTTCATCAGGGCAACCAAAACCCGCAGCACCGCAGACGACAAACCCGTCCACCGGCTTGTGCTTTCTCAACGCATCGGCGACAAGGTCAGGCAGCGCACGCTGCCTCGGCACCGACTGTCCGGTGGCGCGCAAGAACTGAAAGGAGGTTGCCGCCGAAGCGCTGCTCCACGGCCGCCCGCCGCTGTTCGAAGCCGCGTGCAGGCCGCAGCCGAGGACATCGTCAACAAGGGCCCGGAGGTTCCGCGCCGACGCTCCAGAGGAAGACGCACGCAAATTGCGACCGTCAACCTCGACAGCCTCGAGAACCCGCGTTCGGTCGGCTGCCTGTGCCTCGAGGCGCGATCTCGGCTTCACGATCTCGGCTTCACGGGCCGCGAGTGCGCTGATCGTCGCCAGGATGATCCGCCAGCGAGCGCCGGCTGCGCGATGACAGCGCGGAGCTTCCGGAGGGCAAGTCGCGCAAGACGCTGTACCGCATCGGCGACCTGCGTCACCGGGCCGCCATCCGGAAGGAGCTGTTCAACCGTGAGCGCGCGCTGCATCCCCGACACCATCGCCTTTTACGACCTGTTCACGGCCGCGCCGACGGCAAGCTCCCCCGCTTCGGGCGTTCGAAGCAGAAGCGCAATGATTGCCCCACGCTGGCGCGGCGCGGGCTTTCGGCGCAGTTGCGAGGTCTTGCCGGGCAACGTGGCCGGGCACGGATGCGCTGTCGAGGCTGGAGGCGGGCGGCGAAGCCGACGGCAGTCATGGACGCCGGCACCGAGGCGAACATCGCGTGGCGAGCACGGCTGGATCACGGGCGGCGCCGCCCGAGGGTGGGCCCGAGGCCCTGCTGATCGATCAGCACCAACCACGAGGTGCAGGCGCCTTGCCAGCGCGGCTCTGCGTGGTCAGCGAGAGCAGGAAGAGGGCCGAGGACGCCATTCCTGGCCGCAGGGCTTCGAGGCGGCAAAGCTCCACCTCCAAGGGCCGACGCCACGACAAGGTGCCGGAGAGCGGTCTCGGGCAGCGCTTCTCCACCGTCGCCCGGCACTACGAGATCACCGTCGAGAAGGCCGGCGCCAACGCAACGGCCTTCAGCCACAGACGACAAGACAACGCGGGCGCTTGCGCACCAGCGACTGGGAGACCGTCCTTATATGACCAGGTTTTGTCCCCTTGATGATGAAATCATCCACAGCAGTTGGGGGCGGGAAAATGTGGATAACCTCGACTATGGGAGAGCTATGGTTGCAGAGAGATTCCGCTCCCCTGTGTGAGAACGTACAGGGGAGCGGGGATCAAACGATCTCCGCGGAGGCTGCCGTTCCGTCCTTGACTTTATAGAGCCGTTCCCGAGCGTGGCAACCTCCTTTGGCGTCCCTTGCGTCCTGAATGGATGCTTGGGTTTGAACCGTATCATCATAAGGCGAGGAACGATGGTCAAGGTAGTAGCAGGGGTCAGCCAGTCTGGACATCTGGGGCGTCGTTTACGAACGATGCCACGGGCACGTGGCTTCGCAGCCTCGAGGTAACCCGTGTGGTGGGCGACAGGCCGCTATCACCGCAAGGTTCACCAGTGTCTTCATGACCGGGGCTTCGAGGTTGTCCTGCCCGTTGAGGGCTTCGCCGAGGCTTTGGGCCAACCGCGTTGACGCCAAGATCGGCACGGTGCGATCTCGAGCCTGTGGCCCCTCAGGAAGCCTTCCTCAACTGCCTGGGGGATCTCCTGGCGCCGCGCTTGTCGACGTGCGGACCAAGTTGAGGCAAGTGGCAGATGAGGTGGATGGCGAGACCGTCACAAGGGCTTCGGCGGCCGATCTCGATGATCGCATTGCCGGTGCGGCGATCAAAGCGGTGATCGCCGGTGATCCCGAGCAGAGGTACCCTGACCTCGATCCCCGGTCCGGTGACCGCCGCGGCCCTTCTTTGCTGGATGCCCGAACTCGGCAGCGTCGGCAGCCTTGATCGGGGTGGCGCCGATGGCCACGGTGCTCGGCATATCCGAGGCGGGTGCCGGAGGCCACGTGATCTCCTGTTCATGGCCGCGACCTCGGCAGCACGCCTCAACGCGGATCTGGTGCGCCACAAGGCCCACAAAGTCGCCATTGTCGCCGTGATGTGCAAGCTCTGGCGAACACCTTGCTGCGACAGCAGCGTTGCCTGAAGCACCGGTGAGTGAGCGAAGGAGACACGGCCCTGCCGAAAGCGCGACCGGGACTGTCTCGATAGTCTCCCTCTACGACACGACTTGGGGAGAATGTCTGCAGATCATCGTCGAGGCCGACATCGAGGAGATCGAACCGCCTTGGGACACCTGGAACCCGGACGGTCACGTGCCCGGGGGCGGCAAGGTAGCCGCGTTCACGTGACCAATGGACGGCAACCCGCCGCCGGGACCACAAGCTTCATGTCGCCTCGCTCGCAGGGCAAATCCCACACCGCTTGTGGACAACCACAGAAAACATCACCGCAGACACCCGCAAAAACCTTGCCAGGAAACATGGATGCTCGGGACACGGATATCGAGGCCACCTTCCGTTCATTGAAATCCGAGCCCGGATTGCGCCCGGCCAGCGCATCGCCACCCACCTGTTGATCGCCGTGCTCGCCGCGGTGCATCCGATCCCCGCGCGGGGCATCCACAAGTGCCGGACATCAATCCGCGAGAGCATGCTGAACCAGGGTCACCACGCGCCTGCGCCAAGGTGCATTGATCGTCAACCGACAGGACGCGCACCGCCGGGGTCGCCGAAATCTCCTCGGCGGCTGGTGTCGAACCCGCCGCACGAGGAGCCACCTCACAAGCTGGCAGAATTCAACAGGATGTAGCGCCATGGTATCTACTCACCCCTTGTTGGGTTCTGATTGGCCATAGTGCTCGTTGATGATGTCTGCGGCTTTTCCGTCGAGGGCGATCTGGGTGGCGACGAGTGGGTTGTAGCCGAGTGCGGCCATGGAGGTGAGGTAGCTTGAACCCCGGCACCATGCTTTTGCGTGGAGCATGGTGCGGAAGCATCCGGACACCTTGAGCTTGACCTTTGCCATCCTGATCTTCTGTTCTCCGGCATTGTTGGTGAAGCTGACGTCGGGGTCGTCTGTGAAGCGCAGGTTTTCGTGTTTCACGAGACGTTCGTGCAGGTTGTGCGCGTCAGACTTTGCTATGCGTCCACGTTTTCCTTTCGTCGGCGGCGGGATGTCGGGCAGTTCCTTGGCGCCCTGATGGTGCGGTAGCGCTTGCGCACGGCCCGGCGTCGTTCAGGGTTTTGGATGCGCTCTTGTTGATCTTGGGCAAACCTTGCGGAGCAGGCTCTTCATCAGTCGCGCGGTAGCCTCGACGACAAAGGTCAGTTCGCGCAGCAGGTGGCTGCCACACAACTGGTGGCTACACTGGCCCATGTACGAGGCTCAGGACGCCCTTGTAGCACGGGATGATGCCGATCTCTTGCCCGCGCTTGCGGTGCGGGAACTTGCACGTCAGGGTTCCGTCGGTGACGACATGGAGCCACTTGCCGTTGATCCGAAATCGTCGACATCGGGCGTTGCAGGAGGTGCGCCACGGCGGCCTCCTCCCATGACGCATCGTGAAAGCATAGCTGAGGCAGGTTGCCTCGGAGAACTTGATGCCGGAGATTGCCTGCACGAGCGCGACGACACGGCGCAGGGACAGCATCTGGGCGACCAGCAGGTTGATGACGAGGGCCTGGATGCCGATGCCGTACTGCACGGGATGTTGTCGGGGAACCGGCCCTTGGTCCGGGCCTTGCACTTCGGGCATTCCTCGGCGTCGACGCGGCGCTCGACGACCTCGAACACGATGTCGTGCGGCGCTCCCGATCGACGGCGACCGTCTCCTCGACGATGGTCTTGCGCAGGTTGTCGCCCATCTGCCGGTTCGGCTTCGGGCCCTTGCCGTTGCTCCCGGCACGCTCTCGTCCTTGTCCGTCTGTGACGGCGGCAGACCGGAGTTCCGGCTCGTTTTGCGCGTGGTCTTCTCCAGAAGGACGACGATGAGGATGTCGAGCAGGATGACGAAGACGCGGATCACGGCCTCTTCCGCCACCTTGCCGGCCGCACGCAGCGCCGCGGTCTTGGCCGCTTCGAACTCCTCGCGCAGCGACGCCGCGTTGACCATCGCCATCACCCGGCCTCGATGGTCATGATCGCCGCGAGCATCGCCTGGCGCTCACCCGGCGGCATCTTCCGGTACTCCGCCTTGCGCTTCATCAGCGCGCCGCCTCCGAGATGCGTTTCCACATACAGATCATGCGGAGGCTGGAGCCCCGGAAGCAGCTGGCACAGCCCGCTCGTCGCCTTCGATCCAAAGTAGCCCACTGGCGATCCTCGTCGTTCTCGATGACCACCACTAAGCGAATCGGCCTGCAGTGTCAAATCTCCACGAAAACCCGTTCGTTACTCTACCCCGACATCAAGCCGGAACCAGGGGGTGAGCAGTTACGCGCCATGTTGAAATAGGCAGACAAAAAAATCGCGCAACGTGATAAAAATTCCAGGCTGCAAAAAGTACCAACTTGGGTGAAGGCCGGCGCCAGCTTCCCGGTGCGCGCCACCGGTCCTGAACGTCCCGTACTGCTCAGTGGTGCTGACGCAACTTGCGCTTGCTGCGGCGCAACTGCTTAGCGACATGTTCCGTCGCCTGGTTGAAGCTGGTGTAGGGATCTGCGGCATCGGCATGACCTTCGGCATGGATGTCGTGGCCGACATGCACAGAGATGTGGGCGCGGAAACCCGAACCTTCGCGCGAGAAGGTCACATGCGCGTCCGTAGCATCCGCAAAATACTTGCCGACGCTCTCTTCCAGATGGCTTTCGGCATGGTCGCGCAAGGACTGTCCTACATCCACCTGGTGTCCGTTCACGATAGTCTTCATGCTGATCTACAACTCTCTGAGTGATGTCCGATGCCCGTCCCAGCGGAAAAACCGCCTGTTTTCAGAGCCATTCGATGGTAACACCGGAGCCTGCCACCGGCAAGTCCGAATCGCCCACGATGATCCCACGCTGCTAAAGGCTCTCGCCAAAATAATTTTGTCATTATGTCCGTGGGCGCGAGGGTATGGTTCCACTCGCCGTGGAACGGGTCT
The DNA here is from genome assembly GCA_964291215.2 of Alphaproteobacteria bacterium. Classification (GTDB taxonomy): domain Bacteria; phylum Pseudomonadota; class Alphaproteobacteria; order MPNO01; family UBA830; genus JAJEBT01. Next base: position 1,243,586 of record OZ219791.1, on the reverse strand, counting down.
CTGCGGATGGCGAGGCCGTCCATCTGATCGTCGCTGACCTTGACCCCGAGCGGATAGCTGTTCTCGTCGAGGTCCGAGCGTATGGTGAGGCCGGTGGTGGTCGCGGCGATCAGCTTGACGATCACCTGGTAGCTGACGAGGGGCCGGCCGCGCCAGTTCCGGGTGATATGGCAGAACATCCGGTGCTCGATCTTGTTCCACTTTCCGGGCGGGAAGTGGGCCACCGACACCTTCAACCCGAGTTCGTCGGCGAGGTGCTGCAGCTTCCACAGCCGGTTGCGGCTGTTGCCGTCGGCGGTGATCAGCAGGCGCCCGGCATCGGGATAGAGGAGCCGGCCATCTGCCGCCACCAGCGGCCTCGACCGCGAACGCCGCCGTGTCGTGCCCGACGCTGACCCGGCCGACATTGGCGGTGAGATCGTAGACCCCGCAGGGGATCGCCTTGCCGAGCTCCGGATCGGGGAAGTCATGCACGTCGACGGCCTCAGAGTCGCCCTTGGGGCCCGGCCGCCATTGCGGTACTGGATTTCCCTCTTCTTCGTGTCACCACAGGCTGGCCCAGCCTCCGGAACGCGCGCACCCGGCGCGTCGGAACTGCGCATCCCGGGCTGGCGGCCTTCCAGCGTCTTGCGATTGGCCTGGAGGCTGTACCCCGGATCGTGGAGCAGCCGGTTCACCGTGCGCTCGCTGACGCCCTCGACCGCAAGACGGTCCGCCAGCGGCACTGTGACACCGCAGCGAACTCTCCGGATCGCCGCGCGTCATCGGTTCAAGCTCGCGCGCCGCCACCAACCCCGAATCCGTTGCGCCCGCCGCCGGGGCGACGCAAACGTCCTGAAGGAACCTCACTCGAAGACTCCGAATCAAGCTCCTCCGGCGTGAACGGTGCCTATCCTCGTCGCCTCGACCCCTCGCCTCCGCGCCCGATGGCACGGACCTCCGTCGCCGCCCACAGGCGCCGCGCGCGTTCGTCCAGAACCGGACGCAACACCACAAATTTGGATCGCAGCGTATCGACCATCGCTTCCATGACATCATCGATGACAGATCCACACCAAAAAACAATCTATTTTGGCGAGAATCCTAATCGGCGACGACTGGCGAGATTTTTTCAGTTTGCAATCGTGCCGCCAAGGCTCGATGGGGCCTTCTCGGCGCGAACATTGCGATCAAGGAGGCGATCTGTAATGACGCGAGCCCCAACGCATTCGGATTTCGCGTCTCCGAATTAGCATGGGATCCTCGTGCCAAATCGCCGCCGGGTCCCTGCGCCGCGCCGACGGCGGCGATGACATCCGCCTCCGCGGCCGACCCCTGTCCAGCACCCGTGGAGCGACAACCGCTCAGGCCGCCGCCGGATCGGGATTGTCGGCACCGACCCTAGCGCTGCGCAATATCGGCTCTAACCCTCCGGCGGCAAGGCACAGGCCCGATCATAGGCGAAATGCGCATCAATGAGGCCGTTATAGGCGTAGATATCCAGTGTCGCCTCGTAGGCTTCCGGCGTGATCTCGATATGGGGCGTCCAACAGCCCAGTTGCTGGTAGGCTGCGATGCAGCGTTCCAGCACCGCCAGGTCGATCTCCGGGAAGAAGTCCTCCTCGGCATGGGCAATCTCGGCCGGCGGCGTCCGGTTCAGCCAGAGCCGGGCCTTGCGGTAGGCACGGGTGAAGGCCCGGGCCATCCCCGTTGCCAGCCAGTCCGGCCGGGCGCACAGGCTGGAAAAGCCGCACCGTCCAACCTGCCGGCCGACTTGGGCAACGACATGGCCGACGCCGTCCGCTTCAAGCTGCTGGGGGAACGGCCCCTGCTGCTGGACATAGGCGCCTTGGCCCTCGCGGAACGCACGGTCGATCTCGGCGGCGTTGCCCGGATGGAGCGCCCGCAGGCTGCCGTAATCAATGCCGGCCCGGTGACAGGCATACTTGAACATGGCGAGCGGCTGGCCGCCGCCGAACAGCACAACCTCCGCGCCTTCGAGCTTGCGCCAGTCGAAGTCCGGATCGGGTTCTCGCCCCGTCAGGAAGAAGCCGTCCATCTCGTTGATCTGGGCGAAGTGGACAACGCCGGGATCCTCGCCTTTCGACAACGGTCCGAAAGCCTGGCTCAGCGCCGACTGTACGATATGAGCCGAACCGTCCTTCAGGGCCGCGATCGCGGAGACCGCCGGCGGCGAGACCGACCAGTCAGCCTGCAGCCCCTCCTCGGCCAGAAACCCGCCGGCCATCGTTGCGATCAACGGAGAATAGAAAGCGGAGAACATGGAGAACTGGATGTCGATTCGGGTCATGGGCGGCAGCCACCAGAGAGGATTGTGGATAACCCGCCTGTTCTAGCCCGCAAGGAGCACGCCGTCCATCGGCCACGCGGGCCGGCATGCTCGCAGCAGATGCGGAACTGATCCTCAATGAAGGCCGCTCGCTGCTGGTCGGACTAATAGCGGGCATGGAGCGCATGGAGAATAGTCATGATCTCCGGTCTTCTGTCTCTGGTCGGCATCATCCGCTGCCGCGTTTGCAATTTTCGCTAGTGTTATGTCAGCAATGATATGTCGTACATTTGGTGCTAGACTGTCCGTCCATTCGGGATGGAGGTCGGAGTATGAAACGCTACGTGGTGACCCTGGACGAACGGGCAGAACTTTCGGAGATCAAGGGCTCGCACCTGTCGCAAAAGGTAATCAACGCCCTGCTTAACTGCGACGAGGGCGCGTTCAATGAATGCCAGATGACCGGGAAGGTCATTGCCGAGATTCTGCGCATCAGCATGCGCAAAGTAGACCGGGTGAAAAAGCGTTTCGAGGGGTTGGAGGCGGCATTGGGTGGCCGGCGCCGTCCTACCTATATGCGAAAAGCCGACGGCGTCTTCGAGGCGCGTGGCCCTGAGTTGTGGTGAACCGCCTGAGGGTTACGCGCAATGGTCGTTGCGGCTGCTGGCCGACCGCGTTGTCGAGCTTGGTTACACCGTGTCACACGAGACGGTGCGGCGTGTTCTAAAAAAAACTGCCTCAAGCCATGGCAGCGGGTGGGTGATTCCTCCTCAAGGGAACGCCGACTTCGCCGCAGCGAAGGTGCTCGATCGCCGCCCCGCCGCTTTCCCCGTGGTCTGCATGGACGAAACGCCCCGACCGGCGAGACACGGCAACCGATCGCCATGGCGCCGGGACGGACGTAACGACTACGAGTATCGACGTTGCGGCACCTGCAACGTCTTCACGGAACCCCTGGCCGGCAAGCGCATGACCAAGGTAACCGAGCGCAAGATCGACTGGGCGCAGTTCCTGGCCGACATCGCCGGGCGCTACCAGGACGCCACCACCATCACCCTGGTGATGGACAATCTCAACACTCCCCGGCGCCTTCTATGAGGCCTACCCGCCGGACGAGGCCTTGTGGGACCGCTTCGAGTTCGTCTACACCCCCAAGCACGGCAGTTGGCTGAACGTGGTGGAACTCAACGTCATGATCCGCCTGAACCGCCGCATCGACTGCATCGAGGTGCTACGCCGGGAAGTTGCCGCCTGGCAGGCGACCGCATCCAGGCCAAGGTGGATTGGCAGTTCACCACCGACGATGCCCGCGTGAAACTCAAACGTTTTTATCCGACATTTTATGAATGACAAGACACTAGAATGCGTCCTCACTCCAAACCGCCGAGGCTGAACTGGGCGCCCTCGCGGCCAGCGACAAGTATCCGGGCTTTCTGGCTGGAAAAGAATGCGGGGCTCGCTGTCTTCACCTTGCCCGATGCTCACCACAAGCGCATGCGAACCTCGAACGGTATCGAGCGGCCGATCCAGCAAGAGCTCAAGCGGCGCACCTCCAAAGTCAGGGTCTTTCTGAACCTCGCCTCGTTGGAGCGCCTCTTAACCGCGGTCCTCATCGACGAAAAATGGCCCCACTTCCAGTCTGAAGTGCAACACCCGGCCCTCATCGCAGTGAGGTCGTAGCCCGAACGGAGATGAGGGCCGGGTGTTGCGCAAATTTTTCCTCTCTGCCCCTCTCGATTCCGCCTGGGAACAGCTTCAGTTCCTTCAACATCGAGCTTATGCAACGCCTTTGTCGGCTTCAAGCCACTATTTCGCCGTCGCGCGGCATGGACCCTGCTGCACGTTGCGGCTTTGGAACGCAGATGGTCAGGGCGGTTTCACTTCAAGATTACCTCCGTCGGCGATCCCAGGACTTTCCGAGTGTTGAGCCGCACCTTCTGAACATCTTCGTTGCATGTCGCGCGAAAGTCCGTGCCCTTCGGGAAGTACTCCCGCACCAGGCCGTTGGTGTGCTCATTCAAGCCGCGCTCCCAGGAATGGAAAGGCGAAGAAGAAATCTGCGTCAAGTGCGACACGCCTGTGGTCTGCGAACTCTTTGCCGTTGTGATTGTGTGGACCAATAGCGCACCAGAGCCGAGCATCATGACCGAACCGACCGGGTCTTTCTGTCCACCCGGCAAGGTGTATTTCGTGGCACGAGCGACACGACAGCTCCACTGTGAGCTTTGCCGATGATGGCTCCCAGTCGCCGATCCGTTCCTTTGCCTCCGCAGGGCGCTCGGAAATGTCCACCCGGCCAGAATGGCATCCGCCCTTCCAGTTCGGCTTCTTGCCGCGCCGCCGAAGCTTCAAGACGCCCCCAGCTCTCCGATCTTCGGCGATCATGGATCCGTTCACGGCCTTCCAGTCGAAAACGGCCGCTGCTCGGGGCCCTCCCGCAGCTTTTTCTGAGCTTCAACCCGAGGCGTCAACCGCCAGGAAACAGACGAAGCTGCCCTGCGTTTCTGCCATCCTTTGCGCCTGCTTGTGACGGTAACCCCGTCCCCCGGTGTTGCGCTTGATCTCCCGGAAAATTGTTGATCGGCCCAGCTGCCGAGCAATCGTACCTTGACCGCTTTTCTGCCTCAATCTGGCATCGCTCTTCGTAGGTGACGGTAGCCTTTGGACATGAACAAGCTCCCTCCATCTTGTACAGGAACTTTCGCCGCTGCTGGACAGCTCCGCAACATCATGCGTCTAAAAACACATGGCCACAGCCCATCATGTGTTGCACTTCACTATGGAACGGGGGCCTCTTTTTTTAGCGTCTTCCTGACCGTTTCTTCCGAAATGCGCTCGACGATCTCCACCAGACGGCCGGCGAGCAGCGTCCACAGCCCTCGGGCGGGGACGAGACCAGCTTCGCCTCCATCGCCCCCGTTTTGGCCGGCGGTTCACCTGCTCCTTGCGGGCGGCGTCCAGCCCCCGCAGCGCTTGCGCAAGCGCTCGACCGTCGCCGTGCCGATGCCCAGCGCAATGTCGGCATCGACAAGCGCCCCCTCAGCATCAGGACCTGTGCCCGGCGCCAGGCAGCCCCGGTGCCATCGCCTTCAGATCCCGGCGCTCCTGCGCCGAAAGGGTCACCCGGTAGAGTTTCCTGCCCTGAGAGTTGGCCATATGCGCCGCTCCTGTCATTGCCCCAAAGACCTGCGGGCATGCCCGTTGTCCGGACCTGCGCATGGGGCTGCCTGCCTGTTCGGCATCTTGCCCGTATCGGCACTGTCCGGATTCCAACGAACGCCGACACGAAAATACTACCCACAAAAACCATCAATACAATGCCGGTGTACTACTAGCGTGGGATCGCCGTGCGTTCCCACATGACGGGGTTGCACTCGGCTGCTGTGCGAGCTATACGTACATGCGATATGGCAGGATTGTGGTCGGCGCATGTGGCCGCAAACCTGTTGTACGGGAGGTTGAAGGCATGACCGAGACATCAGGGGATGTTGTGATGCGCGGACTGCCGTGGTCGTTCGGCTACAACGTGAGTGCCTCACGCGCGCGCGCGACCTTCGTACCCCCCCCCCCCCCCCCCCGATTTCGGACGCTGGACTGTATCGGCGGATGAGCTTGGGAAGATATCCCGTCGCCTGAGCGCGAACCTCTCGGTCAGGGAGCCGGCTACGCAGGCGCACCACTTCCCTGACCTGCTTCGACGGGAACACGGCGGCTCACGCCACGCCGTCGGGTGCCGTTCTTCAGGACCGAAGCTCTTTCACCTCAGACAACCGGGGTCGCACGGCCCTCGGCGAGCATTCGTTCCCTGGCATTCAAGCCTATGGAGCGGGATGGTTCACGCCCGCGCTGCGTCGGAAGCCACTCCATGGCAAGCCCCCCCCCCCCGGCGGGTTCTGACACCCGCCCTCCTCATCCATCGTCTAAAAACACATGGTCACAGCCCATCATGTGTTGCACTTCACTATGGAACGGGGGTGGGAAACCGAAACCAAGGCATACATCAAATGAACAGCTCGATGACTGAGAGATTCACGACAATTTCCAGACATCAGGTTGCGTAATCGTCCACAACCTAAGGCCCCACTTCACTATGGAACGGGGGAGGAGAAAAGTTCGATGGGAATTATGAAATATGTGACCTTGGCGGCGCTGGCCGCTGCGGGTCTGGCGCTCGCGGGCTGCGGTGGCGGGTCGAAGAAGCCGGTCGCGATGGGCAACCAGCAGATGGAGATGACGGACGCCCAGAAGGCGCAGGCGGCCTACGACGCCGCCGCGGCAGCCGAGACGGCGGCGATGACGGCCAGGAAGACAGCGGAAGATCAGCTGGCCGCGGTCAAGAAGGCGGTCGAGCCGCCCCAATTCGCTCGGCAACTCTACTATACAGGCGGCGACAGCTCGGTGGTCCGGACCAACGCCGCGCTCGTGGCGGCCGCGAAGGCGGCGGCCGACAAGGCGCTGGCGGACGCCAAGACGGCGCTGACGGCGGCCGAGAAGGCGCTGACGGACCTGAACGCCCTGCCGGCCGGCACGACCGGCCTTGCGGCGCAGAAGAAGGTGGTCACGGGTCAGATCGAAACAGTGAAAGCGGAGATCAAGGCCATCGAGAAGACCCTGACCGGGGCCGGCACGATCGGAGACTATTTCTCAAGGATGGATACCGAGGCGGAGCTCAAGGACCGCGCTGGCGAAACCCTCGCTACCGCTGGCTTCGACAACGCTACGTCGTCAAGGCCCGCGAGGCGGATGCTTAATAGCTTGTCGCCTAGGGACACAGCTCGCTCCGGCTCGACCCGCACCGGCGGTTACGATGGCAAAGGCGGCATGAATCTGTACAATCGGAGGCCGACAGACACCCTCTCCGGGGCCCCTATGCCGCCGAGGAAGGTCATCGCCACCACCCCCACCGGGGGGACTACCGCCGATCTGAGATCCATGTTCTATCACAAGTATGACGATGGCGAACTCCCGGCCGGCGTCATGACCTGGGAGCAGATTGCCGCCAAGGATGGGATGCTCGTGAAGAAGGCCTTCGGCACCGACAACATGGATGTCGATGTCCTGCCCCTTGCCGGGATGCCCCTGTCCGCACTCACCAACTCGAGCGGAACGGGCCTGACGGCGTATCCCACCGACATCTCCGGGGACCAGTATTACAAGGGGGTCAAGGGGACGCTGTATTGCCAGGGCACATGCAATGCCCCGGGCGGCAAGCTGACCGGCAAGCTGTTCTTCAAGGCGGCCGACGAATTCGACGATGGCTACGCGGGCTCGTATCGCTACTACTGGATTACGCCGAGGAACTCCCACTACACGACGTGGAATGCCTATGTCCGCTACGGGTACTGGCTGTATGGAACCGGCGAAACCACCGGGATCAGTGTCATGGCAAACAGCCCTGCCCGCTATCGCGGAGACTACGGCAAGAGCACCACTCTCCCGAACACTGCCACCTACAAGGGCGAAGCCTTTGGCCTGTCGGCGCTGAAGCTCTACACCGCCGGCGAGCACACGGGGCAGAAGACCGCACGGTTCACGGCGGATGTGACGCTCAACGCCAAGTTCGGGAATGATCCCAAAATAGAAGGAAAGATCGACAACTTCAAGGGGAATGCCGTCGACGAGAAGTGGAGCGTCAAGCTCGCGCAGACAAAGCATGTCAGCTTCGATGCCGAGGGCTTGGCCACGGGTTCCAGCGGCAGCACCGCCTTCGACAAGCCCGGCAGTTGGCAGGGTAACCCCTTCAGCCAGGACGGCGTGGGGCGCCCGGCCGGCTACATGGGCGCCTTCAACACCCATTTCCCGAACGGGAGCGCTGCCGGCGCATTCTCGACGAGGATACAGGCGCCGGCAGAGTAGCCTGCTCCCGGAACATCCGCGTTCCCGGGCCCCGGCCGCTTCGCGCGGCCGGGGCCTTCTTTCCTCCGGCGCCCTCCGGGCGGCCGGAGGTTCCCTTTCACGGACAGGGGTTCCCATGCGCATACCCGCTCTCGTCATTGCCACCGGGCTGTAACCCCCAGACGCCGCCGCTGGCACAGCGCGTACATGAATTCACCGGCCGCGGTTCTCGCGATCCTGACGGCCGCGCCCCGCCGTCGCGCCAATGCGCACAAAGTTCGCCGCGCGCAGGCACGCTCCCTGATCCTCGAGAAACGTCTCGACAAGCCACGGCTGAAAACCGTAACGCGCCTCGAAGTCCCCCGGCAGACGCCGCAGAACACGCCCCAGCACATGGCTGGCAAGGTTGGCAACACCCGGCCGGATCAGGAAACGGCTCAGAACCCGGTCAAGATTGTCCCGCCGCTGCGCTTCGTCCCACCCCCGGTCGCGCGCCGACAGCGGCAGAAAACCCCGCGGCGCCCAAAAGACCATGCTCGGAGCCAACGAGATAGCGCAGCCGGCAAACATCGTCACGCGGATGCCATCAGCGTGTTCCACACCCGGCGCGCGTGCCGCAATCTCAAACCTCCGAAAGCCGGTCCGGAACTCCCTCCGCAGGCGCTATCGGCGTCCCCAGAAGCGACGGGCGCACCGCCCGCGGCGGTGGAAGGACAATTGCTCCCGAGCGCGCCTCCAGAGCCTTCAGGCAACCGGCAAACGGCCCCGCCGGTCCCTGAATCCTCGCACAGACGGCGGCCGAACGCGTGGCGGCTGCCAAACCGCTCCCGCGCCAGAATCGCGGCAACCCGGGGCTCCGCCGCGCGTGGACTGGATCTGTGACTGTGCCATGCCGCGACTCTTCGCGCCGGAGTTGTCCAGTGGGTCTTTTGCTACCCGAGCCGCTGCACCCGCGCTCGCCGCTCAAGCCGGCGACAACAGCCAGACCGCGCCCAAAATCCCGCCAACGTGGTAGGCGCGGCGGGCATCGCCAAAACCATTGCTTGGTAGATTTATGTCTACACGGCAGGGCTAGCCCCCCAGTGAAACGCGGCGCCATCGTGCTATCCCATGGAGTTGTAAAACCTTCATGGAGGGTATCTACTCACCCCTAGTTGGGTTCTGATTCATAGTGCTCGTTGATGATGTCTGCGGCTTTTCCGTCGAGGGCGATCTGGGTGGCGACGTGTGGGTTGTAGCCGAGTGCGGCCATGGAGGTGAGGTAGCTTGAGCCCCGGCACCATGCTTTTGCGTGGAGCGGAAGCATCCGGACACCTTGACCTTTGCCATCCTGATCTTCTGTTCTCCGGCATTGTTGGTGAAGCTGACATCGGGGTCGTCTGTGAAGCGCAGGTTTTCGTGTTCCACGAGACGTTCGTGCAGGTTGTGCGCGTCGGACTTGCGTCCACGTTTTCCTTTCGTCGGGATATCGGGCAGTTCCTTGGCGCCCTGATGGTGCGGTAGCGCTTGCGCCCGGCGTCGTTCAGGGTCTTGGATGCGCTCTTGTTGACCTTGTGGCAGACTTCGCGGAGCAGGCTCTTCATCAGTCGCGCCCAGCGGTAGCCTCGACGACAAAGGTCAGTTCGCGCAGCAGGTGGCTGCCGCACAGCTGGTGGCTACACTGGCCCATGTACGAGGCCCAGGACGCCCTTGTAGCACGGGCCGATCTCTTGCCCGCGCTTGCGGTGCGGGAACTTGCACGTCAGGGTCCCACGACATGGAGCCACTTACTGTTGATCCGAAATCGTCGACATCGGGCGTTGCAGGAGGTGCGCCACGGCAGCCTCCTCCCATGACGCATCGTGAAAGCATAGCTGAGGCAGGTTGCCTCGGAGAGCTTGATGCCGGAGATCGCCTGCACGAACGCGACGGCACGGCGCAGGGACAGCATTTGGGCGACCAGCAGGTTGATGACGAGGGCCTGAATGCCGATGCCGTACTGCACGGGATGTTGTCGGGGAACCGGCCCTTGCACTTCGGGCATTCCTTGATCTCGGCGCGGCGCTCGACGACCTCGAACACGATGTCGTGCGGCGCTCCCGATCGACGGGGCCGTCGATGTCAGCGCCGCAGGCGTCGCAGGCCGCGACCGTCTCCTCGACGATGGTCTTGCGCAGGTTGTCGCCCATCTGCCGGTTCGGCTTCGGGCCGTTGCTCCCGGCACGCTCTTGTCCGTCTGTGACGGCGGCAGACCGGAGTTCCGGCTCGTGCGTGGTCTTCTCCAGAAGGACGACGATGAGGATGTCGAGCAGGATGACGAGGACGCGGATCACGGCCTCTTCCGCCACCTTGCCGGCCGCACGCAGAGCCTTGGCCGCTTCGAACTCCTCGCGCGCCGCCCGTCGCCATCACCCGGCCTTGCGCTTCATCAGCGCGCCGCTTCCGAGATGCGTTTTCACATACAGATCATGCGGGGGCCGGAGCCCCGGAAGCAGCTGGCACAGCCCGCTCGTCGCCTTCGATCCAAAGTAGCCCACTGGCGGTCCCCGTCGTTCTCGATTACCACCACTAAACGAATCGGCCTGCAGTGTCAAATCTCCACGAAAACCCGTTCGTTGCTCTACCCCGACATCAAGCCGGAACCAGGGGGTGAGCAGTTACCATGGAGGAAGCGAATGGACCTGCAACACACTACGACGATCGGGACTGTTTTGGAACATCTGATCGCAAACGGAGCAACGGATCTGGGGCGGGTCTTTGGCCAGCTCTTCGAGCTTGCGATGCAAATCGAGCGCGAGCAGCACTTGAAAGCGGGCCACCGGACGCCGGAGCGACAGGGCCAACGGCTACAAGCGGATCGACACCCCCGCTGTTACCGTTCAGGTGCCAAAGACGGCCGGTCACGGGGACAACCCGTTCTATCCCCAGTCGCTTGAACGCGGCCAGCGATCTTCTCGCGCCGTAGCCGAGATGTACATCAAGGGTGTTTCCACACGGCAGGATGTAATGCGCGAGTTCGGAAGCCTGTCCTCTTCTCAGGTCAGCCGGGCCACCAGGTTGCTCGATGAAGAACTCACCGCGCAACCGGCCCCTGATGAAATACCTGATCCTGGATGCGCGCTATGAAAAAGCCCGCCATGACGGCGTTGTGCGCGATGTCGCAGTGCTCTCGGCCATCGAAATAGGGGCTGCAGGCACGTTCTGGGGCTCTCTGTGGCGCTCTCCGAGGCCGAGGTCCATTGGAGAGCCTTCCTGGAAAGCTTGCTAGCCCTGCCGAGTAATGATAATTACGACGTGACGTCGAGGGTCTGAATGTGTTGCAAGGCCTGTCGCTGTCCGGCCCGGAAGCCGACTTGATGGCCAAGAACGGCGCTGGGTCGCGCCGTGCCACATGATCTGGTGTCCAGGCTCGGGTTACGATCCTGGTACCCGCCGAGATGGGCCACCAGGCGGACGGCATCCCCGAGGCGGGCGTCATGCGCTTCTCGGCCGCGTAGTCGCGCAGGAAGCTCAGCTCCTGATCGGTGAACATCAGCTCGGGCTCACAGTCCGGAACCTGCCGCAGGGTCATGACCATGATGCGCGATGACTGCGTTGATGGCGATGGCTCGCTGCAGTCGTTCTGCGGTCCGGAACAGCAGGAACTCGGTGCGACAGCCTGACTTGAGGACGCGGAAGAAGTCTTCGACCTTCCACCTTTGGAGGTAGAACCATCTTGGCGGCGTCCTCGACGCTGCGCACCTTGAGCGTGGTGAGCAGGAACCACTGCACCGGGTTCTCGGGAGGATCGGTTTCGATGATGTGGACACCGGAAAGGGCGAGCGGCCTTCGAGGGTGGAGGGCAAGGTCACGCGGCGGAACCGCAGTGCGCACTGAGCCACGCGTTTGCGTCGGGCGCCCTCGTTCGGCTCGCCTTCGGACGTTCGCTCAGACCGTCGATCTCGACGGTGATGCCGCCGGGCCTGCGCCCAAGGTTGCAAACAGCTTTGCGCGCCCCTTGCCGAGAACCCGGTCATGTCGGCAGAAGCCCGACCCGTGGGTTGAGACGTTGATGACAGCTCGAAGAAGTCCGCTTCCCGATCACAGACCGAGATCACGCGCGTCTTGTTCCCGACGTCGCGGACCGCTTCGTCGATGTCCTTGAAGCCTTCCGCGCCGGCTCTTCAACCGCTCCTCGGCCGCCGGGGAGCGCTGCTTCACCGCATCGAACCCCAGACGCAGAACCCCGAGCGGCAACCCCGTCTCCGCCAGCGTCGCATGCAGACCCCGGGCCGACGAGGAGGTCTGGTTCTTGCCGATGACCTGGAGACCTTCGCATCCCGGCCGCCGGGAGAAATTGAGGTCGCTGGATCGCCAGCACGGTCGTTTGGCCCCGGATGCGCCGGATCGTGCGCTCCCGATGCGGAGCAAGAATGTTCGCCACCGCACTCTCCACCGGCTTCTCGATCAGGCGGTAGAAAGCACTGATCGCCGTGTTGTCGGCATCCGTGCTCGCGTGGATCCCGGACAGGACGCCAGAAGAGCCGCACTCCTCACCAGGCGTGCCGACAGTCGCTTGTCACCCAAGGGAGCCCCTCCGAATTCGTTCGCCGCCCACACAGCAGCATCCAGACCGTCTCCGGGTCCCAGCGATCCCGCAGGGTCGACCGGATCCACCCCCAGCTTGCGTCGCCGATCAAGAGCGCGCATCCATTGACGGTCTTGGCAGCGCGATGGTGACGATCCTGACGTCCCCGACCCTTCGTCCGCCCCGCACACACGAAGTTCGCAGCCCACAGGCAGGTCCCGGCCCTCGTCCGCATAGGTTTCCACCACCAGGGGACGGAATCCATACCGGGCCTCGAAATCCCTCGGCAGACGCCGGAGAAGCCGCCCCGGAACATGGCTCCCGGCACCGCACCCGAAGCAGAAACCGACTCAGACAGACCACCCGATGATCCCGCCGCTGGGACGGCGCCATCCAGCGGTCGCGGGCCCGTCAACGCTGCCGCCGAGATCCCGGCCGCACCCAGGATCCCGTGCTCCGAGGTCACAAGATAGCGCACCTGACAGCCGGCAAACGTCGTCATGCCATGAGGATGCTCGCGCGCCGTGTTCCACACCGTTCGCTCCGAAACCTCGGTCACCACCGACAACCGCACCTGCGCTATCCCGGACAGGGCACCCCGACCGGCACCTCTCCTTCAAGAAGACGCGGAGAGTTGGCAGCAGCCTGCGGCGCCGGAAGCCGGATCCGACGATGCCAACGTGGTCAGGGCCTTCAGACAACTCGACAGCTGCCAACGCCCGGACGCGTCCCGGAACGAAAACTCCTCGCATACGGCTCGCAGCCCGACGGCCAGAGTGCTGCTCCTGCGACAGGATGGCAGCAACCCGCGCCCCATCCTCGCGCAGAGTGTGAAGAATGCTGGATCGTGCCATAATGGCAGCAAGCTAGCGCAGACCTAGCGGCACGTCCAGACCTAATTTATCATGACATGGCAGTGCTAGCCCTGCATGGTACGATCTTCATCGTCTCGGATGCCGGGCTGAAAGCGGCACGACGCGCGGTGCTGGGCACGGCGACATGGCAGCGCTGCCAGTTCCACCTGGCACAAAACGCCGTGCACCGAACAACGACATCAGGAAACGTATTGGAAAACAGCTCGGAGCCATGCGTCCTCACTCCAAACCGCCGAGGCTGAACTGGCCGCCCTCGTGGCCAGCGACAAGCATCCAGGCTTCCTGGCTGGAAAACAATGCGGGGCTCGCTGTCTTCACCTTGCCCGATGCTCACCGCAAGCGTATGCGAACCTCGAACGGCATCGAGCGGCCGATCCAGCAAGAGCTCAAGCGGCGCACCTCCAAAGTCAGGGTCTTTCCGAACCTCGCCTCGTTGGAGCGCCTCTCAACCGCGGTCCTCATCGACGAAAAATGGGAAACCGAAACCAAGATCAAATGGGAACAGCTCGATCAGCTTCACGACAATTTCCAGACATCAGGTTGCGTAATCTAGTGTTATGTCAGCAATGATATGCCGTATATTTAGTGTTAGACTGTCCGTCCATTCGGGATGGAGGTCGGAGCATGAAACGCTACGTGGTGACCCTGGACGAACGGGCAGAACTTTCGGAGATCAAGGGCTCGCACCTGTCGCAAAAGGTAATCAACGCCCTGCTTAACTGCGACGAGGGCGTGTTCAATGAATGCCAGATGACCGGGAAGGTCATTGCCGAGATTCTGCGCATCAGCATGCGCAAAGTAGACCGGGTGAAAAAGCGTTTCGAGGGGTTGGAGGCGGCATTGGGTGGCCGGCGCCGTCCTACCTACATGCGAAAAGCCGACGGCGTCTTCGAGGCGCGTGGCCCTGAGTTGTGGTGAACCGCCTGAGGGTTACGCGCAATGGTCGTTGCGGCTGCTGGCCGACCGCGTTGTCGAGCTTGGTTACGCCATATCACACGAGACGGTGCGGCGTGTTCTAAAAAAAACTGCCTCAAGCCATGGCAGCGGGTGGGTAATTCCTCCTCAAGGGAACGCCGACTTCGCCGCGGCGAAGGTGCTTGATGTCTATCGCCGCCCCGCCGCTTTCCCCGTAGTCTGCATGGACGAAACGCCTCGACCGGCGAGACACGGCAACCGATCGCCATGGCGCCGGGACAGCCAGCGCGTAACGACTACGAGTATCGACGTTGCGGTACCTGCAACGTCTTCACGGAACCCCTAGCCGGCAAGCGCATGACCAAGGTAACCGAGCGCATGATCGACTGGGCGCAGTTTCTGGCCGACATCGCCGGGCGCTACCAGGATGCCACCACCATCACCCTGATGATGGACAATCTCAACACTCCCCGGCGCCCTCTACGAGGCCTACCCGCCGAACATGGCAGTTGGCTGAACGTGGTCGAACTCAACGTCATGATCCGCCAGTGCCTGAACCGCCGCATCGACTGCATCGAGGTGCTACGCCGGGAAGTTGCCGCTTGGCAGGCGACCGCATTCAGGCCAAGGTGGATTGGCAGTTCACCACCGACGATGCCCGCGTGAAACCCAAACGTCTTTATACGACATTTTATGAATGACAAGACACTAGTGCGCCGCGAGGCCGTCGAAGTTACGGTCCCAGGCGAGCGCGCAGTTCGAGCCGTCCTTCGATCCGAAATTGCCGCCGTAGAAGAGGATGACGGTCTCGCCCTCGCCGGCCTCGAAGTAGCGCGTGTCAATGGCGCCGACCGTGGTCCATTTCGGGTCGTTCATCGGCATTGTGCTTTCTCCCCGCGGCGTGGCGGCCGCTTTCGCTGTCTATGCGTTTCCCTGCTGTCCGAACACGTGGCAGGCGATCAGCCTGCCGTCGTCCATTCTCTCCAGCGGCGGCTCGGTCTCGGCGCAAGCCTTCTCGGCGAACGGGCACCGCGGATGAAAGCTGCAGCCGGCGGGCGGGTTGGCGGGGCTCGGCACGTCGCCCTGCAGCAGCACCCGGTCACGCCGGTTCTTCGCGTCGGGGTCGGGCATCGGAATCGCCGACAGCAGCGCCTTGGTGTAGGGATGACGAGAGTCGGCGTAGATGTCCTCGCTGCCGCCGACCTCTACGATCTTGCCGAGATACATGATCGCGACGCGGTGGCTGACATGCTCGACGACGCGGAGATCGTGCGAGATGAAGATGTAGGTGAGCTTGAACTCGCCCTGCAGCTCGTCGAGCAGATTGAGGATCTGGGCCTGGATGGAGACGTCGAGCGCGGATACGGGCTCGTCGGCGATGATCATGCGCGGCTGGAAGACGAGCGCGCGGGCGATGCCGATGCGCTGGCGCTGGCCGCCGCTGAACTCGTGCGGGTAGCGGTCATAGTGGTCCTTGCGGAGCCCAACGCGGTTGAGGATGCGCATCACCACGCCGCGCCGTTCCTGCCCGGACACCAGCCCGTGGATCTTCAGCCCCTCGCCGATGATCTCACCGACGCGCATGCGCGGATTGAGCGACGCGTAGGGGTCTTGGAAAATGATCTGCATGCGGCGGCGCATGTCGCGCATCTCGGCGTAGTCGAGGGTCAGCAGATCGCGCCCCTCGAACCTGATGCTGCCGCCGGTCGGCTCGATCAGCCGCAGGATGCTGCGGCCAAGCGTCGACTTGCCGCAGCCCGACTCGCCGACGAGGCCGAGCGTCTCGCCGTCCTCGATGTCCAGCGTCACGCCGTCGACCGCCCGCACATCGCCGAGGTGCCGCGACAGCAGTGGCGACCTGATCGGGAAGTAGGTCCGGAGATCCCGGATCTCGAGGAGCGCCATCAGCCAGGCTTTTCTTCGCGACCGCTTCGGCACGTCATGCGAGGAAGCAGGACACCCAGTGCCCGTCCTCCATTTCGCGTAGTTCCGGTTCGCCTGTCCGGCACCCGTCCTCGGCCTGCGCGCAGCGGTCGCTGAAGCTGCACCCGTCGGGAAGGTTGAGCGGACTTGGCACGATTCCCGGAATTGCCTTGAGTTTCTCGCCGATTCCGCCATAGCCGGGAATCGATTTGAGCAGCCCCACAGTATAGGGATGGAGCGGGCGGGAGAATATGACCTCCGGCGTCGCGTGTTCGACTATGCGCCCGGCATACATGATCGCCATGTCGTCGGCCTGTTCCGCGACCACGCCGAGATCGTGGGTGATCAGGAGCAGGGCCATGCCGAGCTGGTCCTGAAGCTCCTCGATCAGGGTGAGGATCTGCGCCTGGATGGTCACGTCGAGCGCCGTCGTCGGCTCGTCGGCGATCAGGAGGCTCGGGTTGCAGGAAAGCGCCATCGCGATCATCACGCGCTGGCGCATGCCGCCGCTGAGTTCGTGCGGGTAATCGTCGACGCGGGTTTGCGGCTCGGGAATCTTGACCAGGCGGAGCATCTCGATCGCCTTGTCGCGCGCGTCCTTCTTGCTCAGCCGCTGGTGGAGGATGATGGCCTCCTCGATCTGGGTGCCGACGGTGAAGACCGGGTTCAGCGACGTCATTGGCTCCTGGAAGATCATCGAGATCTCGTTGCCGCGGACATGCCGCATCCTCGCCTCGTTGAAACCGAGCAGGTTCTCGCCACGATACCTGATCTCGCCGCCGACGATCCGGCCCGCGGACTTCGGGATCAGCTGCATGGTCGAGAGCGCGGTCACGCTCTTGCCGCAGCCGGATTCCCCGACCAGCCCCATCGTCCGGCCCTCCTCGATGGCGAAGCTGACGCCGTCGACGGCGCGCAGTTCACCGTCGGTTGTGAAGAAGGATGTCTTGAGATCCTCGATCTCGATCAGGTTGCCCATCTGCTGTCCCTGCTTCCCGCGTGGTGGCTTCCGGAAGAGGAGGCCACAAACAGTCGGGCTCTGGAAGGGGCGTCTGCGGAATGGAGTGCAACTTCCCGCCCGAAGCGGTCGCTCCAGAACGGCGCGGCGCCATCCTTTTTTCTGCCTCCCTCAGCGCACCGCGAAGATACGATAGCGGTGCGGTCGGGCGCGTTCAAGCGATGGCGTGGGTGGCGCGCTTCCAAAATGCGTGGCAGTCGAGGATCTCGTGGAAGGCGGTTCGGGCGGAAACTGCGTGTCCGGCCGTCTCAGCCAGCTGTCGTCATGAGCGGCTCGAACCGGCAGGCGCACCGCTCCTGGCGGGCGGCCTGATCTGCGGCCACAGCTCGTCGGGCATGTCGAATCTGTATTTGTCGACCAGGCCGTCGCGCCCGAGGGTCTCGTAGCGGTCGCCGAACATGCCGCAGAAGAACGCTGTCGATACCGCATAGACGCGGTTCGAGATGCGTACCGTCACGCTGCCGGCGCGGCGGTCGAGATCGTCCGGGCCGAATTTCTTGCGCGCGTCAGGTCCGCGGTCCTTACCTGACAGGTTCCGCACCTTGCCGGTTTGCCGTGTATTTTTCTAGTTCGTAACTGCTCACCCCCTGGTTCGGGTGCAGTTCTCGTATAGCGCATCCAAGTCATTGATTTAAGACGATTGTGCGGTCGCGAAGCACCGGCGAAAACGGGTTTTCGTGACAATCGCCCGTTTCGGGACAGGATTTTGTCACGACCCCCGCGGCATCGACAGGGTGATCCGGGCGCTGCGCCACCTTCGCGACACCGCGGCGCCAACGGGCCGACAGGGAATTGTCCTTCTTCCGCAAGCATCGCCACCGCATGCGCTACCACGCGCTGAAGCAACCGGCTCGGGAATTGTCGAGGCGGCAAACAAGACCCTCGTCACACGGCGCATGAAACGCTCCGGCATGCGCTGGCGCATCGTCGGCGGACAATCACCTTCCGCGCCCTGCTCAAATCCGGCCGCTTCGAGAGCGCGTGGACGGCCATGATCGGTGCAGACGACGCACCAGCCAACGACAACATCAGCCCAAATCACACCCCGGCACTGTGAGATGAACAAATGGTACTGAGCCTGCAACTGTGCCATACGAAACTCTCACCCGGTCCTGTTCACGGTCGAGAGGAACGGCCTCGACATTCTGCGCTGGCTTGATGCCTGCGCGGAGAACGGCCGCCCGGCGATCTGTCGCCCTGGTTGCCGTGAGCCCGGAGAGACGGCGGAGATTCGCAGCGCCGCCGTGAGCGGCGAGGTCGAGGGCGCGACTTCATGGTCGCGGAGATGCGGCTGCTGTGCGAACTGACGATCACGGAGCGGACCCGTTTGGCGATCGCCCGCGCCTTCTGCCGCTGCCAGCCCCCGAAGCTGATCACGTCGGATACCGAGCCGCCGCCCCGAAGACCCTCGACGAGCTCCGCCCGCCGACTTCCGGATCGTGGGCACCCGGGAAGGTCGGTTGTGGAACGAGTTCGTCGCCCGCTGACACTACCTCGGATACACGCGCCTGGTCGGCGCGCAGATGCGCTACCATGCGGCGAGCCGCTGCTTCTCGACCGCCGCATGGACCGCGCGCTGCAACACCACGCCCGTGCCCTGCGAGACCCTGGTCCCGCGCCGCGGCGTCTGCCGGACCCGCGTCGGAACAACCAGCGGCCGCCACGACCGACATGACAGAAGCCGAAGAAGGACATCTGGCCCGCTCCGCAAGGACTGGAAGCGGACCCTCAGACCCTTGCAACCGGCACAGGACCGCGCTCAGCTCCTCCTCCGCAGCGCCGGGACAAAACCGCAACCGAGGCGGAAAACACGGCATGGCGCCAGTGCCCCTCACCGCGCATCCCGGTGCACGAAACCGCTCCAGATGACGCTGGAACTCCCTGACAAAAGCCCGTCAAACGGACGAAAACAACAACACCTCACCGCACGAACGAACGCCTACACGGGTGCGTAAGCGTTCGTTCGTGCGGTGATGACGATCAGCGCTGAGGTTTATTTTGGTGATTCGGAGAAGGGGGGTGGTAATCGGAATTCGGCTGTGCTATCAGGTCGTGTATTGTCATGAGCACCGAGGATTTCGTGTCATCATCGGGTGCGGACGCCGCTGGCGATGTGCCGCAGTCGTCGTATTGTGATTCGGCCACTTGGAAGTCCCGGTACGATCGCGAGCGTATTCGAGCCGAGGCTGCTGAAGCCCGCACGAAGGCGGCGGAGGGCCGCTGTGAGGAGTTGCGCTTGCAGGAGGTGGAGGAGCGCAGCCGCACGAATTCCCTGAAGGCGATTTTCGAGAGCAATCGTGAGAAGCTGGCAGCTGCCCGTGCGGAGGTCAAGGAAGTTCGGCGGACGGCGAAGAAGTCTCTTGCGCTGGAGCAGGAGGTTGCGCGTCTGGGCGGGCTTCTTGCCGAGATCGGCGTTGATGCGCGGAAGCGGTCGACGGTAGTGTCGCTGCGCATGGAGAATGCCTGCCTGAGAGCCGAGACGAAGGCGCTGAAGGAGCGGGTTAGGGCGCTTGAGGCGGAGAACGACAAGCCTCGTTCGAGCAGGTCGTCGAAGAAGGGGTAGCGGACGTCATCGAAGCGCGGCCGCGGCCAGCACAGGATGGCGCTCAGTTCCTCCTCCGCAGCGCCGGGACAAAACCGCAATCAATGCGGAAAACACGGCATGGCGCCAGTACTCGCCCAGCCTCACTGCGCATCCCGGTGCACGAAACCGCTCCGGGTGACGCTGGAACTCCCTGACAAAAGCCCGTCAAACGGACGAAAACAACACCCCACTTCCAGTCTGAAGTGCAACACCCGGCCCTCATCGCAGTGAGGGCGTAGCCCGAACGGAGATGAGGGCCGGGTGTTGCACAAATTTTCCCCTTCTGCCCCTCTCGATTCCGCCTGGGAACAGCTTCTGTTCCTTCAACATCGAGCTTATGCAACGCCTTTGTCGGCTTCAAGCCACTATTTCCCCGTCGCGCGGCATGGACCCTGCTGCACGTTGCGGCTTTGGAACGCAGATGGTCAGGGCGGTTTCACTTCAAGATTACCTCCGTCGGCGATCCCGGGACTTTCCGAGTGTTGAGCCAATCCTGCACCTTCTGAACATCTTCGTTGCATGTCGCGCGAAAGTCCGTGCCCTTCGGGAAGTACTCCCGCACCAGGCCGTTGGTGTGCTCATTCAAGCCGCGCTCCCAAGAATGGAAAGGCGAAGAAGAAATCTGCGTCAAGTGCGACACGCCTGTGGTCTGCGAACTCCTTGCCGTTGTGATTGTGTGGACCAATAGCGCACCAGAGCCGAGCAGGCGGATCATGACCGAACTGACCGTGTCTTTCTGTCCACCCAGCAAGGCGTATTTCGTGGCACGAGCGACACGACAGCTCCACTGTGAGCTTTGCCGATGATGGCTCCCAGTCGCCGATCCGTTCCTTTGCCTCCGCAGGGCGCTCGGAAATGTCCACCCGGCCGGAATGGCATCCGCCCTTCCAGTTCGGCTTCTTGCCGCGCCGCCGAAGCTTCTTCCACAAGACGCCCCGGCTCTCCGATCTTCGGCGATCATGGATCCGTTGCCAACCCACGGCCCTCCAGTCGAAAACGGCCGCTGCTCGGGGCCCTCCCGCAGCTTTTTCTGAGCTTCAGCCCGAGGCGTCAACCGCCAAGAAACAGACAAGGCGGCCCTGCGGCGCGTTTCTGCCATCCTTTGCGCCTGCTTGTGACGGTAACCCCGTCCCCCGGTGTTGCGCTTGATCTCCCGGAAAATTGTTGATCGGCCCAGCTGCCGAGCAATCGCACCTCGTGAAAGACCGCTTTTCTGCCTCAATCTGACATCGCTCTTCGTAGGTGACGGTAGCCTTTGGACATGAACAAGCTCCCTTCATCTTGTACAGGAACTCTCGCCGCTACCGCTCCGCAACATCATGCGTCTAAAAACACATGGACACAGCCCATCATGTGTTGCACTTCACTATGGAACGGGGGTCTTCACCTCGGGGGCAACCGAGGCCAATAATCTCGCCCTGCTGGGCCTCGGCCGCCGTGCGACTGGAGGCAAGCGCCGCCGCATCTTAATCAGCGCGACCGAGCATAAGTGCGTGCTCGCCGCCGGAAGAGTCCTTGAGGAACAGTACGGCTACTCAGTCGAGAAGATTCCTGTCGATCGCGAAGGTTTCATAAAGATCTCAGCCTTCGAACAAGCGATGCGCGATGATGTTCTCGCCGTATCGATTATGGCATTCAATAACGAGATCGGGATAATTAAAAAATATTAAGGAAATATCTGGAATTTTTATAAGAAATATAGCCATTTTTTATTGTGATTATGCGCAATCTCTTATTGCGGTGGCAATGACGTCATTTGGAGAACACACGGATATCTCTGCTTATCGTCGCACAAGATGTAAGGCCCTAAAGGAGTTGGAGCCATATACATTTCGCGCAACTTACAAGATCAAATCGAGCCGCTTATCTATGGCGGCGGCCAGCAAAACGGCCTTCGCTCCGGAACATTGCCAACGCCGCTTTGCGTTGGAATGGGCGCTGCGGCACTCATGTGCGCCAGCGAGACTGCAGAAGAAAAGCGCATACTGCTGCGGAAACATCGTGATGAATTCATCGATAAGTTGGACAATCTGTCGTGGCCGATAGCGGTCAACGGTCCTGTCGGGCATCCCCGCCATCCGGGTAATGCCAATATCCAGTTTATCGGGCATTCGGCGCATGACATTCTCGGCACTTTGCACCCACGATTGGCGGCATCAACTGGTTCCGCGTGCACAAGCGGGATTCCCGAGCAGTCACATGCACTGAGGGCCATCGGGCTGGATGTAGATGAGGCAGAATCCTCCATCCGCTTCAGTCTCGATTTCGATACGACGGATCGGGATGTTGAGGAAGCTGTGAGTTTGATCGACTCAGCTTTGACCAAGCTGTCGAAGACCGAACTGCCGCGTTCGGCGTGAGCCAGATCGTCTTCGCCGATATGACGCTTCTGAGAGCAGTCACTTAGCTTTTTCGCAACATGGCATAATCGGATCACGCCGACCGCTGCCAATTGATAATGCGATCACCGCCGGCAGCTAAGCGGTAAACATATTATCCTTCGGCTTGGCGTGGCTAATGAAGATGGCGTCGCGGGTGGCCTCTGTCATGTGGCGGATCTCCAGCCACCATCTGGAGACCAACGGCCCGGCACGTGGCTGTCGTCAATGGCTCCATGAGCTGCCGGCATGATAAAGTCACCGATCTCGCGAATGACTGTCGGCCAATCTGGCTCGTCGATCAGTAGCGGCTCGCGGGCGAGGAAGGATCGCCATTGCTGCGCCTTTTGTGGATCGTCCGAAAAGGCGCCGGTGAACGAGGGGGGACGTTCGCGTGGGACCGGCGTCGTGCGCCTTTCGAATGTGGCGCGGATCGCCGCGGCGAGGACCGCACCTTCAAAGGTGAAAAGCCGCGACATCGCAAGAAAGTCGTAGAAGTCTTTCATCCGGCTGTTCGCGAGATCGAGCGCGACCATAGCCTCGAACTTCTCGGCAGCCACCGTTTCACGCGGATAGGCGTTGAGCTTGGGGACCTGATGGTCGAGAAGAACCGGATATTCGAGCTCCGATGGACCAGGTGTCACGACATCGCCAAAACCGATATCGATCTGGATCGGGATGACGGCGGTGCCGAGGCGCGCCGATGTTCGCAACCGAACGCCTCCATAGGTTTGATCGTCGCGAATTGGCTCCGCGGCAATGTGCACAGTATCGAAGCTCAGCCCGTCTTCTTCAACCGCTTGAACGCAAATCTCGCGGAAGATCCCGACAAGGCGCTCGGCTTCGCGATTGCCAAAGGAAAGAAGGTCTAGGTCGCGCGTCATTCGGAATGGGTCTTCGAGCCAAGCGGCATAAAGCATGGCGCCTTTGAGAACGAAGCGATCTTTGTGGGGTGAGACGCTTAGGCGGAAGAGAAGCCGTTCCAGGGCGTAGCGCGTAAGCATCCGCTGGAAATTTGCCTGCTTCTGCTTGGCGATGTTTTGAAGCCGCGCGCGTACCGAAGCGGCAATATTCGTTACTTTACGCGCCATCGGCAACCACCGTTTCAAGATATGGCCGCAGAACAGACCAGATTCGGATGTCGCGGGCGTATTGAACGATCTCCGCCGGCTTGGCTTTGCCCGACTTCACGACGTTGTGGAGGCCCTCAAGGGCAACGTCGAGACCGACGAGCTTCCTGAACCGAAAACAGTCCACGACGGTTTTGGCGGGGTCGAAGATCGGCACCGGCACGCCGTCGATAGCGTGGGTCTGCATGCCGAGCGAAAGCGCCTGTTCTCCGAATCTCACGATGCGGGTTGGGGGGTATTCAATCTTGGGCTTTCGCGCCTTTGGACCTATGGCAACCCAGACTCGGCTCGGCGTTTGGAGCGTGAGCTCATGGAACTGGAGAGCTGAGATGAGGCAGATGACCCCTTTCGGTACGCGTTTCGCGACCTCGGCCAGGTCATGCGGTGCCGTGATGTCGGCGTCGGCGAGCTGATAGAGGCCGCGGGAGACGCGGGTGAGGACGCCCTCTTCCACCAGCCGCGAAAGCGTTTCCGGGTGGACACCGGCGTCGCTCAGTTCGATGCGACGCATTGCGCCGCGTTCTTTGAGAAGCTCGACGGCCTGGTCTCTCTGTGATATCTCGGCTATAGCGGCCATGTGACAAAACGTCGGTCGTTAGGCTCTATCTTCCGATATTTTGTCACAAACTGGCCCGTAGGAAAAGCAAAAAAGCTCCCGGCAGGCTGCTTCATACCAAAACAGCCTCTTGCTAGGCCTATTCCTCCCCCCATTTCCAGTCTGAAGTGCAACATCCGGCCCCATCGCAGTGAGGGCGTAGCCCGAACGGAGATGAGGGCCGGATGTTGCACAAATTTTCCCCCTCTGCCCCTCTCGATTCCGCCTGAGAACAGCTTCAGTTCCTTCAACATCGAGCTTATGCAACGCCTTTGTCAGCTTCAAGCCACTATTTCGCCGTCGCGCAGCATGGACCCTGCTGCACGTTGCGGCTGCGGAACATGGCGCAGATGGTCAGGACGGTTTCACTTCAAGATTACCTCCGTCGGCGATCCCAGGACTTTCCGAGTGTTGAGCCGATCCTGTACCTTCTGAACATCTTCGTTGCATGTCGCGCGAAAGTCCGTGCCCTTCGGGAAGTACTCCCGCACCAGGCCGTTGGTGTGCTCATTCAAGCCGCGCTCCCAAGAATGGAAAGGCGAAGAAGAAATCTGCGTCAAGTGCGACACGCCTGTGGTCTGCGAACTCCTTGCCGTTGTGATTGTGTGGACCAATAGCGCACCAGAGCCGAGCATCATGACCGAACCAACCGTGTCTTTCTGTCCACCCAGCAAGGCGTATTTCGTGGCACGAGCGACACGACAGCTCCACTGTGAGCTTTGCCGATGATGGCTCCCAGTCGCCGACCCGTTCCTTTGCCTCCGCAGGGCGCTCGGAAATGTCCACCCGGCCGGAATGGCATCCGTCCTTCCAGTTCGGCTTCTTGCCGCGCCGCCGAAGCTTCAAGACGCCCCCGGCTCTCCGATCTTCGGCGATCATGAATCCGTTGCCGACCCACGGCCTTCCAGTCGAAAACGGCCGCTGCTCGGGGCCCTCCCGCAGCTTTTTCTGAGCTTCAACCCGAGGCGTCAACCGCCAGGAAACAGACGAGGCTGCCCTGCGTTTCTGCCATCCTTTGCGCCTGCTTGTGACGGTAACCCCGTCCCCCGGTGTTGCGCTTGATCTCCCGGAAAATTGTTGATCGGCCCAGCTGCCGAGCAATCGCACCTTGTGAAAGACCGCTTTTCTGCCTCAATCTGACATCGCTCTTCGCAGGTGACGGTAGCCTTTGGACATGAACAAGCTCCCTCCATCTTGTACAGGAACTCTCGCCGCTGCTGGACAGCTCCGCAACATCATGCGTCTAAAAACACATGGCCACAGCCCATCATGTGTTGCACTTCACTATGGAACGGGGGTTGTTTTTCGTCACTTCAAGAATATGTTATCGTTTTTCCTCAAAAGGTATGATTTTTCACGAAACGGGCGCTTGTGCAGCCCCACCGCAGGATGGAAAACAGTTTAAGCATGGACGCCTCTGCCCAGAATCGTCTTTCAGGTCCCGTTACCGTTTTTCATGAACGGCGCCTCCCCGTGACCGCGACGCCAGCGGGCTACGCCGCGCTGATCGGAAGCTACGATCTCCCCGTGCCGCTCCCACGCACCTTATGCGCTACCGGTGAGCGGCACAGGCTCTTGGAGGAAGGCGGCTGGCGCATCTACTCACCGCGCTATGCACCGGAAGCGAGTCTGGAAGGACACCTGACCTTCGCACTGAAATACGAAGGGCTCGACTTAGCCATACTGAAGAGGCTGTTTGCCGCAACCGGCCCGGCCCCCGTCGCAGGTCTGGTCAAGGCCAAGCCCACTGGCGCCTACGCCCGGCGCATCTGGTTCCTCTATGAATGGCTGATGGGAACGCAGCTCGATTTGCCGAACGCCGATCGCGGGGCCTATGCGCTTATCGTCGATCCAGACCAGCAATATACGGCCCCCGCAGAGACCTCGTCCCGGCACCGGGTCAAGAACAACCTGCCCGGCACGCCAGCGTTCTGCCCTTTGGTGTTCCGTACGGAAGCACTGGAGCGCTTGATCGCCATGGACCTGCACACGCGCGCTCAGGATGTCGTCGCCGCCGTGCCGCGCGATCTGCTGGCGCGCACGGCGGCTTTCCTGCTGGTCAAGGATTCGAAGTCGAGTTTCGCGATCGAAGGCGAGCATCCGCCACAAGACCGCATCCAGCGCTGGGGCCGCGCCATCGGCCAAGCCGGCCGGCAGCCAATCGATCTTGACGAACTGCTGCGCCTGCAACGCATCGTGATCGGTGATGCCCGCTTCGTCCATCTAGGCCTGCGGACGGAAGGCGGTTTTGTCGGGGAACGCGACCGTGAAACGGGCATGCCGATCCCGGACCACATCAGTGCGCGGCCGGATGATCTGGCCGGGATCATAGATGGCATAGTCGCCTTCGATCGCCAGGCCGCGCAGCAACTCGATCCGGTTGTCGTCTCGGCGGTTCTAGCCTTCGGCTTTGTGTATATCCATCCTTTCGAAGACGGCAACGGCCGGCTGCACCGGTACCTGATCCATCATGTTCTGGCCCAGCGCGGCTTTAACCCGCCCGGCATAGTTTTTCCAGTATCGGCGACGATCCTGGACCGGATCGACGACTACCGCGCCGCGCTTGAAGATTATTCGCAGCGCCTGCTGCCGGTCGTGAACTGGGAACCGACGGAAGACGGCAATGTTCGGGTGCTGAATGACACCAGCGATTTCTACCGGTATTTTGATGCCACGCCTCAAACGGAATTCCTTTACGGCTGCGTGCAGCGGACCATCGAGCACGACCTGCCGGACGAAGCCGGATTTCTGAAGCGGTACGATGCGTTTCGGAATGAGCTCAACCTGATCGTCGATATGCCCGAGCGGCTGTCAGACCTTCTATTTCGGTTCCTGCACCAGAATAGTGGGGCTCTATCCCGCCGAGCACGAGAAAAGGAATTCGCCGCCCTGACGGACGAAGAAGCCGCGCGCACCGAAGCGATTTACCGGAAAGTGTTCGCCGATAGCGACGGCTGAATATTCGCCGCGGTCCGGCAGGAATGCGGGGCCGCGGTGTCAGGTGAACGCCAAGATAGGAATGTCAGGAGTGTGGATGGCGTTAGCTAGCGCCTGCGAAAAAATATAAAATCGCTTGATTTTTTTGTCCCCACTTCCAGTCTGAAGTGCAACACCCGGCCCTCATCGCAGTGAGGGCGTAGCCCGAACGGAGATGAGGGCCGGGTGTTGCACAAATTTTTCCCCTCTGCCCCTCTCGATTCCGCCTGGGAACAGCTTCAGTTCCTTCAACATCGAGCTTATGCAACGCCTTTGTCGGCTTCAAGCCACTATTCCGCCGTCGCGCGGCATGGACCCTGCTGCACGTTGCGGCTTTGGAACGCAGATGGTCAGGGCGGTTTCACTTCAAGATTACCTCCGTCGGCGATCCCAGGACTTTCCGAGTGTTGAGCCGCACCTTCTGAACATCTTCGTTGCATGTCGCGCGAAAGTCCGTGCCCTTCGGGAAGTACTCCCGCACCAGGCCGTTGGTGTGCTCATTCAAGCCGCGCTCCCAAGAATGGAAAGGCGAAGAAGAAATCTGCGTCAAGTGCGACACGCCTGTGGTCTGCGAACTCCTTGCCGTTGTGATTGTGTGGACCAATAGCGCACCAGAGCCGAGCAGGCGGATCATGACCGAACCGACCGTGTCTTTCTGTCCACCCAGCAAGGCGTATTTCGTGGCACGATCAACCAGCGACAGCTCCACTGTGAGCTTTGCCGATGATGGCTCCCAGTCGCCGATCCGTTCCTTTGCCTCCACAGGGCGCTCTGAAATGTCCACAGGACCCGGCCGGAATTAATGGCAGGTACTGTAACTTGATGTCTGGAAATTTGTCTGAGGTTTGCGCTTTGAGGCGTTTCACTGGGGGGGGGGGGGGAGGCTAGCCCCCCAGTGAAACGCGGCGCCATCGTACTATCCCATGGAGTTGCAAAACATTCATGGAGAAAGCGAATAGACCTGCGACACACTACGACGATCGGGACTGTTTTGGAACATCTGATCGCAAACGGAGCAACGGATCTGGGGCGGGTCTTTGGCTAGCTCTTCGAGCTTGCGATGCAAATCGAGCGCGAGCAGTACTTGAAAGCGGGCCACCGGACACCGGAGCGACAGGGCCAACGGCTACAAGCGGATCAACACCCCCACTGTTACCGTTCAGGTGCCAAACGGTCACGGGGACGATCCGTCCCCAGTCGCTTGAACGCGGCCAGCGATCTTCTCGCGCCGTAGCCGAGATGTACATCAAGGGTGTTTCCACACGGCAGGATGTAATGCGCAAGTTCGGGAGCCTGTCCTCTTCTCAGGGGCCACCAGGTTGCTCGATGAAGAACTCGCCGCGCAACCGGCCCCTGATGAAATACCTGGATGCGCGCTACGAAAAAGCCCGCCATGACGGCGTTGTGCGCGATGTCGCAGTGCTCTCGGCCATCGGAATAGGGGCTGCAGGCACGTTCTGGGGCTCTCTGTGGCGCTCTCTGAGGCCGAGGTCCATTGGAGAGCCTTCCTGGAAAGCTTGCTAGCCCTGCATGGTACGACCTTCATCGTCTCGGATGCCGGGTTGAAAGCGGCACGGTGCTGGGCGCGGCGACATGGCAGCGCTGCCAATTCCACCTGGCGCAAAACGCCGTGCACCGAACAACGACATCAGAAAACGTATTGGAAAACAGCTCGGAGCCACGCCTCCTCACTCCAAACCGCCGAGGCTGAACTGGGCGCCCTCGTGGCCAGCGACAAGCATCCAGGCTTCCTGGCTGGAAAACAATGCGGGGCTCGCTGTCTTCACCTTGCCCGATGCTCACCGCAAGCGCATGCGAACCTCGAACGGCATCGAGCGACCGATCCAGCAAGAGCTCAAGCGGCGCACCTCCAAAGTCAGGGTCTTTCCGAACCTCGCCTCGTTGGAGCGCTTCTCAACCGCGGTCCTCATCGACGAAAAATGGGAAACCGAAACCAAGATCAAATGGGAACAGCTCGATCAGCTTCACGACAATTTCCAGACATCAGGTTGCGTAATCCCGTCTACTCCTCGAACATGGAGCCCTGCCACGACGAGGGCGACCGGCCGGCGATGCTGCTGCGGATCGCCAGGCACCGCGTTCCTCAAAGAGACCTGCAGGCGGCGTGAGCCGCGCGACCGTGCAGCGGGCGGTGAAGAAGCTTCGGACCCGGCCTCCGCATGATCTACGAACTGCCAGACAACGCACGCAAACTCGGCCCAGAAGCATCACCCTGATTGGAAGAAATCAAAGCCGAGGTCAGGACATCTGAACTTGGGTAACGAATCCGTGAACAGTGTCAAATCTCCACGAAAACCCGTTCGTTGCTCTACCTCGACATCAAACCGGAACCAGGAGGTAAGCAGTTACGCACATCATACATACTCTCGTCGGCAGACGCATTGATCCCCGAGATCTATCCCCTTGCTGCAAATGCCTCCGGGCGTCCCGTCACGATCCGGATGCGCGAGGGCTGTCCAGACCAGGCACGCACCGAACCGATTCGCCTCGCCGCGCCGTATCCGCGTTCCCTAAGCGTCGCGACGCAAGCATCGGCGCGATCCGCAGGCACGCCAGCGACGATGCCCCCCGCCGTCTGCGGATCGTAGATCAGCTGATAGCGGCGGTCGCCGCGAACTTCCTCGTGGTTGGCGACATGGCGGCTGAGGCGCATGTTCTCGGGTTGCAGGGTCGATTCGATGCCCATCCGCATCGTCTCCTCGGCGCCTTCGAGGAGCGGCACCGCAGCGAGATCAATCTCGGCGTCGACATTGGACGCTTCGACGAGCCCGGCGAGATGGCCAAGGAGGCCGAATCCGGTTACATCCGTCGCCGCGCCTGCGCCGTATTCGAACAGACATTCGGCCGCCGCACGGCTTGATTGCATCATGTGTCCGACCGCGGCCGAGACCCACCGGCCCCGGGCCTTGCCCCGCATGTCGGCAGCAAGCAACGTGCCGGTGCCCAGCGGCTTGGTCAAAACCAGAACGTCACCGGACCGCAGGCCAGCCTTGCCGGCAATCCGCTCGCGCGCGACCAGCCCGTTGACCGCGAAGCCAAGGCTGAGCTCACTGCCTTCCCCCGTATGTCCGCCAACCAGCGCACAGCCGGCTGCATTGAGGACCTCGACGGCACCCGTCATCATCTGGGTCAGGAGATCCTCGGTCTTGTGCTCGGGTCCGAACGGCACCGTAGCGACGGCAAGCGCTGTTTGCGGACTCGCACCCATGGCGTAGATATCACCGAGCGCGTGATTGGCGGCGATCCTGCCGAACAGGTAGGGATCGTCGATCATCGCCCGGAAGGAGTCCACAGTATGCACCATGAGCTCCCCCGACGACGGTTCGACAACGGCAGCGTCGTCGGCCTGGTCCAGGCCGACCACCACATCGTCACGTGACACCGGTGCAAGCCGCGCCATCACGCGGCCGAGGACCGACGCACCGACCTTGGCGCCGCATCCGCCGCAACGCATGGCCTCGGCGGACAGATCGGCGAGGATGCCGGGATCGGCTAGGCCCGGCGGCAGATCGGCGGCCGTTGGCCCGGGCATGTCCGGCAGCTTGTTGTAGCGGTCCATGAACCTGCGATCGATCCAGTCCTTCCAGGCCCACGCGAGGCGTCCCGAGAATGTCCATGGACCGCGGGAGGCGACCGCGTAGCGATCGCCCGTCGAAATCAGGCTCAGGAACCGCGACTGCGGTCTGAACGCAACCGGCCGCCTGCCGAGCAGGGCGCGCCGGAGGTTGCGAGCCAGCGGCCGGCCCTGGCGCACCGCGAACACGCCGGATTTCGGGCGGGAGTAATCGACCACAGCGGCGATGTCGCCGGCGGCGAACACGCCACGATGCGATGTCGACTGCAGCGTGTCCGCGACCCGGATGAAGCCGTTGCCGTCGACATCGAGCCCTGCCTCCGGCGGCCACGAGGGCGCGCGGGCGCCGGTCACCCAGAGGATCTCATCGGCCTCGAACGTCCGCCCGGCGGCAGTGCGCAACCGGCCCGGCGTCACCTCGACAACCGGGTCGCCAGCATGGACCGCCACGCCGCGCGCAGCCAGTATCCTACGAAACGCGCGGCGCACGCGGCGTCCGAATTCAGGAAGGATTTCCGGAGACGCGGCGAAAAGCTGAAAGTCGGCATTGCATCCGCCGCCGGCCGTACCGGCAAGGGCATGGCGAATGGCGAGCAAGATCTCGACGCCGCCAGCGCCGGCGCCGACGACGGCGATCCGCAATGGCCCATCATGGGCTGTCGCCCGGCGGCGAAGGGCATTCCAGCGCTCGATGAACTCGCCGATCGGCTTCACGGGAACCGCATTTTCTGCAGCGCCCGGAACTGCCGACATGTCCGGCGTCGCGCCGGTATTGATCGAGATGACATCGAACGGCACCGGCGGCCGGTTGTCGCACAGGACCAGACGCCGTTCGAGATCGAGCCCTATCACCGCGCTCCGGTAGAGCCGCGCGCCGGCAAACCGGGAGAGCACGGCGAGATCGATATGCATCTCGTCATGCCGGTAGTGGCCAGCTACGTGTCCGGGCAGCATTCCCGAATAGGGGGTCTGCACGTCGCGGCAGATCATGGTGATGCGGACGCCAGCCAAGGGATTCATGCCGAACCGCTTGAGAACGGCGACATGACTGTGCCCGCCTCCCAGCAACACGAGGTCCTTTATGATCGGCGCGGTGGAGGAATTCATGGGATCGACGGCCGCAGGATCCAGGCTGGAGACTACCGGGCCATCGGCCCGGTCCAGTATAGGTCAATCGGCATTGTCTTCACAGTTTCCGAACGGCGTCCGGGCGCACGGAAGCGGATTGCACGGCGATCCCATGCTGATTCCGAGACGCGAAATCCGAGTGCGTTGGGGCTCGCGTCATCACAGATCGCCCCTTGATCGCAATTTTTCGCGCCGAGAAGGTCTCATTGAGCCTTGGCGGCACGATTGCAGCACGACGCAGACCGAAAAATCTCGCCGGTCGCCGCTGGATTAGCAGCGTGGGATCGTCGTGGCGGATTGGTGAGCGGAGAGCGGGCATGATAAATCTCCGCCAGACGCGGGCCGCAGCGGTGACGAGCACCTCGGAGGACAACCTCTGCGGGTTCGCGATCTTCGTGCGCGGCTCGACTGCGCCCGGACATACGGAAATGTCCGGCGCCGGAACGCGGAAGCGGCGCATCCGGAGGAGGATCGACGGCATGGTCGGGAGGAAAACGCTTTATCTGGCGAATCCGTACGGCTTCTCGGCGCAGCAGAAAGCCGGTCCACTGCAGGACATCGTTTGCGCGCTGCAGGCGGTTGGCGCCGAGGTTTGGGAGCCATTCGAGCGCAACAACCAGATCGACAAGATGGCTCCGGGCTGGGCTTACAGGGTCGGACAAGCGGATGTCCGCGACGTGCGCGAATCCGACGGTGTGTTCGCCATCGTCAACGGCTCTCCACCAGACGAAGGCGTGATGGTCGAGATCGGCTTGGCAATTGCCTGGTCGAAGCCGGTGTTCCTGTTTCGCGATGATTTCCGCCGGTGCGCCGACAGCGACGACTACCCCCTCAACCTCATGGTGTTCGCAGGCCTTCCGGAAACCGGGTGGCGGGACTACTGGTACGAGTCGGTGCCCGAGATCTCGGAGCCCCGCAAGGCGCTCATGCGCTGGCTGAACGACGGCGCCCTCTGAAGGAACGCCTGACCACCCAGCATCGCAGCCTGAAGCGGGAGAAGGTTCCCGACTTCCGGCACTGTGGGCCAGAGTAGTTCATCCCTCCCGCCGGAACCGCCGCCGCCCGCAAGCTATTCGCGGTCAGGCCGCCATGCGCTCCCGCCCGCGGGCGCGCAGGAAATGGTAGCCCATGAGCAGGGCCGCGGCGGCCAGCGCCGGGCCATGGATCATCGGCGCGCCGAACAGGACGAGGGCCGCGAGGACGATCCGCCCTGTCCATTCCCACAGCGCAAGCGCCGTCCGATCGAAGCGGGCAAGGCCGCTTGCCAGCAGATAGAGGGCGACGAAGAGCCGCACGCAGAGCCACGAAAGCGCCGTCCAGTCGACCCGTCCGTCATACCCCGGCAGGAAGGTGATCTCGGCGCCGGTGGACGAAGGATCGAGCACGGCATCCTGGATGAGCAGCAGTTCGGGATACATCGCGAAGACGAACGGGATGGCGAACATCACGATGCCCGAGCGCACCGCCGAGAAGCCTGTCGCCATCGGGTCTTCCCTGGTTATCGACGCGGCCGCAAAGGCGGCCAGCGCCACCGGCGGCGTTATCGCGGAGGCAACCGCGAAATAGAAGATGAACATGTGGGCCGTGAACATCGAGAGCCCAAGCCCGGCCAGCACCGGGCCCATCAGCAGGGCCACGTTCACGTAGGCCGGCACGGCGGGCATGCCCATGCCGAGAAGCACGGCAAGGAGCATGGTCAACAGAAGCGCGAGGAACTGGAAGATGACCGAGCCTCCGCTTCCCAGGTTGAAGCTCTTGAGCCACTCCAGCACGTCAAGGGAGATGAAGAACGGCACGCCGGTGAACTTCAGGCAGAAATCAATGATCGAGACCGCGAGGAACATCAGATAAAGCGTCGAGATCAGGATGCCGGCATCCGAAAGCGCGTTGAACAGCTTCCGCGGCCGCATATCGGGATCGAGGAACAGCAGGAAGACCAGCAGCGCCACCGCCCACCAGCCGGAACTGCCGACGTCGCCGGCGGCGTTCTGGATCAGTTTCAGGAACCAGGGAAGCTCGGTCACCCGACAGCCGCCGCCCTCGGTGAACACCCGTTCGGCACCGAGAAGGCCGCCGATGATGCCGCACCCGACCGACTCCTTGGCCGTCAGCAGCAGCACGAGAATGACCAGTATCGGAGCGAAGATCATCAGAAGGTTGAGATAGTCCTGGCGGTCAAGGCGCATCTCGTCGGTGAGCATGCCGATGGCCACGATCTTCTGCTTGCGCGCCTGAAAGACAACCGAGAGGAACAGGCAGAGGAAGTAGGCAACCGCCGGGATCAGCGCCGCGATGATGACCTGGCGGTAGGGTACCCCCGTCAGTGCCGCGAGCACGAAGGCAGCAACCCCCATGACGGGCGGCATGATCGAGCCTCCGGAGGACGCCGCCGCCTCCATGCCACCGGCAAAGATCTTCGAGAAGCCGCGCCTGATCATCATCGGGATCGTCAGCACCCCGGTGGACAGCACGTTTACGATCGGCCCTCCGGAAATCGTGCCGAACATGGCCGAAGAGACGATCGCAGCATGGGCCGGTCCGCCGCGCAGATGACGGGTCAGGCGGAACGCGACCTTGATCAGCGACCGGCCGCCGGCCGAGGCGCCAAAAAGCGAGCCGAGAATGAGATACGGAAAGATCTCGTTGAGGATGATGTCGATGAACCGGCCCAGCAACCCCGAGGCATTGTTGGTCAGTATGTCATGAACTCGCGGGTAGCCGTCGGAGAGCAGGCGCGGTTCGCCGCCGAGCTTGGTCACGAAGTACTTGTTCATGTCGTCGGCGCCGAAGAAATACCAGATCAGCACGGTGACGATCGTGTAGGTGGCGACCAGGATCGCGACCAGAACCAGCGGCAGGCCCCAGACCTTGACGTTGTAGGAGAGGAACACCACGACCGCGAGGCCGACTATGGCGACCAGCCAGCCGCCGACCGAGTTCAGGCATTTCGGGTCCTCGACCGTGGTCGGTTCGGGCAGCCCGAACAGCTCGGCCGTCTCGCGCTGTATCTTCAGGCTCTCCTCGATGAGCCGCTGCCGGTCGCCGGTGATCTGGTCGGCGAGACAGACGGCTTCGATCTCGTTCATATAGGTCAGCGAGATGACCAGGGCCATGGTCACGAGCGCGATGTCCATGAACAGGCCGAATCCGCGCTGCGCCCCGCTCCGGCCCCGCCACGCCCGCCACATCGAGTGCTTGAGCGCGACGGTAAGCATCATCAGCGCGAAGAAGAAGGGGTAGTAGTACTCAAACGCGAATTTGCGGATGGCGAACCACGGATTGCCCGTAACCGCCCGCGCCCAGTCATCCAGGCCGGGAATGCCTGGCATGGCGTTGACGAGGCCGATCAGGACGAGGACGAGCGCTAGCCAGTAGACGACGCGCTCGCCGAAACCCCTCGCCTCAGTTTCGGGGGCGAATGACTCGGCCATCTGGTCTGCCGCGGCGTGGGCCGACGGCGGGCCGCGACAGCGCCGCGGCCCGCGTCGCGCGAAGTCGGATCACGGCTTGGCGCAGTCGGGAATCTTGTAGCCTGCCTCTTCCCAAGCCGCGACGGCGCCCGGATGGTACTTGATGGGGTTCGCGCCGCACATTCCGGTGATCGCCGGATCGAGGTCGCCTATGGCCGAATGCACCATGTAGGCGGCCTTCTTCTTGAACAGGTCGACGTTCTTGATCATCTCCTTGGTCAGCGCCTTGGCGAGCTTGGCGTCCATGTCCGCGCGAACCACCTCGCCGCCGACGGTCGCCGGACTGCGCCAGATGCCGTCCTCGGTCTTGATGGTCAGGCCTTCCTGTGGTTTGATATCCTTGAGATCGACGACAAAAGCGCCAGTGCCGGGGCTCCTGAGATATTTCTGCATCGCGGGACCCTCGTAGATCTTCTTCGGAACCGAGAAAAGGGTGATGTTCCCCGAAGCTAGGGCGCGCGTGATCCGCGTGTCCGGAAAGTAGATCGGCAACACCATGGCATCACCGGTGCCGTCGGTGATGGTCTTTACCATCTGCGCCCAGTTCGCCTGGACACCCTTGTAGTCCTTGCCGTCGCTCAACCCGGTGGTCAGCTTGATCAGGGCGCGGGCGTTGGTCAGCGCTGCGCCGCGCGGCGGACCGTTGACGACTTTCTTGCCCTTGAGGTCGGCCCAGCCCTTCACGCTCGAGCTGTCATAGGCGTACATGCCCATGCCGCCGAAGCGGTAGCTGTAGAGGACGGCGATGTTCTTCGCGAGCTCCGCGCCCTTCTTCCTGCCCATCTTGGCATAGGGGCCGGCGCCCTTCGACATCAGAAACGGCAGAATGAACGGCGCCGCCGCGACATCGGTCTTGCCTTCGGCGACGTTCTGGACCGAATTCGTGAGCGTCTGCGAATCGAGCACCTGAAAATTGGCGATTCCCGCAGCCGCGGCCACTTCGCCAAGCGTCGAAGTCGAGGTGTGCGGCGAGCCGCCGGGCGCAGCGGTCTCCGCGGTAAGATTCTCGGCCGCGTGGGCCGACGCCAGCAGCGAAACGGCGAGGCCGAACGCAGCAAGTGATCCAATGGTTTTCATGCATTTTCTCCCATTTTCAGCCTTTGTATGCCCTATCGTGTCCCATTGCACAACCGGACGCGCTCCGCCGGCGGGGCGCCGGATGCGGGTGCCGCCTCAAGACCGCGCGCGGATGATCCGGGCGCGGTTGCCGTCAAGCCACGCGCTGGCCTCATCGTGGACGGCGCGGTCGGCGAAGACGTAGTCGGTCGCCGCCACCGGGATGTGATTGAGCACGTCGGAACGGGCGAGCGACGAGACGACCCGTCCGTCGCGGAGCCGCACCGGGAAGTCGGCCGCGGCGTCATGCTGGCGGTAGCGGTCGTGGCGGAAATGCTCGGGCCCGAAGCGGCCGCAGAGTGCCTCGAAGACGAGATGTCCGGCTTCCGGAGTAAGCTCGCTGCCGTCCGGGTTGCGCCCGTAGATGAGCTTGAAATGCTCGCGCCGGAACACGCGCCGCGCATGGATGTGCCCGGGCGCGCTCTCGTCATAGGCGGCGCGGAACAGCGCCACCGTGACCTCGTTGTCGGTCAGGCCAAGATGGCGCTCGACATCAGTCGGGAACATCCCGTCCTCAAGCCACTCGCGGAGAAACTCGGTCAGATGAATGTCGTAGATCCTCTGGACCGGATGAAAATATACCTGCGTGTACATGAAATACCGTGCCAGCATCAGCGCCACCGAGGACTGGAGGCCGCCCTCCTCGACGCCGAGCGCCGGCGGACCGGACGTTCCGCCGCGGGCCCCCGGCGGCGTACGCAATATGCGCAGCGTGTCGATCAGCCGGTGATGGTCGAAACCGCCATAGGCGGCGCCGGCATGGTGCGAGTCCCGCAGGAGGTAGTCCATCCGGTCCATGCCGAAGGCCTCGCCGACGATGATCTGAGAGAGGATGGTTTCCCAGTCGGTGAAGGAAAGATCGGACGCCTTGTCCGGGCCGACCGCCAGCCTCGCGATGTCCTCGTGGCGGAGCGGCGGGTCAGAGCGCTCCCAGATCGACCTCAGCTCACCGCTGGCGATGATCTCGCACGTCAACCTTTCGTGGTCCCAGCCCGCAGGCAGGAGCGCCCGCTCCGCCGAATGCGAGAACGGCAGATGCCCGATGTCGTGGCAGAGCGCCGCCATGCGCAGTACCCGGCGCCAGTAGGCGAGCTCGCCGGGCCGTCCCAGCAGCTCCAGCAGGTCGCGGATCTCGGCGGTCAGGTTGGCGGAATCGGTGACCGTGTCAAAGGCCCGCCCGGCAAGCTCCAACACGCCGAGGGAATGCTCGAACCGCTTGTGGGTCGCCCCCGGATACACCAGATAGGTCAGCGCCAGCTGGTGGATGTGGCGCAGCCGCTGGAAGGGCCGCGAATTCAGAACCTCGCGTTCGCAATCGTCCAGCCGGACGAAGGCGTGGACCGGATCCCGGATCTCGTGAAGCGCTGCCGCCACCCTTGCCTCCCGCGCTCTTCCGGCGCCGGTCCATGCCGGCAGCCACCTTCAATGCCGCCGCTCCCCATTGCGGGCTGCCGAAGCGCGACGACCAACACAACCCACGGGGTTACAAAACGCAACCCCGCGCGGGCACCCTTCGGGAACCGCGCCGCTTCAGTCCCGGCCCCGGGTGCAGGAAACCCGCGTCCTGAATTGCGTCCGTTCCAGATGCGGGTTCGAATAGCGTGCAGGACATGCCCGCCGACCGCCCTCGTTCCCGCCCGCCGGAAGCCGCCTGAGATGGTGGCCACATTCGGCAGGCGCAAGCGTTCCGTCGGCCCGTGACGGGCGGGCCCGGAAGTGAGGCGCAGGTGTCGCCACATTTGCTGCTGCCTCGTATCTACTCACCCCTTGTTGGGTTCTGATTGGCCATAGTGCTCGTTGATGATGTCTGCGGCTTTTCCGTCGAGGGCGATCTGGGTGGCGACGAGTGGGTTGTAGCCGAGTGCGGCCATGGAGGTGAGGTAGCTCGAGCCCCGGCACCATGCTTTTGCGTGGAGCGGAAGCATCCGGACACCTTGAGCTTTGCCATCCTGATCTTCTGTTCTCCGGCATTGTTGGTGAAGCTGACATCGGGTGCGCCAGGCAAACTGGTGGAATGTGGCCGGGTGCAAGTCCCGAGAGAGGCTAATTTCTCCGTGAACCATGCGTCGCCAGGCGAAGCGTTGGGGAGCGGCAGGCCAGGCTATTGAGCCACGAGATGCTTTGAAACCGGAGTGCCGAGGTCGTCCGAGTGGGCAACACCCTGCGAGCCGCGTTGGTGAGGGGAACTCCGCGGGGTCCGAGAACCATGGCCGAAGCAGGGACCTGGGAGGTCTTGCCCCTCTGTCGTGGAGGGGCCGCAGAGGAAAGGAACTAATCCATAAACCGATGATGAACGAGAAGTCAGATTCGGCCATAGTACCGCTGAAGGCGGCGAACAAGGGTTCTTCGGAGCCTGCGGAGTTGTTGGAGGGAAGGGCAATGCGGTTGGCCCGCGCCGCGCGCAGAAGCGGGGGTCACAGGCGGCAGGTAGCGAAGAGGAACCCGGAAGAGCGTCTTTACTCCACCACGTGACGGTCGACGTTCTGCACGATGCGTTCCATTCCTTGAGGAAGGACGCGGCGGCGGGGCGTTGTGTGGCAAGCGTACGCGGAGGGTGTGGAACTGCTGCACGCCCGTGTGCACAGGGGCGGGCGCCTCCAGGGTTTACATACCCAAGGAGGATGGAGGGCAACTTGCCTCGGACAAGATTCTTCAGCGGGCGGTGTGATTCTGGTGCCGCGAGACGGAGTTCCTCGGGTTTAGTTACGGCTTCCGGCCGGGGCGCATCATGCGCCGTCACGGTGGAACGGCGGAAGGTCAACTGGATCGTTGACGCCCCTTCGACAACCGCGACCATCTGGTCGCGATGCTCGGGAAACGGATCGGGGGGTCTGATCATCAAGTGACGCCGGCGTCATGGAAGGGACCGACTGGCAAGGGAACACCGCAAGGGGCGGCGCCTTGCGAACCTGCACTACGTACGACTGGTTCCAGAACCACTGGCGCAAGCGGATGGCTGGAGGCGACACGATCACTGTCCGCTATGCGGACGACTTCGTGTGCGGCTTTCAGCATCTGGGCGGCGCTGAGACCTTGGGGAGAGACTGGCCCACTTGAACTGCACCCGGAAAATCATCGAGTTCGGTCGGTTTGCCAGAGCGAACCGCCGGAAGCGTGGACAAGACGTTCGACTTCCTCGGCATGACGCACTTCTGCGAACAGACGAGGAAAGGCAGGTTCAGGGTCGGTCGCAAACGGGCACCCTGCGGCGGATCAAGGAGGCCTTGCGCAGGCGGTGGCACGATAACCGGCACGAAACGGCCAAGTGGTGAGTTATCAACGGCTGCTACTACGCCGTTTTAGGAAGCAGCCTGCAGAAGTTCATACACCAATGCAAACAGCTGCGTGCCCTTCGGCGACGCTCCCAAAAGGACTTCACCGGGGACATAGACACCCTCACCGCTGCCCACTGAGCCCGTGGCCAAACCAGCGCCTTGTCGTCAGGGGAGGAGCGAACAGCGCACGTCCGGTTCTGTGCGGGGGGTAACCCGGTTCCCTACCGCGATGGTTGTCTATGAAGCGCAGGTTTTCGTGTTTCACGAGACGTTCGTGCAGGTTGTGCGCGTTTGCGTCCACGTTTTCCTTTCGTCGGGATGTCGGGCAGTTCCCTGGCGCCCTGATGGTGCGGTAGCGCTTGCGCCCGGCGTCGTTCAGGGTTTTGGATGCGCTCTTGTTGACCTTGTGGCAGGGAGCAGGCTCTTCATCAGTCGCGCGGTAGCCTCGACGACAAAGGTCAGTTCGCGCAGCAGGTGGCTGCCGCACAGCTGGTGGCTACACTGGCCCATGTACGAGGCCCAGGACGCCCTTGTAGCACGGACCGATCTCTTGCCCGCGCTTGCGGTGTGGGAACTTGCACGTCCCGACGACATGAAGCCACTTACTGTTGATCCGAAATCGTCGACATCGGGCGTTGCAGGAGGTGCGCCACGGCAGCCTCCTCCCATGACGCATCGTGAAAGCATGGCCGAGGCCTCGGAGAGCTTGATATCGCCTGCACGAGCGCGACGGCGCAGGGACAGCATTTGGGCGACCAGCAGGTTGATGACGAGGGCCTGAATGCCGTACTGCACGGGATGTTGTCGGGGAACCGGCCCTTGCACTTCGGGCATTCCTCGGCGCGGCACGACCTCGAACACGATGTCGTGCGGCGCTCGACGGGGCCGTCGGCGCCGCAGGCGTCGCAGGCCGCGACCGTTTCCTCGACGATGGTCTTGCGCAGGTTGTCGCCCATCTGCCGGTTGGCTTAGGGCCGTTGCTCCCGGCACGCTCTTGTCCGTCTGTGACGGCGGCAGACCGGAGTTCCGGCTCGTGCGTGGTCTTCTCCAGAAGGACGACGATGAGGATGTCGAGCAGGATGACGAAGACGCGGATCACGGCCTCTTCCGCCACCTTGCCGGCAGCGCCGCGGTCCTGGCCGCTTCGAACTCCTCGCGCGCCGCGTTGACCATCGCCATCACCCGGCCTCGACGGTAATGATCGCCGCGAGCATCGCCTGGCGCTCACCCGGCGGCATCTTCCGGTACTCCGCCTTGCGCTTCATCAGCGCGCCGCCTCCGAGATGCGTTTCCACATACAGATCATGCAGAGGCTGGAGCCCCGGAAGCAGCTGGCACAGCCCGCTCGTCGCCTTCGATCCAAAGTAGCCCACTGGCGGTCCTCGTCGTTCTCGATGACCACCACTAAGCGAATCGGCCTGCAGTGTCAAATCTCCACGAAAACCCGTTCGTTACTCTACCCCGACATCAAGCCGGAACCAGGGGGTGAGCAGTTACGCTGCCTCGGACGTTTCCAGCCTCTCCCAATCCGAATCTCCACGACTTGGCGGAACGCTTATCGGCAGGCCGACCCCGGCCGCATACTATCTCGACAGCCAGCAGACGCTCCACGGCCCGCTTCCAGCACCACGCCGCCTTTGCCGGGAAGCTCTCCTGCCACCACCGGCGCCACCACAGAAGCATCATCTTCGGGATGCGCCAGATGCGGCTGGCCGTCTCAAGAAAAACGCTGCCGCGCAGAACCGCAAGGATCACCGCCAGGAACACCGGCGCCACCCGGAACCTCCGGCCAAAGAAGCGCACCGAGGGGGCGTCGTCCGCCGCCTGCAGTCGGCGCAGCAGAAGCTGAAGCGGCGGATGGCGCCGCAAAGAGCCGGCGCAAGCGCGTGCGGCTTGCGCGGATACCGCGCACTGTGGAGCCGGCCGCCGCAATGCCGGCATCCCGCGAGGCTGCAGCGCTCGGCCTCGTCCGCATCGACCTTCTCGAGGAAAGCCCGGACATGGGCGCCACGACGATCCCACGCTGCTAATCCGGCGACGACTGGCGAGATTTTTTCAGTTTGCGTCGCGCTGCAATCGTGCCGCCAAGGCTCGATGAGGCCTTCTCGGCATGAAAATTGCAATCAAGGGAGCGATCTGTGATGAGCCCCAACGCATTCGGATTTCGCGTCTCCGAATTGGCATGGGATCATCGTGCATGGGCGCAGGAAAGCGTGGACCCCGGGAAGGAATCGTGCGACATTGACTCATCTCCTGTGGTTTTGTCATCGTGGAGACAAGCCCCTCAGCCGACTTTTTGCAAGTTGGTTGAGGGGCACACACCCCAGACCATTCGAGCGGAACCGACGGAACCCCCGTCAGAAAGTGTACAAACGCGCACGGCGCTGGTGCGAAACGCCAGCGGGCGCCGGCGCAGCGGCATCGACCTCCCGACCGACAAGCCGGTTTCCGCGCTGTGGGCGATCGCCGATGCGGCCACGGGCCGATTGATCGAGGAGGCGCATGACGACGCCGTCCGCCTCGCGCTCATCGAGAGCGTCGCGAAGCACGCGATGTCGGACGCGAAGATCCGTGTCGACGCCCGGACCGAGATTGTTCCCGCCGACGTCATGGGGGCCACGTTCCGGCACGAGCCGCGACCTCCTTCTCCTCACCCATTGCGTGATCTTCAACCTCGCGCGGCTTCGCAGCGTCATCGGCTGCCTGCGCCCCGGTGGCAACGGTGTTCCTCAGCCGGCCGCCACGGACCGCATATCGCTCGGCAACGGGCTCGGGGAGACGCTGGAGCGGATGGCCGGGGACTGGGACCGAATCAGGATCGGCTTTCCCGGCGATTCGGTCGCAGTCGTCGCCTGCACCCGCAAGGAAGAGAGGACGCTGACCCACCTCCTTCGCGCCCGCCTTTCCGGCTCCGCCGCCGAAGGCGTGCGCGCCTGCATCGAGATTCACCAGCACAATGTACACGGCACAAAGGACAGATGGCGTACGGGATATCCGTGCCGATGGAAATTCGGACCGGCTCGGCACCACCCTGTGGGAAGCGCGCCTGTTTCGCAGCTCGGCAATCACCGTCAAGGACATCGTCGCCGCCGCGTCAGTCGCGGAAGAGGAGCCGCGTTTCCTCATCCGCGCGGCGAAGCGTGAGGATCGGCAGGTCGAGTTCTTCCACGACGACATCCGCGACAGCCATGGCGGCGTCCGAACTCGCGCACGGATACACCGGCACGGTCGACGAGCTCGTCGGCAGGTTCGACCGCGTCATCATGCTCGCCGACGACGGCTGGCGGCGGAAACATCTGGAGCGCGTTGCGGCCTGCTGTCAGCCCGAAATCCATGTCGACCGCAAACCGCTGGCGGCGGCATTCGGGGCGCTGGCCGGCG
Organism: Alphaproteobacteria bacterium; assembly: GCA_964291215.2. Taxonomy (GTDB): domain Bacteria; phylum Pseudomonadota; class Alphaproteobacteria; order MPNO01; family UBA830; genus JAJEBT01. The sequence goes on along the minus strand of OZ219791.1, from coordinate 1,200,577 downwards.
ACGACGCGCTTCTCGACCGCCTGCGCCGATCCTGGTCGCTTGCCAACAGACGCGGCTATCTCTCCGGGGACCGGAGGTTCCATTCCGATCACTACACCGAATCTGAAAGCTGACTTGCGGCCAATGACGGCGGCGGCAAAGCGCTGCGGCGGCTCGCCCAGGCAAATCTCGACCTGCGTCACGGTCGCCGCGTCCGCCGCCGGCAGGGCCGCAGTGCTCGAAGAATGGGCGGCATGCGCATCGCCGGCGACGGCGCTGCTCGCGCCGTCGGTCGCCGGGACCCTGCGCCGGCACGGAGCGCTCATCGACTTCCTCGAGACCCTGCCGCGGGAGTGGAAACCCCCAATCCGGCGGATGTTCACTGCACGCGGGGCCTGGCGCCAAACGACATGCGGGAGTTCGCCGCGCTCTACCGGCAGCAGCGCGACCAGCGGAGGATCGAAGCGGTGCGCCAGCCACCGGACGAGACCGCCGGTGCGAACACCGCTTCGGTCGAGGCGTAGCTGGCCGAGGTCACGCGCCAGCGGTGGTTCCGCGCCTTCGTGCTCGATGCCGCGGAGCGCCACGCCGGATGCGCCCGCAAGATCCCGTCATGGCAGAACAGCGTGGCCGACGCCGAGCAGCTGATCGCCCGCGGCCGCGCGATCCTCGCCGCGGGCGGCGCGCCGGCAGCCCGGGGATCATCGCCTGGCCCGGGAGAGATCGATGTCCTTCTGACCTCCGGCCGCAAACCTCCACCGCGGGCGTGCTTGCGTCCAGCACCGGCGGATGGCACATATTCCGGGTGGCGGACCGGTTGCGTCGTGGCATGTTTCCCATGAATTTCATGCACTGGGATCTGCGGCCGGACACGGAGCGCGAATCATGGCCGGCAGGATACGAACAGCAGTCCTTCCCGTGGCGGGGCTCGGCACCCGTTTCCTGCCCGCAACCAAGGCGATCCCCAAGGAAATGCTGCCGGTGGTCGATCGGCCGCTGATCCAGTACGCCGTCGACGAGGCGCTGACCGCGGGGATCGAGAACATCGTTCTCGTCACCGGCCGTAACAAGGCGGCAATCGAGGACCACTTCGACCGCAGCCCGGAACTCGACCGCGTACTCGAAAGCCGCGGCAAGGAACGCGAACTCGAAGCCGTGAGCCGGATCGTGCCCGAGGCCGGCCGCATCGCCTACACGCGCCAGCCGGACGCGCTCGGCCTCGGCCACGCAGTCTGGTGCGCCCGCGAACTCGTCGGCAACGAGCCCTTCGCCGTCATTCTCGCCGACGACCTCATCCTCGCCGATGTGCCCTGCCTGAAACAGATGATCGAGGCCGCCGCGGACACCGGCGGCAGCATCGTCGCGGTCGAGGACGTGCCGCGGGAACAGACCTCGCGCTACGGCATCCTCGATGCCGGCGAGGACGACGGGCGGCTCGTCGAGGTCCGGGGGCTCGTCGAGAAACCCGATCCGGCCGACGCGCCGTCGACGCTCAGCGTCATCGGCCGCTACGTGCTGATGCCGGAGATATTCGGGCATCTCGCCGCCATGGACCGCGGTGCCGGCGGTGAAATCCAGCTCACGGATTCGATGGCAAAGATGATCGGACAATCGCCGTTTCACGGGCTACGCTTTTCCGGACGCCGGTTCGACTGCGGCAGCAAGGCCGGGTTCCTCGAAGCCAATATCGCGTTCGCGCTTGCCCGCAACGACATGCGCGATGCAGCCACGTATCTCGTCCGCACCTACGCCTCCGGCGCGCCGCCCGCTTCCGGGAGCGCCTGATGCGCGTCGCCGTGATCGGGGCCGGGTATGTGGGCCTGGTCTCAGCCGCCTGCATGTCCGAATTCGGGATCGATGTCGTCTGCGTCGACAGCGATCGCAACAGGATCGCCGAACTCGAGACCGGCACGGTCCCGCTCTACGAGCCCGGCCTGGCGGATCTCGTCGCCGGCAACATCGGCGCCCGGCGCCTGTCGTTCACCGCCGATGCGGAGGCCGCCGTCGCGGCCGCCGACGCGGTGTTCATCGCCGTCGGCACGCCGAGCAGGCGCGGCGACGGCCACGCCGACCTCTCCTACGTCCATGCCGCAGCCGAAGAAGTCGCACGGTTCCTCGACGGCTATACGGTGGTGGTCACCAAGTCCACCGTCCCGGTGGGGGCGAGCCGCAGGATCGCGGAGATCATCGGCGCGGCGCGTCCCGATGCCGTGTTCGATATCGCCTCCAACCCCGAATTCCTCCGCGAGGGCTCGGCGATCGAGGATTTCATGCGTCCCGACCGCATCATCATCGGCGCCGACGCCGACCGGGCGCGCGAACTTCTGCACCGGCTCTACCGGCCCCTCTATCTCCTCGAGACGCCAATCCTGTTCACCACGCTGGAAACTGCAGAACTGATCAAGTACGCCGCGAACGGCTTTCTCGCGACCAAGATCACCTTCATCAACGAGATCGCGGATCTGTGCGAGAAGCTCGGCGCCGACGTGCAGATGGTGGCGCGCGGCATCGGCATCGACCGCAGGATCGGGGAAAAGTTCCTGCATGCCGGCCCGGGTTTTGGCGGATCCTGTTTTCCGAAGGACGCGCTGGCGCTGGCGAAGACGGCCCGCGACAGCGGCGCGCCGGTCCGCATCATCGAGACGGTCGTCGACGTCAACGACCGGCGCCGGAGCGGCATGGCGCAACGGATCGTCGGGATCTGCGGCGGTTCGGTGGCCGGCCGGACGATCGCCGTGCTGGGCCTGACCTTCAAGCCCAACACCGACGACATCCGCGAAAGCCCCGGCATCGCGATCGCGGCCGCCCTCGGCAACAGCGGCGCCGCGGTCCGCGCCTACGATCCGGAAGGCATGGCCGAGGCCGGAAAGCGGCTGGCGCATGTCGAGTTCTGCAGCCACGCATATGCCGCCATGACCGGTGCCGACGCGCTTGTGATCGTCACCGAATGGAACGAATTCCGCCTCCTCGACCTCGCCCGCGCGAAGGCGCTGATGGCGCGTCCCCTCGTCATCGATCTCCGCAACATCTACGACCCCGACGAGATGCGGGCGGCGGCGTTCGACTATCACAGCATCGGACGGGCGCCGGTGCTTGCCGGAGGCGGCCTGTGAGCGGGCCCGGCCCGCACCGGTTCGACTCGACCATTCTCCGGGAATACGACATCCGGGGCGTGGTCGGCAAAACCCTGGATGCCGCCGACGCCTATGCGGTGGGGCGAAGCTTCGGCACGGTGATTGTCCGCGAGGGCGGCGCCACGGCCTGCGTCGGCCGCGACGGCAGGCTGACCTCGCCGGAGCTCGAGGCCGAACTCGTCCGTGGCCTCACCGACTGCGGGCTCGATGTCGTCCGTATCGGGCTCGGCCCGACGCCGATGCTCTACTTCGCCCACCACGTCACCGGCAGCGCCGGCGGGGTGATGGTCTCGGGATCGCACAACCCGCCCGAATATAACGGCTTCAAGATGGTGCTCGCGGCACGGCCGTTCTATGGCGCCGACATCCTCGATCTCGGAACGATCGCCGGGGCCGGCGACTGGGTCTCGGGACGCGGCATCGCCGGCGACGAGCCGATGCTCGACCGCTATGTGGAGCGCCTCGCGGCGGACCATGGCGGCGAACGGCCGCTCAGGGTGGTGTGGGACGCCGGTAACGGCTCCGCTGGCACGGCTATGCAGAAGCTCGCGGCACGGCTTCCAGGCGAGCACGTGCTGCTCAACGAGACTATTGACGGCACCTTTCCGGCGCATCACCCGGATCCCACGGTAGCGGAAAATCTCGAACAGCTGCGGCGCACGGTGCTCGGCGAGAACGCCGATCTCGGAATCGGGTTCGACGGCGACGGCGACCGCATCGGCGTCGTTGACGATGCCGGCGGCATCCTGTGGGGAGACCAGTTGATGGCCTTCCTCGCCGCCGACATGCTCGAAGACCATCCAGGGGCGACGGTCATCGCCGACGTGAAGGCAAGCCAGACGCTGTTCGACCGTATCGCGGCCATGGGCGGCCGGCCCGTCATGTGGAAGACCGGGCATTCACTGATAAAGGCCGCCATTCCCGAAACCGGCGCGCTGCTCGCCGGCGAGATGAGCGGGCACATCTTCTTCGCCGACCGCTATTACGGCTATGACGACGCGCTTTATGCCGCGGTGCGTCTGCTCGGATGGCTGTCGCGCCAGGATCGCGGCCTGGCCGAGCTTCGAAGCGCCATGCCGGAACTCCTGAACACGCCCGAACTGCGCTTCCCCTGCGCCGAGGAGCGGAAGTTCGGCGTTGTCGAGGAGATCAGGAACCGGCTCGCTGAATCGGGCGCCGAAGTCTGCAATATCGACGGTGTGCGCGTCTCGACCGGCGACGGCTGGTGGCTGCTCCGCGCCTCCAATACCCAGGCCGTGCTCGTGGCGCGGTGCGAATCGGACAGCGAGGACGGGCTCGAACGCCTCAAGCGGTCGCTTTCCGAACAGCTCCGGGGCGCCGGCGTCGAGCCTCCGGAGTTCTGAACAGCGCGTCGGCGTCCATCCGAGCCGCCGCGCGTCAGGACCTGGAGCTCATCCACACCACCAGGCAGTCGATCTTGCGGCGCTTGAGCAGACGGCACGAATTGCGGGCGCTCGACCTGGACGCCATTACCAGCCGCGCCTTGTAGATCCTGCCGCCGCGGCGAGTCTTGCGCTTCTGGTTGACGATCTTGTACGGCTGCCCGGCGAGGCTCGGTACCTTCTGCACCGCCCGGCCGATCATCTTCCGGGCATCCGCGAGCCGCGCAAACGCGCCGACCTGGACGGTCCAGCCGCGCACCGCGCCGGCCCTGCGATTGCGCACCGGAGCGATGGCCGAACCAGGCCCGGCAGTCGCGGTGGCGATCTGTACCCCGGCCGGGCCGGCGCTTCCGGCCGCGAGAGGTTTCGGGGTCAACGCGGCTCTCCGCGCCGAGGCGGCAACACTGGCGCTCCGCGCGGCCTCGATCTTCGCCGCCTTCCGGATCTCCGCAGGGCTGAACCCCCGGTTCAGGAGCCGCGCCACGATGCGGTTCCGTGACTTCGACGTCCGCCCCCCGAAGACGACCGCGATCAGCCGCCTGCCACCCCTCTCGGCCGAGGCGGCAAGATTGAATCCGGACGCTCTCGTATATCCCGTCTTGATGCCGTCCATGCCCCGGTAGTTTTGCAACAGGCGATTGTGATTCCGGTAGGTCCGGCCCCGCCAGATCCATGTCTTGCGCGAAAATTGCCCGTACATCCGGGGGAAGGTCTCCAGCATCTTCCGGCTCAGGGTCGCCATGTCCCGCGCCGTGCTGAGCTGCGCGCGGCTCGGCAGTCCCGACGCGTTGGTAAAGGTGGTATTCCGCATGCCGAGCTGGCGTGCGCGGCGCGTCATCTGTCTCGCGAACTTGCGTTCGGTGCCGCCCAGGGCTTCGGCCACGACCGTGGCAACGTCGTTCGCCGACTTCACAACCAGCGCGGAGATCGCATCGCGCACGCTTATCCGCTCGCCGGCCCTGAGGCCGAGCTTCGACGGCGGACGGCTCTGCGCCCGGCGGGAAACCCGCAGTTTCTGCGACAGGCTGATCTTCTTCGCGCGCAACGCCTCGAAGGTCATGAACAGCGTCATCATCTTCGTGAGCGAAGCTGGATAGTTCCTGGTGTCGGCATTGACGGCGTGGAGGACGCGGCCGGTGTCGGCCTCGATGACGATGGAGGCGTATTTTGCCTCGGCGGAGCCGGGCAAACCGGCAAGGGGAAGGATTATCAGGCTGGACAGGAACAGGAACCGAATCACGCGCATCTCCCGCCTCCGGTGCCGGCTTTCCCGCTGCGGAGCATACCGCCGACGGACACACCCGGCTCCTACCCAAATGCCTCCTTCCAACTCTGGCTCCAAACTACCCGAAATGGCGGCCGCTGTCCATGCCGGCAACGAACCCGCGGGCCAACAGTCCGGAGCGGGGATGGTGGCACTTGCCTAAGGGCCGCGGTTCTGCCGTAGTAGGGACGGTTTTCGCCGACAGAACCGTTTGCCGGCGATGGACGGGGTCTCATGGGTGCAATCCGGGTCGTCGCGGCGGCGGATCCGGCTGTACCGTACGCCGACGCCGCATCTCGCAGGAACAGGCGGTGGAAACGTTCTCCAGGATCTACAATTTCTTCGTGAACGGAATGGCGGTCCTCGCGGGCATTCTGATCTTTCTCAGTTTCGTGATGATCGTCGTCGACGTGACGATGCGCATCGTCGGGCTGACGCCACCCCCGTTCACGATCGCCGTGGTCGAGTACATCCTGCTCTGGTTCGCGATGCTCGCCGCGCCCTGGCTGGTGCGCATCAAGGGGCACGTCTTCATCGACGCCGTTACCCGGTTCTTCCCGGCAGCGGTCAGGACAGCTGTGGCGAAGATCGTGTATGCGGTCTGCATCGGTGCCGCAGCGATCTACGGCGTTCACGCCGCCGGCCTCCTCCAGGCCGCGTGGGAAAACGACATGGTGGATGTCCGCAGCATCGACATGCCCCTGTGGGCGCTCTACTGCCCGATGCCGATCTGCTTTGCCTTCGTCGCCCTTGAATTCGCGCGCTACCTCATCGGGATCGACGACATGTACTCAAGGGCGGCCGACGGGCAGGAAGGCGTCTGACCCATGGAAATGGAGTGGTACTGGGCTCTCCTGACGCTTATCGGAATGGTGATGTTCCTCATGGCGATGGGGGTCCCGGTCGCCCTTACCTTCATCACGACGAACATTGTCGGCGTCCTGATCTTCATGGGGGACATGGCGGGATGGACGCAGATCGTCGACAACTCGACCTCGCTCATCACCCGCTTCACGCTGGGACCGGTGCCCATGTTCATCATGATGGGCGCCCTGTTCTTCCACACCGGGCTCGCGATCCGCGTCTTCGACGGGCTTGACGTCCTGTTCGGCCGCCTGCCCGGCCGCCTCTGCTACCTGACGGTGGCGGGTGGCGCCATGTTCTCGACGCTGACCGGCTCCAGCATGGCCAACACCGCGATGCTGGGCGCCCTGATGGTGCCCGAGATGCAGCGGCGCGGCTACAGCCGGCGCATGTCGATGGGCCCGATTCTCGGCACCGGCGGACTCGCCATGATCATCCCGCCATCCGCCCTCGGCGTCCTGCTGGCCTCGGTCGCCAACATCGATGTCGGCCGCCTCCTGGTCGCCGGATTCCTGCCTGGCTTCGTGCTCGCTGCCCTATATGCGGCCCTGATATTCCTGCAGATCAGATTGAAGCCCGACTCGGCCCCCGCCTACGCCGTCGAAATGCCGCCGATAGGGGCGCGGATCAGGCTCGTCTGCACCAACATCCTCCCCATGAGCCTTGTCGTGTTCATGGTGATCGGCTTCATCATGCTCGGCTGGTCCACCCCCACCGAAGCCGCCGCGTTCGGTGTACTGGGCGTGATCATCCTTGCCGCAGCTTTCCGGGCCCTGACCTTCGCCGCACTGCGCAGCGCCGTCGAGGCGACCGTCAAGGTCGGCGCCATGGTGTTCTTCATCATCATGAGCTCGACCGTCTTCAGCCAGCTCCTCGCGTTCTCCGGGGCCAGTGCCGGCCTTCTCGAATGGGCCACCGAGTTCGACATTTCCAAGTACTGGATCCTCCTCGTGATGTTCGTGATCCTCGTCGCGCTCGGCATGTTCATGGACCCGACATCGATGATGCTGATCACAGTGCCGATCTTCTTCCCGCTGGCGCAGCAACTCGGCTTCGACCTGGTCTGGTTCGGGCTCTTCGTGCTCATGACCTTCGAGATGGCCGGAACGACGCCGCCCTTCGGCCTCCTGCTCTACGTGATGCTCGGCGTCGCACCGAAAGACACGACGCTGTTCCAGGTGGCGAGCGCGGCATTTCCGTTCCTGATCTGCGACGGGATCCTGATCGTGATCCTGATTTTCTTTCCGGGCCTCGCGCTCTGGCTGCCCAGCCTGATGTAGCCTTCCCGGGGCACCGTCCGCGCCCGCCCGCCGGTTGTTGTGCGGACATGCCCCGGCCACTATCCTTCCCCGTTCATCCGGCATCGTCGGGCGGCGTGCGACATCGCTCGGTTGCTTGCAGGGAAGTACGGCCGGACACGGACAACAAGATGGAGAAAAGTCATGATACGGAAGTCGCTTTCGGTACTGACGATTACCGCGGCCGCCCTCGCGTTGTCGCTACCTTCTCAGGCTTCGACGATAAAGGTCTCGACGTGCCAGATTCGCACCCATGACCATGTCATCGTCTTCCTCGATGAATTCCTGAAACCCGCCCAGGCCAACAATATCGGCCTCAAGCTCCGCTACATGGGCGGGCCGGAAATCACCCCCTTCCGCAAGCAGGGCGGACTGCTGAAGCGCGGTCTCATCGACCTGATCTTCTGTCCGACGCCCTACTACGGCGCCGACCTGCCGGAAGCCCGCCTCCTGGGCGCCCACAACAAGTCTCTGGAGGAGATGCGGTCGAACGGTGCCTACGACATGCTCCGGGAGGCATGGGACAAGGGCCTGAACGCCCATATCCTCGCCTGGCCGGCCTTCAACGTCTCGACCTTCTACGTCTACACCACCTTCAAGCCCAAGCTGAGCAAGACGACCGGCATCGATCTGAAAGGCATCAAGATGCGCTCAACGGGCCTTTACAAGCCGTTTCTTGCCGCCATGGAGGCAATTCCCGTGAGCATGGCTCCGGGCGACGTCTATACTGGCCTCGAACGCGGCGTCGTGCTGGGCATGGCATGGCCAAAGGGTTCGATCACCAAGTACGGCTGGGAGAAGTTCCTCAAGTACAAGATCACGCCGAACTTCTACGGCGCGACCTTCATGACCATCATAAACAAGAAGAAATGGGAAAGCCTCACGCAGGCGGAAAGGGATTTTCTCACCAAGCTCAGCGCGACCTACGAGAAGAGAAGCGACGAGGTCGTGGCCAAGAATCTCGCGGCCGACGAGGCCCGCCTCGAAAAGGCCGGCGTTCAGACCTTCGCGCTCGAAGGCGAGTATGCGAAGGCTTATCTCAAGACCATCTACGGCGCCAAGTGGGCGGTCAACGACACGTACAAGTACACGGTCGACTACAAGATGCTGAAGCCGCTGATGTATCAGTAGGCAGCCGGCCGGAGCGTCGGGCACCCCCCCCCCCCCCGTCGCTCCGGGACCGCCGCCATGCCGGCGTCCCGACTTTGAACGCACCGCGGGCTGCGGCGTCCCTGTTTCGCCACCGGTAGCGCCGGCGCGGATCAGGCGTCCGGCAGGAACTCGTCGAGATCGACACTCTCGAAATTGCGCGGGACCGCGCGCATGAACCGCGCCCGCTCCTCGGCCTGGGTTACCGCCGGCATGGTCGCGTCGACCATCCACTTGGTACCGAGGCGGTGAAAGCTGTTCTGTCCCGGCACCACCGGTGAGACATTGTCGAGCGCGAATACCCTGGTGTTCGGAATCATGATCATGTCGCGCTGCGCATGCACTCGGGTCGTCATCGACCACATGACCTGCCGGAGGTCGCCGGCATCGATGTCCTCGTCGACCGCAACCGCCATCTTCGGGTGCAGGTACGGCCCTGACAGCGCCGCCATCAGCGCCGTCTTGGCCTGGCCCTCGACGCGAGGCCGGAGCTTGACGACCAGCATCATCATGCCGGCAGCCGGGTGACAGCGGACATCGAGGAGATCGAGCCCGCCCTCGACATTGCGGAGATGGTCCCTGGTCGCGACTTCGACGCCGAGTGCCATCGTCCCCTGGGTGTCGGTCGTCGGATACCCGCAATGCACCGCATAGAAGATCGGGTCGCGCCGCCGCGTCATGCAGTTGACGCGCAGCACCTGCGACGTGGTGGCTTCCGCATAGGTTCCCGGAATCTCGCCGAACGGCCCCTCCGGCACCTCGATATCGCGGAGCACCTCGCCCTCGAGCACGAGTTCTGCTTCCGCCGGCACCTCGAGATCGACGGTCCTGCACTTCACCATGCGCACCCCCTCGCCAATCAGGGCGCCCGCAACCTCGAGTTCGTCGCGGTCGAAACCTGTGGTGAAACCAGCCCCGTAGAAGAGCGCCGGATGGCCGCCATAGACCATCGCCACCGGCATGTTTAGCCCCCGGGCGACGTACTTGTCGTAGATGCGCCTGGCCTGCCGCGGGACCATGATGAAGCCAGTCTCGCGTTCGTTGAGGATCATCTGGCGGTGCACGGAAACGTTCCGGATTCCCGTGTCCGGATCCCTGATGACCGCCATCCCCGAGGCGAAATAGCGCCCGCCGTCACGTTCCGACGTCATCATCGACGGGATCTCGTGGATATTCACCGCCTCGCCCTCGGCCACCACCTCTTGGACCGGGGCGGCGGCGGCCGGGACGTAGACCGTCGGAATGCCACGGGCAATGCGGTGCGCGACCTCGTCGAGGAGATCCTTCTCATCGATGCCGAGGCCGATGGACCACTTCCGGCGATCGGCAAGGATCTGGCTCACGGCGCGCCAGCCGCCATGCCCCTTCAACGAGGTGAACAGACTGGCCTTGCCAAGCTCGTTGAAGGCCTTCCACTCGATCGCCGCCATGTTGGCCGCGGGGTCGACCTCGCCGGAGAAGCGGATCAACTCTCCGCGCTGCTCAAGATTGGCAAGGAAAGTACGCAGGGACTGGTCGGGCATGGTTCTGCTGAATCCCGGGTTGGAGAAGGCGGCTCAGACGGCACTTTGGGCGGGCAGCGCCGCCTCGCCGCCGGACTCCGAAGCCTCAAGGTAATGCCGGCGATGCGCCGCGGCGTTGCCCCAGCGCGCCGCCAGCGTCATCGCGCGCTTGAGATGGTAACCGATCTCGTGCTCGTCGGTAAATCCGATGGCGCCATGCATCTGGATCGCCGACTTGCACACCGTGAGCGCGCCATCCGCCGCGTGGGCCAGTACCGCCGACGGCAGGCCGGGCGAGGTACCGCCGGCGTCGATCGCCCGCGCCGCCTGATGGACCAGCGAGCGGCCGGCCTCGACCGCGGCAAGATTGTCGACAGCGCGGTGCTGCAACGCCTGGAACGACCCGATGGGCCGGCCGAACTGGCGGCGAATCCTGAGATGGTCGAGCGTGATCTCGTGTGCCCGTTCCATCACCCCGAGGAGTTCGGCAGCGGTCGCAAGATGCGCGGCCGCAAGAAGCGCATCGAGCAACTCGTGAGCGCCGGAGCCGGCTGCCAGCTCCTCCGCCGGCGCTCCCGAAAGGCGGATTCGTCCCATGGCGGTGTTGTCCGCCGCCGTGCCCGCGTCCAGCCGGGCCTCGTCCCGCGGAACGCAGGCCAGGACCAGACCGTCGGGCGACGATGCCGAGACCAGGTAGGCGTCGGCGTCGCCCGCGATTCCGATCTTGGCGCCGCTCACGCGGATACCGCCGCCATCCCGCACCGCCTTGGTCTGGGGCCGGTCATGGCCGAGGCCGCGCGGCGTCTCGATGAGCGCGGGAAGGATCACCCGGCTCCCGGCGATCAGCGGCCCGGCCGGCGCCTCCGGGACGCCGCAGCGGGCGACAGCGTCGGCGACGATGATGCCGATGGCGACCGGCTCGGGCACCAGATGCCGGCCGCATTCCCCGGCGACGAGGCAGAGCTCGGCGAAGCCGAGCCCGAGGCCGCCGCAGCTCTCGGGCACCAGCGCGCCGAAGAAGAACGCCTCCGCGGCTTCCGACCAGACATCGCGGCGGAGCGCGCAATCGCCGGCGCGGAACCTCCCGGCGCCGCCATGGCGGGCTGCAAAGGCCGCCGCGCTCTTGCGCAGCATCTGCTGCTCATCCGAAAGCTGCAGTTCCATCGGAAGCCTTCAGTTCCGCGGCGGCGCGCGCGCGCAGTTCCGCCTTGACGATCTTGCCAGTGCCGTTGCGCGGAAAGCCGTCGACCGCGAGCACGTGCTTCGGCTTCTTGTAGCTCGCAATCAGGGACCGGCAGTGCGCGATCAGCGCATCCTCGGCCGCGCTCATGCGGTCCTCGAACCTGACGAACGCGACCACGCATTCGCCGAACTCCGGATCGGGAGCCGGCACAACCGCGGCCTCTCTCACGGCGGGATGGCGTTCGAGCGCGTCCTCGACCTCGCGCGAATAGATGTTGAGCCCACCGGACACGATCATGTCCTTGGCGCGGTCGTCGAAATAGAGATAGCCCTCTACGTCGAGCCGCCCCAAGTCGCCGGTGATAAGCCAGCCATCGTGAAAGGCCGCTGCCGTTGCGTCGGGATTGCGCCAGTACTCGCGCATCGTCATGGTCCCGGGCGGACCGCACCGCACCAGGATCTCGCCGGTTTCGCCCGCGGGCAGGTCGTTGCGGCTGCCATCGACGATCCTGATCTCGACCCCGGGAACCGCGCGCCCGCAGGAGGTCGGGCGCGTCTGCTGCTCGTCGGGCCGCAGGCAGGCAACGAAGCCGGCCTCGGTCTGGGCATAGAAGCTGTAAAGGCCGAGGCCGGGAAGCGCCGCGGCGAGACGTTCCTTCAGTTCCACCGGAAACACCTCGCCGGTCGCGACCATGACTCTCAGCGTGCGGCAGGCATCGGACCGTTTCTCGATCTCGGGAATCAGCATGCGGGCGATGGTAGGAACCAGCCCGATGACGGTGATCCTCTCACGTTCGATCATGTCTACGCAGGCCACCGGATCGAAGCGCGGCATGACGACCACCGCGCAGCCCGCGGCGATCGCGTTGGTGATGCGCCCGACACCGGTGCGGTGCGCCATCGGCGTCGTTGTCAGGATGCGGTCGCCGGACCCGAATCCGAACTCCCGGACATTGACGAAGGCACCGACCAGCACGAAACCGAGATGCGTGGTCACCGCACCCTTGGGCCGCCCCGTGGTGCCGGACGTGTAGCCGATCAGGAGGTCGTCCATGTCGGTGGGCACGGGCGGCGGCGGCGACGGGTCGCCTCCGGCGACGAGGTCGTCATAGGCAGTCTCGCCGTCGCGGGCCGCGCCAGCGACGATGAGCAGCGGGTCGCCGCTGCTCGCCGCGGCGGCGGCGCGGTATTCGGGCGGGAACAGGATCGCAGAGGGCGCACAGTCCTCGAGAATGTAGTCGACCTCGGCCGGCGCAAGCCGTGTCGCGATGGGCACGATCACGCCGCCGCACTTGGCGGCGCCAAGTATCGCGAGGATGAGCTCGGCGCTGTTCGGCATGTACATGGCGATGCGGTCGCCGGGCCGCAGGCCACGCGCCGCGAGGCCGTTGGCTATCCGGTTGGCGGTCTCGTCGAGATCGCGGAAGGTGAACCGCCTGCCGTCGCACACGAGCGCCTCGCGGCCGGGGAAACGTGCCGCGCTCCCGGCCAGCATCGCTCCGAGTTTCATTGGCGGCGGCCTCGCGCCGGATCAGCCATCCGCGCCGTTATCGGGAACGAACGCGTAATACGGCGAACCGTCGTCGAGCTCCTCCCAGGCGACCCTGACCCGCATGCCGATCTCGACATCGTCCTCGCCCACCCCGTTGAGATTGGCAATGATGCGAATCCCCTCGTCAAGCTCGACCAGCCCGATGACGTAGGGCGTCCGGTGCTCGAAACCCGCGGTCGGCACATGGGTGACGGTATAGGAATAGAGCGTGCCGCGGCCCGACGCTTCCTTCCAGCGCAGGTTCCTCCTGCCGGTATGCACGCTGTTGGCGCGCGGCCAGAACTGGTACTTGCGCGTCGCCGGGTCGTACTGCAGCATAAGCCGGCCGTCGCGGGCGCCGTCCCAAAAGGGCTGCGTTACGGGCGTCGGCTTGGGCACCGGGCGCGGCTTTGCGGTTGGTTTTGCCATTGTCGTTCTCCTCTGCCGGACCGCCGGGCGGCGCCGTCAGTTCGCCAGGACCATGGCGTTGGAAACGCCCCAGTTGCGGCCGTAGGGAATCACGCCGATTCCCGTGACCATGGCGTTCCGCGCGTCGGGAACCTGGCGCCGGCCCGCCTTGCCCATGAGCTGGCGCACCGCCTCGACGAGGTTAACGCCGCCGCCCGCGAGCCCCGGCTGGCCGCAGCTAATCTGGCCGCCGCCGGTGTTGATAGGGAACTCGCCCTTCGGCCCGAGATCTGTATCGCGGAGGAACTGCGAGCCGCGGCCTTTCCTCGCGAACCCGATCTGCTCGCATTTGAGCATCACGGCAAACAGGAAATCGTCATAGGGGTGGAACATGTCGATGTCCCGGGCCTTCAGCTTCGCCCTGGCGAGGACTTCGCGGCCGACGACCGAATGCCCGGTCTGCGTGATGTCCGGGGCCTGGTTGGCGCAGTCGAAGTTCGAGATCTCGGAATAGGAGACGGGGTAGACGCGGTCGCCGAGACCGAGTCGGCGCGCGCGGCGCGTCTTCATCATGATCAGCCCGTTGCCGCCATCGCAATACATGACCGAGTCGAGAAGCCGCAGCGGCGACGAGACCTGGCGGGAATTCAGGTAGTCGTCGACGGTGATCTTCTTGCGGAGGTTCTTGTAGGCGTTGGAGTTGAGCACGGCGCCGTTGCGCTGGGCAACGGCGAGCGCACCGAGGCCGCGAAGGTCGAGATCGTGCTCGTGGGCATACCGGTTCATCAGCAGGCCGAAGGCGCCCGGCGGTCCCTGGATCCCGACCGGTTCCCAGAACTCGTTGCGGTAGCTGCCCCAGTTCACGCGCCACTGCGTCGACGGCGCGTCGGCGCCGATGAGCATCACCGTATCGCAGAAACCGGTCCGGATGGCGGCAGCGGCGCGGGCGACGTTGCCGATGGCCGAGCCGCCGCCGAGATCGCTGGTCTGGAGCCAGCGCGCCGAGATGCCGAGATACTCGGTGGCGTAGTTCGACCAGAAGGGGTTCGAGGCCTCGCTGATCGGCACGTTGAAGGTCACGCCGTCAATGTCCGACGGCCCGAACCCAGTCTGGCGGTACAGCTGCTCGGCAACCTCGGAGGCGAATTCGTAGGCCGAACGCCCGCTGCGGCGCTCTATCTTCGTCTCGGCGAAGGCAACGATGGAGATGTCCTTGTCGGCAAGAAACTCTACGGCCATCCGGCTTCTCCTATTGTCCCTTGAAGTCCGGCTTGCGGCGCTCGGAGAACGCCTTGAGCCCCTCGGCCCGGTCGTCGGACCATGACAGCATGTAGGCGAGATCCGACTCCTGCTGGAAGCCGAGATGAAGCGGCAGGTCGCGGCCGCGATTGATCGCCTGCTTCGACATCATTGTCGCGAGCGGCCCCACCCCGTGCATCTCGGCGATGATCTCGCGCGCCTTGGCAAGCGCCTTCCCCTTCGTCACGACGTGATTGACGATGCGGTATTCCTTCGCCTCCAAGGCCCGGATGCGGCGCCCGGTCCAGATCAGCTCCTTGGCCAGCGGCGCCCCGATGAGTCGCGGCAGATTCTGGGTGCCGCCGGCGCCCGGAATCAGGCCGTGGCGCCCTTCCGGGAGGCCAAAGCTGGCGTCCTCGCCGGCGACGATGAAGTCGCTGAGCATCGCGAGCTCGAACCCGCCGCCGAGGCAGTATCCCTCGACGACGGCGATGACCGGCTTGGTGTAGTTCATCATGAAGCGGTAGAGCAGCCGGTTGCGGCGCTGGTTGTAGCGCGCCCGGTAGTTGTCGTAGCGGTCCTCGGGAAGGTCCTTGAAACCGCCGAGATCGGCACCGGCGCAGAACGCACGCTCGTCGCCGGAGAGCACAACGGCAATGGTCCTGCGGTCAAGCTCGACGGCGTCCATGGCATGCATGATGTCGTCGGCCATCTCCTCGTTGATCGTGTTCAGCCGCTCCGAACGGTTGAACTGGATCTCGAGGGCGCCCTTGCGCCTCTGGGCGATGATCGTGTCATAGGACTTGCTGAGCGCGCCGCCCCGGGGGCGGCGGAAAGAAGTCAGTTTTCTCGCCATGTCGGTATCCGGCTGTGATTTTCGGGTCGAGGAGGCTGAGGGTGATTGGCCACCATCGAGTGTGCCCCGGGCGGAAAAAGGAGTCAAAGCCTCGCGGCACGATGATCCCATGCCGATTCGGAGACGCGAAATCCGAATGCGTTGGGGCTCGCGTCATCACAGATCGCCCCCTTGATCGCAATTTTCGTGCCGAGAAGGCCCCATCGAGCCTTGGCGGCATGATTGCAGCGCGACGCAAACTGAAAAAATCTCGCCAGTCGTCGCCGGATTAGCAGCGTGGGATCGCCGTGAACTCGCGGTGCAAGGGTGACGTAAGAGTTTATGCGTCAGGGAAGAGGGGCTACGCCCTGTGGCGATGATGAAACAGCCGCGAGCAGGAGCACCCGATGCTGGGCGAGCCGCGATGATTGAGAGTTTGCCAATGGCCCTTGAGGTAGTGAAGAAGATGCAGGTGGACAGCCCTCTATCCGAACCGCCAGGAATTTTCCAGCAGTTGCATCCGCCTCCGGCGCCCGGAAGCAAATGCCTGCGCAAATGCATCAGCACACTCACGACGATGGCGTCGAATACCTGCGCCATCTCCCGCTCGAGGCGAACGTCGACCCGGATCTCGCGGCCCTGATCGGTTTCCGATATTTCGTCGCTGATCTCACTCCGCGGCACATGAGCGGCCCGGCTGCGACCCGTCGCCAGACGTGCCGCAGCCGCGACGCCGATGGCGGTCAGTTCAATGCGTCCTTCAGCGCCTTGCCGGCCTTGAACGACACCCCGACCGACGGGCCGATGGCGATGCGCTCACCGGTACGCGGGTTGCGGCCCTCGCGCGCCGACCGCTGGGTCCGCATGAACCTGCCGAACCCCGGGATGGCGACATCTTCGCCGCGTGCGAGCGACTCGGCAATCGAAGCGGTCACGGCCCCGACCGCGGCTTCCGCTGCCTGCTTCGTAATGCCTGCGTTATCGGCGACGCGATCGATGATTTCCCGTTTGTTCATTCCTTCAACTCCTTTGTTTCGCAAGGCGCGGCTCGCGACACGTTCGCCACCGCTGAAACCTGTGCCCGATCCCCAATAAGGCTGTTCCTAAAGTCGCGGGTGGCCCCATGTCATAGTATTCGATCAGATACGCAACCCCATGACGTAGGGCACCATGGTTTCGACTGGGGCCATCCAAGCAAAGTATAGACGTAGCACCGATTCCCTCAAAACGACGTGAGCGGCAAGGGATGGGCTCCTGTTGCGCCGTTGATCCCGCCCTCCGCCAAGGTGAAGCTGGTGCCGTCCGCAAAGCGGAGATTCTTGGTAACTGCTTACCCCCTGGTTCCGGCTTGATGTCGGGGTAGAGCAACGAACGGGTTTTCGTGGAGATTTGACATTGCAGCCCGATTCGTTCAGTGCCGGTCATCGAGAACGACGGGGACCGCCAGTGGGCTACTTTGGATCGAAGGCGACGAGCGGGCTGTGCCAGCTGCTTCCGGGGCTCCGCATGATCTGTATGTGAAAACGCATCTCGGAGGCGGCGCGCTGATGAAGCGCAAGGCCGGGTGATGGCGACGGGCGGCGCGCGAGGAGTTCGAAGCGGCCAAGAACGCGGCGCTGCCGGCAAGGTGGCGGAAGAGGCCGTGATCCGCGTCTTCGTCATCCTGCTCGACATCCTCATCGTCGTCCTTCTGGAGAAGACCACGCACGAGCCGGAACTCCGGTCTGCCGCCGTCACAGACGGACAAGAGCGTGCCGGAAGCAACGGCCCGAAGCCGAACCGGCAGATGGGCGACAACTTGCGCAAGACCATCGTCGAGGAAACGGTCGCGGCCTGCGACGCCTGCGGCGCTGACATCGACGGCCCCGTCGATCGGGAGCGCCGCGTCCTCTATGACATCGTGTTCGAGGTCGTCGAGCGACGCGCCGAGGAATGCCCGAAGTGCAAGGCCCGGGGCCGGTTCCCCGACAACATCCCGTGCAGTACGGCATCCAGGCCCCCGTCATCAACCTGCTGGTCGCCCAAATGCTGTCCCTGCGCCGTCGCGCTCGTGCAGGCGATCTCCGGCATCAAGCTCTCCGAGGCCTCGGCTATGCTTTCACGATGCGTCATGGGAGGAGGCCGCCGTGGCGCACCTCCTGCAACGCCCGATGTCGACGATTTCGGATCAACAGTAAATGGCTCCATGTCGTGGGACCCTGACGTGCAAGTTCCCGCACCGCAAGCGCGGGCAAGAGATCGGCATCATCCCGCGCTACAAGGGCGTCCTGGGCCTCGTACATGGGCCAGTGTAGCCACCAGCTGTGCGGCAGCCACCTGCTGCGCGAATTGACCTTTGTCGTCGAGGCTACCGCGCGACTGATGAAGAGCCTGCTCCGCGAAGTCTGCCACAAGATCAACAAGAGCGCATCCAAGACCCTGAACGACGCCGGGCGCAAGCGCTACCGCACCATCAGGGCGCCAGGGAACTGCCCGATATCCCGCCGAAAGGAAAACGCATCGCAAACGCGCACAACCTGCACGAACGTCTCGTGAAACACGAAAACCTGCGCTTCACAGACGACCCCGACGTCAGATTCACCAACAATGCCGGAGAACAGAAGATCAGGATGGCAAAGGTCAAGGTGTCCGGATGCTTCCGCTCCACGCAAAAGCATGGTGCCGGGGCTCAAGCTACCTCACCTCCATGGCCGCACTCGGCTACAACCCACTCGTCGCCACCCAGATCGCCCTCGACGGAAAAGCCGCAGACATCATCAACGAGCACTACGACCAATCAGAACCCAACTAGGGGTGAGTAGATACGATCGGGGGATGTATCGGGATGGAACATGAGCGGCGTCTCCTCTGCCGTTGCCCTGCCCGGCATCGGCGCGGGAGACCCACTCCCTCCGCCCTGCCGGACACTCGCCCGGCAGGCGCTTCACTCTTCCTCTATGACGGATGGGCGGCGCGGCGGATCGCGGCCAAGCGCTCGCAGACGGCGCGCGGCGACATGGAGCCCAGGTTCAGCACCGGGATGCCGTTTGCCTCGGCGATACGGATGCCCATGCCCGTGCCGCCCTCGACGCGACCCTGGACCGTGAAGGCCACCACCGCGTCGACCGGCCGATTCAGCGCCTCGCCCAAGATCAGCGCGGCGTTCCTGGCATGCAGCTTCCGGACGGCCGACGAACACCGCTGCCAGGCCGGATGCAGGGGCGCCGCGATCTCGATGCACGCCGCCAGCGCCGCCGCCGACAGCACCCGGCAGTCCGGCCCGCGATGCCCGTTATAGCCCCGCCACGGCAGCCAGACCGTCCGCTGTCCGGCCGGCGCCCCCGCTGCGAACGCGGTATCGGCCCCGTCCGCCCCGCCGCTCGACAGATGCCAGCCGGTCCGGGCCAGCCATCCCGCGATGACGCCCATGTCCGCCAGCACGGCTTTCGGAGTCGCCCGCGCCCCGATCCCCGCATATCGCAATTTCGCCATGTCAAATCTCCCCGGTTGCGACTGCCGCGACTCTCTCTTTCGTCCGCGGCCTCGCTCCCCGCACGCTCTTCTCCGCCTCTCCGGCGACATGCGGTCCGACCTGGCTTGAACGCCACCCCCGTCCGGTGCAGGGATACGGCATGGAAGGGCGCGGATGGATCGGCCGTCACGGGTTCTGGCCGCTGGCGCTGCTCTGGCTGCCGGCCGGGATCGTGGCTCAGGCGGCGGTGCGGTTCGGGCCGGACGCGGCCGAGGCGGGGAGGTTGGGGCCGTGGCTGGCGACGATGGCGATGGAGAGGTTGTCGCTGGCGCCGTTTGCGCTGTGCGGCCTGCCGCTGGCGCTCGGCTGCCGCAGGCTCTGGCGGCTCGGCTACCGGCGCGGCGCCTGGACCGCGGGCATCGCGCTCGGTGCGACGACGGTGGCGGTGACGCTGCCGGCCGGGCTGCTCGGGCCGGTTGCGATCGCGGTCTGCGCCGTGGCTGTCGGGCTGCCGGCCTGGTTCGCGTGGTGGTGGCTCGCGTGGAGGAGTTGACCGGGGACGGCGCCGGGCCGGCTGCGCAGCAGAAGCAGGCGAGTTCGGTAGGCCGGCCGGCTAGCGCTTAAGCTGCTCCCCAGCTAGACCATCAAGGCGCGCAGCATCGAACTCCCAGGAATTACAGCATGAACCGCCGCTTCACCAAGGAAGAGCTCACCGTCGCAAGAAAGATCGGCGCCGAGACGCTGCGCACGCACCACCACGCGGCGTTGCAGGCGGCCTCGCGGCCGCTCGACAGGCCGCGCGGCCGTGCGGAGACCACGTTTCTCATGGATAACGGCCGCGTGTGCTGGCTCAGGGCAAGCACCTACAAGCGGGAGTTTGGCGAAAGAACTGGCATCGCGATCGCGCCCGAAGACGGTGACAGCCTAATCCTGGCAACAACACGAAGCGCCGAACGACACGGCAAATCCGACGGGCCGAAAGAGGAACCGCCCGACGCACTCAGAACGAGCGGCATGGTCAGCCAGGCGGCCGGCCTCGCCGAGGCTGCCGCGATCATCCGCGACGCCGACAACCGGCGCGAGCCAGCCGGCGGCTTCGCTGACGTGATCCTGCTGCTGCACGGTATCGAACTCGGCCTGAAGGCCCTGCAGCGCTGCGAACGCGATCACGGGCCGCATGACCGGGAACACGACCTGCTGAAGCTGTTCGACGCGCTGAGCGACGACACGCAAGAAAAACTGATCAGGCAAATGCCAGGCGACGAAAGCTGGCCGGAGCTCGCATTGCAACAGCCGGACCGCCGGAACATCCGGGCGGCGCTCGCCGAGGCCCGAGACGATACGGTGCGCTGGCGCTACGCCAGCGAGCAATCCGGCATCATCGGGCACACCGGCGAGCTGCAACATGCGCTGGACGCAATCCTGCATGTTTGCGGCTACGACCGCGATTGGGCCAGCAAGGCGCCCGTGCTCGGCACCCAGGGAAAGCCCGGGGCGCCGTCCCCGCCAACACCCTGAAACAGGCGGTCGCGGAACGCGACGCGAAACGGTCGCCCGCGTTCCGGGACCGGATCGAGGCGGCGGAAACGGCACTCGCCGAGTGTGGCGGGATCCTGCTGGAAACCGAGCAGATGATCGACCGGTACAACGATGAGGCGCCCGGTCATCCTGTGCGCGAAGGCCTCCGCTCGTCCCTCCGCAACCGCGGCGCGCGTTAGGTCTGGATCCGTTTCCAGGCCGCCCGCGACGGCTACCAACCGCGGTCCTACCGGGTGGAGCCCGAGAATGCACCACTGCCCGCCGCGCTGACCGGGCGGCTCCGATCACTCGCCCACGCAGCGATCAACGAGAGCTTGCCCCGTCGCGTGGAGGGGTTGACCGGGGACGGCGTCGGGCCGGCTGCGCAGCGGAAGCGGGCGAGTGCGGTGGGCCGGCCGGCTATCAGACGGGTTCGGCGGCGGCGATGCGCAGGCGTGCGCCGTCGGCGGAACGGGGCTGGCGGATGACGATGTCGATATCGCGTCCGAGCGCGTTGAGCAGGCGGAACAGACGCTCCAGCGAATACTCGCGGAAGTCGCCCCGCAGCAGCCGTGACGCGTCGGGCTGGGACAGGCCCATCAGCCGTGCGGCCTCGGTCTGGGTGATGCCCCGATCGCGCACGATGTCGTCGATGCGGCTGACGAGCTCGGCCTTGACGAGGTGAGCGTCGGCGTCGGGAAAGCCGAGATCGGCGAAGACGTTGCCGCTGCCGCGCTCCACGGTGGTGTCGGTGGGTTCCATGGCGTCAGTCTCCGCAGTGGGTGTCACGGTAGTGCCGCTCGGCGGCGCGCAGGCGACGCCGGACCAGGTCGAGCTCCTGCCTGGGCGTCGCGATGCCCCGCCGGGCCTTCTTCTGGAAGGCGTGCAGGACATAGACGGCGGTCTCGAAACGGATCGTGTAGACGGCCCGGAATGTGTCGCCGTCGTGGCGCGCGACGACCTCCACCACCCCCGGGCCGAAGCCCTTCAGCGGCTTGGCGTCGCGGTGCCGGCGTCCGAGCTGGGCGCGGTAGATCGCGAAGCCCATGCGGCCCTGCACCGGGTCGGGGAAACGCTTCAGATCCGCCTTGCTCGAACCGATCCATTCGACTGGCTTCAGCATGACATCGTCGACCTCGCACTATAGGGGATTCGCCATAAGCGGACAAGTCGGCGGACGTGTCAGTGCTCGGCGAGGTCGCCGGGTTCGTGCGTCTCGGCGCGCATGGAGGCGGCAACCATGGCGGTCCAGGCTTCGCGGTCGTAACCGAGCCTTCGGTTCAGTTTGTCGCAGCTACGGAAAGCTTTCCATAGTTGCGATTATGGTGACAACAAGACTATGGTGAGTTGCAGAGATAAGGCCCTGTGATCATTGGATTTCAGGGCCTTAACTATCTCCATAGCGTTAGACCCTCTTGAGATCACGGAACATTGCGATCAAGTGGTCTGGCACATTATTGAATCTGCCTTTCCTGATATGTGGCGGAACCATTTCGCCCAGCATTTCGAGTTTCTGGATCGGTTCGGCGCGCAGATAGATTTCGGTGGACTGCACACTTGCATGACCTAGCCACAACGACACCTTTCGCGGATCTCTGACCACTTCCAAGGTATGGATCGCGCAGGAATGTCGAATGACATGCGGACTGACCCGCTTTTCTGCAATCGACGGCACTATCTGCTTTGCTGCAGCGACATGGATAGCCAATCGGTGCGCGAACCCATGTCGGGTCATCGCCCGCCCCCGAGCGTTCAGGAAGAGATGGTCACTGATACAGTCCGGCCGTACAGCCAGCCAGTCCTCCAAGAGCGAGCGCGTCTCCTTCCTTACCGGCAATTTGCGGTCGCCCTTTCCCATCACATGAACCCACCCCGGATTGGGAGCTATATCGTTGCACTTGAGCCCGATGAGTTCGGAGACCCGCAAGCCCGCGGCGTAGGTCAAGTGCAGCATTGCTCGATCCCGTACGCCATTCACGGTCGTCGGGTCCGGAGCATCCAGTACCGCTTGCAGCTCATCGCGTTCGAGGTAATCGACCAAGGCTTGGTCGAAGCTCTTTATGGGGATCGCATGAACGCGTTGCGCCAGATGCAGGCATGCGGGGACCTTGAACTCCAGATACCGGAAGAACGACTTGATCGCCGCAAGCCTGAGATTACGGGTCCGGACCGTATTCTGACGCTCTTTTTCAAGACTATCGAGGAAGTCGAGAACCAGTTCTACCGTAATCTGCTCGATCGCCATTTCGGACGGCCAGATTCCCAACCTGTCCGCGGCGAAGTCGACAAGTAACTCGAAGGTGTATGCGTAACTCGCGATTGTATGGCGGCTGACGTTTCGGTCACGCGGCAGATGCTGCTGCAGGAACATAGAGATGTAAGGGGCAAGGTCCGTCATCGCGATACCCCTTTCACATGTGCGTTCTCGACAGCGTCGGAGATTGACTGGAGCAGAGTCGGAGTGGCCTCCAGGTACCAGTAGGTGCTCGACATGTGAGCGTGGCCGAGATAGGTAGTCAAAGCCACGATGTGCCGACTAATGTCTGCGTGATCGGTCGTATCGGCCGTTTCCAGAGATCTGACCGCGAAGGTATGGCGCAAACTGTGAAAGCTGGGTCCCTCGCCCGGCCCCTTTTTGATTCCTGTCTTTATCGCCAGTTCGGTGAACTTCTGGGACAGGTACCCGGGTTGAACCGGATTGCCGTTCGATAGAACGAACAGGCGGTCGTGGACAGCTCCGTTCTGCCTCCGGATCTCCAGATACCGTTCGAGAGCTCTGCGAACGGTAAGGTGCAAGGGAACGAGCCTTGATTTCTTGAACTTTGTCTCCTGGATAACAACACCGTCGGGGGTGAGGTCCGATATCGTCAGCAAAACGACCTCGCTTGCTCGCATTCCCGTGGCCGCGGCGAGTCCGATCATGTAGTAAATGCTGTGCGGCGTAATTGAACCCGCAGGCGGCAAGTCCAGTGCCGCGTTCATCACTTTCCGGATTTCCTCCGGCGTCATCAGGCATGGCGTTCGCCGTCGTGTTTCCGGCTGGCCAAGCACATTCCGGGGCAAGACTTCGTGGCGTTCGTCTTCTGAGTGGAGCCACAAGGCAAAATTCCGGAGAAACGCGAGCCTCGTCCTTATGGTCGGAAGTTTCGCGGTTCCGGTCGCCGCTTCGATCATCCGGTTGCAAAGAATGAACTCATCGCCGTGATCGTCCGCATGCTTGGCGTAGGTCCCCAGGATTCGTCCCTGCCCGACGAACTTGAAGCCAAGATGGCGTTTGAGAGCGACGTAGCGCTCGACGTGATAAGTCATGGTCATCGGTCGCCTCCGACCCACGGCTGAGCCACACTTTCGAGCATGGGAACGTCGACTTTGGCGTAGATCGCGGTGGTTTCCCGAGACTTGTGCCGAAGCAACGCTCCTATGGTATCCATCGATGCACCGGAGCGGAGCATGTCTGTGGCCAGAGAATGGCGCAGAAGATGGGCACCTCGACCGCGTGGCCTATTTATACCTGCGCGCTTGAGGGCGGCCGCGACTATCATCGACACAGCGCTGGAATCGGCGAAAGGCCGATGTGGCGCATTCAGGCACAGAAACAGCTTTGATGTCGCGGCGGTCGGACGAGCTGTGCGAATGTAATGCAACACCGCATCGCCAACGTCTTGTGGGAGCGGCAATGCCACAGACCGCCTCGTCTTGCCGCAGACATGGATTTCGGCGTTGACCCAATCGATGTCCGAGGGCCCAAGTTCGCAGATATCTCCAGCACGCAGACCCAACCTCGCAAGTAGAAGCAGGATGGCGCGATCACGCACGCCTCCAGGCGTGTTCACATCGCAGGATGCGATCATCTGTTCGACATCTTCCATGGGTATGTAACGCGGCAGCGTCGAGAGCCGCCAAAACGCTGGGGATGGAACTGAGTTGACGAGGCCAGGAGAACACGCACCGGTCGACGCGAGAAAGCGCAGGTACATGCGTGTGGAACAAGTCATGGCCTTCGCACGGCCCAAGCCGCTACTGGCAAATTCGCGGAGCAGAACTTGACGGACCAAAGCGGCATCGTACTGGTTCGTGTCGGTTCCAAGATTGCCGACAACAATCGACGCATAGTGATCATGTACCTCGATGGTCGATGTTGATATGCCGCGATGCTGTTCAAGCCAGACGCAAAACCCCTCCAGTTTTCGAGGTCTTCCTTGCTGTGATTTCGCAGCGGCCGCTGATGCGACACCCTGCTCGGCGAGGTAATTTGCAAAGTCCTTGACAGTCGATTCGCAGGTCTTGGCCCTTCTGAGCTTGTTGGGGGTTAAAGCGTAGTTGTGGCACAAGCAGTCGTGACTGAGAAACGACTCTATAATGTTCGAGTTGATCGACTTTATCGAAGTTCTTGTTCGGTAGAGCCACACCAGAAAGTGGCGGATGTAAAACTTCAAGTCACGAAGGGTCCTTTCTCGATACCCCAGTTCCGAACATTGTTCGCTATAATCTTCAAGGTATTGAATGCCAATTCGAATCTCGCCGGGATGCCAGGTTCTGCCGCTGCTTTCCAGGAAATTCACAAAGCGGATAGCCTGCAACATGCTTGTCTTGCCAAGCCCGGGTTCCCGCTTCGGCCATGGAAACCCTTGCGTCGACACGAAACAGTCGCAATCATGGTCCCGGAAAGCTAACAGAACTGAATTATCAATGGTTTCCAGCGTGGTCCCGTCCGCCTTCAGCCAAGCTAGGAAATGCCTTGCTGTACCGAGATAAAACCGGATGGAGTTCTCAGAATTACCTGCTTGTTGCAGATAAATGTGAAACTCCGACAACAACCCGGCATGCAGGTCGTTGATGACGTGCCATGAACACCCTGGTTCGCTTATTGATCGCATTTTCATTCTCCTTCGCAATTGGGTTGACGCGAGGAGAATGCTGATACTATGGAAAGCGATCCGGAGCGACTCGCTCTTTATTTCAAGGCCTTGGTACTGTAACTTGATGTCTGGAAATTTGTCTGAGGTTTGCGCTTTGAGGCGTTTCACTGGGGGGGCTAGCCCCCAGTGAAACGCGGCGCCATCGTGCTATCCCATGGAGCTGTAAACCTTCATGGAGGAAGCGAATGGACTTGCGACACACTACGACGATTGAGGCCGTTTTGGAACATCTGATCGCAAACGGAGCAACGGATCTGGGGCGGGTCTTTGGCCAGCTCTTCGAGCTTGCGATGCAAATCGAGCGCGAGCAGCACTTGAAAGCGGGCCACCGGACGCCGGAGCGACAGGGCTATGCCAACGGCTACAAGCGGATCGACACCCCCACTGTTGCCGTTCAGGTGCCAAACGGTCACGGGGACGACCCCCCCAGTCGCTTGAACGCGGCCAGCGATCTTCTCGCGCCGTAGCCGAGATGTACATCAAGGGTGTTTCCACGCGGCAGGATGTAATGCGCGAGTTCGGGAGCCTGTCCTCTTCTCAGGTCAGCCGGGCCACCAGGTTGCTCGATGAAGAACTCGCCGCGCAACCGGCCCCTGATGAAATACCTGGATGCGCGCTACGAAAAAGCCCGCCATGACGGCGTTGTGCGCGATGTTGCAGTGCTCTCGGCCATCGGAATAGGGGCTGCAGGCACGTTCTGGGGCTCTCCGAGGCTGAGGTCCATTGGAGAGCCTTCCTGGAAAGCTTGCTAGCCCTGCATGGTACGACCTTCATCGTCTCGGATGACCATGCCGGGTTGAAAGCAGCACGACGCGCGGTGCTGGGCGCGGCGACATGGCAGCGCTGCCAGTTCCACTTGGCGCAGAACGCCGTGCAGCACGCACCGAACAACATCATCAGGAAACGTATTGGAAAACAGCTCGGAGCCATGCGTCCTCACTCCAAACCGCCGAGGCTGAACTGGGCGCCCTCGTGGCCAGCTATCGCGACAAGCATCCAAGCTTCGCAGACTGGCTGGAAAAGAATGCGGGGCTCGCTGTCTTCACCTTGCCCGATGCTCACCGCAAACGTATGCGAACCTCGAACGGCATCGAGCGGCCGATCCAGCAAGAGCTCAAGCGGCGCACCTCCAAAGTCAGGGTCTTTCCAAACCTCGCCTCGTTGGAGCGCCTCTCAACCGCGGTCCTCATCGACGAAAAATGGGAAACCGAAACCAAGATCAAATGGGAACAGCTCGATGACTGAGAGCTTCACGACAATTTCCAGACATCAAGTTACAGTATCCGATACCGGACCACCCTGACCCCACAAGGGGCCACCCAAGGGGGTACTCAAGGGCAAGGGGGGACCTTCAGCCTTGTGCGCAGGGTTTCGACCTGACGTTCTCCGGCCTCGTCGTGGTCCTACGAGGACGATGGTCCTGAGGGAAGGCAGACGATCCCGCGGAACACCAGAATCCTCCCGACAACCCTCAGGAGCCCGGATCACATGCCGGCAGAAAAACCGGAACCGGACCGAAACGACAACAGGGAAGAAAACGGGCGGGGTTCACAGAGACAAACAGACAAACACTGAAACCGCGACAACAGGACCTGACAACAGCAAAGAAACACGATCCTGAAAAGCGCGGCGAATCGCCGAAATCCCGCCGTTTTATCCAACCGACAACACGTCCTGCGCTTCATGAGCGACAACAACCCCGGCAAGCAGGAAATCCGGATGGCAAAGGTCAAGATCAAGGTGTCCGGATGCTTCCGAACTCCGCTCCACGCCGAGGCCTGGTGCCGAATCTCAAGCTATCTCACCTCCATGACCGCACTCGGCTACAACCCACTCGTCGCCATCCAGATCGCACTCGCCGGAAACGCCACCGACATGATCAAAATGCACAACGCCAAACCCGCCTCTACGGAGGGGTGAGCAGATACGAACTGGGTTCGTATGTCAGCAGGATCGTTCGCTCACGGGCGCAGCCGAGTCGTTCCTCGCTTATCGGAAGCAGATCATCATGGACGAGCAGCCAGTCATGGTCCCGTAAATCACGATCGAAGGCGAAGGTAATGTTTCGGTGTTTTCGCGGCAAATCCAGAAACTGGAAATCTGGTGGCAAGATCCTGCCCAGAACCTTTACGACTATGTCTCTCGCCATTGTCTGCCGGGGCTCTCGCAAACTGCCGGAGGTTGCGGAATCGTAGAACGTACCGCCGGCCGTGCGCAACTCTCGACACCGGGTCGGTTCACGGCAACCACGTGATCAATATACGGCCGCATTCCAGGACCGATAGTACCAAACCGCCGATGCTCTCTCCAATCGGGGATACCGTCCGCACGTAGCGGGCTTCCGTTCGCGTCGGGCGCGGCTGTAACACTGGCTGACGCCAGCCGGACCGAAAAACTCTCGCTTTCGATGCCACGCCGTGTCATATTGCCGGCATGGACCAGACACCGCAGTTCGCCGCCCAGATTTCTCCTTGGCTGACACCGGTCGTCCTGCTAACCGTTCTCGGTCTCATGTGGCGCAGCATGCTGCGGCTCGAAGACCGGCTCGGCAAGCGCATCGACGACACCAACAAGCGTATCGACGACACCAACAGGCGCATCGACGACACCGGCGCCGCGCTCGTCAAACGCATCGACGACACCAACAAGCGTATCGACGGAATCGACAACCGGCTGCGGGCGCTTGAGACCGGCCAGGCGGAGATCAAGGGAAAGCTCGACTTCGTCGAAGCATACATCCTCGGACGCAACGCCCCCGAAACCGCGCCTGCGGAGTGATCCGGCGGCTCGGGGTGCCACGCATTCCGCATCGAGCCGCCTGTCCGCATTCACCGAGCGAATGCGGACAGGACCGGATGGAGGGTTCGGCGCGTTGCGTAACCGTCGCTGCGGACGATCTGAATTCAGGCAACATGCCCGAAATTTGTGCGGCGACCTGAACGAAAACGGGGCAGCGGCGGCCGTGACGGCGGCTGACGTAGCGGGGGCAGGTGGCCTCGGAGAGCCTGAGCCCGGAGATCGCCTGCACCAGCGCGACGGCCCGGCGCAGGGACCGGATTTGGGCAACCAGCAGGTTGATGACGAAGGCCTGCAGACCGCTGCCGTATTGTCGCGGCCTGGGCATGGTCTCGGGGGACCGGCTCCGGCAATCCGGGCATTTCTTGACCTCGGCGTCGACGCGGCGCTTGAAGACCTCCAAGACGATGTCGTAGAGGATGCGGCGCTCCCGTGCGACGGCCTCGAGGCCGGAGAGGTCGGCGCCGCAGGCCTCGACGGCGACCGTCTCCTCGACGACGGTCTTCCGGAAGTTGTCGCCCGTCTGCAGGTTCGGCTTCGGGCCGCTGCCGCCGGCACGCCGGGGGGAGGGTCTCGTCCTTGTCCGTCTGCGGCGGCGGGAGGCTGGCGCTGGTCTTGCGCGTGGCCTTCTCCATGAGCACGGTCAGCATCAAGTTCATCAGCAGACCACTGACGACCGTCTCGCACTCCGGGCTGACCTTGTCCCCTGCTGGTACTATAACTTGATGTCTGGAAATTTGTCTGAGGTTTGCGCTTTGAGGCGTTTTACTGGGGGGCTAGCCCCCCCAGTGAAACGCGGCGCCATCGTACTATCCCATGGAGTTGCAAAACCTTCATGGAGGAAGCGAATGGACCTGCGACACACTACGACGATCGGGACTGTTTTGG
The DNA here is from genome assembly GCA_964291215.2 of Alphaproteobacteria bacterium. Classification (GTDB taxonomy): domain Bacteria; phylum Pseudomonadota; class Alphaproteobacteria; order MPNO01; family UBA830; genus JAJEBT01. The sequence goes on along the minus strand of OZ219791.1, from coordinate 1,171,217 downwards.
AACATTTGATGTATCTACTCACCCCTTGTTGGGTTCTGATTGGCCATAGTGCTCGTTGATGATGTCTGCGGCTTTTCCGTCGAGGGCGATCTGGGTGGCGACGAGTGGGTTGTAGCCGAGTGCGGCCATGGAGGTGAGGTAGCTCGAGCCCCGGCACCATGCTTTTGCGTGGAGCGGAAGCATCCGGACACCTTGAGCTTTGCCATCCTGATTTTCTGTTCTCCGGCATTGTTGGTGAAGCTGACGTTGGGGTCGTCTGTGAAGCGCAGGACGGACTTCTCGTGTTTCACGAGACGTTCGTGCAGGTTGTGCGCGTCGGACTTGCGTCCACGTTTTCCTTTCGGCGGGATGTCGGGCAGTTCCCTGGCGCCCTGATGGTGCGGTAGCGCTTGCGCCCGGCGTCGTTCAGGGTCTTGGATGCGCTCTTGTTGACCTTGTGGCAGGGAGCAGGCTCTTCATCAGTCGCGCGGTAGCCTCGACGACAAAGGTCAGTTCGCGCAGCAGGTGGCTGCCGCACAGCTGGTGGCTACACTGGCCCATGTACGAGGCCCAGGACGCCCTTGTAGCACGGGCCGATCTCTTGCCCGCGCTTGCGGTGCGGGAACTTGCACGTCCCGACGACATGAAACCACTTGCTGTTGATCCGAAATCATCGACATCGGGCGTTGCAGGAGGTGCGCCACGGCGGCCTCCTCCCATGACGCATCGTGAAAGCATAGCCGAGGCCTCGGAGAGCTTGATATCGCCTGCACGAGCGCGACGGCGCAGGGACAGCATCTGGGCGACCAGCAGGTTGATGACGAGGACCTGAATGCCGATGCCGTACTGCACGGGATGTTGTCGGGGAACCGGCCCCGGGCCTTGCACTTCGGACATTCCTCGGCGCGGCGCTCGACGACCTCGAACACGATGTCGTGCGGCGCTCCCGATCGACGGGGCCGTCGGCGCCGCAGGCGTCGCAGGCCGCGACCGTTTCCTCGACGATGGTCTTGCGCAGGTTGTCGCCCATCTGCCGGTTCGGCTTCGGGCCGTTGCTCCCGGCACGCTCTTGTCCGTCTGTGACGGCGGCAGACCGGAGTTCCGGCTCGTGCGTGGTCTTCTCCAGAAGGACGACGATGATGATGTCGAGCAGGATGACGAAGACGCGGATCACGGCCTCTTTCGGCACCTTGCCGGCAGCGCCGCAGTCTTGGCCGCTTCGAACTCCTCGCGCGCCGCGTTGACCGTCGCCATCACCCGGCCTTGCGCTTCATCAGCGCGCCGCCTCCGAGATGCGTTTCCACATACAGATCATGCGGAGGCTGGAGCCCCGGAAGCAGCTGGCACAGCCCGCTCGTCGCCTTCGATCCAAAGTAGCCCACTGGCGGTCCCCGTCGTTCTCGATGACCACCACTAAGCGAATCGGCATGCAGTGTCAAATCTCCACGAAAACCCGTTCGTTACTCTACCCCGACATCAAGCCGGAACCAGGGGGTGAGCAGTTACCATTTGATCGCAAACGGAGCAACGGATCTGGGGCGGGTCTTTGGCCAGCTCTTCGAGCTTGCGATGCAAATCGAGCGCGAGCAGTACTTGAAAGCGGGCCACCGGACGCCGGAGCGACAGGGCTATGCCAACGGCTACAAGCGGATCGACACCCCCCTGTTACCGTTCAAGTGCCAAAGACGGCCGGTCACGGGGACGATCCGTCCCCAGTCGCTTGAACGCGGCCAGCGATCTTCTCGCGCCGTAGCCGAGATGTACATCAAGGGTGTTTCCACACGGCAGGATGTAATGCGCGAGTTCGGGAGCCTGTCCTCTTCTCAGGGGGCCACCAGGTTGCTCGACGAAGAACTCACCGCGCAACCGGCCCCTGATGAAATACCTGATCCTGGATGCGCGCTACGAAAAAGCCCGCCATGACGGCGTTGTGCGCGATGTTGCAGTGCTCTCGGCCATCGGAATAGGGGCTGCAGGCACGTTCTGGGGCTCTCTGTGGCGCTCTCCGAGGCCGAGGTCCATTGGAGAGCCTTCCTGGAAAGCTTGCAGGCCCTGCACATGGTACGACCTTCATCGTCTCGGATGCCGGGCTGAAAGCGGCACGGTGCTGGGCGCGGCGACGTGGCAGCGCTGCCAGTTCCACTTGGCGCAAAACGCCGTGCACCGAACAATGACATCAGGAAACGTATTGGAAAACAGCTCGGAGCCACGCCTCCTCACTCCAAACCGCCGAGGCTGAACTGGGCGCCCTCGTGGCCAGCGACAAGCATCCAGGCTTCCTGGCTGGAAAACAATGCGGGGCTCGCTGTCTTCACCTTGCCCGATGCTCACCGCAAGCGCATGCGAACCTCGAACGGCATCGAGCGACCGATCCAGCAAGAGCTCAAGCGGCGCACCTTAAAAGTCAGGGTCTTTCCGAACCTTGCCTCGTTGGAGCGCCTCTCAACCGCGGTCCTCATCGACGAAAAATGGGAAACCGAAACGTATCTACTCACCCCTTGTTGGGTTCTGATTCATAGTGCTCGTTGATGATGTCTGCGGCTTTTCCGTCGAGGGCGATCTGGGTGGCGACGAGTGAGTTGTAGCCGAGTGCGGCCATGGAGGTGAGGTAGCTTGAGACCCGGCACCATGCTTTTGCGTGGAGCGGAAGCATCCGGACACCTTGACCTTTGCCATCCTGATCTTCTGTTCTCCGGCATTGTTGGTGAAGCTGACGTTGGGGTCGTCTGTGAAGCGCAGGTTTTCGTGTTTCACGAGACGTTCGTGCAGGTTGTGCGCGTTTGCGATGCGTTTTCCTTTCGTCGGGATGTCGGGCAGTTCCCTGGCGCCCTGATGGTGCGGTAGCGCTTGCGCCCGGCGTCGTTCAGGGTTTTGGATGCGCTCTTGTTGACCTTGTGGCAGACCTCGCGGAGCAGACTCTTCATCAGTCGCGCGGTAGCCTCGACGACAAAGGTCAGTTCGCGCAGCAGGTGGCTACCGCACAGCTGGTGGCTACACTGGCCCATGTACGAGGCCCTGGACGCCCTTGTAGCACGGGCCGATCTCTTGCCCGCGCTTGCGGTGCGGGAACTTGCACGTCAGGGTCCCACGACATGAAGCCACTTACTGTTGATCCGAAATCGTCGACATCGGGCGTTGCAGGAGGTGCGCCACGGCGGCCTCCTCCCATGACGCATCGTGAAAGCATAGCTGAGGCAGGTTGCCTCGGAGAGCTTGATGCCGGAGATCGCCTGCACGAACGCGACGGCACGGCGCAGGGACAGCATCTGGGCGACCAGCAGGTTGATGACGAGGGCCTGAATGCCGATGCCGTACTGCACGGGATGTTGTCGGGGAACCGGGCCTTGCACTTCGGGCATTCCTTGATCTCGGCGCGGCGCTCGACGACCTCGAACACGATGTCGTGCGGCGCTCCCGATCGACGGGGCCGTCAGCGCCGCAGGCGTCGCAGGCCGCGACCGTTTCCTCGACGATGGTCTTGCGCAGGTTGTCGCCCATCTGCCGGTTCGGCTTCGGGCCGTTGCTCCCGGCACGCTCTTGTCCGTCTGTGACGGCGGCAGACCGGAGTTCCGGCTCGTGCGTGGTCTTCTCCAGAAGGACGACGATGAGGATGTCGAGCAGGATGACGAGGACGCGGATCACGGCCTCTTTCGGCACCTTGCCGGCCGCACGCAGCGCCTTGGCCGCTTCGAACTCCTCGCGCGCCGCCCGTCGCCATCACCCGACCTTGCGCTTCATCAGCGCGTCGCTTCCGAGATGCGTTTTCACATACAGATCATGCGGGGGCTGGAGCCCCGGAAGCAGCTGGCACAGCCCGCTCGTCGCCTTCGATCCAAAGTAGCCCACTGGCGGTCCCCGTCGTTCTCGATGACCACCACTAAGCGAATCGGCATGCAGTGTCAAATCTCCACGAAAACCCGTTTGTTGCTCTACCCCGACATCAAGCCGGAACCAGGGGGTGAGCAGTTACACCGAAACCAAGGCATACATCAAATGGGAACAGCTCGATCAGCTTCACGACAATTTCCAGACATCAGGTTGCGTAATCGTCCTGCTTGCGGAGATCGTGGAACCGCTTCCGGAAGGTGTCGAACTGCTGGCGCAGGGACGGTGCCGTTCACCATCACTGCGCCTCCACCGCCATGATCGCCGCGAGCACCGCCATCAGTCCGATCCAGACATCGGGGGGCTCTTGGCGCTCTGCCCGTATCGTGAAAAACCCGCACCGGCACCGACGGACCGCTGCAAGGGGCGCCCGCACACCCGGGGGAGAAACCGCAAACCGGAGCGTCACGGCCGCATCGGACCGAACCGGATGGGAGAGACCCTGATTTTGTTCGCGATTCCGGCTTGCGCCAGATATGCGCTTGAACTAGGCTGACCAGCAGGAGCAATCATGCTGTTCAGGAGAACCTAGCGAAAACACGGAAAGTGATCGGACAATGAGACTTGAAGAAGAGACCGCCGGATCCGTTACCGTTGTCGGAATTGCGGGGCGGCTTGACGGCTTCAGCGCGCCGGACCTCGAGAGCAAGGTCAAGGAAATCATCGAACGCGGGGAGGTGCAGCTGGTCCTCGACTGCGAGAAGATGGAATATATCAGCAGCGCCGGCCTCCGCGCAGTCATAGTTGGCGCCAAGAGCTGTCAGCAGCGCAACGGCAAGCTGACACTCTGCTCGCTGCAGCCCGAGTGCAAGTCGGTATTCGAGATCAGCGGCTTCATGCAGATCCTCGATTGCTACGATACGCGCGATTCCGCGCTGGCCGCGGCTTCCTGACCGACTGGAACTGTCATGCTGACAATCACCGAAGAAATCCTCCTCCTCATGCTCGACGACGAGGACGGCTCGTTCCTTCCACTCCGCGAGAGCACCACGGCGTTCATCGTCGCCGGCTCAACCTTGATGGACCTCGCGTTCAAGAACCGGATCGATACCGATCCCGAACGCCTGATCGTCCTGAACCGCACCCCGACGGGAAATGCGATTCTCGACCGCACCCTCGACCGCATCACCGAGAGCGAGGAAACCAGGGACACCGCAGGCTGGATAGAACTGCTGGCGCGACAGGGCGCGTCGGACCTTCGCGACTTGGCGCTCGCCAGCCTCGTCGAACACGGCGTTCTCGAAGTGCAGGATCAGAAATTCCTCTGGGTGTTCAGGGAACGCAAGTATCCGATCATTGACGGCCGCGCCCAGCGGGAGGCAAAGCTGCGCCTGACCGATGTGCTCCTGTCCGACGACATACCGGATCCGAGGGACGCGGCCATGATCTGCTTGGCGGATGCCTGCGACATTCTCGGCGACATCTTCGCCCCCAGGGAACTCGAGCGGGCCGCAACCCGGATCGCGCAGTTGCGCCAAATGGACCTGATCGGCCGCGAGGTCGGAAGCGCCATTGTCGAGATCGAACGTTCGATCGTCATGGCGCTGACCCAGACGCCGCACTGAACCCGGGGGCAGCGGCCCCGCAGCCTTCACGCTTGACGCCACAGGATAGGATCCTGGCGCCGGTTACGCTTCCCCTCGAAACCCGCCGCACACGGTGACACCCGGATCGGGAGCATCAGCCCGAACGGGACTTGGTGCTGGCGTCCGCAGGCCCTGCGGCGGCCGCGCCGAGTCCGGGCCTAGCCCGGGCGTCACCGAATCAGCATCAGACTGTCCGTGTCCGCCCGGTCCGAAAGCAGTTCGCATCCGTTCTCCGTGACCAGAACCATGTCCTTGTTCTGCATCCCGAATCCGTGCCCGGTGCAGTAGCAGAGCGGCTCGACCCCGAAAACCATTCCCGCCTCGAGGAACGCGTCTTCCTTCGAACCGATGACCGGCGTATCGCCAATATAGGGATCTTCGTGCAGGAACAGCCCGATCCCGTGCCCGGCGAACGAGATCGGCGGCAGGTTGTAGCGGGCCAGCTGCGAGGCGAACGCACGATAGATATCGCGGCAGCTCGCCCCCGGGCGGATTCGGTCGAGAAGAAGGTGCTTGCATTCGACCAGCACCTGCCAGATGTCCGCCGCATGGGGCGGCGGCGCGTCGACGCACGCCGTGCGGCAGACCCCGGCATGATAGCCGTCGATGATGGCGAAGATCTCGACCCTGCAGACGTCTCCGCTCTCGAGGCGGCGCATGCTGGGACCGACATTGGGAAGCTGGCTGCGCTCCCCGGTGGCAACGATCATCAGCCTGAAATCGTGCGCGCCAAGTTCGTAGATTCCACCGGTCAGATGGCCGGCAACGTCCATCTCGCTGTCGCCGCGCCGCACCGATCCGAGCGCGCCGACGATCGCCTCGTCGGCAATCCGCGACAGCCGCCGCAACAGCGCGATCTCGTCCGCTGTCTTTATCTGGCGCTGCCGCGCGAGGATGTCATCGTTGGCGACGAAGCGGACACCGGGCAGCAGCCGCTTCAGCCGTCCGAAGTCCGCCGCCGGAAGATACCCCGTCTCGATGCCTGCCTCCGAACCGGCGAGCCCAAGATCGGACAACATCGAACCCAGGACCTCCATCGGGTCGTCGGCGAACTCGGCCCAGACCCTGAGCGACGCGTCGGGAGCGTGGGTGCTGATCGTCGTCGCCTCCATGTCGACCCCGCACAGCGACACCTCACCGTCGGCAGTGACCACCGCCATGGCATGGCGGTGGCGCAGCAGCGGCTGCGACGGAACCACGAAACCGGTAACGTAGGCGAAGTTCTCCGGCGAGCACATGATCTCGGCATCATGGCCCCGGGCGCGCATTTCCCGGACCAGGCGGTCGATCACCTCGGCGCGCAACGCCGCTCTCCCTCAGCCATCGCAGGAATCCAGCCGATAGGCCGCGACCTTCTCCGGATCGACCTCGATGCCCATGCCCGGCCCCTCCGGAAGCCGTATCGCACCGTCGACGAGATGCATCGGTTCGGCCAGGAAATCGTCGCGGTAGTAGATTCCCGCGATCCGGTCTCCGCGGGCCTCCGCCGGCGTCGAGACCGGCACCACGCAGGACAACTCCGCCGCCGCCGCCGCCGCCGCAAGCTGCAGGTTGGCGAGATTACCGACCCCGGTCTCGACCGAGCCGTTGACGTTGCAGACGATGCCAGCTGCCCGGCACACGGCCGCGGTTTCCATCGCCTTGAGCAGGCCGCCGGGCTTGGTCGTGTAGAGCGACACGATATCCGCCGCCTGCGTCTCGATGATACGAAGCACGTCATGCGCGTTCCAGGCGGACTCGTCGAGCATCACCGGCGCGTCGATGGCGCGCGCGACCTCGGCCGTGCGCTCGATTCCCTCGACCGGCTGCTCGACATAGATCAAACCGTACGGCTCCATCCTGCGAATGATCTGCACCGCAGCTCCGGGTGTCCGGTATCCTTCATTCGCGTCGACACACAGATTGATCTCTGGTCCCACCGTCTCGCGGATGCGGCGCACCATCTCGACATCGCGTTCCGGATCCACGCCGACCTTGATCTTGATGGTGCGGATGCCTTCGGTGACCACCCTGACGCACTCTCGCTCCGCCTCGGCAAAATCGAGGAGCCCTATCGAATGGGTCACCGGAATCCGGTCCCGAACGCGGCCTCCGAGGAGCATGTGCACCGGAACCCCGAGCGTGCGTGCGGCGACATCGAACAGCGCAAGCTCGACAGCCGCCTTGGCATAGGGGTAGCCCTTGATGACCGCATCCATGCGGGTATGGGCCTCAGCAATGTTGCCGACCTCCATCCCGGCGACAGCCGGCGCCAGATAGTTGGCAATGACAACATCCGTGATTGCCGGCGACTCGCCGAAATAACGCCCGAACTCACCGCCCCAGTCCTTGAGCGCGGGCGCTTCGCCCCAGCCCTCGACGCCTTCGTCCGAGGCCACGCGGACCAGGACGTAGCGGCCGATTGGCTCGGTCAGCCCCGTCCACTTGTGTTCGCGCCGCGTCGGAAGCTCGACCGGCACGGTTTCGATGGATGCGATCTCGGCCATGGCGGCTCCTGCAGCAGATTCAGGGGAAGCGGTGGCGCGTGCCCGCCCGCCAACCGGCCATTCGCCGGGCATCGTGGCAACCCTCACCGCCGGAAGCAGGAAGGCCGCTCCGTTTCCGTTGCGTTGTCTGCCGGCAGGACTCGGAAACCGGCCGGTGCCGAGACCGGCCCGCCATGCGGGGCGGTCAGATCGAAGACTGGATCCACTCGACGATCTTGCCCTTGGGCAATGCGCCGACCTTGGTTGCCGCCAGGCCTCCGTCCTTGAACAGCATCAGGGTCGGAATGCCCCTGACGCCGTATTTCGAGGGGGTCATCGGATTGTCGTCGATATTTACCTTCACGACGGTGATCTTGTCCGCCATCTCCTCCGAAATCTCCTCAAGGGACGGTCCGATCTGCTTGCAGGGACCGCACCACTCGGCCCAGAAATCGACCAGAACTGCGCCGTCTGCGCCAAGTACCTCGTTTTCGAATGAGTCGTCGGAAACGGATTTGCTCGCCATGTTCGCCCCTTCGTGCGGGGCCGCAATGACTGCGGCCTGAATGGTTCATCCGCCGTTCGCGGACATCCGCAAACTAGAATCTCCCTCGGCGCGGGTCAAGGTGCGGCCGCATCAAGCATGTCGGACGCAAGCGTCATCAGGCGCGGGCCATCAGTCCAGAGCAGGCTGCACTCGATCTCGCGGCCCGGATATACGTCCGAGATCAGGGCCCGGTACGCAGCCATCTGGCGGACGTAGCCCCGCGGCACGTCCCCAGGCCGCACGGGCGGCGGGCGGTTGGTCTTGAAATCAAGGATGCGGACCCGGTCCGGCTCGACGACCAGCCGGTCGATCCGGCCCGAAATCGCAGTGTCGCCAACCACCCCGACCACGGGAACCTCGGGCCGCGACCCCGGCCCGAAGACGGACGCGTATTCGGGTTTGTCGAGAACGCGAAAGATCTCTTCGAGGAGTTCCGCGATCTGGTCATCATCGAGACCGTGTGCCGGACTGTCCAGAAAACGCCGCGCCGCGCCGCGCCGCGCGCCCGCCTCGAGATCGGGAAGCAACTGCAGCAGGCGGTGGATCAGCAGCCCGCGCCGGAACATCGCGCCGCCGTCGCCGCCCGTCGGAGACCGGGCCGCGGGTTCGTCGCCGTCCGGGCGCGACGGCGCCAACGGGCGCGGCGGCGCGGGTTCCTGTGGCGCGTCCTCGTCTGCCCATTCGGGCAGCGGCTCGTCGCCGGCCGCCGGCGGCGCCTCCACGCCGCCCCGGTCCGGAGGCTCAGACTGCGGATTGGACAATCTCATCCCGGTCTCCGACCAGCCCAAATCGCCCGCGCTGCCACCCCGGCAATCGAATTCGAACGGCGCCGCCGTGCCTTCGAGACCGGAAAAAACCAGCCGGTACCAGCAGTTTTCCGGCGGGCTCTTGCGGGTGCCGTAACCGCAAACATAGAGGCGATCTTCCGCCCGCGTCATCGCGACATAGAGGAGCCGCCGATACTCCTCGTCCTGACGCCGGGCCGCGTCGTCCGCAAACCGGCGAGCCAGTTCCGGCCGGTCGGCGGCGCGCGGAGGCCAGAGCATCAGGTCGCCACCATCATCGTCCGTCCCCCACAGCAGCCCGCGCCCCGGCTGAGGCGTCTGCATCGTGTCGGCAAGAAACACGATCGGCGCCTCGAGCCCCTTGGCGCCGTGCACGGTGAGAATCCGGACCTCGTCGCGAATGCCCCGGTCCATGTCGCGCTTGATCTCGGCCTGGCCCTGCCAGAACCAGTGCAGGAATCCCTGCAGCGACTGCGGATGCGCCCACTCGTAGGCAAGCGCCATAGCGAGCATCTCGTCGACGGGATCGTTGGCCTGCTCTCCAAGCCGCGCGACGATGCGCGCCCGTCCCTCGAGGGGTCCGAGAACATGGGCGAAGAACTCGAAGGGCGGGGTCGCGTCGGCGCGCCCGCGGACATCCTCCAGGAGCTCGACCGCGCGCCGCGCGGTAGCATCCGAGCCCGCACGCTCGCGAAGCGCGCGCCACAACGGCATCCTCTCGCGGCCATGGCATGCCTCGAAGAGCTGTTCCTCGCCGAATCCGATCAGCGGCCCCTTGAGCACGGCCGCCAGATTCAGGTCGTCCTCAGGCAGCAGCGCAAATGCCGCCAGCGCCATCAGATCCTGCACCGCAAGCTGGTCGGCAACCACCATGCGGTCGGCACCGGCGACCTCGACGCCGGCGGCCTTGAGCGCCCGGGAAAGATAGTCGACGATCACGGTCCGGCGCCGGATCAGGACCATGATGTCACCCGCGCGGATCGCCCGTCCGGTGCTTGAGAGGATCTCGCCGTCCCGGATCCAGGATGAAACCCGGTCGGCGATCGCCAGCGCCAGGCGTTCCGCCGGCGGTGCCTCTTCTGCATCCGTTCCGGCGGCGAACTGCCACGGCGGCCTCTCGTCGCGCCTAGCCGGCATGACAGGGGGCCAGACCTCGACGAGCCCGGCTTGCAACTCGCGATTGGAGCTGTGGCTCACGGGACCGATCGAGACCCCTTCACGCACGTCATCGGCGGCGAAGACGGTATCGACCGCGCGGAGCACGGCAGGGGTGGAGCGGAACGACTTGTCGAGCGGCACCGCTTCCCACTGCAGCCGGGCCGCGGTGACGCGCACTTCAAAATACCCCTTCATGCGCGCGAACTCGTCCGGCGCCGCCCCCTGGAACCCGAAGATCGACTGCTTCTCGTCGCCGACGGCAAACACCGTGCGCCGCGCCTCGCGCGCCGCGGAACCGGCGAAGAACTCGTCGGTGAGCGCGCGCACGATCTCCCACTGGTCGGCGTTGCTGTCCTGTGCCTCGTCTATCAGGACATGATCGATCCCGCCGTCGAGCTTGAACAGCACCCAGGGCGCGGCCTCGTCGACGAGTCCGCGTGTCTTCAGTATCAGGTCGTCGTAATCGAGAAGCGCCTGGCGGTCCTTGTGCCGCTCGTAATGCCCGAGCACGGCGCCGGCGATGACGAGAATCGCCCCGGTGGCATCCGCAGTGCGGATCGCGCAGCGGCGTTCGACGACATCGAGCACAGCAAGCGCTTCCGCGACCAGAATGTCCTCGATCTCCGGCATCGCATCGCAGACCGGCCTGGTCGCAAGCCGCGCGCGCACCGTACCGGCATTGGTGAGGAAGGCTCCGGCATAGTCGTCGAAGGCGGATTCCGACGGCTCGGGTGTCTCCAACCAGGCGAAAATTCTGGCCGCTCGTTCGCTGTCGCTCCTGCTGCCGCCGGCCAGCGCCTTGGCGGCCCCGCCAAGGGCCGCCGTGCGCTCCCCGACGCGGCCGTGGAAGGCGGCTATCGTGGAGGCGACCGTCTCGCCGTGAGGAATCTCCATCGCCGTGCGCAGCCATGCGGCCGTGGCCGCGACGCCGCCGCGGCGATCGATCATCCGCCGTATGCGGCTCCGGGCCGCCGTGATCTGACCGAGGAGCTGGATGAACTCTTCCTCGCCGACCAGCGCGGTCACGGTCTCGGCAGCCGCGAACAGATCGTCGCCGCCGTCGCCATGGGCCAGGCTCAGCACGCTGTCCCGGGCCGCCGCCAGCGCGTCGGCCGTCGCGCGTTCGTCCATGACCTCGAAATGAGGCGCGATCCCGGCCTCGAGCGGAAAGCGGCCGAGAAGTGACTGGCAGAACGCGTGTATGGTGAGGATGCCGAGGCCGCCCGGGGCGTCGAGCACATCGGCGAACAGCCCCCGCGCGCGCGCCATCATCCGCTCGTCCGGCACCGCGCCTGTCAGGCCGCGCAGGTTCTCCAACAGCGCGCCGTCATCCTCCACCGCCCACTGCCCCAGCAGGAGGCGGATGCGGTTGTGCATCTCCGCGGCGGCGGCGCGTGTGAAGGTGAGGCAGAGAATTCGTTCCGGCCGCGTGCCGGCGAGCAAGAGGCGCAGGACGCGATCGGCCAGGACCTTTGTCTTGCCGGACCCGGCCGACGCGGAGACCCAGACGCTGGCTTCGGGCCGCGCCGCAGTGGCCTGGTTCGCATACGGCACCGCGCCCGCCGACGCCGTGCCGGTCATTCCGCCTCTCCCGAAGCCGACCATTCCTGCACCCGTTCAAGATGCTCGTAGTCCGAGCGCCGGGGCGCAAGATCGGGATCGGGCTGCGCGCGGTAGGGGACCCCGGGATCGTCATAGCGTTCGAGGAGTGTTCGGAGTCCGTCGTACGCCACTTGGGCGAGCACCCGGGGATCGTCCCCGGCGTCGCGAATCTCGCCGGCCGGGTCGCCGCCCGACAGCCTCCAATAGGACAGTTCGGAAACCTCGCCGGCCGGGATGCCAGCGAAGGCGCCGTCCGAGATCATTGCCGCCTCGAGCGGCAGCTGCGGGGCAAGCCCGGAATTCACGTCGCGCTTCGACGGCACGGCGCCTGTCTTGTAGTCGATGATCGCGTAGTCACCGCCGGTGAACGTATCAATGCGGTCAGCGCGGCCGGTAAGCAGGAAGGGGCCCGCGCCCCGGGGGATCGTCATCTCGCCCTTGAGCTCGACATGGCTGGCGGCAATCAGCGGCGCCCGTTCGCGCTCCTGTTCGACTATCCAGGCGGCAATGCGCCCGAAGCGCGGCCACCAGAACGCCCGCACCGCGGGCCGATCGAGGAATTCCTCGAACTCCTCCCGGCCGATCTCGATCAGGAGCGCCAGCGGATCTTCCGGCGGCGCCTCTGCAGCGGTTCTCAGGAAACGCTCGATCGCGGCATGAACGATGGTGCCACGGTCGGCGGCGCCCGGCGCCGCATCGAGAGGATCGAGGGCGCGGAGCCCAAGAACGTGCCTGGCATAAACCGCGTAGGGGTCCCGTATGAGGGTTTCGATCTCGGTGACCGAGAGGCGGTCCGGGCGCGCGGCCACCGGCGGGCGGGGCGCCGGCGCCGGTCTCGCGTCGCGCGGCAGACGGCCGTCGAGGTCGGCCTGCCAGCGCAGCCATTTCCCTTCTTCGGCCTGCCAACCATCGAGAATCGAGGACCCCGCTTCCGTCGAAGACAGGAGCGTCTCGAGGCGCGCCAGCCAGCGCGCCGGGACGGTCGGCGAGCCGTCGACGCGCGTCGACCGGGTGAGCACGACCTCGCGCGCGCAGAATCCCTGCACGAAGTCGTGCGCGGTGAGGCCGATATGGCGCTCCGGCGGCTGCAACCCGAAATCGGCGCGCATCGGCCGGCTCATCCATGGATCCGGTGCCGGACCCGGCGGCCAGTCGCCCTCGTTGAGCCCGCCCATGATCACAAGGTCGGCGTGCTGGAGGCGCGCCTCCAGAAGCCCCCAGATATTGAGCCGGGGATGCAGGCCGTAGGGCAAGCGGACGACCGTGCGATCGATCGCCGAATCGAGCACCGCCGGCCACTCGGCACCCGCCATCGCCGGAAAATCGGCCGCTGCCGCGCGGAGCTCGGCAACCAGCAGCGACGCCTGCTCGCCCGCCGGCTGCGCCCACAGGCGCTCGGCCCCGCTCTGCCGGTCGGTTGCCGCCAGCGCCTCGACGAACCCGACATGGGCTTCGAGCAGGTCCCCGGCCGCTGCCTCCGGCGCCGACAGCGCCGCGGCGAACGGTTCCGCCATGGCGCCGAGGCGGTCCACCAGCGCGGCAAGCTCGGACCGAAGCCCGTCACCGCCGATAGCCGGAGACTCCGAGATCGCGCGACCGAGGCCGGCGAATCCTGGCTCCGGGCGCGGGCCGCGCAGCACCGTGCGTTCGATGAGGCGCACATGGCGCCGGAACCTGGCCGGATCGTTCCCCGCCGCCGCGAGCGGATGCTTGAGCGCGGCCAGCAGCGGCACCGGCGCGGCGTCGGAGGCCACGGCTTCCGCCGTGACCCTGAGAAAGGCGCCGGGGAACGTCGCTGCAAGCGGCGCGCCGCCCGAATCGTCAATCTCGATGCGCCATCGGCCGAGTTCGGCGGCAACGCGCCGCGCAAGCCCGCGGTCGGGCGTGATCAGAGCGGCCGTCCGGTCGGGAATCTCGAGGGCCTCGCGCATCATCAGGGCGATGACGCGCGCCTCCTGCTGGAGGCCGGGACAGGAGATCCGCCGCACTCCGGCAAGGGTCTCCGCGGCGGCATCGGGAAGGAAGGCGCCGGCAGCGGTCGCCGGTGGCCGGAGCGCGGCGCCGATGAGCGCATGACGGCGCTCCGGCCCGGGCTGGCCTTCGCACCAGTCCGGGATGTCGGCGATTTCGAGCTCCAGCCGTTCGCGCACCAGACGGGTCATGCCGAACTGCGGGTGCGCCGGTCCCAGCGCCTCGACGCTCGCGGAATCGAGCGTCCGGTCAAGGCCCGGAAGCACCACCGCGCCGCCCTCCATGGCGGCGACGCAGGCGAGCAGATCGGCGGTCGCCGGTATTGTCCCGGTAGATCCCGCAGCGATCACCGGGCTGCGGAGCGGACGCTCCCGCCATTCGGCAACGCGGGCCGCAGTCAGCCGGTTGCGGCGGTCAACGGGATCCATGCATCCGCGATCGGCGAGGATCCGAGGCCAGTTTTCGGTGACGATCTTGAGGAACCGAAGCGTGTCCTGCCAGTGCTCGGCGAGTTCCTCCGGCACCAGATCCGCGAGCGCAGAAAAGTCCAGCCTCTCGGTCTGCGCCTCGTTGATCAGGCGGGCAAGCCCATCGGCAAGCCGGAGCGCATGAGCCGGGCGAAGGCCGTGGTCGCGCGCCATGACCATCCGGGCGAGCAGGAGCCGCCGCCGCAGCGGCGAGATTGCCGGCGGAAGCTCCGCCGGCCCGCCGGGGGCGGGATCCTCCTCACGAAGGAAATCACTGTCGTCGATCTCGCCGATCGGAGAGATCTCCGGCAGCAGCGTGGGCCTGCCTGACAGCTCGCGCAGGAAGGCGTGGCCGAGGGCGGCGCAGGCGCGCCGGTTGGGCAGCAGGATGCGGATGCCGGCAAGGACATCTGGATCGGTCCCGTGACGCTCCAGAATGCCGCGCACCAGCCGGTGCAGGAAGTCCGCGCCGCCCGTAATGGTGAATACCGAGTGCTGTCCTGGTGCGATCATCCGGGTGACGCTTCCCCCTGCCTGTTGAACGCGGCGCGGGCCGCGGCGAACGCCGACGGCGTCCCGACATGATACCACGCGCCATCATGGACGAGCCCGAACAGGCGCCCAGCCGCGGCGGCCCGGCGATAAATGACGTTGAGCGAGAACACCCGTCCGGGCGCATCCGCAAACAGCCGCGGGTGCAGGATCTGCACCCCGGTAAAGACCAGAGGCGCGGCCGTGCCGCGCGCAGCGAGCCGCCCCGACGCGTCCATATGGAAATCCCCAGCGCCGTTATAACCGACAGCGCCGGCAACCGGATACACGAGGAGAAGGGCGTCCATCGCCGCATCGTTCCAAGCCGTGGCCAATCGTCCGAGCGCCGGCGCCGGGCCGTCGGTCCAGACGATGTCGGCATTGGCAACGAAGAACGCACCGGCACCGAGGTCCGGGAGCGCATTGACGACGCCGCCGCCAGTCTCGAGCAGGTCTGCTTCGCGCGATATCACGATGCGCGGCACTCGACGCGCGGCCAGCCGCTCCTCCACCTGATCGGCAAGCCAGTGGATATTAACCACTGCGGTTTCGACACCGGCGGCAGCGAGATGATCGAGAACCCGCTCGAGCATGGTCATGCCTCCGACCTCGATCAGCGGTTTCGGCACGCGATCGGTCAATGGGCGCATGCGAATCCCGCGGCCGGCGGCGAGCACCATGGCGCGGGCGGGCACCGGGGCCATCATTCCGCCTCGCGCGCCGGCAGCGCAGCCCTGCGGTCGCGGGGGATCCGGTCATCGAGCCAATCGCGGAGCGCACCGAGCGCCGGATCCGCCAGCGCCGTCTCCAGGAGCCGCCACAGCCTCGGCGCATGGACGAGATATCCGGATTTGCCGTCGCGGTCGCGAAGGCGAGTAAAGATGCCGAGGACCTTGCAGTGGCGCTGAGCGCCGAGAATCAGGCACGATCTGTCGAATTCTTCTTCGTCGAGCCGGGGAAAGGCGTCGAGATACCTCCGCCGCATCGCCGCGGCAATGCTGGGGTCGACATCGCGTCGGGCGTCCTCGACGAGGGATACGAAGTCGTAGCTCGCCGGTCCGATGACCGCGTCCTGAAAATCGAGGAGCCCGCAGCGCGCGACACCGCCGCGGCCTTCGAGTTCCATCAGGTTGTCGACATGGAAGTCGCGCAGCACCAGCGTCTCGGGGACGCCGCGCGCGCGGGCGAGGAGCCCGCGCCAGATGTCGGAATAGTCCCGCGCGGCCGCGCCATCGACCCGCTCTCCGGTCGCCGCCGGCAAGTACCAGTGGACCAAAAGTTCGGCTTCTTCGAGGAACAGGCGCTCGCTGTAGGGGCCCGGTGCGCACGCCACCACAGCCGGGTCGAACCGGCGATGGAGACCGATCAGCAGGTCGGTCGCAAGCGCATAGAGACCTTCGGGATCGGCACCGGCGTCGAGCAGGCGCGAGAAGGTCCGGTCGCCGAGATCCTCAAGAAGCGCAAACCCGGCGTCGGCATCGGCGGCGAGGATCCGGGGGGCGCTCAGCCCGAGGTCGCAAAGCAGGCGCGCGACATCAAGGAACACCGGAACGTTCTCGCGATCGGGATCAGCCTCCATGCAGACTGCACGGCGTTCACCGAGCCGGACCCGATGGTAACGCCGGAACGAGGCGTCCTCGGCCAGGGGCACGCGCTCCGCTCCGGCCCAGCCGGCGCCGGCGAGGAAGGCCTCGAGCGCTGTCACGCACCGTTTCCGCGGCGCCCGTCGCGGATGTGCGCGATGCGCACATCCGCGCGACTCCCCGCCTCGAGACGGATACGCACGCTTGTCGGAGGCAGGATTTCATCGATCCTCTCGGCCCATTCGATCACCGAAACCCCGTCGGCAAAGGCGTCCTCGATGGCGAGCTCCCAGACGTCGTCAACGGACGCGATCCGATAGAGATCGAAGTGCCAGACCGTAAAGCCCGGAAACTCGTAGGGCTGGACCAGCGTGTAAGTCGGGCTCGGAACCTCGCCGACCTCGGTGCCGGAGGCCGTCGCGACTGCGCGGATCAACCCGCGCGCGAACACGGTCTTACCGCTGCCGAGATCTCCGGTGAGTGCGAGCACATTCCCGGGACGCAGGCTGGGGGCGAAACCGGATGCCAGCGCCTCCGTGGCGCCGGGGCCGTCGAGCTCGATGCGCTCGATGTCCGCCGCCATCATCCGCCCGGCCGCAACCGCAGGTTCAGTATCTGTAATAGTCGGGCTTGAACGGCCCCGCCGCTTCAAGACCGAGATAGGCGGCCTGTTTCTCGCTCAGCTTCGTGAGGTCGGCGCCGAGTTTTCCAAGATGCAGCGCCGCAACCTTCTCGTCGAGATGCTTGGGCAGCACGTACACCTTCCGGCCGTAGTTGCCGCTGCGCTCCCAGAGCTCGATCTGAGCCAGCACCTGGTTGGTAAAGGATGCGCTCATGACGAAGCTCGGATGGCCAGTCGCGCAGCCGAGATTGACGAGGCGCCCTTCAGCAAGAACAAGCAGCCGTTTGCCGTCCGGGAACACGACCTCGTCGACCTGCGGCTTGACGTTTTCCCACTTTAGATTGCGCAGCGCGTCGATCTGGATCTCGCTGTCGAAGTGGCCGATGTTGCAGACTATCGCGCGATCCTTCATCTGGCGCATGTGATCGATGGTGATGACTTCGATGTTCCCGGTAGCCGTGACGAAGATGTCGCCAATGGCGGCGGCGCTGTCCATGGTCACCACCTCATAGCCTTCCATGGCGGCCTGGAGCGCGCAGATGGGGTCGATCTCGGTCACCATGACGCGCGCGCCCTGGTTGCGCAGGCTGGCGGCCGAGCCCTTGCCGACATCACCGTATCCCGCGACGACGGCGATCTTGCCGGCAACCATGACGTCGGTGGCGCGCTTGATGCCATCGACGAGGCTTTCGCGGCATCCGTACAGATTGTCGAACTTCGACTTGGTGACGGAATCGTTGACGTTGATGGCGGGAACCAGAAGCTCGCCGCTCTTCTCCATTTCATAGAGCCGGTGCACGCCGGTTGTGGTCTCCTCCGACAGACCCCTGATGTCGCCGAGAAGTTCGGGATACTTCTCGTGCATGAGCTTCGTGAGGTCGCCGCCGTCGTCGAGCACCAAGTTGGGCACCCAGCCATCGGGGCCGCGTACGGTTTGCTCTATACACCACCAGAACTCCTCCTCGGTCTCGCCCTTCCAGGCGAAGACCGGAACGCCGGCAGCGGCGACCGCGGCGGCGGCATGATCCTGGGTCGAGAAGATGTTGCAGGAACTCCAGCGCACGGTCGCGCCGAGCGAGGTAAGGGTCTCGATGAGGACGGCCGTCTGAATGGTCATATGCAGGCAGCCCGCGATCCGCGCACCCGCGAGCGGCCTGGCACCGCCGAACTCCTCGCGGAGGGTCATGAGGCCGGGCATCTCGGTTTCGGCGATTGAAATCTCCTTCCGACCCCACTCGGCGAGCGAAAGGTCTGCAACTTTGTGATCGTCTGTCGTGCTCATTTGCAAGCTCCAGGAGAAGGAAGGGGTCATGGCGCGGGGGCGGACAGCTCCCATAACGCCGCAAGCGTTCGGTCACGCAGTAATTGTCACCGGTTGAGGGTGCGTTTTCAGTCCCTGCGCAGTGGCCCCAGCCAAGTGTTTTTTTGGCTTGTCGTGTTTGTTGTGCGTATCGTAGCGCCCTCGTCCCCTGGTGGTTCCGACACGGATCCACCCTGACGGCTTGTAGACGGCCCTAGTGTAGCGCGGTGTCTGGACGAAGGTTTCGATGAAGATCGACGTGATGTTGTAGCGCTTGGTCCAGTCATCGGGCAATCTGCGTCGCATGATGGCGAGGATGTGGGACGTAAGGTTCGCGATCCTGGAAAACTCGCGGATTCGGGGGGGGGGGGGGGGGGTGGAATGATCAGGCTCTATCTCCTCGACGGGGATGGTCTCGTGCGTGCCGGCAACTACCATGGTTCTCCCTCCTCTCCCGAATGAATGGCGAAAGCTAACATCTCAAGCAGAGCCGGTAGCAGCATCAGCTTCCGCCTGAATAACCTGCCTGACACCTTAGCCCACGGTTTCCTTCCAAGCACAGGGCTGTTCCGGTATCACTCGACCCGAAAATCCCTAGCCCCAAACCAAACCGGGCTCAGCGCTTGTCAGGGACTCGAGGCCGATATTCGAAGCCGATCCGCAACCGGAGCAACATGCCTCAAGATCGGAGCCTGCGGTGTCCGCGTTCTTCAGGACGCCAAAGTCAATGGTCATGTCGCGCGTGTCACGCAAGTACATGGCGCCGATTCAGCGCCCGGGCCTGACAGCCAGCACTTCATCAAGGCTGGTTGCCATCAGCACCGCCTCCGCCCAGACCTCCAGTTCCGCCGCCGACGCGCCACGGACCTGCTCGCGAACCGCATCCGGCACATCACCGAAGCGCAACGCCAGTTGACGAAGAAGAAGTTCCGTCAAGGTCCGCCGGCCCTCCTCCCGGCCCTCGCTCCGGCCCCGTTCGATTCCCTGTTCGATCCAGGCTTGCGCGACCGTTCCCATCAGTGCCTCCCAGCAATCCGGTTTCGTCCGGCGCAGCGACGCCTCCAGCAAAGGCGGCGTCAGGTTCATGCACTCGGCAATGTAACGCACAATATGACGCTCGAACGCGCTTCCCGCAACCGGCCCGCCCGTCATCTCGTCCAGAAGATCGGGCGGTATCTCCTCGGCATAAACAGCCCTGAGCGCCAGAAGCCCGGCCCGCACCTCGGGCGAGACCGACAGCCGGCGTGGTGCGATCTCCCCAAGGTCGTGCACCACATAGGCAAACTCCCTGACGAAAGGTGCCAGCGCCTCGGGCGCGTCGATCATCTCCGGCACCGAGCGCGCCGCCGTCCAGCGACCCTGGCCGTGGTAGAAGACCAGCGGAATGATCGTCGGCAACCTGTCCCCGGCAGCGCCATTCTCGATCTCTTGGCGCCAGATGTTGACCATGTATTTCAGGAGTTGTAACGGTGTGTCGGCATCGACCCGGCTCTTATGTTCGAGCAGCACATAGAGGCGCGCCTCGTGCCCGCTCTTCAGCTTGACCCGGAACAGCGCATCACACTGGGTTCGCGTGGCGTCCTCGTCGATGAAGCTGCCTTCGACTGCCTCAGGCAGGGCCTTGAGGTCGAGGAGGGCGGCCACTTCTTGCGGCAGGTATTCTGTGAGCAGCGCGGCAGCGCGGGCAGGTTTGGAGACCAGCGCCCGGAACAGCGCATCGTGCGGCATCGCCGGAAAGCTCATCGGGCAGGTTCTCCGGCGTTTCTCGGAGATTCTCGACGAACAGCAGGGATCGGAAGAGGAAGGGCACTCAACATCGCAAGATCCTACTCCGAGCACTGTCAGGTTTGCAATCGCCGACGCCTGTCGCGGGGACGGGCCGGAATCGTCATGACGGGCGGTAGTTCTGAGTAAGCGTTCGGGGTAACTGCTCACCCCCTGATTCCCGCTTGATGTCGGGGCAGAGCAGCGAACGGGTTTTCGTGGAGACTTGACACTACAGACCGATTCGCTCAATCCTTAGTTCCAAAAAATTCGAGCTGATATACACGTTAATCCACTGATATAGCTTGTTTATATGATTTCTCTAGATTCATATTGCACCCATGTAAAATGCGCCTGATTCATGGCATATGTCAGGGACTCGAGGCCGATATTCGAAGCCGACCCGCAACCGGAGCAACATGCCTCAAGATCGGAGCCTGCGGTGTCCGCGTTCTTCAGGACGCCAAAGTCAATGGTCATGTCGTGCGTGTCACACAAGTACATGGCGCCGATTCAGCGTCCGGGCCTGACAGCCAGCACTTCATCAAGGCTGGCCGCCACCAACACCGCCTCCACCCAGACCTCCAGTTCCGCCGCCGACGCACCACGGACCTGCTCGCGAACCGCATCCGGCACATCACCGAAGCGCAACGCCAGTTGACGAAGAAGAAGTTCCGTCAAGGTCCGCCGGCCCTCCTCTCGGCCCTCCTCCCGGCCCTCCTCCCGGCCCTCGCTCCGGCCTCGTTCAATCCCCTGTTCGATTCCCCGTTCGATTCCCTGTTCGATCCAGGCTTGCGCGACCGTTCCCATCAATGCCTCCCAGCGATCCGGTTTCGTCCGGCGCAGCGACGCCTCCAGCAAAGGCGGCGTCAGGTTCATGCACTCGGCAATGTAACGCACAATATGACGCTCGAACGCGCTCCCCGCAACCGGCCCGCCCGTCATCTCGTCCAGAAGATCGGGCGGTATCTCCTCGGCATGAACAGCCCTGAGCGCCAGAAGCCCGGCCCGCACCTCGGGCGAGATCGACAGCCGGCGTGGTGCGATCTCCCCAAGGTCGTGCACCACATAGGCAAACTCCCTGACGAAAGGTGCCAGCGCCTCAGGCGCGTCGATCATCTCCGGCACCGAGCGCGCCGCCGTCCAGCGCCCCTGGCCGTGGTAGAAGACCAGCGGAATGATCGTCGGCAACCTGTCCCCGGCAGCGCCATTCTCGATCTCTTGGCGCCAGATGTTGACCATGTATTTCAGGAGTTGTAACGGTGTGTCGGCATCGACCCGGCTCTTATGTTCGAGCAGCACATAGAGGCGCGCCTCGTGCCCGCTCTTCAGCTTGACCCGGAACAGCGCATCGCACTGGGTTCGCGTGGCGTCCTCGTCGATGAAGCTGCCCTCGACTGCCTCAGGCAGGGCCTTGAGGTCGAGGAGGGCGGCTACTTCTTGCGGCAGGTATTCTGTGAGCAGCGCGGCAGCGCGGGCAGGTTTGGAGACCAGCGCCCGGAACAGCGCATCGTGCGGCATCGCCGGAAAGCTCATCGGGCAGGTTCTCCGGCGTTTCTCGGAGATTCTCGACGAACAACGGGGGTCGGAAGAGGAAGGGCACTCAACATCGCAAGATCCTACTCCGAGCACTGTCAGGTTTGCAATCGCCGACGCCTGTCGCGGGGACAGGCCGGAATCGTCATGACGGGCGGTAGTTCTGAGTAAGCGTTCGGGGTAACTGCTCACCCCCTGATTCCCGCTTGATGTCGGGGCAGAGCAGCGAACGGGTTTTCGTGGAGACTTGACACTACAGACCGATTCGCTCAATCCTTAGTTCCAAAAAATTCGAGCTGATATACACGTTAATCCACTGATATAGCTTGTTTATATGATTTCTCTAGCTTCATATTGCACCCATGTAAAATGCGCCTGATTCATGACATATGTCAGGGACTCGAGGCCGATATTCGAAGCCGATCCGCAACCGGAGCAACATGCCTCAAGATCGGAGCCTGCGGTGTCCGCGTTCTTCAGGACGCCAAAGTCAATGGTCATGTCGCGCGTGTCACACAAGTACACGGCGCCGATTCAGCGCCCGGGCCTGACAGCCAGCACTTCATCAAGGCTGGTTGCCACCAACACCGCCTCCGCCCAGACCTCCAGTTCCGCCGCCGACGCACCACGGACCTGCTCGCGAACCGTATCCGGCACATCACCGAAGCGCAACGCCAGTTGACGAAGAAGAAGTTCCGTCAAGGTCTGCCGGCCCTCCTCTCGGCCCTCCTCCCGGCCCTCGCTCCGGCCTCGTTCAATCCCCTGTTCGATTCCCCGTTCGATTCCCTGTTCGATCCAGGCTTGCGCGACCGTTCCCATCAGTGCCTCCCAGCGATCCGGTTTCGTCCGGCGCAGCGACGCCTCCAGCAAAGGCGGCGTCAGGTTCATGCACTCGGCAATGTAACGCACAATATGACGCTCGAACGCGCTTCCCGCAACCGGCCCGCCCGTCATCTCGTCCAGAAGATCGGGCGGTATCTCCTCGGCATGAACGACCCTGAGCGCCAGAAGCCCGGCCCGCACCTCGGGCGAGATCGACAGCCGGCGTGGTGCGATCTCCCCAAGGTCGTGCACCACATAGGCAAACTCCCTGACGAAAGGTGCCAGCGCCTCAGGCGCGTCGATCATCTCCGGCACCGAGCGCGCCGCCGTCCAGCGACCCTGGCCGTGGTAGAAGACCAGCGGAATGATCGTCGGCAACCTGTCCCCGGCAGCGCCATTCTCGATCTCTTGGCGCCAGATGTTGACCATGTATTTCAGGAGTTGTAACGGTGTGTCGGCATCGACCCGGCTCTTATGTTCGAGCAGCACATAGAGGCGCGCCTCGTGCCCGCTCTTCAGCTTGACCCGGAACAGCGCATCACACTGGGTTCGCGTGGCGTCCTCGTCGATGAAGCTGCCTTCGACTGCCTCAGGCAGGGCCTTGAGGTCGAGGAGGGCGGCCACTTCTTGCGGCAGGTATTCTGTGAGCAGCGCGGCAGCGCGGGCAGGTTTGGAGACCAGCGCCCGGAACAGCGCATCGTGCGGCATCGCCGGAAAGCTCATCGGGCAGGTTCTCCGGCGTTTCTCGGAGATTCTCGACGAACAACGGGGGTCGGAAGAGGAAGGGCACTCAACATCGCAAGATCCTACTCCGAGCACTGTCAGGTTTGCAATCGCCGTAGTGTGTCGCAGGTCCATTCGCTTCCTCCATGAATTTTTACAGCTCCATGGGATGGCACGATGGCGCCGCGTTTCACCGGGGGGCTAGCCCCCCGGTGAAACGCCTCAAAGCGCAAACCTCAGACAAATTTCCAGACATCAAGTTACAGTACCGGATGGGGATGTGCTTGTGAACCGACATCCCCGCACCATGACAACTCCAGTGCAGGAAAGTCAGCGAAAACTGCAAAAAATCTCCCGCACCAACCCGTGCTCCCGAAAACCAAGTTAATACCTTGAAAAATAAAACAGAATTTAATGTAAAATCACCCTGGGGGAGCGGGGTGCGGGGATCAAACGATCCCCGCGGAGGTTGCCGTTTCCGCCTTACAGAGCCGCGGACGAGCTTGGTCGGCCAACCTCCCTTGGCGTCCCTTGCGTCTTGAATGGATGCTTGGGTTTAAACCGTATCATCATAAGGCGAGGAGCAAGGGACGATGGTCAAGGTAGTAGCTTGATGTCAGCAAGGCCAGTCTGGACATCTGGCGCGTCGTTTAGCGAACGACGCCACGAGCTGGCGGGCACGTGGCTTCGCAGCCTCGAGGTGACCCGTGTGGTGATGGAGGCGACAGGCCGCTATCATCGCAGGGTTTACCAGTGTCTTCGTGACCGGGGCTTCGAGGTTGTCCTGGTCAACCCGCTGGCGGCGGGCCCGGCGCTTCGCCGAAGCGTTGGGCCAACCACGTCGACTCTGGCCAGAATCGGCACGATGGTCGGCGATCTTGAGCCTGTGGCTCCTCAGGATGCCTTCCTCAACAACCTGGAGGATCTCTTGGTGTCGCGCTTGTCGACGCTAGGCTGAGGCAGGTGAGGTGGATGGCGCGACCGTCACAAGGGCCTCGGCGGCCGATCTCGATGATCGGATTGACGGGCCGGATACGGCGATCAAAGCGGTGATCGTCCGTGATCCCGAGCAGAGGTACGGCATCCTGACCTCGATCCCCGGTCCGGTGACCGCCGCCGCCCTTCTGTGCTGGATGCCCGAACTCGGCAGCGTCGTCAGGCGCTTGATCGGGGTGGCGCCGATGGCCGACGACAGCGGCCACGGTGCCCGGCACATCCGAGGCGGGCACAGAAGGCCACGCGATCTCCTGTTCATGGCCGCAACCTCGGCGGCACGCTTCAACGCGGACTTGGTGTTCGAACGCCGCAAGGCCGGCATCCCTGTCGTCCACCACCGAAAGCCCCGTCGTTCCCGTGCGCAACGCTGGCGCGATGCGGTGGCCGAGCTCGGTGCAGTGCAGGAGCATTATCGAGACTGTCTCGACAGTCTCCCCGACTCCCTGCGCGACACGACTTACGGAGAACGTCTGCAGATCATCGTCGAGGCCGACATCGAAGCTCTTGAGGAGATCGAACCGCCGCGCGGCTACGGACGGGACACCTGGAACCCCATTGACCACGGTGACGTTACCATGCTTGGGGACGCTGGGCGGCAGAGTGGCCACGCTCACCAGGACCATTCTGTTGTCGCGATCGGCGGCGGACAACCGTGTCAGAATAGCCGTTCTTGAAGTTGGTGGCACCGTCTCAAGGTCGGAACCGGCATATCGACAACGAAATCCGCCCCCGAATGGACCTCCAGATCTGCCTACAACGCCCCCTCGTCGGACGGAACCGAACAAAAGAAAAGTCCTGCCACGCTCACCGGTAACGTTACCATGAGCAATGGACGGCAACCCGTCGCCGGGACTACAAGTTGCATGTCGCCTCGCTCGCAGGGTGAGGACATCGGCGAAGCGGTACCCCAGACCGCCTGTGGACAACCACAGAAAACACCACCGCAGACACCCGCAAAAACCTTGCCTGGAAACATGGATGCTCGTCCAAGGTTACCATGTAGCGTTTCATACTCCGGTCTCCGTCCCGAATGGACGGACAGTCTAGCACCAAATGTACGGCATATCATTGCTGACATAACACTGGATATGCTCGGAAGAGGATTGTTCGCGTGTTGGCCTTACGATGTCTGCCCGGCAGGACTTTCCCACGCTGTGGTTGATGTTTTGAATGACCGCTGAACAAGGCACAAATCTCCGTATTCTTGCCGGGTTTTCCGGCTGCGGCGACCCGTGGACGGAACCGCGGCCAGAAAACCCAACAAGGTTGAACCTGTGCAACCTCCCTCCATCAGCAGTCGCAAGATCGGATGCAGCGTGGGAAAGTCCTGCTGCCCGGTAGAGGCCGTTGCAACGCGCCCACCAAGACACTTCCGGTGGGTTCGAGGAATACGAAGGATGCTTCATACCCCGTTGACAGATAGTGAGAAGCCCACAGGAACCAGCTATGCCCGTATCACGGCGTCCGGTCACCGTAGAATACTGACCGGAAATCCTGGCCTGACACATACCCCACGACGCCCTGCTGTTCGGCGCCGCCAAACTGCCCGACACCGCTGAAGGTTCTCGACACCCGCCCCCCGGATCCGGTCGGAACGGACACGGTTACGCTAGGTTCAAATTTGCCGTCTGCAACGGAAGTACGAGCAGAAGACAAAGTGGAGGGTATGCCTTCAATCTCTATACCGGAATAGGTAAGCATCGCAGAAACATCGGTCCCTCTTATAGTCACGTTTATTCTTGCGTCGCCGCTATCTCTTCCGTCCAAGATACCGTTGTCCGAATACGCAGCAGACCATTGCCCCGACCAGGTTCCCGAGACTGTGGGCTGATGGGCTGGTGAAGAAGCAGTGATCATCGGATTGGAGCCATCTGCGTCAAACCGAGCCATCAATCCGTATTCCGAATGTTGAAATCCCACCATGCTACTGCCCGCAGTCACCCTACTCCAGTCTCCGAGGTCGCCCAATCCACCGCCAGTCCTAGGACTGCTGCCACCGCCACCGCCGCAACCCCCGACCATCAAGCCCATGATCAAAGCGATTGAGACTGCGAGCAGATTTCGTGCAACTGAAAACAACGAGGATGTCATGGAAATCACCTTTCTTTGACGGACAAGTCGTCCGTGGTTGCAGATAACTAAATGACGACGATACGCGAAACTGGTCACCGCCATGCCATTTTCCAGCCCCCGTTCCATAGTGAAATGCAACACATGATGGGCTGTGACCATGTGTTTTTAGACGATGGATGAGGGGGGTGTCAGAACCCGCCGGGGGGCTTGCCATGGAGTGGCTTCCGACGCAGCGCGGGCGTGAACCATCCCGCTCCATAGGCTTGAATGCCAGGGAACGAATGCTCGCCGAGGGCCGTGCGACCCCGGTTGTCTGAGGTGAAAGAGCTTCGGTCCTGAAGCAACGGCACCCGACGGCGTGGCGTGAGCCGCCGTGTTCCCGTCGAAGCAGGTCAGGGAAGTGGTGCGCCTGCGTGGCCGGCTCCCTGACCGAGAGGTTTGCGCTCAGGCGACGGGATATTTTCCCAAGGTCATCCGCCGATACAGTCCAGCGTCCGAAATCGGGGGGGGGGGGGGGGGTACGAAGGTCGCGCGCGCGTGAGGCACTCACGTTGTAGCCGAACGACCACGGCAGTCCGCGCATCACAACATCCCCTGATGTCTCGGTCATGCCTTCAACCTCCCGTACAACAGGTTTGCGGCCACATGCGCCGACCACAATCCTGCCATATCGCATGTACTTATAGCTCGCACAGCAGCCGAGTGCAACCCCGTCATGTGGGAACGCACGGCGATCCCACGCTAGTAGTACACCGGCATTGTATTGATGGTTTTGGTGGGTAGTATTTTCGTGTCGGCGTTCGTTGGAATCCGGACAGTGCCGATACGGGCAAGATGCCGAACAGGCAGGCAGCCGCAGCGCCATGCGCAGGTCCGGACAACGGGCATGCCCGCAGGTCTTCGGGGCAATGACAGGAGCGGCGCATATGGCCAACTCTCAGGGCAGGAAACTCTACCGGGTGACCCTTTCGGCGCAGGAGCGCCGGGATCTGAAGGCGATTGTCGACGACACCGGGGCTGCCTGGCGCCGGGCACAAATCCTGATGCTGAGGGGGCGCTTGTCGATGCCGACATTGCGCTGGGCATCGGCACGGCGACGGTCGAGCGCTTGCGCAAGCGCTGCGGGGGCTGGACGCCGCCCTCAGCCGCAAGGAGCAGGTGAACCGCCGGCCAAAACGGCTGGACGGGGCGATGGAGGCGAAGCTGGTCTCGTCCCCGCCCGAGGGCTGTGGACGCTGCTCGCCGGCCGTCTGGTGGAGATCGTCGAGCGCATTTCGGAAGAGACGGTCAGGAAGACGCTCAAAATAAAGAGATCAGGCCGTGGCTGAAGCAGTACTGGTGCATTCCACCGCACCGGAGCGCACAGTTCGTGGCGGCGGACGTGCTTGACATTTATCAGCGGGACTTTGTCGGGGGCGAGGTGCTGGTGTGCGAGACCAGCCGGCAGCAGACGAAGGAAACCCGCATCCCCCGGTCAGCCGAAGGTGGTCGACTATGAATATGAGCGCAACGGCACGGCCAACCTCTTCATGGCCTTTGCGCCCAACGAGAACTGGCGCACGGTGAAAGTCACCGACCGCCGCGGGACTGGGCGCACTTCATCCGGGAGCTTGCCGACGACCATTTCCCCGACAGGAAGATCGTGCTGGACAATCTGAACACGCACAGTCGCTGTATGAAGCCTTCGAGCCCGAGGAGGCGGGTACGAAAGCGGTTCGAGTTTCGCTACACGCCGAAGCACGGAAGCTGGCTCAACATGGCCGAGATCGGTGCGCTGTCGCGGCAATGCCTTCGGCGACGCATTCCCGACAGAGACACCATGCGGCGGGAGACGGCGGCGTAGGTGGAACGGCGCAATGCGGCCGATGTCACCGTCGACTGGCGTTTCACGACGAAGGATGCCCGGACAAAACTAAAGTCTCTATATACATCAATTTAATAATGCCAGACTACTAGGTTTGTTGGAAGGGTCGGTTTCGCTTGTTCAGGATGATTCGCATTTTCGCTGGCTTTTTGTGAAGCGGCGTAGTATCCGTTGTCGTGGAGGCAGCGGATTTTTTTGAAACGACTCCGGAGGGTTTTGCGCTCCGGGATGTGGTTGTGCGCCTTGCGCGGCCTGATGTCGCTGGAATCATGTCGTTGACCGTATCTTGGTTTCAAGCAGTTTGCCGGTCGAAGTCTGCGCTACGTGTTCACTTGGTGCGGGCGGTGGATTGGCGCTGCGGGCTGGCAGACGGGCGCCTTCGGCTGCGGGACCGCTGGATTGGCTGGTGCCGCGAGGAACAGTTCAGGTGGTTGCCGGGAACAACACGAGGTTTGTTGTTCCTGGTGGTCGCCGAGTGTTTCCGGGCCTCGTTTGCGTTGTCGCGGATGTTGCGGCGGCGACCGGGAGGCTGCCGTTGCTTGTTGCGGAGAAGTTTGTCTCGCCGACGAAGTTCAGCGGCACCATGGACAAGGCGGCGAACCGGGAGTGCGTTGGCAGGAGCCATGCGCGCGCCAGCGGGCGCTATACCGATCGGCACGGGAAGGCGAAGGATCTTTACGTGTTTCCGCTGCGTCGTGACGCGGGATCGTTCGCCGCTTCCTGTGGCGTGGGAGTTGCGGGCGCCGCTGGTCGGCGCAGGAGTTGCGCTCGATTTATCAGCGGCGCTTTCCGGCGCGCGCAGGGGCATCGCCTCGGTACTGTGCGTGATGGCGCGGCTTGCGAACCGGCGCGGTTGCGGCGGCGCACTACGACGCAGAAGGAGCTGGAGCAGCGTGGAAGAACAGGGACAAGCCGGTCTCCACCGTGCACCGGGTGCTGCAGAACACCGACCCGGGATGGATTGAGGACGCGGCGCGCAGCCGCAGGTCGGCAACGCGGTCGACGGCAAGCGCACCGGCGAGGATCATTACGAGACGGTCTCGCTGGCCGGTATTCGATCCTCAACTGTCACGGCGGGGAGATCGCTGCCGTCCACGCCGCGACGGCCGTCTGCTCACCCTCGACGCGCTCCACACCACCCGCGCGGCTGATCATCGAGACCCATCGCGCGGACTGATGGTCAAGGGCAACGCACCTTCGAGAGAGCATCAACTGGAAGACCGCCAGCGCTACAACGAAAAGCCCGCGCATGGCCGCCAGCGCACCATTTTCACCCCGCTGGCGAAGATGATCAACTAGTCAAGCAGATCTTCCGCGTCACCCGGCACGTCGAATTCAGGAAAACCGAACACGCCATGACCTTATATGACTAGGTGTAACTGCTCACCCCCTGGTTCCGGCTTGATGTCGGGGTAGAGCAACGAACGGGTTTTCGTGGAGATTTGACACTGCATGCCGATTCGCTTAGTGGTGGTCATCGAGAACGACGGGGACCGCCAGTGGGCTACTTTGGATCGAAGGCGACGAGCGGGCTGTGCCAGCTGCTTCCGGGGCTCCAGCCTCCGCATGATCTGTATGTGGAAACGCATCTCGGAGGCGGCGCGCTGATGAAGCGCAAGGCCGGGTGATAGCGACGGGCGGCGCGCGAGGAGTTCGAAGCGGCCAGGATCGCGGCGCTGCCGGCAAGGTGGCGGAAGAGGCCGTGATCCGCGTCTTCGTCATCCTGCTCGACATCCTCATCGTCGTCCTTCTGGAGAAGACTACGCACGAGCCGGAACTCCGGTCTGCCGCCGTCACAGACGGACAAGGACGAGAGCGTGCCGGAAGCAACGGCAAGGGCCCGAAGCCGAACCGGCAGATGGGCGACAACCTGCGCAAGACCATCGTCGAGGAAACGGTCGCGGCCTGCGACGCCTGCGGCGCTGACATCGACGGCCCCGTCGATCGGGAGCGCCGCACGACATCGTGTTCGAGGTCGTCGAGCGCCGCGCCGAGATCAAGGAATGCCCGAAGTGCAAGGCCCGGGGCCAGTTCCCCGACAACATCCCGTGCAGTACGGCATCGGCATTCAGGTCCTCGTCATCAACCTGCTGGTCGCCCAAATGCTGCCCCTGCGCCGTACCGTCGCGTTCGTGCAGGCGATCTCCGGCATCAAGCTCTCCGAGGCAACCTGCCTCGGCTATGCTTTCACGATGCGTCATGGGAGGAGGCCGCCGTGGCGCACCTCCTGCAACGCCCGATGTCGACGATTTCGGATCAACAGTAAGTGGCTCCATGTCGTGGGACCCTGACGTGCAAGTTCCCGCACCGCAAGCGCGGGCAAGAGATCGGCCCGTGCTACAAGGGCGTCCTGGGCCTCGTACATGGGCCAGTGTAGCCACCAGCTGTGCGGCAGCCACCTGCTGCGCGAACTGACCTTTGTCGTCGAGGCTACCGCGCGACTGATGAAGGGCCTGCTCCGCGAGGTCTGCCACAAGGTCAACAAGAGCGCATCCAGAACCCTGAACGACGCCGGGCCGTGCGCAAGCGCTACCGCACCATCAGGGTGCCAGGGAACTGCCCGACATCCCGCCGAAAGGAAAACGTGGACGCAAGTCCGACGCGCACAACCTGCACGAACGTCTCGTGAAACACGAAAACCTGCGCTTCACAGACGACCCCGACATCAGCTTCACCAACAATGCCGGAGAACAGAAGATCAGGATGGCAAAGCTCAAGGTGTCCGGATGCTTCCGCTCCACGCGAAAGCATGGTGCCGGGGCTCAAGCTACCTCACCTCCATGGCCGCACTCGGCTACAACCCACTCGTCGCCACCCAGATCGCCCTCGACGGAAAAGCCGCAGACATCATCAACGAGCACTATGGCCAATCAGAACCCAACAAGGGGTGAGTAGATACGACTAGGTTTTGTCCCCTTGATGATGAAATCATCCACAGCAGTTGGGGGCGGGAAAATGTGGATCTGTGGGAGAGCTATGGTTGCAGAGAGATTCCACTCCCCTGAGCGAACATGCACAGGGGAGCGGGGATCAAACGATCTCCGCGGAGGTTGCCGTTTTGACCTTGGCCTTGACAGAGCCGCGACCGAGTTTGGCAACCTCCCTTGACGTCCCTCGCTGGACGCCTGGGTTTGAACCCATCGTAAGGCGAGGAGCAAGGGACGATGGTCAAGGTAGTAGCAGGGGTCAGCCAGTCTGGACATCTGGCGCATTGTTTTGCGAACAACGCCACGGGCAGGTGGCTTCGCGGCCTCGGGGTGAGCCGGGTGGTGGGCGACAGGCCGCTATCACCGCAAGGTTCACCAGTGTCTTCATGACCGGGGCTTCGAGGTTATTCTCGTCAACCCGTTGCGGGCGCTTCGCCGAGGCGATGGGCCAACCGCGTCGACGCCAGGATCGGCACGGTGAGCCTGTGGCTCCGCCTTCCTCAAGAGCCTGGAGGATCTCCTGGTGCCGCGCTTGTCGACGCGTGGCAGATGAGGTGGATGGCGAGACCGTCACAAGGGCCTCGGCGGCCGATCTCGATGACCGCCGGCGCGGCGATCAAAGCGGTGATCGCCGGTGATCCCGAGCAGAGCTACGCCATCCTGACCTCGATCCGGTGACCGCCACGGCTTTTCTTTGCTGGATGCCCGAACTCGGCAGCGTCGGCAGCCTTGATCGGGGTGGCGCCAACGACCACGGTGCTCGGCACATCCGTGGCGGGCAGGCCACGTGATCTCCTGGCCGCAAGCTTCAACGCGGACCT
Organism: Alphaproteobacteria bacterium; assembly: GCA_964291215.2. GTDB lineage: Bacteria > Pseudomonadota > Alphaproteobacteria > MPNO01 > UBA830 > JAJEBT01. Next base: position 1,139,210 of record OZ219791.1, on the reverse strand, counting down.
GGTGCGCCTCAAGACCGCCGGCAAGCAAGGTCGCGATTGTCGCCGTGATGCGCAAGCTCTGGCGAACACCTTGCTGCGACAGCAGCGTTGCTTGTCGACCGAAGCACCGGTGAGTGAGCGAAGGAGACACGGCCCTGCCGAGAGCGCGATCGGGACTGTCTCGACAGTCTCCCTCTACGACACGACTTGGGGAGAATGTCTGCAGATCATCGTCGAGGTCGACATCGAGGAGATCGAACCGCCTTGGGACACCTGGAACCCGGACGGTCACGTGCCCGGGGACGGCAAGGTAGCCGCGTTCACGTGACCAATGGACGGCAACCCGCCGCCGGGACCACAAGCTTCATGTCGCCTCGCTCGCAGAGCAAATCCCACACCGCTTGTGGACAACCACAGAAAACATCACCACAGACACCCGCAAAAACCTTGCCAAGAAACATGGATGCTCGGTCGAGCGCGCCTCGCCGCAACAGTTGCTCGCATGGAATCGTGGACACCGGGTAGTCGAGAGCCATCATCATGTCCGCGACGCCACCTTCCGCGAAGACGACTCCATGCTCCGAACGCGCCCGCAAACAACGCGATCACCCTCGCAATCATCATCCACAACAAGCGCAAGCTGCCCAAACCCTTCAACAGCTTCCCACCATGCCGACAAGCGCAAGCAGGTCCTGCACGCAATCACAAGACCAGGCTGACCGCGCCTCTCTCCCCGACAGAAACCGCAAGCTTTCAAGCCCGGCAACCAAGGCCTCTTGCTCGCCCCGGATACGCCGACCAATCGCGCCCCGCGCCGCAACAGCGCGTCAGCAATCTCAAAATCGCAGCCTCGAACGCGTCGACCCGCGCCGCGATCAGGACTCCGATCACATCACATCAACAAGCATGGGATCACCTTGGTCGGAACGTCAGGACTGATGCGTCGGGGAGACGGGGGAATGCTTTCCTAAGCTTTGGCTTCGAAGATGGCGACCGCGCAGGGAAAGCGGTCTGTTGAGGCCTTGTCCTGGGAGGTGCCCATGGGCCAAGTTTGTCTTCGAGCCTTCCATAACTTTCGTTCGGTGGCGTTGGTGGCTGTGACCTGCCTTCGCTCGGCAAGGGAGCTGTAGCAGAAGCAAATGAGCAGATAATCGAGGTGGTCGCGCAGGCCGACGAGACCGGGCAGCTAGGCGGGAAGTCTCGCTCCGCCTGCACCAGAAGTACCACGATCTGGACATCGTGACCGTACAGGTTAAGGCTCTGACCGCCCCGGTCTCTCCTTTCACCACGATGGCAGGAGGGCTGCGCTTTCTGGATCCTGTAGCGCCCTAGAATCCTTGAATGAAGCTAATAGTGCACAGATAAGCCAAGTCTTCATCATGGACATATTCAGGCGGCAAGGGCCTGTCCCTCCCAGAGTTTGCTGACCTCGTGATCGAGCGAGTGGAGGATACGTCCGAGCCTGGGCGGCACCTTGTCATCGAAGGCCGCCGTCAGGGCTGAGTGTCTGCCGGTGGATGCGGCAATACGCAAGAGCGATCCTCTGCCCGGTTTGCGTCAGACGATAGCGATGACGGTATCCTCTTAATGATGCCCCGCAGGCGCCGCAGGTAATAGGTGGTGAGCCATAAGTGTCGGTCGACAGGAGATCGGCAACGAACTCTCTCATCTAGCGGTTGTTGAAGCTCATGGGGAGGAAGACATGCAGCAGGATGGCTGCGAGGACCGCCTGGATGCGTGGACCCCCGAAGCGCAGGGCAGACACCCGGTGGTCGTTAACGACGACAGATTGATGCAGGGCATCGAGGATGGTTGCTCCGATCGGACAATCGTGACTAATACGCTGGATGTCGAGAAGGCGTCGGGTGGTGTGGAAGCCGACCTCCTTGAGGTCATCGAGGTTGATCAGTCTGCGCTTGATACCGAAGTCGTAGGTGTTTTGATCACCATCTCCGTTCGCAGGGCGGCACGGCCTTCCTTGAAGTACTGCTTGATACGCGAATGCTCCACATGCAGCGACGGCTGTACGCCGTCGGTGATAATGCGGATTCTGAACCGCGAGGTGGTCCGCCTACGGCGGTTGAAGATCAACTGCACATGGTCGAGACGGCCGATGTCGAGGTTCTCGCGCATGATCTTCTCGATCCGGCCGTGAAGAGGACAAGTCAAACACCTGTGTGAGCGCACACTCCGCTTGGAGAATCGACAGGCGGATGCCCCTCATCGCGTCCTCGTCGGTGAAAGGATGGGGAAGCCATGCCGTCCACTTGCGGACAACGCACCGTGAGGCATCGATCTCCCCGGCCTGCATGATCCGAGGGTCGGCACAGCTCAGGATGCCGTTGTCGAGAGCCTCGAAGGCCACCCCGCACTTGCCCAGCTTCAGGTATTCGTGACCATTGAGGAACAGCTTGGCGTTGTACGGGAAGTAGGAACAGAACTTGATGAAGCAGGGACCGAAATCGTCGTCCACGATGTAGATGTACCAGGCATTGACCATCGCCGTGCTGTGGACCAGTTCGCAAGACGCCCTGCCCGTCGCCGAATCAACGCGCTTCTGCGTGCGCAGGACACGGGCCTTCTCCTGGGCCTTGCCGACTGTAAAGGAAACCTTCACCACCAGACCACAGGCAAAAATACTTCTGTGTCACATCGTCCTTGCGCTCCCCCTTCCTGAAGCTGACAAGGTCGACACCTTGGTCCCGGGCAAACCGCTCCAGGTGCATCACAAACCGCCGTGTTATCGGCGCCATCAGGGCCGATGACGGAACAGGATTGCCCCTGACTTCCCGAAAGAACCAGGCCACGCCACCGCCCGTCTGCAGCATCGGCACATAGGCGTTGAGGTACAGCCGGTCCAGACACTTAAGCGTCACGCGATTCTCAAGGACCTCGCCAGCAGACCGTGCTATCGTCATCTTCCGAACTCCGAACAATGGGTTCCTCACATGGTTATCATAAATCAACCCAGCCCTCGGGCTGTATCAGGCGGGTCACACCGCAGAGCGGAACAGCGGGCGGAGTCCTCTTTTTCACGCGATGCCTCTCGTCGGTCCGATGCATAGCCTCATTTGGATCAACTTAGGCGGTGTCTCAAAAAAACTCTAGGGCGGGAGAGTCGTCTCGAAACTCTCGATGAAGGTGCAAGCCCCATGAAGAGAACAGCCGTCGAGTCTTCGCAGTCCGCACCAGTACTCTGGGCGCAACGTCTCGGCTATCTCCTGGAGCATGTCGGAGCCAAAAACAGGGCGGTGCTGCTCAAGGAACATGTGCGACAGCCTGCGCGCTACTATACCAAGCTCCTGCCCGGCGCGGATACCGTGGGCGCGCTGCAGTCGAAGGACTGGCGGCTGTTGGTAAACAAAAGTGTCGATGCAGCGGGATAGAGGATCGTCAATCTATGGACGGTGTCGGAAACCGCGCCGAAACCATCCCGCAACCCCGGGCTGTCGGCCCCTCCCGGATCAGAGCGAGGAGTCCGGGTCGTAGGCAAGATTCGGCGAGAGCCATGTCTCGGTTTCCTCAAGGGAGGCGCCCTTGCGTCGCGCGTAGTCGGCAACTTGATCGCGACCGAGCTTGCCGACCCCGAAATATGTGCTCTCCGGGTGGCTGAAATAGAGGCCGCACACCGACGACGCCGGCGACATGGCGCAGCTTTCGGTAAGTTGCAGGCCAGCGTGCGCCTCGGCCCCCAGCAGCGCGAAGATGGTGCGCTTCTCGCTGTGGTCGGGACAGGCGGGATAGCCGGGAGCCGGCCTGATGCCGCGGTAACGCTCCCCGATCAACTCGTCGTTGGCCAAGGCCTCGCTGGGCGCGTAGCCCCAGAACTCCTTGCGTGTGCGCTTATGCAGGTACTCCGCGAAGGCCTCCGCCAGCCGGTCGCCAAGGGCCTTGATCATGATGGCGCCGTAATCGTCGTGCGCCCGCTCATGGCTTTCCGCCAACCGCTCCACGCCATCACCGACGGTAACCGCGAACCCGCCGACATGGTCGTCCACGCCTGATCCCTGCGGCGCGACGAAGTCCGCGAGCGCGTGGTTCGGACGCTCGCGATCGCGCGCCATCTGCTGGCGCAGCGTGTGCAGCGTGGCGATGGGACTCTCGCGGCTGTCGTCCGCAAACAGCGCGATATCGTCATCCACGCTGCAAGCGCGCCAGAAGCCGACGGCGGCCCGCGGTGCAAACGCGCCCTCGGTCACGATGCGGTCGAGCATGACACGCGCGTCGTCGAAGAGCGACCGCGCTGCATCGCCCACCGTCTCGTCATCGAGGATCACGGGGTAGGTACCCACCAGTTCCCAGCTTCGGAAGAAGGGCGTCCAGTCGATATAGGGGATGAGATCGGCGACCGTCACATCGGCGATGATTTGAACCCCCGTGAAGCGCGGAGCCGGCGCGCGGTAACGCCGCCAGTCGGGCCGCACCCGGTTGGCGCGCGCCTCGGCCAGGGAGAGCAACCGCTTGCCCGACTGGCCGCGCCCGTACGCCTTGCGCATCGCGTCGTAGCGCTCGCGCACATCGGCGACGAAAGCCTGGCGCCGCTCGGCACTGATAAGCGCTCCGGCGACGCCCACGGCCTTCGACGCGTCCGCCACATGCACCACGGGCCCCCCGTAGCCAGGCGCGATCTTTACGGCGGTGTGCATGCGGCTGGTGGTCGCGCCGCCGATCAGGAGCGGGATGTCGAAACCCTGGCGTTCCATCTCGGCGGCAAGCCGGCACATCTGGTCCAGACTCGGCGTGATCAGCCCCGAGACCCCGATCAGGTCCGCCTTCTCCTCCCTGGCGGTATCGAGAATCTGCGCCGCCGGCACCATGACTCCGAGGTCGACGACCTCGAAGTTGTTGCAGCGGAGCACCACTCCCACGATGTTCTTGCCGATGTCGTGTACGTCGCCCTTGACCGTGGCAGTGACGATCTTGCCCGAGGATTTCGGCGCCGCACCGCCTTCGCGCTTCTCCGCCTCGATGAAGGGCACCAGATGGGCGACCGCCTGCTTCATGACGCGGGCGCTCTTGACGACTTGCGGCAAGAACATCTTGCCGGCGCCGAAGAGATCGCCGACGATGTTCATGCCGTCCATCAGCGGTCCCTCGATTACCGCGAGCGCACGGCTGGCTGCCTGCCGGGCCTCCTCGGTGTCTCCGACGATGTGATCGGCGATGCCATGCACGAGGGCGTAGCGGAGCCTGCCGTCCACATCCTGCTCGCGCCAGGCGCTCTCGCCGCTCGCGGCATCGGCATTTGCGCCCGCGTCGCGGTAGCGCTCAGCGACCGCGAGCAGGCGCTCGGTCGCGTCGGAGCGGCGGTTGAGCAGCACATCCTCGACTGCGTCCCTGAGTGGGTCCGGAATATCCTCGTAGACCGCGAGCTGACCGGCGTTGACGATACCCATGCCCATGCCGGCGCCGATCGCGTGATAGAGGAAAGCCGCGTGCATCGCCTCGCGGACAATGTTGTTCCCGCGGAATGCGAAGGAAACGTTCGAAACCCCGCCCGAGACATGGACATGCGGCCATCTGGCCTTGATCCGGCGCGCGGCCTCGACGAACGCGCGGGCGTAGTCGTCGTGGTCGGCAATTCCGGTGGCGACAGCGAAAATGTTGGGATCGAAAATGATATCAGCGGGGGCAAAACCGGCCCGCTCGGTAAGGAGCCGGTAGGCACGCTCGCAGATCGCGAGCTTCCGTTCAGCGGTCTCCGCCTGCCCCTGCTCGTCGAAGGCCATGACCACCACGGCCGCACCGTAACGCTTCACCAGCCGCGCCTGTTCGAAGAACGGCGCTTCTCCCTCCTTGAGGCTGATGGAATTGACCACCGGCTTTCCCACCACCGCTCGCAGGCCGGCCTCGATGACGGCCCAGTGCGAGGAATCGATCATCACGGGCACGCGCGCGATGTCCGGCTCGGCCGCGACCAGGTTGAGAAAGCGGGACATCGCGGCCTCGGAATCCAGCATGCCCTCATCCATATTGACGTCGATGATCTGGGCGCCGTTTTCCACCTGCTGGCGCGCAACCTCCAGTGCGGCCGGATAGTCGCCGGCGGTGATCAGCTTGCGGAATCGTGCTGAACCCGTGACGTTGGTGCGCTCGCCGATATTGATGAAGCTGCTGCCGTCGTCACCGCTCTCGAAGGGCTCGAGACCGGCGAGACGGAGCCTGGGCCTGCTCGCGCAAACGGCGCGCGGCGGATAGCCTGCGACGGCGTCAGCAATGGCGGCGACATGCGCAGGCGTAGTGCCACAACAGCCGCCAACCAGGTTGACGAGGCCGGCCTCGGCCCAGTCGCCCAACTGCGCAGCGGTTTCCTCAGGGGTTTCGTCATAGCCGCCAAACTCGTTGGGAAGCCCCGCATTGGGATAGGCGCTGATTCGCGTCTCGGCGACCCGCGCCAAGTCGGCGAGGTGCGGGCGCATGTCGGCCGCCCCGAAGGAGCAGTTGAGCCCAATGCTGAACGGCGCTGCATGGGCCATCGTCAGCCAGAATCCCTCGACCGTCTGACCGTTGAGCATGCGGCCGGCGCGGTCGGTGACCGTGCCAGAGATGAGGATCGGCAGCCGCGTCCCGGTGGCCTCGAACATCTCGTCCAGCGCAACCAGCGCCGCCTTGGCATTCAGCGAGTCGAAGATCGTCTCCAAGAGGATGAGGTCGACGCCGCCCTCTATCAGGGCTTCCGCCGCCTCGCGGTAGGCAGCGCCGAGCGTGGCGAAGTCGATCGCGCGCTTTCCCGGGTCGTTCACGTCCGGCGAGACCGAAAGGGTCTTGTTGGTTGGCCCCAGCACGCCAGCGACGAAGCGGGGCCGCTCGGCGCTGGCCGCGGCGTCAGCAGCCTCGCGCGCGATCCGGGCGCTGGCGAGATTGAGGTCGCGCACCGCGCTGGAAAGGCCGTAATCCTCCTGCGACACGCGGTTCGCATTGAAGGTATTGGTGGTGACGATGTCGGCGCCGGCTTCGAGGAAGTCGGCGTGGATGTCGCGGATGATCTCCGGCCGAGTGAGAGAGAGCACATCGTTGTTGCCGACGAGTTCGTGCTCGTGATCGGCATGGAGCGTGCCACGAAAGTCGGCTTCACCCAACTCATGGCGCTGGATCATGGTGCCCATGGCCCCGTCCAGCACCAGCACGTGCACGGCTGCAGCCGACTCGAGCGCGGCAATCCGGGGACCGCGCCGGTCTTTCTCGCGCCTCCCGGTTCGTAGCCGCCGTGCTGCCGCCACGCCTTGCCTCCGTTACCCGCCCCAAGAAAATGCCCGCCGCAGCTTGCGCCGGACGGGCCTAACGCTTTAGCCGCACTTGTAGAGCGCCCGCAAGCTGTCGCTCAAATCGGCGCTATGAGCTGTATAGTGGATCAGGTCCGCTAAGCGGTCAAGGGTGGAATCCGCCGGCAAGGGCCGACCGGGGCAGCATGCCGGTCGCCCCGTAGCGATCCACGCAAGGGCGAAGCACCCGAAACCACCTTCCGGATTGACGTGCTCGCGTTCCATTGGCGTTCTCCCTGACGGCAGGCGTGATCACTGTGGCGGACCGTCGGCGAGCGACAAGCCGCGGAACCGGCCGGACAAGCAGATCGGGTGGCGGTGAAACCCCGAAGCGATACCGGAAAAGGGCGTCGGATCGGAGCGAAACAGGAGCCGCAGCGCGACGGCGAACCTGCCTAAATCTCCTCGCGGAAATCAGGTTGCTGAAAAGCCCCAAATCCGATCCCGAACGGAACCGGCACCGCATGCGGGGCGGCGCGGGCGCCTCCGTTCAGTCCTCGGGGGAAAACAGCAGGCCGGTCAGACCGGGTTCCGCCGTTTCCTGCATCTCCCGCCATTGCCCGATCGGCAGGGCCGTCTCCACGCCGTGCCTGGTCACGATCTGCGGCCCGTCCCTGACGCACGCGTCAAGGAACTCGCCGAACCGGGCGCCCGCCTCATGGGCCTGCCATATCCCGCCCATCTTTCCTCCATGCCGATGTTCCGGCCACCCATATGACGGTCGGCCGCCGGTGGCAAGTCCGGCACTCCACCCCTGTGTCTGCCCTTTCCGTCGATTGCGGGCAGGAGCCGGGCCACGCGGGCGCCACCGGTGAATTTGCCCAGCTCTCGCGACCTGTGCTATGAGCGGCCGATGATCGGGGAAGCTTCATCTCCCGAGGGGTCGCGTGCGGCACGTGTTGCCTGGTGTCTTTATGACTGGGCCAACTCGGCTTTCCCCACCGTCATCATCAGCTTCGTGTTCCCCCATTATTTCGTGCAGAGCATCGTCGGAGACAAGATCTCCGGGACGGCGCAGTGGGGCTACGCGGTTTCGATCTCGGGGGTCCTGATCGCGCTTCTCGCACCGATCCTGGGATCGATCGCCGACAGTTCGGGGCGCCGCAAGCCGTGGCTTGCGGCATTCACGGTCGTGACCGTGATCTCTGCCGCCCTCCTCTGGTTCGCCTTTCCGGACCCCTCTTTCGCGCTGACCGCACTGATCCTGTTCGTCATCGGCAATGTCGCCTTCGAGCTGGGACAGGCCTTCTACAACGCGATCCTGCCGGACATCACGCCCAAGAACCGGATCGGGCGCGTCTCGGGATGGGGCTGGGGGCTCGGCTATGCGGGGGGACTCAGTTCCCTGCTAGTCCTGCTGTTCGGATTCGTCCTCCCGGGCACGGGTGCCGCCGAGTTCATCTCGAAGACCCCGCTGTCCTTCATCCTGCCCGACGCCCCGCTGTTCGGTCTCACCACGGAGTTCCTTGAAACGCAACGGGTGATGGGACCGTTCGTCGCGGTCTGGTTCGCCGTCTTCTGCCTGCCGCTGTTCCTGTTCGTCCCTGACGGGCAGGCAAGCGCGTGCAGCTGGTGGCTGACGGTGCGCGACGGCATTTCAACGCTCGTATCCACGATCCGGCGGGTCCGCGAATATCGCAACGTGGCCTGGTTCCTCCTCTCGCGCCTGTTCTATGTGGACGGCATGAACACGCTCTTCGCTTTCGGCGGGGTCTATGCCGGCCAGGCTTTCGGCATGTCGGCGCTCGACATTCTGCTGTTCGGGATCGCGATCAACGTCACAGCCGGCCTCGGCGCCGCCGGCTTCTCGTGGATAGACGATTACCTTGGCTCGAAAACCACGATCGCGATCGCGCTGGCCGGGCTTATGGCACTCGGGATCCCGGCGCTGATAGCCGGTTCGCTGCTCTGGTTCCTGATCTTCGCCATACCGCTCGGCCTGTTCGTCGGACCGGCGCAGGCAGCAAGCAGGTCGCTGATGGCTCACCTGGCGCCGAGGGAGTACGGCACCGAGATGTTCGGCCTGTTCGCGTTCTCCGGCCGGGCCACCGCCTATGTGGGACCGTTCGTGCTTGCGACCGTCACCGCGCTCACGCAGTCGCAAAGCATCGGCATGTCGACGATCTTCGTGTTCCTCACGATCGGCCTCGTGATCCTGATCTTGAAGGTCCGGCCGTCCGGCTGAGCCACCATCCGGCGTCTCCGCTCAGTGCCGGAAATGCCGCTGGCCGGTGAACACCATTGCCAGATCGCGCGCGTCGGCGGCGGCGATGATCTCGTCGTCGCGTATCGACCCTCCGGGCTGGATGACCGCGCTGACGCCCGCCGCGGCCGCCGAAACCAGCCCGTCGGCAAACGGAAAGAAGGCGTCTGACGCAACCACCGGAGGCGCGTCGACGCCGGTCTCGGCAAGGCCGGCCTGTTCGTATTTCCACGCCGCGATGCGGGCCGAATCGACCCGGCTCATCTGGCCGGCGCCTATGCCTACGGTCGCACCGTCCCGCGCATAGACGATCGCGTTCGACTGCACGTGCTTGGCTACCGTGAAGGCGAACAACAGGTCGGCGATCTCGCGATCCTTCGGTGCCCGCCGCGTCACCACCTCTAGATCCTCGGCGCGAATGCGCCCGATGTCTCGGTCCTGCAGCAGGAAACCGCCCGACAGTGCCTTGACCCTGCGCCCGGGAGCGCACGGATCAGGCATGCCACCGGTCTCCAGAAGACGCAGATTCTTCTTCGCCGCCAGGGCCGACACGGCGTCAGGTTCGACCGAAGGCGCGATGATGACTTCGAGAAACAGGCCGGCCAGTGCCGCGGCGATCGCCGCATCGAGAGGGCGGTTGACGGCGACGATGCCGCCGAAGGCGCTGACCGGATCGCATCTGAGCGCCGCGTCCCAGGCGTCGGCAAGCGTGTCGCCGACCGCCACGCCACAGGGATTGGCATGCTTGATTATGGCGACGGCGGGCAGGTCGAATTCGGCCGCCAGCGCAAGCGCGGCGTCGATGTCGTTGAGGTTGTTGTAGGACAATTCCCGGCCCTGGAGCTGGCGCGCGGTGGCAAGCCCGGGAGAGGCCTCTCCCACCGCATAGAATGCGGCTTTCTGGTGCGGATTTTCGCCGTAGCGCAACGTCTGGCGGCGGGTACCGGCAACGACATGGTGGCGGGGGAACGCCGTACCGCCCTGCCGCGCCAGCCACTGTGCGATGGCGGCGTCATAGGCCGCCGTGCGGGCATAGGCGATGGCGGCGAGGCGGCGGCGGAGTTCGTCGCCGGTACCGCCGTGGGCGCGGAGATCATCCATCACGGCCGCATAGTCGTCGGCATCGGTCACCACGGCGACACTGTCATGGTTCTTGGCGGCGGCCCGGATCAGCGCCGGGCCGCCGATATCGATGTTATCGACGCAGTCGGCAAATCCGCTCCCGGCGCTCACGGTTTCCTCGAACGGGTAGAGATTGACCGCAACAAGATCGATCGGCGCGATGTCGTGATCCTCCATCGCGCCGACATGGGCGGCGTCGTCACGACGCGCGAGAATGCCGCCATGAATGGCGGGATGCAGAGTCTTGACGCGGCCATCCATGATTTCGGGGAATCCGGTGTGGTCGCTGACCTCGACCACGTCGACGCCCGCTTCGCGAAGCGTCCGCGCGGTGCCGCCGGTCGAGAGAATTTCGACGCCGGACTGGTCGAGAAACCTTGCGAACTCCAGAAGTCCGGTCTTGTCGGACACCGATATGAGCGCCCGCTGCACGGCGCGGTACTGCTCGGTCATTGCACTTTCTCCGGGATCCGGTCCCGTGAACAGGCCTGATGGCCGGAACCGCCGAGCCTCATCCGGGGACGCGACTACCGTACAGGGAAGCTCGTGTGCGGGAAAGAATCGCCCGCCATGCCCAAGACCATTCTGTTGTCGCGACCGGCGGCGGACAACCGTGTCAGAGTGGCCGTTCTTGAAGTTGGTAGCACCGTCACAAGGTCGGAACCGGCATATCGACAACGAAATCCGCCCCCGAATGGACCTCCAGATCTGCCTACAACGCCCCTCGTCGGACGAAACCGGACAAAAGAAGAGCCCTGCGCCATGCCGTCCCGGTTTCACCGGTTCCGGGCGCAACCGATGTGCAGCCATTCACCGCACCAGCTCGGCGAGGGACCACTTCACGACAGCGTCGCCGTTCCGGGTCGCGCCGCTGATGACGATCTGCTCGGACCGCCGGGCGTTTCCGGAGCTGCCGAGATAGATGCTCTCCTCGAGGCTCGCAGTTCCGCCGTTACAGAGCAGCCGCCAGCCGACCCGGTTCGGAAGCTGCAGAAGCACCGAGGTTCCGTTTCGAAGAATCGATGCGCGGACCAACGGATGGAGATGAAATCTGATATCGAACCGGTGGTCGCCGGTGCCGGCAAGCCTGTCCTCTCCGCGAAGCTCGGTTCCGCGCGCCGTCATGTAAAGGCGGCGGTGATGCGTGAGCCCGTGCGTCCGCACGTAGCCGTCGTGGCTCATCTCGATCAAGGTCTCGCCGTCCCCTTCACGGCGCTTGCAGATTACCGCGCTCGGACCGTCTCCCAAGGTTCCGTCGTTCCGAATCACCGAGGAATTGGTATTCTCGACGACGAGCGTGGAATGCGCAGCGGTCGTTCTCAGAAACTGTTCCCAACTGTAGTCAGCTCGGTCGGCACCACCGCAATTGACGACGATGCGCTGTCTGGCAGTGCTGAATTCGAAGGCCAACGTACCGGCAACACCGCTGGCCGGCGGCCCGCAATCGACGATAAGCCGGTTCCGGTCCGCCCGGATCTGCTCGAATCCGGTGCTCCGCGCCGACATGAATTTGGGTGCCGGGGTGCCAGCGCGCTTGAGAAGCCGTGCAAGCGCGAGCGGATCGCCCTCGCTCGCGCCGTTAAACAACGCCAGGCCGCCATCGCCATGGCGAAAGAATGCCGCCATGGCGGCGACCCGCCGGATCAGATCCCGCAACTCGTCGGGAACCGCAAGCCCGGCATCGCGCACCGCGTCGCGGATCTCGACCAGCACCTGAAGCGCCTCGAACTGGGCTTCGGGATTCCTGCGGACATGGCCGCCGTCGGGAAGGAACTGCTTTTCGCAGGTCCTGATGATCTGCTGCAGAAGTCCCGGAATTTCCCGGACGCCGCCCGGGAGGCAGAGTGCCCCGTAGAGCAGCGCCTTGAGGGCGACGAGACGGTCCAGGTCATGGAGAAGAAAGGGCCGGGCGCGGCGCAGGTGGCGAACCTGCCGGGCGAGGCTGTCTAGAAACAGCGACGGAAAGCGATCGTCCCGGTCTGCCGCAATAAAATCGGCGTGCATCAGCCAGTTGCAGATACGCCGCGAAAGGATGTCTGGACGCCAGGAGAGCGGATGCCATCTGGAGTTCCAGCGTATCCACGTCTCGATGAGCGCCCCGGCGCTGTTGCGCGCCGCCCCCGTGTCGATGACGTGAAGATCCCGGAGCCAGTCGAAGCCGTGATACTCGACGAACACCCCCCGGTCGCGGCCCACCCCTGCCCCATCGGCACGGGGTTTCTCGTTAACGATGTCGAGAAACCGGGCGCGACCGCCGAGAATCGCCTGCCCGTTTCGCGCGTTCCCGACCCTGTCGTCATGCGGAATGAAGAGAATCCTGCGGGGTACCGCTCCTCTGAGCGAGTATCCGTAGAACAGTCCGCGGAACCAGAGCCGGGCGACCCGGTAGGCGAAACCCTGCGCGGCGTTGTACAGCGGGCCTGATGTTGCGGAAGCGCGCGGGCCGCGGCGGCGCGCGGGGACTCGGATCTTCCGAACCTTGGCGCCCTCGCTCATCCGCGACCGCGAAGCTCGCGAATGTTGTCTGCGTACTTCTCCGGGCCGCCATCGAATACCGCGGTGCCAGCAACCAGAACATCGGCGCCGGCCTCCAGCGCAAGGGATGCCGTGCGGCCGTTGATGCCGCCGTCGACCTCGAGGTCGATCTGCCGACCGGACTCGTCGATCGCCTCCCGCAAGGCGCGAATCTTGCCAAGCACACCAGAAATGAACGCTTGGCCGCCGAAGCCCGGGTTGACGCTCATCACCAATACCAGATCCACCTCGTCGAGCACCTCGATGGCCGCGGCAACCGGTGTTGCCGGGTTGATCGAGACGCCGGCCTTCTTGCCGCGCGCCTTGATGCTCTGGATAGTCCGGTGCAGGTGGGGCCCGGCCTCGGGGTGGACGGTGATGATGTCGGCACCCGCTTCGGCGAAGGCCTCGATATAGGGCTCAACCGGCGAAATCATCAGATGGACGTCGAATGTGAGGTCGCTGCAGGGCCGAAGCGCACCGATCACGGCAGGGCCTATCGTGAGGTTGGGCACGAAATGCCCGTCCATGACGTCGATATGGATGTAGTCGGCCCCAGCGGCTGTCACCGCACGCACCTCCCCGCCCAGCGCAGCGAAATCGGCTGCAAGGATGGACGGTGCGATGCGGGGCGGCTGTTTCACGGTCTTCACGATCGATCCGGATGGCTTGGTGGTCACCGTTTCGCATCGGCAGGAGGCCGAACGAAGCGGCCCAAAGGGTTTTTAGGTATCAGCTTGCCGCCGTGCCGGCAAGCTCGGGGAAACGGTCCTTCCAAATCTTCGACACCCCCCCCGTGCCCGTCGCCTGAAGGCGCCTCCCGCTACGCGGACATACCGAAACGCCATGCCGAAAAGCCCTTCGCGAGTTCGCTCCGCATCGACCACGGATGCCCGGGGACCGTACTGCGGGGGCGTGCTACGCTGCCTTCCTGAGTCGGCTGACGAAGAAACCGTCCATCCCTCCGCGGTCCGCCATGTCGCTGGGCAGGGTACGGATGTCCCCGGCATCCGAAATCCGGACCGGGAGCCCTTCAAGCTCGGCACGGCCGACCGGATCACGCCCGAGGCCGCCCCCCTCGCCGCAAGCCGCCTCCACGATTCCCTGGCCTTCCTCCACCTCGAGCGAACAGACGCTGTAGACGACGATACCGTCCAGCGCAGCAAGCGCCGAGGCCGCCCCGAGAAGACGCGCCTGGATTCGGACAAGGCGTTCGACCTCCGCACGCGTCCGGAGGAGCGGTATGTCGGGATGGCGCCGAATGGTCCCGGTCGCGCTGCAGGGCGCGTCGACGAGCACAGCGTCGAACGGGTGCGGCACCGTCCAGTCAGTAGCGTCCGCCGCCACCAACTGCGCCGACAACCCGAGCCTTTGAAGGTTCTCCGCGACAAGCTGCAGCCGTTCTAGCGACATGTCGACCGCCGTCACGTCGAAGCCGGCGGCAGCCAGTTGCGCCGTCTTTCCGCCGGGTGCCGCGCACATGTCCAGGACCCGCGCGCCCGGGGCGATGTTCCGCGCCAGCAACCGCGCAGGCAGCGTCGCAGCCACGTCCTGAACCCACCAAGCGCCGTCCGCATAACCGTCGAGTTCAGAAACCACTCCGCCGCTCCCGATCCGGACAGAATCCGCCCAGAGATGCTCGCCCCCGAGCCGCTCCGCCCAGACCGCCGGATCGCTCCTGACCGTCAGGTCGAGCGGAGGGGGCATCAGGTGGACAGCCGCGATCTCCGCCGTGGCCTCGTCCCCGTAGGCTGCTGTCCACGATCGACGCAGCCAGTCCGGCACGTTGAGCGACGATGGATGGCGGGTGAGCAACCGATCGCGATCCCCGCGCGCTACACGCCGCAGGACGGCATTCACGACCCCGGAGAACTTCTCCGGGCCGTGGCGGCGGGCCAACGCTACCGAGGTATCGACGGCGGCATGCGTCCGGGTGTCGAGAAACAGGATCTGGCAGAGGCCGAGGCGCAGCGCCATGCGGGCGCCCTTCCCGGATCGCGGCAGCGGACGGTCGAGGCAGGACCCGATGATTGAATCGATCTGCCCGAGCCGGCGCAACACCGTCGCCGCCAGATTGCGCGCGAAGGCGCGGTCGCGGGCATCGAGCCGGGCGAGCCGCGATTCCGTCCGCAACACGTCGTCGAGGATGCTGCCGCCGGAAAGCACCTGTCCCAGCACGGCCGCCGCCGCCTCCCGCGGCGCAAGGCCGGTCATCGGCAGGACATGGCCGCCGCGGCATTGCGGAGCGTCATGCGGCCGGCCGCTTCATCGCGGCAGCGGCATCACGGCGGGTGGGCGCAGCACCGGCGGGTGGGCGCAGCACGGCTGGATCCGTCACCGCGCCTCTTCCACCAGCCTGAAAATGCGCTCCGGCGTCGCGGGGACCGTCGTGATCTCGATGCCGAGCGGGGCCAGCGCGTCCGACACAGCATTCGCGATGCAGGCAGGCGCGCCAATGGTTCCGCCTTCCCCGAGGCCCCGGAAACCGCCGATCGTGCCCGGCAGTTCGGCCTCGACATGCACGACATCGATGTCCGGAACCTCGACCGCGGACGGCACGACGTAATCGACGAGGCTGGCGGTCAGAAGCTGGCCGTCGCCGTCATGGACCACCTCCTCCATGAGCGCCACGCCCAGGCCCTGAGCGACGCCGCCATGGGCCTGGCCGTCCGCGATCAGGGGATTGATGACGCGGCCGCAATCCTCGACGACCACGTAACGCCGGACGGTCACGGCATAGGTTTCGGGATCGATTTCGACGAGGCACATGTGGGTCGCCGAGGTCGTGGTGCCGAAGAACGGGTCATAGACGCGGGTCGCCTCGAGATTGTCGATCTCGTCGCGCATCTCCTTCGGCACGCGGCCCATCTCCGAATAGAGGGCGCGGGCGAGATCGCTGATCTTCATCGACCGGTCGGTACCCTTGACCCAGACATTGCCGTCCCCGGTCTCGATGTCCTCCTCGCTGGCCTCGAGGAGATGGCCGGCAACGCGAATGATCTTCTCGCGTACGGTCTGGGCCGCCAGCGTCCCCGCCCCGGCCCCGAACACCGCCGCGCGGCTCGCATAGGTACCCGTGGTGTGGCTCACGGCGGCGGTATCGCCGAGCACGACATCGACCTCCTCGACCTTGACGCCCAGCGTCTCGGCGATGACCTGTGCAAGAGTCGTTTCCATGCCCTGGCCCTGGCTCGTGAGCCCGAAGCTCGCGGTCACCGCACCCGTCGAATCCACGGCGACCGTCGCAGTCTCCGTGCCGGTGTTGATCGGCATCCCGGGCGCGACAGCGATGCGTGAGCCGACGCCCGTAAGCTCGGCGTAGCAGGCGACGCCGATACCCATCCATCGGCCGGCGCCACGCGCGTCGTCGCATTCCCGGCGCAGTGCGTCGTAACCGATGTCGTCGGACGCCCGTTGCAGGCAGGCCTGGAACGCCGCCCGGTCCCACACCAGCCCGGACGGCGCCTTGTAGGGAAACTCGTCGTCGTTGACGAGATTGCGTCGACGGATCTCCACCGCATCCATGCCGGCCTTGCGCGCGGCCATGTCGATCAGCCGCTCCATCACGAAGGCCGAGATCGGACGGCCTACGCCGCGAAAGGCGGCGCCCAGGGTCTTGTTGGTGGCGACCGAACGCACGCGCGCGGCATAGTTGGCTATCCGGTATGGCCCGGGCAGGAAACTGACGACCTGCACCGGCTCCATCGACGCCGTCCAGGGATAGATCGAATAGGCGCCGATATCCCCGACGACATCCGCTTTCAAGCCGAGGATCCCCGCGTCGGCGTCGAGTGCGATTTCCGCCCTGACGATCTCGTCGAAGGCGTGGCCCGTCGTCATCAGGTCCTCCATGCGGTCGCTCACCCACTTGACCGGGCGGCCGAGGTCGCGGGCGGCCGCGCAGACGACGATTTCCTCGCAATAGAGCGACGTCTTGGCCCCGAACCCGCCACCGACATCGGGGGCGATGACGCGGACGCGCGGCCCCGGAAGATCGAAAAGCTCGCAGAGCTTGTCGCGGACGATGCCCGGAATTTGGGTCGTGCAGTGAAGTGTCAGCGCCCGCGTTCCGCGCTCGACCTCGGCAACCGCGGCCCGGGCCTCGATCGTCATCGGCGTCGTCCGCGTGAAATGGAACCGCGCCCCGGCCACGGTATGCGCGGACGCGAATGCCGCCTCGACGTCGCCGCGGTCAAAGGCGCGTTCGGCAAGGACGTTGGATTCGAGGCCGTCGTGGATTTTCAGCGCCCCTTCCGCGGCCGACCGTTCGGGGTCGACGAGCGCGGGAAGCGGCTCGAAATCGATCTCCATCAGCGCCGCCGCATCCTCCGCGATGTAACGGCTCTCGGCGACGACGGCAACCACTGCCTCACCAACATAGCGCACCTTGCCGACGGCGACAGGAGGGATGAACGTCGCCTGGTAGTTCTTCATCCGCGATGTCGCGCGGTAGGGCCGGACAAGCCGGCCGATGTCCTCGCCCGTATAGACGGCAACCACGCCGGGACTCGCCGTGGCCGCGGAAACGTCGATGCCGCGGATCCTGGCATGGGCATGATCGCTCCGCCGGAAGGCGACATGCAGCATGCCGTGGCGCTTGATGTCGGCAACGTAGTTGCCGGCGCCGGCAAGGAGGCGCGGATCCTCCTTCCGCGCCACCCGCGCGCCCACGAACCGGGGCCGGGACAGCGCATCGGGATCGGTCATTGTCCGTTCCTCCGGTCGGCGACCTCGCGAATCGCAGCGACGATGTTCTGGTAGCCGGTGCAGCGGCAAATGTTGCCCGAGATGCCGTCGCGGATCTCGTCGTCGGTAGCCAGCGGATACTTGCGGAGAAGATCGGTGGCGGTCATGAGCATGCCCGGCGTGCAGTAGCCGCACTGGAGCGCGTGATGGGCGCGGAACGCCTGCTGGAGATCGTTGAGCGAATCGACGCTGCCCAGGCTTTCCACGGTCTCGACCTCGGCGCCATCGGCCTGTACGGCAAGGGTCAGGCAGGATCGCACGCTGTCGCCGTCCATCAGCACCGTGCAGGCGCCACAGACGCCGTGCTCGCAGCCAACATGAGTTCCCGTGAGATCTATATCCTCGCGGAGGAAATCGACCAGGAGCAGACGCGGCTCGATCTCGCGAACATGGCGGACGCCGTTGACGGTCATGGTGACCTGAACCCTGTCGTCCATCACCGGGCCTCCGCTCGCGCGACGGCGGCGTCCAGGGTGCGGCGCACCACGACCCCGGCCAGATGGCGCCTGTAATCTGCAGAACCGTGAAGATCGTTCATCGGCTCCACGGCATCTCGGGCTGCAGCCGCGGCCGCGTCGATGGCATCGCCGTCGGGGCTGTTGCCGACGAGCAGCGCCTC
The DNA here is from genome assembly GCA_964291215.2 of Alphaproteobacteria bacterium. Classification (GTDB taxonomy): domain Bacteria; phylum Pseudomonadota; class Alphaproteobacteria; order MPNO01; family UBA830; genus JAJEBT01. Next base: position 1,120,765 of record OZ219791.1, on the reverse strand, counting down.
CGCCGCGGTCGCGCGAAGCGGCGTGTCGTGAACCCCCATCAGCGCGATCCGCGCCTCGGACACCGCGCCGTTCTCGAGCGCGACCACGCAACCGGCGCCGGCGATCGCGAAGTCGCCGCGGCGCCGGGCTACCTCGTCGAACCCCCAGCCCGCGTCCGGCGGCAGGCAGGGAAGGACGACCGACGTGACCATCTCGCTGTCATCAAGGGCGTTCACAAGGGGGGCGACGAAGAAATCGCGCGCCGCCAGCGCCCGTCCGCCCGACGGGCCCGCGGTCTCGATCGTCGCGTCGAGGAGAAGCGACATCGCCGGAAGCTCGGCCGCGGGATCAGCGTGCGACAGGCTGCCGCCAATGGTCCCGCGGTTGCGGATCGCGAGGTGGGCGACATGCTGCATCGCGGCAGCAAGCACGGGAAAGTGCTCGCGAACCGCGTCCGACGTCTCGATCCGGTGATGGCGTGCGAGTGCGCCGATGCGGAGGCCGTCCCCGGACTCCTCGATGCCGTCGATACCGCCGACCTGGTTGATGTCGACGAACAGGTCGGCGTCGACCAGCCGGAAATTGAGCATCGGAACAAGGCTCTGGCCGCCGGCGAGGATCTTCGCCCTGCCGCCGGCGCTCGCGAGAGCCGCCGTCGCGTCATCGATCCCGGTGGCGCGGACATAGTTGAAGGGTGCAGGTTTCATGCCGAACGGAATCTACCGGTCTCGGTGTCAGCCGCGCTGGATGCCATCATAGAGAAGCGCTTCGCCCATGCCTTCGGCAAGGCACCACTCGGCGAAGTTCTCGGGTTTCGATTCCCAGGTCGCGGCCTCCCAGTCGTCGTCGACCACGTCGGAATCGAAATCGTATTCCGCCGCACCCCCCGAGGGATTGTGGAAATACCAGAAATAGCACGATGAGATAGGGTGGCGGCCCGGGCCGAGCATGGTCTTCCAGCCCTGCCGGGTCATGTTGTTGCCGCCGCCGAACAGATCGTGGATCGTTCCGACCTCGAAGGCGACATGGTGGAAGCCGCGCTTGCCGCCCCCGGGATTGAGCAAAAACAGGTTGTGGTGGTGGTGCGCCGCGCTGCACCGCGTGAAATAGCCGCGCCCGGGATACATGTCGGTGACCCTGAAGCCGAGGCGGTCGACATAGAACTCCTTGTGCGCCTCGAGCTCGTCGGTCACATAGACGACATGCGAGACCTCGAGTGGCCGCGCACGATCAACTCTCGGCGCGCGCCGGTTTACGCGCGTCGCCCGGCCAGGCACGTTGACATCCTGTTCGGCCGCCGCAACTGGCCGATTCCTAGTGACACGGAAGGCGAGGCCGAAGCCTAGCGGATCGGTAGTCCGGATGCCGCCCTCGGCGTCACGCCGCACCTCGCGATCCGGAGACAGGGCCTCCTCCAGCGCATCGAGGTCCGCGGCGTCCTGCACCCCGAACGTGACCTCGCGCAGGGTGGCGTCGACATCGGCGCCGACGGGCGGAGGAAGATCGGGATCATCGGCCGGCCGCAGCTCTATCGTAGCGCCGTTGGCGGCGCGCCAGGCGGTATGCCCGCCCCCGTCGCCGGCAGGCTCGAGCCCGAAATCGGTCCAGAAACCGGACGCCGCGTCACGATCGCGCACACCATAGACCAGCCTGTCCACGCCCGTGTGATTCATTGCGCCCCTCCCGGCAATACCGACGACGCAGACTAGCGCTTCGGAGCGTGATGTAAAGGCGGTGGCAGCGAGCCCGCCGACGGGTGACATGCGTCGGCGTCCGCCGCCCTCTAGCTGAGTACGGCGACGGCGGCGAGCACGAGGACCGCGGCCACAACCCAGCCCGGCCATTCGCGCCCGGGCGCAGTCCGATCCGCCGCCGGCTCCACCGGCGCACTGTCCTCCTGCCGGCGACCAGCGGCGTCCGCGGCCGATCTCTCGAGTTCCTTCAGGACCTGCGGGAACCGTTCGAGAGCATCGAGCAACCCGTCCGCAACCTCGCGCAGGCGGGCTTCGGCCCCGTCGCCCGAGCGCATCCACGATTCGACCAGCGGGCGCGCCAATTCCCACATGTTGAGGCCCGGGCAGAGCCCGCGCCCGACACCTTCAGCGACCAGCATGGTCTTCTGGAGAAGCAGGAGTTGCGGCTGGGTCTGCATGTCGAAGCGCCGGGTCACCGCGAACAGTTGGGCGAGCAGGCGGGCGAGCGAGATCTCGCCGAGCGGCAGGCCGAGAATGGGCTCCGCGATCGAGCGCGCCGCCTGCGCGAACTCCGCCGACGAGTGGTACGGCGGCACGTAGCCGGCGCGCAGGTGTGCGTGCGCCACCCGGTCGTAGTCGCCGATCAGAAAGCCGTGCAGCATCTCGGCAAGATACCGGCGCGACGCCAGGTCGAGCCGGCCCATGATTCCGAAATCCACGGCATGGACAACGCCGTCTTGATCGACGAACAGGTTGCCCGGGTGCAGATCGGCGTGGAAGAAGCCGTCCCGGAACACCTGGAGGAAGAGGATCCGGGCAAGGCTGGCCACGACCTCCCCAGGGTCGATGCCGCCGTTTTCTCCGCCGATGCGGTCGATCGGAACGCCGTTCACCCAGCGCATCGTGAGCACGCGGCGGCCCGTACGCTGCCAGTCGACCTCCGGCACGGAAAAATACGCCTCGTCGGCGAAGTTGGCACGGAGTTCGTCGGCCGCCGCTCCCTCGAGCCGGAGGTCCATCTCCATCTCGACCGAGCGCGCGATCGTCTCCACGGCGTCGGCAGGCCGCAGACGCCGGAACCGCGGCAGGCGCCGCTCGATCAGGCCGGCGGCCCAGCGCGCGAGGCCGAGGTCGCGCGCAAACGCATCCTCGATCTTCGGGCGCAGCACCTTCACCGCGACCTCCACGCCCTCCGTGGTGGTCGCGCGATGAACCTGGGCGATGGACGCAGCGGCGACTGCCTCGTCCTCGAATTCGGAAAACAGCTCGTCGAGCGGTTGTCCGAACTCGCGCTCGATGGCGGTCCTGACCTCGCCGCCGCCGATCGACGGCATGTCGTCCAGGAGCGCCGCGAGGTCGTCGGCCATCTCCTCGCCGACCAGGTCCGGACGCACCGAGAGGGCCTGGCCGATCTTGACGAAGGCCGGCCCGAGCGCGATCAGCGCCGTCCGCAGCCGCTCGCCGCGGCGCATGCCGGCAACCTCGCGGCTCCGCGGCGCCAGCAGCAGCCAGCCGGCAGCGCGGACAGGAAGGCGGACTGTGCCGAAGCGTTCGAGAACGAAGGCCGCATCGTGCCGCGCAAGCACGCGGAACACCGTCACGGCCCGCCTAAGGTGTCGCATGCCCCGTCATATGCCGCGCCGCCATGCTCCTGCCGGCCTAGTCGACACGCCAGGCGGAGTGGATGCGAACGATCCCGCCGCTCAGCGAAAGGTGGGTGACATTGCCGAAGCCCGCCTCGCCGATCTCGCCGGCCAGTTGGTGGGGGCCCGGGAACATCCGGATGCTTTCCGCGAGATAGCGGTAGGCGTCACTGTCGCCGGCGATCAGACCGCCGAGCCGCGGAAGCACGTGGAAGGACCAGGCGTCATAAAAGGGCCGGAGCAGCGGCAGCACGGCGGGGCTGAACTCGAGGCACAGGAAATGGCCGCCGGGAACGAGGATGCGCCGCATCTCCGCCAGTGCCGCCGGCCGCCGCGCGACATTGCGCAGTCCGAACGCGATCGTGCAGACATCGACGCAGGAGTCGCGGACGGGCAGGGCCTGCGCATCCCCGCAGATCTGGGGCAGGGGCTCGAGGATGCCGCGGTCGAGGCGGCGGTCGAGGCCGGCCTGCAGCATGCTCTCGTTGACATCGCAGACGATCGCCTCGCCGCCGCCGCGGGCGAGAAAGGCCGCGGCGATGTCGCCGGTGCCGCCCGCAACGTCGACAAGACGCATGCCAGGGCGCGGCGCGATCCGGGCGATCAGGGCCGACTTCCACAGCCGGTGAAGGCCGCCCGACATCAGGTCGTTCATCAGATCGTAACGGCCCGCAACGCTGTCGAAGATCTGGCCGACGAGGCCACCATGCTCGGACTCCGCCACCCGCCGGAAGCCGAAAGCAACCCCGTCGCGGTCGGTCGAAAGGCTCATGGCGCGGAGGATAGCGCAGAGCCGCCGTTCCGGCTAGGCTGGCGCCATGCCCGAACTCCCCGAGGTAGAGACCGTCCGGCGCGGACTGGCAGCGGCCATGGAAGGGCGCCGCATCGAAGGCGTCGAGGTGCGCCGGCGCGACCTGCGCATCCCGGTTCCCGCCGACTTCGCCGAGCGGCTGCGCGGGCGCACCCTGCTGCGCCTCGAGCGCCGCGCAAAATACCTGGTCGGACAATTCGACGACGGCACGGTGCTGCTGGCTCATCTCGGCATGTCGGGCCGGATTGTGATCGACCCCGCCGACGCGGCGGGCGCCGGAAACGCGGATCCCGGACGCCACCGCGACCACGAACACATCGTGTTCCGGGTCGGCAACGGCACCACGGTGCGGTTTTCCGACCCGCGGCGTTTCGGCCTGATAACTCTGACCGACAAGGACGGCTTTCCGGATCACCCGCTGATCCGGAACCTCGGGCCGGAGCCGCTCTCCGCCAACTTCACCGGTCCCGCCCTCACCGCACGCCTCGAGGACCGCAGGATGTCCGTCAAGGCGGCCCTGCTCAACCAGCGGGTAGTGGCCGGTGTCGGCAACATCTATGCCTGCGAGGCGCTGTATGTCGCCCGGCTGTCGCCGCGCCGGATGGCGGCCACCATACGCGGCGTCCGCGCCGCCCGTCTCGCCGACGCCGTCCGCGAGGTTCTCCGCGACGCAATCGAGGCCGGCGGCTCGTCGCTGCGCGACCATGTAGCGCCGAGCGGCGAGTTGGGCTACTTTCAGCATAACTTCAAGGTTTATGGCCGTGACGGAACACCCTGCCCCGATTGCGAGTGCGATGATGGCATCCGGCGCATCGTGCAGGCCGGCCGGTCGACATTCTATTGTGCCGCACGCCAGAGATAGGCTTCCTGCGCGGCTGGTCCGCCAGGCGAGCGCAGCCGTCGCCGCGCTACTGCTGTTGCTCTCTCCCCTGGCGGCAGAGCCCGCCTATCTCTCGCGGATCGACGACATGCCGATTGCCGAAGGGCTGGAGGAGGTTCCCGGCGAGGGCATGGTGTTCGACAGCGCCTATGGCCGCGTGGTGACCGCCGTCGCGCGCGGACAAGCCGACATCGACGCCGTCCGGGCCTTCTACCGACGCGTCCTCCCGGCGCTCGGCTGGGAGCCGGAGACCGGGGACAGCTACCGCCGCAACGGCGAGCGCCTGACCATCTGGCTCCGGCACCACGAGGGATCGGTGACGGCAAGCTTCCGCCTTGCGGGCGGGTCGACATGACGGACGAGACGGCACGGATGACCGGCGGCGAGGCGATCGTCGATGCGCTCGCGCGCCACGGCGTCGACACCGTGTTCGGGATCCCCGGCGTCCAGCTCGATCCGCTGTTCGCCGCGCTTCACGATGCGCGGAACCGCATCCGGGTCATCCACACGCGCCACGAGCAGGGAGCCGGCTACATGGCGCTGGGCTACGCCATGGCGACGGGCAGGCCGGGTACCGCGATCGTCGTTCCCGGGCCGGGATTGCTCAACGCGTCGTCCGCGATCGCGACCGCGTACGCCGTGAATGCGCCGCTCCTGTGCATCGTCGGCCAGATCCCCTCCCGGTTGATCGGCAAGGGGACCGGACAACTCCACGAGATTCCCGACCAGCTGGGACTTGCACGCGGACTCACGAAATGGGCGGCACGCATGGACACGCCCGGCGATGCGCCGAAAGTCGTCGGCGAGTCCTTCCACCAGCTCATGAGTGGCCGCAAGCGGCCGGTGATGATCGAGATGGCGATGGACGTCATGCACGCTGAAGCCGGCGTGCAGCCGCTCGATCCCGCACCGGACGGCACCGCCGTCGCCCCCGACCCCGACGATGTCGAGGCCGCGGCGCGACTCCTCGGCAGCGCGCAAAAGCCGCTCATCATCGCCGGTGGCGGAGCCGCCGATGCCGGCGCCGGACTCGCTGCGCTTGCCGAGATGCTGCAGGCGCCGGTGGTCATGACGCGCGGCGCGCTCGGCGCCGTCAGTTCACGCCATCCCCTGGCGCTCACCCCGCCGCACGGCCACCAGCTGTGGCGGGACGCGGACGTGGTTCTCGGCGTCGGCACGCGGCTCGTGCCCATGGTCCCTGTCTGGGGGACAGATGATGAACTCAAGGTGGTACGCGTCGACATCGACGCCGGAGAAATGGGCCGCAACCATACGCCGGCCGCGTCGGTCTGCGCCGACGCGGCGGCAGGCCTGGACGCGCTTCTCGACGCGGTGCCGCGCCACAATCGCGCCCGCGCATCGCGCACCGAAAAGATCGCGGCGCTGAGGTCGGCCCTCCAGGAAGAGTTCGACCGGCTCGATCCGCAAATGCCGATACTGAAGGCGATCCGGCGGGCGCTGCCCGAAGACGGGATCTTCGTCGAGGAGCTGACGCAGCCCGGCTATGTCGCCCGGCTCGTCTTTCCGGTCTACCACCCGCGCACCTACATCCATCCCGGCTATCAGGGGACGCTCGGCTATGCGGCCCCGACCGCCATGGGCGCCAAGGTCGGACGGCCGGACCGCAAGGTGCTGGCGATCTCGGGTGACGGCGGGTTCATGTTCAACGTGCAGGAGCTGGCGACCGCGGCACAGCACGGCATCGATCTCGTGCTGGTGCTGTTCAACGACGGCGCCTACGGTAACGTCAAGCGCTTCCAGCAGCAGCTGTTCGACGGCAAGGAAATCGCGGTCGACCTGAAGAATCCCGACTTCATGAAACTCGCGGACGCCTTCGGAATCCAGGGGCTGCGCGCGAAGAGCCCGCCCGAACTCGAACGCGCCATCACCCGGGCCTTCGATACCTCCGGGCCGACGCTCATCGAGTATCCGATTGGCGAGGTGCCCGACCCGTGGCATCTCGTTCAGCCCGGAAAGATACGCGGATAGCCGAGGTTTCACGTCTGGCCGCGCGGCGCCGGAAACCCGGGGGTCAGGCCGCGGCCTGCTCCGAGGCGCCGGGCAGGGACATGAGCCGTCCGTAGCCGGGCACAATGTCGTCGAGGCCGATCTTGCGGAGCGCGTGCCACAGCATCGCCTGGTTGCTGGTGACGACCGGCTTGCCGATCTCGTCCTCGATCGCATCGATCGCCACGGCAGCCCGCACCGCGGTGCAACTGATGAACGCCGCGTCCGATTCCGGTTGATCCTGCATCCGCACGCGCCGCTGCCACTCCGCGGGTTCGACCGCGAGCATCGCCCCGCCATCGCCCGAGATGCCCATCGCGGTATCGGACAGCACCTCGATGCCGTGCGACTTCAGGAAGACGGTTTCGCGGTCGTTGACGACCTGTTTGTACGGCGTCGTGAGCGTGATCTTCCGCGCGCCGACAGCGTGGAACGCGTCGAGGCATCCCTTCGATGTCGAGGTTGCGGCCCGGCCCGTGGCGTCCTCGACGCGGCCGATAATCTCGTCGTCGAAACCGGGCGCGAACATCGACGCCGCGGTGCAGTGGAACACGATCAGGTCGACACCCGCGTCGGCAAGCAGTTCGGCGCCCTGCTCAAGGCTCGAGACCATCTCGCGGACATGTGCCGAGGCGCTGGACCGCAGCCGGAGGCGTGTCGTGTGCATCGAGACGCCCGGCGGCAGCATCGCCGCCATGTCCGGTTCCGCGGCCCTGTTGACGGACGGCAGCAGCATGCCGATCCTGGCGCGGGTTCCGTAGTTCATCCTGCTTTCCCCCGGGGCGCCGGCGCTACAGCTTGATGTAGTCGGCCATATTGGGCTGACCCGGGATCCTCTCGATCTCCGAGCTCATGTGGACCCAGGGAAGCGCCCTGTCGGCCCAGATGTTGAGCTGGATCGGCACCACGCCAGGATCGTCGAGCGTCCCGGCATAGACCACCCTGAGATGCGGCCGCGCGACCGACGCCGAGTAAAGCACCGTGCCACACATATCGCAAAAGTTCACCGTGATCGCGTTGCCGCTGTCGGCGATCCGCGTCCGGGTCTTCGGCGACCCTTTCACTACCTCGAACGCCTCAGTCCGGACCTGCATGGAGATCCCGAAAGCGCTTCCGGTCCGCCGCTGGCACTCGGTGCAGTGGCAGCAATAGGACAGCAGCGGCTTCTGGGCGACGGTGTAGCGGATTTCGCCGCAGGCGCATCCGCCGTCATGGGACGGTCCAGACATAGCGGTACCTCTCCATTATCGCACGGACGGATGGTATCGCGTGCCGCGCGGCCTGTCCATCGCGGGTATGGTCCCGGCGGCGCACCGAAATCCGGCAACGCGGTTGATTTCCCGTGCGTATTGTCTAGGCTTCGACAATGTTCATGAAGAACTGCTGGTATGCGGCGGCTTATTCCAGTGAACTGGAAGGTGGCGGTCCGCTCGGCCGGATGCTTCTCAACGAACCCGTCGTCATGTACCGCACCTCGAACGGGACCGCGGTCGCGCTTGAGGATCGGTGTTGCCACCGCCACCTGCCCCTTTCGCTCGGCACCGTCATCGACGACCGTGTACAGTGCGGGTATCACGGCTTGGAATTCGACGCGAGTGGACATTGCATCGCCGTTCCGGGCCAGTCGCGCGTACCGCCCGGCGCCGCGATCAGGAGTTGGCCGCTGGTCGAGAAGCACGGCTTCCTGTGGATCTGGATGGGCGATCCCGGCAGCGCCGACGAGTCTCTGATCCCCGACTGGTGGTGGACCGGCGATCCGGGCTGGGGGTTCAATCCCGGATCGCTTCTCCACATCCGCTGCAATTACGAGCTGGTGACCGACAACCTCCTGGACCTGTCCCATCTCGGCTATGTTCACAAGCAGACTCTCGGCAACGACGCCATCGTGGATTTTCCGATGAAGACGGAGAGGGCCGACGACATGGTCCAGATGACCCGCTGGATCGTCAATCGTCCGGCACCGCCACTGTTCCAGAAGGCCGGCGGGTTCGACGGCATGGTCGACCGCTGGCAGATCGTCGAGAGCCGGCCGCCCGGCCATACGATCGTCTACGCGGGGTGTGGGCCGACGGGCGCCGGTACGCCCGAGGGCTCTCGGGAATATGACGAGGGCATCCACATACGTGCGCTCAATGCGCCGACACCCGAGACCGAGACCTCGACCTTCTATTTCTACGGCCACGTGTGGGACTTCCGGCTCGACGATGACGCCTGGAAACAGGAGATGTATGACGGCTTCCTGCAAACGTTCCTTGAGGATGTCACGATCCTCGAGGCGCAACAGCAATCGATCGACCGGGATCCCGAGCGCGGCTGGATCGACCTCGCCGTCGACGCACCGTCGCTCGCGGCGCGGCGGCAGCTCACCGCGAGGACCGAGCTTGAGGCGGAGAACGGGACAGGCGGTGCCTGATCGGCTAGACTAGCGGCACGGTAAACGGTTTTGGGAGAAACCTCATGTTCTTGCGGAATGCGTGGTATGTCGGTGCCTGGGGCACGGAAGTCGGCCGCCAGAACCTTCTTCGGCGCACGCTTCTGAACGAACCTGTCATGTTCTGGCGGCAGGAGGACGGAACCCCAGTCGCCCTTGCCGACAAGTGCGCGCACCGCCATGCGCCGCTGTCCGCGGGGCAACTAGTCGGGGACGCGGTCGAATGCCCCTATCACGGCCTCACCTACAATGCCAACGGGGAGTGCATCCGGGTGCCCGGGCAGTCAGCGGTCCCACCAAACTGCCGCGTGCATTCCTACCCCGTGGTCGAGCGCTACCAGTGGATCTGGGTGTGGATGGGCGATCCTGCGCTCGCCAATCCCGACGACATCGAGGATTTCCACTGGATGGACCATCCCGAGTGGCGCGCCAAGGGCGAGCTGATGCACCTCAAGGCGAACTACAAGCTGCTGGTCGAGAACCTCCTCGACCTTTCCCATTTGAGCTTCATCCACAAGACAACGCTTGGCACCGACGCGGTCGCCGAGACGCCGATGCGGTTCGACCGCAGCGACCGCCACGTCACCGTCACCCGCTGGATCATGGACTCGCTGCCCCCGCCATTCTTCCAGAAGGCCGGCAGCTTCACGCCCGGAGAGCATGTCGACCGCTGGCAGCACATCACCTGGACGCCGCCGGCATTCGTCAGACTGGACATCGGCGCGGCGCGCGCGAATACCGGCGCGGTCGACGGCGACAGGTCGCAGGGCTTCACGATGCGCAACCTCAACGCGATCACGCCCGAGACCGAGAAGACGACGCACTATTTCTGGGCCCAGGCACACGATTTCCGGATCGACGAGCCGTGGATCACGGACCTTTTGGTGCAGAACATCCACGAGGCCTTCCTCGAGGACCTCTGGATTATCGGGCTGCAGCAGGAGAACGTCGACAGCGGAACCACCCTCTCTCGCGTCGACATCAACCACGACGGCGGCGGGCTGCAGGCGATACGCAACCTCGACAGGATGATTGCCGAGGAAAACAACCCGGCGGTGGCCCAAGCCGCGGAGTGAGTTCGCGGCGCTGGCGCGCCCTGCCCATAGGACACATTTTCCTCCTAACTCGCTGATTTGTTCGCGCTATCGTGGTGCGCATGGATGGTCCTGTTTCGATTCCGAGTGCGCTTTCCTCGGCGGAAGGCATGAAGAAGCTGTTGCGGATTCTGGCACAGCCGGAAGTCTCACGGGCCGAGATCGGCCGCAGGATATGCGATGCGTTCGGCTTTGTTGGCCTTCGCGGGCGACCGCAGGTCACGAGTTGCCTTGCCGCCCTTCGCCGCCTTAAGCGGGCGGACAAGATCGTTCTTCCTTCGCCCCGCCGTAGCGGCGGCCGCGGGACCGTTGCCCGCAGGGAGGTGGCAGTTCCCGAGCCTGTGGGCCTGCCGGCCAGCGCGGGGCCTTGAGCTTGTCCGGGTCGGAGGGATCGGAGCTTCGTCCGGTGTTCAACGAGCTGATGGCATCGGAGCATCCGCGCAGCGCCCGGCTTCACGTCGGCCGTCAGTTGCGTTATCTGATCGGGTCGTTGCACGGCTGGCGGGTTCCTGTTTGCTCCTGCGACGCGGGTCCTGGCGGCACGGGATGCTTGGCCTGGCCGGGATGATGCAAGCCGCATCTCGACGGGGTGATCGGCCTGGCGCGGTTCCTGATCCGTCCGTCGGTTTCCGTGCGTTGTCTTGCGTCGCGGGTCCCGGGCATGGCGGTCCGGCGCGTGGTCGGGGACTTTGCGGCGGCCTGTGGCATCCGTCCAGTTCTGGCCGAGACCTTTGTTGCGTACCGGGGCAGCTGCTTCCTGGCGGCCGGCTGGCGCTGTGTCGGTGAGACTTCCGGGCGCCGGTTTCGTGGCGGAACCGGCGAAGCGCATCCTGGTCCTGCCGCTGACGGCGGACCGGGACACCTGCTTGAAGGCGCGGCGCGTTCTGGCGCCCGGGGACGGTCTTGACAGCGCGGCGGAGAACAAATTCGGTGCCGCGCCGTTGGGAGACGCCCGCCTGACGCAACGGCTTGTGCGGAGGTTCAGGCCCGGTCGCCGACGAAGACGTTCTTCGCGGCGGCGGCCGGCTGCGAGGCGGCGGTGAAGGGGTACTGCAGGATGATCGAGCATCCGGACTGCGACGCGGTCTGTGCGTCCACCATCATCGGGGGCCATCGCGAGCGGACGCTGCGGCAGATGCAGGGCCAGGCGCCGTCGCTTCTGGTGCAGGATTGCCTGAGCTTCGCGACCCGCCAGGGCTGCGAGGGTCTCGGGACGATCGGCCGCAACAAGGGGTCTTCGGGGACATCGGGCCTGCACACGACCTTCGCCGTGAGCGGCGACGGGGTTCCGCCGGGTGTTGTCAACCTCGAGTTCGGCGCCCCGGACGGCGGGACGGACAAGGACCGTCCGGTCGAGGAGCGCAACGGTGGCTGCGCGACCTTCGCCACAGCATCGCGGCGACGAAGGAACTGGACGGGGTGAAGGCGGTCGCGGTGATGGACCGCGAGGGTGATATGTTCGACGTACTCCACGAGCACAGTGCGGCGGGCTACCGCCGGCTGGCGCTGCTGGTGCGGGCGCGACATGACCGCAGCTTCGGCCGCGGCTGGCTGTTCGAGCGTGTGCGCGCGGCTCCGGAGGGCGGACGGTTCTCGACCACGGTGGAGCGGCTGTCGGCGCGGCACAGGGGCGCAGCAGGCCTTCGCCGGGCGGGCGAGGCGCCGGGGTGAGCCTGCGCTGGCTGATACTCGAGATCCCGCCGCCTGCGGGCGAGAGGGCGCGCTTCGGGCCGGAGCCGGTGGTGCTGACCGCGGTCCACGCCGAGGAGGTGGACATGCCCGACGACGGGTCGGAACCGGTCTCGTGGGTCCTGCTCACGACGCTGCCTGTCGCGAGCCTGCACCAGGCTCGCGACGTGGTGCGGCTCTACGGGTTGAGGTGGCGGATCGAGGACTGGCACCGGATCCTGAAGTCGGGATGCAAGGTGGAAACGATCGCACATCGAACCGGGGGGGCGCATCGAACGGGCGGTGGCGATCAACGCGGTGATCGCCTGGCGCATCGCCGCCCTAACCCAACTGGCCCGAAGTTGCGGTAGAGATGCGCATTGCTGCGCACCCCCCGCACAGATCCGGACCTGGACGCCAGTCTATCCGGCCTCGGGTGCTTGACGGTAAACCGCTGGTCCGGCCATGGGTGGCAGATGGGCGGCCAAAGAGGCTCGGTCATGCGCTCCAATCGCTTCCAGTCAAAACGGTGGCGCCGGGAGCGGCGGCGGATCGCTCGCATCCACAGGCGTTGCAGCCTGTGGCGGAACGTGCGCAGCCACCGGCCCGGGACGGCGAAGTAGTTGAACCAGCCTTGACAGACCCGCCGACCTCCCATATGTCGTGATGCCGTCGATTGCGAAGCACCTCCTCGATGCGGCGACCCGTTTTGCGACCGAGCCTGAAGCGTCCTCTCCGGGTCTCCCTGCAGAAGTGCGTGAAGCCCAGGAAGTCGAACCCGCCCCGCGAGCTCGCCTTGGCAAACCGTCCAAACTCGACGATTGTCCGGGTGAAGGGTGAGACCAAAGCGGCCTCTCTCGAACGTCGCGAAGGTATGTCTACGTATCCCGCTGGAACCCGACCACAATATCGTCCCGGATAATGATCGCTTGCCCATCCGGAACCTTCGGACGCCTTGTGAAACCACAGATCGAGCACATAGTGCAGAAACACGTTCGCAGGGGCTGGCACCCTGAGGCGTGCCCGCACCGATGTCGCTCCATGGACGCCAGCGTTCAGCCATTTGCGTATCAGCACCCGCCTGTCGCGATGCTCCAGGAACGCGATCAACCGATCCCCGTGTCGAAGTACGCCTGAATGTCCGCGTCGGCTATCCAGTTGACCTTGCGCCGCTCGACGCCAAGGCGTCGAGAGCGCCCCTCCGTCGGAACCCGTAGCCAAGAAACTCTACCTCATGAATCGGTGTCAGGATCACATCCACAACCGCCTTCTGAACGATCTTATCCTCCAGTGCGGCAAGCGGTCGTATCCCGGTATCTCAACCCGCCGGCGACGCTCGGTACGCTCCCCCACGATGCAGGCGCGAGTGCAGATCGAGCAAGCGCTCGTCCAGACCCTCGCCGTCGACACCTGCCGAGGCTTCCTTCTTCAGACCGGCCGCCCGAAGCGCATCCGGCGTGATGGAAGAGTGCACGCTCCTTCGGGTTCCTCTCTGCAGCTCCGGTCCGCCGCCTGTGGCACCCGACACTGCGTTCGGTGCGTGCTTTGGCGTCCCGGATTCCCCTTGGTTGAGGCCCTTTCCTCCAGCGGCTCCGCAGAAGCTCCCTTGTTCGCCGCCTTCACAGGCCCCCTTCTTCAAACCGTTCCTCACAGGCTTTCTCCTTTCCCTGCACGGTCCCGACAGGCGGGATAGTTCGAAGACCTCCCGGGGTTCCAGGCGTGCGGACGGGTTCTCTGACACCGCGGAGTTCATCTCACCATAGCAATGCCTGCGATGTTGACTTCGACCGAGCCTCGGCACCCCGAATCATGGTCTTTTCGGTGCTCATCAGCCCCGCTACCGACGCTTCGCCTGCCCCCTCGCGGGAACCGACGCTCGCGGAAAAACGCGGGTAACTGCTCACCCCCTGGTTCCGGCTTGATGTCGGGGTAGAGTAACGAACGGGTTTTCGTGGAGATTTGACACTGCAGGCCGATTCGTTTAGTGGTGGTCATCGAGAACGACGGGGACCGCCAGTGGGCTACTTTGGATCGAAGGCGACGAGCGGGCTGTGCCAGCTGCTTCCGGGGCTCCAGCCCCCGCATGATCTGTATGTGGAAACGCATCTCGGAAGCAACGCGCTGATGAAGCGCAAGGCCGAGCGGCGGAGTACCGGAAGATGCCGCCGGGCGAGCGCCAGGCGATGCTCGCGGCGACCGTCGAGGCCGGGTGATGGCGACGGGCGGCGCGCAAGGAGTTCGAAGCGGCCAGGACCGCGGCGCTGCCGGCAAGGTGTCGGAAGAGGCCGTGATCCGCGTCTTCGTCATCCTGCTCGACATCCTCATCGTCGTCCTTCTGGAGAAGACCACGCACGAGCCGGCACGAGCCGGAACTCCGGTCTGCCGCCGTCACAGACGGACAAGAGCGTGCCGGGAGCAAGGGCCCGAAGCCGAACCAGCAGATGGGCGACAACCTGCGCAAGACCATCGTCGAGGAGACGGTCGCCGTCGATGCCTGCGGCGCCGACGGCGTCGACCCCGTCGAGCGCCGCACGACATCGTGTTCGAGGTCGCGCCGCGCCGAGATCAAGGAATGCCCGAAGTGCAAGGCCCGGTTCCCCGACAACATCCCGTGCAGTACGGCATCCAGGCCCTCGTCCCTGCTGGTCGCCCAAATGCTGTCCCTGCGCCGTCGCGCTCGTGCAGGCGGTCTCCGGCATCAAGCTCTCCGAGGCCTCGGCCATGCTTTCACGATGCGTCATGGGAGGAGGCCGCCGTGGCGCACCTCCTGCAACGCCCGATGTCGACGATTTCGGATCAACAGCAAGTGGCTCCATGTCGTCGGGACGTGCAAGTTCCCGCACCGCAAGCGCGGGCAAGAGATCGGCCCGTGCTACAAGGGCGTCCTGGGCCTCGTACATGGCAGTGTAGCCACCAGCTATGCGGCAGCCACCTGCTGCGCGAACTGACCTTCGTCGTCGAGGCTACCGCTGGGCGCGACTGATGAAGAGCCTGCTCCGCGAGATCTGCCACAAGGTCAACAAGAGCGCATCCAAAACCCTGAACGACGCCGGGCGCAAGCGCTACCGCACCATCAGGGCGCCAGGGAACTGCCCGACATCCCGCCGCCGACGAAAGGAAAACGTGGACGCAAGTCCGACGCGCACAACCTGCACGAACGTCTCGTGAAACACGAAAACCTGCGCTTCACAGACGACCCCAACGTCAGCTTCACCAACAATGCCGGAGAACAGAAGATCAGGATGGCAAAGGTCAAGGTGTCCGGATGCTTCCGCTCCACGCAAAAGCATGGTGCCGGGGCTCAAGCTACCTCACCTCCATGGCCGCACTCGGCTACAACCCACTCGTCGCCACCCAGATCACCCTCGACGGAAAAGCCGCAGACATCATCAACGAGCACTATGGCCAATCAGAACCCAACAAGGGGTGAGTAGATACAAACGCGGTTTGGTTACTCCTTCGTTACAGGGGACTTTCACCCCCTACCTTCTGCCAGTTCGCCTGGCACACCGGAACCCGGCCCACCGGCAGATCCCCTTGGCCGGATGCTGCTCACCACCGAAGGCGACGTCACCGCTGCCCTCGACACCGTCTCCTTCCACGAAAGGCGATGGCTGATTGAAGAATACTTCAAGGCCCTGAAGGTCGGCACACGGATCGAGGGCCGGCCAGGCCTACGACCTGAGGAAGTGTCCGGCCTTCGACGCGATCACCGCATGCCGCGTCATGACCGTCGAGCGTCTCGCACGCCAGCCAGCCGCATCGTCCACCGCGACGAGATCACGGTCCTGAACATCCACAAGCCCGTCAGACGACGCCAACCGCGTGGACCTCCCGATCCCGAACCTACCATCGAAGCCTTCGTCGTCGAGGTCGCACGCCTGGCAGGCTTCATCCCCAGAGAGCGCCAACCCCTGCCGGGAACCGAGAAACTCTTGCAGGGATACCAATTCCTCCTCTACTCCGTCGAAAATTACCGAAAAATGCGGGAACACGATATGCAGAAATCAACGCATTCAATAGTGTCAGGTTGAAAGCCGCCGGGCGTTCCAGCAGCTCGGCGATGGCGGCCTGGAGTGCAGCGCGTCATGCAGGCGCCTGACGTAGCCGAGGCAGGTGGCCTCGGAGAGCCTGAGCCCGGAGATCGCCTGCACCAGCGCGACGGCCCGGCGCAGGGACAGCATTTGGGCGACCGGCAGGTTGATGACGAAGGCCTGCAGATCGACGCCGTACTGCAGCGGTCCGGGCATGGTCTCGGGAAACCGCCCCCGGGTCCGGCACTCCTTGACCTCGGCGTCGACGCGGCGCTCGATGACCTCGAAGACGATGTCGTGCGACGCTCCCGGTCGACAGCCTCGACGCCGTCGGCGCCGCAGGCCTCGACGGCGACCGTCTCCTCGATGACGGTCTTCCGGAGGTTGTCGCCCGTCTGCAGGTTCGGCTTCGGGCCCTTGCCGCTGGCGCCCTTGCGCCGCTCGTCCTTGTCCGTCCGCGACGGCGCAAGGCCGGAGTTGGCGCCGGTCTTGCGGGTCGTCTTCTCCAGCAGGATGGTCGGCTTCGGTGTAGTCGTGGCGGTACCGCCGCTTCGACCGGCGGGTCGCCTGCAGGGATCACTGCAGACCAGTTCCGTGCCCCGGAACGCAAGGCCGGCCAGGAACGCGTGGGCGCAGCCGTGGATCAGTTCCACCGGATAGTCGCACCCGAACCCGTCCAGCGCTCGCCGGTCGATCCCGATAGAGCACAGCGCCGGCGCCTTGCGCTTCATCAGCGCACCGCCTCCCGGATGCGTTTCCACATACAGATCATGCGGGGGCTGGAGCCCCGGAAGCAGCTGGCACAGCCCGATCGTCGCCTTCGATCCAAAGTAGTCCGCTGACGGTCCCCGTCGTTCTCGATGACCGTCACTGAACGAATCGGACTGCAATGTCAAATCTCCGCGAAAACCCGTTCGTTGCTCTACCCCGACATCAAGCCGGAACCAGGGGGTGAGCAGTTACCCTATTACTAATATTTGCAATGCCTCGCGCTCAGATTCCAACATATCCAGCAGCACGAAGCCTGCTGGCCCACACTATGCTCAACGCATGGCCAAAGCATACGGCGCGACAACGCTGATGACAGAATTTCTTCAGCAAGCATGAGACAGTTGCCCACAACCGGGTCTGCGAAGGTCGACCGGTGTCGACGCGATTTCTGGCCTGCAAATGTTTCGACACGATTGGCGACCCGGACATGCAGGCACACAGCCGTCAGTTTGGTTCGGACTGTCGGTCCAGCCGTCCTCAGCCGCCCAGCCAGACCTTGGCGACATCGTGATCTTCGATCTGGCGCTTGATCACAAACGGAGAAACGCCGAACAACTCCGCCAGTCCCTGGATTTCCTCCTCTCCCACGAACAGCGAGGACACCCTTGCCGGCAAGCCTGAAAACGGCGCTAGGAACTCCGCGTCACAGGCCCAATTGCGTTGTCGACGGTGAACGGGCTTTCGTGATCGGCGTGCCCGAGCGTACGCTGTCAGCACGTCAGCAAGAGCCCGGCAGAAGAGGAGGCGTTTTACGCACGTATACTCGGCGCGAAACGCGAAACCCGGGCGCCGCCGCCATCCCAAGCCACCGCGCCTTCGACCATTGTCGCGGCGCCGAAGCGGATCGGCCACGATATCTTCTCCAGTTCCCCGGGGAGTCTACTCCGATCGCTTCCTTTATAGGCGCAAGGGCAGGAAGCGGCTCGGTGCCGAACCCCAAGGCCCGCCTCACATTCTGCGCCGGCAATTGCGCTTCGATCAGGGGGTGCCAGGGCGCGCCTGTCGCCTAGAGGTCTCCGCCATCTCCGGAATCTGGGCGCCCACGAGCAAGCTCTTCCCCGCCATCACAGAGGGCCGCGCGACACAAATCGGAAAGATGCTCAAGGGGAAGACCGTTGCGTCTAGCGTGGATGACGGCATTCCTTATGGTGCGGGAGTCTGGACCCGGGTTTTCCGGGTCGATGGCCGCTATCGCCGCTTCCGGATCGAGCACTTCCAGCGCATGTCCCAACTCGAGCACCGCTGCGCGGTTTTCGCCGCTGCGAGTTCCGGTTCCGCGGTTGCGCCTGCATTGGTCCAGTCGATCGTGAATTCAAGATCTGACCTCGAAGCTCCCGGATGTCCCGCGCTATTGCGCACCGTCGAATGTACAAACTCTCCGCGCGCCCTTTTCGCAGCCGGTCCGGCGACCTTGGCGGACGGCATGGACATCTTCGTGCCGCGCATCACACAAATGCCCTCTTTCCCGCCGCGCGCGCGCGGCACCATTCGGGATCGCGAACCGGCTTCCTGTGGGAGAGTTCTTCCAGATGGATCGACACATCAACCCGCGGGCGAGACGGTCAGCAACGGTCGGCGCAGCATTCCGCGACGAATCCATATCTCGCCGGATGCCTGGGACCGGCGGCGCGTGTTTTCGTCATGCCCGGGTTGCTTCGGCGGGCGCCACGAGGGAACCACGCACGGTTTCGGGCGCGGCGTCGCCGGAGGCGTTCACGCCGTACCAGAAACCGGGCCGCTCGCCAGCGAGCCGGCATTCCGGCACATACCGAACCGGGCGCCGAAGCGCCCGGCCGGAAAACACTAGGTGCTGCCCCTCAGCGACGTTCGCCGAACAGGTACAGGAGCATAATGAACAGGTTGATGAAGTCCAGATAGAGCTTGAGCGCACCGTAGATCGCCAGCTTGTTCTTCGACTCGGCGTCGAAGCGCTCCGCGTATTCGTTCTTGATGCTCTGCGTGTCGTAGGCGGTGAGCCCGGCGAAGACGAGAACGCCGATCACCGAAATCGCGAACTGCAGCGCAGAACTGCCTACAAACATGTTCACCACCGCGGCAATCACGATTCCGATCACCCCCATGATGAGGAACGAGCCCCAGCCGGACAGGTCCTTCTTGGTCGTGTAGCCCCACAGGCTGAGGCCGGCGAAGGCCGCCGCGGAGATGAAGAAGACCCGTGCGATGCTCTCGTAGGTAAAGGTGAACAGGATGGTCGCGAGCGAAACCCCCATCAGCGCCGCATAGACCCAGAAGACCCCCTGGGCCGTGGACGATTTCATCGCATGGATCCGCGCGCTGAGGAAAAACACGAGAGCGAGCGGAGCAAGCACGACGACCCATTTGAGGCCGGTCCCGAACAGGGTCTGGCCGAACTGGGTGAAGGCGACAGGCTGTCCGGTAGCGTTCATAACCACGGACATCTGGAAGACAATCACGGCGAAGATGCCGGTGAGCGCCAATCCGGACGCCATGTAGTTGTAGACCCGAAGCATGTGCGCGCGCAGACCGGCATCGAACTCGGCGCGATCGACGGCGCGGACACTCCCGTATGCCTGCCTCTGCGTTGGGAAAACCATGTGACCCCTCTCAAGTCTGTAGAGTTTCCGTTTACAGTCACACAATATATATCGGGCCGAGGAATTATCAAGCCTGCAGGGTGCCGCGCCCGGCGAAAATCACTGGTTGCGAAGCAACGGAGCCGCCTTCTGGCGCAAGGCCTGCCAGATTCCTGCAAGCCCCAGCGAGAGCGTGATCGCCACGGAGATGAGCACGGTTGCTGCGACAGCTTCATGATCATGCTGAAAGGGAAAGCGCATGACCTCGGTTACCACTGCCCAGGCCGCCACCGAACCGATGACCGCGGCGACAGCCGCCGTGAACAGCCCGAGAAGGCCGTATTCCAGCAGCAGCACGCCCATGATCCGCACGCGAGTCGCGCCGAGCACCTTGAGGATCACCGAATCGTACATCCGTCGGCGATGCGCCGCGGCGACGGTGCCGGCAAGCACCAGCACCCCGGCGACAATCGCGACCGTCGCGGTCGCGCGGATCGCAACTCCGAGCCGCGCAACAAGCGCGTTCACCGTATCGAGCACGTCCCGAACCCGAATCGCCGTGACGTTGGGGAAAGCGTCAGCAACCGTGCGCTCGATGGCGCGTTCGTGAACCGGGTCGGCATGGATCGTGGCAAGATGCGTCTGCGGAGCGCCCTCAAGCACACCCGGCGAGAAGATGAAGAGGAAGTTCATGCGGAGTGTCCGCCAGCGTACGTTGCGCAGGTTCGCAATCTCTGCGGTCATATTGCGCCCGAGTATATTGACCGTGATCGTGTCGCCGATCCCGAGGCCAAGGTCGGCAGCCGCATTTGCCGACATGGAAACCAGCGGCGGGCCGGTATAGTCCGCGGGCCACCACTCGCCAGCGACCACGGTCTCGTCTGGCGGCAGCTCCCGCGACCAGGTGACGCCGCGGTCGCCGCGGAGGATCCAGCGCCCCTCCGGATGCACGTTTTCCGGGCGTGCGGCGGCCCCGTTTAGGCGCGTCACGCGACCGCGCAGCATCGGGGTGCTGCGGAGTTCACGAAAGCCCTCGGCACTGCTCACGATCTTCTCGAACTGCCCGACCTGGTCGGTCTGGACGTCAATGAAAAAATAGCCCGGCGCCCGCTCGGGTAGGCTCCTGATAATATGCCGCCCGAGATTGACCTCGATCAGGGCCACGGTGACGAGAACCGTCAGCCCGAGACCGAGGGACAGGATGACGCTGCCGGTCGGAGCCCCCGGCCGGTGCAGGTTGGCCAGCGCCAGTCGGGTGGCCATGCCGCCTATCCCGTCGAGATTCCGGGCTATCCAGGCAACTACGCGGGCAGCGGCGGCGAACAGCAGCATGGTGCCGGCAGCGCCACACACGAACCAAGCTGCGATCGCCGGATCCCGCGAGGTGGTCACCGCCAGCACCGCAAGCAGTGCAAGAAGCACGACAGTGACGGCCATGAATGGCCATCGCGGGAACACCCGCGTGCGGGCCACTGTGTCGCGAAACAGGGCCGCAGCCGGCAACTCGCAGGCCCGGGCGAGGGGCCAGATCGAGAATGCCAGCGCCGTCAGAAAACCGAAGGCGGCAGCAAGGATGAGCGGCATGGCGTTGATGTCCACCCGCACGGCAACCGGAACGACATCCCGCACGAGGTCCGCCGCCAGCGCCGGCGCCAGCCCGCCGACGGCGAGGCCAAGAGCAACCCCGAGCGCCGCCATCGCCAGGATCTGGATTACATATATCCCGAAGATCATGGCCGACGAGGCGCCGACGCATTTCAGGGTGGCGATCGTACGCATCCTGCCTGCGAGAAAGTCGCGAACCGCGTTGCTGACGCCGACACCGCCGACGAGGAGCGCGACCAGGCCGACCAGCATCATGAACAGCGATGCCCGGCCGACGAGCCGCTTGATTGCCGGCGACGCGTCGCCGCGGTCGCGGACGGTCCACTGGGCATCGGGGAAGGCGGCGTCGAGTTCCTCCTTCCAAGATTCGAGCAGCGCCGGTTCGGCAAACCTGACCCGGTAGAAGTACCAGACCTGGCTGCCCGGGCGAACCAGTCCGCTGTCTCCGACGGATTTCGCCGAGGCGATGAAACGCGGCCCCAATTGCAGCGCCCGCGCGCCCGACACACGGTCGGGCTCCCCGAGGATCTCGCCGCGGATCCGGTAGATCGCGTCCCCGATCCTGACAGTGTCTCCGATTTTGATCCCGAGGCGGCTAAGCAGGGCCGAATCGGCGACGGCACCCCACGCACCGCCGTCGTGCGCGAGGAAATCCGGATCGAAGGCGGGCTGCGTATCCAGCCGGCCGTAGAGCGGATAGGCTTCGTCGACCATCTTCATCTCGACGAGGGTACGCCTGTCACCGGCGGCCGCGCGGGCCATCGACCGCAGGTAGACGACCCGCGAGACGTCGGCGGCGCGTTCGAGCCAGGCGCGCTGCCCGGGTGCGATGTCACGGTGGGTTATGCGCAGCGCGGCGTCGCCGCCCAGCAGAATCGCTCCGTCCCGATCGAGTCCCGACAATACCGATGAGGTCACCGAGCCAACCGACGCGATGGCGGCAACGCCGAGCGCGAGGCAGGCCAGAAAGACCCTGAACCCCCGTATTCCCCCGCGCAATTCGCGAAAGGCAATGCGCGCTGCGGTTCCGGCGCCCGTCATGACTTCACGCCGCGGCCGGCCTCAGACCGGCGCCGTGTCTGCGCCCACGCAGCCGTCGTCGAGACCGATGCGCCGTGCGCATCTGGCGGCCAGTGCGGAGTTGTGGGTGATCAAGACAAGGGTCGCCCCATGTTCGGCGCGCAGATCAAAGAGAATGTCGATCACCGCGTCGCCGGTCTTGCCGTCGAGATTGCCGGTGGGCTCGTCGGCGAGCAGCAGTCCCGGCTCGCACACGATTGCGCGCGCAATCGCTGTCCGCTGCTGCTCTCCGCCGGAAAGCTGGCCGGGAAAATGCGACAGGCGATGTCCGAGCCCGACCGATTTGAGAGCTTCGCTGGCGCGGTCGAACGCATCGCCAAGACCGGCAAGTTCGACCGGAATCGCTACGTTCTCCAAGGCATTCATGGTCGGAACGAGATGAAAGTCCTGAAACACGATGCCGATATTGTCGCGCCGAAACCGCGCCAGGCCATCCTCGTCGAGCGCGCTCAGGTCCTGGTCGGCGACCTCGACCATGCCGGCGGTCTGGCGTTCAAGACCGCCGACCAGCAGCAGCATCGAGGTCTTGCCGGATCCCGATGGCCCGGTCACGCCCACCGTCTCTCCGGTGCGTATTCCGAGATTTATTCCTTTCAGGATATTGACCGGCCCCGCCTTGCTCTCCAGTCTCAGTTCGACATCTTCCAAACGAACAATGGTTCCGGACATGCCGCTCTCGTCCCTCCCTGTCCCGCGCCGTCCGCTGATCGGGCGACCGCCCTCATATAGGTTGTTCCGAGGAATTCTCCAAACGGCAATGGCGGCGACCTGCCTCGTCTCGGCGCTCGGGGCCTCGCCAGCGCTGTCGCAGGCCACGCGGCTCCTCGTGCTCGGCGACAGCCTGACCGCCGGCTACGGCCTGGCGCAGAAAGAGGCCTTTCCAGCCCGGCTCCAGGCGGAACTTCGCAGCCGTGGCCTCGAGGTCGTGGTACTCGACGGCGGCGTGTCGGGAGACACGACCGCCGGCGGACTGGCCCGGGTCGGCTGGGCGCTCGCCGACAGGCCGACCCATGTGATCGTCGAGCTCGGCGCCAACGACGCGCTCCGGGGCATAGACCCGGCGACCACGCGCGCCAATCTCGACCGGCTGCTGTCGCAACTCGGCGCGGCCGGCGTGAAGATACTGCTGGCCGGTATGTATGCGCCGCCAAACTGGGGCAAGGCCTATGAGACCGCATTCCGGCGGATATATCGCGAGCTTGCCCAAAAACACGGCTCCGCATTCTACCCCTTCTTCCTCAACGGCGTCGCCGCGGAGCCGGATCTCAACCAGAAAGACGGCATCCACCCCAATGCCCGCGGCGTCGACGTCATCGTTGACCGCATGATGCCATATGTGCTCCGCTGGCTTGCGGCGGGAGGAGACTGACATGCAAACCGCAACTGCAACCGACGCCTTCAGGCTCGGTCACGCGGCGGACGCCGACTGGGAAACTCTGACGGATTCCTGTCTGGAGCAGTTCGGGAACATGCCCGCGGACGCCAATCTCGGGTTCATCTATGTCACCGACCTCCTCGACGACGACCTGCCGCTGATCGCCGACCAATTCCGGGAGCGCACCGGCATCGAACACTGGGCCGGGACGATCGGGCTCGGCGTCATGGTTGGCGGCCAAGAGTATTTCGGACGGCCAGCGATCGCCGCGATGGCCGGAGCCCTGCCTGCAAACGGGTTTCGCATCCTTCCCACCATTGAGAAGCCGGGCGAGGCGCTTCCCGACGACGTGACCGAATGGATCGGCTCGGAAGGGGCCGTGTTCGGCGTTGTCCACGCGGATCCCCGGAATGCCTACCTGGCCGATATTTTGAACTCGATTTCCGACGACACCGACGCCTTCCTGGTCGGCGGCCTTACGGCCTCGCGCGGACGGCACACGCAGATCGCCGACCGGCTCACTGAGGGCGGCGTGTCGGGAGTGCTTTTCTCGGCCACCGTACCGGCGACCTGCGGCCTCAGCCAGGGCTGTACGCCGCTGAGCGACATACACGAGGTTAGTCGTGCCAAGGACAGTATCCTCATCGAGCTCGACGGCCGGCCAGCCCTCGATGTGTTCAAGAAAGACATCGGCGACGTGCTGGCCCGAAATCTCGAGCGGGCCGGTGGCTACATCCATGCCGCATTGCCGATAACGGGGGACGACAGCGGCGATTACCTAGTCCGCAATGTCGTCGGCATAGATCCCCAGGAGAAGCTCGTCGCCATAGGCGAGCGGGTGGCAACGGGAGACCGGATCATGTTCGTGCGCCGCGACGGCGCCGCGGCGGCACAGGATCTCGATCGCATGCTGAGCGGGGTCATTGTCCGCGCTGACAGGTCACCGCGGGCAGCACTTTACTATTCATGCGTTGCCCGGGGCCCCAACCTGTTCGGCAAGAATTCCGAGGAACTCAAGGCGGTACAGGCGGCAGTCGGAAGCGACGTACCACTGGTCGGCTTCTTCGCCAACGGTGAGATCTCCCGAAACCGCCTCTACGGCTATACCGGGGTGCTCACCATTCTCGGCTGAAAGCCAAGCACATTCGCGACCGTTACCGCGCCTCTGCATGACCTCGGATCAGGCAAGTATGTTGGAGCCTCGTTGCGGTTCCATCTGGTAAATCAGACCGCCTAAAAAAGTGAATTATGGTAACTGCCCAAGTCTGATTTCAGCGAGCGCTCACAGGCAGTGGATTGATGGTTCCGGTGTGGTGGCGCCGAGGAGGGATTTCACAAGCGCAGTTTCGGGATCAGCTGGATGGGGTCGGGGTCTTTCAACGAACCATGGTATCTACTCACCCCTAGTTGGGTTCTGATTGGTCGTAGTGCTCGTTGATGATGTCTGCGGCTTTTCCGTCGAGGGCGATCTGAGTTGCGACGTGATGATTGTAGCCGAGTGCGGCCATGGAGGTGAGGTAGCTTGAGCCCCGGCACCATGCTTTTGCGTGGAGCGGAAGCATCCGGACACCTTGACCTTTGCCATCCTGATCTTCTGTTCTCCGGCATTGTTGGTGAAGCTGACATCGGGGTCGTCTATGAAGCGCAGGTTTTCGTGTTTCACGAGACGTTCGTGCAGGTTGTGCGCGTCGGACTTGCGTCCACGTTTTCCTTTCGTCGGGATGTCGGGCAGTTCCCTGGCGCCCTGATGGTGCGGTAGCGCTTGCGCCCGGCGTCGTTCAGGGTCTTGGATGCGCTCTTGTTGACCTTGTGGCAGACCTCGCGGAGCAGGCTCTTCATCAGTCGCGCGGTAGCCTCGACGACAAAGGTCAGTTCGCGCAGCAGGTGGCTGCCGCACAGCTGGTGGCTACACTGGCCCATGTACGAGGCCCAGGACGCCCTTGTAGCACGGGCCGATCTCTTGCCCGCGCTTGCGGTGCGGGAACTTGCACGTCAGGGTCCCACGACATGAAGCCACTTACTGTTGATCCGAAATCCGGTCTCGTCGACATCAAGCGTTGCAGGAGGTGCGCCACGGCGGCCTCCTCCCATGACGCATCGTGAAAGCATAGCTGAGGCCTCGGAGAGCTTGATGCCGGAGATCGCCTGCACGAGCGCGACGGCACGGCGCAGGGACAGCATTTGGGCGACCAACAGGTTGATGACGAGGGCTTGGATGCCGATGCCGTACTGCACGGGATGTTGTCGGGGAACCGGCCCCGGGCCTTGCACTTCGGACATTCCTCGGCGCGGCGCTCGACGACCTCGAACACGATGTCGTGCGGCGCTCCCGATCGACGGGGCCGTCGATGTCAGCGCCGCAGGCGTCGCAGGCCGCGACCGTCTCCTCGACGATGGCAGGTTGTCGCCCATCTGCTGGTTCGGCTTCGGGCCGTTGCTTCCGGCACGCTCTTGTCCGTCTGTGACGGCGGCAGACCGGAGTTCCGGCTCGTGCGTGGTCTTCTCCAGGAGGACGACGATGATGATGTCGAGCAGGATGACAAGGACGCGGATGACGGCCTCTTCCGCCACCTTGCCGGCAGCGCCGCGGTCTTGGCCGCTTCGAACTCCTCGCGCGCCGCGTTGACCGTCGCCATCACCCGGCCTTGCGCTTCATCAGCGCGCCGCCTCCGAGATGCGTTTCCACATACAGATCATGCGGGGGCCGGAGCCCCGGAAGCAGCTGGCACAGCCCACTCGTCGCCTTCGATCCAAAGTAGCCCACTGGCGGTCCCCGTCGTTCTCGATGACCACCACTAAGCGAATCGGCATGCAGTGTCAAATCTCCACGAAAACCCGTTCGTTGCTCTACCCCGACATCAAGCCGGAACCAGGGGGGGGTGAGCAGTTACGAACCATGATTAACTCGTCGTTCATGAGGCCTTATATAGTGGCCCATGAGAATTGGCTTTCGACATCTGTCCACGACGACGGTTGATTGGCTGAAGGCGGCGTCGGTTGCCGAGAGCAGCACGCGCTCGTCCTTGGCGCAGGGATTGTGCGAGCGCGAGGACTGGCGCAACGCGAAGGGCGAGTTGTGCCTTGCTGCGTGCGGCCCTGCCTGGTCTTGCCTCGGCGTTCGGCATCGTCCTTCCTGCACCAAGGCCTCGACACCGGCACCCTTGAGCGGGACTGTCCCGACAAGCCACTCGCAGGTTCTCCGAAGGAGCTTGGCGAGGTCACCGTGGAGCCGGTCGGCGACGGCGAGGACAAGCGCCTGGCGATGATGGCGACCTGGCATCCCGAGCATCCATGTTTCCTGGCAAGGCTTTTGCGGGTGTCCGCGGTGGTGTTTTCCGTGGTTGTCCACAGGCGGTCCGGGGTTCCGCCTTGTCCTTGCCCTGCGAGCGAGGCGACATGCAGCTTGTGGTCCCGGCGGCGGGTTGCCGTCCATTGGTCACGTGAGCGCGGCCACCTTGCCGTCCAGCGTCCCCGGGCATGGTAACGTTACCGTGATCAATGGGGTTCCAGGTGTCCCGTCCGTAGCCGCGCGACGGTTCGATGTCCTCAAGATCCGCGATGTCAGCCTCGACGATGATCTGCAGACGTTCTCCGTAATTCGTGTCGCGCTGGGAGACTGTCGAGACAGTCCCGATAGTGCTCCTGCACTGCACCGAGCCACCGCATCGCGCCAGCGTTGCGCACGGGAACGACGGGGCTTTCCGTGGGCAGAGATTTGCGGTGTTCCCGATAACGGCGCTGTTTCTCGGCAGAGGTGAGGCCATGAGGGGGTCTCCTTCGCTCACTCACCGGTGCTTCGGTCGACCAGCAACGCTGCTGTCGCAGCAAGGTGTTCGCCAGAGCTTGCGCATCACGGCGACAATGGCGACCTTGTGGGCCTTGTGGCGTTCGAACACCAGATCCGCGTTGAAGCGTACCGCCGAGGTCGCGGCCATGAACAGGAGATCACGTGGCCTCCGGCGCCCGCCTCGGATATGCCGGGCACCGTGGCCGCTGTCGTCGGCCATCGGCGCCACCCCGATCAAGGCTGCCGACGCTGCCGAGTTCGGGCATCCAACAAAGAAGAGCTGCGGCGGTCACCGGACCGGGGATCAAGGTCAGGATGCCGTACCTCTGCTCGGGATCACCGGCGATCACCGCTTTGATTGCCGCATCCAGCCTGGCAATCATCGAGATAGGCCGCCGAGGCCCTTGTGACGCTCTCGCCATCCACCTCATCTGCCACTTGCCTGGCGTCGACAAGCGCGGCACCAGGAGATCCTCCAGGCTCTTGAGGAAGGCTTCCTGAGGAGCTACAGGATCAAGATCGCCGACCATCGTGCCGATCCTGGCCAGCGTCGACGCGGTTGGCCAGATGGCCCAACGCTTCGGCGAAACGCCGGGCCCGCAGCGGGCAGAACAACCTCGAAGCCCCGGTCATGAAGATACTGGCGGTGATAGCGGCCTGTCGCCTCCATCACCACACGGGTCACCTCGAGGCTGCGAAGCCACGTGCCCGCCAGCTCGTGGCGTCGTTCGCAAAACGACGCGCCGCCGCACGAATGTCCCACGGTGATCTCACGCCAGATTTGTTGAAAGGGTCGGTTTGGCTTGCTCAGGATGATTCGCATTTTCGCCGGCTTTTTGTGAAGCGGCGTAGTATCCGTTGTCGTGGGGGCAGCGGATTTTTTTGAGACGACTCCGGAGGGTTTTGCGCTCCGGGATGTGGTTGTGCGCCTTGCGCGGCCTGATGTCGCTGGAATCGTGTCGTTGACGGTATCTTGGTTTCAAGCAGTTTGCCGGTCGAGGTCTGCGTGTTCACCTGGCGCGGGCGGTGGATTGGCGCTGCGGGCTGGCAGACGGGCGCCCTCGGCCGCGGGACCGTTGGATTGGCTGGCGCCGCGAGGAACAGTTCAGGCGGTTGCCGGGAACAACACGAGGTTTGTTGTTCCTGGTGGTCGCCGGGTGTTTCCGGGCCTCGTTTGCGTTGTCGCGGATGGTGCGGCGGCGACCGGGAGGCTGCCGTTGCTTGTTGCGGAGTATCTACTCACCCCTAGTTGGGTTCTGATTGGTCGTAGTGCTCGTTGATGATGTCTGCGGCTTTTCCGTCGAGGGCGATCTGGGTTGCGACGTGATGATTGTAGCCGAGTGCGGCCATGGAGGTGAGGTAGCTTGAGCCCCGGCACCATGCTTTTGCGTGGAGCGGAAGCATCCGGACACCTTGACCTTTGCCATCCTGATCTTCTGTTCTCCGGCATTGTTGGTGAAGCTGACGTCGGGGTCGTCTGTGAAGCGCAGGTTTTCGTGTTTCACGAGACGTTCGTGCAGGTTGTGCGCGTCGGACTTGCGTCCACGTTTTCCTTTCGGCGGGATATCGGGCAGTTCCCTGGCGCCCTGATGGTGCGGTAGCGCTTGCGCCCGGCGTCGTTCAGGGTCTTGGATGCGCTCTTGTTGACCTTGTGGCAGACCTCGCGGAGCAGGCTCTTCATCAGTCGCGCGGTAGCCTCGACGACAAAGGTCAGTTCGCGCAGCAGGTGGCTGCCGCACAGCTGGTGGCTACACTGGCCCATGTACGAGGCCCAGGACGCCCTTGTAGCACGGGCCGATCTCTTGCCCGCGCTTGCGGTGCGGGAACTTGCACGTCAGGGTCCCACGACATGAAGCCACTTGCCGTTGATCCGAAATCGTCGACATCGGGCGTTGCAGGAGGTGCGCCACGGCGGCCTCCTCCCATGACGCATCGTGAAAGCATAGCCGAGGCCTCGAAGAGCTTGATGCCGGAGATCGCCTGCACGAGCGCGACGGCACGGCGCAGGGACAGCATCTGGGCGACCAGCAGGTTGATGACGAGGGCCTGGATGCCGATGCCGTACTGCACGGGATGTTGTCGGGGAACCGGGCCTTGCACTTCGGGCATTCCTTGATCTCGGCGCGGCGCTCGACGACCTCGAACACGATGTCGTGCGGCGCTCCCGATCGACGACGCCGTCAGCGCCGCAGGCGTCGCAGGCCGCGACCGTCTCCTCGACGATGATCTTGCGCAGGTTGTCGCCCATCTGCCGGTTCGGCTTCGGGCCCTTGCTTCCGGCACGCTCTTGTCCGTCTGTGACGGCGGCAGACCGGAGTTCCGGCTCGTGCGTGGTCTTCTCCAGAAGGACGACGATGAGGATGTCGAGCAGGATGACGAGGACGCGGATGACGGCCTCTTCCGCCACCTTGCCGGCAGCGCCGCGGTCTTGGCCGCTTCGAACTCCTCGCGCGCCGCCCGTCGCCATCACCCGGCCTTGCGCTTCATTAGCGCGCCGCTTCCGAGATGCGTTTCCACATACAGATCATGCGGAGCCCCGGAAGCAGCTGGCACAGCCCGCTCGTCGCCTTCGATCCAAAGTAGCCCACTGGCGGTCCCCGTCGTTCTCGATTACCACCACTAAACGAATCGGCCTGCAGTGTCAAATCTCCACGAAAACCCGTTCGTTACTCTACCCCGACATCAAGCCGGAACCAGGGGGTGAGCAGTTACGTTGCGGAGAAGTTTGTCTCGCCGACGAAGTTCAGCGGCACCATGTACAAGGCGGCGAACCGGGAGTGCGTTGGCAGGAGCCATGCGCGCGCCAGCGGGCGCCGACCGGGGAGGCGAAGGATCTTTACGTGTTTCCGCTGCGTCGTGACGCGGGATCGTTCGCCGCTTCCTGCGTCGTGGGAGTTGCGGGCGCCGCTGGTCGGCGCAGGAGTTGCGCTCGATTTATCAACGGCGCTTTCCGGCGCGGGGCACCGCATCGGTTCGGTGCTGTGCGTGATGGCGCGGCTTGCGAACCGGCGCGGTGGCGCACTACGACGCAGAAGGAGCTGGAGCAGCGTGGAAGAACAGGAACAAGCCGGTCTCCACCGTGCACCGGGTGCTGCAGAACACCGACCCGGGATGGATCGAGGATGCGGCGCGCAGCCGCAGGTCGGCAACGACGGCAAGCGCGGCCGCACCGGCGAGGATCATTACGAGACGGTCTCGCTGGCCGGTATTCGATCCTCAACTGTCACGACGGGGAGACCGCTGCCGTCCACGCCGCGACGGCGCCGGCCGTCTGCTCACCCTCGACGCGCTCCACACCACCCGCGAGGCTGATCGTCGAGACCCGTCGCGCGGACTGATGGTCAAGGGCATCGTTTGATCCCCGCACCCCGCTCCCCTGTGCGTGCTCGCACAGGGGAGCGGAATCTCTCTGCAACCATGGACCGGGCGCTCCCCCACAGTCGAGGTTGTCCACATTTTCCCGCCCCCAACCGCTGTGGATGATTGCATCATCACGGGGACAAAACCTAGTCATATAAGGCGGCGGGCTGGCGTGCGCCGGACCAAGGGATTTGCCCGCCCAACGGGCGCTGCACCGACCCCCATGGCAAGGAGATTTTCGTTGTGCGGCGCGACGGCTGCTGTCGCGCCCGCAGGCGCTGCCGGGCGCCGCCTGCCTCCTCGTTCCCCGGGGTTCCGAGGTGATGCGTTCGCTGCACGACGAGCTGCGGCGATCGAGGACTTCCGCCGCGCAGGAAGCACACGGTGTGCTCACGTTCTCGCCGAGCTTGCGAACATGAAAGGCAGCTGCGCAGTTTGCGCGGTCGCTGTCCCGGAACGAGCTCGAGGCCATCGGCGGAACCCGAGGACGGGGCTGCGCGAGCCGCCCTCCAGGGCGACCCTCCACCGGGTCGTCCGGTCGATCGACCCCGAGGCGCTCGAGGATGTGCTCGGCCGCGGATGCGCTTGCCGCCGACGGCAAGCGCATCCGCGGCGCCAACCGCAACGGCCACCACGAGACCGTGGCCCTCACGCCTCCGGCGCACCCTTCGCGCTGTTGAACTTCGACGACGGCGAGCTGGCGGCCACCTCCTCGAGCGCACCGATGTCCGCGGCGAGGTGATCACCCGCACGACGCCGGCGACGCTGATCACCCGGCGCTGCGGTGCAGACCACGTCTTCCCGGTCAAGGGCGCCCGAAACCTTCGACGGCATCGACTGGGAGCCAACGGTCGCTTCAAGGAGGCAAGGCCTGCCTCGAGCAGCGCGTGCCGCTCGAGGACCTGATCAACTATCCCGGCAGATCGCCCGCATGCTACCGCAAGCCGCCGGGAAAGAGCGCCAGCGGCGCAGCGAGCGGCAACGACTGCACCGGTACATCAGCTCGATGCGCAACACGCGTCGCCAGAGGAACTGCTGCGGCCGCGGGCCGTGAAAAACATGAACCACCGAGACTGCGTCTTCGGCGAGGACGCCTGCCTGACCCGCAAACCGCGCCAGCCTCGACAACATCGTGCTCGCGGTGATCTTCGCCAACCGACGCGAGAGCCTCGCCGAAACACGGCTGCGGCTCGACCGCCGGGAAGCCGTCGCAGCCCTGAGCGCCAATGGTGTCCGGCCGATTCCCGGACGCCGCCCACAACCCGCCCGCATTCCGAAAACGACCCGCCCACGCGCCGGCGACGACCGCGAAGCCAGAAAACCCGGCACGCCGTGAAACCTCCGGACAGCAGAAGACAGCAAAATTGAATGCAGCGTGGGAAACACCTGGCATTCGGGACCGGCGTGTGGACGCATGTGCTGCACGAGCGCGTGCATGCGGCCCTTGCGCCGCGTCCAGGGGCTTTCGCCGGGAACGCTGGCCAGCGAGCCAGATGCTGCCCCTGTTCGGGACGCGGTCCTCTCCCTCGCGCAGCGCCGAGGTCGCGGCGAAGCTGTTCGCGGACGCCCCCATGTCTACGACCGCTGCGGCGCCTGCAAGAAGCTGGCGCGCCTGTGGCCCTTCATCATCCTGTGCTGTTGTCGGGCGCATTGTCGGCGCGACTTTCCGAACTGCGCCGGCCGCAGCTGGAGGGGTGGGAATGGATCGATCGCGGAGATCTGCCGCCTGAACACGGCTCGACTGCCTTGCTTCCGGCGGCGTTCGAGGCCGCGCAGGCGGCGCCGGAGACTGCGGTCGCTGTTTGCGGAAGCGCCGAGGCTTCCGAAAGCGGCGCCGGAAGGCAGGCCGCTGCGCTCAACCATCGCGTGTTCGTCGACCATGGACAACAATTTCGGGGAAAGGGCCCTCAGGGGCCCGGGCGGAAGCCCGGCTTCGGTTCCGACAGCATGGACGGCTGTCATGTACACGGCACGGCCGCGAGGAGCGGCCTCGACGTTCTGCGCTGGTGCCTGTGCGGAGAACGGCGGCCCGGCGATCTGTCGCCCTGGTTGCCGTGAGCCCGGAGAGGCGGCGGAGATTCGCAGCGCCGCCGTGAGGTCGAGGGCGCGACTTCATGGTCGCGCAGTGCTGCGACGATCACGGAGCGGACCCCATCGCCCGCGCCTTCTGCCGCCGCCAGCCCCGAAGCTGATCACACCGCCGCCCCGAAGACCCTCGACGAGCTCCGCCCGCTGACACTACCTCGGATACACGCGCCTGGTCGGCGCGCAAATGCGCTACGCGGTCGATGATCGGAACGGCGAGCCGCTGCTTCTCGACTCCCGCATGGACCGCGCGCTGCAACACCACGCCCGTGCCCTGCGAGACTCTGGTCGAGGTCCCGCGCCGCGGCAGCATCTGCCGGGCCGCGGCCGCGTCGGAACAACCAGCGGCCGCTACGACCGACATGACAGAAGCCGAAGAAGGACATCTGGCCCGCTCCGCAAGGAGCGGACCCTCAGACCCCTGCAACCGGCACAGGATGGCGCTCAGCCCCTACTCCGCAGCGCCGGGACAAAACAGCAACCGATGCGGAAAACACGGCATGGCGCCAGTGCCCCTCACCGCGCATCCCGGTGCACGAAACCGCTCCGGGTGACGCTTGAACTCCCTGACAAAAGCCCGTCAAACGGACGAAGTAACTGCTCACCCCCTGGTTCCGGCTTGATGTCGGGGTAGAGTAATGAACGGGTTTTCGTGGAGATTTGACACTGCAGGCCGATTCGTTTAGTGGTGGTAATCGAGAACGACGGGGACCGCCAGTAGGCTACTTTGGATCGAAGGCGACGAGCGGGCTGTGCCAGCTGCTTCCGGGGCTCCAGCCCCCGCATGATCTGTATGTGGAAACGCATCTCGGAGGCGGCGCGCTGATGAAGCGCAAGGCGGAGTACCGGAAGATGCCGCCGGGCGAGCGCCAAGCGATGCTCGCGACGATCATGACCGTCGAGGCCGGGTGATGGCGACGGGCGGCGCGCGAGGAGTTCGAAGCGGCCAGGACCGCGGCGCTGCCGGCAAGGTGCCGAAAGAGGCCGTGATCCGCGTCTTCGTCATCCTGCTCGACATCCTCATCGTCGTCCTTCTGGAAAAGTCCACGCACGAGCCGGAACTCCGGTCTGCCGCCGTCACAGACGGACAAGAGCGTGCCGGGAGCAAGGGCCCGAAGCCGAACCGGCAGATGGGCGACAACCTGCGCAAGATCATCGTCGAGAAAACGGTCGCGGCCTGCGACGCCTGCGGCGCTGACATCGACGGCCCCGTCGATCGGGAGCGCCGCACGACATTGTGTTCGAGGTCGTCGAGCGCCGCGCCGAGATCAAGGAATGCCCGAAGTGCAAGGGCCGGTTCCCCGATAACATCCCGTGCAGTACGGCATCCAGGCCCTCGTTATCAACCTGCTGGTCACCCAGATGCTGTCCCTGCGCCGTGCCGTCGCGTTCGTGCAGGCGATATCAAGCTCTCCGAGGCCTCAGCTATGCTTTCACGATGCGTCATGGGAGGAGGCCGCCGTGGCGTACCTCCTGCAACGCCCGATGTCGACGATTTCGGATCAACAGCAAGTGGCTCCATGTCGTCGGGACGTGCAAGTTCCCGCACCGCAAGCGCGGGCAAGAGATCGGCCCGTGCTACAAGGGCGTCCTGGACCTCGTACATGGGCTATGACCAGTGTAGCCACCTGCTGCGCGAACTGACCTTTGTCGTCGAGGCTACCGCGCGACTGATGAAGAGCCTACTCCCTGCCACAAGGTCAACAAGAGCGCATCCAAAACCCTGAACGACGCCGGGCGCTACCGCACCATCAGGGCGCCAGGGAACTGCCCGACATCCCGCCGAAAGGAAAACGTGGACGCAAACGCGCACAACCTGCACGAACGTCTCGTGAAACACGAAAACCTGCGCTTCATAGACAACCATCGCGGTAGGGAACCGGGTTACCCCCCGCACAGAACCGGACGTGCGCTGTTCGCTCCTCCCCTGACGACAAGGCGCTGGTTTGGCCACGGATGCTGGCTCAGTGGGCAGCGGTGAGGGTGTCTATGTCCCCGGTGAAGTCCTTTTGGGAGCGTCGCCGAAGGGCACGCAGCTGTTTGCATTGGTTATGAACTTCTGCAGGCTGCTTCCTGGAACGGCGTAGTAGCAGCCGTTGATAACTCTCCACTGGGCCGTTTCGTGCCGGTTATCGTGCCACCGCCTGCGCAAGGCCTCCTTGATCCGCCGCAGGGTGCCCGTTTGCGACCGACCCTGAACCTGCCTTTCCTCGTCTGTTCGCAGAAGTGCGTCATGCCGAGGAAGTCGAACGTCTTGCCCACGCTTCCGGCGGTTCGCTCTGGCAAACCGACCGAACTCGATGATTTTCCGGGTGCAGTTCAAGTGGGCCAGTCTCTCCCCAAGGTCTCAGCGCCGCCCAGATGCTGAAAGCCGCACACGAAGTCGTCCGCATAATGATCGTGTCCCGCTTGCGCCAGTGGTTCTGGAACCAGTCGTACGTAGTGCAGGTTCGCAAGGCATGGCGCCGCCCCTTGCGGCGTTACCTTGCCAGTCGGTCCCTTCCATGACGCCGGCGTCACTTGATGATCAGACCCCCCGATCCGTTTCCCGAGCATCGCGACCAGATGGTCGCGATTGTCGAAGGGGCGTCAACGATCCAGTTGACCTTCCGCCGTTCCACCGTGACGGCGCATGATGCGCCCCGGCCGGAACCGAGGAACTCCGTCTCGCGGCACCAGAATCACACCGCCCGCTGAAGAATCTTGTCCGAGGCAAGTTGCCCTCCATCCTCCTTGGGTATGTAAACCCTGGAGGCGCCCGGTACGCACCCCTGTGCACACGGGCGTGCAGCAGTTCCACACCCTCCGCGTACGCTTGCCACACAACGCCCCGCCGCCGCGTCCTTCCTCAAGGAATGGAACGCAGAACATCACGTGGTGGAGTAAAGACGCTCTTCCGGGTTCCTCTTCGCTACCTGCCGCCTGTGACCCCCGCTTCTGCGCGCGGCGCGGGCCAACCGCATTGCCCTTCCCTCCAACAACTCCGCAGGCTCCGAAGAACCCTTGTTCGCCGCCTTCAGCGGTACTATGGCCGAATCTGACTTCTCGTTCATCATCGGTTTACGGAATTTCCTCTGCGGCCCCTCCACGACAGAGGGGCAAGACCTCCCAGGTCCCTGCTTCGGCCCTGGTTCTCGGACCCCGCGGAGCCCCCCTCACCAACGCGGCTCGTTGCCTTCGGCCACGACCTCGGCACTCCGGTTTCAAAGCATCTCGTGGCTCAATAGCCTGGCCTGCCGCTCCCCAACGCTTCGCCTGGCGACGCATGGTTCACGGAGAAATTAGCCTCTCTCGGGACTTGCACCCGGCCACATTCCACCAGTTTGCCTGGCGCACCCGACGTCAGCTTCACCAACAATGCCGGAGAACAGAAGATCAGGATGGCAAAGGTCAAGGTGCCCGGATGCTTCCGCTCCACGCAAAAGCATGGTGCCAAGCTACCTCACCTCCATGGCCGCACTCGGCTACAACCCACTCGTCGCCACCCAGATCGCCCTCGACGGAAAAGCCGCAGACATCATCAACGAGCACTACGACCAATCAGAACCCAACTAGGGGTGAGTAGATACCGGACGAAAACAACAACACCTCACCGCACGAACAAACGCTCATCTAGATACAATCGCAGACTCGAACGCGTCGACCCGCGCCGCGATCAAGACTCCGATCACATCACATCAACAAGCGTGAGATCACTGTGCGCGAACTCCCCCCGCCTCTTGATCGGAATCTTCCAACCGCAGAAAATCCCTCGCTCCGGCTGCCTGCCACCCACCGCCAGCAGCCGCAAGGTTTCAGGAGGTCGCGGGATGGTCCGCCTGTTCGTCGCTCTTGGACTGCCCGAAAGCAACCGGCTTCGCCTCGCCTCGCTGGCCGGCGGCATCGACGGCGTGCGCTGGGTGCCGCCCGAGAATTTCCACATCACCCTGCGTTTCATCAGCGAAGTCCTGGAAGACCAGATCGCGGATGTGGCGGACGCGCTCGGCGCGATCCGGATGCCGCCGCTGACCGTGACGCTGCGCGGCGCCGGGCATTTCAGTTCCGGGAAGAAGACACGCGCGGTCTGGATCGGGGTCGAGAAAACCGAAGAGCTCGCCACGCTCCAGGCCAGGATCGAGCGCGCGGTGACCGCAAGCGGGCTCGATCCGGAACGGCGCAAGTTCATGCCGCATGTCACTGTCGGCCGGTTGAGGCAGGCGCGCGCCGACCATGTTCGTTCCTGGCTCGAGGCCAACGGCGCGTTCGGGGAAGCCCCTTTCGAAGCGGAGCGCTTCATCCTGTACGAAAGCAAGCTCGGGCGATCCGGCCCGAGCTACCTGCCGCTCGCGGAGTTCGCTCTCGCGCCCGAGCCGCGGTGATGCCAGCCGGCCGGCCACGACCCGGAGAGTCCCGCCGGATTCACGCGCCTGGCCGCGATTCGGCAAATCCGGGATATTCGGCGTTGAATTCCGCGAGCCAGCCGACGAGCCCGGGATAGTCCTCGCGCCACACGCAGGGCTTGCGGAAATCGAGATATTCGAGTGCGCAGGCAAGCCCGATGGCGCCGATCATTGGCGGCCGGAGTCCGGGCGGCGCAACCTCGCTCGCCGCGAGCGCACGGTCGATCTTGCCGCGCTGGAAGTCGAGCCACGGCTTGTATGGATCGAGGTCGGGACGGTACCGGCCTTCATAGACGATCAGCAGCGCGGCCTCGAGAATGCCGTCGGCCAGCGCCGCCTGGCGCAGCGCCTCGAACTTCGCGGCGCTCTCTACCGGGATGATGAGGCTGCCGCCCGCGGCCTCGTCGAGGAACTGGAGAATCACGCGGCTGTCGAACAGCGTCCGCCCATCCTCAAGCTCGAGTATCGGCACCTTGCCGAGCGGGTTGCGGCCCTGGACGAGGTTCTCATCGTCGGCCTCGCGGACCTCCATCGTACCGTCGAGGCCGAGATGCCGGGCGGCGAAGAGGATTTTGCGCCCGAACGGGGACGGCTGGCGCGAATGCAGGGTGAACATCATACGTCCTGCAGCCAGCCGGGAGCCGGCAGTCCTTTCTCTTCCAGGAATTCCGGATTGAACAGTTTCGACTGGTAGCGCTGGCCGCCGTCGCACAGGATCGTGACGATGGTGTGGCCGGGGCCCAGATCGCGCGCGAGGCAAATGGCGCCGGCGACGTTGATGCCCGACGATCCGCCGAGGCAGAGCCCTTCCTCGCGCAGCAGATCAAATATGACGGGAAGCGCCTCGTTGTCCAGTATGCGATAGGGCCAGTCAACCTTGGCCTGGGCGACATTCGCGGTCACCCGCCCCTGGCCGATGCCCTCGGTGATCGACGAGCCTTCACTCGCCAGCTCCCCGGTGCTGAAGTAGCTATACATAGCGGCGCCCTCGGGATCGGCGAGGCCGATCGCCACCTCCGGGTTCTGCTCCTTGAGATACGTCGAAATGCCGGCCAGCGTGCCGCCGGTGCCGATGGCGCAGATGAAACCGTCGACTCGGCCGTCGGTCTGGCGCCAGATCTCCGGGCCGGTGGACCGGTAGTGGCCCTGCCAGTTCGCCGGATTGTCCCACTGGTTGGCCCAGATCGCGCCGTTGGGTTCCTTTTCCGCGTAGTCCGCCGCAACGCGCTCGGACACCCGGACATAGTTGTCGGGATCACGGTAGGGCTTTGCCGGGACCGGCATGAGTTCCGCGCCGCACAGGCGCAGCATGTCCATCTTCTCGCGGCTCTGGGTCTCGGGAATGACGATGACCGTGCGGTAGCCGCGCGCATTGGCGACAAGCGCAAGCCCGATCCCGGTATTGCCCGCAGTGCCTTCCACGATAACACCGCCGGGTTTCAGGAGGCCCCGCTCCTCGGCGTCCAGAATCATGTAGAGCGCGGCGCGGTCCTTGACCGACCCTCCCGGGTTCAGGAATTCGGCTTTGCCGTAGATCTCGCAGCCGGTGCTCTCCGACGCCCGCCTCAACCTGATCAACGGCGTATTGCCGACACTCCCCGTAAAGCCGTCTCGTGTATCCATGCTCGGTCCCCCGCCTTGCCTTGCCGCACATCCCGGTCCGAAGACCGAATCACGGTCCGGCCGTGTCTCCCGTGCCTAGATCCCTAGACGAAGATGGTGACGATGCCGTTTCCCGTCCGCGTTCCAAATCGTCGATCCGCGCCCTGAGGGCCTGGATCTCGCCCATCATGCCCTCGACCATTCTCGCAACAGGATCGGGCAGGTCGCCGCGGGGCACGCCATAGGCGGCGAACCGGGGATCGGAGCCGGTCCGGTCCCGCGCCTGCACCTGCCGGGCGGGTATGCCGACCATCGTCACCCCCGCTGCAACATCCGCCAGCACCACCGCATTGGCGCCGATTAGCGCGCCGTTGCCGACCATGATCGGCCCGAGAACCTGCGCCCCGGAGCCGACGACGACGCCGTTGCCGATTGTCGGGTGGCGCTTGGCCTTCTCCAGCGTCACGCCACCGAGAGTAACGCCGTGATAGAGCGTGACATCGTCGCCGATCTCTGCGGTCTCGCCGATCACGCAGCCCATGCCGTGATCTATGAACAGACGGCGCCCGAGCCTGGCCGCGGGATGAATCTCGATGCCGGTAAGGAACCTGCTGACAGTTGAAAGAAAACGACCGAAAAGGAACAGCCGTACGCTCCAGCAGAAATGGGCCAAATGATGGAGCAGCAGCGCATGAAACCCCGGATAGCAGAAGATCACCTCGAGGCGCGAACGCGCAGCCGGATCCTTCTCCATGATCACCCGGACATCCTCAGTCAGTCGCCGCAGCCACGCCATCGTTCAGTATCCGCCCTTTTCTGGTGTTCAGGTGTGAAATAGGATAGTGTCCGGCCCTCATCAAGTGCCTGACACTGAAATCGGACCATGGAGCCGGTCTACCAGCGAGCCGTTCCGGCGACGCGCCCGGTCGCCGGTGCGAGGTCTGCCAACGGCTGTTCTCACCCCCGACACGGGAGCGGGTGCCGCCCTTGACGGCAAGCGCCCGCGAGGGTTGCGGTCGGGGCTGCGGCGGAACCTTGTCGGACCTGTAGAGTTCCGGCAGCCGCCACTGCGGTCCGGAGAATGCCGGTTGTCGCGGATTTGGAGGGCAGAAGGTGGGGTTATCAGCAGGCCATGCGCCCCATCAAGTCGTCCGTGAGGAGCGCTCCGACGGGACGGTGCTCCTGCGGTCAGACCGTGAACTCGGCGCGGTCGCGCGCACGACGGTCGACTGGTTAAATCGCTGGGCCGACGAGGCGCCGGACCGCGTCTTCATCGCGGAGAGGAGCGGCGACGGTTGGCGAGAGGTCGCCTATTCCGAGATGGCCCAGCTGGTCCGCTCCGCCGCCGAAGGCCTTCTTGCCCGGGGGATCGGATATGGCCGCCCTGTCGTCGTGCTGTCGGGGCCGTCGATCGATCATGCGATCCTGGCGCTCGCAGCGCAGACCGTCGGCGCCCCGCTGGTGCCGTTGGCCGAGCAATACTCGCTCCTGTCCGAGGCCCGGCCCAGGTTGTGTTACTGCGCCGGCAAGGTACGCCCCGCGATGGTCTATGCTGCCGACGCGGAGGCCTACGGGCCGGCCCTCGCGCTCGACATCTTCGACGGTGTGCAGAAATTCACGAGCCGCGCAGGCGGCGGCGATACCGCCGCGTTTTCCAGTCTCCTGAAGGGCGATCCGGCGGCGGATGTCGACGACACCTTCGGCCGGGTTGGCCCCGACACGATCGCCAAGATCCTCTTCACCTCCGGCTCCACCTCCGACCCCAAGGGCGTGCCCCAGACCCAGCGGATGCTGACCGTCAACCAGGCGCAATACCTCGCCTGCCTGCCCCTGCTCGGATACAAGCCCCACAAGCTCCTCAGCTGGCCGCCCTGGAACCACGTGTTCGCCGGCAATTCCGATTTCAACATGATGCTGGCGAACGGCGGCAGCCTCTATCTCGACGACGGCAAACCGGCCGGTCGGCTGTTCGAGCGTTCGCTCGAGAATCTCCGCATGCACCCGGGAACGCTGGCCATCGACCTGCCCATCGCTCACGCCCTCACCGTCCGGGCGATGCGGGCGGATGCGGAACTGCGCCGCGCCTATTTCCGCGATCTTGACATGTTCTTCTACGCCGGCGCGTCGCTTCCCGCAGACGTCTGGTCGGCGATCCAAGAGATGGCGATCGCGGAACGCGGAGAGGTGCCTCTGATGATCTCGGGTTGGGGCATGACCGAGACCGCACCCTGCGCGGTACTCTATCACCAGAGGGGCGCCACGTCCGGAATGATCGGGGTGCCGGTTCCCGAGGTGACGGCGAAGCTGATCCCCCTCGGCGGCGACCGCCACGAGCTGAGGGTCAGAGGTCCCAACGTGATAGACGGGTATTTCGAGGATCCCGACCGGACTGCCGCGAGTTTCGACGAGGAGGGATTCTTCGTCACCGGGGATGCGATCCGTCTTGTCGACCCGGACGACGACACGCGGGGCCTGTTTTTCGACGGCCGGCTTACAGAAGACTTCAAGCTAACCACCGGCGCCTGGGTCCGGGCGAGCATTCTGCGCATCGAAGCGGTGGCGGCGCTTTCGGGCCTGGTTCAGGACATCGTCGTTGTGGGCGAAGGCCGTGAGGAAATCGGCCTGCTGGTCTTTCCGGCAACGGGCCGCTGCGCCGGCGCTTCGACGGACCCCGACGGAGCAGTGCTGGACGAGGCCTTTGCCGCCGAACTCCGGACCGCGCTGGAGGCGCTCGCTACACAGGCGACGGGCTCGTCGAAGCGCATCGCCCGCGCCATCGTGCTCGCCGAACCGCCCTCGGTCGGCGCCGGAGAAATTACGCCCAAGGGGAGCCTCAACGTTCGAACCGTCACGACCCTGCGCGCCAGCCTCGTGGAGCGCCTCTATGACGATCGAAACCCGGCGGCAATCCGGCTGGCCAAGAGCGAATGACATCCATCCCAAAGGCGCCGCGTCGGCATGGCACCCCGGTCGCGGACATTGATTCGCGCTTACGGATCGTCCCAGAATCTCCGCATGCGCTCACCGATGTCGCAACCCCCAGGATAGACATATCCGCCCGATGACCGATGCGGACGCCCGGTCGACGACACCCGGACGAGACGGGCGGAAGACGCGCCATCGATGACCGGCGCAGTTCCCGCGATCTCGAGGACCAGCTTCCGCCGTATCGCACGTGCAAAATCCTCGAAACTGCTCGCGACCACGAGGAACGCACCGGGCCCGCCGATAACGCAGCCCCGATAATACTTATCCAGGTCCGGCAAGTGGAACCTGCTGCTGTATATGCCGCGCCGGTTGATGATGGGAAGCCCGTTGATGGTGATCCACCGGGATACGGTGGCGTCGCGGACCGCGTCGACGAGACGTCCATGATTGTTCGGCCCGTCGCCGGAGACGTCTATCACGCGCCGCGTTCCATCGAGGGCGTTCGACTCGATCATCTCCCGCGCCAGTTCGATGGCGTCACTGATCGATGTCCGGCGGCCGAACGTCAGCGGCGCCTCGAGCAGGCGGGAGGCGAATGCCTCGGCGCTCCCGCGGTCATCAATGAGCGTCCAGTCGATGACGATCCGATTGAAGGCGCGGCTCGAATAATCGATGTAGGCCACGCCAATCCTGCCAAGGAAACCCGAGGTGATTGCGCGGATGACCTCCGAGTTTCGAAACGCAGCGGCAATTCCCCGCCGCTGCAGCATGGCCTCCT
Source organism: Alphaproteobacteria bacterium (assembly GCA_964291215.2). GTDB lineage: Bacteria > Pseudomonadota > Alphaproteobacteria > MPNO01 > UBA830 > JAJEBT01. The sequence goes on along the minus strand of OZ219791.1, from coordinate 1,078,218 downwards.
CCTGGTCTATGCTTCGCGAGACGTCGGTTGAAATGACGAGTTCGAGATCGACGGCCTGCGTTGCCGCCACCGTGGCGGTGACGCAAACCGAGACGGCCAGCACGCCCATCGCGAACACCAGCCTCGCACCGCGCCGCAGCGTTCCCGCTCGCCCGTATCCCTTCATCCGATCGGTGCTTGCCATGTTATCCACGGTAGTCGACGCTGATCGCCCTAAGATAGGCAAGCCGAAGCGCTTCGTCGACACGCACGGCCGGATCGGCAAGGAACCTGATGCAGGGGGCACGATCGACGGCCGCAAGCCGGCAATCGAGCCAGGGAAGGCGGCGGTACCAACCTCGGTCCCGGCATTGTCCGGCTCTCCCGGCAGGCCGTTGGCGGCACGCAGGCGAAATGTAGAATGGCATCTTTGGAACATGCATGCTCGAGGGGTTCTTGCACGAGCCCGGGTGAGGATCGGACAATGGCCGACAACGGAGAAATCGACATCGGGGCGATGCGTGCACTGCTCGTCAAAGAGCGGAACGCCCTCGTCCGCGCTGCGACGGCGGAAGACCGCGCCTCGGTCGAGCTCGATCAGCCGGCGATAGGCCGGCTTTCGCGGATGGACGCGATGCGTGCGCAGGGGATGGCCGAGGCCTCCGAGGCGCCGCGCGCGCCTGTCGCGCGTCGACGCCGCCGTCGGGCGGATCGAGGACGGGAGCTTTGGCGAGTGCCTCGAATGCGGCACGACGGAAGCTTCCACTTCCTGCTCGGCGGGGTGCCCAGCTTTCATTTGCTCGGCGACAGCGCCTCGGCGGCCTATGTCTGAAACGTGCTCATCGACGCAATCTCGGGGCCGGACGGTGTCCCGGTCGGCCTTGACGCGGTCCGGCATGCCCTCGGCGCCGGGTCGAAGGCAGGGTGAACCCCCGCCGAACTCTCCCGCGTGTCGGCCCGCCCGAGGAGGCGCTATAATGGGCGCACGGGCTGGTGCGGCAAATGCGACTTGGACACGCGTCCGCGGCAAGGCGCGACAATTGTCTGGGGGGGCTGACATGAAGGTCTACTATGCGCCCCATACCCTTGCGGTGCGCACGGTGTGGCTGCTAAACGAGTTCGGGCTAGACTACGAGCTCGAACGCTACAGGCTCGGCGACAAGGCGATGCGCTCGCCGGAATACTTGGCCGTCAGCCCGAACGGCCGCGTGCCCGTTCTCGACGATGGCGAGGTACGGATGTCAGAGAGCACCGCAATCGCCCAACATCTCGTGGCGTGCCACGGCGACGGCGCGCTCGCCCGCGGTCCCGACTCGCAAGATTTTTCGGCCTATCTCCAGTGGCTGCACTACAGCGAAGACATGATCATGCCGTCGATCAACATCATCGTGGTCGAGACGGTCCTGTTGCCGCCCAAGCGGCGCAGCCAGACCCACGCCAACCGCGCGTTGCGCCTCTTCAACCGCACCCTGTGGCCGGTGGAGGCCCATCTGGAAGGGCGGGAGCATCTCGCCGGGGCGTTCAGCATCGCCGACACGATCACCGGGCACGCCTGCATCATGGCGGAAAAGCGGGGCGCCGATCTCTCCGACAAGCCCAACCTCAGGGCCTACAACGAGCGCCTGCTGACCTGCCCTGCCCTCGAGGCGGCATAGGACGCCTGATCCTCGTGCGGCGAAACACCCCGCACCTTCGCGCCGGTCCTCCCCGGGACGCCGACCATCACTAAGTCCGGAGCAGATCGGTCCGGGGAGGAGCCGACAGGCCAACTCCTTGTGCTCGCCGCCTCGATGATGACGCTGCTCATCGGCTCGGGCGCCATGTTCCTGGTCGTTGTCGCACTCAAGCCGATCGCCGCCGAGTTCTCGTGGCCGCGCGCGGTTCCCTCACTCGCCTTTTCGCTGCAGTTCCTCGGGGCCGGCTTCGGCGGTTTCGTAATGGGCCGGGTGCTCGACCGCTACGGCATGGGGCCGCCCGCCCTGATCGCCGCGTTCACGATTCCGTGCGGTGCGATTCTCCTGAGCCGGTTCGAGGCGGCTTGGCAGCTCTATGTCATATATGGGCTCCTGATCGGGTTCTTCGGGACCGGCGCACTCGCCGCTCCCGCAATGGCAAATATTGCGCGCTGGTACGTCCGCCGCCGCGGCATGGCTGTCGGCATCGTGGCCGGAGGCCAGGCGCTCGCCGGCATCGTGTGGCCGCCAATCTTCGTGCTGGTGATGGATACGCATGGCTGGCGCACGATGGCGCTCGCCTATGGCACGATTGCGCTCGTCTTCCTGCCGACGCTTGCGCTCGTGCTCAGGCGACAGCCGCAGATTCCTTCCGGGCCTTTGCGCACGGCAGCGCCCACGCGTGGAGGCCAACGCCCGGTGGCCCCCGGTTCTTCAGTATCCGTCCGCGCCCTGCAAGCTGCGCTTTGCGCCGCCATTGTCGGATGCTGCGTCGCAATGGGGCTGCCACTCGGCCATCTCGTCTCCTATGTCACGGATCTCGGCCATCCGGCGAGAAACGCGGCTGAGGTGCTGTCGCTGATGCTGATGTCCGCATTCGTCAGCCGCGCGGTTTTCGTCGGTCTGCTCTCCGACAATATCGGCGGGCTGCGGGCGCTGTTGGTATTTTCCGGCACCCAGGCAGCGATGCTCGCGGGCTTCACCCTGGTCAGCGGACTCGTGGAGCTCTACGTGATCGGGATCCTGTTCGGCCTCGGCTACGGCGGCATCTTTCCGGTCTACGCCGTCGCGATCCGGGAACTGATGCCACTCTCGGAAGCAGGCCGCCGGACCGGACTGGTGTTCCTGTTCGGCGCACTCGCGATGGGATTCGGAAGCTGGATCGGTGGTATCCTGTTCGACGCTACCGGAACTTACGTCTCCGCCTTCCTGCTCGGGGTCGCCTTCAATCTGGCCAACCTCGTTGTCCTCGCCGTGCTAATCGTCAGGATCGGCCCCCAACCGCGGCAGCAGACCGCAGCATGAACCGGGCTGAGGTGCGCCCCGTCACCCCGACGCGCCGCCGCCGGATCGACGGCGGCGGCGATGGAGCAGGTACCCGAATAAGATCCAGGCGGGCGCACTTACCACGGTGGCAAAGCCGGCGATGCCGAGCGGGCCGAGGAGGCCACCGGCAAGGCCCGCTAGAACCGTGACCGGCGCAAGGACGGCGAAGGTCACGGCCGCCGCTGGCCAGCGTCCCACACGCCAGATTCCGAAGCAGGCCAGCACCAGCGGGAACCCGCTCGGCGCCGCGGGGATAAGAGAGAAGATCATCACCGGATCCGGCAGGAAAAAGCCGCGAAGGATCGCCGAGACAACGATGCCGGCAGGAAGCCACAACAGGCCGAACAACAGGAATGAAGCGATACGGACGATCGTGGGCATGAGGTTTCTCGCTTCGATTGCCAAACAGCGCCTACCGGGTTCAGAAAGTGCTTCAGCGCCTGCGGCGGCAAGCTTGGCGCGAAGACGGCCGGGCCGCCCCATCAGCGAAAGACCGTGCTGCCGGGCGGTACGGCGAGCCCTCAATTGCCCGTAAATTCGCGATATGGCAACAATGGCCGCACGGCTGTCGGCGCAGTTGCGGGGTCCGAAGCCGGCACGCGGAAGCGCGAGGCTCCGGCGGGAGCGGCCCCATGTGCCACCAGCGAGGTGCAGGAGCAACCCCTGTGAAGATCTCTCTTTCGCAGATGCCTGTGGCGTCTCGGATCCTCGCGGTTCTTCTCGCCCTCGGAGCCGCCTGCACGGCAGCGTCTGGCGGAACATGGCGCGGCCTGACGGTCGCACCCGAACGGCGCTGCTCCCCCTACAACGCGCAGGACTACCGTTATCCGCAATCCGTCGAGCCGGCGATAGTCGCGTCGATGGAAGGACGGATCTATGGCCCCTATACGGGACGCACCTTCGCCAGCATCGGCCAGGCCGACATCGAGCATATCGTCGCGAGATCCGAAGCTCACGACAGCGGACTGTGCGCTGCCGACGGGGCGACGCGTCAGCGCTTTGCCGCCGACCTCCTGAATCTCACCCTGGCCGCCCCCGCAATCAACCGCTGCGGCGGGTCGGGCAAATGCGGACAAGACGCGGCTGAGTGGCTTCCCGAGAGGAACCGCTGCTGGTTTGCCAACCGCGTTGTCGAGGTGCGCCGAAAATATCGCCTGACCATCGACAGGCGCGAAGCCGAACGGCTAGAACGGATTCTGGTGTACTGCACGTCGACCGGGCTGGTCTATCACGAGGCCGCTGCACCGTCGGCGAAGCGCGCGCCGGAGCCGACGGATCCGCCGCGCGACGCTGGCGCCCTCGGCAGCTGGGACGACAACGGGAACGGCCGGATATCGTGCCGCGAAGCCCGGCGTCACGGCATTGCGCCAGTCTCGCGCGGACATCCGGCCTACCGGTTCATGCGCGACGGCGATGGCGACGACGTTGTCTGCGAGTAGAGGCCGGCACAGGCGTTCCCGCAGGTCTCGCGAATGGCCTGCAGGTGCCTTTCGGACCTCAAGGCCGGCGCCTGAGGCGAGTCCGGATCGAACCATGATTGCAGCGGACGCATGACAAAGGCGGTTGCCGACCTGTTCCGGGAAATCCGCGCCTGTACGCACTGCGCGACAGACCTTCCTCTCGGCCCTCGTCCGGTCGTTCGCGGGCAGGTATCGGCGCGGCTCCGCATCGTCGGCCAGGCGCCCGGAATCCGCGTCCACAACACCGGCATTCCCTGGAACGACCCGAGCGGCCGGAGGCTTCGGCAATGGCTCGATCTCGATCCGGAAACCTTCTATGACGAGGCGCGCATCGCCATCACCCCGATCGGGTTCTGCTATCCGGGAACCATGGAAAATGGCGGCGACTTTCCGCCGCGAAAGGAATGTGCGCCTCTCTGGCAGCCGCACCTCCGCGGTGCATTCGCAAACGTGGAACTGACGCTGCTCGTCGGCGCCCATGCCCAGGCGTGGTTTCTCGGAGGCCGGCGAGAACGGACAATGACCGAGACGGTTCGCGCCTGGCAGCACTACCTGCCCGGATACATGCCGCTTCCGCATCCGAGCTGGCGTACCATGGGATGGCAGAAGAAAAACCCCTGGTTCGATGACGAACTGCTTCCCGAGCTTCGTCGGCGGACGGCACGGCTGATCGCAGGGAGCTGACGGTTTTCGCGCGCTCTCGGGCTCGTGACAGGCAGGACGCGAACCGTGCAGGTCCGCGGCTTCGGGGCCTTGTGGAAGGTCGTGAGCAGCGCTCGTCCCATCAGCTCCCGCTGGCCAGTACAGCCCATGTGCGCAGTACTCACCTTCGATGATGACAGGTGCCCGATATCGTTAGGGCTTGTCACCAAATAATCGAATCCGTGTTGTTTGCGTTGGCGTTTTTGTCTGTCTGGTGGTTTTGGTTGAGCGCTTACCCAAGGGTCAGTCTGCTGGCTTCGGTTGTTTGGTGTTGGGGTCTTTCCGGAATGATTTGTCGGTCAGTTTGGTTGTCGGTTGATTGTCCGGCGCTGGTTGGGCGTTTATGTTCGGAGCATGGAACAGAGCATGAGGCACCGGTTTGCATTCCTTTCTCCTCATCTTGACGAGAAGGGTCGCCGGTTGCGGCGCAGTGTCTTGGGCGTGAGCGCAAGTCTCGGACGGCGTTGCGCGTTCGACGATTGGACGGGGTCTGAAGGAGCGGAACAACGTCGCCGCCGGCGCGCGGGCGGCGACGGAGCGTCAGCCGGGTTTGCTGGCGGCGCTGGTTGCGCCGGCGACGCGGGGCGACCCGGAACGGTCTCGAGTTTCGAAGAGCACCCGGCATCTTGCGAAGTGTCTTGAGGGGCAGGGTTGTTCGGCGTCGCTTGTCGGGCGGCTTCTGAGCGAGCTTAGCTATACGCCCAACGCGAAGACCCGCGAAGGCGGCGTGCACCGGGCAGTTCGGCCATATAAACGAGCAGGTTGCGGCGTTTCTTGCGGCCGGGGAGCCGACACCAGGAAGAAGGAACTGATCGGCGATTTCAAGAACGCCGGCCGCCAGTGGCGGCCGAAGGGCCGGCCCGAGGAAGTGAAGGTTCATGACTTCGCGGACAAGGAACTCGGCAAGGCGGCCCCCTACGGGGACGTGGCCCACAACATCGGCTGGTCGGCCATGACACCGCGGCGTTTGCGGTGGAAAGCATCCGGCGCCCAGGGCGCTACCCCGGGGCGGCGGCTGATCACCGCCGACTGCGGCGGCTCGAACGGGGCCCGGCTGCGGAAGGTCGAACTGCAGAAGCTCGCCAGGGAACTCGAGATCATGGTCTGCCGCCCGGCACCAGCAAATGGAACCGCACACCGCCTGTTCTCGTTCATCAGCCAGAACTGGCGCGCTGCGCAACCTCGCCGCCATCGTCAGCCTGATCAGCGCAACCACCATCGAAGCCGGCCTCAAGGTCTATTGCGATGTCGACGAAAACACCTGTCCGAAGGGAATCAAGGATGCCGAGATAAAGGCCCTCGACATCAGGCGCGCAAAATTCCAGGGCGAGTGGAACTATTCACTCTTGCCAACACCCAATACAGAAGCGGTTGTTTCGTGACGAGCCCTTAGCGGCAGCTTTCGACCTGACCGAGTGTCTCCTCAGCCGCGACCGGGGCGCGATCGGACACCGGAACAGGCTACGCCAAATCTGCCTCGATCCGTTCCATATCCTCGTCGGACAGCCCGAAATGATGGCCGATCTCGTGCACCACCACGTGCCGGACCAGGTGGAAAAGGTCCTCACCGGTCTCGCACCAGTAGTCGAGAAGCGGCCGGCGATAGAGGAACACCATGTCGACGGCAGGCGCCAGGCTGCCGGAATCCTTCTCTCCGATTGGCGTGCCGGAATAGAGGCCCATCAGGTCGAAAGGACTTTGGAGCGCCATGTCGCGTTCGGTTTCGGAATCCGGGAAATCCTCGACGCGGAACACCACGTCCGTGACAAGACTACGGAACGAGTCGGGCAGTCCGGAAAAGGCATTGCGCGCCAGCGTCTCGATCTCGTCCAGCGTGGGCGCGGTGGTATGGTGATGTTTCGAAGTCATCTCGTCACGACGATCCCATGCTAATTCGGAGACGCGAAATCCGAATGCGTTGGGGCTCGCGTCATCACAGATCGCCTCCTTGATCGCAATTTTCGTGCCGAGAAGGCTCCATCGAGCCTTGGCGGCACGATTGCAGCGCGACACAAACTGAGAAAATCTCGCCAGTCGTCGCCGGATTGGCAGCGTGGGATCGCCGTGTCATCTCGTTCGGCAGCCTTGATCCGACCGCGTGCTTGCTTCAGTTTGACGCGGCAGCACGGCCGACGACAACATAACAGGAAATCGGGAAATGACGGAAAAACTAGCCGGCGCCGCGCGCAAAAAAGCGCTCGGAACACTCAAGCTGTGGACCAAGGTCCGCGGGCGGGACGCCATTCAGAATTCTTACCGTTTCAAGGACTTCAACGAAGCCTTCGCCTTCATGACGCGGGTCGCACTGATGGCGGAGAAGATGGATCATCACCCCGAATGGTTCAATGTCTACAACCGCGTCGACATCACGCTGTCGACCCACGACGCGGGCGGCCTCTCGGAACGCGACATCGCACTGGCGAAGTTCATCGACTCCATTGCCGGCCGCAAGGCCGTCACGGGCTGACCTCGCCGCAACAGGACCGGAAACCCGGCCCGGCACCCACGTCCTTCATGCCCGCCGCCCGGGCCGGGTGATCCACAGCGACGCGCCGAAGATCACCGCACTGCCGATCCAGGTCCAGACGTCGGGAAAATCCCCGAAGACGATCCAGCCGAGCAGAGCAGCCCAGATCAGCCGGCTGAAATTGAAGGGCATTGCGATCGAGACGTCGGCAGCCTGCATGCCCCGGTTGTAGGTGCGCTGCAGGATGGCGCTCAGGAACCCGATGGCGAGGAAGAGCGCCCACAGCTCCCACCTCGGCGTCGTCCAGACCAGGGCGGTCGGCACCACCAGAATCAGGGTCTGGGTGATGAACAGCCATGCGGCGATGGTGTCGGGCGGATCGGTGCGCACCAGCGTCTTGATCAGCACCGAGACCACGGCGCCGGCGAAGGCCGATCCGAGGGTGAACGCGATGCCCCAGTTGATCTCGGCAAAGCCCGGGCGGATGACAATGAGCGCGCCCGCAAAGCCCGCGGCGATAGCCAGCCACCGGCGCCCATCGGCGGCCTCGCCGAGCAGCAGGACGGCAATCGCCGCGCCGATCACCGGTTGAAGAAAGGTGATCGCCGACATGTCGGCAATCGGAATCAGCCCGACGGCCGCGAACAGGAACGTGACATTCATCGAGGACACGAGGCCGCGCACGAAATGGCGTCGGACCCTCCGCGTGTGCAGCGCGGCAGTTCCGGCACGGACCAGCCATGGCAGCATAAACAGGATCGCAAAGGTGTTGCGGAGAAAGGCGATCTCGACGAAGTGCACCTCCGGCGACACGTACTTGCCGATGGCGATCGAACACACATAGGCGATTGCCGCCACCGTCATCCACAGCCCGGCGCGCGCAGTTCCCGGGATCGCATCGAAGCGGCTCCGGAGGCACGCCTCCGCGCGATGGCCGGCCCGGTCAGCCATTGCGCCGCGCCTCGCCGCGTCCCGCAGCTATCGATGCGCCGAAGATGATGATAGCGCCGAGCACCGTCCAGATGTCGGGAAATTCAGCAAAGACGAGGAACCCGATCACCACCGCGAAGGGCAGCCGCGCGAAATCGAACGGCGCGACGGCGCCGGTCTCGCCGATGGCAAACGCGCGGCTGTAGCATCGCTGTGCGCTGGCAGAGGCGGCGCCCAGCATGAGTCCCCAGAACCACTGCTCCGCCGTCGGCCATTCCCAGACCACGACCGCGCCGATGACCGCGAAGGGAAGCATGTACACCGACTGGTAGAGAACCGCCGTGTCCGGATGGTCGGCTCGGAGCGCGATCTTGAGAAACATCGCCGACCCCCCGATGCACACGCCGGCGCCGATAACGAGGAAGACGCCGGAATTGATGTCAGCGAAACCGGGCCGAATGATGACGAGCGTTCCGACGAAACCGAGTATCAGGGCGACCCAGCGCATCACGAGCGCAGACTCCTTCAGGAACAGGATGCCGAACAGGGCGATGAACAACGGAAACGTGAACGAGACCGCGGTTGCGTCGGCGATCGGAATCAGCGCGAGGCTGCCGAACCAGCCATACATCGCCACCGTGCTGAGAAACCCCCGCCCTACATAGAGCCCGGTATGGCGGGTACGCATCACCCCGATGCCGACGCGCATAAGCCAAGGCAGCATCACGATGACGCCGAACAGGGCACGAAACAGGGAGATCTCGAGAAAATGCAGATCTGCCGAGAGATGTCGCACGATCGCAGCCTGCGCGGCGAACAAGACGGCGCTCATCGTCATCCATGCCGCACCCTGCCACGACAGCGGCAGGCGGCCGAAGGCGGATCCGAACCTCATGACCGCGCGCGGCCGACGCCGCCGGAACGCCGTTCCAGGCAGGCGGCGGCCCCGGTCATCGAACGACGCGGAGCGGACCGCGTCGGCTCATCCGGCGAACCGGCGTTTCGGAAATTCGGGCAAGTTGGTATCATCCCTGGCGTCGCTCAGGGAGAAGGCAATTGGCACAACTGCTCTGGACTCCGTCCGCGGAACGCATCGCCGGGACCGGACTGACCCGTTTCATCGAACGGGAAGTCCGCGGACGGTGGAACGCCAATCCCAGCGACTACGCAGAACTGCATCGCTGGTCGATAATCGAAAAGGAGCGGTTCTGGCAGTCGGTATGGTCATTCGGCGACGTGATCGGCGACGGTCCGGGCGACGACATCCTGCAGAACAGCGGCGGCATGCGCGACGCCCGGTGGTTCCCCGGCGCACGGCTCAACTTTGCCGAGAATCTGCTGAGGCGGCGCGACGGCGCCGACGCGCTGGCGTTCCGCGGAGAGGACCGGGTCGCGCGGACTCTGACCTTCGGCGAACTCCACGACCTCGTCTCGCGACTGGTCCGGGCCCTCGAGGCCGCGGGCGTGAAGGAAGGCGACCGCGTCGCCGGCTATCTGCCCAATATCCCCGAAGCAATCGCCGCCATGCTTGCTGCCGCCAGCATCGGCGCCACCTGGTCCTCCTGCTCGCCTGACTTCGGACCGGCGGGCGTCGTCGACCGCTTCGGACAGATCGAGCCGAAGGTACTGTTCTGCACCAACGGGTACTACTACAACGGCAAATGGATCGACATGCTTCCGCGGACTGCGGAGGCGCTTGAACGGCTGCCGTCGGTCACCGAGCGGATCGTCATCGCCTATGGCGGCGGCGCTGCCGATCCGTCGCCGCTGCCCGGCGCCCGTTCGCTCGACGACTTCGTTTCGGCCTTCGCCCCGGGGGAGATCGCATTCCGGCGCCTGCCGTTCAACCATCCGCTCTACATCCTGTTCTCGTCGGGGACGACCGGCGTGCCCAAATGCATCGTGCACGGCGCCGGCGGCACATTGCTGCAGCATCTCAAGGAACATCGCCTGCATTCCGACATCGGAGCAGGCGACAGGGCATTCTACTTTACCACGCTGGGATGGATGATGTGGAACTGGCTGGTGTCCGGTCTGGCGTCCGGCGCGACGCTGCTTCTCTATGACGGTTCACCCTTCCATCCCGGTCCGGAAGCACTGTTCGACTTCGCCGACACCGCCAGCATGACCCATTTCGGAACCTCGGCAAAATACATCGACGCGATCAAGAATGAAGGGCTGGAACCAATCCGGACGCACGAGCTGGCGGTGCTTCGCGGGATGATGTCCACGGGATCACCGCTCGTGGAGGAGAGCTTCGACTATGTCTACCGGTCGATAAAGCCGGACATCTGCCTGTCGTCGATTTCGGGCGGCACCGACATCGTCTCCTGCTTCGTGCTCGGCAATCCCAACGGCCCGGTGCGGCGGGGGGAGATCCAGGCGTTCGGGCTGGGCATGGACGTTCAGGTCTACGACGCCTCCGGCAGACCGGTGATCAAAGAGAAGGGCGAGCTGGTCTGCATGTCGCCGTTCCCGTCCATGCCCGTCATGTTCTGGAACGATCCCGATGGCGACAAGTATTACAACGCCTATTTCGCACGTTTCGAGAACGTGTGGTGCCACGGCGACTATGCCGAGATCACGGCCTCCGGGGGCATGAAGATCTACGGCCGTTCGGACGCCGTGCTCAACCCGGGCGGAGTTCGCATCGGCACGGCCGAAATCTACCGCCAGGTCGAGCAGATTCCGGAGATCGAGGAGGCGCTGGCCATCGGCCAGGAATGGGAAGGCGACACGCGGATCATCCTGTTCGTCCGGCTTTCCGCCAACGCCGTGCTCGACGACAATCTTGATGGGCGCATTCGCAAGCGCCTGCGGGACCACTGCTCTCTGCGCCATGTTCCGGCACACATTCTCGCGGTCGCGGACATTCCCCGCACCAAGTCGGGCAAAATCACCGAACTGGCGGTGCGGGATGTCGTCCATGGCAGGGAAGTGCGCAATGTCGAGGCGCTGGCCAATCCGGAAGCGCTCGAGCATTTCCGCGGACGCCAGGAATTGACCGCCTGAGCCGGCACCAAGCGCAGGCTGCGCTGCGGATTATCCGGTCGGCGGCATCCGAAGCCTTCCGTCAGATTATGAGCCGAATGGCTTTAGGATCTGTCAACAGTAACTGCTCACCCCCTGGTTTCGGCTTGATGTCGGGGTAGAGCAACGAACGGGTTTTCGTGGAGATCTGACACTGCAGATCGATTCGGTTAGTGTGAACTTCCTGGGCTACCTCCGCCAAATCCTGATCCTGGCTGAATGTCACGGCCACATCGAGAGCGCCGTTGCGCGCCATTCGCACCATGTCGAGACCAATCCGAAGGTCTGTTTCCTTCTCGCGCTGTGCCGGCACACCATGCGTCGTACCGTCCGGAAGCGGGACCCGCTCGGAGCGCGGTTTCCGGGAGGTCACGAGAATCCCGACGCGGCTCATCGCGGTCAGGCACCGCGCCCGGCACGCCGGATCTTTCCTGGCGTCGGAGTATCTCCTCACCCCTCCGCAGAGGCGGGTTTGGCGTTGTGCATCTTGATCATGTCGGCGGCGTTTCCGGCGAGTGCGATCCGGATGGCAACGAGCGGGCTGTAGCCGAGTGCGGCCATGGAGGCGAGATAGCTTGAGCTTCGGCACCAAGCCTCGGCTAGAGCGGGGTTCGGAAGCATCTGGAGACCTTGACCTTTGCCATCCGGATTTTCTGCTCGCCGGTGTTGTTGGTGAAGCTGACGTCCGGGTCGCTCATGAAGCGCAGGACGGACTCTTCATGTCTTGCGAGACGCTCCCGGAGGTTGTGCGCGTTCGCGATCGGTCCGCGTTTTCCTTTCTGTCGGGGCGGGATTTCAGGCAGTTCCTTCGCCCCCGGGTCAGGATGGTCCGGTAGCGCTTGATGACGCTGTGGCGGTCGGCCTCGTTCAGGGTCCTGGATGCGCTCTTGTCAACCCTGTGGCAGGCAGCAGTTTCTTCATCACGCGTGCCCGACGGTAGCCTCGACAATGAAGGTCCGTTCCCTGAGCAGGTGGGACCCGCACAGCTGGTGGGTGCATTGATCACAGGCCAGCCATGCGGCCCGGCAGTCCAGCGTGCCGGTGTAGCTAATGCCGATCTCCTCGATCGCCTGCCTGCCGCGCCTGCGATGCAGGAACTTGCACGTCCCGTCGGTGACGACATGGAGCGATCGGGTCCCGCTCGACCCGGAAGCCGGTTTCGTCGACATGCAGCGCCGTGCGTTCCAGCAGCTCGGCGATGGCGGCCTGGAGTGCAGCGCGTCATGCAGGCGCCTGACGTCGCCGAGGCAGGCGGCTTCGAAGAGCCTGAGCCCGGAGACCGCCTGCACCAGCGCGACGGCCCGGCGCAGGGACAGCATTTGTGCGACCGGCAGGTTGATGACGAAGGCCTGCAGACCGACGCCGTACTGCAGCGGCCCGGGCATGGTCTCGGGAAACCGCCCCCGGATCCGGCATTCCTAGACCTCGGCGTCGACGCGGCGCTCGACGACCTCGAAGACGATGTCGTGCGACGCTCCCGGTCGACAGCCTCGACGACGGTCTTCCGGAGGTTGTCGCGCGTCTGCAGGTTCGGCTTCGGGCCCTTGCCGCTGGCGCTTTTGCGCCGCTCGTCCTTGTCCGTCCGCGACGGCGGAAGGCCGGAGTTGGCGCCGGTCTTGCGAATCGTCTTCTCCAGCAGGACGGTAATCAGGATGCTCACCAAGGTGGACAGCAGGGGGAGGGCACGCGGATCACGTCATCGGCCTCTCCGGATATCTTGCCGGCAGCGCGCACGCCGAAAGGTCACCGGGCGAGGTCATCATCGTCTTCGGCGCCACAGTTGCGGTAGGGATGCGCATTGCTGCGCACCCCCCGCACAGATCCAGACTTGGACGTTAATCCATCCGGCCTCGGGTGCTTGACGGTAAACCGCTGGTCCGGCCATGGGTGGCGGATGGGCGGCCAAAGAAGCTCGGTCATGCGCTCCAGTCGCTTCCAGTCAAAACGGTGGCGCCGGGAGCGGCGGCGGATCGCTCGCATCCACAGGCGTTGCAGCCTGTGGCGGAACATGTGCAGCCATCGGCCTGGGACGGCGAAGTAGTTGAGCCAGCCTTGACAGACCCGCCGACCTCCCATATGTCGTGATGCCGTCGATTGCGAAGCACCTCCTCGATGCGGCGACCCGTTTTGCGACCGAGCCTGAAGCGTCCTCTCCGGGTCTCCGTGCAGAAGTGCGTGAAGCCCAGGAAGTCGAACCCGCCCCGCGAGCTCGCCTTGGCAAACCGCCCAAACTCGACGATTGTCCGGGTGAAGGGTGAGACCAAAGCGGCCTCTCCCGAACGTCGCGAAGGTATGTCTCCGCATCCCGCTGGAACCCGACCACAATATCGTCCCGGACAATGATCGCTTGACCGTTCGGAACCTTCGGACGCCTTGTGAAACCACAGATCGAGCACATGAAAACACGTTCGCAGCGGCTGGCACCCTGAGGCGTGCCCGCACCGGTGTCGCTCCATGACGCCAGCGTTCAGCCACTTGCGGATCAGCACCCGCCTGTCGCGATGCTCCAGGAACTTGATCAACCAATCCCCGTGTCGAAGTACGCCTGAATGTCCGCGTCGGCTATCCAGTTGACCTTGCGCCGCTCGACGCCAGGGCGTCGAGAGCGTCCCTCGGTCGAAACCCGTAGCCAAGGAACTCCACCTCATGAATCGGTGTCAGGATCACATCCACAACCGCCTTCTGAACGATCTTGTCCTCCAGTGCAGCAAGCGGTCGTGTCCCGGTATCTCAACCCGCCGGCAGCGCCCGGTACGCTCCCCCACGATGCAGGCGCGAGTGCAGATCGAGCAAGCGCTCGTCCAGACCCTCGCCGTCGACACCTGCCGAGGCTTCCTTCTTCAGACCGGCCGCCCGAAGCGCATCCGGCGTGAGAGTGCACGCTCCTTCGGGTTCCTCTCTGCAGCTCCGGTCCGCCGCCTGTAGCACCCGACACTGCGTTCGGTGCGTGCTTTGGCGTCCCGGATTCTCCTTGGTCGAGGCCCTTTCCTCCAGCGGCTCCGCAGAAGCTCCCTTGTTCGCCGCCTTCACAGGGCCCCTTCTTCGAACCGTTCCTCACAGGCTTTCTCCTTTCCCTGCACGGTCCCGACAGGCGGGATAGTTCGAAGACCTCCCGGGGTTCCAGGCGTGCGGACGGGTTCTCTGACACCGCGGGGTTCATCTCACCATAGCGATGCCTGCGATGTTGCCTTCGACCGAGCCTCGGCACCCCGAACCATGAGCTTTTCGGTGCTCATTAGCCCCGCTACCGACGCTTCGCCTGCTCCCTCGCGGGAACCGACGCTCGCGGAGAAACGCGGTTTGGTTACTCCTTCGTTTCAGGGGACTTTCACCCCCTACCTCCTGCCAGTTCGCCTGGCACACCGGAACCATCTCTGCCTGCCCCGCCCGATCCGGGGCGCACCATCGTCCCGGGCCTCGGCACCCGGGATCTCGCAGCGCGTACACGCTCTCACGCACCCGCCGCTCCGTTTCCTCAAAGGCCTCGGCAGAGCGCTGCGAACCGAGTTGCCGATGACAAACCGCGGTTATCTGCGTGACCGCCCCGACAACCCGAGGCGGCAAGCCGGAAATATCGATCGACGCGGAAGGCTGCGAAACTGACATGGGAGCGCTCCTGATGCTGTGGATTGTCTCCAATATCATATCGCATCTTGCGGTGCAGAGCGTTCCCACCTCCACCGCTCGGCCCGTGACAAAATCCTGTCCTGAAACGGGCGATTGTCACGAAAACCCGTTTTTGCCGCTGCCTCGCGACCACACAACCGCGTTAAATCAATGATTTGCATTCGCCATACGAGAACTGCACCCCCGCCGACTGCGGCGGATCGAACGGGGCCCGGGTGCGGCTGTGGAAGGTCGAACTGCAGAAGCTCGCCAGGGAACTCGACCTCGAGATCATGGTCTGCCGCCCGGCACCAGCAAATGGAACCGCATCGCCTGTTCTCGTTCATCAGCCAGAACTGGCGCGGCAAGCCGCTACGCAGCCTCGCGACCATCGTCAGCCTGATCAGAGCAACCACCACCGAGGCCGGCCTCAAGGTCTATTGCGATGTCGACGAAAACACCTGTCCGAAGGGCATCAAGGATGCCGAGATCAAGGCCCTCGACATCAAGCGCGCAAAATTCCAGGGCGAGTGGAACCATTCACTCTTGCCAACACCCGACACAGACGCGATTGTTTCGTGACGGCCCCTTATGTCGGTCGTAGCAGCCGCGTCCCCCTGGTTGTTCCGACGCGGATCCAGCCCGAGGCTCGGTAGACGCCGCCGCTATGGCGCGGGACCTCGACGAAGGTCTCACAGAGCACGGGCGTGGCGCCGTAACGCTTGGTCTAGTCCTCGGGCAGCTGCTTGTGGATGAGCGAGAGAATGCGGGAGCGAAGGTTCGGGGCGGTAAGCGATCGGAGAATCAGCTATCCCGGATTGTCGATCACGAAGAGCAGGTTCCTTTCGCGCTGCTCCGGCGTCCATCCGATGAAGGCGTGCCGGGGCGGCAGTATCCATGCGGCGGTCGAGAAGCTGAGCATGGCCAGCGGCTCGCCGTTCCGGTTATCGACCGCGTAGCGCATCTGCGCGCCGACCAGGCGCGTGTATCCGAGGTAGTGTCAGCGGGCGACGAACTCGTTCCACAACCGGCCTTCCCGGGTGCCGCCCGTCGCGATCCGGAAGTGCAGCGGGCAGAGCTCATCGGGGGTCTTCGGGGCGGGGAGCAGCGGCGGCGGCTCGGTGTCCGGCCCGAACGTGATCGGCTTCGGGATCGGCGGGGACGGAGGTGGCGGCGATCGTGCCCGAAGGGGTGCCTTTAGCGCCCAAGGTTCGGGTCGATGCGGCCCGGATCGACGAGGTCAGGGCCGGGCAGAAGGTGACGGTGGTCTTCCCCGCCTTCAACCTCCGCAGTGCGCCGGAGTTCACCGGGCGGGTGCGCACGGTGTCAGCCGACGCGCTGGTCGACGAGGCCAGTAGGACCCGCTACTACACTGCGGAGATCGTCCTGGGCGAGGACTCCGAAACCGAGGCCCGGGCGCACGGCATCGTGCCCAGCATGCCGGTCGAGGCCTTTATCCGGACCCGCGCCCGCACGCCCCTCGCCTTCCTGCTCGACTCCTTCACGGACTATGTCCGGCACGCCTTCCGCGAGGAATGAGGCGTCCGGGGAAGGGGCGCAATGCACGCCGGGCCGGGGTGACCGAGGGGGGGGGGTATTTACCTTGAGGGAACTCCGGTTTGCCGGCCGGTATGGCGGCTGATCGAGGGTGCATTCCGGTTGTAATCCAGGCCGCCGGAATCACCTTGAAAAGCCACCCTGCCCGATGTGCATCATCCCAGCCTGTCGCAGCGTGGTCTCCGTCCTGCGCCCGATCCGGAAAGGTCCTGCCGGCAACTCTTCGGAGACGATGGACCGGAGACCCGGGCGGGAAGGTCATTGAACCTGCATGCGCATCCGGGAGGGCCCGTGGGGAGCCGGCACGGTGATCCCATGCTGATTCCGAGACGCGAAATCCGAGTGCATTGGGGCTCGCGTCATCACAGATCGCCTCTTGATCACAATTTTTCGCGCCGAGAAGGTCTCATTGAGCCTTGGCGGCACGATTGCAGCGCGACGCAGACCGAAAAATCTCGCTGGTCGCCGCTGGATTAGCAGCGTGGGATCGTCGTGGGGGAGCCGGGTCCCGGCCTCGCCGCGCCGTCCTTCTTGTGGTATACTTACCGTCCGGTTCGCCGCGCAGCAAGGTTGTTGGGGACAGATGTCTCCATGCGCCTCGACAAGGAGAGTACCGACATGTCGGAGTCTCGCGACCGCTTGTTCATGGACAGCAAGCCCGTCAGGGACCACTGCGGCGATGCTCGGGGCAACATCTACAGCGGGGCGAAGGGATACGAAAGCCCGCTGCATGTCTTCGGGGGTCAGGGCGACGACCGGTTCCAAGCCGGCGATGCGGCCGGATCGCACATGTCTTCGCGAGAGGCGGCGATGGCAATGTCTGCCTCGCCGGCGGCAAAGGAGCGAACATCATGACAGGCGGCGGGAGTTACGACTGGCTGGTCGGCGACCGGAACGACGCGCTCGCCGATCCGATCTACGGCGGCGACCGGCCGATTGCGGGACGGTCTAGGGGCAATGACAGTCCGACAGACAACACCTTAATCGGCGGTCCCGGCGGCGACCGGTTCGTGCTGAACCCCAACAGCTACGTCTACATCCAAGAGCTGACGCTGCCCCACATGACGGAAGACACTGCGACCTGGGACCGCATCGTGGTGGCCGGGCGCGGCGACGACTTCACCGTGGTCCACCACCCCAGCGGTGCGTACGGCACGGCCACGTTCCGGCTCAGGCTCGACAACAAGGTGCTGGCCGAGATCGACTACCACGATCCGGTCGACCCCGACGACGACGAGGCCGTCGCCACCGCGATCCGGCAGATCTCGGGACAGATCGACCACGAGAAGGGCGGGTGGCTCAACGGCGCCGCGGGCGACGACTACATCATCGGCGGCAAGGACGACGACATCCTCGAAGGCGGCGACGGTGACGACGAACTGCACGGCGTGGATGGCAACGACACCCTCCGGGGCGGCGACGGCGACGACTACATCGTCGGCGGCAAGGGCAACGACATCCTCGAAGGCGGCGACGGTGACGACCGCCTCGACGGCGGCGTCGGTCGGGACATCCTCTTCGGCGAGGGCGGCCGGGACACTTTTGTCATCGCACCGCAGCAGGCCGGTCCGGACCTCATCATGGACTTCAACGTTTCCGAGGACGTTATCCGGCTGCCGGCCGGCATGCGCCAGGCCGACGTGCGGTTCGTATGGAACGGGGTCCGTAAGGAGCACCAGCTGGTCACGGGCACGGGCACGGCGCAGAAGGTGTTGGCGCGCTTCGCGAACTTAGGGAGCGCCTACAACGCGGCTTACCTGAACGCGAACCTCCATTTAATCCGGGCCTTCGACCCCGCCCCTGAGCCAGTCCCCGGGGAGACGATCTACGGGACGGAGAGGAGAGACCTGCTCATCGGCGGCCACGGCGCCGACACCATCAACGGCCTGGGCGGCATGGATACACTCCACGGCCAGGGCGGCGACGACACGATGGACGGCGGCGCGAAGCGCGATGTCCTGTACGGCAATGATGGCGAGGACACGCTCTACGGGAGCGCGGGCAATGATGTCCTCGTCGGCGGCAACGGCGACGACCGCCTCTACGGTGATCAGGATAACGACACCCTCGAAGGTGGCGAGGGCTATGACGTCCTCCACGGCGGCGAGAGCGACGACCAGCTCTTCGGTGGCAACGGCGACGACATGCTGCAGGGCGGGGACGGCGACGACCGGCTCCATGGCGGCGCGGGCAACGACCAGCTCTTCGGTGGCAACGGCGACGACATGCTGCAGGGCGGGGACGGCGACGACCGGCTCCATGGCGGCGCGGGCAACGACCAGCTCTTCGGTGGGGACGGCGACGACACCCTGACCGGTGGCGCGGGCGACGACCGGCTCTCCGGCGACGGCGGCAACGACCGGCTCGAGGGCGGCACGGACAACGACACGCTGACCGGCGGCGAGGGCAACGACGATTTCTTCTTCCGCAAGGGAGACGGGGCGGACGTCATCACCGACTTCGAGGACGGCGCCGACACCATCGTGATCCTGGCCCAGACCGAGGCGCAGGCGCAGGCCGGCCAGGGGGAGACGTTCATCGACTTCGATGACCTGAAACTGGGCAGCGACCGGGACAGCGAGGGCCGCGACTTCGTCGTCATCACATCGGAGGAGTTCGCCGAGGGCCAGCAGATCGCGGTGCAGGGCGTTACCTCCGGGCAGCTGACGGACGAAGACATCGACTTCCTCACGACGGATGCCTACGACGACGAACTGACCAGCTTGTGAGCGGCCGGAAGCGTGAGGAAGGCTGCGGTAGCTTCCTGGCGGGGAGCGGACGCAATCACGATAACAATATCGTAACAGGAAAACGCGTTTCCGCGTTCATTTCGGCCGGATCCGTCCGCAGAGCGTGAAGCCCCTGTGCCGATGTTACGAGGGCTTCGAACGGAGACAAAAGTTCGTATCTTGAGTGCCAGACGATTCCGACTTTCGTCCTTTCCGGCCGCAGTGCTGGCGTTTGCCCTGACCGCGGCCCTTGCCATGCCTGCGGCCGCCGACCTTTCAATCTGACACTATCGAGTCCGTTGATTTCTGCATATCGGCTTTCCGCATCGCTCGGTGATATTCGGTGAAATAGAGGAGGATATTGTAACCCTGCCAGAGTTTCTCGGTTCCCGGCAGGGGTTGGCGTTTGCCGGGGATGAAGCCTGCCACGCGTGCGACCTCGATGGCGAAGACTTCGATGGTCGGTTCGGGATCGGGAGGTTCACGAGGTTGATGCTGTTTAGCGATCTTGTAGTTGTTCAGGGCCGTGATCTCGTCGCGGTGGACGATGCGGCCGGCCGGCGTGCGAGACGCTCGACGGTCATGATGCGGCATGCGGTGATCGCGTCGAAGGCTGGACACTTCCTCAGGTCGTCGGCCTGGCCGGTCCCCAATCCGTGTGCCGACCTTCAGGGCCTTGGAGTATTCTTCAACCAGCCATGGCCTTTCGCAGAAGGAGACGGTGTCGAGGGCAGCGGTGACGTCGCCTTCGGTGGTCAGCAGCATCCGGTCGAGAGGATCTGCCGATGGGCCGGGTTCCGTAACGTGTACGGCCATCATGGAGAGCAGCGGCGTTCCCCGGGGCTTCCGGTCCGGCGGCGCGTCGTTTTGCGAACGACGCCACGAGCTGGCGGGCACGTGGCTTCGCAGCCTCGAGGTGACCCGTGTGGTGATGGAAGCGACAGGCCGCTATCACCGCAGGGTTTACCAGTGTCTTCATGACCGGGGCTTCGAGGTTGTGCTGGTCAACCCGTGCGGGCCAAGGTGGTCTCATGCTTGTTGATGTGATGTGATCGGAGTCCTGATCGTGGCGCGGGTCGACGCGTTCGAGGCTGCGATTTTGAGATTTGCTGACGCGCTGTTGCGGCGCGGGGCGCGATTGGTCGGCGTATCCGGGGCGAGCGAGAGGCCTTGGTTGCCGGGCTCGAAAGCTTGCGGTTTCTGTCGGGCAGAGAGGCGCGGTCAGCCTGGTCTTGTGATTGCGTGCAGGACCTGCCTGCGCTTGTCGGCATGGTGGCGTCAACGAAGCTGTTGAAGGGTTTGGGCAGCTTGCGTTTGTTGCGGATGATGATTGCAAGGGTGATCGCGTTGTTTGCGGGCGCGTTCGGAGCATGGAGTCGTCTTCGCGGAAGGTGGCGTCGCGGACATGATGATGGCTCTCGACTACCCGGTGTCCACGATTCCATGCGAGCAGCTGTTGCGGCGAGGCGCGTTCGGCCGAGGTCATGGCGTTTTCCGGATTTCCTGAATTCGACGCGCCGGGTGACGCGGAAGATCTGCTTGACATAGTTGATCATCTTCGCCAGCGGGGTGAAGATGGTGCGCTGGCGGCCATGCGCGGGCTTTGTAGCGTCCCGTGCTCGCGATCTTCCAGTTGATGCTCTCGAAGGCGCGTTGTCCTTGACCATCAGTCCGCGCGATGGGTCTCGACGATCAGCCTCGCGGGTGGTGTGGAGCGCGTCGAGGGTGAGCAGACGGCCGGCGCCGTGGACGGCAGCGATCTCCCCGTCGTGACAGTTGAGGATCGAATACCGGCCAGCGAGACCGTCTCGTAATGATCCTCGCCGGTGCGCTTGCCGTCGACCACGTTGCCGACCTGCGGCTGCGCGCCGCATCCTCGATCCATCCCGGGTCGGTGTTCTGCAGCACCCGGTGCACGGTCGATCTGGAGGTCGGCTTGTCCCTGTTCTTCCACGCTGCTCCAGCTCCTTCTGCGTCGTAGTGCGCCGCCGCAACCGCGCCGGTTCGCAAGCCGCGCCATCACGCACAGTACCGAGGCGATGCCCCTGCGCGCGCCGGAAAGCGCCGCTGATAAATCAAGCGCAACTCCTGCGCCGACCAGCGGCGCCCGCAACTCCCACGCCGCAGGAAGCGGCGAACGATCCCGCGTCACGACGCAGCGGAAACACGTAAGGATCCTTCGCCTCCCCGTGCCGGTCGGCGCCCGCTGGCGCGCGCATAGCTCGTGCCTGCCCGGAAATACCCGTTTTGGCTGATCCTCCGGCGAAATTTCGGGTTTGATCGCCCCCCGGAGCCGCCGAGCGCTCCGTTTCCGGGGCGATTCCTGCCGATTCATGGCGACATCAGGTCTATCCCAGGCAAGAATCCGGGCATCGGCGCGAGCGGCTCCGTTCCCGTTTAAGCGGGTTGCGTACGGGTATGGGAGCCCCCCGTCAGGCGACGCGTCGTCGTCGTCGTTGGGCCTCCCTGTGCAGCAGCAGGCGGTGGACATTGAAGGCCACCAGCGCCACCATCCGCGCAAAGCCGTCCGCCCCACAGGACCTGGTCCATGCCGCGTTGCTCAAGATTGTTGATCGCCGACTTCACGTGCTGTCGGCGCGTCTCCCGGAACGTCGGGTCAGCTTCCCGGTCCACCCGACCAAGCTTTCTCTTCTTCGGCAGCGCGTCCAGCAGTTCGTCCAGTGCAATCCGAGGGCTGTGGAAACCGCGATCGAAACTGCACAGGTCGGGGAAGCGAGCCTGTGCTTCCCGGATCATGGGCACCGCATGGTCCACGTCACTGCCCTCCCACAGGATCCGGTGGTGCAGGAGGAAGCCGTGCTGGTCCTCCAGCACGGCCACCGGCACGCCGAGTTCCACCGGCACTTGCCTTTCACGCACCAGCGCTCCTCGAAGATCGAAAACACCTTCTCTTCCTGCGGGATCTTCTCGCCTTAGGCGGCGGTCTACTTGGTCGATCTGCCGGCGGGCATGGTACGACTGGATCTTGAGAATTCTCAAGGCTCCGACGCCTTTCTCCACAAGTGCCGGAACCGTCTCCTGCGCTCCAACTCCCGGCTGTCGTCGAGGTACCATCCTCCGAAGAGGCCCGCCAGATCTCTTCTGAAAGCGCTTCCCGCGGCTCCGATGCTGCCACTGCCGTCACCCCCGCGAGCACGGCTGCGCACCAGACAACGCATCGCATCCCACAGCAGGTTGACGTCCGTCGGGTAGTGCACCACGAACGAATCGCAGCGGCCCCGCAAGGGACCTTGCCGCTCTTGCGGACCATCGCATGGCCGCTCTCCGCCACCAGTTGCGACACCTTCCCCAGCACTTCCGGCGTTAGCTGGCTCACGTTGTCCACCACCGTCTGAAGCCCGTAGCGTGTGTCGTCCCAGATGTGACCCAGGAACTTGCGAACCGTCTTATGCTCATTCACCAACTCGTGCAGGTGATCGAAGTCATATCCCAGGCCCTGCTTCAGGACACCAGGATCTTCCACAGCGCCAGGACGCCCTTTCCTGTGGGACACTCCGGGAAGGATCCCCTCCTCCAGGATCTCAAACAGCCGGGTCGGCGTACACGTGCTGAATCCCGCGCAGCATCGGCGGAATGTCATCCCGCGAGTTCTCGTTGAGGTCGATCTCCTCGATCGCAACCTGTCCCAATTTCAACTGAGGGTGGATGACGTCTCGCATGGCTATTCTCGCGAAGTTTCCTGAAAATCCGGTTGATTCTTGGTCAAACCGGCCGATTCCTACCCCAAAGCGGGAATCTTCGTCTCACCTATACCACGATTCAGGTATTAGAGTCAAATGATTGCACTTTTTATGGCGGGTACTAGCTCCTGCCAACGCACTCCCGGTTCGCCGCCTTGTACATGGTGCCGCTGAACTTCGTCGGCGAGACAAACTTCTCCGCAACAAGCAACGGCAGCCTCCCGGTCGCCGCCGCACCATCCGCGACAACGCAAACGAGGCCCGGAAACACCCGGCGATCCCATGCTGATTCCGAGACGCGAAATCCGAGTGCATTGGGGCTCGCGTCATCACAGATCGCCTCTTGATCACAATTTTTCGCGCCGAGAAGGTCTCATTGAGCCTTGGCGGCACGATTGCAGCGCGACGCAGACCGAAAAATCTCGCCGGTCGCCGCTGGATTAGCAGCGTGGGGTCGTCGTGCCCGGCGACCACTAGGAACAACAAACCTCGTGTTGTTCCCGGCAACCGCCTGAACTGTTCCTCGCGGCGCCAGCCAATCCAACGGGTGCGCAGCTGAGGGCGCCCGTCTGCCAGCCCGCAGCGCCAATCCACCGCCCGCGCCAGGTGAACACGCAGACCTCGACCGGCAAACTGCTTGAAACCAAGGATGACGGTCAACCGCACGATTCCAGCGACATCAGGCCGCGCAAGGCGCACAACCACATCCCGGAGCGCAAAACCCTCCGGAGTCGTCTCAAAAAATCCGCTGCCTCCACGACAACGGATACTGCGCCGCTTCACAAAAAGCCGACAAAAATGCGAATCATCTGGAACAAGCAAAACCGACCCTTCCAACAAACCTGGCGTGGGATCACCGTGGCTGCCTCCACGATGTGGATCCTTGGACCTGGCTGGTCGATGTGCCCCAGCGGGTGGCGAGCCATCCCGCAAAGGACATGGCGCAACTGACGCCGCGGCTGTGGAAGGACCGCTTTGCCGCCGATCCCATTACGTCGGATGTCGGCAAGGACAAAGCGGCGCCGGCGCAACGGATCGCGGCCTGAACGACCGTCGCCTCTCCGACGACGCCGATCTCCACACGCTAAAATCTGGCGCCAACAGCCCATGCGCCGCCTCCCCTGACAGATCCTGTCCACTATCCCGCCTGCCCTCGCGCACGCGAAACGCAGCCGGTGTCATCGCCAACCAGCAAATCTACCGAACGTCCGGGTTTGATCGGTTACGATCCGACGACGCCGGAACTTCGCTGTCGTGTATCGATCTTCGGGGGCTCAGTAATGTTCTCCAGATCCCGAATGTAACAAAATTTAACATGAGGAATTGTCCGTATACGGGAACTCCACCATATAATATGCTCTAAGCTGGTGAGATGACGGTTTCGGCAGCGGATGACCACAAACTTGGCGGAGCCCGAAGAACGGCGGTTTCGCCTCATCCGTGGCAAACGATGTCGGTGGCGTTGCCGGAAAGAGGCTCCTGTTGTTCGGGACCATAATGCATACTGGGAATCCGTTCGCGCGACAAGACAGGTCCGACGCTCCAGTGACGGGAATATCGCAGATGAGCGAAACATTGCAGGCATCCAAGTCGGCGCGGCATCCGGACAGCGCACCCGCGAACCACGCTTCGGCGACAATCCAAGATCGCCGGCCCGATGGACAGCGCAGCGGCGCGACCCCGACCACAAACCCTGTCGCGAGGCCCGCGGGCCGCACGGCCGGCCCGGGACCGGTCGTTTTCTGCGCCGCAATCCTGCTGGTTGCCGCTGCAGGTTTGGCGGCCGCCCAGGACACGGCGCTTTCCCACCGCGCCAAGGAGCGTGACACGAACGGAAACGGTGTCATCGACCGCAGCGAGGCCGGCGGGCCGCTTGCCGCAAACTTCGACGACATGGACTGCAACAAGTCCGGAACCCTCGACGGAGCTGAAATCCGCGGTTTCTTCATCGGACAGGAGTGCCCGAAGACCACCGCAGCCCCCGCCCCGAAACCCGCCGTCGCACAGCCCCCGCCGCTCGGCGGCCGCGCCAAGGAGCGCGACACGAACGGAAACGGCGTCATCGATCGCAGCGAGGCCGGCGGGCCGCTTGCCGCAAACTTCAACGACATAGACTGCAACAAGTCCGGAACCCTCGACGGAGCTGAAATCCGCAGTTTCTTCACCGGACAGGGATGCCCGAAGACCACCGCAGCCCCCGCCCCGAAACCCGCCGCCAGCGGGCCGGCCCGATCCGCCGGCAGGACCGGAGCCGCGCCGCGATCGGGCGGACATCCGCCGCGTCCTGTCCGCGTCGATGAGGTGATCGTTGAATCGCAGTCGCAGACAGATCCCGTGATCGGGCGTCTGGTCGCGCGCCGCGCCGGCAGTGTCGCGGCCCTCGTCAGCGGTGCCGTGCAGAAGATGGATGTTGAAGTCGGCGACCGCGTGAGCAGGGGCGACGTCATCGCGACCCTGCATCGGGAATCCTTGACCGCGCTCCGCGACAAGTTCGCCGCCGCGCTTACCACTAGGCGCAATATGGTCAAGACGGCCGAGGCGGAACTCGCCAAGAAGAAGCGGGAATTCGAACGCATGAAGGGGCTCAGGAAATCATCGTCGTTCTCGCGCGCACGCTTCGAGGACCTTGAGAGCGATGTGCGGACGCGCCGCGCGGTGGTCGAGGAACGGCGCTCGCTCGAGCGTGAAGCGCGGGCCGATCTCAAGCGCATCGAGATCGATCTCGACAACACCGAAATACGCGCACCCTACGACGGAACCGTCATCGAACGGCACGTCGAGATCGGCGCCTATGTCGGCACCGGGACGCCGGTGGTCAGGTTGATCAACGACAAGGAGATCGAAGTCGAAGCCGAAGTGCCGTCCGATCGGGTCGCCGCGCTGAGGAAGGGCGTCCGGGTCCGCCTTCAGCTTGACAACGGAACCTGGCTGCGCGGCGCGGTCCGCGCCGTGATCCCCAACGAGAATCCACGTACGCGAACCCGACCGGTCCGTTTCATCCCGAAGTTCGCCGACGCCTCGGCGCGGTTTGCCGTGAACCAGAGCGTCACCGTGATGGTTCCGATCGGCGAGATCAGGGAGGTTACCACGGTCCACAAGGACGCAATCGTCCATCGCGGCGACAACCGAAGCGTCTATATCGCGCAGCGCGGCAAGGCGTTTCCGAGGCAGATCAGGCTTGGCGACGCCATCGGCAACCGCTTCATCGTGCTCTCGGGCCTTAAGGCGGGCGACAAGGTCATTACCTATGGAAACGAAGCCCTGCCTCCGGGCGCTGATGTGAACGTCATCGCCAACAGGCTTGCCCCGACGGAGACCGGGCGACCATGAACATCATCCGCCTTTCGATTCAACGCCCGATCGCCGTCGTTGCGCTGGTGTTGATGATCATCCTGTTCGGCTATGTCGCCCTGCAAAGAATTCCCATCCAGATGGCACCGGATGTTCGCCAGCCGGTAATCATCGTCAAGACCAACTGGCGCGGTGCGGCGCCGGCCGAAATCGAGCGCGAGATCGTCAATCCGCAAGAGGACGAACTCAAGGGCATCGAGGGCGTGAACAAGATGATCTCGCGTGCGCAGCGCAGTCGCGCCACGATCACCCTAGAGTTTTCCCCGGGAGTGAATTTCGAGCGCGCCCTGCTGCTCGTCGCCAATCGCCTCGACCGTATATCGGGCTATCCGGCCGAGGCTGACGAACCGGTGCTGTCCACCTCGGGAACCGAGGACAACGCCATCGCCTGGTTCGTGCTCACGCGGGCGGACGACAACACCCGGGACATGACGTCCTACGGCGACTTCCTGATCAACGTTGTCCAGGAACGGCTCGAACGGGTCGAGGGCGTGGCCGGCGTCAACATCTTCGGCGACACCGACCGCGAGATGAGCGTCACCGTCACCCCCCACGCGCTCGCGCGCTACGGCATGACGGTGAGCGATGTCCTGCGCCGCCTCCGGGCTGCGAACGCGTCGATCACCGGCGGCGATGTCGAGGAAGGCAAGCGGCGCTACGTGGTCAGGACCGACGGCGAGCTTACCACCACGCAGATGGTCGAGTCCGTGGTCCTGCGGTCCGATTCAAACCGCCGCGGCATCGGCCGCGTCGAGTTGCGCGACATCGGCACGGTTTCGCTCGGCTACAAGCTGGCGCAGGCGCGCCTGCGCCAGCTTGGCGAGCCGGCGCTCGGTTTCAACGTCACGCGCGAGCAGGGCGCCAACGTCATCAAGACGATGGCCGAGGTCCGCCAAGTCGTGGCCGAACTGGCGGACGGACCGCTGAAGAGGCAGCAACTGAACGTCGAGCAGGTCTACGACGAGACCGACTACATCAACTCCTCGATCGATCTCGTCATCCAGAACATCTATGTCGGGGGCATCCTGGCGATCATCATACTGATGATCTTCCTGCGTTCGTGGCGGCCGACAGTGGTGGTTGCAATGGCGATCCCGGTATCGGTCATTGGCTCCTTCGTCGCCATGGCCGTCCTCGGCCGGTCGCTCAACGTGATCAGCCTTGCCGGAATAGCATTCGCGGTCGGGATGGTTGTCGATGCTGCGATCGTGGTTCTCGAGAACATCTTCCGGATGCGCCAGCAGGGCCGGTCGGCCGCCGAGGCGGCCTATGACGGAGCGCAGCAGGTGTGGCCGGCCGTCCTCGTCTCGGCGCTGACCACGGTCATGGTATTCATTCCCATTCTAATCATGGATCTTGAGGTGGGCCAGTTGTTCCGCGACATAGCGGTCGCGATTTCGGTCTCGGTGATGCTGTCTCTGCTCGTCGCCGTCACCCTTATCCCAGCCCTGTCCAAGAGCCTGTTCGGCGCCCGAATAGACCACGAGGACTTCCGGGTGCGGCTTCCCGTCATCGACGGTTTCGGGAAGTGGTTCGTCAGGTTCTGGGCTCGTTACGCGCGCTTCGTGACCCAGAACAAGCCCGTCGCGCTCGTGCTCGTCGCCGCCATCGTTGCCGGTGCGTCCATCATCACCATCGCGATCATGCCCAAGCTCGACTACCTGCCGACCGGCAACCGCAATTTCGCGATCGGTTTCATCCTTCCCCCTGCCGGCTACAACATCGACACCAATCACGCGATCGCCGAGAACGTCTCGGATGCCACAAGGAAATACTGGTCACGCGGCGCCGAAGCAAAGGCCAATCCGCCCGAAGACCGCAAGATCGACCGCTTCTTCTACGTTGCCCGTCTCGGCCGCATGTTCATCGCTGCCACCCATGTGGACCCACGCAAGGCGCATGAGCTGATACCAATCCTGCAAACTCCCGCGCGGCGCGAGCCGGGCGTGATGGCTTTCGTGTTCCAACCCTCGTTATTCGGCCGATCGATAGGTTCGGGCCGCTCCATAGACATCGAGATCGCCGGACCGGATCTCGAGACCGTCTACAGTGCCGGTCGCGACATCTTCTTCGCGACCCGCAGCGCCATGCCCCCGAACAAGGGGCATCGCGTGCGCCCGCGTCCAGCGCTGACGCTTGGTGAACCGGAGGTCAGGATCACCCCGGACCGCGTGCGGCTCTCGGACAACGGCCTGTCGGCCCGGGAACTCGGCGATTCGGTCGACGCCTTCAACGATGGAGTCCGCGTCGCCAAGATCACCGTCGACGGTAAGCGAATTGACCTCACTCTCAAGGGTCCCGACATCGACAGGGAGTCCACCCAGGCGATCCGCGCACTGCCGGTGGTCGCATCGGACGGCCGAATAGTGTCCGTCGGCAACCTGGCAGACGTTGCCGTGACCACGGGACCGACCGAGATCCAGAGGATTGACCGGGCGCGGACCATGACCATCCGAGTTAGTCCGGAACGCACGATGCCGCTTCAGGAAGCGATGAACCTGATCGAGGAAAAGGTGCTCACGCCGGATCGCGTCGGCGGCCTGCCCGAGGGGGTACGGGTTCGCATGTCAGGCAGCGCCGACAAGCTGCTGACGACTTGGAATCACATAGTGATGGACCTGCTACTCGCTCTGGTGATCGTCTATCTGGTGATGGCGGTACTGTTCGAGAGCTTCCTGTACCCTTGGGTTGTGATGCTTTCCGTCCCGGTTGCCGCCGCGGGCGGGCTGGGCGGACTCGCGCTGCTCAACATCTACGTCAACCAGCCCCTCGACATGCTGACCATGCTGGGATTCGTCATTCTGGTCGGCATTGTGGTCAACAACGCCATACTGCTCGTTCACCAGACATTGTACCACATACGGGTCGACGGCCACAGCGTGATCTCGGCCATCGAAACAGCGACGGCCAACCGGATCCGTCCGATCTTTATGTCAACCCTGACTTCGGTCGTCGGCATGCTGCCACTGGTGTTGTTCCCGGGAGCCGGCTCCGAACTCTACCGCGGTCTCGGATCCGTGGTCCTTGGCGGACTGGCACTCTCGGCGGTTCTCACCATGGCGATAGTGCCACCGATGATGTCGATGACCGTGGGAATCGTTGAACAGAGGCGGATGCGGAAAGCCAAGGCCGTGCCCCAGGCCGCGGAATAGGCTCTCCAGGCGTGCTGCGGCGCGGTCTTCGCGCCGCGGCTTCCGGGAACGGAAATTCGGAAAGCGGTCGGGGTCAGGCGAAACTGCGCTTCATCAGGCGCTCGGCATTCTCACTGTAGAGATTCCTGCTGACCTCGTCGTCGAACTCCATAACCTTGAGCGACTCAAAGGTCTCGCGCACCGGCGCAAACGGTGCGTCGGTCGAAAAGACCACCCGTTCGGGACCGAAGAACTCCATGCCGGCCTGGAATGCCAAGTGCGATCCGAACATCGCGGTATCGCCGTAGAACAACCGGAAATACTCCGCATGCGGCCTCTTGAGCGACGGCAGGACCTGCGAATAGTCCTCGTCCGAGGTCCGCGCACCGAGGACATCCAGCCCGGGCCCGACGCGCCCCTCGAAATACGGGATCATACCGCCGAGGTGGTGGGTGATGATCTTGATGTCCGGATAGCGGTCGAATAGGCCCCACAGCACGAGGCGGATCATCGCCGCCGAGGTCTCGTAGGGCCAGCCGAGCGCCCACCAGATCTCGTAGCGCGACTTCTCCTCGGCTGCATAATCGGTCATCGTGGCCGACCGTGCCGGATGCATCCAGATCGGCAGGTCGTATTCGGCCATCGCCGCAAACACCGGCTCGAAGTCGTCATGGTCGAGCGGCCGCCCGGCGATGTTGGTGAATATCTGGACACCGACGGCGCCAAGGTCGCGAATGGCGCGGTGGAGTTCCTCCATCGTCTCGTCCATGGCATGCATCGCCAACGCGGCAACGAAGCCGGGGAAGCGGTCGTAATTCCGTTCCACAAGCTCAGCCATGGCGTCGTTGCCGATGCGGGCGAGCTCGATGCCCTGGCCGGGCGTGGTGATATCCTCGATTGGCGGGTTGGGGAGCGAGACGATCTGGCGGTAGTCGCCGAACGGATCCATGGCACGGAAACGAGCGTCGAGATCGTGGACCTCGGTCACCGACTGCATCCGCTTGCCGATGTTATCGAGTCTGGGCGCGATCTGGCCCATTCGCTGGTAGAATTCGGCCGGAAAGATATGAGTGTAGATGTCGATGTACATTTTCTGCTCCCGGCACATTGAATACCAAGCATTGTGGAGCCTCATCCGTCCGCGATCAACGCCGTTTACCCATTTGGACAGGCGTTTCTCATGCTGCATTCAATTTTGCTGTCTTCTGCTGTCTGGAGGTTTCACAGCGTGCCGGGTTTTCCGGCTTCGGGGCCGTCCGCGGTCGTCGCCGGCGGCGTTATCGGCGCGTGGGCGGGTTGTTTTCGGGATGTGGGCGGCGTCCGGGAATCGGCCGGACACCATTGGTGCTCAGGGCTGCGACGGCTTCCCGGCGGTCGAGCCGCCGCCGTGTTTCGGCGAGGCTCTCGCGTCGGGAAGATCACCGCGAGCGCGATGTTGTCGAGGCTGGCGCGGTTTGCGGGTCAGCCAGGCGTCCTCACCGAAGACGCAGTCTCGGTGGTTCACGTTTTCCACGGCCCGCGGCCGCAGCAGTTCCTCTGGCGACGCGTGTTGCGCATCGAGCGAGCATCCATGTTTCTTGGCAAGGTTTTTGCGGGTGTCTGTGGTGATGTTTTCTGTGGTTGTCCACAAGCGGTGTGGGGTTTGCTCTGCGAGCGAGGCGACATGAAGCTTGTGGTCCCGGCGGCGGGTTGCCGTCCATTGGTCACGTGAACGCGGCTACCTTGCCGTCCCCGGGCACGTGACCGTCCGGGTTCCAGGTGTCCCAAGGCGGTTCGATCTCCTTGATGTCGACCTCGACGATGATCTGCAGACATTCTCCCCAAGTCGTGTCGTAGAGGGAGACTGTCGAGACAGTCCCGATCGCGCTCTCGGCAGGGGTGAGGGCCGTGTCTCCTTCGCTCACTCACCGGTGCTTCAGGCAACGCTGCTGTCGCAGCAAGGTGTTCGCCAGAGCTTGCGCATCACGGCGACAATCGCGACTTTGTGGGCCTTGCCGGCAGTCTTGAGGCGCACCAGGTCCGCGTCGAAGCGTGCCGGTTGCGGCCATGAACAGGAGATCGCGTGGCCTTCGGCGCCCGCCACGGATGTGCCGAGCACCGTGGTGCTGGCCGCTGTCGCTGGCCATCGGCGCCACCCCGATCAAGGCTGCCGACGCTGCCGAGTTCGGGCATCCAGCAAAGAAGGGCCGCGGCGGTCACCGGATCGAGGTCAGGATGGCGTACCTCTGCTCGGGATCACCGGCGATCACCGCTTTGATCGCCGCGCCGGCAATGCGATCATCGAGATCGGCCGCCGAGGCCCTTGTGACGGTCTCGCCATCCACCTCATCTGCCACCTGCTTGGCGTCGACAAGCGCGGCACCAGGAGATCCTACAGGCTTTTGAGGAAGGCGGAGCCACAGGCTCAAGATCGCCCAGCCGATCTTGGCGTCGACGCGGTCGGTCTTCGCCAGATGGCCCATCGCCTCGGCGAAGCCCGCAACGGGTTGACGAGAATAACCTCGAAGCCCCGGTCATGAAGACACTGGTGAACCTTGCGGTGATAGCGGCCTGTCGCCCACCACCCGGCTCACCCCGAGGCCGCGAAGCCACTTGCCCGCCAGCTCGTGGCGTCGTTCGCAAAACAATGCGCCAGATGTCCAGACTGGCCTTGCTGACCCCTGCTACTATCTTGACCATCGTCCCTTGCTCCTCGCCTTACGATGATACGGGTTCAAACCCAAGCATCCAGCGAGGGACGTCAAGGGAGGTTGGCCGACCACACTCGGTCGCGGCCCTGTCAAGGTCAAAACGGCAACCTCCGCGGAGATCGTTTGATCCCCGCTCCCCTGTGCGTGTTCGCTCAGGGGAGCGGAATCTCTCTGCAACCATAGCTCTCCCACAGATCCACATTTTCCCGCCCCCAACTGCTGTGGATGATTTCATCATCAAGGGGACAAAACCTAGTCATATAAGGTGATGATGTACCGGTGCAGTCGTTGCCGCTCGCTGCGCCGCTGGCGCTCTTTCCCGGCGGCTCGCGGTAGCGCTTGATGCGGGCGATCTGCCGGAGTAGTTGATCAGATCCTCGAGCGGCACGCGCTGCTCGAGGCGGGCCTTGCCTCCTTGAAGCGACCATCCGTCTCCCGGTCGATGCCGTCGAAGGTTTCGGGCGCCCTTGACCGGGAAGACGTGGTCTGCGCCGCAGCACCGGGTGATCAGCGTCGCCGACATCGTGCGGGTGATCACCTTGCCGCGGACATCGGTGCGCTCGAGGAGGTGGCCGCCAGCTCGCCGTCGTCGAAGTTCAACAGCGCGAAGGGTGCGCCGGAGGCGTGAGGGCCACGGTCTCGTGGTGGCCGTTGCGGTTGGCGCCGCGGATGCGCTTGCCGTCGGCGGCAAGCGCCCGGGCGAGCCCGCGGCCGAGCACATCCTCGAGCGCCTCGGGATCGATCGACCGGATGACCCGGTGGAGGGTCGCCCCGGAGGGCGGCTCGCGCAGCTCCGTCCTCGGGTTCCGCCGATGGCCTTGAGCTCGTCCCGGGACAGCGACTGTGCGAACTGCGCAGCTGCGAGGCAGCCCTTCATGTTCGCAAGCTCGGCGAGAACGTGAGCACACCGTGTGCTTCCTGCGCGGCGGAAGTCCTCGATCACCGCCAACTCGTCGTGCAGCGAACGCATCACCTCGGAACCCCGGGGAGCGAGGAGGCAGGCGGCGCCACCGCAGCGCCTGCGACAGTAGCCGTCGCGCCGCACAACGAAAATCTCCTTGCCATGGGGGTCGGTGCAGCGCCCGTTGGCGCGGGCAAACCCCCTGGCACGCCAGCCCGCCGCCTTGTGCCCGCAAAACGCGCCGGATCGCAGAACGTCTCCGCCACCTGGTGGCCGTAGGCCCAATTGTCGGCCAGCCGCCGCGTCGCAAGAAAGAAGGAGGCAAGGTTCGGAAACGTTCCCGGCGCCGCAAGCAGTCGCGTGTTGTCAGATCAAGCCCTGCTGCTCCGGCTTCCAGCCACCGGTCGCGGCACTTGAAGGCCCCGGCCAGACCACTGCCCCCTGAAGGACGCAACATGGCGCAGCCCCGCCAGACGGCGAAACCCGAGATAGTCGTCCATCAACGCAGCGGTATCTCCTCAGGCTTCGCGAACCTCAACCTTATATGACTAGGTTTTGTCCCCTTGATGATGAAATCATCCACAGCAGTTGGGGCGGGAAAATGTGGATCTGTGGGAGAGCGTCCGGTTTATGGTTGCAGAGAGATTCCGCTCCCCTGAGCGAACACGCACAGGGGATCAAACGATCTCCGCGGAGGTTGCCGTTTCGACCTTGACAGAGCCGCGACCGAGTTTGGTCGGCCAACCTCCCTTGACGTCCCTCGCTGTGGGGATGCCTGGGTTTGAACCCGTATCATCGTAAGGCGAGGAACAAGGGACGATGGTCAAGGTAGTAGCAGGGGTCAGCCAGTCTGGACATCTGGCGCATTGTTTTGCGAACGACGCCACGAGCTGGCGGGCAAGTGGCTTCGCGGCCTCGGGGTGAGCCGGGTGGTGGGCGACAGGCCGCTATCACCGCAAGGTTCACCAGTGTCTTCATGACCGGGGCTTCGAGGTTATTCTCGTCAACCCGTTGCGGGCTTCGCCGAGGCGAAGGGCCAACCGCGTCGACGCCAAGATCGGCTGGGCGATCTCGAGCCTGTGGCCCCTCAGGATGCCTTCCTCAAGAGCCTGGAGGATCTCTTGGTGCCGCGCTTGTCGACGCCAAGCAGGTGGCAGATGAGGTGGATGGCGAGACCGTCACAAGGGCCTCGGCGGCCGATCTCGATGACCGCATTGCCGGCGCGGCGATCAAAGCGGTGATCGCCGGTGATCCCGAGCAGAGGTACGCCATCCTGACCTCGATCCGGTGACCGCCGCGGCTTTTCTTTGCTGGATGCCCGAACTCGGCAGCGTCGGCAGCCTTGATCTGGGTGGCGCCAACGACCACGGTGCTCGGCACATCCGTGGCGGGCGCCGAAGGCCACGCGATCTCCTGTTCATGGCCGCAACCGGCACGCTTCAACGCGGACCTGGTGCGCCTCAAGACTGCCGGCAAGCAAGGTCGCGATTGTCGCCGTGATGCGCAAGCTCTGGCGAACACCTTGCTGCGACAGCAGCGTTGCTGGGCGCCTGAAGCACCGGCACGGTGAGTGAGCGAAGGAGACCACCCTCATGGCCCTCACCCCTGCCGAGAGGCAGCGCCGCGATCGGGACTGTCTTGACGACGGTCACGTTACCATGCCCGGGGACGGCAAGGTAGCCGCGTTCACGTGACCAATGGACGACAACCCGCCGCCGGGACCACAAGCTTCATGTCGCCTCGCTCGCAGAGCAAATCCCACACCGCTTGTGGACAACCACAGAAAACATCACCACAGACACCCGCAAAAACCTTGCCAAGAAACATGGATGCTCGGACAGGCGAAACCCTTCCGGAGCTGCGACGTGTATCGGACAGGACGCGATGTGCTTGTGAACCGACATCCCCGCACTATGACAACTCCAGTGCAGGAAAGCCAGCGAAAACTGTAAAAAATCTCCTCGCACCAACCCGCGCCCCCGCAACACCTAGGTACTGCCTTGAAAAAAACAAACAGAATTTAGCGTGAGACTCCTCTGCCCATTTGGAAGAAACCGGGAGCCTTGTCGCCATTGCGCTGGCGCCAGCGATCCCCGTTGCCTTTACGAACAGCTGATTCGCATCATGAAACTGTCCCGACAGTTGCAAACCTGCCGTCCGGACCACCCCGGTCACCGAGATTCAACGCTACCGCGGGATCAGCACCACATGATCGCACTCGATCTCCCGGTGAAACCACTCCGGCAGGCGGACCCGACCGCCGGTTTCCACGATCAGCCGCCGGCTAAGCGAAGAACGTGGTCACGCCGACCGCCAGGAGGAAAAACAGCGCGACGCGCCTGAACACGGCCTCCGAAGCCCGGCTGAACAGCCACTGGCCGAACCACATGCCGACCATCAGCGTCGGGGCGGTGAGCAGGGCGACCCACAGGACCACCCACAGCAGAAGGCCCTCGTACCAGTATATGGCGAAGGCGGCGAGTTGGGTAAACTGAAAATACAGGATGATGGTACCGCGGTTCTGCGCCGCTTGGTGGGGGCCCGCGAGCAGAAACATAATCACCGGCGGCCCGCCGATCATGGCCGCGCCAGAAACCACGCCTCCGAAGCCACCTACCGCGGTCGTGACCCAGTAGGTGATCCGGCCCCGGTAACGCCAGCCCCGCAGCATCAGGAGCGCAAACACGATAATCAGCAGCGATATGCCGCGCCGCAGGTGTTCCGGATCCTGCGATACCAGGAGCCACGCGCCCGCAGGGACCCCAATTACGCCGGATATCGACAACGGCCAGACACGGCCCCAATCGGCAGCGCGAAGGGCACTTGGAAGCAGCTGGCCGCTGGTCGCGATGTGCATCACCACCACCGCCGGCACCGCAACCAGAGGCCCGACCACGGCAGCAGTGACCGGAACGATGGTCAGGGCCGACCCGAAACCGGAAAACCCTCGCATCACGCCAGCGACGAAGGCCGTCGCGGCAATGATGGCTGCCTCAGCCCAAGTGATATCGAGATCGATCGTCATGTCGAGCCCCTTGGATCAGCACCCGCGCGCCGGGCCTGGCTTCATCCGTGCCGGCGCCGCGGCCGGCCGGACCGAGGACATCCCGGGAGGTTTCCGAACGGAACAATCAGTCGAGATCGATCTCGATGCCGCGCCCGTGTTCAAGGGCCGCCCGGTAGGCTGTCATGGCGATTGCCATCTCGGACGACCCGGTCCCGTTGTTGTTCTTGTGAAAGGTGATCTGATCCGCCGAAGTCCGGCCCGGATGCCGTCCGGTCGCGAGATCGCCGAGTTCGAACACGTCGTCGATTCCGATGAGGCCGGCGTGGATCGGCCCGTAGAGGTCGCCCTGCTCCTCGGAAACCATGGACTCCTTGAGATTGGTCACGATGATGTCGGCCCGGACTGCCGTGTTGTCATCTATCTCGCGCCGCGGCCGGGGCAGGAATCCGCCCTGGACGAGCTGCTTGTTGCCACCTATAATTCCGGTCACGTGCTGGCCCGCGACGAGACGGTTGCCGTCGAACAGCTCGACATTGGTATTGGTGGCGCACAGCACCACGTCAACATCCTTGATGACCTCGTCAGGATCGTCGATGGGGGTGATGCTGAGGCCAAATTTCTCGCTCCAGGTCTCGGCGAATTTGTTCCGCCTGCCGGCATCGCGCCCGTAGACCTTTACCGACCGGATGCCTGCGCGCTCGGTCTTCAGCGCCCAAAGCTGGTTCGCCGCCTGACCCGCGGTTCCGAAGAGCCCTACGGTTTCCACATCCTCGCGCACAAGATGGCGGAATCCGAGGCCGCTGGTCGCAGCCGTGCGGAATGCCATCAGGCTCGTCGGCCCAATGGTCTTCTCGTCGATCTCGCCAAATAGAATGGCAAGCATCCGCCCGGTCGACGAGTCGTGGAGGATGTGTACCGGGCGTTCGCGATGAGCATATCGCTGGTTCGCCCCTTCTTGCACGACGAGCTCGGCGCGTACCTGCGCTCCCATGACGCCAAGTCCGTGAACGCCGCCGGGAAAGTTCGAGACGCGTACGCCGGCCGGCGAATGGACCCGCCGCCGCGGCGCGTTGATCACCGGAAACTCCGTCGATTCGCGATAGCCCTGCTCGATCGCATCTATCGCTTCTTTCATCCCGACGAGTCCCTGGAGGTCGGAGGGTTTCAGCAGCAGAATGCTCATGGTCGTTTCCCGTTTTCCATGCGGCGGAACCTGACAGCGGCCATTACCGAGGTCAAACCGCTTCCCACTCGGATCACCGCGCCGCCCTTTCCTCCTCGAGCACCCGCGCCAGGGCGCTGAACGCCTCCACCTCGAGATTCTCAGCTCTGGCATCCCGAACTATTCTGCAACGTTCCAGGGCCGCATCCGGACACGCAAAGAGGCCGCCGAGGGCGGACCTCAACATCTTCCGCCGTTGTCCGAAGGCTGCCGAGGCGACCTCTCCGAACAGCCCGGGATCAGCGGCGCCGAGCGCGGCGCTTCTCGGCGTCAGCATCACGACCGAGGAGCGGACCGCGGGCTGCGGCACGAAGACCTGCGGAGGCAGGTCAAACAGGCGCTGCACATCACACCGCCACTGCACAGCGACCGAAAGGCGCCCGTAGCGCCGGCTCCCGGGCCCGGCGGCCATCCGGTCGGCAACCTCCTTCTGGAACATCAGGACCAGACGGTCGAAGATGCCGACAATGTCGAGCCAATGGACAAGCAGAGCGGTAGCAATGTTGTAGGGCAGATTGGCAACAACGCGCAGCCGTCCCGAATCCCCGGCCCATTGCGCGGGATCAACGGCGAGCGCGTCGGCCTCGACAATCTTGAGCCGGCCGTCCGCCACAGCAACAAGCTCGGCGAGCGCGGCAATGCAGCGCCGGTCTTTCTCGACGGCGATGACATGTCCTACGCCTTCAGCAAGCAGGGCCCGCGTGAGCCCGCCCGGACCCGGACCGATCTCAAGTACCGAAACCCCGTCGAAGGGCCCCGCAGCGCGCGCAATGCGGCGGGCAACATTAAGATCGAGGAGAAAATTCTGGCCAAGGGACTTCCGCGCCGAGAGCCCGTGCGCGGCGATGGTTTCGCGTAGCGGCGGAAGGGCGATGATCGCCGGGAACTCGGCCAACGGCGTGTTCCGTCAGGGCAGACCAGCGGCATCGCGCGCCGCTGGCCTGCCAGTCAGGACGCCGCCGAAGGGCATCGGGTTGCCGCCCCGGATCCCGCACGCGGTCGGGAAAGCCGGCGGCGGCATCCTGCGATTTCGGCAGCGGCCCGTATCGCGGCCACGAGGCTCGACGGGTTCGCGGTTCCGGTGCCGGCGATGTTGTAGGCGGTGCCATGATCGGGGGAGGTGCGCACGAACGGGAGCCCAAGCGTGATGTTCACCCCTTCATCGAAATCCAGAGTTTTGAGCGGGATCAGCGCTTGGTCGTGATACATGCACACCGCGACGTCATAACTATCCCGCGCCGCCTCGTGGAACATCGAATCGCTCGCCAGCGGGCCCAAGACGCGGGCGCCTTCGGCGCGCAGGCTGGCGATCGCGGGCCCGATCACCTCGGCTTCCTCACGGCCCAGATGACCGCCTTCGCCGGCATGGGGGTTGAGACCGGCAACCGCGATTCGCGGATCCGCAATCCCGAAATCCTCACTCATCGCCTGCCATGTCGTTCGAAGCGCATGGACGATCGCCTCCGCCGTCAGCGCCTCGATTGCCTGCGACAGCGCGAGGTGGACGGTCACCGGCACGACCCTCAGACGGGGTCCGGCGAGAAGCATCACCGGCGGCCCATCGAGGCCGGCGCGTTCTCCGAGATATTCGGTGTGGCCCGGAGATCGGAAACCAGCCGCGTAAAGACTGCTCTTGGTGACTGGATTGGTCACCATGCCTGCCGCGCGACCCGCCATCACCTCGTCGACGGCCCGGTCGATTGCTTCGATCGTCAGGGCGCCACAGGATGTGCTGTCCCCACCGGGTTCGCAGTTCACCTCCCCGCTGAGCTGCAGGACCGGCAGCGCGTCGCCGAAGACGCCGCCCGATTCGGCTGCCGAGCCGATCGTCTCGACGGGGCAATCGAGACCGGTCCGTCGGGCCAGGCGGTGAAGACGCCGCGCATCGTCGAGCATGAAGAAGCATGGCAAGTCGGCTCGCCGGTCCCGCCACGCCTTCAGCGCTATCTCGCCGCCGATTCCCGCCGGGTCCCCCATGGTGACGGCCAGTGGAAGATCGGCCGGCACCGGATCATCCGCGCACGTCGATGACCGCCGACAATCTGGCGTCGCGCAGGTGCCGCCGGGCCAGAAGCGCGAGGCGCCGCTCAAGCAGGCGGTCGGCAACCGCTTCGCGATCGGGCAGGCCGCGGTCTGGTCCTGTCGTCTCGCGCGCGCAGACCACGAGAATGACTACACCCTCGCGTACCGGCAGCGGCGCGCTCGCCGCGCCGACTTTGAGGCCGCGGACGATCCTGCGGATGGGGGCCGCCAGTTCCCGCAACGTCAGCTTTGCGACGCCGGACGGCGTAGGGGCCCCCGCCGCCTGTGCCCGGCCGGCGAAATCGTCGCAGCCGTTCGTGCCTTCGAAAACGTTCCGCGCCCGTGCCGCCAGCTTGCGCGCGGCATCGTCGCCGGGTTCGTCCGACAACGGCAGAAGCAGGCGGCGCAACGAAACGACGACGTCATCCTCGTCCGATTGGGCGACCTTCCTTCTGTCGACCAGGCGAACAATACGGTAGCCGTCAGCGGTCCTGATCGGATCCGAGACCGTGCCCCTCTCCATCCGCGGAACGATGACGCGCAGTTCTTCGTCGAGCGCCGACCGGTTAACCCAGCCAAGGTCGCCACCCACAGCGGCGGTAGCGCTCTGCGAGAACTGCCGCGCAAGCGCAGGAAACCGCGCACCGCGCCGGATCTGGGCGCCAAGCCGGGCCGCTCCCTCGCGAATTCTCGTCTCGTCGCGAGGCCGGTCGACCGCGAGGACGATTTCGGCCAGACGATACTCGGTCTGGCCCTGTCGAGCCTTGAGTTGATCGAGTTCGTCCTGGACTTCCTCGTTGCCGATCTGGACACGCGGAGCAAAGCGGCGCCCGACGAACCTGGCCCATGCGATTTCGGCCCTTAACTGTGCCAGCAGCGTGTTCACTGATATGCCCCGATCCTTGAGAACTCTCTCCAGCGCACCCCGCGAGAAATTCTGTCGCCGCGCAAAATCCGCCAACTCCTGATCGAGTTCCTCCTGGCTCACGAAAATGTCGCTCCGCCGAGCCTCCTGGAGTTTCAGGCGCTCGTCGATCAGCGAGCGCAGAACCGAACCCCTGATGCGCCTGCGGACATCGGAGCTGTCTTCGATGCGCGCGAAGAAGATGACGAGACCAGTGCGGGCATCGAGGTCATAGGCGGAAATCATGTCGTCATTGACAACGGCAGCAATACGGTGGCTCGTCTGGGCCGACCCGGAAACCACAGCGAGTGTCGCAAGCGCGCAACCAAGGAACATTTGCAGCAGAATTCGGCTATACGACATGGGACCAGGTGCCAGAAAAATTCGGTAAGGGCATCAGGGCCGAATATAGCGCAGAAGACTTGCCATCCAAAGTCGGACGGCGCGCTTGCCCGGTACTGCGAGGAGAACATCTTTGCGCGCTTGGGCACGCCAGCTTGTATCGGGAGAAGTTCATATGTCTCTGGCTGATGATGCACAATGCGCCGTCCTTGCGCAGCCAAACTCAAGTAGCGAGGTATCTACTCACCCTTACTGATCACGAATCGTTTTTCCTGACGGCGTTCGGATCAGGCATCTTCTCTTGCCACCTTCCCTCGCTCGCTGCCGATGACCGGATGTGCGGGCTCCGATTAGCTAATCCGAAGTTCCAGAGACGATCAGACCTAAGTATCTGATAGAAATGACATTCGATACATTTCAGCGGTCTCGGTACACTATGGCTTCACGCCCAGGAGCTTGAAATGCCCTTCTCTGGAGCGGCGTGGGCCGTGTGGTGACCTGGAAGGGTTCGGCGCCCGCAAGGCGGGGCGCCACGGTGTTGCGGGTGATGGTCGCGAGATCATCGATGAGGGTACGGAAGCTGTGCCACCCCGGGCGTTCTCCTGGTTGCCGCCTTGGCCCGGGCGCTCGCCGAGACCTCTGCCGGCGCCACGACGGACGGCCGCCTCCGGCATCCTCGTCGTCGAACAGCAGGGGCTTCAGTTTTTGGCGCATGTGCCATGTAGTAGGCGAGCATGCACAGGAAGACGTGGGCCCGGGGCTCGGGTAGACGGGACGGGGGCCTTGAGGTCCTTGAGGCTGCGGAAGGCTCGTTCCACGGAGTTCAGCCGCTTGCAGGCGTGCACCGTGCCGGGACCGTCGAGCTCGCTCTGCGGCAGGCGGACCACGTAGAGGAGCCTCGGCAGCGATCGCAGCCTCATCGCGCCCATAGGTGAAGACACCGTCATCGTCGATGGACCACGTGAAGTGCTTCGCCATCCTGCCGATGACCTTCCGCTCCCCGATCTTCCCGGCGCTTGTCGCGTCGCTGCGGCAATCGGTGCGAGCCTCGGTGGCCTCGAGCAGGTCCCGCGGGCCCGGTCCTCGGCCAGCAACGGGTTGTGGCAGAGGCGTTCGCCGGGATACACATCGCTGGTGATCTCCACCAGGTCTCTCTCGTCGAAGAGCGACATCGTCACCCGCCTCCACCAGTGAACGGATGCCCCTCAAGGCGCTGGCCCGCAGGCTTGACCTCCTCGCGGGCCTCGGTCCCCCACCACCTTCGCAAAGGAGAACCGCTCCCGCAGCGTGGCGATCTGTGAGGACACCGTGGCCGGGTGTTGCCGGGGAACACCCGCACCGACACCCGTCCCGGTCGCACAGAAGGCCAAACTCGATCTGCAGCTTGCCCTTCTTGCCATCCCGGGAATGACCCCGTTGGGCCAAGGGGCTGCCCTCCCCTCCATCCACACGGAAGTCAGGAGCACCAGGCAGCCCTCTTCGAGGTGCCGCCAGGGGATCCTCTCCTGACGTTCCAGGAGCCGTAGAGGGCATTCT
Source organism: Alphaproteobacteria bacterium (assembly GCA_964291215.2). GTDB lineage: Bacteria > Pseudomonadota > Alphaproteobacteria > MPNO01 > UBA830 > JAJEBT01. The sequence goes on along the minus strand of OZ219791.1, from coordinate 1,035,952 downwards.
CGTCCAACTCCGCATCTCACCCAAGGCGCTGACCGCTGTCGCCAGCCCCCTGGCCAGCTTCGAGGCGGGCTCAAGGATGCGTGCCACGATCATGGCGAGAACCTGATCGCGCTCGGGAGAAGGCTTCGGGTCGATCCGCCGGTCCAGTTTCTTCAGGGTTCCCAGCACCGCGGCGACATGGGGAAGAGAGCGGACGAGGCGTCGTCGAGACCTGCGGTTCCTCCCTTGAGCAGAATGCGCAATCCCTCGATGAGAGCGGGCTTGGAAAGGTTGGCGAGGGTGCGCTTCTTGACCGTTCCGGCTTCGCGACAGGACTCGCGGAGCAGGATGGCGGGCGGGGACGAGCGGTTGGGGATGGATTCGATATACATGGCTATAGGCGGTAGATCCATGGATGTCAAGCATCCAACATAATATTACATGGGTACACTCTGACGCACGAAAAATCCGATAAACCACGCTGCATCAATGAGTTGACGTGAATTTCAACCGGAATTTTTTGGAACTTCGATCTAGGTCCCGCGCCGCGGCGTCTGCCGGGCCGCGGGCCGGATCCGCGTCGGAACAACCAGGGGGGGTGCGGCCGCTACGACCGACATGACAGAAGCCGAAGAAGGACATCTGGCCCGCTCCGCAAGGAGCGGACCCTCAGACCCCTGCAACCGGCACAGGATGGCGCTCAGCTCCTCCTCCGCAGCGCCGGGACAAAACCGCAACCAATGCGGAAAACACGGCATGGCGCCAGTGCCCCTCACCGCGCATCCCGGTGCACGAAACCGCTCCGGGTGACGCTGGAACTCCCTGACAAAAGCCCGTCAAACGGACGAAAACAACAACACCTCACCGCACGAACGAACGCTTACAGGTGAAACCGATACGGGGCGGTGACCCGGGACACGGCGGATTTCGTGGTGTTGACGGAGTGCGAGTCCATGCGTCCCGGGCTGCGCTGCATCAACGTGGCGCACGACTTGATGAACCTCGACGTTCAGCAGGCCCTTTTCAGGCACGCACTGACCGCAACCGCGGTGGTCGACCCGGCCAAGACGGTTTTGCCGCCTCGTGTGTGCTGATCGAGTCCGGGCCTGCGGTTTCCGGAGCGAAGCGGCGGTGCCGAGACGCTCACAGCTACGACTTCCAGGCCAACCGGACTTTGAGAGCGTTCAGATGCGTCCAGGGAAGGAGCCCTTTGTGCTGGAGCATGCCGACGACAATGCCGGGAGCTATGCCCTGTTCCTCGGCGAATGCCCTTACGGCATGCGCGCTGCAGGGTGAAGTCCCGACAAACTGTTGCCACGCGCGCTGGGGAATCAGCGTATTGGATGCCCAATCATTGGCCTCCGTTTCAAGCCCGGATCCGTTTTCGTTGGATTCGTCGACAAAAACTCCTTTCTTGCTGTGAAGCAGAAGATGCGCCGCTTCATGGAAGAAGCTGAACCACAGATGGTCATCGGTCTTGTGCCGGGCAGTCAGTTGGATGACGGCCTTCCTGGGGGACAGCCACCAGGCCGCACCGCTGAGCGCCGTTTTTGGCAAAGGCTTCACCAGCGCCAGCGCAACGCCTGCCTCATTGCATAGCCTTGCAGTCTGCGGCAACGCCTCAACGATCTCTTCACGCGTCAGGCCGCGGATAGTCCGAACCGCGCGCCTGAAGCGGCTTTCGCCGTAGTCCGCGCACTCCTGCAGTTCGGCTTCGATCTCACCGAGTCGGAGCCAAGTAGCCAGTGCAGCCTCGTCGCTCCTGAAGGTCCGGGAGTGGCGATAGGCAATATTGGCGAGGCCGTAGCGAGCAGTCCAGGCATCGACTGAACCCACACGGAAGAACGCAAGCAACTTCGCTACGGCGTCGACATCGGATTCCGGACGCTGGAAGCAGCCTCGCTTTACCAGGTCCCGGACGGGGAAAGCCTTGACCCATTCTGCTGAAGCCGCGGCGTCACCGGCTTCGGCCTCCCGAGCCCGGTGAAGCCGGTAGTCGGCCTCGATCCCGAGCCAGACGCCGGCATCGACGCCAAGTACCTTTTCAAATTGCAGCGCGGTTTCCGGTTCCAGCGGAGCCTGACCCGAGATGATCTCGCTGATCAGCTTTGGAGAACGACCGCATCGACGCGCGAATTCTGCCTGCGAAATCCCCTCGACATCAAGGCGCTCCTCGAGAATCCATCCGGGCGGAACCGCATAGTCCGGGCTGTATTGGTTGGTCGCTGTCGCCATCTGCCCCTCCTCGGTCAATGATAGTCAACCACATCGAGAATTGTGATCGCCGCCACCCGCTCTGTGTCTATCCCGCCATCTTCACTGCGTGGAACCGGCTCGTGGTTGGCCTCAAACACGAGCCGATAAGGATGGACGAGATCCACAGCAAATTGCTCGTGCCGATCTCCGCTAAGTTGATGCCGCCTGTCCGGTGGTGTAGTCGGCACCAGCACCAGACTGCGCGCCGCCCTGAGCACAGCCATCCGCGTCATCATGACCCTCGCCATCCTCGCTCCATAGGTTTTCCTCAGGGCATCCGCCGAGTTGAACGCCTTTTCGAGCTTGCGAGTCCGGAAGGTGATTTCCATGATAGATCAACGGTAATCGTTACCGCCAAGGTAACGTTTTTTTGTATTCTTCTCAAGAGAGGAGCCGAGCTCCAGATGTGAACTTTCTGCCCGATGAACGGTCATGGCGCGGAGCGCACCGGACATGCCGGCGCGCACGATCGTTCACGAGGACGAGATCCATGTCCTCGCCGAGCTTGCGAACATGAAAGGCTGCCTCGCAGCTGCGCAGTTTGCGCGGTCGTTGTCCCGGGACGAGCTCGAGGCCCTTTCCTCCGGCAACTCCGCAGAAGCTCCCTTGTTCGCCGCCTTCACAGGGCCCCTTCTTCAAACCGTTCATCACAGGCTTCGGCTTTCTCCTTTCCCTGCGCGGTCCCGACAGGCGGGACAGCTTGAAGATCTCCCAGGGTCCCGACAGAAGACGTACGGACGGGTTCTCTGACACCGCGAGGCGCGCCGGCATCTCACCAAATCGATGCCTGCGATGTTGCCTTCGACCGATCCGAAAACCTCGGCACCCCGGATCATCGTCTTTTCGGTGCCCATCAGCCCCGCTACCGACGCTTCGCCTGCCCCCTCGCGGGAACCGACGCACGGCTCGCGGAGAAACGCGGTTTGGTTACTCCTTCGTTCCGGGGGACTTCCACCCCCTGCCTTCTGCCAGTTCGCCTGGCACACCAGATCCCTGACGTGCAGGTTCCTGCATCGCAGGCGCGGCAGGCAGGCGATCGAGGAGATCGGCATCAGCTACACCGGCACGCTGGCCCACGACTGCTGGGCCGCATGGCTGGCCTGCGATCCATGCACCCGCCAGCTGTGCGGGTCCCGCCTGCTCAGGGAACTGACCTTCATCGCCGAGGCTACCGCTGAGCACGCCTGATGAAGAAACTGCTGCGCGAGACCTGCCACCACGACGATCCCATGCTAATTCGGAGACGCGAAATCCGAATGCGTTGGGGCTCGGATCATCACAGATCGCCTCCTTGAAGGCTCCATCAAGCCTTGGTGGCACGATTGCAGCGTGACGCAAACTGAGAAAATCTCGCCAGTCGTCGCCGGATTAGCAGCGTGGGATCATCCTGCCTGCCACAGGGTTAACAAGAGCGCATCCAGGACCCTGAACGAGGCTGACCGCCTGGCCGTGCGCAAGCGCTACCGAACCACCCTGACCCCACAAGGGGCCACCCAAGGGGGTACTCAAAGGCAAGGGGGAACCTTCAGCCTTGTGCGCAGGGTTTCGACCTGACGTTCTCCGGCCTCGTCGTGGTCCTGCGAGGACGATGGTCCTGACGTTGGAAAGGCTCCTTGCGGCGAGGCTGATCTGTTCGTGCTGGCGTCGCGAGGGCGCCCGGGCCCGGACAACAGGACCCGGGCGACAGGGAAGGCAGACGATCCCGCGAAACACCAGAACCCTCCCGACAACCCTCAGGAGCCCGGATCACATGCCGGCAGAAAAACCGGAACCGGACCGAAATGACAACAGGGAAGAAAACGGGCGGCATCCACAGAAACAAACAGACAAACACTGAAACCGCGACAACAGGACCTGACAACAGTAAAGAAACACGGTATCTACTCACCCCTTGTTGGGTTCTGATTGGCCATAGTGCTCGTTGATGATGTCTGCGGCTTTTCCGTCGAGGGCGATCTGGGTGGCGACGTGATGATTGTAGCCGAGTGCGGCCATGGAGGTGAGGTAGCTTGAGCCCCGGCACCATGCTTTTGCGTGGAGCGGAAGCATCCGGACACCTTGACCTTTGCCATCCTGATCTTCTGTTCTCCGGCATTGTTGGTGAAGCTGACGTCGGGGTCGTCTGTGAAGCGCAGGTTTTCGTGTTTCACGAGACGTTCGTGCAGGTTGTGCGCATCGAACTTGCGTCCACGTTTTCCTTTCGTCGGGATGTCGGGCAGTTCCCTGGCGCCCTGATGGTGCGGTAGCGCTTGCGCCCGACGTCGTTCAGGGTTTTGGATGCGCTCTTGTTGACCTTGTGGCAGACCTCGCGGAGCAGGCTCTTCATCAGTCGCGCGGTAGCCTCGACGACAAAGGTCAGTTCGCGCAGCAGGTGGCTGCCGCTGGTAGCTACACTGCCATGTACGAGGCCCAGGACGCCCTTGTAGCACGGGCCGATCTCTTGCCCGCGCTTGCGGTGCGGGAACTTGCACGTCAGGGTCCCACGACATGGAGCCACTTACTGTTGATCCGAAATCATCGACATCGGGCGTTGCAGGAGGTGCGCCACGGCGGCCTCCTCCCATGACGCATCGTGAAAGCATAGCCGAGGCCTCGGAGAGCTTGATGCCGGAGATCGCCTGCACGAACGCAACGGCACGGCGCAGGGACAGCATCTGGGCGACCAGCAGGTTGATGACGAGGGCCTGAATGCCGATGCCGTACTGCACGGGATGTTGTCGGGGAACCGGCCCTTGCACTTCGGGCATTCCTTGATCTCGGCGCGGCGCTCGACGACCTCGAACACGATGTCGTGCGGCGCTCCCGATCGACGGGGCCGTCGATGTCAGCGCCGCAGGCGTCGCAGGCCGCGACCGTCTCCTCGACGATGGTCTTGCGCAGGTTGTCGCCCATCTGCCGGTTCGGCTTCGGGCCCTTGCTCCCGGCACGCTCTTGTCCGTCTGTGACGGCGGCAGACCGGAGTTCCGGCTCGTGCGTGGTCTTCTCCAGAAGGACGACGATGAGGATGACGAAGACGCGGATCACGGCCTCTTCCGCCACCTTGCCGGCCGCACGCAGCGTTGCGGTCTTGGCCGCTTCGAACTCCTCGCGCGCCGCCCGTCGTCATCACCCGGCCTTGCGCTTCATCAGCGCGCCGCTTCCGAGATGCGTTTCCACATACAGATCATGCGGGGGCTGGAGCCCCGGAAGCAGCTGGCACAGCCCGCTCGTCGCCTTCGATCCAAAGTAGCCCACTGGCGGTCCCCGTCGTTCTCGATTACCACCACTAAACGAATCGGCCTGCAGTGTCAAATCTCCACGAAAACCCGTTCGTTACTCTACCCCGACATCAAGCCGGAACCAGGGGGTGAGCAGTTACGAAACACGATCCTGAAAAGCGCGGCGAATCGCCGAAATCCCGCCGCTTTATCCAACCGACAACACGTCCTGCGCTTCATGATCGACAACAACCCCGGCAAGCAGAAAATCCGGATGGCAAAGGTCAAGGGGTCTGGATGCTTCCGAACCCGACTCCACGCCGAGGCCTGGTGCCGAATCTCAAGCTATCTCACCTCCATGACCGCACTCGGCTACAACCCACTCGTCGCCATCCAGATCGCACTCGCCGGAAACGCCGCTGACATGATCAAAATGCACAACACAAACACACCAAACCCGCCTCTACGGAGGGGTGAGCAGATACCATTTGCTTCCATGCTCCGCTTGGGGGCGAGCGGTTCCAGCATCAACCATCGTACAAGAACGGTTTGGTCAGACTGATCTCAATTTTTTTCTCCTCGTAGAATCCCTGCGGTTTGTATTCGTCCGTGTGCATATAGCATTCGATCGAGGCCCGGTCCGAGCCATCCTCGAAGGTGAAAATTCGGGAATGCGGCATGGCATGATCCTTGACGAACCAGCGAGTTAATGCCGCCACGTTGACAAAGGTGGTGTCGCCGTACCGGGTTTCGATATGGCTTTTGTTGCCGTGGGTGTCATCGGGGTTGGTATGGGTATGCCCTCCCAGCCAGAAATCCAGTTTGCCGGGATTGTCCTCAAGCCACGTCTCGAAGACTCCGGAGCGAAATTTGCCGCCGACCCAGCAGAGGTAGCTCGCTTCCCGGGGCGTGCCCTCGGCGTAATAGCCGTGATAGTCGGCGGTCCACTCTTCGTCGGCGTTCTTTTTCATGCCTTCCCAGTCACCCGTCGCGACGGTGGTTTCGTGGAGAAGGTAATGATGCGCGGCAATAATGATTTTGTCCTGGTGATTGGATTCGATTTGGTCCACCCACCAGTCGAAGGTATCTTGGGTAACGCTGCCGCCGGGGTTGCCGCCGAGTTCTCCGCGCCCCTTCTCCTGGGTCATTTCGTTGACGTCGCTCATCATCAGAATCCGGATGTTGCCGACATCGAAGTGGTATCGCTCGAACGTGCCGGTGACGGGGTAGGGCATGCGGGCGGCATCGACTCCCGAAGTCTCGGTGTTTTCGCCGACGGGATCTATATATTTGCGGAACCAAACGGCTTCCTCTTGGTCCGGAGCGTTACGGTCGTGGTTGCCGCACAGGGAGTAGATTGCTTCCCGCGGATGTTTGCTGAGGGTGCGAAACTGCCGAACGATTTCTTCTCCCTCCTCGTCCGTCGGCAAGCCGAAAGCGGCTGAAAAATCGCCGACATTGATTCCGAAATCCCAGTCGATATCCCGCTCCACCTGGCGGATGGCATTGCCCAGACTCTCGCGGCCGTTTGCTTTGTCATATGAAACATGGGAACAGCCGGAAGCCCACATGCGGAGTTTCCGGGACGTCATGCCGAAGCCTCAAGGCGCCGCTTCCGGGCGGTATACACAAGGACACCTATTGCCAGGATCATCAAGAACGTGGCAATCGGCGTACTGAACAGAAAGAAGGGGTCGTTTCCGCTTGCGCTAAAGGCCCGGCGGGCACCTAGCTCCAGCTTCTCGCCGAGAATAAAGGCGATGACAAAGGGGAGGGGCGAAATCTCGAGTTTCCGCATGGCGTAGCCCAAGACCCCGAACCCGAGCGCGAACCATATTGCTTCCAACCGGGTTTCCTGGATGTAGATCGCCGTCAGCGTAAGCAGCAAGACGGACGGTAGCAACAATTGCTTGGGGATGCGGATCATGACCCCCATCGAGCGCATGAAGAGCCCGCCGATAGTCCAGTTCAATACATTTGCAAACGCCATGGCCGTGAACAGACCAAAGGCGATCACCAGCTCCGGGTTGACCGTATCCGTGGTAAATTTGAACACGGCGGGACCAGGCACAAAACCGCCGATGCTCTCGGCGGCCAAAATCAAAAAAACAGCAGCCGCATTTCCGGGAATGCCGAGGGACAGTACGGGGATCAGGTTCGCGCCCGACACGGAGGAGTTGGCGGCTTCCGTGGCGGCGATGCCTTGAGGGGCGCCTCCACCGAAGTCCAGATCGTCCGTACCCTTACGTTTCTGATGCCGCGATTTGCCGAAGGTGTAGCCGAGCGTCGCCGCCAGGGTCGAGCCGATGCCGGGCAAGGCGCCGATGACCGTCCCGATCAGGGCGGAGCGCGAAATATAGGGCATCAGCCGGTGGATATCAGCCCAGCGCAAGACTTGATCACCGCTTTCCGGGACTGCGGAGAACAATCCGGTTTCCCGGTTTTCCTTTAGAAGTTCCTCGATCCCTTCGAAGATCGCGCCTAGGATGAGCACGCCCAGCACGGCGGTGGTGATTGGAAACCCGCGTGCAAGTTGATCCGTACCCAAGGATAAGCGGGGATAAAAATCTTCTCCGGTCCCGATGAAGACGGCAAGAAGACCAAGCCCGGTGGAAATCAAACCCTTTGCCGGTGATCCCCCGATCACGGCAGCGATAAAACTGAGGGAGAGGATTAGAAGGGCTGTTTTCTCCGGGAGGTCCAAATGAGCCTCGATGATGATGGCCAAAAAAGGCGCACAGACAAACAGGACCAGATCCGAGAATGTATCGCCGGATGCCGAGGAGAAATGGGCAATGCGCAGCGCCTTCTTGGCCTGCCCGTTCTGCGCCATCGGAAAACCATCCAGGGTGGTCATGTAGGCATCCGGCGTGCCCGGCGTATTGAACAAAATTGCCGGCACAGCACCCCCGACAGTCGCCCCTTTCATGATCCCGATCAGAAATCCCAGTACCGGCAACAATGCCGACGCGTGGTACCCGAAGCTTGAGAGCAGAAGCGGCAAAGAGATCGCCATAGCGACCGGTCCCGCCAATCCCGGCGTTGCCCCCACCATGATGCCGAGCAGAAATCCGGCGATCACCATGGCGATGTTGATGGAGACAGGTATGCCGAATATGGAAAACAGCTCGGATCCCAGAAAGAATGCCAGGATTCCCTCAAGAATGTAGTCGCCAACACTCATCAGACGTCACCGTTTGGCGGCAACAGCAGATCATCGAACGGAACGTCGACGATTAGAACCAGGGCGATGACGACGGCGGTGGCTATGCCGAGGTTTTTCCGGGTTATTCCGCCCTCCGCCTGAGCCATTAAACCGGCGACGACGAATATACCGCCGATAAAATACCCGATGAACTTCCAAGGCGCCGAATCCCGGAGAAGCCGGTATTGCAGTTCGCCGCCGGTCAGCAGACTAACGACATCGACGGTGAGCGGGCCGGCAAACCGCATGATCAGAAATCCGACTACGATTATGGCCGCCGAAAGCGCAACGAAACGAAGATTTCGCAGGGTGAATGCGGGCTGGTCCGGAGCGCGGCGTTCCACGAACAGCAGCACCAAACCGCCAAGGGCGATAAAGACGGCCGCAGTGACAGGTGCGAGGCTGTCGCCGATCTGAACACGCCGGCGGACTTGTTCAATTACTCCTGAATCAACGTCCAGAGGAACCCAGACGAAAGCAACCAGCGCAGCCGCCAAAACGCAAAGCCCGCCCAAGACGGCGTTGCTGTTGGAGCGGTTATCCACCAGCGATGCTCCGATGTTTGAGGGTTCTAGGGTCCGGATGCCGTCCGGACCCTCGATCACAGCGCACAATGATCCCATGCTAATTCGGAGACGCGAAATCGGAATGCGTTGGGGCTCGCGTCATCACAGATCGCCCCCTTGATCGCAATTTTCGTGCCGAGAAGGTCCTATCGAGCCTTGGCGGCAAGATTGCAGCGCGACGCAAACTGAAAAAATCTCGCCAGTCGTCGCCGAATTAGCAGCGTGGGATCATCGTGATCACAGCGTTCTACTGGTTGACGGCCTTCGCAAGTTTGCCGGCGTCGGCGTATCCTTGCTGCAAGTGGGCGTCCAGCTCCTTGCCCGTAATCGTAATTGCCCCGCCGAAGACCCGCTTGATGATCTTCGCGACCTGTTGATCCGGGTCGGTCACAACCCCGGCGATGGCTTTACCCAAGGCGTCCTGCACCGCGGCCGGCATTCCGCCGGGGCCGACAAAGACGAACTGGCCGTCCGCGTTGAAATTAACGCCCAAGTCGCTGAGCGTCGGCGCACTCGGCGTGGCGTTCAACGGTTTGGAGAGGGCCGATGCCAGCTCGACCAAATCCCCGGCCTTGACGCCTTTGGCCTGCGGACCGGCAACATAGCCGACATCCACATCACCCGCGTTGATGGCGTTCAAGACCGCTATTCCGCCCCGGTAGGACACGATATTGAATTTAACGCCGTTGGCCTTCTCCAGCAGAAACGTCAGATCGGCCAGCCGGGGGCTCATCGTGCCAAGCCGGATTTTCTTTCCCGCCTTCGCCGACGCGATCACGTCGCGCATGGTTTTCCAGCCATCCTTGGTCCGGCCGATGATGCCCAACTGGAAACCGGCCGTGGTCGAGAGGCCGGTAAAACTGGACGCTTTGAGCAGGGATTTAGACGTCGCCAAGTTGTAGCCGAGGGATTCCGTGACGGCCATGCCGATGGCGGTTCCGTCATTGGGCTGCTTGGAAAGGGCGTTGAGCATGTTGACGCCGCCCTTGCCGGTGACTTGCTCAGGGATGAACTTCCAGCCCATCTTACTTTCAAGGGCTTCGGCGATAAGGCGCGCTTGCGTATCGGCGCCGCCACCGGCCCGAAAGGCAATCAGCATTTTAATCGAACCGGGCGGTGTCCAGTCCGCCGCCAACGCTTCCGTTGCCATAAGGGTCAGGGCAAAGACGCTGACCAACAGTTTGAATTTATATTTCATTTAGGAGTAACTCCCTGTCGTATTGAACCAAATCCGGCGCTTTTCATTAATTTAGGCGCTAACGCTAACCCTATAGTGTTGACCTGTCAACACTAATGATAACTAGTGCACGACGATCCCACGCCAGGTTTGTTGGAAGGGGCGGTTTTGCTTGTTCAGGATGATTCGCATTTTCGCTGACTTTTTGTGAAGCGGCGCAGTATCCGTTGTCGTGGCGGCAGCGGATTTTTTTGAGACGACTCCGGAGGGTTTTGCGCTCCGGGATGTGGTTGTGCGCCTTGCGCGGCCTGATGTCGCTGGAATCGTGCGGTTGACGGTATCCTGGTTTCAAGCAGTTTGCCGGTCGAGGTCTGCGTGTTCACCTGGCGCGGGCGGTGGATTGGCGCTGCGGGCTGGCAGACGGGCGCCCTCGGCTACGCACCGCAGGGCTCTTCTTTTTTCCGGTTTCGTCCGACGAGGGGCGTTGTAGGCAGATCTGGAAGTCCATTCGGGGGCGGATTTCGTTGTCAATATGTCGGTTCCGACCTTGAGACGGTGCCACCAACTTCAAGAACGGCCACTCTGACACGGTTGTCCGCCGCCGATCGCGACAACAGAATGGTCCTGCTGCGCACCGCGGGACCGTTGGATTGGCTGGCGCCGCGAGGAACAGTTCAGGCGGTTGCCGGGAACAACACGAGGTTTGTTGTTCCTGGTGGTCGTTTCCGGGCCTCGTTTGCGTTGTCGCGGATGGTGCGGCGGCGACCGGAAGGCTGCCGTTGCTTGTTGCGGAGAAGTTTGTCTTGCCGACGAAGTTCAGCGGCACCATGTACAAGGCGGCGAACCGGGAGTGCGTTGGCAGGAGCCATGCGCGCGCCAGCGGGCGCCGACCGGGGAGGCGAAGGATCCTTACGTGTTTCCGCTGCGTCGTGACGCGGGATCGTTCGCCGCTTCCTGCGGCGTGGGAGTTGCGGGCGACGCTGGTCGGCGCAGGAGTTGCGCTCGATTTAGCACTTCGGGGCGCTTTCCGACGCGCGCAGGGGCATCGCCTCGGTGCTGTGCGTGATGGCGCGGCTTGCGAACCGGCGCGGTGGCGCACTACGACGCAGAAGGAGCTGGAGCAGCGTGGAAGAACAGGAACAAGCCGGTCTCCAGATCGACCGTGCACCGGGTGCTGCAGAACACCGACCCGGGATGGATCGAGGATGCGGCGCGCAGCCGCAGGTCGGCAACGCGGTCGACGGCAAGCGCACCGGCGAGGATCATTACGAGACGGTCTCGCTGGCCGGTATTCGGTCCTCAACTGTCACGACGGGGAGATCGCTGCCGTCCACGCCGCGCTCGAGACGGCACCGGTTGCCGGCCGTCTGCTCACCCTCGATGCGCTCCACACCACCCGCGAGGCTGATCGTCGAGACCCGTCGCGCGGACTGATGGTCAAGGGCAACGCGCCCGCAAACAACGCGATCACCCTCGCAATCGCCGTCATCATCCACAACAAGCGCAAGCTGCGCAAACCCTTCAACAGCTTCGTCGACGCCACCATGGCGACAAGCGCAAGCAGGTCCTGCACGCAATCACAAGACCCGGCTGACCGCGCCTCTCTCCCCGACAGAAACCGCAGGCTTTCGAGCCCGGCAGGCCTCTCGCTCGCTCCGGATACGCCGACCAATCGTGCCCCGCGCCGCAACAGCGCGTCAGCAAATCTCAAAATCGCAGCCTCGAACGCGTCGACCCGCGCCGCGATCAGGACTCCGATCACATCAACAAGCATGAGATCACCTTGATCAAAGACCCTGAACGAGCATCCATGTTTCCTGGCAAGGTTTTTGCGGGTGTCCGCGGCGATGTTTTCCGTGGTTGTCCACAGACGGTCCGGGGTTCCGCCTTGTCGATGTCCTGCGAGCGAGGCGACATGCAGCTTGTGGTCCCGGCGGCGGGTTGCCGTCCATTGGTCACGTGAGCGCGGCCACCTTGCCGCCCAGCGTCCCCGGGCATGATAACGTGTATCTACTCACCCCTAGTTGGGTTCTGATTGGTCGTGGTGCTCGTTGATGATGTCTGCGGCTTTTCCGTCGAGGGCGATCTGGGTGGCGACGAGTGGGTTGTAGCCGAGTGCGGCCATGGAGGTGAGGTAGCTCGAGCCCCGGCACCATGCTTTTGCGTGGAGCGGAAGCATCCGGACACCTTGACCTTTGCCATCCTGATCTTCTGTTCTCCGGCATTGTTGGTGAAGCTGACATCGGGGTCGTCTATGAAGCGCAGGTTTTCGTGTTTCACGAGACGTTCGTGCAGGTTGTGCGCGTCGGACTTGCGTCCACGTTTTCCTTTCGGCGGGATGTCGGGCAGTTCCTTGGCGCCCTGATGGTGCGGTAGCGCTTGTGCACGGCCCGGCGGTCGGCCCCGTTCAGGGTCTTGGATGCGCTCTTGTTGATCTTGTGGCAGACTTCGCGGAGCAGGCTCTTCATCAGTCGCGCGGTAGCCTCGACGACAAAGGTCAGTTCGCGCAGTAGGTGGCTCCGCACAGCTGGTGGCTACACTGGCCCATGTACGAGGCCCAGGACGCCCTTGTAGCACGGGCCGATCTCTTGCCCGCGCTTGCGGTGCGGGAACTTGCACGTCAGGGTCCCACGACATGAAGCCACTTGCCGTTGATCCGAAATCGTCGACATCGGGCGTTGCAGGAGGTGCGCCACGGCAGCCTCCTCCCATGACGCATCGTGAAAGCATAGCCGAGGCCTCGGAGAGCTTGATGCCGGAGATCGCCTGCACGAGCGCGACGGCGCAGGGACAGCATTTGGGCGACCAGCAGGTTGATGACGAGGGCCTGAATGCCGATGCCGTACTGCACGGGATGTTGTCGGGGAACCGGGCCTTGCACTTCGGGCATTCCTTGATCTCGGCGCGGCGCTCGACGACCTCGAACACGATGTCGTGCGGCGCTCCCGATCGACGGGGCCGTCGGCGCCGCAGGCGTCGCAGGCCGCGACCGTCTCCTCGACGATGATCTTGCGCAGGTTGTCGCCCATCTGCCGGTTCGGCTTCGGGCCCTTACCGTTGCTTCCGGCACGCTCTTGTCCGTCTGTGACGGCGGCAGACCGGAGTTTCGGCTCGTGCGTGGTCTTCTCCAGAAGGACGACGATGAGGATGTCGAGCAGGATGACGAGGACGCGGATGACGGCCTCTTCCGCCACCTTGCCGGCAGCGCCGCAGTCTTGGCCGCTTCGAACTCCTCGCGCGCCGCCCGTCGCCATCACCCGGCCTCGACGGTCATGATCGTCGCGAGCATCGCCTGGCGCTCGCCCGGCGGCATCTTCCGGTACTCCGCTGCCCGGCCTTGCGCTTCATCAGCGCGCCGCCTCCGATGGCACAGCCCGCTCGTCGCCTTCGATCCAAAGTAGCTCACTGCCGGTCCCCGTCGTTCTCGATAACCACCACTAAACGAATCGGCCTGCAGTGTCAAACCTCCACGAAAACCCGTTCGTTGCTCTACCCCGACATCAAGCCGGAACCAGGGGGTGAGCAGTTACGATAACGTTACCATGTTCAATGGAGTTCCGGGTGTCCCGTCCGTAGCCGCGCGGCGGTTCGATCTCCTCGAGAGCCTCGATGCCGGCCTCGACAATGATCTGCAGACATTCTCCGCAAGCCGTGTCGCGCGGGGAGATTGTCGAGACTGCCCCAACAGTGCTCCTGCAATGCACCGAGCCACCGCGTCGCGCCAGCGTTGCGCACGGGAACGACAGGGCTTTCCGTGGGCGGGTATTTGCAGCGTTCCCGATAACGGCGCTGCTTCTCGGCAGGGGTGAGAGCCATGAGGGGGTCTCCTTCGCTCACTCATCGGTGCTTCGGGCGACCAGCAACGCTGCTGTCGCATCTAAGGTGTTCGCCAGCACGTTGCGCATCACGGCGACAATCGCGACCTTGCTTGCCGGCGGTCTCGAGGCGTTCGAACACCAGATCTGCGTTGAAGCGTGCCGCCGAGATTGCGGCTATGAACAGGAGATCGCGTGGCCTTCTGCGCCCGCCGCGGATGTGCCGGGCACCGTGGTCGTCAGCCATCGGCGCCACCCCGATCAAGGCTGCCGACGCTACCGAGTTCGGGCATCCAGCACAGAAGGGCGGCGGTTGGGGTATTTCGGATCGAAGGCAACGACGGGTCTGAGCCAGGTGCTGATTGCGCCGACGCCGACGCACTCTCAACGAGGCCGAGCGCGGTCTCCGGATCGGCAAGCTGCGACAGAATATCTCGGGTGGCTTCCGCTCCATGCAAGGCGCCTGCGACTTCGCCAACCTGCGATCCGTAATTCCCCCGAAAGCAAGGCTTGAATGTCCTAAAAACGCTGGCCCGGCCCCATCCAGCTGATCCCGAAACTGCGCTTGCGAAATCCTCCCTCGGCGCCACCACATCGGAACCATCAATCCACGGCCTGTGAGCGCTCGACAAAATCAGGCTTGAGCAGTTACACTACCGAACGTCCGTGTTTGATCAGTTACGCCCCGGGTGCCTCCCGGAAAGGATCGTGTAGCAGGGGATCGGCGAACACGCGAGACCGCCTTCGAAGCAACCGGATCAGGGAACGGGAATCTCCGGGTTCTGCCGACCGTCCCGCGTCAGCGGTCGCGGGCCGGCTTCTGGAACCCTGAAAAACCGGACTCACCCAACGTCTTCAGGCCGATGCGAAGGAAAATCGTGTCCTGCGGCCGCAGCAGTCGGCTGCGGGTGAACCTCCGCGAATAGTCGATGCGAAAATGAAAGCACTCGTCGTCATACATCAGGTACGCGCCGTGGCGGAGCGAGCGGCCCCCGCCGGTGAGATCGCGATGAAGATTGATCCCCGAGCGCCAGTACCTTGCAAAACTCGATGAAATTTCCGCCCTGATCTCCTCGCGCTCGTCAAAAGGATAGTCCGGGTCGACCGAAACTCCGGCATCCTGCTCCTTGATCAGCAGGTGGCTAACGTCAAGACGGAGCCGAGCCCCTCCGGCCGAGCCCTGAAGCTCGCTGTGGCGCATCGACCAGCTCGCATTGTCGATGCGGAACCGGTAGAGGAGATCGAATCTGTCGCCAGGAGACACCCGGACGCTGCCCACGACATCCGACAGTTTTCTCTTGAGCCCCGTACGCGCGCCGAAATCGTTGTCGCCGCTGAAGCGATAGCTCTGTCCGACGAAGAACGTGCTGAGGCCACCCCGCTTGCCGTAGACGCCGCCGTGGAGCCCGTAGCTGATGCGCGGATTGCCCTCGACCCGATCGATTCCGGTATTGCGGTTCGTGGCAAACAGATTCGCGTCGTCGAACTCCACGCCGATGCTGTCTTCGTTGGGAATGTCCTTCGTGTTCTGCGCGTCAGGCGCGAGAATCAGAGTTGCCGCCGGTTCCAGGATCTCGGTGTGGCTCCGCGACACCCGGAACAGCGGCCTGCGCCAATCGATGCCGACCTGCGGAAACAGCCGGCCCCGCTCGCTGGCCCCGTCCGAATCTCCGTAGTTGGTCCAGTAGGCATCCGCCTGAAGCGATCCGAACAGGCGGTAGATGTCTCCGCCCCCGGTTGCGCCGGGAACCTCCCACCAGGTCCTGACCGAAGCGCGGCGGGTATCCGTGCCGGCCCTCCGGTACAGGTTGAGGATGTTGGCGTCCACCTTCCACAACTGGCCTCGCGGCCCCGGATCGCCCACGAAGCTGTAATCGAGCATCGGCAGTACAACCGGAATCTCTCCGGAGCGGTCGTCGGGCCTCAGGCTTTGAAAATAATAGCCGGTAGCTGCGGCGTAGTCCGTGCCCATGAAGCCCTCAAGGCGCAACCGGTTCTCCAGCGTGTCCTCGGCAACGAACTCGTATTTGCGCATGTAGGTATCATCCGATGCCAGACGCAGGTCGGCGCCCGCGCGCCAGGTATCGTCGATATGAAGGCGGAAACGGGAACGTACCGCGCCCCGCAGTGTATTCACCTCCGCGCTGTCGACATCGGATTCGTAATAAGCGCTGCCCAAGATGTCGTACTCCGCATTGTCGAGGAGATGCCGGAACCGCATCTCGGCGCCGACACCCTCGCGCGTCGTGAGCACCGGCGTCAAAGTCAAATCGATGTTCGGCGCCAGATCGAGGTAGTACGGCGTCTTGACGACCACACCGAGATCGTCGTCGCTGATGTATGACGGCAGCAGGAAACCGGATCGCCTTTCCACGGTGGGATCAGGATGGGAAAACCATGGCACATAGAATACCGGGAGTCCGAAGAACTCGAGAAAGGCTCCCTCATAGATGATGTCGTTCCTGTTCTGGTCGTGGATCGCCTTGTAGGCCTTGAGCTGCCATATGGGCTCGCTGTCGGGATCGTCCTCGCAAAGCTTGCACGGCGAATACACCATCTTCCGGAATTCCGTGATCCCGTCGCCCGTTCGGCGTCCGCTGGCCGCGGCGACGCGGGAGTCGTCGGTGAACCGCAGCGCGATATTCTCCGCGACTGCCTCCTTGAGCGGGTCGTCCAGGACCATCTCGTCGGCGAACACGACCTCCCCTGTCGGTTCATGCAGCCGGACATTGCCCGAAGCCGTGACAGTGCCCGCGCGCTGATCGTAGGCGATACGGTCGGCGAGCAGGGTCCTGTCGCCGCGGCTGAAGCGGACATGTCCCGTCGCCACCACGATGCCGGTCTCACGGTCATGGCGGACATCTTCGGCCTCGAACAGCACAGGCCCGTGATCGCCGGACGGATCCGCAACCTGGGCGTTTGCCGGCGCCGCGACCATTACCTGCAGCGCAACCAGCATCGCAGCCGCCGCGGCCAGCCTGGCAGCAGATCGCATTTCAACCGTCCTCGAGATGCAACAGGACGCCGATGCCAGCAAAGAAACCGACCAGCACCGGCGCCCACACCGCCATCAGGATCGGGATTCTGGTTGACGAACCCAGCGCATGGGCAATGTCGGTCAGGAAGTAGAGCAGGAACGCTGTGCCGAGACTCGCTGCCACGACGACGGTGCCGCCGCGCTGTCTTGCTGGCCTCAGGGAAAACGTGGCCGCCAGCAGGACGATAGCGGCCAGCAGAAACGGCAGCGCAAGTTCGGCGTGCCAGTGCAGCTTGTGGCGAATGCCAGAAAATCCGGCACTCTCGAGGACACGGATGAAGGACGGCAAAGACCAGAACGAGATCGTCTCCGGCGGAGCAAAGCTGTCATTGATATTCTCGGGGGTCAGGTCCGTGGACAGACGGATCGTCCCCGGGCGGGCGGGTTGCGAGTCCGGCGCGGCGATGGTCGGGTTCTCGATCCGCCAGTGCCCGCCTTCGAGGACCGCCGCAGGAGCGTCTATCCGGGCCACGAATTGGTCGCCGTCGCGCATCCGGAATACGACGACATCCTTCAGGCGGACATCCTCGATCGAGATCGAACTCGCATGCAGGATGTAACTGCCCTCGGGTAGGGACTGCCTGAACCACAGCCCGTTTCTTGCGACAGCAGCGAGGTTTGTCCGGCCACGGATGTGCTTTGCCTCAAGAATTTCATAGCTCAGCAGCGCCGCCGACGCGAACGGATTGATCACCGTGACCTTGACCATGCCGATGGCGATCGCAAGCACCACGACCGGCGCAAGAATCTGCCAGACCGATATGCCCGACGCCCGCATCACCACGATTTCGTGGTGACGATTGAGGCGCCACAGCATTGCCGCCGTGCCCAGCAGCGCCGCGAACGGGATTGTCTTCTCCAGCATGGACGGCGCCTTGAGCAGGACCATTCGGAGAACCACGAAGATGCCGCCTCCCTCCCCGCGCTGAGACACCCGCCGGAAGATCTCGACCATGTCGACAAGCATGATGACAGCCAGCAGCGCAAACGCGAAGCAGAGGAACCAGAACAGGAACTGCCGCCCGAGATACACGGAAAGCGATCCGAACGGCCTCACGGCGGGACTCCCGGCCCGGCCGGCATGCGCCGACGGTTCATTGTCCGGCCCGACCTGGCGAGGAGGACCGCAGAGATTGCGATGGCGGCCACCGGCAGGACCAGTATCAGCGTTTCCAGTTCGGCCATCACCGTACCCACGCTCATGGCGCCGAAGAACCCGAGCTGCACGACGGCAACCACGCATGCGGCCACCAGGATACGACGCAGATGTCCCCTGCGATCGAACCCGCCCGAGAGCAGCGCACCGAGGGCGACCAGTACGAAGCAGGGGTAAAGAAGCGGCATCGCCAGGCGCGACAGCCCCTCCATTCTGAACCTCTGGTAGTTGGCGGACGGACCCGACGCGGGTTCGGGAAGAAACAGCTCGTGCAAAAAGCGTTCGCGCGGTTCTCGCGCATAGATGGCCCCGCCTGAATCCAGCGCCGCGAGATCAAGCGTGTAGCTGTCGAAATGCAGCAATGTAAGCCGGCCGTCCTTGCGGCTGACTTCCTGGCGGTTGCCTTTCGTCATCACTACCCGTGACCCACGGTTGTCGGAGAGAATCGCGCCCTGTTCGGCCATGATCGTGACCGGTATCTCCGGGTCGCGCTCATCATGCACCACGATGCCCTTGAAGCGGCCGCGGCCGTGGCGCTCGCGGACGAAAACGGTTACGCCGTCGATGATCGAGTTGAACACGCCTTCCTGGACGAAGAGGTGCGAAAGATCGGCGCGAAAGGCCCGCTGGAGATCCTTGAATTCGCGAAACGCCGTCGGCATGAGATAGAGCGTGTTGAAATAGCCGAAAACCACCAGCACAAGGGCCAGAAGAATGGCCGGGCGGGAGATGAAGCCGGGTCCGAGGCCGCTCGCGCTGAGGATGACGAGCTCGCGGTCGTGCATCATCTTGTTGTAGATGAACAGGGTTGCGACGAACAGGGCGATCGGTCCGATGATCGCGAGAAAGGTCGGCAGGAGCAGAAGCGTGAAACTGATGAACGCTGTCAACGAAAGGCCCCTGCTCACGATCATGTCGACGAAACGCAGGGACTGGGTGAGCCAGACGATGCAAGCAAGGGCGACGATGATGGCCACCGTAGCCCAGAACAACTGCTGGAGGATGTACAGTTGGAGTTTGCCCATCGACTGATTATAGTCGCTCAGTCCGGCGTTGCCATCAGCCGCGCCCTTCAACCGCCTGTCCCGCGGCCCGATTGAAGTGCTGACAACTCCTGTCGCGGTCGGCCCTGCCGCACCGGGATGTCGCGGCTTCCCAGGCACGAGACCGCCTTCCGGACCCTGACCAGATGGAGTTTCGAAGATGAAGATCAGGTTTGCATCGCCCTCGCTGCCGAAATCCAACCCGCTCGTCGTCGGCGTACTCGCCGACCGCAAGCTTCTGAATACGGCGCAGCAGGTGGACAAGATCACCGGCGGCGCGGTCGGCAGGGCCATGAAGGCCAGCCGTTTCCGGGGCGACAGCGGGCAAGCCCTCACCATCCTAGCTCCGGCCGGAACCGGCGCGAGCCGCATCGTGCTGATCGGTCTCGGCGACGCGGCGAAGTTCAACCGCCTTGCGGCCCAGACCTTCGGCGGCATGGCCTATAGACATCTGTCGGGGCACGGCAACAAGACGGCAACGATCGCCGTCGACGCGATCGAGGGCGTGAACCTCGGCGACGGCGACATAGCGGCCAATGTCGCCTATGGCGCCCGCCTCGCATCCTACCGTTTCGACAAGTACCGCACCCGCGAGAAACCGGACGCGAAGCCGAGCCTCGAAGGGCTGACCATCTCGACGGGTACCGCCACCGTCGCGAGACGGCTGTGGCGACCGCTCGACAAGATTGCTGACGGCGTCTTCTTCACCCGCGACCTCGTGTCGGAACCTGCGAACGTCATCTACCCCGCAACGCTTGCCCAAGAAGCGGAAACTCTGGCCGAGATGGGGGTCAAGGTTCAGGTCTTCGACGAGAAACGGATGGCGCGCCTCAAGATGGGCGCGCTGCTTGGCGTCGCCCAAGGCTCGGCCAACCGGCCGCGGCTCGTCGTCCTGCGCTGGGACGGAACGGGGAACGCGCCGAGCGGAAGGCCGATCGCCTTCGTCGGCAAGGGCGTGACATTCGATACCGGCGGCATCTCGATCAAGCCTTCGGCCAACATGGAAGACATGAAGTGGGACATGGGTGGCTCCGCCGTCGTCCTCGGGCTGATGAAGGCGCTTGCCGGACGCAAGGCTAAGGTCAACGCCGTCGGGATCGTCGGCCTCGTCGAAAACATGCCGTCGGGGACCGCGCAACGGCCTGGCGATGTCGTGCACACGATGTCCGGCCAGACCGTCGAGGTGATCAATACCGACGCCGAAGGCCGCCTCGTGCTCGCCGATGCGATGTGGTACTGTCAGGAACAGTTCAAACCCCACACGATGATCGATCTGGCAACGCTGACGGGTGCCATCATCGTCGCCCTCGGCCATCACAACGCGGGCCTGTTCGCCAATGACGACGAGCTGGCGGGACGGCTCGCGGGCGCCGCGGAAGCCGTCGGCGAACCGATCTGGCGCATGCCGCTCGGCGAGGCCTACAACAAGATGATCGATTCGGATATCGCCGACATGAAGAACGTGGGCAGCCGGTGGGGCGGCGCTGTCACCGCGGCCCAGTTCCTCAACCGCTTCGTCAAGGATGACATCAAGTGGGCTCACCTCGACATCGCCGGCGTGACGTGGTCGAATAAGAGCGTCGCGACGGTACCCAAGGGCGGAACGGCCTTCGGGGTGCGCCTGCTCGACCGGCTGGTATCGGAACACTACGAGAGCTGAGCGGCCCGGGTCGATGACCGACATCGGCTTCTATCACCTGTCGCGCACGCCGCTTGAACGGGCGCTTCCGCAGTTAATGCAGAAGGTCCTCGACAATGGCGCGCGCGCCGTGATCCGCACCGAATCGGGCGAGCGCGCGGAGTTCCTCAGCAACCTGCTGTGGACCGCCGATGGCGGATCATTCCTGGCCCACGGCACGACGCGCGACGGCGATGCGGAAGAACAGCCGCTCTGGATCACTCCGGACGAGGAGAACCCGAACGGCGCCGGAATCCTCGTTCTGGTCGACGACGCCGAGGCATCGGACCTTGCGGGCTTCGAGCGCTGTCTCGACCTCTTCGACGGCCGCAACGCGGCCTCGCTGTCGGCCGCGCGCCGACGCTGGGCGCAGTGCAGGGACGCCGGACATTCGCTGACCTACTGGCAGCAGACCTCGCAGGGCGGCTGGAAAAAGAAGACCGTCTGACGCGGGCGCGCGCTGGAATTCGGCCCCCGATCTTCGCCTCCGCAAGCCGGGCGGACGCGTCGGGCGATCCGTCTCCCGCTATTGCCCGGTGTCATGGAACGGTCTATAAGGCCACCGATTTTGCATCAGGAGTGCACATTCATGGCCGTCGAACGCACGCTTTCGATCATCAAGCCGGACGCCACCCGCCGCAACCTCACCGGAGCGATCACCGCTCAGCTTGAGGAGGCAGGCCTGCGGGTGGTCGCGCAGAAGCGGCTGCGCATAGACCGCGCCCAGGCCGAACAGTTCTATTCCGTGCACCGGGACAGGGCGTTCTTCGACGACCTCTGCGACTTCATGACCTCGGGGCCGATCGTCGTCCAAGTCCTCGAGGGCGACAACGCGATCTCCAAGAATCGCGACGTGATGGGCGCCACCAATCCCGCGAATGCAAAAGAGGGGACGATCCGCAAGGAATTCGGCGAGTCCGTCGAGGCGAATTCGGTCCACGGATCCGACGCCCCAGAAACCGCGGAGACGGAAATCACGTTCTTCTTTTCCGGAACCGATATCGTCGGCTGACGGGGAAGCGGTCCGGACGGGAAAATCTGCCGGCTGCCAGTCCCGGCAGCCTTCGGAGGCCCTGCGGAACGCCAGTCGGGCGGGCGCCGTCCCGTCAGAGAAGCGTGAGCGCCATCAGCCCGAGAACGGCTATCACAGCCGCCGTCGAGATGAACAGGAACTTCGCAAAACCTGCCCACCCCTTGGTGTGGCGGGCGATCTCCTTCTCCATGTCCAAGGCCATCTGCAAACTCTCCAGATCCATTCGAGCCGGTTTCGACGGCGCGAAAATACAGCACGCATCCGGCCCGTTCAACAACGGGATGGAGCAGTGCAGGACTTTCCCACGCTGCATTCGATCTTGCCGACTGCTGATGGAGAGAGGTTGCAAAGGCCCGACCCTGCCGGGTTTTCTGGCCGCGGGGCCGTCCACGGGTCGCCACAGCCGGAAAACCTGACAAGAATGCAGAAATTTGTGCCCCATTCAGCGGTTATTGAAAATATCAACCACAGCGTGGGAAAGTCCCGGGAGCAGCGCGCCCCGCGGCAGGGCGGCGTCCCGGCATCGACGAGAACAGCACCGCGTCCTCCTCGACGCCGCAATCGATCCGGACCCGGCCATTCTCGACGCGCACCCGGTTCTCGGCAATCAGCCTGACAGCAAGGGGATAGCAGCGGTGTTCGGCCACCAGCACGCGTCGGGCGAGGCCGGCCGCGTCGTCGCCGTCGAGCACCGGCACGGCGGCCTGCACGATGATCGGCCCCTCATCCATTCCCGGGCTCACGAAATGGACCGTGCACCCGGTGATGCGCGCGGCGTCCGCGAGCACGCGCTCGTGGCAGCGGAGGCCCTTGTAGGCGGGCAGCAGCGAAGGATGAATGTTAATCATCCGGTCCGTCCAACGGCCGACGAAACCCACCGTCAGCAGCCGCATGAAGCCGGCAAGGCAGACGAGTCCGACATCAGCCGCAACCAGGCGCTCGTGGATCGCGTCCTCGAACCGCTCCCGGTCCGCGTAGCGCCGATGGTCAACCGTGACCGCCGCGATCCCCGCCTCGACGGCATGCGCGAGTCCGGGAGCTTCCGGGACATTCGAGACGACGAGCACGATCTCCGCCGGCCAGGACGGATCGCGCGCGGCATCGACAAGCGCCGCGAGATTGGAACCGCGGCCCGATATCAGCACCGCAACCTTCAGCCGCGCCATGCCGCCTCCGGATCGGCGAGAACGACCCGCCGGCCGTCTTCCCGTTCGCGGATTTCACCAATCCGGTACACCTCCTCGCCGTCTCCGCACAGCATGGCGACGACGTGATCGGCATGGTCGGTGCCGGCGACGGCAACCATCCCGAGCCCGCAATTGAAGACGCGCGCCATCTCGTCGTCTGGGACCCGGGCATGCCCCGCCATCCAGCCCAAGACCGGGGGCAGCGGCCACGCCGACGGATCGAGCGCAGCCGAAAGCCCCCCGGGCAGCACGCGAGGGATGTTCTCGACGAGACCTCCGCCAGTGACGTGCGCGAACCCCTTCACGAGCCCGGCCGCATGGAGTTTCAGGCACGGCCCGACATAGATGCGGGTGGGCACCAGCAACTCGTCCGCCCATGTCCTCGCGGGCGCAAAGGGCGCCGGCGCACCGTAATCGATCCCCTCGCGGACAAGTAGTTGGCGGACCAGCGAGAATCCGTTGGCATGCAGGCCGCTGGACGGCAGTCCGAGCAGGACGTCACCCGGACCGATGTCGCCGCGCGGCAACAGTGCGCCCCGTTCCGCCGCGCCAACCGCGAAGCCGGCAAGGTCGTAGTCAGCGCCGCCATACATGCCGGGCATCTCCGCGGTCTCGCCACCAATCAGCGCGCAGCCAGCCTCGCGGCATCCGGCGGCGATCCCGGCAATGATCGTTTCCGCCGTTCCGAGATCGAGCCTGCCGACGGCAAGGTAGTCGAGGAAGAACAGGGGTTCGGCCCCCTGGACCACGAGGTCGTTGACGCACATCGCGACCAGGTCGACCCCCACCGACGCATGCATGCCGGCGTCGATCGCAACCTTGAGCTTGGTACCGACGCCGTCGGTCGCCGCGACCAGGACGGGCTCGGAGAACCTTGCCGCTTGGAGATCGAACAGGCCGCCGAACCCCCCGAGCCCGCCCATCGCGCCCGGACGGGCGGTCGAGTCCGCGAGCGGCCGGATACGCTCGACAAGTTCCGCCCCGGCGTCGATATCCACTCCGGAGGCCCGGTAACTGGGTACGGATTCGCTGATGGCTGCCAAGCCCCGAATGAAGATTGTAGAATGGACGCATGAAGCCGAACCGGACATCACGCCTCCGCAGCATAGTCGAAACCCTTGCCCTCCGGAACGGGCCGGCCGCCGCTGCGGCGCGCCTGTTGGTGCTGCTGGCGGCCGGCTGCGTCCTTGCCCCGGGCGCCGCCAGCGCCTCTCCCCACACCCATAGCGGGGACGTGTTCGCGGTCAGCGACGTGCGGGTCGACGAGGAAGCCGAGACCGCCGCTGCCGCCCGCGAGACGGCCATTTCCACGGCGCACCGCATCGCCTTCGGCCGGCTGGTCCGCCGGCTGGTGCTGCGCACGCAGTGGCCGCGGCTGCCGAGTCCGGACGCGGCGCGGATCGCCCCGCTGGTCGAGAGCTTCACGATTGATTCAGAGAAGACCTCCGACATCCGCTATCTGGCCGCCATGACCTTTCGCTTCCGGCGCCAGGAAGTCCGCCGGCTGCTGCGGTCGCGCGGCATCGAGTTCGCCGAGACCGCAGCGCGGCCGGTGCTCGTTCTTCCGATCCTCGACAATGCCGGCGCCCTGACGCTCTGGGAACGGCCCAACCCGTGGTTCGATGCGTGGAAGGCGCTGCCGCCGTCCGACGGGCTGTTCCCGATACTCCTGCCCGATGGCAGCCTTGCAGACATCCGCGATCTCGGCGCCGGGCAAGTCGTCGCCGGCGACCGCCAGCCGATGGCCGCGCTCGCGGCGCGCTATCGCGCCGTGTCGGTGCTCGCCGCGGTCGCACGCTTCCGCGCCGATCTCCGCTCCGGCCGGCGCGGGCTTGAGGTCACGCTGCGCCGGTTCGGCGGCGGCGAGACGGAACAACCGCGGATCGTGAGTCTGACTCGCGGGCAGGACGAGGGCAGTGACACCGTCATAGCCCGCGCCGCACAGGAGGTGGCGGAGCGGCTCGAAGAGGACTGGAAACGCCGGACGCTGCTCCGTTTCGCGCGCCGCGACGAGATCATTGCCCGCATGCCACTTGCCCGCCTTGCAGACTGGATCACGGTCCGCCGGACCCTGGGCTCCGTCGCCATGCTGCGAGACATGCAGCTGGTCGCTATCTCACGCCGCGCCGCGGCGGTGCGGCTCGGATTCTATGGCACCGTCGAGCAGTTCCGCCTGGCCCTTGCCCAGCACGGGATAATTCTCGCCGGCAAGGCCGGGTCGTGGACACTCACCACCGCCTCTTCCCGGTTCTCCGGCGGCGGACGCCAGCAGTGAACCTTCCCAATCTCATCACGCTTGGCCGGCTTCTGAGCGTGCCGGTCGCCGTCTACCTGCTGATGCAAACCGCGTACATGGCCGCGTTCCTGCTGTTCGTCGCGGCCGGGATATCGGACGCCCTCGACGGCTACCTGGCCAAGCGCTACAATCAGACAACACGGATCGGTGCGCTCCTGGATCCGCTTGCCGACAAGGCGCTGCTGGTCAGCATTTATGTGACGCTCGGTCTGCAGGGAGACCTCCCCAACTGGCTTGTCGTTCTCGTGGTCTTCCGCGACCTCCTCATTATTGGCGGTGCGGTGCTGGCACCGCTGGTCCTGGTCGAGGTCAGGATCCGACCGCTGGCCATCAGCAAGCTGAACACGGCCGTCCAGATCGGCCTTGCCGCCTTCGTTCTCGGACAACTGGCCCTGGACATCCGCGTCGGCCTGCTGGAAAGCGCAATGATCTATCTCGTCGCGGCGACGACCGCGGCTTCCGGCGCCAGCTACCTGGTCTACTGGGCCCGCCAGACAGCCGGCAACGGGAAGAACAGACCGCCGGCCGCACCATGACCCACGGGACACGGCAACTCGCACTCGACCTGCGCCATCATCCGGCGATGGGGCGCGAAGACTTCCTGGTATCGTCATCCAATGCCGAAGCCGCGGCATGGATCGACCGCTGGCCCGACTGGCCCAGCCCCGCCCTGGTGCTCGTTGGCCCGCCGGGCAGCGGCAAGACCCATCTCGGACAGGTGTGGCGGACAAGGTCGCAGGCGCAGGTCTTCAAGGCGGAAGCGGTCCCCGGGCTCGGGGAGACCGGCAGCAGCAGCGTCATCATTGAAGACGCCGACAGGCAGGCAAGCGACACCGCGGTGCTGCACCTCTACAACGCGGTTGTCGAGAACGGCGGCCATGTCCTGATCACGGCAAGGCAGCCGCCGGCGCGCTGGGCGGGGCGCCTGCCCGATCTGGTGTCGCGGCTCGCCGCGGCGCCGACAGCCAGCATCGGTTCACCCGACGAGGCGCTGATCTCGGCGATCGTCGTCAAGATGCTTGCCGACCTGCATCTCGACATCGCGGACAACGTGCTGACCTATCTCGTGACCCGCATGGAACTGTCCTTTGCGGCAGCGGAACGGCTGGTCGCCGAGATCAACCGCGCCGCGCTCGCCGCGCGCCGCGGCGTGACCCTGTCCGTGGTGCGGGAAGCTCTGGAGCGTCACCCGCCTGAGCCGGAATGACCGTTCCTCCCGGTGCTCCGGAACCGACCTCGAGCAGGGCGGGCCGCGAATTCCGTATGACAATCGCGATCTCGCCGTGCTTGAGCCTCAGCGCATCGGCGCCGAAGATCTCGCGACGCCAGCCCTGAAGCGCCGGAACATCGGCCGTGTCGCTCTGCACGATCGCGGCAAGATCGGCGGACGAGGCAAGAAGCTTCGGAGCGACCCCGTGCTCCTCGCACCTGATCCGCAGCAGGAGCTTCACAAGGCCCGCCACCGCTCCGTTGCCTTGCCGCTGCGGCGGCTCGGCGGGCGGCCGTGGCCAAGACGACGGATCCGCGTTCCTGACTTCATCGAGAACGGCCACGATCCGCTCCTCGGCATCCTTGCCGAGGCGCCCCCGGTCGATGGCGCGCAGCGACCGGAGCTCGGATACGGTGCGCGGCGCCGCCGCCGAAATCTCGGTGATCATCCGATCGCCGAGAACCCGGTTGCGCGGCACGTCGCGCGCCTGGGCCTCGCGTTCGCGCCACGCGGC
Source organism: Alphaproteobacteria bacterium (assembly GCA_964291215.2). Lineage (GTDB taxonomy): Bacteria > Pseudomonadota > Alphaproteobacteria > MPNO01 > UBA830 > JAJEBT01. The sequence continues at coordinate 1,008,603 of OZ219791.1, read as the reverse complement.
GAGCGCCCGCAGCATCGCCAAGTTGAGCGGCTTCCGGATCCTGGCCTTCAGGCGTTTCCAGGCGTCTTCGGGATCACTCCGGTAGGTGGCGGGATCAGCCAGCATCGCCATCTCCTCGGCGAGCCATGAGCCACGGTTCCGCGATTCGAGCCGTTTCGAAAGGCTGGCATGGACCTCTCGCAGATGCGTCACGTCGCTCAGCGCGTAGGCGACCTGCTTCCCGCTCAGCGGTCGCTTCGCCCAGTCGGTGAACTGGAGGGCCTTGTCAACCGAATGGCCGGTGATGTCGCGGACGAGTTTGTCGTAGCCGATCGAGTCGCCATAGCCGCAGACCATGGCCGCAAGCTGTGTGTCGAAGACCGGTTCCGGAACGCGGCCCGTCAGCATGTGGAAGATCTCCAGGTCCTGGCGGGCGGAGTGAAAGACCTTGAGGACGAGACGGTTCGATAGCAGCGCGAAAAGCGGCGAGAGGTCGATGCCGTCGGCAAGCGCGTCGATGGCAAGCGCCTCGTCCTGGGTGGCGACCTGGACAAGGCAGAGCACCGGCCAGAACGTGCGGTCGCGCATGAACTCCGTGTCGACCGCGACCGACGGGAAGGCCTCGGCGCGCACGCAGAACGCGGCGAGTTCCCGGGTGTTGCTGATGATTGGGGGCATGCGCTTGTATACACTCCGGAAAGGGCAACTTGAAGCGCCACAAATACGGGTATACAAACCGCTGCAAATCCGCACGGTCAGGCTGGGTGCCCGCAATCACCTGCCCGGCCGCGCCTCCTGCCGGAAAAAGGGCCAAATCGTGCATCCCTATCGCACCCATACATGTGGCGAACTGCGCGTCACCGATGCCGGCACCGAGGCACGGCTGTCGGGCTGGGTCCATCGCAAGCGAGACCACGGCAATCTCCTGTTCGTGGACCTGAGAGACCATTACGGCCTGACCCAATGCGTGATCGAAGCCAGCGAGCCGGGCTTCGACGAAATCACCGCGCTCCGCCTTGAGACGGTGATCTGCGTCACCGGACGGATCGAAAGGCGGTCCGAGGAGACGCGCAACGAAAGCCTCCCGACCGGCGAGGTCGAGCTCCGCATCGACGCCTGCGAAGTACTGGGCCCGAGCGCCCTCCTTCCCCTGGAAGTGAACAGCGACCGCGACTACGGCGAGGAGGTGCGGCTGCGCTACCGTTTCCTCGACCTCCGCCGCGCCCGGGTCCATGACCACATCATGCTGCGCTCGCGGGTGATCACGAGCATCCGGACGCGGATGAACGGGCTCGGGTTCACCGAATTCCAGACCCCGATCCTCACCTCGAGCTCCCCCGAGGGCGCGCGGGACTTCCTAGTGCCGAGCAGGCTCCACGCGGGACGGTTCTATGCCCTGCCGCAGGCACCGCAGCAGTTCAAGCAGCTGATCATGGTCGCCGGCTTCGACCGGTACTTCCAGATCGCGCCCTGTTTTCGCGACGAGGACGCGCGAGCCGACCGTTCTCCGGGCGAGTTCTACCAGCTAGATATAGAGATGTCGTTTGCGACCCAGGATGATGTCCTCCATGTCGTCGAAACGCTGCTTCACGGCCTTTTCGGAGAGTTCGCCGCGGGACGCACGGTCTCCGGCTGCCCGTTTCCGAGGATCAGCTATACGGACGCGATGGCGCGCTACGGCACGGATAAGCCGGACCTGCGCAACCCGATCGAGATGCGCGACGTTACCGATGTCTTTCGGGGTTCCGATTTCCGCATCTTCGCCGACATGGTCGCCGGTGACGGCGACGTTCGGGTATGTGCGATTCCGGCGCCCGGCGGCGGATCGCGGGCCTTCTGCGACCGCATGAACAGCTGGGCCCAGAGCGAGGGGCAACCGGGGCTCGGCTACATCTTCTATCGCGACGACGAGGCGGCGGGACCGATCGCGCGCAATCTCGGGAAAGACAGACTCCGGCTGCTGCGCAAGGCCTTTCCGCCCGACCACATACCGGAGCACGGCGACGCGGTGTTCTTCGTGTGCGGCAAGCCGGCGGAGTTCGCCGCCTTTGCGGCGCGCGCGCGAAGCGAGATCGGAGAGCGTCTCGAACTGATCGAGAGCGACAGTTTCCGGTTCTGCTGGGTGGTGGACTACCCGATGTACGAGCGCGACGAGAGCACCGGTCGCATCGAATTCAGCCACAACCCCTTCTCCATGCCCCAGGGCGGGCTGGAAGCGCTCGAGACCCGGGATCCCCTCGACATTCTCGCCTATCAGTACGACATCGTGTGCAACGGGGTCGAGCTGTCGAGCGGCGCGATACGGAATCACCGGCCCGAGATAATGTACAAGGCGTTCGAGATAGCCGGTTATGCGAAAGACGAGGTCGAGGAGCAGTTCGGCGGGATGCTCAACGCCTTCAGGTTCGGAGCCCCGCCGCACGGCGGATCGGCACCCGGCGTCGATCGCATCGTCATGCTCCTTGCCGACGAACCCAACATCCGGGAAGTAACGCTGTTTCCGATGAACCAGCAGGCCCAGGACCTGATGATGAACGCGCCGGCGCCGGTTCCGGAGGACCGCCTGAAGGAGCTGTCGGTCCGTATCGACCTGCCGCGCTGAACTCCGGTCCGCGCCCTTTCACCGGCCTTTGACATGCCGCCGCAGGATGCTAGGATTCCGCCGCCTTGAGAATTTCCCGCTGCGGATGGTTGCCTCGGCGCGGGATTCCTTCTAGGATTGCGGCAACGGAATGGACCGCACCTGCTCGGGCTATGGTGCCGGTACGATGGACCGGTTCCCGGACAGGCATGTGAACGGTTCCGGTGATCCGGACACCCGGTCCATGCGCTTTTGCCTCGCGTCGCCGAAAGGCCCTCGCTGCCGTGTTCAAATCATGATCGGCTGGCAAGACGCCCCGGTGCCGGCTAGTGATCCGCCAGCGGGGATGGCGCGACGGAAGCAGGCCGCGAAGAAGAACTGCCGAAACCGGAAGAGACGACCGGCCGCGGACGAACCGGTTCGGCATTGCTGCTGAAATCGAAGGAACGGGTAGCCATGCGTGGCGTTGGCAGACGGACAGGACGGGTTAGCGGCGGGCTGAAAGGGCATAGAACCGCCGGGACGAGCCGCTCGAAGACCTGTTCGGAAAGCAAACGCCAGTTGACAACCGGGGTGAGGAAAAGGGCTCGAAAACCGCGCGCGACCACGCCGATCCGGATCTCCGGGATGGGCAGGCCATCGGCCGGACCGCGCGCAACCCGACGGCAGGCTCGTGGTCGCGGTGCCAATTTCAGTTCCGGCGCTGCGCCAGATAACGGGGTGGCGATGCCGCCCACTCGGAACAGGACGGCGGCGGCCGATGGCAACGCACAAACACTGACCAGACCAATAACCATACGGAAGACACGATGAAACAGGGTCCGCACAATAACAAGCGCATGAGGGGGCGGGGCAATGGCAGGAGACTGCCCAATCCGCGCAACCAATCCTTTGACAGCAACGGTCCCGACGTGAAGGTTCGCGGCAACGCACAGCAGGTCGTTGACAAGTATCTCGCGCTGGCCCGCGATGCCTCGTCGTCCGGCGACCGTATCGCCGCAGAGAGCTATTACCAACACGCCGAACACTATTTTCGCATACTCAATTCCGCCAACGTGCCGAACAACCGGCGCTATGGCGGTGCAAGCGAATCCGGACAGGCACAGAACGCTCCAGTTCCATCCCCGGCGCCCGCCGACCTCAACGGCGGACAGCCCGAGGCCATGGCAAAGGGTGGTGGCGGCCATCGCAATCCGGCTCCGCCCAAGCCCGCCCGGGATCCTGCAAACGAACCCCAACCGCGGGTCTCCGTCGCCGAGGACAAGGGCGACGCTGCCGAGGCCAAGAACGACGAGGCGGATAAGACCGCCGGCGCCTGACCCGGCCCTTCCTCCGCCACCGGAACCGGCCGTGCGCGACAGCCGGTGCCGATGTCGCCCTTGCAATTCGGGCGCACTCTCCCATATCAAGTAACGGACGCCGCTTGGCGGGTCCGTCACCTTTGCCTGCCGCTCTGCGGGGGCAGTATCGCAACGTCTGACAGCGGAGTTGCCAACCATGGATTTCGATTCCTATACGGAGAAAGCGCGCGGTTTCGTGCAGGCTGCCCAGATGGCAGCACAGACCGCCGGACACCAGCACTTCAAGCCCGAACATCTGCTCAAGGTCCTTCTCGACGACAGCGAGGGCCTTTCTTCGAACCTCATCGCCGCCGCCGGCGGCAGCCCGGAGAAGGCCCGACAACTCGTGCAGGAGGCCCTCGACCGGCTGCCGAAGGTGGAGGGCACGGGCGCGACACAGCTCTATCTCGCACCCGAGATGGCGCGGCTTTTCGAGAGCGTGCGCCAGCTCGCAGACAAGGCCGAAGACCGTTTCGTCACCGTCGAGCGTCTCCTGATCGCGCTGGCGCTGGCCACCGGCACGCCGGCGGCCGACTCCCTGACGGGTGCCGGGGTCACCCCGCAATCGCTCAACCGGGTCGTCGAGGAGTTGCGCAAGGGGCGCAAGGCGGACAACGCCACGGCCGAAGACAGCTACGATGCGCTGAAGAAGTACGCGGTCGACCTGACCGAGCGCGCGCGAAAGGGCGATGTCGACCCGGTCACGGGGCGGGATGACGAGATCCGCCGGACCATGCAGGTCCTGTCGCGCCGGACCAAGAACAACCCTGTGCTGATCGGAGAACCCGGCGTCGGCAAGACCGCGATTGTCGAGGGCCTCGCACAACGCATCGTCAACGGCGACGTTCCCGAGAGCCTGCGCAGCAAGCGCCTGATGTCACTCGACCTCGGCGCGCTCGTCGCCGGCGCCAAGTTCCGTGGCGAATTCGAGGAACGGCTGAAGGCCGTGCTCCAGGAGATTCAGGCCGACGACGGCAACATCGTCCTGTTCATCGACGAACTGCACACGCTTGTCGGCGCCGGCGCCGCCGAGGGCTCGATGGACGCCTCGAACATGCTAAAGCCGATGCTCGCACGCGGCGAACTCCACTGCATTGGCGCCACCACGCTCGACGAACACCGACGGCATATCGAGAAGGATGCGGCCCTTGCGCGGCGCTTCCAGACCGTCTTCGTTGCCGAGCCGTCGGTCGAGGACACGATTTCCATCCTGCGCGGACTGAAGGAAAAATACGAGGTCTTCCACGGCGTGCGGATCACCGACGGAGCGCTGGTCGCCGCCGCAACCCTGTCCGACCGCTACATCACTGACCGGTTTCTGCCGGACAAGGCGATCGACCTGATGGACGAGGCGGCGTCGCGGCTGCGCATGGAGGTCGACTCCAAACCCGAGGAGATCGACGAGCTCGACAGGCGCATCATTCAGCTCAAGATCGAACGCGAGGCGCTGAGGAAGGAACCGGACAGGGCGTCAAGAGAGCGCCTTGAGAAGCTTGAGGAGGACCTCGACGAGCTGGAAGAGAAGTCGAGGGAACTGACCGATGTCTGGCAGTCGGAGAAAAGCCTGCTGGCGGCGTCGCAGAGGGTCAAGGAGGAGCTGGACACCGCGCGCAGCGACCTGGAACGGGCGCAGCGCGACGGCGATCTGACGCGGGCCGGCGAACTCGCCTACGGCATCATCCCGGAACTGGAACGGAATCTGAATGTCGAATCCGGCAACGGACAGCGGATGCTGGACGAGGAAGTGGCAGACAGCCACATCGCCTCAGTCGTCTCGCGCTGGACCGGTATTCCGGTGGACCGGATGCTGGAAGGCGAACGCGAGAAGCTCCTGCGGATGGAGGAGGTCCTCGGGCAGCGGGTGGTCGGCCAGGAGACCGCCCTAGCTGCCGTCAGCAACGCCGTGCGCCGCGCGCGCGCCGGGCTGCAGGACCCCCATCGTCCTCTTGGCTCGTTCCTGTTTCTCGGTCCGACCGGCGTCGGCAAGACCGAAATGACCAAGGCGCTCGCCGCCTTCCTGTTCGACGACGAAACCGCCCTGCAGCGCCTCGACATGTCGGAATACATGGAAAAGCATGCCGTGGCGCGGCTGATCGGGGCGCCGCCCGGCTATGTCGGGTACGAGGAAGGAGGCGCGCTGACCGAGGCCGTGCGCAGACGCCCCTACCAGGTGGTCCTGTTCGACGAGATCGAGAAAGCCCATCCCGACATCTTCAACATCCTGCTCCAGGTTCTCGACGAGGGACGGCTGACTGACGGCCAGGGACGGACCGTCGACTTCCGCAACACGCTGATCATCCTGACCTCGAACCTCGGCAGCGAGATCCTCGCCGGCCAGGAAGAGGGAGAGGAGGTCGACGCCGTTCGCGACCGGGTCATGGATATCGTACGCGCTGCCTTCCGGCCGGAGTTTCTCAACCGACTCGACGAACTGCTGCTGTTCAGTCGTCTCGGCCGCGAGCAGATGGCCGATATCGTCGCCATCCAGATCGACCGCCTCAGGGAGATGCTGGCCGACCGCAAGATCACGCTCGAGGTCGACGACGCGGCGTTGGCCTGGCTGGCCAAAAAGGGATTCGACCCCGCCTACGGCGCGCGACCGCTGAAGCGGGTCATCCAGACCAGCCTGCAGAACGCGCTTGCAGCCAGGATTCTCGACGGCAGCATCTGCGACGGCGAAACCGTTACGGTCGGCGCCGACGCAACCGGCCTCGTGATTGCAGGGAAGGAAGAGACGAGCCTGGAGGCAGCGTGACGAAGGCCCTTTGCGGCCTACAGAAGTCCGGCAGTGTCGAGCAGACGCAGTGACGCAGCCTCGCGGGCTATTCGCCGGCGCTCGGCGTGAAAACGCACAAGCGCCGGTCCCTTCAGCCGCGTGCCCGTGGACAGCGTGAGCGACAGGGGGTTGACCTTGCGGTTGTTCACGAGAACTTCGTAGTGGAGATGGGGACCGGTCGAAAGCCCGCTGCTGCCGACATAGCCTATGACCTGGCCCTGCCGAACCCGCGACCCCCTGGTCACGCCACGCCGGAACCTGCTCAGGTGCCCGTATGCCGTCGAATAGGTGCTGTTGTGGCGGATCTGGATGTATCGCCCGTATCCGCCCTTCCATCCTCGAAACCTGACAACGCCGTCGCCGGCGGCGTAGATCGGCGTGCCGCGCGGCGCCGCAAAATCAACCCCACGGTGCATTCTGGTAAAGCCGAGGATGGGATGTTGGCGCTTGCCGTAACCCGATGACAACCGCGCACCGTCAATCGGTGTGCGCATCAGGGTGCGGCGGGCGCCACGGCCCTTGTCGTCGAAATACTCGACCCTCCCGGGCTTGGTCTCGAAGCGGAACAGCGGCATGTCGTCGCCTGACAGGACCATTTGCGCATAAACGATTTCGCCATCGACCAGGACGTTTCCGGCCAAATCCAAGAACCGCTCATAGGCGATCTCGAAGGTGTCGCCCGGCTGTATCTCGCGCTGGAAATCCACCGACCAGCTGTAGAGCCTGATCATCTGCGCGAGGACATTGTAGGGCACCTTGGCCCTCTTGGCGGAGACGTAGAGGCTGGTGCGGATTCTGCCCCCAGCAAGCACAAGCTCCTTCGTGAGCGCCTTTTCCGTCCTAACGGCGGCAAAGGAGACGCCAGCCTGGTCTCCGCGCGTCAAAACGTACTCTTCCGGCCCCCGATCAATGCGAATTTCCCGAAGGTGCCTGTCCCCCGACAGGGTGATCCGGATCACCTCGCCGAGCCTGAGCGTGCGCAGATCGAAGACCTTGCCAAACGCCACGGCTGCGTCGTGAGCCTGGGTGCGATCTATGCTGGCACGGCGCAAGATCCTGGCCAGGGTGTCGCCGCGCCGGACCCGGAACTCGCGAACCGCGGTCTTGTCAGACGACGACAACAATGCGGCGACGGCGGAAGCCTGCTGCGGGCTGGGACCGGCCTGGCGCGGCTGAGCTCCAGTGCCGGATGCTGCAGCAAGCGGGCCTCCCGACAACAGGACCATGAGAACGCAGGCAATGGCGACCACCGGGCACGCAAGATGGAGGGCCGCCGCGCACACGGTGCGCGCGGCAGGAAATCGGGCCTGCCGGTGCCGGGCAATGTCGTGCATCAACTGTTCTGTCTGGTCTTTTGGATCATTCGTGGAAAACATGATGGCGCAGGCACGCAGGATATCAGACGAAACGTCAAGAGCAACCGAATCGAGAGCACGATGATCCCATGCCTGTTGATGTGATGTGATCGGAGTCTTGATCGCGGCGCAGGTCGACGCGTTCGAGCCTGCGATTTTCAGATTTGCTATAACTGCTCACCCCTTGGTTTCGGCTTGATGTCGGGGTAGAGCAACGAACGGGTTTTCGTGGAGATTTGACACCGTAGGTCGATTCGGTTAGTGTGAGCTTTTTGGGCTAGCTCTGCCATGTCATGATAAATTAGGTCTGGACGTGCCGCTTGGCCTGCGCCAGCTTGCAGCCATGATGGCACGATCCAGCATTCTTCACACTCTGCGCGAGGACGGGCCCGGGCGCGCGTTGCTGCCATCCTGTCGCAGGAGCAGCACTCTGGCCGTCGGGCTGCGAGCCGTTTGCGAGGAGTTTTCGTTCCGGGACGCGGCGGGGCGTTGGTAGCTGTCGAGTTGTCTGAAGGCCCTGACCACGTTGGCATCGTCGTGATATCCGGCTTCCGGCGGCGCAGGCTGCTGCCGTGGACAACTCTCCGCGTCTTCTTGACGGAGAAGTGCCGGTCGGGGTGCCGTCCCGTCTGTCCGGGATGGCGCAGGTGCGGTTGTCGGTGGTGACCGAGGTTTCGGAGCGAACGGTGTGGAACACGGTGCGCGAGCAGCCTCATGGCATGACGACGTTTGCCGGCTGTCAGGTGCGCTATCTTGTGACTTTGGAGCACGGGATCCTGGGTGCGGCCGGGATATCGGCGGCGGCGTTGACGGGCCCGCGACCGCTGGATGGCATGGACGCCGGGCGGGATCATCTCCAGCGGGTGGTCTGTCTGAGTCGGTTTCTGCTTCGGGTGCGGTGCCGGGAGCCATGTTCCGGGGTGGCTTCTCCGGCGTCTGCCGAGGGATTTCGAGGCCCGGTATGAATTCCGTCCCCTGGTGGTGGAAACCTGTGCGGACGAGGGCCGGGACCTGCCTGCGAGCTGCGAACTTCGTGTGTGCGGGGCGGACGAAGGGTCGTCAGGATCGTCACCATCGCGCTGCCAAGACCGTCAATGGATGCGCGGTCTGGATCGGCGACGCAAGCTGGGAGTGGGTCCGGTCGATCCTGCCGGGGTCCGGAGACGGTCTGGATGCTGCGGTGTGGGCGGCGAACGAATTCGGAGGTGCTCCCTTGGGTGACAAGCGACTGTCGGCACGTCTGGTGAAGAGTGCGGCTCTTCTGGCGTCCTGTCCGGGATTCCGCGAGCACGGATGCCGACAACACGGCGATCAGTGCTTTCTGCCGCCTGATCGAGAAGCCGGTGGAGAGTGCGGTGGCGAACATTCTTGCTCCGCATCGGGAGCGCACGATCCGGCGCATCCGGGGTCAAACGACCGTGCTGGCGATCCAGCGACCTCGATTTCTCCCGGCGGCCGGGATGCGACGGTCTTCAGGTCATCGGCAAGAACCAGACCTCCTCGTCGGCCCGGGGCCTGCATGCGACGCTGGCGATGAGCGAGACGGGGTTGCCGCTCGAGGTTCTGCGTCCGGGCTTCGATGCGGTGAAGCAGCGCTCCCCGGCGGCCGAGGAGCGGTTGAAGAGCCGGCGCTGGATGGAAGGCTTCAAGGACATCGACGAAGCGGTTCGCGACGTCACGACGCGCGTGATCTCGGTCCGTGATCGGGAAGCGGACTTCTTCGAGCTGTCATCAACGTCTCAACCCACGGGTCGGGCTCCTGCATGACCGGGTTCTCGGCAAGGGGCGCGCTGTTTGCAACCTTGAGCGCAGGCGGCATCACCGTCGAGGTCGACGGCGAGCGTCCGAAGGCGAGCCGAACGAAGGCGCCCGACGCAAACGCGTGGCTCAGTGCACACTGCGGTTCCGCCGCGTGACCTTGTCCTCTACCCTCGAAGGCCGCTCGCCCTTTCCGGTGTCCACGTCATCGAAACCGATCCCCCCGAGAACCCGGTGCAGTGGTTCCTGCTCACCACGCTCAAGGTGCGCAGCGCCGAGGACGCCGCCAGGATGGTCGGCTTCTATCTTCAGAGGTGGAAGGTCGAAGACTTCTTCCGCGTCCTCAAGTCAGGCTGTCGCACCGAGTTCCTGCTGTTCCGGACCGCAGAACGACTGCAGCGGGCCATCGCCATCAACGCCGTCATCGCGCATCATGGTCATGACCCTGCGGCAGGTACCCGACTGTGAGCCCGAACTGATGTTCACCGATCAGGAGCCGAGCTTCCTGCGCGACTACGCGGCCGAGAAGCGCATGCCGACCGCCTCGGGGATGCCGTCCGCCTGGTGGCCCATCCTGGCGGGTACCGGGATCGCAACCCGAGCCCGGACACCAGATCATGTGGCGCAACCCAGCGCCGTTCTTGGCCATCAAGTCGGCTTCCAAGCCGGACAGCGGCAGGCCTTGCAACACATTCAGACCCGCGACGTCACGTCGTAATTGTCATTGCTCGGCAGGGCTAGCTCCGCCAAATCCTGATCCTGGCTGAATATCACGGCCATATCGAGAATGCACAACGCCAAACCCACCTCTACGGAGGGGTGAGCAGATACGAAGGGCATTCCATGGGCAATAGGCGCATTTATCGACCTGTCGAGCGGACATCCTGTCCATTCCGGTTCCTCCGAAGCCGCCGCAGCGCATCAGGGCTCTTCTTTTGTCATGTTTCGTCCGACGAGGGGCGTTGTAGGCAGATCTGGAGGTCCATTCGGGAGCGGATTTCGTTGTCGATATGCCGGTTCCGACCTTGAGACGGTGCCACCAACTTCAAGAACGGCTACTCTGACACGGTTGTCCGCCGCCGATCGCGACAACAGAATGGTCCTGCGCAACGCATTTGACCGGACCCGGCGGGCCCGAAATACTGGCCGCTCAGGGAAACCCGAACCCGGGGGGAACGCCCGGCCACGCGGAGACGCGAATGTTCAGATCGGCGGAGTTCCTCTTTCGCCCCAGGACCGTTGCCATCGTCGGCGCCTCGGACCGGAGCGGCGGTGGCTGGCCCCGGGGGGTATACGAAAATCTTGCCCATCACGACTTCCCGGCGCGCGTTCATCTCGTCAATCCGCACCGCAACGAACTCTGGGGCCGCCCGGTCTACCCCGATTTCGCCTCACTGCCCGAACGTATTGATCTCGCGATCGTGATCATCCCGGCCGAGGCGGTACCCGACGTGCTCGCCGAAGCCGCCCAAGCGGGTCTCGGCTGCGCGCTCGTCTATGCGGCGCGCTTCGGCGAAGGCGGCGACCCCGTCGGCGCGCGCCGGGCCAAGCGGCTGCGTTCGCTCTCGGCCGAGACCGGCCTTAGGATCGCCGGACCTAACTGCATGGGCTCGCTGTCGCTGCCCGAACGGCTCCTGCTCTACCCCACGGCCCGCGTGCGCGGGATCAGCGCCGGCCCGGTCGGCGTGATCTTCCAGTCGGGGGGGACCTTTCAGTTCTGGCTGGAGCAGGGCGCGGCGCGGGGGCTCGGCTACTCCTACGCCGTATCGAGCGGCAACGAGCTCGACCTCAACGCCGCTGACTACATCAACTTCCTCGTCGACGATCCCCATACCCGGGTCATCGCCTGCATGATGGAAGGTGTGCGCTGCGCCGACGCACTGATGGCCGCCGCCGCGCGTGCACTCGAGGCCGGCAAGCCCATTGTCATGCTCAAGATCGGGCGTTCGGCCGCGGGTGAGGCCGCAGCGGTCAGCCATACCGGCGCGCTGGCGAGCGACGACAGGGTCTTCGACGCCTTCTGCCGCAAGTACGGCATTGCCCGTGTCGAGACCCTCGACGAACTCATCGAGGCGTCGCTGGCGTTCGCGAACGGCCGCCTGCCTGCCGGACCGCGCATCGCGATGGTTGGATATTCCGGTGGTGCCAAGGGCCTCTTCAGCGACTATGCCGACGAGATCGGGCTCGACCTACCCGAATTCACGCCCGATACCAAGGCAAAGCTCGCAGAACGCATCGATGCCGGCGTGCCGCCGAGCAATCCGCTCGACACCGGAGCCGGGTTGGCCCGCCGTTTCGCGGACTTTGCCGAGATATGCAAGATCGTCGCCGCCGATCCCAACATAGACATGGTCTCGATGCAGGGGCAGCTGCCGCTCGTGGAGGGTGCGGAAGGCGACCCCGAACTGTTCCGAGCGGTCAGGGAGTCGACGGAGAAACCTGTCATCGCTCACAACCGCATGTCACAGACCGTGACTGACGCCGGACGCGCCTTCCAGAAAGCCGCGGGCATCCCGTTCCTGCAGCGCCTGCCCGAAGTCGGGCGGACACTCCGCGCTATGTCGGCCTGCGCCGAGGCACGGAAGCGCGGCGCAGCACCGTTCGCAGCGCCGCCGGCGCAGATCGCGGAGCCCACCGAAATCGGGAAACTGCTTGCCGCGCGGGGGATCAAGCCGCCACGGTCGGCGCAGGCCGCATCCGCGGCCGCCGTCGGCGATGCCGCGGCCAAGATCGGCTTTCCCGTGGCCGTCAAGGTCGTGTCGCCGCAAGCCGTACACAAGACCGAGGTCGGCGGCGTGGCGCTCGGCGTCACCGGGCCAGACGAGGCAATCGACGCCGCCAGCGAGATGGAGGCCCGGCTGAAGGCCGCGCATCCCGAAGCCCGGATCGACGGCTTCGTCATCCAGGAAATGGTGATCGGGCTCGAGACCATCATCGGCATACATGCCGACCGGCAGTTCGGGCCCGTGCTGGCGCTTGGCTTCGGGGGCATTCTCGTCGAGGCGATCAACGACATCGTGTTCCGACAGCTTCCCGCCACCGCCGGCGATGTTGCCGCCATGATCGGCGAACTGCAATGCAGCGCCCTGTTTAGCAGCGTCCGCGGAGCGCCGGAACGCGATGTCGATGCCTTCGTTGCCGCTGCCACGGCGCTGTGCGAAACCTACACCGAGTTCTGCCACTGCCTCGACGGCATCGAGATCAATCCGCTGGTCGTGTTCGGCCGGGGAGAGGGCGTGTGCGCCATCGATCTCCGCATTGCCGCGCGAACCCCGGACGCCTGAGACCCGCAAGAAAGGCCGCCAATGGACTACCAACTCCCCGAAGAACTGCGCATGCTCAAGGAGACGGTGCGGCGTTTCGTCGATCGCGAGCTCATTCCGGTCGAGAACGGAAGCCTTGACGGGCCGAAGCTGCGGGCCGATCTCCAGGCCGATCTTGAGGAAAAGGCCAAGGCTGTCGGGCTCTGGCTCTACGACGTCCCGACCGAGTATGGCGGCCAGGGCCTGGAGCTGCTCGCCCGGGCAGTGGTGTGGGCCGAGCTGGCGCGCACGGTGGCGTTGCCCTCGCGCGCGGCGTATGTCTTCGGCCCGAACGTCAGCCCGATACTCTACTTCCTCAACGACGAACAGAAGCAACGCTATCTCTACCCGGTCTTGGAAGGAAAGCTCCGCCATTGCTTCGCACAGACCGAACCGGACGCCGGCGGCGATCCCGGTGCCATGCGGACGACCGCTGTCCGCGACGGCAACCACTACGTGATCAACGGCACCAAGCGGTTCATCACCGGCGCCAGCGACGCGCATTTTGCCCAGGTGTTTGCGGCCACCGACCGGGAAAAGGGGTCGCGCGGCGGCATTTCGGCATTCCTCGTGGACATGGACACCCCCGGCGTCAGGCTCCTGCGCCAGCAGGAAACGATGATGCACGATCGCCCATGGGAAATCGCGTTCGAGGACGTGCGGGTGCCGGCCGAGAACCGCATCGGCGAGGAGGGCGATGGTTTCCGGTTCGCGCAGAACTGGATCACGGCCGGGCGCATACGCCACGGCGCCCGCGGCATCGGCGTGATCGAACGTTGCCTGGAGCTCGGTGTTTCGTATGCGCAGCAGCGGCTCACATTCGGCCGCAAGCTTGCCGAGCGCCAAGCGGTGCAGTGGATGCTGGTCGATTCCCATGCCGACCTGCACATGCTGCGCCTCATGGTCTACGACGCGGCCGCCCGGCACGACGCGGGCGAGGATGTCCGCTACGATTCCTACATCGTGAAGTATTTCGGCGACACAAAGTCGTTCGAAGCGGCGGACAGATGCATGCAGATCCATGGCGGGCTCGGCCTAACGACGGACCTGCCGATCGAGCGCATGTGGCGCGACCAAAGGAGCTTCATCATCACCGAAGGTCCGACGGAAATCCTCAAGATGGCGCTCGCACGCCATGTCCTGCGCCGGTACGGGTCCTGAATCCGCAGCCGGACGGCGTACGGCCGCCAAGATATTGCTTGCACGGTTCGCAGCTATTGGAGCAAACTGCACTCAAGTTCGTTATCGTCGACGGTGACGGTGCCCGAGGCAGCGCCTTGGCCATCAGCAGAGAAGCACGCAACGGGTCGGACGCTCCCGATTGCCGTGATCGGGCAGGCGTCGCCGGCCCGTAGGCCTCGGCTGCACGGACGGGACATGTGTTCTGGGGCGCGCCCGGTGCGGAACAGGAGCAGGAGAAGCCCATGTACGACAACTTTGAATGCGTAGACGTTAAACTAGCCGACGGTATAGCCTGGGTCCGGCTCAACCGGCCCGAGAAGCGCAACGCCATGAGCCCCCAGCTCCACGAGGAGATGGAAGCAGCGCTTACCGCGCTTGAGGTCGATCCGGAGGCCAAGGTGGTGGTGGTGACCGGCGCCGGGGGCAACTTTTCCGCCGGGCAGGACCTCAAACTCTTCTTCCGCGCCAACGAGAACAATCCGCTCGGCCGCAAGAAGGCCCAGCGCGCTGCCAATCGCTGGCGCTGGGAACTCCTCTACAACTACGACAAGCCGACGATCGCGATGGTCGAAGGGTACTGCGTCGGCGGCGCGTTCATGCAGTTGCTCGCAACCGACTTTGCGGTCGCGGCCGAGGACGCGACCTTCAGCCTTTCGGAGGTCAATTGGGGCATCCTGCCGGGCGCGCTCGTGAGCAAGGTTGTCGCCGACACAGTGCTGCCGCGGCATGCGCTCTACTACTGCTGCCTCGGGGAGCCCTTCGACGGCAAGGAAGCGGAACGCATCGGCATGGTCAATTTCGCCGTACCGCCTGCCGAGGTCAAGGACAAGGTCACCGAACTTGCCAACAAGCTCATGGCCAAGAGCCCGCGCGTGCTGCGGGCGACCAAGCAGGCCGTGCGCAACGTCCGGTCGATGGATTTCGGTCAGTCCTACGACTACCTGGCAGAGAAGGGCATGGCCATCAAGGTCGGCGACACCGAGGATTCCTACAATACCGGACTCAGCCAGTTCCTCGACGAAAAGAGCTACAAGCCGACCTTCGAGCCCTTCAAGCTCGGCTCCGAAGAAGGGAAGGACAACTGACGGAAACGCCCTAACGACGGCAAGACTGGTAACCGGGACAAAGGAGAAAGACAGTGAAGAACGTTCTCAGAAACGGCCTGCTCGCCATAACGCCCCTGCTCGTGCTAGCCGCGGCACCGGCTGGAGCCCAGTTCTACAAGGACAAGAGCATCACCGTGATCATCAACTACGGCGCTGGCGGCCCGACCGACGTGGAAGGCCGGCTGATCGCGAAGCATCTCGCCAAGCATATTGCCGGCAAGCCACGGGTGGTGGTCAAGAACCGGCCCGGAGCCGGGGGGATCGTCGGCACCAACTTCATGGCCGAGGTCGCCAAGCCCGACGGGTTGACCGTGGCCATCCATACTCCACCGGTGATGTCCCAAGTCCTGGGCGATCCCGGCCTCAAGGCCGATTTCTCGGAATTCGAATGGCTCGCCGGCGTCGGACAGCCGCAGGTGTGCTATGTCCGAAAGGATGCAGGCGGCGGCATCAAGTCGGCGGCGGACGTTACCAAGATCTCCGGCTTCAAGGCCGCGGGCATGCGCAACACGTCGAGCCATGACCTCCGGCTTCGCCTTGCCCTCGACCTCCTCGGCGCGAAATACACCTACGTGACCGGCTATCGGGGGCTCGCAAAGGTTTCGGCCGCGGTCCTTCAGAACGAGACCCAGTATTCCTGCGGATCCGTGCCCAACTTCCGGGGCAAAGTCGAGCCGACGCTGATCAAGCCCGGAATCGCATCTGCCACCTACTACTACGCGCCGGTCGGCGATGACGGCAACGACATCAAGTTCGCCGACCTTGAGGGGATCATGACCTTCCAGGAATTCTACGCCAAGACAAAGGGAGGCAAGCCGTCCGGCATCAAGTGGGACGTCTTGAGGTTCGTCAACAACCTGACGACCTACATACTGCGCGGATCCTACGTGCCGAAGGGCGTGCCTGCAGCTGCGCTGGCAGAACTGCGCATGGCCTGGGCGGCGCTACCGAGCGACAAGGATTTCGCCGCCGAATACACCAAGGCCTTCAAGGCGCCGCCGAAGATCATCCTCTCCGAAGGCGCGCGCAAGCACATCGACTCCCTCAAAACCGTCGATCCAAAGATCGTCGCCTATCTGAAGGAGTTCTCCGCGGCCGGCAAGAAGAAGTAACCGGAACGCGGAAAACCGCATTCCCTGCGTCCCAGGCCTGACGGCTTCGGGACGCAGGGCACAGCGTGATGTTCGAAGCGGTCGCAACCGGTCTCTTGTCGGTCGTCGCTTGGCCGGCCGTTGGCTGGCTGGGTCTTGGCGTACTGATAGGACTCTATTTTGGCGCCGTTCCCGGCCTTTCCGGTCTGGTCGGCATGGCAATCCTGTTGCCGTTCACCTTCGGGATGGAGCCGATCTCCGCGTTCGCGTTCCTTCTCGGCATGTTCGCCGTCACCACGACAAGCGACACGATCGCCTCGGTGCTGCTCGGGATTCCCGGCACCGCCGCCTCTCAGGCAACGATTATCGACGGCTACCCTATGGCCATGCGCGGCGAAGCCGCAAGGGCTTTCGGGGCCGCCTTCACCGTCTCGGCCGTCGGCGGACTGCTAGGCGCGATCGTTCTCGGAATATCCATTCCCATCGTCAAGCCGCTCATCCTGTCCTTCGCGCAGCCGGAGTTCTTCCTGCTCGGCGTGCTGGGCCTGACCATGGTCGGTTCGCTGAGCGGCGGCTCGATGGTCAAAGGCCTTGTCGCGGCGCTTTTCGGCCTGACCCTTTCCTATGTCGGCTATTCGGTCACCGGCGGAACCCCGCGCTACTGGCTCGGCCTTACCTATCTGCTCGACGGCATACCGCTCATCCCCGTCGTGCTCGGACTCTTCGCCCTGCCCGAAATACTCGAACTCGCCGTGCGCGACACCTCGATATCGCGCGTCGCCCGCGACCAGGCAGGAAGCTCGATCGTGCATGGCATGAAGGACGCGGCGCGGAACTGGTGGCTGGTCCTGCGATCGACCGCCATCGGGGCCTATGTCGGCATGCTGCCGGGACTCGGCGGCGCCATCGTGGACTGGGTGGCCTATGGTCATGTCGTACAGAGCGCCCGCGACAAGTCGATGTTCGGCAAGGGCGATGTGCGCGGCGTGATCGCGCCAGAGACGGCCAACAACGCCATGAAGGGCGGTGCGCTGATCCCGACGGTTGCCTTCGGGATTCCGGGCAGCGCCTCGATGGCCATATTGCTCGGGGCGCTGCTCATCCAGGGGCTGCAACCCGGACCACAGATGCTGACGACGAATCTCCACATCACCTTCTCGATGATGTGGACCCTGGTGATCGCCAATGTCGCTGGCGCCGTGTTGCTCATGATCTGGGGCCAGCAGATAGCCAAAGTAACGTTTGTCCGCGGCCACCTGATCGTTCCCGTCGTATGCATGTTCGTGTTCATGGGCGCATGGCTCTCGAACAACAGTCCCGGCGATCTCGCAACCGTGCTGGTCTTCGGGGTGGTCGGATACTTCATGAAGCAGGGCGGCATTCCCCGGCCGCCCCTGGTCCTCGGCTTCATACTCGGACCGATCATGGAGGACGCGCTTCACATTACGGCCGAGGGATACAGCTGGTCCGATCTGGTAACACGCCCGATATCGCTGATCATCGTCGTGATCATCCTGGCGGCGCTCGCACTTGCGGCGCGGGCGCGGATCCGGGAGCGCCGCAGCGAAAACCGCAAGAGATTTGGGGAAACCGAGACCTGGGATCCGCGCATGTCGCTGCTCTCGCTGACCCTGATCGTCGCGGCATTCGCCTATTCGCTGATCCCCGCCATTTCCTGGCCGGCAGATTCGGGGCGCATCCCGATCGTCACGGCGATTCCGGGCCTCGCGCTGTGCCTGCTCGCGCTGTTCGAGACCTTCCGCGCGTTCGCGGGCCGGGAAGACGCGGCAGCAACCCTCAAACTTCCCGTGCTGCTCCGGGCCGGCAACTTCTTCCTGTGGCTGGCGGGACTCGGCCTTGCCACCGTCATTGCCGGGCAGCTTATCGCCCTGCCGCTGTTCATGGCGCTCTATATGCTTGCCTGGGGCGGCTACAGCTGGCGCCTCGGACTGCTGTATGCGGGCGGCGGGGCGGTCTTTCTCTATGTCATGTTCGAAAGAGTGGTGGCAGTGATCTGGTATCCGTCGCTGCTGTTCAGTTGAGCCGCATCCGCGACGCCCGAAGGAGCCGCCGTCGTGCGACGCGGACAGGCAGGACCCGCCGTTTCGGCAGCGCTGCCGGCTTCTGGAACAAGGAGACAGGTCGGCCATGATCACTCTCAGCCAGGCAAATGCTGTCATCGCCGCGATACTCGTCCGGGGCCGCGAACTTGATTGACGGCCGCTTGCCGTGGTGGTGGTCGAGCCCGGATCAGTCGTCAAGGCGTTCCAGAAGGAGGAGCACGGGGCCATGCTGCGCTTCAAAATGGCCCACGCGGTGCTTGCGCTCGGCCGCTCCTCGAACCTGGTCCGCATCCGCGCTGAGGAGCGGCCGGTCTTCATAGAGTACCTGATCAAGGCTTCGGACGACCGCATCGTTGCCGAGGGCGGCGGACGCCTGATCCGCAACTCGGAGGGACAAGTCATCGGCGCCGTCGGCGTTACCGGCGACACCCAGGACCGGGATGACGAGCTGGCCATTCACGGTATTTACGCCTGCGGCTTCAGGGCCGACGAGGACTGCGCGGACCTGGGCGGAAAGGTCCGGCTGTCCTGATTGCCAGCAACGGGGGTCGTCCACAGCGGGTGAGAGTTTCGTATGGCACGGTTGCAGGCTCAGTACCATTCGTTCATCTCATGCGGCCAGTGCCGGGGTGTGATTTGGGCTGATGTTGTCGTTGGCTGGTGCGTCGTCTGCACCGATCATGGCCGTCCACGCGCTCTCGAAGCGGCCGGTTTCGAGCAGGGCGCGGAAGGTGATTGTCCGCCGACGATGCGCCAGCGCATGCCGGAGCGTTTCATGCGCTGTGTGACGAGGGTCGCCGCCTCGACAATTCCCGAGCCGGTTGCTTCAGCGCGTGGTAGCGCATGCGGTGGCGATGCTTGCGGAAGAAGGTCGGTTCCCTGTCGATGTTGGCGCCGCGGTGTCGCGAAGGTGGCGCAGCGCCCGGATCACCCTGTCGATGCCGCGGGGGTCGTGACAAAATCCTGTCCCGAAACGGGCGATTGTCACGAAAACCCGTTTTCGCCGCTGCCCCGCGACCGCACAACCTTGTTAAATCAATGACTTGGATTCGCCATACGAGAACTGCACCCTCCACAGCACCCGGCACGTCCGAAGCAACGCCCGGCGGCGCTGTATCCGCAATACCGTCCGGACAAGCCGGGCTTTCCTGTGATCGGTTGGCTCCACGGCGTTCCGGCGGCCCGGGAGCACGACCTCTTGCGTTCGCCATGCCGGACCTGTTCCGGGGCCGACAAACGGGGACCATGCGCTGATCGGAAGGCTGACACGTCTTGACGCACCATGGAGAATTTTGCCGATTTTCCCGGAGCAGACACTTCGATGCGCCTCGCCGCCTTCGAACAGGTTCGAAGGATATCCGAGGTCCACGGCCACCTGACAGGGGCGACCGAGTTCGAACAGGGCCTCACCTTCGAGGACAGATGCATCCCCATCGTCAATCGGCAGCGGGACATTTTCAAGCCGAAGGAGATGCGCTTCCTGCTATCGATCAGGACCATCTTCCCGAAACCCGGCGGTCGGGTCTGGTACCACGACCAGCGCCATGTGCACCAGCAGATCTTCGAAGGCAGCGAGGCTGTCGACTATGCCATCATGGGCACCAATCCGGACGCGGCCGACAACCGGTGGCTGCGCGCGGCGTACGAGAACAGGGTCCCGGTCATCTACTTTCCCGGGATCGCGCCTAGTGTCTTGTCATTCGTCAAATGTCGAATAAAGACGTTTGAGTTTCACGCGGGCATCGTCGGTGGTGAACTGCCAATCCACCTTGGCCTGAATGCGGTCGCCTGCCAGGCGGCGACTTCCCGGCGTAGCACCTCGATGCGGCGGTTCAGGCGGATCATGACGTTGAGTTCGACCACGTTCAGCCAACTGCCATGCTTGGGGGTGTAGACGAACTCGAAGCGGTCCCACAAGGCCTCGTCCGGCGGGTAGGCCTCATAGAAGGCGCCGGGGAGTGTTGAGATTGTCCATCACCAGGGTGATGGTGGTAGCATCCTGGTAGCGCTCGGCGATGTCGGCCAGGAACTGCGCCCAGTCGATCTTGCGCTCGGTTGCCTTGGTCATGCGCTTGCCGGCCAGGGGTTCCATGAAGACGTTGCAGGTACCGCAACGTCGATACTCGTAGTCGTTATGCCCGTCCCGGCGCCATGGCGATCGGTTGCCGTGTCTCGCCGGTCGGGGCGTTTCGTCCATGCAGACCACGGGGAAAGCGGCGGGACGGCGATAGACATTGAGTACCTTCGCTGTGGCGAAGTCGGCGTTCCCTTGAGGAGGAATCACCCACCCGCTGCCATGGCTTGAGGCAGTTTTTTTTAGAACACGCCGCACCGTCTCGTGTGACACGGTGTAACCAAGCTCGACAACGCGGTCGGCCAGCAGCCGCAACGACCATTGCGCGTAACCCTCAGGCGGTTCACCACAACTCAGGGCCACGCGCCTCGAAGACGCCGTCGGCTTTTCGCATGTAGGTAGGACGGCGCCGGCCACCCAATGCCGCCTCCAGCCCCTCGAAACGCTTTTTCACCCGGTCTACTTTGCGCATGCTGATGCGCAGAATCTCGGCAATGACCTTCCCGGTCATCTGGCATTCATTGAACGCGCCCTCGTCGCAGTTAAGCAGGGCGTTGATTACCTTTTGCGACAGGTGCGAGCCCTTGATCTCCGAAAGTTCTGCCCGTTCGTCCAGGGTCACCACGTAGCGTTTCATACTCCGACCTCCATCCCGAATGGACGGACAGTCTAGCACCAAATGTACGACATATCATTGCTGACATAACACTAGCCGGTACCAGGCGATAGTCCCGAGCTTCATTTCCGGATCGGATCCCGCCTACTCAAGGAGAAGGTTCACCTTCGGCATGCTCGACCAAGATAGCCTGGCGGCGGCGCAGAATGCGTCCGAGCGCCGCCATGTCCTGACCACCGTGAAGCGGTGCCTGCACCAAGCTTCGTTCCGGGAGCGGTGATCACGGCGTACAGGGGACGCTGCGCCCTGTCGAGACTGCGCGAACCCCGTCTTCTCGATGCGGTGCACATCGTTTCCGACGCGGACGAGGCGATGGGCCAGCCCGTCGTGGAGAACAGCCTACCGCTGTCGAAGCTTCACCATGCCGCCTTCGGCTCGCACTTGGTCGGCATCGATCCGGATTATCGCGTGCGCGTTCCGGGCGCCTGCTCGGATAGCGGGACGGGCCGCTCCTGGAAGCGCTGGAGACACGGCAAGCATCACGGAGCCGCCAACTTTGCGCAGATTCGTGGTATGCATATGCGTCTCCTATATTATATCCAAATAGTAACTGCTCACCCCCCCGGTTCCGGCTTGATGTCGGGGTAGAGCAACGAACGGGTTTTCGCGGAGATTTGACATTGCAGACCGATTCGTTTAGTGACGGTCATCAAGAACGACGAGGATCGCCAGTGGGCTACTTTGGATCGAAGGCGACGAGCGGGCTATGCCAACTGCTTCTGGGGCTCCAGCCCCCGCATGATCTGTATGTGGAAACGCATCTCGGAGGCGGCGCGCTGATGAAGCGCAAGGCGCCGGCGCTGTGCTCGATCGGGATCGACCGGGACCAGCGAGCGCTGGACGGGTTCGGGTGCGACTATCCGGTGAAACTGATCCACGGCTGCGCCCACGCGTTCCTGGCCAGCTTTGCGTTCCGGGGCACGGAACTGGTCTACAGCGACCCGCCGTACCTGCAGGCGACCCGCCGGTCGAAGCGGCGGTACCGCCACGACTACACCGAAGCCGACCATGTCGAACTCCTTGAACTGCTCAAGGGTCTGTCGTGTCAGGTAATGGTCTCGGGCCATCCCTCGGCGTTGTACGACGACCTGCTGCGGGACTGGCGCCGCATTGCCGTGCAGGTGACGACCCAGGCCCAGGTCCGCACCGAGGTGGTGTGGCTCAACTTCGAGCCCGGGCGGATGCACTCGGCCAGCCATGCCGGACGGAACCGCACGGACCGTCAGCGCATCAAGCGCAAGGCCGCCCGCTGGGCGGCGGGGTACCGGAAGATGCCGCCGGGCGAGCGCCAGGCGATGCTCGCGGCGATCATGACCGTCGAGGCCGAGTGATGGTGATGGTCAACGCAGCGTCGCTGATTACGCAACCTGATGTCTGGAAATTGTCGTGAAGCTGATCGAGCTGTTCCCATTTGATCTTGGTTTCGGTTTCCCATTTTTCGTCGATGAGGACCGCGGTTGAGAGGCGCTCCAACGAGGCGAGGTTCGGAAAGACCCTGACTTTGGAGGTGCGCCGCTTGAGCTCTTGCTGGATCGGCCGCTCGATACCATTCGAGGTTCGCATGCGCTTGCGGTGAGCATCGGGCAAGGTGAAGACAGCGAGCCCCTCGGGCGCATTCTTTGATGCTTGTCGCGATAGCTGGCCACGAGGGCGCCCAGTTCAGCCTCGGCGGTTTGGAGTGAGGACGCATGGCTCCGAGCTGTTTTCCAATACGTTTCCTGATGTCGTTGTTCGGTGCACGGCGTTTTGCGCCAGGTGGAACTGGCAGCGCTGCCACGGCGCCGGGCACAGGTCCTGATGCTGAGGGGCGCGACGGCGCTCGGCTTGTCGATGCCGACATTGCGCAAGGGCTGGGCATCGGCACGGCGACGGTCGAGCGCTTGCGCAAGCGCTGCGTCTTGGAGGGGCTGGACGCCGCCCTCAGCCGCAAGGAGCAGGTGAACCGCCGGCCAAAACGGGGGCGATGGAGGCGAAGCTGGTCGCCCTGTTCGTCCCCGCCCGAGGGCTGTGGACACTGGACGCTGAAGTTGCTTGCCGGCCGTCTGGTGGAGATGGAGATCGTCGAGCGCATTTCGGAAGAAACGGTCAGGAAGACGCTAAAAAAAGAGATCAAGCCGTGGCTGAAGCAGTACTGGTGCATTCCACCGCACCGGAGCGCACAGTTCGTAGCGGCGATGGAGGATGTGCTTGACATTTATCAGCGGGACTTTGCCAGGGACGAGGTGCTGAGACCAGCCGGCAGCAGGAAACCCGCATCCCCCGGTCAGCCGGAGGTGGTCGACTATGAATATGAGCGCAACGGTAAGGCCAACCTCTTCATGGCCTTTGCGCCCAACGAGAACTGGCGCACGGTGAAAGTCACCGACCGCCGCGGGACTGGACGCACTTCATCCGGGAGCTTGCCGACGACCATTTCCCCGACAGGAAGATCGTGCTGGACAATCTGAACACGCACAGTCACTGTATGAAGCCTTCGAGCCCGAGGAGGCGGGTACGAAAGCGGTTCGAGTTTCGCTATACGCCGAAGCATGGAAGCTGGCTCAACATGGCCGAGATCGGTGCGCTGTCGCGGCAGTGCCTTCGGCGACGCATTCCCGACCGCGACACCATGCTGCGGGAGACCATGGCGTGGGTCGAGCGCCGCAATGCGGCCGATGTCACTGTCGACTGGCGTTTCACGACGAAGGATGCCCGGACGAAACTGAAGTTTCTATATCAATCAATACAATAATGTCAAATTACTACCCCCCCCCCCCCAGTGAAACGCCTCAAAGCGCAAACCTCAGACAAATTTCCAGACATCAAGTTACAGTACCTTCTTGTGGGGGTGGGGGCCTTCTTGGGGGTGGGGAGCGCGGCTTGAATGAGCACACCAACGGCCTGGTGCAGGAGTACTTCCCGAAGGGCACGGACTTCCGCACGATATGCAACGAAGATGTTCAGAAGGTACAGGATCGGCTCAACACTCGGAAAGTCCTGGGATCGCCGACGGAGGTAATCTTGAAGTGAAACCGCCCTGACCATCTGCGTTCCGAAGCCGCAACGTGCAGCAGGGTCCATGCCGCGCGACGGCGAAATGGTGGCTTGAAGCCGACAAAGGCGTTGCATAAGCTCGATGTTGAAGGAACTGAAGCTGTTCCCAGGCGGAATCGAGAGGGACAGAGGGGGAAAATTTGCGCAACACCCGGCCCTCATCTCCGTTCGGGCTACGCCCTCACTGCGATGAGGGCCGGATGTTGCACTTCAGACTGGAAGTGGGGAGAAGTTCCAATGCTGCTGGGTAGCTGAGCCACGCCCGCTCCACCGAAACCAGCCTCTTTCGTGCGGCGTAGGCCTGCCCGGGAACGCTGCCAGTTCACGGAGCGGGGAGACAGAGGCCAGCCATGATCACCCTCAGTCAAGCCAACGCCATCATGTCGAGGGGTGCAGTTCTCGTATAGCGCATCCAAGTCATTGATTTAACACGGTTGTGCGGTCGTGAGGCAGCGGCGAAAACGGGTTTTCGTGACAATCGCCCGTTTAGAGACAGGATTTTGTCACGACCCCCACGGCATCGACAGGGTGACCCGGGCGCTGCACCACCTTCGCGACAACCATCGCCACCGCATGCGCTACCACGCGCTGAAGCAACCGGCTCGGGAATTGTCGAGGCGGCAAACAAGACCCTCGTCACACAGCGCATGAAACACCCCGGCATGCGCCGGCGCATCGTCGGCGGACAATCACCTTCCGCGCCCTGCTCGAAGCCGGCCGCTTCGAGAGCGTGTGGACGGCCATGATCGGTGCAGACGACGCACCAGCCAACAACAACATCAGCCCAAATCACACCCCCGCACTGGCCGCATGAGATGAACAAATGGTACTGAGCCTGCAACCGTGCCATACGAAACTCTCACCCATGTCGAGAGCTTGCGTGAGCACGGAGAGCCGGTTCCGGAACCACACTATACGGCAGCCGTTGTCGATGTGGCCGCCGCCGGTTGACAGCCCGACTGCAATCAACGCCGAAATGCACGAGGACATCGACGCTGCACCGTTCAGATCAATCGGGAATCCGGTCTACTGAACGCGTCCCCGCGCTTCAATCGGCCAGACGTCCACTACATTGCCGCCTTGCACGATCATGAACTGCTCGTAGAGATTGACTGTCGTGTCGCAATGGCTCGGCACAAGGCGAACCTTTTCTCCAAGCGCGAGCGGTACCTCGCCGCCCCCGTCCATTCGCGCGATGCCATGTTCGTCGCCGCCGAACTCGAACAGGGCATTTTCCAGATCGGCAATCCAGGGCGGTCCGTGGTCGCAGCTCGCCGCCTTCAGCCCGGCATCAAGGATCGCGCGGTCGGCCGCAGGCCTGCTGACCACACTCGTGAGGATATGGAGCGCCTGCGCGAAGGGTGGCGCGTTGCGGTCGGGCCAGCCGATGCCGCCATAGCGGGAATCCATGAAGACATAGCTTCCGGGCTGGATTTCCGTGAGGGTGTCCCGTCCGAGATCGAACGGCGAGGTGCCGGTACCGCCGCCGGTCCTGACCGGGACGGGCATGCCGTCGTCCTCGACGGCCTTGACCGTCATTTGAAGAAGATCAAGTCCGAACTCGGTTGCCGCCCTGCGTTCGGCCGCATCCTCCACCATCTGTATGCGGCCCTGGTAGCCCTGCAATCCGGCGAACTCGAGCCACGGATGGTGTCGAATCGCACGGGCAAGCTCCACCGCTTCGGCTCCCGGCCTCACGCCGCAACGCCCCTGGCCCACATCGACCTCGACGAGGACATCGAGCCGGGTTCCCGACATCCGGGCGCAGTCACCCAACATGGCGACGTTGTCCGCATTATCGGCAACCACGGCGATCCTGGCCATGTTCCGGGCATGAAGCAGGCGTCCGATCTTGCTCTCCCCGACTACCGGCGTCGTGATCAGGATGTTGTCGACGCCTGCCGCAATCATCACTTCGGCTTCGCCGAGTTTCGCGCAGCAGACTCCCACCGCGCCGGCCTCGGCCTGCATGCGCGCGATGACCGGCGACTTGTGAGTCTTCGAATGCGGACGGTACCGGATCCCGGCAGCTTCCGTCATCTTCTTCATGCACGCGATGTTGCCCACCAGGACATCGGCATCGAGCAGGAGGACGGGAGTGTCGAGTTCGGCAACCTTCATCTTTCTCCGTCCCTTTCGTAGACGATCTTCCCGCCGACGATGGTGGTCTCGGCAACGATGTCCTTCAGCGCGGCCTCGGAGCAGGTCAGGGGATCGTCGGACAGCACCGCCATGTCCGCGAGTTTACCAGCCTCTATCGACCCCTTGCTCGCTTCGTCGAAGGTCAGGAACGCTCCGCCCATCGTCGCGCAACGCAGGGCTTCTTCGCGGGACAGCGCCTGCTCGGGAGCGATGCGGTCTTCGGAAAACATGTTCCAGCGTGAAACCACGTGCCATACCGGAAAGAAAAGCGTCGTCGGCACGTTGTCGGTGGCGAGTCCGATGTTGACCCCGGCATTGAGCAGCCGGCGCAGCGGAACGATGTCGTTCTCCCGCGCAGGTCCGAGTTCGTCCCGCAAGACGTGGCCGTGCTTGTAAACGTAGCGGTTGGTGTGGGTGGTCATGACCACACCGAGGTCCACGGCCTGCTGGATCTTGCGGTCGTCCATGACGTCAAGATGACCGATGATCCACCGCTTGTCGGCGATCGGAACCTTCCTGTCCACCTCCTCGAACAGGTCGAGAAACCGCGGGCCGATCACCGCGAGCCGGATATCGCAGCGCGCCGCTTCGGCCATGAATTCGATCATGCGTTCCTCGGGGACGCCGGTGTCGTAGTTAAAGCCGGACCATCCCGTGTAGGGCGCGGCAGTGGCGCGGAACAGCGCATCGGCGTCGAGATTGGTGTCAGTGAACATCCCTCCAAGGCGGAGCCAGTCGTCACCCTCTCCGAGGCCGCCCAGCCAGCCGGCCCACTCGCCCAGCACCTTCGCGTAATCGATGTCCGGGGCGCCGCCCCATGGCGGGCTGAACACCAAGCGCGCGCGCGCTGTTGCAGTGCCGGCGGCATGGATCGAGCGATAAGCGTCGATCAGCTCCTGGGCCGCGCCGTGCTCCTCAAGAACGCTCGTGGTCGCCGTGGAATTGTAGATCCGCATCGCCCGGGTGAGGCCGCCGACGCGATCCTCATGCGTGAAACCCGGCGCGACATGGAAATAGCCGAGTTCGGCCACCGGCATGTAAGTGGTCTCGCGGATCAGCCCGGTAAGCTCGCCCGCCCCGTCGCGTTCGAACTCGATGGTCACGGTTTCCGGGTCGGTGTCGCGACCGATGCCGGCAAGCTCGAACGCGTGGCTGTTGGCGACCGATTCAAGCGGCAGCTCGTGGCGCCAAAATCCCCATATCGAGCGGATATAGACCGGATTGTCGGGAGCGGCTTCATCAAGCTCGCGGCGCGTCGGAAAGCGGTTCTCCCTCAGGCATCCAGGTACGTTCCAGTAATAGGGCGGATCGCCCACCGGCATGGTCACGATCCATTCGCCGGGAGCGATGTCCTTCGCCAGGGCCTCGATGCGATCCAGCACGTCCCGGACCGAACGGCATCCTTCCAGCGAGGGAAAGACGTTCTTCAGCCCTTCGCGGTCCATGTGGGCATGGCCGTCTATGAGGCCGGGGACGACGGCCGCACCGCCGGCGTCGACAATCTTCGTCCGCTTGCCGACAAGCCCGCGGATGTCGCGCGCGGAACCGACGGCGGCGATCCGCTCGCCCCGACAGGCGACCGCCTCGGCGATCCGGTCAGCGGCATCCACCGTGATGACCCTGGCATTGGTGACAATCAGATCGGCAGCAGGTTCCGACACGTCTTTCCCCGTTCCGGCAGGCGGCAGATCAACGGCCGGCCGCGTAGGCCTCGCGTCGGGTATCGGCGCCGCCCGCGAGCACACCGTCGGCAAGGACCTCTATGGTCTTTGCCGACCCGAAATAGGACGAGCCCGACCCGTGCGCGACCTTGTGTCCGCGTTCCTCGAGCCTCCGCGCAACCGTTTCTGGATAGCCCTCCTCGAGCAGGAACTCGCCATCGAGGCTGACGCTCCAGCGCGGCGCCTCCACGGCCGCGGTCAGTTCCATGCCGCGGTCGACGAGATTGGTCAGGACCTGAACCATCGAGAGGGTCTGTCCCGGGCCGCCGGGCGTCGTCATCAGATATCTCGGCCGACCGCCCTGCAGGACCATGACCGGATTCAGGGTATGGGGCGGCCGCATGCGCGGCGCCACGCACCTTCTGTCCCCGGGGTCGACCCGGAAGCCGGTCATCCTGTTGTTCATCAGGATTCCGGTGCCCGGATCGAGGAAGGCGCTGCCGAACACATGGAACACGCTCTGGACCACGGACATCGCGTTGCCTCGGCCGTCCGCAATCACGATGCACGATGTTCCGCCGCCGTTTCGGAATGTCGTCGGAGGCGTGCCGTTGACGACGCAGTCCTGGAGTTGCCGGGTCATCTCCGCACCGAGGAGTCGCTCGATCGGGATGTCGACGCCGCGGGGGTCAGCGATATAGGTCTGCCCGGCCGCAAACGCCGCCTGCATCGCCCGGATCAGATAGTCGAGCCGATCGGTATCGCTGCCGGCCAGCTGTTCGGATCGCAGACCCGACAGGCCGTTGAGTTGCATGAGCATCAGCATGCCGTAGGAGTTGGGAGGCATGACCTGAACCGCAAGGCCGCGATAGTCGGTCGACAGCGGTTCGACCCATTCGGGTTCATAACCCGCGAACTGTCCGGCATTGAGCAAACCACCATGCTCTGCAATGTATGCACCGAGGGTTTCCGCGATCTCTCCCTCGTAGAAAGCGGCGCTGCCATCGGCGGCGATCCTGCGAAGCGTTTCGGCAAGGGCCGGCTGGCGCAGTATGTCACCGGCCCGGATGCGGTCGTCACCGGAGAAATAGAGTGCTCGGCAGCCGTCGTCCGCGCGCACGTCATCACGAAACAGGTCGAGCCCGGCCGTCAGCACGCGCGATGCAGGATGCGCTTCGGCCAGTTCGATGGCGTCTTCGAACAGGCCCGGCCACGGCAGAACGCCGTATCTCTCATGGAGCCGTTCCCAGCCCCGCACCATGCCGGGAAGGCTCACCGCGTTCGGGCCGCGAGCCGGAATGCCGGCCGCATAATAGTCGGTCGTCGCACCGTCAGAAGCGTGGCCCGTGGCGTTGAGCCCGACCGTCTTCCCTTCCCCGGCATCGTGATAGAGAAAGAACGCGTCACCGCCGAGCGAGGTTGCCTGCTGAATCGTCACCGACAAGACGGCCGATGTCGAGATCATTGCGTCGACCACAGAACCGCCGCGGTCCAGCGTTCTCAACCCCGCGGTGGAGGCTAGGGAGTGTCCCGAGACCACCATGCCGCGGGTGCCGTAAACCGGCGAGCGTGCCAGGCGCACGCCTGCGAAGACATCGGATGCCATGAAAATTCTCCTCTAGGCCGCGACCGACTGTCAGCAATGGACGTCGGCAAGTTAATCGCGCCCCGGGCCCGCGGGACCGCAAGCCCGCTGGCAGAGGCGAAGACAGCTGCCGCCGACCGGTCCGTTCGAAAGTCCGGTGCGCCTCCGGTGCTCCCCCGCGTCAGCCTGCGTCCTGGAGCAGGGTCTCGACCAGGCGCGACCAGTAGCTTGCGCCGAGCGGCAGGATGTCGTCGTTGAAGTCGTAATGGGGATTGTGCAGCATGCATCCGCCGTCGCGCGGGCCGTTGCCGATCCACATGTAGACGCCCGGCTTCTCGTTCAGCATGAATGCGAAATCCTCTGCCCCCATCATCGGATCCTTGTCGAGCGACACCTTGCCCGAACCGGCGACTTCCCGTGCGACGTCGGCGGTGAGGCCGGTCTCTTCGGGCGTGTTCACGGTCGCCGGATAGCGGCGCTCGTAGCGGACCTCGGCGGCGACGGCGAAAGTCTGCGCCACGCCGTCTGCAATGCGCCGGATCTCGGCCTCGACATGGCTCTGGACACGGCTGCTGAAGGCGCGCGCCGTGCCCCGCACCACGACCTCTTCCGGAATGACGTTCCAAGTGCTGCCCGCATGCATCTGGGTGACCGATACCACCGCCGCATCGAACGGGCTGGTCGTGCGGCTGCAGATGGTCTGAAGCGCGGTAATGAGTTGAGCGCCGGCCACGATGGCGTCGCGGCCAAGATTCGGCGTCGCGGCATGGGTCCCGGTTCCCGCCAAGTTGATCTCGAACAGGTCGAACGCCGCCATGATCGGCCCGGACCGCACGGCAAACTCACCGACCGGAATGCCGGGCATGTTGTGCATTCCGTAGACGGATTCGACGGGGAACTTCTCGAACAGGCCGTCCTGCACCATGACCTCGGCGCCGCCCTCGTTCTCCTCGGCGGGCTGAAAGATGAAGTGCACGGTCCCGGCGAAATTTCGCGTCTCGGCGAGATACTTGGCCGCGCCGAGCAACATCGCGGTATGTCCGTCATGCCCGCAGGCGTGCATCTTGCCGGGGTTCTGCGATCTGTGCTCGACCTCGTTCTTCTCTTCGATGTCGAGAGCGTCCATGTCGGCGCGGAGCCCGATGGCCGGGCCATCTGCCTGGTTTCCCTTCAGCGTTCCGACGACGCCGGTCCCGGCGAGGCCGCGATGGACATCGACGCCGAATTCATGGAGGCGAAGCGCCACGTAATCGGAGGTCTGGTGTTCCTCGAAAGCGGTTTCCGGATGCGCATGAATGTGCCGTCGCCAGGCGACCATCTCCTCGTGAAATTCGGCGATGCGGTTGATGACAGGCATGTCGAGACCTCCGGATGGCAAGGCCAGAATCATATCACAAACGGCAGGCGGGCGTCCGGCGGCCGATCCGGAAGCGGACGCGAAATCGGAAGGCAGCGCGGCAGAGAGGTGATGCCGGGCTACCCCCCCTCCCCCTCGAGGTACTGTAACTTGATGTCTGGAAATTTGTCTGAGGTTTGCGCTTTGAGGCGTTTCACTGGGGGGCTAGCCCTGCCGTGTCATGACAAATCTGGTTGACAATGGTTTACGTGTTCACGCGTGTCTTTGTCCATCCCGGAACCCGATTTCCCGGCCGATTTGGTGACCCAGTGCGGCGCTGGTGTGTCTGGCCACATGATCTGGTGACCCGGGCGTGCTGCGGTAGCCGCCGAGATGGGCGACCAGGTGCACCGCATCGGCGAGACGCTCCGGTTCCTTCAGGGCGTACTTGTGTGCGTAGTCGCGCGAGTTCGCTGTCGGTGAACATCAGCTGCGGCTCGCACCTGGCGGCCGAGCAGGGTCATGACCATGATGCGCGATGACGGCGTTGATCGCCCGCTGCAGCCGGTGCGGAACAGAAGGTGTTCCACCCTGCATCCGGATTTGAGCACGTAATCCTCGATTCGCCAGCGCTGAAGGTAGAAGCCGACGATGTCGGCCGCCTCCTTCGCCGACCCGCACGGTGGTCAGCAGGCACCACGGGATCCTCACCTTCGGGCGCTCCCTGACCCCGTGCAGGGACACCGGCTTCGCGCTGGAGGCGGTGCCCGTCACGGGTGACGGACCGCAACTCGCCAGGCGCTTCTGTCGCGCGGGCCTTCTTCCGGCTGGCTTGCTCCGTCAGTCCCTCGATCTCAATCAGGCCGCCGGCCATGACGGCGAACAGCCTTCCCTCCTTCAGCACCCTGTCATGCTTGGCGCGCAGATCGACGCGGGGCAAGCGCGTGTCGAACAGCTCGAAGATGTCGGCTTCCCGACGGAGATGACGCGCGTCTTGCCGCCGGGGTGGCAGCGCCTTGAACCCCTCGAGCTGCGGCGTGTCTCCTGCGACCGGGGCTTCACCGGACCCAGCACCCCGAGTGGCAGGTCAGTCACCGCCAGGGTCGCGTGCAGGCTTGAGGCCCCGGTCTGGTTCTCACCTGCAGGCCGGGAGAAGTTCAGGTCCGTGCCGTCCGGCAAGAACCGTCTTCTGGCCACGGATGCGCCGGATGCTGCGCTCACGGTGCGGCGCAAGAATGTTCGCCGGCGTGATCTCCGAGGGCGACCATCCGGTAAAACGCATTGATCGCGGTGTTGTCGGCGCTGGGAGACGCATTGATCTTCTGACCGGCCGCCAGAAGGCTGGCGCTCCAGGCGCGCAGAAAGTCGCTTGTCACCCCCCTCCAAACTCGTTCTGCGCCCAGTCGTTCAGACCTTCGCCCGGCGAGGGCGCATGATCGACCTCCCCAGCTTCCTGCGCGCTCCAGTTCGGCCACGAAGACCGTCTTCACCGTCTCCCAGTCCTGCCGGCCTTCGGTCCTGCACAGGAAGTTGGCCGCGCGCAGGCAGGGTAACCTTCATCGGCAAAACTGAGCCATGGTCGAAACGGTCCTCGAAGTCACGCGGCGCAGGATGCGCACATGGCTGGGCGGGCAGAGCACCTGATCAAGAAACGGCTCAGACAGACGATCCGCTGCAGGTGGTTCCGGCGCTGCCCGTCGTTCCATCCAGCGGTCCCGCGCCGCGCGGCGGCGGCAAACCCCGCCACCCGTGCGCCGAGCCCACGAGATATTGGCAGCCGGCGAAGGTCGTCGCGGGTGTTCACGCGCAATCAGCGTGACCGCTCGGTCAATACGATCCCCGACCACGATGATCTCGAGATCCCGAATGCGCGCGCCGGAACCTCTGCAGCGATACCAACAGGCGAGGCCGGCGGTCGATTGTCGGTGACTTCGGCACCGGCAGGACGATCTCCGGGCGCCCTCAGCGCCTTCATGCAGCCGGCAAGCTGCAGACGGCCGCGCGCGTCGACAAAGGCAAACTCCTCGCAGACGACCCAGAGCCGACCGGCTGTCGAACTGCTCACAGGACAGCAGCGACGCGATCCGCGCAACTGCTGCCTCGTCCCGCAATGTGCGGCTGATCTGTGACATGGGACACTTATGCCACGCCGAAACACCGTTGTCCAGCTAAAATTTCCGTGACATGCGAGGGCTAGCCCCCCAGTGAAACGCGGCGCCATCGTGCTATCCCATGGAGCTGTAAACATTCATGGAGGAAGCGAATGGACCTGCGACACACTACGACGATTGAGGCCGTTTTGGAACATCTGATCGCAAACGGAGCAACGGATCTGGGGCGGATCTTTGGTCAGCTCTTCGAGCTTGCGATGCAAATCGAGCGCGAGCAGCACTTGAAAGCAGGCCACCGGAACGACAGGGCTATGCCAACGGCTACAAGCGGATCGACACCCCCACTGTTACCGTTCAGGTGCCAAACGGTCACGGGGACGATCCGTCCCCAGTCGCTTGAACGCGGCCAGCGATCTTCTCGCGCCGTAGCCGAGATGTACATCAAGGGTGTTTCCACACGGCAGGATGTAATGCGCGAGTTCGGGAGCCTGTCCTCTTCTCAGGTCAGCCGGGCCACCAGGTTGCTCGATGAAGAACTCGCCGCGCAACCGGCCCCCTGATGAAATACCTGGATGCGCGCTATGAAAAAGCCCGCCATGACGGCGTTGTGCGCGATGTCGCGGTACTCTCGGCCATCGGAATAGGGGCTGCAGGCACGTTCCGGGGCTCTCTGTGGCGCTCTCCGAGGCCGAGGTCCATTGGAGAGCCTTCCTGGAAAGCTTGCTAGCCCTGCATGGTACGACCTTCATCGTCTCGGATGCCGGGCTGAAAGCGGCACGGTGCTGGGCGCGGCGACGTGGCAGCACTGCCAGTTCCACCTGGCATAAAACGCCGTGCACCGAACAACGACATCAGGAAACGTATTGGAAAACAGCTCGGAGCCACGCCTCCTCACTCCAAACCGCCGAGGCTGAACTGGGCGCCCTCGTGGCCAGCGACAAGCATCCAGGCTTCCTGGCTGGAAAACAATGCGGGGCTCGCTGTCTTCACCTTGCCCGATGCTCACCGCAAACGTATGCGAACCTCGAACGGCATCGAGCGACCGATCCAGCAAGAACTCAAGCGGCGCACCTCCAAAGTCAGGGTCTTTCCGAACCTCACCTCGTTGGAGCGCCTCTCGACCGCAGTCCTCATCGACGAAAAATGGGAAACCGAAACCAAGATCAAATGGGAACAGCTTGATGACTGACAGCTTCACGACAATTTCCAGACATCAGGTTGCGTAATCGTTCCGGCTTGATGTCGGGGTAGAGCAACGAACGGGCTTTCGTGGAGATTTGACACTGCAGGCCAATTCGTTCAGTGGTGGTCATCGAGAACGACGGGGACCGCCAGTGGGCTACTTTGGATCGAAGGCGACGAGCGGGCTGTGCCAGCTGCTTCCGGGGCTCCAGCTCCCGCATGATCTGTATGTGGAAACACATCCGGGAGGCGGCGCGCTGATGAAGCGCAAGGCGCCGGCGCTCGATCGGGATCGACCGGGAGCGCTGGACGGGTTCGGGTGCGACTATCCGGTGAAACTGATCCACGGCTGCACCCACGCGTTCCTGGCCGGCTTTGCGTTCCGGGGCACGGAACTGGTCTGCAGTGATCCCTGCAGGCGACCCGTCGGTCGGGCCGGCGGTACCGCCACGACTACACCGAAGCCGACCATGTCGAACTCCTTGAACTGCTCAAGGGTCTGCCGTGTCAGGTGATGGTCTCGGGCCGCCCCTCGGCGTTGTACGACGACCTGCTGCGGGACTGGCGCCGCATCGCCGTGCAGGTGACGACCCGGGTCCGCACCGAGGTGGTGTGGCTCAACTTCGAGCCCGGGCGGAACCGCACGGACCGTCAGCGCATCAAGCGCAAGGCCGGGGGGGCAGCAATGCGCATTTCTACCGCGACGGAACTGACCTTCATCGTCGACGCCAACGGCTACCGCCGGGCGCGCGTGATGAAGAAACTGCTGCCTGCCACAGGGTTGACAAGAGCGCATCCAGGACCCTGAACGAGGCCGGGCGCAAGCGCTACCGGACCATCCTGACCCGGGGGGCGAAGGAACTGCCTGAAATCCCGCCCCGACAGAAAGGAAAACGCGGACCGATCGCGAACGCGCACAACCTCCAGGAGCGTCTCGCAAGGCATGAAGAGTCCGTCCTGCGCTTCATGAGCGACCCGGACGTCAGCTTCACCAACAACACCGGCGAGCAGAAAATCCGGATGGCAAAGGTCAGGATCAAGGTGTCCGGATGCTTCCGAACCCCGCTCTAGCCGAGGCCTGGTGCCGAAGCTCAAGCTATCTCACCTCCATGACCGCACTCGGCTACAGCCCGCTCGTCGCCATCCGGATCGCACTCGCCGCCGACATGATCAAGATGCACAACGCCAAACCCGCCTCTGCGGAGGGGTGAGG
The DNA here is from genome assembly GCA_964291215.2 of Alphaproteobacteria bacterium. Classification (GTDB taxonomy): domain Bacteria; phylum Pseudomonadota; class Alphaproteobacteria; order MPNO01; family UBA830; genus JAJEBT01. The sequence continues at coordinate 973,057 of OZ219791.1, read as the reverse complement.
AGATGCCCCGACGCCAGGAAAGATCCGGCGTGCCGGGCGCGGTGCCTGACCGCAATGAGCCGCGTCGGGATTCTCGTGACCTCCCGGAAACCGCGCTCCGAGTGGGTCCCGCTTCCGGACGGTACGACGCATGGTGTGCCGGCACAGCGCGAGAAGGAAACAGACCTTCGGATTGGTCTCGACATGGTGCGAATGGCACGCAACGGCGCTCTCGATGTGGCCGTGACATTCAGCCAGGATCAGGATTTGGCGGAGGTAGCCCAAGAAGTTCACACTAACCGAATCGATCTGCAGTGTCAAATCTCCACGAAAACCCGTTTGTTGCTCTACCCCGACATCAAGCCGGAACCAGGGGGTGAGCAGTTACGAAAATTGTTGATCGACCACGGCCCAGCTGCCGAGCAATCGCACCTTGTGAAAAACCGCTTTTCTGCCTCAATCTGGCATCGCTCTTCGTAGGTGACGGTAACCTTTGAACATGAACAAGCTCCCTTCATCTTGTACAGGAACTCTCGCCGCTACCGCTCCGCAACATCATGCGTCTTAAAACACATGGCCACAGCCCATCATGTGTTGCACTTCACTATGGAACGGGGGACACTTATTTGCGGGACACTACACTAACACAAAAAGTGCCAACTTGGGATGGGATCGTCGTGGTTCATGGCCTGGGCCATCCAATTCTAGGCATCATGGTATATCGCGCCATCGCGCGCAGGACCATTCTGTTGTCGCGATCGAAGGCGGACAACCGTGTCAGAGTGGCCGTTCTTGAAGTTGGTGGCACCGTCTCAAGGTCGAAACCGGCATATCGACAACGAAATCCGCTCCTGAATGGACCTCCTGATCTGCCTACAACGTCCCCTCGTCGGACGAAACCGGACAAAAGAAGAGCCCTGCCATCGCGCGGCTACGTTGTCAAGAAAAAACCAGGAAAATCGTTGATTGTGTTGGAAAAAAGGGAGGCCGGACGGATCAAGTCAACTCACGAGATCAGGACATCTGAACTTGCCATCGAACGGGCATTGGCGTATTGCTTCGGCGCAACGGTCGTTCATCGAAATCGACGCAGAAAAGGATGGCGCAACGGTGGTTTCGGGACCGTTTCGCCGCCGCGGCAGGCGGCTGCGCTTATCGGACCATGTCCACGCCATCGCGCCGAAATCGAAAGGTGCCGAACATGACCGAAGTTCATGCCGACATCCGCGAACAGGTGCGCAGGCTCTGCGAACGCTTTCCCGGCGAGTATTGGCGCCGGCTCGACGCCGACCGCTCTTACCCCACGGAATTCGTCCGCGCCCTGACTGAAGCCGGCTACCTGTCCGTCCTCATCCCCGAGCGCTACGGAGGCTCCGGCCTCGGCTTCACGGCGGCGTCGGTGATCATGGAGGAAATCCAGAAGTCCGGCTGCAACGGCGCTGCCTGCCACGCCCAGATGTACATCATGGGCACGATCCTGCGACACGGCTCGGAAGAGCAGAAACAAGCCTACCTTCCCGGAATAGCGTCCGGGGACATTCGCCTCCAGGCCTTTGGCGTGACCGAGCCGACGAGCGGCACCGACACGCTGAGCCTGCGCACCACGGCGGTGAAGGAAGGCAATTCCGGATACATAGTCAACGGCCAGAAGATCTGGACCTCGCGCGCCGAGCATTCGGACCTGATGCTGCTGCTGGCGCGGACGACAGCGGCCGCCGAGGTCGTGAAGCGCACCGAGGGGTTGTCCGTGTTCATCGTCGACATGCGCGAAGCACGCGGCAACGGCATGGAGATCAAGCCCATCCGCACCATGATCAACCACGCAACCACCGAGGTCTTCTTCGACAACCTCCGCCTCCCGGCCGACGCGCTGGTCGGCGAGGAGGGCCGGGGATTCCGTTATATCCTCGACGGGATGAACGCCGAGCGGATACTGATTGCCGCCGAATGCATCGGCGATGCCCGCTGGTTCATCCGCAAGGCTACCGACTATGCCGGCGACCGCAACGTCTTCGGCCGCCCGATTGGCCAGAACCAGGGCATCCAGTTCCCGATCGCCGAAGCCCACATGCATGCCGAGGCGGCCAACCTGATGGTCGAGGAGGCAGCGCGGAAGTTCGAGGCCGGAGAGCCCTGCGGCCCGGCAGCCAACATGGCCAAGTACCTCGCCTCCGAGGCCTCGTGGAAGGCCGCCGACATGTGCATGCAGACCCATGGCGGCTTCGCCTTCGCCGAAGAGTACGACATCGAGCGCAAGTTCAGGGAAACCCGGCTCTACCGGATCGCGCCGATTTCCAACAATCTGGTCCTGTCATTCGTCGGCGAGCACGTGCTCGGACTGCCGCGGTCCTACTGATGGCCGAGGACATTCTCCAACCGCTCGACGGCGTCCTCGTCGTCTCCATCGAGCAGGCCGTCGCCGCACCCTACTGCACGTCGCGGCTCGCAGATGCCGGGGCCAGGGTTATCAAGGTCGAGCGCGCCGACGGCGACTTCGCGCGCCACTACGACAGCGTAGTCCACGGCGAGAGCGCTTATTTCGTGTGGCTCAACCGCGGCAAGGAGTCGCTGGCTGCGGACATCAAGGATCCCGGCGACCAGGCGCTGATCTGTCGCATGCTCGAGCGCGCCGACATCTTCGTCCAGAATCTCGCACCCGGCGCTGCGGCGCGCGCCGGGTTCGGTTCGGAGGACCTGCGGCGGCGCAATCCACGCCTGATCACCGTCGACATCTCGGGCTATGATAACGCCGGGAGCTACGCCGACATGAAGGCCTACGACCTCCTGGTCCAGGCCGAATCGGGCCTGTGCTCGATCACAGGCCGTCCCGAGGGGCCCGGCCGGGTCGGGGTGTCGGCCTGCGACGTCGCCTGTGGCATGTACGCATATGCGGGCGTGCTCGAAGCCCTGATCGCGCGCGGGCGAACGGGCGAGGGAATATCGATCCAGACATCGCTGTTCGCGGGTATGGCCGACTGGATGACGGTTCCGCTACTGCATTACGACCATGGCGGGCGAATCATGGAGCGGGTGGGCCTCAACCATCCCTCGATCCACCCCTACGGCGCCTACGACACGCGCGGCGGCAGACAGATCCTGATCGCAATTCAGAACGAGCGCGAATTCGCGCGCCTGTGCGCAGAGGTGCTCCGGGACGCTAACCTGCCCGACGATCCGCGCTTCGCCAGCAACGAAGCGCGCTGCGCGCATCGCGGCGAGTTCGATGCCGTAATCGATGCGGTATTCGCGAACACCGATCGCAACGAGCTGGTGCGGCGCCTGCGTGATGCTGGGATCGCCTTCGGCGAGGTGAACGACGTCAGCGGGCTCTCTCGTCATCCTGCGCTTGAGCGGGTGCGCGTCGACGCCCCGAGCGGCCCCGTCGACATGGTAGCGCCGCCGGCGCGGTTCGACGGCCGTATCCGCGTGCCGGGCCCGGTCCCCGCGGCAGGCGCGCATTCGGACGCGATCAGGAAGGAGTTTGCCGCATGAACGGAACAGCGTCAGAGGACTTCGGGGGCTGGATCGGCCGCTCGGTGACCGAGGACGGTCTTGCAACGGTGCAGGCCGCCAACTGTTTCGCCGCCACGCTTAATCAGGAGGGTCCGCCGTTCCGGAACAGCGATCAGTTGCCGCCAGGCTGGCACTATTTCTGTTTCCACGAGGCGGTGCCGCTGGCGCTCACCGGGATCGACGGGCATGCGGAGAAAGGCGATTTCACACCGCCGTTTGCGGCTGAAAGGCGCATGTGGGCAGGCTCGAAGATGCAGTTCCAAAACCCGATACGCATCGGCGAGAAACTGCGCAAGATAATCACGATATCGGACATCGCAGTCAAGGACGGAAAGACGGGTCCGCTTCATTTCATAACCACGACCGAGGACGTGTTGGGCGAGGACGGACGGCTGACGACGCGGGAGGAGCGCACCCGGGTCTATCGCGGGCCGCCCGATCCCGACGCCCCGCCGCCACGGCCGCGGCCGGCCCCCGCCGAAGCGGTCTGGAGCCACACCGTCCACCCGTCGAGCGTATTGCTGTTTCGCTACTCGGCGCTGACCATGAACAGCCACCGCATCCATTACGACCGGGACTATGTGCGCGACATCGAAGGCCATCCAGGCCTGCTGGTGCACGGCCCGTTGACCATGACGTTGATGCTCGAACTGTTCCGCCGGGAGATGCCGGACGCAACGCTCACATCAATGGACCTCCGGGCCTTGGCGCCGATCTACGACATTGCGGATTTTTCGGTGCACGGTGCCCCCCGGGACGACGGCTGCCTCCTCTGGGCGATGACAGGAGCCGGCGCGCTGGCGATGAAGGCGGAGGTCACGCATACCGCGTAACCGGCGCAGAAATGCCTCTCCACTGTCCTGTCCGTGCTGGCTGTACACGGTCATCGGCGGCCGGAATCTCCGTCACGCAAACAAGACCGCCTCCTGCCGCACCGATCCGGCGGAAAGCCTCTCCACATGTTGCAGTTCGGAGTTCGATCGGAGGCTGACTTCGCCGACGGGACATGAGAAACCCCGAAAGCGACAAACCGGGGGACCGTGCCCATCCGTCGGCAAAACGATGAGATCGATTGATGGCCGCCGACAAGCGGCAGACGCCCGCTTCGTGATCGGAAAACGCGCTTCGGAACACCACGGGCGGACCCACGGAGGCAACGAACCGTCGCCTCCGCGGAACGTCCTATCGGTCCGGCACCTTCACGACGGATTTGCCCTTCCCGCCGCGCCGGCGAGAGCGACCCGGGCGCTACTTGGTGCAGGGGAGCGCGGGATGCGATTCGAGCAGCTCCCATTTCCGCTCCTGCATCGTCAGGACATAGCCCGGAAGCTGGGCATCGCCGGTGCTTTCGAAGCAGATCTTGCCGATGAGCCCGTTGTAGCTCAGCTTGCCGAGCGTATCACGGATGGCGGTGCGCTCCGCAGCCAGTTTCGACGGGTCTCCGGAAACCTTGGCGGCTTCCATCGCAGCCTTGAGAACATACATCGTGTCATAAGCGCTGACGTCCACGTGATGCGGAAATGGCTTCTTGATTCCGAGCTTGGCCGCGGCCTCCACGAACTTCTTGGAGAAGGCCCGCGACTGATCGTCCCGGTCATAGTAGAAATAGCTGATGAAGACCGAGCCGTCGCCGTCGCTGCCGAACTTCTCGATGATCTCGGGATCGGCCCAGATCTGCGACCCGATCAGCGGCGTCTGGATGCCCTGGCGGCGGATCTCCTTGAGGACGCGAATCGCGACGGGCGTGATCGTGGCCACACCGATATAGTCGAGCTTCTTCCCCTTCAGCTCCGAGACCTGAGGCGCGACATCGAAGGCCTTGGACGGGAAGCCGAGCGGCCCCGTGATGTTGACGCCCTCCTTCTCGAAGATCGGCTTCATGATGGCAAGGCCGACCGCCTTCGACACGACATCGTCCGTACCGTACATGATCGCGACAGATTTCTTCAGCGCGTTTCGGCTCTTGAGGGTCTTCACGACGCGGAGGAACTGGAGGTACTCGCTCTCTGTCAGGCGGAACGCGTAGGAGAACTTGTCGGCGAGGCCCGGCGCAGAGGAAGCGTTGGGAATCTGGACGATCTTCTCGCGTTCACCCGCCGCGAACGCGACGCGCGCCTCGCTCGAGGAGAACGGCCCGATCACGGCCAGCGCGTTGTCGTCGCGGGCGAACTTGCGGACCGCAACAACTGCCTGTTTCGGATCGCCGGCGGTGTCGAACTTGACGACCCTTACTTTCTTGCCGCCAATGCCGCCGGCCGCGTTGATTTCCTCGGTAGCGATATCGACTGCAATCTCCGTTGTCTTGTTGATCGTAGAATAGAGCCCGGTCCTCCCGAAGCTCAGGCCGATGATGATCTCTTGGTCGGCAGATGCGGGCATCGTGCCGGCGCCCGTCGAGGCGACGATCGCTCCGACTGCCAGCAGGGTCTTTCCGATTTTCGACATCTCTTGATCTTCTCCCTTGACAGTTGATCGAAATTCGCCGTGCGCCGGCCCGATTCCAAGGCATTCGCACGGCCTCCGGCAGACGCGGTATGCCGCGCCGTCAGCGGAACACACAGATTCGCAACGGTTGTCGGCAACTGGAGCCGGGCCGTACGCCGGCTACGGATGCTACCGGCACGAACTCCCCGCCCGGACACGCATCGGCGACCGGCTGAGGGCGCGAGCGGAGAGCATCGCACAAACGCGTGCGACATGCACGTCGGGACGCAAGCGCGCTGCCGGTCATGGGCCTGCGCGGTCCGGCTGTCCGCCGAGATAGGCCTCCTCAAGGCGGACATCGCTGGAGAGGTTGCGAGAACTGCCTTCCAGCACGATCGTGCCGAGTTCCAGGACATAGCCCCGCCGTGCCGTCGCCAGCGCCATGTGCGTATTCTGCTCAACCAGCAGGATGGTCAGGCCGTCCCGGTTGAGATCCCGTATCAGATCGAACAGCTGTCGCACCAGGATCGGGCTCAGGCCAAGCGATGGTTCGTCGAGCATCATCAGCTTGGGCCGGGCGAGCAGCGCGCGGCTGATGGCAAGCATCTGCTGTTCGCCGCCCGATAGGACCGATGCCGGCATGTTGCGGCGTTTGGCAAGATTGGGAAAGCGGTTGTAGATCGCGTCCGTCTCGGCCGAAAACTCGTCATTGCGGCAGTAGGCACCCATCAGCAGGTTCTCGTGCACTGTCAGGCTGACGAAGATCTGGCGGCCTTCCGGCACCATGACGAGGCCGGCCCGAACGCGCCGGGGAGCGGACCAGCCCGAGATGTCGACGCCGTCGAAGAGCACCGTGCCGTCTGCCCGCACCGTCCCGAGCAGCGCCCTTAGGAGCGAACTCTTGCCGGCGCCGTTGGCACCGAGCACGGTTACGATCTCGCCGTGATCGAGAGACATGTTGACGGTCCTGACCGCATTGTTGCGGCCATAACGGACATCGATGCCACGGGCTTCAAGAAGAGCCGGCATCGCTGTCTCCGGATGGAACATCGTCAGTTCCGAGATAGGCCTCGAGAACCACCGGCGACCGGTGAACCTCGTCGGGAGTTCCCTCGAAGATCTTCTGCCCGAAATTCAGAACCACGACATAGTCGCAGAGGTTGCGCACAAAGTGCATGTCGTGCTCGACGACGAGGATGGTGACCCCGGATTCGGAAACCCGTTCGAGCAGTTCCTGTAGCTGCCGGGTTTCAACCTCGTTAAGACCTGCCGCTGGCTCGTCGAGGAGCAGCAGCCTCGGCCGCGAGATCATGGCCCGTACGACCTCGATCCGTTTCTGGACGCCGTAGGGAAGGTTGGCAACGACTTCCCCGGGATAGATCTCGAGACCCGCCGTGACCAACGCCTCCTCCGCCTCGGCGCGCCACCGGTTCCTGGAGAACAACCCGAGGGGGTACAGAAGATCGCACAGCGAGCGGGCGCGGGCGTGCTGGCCGAGCATCACATTCTCGACCGTCGAGAGATGGGGCATCAGGCGAATGTTCTGAAAACTTCGCGACATCCCGTGGATAACCCGGTCCTTCGACGGGATGTCGGTAATGTCAGCGCCGCCGAGGTCGATTGTACCGCCATCGACCGAATAGACGCCGGTCAGGAGATTGAAGATCGTCGTCTTGCCGGCTCCGTTCGGACCAATCAGAGCAGTGCGGCTGCCTTGCGCAACCTCGAACGAAACATCGTCGATGACTTTGAGCCCGCCGAAGCTCTTCTGCAACTCCTTCACGGTCAGCACGCTCCCGTTCACGTGTCCTACTCCTTCAGCGTACGAGGACGGCGGCCGAACAGATAGCCGGCGCACCGGTCTTGCATCGTCCTCGTGACGACGCCTTCGGGGCGGATCACCATCATCACGACGATCAACATGCCGAAGAAGATGAAGCGGCTGTCGGCAAGCCAGTCGGAGCCGATCTCGACGGCAAACTTCCGGAACAGTTCCGGAACGACGGTAAAGAAGATGGCACCGACCAAAGGGCCCCAGGCCGTCTGGGTTCCGCCGAGAAGCACATAGAGGAGGATGTAGATGCTCAGCAGCACGTTGAAGGTCTGGGCCTCGACATAGTTGTAATGGTGCCCGTAGATGGCGCCGCCGAGCCCTGCAAGCATGCCCCCGACCGTAAAGGCAACCACCCTGGCGGTTCGGACATCGACGCCGAACAGCACGGCCACGTTTTCGTCATCGTGCACGGCACGGAGCGCGAGGCCGAGCCGGGTAGACATGAAATAGAAGCAGAACAGGATGACGGCGATCGCCACAGCCACCACGACTTCCACAGGCGCGTGCGCATCGACCGGCATACCGGCGGCGGCGCCGAGAAACTCCATGTTGATCGCGATTCCGGACACGACCTCGGCAAAGGCAAAGGTCGCAAGCACCATGTAGACGCCACGTGTCCGCAGGATGGGCAGCGAGATCGCGAAACCGATGGCGCCGACGAGCAGCATGGAAAGGACGACGCTGACAGCCATCGGAAGACCTAGCCCGTCAGAGAGGTTGAACCAGCCGCTGCTGTAGGCGCCAAGCGTGATGAAGCCTGCCGCCCCGAGATTCAGCTGCCCGGACGCGGCCGGCAGGAAAATCGCATAGGCATAGATGATGCTCAGGCAGAGGATGATGAGCTGCGCCTCGACATAACCGCTCATGTCAGAATTTCCCCTTGCCGATCGCCGTATGCCCGAACAGCCCGGTCGGCTTGAACACGAGGATCACGAGGAGGAGACCCCAGATCGGCACCTTCACGAAATCGGCACCGACGATGTAGATCGAGAACACTTCGAGAATTCCGACGAACAGCCCGCCCACGACCGCACCCCATACGTTTCCGAGACCGCCGAGGACCATGCCAGCGATGGCGATCGTGGCGACGGTATCGCCGACATACGCATCGATGCTGGTGTAGTTGATCGTGAACAGGATTCCCGAGATCGCGCACAGGAGGCCGGTGATGACATAGACGACGGGCACGATCCTGAGCACATCGACGCCCATCAGTGTCGCCGTGTCCGGCCTCTCGGCGATCGAACGAAGGGCCCGGCCCAGTCTGGTGTAACGGATGACGTAGCTGAGCAAGGAGACGATTCCGAGCGACAGGGCGAGGCTGATGACCTGCGGGTAGCTGAAGATGAGCGAGCCGATGGTGAATGTCGCGTTGCCGAACGGAGACTCGATCTGCAGCGGATCGGAGCCCCACCGGCTGATGACAAAGTGTTCGAACATGATCAGGAAACCGAGCGAGCTGACAAGCGGCAGCGCATGTTCGGTGGCGTCGCCGTACCTGGCCTTCATGTATCGGTAGGTGAAGCGTTCGATGATCAGCGACACGACGGAAATGACGGAGATAGAAACGATCACCCCGGCAATCCAGATATGGTGCTCTCCGAAGACCGAGAACACGAACTCGTTGCCGAAGGGGAGGTTCCCCGTCATGGTGGCCCACATCATCATCGCGGCAAACATGAACAGCGCCGGAATGGTGAAATTCAGAAAGTTGAGCATGCCGATGATCAGCGTGAAGGCGACCGCGACCATGACGTAGAGGCCGCCGAGCATCAGTCCGTTGATCAGTTGCTGGAGAACGAGCATGCGAATTCACCGCCAGACCGGCATATCGGAAAGGGCACGGCAATGTCCCCGAGGTCTCACGAACCGGAACTCCCGGACTCCGGGCCGCCGGTTCCGACCAGCGCTTCGACAAAGCCCTGCTGCCACCGATGCACGTCGTTCGCGATCAGCCCGTCCATCAGTTTCTGCCAGCGCCGGCGCCTCTCGCTGAGCGGCAGGCGCAAGGCGCGATAGAGGGTGTTCGCGACCTCGTCGTGATCGTACGGATTCACGAGCAGCGCGTCGGTCATCTGGGTCGCGGCGCCGGCAAATTTGGAAAGCACGAGAACGCCGGGATTCTCCGGATCCTGCGACGCGACATATTCCTTGGCCACGAGGTTCATACCGTCGCGCAGCGGCGTCACAAGCCCGACATCGGCGGCGCGATAGAAACAGGAAAGGATATCCCGCGAGAAGCTGCGGTTGAGGTATCGCAGCGGCGTCCAGTCGAAGTCGGCGAAACGCCCGTTGATGCTGCCGGCAAGATTTTCGAGTTCGGTGCGAATCTCGCTGTAGCCATGCACATTCGTACGCGACGGCGGCGCCACCTGCATGAGCGTGACCTTGCCGTCCAGCTCCTTGTAGATGTCGAGCAGCATGGCATAGGACCGGAACCGGTCGGCAAGGCCCTTGCTGTAATCCAGCCGGTCGACGCTGATGATCATCCGGCGACCGCCCAGCGTGTTCTTCAACCGCCGCTGGGTGCGCGAGCGGTTGTGCCGGACGGCCAGCTTGCGGACATTCCCGGCATCGAGCCCGATCGGAAAGGTTGCCGCCCGAACGGTTCGGCCGAAGGCGCGAACGGTGCCGTCCTCCAGCATCTCGAAGCCGTCGTCGGCCTGGAGGCAGTCGTGAAACGCCGCAAGATCGGCTTCGGTCTGAAAACCGATCAGATCGCAGGCGCTCAGCGCTTCCAGGAGTTCAGCGTGCCAGGGCAGCGCGACAAAGAGCTCGCGCGGCGGGAAAGGCGTGTGCAGGAAGAAGCCGATCCGGTTGCGGACACCGAGGCGGCGCAATGTCCGCGCGGCCGTGAACAGATGGTAATCATGAATCCAGATCAGGTCGTTGGGTTCAAGGAGACGCGCCACCGTGCGTGCAAGCCAGTCGTTCACCCTCATGTAGCCAAGATAGTCGTGGCGGTTGAACTGCGCCAGATCGAGCCGGTAGTGAAGCAGCGGCCACAGCGCGCCGTTCGAGAACCCTTGGTAATACTCCCTGAGATCGCGCTCGGTGAAGTCCACGGTCGCGAACGTCAGCCGGTCGCGCTCAGTGAGGTTGGGGCTGTGCTGGCGCCTGCGCGTCTTTTCTCCGCTCCAGCCGAACCATATGCCGCCGGTCTTCTCGAGCGCGGCCTGGACCGCGACCGCGAGGCCGCCGACGTTCATCTGGCCTTCATCGACCGGAGCGACGCGATTGGATATGACGACGAGGCGGGTCAAGTTGCCAGATTAGGGGGAAGGACTCTGAACATTGGCCGATTATAGGAGACAGGCTCGACAAAGGCTAAACGGCCCGGCAGGGCCGCCGCGCCACCTCTGCCGGAGCCAGCGGCACAGGCACGAGATGCGCCTCAGAAAACTGCTGTCCACCGTCGAATCCGGCGTTCGCCGCGTGGCGGCCGCGACGGGCCGGCCATTCCAGAACCAAGCTTCCGTCAGCCTTCCGGTGGCGATGCTTCCCCATCGCCAAGCGGGCGCGTCATCAGCACCGTATCGCTCCAGGCCCCGAACTTGTAGCCAAACGACGGGAGGACGCCGGCGACACGAAATCCCAGCCGACCGTGCAGACCGATCGAGGCGACGTTCGTGGACCCGCCGATGACGGCGATCATCTGGCGTTTTCCGGACACCTCGCAGCGCCGTATCAGCTCGCCAAGGAGCGCGGTTCCGATTCCGCGGCGGACGCTGTCGGCCGCCACATAGATGGAATCCTCGACCGCATAACGGTAGGCGGAACGGTCGCGCCATGGCGTAGCATATGCGTAACCCTCCACCCCGGCGGGCGTTTCCGCCACCAGCCAGGGAAAACCCGCCTCCGTCAGTCGCCGGAAACGCGCCGTCGTTTCCACAATGTCGGGAACCTCTTCATCGAACGTCGAAATCGAATCGAGAACATAGTGTTTGTAGATTTCCGCAATCCACGAGAGGTCAGCCTCGATTGCGTCACGCACCGCGATGCCCGTCGCGGCCTTCGTCGCGCCGATCATTCCGCGGCCATGGCCTGCGTGGTGAACTGTGCCAGCATGGCGATCAGCCGTGTCATCCGGGCCTCGAGGCACGCAAAGCCGGCAGTCCTCGCAATCCTGAACTCATCCATGTAGAGCGCACGGTTCAGTTCGATCTGGACAACGTGAACACCCTCGCGCGGATTGCCGTAATGCTCGGTCGTGAAGCCGCCTGCGAAGGGCCTGTTGCGATGGACGACATACCCGAATCCCGAGAGCGTCTCCTCGATCATGTCCGTGATATAGGGAGCGCAGGCTTCTCCGAAACAGTCCCCGATAACGACATCCGCCCGGCCGTGCTCGGGATCCGGATCGCGCAGTCCGCCGACCGACGGCATCGAATGGCAATCGACAACGATGCAGTAGCCGAACCGGCTCCGCCTGTTGTCGATGAGGCGCTGCAGGGTGCGATGGTAGGGAAAATAGTGCCGGTGGATGCGGTCGAGCGCCTCTTCGAAACTCAGCTTGCGCGCGTGGATTTCCTGACCGCTTGAAATCACCCTGGCGATGGTTCCGAGCCCGGCGGCGACTCGCTTGGAGCGGACATTGATATGCGCCGGCAGGCGGTCGACGAACATCTTTTCGTCGAGTTCGAAAGGTTCGCGATTGACGTCGATATAGGCGCGCGGAAACAATGCGCGAAGCAGGGGCGCCCCGTAGGCGGGCGCAGCGGCAAACAGTTCATCGACGAAGGCGTCCTCGGAGCGCCTGAGGCCCAGCCGCCCGAGCCGCGACTGGGCGACAAAATCTTCCGGGTAGTCGCTGCCGCTGTGCGGCGACGTGAAGACGATGGGGAGCATTACCCTCCGAGGCCTCAGAACCTCATGCGACCGCTGCGCCCGCAGGGAGTACTCCTGCCGCAAGCGCGAAGACGGCCCCGCAACGACATTGCAGGGCGCGACAGGCCGGGCAGAACCGCTTCCGGTTTTGGCCATGTATAACTCCCACATGTTCGGCAGCCTAAGGAGCCCGTACGTCCAGGGGATTACGCTACAGGTGCGGGCGAGTGTTGCCGCCAAGCCGACAGCGGCCGGACACCGACGGCATGGCGTCATTTTACGCGATCCTCTCCGCTTGTCATCTGTCCGACAATCGCGGAATGATGTCCGCCGGTTCTCGATGCTTCCTTCCCGTTCGATCAACTGAACACGGTCAAGTCGTCGAAATGGCGGACGGGGCGGTTCCGGAGCAGTCCCGAAGATCACTCCGCAATCATGCGCTGTCTGGACTGAAGCCTTCGCGTATGTCGGACGCGACTTCAAGGACCTCCGCCGGCGCGCGAACAGTCTCGCCGGCATGCTGGCGAAAGGCAGCGACAAGCGGTGCAAAAGCATCCGCCTTGACCGGATCACCGGACAATATCACCAGATCTCTTGCCAATACGCCTGCCGCGACCAGAGCGGAGGCAGGCTTGGGCATTTCGCAGATCACTAGTAACTGCTCACCCCCTAGTTTCGGCTTGATGTCGGGGTAGAGCAACGAACGAGTTTTCGTGGAGCACGATGATCCCATGCTAATTCGGAGACGCGAAATCCGGATGCGTTGGGGCTCGCGTCATCACAGATCGCCCCCTTGATCGCAATTTTCGTGCCGACAAGGCCCCATTGAGCCTTGGCGGCACGATTGCAGCGCGCCGCAAACTGAAAACAGTCTCGTCAGTCGTCGCTGGATTAGCAGCGTGGGATCACGGTGCGGTCCGAAGACGAACTCTTGCACTCGCCGTGGCAGGACTTTAGATTTGCCTCAGGTGGTTTAAGGGCGCGTAGCTCAGCGGGAGAGCACTACGTTGACATCGTAGGGGTCGCTGGTTCAATCCCAGCCGCGCCCACCATTCCTGCCTGACCCCTCCCCGGGATTTCCGGGCCGTCGGGGGGACGGAACACTTGGGTCCGAACCGGCATGGGCCAGTTATCGCGTCCTGTTCTTCCATACCACATTCTCGGACGGGTTCGCTGATAACCGCCGGAAACACCCCGGATCGGAGTTATCTCCCGCACCTGAATTGCCGTCACGCAAACGAGGATTTGAATATGTATGTCACCATGCTGGGCACGGGCGCAGCCTTCGCCGACCCCGACCGGGCGCAGTCCGGCATTCTCGTGACGCTGGACAATGGCGGGCGCTACCTGTTCGATTGTGGGGCCGGAACGGTGCGGAACATGGTCGCGGCCAATGCCAGCCCCGCCGATGTTCGGGTCGTCTTCCTGACCCATCTGCACCACGACCACATATGCGACTTTCCGCTGTTCACGATCACCGGATGGATGTGGGACCGGCCCGCCGCCCCCGTGGTTCTCGGCCCGAAGGGTACGGCGGCCTTCTGCCAGCATCTGTTCGAGAACGGCGCCTTCGACGCCGATTTCCGAGCGCGAAGCGCCTATCCGTTGCGTCAGGGCAATCTCGACGCCGTGCGGCCCGACGTGCGCGAGGTCAGTCCTGGCCTGGCCTACGAGGACGGCGACGTGACGATCCGTTGCGACCATGTCGAGCATATTCCCCGCGACATCGCCGAATGCTTCGGCATCCGGTTCGAGGCCGAGGACAGGGCCATAGCCTTTTCCGGAGACACTTCGCCGTGCGACAGCATGGTCAGGCTTGCCCGCGACGCCGATCTCCTAATCCACGAATGCACGTTTCCCGAATCTTTCATCGAACACCGGCGCCGGACCGGCGTCGGGACCTTCGCCCATACCTCGCCGGAGGACCTCGGCAGGATAGCCCGCGATGCCGGCGTCAAGTCCCTTGTCGCAACCCACTTCGGCCATTTCGAATCGACGAACGAAGTGATACGCCGCGCCGCCAGGCACCATTTTCCGGTCGAGCTCATGGGGCCCGGGCTGATGAACGATGTCGTGCGCGATATCCGCAAGGCATATGACGGTCCCCTTCAACTGGCGTATGATCTGCTTCGGATCGATATCTGACATCGGACTGTCCGTCAGCCTGAGCGGCTGCCGCCGGCAGTGCCGGTGGATCGTGGCCGGCATGACGCCGCCCCGCCCCACGAGGAGAAGACGATGAAGCATTTTGTTCTTACAGCCGTACTCGCGGTTTCGCTGGCCGCCAATGCAGCTTCCGCGCGCACATTCGGTATCGGCAGCAATCCGCAGGGCTCGCTCGCCTATTCGACAGCCGCAGGCATCGCGAAGGTCGCGACCGAGACCAGCGACCTCAAGGTTCGCGTCATTCCGCAGGGTGGTCCGATCGTTACGCTGCCTTTGGTCAATACGGGCGAACTCGACTTCTCGATTTCACTCAGCATTCCCGCGGCCTTCGCCACCCAGGGCAGGGCCATGTTCACGAAACCGGGCAAGCAGCCGAACGTGCGCGTCGTGGCGGCGCTGTTTCCGCTGCAGCTCGGCTTCTTTGTGCGCAAGGACTCCCCGATCCGGGCTATCGCCGATCTGAAGAACAAACGTCTCGGCAGCGGCTACCCCAAGCAGCGCGTCGTCCTTCTCACCGGAGCGGCCAAGCTCGCAACCGCAGGTCTGACGCACAAGGATGTCGTCGGCGTGCCGGTGCCGAACGGCGTGCGCCAGGTCGATGACTTCATGGCCGGCAAGATCGATGCCGTCACCTTCTCGCTGACGTCTGGCAAGACAGCGCAGGCCCACGCCAAGGTCGGCGGTATCCGCGTGCTGTCGCTGCCCAAGACGCCGGAATCCGAAAAGGCGATGCAGAAGATCGCGCCGGGCTCCTATATCGCAACTATCGGGCCGAGCCCGGCCCATCCCGGCATATCGGAACCGACGAACATTTTCGAGGCCCCGTTCCTGCTGATGGCATCGAGCAAGACCCCCGACGATGTCGTCTACAAGGTTGCCAAGGCAATCCACGGGAACAAGAAGAAGCTGGTCGCCTCCCACAAGGCCTTCACGGGCATGCGGCAGAGCAAGCTGCACCTCGATGTCGGCATCGCCTACCACCCCGGGGCGAAGCGCTTCTACACGGAAATGGGAAGGTAGCACCGGTTCCGTTCAGGGGGGGCGGGACTTCCCGGGATGGACAGTAAGGGCCGGGAACCGAGAACGGATCCCCCGTCTTCAAAGCTTGCACGGATCATCGGATCCGTCCTCGGCGCGGCCCTGACGCTGGGATCGGTCGCCGAAGCGCTCGACCTCTACCAGCTCGCCGGCATGGCGACGTTCATCGAGCAGCGCCTGGTCGGCATGCTCGGAATCGCGCTGGTGCTCGTCTTCGCTGTCTTTCCTGCCGTTCCCGGAGCCCCCCGCGACCGGATCCCCTGGCACGACTGGCTCGCAATCGGCGCCTCGGTGGCCGTCTGCACCTATGTGACCTGGCAGTACGCGGTGATCTTTGACAGCCTGCATGCCCGCCTGCCGGAAGCCGTGGCCTCCGCGGTCGTCATCATTGCGCTGGTCGCGGAGGGACTACGCCGGACCGCCGGCAAGGTGCTGTTCTTCTTCATGCTCTTCTTCATCCTGTTCGGGCTGTTCGGCCATCTGGTTCCCGGGCAGTTCGAGGGCCGGAACGTCGATGTCGAGCGCATGTTCCTGTACATCGCCCTCGATCCGAACGGCCTCGTCGGCATCCCGATGGTGGTCTCAACGACCATCGTCATCGCCTTCGTGTTCTTCGGTCATCTCCTTCAGGCATCGGGAGGCTCCCGGTTCTTCACCGACATCTCGGTCTCGCTGATGGGTCGCTACCGCGGCGGCTCGTCGAAGATCGCCATCACCGCCTCGAGCCTCTTCGGCTCGATTTCCGGCAGCGCGGTCTCGAACGTCGTCTCCACGGGCGTGATCACCATCCCGATGATGAAGGAAGGCGGCTATTCGGCGCATGCCGCGGGCGCCATCGAGGCCGTGGCTTCCACCGGCGGTCAGCTGATGCCACCGATCATGGGCGCCGCCGCGTTCGTGATGGCGGAGTTTCTGCAGATTCCCTACGGCGAGGTAGTCATCGCGGCGATCATCCCGGCGCTCCTCTATTACATAACGCTCTTCATCCAGGCTGATCTCTATGCCGCGCGCAACGGGATCGCGCGCATCGCTGACGAGCTGATTCCGGCGCGCCGGGATGTATTCCGCGCGGGCTGGGTGTTCCTCATTCCCTTCGCCGTCCTGATTGTGGCCCTGTTCAATCTCAACCTGCGACCCGACACTTCCGCACTGGCGGCAGCTTTCGCGGTCGTCGTCGTCGGGACGTTCCCCGGATACCGGGGAGAGCGCATGGCGCCGGGACGCGTGATCCGGTCGCTGTCCACCACCGGGATTGCCGTCACCCAGATCGTCATGATCGGCGCGATGGCTGGTGTCGTCATCGGAGTGCTCAACATTACCGGGCTCGGCTTCGCGCTGACCCAGGCGCTCATCGAGATGGCGGCCGGCAGCCTCTTCCTGCTGCTCGTGATGGCGGCCCTGGTCTCTATCATCCTCGGCATGGGCATGCCGACCCTTGGCGTCTATCTCCTGCTCGCAACGCTGGTCGCGCCATCGCTGGTCGAGGTCGGGGTGGAGCCGATAGCGGCGCACATGTTCGCGCTCTATTTCGGGATGCTGTCGATGATCACGCCGCCGGTCGCGATAGCCGCCTTTGCCGCCGCCACGGTCGCTGGCTCCGAACCGATGAGGACGGGCTATGCCGCGGTGATGTTCGGATGGTCCGCCTATCTCATCCCCTTCCTGTTCGTCATCTCGCCGGTGCTCCTGATGATCGGAACGACCGGACAGATTCTCGGGAGCACGGCCGCCACGGTCGCCGGCGTGTGGGCGGTATCGGTGGGGCTTGCAGGCTGGCTCTTCTGCTCGACCGGCGTGCCGATGCGTATCCTCTTTATCGCTGCGGGCGCCGCGCTCCTGGTCCCGGGGACTCTCTTCGAAGGCGCCGTCTTGCTGAACCTCGTCGGCGCCGCCGCTACCGCCGCCCTCGTTCTCGCCAACCGCAGACGCGCGGTCACGGGCTGACAAGCTCCGCACAAGACGCCATACTGCGATGTCCGACACCAAGCGAGCGCCATACGGCTATGTCCGATACCTACGCTGTCCTGTTCGCAAACGAGGTCTTTTACCGCGCCTTCGTGGACCGGGACTTCGCCGCCATGGACGATCTTTGGTCGAAGACGGCGCCGGTTACCTGCCTGCACCCCGGATGGGGCCCGGTCTTCGGCAGAACGCAGGTCATGCAGACCTGGAAATCGATCATCAGCCATCCCGATTCGCCGACGATCGCATGCCACATGGCGCAAGCCCGCCTCTACGGCGAGACCGCGAGCGTTGTGTGCTTCGAGGAAATCGACAAGCGGTTCCTCGTTGCGACCAACATCTTCGTCCGCGAGGATCGCCTGTGGAAGATGGTCCACCACCAGTCCGGGCCAACCGCCGCGCAGCCCGAAATCTCGCACGAGGAGGCGCCCGGGCCGCTCAACTGAATGCGCGACGGCCGCAACCGGTCATTCAGCCGCTATCAACTCTCCGTCGCATACGCGCCGAATCAGCGCCGCCATTTCGGCAATGCCGTAAAGGGCCACGAACGATCCGAAGCGCGGCCCCTGGCTCTGGCCCAGCAGCACTTCATAGAGCATCGCAAACCATTCGCGCAGGTTCTCGTAACCGGATGCCTTGCCGATCTCGTAGATCTCGCTCTGGATGCTTTCCGGTCCAGCGTCGGCGGGCAGGCGCTCAAGACGGTCGAGTAGCGCCGCCAGAGCCTCGCGCTCCGCGTCATCGGGCAGACGGTAGTTCTTCTTCGGCTTCACGAAATCGCGGTAATAGGCGATGGCATGGCCGATCATCGCATCGAGATTGGGATCGCCTTCGGGACCCGTTCCCGGCGCGTAGCGACTGACGAAGCCCCACAGCACAGCGGAGTCCTCGGTATTGCAGACAGCAGCAAGGTTGAGCAGCAGCCCGAACCCGACAGGGCTCCGCCCACGTTCCGTCTCGCCGCCGACATCGAGGTCGGCGCCGCCCAGGATCTCCCGCCTCGAAGGGCCTGCGGCTTTTCCCTCCGCACTGCCGGCGGCGCGCGGCAGGACATCACGAAGATGCCAGTACGGGTTCTCGATCCGGCCGGCCCAGTCCTGGTCCGCGAAGTTCTCGAGATGCTTCGACCAGTCGTCGACATGGCGCGGGATGACATCGAAATACAACCGCTTGGCCTTGCGCGGCGAGGTGTACATGAACAGGCCGAGGCTGGAGGCCGGCGCGTAGTCCAGCCACTCATCCACCGTCAGCCCGTTGCCGCGCGACTTCGAGATCTTCTCGCCGTTCTCGTCAAGGAACAGCTCGTAGGTAAAGCCGGCCGGCGGCGTGCCGCCGAGGATCCTGCAGATGCGGCCCGACAGGCGGACGGAATCGATCAGGTCCTTTCCCGACATTTCGTAGTCCACCGACAGCGCCACCCAGCGCATGGCCCAGTCCGCCTTCCACTGAAGCTTGCACCGGCCTCCGGTCACCGGGGTCTCGACCTTCGAGCCGTCTTCGTCCTCGTAGACGATCGTGCCCGCATCCGGATCGGTGGACGCGACCCGGGCGAGAAGCACCCGTCCGGTTCGGGGGCATACGGGAAGGAAGGGACTGTAGGTTTCGCGTCGTTCATGGCCCAGCGTCGGCGCAATCACGGCAATGATCTCCTCGTGATGGCGCAGCACCGCCAAGAGCACCTCGTCGAACTCTCCCGACCGGTAGCACTCGGTGGCGCTCCTGAACTCGTAGTCGAAATCGAACCTGTCGAGAAATTCGCGGAGAAGGGCGTTGTTATGGTGGCCGAAGCTCTCGTGAGTGCCGAACGGGTCGGGAACGCTCGTCAGGGGCTTGCCGATATTCTCGGCGAGCATTTCCGGATTTGGAATGTTGTCGGGAACACTGCGCATGCCGTCCATGTCGTCCGAAAACGCGAACAGCCGCGTCCGGATATCCGACACCATATCCTCGAACGCCTGGCGGACCATGGTCGTGCGCACGACTTCGCCGAACGTGCCGATATGCGGCAGCCCGGACGGGCCGTATCCGGTCTGGAACAGCACGTATCCCTTCCCGGGAGCATGGCCACCGAGACGGTCGACGAGCCGGCGCGCCTCCTCATACGGCCAAGCCCTAGCTTCGCGGACCAGTGTGTGAATATCCGCCACATCGATCTCCGGGGTATTCGGATCAGCACGCCGGCCGCAACGGCCCGGACAAGCCCCTGAGCGTCTCTGGGTGGGCAGGATAGAGAGACTCGCGAATTTGGCAACCGGGATGAGCGGCGCGCATGCGGGAAGGAGCGTTCGATGGCTTACACCGCGCCTGAAGCCGCCCTGCCGACGGCCAGGTCCTGCGAACGACCTGCACTGTCAGTTCAGCTGCCGGGGGAGCCAGACGGCGAGTTCGGGCACGACGATGAGCAGCACAAGCACGAACAGTTCAATGGTGATGAACGGAAGCGCTGCGATCACCACCTGTCCGAGCGAGACGCTGAACGGCGCGACCCCCTTCATGACATAGAGCAACAGGCCGAAAGGCGGCGTCAGCAGGCTGATCTCCATCGTGATCAGCATCAGGACCATGAGCCAGATGACGTCGATATTGAACGCCGCCTGAAGCGATTGCGAACCGAGAAGGAAGAACGGAAGGGTGAGGAGCAGCATGCTCACCTGGTCCATGAAGGCGCCGAGAAAGAGCAGCACCAGCATCATCACGATCACGACCGTCAACGGTGTCAGATTCAAGGCGCTGATCTGCTGCAAAAGCCCGTCGGTGGCCCCCGAATTCGCCAATGCCTGGCTGAATACCAGCGAACCGGCGATGATGAACAGGATCATGGTGTTGATCTTGGCCGTCTCCAGGAGCGCCTTGCCGATCTCTCGCCAAGTGAAATCCGCCCCTTCGATGCCGGTAATCGTGATCACGCTCCTGAACAGCCGGAAGAAATAGCAGGCGCCGAGAGCCGCGAGGCAACCCAGCGCGGCCGCTTCTGTCGGCGCCGCGATCTTGAAGAAGATGCTGCCGACCACGACGATGAAGATGATGAACAGCGGCAAGATGTAGAGGGAGAACGGGAGCAGCCGGTTGAGCGGCCGGCGCAAGCGTCCGGCATAGGTCCAGCTCCAGCGGGTCTTCCCGCCGGCGTTGACGGCCACGATGACAGGCTCGTCCAGCCCGCTCTCGTCGGGCGCATAGCTCGGCGCCAGCGACGGGTTGAGCGTGCAGCGCATCATCACGTAGCCGAAGAAGAGGACGGCCATGAGTATGCCCGGCACGATGCCCGCTATGAGAAGCTGCGCGACCGACTGCTCGGCGAGGCTCGCGAGCAGCACCGCAAGGGCCGACGGTGGAATCAGCATGGCGATGCCGCCGACGGCCATGATCGGGCCCATCGCAATGGTCCGCCGGTATCCGCGCTTCACCATGTCCGGAAGCAGCACCGATCCGAGGATCGCAGTGTTGGCGATGGTCGACCCGGACAGCGAGGAGAAGACCGTCCCGCCGACGATCGACACCACCGACAGTCGCCCCGGGACGCGTGCAATCATGCGGTCGATGGCATTGATGGCCTTGAAGGCAACCCCAGTCTGCAGGAGGATCTCGCCCATCAGCAGGAACAGCGGGATCGGAGCCAGGGTGAACTTGATTGCGTTGTGGAATTCCATCGGCATCAGCACGAGGCCGATGTCGCCGTTCAGGAACAGGTAGGTGCCGAGCACGTTGGCGCCGAAGAAGGCGAAGGCCACCGGCAAGCCGAGAAACATCGCCACGCACACCGTGCCGAGCAGGAGGAGGAGGGCGAGATACCACTCCATCTCAGAGGCCTGCCTTGGTGTCTACGGCCAGATGTTCGGCGCGCGCGTGGCGCATTCTCAGCAGGAACTCGACGGTCAGCATTAGAAACGAGAACGCAAACACGACCATCAGGTAGCCGGTCGGGATCCGGAGGTCCTTGTCGGGCAGGATGTTGTCGGCGAATTCGGCAATCGCGGACCGCGTTCCGTAGACGAAGAGCAGGAGGCAAAGTGCCGCGCCGGCAACATTGAGCAGCTGATCGAGGATCCGCGCGGAGTTCGCGGGAAGGCTGGTGATGAAGACATCGACGCGGATATGTGCGCCGAGGCGCAGGACCCACGGAGCGCCGAGGAATATCCCCAAATACAGCGTGTATTCGACGGCCTCATACAACCACCACCAGCCGCCGAGCCCGAGCCGGATCGAGAGCAGGTTGAGCGGAATGAGCACCGCAAAAAGCCCGATGGAGACCGCGACAGCGCCCGCCACGATCCTGTTGAAACGGTCGGTTCCAACCTCAAGACGGTCAAGCAGTTCACCCATTGCCTCGCCCCGGGGGACAAGGGAAGCGGCACCGGGCCGGTGCCGCTTCCCCGATTACAGGATGCCGCGCCTACGGCCTGGTGAAGAGCTTCTTCAGCTTCGCCCCATGTTCGGGGCTGCGGTCGAGAACTTCCTTCCAGCCGGCATCGAAGGCCGTCTTCAGCCACTTTTCGCGATCGGCACCCTTAAACTCGATGGCCTCGATCCCCTTCTCGTCATACCAGGCGTAAAT
This sequence comes from Alphaproteobacteria bacterium, assembly GCA_964291215.2. Classification (GTDB taxonomy): domain Bacteria; phylum Pseudomonadota; class Alphaproteobacteria; order MPNO01; family UBA830; genus JAJEBT01. The sequence goes on along the minus strand of OZ219791.1, from coordinate 950,762 downwards.
CTTCTTAATTCTCTCCTGGAATGCCGTGCCACGCGGCTCCGACTTATCCTCGTATTCGAGGCCGACCTTGGTGATCAGGTCCTGGGCCGCCTTCGGAAGCGTCTTCCACTTCTTGAGGTTCACCAGCGTGTGCAGTGACGAACTATAGAAGCCGGGATCGAGCCGGTACTTCGTGACCTCGGCCCATGTCGGCACCCAGCCGAGCGACGGCCAGCCGAAGCCCTGAACCGTCCCGTTCTCCATGTAGGTGTAGACCTGCGCGATATTCGAGGTCTGCGTCGTACCACCAAGAGCCTTGACGAAGGCCGTGTAGACCGGAGAGACGCGGATGTGGAGGCCGGTGAGATCGGGCTTGGTGACCTTCTTGTTCATCCACAGGTGGAACGGACCGTTGTCGTCATGGCGGGCGACATAGTGAATGTTCTTTTCCGCCAGCAGCTTGGTCGCATAGGCAAGGCCGCCATTCTTGCGCAGCTCGGCGTAGGTGTACTCGGAGAACCGGAAAACCGGCGCCTCGGGGAGCACGTTCCCGAAATAAGCTTCAGTGCAGCCGGCCATGTCGTAGGCGCCGCGAGCCATCTTCTGCGTCAGCGTGAAGGGGCTGCCGATCGCCGGCGCGCCACCTTTCATGTTGACCTTGAGAACGCCCTTGCCGCGCTCGTTCAGCTCCTTGACCAGCTTCTCGTAGACCCTGGAGGGCGGGCTGCCGATCGGAAAACAGCTTGCGCTGCTGATTGTCACCTCCTTCGCGGCCACAGGGACTGACGCCAAGGCCGCGGCGAGCGCGCCGATGCCGACAACCGCTCCCGATTTTTTCCACATTATGCAACTCCCTTGTTTGACACGGATATTCCGGAGACAGTCCCGCGTCTCGGTGCAGGATCCCTCCATCACGAAGGGCCGACTATACAGGATAGGTCCATGCAGGAACATGGAACGCCTTCGTCAGCAGGACTTTCCCACGCTGCGTTCAATCTTGCCGACTGGTGATGAACGGAGGTTGCACAGGCCCAACCCTGATAAGCGTTCGTTCGTGCGGTGATGACGATCTGCGCTGAGGTTTATTTTGGTGATTCGGAGGAAAAGGGGGCCGGTAAATTTTTTGGCGGTACTATCAGGTCGTACATGGTCATGTGCATCGAGGATTTCGTGTCATCATCGGGTGCGGACGCCGCTGGCGACGTGCCGCAGTCGTCGTGTCGTGATTCGGCCGCCCGGAAGTCCCTGTACGATCGCGAGCGTATTCGAGCCGAGGCTGCGGAGGGTCGCTGTGAGGAGCTGCGCTTGCAGGAGGTGGAGGGGCGCAGCCGCGCGAATTCCCTGAATCCAAGTTGGTACTTTTTGCGGCCTGGAATTTTTATCGCGTTGCGCGATTTTTTTGTCGGCCGATTTCAACATGGCACTACATCCTGTTGAATTCTGTCAGCTTGTGAGGCGGCTCTTCGTGCGGCGGGTTCGACACCAGCCGCCGAGGAGATTTCGGCAACCTCGGCGGTGCGTGTCCTGTCGGTTGACGATCAATGCGCGCAGGCGCGTGGTGACCCTGGTTCCGCATGCTCTCGCGGATTGATGTCCGGCACTTGTCGATGCCCCGCGCGGGGATCAGATGCACCGCGGCGAGCACGGCGATCAACAGGTGGGCGGCGATGCGCTGGCCGGGCGCAATCCGGGCTCGGATTTCAATGAACGGAAGGTGGCCTCGATATCCGTGTCCCGAGCATCCATGTTTCCTGGCAAGGTTTTTGCGGGTGTCTGCGGTGATGTTTTCTGTGGTTGTCCACAAGCGGTGTGGGATTTGCCCTGCGAGCGAGGCGACATGAAGCTTGTGGTCCCGGCGGCGGGTTGCCGTCCATTGGTCACGTGAACGCGGCTACCTTGCCGCCCCCGGGCACGTGACCGTCCGGGTTCCAGGTGTCCCAAGGCGGTTCGATCTCCTCGATGTCGGCCTCGACGATGATCTGCAGACATTCTCCCCAAGTCGTGTCGTGTAGGGAGACTGTCGATACAGTCCCGATCGCGCTCTCGGCAGGGGTGAGGGCCATGAGGGTGTCTCCTTTGCTCACTTACCGGTGCTTCGGTCGACCAGCAACGCTGCTGTCGCAGCAAGGTGTTCGCCAGAGCTTGCGCATCACGGCGACAATGGCGACTTTGTGGGCCTTGCCGGCGGTCTTGTGGCGCACCAGATCCGCGTTGAAGCGTGCTGCCGAGGTCGCGGCCATGAACAGGAGATCACGTGGCCTCCGGCGCCCGCCTCGGATATGCCGAGCACCGTGGCCACTGTCGTTGGCCATCGGCGCCACCCCGATCAAGGCTGCCGCCTGACGACGGTCGAGACTGCCGAGTTCGGGCATCCAACAAAGAAGGGCTGCGGCGGTCACTGGACCGGGGATCGAGGTCAGGGTACCTCTGCTCGGGATCACCGGCGATCACCGCTTTGATCGCCGCACCGGCAATGCGGTCATCGAGATCGGCCGCCGAAGCCCTTGTGACGGTCTCGCCTTCGCCATCCACCTCATCTGCCACTTGCCTCAACTTGGTCCGCACGTCGACAAGCGCGGCGCGCGATACTAGGAGATCCCCCAGGCAGTTGAGGAAGGCTTCCTGAGGAGCCACAGGCTCGAGATCGCCGAGCACCGTGCCGATCTTGGCCAGCGCGTCAACGCGGTTGGCCAGATGGCCCAAAGCCTCGGCGAAGCCCTCAACGGGCAGGACAACCTCGAAGCCCCGGTCATGAAGACACTGGTGAACCTTGCGGTGATAGCGGCCTGTCGCCCACCACACGGGTTACCTCGAGGCTGCGAAGCCACGTGCCCGTGGCATCGTTCGTAAAACGACGCCCCAGATGTCCAGACTGGCTGACCCCTGCTACTACCTTGACCATCGTTCCTCGCCTTATGATGATACGGTTCAAACCCAAGCATCCATTCAGGACGCAAGGGACGCCAAAGGAGGTTGCCACGCTCGGGAACGAGCTCTATAAAGCCAAGGACGGAACGGCAGCCTCCGCGGAGATCGTTTGATCCCCGCTCCCCTGTACGTTCTCACACAGGGGAGCGGAATCTCTTTGCAACCATAGCTCTCCCATAGTCGAGGTTATCCACATTTTCCCGCCCCCAACTGCTGTGGATGATTTCATCATCAAGGGGACAAAACCTAGTCATATAAGGACGGTCTCGATATCCCGGTCGCTGGTGTGCAGGCGCCCGCGTTGTCTTGTCGTCTGTGGCTGAAGCGCACGGCCGTTGCGTTGGCGCCGGCCTTCTCGACGGTGATCTCGTAGTGCCGGGCGACGGTGGAGAAGCGCTGCTCGAGACCGCTCTCCAGCACCTTGTCGTAGCGCCGGCCCTTGGAGGTGGAGCTTTGCCGCCTCGAAGCCCTGCGGCCAAGAATGGCGTCCTCGCCCTCTTCCTGCTCTCGCTGACCACGCCGCGCCATCCTCGCTGGCAAGGCGCCTGCACTTCGTGGTTGGTGATCAGCCTCGGGCCCACCCTCGGGCGGCGCCGCCCGCGATCCAGCCGTGCTCGCCACGCGATGTTCGCCTCGGTGCCGGCGTCCATGACTGCCGTCGGCTTCGCCGCCGGGCCGCCTCCAGCCTCGACAGCGCGTCCTCCAGCGTACCGGGTTCGCTCACGTTGCCCCGCAAGACCTCGCAACTGCGCCGAAAGCCCGCGCCGCGCAAGCGTGGGGCAATCATTGCGCTTCGAGCGCCCGAAGCGGGGCAGCTTGCCGTCGGCGCGGCCGTGAACAGGTCGTAAAAGGCGATGGTGTCGGGGATGCAGCGCGCGCTCGTGGTTGAACAGTTCTTTCCGGATGGCGGTCCGGTGACGCAGGTCGCCGATGCGGTACAGCGTCTTGCGCGCCTTGCCCTCCAGATCGAAGCTCCGCGGTCACGCTGTCATCGCGCAGCCAGCGCTCGCTGGCGGATCATCCTGGCGACGATCAGCGCACTCGCGGCCCGTGAAGCCGAGGTCGTGAAGCCGAGATCGCGCCTCGAGGCACAGGCCAGCCGACCGAGCGCGGGCTCTCGTGCTCGAGGCTGTCGAGGTTGACGGTCGCAATTTGCGTGCGTCTTCCTCCAGGGCGTCGGCGCGGAACCTCCGGGCCCCTGTTGACGATGTCCTGCGGCCTGCACGCGGCTTCGAACAGCGGCGGGTGGCCAGCGCTTCGGCGGCAACCTCCTTCCGGTTCTTGCGCGCCACCGGATAGTCGGTGCCGAGGCAGAGTGCGCTGTCTGACCTTGTCGCCGATGCGTTGAGAAAGCACGAGCCGGTGGACGGGTTTGCCGTCTGCGGTGCTGTGGGTTTTGGTTGCCCTGATGAACATGTTGTCTGGAGCCTTTTGTGTTGACGAGGCTCCGGATATACCGGGTTTGGCGGCGGGGTCGAGCGAATTGGCAATATCCCGGCACCACACCGACCATTCCGGACAGAAAATCGCAAATATAGTGGATATATAAAAAAACACCAGTATATAGTATATGGAGCGGGGCTGCTGCATAAATTTCCCCTTCAACTGACGCAAAAAGTGCCAACTTGGGTGAAGGCGATTTTCAAGAGCAATCGCGAGAAGCTGTCAGCTGCCCGTGCGGAGGTCAGGGAAGTTCGGCGGACGGCGAAGCAGTCTCTTGCGCTGAAGCAGGAGGTTGCACGTCTGGGCCAGCTTCTTGCCGAGGCCGGCGCGCGGAAGCGGTCGACGGTGGTATCGCTGCGCATGGAGAATGCCAGCCTGAAGACCGCGATGAAGGTTCTGAAGGGTCGAGGCGCTCGAGGCGGAGAACGACAAGCTTCGTTCGAACAGGTCGTACGGGCGCAAGAGCGAGAAGAGGCAGCGGGCGTCATCGAAGCGCGGCCAGCAGTGCGGCACTCCTGGCCGCGGCCGGCGCTCGAGGAGGTGGAGGAGCGGCTGGAGGTGGCGGAGGACGCCTGCTCGTGCTGCGTTGCCAACGGTTCGCACCAGGATCATCGAGATCAAAAGCGGCGGATTGTCCGCCGGGGCTGTGACTGCCCCGGTTCGCCGAGTGAGGTGGCGGCGCGGCTGTTTCCCGGCACCGCATTCGGATGTGGACGCATGTGCTGCACGAGCGCGTGCATGCGGCCCTTGCGCCGCGTCGCCCGACCAAGAACGCTGGCCAGCGAGCCGGATGCTGCCCCTGTTTGAGCCGCTTCGGGACGCGATCCCCGCGCACTAGGGTCTGCGCCATGCCGATGCATCCAGGCCCCGAGGGAGGTCCGGAAGTCGCGCCTGGCTCCAGACATCGGTCAGCCGTGACGCGGTCCTTTCCCTCGCGCAGCGCCGAGGTCGCGGCGAAGCTGTTCGCGGACGCCCCCATGTCTGCGACCGCTACGGCGCCTGCAAGAAGCTGGCGCGCCTGTGGCCCTTCATCATCCTGTGCTGTTGCCGGGCGCATTGTCGGCGCGACTTTCCGGACTGCGCCGACCGCAGCAGGAGGGGTGGGCGGACGAACGGGTCGATCGCGGAGATCTGCTGCCTGAACACGGCTCGACTGCCTTGCTTCCGGCGGCGTTCGAGACCGCGCAGGCGGCGCCGGAGACTGCGGTCGCTGTTTGCGGAAGCGCCGAGGCTTCCGAAAGCGGCGCCGGAAGGCAGGCCGCTGCGCTCAACCATCGCGTGTTCGTCGACCATGGACAACAATTTCGGGGAAAGGGCTGTCAGGGGCCCGGGCGGAAGCCCGGCTTCGGTTCCGACAGCATGGACGGCTGTCATGTACACGGCACGGTCGCGAGGAGCGGCCTCGACGTTCTGCGCTGGCGCCTGCGCGGAGAACGGCGGCCCGGCGATCTGTCGCCCTGGTTGCCGTGAGCCCGGAGAGGCGGCGGAGATTCGCAGCGCCGCCGTGAGGTCGAGGGCGCGACTTCATGGTCGCGGAGATGCGGCTGCTGCGACGATCACGGAGCGAACCCCATCGCCCGCGCCTTCTACCGCCGCCAGCCCCGCTGGCCCCAAAGCTGATCACGTCGGACACCGAGCCGCCGCCCCGAAGACCCTCGACGAGCTCCGCCCGCTGACACGACCTCGGATACACGCGCCTGGCAGCGCCGCAGATGCGCTACCATGCGGCGAGCCGCTGCTTCTCGACCGCCGCATGGACCGCGCGCTGCAACACCCCGCCCGTGCCCTGCCAAACCTTGGTCGAGGTCCCGCGCCGCGGCGTCTGCCGGATCCGCGTCGGAACAACCAGCGGCCGCCACGACCGACATGACAGAAGCCGAAGAAGGACATCTGGCCCTCTCCGCAAGGAGCGGACCCTCAGACCCCTGCAACCAGCACAGGATGGCGCTCAGCTCCTCCTCCGCAGCGCCGGGACAAAACCGCAACCAATGCGGCAAACACGGCATGACGCCAGTGCCCCTCACCGCGCATCCCGGTGCACGAAACCGCTCCGGGTGACGCTGGAACTCCCTGACAAAAGCCCGTCAAACGGACGAAAACAACAACACCTCACCACATAAACGAACGCTTACCAACCCTGCCAGGCTTTCTGGCCGCAGGGCTGTCCACGAGTCGCCGCAGCCGGAAAACCTGACAAGAATGTGTAAATTTGTGCCCCGTTCAGCGGCCATTCAGAACATCAACCACAGCGTGGGAAGTCTTGGCGCGTCGCGAGGCGTTTGTTGCCAGCGACAGCGCGTTTGCGTACAGTCGGCGGCAGCGTCCGGTCGGCGGGCCCGCAGGACTTTGCACGACCGGCCGGGCCGCACCTACAAGCCTCCGCCGCCGCGGCCCGGCTGCCTCAACATCGCGAGAAAATGACATGGAACCGATCCGCATCGCCTATCAGAGCTTCATCGACGCGGAACATGCAGGAACCTACTGGAAGCACCTGCAGGCCCACCTCGACAAGATCGTCGATCCCGGAACGAGCGTCGACATCAAGGGCATAACGCCGCACGATTCCTATGCTCACGCGCTTTCGGAATTTCGCTGCGCCCGCGAGATGATCTGCAACGCCGTGACCGCCGAACGCGAAGGCTACGATGCCTTCGCCATGGGGCATTTCCAGGATCCGGGGCTCTATGAAGCCCGCGCCACGGTCGACATTCCGGTCCTCAGCCTCGGTGAGGCCTCGATGCTCTATGCCTGTCAGCTCGGGCACCAGATCGGAATCGTGACCATCAACCCACGCTACATTTCGTGGTTCCACCACCAGATCGGCAAGTACGGACTCAGGGAACGGGTCACGGGCGTGCATGCGATGACGTTCGAGCCCGGCCAGATCCTGGCCGCCTTCGACAGGGAAGGGGGGCTTGAGGAGGTGGTCGCGCTGTTCGAGGAACAGGGGAGGCCGCTTGTCGAGCGCGGGGTCGACGTCCTGATCACGGGGGGCGGCATTCCGATGCTGCTGTTCTCGAGGGTTCACAACCACAACATCGACGGCGCCCCGATCATCAACGGCATCCCGATTCTCGTCAAGATGACCGAGATGGCCGTCAAGCTTCGCCGCCTCACCGGACTGAATGTCAGCCGGACATCGGATTTCGCGCAGCCGCCACCCGAGGTGATCGAAGAGTTCATGACCAATCCGAAGGGCCTCTAGGCTTGGCATCGCGGCGCGCGAGCTACGAGGGCATCGCCGTCTGTGCTCCGGCCACCGTTCCCTATACCCGCTATTCCATCCGGAGCGGCCACTGGTTTTGCGGGCGCGCGCTCGCCGCGCTTCTCGCGCAGTCCGGCCTCGACAAGTCGGATGTCGACGGTTTCTGCATCTCCAGCTTCACGCTTGCACCGGACACGGCCGTCGGGCTGATGCAGCATGTCGGCGCATCGCCACGCTGGCTTGACCACATTCCGATGGGCGGCGCCAGCGGCGTCGTTGCGCTGCGCCGCGCCGCGCGGGCCGTGCAGTCGGGCGATGCCGAGATCGTTGCCTGTATTGGCGCCGATACCAACCACGTCGATACCTTCCGGCGTACCATCGCAACCTTCAGCCAGTTCGCGAATGACGCTGTCTATCCCTACGGCTCGGGCGGACCCAATTCCAGCTTCGCGTTCCTCACCGACCACTACATGCGAGAGTTCGGCGCGACACAGGGAGATTTCGGAAAGCTCTGTATCGACCAGCGCCGCAACGCGCTTGCGCTGCCGCACGCCATGATGAAACGGCCGCTCACGATGGAGCAGTATCTCGACGCCCGCGTCATCGCCGACCCCCTGCGGCTGTTCGATTGCGTCATGCCGTGCGCAGGCGCCGAGGCCTGCCTGGTCATGACCACCGACCGTGCCCGGTCCCTCGGCCTCGCCCACGCGACCATTCTCTCGACAATCGAACGGCACAACGCCTTTCCCGACGATCCCATACAGGTGCGCGGCGGCTGGGCGATGGATGTCGGCGAATTCTACGATGCTGCCGGTCTCGGACCGGAGGATGTCGATCTTGTGCAGGTCTATGACGACTATCCGGTGATCTGCTTCATGCAGATTGAGGATCTCGGTTTCTGCGCCAAGGGCGAGGCCGCGGAATTCGTGCGTCTCCGGGATCTGACCGTCAACGGCGACTTTCCCCTCAACACCTGCGGCGGCCAGCTCTCGGCCGGGCAGGCAGGCGCGGGCGGAGGCTTCATCGGCCTCGTCGAGACCGTGCGCCAGCTCACTGGCCAGACGCTCGGCAGAGCCGTGGAAAAGGCACGGCATGGGCTGGTATCGTGTTTCGGGATGATCAACTATGACCGCGGCCTCTGCACGTCGGCCGCGATCCTGAAACGGGGCACTGCGTGACGACGCCGCTGCCGCCGCCGAAACGGAAGGATCCGGTCCGGCGCACCCGCCTGCCGACACGCCCTCCGGGAAACCGCTCGCGCGAGGGTCAGGGGCTGGCGGCGATGGCGGCGGCCGGCAGGTTCGCGCTGCAGACATGCGGCAGCTGCGGGGCCGTGCAATACCCGCCGAGGCAGGTCTGCCATCGCTGCCTTGGCGACGATCTCGAGTGGCGGGACGTGGCCGACGGCGGAACGCTGCTGGCCGAGACCACGCTTCGGCACTCGAACGACCTGTTCTTCCGCGACCGGCTGCCGTGGCGGCTCGGCGTCGTCGCTGCCGATGCCGGCCCGTCGGTCGTCGCGCACTTGGCCGAAGACTGCGTCCGCGGCGCGCGCGTCCGGCTGGCGCTCGGGCTCGACCGCGGCGGCGACGCGGTGGTGACCGCGCGGCCCGAGAATCCGGCGCCGAACGAGGAGGATGACCTGCAATTGCGCGAAATGTCTTTCGATCCCAAGGGGCGGCGCGTACTGATCGTCGACGGCAAGACAGAGCTCGGCCTTGAGCTCGCCCATGCCTTCGCTGCCGCCGGCGCGCGCGGCATATTCGCCGGGTTCGCCCAGCCATGGCGCGCCAGCGCCCATCTCGATGCGCTGAGGGAACTCGACCAGGTGACGGTGTTTCCGCTCGACGTGACGGACACGGACAGCGTCGAGGAGCTGGCGGCGATGATCGGCGACAAGGTCGAGATTCTCGTCAACAACAGCTACCACCTGCGCATGGGCGGCGTGCTCGACCGGTGCGACATCAACACCGCGCATGACGAGATGGAGGTCCACTATCACGGCCTGCTGCGCCTTGCCGGGCATTTCGGGCCGGTGATGCGGTCGCGCGGCGCCGACGGGAATTACGGAGCGACGGCATGGGTCAACGTGCTCTCGGCCTACGCTCTGGTCAACAACCCGGCGCTCGGCACCTACTCCGCCTCCCAGGCGGCGGCGCTGTCGGTGTCGCAGTGCCTGCGCGCCGAGCTCGCCGACGGCGGCGTGCGAGTGGTCAACGCTTTCGTCGGCCCGATCGAGGACGAATGGTATCAACTGGCGCCGCCGCCCAAGTTGCCGCCATCGACGATCGCCGGACGCATCGTCAAGACGCTCCGGGACGGCGTCGAGGATGTGCCCGTTGGCGCGGTTGCCGAGGAAATCCTCGAACGCCTCGCGCAGAATCCCAAGGAAATAGAGCGCGCCATCCGGCTGTGACGCCGCGCGCGGAAGACAGGGCGCATCCCATGGCAGTTTCGACCAAATCAGGACACGACACGGGCATTCTCGCGAGCCTGCTGGACGGCATCGCCGGCGGCAGCATCCGGGTCATCGATCTCACGATGACCCTCGACCAGCAGGTTCCGACCATCGTCCTGCCGCCCGAGCTCGGGCAATCTTGGCCGTTCCGGATGGAGGAGATCTCGCGCTATGATCATCGCGGTCCCGCAACCTACTGGAATAACTTTTCCTGCGGCGAACATACCGGTACGCATTTCGACGCGCCGATCCACTGGATTTCGGGGAAGGACCTTCCGGACAACGCCACCGACACCATCCCGCCGGAGATGTTCCTCGCCCATGCCTGCGTCGTCGACTGTTCGGCTGAGGCCGAGGCCGATCCCGACTACCTGCTGACGGTCGAGCGGGTCATGGAGTGGGAGGACGAGCACGGAGCGATACCGCCACGGTCTTGGCTCCTGATGCGAACGGACTGGTCGCTGCGGCGTGATCCGGTGACCTATCTGAACATGTCCGACGAGGGTGCGCATACGCCGGGGCCCCACCAAGACCTCGTTCCCTGGCTGATCGACGAACGTGACGTCATCGGGTTCGGTTGCGAGGCTGTAGGCACGGATGCCGGCCAGGCGCAGTACTTCGCGGTGCCCTTTCCCTGCCACTATCACATGCACGGGCGCGGGCGGTTCGGGCTGCCGGCGCTTACGAACCTCGACAAGCTACCGCCTCGGGGCGCCCTCCTGATCACGCCGCCGCTCAAGATCCGGCAGGGGTCCGGAAGCCCGGTGCGGGCGCTTGCGCTGCTCGAGGAATAGGAGACCAGCGACATGGCCGACCAGACCGAACGTCATGCGCCGCCGCGCGAAGTCCACGAGGCGGGAAGCAGCCAGTACGGCCGCCTCTTCGCGGCCAGCGCCGGACGCCACGCGGAACGCACGGCGCTCATCGAGGGCGACCGGCGGCTCACCTATGCGGAACTCGATGCGCGCGCCAACCGGCTCGCCCATGTCATGAGCGCCCGCGGGATCACCCACGGCGACCGCGTTGCGCTGCTGGCGCGCAACTGCATCGCCTATATCGAGACCGAGCTCGCCGCCGCGAAGATCGGGGCCATATCCGTCAACCTCAACTGGCGGTCATCGCCCGACGAGCTCACGCACTGCCTGAACCTGACCGGACCGGGTCTCGTGGTAGCGGCGCCGGAGTACGAGGAGATACTCGCTGAGGTCGGCTTTCCTGCCAACCTGGTCTTCGGAAGCAGTTACGAGGCTGAGATCGCAGCATCGCGCAACGACGATCCGGACTGCCTGGTCGACTCCGAGGACGGACTCGTCATCATCTTCACGAGCGGCACAACGGGACTCCCCAAGGGCGCCCTGATCAGCCACCGCGCCATGGTCGCGCGGGCGCTGGCCTATGCGGCCGAGCTCAAGGTTCCCGACCGGGACACGTTAATCGCCTGGTCGCCGCTGTTTCACATGGGCGCCAACGACTTCGCGCTTTCGACCCTGCTGCTCGGCGGACAGGTGGTGATTGTCGACGGCTACCAGCCCGACGAGATCATCCGCGCCATAGAGACATGGCCGATTCACTACCTGATGGTGCTGCCGGGAATGATCGACGATCTGCTGAACCGCATGAGGAAGGCAGGGACACAGGCAAAGGAGATAACAATGATGGGGGCGATGGCCGACCTGGTTCCACGGCCGCTGCTCAGGGACATCACCGCCTTCCTGAATGCGCCCTACGTCAACACGTTCGGCTCCACGGAAACGGGGCTGCCTCCGGCCACCGCCAACTTCGTCGCCGTCGGCACCGTCCCCGAAACGCTCTCGAAGCGGCTGAGCGGATTCTGCGAGGTGCGCCTGGTCGATCCCGACGACAACGATGTCGCCGACGGCGAGCCGGGCGAGCTTGTCATACGCGGCCCGACACTGTTCTCGGGATACTGGGCCAACGACGAAGCCAACCGGGAAGCGTTCCGCAACGGATGGTTCCACATGGGCGACATCTTCCGCCGCAACCCCGACGGCACCGTGGATTTCGTCGACCGCGTCAAGTACATGATCAAGTCGGGCGGCGAGAACATCTATCCGGCCGAGATCGAGCGCCACATCATGGCCGACGCGCGCATTGCCGATGCTGCCGTCGTCCGCAAGGCAGACGATCAATGGGGCGAGGTGCCCGTGGTGTTCGCGGCGCGGCACGACCCCGCGTTGACCGCCGACGACATCGTCAACATGTGCCGCGGCCGCATCGCGAGCTACAAGCTGCCCAAGGAAATCTACTTCATCGATTTCGACGACATTCCGCGCAGCACCTCCGGCAAGATCCAGCGCCACCTGCTCGAGGACAGGCTCAAGGGCGGATGACACGGGAGACCGGCGCACCCTGCGTCAGGCGCCCAACCGGAACGCGGCGGCACCGGGGGTGGGAGAGGGCCGTTCTGGGAAGCCTCTGCGCCATGTCCGGAAAGCTCCATGAGCATCAATGCAAGAGGAAACCGTGTCGCAAAACCGCTGCGTTAATCCCGAAAGTGGCCCTTTATAAATCCTGTCACTACAAGGGCATTTTTGCCACACATCCAGGTGCCGTGAGGTAAGCGAAAGGTGTCGGCCGAGGCGCCCTTGCCGGGCCTCAGTCGGAGATCCAGCGCTTCACGTCGCTCTGGTGGCCGATCTGCCGGGCCCGCTCGACGATGTCGGCGCCGAGCGCGAGGTAGCTGTATCCTTCCCGGACCACGTGGGCTCCGGGCGGTGCCGGCGCTGGAGGTACCCGCCCATGCGGGCCAGGAGGATGATGGCGGCGCCGAGGTTGTCGGGCGCCTCCAGGCGGCGCTGCCGGGCAATGTCCGCGATCACCGCCAGCTCGGCTTCGGAGAACAGCACCCCGGGCTCAAGCCCCGGCGTCTCGCGCCCGAGCAGGGCCAGGACCGACAGTCTCCAGGCGATGACGGCGCGCAGGGCGACGGCCCGTTCGACGCGTGCGATGGGCTCCCGTCTCCACGTCGCAGCCGGACTTGAGGATGCGGAAGAACTCCTCGATGCGCCAGCGCCGCTCGTAGAAGCCGACCACTTCCCGGGCCTGGCAGGCATCGCTCACCGGCAGCGAGGTCAGGAGCAGCCATTCCAGCGGCTTCGTTTCGTCCTCGGGATCAGCGGTTTCCTGGACATGGACCAGCGACAGGCGGATCGCCCGCGCGCCCGGTTCGGCACGTCCTTCGGGAACCGGTATCTCGAGGCTCTTCCAGCGCAGGGCGCGCGGCCCATGAACTGCGACCCCGTCGCCCGCCGTACCGACAACCGCAGCACCGATACCGTCCAGGACTCCCGGACCGGCTGTCGGCGCATGCGTTCGAACAGCTTCAACCGTCCCTTGCCGAGACTGCGGTCATGACGGGCCCGGACGAGGATGTGGATCCGCCCTTCCAGGCGCCTCCAGGACCTCGAAGGCATCGCCTTCGCGATCCATGACGGCCACGGCCCGAAGCTCGTGCAATCCGTTGATCAGGGCCCCGCTGTCTTCCAGTCCTCGAACCCGGCGCCGAGTCCTGGTGTCACGGTCGGCGGCGGCGGCGCCCTCGGGCGGCGGCGCATCGAACTCGATCCGCGGCACGCCCAGCGGAATACCGTCCGCCGCGACGGCGAGGGTCGTGTGCAGGTGCAGAGTACCCCGGGATCCCCGGTTGCGGGCGATCACGCCGAGACCGTCGCAAGCCTGGTGCGCCGCCAGGTCGGAGCCGTCCTGGATCAGCAGCACCGTGTCCTGTCCCTGGATCCGCTGCCGGGTCCGCTTGCGATGCGGGGCGAGAATCGCCTGCACCGAGGCGCTGTCGGGGTGTTCAATCAGACGATAATGGCCGGTTACCATCGCTGCATCTCCCCGGGCTGTGGTCACGAAGGGCTTCGAAGGCGTCTGCGCCAGCAGGGCAGCCGATTGTACAAGACGCCGGCTCAGCCGGACATCGCCGAACTCCGCTCCAGCCAGTTCCTGCTCCGCCCACCGGGTGCTGTCCAGACCCGGCGTCAACGGCTCCACCCGGACCCCCGGTTGCCAACGCCAGTCGGTGCCGAGCGGGCGCATCCAGACCTGCTTGACCGCCACCGGCCGGCGATGACGGCCGCGACCGGCCGTCTGCCCGACCCGGATCCATCCGGTCGCCCGGCAGCTGGTACCGTCGTGCTCGGGACCGACATACGTTTCGATGAGCACCGGACGCAGACCGTAGAGGGCCTCGTAGTCCCTAACCACCCGGCGCAGGCACAGGCGCCCGGGAGGCGAGGTTGCGGCAGCGCCCAAGAGCCGGCCGGATCAGGAAGCGCGCCAAGCCGACGATGCGGTGCCGCCCCGCCGCACACTGCGCCGGGGTCCAGCCGATCCAACGATCGCGCGCCGCCTGCACACGGGTCGGTGCCGCACACAGGAAACCGCCGAGAACCCCCTCGCCCGAGGTCAGGACATAGCGGATCTGCGATCCCGCCGCTCGCACCGGACCGAGAGGATTCTCCCGGGCCATCATCGTCGCCCACGTGTGCTTGCCGGCGCGGTCGGTCACCGGCGACACTGCAAGGTCGGGGATCTGCCCCGCCCTGCCCATTACCCACAAATGCCGTCTGGCTAGCTGATGTGTTGCCGCACGGCGCTGTCGTCCCCGGTATCGACACTGTGGCCAAGCATCCACGCCGTGAACGACAGCGCAGCCTGACCGTTCCAGGTGATCTCCGCGCGGGCCGTCCTTGCTGCGGTTCAGGTATCCGCCCATCGTCGCCACGAGGCGGAATGCCTGCCCGAGATCCTCGGGTGGCGGCAGCTTGCGGACATGCGCGAAGTCTTTCAGCAGCGCCAGGTCGGTGAACGCGGTCGTGGACGGAAGCTCCGGTTCCGTTCGCGCCAGGAGGGCGGCGATGCGCCAGGCGGTCACCGCGTTGATCGCCACGGCCCGTTCGATGCCGGTGCGCGATCGTCTCCACCTTGCACTTGAGGATCCCAGTCCTCGATCCGCCACCTCAACCCGCCGCACTACCTCGCGGGCCTGGTGCAGGCTCGTGACAGGCAGGGTCCACGACACCGGCTGTGACCCGTCCACCTCCCCGGCATGGATCACGGTCAGCGGCCCGAAGCGCGCCCTTGTGTGTGCAGGCGGCGGGATCTCGAGTGTCAGCCAGCGCAGGGGCGCCTCGCTCGCCCGACGGAGGCCTTCTGCGCCCCTGGTCACCCCGACAGTCGCTCCACCGTGAGGGAGAACTGTCCGCCTTCCGGTGCCGTGCGCACACCAGCCGGCCGAAGCTGCGGTCATGCCGCAGCGCCAGACGGCGGCAGCGCGCCGCACGGTGTTCGTGGAGCACCGCGTCCCCCTCCATCACCGCCACGGCCTTCACCCCGTCCTTCGCCGCCGCGATGCTGTGGCGAAGGCCGCGCAGCCACCGTTGCGCTCCTCCACCGGACGATCCTGCCCGCCGTCCGGGGCGTCGAACTCGAGGTTGACAACGCCGAGGGGAACCCCGTCGCCGCTCACGGCGAAGGTCGTGTGCAGGCCCGATGTCCCCGTGTTGCAGCCGATCATCCCGAGGCCTTCGCAACCGGGTCGCGAAGTTGAGGCCGTCCTGCACCAGAAGCGACAGCGCCTGCGTCCGTTCGCGATGCCCCCCGATGATGGTGGACGCACAGACCGCGTCGTAGTCCGGATGCTCGATCATCCTGTAGTATCCCGTCGCCTCACAGCGAAGAATGTCTTCGTCGGCGACCGGGCCTGAACCTCGGCACTGCGCACAAGCCGCTGCGTCAAGCGGGCGTCTCCCAAGGGCGCGGCGCCGAATTCGTTCTCTGCCGCGCTGTCAAGACCGTCCCCGGGCGCCAGGACGCGCCTCCAGGCAGGTGTCCCAGTCCGCCGGCAGCAGAAGGATGCGCTTCGCCGGTTCCGCCACGAAGCCGGCGCCCGGTGCCGACACAGCGCCAGCCGGCCGCCAGGAAGCAACTGCCCCGCGACAAAGGTCTCGGCCAGAACCGGACGGATGCCATAGGCCGCCGCAAAGTCACCAACCACGCGCCGCCATGCCCAAGACGCAAGATAACGTACACAAACGGATCGACGGATCAGGAATCGCGCCACACCTCGTCGAGATGCGGCGTCCCAGCCAGGCGCCGCCAGGACCCGCGTCGCCGGAGCAAACAGGAACCCATGCGACGATCCGATCAGGTAGCGCAGCTGACGTGAAGACGGGCGCTCCGACGCCATCAGCTCGTTGAAGATCAGCCGAAGCCCCTCGACCCGGACAAGCTCAAGGCCCTCGACCGCGCTCGCCGGAAGGCCCACAGGCAACCGCTACCTCCCTGCGAGTCACGGCACCGCTGCCGCCGCCACGGCGGGGCAAAGGAAGAACGCCGCCCGCTCAAGACGGCGAAGGGCGGAAAGGCAACTCGTGATCTGCGGTCGCCCGCGAAAGTCAACGAAGCCGAAAGCGTCGCATACCCTGCGGCCGGCACGTGCGACCTCCGGCTACGCCAGAATCCGCGACAACCATGCCTTGTGGCGAGGAAAGCGCGCTGGGAATCGAAACAGGGTCGTCCATGCGCCCGACAATAGCGCGAAGGAATCAGCGAGCTCCCCAAGTCGTGTCGTAGAGGGAGACTGTCGAGACAGTCCCGATCGCGGCGCTGCCTCTCGGCAGGGGTGAGGGCCATGAGGGTGGTCTCCTTCGCTCACTCACCGGTGCTTCGGTCGACCAGCAACGCTGCTGTCGCAGCAAGGTGTTCGCCAGAGCTTGCGCATCACGGCGACAATCGCGACCTTGCTTGCCGGCAGTCTTGAGGCGCACCAGGTCCGCGTTGAAGCGTGCCGGTTGCGGCCATGAACAGGAGATCGCGTGGCCTTCGGCGCCCGCCACGGATGTGCCGAGCACCGTGGTCGTTGGCGCCACCCCGATCAAGGCTGCCGAGTTCGGGCATCCAGAAGGGTCGCGGCGGTCACCGGATCGAGGTCAGGATGGCGTAGCTCTGCTCGGGATCACCGGCGATCACCGCTTTGATCGCCGCACCGGCGATCATCGAGATCGGCCGCCGAGGCCCTTGTGACGGTCTCGCCATATCGCGGTAGGGAACCGGGTTTCCCCGGTCCCCCCGCACAGATCCGGACTTGCGCTGTTCGCTCCTCCCTCAGGTCCTGACGACAAGGCGCTGGTTTGGCCACGGATGCTGGCCTTAGGCCAGTGAGCTTCGATGAGGGTGTCCATGTCCCTCCATTCGGTGCGATCCTTTTGGGAACGCCGCCGAAGGGCACGCAGCCGTTTGCATTGGTATATGAACCCCTGCAGGGACTCACTGCTTCCCGGAACGGCGTAGTAGCAGCCTTTGATCACTCGCCACTTGGCCGTCTTGTGCCGATTGTCGTGCCACCGCTTGCGCAGCGCCTCCTTGATCCGCCGCAGGGTGCCCGTTTCCGGGATGGTTTGCGGCCGACCCTGAACTTGCCCTTCCACGTCTGCTCGCAATAGTGCGTCATACCGAGGAAGTCGAACGTCTTGCCCCCGCTTCCGGCGGTTCGCTCTCGCAAACCGACCGAACTCGATGATTGTCCGGGTGCAGTTCAAGTGAGCCAACCTCTCCCCGAGGTCCCAGCGCTTCGCATCGCCCTGATCCTGAAAGCCGCACACAAAATCATCCGCATAACGCACGATGATCGTGTCAGTCATCCGTTTGCGCCAATGGTTCTGGAACCAGTCACGTAGTGCAGGTAAACGTTCGCCAGGCAGGGGCTGACAATCGCGTCCTGCGGCGAACCAGCACCGGTGTCGCTCCATGACGCCAGCGTCACTTGATGATCAGACCCCCGATCCGTCTCTCGAGCATCGCGACCAAGTGGTCGCGATTGTCGAAGAACCCGCGGGCGTCAACGATCCAGTTGACCTTCCGCCGTTCCACCGTGACTGCATCGAGCGCGTTGTGCGTCCCGGCCGGAAACCGTAACTGAACCCGAGGAACTCCGTCTCGCGGTACCAGAATCGTGTCCGTCACTGCCCGCTGAAGAATCTTGTCCGAGGCAAGCGATCGTTGCCCTCCATCCTCTTTGGGTATGTATACCCGACGGAGGCGCCCGCCCCTGTGCACACGGCAGGTCGACCAGTTCCACACCTTCCGCATACGCGTGCCACGTAACTCCGTCCACGCCCGCTGCCGCGTCCTTTCTCAAGGAGTGAAACGCCGCGTGCAGGACATCACGTGGTGGAGCAACGTCACAAGACGCTCTTCCGGATTCCTCTTCGCAACTTGTCGTATGCGCCGCCTGTGACCCGCTTCTGCGCGCGGCGCGGGTCAACCGCATTTCCCTTCCCTCCAGCAGCTCCGCAGGCTCCGAGGAGCCCTTGTTCGCCGCCTTCGACGGTACTATGGTCGGGTAGGCCGCTGGCGCGCGCATCCGTAGGCAGAGGCTTTGTCCGTCACCGCTCTTTCGATTGCGGGCGGGGTCGCTGAACTACCATAGACCACGTTTCCAGCAGCCTCCCTAAAATTCCGTACGTCCGGTTTTCCCGGTTCAAGCATCAGGCACCCACTTGGAGTTCGGTGCGGAGCCTTCCGCCGGACGCGCCATGGTCAAGGCTGACCCAACCGTACCCACGGCATCTCCGAGCGTTTGCTCCGTCCTTCGACCTCGCGGTCTTGTCGGTCGGTGCCAGTTTCTGAGCACTGGCGTTGACCTACCGCGGCACAGGCCACCTGAGCCCTGAGGTCCTCGCTCAGGACGGGTTGTGTTGTCCCGCCCGTCAACGCTTAATCGACCTCATCCGCCAGTCAGGAGGACTCCGCGTCCTTTCCCAGTCCTGGTTATAGACGCGGTCCTTGACATTCAAGGGTCACTTCATCCTGTCTGTCCTCCTCACCTTCCGATCTTTCACCGCTGTACTGTCCCGGATTGCCGCCGTCTCTACCACCGGGGAACCCGATGCGTGCTCTCCAGTTCTTCCGCATCGACTCTGGCCATCGGGCTATCGGCAGGCCCTTGGCATTCCCGTTTACCCCACTAATCAGCTTCATGTGGGAAATCAATTTCGGGGCTTCATCCAATCGTTCGCTTTCGCTACGGCCCTCCGGTTTGCTCGCCGCCCTGGCTGACCGAACCGGCTGGACACTGCGTTCCAGCCAGCCCACAACGGCTTCTACATCCCAGCTCGCTGGTCCACGGTCACCCCTGAACCAATGCTACGGCGCCAAACTGGAAATTGCGCCGGCGGGACTCACACCCGCAAGTACAGCAGCTAGACTCGCTGCACGCCGAATCTGACTTCTCGTTCATCATCGGTTTACGGAATTTCCTCTGCGACCCCTCTACGACAGTGGGGCAAGACCTCCCAGGTCCCTGCTTCGGCCATGGTTCTCAGACCCCGCGAAGCCCCCCTCACCAACGCGGCTCGCAGGGTGTTGCCTTCGGCCACGACCTCGGCACTCCGGTTCGCAGTATCTCGTGGCTCAATAGCCCAGCCCACGCTTGCCGTTCCCCAACGCTTCGCCTCGCGACGCATGGTTCACGGAGGAAGTGGTGGTTAGCCTCTCTTCCTGCCGGGACTCTCACCCGGCGACATCCTACCAGTTAGCCCGAAGTTCCAGCGCCGATCAGACGTATCATTATGAATGTATTGACGTTTGAAAGAATCGGGTGTGTCGCTACTGGGAACGCTACAGGCGCACGCCCAGGAGTTTGAATGCCCTTCTCTGGAGCGGCGTGGGCCGCGTGGTGACTTGGAAGGGTTTGGCGCCCGCAAGGCGGGGCGCCACGGTGTTGCGGGTGATGGTCGCGAGATCATCGATGAGGGTACGGAAACTGTGCCACCCCCGGGCGTCCTCTTGGTTGCCGCCTTGGCCCGGGCGCTCGCCGAAACCTCTGCCGGCGCCACGACAGACAGCCGCCTTCGGCATCCTCGTCGTCGAACAGCAAGGGCTTCAGTTTTTGGCGCATGTGCCATTCGATGTAGTAGGCGAGCATGCACAGGAAGACATGGGCCCGGGGCTCGGTGCGGTGGTAGACGGGACGCACCTTCAGGTCCACGGTCTTGAGGCTGCGGAAGGCCCGTTCCACGGAGCTCAGCCGCTTGTAGGCGCGCACCGTGCCGGGACCGTCGAGCTCGCTCTGCGGCAGGCTGGTGCGGATCACGTAGAGGCCGTCGAGCCTAGCCTCGGCAGCGATGGTAGCCTCATTGCGCCCATAGGTGAAGACACCGTCATCGTCCACGGACCACGTGAAGTGCTTCGTCATCCTGCCGATGACCTTGCCGACCCGTTCCCCGATCTTCAAGGCCCCCTCGAGGCGGCGCTTGTCGCGCCGGGTCGCCGCGGCAATCGGTTCGAGCAGAGCCTCGGTGGCCTCGAGCAGTTCCTGGCGCTTGCGAGCCCGATCTTCGGCCAGCAGCGGGTTGCGGCACACCATGAGGCGTTCGCCGGGATACGCATTGCTGGTGATCTCCACCAGATCTCTCTCGTCGAAGAGCGACATCTCGACATCGCCGGCCTCCACCAGTGAACGGATGGCCGGTCCCCTCAAGGCGCTGATCCAGACCCGCAGGCTTCACCTCCTCGCGGATGCGCGCCTCGGTCAGCATCCCCCGGTCCCCCACCAGTACCACCTTCGCAAAGGAGAACCGCTCCCGCAGCGTGGCGATCTGTGAGGACACCGTGTCCGGGTGTTACCGGGGAACACCCGCACCGACACCGGACACCCGTCCCGATCACACAGAAGGCCGAACTCGATCTGCAGCTTGCCCTTCTTGCCATCCCGGGAGTGCCCGCGTCGGGCCAAGGGACACTTTCGTCCCTCCATCCACACCGAGGTCAGGTCATACAGCACCAGACAGCCCTCTTCGAGGTGCCGCTTCGCCAGAGACCGCTCGATCCTCTCCTGACGCTCCAGGAGCCAGTCCATGGCGTCGTAGAGGTCGTCCTCGTCCCCTTCCGCCTCGAGGATCTCGCCCAAGGTACTCGCCGCGGTGGCCTCGGCCAGCCCTCGGGCCAGCTTCGAAGCGGGTGCCAGGATCCTCGCCACGATCAGGGCGAGAACCTGATCGCGCTCGGGAGAGGGCTTCGGGTCGATCCGCCGGTCCAGCTTCTTCAGGGTTCCCAGCACCGCGGCCACATGGCCATGAGGAAGGGAGCGGACGATGTCGAAGGCATCGGTACGGCTAACCAGGGGTTCGTTCTTCAAGAGACGCCGTAGGGTCTCCACCTTCTCCATGGGCCAGGAGGAGAGATTGGCAATGGTGCGTTTCCTGACCTTTCCGTTCTCGCGCCATCCTTCGCGCAGGAGGACGGCGGGGGGCGAATTGCGGTTGGGGACGATGTCGAAGTACATGGCAACGCATATAGGCATTGCCTCGTGAATTGTCAAGAGGAAAATTCACTTTTACATGGGAACATTTTCATGTGGCCATCATGCAATTTTACCAACAATATCAACCGCTTCAACCGGTGGAGCAAGAACGGCACTTGGGCATGGAGAAGCTTCAAAGGCTTACGAGCGGTGATGACGGGAGCGACGATGGCCCGCCGGTTCATCTGCGCATGGTGGACTCCTCGTCGGTGCGCGTTCACAAGCACGGTGCCGGGGCGTCCCGGGACGACGAGCCTTCGCAAATCGGGCCGTGGCGGACGAACGACGAAGATCCATCTTGGCGAGAACGAAAGGGTGAAGACCGTGTTCCTGACCCCGGGCCAAGCAGCCGACTGCGCGCAGGCGCTTCTCGCCGACCTCGGGCGAGACGGTGGTCGGCGACAAGGCCTACGACACCGACGCCATCTGATCGAGACGGCAGGAGCAACCGCGGTCATTCCGTCAAAATCCAACCGGACATCGCCACGGCCGCTCGACCGCGAGATCTACAGGATGCGCAACCTGGTCGAGCGGTTCTTCGGTAAGATCAAGGAGTTCCGACGGGTCGCCACCCGTTATGACAAGGAACTTCCTCTCCGCCGTGCAACTGGCTGCCAGCCGATTCTTGCTCCGCAGAATCGCAAACCAATTATTTGAGTCCACAGCCTAGGGTGTGTACCCAAATGTTGACATTTTTGCACGATTTGCCATGTCTTGTCAAAAGCGATCCACAAGGAGAGTGAAGGATGAGCGGCGACCGACACGACATGAGCGACGCGGAATGGGAGGTTCTCCGCTCGGTGCTTCCCGACAAGCACCAGGGCCCGGAGCGGGTGCATGACCGGAGGGTCATGAACGGGATATTCTTCGTGCTTCGCACCGGTACGCCGTGGCGCGATCTGCCGGAGCGGTACGGTCCGTCTGCTTCAACCGCTTCAACCGGTGGAGCAAGAACGGCACCTGGGCATGGAGAAGCTTCAAAGGCTTACGAGCGATGATGACGGGAGCGACGATGGCTCGCTCGGTTCACCTGCGCATGGTGGACTCCTCGTCGGTGCGCGTTCACAAGCCGGGGCGTCCCGGGACGACGAGCCTTCGCAGTGAGCCGTGGCGGACGAACGACGAAGGTCCATCTTGGCGAGAACGAGAGGGTGAAAACCGTGTTCCTGACCCCGGGCCAGGCGGCCGACTGCGCGCAGGCGGAGGCGCTTCTCGCCGACCTCGAGCGAGACGGTGGTCGGCGACAAGGCCTACGACACCGACGCCATCTGATCGAGATGGCAGGAGCAACCGCGGTCATTCCGTCAAAATCCAACCGGACATCGCCCCGGCCGCTTGACCGCGAGATCTACAGGATGCGCAACCTGGTCGAGCGGTTCTTCGGCAAGATCAAGGAGTTCCGACGAGTCGCCACTCGTTATGACAAGGAACTTCCTCTCCGCCGTGCAACTGGCTGCCAGCCGATTCTTGCTCCGCAGAATCGCAAACCAATTATTTGAGTCCACAACCTAGTCATCTGGAACTGAAGTAAGCATGATTATATGATGGCGGTTGGAGTGTGAACACGAAGGTCATGGCGATGCCACGCGGTATGGGACGGCCTTTGGCGGGTGCTGGTCTTGAGTGGTCAAGGCCGCCAGCGACCGTACCGTACCGCGCCCCATCGAGATAACCTCCATTGTCCGACTCGGGACACAACCTTACAATGAACCTTACTTCAGTGTCACCTGACTAGTTGATCATCTTCGCTAGCGGGGTAAAGATGGTGCGATGGCGGCCATGCGCGGGCTTTTCGCTGTAGCGTCCCGTGCTCGCGATCTTCCAGTTGATGCTCTCTCGAAGGTGCGTTGCCCTTGACCATCAGTCCGCGCGATGGGTCTCGACGATCAGCCTCGCGGGTGGTGTGGAGCGCGTCGAGGGTGAGCAGACGGCCGGCAACCGGTGCCGTCTCGAGCGTGGCGTGGACGGCAGCGGTCTCCCCGTCGTGACAGTTGAGGATCGAATACCGGCCAGCGAGACCGTCTCGTAATGATCCTCGCCGGTGCGGCCGCGCTTGCCGTCGACCGCACGATTCCAGCGACATCAGGCCGCGCAAGGCGCACAACCACATCCCGGAGCGCAAAACCCTCCGGAGTCGTCTCAAAAAAATCCGCTGCCTCCACGACAACGGATACTGCGCCGCTTCACAAAAAGCCGGCAAAAATGCGAATCATCCTGAACAAGCGAAACCGACCCTTCCAACAAACCTGGCGTGGGATCGCCGTGTATCGGGCGCGGCGCGCCTTGAAACCGGCCTGCGGACGGGTTATGGGTTGCACCGGCGGGTTCGCTGCGGTCGTGCGGGCGCGGCGCAGGTTTGGAATCAGGCACGGGAGGATGAGGTCATGACGCGGACGCCGGGCGATATCGGGATGCATGACCTGCGGCTCTTCGGGCGGAGCGCCTCACGCGCGCGCGAACTCGTTGTACCCCCCCCCCCCCCCAAGAGTCAGGGCGCGGGGCTGAACCGGTGGGCGCCCTCGGGAGAACCGCCCGCCGCCTGAAGGCGGGACTCGCTGCCCTCTTCCTCATCGCGCTGGCCGCCGCCCTCGCGCCCCAGGATGCGCAAGCGCAGGCCCCCGTTCTTACCGCCACGGCGGGCGACGGGCAGGTTACGCTCATGTGGACCGGCAATAACGGCATCAACAGTCGGTGGCAATACCGGTGGAAGAAAGGCACGGGCAACTACATCGGATGGACGAGCATCTCCGGCGGCATAGGAATAAGAAGTCACACTGTAACGAGCCTGACCAACAACTCCGCTTACACCTTCCAGGTCAGAGGGCATTGGAACACTATAACAAGGCCTTGATCGAAGTTCCGGTGGCCCCTCCAACGAAGTCACCGCCACGCCGGTGGCGGCCACCACGAAGACGATCACCTTGTCGGCTACCTCGACCTCGATCACCGAGGGCAACACCGGTTCGACGGACGTGACGGTGACCGTCACGCTCGGCGAGGCGGCGCCGGCGGGCTTTTCGATCACCGTTACTTCTGACAGCCCCAGCGGTACGGCCAAAGGCTCCGACAAGGGGCGCGATCCCTGCACGGCGCCGCTGATCCCGGCGGATACCGACTGGTGCTATCCGGCCAGCGTCACGGTCTCCATCGCCGAAGGCGAGACCGAGGGCACGATGAAAGTGCGCATTCTCGGCGACACCCGGGACGAGCCGAACGAGACCATCAGGCTGCTTGGTTACAAGTCCGACTGGACCTCCGGCAGACTCACCCTGACCATCACCGACGACGACGATCCCCCCACCGTCGCCGTCCCCGCCGCGCCGACGGGCCTGTCGGCGGAGGCGGGCAACCGTCAGGTGAAGCTGACGTGGACCGACCCGGACGACGATTCGATCACGCGGTATCGGGTGCAGCAGAGGAAGGGCAGCGCCGCCTGGGGCAGCTGGACCGCGATTTCCGGTTCGGACGCCGACACCACGACCCACACGGTGACGGGTCTGGATAACGACAGCGAGTACCGCTTCCGCATCCGGGCGCGGAACAGCGGCGGCAACAGCGCCGCGTCGGCGGTGGTGGAGGCGACGCCGTCGGCGGCGGTTCCCAAGCCGGTGCTGAGCGCCGAACCGGGCTACGCCAGGGTCACCCTGAGCTGGAGCGCCTTGTCGGGTGTGACGGTTGCGAGCTGGGGCTATCAGTACAAGCCCGCGGGCGGCAGCTGGATCAGGACCCGGACGGTCACCGGCGGCAGCACGACGAGCACCACGGTGACGGGCCTGACGATCGGCACGGAATACACGTTCCGGCTGTTCGCCGCGGTCGGTCCCGGTGTGCAGTCGGTGTGGTCGGACCAGGTGACGGCGACGCCGACGAATACGGTTCCCAAGCCGGTCCTGACGGCGGCCGGGGGCGATGCCTCGGTCACCCTGAGCTGGAGCGCCTTGACGGGCATTCCGATAACGAGCTGGGGCTATCAGTACAAGAGCACGGGCGGCTGGAACACGACCACGACGGTCACGGGCAGAAGCAGGACGAGCGTCCGGGTGACGGGGCTGACGAAGGGCACGGACTACACGTTCCGCCTGTTTGCGGCGGTCCGTCCCGGGGTGCAGTCGGTGTGGTCGGACCAGGTGACGGCGAAGACCGATCCGGCGGCCCCGGTGCTGACGGCGGCGACCTCGACGACGAACGGGCAGATCGACCTGACCTGGACCCATGCCGGCGGCTCGAACGAGTTGTCGGATGCGGACGACTATGTGAAGGACGCGGCCAAGTTCCATTGGTGGAGAGCGCAGACCCGGCTGAAGGGGGCCAGCACCTGGACGGATCGCAGTCTCAACCAGGCGAGTGCCAGACAGAACCCGGGCTCTCGCAACAATCGGCTTCTGCTGGACTATCCCGACGGGGCATCGGTCGAGGTCCGGGTTCGGGCAACGGGCTATCGCATGGCGGGTGTCGCCGGGGGAACGGGCAACCTTCAGGGTCCCTGGTCGAACATTCGTACGGTGACCTTCAAGGACGACACCACGGCGGCGCTTACGCTGACCGGGACGCCGGTGACGGTGGCGCCCGGTTCCACGGCGACCTACACGGTGGCGCTGACGAAGGCGTATGCGGGGACGCTGCGGGTGACGAGCGACGCCACGGCGGCGGCGCGGGTGAGTCCGGCGAGCCTGACGTTTACCACCACCAACTACAACACGGCGCGGACGGTGACGGTGACCGGTGTGGCGAACGGCACGGCGGTGATCAACCACGCCTTCCGGCTGACGGGGGCTTCTGCGGATGCGATCCCGGATGCGGGCACGGTGGACGTGACGGTGGCCGATACGCCGGGGGTGACGGTGTCGACGGCGGCGCTGACGGTGGCGGAAGGGGGCAGCAGGACGTACACGATGCGGCTGAACACGCCGCCATCATCGGATGTGACGATAACGGTGGGCGGCGCGTCGGGGGACGTGACGGTGGACACCGACACCGTCATGACCGGCAACCAGAGCGCGCTGACCTTCACCCGGACCGACTGGAACCAGCCGCAGACGGTGACGGTGAACGCAGGCACGGACACGAACACGGACCCCGCCGTGACGCTGACTCACGGCGCGTCTGGCGGCGGCTACGGCTCGGTGAGCATCGCCGATGTGGTGGTGAGCGTGGCGGAGAAGGATGCGGCGCCGTTGAAGCCGGCCGGCCTTGCCGGCGCGGCGGGCAGCGGCTCGGTGACGCTGAGCTGGACCGACCCGGACAACCCGACCATCACGAAGTGGCAGGTGCGGCGGAAGGCCGGCAGCGGCGAGTGGGGCGAGTGGGAGGACATTCCCGGCTCCGGTGCGGGCACCACCAGCCACGAGGTGAGCGGTCTGACCAACGGCACCGCCTACCAGTTCGAGGTGCGCGCGGTGAACGGGGCCGGCAACGGGGCGGGTCCGGATGCGCCGGTGACGGCGACGCCGGTGGCGCCGGCGGCGCCGCCGTCCGGCGGCGGTACGACCCCCGCCGGAAGCGTGACGGTGACGCCGACCGCGCTGACGGTGGCGGAGGGCAGCAGTGCGGCCTACACGGTGGTGCTGGACGCGGAACCCTCGGGCGATGTCACGGTGACGGTGGGCGGCGCGTCGGGCGACGTGACGGTGGAACCGGCCAGCCTGACCTTCACGACCGCCAACTGGGACACGGCGCAGACGGTGACGGTGCGCGCGGCCCGTGACGAGGACACGACGGACGACACGGCGACGCTGACCCACGGCGCCTCGGGCGGCGGCTACGGTTCGGTGACCATCGATTCGGTGGCGGTGACGGACACGACGCTGTTGCCGGTGCTGACGCTGGCGCAGGATCCTGCGGCGGTGACCGAGGGCGACGACATCCGCCTCGCGGTGACCGCCGACCGGGCGCTGACGGGCAGCCTGACGGTCAGCCTGACGCTGTCGGCGCGCAACGCAAGCGGCTTCGATGCCGGTGACGTTCCGGGCGGTCTGGGGCCGCGTTCGTTCGATGCGGTGTTCGGCGCCGCGGCGCGCACCACGGGGGTGGTGACGATCCCGACGGCGGCGGATGCGGAAGGCGCGGAGGCCTACCGCATCACGCTGAACGATGGTGCGGACTACGCGGTGGGGAGCGACGCGACGGCTGCGGGCGTGCTGCGCGACCGGGGTTCCGCGGCGCGGGCGAACCGGGTGAATGCGGCGGTGCTGCCGCATGTGGCGGCGGCGGCGATGTCGCAGACCCTGGGGGCGGTGACGGGGCGCATCGAGGCGGCAGGCAGGCCGGGCAGCTCGCTGCGGTTCGGCGCCCTGCCGCCGGTGGAGGACGAGTGGGCGTCGCCGCGCCCGGAGGAGCCGACGCTGAGCGAGATGCTGGACGGGGCGTCCTTCACGCTGGCGGCGGGCGCCGGGGAGGCGTCCGCGTTGGCGGTATGGGGCCGGGGCGAGTGGCTGTCGCTGTCAGGTTCGGAGAAGGATGTCACCTGGGACGGCGGCCTGTGGTCGGCGCAGCTGGGGGCGGACCTGCGGGTGCGCCCGGACCTGCTGGCCGGGGCGGCGCTCTCCCATGCGCGGGGCGAGCTGGACACGCAGACGGGCGGGGTGAAGGGCGTGCACGAGACGACGATCACGTCGGTGCACCCCTATGCGGCGTGGCTGGCGCCGGACGGCTCGACCCTGTGGGCGAGCCTCGGCTACGGGACCGGCGAGGTGCGGATCACCGAGGAGGGCGCGCCGGCGCGCAGCGCCGGGCTGACGCATTGGAGCGTGTCTGCGGGCGGGCGCAGCGTCCTGGCCGAGGATGCAGAGCTGATCGAGGGCGGGATGACGCGCCTTGCGGTGAAGGGCGAGGGTTCGGCGGCGCGTCTGCGCACGGAGGCCGATGACGGTCTGGAGGGGCTGACGGCGAAGACGACCCGTCTGCGGCTGCTGCTGGAGGGCTCGTACGAGCACGCGCTGGCGGGCGGTGCGACGCTGACGCCGGCGCTGGAGGCGGGGGTGCGCCATGACGGCGGCGTTGGCGAAGGGGCGGGCCTCGAGGCCGGGGCGGGCGTGACCTGGCGGGACCCGGCGGCGGGTCTGACGGCGGAGCTGCGCGCGCGGCTCCTGGCGGCGCACGAGGCGGAGCGCGACGAGTGAGCGCGCTTGTGCGCCTCGACCCCGGGGCCGACGGGCGCGGGACGTTCCTCGCCTTCGGTCCCGCGCACGGGCGCACGGAGAGCGGCCTCGGGCAGCTGTTCGACCTGCCCGCGGCTGCATCCGGCGCGGCAGAGAGCCGTCTGGAGGCGGAGGTGGGCCACGGCTTCGGCCTGCCCGGTCCGGGGCCGTTGGCGGTGCTCACCCCCTGGGCCGGACTCAGCCTGGCGGGCGCACGCACCCTGCGGCTCGGCGCGCGCTACCGCCTCGGCGCGGGGCTGTCTCTCGGCGTCGAGGGCGCGCACCAGCCGGGCCCCGAAGACAGCCTCATGCTGCGCGGCGCGCTCCGCTGGTAGGAAAACACCCGGCGTGTCCTGCCGATGGCGCAGGACAGGGGCCGCCGCCCCGGCCGTGACAGGGAGGCCGCGCCGCTCTCGGCAAGGCCGTATTCCATGTGTTGACTTCCCCCCCCCCCCCCGGTATTGTCAAGGACATTGTTCACTTGGCCTTGAGGAGAGATCGTCATGGCAACTCATTATATCGACAGCGAAGAGACGGTGGATCGATCCCGGGATACCGGAGAAAACCGATACGAGGCCAGGCGCGGGGAGGGCGGAAGTCCCTACGAAGGCCCGATGAACGTTATCGGAGGGGCAGGCAAGGACACCTTCATCGGACAGAAGGGCAATGACTGGTTCAAGGATTCCGGCGGCGGCAGCGACGCACACGGCGGTGGCGGGCGCGACTATCTCGAAGGCGGCAACGGACCGAACACCCTGCGCGGCGGCTGGGGCAACGACATCCTGGTCGGGAACCAGAAGGACCAGATCGCCGACCGCCTCTACGGCGGCTCCCACAACGACTTCCTGATCGCGGGCAAGCTCAAGGCGAGCAACCGGCAGGACGACGGCACCGGCGCGCTGACCGACGCGACGCTTGGCCGGGGGCCGATCTCCAACCAGGCCGGGGATCCGCAGGGAAGCCTCCTCCATGGCGGCCATGGCGGCGACCACTTCATCCTCAACCCCGACAGCTATGTCTATATCGAGGACTTCCGGAATTGGTACGACTACATCTACGTGACCGGTATCCGGGACGGGGCGGAGCTCACCATTGTCCACCACCCCGACGGCCATTACGGGAATGCCCACTTCCGGATCATGCTCGGCAACAAGGTACTCGCCGAGCTCAAATTCGAGGAGGAAGTCAATCCCGATGACGCCGAAGCCGTGAGGGTGGCGAAAGGGAAGATTGACGAGTTCCTGGAGACCGCGAGCGGGGACTGGATCAACGGCGACCACAATGGCAACACCATTCAGGGCACCGCGCATTCCGACCATATCTACGGCCATGGCGGCGAAGACACGCTCAAGGGCGGCGCGGGGGACGACGCTCTCGTCGGCGGCAACGGCAACGATACCCTCCGCGGCGGGGACGGCGACGACCGGCTGCAAGGCGGCAACGGCAACGACACGCTTTGGGGCGGTGCGGGCATGGACTCGCTGGACGGCGACGGCGGCAACGACCTGCTCTACGGCGGCGACGGCGACGACGGGCTCTACGGCGGCGACGGCCACGACAGGCTCGATGGCGGCGACGGCAGGGATGTGCTCTACGGCGGCGCCGGCCGGGACATCTTCGTGATCAGCGAGGGCCGGAGCAGCGACGGGGCCGCTGACATCATCGGGGACTTCAAGGTCGAGGAGGACTACATCCGGTTGCCGTTCAGCATAACGCAATGGCGAAGACTACCCTCACCCTCGTGGGACGATGTCCGGTTTGTCCGGAGCATCACGGACCCGAACGATGTGACCACGCACCTTGTCACCGGCCCGGGCGACTCGCAGACGGTGCTGGCCCGGTTCCAGGGCTTCGAGGATCTCACTGCCCAGCAGTTGCAGGAGCTCAGGAACAAGGTCGACTTCATCTGGGACTTCGACCCGAACGAGGAGTATCCGGACCCGCAGGCCGGGAAGACGCTCAAGGGCACGAACAGGAAGGACATGCTCGTCGGTGGCAAGGACAACGACACCATTGACGGCAAGGGCGCGGCGGACGTGCTCTACGGGCGCGGCGGCGACGACACGCTGTATGGCGGCAATGGCAAGGACACGCTGTATGGCGACAGCGGCGACGACTCCCTGTTCGGGGATGACAACAACGACATCCTCCACGGCGGCGCCGGCGGCGACACGCTGAACGGCGGGAAGAGCGCCGACCGGCTGTACGGCGAAGACGGCGATGACACGCTCAATGGCGGCAATGGCGACGACATGCTGTATGGCGGCCGCGGCAGCGATGCGCTGGACGGCGGGGACGGCAATGACCGGCTGGAAGGCGGCGAGGGCGATCTCGATGTGCTGGCCGGCGGCGCGGGCGAAGACCGGCTGTTCGGCAATGGCGGCAACGACCGTCTGGAGGGCGGCAGGGATGCCGACCGTCTGCGTGGCGGCGAGGGCGCCGACGAGTTCCTGTTCCGCCGGGGCGACGGTGTGGACGTTATCACCGACTTCGAGGACGGGACCGACACGATCGTCTTCCTGGCCCAGACCGGGGCGAATGCCGGGACCGAGAAGAAGTTTCTTTCGTTCTCCGACCTGGTGCTGACCGACAGCGAGGAGGCGGGCGGCGTGGTCATCACCTCGGCCAAGCTCGCAGGCAACGAGATCATCGTCAGGGGCGTGACGTCCGAGATGCTGACGGCCGACGACTTCGGCTTCCTGACGGTCGATCAGTACAACGAACACCTCGACATCGGCTGAGCCGCTTCCGGCTGTCCCGGGATACCGCAAGGCGGAACCGAAAACCAATACCCCGAAATCAGGCCAGCTCGATTCAATCAGGAGCGGCAGGATGCGTTCGGGAACAATCGTTGAAAGGAAGGGACCATCATGACGCAAGACATTACTGGCGGCGGCGGCAAGGACCGCCTGTTCGGCGGCCCGGGCGACGACAGGCTCTTCGGCCGCGGCGGCAACGACGAACTCTACGGCCTCGGCGGCAACAACCTGCTCTACGGCGAAGAGGGCAACGACCAACTCTACGGCGGCCCAGGCGCCGACAAGCTCTTCGGCGGCGATGGCAACGACAAGCTCGAAGGCTTCGCCGGCGCTGACTATCTCGAAGGCGGCGATGGCGCTGACAGGCTCTACGGCGGGAAGGGTGACGACTGGCTCTGGGGCCAGGACGGCAACGACAGGCTCCTCGGCGGCGATGGCGGCGACAGGCTCTACGGCGGCGACGGCAACGACAGGCTCCTCGGCGGCGATGGCGACGACAGGCTCTGGGGCCAGGACGGCGACGACAAGCTCCACGGCGGCGGGGGTCACGACTGGCTCTACGGCGGGAATGGCAACGACAGGATCGAGGGCATCGCAGGCGACGACGAGCTCCACGGCGGCGAGGGCAACGACGAGCTCCACGGCGGGGAGGGCGCCGACAAGCTCTACGGCGAAAAGGGCAACGACAGGCTCTACGGCGGCGAGGGCGACGACAAGCTCTACGGCAGCGATGGCAACGACAGGCTCTACGGCGGAGAGGGTGACGACAGGATCGAGGGCGGCGCAGGCGACGACAAGCTCTACGGCCAGGATGGCGCCGACGAACTCTACGGCCAGGATGGCGCCGACGAACTCTACGGCGGCAGTGGCGCCGACAAGCTCTTCGGCGGCGATGGCGACGACTTGCTCCGGGGCCAGGATGGCGCCGACGAGCTCTACGGCGAAGAGGGCGACGACGAACTCTACGGCGGGGAGGGCAACGACAGGATCGAGGGCGGCGCAGGCGACGACAAGCTCTACGGCCAGGAGGGCGACGACAGGCTCTACAGCCAGGATGGCGACGACGAACTCTACGGCGCGGAGGGCAACGACACGATCCTCGGCGGCGCTGGCGCCGACGAACTCTACGGCGGTGCTGGCAATGACAGGCTCTACAGCGGAGCAGGTGACGACTACCTCTCCGGTGGCGCCGGCGCCGATAAATTCGTGGGCGGCACAGGCGACGACCGGTTGGAAGGCGGCAAGGGCGCCGACCAGTTCCTTTTCCGCCAGGGCGATGGCGCCGATGTGATCACCGACTTCTCGGTCGAGGAGGACACCATCCTCTTCCTGGCCCAGACCAAGGCGCAGGCGATGGACCCGGAGAACCCCGGACAGCTGTTCCTCCAGATCTCCGACCTGAAGGTCGTCGACGACTACGAAGCGGGCGGCGTCAGGATCACGTCGAAGATGCTTGAAGGCAGCGAGATCATCCTCAAGGGCGTGACTTTCGACATGCTGTCGGCCGACAACTTCAACGTGCTGACGATGGAGGAGTACAGGGACTTCCTGACCGCCTGAGCCAACCTGCTGCGGCACCGCCTCGGCGCAGGGCCGGCGCACACCGGCCGGGCCTCGAAGACAGCCTCATGCTGCGCGGCGCATGGCAGGTAACTGCTCACCCCCTGGTTCCGGCTTGATGTCGGGGTAGAGCAACGAACGGGTTTTCGTGGAGATTTGACACTGCAGGCCGATTCGTTTAGTGGTGGTCATCGAGAACGACGGGGACCGCCAGTGGGCTACTTTGGATCGAAGGCGACGAGCGGGCTGTGCCAGCTGCTTCCGGGGCTCCAGCCCCCGCATGATCTGTATGTGGAAACGCATCTCGGAGGCGGCGCGCTGATGAAGCGCAAGGCCGGGTGATGGCGACGGTCAACGCGGCGCGCGAGGAGTTCGAAGCGGCCAAGGCGCTGCGTGCGGCCGGCAAGGTGGCGGAAGAGGCCGTCATCCGCGTATTCGTCATCCTGCTCGACATCCTCATCGTCGTCCTTCTGGAGAAGACCACGCACGAGCCGGAACTCCGGTCTGCCGCCGTCACAGACGGACAAGAGCGTGCCGGAAGCAACGGCAAGGGCCCGAAGCCGAACCGGCAGATGGGCGACAACCTGCGCAAGACCATCGTCGAGGAAACGGTCGCGGCCTGCGACGCCTGCGGCGCCGACATCGACGGCCCCATCGATCGGGAGCGCCGCGTCCTCTACGACATCGTGTTCGAGGTCGTCGAGCGCCGCGCCGAGATCAAGGAATGCCCGAAGTGCAAGGCCCGGACCAAGGGCCGGTTCCCCGACAACATCCCGTGCAGTACGGCATCGGCATTCAGGCCCTCGTCATCAACCTGCTGGTTGCCCAAATGCTGTCCCTGCGCCGTGCCGTCGCGTTCGTGCAGGCGATCTCCGGCATCAAGCTCTCCGAGGCAACCTGCCTCGGCTATGCTTTCACGATGCGCTCGTGTCATGGGAGGAGGCCGCCGTGGCGCACCTCCTGCAACGCCCGGCCCTGCATGTCGACGAGACCGGATTTCGGATCAACAGTAAGTGGCTCCATGTCGTGGGACCCTGACGTGCAAGTTCCCGCACCGCAAGCGCGGCCGGGAGGCAAGAGATCGGCATCATCCCGTGCTACAAGGGCGTCCTGGTCCACGATTGCTGGGCCTCGTACATGGGCTATGACCAGTGTAGCCACCAGTTGTGCGGTAGCCACCTGCTGCGCGAACTGACCTTCGTCGTCGAGGCTACCGCTGGGCGCGACTGATGAAGAGCCTGCTCCGCGAGGTCTGCCACAAGGTCAACAAGAGCGCATCCAAAACCCTGAACGACGCCGGGCGCAAGCGCTACCGCACCATCAGGGCGCCAGGGAACTGCCCGATATCCCGCCGCCGCCGAAAGGAAAACGTGGACGCAAACGCGCACAACCTGCACGAACGTCTCGTGAAACACGAAAACCTGCGCTTCACAGACGACCCCAACGTCAGCTTCACCAACAATGCCGGAGAACAGAAGATCAGGATGGCAAAGGTCAAGGTGCCCGGATGCTTCCGCTCCACGCAAAAGCATGGTGCCGGAGCTCAAGCTACCTCACCTCCATGGCGGCACTCGGCTACAACCCACTCGTCGCCACCCAGATCGCCCTCGACGGAAAAGCCGCAGACATCATCAACGAGCACTATGAATCAGAACCCAACAAGGGGTGAGTAGATACTCGTTATGAATGTATTGACGTTTGAAAAAATCGGGTGTGTCGCTACTGGGAACGCTACAAGCGTACACCGAGGTAGTCCAGGGCCTTTTTCTGGAGCGGCGTGGGCCGCGTGGTGACCTGGAAGGGTTGGGGCGCCCGCAAGGCGGGGCGCCACGGTGTTGCGGGTGATGGTCGCGAGATCGTCGATGAGGGTGGAGAAGCTGTGCCACCCCCGGGTGTCCTCTTGGTTGCCGCCTTGGCCCGGGCGCTCGCCGAGACCTCTGCCGGCGCCACGACGGAAGACCGCCTTCGGCATCCTCGTCGTCGAACAGCATGGGCTTCAGTTTCTGGCGCATGTGCCATTCAACGTAATAGGCGAGCATGCACAGGAAGACGTGGGTCCGGGGCGGTGGTAGACGGGACGGACCTTCAGATCCACGGTCTTGAGGCTGCGGAAGGCCCGTTCCACCGAACTCAACCGCTTGTAGGCGCGCACCGTGCCGTCGAGCTCGCTCTGCGGCAGGCGGATCACGTAGAGGAGCCTGGCCTCGGCGGCAGCCTCATCGCGCCCATAGGTGAAGACACCGTCGTCGTCGATGGACCACGTGAAGTGCTTCGCCATCTTGTACTTGCCGATGACCTTGCCGACCCTCTCCCCGATCTTCCCGGCGCTTGTCGCGCCGTGTCGCTGCTGCGATCGGTTCAGGCAGGACCTCGGTGGCCTCGAGCAGTTCCTGGCGCTTGCGGGCCCGGTCCAGCAGGGGGTTGCGGCAGAGGCGTTCGCCGGGATACGCATCGCTGGTGATCTCCACCAGGTCTCTCTCGTCGAAGAGCGACATCTCGACATCGCCGGCCTCCACAAGGGCGCGGATGCCCCTTAAGGCGCTGGCCTGCGGGCTTCACCTCCTCGCGGGCCTCGGTCCCCCGGTCGCCCACCACCTTCGCCAAGGAGAAGCGCTCCTGCAGCGTGGTGATCTGTGACGCACGGGGTCCGCCGTGTTGCCGGGGAACACTTCCACCGACAGCCGTCCCGATCGCACAGAAGGCCGACTGCAGCTTGCCCTTCTTGCCATCCCGGGAATGACCCCGTTTGGCCAGGGGACACCCCTCCATCGACACTGAAGTCAGGAGCACCAGGCAGCCCTCTTCGAGGCGCCGCCAGGGGATCCTCTCCTGACGCTCCAGGAGCCGTAGAGGGCATCCTCGTCCATCTCCGCATCGAGGCCAGGGTGGAGACCGCTGTGGCCAGCCCCCTGGCCAGCTTCGAGGCCGGCTCGAGGATGCGTGCCACGATCATGACCAGGACCTGATCGCGCGAGGGCTTCGGATCGATCAGCCTGTCCAGCTTCTTCAGGGTTCCCAGCACTGCGGCGACATGGGGAAGGGAGCGGACGATGTCGAAGGCATGACCGACGAGGGGTTCGTTCTTCAAGAGGCGCCGCAGGGTCTCGACCTTTTCCATGGGCCAGGAGGAAAGATTGGTGCGCTTTCTGACCTTGCCGTTTTCGCGCCATCCTTCGCGCAGGAGGACGGCGAGTTGCGGTTGGGGACGATGTCTACGCACATGGCAACGTATATGGGGATTAAAGCTCGCTGTTTCAAGGGAAAATCTCATCATTACATGGGAAAATTTTCACATCATCATCGCCTTATTTTGTCAACACAATCAAGCAGTTGTCGTGATTTTTCTGCTGAAATCGGCGGGAACTTCGGGCTAGGCCGAAGTTCCGGACGTTTTTCAGCTGATAGTCGCGTCAACTCATTGATCTTGCGTGGTTTGTTGGATTTGGCGGGCTTCACAACGTACCCATGTACGGATGCATTTTGTGCTTGACATGTGGCAGTACCATGCCTATATACGGTAGCCATGTACATCGAAGCCGTCCCCAACCGGTCCTCGCCGCCCGCCATCCTGCTCCGCGAGTCCTGTCGCGAAGACGGAAAGGTCAAGAAGCGCACCATCGCCAACCTCACCAAGTGGTCCCCCGCTCTCGTCGAGGGATTGCGCATCCTCCTCAAGGGAGGAACAGCAGTCCGACATCTCAACAACGCCTTCGACATCGTCCGCTCCCTTCCCCATGGGCATGTGGCCGCAGTGCTGGGAACTCTGAAGAAGATCGGTCTCGACAGGCTGATCGACCCGAAGCCCTCGCGCGATCAGGTCTTGGCCATGATCGCGGCACGCATCCTCGAGCCCGCCTCGAAGCTGGCCAGGGGGCTGGCGACAGCGGTCAGCACCCTGGGCGAGATCCTCGATGCGGAGCTGGACGAGGACGCCCTCTACGGCGCCGGCTCCTAGAGCGTCAGGAGAGGATCGAGCGGTCCCTGGCAAAGCGGCACCTCGAAGAGGGCTGCCTGGTGCTCCTGACTTCAGTGTCGATGGAGGGGAGAGCGTGTTTCCTGGCCAAACGGGGTCATTCCCGGGATGGCAAGAAGGGCAAGCTGCAGTCGGCCTTCTGTGCGATCGGGACGGCTGTCGGTGGAAGTGTTCCCCGACAACACGGCGGACCCCGTGCGTCACAGATCACCACGCTGCAGGAGCGCTTCTCCTTTGCGAAGCTGGTGCTGGTGGGAGACCGGGGGACCGAGGCCCGCGAAGAGGTGAAGCCTGTGGGCCTGGACTGGATCAGCGCCTTGAGGGGACCGGCCATCCGCGCCCTTGTGGAGGCCGGCGATGTCGAGATGTCGCTCTTCGACGAGAGAGACCTGGTGGAGATCACCAGCGATGCGTATCCCGGCGAACGCCTCTGCCGCAACCCCCTGCTGGCCGAGGACCGGGCCCGCAAGCGCCAGGAACTGCTTGAGGCTACCGAGATCCTGCTTGAACCGATCGCAGCAGCGACACGGCGCGACAAGTGCCGGGTGCCGGGAAGATCGGGGAGAGGGTCGGCAAGGTCATCGGCAAGTACAAGATGGCGAAGCACTTCACGTGGTCCATCGACGACGACGGTGTCTTCACCTATGGGCGCGATGAGGCTGCCATCGCCGCCGAGGCCAGGCTCCTCTACGTGATCCGCCTGCCGCAGAGCGAGCTCGACGGTCCCGGCACGGTGCGCGCCTACAAGCGGTTGAGTTCGGTGGAACGGGCCTTCCGCAGCCTGAAGACCGTGGATCTGAAGGTCCGTCCCGTCTACCACCGTACCGAACCCCGGGCTCACGTCTTCCTGTGCATGCTCGCCTACTACGTCGAATGGCACATGCGTCAGAGACTGAAGCCCATGCTGTTCGACGACGAGGATGCCGAAGGCGCCCGGCGGTCTTCCGTCGTGGCGCCGGCAGAAGTCTCGGCGAGCGCCCGGGCCAAGACGGCAACCAAGAGGACGCCCGGGGATGGCACAGCTTCTCCACCCTCATCAGCGATCTCGCGACCATCACCCGCAACACCGTGGCCCTGCGAACGGCAAACCCTTCCAAGTCACCACGCGGCCCACGCCGCTCCAGAGAAGGGCACTCAAGCTCCTGGGCGTGAAGCCGTAGTGTACCCAGTCAGACGCTTCTGAGATCCATCGAATGTCATTTATATCAGGTACTTGCACTTGATCGACGCTGGAACTTCGGGCTAGGCGCCGGCTCCGCGAAATCCACGACAGCAGCGGCTCGGAGATCGCGGCCGAGGGCCTGCGCCGGATTGCCGAGCTCTACGCCATCGAGGCCGACATCCGCGGCAGCTCGCCCGAGCGGAGGCTCGCCGAACGGCAAAGCTGCAGCGCGCCCTTGGTCGAGGCCTTCGGCGACTGGCTGAAGCAGCAGTGCGCCCGCGTCTCGCCCAAGTCCCGGCTCGGCGAGAAACTCGCCTATATCGCCCGCCAATGGGACGGCCTCCGGCTCTTCCTCATCGACGGCCGCATCGAGATGGATAGCAACGCCGTGGAAAAGCTCGCCCGGCCGATCGCCCTGAACCGCAAGAACGTACTCTTCGCCGGTCACGATGAAGGCGCCGCCGCATGGGCACGCATCGCTAATCGAGACGGCGAAACTGAACGGCATCGAACCCTACGCCTGGCTGAAGGCCACACTCGATGCCATCGCCACCGGCCATCCAAACAGCCAGATCGATGAGCTCACGCCTTGGAACTTCAGGCCCGCGTCAAATGCCTTCCCGGCATCGCTTGCGCACGGTTGCACGCATGTCCGGTCGCCTGGATCCTATCGCTTGAGGGCGCGCCGCCAATCCCTTCCGAGGGGCCAGACGTCCTTGCAGGGTTTGTTCCGGAGCTTGCTCCACGGGTCTGGCGGAACGCTTGCGCATGACGATCTCCACGCGCGACGCCCGTCGCGACCGGTCCGCTCCTTTGCTTGCGGCAGGCTCGTCCGGATGAAGCGCCGCCCCACTGCGCCACCGCCTGGCGTTCTCCTACCATCGCAGCGCGCCGCGCAGCATGAGGCTGTCTTCGGGGCCGGGCCGGTGCGCGCCCTCGAGGCCGAGGGAGAGCCCCGCGCCCATGCGGTAGCGTGCACCGAGCCGCAGCGTGCGTCCACCCGTCTCCGCCAGGCTCAAGCCCGCCCAGGGCGTCAGCACCGCCAGCGGCCCCGGACCGGCAAGACCGAACCCGTGCCCCACCTCGGCCTCCAGGCGGCTCTCCGCCGCGCCGGATGCGGCCGCGGGCAGGTCGAACCACTGCCCCAAGCCGCTCTCCGTGCGCCCGTGCGCGGGACCGAAGGCGAGGAACATCCCGCGTCCGTCCGCCCCGGGGTCGAGGCGCACAAGCGCGCTCACTCCCCATTCGTCGCGGTCCGCCTCATGCGCCGCCAGGAGCCGCGTACGCAGCTCCGCCGTCAGCCCCTCCAGACCGTCATCGGCCTCCGTGCGCAGGCGCGCCGCCGAACCCTCGCCCTTCACCGCAAGGCGCGTCATCCCGCCGAGGTCCGCATCCTCGGCCAGGACGCTGCGGCCGCCCGCAGACACGCTCCAATGCGTCAGCCCGGCGCTGCGCGCCAGCGCGTCCTCCTCGGTGATCCGCACCTCGCCGGTCCCGTAGCCGAAACTCGCCCACAGGGTCGAGCCGTCCGGCAGCAGCCACGCCGCATAGGGATGCACCGACGTGATCGTGGTCTCGTGCACGCCCTTCACCCGGCCGCCGGCCGCCTCCGTGTCCGGCTCGCCCCGCGCATGGGAGAGCGCCGCCCCGGCCAGCAGGTCCGGGCGCACCCGCAGATCCGCCCCCAGCTGCGCCGACCACAGACCGCCGTCCCAAGTGACATCTTTCTCCGAACCCGACAGCGACAACCACTCGCCCCGGCCCCACACCGCCAACGGCAGCGCGGACGCTCCATCCTCCCCGGCGCCCGCCGCCAGCGTGAAGGACGCACCGTCCAGAACTTCCGCCAAGGTCGGCTCCTCCGGGCGCGGCGGCCTGCCGACTGGCGACGACGGCAGGGCGCCGAACCGCAGCGAGCTGCCCGGCCTGCCTGCCGCCTCGATGCGCCCCGTCACCGCCCCCAGCGTCTGCGACATCGCCGCCGCCACATGCGGCAACACCGCCGCATTCACCCGGTTCGCCCCCGCCGCCCGGTCGCGCAGCACGCCCGAGGCCGTGGCGTGCCCCCCACCGCGTAGTCCGGACCATCGTTCAGCGTGATGCGGTAGGCTTCCGCGCCTTCAACATCCGCATCCGCCGCCGTCGGGATGATCACCACCCCCGTGGTCCGCGCCGCGGCGGCCGAACACCGCATCGAACGAACGCGGCCCCAGACCGCCCGGAACGTCACCGGCATCGAAGCCGCTGGCATTGCGCGCCGACAGCGTCAGGCGCACCGTCAGGCTGCCCGTCAGCGCCCGGTCGGCGGTCACCGCGAGGCGGATGTCGTCGCCCTCGGTCACCGCCGCAGGGTCCCGCGCCAGCGTCAGCACCGGCAACAGCGTCGTGTCCGTCACCGTCACCGCGACGTCATCGATCTCCAGCG
Source organism: Alphaproteobacteria bacterium (assembly GCA_964291215.2). GTDB lineage: Bacteria > Pseudomonadota > Alphaproteobacteria > MPNO01 > UBA830 > JAJEBT01. The sequence continues at coordinate 910,405 of OZ219791.1, read as the reverse complement.
ACGCCCCGTAGTCCAGATCGCTGCTCGAAGCCGCATGCGTCAGGGTCGCGCTGTCGTCCACCGTGTCCTCGTCACGGGCCGCGCTCACCGTCACCGTCACAGCCGACGACGGCGCCGTGCTCAGATTCACCGTGTAGGTCCCGCTCGCTCCTTCCGCCATCGTCAGCGCCGACTTCGAAACCACGACATCCACCGGCGTCGCCGTCACCTCGTCCGACCACACCGACTGAACGGCCGAGACCCCGCTGCCGCGCCGGGCGAACAGCCGGAACGTGTAGGCCGTCCCGTTCGTCAGCCCCGTCACCGTGGCGCTCGTCGCACCCCCGTCCGAAACCGTCCGGGTCGCGCCCCAACTGCCGGCCCCGCTCTTATACTGGTAGCCCCAGGTTGAGATATTCGCCTGCGCGCCCCAGCTCAGGGCGACCGAGCCGTCGCCCGCCGCCGCCGTGAGGACCGGCTTCGCCGGCTTCGCTGTCGTCGCCGAGGGCGTCGCCGTCTTCCAGTCGGTGGCGGCGCCGTCGCCCGCGGCGTTCACCGCGCGCAGCTTGAAGCTGTATTCGGCATCGTTGTCCAGCCCCGTCACCGTGTGGGTCACCGTGGCCGCGCCCGAACCCGGAATCGCGGTCCACGCCGCGCTGCCCCTCTCGGTCGTCTTGCCGTGGCGCAGCTTGTAGCCGGTGATGCTCGCATTGTTCGGGGCGGTCCACGACAGCACCGCCTGACCGTTGCCCGCCGACGATGTCCTCCCTCCTCGCCGCTCATGGAAGCCGGACGCCCGAAACGACAATCACATCGGCCATGCGCATCATCATGGACAGCACCGGCATGGCGCGGTTGGCAACGCCGGGCCGGCCGCTCATGACGGCGAACCAGTCCCGAACCCGTTCGGCCGTGATGGAGTCTACGGTCAGATTGTCGAAGGCGGACAGGATGTCTTTGCGGACGATCCGGCTGCTGGTCTCTTGGGTGCGCGAGAAGAACCTGCCGCTCGTCGTCGACAACCCGCGCTTCCTGATCCTGCCCTGGATCAAGATCCCCAACCTCGGCTCCCACATCCTCGCCATCGTCCGCCGCCGCCTGCCCACCGACTGGACCAAGCGCTACAACATCACGCCGGTGCTGATCGAGACCTTCGTCGCGACCCCGAGATACACCGGCGCCGTCTACAAGGCTTCCGGCTGGACCCGCGTCGGCACAACCCAGGGCCGGGGACGCTACGATAGGCACAACAAACGAGACCAGCCGAAAAAGGACATCTGGCTCCGCACCCTGCGAAAAGACTGGCAGCGAACCCTCAATCGCTAAAATGGGTCGATCAGACCCGTCACGGCCCGACGGAACAGTTATCACGAATCGGATGCGCTCTGCGTCGCTACGCTACTATCGAAACCGCTTTCATTTTGATCACGGAACAGATCGAAAAATAGAATAACCTTTATATATTAGCTAGTTATGTGACTGGCAGTTCTCCGCGACAGGAAGTCGGGGAACGAGCGCGGGCCGCGCCGCGGTTCAGTGGAACCGGCCCGGCAGTTCGCGGACGGCGGAATCGACCAGTTCGCCCTGCCGTTCCAAGTCCATGCGCCCGGTGATCAGACGGCGGGTGGCGGCCATCGCGGTCTCGATCGAGACGGCGCGAACCTCGCGCAGCGCTTCTGCCTCGGCCTGCGCGATCTTTTCCATGGCGGCCTGCTCCCGGCGCTCCATGACAGCCTCGAACTTCTGCTGCTCCTCGCCGGCCTGGCGTTCCGCCTCGCCGCGGGCCTGCGCGACATGGTCTTCCGCGTTCTTTTTCGCCTCGCGCTGCTTGCGCTGGTATTCGGCAAGCTCCTGCTCGGCCAGACGGCGCAGCTCGGACGCTTCCTCAAGGTTGCCGCGGATCGCCTCGATGCGCGCGTCGAGGATGCCGAGAAGTGCCTTCTTGCCTGGCCGGTAGACGCCCGCGACGAAGATCACGAACCCGACGGCAACCCAAAATGTCGGATCTTGCAGGTCCATCACGCCCGTTCCTCCATCACCGCAAAGACAGCCGCATCGGCGTCCTCGGCAGCGATGTCGACGGCGATCAGCCTCGAAGTCGCTGCCTGCGCAACCTCCGTAGCCACCTCACGTATGTCGGCGGCGGCCTGGGTCCGCGCTGCCTCGATCCGCTGCTCCGCGGCTTCGGCCTCCGCCCTGATCCGTGCCTCGAACTCGTCCATCCGGCGCGCGTTCTCGTCCGCCTGTTGCTGGCGGATCTCGCGAATCGCCGCCTGGGCCCTGGCGGCCGCATCGGCCACGGCCCGCTCATAGGCATCCCTCGCCTTTTCCGCTTCCGTTCCCGCCTCTTCGGCCTTCCGAATGTCCTCGTCGATGCGTTCCTCGCGATCCATCAGCAGCGTCGTTATCCGCGGCAGCGCGACCTTCCACATCAGCAGGTAGAGCACGCCGAACGTCACCACCAGCCAGAAGGTCTGACTCAGGAAGGTCCCGATCTGTTCGATTTGAGGCATGTCAGGGGCCCGGTTCTTCGGCCTCCGTCAGAAGACGAAGAGAATGAGGAAGGCGATGACCAGTGCGTAGAGGGCAATGGCCTCCACCAGCGCAAAGCCGATCCACGTCATCTGCGTGACATGGGGCGCCGCCGCCGGATTGCGGCCAACGGCCGAGATGAACGAGCCGAAGATCTGCCCGATACCGATGCCAGCGCCGATCACGCCGATGGCGGCAAGCCCCGCGCCGATGAGTTTTGCTGCTGTGGGATCCATGATGGTCTTTCCTTTGTTGCGATGTTGGGATTTTGTCCGGTGGTGCGGGACCGCTGCGCCTTAATGCAGGTGCAGCGCGTCCGAAATGTAGAGGCATGTCAGGACCGTGAACACGTAGGCCTGAAGGAAAGCGATCAGCACCTCAAGTCCGGTCAGGGCGGTCGCGAACGCAAGCGGGAAGATCCCGGCCGCGCCGAGCGCCGGCACGAATCCGGCAAACACCTTCAGCATCGTGTGCCCGGCCGTCATGTTCGCGAACAGCCGCACCGCGAGGCTGATCGGGCGGGACAGGTAGGAGATGATCTCGATCGGGATCATCAACGGCCACAGCACCACCGAAACCCCGGGCGGCACGAAGAAGCCGAAGAAGCGGATGCCGTGCTTCACGAACCCGAGAACGGTCACGCCGACGAACACGACCATGGCCATGACAAAGGTCACAATGATGTGGCTGGTGAAGGTGAAGCTGTAGGGAATCATCCCCAGCATGTTGCCGAACAGGATGAACATGAAGAGCGTGAAGATGAACGGAAAGTACCGGCGTCCCTCGTTGCCGACCGTATCGCGCAGCAAGTTGGCGCAGAATTCGTAGCACATCTCCGCGAGCGCCTGGAAGCGCCCGGGCACCAGCCGGAACTTGCGCCCGCCAAGCGTCATCAGCAGCACGGTTAGCGCGCAGGCGATGACCATCATCAGCGCGGAATTGGTGAACGCGATGTCGTAGCCGCCGACATCGAGCGGCATCAGTTGCTTGATCTCGAACTGCTCGAGCGGGCTGTGCCCGCCCGCGCCGCCTTTGCTTGCCAAGAACCCGTCCCTTCCTATCTGTCGCCGCCGGGACGCCTTCCGAAGCCGATGGCGCTGCCCCGTCCCGTCGCCGTGCGGTAGACGTTTAGCATGCCCGCCGCGGCGCCGAAGAAAAAGCCGAGCAACGACATCAGCGGCATCGTTCCAAGCCAGCCATCCAGCAGATAGCCGAGACCGACGCCGATGATCAGCGAGGCAACCAGTTCAACGCCGATTCGCATTGCCAGCCCGAGACCGCCGTGGGACGCGCCGACCGGGGCCGGCTGGTCGCTGTCGACGCTCCTGTGCTGGCGAAACCGGCGCAACCGTTCCTCCAGATCGCTCTGGGGTTCCGGTGTTTCCTGCTCCACCATGAGGTATGACGTGCGGTTTCTACGCCGCAGGCAGATGACCGCCTGCGAGCAGGCTGCAGGATAGGGTCTGGGGCGGCGCGTGTCAAACGGCGCGGTAGCGGACGGTTCCGAGGACAGCATCGATACGCGGGAGCGGCCGCAAGGTGCGCCCGCAGTTTCCGCGGCGTCCCTCCCGGCGCGCCGGAGTTCCGCTGTCAGGCGGCATCACGTATCCGGTCCGCCGTTCGCAGGTCGACCGAGACCAGTTGCGACACTCCGGGTTCGGCCATGGTCACGCCGTAGAGCCGATCCATACGCGCCATGGTCAGCCGGTGATGGGTAACGAGGAGGAACCGCGTGTCAAGGCGGTCGGCCAGATCTTCAAGCAGCATGCAGAAACGGTCGACGTTGCTGTCGTCGAGCGGCGCATCGACCTCGTCCAGCACGCAGACCGGCGCCGGATTGGTAAGGAACACGGCGAACAGCAGTGCGAGCGCGGCCAGCGCCTGCTCGCCGCCGGACAGCAGGCTCATCGTCTGCAGCTTCTTTCCCGGAGGACTCGCATAGACCTCGAGTCCGGCCTCCAGCGGATCCTCGGAATCGGTCAGCTTCAGATGCGCGCGGCCGCCGGGGACCAACCGGACGAACACCTCCCTGAAATTCCGGTCGACATCGTCGAAGGCTGCCAGCAACCGCCCGCGCCCCTCGCGGTTGAGCTCCGAGATGCCGCGGCGAAGCTTGCCGATGGCGGCCACGAGATCGTCCCGTTCGGTTTCCATTTCACGAATCCGGTCGTCGAGCTCCTGCGCCTCCTGTTCCGCCCGCAGGTTGATCGGCCCGATATTGGTCCGTTCCTGTTCGAGGCGCCCGAGTCTTGTTTCGGCGTCTTCGCGCGACGGCAGCGCTTCGCCTTCCGCAAGACCCGTGAGTTCCAGCGCGTTCCCCGGACCGCACCCGATCCTTTCCTCGCATTGCCCGCTGATAGTGACGAGGGACTGGTTTGCGTGATCAACCGCCGCTTCCCGCCGCACGCGATCCTCCCTGGTTTCCGCCAGGCGGGCTTCGCACATCCTGAGATCGCTGTTGAGCTCGTCGAGACGACTCTCGGCTGCGGCAAGGCTGTCGGCAGCCTCGTCGCGCGCGCGTTCCGCCTCTGCGGTTCGCTCGAGAAGGGCCGCGCGTTCGGCCGCGATTTCTGCAGGGCGGGCCTCGAGTTTCCGGAGTTCCGCCGCTTCCACACCGCTACGCTCGGATAGGCGCTCCAGCTGTTGTTCGGCATTGCCCGCCTGATCAAGCCAGGTCAGACGTTCGTCCGAGATCGCCTGCAGGCGGAACCGGCGGGTTTCGGATGCCTGGTGGAGCCGATCATTGGCGCTTCGGGCGTCAGCGGCCTCGGCCCGCAGCGTGGTCAGCTCGTGCCGGCATCTTTCCGCTGCATCCTTCTTCTCCCCGTCGTCGGCCGCAATCGCCAGCTCGCTGCGGACGCCTGCCTCCTCTTCGTCGAGTTCGGCCTGATCGGCGGCAATCCGCTGCAGCGCCTCGTCAAGTGCGCCGACGCGCAGACGCGCGTCTGCCGACCGGTCCGCGGCGGCGGTCACCGCATCGCGTGCCTCCTGGAACGCCCGGTCGGCTGCTTCGATTGCGCTACGGCACCCGCGTTCGGCTTCTTCGGCAACGGAGAGGTTGGCCGCCGCCTCCCGATGCGCACCGAGCGACTCTCCGGCGCGGCGTTCGGCAGCCGCAAGGAGGGTCTTCGCCTCGGCGAGGCGATTGCGCTGCGCCAGGCGGTTTGCCGCCGCCGTGGGTGCGCCGGCGACGATCGCGAAACCGTCCCAACGCCACAGCCCGCCATCGCGCGACACCAGACGCTGGCCTTGCTTCAGCCTGCGATGCAGCTCGGCACCAGCGCTGCCCACAATGCCAACCTGGGACAATCTCCGGTCGAGTACCGCCGGACCCCGGACATGGTCAGCAAGGCATTCGACGCCGGGCGGAAGTTCCGGGGGCACCGTGCCGGACGGAATTTCGCGCCAGTGCACCGGCGCGTGCCCGTTTGTCGAAGCATTGAGATCGTCTCCGAGCGCGGTCCCAAGAGCCACTTCATATCCCGCGTCGACCTCAAGATCGTCGATCAGCGGCTGCCAGCGACCGCGGTCGCCATCCGTTAGCAGCTCGGACAGTGCCTCCCGTTCGGCGCGTAGCCGGGCCATGTCCGAATCGGCCTCGCGGTGCGCCTCGCGCCGCGCGTTCTCTTCGGCGCGAGCCGCCGCGGTCTCCGTCTCCGCCATCGCGAGCCGGGCGCGGGCATCCTCGAGCGCGAGGCGCGCGCGCTCGGCGGCGGCCCTCGCCTGCTCCAGCTCCGCGGCGCTCTCCGCTGCCTGCTTGGCCGCCTCCCGTTCGGTGACGGCGTCGCGGTGTCGCTCACCGAGGCGAAGCCGCCGCGCCGCCATCGAATCAAGCTGCCGGCGAAGCTCGGCCTCGCGCGTCTCGCGGGCGACCAGATCGCGCACCAGCGCGTCGACCTCCTCCTGGCAGGCGGCCACCGCCGCCTCGGCGCCGTCAAGCCGCGTCTTCGCTCCGGTGATGTCGTCGGCTTCGCGGGACCGGTCGGCCTCGATCGAAGTTCTTTCGCGGTCGAGCCGCGCAATCGCATTGCCGGCGTCCGTAGCTCGGTCACGTTCGCGTGCCGTGTCGCTGTCAATCTGGACGATCCGCCGGCCGATCTCATCGACAAGGTTCTTGATCCGGCGTTCCTCCGCATCAAGGGCGTCGACGGCGGAATTCAGATGCCGCAGCACCGCGGCGATCTCGGCCTCTTGTGTCCGCAGATCCGGGATCGCCGCCGCAGCCTCGGACTGCGCCGTTGTCGCCGCCGCCACCGCCTGGGTTAACTTCGCCACCAAGGCCTCGACCCGGGCCAACTCCTCTGCCGCCTTCTCCTGGTCCGAACGGGCCCCGATCCATTGCAGATGGAGGAGGATAGCCTGCTGTTTCCGGATCCGGTCCGACAGATTGCGGTAACGCGATGCTTGGCGGGCCTGGCGCTTCAGCTGCCGGTGCTGCTCCTCGTGGGTCCCGATGACGTCCTGCAGCCGTTCGAGATTGGTTTCGGCCGCGCGCAGCCTGAGCTCGGCCTCGTACCGCCGGGCATGCAGCCCGGTGATCCCCGACGCCTCCTCGAGGAGAAGGCGCCGTTCCGCGGGCTTCGCCGCAATCAGGCTGCCGATGCGGCCCTGGCTGACCAGCGCCGTCGAGCGCGCGCCCGTCGAGGCATCGGCGAACAGGGTCTGAACATCGCGCGCCCGCGTATCGTTCCCGTTCACCCGATAGGCGGAACCCGCGCCGCGTTCGATGCGGCGAATTACGTCGAGTTCATCGGCATCGTTGAACTGCGCCGGCGCGCGCCGTTCCGAATTGTCGAGGGTGAGAACAACTTCAGCAAGGTTGCGCGCAGGCCGGGCGGCGGTGCCGGCGAAGATCATGTCGTCCATCTCCGAGCCGCGAACCCGCCGGGCCGAGGTCTCTCCCATTGCCCAGCGCAACGCCTCGACGAGATTCGACTTGCCGCAGCCGTTGGGACCGACAATCCCTGTCAGCCCCTTCTCGAAGACCAATTCGGTCGGTTCGACAAAGGACTTGAACCCCGTCAACTGCATTCTCGCGAACTGCACTTGTCAGCAATTCCTCTGCTGGTGTGGACGCCGTTCCCGCACCCGCCTACCGCTTGACGACGAACGAATCGAGAAGCGCCCTCATCCCGTCGACCGTCTCGGCCGCGTGGTAGCGGTTCCCGTTGATGAAGAGCGTCGGAGTCGAGCTGACGCCGAATTTCCTGGCGGCCACCAACCGCGCCTCAAGGATCGCGTCGATGTCCTTCTGTTCGCGAATGCAGGCCTCGAACTCCGCTTTCGACATGCCACCGACCAGCGCCAGGGTCCTGAGCGCGGCCAGCGGGTCTGATGCCCGCGCCCACCGGTCCTGCGACCCGTACAGCGTCTCGATGAAGCCGAAGAACCTGTCGCGGCCGCCGCAGCGCGCAACCACCGCCGCGGCCAGGGCCAGGCGGTCAAGGGGAAAGTCCCGGTACACGTACCGGATCTTGCCGGCGTCGATGTAGTCCGTCTTGATCATCGGCATGATCTTTTCGTGGAAGACGGCGCAATGCGGACAGGTCAGCGAGGCGTATTCGACCATCACAACCCCCGCCTCCGGGTTGCCCAGGGTGTAATCCCCTTTGCCGACGCCGAGATCTTCGACCTTGCCCAACGGCTTCGGCACAGTGGCGGCATGCCCCTTTGCGTCGGCAAGTTGCAGTCCGGCGGCTGCGGACGCTAGCTGCTGCCGGTCCGCATGATGCGCCGCGGCGGGGGCTGCGACAGCGAGCGCCAAGCCGAGAAACTTCCAGATTTGCAGCATGATAATCCCCGCCAGCAGGTTTGAGGGGCCTGACTACCATATCTGGTGGTATATTGCCAAGCTACCAACCAATTTTTTCGCGCACTGCCGTGAAAAAACCTCCCGCCCGCACCCCGAGCGTCAGGCCGTTCAGCGTTTCGGAGTCTGCCCGAGCGAAGCGCCGGATCCGCGGCTTGCAACGGACCGGCCAAGCCGCCGCAACGCCTCGCGGAGTCGCTCGTTTCGAATTCCCTCAAGCTTGCCGTCGAGTTCTGCCTCGTCCGCCGGCGGCAGTACCGGCTTCGGCGCCACATGGGGTCTCGGACGCGGCAGGATCGGTCCCTGGCGGAAGCGGAGATCGGCGATCAGCGGTTTGCCGAGGTACTGGTTGAGACGCTCGATGAGCTGGGGAGCGAGATGCTGCAGCTCGAGGGCCAGCGCGCCGGACGCCACGCGTATGTGCAGTGTTCCGCCCTTGCCGCCGCGCGGAAACACCAGTCTTTCCGGCTGGGTACCGTTTGCGATAAGATCGCCGCGAAAAATGTCGCACCATTCCGTCACCAGCCTGGCATAGATGACGCCCCGCCTGCGCAGCGCGGGTCCGGCGGCTTGCGGGAGCGCGGTGCCGATATGGAGCAGCCCGCGCGCCCTGCGCCAGCTGTCATCCTTCGGCGACCTGCGTCTGCGTGGTTTTCCGGTCATGTCGCCTTCACATGCCTGGTCGGGTCCGCCGCCAGCGCGCGCTGCCGCCGCTGCGGTGCGCGGCTCCGGCTCCACCAGAGATATGACGATCTCGAAGAACGACCGCAAGTGGCAGCCCTGCAGATACCGCTGGCCGGAACGCCGGGACGGGGCGGAGGGACATTCATGACCGGACATCGGGAGACGCGGCCGGCCGGCAGCATAGCCGGCCCGGTTCTCGCCTGGTACGACCGTCACCGCCGCAGCCTGCCGTGGCGCGCTCCCGCAGGCGCGGTTGCCGATCCCTACCGGGTCTGGCTCAGCGAAATCATGCTCCAGCAGACCACCGTAGCCGCCGTCAAGCCGTATTTCGAGGCGTTCGTCGGGCGCTGGCCGACCGTCGTCGACCTTGCCGCTGCCGAGCTTGACGAAATCCTGCGCCTCTGGGCCGGCCTCGGATACTACGCCCGCGCGCGGAACCTCCACAGATGCGCGCGCATGGTCGTGGAGGACCATGGCGGCGCCTTCCCCGCTGCCGAGGAGGAGCTCCGGCGGCTGCCCGGAATCGGCCCCTACACGGCGGCCGCGATCGTCGCGATTGCCTTCGATTCGAGGGCGACACCCGTAGACGCCAATGTCGAGCGGATCATGGCGCGCCTGTTTGCCGTCGATACGCCATTGCCGCGCGCCCGCAGGGTATTGCGCGCCCACGCCGCCGCGCTGACTCCCGATGCGCGTTGCGGCGACCATGCGCAGGCGCTGATGGATCTCGGCGCCACGGTCTGCACGCCGCGCGGCCCGCGCTGCGGGGCATGCCCGCTCGAGGACCGGTGCCTCGCCCGCCGGCGCGGCCTGGCGGAACAGCTTCCGAACCGCGCCCCGCGAAAGGAGCGCCCGGTGCGGCACGGCGTGGCATTCTGGATCACGGCGCCTGATGGCGCCGTGCTGTTGCGCCAGCGTCCGGAATCCGGCCTCCTCGGCGGCATGGTCGAGATCCCGTCAACCGCATGGCGCGCGACCGTCTGGACGGACCGCGAGGCGCGCCGCGCCGCGCCGGTCGAGGCGGACTGGGAGCCGGTGCCGGGAGAGGTCAGTCATGTCTTCACCCATTTCCGTCTTGAGCTGACCGTACTCAAGGGCGCGGTCCGGGATACTGCCTGCATCGAGGGCTTCTGGAGCCCTCCGGAACGGCTGGACGGCCGAGGGCTGCCGACCGCCATGAAAAAAATCGTGCAACTGGTGGCGGCGGACCGGCCCGCGCCCCGCCGCTGACCGGGCTACGGCCGGGCCGGCGGCGCGCCGTCGACAGCGGCCAGTTCCTCCCGGATCGTCCGGCGCAGATCGTCGAGAGGATGAAATGCGCCTCCGGACTCGTAATGCCAGAATCTCCAGCCGTTGCAGGACGGCGCCCCCTGGAGGACGGCACCAAGCTTGTGGATGGTGCCGCGCTGCCCGCCGGCTTCCAGAATCCCGTCGGCGCAGACCTGCGCCTGATAGCGCCGCCGCGAATCGTACAGCGACTGCCCGGGCGTGATCCATCCGCGTTCGAGCAACGCGCCGAAGGGCACGCGCGGCTCGGTCCGTGGCGACGGCAACTCGAAGACGGACAGATCCTCGGGCGGTTCCTCGGACCAGATCCGCTCCTCGGCGATCCTGACATAGACCGGATCGCGCTCGACGCCGATAAAGTGACGCCCCATCTTGCGCGCGACAACGGCCGTGGTGCCCGTGCCGAGAAACGGATCGAGAACGAGGTCGCCCGGATTGCTCGACGCCAGCAGCACACGGTAAAGGAGCGCCTCGGGCTTCTGCGTCGGGTGCGCCTTCTTCCCGTCGATCCTGACGCGTTCCGCGCCGCCGCAGATCGGCAGAGTCCAGTCGGAACGCATCTGGAGATCGCCATTGAGCGCTTTCATGGCGCGGTAGTTGAACGTCGGCGCCTTCGTGCCCCGGTCCCTGGCGCACCAGATCAGCGTCTCGTGAGCGTTGGCAAAACGCGTACCCAGGAAATTCGGCATCGGGTTCGTCTTGCGCCAGACGATGTCGTTGAGAATCCAGAAACCGGCATCCTGCAACTGTGCGCCGACGCGGAAAATGTTGTGATAGCTGCCGATGACCCAGAGCGAGCCTTCTTTCTTCAGCACCCGCCGGGCCTCGGTGATCCAGGCCCTAGTGAATGAATCGTAGGTCGCGAAGCTCGCCTGCGGACCGTCTTCCGCGGCCGCGAAGCGGTCCCATTCGGCATCGACGGCGTCGACCTTCGAATTGTCCGGCCGATGCAGGTCGCCGGCAAGCTGGAGATTGTAGGGCGGATCGGCAAAGATCACGTCGACCACGCCCTCCGGGAGGGCGGCAAGTTCGGAGACGCAGTCCCCGACAAGTATCCGGTCCACAGGCAGCGTCATCCGGCATGCTCCCTCATCGTTCGCGGCGGCGCCGGGCCGCATTGGCCGCGCCCCGGCTCGGGCCTGTCGCCATCGGCACCGTTCCCGGAAGCTTGCAGCATCCTCGCGATCGGCGCAAAGCTCCGGCGATGGTGACGGGTGACGCCGGCTTGCGCAAGCCCGTCGCTGTGCTGGCGGGTCCCGTAGCCCGCGTTGCGTTCCCAGCCGAAGGCTGGATAGCGCCGTCCGAGACGGGCCATGATCCGGTCGCGCGTTACCTTGGCCACAACCGAAGCCGCGGCAATCGACAGGCTCAGCGAATCGCCGCGAACCACAGCCACGCCGCCGCAAGCCAGGCCCGGCGGCGTGCTGTTGCCGTCGACAAGGGCCGTCGACGGCGCACGGGCCAGCGCGGCCACTGCCCGGCACATGGCCAGGTGAGTCGCGACGAGGATGTTGTAGCAGTCGATCTCGGAGACGCTCGCAGCGCCGATGCCGACATCGGCGCTGCCGGCCAAGTCGTCGAACAGGCGCTCGCGGCGGCGCGGCGCCAGTTTCTTGGAGTCGTCCAGGCCGTCGGCGAGGAAGCACGGGAGTTCGGACGGGAGGATGACGGCGGCTGCGAGCACGGGGCCCGCCCAAGGGCCGCGCCCCGCCTCGTCGATGCCGGCCACCAGACCAGAATAACGGCGTTCGAGCGCCAGATCAGGCATGCACGGATTTCCCACGGTTCACCGGAACATGCCGCGGATATTGCACTGCCCGCTCGAGTGCTGACAAGAATCAGGGCCGCCCGTTCGCCGTGCTCCCGTCATTGCGGCCCGTCCGGGCCGGAGGGGCCGGTCCCGGCGCGTTCACCGCGCCGCCCCGTCGAACAGGTCGAGCTGATCTCCGGCCCGCGGCGGGCAGCGAAACCGCGAACAGTCGAGTGAAACGCCGCGCCGGTTCAGCTGCAACCTGCGGCAGGCCTTCTCGAAGCGTTGCGCGATCAGCCCGGCATAAGGACCGGTGCCGCGCATGCGCTCGCCGAAGTCGGAAGCATAGAGCGCTCCGTCGCGGGTCTCGCGGATCGCATTGAGCACATGCTTCGCCCGCAACGGGACGTGCGCCTCGAGCCATTCGGTGAACAGATCCTTGAGCTCGAAAGGAAGGCGCAGCAGGACATATCCCGCGGAGGCGGCGCCGGCATCGGCCGCAGCGTCAAGAATCGCCTCGAGTTCGGAATCGTTCAGCGCCGGAATTACCGGAGCCGCCAGCACGCAGGTCGGTATGCCGGCCTTCGACAGCGCACGCATGGCCAGAAGCCGCCGCTCGGGGGTGGGCGCCCTCGGCTCCATGGTCCTGGCAAGAGCGCGGTCCAGCGTGGTCACGGATATCGAGACCTGGGCGAGGTTCCGCCTCGCCATCGGTTCGAGAATGTCGATGTCGCGGACGACGAGATTGGACTTCGTGACGATCCCGACCGGATGGTCATGCGCCGACAGGACCTCGAGAATCTGACGGGTGACCTTCCGGGTCCGCTCCACCGGCTGGTAGGGATCAGTATTGGCACCAAGCGCAATCACCTCGCAGCGGTAGCCGGGCGCGCGCAGCTCCTCCGCGAGAAGCCGGGCGGCGTCCGCCTTGAAGAACAGTCGGGTCTCGAAGTCGAGGCCCGGAGAGAGCCCGAGATAGGAATGGGTAGGCCGCGCGAAGCAATAGACGCAACCATGCTCGCAGCCGCGATAGGGGTTGATAGAGCGGTCGAAGGGGATGTCGGGCGAACTGTTGCGGGCAATCACCCGCCGCGCCGCGTCAGGTGTGAGCGTGGTCCTGAGCGGCGGCAGCGGTTCTCCGCAAGCACCGTCACCCCAGCCGTCGTCGAACGGCTCGACGCGGGTCTTTTCGAACCGTCCGGAGGGGTTCGTCACGGCACCGCGGCCCTTGCGCGGCGGCGGACCGGGAGGCTTTCCGATCATGCGACGGCGAGTCCGGACGGGCAGGGTGCGCCCGCAACCGGCCGGGCGCCGCATCGCCCGGTGCGCATGCGGGCGATGCGCCGGCGGCGTCTCGGGGTTGCAGCAATCCGCATGATGGCTCCTGTATATCGCATTCCGCCGCTTCCCGCACATGCCGCAGCGCGGTTTGTGATATGAGTCGTTCCGAGATGTCCGGGCGCGCGCACATATCTGTCGTCATTCCGGCTCTGAATGCCGAGGATCTCGTAGCGGACGCAATCGACGCCGTGTCCGGGGATGATGAATTCCTCTCCTGCGAGATCATCCTGTCGGATGGCGGATCGACGGATCGGTCGCGCGAGCGCGCGGCAGCCCGCGGCGCCCGCGTGGTGACCGGCCCGCGCGGCCGCGGAAACCAGCTCCGCGCTGGCGGCGGCGCGGCATGCTGTCCATGGCTCCTCTTCCTCCATGTCGATACCCGGCTAGGTCCGGGCTGGCGGTCGGCGGTCCGGGATTTCACGGCCAGACCCGAGAACGCCGGCCGCGCGGCCGTCTTCAGGCTGCGGTTCGACGACGGGGCCCGCCAGGCCCGCCGGGTTGAGAAGCTGGCAGCGTGGCGCACCGGCGTCTTTGGCCTGCCCTATGGCGACCAGGCGCTGCTGGTCTCGCGCCGGTTCTACGACCGGATCGGGGGGTTCCGGCCGCTGCCGCTCTTCGAGGACGTGGAGCTGGTCCGAAGAATCGGGAAGCAACGGATCGAGGTCCTGGATGCCGTGGCCATCACTTCGGCCGACCGCTATCGCCGCGACGGCTGGTGGCTGCGCCCGGTTCGCAACCTGTTTTGCCTGGCGTTGTATTTCGCGGGGGTGCCGCCACGCCTCGTCGAGAGGATCTACCGGTGAGGCATGTCGTGATCCTTGCCAGGCGGCCAAGGCTCGGCCGCGTCAAGACCCGCCTCGGAGCCGACATAGGCGCAGTTGCAGCGCTCCGTTTCTATCGGACGACAGTTGCCACGGTCGCGCGCCGGCTTGGCGCCGACGGACGCTGGACGACATGGCTCGGAGTGACGCCCGACAGCGCCATGCGCGACCGCCGCAGCTGGCCTCCCGGCGTCGGCCTTCTCCCCCAGGGTACGGGCGACCTCGGCGAACGCATGGCCCGATGCATGGCCGGTTTCGGAATGGAACCGGTCGTCCTTGTGGGCAGCGACATTCCGGACATCGGCCGGCGGCACGTCGCCTGCGCCTTCGAAGCGCTGAAACGCAACGATCTCGTCTTCGGGCCGTCAGGCGACGGAGGCTACTGGCTTGTCGGCGCAGTGCACGGCGCGCGCGTCGGCAGGCTGTTCGAGGGCGTCCGCTGGTCCGGGCCCCATGCACTGGCCGACACGACGGCGAATATTCGCTCCGGCGTCCGGACGACACTGATCGGCGAACTCGACGACATCGACGACGGCGCCGCGTTCCGGCGCTGGCAGGCGGATGTCGCTGGCGGCAACCTCAGCCGGCCGGATCGCTCTCGCTGAGCCGCGGCATCAGTTCCACGAAATTGCACGGCCTGAAGCGGATATCGAGCTGGTGGACGAGAATTCCGTCCCAGGCGTCGCGACAAGCGCCGGGAGAGCCCGGCAGCGCGAACAGATAGGTGTCGCCGGCAACCCCCGCGGTTGCCCGCGACTGGATCGTGGATGTGCCGATCGTGTCGTGGGACAGCATCCGAAACAGCTCGCCGAATCCGGGTATTTCCTTGTCATAGACGTCGTGAAACGCTTCGGGCGTGACGTCGCGGCCGGTCACGCCGGTGCCTCCGGTCGAGACCACGGCGTCAACGCGCGGATCGGCGATCCATTCCCGAAGCCTGGCGGCGATGGCGGCGCGGTCGTCCCGCACGATAGCCCTGTCGAGGACGACATGGCCGGCCTCGGCAATGCGCCCTGCGAGCAAGTCGCCGGACCGGTCGTCCTCGCGGGTCCGGGTGTCAGAGACCGTCAGGACCGCGATGTTGATCGCGGTGAATGGTGTGTTGGGATCAATCCCGGGCATTTCTGGCCGCTTCCTTCCAGCCGCCGGAAGCGGCAAGGAGGGGGCTCCTCCCGGCGGCGAGCGCGTCGAGCGTCGGCGCCGGTTCGCCGAGCCGCTCGCGGTACATCCAGAGGTTCGAGAGAACGCGTTCCACGAAGATCCGGGTCTCGCGGGCCGGCAGGCTCTCGACGAACATCAGCGGATCGTCGACCCGGGCGCGCCGGGCGACCCGCTGCCATTTCTTGAGGTTGCCGGGGCCGCCGTTATAGGCGGCGGCGAGCAGGAGGACATCGCGCCCGACATTGTCGTCGTCGAGGAGATGCAGGATGTAGTCTTGGCCCAGAGTGACATTGGTCTCCGGATCGTAGAGCAGGTTCGTGCGCGCCCCGCGGAACCGCTTGCCCGAGATGAAGCCCGCCGTCGCCGGCATCAGCTGCATGAGGCCGCGCGCGCCTGCATGGCTGCGGGCGCGCGTGTTGAACGCGGATTCCTGGCGCATGAAGGCGTAGATCAGCGCCCGGTCGACGAGAAAGCCGCGACGCGGCTTCCACAGCGGCAGCGGATAGAGCGCGGCGACGCGCAACCGGTCGGGAATCTCATAGAGCGCAACGCCGGCCCGGAAGGTGGCGGCCGCCAGGGACTTGCGTTCCGCCACCGCAATGAGCGCCTCCGCAAGATCGGGATCGTCGCCAGGCACCGCCATGCGGAGTTCGCGGTCGGCCCGGTCGTGGCGGCCAACCTCGGTCAGCGCCAGTGCGCGGCGTCCCGCCGGAAGGGCGACGACCCTCGCGAGGCGCGCCTCGGTCAGGGGCGGACAGTCCCAGCTCAGGGGAAAGGCGTCTCCAAGCCAGCGCCGGGCAAGGATTCCGTAGAAGGTGCGCGGCTCCGCCGACGCGATGCGAAGGAATGGCCGGACCTCCGCCGGCCTGCCGCTTTTCAGGGCAGCGCGGGCAGCCCAGAAGGCTCCGGCGGCGCGGTCCCAGCCGCTCAGCCCGGGCGACCGCGCGATCGCGGAGAAATGCGTGATCGCCTCGTCATGCCGGTCGAGCCTGAAGGCCGAGAGGCCGACGATCCAGTGGCTGTAGGGTAGCAGATCGCCGGTCTTCCTGGCGACATCCCCGGCCATTTTCAGGGCGCGTGGGGCATCGCCGTAGAAGAACCAGCCGGACGCGATCATGGTGCGGGCCAAGAAGTAGCCGGACCTCCCTAAGCGGCGGCGCGTTTCAGGGTCCGAGATGTACCGTGCCGCCGCCGACAGATGGCGCCGGTTGACCATCCCTCGGACCTTCCAGATGATCCTTCTTTCCGTGCGGCGCACCGGGCGGTAGCCCGAATATTCGATGATGTTGGGCAGGTCTGCAGCCTTGGCGATCCGCGCGGGCGGCTTCCTCGGCGCCTGCGTGCGCGGTGGCTTCCGACGCCATGCCAGCTTGTAAATGCGCCTCGCATCGGGCAGGTCGGCATAGGATTTGAGCCAGGCAACCAACTCGGCGTATTTCGACCTGTAGCGGGTCGGATGCAAATAGCGCTGGGCGAGCACATGGCCGAGCAGGATCCGGCTTTCGAGCTTGCGGATCAGCTGGTCGGCGGCGCGCCACTTGCCGGTCTCCTGGAGAGAGAAGATGCGGCTGTAGCGGTCGCGGTCGGCCGCCGAGAGGATCGGCGGGATATCCACAGCCGCGGCCGCCGGCGCGGCCGGGTTCGGACCCGACGCGCCCGCAGCACCCGGCGATGCCAGGAACAGCGCGGCGAGGAGGCACGGCGCCACCCAAGCCCGTTTCCGTCCAGCAGAAGCCCGCTTCGACAAACCGATGCCCCGACATGTGCGCCGCCCGGGACAGCGGGCGACCGGACCGCCGCTCTCGCCAGAAGCGGTGGCGCGATGTTTCATAACCGAGTTCGCCGCCAGCGGCAAGGCTCGGGCGTTGACGCCAAGGTGATCCCATGCTTGTTGATGTGATGTGATCGGAGTCTTGATCGCGGCGCGGGTCGACGCGTTCGAGGCTGCGATTTTGAGATTTGCTGACGCGCTGTTACGGCGCGGGGCGCGATTGGTCGGCGTATCCGGGGCGAGCGAGAGGCCTTGGTTGCCGGGCTCGAAAGCTTGCAGTTTCTGTCGGGGAGAGAGGCGCGGTCAGCCTGGTCTTGTGATTGCGTGCAGGACCTGCTTGCGCTTGTCGGCATAGTGGCGTCGACGAAGCTGTTGAAGGGTTTGGGCAGCGTATCTACTCACCCCTAGTTGGGTTCTGATTGGTCGTAGTGCTCGTTGATGATGTCTGCGGCTTTTCCGTCGAGGGCGATCTGGGTTGCGACGTGATGATTGTAGCCGAGTGCGGCCATGGAGGTGAGGTAGCTTGAGCCCCGGCACCATGCTTTTGCGTGGAGCGGAAGCATCCGGACACCTTGACCTTTGCCATCCTGATCTTCTGTTCTCCGGCATTGTTGGTGAAGCTGACATCGGGGTCGTCTGTGAAGCGCAGGTTTTCGTGTTTCACGAGACGTTCGTGCAGGTTGTGCGCGTCGGACTTGCGTCCACGTTTTCCTTTCGTCGGGATGTCGGGCAGTTCCCTGGGCCCTGATGGTGCGGTAGCGCTTGCGCCCGGCGTCGTTCAGGGTCTTGGATGCGCTCTTGTTGACCTTGTGGCAGACCTCGCGGAGCAGGCTCTTCATCAGTCGTGCGGTAGCCTCGACGACGAAGGTCAGTTCGCGCAGCAGGTGGCTGCCGCACAGCTGGTGGCTACACTGCCATGTACGAGGCCCAGGACGCCCTTGTAGCACGGGCCGATCTCTTGCCCGCGCTTGCGGTGCGGGAACTTGCACGTCAGGGTCCCACGACATGAAGCCACTTGCCGTTGATCCGAAATCGTCGACATCGGGCGTTGCAGGAGGTGCGCCACGGCGGCCTCCTCCCATGACGCATCGTGAAAGCATAGCCGAGGCCTCGGAGAGCTTGATGCCGGAGATCGCCTGCACGAGCGGCACGGCGCAGGGACAGCATCTGGGCGACCAGCAGGGACGAGGGCCTGAATGCCGATGCCGTACTGCACGGGATGTTGTCGGGGAACCGGCCCCGGGCCTTGCAATTCGGGCATTCCTTGATCTCGGCGCGGCGCTCGACGACCTCGAACACGATGTCGTGCGGCGCTCCCGATCGACGGGGCCGTCGATGTCAGCGCCGCAGGCGTCGCAGGCCGCGACCGTCTCCTCGACGATGATCTTGCGCAGGTTGTCGCCCATCTGCCGGTTCGGCTTCGGGCCCTTGCCGTTGCTTCCGGCACGCTCTTGTCCGTCTGTGACGGCGGCAGACCGGAGTTCCGGCTCGTGCGTGGTCTTCTCCAGAAGGACGACGATGAGGATGTCGAGCAGGATGACGAAGACGCGGATCACGGCCTCTTCCGCCACCTTGCCGGCAGCGCCGCGATCTTGGCCGCTTCGAACTCCTCGCGCGCCGCCCGTCGCCATCACCCGGCCTTGCGCTTCATCAGCGCGCCGCCTCCGAGATGCGTTTTCACATACAGATCATGCGGAGGCTGGAACCCCGGAAGCAGCTGGCACAGCCCGCTCGTCGCCTTCGATCCAAAGTAGCCCACTGGCGGTCCCCGTCGTTCTCGATGACCACCACTAAACGAAACGGCCTGCAGTGTCAAATCTCCACGAAAACCCGTTCGTTGCTCTACCCCGACATCAAGCCGGAACCAGGGGGTGAGCAGTTACTGGGCAGCTTGCGTTTGTTGCGGATGATGATTGCGAGGGTGATCGCGTTGTTTGCGGGCGCGTTCGGAGCATGGGGTCGTCTTCGCGGAAGGTGGCGTCGCGGACATGATGATGGCTCTCGACTACCCGGTGTCCGCGATTCCATGCGAGCAGCTGTTGCGGCGAGGCGCGCTTGACCGAGCATCCATGTTTCTTGGCAAGGTTTTTGCGGGTGTCTGCGGTGATGTTTTCTGTGGTTGTCCACAAGCGGTGTGGGATTTGCCCTGCGAGCGAGGCGACATGAAGCTTGTGGTCTCGGCGGCGGGTTGCCGTCCATTGGTCACGTGAACGCGGCTACCTTGCCGTCCCCGGGCATGGTAACGTGACCGTCTGGGTTCCAGGTGTCCCAAGGCGGTTCGGTCTCCTTGATGTCGGCCTCGACGATGATCTGCAGACATTCTCCCCAAGTCGTGTCGTAGAGGGAGACTGTCGATACAGTCCCGATCGCGCTCTCGGCAGGGGTGAGGGCCATGAGGGTGTCCCCTTCGCTCACTTACCGTGCCGGTGCTTCAGGCGCCCAGCAACGCTGCTGTCGCAGCAGGGTGTTCGCCAGAGCTTGCGCATCACGGCGACAATCGCGACCTTGTGGGCCTTGCCGGCAGTCTTGAGGCGCACCAGGTCCGCGTTGAAGCGGGCCGGTTGCGGCCATGAACAGGAAATCACGTGGCCTTCGGCGCCCGCCACGAATGTGCCGAGCACCGTGGTCGTTGGCCATCGGCGCCACCCCGATCAAGGCTGCCGACGCTGCCGAGTTCGGGCATCCAGCAAAGAAGGGCCGCGGCGGTCACCGGACCGGGGATCGAGGTCAGGATGGCGTACCTCTGCTCGGGATCACCGGCGATCACCGCTTTGATCGCCGCGCCGGCAATGCGATCATCGAGATCGGCCGCTGAGGCCCTTGTGACGGTCTCGCCTTCGCCATCTACCTCATCTGCCACCTGCTTGGCGTCGACAAGCGCGGCACCAAGAGATCCTCCAAGCTCTTGAGGAAGGCGGAGCCACAGGCTCGAGATCGCCCAGCCGATCTTGGCCAACATCAACGCGTCGACGCGGTCGGTTTTGGCCAGATGGCCCATCGCCTCGGCGAAGCGCCCGCAACGGGTTGACGAGAATAACCTCGAAGCCCCGGTCATGAAGACACTGGTGAACCTTGCGGTGATAGCGGCCTGTCGCCTCCATTACCACCCGGCTCACCCCGAGGCCGCGAAGCCACCTGCCCGCCAGCTCGTGGCATCGTTCGCAAAACAATGCCCGTCGCACAGATGTCCAGACTGGCCTTGCTGACCCCTGCTACTACCTTGACCATCGTCCCTTGCTCCTCGCCTTGTGATGATACGGGTTCAAACCCAAGCATCCAGCGAGGGACGTCAAGGGAGGTTGGCCGACCAAACTCGATCGCGGCTCTGTCAAGGTCAAAACGGCAACCTCCGCGGAGATCGTTTAATCCCCGCACCCCGCTCCCCTGTGCGTGTTCGCTCAAGGGAGCGGAATCTCTCTGCAACCATAGCTCTCCCACAGATCCACATTTTCCCGCCCCCAACTGCTGTGGATGATTTCATCATCAAGGGGACAAAACCTAGTCATATGGCGTATTCGGTTTTCTGGATTTCTTGAATTCGACGCGCCGGGTGACGCGGAAGATCTGCTTGACTAGTTGATCATCTTCGCCAGCGGGGTGAAGATGGTGCGCTGGCGGCCATGCGCGGGCTTTTCGTTGTAGCGCTGGCGGTCTTCCAGTTGATGCTCTCTCGAAGGTGCATTGCCCTTGACCATCAGTCCGCGCGATGGGTCTCGATGATCAGCCTCGCGGGTGGTGTGGAGCGCGTCGAGGGTGAGCAGACGGCCAGCAACCGGTGCCGTCGCGGCGTGGACGGCAGCGATCTCCCCGTCGTGATAGTTGAGGATCGAAACCGGCCAGCGAGACCGTCTCGTAATGATCCTCGCCGGTGCGCTTGCCATCGACCGCGTTGCCGACCTGCGGCTGCGCGCCGCATCCTCGATCCATCCCGGGTCGGTAGCACCCGGTGCACGGTGGAGACCGGCTTGTCCCTGTTCTTCCATGCTGCTCCAGCTCCTTCTGCGTCGTAGTGCGCCGCCGCAACCGCACCGTGCCGGTTCGCAAGCCAGCAAAATCACGCACAGCACCGAGGCGATGCGGTGCCCCTGCGCACGCCGGAAAGCGCCGCTGATAAATCGAGCGCAACTCCTGCGCCGACCAGCGGCGCCCGCAACTCCCACGCCACAGGAAGCGGCGAACGATCCCGCAGCCGACGTCACGACGCAGCGGAAACACGTAAAGATCCTTCGCCTCCCCGGTCGGTATAGCGCCCGCTGGCGCGCGCATAGCTCCTGCCAACGCACTCCCAGTTCGCCGCCTTGTACATGGTGCCGCTGAACTTCGTCGGCAAGACAAACGACTCCGCAACAAGCAACGGCAGCCTCCCAGTCGCCGCCGCACCATCCGCGACAACGCAAACGAGGCAAGGCCCGGAAACGACCACCAGGAACAACAAACCTCGTGTTGTTCCCGGCAACCGCCTGAACTGTTCCTCGCCGGCGCCAGCCAACGGGTGCGCAGCTGAGGGCGCCCGTCTGCCAGCCCGCAGCACCAATCCACCGCCCGCGCCAGGTGAACACGTAGCGCAGACCTCGACCGGCAAACTGCTTGAAACCAAGATACGGTCAACAACACGGTTCCAGCGACATCAGGCCGCGCAAGGCGCACAACCACATCCCGGAGCGCAAAACCCTCCGGAGTCGTCTCAAAAAAATCCGCTGCCCCCACGACAACGGATACTACGTCGCTTCACAAAAAGCCAGCGAAAATGCGAATCATCCTGAACAAGCAAAACCGACCCTTCCAACAAACCTAGCGTGGGATCGCCGTGGTTGACGCAAGCCTCCCGGCGTCGCAGCCGCGGAATATCCGCGCCGCTCGCCACGCAGGTGACCGGCACGATCCGAAAGATGCCCTGTCAGCTCCCGGTTCCCGCCAGATCGCGGCGGATTTCGCGCAGATCGCGCCAAGTCTCGCGCTTGGCAGCGGGATTGCGCAGCAGGTAGGCCGGATGCAGCATCGGCCGCGTCGAGATCTCGCGATCGTCGTCGGTCCTGTAGATCTTCCGGCGGCCCCGCAACCTCATGATGCCCTCGGTGGCGCCGAGCAGAGACTTGGCCGCCACCGCGCCAAGCGGCACCAGAATCCGGGGCGCGACCAGTTCGATGTGCCGCTTGGCGAAGGGCAGGCACATGGCGACCTCGGGATCCGTCGGCGGGCGGTTTCCCGGCGGGCGCCAGGGGACGATATTAGTGATGTAGGCCCGTTCCCGATCGATATCGATCGCCTGCAGCATGCGGTCGAGCAGCCTGCCTGCCGCCCCAACGAACGGCAGGCCCTGGCGGTCCTCGTCGGCCCCGGGCGCCTCGCCGATGAACATCAGCCCGGCCTCCGGATTGCCGTCCGCAAACACGAAGTTCTGGGCCGTGGCCTTGAGCGCGCAGCCCTCGAAGAACTCGAATGCGGCCCTCAACTCGTCCAGTGTCGCGGCGCTGGCGGCCAGCTGGCGCGCATTGTCGAACGTCTGTCGGTGCGACTTCGGCAACGTCGGCACCCGCGGGGCCGCAGCCTGTCCCGGCACTGGCGGCGTCCGGACGGCGTCGCGAACGTTGCTTCGCGGCGCCGATCTCGCCGCCGCGAAGCGATCAACCGGCTCTTCCGAGACCGCCTCGTCGGCGCCCGCGTCGATATACCAGGCGAGCAGCGCCTCGCCATCCCCGTGATCCGCCGTCGCCCCGGATCCGTCTCTGGTCATATCTTCACCCGGACCGTAGTGCTCTACCCTCGAAAGGGAGCCTCATGTTATACATGAAAGCCGCCCGCACTAGCACCGTGGACGATAGATCGCCAACTGCCGGAGCATGTGATGGAACGGGATTCGATGGAATATGATGTCGTCGTCGTCGGTGCCGGCCCGGCCGGCCTGTCGACCGCGATCCGTCTGCGCCAGCTTGCCAAGGAGAGCGGCAGGAATATCTCGGTCTGTGTCCTGGAAAAGGGTTCCGAGGTCGGCGCACACATCCTTTCGGGTGCCGTGCTCGAGCCGCGGGCGCTCGCGGAACTGTTCCCCGACTGGAAGGAGCGCGGCGCGCCGCTGAACACGCCGGCGACCGAGGACCGTTTCCTGTTCCTGCACCGGTCCGGCGCGGTTCGGCTGCCCACGCCGCCGCAGATGAAGAACCACGGCAACTTCATCATCAGTCTCGGCAATCTGTGCCGATGGCTGGCTGAACAGGCAGAGGCCGCCGGCGTCGAGATCTACCCGGGCTTCCCCGCCGCCGAGATCCTCCATGGCAACGACGGCCGCGTGACTGGCGTCGCAACAGCACCGATGGGAATCGGGCGCGATGGCGAGCCGACGGCGAACTTCGAGCCCGGAATCGAACTCCATGCTCGGCAGACCATCTTTGCCGAGGGCTGCCGCGGATCGCTGGCCAAGTCCCTGTTCTCCAGGTTCGCGCTCCGCGACGGGGTGGAGCCCCAGACCTACGGGATCGGAATCAAGGAACTGTGGGAGATCGATCCCGCCCGGCACTATCCCGGCCGCGTCGTGCACACGATCGGATGGCCGCTCGACAGGTCAACCTATGGCGGGTCCTTTCTCTACCATCTCGAAGACAACCAGGTGGCGACCGGCTTCGTCATCGGTCTGGACTACGACAATCCGCACCTGAGCCCGTTCGAGGAGTTTCAGCGCTTCAAGACCCATCCCGCAATCCGTCCGACCTTCGAGGGCGGCCGCCGCGTCGCCTACGGCGCCCGCGCCATCAACGAGGGCGGTTTCCAGTCGATCCCGAGACTCACCTTTCCAGGCGGGCTGCTGGCCGGATGTTCGGCCGGGTTTCTCAACGTCGCGAAGATCAAGGGCACGCACACGGCCATGAAATCCGGCATGCTGGCGGCCGAGGCCGTGTTTTTCGCGATCACCGGCGAAGACGAAGCCGCCGAGGCGGCGGCATACCGCGAGGCGCTCAAGTCCAGCTGGGTCTGGAAGGAACTCCGCGGCGTGCGCAACATCCGCCCTGCCTTTCGCTGGGGCCTCTGGGCCGGACTCGCCCATGCGGCCATCGACACCTACCTGTTCCGTGGCCGCGCGCCCTGGACGATGCGCCATCACGAGGATCACGCGCGCCTTCGGGACGCCACGAAGGCACCCAGGATCAACTACCCCAAACCGGACGGGATCGTGTCCTTCGACAGGCTGTCGTCGGTGCACATCTCGAACACCAACCACGAGGAAAACCAACCGTCCCATCTCACCCTTAGGGATGACCGGGTGCCGATCTCGGTCAATCTCGAACGCTACGACGCCCCCGAACAGCGGTACTGCCCGGCCGGCGTGTACGAAATACTGCGCGACGCCGACGGCGAAAATCCGGCGCTGCAGATCAATGCCCAGAACTGCGTGCACTGCAAGGCCTGCGACATCAAGGACCCAACCCAGAACATCAACTGGGTCACCCCGGAAGGCGGCGGCGGCCCCAACTATCCCAACATGTGACGGGCGAAATTCAGACATCCTGACCTCGGCTTTGATTTCTTCCAATCAGGGTGATGCTTCTGGGCCGAGTTTGCGTGCGTTGTCTGGCAGTTCATAGATCATGCGGAGGCCGGTTCCGGAGCTTCTTCACCGCCCGCTGCACGGTCGCGCGGCTCACGCCGTCTGCAGGTCTCTTTGAGGAACGCCGTGCCTGGCGATCCGCAGCAGCATCGCCGGCCGGTCGCCCTCGTCGTGGCAGGGCTCCATGTTCGAGAAGTAGACGGTCTGTCCGTCGACATCGGCAAGGGAGAAGCACGAGGTTCCGATGGCTTCAGGAGAGTGCATCACGAGCGTGTTCATGGCCGGGATTATCCAAGCATAGGCATCATGGTATATCGGACCATCACGCGGCTATGTTGCCAAGCAAGAACCGGGAAAATCGTTCATTCGTGGTATCTACTCACCCCTAGTTGGGTTCTGATTGGTCGTAGTGCTCGTTATGATGTCTGCGGCTTTTCCGTCGAGGGCGATCTGGGTGGCGACGTGATGATTGTAGCCGAGTGCGGCCATGGAGGTGAGGTAGCTTGAGCCCCGGCACCATGCTTTTGCGTGGAGCGGAAGCATCCGGACACCTTGACCTTTGCCATCCTGATCTTCTGTTCTCCGGCATTGTTGGTGAAGCTGACGTCGGGGTTGTCTATGAAGCGCAGGTTTTCGTGTTTCACGAGACGTTCGTGCAGGTTGTGCGCGTTTGCTATGCGTCCACGTTTTCCTTTCGTCGGGATGTCGGGCAGTTCCCTGGCGCCCTGATGGTGCGGTAGCGCTTGTGCACGGCCCGGCGTCGTTCAGGGTCTTGGATGCGCTCTTGTTGATCTTGTGGCAGACTTCGCGGAGCAGGCTCTTCATCAGTCGCGCGGTAGCCTCGACGACAAAGGTCAGTTCGCGCAGCAGGTGGTTGCCGCACAGCTGGTGGCTACACTGGCCCATGTACGAGGCCCAGGACGCCCTTGTAGCACGGGC
Source organism: Alphaproteobacteria bacterium (assembly GCA_964291215.2). Lineage (GTDB taxonomy): Bacteria > Pseudomonadota > Alphaproteobacteria > MPNO01 > UBA830 > JAJEBT01. The sequence goes on along the minus strand of OZ219791.1, from coordinate 884,791 downwards.
CGATCTCTTGCCCGCGCTTGCGGTGCGGGAACTTGCATGTCAGGGTCCCACGACATGAAGCCACTTGCCGTTGATCCGAAATCGTCGACATCGGGCGTTGCAGGAGGTGCGCCATGGCGGCCTCCTCCCATGACGCATCGTGAAAGCATAGCCGAGGCCTCGGAGAGCTTGATGCCGGAGATCGCCTGCACGAGCGCGACAGCACGGCGCAGGGACAGAATCTGGGCGACCAGCAGGTTGATGACGAGGGCCTGGATGCCGTACTGCACGGGATGTTGTCGGGGAACCGGGCCTTGCACTTCGGGCATTCCTTGATCTCGGCGCGGCGTTCGACGACCTCGAACACGATGTCGTGCGGCGCTCCCGATCGACGGGGCCGTCGATGTCGGCGCCGCAGGCGTCGCAGGCCGCGACCGTCTCCTCGACGATGATCTTGCGCAGGTTGTCGCCCATCTGCCGGTTCGGCTTCGGGCCGTTGCTTCCGGCACGCTCTTGTCCGTCTGTGACGGCGGCAGACCGGAGTTTCGGCTCGTGCGTGGTCTTCTCCAGAAGGACGACGATGAGGATGTCGAGCAGGATGACGAGGACGCGGATCACGGCCTCTTTCGGCACCTTGCCGGCCGCACGCAGCGCCTTGGCCGCTTCGAACTCCTCGCGCGCCGCGTTGACCGTCGCCATCACCCGGCCTTGCGCTTCATCAGCGCGCCGCTTCCGAGATGCGTTTCCACATACAGATCATGCGGGGGCTGGAGCCCCGGAAGCAGCTGGCACAGCCCGCTCGTCGCCTTCGATCCAAAGTAGCCCACTGGCGGTCCCCGTCGTTCTCGATGACCACCACTAAGCGAATCGGCATGCAGTGTCAAATCTCCACGAAAACCCGTTCGTTGCTCTACCCCGACATCAAGCCGGAACCAGGGGGTGAACAGTTACCATTCGTGGCGGAAAAAAGGGGAGCCGGACTGATCAAGTCAACTCACGAGGTCAGGACGTCTGAAATTGGGTCCGCCCGGGGCAAATGCGCCCATGGCCGGACAAATTTGGAGAGCCGCCATCACGACGGATTGCGTTTGGCAGCGGATTCAGCGAATCTGGCCGTCAGCGCATGTCCGCCGCTGCCCCTCGACCGATGCGGCGGCGGCGCAGCAGGTGGCCGGCAACATGACATTCCCTCTCACTTTCACTGCGACAATCCTGACAGCCGTCGCCGTCGCCGGATGCATACCGGACCAGCCGCGGGCAGCAGATCCACGAGCCCTCGACGTCGAAGTCCGGGTCGCCGCTTCGGGCAGCACCGATACCGCGCCCAGGAGACTGCTCATGCCCGGCCCTGCGGCCAAGGCGCTGGGCGGGTACCTCGCCGGCTGGCAGGCCCGCAAGGTCGGGAACTTTGCCTTGGCGTCGAGTTTTCTGGATCAAGCCCTCGCGGCAGATCCTGGCGACCCGTATCTGCGTTATCAGCTGTTCCTCGTCACGCTCTCGGCCGGAAAGATCGACCGAGCAATGGAGCTGGCCGCGACCATCGCCGACGACGGAAGGATAACCGGAATCGTTCATCTCGCGGTCGTGCTCGACCTGATCAGGCAGGGCGACCTGGCTTCGGCCGAGGCCAGGCTCGCGAGTTCCGACGACGACGATATCGGCGCGTTGCTGCGCAACACGCTGCTCGCCTGGGTGAAGGCCGAGAGCGGGCAGACGGACGCCGCGCTGACAACTCTGGCAGTTATCGGGGAGAAGTCGCAGCCGCAGGTATTCCATGATTTTCAAGCCGGGCTGATCTCCGAACAGGCCGGCCGCGACGAGCAGGCGCTGGCCTACTACGAACGCGCCGGAAAGAGCGTCGAGGACCTGTCGCTACGCATGGCCCAGAGAATCGGCGCCTTCCTCGAAAGAAACGGAAGGGCCGACAAGGCGGCGGAGCTCTATTCCCGGTACCTGAAGGACCGGCCCGAATCGATACTCATCGCGAAGGCGCTCGAACGCCTGGAAGACGGAGGCGAACCGCCGCCCCCGATCGCCGGCGCGGCCGAAGGGGCGGCAGAAGTACTGCTCGATGTCGCGAGCGCCATCAGCCAGCCGCCGTCGGCGCGCATGGCGCTGATCTACGGCCGCCTTGCGACGTGGCTGGATCCGGACCTGCATCTTGCCGACATGCTGGTGGGAAGCATCCTCGAATCGCTGGAACGCTATGAGGACGCGATCGCGGTCTATCGGCAGATCCCTGCCGATAGACCGCTGAAATGGACCGCGGAACTTCGGATAGCGCGGAATCTCGAACAGCTTGAGCGGGATCCGGAAGCCACCGAGCTCTTCAGCCGGCTCGCGGTCCACGAGCCGGTCCGCGTCGAGGCCCTTGCCGGCCTCGGCGACCTCCATCGCCGCAACAAGGAGTTCAACAGCGCCGCAGAAGCCTATGGCAGGGCGCTCGACGGAATCGACAGCATAGAGGCGGGACACTGGCGCCTGCTGTTCAAGCGGGGCATGGCATTCGAGCGCGCCAAGAAATGGGAACTGGCGGAACGGGATCTCAAACATGCCCTGCGGCTGCGCCCGGACCAGCCTTATGTGCTCAATTACCTTGCCTATTCGTGGGCCGATCAGGGCATCAATCTCGAACGCGCCCACGGCATGCTCGAACGCGCCGTCTCGCAGCGGCCCAACGACGGCTATATCGTGGACAGCCTCGGATGGATCTTCTACCGGATGAAGGATTTTGAGACTGCTGTCAGGTACCTAGAGCGGGCCGTCGAACTCCGCTCGCAGGATCCGACCATCAACGACCACCTCGGCGACGCCTACTGGCGGGTCGGCCGCTTTCAAGAAGCGCGGTTTCAGTGGAAACGAGCCTTGTCGCTGGATCCGGAGCCGGAAGACGTCCAGACCATCGAGGACAAGATTCGCGACGGCCTCAACACCGCTCCAGATCCGGAAAAGGACAGCTGAGCCGACCGGTGGTAGCGCGGCCGCGGAACCGTCCCGTTGCGATCGACGCGCCGGCAAAGATCAATCTGTTTCTCAGGGTGACCGGCCGCCGCGCCGACGGCTACCACACGCTACAGAGCCTGTTCGGCTTCGCCGGGATCGCGGACCGGCTTCAAGCGGGTCCGGCGCCGGAGATCACGCTTGCGGCTGACGGCCAATTCGCTGCCAGCCTCCCGGCCGATCCGGAGGCCAACCTCGTCGTCCAGGTCGCTCGCGCGCTCCGGGCCCGTTACGGCGTCGACGGAGGCGCATGGCTGCGGTTGGAGAAGAACCTTCCGGTCTCATCCGGCATCGGCGGCGGATCGGCCGATGCCGCGGCGGCGTTGCGCCTGCTGGTGCGTCTTTGGGACCTTCCCGCTGGCGACGACGAGCTGGCCAGGCTCGGCCAGCAGTTCGGGGCCGACGTACCAGCTTGCGTCGCTGGTATGCCGTCGCTGGTTTCCGGAACCGGCGAAATCGTCGAAACGCTGCCGGCGCTGCCCGACTGTGGCCTCGTCCTCGCCAACCCGGGGGTGCCCGTCTCCACCCCCGCGGTATTCGGAGCAAGAACCGGCGCCTGGTCGGAACCAGCTGCGTGGACCCGGCCCGCCGACCTGGAGGAATTGATCTCCGGCCTCGCTCCCCTCGGCAACGACCTGACGGCGGCGGCTGTGGCTGTGGCGCCCGAAATCCCGCCTGTCCTGGAGGCGCTCAAGCGCCTCCCCTCCGTCCTGCTTGCCCGCATGTCGGGGAGCGGCGCCACCTGCTTTGCGGTCTTTCCCGATGTCCGGAAGGCATCCGAGGCTGCCACCGGCCTGCGGGCGGCGCATCCCCGGTGGTGGATCGCGGCAACGAGCCTGCTGTCCGTTCGGCCTGCACTGTCCGGCGGATAGGTATTTCGCCAAAATAAATTGATCGTTATGTCCGTGGTGTAAGGGTGTAGTTCCACTCGCCGTGGAACGGGTCTCTGCGGATGGCGAGGCCGTCCATCTCATCGTCGCTGACCTTGACCCCGAGCGGATAGCTGTTCTCGTCGAGGTCCGAGCGTATGATGAGGCCGGTGGTGGTCGCGGCGATCAGCTTGACGATCACCTGGTAGCTGACGAGGGGCCGGCCGCGCCAGTTCCGGGTGATATGGCAGAACATCCGGTGCTCGATCTTGTTCCACTTTCCGGGCGGGAAGTGGGCCACCGACACCTTCAACCCGAGTTCGTCGGCAAGGTGCTGCAGCTTCCACAGCCGGTTGCGGCTGCTGCCGTCGGCGGTGATCAGCAAGCGCCTGGCATAGAGCAGCCGGCTCATCTGCCGCCACCAGCGGCCTCGACCGCGAATGCCGCCGTGTCGTGTCCGACGCTGACCCAGCCGGCGTTGGCGGTGAGATCGTAGACCCCGCAGGGGATCGCCTTGCCGAGCTCCGGATCGGGGAAGTCATGCACGTTGACGGCTTCAGGGTCGCCCTCGGGCCGCCATTTCCGGCCGCCATTGCGGTACTGGATTTCCTTCTTCTTCGTGTCACCACAGGCTGGCCCAGACTCCGGAACGCGCGCACCCGGCGCGTCGGAACTGCGCATCCCGGTCCGGATGCTACTTGCGATTGGCCTGGAGGCTGTACCCCAGATCGTGGAGCAGCCGGTTCACCGTGCGCTCGCTGACGCCCTCGACCGCAAGACGGTCCGCCAGCCGTGCGGCACTGTGACACCGCAGCGAACTCTCTGGATCGCCGCGCGTCATCGGTTCAAGCTCGCGCCGCCACCAAACCCGGATCCGTTGCGCCCGCCGCCGGGGCGACGCAAACGTCCTGAAGAAATCTCACTCGAAGACTCCGAATCAAGCTCCTCCGGCGCCGAACGGTGCCCATCCCCGTCGCCTCGACCACTCGCCTCCGCGCCCGATGGCACGGGCCTCCGTCGCCGCCCACAGGCGCCGCGCGCGTTCGTCCGGAACCGGACGCAACACCACAAACTTGGATCGCAGCGTATCAACCATCGCTTCCATGACATCATCGATGGCAGATCCACACTAAATAAACAAACTGATTTGGCGCGAGCCCATAGCGCGGCCGCGTCCCCGAATGACGGCCGCACCGCCAAGCCTCCGGCACATGTTCTTCGGCGATTTCCTGTTGCGGCGGCCGGATGTCTTCCATATGTTCGCGGCACGACGATTTTGGGGCGTGGCCAAGTGGTAAGGCAACGGGTTTTGATCCCGTGATCCCAGGTTCGAATCCTGGCGCCCCAGCCAACTCATATCCCAAGTTGGCACTTTTTGTGGCTTGGAATTTTTATCACGTCCCCACTTCCCGTCTGAAGTGCAACATCCGGCCCTCATCGCAGTGAGGGCGTAGCCCGAACGGAGATGAGGGCCGGGTGTTGCACAAATTTTCCCCCTCTGCCACTCTCGATTCCGCCTAGGAACAGCTTCAGTTCCTTCAACATCGAGCTTATGCAACGCCTTTGTCGGCTTCAAGCCACTATTTCCCCGTCGCGCGGCATGGACCCTGCTGCACGTTGCGGCTTCGGAACGCAGATGGTCAGGGCGGTTTCACTTCAAGATTACCTCCGTCGGCGATCCCGGGACTTTCCGAGTGTTGAGCCGATCCTGCACCTTGTGAACATCTTCGTTGCATATCGCGCGAAAGTCCGTGCCCTTCGGGAAGTACTCCCGCACCAGGCCGTTGGTGTGCTCATTCAAGCCGCGCTCCCAAGAATGGAAAGGCGAAGGTAACTGCTCACCCCCTGGTTCCGGCTTGATGTCGGGGTAGAGTAACGAACGGGTTTTCGTGGAGATTTGACACTGCAGGCCGATTCGTTTAGTGGTGGTTATCGAGAACGACGGGGACCGCCAGTGAGCTACTTTGGATCGAAGGCGACGAGCGGGCTGTGCCATCGGAGGCGGCGCGCTGATGAAGCGCAAGGCCGGGCGGCGGAGTACCGAAAGATGCCGCCGAGCGAGCGCCAGGCGATGCTCGCGACGATCATGACCGTCGAGGCCGGGTGATGGCGACGGTCAACGCGGCGCGCGAGGAGTTCGAAGCGGCCAAGACCGCGGCGCTGCGTGCGGCCGGCAAGGTGCCGAAAGAGGCCGTGACCCGCGTCTTCGTCATCCTGCTCGACATCCTCATCGTCGTCCTTCTGGAGAAGACCACGCACGAGCCGGAACTCCGGTCTGCCGCCGTCACAGACGGACAAGAGCGTGCCGGGAGCAACGGCAAGGGCCCGAAGCCGAACCAGCAGATGGGCGACAACCACCAACCACACAAACAACCTGCGCAAGATCATCGTCGAGGAGACGGTCGCGGCCTGCGGCGCCGACGGCGTCGACCCCGTCGATCGGGAGCGCCGCGTCCTCTATGACATCGTGTTCGAGGTCGTCGAGCGCCGCGCCGAGATCAAGGAATGCCCGAAGTGCAAGGCCCGGACCAAGGGCCGGTTCCCCGACAACATCCCGTGCAGTACGGCATCGGCATCCAAGCCCTCGTCATCAACCTGCTGGTCGCCCAGATGCTGTCCCTGCGCCGTGCTGTCGCGCTCGTGCAGGCGATCTCCGGCATCAAGCTCTCCGAGGCCTCGGCTATGCTTTCACGATGCGTCATGGGAGGAGGCCGCCGTGGCGCACCTCCTGCAACGCCCGATGTCGACGATTTCGGATCAACAGTAAGTGGCTTCATGTCGTGGGACCCTGACGTGCAAGTTCCCGCACCGCAAGCGCGGCCGGGAGGCAAGAAATCGGCATCATCGATTACGCAACCTGATGTCTGGAAATTGTCGTGAAGCTGATCGAGCTGTTCCCATTTGATCTTGGTTTCGGTTTCCCATTTTTCGTCGATGAGGACCGCGGTTGAAAGGCGCTCCAACGAGGCGAGGTTCGGAAAGACCCTGACTTTTAAGGTGCGCCGCTTGAGCTCTTGCTGGATCGGTCGCTCGATGCCGTTCGAGGTTCGCATGCGCTTGTGGTGAGCATCGGGCAAGGTGAAGACAGCGAGCCCCGCATTCTTTTCCAGCCAGGAAGCCTGGATGCTTGTCGCTGGCCACGAGGGCGCCCAGTTCAGCCTCGGCGGTTTGGAGTGAGGAGGCGTGGCTCTGAGCTGTTTTCCAATACGTTTCCTGATGTCGTTGTTCGGTGCACGGCGTTTTGTGCCAAGTGGAACTGGCAGCGCTGCCACGTCGCCGCGCCCAGCACCGCGCGTCGTGCCGCTTTCAGCCCGGCATGGTCATCCGAGACGATGAAGGTCGTACCATGCAGGGCTAGCAAGCTTTCCAGGAAGGCTCTCCAATGGACCTCGGCCTCGGAGAGCGCCAGAACGTGCCTGCAGCCCCTATTCCGATGGCCGAGAGCACTGCAACATCGCGCACAACGCCGTCATGGCGGGCTTTTTCGTAGCGCGCATCCAGGTATTTCATCAGGGGCCGGTTGCGCGGCGAGTTCTTCATCGAGCAACCTAGTGGCCCGGCTGACCTGAGAAGAGGACAGGCTCCCGAACTCGCGCATTACATCCTGCCGCGTGGAAACACCCTTGATGTACATCTCGGCTACGGCGCGAGAAGATCGCTGGCCGCGTTCAAGCGACTGGGGACGGGTCGTCCCCGTGACCGGCCGTCTTTGGTACCTGAACGGTAACAGTGGGGGAGTCGATCCGCTTGTAGCCGTTGGCATAGCCCTGTCGTTCCGGTGTCCGGTGGCCCGCTTTCAAGTGCTGCTCGCGCTCGATTTGCATCGCAAGCTCGAAGAGCTGACCAAAGATCCGCCCCAGATCCGTTGCTCCGTTTGCGATCAGATGTTCCAAAACGGCCTCAATCGTCGTAGTGTGTCGCAGGTCCATTCACTTCCTCCATGAAGGTTTACAGCTCCATGGGATAGCACGATGGCGCCGCGTTTCACTGGGGGCTAGCCCCCCCCCCCCAGTGAAACGCCTCAAAGCGCAAACCTCAGACAAATTTCCAGACATCAAGTTACAGTACCGCATCAAAACACAACATCCCGTGCTACAAGGGCGTCCTGGGCCTCGTACATGGGCCAGTGTAGCCACCAGTTGTGCGGCAGCCACCTGCTGCGCGAACTGACCTTTGTCGTCGAGGCTACCGCGCGACTGATGAAGAGCCTGCTCCGCGAGGTCTGCCACAAGGTCAACAAGAGCGCATCCAAAACCCTGAACGACGCCGGGCGCAGGCGCTACCGCACCATCAGGGCGCCAGGGAACTGCCCGACATCCCGACGAAAGGAAAACGTGGACGCAAGTCCGACGCGCACAACCTGCACGAACGTCTCGTGAAACACGAAAACCTGCGCTTCATAGACAACCCCGACGTCAGCTTCACCAACAATGCCGGAGAACAGAAGATCAGGATGGCAAAGCTCAAGCTCAAGGTGTCCGGATGCTTCCGCACCATGCTCCACGCGAAAGCATGGTGCCGGGGCTCAAGCTACCTCACCTCCATGGCCGCACTCGGCTACAACCCACTCGTCGCAACCCAGATCGCCCTCGACGGAAAAGCCGCAGACATCATCAACGAGCACTACGACCAATCAGAACCCAACTAGGGGTGAGTAGATACAGGCGAAGAAGAAATCTGCGTCAAGTGCTTCAGCGACACGCCTGTGGTCTGCGAACTCCGTTGTCTGACGTGATTGTGCAGACCAATAGCGCACCAGAGCCGAGCAGGCGGATCATACCGACCGTGTCTTTCTGTCCACCCAGCAAGATGTATTTCGTGGCACGATCAACCAGCGACAGCTCCACTGTGAGCTTTGCCGATGATGGCTCCCAGTCGCCGACCCGTTCCTTTGCCTCCGCAGGGCGCTCGGAAATGTCCACCCGGCCAGAATGGCATCCGCCCTTCCAGTTCGGCTTCTTGCTGCGCCGCCGAAGCTTCTTCCACAAGACGCCCCCGGCTCTCCGATCTTCGGCGATCATGGATCCGTTGCCGACCCACGGCCCTCCAGTCGAAAACGGCCGCTGATCTGCTCGGGGCCCTCCCGCAGCTTTTTCTGAGCTTCAATCCGAGGCGTCAACCGCCAAGAAACAGACGAGGCTGCCCTGCGGCGCGTTTCTGCCATCCTTTGTGCCTGCTTGTGACGGTAACCCCGTCCCCCGGTGTTGCGCTTGATCTCCCGGAAAATTGTTGATCGGCCCAGCTGCCGAGCAATCGCACCTTGTGAAAGACCGCTTTTCTGCCTCAATCTGGCATCGCTCTTCGTAGGTGACGGTAGCCTTTGGACATGAACAAGTCCCCTTCATCTTGCACAGAAACTCTCGCCGCTACCGCTCCGCAACATCATGCGTCTAAAAACACATGGCCACAGCCCATCATGTGTTGCACTTCACTATGGAACGGGGGACTTGTATAAGTGTGGGATGTTAAAAAGTCGAACGGGGCCCGGGTGCGGCTGTGGAAGGTCGAACTGCAGAAGTTCGCTAGGGAGCTCAGCCTCGAGATCATGGTCTGCCACCTGCCGCCCGGCACCAGCAAATGGAACCGCATCGCCTGTTCTCGTTCATCAGCCAAAACTGGCGCGGCAAGCCGCTGCGCAGCCTCGCCACCATCGTCAGCCTGATCAGAACAACCACCACCGAAGCCGGCCTCAAGGTCTATTGCGATGTCGACGAAAACACCTGTCCGAAGGGAATCAAGGATGCCGAGATAAAGGCCCTCGACATCAAGCGCGCAAAATTCCAGGGCGAGTGGAACTATTCACTCTTGCCAACACCCGACACAGACGCGATTGTTTCGTGACGGGCCCTAAAGAAGCGCGCGGGCTGGTGTTTCATCACTACGCTCGTGTCTGCTCCAGCATCCCCACGTCTTTCATGAGCACCTTCATTTGGAGGCGACAGGCACAAAGTTCTAAAAGCTCCCAAGAACCCCAGCTAGGACTCGGTGAAGCCGGGGCCACATGGCGCGACCACTCCGGAAAGCCCGCCGGGGTCGGGCCATCACTGCACGAAACACCGGATTCCGCCCGCCATGCCTGACGATGCCCCGATTCTCGACGCCGTCGGATTGAAGTGTCCGTTGCCCGTGCTACGCGCCCGCAAGCGGCTGCGCGATATTCCCCGCGGTGAACTCATGGAGATCCGCGCCGACGACCCGGCGGCACCGGGCGATTTCGAGGCGTTCTGCCGCGAGACCGGCCATGTCCTCCTAGGCTTGGAGGAAAATGGCGGGGTGTTCACGATTCGGATCCGTAAGGCGCGGTGAACCGGCCAATCGCGCCACACGACCTTCACCCGGCCAGCATCCCTCAGGCCGGCAGTCACTGAGCGCCGCAGCGCCCGGAGGTTCCATCGGCCGGTCTCTTCGGAGCCGGGACGCCGAATGCCAGTCAGTCCCGAGCCCAGCCTTTGTGCGTCGCCCTGCCGCGCGAATCACGCCGAACGGCGGGCGCGGCGCTCGCGCGAGGAGACCGACAGGCCGATCATGAGCAGCGTGAAGGCTGCTGAGACATAAAGCACGGCCGAAACCATCCCGTGGTCTAGTAGAAACCCGTAGAGGATGGGCGCCAGCCCCTGGCCAATGCTGAAGCCGGTCGTCACGAAGGCGAACACCGTGCCGAGCGCGGCGGGCGGCGATATCTCTCGTACCATGATGTCCCGCGATGGATTGACGATTCCCCGGAAGAACCCGTTGCCGGCAAAAGCCACCAGCACCAAAAACACAGGTATGGCCGCGGTTCCGACCGCTACGGTCAACAGCGCGCCTACGCCGAAGCATATCGTCAGCACGAGATCGTGGTTCCGCGTGCGGTCGGCCAGCGGCCCGCCGAACAACGTGCCGACGGCGCCTGCCAGCAGCATGATCGAAAGCATGTGGCTCGCCGTCTGGATCGATATGCCGTACATCTCGGGCAAGAACACCGCCGCAAAGCCCGTCAAGCCTATCGACGATGCCGCCATGCACACGTAGAACAGGAAGAACAGCATCACCGGAACCGTGATGGTCTGGCGCAGGGTTACCTGCCGGTCGGGCTGGGACTTCGTCTTCGCATCTTCTTTCAGCGTGTCACCGGAGAACACGAACACGAAGGAAAGAACGATTCCTGCGAGTCCGGCGATGACCAGCGCCGTGCGCCAGTCCGTCCAGTTGGCGAGAGTGATCATTACCGACGGTGCGGCCGCAAAACCCAGCGCACCGCCAAAGGAATGGATCGAATAGGCCTTGCCCTGACGCCGTTGGTCGACGGACGCGGTAAGGATAACGTAGTCGGCAGGATGAAACACGCTGTTGCCCGCGCCGGCCACTAGGAAGAGCAGCAGGAGTTCCATGTAGGACGAGGCAAAGCCCGCTAGGGCGACGGCGAACGCATTGACGAACAAGCCGGCGATCAGGATGCGCCTAGCGCCTAACCGGTCGACGAGAACCCCCATCGGCGTCTGCAGCACCGCGGTCGCCACGTTGTAGAGGGTAATGATCAGGCCCAGCTCGACGAACGAGACCTCGAATTCCGCCTGCACAAGGAGAAACAGCGGAACCAGCGACAGCATGTAGAAATGGCTAAGGAAATGCGCGAAGCCGATCAGGCTGATGGCGCGGACTTCGCGGCGGACCGCCATCGTCGCAGCCGTCATCGGTACAGATCCTTCGCAAGGTGCTGCCCCGGCCCGACATTCGCGACCGAAACGCCAATGCCAGCGTTAGCCGATCCGGCGCCACAATTCAACGGGGAACTCGGACCGGGCACGGTGATCCCACGCTGCTAATCCGGCGACGACTGGCGAGATTTTCTCAGTTTGCGTCGCGCTGCAATCGTGCCGCCAAGACTCGATGGGGCCTTCTCGGCACAAAAATTGCGATCAAGGAGGCGATCTGTGATGAGCCCCAACGTATTCGGATTTCACGTCTCCGAATTAGCATGGGGTCGTCGTGCGGACCGGGGTGCACGACAATATTGTTAAGTTTTTGTGTAACTGCTCACCCCCTGGTTCCGGCTTGGCGTCGGGGTAAAGCAACGAACGGGTTTTCGTGGAGATTTGACACTGGAGACCGATTCGGTTAGTGTTGGTGATCGAGAGCGACGAGGACTACCGATGGGCTACTTTGGATCGAAGGCGACGAGCGGGCTGTGCCAGTTGCTTCTGGGGCTCCAGCCCCCGCATGATCTGTATGTGGAAACGCATCTCGGAGGCGGCGCGCTGATGAAGCGCAAAGTGCCGGCGTTGCGCTCTATCGGGATCGACCGGGACCGGCGAGCGCTGGACGAGTTCGGGTGCGACTATCCGGTGGAACTGATCCACGGCTGCGCCCACGCGTTCCTGGCCGGCTTTGCGTTCCGGGGCACGGAACTGGTCTGCAGCGACCCGCCGTACCTGCAGGCGACCCGCCGGTCGGGCCGGCGGTACCGCCACGACTACACCGAAGCCGACCATGTCGAACTCCTTGAACTGCTCAAGGGTCTGCCGTGTCAGGCGATGGTCTCGGGCCACCCTTCGGCGTTGTACGACGACCTGCTGCGGGACTGGCGCCGCATCGCCGTGCAGGTGACGACCCAGGCCCGGGTCCGCACCGAGGTGGTGTGGCTCAACTTCGAGCCCGGGCGGATACACTCGGCCAGCCATGCCGGACGGAACCACCCGGACCGTCAGCGCATCAAGCGCAAGGCCGCCCGCTGGGCGGCGGGGTACCGGAGGATGCCGCCGGGCGAGCGCCAGGCGGTGCTCGAGGCGATCATGGCCGTCGAGGCCGGGTGATGGCGACGGTCAACGCGGCGTCGCTGCGCGAGAAGTTCGAGGCGGCCAAGGCCCAAATCGCGGCGTTGCGCGCGGCCGGCAAGATATCCAAAGAGGTCGATGACGTGATCCGCGTGCTGTCCACCTTGGCGAGCATCCTGATTACCGTCCTGCTGGAGAAGACGACCCGCAAGACCGGCGCCAACTCCGGCCTTCTGCCGTCGCAGACGGACAAGGACGAGCGGCGCAAGGGCGCAAGGGCGAACCTTGCAGACGGGCGCCAACCTCCGGAAGACCGTCGTCGAGGAGACGGTCACCGTCGAGGCCTGTGAGGCCTGCGGCACCGACCTCAATGATGTCGACCCCGTCGACCGGGAGCGTCGCGTCCTCTGCGACATCGTCTTCAAGGTCGTCGAGACTCGCGTCGACGCCGAGGTCAAGGAATGTCCGGATTGCCGGACCCGGGGGCGGTTCCCCGAGACCATGCCCGGGCCGCAGCAATACGATACCGGTCTGCAGGCCTTCGTCATCAACCTGCTGGTCGCCCAAAATGCTGTCCCTGCGCCGGGCCGTCGCGCTGGTGCAGGCGATCTCCGGGCTCAGGCTCTCCGAGGCACCTGTCTCGGCTACGTCAGGCGCCTGTATGACGCGCTGCACTCATGGGAGCAGGCCGCCATCGCCGAGCTGCCGGAACGCCCGGCGCTGCATGTCGACGAAACCGGCTTCCGGGTCGACGGCAAGACCCAATCGCTCCATGTCGTTACCGACGGATCCCTGACGGGTGCGTAAGCGTTCGTTCGTGCGGTGATGACGATCTGCGCCGAGGTTCATTTTGGTGATTCGGAGAAGGAGACTGGTAAATTTTTTTGGCGGTACTATCAGGTCGTGCATGGTCATGTGCATCGAGGATTTCGTGTCATCATCGGGTGCGGACGCCGCTGGCGACATGCCGCAGTCGTCGTGTCATGATTCGGCCACCCGGAAGTCCCTGTACGATCGCAAGCGTATTCGAGCCGAGGCTGCGGAGGGTCGCTGTGAGGAGCTGCGCTTGCAGGAGGTGGAGGGCAGGGTGATCTTACGCTAAATTCTGTTTGTTTTTCAAGGCAGCACTTGGGTTTTGCCACGGTGATCCCACGCTAGGTTTGTTGGAAGGGTCGGTTTCGCTTGTTCAGGATGATTCGCATTTTAGCTGGCTTTTTGTGAAGCGGCGTAGTATCCGTTGTCGTGGGGGCAGCGGATTTTTTTGAGACGACTCCGGAAGGTTTTGCGCTCCGGAATGTGGTTGTGCGCCTTGCGCGGCCTAGTGCCGCTGGAACCGTGTGGTTGACCGTATCTTGGTTTCAAGCAGTTTGCCGGTCGAGGTCTGCGTGTTCACCTGGCGCGGGCGGTGGATTGGCGCTGCGGGCTGGCAGACGGGCGCCCTCAGCTGCGCACCCGTTGGATTGGCTGGCGCCGCGAGGAACAGTTCAGGCGGTTGCCGGGAACAACACGAGGTTTGTTGTTCCTGGTGGTCGCCGGGTGTTTCCGAACCTCGTTTGCGTTGTCGCGGATGGTGCGGCGGCGACCGGGAGGCTGCGTACGGCCATCCGTTGCTTGTTGCGGAGTCGTTTGTCTTGCCGACGAAGTTCAGCGGCACCATGTACAAGGCGGCGAACTGGGAGTGCGTTGGCAGGAGCTATGCGCGCGCCAGCGGGCGCTATACCGACCGGGGAGGCGAAGGATCTTTACGTGTTTCCGCTGCGTCGTGACGTCGGCTGCGGGATCGTTCGCCGCTTCCTGTGGCGTGGGAGTTGCGGGCGCCGCTGGTCGGCGCAGGAGTTCCGCTCGATTTATCAGCGGCGCTTTCCGGCGCGCGCAGGGGCATCGCCTCGGTGCTGTGCGTGATGGCGCGGCTTGCGAACCGGCACGGTGCGGTTGCGGCGGCGCACTACGACGCAGAAGGAGCTGGAGCAGCATGGAAGAACAGGGACAAGCCGGTCTCCACCGTGCACCGGGTGCTGCAGAACACCGACCCGGGATGGATCGAGGATGCGGCGCGCAGCCGCGCCTGGAGGTCGGCAACGCGGTCGACGGCAAGCGCATCCGCGGCCGCACCGGCGAGGATCATTACGAGACGGTCTCGCTGGCCGGTATTCGATCCTCAACTATCACGACGGGGAGATCGCTGCCGTCCACGCCGCGCTTGAGACGGCACCGGTTGCCGGCCGTCTGCTCACCCTCGACGCGCTCCATACCACCCGCGAGACCGCGCGGCTGATCGTCGAGACCCATCGCGCGGACTGGATGATGATGGTCAAGGGCAACGCGCCTGAAACCTTTGAGAGAGCATCAACTGGAAGACCGCCAGCGCTACAACGAAAAGCCCGCGCATGGCCGCCAGCGCACCATCGAGGTCTTCACCCCGCTGGCGAAGATGATCAACTAGTCAAGCAGATCTTCCGCGTCACTCGGCGCGTCGAATTCAGGAAATCCGGAAAACGGACAACCGAACACGCCATGACCTTATATGACTAGTAGTCCACCGGCATTGTATTGATGGTTTTGGTGGGTAGTATTTCCGTGTCGGCGTTCGTTGGAATCCGGACAGTGCCGATATCCACACGGGCAGATGCCGAACAGGCAGGCAGCCCCATGCGCAGGTCCGGACAACGGGCATGCCCGCAGGTCTTCGGCGCAATGACAGGAGCAGCGCATATGGCCAACTCTCGGGGCAGGAAGCTCTACCGCGTGACCCTTTCGGCGCAGGAGCGCCGGGATCTGAAGGCGATTGTCGACGGCACCGGGGCTGCCTGGCGTCGGCGCCGGGCACAAATCCTGATGCTGGCTGACGAGGGGGCGCTCGGCTTGTCGATGCCGACATTGCGCAAGGGCTGGGCATCGGCACGGCGACGGTCGAGCGTTTGCGCAAGCGCTGCGTTCTGGAGGGGCTGGACGCCGCCCTCAGCCGCAAGGAGCAGGTGAACCGTCGGCCGAAACGGCTGGACGGGGCGATGGAAGCGAAGCTGGTCGCCCTAGCCTGCTCATCCCCGCCCGAGGGCTGTGCCCGCTGAAGCTGCTCGCCGGCCGTCTGGTGGAGATCGTCGAGCGCATTTCGGAAGAGACGGTCAGGAAGACGCTAAAAAAAGAGATCAAGCCGTGGCTGAACTGGTGCATTCCACCGCACCGGAGCGCACAGTTCGTAGCGGCGATGGAGGATGTGCTTGACACTTATCAGCGGGACTTTGCCAAGGACGAGGTGCTGGTGTGCGAGACCAGCCGGCAGCAGGAAACCCGTATCCCCCGGTCAGCCGGAGGTGGTCGACTATGAATATGAGCGCAACGGCACGGCCAACCTCTTCATGGCCTTTGCGCCCAACGAGAACTGGCGCACGGTGAAAGTCACCGACCGCCGCGGGACTGGGCGCACTTCATCCGGGAGCTTGCCGACGACCATTTCCCCGACAGAAAGATCGTGCTGGACAATCTGAACACGCACAGTCGCTGTATGAAGCCTTCGAGCCCGAGAAGGCGGGTGCGAAAGCGGTTCGAGTTTCGCTACACGCCGAAGCACGGAAGCTGGCTCAACATGGCCGAGATCGAGATCGGCGCGCTGTCGCGGCAATGCCTTCGGCGACGCATTCCCGACCGCGACACCATGCTGCGGGAGACCGTGGCGTGGGTCGAGCGCCGCAATGCGGCCGATGTCACTGTCGACTGGCGTTTCACGACGAAGGATGCCCGGACGAAACTGAAGTCACTATATTCGTCAATCCAATAATGTTAGACTACTAGGTTTTGTCCCCTTGATGATGAAATCATCCACAGCATTTGGGGGCGGGAAAATGTGGATCTGTGGGAGAGCTATGGTTGCAGAGAGATTCCGCTCCCCTGAGCGAACACGCACAGGGGAGCGGGGATCAAACGATCTCCGCGGAGGTTGCCGTTTTGACCTTGGCCTTGACAGAGCCGCGACCGAGTGTGATCGGCCAACCTCCCTTGACGTCCCTCGCTGGATGCTTGGGTTTGAACCCGTATCATCGTAAGGCGAGGAGCAAGGGACGATGGTCAAGATAGTAGCAGGGGTCAGCAAGGCCAGTCTGGACATCTGGCGCATTGTTTTGCGAACGACGCCACGAGCTGGCGGGCAAGTGGCTTCGCGGCCTCGGGGTGAGCCGGGTGGTGGGCGACAGGCCGCTATCACCGCAAGGTTCACCAGTGTCTTCATGACCGGGGCTTCGAGGTTATTCTCGTCAACCCGTTGCGGGCTTCGCCGAGGCGATGGGCCAACCGCGTCGACGCCAAGATCGGCTGGGCGATCTTGAGCCTGTGGCTCCGCCTTCCTCAAGAGCCTGGAGGATCTCCTGGTGGCGCGCTTGTCGACGCCAAGCAGGTGGCAGATGAGGTGGATGGCGAGACCGTCACAAGGGCCTCGGCGGCCGATCTCAATGATCGCATTGCCGGCGCGGCGATCAAAGCGGTGATCGCCGGTGATCCCGAGCAGAGGTATGCCATCCTGACCTCGATCCCCGGTCCGGTGACCGCCGCGGCCCTTCTGGATGCCCGAACTCGGCAGCGTCGGCAGCCTTGATCGGGGTGGCGCCAACGACCACGGTGCTCGGCACATCCGTGGCGGGCGCCGAAGGCCACGCGATCTCCTGGCCGCAACCGGCACGCTTCAACGCGGACCTGGTGCGCCTCAAGACTGCCGGCAAGGCCCACAAAGTCGCGATTGTCGCCGTGATGCGCAAGCTCTGGCGAACACCTTGCTGCGACAGCAGCGTTGCCTGAAGCACCGGTGAGTGAGTGAAGGAGACACGGCCCTGCCGAGAGCGCGATCGGGACTGTATCGACAGTCTCCCTCTACGACACGACTTGGGGAGAATGTCTGCAGATCATCGTCGAGGTCGACATCAAGGAGATCGAACCGCCTTGGGACACCTGGAACCCGGACGGTCACGTGCCCGGGGACGGCAAGGTAGCCGCGTTCACGTGACCAATGGACGGCAACCCGCCGCCGGGACCACAAGCTTCATGTCGCCTCGCTCGCAGAGCAAACCCCACACCGCTTGTGGACAACCACAGAAAACATCACCACAGACACCCGCAAAAACCTTGCCAAGAAACATGGATGCTCGGTCGAGCGCGCCTCGCCACAACAGTTGCTCGCATGGAATCGCGGACACTGGGTAGTCGAGAGCCATCATCATGTCCGCGATGCCACCTTCCGCGAAGACGACTCCATGCTCCGAACGCGCCCGCAAACAACGCGATCACCCTCGCAATCATCATCCGCAACAAACGCAAGCTGCCCAAACCCTTCAACAGCTTCGTCGACACCACTATGTCGACAAGCGCAAGCAGGTCCTGCACGCAATCACAAGACCAGGCTGATCGAGCCTCTCTCCCCGACAGAAACTGCAAGCTTTCGAGCCCGGCAACCAAGGCCTCTCGCTCGCCCCGGATACGCCGACCAATCGCACCCCGCGCCGTAACAGCGCGTCAGCAAATCTCAAAATCGCAGCCTCGAACGCGTCGACCCGCGCCACGATCAGGACTCCGATCACATCACATCAACAAGCATGGGATCACCTTGTGGGTTTTGCGGGGGCGCGGGTTGGTGTGAGAGATTTTTTTGCAGTTTTCGCTGGTTTTCCTGCACTGGAGTTGTCATGGTGCGGGGATGTCGGTTCACAAGCACATCGCGTCCTGTCCGATTCACGTCGCAGCTCCAGAAGGGTCTGTCCGAGGTTCGCGAAGCCCGAGGAGCGTCCGCTGCGTTGATGGACGACTATCTCGGGTTTCGCCGTCTGGCGGGGCTGCGCCATATTGCGTCCTTCAGGGGGCAGTGGTCTGGCCGGGGCCTTCAAGTGCCGCGACCGGTGGCTGGAAGCCGGAGCAGCAGTGGCTTGATCTGACAACACGCGACTGCTTGCGGCGCCGGGAACGTTTCCGAACCTTGCCTCCTTCTTTCTTGCGACGCGGCGGCTGGCCGACGACTGGGCCTGCGGCCACCAGGTGGCGGAGACGTTCTGCGATCCTGCGAGTTTTGCGGGCACAAGGCGGCGGGCTGGCGTGCCAGGGGGTTTGCCCGCGCCAACGGGCGTTGCACCGACCCCCATGGCAAGGAGATTTTCGTTGTGCGGCGCGACGGCTGCTGTCGCGTCCGCAGGCGCTGCCGGGCGCCGCCTACCTCCTCCTCCCCGGGGTTCCGAAGTGATGCGTTCGCTGCACGACGAGCTGGCGGCGATCGAGGACTTCCGCCGCGCAGAAAGCACACGGTGTGCTCACGTTCTCGCCGAGCTTGCGAACATGAAAGGCAGCTGCGCAGTTTGCGCGGCCGCTGTCCGGGGACGAGCTCGAGGCCATCGGCGGAACCCGAGGACGGAGCTGCGCGAGCCGCCCTCCGGGGCGATCCTCCACCGGGTCATCCGGTCGATTGATCCCGAGGCGCTCGAGGATGTGCTCGGCCGCCGGCTCGCCCGGGCGCTTGCCGCCGACGGCAAGCGCATCCGCGGCGGCCACCACGAGACCGTGGCCCTCACGGCTCCGGCGCACCCTTCGCGCTGTTGAACTTCGACGACGGCGAGCTGGCGGCCACCTCCTCGAGCGCACCGATGTCCGCGGCAAGGTGATCACCCGCGCTGCACACGACGCTGATCACCCGGCGCTGCGGCGCAGACCACGTCTTCCCGGTCAAGGGCGCCCGAAACCTTCGACGGCATCGACCGGGAGACGGATGGCCGCTTCAAGGAGGCAAGGCCCGCCTCGAGCAGCGCGTGCCGCTTGAGGGCCTGATCAACTACCCCGGCAGATCGCCCGCATGCTACCGCGAGCCGCCGGGAAAGAGCGCCAGCGGCGCAGCGAGCGGCAACGACTACACCGGTACATCAGCTCGATGCGCAACACGCGTCGCCAGAGGAACTGCTGCGGCCGCGGGCCGTGGAAAACATGAACCACCGAGACTGCGTCTTCGGCGAGGACGCCTGCCTGACCCGCAAACCGCGCCAGCCTCGACAACATCGCGCTCGCGGTGATCTTCGCCAACCGACGCGAGAGCCTCGCCGAAACACGGCGGCGGCTCGACCGCCGAGAAGCCGCCGCAGCCCTGAGCGCCAATGGTGTCCGGCCGATTCCCGGACGCCGCCCACATCCCGAAAACAACCCGCCCACGCGCCGATAACGCCGCCGGCGACGACTGCGGACGGCCCCGAAACCAGAAAACCCGGCACGCTGTGAAACCTCCGGACAGCAGAAGACAGCAAAATTGAATGCAGCGTGGGAAAGTTCTGACCCGAGCCCCAGAAGCAGCTGGCACAGCCCGCTCGTCGCCTTGGATCCAAAGTAGCCCACCGACGGTCTCCGTCGCTCTCGATGACCACCACTAACGAATCCATCTACAGTGTAAAATCTCCACGAAAACCCGTTCGTTGCTCTACTCCAACATCAAGCCAGAACCAAGGGGTGAGCAGTTACACATGGCCTACTTCAAGACAAACCGGGCGCGCATGGGCTATCCCCGGTTCCGAGAACAGAACCTGTGCATCTCAACAGGCGTCGTCGAGGGCGCCTGCAAGTCCGTGATCGGAGGTCACATGAAACACGGCGACATGCACTGGAGCCTCGACGGCGCCAATGCCCTTATCGCTCTGCGCTGCTCCGTCCACAGCAACAGATTGGACGACTTCCGGGAGCGAAGGGCAGCCTGAAATCGCAGGGCGTGCACAAATTTGTCGCGCATCCCTCGGACCGAACCCGACACGTGCGGTTATGGACATCGAAGCGAGCCGGCAATTGATGTATGCTGGCGCTTCCCAACGGAACACTCCATCAACGGAACAGGCGACATGGCGGGTAGTTTTCGCACCCTCATCGACGATCTGCACACAGCCGACGAGTTGGTCCGGATCGAGAAGCCGGTCGACATCCGCCATATTGCAACCCTTGTCGACCAGTCTGACAAGGCGCTCGTGTTCACCAACGTGAACGGTTACGACATGCCGGTGGTCTCTGGCGTGACCAACAGCCGCAACCGGCTCGCGATCGCCGCCGGCTGCGATTTCTCCGAAATCGAGGCCCGTCTGCGCGATGGCCTCGACCATCCGATCGCGCCGGATCTCGTCAACAGCGGCCCCGTCCGCGAGGTCGTTCTCGAAGACGAGGATGTCGATCTACATGACCTGCCGATCCCGCTGTTCTCGGTGCTCGACGGCGGCCCCATGATCACGGCGGGAGTTACGATCTCGCGTGACCCCGACGACGATGACGCCCCGCTGAACGCCGGGATCTACCGATTTCTCGTCAAGGAACGCAACCTGACGGGCATCGACATCGTCACGCCCAACAACCTCCACCGCTACGTCGAGAAGGCCCTCGCTAAGGGCAGGCCGCTGCCCATCTCGATCAATATCGGCACGCATCCGTTCGAGTTGATCTCGGCGACCTACAAGGCGCGCGACGGGGTCAGCGAGCTCGGTATCGCCGGCGGCATGCGCGGCGAAGGAGTCAAGCTGACACAGTGCGGCACCGTCGACCTGCCGTGCATCGCCGATGCCGAGATCGTGCTCGAGGCGGAAATCCTGCCCACGGGGTGGACCCGGCCCGAGGGAAGGTTCGGCGAGTTCACACGGCTCATGGGCGGACTGCACTGGAACCCGCTGGTCCGGATCAAGGCGGTATCCATGCGTCGGGACCCAGTCTATTACGCCCTGCACATGCCGTGGGAGAACATCTGGCCTTCGGGCCCGATCTACGAGGCCGCCGTTCGCAGGGTGCTGGCGGAGGCCGGCGTGAACGTCACCGCGGTCAACATCACACCCGGCGGATGCTGCCACTGGCATGCCGTGATCGCGATCCGGCCGCTCGCCGGCGACGGCAAGAACGCCATCCTCGCCGCGCTCTCGGTCGCCGACATGAAGCACGTGACGGTGGTCAACGACGACATCGACGTCTTCGACGCGACCGACGTCGAATGGGCAGTGGCAACCCGGGTCCAGGCAGACCGCGATGTGACCATCATTTCCGGCGCGCGGTCGAAACCCCTCGATCCCAGCCTGCCCCCGCCCGGGCCCTATTCGCGAGTGCCGACGACGGCGAAGATGGGCATCGACGCGACCATTCCCGACAACGTGCCACACGAACGGTTCCACCGGATAAGCTATGCCTATGCCGACGACGCGAGGCTGGAGGATTTCCTCGGCTCCGCCGACGGCGCAAGCCCGTCGGTCGCCGATGTCGCGCCCGAGGCGCTGGCCGCCGAGATCAGACACGTGATCTCCGAACGGCCACTCTATTTCGCCGAGCTCTGCGAGAAATTCGCCGACCGCGGATTCCAGGCCGTGACCCGCGCGCTCGGCATCCTCCACGCGGACGAGACGCTGTGGCAGGATCCGGAAGGGCGCTTCTGTCTCAAGGATTCGGAGTTCGCCGCGCAGCCCCCGGAACGCTAGAGGGGCCGCCTTCCGCCGCCACGGGTAAAACACGCCTCCATCGAGATCCGCATGGCAGGTGAGCCCGGTAGTCGTGCACGTCCCGGGCCGTAGCGTGGCTGGCTACCGATCGTACCGGACGAGCGAGACCACGGGGATGTCGAGATAGTCGCGGCCGTCGAGAAAACCGAGTTCGATGACGAAGGCGGCCGCCACGACACGAGCGCCGGCGCGGCGCAACAATTCGATGGCCGCCGCCGCAGTGCCGCCGGTGGCCAGCACGTCGTCGACGACAACGACGCTCCGGCCGGATTCCACGGCATCTGTCTGGATTTCCACCGAGTCGACCCGGTATTCGAGCTCGTAGCTGTGGGACAGCGTCGCGCCGGGCAACTTGCCGGTCTTGC
The DNA here is from genome assembly GCA_964291215.2 of Alphaproteobacteria bacterium. Taxonomy (GTDB): domain Bacteria; phylum Pseudomonadota; class Alphaproteobacteria; order MPNO01; family UBA830; genus JAJEBT01. Next base: position 862,361 of record OZ219791.1, on the reverse strand, counting down.
GCACCATGGCGAGTCCGACGCCGAGATCAACAGCGACCGCCCCGGCGACGAGAAAGCCACGCGCCTCGATACCGGCGAGCATGTCGGGGGTATCTGCTCCGACCACCCGCGACAGGTCGCGGACAGCCGCTCGCCAGGCACCCGGGTGGCGAAGCAGCGTCGAGATGTCATAGAAGAGTATTCCGGGCTTGGGGAAGTCCGGTATCGTCCTGATGTGCTCTTTCAGATCGACGGACTTCATGGCCTGAACGCCCAATTCTGCCGACAGAGGGGTGAATCTGCACACCATGCCGCAGCGGGCCATGGCGCGCAACCTCCATGACGACGGCGGCACGGCGATCCCACGCCAGGTTTGTTGGAAGGGTCGGTTTTGCTTGTTCAGGATGATTCGCATTTTCGCTGACTTTTTGTGAAGCGGCGTAGTATCCGTTGTCGTGGAGGCAGCGGATTTTTTTGAGACGACTCCAGAGGGTTTTGTGCTCCGGGATGTGGTTGTGCGCCTTGCGCGGCCTGATGTCGCTGGAATCGTGTCGTTGACCGTCATCCTTGGTTTCAAGCAGTTTGCCGGTCGGGATCTGCGCTACGTGTTCACCTGGCGCGGGCGGTGGATTGGTGCTGCGGGCTGGCAGACGGGCGCCCTCAGCTGCGCACCCGTTGGATTGGCTGGCGCCGCGAGGAACAGTTCAGGCGGTTGCCGGGAACAACACGAGGTTTGTTGTTCCTGGTGGTCGTTTCCGGGCCTTGCCTCGTTTGCGTTGTCGCGGATGGTGCGGCGTCTCGGTGGCGACTGGGAGGCTGCGTACGGCCATCCGTTACTTGTTGCGGAGTCGTTTGTTTCGCCGACGAAGTTCAGCGGCACCATGTACAAGGCGGCGAACCGGGAGTGCGTTGGCAGGGGCCATGCGCGCGCCAGCGGGCGCCGACCGGGGAGGCGAAGGATCTTTACGTGTTTCCGTTGCGTCGTGACGCGGGATCGTTCGCCGCTTCCTGTGGCGTGGGAGTTGCGGGCGCCGCTGGTCGGCGCAGGAGTTGCGCTCGATTTATCAGCGGCGCTTTCCGGCGCGCGCAGGGGCACCGCATCGCCTCGGTGCTGTGCGTGATTTTGCTGGCTTGCGAACCGGCACGGTGCGGTTGCGGCGGCGCACTACGACGCAGAAGGAGCTGGAGCAGCATGGAAGAACAGGGACAAGCCGGTCTCCAGATCGACCGTGCACCGGGTGCTGCAGAACACCGACCCGGGATGGATCGAGGATGCGGCGCGCAGCCGCAGGTCGGCAACGCGGTCGACGGCAAGCGCGGCCGCACCGGCGAGGATCATTACGAGACGGTCTCGCTGGCCGGTATTCGATCTTCAACTATCACGACGGGGAGATCGCTGCCGTCCACGCCGCGCTCGAGACGGCACCGGTTGCCGGCCGTCTGCTCACCCTCGACGCGCTCCACACCACCCGCGAGGCTGATCATCGAGACCCATCGCGCGGACTGATGGTCAAGGGCAACGCACCTTCGAGAGCATCAACTGGAAGACCGCGAGCACGGGACGCTACAGCGAAAAGCCCGCCCATGGCCGCCAGCGCACCATCTTCAGCCCGCTGGCGAAGATGATCAACTAGTAGTCTAGCATTATTATATTGATGGATATAGTGACTTCAGTTTCGTCCGGGCATCCTTCGTCGTGAAACGCCAGTCGACAGTGACATCGGCCGCATTGCGGCGCTCGACCCACGCCACGGTCTCCCGCAGCATGCTGTCGCGGTCGGGAATGCGTCGCCGAAGGCACTGCCGCGACAGCGCACCGATCTCGATTTCGGCCATGTTGAGCCAGCTTCCGTGCTTCGGCGTATAGCGAAACTCGAACCGCTTTCGCACCCGCCTCCTCGGGCTCGAAGGCTTCATACAGTGACTGTGCGTGTTCAAATTGACCAGCACGATCTTCCTGTCGGGGAAATGGTCGTCGGCAAGCTCCCGGATGAAGTGTGCCCAGTCCCGCGGCGGTCGGTGACTTTCACCGTGCGCCAGTTCTCGTTGGGCGCAAAGGCCATGAAGAGGTTGGCCGTGCCGTTGCGCTCATATTCATGGTCGACCACCTCCGGCTGACCGGGGGACGAGGGATGCGGGTTTCCTTCGTCTGCTGCCGGCTGGTCTCAGCACCTCGTCCCTGGCAAAGTCCCGCTGATAAATGTCAAGCACGTCCGCCGCCACGAACTGTGCGCTCCGGTGCGGTGGAATGCACCAGTTCAGCCACGGCTTGATCTCTTTTTTTTAGCGTCTTCCTGACCGTCTCTTCCGAAATGCGCTCGACGATCTCCACCAGACGGCTGGCGAGCAGCTTCAGCGTCCACAGCCCTCGGGCGGGGACGAGACCAGCTTCGCCTCCATCGCCCCGTCCAGCCGTTTCGGCCGACGGTTCACCTGCTCCTTGCGGCTGAGGGCGGCGTCCAGCCCCTCCAGGACGCAGCGCTTGCGCAAGCGCTCAATCGTCGCCGTGCCCAGCCCTTGCGCAATGTCGGCATCGACAAGCGCCCCCTCAGCATCAGGATTTGTGCCCGGCGCCGACGCCAGGCAGCCCCGGTGCCGTCGACAATCGCCTTCAGATCCCGGCGCTCCTGCGCTGAAAGGGTCACCCGGTAGAGCTTCCTGCCCCGAGAGTTGGCCATATACGTTGCTCCTGTCATTGCGCCGCTCCCGTTGTCCGGACCTGCACATGGGGCTGCGGCTGCCTGCCTGTTCGGCATCTTGCCCGTGTGGATATCGACACTGTCCAGATTCCAACGGATGCCGACACAGGAATACTACCCACCAAAAACCATCAATACAATGCCGGTGGACTACTAGTCAAGCAGATCTTCCGCGTCACTCGGCACGTCGAATTCAAGAAATCCGGAAAACCGAACACGCCATGACCTTATATGACCAGGTTTTGTCCCCTTGATGATGAAATCATCCACAGCAGTTGGGGGCGGGGAAATGTGGATCTGTGGGAGAGCGTCCGGTTTATGGTTGCAGAGAGATTCCGCTTCCCTGAGCGAACACGCACAGGGGAGCGGAGATCAAACGATCTCCGCGGAGGTTGCCATTTCGACCTTGACAGAGCCGCGACCGAGTGTGGTCGGCCAACCTCCCTTGACGTCCCTCGCGTCCTGAATGGATGCTTGGGTTTGAACCCATCGTAAGGCGAGGAGCAAGGGACGATGGTCAAGGTAGTAGCAGGGGTCAGCCAGTCTGGACATCTGGCGCATTGTTTTGCGGACGACGCCACGGGCAGGTGGCTTCGCGGCCTCGGGGTGAGCCGGGTGGTGGGCGACAGGCCGCTATCACCGCAAGGTTCACCAGTGTCTTCATGACCGGGGCTTCGAGGTTATTCTCGTCAACCCGTTGCGGGCGCTTCGCCGAGGCGATGGGCCAACCGCTTCGACGCCAAGATCGGCACGGTGAGCCTGTGGCTCCGCCTTCCTCAAGAGCCTGGAGGATCTCCTGGTGCCGCGCTTGTCGACGCCAAGCAGGTGGCAGATGAGGTGGATGGCGAGACCGTCACAAGGGCCTTAGCGGCCGATCTCGATGACCGCATTGCCGGCGCGGCGATCAAAGCGGTGATCGCCGGTGATCCCGAGCAGAGCTACGTCATCCTGACCCCGGTCCGGTGACCGCCGCGGCCCTTCTGGATGCCCGAACTCGGCAGCGTCGGCAGCCTTGATCGGGGTGGCGCCAACGACCACGGTGCTCGGCACATCCGTGGCGGGCGCCGAAGGCCACGCGATCTCCTGGCCGCAACCGGCCCGCTTCAACGCGGACCTGGCAAGCGTGTTCGAGCGCCTCAAGACTGCCGGCAAGCAAGGTCGCGATTGTCGCCGTGATGCGCAAGCTCTGGCGAACACCTTGCTGCGACAGCAGCGTTGCCTGAAGCACCGGTGAGTGAGCGAAGGAGACCACCCTCATGGCCCTCACCCCTGCCGAGAGCGCGATCGGGACTGTATCGACAGTCTCCCTCTACGACACGACTTGGGGAGAATGTCTGCAGATCATCGTCGAGGTCGACATCAAGGAGATCGAACCGCCTTGGGACACCTGGAACCCGGACGGTCACGTGCCCGGGGACGGCAAGGTAGCCGCGTTCACGTGACCAATGGACGGCAACCCGCCGCCGGGACCACAAGCTTCATGTCGCCTCGATCGCAGAGCAAATCCCATACCGCTTGTGGACAACCACAGAAAACATCACCACAGACACCCGCAAAAACCTTGCCAAGAAACATGGATGCTCGGTCGAACGCGCCTCGCCGCAACAGTTGCTCGCATGGAATCGCGGACACTGGGTAGTCGAGAGCCATCATCATGTCCGCGATGCCACCTTCCGCGAAGACGACTCCATGCTCCGAACGCGTTCGCAAACAACGCGATCACCCTCGCAATCGCCGTCATCATCCACAACAAGCGCAAGCTGACCAAACCCTTCAACAGCTTCGTCGACACAACCATGCGGACAAGCGCAAGCAGGTCCTGCACGCAATCACGAGACCAGGCTGACCGCGCCTCTCTCCCCGACAGAAACCGCAAGCTTTCGAGCCCGGCAACCAAGGCCTCTCGCTCGCCCCGGATAGGTCGACCAATCGCACCCCGCGCCGCAACAGCGCGTCAGCAAATCTCAAAATCGCAGCCTCGAACGCGTCAACCCGCGCCGCGATCAGGACTCCGATCACATCACATCAACAAGCATGGGATCACCTTGCGACAGCGGCAAAACTATCCCACGCTGGGTTTATTGGAAGGATTGGTTCCGCTTGTTCCGGATGATTCGCATTTTCGTTGACTTTTTGTGAAGCGCCGTGACATCCGGTGTTGTGATAGAGGGACAGTGAACGGGTTTGTTCGAGGCGACGCCGGAGAGTTTTACGCTCCGGGATGTGGTTGTGGGCCTTGCGCGACCCGATGAGGTGTGTCGCTGGAACCGTGTGGTTGACCGTCATCACTATCTTGGTTTCAAGCAGTTTGCCGGTCGAGGTCTGCGCTACGTGTTCACCTGGCGCGGACGGTGGATTGGCGCTGCGGGCTGGCAGACGGGCGCCTTCAGCTGTGCGCCGCGGGACCATTGAATTGGCTGGCGCCGCGAGGAACGGTTTGAGCGGTTGCACCTGATCGGGAACAACACGAGACATGCCGACAACTTCCGCGCGTCAACGCCAGCCTCGGCAAGAAGCCGGCCCAAAGGCGCAACCTCCTGCTCCAGCGCAAGAGACTTCTTCGCCGTCGGGCTGGTCTTCACGGCGCCGATTATCTGGAAGTGGCGGGACGCGATTTGGAACGGCGGCCGGCCCGGAAAACAGCCGATACCTGAACAACGGCCCGGCTTATGGAATCCACGGCAGGGTAAATTAAAAGCGCTGTTGGGGAGCTGCCACCAACAGGACATCGGCATACCCGCCGAGGGCCCCGATCATACAAGGTCATGTCGTGCCGGGATAAAGTCTACCGTTTCGCGCGCATGAGGATGGGAGTGGCGAGCGTGATCAGCACGAATAGGCCGGTGAGCAGCTTGAGGTCGGAGGGTTTCAGGCCGAGCGCGAGCGCCACCGCCACCACCTGGAAATAGGCTAGCGATCCAATCACCGGAGCGGCAAGCTGGCGGGTCAGGGTACTGCGCCCGACCAAGGTCTCGCCCAGGATCGTCGCCGCCAGGCCGACGATCAGCACACCGACCCCCATATTGACGTCGGCATAAGCTTGGTGCTGGGCCATCACCGCGCCGCCGAAGGCGCTGAACCCGCCGGCCATGGCGATCCCGGCGACGATGTAACAGTTCGTTGGGATACCCTGCGCGCGGGACATCGTCTGGTTGGCGCCGACGCAGCGGAGCGCCATGCCGAGTTCGGTGTTAAGGAACCAGTAGAAGACGACGACAAAGACAAGTGCCAAGGCGAGGATCAGCACGAATTGGGTCCACGGCTCGCCCCCGTCGGCGCCGAGCGCCAGGGTGAAGATCGAATCGTTGTCGAAGAGCGCGGTATTTGGTTTTCCCATAACCCGGATATTGATGCTGAACAGCATGGTCAGCACGATGATCCCGGCGAGCAGTGAGGGTACCCGCAGAAAAATATGGATCAACGCGGTGGCGGCGCCTACGACGAAGCCGAACAGGACCGCCGCCGACAGGCTGAGCACCGGATCGAAGCCCGCAACCGTGACCGTTGCCACGATCGCCGCGCCGAAGGGAAAGGCACCCTCCGAGGTCAGGTCGGGCAGCCCCAGCATGCGGAAGGGGATCATCACGGCGAGCGCGGGAAAAGCGAAGATCGCGCCCTGGACGAGGCTCACCGCGAACAGGTTGAAATAAATCTCGACGAAGTCCATCGCGGCGCTCAGCCCAGAAGCATCTTGTCGTCGGTGACGAGGAACCGCCCGACTAGGTCGTTCACGGTGAGACCCGCCTTCTCCTCCTCCGGCGCGTCGAGGACGATCCCGCCCTCGTGCATCATGAAAAGCCTTGTGCCGAAGCGCAGCGCATGCTGCATATTGTGGGTGACCATGAGGGTGGTGATCTTGTCTCCGGTCACCACCTCCGATGTCAGCTTGAGCACGAGCTCGGCCGCGCGCGGATCGAGGGCGGACGTGTGCTCGTCGAGCAGCATCAGCCGCGGTGCGAGAAGGGCCGCCATGATCAGGGCCAGGGACTGGCGCTGGCCACCCGAGAGCGACCGAACCTTCTCTGACAGGCGGTTCTCCAGCCCGAGCCCGAGGACGGAAATCCGCTCCCGAAAATACTCCCGGTTACGTCGGTTGAGCCCCAGCCTGAAGGTCTTCCGCTTGCCGCGCCTGACGGCGACAGCGAGGTTTTCCTCGATGCTGAGTTCCGGTGCCGTGCCCAACATCGGGTCCTGGAACACACGCGAAATAAGCTTCGCCCGCTTGTAGACAGGCTGGCTTCGGACATCCTGTCCGTCGATCAGGATTCCCCCCGAATCGAGCAGGATTTCGCCGGCAAGGGCGTTCAGAAGCGTACTCTTGCCCGCACCGTTACTGCCGATGACGACGGCGAATTCGCCGTCCTCCAGTGCGAAAGCCACCTTGTTCAGGGCGGTCTTTTCGTTCTGCGTGCCGGGCGCGAAAACCTTGCTTGCGTTGTAAACGCGGATCGACGCCGGACCTTGCCGGCGGCCGGTCACATCACGCATTTGCAGTCCTTGAGCGCGGCCGGTATCGGCAATTTCATCTCGCCGAACCGTTTGCCGCTCAGAAGCACGCGGTGATCCTTCGGCTTGGGCCTGAAGATCGGTAGATCGGACAGCTTGGCTCCCTTCAGAATCTTCGCGCCAAGCAATCCGGCCTGAAAGCCGACATCCCGCCACGAGACCGAGACCGCCGCCAGAACATGCCCGTCCTTCACGCCGCCGGGGCTGGCGTTGATCACCGGTATCCTGTTGCGCTTGGCCGATGCGGCAATGACCGCGACAGAGGGCTGCAGCATGCTCGACGGGATTAGGTAGATGAAGTCCACCCCCTTCAGCCCCGCCACCCGGCTCGGAATATCGTTGACCGTCTCCACGCTGACCGTCCTGAGTTTCACGCCGGCCTTCTTCGCCGCGGCTTCGGCGTATTTGACGTTCACCCGGTCGTTCGCGTCGCCCGGATTGAACAGGAGCCCCATCGTCGACACCTTGCCCAGGATCGTCTTGGCCTTCGCGATGACCGTATCCATGTCCTGAAGATTGGAGGCGCCGACGAAACGCGCGCTCCCTTTGTCCCAGGATTTAACCAGCCCCGCGTCCACCGGATCGGTGACGGGCGCGAAAACGATCGGCAGCGACTTGTTGCGGATCACCCGCTTGGACGCCTGGGTGATGGGTGTCGTGATGGTCAACAACAGATCGGGATCGGACGCCTCCAGCGCAGTCAGCACCTGTGCTACCAGTGCCGGATCGAAATTCGCATCCTTGTAAATGTACTCGACCCCCGCCCCTTCCTTGAAGCCGCCGCTCTCCAAGCCCGCCTTGAAGCCGTCGATCACCAGCTTGAGGACGGAATGGGGACCGAGGTTCGCGATCGCGACCTTCTTGTCCGCGGCCGATCCGGGTTGAGATAACAGAACCAGGGCAGCCAGGGCGAGGGTGGCCACCACGGACCACGATTTCAGCATGGACATAATATCCTCCATTATCGGTTTCGATTTTTCGACTCCAAGCATACCGTTACACCAACTCTATCGCATGACTCCGGCTGCCGCTCATGCGCAAGATGGAATACCAGATGGAATGCACCATTTCGGTGCCGGAGACGCCGACGGCGGGCTGGCGTTTCTCGGTGCGGAACATACCGCCCTGGTGGTCCCAGGCCTCGACCTCGGCTACCGCGCAATCGAGCCCGGGATCACAAACCAGGCGCGCCTCGCATTCATCGAGGCCGGTCGCAACCAGCGCACAAGTCACCATGGTGTTGACATTGCGCGGGTAAAGTCGCGCGACACCGCGGACCGAGCCCTCGTAGATCACCGTCTCGCCGTCGATCGTCGCCGGATCCACGCCGCTGTCGGCGAAGTCGATATTGTCGGGGTGCTTACGGAAGGTAATCCTAACCCGTTGCCACTGCCCGGACCGCGACAACAGCTCGTCTCCGCCGAGGAGTGCGCCGCTCGGTACGAACAACCGCGTGCCATGCGCGTTCGCCGCTTCTTCAAGCCGGGTCCTGAGCCCGTCATCGGCGAGCGCTGTGACCGAGAGTGGCATGTAGTCGGCGAATTCCAGAAATTCCGCACCGAAGCGGGCGGTAAAGGACGGATGGGCGCATTCAAGGATCAGCGAGGGACGATGTTCGCGCGCTCCGCCAAGGTCGTCGAGCCGGAGCGCGGGATCTAGCCCGACCAGGGCATCGGCGCTTCGATTGTAGACGAAGGCAGTCTCGAACAGCCCGCCGCTGCCATCGATCCGTTCCACGATGGAGCGCCCGATAAAACCATATCCGATCACCCCAATGCGCATCGTCCGGCCCTTATGTCCCGATCTCGGTCATGAAGTCCTCCCAAGCGCGATCCGCCATCTCGGGTCGACACCCTCGAAGAACGTCGCTCCGTCCGACACCACGCGTAGCGAAAGCACCGTCAGCTTTTATATATCCCCACTTCCAGTCTGAAGTGCAACATCCGGCCCTCATCTCCGTTCGGGCTACGCCCTCACTGCGATGAGGGCCGGATGTTGCACAAATTTTCCCCCTCTGCCACTCTCGATTCCGCCTAGGAACAGCTTCAGTTCCTTCAACATCAAGCTTATGCAACGCCTTTGTCGGCTTCAAGCCACTATTTCGCCGTCGCGCGGCATGGACCCTGCTGCACGTTGCGGCTTCGGAACGCAGATGGTCAGGGCGGTTTCACTTCAAGATTACCTCCGTCGGCGATCCCGGGACTTTCCGAGTGTTGAGCCGATCCTGCACCTTCTGAACATCTTCGTTGCATGTCGCGCGAAAGTCCGTGCCCTTCGGGAAGTACTCCCGCACCAGGCCGTTGGTGTGCTCATTCAAGCCGCGCTCTCAAGAATGGAAAGGCGAAGAAGAAATCTGCGTCAAATGCTTCAGCGACACGCCTGTGGTCTGCGAACTCCTTGCCGTTGTGATTGTGTGGACCAATAGCGCACCAGAGCCGAGCAGGCGGATCATACCAACCGTGTCTTTCTGTCCACCCAGCAAGGCGTATTTCGTGGCACGATCGACACGACAGCTCCACTGTGAGCTTTGCCGATGATGGCTCCCGGTCGCCAACCCGTTCCTTTGCCTCCGCAGGGCGCTCGGAAATGTCCACCCGGCCGGAATGGCATCCACCCTTCCAGTTCGGCTTCTTGCCGCGCCGCCGAAGCTTCTTCCACAAGACGCCCCCGGCTCTCCGATCTTCGGCGATCATGGATCCGTTGCCGACCCACGGCCCTCCAGTCGAAAACGGCCGCTGCTCGGGGCCCTCCCGCAGCTTTTTCTGAGCCTCAACCCGAGGCGTCAACCGCCAGGAAACAGACGAGGCGGCCCTGCGGCGCGTTTCTGCCATCCTTTGCGCCTGCTTGTGACGGTAACCCCGTCCCCCGGTGTTGCGCTTGATCTCCCGGAAAATTGTTGATCGGCCCAGCTGCCGAGCAATCGCACCTTGTGAAAGACCCCTTTTCTGTAACGCCTCAATCTGGCATCGCTCTTCGTAGGTGACGGTAGCCTTTGGACATGAACAAGCTCCCTTCATCTTGCACAGAAACTCTCGCCGCTACCGCTCCGCAACATCATGCGTCTAAAAACACATGACCACAACCCATCATGTGTTGCACTTCACTATGGAACGAGGGCATAAATTGCGCAGAGCTTGATTGTATCCTTCCGATGTCGGATCCAGGCCGAGAGCCTCAAGCAGGCATTCATAGGCCAGCGTGGCGGTGGCCAGTCGCGGATAGCCACATCGTCTGGTCGCCCGGTAGCGGATCATGCTTGCGGTTCAGATATCCGCCGAGGATCGCCACCAGTGTCACCGCCGCCCCGAGTGTGGGTCCAGCCGGTATCGGCGGGCATAGTCGGAGAGGAAGCGGAGTTCCAGGTCAGAGAACAGGCAGTCGGGCTCGATCGTCGGAACGTCCCGCCCGAAAAGACGCCAGGCGATCACGGCGTGGATCGTGATCTGCCGTTCCAGCCGGCAGGCCTTGCGCGTCGCCAGGTGTTCCGCCCGGCAACCGGACTTCAGCACCCGGAACCAGCATCCGCCAGCGCAGCGCATACCAGCCGACGGTCTCCCGCGCCGCGTGGTCCACCGGAAGGTCGGTCAGCAGGAACCATTCCACCGGGAACTCCCCGGTCGGCGGGTCCGTCTCGAGGAGATGCAGCGCGGTCACGGGCGCGGCATCGGGGTAGTTGGCAGTCGCCGGCAGCGTGACCAGCGCAATTCGAGTACCGCGTTCCGGCGCAGCGTGCGGCCGGGCTGCTTCTTCCGCCCCGAGGACTTCGGCCGGGACGTCAGGCGGGGAATGTCGATCTGCAGGGTGCCCCGGCAGGCGCGCAGCCGGGCAAACAGCCCCGGGGCTCCGCGGGTCAGGACCCTTTCAAAGTATCAGATTTGGTATCTACTAACCCCTTGTTGGGTTCTGATTGGCCATAGTGCTCGTTGATGATGTCTGCGGCTTTTCCGTCGAGGGCGATCTGGGTGGCGACGAGTGGGTTGTAGCCGAGTGCGGCCATGGAGGTGAGGTAGCTTGAGCCCCGGCACCATGCTTTTGCGTGGAGCGGAAGCATCCGGACACCTTGACCTTTGCCATCCTGATCTTCTGTTCTCCGGCATTGTTGGTGAAGCTGACGTCGGGGTTGTCTATGAAGCGCAGGTTTTCGTGTTTCACGAGACGTTCGTGCAGGTTGTGCGCGTCGGACTTGCGTCCACGTTTTCCTTTCGTCGGGATGTCGGGCAGTTCCTTGGCGCCCTGATGGTGCGGTAGCGCTTGCGCCCGGCGTCGTTCAGGGTCTTGGATGCGCTCTTGTTGACCTTGTGGCAGACCTCGCGGAGCAGGCCCTTCATCAGTCGCGCGGTAGCCTCGACGACAAAGGTCAGTTCGCGCAGCTGGTGGCTACCGCACAGCTGGTGGCTACACTGCCATATACGAGGCCCAGGACGCCCTTGTAGCACGGGCCGATCTCTTGCCCGCGCTTGCGGTGCGGGAACTTGCACGTCAGGGCCCCACGACATGGAGCCACTTACTGTTGATCCGAAATCATCGACATCGGGCGTTGCAGGAGGTGCGCCACGGCGGCTTCCTCCCATGACACATCGTGAAAGCATAGCCGAGGCCTCGGAGAGCTTGATGCCAGAGATCGCCTGCACGAACGCAACGGCACGGCGCAGGGACAGCATCTGGGCGACCAGCAGGTTGATGACGAGGGCCTGGATGCCGTACTGCACGGGATGTTGTCGGGGAACCGGCCCCGGGCCTTGCACTTCGGGCATTCCTCGGCGTCGACGCTCGACGACCTCGAACACGATGTCGTGCGGCGCTCCCGATCGACGGGGCCGTCGGCGCCGCAGGCGTCGCAGGCCGCGACCGTCTCCTCGACGATGATCTTGCGCAGGTTGTCGCCCATCTGCTGGTTCGGCTTCGGGCCGTTGCTCCCGGCACGCTCTTGTCCGTCTGTGACGGCGGCAGACCGGAGTTCCGGCTCGTGCGTGGTCTTCTCCAGAAGGACGACGATGAGGATGTCGAGCAGGATGACGAAGACGCGGATGACGGCCTCTTCCGCCACCTTGCCGGCAGCGCCGCGGTCTTGGCCGCTTCGAACTCCTCGCGCGCCGCCCGTCGCCATCACCCGGCCTTGCGCTTCATCAGCACGCCGCCTCCGAGATGCGTTTCCACATACAGATCATGCGGGGGCTGGAGCCCCGGAAGCAGCTGGCACAGCCCGCTCGTCGCCTTCGATCCAAAGTAGCCCACTGGCGGTCCCCGTCGTTCTCGATGACCACCACTAAGCGAATCGGCCTGCAATGTCAAATCTCCACGTAAACCCGTTCGTTACTCTACCCCGACATCAAGCCGGAACCAGGGGGTGAACAGTTACCAGATTTGTATAGGTAATTCGTTTCGTGCATGCTTGCGGGCATGCAGGTCGGTCTCCGCCATTTCGATTCACAGACACTTGACTGGTTCGCTGGCGCGTTGCGCTCCGCCGCCGCCACCCGTCACGATTTGGCTCGCGAGCTTTGCGAGCGCACCGGCTGGCGCAACGCGCTTGGTCGTCCGTGCCTGTCGGCGGCAGCGAAGGTGCTGCCGGCGCTCGCCGAGCGCGTGGGTCTCGAGCTTCCGCCGCCGCGGAGCACCCCCGATCCGACCGTCGTGCCCGCCGTCCCGTCCGATGACGTGCCCGACACCAAGCTCGCCTGCCTGCTGCAGGATCTCGGCCCGGTCTCGCTCGAACTGGTGGGCGGCACCGACGATCGCCGGCTCTGGGAGGCGATGATGGCGACGCACCACCCGCTGGGATGGGCGCGCTCGCCCGGCGGCCAGATGCGCTACTGGGTCCGCTCGCAGCACCACGGCACGCTCGGCGGGATCGGCTTCGGGTCCGCGACCTGGCAGCTGCGGGCGCGGGACAAGTGGATCGGATGGTCTGCCGACGCCCGCGCCGCCAACATCAGGCGCGTGATCTGCCATCATCGGTTTCTCCTGCTTCCCGGCGTCCGGGTCTACGGGCTGGCCTCCCGGGTCCTGCGCATGGCGACGGAGCGCATCGCCGACGACTGGGAGGCCCGTTATGCGGTGCGTCCGGTGGGAGCACAGCGGTTACTGCTACCACTGCGCCGGCTGGACCGTGGCCGGGCGGACCAGCGGGCGCCGCGGCGAGGTTCGCACGGTGCGGGTCCTGGCGCTGGAGAGCGGCTGGCGGGCGGCGCTCCACGGGACACAGCGACGTCCACTCGGCGCCTTGGCGGGCGCCTATGACGGCACTGACGCGGACTGGGCGGAGCGGGAGTACGGGCGCACGCGCCATACCGACGGGCGAATGCGGCGGCGCATCGTTGACATGGGCCGGGCCTGGATGGAGAACATGGGGGAGGACCTGCCGGTCATCTTTTCGGAGAAGGCGGAGCAGAAGGCCGCCTGCCGGTTGTTGTCGAACCCGAGGGTCTCCATGGAGCACGTTCTGGAGGCGCATGTCGAGTCGAGCGTTGTCGGACAGGGCCTCTTGTCCTTGCGATACAGGACACGACGGCACTCGACTACAGCGGCCCGGGGTCGACGAAGGGTCCTGACGGGATCGGCGGGGGCGACAAGGGGAGCGTCGACATTCTCGCCCATGCCGGTCTGGCGGTGACGCCGGAGGGCCGGCCCCTGGGCCTGTTCACGATGGACGCGGCCTTCCGGCAGGAGCCCGGGGAGGACAGCCGGCGCCGGGTCGCCGGTCTCGAGCGGGCACGAGAGCTCGCGACGGCCTGCCCGGACACGCGGGTGGTCTCGGTCTGCGACCGCGAGGGCGACTTCCGGGAGCTGCTCGCCCATGCCGTGGACACCGGGGCTGCGCTGCTGGTGCGGGCGAGCCGCTCGGCGAGACAGCGCGTGCGGACGCCCAACGGCAACGAGGAGTGCCTGTGGGAGCATGTCGCGGCCCGGCGGCCCGTGGCGGTGACGGAGCTGACGATCCCGGCCGCCGCCGGCCCGTGCGCCCGCAAGAAGCGCGTTGTCCATCTCGAGATCCGCACGGCACAGGTCGAGGTGGCGCCGCCGCAACGCGAGGGCGACGCGGAACCTGTGTCCATGTTCGCGGTCTCGGCCAGCAAGACCGATGACGGCGACGAGGCGCTGCTGCTGCTGAGCGCCCGGCGCAAGCGGAGGCCGTGCACGCGGCGACCGTCCTGCGCTGGTACCGGACGCGATGGAGCATCGAGACCTAGTTCCGCACGCTGAAGACCGGGACCCGGATCAAAAACCGCCGGCTCAACAGGGCCGACGATCTGAAGAAGTGCCTCGCCTTCGACGCCGTCACCGCCGTCCACATCCTTTCAACCGAACACTGTATACTCGAAGCAACTGACGCCGTATATACGGTTCCATGAGAATCGGCCTGCGACATTATGGCGGCGAGACGGTTGACTGGCTGAAGGCACGGCTTGGCGCCGGGGATTGCACGCGGACCTTCCTGGCACGTGAGCTCTGCGAGCGTGAGGACTGGCGGAACGCGAAGGGAGAACTGTGCCTCGACCGCGCTTCCGAAGTTCTCCGCCGCACTCGGCCTGCCGGAGGCTCGGTGACCCCGGAGTCCCTGGCCCCGTCGCCGGATTATCCCGACAGGCACCTGTCGTGCCGTCTTGGCGAGATCGGCGTGGTTCCGGTTGCCGACGAGGACAAGTCGCTGGCGCGGTCGATGATGGCATCGCACCATCCCGAGCATCCATGTTTCCAGGCAAGGTTTTTGCGGGTGTCCGCGGTAATTTTTTCTGTGGTTATCCACAGGCGGTCCGGGGTTCCGCCTTGTCGATGTCCTGCGAGTGAGGCGACATGCAGCTTGTGGTCCCGGCGGCGGGTTGCCGTCCATTGCTCACGGTCACGTGAGCGCGGCCACCTTGCCGTCCAGCGTCCCCGTGCATGGTAACGTTATCATGTTCAATGGGGTTCCAAGTGTCCCGTCCGTAGCCGCGCGGCGGTTCGATGTCCTCAAGATCCGCGATGTCAGCCTCGACGATGATCTGCAGACGTTCTCCGCAAGCCGTGTCGCGCAGGGCGTCGGGGAGACTGTCGAGACAGTCCCGACAGTGCTCCTGCACTGCACCGAGCCACCGCATCGCGCCAGCGTTGCGCACGGGAACGACGAGGCTTTCCGTGGGCAGAGATTTGCGGCGTTCCCGATAACGGCGCTGTTTCTCGGCAGAGGTGAGGGCCATGAGGGGGTCTCCTTCGCTCACTCACCGGTGCTTCGGGCAACGCTGCTGTCGCAGCAAGGTGTTCGCCAGAGCTTGCGCATCACGGCGACAATGGCGACCTTGTGGGCCTTGCCGGCGGTCTTGTGGCGTTCGAACACCAGATCCGCGTTGAAGCGTGCAGCCGAGGTCGCGGCCATGAACAGGAGATCACGTGGCCTCCGGCGCCCGCCTCGGATATGCCGAGCGCCGTGGTCGTTGGCTATCGGCGCCACCCCGATCAAGGCTGCCGCCTGACGACGGTCGAGACTGCCGAGTTCGGGCATCCAACAAAGAAGGGCTGCGGCGGTCACTGGACCGGGGATCGAGGTCAGGATGGCGTACCTCTGCTCGGGATCACCGGCGATCACCGCTTTGATCGCCGCGCCGGCAATGCGGTCATCGAGATCGGCCGCCGAGGCCCTTGTGACGGTCTCGCCATCCACCTCATTTGGCCACTTGCCTGGCGTCGACAAGCGCGGCACCAGGAGATCCCCTAGGCTCTTGAGGAAGGCTTCCTGAGGGGCCACAGGCTCGAGATCGCACCGTGCCGATCTTGGCGTCAACGCGGTTGGCCAGATGGCCCATCGCCTCGGCGAAGCGCCGAGCCCGCAACGGGTTGACCAAGACAACCTCGAAGCCCCGGTCATGAAGACACTGGTGAACCCTGCGGTGATAGCGACCTGTCGCCTCCATCACCACACGGGTCACCTCGAGGCTGCGAAGCCACGCGCCCGTGGCGTCGTTCGCAAAACGACGCGCCAGATGTCCAGACTGGCCTTGCTGACCCCTGCTACTACCTTGACCATCATCCCTTGCTCCTCGCCTTGTGATGATACGGTTCAAACCCAAGCATCCATTCAGGACGCAAGGGACGCCAAAGGAGGTTGGCCGACCACGCTCGGGAACGACTCTGCAAGGCCAGGGGCGAAACGGCAACCTCCGCGGAGATCGTTTGATCCCCGCTCCCCTGTACGTTCTCGCACAAGGGAGCGGAATCTCTCTGCAACCATGGACCGGGCGCTCTCCCATAGTCGAGGTTATCCACATTTTCCCGCCCCCGACCGCTGTGGATGATTGCATCATCACGGGGACAAAACCTGATCATATAAGGCCGACCGTCGCAGCGTCATCAAGCGATACCGGACCATCCTGACCGGGGAGGGGGGCGAAGGAACTGCCTGAAATCCCGCCCCGACAGAAAGAAAAACGCGGACGGATTGCGAACGCGCACAACCTCCAGGAGCGTCTCGCAAGGCACGAAGAGTCCGTCCTGCGCTTCATGAGCGACATTGCGGTAGGGAACCGGGTTGCCCCGGTCCCCCCGCACAGAACCGGACATGCGCTGTTCGCATCCGGCTCCTCCCCTGACGACAAGGCGCTGGTTTGGCCACGGGTGGCGGATGCTGGCTCAGTGGGCGGTGGCAAGGGTGTCTATGTCCCCGGTGAAGTCCTTTTGGGAGCGTCGCCGAAGGGCACGCATGAGCAGCCGTTTGCATTGGTGTATGAACCCCTGCAGGGATTGACTGCTTCCCGGGACGGCGTAGTAGCAGCCGTTGATAACTCACCACTTGGCCGTTTCGTGCCGGTTGTCGTGCCATCGCATGCGCAAGGCCCCCTTGATCCGCCGCAGGGTGCCCGTTTGCGAGACGGTTTGCGACCGACCCTGAACCTGCCTTTCCTCGTCTGTTCGCAGAAGTGCGTCATGCCGAGGAAGTCGAACGTCTTGCCCTGCTTCCGGCGGTTCGCTCTGGCAAACCGACCGAACTCGATGATTTTCCGGGTGCAGTTCAAGTGGGCCAGCCTCTCCCCAAGGTCCCGGAGAAAGCGCTGCGCATCGCCCAGATGCTGAAAGCCGCACACGAAGTCGTCCGCATAATGATCGTGTCGCCTCCAGCCATCCGCTTGCGCCAGTGGTTCTGGAACCAGTCGCACGTAGTGCAGGTAAACGTTCGCGAGGCAGGGCGATACAATCGCCCCCTGCGGTGTTCCCTTGCCAGTCGGTCCCTTCCATGACGCCGGCGTTCAGCCACTTGATGATCAGCCGGATAACCCCCCGATCCGTTTCTCGAGCATCGCAATCAGATGGTCGCGGTCGAGATTGTCGAAGAACCCACGGATGTCGGCGTCAACGATCCAGTTGACCTTCCGCCGTTCCACCGTGACGGCGTCGAGCGCGTGATGCGCCCCGGCCGGAAACCGTAGCTGAAACCGAGGAACTCCGTTTCGTAGAGCGGCACCAGAATCACACTGCCCGCTGAAGAATCTTGTCCTCCAGCGAGGCAATGCCAAGCGGTCGTTGCCCTCCATCCTCCTTGGGAATGTAGACCCTGGAGGCGCTCGGTACGCACCCCTGTGCACACGGTCGTGTAGGTCAACCAGTTCCACCCCTTCCGCGTACGCTTGCCACACAACGCCCCGCCGCCGCGTCCTTCCTCAAGGAATGGAACGCGTCGTGCAGGACATCACGTGGTGGAGTAAAGACGCTCTTCCGGGTTCCTCTTCGCTACCTGCGTTCAGCCGCCTGTGACCCCCGCTTCTGCGCGCGGCGCGGGCCAATCGCATTGCCCTTCCCTCCAGCAACTCCGCAGGCTCCGGAGAACCTTTGTTCGCTGCCTTCAGCGGTACTATGGCCGAATCTGACTTCTCGTTCATCATCGGTTTACGGAATAGTTCCTTTCCTCTGCGGCCCCTCCACGACAGAGGGGCAAGACCTCCCAGGTCCCTGCTTCGGCCATGGTTCTCGGACCCCGCGGAGCCCCCGCTCGCCTCACCAACGCGGCTCGCGGGGTGTTGCCTTCGGCCACGACCTCGGCACTCCGGTTTCAAAGCATCTCGTGGCTCAATAGCCCGGCCCACGCCTGCCGCTCCCCAACGCTTCGCCTGACGCCTCACGACGCATGGTTCACGGAGAAAGTGGTGGTTAGCCTCTCTTCCTGCCGGGACTTGCACCCGGCAACATTCCACCAGTTAGCCTGGCGCACCCGGACGTCAGCTTCACCAACAACACCGGCGAGCAGAAAATCCGGATGGCAAAGGTCAAGATGTCCGGATGCTTCCGAACCCGGCTCCACGCCGAGGCCTGGTGCCGAAGCTCAAGCTATCTCACCTCCATGGCCGCACTCGGCTACAGCCGCCATCCGGATCGCACTCGCCGCCGACATGATCAAGATGCACAACGCCAAACCCGCCTCTGCGGAGGGGTGAGGAGATACCCCGACGCCAGGAAAGATCCGGCGTGCCGGGCGCGGTGCCCGACCGCAATGAGCCGCGTCGGGATTCTCGCGACCTCCCGGAAACCGCGCTCCGAGCGGGTCCCGCTTCCGGACGGTACGACGCATGGTGTGCCGGCACAGCGCGAGAAGGAAACAGACCTTCGGATTGGTCTCGACATGGTGCGAATCGCGCGCAACGGCGCTCTCGATGTAGCCGTAATATTCAGCCAGGATCAGGACTTGGCGGAGCTAGCCTAGTAGTCCACCGGCATTGTATTGATGGTTTTTTTGTGGGTAGTATTTCCGTGTCGGCATCCGTTGGAATCCGGACAGTGTCGATATCCACACGGGCAGATGCCGAACAGGCAGGCAGCCCCATGCGCAGGTCCGGACAACGGGCATGCCCGCAGGTCTTCGGCGCAATGACAGGAGCGGCGCATATGGCCAACTCTCGGGGCAGGAAGCTCTACCGCGTGACCCTTTCAGCGCAGGAGCGCCAGGATCTGAAGGCAATTGTCGACGGCACCGGGGCTGCCTGGCGCCGGGCACAAATCCTGATGTTGGCCGACTAGGGGCGCGACGGCGCTCGGCTTGTCGATGCCGACATTGCGCAAGGGCTGGGCACGGCGACGGTCGAGCGTTTGCGCAAGCGCTGCGTCCTGGAGGGGCTGGACGCCGCCCTCAGCCGCAAGGAGCAGGTGAACCGCCGGCCAAAACGGCTGGACGGGGCGATGGAGGCGAAGCTGGTCGCCCTGTTCGTCCCCGCCCGAGGGCTGTGGACGCTGAAGCTGCTCGCCGGCCGTCTGGTGGAGATGGAGATTGTCGAGCGCATTTCGGAAGAGACGGTCAGGAAGACGCTAAAAAAAGAGATCAAACCGTGGCTGAAGCAGTACTGGTGCATTCCACCGCACCGGAGCGCACAGTTCGTAGCGGCGGACGTACTTGACATTTATCAGCGGGACTTTGCCGGGGATGAGGTGCTGGTGTGCGAGGCCAGCCGGCAGCAGGAAACCCGCATCCCCCGGTCAGCCGGAGGTGGTCGACTATGAATATGAGCGCAACGGCACGGCCAACCTCTTCATGGCCTTTGCGCCCAACGAGAACTGGCGCACGGTGAAAGTCACCGACCGCCGCGGGACTGGGCGCACTTCATCCGGGAGCTTGCCGACATCCATTTCCCCGACAGGAAGATCGTGCTGGACAATCTGAACACGCACAGTCGCTGTATGAAGCCTTCGAGCCCGAGGAGGCGGGTGCGAAAGCGGTTCGAGTTTCGCTACACGCCGAAGCTGGCTCAACATGGCCGAAATCGAGATCGGTGCGCTGTCGCGGCAATGCCTTCGGCGACGCATTCCCGACAGAGACACCATGCGGCAGGAGACGGCGGCGTGGGCGGAACGGCGCAATGCGGCCGATGTCACTGTCGACTGGCGTTTCACGACGAAGGATGCCCGAACGAAACTGAAGTCACTATATTCGTCAATCCAATAATGTTATACTACTAGGAAGTTCACACTAACCGAATCGATCTGCAGTGTCAGATCTCAACGAAAACCCATTCGTTGCTCCACCCCGACATCAAGTCGAAACCAGGGGGGGCAGTTACCAATGACCGCTGAATAGGGCACAAATTTCTGCATTCTTGCCAGGTTTTTCGGCTGCGGCGACCCGTGGACGGCCCCAAAGCCAGAAAACCCGGCAGGCTGTACAACCTCCCTCCATCAGCAGTCGGCAAGATCGAGTGCAGCGTGGGAAAGTCCTGACGGCGACGCGCATGCCCTTGTATTGAGTCCTGATCTGCGTTAACTAGCCGCCCTGTAGCCCTCTCGCCGGGCTGCAGCATCCTCAAATCCGTTTCGATCAACTGGTTCGCAGATACCCATGGCCCGCAACAAGATCGCCCTCGTCGGCGCCGGAAACATCGGCGGCACACTTGCCCACCTTGCCGGGCTCAAGGAGTTCGGCGACATCGTCATGTTCGATGTCGTCAAGGGAATCCCGCAGGGCAAGTCCCTCGACCTCGTCGAGTCGTCCCCGGTCGAGGGTTTCGACGCCGCGATCAGGGGCACCAATTCCTATGCCGGAATCAGGGGCGCAGATGTCGTAATCGTGACCGCCGGGGTCGCACGCAAGCCCGGAATGAGCCGTGACGACCTGATTTCGATCAATACCGGCGTCATGAAGCAGGTCGGCGAGGGCATCCGGGAGAATTGCCCGGACGCATTCGTGATCTGCATCACCAACCCCCTCGACGCCATGGTCTGGGCGCTCCGGAAATACACCGGTTTCCCCGGGCGCCGCGTCGTCGGCATGGCCGGCGTGCTCGACTCGGCGCGCTTCCGCTATTTCCTCGCCGAAGAGTTCAAGGTGTCGGTCGAGGATATCACGGCTTTCGTGCTCGGCGGACACGGCGACACCATGGTACCGTCGGTACGCTACTCGACGGTAGCCGGCATCCCGCTTCCCGATCTCGTCAAGATGGGATGGACGACCGCCGGTCGCCTCGACGAGATCGTCCAGCGCACCCGTGACGGCGGCGGCGAGATCGTCAGCCTGCTCAAGACCGGATCGGCCTATTACGCTCCCGCCTCGGCAGCGATCCAGATGGCCGACTCCTATCTCAAGGACAAGAAGCGCGTACTGCCCTGCGCCGCCTACCTCAACGGACAGTACGGGGTAAAGGGACTCTATGTCGGCGTGCCCGTAGTCATTGGGGCGAAGGGGGTCGAGCGCATCGTCGAGGTCGAGCTCGATGCCGGAGAGCGCCACCAGTTCGAGAGTTCGGTCGATGCGGTTCGCCAACTTGTCGACATCGTCAGGAAGATCGACCGGGCGTCAACGCGGAAGAAAGACTGACTGGCGGCCGCCTTCCGACTGCCCCGACGGCGGATCGAGGAAACGGAACAGCAGATGAACGTTCACGAATACCAGGCCAAGGAACTCCTGGCCGGATACGGCGTTGCCGTGCCGCGTGGCCGGATGGCCACCGAGGCAGACGCAGCCGCCGAGGCGGCGGCGGAACTCGGCGGCCCCGTCTGGGTGGTCAAGGCGCAGATTCATGCCGGCGGACGCGGCAAGGGCGGCGGCGTCAAGGTGGTGCGGTCGGTCGAGGAGGTCCGCGAGACGGCGCGTGCCATGCTCGGCATGACGCTGGTCACCCACCAGACCGGCCCAGAGGGACGCGTCGTCCAGCGGGTCTATGTCGAGGACGGGTGCAACATCTCCCGGGAACTCTATCTCGGCATGCTCGTCGACCGCGCCGCGAGCCGCATCACCGTGATAGCATCGACGGAAGGCGGCATGGAGATCGAGGAGGTCGCGGCGATGTCGCCCGAGAAGATCCACCAGCTCGCCATCGATCCGGCCACCGGCCTCCAGCCCTTCCATGCCCGCCGGCTGGCATTCGCGCTCGGATTCACGAGCCAGCAGATTAGATCGGTCTCGCGGTTCGTGATGGCAATGTATGACGCCTTCACCGATCTCGACGCCTCGGTGATCGAGATCAACCCGCTCGTAGTCACCGGCGGCGGCGAGGTGCTGGCGCTCGACGCGAAGATGAATTTCGACGACAACGCGCTGTTCCGCCACGAAGCGGTTCTCGAACTCAGGGACGAGGTGGAAGAGGACCCGATGGAGCTTGAGGCCACGCACCATGAACTCAACTACATCAAGCTCGACGGCAATATCGGCTGCATGGTCAACGGCGCCGGTCTTGCGATGGCCACCATGGACATCATAAAGCTGTGCGGCGGTGCGCCCGCCAACTTCCTCGATGTCGGCGGCGGGGCGACCAGGGAACGGGTTACCACCGCATTCAAGCTCATACTGTCGGACAGCAGCGTCGAGGCCATCCTCGTCAACATCTTTGGCGGCATCATGCGCTGCGACGTGATCGCCGAGGGGGTGGTCGCAGCGGCGCGCGAGGTCAGCCTCGGAGTGCCCCTGGTCGTCAGGCTGGCGGGCACCAATGTCGATCTCGGCAAGAAAATCCTGGAGGAGTCCGGGCTGCCCATCGTGTCTGCGGACGATCTCGGAGACGCCGCGGAGAAGGCTGTCCGGGTCGCGGGGGAGGGCGTCTGATGTCGGTTTTGGTCGACAGGAACACCAAGGCCATCTGCCAGGGGTTCACGGGCGCCCAGGGCACGTTCCATTCGGAACAGGCGATTGCCTACGGCACCGCAATGGCGGGCGGGGTGACGCCCGGCAAGGGTGGCACGGCGCATCTCGACCTCCCGGTTTTCGACACCGTTGCCGAGGCGGCGGCGGTGACCGGCGCCAACGCCTCGGTGATCTACGTGCCGCCACCGTTCGCGGCCGACGCCATCCTCGAAGCCGTCGACGCCTGCATCCCGCTCGTCGTCTGCATCACCGAGGGCATACCGGTACTCGACATGGTCCGCGTCAAACGCGCGCTGTCGGGTTCCGCCAGCCGGCTGATCGGTCCCAACTGTCCCGGCGTGATCACGCCCGACGAATGCAAGATCGGCATCATGCCCGGTCACATCCACATGCGCGGCAGGATCGGCATCGTCTCGCGATCGGGGACCCTGACCTACGAGGCGGTCGCGCAGACCACCGGGATCGGGCTCGGCCAGAGCACCTGTGTCGGCATCGGCGGCGATCCCGTCCAGGGCATGAACTTCGTCGACTGCATCGAGATGTTCCTCGATGACGACGAGACCGAGGGCATCGTGATGATTGGTGAAATCGGCGGATCGGCCGAGGAAGACGCCGCCGACCTTATCAGGACATCGCCGGTGAGGAAGCCGGTCGTCGGCTTCATCGCCGGCATCTCCGCGCCACCCGGCCGCCGCATGGGACATGCAGGCGCGATCATCTCGGGCGGCAAGGGCAGTGCCGGCGACAAGATCGAGGCAATGAAGAGCGCCGGAATCACGGTATCGGCGTCGCCCGCGGAAATCGGTACGACGATGCTGAAAGCGATGAACGGCTAGGCTGGCGGAGCTATAGTTGCAGCACTGTTGCTCCAGTAGACCGGGCGCACGGAGAGGCTGCCGAGACCATGACCGATCACCCTGTCCGGAACACCGCGCTCACAGGCGCCAACGGCGCTTTCGTGGCCGAGCTTCATGCGCGCTATCTCGAGAACCGTGGCGCGGTGGATGCCGAATGGGCGGACTTCTTCGCCGAAATCGAGGACGAGGCGCCCGAGATCCTGAGGGATCTCGCAGGCGCCAGCTGGGCACCGCGCGACACCAAGGTCATTGGCGCCGGCGGCGCCCGCCCGGCGGCGCCCGCCAACAGCACCGCCCAAAGCCTCTCGGACGCATCGCGCGACTCCATCCAAGTCCTGATGCTGATCCGCTCGCACCGCGTGCGCGGGCATCTCTACGCCCGGCTCGATCCCCTCGGGATCGAGGGGCCGCTGAACCACACCGAACTTGATCCCGAGTCCTGGGGCTTCAGCGAACGCGATCAAGACCGCGAGATCTACATTCACGACCGGCTGGGGCTCGGGGAGAAGGCGACGCTCCGTGACATCGTCACCCGCGTGCGCGAGACCTATTGCGGCCATATCGGTGTCGAATACATGCACATCACCTCGACCGAGGAACGGACCTGGATCCAGGAACGAATCGAGGGCATCCACAACCAGACGCAGTTCACCGATCTCGGCAAGGCGACGATCTACGAACGGCTGGCGGAGGCCGAACTCTTCGAGCAGTTCCTCCACGTCAAGCATCCGGGGACCAAGCGGTTCGGGCTCGACGGCGGTGAGTCGCTGGTGCCAGGCATCGAACAGATACTCAAACGCGGCAGCCAGCTCGGCATCAGGGAGGTGGTCGTCGGCATGCCCCATCGCGGCCGCCTGAACGTGCTCGCCAACGTGATGAAGAAGCCATTCGCCGCCGTTTTCTCCGAGTTTCAGGGTGGCGTCGTCCTGCCCGACGATGTGCAAGGGTCGGGCGACGTCAAGTACCACCTCGGAACCTCCACCGACCGCGAGTTCGACGGCGAACCCGTCCACATCTCGCTGGCGGCCAACCCGTCGCATCTCGAATCGGTCGACCCTGTTGTCGTCGGCAAGGTACGCGCGAAGCAACGCCAGCACCGAGACCGGGAACGCAAGAAGGTTCTTGGGCTGCTGATGCACGGCGACGCGGCGTTCGGGGGGCAAGGCATCGTCGCTGAGACGTTCGGGCTGTCGGACATCAAGGGCTACCGGACCGGCGGCACGATTCATTTCGTGGTCAACAACCAGATCGGCTTCACCACCAACCCGAGCGCCACCCGCGCCTCGCGCTATCCGACCGAGATCGCCAAGATGGCGCAGGCGCCGATCTTCCACGTCAACGGCGACGATGTCGAAGCGGTCGTCCATGTCTGCCGCATCGCCACCGAATTCCGCCAGCGCTTCCGCAAGGATGTGGTGATCGACATGTGGTGTTACCGGCGCTTCGGACACAACGAGGGCGACGAACCCGCCTTCACGCAGCCGCGCATGTACAACGCCATCTCGAACCATCCGAGCACGCGCGAGATCTACGCCGAGAAGCTGCTCGGGGAATCCCTCGTCACCGAGAAGTGGCTGGCCGACATCGAGGCGGAGATACGCGGCCGGCTCGACGCGGATTTTGCGGCCGCCACATCCTACCGGCCCAACAAGGCGGACTGGCTCGAGGGCGTGTGGTCAGGATTAACGACCGCCCCGTCCATGGAGCAGCGCAAGGGCGAGAGCGGAGTTGCGGCCGACCACCTCAACGAGGTCGGGATGGCGATCTCCACCATTCCCGGGGCCATCAACCTCAATCCCAAGCTGAAGCGCTTCTTCGACAATCGCCGCAAGGCCATTGAGACCGGCCAGGACATCGACTGGGCGACGGCGGAGGCGCTCGCCTTCGGAACCCTGCTTACCGAGGGGTTCCTGGTGCGCATCAGCGGACAGGACGTGGCGCGAGGCACCTTCTCGCAGCGCCACGCGGTTGTCATCGACCAGGAAACCGAGCAGCCCTACATCCCCCTCGAGCAGATCCGGCCGGGCAACCAGGAGAAGATGATCGCCCGCAACAGCACGCTCTCCGAAGCCGCGGTGCTCGGATTCGAGTACGGCTACAGCCTCGCCGATCCCAACGTGCTGGTGGTCTGGGAAGCGCAGTTCGGCGATTTCGCGAACGGCGCCCAGTTCATTTTCGACCAGTTCATATCGTCGGGCGAATCCAAATGGCTGCGCATGTCGGGGCTGGTGATGCTCCTGCCGCACGGCTTCGAGGGCCAGGGGCCGGAACATTCGTCGGCCCGGCTCGAACGCTACCTGCAGCTGTGCGCCGAGGACAACTGGCAGATCTGCAACCTTACCAGCCCCGCCAACTACTTCCACGCGCTGCGGCGCCAGGTCCTGCGCAACTTCCGCAAGCCGCTGGTCATCATGAGCCCGAAATCGTTGCTCCGGCACAAGCGGTGCATTTCAGCGCTCGACGATCTGGGGGCCGGGACCGCGTTCAGCCGCGTCCTTCCCGAAACCGCCGCGCTGGCGCCGGACGACCGCGTGAAACGGGCAGTCCTGTGTTCGGGCAAGGTCTATTTCGACCTACTGGCGGCACGAGAAGAACAGGGTATCGACGATGTCGCACTGATCCGCCTCGAACAGCTCTACCCGTTCCCGGAAGCCTCGCTGGCCAAGGAACTCCGGAAATATCCCGCAGCCGCCGTGGTGTGGTGCCAGGAGGAGCCGGAGAACATGGGGGCATGGAGCTTCGTCGACCGCCGCATCGAGAGAGTTCTCGACGGGCTGGATGTCGCCGCGCGACGCCCCTCCTATGCCGGGCGGCCGGAAGCGGCGGCTCCGGCGACCGGTTCGTTCGGCAAGCACAACCGCGAACAGGCGAAGCTGGTCGCGCAGGCCCTTACCGCCTGACGTTTATCGGGAGGCGCAGAATGACCATCCAGATCCTCGTTCCGGTTCTCGGCGAATCGATTACCGAGGCCACCGTCAGCAAGTGGATCAAATCCGTCGGCGACAACATCGCCCGGGACGAACCGGTCGTCGAGCTCGAAACCGACAAGGTCACGCTGGAGATTCCCGCGGCAAGCGCTGGCACCCTCGCCGAGATCGTCGCGCACGAAGGCGACAATGTGGAGGTGGGCGCTCTGCTCGGCACCATCAGCGACGGCGCGCCGGCAGCCGGCCGGCCGGCGACGCCCGACGCGGACAGTAGCGACCGGCTGTCGCCGGCTGTGCGCCGGCTGGTCAAGGAGAAGGGCCTCGATCCCGCAACAATTCCGGCTACCGGCAGGAACAGCCGCCTCACCAAGGGTGACGTGCTGGCCCATCTGAAGAACCGGGAGGCCGCGGCTGAACCTGAACCGCCGCCATCCGTGGCGGCGGTGCGGGCCGATGATCCGCGCGAGGAACGGGTGCCCATGACCCGCCTTCGCCGACGCATCGCCGAGCGGCTCAAGGAGGCCCAGAACACGGCGGCGATGCTGACAACCTTCAACGAGATCGACATGACCAACGTCATGGCCTGTCGCGAGAAATACCGTGGAGAGTTCGAGGAACGCCATGGTTGCCGCCTCGGATTCATGTCGTTCTTTGTCAAGGCCTGCGTGGTTGCGCTCAGGGAGCTTCCGGCGGTCAACGCCGAGATCGACGGCAACGACCTGGTGTACAAGAACCATTACGACATCGGCGTTGCCGTCGGCACCGAGCAGGGCCTCGTGGTGCCGGTGCTGCGCGACGTTGACCGGCTTGCCTTTGCCGAGATCGAGAAGGCGATCGGCGATTTCGGGGCGCGGGCACGCGACGGCAAGCTGACGATGGAAGATCTTTCCGGCGGCACCTTCACGATCACCAACGGCGGCATCTACGGCTCGATGATGTCGACCCCGATACTCAACCCGCCGCAGTCGGGCATTCTCGGCATGCACAGGATCGACCGCCGCCCGGTCGCCGTCGGCGACGCCATCGCGATCAGACCGATGATGTATGTCGCGCTCAGCTACGATCACCGCATCGTCGACGGCCGCGAAGCAGTGACGTTCCTGGTGCGGGTCAAGCAGTGCGTCGAGGATCCCGAACGGATCCTGCTCGCACTGTGACGGGCGCGGAAGCGATGGCAGAAAACGGATACGATCTCGTCGTCATCGGCGCCGGGCCGGGCGGCTACGTCGCAGCGATCCGCGCCGCGCAGCTCGGCATGCGGACAGCCTGCATCGACAGTCGCGGCACCTGGGGTGGAACTTGCCTCAATATCGGCTGCATCCCGTCGAAGGCGCTCCTTCACTCCTCGCACCTGTTCGACAAGGCCCGGCGCGATCTTGCGGACCACGGCATCACGACCGGCGAGGTCGGACTCGATCTTGCCGTCATGATGGCGCGCAAGGATAAGGTGGTCGCGGACCTCTGCAACGGCATCGGCTTCCTGTTCAAAAAGAACGGCGTCGACGGTATGGCCGGCACCGCCAGGATCGCCGCGCCGGACCGGGTCGAGGTATCCGCCGGCGACGAGACAACGATGATCGAGACCGCGCGGGTCCTTGTCGCCACCGGCTCCGTGCCCGCCCCGCTGCCCGGGATCGAGATCGACGAGGACCGCATCCTGTCCTCAACCGGAGCGCTCGCGCTCGGCGAGGTTCCGGGCCACCTGATCGTCATCGGCGGCGGCTATATCGGACTCGAGATGGGCTCCATATGGCTGCGCCTCGGCGCACGCGTGACCGTGATCGAGTTTCTCGACGCCATCGTGCCCGGCATGGACGCCGAGATCAGCCGTCACCTGCACCGGCTCCTCAAGGCCCAGGGAATGGAATTCCGGCTCGGCACCAAGGTTGCCGACGCCCGAACCGCGGACGGCGGCGTGACCCTCGACATCGAGCCGGCCGGCGGCGGCACAGCGGAAACGGTCGCGGGAGACGCCGTGCTCGTGTCCATCGGACGGGTACCGTTCACCGACGGACTCGGCCTCGACGAACTCGGCGTCAGGCGCGACGAACGGGGCGCCATCCTCGTCGACGAGCACTACGCGACCAGCATCGAGGGAATCCACGCGGTCGGCGATGCGATACCGGGCGCGATGCTCGCTCACAAGGCCGAGGAGGAAGGAATCGCCTGCGTCGAGCGCATGGCCGGAATGGCGGCGCATGTGAATTACAACGCCATCCCCGCCGTCGTCTACACCTGGCCCGAGGCTGCGTCCGTGGGCAGGACCGAGCAGCAGCTCAAGGACGCCGGCATCGACTACCTGTCAGGGAAGTTTCCGCTTGCCGCCAATTCACGGGCGCGCACCGCCGGCGAGACCGCCGGCTTCGTCAAGATTCTCACCGACGCCTCAAGCGACGAGGTCCTGGGCGCGCATGTGCTCGGCGCCGACGCCGGGACATTGATTGCCGAGATTGCGCTGGCGATGGAATTCAGAGCTTCGGCAGAAGACATCGCGCACACCTGCCACGCACATCCGACCCTCAACGAGGCCGTGAAGGAAGCCGCCCTCGGCGTCGGCGGGGCGGCGATTCACGTCTGATCCGTCCCGACGGCCATGACGCGCCGGCCCGGTCAGGCGGCCTCGAGCATGTTGCGCACGACATAGCGGAGAATTCCGCCGTGGCGGTAGTAGTCAAGTTCGTCGAGCGTGTCGATGCGGCAGTCAAGCGCGATTTCCTGGTGCGAGCCATCGGTCCGGCGGATTGTGCAGCGAAGCTCGCAGCGCGGCTCCATGCCCGACGCGATGCCGGAAATGTCGAAGGTCTCGGTACCGTCGAGGTTCAGCGTCCGCCGCGTCTCGCCAGGCTTGAACTGCAGCGGAAGCACTCCCATCCCGATCAGGTTGGAGCGATGAATCCGTTCGAAGCTCTCGGTGATCACCACCTTCACGCCGAGAAGCACGGTCCCCTTCGCCGCCCAGTCGCGCGATGAGCCGGTTCCGTATTCCTTGCCGCCGACGATAACCAGCGGCGTGCCGGAGGCCTGGTATTTCATGGCCGCGTCATAGACCGGCATCTGCTCGCCCGAGGGCTGATGGACGGTGACACCGCCCTCGATGCCCGGGGTCATCTCGTTGCGTATCCGGATATTGGCGAAGGTGCCCCGCATCATCACTTCGTGGTTGCCGCGGCGGGATCCGTAGGAATTGAACTGGGCCGGGCGGATCTGGCGCTCAAGCAGGTATTCGCCGGCCGGACTCTGGCGCTGGATGCTCCCGGCGGGGGAGATGTGATCCGTCGTCACCGAATCGCCGAGCATGAGAAGCGGCCGCGCACCAACGATGTCGGCAACCTCGCCGGGCTCGCGCGTCATCCCGGAAAAGAAGGTTGGATACTTCACGTAGGTGCTGGAATCCTGCCAGCTGTAGGTCTCGCTGCCAGGGCTTTCGATCGCCTTCCACTGTTCGGGGCCCTGGAACACGTCGGCATAGCGGGTGCGGTACATCTCGTCGGTCAGGCAGTCGCGGATTGTGTCGCGAACCTCGCCGTTGCTGGGCCAGATGTCCGCAAGATACACCGGCTCGCCTTCCGAATCGAGCCCGAGCGGATCCGACGTCATGTCGGTCCTGAGCGAGCCGGCAAGGGCGTAGGCGACCACAAGCGGCGGCGAAGCGAGGAAATTCGCCCGCACCTGGGCGTGGACCCGTCCCTCGAAATTGCGGTTGCCCGAAAGCACGGCGCCGGCCACGAGGTCTGCGCTCTCAACCGCATCGGCAACCTTTTCGGGCAGGGGGCCGGAATTGCCGATGCATGTCGTGCACCCGAAGCCGACAATATTGAAGCCGAGCGCGTCGAGATCCTCCTGCAGCCCGGCGCGCTCGAGATAGTCGCGCACGACCTGGCTCCCCGGCGCCAGCGATGTCTTGACCCACGGCTTGGTCTTCAGCCCCCGGGCCCTCGCGTTCTGCGCCAGCAGCCCCGCGGCCACCAGGACCGAGGGGTTGGATGTGTTGGTACAGCTGGTGATCGCGGCAATGACCACATCGCCGTCCTCGACCTCGAAGTCGTCGCCGACAGCGCGGGCGAGCTGGTCGCTCTCCGCGGGCTCGGAGTTTCGGTGTTCGCGAATCGCATTTATGGCTACTGACCGAACCTCCGAGAGGACAACCCTGTCCTGCGGGCGCTTGGGGCCGGCTAGCGACGGTTCGACAGTGCCGAGATCGAGATCGAGCGTGTCGGTGAACAGCGGCTCCGGCATGTCGTCGCCGCGCCACATGCCCTGAGCCTTCGCGTAGGCCTCGACCAGGGCCACCCGTTCCGGATCGCGACCGGTGAAGCGGAGATAGTCGCAGGTTTCCGCGTCCACGGGGAAGAAACCACATGTAGCGCCATATTCAGGCGCCATGTTGCCAATGGTCGCGCGGTCCGGCAGCGACAGCTGTCCGACGCCGGGCCCGAAGAACTCGACGAACTTCCCGACAACGCCGCGGGCACGCAACATCTGCGTGACCGTGAGCACTAGGTCGGTCGCGGTCATGCCTTCGCGGAGCTCCCCGATCAGCTTGACGCCGACCACGTCCGGCAGCAGCATCGAGATGGGCTGTCCGAGCATCGCCGCCTCGGCCTCGATGCCGCCGACGCCCCATGCGAGCACGGCGAGCCCGTTGACCATCGTCGTGTGGCTGTCGGTGCCGACCGCGGTGTCGGGATAGGCGACGGTGCGGCCGTTCGCGTCCTCGCTCGTCCACACGGTCTGGGACAGGTATTCGAGATTGACCTGGTGGCAGATACCGGTGCCCGGGGGCACGACGCGGAAATTGTCGAACGCGTTGGAGCCCCAGCGCAGGAATTCGTAGCGTTCGCGGTTGCGTTCGAACTCATTCTCGACATTGCGGACGAAGGCGTCATTGGTGCCGAATTCGTCGATCATGACCGAATGGTCGATGACCAGGTCGACGGCGCTGAGCGGGTTGATCCTCTGCGGATCGCCGCCGAGATCGACCATGGCTTGGCGCATCGCCGCCAGGTCGACGACGGCGGGAACGCCGGTGAAATCCTGCAACAGGATGCGCGCGGGCCGGTAGGCGATCTCGAGGTCGGAGGTCCGCGACTCCAGCCAGCCGGCGGCGTTGCGAATGTCGTCGACGGTTACCGAGCGCCCGTCCTCGTGGCGCAGCAGGTTCTCGACCAGAATCTTCAGCGAAAACGGCAAGCGCGAGATATCACCGAATCCGGCCTTCCCGATGGCGTCGAGACTGTAGTACTCGTAGGATCGGCCGTTCACGTCAAGGGTTCGACATGCTCCGATGGTATCCTGTCCGGTTGCGCTCACATCTGCCTCCTGTCGACCACGTTTCTGTCCAGCAATCTAAACGCTAGGGCGACGATTTCCAAGCCGGGCGGCGCCCGTGGCATTGACGGAAAGCGGGAAAACTGCAATTCCGGGGCGGAATCCCTGCCCCTCGGAGGGAGGCGCCCGGTCGGCGATGGAAGGCTTCAGCGGACATGACCTTGCCTGCCGGCGCGGTGATCGGCTGCTGTTCGGGACCCTAGATTTCGATCTCGGGCCCGGGGGGGCGCTTGTGGTCTCGGGCCCCAACGCGTCGGGCAAGACCAGCCTGTTGCGGATCATGGCCGGGCTCACCCGGCCGGCCGCCGGAGAAATCCGCTGGCGCGGTGTTCCCCTCGGCGATATCCGCGAGGAATTCCATGCTGCCATGGCCTATGTCGGCCATCGCGACGCGGTAAATTCTGCACTTACGGTGATCGAGAACCTGACGTTTCACGCACAGTTGAGGATGTCCGGCCGGGTTGCGACGGAGCGACTCGAGAGTGCCCTCGAGCAAACCGGCCTGCTCACGGCCGCGACCATGCCCGCGGGACTGCTGTCCACCGGCCAGTCGCGGCGCCTCGCGCTGGCGCGGATGTTGGCGACCCCCGCCCGGCTCTGGCTTCTCGACGAGCCCGCTGCGACACTCGATGCGGCGTCAACCGCCGCGCTGGCAGCAACAGTGTCGGAGCACTGCTCCGACGGCGGCATGGCCGTGGTGTCGACCAACATACCGTTCGAACTGCCCGGCGCCGGCCAGCTCGACATGGGCGGCGGCGAAAGCCCGGTTGCAAGCCCGTGAAGGGCCTCGCCGCCATAGTCCGGCGCGACGTGCGCATCGCGCTCCGCCGGCCGGCCGATACGCTCATGCTTGTCGGTTTCTTCGTGATTGCAGCCGCGCTGTTTCCGCTCAGCGTCGGGCCCGAGCCGGCGCTCCTGTCCCGCATGGCCCCGGGGGTGCTGTGGGTGACGGCCCTGCTGGCGGCGATGCTGTCCCTCGACAGGCTGTTTCTCGCGGATTTTGAGGACGGAACGCTCGACCTTCTGATAACCGCGCCGCATCCGCTGTGGCTGTCGGTGCTGGCCAAGATCTCCGCCCACTGGCTGACGACCGGCGTGCCCGTGCTGGTGGCGGTACCGGTGATCGCGGTCATGCTTCGCCTTGACGCGGAGGGCTACGGCATCCTGGTTGCAGCCATGACCCTCGGAACCGCGACGATCAGCCTCGTCGGCGCTCTCGGAGCAGCGCTCGTCCTCGGCGCCCGGCGAAGCGGCGTCCTTCTCTCGCTCCTGCTCCTGCCGCTCCTGGTGCCGGTGCTGATCTTCGGAACGGCGGCGGTCGACGCGGCCATCGGCGGATACGCCTCGGGGCCGCACCTCATGCTCCTCGGAGCGCTGCTGCTCGGCAGCCTCGGCCTCTGTCCGTGGGCGGCAGCAGCAGCACTGCGGGCAGCGGCGGAGTAGTGTCGATGCTTGGCCGATACTCAAGTTCCGCAGGCCGCCACGAACGACGGCACCGGACCTTCAACAGCGCCGCCGGTGGCGCTAGATTTGAGGCATCATGACGCGGCAAGACAAACCCCCACCTCGCGCCACCGCATCCCGCGGTTCGATCCCGACAAGCGCCGCGGCCCTGCACCGGCTGGCCAACCCCGTGCGCTTTCTTCGCCTCGCCCGGGCCGTCCTGCCGATATCGTCCGTGCTTGCCGTTCTTCTCCTGGGCGCGGGTATCTTCTTCGCCTTCGGCGCGTCGCCCCCGGACTACCAGCAGGGCGAGTCGGTGCGAATTATGTATGTGCATGTGCCCGCCGCCTGGGTCGCGATGGCGGCCTACGCGTGTCTCGCGCTGGCCGCGGCCACGGGACTGATCTGGAGACATCCGGTCGCCCATGTCGGCGCCCGCGCCATCGCGCCGGTCGGCGCGTGCTTCACCCTGGTCTGTCTTGCCACCGGGTCTCTGTGGGGCAAGCCGATGTGGGGGGCATGGTGGGTATGGGACGCGCGGCTGACCTCTGTCCTCATCCTGCTGTTTCTCTATCTCGGCTTCATCGCGCTGACTAATGCCTTCGAGAACGAGACGCGCGGTGAAAAGGCAGCGGCGATCCTGGCCCTTGCTGGCGCGGTCAACCTCCCGGTGATCAAGTTCTCGGTCGACTGGTGGAACACTCTGCACCAGCCCGCAAGCGTGAGCAGGATCGGCGCGCCGTCAATTCACGCATCCATGCTGGTGCCGCTGCTGCTGATGGCCGCGGGCGTCACGGCGCTCTTCATCTCGCTGGTCCTGATACGCATGAGAAGCGAGCTCGCGGCGAAGCGCATACGCGCCCTTCGCGCCACCGTTCCCGACGGCCCGGCAGAGGGAACGGATCCGGCGCACCGAGCCATGAACACGCCGGCGGCTTGAACGGGGAGGCCCGATGACCACGCTTCTGCATCTGGACGGGTACGGAGTCTATGTCTGGGCGGCGTGGGGAATCGCCGCGGCCGTCCTCGTCGCGCTTACGGCGTCGAGCCTCCGCGCGATGCGCGCGCGCGAACGCGAACTTGCCGCGCTTGAGGCTAAGACGCCGCGGCGCCACAAACGCTGAGACCCGGCGGCCGATGATGCCAAAACACCGCCGGCTGGCGGGCATCATGCTCATGCTCCTGATTCTCAGCACCGCCATGGCGCTGACACTGACGGCGCTTGAGGAAAGCGTGGTCTTCTTTCACAGTCCAACCGACATCGCCACACGCGACGACCTTCAAAAGGACAGGCGGATGCGGATCGGCGGACTCGTCAAGGAGGAGAGCCTGCGCCGTGAAGACGGCGGCGTCCGGGTCTCTTTCGTGATCACGGATCTCGAAAACGAGGTGCGCGTGCAGTATCGGGGCATACTTCCGGACCTCTTCCGCGAGGGGCAGGGAATCGTCGCGGAAGGACGCCTCGCCACGAACGGCAGCTTCCTTGCCGACCAAGTGCTCGCGAAGCACGACGAAAACTACATGCCGCCGGAGGTCGCCGACGCCCTCCGGAAATCGGGTCAGTAGCTGGACAGTAGCGGAATGGACGTGCAGCGATGAAGCTGCTACGAGATCAGAAGGATGACGGACTTGAGTTCATCATCGCACTTGGTAAGGTATCTCGCCAAAATAAATTGATTGTTATGTCCGTGGCGTGAGGGTGTAGTTCCACTCGCCGTGGAACGGGTCTCTGCGGATGGCGAGGCCGCCCATCTGATCGTCGCTGACCTTGACCCCGAGCGGATAGCTGTTCTCGTCGAGGTGCGAGCGTATGGTGAGACCGGTGGTGGTCGCGGCGATCAGCTTGACGATCACCTGGTAGCTGACGAGGGGCCGGCCGCGCCAGTTCCGGGTGATGTGGCAGAACATCCGGTGCTCGATCTTGTTCCACTTTCCGGGCGGGAAGTGGGCCACCGACACCTTCAACCCGAGTTCGTCGGCGAGGTGCTGCAGCTTCCACAGCCGGTTGCGGCTGCTGCCGTCGGCGGTGATCAGCAGGCATCGGGACAGAGCAGCCGGCCCATCTGCCGCCACCAGCAGGGTCTCGACCGCGAACACCGCCGTGTCGTGCCCGACGCTGACCCGGCCGGCATTGGCGGTGAGATCGTAGACCCCGCAGGGGATCCGAGCTCCGGATCGGGGAAGTCATGCACGTTGACGGCCTCAGGGTCGCCCTTGGGGCCCGGCCGCCATTGCGGTACTGGATTTCCTTCTTCTTCGTGTCACCACAGGCTGGCCCAGACTCCGGAACGCGCGCACCCGGCGCGTCGGAACTGCGCATCCCGGGCTGGCGACCTTCCAGCGTCTTGCGGTTGGCCTGGAGGCTGTACCCCGGATCGTGGAGCAGCCGGTTCATCGTGCGCTCGCTGACGCGGTGGCCCCGCAAGACGGTCCGCCAGCCGTGCGGCACTGTGACACCGCAACGAGCTCTCCGGATCGCCGCGCGTCATCGGTTCAAGCTCGCGCGCCACCACCAACCCCGGATCCGTTGCGCCCGCCGCCGGGGCGACGCAAACGTCCTGAAGGAATCTCACTCAAAGACTCCGAATCAAGCTCCTCCGGCGCGAACGGTGCCCATCCCCGTCGCCTCGACCACTCGCCCGATGGCACGGGCCGCCGCCCACAGGCGCCGCGCACGTTCGTCCAGAACCGGACGCAACACCACAAATTTGGATCGCAGCGTATCGACCATCGCTTCCATGACATCATCGATGGCAGATCCACACCAAAAAACAATCTATTTTGGCGCGGGACCTAAGCGTTCGTGCGGTGAGGTGTTGTTGTTTTTGTCCGTTTGACGGGCTCTTGTCAGGGAGTTCCAGCGTCACCCGGAGCGGTTTCGTGGACGGCTGGGCGGGATGCGCGGTGAGGGGCACTGGTGCCATGCCGTGTTTTCCGCATTGGTTGCGGTTTTGTCCCGGCGCTGCGGAGGAGGAGCTGAACGCCATCCTGTGCCAGTTGCAGGGTTCAGCGATCGAGGGTCAGCTTCCAGTCCTTGCGGAGCGGGCCAGATGTCCTTCTTCGACTTCTGTCATGTCGGTCGTAGCGGCCGCTGGTTATTCCGACGCGGATCCGGCAGACGCCGCCGTGGCACGGGACCTCGACCAGGGTCTCGCAGGGCACGGGCGTGGTGCCGTAGCGCTCGGTTCAGTCCCCGGGCAGCCGCTTGCGGACAAGCGAGAGGATGTGGGAGCGGAGGTTCGGGACGGTGAGCGATGGAAGTATCAGCAAGCGAGCGTTGTTGACGACCTTGGCGAGGTGGACGTCACGCGCTCCCCGGGACCGGAAGTCGTCGCGCGCCTTCTGATGCCAACTGGCCGCACGGAACACCAGGCCGCCGAGGCGGCCGTAGCGCGACGAGGTGATCCGGTAGCTCATCCGGGCGCCTCGCCCTCGGGATGCCAGGTCGCCATCATCGCCAGGCGCTTGTCCTCGCCGTCGCCGACCGGCTCCACGGTGACCTCTCCAAGCTCCTCCGGAGAACATGCGAGTGCCTTGTCGGGACAGTTCCGCTCAAGGGTGTCGAGGCCATGAGGCCCTGGTGCAGGAAGGACGATGCCGAGCTCCGAGACAAGACCAGGTAGTGCCGCACGCGGCAAGGCACAGCTCGCCCTTCGCGTTGCGCCAGTCCTCGCGCTCGCACAATCCCTGCGCCAGGGCGTGCTGCTCTCGGCAACCGACGCCACCTTCAGCCAATCAACCGTCGTCGTGGACAGATGTCGAGTAACTGCTCGCCCCTGCTGATCATTGGCCGCCTTTCCTGACGGCGTTCGCATCCGGGAACTCGCCGCCGATCCGGCCCTCGATGCTCTTCCGTTCCGGGAGAAGCACCGGCTCGACATCCTGCGCATGATCGCCTACCGCGCCGAAACCCGGACGATGGCGGCCGTGGCGAAGGAGCAGGGCAGGAAACCGCGCCCGCGAAAACCCCTCCGCACCCTCCTGCAGGCCGACGCCGACATCCTCCCCGAACCTGAACCGGGGATCCTCCGGGTGCGCATCCCCGGATCCGCCTGCAACGCCGCCATCGCAGGACTGCTGAAGGAACTCAATGAAACCGGCACCTGCGTTCTCGGAACCGAGCTCCGCATGATCTACGAACTGCCTCCGAAGCCCGCCTGAACGGCCGCCGGAGGGCCTTGCCTGCCAATTCTCCAGAGGTCAGGATATCTGAAGCTGCACCGCCGGATTCCTCAGCCGGCACGATGGAACCCGCACCGCGGGCTCGGTACCGCATTGCAGACCCGGCGACACCGGCCGGAAAGCAAGACCGGCCGAAGACCGGAACGGTTCTTGCCCATCGGAACCCGCACCTCCGGTTTCCGGCAATCAGCGAGGGAAGGGGACGAGAAAAGATGCTTGACCCCGAACGCCGTCAGGAACGGCAATCCATGACCAGCAGCGGTGAGCAGTTACGATGTCGAAAGCCAATTCTCATGGGCCACTATGCACGACCTCATGAACCAAGAGTTAACGGTGTGGGGCTGAAAGGTTACCAGCTGAAAGACGCAAGCGACGCTGCTGGCTGCACGTTCCATCGTTCGCACAACCGCATCATTACCTGCGTATCAGGCGCATCTCCTGGATCGCCTGCCAGCAGCTCGGGCGCATGCATCCCGCCGACGACCAGGACGGGGTCAACGCCGACGTTACGGGCGCCGACGAGATCGGTGCGAAACGAATCGCCAATGGCGGCAATACATGACCGCTCGATGCCGGGCAAGGCCCGGAAGCAGTAGTCGTAGATCTCCGCTTTCGGCTTGCCGAGATAACGCACGGCGCCACCAAGCTCCTCGTATCTTTCGGCCAGAGCCCCTGCACAGATGATGCGCCGACCGCCACGGACCACCATCATATCCGGATTGGCGCAGACCATCGGAAGTCGCCGCGCAGCTGCGTCCGCAAGCAACCGTTCATAGTCGGAGACCGTCTCGTCGTCCTCCCATGGGCCGGTATTGACGATCAACCCCGCCTCTTCGATCACCGCCGTTTCAGCCCAGCCGACGCCCTCAAACAGCCCGCGGTCGCGATCGGGCCCGATATGAATGAAACAATTGCCGGCGTCGGCATAGAAGGGTGCGCTCCCCTCGACGAGATCCGAGAACGTCGCCTCGCCCGAGGAGAGAATGTTCCGGCAATGGCGCTCGGGCATTCCCATCGCGATCATGGCCTCGACCACCGCCGCGCTGCGTCGCGGCGCATTGGTCAGCATGACGAACCGCTTGCCCGCATCGGCGAGCCGGTCGAGCGCGCCCACGGCACCGGGGTACAGCGTCACGCCGTCATGCAGGACGCCCCACACGTCGAGAATGAAACCGTCATACCGGCCGGCGATCGCCGACACGCCTTCGAAGTGAGGTACGGTCCCGGGCGTCTCCGGCACGGCCGTGTCAGCGCGTGGGTTCGGGTGTGTCGCCGGAATAATCGTAGAACCCCTTGCCCGACTTGCGCCCCAGCCAACCCGCCTCGACATACTTCACCAGGAGGGGACACGGACGGTACTTGGTGTCAGCCAACCCGTCATGGAGGACCTGCATGACGGCGAGGCAGGTGTCGAGGCCGATGAAATCGGCAAGCTCGAGTGGCCCCATGGGGTGATTGGCGCCGAGACGCATCGCGGCGTCTATGTCGCGCACGGACCCGATGCTTTCGTGAAGCGTGTACACCGCTTCGTTGATCATCGGCAGCAGGATCCGGTTGACGATGAAGGCGGGAAAATCCTCCGAGGTTACCGGCGTCTTGCCGAGGCGCCACGTAAGACCCTCGATGACCGCGCGGGTATGGCCGTCGGTGGCAAGCCCCGGAATCAGTTCGACCAGTTGCATGATCGGAACCGGATTCATGAAATGCATGCCCATGAACCGGTGGGGCCGGTCGGTTGTCGCGGCGAGGCGCGTTATCGAGATCGACGACGTGTTGCTGGCGAGGATCGCATCGGCCCTCATGACCGGGAGGATCCTTTCGTAGAGCCCGCGCTTGACGGCCTCGTTCTCGGTCACGGCTTCGATCACGACATCGCAATCCGCAAGCGCCTCGAATTCCAGTGATCCCGAAATGCGTTCGAGCGCGGCGTTCATCTCGTCCTCTGACATGCGTTCGCGCCGCACCTGCCGTTCCATGTTCCTCGCAATGCCGGCGCGCGCCCGATCGAGCTGCTCCTGCCCGACATCGATCATGACGGCCGAGAGCCCCGCCGTGGCGGCAACATGCGCGATGCCGGAACCCATCTGGCCCGCGCCGATGACGCCGACCGCGTTCACGCTCATCGCTTCCGGGGTCACGCCCGGATCCTGTATTTCTGCCATGAATCCTGCTCCTGCGAATTTGCGTCAGATGCAGCCCGGCCAGCTGCACTCCGGAGCGGCGGGACCCGGCCCGCCACTGTGTCGGGGATCGGAGCCGCCCGGTTCAGCGCGGCGCTATCTCGTTCTTTTCCAGCTCGGCGTCGAATTCGGGAAGCAACTTGAACAGATCACCGACGATTCCGTAGTCGGCAACGGAAAAGATCGGGGCTTCCTCGTCCTTGTTGATGGCGACGATCACCTTCGAATCCTTCATGCCGGCAAGATGCTGGATCGCACCGGAAATTCCGACCGCGATATAGAGTTCCGGCGCCACCACCTTGCCGGTCTGCCCGACCTGGTAGTCATTGGGCTTGAAACCGGCGTCGACCGCGGCACGCGAGGCGCCCACGGCGGCACCGAGGCGATCCGCCACCTTGTCGATCAGCGCGAAATTGTCTCCGGACTGCATGCCACGCCCACCGGAGATGATCACCCGAGCCGACGTAAGCTCCGGCCGTTCCGACTTCGTGAGTTCATGTCCGACAAAGCTGGAAAGTCCGGGATCTTCCGCGGCATCGATCTTCTCGATCGCCGCCGCGCCGCCCTCTTCCGCCGCCGCGAACGCGGTGCCGCGCACGGTGATGACCCTGATCGCATCGGAGGAGCGCACGGTGGCGAGCGCGTTGCCGGCATAGATCGGGCGCACGAACGTATCCTCCGAGACGATTTCGACGATGTCAGAGATCTGCGCCGCATCGAGCTGGGCGGCAACTCTCGGGGCGATGTTCTTGCCGGTCGTGTTCGACGGAAAGAAGATATGGCTGTAGCCCGGCGCGAGCCCGACAACGATCGGAGCGACGGCTTCGGCCAGATGGTTGCCGTAAGCCGGATGTTCGGCATGAATGACCTTTGTCACGCCGCCGATCCTCGCCGCGGCCTCGGCCGCGGCGCCGGCATCACTGCCGGCCACCAGCATATGTATGTCATCGGAAAGCCCGGACGCCGCCGTGACCGTGTTCAGGGTGATCGGCACCAGCGCCGAATTGTCGTGGTCGGAAACGACAAGAACTGCCATCAGATCACTCCTGCCTCGGTCTTCAGCTTGTCCACGAGTTCGGCCACGGTCTCCACCTTGACGCCAGCTTGGCGCTGCGGCGGCTCGGTCACCTTCAGCGTCGTCAGCCGCGGCGCGACGTCAACGCCCATCTCCTCCGGGGTGAGTTCCTCGATCGGCTTCTTCCGGGCTTTCATGATATTTGGCAGCGAAGCGTATCGCGGCTCGTTCAGGCGGAGATCCGTCGTCACGATTGCCGGCAGACCGAGGAGCACGGTCTCGAGGCCGCCATCGACCTCGCGGGTTACGGCCGCCTTGCCGTCGACAAGGTCGAGTTTCGACGCGAACGTTCCCTGAGGCCGGTTCAGGAGGCCGGCCAGCATCTGGCCGGTCTGGCCGGCATCGTCATCGATCGCCTGCTTGCCCAGAATGACAACGTCCGGCGTCTCGTTCTCGATGATCCGCGCCAGAAGCTTGGCCACCGCAAGCGGCTGGAGTTCGGAGTTCGTCTTGACGTGAATGCCGCGGTCGGCGCCCATCGCAAGGGCCGTACGGATCGTCTCCTGGCACTGCTGCACTCCCATGGAGACGACGACGATCTCGGTCGCGGCGCCCTTTTCGCGCAGGCGCAGGGCCTCTTCGACGGCAATCTCGTCGAAGGGATTCATCGACATCTTGACGTTGGCGGTTTCGACGCCAGTCTCGTCCGTCTTGACTCGGATCTTGACGTTGTAGTCGATCACCCGTTTGACGGCGACCAGAATTTTCATCGCTCGAAGTCCTCCAGCTAAAAGCGGGACCCGCCATGGGCCGGGCGCCCGGTGCCGGCCC
Source organism: Alphaproteobacteria bacterium (assembly GCA_964291215.2). GTDB lineage: Bacteria > Pseudomonadota > Alphaproteobacteria > MPNO01 > UBA830 > JAJEBT01. Next base: position 820,888 of record OZ219791.1, on the reverse strand, counting down.
GCCGGGACCGATCCGCCACCGTCCGGAAACTGCATCCCGGCGTCCGGGACGACCGCCGCCAAGCCAGCAATACCGAAAAACTCAGCCCCGGACCGGGGCCGTGCATCCCGGCAGGCGTCCGCCGGGCACGGGACGCGGACGGGACGCTATATAGCCGAAAACACGCGTGGCCTTCAAACGGACACCGCAGGCGGGCGAGGTCTCAGTCGGACGAGACGAGGAACGCTATCAGGATCAACGTGATGGCGATGAACTGCAGGATCACCCGGGCGCGCATCAGCCGGTTGGAATTGCGGGCATTGGCCTGCCCGCCCCGCGCCATCGTGAAGACGCCGAAGGCAAGCGCGCCAAGCGTGAGGAACACGGCAAGCGCGATCAGGATCGGCAGCACGGCGAACATGCGGGAAATATGGTTTCAAAACCGCCCGTTGACAACATGATTCTGGTCAGGCGAGAAAGCGTCTGGGCTCGCGCCTGCGCCGCCCCGCCGTGCGACGCCGCGGTTGCGGGCGGCGGTCAGGTCTCGAGTCCCGTCATGGCGATCACGTCGGACGGCGTGTGGCCGCTCATGCGCAGGCTGCGGATCGTCATCGCGCTGTCGCGCTTCGCAAGCCGCCGGCCGCCGGGATCTGTGATCAGCCGATGGTGCAGGTATTCCGGCGGCTCGTAATCCAGAAGCACCTGCAACAACCTGTGGATGTCCGTGAGCGGCGCCAGATCTTCTCCGCGGGTTACCAGAGTAACTCCCTGCAGATGGTCGTCGACGACAACCGAGAGATGGTAGCTTGTGGGAACATCCTTGCGGGCGAGAACGATATCGCCGAAGTGCTCCGGACGGGCCGCAATGTCGCCCCTTCCAAGATCGCGCCATGCCAGCGGCCCGGCCGTGGCGGCGGCGCGAACGACATCGAGACGACGCGCATAAGGCCTGCTGTCCGCGAACGCCGCCGTCCGTTCCGCCGGCGAGAGCCCGCGGCAGAGGCCCGGATACACCGGGCCCTCCGGCCCGTGCGGCGCCTGGCCGGACCGCTCGATCTCAAGGCGGATATCCGATCTCGTGCAGAAGCAGGGATAGACGAGGCCGCCGCGCTTGAGCGCGGCGGCGGCCCGCAGATAATCGTCCATGTGCTCCGACTGCCGCCGCACCGGTTCTTCCCAACCGAGGCCGAGCCAGCGCAGATCCTCGCAGATCGCTTCCACGAACTCGTCGCGGCAGCGCCCGGGATCTATGTCCTCGATGCGGAGCAGGAAACTTCCGCCCGGGCCGCGCCCCCGGTAGGCCTTCAACGCCGAATAGGCGTGGCCGATGTGGAGATGGCCGGTCGGGCTGGGAGCGAACCGGGTGACCTCGGCCTCAGTACGGAATTTTGCCATGGCGACACGCGTGTGGGATAAGGTCCGATCAGCAGAAACACGACGATTTCGATGTTGATCGCAGGACGGCGAAGCGATTGTGCGCCTGACCAACAAGACTTTCAACGACGCAGTCGCGACGCTTGCCGAACGGGATGCCGATCTCGGCGCGATCGTCAGCCGGTTCGGCCGCCCGAAGATGTGGCGCCGAACCGGTGGCTACGCGACGCTGGTCCTGCTGATTCTCGAACAGCAGGTCTCGCTGAGTTCGGCGCAAGCAGCCTATCGGCGTCTCACCGCCACTGCCGGATCCCTGACACCGGAACGGGTCGGACAGCTGTCGGACCAGGAGTTCCGGGCGGCCGGCGTCAGCCGCCAGAAAACCCGCTATATCCGCCATCTGGGAGACAGCGTTCTCGACCGTTCGCTTCGCATCGACCGCCTCGGCCGCAAGATAGACGACGACGTGCGCAGCGAACTCACGCGCATCAAGGGCATAGGCTCGTGGACCGCGGATGTCTACTTGCTGACATGCCTGATGCGGCCCGATGTCTGGCCGGTCGGCGACATCGCGCTCCAGGCCGCCGCGAAGGACGTAAAGGAGCTGGACGCACGCCCCGGCCCGGCCGAACTGACCGGGATCGGCGAAGCCTGGCGGCCGTGGCGAAGCGTTGCGGCGCGCATCCTTTGGCATCATTACCTCAACACCGTCCGGACAAGGAAGGGAAACGCAGAATGAACGCAAGGTCAGCCATCAGGCCGGAAGGGCGAGTCCGGTGAACGGAGAGGTTCGACTCGCGGGACCCCAGGCAGGACCGGCTTCGGGCGGCACCGCCCGCCACCTCGTCATGTTCCTGCACGGCTACGGCGCCGACGGCAACGATCTGATCTCGCTGAGCCAGACCTTTGCGTCCGTCGTCCCGGACGCCGCATTCGTGGCGCCCAACGCTCCTGCACGCTGTGCCGCCCAGCCCTTCGGCTTCCAGTGGTACGACGTGTGGCAGCAGGGCCGGGCCGAGCGCCTCGCGGAGATCCGGTCGGCCGCCGCGATTCTCGACGATTTCATTACTGGCCAGCTGGCGGCGCATGATCTCGGCGAGGAGAACCTTCTCCTCGTCGGGTTCTCGCAAGGCACGATGATGTCGCTGTTCGTCGGACCGCGGCGCGCAACGGCGGTCGCGGGCATACTCGGCTATTCGGGACGCTTGGAAGGGGCTGATCTGCTCGCCGACGAAATCCGCTCGAAACCGCCGATCACCCTCGTGCATGGAGCCGACGACCCCCTGGTCCACGTCTCCGAAACGGAAAAGGCGGCGGCAATACTGCGCCAGTGCGGCGTCGCCACCGACATGCATGTCCGACCCCGACTCGGACACGGCATCGACGAAGAGGGGATCGGGATCGGCCTCGAGTTCGCGACGCGCGTCCTCGGCAGCTGAAGGGCCGCGACGGCGGCAGACAGGCGCGGCAAACCAATCGATGCGCGGTCTTTCAGTCGCCGCGACCGAGGCCAAATTTCCGTCTCCTTCGAGCGACAACCCGGGATTCGGGCGTTGCCGCCGCCGGAGAGGCCTTCGCCATCATTGAGCGGATCAGGCCCGAGACTGCGCCCGCATCGCGTCGCGGCGACGCGGATCGGGCGCTCCAGCCCCACGACGATCCCACGCTGCTAATCCAGCGGCGACCGGCGAGATTTTTCGGTCTGCGTCGCGCTGCAATCGTGCCGCCAAGACTCAATGAGACCTTCTCGGCGCGAAAAATTGCGATCAAGGGGCAACCTGTGATGACGCGAGCCCCAACGCACTCGGATTTCGCGTTTCGGAATCAGCATGGGATCGCCGTGGCTCCAGCCCCCGTTCCTTCAAGTTACAAGGGAGTGGACAGCATCGCGCAAGTCGCCTGCTACTCGCGCGTTGGCAACGGATACAGCGTCATATCCGCGTCTGTGAATACTTCAAGAACATGGTTCACCATGATGCCCATCGAGTCGTCCTGTCGGACAAGAAAATCGATCGCAGCGCTCGGCAATTTCTCCGAGTGCGCTTGGCCGACGCACGACAGCACGATCAAGCCGTGGTGCACATCCTGCACGACAACCAGCGCACGAAAGTCCTTGGCAGTCTCCGCTACCAGCACATGGTCCATCTCCACGCATCGTTCCAGGACCTCGTGGCACGATGATCCCACGCTGCCAATCCAGCGACGACTGGCGAGATTTTTCCAGTTTGCGTCGCGCTGCAATCGCGTTCCCAAGACTCGATGGGGCCTTCTTGACACGAAAATTGCGATCAAGGAGGCGATCTGTGATGAGCCGAACCCCAACACATTCGGATTTCGCGTCTCCGAATTAGTCATCTGGAACTGAAGTAAGTATGATTGTATGATGGCGGTCGGAGTGTGAACACGGAGGTCATGGCGATGCCACGGGACGGCCCTTGGCGGTGCTGGTCTTGAGTGATCGGTCGTATCTGGAGGCGCAGGTTCGCCGCCACCGTGTGGCGCGCTCGCTGTCGGCCGCATAATCCTGCGTTGCGCGGACGGGCTTGGCAACAAGGCGGTGGCCGCAGAGATCGGCGTGCACACCGTCGGCAAGTGGCGCAGGCGCTTTGTCAAGGACCGCATCGAGGGGCTGAGCCGAGACGCCCGCGGAGCATCGCGGACGAGAAGGTGGCGGAAGTGATCGAGCGCACGCTCACCTCGACGCCCGCGACCCACTGGTCGCTGCGCTCGATGGCGAAGGAGGCGGGGCTGACGTCGATCTGGCGCATCTGGGGCGCCTGCAGCCGCAACGGGCCGAGACGTTCAAGCTCTCCCGTGATCCGCACTTCGTCGATAAGGTCCGCACATCGTCGGCCTCTCGCCGCCGGATCGCGCGCTGGGCGTCGACGAAAAGAGCCAGGCCCGCACCCAGCCGGTCCTGCCCGGCATCCCTGAGCGGCGCACCCATGACTACAAGCGCAACGGAACGACCTCGCTGTTCGCTGCGCTCGACATCGCCACCGGCGCGGTCATCGGCAACAGACGCCACCGGGCCAAGGAGTTCCTCGACTTCCTCAAGGTGATCGACTGCAATGTCCCGGACGGCCTCGACATCGTCATGGACAACTACGCCACCCACAAAACCGCCGCGGTCTGGCTGGCGCGGCGGCCGCACTGGCACGTCCACTTCACGCCGACATCCGCCTCGTGCAGGTCGAGCGCTGGTTCGCCGAACTGACCCGCAAGCAGTTGCAACGTGGCCGCTCGACCTTGCAACTCGAAACCGACATTCGGGCCTTCAACCCACAACGAAAATCCCAAGCCCTTCAAGTGGACCAAATCAGCCGACGAAATCCTCGCCGCCGTCAAGCGCTTCTGTCTCCGCGTCGAACAAAACTTATGCCACGAACTTTAGATTCAGGTGATTAGCATGGGATGGATGTGACCACGTGGTCCGACGCACCCAGACCACCGAAATCCCGCGGATTCATGGCGACATGCAAGCCCCGGGCATAAGTACTTGACCGATACTCGGCAACAGGCACTCGTCAAGAAGCAGGCGCATGTGCCCGTTGGGGGTCGGAATTCAGGCGACGTTTCGCCAAGGCCTGCCCGACGGACGTCCCAGAAGCGGATGGGCGTAGAGTGCGGCGGCCATGAACGCCTCGCGAGGCAGCTCCGGGTAGTCCGCTTCGAGATCGTCGACGGTATCGCCGCCCTGCAGCCGTGCCAAGATCGCATAGACCGTCAGGCGGGTTCCCCTGATTACCGGCGTGCCTCCCAGAATGTCCGCATCGGAGGTGATGTAGCGCTTCCGGGCTTCGCGGTAGCGCTCGCCTTCGCACAGCGAGTCTGCGGCCAGGTACTTCAGGTCGAGCACCGTACCGCGCGCGAATTCGATCACTTCAAGGCGTAGAAGCTCAAGGCTAACCAGATGCTCCCGGATAACCCGCTTGTGGCGCATGAGAAAGTCAGTGAGACTGGCGGCCTTGAGGGAGCTGAAATAGGCCACGGCACGAATTGGGAGGTAGCGTGTCGCCCCGCCGCGAAGGCGGGCCGGAGCATCTACAGCGCACAAAATGCCTACTTCCAGGGACTTTGCCACGGTTATCTTCGAAAACCCCGACAGAGCCGCGGTTTCGCGAATCGTTAAATCGGCGGTGATCGGCATAATTGATCCCCCTTCGTATCTACTCACTCCTAGTTGGGTTCTGATTGGTCGTGGTGCTCGTTGATGATGTCTGCGGCTTTTCCGTCGAGGGCGATCTGGGTGGCGACGAGTGGGTTGTAGCCGAGTGCGGCCATGGAGGTGGGGTAGCTTGAGCCCCGGCACCATGCTTTTGCGTGGAGCGGAAGCATCCGGATACCCTGACCTTTGCCATCCTGATCTTCTGTTCTCCGGCATTGTTGGTGAAGCTGACATCGGGTGCGCCAGGCTAACTGGTGGAATGTGGCCAGGTGCAAGTCCCGGTAGGAAGAGAGGCTAACCACCACTTTCTCCGTGAACCATGCGTCGGGCGTCGTGAGGCGCCAGGCGAAGCGTTGGGGAGCGGCAGGCTATTGAGCCACGAGATGCTTTGAAACCGGAGTGCCGAGGTCGTGGCCGAAGGCAACGAGCCGCGTTGGTGAGGGGGGCTCCGCGGGGTCCGAGAACCATGGCACGCGCCGAAGCAGGGACCTGGGAGGTCTTCCAATTGCCCCTCTGTCGTGGAGGGGCCGCAGAGGAAAGGAACTAATCCGTAAACCGATGATGAACGAGAAGTCAGATTCGGCCATAGTACCGTTGAAGGCGGCGAACAAGGGTTCTTCGGAGCCTGCGGAGTTGCTGGAGGGAAGGGCAATGCGGTTGGCCAAAGCCCGCGCCGCGCGCAGAAGCGGGGGTCACAGGCGGCTGAACGCAGGTAGCGAAGAGGAACCCGGAAGAGCGTCTTTACTCCACCACGTGACGGTCGACACTCTGCACGATGCGTTCCATTCCTTGAGGAAGGACGCGGCGGCGGGCGTGGACGGCGTTGTGTGGCAAGCGTATGCGGAGGGTGTGGAACTGCCTGCACGCCCGTGTGCACAGGGGTGCGTACCGGGCGCCTCCGGGGTTTACATACCCAAGGAGGATGGAGGGCAACGACCGCTTGGCATTGCCTCGCTGGAGGACAAGATTCTTCAGCGGGCGGTGTGATTCTGGTGCCGCTCTACGAGACGGAGTTCCTCGGGTTTAGTTACGGCTTCCGGCCAGGGCGCATCATGCGCTCGATGCCGTCACGGTGGAACGGCGGAAGGTCAACTGGATCGTTGACGCCGACATCCGTGGGTTCTTCGACAATCTCGACCGCGACCATCTGGTCGCGATGCTCGGGAAACGGATCGGGGGGTCTGATCATCAAGTGGCTGAACGCCGGCGTCATGGAAGGGACCGACTGGTCGGATACGGGCAAGGGAACACCGCAAGGGGCGATTGTATCGCCATGCCTTGCGAACGTCTACCTGCACTACGTGCGACTGGTTCCAGAACCACTGGCGCAAGCGGATGGCTGGAGGCGACACGATCATTGTCCGCTATGCGGATGACTTCGTGTGCGGCTTTCAGCGTCTGGGCGACGCGCGGCGCTGAGACCTTGGGGAGAGACTGGCCCACTTGAACTGCACCCGGAAAATCATCGAGTTCGGTCGGTTTGCCAGAGCAAACCGCCGGAAGCGTGGGCAAGACGTTCGACTTCCTCGGCATGACGCACTTCTGCGAACAGACGAGGAAAGGCAGGTTCAGGGTCGGTCGCAAACCATCTCGCAAACGGATCCGCCGCACCCTGCGGCGGATCAAGGAGGCCTTGCGCAGGCGGTGGCACGATAACCGGCACGAAACGGCCAAGTGGTGAGTTATCAACGGCTGCTACTACGCCGTTCCAGGAAGCAGCCTGCAGAAGTTCATACACCAATGCAAACAGCTGCGTGCCCTTCGGCGACGCTCCCAAAAGGACTTCACCGGGGACATAGACACCCTCACCGCTGCCCACTGAGCCAGCATCCGCCACCCGTGGCCAAACCAGCGCCTTGTCGTCAGGGGAGGAGCCGGATGCGAACAGCGCACGTCCGGTTCTGTGCGGGGGGTAACCCGGTTCCCTACCGCGATGGTCGTCTGTGAAGCGCAGGTTTTCGTGTTTCACGAGACGTTCGTGCAGGTTGTGCGCGTTTGCGATGCGTTTTCCTTTCGGCGGGATGTCGGGCAGTTCCCTGGCGCCCTGATGGTGCGGTAGCGCTTGCGCCCGGCGTCGTTCAGGGTTTTGGATGCGCTCTTGTTGACCTTGTGGCAGGGAGCAGGCTCTTCATCAGTCGCGCGGCAGCCTCGACGACAAAGGTCAGTTCGCGCAGCAGGTGGCTGCCGCTGGTGGCTACACTGCCATGTACGAGGCCCAGGACGCCCTTGTAGCACGGGCCGATCTCTTGCTTGCGGTGCGGGAACTTGCACGTCCCGACGACATGGAGCCACTTGCTGTTGATCCGAAATCGTCGACATCGGGCGTTGCAGGAGGTGCGCCACGGCGGCCTCCTCCCATGACGCATCGTGAAAGCATGGCCGAGGCCTCGGAGAGCTTGATATCGCCTGCACGAGCGCGACGGCGCAGGGACAGCATCCGGGCGACCAGCAGGGACAAGGGCCTGGATGCCGTACTGCACGGGATGTTGTCGGGGAACCGGGCCTTGCACTTCGGGCATTCCTTGATCTCGGCGCGGCGCTCGACGACCTCGAACACGATGTCGTGCGGCGCTCGACGGGGCCGTCGGCGCCGCAGGCGTCGCAGGCCGCGACCGTCTCCTCGACGATGGCAGGTTGTCGCCCATCTGCTGGTTCGGCTTCGGGCCCTTGCTTCCGGCACGCTCTCGTCCGTCTGTGACGGCGGCAGACCGGAGTTCCGGCTCGTGCGTGGTTTTCTCCAGAAGGACGACGATGAGGATGTCGAGCAGGATGACGAAGACGCGGATCACGGCCTCTTTCGGCACCTTGCCGGCAGCGCCGCGGTCTTGGCCGCTTCGAACTCCTCGCGCGCCGCGTTGACCGTCGCCATCACCCGGCCTTGCGCTTCATCAGCGCGCCGCCTCCGAGATGCGTTTCCACATACAGATCATGCGGAGGCTGGAGCCCCGGAAGCAGCTGGCACAGCCCGCTCGTCGCCTTCGATCCAAAGTAGTTCACTGGCGGTCCCCGTCGTTCTCGATTACCACCACTAAACGAATCGGCATGCAGTGTCAAATCTCCACGAAAACCCGTTCGTTGCTCTACCCCGACATCAAGCCGGAACCAGGGGGTGAGCAGTTACCCCCCTTCAAGAACGCATACAGACCAATGCTTCGGCGACTGCCAGCCGTTCAGGTCTGCTATGGGGCCGCCAACGTGTTTTGAGGGTGAAGCCCGCGCCGGTCATGTCGAGCTCGGCAGTGTCCTCAGACTGGAACGGTTACTGATCGCCGGATTGCAGCCAATGTTCGCAGCAATCCGCACCGTGGCCGTCCGAGCCGACTCCCGGACAAGACGCATGCTGCACGGAAGTTTGCGCCTGCGTGTGAGCGGGCAGTATTCCGATGACGGCAGGATTTTCTTCGGCGCGACCGTCGCCGTCGAGACGCCGCAACACCCGCTCGCCCGAACAGCCGGCGCGCATGCAGAGAACGCATTGTGCCCGGAAACTGTGCGTGGCCGCATTGCCTGTCGCCGGAGTTCGGGATAATCTGCCTGTTGTGGCGGGCACTTCCCGCCGAAAGTGCTTGGGGACAGCCGGAACGATGTCTGCGGCGCAAGATTGTCCTGCATTGGTCCTCAACGCCGATTTCCGGCCGCTGAGCTACTTCCCCCTGTCGCTGTGGTGCTGGCAGGATGCAGTGAAGGCCGTGTTCCTCGGACGCGTGAACATCGTCTCGGAATACGAACGCGAGATCCGCTCGCCGAGTTGCGCCATGCGCCTTCCGAGCGTCATTGCGCTCAAACGTTACGTGCCGCTGTCGCGACGCCCGGCCTTCACCCGTTTCAACGTGTTCCTGCGCGACCGGTTCGCTTGCCTGTATTGCGGCGACGCGCCGTCAACCTCGGAGTTGACCTTCGACCATGTCATCCCGAAGTCGCGCGGCGGTCAGACCGCCTGGACCAACGTCGTCACCGCGTGTTCGGACTGCAACCTTCTCAAGGGAGACCGCATGCCGCAGGAATGCGGGATGGTCCCGTCGCCGCCGCCGCGCGAGCCGACTAATCATGCATTGCAGCGGAACGGACGGGCGTTCCCGCCGAATTACCTGCACGAGAGCTGGCGGGATTTCCTCTACTGGGACAGCGAGCTGGAACAGGACTGATCGCCGTCGGCTGAACGGCGACCCCTCGCCTTCGCGCCCGTGCGCTCCGGAATTTCGTTCCCGAGCGTGACGGCTGTCGCCGAAAACGGTAAAGCAGCAGTCCACGAAGAAGGAGTAGCAGAGATCGGTTCCCGAAACGCGGCCATCGTCCGGTTCCGCCGGGATCTGAGGCTGCGCGACAATCCGGCGCTGACGGCCGCCACCACCTCCGGTGCGCCGGTGATCCCGCTGTTCGTTCTCGACGGAGACGGCGGCCGACCGCCCGGCGGCGCCTCGCGCTGGTGGCTGCATCACAGCCTCCGTGCGCTCGGCGACGACCTCCGGGCAGCAGGCACCAGCCTCGTGCTACGGCGCGGGCCGGCGGCCATCAGGAAGCTCGCCCGCGAGACCGGCGCACGGACAGTGTTCTGGAACCGCAGCCCGGAACCGGCAGTGGCCGCCAAGGATGCTGCCCTCGAAACCGCACTCGCGTCAGACGGCGTCGAAGTCCGGACCTTCAACAGCTTCCTCCTGACGGAACCCGGCGCAGTACTCACTGGCGCAGGCACCCCGTACCGCGTCTTCACACCCTTCTGGAATTGCCTGCGAAAGATGTACCGGCCGCCGCCGGCGACGCGCGCAGTAACCGCGATCAGGCCGCTTGACGGCATCGAGGACGGCAGGCTCGACGATCTCGGACTGCTTGCCTCGCCACCGGACCGGACAGCCGGGCTTGCGGAAACCTGGACGCCCGGCGAAGCGGCGGCGCATGCGCGCCTCGGGCAGTTCCTGGCCAACGGGTTGATCTCCTATCCCGACGACCGCGATCGCCCCGACCGAATCGGCACCTCGAGGCTTTCGCCGCATCTGCATTGGGGCGAGATCGCTCCGGCCGAGGTGTGGCGCGCGACAGCGGCCCTTCGGATATGTTCGGGGCCCCACGCCAAGGCGGCCGAAGCGTTCCTGCGCGAACTCGCATGGCGCGAATTCAACCATCACCTGATGTTTCATTGGCCGGAGATCGCGACCCGGAACTGGCGCGGCCGGTTCGATTCGTTTCCGTGGCGTTCCGATCCGCACGGCCTAGATGCCTGGCGGCGGGGCCTGACCGGCTACCCGATGGTCGATGCCGGCATGCGGGAACTCCGGCATACATGCTGGATGCACAACCGCGCCCGTATGGTGGCCGCATCCTTCCTGGTCAAGCACCTGCTCATTGACTGGCGCGAGGGCGAGGCCTGGTTCTGGGACATGCTGGTCGACGCGGATCCGGCGAACAACCCCGGAAACTGGCAGTGGGTCGCCGGTTCGGGAGCGGACGCAGCCCCGTACCATCGTATCTTCAACCCGGTCGTGCAGGGACAGAAATTCGATCCCGAAGGCGCCTATGTGCGCCGCTGGATTCCCGAGATCGCCGCCCTCCCGGACCGGTGGATTCACAAACCTTGGACGGCGCCTCCCGACCGGCTTGCCGCCAGCGGCGGCACCCTGGGCGAGACCTACCCCGCACCGATTGTCGATCATGCCGCAGCCCGCGAGCGGGCTCTCGCAGCACCCATCCGTGCGAAGGAGACCTGAATCGAGGCACCGGCATGCCACGCATGGCTGTGACTTCGGACACGGTTGCGACTAGGATGGAACCAGCCCGGCGCGCTGGCCGGCGCGCCCCGGACCAGATCGAAGACCCGCCCGGCATGAGACTTCGACCGACAGCTTTCCTCGCCTGCTTGCTCATCGCCGCTGCAGCGGTCACGGCGCCGGCCGCCGCGGACGGCCCGGCTCCGCGGCATGGCCTCAGCGTATTCGGCAGCCTGAAGTACCCGCCCGGTTTCCGGCATTTCGCGTATGCCGACCCGGCCGCGCCGAAGGGCGGAGAGATCAGGGTCGCCGGCCTCGACACTTTCGAGACCGTCAACCCCTTCATCCTGAAGGGGCGGGAAGAGGTGTTCGCGGAGCAGTTACTCTTCGATACGCTGATGACGCGCGCCTATGACGAGCCCGATGCCCTCTACGGGCTGGTCGCGAGGACGGTGGAGCTCCCCGACGACGGCCGGTGGGTCGCGTTCAACATCGATCCGTCGGCCCGCTTCAACGACGGTTCGGCCGTGACCGCCAAGGACATCGCGTTCACGTTCGACATCCTGCGCACCAAGGGGCACCCCCGCTACCGCACGCTCTACCGCGACGTGGCGCACGCCGAGGTCACGGCGCCGCTGCGCGTGCGCTTCGTCTTCAGGCCGGGCCGCCACCGCGATCTCCCGACGAGGCTCGCGCTGCTCCCGGTCCTGTCGAAGGCCTATTACAGCCGGCATGCCTTCGACCGGACGACGTTCGATGCACCGCTCTCGAGCGGCCCCTACCGGATCGACCGCCTCGAGCCGGGCCGCTCTGTCGCCTATGTGCGCGTCCCGGACTATTGGGCGCGCGATCTCCCCGTGAATCGCGGGCGGTACAACTTCGACAGGATCATCGTCGACTACTACCGGGATCGCGAAGTCGCCTTCCAAGCCTTCTTCTCGCAACAATACGACTTCCGCATGGAATTCACCTCGCGGCAATGGGCCACCCAGTACGGCAAGCCGCCGGTCCGCAAGGGCCTGATCGTTCGCGAGACGCTGCCCGACAATACGCCGTCGGGCACCCAGGCCTTCATTCTGAACCTGCGCCGGTTCAAATTTGGCGATATCCGCGTCCGCCAAGCGCTCGATCTCGCGTTCGATTTCGAATGGACCAATCGGACGCTGTTCTTCGGCCTCTACAAGCGCACCAACTCGATGTTCGAGAACTCGGGCATGGCTGCGCGGCAGCCGCCGTCCGAAGCCGAACTCGCACTCCTCGAGCCGTTTCGCGGCAAGGTGCCGGACGAGGTTTTCACGACGCCCTTTCGCGCACCCGTCACCGACGGTTCGGGAAACACCCGCACCAACCTCAGGAAGGCGGCACGTCTGCTGAAGGAGGCCGGATACAGGATCAGGGACGGCGTACTGCACGACGGCGACGACCGGCCGCTCACCATCGAGTTTCTCCTCTACGAGACGACCTTCACCCGCATCATCAATCCCTACATCGCCAATCTCAAGCGCCTCGGCATCCAGGCCACGATCCGCATCGTCGATGTCGCGAATTTCAAGCGGCGTCAGGACACGTTCGACTTCGATGTCGTCGTCCACCGCCTCCTCCAGCCGCTGACGCCGGGTCTCGAGCAGCGCAGCTATTTCGGCTCTGCGGCCGCCAGCGTCGAGGGGTCCCTCAACATCGGCGGTATAAGGGATCCGGCCGTCGACGCGCTGATCGAGACGGCAATCGCGGCCGCAACCCGGAAGGAACTCGTGACGGCGATCCGCGCCCTCGATCGAGCGCTGATGTGGAACCGCTATGTCGTGACCCAGTGGTACAACGACCGGCACAACTTCGCCTACTGGAACAAGTTCGGCCGTCCCGCAATCGCACCAGGTTTCGACAGCGGCATGGGGGTGCTCGACACCTGGTGGCGTGACCCCGCCAAGGCCCGGATGATCGCGCGCGGCGCGGCGCCGCCGAAACCGCCCGGCGCGCTGCCGCCGCCGTGACTCTCCCCGACCACTGACGCATGCTTGCCTACATCGTGCGCCGTCTGCTGCTCATGGTTCCGACGCTGATCGGGATTATGATCATCAATTTCGCGGTAGTGCAGCTCGCGCCCGGCGGACCGATCGAACAGATAATCGCAGAGCTTACAGGCATCGACAGCGGCACCACCGGACGCATAAGCGGATCCGGCAGCGAGGTGTCGAGCGCCGCGACGGCGGCCGTCTCGGGAGAGCCGGCAGCGGACAGCGGCTACCGCGGCGCCCAGGGCCTCGATCCCGATTTCATCAGGGAACTCGAGCAGCAGTTCGGCTTTGACAAGCCGTTGCACGAGCGGTTCCTGCTCATGATGGGCAACTTCATCCGCTTCGATTTCGGCACCAGCTATTTCCGCGACGAGACCGTGGTCGATCTCGTGCTGTCGAAGATGCCGGTCTCGATCTCGCTCGGGTTGTGGACCACGCTGCTTGTCTACCTGGTCTGCATTCCGCTCGGCATCCGAAAGGCCGTCCTCGACGGCACACGGTTCGACGCCTGGACCACGACGGTGCTGACGGTCGGTTTCGCCATCCCGTCATTCGTGCTTGCGATCGTGCTGATCATGTTCTTTGCCGGCGGCACGTTCCTCGACTGGTTCCCGCTTCGCGGACTTACGTCAGAGAACTTTCACGAGCTTTCGCTGGCCGCCAAGGTCGTCGACTATCTCTGGCATCTTGTCCTGCCGGTCACGGCCCTTGTTCTTGGCGGGTTCCTGTCGCTAACGATGCTGACCAAGAACTCCTACCTCGACCAGGTCAACATGCTCTACGTGCAGACGGCGCGCGCCAAGGGACTGACCGAACGGCGGGTGCTTTACGGCCACGTGTTCCGCAACGCCATGCTGATCGTCATTGCCGGCTTCCCGTCGGCGTTCGTCGGCATCCTGTTCACCGGCGCCATGCTGATCGAGATCATCTTCTCCCTCGACGGGCTCGGCCTTCTGGGCTTCGAGGCGGCGATCAAGCGCGACTATCCGATCATGTTCGCCACGGTCTATTTCTTCACGCTGCTCGGACTGGTGATGAACCTGATCGGCGACCTGACCTATACCATTATCGATCCGCGCATCGATTTCGAGAGTCGCAATGTCTAGCGCGCCGTCCACATCCGTGTGGCCGCACCGGACCGGCCGTCGCCTGTTTGGCATCGGCCTGTCTCCGCTGAACCGGCGGCGCCTTCAGAATTTCCGCCGCAACCGACGAGGCTTCTGGTCGCTCTGGATATTCCTCGCCCTGTTCATCCTGACACTGCCCGCCGAATTCATCGCCAATGACCGCCCGCTCGTGGTCTGGTATGATGGCAGGCTCTACCTGCCGGTGCTCCAGACCTATCCCGAGACCGAATTCGGCGGCGTGTTCGAGACCGAGGCCGAATACCGGGAGCCCGAGGTACAGGAACTGATTGCGGGAAAGGGCGGCTGGACGGTCTGGCCGCTGATCGCCTACAGCCACAACACCGTGAACCTCAATCTGCGCGTGCCCGCGCCGGCGCCGCCCTCGGCGGACAACGTGCTTGGCACCGACGACCAGGGCCGGGATGTTCTTGCCCGCGTGATCTACGGCTTTCGCCTGTCGGTCCTGTTCGGCCTGATCCTGACGGCGCTGGGGTCCGCCATCGGCGTCACCGCCGGCGCCGTCCAGGGTTATTTCGGTGGCCGGCTCGATCTCTTCTTTCAGCGCTTCATCGAGATCTGGGGCGGGCTGCCGCAGCTCTACATCCTGATCATCCTTTCCAGCGTGATCATTCCCGGCTTCTGGACCTTGCTCCTGATCCTGCTGCTGTTCGGCTGGACGGCGCTGGTCGGAGTGGTCCGGGCCGAGTTCCTGCGGGCGCGGAACTTCGAATTCGTCAAGGCCGCCCGCGCGCTCGGTGTGAGCAATGCCGCCATCATGTACCGCCACGTTCTTCCGAACGCGATGGTGGCGACCCTGACCTTTCTGCCGCTGATCCTCACCGGCTCGATCACCAGCCTGACGGCACTCGACTTCCTAGGGCTCGGCATGCCGCCCGGCGCGCCTTCACTTGGCGAGCTGCTGCAGCAGGGGAAGTCCAACCTGCAGGCGCCATGGCTGGGCCTGACTTCCACGGTCAGCATCTCACTTACCCTCATGCTGCTGATCTTCGTCGGCGAAGCCGTGCGCGACGTATTCGATCCGAGGAAGACGTTCGGTGACTGACCGCGCCCTCGTCGAGGTGGACGACCTGTCGGTATCGTTCGGACACGGGGGCAACGAGGTGCGCGCAGTGCGGCATATCTCCTTCGACATCGGCAAGGGAGAGACAGTGGCCCTGGTCGGCGAGTCGGGTTCGGGAAAAACGGTGACCGCGCTCTCGCTGCTTCAACTTCTGCCCTATCCGACGGCGCATCATCCCTCGGGTTCGGTCAGGCTCGAGGACGAAGAGATCGTAGGCGCCCCGGCTTCGCGGATGCGCGAGATACGCGGCAACCGGGTCGCGATCATCTTTCAGGAGCCGCTGAGTTCGCTCAACCCGCTGCACACCATCGAAAAGCAGGTCGGCGAGATCCTCGCGGTTCACAAGAAGCTCGGCAGGACCTCGGCGCGGGACCGTATCGTGGAACTTCTCGAAGAGGTCGGCCTTCCCGATGCCGAGACCCGGCTGCGTTCCTATCCCCACCAACTCTCCGGCGGCCAGCGCCAGCGCGTCATGATCGCGATGGCGCTGGCCAACGATCCCGATCTGCTCATCGCCGACGAGCCGACGACGGCGCTCGACGTGACCATCCAAGCCCAGATCCTGGCGCTGCTGCGGCGCCTCCAGCGCGAGCGCGGAATGTCGATGCTCCTGATCACGCATGACCTCGGCATCGTCCGGAAAACCGCCGACCGCGTCTGCGTGATGACCGACGGCGAAATCGTCGAGACCGGCGGCACGGCGCGGATATTCGGGAGCCCGGAACACGCCTACACGCGCCACCTGATCGCCTCCGAACCGAAACGGCGCCAGACCCCTGCCCGCGACGGGGCGCCGGACGTGATCCGGGCCGACGGCCTGCGCATATGGTTTCCGATCCGCAGGGGAATATTGCGGCGCACGGTCGGGCATGTCCGGGCCGTGGACGGCGTCGACATCCGGATATGCGAGGGCCAGACGATCGGGGTCGTTGGCGAGTCGGGCTCCGGCAAGACCACGCTCGCTATGGGGCTCCTGCGGCTAGAACGCAGCGAAGGCGCGATCAGCTTTCGCGGACAGCGCATCGACGCCAACGGCTGGAAAGCCATGCGTCCGCTGCGCCGCGAGATGCAGATCGTGTTCCAGGATCCATTCTCCTCGCTCTCGCCCCGGATGTCCGTCGGCCAGATCATCGAGGAGGGTCTGCAGGTCCACAGCCTCGTCGCCGAAGACTACGAGGCACGGCGTGGCGTGATCGGAGAAACCCTGCGCGAAGTCGGGCTCGACCCCGTTACCCAAGACCGCTATCCGCACGAATTCTCCGGAGGGCAGCGCCAGCGGATCGCCATCGCCCGGGCGATGGCCCTGAAACCGAAGCTCGTCGTACTCGACGAGCCGACCTCGGCGCTCGATGTCTCGGTCCAAGCACAAATCATCGAACTTCTTTCCGACCTGCAGGAGCGCTATCGGTTGGCCTATCTGTTCATCAGCCACGATCTGAAAGTGGTGCGCGCCCTGGCCGACGAACTGATCGTGCTGAAGGATGGCCGGGTGGTGGAGCAGGGACCGGCCGCCGAGATCTTCGAGGCCCCCCGAGAGGACTACACCCGGGCGCTCATGGCCGCCGCCTTCGACCTCGAATCGCACGAGATCGAAGCGGTAACGACCTGACGTCGCCGTTCGTCATCCGGCCCGCACCATGACCGCAGTCCGAGCCTCGCCTTACCGGCCCTGTGTGCTTTCGACGAGTTCTGTGGCCCGTGCGTCCAGCCGTTCGGCAAGAGACAGGAACTTCCCGCGATCGGCCTCGCTCCAACCCTCGAACAGCAGGGTCTCGCGCTCTTGTGACCGCCGCGCGATGCGTTCGTGCAAGGCCCGTCCTTCCGGGGTCAGCGAGAGAACCTTCTTGCGGCTGTCGTCCGGATGATCAGACCGCTCGACGAACCCGCGTTCGAGCAGCCGGCGAACGGTGCGGCTTACGTTGCTCTTGTCGAGCACGGCGAGGTCGGCAATTTCGCTGGCGGTCGCCTGGCCAAGCAACCCGAGCGAGGCCGTGATCCTCCATTCCAGCACGCTGACCCCGAACTCGCGGTCATAGACCCGGGCCGCCCAGCGCGTGAGCCTGTTGGAAAGCCGCGATATCCGGAAGCCCGTAATGCCGCCGAGGTTGTACGGTTCGATCCCGGTCGACGGTTGGTGATCTGCCAAGGCGCGCCTCACTCGAGGTGTTCGGGGAACTGGTCGAGGATCGGGCCCGGGCGCGCGCGAATCAATTCCATGAGATGGCGCCGAAGCAGCCGATGGCCGGTATCGTCGAACAGGTTCTCCATCTCGTCCGGATCGTCTTTCAGATCATACATTTCGCCGACGCCGGAAATCAGGTCGAGCGTCAGCTTCGCGGATCCGGTGCGGACGGTCCGGAGTTGCAGCTCGACCCCGGTGCGGCTGGGATGCATGTTCCATTCGCTGTAGGCCACATCGCGGCCATGCATGCCCGCAATCACCGGGCGCAACGACCGGCTCTGGATGTCCTCAGGCTGATCGATGCCCACAAGATCGTAGAAGGTGGCAGCGAGGTCCAGCGTGGAGACGGGGTCCGCGACGACATGACCTTCGGGGATACTGGGTCCGGCCATGATCATCCCGACACGGAGCAGGCCTTCATAGGGGGTCGGGCCCTTGAGGTAGAGACCGTGGTCTCCGAGAAGATCGCCATGGTCCGTCGTGAACACGACCAACGTGTCCCTGTCGAGCCCAAGCAGGCGCAGGCGTTCGAGGATGCGCCCGACGCCATCGTCGACGAACGATATCTCGCCATAGTAGTTGGCGGTCATCTCGGCGAGCTGCCTGTCCGTCTGGGGCTCGATCCGGCTGTATTCCCGCCGCAGGATGCGGGCCCGTTCCGTCCTGCCCAGGGGTTCGCGTTCGAGCGCCTCGCGGTGCCACCAGGGCCGGCGATCGAGGTCGCGCCGATGGGTCCGGGAAATGTCGACGTCATCGGCTCCATGCAGCCGACTCCACGGCTCGGGACAGTCGAACGGATGATGCGGGTCAGGATAGGAGGCCCACAGGCAGAACGGCGGTTCGCCCTGCTGCCGGTCGAGGAAGGCCAGCGTGCGGTCGGTCACCCAGGTCGTCGAATGCCACAGGGCCGGCAACCTGGAAAACCAGGTCTGGGCCGCCGCCGGCTTCGGCCCGAAATCCTCGGCCCACAACCTCCATGCCTCGCCGTTCCCGCCGTGTCCCCAGAACCAGCGTTCGAAGTGCTGACCGCGCGGCGGTTCTTCACAGGGCAGCAGATCATGCCAGTGCCCCAGAATCATCATCTCCACGGTCTCGAATCCCATGTACGGGCCGGACCAGTCGTCAGGAAACGATGCGGATTCCGTGCGGCTCTCTGGCGGACCGTGGGGGGTGGCGGCCGGATCTTCGCCGAAATGCCCCTTGCCAATGAAATGACTCCGGTAACCGGCGGCTGAAAGCCGCCCGGCCCAACCTCGTTCGCCCGTCCGGGCGTCAAGGCTCACATGATTGTCGTAGACGCCGTGGCTCAGCGGCAACAACCCGGTGAGAATAGATGCGCGGGCCGGCTGGCACACCAGGTTCGGCGTGATCGCGGCAGAAAACCGTGTGCCGTTCGCGGCCATGCGGTCGAGATGCGGCGTACGGATCCGGCGCCCTTCGAATCCAAAGCAGTCCCAGCGATGCTGGTCCGATGTGATCAGGAGGATGTTCGGTGAATTCTGCAACGGCGGTCTCGTAAAGCGGCAGCGTCGAGCAACAAGGCGAAGGCGCCATATATAGTTGACATCGCAACTTTTTGGAACAGCCGGAACCGCATCTGCGGCGGTGCCGCAGGAAACCGCGCCGATGTCCGGCGATCAGGTCTCGACGGCGCGCCGCCGGTCCTCCTGATAGGCTTCGCGGAGGAGCGGCTTCTGCACCTTGCCCGACGGCGTCTTCGGAATGCTCTCGACGAACGAGATCTCGCGCGGCCGCTTGTAGCGGGCCAATTGCTCCGTGCAGTACTGGCCCAGATCCTCTTCCGAGACGTCCGCTCTAGGCGCCCTGACCACATAGGCGACCAGCGCCTCTCCCCAGCGCTCGTCCGGCACCCCGAACACGACGCAGTCGGCGATGTCGAGGCGCGCTTCGAGAACCTGCTCTACCTCCCTCGGATAGATGTTGATCCCGCCGGAGATGATCATCTCCTTGGAGCGCCCGACCAGGGTGACGAAACCACTCTCGTCCATCACCGCCAGGTCGCCGGACCATCCCCATCCGTTGCCCTTCCTGAAATACCGTTCGGTCTCGGCGCGGTCCTCGAAATACCCGTCCATCATGAACGGTCCCCGCGCGATCAGTTCGCCGACCTCCCCTGCCGCAACCGGCATGCCGTCGTCGTCGACGATGCGAAGATCGACCCCGGCCGCAGCCTGGCCGATGGAGCCCGGATGGGCATCAGCCTGCCACGGCTTGAGAATGGTCAGGGGCCCGGTCTCGGACTGTCCGTAATGGTCGGTGTAGTCGCAGTGGGGAAGGGCCGCTCTGCATTCGGCGATCAGCCCCGCCGGCGTCGGTGCGCCGCCGACGCCGACATTCAGGAGTGAGGCCAGACGCAGAGGGTCGAAGTCCGGCGAATCGAGGATGTCCCGCACCTGCACCGGGACCAGGAACACCGACGAGATCCCGTATCGCTCAACCTGCGCAATGAACTCGCCCGCGTTCCATTTCCTGATGATCACCGATGTGCAGCCGGCGAGCACGGTCGCCTGATACCAGATCATCAGCCCGACGGCGTGAAACATCGGCGTCACGACGCCAGCGACATCCGCGCCGTTCACGCGGTGCTCGAGCGCCGTGGTCCAGGCCGACACCCGGCGGGCAGCGTGACTTACGACGGCACCCTTCGGCTCTCCCGTGGTTCCGCCCGTGAACGTCATCGCCACCGGGTCCGAGGAATCGATCTCCACGCCGGGCTCGCCCTCCGGCTGTCCGGTGAGGGCTGCCTGGAAGGCGGGCTCGCCGCCATCTCCGTCATCCCCGACGACAACGACGGCAGCAACAGGATCCGATCCGGCAGCAACCTCGGCGATCGCCTCGGCATGCATTTGGTCGGTCACGATGACGCGCGGCCTGGTGCGCCTGATAATGCGCAGGATTTCCGGCGCGGCATACATCGGCGATATGTGCACGAGCACGCTGCCCGCCCGCGCGTTTCCGAAATGGACGATCCCGTACTCGATGCCGTTGAACAGGATACAGGCGACGCGGTCGCCCTTCCGAACTCCGTTCGAGATCAGGAAATGCGCGAACCGGTTCGCCAGCCGGTCGTACTCGGCAAATGTCACCGAGAGGCCGTCACCCACCACCGCCGGCTTCTGCGGCGCGCGTTGCGCGGCAAGTTTCAGAATTTCACCCAGCCCCATCGGCATCGTCTCGACATCAGGACCGGCCCGGTCGCCGGCCGCCGCACAATATGCCGTCATGCCCCGTCGCCGTCCATACGGACGGCCCGGCCGCATCGCCCGGCAGGGCTCTTTTTTGTCCGGTTTCGTCCGACGAGGGGCGTTGTAGGCAGATCTGGAGGTCCATTCGGGAGCGGATTTCGTTGTCGATATGCCGGTTCCGACCTTGAGACGGTGCCACCAACTTCAAGAACGGCCACTCTGACACGGTTGTCCGCCGCCGATCGCGACAACAGAATGGTCCTGTATCGCCCGGGTTGATCCGCAACCACCCCGCTAGTAGAGTTTTTGTGTACGCCATCCCCCTGCCGCCGACGGAGGACAGGACATGGCACTCACTGGGATCGACGCTGTCGTCTACGGTGTCTCGAACATGGAAAAAAGCCGGCAGCACTTCACCGACTGGGGCCTCCGGGAGACTTCGTCATCGGCCGATGCCGCCGTCTTCCTCACCGAGGACGGCTGTGAAGCCGTTCTCCGGTCCCGAACCGACAAGACGCTGCCCAAGGCCATCCAGAGGGGATCGATGGTTCGCGAGATCGTCTGGGGCGC
Organism: Alphaproteobacteria bacterium; assembly: GCA_964291215.2. Taxonomy (GTDB): domain Bacteria; phylum Pseudomonadota; class Alphaproteobacteria; order MPNO01; family UBA830; genus JAJEBT01. Next base: position 799,484 of record OZ219791.1, on the reverse strand, counting down.
AACGTCGAAGGCGGATCTCCGGCGCATCGCGAGGGAACTTGCGCGGGACCGTAAGGTGACGGTCGACGACGACGGCGTCATCCATTCCACCGACGATCTCGGGATCGCATTCCGCAACACCGTCCGCAAGCGTGTTCGGGACGGGCGCCAGCCGATGAATTCTTTGGCTACGCCGGACCGTGTGGATGCCCGCGCCACCTACCACGAGCGCGCCCGCCCGAGCCATATCGGCCATTGCGTGTTCATGGCGCCCGACATCGGAAAGATGGAAGCCTTCTATACCGAGCGGCTGGACTTTCACGTCTCCGACTACTACACGGGCCGCGGCGTGTTCCTGTGCGCTGCACCCCGCGGCGGGCACCACAACCTGTTCTATCTCGAAAGCGCCGACGGCAGGCCTGCAATTAACCATGTCGCCTTCGGCGTGCAGGATGTGCACGAACTCTTCGCCGGCGGCACCTATTTCCAGAACCGGGGTCACAAGGTCCAGGTGGGGCCGGGCCGCCATCATATTTCGTCCTGCTATTTCTGGTATTTCGACTGTTCGGCCGGCGGCACCACCGAGTACTTCTGCGACGAGGATTTCCTGACCGAGAACTGGACGCCCGGACACTGGGATCCAGCGCCCGAAACCTTCGCCGAGTGGATGCTGGCGGACGGGCTCAAGCGTTCGAAAGCCCAGCCGCTCACCCGCGAGAAACGCGATATGAAACTGCGCCAGAAACCCCGTGTCCGCGAGCGCGCGGACACCGCGTGAGGATCAGCCATGAGCTCGAATGCGACCTACAGGATGACAACCGTCGACGGCAACGACATGCGGATCTTCGTCGACCTCCCGGCCGGAACCGGCCCCTTCCCTGCGGTCGTCGTGGCGCATCACCGCGCGGGCCTGGACGTCGCCACCACCAAGTTCGTCCAGGATCTTGCAGGACTCGGCTATGCCACCGTCGCACCCGACCTGCACCACCGGCGCCCCGAGGGCGAGGACACCCGCGAATCCCTGGCTCGGCTCGACGACATCGAGATCGTCGCCGACCTGCAAGCCGCCGTCGATTGGCTCGACGAACTCGGTACGGTCGATAGTGGCCGCGTGGTCATCGCCGGCCACTGCATGGGTGGACGGGTGTCGTTCCTGGGAGCGAGCGAGATCCCGGCATTCAAGGCCAATGTCGTCTATTACGGCGGCAACATGTTCCGGCTCTGGGGCAATGGCGACACGACGCCGTTCGAGAAGCTTGACCGGCTTCGCGGGCCGGTCATCGGCTTCTTCGGAAATGACGACGAGAATCCGTCTCCCGAGGATGTCGCAAGGATCGACAGGAGGTTGACCGAGCTTGGCGTGATCCACGAGTTCCATGCCTATGATGGCTGCGGGCACGCGTTCCAGAACTTCACGAACCCGGCCGGCTACCGCGCCGCCGCAACCTCCGATTCGTTTGCAAAGATGGCTGCCTGGCTCGCCGCCAACCTGTAGGCTTCGGGAGCCCGACGGTCACGCGCCGGTACAGCGTCCTCCGCCGAGCACGCAGAAGCTTGCACAGTAGGGGTGGTTCAGGGGAACGCTTCCCGAAGCCGCGGCGAGTGTCGTGCCCATCTCGAACTCCTGGCCGTAGGGCAGCAGCGTGCACGGCACCACCACCGGACCGTCGGCCCCCTTGCGCCTGACCACCATCCGCGAGTTCGCGCACATCATCGCATCCGGCGAGACCTCGAGGAGATCCCAGCAGCCGGTGGTGATCTCGGGGACATCGGCGCCGTCTTCCATTTCCGGGAAGAGCACCAGATCGGCCGGGTTCCGGGCATCGCTTCCGACCCCCAGCCGGGCGAACAGCCGCACATAGCCGGCACGGAGCGCATCCTCGCTCTCTCCGTCGAAGGTGCGGCCGGCGATGGTGATGCGAAAACCGTGCGACGAAAGCCAGACAAGGCCGTCGATCATCGGCTGCCAGCTCTGCGGGCCACGTTCGGCTTCGTGCCGGGCCCGGTCGTGATGATCGATCGATACGCGCAGGCACAGCATGTCGCCGTAGGCATCGCGCAGCCGGAGCAGCTCGTCACGCCGCTTCCACATCGGCTTCATCGCGTTGGTCAGCACCAGCGCCTCGAAACCCCGGTCCAGCGTAAGGTCGAGAATCTCGATGATCTCGGGATTCATGAAGGGTTCGCCGCCGGTGAACCCGATCTCCCGTGTGCCAAGGCCCTCATCCACGATCTCGTCGAGATAGGCCCGGACATCACCGACCGAGATATAGGACAGGCGGTCGTTGAGCGGACTTGATTCGATGTAGCAGCCGGCGCAGGTCAGGTTGCAGAGCGTGCCGGTGTTGAACCAGAGCGTATCCAGCCTCGTCAACGCGACCTTGGCCCGGACTTCGCCGCTTGCGGTGCAGTGCGGGTCGCCGAACTTGGAAGGCAGAGGCGAGTCCCCGGCAGGCGGGGCATCGTAATGATCAAGCATGTCCGCGACTATAGGACATCGGAGCCGGCAGGTCGACATCCCTGCTCCTCTCCCACCGCTATCCGACGCTGCTAGTCCAGCGGCGACTGGCAAGATTTTTCGGTCTGCGTCGCGCTGCAATCGTGCCGCCAAGGCTCGATGAAGCCTTCTCGGCACCAAAAATTGCGATCAAGGGGCGATCTGTAATGACGCGAGCCCCAACGCACTCGGATTTCGAGTCTCCGAATTAAACTGGGATCAGCGCGCCCTCTCCCGGGGAGCCGACATCCCCGGTGCCGCATGCTCGAACCGAAGCGCCGCCCGTCCACCGCACACGGCACGATGTCGCGCCTCCCCGGGTCGCCGTTTCGGGAACGGAAACGGGGTTGTCTCGCAATCATGAAGCAGGCACAATTCCGGACAGTTCCGCGGGCCCGGAAACCGGTTCGGCCGCGGTCTTCAGGCAGGAGGATATGACAATGGCGGTCGACGAGCTCAATCATATCAATATCCGGACCCTGTTGATGGAGGAAACTAGGGATTTCTTCGTGGACGTGGTGGGCCTCAAGGTCGGTTTCCGGCCCGAATTCCCCAATCACGGCTACTGGCTCTATTGCGGAGATGTCGCCATCGTTCATCTCTCGCCAAGCGAGGACGAGAGCGAACGGCGAACGGTTGCGGAGGGCATGGGCGACGGCCTCGACCATATCGGACTTTCGGCCCATGACCTGGAGGGCACGGAAGAAACGCTCAGGAAACACAATGTGCAGTACTGCAAGAGGCTCGCCGCCAGCGGACAACTGGTCCAGGTGTTCTTCCACGACCCCAACGGGGTACTGGTCGAAGTGGCTTTCGACGCAGCGGCTGAAGGGGTAACTCCGGAGACTTTCACGCCTTTCGAGGCGCCGGGGCTCGGCGTCTAGGATTTCACGCGCCCCTTGAAAAACCGGGCGCATCTCCTATATTGGAATCATTCCAATGTAGGAGATGAGTCATGTTGCCAAAACTGCACCCGACAAAGATCGACATTCCCGAGAACGCTCGCGCGGCGCTGGTCGGACTTCTCAATGCCCGCCTTGCCGATGCCGTCGACCTTGCCACCCGGATGAAGCAGGCTCACTGGAATGTCAGGGGTCCGAACTTCATTGCCCTGCATGAACTTTTCGACACGGTGCACGGCGCCATCCTGGTCCATGTCGACGACATTGCCGAACGCGTGACGGCGCTCGGCGGAACGGCGCAGGGCACGGCCGCGACGGCCGCTACCGATTCGACACTCCCGCCATGGCCCTCGGAGATCCACGACGGCGCCGACCATGTCGAAGCCGTCAGCACGGCGCTCGCCTGCTTTGGCAAGGCGGTTCGCGAAGCGATCGCGAAGGCGGGAGAGACCGGCGATGCCGACACCGAGGATCTGTTTACCGGCGTCTCCCGCGACATCGACAAGAACCTGTGGCTCGTGGAGGCCCACGCCCAGGCCTGAACCGGACCAGACGGCGCGGAAGCCCGGCGACGAACGGCTCCACGACGCGCCCGCCCCCGGTGCGCGTTGTCGGCCGATCACGCAGGCCCGCTGGTGGGCCACGGTGATCCCATGCTGATTCCGAGACGCGAAATCCGAGTGCGTTGGGGCTCGCGTCATCACAGATCGCCCCTTGATCGCAATTTTTCGCGCCGAGAAGGTCTCATTGAGCCTTGGCGGCACGATTGCAGCGCGACGCAGACCGAAAAATCTCGCCGGTCGCCGCTGGATTGGCAGCGTGGGATCGTCGTGCTGGTGGGCGCCAGTAGCTTGTGCGGCCGCAGCGCCGGTGGCAAAGTTTCCAACGGGACGAACGCCGACAACGGCTTCCCCGGAGGATGCGATGACGGAAAAGGCCAAGGTGGCGGTACTGACCGATCCACGGACATTCGATTATCGGGAAGTGGACATTCCGGAAATCGACAAGGATTCGGGAATTCTCCGTGTCGAGGCCGCCGGCCTGTGCGGAACCGACTGGGAACAGTATCTGGGCCATCTCGACAACACACCCTGGTCGGTGCGGCCCATCATCCCGGGCCACGAGATTCTCGGATGGATCGACAAGATCGGCCCGGAGGCCGCGAGACGGTGGGGGGTGAAGGAAGGCGACCGCGTGACGGTGGAAGCCTCGATCCCCTGCGGCCAGTGCTTCCAGTGCCAGGTCGGCCGCCCGGTGCTGTGCCGGAACGGCATGGGCTACGGCCTCCGCATGGGCTACGAGAACCCGCCGCATCTCTGGGGCGGGTATGCGACCCACATGTACCTGCATCCGCAGACGACCCTTCACAAGGCACCGGCGGACGTTCCGACCGACATCATGAGCCTGTTCAATCCCATGTCCAACGCCGTGCGCTGGGCCGTGGAACGCCCCGAAACCGGAATCGGCGACACCGTCGTCATTGAGGGTCCGGGCCAGCGCGGCCTGCTCTCGGTGGTCGCGGCGCGCGAGGCCGGCGCCGGCAAGATCATCGTCACCGGCACGCGCCAGGACACGTTTCGCCTTTCGCTGGCGCGTGAACTCGGCGCCGACAAAACGATCATTGTCGAGGACGACGATCCCGTGGAACGGGTTGTTGAAGCCACGGACGGAAGACTCGCCGATATCGTCGTCGATGTCTCGGCGTTCTCCACCGAACCGATCACCCAAGCCATCGAGATGGTGCGCCCGGGCGGCAAGGTCGTGGTCGCCGGCCTCAAGAGTTCCAGGCCGATTCCGGATTTCGTCTCCGACAAGCTGATCACCAAGGAAATCTCGATGCTCGGCGTCCTATCTTCGAGCTGGTCCTCGGTCGAAAAGGCCATCGACGTCATTCGTCGCAAGGCCGACACGCTGCAGAAACTCTGCACCCACCATTACCCCGTGGACAACGCCGATACCGCAATCCGGGTCCTCGGCCGCGAGATCCAGGACGGGCCGGAAGCCGTCCATGTCCATATAGAGGCGGCGGGAACCACCTGAACACCCACCGCGCGACCGCTCTCGTCGTGGCACATGCGCACCGCCAGCCGACCCGCACGGCGATCCCATGCCGATTCCGAGACGCGAAATCCGAGTGCGTTGGGGCTCGCGTCATCACAGATCGCCTCTTGATCGCAATTTTTCGCGCCGAGAAGGTCTCATTGAGCCTTGGCGGCACGATTGCAGCGCGACGCAGACCGAAAAATCTCGCCGATCGCCGCTGGATTAGCAGCGTGGGATCGTCGTGGCCGACCCGACATCATGGTTTTGGCGCGGTCACGATCATGGTATATCTCGCCCGGGAGGCTGGCTGCGGACGGGAAACTCGCCAACCCGGTCAGGTCCGGAAGGAAGCAGCCGTAACGAGTTCTTCCCGGGTCGCATATCGCCGGTCTCCCGCTCCGCCGGCGCAGCCATCCGTCGGTCGACGCCGATGACCAGAGACGCCAGCTGATGACCTCACAGACAGACGTCCAGCCCTACCGCGTTCTCGCCCGCAAATATCGACCACGTGACTTCTCCACGCTGATCGGCCAGGGCGCGATGGTGCGCACGCTGTCCAACGCGATCGCAGCCGGACGCCTTGCCCACGCATTCATGCTGACCGGCGTGCGCGGTGTCGGCAAGACGACGACCGCGCGCATCATCGCGCGCATGCTCAACTGCATCGGTCCGGACGGCAAGGGAGGGTCGACCGCGACGCCGTGCGGCGTTTGCGACCAGTGCGCGTCGATCGCGGAAGACCGAAATGTCGACGTCATGGAGATTGACGCGGCCAGCCACACCGGCGTCGCGGAGATGCGCGAACTTCTGGAGGGTGTGCTCTACCGCCCCGCGGCCGGCCGCTACAAGATCTACATCGTCGACGAAGTGCACATGCTCTCGACCAGTTCTTTCAACGCGCTGCTCAAGACGCTCGAGGAGCCGCCGGAACACATAAAGTTCATCTTCGCGACGACGGAGATACGGAAGGTGCCGGTCACGGTGCTGTCCAGATGCCAGCGCTTTGACCTGCGGCGCGTGGATTTCGACGTCCTGGCGGATCACTTCGCCGCGATCGCCGGCAAGGAGGATGTCCGCGTCACGCCGGGCGCCATCTCCCTCATCACCCGCGCCGCTGACGGATCGGTCCGAGACGGGCTGTCGCTGCTCGATCAGGCCATCGCCCATGCCGGTCCCGATTCCGAGATCGGCGAACAGCTCGTGCGCGACATGCTGGGCGTCGCCGAGCATGTCCAGATATTCGATCTCTTCGAGCACCTCATGAAGGGCAACATCGCCGCAGCGCTCGAGCGTTTCGATGCCATGTACGTTGCCGGCGCGGATCCGCTCGTCATTCTGCGCGACCTCGCCGAAATCACCCACTGGCTGACCCGCCTGAAGGCGGCCCCGCAAGGGTCACGCGCCATTCCTGCCTCCGACATTGATCTCAAGCGAGGCAGGGAAATCGCGGAACGCCTGAAAATCCCTGTGCTGACGCGAACCTGGCAGCTGCTCCTCAAGGGCATAGGCGAAGTAAGCGGCGCGATGTCGGCGGCGCAGACGGCGGAGATGGTTCTCGTGCGCATCGCGTTTGCTGCCGACCTGCCACCGCCGGAAAAGATCGTGCGGGACCTTGCCGACCAGCGCGGCCGGGCCGCATCCGCTCCGGCCGCGGGCGGAGACAGCGCCAGAGCCGCCGCGCCGGCCGCCGAAAGGCCGGCATCGGCTCCGGAACCATCCGGCGCCCCGGAGGCGGACGCCCGGCCGCCGCCAGCTCGCGAGCCGGCGCTTCCGGCGAACTCCGAATTCGATGTGCCGCCGGTCGACGACCGCAACAGCCTGCCGATGACCTTCGAGCAGGCCGTCGACCTGTTCCGGATCAACGGCGCCCCGCTGCTCCATGCCTACCTCGCGAACAATGTTCACCTCGTCCGGTTCGCCGTCGGACAGATTTCCCTGAGGCTCACCAAGGATGCGCCGCGCGTTCTCCCGAGGCAGGTCAGCCAGTGCCTTACGGAATGGACCGGCCGCCCATGGACAGTCGAGGACAGCCCCGAAGAGGGGGAGTTGCCGCTGAGCCAACAGCGGGAAGGACGGGAGAAACAGCGCAAGGACGCCGCATTGCAGCACCCCATCGTCAGAACCGCACTCGAAGCGTTTCCGGATGCCAGGGTCGTGGACGTGAGAAACGTCCCGCCACCGGCAGGTGCCGGGCTGCCGGACGCCGAAACGGTTCCCCTTCCCGACGAGGACGACGAATTCGGCGACTACCCCGGCGCGATGTCTACCGGCGGAGGATAGAATGAAGAACATCGGCAACCTGATGAAGCAGGTTCAGGACATGCAGGCGCGCATGGAAGAGGCCACGGAACGGCTCTCCGGCACCGAAATCCCGGGTTCCTCCGGCGGCGGAATGGTCACCGTCATCGTGAACGGGCTCGGAGACGCCCGCAAGGTGACGATCGATCCGGCACTGCTCGGCGACGGGGATGCGGGCGTGATCGAGGATCTTGTGCTTGCCGCCTTCAACGACGCCACGGCCAAGTCCAGGGATCACAGGACCGAGGAGATGTCGAAGGTCACCGGCGGACTGCAGATCCCGGGAATGCCCCTCCCGTTCTGACCTGCGGCACGGATTCATCGGCTTCGCATGGCCCCCAACGAGATCGAACAGCTGATCCGGTTGCTGGCCCGGCTTCCTGGGCTGGGTCCGCGCTCGGCGCGGCGGGCGGCGCTTCACCTGATTCGGCATCGGGAAACCCTGCTCGATCCGCTCTCGCAAGCGCTGAGCGACGCCGCACGGTCGGTGCGGGACTGCGGCGTATGCGGCAACCTCGATACCGCCGACACCTGCGGCATCTGCACGGACCCGCGGCGGAACCGGTCGATTGTCTGCGTCGTCGAGGGTGTCGCAGACGTCTGGGCGCTCGAACGCGCCGGGTCCTTCGACGGCGTCTATCACGTGCTCGGCGGCGTATTGTCGGCGCTCGACGGGCGCGGGCCGGAAGACCTTCGGATCGCGCAGCTGGCTGAACGCGTCGCGGCGGGCGGCATCGAGGAGGTAATCCTGGCCATATCGGCGACCGTCGATGGACAGACGACGGCGCACTACGTCGCGGACCGGATTGCCAAGACACCTGTCTCCGGCGAACAGGTTCCGAAAGTCACCCGGCTCGCGCACGGTGTTCCCGTCGGCGGCGAGCTGGACTATCTCGATGACGGAACGCTGCTGACGGCAATGAAGGCGCGCCTTCCGGCATAGGACCGGCGGTCCGCCGTGGCGGTCTCCGGTCTGCTTCGACCGCGCCATCTCTCCGCGGTCATTCGTCCCCGATCGTCCTCGTCCGCCGCAGGATGGCCGCGACCAGCGTCAGGATCTTCTGCAGCGTCTCCCTGGCATTGTTGAACTGCTTCTCAAGATCGCGGGCACGCAACTCGAGCTTGTCGGTTTCTCCGGCGATGATGCCGAGCTTCTCGAGAACGTCATCGGTGCGCTCCACCATGTGCGCATGCTGCATGACGGCGCGGACTGTCTGGAGCAGGGCCATCGTCGTTGCGGGCGACACGATTCCGACACGACGGCTGTGCGCTTCCCTCACGACGTCCCTGAAGGGCACCGAGTGAAGCGTGGCGAAAATACCCTCGGACGGCACGTACATCAGCGCCCATTCCGCAGTCTCTCCGCGAACGATGTATCTTTCCGCAATGTCCCGGACATGGCCGCGCACCGCCCTCTCGAACTTTCCCCGCGCGGTCCTGTCGTCGGGATCCTTGCGATACGCCTCGTAGGTCTCGAGCGGAAACTTGGCGTCTATGGCGACCGGGCCCGGCGGCATGGAAAAGGCGACAAGGCAGTCGACGATCCTGCCGTTGCCGAGCCTGGCCTGAAACTCGTAGCTGGACTGCGGCAGAACGTCTTCCACCAGTTCCTGAAGAAAGAACTCGCCGAACGCGCCCATTGCGCCCGGCGCATTGAAAATGCGCTCGAGCATGCTCCGGACCTGGTCGATGGAATCCTTGGCCGATTCGAGGTCGCGGCGGTTCCGCCGTGACCTCGACGCGGCCAGCATGGCGACAATCAGGGCGACTGCCGCCGCTCCGGCGAGAACGAGCCCGTCGTTTTCCAGAGAAGCGATGATCGGCTGCACAAACGACCTCCTGGCGGCCGGAGCCGCGGCGGCGGCATGACAAACGGAGCCCGTGGCGACGGGACGGCGCGAGCGTCGCGAACGAAGCGCGGACGCAACCCGAATTTACCAGCAAGCAGGGGACGGGACGAGGCCAGCCGCGGGCTTCAGCGGCCTGCCGAACATGGTATAACGCCCGGGAACTCACCGCATGGAAGGACAGGCACTTGGCAATCCTGCCAATTCTGATCGCGCCGGACCGGCGGCTCAAGAGGGTATCGGCCGCCGTGACGGCCGTCGACGACGATGTTCGGCGTCTGATGGACGACATGCTCGAGACCATGTACGCCGCGCCGGGAATCGGCCTTTCGGCACCGCAAGTCGGGCGCCTGCAGCGTGTCATCGTAGCAGACGTCGCCCGTCACGACGAGGAGTTGCAGCCCGTCCAGATGGCCAATCCCGAAATCGTCAGCATGTCGGACGAGATGCTGGCTTACGAGGAAGGATGCCTGTCGCTGCCGGAGCATTATGCCGAGATCAACCGTCCGGCCCGCGTGCGCATCTCCTATATCGACCATTCCAACTGCCGCCGGGAAGAGGATTTCCACGGCATACTGGCAACCTGCCTCCAGCACGAAATCGATCATCTCGACGGCATCCTGTTCGTCGATCACCTCTCGACCGTGCGTCGCGGCATCATTCTCCGCAAACTGAAGAAGGAAAAGCGCGCCCGCGCGGGCAAGGTCGGGGCTCACGCCTGACCCTGCGATCCGCGCAGACGCGGGAGACCCGGCAGAATGCCGCCACAGAAAATCGTCTTCATGGGAACGCCCGAATTCGCGGTCGCCACCCTCGAGGCGCTGGTCGTCGACGGCCACCAAATTCTCTGCGCCTATACGCGCGCGCCCAGACCGGCGGGCCGCGGGCATCGCGAACAACACTCGCCGGTGCATGAGTTCGCTTCGGCGAACAGCATCGCGGTACGCACCCCGTCCGGCCTCAGGGCCGCTGAGGAGCAGGCGGCGTTCGCAAGCCTCGATGCCGATATCGCCGTTGTCGTCGCGTACGGGCTGCTGCTGCCGGCCGCGATTCTCGCGGCTCCGCGCCAGGGCTGCATCAATGTCCATGCCTCGCTCCTCCCGCGCTGGCGCGGCGCCGCGCCGATCCAGCGCGCCATCGCCGCGGGAGACAGCGAAACCGGGATAACCCTCATGCAGATGGACGAAGGCATCGACACCGGCCCCATCCTCCGCGCTGCCCCGGTCGCAATCGGTCCCGATATCACGGCTCCGGTTCTGCACGACCGGCTCGCGGAACTGGGCGCACGGCGGATAACGGAAATGTTGCGTTCGCCCCTTCCGGAGCCGAGGGCGCAGGCCGAAGAAGACGCGACCCACGCGCCGCGCCTCGTGCGCGGCGAAGGCAGGATCGACTGGTCGGATGACGCGGCCGCGACAGAACGCCGGATCCGGGCCTTCAACCCGTGGCCCGGGACCTGGTGCGAACACGAAGGCGCGCGCCTCCGGATCCTGAGGGCGCGAATCTTTCCGGGGTCGGGGTCGCCGGGAACGGTGATCAGCGAACCGCTTCGCGTCGCCTGCGGAAAGGATGCGCTCGCGATAGACGAGATTCAGCGCGCCGGCAGGCCGGCAATGGCCGTGGAAGAGTTCCTGCGCGGCTATGCCCTCCCTCCGGGAACCGTGCTCGCATGACGCGCTACCGCATGACCGTCGAATATGACGGCACCGGATACGTTGGCTGGCAGCGCCAGCGGAACGGACCATCCATTCAGGCCGCCCTCGAGGAGGCCGTATTCGCATACTCCGGCGAGACCGTGCGGGTATTCGGCGCCGGGCGGACAGACGCTGGCGTGCACGCGCTTGGTCAGGTTGCCCATGTCGATCTCGCCAGGTCCGGCGATGCGGACACGCTTCGCTCCGCCGTGAACGCCCATCTTCGGAACCAGAGGATTTCTGTCGTCGAAGCCGAAGATGTCGACGACGGGTTCGACGCGCGATTCTCGGCCACGAGGCGCATCTATCTCTACCGCATTCTCAACCGCCGGCCGCCGCCGGCCCTCGATCGGGGACGGGTATGGCATGTCGGGCCGCCGCTCGACGCAAATGCCATGGACCTAGCCGCGCAGCGGCTTGTTGGCCACCACGACTTCACCACCTTCCGCGCGAGCGAATGCCAAGCAAAATCGCCGGTAAAGACCCTGGACCTGCTGGAGGTCCGCCGGGTCGGCGACGAGATCCGCGTAACGGCCGAGGCGCGCTCGTTTCTCCACCGCCAGGTCCGCAGCATGGTCGGGACGCTCGAGTGCGTCGGCGCGGGACGATGGTCCACGGACGATGTCGCGGCAGCGCTCGAGGCCCGCTATCGGGGCGCAGCAGGGCCGACCGCGCCCGCCAGCGGACTCTGTCTGAGAGCGGTGAAATACGATTGAACCCGCCCTCTACACCACCTCCGTGGAGAGACAATCAATGTGCTTCGGTTCGGAGTTTAATCTGGGCATCGAGAAGGAAGGTCAGGACTCGTTCTCATGCCGCTTGACGCGATCAAGGATGAGAGGCGTGCTGTCGTCAAAGATGCCGAACACGGGCCCCCTTTTCGCTCGGGCCGGATTGTCGTCGCCTGCTGCAATCCGCGTCGCGCTAACTCGAACAGCACCGCGCCCACCGAGAGATTTCGTTCTCCGGCAATCGACTTCGCCGTCTCAAGGATCTCGTCGCCGATGTTCAATGTGGTTCTCATGCCGGAAAAGTTATTACAATGATGCTCAGATATGGTAAGCGTTCGTTCGTGCGGTGATGACGATCTGCGCCGAGGTTTATTTTGGTGATTCGGAGAAGGGGGCTGTAAATTTTTTTGGCGGTGCCATCAAGTCGCAGGACCATTCTGTTGTCGCGATCGGCGACGGACATGCGTGTCAGAGTGACCGTTCTTGAAGTTGGTGGCACCGTCTCAAGGTCGGAACCGGCATATCGACAACGAAATCCGCCCCCGAATGGACCTCCAGATCTGCCTACAACGCCCCCTCGTCGGACGGAACCGGACAAAAGAAGAGCCCTGCATCAGGTCGTGCATGGTCATGTGCATCGAGGATTTCGTGTCATCATCGGGTGCGGACGCCGCTGGCGACATGCCGCAGTCGTCGTGTCGTGATTCGGCCACCTGGAAGTCCCTGTACGATCGCGAGCGTATTCGAGCCGAGGCTGCGGAGGGTCGCTGTGAGGAGCTGCGCTTGCAGGAGGTGGAGGAGCGCAGCCGCGCGAATTCCCTGAAGGCGATTTTCGAGAGCAATCGTGAGAAGCTGTCAGCTGCCCGTGCGGAGATCAAGGAAGTTCGGCGGACAGCAAAGCAGTCTCTTGCGCTGAAACAGCAGGTTGCGCGTCCAGGCGGGCTTCTTGCCGAGGCCGGCGTTGACGCGCGGAAGCGGTCGACGGTGGTGTCGCTGCGCATGGAGAATGCCGGCCTGAAGACCAAGGAGAAGGTTCTGAAGGAGCGAGTTAGGGCGCTTGAGGCGGAGCGCAACAAGCTTCGTTCGAGCAGGTCGTCGATGTACGGGCGCAAGAGCGAGAAGGGGTAGCGGGCGTCATCGAAGCGCGGCCAGCACAGGATGACGCTCAGCTCCTTCTCGCAGCGCCGGGACAAAACCGCAACCAATGCGGAAAACACCGCATGGCGCCAGTGCTCGCCCAACCTCACCGCGCATCCCGCCCAGCCGTGCACGAAACTGCTCCGGGTAACGCTGGAACTCCCTGACAAAAGCCCCTCGAACGGACGGAAACAACAACCCCTCACCGCACGAACGAACGCTTGCCAGATGTGCTGATGCGCCGGTGCAGCCACGGCGATCTTGTCTGACGGAGAGACCGTCAGGCAACGCCGGCGAAATACTCCTCCAGCACTGATTCATAGATTTCGACCAGCACCCGCACGTCAGAGACCGCAATCCGCTCATCAACCTTGTGCATGGTCTGACCGACGAGTCCGAACTCGGCCACGGGACAGTAGTCCTTGATGAAGCGGGCGTCCGAGGTGCCGCCGGTGGTGCCCAACTCCGGCACCCTGCCCGTGACTTCGCGCACCGCGCGAACGATGAGCTCGGAAAATTCACCCGGCGGGGTAAGAAACGCCTCGCCCGAGACATGGATATCAAGGTCGTAATCCCCGCCGACGCCATCCATTTGCTCGCGCAGCCACGATGTCAGGCTGTCGCCCGTGTGCAGGTCATTGAACCTGATGTTGAAACCCGCGCTCGCCCGCTCGGGGATGACATTGGGCGCGGGGTTGTCGACATCGATCGTCGTCAACTGCAGATTGGACGGCTGGAAATGGGCAGTGCCTTCGTCAAGCGGCGTCCCGACGATCGCCGACAGCATGGCGATCAGGCGCGGCAGTGGGTTGTCGGCCTGGTCCGGATAAGCGGTGTGCCCCTGGACGCCGGTAACGACGAGCTTTCCGGTCAGGCTTCCGCGACGCCCGATCTTGATCATGTCGCCAAGCGCCAGCGGGTTGCTCGGCTCACCGACCAGGCAGACATCGATGGTCTCGCCGCGGCCAGCCATCCATTCGAGAACCTTTCTGGTCCCGTTTATCGCCTTGCCTTCCTCGTCGCCCGTGATCAGGAGGCTGATCGAGCCGTCGAAACTGCCGCGGCGCCGTCCCCGGAAGCGCGCCACCGCCTCCATGAAGGCAGCGATCGCGCTCTTCATGTCGGCTGCGCCGCGCCCGTAGAGCACGCCGTCGGCGACCACGGCACCGAACGGGTCGGAACTCCACGACTCGGCATCGCCAGGCGGAACCACATCGGTGTGGCCGGCAAAGCAGAAATTCGGCGCCCCGGTGCCGAGGCGCGCATAGAGATTGTCGACATCGTCGGTGCCGGCCTCGCTGAAGGTCAGCCGATGGCAGGCGAACTCCAGCCCCTCGGCGGCGGACTGGAGGACATCGAGCGCACCGGCATCCGCCGGCGTCACGCTCGGCCGGCGGATCAGATCGCGCGCGAGTTCGAGAGCGTCGATAATGGCGATCAGTCCCTGAGCAGTTCGTTGAGTGACGTCTTCGAACGTGTCTGCTCGTCCACGCGCTTGACGATCACCGCGCAGTAGAGTGACGGCCCGTCACTCCCGTCCGGCAGTTTCCGTCCCGGCAGCGTTCCCGGAACGACCACCGAATAGGCCGGAACGCGACCGTAATGGACCTCGCCCGTCGCGCGGTCGACGATCCGGGTCGACTGGCCCAAGAACACGCCCATTGAGAGGACGGAGCCGCGTTCGACGATGACGCCCTCGGCTACTTCCGAACGCGCGCCGATGAAACAGTCGTCCTCGATAATTACCGGATCCGCCTGCAGCGGCTCAAGCACGCCGCCGATGCCCGCTCCGCCAGATATGTGGCAGTTCTTGCCGATCTGCGCGCAGGAGCCGACGGTCGCCCAGGTGTCGACCATCGTTCCCGAATCGACATACGCGCCGAGATTGACGAAGCTCGGCATGAGCACCACGCCCGGGGCGAGATAGGCCGAGCGGCGGACGGTGCAGTTGGGGACGGCGCGGAATCCGGCCTCGCGAAACCTCGCGTCATCCCAGCCAGCGAATTTCGAGGGAACCTTGTCGAACCAGGGGCTTTCGCCGATGCCCGGGAAGGTCGGGCCCCCGGGCAGCGGCGTCATGTCGTAGATGCGAAACGACAGCAGCACCGCCTTTTTCAGCCACTGGTTGACAGACCAGCCATCGCCGCGCCTCTCGGCGACACGCAACATTCCGGAATCGAGTCCGTCGAGAGCCGCCTCGATCTCGTCGCAGCCAGGGCCTGTACCGTCCGGCCCGATGGCGTCGCGGTCCTCCCAGATCTCGTCGATCGCCTTTTCAAGTTCCCATGCGTTCATGTCGTTCCTCTCCCGCAGTTCTCGCAGCCCCGCGGCCCATGATCAGGGCCCGTGCAGCTGGCCAGCGCCGTCACGTCGCGCCAGCCGAAGAAAGACCGTCCGCCGCGGCGTCCAGCCAGGCGACAAGATCGTCAATGACATAGTCGATGTGCTCCGTCTTGATGACCTCCGGCCCTCTCCGCGGGCCGCTACGAAGCCACACCGTGCCCATGCCGAGCTCCGCTGCGGGTTCGAGGTTTCTCGCAATGTCCTCGATCATGACGGCGCGCCGCGGATCGACATCGTAGCGGTTGCAGAGGGTTCGATAGGGTTCGATCGCGGGCTTCGGAATATAGTCGGCCGTGCCGATGTCGAACACCCCGTCGAAATGCCCGGAGAAACCGAGGCGCCGGATGACTTTCTCGGTATGGCCGGAAAACATGTTGGTATAGATGATCTTGCGCCCGGGCAGCCTGCCGATCGCCCTTCCGAGATCGGGATCGGGCCCGATGTCCGAGAGATCGAGCGCCGAGAGATGCTCCATGTAGGTGTCGGGGTCAACGGCGTGATGCAGCATCAGGCCGCGCAGCGTGAGCCCGTATTTCCGGAAATAGTCCTTCTGCACCCTGTAGGCCTCGTCCCTGCCGACGCCGAGGAGCTCGCGAATGAAGGAACCCATGAGATCGTCGATCTGGGCCGTCATGCGATTGCTCATCCGGTAGAGCGTGTTGTCGAGGTCGAAGATCCAGGTATCGACATCGCCGAGCCCGCGGGCCTGCGGCAGGTTTCCGGGCTTCATGGGCCGGAGCTTTCCGCCTCGCGCCGGAGCATGGTTCCGGCCCCGTGTTCGGTGAACAACTCGAGAAGGAGACCATGCGGAACCCGCCCGTCCATGATGACCGCAGCCTCGACACCGCCTGCGACAGCATCGAGGCAGGTCTCGACCTTGGGGATCATCCCGCCGGAGATTGTTCCTTCCCCGATCATGGCCCGCGCCTGGCTGGTGTCGATCTCGCTGACCAGGTCGCCGCCGGTATCAAGCACGCCGGCCACGTCGGTCAGCATCATGAGCCGTGCGGCGCCGACGGCGCCGGCAATGGCGCCGGCCGCGGTGTCGGCGTTGATGTTGAAGGTCTCCCCGTCCTCGCCCACGCCGAGCGGCGCGATCACCGGGATCATGTGCGAGCCCGCCAGCACATCGAGCACGAGATTGTTGATCTCGACCGGTTCGCCGACATAACCGAGATCAACCACCTTTTCGATGTTCGAATCCGTCTTGCGCTCATGGCGGAGCTTGCGCGCCCGGATCAGATTCCCGTCCTTTCCGGAGATCCCGACCGCGGCCCCGCCCGCCCGGTTGATTTCAGACACGACTTCCTTGTTGATCGCGCCGGCAAGGACCATTTCGACGATCTCAACCGTGTCGCGGTCGGTGACACGGAGCCCGTCGACAAACTGGCTCTTGATCTGGAGCCGTTCGAGCATGCGGCCGATCTGCGGTCCGCCTCCGTGAACGACGACCGGGTGGATTCCCACCTGCTTGAGGAGAACGATGTCGCGCGCGAACAGCCCCGCGAGCCTCGGGTCGCCCATCGCATGCCCGCCATACTTGATGACGAAAGTCCGGCCGGAGAACTCCTGCAGATAGGGCAGCGCTTCCGACAGCGTCCGGGCCGTGCGCAAGAGTGATCTGGCGTTCGCCGGATCCATCGAACCGTCGTCCTTCGCGGCTGGGGCCATCCTGAAACCCTCGGGAGGAAATTGGTGTGCGCGGTATATCACACACCCGCTCGCGGGGCGAAGACAGCCGCGCCGGGCGTTCTTCAGCGCCGCGCGATCCGGGAGCGCCCGCACGGGCCCGCTTCACGGCCGCCGGTCAGCTACCATCCAGCGCTTCGCTGTGCGCCCCGACCATTGCAGCCAGCGAGTCGAAACGGAACTCGTATCCCGGCATTTCTCCGGGAGTCATGGTGGCGCCGAAACCGCCCTCGGCATGGCGGCGGTAGATCCAGCACGATGTCAGGCCGAACCTGTTTGCGGGGCCGTGGTCGTGGAACATGCTCTCCGCGGTATGCAGGATATCGCCCTTCCCGATGCCCATGGCCGCAAGCTTCTCCAGCATGTACTCGAAGTTCCGGTCCGCTGGCTTGTAGGACCCTATGTCTTCGGCGGTGTAGATCGCGTCGAACTCGACATCGAGCTTCTCGCTGCTCGCAGCGAAGCTGTCATTGTCCACATTCGACAGAATCACAAGCCTGTAATGCCGCTTCAGGTAGCCGAGCGCATCCCGGCAGTCCGCGAAGGCGGGCCAGTTCCTGACGGAGCGGCCGTAGGCTTCGCACTCCGCCCGGGTCACGCTCACGCCCCATTCCTCCGCCAGGCGCCTGTAGACGGTCTGCAGCAGCTCGTCGTAGGGCTTGGCCGGCGTCCATTTCTGCTGCGCGCTCTCGTGGCGAGCATGCGCCCCGAGAATCTCGTCGCGCGTCAGTTCGCGGTCGGCTCTCCGTACCAGGTCCCCGAGCCCCCTGATCATGCCGCTTTCCCAGTCGATGAGGGTTCCGTAGCAGTCGAAGGTCAACACCTTGAAATCGGTCAGCTTCACAGGACGTGTCCCGGGTGGGGCGCAATGGCCGTTCATGACGAGGGAATGCCGGCCCGCAAGGACTGCGCTCGCCCGAAACCCGGCCGGCAAGCCGAGGTTGCCATGATACCGCGTTTTCCACCGAACATCAGCCGGCCCCGGCAGGAAGTCGGTCAGGGGGCGGCCGCAAGCAAGGCCCTGGTACAGTCGTGCCGTGGCGCGCGGAAGACCTGCTCCGTCGCCCCCTGCTCGACGATGCGGCCGCGATTCATGATGGCCACCCGGCCGCACAGGCAGCGCACGACCGAAAGGTCGTGGGCCTCCGGCACGCGGCCCTGGAGCACCGAAGCGCCGTTCATCATCGGCAGGCCGGCGACGCCGATGTTGTCCTTGATCGCCACCGTCTTGCCGCTCAGCTTTCCGCGCCTGCTACCCTTGATGGTCGATATGACGTGCCAGGCGCGCAGCGGGTCTTCGGCATCGTCCGGGATGCGCCCGGCGGTACGCGGATACTGTACCGGCGGCAGGTTGTCGGGCAGTCGGTCGAGCGGCCGACAACAGGTCTCGACGGCGCCGCAGACCATCTCGACGAATTCATCCAGATCTGCCGGATCGAGCGACAGGCCGAGGGCCTACGATGCGTGCGCGACCCGATCCCGGGCGGGCGGTTTGGCCGTCATCTGGAGGCATCCTTCATTCTTCCCCGCGCCTTTTCGTCATCGTCGCAGAAACGCCCCGTGCTGGCGAATCTGTCGGTCGGGCGGCGCGATGGGCGGAGCGGCTATCCGGCCGCCGCCAGAAGCGCCAGCTCCGCACGCAGATCCACCATGCTTTCGGGCCGGATGGCGCTGGTGCGCAGAACATGGGGATGAGCCGCGACGCGCCGCCCGATCCGGGCAGACACGCCGGCCTCGATCTGCTGGAGTTCGCCGGCCCGGACCTTGTCGCATTTCGTGAGGACGATCTGGTACGACACCGCGGCGTCGTCCAGCCGCCGCATGACACCCTCGTCGGAGTCCTTGATGCCGTGGCGGGCATCGATGAGAAGACAGACCCGGCGCAGCGTCGGACGGCCGCGCAGATAGGCGAAGATCAGCTTCGTCCAGTTCCGGATCTCGGATTTCGACGCCCGAGCGTAGCCGTAACCGGGAAGATCGGCAAGCATGAGCCTGTCGCGAAGGCGAAAGAAGTTTATCTGACGCGTCCGCCCCGGCGTGTTCGAGATCCGCGCCAGCGCCCGCCGCCCCGTGAGGGCGTTGATCAGGCTCGACTTGCCAACATTCGAGCGTCCGGCGAACGCCACCTCGGGCAGCGCCGCCTCGGGAAGGCCCGCATGGTCCACGGCGCCGGCGACAAAGACGCAGTCCTGCGCGAACAGCCAGCGTCCGCGCTCGATCGCGTCGGCATCGAACCCGCTCTGCTGCGGCCCGTCACCGGTCATGTCGCCCGTCCCGCCCGTTCACGGCAGCCGGTCCCGGCCTATTGGCGGCGGCGCTGGCGCCGCGTCTTCCGGCGGTTCTGGTTCTTGGGTTGCGCGGCCTCGGCAGCGCCGCCGTCCGCCTTGGCCGCCGTCTTCTCTCCGGCATCCGCGGCCTTGGCCCCGCCGCCGCGCGGCGGCGGGGTCGGCGCGGACGCGCTCACGAGTTCGCCGGATGCCTTGACCCCCATCTGACGCATGATCAGCCATTGCTGGGCGATCGACAGAAGATTGTTCCAGGCCCAGTAGATCACCAGCCCGGCCGGGAAACTCCCGAGCAGGAACGTGAAGACGATGGGGAGCAGCATGAATATCTTCTGCTGCATCGGATCCGCCGGCTGCGGGTTGAGCTTCTGCTGCAGGTACATCGTACCGCCCATGATGATGGGCCAGATACCGATATTGACGATGATCAACGCCTGGGGAACGTCCCATGGAACCAGACCGAACAGGGTCAGGATGCCCAGGGGGTCAGGGGCCGAGAGATCCTGTATCCAGCCGAAGAACGGAGCGTGGCGCATCTCGATGGTGACGAACAGCACCTTGTAGAGCGCGAAGAACACCGGGATCTGTATCAGGATGGGGAAGCAGCCCGACATCGGGTTTGCCCCTTCCTTCTTGTACAGCTCCATCATCGCCTGCTGCTGGCGTTGGCGGTCTTCCTTGAAGCGCTCGCGGATCTCCATCATCTTGGGCTGGAGTGTCTTGAGCCGGCTCATCGAGCGATAGGACTTGTTGGCGAGCGGGAAGAAGAAGATCTTGATGATGACTGTCAGGAGCAGGATCGCGAGCCCGAAATTGCCCAGCATCCTGTAGAAATACTCGATGACGTAGAAGATCGGCTTGGTCAGGAAGTAGAACCACCCGAAATCCACCATGCGGTCGAACCGCGGGATCCCCAGCTCCTCCTCGTAGGCGTCAAGGAGCAGCACCTCCTTGGCGCCGGCGAACAGGCGCGCCGGAAATTCCGCCGCCTCCCCGGGGGCCACCGTCAGCGCCGCCGCCAGAAAGTCGGCCTGGTACTTGTCGGTCTGCTGCGGCGCGGTATGCACGAACCGGCTGGTGTTGGCGGCCTTCTGGTCCGGGATCAGCGCAGTCGCAAAATACTTGGCGGTGATGCCGAGCCAGCCGCCCGTCGCCGCGATCCTGATCTGGCCGCCGTCCTCGTCCTGGACATCGTCGTAATCGACTTCCTTCAGCTGGTTGTCGAAGACGCCGATCAGGCCCTCGTGCAGGATCCAGAAACCCGATGTCTCCGGCGTCCCGGTCATCGAGACCAGCCCGTAGGGACTGACCGAGACGGAGCCCGCGCTGGCGTTGCGAACCCGCTGCACGACGGAGAACATGAAATTGCGGTCGATGGAGATTATCTGGCTGAACTCGACACCGGCGGGATTCGTCCAGGTCAGCGTCACCGGCCTGTCGGGCGTCAGCTCCGCCCGGTCCGCCCGCCACACCGTCTCGGGACCCGGAACCTCGACCCCGGGCGTCGCGGCGACCCAGCCGAACCGCGCGAAGTACGGCTTCTCTGTATCGGGCGGCGACAGCAAGATGATGCGGGAGCTGTCCTCCTCGACCTCCTGGCGGTATTCGGTCAGGGTGAGATCGTCGATGAGCGCGCCTTCCAGGCGTATCGACCCGGTCACCCGGTCGGTGTTGATCCGCACCCGGGGCGACGCTCCCAGCACATCCTCGCGGCGCGGCGTCTGCACTACGGGCGCGCCGGCGACCGGAGCGCCAGCCGTCGGCGGCGGGGCCTGCGCGGCGGGCGGCGTGACGCCGGCGGCGGGCGGCAGCACGGCGGCGCGCTCGGCCTCGGCCTGGCGCCGCGCCTGTTCCTGCCCGATTCTCGGCGCCTCGATAAAGATCTGCCAACCCAGCAGGATGGCGACGGAAAACGCGATGGCGGCGACGAGGTTGCGCTGGTCCATGACCGCCTATTTCCGCGCCGGGGGAACCGGGTCGAAACCCTGCCCGCCCCAAGGGTGGCAGCGCGCGATGCGAGCGAGCGCCATGGCGCCGCCGCGCAACGGGCCGTGGGCCCTGAGGGCCTCGATCGCATAGCCCGAGCAGGTCGGGTGGAAGCGGCAGGACGGCGGCAGCACCGGCGAGACGAGAAGCCGGTAACCCCTGACCAGCCACACCAGGATACCGGTCGCGAACCGGCGCAGCGATGCCGTCGCGCACACCATCATGCCTGAGCGCCGCGTTTCGGCCATCTCACGATTCCCTTGCCGCGCCGAGCTGGCGCAGGCCGGTCTCGACATCCCGCTCCAGCGCGTCGAACCGCCGGCCCGCCGACGCCTTGCGGCCGATCAGCACATAGTCGTGCCCGTCGGCGGCGGCGCACGGCAGGACCTTCTCGGCCACTGCGCGCAGACGGCGGCGCACCCGGTTGCGCACCACCGCGTTGCCAACCCGCCGGCTCACCGTCAGGCCATAGCGCATGGCGCCCCGGGACGAGCGGTCATGCGGCGGCTGCGCCACGACCTGCAGCACGACTCCCGGCATGGCGCATTTCCTGTTGCCTGCAGCAACGCGAAGAAACTGCCGACGGGTCCTCAGGCGCTCAAGCACGGCGCCGCCCGGTCAGGCAGAAAGACGCTTGCGACCCTTGGCGCGGCGACGGGCGAGAACCCGGCGGCCCCCGACCGTCTGCTTGCGTGCGCGGAAGCCGTGCCGGCGTTTGCGGACCAGGACACTGGGTTGGAAAGTGCGTTTCAAGGCTAAACCCCGGCTTGCGGTTCGGTTTCAATGCAAGTCAGACGCTGTATATAGGTTCGGCTGGCGCCGGTCAACAGCACGGCACAGACGGGGGAACAGAATTGTCCGGGCAATCCGACGGACGCGAATCCTGCCGCCCGGGCGGGACGCGAACCATCGTCAGATCGATCGAGAGCGCCGACGGGCTGCGCTGCGTCGACATCTTCCGGACCGGCGACGGCCGCTACCGTTATGACGAATGGCGGCGCGACCCCGAGGATCCGGCCGGATGGCGCCCAACGGGCGCCATCGGCACGGCTGCCTTCGACAGGCTCGATGATGCCGTCGGGGCAGCCCAACGGCAGTTCGGCTGGCTCCGACAACCCGGCCGCCGCGCCCAGCGATAAGGCGCCACGGTCCGGTTCAGCCGGCCGGGCTGGCGCCGCCGGCATCCTGTCGCTGGCTCGACGCCGCCTCGGCGCGGGCCAGCAGGCCCGTGGACCCGACGATGATCAGCGCGCCGACAACGGTCCAGAGATCGGGAACCTCGCCAAAAATCAACAGCCCGAGAAGGACGGCGAAGATCAGCCGGACATATTCCACCGGTCCGATGACGCTGGCCTCGCCGACCGCGAATCCGCGGATGAACCCGACCATCCCGAGCGTCGTCAGGACGCCGATGGCGCCTGCCATGCCCCAGTGATGGATGGTCGGAGGCGTCTGCCAGAGCCAGATGGTCGGGGCGAGGAACACCAGCGCGCCACCGCACTGGTAGAAAAAGAGGATCCGGTTCGGCGGTTCCGTGGTCGCCATCATCCGTATCATGACGTTGGCCACCGCGAACATGCAGGCGGCGCCGATCGCGATCAGCGCCACCGGATCAATGTCCCCGCCCGGGCGCACCATGATGATGACGCCGACGAAGCCGACCGCGGTCGCCGTCCAGCGCCGCCCGCCCACGATCTCGCGGAGCATTATCACTGCGACAACCGTCGTGAACAGGATGCGCGAGAAGGCGAGCGCCGTGGCATCCGCCAGCGGCAAGTGCACGACCGACGTGAAGACGCCGACCTGGGCGATGCAGGCGACAATGAGACGGGCGCCGTGGATTCCGGGCCGGCTCGTCTTCAGCGCCGGCAGCCCCATGCGCAGGAAGATCGGCATCATTACGAGAAAGCCCAGCGAATAGCGGAAGAACGCCAGCTGGAACGGCGTCATGGTCTGACCAAGCGACTTGACCATGACATCGTTGGCGGCAAAGGAAAGTGTGCCCATCAGGATCCACAGGATCCCCCGCAGATTGGGCGGCAGCCGGAGCCATGTCGCGGAGATGCGGCCAGACACGAAAGGACGATCCTGTTGTTGTAGAGCGCAGGGCGCACCGCCCCGGCACGTGCCGGCAGGACCGCGGGCGACCACGCACCGGCACGGCCGGATCATGTGACATGGCGATGCGGAGCATATAGGCTTTCACATCGCTCGACCAAGCTCCTGAGGCCATGAAACTGCTGCTCCGCCTCGTCCCGAAGCTGCTCGCGCCGGCCGTCGTCGCCCTGCTTCTCGCGTTACCCCTGCCGGCGCAGCCGCAGGGCGCGGATGAAGGGACGCAGAGCACGGCCGCGCAGCGGGCTGCCAGCTCCGCGCTGCGGGCGGAGGCCGCGGAGATCGACGATCTCGCTGCCACGCTCAGGGATCCGGAGGCCCGCGCGCGGCTGCTGCGCCAGCTCGAACTGCTGCGCGGCGCAACCGCCCGGGATGGCGACCCGACTCCGGGCGGCCTTCAGGGCCGCGCCGGAAGGCTCGCCGCAGACCTCGTCGCCGGCACCTCGGTTCTGTTCAGCGTGTCGCAGACGGCGGCGTGGCTCCGCGATCAGGCGGCAAGTCCCGAGGCGCGCCGCACATGGCTCGACTTCCTCTGGAAGCTGGCGCTCATCCTTGCCGCCGCCATCCTGATCCGGGCGGCCGCACACCGGCTTCTCGCGGCGCCGCGCGCGGCGGTGGAGGGGCAGCAGAGGGAAAGCGCCTGGACGCGCCTGCCGTTCCTCGCGGTGAGGATGATTCTCGACCTCCTCCCGGTGGCCGCCTTCGCCGCCGCCGGCTACGTCCTCCTCGCGCTCCTGGAGCCGCGGGAGTTCACGCGCATCATCGCGCTGGCGACGACAAACGCCGCGATTGCCGCCAGTCTCGTCATTACGGCCGGGAGGACGGTCCTTGCGCCGCGGGCCGTCAATCTGCGGATCGTCGGCCTCGGCGACGAGAGCGCGAACTACCTCATGGCGTGGGTCCGCCGCTTCGCCATGGTCGGTGCCGCCGGCTACTTCCTGGCCGAGGCCTCGCTGTCACTGGGCCTCGCGGCGGGCGCCTACATGGCGCTGACGCGGATCATCGGGCTGGTTTTCGCGCTGCTGGCAATGATCTTCGTGCTTCAGAACCGGGAGGCCGTCGGCGCCTGGCTCCGCGGACCGGAGGGGGGCGGGTTCGCCGGTCTGCGGCTGCTCCGCAGGCGGTTCGCCGACATCTGGCACGTGCTCGCGGTGATCTATTTCGGCGCCGTCTACGCCGTCTGGATGCTCGGCATTCCGGGCGGCTTCGCGTACGTCCTGCAGGCCAGCGCGATCAGCCTCGCGATCGTGATCGCGGCCAAGCTCCTGATCATCGCCGCGCACCGGATCCTCAACCATGTCTTCGGGCTGCGCGCCGACATCATCGCCCGCTATCCTGCTCTCGCCACCCGAGCGGACCGGTATTTCGCGATCCTGCATGTCGCTGCAACGGCGCTCGTCACCGTGTTCGCGGCGCTGGCGGCGTTGGAAGCCTGGGGCATCGAGGCCTTCGACTGGATCGCCACCGACGCCGGACGCAGGGTGATCGGCGCCGCGGTCTCGATCGCCGTCGTCGGCGCCGCCGCCGCCCTGTTCTGGGAGATCGCGAGCGCGATGATCGAGCGCCAGCTCGCCGGTGACCGCGAGCCGGGCGCCCGGGCGCGCACGCTGCTTCCCCTGCTCCGCCGGACTCTGCTGATCGTCACCGTGACAATCTCGGGTTTCGTGGTCCTGTCGGAGATCGGGGTCGATATCGGACCGCTGCTCGCCGGCGCCGGCGTCGTCGGCCTCGCGGTCGGATTCGGCGCACAGACGCTGGTCAAGGACGTGATCACCGGCTTCTTCATACTCGCCGAGGACCAGTTCGCCGTCAGCGACGTGATCTCGGTCGGCGGCATCACCGGCACCGTCGAGGACATCACGATCCGCACCATCCGTCTCCGCGATCTCGGCGGCAACGTGCATGTCCTCCCCTTCAGCTCGGTTTCCACGGTCACCAACATGACCAAGGACTATTCGCGGCATGTCTTCAACATCGGCGTGGCCTATCGCGAAGATGTCGACGAGGTGATCGGGATACTGTCCGTCATCGGCGAGGAGCTCAGGGCCGACCCGATCTTCGGCCCGGTGGTGCGCGAACCGCTCGAGATCATGGGGCTCGATGCGCTTGCCGATTCGGCGGTCGTCATCCGCGGCCGGATCATGACGGATCCCGGTATGCAGTGGTCCGTGGGGCGCGAGTTCAACCGCCGCGTCAAGCACCGTTTCGACGAGCTCGGGATCGAGATTCCGTTCCCCCACCAGACGGTGTATTTCGGCGAGGACAAGTCGGGCCGCGCGCCAGCCGCGTCGGTGCGGCTCGAGGAGGCCCGTCCGCCGCAACCGGCGAACCAGCCTCCGGCGGCGCGAGCCGCAACCGGCCCCGGCGTCCTGCGGCCGGGTACTCCGGACGCGACCGACGGGGGCGACTGAGGTCTACGCTTCGGGCGCGGCCGGGCGGCAGCGCCGAAGGTGCGCGGACCGCCGCCGCGTCATTCGGCCGCGTCGAGAATGTGCTGCGGCGTCGACGACACGATTTCGGCATACTTGGGAATGAAGGCACCCTTGTCGAGATCCTCGATGTAGCCGGCGAACTCGGGCGCCATCGCCTGCACCTCGTTCAGGATTCTCCGGTGTTCCTCGACATCGGCCCATTCAGCGATGAGGTAGAAATGGTCCGGGTCGTCGATGTCCTGAAGCATGACGCCGTCCTTCACCTGGGCCGGCGACTTGTGCATCGGATTGTCATCGGAATAGTCGAACTCCTCGAATTTCCTGAGGAACTCGGGGCCGGTCCCCGGCCTGACCCGGAAGTCGTAGATGTGGAAGTAGTTGCCCTTGGTTGCGAGCGGCTGCTGTGCCATGTCGGAGTCCTTTCGCCGGCCAGGTGCCACGGTCAGACCGGAAACACCAGGCAATTGTCGATCATCACGCTGTCATAGACGCACCGACGCTCCTTGAGCAGGACCGCGCGGCCGTCCACGACGAACAGGTCGCGGTACTTTCCGACCTGCTGCACACGCGTCGGCTCCTCGACGAGAGTCTCGAAGAGCTGGTAGTTGGCTTCCGCGCGCACCAGCTGCCCCTCCACGGCGCGGATCCGGGTGTTGGTCACCGAGAGCTGGAGATAGCGCGGTGCGAACATCTCGGTGTTCAGGATGGCATAGGCGCGATCCTTCAGCATCGCCTTGCCCTCGCAGTAAATGAGCCCCAGCGGCAGGCCGGACTCCTCGTTGTCGCGGGCGACGACGTGGTACACGGCGTCCTCGGTAAAGAACTCGACCCACCGGTCGAGGTCGAAGCGGTCGAGCACGGCGGCATATTCGGTGTGGAATTCCTCGATCGCGAAGCGGATCTCGCGCCACTCGGCGGCCGGGGTCATGACGGCCGCCGTCATCAGAGATCCATCACGTCGCGGTAGTAGCGGTACATGCCGCGAATGGCGCGTTCGGTGATCATGGTGTCGACCGGCTCGCCGTCGTCGCCGAGCATCGCGAGCCCGTAGCCCGGGCGCGACCTCCGCACGCCCTGCTGGAGGAAGGCGAGCGCCTCGTTGTCCTCGATTCCGAGGAAGCCGGCAGGGCCGAAGATGTTGTTCTGGCGGAGCCGGTGGCGGACCATCTCGTCGTCGTCCCCGGCGCGCCCGAACACGGTCCAGACCATCATGAAGGAATCGGGGCCGCGCGGGACCAGGAGCCGCGTGTTGAGAATGTTGGTCTGGCGCAACGCCGTGAGCGTCGGGAAGATCGTCAGCACCGAGGCCGACCATTCGGACTCGAATTCACGCACGAAATCGAGCACGCGGGGGTCGTTCAGCTCCATCGCGGCGCGAAACGCCTGCATGTCGCTCTGCTCCTCTTCGGTGACCTCCGGCCGACCTTCGGGCCGCCGCGTCAGAAGGCCGCCATGGCGGCCGCGCGCGTCGGTTGGAATGCTGGTCTCATTGCTGGTGACGAAGAGGCCGAACGTCGTCAGATAGGTGTGCAGCAGCGTCGCATGATAGGGATCCTTGAGGTTCTCCTGGTAGAGCTTCCAGTTGCTTCGGACGAGATTGCGGTGGACGCCGAGGAGCCGCATCTCGCCGCCGTCGAAGGTGGCGTCGAACTCCTTGAGGATGCCCGGCCCGAGATAATCCTCGAGGGATTCGACCTCGTCGCCGACGGTCGCAAAGACCACGCCGCCGCGGCGCGCCACCCGAAACCTTGCCAGCCCGTGCGCGGCCATGTCGAAGCCGGCGGGCGCCCCGCCCCGGCCCCGCACCCCGCGGCGGAACGGCACCGCGACGAGATCGCCGCGAAGGTTGTAGGTCCAGTTGTGATACGGACAGATGAAGCGTTCACCGGACCCGCGGTAGGCGCGGCAGAACTCGACACCGCGATGGGCACAGCGGTTCTCGAAGACATGGATCTCTCCGTCCTCGTCGCGCGCGACGACCACGGGGAACGGGCCCACATAGGAACGGAAATAGTCGCCGGGGTTCGGCGCTTCGCATTCGAGGCCGACATAGTTCCAGTGCGCTCCGAGGAATATCCTGTCCTTTTCGCGTTCGTAGATGTCGGGGTCGGTGTAGATCCAGTCCGGAATCAGCGTCATGTCGGCGGGCCACGCGCCGGGAACCGGCACGGCGCCGTCGGTTCCGGCCGCAGTCGTGTCGTCGTGCTGCAATTCCGTTCTCCTCTACAACCGGCGTCCACATACGGCCGCCGGACCGTGCCGGCCACAGTATCCGGGAGTGTCGGCCCGACTTCAAGGCGCGCACTCCGCTGCGCTTGCCCACGACCGGCAAACAAGCCAATATCGGCCGAACCCCAGCGCCAGCGGAGGCAGTTCATGGACGACATTCGCCATTTCGAAGAGAAGGTCGCGTACGCGGCCCGGCCGGAAACCATCGGCAACGTGACGGCATCCTCTTCGATGACCGGGGCCGAGTTTCTCGACTCGATCGACGACGGCCGCGCGATCTACATCTACGGCGAGCGGGTCGGCAAGGTTACCGAGCACCCGGCCTTCCGCAACACGGCGCGCATGATCGCGCGGCTCTACGACGCCATGCACGATCCGGAACTCGCCGGAAACCTGATGACGCCAACCGACACCGGCTCCGGCGGCATGACCCAGGCCTATTTCAAGGCGCCGAAGACGGTCGAGGACTCGGTTGCCGGGCGCGACGCCATCGCCCAGTGGGCGCGCCTGACCTATGGCTGGGCCGGCCGCGCACCGGACTACAAGGCGGCGTTTCTCGCCACGCTCGGCGCCAACGCCGAGTTCTACAACCCCTACCAGGAGAACGCGCAGCGCTGGTACAGGTTCAGCCAGGAGCGGGTGCCGTTCGTCAATCACGCGATCATTCATCCCCCGATGGACCGCGACAAGCCGCCGAACGAGGTCGGCGATGTCTGCGTGCATGTCGAGAAGGAGACCGACGCCGGCATCGTCGTTTCCGGCGCCAAGGTCGTCGCCACCGGATCGGCCCTGACCAACTACACGTTCGTCGCCCATCACGGCCTGATCCCGATCCAGGACAAGAACTTCGCGGCCATCTTCATGATCCCGTCCAACGCACCAGGCGTGAAGTTCATCTGCCGCACCTCGTTCGAACTGACCGCGACCGTCATGGGCAGTCCGTTCGACTATCCGCTGTCGAGCCGCATGGACGAGAACGACGCGATCTTCGTGCTCGACAAGGTGCTGATTCCATGGGAAAATGTCTTCGTCTACGGTGACATCGACACGGCCAACAACTTCTTCCCGCAAACCGGATTCCTGCCGCGTGCGCTGCTGCACGGCTGCACGCGCCTGGCGGTGAAGCTCGACTTCATCGCGGGGCTGATTCTCAAGGCGATCGACGCCGCCGGCACCAAGGATTTCCGCGGTGTCCAGGCCAATGTCGGCGAGATCATCGCCTGGCGCAACATGTTCTGGTCGCTGACGGACGCCATGGTGCGCAACCCGATGCCGTGGCTCGGCGACTACCTGCTGCCGAACATGACGCCGGCGAGCGCCTACCAGGTGCTGATGAGCTTCGCCTATTCGAAGATCAAGTATATCATCGAGGAGACGGCGGCCTCGGGCCTGATCTTCCTGAACTCGCACGCCAGGGACTTCGCCAGTCCCGAGTTGCGGCCCTATCTGGACCGTTATCTCCGGGGCTCGAACGGCTATGATGCGGAGCACAGGGTCAAGCTGATGAAGCTCCTGTGGGACGCCATCGGAACCGAGTTCGGAGGCCGGCACGAGCTCTACGAGATCAACTATTCCGGTTCGACCGAGGAGATCCGCCGCTACGCGCTGTTCGGCGCCATGGCGAGCGGCGATGTCGACAAGATGAAGGGATTCGCCGAACAGTGCATGGCCGAATACGATCTCGACGGCTGGACCGTTCCCGACCTCACCGATCCCGGCGCACTGAGCTATCACGTCGCCAAGGACAAGTAACCGGAGGAAACAGCAGATGAAGACAGACGAAAAGGGGTGCAGGGTCACGCGCCGCACCTTCGTGGCGACATCGGCAGCGGCAGGCGCGGCGGCGGCCATGTCCCAGTTCCCGGCCCCCGCGATCGCGCAGGCGCGGACCATCAAGCTCGGCTATGTAAGCCCGCAGACCGGCCCGCTCGCACCGTTCGGCGAAAGCGACAACTTCACCGCCGATGCCTTCCGCGCGGTGATGCGCAACGGTCTCAAGCTCGGCAAGCAGACCCACAAGATCGAGGTGATCGTCAAGGATTCGCAATCCAACCCGAACCGCGCGGCCGAAGTGGCCAAGGAGCTGATCGTCGACGACAAGGTCGACCTGATCATGGTCGCCAACACCCCGGAAACCACCAACCCGGTCGCGACGCAGTGCGAGATCGAAGAGGTGCCCTGCATCTCGACCAACTGCCCGTGGCAGCCCTGGTTCATCGGCCAGCAGGGCAATCCGGGCGATCCGAAGACCTGGAAGCGCTTCGACTGGGCCTATCACTATTTCTGGGGGCTTGAGGACGTCATCGCGGTGTTCACCAACATGTGGTCACAGCTCGACACCAACAAGGTGGTCGGCGCCGCCTTTCCCAACGACGCAGACGGCAATGCCTGGGGCGACAAGAATGTGGGCTTCCCGCCGGCGCTGGCCGCCAAGGGCTTCAAGCTCATCGATCCCGGCCGCTACCAGAATCTGACGGACGATTTCACGGCCCAGATCACCGCTTACAAGAATGCCGGCGCGGAGATCATGACCGGCGTCATGCTGCCGCCCGACTTCACCACCTTCTGGACCCAGGCGCGCCAGCAGGGCTTCCGCCCCAAGGCGGCGAGCGTCGGAAAGGCGATCCTGTTCCCGGTCTCGGTCGAGGCCCTCGGCAAGGCCGGGCACAACCTGTCCTCGGAAGTCTGGTGGACACCGGCGCATCCGTTCCGTTCGTCGCTGACCGGACAGTCGTCCGCCGAGCTCGCAAGGGCCTATAGCAAGGCCACCGGGAAGCAGTGGACGCAGCCGATCGGTTTCGTGCACAGCCTGTTCGAGATGGCCGTCGACGTGCTCAAGCGGACCGCCGACATCGGCAGCAACGAGGCCATTCGCGACGCCATCGCTTCCACCAACCTCGACACCATAGTCGGCAATGTCCATTGGGACGGGAAGGGCGTGCCGCCGTTCGCCGCCAAGAACATTTCCAAGACCCCGCTGGTCGGCGGGCAGTGGCGGCATGTCGGCGGCGGCAAGTACGATCTCGTGATCACCGACAACCGCACGGCGCCGCAGATCCCGGTCACCGCCGAGATGCAGGCGCTTTCCTGAGCGGCCCGCAGGCGGCGGACAGCGGCCGGCCTGTCCGCCGATGCTGCTCGAGATCACCGGCCTTTCGAAAGCGTTCGGATCCGTCGTCGTCGCCGACGGGGTGAGCCTGTCCGTCGCCGAAGGCGCAGCCGTGGGCATCATCGGCCCCAACGGGGCGGGCAAGTCGTCGCTGTTCAACCTGATGACGGGCGAACTGGCGCCGGACTCGGGAACGATCCAGCTCGACGGCCGCGATCTCGGCGGTGCTCCGCCGCCCGAACGCTGCAATGCCGGCATCGGCCGATCCTACCAGATCCCGCAGCCATTCGAGACCCTGACCGTGTTCGAGAACCTGATGGTCGGCGCGATCTACGGCAGCGGCCTCGGCACCGCCGAAGCCGTGCGGCGCTGCGGCGAGGTTCTCGAACGCACGCGGATGATGGACCGGGCCAACCGCGTCGCCGGTTCGCTGTCGCTGCTCGAGCGCAAGCGCCTGGAAATGGCGCGTGCGCTGGCGACCGGACCGCGCCTCCTGCTGCTCGACGAGATCGCGGGAGGGCTGACCGAACGCGAATGCGAGGAGCTGGTCGCCGCGATCGCCGACATCCACGCCGGCGGCGTCGCCATCATCTGGATCGAGCATGTCGTCCACGCCCTGCTGGCCGCCGTCGATCGTCTGGTCGTGCTCAATTTCGGACGGTTGATTGCCGACGGCGTCCCGAAAGAGGTCATGGCGTCGCGCGACGTGCAGGAAATCTACATGGGGCTGACCGAATGACGGCGGCAGCGCTTCTCGAGACCACCGGGCTGGTCGCCCGCTACGGCGATTTCCAGGCGCTGTACGGCGTCGACATCGCCATCTCCGAAGGCCAGACGGTGGCGGTCATCGGCGCCAACGGCGCCGGAAAGTCGACGCTTCTGCACAGCGTCGCCGGCCTCCACCCGGGATCCGGCGACGCCGTCCGCTTCGACGGCAGGGTCATCGGCCACCTGTCAGCCGCCGAAATCGTCGCTCTCGGGATCGCTCTTGTCCCCGAGGGCCGCCGCCTGTTCACTTCGCTCAGCGTCGAGGAAAACCTGCTGATCGGCGGGTACGGAAGCAAGCGCGCGGGGCGCGCCGGCCACTGGACCCTCGATGCCGTCTTCGATCTCTTTCCCGTGCTCGCCGAACGGCGGCGCCTGCCGGCCGACCGCCTGTCGGGTGGCCAGCAGCAGATGACGGCGTTCGGACGGGCGCTGATGTCCAACCCGCGTCTCCTGCTGTGCGACGAGGTCTCGCTCGGCCTCTCACCCGCCGTGGTGCGCGACATCTACGCAGCGCTGCCCGCGATCAGGGAAAGCGGCGCCACGGTGCTCCTCGTCGAGCAGGATCTCCAGCGCGCCCTCGAGGTCGCCGATCGCGTCTATTGCCTGATGGAGGGTCGCGTCACGCTCGAAGGAAAGCCCGCGCAGCTGGATATCGCCGATATCCGGCGCGCCTATTTC
This sequence comes from Alphaproteobacteria bacterium, assembly GCA_964291215.2. Lineage (GTDB taxonomy): Bacteria > Pseudomonadota > Alphaproteobacteria > MPNO01 > UBA830 > JAJEBT01. The sequence goes on along the minus strand of OZ219791.1, from coordinate 766,722 downwards.
GGGATGCAGACGACATGACCGTTCACCGACGGCCTTCACCGGAACCGGCCAGTCACCACGCAGGGTGGAACGATGCTCAGCTGGGTTGACGCGATCCTGCAGGGCGTCCTGCTGGGCGGGCTCTACGCCTTGTTCGCAGCGGGACTGTCGCTGATGTTCGGCATCATGCGGCTGGTCAATCTCGCCCACGGCGACCTCATCGTGCTCGCGGCGTTCCTCATCCTCCTGGTCGCCGACTCGTTCGGTGCCAACATGTTCCTGGCCGCCGCCGCCGTCCTGCCCGTGATGTTCGCACTCGGCTACGCGACGCAGCGCTACCTGCTCAACCTGACGCTCGGCCGCGACATCCTGCCGCCGCTTCTCGTGACCTTCGGCATCTCGATCGTCATCCAGAACGGCCTCCTCGAGAGCTTCAGCGCCGACAGCCGGCGGCTGCAGGCCTTCGACATCGAGACCGCGTCATGGTCGCTGGGCGGCGGCATCGCCGTCGGCGTCCTTCCACTGATGACCTTCGCGACTGCGGTCGCGGCGATCGTCGCGCTCAACTGGATGATGTACCGGACCGAACTCGGGCGCGCCTTCCGGGCGACTTCGGATGACCCGGCGACCGCCCAGCTGATGGGCATCGACAACCGGCGGATATTCGCCATCGCGACCGCCGTGGCCTTCGTCGTCGTCGCGATATCGGCGCTTTATTTTGGAAACCGCGCCCAGTTCGACCCGACGATTGGCGCATTCCGCCTCCTCTACGCGTTCGAGGCGGTGATCATCGGCGGCCTCGGCAGCCTCTGGGGCACGCTCGCCGGCGGCGTGATTCTCGGGGTGGCGCAGACCATCGGCGCGAAGATCAATCCCGAATGGCAGATTCTCTCCGGGCACGTGGTGTTCCTGGTCATCTTGGTACTGCGGCCGCGCGGGCTGTTTCCGCGCGCGGTGGACTGAAGCCCATGTCCCGCTTCCGCATAGAAACGCGCACACGCCTCTCGTCCGCCACCGCGCTGGCCGGCGCCGGCCTCCTCGTGCTTCTGATCGTCGCTCCGGCCTTTGTTTCCCGAAGCATCATCCAGGATCTCTTCTTCGTGTTCACGATGCTGGCGCTGGCGCAGTACTGGAACCTCCTCGCCGGCTATGCCGGCCTGGTTTCCGTCGGCCAGCAGGCTTTCGTTGGTCTCGGCGGCTACACGCTGTTCGCGGCCACGATCCTGTACGGTCTCGATCCGCTGATCGCGGTCATGCTTGCCGGCTTCGTCGCGGCGGCGCTGGCGGTGCCGACGGCGCTCGTGATTTTCCGCCTGCGCGGCGCCTATTTCGCCATCGGCACCTGGGTCGCGGCGGAGGTCGCGCGCCTCGTGCTCGCGCAATGGAAGAGCGTCGGTGGCGGCACCGGCACCTCGCTGCCGCGCAGCGCGACAAGCGGGATCTACGGCCTCGACTTCATCAAGGACCTGTTCGGCGTGCGCACCTCGGCCGCCCGCGACATCGAGGCCTACTGGCTTGCGCTGCTGCTCGCCGCGGGGACCATTGTGCTCGTCTGCGCGATCCTGCGCTCCCGCCACGGGCTCGCCCTCGCCGCGATACGGGACTCGGAAGCGGCGGCGGGCAGCCTCGGCGTACGCGGCTTCAGGACCAAGCTCTGGGTGTTCGTGGTTGCCGCATTCGGCACCGGCATCACCGGCGCTCTGATCTATTTCCAGAAGGCGCGGATCTCTCCCGACGCCGCATTCTCGGTCATCGACTGGACCGCCTTTGTCATCTTCATCGTCGTCATCGGCGGCATCGGCACCGTTGAGGGGCCGATCATCGGCGTACTCGTGTTTTTCGTCCTGCAGAACTATCTCTCGGACTACGGGACCTGGTACCTGATGCTGCTCGGCGCAATGGCGATCGCCATCATGCTGTTCGCGCCACAAGGCATCTGGGGCTACGTGTCGCAGCGCTACAACCTGCAGCTCTTCCCGGTCAGACGGCGCCTCGCAGCCGCGGAACAGGCCGACGCGACGGGAGCCGCGGCTGAGCCCTGACCGCCGCCGCGCCGGGGATCCCGCGCCCCGCAGTCGATTGACAGCGGGCAGCAGCGTGAACATATTCGAGCCGCCCCGGTCCCGGGGCCCATTGACACAGAAACGGGAGACAGGCCGTGAGCCAAGTGGCGAACCGGGCGATAATGCCGTCCTACGCGCGAACCGACGTGGCGTTCGAGCGCGGCGACGGCGTCTACCTCCTTGCCGCCGACGGCCGGAAATTCCTCGATTTCGGGGCTGGCGTGGCGGTCGTATCGCTCGGCCACAACCATCCGCATCTTGTCGCGGCGCTCACCGAACAGGCCGGCCGTCTCTGGCACACCTCCAACCTGTACCGCATCCCGGGCCAGGAAAGGCTGGCGGACAGATTGACCGCACACTCCTTCGCCGACACCGTGTTCTTCTGCAATTCCGGCGCCGAGGCGGTCGAGGCCAGCATCAAGGTCGCGCGCAAGCATCACAGCAACAACGACAATCCCGAGCGCTACCGCCTGATTTCGTTCGACGGTAGCTTCCACGGCCGAACACTGGCAACCATTTCGGCCGGCAGCAGCGACGCCCATCGCGCCGGCTTCGGCCCAGCGGTGGACGGCTTCGATCATGTCGCTTTCGGAAACATGAACGAGGTACGGAACGCGATCAGCGAGGAGACCGCGGGAATCATCGTCGAAGCGGTCCAGGGCGAGGGCGGCGTGCGCCCGACGGATCCGGCGTTCCTGCGGGATCTCAGGGCGGCCTGCGACGAGTACGGGCTGCTGCTGATATTCGACGAAGTGCAGACCGGCGTCGGCCGCACGGGCGAGCTCTGGGGATACCAGCTGTCCGGCGTCGAGCCGGACGTGATGGCCCTTGCCAAGGGGCTGGGCGGAGGCTTTCCCATCGGCGCCTGCCTGGCAACGGCGGCCGCGGCCGACGGCATAACGCCAGGAACCCACGGCAGCACGTTCGGAGGCAACCCCCTCGCGGCGGCAGCGGCCAATGCCGTGCTCGACATCCTGCTCGAAGACGGCTTTCTCGCGGGCGTCGCGGCAACCGGCAGCTTCCTCGGCGCCGAGCTCGGCCGGCTTGCCGAACGACACCCCGGAGCGATCGCCGAGGCGCGCGGCGTCGGCATGATGTGGGGGCTGAAATGCATCGTTCCTAATGCCGAGATCGTGGCCGCCGCCTTCGAACGCGGCCTGCTGACGGTGCCGGCGGCGGACAATGTGGTCCGCCTTCTTCCTCCCCTCGTGGCCGCGGAGAGCCACTGCCGCGAGGCGGTCGCGATACTCGATGAATGTTTCCAGAACGTTGCCAGATGACGGCGGCGCCACGACATTTTCTGGAACTCTCGGCGATCGAGGCGCCAGTCCTCCGGCGCATCCTCGATGCCTCCGCCGGCTTCAAGCGCAACGGGACGGACGATCCCGGAACCCGGGCTCTTGCCGGCAAGTCGCTCGCGATGATCTTCGAGAAGCCGTCGACCCGCACCCGGGTCTCGTTCGAGATCGCGATGAAGCAGCTCGGCGGAAACGTTGTGGTGATGACGGCAACGGAAATGCAGCTCGGACGCGGCGAGACCGTCAACGACACCGCGCGGGTGCTGTCGCGCTATGTCGACGCGATCATGATCCGCACCGCCGACGATGCGGTGCTCCGAGAACTCGCGGCAGGCGCCGGCGTCCCGGTGATCAACGGCCTGACTGACCGCTCGCACCCGTGCCAACTCATGGCCGACATCATGACCTTCGAGGAACATCGCGGCGATATCAGCAGCCGCCGGATCGCGTGGAGCGGGGACGGCAACAACATGGCACGGACGTGGATCGAGGCTGCCGGCCGTTTCGGATTCAGCATGCGGCTTGCATGTCCGGCCGAACTCGCGCCGCCTGCGGATAGCGTCGCCTGGGCGCGTGGCGAAGGCGCGACGGTCGAGATCTACGAAGACCCCCGTGAGGCTGTCGACGGTGCCGACTGCGTGGTCACCGATACATGGGTCTCCATGGGCCAGTCCGGGGCCGAAAAGAGGAAACGGGTGCTCGCGCCTTACAGGGTGGATGAGGAGCTGATGGCCCACGCCGGACCCGACGCCATCTTCATGCACTGCCTGCCGGCGCACAGGGGGGAAGAGGTATCAGCAGGCGTGCTTGACGGTCCGCAGTCCGTCGTCTGGGACGAAGCGGAGAACCGGCTGCATGCACAGAAGGGCATCCTTGCCTGGTGCCTGGGCTGACCGCGGAGGAGGCTCCGGGCCGCATGGTCGGCACCCCAGACACACCAAACCCGGCCAATGGCGCCGCACGCGTCGCCGCAACAGAAGAGCACGCGTCAGCAGAACCTCGAAACCGCAGGCACAACCTCGACCCAGGCCACGGTTGAGCCTCCGATCACTTCACATCACCAAGAATAGGAGGGTGAGAGTCTCGTATGGCAGTTGTAGGCTCATTTCCATTTGTTCATCTCATGCGGCCAGTGCCGGGGCTTTCAACCTGACACTACCGAGGCCTCTGATTCCTGCATATCGTGTTCCCGCATTTTTCTGTGATGCTCGACGAAGTAGAGGAGGAGTGTGTATCCCTGCGTCGCGGTAGGAATGCGCATTGCTGCGCACCCCCCGCACAGATCCGGACTTGGACGCTAATCCATCCGGCCTCGGGTGCTTGACGACAAACCTCTGGTCCGGCCATGGGTGACGGATGGGCGGCCAAAGAAGTTCGGTCATGCGCTCCAATCGCTTCCAGTTGAAGCGGTGGCGTTGGGAGCGGCGGCGTATCGCCCGCATCCACCGGCGTTTCAGCCTCTGACGGAACGTGTACAGCCATCGACCCGGAACGGCGAAGTAGTTGAGCCAGCCTTGACAGACTCGCCATTTGCCAACCTCCCATATGTCGTAATGCCATCGTTTGCGGTAACTGCTCGCCCCTGCTGATCATTGGCCGCCTTTCCTGACGGCGTTCGCATCTAGGAACTCGCCGCCGATCCGGCCCTCGATGCTCTTCCGTTCCGGGAGAAGCACCGGCTCGACATCCTGCGCATGATCGCCTACCGCGCCGAAACCCGGACGATGGCGGCCGTGGCGAAGGAGCAGGGCAGGAAACCGCGCCCGCGAAAACCCCTCCGCGCCCTCCTGCAGGCCGACGCCGACATCCTCCCCGAACCTGAACCGGGGATCCTCCGGGTGCGCATCCCCGGATCCGCCTGCAACGCCGCCATCGCAGGGCTGCTGAAGGAACTCAACGAAACCGGCACCTGCTTTCCCGGAACCGAGCTCCGCATGGTCTACGAACTGCCTCCGAAGCCCGCCTGAACGGCCGCCGGAAGCTCATGGTTCTTGGCTGCCAGAATCCCGAGGTCAGGACATCTGAAGCTGCACCGCCGGATTCCTCAGCCGGCACGATGGAACCCGCGCCGCGGGCTCGGTACCGCATTGCAGACCCGGCGACACCGGCTGGAAAGCAAGACCGGCCGAAGACCGGAACGGTTCTTGCCATCGGAACCCGCACCTCCGGTTTCCGGCAATCGGCGAGGGAAGGGGACGAGAAAAGATGCTTGACCCCGAACGCCGTCAGGAACGGCAATCCATGACCAGCAGGGGTGAGCAGTTACCGTTTGCGAAGCCCCTCCTCGATACGCGCTAGGGTCCTTGCGACCCGTTTTGCGACCGAGCCTGAACCGTCCTGTCCGGGTCCTCGTGCAGAAGTGCCTGAAGCCCAGGAAGTCGAACCCGCGCTTCAGGCAGTTCGCCATGGCGAACCGGACGAACTCGACAAGACGAGTCTTGTCCGGGTGCAGGTCGAGACCGAAGCGGCCTTTCCCGAACATCGCGAAGGTATTGCTCCGCATCCCGCTTGTGCTGAAACCTGACCACGATATCGTCCCGGACAATGATCGCTTGGCCGTCCGGAACCTTCGGACGCCTTGTGGAACCACAGATCAAGCACGTAGTGCAGGAATATGTTCGCAGGGGCTGACAATCGCGCCCTGCGGCGTCCCGACACCTGTGTCGCTCCATGACGCCAGCGTTCAGCCACTTGCGGATCAGCACTCGCCTGTCGCCAATGCGGTACTTGAGGAACGTAATCAACCAATCCCTCGGGATTGTGTCGAAGTATGCCCGAATGTCCGCATCAACAATCCAGTTGACCTTGCGCCGTTCGATCCCGTACGCCAAGGCGTCGAGAGCGTCCCTCGGCCCGGCCGGAACCCGTAGCCAAGGAACTCCACCTCGTAGATCGGTGTCAGGATCACATCCACAACTGCCTTCTGGACGATCTTGTCTTCCAGTGCAGCAAGCGGTCGTATCCCGGCTTGGGTATCTCCACCCCCGGCGACGTCCGGTACGCTCCCCCTCGATGCAGGCGCGAGTGCAAGTCGAGCAGGCGCTCGTCCAGATCTTCGCCATCACGCCCCCTGCCGCGGCTTCCTTCTTCAGGCCGACCGGAGTGCATCCGGCGTGGTGGAAGAGCGCACGCTCCTTCGGGTTCCTCTTTGCAGCTCCGGTCCGCCTCCTGTGGCACCCGACTCTGTGTTCGGCGCGTGCTTCGACGTCCCGAATTCCCCTTGGTTGAGGCCCTTTCCTCCTCCGCAGAAGCTTCCTTGTTCGCCGCCTTCACAGGGCCTCTTCTTCAAACCGTTCGTCATAGGCTTTCTCCTTTCCCTACACGGTCCCGACAGGCGGGATAGTTTGAAGATCTCCCAGGGCCCCAACAGAAGGCGTACGGACGGGTTCTTGGACACCGCGGGGCTCATCTCACCATATCGATGTCTGCGATGTTGCCTTCGGCCACTCTGAAAGCCTCGGCACCCCGAATCATCTCTTTTTCGGTGCTCATTAGCCCCGCCCATCCGCACCGCTACCGACGCTTCGCCCGCCCCCTCACGGGGACCGACGCTCGCGGAGAAACGTGGTTTGGCTACTCCTTCGTTTCGGGGGACTTACACCCCCTACCTTCTGCCAGTTCGCCTGGCGCACCAGAGTTTCTGGGTTCCCGGCAGGGGTTGGCGTTTGCTGGGGATGAAGCCTGCCAGGCGTGCGACATCGACGACGAAGGCTTCGATGGTTGGTTCGGGGTCGGGAGGTCCACGCGGTTGGCGCCGTCTGACGGGCTTGTGGATGTTCAGGACCGTAATCTCGTCGCGGTGGACGATACGGTGTTGACGGCGATTCAGAACGGCGGGATATCGGCGGAAAACCGCGCTTTTGAGCGGTTGGCTGTGTGGATTGGATTACGCAACCTGATGTCTGGAAATTGTCGTGAAGCTGATCGAGCCGTTCCCATTTGATGTATGCCTTGGTTTCGGTTTCCCATTTTTCGTCGATGAGGACTGCGGTTGAGAGGCGCTCCAACGAGGCGAGGTTCGGAAAGACCCTGACTTTGGAGGTGCGCCGCTTGAGCTCTTGCTGAATCGGCCGCTCGATGCCGTTCGAGGTTCGCATGCGCTTGCGGTGAGCATCGGGCAAGGTGAAGACAGCGAGCCCCGCATTCTTTTATCGCGGTAGGGAACCGGGTTTCCCCGGTCCCCCCGCACATATCCGGACTTGCGCTGTTCGCATCCGGCTCCTCCCCTGACGACAAGGCGCTGGTTTGGCCACGGATGCTGGCCTTAGGCCAGTGAGCTTCGATGAGGGTGTCCATGTCCCTCCATTCGGTGCGATCCTTTTGGGAACGCCGCCGAAGGGCACGCAGCCGTTTGCATTGGTATATGAACCCCTGCAGGGACTCACTGCTTCCCGGAACGGCGTAGTAGCAGCCTTTGATCACTCGCCACTTGGCCGTCTTGTGCCGATTGTCGTGCCACCGCTTGCGCAGCGCCTCCTTGATCCGCCGCAGGGTGCCCGTTTCTGGGATGGTTTGCGGCCAACCCTGAACTTGCCCTTCCCCGTCTGCTCGCAATAGTGCGTCATACCGAGGAAGTCGAACGTCTTGCCCCCGCTTCCGGCGGTTCGCTCTCGCAAACCGACCGAACTCGATGATTGTCCGGGTGCAGTTCAAGTGAGCCAACCTCTCCTCGAGGTCCCAGCGCTTCGCATCGCCCTGATCCTGGAAGCCGCACACAAAATCATCCGCATAACGCACGATGATCGTGTCAGTCATCCGTTTGCGCCAGTGGTTCTGAAACCAGTCACGTAGTGCAGGTAAACGTTCGCCAGGCAGGGGCTGCGCCCTGCGGCGAACCAACACCGGTGTCGCTCCATGACGCCAGCGTCACTTGATGATCAGACCCCCCGATCCGTCTCTCGAGCATCGCGACCAGGTGGTCGCGGTTGTCGAAGGGGCGTCAACGATCCAGTTGACCTTCCGCCGTTCCACCGTGACTGCATCGAGCGCATTGTGCGTCCCGGCCGGAAACCATAACTGAACCCGAGGAACTCCGTCTCGCGGTACCAGAATCGTGTCCGTCACTGCCCGCTGAAGAATCTTGTCCGAGGCAAGCAGTCGTTGCCCTCCTTGGGTATGTATACCCGACGGAGGCGCCCGCCCCTGTGCACACGGCAGGTCGACCAGTTCCACACCTTCCGCATACGCGTGCCACGTAACTCCGTCCACGCCCGCTGCCGCGTCCTTTCTCAAGGAGTGAAACGCCGCGTGCAGGACATCACGTGGTGGAGCAACGTCACAAGACGCTCTTCCGGATTCCTCTTCGCAACTTGTCGTATGCGTTCGGCCGCCTGTGACCCCCGCTTCTGCGCGCGGCGCGGGCCAACCGCATTTCCCTTCCCTCCAGCAGCTCCGCAGGCTCCGAGGGACCCTTGTTCGCCGCCTTCGACGGTACTATGGCCGAATCTGACTTCTCGTTCATCATCGGGTTACGGAATAGTTCCTTTCCTCTGCGACCCCTCTACGACAGTGGGGCAAGACCTCCCAGGTCCCTGCTTCAGCCATGGTTCTCAGACCCCGCGGAGCCCCTGCTCGCCTCACCAAACGCGGCTCGCAGGGTGTTGCCTTCGGCCTGGTGGACGACCTCGGCACTCCGGTTTCACAGTTTCTCGTGGCTCAATAGCCCGGCTTGCCGCTCCCCAACGCTTCGCCTGACGCCTCACGACGCATGGCTCACGGAGGAAGTGGTGGTTAGCCTTTCTTCCTGCCGGGGCTCTCACCCGGCGACATCCTACCAGTTAGCCTGGCGCTCCCACCAACCTGATCGGCAACGACATGCTCGCGCTGCTCGACCACCCGAACCAGCTCGTCCGGCTCCGTGACGATCCGGGCCTCATGCCAGCGGCCGTCGAGGAGTTGCTGCGCTACGATTTCCCGGTGCAGACGACGTTCCGGCGCGTTCGCGCCGACTGCGCGGTGAACGGGATCGAGCTCCGCGCCGGCGACAACATCGCCGTCGTGCTCGGCGGCGCCAACCGGAACCCCGACATCTTCGAGGAGCCCGACCGCCTCGACGTCGGCCGCGCCAACTGTCCCCACCTCTCGCTCGGGCGCGGCATCCACCACTGCCTCGGCGCGCCGCTTGCCCGCCTTCAGGGAAGGATCGCGTTCGAGATGCTGCTGGAGCGCTTCGCGCGGATCGACCTGCTCGGCGGACGCCCGAACTATCGCAACGACATCGTGCTGCGCGGCCTCCGGTCCCTGCCGCTACGCTGCGCGCGCGCCTGACTCGCCGCTGTTACAAACCCCTGCCGGAACGCGGGGATTCTCTCGCGCCCGAGACGCGCAGCCCGTCCATCCCCATTCCATTGCACTTCCTTATCGAGGAACCGAACACAACGGTGTCAATGGCAGCCGAAAATTGCGCATTTTTGGCAAGTGAAAATTGCTCACTTTTGTCTTTGACCCCTTTCGCCCGGCACGGTGCTGGGAGAGTGGGCCTCGGTGGAGCTGTGGGTAACCGGGTTGGCGCAGCGACCGCCACGAGTCAGGCGGCGCCAACCCGGTTATCCATAGCGGGCGGCCGTCACGGTTGTCGTTTTTGTTTTGACCGACGATCACGCCGCGGCCCTCCTGCGTCGCCGGTCCGAGCCGGACTGCAACAGGTTCTGATGATCGCGCATCCGGTAGGAGTTCCCGCGGATGTTGACGATGTGGCAGTGGTGGACCAGGCGGTCGATGAGAGCCGCCGCCATGACCTCGTCGCCGAGCACGCCGCCCCAGTCCTCGAAGCCCTTGTTCGAGGTCAGCACGGTCGATGCCTTCTCGTGCATGGCGTTGATGAGCTGGAAGAAGAGCACGGCGCCGTCCTGGTTGACGGGCAGGTAGCCGATCTCGTCGACCACCAGCAGCGCCGGGTGTGTGAGCACGCGCAGCCGGTGGGACAGGTTGCCGGCGGCCTTGGCCTCGGTGAGGGAGTCGATCAGCCCTGCGAGCGTGCCGTAGTAGACGCGCCGTCCAGCTTCGGCCGCGGCGATCGCGAGGCTTATGGCCAGATGCGTTTTGCCGACCCCGGGCGGACCAAGCAGGATCACGTTCTCGCGACGGTCGACGAAGCCGAGCTCGTGTAGGCTCTCGATCTGCTCGCGCTTGATGCTGGGCTGGAAGGCGAAGTCGAACTGGTCGAGCGTCTTGACCGCGGGCAGCCTGGACGAGCGCATGGCGGTCTGGAGCCTGCGGTTGTTGCGGAGCACGATCTGGGCGTTCAGCAACTGCTGGATGGCCTCGGCCGCGGTGATCAAGCCGCCGTCGGCTTCGGACAGGATGCCGTCGACGGCCTCCAGCGCGCCGGGCATCTTCAGGTCGGCCAGCATCGCCCGCAGCCTGTCGCGCCGGCTCGACGCCGGGGGCTTCATTGCAGCGCCTCCGCATAGACGCTGAGCGGGCGCCGTTCGACCTCCACACTTGTCGGAAAGCGCCGTCGTGCGGGCTCCGGAGCCTGGCGGAGGCCGAGACGCCGGTAGGGAGAGATGGCCAGGGGGCGAAGCGCCGCCCGTTCGTCGCGCTCGAAGCGGTCGACGGGGCGTTCCCCGGTCGTGGCGTGCCGGCGAACGTTGGCCGTACCCTCCAGCCAGCCCGCGGCCTGTTGGTTGAGATCGTCGTCGTTCGCGAAGCTGCGTCCGTAGAAGAAGCTCTCGCGGATGTAGCGGATCGGACGCTCCACCTTGCCCTTCGTCCGGGCCCGATAGGGGCGGCACGAGCGGGGCATGAACCCCCAGTGCGTGGCGAAGCGCAGGAACTCCGCGTTGAGCACCAGGCCGCCGGCGCCGGTGCGGTCGTCGGACAGCACCACCGCGCGCATCTGGTCGAACAGCAGCTCCTCCGGAACCCCGCCGAACCGACCGAAGGCGCTCTCCAGTCCCTCCATCAGCACTGCCATCGTCTGCCGGGGGAAGAACCGCAGCCACAGAAGCCGGGAGTAGCCCAGCACCACCACCAAGGCATGACGCCGGCCCCAGGGAGGCCGGAACGTCCCGAAGTCCACCTGGCCCTGGCGACCCGCCGGCGTCTCGAACCGCACCACCGCCTCGACCGGCTCGCGCGGCCGCGTCGCACGCACATAGTCCAGCACGCGGCGATAGCCGCCCGGGTAGCCCGCCGCGCGAACCTCGTCGAACAGACGCTTCGCCGAGAGCTTCGGGAACTCCTCAAGGCGCGCGTCGATGATCCCCTTGTAGGGATCCAGCTTGTGAGCCACCGGGTGACGCGGCGCATAATCTCGCGGGCCGACCGACAGATCACGGTCCAGTTGGCCCGTCTCGATCCAGTAATGGATCGTGCGCCGGTTCACCCCGAACCGGCGCGACAGCTCCGCCTTCGAAACGCCTTGGTCCAGATAGTGCTTCAACAACATCCTCATCTCCCATCCATACATCCGCGCACCCCACCCCGCTCCGTTGGCAAAGCCAACAGAGCGGCCCGACGCACCTTCAGCGACAAGCCAAAAGTGAGAAATTTTGGGTTGCCAGAAATGGGAAACTTACGGGTGCCACCAACAACGGTATTGGCCGCGGTTCGCCATGCCACCCATATGAAATGGCGACATCCGCAAGCCCGAAAGGGGGAGCACATGAACCAACGCCGCATTCGCAGGATCTTTACCGCGATCACCGTGTACTGCGTCGCCGCCGCCGGCGCCGCGACGGCCTACGCTCATTGGTACTGTCCCGGCGGCGCATGCTAGCGGCCCGATCGCAGGCCGGCGGCCAACACCGCTCACCTGCCGCCGGACCGCAGGCCGCGATCTTGTCCCGAAAGCCACGACATGCCCTTGTTTCGTCAGAATCGCGTTCCGATGCAGCGGCGACACGCGCAACCCCGCGGAATTCCTAGAATCTTCGCCCCATCCACAGGATCAGCAGAGCCGTCTGTCATCGTGCCGTAATCGGATCAAATCAAACCCCAGACCACGACAGGCCTTCCATGTCCCCATCAGCGATTTTCGCTGCTTCTCCGAGACCCGGCTTTCGCCAGGTACTCAAGCCGCGTGCTGATTTCGTGCGGGGGAAGGAACACCGACTCGTCCGACTGCCATGCCTTGAGCGCCCGACTCAGAAGCGATCTGCTGCAAACGGCTGCAGCCTCAAGCTCGTCGACCACCCAGAGCACGCCGTGCACCCGCAGTCCATTCGCTGCGGCAACCTTGCGCAGTAGGGCGTCGCCCGTGAGCAGGATGCCCGGATAGATCCGTGCCGTGACCAGACAGAAGCAGTCGTTGGCGGAGAGTCCCGCATGACGCCTCTTCACCGCGAACGCCTGACCGACCTCCTCCAGAGTCAGGTCGTGCGTGATCATGCCGGCCTCGTCGAGCGCCTGCCATTCGGCCTCCGAAAGGTCGAGCACTTCCAAAGCCCGCACGGGCAACGGGATCACCAACCGATAGGGCAGGTCTCAAACGACGCCCAGCAGGCCTCCCTTACGGAGGTCGATCAAGCACGAAGCGTCGTTGACGATGACGCAGGTCACTGGATGGCAGGACCGCTGATCTGCCGCTCGACCGATTCGAGCGACTGGTTGAGAAGCGCGGCCGCACGGACGGGTGAGATCAGTTCCTCGCCCACCGCGCGCGAGACAAGCCGCTTGAAGCGACGAGGCTTCTCGAAGGCCGCGAACCCATGGTCGGGGCGGATCGGATCCGGCTCCGACTTGCGCCAGGACCGGGCGAAGGTCGCGAAGGCATGTTGTACAGAGCCTTGGGACAGTACGCCCACCTGTCCGAGACGCATCAGCAGGGCCGCGGCCGACACGCCGTAGATTTGTTTCAGGCAGACGATCTCGTAATGGGTGATCCTGTGGCGATCAGCGCCGACTTCGTCCCGAAGACTCTGGCCGGGAACCAGAAACGCACCGGCGAAGCGGTTCATCGCCCGTTCGAGGTCGATCGCCGGATTGCCGGTGGAGCGGATGATCCTGTGCGCGAGCTCGTGGGCCAGCGTGAAGCGCTTGCGCTCCACATTGATCCGGCTGGACACGACGACGGCCTCGGCGACGATCTCGCCGCCCCGGAGAACGTGACACGAGAGCCCGTTGATGCTCTCCGGGAGATCGGCTTCCACCACCTTGATTCCCTTGTCTTCGAGCAACTCGCACAAGCTGGGGATCGGGTCGAGGCCGAGATCCCAGACCCTGCGCAGTTCGTCGGCCCGCTCGTCGATCTGGGATTCGCTCGCGACGCTGTCGTAGCGGCGCCCCTCCACCCATTCGACGCTGGACTCGATGTCGAGGATGTGTTCGATCGCTAGGTAGCGCTCTAGGCTGTCCATCACCTCTGCTTCGGCCCTTGCGCGATCGCGGGCCGACGCGCGGGAATGCTTGCGGAACTCGACCGCCTCGAGCGCCTCGACTTGCGCGCTCATCAGAAAGTCCAGCGAGACGTCGAGAGCCTTCCCGAGACCGACAAGCACGGCCGAGGAGGGCAGCATCTTGCCCGCCTCGTACTTGCTGATCGCCTGAGCGGTCACCTTCAGGCTCATCGCGTCCGCGAGCTCCCGCATCGATAGACCTGCCCGTTTCCGGGCGAGTCGGAGTCGTTGTCCGAACATGCGTTCCTCCTCCCTCGTTAACCCGTGGTTGACAAGATATACATATAGCGTGGTAATGTAAACTCCAAGTTGGTGCCTACTGCCGGACCTTATCGCCCTGAGCGTGGACCGCGCAACGGTGCCGGACAACGCTCAGCTCAGAGGACAACGAGATGGACAAGTTCGAATTCAAGGTGAACGGCGAGACCTTCTTCGCCGAACAGCAGGCCGTCGATGCTGCCGTTCTGTTGCAGATCACCTTCGCCGGCAAGGCCATCGGCGAGGACCCGGACAAGACTGGGTACGTGCTGAGAGTACCGGACTCCGACCTCACCTTCGTCTCTGGACAAGTGGTCGACCTCGACAAGTACAACGTATTTCGGGCCGCTCCGGAGAAGGGTGCGCCATTCGCATGAGCAACAATTCCAAGCGCATTGCTGCCGAACTCGCCGCGCTGCGCTATGACACGAGCCCGTTCGCGGCGCCCGAGCAGCAAGGCGGCGCGGACGGCGTCCGCTTCCCTTACCGGATCGAGGACGGCAGCCGCGCGGGGGAGACCGTGACCCTGGCACTCGCGATGCACCAGAACGAGGGCGAGTGGCCCGAGGTTGCACCCCATTGGCTTTACCTCTCGCCCCCCGACCCCGTCCTAGAGGAGCTGGTAAAGGGGTCTCACTCCCCGGGCGCCATCCAGATCTTCCAGTGCGATGACGGTCTCGACTGGATGGCAATTAGCGCTCCGCCGAGCGACTTCTGGGATCAGATCGACACCCCGAACGGCAAGAACATGGAAGCCTACCTGAACAAGCACATCCGCAGAATCTGGAGTGCGCGTTGAATCATCGCGTCATAGTGCGTGAAGCCCTCCACCGCCAGCTCGCGGATCACCTCCTGAGCGGGCTGCGCCGCGGTGGGCTGCAGGAGGAGGCTTGTCTTGCGCTCTGGCGCCGCGGCGATGGGCTCAACCGCTATACGGGGATCCTCGCCGACATCGTTCTGCCGGAAGACGGCGACCGGGATCTGCACGGCAACGTCACCGTGCACGGCGGATATCTCAACCGCGTCCTCGATCGCGCGCTCAAGGCGAAGGCAGGCGTTGCCGTCCTTCACAGCCATCCTGGTCCCGGCTGGCAGGCCCTGAGCGGCATGGATGACGACACCGAGCGCAACATCGTCGCGCCCTTCGTCCGAGAGACGGACTTGCCGCTGCTCGGCCTCACCATGGGCTCCGACGGCGTCTGGAGCGCCCGGTTCTGGCAGGAATCCGGGCCTGGCCGCATCGCGCCTGCGCACTGCAGCGACGTTCGACGGATCGGGCCGCGCCGCACGGGCGCGGACTTGGCTCCGGGCGCCCATCCGCCCTACGCCCGCCGTCCAAGCCTGGTGCGCACCGTGGACAGCTGGGGCATCGACGCGCAGGCGCGCCTGGCTCGCACCCACGTCTGCGTCGTCGGAGCGGGTAGCGTCGGTTCGATCGTCCTCGAATCCCTCGCACGCACCGGGTTCGAGCAGATCACCGTGATCGACCCCGACCTCGTCGAGGACAGGAACCTCGATCGCCTGATCTACGCTGACCGGCACTGCCTCGGACTGCCCAAGGCGGTTCTGGCCGCGGCCCACCTTCGCAGAATTGCCACCGCGCGCCGCCCGATCGTTCGCGCGATTCCGTTGTCGATCCGCACCGAGCGTGCGTACCGCCTCGCAGCCGACGCGGACCTCATCATGTGCTGCGTCGACAATGCCGAGGCGCGCGAAGTTCTCAATCACGTTGCCTACGCAAACTGCCTACCCCTGATCGACGGCGGGGTCCTCGTGGAATCACGAGACCGTCTGCTCTCTGCCAAATGGCGCGTCCACCTGGTCGGCCCCGACATGCAATGCCTGCGGTGCCGCGGCCAGTACACCAGCGGCGATGCTCGAGATGAACGGATGGGCATCCGGCGTCACGGACGCTACATCAACGACGATGCCCCCGACGGCCCGGAACCGGGCCAGAACACCATCGCGTTCTGCAACCTGGTGGCGGCTGAGGAGATGCGCATGCTCGTGCGCTACGCGATCGGCGAAGACTGGTGGCACGACGGGACCTCGACCGCCGGCCGATGGTCATTCGAACACCGCTTCGTCGAAGCCGAGACTGAGCCGTTTGAGCACCCGGACCGCTGTGTGGCCAGCTGCGAGTTCTCGCACCTACGACTAGGACTCGGCAAAGACGGAAGGCCCACTTACCCGTTCACCGATGAACCGCAAGACAGCTGGGCTACTCGCATGAGGTATCGCTACCGGCAACTCCGGATGAGGTTCGGCCGCGCGAAATCTGCGCTATGCACCTGACCCAGGTCTCCTTCGAATCACGGCGCTTCCCGCTGCTGGGAACCGTACTCTCGAATCTTCAGGGAAACTCAACCTCGCCTACCCGACGTATATCCCCCGACACACAGGCCCGCACATGCACCTTCACAAAGTCACAGTCAGGAACTTTCGCCTCTTAGCAGATGCCGACCTAGTGCTGGAAACTCCGACGACCCTCATCGTTGGGCGCAACAACAGCGGCAAGACATCCCTGTCCGAGGCAATTCGCCGGTTCCTCGCCGACCAGAATCCCAGGTTCCAGATCGAGGACTTCTCCAACACCTCCTATGACCGCTTCTGCGACGCGCTTACGGCCAAGAGTGCCGGGCGCCCTGACGATGAGGTCCGCACCCTCATTCCGAGCATCGAGCTACGACTCCTGTTCCGCTACGACCCCAACCAACCTGATCTCGGCGCGCTCAGCGACTTCATCGTCGATCTCGACCCCGACTGCAACGAGACCATGGTCGTGGCGCGCTACGAGCTGCGAGATGGCGCCATCGATTCGCTGTTCGCCGATCAACCGGCCGGCAATCTCACCGACCGCGATCGCATCGCCTTCTTCCAAGAACTCCGCCAGCGCGTACCCGACCTATTTACCGCCAGCATATGGGCCGAAGACCCCAACGACGACGCCAACCGAAAGCAGATGACCGTAACCGCGCTCCGCTCGCTCTTGAAAACAGGTTTCGTGAATGCCCAGCGTGGCCTCGACGATGACACCTCAAGAGACACCGATGTCCTCGCCAAGATTCTCGAGGGCCTCTTTACCGCCGCGCAGTCGCCCACCGCCGACGAGCAAGAGCAGCTGATCGCCCAAGCACTCCAGGATGCCGTTCGCGATATCCAAAGCACGATTCAAGGCGGTTTCAGAGAAGAACTGCAGAAGCTCATGCCGACATTGCACTCCTTCGGCTATCCCGGTCTCGATGGCTCCGAGCTCGAAACCGAAACGACACTCGACATCGAGCGCTTGCTCTCACGCCACACCAAGGTCAGGTACGCCGGCCATCACGGCATCCAGTTACCGGAGTCGTACACCGGCCTCGGCATACGCAACCTTATCTTCATCCTGCTCCAGCTAGTCAGTTTCTATCGCTCTTTCCGCGCTGAACCGGCCGCGCCTGGAGTCCACCTCGTCTTCATTGAGGAGCCCGAGGCCCACCTGCATCCGCAGATGCAGGAAGTGTTCATCCGCCAGGTCTCAAAGATTGCCCACCAGCTCAGCACGCAGGACGGTGCTCCCCTGCCGTGGCCGGTCCAGTTCATCGTTTCGACCCATTCTTCCCACGTCGCAAACGCGGCCGGGTTCCAGGCAATCCGCTATTTCATCCCTGCGTCTGTCGACGGGGTGCGCCACACCAGAACCAAGGATCTCCGCCAAGGGCTGCACGATACGCCCGAAGAGCACAGGCGATTTCTCCACCAGTATCTGACCCTGACGCGCTGCGATCTCTTCTTTGCCGACAAAGCCGTGCTGATCGAAGGCGCGAGCGAGCGCCTGCTGCTGCCCGTAATCATTAACAAGCTGGAGGCTGCCGAGCCTGCTGAACCCAAACTCTCCAGCCAATACGTGACGACGATGGAAGTGGGCGGTGCCTACGCGCACATCTTCTTCGCTCTTCTCGACTTTCTGGAACTGCGGACCCTCATCATCACCGACCTCGACTCCGTCACCGCTGATCGCAAGACCTGCCCGGTGCACCAAAGGACCGCGACCAGCGACGCTTGTCTGAAATCCTGGTTCGGTGGCGGCGACTGTTCACCCGCAGCCCTCCTCGCCAAAGACGACGCCTCGAAGGTCCAGAACCTCCGGCGCATCGCCTACCAGCGGCCCGAGGCCGAGGGCGGTCCATGCGGCCGCACTTTTGAGGACGCGTTCATGCTGGCAAATCCAGCCATGTTCGGGATCGAAGGTGACAAGCCGGACGATCAGGCCCAGTGTGCGTGGCACCAGCTCAACACCATCAAGAAGTCCGAGTTCGCGCTCAAACACGCGATCGACAACACCGACTGGTCCCCACCGGGCTACATCGTCAACGGATTGAGATGGCTCGCGCGTGGCGACATTGCGGACGACGGGGCGGTAATCGACCAAGCTGCCCCCATTCTCGAGGCCCCTGACGCCGCGGTGGCCCACGATGGTTGAACCCGTCCAACCCATGAACCCGGCCGAGGAGGCCAGCCAGAGAGCCCTCGACCAAGTCCATCACTGCCTCGAACACGGGGAGAGCTTCCTCGTCGAAGCTGGTGCCGGCGCCGGCAAAACCTACACCCTCGTGAGGGCGCTGCAATTCCTTATCGACCGCTACCGTCACGCCTTGCCGCAACGCCACCAACGGATCGCCTGCATCACCTTCACGAATGTTGCCAAGAACGAAATCGAGGCCCGCACCGACCGCAGCCCGATCATCCATTGCAACACCATCCACGCCTTCTGCTGGTCACTCATCGTCGGGTTCCAGAGACAGCTCCGCGAACGCCTGCCTGACCTCGAACACTGGCCTGAGAAGCTCGCCGAAGTCGGCGGCGTCGGGGAACGCCGAGTTGAATACGAGCTCGGGCACAGAAGCATCAACGACGCCCGCATCTCCATCCATCACGACGATGTCCTCATCCTGACCATCGCGCTCATGGGCAATTCCAAATTCAGGAGCATCCTGGCCGACAAGTATCCGATCATCCTGATCGACGAATACCAGGACACGGACCACGGCTGGATTGACTCCATCAAGCACCACTTTCTTGGCCGAGCAAACTCGCCACAATTCGGGTTCTTCGGTGACCACTGGCAGAAGATCTACGGCAACGGCTGCGGAAAAATCGACCATCCGGGCCTCACCGTGATCGGCAAGGAGGCGAACTTTCGCTCCGTTCCGACCATCGTCGACTGTCTCAACCGCATGCGGCCCGAACTACCCCAGTCCGTCGTCGATCCCGACGCGGAGGGCGAGGTCCGCATCTTTCACACCAACGCTTGGCCTGGCGAACGCCGCCCCGGCGGCGGCGGCTATTGGCTCGGCGATCTCCCTGCCGAGACCGCGGAGAACGCGCTTCAGACCGTCCTCTACCGCCTTGACTTGGAGGGTTGGGACCTCTCTCCCGAGACCACCAAAATCCTGATGCTCACCCACAGCGTCCTCGCAGGCCGGCAAGGCTATCCCAGCATTCCCGCGGTATTCGCCTTCAACGATACCTTCACCAAGAAGGAGCATCCGCACATCGCCTACTTCGCCGACGCTCTGGAACCTGCCTGTAATGCCTACCTCTCACAGAAATACGGCGAAATGTTTCGAGCGCTCGGCTCCAGCGTTCCGGCGATCCGTGCTCATGACGACAAGCACAAGTGGACCGAAGCCATGGACAGAACGATCGAGTTGCGAGATCGCGCTACGGTCGGCGATGTGTTGGAGCACCTGCTTGCAGTGCGCCGCCCCCGCGTTCCCGATGCTGTGGAGCGGCGCGAGCGTGAATTGCGGGAGTTCGATCCGGACGCTGAAGAGGTCATGCCTCGCCCGCTGAAAGAGCTCGAGAAACTCCGCGCCGTGCCATACCGCGAGATCGTTGCACTCTGCCGCTATCTCTCGGGGCACTCCCCGTTCGAGACCAAACACGGTGTCAAGGGTGCGGAATTTGACAATGTCCTGGTGGTCGTCGGCAGAGGCTGGAACCGATACAACTTCGGCCAAATGCTCGAACTGGCGGCCGATCCCCTCTCCATTCCCCCAGACAGACACGACGCCTTCGAGCGCAATCGTAACCTCTTCTACGTCACCTGCTCAAGGCCGAAGAAACGACTAGCTATCCTCTTCACTCAAGAACTGCCCCCTGGTGCCCTGCAGACGGTGAACAGTTGGTTCGGCGCCAATGCCGTCGAGGCCCTTGACCTTTGATCAACGCTCGTCCCCTCTCCCTCTCGTCGATTGCCGTCGGCTGGCCCAGACCATGCTGGGCATCTAGCCGTTTGGCCTCTTGATCTGCCGGTCGCTGCCACCATATCCTTTGTGGACTCTGGAAACGCACGCTACATCTTGTAGTAGCGGCACCATCACGCTAGGTTTCAATATAATCGTGTTCGAAGCAAGAGGGCAGAAGAATGGCAAACGACGGAGAGGTAGGCGGCACCGCGGCTGGTGGAGGATGGCAGGAAATCCTCGATCACTTGAAGCAAGCCGCCGTCAATCTCATGACACTCGAGATCACCACTACGGTAATCGGCAACGAGCCAAAGGAGATCAAGACGAAGATCGACTTGGTCCAAGGCGATATCAGCAACTCGTTCAACGAGGCCTTCCTGAGGGACGAGGAACTGCATCCCATCCGGGGATTTCACGCGAGCCAGGTTGAGAAGGGCCAGGCAATCGTTAAGGGCAACGTCGAAGTCATCGTCGACCTTGTAAAACAGTTGCGCAATATCGGGTAGCTTCGGTTGGCTACCCGGCGGGGTTGGCTAGGCGAGGGAAACGAGTGTGATGACGAGTGTCCGGGAGAGCTTGAAACTGACCGCCCGAGATCTAACGACGCTCGAGATCAACACAATCGTTAAGCACAGCATGACGGCGCGTAAGATGCCACCGCCTGGACATGCGATTCTCGATATTGCTGCGACCTACACCGACAAGCTGCAGGTCGACTTGAAAATCCCGCTTGCTACACCGTTCGTTGAACAGAATCCACCAGAGGGAGACATTGTACATGTACAACACTGGCAGCAAGAAAGGGTGGAGCGGGGCACCCTTAGATGCGATGATTATACGTTTCAGCGTCTCCGCCGCGCTGCCTACCGTATCCTAGAAGATTATCTGGATCTCAAAGATCGTGATCGAGTTATCGTCGAGAGGATCAGGCGCAATTCTGATCAAGTTCGTGGGTTGCTGAGGAATTTGAAAAAGCGACCTCGTTCGCGTCGCAACTCAAATGACAATTTTCTAGGTTGCAACCGTCGAGAACTGCTTGATCGAGAGACGACTCTCGGGCGCCATCCCCAACCAAACCTTCACCCTGATGAAATGTCCCTCCTTCGCAAAATCTGGGACATTGGAGTGGAGGAAGTAGTTATGCAGAGCACCGTGTCCTTGTCGGGAGACGTGATCAATCGGATCCAAAGTGGATTGGAGCCCAAAGAAATGGCTGTCCTTCTCGATTTCCATCGTGAAGGCATCGTGTCAGGAACACGCATGTGGAAACTGATTGCCGAGACTCTTGTATCAATGACCGGCGCGTTCGCGAGGCTGATCGCTCGGCGGTAATAGTGCACTAGGACGCTCGTGACAACAGACATAGAATCGAATCTGCGAAAAGAGTGTTCGGTCTTCGCGGATTTGGCTGCTCTGCTTTGCCGCGGAGGCTTGGTCATTGAATCCGCGGAGGCGCCGGGCTCCATCGCAATTCAGTCCACGATACAATTGGACGGCGACATAACCGTTTTCGTGGCGCGGCCCGCATTAGGACAAACCGTTTTGTTCTCGCACTTAGCTGAAACAGAAAAAAGGATTCGCAGACTAGCTCTTCTTGTTAAGCGAACCGTGCGAGCTGTGCATGTGCTCATCGGTTTAGCGATGCCGATTGCTTGGTTCTACGCTATAAGTGATAGCCTATCGTTTGTGGATCCATTGACTCCTGTGGCGATAGGGATTGGTTTGAGTGTAATCTCCGGTGCAGTGATTGGATATCTACTTCGGACACCTTTCGTTCAAAAGTTACTATTGTCCACCATAGTGAGCGGATTGACCCGACTTACGCAAAGCTGATCTGCTTCCGGGCCAGACCATGAGGTGCCAAGAGACCCTTATATGACTAGTGTCTTGTCATTCGTCAAATGTTGGATAAAGGCGTTTGAGTTTCACGCGGGCATCGTCGGTGGTGAACTGCCAATCCACCTTGGCCTGGATGCGGTCGCCTGCCAGGCGGCGACTTCCCGGCGTAGCACCTCGATGAAGTCGATGCGGCGGTTCAGGCACTGGCGGATCATGACGTTGAGTTCGACCACGTTCAGCCAACTGCCGTGCTTGGGGGTGTAGACGAACTCGAAGCGGTCCCACAAGGCCTCGTCCGGCGGGTAGGCCTCGTAGAGGGCGCCGGGGAGTGTTGAGATTGTCCATCACCAGGGTGATGGTGGTAGCATCCTGGTAGCGCTCGGCGATGTCGGCCAGGAACTGCGCCCAGTCGATCTTGCGCTCGGTTACCTTGGTCATGCGCTTGCCGGCCAGGGGTTCCGTGAAGACGTTGCAGGTGCCGCAACGTCGATACTCGTAGTCGTTACGCGCTGGCCGTCCCGGCGCCATGGCGATCGGTTGCCGTGTCTCGCCGGTCGGGGCGTTTCGTCCATGCAGACCACGGGGAAGGCGGCGGGGCGGCGATAGACATCGAGCACCTTCGCTGCGGCGAAGTCGGCGTTCCCTTGAGGAGGAATCACCCACCCGCTGCCATGGCTTGAGGCAGTTTTTTTTAGAACACGCCGCACCGTCTCGTGTGACACGGTGTAACCAAGCTCGACAACGCGGTCGGCCAGCAGCCGCAACGACCATTGCGCGTGACCCTCGGGCGGTTCACCACAACTCAGGGCCACCAAGCGCGCCTCGAAGGTGCCGTCGGCTTTTCGCATGTAGGTAGGACGGCGTCCTTGCCGGCCACCCAATGCCGCCCCCAACCCCTCTTCAACGAAACGCTTTTTCACCCGGTCTACTTTGCGCATGCTGATGCGCAGAATCTTGGCAATGACCTTCCCGGTCATCTGGCATTCATTGAACGCGCCCTCGTCGCAGTTGAGCAGGGCGTTGATTACCTTTTGCGACAGATGCGAGCCCTTGGTCGTGATCTCCGAAAGTTCTTTCCGTTCCGCCTAGTAGTCCACCGGCATTGTATTGATGGTTTTTGGTGGGTAGTATTCCTGTGTCGGCATCTGTTGGAATCCGGACAGTGCCGATATCCACACGGGCAAGATACCGAACAGGCAGGCAGCCGCAGCCCCATGTGCAGGTCCGGACAACGGGAGCGGCGCAATGACAGGAGCAACGTATATGGCCAACTCTCGGGGCAGGAAGCTCTACCGCGTGACCCTTTCGGCGCAGGAGCGCCAGGATTTGAAGGCGATCGTCGACGGCACCGGGGCCGCCTGGCGTCGGCGCCGGGCACAGGTCCTGATGCTGGCCGACGAGGGGCGCGACGGCGCTCGGCTTGTCGATGCCGACATTGCGCAAGGGCTGGGCATCGGCACGGCGACGATTGAGCGTTTGCGCAAGCGCTGCGTCCTGGAGGGGCTGGACGCCGCCCTCAGCCGCAAGGAGCAGGTGAACCGCCGGCCAAAACGGCTGGACGGGGCGATGGAGGCGAAGCTGATCGCCCTGGCCTGTTCGTCCCCGCCCGAGGGCTGTGCGCGCTGGACGCTGAAGCTGCTTGCCGGCCGTCTGGTGGAGATGGAGATTGTCGAGCGCATTTCAGAAGAGACGGTCAGGAAGACGCTAAAAAAAAGAGATCAAGCCGTGGCTGAAGCAGTACTGGTGCATTCCACCGCACCGGAGCGCACAGTTCGTGGCGGCGATGGAGGATGTGCTTGACATTTATCAGCGGGAGTTTGCCGGGGACGAGGTGCTGGTGTGCGAAACCAGCCGGCAGCAGGAAACCCGCATCCCCCGGTCAGCCGGAGGTGGTCGACTATGAATATGAGCGCAACGGTACGGCCAACCTCTTCATGGCCTTTGCGCCCAACGAGAACTGGCGCACGGTGAAAGTCACCGACCGCCGCGGGACTGGGCGCACTTCATCCGGGAGCTTGCCAACGACCATTTCCCCGACAGGAAGATCGTGCTGGTCATGGATAATCTGAACACGCACAGTCACTGTATGAAGCCTTCGAGCCCGAGGAGGCGAGGCGGGTACGAAAGCGGTTCGAGTTTCGCTACACGCCGAAGCACGGAAGCTGGCTCAACATGGCCGAAATCGAGATCGGTGCGCTGTCGCGGCAGTGCCTTCGGCAACGCATCCCCGACCGCGACACCATGCTGCGGGAGACCGTGGCGTGGGTCGAGCGCCGCAATGCGGCCGATGTCACTGTCGACTGGCGTTTCACGACGAAGGATACCCGGACGAAACTGAAGTCTCTATATCCATTAATACAATAATGTCAGACTACTAGTCCAGGGTCACCACGTAGCGTTTCATACTCCGACCTCCATCCCGAATGGACGGACAGTCTAGCACCAAATGTACGACATATCATTGCTGACATAACACTAGGTTTTGTCCCTTTGATGATGCAATCATCCACAGCGGTTGGGGGCGGGAAAATGTGGACAACTCCGACTGTGGGAGAGCGTCCGGTCTATGGTTACAGAGAGATTCCGCTCCCCTGAACGAACACGCACAGGGGAGCGGGGATCAAACGATCTCCGCGGAGGTTGCCGTTTCGACCTTGACAGAGCCGCGTCCGAGTTTGGTCGGCCAACTTCCCTTGACGTCCCTCGCGTCCTGAATGGATGCTTGGGTTTGAACCCGTATCATCGTAAGGCGAAGAGCAAGAGGGACGATGATCAAGGTAGTAGCAGGGGTCAGCAAGGCCAGTCTGGACATCTGGCGCATTGTTTTGCGAACGACGCCACGAGCTGGCGGGCGCTGAGCAGGTGGCTTCGCGGCCTCGGGGTGAGCCGGGTGGTGGGCGACAGGCCGCTATCACCGCAAGGTTCACCAGTGTCTTCATGACCGGGGCTTCGAGGTTATTCTCGTCAACCCGTTGCGGGCGCTTCGCCGAGGCGCCAACCGCGTCGACGCCAAGATCGGCTGGGCGATCTTGAGCCTGTGGCTCCGCCTTCCTCAAGAGCCTGGAGGATCTCCTGGTGCCGCGCTTGTCGACGCGTGGCAGATGAGGTGGATGGCGAGACCGTCACAAGGGCCTCGGCGGCCGATCTCGATGACCGCCGGCGCGGCGATCAAAGCGGTGATCGCCGGTGATCCCGAGCAGAGCTACGCCATCCTGACCTCGGTCCGGTGACCGCCGCAGCCCTTCTTTGCTGGATGCCCGAACTCGGCAGCGTCGGCAGGCGGCAGCCTTGATCGAGGTGGCGCCGATGGCCAACGACAGCGGCCAGCACCACGGTGCTCGGCACATCCGTGGCGGGCGCCGAAGGCCACGTGATCTCCTGTTCATGGCCGCAACCTCGGCGGCACGCTTCAACGCGGACCTGGTGTTCGAGCGCCTCAAGACCGCCGGCAAGGCCCACAAGGTTGCGATCGTCGCCGTGATGCGCAACGTGCTGGCGAACACCTTGCTGCGACAGCAGCGTTGCTGGGCGCCTGAAGCACCGGCACGGTGAGTGAGCGAAGGAGACACCCTCATGGCCCTCACCCCTGCCGAGAAGCAGCGCCGCGATCGGGAACGCCGCAAGGCCCCTCATCTCCCACCACCGAAAGCCCTGCGACCGTCATTCCCGTGCGCAACGCTGGTGCGATGCGGTGGCTCGGTGCGGTGCAGGAGCACTATCGGGACTGTCTCAACAGTCTCCCTCTACGACACGGCTTGGGGAGAATGTCTGCAGATCATCGTCGAGGCCGACATCGAGGAGATCGAACCGCCTTGTGGACGGGACACCTGGAACCCGGACTGTCACGTTACCATGCCCGGGGACGCTGGACGGCAAGGTAGCCGCGCTCACCGGTCACGTGACCAATGGACGGCAACCCGCCGCCGGGAGCACAAGCTTCATGTCGCCTCGCTCGCAGGGCAAGGCGGAACCCCACACCGCTTGTGGACAACCACAGAAAACATCACCGCGGACACCCGCAAAAACCTTGCCAAGCAACATGGATGCACGGACAGACCCTTCCGGAGCTGCCACGTGAATCGGACAGGAAGCGATGTTCTTGCGAACCGACATCCCCGCACCATGACAACTTCCGTGCAAGAACGTCAGCGAAAATTGCAAAAAAATCTCGTAACTGCTCACCCCTTGGTTCCGGCTTGATGTCGGGGTAGAGCAACGAACGGGTTTTCGTGGAGATTTGACACTGCAGGCCGATTCGTTTAGTGGTGGTTATCGAGAACGACGGGGACCGGCAGTGAGCTACTTTGGATCGAAGGCGACGAGCGGGCTGTGCCATCGGAGGCGGCGCGCTGATGAAGCGCAAGGCCGGGCGGCGGAGTACCGGAAGATGCCGCCGGGCGAGCGCCTGGCGATGCTCGCGACGATCATGACCGTCGAGGCCGGGTGATGGCGACGGGCGGCGCGCGAGGAGTTCGAAGCGGCCAAGACCGCGGCGCTGCCGGCAAGGTGCCGAAAGAGGCCGTGATCCGCATCTTCGTCATCCTGCTCGACATCCTCATCGTCGTCCTTCTGGAGAAGACCACGCACGAGCCGGAACTCCGGTCTGCCGCCGTCACAGACGGACAAGAGCGTGCCGGGAGCAACGGCCCGAAGCCGAACCAGCAGATGGGCGACAACCTGCGCAAGACCATCGTCGAGGAGACGGTCGCGGCCTGCGACGCCTGCGGCGCCGACATCGACGGCGTCGATCGGGAGCGCCGCACGACATCGTGTTCGAGGTCGTGCCGCGTCGACGCCGAGGAATGCCCGAAGTGCAAAGGCCGGTTCCCCGACAACATCCCGTGCAGTACGGCATCCAGGCCCTCGTCCCTGCTGGTCGCCCAGATGCTGTCTCTGCGCCGTGCCGCTCGTGCAGGCGATCTCCGGCATCAAGCTCTCCGAGGCCTCGGCTATGCTTTCACGATGCGTCATGGGAGGAGGCCACCGTGGCGCACCTCCTGCAACGCCCGATGTCGACGATTTCGGATCAATAGCAAGTGGCTCCATGTCGTGGGACCCTGACGTGCAAGTTCCCGCACCGCAAGCGCGGCCGGGAGGCAAGAGATCGGCATCATCCCGTGCTACAAGGGCGTCCTGGGCCTCGTACATGGGCCAGTGTAGCCACCAGCTGTGCGGTAGCCACCTGCTGCGCGAACTGACCTTTGTCGTCGAGGCTACCGCGCGACTGATGAAGAGCCTGCTCCGCGAAGTCTGCCACAAGATCAACAAGAGCGCATCCAAGACCCTGAACGACGCCGGGCCGTGCACAAGCGCTACCGCACCATCAGGGCGCCAGGGAACTGCCCGACATCCCGACGAAAGGAAAACGTGGACGCAAGTCCGACGCGCACAACCTGCACGAACGTCTCGTGAAACACGAAAACCTGCGCTTCATAGACAACCATCGCGGTAGGGAACCGGGTTACCCCGGTCCCCCCGCACAGAACCGGACGTGCGCTGTTCGCTCCTCCCCTGACGACAAGGCGCTGGTTTGGCCACGGATGCTGGCTCAGTGGGCAGCGGTGAGGTTGTCTGTGTCCCCGGTGAAGTCCTTTTGGGGTATCTACTCACCCCTAGTTGGGTTCTGATTGGTCGTGGTGCTCGTTGATGATGTCTGCGGCTTTTCCGTCGAGGGCGATCTGGGTGGCGACGAGTGGGTTGTAGCCGAGTGCGGCCATGGAGGTGGGGTAGCTTGAGCCCCGGCACCATGCTTTTGCGTGGAGCGGAAGCATCCGGACACCTTGACCTTTGCCATCCTGATCTTCTGTTCTCCGGCATTGTTGGTGAAGCTGACATCAGGGTCGTCTGTGAAGCGCAGGTTTTCGTGTTTCACGAGACGTTCGTGCAGGTTGTGCGCGTCGGACTTGCTTCCACGTTTTCCTTTCGTCGGAATGTCGGGCAGTTCCCTGGCGCCCTGATGGTGCGGTAGCGCTTGCGCCCGGCGTCGTTCAGGGTCTTCGATGCGCTCTTGTTGATCTTGTGGCAGACCTCGCGGAGCAGGCTCTTCATCAGTCGCGCGGTAGCCTCGACGACAAAGGTCAGTTCGCGCAGCAGGTGGCTGCCGCACAACTGGTGGCTACACTGCCATGTACGAGGCCCAGGACGCCCTTGTAGCACGGGCCGATCTCTTGCCCGCGCTTGCGGTGCGGGAACTTGCACGTCCCGACGACATAGAGCCACTTGCCGTTGATCCGAAATCGTCGACATCGGGCGTTGCAGGAGGTGCGCCACGGCGGCCTCCTCCCATGGCGCATCGTGAAAGCATGGCCGAGGCCTCGGAGAGCTTGATGCCGGAGATCGCCTGCACGAGCGCGACGGCGCAGGGACAGCATCTGGGCGACCAGCAGGGACGAGGGCTTGGATGCCGTACTGCACGGGATGTTGTCGGGGAACCGGGCCTTGCACTTCGGGCATTCCTCGGCGTCGACGCAGCACGACCTCGAACACGATGTCGTGCGGCGCTCCCGATCGACGGGGCCGTCGGCGCCGCAGGCGTCGCAGGCCGCGACCGTCTCCTCGACGATGGTCTTGCGCAGGTTGTCGCCCATCTGCCGGTTCGGCTTCGGGCCCTTGCCGTTGCTCCCGGCATGCCTCGCGCTCTTGTCCGTCTGTGACGGCGGCAGACCGGAGTTCCGGCTCGTTTTGCGTGTAGTCTTCTCCAGAAGGACGACGATGAGGATGTCGAGCAGGATGACGAAGACGCGGATCACGGCCTCTTTCGGCACCTTGCCGGCAGCGCCGCGGTCTTGGCCGCTTCGAACTCCTCGCGCGCCGCCCGTCGCCATCACCCGGCCTCGACGGTCATGATCGTTGCGAGCATTGCCTGGCGCTCACCCGGCGGCATCTTCCGGTACTCCGCCTTGCGCTTCATCAGCGCGCCGCTTCCGAGGTGCGTTTCCACATACAGATCATGCGGAGGCTGGAGCCCCGGAAGCAGCTGGCACAGCCCGCTCGTCGCCTTCGATCCAAAGTAGCTCACTGGCGGTCCCCGTCGTTCTCGATTACCACCACTAAACGAATCGGCCTACAGTGTCAAATCTCCACGAAAACCCGTTCGTTGCTCTACCCCGACATCAAGCCGGAACCAGGGGGTGAGCAGTTACCTTTTGGGAGCGTCGCCGAAGGGCACGCAGCTGTTTGCATTGGTGTATGAACTTCTGCAGGCTGCTTCCTGGAACGGCGTAGTAGCAGCCGTTGATAACTCACCACTTGGCCGTTTCGTGCCGGTTGTCGTGCCACCGCTTGCGCAAGGCCTCCTTGATCCGCCGCAGGGTGCCCGTTTGCGACCGACCCTGAACCTGCCTTTCCTCGTCTGTTCGCAGAAGTGCGTCATGCCGAGGAAGTCGAACGTTTTGCCCACGCTTCCGGCGGTTCGCTCTGGCAAACCGACCGAACTCGATGATTTTCCGGGTGCAGTTCAAGTGGGCCAGTCTCTCCCCAAGGTCCCAGCGCCGCCCAGATGCTGAAAGCCGCACACGAAGTCGTCCGCATAATGATCGTGTCCCGCTTGCGCCAGTGGTTCTGGAACCAGTCGCACGTAGTGCAGGTTCGCAAGGCAGGGCGCCGCCCCTTGCGGTGTTCCCTTGCCAGTCGGTCCCTTCCATGACGCCGGCGTCACTTGATGATCAGACCCCCCGATCCGTTTCCCGAGCATCGCAACCAGATGGTCGCGGTTGTCGAAGGGGCGTCAACGATCCAGTTGACCTTCCGCCGTTCCACCGTGACGGCGCATGATGCGCCCCGGCCGGAACCGAGGAACTCCGTTTCGCGGCACCAGAATCACACCGCCCGCTGAAGAATCTTGTCCGAGGCAAGTTGCCCCTCCTTGGGAATGTAGACCCTGGAGGCGCCCGCCCCTGTGCACACGGGCGTGCAGGCAGTTCCACCCCGTACGTTTGCCACACAACGCCCCGCCGCCGCATCCTTCCTCAAGGAATGGAACGCAGAACATCACGTGGTGGAGTAAAGACGCTCTTCCGGGTTCCTCTTCGCTACCTGCCGCCTGTGACCCCCGCTTCTGCGCGCGGCGCGGGCCAACCGCATTGCCCTTCCCTCCAGCAACTCCGCAGGCTCCGGAGAGCCCTTGTTCGCCGCCTTCAGCGGTACTATGGCCGAATCTGACTTCTCGTTCATCATCGGCTTACGGAATTTCCTCTGCGGCCCCTCCACGACAGAGGGGCAAGACCTCCCAGGTCCCTGCTTCGGCCATGGTTCTCGGACCCCGCGGAGCCCCCCTCACCAACGCGGCTCGTTGCCTTCGGCCACGACCTCGGCACTCCGGTTTCAAAGCATCTCGTGGCTCAATAGCCTGGCCTGCCGCTCCCCAACGCTTCGCCTCACGACGCATGGTTCACGGAGAAAGTGGTGGTTAGCCTCTCTCGGGACTTGCACCCGGCCACATTCCACCAGTTTGCCTGGCGCACATTGCGGTAGGGAACCGGGTTGCCCCGGTCCCCCCGCACAGAACCGGACATGCGCTGTTCGCATCCGGCTCCTCCCCTGACGACAAGGCGCTGGTTTGGCCACGGATGCTGGCTTTGGGCCAGTGGGCGGCGGCAAGGGTGTCTATGTCCCCGGTGAAGTCCTTTTGGGAGCGTCGCCGAAGGGCACGCATGAGCAGCCGTTTGCATTGGTGTATGAACCCCTGCAGGGATTGACTGCTTCCCGGGACGGCGTAGTAGCTGAGCCAGCCGTTGATAACTCGCCCAAGCCACTTGGCCGTTTCGTGCCGGTTGTCGTGCCATCGCATGCGCAAGGCCTCCTTGATCCGCCGCAGGGTGCCCGTTTGCGAGACGGTTTGCGACCGACCCTGAACCTGCCTTTCCTCGTCTGTTCGCAGAAGTGCGTCATGCCGAGGAAGTCGAACGTCTTGCCCTGCTTCCGGCGGTTCGCTCTGGCAAACCGACCGAACTCGATGATTTTCCGGGTGCAGTTCAAGTGGGCCAGCCTCTCCCCAAGGTCCCGGAGAAAGCGCTGCGCATCGCCCAGATGCTGAAAGCCGCACACGAAGTCGTCCGCATAATGATCGTGTCGCCTCCAGCCATCCGCTTGCGCCAGTGGTTCTGGAACCAGTCGCACGTAGTGCAGGTAAACGTTCGCGAGGCAGGGCGATACAATCGCCCCCTGCGGTGTTCCCTTGCCAGTCGGTCCCTTCCATGACGCCGGCGTCACTTGATGATCAGCCGGATAACCCCCCGATCCGTTTCTCGAGCATCGCAATCAGATGGTCGCGGTCGAGATTGTCGAAGAACCCACGGGCGTCAACGATCCAGTTGACCTTCCGCCGTTCCACCGTGACGGCGTCGAGCGCGTGATGCGCCCCGGCCGGAAACCGTAGCTGAAACCGAGGAACTCCGTTTCGTAGAGCGGCACCAGAATCACACTGCCCGCTGAAGAATCTTGTCCGAGGCAATGCCAAGCGGTCGTTGCCCTCCATCCTCCTTGGGAATGTAGACCCTGGAGGCGCTCGGTACGCACCCCTGTGCACACGGTCGTGTAGGTCAACCAGTTCCACCCCTTCCGCGTACGCTTGCCACACAACGCCCCGCCGCCGCGTCCTTCCTCAAGGAATGGAACGCGTCGTGCAGGACATCACGTGGTGGAGTAAAGACGCTCTTCCGGGTTCCTCTTCGCTACCTGCGTTCAGCCGCCTGTGACCCCCGCTTCTGCGCGCGGCGCGGGCCAATCGCATTGCCCTTCCCTCCAGCAACTCCGCAGGCTCCGGAGAACCTTTGTTCGCTGCCTTCAGCGGTACTATGGCCGAATCTGACTTCTCGTTCATCATCGGTTTACGGAATAGTTCCTTTCCTCTGCGGCCCCTCCACGACAGAGGGGCAAGACCTCCCAGGTCCCTGCTTCGGCCATGGTTCTCGGACCCCGCGGAGCCCCCGCTCGCCTCACCAACGCGGCTCGCGGGGTGTTGCCTTCGGCCACGACCTCGGCACTCCGGTTTCAAAGCATCTCGTGGCTCAATAGCCCGGCCTGCCGCTCCCCAACGCTTCGCCTGACGCCTCACGACGCATGGTTCACGGAGAAAGTGGTGGTTAGCCTCTCTCGGGACTTGCACCCGGCAACATTCCACCAGTTAGCCTGGCGCACCCAACGTCAGCTTCACCAACAATGCCGGAGAACAGAAGATCAGGATGGCAAAGCTCAAGGTGTCCGGATGCTTCCGCTCCACGCAAAAGCATGGTGCCGGGGCTCAAGCCACCTCACCTCCATGGCGGCACTCGGCTACAACCCACTCGTCGCCACCAGATCGCCCTCGACGGAAAAGCCGCAGACATCATCAACGAGCACTACGACCAATCAGAACCCAACTAGTGTCTTGTCATTCGTTAAATGTCGGATAAAGACGTTTGAGTTTCACGCGGGCATCGTCGGTGGTGAACTGCCAATCCACCTTGGCCTGAATGCGGTCGCCTGCCAGGCGGCAACTTCCCGGCGTAGCACCTCGATGCAGTCGATGCGGCGGTTCAGGCGGATCATGACGTTGAGTTCGACCACGTTCAGCCAACTGCCGTGCTTGGGGGTGTAGACGAACTCGAAGCGGTCCCACAAGGCCTTGGCCTCGTCCGGCGGGTAGGCCTCATAGAGGGCGCCGGGGAGTGTTGAGATTGTCCATCACCAAGGTGATGGTGGTAGCATCCTGGTAGCGCTCGGCGATGTCGGCCAGGAACTGCGCCCAGTCGATCTTGCGCTCGGTTACCTTGGTCATGCGCTTGCCGGCTAGGGGTTCCGTGAAGACGTTGCAGGTGCCGCAATGTCGATACTCGTAGTCGTTACGCCCGTCCCGGCGCCATGGCGATCGGTTGCCGTGTCTCGCCGGTCG
Source organism: Alphaproteobacteria bacterium (assembly GCA_964291215.2). Lineage (GTDB taxonomy): Bacteria > Pseudomonadota > Alphaproteobacteria > MPNO01 > UBA830 > JAJEBT01. The sequence continues at coordinate 733,845 of OZ219791.1, read as the reverse complement.
GGGCGTTTCGTCCATGCAGACCACGGGGAAGGCGGCGGGGCGGCGATAGACATCGAGCACCTTCGCTGCGGCGAAGTCGGCGTTCCCTTGAGGAGGAATCACCCACCCGCTGCCATGGCTTGAGGCAGTTTTTTTTAGAACACGCCGCACCGTCTCGTGTGACACGGTGTAACCAAGGTCAACAACGCGGTCGGCCAGCAGCCGCAACGACCATTGCGCGTGACCCTCGGGCGGTTCACCACAACTCAGGGCCACCAAGCGCGCCTCGAAGGTGCCGTCGGCTTTTCGCATGTAGGTAGGACGGCGTCCTTGCCGGCCACCCAATGCCGCCCCCAACCCCTCGAAACGCTTTTTCACCCGGTCTACTTTGCGCATGCTGATGCGCAGAATCTCGGCAATGACCTTCCCGGTCATCTGGCATTCATTGAACACGCCCTCGTCGCAGTTAAGCAGGGCGTTGATTACCTTTTGCGACAGGTGCGAGCCCTTGATCTCCGAAAGTTCTGCCCGTTCGTCCAGGGTCACCAGGTAGCGTTTCATACTCCGACCTCCATCCCGAATGGACGGACAGTCTAGCACCAAATGTACGACATATCATTGCTGACATAACACTAGGGGTGAGTAGATACAAAATCTCCTCGCACCGACCCGCGCCCCGCAAAACCCAGATACCACCTTGAAAATCGTAACTGCCCAGGTCTGATTCCGGCGAGCGCTCACAGGCGGTGAATTGATGGTTACGGTCTGATGGCGCCGGGGAGGGGTTTCACAAGCGCAGTTTCTGGATCAGCTGGATGGGGTCGGGGTGGGCCAGCGTTTCGAGAACATTCCAGCCCTGCTTCCGGGCGGTGGCGATGACGGATCGCAGGTCGGCGAAGTCCCAAGCGCCTTGCATGGAGCGGAAGCCGCCCGAGATCTTCTGTCGCAGCTTGCCCATCCGGAGGCCGCGCCTCGTTGTTGGAGAACGGGGGTTGGTGAGGAAGCGCAGGCACCCGTCCTTGTGCCTGCGGAGCGGGAGCGCGAGGTTGTGACCGGTGCGGCGTTTTTTTTTCGTCCGTGCTTTCCTGGCTGGAGCGGCGGCCTGTCTTCGTGGAAAGCGATCGCACACTCGAGAATCCTGTCCCGGGCCTGCGAGATGCGGGCGACCAGTGAAGCGGGCATGTCGCGGTTGTTCTTGCGGGCGAAGCGGGCGGCTCTGTTGGCACGGATGAGGAGCCGGTGCATGGCGGCTGCCCAGTCTTCCTTCTCGATCTCGATCAGGGCCTGGAGTTCGCGCAGGTGATGGGCGTTGCAGGCGCCGTGGCGCACGCCCTCGAGAGTGAAGCAGGTGGCGTAGTCGTCATGGATGACGATGCCGTTGAGCTTCTCGTCGATGTGGTGGCGCCCGGCGGCGATGCGCAGGATGGTGAGCAACGGGGTGCACGGCACATGGAGCCACCGGGTCCGGCCGGCGATGCGGATGCCGGTCTCGTCGAGGTGTTTGACCGGTGCCCGGGTGCGGATGATCTCTGCGACATGATCGAGGAAGTCCTTGAAGCGCCGGGCGGTGCGCCGGCTCATGGCGGCGATGGTGGCCTTTGAGATCCTGACCGCGAAGAGGTCGCTCATGACCTCGGCGACGCGCTGTTCGGGAATGAACCGGGCGTGCGACAGACCCACGCGGTGATGCGCGGCCCGTACTGGACCGGGGCGCCGTGCGGGAAGGCGGCTGTTGTCACGGTGGCGCAGGCGGCGCAAAGGCAGCGATGTTCGGTGACCTCGAGGGGCTGCGGCACATCGAAAACCTGCCGACGGACGGGTTCTGCGTGACGGTCATCATCCGACAGCGGCGCGCCGCAGCCTTTACAGGCGCAAGGATCATGATCGACGACATGGTCCGGGCTTTCGGCCCGCTCCAGAGTGGTTACCTTGTGGCTGGCCGCCGCCTGTCGGACTTGCGGCGCCGGCTCCGGGTGCGCTTCTCCCGGGGTACACTCTTCTTCTTCAGACCGTCGCTGGCCGGCGGCTTGGAGCTGGTGGAGCTGTCGAGCGCGGCGCTGCGCTCGAGTGCGGCAACCCGTTCGCGCAAGTGGATGTTCTCGTGCTCCAGCGCGTCGACCTCCTTGATCAGCGCCGCGGCGCAGCAGTCCCTGACCCCATTCCCGGATCGACGGTTGTCATGGCGAAGGAGGGTGCACTGAAAAGATCCTGCAGGCGCACGAATGCCTCGTCGTAGGCAGCGAGGTCCTCGCGCAACACGAGACTGTCACGAACCCTCCCCGGCCTCGACGGCCATGATCGCGGCCAGCACCGCGAGACGTTCCCCCGCCAGCATCGCCTTCGATTCGAAATACCCCAACCGCCGACCCTCTCATCACAGAGGGCAACATATAAGCTCATGTTGCCTGTAGAGTCAAGCTTCCTAGAATCAACAACATGACGACACTCAAAACGGCCCCCACGCGCCCAACGTCACCACATATTCAGACCCGGCCGGGTACCTGGGCAGTTACGAAAAATCAAACAGAATTTAGCGTAAGACATCTCTGGGATGATCCTGCTGGAACTTGACGCCATCCGGCGAAACGGGTATGTCAGCGCTTCGTGGTGATTTGTGCTGACCGGCTTGCGGCCACGTTAAACGAATGCGCTAAAAGGTCGCGGTATCCGACAAAGCCCCGGCCAGCCGGTAACCATATCGAGGCGGGAAGGGCCGGGCAGCCAGATGACAATCAACAAACCCGTTCAGGAAAGCTGGCGGCCGCAGACCTTGGCGGTGCGCGGAGGTACAAGGCGCAGCGACTTCGGCGAAACCAGCGAGGCGATATTCGCAACCTCCGGCTATGTCTACGAATATGCGGAGCAGGCCGAGGGGGCCTTCAAGGACGAAATCGACCGCTTCATCTATTCGCGGTTCTCCAACCCCACGGTCGACATGTTCCAGGAGCGCATGGCGCTGATCGAAAGCGCTGAAAGCGGCCGCGCCACGGCCACCGGCATGGCCGCCGTCTTTGCTTCGATGGCCTGCATGGTCGAGGCCGGCGACCATGTCGTTGCGAGCCGCGCCCTGTTCGGCTCCTGCCTCTTCATCCTCACCGAGATCCTTCCGCGCTACGGCGTGGAGACGACGCTTGTCGACGGCGGCGATCTCGACCAGTGGCGGGACGCGCTCGGACGGCCGACGAGGTGCGTATTCATCGAGAGCCCCTCGAACCCGGGCCTCGATATCGTCGATATCCCGGCCATCTGCGATCTCGCCCACGGTGCCGGAGCCCGGGTGATAATTGACAACGTGTTCGCATCGCCCCTTCTGCAGAAGCCGCTCGCGCTTGGCGCAGACATCGTGGTCTATTCCGCAACCAAGCACATCGATGGCCAGGGACGGTGTCTCGGCGGCATCGTTCTCGGCGACGAGGATTACTGCGAGAACATCCTCAAGCCGTTCATGCGCCATACCGGCCCGTCCCTCAGCCCGTTCAATGCCTGGGTGCTTCTCAAGGGGCTGGAGACGCTTGAGCTTCGCATCGAACGCCATTGCCGCAATGCTATGATGATCGCCGAATACCTGTCTGGCCGAGAAGGTCTGGCCCGGGTTCGCTATCCTGGACTTGCCGATCACCCGCAGCATGAACTGGCGGCGCGGCAGATGTCGGATTTCGGGAACGTCATCACCTTTTCACTGGAAGGCGGAAAGGCGGCAGCGTTCCGCTTCATGAACGCGCTCAGGATGATCGACATCTCGAACAATCTCGGCGACAGCAAGAGCCTGCTCACCCATCCCGCGACGACAACGCATCAACGTGTGGCGCCGGAAGAGCGCGCACATCTCGGCATCGACGACGGCATGGTGCGTCTGTCGGTGGGCCTTGAAGATGCCGAAGATGTGAAGGACGATCTCGAGCAGGCGCTGGCCACGGCATTCGCCGGCGCCTAGCGTCCGGGAACTCCGGCGTCGCGGGACCGCTCGCGACACCGACGGAACTCATGGAACCAACCCGAAGCGGATGGACATCAGATGTACACAGCCGTTACCCAAGAGATCCGCGTAGACGTGGAGCCAACCTATCTCGAGAACCAGTCCGAGCCCGAGGAAGGCCAATTCGTCTGGGCCTACAGCGTCCGCATCGTCAACGAAGGTGCCAAGACGGTTCAACTGATCTCGCGCTACTGGCATATCACCGACGCTCTCGGTCGGGTCCAGAAGGTGCGGGGCGCCGGCGTCATCGGCGAACAGCCGATCATCGATCCCGGCAAGTCCTACGAGTATTCGAGCGGGACGCTGCTGCCGACACCGTCCGGAATCATGCATGGCAATTACCAAATGCGCTACGATTCGGGCGAGAAGTTCGAGATCGAGATTCCCGCCTTCTCGCTCGACACGCCGCACGAGACGCGCAAGCTGAACTAGTCGGACGCGGGCCGACCCATGATCGACTACAGACCGGTCTTCTACGTCATCGGCATTCTCCTGACGGTTCTGGCCGCAGGGATGGGCGTGCCGTTGCTGGTCGAACTGCTGAACGGCAACCCCAACTGGCGCGTTTTCGCTGTCACGGGTGGGTTCACCGTGTTCATGGGAGTCACGCTGCTCCTGACCATGCGCGCACCGCTGGCCCAGCTCTCGATCCGCCAGGCATTCGTGCTCACGACGACGAGCTGGCTCGCGCTTACCGTGTTCGCCGCGCTGCCCTTCGCCTTCAGCGACCTCGGGCTCAGCTTCACCGACGCGTTCTTTGAATCGATGTCGGGGCTGACCACGACCGGATCGACAGTGATCACGGGCCTCGACAGCGCCTCAACCGGCATATTGCTGTGGCGCGCCATACTGCAGTGGCTCGGAGGGATCGGCATCATCGTGATGTCCATCGCCATCCTTCCGATGCTCCAGATCGGTGGTAACCAGCTCTTCAGGATGGAGTCCTCGGACCGGTCGGAAAAGGTTCTGCCACGAGTTGTCCAGATCGTCGGCGGCGTCGGCGCCATCTATGTCGCGCTTACCCTGCTCTGCGCCATCTCGCTATGGACCGCGGGCCTCGGCGTCTTCGACGCAATCGCCCATTCCATGACCACCATCGCAACCGGCGGCTTCTCGACGCGGGACGCCTCCATCGGCGCCTTCGCAAATCCGACCGCCGAAATCATCATTGCCGCGTTCATGTTCCTCGGCGCGCTGCCGTTCGTCCTCTACCTCCAGCTCGTGCGCGGCCGCCCGGCGCTCCTACGGGACGACCAGGTGCGGTGGTTCTGCTGGATCGTGGCCGTGCTGATCGCCATCGTCACGCTGACCCACTACCTGAACAACGACATCAGCTTCGGCAGGGCGCTCCGGGAAGCGGCCTTCAACACACTGTCGATCATGACCGGCACCGGATACAGCTCGACCAACTATGCCGGCTGGGGAACCTTTGCGATCGGGGTCTTCTTTTTCATCATGTTCATCGGCGGGTGCGCGGGTTCGACCACCTGTTCGATCAAGGTCTTCCGCTTTCAAGTGCTCTACGAGACCGCCAAGGCGCAGATGAAGAGGCTGATCCGGCCTCACGGCGTGTTTATCGCGACGTTCAACGGCCGTCCCATCACCGACGACGCCGCAAGTTCGGTCATGAGCTTCTTCTTCCTCTTCGCGCTGACCTTCGCCGTCCTCGCAGCGATGCTGCACTTCCTCGGACTCGATTTCCTGACAGCTGTCTCCGGCGCCGCGACCGCCATCTGCAATGTCGGGCCGGCTCTCGGGGAGATCATTGGTCCCGACGGAAATTTCGCGAGTCTCAAGGACAGCGCCAAGTGGGTGCTCAGCGCCGGCATGCTGCTGGGCCGGCTCGAACTGTTCACCGTCCTGGTGATGTTCGCGCCCTGGTTCTGGCGAAACTAGCCCGGAGCCGCCAACCGTTTCGTCAGTTCCGCGGCCGCTGCAGCCAGTCGCCGAAATGCTTGCGAACCTGATCCTCGACAGTCCGGTCCAGGCTGCCGGCAAGCGCCCGGAGCATTTCATGCCATATCACCCGGCGTTCGTTCACCGAAACGTCTTCCGCGATCGTGCGCGAGCGCCTGACCTCGGCATTTATGCGCGATCGGCTCTCGCCGGCCGCATCGAGGATCTCCAGCGACACGCCGATCACCGCGTCATAGCGTTCGGTCTGTTCAGTGGTGAACAGGCCGCGAAGCCCGCCTTCGGGCGCAAGCCGAGTTTCCACCACATCGGCCCGGTGGAGGGTGACGCGGAGCGCACCGGAGCCTCCCGCGGCGTGCAGGCGGTCGCGAACCCAGCCCCGTACGACAGTGGCGGGCGGCTCGATCAGCAGGTGTTCGACGTTCGGCGCCGCCGCTGGTGAACGGTAGCGGTTGTCGAAGTCGATGCGGCCCACGTCAAGGAAAAGCGGCGGCATCCCGCTGAACGAGATCGGGGCGGGCCCGGGGCCGTCGGGCAGAGGCGCACACGCGCCGACGGTCGCCGCGCAAACGGCGGCCAGCAGCAATTTCCCGAAGCGGCCCAACTGAACCATCGCTGCATCACTCCAGATACCGGACATCCTGCCCCGTCCGCGGGCCACGCCTTCCGTTCGGCGGCTGATCCGCCGCGGTTGACAGCCCCGGGCGGCAAGGCTTATCTGTGCGCTAGCCGGTCCATCACGATGGGCGCGTAGCTCAGCGGGAGAGCGCTCGCCTCACACGCGAGAGGTCGCTGGTTCAATCCCAGCCGCGCCCACCATCCATCCCGCAGGCTGCGAGCCGAAGCCCGAGCCCACGGTCGGCATCCTCAAGCCGGCGCATCGCAGGCCACGGTGCCCATCTCGGCCGGGACCGACAGTTCCAGAATCTCGAGGTCGTCAGAAGCGGCAATCTCGTTGTGGCGCATGCCGCCGGGGATGAACAGCGACTGGCCGGCCTCGACCCTGATAGTCTCACCGGTCTCGAACTCAAGATCGACCCAGCCGTTGATCATGTAGACGAACTGGCCATCACAGACATGGTAATGCCAGCCGGTGGGCTCGGTCATTCCCCGCCGCGCCGCCATGGTCTGCGCGCGCAGCTTGCCGAGGCTCGCTTCGGTGACGCCGAGATCCCGATAGGTAAAGAAGTCTCTCCGACCGCCGATTTCCGGCGCCGTCGCCAGCGTCGCATGCGCCAGCTTGCGTGTGGGATGAGTATCAGGCATGTCTTGCTCCATCGTTTTCCAAGGTGCCGAGGCAAAACCCCATGCGTCTCCCGCGCGTCCTTCCCGCTCCCGGACATCCGGCCCGGTTCCGGCCGGCGATCGGCTGCCGCGCCGCAACAGAATGCAATCGCCGCCAACCTTCCACGGAATTTTCACCGATACAGGCAAGCCATGATAAGGACGATGGGCGTCGCCCACTTCACGATCCCGGTCACCGATGCGGAACGCATCCTGGCATTCTATACGGAAATCCTAGGCATGACGGCCGTGCAGGTCAATCACGCAGGACCATTCTGTTGTCGCGGTCGGCGGCGGACAACCGTGTCAGAGTGGCAGTTCTTGAAGTTGGTGGCACCGTCTCAAGGTCGGAACCGGCATATCGACAACGAAATCCGCCCCCGAATGGACTCCAGATCTGCCTACAACGCCCCTCGTCGGACGGAACCGGACAAAAGAAGAGCCTTGATCAATCACGAACGCGACATGGTCTTTCTCGACAGCGGCGGTGACTGCATAATTCTCGCGCGCTCCGCACAGGCCGCCGATCCCAAAGAACACGACCTCCATCACGACTTCATCGTGGCCGCAGACGAATACGAGGACGCGAAGGCGTTCCTGACCGAAAGCGGCGTCGAGATCTTCTTCGAGGAAGACCGCCAGGGCGGCGCAGTCAACGGCCCCAGCGCCTATTTCCACGATCCCGACGGCAACATCCTCGAGATCATCAACCTGACCAGCTACAAGGGCACACAACCTCCCGGCCTCGGCAAGGGCTGAAACCCGCCGATCGGGAAACCAAAGAGCGCCGCCACTGGCGGCGCACACCGTTTTCCACATGCCGCGGCGGCCGGCCCGGACGCGCCCCGCGAAACGCTTCCCGTCACATGACCGACCTGCCCGACGGCCGCTCCCCGGGCCGATGTTCCGGCGGTGTCTTGCGCACACGTCCTGTGGCCAACTGATCCAGTTTTTGCCCACAGTCCAGACGGAACGGGCGGGACAGAAATCGTTATTTTCTCATAATACGCTGAATTTATTATTGTTTTTCTCTTCTTTCCCGTCCTGAGATGTCCACAAAAAAATTTTCCGCCAACGCGTAAATCCGCTTGCGAGTGTCGTATTGCCTACATATAGTATAGTTTGTTTGTATCTATACTCTATATTGCGTCACACTCAGACGCGACGGGATTCGACGGGGCTGGCATTCGCAGAAGGAAACCGGTTATGCAATGGAACCCGGAACAGGTCGAGCTCCTTGTCGAGCTCTGGTCCGAAGGAAAGTCGGCAAGAGCTATCGCCGCCGAACTCGGGAGCGGCTTCACCAGAAACTCCGTGATCGGCAAGGCCCACCGGCTTGATCTCCAGCATGGCGAAAGGCCGCCGAAAGGCGCAGTACAGACGAGAAAGGTCGCCGGCAAAGTCCCGGCCCTGGTCCCCCTCTCGGGGGGCGTGGAGACTTGGATGTGCCGCTGGCCGACGGACGAGCCCGGCAAGTTCGGATTGCATGTCTGCGGCAAGACGGTTCAGCCCGGCCGCCATTACTGCGCCGAACATTGCACGGAAGCGTACCTGATCAAGTCGCGTACGGTGATGGCCGCCTGACCGACCATGCCCGTCCCTTCACCGGACGGGTGAACGCGCGACGCCAGGAACCCGGGCGGCCATGCGCTTTCGGGCATGTGATTTCTTCGGGGCTCTGTCGCGAAACCGCACAGGCATTTCCTGACGCCGCGCTGCTCCCCGACAGGCCCCGTCTCCTGACGACATCCTCTCCATCGCGAACCCGCGCCGAGCCTCTTCCGGCTGGCCGGCGCAGCCGGCGATCGCCTGAAGGCGGCCCGAACCGGCTATAATAACGGAATGCAACACAACACCTACGCCGATCCCGTGCTCAACCGCGCCTGCGAACTGCGCGGCAATGAAGCTTGGCTGCGCTTGCGGCTGGAGTCCGAACACTCGGTGATCGTGCCCGTATGGCGGTCGCGCAACCTGGTCGCCGGAATGGAAATGCCTCGCGCGGTGACCATGCGAACACCCGATGCGCGTGCATTGATCGAATCGTCGGAAGTAACGGTGCTTCTCGGCCTGCGCGGGGAAACCGCCTATTTCGCCGTCGACATTTCCGGGATCGGCGAAACCGATTTGCCGGGCCTCGCCGACGAGGGGAAGTTCGTCGATCTGCGGGCGGTCGGCGCCAACATGGACCGTGGCGAGGCGGCAATCCTCGCCTACGCAAAGGGTATCATGCACTGGCATGCCCGGCACCGGTTCTGCGGCGTGTGCGGCAGCCCCGCCGAAATTCGCGAAGCCGGCCATCTTCGAAAATGCGCGAACCTCGGATGCGGCGCGCTACATTTTCCGCGCACGGACCCCGCTGTTATCATGCTGGTGTCAAGCGGCAACCGCGCACTTCTCGGCCGCAAGGCGGAATGGGCCGAGGGCATGTATTCCACGCTCGCGGGCTTCGTGGAACCCGGCGAGAGCCTCGAACAAGCGGTCGCCCGGGAGGTCATGGAGGAAGCCGGCATCGCGGTCACCAACATCCGCTACCACTCCTCCCAGCCTTGGCCGTTTCCGGCATCCCTGATGCTGGGTTTCCATGCCGATTCGCTTGACGACGAGTTTGTCCGCAACGAACAGGAGCTCGAGGACCTGCGCTGGTTCACCCGCGTCGAACTGGCCCGCGGCGGAGCCGGAATTGCCAGCCGTCCACGTTCGGATTCGATCGCACGAAGGTTGATAGACGAGTGGGTCCGCGCGGGCTCCTGAAGAGCCCGCTACTTGCTGAAACGGAACGGATCCGCAGGATAGGTCCCGAGTATGCAGACCTCGCGGCTGAAGAACGCGAGTTCCTCGAGCGCCAGCGCGACGTTCCGATCGCGCGGGTCTCCCTCGACATCGGCGTAGAACTGGGTGGCGAAGAAATCGCCGCCAAGCATATAGCTTTCGAGCTTGGTCATGTTGACGTCGTTCGTCGCAAACCCCCCGAGGGCTTTGAACAACGCCGCCGGCACGTTCCGGACCCGGAAGACGAATGTCGTGATTACCGGCGTCTCGTCACGCTTGCGCCGCAGCGGCCGACGCGCCAGTACTAGGAATCTGGTGGTGTTGTGCTGCGCGTCCTCGATCCCGGCGCGAATGGACTTTAGGCCGTAGACCTTGCCGGCGAGCGCCGAGGCGATCGCCGCGCTTGCGGGGTCGTTCATCCTCGCGATCTCTGCTGCCGCCCCCGCGGTATCGGCATGAACGACCGGCTCAAGGCCGTGACGGCGCAGGAACTGTCCACACTGGCCCAACGCGTGAACATGGCTGTGGACCTTGGTGATCGTCTTCAGGCTCGCGCCCCTGACCGCGAGCAGATGGTGCTCCACACGATCGAAATGCTCACCGACGATGTGAAGATCCGACTCGGGCATCAACTGGTGAATGTCGGCCACCCGTCCGGCAACCGAATTCTCGATGGGGATTATGGCGTAGCGCGCCTTGCTCTGCCGCACCGCGTCCAGCGTATCTTCGAAGGCCGCGGTCGGCAGCGGCTCCATGTCAGGAAAGAGCTTGCGACAGGCAAGATGCGAATATGCGCCGGGGTGGCCTTGAAACGCAATCCTCTTCGATGCCCGTGCTGATACGGCCATTTTTCTACGATCCGGTCTGGCGGAAGGGACCATCCGCAAGCAGCGCCCGCACCCGGTCAAGATCGTCAGAAGTATCGACCCCCACGGGGATGGTGTCAACGAGCGCCGCGTCGATACGCATGCCCGCTTCGAGGGCGCGCAGCTGCTCAAGCCGCTCCAACGCCTCCAGCCTGCCGCAAGGCAGCGCCACGAACCGATCGAGAGCGTGGCGCCGGAAACCGTAGATCCCGATGTGATGGAAATGGGGCCCCGCTGCCGGCGACGGCACCATCGCCCGGCTGAAATACAGCGCCCTGCCGACATCCTCGCCGTCAGCAAGGCTCACGACCGCCTTCACTACATTCGGATCGGCGCGTTCCCGTTCCTCGACGATCTCCGAAACCAGCGTAGCGACATCAACGGTCGGCTCAGACAGCGGCCTCAGGACGGCCGCAACCATGTCGGGATCTATGGCCGGAAGATCGCCCTGCAGATTGACGACGACATTGTGCCCCCCCCCGGAATCGACGCTCCCGAGCGCTTCATGGATGCGATCCGACCCGCTCGCATGATCGGAGCGCGTCATGACCGCCCGGCCTCCGGCCGCAGCGATGGCCTCCGCAATCTCGCGGTCTCCACAGGCCACGATCACGGGACCAATTCCAGCCTGCACCGCCCGGCGCCAGACATGAACAATCATGGGTTCGCCAAGAATCTCCGCCAGCGGTTTTCGCGGCAGACGCGTGGCAGCAAGGCGAGAAGGGATGATGACAACGGGATTCAGGGATCGGCACATGGCAACGGGCGGGAACGGTTTTCCGTCTCCGGGAGGGGGCATCCGCAAGCGTCGGCCCGCCCGGGAACCCTGTTCCGGGCGAGTTTACAGTCGCGGACACGCGGCTTCAACAGTTCGCTGCTGCACGATAGCGGAAACCGGGCCGGACGGCAGCCGCCCGGCCCGAGTTGGCAGACTGCCCGAAAATCCGGCACCCGGGAGGCATGTCCTCTCCGTCTCAATAATTGAGAAACCACCATACAGAAGCTTCTGGTCAGCGCGGCCGCCACGCTTTCGTTGCTCACACAGGCGGCGTGCGACACGGACGAAATTCACGTCAAATTGAACTACAACAACAACATCATCAATGCGGCCGACCGATGCCGGAACTCCGAAGCGGGCCAGGCGTGCAAGGATTCGATGACACGCCGCAGCCTGCAGGGGCTAGCCTTGCGGCAAAACGGCATGAGGCAGATGTCGGCGAACAAGCCGCTGCTGAGCCGCGCCGACACCAACGGCCTCAAATTCCGCGTGCAAACGTCGAATGTCCCGGTCACACGTTTCATGCAACTTAGCACGAACCCGCAAGAGATGACCTTCAAGGAGGTTTGCGGAGCGCTGCAGACCACAGAGGCGTCTTCACGCCCACGAAGGCTGCCGCCACCGTCTAAGCCTTCCTGATCGCGAGCTTCGTGAATCGCGACATGGGGCCTTTCGCGACCGGAGAACAGAACCACTGCGGCGTCGCCGGCCGAGCGGTCTCGGCACTCTGGCATCCCGGCGCCCGAAAGACGCTGTTCAAGGATGACAGGCTCACCGTCACGCTAGTGTTCATCATAGCCAATGCCCTGATCCTCAAGCATGTCCTGACCGAGGAGCAGATACCACAGGCAATGACGGCGGCAATGCTCGTCGCCAGCTTGGGCCCGATCATGTTCCCGGTTGTCTTGAACGTACTGCTGATCGGCGATCAGTTCATGGGACCGTCGGAGCTCCTGATCATCGTGGCGCCGATCATCTTGCCGACTGCTATCGAGCTTGAACTCGATCCAAACCATTTCGGAATCATCATGGCGTGAACATGGAAATCGACATGATCACGACGCCTGTCGGACTCAGCCTGTTCGTCACTGCGGGCGTTGCGACAATGCCGGTGCTGGATGTCGTCAAGGCCGCCCTGCCTTGGGGGTCGGCATCATGCATACCTTCCTGACCTTGGTAACCTACGTGGATCTCGACCTAGCTGCCGACGCTTATAGTGGGGCCAGGGATCATCACCAAGCAGCGCCGACAGGCAGGGGAGCGCTCGACACCGGTTTTCCGTGGCCCGGCGGCCGCTCTTGGTGTAAGCTGCCGGCCGCAGCCGCGCGGCCGGATAGACTGTTCTGCCGTTGCGCAACACCGATCGGGAGAAGGACCTAATGCTTATTCATTATCCGCCGGAGGCGGAACCCGAGCTGGTCGATTCGGATCTGCGAAGCATGCTGCCGAATACAGCTGTTTCCCGACGCATTTTCGTCGTCGGCGCTGCCGCATCCACCGGCCTCGCGCTCTCCGTACGCCCAGCGCGCGCAACCATGATCAGGACGGACACTGCCGGGCTCAGGGCCGGCATGATCGACATGCCCGTTGCGGACGGCATGATCCCCGCCTATTTCGCCCGGCCCGCGGCTGGCGCGAACCATCCGGTCATCCTGGTGGTCCAAGAGATCTTCGGCGTTCACGAGCATATCCGTGACGTCTGCCGCCGCCTCGCCAAGATGGGGCATTTTGCCATCGCGCCGGATCTGTACAGCCGCCAGGGAGCCCCGTCGAAGTACACCTTCAAGGAGATCCGGAAACTGATCATGGAGATTGTTGCCAAGGTTCCGGATCGCCAGGTGATGTCGGATCTTGACCACGCAGTCCGGTATGCCGGACGCAACGGCGGTGACACTGCGCGCCTTGCCATCACCGGGTTCTGCTGGGGCGGCCGCATCGTGTGGATGTATGCCGCGCACAACCCGAAGCTGAAGGCAGGCATAGCCTGGTATGGCCGTGTCGTCGCGCGCGGCAGCAATCCCAACACGCCGGCCCACCCGGTCGACATCGCCGCGAAGATCAAGGCTCCGGTCCTCGGCCTCTATGGAGGCAAGGACCGCGGCATCCCGGTGGCCACGGTCCGGGATCTCGAGAGCCGCATCCGCGCCGCCGCCAACACCGACGTGAGAATCGTCGTCTATCCCGATGCGCCACACGGATTCCATGCCGATTACCGCCCGAGCTACCGCGCCGAGGCGGCAATGGACGGCTGGAAACGTCTCGGCGACTGGCTCAGAAAACACGGCGCCGCCTAGGCTTTCGGGCAGGCGCACACCCGGGAAACCGACGCCGAACCGCAGCGCCGGAAGACCGAACCGGAGTATTGGACAGACCGCCGCAGCGCAACTATCTTGAACACTGGAAGCAGCAGCTTGGCGTCTGGCGATTTCCAGCGGAGTCTACATGTCGACATTCGGGTTGAACAAGCTCGTCGGAGCAGTATTGCTGACGACACTGGTTGTCTTTGTCATCGGCAAGATCGGCGACAATCTTGTCGGCGCGGGCGGCGGCCACGGCTCCGATACTGGCAAGGCGGCCGTCGTCGCCGCGATCCCCGCGACGCCGGCGTCAGCCGCCGCTCCGGCAGAACCGGAAGTGCCGCTGTCGACCCTGCTTGCGGAAGCCAGCATCGAACGGGGCAAGAAGGTCTTCAACAAGTGTAAGGCGTGCCACACGATTTCGGAAGGCGGCAAGAACGGCGTCGGGCCCAATCTCTGGAATATCGTCAACGCGACACCGACCGAAAAGTCCGGTTTCAAGTATTCGAGCGCGCTGACAAAGCTCAAGGACAAGCCTTGGAACTACGACAATCTGAACGCTTTCCTGACCAAGCCCAAAGCATACGCCAAGGGAACCAAGATGACCTTCGTCGGGCTCAAGAAGGCAAAGGACCGCGCCAACGTCATCCTTTTCCTCAGGAGCCTGAGCGCAAATCCGGCGCCGCTTGAGTGATCTCTCGCGCCGCCTGCCGGCGCGGCGCGGCCTGCAGTTGAGGAAGAGGCGGCACACACGCTGAACGCCTTCACGGCGAACAACCAGAACGGAGGGACAGAAAGATGGGACGACTTGACGGACGGGTCGCGATCGTCACCGGATCCGGACGGGGCATCGGGGCCGAATACGCGAAGACACTCGCCGCCGAAGGCGCCAAGGTCACAGTCGCGGATATCGTGGATACCGAGAACACGGTGAACATCATCAAGCAGGCCGGCGGCGAAGCGATGGGAATCAGGTGCGACGTCACGCGTCCGGACGACGTCAAGGCACTGGTCTCGGAAACTGTGGACGCCTTCGGCAAGCTGGACATCATGGTCACGAATGCAGCGCTGTTCGCCGACCTCAAGCAGAAGTCATTTCTCGAGATCGACGAGGACGAGTGGGACCGCGTCATGCAGGTCAATACGCGCGGCGTATTCACCTGCGTGAAGGCTGCCGTGACGGAAATGAAGAAGAACGGCTACGGCAAGATCATCAACATCGCCTCCGGCACCGTGTTCAAGGGCACACCGATGCTTCTTCATTACGTGAGTTCGAAGGGCGCCATGGTCGCGTTCACCCGCGCGCTCTCGCGCGAGGTGGGCGGCGACGGAATCACCGTCAACTGCATCGCTCCCGGCCTGACGATGAGCGAGAAGGTCGTCGACGATCCGCAATGGACGGCGGTGAAGGACAACAACACCGCAAGCCGCGCGATCAAGCGCGAGGAAGTTCCGGAAGACCTGCTGGGGACGGTTGTCTTCTTCTCGTCGGCGGAGTCCGACTTCATTACCGGCCAGACTCTCGTCGTCGACGGCGGCTCGGCGATGCACTGAACGTCTCTCGCCACGCGGCGGCAGGCCGCGGTCAGGGCCGGGGAGCGACGGCAGGACGGTGGCGGCGTAATAGCGGAAACAGGGCCAGCCCGGCAAAGAACCCGCCGGCGTGCGCCTCCCAGCTGATCCTGTATTCGCTGAGGATGGCGTAGCCCAGATTGATAATCATCATCAGGAGAACGTACTGGATGTAGTGCTGCAATTGCGGCCGCGAGCACCCGTCGCTGCCCCGCAGCAGCGCATGCGCGCCGGCCCCGAGAAGTCCGAACACGGCGCCGGATGAACCGAGCAGGATCCCGGGCGTTCCCCAGTTCAGCGCGGCATGGGTCAGGGCGCCGAGCCCTCCGGAAACGGCGAAGAACAGCAGGTAGCGCATGCCATCGAGATGTGCGCGCAGTTGCGATGAGAGCGCCACCACCCACAGCCCGTTCATCAGCAGGTGCGTCCAGTTCGCGTGGATGAAGACCGAGGTGAAGGCGCCGTAGAGCCAGATTGGATCAAGCTCATGCCCGGTAAAGGGATGGAAGGCTGTGAAAAACAGCAGGTACGCGTCGTATTCACGCGGCAACACCGTGCGCAGGGCCTGGATGGCGACCAGCGCCACCAGGATGCGGCTGGCACCCGGCGGAACCGAGAACCGCGCTCCGCTCATGGCGCAGGGGGCACCAAGGCCAGTTCAAGTGCGTCTTCGAGCTCGCGGATGCGGGCCACCAGCCGCCGGAAGGACGGCACCATCTCCTCTTCGGTCAGGCGCGGCGTAATGAACTTGGAACAGTTCCAGTCACAGGCGGCAACCTCGATCACGCAGGCGCGCTCGACCGGCGCGTCGTAGTCGCCGGGATCGATCAGGTCCGGAAACGCGCCGTCGCCGGGATCGATGAAGCGCGCCCGCCCCATGATCTTGAGGCGCCGGCGCGCGGGATAGTCCATCAGGAACAGCGATACGCGGCCGTCACCGTCGATGTTGCCGACGCTCACGTACTGCCTGTTGCCGGCGAAGTCGGCAAAGGCTAGCGTACCGGAATCGGGAACCTTCAGAAATCCGCGCGGACCGCCGCGGTGCTGCAGGTAGGGCCAGCCGTCACTGTTGACGCTGGCCATGTAGAAGCTGTCGCGCGCGGCAATGAACATCCGTTCGCGCTCGCCGAGCGGGTTGGGGAGACCGGCCTGATCGCCATCGAGATGCGCGTAGGAAGCGCGCGACCCAGCCTGTTCCTGGCGCGCCCGGACGGCCTCGGTGAAGGCGATCTTAGCATATCTCGCAGTCATGGCAGGCTCCGGAAGATGTTCTCTCTGCCTGCAGGCAGCGCCGCTGCAGCGACGTGACCGCTCAGGTGGAGAGGAAGAACCATAGCAGAAACGGTAGCGTGGCAAACGAAATTGCCGTCGACGTGACGACCATGCCCGCAACCTCCGCCGGCTTGCGGTTAAAGTGCTGCGCGAAGAGATAGGACGAGACCGCGACCGGCATGGCGCTCTGGATGACGACGACGGCGCGCAGCGTGCCCTCGAAACCAAACAGGTCCGCGACGCAGAGCCCCACGACAAGGCCCATCGCCAGGCGAAAGGCGCCGAGAGCGAGACTGCGCAGGAAAGCGCCGGGGCGGAGGTCGAGAAGAGACACGCCAAGGGCGACAAGCTGCATCGGGATGACAAGGCCGCCGAGAAGGTCGACGGTGTTGAAGATCCATCCCGGCAGCGGCGCCTCGACGAGCTTGAGGGCGACGGCGATCAGCACTGCATAGATGACCGGAGACCGGAGCACCGTCGCGAACGACAGCGAACCCGCGGCGACCGCAACACCAACCGAAAACGTGCCGACAGCGGCGATCGTGAAATACACGATCGCGAAGGCGAGGCCTTCGTCGCCAAACGCGAAGAAGCAGACGGGAAGGCCCATGCTTCCGGCGAGCGGAAAGATCAGGGCCGGAAGATAGGAGGGCAGGTCGAGCCGCACTGCCCTGAGAACGAGGGTGGCAAGGAGGCCGAAACTGATGAGGCAGGCGGTCGCGGCAAGGGCGACCTCGCCAAGCGCGGCCACCGTAACATCGACCTTGTCGAAGGTCGCAAGGATCAGGCACGGGGCGGCGACATTGTAGATCAGCGACGTGATCAGGCCGGAATCGAACGGCGATCCGAGCCGCACCCAGAGAATGCCAAGGCCGACGCAGATGAATATGGGCGCGACGACAGCGGCAAGCTGAGCCGTCAGATCCATCGGCCTCGCCGCTCGGGAAGCGTGCGCTGAAGCGGTCCGGTGCGCCGGAACCGGAGTCCGGTCACAGCACCGCCAGCATCAGCAACGGCAGAGTCGCCAGCGAGAATATCGTCGAGAACAGGATCAGCCCCGCAGTGTCGTCGAGCTTGCGGTCGAAATACTGAGCGAACATGAAATTGTGGACCGCAACCGGCATAGAACAGCCGATGATCAGAACGCCTCTCGCCACCCCTTCGAGCCCAAGCACGAGGGACAGCCCGTAGCCGACGAGGAATCCGGCGCCGAGCTTGACCACGGAGACGACGATGACCCGCACAGCCCCGCGGGCGCGGATGCTGGCGATGGCAACGCCGAGCGAGATCAGCATCAAGGGTATCGCGAGCCCGCCGATAAGCTCCATGGTATTGGCCAGCCAGGCCGGCGGACGGGTTCCGGTCAACGCCATCGGAAGCGCTATGGCGACCGCATAGATCAGCGGATTCTTGTAGAGGATGTCGAGGGTCAGGCGCCCGGCATAGAGGCTCCAGCCAACCGTGAAGCTGAACAGCGACGAGAGCACGAAGACGCCGATGGAGAGGGCAAGTCCCTCCTGACCGAACGCGAACAGGCAGAGAGGCAGCCCCATGTTCCCGGTATTCGCCGACGCGAAAGCGGGGAGGAAGGTATGAACCGGCAGTCGCAGGAGGAGGATGCAGCCAAGACCGACGATCATGAAGCAGGCGAGCGCGATGCCGTAGGCGAGCGCGATCCGGCCGACGGTTCCGAAGCTGACCTCAAAGCCGGTAAGGGTCGAGAACACGAGGCACGGCATGCCCAGATTGAGGGCCAGGGAGCCCACCATCCGGGTGTCGAACGGGCGGCCGAGGCGCGCCCAAGTAAAACCGATGGCAGCGCAGCAGAAGACCGGCGCGACCACGGAGATAATCTGGTAAATCAAGAGCCCGTCATCCTGTCGCGAGGAGGGCCGGCGGGCCGGGATAGCGGCCGACCGACACTCCTTCATGCGGCAAACCGCACCCGAAGCGCCTCCGGCGCCGGTCAGACACCTTTATTCCGTTGCCGTAACGGACGCAACCGCTGCCAGTTCGTTCAGGTCGTCCACAAGACGACGCAGACGCTCCTCTCCGAGACCGCCGGCAACCTGATCCTGGGCCCGACGCCACGCAGGCGTGGCCGCGGCCAGCGCCGCCCTTCCCGCCCCGGTGATGGCGACCACCCGCTTGCGGCGGTCACCCCCTGCGGTCATGCGGACGAGGCCGCGGTCGGTCAGGATCCGGAGGTTCCGCGTCAACGTGGTGCGGTCGAGCGCCATGTGCTCGGCGAGATGCGTGAGCGGAGCCGGTCCGAGGATGGCAACCGCGCCGAGCATCGTGAACTGGGTCGCCTTCAGCCCGCTCTCCGCCAACGCCTCGTCATAGATCCGGGTCACCGCGCGCGCGGCGCGGCGCATGTTGAAACATGTGCAATGCCACGCAACCCGGGTGTGAAAGGCGCAGTGGGCATCAAGCTCCGTCATCGCAACAGTGCAGATACACTTATCTTGCCGAATCGGCAAGGACGGCCGCCAGGGGCCGGGCGCGCGAACCTGTTGCGCCTCCCGTGCGGCCCCGCCACAATGCCGGTGCGACAACGGGCGGGGCCACGCCGTCCGGCCACCGGCAAGGCGGACTCATGGTGAAACTCGACAGGATCTACACCGGCGGCGGCGATGGCGGACAGACATCGCTCGGCGACGGCAGCCGCATTTCCAAGGCTTCGCAGCGCATCTCGGCCCAAGGCGACATCGACGAGACCAACGCTGCGATCGGCATTGCAAGGCGCCATTCCGACTCGGCCGGGACCGACGCGATACTTGCCCGGATCCAGAACGATCTTTTTGACCTCGGTGCCGACATCACGCGCCCGGGCGCCGATCCGGGGGATGGCCATCTCCGCATCCATGCGGACCAAGTGGCGCGCTTGGAACGGGAAATCGACGCTGTCGGCCGCGAGCTCGAGCCGCTCTCCTCCTTCGTGCTGCGTGGCGGGAGCGATCTGGCCGCCGCGCTTCATCTTGCCTGCACAGTCTGCCGCCGTGCCGAGCGCGCGGCATGCACCCTAGGCGAGGCAGAGAACGTCAACCCGCAGGCCATTCGCTTCCTCAACCGCCTGTCCGACCTCCTGTTCGTGATGGCGCGCGCCGCCAATGACGGCGGCAGGTCGGACGTACTGTGGCGCCCCGGGCTCAACCGCGCCGCATCGTGACCGCTGCCGCCGTGCTACCATTGCGCACCGGACAGCCGCCGCGGCATGGCCGATACCGGCGGCAGAGCAGGAGCATGGACGGATGACTGTCGGCTTCCTCGGTCTCAGGACCACGATCTACAGGGTTCCGGATCTCGAGCGGGCGCGCCAATGGTATGGCGAAGCGTTCGGGGCGGAGCCCTATTTCGACGACTCGTTCTATGTCGGGTTCAATGTGGCCGGATACGAGCTCGGCCTCATGCGCGACGAGACACCACCGACAGCGAAGACCGCGAACGTGCTCACCTACTGGGGCGTCGACGATGTCGAGCGCGCCGTCGCGCATCTCGTCTCGCTTGGCGCGGCTCCGGGCGATCCGCAAACCAATGTCGGCGGCGACATCGTGGTCGCCACCGTGACCGATCCGTGGGGGAACGCCCTCGGCCTCATCTTCAATCCAGGCTTCCAAGCTGCCTGACCGCGTTCCAGCGACCCTCGCCGTCAGACCCAAGGCATTTCCCACGCCGCGTTCAATCTTGCCGCCTGCTGATGAACGGAACTCGCACAAGCCCAACCCTGCCGGATTTTCTGGCTGCAGAGCCGTCCGCGGAGCGTCGCGACCAGGATACCCGGCAAGAAGGCGGGAATTTCAGATGTCCTGACCTCGGGTTCGATTTTTCCAATCAGGGCGATGCTTATGGGCCGGGTTTGCGTGCGTTGTCTGCCAGTTCGTGGATCATGCGAAGCCCGGTTCCGGGGAAGATCGTGCGCGTCCAGTTGAGTCCGTCGAGCAGTCCGGCGATGTCGGCGTCGCGCGCGTTGCTGGCGGTGCCGAGGATGCGCACCCGCAGGACGCCGTTCTCCGGGTCGGGGATGATGTCGGCGTCCGAGCGGAACAGTTCGGCGAGGGGGCGTCGCGGACGCTGCTTTGCGCCCTGCGCCGCGGCGACGGCGGACATCATCCGGGCCTCGGCGCGGCAGGCGGTCATGCGAACGATGTCGAGCAGCAGCTTCTCGCTGGAAGGCAGGGCGTCGAGCCTCTCGTCGAGCTCGGCCACCGTGACATGCTTCGGGGTTTCTGAACGCCGGACCTTGAGCGCCTCGTGCTCGGCGCCGAGCGTCACGATCTCGTCCTTCAACGTCCCGGCGGCCGTGACGGCGATGTCGGACGGGGCGCCCCTGAGCAGGTCGGCGACGCGGTTCCGCAGCGTGCCGAGCTTCTGGCGCCGCTGCCGGATGCGGCGGTCGCAGCGGCGCCAGTCCGGGACGCGCGCTGCAGGGTCCTGCTCGACAAGGCCGTGCACGGGCGTCGAGGCCGATCTCCTCGCGCATGTACTTGAAGAAGCTCTCCTGGGACCAGCGCGAGAACAGCGCGCCCACACCCGCTCCATGGGCGTGTGCATGTCGGTGGTGACAAGCGGCACCTGCCGGCTGTCCAGAAGACGCCGGATCTGGCGCACCTCCGGCCCGCCGGGCAGCGTGATCCGTTTCTCCGCGAGCCGCACCTCGGCGGTCCGGACGCCACCTGGACCGTGGAGCGGCCGTGCGGAACTTCCCCTCCAGCCAGGGATCGCCCCCGAACCCCTTGTGCCAGGTGGTCACCGCCATCCCGCGCCGGGCGAGGCGGGCGAACAACGCCGGGCTCCAGCCCTCGCGGCCGAACACCAGCGTCAGCGCAGCTGCCTCTCCCTTGGCGAGGTCCGGCGCGCCCGGCCCTGGCAGGCCGGGACTGTCCAATTATGGGCGCCATGTTATATTGGGCGATCGTGCGGCTATGTTGTCAAGAAAAAAGCCGTAAAAGTCGTTGATTGTGTTGAAAAAAAGAGGCCGGACTGATCAAGTCAACTCACGAGGTCAGGACATCTGAAATTTGTGCCCCGTTCAGTGGTCATTCAGGGCATCACCCACAGCGTGGGAAAATCCTAGTCAGCCCCCCGTGGCCTCCGCGGTCATACCGCGGTTGCCAGCGTGATCGAGGGCAGCCAGCGAAATGCGCGTGCCGTCCGCCGACGGCGTGCCGCAGAGCGTGAAGTCCCCGTCATCATGGATCGGCCGGCCCGAGCGGAACGAGAACCCGGCGACCTCGAAATCGGGCCGCTCATCGCGGATCATCTCCAGCATCAGGCGCGCGATCAGCGTCCCTTGCACGACGAGGCCCGGATAGCCGCGCGACCGCGCAAAGTCGCGGTCATAGTGGATGCGGTGGCTGTTGAACATCGCCGCGGAATGCCGAAACAGCAGGACCGGATCCGGCGTGACGGTGCGCGACCATGCGGCATCGGCCAGCGGCCGGGCGAAGCCCGACCCGCCTGCCGGAGACCGCCACGATGCGGCACCTGCAGGGCGCAGAAGGATATCGTTCTCCTCCGTCACCGCAAGCGCGCCGTCGCCGTGGATGGAATGGCGCACGATCGCGATCACGAAGGTGCCGCTGCGGCCCTCCTTGATCTCGAACGACACCATTTCCGATTCCCGCTTCATCTGCTCGCCCACCCGCAGCGGGCGGTGGAAACGGTAGCGTGCGCCGCCGAACAGGCGGTCGGGGAACTCCGGCGTCTCGGGCGGCAGCCCGGTTCCGACGGCAAGACCGTCGCGACCGAGGCGCGAGGGCAGATGCCTGACAACACAGAACAGCCCGTGCCACAGCGGCGGCACCGGCGAGCCGGGGACGGGAGGCGGATCATCGCGCCCGAAGGTCGCCATGAATGCCGCCACAGGCGCGGCCGTGACCTGATCTTCGGCCAGCAAACGCCGGCCGATCGTTTCGCTGAGGGAGCGCGGAAGGACGGTCATAGGAGACATGGCCCGCCTCCCGTGCCGGGCGGCTGCGGCCGGCACGCCACGAACCGGTCCGCCGCTACGCGACGGATGGCGGGACCCAAGGACCGGTGCGGCCTCAGATCCGTTCGATGACCGTGGCGATGCCCTGACCGACACCGATGCACATGGCGCAAAGCGCGTACCTACCGTCGCGCCGCTCAAGTTCGTTGACGGCCGTGGTGACAAGCCGCGCGCCGGACATGCCGAGAGGATGGCCGAGCGCGATGGCGCCGCCATTGGGATTGATGCGCGGATCGTCGTCCGCGAGGCCAAGTTCACGCGAGCAGGCGAGCACCTGTGCGGCAAACGCCTCGTTGAACTCGATCACGTCCATGTCGTCGAGGGACAGCCCGGTGAGCGCCAGCACCTTCCGCGAGGCCGGAGCCGGACCGATCCCCATGATGCGGGGCGGCACCCCGGCAACGGCAGCGCCGACGACGCGGGCGCGGGGCCGGAGCCCGTGCCGCTTTGCCGCCTCTTCGTCCGCAAGCAGGAGAGCCGCTGCACCGTCATTCACCCCCGACGAGTTTCCCGCCGTGACGCTGCCGTCCTTCCTGAAGGCGGGACGCAGCCTGGCGAGGTCCTCGATCGCCGTCCCGTGACGGGGATGCTCGTCGGTATCGACCTCTATCGGGTCGCCGCGCCGCTGCGGCACGGTGACCGGAACGATCTCGGCTGCGAGACGGCCGTCCCGCTGCGCCGCTTCCGCCTTGTTCTGGCTCCAGACCGCGAAACTGTCCTGGTCCTCACGCGTGATCTGGCGTTCCTCGGCAAGGTTCTCCGCAGTCTCCCCCATGGCATCGATGCCATGCATTTCCTGCATCTTCGGGTTCACGAAGCGCCACCCGATCGTGGTGTCATGGACTTCCACCTGGCGTGAGAATGCGGTCTCCGCCTTGGCCATGACGAAGGGCGCACGGGACATGCTCTCCACGCCGCCGGTCACGACAATCCGCGCCTCACCCGTGCGGATCGCGCGCGCGCCCTGTGCCGTCGCCTCCATCCCCGAGCCGCACAGGCGGTTGACAGTCACGCCCCCGACATCGAGCGGCATACCGGCGAGCAGGGCCGACATGCGCCCCACGTTGCGGTTGTCCTCGCCGGCCTGGTTGGCATTGCCGAAATAGACATCGTCGACGGATTCCCAGTCAACGCCGGTGTTGCGCTCCATGAGCGCACGGATCGGAACGGCTCCGAGATCGTCGGTGCGGACAGAACTGAGGGCACCGCCATATCTTCCGACAGGCGTGCGCACGGCATCACAGATCAGGGCGTCAGACATCAGGGAACCTTCTTCATCCAGAAAGACCAGCATTCTTGCGCAACGCGGGGCCGACGGCAAGACCGGCTTCCGAAGCGCCAGGACTTTCCCGCGCTGTGGTTGATGTTTTGAAAGATCGCTGAACGGGGCACAAATTTCCGCATTCTTGCCAGGTTTTCCGGCTGCGCTGATCCGTGGACCGCCCCACGGCCAGAAAACCCGGCAGGCTGTGCAACCTCCCTCCATCAGCTGTCGGCAAGATCGAATGCGGCGTGGGGAAGTCCTGCCGAAGCGCAGGGCGGCGCCCCCACGCCGGAAAGCCGAGGCAGCACCGATAGCACCGTGATGACCCCCGTCACCACGGTGACAGGAGGCCTGTGATAAGGACCGCTCTCCGAAACGTCAATGAGGACGCACAACCCATGAAGAGAACAGCAGTCAACCCTTGGCCGTGATCGCTGAATTTGGGCTACAAGCAGGCCGAAGTGCTCGCCGGAGCAAGCCGGCACTTGGTCTGCGCAGGCCAAACCTCCGTCGACGCCGACGGCAACCCGCAGCACACAGGCGACATGCGCGGTCAGACCGCTCCTGTCCTCGACAATCTGGAAGCCGTTCTGAACGCTGCCGACATGGGCCTTGCCGACATTGTCCGACTCAGAATCTACACCACTGATGTGGACGAGGCCATGCAGCACTTCGATGTTCTCCGATCACATTTCAGGCCTGTTGACGCCGCTCCTCCAATGCCCCTTCTCGGTGTCAACCGGCTCGCTTTACCTCCGCTGATGTTCAAGATCGAGGCTACGGTCGCCGGCTGAACGCAAAACCGGAAAGTCCTGAAGCGTTCCCGCAGGCTGCCAGGTTCTTTTCTTGAATGCCAGCCAGAATCGCAGACCATCCGGAGCGGCTCCGGGCATCAGAACCATCGAGACTCGCTGAACTCGTGACACAGGCATGAAACGGGAATGGTCACGCCTCAACTCCTTCGAAATCCGGGCCGTGCGTGAAGCCGATGAGGCGCGCAGAAAGACTGTTCAGACCGATCAACAAGATGCGGGCCCGCGGCATCAGTCGAGCCCACGAACTTGCCGAGCATTTTGAGGTCAGAATCAGCACAATCTATCGCGCCATCGGCTACCTCCAGACCTCCGGCCTGCCGACCGAGGGCGAGGCGGGCGTTGGTTGCCTGCTGCGACCGGGCTTTGACCTGCCCAACGTGACGTTCACCCATGACCAGGTCGATGCGCTTGCCGTAGATCTTTCCTTCGTGGAAAGCGCTGGCGATCCGGTGCTGGCGACTGCGGCGCGCGAAATGCGTGCGGAAATCCAGGCAGGCATGCCTCAACCGGAGGAACACAAGCTTGCCGATGTGCCGTACTTCAACCTTCAAGGGGGAAACGCAACACCGAATCTGGCTTTGCTCCGCCGGGCGATCCGCCAACGGCAGATCGCCCAGTTCAACTATCGGGACAGCGATGGCAACCAACCGAGCGCCGCGTACGCCCTCTCATGATTTGGAATTTGACCGACGGCTGGATTCTCTCCGCCTGGTGCGAGCTGCAGCAGGATTTCCGCACGTTCCGGTTTGACCGCATGGTGAACCTCACCGCAACAGGTGAACGGTTCGATGAAAATGAGGCGACGGGACTGCACGCCTTCATGGAATCGGAGCAGTGTGAAGCGCGGGATCGCTAGCGACCTTCGGGGGAATCGCCCTTTGCGCCCGAGACGGCCTGACGCGGTCGATTCATGCTACGCGCCGGGACGGGCGCACGCACCGGAAATAATGTAGGTTCCGGCTATGGGTGGATTCGGGCTTCACAGGCTGTCGCCGACGCTCGGCGCCGAGATCCGGGGCCTCGACCTCGCGCGGCCGCTCGACCACGGAACGGTCGCAGCGCTCCGTTCCGCCCGGCTTGAGCATCTTGTCCTGGTGTTCCGGAACCAGCGCCTGAGGAAGCGGGCAGGTGGCGTTCGCGCAGCATTTCGACACGCCGGTCGGCTCGCGCTCCACGGAGAGAAAGGACGGCGGCGACAACCGTGTGATGCTCGTGAGCAATGTCCACGAGAACGGGGAAACTCGTCGGGGTCCTGCCCGATGGCGAACTGATGTTCCATTCCGATTCCGTGTTTCTCGAAATGCCGATCAAGGGCGCGCTGCTCTATGCCGAGGGGATTCCGCGGGAAGGCGGCAACACGCTGTTCGCCAATATGTACATACTTGGGCCTCGCTACCCGGCGCCGTCAGGGCGCGGATCTGGGCCTTGGACGCGGTGTATGCCTACGACTATTCGACCCAGATAAAACCGTCGACCTTCGACCGCAGCCGCGTGCCGCACCCGGCGCATCCCGCCGTTTGCATACACCCGGAGACGGGGCGCGAGGTGCTCCACTTCAACCGCCTGATGACCGAGGAGCTTGTCGGTTTCAACGCGGATGACGGGCGGGCGGTGCTCGAACTTTGCTTCGCCCATGTCGAGCGTCCCGAACATCTCTACGAACATGTCTGGCAGATTGGCGACCTCGTGATATGGGACAACTGGTGCACGCAGCATGCACGCACCGATTTCGCCGCCGGCGAGCGCCGGCTCCTTCGCCGTGTCGGTCTGGAGGGCGAGCGGCCGCCGGAACGGCGGGACCGGGCGGGACGGGCTGACCCGAAACCGTCCCCGACCGTGATGACCGGGACAGGGGCACGCGGTACAATGCCGCAATCCTTCGGGCCGGCAGCGTCGGCCGCGTTCCCGCAGACCTTCACGCCCAGCCCGCTGACGGCGGCGCCAGAGACACGGACGCCAGCTCCTTGGACCACTAGCAACGAGGAAGAAAATGACAGAGTGCTATTCGGGTTATCAGCGCCTGAAGTTCGATCGGCCCGCCGAACGGATCGTCCGCATCACGATGGATACGCCGGGCCGGCTCAACGCTGCGGACGCCGTCATGCACCGCGAACTGGTCGAGGTGTGGAAGGATGTCGAGGCCGATCCCGACACCTCGGTTGCCATCCTTACCGGTGCCGGCGACGCGTTCTCGGCCGGCGGCGACTTCGACATGATCGACAGCCTGATCAACGACTTCGAGGCGCGGGTAAACGGCTGGAAGGAAGCCCGCGACATCGTCTACAATGTCGTCAACTGCTCGAAGCCGATCGTCAGCGCCATGCAGGGACCCGCGGTCGGCGCTGGCCTCGTGGCCGGGCTCCTGGCCGACATCTCGATCGCCGCCAAGACCGCGCGCATCATCGACGGACACACCCGCCTCGGCGTTGCGGCAGGCGATCACGCCGCCATCATCTGGCCGCTGCTCTGCGGCATGGCTAAAGCGAAATACTACCTTCTCCTGTGCGAACCCGTCTCGGGAGAGGAGGCTGAGCGGATCGGCCTCGTATCGATGTGCGTGAACGACGACGCGCTCCAGGACACCGCCGTCCGCGTTGCCGAAAAACTCGCCCGCGGCGCCCCGTCCGCCATCCGCTTCACCAAGTATGCGCTCAACAACTGGCTGCGCATGATGGGGCCGAATTTCGACACCTCGCTGGCGCTCGAATTCCTGGGCTTCACCGGCCCCGAGGCCCGCGAAGGGCTGGCCAGTCTCCGCGAGAAGCGGCGGCCGGATTTCGATCCAACATCAAGCCTCTGAGACGCGCGGAGACATCGCCATGACCGACACTGTCTATCTCGGCTTCGACCAGAAAACCCTCAACCGGGAATACAGCGCACGCGACACGGTGCCGAATCTGGATCCATACATCGCCGAATACGCGCGGCGCAGCGCCGAGGCCCGCGATAGGCTTGAATGTCGCACCGACATCGCCTATGGCGAGCATCCCGACGAGGTCGTCGACATCTTCCCAGCCGGCGACGGGGCGCCGGTTCTGGTCTATATCCACGGCGGCTACTGGCGCATGCTCAGCCAGAAGGAGTCCGCCTTCATGGCCCCGGGGCTTGTCAACGCGGGCGCCGCGGTGGTCACCGTCAACTATTCCCTCGCCCCGGGCGCCTCGCTCGACGAGATCGTCCGCCAGTGCCGCGCCGCCGTGGCATGGACATGGTCGCACGCATCGGAATTCGGCGGCGACCCCAACCGCCTCTTCGTATGCGGCTCGTCGGCAGGCGGCCACCTCACCGGCATGATGGTTGCCGGCGGATGGCGCGAACAGGCGGGGCTCCCTCCCGACGCCATCAAGGGCGCGGTGCCCCTGAACGGCCTGCATGATCTCGAGCCGGTGCGGCTTTCCAACGTCAATGAATGGGCGCAACTCGACGAGGCGTCGGCGCGGCGTAACAGCCCGATCCACCATCTTCCCGAGACCGGCTGCCCGCTGGTGATTTCCTACGGCACCTCGGAAACGTCGGAATTCAAGCGCCAAAGCCGCATTCTGGCCGATGCCTGGAAGGATAGGGGTTGGACTGTGGACATCTTCGAGCATCCGGGCCGGAATCACTTCGACATCGTTTTCGACCTCGACGATCCGGAGAGCCTGCTCGGCGCCAAGGTCAGCGCCATGATGGGGCTGTGACGGACCGCAGCCGGGACGCCGGGGACCGGCCCATGTCATTGATCCGCACCACGATCGCCGGAAGCCTGCCGAAGCCGGAATGGCTGGCCGAACCTCTGCTCCTGCGCGCACCCTGGCACCTTGAGGGCGATGCCTTGGCCGTCGGCCAGGATGATGCCGTGAGCCTGTGGCTCGCCGCCCAGGAGGAGGCCGGCATCGATATCGTGACCGACGGCGAACAGCGGCGGCGGCATTACATATGGGGGTTTGTCGAGCATCTCGGGCAGATCGATTTCGACAACCAGGGCAGCAAGAGAAGCCGTGGCCAGCGCTATTCGACCGAGACGGCCGCACCGCGCCTGCTCTCGGACCTGCAGTGGGACGGGCCGGTGCTGCTCGAGGCGCTGCGCTTTGCGCGCGCCCGCACCGACCGGCCGATCAAAGTGACGCTGCCCGGTCCGATGACCGTCGCCGACAGCATCTTCGACACCGCCGGCGGCCGTTCCGATGTGGACTTCGCGGCCGACTACGCCGCCATTCTCAATCTCGAGGCGCGGGCCTTGGCCGAAGCCGGCGCAGATGTCGTCCAGATCGACGAACCGTGCTTCAACATCTACACCGAGGCGGTGAAGGACTGGGGTCTGGAAGTTCTCGAACGCGCCTTCGCCGGCGTCGCCGCAAAGCGCGCGGTGCATATCTGCTACGGGTACGGGACGGAAACCGTCCTCAACTGGAAGAACGCCAATCGCGATTGGAGCCACTACGACGCGACGCTGCCGCTCATTGCCGGAAGCACGATCGATCAGGTCTCGGTGGAATGCGCTGCCTCAGGTGTCGATCCCAGCATACTCGGCGCCCTCGAGGGCAAGGATGTCCTCGTTGGCGTGATCGACGTGGGCAACGAGGAGGTCGAGCCGGCCACCGTCGTCGCGGAACGCATCCGCCGCACCCTCAACCATGTGCCAGCCGAGCATCTGATCGCCTGCACGGACTGCGGCATGGTGCCACGGAGCCGGGGCTCAGCGCACGGCAAGCTGCACGCGCTGACCGCCGGCGCGGCGCTGGTCAACCGCGAACTGGGCAACTGAATCCGGCCGCAGCCCCACCCCGCGGGGTGCGCTCACATGCGCGCCTTGACCCGCTTCACAATCTCCGACGCCATGTCGACGGACTGCTCAAGTTGGGATTCCGTAACCGCGCTCCCGCGCTGCGCCATGCTGCTGCACAGCAGCGTGCCGGCAAGTTCGGAAATGAACCGCGTGCGCTCGTCGATGCCGGCCTCGCTCATCTCGTCGAGTCGGGACTCCGCCTTCTCCAGCAGATGGCCGAGCTCGTCGGCGATCGACGAAAGCTGCCCGCTAATGTCCTTACCGTTACCATGCTCCTTGGCAGCATCAACGACCTGCCGTCGGAGGCGGACGATGTCGTCCAGAATGCCTTCCGCCATGCTTTTGTCTCCGGCAGTGGCCGCGCCTCGCGACCGTCCACGAAAGGCCGGCCCGCGTGCACGTGCGGGGTCCAACCGCGAATGACGTGTCGGCCGGGCAAGGCCCGGCCGACAGCGCGATAATAACATAGGTCCGCAACGAAGCATCATGGGCCGAGTTCCGAATCAGACGTTTCTTATGCTGCATTCAATTTTGCTGTCTTCTGCTGTCCGGAGGTTTCACAGCGTGCCGGGTTTTCTGGCTTTGGAGCCGCCCGCGGTCGTCGCCGGCGGCGTTACCGGTACGCGGGCGGGTTGTTTTCGGAATGTGGGCGGGTTGTGGGCGGCATCCGGGAATCGGCCGGACGCCATTGGCGCTCAGGGCCGGGCTGCGACAGCTTCCCGGCGGTCGAGCTGCAGCCGCCGCCGTGTTTCGGCGAGGCTCTCGCGTCGGTTGGCGAAGATCACCGCGAGCGCGATGTTGTTGAGGCTGGCGCGGTTTGCGGAGCCGGTCGGGCAGGCGTCCTCGCCGAAGACGCAGTCTCTCTGCCTATGGTTCATGTTTTCCACCGCCCGGTGGCCGCGGCCGCAGCAGTTCCTCTGGCGTGTTGCGCATTGAGCGAGGTGATGATGTACTCGGTGTAGTCGTTGCCGCTTGCTGCGCCGCTGGCGCTCTTTCCCGGCGGTTCGCGGTAGCGCTTGATGCGTGCAATCTGGCTGACGCCGGGGTCAGGCCCTTGAGCGGCACGTATCGAGCGCTGCTTGAGGCGTCCGTGGGCCTTGCTCCTCCTTGAAGCGGCCGGTGGCTCCCAGTCGATGCCGTCGAGGATGTCGAAGGTTTCGGGCGCATTGCCCTTGACCGAGAAGACGTAGTCGGCGCCGCAGCGCCGGGTGATCAGCGTCGCCGGCGTCGTGGCGTCGAGGGTTATCACCTTGCCGCGGACATCGGTGCGCTCGAGGAGGTGGCCGCAAGCTCGCCGTCGTCGAAGTTCAACAGCGCGAAGGGGGCGCCGGAGGCGTGAGGGCCACGGTCTCGTGGTGGCCGTTGCGGTTAGCGCCGCGGATGCGCTTGCCGTCGGCGGCAAGCGCCCGGGCGAGCCGGCGCCCGGCAGCGCCCGCGGGCGCGACAGTAGCCGCCGGGCGTCGCGCCGCAGCGGCACAACGAAAATCTCCTTGGGCGTGCTATGGGGGTCGGTGTAGCGCCGTTGGCGCGGGCAAAACCCTTGGTCCGGCCCAGCGCACGCTGTTGTCGATTGCATAAAACGGCGGGATTTCGGCGATTCGCCGCGCTTTTCAGGATCGTGTTTCTTTCTTGTTGTCACGTCCTGTTGTCGCGGTTTCAGTGTTTGTCTGTTTGTCTCTGTGAACGCCGCCCGTTTTCTTCCCTGTTGTCGTTTCGGTCCGGTTCCGGTTTTTCTGCCGGCATGTGATCCGGGCTCCTGAGGAAAGCACGGTCGAGCCCTCAGCCTGGCCCAGACCGACGGATGTCCCGCCAGCCGCGCCTTCTTCTCCACCGCCGGGCGCCCTCGCGACGCCAGCACGAACAGATCAGCCTCGCTGCAAGGAGCCCCAACGTCAGAACCATCGTTCTCGCGCAGGACCACGACGAGGCCGGAGAACGGCAGGCAGAAACCCTGCGCACAAGGCTGAAGGTCCCCCTCACGTCACGTTCCACAGACGCCGACCGCCACAAAACGCCGACTGGAACGACATCATCAACACCAAAGCACAGGACCCGACAACAGGCAGAAAACGAAGACCGCGCGGCCTCTCGTCAACGCCGCATGTCCTCGTACCCGTGTTCGCCCAATCCACACAGCCAACCGCTCAAAAGCGCGGTTTTCCGCCGTTCTGAATCGCCGCCAACAGATTGCCCTCGATTTCCTGCAATCGCGACGCACACCCGTTCACGAAGGCGGGATTCGACATTGACACGCCTGTGCATCCTCCGCAGTCTGTATGGTGACCATGGCAGACTTGCGTTCGGCACCACTGAAACTGCACCGTGCCGAGAACGGACATGACCTCTGGACCGCTCTCGAAGCGTCGCAATATGCCAAACTGATCGAGCATGACGAGCCGCTTTCGACCGCCGAGGCGGGACGCATGCGCGATCTCATAGGCTTCTTTTCGAACTGTGCAGAAGACTGGGAGAACAGGTCCGCCTCGGACCAGTCGCTGGCTCTGGAACAACTCGGCATCCGCCTGACGGCGCTGCAGGAGCTTGAACTCCACGTGTATTCGGCAATCACCAAGGCCCGGTTCGACACCGCCGACGGCGCGGCGGTTCATCTGCCATTGGCGGTCGTGACCATCCTCCACGACGACCGCTCGTCAATCCTGGTTACCGTTCCCCGCGCCTTCGGTGCCGACGGGGCGTGGTAGGCGGCGGAGCCGGGAGAACCCTTTCCGTCAGAGGCCGGCAGCCCGGCCATCGGCGCGAGGGTCCGCGGCCCCCTCGAGCAGTCCGTCACTTCTCCTCATCACGGCGCCGGCATGTCCTGCCAGATCGTCGAACTCGTCGATCATCTCGATGTCGTGGCCTGCATCGCGCAGCCGGTCGACAAGTTCATGCCCGAACCGCGCCTCGAGCTTGAGGTTGGTCCCAGTGTCTCCCCAAGTCCTCCCGAGGACGAAGCGCGGCGCGGTTATCGCCTGCTGCAAGCCCTGTCCGAATTGCGCGTGCCGGGTATAGAACAGCGCCTGGGTCTGAGGCTGGCCTTCTCCGCCCATCGTGCCATAGGCCAGAACGTTGCCGTCGTCGCGTTCTGCCATGGCCGGATTCAGCGTATGGAAGGGACGACGGCCCGGACGCAGCCTGTTCACGGCCGCATCGCCAAGAGCGAAGCTGGCGCCACGGTTCTGCCACAGGATACCCGTTTCATCGAGCACCATTCCCGATCCGAACTCCCAGAACAGGCTCTGGATGAATGATACCGCGTTTCCCCGGTTATCGACCGCTCCCATCCACACCGTGTCGCCGACGACGACGGATGCCGGCCAGGGCGATGCGCGCCCCATGCCTATCGCGCTCACGCGGCGGTCAAGTTCGTCATCGGCCAGAAAATCGGCGGGAACGACATCCATTTCCTCCGGATCCTCAACATGGCGATCACGCACCGTGAATGCCTGTTTCACGCATTCCACCAGCCCGTGGATGTGCGTGAAGGATTCGGGCTCGTCGACATCGAGCCGGTCGAACAGCCCGAGGATCATAAGTGACGCCAGTCCCTGCGTCGGTGGCGGCATGTTCCACAGCATGCCCGTCGACACCCGGAGCGATAGCGGCTGCACGGACAGAGCCCGGTGCCGGACGAGATCGTCGGCCGACAACGGAGACCCGATCCGTTCCAGATCCGCCGCGATGTCGCGAGCCAGCATGCCACGATAGAAACTGTCGAAACCGTCGGCCGCAAGCCTGCGGAGGGAGCCGGCAAGGCGCGGCTGGCAAAAGAGTTCGCCTTCAGAAGGCGGCGCACCGTCGGCAAGAAAGGCCTTCGAAAACCCCGGCAGCGGTCCCAACTCGCCGGACCGTCGACGCGTGTTCCGAGCCTGGCCGGCCGTAACCGGGAAACCGGATTCCGCGAAGCCGATCGCCGGCTCCATCAGACGCTGGCGGGCCAGGCGTCCGTCGAGGCGGGCCGCCAGCTCCATTGCCGCCCCCCATCCCGACACCGTTCCCGCTACCGTATTGACCGCGAGCGGGCCGCGCGGCGGGATCGCGTCATGCCCGGAGGCGCGATAGAAGGATTCGGCCGCCCGCTGTCCGGCGGCGCCACAAGCATCGATTCCGAGCGGTTCGGCGCCGGCGGGCTTGACAAGCCAGAATCCGTCACCGCCGATGCCGTTCATGTGCGGATAGACCACGGCGATCACGCCGGCCATCGCAATCATTGCCTCGATGGCGTTGCCGCCGTCCCGGAGCACATCGCGGCCGGCGTCGGCCGCAAGATGATGGGGGGCGCTCACGATTCCGCCGGTGGAAAAGGTAGTGTTGAGCACGCCGTTCAGACTCCACGAATGCCGCGGTTGCGCGGAATGCCGGATGTCGAGAATCGCCGCACCGAAATCGCAGCACCAGAGCCATGTCCGGCCGCCGCCGTGTGCGCAGTCAAAGCACCGTTACTTCGTAGGGTTGCGCCCCCAGCAGCTTGTGGCAGGCGGCGCGTGCCTCCATCTCGGCGCTCTCGGCAGAGTCGTGCGAACCGCCCATGTGTCGCCGCTGGCCGTCGCTCCAGATCGACCACATCCAGTCCACCGACCCGTCGCGCTGCGACCACTGCTCGATCATGATTTCGATCATCGACCTCGTCCTTCGGGCCCGGCTTATGGGCTCGGCATGCATCAATGTCAAACCTGCGGGCGGGGCGCCTGCACCGGAATCCGCAGTGGTCAGGCGCAACACGCGACCGCGGCGAGCATGTCTGCGGGCGCGTCGGGAGCCGGGGACGACACACGGCGCATACGCATCATTCCGTATCGATCAGATGGATGAAGGAACCCATGACGCGGCCGCGACGCTGGCCGCCCGCAACGATCGCCACGCCCGCGATGTCCGAAAGCGCGAACAGCGCGTCATCGCCGTCTTCCCGGCAGGTGGTCGCATAGTGGAACTCATGCCCGCGAAAGCGCGCGTCCCGCGGCCCAAGCGGTCCGGCAGCAACAAGACTGGCCCGCCGGTAGCCGAGATGCAGCCGCCGTTCGGCAAAGGAGGTTTCAAGCGGCAGCAGCCCGGCCATGCGGTGGACGACGCCCCCGGCATCGGTCAGCGATCGGCCGAGAACCATGTAGCCCCCGCATTCGCCATAGATCACGGCACCGCGGTCCGCGGCGGCCGCCAGACCATCAACAAAGACGCGGTTGCCGGCAAGGACGCTGGCATGCAGTTCGGGATAGCCTCCAGGGAGATAGACAGCATCGGCTGCCTCGTCCGGCGCCTCACCGGCGAGCGGCGAAAAGAACGTGATCCCGGCGCCGGCGCGGCGCCAGCCTTCAACGACATGCCGATAGCAGAAGCGGAACGCATCATCACGGGCAATCGCGATGCGCTGGCCGAGGGGGGGTATCGACGGCGAAGCCGGACTTCGTTCCGCTCGTGGCGCCTCGGCGAGAACCCTGTCGAACGCCTCAAGGTCGAGATGCGTGGACACGATGTCCGCAACGGAGTCGAGGATTTCTTCGAGTCCTGCCAGTTCGCTCGCCTGCGTCAACCCGAGATGGCGTTCGGGAACGATAATGCCGGTGGCCCGGGGCAAACAGCCGATAACCGGGATTTCGAGCGGTGCCGCCGACTCGCGAAGCAGGGCCGCGTGACGATCGCTCCCGACACGATTGAAGATGATGCCGTTGACACCGATATCCTTGCGCCAAGTCGCGAAGCCGTGAACCGTTGCCGCAGCGCTCTGGCCCTGGGCACTGGCGTCAACGACCAGGATCATCGGAAGTCCGAGACAGGCGCCCAGTTCGGCTGTCGACCCGACACCGCCGGAGCCACCATCGAACAGCCCCATCACGCCCTCGCCGATGACGATATCGGCACCGCGGGCAGCCTCCTGATACAGGTCGGCGAGGGTTTCCGGGCGCATCGCCCAACTGTCCAGGTTAAGGCAAGGGCGGCCGCCGGCCGCCTCGTGAAAGGCCGGGTCGATATAGTCGGGCCCCGTCTTGAAGGAAGAAACGGCGCTGCCACTCCGCGCAAGATGCCGCAGAAGGCCGAGCGTGACGGTGGTCTTGCCGCTGCCCGAGGCGGGCGCGGTGATGATAGCGCCTCGCGCGGCAGCCATCAGAGGCGCGCCCGGCAATACGTCCGTGCCCAAAGGTAGTCGTCAACTCGCACGGCGGAACGATCGGATACCGGGAGGGTCCGGGAGAAGGCTGCGTCCTGCCATGGCGCCCACCCAGTCGAGGCCGGCGCGCAGCCGGACGACCTCACCGACCACCACGATGGCTGGGGGCTCGATGGTTTCGGCCTGCATGTCGTCGACGCAATTCCCAAGGTCGGTCTCGAGCACGATTTCCTCAGCCCGGGTCGCCTTCGACACGATGGCGACGGGCTCGTCCGGCGACCGGCCGGCCGCCAGCAACCTAGACTGAATCACCGCAAGCTGCTTCAGCGCCATGTAGATCACCAGCACCGGCGACGAAACAGCAAGCGCGGGCCAGTCGATGGCGTCCGGCACCTCGCCGCTGGCGCCGTGGCCGGTCAGGAACGTCACAACGGAATTGACATCGCGATGAGTGAGCGGAATGCCGGCATGGGCGAGACCGCCGATTCCCGCCGATATCCCTGGAACGATGCGGAACGGAACACCGGCCGCTACCAGCGCCAGCGCTTCCTCGCCGCCACGCCCGAACACGAACGGATCGCCGCCCTTGAGGCGGATCACGCGCCGTTTGGCGCGCGCCAGGGAAACCAGCCGCGCCGAGATGTCGGGCTGACGCGGCGACGGCTTGCCCCCACGCTTGCCGGCATGGATGATCTCGCATCCAACCGCCGCAAGGGAAAGGATTTCGTCGCTGACCAGAGTATCGTGGACGATCACGTCGGCATTGCGGATTCCGTTGAGCGCATGCAGGGTGAGCAGTCCCGGATCACCGGGACCGGCACCGGTAAGCCACACCCAGCCGGGTTCAGGTTCGGGCAGCGAGAATGTCGGCCATTTCATCAGCGTTGCTTAGCACATATAAGGCTCGGATGGGACGGAAAGCCGCCGGATCAAGGGCATCCGGAACCGCCGGATGACACGAAAGCCCGCCAGGAAGCTCCGGCGCGGCTGGACGACCGGCGCCTGTGCGACGGCGGCAACCAAGGCCGCCTACACGGCGCTGCTCACGGGTTCGTTCCCCGATCCGGTTCGCATCACGTTGCCGCGGGGAGAGACGCCGGCTTTCACGCTCGCAACCGAAGCGCTGTCCGCCCGCTCGGCCCGCGCCGGTATCGTGAAGGACGCGGGCGACGACCCTGATGTCACCCACGGAGCGCTCGTGATCAGTGAGATCCGGCCCGCACCGCCCGGCGCGGGGGTTGTCTTTCGCGCGGGCGACGGCGTCGGAACGGTGACGCGGGCGGGCCTGCCGCTCGGCGTCGGCGAACCGGCGATCAACCCCATGCCGCGCTCCATGATGCGATCGGCGATCACCGAGGTCGCCGAAGCCTGGGGCGGTGACGACAACGTCACCATCACGGTTTCGGTCGAAGGCGGCGCCGAGCTCGCCCTCAAGACATGGAATCCGCGCCTCGGGATCGAGGGCGGTATCTCGATCCTCGGAACCACCGGCATCGTCGTGCCGTATTCCTGCGCGGCGTGGATCGAATCCATTCATCGCGGCATCGATGTCGCGCGCGCTGCAGGCGCGCCGGTAGTCGCCGGATGCACCGGAGCAACATCCGAGAATGCCGTGCGCCGGATGCTGTCACTTCCAGACTACGCGATGATCGACATGGGGGATTTCGCCGGTGGCATGCTCAAGTACCTGCGCAATCATCCCGTTCCCGTCGCTTACATCGGCGGCGGGTTCGCGAAGATCACGAAGCTTGCACAGGGGCATCTCGACCTGCATTCGGGGCGCAGCCAGGTGAATACGGAGAAGCTCGCCGCCCTCGCCATCTCCGCCGGCGCCAGCGATTTTACCGGCCGCCGCATCGGGATCGCGGGCTCGGCAGCCGAAGCGCTCGAGATCGCCCGCACGGACGGGGTACCCCTGGGCGACGCCGTCGCACTCGAAGCCCGGAAGACGGCCGCCCGGGCCCTCGGCAACTCCGGCATCATCATCGGAGTTCTCATCTTCGACCGGGTCGGAAATCCGGTGGGAGAGGCAGCACCGCGGACTGATGGCTGACCGGCCCCACATCCTGATACTCGGCGGGACCTCGGAAGCCGTGGATGTGGCCGAGGGACTTGCTGGACGCTGCAGCAT
Source organism: Alphaproteobacteria bacterium (assembly GCA_964291215.2). Lineage (GTDB taxonomy): Bacteria > Pseudomonadota > Alphaproteobacteria > MPNO01 > UBA830 > JAJEBT01. The sequence goes on along the minus strand of OZ219791.1, from coordinate 696,065 downwards.
TACCTATGCGCTTGCGGGCCGCACGGAAAGGCCAGCCTTGCCCGCCGGCTGCAAAATCAGGATCGGCGGATTCGGCGGCGCACTCAGCCTGGCCGAATGGATGGAACAGACATCCGTGAGTGCGCTCGTGGACGCGACGCACCCCTTCGCGGCCGCCATCGCTGCCAACGCCGCGACGGCGGCTGCGGCAACGCAGACGCCGAGACTGAAGCTGGTCCGTCCGGCATGGACGGAAACGCTTGGCGATTGCTGGCGGCACGCACGCGATGTCGCCGAGGCGGCGCGGCTGATCGGGGATACCGCACAGACCGTGTTTCTCGCGATCGGGTACCAACAGCTGGCAGCCTTCTCCGGCCTTGAAAAGCCCCGTTTCGTGGTGCGTACCATCGATCCACGCACCAGGCTTCCACTTGCTGACGCGATTCATGTAACCGGGCGCGGGCCATTCACGATCCGGCAGGAAACCGGACTGCTGCAGAGACACGGAATCGACATCGTAGTCACGAGAAACTCCGGCGGACAGGCGACCCATGCCAAGATTGCCGCGGCGCGCGATACAGGCACGCCGATCGTGATGATCGACCGGCCCCCGTTGCCCGACGGCGAAGTCTGCATGGACGCGCGTGACACCGTCTCCCGGGTTCTTGACCGCCTGCGGAGGGAGCGCCCGCACGAACGAGGCTCCCGTAACGGCCCCATGCCAAGGGCACCTGAACGGTGGGGCCGACCGAAGCGGTAAATTCATGTCGAAATCCCGCACCAGGCAGCGACGGACATGCCGGCATCTCAGGCAGGCAGAAACAAGCCGTAATCGCCGTATCATCCTCCCGTTGATCCTTTCTCACCCGACAGTTATGGTCATCCACACTGGCAACCGGGCAGGGATTTCTGACGTTGCCGCACGGATTCGACAGGGTTTCCACCTTGGTAGCGACAGCAAGGCTTTCCCGCACGACGAGGTATCATGACACCGTTCAAGGTTCTTTCTGGCCTGATTGCGACCGCCGTTCTCACGGCCACGGCCGGCATGGACAGCTCAGCAGCAGGAACCGTCGACCGTGACATCTCGGGCCAGCGGATCGAGCTTTCCAAATGGCGCAAGATTGAGGCCGGGACGCTCGTGATCGACGTTTCCGATCTCGGCCCCATGCGGATTTCCAAGGCACAGGAGCGATGGCGGAACAAACGGATCGTTCAGCAAAGGGGCTGGTTCGAGGGCGGCTGGCTTTTGGTGGAGCACTCGCCGGAAGGGCTTTTTGGTCCAAGAACGACCGAGGCCTATACCAAGCCAGACCTGTCGGAGAATGTCCTGAAGCGGTTCTTCAAGAGGAAGAAGCAACATTTCGTCATTGAAGCCGAACGGGCCGTCCAGAAGCCGGGAGACCGCCGCGGTTGGCTTCGCCGGGCACGGGGTTTGCCCGATGGCCGAACCTGCAGGTTCGCATCGCTGGCGTTCTTGGGCAAAGGCGCAGAAGACCGAGCCGACGGCAGGGAAGTGTTCGACACCCTGATCACGGTGAGCGACTGCTCGGGAAAACGCACACTTGACGACTTCGAGAACTTTGCCCTGCAACTCAGACTTGCGTCACCGCCCGCCCCGTTCCGATGATTAATGCCGGCCTGAAGGCCGAGGTGAAGGTGCTGAAGGAGCAGGTTGGGGCGCTTGAAGCAGAGAGCGACAAGCTTCGCCTGAACGGGTCGTCGATGTCGAAGTCAATGTACGGGCGCAAGAGCAAGAAGGGGTAGCGGGCGTCATCGAAGCGCGGCCGCGACCAGCACAGGATGGCGCTCAGCTCCTCCTCCGCAGCGCCGGGACAAACCGCAACCAATGCGGAAACCACGGCATGGCGCCAGTGCCCGCCCAACCTCACCGCGCATCCCGCCCAGCCGTACACGAAACCACTCCAGATGACGCTGGAACTCCCTGACAAGAGCCCGTCAAACGGACCTAAACAACAACACCTCACCGCACGAGTGAACGCTTACACCCGCCCCCCCCCCCCCCAATGGTGGGGTTTATTTAACCTGCTGATATAAAATATAAATAGTACATAACCCCAATCTTCCTGACGACGGGCTTATGCTCTCGGCACGACGTCGATCCGGCGACCATTCCTGCTTTGTTTAGACTCTCTCTTTTGTTCCGCATCTCTCCGCCCTGTTCCAACCACTGGCCCGCAGCATGTTTTGGCTGCTGCATCGCAACGACCATATGTGAAGACCGGCACTGCCGGTGGAGCGGTTGGTCTCCAGAGCTCACACCGACACGGCCCGTCGCGTTCCGCGCCGCACGGGTCACCGGCGAACGGCAGGTTGGTCGATACTCAGGCGCGTGATCAGATCGTCGAGCTGTTCGAGGGACGTGTAGGACAACGTCAGCTTTCCGCCCGTACCGCGAGCGGCGATACTGACCCTGAGACCGAGCCGGTCGCTCAGCCTCTTTTCCAGCGCCACGGTATCGGCGTCCCTTGCGCCGCCGCGACGGCCGCTCCGCTTTCCACCGGCAACGCGCTCCTCGGTTGCGCGGACCGAGAGGTTTCCGGCAACGATTTCACGCGCCATCGCCACCGGGTCGGCCGCGCCAAGTATGGCTCGGGCATGCCCCGCCGTCAGCGTTCCCTCCGCAACCATCCCGCGAACCTCGTCGGGCAGTTCGAGCAACCGCAAAGTGTTGGCGATGTGAGGGCGGCTCTTGCCGACGATTACCGCGACCTCGGCCTGGGTCTTTCCGAACTCCCGCGCCAACCTTCCATAGGCCTCGGCTTCCTCGATCGGCGACAGATCGTCGCGCTGCAGGTTTTCTACGAGGGCGACAGCGAGCGCCTCCTCGTCGCCGAGGCTGCGAACGACGACCGGCACTTCGTGAATCCCGGCCTGCTGGGCCGCCCGCCAGCGCCGTTCCCCAGCAACAATCTCGAAGAAATCAGGCTCGTTGGCGCTCGGGCGGACGATCAGGGGTTGCAGGACCCCCTTGTCGCCTACCGAGCGCACCAGATCGGCAAGTTCCGCCTCTCCGAAAACCCGGCGCGGCTGGAGCGGATTCGCAACGAGGCTGCTGATCGGAAGGGTCCGCATCGCCCGCCCGTCGGCGTTGCTCGCGCCTAACCTGTCGCCGAAAAGGACTTCTAGGCCCCTCCCCAGCCGGCGATTTTCCTCGCCGGCGCTCACGGCCTTCCCCGTTCGAGAAGTTCGCTTGCAAGAGCAACATAGGCGCGGGATCCGGCACAGTTCAGGTCATAGAAAAGGACTGGCTTGCCGTGCGACGGCGCTTCGGAAACCCTGACGTTCCTGGGGATGACGGTGTCGAACACCCGGTCACCGAAATAGCCGCGCACGTTTTCGCTGACCTCTCCGGACAGGCGGTTACGGGAATCGTACATCGTCAGGAGAATCCCCTGCAGTTCGAGATCGGGGTTGAAGGACACCTTGACCTGCTCGATGGTACGCATCAGCTGGCCGAGCCCTTCAAGCGGCAGGAATTCGCATTGCATGGGCACGACCACGGCGTCAGCCGCTGCCAGTCCGTTTATGGTGAGCAGGCCCAGGGCCGGCGGACAGTCGATGAGAATGTGGTCGTACTGGGTCACGGCGGGCCGCAGGGCCTGCCGCAGCCGCTCCTGGCCCCGCACAATATTCGCCATCTCGACATCGGCTGCCGACAGATCGATGGTGGCGGGGACGATGTCAAGATTCGGCACGCCGGTTTCCATTGCAACATTCGCCAACCGGAGGTCGTCGACCAGAAGCCCGTAAGTGCCCGCAGTACGCGCGTCATGCGCGATGCCAAAACCCGTCGAGGCGTTGCCCTGAGGGTCGAGATCGACCACCAGCACCCGCTTGCCGAAAACCGCCAGCGCCGTTGCCAAGTTGATCGCCGTCGTTGTCTTGCCGACGCCGCCCTTCTGGTTGGCGATTGAAACGACATACGCATGAGCCGTTTCCGCACCGGATACCGGGGGCGTATCGCCGGACTCGACCGAGATGCCGCTCATCTTCAACCTGTCACCTGCCTGCCGGCGTCATCATTTTGCGGGCGACGCCCGGGAGTCCGCGTTTCCGACCGGCGCCACTCCGCCAAGCCGCAAGACACGCGCGGATGGAGCGCTCAGGCTCGCAAAGGACTCAACCTGCATTGTCCAGCGTTCTTCGGCGGCGGTCAATTCGTCGCGCCAGTTTCTTCCCTTAAGGAACAGGCAGCAGCGAGGTTTCAGTAAATTCGCAAAAAAACAAAGCTTTTCGAGATGCGAAAGGGCCCGAGCGACTAGGATGTCGACGGCCCAACCCACCGGTTCCGACGCCAGGGATTCGATTCGGGCATTGATGACGATCGCCGACGCCCCGGTGACGCGTATGGCTTCGCGAAGAAACGCGCATTTGCGCGAATCCGCGTCAATGAGAAGTGTCGGCCGCCCGGTGACAATGGCGAGCACGAGCCCGGGGAAGCCGGCGCCGCTGCCGAGATCCGCAATCGGCCGGGCCGAGCCGTCCGGCGGCGGCATCAGGGCGGCGAGTTGAGCCGAATCGAGCATGTGACGGCGCCAAACATCGGAGAGCGTCGACGGCGCCACAAGATTGATGGAAGCTTGCCACTTGACGAGAAGATCGGCATAGAGTTGCAGGCGGTCGAGTGTTTCACGTGAAACATCGGCGACCCGGGCGAATTCGGCGGGGCTCAGGGACTCTGTCCGGACGGTCGCCGACGTCACGGCGGCGCCAGGCTCAGGCGGCGTCACGGTTCCGTCCGGCTCCGAGCTGCCCGCCAGCGGGCCGGACATGGCGAAGCAGCGCCGTCAGCGCTGCCGGGGTCATCCCGGGAATCCGGCTTGCGGCGCCGAGCGTGGCCGGGCGCGCACCCTCGAGTTTCTCACGCGCCTCATTTGACAGCCCGCCGATCTGGTGGAAATCAAGGTCTGCAGGCAGTTCCAGCGCCTCATCCCTGCGGAACGCGTCGATGTCGGCCTGCTGACGGTCAAAATAGCCGGCATAGCGCGAATCGTTGGCGATCTGGCGCAGGACCGGCGCCGGAATTCCGGCTACGGCCGGCCAGATACGGGCCAGAATGCCAACCGTCACGCCGGGCTGACCCACAAGCTTGAGAGCGCTGCGCGCGACCCCATCCTGCGCCGCCGCGATGCCGTGCGCACCAAGCATCCGGGGAGATGCCGACAGCCTCGCCAGTGTCTTCCGCGCCGCGGCGAGATCGTCCATCTTTCGCGCAAACGCCGCAGCGCGTTCCGACGAAACGAAGCCGGCGCGGATGCCGGCAGGCGTAAGACGCTGGTCCGCATTGTCGGCACGCAGAAGGAGGCGATATTCGGCGCGCGAGGTGAACATCCGGTAGGGTTCGGGCGCACCGCGGGTGATCAGGTCATCGATCATGACCCCGATATAGGCGTCGGCACGGTCGAGCGTGAACGGATCCATGCCCGCCGCCGCCCGCGCCGCGTTGACGCCGGCGATCAGCCCCTGCGCCGCGGCCTCCTCATAGCCAGTGGTGCCGTTTATCTGCCCGGCCAGATACAGGCCGCGGACTTTCGTGACCTCAAGCGTCGGGCGGAGCGCGCGCGGATCGACGAAGTCATATTCGATCGCGTAGCCCGGTCGGATCATTCGCGCCTTTTCGAGACCTGGAATGCAGGCGAGCATCTCCAGCTGCACCGCCTCGGGCAGCGATGTCGATATCCCGTTTGGATAAACCGTTGAATCGTCGAGCCCCTCTGGCTCGAGAACGATCCTGTGACGGCCGCGGCCATCAAAGCGCACCACCTTGTCCTCGATCGAAGGACAGTATCGCGGTCCGGATGCGCTGATCTGTCCAGAATACATCGGCGCCCGGTGCAGGTTGGCCCGGATGATGTCATGTACGCGTTCGTTGGTATGGGTGACGTGGCAGGCGACCTGCGGTACGCTGATACGGTCGGTGAGGGTCGAGAACGGCTCCGGCGGATCATCGCCCCCGAGGACTTCCAGCGCATCTCGATCTATGGTGTTGCCATCGAGCCTGGGCGGCGTCCCGGTCTTGAGGCGCCCAAGCACCAAGCCGTACCTGTCGAGCGCCCGGGACAGGCCATGGGCCGGCGGTTCCCCGACCCGGCCGGCCGGAATCCTGCGTTCCCCGATATGGATCAACCCGCCGAGAAATGTCCCGGTCGTCAGCACCACGGCCGCCGCCCGGATGGTCTCGCCGCCTGTCAGTTCGACGCCGGACACCGACAGAGGGCCCCGGCCTTCGCCGGTCAGAAGATCCTCGACACCGCCCTCGCGGATCTCGAGATTCTCCTGGGCAGCAAGGATGTCCTGCATTGCGCTTCGGTAAAGCGCCCTGTCCGCCTGCGCTCTCGGGCCCTGGACCGCAGGTCCCTTGCTCCGGTTGAGGATCCGGAACTGGATCCCCGCACGGTCCGTCGCACGCCCCATGACGCCGTCGAGCGCATCGGTCTCCCGGACCAGATGCCCCTTGCCAAGGCCGCCGATGGCCGGATTGCAGGACATTTCGCCGATGGTGCCGCGCCTATGGGTGATCAGCAGGGTGCGGGCGCCGGCACGGGCCGCCGCGGCCGCAGCCTCGCAGCCGGCGTGGCCACCGCCGACCACGATTACATCGTGAGAGAAGACGAAGCCTGACATGCGCCCTGTCTAGAACGATCGGCCGGCATTGTAAAGGTCGGCGCCGCGCCTGGCGCAGAGCAGGGAGCGCGCGGCCGTGTGATGTTTCACGTGAAACATCATTTCCGGTGCCATCGGCGGTATGAATCGTAAGCGTTCGGTCACGGGGTGATTGTTGGTGATCGTCACCGGTTGAGGATACGTTTTATCGGCAGATTGTCAGAAGGCTCGGAACCGACCAGAATCAGTCGTCACCGCGTGACCGAACGCTTACGTATGAATCGGCAACACCCCCCTCCCCCAACATATCATGAATACCGATACTTGACCGGGAAAGCCGGCCCCGAACGCCGTCACTCGCAACCGTTTATCGAGGCAGTGGGCGTCGCCGGCCAGAACGCGAAACCGCTACGGCGATCAGACGGTCTCCGCTGGTGGCGGCCTGCATTTAGTGCCTGCGCAAAAATATACAACCGAGAGATTCTATTGGATAAATCATGATATAGGGGGGCGAAGAATCTCCCTTTGGGGCGGGAATTGACCGATCAGACCGGGAATCCGCCGGATTCTCAAAAAACTTCGCGAGAATTGCCACGCGAAACGTTATCCGCGCGCAGCTTGAGCCAGATTGCGCTGGATTCTCGGTTGGAAGGGCCCTGTGCCGCTGCGAATCGGCAGGAATCCCCTTGGAAACGGAGCACCCGGAGGCCCCGGGAGCAGATCAAACCCGAAATTTCGCCGGAAGGTCAGCCAAAACGGTCGTTTCCGCGCGGGCACTATTTACGTGTGTATACACGTATTCTCTGTGCCCTGACATAAGGGGGAGGCGTTCGGATGTGCGCCACGCGGCCTGGCTGGTACTGTAACTTGATGTCTGGAAATTTGTCTGAGGTTTGCGCTTTGAGGCGTTTCACTGGGGGGCTAGCCCCCCAGTGAAACGCGGCGCCATCGTGCTATCCCATGGAGTTGTAAAACATTCATGGAGGAAGCGAATGGACCTGCGACACACTACGACGATCGGGACTGTTTTGGAACATCTGATCGCAAACGGAGCAACGGATCTGGGGCGGGTCTTTGGCCAGCTCTTCGAGCTTGCGATGCAAATCGAGCGCGAGCAGTACTTGAAAGCGGGCCACCGGACACCGGAGCGACAGGGCCAACGGCTACAAGCGGATCGACACCCCCCTGTTGCCGTTCAGGTGCCAAAGACGGCCGGTCACGGGGACGACCCCCCAGTCGCTTGAACGCGGCCAGCGATCTTCTCGCGCCGTAGCCGAGATGTACATCAAGGGTGTTTCCACGCGGCAGGATGTAATGCGCGAGTTCGGGAGCCTGTCCTCTTCTCAGGGGCCACCAGGTTGCTCGATGAAGAACTCGCCGCGCAACCGGCCCCTGATGAAATACCTAGATGCGCGCTACGAAAAAGCCCGCCATGACGGCGTTGTGCGCGATGTTGCAGTGCTCTCGGCCATCGGAACAGGGGCTGCAGGCACGTTCCGGGGCTCTCTGTGGCGCTCTCCGAGGCCGAGGTCCATTGGAGAGCCTTCCTGGAAAGCTTGCTAGCCCTGCATGGTACGACCTTCATCGTCTCGGATGCCGGGCTGAAAGCGGCACGGTGCTGGGCGCGGCGATGTGGCAGCGCTGCCAGTTCCACCTGGCGCAAAACGCCGTGCACCGAACAACGACATCAGGAAACGTATCGGAAAACAGCTCGGAGCCACGCCTCCTCACTCCAAACCGCCGAGGCTGAACTGGGCGCCCTCGTGGCCAGCTATCGCGACAAGCATCCAGGCTTCCTGGCTGGAAAAGAATGCGGGGCTCGCTGTCTTCACCTTGCCCGATGCTCACCGCAAGCGCATGCGAACCTCGAACGGCATCGAGCGGCCGATCCGGCAAGAGCTCAAGCGGCGCACCTCCAAAGTCAGGGTCTTTCCGAACCTCGCCTCGTTGGAGCGCCTCTCAACCGCGGTCCTCATCGACGAAAAATGGGAAACCGAAACCAAGGCATACATCAAATGGGAACAGCTCGATCAGCTTCACGACAATTTCCAGACATCAGGTTGCGTAATCGTCTGGCTCAAGCCGCTTGAGCAAGGCTGGTGCAGGGTCCTGTGCCGCGAACCGGAACGGGTTCTCGCCTGATCCGGGTCGATGTACAGTGAGAGGGATTGGCCGAACGGGAGTACGGTCGCAGCACGCACCCGGACGGCAGGGTCAGGCGCCGGATCGCGCAGATGGGCGCGACATGAAGAAGTGCCTCGTCTTCGACGCGATCGCCGCATGCCGCATCAGGACCGTCGAGCGCCTCGCACGCTCGGAGCCCGCCACGCCGGCAAGCCATGTCGCCCACCGCGATGAGGTCACGATCCTCAACATCTACATAACCGACGGACAACGCAACAAGCGCAAACCGCGCACGCCTCCCGATCCGGAACCGACCATCGAAGCCTTCGCCATCAACACCGCGCGCGTGGCAGGCTTCATCCCCAGCAAACGACAACCCCGGCCGGGAACTCAGAAACTCTGGCACAGATACTCAATCCTCCTCCATTTCGTTGAAAACCAACGAATAATGCGGGATCTCGAGCTGTCGCGGCAGTGCCTTCGGCGACGCATTCCCGACCGCGACACCATGCTGCGGGAGACGGCGGCGTGGGTGGAACGGCGCAATGCAGCCGATGTCACTGTCGACTGGCGTTTCACGACGAAGGATGCCCGGACGAAACTGAAGTCACTATATCCGTCAATCCAATAATGTTATACTACTAGGTTTTGTCCCCTTGATGATGAAATCATCCACAGCAGTTGGGGGCGGGAAAATGTGGATAACCTCGACTATGGGAGAGCTATGGTTGCAGAGAGATTCCGCTCCCCTGTGTGAGAACGTACAGGGGAGCGGGGATCAAACGATCTCCGCGGAGGCTGCCGTTCCGTCCTTGGCTTTATAGAGCCGTTCCCGAGCGTGGCAACCTCCTTTGGCGTCCCTTGCGTCCTGAATGGATGCTTGGGTTTGAACCGTATCATCATAAGGCGAGGAACGATGGTCAAGGTAGTAGCAGGGGTCAGCCAGTCTGGACATCTGGGGCGTCGTTTTACGAACGACGCCACGGGCACGTGGCTTCGCAGCCTTGAGGTAACCCGTGTGGTGGGCGACAGGCCGCTATCGCCGCAAGGTTCACCAGTGTCTTCATGACCGGGGCTTCGAGGTTGTCCTGCCCGTTGAGGGCTTCGCCGAGGCTTTGGGCCAACCGCGTTGACGCCAAGATCGGCACGGTGCGATCTCGAGCCTGTGGCCCCTCAGGAAGCCTTCCTCAACTGCCTGGGGGATCTCCTGGCGCCGCGCTTGTCGACGCCAGGCAAGTGGCAGATGAGGTGGATGGCGAGACCGTCACAAGGGCTTCGGCGGCCGATCTCGATGATCGCATTGCCGGTGCGGCGATCAAAGCGGTGATCGCCGGTGATCCCGAGCAGAGGTACCCTGACCTTGATCCAGTGACCGCCGCGGCCATTCTTTGCTGGATGCCCGAACTCGGCAGCGTCGGCAGCCTTGATCGGGGTGGCGCCGATGGCCACGGTGCTCGGCATATCCGAGGCGGGCGCCGGAGGCCACGTGATCTCCTGTTCATGGCCGCGACCTCGGCAGCACGCTTCAACGCGGATCTGGTGTTCGAACGCCACAAGACCGCCGGCAAGGCCCACAAAGTCGCCATTGTCGCCGTGATGCGCAAGCTCTGGCGAACACCTTGCTGCGACAGCAGCGTTGCTGGTCGACCGAAGCACCGGTGAGTGAGCGAAGGAGACACGGCCCTCACCCCTGCCGAGAGCGCGATCGGGACTGTCTCGACAGTCTCCCTCTACGACACGACTTGGGGAGAATGTCTGCAGGTCATCGTCGAGGCCGACATCAAGGAGATCGAACCGCCTTGGGACACCTGGAACCCGGACGGTCACGTGCCCGGGGACGGCAAGGTAGCCGCGTTCACGTGACCAATGGACGGCAACCCGCCGCCGGGACCACAAGCTTCATGTCGCCTCGCTCGCAGGGCAAATCCCACACCGCTTGTGGACAACCACAGAAAACATCACCGCAGACACCCGCAAAAACCTTGCCAAGAAACATGGATGCTCGGGACACGGATATCGAGGCCACCTTCCGTTCATTGAAATCCGAGCTCGGATTGCGCCCGGCCAGCGCATCGCCGCCCACCTGTTGATCGCCGTACTCGCCTACCACGCGGTGCATCTGATCCGCTGGCCGCGCGGGATATCCACAAGTGCTGGACATCAATCCGCGAGAGCATGCGGAACCAGGGTCACCACGCGCCTGCGCCAGGCGCGTTGATCGTCAACCGACAGGACACGCACCGCCGAGGTTGCCGAAATCTCCTCGGCGGCTGGTGTCGAACCCGCCGCACGAGGAGGAGCCTCACAAGCTGACGGAATTCAACAGAATGTAGTGCCATGTTGAAATAGGTCGCCAAAAAATCATGTTATATCAACGCGATAAAAATTCTAGGCCGCAAAAAGTGCCAACTTGGGTGTAGAGTCAAGATTCCTAGAATCAACAACATGACGACACTCAAAACGGCCCCCAGGCGACCAACGTCACCACATATTCAGACCCGGCCGGGTACCTAGGCAGTTACCTTGGCCGAAGCCGCAGGCATCGACACCGCCGCCGCCAGCAGCAAGGCGAGACCGGCTGTTGCAATGCGCATCCCGTTTCTCTTACCCGTCCTGGGCGCGTCGCTGTTCCTTCCATCGGCCCGAACAGCTAACACTGCCCGTCCGCAGGAGACAACGCCGGGCGATCGGCGGGGAACAACCTCCGGCTGAGTTCCTTACATCTACAGGTTGGCTGCACGGGACAGCCGGAATTGCCGCCGGCCCTGAGCCCGTGACCCGCTGTCCCTAAAATCAATGCGTCGCATCAAATCCTAGGCTGTCCGGGGGTAAGCGTTCAGTCAAAAGGTGACGATGATGAGGATGACGCTGGCAACTGCGCACTGTCCCGGGTCTCACCCACATTCGCTCAGTTCCATGAGGCCTCGATCACTGCGTGAGCGACCGCTGACCTTCGATCAACCATCGCCTCTCGTGGAAGGAGACGATCTCAAGGGCATCGGTGGCGGTGACGTCGCCTTCGGTGGTGAGCAGCATCCAGGGAACCATCATGGCCGCCTGATGCAGAAAATGCCACGTCGGCTGCAAGGCGTCCCCTGCCGAATCTGGCGGCGGCGGATCACGAGGCATCAGGCAGGGTCGGCTGCCGGGGCATCGCAGCATTCCGTTTTCCTTGGCCTGGATGCGATCTGGATCTGTCGTCCGACTTTGGAAGGTCAATCGATCTGAACCGGATGACGATGGAGCATGGTTCCGGTTGCCTGCCGTCAAACCTGCGCAGCCATCCGTTTCGGTTCCCGCTCCCGTGACGCCGGCTCCTTACTCCGGGTGCCGGGGACGGACGCGGCAGGGGTGCGCAGGACATGGGGCCTGCCCCCGTCCGCAGGGGGCGCCGACGTCATGGCAAGCGTGTCATCCGGGCACCATGATCGGCCGGTGCGCGTGCCGCAACGGGCTCAGTGCCTGGGCTTGGCGGCCAGCACATCATCAAGACTTGTGGCAGTCAGCACCGCCTCCGCCCAAGCCTCCAGTTCGGCGACCGATGCGCCGCGAATCCGCTCGCGGGCCGCGCCCGGCACATCACCGAAGCGCAACGACAGTTGGCGAAGAAGAAGTTCCGCCAGGGCCTCGCTCCGACCTCGTTCGATTCCCCGTTCGATTCCCTGTTCGATTCCCTGTTCGATTCCCCGTTCGATTCCCTGTTCGATTCCCTGCTCGATTCCCTGCTCGATCCAAGCTTGTGCGATCGTGCCCATCAGCACCTCCCAATGGTCCGGCTTCGTCCGGCGCAGAGACGCCTCCAGCAGAGGCAGCGTCAGGCCCCTGTGCTCGGTCATGTACCGCACAATATGACGCTCGAATGCGCTCCCCGCAACCGGCCCGGCCGTTATCGTGTCCAGAATCTCGGGGAGCATCTCCGTGGCAAAGGCAGCCTCGAGGGCCAGGAGCCCGGCCCGCACCTCGGGCGAGGTCGACAGTTGGTCCGGCGCAATCTTCCCGAGATCGTGCACCACATAGGCGAACTCCCTGACGAACGGCTCCAGCTCCCCGGGCGCGTCGATCATGTCCGGCACCGAGCGCGCCGCCGTCCATCGACCCCGGCCATGGTAGAAGACCAGCGGGATGATCGCCGGCAGCCTGTTCCCACCGCCCTCGATCTCGCGCCGCCAGATGTTGACCATGTATCCCAGGAGCTGGAGCGGCGTGCCGGCGTCGACCTCGCTCTTATGTTCGAGCAGCACGTAGAGGCGCGCATCGTGGCCGCTCCTCAGCCTCACCCGGAACAGCGCATCGCACTGGGTCTGCACGGCGTCCTCGTCAACGAAACTGCCCTCGACCGCCTCGGGCGGCACCTCGGGGTCGAGGAGGGCAGTCACCTCCGGCGGCAGGTAGTCGGCGAGCAGCGAAGCGGCACGGGACGGCTCGGAGACCAGCGCCCGGAACAGCGCATCGTGCCGCTTCGCCGGAAGGTTCACCATGAAACACTCCCGGCGTCCCGACGGACATCGCGCTCACGGGCCGGAAGAGGGAAGGTAGTCGACATGACGGCACTCTACGCCAGACAGCACCAGGTCGGCAATCGCGACGCCTGACCCGGGGTGAGGCCTGCCAGGCGTGCGACCTCGATGGCGAAGGCTTCGATGGCTGGTTCGGGATCGGGAGGTCCACGCACCGGGCACTGTCGGCCGGACCCGTGGATGTCGAGGTCTCGTCCTTGGTGGACGATGCGGTTTGCCGGCGTGATCGGGCTCATGAGCGTGCGAGACACTCGACGCTCATGACGCGGCATGCGGTGATGGCGTCGAAGGCCGGACATGTCCTCATCTCGCCGGCCTGACCAAGGCGCTGGTCCCTGGTCCGTGTTCCGGCCTTCAGGCTCCGAAGCACCCTTCAATCGCAAGTGTTCGATCAACAAGAGGTGATCATGGTAAGAATGACGGTGGCAACCACGCACATGCTCCGGGTCTCGCCCGCATTCGCCCAGTTCCATGATGCCTCTATCACTGCATGACCGAACGCTTACGGAAACGGAGCGGCGGGTGCGTGAGAGCGTGTACACGCTGCGAGATCCTGGGTGCCTGCGCCGAGGCCCGGGACGACGGTGCGCCCCGGATCGAGCGAGACGGCTGGTTCCGTGCGGCGCCGAAGACGATCATGACCTCACTCGGCGCGGTGACCTTTCGGCGTGCGCGCTACCGCACCGACGCGCGCCGCCAGTCGCTGATGCCGGTGGACGAAAGCCTCGTCGACGACTACCTGACACGGCCGACGGCTTGGGCTGATGATGGGCCACTGCACGGCGCGGGAAGCGGAGACGTTCTTCAGCAATCTCGGTGCCATGACGCCGTCGGCGAGCACCTTGCAGCGCCTGAGCCTGACCATGCAGGACCGCTGGGAAAGTCTCGCCCCGCAAACCCTGGACGGCATCCGGGAAGCCGACATCCCGCAAGACGCGGTCACCGCCTCGCTGGACGGCGTCATGGTGGCGCTGCGGGCCGGCGAGGACGGCTGTTCTGAGGCCTGCTGGCGCGAGGCGGCCTGTGGCACAGTCTCCTTCCACGACGCCGACGGTGGACGCCTGAAGACCGTCTATCTCGGCCGCATGCCCGAGGGCCGAAAGCACACGCTGAAGGCGCAGCTCGCAAACGAGGTCGAGCATATCAGGCGGTGGCGTCCCGATATCGGGATCAGCGCCGTCGCCGACGCCGCTGCCGACAACTGGACCTTCCTCAGGGGTCTTGAGCCCAAAACCGAGGTATGCCTGCGAGCATCTGCGCGTGGCGGCCAACCATGCAGCGGCGCCCCACTGGTTCGAGAAGTGCCGCGAGATCCTGCGTCACGACCCCCGCGGCATCGACAGGGGGATCCGGGCGCTGCGCCACCTTCGCGACACTGCCGCGCCAGCGGCCCGAGCCGACATCGACAGCGAACTGGCCTTCTTCCGCAAGCATCGCCATCGCATGCGCTACCACGCGCTGAAGCAACAAGCAAACGCGATCGGCTTGTCGAGGCAGCAAACAAGACCCTCGTCACACAGCGCATGAAACGCTCCGGCATGCGCTGGCGCATCGTCGGCGGACAATCACCTTCCACGCCCTGCTCAAATCCGGCCGCTTCGAGAGCGCGTGGACGGCCATGATCGGTGCAAACGACGCACCAGCCAATGACAACATCAGCCCAAATCACACCCCGGCACTGGCCGCATGAGATGAACAAACGGAAATGAGCCCACAACTGACATACGAGACTTGCCCCCCCCCCCCCCGGAACCCGGAACAGGGGTTCGTGACAGGCGAACAGCGACCCCAGCGTGTCGAGCAGCAGGCTCTTGCCGAAGCGGCGCGGACGGGACAGGAAGTAGTAGTCGCCCTGCTCGACCAGATCCCGGATGAGCGGGGTCTTGTCGACATAGTAGCTGCCGGTCTCCCGGAGGCGCCGGAAGTCCTGGATCCCGATCGGAAGACGGCGGCGGGTCATTCGGTCTCTCCTTTCGCGGCGCCGGCACCTGCGACTGAGGCGGGTGCGCTTGACCTTCCTTGCCGTAGCTCCGAATGGCCCGAAACGAACGCATCGAACGCACGGCCACGCTATCCGCTTGCCTTTTCATGAGCACGGGACGGATACGACCAGGGCGAACATGAACCTGAAAACACCGGTTGGCGAGAGTGCCCGAATCGGGAAAGTCCATTACTTCTGACGGATGGCTAAGGATGTGACAGTTTCAAAGGTTCACCCTCCGGGTGAGCGTTCTGCGTCTCTTCCGGCATGCGCCGGAAATCCGCATCGCGCCACCCCTGCGACATCTCGAAAGGCGCCTTGATGTGAAGATGTTGCCTGATCCACTCAACAAGAATTCCTCTTGCCGGCGGCTGCGATACCGGCCCGCGGAAAGGGGCGCCGAACGCGTTTGAGATATCCCCGCAGTCCGCGGAGGGCACTCCGTACCGCGCGGGTGACTTTTGGGCCGGATGTGGCTTAATAAGGTTCCGGCTGTGAACCGGCCCCAAAAACAGGATCGGACCGAGGACCGGACACGGAAGGCCCCCGATGGAGGACCGCCGCTGGACGACGGGACGCCGGAAGGAAAGGACGGACATGGGTGACGAACTCTGGCGCTGGACGGCCGAGCAGCTGGTCCGCAGCATCCGAACGGGCGCGATATCGAGCCGCGAGGCGACGGAGAGCTGCCTCACGCGGCTCGAAGCGGTCAATCCGGTGATCAACGCCGTCGTCGATGTGCTCGCCGAGCAAGCGCTGGCGGCCGCAGACCGTGCGGACGAGGCGGTGCGCCGCGGCGAGGTATCCGGCGTTCTCCATGGGGTGCCGGTAACGGTCAAGATCAATGTCGACTATGCCGGCCGGGCAACAACCAACGGCGTGGTTGCGTTCGCCGACATGACGGCCGCGGAAGACAGCGCTCCGGTAGCCAACCTGCGCAAGGCGGGTGCGGTGATTCTCGGACGGACCAACGTCCCGGGTTTCTCGACCCGCTATTTCACCGACAACGACCTGCACGGGCGGACGCTCAACCCGTGGGATGCGGGCCGCACGCCGGGAGGCTCGAGCGGCGGCGCGGCGGCCGCCGTGGCCGCCGGGATCGGCCCGATCGGGCACGGCAACGACCGCGCCGGGTCGGTGAGGTATCCGGCCTACACCTGCGGCGTCGCCGGCCTGCGCCCGAGTCTCGGCCGGGTGCCCGATTTCAACCCGTCGGCTGCCGAGGAACGCGGCATCTCCTCGCAGATGACGAGCGTCCACGGTCCGCTGGCGCGCTCGGTCCGCGATGTCCGCCTCGGTCTCGAGGCGCTGGCCGCGCCCGATTCACGGGATCCGTGGTCGGTTCCGGTCCCGCTCGGAGCGGGCGTAGACGCAGGCCCGTGCAGGGCTGCGATCCTGCCGTCCCTTTCCGGCGCGGACGCCGATCCGGCGGTTGCCGAGGCAGTTCGCAGTGCCGGCGCGTGGCTCGAAAATGCGGGCTATGAGGTCGAGGAGAGCGCTCCGCCCAGGCTCGACGAGGTTTCGGGCCTGTTCTGGCCGATTCTGATGGCCGAGGAGCGAGCGGCCACACCGGCCGAACGCGCCGCCTCGTCGAGCGCGATCGAACGATTCGGCGACGAGGCGGTCAGGCGCGCCCGTGCGTCGGTCCGCGCCTATGCCGGCGATCTCGACTACGAGAGCTATGTCCGTGCGCTCGCTACCCGGACCACCATCCTTCGCGAATGGAACGCGTTCTTCGCGCGCTGGCCGATTCTCGTAATGCCGGTCTCCTGGCAACTCCCCTATCCGATCGACCATGACCAGAAGGGCGACAAGGCAGTGCTCGAGATGCTCGAGGCGCACCGCCCGATGCTCGCGGTGTCGCTGCTCGGCCTGCCGGGGCTCTCCGTGCCCACGAGCACGGCTGGCGGCGTGCCGACGGGCGTTCAGATCGTTTCCGCCCGCTTCGGCGAGGAGCGCCTGCTGGCGGCCGGCGAGGTGGTCGAGGCGCACGCGTCCATCGAGACACCGATCGATCCGGCGGGTTGAGGAGGGGCGAGATGGCGGATCATGATGCGATGTTCGAAGCGCTGATCGACGCCTCCGGCGTGCCGGTCTCGAAGGAGGAGAAGGAAGATCTCCGCAAGACCTACGGCACGCTGATGAAGCTGGCCGAGCGCACTCGCCTGCCCGGACGAAGCTGGGAGGTTCGGATGCTCCCGCACTACACGCCTCGGGCGCCCGCGGATGACCGCTGAACTGCCGACTATCGCGGAGGCCGCACACAGTTTCCGCGACGGCACGCTGTCGCCGGTGGATCTCACCGCGCTCTGCCTGGAACGCATCGAGCGCTACGACCCGGCTCTCCATGCCTACCACCGGGTCTTTGCCGAGGAG
Source organism: Alphaproteobacteria bacterium (assembly GCA_964291215.2). Taxonomy (GTDB): domain Bacteria; phylum Pseudomonadota; class Alphaproteobacteria; order MPNO01; family UBA830; genus JAJEBT01. The sequence goes on along the minus strand of OZ219791.1, from coordinate 678,461 downwards.
GCGGCCGCGGCGTCGATTTGGGCCCTCTCCATGGCATTCCGATCGCGCTCAAGGACGCCTTCTATTGGAAGGGCAGGAAGACTACCTCCTACTCGCGCGTGATGATCGACTTCGAAGCCGACGAGGACGCGGGCGTGATCACGCGGCTAAAGACGGGCGGCGCCGTGCTCCTCGGCCAGCTCAATACCTACGAGTTCACCTTCGGCGGCAGACCCTCGAGCGAGCCTCCCTTTCCGCCTGCGCTCAACCCCTGGGACGCCGGGCGCATCACCGGCGGCTCGTCGAGCGGGTCGGGCGCCGCCGCCGCCGCCGGGCTCTGTCTCGGCGCGATCGGAACCGACGCCGGCGGTTCGATCCGGCTGCCGGCCGCCTTCTGCAGCATCGTCGGCCTGAAGCCCTCCATCGGCCGGGTCAGCGCCCATGGCGACATGCCCCTGACCTATTCCTTCGACTGCGTCGGCCCCACGGCCTACACCAGCGAAGACGCCGCCATCATGCTGCAGGTCCTCGCCGGCCACGACCCGCGGGACCCGATGAGTGCCGACGTCGCGGTGCCCGACTACATCGCCGGTCTCGAGGGCGGGGTCGGGGGCCTCAGGGTCGGCCTGATCCGGCACTTCTACACGGACGACTTCGCGTCGCCGCCCGAGATCGTAGCGGCGATCGACGGGGTCGCCGAAACCCTCGCCGGGCTCGGCGCCGAGGTGGAGGAGGTTTCGTTCTCTCCGCTGATGGACTGGCACACGGTCGGCCGCGTTCTAGTGCCTGCCGAGGCCTTCGCGATCCATGAGGAACGGCTGCAAACCCGGTGGGAGGAGTACGGCCGCCTCGCACGCAACCGGCTGATGCTGGGCAGCCTGCTCCGCGCCGTCGCCTACATCCAGGCGCAACGCCGACGGGCGGAACTCCTTGCGGAGCTCGAGGCGGTGCTCACGCGCTGCGACATCGTCACCACCACCGGGATGCTGACGCCGGCCCCGCCGTTCGACGACGTCGGGTAGGCCGCTGGCGCGCGCATCCTTAGGCGAAGGCTTTATCCGTCACCGCTCTTTCGATTGCGGGCGGGTTCGCAGAATCGCCATAGACCACGTTTCCAGCAGCCCCCCTAAAATTCCGTACGTCCGGTTTTCCCGGTTCAAGCATCAGGCACCCACTTGGAGTTCGGTGCGAAGCCTTCCCACGCCATAGTCAAGGCTGACCCAACCATACCCACGGCATCTCCGAGCGTTTGCTCCGTCCTTCGGCCTTGCAGTCTGTCGGTCTGCGTACCGGCTTGACCTGCCGCATAGGCTACCTGAGCCCTGAGGTCCTCGCTCGGGACGGGTTGTGTTGTCCCGCCCGTCAACGCTTAGGCGACCTCATCCGCCAGTCAGGAGGACTCCGCGTCCTTTCCCGGTTATAGACGCGGTCCTTGACGGGTCACTTCATCCTGTCTGTCCTCCTCACCTTCCGGTCTTTCACTGCTGATCTGTCCCGAATTGCCGCCGTCTGTACCCCGGGGAACCCGATGCGTGTTCCTCAGTTCTTCCGCATCGACACTGGCCATCGGGTAGCAACCTTGGCGTTCGCCGTCTATCCCACAAATCAGCTTCGTGTGGGTGGGGAATTTCGGGGCTTCCCGTTCGCTTTCGCCCTCCGGTTTGCTCGCCGCCCTGGCTGACCGGACCGGCTGGACACTGCGTTCCAGCCAGCCCACGACGGCTTTCTACGTCCCAGCTCGCTGATCCAGGGTCGCCCCTGAACCAATGCTACGGCGCCAAACTGAGAATTGCGGGACTTTCACCCGCAAGATCAGCAGCTAGACTCGCTGCACGCCCAGCCCTTCCCCTTCATCGACACGCCGACCATCGGTATCCCGTTCAACCTTACCGCCCACCCCTGCCATGTGGTGCGGGCCGGCTTTTCGAGGATGGGACGCCGATCGGCGCACAGATAGCCGGACAACACTGGGACGAGGCAACCGTGTTTCGGGCGGCGCACGCGTTCGAGCTTGCAGCCGGGCTGCTGGACCGAAGGCCGTCCCTCGACAGATAGGCCGCGGCTTCTTCGGCGAGCCGTCGAGAGACGGCCGCTGCCGGACAGGCGCCGGCGATTCTCACAGCGGAGAAGGCCACACCGGGCCCTGAACGCGCCCCGATCAACGCGCTTTTCCGCAACGACGACACTGTCGAGGCCGCCGAATCCGGACGGTCGACGGGATCGGCGCCAACCGGCTCTCATGGGGCGTTGAACACAGGAACGGAGGTGCGATATAACAGAAGCTGGACCGGGCGCTGGCGAATCTAGGTCATCTTCTCCTGGATCTCGTGCCGCATGCCCGTGGGCTAACGCCCGGAGATTTGCGATCGGAAGGAGGAGCCCGCGTTATGCATGATCTCACCGGCATCTCCAAGGGCGATCGGTACCGGGCGCTTGGATTGAGCACATTTTCGTTCACCGTGTGCTTCGCCGTCTGGACGATCTTTTCCATCATCGGCGTCAAGATCAAGCAGGATCTGGGGCTGTCTGAGACCGAGTTCGGGGTGCTGGTCGCAACGCCTGTCCTGACCGGGTCGATCAGCCGTATCTTTCTCGGCGTCTGGACCGAACAGTATGGCGGCCGCGTGGTCTTCACGCTCCAGATGCTGGCGACAGCCCTGGCCTGCTGGCTGTTGTCCGAGGTACAGACCTACGAGGTGTTCCTGGTCGCCGCCCTCGGCGTCGGACTGGCCGGCGGGTCGTTCATCGTCGGCATCGCCTACACCTCGCAATGGTTCGAGAAGGAACGCCAGGGCACGGCGCTCGGCATCTTCGGGGTCGGCAATGTCGGCGCCGCAGTCACAAACTTTGGCGCGCCGTTCCTCCTGCTTGCCTTCGGCTGGGAGCAGACCGCCCAGATCTATGCGGTCCTGCTGGCGCTGACTGCCGTCGCCTTCTTCCTGCTGGCCAAGCCGGACCCCTCGGAGGTTGCGCGCAAGCGCGAGGGCCGCAAGCCGGTCTCGACGGGCGAGCAACTTGAACCGCTGAAGAACCTCCAAGTCTGGCGTTTCGCCACCTACTACTTCTTCGTATTCGGCGGTTTCGTCGCGCTCGCCTCCTATCTCCCCCGTTTCTATGTCGGCGCCTACGACCTGCCGCTGGCAACCGCCGGCATGCTGGCGGCAGCCTATTCGATGCCCGGTTCGGTATTTCGCGCGCTCGGCGGCTGGATGTCGGACAAGTGGGGAGCGCGATTCGTCATGTACCTGACCTTCATCGTGTCATTGGCGTGCCTGTTCGTGATGAGCTATCCGCACACTCAGTACACCGTCCAGGGGATCGACAGTCCGGTCGAATTCACCTTCGGCGTCAGCCTGACGGCCTTCGTCATCCTCAGCGTGCTGCTAGGTTTCGTGATGTCGCTCGGCAAAGCCGCCGTCTACAAGCATATCCCGGTGTACTACCCGCATCATGTGGGCTCGGTCGGCGGGCTCGTCGGCATGATCGGCGGTCTTGGCGGCTTCGTGTTGCCGATCATGTTCGGTATCCTGAACGACTGGTTCGGCGTCTGGACGAGCTCCTTCATGCTCCTGTTCGTGATCGTGCTGGTGAGCACAGTCTGGATGCATGTGGCGATCCGCCTCATGGAGCGCCGCCGTCATCCGGCGCTTGTCGAGGAGCGCTATCTCAGCGATGTGCCCGACAGGCCGCAACCACCGCCCGCGGTCGGCAGCCCATCGGCGAAGACCGGCTAGGGAAATGGCGCCGGGCCGAAGGCCGGTTGGCGGGTTCAGAAGAGCCGCCAGCCGATCTTTCGCGCATCCGCGGTGTCGGAACCGGACGCCTCGCCACGGGGCGCAGAACGCCAGAGGCCGGCACGGGGACGAGCCCGGCGGCACCGGTACGCCTTCGCGTTCCACGACCCCGCGGTTTGGTCCGCTTCACTGAAAATCGGGACGCAAGGCGGCCGGTGCAAAAAAATCCGGCACCCCCCTCGATCTCGATTGGACCCGTCCTATAATTCGGCCGGTGCCTTGCTCGGCTCCCGCCTTCCGGCGGAAATTCTTGCCAGAGGCTCGCAGGAAGAGGGCAACGGAATGGCCAAGAACCTGACGACCTGGAATCCGGAAGATGAGACCTTCTGGCAGGCCGAAGGCAAGCGCATCGCGACCCGCAACTTGTGGATCTCCATCCCCTGCCTGTTGTCCGGCTTCGCGATCTGGCTGTACTGGGGGATCATCACCGTCCAGATGATCAACCTGAAGTTTCCGTTCTCGCAGGCGGAACTGTTTACCCTCGCTGCGATCGCCGGGTTGAGCGGCGCCACACTGAGGATCCCCTCGTCGTTCTTCATCCGCATCGCCGGCGGCCGCAACACGATCTTCCTTACCACGGCGCTGCTGATCCTCCCGGCGGCAGGAACCGGATTTCTGCTGCAGAACCCGACCACGCCGTTATGGCAGTTCCAGATGATGGCGCTGCTGTCCGGCTTCGGCGGCGGCAATTTCGCCTCTTCGATGTCGAACATCTCCTTCTTCTATCCCAAGCATGTGCAAGGCTATTCCCTCGGCATGAACGCGGGGCTGGGCAATTTCGGCGTCACCACGATGCAGATCCTGGTCCCGCTGGTGATGACCGTCGGAATTTTCGGCGGCTCCGCACTGATCCTTGCCAACAGCTCTGGAACGCTGATCGGCAAGATCCCCGCCGGTACGGAGACCTACATCCATAACGCCGGCTATGTCTGGGTCGCCATCCTGGTTCCGCTGGTGATCACCGCATGGTTCGGCATGAACAACATCACCGCGGAGCATGTCTCGCCGGGCCTCACCTCGACCACATCGGCTTTCGGCAAGATCCTCGGCATGCTTGCCATCGGGCTCGTCACCGCGGCGGCCGGACTATGGCTGCTGCTGCCGGCCAAGACCGGTGGCTCCGGGCTCGAACTCAGCAAGTGGCTTGTGCTGCCGCTGGTCATTGCCGCCACGGTCTTCGCCTTGCGGCTGATCCCCGGCACGATCCGCCGAAGCCTCGACCAGCAATACGCGATATTCAGGAACAAGCACACATGGGCAATGACGGTCATCTACACGATGACCTTCGGCTCGTTCATCGGTTACGCCGCGGCCTTCGGTCTGGCGATCAAGGTGGTGTTCGGCTTCCAGCACATCGAGGTTGACGGAGTGATCACCCACACGACGCAGAACCCCAACGGACCGAGCGCGCTGATGTACGCATGGACAGGGCCGTTCATCGGCGCGTTGATCCGTCCCGTCGGCGGCATGATCTCCGACCGCCTCGGCGGCGCTCTGGTCACCCAGATCGTTTCCGTCGTGATGGTCGTATGCGCCCTCGGGGTCGCGTATTTCCTGTCGCTCGCCTACGCCTCGCCGACGCCCGAAGACTACTTCCTGCCCTTCCTGGTCCTGTTCCTGATCCTGTTCGCTGCCACCGGGATCGGTAACGGCTCGACTTTCCGGACCATCGCAATCGTGTTCGACAAGGTGCAGGCCGGCCCGGTTCTCGGCTGGACGTCCGCGGTCGCCGCCTACGGCGCCTTCATCATACCGAAGGTGTTCGGCGAGCAGATCAAGGCAACCACCCCCGAGTACGCGCTCTACGGTTTCGCGGCCTTCTACACACTGTGCATCGGCATCAACTGGTGGTTCTATCTGCGCAAGAACGCGTATGTGAAAAACCCGTAGGGAGACGGATCCGATGAGCCATTTCCTGGATCGGCTGACCTTCTTCAGAAAGACCGTCGACACCTTCTCGGACGGGCACGGAATCGTCACCAACGAGGATCGCGACTGGGAGGACGCCTACCGCGCGCGCTGGCAGCACGACAAGGTGGTGCGCTCGACCCACGGCGTGAACTGCACCGGTTCGTGCAGCTGGAAGATCTACGTCAAGGGCGGAATCATAACCTGGGAGACCCAGCAGACCGACTATCCGCGGACGCGGCCGGACCTGCCCAATCACGAGCCCCGCGGCTGTTCGCGCGGCGCCAGCTATTCCTGGTACATCTACAGCGCCAACCGGCTGAAATATCCGCTTGTGCGCAGCCGACTGATCCGGCACTGGCGCGAGGCACGCAAGACCTTGGCGCCGGTCGCGGCCTGGGCGTCGATCGTCGAGGATCCCGGGAAACGCAACGACTACCAGCAGGTCCGCGGGCTGGGAGGCTTCGTCCGCTCGGACTGGGACGAGGTCAACGAAATCGTGGCGGCGGCCAACCTCTACACCGTCAAGACCCACGGGCCCGACCGCGTCATCGGCTTTTCGCCGATTCCGGCGATGTCGATGGTCTCCTACGCCGCCGGCTCGCGCTATCTATCACTGATCGGCGGCGTGTGTATGAGCTTCTACGACTGGTACTGCGATCTGCCGCCGTCCAGCCCGCAGACCTGGGGCGAGCAGACCGACGTTCCGGAAAGCGCGGACTGGTACAACGCCACCTTCCTGATGATGTGGGGCTCGAACGTGCCGCAGACGCGCACGCCCGACGCCCACTTCATGACCGAGGTTCGCTACAAGGGCGCAACCACGGTGACGGTCACGCCCGATTACAGCGAGGCGTCGAAATTCGCCGACATCTGGCTCAACCCCAAGCAAGGCACCGACGCGGCGATGGCGATGGCGATGGGGCACGTCATCCTCAGGGAATGGCATCTCGGCGGCAAAAGCGCGTATTTCGAGGACTATTGCCGCCGCTACACCGACATGCCGATGCTGGTCACCCTGCGCGACTCCGGCGGCGGCCACGTGCCGGACCGCATGCTGCGAGCGTCGGACCTGACGGACGCGCTGGGACAATCCAACAACCCCGAATGGAAGACCATCGCCGTGGACGAAAGCCGCGACGACTCGTTGGTCTGCCCGGTGGGGTCGATCGGCTTTCGCTGGGGCGAGGCCGGCAAGTGGAACATCGAGGAAAAGGACGGCGCCGACGGCGCGGCCACCAGGTTGCGGCTGAGCCTGATCGACATCAGGGACGATGTCGCATCGGTCGGTTTCCCCTATTTCGGCAACACCGCGCACAACCATTTCGCCGGCACCGATCACGACGAGGTACTCTGGCGCAACGTGCCGGTGATGAAGGTCGCGACACGCAACGGCGAGGCGCTGGTCGCCACGGTGTTCGATCTGTTCGTCGCCAATTACGGGCTGGACCGCGGCCTCGGCGGCGACAACGTGGCCGAGTCGTTCGACGACGACATGCCCTACACCCCAGCATGGCAGGAACGCATCACCGGGGTCGCGCCCAACAAGGTGATCGCCGTCGCCCGCCAGTTCGCGGAAAATGCGCACAAGACCGAGGGCCGCTCGATGGTCATCGTCGGAGCAGCCCTCAACCACTGGTACCACATGGACATGATCTACCGCGGCATCATCAACATGCTGGTGATGTGCGGGTGCGTCGGCAAGTCCGGCGGCGGCTGGTCGCACTATGTGGGCCAGGAAAAGCTGCGCCCGCAGACCGGCTGGCTGCCGCTTGCCTTCGCGCTGGACTGGAACCGTCCACCACGGCACATGAACAGCACTTCCTTCTGGTACAGCCATACCGACCAGTGGCGCTACGAAAAGCTGGATGTCGACGAGATTATCTCGCCGCTTGCCCCCGAAGGCGAATGGGAGGCCCTGAGCCTCATCGATTTCAACGTGCGGTCCGAACGCATGGGCTGGCTGCCTTCCGCACCGCAACTCGAGACCAACCCGCTGCAGGTGACCCGAGCCGCCGGCGACGAGGATCCGGTCGCGGCGGTGGTCACCGCGCTCCAGGCCGGCACCCTGCGCATGTCCTGCGAGGATCCCGACGATCCCCGGAACTGGCCCCGCAATCTTTTCGTGTGGCGTTCCAACCTTCTGGGTTCCAGCGGCAAGGGGCATGAGTATTTCCTGAAACACCTGCTCGGCACCCAGCACGGCGTGCAGGGCAAGGATCTCGGCGAAACCGAAGGCCGGAAACCGGTCGAGGTCGCGTGGCACGACGCCGCGCCCGAAGGCAAGCTCGATCTCCTGGTCACGCTCGATTTCCGCATGTCGACGACCTGTCTCTACTCCGACATCGTGCTGCCGACGGCGACCTGGTACGAGAAGAACGACCTCAACACCTCGGACATGCATCCCTTCATCCACCCGCTGTCGGCTGCGGTCGATCCGGTGTGGGAGTCCCGCAGCGACTGGGAGATCTTCAAGGGAATCGCAAAGAAGTTCTCCGAGATCGCCGAAGGCGTGCTCGGCGTCGAGCGCGACCTCGTGCTGGCGCCGACCCTGCACGACACCCCGGCGGAACTGGCCCAGGCGACCGAGGTCAGGGACTGGAAGAAAGGCGAGTGCGAACCCGCGCCGGGGAAGACCATGCCCAACATGGTGGTGGTCGAACGCGACTATCCGAACACCTACAAGAAATTCACCGCGCTGGGACCGCTGATGGCCAAGGCGGGCAACGGCGGCAAGGGCATCAACTGGAACACTGAGGACGAGGTCACGTTCCTTGAGCGGTTGAACGGCGTGGTGCGCGAGGACGGCGTCTCGCAGGGCCTGCCGAAGATCGACAGCGATATCGACGCCGCCGAGGTCGTGCTGGCACTGGCGCCCGAGACCAACGGCCATGTGGCAGTCAAGGCCTGGATGTCGCTGGGCAAATCGACGGGGCGCGCGCACCAGCATCTGGCGGCGGCCCGCGAGGAGGACAAGCTGCGCTTTCGCGACCTGCAGGCGCAGCCGCGCAAGATCATCTCGTCGCCGACTTGGTCCGGCGTGGAGGCGGAACATGTCACCTACACCGCCGGATATACCAACGTGCACGAGTTGATACCCTGGCGCACGCTCAGCGGCCGCCAGCAGCTCTACCAAGACCATCTGTGGATGCGCGCCTTCGGCGAGCAGCTCTGTGTCTACAAGCCGCCGATCGACACCAAGACAATCCGACCGCTGATCGACGACAAGGACAACGGCAGCCCACAGGTTGTGCTTAACTTCATCACCCCGCACCAGAAATGGGGCATCCACAGCACCTATACCGACAACCTGCTGATGTTGACGCTTTCGCGCGGCGGCCCGATCGTCTGGGTCAGCGAAACCGACGCCCGGAAGATCGGCGTCGAGGACAATGACTGGATCGAGGCCTACAACACCAACGGTGCGCTGGTCGCGCGCGCGGTAGTCAGCCAGCGCGTGCCCGAGGGCATGACGCTGATGTACCACGCTCAGGAAAAGATCGTGAACGTGCCCGGCAGCGAGGTGACGGGCGGGCGCGGCGGGATCCACAACTCCGTGACCCGGACCACGGTCAAGCCGACCCACATGGTCGGCGGCTACGCCCAGCAATCTTACGGTTTCAACTACTATGGCACCGTCGGCTCGAACCGCGACGAGTTCGTGATCGTGCGCAAGATGCAGACGGTGGACTGGATGGAAGGCCCCTACCGGCCCACCTCGATGGAGGCAGTGGAATGAAGGTTCGTGCGCAGATCGGCAAGGTCCTGAACCTCGACAAGTGCATCGGTTGCCATACCTGTTCGGTGACCTGCAAGAACGTCTGGACCAGCCGCGAGGGCATGGAATACGCCTGGTTCAACAATGTCGAGACCAAGCCGGGCGTTGGCTATCCCAAGGAATGGGAGAACCAGGATGTCTGGAACGGCGGCTGGGTGCGCAAGAGAAACGGCCGCATCGCGCCGAAGATGGGCGGCAAGCTGCGCATCCTGGCGAAGATCTTCGCCAATCCGGACATGCCGCAGATCGACGACTATTACGAACCTTTCACCTTCGATTACGAGCATCTGCAGGACGCACCGGAGTCGCGGACCCCGCCGACGGCGCGCCCGCGCTCGCTGATCAGCGGCAAACGCATGGAAAAGGTGCAGTGGGGGCCGAACTGGGAGGAAATTCTCGGCGGCGAATTCGACAAGCGCAGCAAGGACGTGAATTTCGAAGCGGTCGAGAAGGAAATCTACGGTCAGTTCGAGAACACCTTCATGATGTACCTGCCGCGGCTGTGCGAGCATTGCCTGAACCCCTCCTGCGTCGCTGCCTGCCCGTCGGGAGCGATCTACAAGCGCGAGGAGGACGGCATCGTCCTGATCGACCAGGACAAGTGCCGCGGCTGGCGCATGTGCGTCTCGGCCTGCCCCTACAAGAAGATCTATTACAACTGGCGATCCGGCAAATCGGAGAAGTGCATCTTCTGCTATCCGCGGATCGAGGCGGGGGAACCGACCGTCTGTTCCGAGACCTGCGTCGGACGCATCCGCTATCTCGGCGTGCTGATGTACGATGCCGACCGGATCGAAGCCGCGGCGGCGGCGGCGGACCCGCAGGATCTGTATGGTGCGCAACTCGACATATTTCTCGATCCCCACGATCCCGAGGTGATCCGGCAGGCACTCCGGGACGGGGTGCCGCAGGCGTGGATCGATGCGGCGCAGCGCTCGCCGGTCTATCGCATGGCAATGGACTGGAAAGTCGCCTTCCCGCTGCACCCGGAATACCGTACCCTGCCGATGGTCTGGTACGTACCGCCGCTGTCCCCGATCCAGTCGGCGGCAGAGACCGGAATACTGGGCTCGGAGGGGCTGATCCCTGACGTGTCCCAGCTCCGCATACCGCTCAAGTACCTTGCCAACATGCTGACTGCAGGCGACGAAGGGCCCGTCAGGCTGGGCCTGGAACGGATGCTGGCCATGCGGGTCTACATGCGCGCCAAGCATGTCGACGGACGGCGGGAAACTCGCGCCCTGGAGCAGGTCGGGCTGACCGAGACCGACATCGAGGACATGTACCAGACCATGGCGATCGCCAACTACGAGGACAGGTTCGTGATCCCGACCACCCATCGCGAATATGCTGAAGAGGCGTTCGACCTGCGCGGCGAGTGCGGTTTCAGCTTTGGCGACGGGTGCAGCGGCGGCGGCGACAAGATCGACCTGTTCAGCCACGACGTGCGGGTGGGGCCGAGCGCCGGCGGGCGCTCGGTCGGCGCGGCGGCAGAGTGATGAAAATCTACCGCGCCCTCGGCGCGCTCTTGCAATACCCGACCGCCGAGCTGGCGGGCGCGGCGGGCGAGATCGCCGCGATCGTCAATGCGGAGAAACGGTTGTCCCGGCGCGGGCGGACCGCGATCGACGGGCTGGCAGCACGACTCGGACTCGGCGATCTGTTGACGACGCAGGAGACCTATGTCGGCCTGTTCGACCGGTCGCGCAGCCTGTCTCTTCACCTGTTCGAGCACATCCACGGCGAATCCCGCGATCGCGGTCAGGCAATGATAAACTTGGCGGCCCATTACGAGGCGCACGGCTACAGCATTGACGTCAACGAACTGCCCGACTATCTGCCGCTCTTCCTCGAATTCCTGTCATTGACCGAGCCCGAGGAAGCGGCCGGACTGCTGTCGGATGTGGCCCATATCCTCGCCGCGATCCGCATCCGGCTGGAGCGTCGCCATAGCGACTATGCCGGAATCTTCCAGGCGCTCGAGGAGCTGGCCGGCAGAAAACCGGATCGCGCCGTGGTGGAGGGCCTGCTGGAGCACGACAAGCCGCCCGCGGAGGAAGCTGCGGAGATCGACAAGGATTGGGAGGAAGCACCGGCCTTTGCCGGCACCGGCGACGGCGCGTGCGGGGCGGTGCGCGACACTCTCAACCGCATGGCGGAACTCACGTTCGCCGCACGCGGCGGCGAACGGGACGGAGCATGATCATGGGTAACTGGTTTCACATCCTCGTCTTCGGCTACTACCCGTATTTTGCGGCGACCGTGTTCCTGGCGGGCAGCCTGATCCGTTTCGACCGCGAACAATACACCTGGCGCAGCGGATCCAGCCAGTTGCTGCGGCGCCGGCAGCTGATCGTAGGCAGCGTGCTATTCCATGTCGGCATCCTGCTTCTCTTCTTCGGGCATCTCGTCGGCCTGCTGACCCCGCAGGAGATCTACCACGCCCTCGGCCTCAGCTCCGGTGCCAAGCAGGTGCTGGCAATCGCCGCCGGCGGTTTCTTCGGCGCGGTGTGCTTTGTCGGCCTGACCATGCTCCTGCACCGGCGCCTGTTCGACCCCCGCATCCGCAAGACGTCGAGCGCCATGGATATCGCGATCCTGGCCCTCCTTTGGCTGCAACTCGTGCTCGGCATGGCGACCCTGCCGTTCTCGTGGGCGCACCGCGAAGGCGGCGAGGTCATGGTCGCGCTGTCGCTGTGGGCCCAGAAGATCGTCACCTTCCAGGCCGACGCCGCGATCCATGTCGTCGATGTAGCCTGGGTCTACAAGGCGCACATCTTTCTCGGCATCACGATTTTCCTGATCTTCCCGTTCAGCCGGCTGGTCCATATCTGGAGCGCGCCGGTCGGCTATCTGGGGCGCCGCGGCTATCAGGTGGTCCGCAGCCGCGACGGGCGGCGGGCAGCCTGACGCGACGATGGGCGAGATCAGAGTCAATGACCGGCTCATCGCAGAGGACGATATCCTGCGCGAGATGCAGTATCACCCGGCCGAAGACGCCCCCGCGGCGCGGCACGCCGCCACTGAATGGCTGGTGATTCGTGCGCTCCTGCTGGATCGGGCGCGCGCAGTCGGAATCGACGAGGAGGACGAAGCGGCGGCGCTCCGCGCGGTGATTGAGCGCGAAGTGGACATCCCCGAGCCCGGGGACGCCGAATGCCGCCGCTACTACGAGAACAACGGCGCGCGATTCCGCAGCCCGGACCTGGTCGAGGCCGCGCATATCCTGCTCGCCGCCCCGCCGGAAGACGAGGAGGGGCGGAAAAGGGCGGAGGCTCAGGCCCAGAACCTGATCGAAGCGCTGAACGAGACCCCGGACCGCTTCGGCGAGTTGGCGCGGGCGCATTCGGCCTGCGACTCGAAACAGAGCGAAGGCCGGCTCGGTCAGGTTTCGCGCGGCGATACGGTGCCGGAGATGGAGACCTTCCTGTTCAATCTGGAAAGCGGACAGATCTCGCCGGTGCCGGTGAAGACGCGTTACGGCATCCATGTCGTGCGCGTTGACAAGTGCCTGCCCGGCCGGGCACTCCCCTACGAAGCGGTTGCCGACAAGGTCGCTGATTACCTGAAGGAGGCGTCCTGGCGACGGGCCTTCCGGCAATACGTTCAGCTGCTCGCGGGGAGCGCCCGGATTTCCGGCTACGACATCGCCGCTACGGAGATACCACTGGTGCAATGAGCCTTGACAGCCTGACCCAGGAGTCGCGAACACCACATCACGGCGACATGTGGAGGGCTCGCCGAGCGCGATTCTGGGGCAGGAAGGCGACGGTGCGGAACCGGAACAGCACGCCGCCGCACGATGCGAGCGGCCACACCTGGCACCACGACAATCAGCTTCTCTTCGACTACACCAAATTCGGCGGAGAGGTCCTGATGGAGGCGCGGGGCATTATCCGGTTCAAGAGCGGCATGTCCAGCCTTGGCGATGTCCTGACCGGTGACGAGATCTGGGACATCCTGGCCTGCATCCGATCGACCTGGCCGGACCGGATCCGGAGAATACAGGCCACGAACACTGACCGGGCTGTCCACGGGGCCGCGCTTTCCGGAGCCGACGGCCCACGGGCCGCAACCGCGGGTCCCTGCGCCTGGCGCCCGCGGCGGCGACCCGGAACGAAGCCGCCGGGTTTTCAACCTGACACTATAGAGTCCGTTGATTTCAGCATATCGAGTGTCCGCATTTTTCGGTAATTGTAACTAATGCCTGCGGAAAAATATAAAATCGCTTGATTTTTTTGGTGAAATCGTGATTTGAAGGGGACGAATAATCCCGCTTTGGGGCGGGAATTGGCCGATCAGACCGGGAATCCGCCGGATTTTCGGAAAACTTCGCGAGAATTGCCATGCGAAACGTTCCGCAGCTGGAATTGGGCCAGGTTGCGATCGAGAAGATCGATCTCAGCAAAGACCCGCGGGATGACATGCGCGGGATTCAGCACGTGTATGCCGACCCGGCTGTTCAGGATCCTGGAGGAGGGGATTCTTCCGAGAGTGTCCCACAGGAAAGGGCGTCCCGGCGCAGTGGAAGATCCTGGTGATGGGTCTCCTGAAGCACTGTATCGACAGTCTCCCTCTACGACACGACTTGGGGAGAATGTCTGCAGATCATCGTCGAGGCCGACATCGAGGAGACCGAACCGCCTTGGGACACCTGGAACCCAGACAGTCACGTTACCATGCCCGGGGACGGCAAGGTAGCCGCGTTCACGTGACCAATGGACGGCAACCCGCCGCCGGGACCACAAGCTTCATGCCGCCTCGCTCGCAGAGCAAATCCCACACCGCTTGTGGACAACCACAGAAAACATCACCACAAACACCCGCAAAAAACCTTGCCAAGAAACATGGATGCTCGATCATCTGCACGAACTGGTGAACGAGACGGTTCGGAAGTTCCCGGACCACGGCGATATCCGGGACAACACGAGGTACAGCTATCGGACGGTGCTGGAGAACGTGAGCCATCTGACGCCGGAAGTGCTAGAGAAGGTATCGCAGCTGGTGGCGGAGAGCGGCCATGCGATGGTCCGCAAGAGCGGCAAGGTCCCTTGCGGGGCCGCTGCGATTCGTTCGTGGTGCACTACCCGACGGACGTCAACCTGCTGTGGGATGCGATGCGTTGTCTGGTGCGCAGCCGTGCTCGCGGGGGTGACGGCAGTGGCAGCATCGGAGCCGCGGGAAGCGCTTTCAGAAGAGATCTGGCGGGCCTCTTCGGAGGATGGTACCTCGACGACAGCCGGGAGTTGGAGCGCAGGAGACGGTTCCGGCACTTGTGGAGAAAGGCGTCGGAGCCTTGAGAATTCTCAAGATCCAGTCGTACCATGCCCGCCGGCAGATCGACCAAGTAGACCGCCGCCTAAGGCGAGAAGATCCCGCAGGAAGAGAAGGTGTTTTCGATCTTCGAGGAGCGCTGGTGCGTGAAAGGCAAGTGCCGGTGGAACTCGGCGTGCCGGTGGCCGTGCTGGAGGACCAGCACGGCTTCCTCCTGCACCACCGGATCCTGTGGGAGGGCAGTGACGTGGACCATGCGGTGCCCATGATCCGGGAAGCACAGGCTCGCTTCCCCGACCTGTGCAGTTTCGATCGCGGTTTCCACAGCCCTCGGATTGCACTGGACGAACTGCTGGACGCGCTGCCGAAGAAGAGAAAGCTTGGTCGGGTGGACCGGGAAGCTGACCCGACGTTCCGGGAGACGCGCCGACAGCACGTGAAGTCGGCGATCAACAATCTTGAGCAACGCGGCATGGACCAGGTCCTGTGGGGCGGACGGCTTTGCGCGGATGGTGGCGCTGTCCATGGTCGCCTTCAATGTCCACCGCCTGCTGTTGCACAGACGGGCCCGACGACGACGAAAACGCGCCGCCTGACGGCGGCGTCCCTCTACCCCACCCACCCGCCGAGAGCGGGAACGGAGCCGCTCGTCCGGCTTCTCGGCTGGAAGAGCCCTGATACCGTCGCGAATCAGCAGGAATCCCCCCGAAAACGGAGCGGGACCCGGAAGGGCGATCAAACCAGAAATTTCGCCGGAATCTCAGCCAAAACGGTCTTTTCCGCGCGGGCACTATTTAGCGATCTTGTAGTTGTTCAGGGCCGTGATCTCGTCGCGGTGGACGATGCGGCTGGCCGGCGTGCGAGACGCTCGACGGTCATGACGCGGCAGGCGGTGATGGCGTCGAAGGCCAGACACTTCCTCAGGTCGTCGGCCTGGCCGGTCCTCGATCCGTGTGCCGACCTTCAGGGCCTTGAAGTATTCTTCAATCAGCCATTGCCTTTCGTAGAGGGAGACGGTGTCGAGGGCATCGGCAGCGGTGACGTCGCCTTCGGTGGTGAGCAGCATCCGGTCAAGGGGATCTGCCGGTGGGTCGGGTTCCGTGACGTGTACGGCCATCATGGAGAGCGGCGGCGTTCCCCGGGGCTTCCGGTCCGGTGGCGCAAGGTCGACCCTTGCCGTGCGGACTTCGAGGCCCTTGCGCTCCTTGCGGCGGCACAGCCCTCCGCAGGCTGCGATGTCGAGCGGCCTGGTCGCGATGCACGGCTCATCGGCCATGTGGTCCCAAAGGTCCCGGTGCGCGCCCGTTGCGGTGACCACGCGGCGGCATGTCGAGCGCCTGACGCGCACCAGCAGACCAGCCCCATGCTCAGTGCTCCGGGCCAGCAGGTCCCAGGTGTCGCCTTCACGGTCACAGATCACCAGCACTTTTGTCGAGGGACAGGCCGCGGCCAGTTCCACGGCCCTGTCGTACCCGTCGAGCCAGCGCCGGCTCTCCTTGTCGTCCTCCTCGTGATCCGGATCGAGACGGAAATCGGCGTCGAGATGGAACAGGCCGAGGGCACAGCCGCCTTCGGTGAAGGCGACCCCGGCATGGGCCGCAATGCCAAGGGCACCCGAGCCGCCGATGTCGGCAAGACCCGCCTCCAGGCCATTGCAATTCAGGAACGTCGTGTCCTGGATGGCAAGGATCCGGCGCTGCGGACGGCAGCGCTCCACCATCGCTTCCTGATGCCCCTCGAGGATATGGTCCATCGTCACCTTGGGGTTCGACAACAAACGGTAGGCCGCCTTCTGCTCCGCCCCGCCGGGGAAGATCATCGGCAGGATCTCTCCGGGACGATCGTTCCACGCCCATGGTGACAAGGCGGTCGCGGATGCGCACGTCACTGTGGTTGCTACGGCCGTACTCCCTCATCGCCCAGTCGGTCTTGTCATCATCAACAAGGGGGGCAGCTTGGCCCATGACACGCCTGGGCTCCCGGCACAGCACGTCTTGCCAGTCAGGCGCCAGGGGCTTCATCCACACGGCGCGCTGCACACCCTGGTCGGTGGCCCCGGGAGGTCGACCCGAGGTCGTCTTCTCACAACGCTCCCAGCCTGCCGCCCTGTAGCTCGTGCCGGTGTGCCCGGGACCCACATAGGTGTAGGCCAGAACCGGCATCACGCCGTACTTCTCGTGCCAGTCCGCGGCAAGCCGCCGGCAAGCACGAGCCAGGACATGGGAGGCCAGCTCCGGAACATTCACCGACGGAAGTATCAGCAAGCGAGCGTTGTTGACGACCTTGCCGAGGTGGACATCACGCGCTCCCTGGGACCAGCCGATGAAGTCGTCGCGCGCCTTCTGATGCCAATTGGCCGCACAGAACACCAAGCCGCCGAGGCGGCCGTAGCGCGACGAGGTGATCCAGTAGCTCACCCGGGCGCCGGGTGCGCGCGCCTCGCCCTCGGGATGCCAGGTCGCCATCATCGACCGGGCCAAGCGCTTGTCCTCGCCGTCGCCGACCAGCTCCACGGTGACCTCGCCAAGGTCCTTCAGAGGACATGCGAGTGCCTTGTCGGGATAGTCCCGCTCGACGATTCCGGTGTTGAAGCCATGAGGCCTTGGTGCAGGAAGGACGATGCCGAGCGCCGAGGCAAGACCAGGCAGGGCCGCACGCAGCAAGGCACAACTCGCCCTTCGCGTTGCGCCAGTCCTCGCATTCGCACAATCCCTGCGCCAGGGCGTGCTGCCCTCGGCAACCGACGCCGCCTTCAACCAATCAACCGTCGTCGCGGACAGATGTCGAAGGCCAATTCTCATGGGCCACTATATAAGGCCTCATGAACGAAGAGTCGATGGTATTGGGTTGAAAGGCAAGAATATCACCCCAAGCGCGCCCAGCCATGGCGGCTTCCCCGCTCTCGGAGTTGGCGCCGTTCAGATCCCTGCGCTGTCGCAGCCCGTCGCACGGTCGAGCACAGCCTGAAGCAGTACTTGAGCGCCAGCGGCACAGTCCGCCTGCACGGCGTTCTCGAATTCGTTGTGGCTGATGCCGCCCTCGCACGGGATGAAGATCATGGCGGCCGGAGCGATACGAGCGATGTAGACGGCGTCGTGATCGGCGCCGGAGACAATGTCGCGCCAGCGATAACCGCCCTGCCCGGCAGCGCTGCGCACGGCGGAAACGCAGGTTTCGTCGAACGGTGTGGCCGGGAATTCCCAGAAATCGGCGATCTCGACGACGCAGCCTGCGGCCTCTGCGATCCCAGTCAGATCGGCCCGCAGGCAGCCGCACATCGTTGCCAGCGTCACGTCATCCGGATGGCGCAGGTCGATGGTGAAAAAGACCCGGCCGGGAATCGTGTTGCGCGAGTTCGGACTCGAATCGATGAAACCGACGGTCGCGCAGGCGTCGGGCGGAAAGGCATGGCCAAGCCGGTTAACGGCATCGATCATGCGGGCGGCCGCGACCGCCGCATCCCTGCGCAGGGGCATCGGGGTCGGGCCGGCATGGCCTCCTGCCCTGTCACGGTAACTTCGTACCAACTCTGCCTTTGGGCTCCGGTGACCACGCCGATTGTCTTTTCCCAAGTTGGCACGTAACTGCTCACCCCCTGGTTCCGGCTTGATGTCGGGGTAGAGCAACGAACGGGTTTTCGTGAAGATTTGACACTGCAGGCCGATTCGTTTAGTGGTGGTAATCGAGAACGACGGGGACCGCCAGTGGGCTACTTTGGATCGAAGGCGACGAGCGGGCTGTGCCAGCTGCTTCCGGGGCTCCAGCCCCTGCATGATCTGTATGTGGAAACGCATCTCGGAGGCGGCGCGCTGATGAAGCGCAAGGCCGGGTGATGGCGACGGGCGGCGCGCGAGGAGTTCGAAGCGGCCAAGACCGCGGCGCTGCCGGCAAGGTGGCGAAAGAGGCCGTGATCCGCGTCTTCGTCATCCTGCTCGACATCCTCATCGTCGTCCTTCTGGAGAAGACCACGCACGAGCCGGAACTCCGGTCTGCCGCCGTCACAGACGGACAAGAGCGTGCCGGAAGCAACGGCAAGGGCCCGAAGCCGAACCGGCAGATGGGCGACAACCTGCGCAAGACCATCGTCGAGGAGACGGTCGCGGCCTGCGACGCCTGCGGCGCTGACATCGACGGCCCCGTCGATCGGGAGCGCCGCACGACATCGTGTTCGAGGTCGCGCCGCGTCGACGCCGAGGAATGCCCGAAGTGCAAGGCCCGGGGCCGGTTCCCCGACAACATCCCGTGCAGTACGGCATTCAGGCCCTCGTCATCAACCTGCTGGTCGCCCAAATGCTGTCCCTGCGCCGTGCCGTCGCGTTCGTGCAGGCGATCTCCGGCATCAAGCTCTCCGAGGCCTCGGCTATGCTTTCACGATGCGTCATGGGAGGAGGCCGCCGTGGCGCACCTCCTGCAACGCCCGATGTCGACAAGACCGGATTTCGGATCAACAGTAAGTGGCTCCATGTCATGGGACCCTGACGTGCAAGTTCCCGCACCGCAAGCGCGGGCAAGAGATCGGCCCGTGCTACAAGGGCGTCCTGGGCCTCGTACATGGGCGCAAAAGCGGTCGACGGTGGTATCGCTGCGCATGGAGAATGCCAGCCTGAAGACCGCGATGAAGGTTCTGAAGGGTCGAGGCGGAGAACGACAAGCTTCGTTCGAACAGGTCGTCGATGTACGGGCGCAAGAGCGACAAGAGGCAGCGGGCGTCATCGAAGCGCGGCCAGCAGCGCGGCACTCCTGGCCGCGGCCGGCGCTCGAGGAAGTGGAGGAGCGGCTGGAGGTGGCGGAGGACGCCTGCTCGTGCTGCGTTGCCAACGGTTCGCACCAGGATCATCGAGATCAAAAGCGGCGGATTGTCCGCCGGGGCCGTGACTGCCCCGGTCCACCGGTGGCGGCTGTTTCCCGGCACCGCATTCGGGTGTGGACGCATGTGCTGCACGAGCGCGTGCATGCGGCCCTTGCGCCGCGTCCAGGGGCTTTCGCCGGGAACGCTGGCCAGCGAGCCGGATGCTGCCCCTGTTCGAGCCGCTTCGGGACGCGATCCTCGCGCACCGGGGTCTGCGCCATGCCGATGCATCCGGGCCCTGAGGGAGGTCCGGAAGTCGCGCCTGGCTCCGGACATCGGTCAGCCGTGACGCGGTTCTCTCCCTCGCGCAGCGCCGAGATCGCGGCGAAGCTGTTCGCGGACGGCCCCCATGTATCCGGTCTGCGACCGCTACGGCGCCTGCAAGAAGCTGGCGCGCCTGTGGCCCTTCATCATCCTGTGCTGTTGTCGGGCGCATTGTCGGCGCGACCTTCCGGACTGCGCCGGCCGCAGCTGGAGGGGTGGGAATGGATCGATCGCCTTTCAACCGGACACTGTTAAATCCATTTCTTTCAGCATATCGAGTTTCCGCATGGTTCGGTGATGTTCGACGAAGTTGAGAAGGAGTTTGTATCCCTGCCAGAGTTTCTCGGTTCCCGGCAGGGGTTGGCGTTTTCTGGGAATGAAGCCTGCCAAGCGTGCGACTTCGACGGCGAAGGCTGGTCGGTTCGGGAGGTCCACGCGGCGTGCGCTGTCGGCCGGTCTTGTGGAGGGCAAGGACCGTGATCTCGTCGCGGTGGACGATGTGACGGGCCGGGGTGTCGGGCGTGCGAGACGCTCATGACGCGGCATGCGGTGATGGCGTCGAAGGCCAGGCACTTCCTCAGATCGTCGGCCTGGCCGGTCCTCGATCCGTGTGCCGACCTTCAGGGCCTTGAAGTACTCTTCGATCCACCATCGCCTCTCGTAGAAGGAGACGGTCTTGAGAGCATCGGCTGCGGTGCCGTCGCCTTCGGTGGTGAGCAGCATCCAGTCGAGAGGATCGCGGGCGGGTCGAGTTCCGTGACTCGCCATCATGGAGAGCGGCGGCGTTCCCCGGGGCTTCTGGTCCGGCGGGTCGACCCTTGCCGCGCGGACTTCGAGGCCCTTGCGCTCCTTGCGGCGACGCGGCCCTCCGCAGGCTTCGATGTCGATCATCTTCGTGGCGATGCACGGCTCATCGGCCATGGAGTTCCAAAGGTCCCGGCATGCGCCCGTTGCAGTGGGCGCCGTGTCGAGCGCCGGACGCGCACCAGCACTCGTGCTCCGGGCCAGCAGGTCCCAGATGTCACCTTCACGGTCACAGATCACCAGCACCCTTGTCGAAGGACAGGCCAGTTCCTTGTCGTATCCGCCGGCTCTCCTTGTCGTCTACCTCGTCCTTCTTCTGGCTCGAGACGGAAGTCGGCGTCGAGATGGAACAGTCCGAGGGATGAGCCGCCTTCGCTGAAGGCAACCCCGACATGGGCCGCCATGCCCGAGCCGCCGATGTCGACAAGACCCGCCTTCAAACCACGATAATTCAAGAATGTCGTGTCCTGGAAGGATCAGGTGCTGCGCACGGCAGCGTTCCACCATCGCTTCCTGATGCCCCTCGAGGATATGATCACCCTCGGATTCGACAACAGGGCCGCCTTCTGCTCCGCCTCGCCGGGGAAGATCGTCGGCAGGATCTCTCCGGGACGATCGTTCCACGCCCATGGTGATCAGGCGCTCGCGGATGCGCACGTCACTGTGGCGGCTGCGGGCGTACTCCCGCATCGCCCAACGGTCATCACCGACCAGGGGCGCCGCCTGGCCCAAGACACGCTCCCGGCACAGCACGGCGCGCCAGGGGCTTCATCCACACCGCGCGCTGCACGCCCGGGCCCGTGGCCCCGGGAGGTCGACCCGAGGTCGTCTTCTCACAGCGCTCCCAGCCCGCCGCCCGGTAGCTCACGCCGCTGTGCTCGGGACCCACATACGTGTACCGGCCTCACCCCGTACTTCTCAGTCCGCAGCCAGACGCCGGCAGGCCAAGGCATGGGAGGCCAACTCCTGCACATGTACCGACGGAAGAATCAGAAAGCGATCGTTGTTGACGATCTCGCCGAGGACACGGGCTCCCTGGGACCAGAAGTCGTCGCGCGCCTTCTGGTGCCAACTCGCCGCACCGAACACCAAGCCGCCGAGGCGCGACGAGGTGATCCAATAGCTCACACGGGCCCCGGGTGCACACGCCTCGGGATGCCAGGTCGCCATCATCGAACGGGCGCTTGTCCTCGCCGACCGGCTCTACGGTGACCTCTCCAAGGTCCTCCAGGGTACCGGCCAGTGCTCGGTCGGGATAGTCCCGCTCAAGGGTGTCGAAGGCATGAGGTCTGGGCGCAGGAAGGACGAGGTCGAGCGACGCAGCAAGATCAGGCAGACCCGCGCGTGCCGAGGCAAGGCACAGCTCTCCCTTCGCGTTGCGCCACCCCTCGCGCTCGCACAATCCCCGCGCCAGGGACGAGCGGGTGCTGCCCTCGGCAGCCGACGCCGCCCAGTCAACCGTCGTCGCGGACAGATGTCGAAAGCCGATCCTCATGGGCCATCATGTACGGCCTCATGAACAACGAGTTAAGCATGTCCGGTTGAAAGGATCGATCGCGGAGATCTGCCGCCTGAACACGGCTCGACTGCCTTGCTTCCGGCGACGTTCGAGGCCGCGCAGGCGGCGCCGGAGACTGCGGTCGCTGTTTGCGGAAGCGCCGAGGCTTCCGAAAGTGGCGCCGGAAGGCAGGCCGCTGCGCTCAACCATCGCGTGTTCGTCGACCATGGACAACAATTTCGGGGAAAGGGCCCTCAGGGGCCCGGGCGGAAGCCCGGCTTCGGTTCCGACAGCATGGACGGCTGTCATGTACACGGCACGGTCGCGAGGAGCGGCCTCGATGTTCTGCGCTGGCGCCTGCGCGGAGAACGGCGGCCCGGCGATCTGTCGCCCTGGTTGCCGTGAGCCCGGAGAGGCGGCGGAGATTCGCGGCGCCGCCGTGAGGTCGAGGGCGCGACTTCATGGTCGCGCAGTGCTGCGACGATCACGGAGCGGACCCCATCGCCCGCGCCTTCTGCCGCCGCCAGCCCCGAAGCTGATCACGTCGGACACCGAGCCGCCGCCCCGAAGACCCTCGACGAGCTCCGCCCGCCGACTTCCGGATCGTGGGCACCCGGGAAGGCCGGTTGTGGAACGAGTTCGTCGTCCGCTGACACTGCCTCGGATACACGCGCCTGGTCGGCGCGCAGATGCGCTACGCGGTCCATGACCGAAACGGCGAGCCGCTGCTTCTCGAACGCCGCATGGACCGCGCGCTGCAACACCCCGCCCGTGCCCTGCGAGACCCTGGTCCCGCGCCGCGGCGTCTGCCGGCCGCGTCGGAACAACCAGCGGCCGCTACGACCGACATGACAGAAGCCGAAGAAGGACATCTGGCCCGCTCCGCATGGAGCGGACCCTCAGACCCCTGCAACCGGCACGGGATGGTGCTCAGCTCCTCCTCCGCAGCGCCGGGACAAAACCGCAACCAACGCGGAAAACACGGCATGGCGCCAGTGCCCCTCACCGCGCATCCCGGTGCACGAAACCGCTCCGGGTGACGCTGGAACTCCCTGACAAAAGCCCGTCAAACGGACGAAAACAACAACACCTCACCGCACGAACGAACGCTTACAGGAAGGAGGCGGACATGGCGCCGCAAGCCCCGGCTATTCGGGCCGGCCAGCGGCAGGAGCTTGGGGATTCTCCGGGCATCGCCTATTTGCCTATGCAGAAATCTGCAAACACGATGTCAAGCAAGTCCTCGACATCGACCCGCCCGGTCACCCGCCCGAGCGCACGCGCCGCAAGCCTGAGGTCTTCCGCAACCAGTTCGCTAGCATCAGCCGACCGTGCACGCGCCAGCGCATTTACGCATTCATCCAGCGCCAGGCGGTGGCGGAGCCGGGTCAGCGGCGCTTCCGTGCCGACCGTCATCGCTTCGGCCGCGCGCTCCTCGAGACAGCGCAGCAGGCGCGTGAGCCCGGCGCCGGTGCGGGCGGAAACCGCAATGGCCGCAAGCCCGGCGATCTCTGCCGGCCGATGAGCGGACAGATCCGACTTGTTCGCGATCGCGATCGCCCTGTCGTCGAGAAGTTCGACGCTTGCCCGATCCGGCGCAAGGGTTGCGTCGAAGACCACCGCCTTGAGGTCGGAATCCTGCGCCCGCTGCCGCGCGCGCCGCACGCCCTCACGTTCGATCTGCGACGACGCGTGACGCAGGCCGGCCGTGTCAGCGAGAATTACCGGCCAGCCGCCGAGATCGAGACGGACCTCGATGACATCGCGGGTCGTCCCCTCGGTGTCCGAGACGATGGCCGCATCGCGTTCCGAAATCGCGTTGAGGAGCGACGACTTCCCGGCATTGGGCGCACCGACGATCGCGATGTGAAAACCGTCGCGCAGGCGTTCGCCGCGGCGGCTGTCATCCAGGAACTCCCTGATCCCGGCCTCGAGGCCCGCGATCGCGGCGATCGCCGAGGACGCCGTGCCGGGCGGCAGCTCCTCGTCCGAAAAATCGATGTCGGCCTCGACATGTGCCGCAATCCCGATCAGCTCAGCGCGCCACGCCTCGAGCCGGGCCGACAGCCCGCCGCGCAGCTGCCGCAGGGCCTGGCGTCTCTGCCCCTCGGTCTCGGCATCGACGAGATCGGCGAGCGCCTCGGCCTCGGCGAGATCGAGCTTGCCGGCAAGGAAGGCGCGCCGCGAGAACTCTCCGGGCTCCGCCGGCCTGAGCCCGGCCTCGTTCGCGAGGGCGTCGCATACCGCCTCGACGGTCGCGCGGCCGCCATGGATATGGAATTCGATCATATCCTCCCCGGTCAGACTCGCCGGCCCCGGGAACCACAAAAGCAGCCCGTCATCCAGTTCCCCGCCGCCGTCCGGCGCTCGCAGCAGACAGCGCGCGGCGCGGCGCGGCGGCGGCGGTTCCGCCAAACCCGCGAGCCGGCACGCGGAACGGGCGGCCACCGGCCCCGAAAGGCGGATGACGGCCACCCCGGCGCGGCCCGGCGCCGTCGCGACCGCAAAGATGGTGTCATCGGACGTCATGCGGCCCCTGAACCGAGTTCGAGCCCCGGCGCACGGCCGGCACCCCGAACGGCAGCTCCGCATCCCGCCGCCGGTCGTGGGAAGACGCCGCGGCCCTTTAAATATGTGTAGATGCACATACTGATGCGCGCGCAAACATGCGCCCCTCCGTTCGAGGAGAGCCAGCGATCCTGTATCCGTGGCGATGGGCTTGACGCCCCGGGTGCCCTATGCTCCGCTAGCTCCCGAGGGTCGCGCAGTCCAGCCGCCTTCCGAACCAGGAGGGAGGCCGCCCATGTCCCGCAACCGCCTCGTTGAAGAGACCAGCCCCTATCTTCTTCAGCATGCAGACAATCCCGTCCACTGGCACGGCTGGGGCCCCGAGGCGCTGGCCGAAGCCGAGGCAACGGATCGGCCCATACTTCTGTCGGTCGGTTATGCTGCATGCCACTGGTGCCATGTCATGGCGCACGAATGTTTCGAGGACGCCGGGATCGCGGAACTCATGAACCGCCATTTCGTCAACGTCAAGGTCGACCGCGAGGAACGCCCCGACATCGACACCATCTACCAGCATGCCCTTCAATTAACCGGACAGCAGGGCGGATGGCCGCTGACGATGTTCCTGACGCCGGACGGCACACCGTTCTGGGGTGGTACCTACTTTCCGCCGTCGCCGCGTTTCGGGCGTCCGGGCTTCCCGCAGGTGCTGGCCGCGATTTCCGAACACTGGAAGGACAAGCGCGACAACGCGCTGGAAGCAGCGTCAGCACTCGGTCAGGGGCTGCGCCGGATCTGGACCCCCGAAACGCCGGGCGCGGGCGGGGACGGCACTATTCCGCTTGCCCACAATGACCGTGCGGCCAAGCGCCTGGTGCGCGAGTTTGACATGGTCCATGGCGGTTTCGGCCGCGCTCCGAAATTTCCCAATCCGCCGATCCTCGAGATTCTCTGGCGCAGCTACCTGCGCTCCGGCAACGAGATGCTGCGGGACGCCGTCCTGCTGTCCCTGACGAAGATGTGCCTGGGGGGGATATACGACCACCTCGGCGGCGGTTTCGCGCGCTATTCGACAGACGACCGCTGGCTGGTTCCGCATTTCGAGAAGATGCTCTACGACAATGCACAGATCGTCGACCTGCTGGTCTCGGCGTGGCAGGCGACGCGGAACCCGCTCTATGCGCAGCGGACGGCGGAGACCATCGAGTGGACTCTGCGCGAGATGGTGGCTCCTGGCACCGGGGATGGCATGGCCGCGTTTGCCGCTTCTTACGACGCGGATTCGGAGGGCGAAGAGGGCCGCTTCTACGTGTGGTCGGCCGAGGAGATCGACAGCGTTCTCGGGGACAGCGCCCCGCTCTTCAAGGACATCTACGACGTCACGCCCGGCGGCAACTGGGAAGGTTCGTCCATCCTCAACCGCACCGCCCGCCCGGATCTCTTGGATCCGCAACAGGAAGCTGCGCTCGCGGCGTCCAGGGAGGCGCTCCGCGCGGTGCGCGACCGGCGCGTCTGGCCGGGGTGGGACGACAAGGTGCTGGCCGACTGGAACGGCCTCATGATCGCGGCGATGGCCCGGGCCGCCATGGTGTTCGACAACCCGGACTGGCTGGCCGCTGCCGCGAACGCTTTCCGTTTCGTCCGCGAGCACATGTTCAACGAAGGACGGCTCGGGCACTCCTGGCGCAAGGGAATTCTCAAGCATGCCGCCACTATTGATGACTACGCCAACATGGCGCGCGCGGCGCTCACTCTCTTCGAGGTAACCGGCGATACCGACTACGCCGACTGCGCCCGCGCTTGGACGGACGCGGCGGACGCCCACTACTGGGACGAACGGAACGGCGGCTACTTCTTCACCGCAGACGATGCGGAAGCGCTGCTGGTCCGCACGAGAACCGCAGCCGACAACGCCACGCCGGCGGGCAACGGCATCATGGCGGCGGTGCTCGCCCGGCTCCATTACCTGACCGGCGACGACTCCTTCCGCGAACGCGCCGAAGCCGTGATCGCAGCCTTCGTCGCGGAGACCGCGAACAACGTGTTCGGATACGCGGGACTGCTCTGCGCCAACGAGCTTCTGCAGAGCTGCACCCAGATCGTCATCACCGGTGACCCCGACGATGCGGATTCGCGGGCGCTCGCAGCAACCGCATGGCAGGCCGCCGGCCAGAACAAGCTCATTGTCCCGGCCCATTCCGGAAACGCGCTTCCCGACCGCCATGTGGCCGCCGGAAAGGGGCCGGTCGAGGGCCGGGCCGCAGCCTATGTCTGCGTCGGCCAGACCTGCTCCCTGCCGCTCACCGGCACCGATGCGTTGCGCTCCCATCTGGAAGGGGCCTGACCGGTGGCTGTGCTGAATACCATCTCGCCGCTCGGCCCGCTTACGATTTGTGAAGACAGGGGCCACATTGTCCGGCTGGGGTGGGATGACGCCGCCGATGACGCGCCAACGCTGCTTCTCCATGAGGCGTCGCAGCAACTCGGCAAGTATTTCGCCGGCGAACTGACCCGCTTCGACCTTCCCCTGAAACCCGAGGGCAGCGATTTCGGGAAGCGCGTGTGGCAAGCGATGTCCGCCATCCCGTATGGCGAAACCGCGACATACGGGGCACTCGCGCAAAGGCTCGGCAGTTCGGCGCGCGCCGTGGGCGGGGCCTGCCGCGCCAACCCGATTCCGGTAATCGTGCCTTGCCACCGGGTCGTGGCGCGCGGCGGAAACGGCGGATATTCCGGTCATGGCGGCTTGCGAACCAAGACATTCCTCCTTGCACTGGAGAGGCCGGCCTGAAATCGCATGCTGCCGGCTTTTTTTGGCGCCAGCGCATGACAAGCCGTTATCTGACTGTTATATTCGACATTTCTGGTACGCTTTGCTGCAACGTAAGCGGCTATGGCGAGCGAGAATCCGCGCGATTCCGAAAATGACGGAGGAAATTCATGGCTGATCTGACCATCGAGGCAACCGACGGCAGCGGGACCTTCACGGCCTATTGCGCGACCCCCGCGGGAGGAAGCGGGCCGGGAGTCGTGATCCTTCAGGAAATCTTCGGAGTTAATCAGTTCCTGCGCGAAGTCTGCAACGCCTATGCCGACGAAGGTTACATCGCCGTCTGTCCGGACCTTTTCTGGCGCATCGAGCCGGGTGTCGAGCTGACCGACAAGACCCAGGCCGAATGGGATCGCGCCTTCGAGTTGATGAACGCGTTCCTGCCCATTTTCGAACAGGGCGTGGCCGACATCCAAGCCACCATTTCCGCCGTCCGCGGCCTCGACGGCTGCACGGGCAAGGTCGGGGCAGCCGGTTACTGCCTGGGGGGCAGCCTCGCCTATGCGACCGCCTGTTACACCGACGCTGATGCCGCTTCGGGATACTACCCGGTCCAGATAGAAAACTTGCTCGATGCCGCGTCCAGCATCCGCAATCCGCTCATTCTGCACCTCGCCGAGGGCGATGACTACTGCCCGCCCGAAGCTCAGGAAAAGATCAGGTCGGCGCTCGGCGACAACCCGAAGGTGACGGTCTATTCCTATCCCGGCGTCAATCACGCATTTGCCCGCGCCGGCGGTGAACACTACGACCAAGATGCTGCCGCGACCGCCAATTCGAGGACGGCCAAACTGTTCAGGAATACGCTCGCCTGACGCCGCCCTCTGCAGGCAGCCCCGCAAGGCGCTGCCACTGAGAAGGACTCTGCTATGCCAAAAGCAATCGTGGTTGACAAACCCGGCCCACCGTCGGCCATGAAATGGCGCGATGTCGACATCGCGCGCCCGGGCAAGAACATGGTGACGGTGCGGACCCAGTCGATCGGGGTGAACTATATCGACATCTACCAGCGCTCGGGCCTCTATCCGATGCAGACGCCGTTCACCCCCGGCGGAGAGATGTGCGGAGAGATAGAGGCAGTGGGATCGGGTGTGTCCGGATTGAGGATCGGAGACCGTGTCGCAACGGGCACTGCAGGAAGCGGCTGCTACGCCGAAGCCGTCAACATCGACGCCGGCAAGCTCGTCAAGGTTCCCCGCGACATCCCGAGCGACATCGCGGCCTCGATGATGCTACAGGGAATGACGGTCCGGTACCTGATCCGCAGCATCTACAAGGTGTCGGCCAAGGACACCATTCTCATCCATGCCGCCGCCGGCGGCGTCGGCCTCATTCTCTGCCAGTGGGCGAAGCACCTCGGTGCCACCGTCATCGGCACCGTCGGTTCGCCGGCAAAGGCGCGCCTCGCCAAGGCCAACGGCTGCGATTACCCGATCATCTACACGCGTGAGAACTTCGTGAACCGGGTGCGCAAGGTAACCAAGGGCGAGATGCTGCCGGTGGTCTACGATTCCATTGGCAAGGCGACATGGCCCGCGTCGCTTGACTGCCTGAGGCCTCGCGGGTTGTTCGTTTCGTTCGGTAACGCTTCCGGCCCGATCCCGCCGATGGACCCGTCGATCCTCGCGCAGAAAGGCTCGCTCCTAATGACCCGGCCGACGCTGTTCCACTTCGCCAACTCGCCGGAGGAGACCAAGAAGATGGCCAATGACGTCATCAAGGTCATCAAGTCCGGTGCCGTCAAGATCCAGGTCAATCACAAGTATTCGCTACGCGAAGCCGCCCGCGCACATCGCGATCTGGCCGGACGGAAGACGATGGGATCGATCGTTCTGGAGCCGTAACTCCGGCTCATCGCCGGTGAAGAATACCGACTTCGCGGCTGTCTGCCCGCTCGCAGGGGCACGAACAGCAAGGCAGCGTCGGCAAGCGCTATGGAATGTGCGCCAACACCGAAAAGCCATGGGTTGAGGTGCGAAACCCGTCCCGAAACCGTCGAGGCGCACGCCGAATCCCGGAAGCAGTTCCCTGGCGGTAGAGATCAAGCCGGGACTGGCGTCGACCGCAAATCACGACTTCCCCTCCACGATGTCAAACAGGCTGTTCTGTCAGGGGGTCGATCGGTGTTTGCTCAGGCTCCGGGCGCTATCCGTTGCAGCCGCCCATAGCGGAGCTGGAGTCCCTTACTGATTCATCGATGCAAAGAACTCGTCGTTCGACTTGGTGCCCTTGAGCTTGTCGAGCAGGAATTCCATCGCGTCCACCACGCCCATCGGCGTGAGAATGCGGCGCAGGACCCACATCTTGGAAAGGATGTTCTTTTCGACGAGGAGCTCTTCCTTGCGCGTACCGGACTTGGTGATGTCCATGGCGGGAAAGGTGCGCTTGTCAGAAAGCTTGCGGTCAAGGATGATTTCCGAATTGCCGGTCCCCTTGAATTCCTCGAAAATGACCTCGTCCATGCGCGAGCCGGTATCGACGAGCGCGGTGCCGATGATGGTCAGCGATCCGCCTTCCTCGATGTTCCTGGCCGCTCCGAAGAAACGCTTCGGGCGCTGCAGCGCGTTGGCATCGACACCGCCGGTCAGCACCTTGCCCGACGACGGCACGACCGTGTTGTAGGCACGCGCAAGACGCGTGATCGAATCGAGAAGAATGACGACATCGCGTTTGTGCTCGACGAGCCGCTTGGCCTTTTCGATCACCATTTCAGACACCTGGACATGACGCGATGCCGGTTCGTCGAACGTCGAACTGATGACCTCGCCGTTGACCGACCTTTGCATGTCGGTGACCTCCTCGGGCCGCTCGTCTATCAGCAGCACGATGAGATAGACCTCGGGATGGCTGGAGGTGATCGCCGCGGCGATCGACTGCAGCATCATCGTCTTGCCAGTGCGCGGCGGCGCCACGATCAGCGCACGCTGCCCCTTGCCCAGCGGACATATGAGGTCGACCACGCGCGGAGTCATGTCGGTTAACACCGGATTCGAAGGCGCCAGCTCGAGTTTCTCGTCGGGATAGAGCGGCGTCAGGTTGTCGAAATTGATCCGGTAGCGAACCTTCTCCGGCTCGTCGAAATTGATCCTGCCGACCTTGAGCAGCGCGAAGTACCGTTCTCCGTCCTTCGGCGCGCGGATCTCCCCCTCAACGGTGTCGCCGGTGCGCAACCCGAAGCGCCTGATCTGGCTCGGCGAAACATAGATGTCATCCGGCCCCGGCAGGTAGTTGGCCTCGGGGGAACGGAGAAAGCCAAACCCGTCCTGGAGAATCTCGAGAACCCCGATGCCTGAGATGGCGTCCCCGTTCTCGGCAACCTGCTTGAGGATTGCAAACATAATGTCCTGTTTGCGCAGGTTTGACGCGTTCTCGATCTTGAGTTCCTCGGCTTCCGCAACCAGGTCCGCGGGTGCCTTCTGTTTCAGTTCCTGCAAATTCATGACTTCAGCCGAATGGTGAAGAGAGGGGGGAGAGGTGCTACAAAAGTCGCGGAGGCCGGACAGTGAACAGCCTTCGCAAATGGAGAGGCGGTCTGACGTGTAACGGCAAGTATGAAGGGCGCACTATGCCGCGTCGTCTCCTGTCGATCGAGCAAAAATAGAGGCCCAGGGACAAGAAATCAACCCGGCCGGCAAATTGTTTTCGTCGCCATGAATTCCAGCGGATAGCGCCGAAGCAGGGACGATCGCCACAATCGCGAGGCCGCAGCGGAATTCCGCCGCGGGATCTGCCGGCTGCCGACCAATCCCCTTATAATGCCGGCGGTCGAACGCAACAGGAGATGGTGATGACTGCCGACATCGAACAGACACTTGTCGACACGGCCTGGCCCTATTGGGAGTGCGAGGGCGAGATCGCCAGGCGCTTCTTCGCCGGGGCCACCGATGAGGACCACGTGTTCTATCTGCGGGCGCAGCTCTGGAAGGAGCTCAATCCCGTCGACGGCTATTTCAACGGGCTGCACAGGGAGCTGAAGGAACTCGCCGACCGCTTCCCGGAAATCGACAGGTCCATCGACCGCCACGACTACCATTTCCTGCTCATGCAGCTGACCCAGGAGTTCAATCACTACGTGCTTCTTGCGGATATTTTCGAACATCTCGTGGGCCGCAGGATCGCGCCCGAAGACACGGTCCGGCTGCCAGAAGAAAGGGAGCTCGGTGAATTGAGGCGGAGCTACGTCGACGGCGGCGATGAGCTGACCCGGGCCGCAGTCGGCTTTACCGAGGGTGGCGGTGCGCGGCTGTTCCGGGAAGGCGCCAGGCTCTCGGGATCCGTCGTCAACGACATGACCGCGAAGGCCATGCAGATCATCTATGACGACGAAAAGGACCACTACGCAGAACAGGCCAAGGCCTGCGTCGGGCTGATTTCCTCGGACGAGGACATTGCGCACATGACCAACGCCATCCGCGCCATCAGCATGCAACGGGTCCGCATGCGCGCTGAAATGTTCCGCAACGCGATGACCCCGACGGAAATCGACGCCTTCATCGACGAAAACGCCCGTAGTTGAGATCCTCTGACACGCGGCGCGGCGGACGCCGCACCGCCGGCCTCCTTTCAACCTGACACTGTTAACTCCATTGATTCCAGCATATCGAGTGTCCGCATTTTTCGGTAGATTTCGAGTATCTACTCACTCCTACCACGGTGATCCTATGCTGATTCCGAGACGCGAAATCCGAGTGCGTTGGGGCTCGCGTCATCACAGATCGCCTCTTGATCGCAATTTTTCGCGCCGAGAAGGTCTCATTGAGCCTTGGCGGCACGATTGCAGCGCGACGCAGACCGAAAAATCTCACCGGTCGCCGCTGGATTAGCAGCGTGAGATCGTCGTGCACCCCTACTGATCACGAATTGTTTTTCCTGACGGCGTTCGGGTCAGGCATCTTCTCTTGCCACCTTCCCTCGCTCGCTGCCGATGACCGGATGTGCGGGCTCCGATTGGTCTTCGGCTTCAGCCCCACTTTCCGGCCTGTGGGGACGGGTCTGCAACGCGATCTGGCAACCCGCGCCGACATCGCGTGTCAGCCGTGCTGGCCGGTGGTGCAGGGGGTGCAGTTCTCGTATGGCGCATCCAGGTCATTGACTTAACATGGTTGTGCGGTCGCGAGGCAGCGGCAAAAACGGATTTTCGTGACAATCGCCCGTTTCAGGACAGGATTTTGCCACGACCCCCGCGGCATCGACAGGTGATCCGGGCGCTGCGCCACCTTCGCGACACCGCGGAGCCAACGGGCCGATGTCGACAGGGAACTGTCCTTCTTCCGCAAGCATCGCCACCGAATGCGCTACCACGCGCTGAAGCAACCGGCTCGGGAATTGTCGAGGCGGCAAACAAGACCCTCGTCACACAGCGCATGAAACGCTCCGGCATGCACTGGCGCATCGTCGGCGGACAATCACCTTCCGCGCCCTGCTCGAATCCGGCCGCTTCGAGAGCGCGTGGACGGCCATGATCGGTGCAGACGACGCACCAGCCAACGACAACATCAGCCCAAATCACACCTCGGCACTGGCCGCATGAGATGAACAAATGGTACTGAGCCTGCAACTGTGCCATATGAGACTCTCACCCCCGACGCCGCCTTCAGCCAATCAACCGTCGTCGCGGACAGATGTCAAAAGCCAATTCTCATGGGCCACTATATAAGGCCTCATGAACCAAGAGTTAACGGTGTTGGGATGAAAGGCCGGTCTCACTCCAGCGCCGCCACCCCGGGCAGCGTCTTGCCCTCAAGCCATTCCAGGAAGGCGCCCCCGGCGGTCGACACGTAGGAGAGCTCGTCGAGGACACCGGCGGCGGAGAGCGCGGCCACGGTGTCGCCGCCCCCAGCCACGCTGTGCAGCCGGCCGTGCCGCGTGAGATCGGCGGCAATGCGCGCAACCTGCATCGTCCCGGCCTCAAAGGGTGGTGTCTCGAACGCGCCCAGGGGGCCGTTCCATATCAGCGTCTTCAGGCTGCCCAGCCGGACCGCAAGAGCGTTGGCGCTGCCGGGGCCGATATCGAGGATCATCATCCCCGAAGGCACGCCGCCGGCCGGCACCACCTCCGAGGGAACGCCATCGGCGAGTTCCGGGGCAACGACAACATCGGACGGCAGCACGATCTCACATCCCGAAGCGTCGGCCCGTGCCAGCACGGACCGCGCGGTGTCCGCCATGGCGCGCTCGCAGAACGACGCGCCGACATCGGTGCCGAGCGCATGAAGAAAGGTGTTCGCCATGGCGCCGCCGATCGCTAGCATGTCGAACCGTTCGGTCAGGTTGCCGAGAAGATCGAGCTTGGTCGAGATCTTGGCCCCCCCGACGATGGCGCCAGCCGGCCTAGCGGGATTGTCGAGCGCCGCCTCGAGCGCGCCGATTTCCGCCTCCATCAGCCGTCCCGCCGCCACCGGCAGCAGGTGCGCGAGGGCGACGACCGAGGCGTGCGCCCGGTGCGATGCCGAGAAGGCGTCGTTGACATAGATGTCGGCGAGCGACGCAAGCTTTCCTGCAAACTCTGGATCGTTCGCCTCCTCCCCGGGATGGAAGCGGAGATTCTCAAGAAGGAGGACATCTCCAGGCTCCGCCGCAGCGACCGCCCGTTCCGCTTCCGGCCCGACCGTGGCAGCGACGAACGCCACCGGCTTCCCCCCGAGCGCCGCCGAAAGTAGTGCGGCCAGGGGCGCCAGCGACATCTCCGGAACCGGCCGGCCGGCCGGCCGGCCGAAATGCGAAGCCACGATCACCTTCGCCCCCGCATCCGCCAGCTCCAGAATGGTAGGCGCCAGCCTGTCGATGCGGGTTGAATCGGCAACCGCCCCGTCCCGGACCGGAACGTTGAGGTCGGCGCGCAGGAGGGTCCGCTTGCCCGACACCGCGATATCGTCGAGCGCGCGCCTAGGCATCTTTCCGCCGTCCGTAGCCGCAGCAGGTCCGGGCGCCGCGCCAGCCTAGCCGAGACGCCCCATCGCCGCGGCCGTGTCAAGCATGCGGTTCGAGAACCCCCACTCGTTGTCGTACCAACTCAGGACACGCACGAGATTGCCCTCAATCACCTGAGTCTGGGTCACGTCGAACACCGACGAGGCGGGGTCGTGGTTGAAGTCCTCGGACACCAGCGGCAACGCGTTGATCTCCAAGATCCCCTTGAGGCGGCGGCTGCGCGCCGCCTTGCGGGCGGCAGCGTTGACTTCCTCGACCGTCGTCTTGCGGCCGGGCACGAACTTGAAGTCGATCATCGACACGTTGGCCGTCGGCACGCGAACCGCGGTGCCGTCGAGCTTTCCGTCCAGTCCCGGCAGCACGCGGCCGACCGCCTTGGCCGCCCCGGTCGAGGTCGGAATCATGGAGCGGGCCGCGGACCGCGCCCGGCGTGGGTCGCTGTGCAGCGTGTCAAGGATGCGCTGGTCACCGGTATAGGCATGCACTGTCGTCATGTAGCCTTGGCGGATGCCGATGGCATCGTGCATCACCGCCGCCACCGGCGCGAGGCAATTCGTGGTGCAGGACGCGTTTGACACGATGGTATGCGCCTTGCGGAGCCGGTCGTGGTTAACGCCGTACACGACCGTCAGGTCCTCGCCGGTCGCCGGCGCCGAGATCAGCACTCTCCTCGCTCCGGCCGCGAGGTGCTTTTCAGCCTGTTCGCGTTTTGTGAACAGGCCGGTGCATTCGAGCACGACATCGATGCCGAGATCGCCCCAAGGCAGCTTCTCGGGATCCCGTTCGGCAAGGACCCTGATCACGCCGCGGCCGGCGTCAAGCCCGGTCTTCGTACGCTTCACCTTCCCGGAAAAGCGGCCGTGCGTCGTGTCGTACTGGAGAAGATGCGCATTCATTTCGACAGAGCCGAGATCGTTGATGGCGACGAATTCGAGATCCTCCCGCCCGGCCTCGAGCGCCGCCCGCAGCGTCAGCCGGCCGATGCGGCCGAAGCCGTTGATTGCTACCTTTACCGTCATCTTCCCTTTCCTTTCATTGCAGCCCGGAAACGCATCATCCGTCCGGTCAGAGCCGCTTCCTGACTTCGGCCGCAACCGCGGCCGCGGTGATCCCGAAATGCGCATAGAGTTCCTTTGCCGGCCCCGAGGCGCCGAACCCGTTCATGCCGACGAACCCACCGTCGGCGCCGATCCAGCGGTCCCATCCCAGCCGCACCGCCGCCTCGACGGCGACGCGGACCGTTCCGGGCCCGAGCACCGCGTCCCTGTCCGCATCGTCCCGGCGCTCGAACAGCTCCCAGCACGGCATGGACACGACGGCGGTCCGAATGCCGTCGGCCTCGAGCATCTCCCGCGCCTCGACGGCAATCGCGACCTCGGATCCGGTCGCGAGCAGTGTCGCCCGCCGGGCGCCTGAACCGCCGGCTTCGGCCAAGACGTACGCTCCCTCCTGGCAGCGGTTGGCCGCGGAAAACTCCCTGCGCAACGCCGGTACGCCCTGCCGCGTCAGCGCGAGGACCGACGGGCCTTCACGGCGCGCGAGCGCCAGCTGCCAGCATTCCGCAACTTCCACGGCGTCGGCCGGCCGGAAGACGTGCAGCCCCGGCATTGCCCGCAGACTGGCGAGATGCTCCACCGGCTGGTGGGTGGGCCCGTCTTCCCCGAGACCGATCGAGTCGTGGGTCAGCACATGGATCGCCTGCAGCCCCATCAGCGCACCAAGGCGTACGGCGGGCCGCAGATAGTCGGAAAAGATCAGGAACGTGCCCGCGTAGGGAAGCACGCCGCCATGCAGCGCCATGCCGTTCATCGCGGCCGCCATGCCGTGCTCACGCACCCCGTAGTGTATGTAATTGCCGCCGCGTTCCTCACGCGAAACCAGGCGCATCCCCGCCGCCAACGTGTTGTTGGACCCGGTCAGGTCCGCCGATCCGCCGATGACATGGGGAAGCGCCGGCGCAACAGCGTCGAGCACCCGGCCCGACGACGCCCGTGTCGCCAGCGACGGGCTCTCGTCGCAGAATGAGCGCTTGAGCTCAAGGATCGCGCTGTCCCAGCCCTCGGGAAGCGCACCCGAGACCGCGCGCGTGAATTCCGTCCCAAGGTCGGAGCCCGCGCATCTTTCTGCCCAAGCTTCGCGAAGCGCCGCGCCGCGGCGTCCTGCGCGCCGCCATGCCGCCAGGATGTCGTCGGGTACGACGAATGGCGCATGCGGCCAGCCCAGGGCCGCCCGGGCACCGGCAATCTCCTCGTCCCCCAGCGGAGCACCGTGGGATCCGGCCGTGCCCGCCTTGGTCGGCGCGCCATGGCCGATGGTGGTGCGGCAAGCTATCAGCGACGGCGCGGAAGCCGACAGCGCGGCGTCGATCGCCAAGGCGATGGCTTCGGGGTCATGCCCGTCGCAGCGGCGGACGTCCCAGCCATAGGCCTCGAAACGCTTTGCCGCGTCGTCCGAGAGGCTGAGTTCGGTGCCGCCGTCGATGGATATGGCATTGTTGTCGTAGAACACCGTCAGCCGGTCAAGACCGAGATGGCCGGCCAGCGAAGCCGCCTCGTGGCTGACGCCCTCCATGAGGTCGCCGTCCGAGGCAAGCACCCAGACCCGGTGGTCGACGAGACCGTCGCCGAAACGCGCATTCATTGACCGCTCGGCGACCGCCATGCCGACTGCCGCGCCCAGCCCCTGCCCCAGCGGGCCGGTGGTGATCTCCACGCCACCGGCGTGGCCGTATTCCGGGTGTCCGGCCGTGCGGCTCCCGAGCTGCCTGAAATTCCGGATCTCCTCGATTGTCATCTCGGCATAGCCGGCAAGATGGAGGAGCGAATAGAGCAACATCGAGCCATGCCCCGCCGAAAGCACGAAACGGTCGCGGTCCGGCCAGTCGGGATCCGCCGGATCGAAGCGGAGATAGCGGGTGAACAGCACGGTCGCGATATCGGCCGCACCCATCGGCATGCCGGGATGGCCGCTGTTCGCGGCCTGCACGGCATCCATCGACAGCACCCGGACCGCGTTGGCTAGGCGGCCCTGATCAATGTCTGCGGAAGGGGAGGAATCTGACAAGGCGCAAAGCTTCCTGCTAGCCGCGGAGGCCGGCCGGCAACCGCGTCAAGGTGGCAAGGGTCGCCCTAC
This sequence comes from Alphaproteobacteria bacterium, assembly GCA_964291215.2. Taxonomy (GTDB): domain Bacteria; phylum Pseudomonadota; class Alphaproteobacteria; order MPNO01; family UBA830; genus JAJEBT01. Next base: position 640,913 of record OZ219791.1, on the reverse strand, counting down.
GAAGCGGCCTCGGCACGGGCCGGAGGACATCGGAACGCAGCCGCGGACCATCCGCAGGGACACGCTAATCTATCGGCCGCGCCGCGCGATTCAAGCCTTGGTGCACCGCTGCGGCAACGGCGCGGCTGGAGAACCGCGATGCTCCTGTGCTATAGACGCGTCTCGGGCGGTCCTTCGGGCCGGACCGGTTGATCGAGCCCGGAGACGGCGGCACGCGCCGACTCCGGCTTCCCCTGCGGCCGCGGTGTGCGGCCGTCGTGTCGTGCGCCCGGACCAGAGGTCCCGCGCGCCAGCGGATCCCGCGCATGATTCATCTCGAGACAGATGTGCTTGTGGTCGGCGCCGGCGGCGCCGGCATGTACGCCGCGATCGCAGCGGCGCGCAACGGCGCCAACGTCATCCTTGCCGACAAGAGCATGATCGGGCGCGGCGGCGCCACCATCATGGCGCAGATGACGACCGCCGCCGCCCTCGGCGAGCACCATCCCGACCACTGGACGGACCATCTCAGCGACACGCTTGAGGCGGGCCGCGGGCTCTGCAACGAAACGCTTGCCGCCATCCTCTGCGAGGAGGCGGTGACGCGGATCCGCGAGATGGACCGCTGGAAGGTCGGCTGGGCGCAGCGTGACGGCAAGATCGTCGGCGTCACCGCGCCCGGCCACAGCGCCCCGCGCTGCGTCTATGTCGATTTCCTCAACACCGGCCCGGCGGTCGCCAAGTGCCTCCGCACACAGGTCGCACGCAGCGAGACCATCACGCGGATCAGCGGACTCGCGATCAACGATGTCGTGGTCGCCGACGGCGCTGCGGCGGGGGCCGTCGGCTTCGCCCTCGACGACGGATTACCGGTTGCAGTTTCCGCCGCCGCCGTAGTGCTGGCGGCCGGCGGCCTGACCCGGATCTACCAGCGCAACAGCGCCTCGGCAAACATGAACGGGGACGGTTACGCCCTGGCGCTTCGCGCCGGGGCGCGTCTTCTCGACATGGAGTTTCCACAGTTCTTTCCGATCGGCCACCTCGCCCCGCGCCTCGTCGGCATGGATCCGATCATGTGGGACCCGTTCCGCTACAAGCTCGGAGGCCGGCTCCTGAACGCCAAGGGCGAGGAGTTCGTCCACGCCTATGGCGGCGCCGACGAGGGCCGCTACGTGACGACGCGCGACATCATCTCCTACGGCATCACCAAGGAAGCCGAAGCCGGCCGCGCGACCGAGAACGGTGGCGTCTACCTGAGCTTCGAGCACATTCCGGAAGACGAGCTGCGCGCGGCGTTCGGCCCTGTCATCGACCGGCTCGCAGACAACGGAATCGATCTCACCAGGCGCCCGATCGAAGTCTCTCCGATCGCGCATTACCACATGGGCGGCGTCGAGGTGAACGAACGCATGGAAACGTCGGTGCCCGGCCTCTACGCCGCTGGCGAGGCCGTCGGGGGAGCAAATGGCGCCAACCGGTTGTCCGGCAACGCCATCCCCGAGGCCTTCGTGTTCGGCGAGCGGGCCGGCAGGTTCGCAGCCGCCCGCGCCGGGCAACGCCAGCGCACATGGTCCGACGACGACGCGGCGCGCTGCCTTGACCGGATCCGGGCAGAGAGCAGCGGGCAGCAGGCCGAAAGCGCCGGGGCCGCGCTCGGCGAGATGTGGGCGGAGTTGCAGCGGCTGATGTGGGAAAATGTCGGCGTGCTCCGGACCGGCGCACGGATCGAGGCGGCGCTCGCTAGGATCCACACCATGCGCCACGATCTGCGGTATCTCCTGCCGCCGGAAGGCATCGCCTTCAACCTCGCGCTCCAGGACTGGCACGATCTCCGCTCGGCGCTCCTCGTCGCCGAGTCCGTCGCCTTTGCAGCGCTCAACCGCACCGAGAGCCGGGGCGCGCATCAGCGCGAGGATTTCCCGGAAACCGATCCGGGCCAGGAACGCAACCAACTCCTCCATCTCGACGGCAACGGCGAGCTGGAGGCCGGGTTTCCCCCCGTGGCCCGCAGCGCCGGGGAATCGCTTGCGGCGGAGGCCGCGCCGTGACCCGGGCTGTATCCGTCGTCATCCAGCGCGGCGCTCCGGGCGAGGAGCCGCGCTTCGAAACCCACCAGGTCCCCTATCACGAGGACATGTCGGTGCTCGACGCAATCGTGTGGCTGCGCACCCACGTCGATTCGACCATCGCGTTCCGCTACAGCTGCATCAACGCCAACGCCTGCAAGGAATGCATGGTGGCCGTCGACGGCCACACCCGCTATGCCTGCACCGCGCGCCTGTCCCCGACGGGGACGACCGTCGGGCCGCTTGCCAACAAGACGCTCGTCCGCGATCTCGTCACCGACATCGTGCCGCCAAAGGAGAGCCTGCAGGCGATCCTCGGGGAACGGTCCCGGGCTTCCTGAGCGCCGCGCCGGCGGCGGTGCTTCAAATCCAGCCGCGCGCTCTCAGCGCCGGAGCGAAGGTCCGGCTCACCGGCACCTCCGCGCCGTTGACCAGCCTGAGCAGCGTGCGTCCGCCCCGGCGGGACGCGCCGGCCACCGCCCGGGCCGCAACCCAGTGCGAACGGTGTACCTGCATGCCGTCGAGTCTGTCGACTTCGCGCAGCGCGTCGCTGAAGCGCAGCAGGATCAGTTCCGACCCCTTGGCGGTGTGCGCTTCCACGTAGTGGTCGCGCATGTGGAGATGAAGCAATTCGCGCCCTAGGGACGGCGCGAGCCGTTCGAGGAATAGCGCCCCTCCCGGCTTCCGCGGCGCGGCTTGGGGCTCGGCCGTCCGGCGCAGGGGCTCCTCAATCAGCCGCGACACCAAAAAACCGACCACGAGCATGACCAGCGCCACGCAGGAATAGACATAGAGCAGAGTGCCGGCAGATTCGATCGCTCGTCCGAACCCGCTCTCGAGCACGAAGACGACGCCGGTGCCGGGCACCGCCGCGGCCAGCGCGCCGATGACGGTCCCGGTCCAGGACGGTTTCTCCGCCTTCGCCATGACGCGCACGCTGAAGGAGATCACGACAACGGCAATCAGCCAGTTGACGCCTATCGCCGCACCCCAGTAGCCGACAAGCCCGAAGGGGCCGAGAAACGCGCCGGTGCCGAACGGCGCGAGATAGGCAATGACCGCGACGGCGGCAACCAGCGCCACGAGATGGCTCCGGAAACGCCGGCTCCGGTGCAGTTCGCGCATCGTGAACAGCACATGGAGCGCATCCCGCGAAAAACCGGCGCGGTTCGCGGAATCGCGATTGCAATCGTTTGTTTCCATCCCACATCCTGTTCCGAACAGGGCGCGCCGCCCGCAGTGCGCCATACTATCAACCATCCGAGGAGGATACACCCGATGCCGCTTCTCCGATCCGCACCGGCGCTGCTTGCCGCCGCATTCCTCGCCCTGCCGGCTGCCGCCGGCGACCTCGCCATAGAGGTCGAGGGCATCCGTTCAGACCAGGGCCGGGTCTACGTCGCCGTCCACAGGCCTGTGGACAACGTCAGCTTTCCTGACGCCGCGGGCATGGTCGCCGGCGGCTGGCGCCTTGCCGACGGCGGACCGGTCCGCATGGCCTTCCGCGACCTCGCGCCCGGACGCTACGCCGTCAACGCGTTCCATGACGAAAACGCCAACGAGGAGCTCGACACCAACATCCTCGGCATCCCCCGGGAGGGGTACGGTTTCGCCAACGACGCGGCCGGGGTGATGGGACCGCCCAGCTTCGCCGATGCCTCGGTCGTGGTCGGCGAGACCGGCACCGTGCCGGCAAGACTCGCGCTTTCCTACTAGGGGCACCCACCATGCTGGATCGCAGACAGTTCCTCTTCGCCGCCGCGGGCTGCCCGGTCGCCGCGGCTCCCCTGCTGTCGGCAATCGCCGCGCCCGGCGGCAGAAACGGCGCCGCTGCCCCCCGGAGTGACCCGCGGCTCCTGGGCTGGGCCGGACCGCTCGCGGACCGCCTCGACCACCCAGCCCTGACCATCGAGGGCCGGCTGCCGCCGGACCTCCAGGGCGTGCTGCGCCGCAACGGACCCGCCGTCCATGACCGCCACGGCTTCCGCTACGGCCACTGGTTCGAGGGCGACGGGATGCTCCAGGAGTTCCGCTTCACCGGCAGCGGCGTCTCGCACCGCGGCCGGGTGCTGATGACCCCCAAGCTCCGGCGCGAAGACGCCGCGGGCCGGCGGCTCTACACGGCTTTCGCAACGCCGGTCGAGGACGCCGCACCGGTCCGGCGGCCGGACGACGTCAACGTCGCCAACATCTCCGTGCTCGACCACCACGGCGAACTCCTCGCGCTCTGGGAGGGCGGCTCGGCCAGCATCGTCGCGCGCGACAGCCTCGAATGGACGGGGTTCAAGTCGTGGGGCCACGGCCTCGAAGGCCTGCCCTTCACGGCGCATCCCAAGGTCGAGGCCGACGGCACCGTCTGGGCCTTCGGCTACGTGCTTGGAGAGAAGCCGGTCCTGCTGCTCTATCACATCGGACCGGACGGGCGGCTGGTGAAGGCGAGACCGGTGCATGTGGCGCCTCTCGGCATGGTCCACGATTTCGTCGTGACCCGCAGGCACCTGGTCATTGTCATCCCGCCCCTCGTTCACGAGCACGGACGCGCGGGCACCTTCCTCGACAGCCACGCCTGGCGCCCGGAGCTGGGTTCCCGCGCGCTCGTCGTGTCGAAGGACGATTTTGGTGACCGGCGATGGGCGCAGTTGCCGGCGGGCTTCGGTTTCCACCACGGCAACGGCTGGGAAGACGCCCGCGGGGTCATCCGTTTCGACCACTGCGTGGCCGCTGACTCCCGCATCGTCACCGATTCGCTGCGCGACGTTATGCGTGGCCGGTTGAGCCCCGCCACGCCCGAACATTACACCAGGTTCGCGCTGTTCCCGGACGGCCGGGCCCGAATCGAGGAGGAAAGCGGGCCCGCGGAGTTTCCGCGCATCGCGGATCACCTGACGGGGCTGCGCAACCGCTACGTCTACATGCTGGCGGGCACCGGCAACCCGAATTGGCTCCTGCCGTCGGTTGCAAAGCGCGACCTCGAACGCGGAACCGAGGAGAGCTTCACCTTCGCTGCCGGAATCCTTCCCGAGGAACACGTCTTCGTGCCGTCTCCGGACGCCCGCGCGGAGGATGACGGCTGGCTCGTAGGCACCGTCCTCGCATATGAGCGCGGGGTGAGCGGCATCACCGTCTTCGACGCACGCCGAATAGCGGACGGACCGCTGGCCTATGGCTGGCTGCCTTATCCGCTGCCGCTGGCTTTCCACGGCCAGTTCAGCGCCGCCTGAACCGCCGCCGCACCTTCCGGGTCTCATCCCCCGGTACCGGGCGCGTTGCGAATCATCTCCACGAGGTGTTCGGGCCTGATCGGCAGCTCGGAGATGACCACGCCCCAAGGCGTCAACGCGTCCTCGACGGCCGACGACATCGCGGCAGCAACCGGGATGACGCCGCCCTCGCCCGCACCCTTGACGCCGAGCGGGTTGAGCGGCGTGGGGCTTTCCTGGTGGATGATGTCGAAACGCGGCGCCTCGGGGGCGGAAGGGAGGAGATACTCCCCGAAATTTGTGGTCAGCGGCTGACCGTGATCGTCGTAGATCATGCGTTCGAAGAGGGCGCAGCCGAGCCCGTGCACCGCGCCGCCCGTCACCTGCCCGTCGACGATCATCGGGTTGATGAGGCGGCCGCTGTCGTGAACGATGACATAGTTCAGGATCGCGACCCGGCCGGTGCCGGTGTCGACCTCGACCTCGGCGACATGGGTGCCGTGGCAGTAGGTCAGGGTCTCCGGCGAGAAATGCGCCGCAGCCTCCATCCCGGGCTCGACCCCGCCTGGAAGCGAGAAGCCCGGCATGCCCTGCACGGCGCGGGCGATGTCGCCGAGGCCGACGGAGAGAGCCGGGGCGCCGCGGACCGAGACCCGGCCGCCGTCCAGCTCGAGATCCTCCTCGGCCGCCTCGAGGAGATGCGACGCCACCTTCAGCGCCTTGTCCCGCACGGCGCCCGCGGCAACGTGGACCGAAGAACCGGCGGTTACCGCCTGGCGGCTCGCAAATGCACCGAGCCCCAGCGCCACCGGCGCCGTGTCCCCGGCAACAACGTCGATCCGCTCGATATCCACGCCGAGTTGCGCGGCACAGACCTGCGCCAGCGATGTCGACAGGCCCTGACCCTGATCGGTCGCTCCCGTCATGACGGCGATATGGCCCGAGGGCGCGACGCGGACGATGGCGGATTCGAACGGCCCCCGCCCGGTGCCCTCGACATAGTTCGCGACGCCGATTCCGATATGCCGCCCCCCGGCGCGCGCAGCGCGTTGCCGGTTCCCGAAATCCCGGTAGCCAGCGCGCGCAAGCGCCGCATCCATGGCGCCCGGGAAGTCCCCGGAATCATAGGTCATCGCGGACCCGTCGCGGGTTCTGACCGGAGTTTCGTGGGGCATCCGCGCGGGCGGGATCATGTTGCGCCGCCGCGCTTCTGCCCGGTCGAGCCCGAGCTCGCGGGCGATGCGGTCCATCAGGCGTTCCATGGCGAAGGTTCCCTGCGGACGACCGGCGCCGCGCACCGGCGTGACCGGCGTCATGTTCGTCAGCGCCAGCCGCACGTCGAGGGACAGCGCCGGAAGCTCGTAGGGCCCGAGGAAATTGGTCGCCGAATTGTAGGGAAGGTTGACGCCGTAGGGCGTGTAGGCACCATGATCGTGAATCATGGCGCCACGGACGCCGCGCAGGCGCCCGTCGGCATCGACCGCGGCTTCAAGGTCCCACAGCTGGTCGCGCTCCATGGTTGCCGCCGTAAAATGCTCGCGCCTGTCCTCCGTCCACTTGACCGGCCTGTCGAGAAGCTTCGCCGCCAGCGGAACCGCCGCCTCTTCCGGGTAGAAGACGAACTTGGGTCCGAAGCCGCCGCCGACATGCGGCGCCGTGACCCTGATCCGGTCTTCCGGCATGCCGAGCATCTGCACGAGCACCGACCGCGCGCGGTGCGCCATCTGGGTTCCTGACCACACCGTCAGCACGCCGTCGCGGCGGTCCATGAAGGCGGCCACGCCGCGGCACTCGATGGCGTGGCCGAGGCCCTTGTGCTGTTGCAGCTCTTCGCGAAAGACATGCGCGGTCCCCGAAAACGCCGCATCGAGGTCGCCATAGGCAAGCGTGAACGCGGCCACCAGATTATGCGGGCTGCCGGCATGCGCGGGCGGAGCGCCGTCATCAAGTGCGCGCCTGTAATCCGCCGAGACGGGCAGCGCTTCGTAGTCCACCTCGATCGCCGCCGCCGCGTCCTCGGCAAGGTAGGGGGATTCGGCAGCGACGCAGGCAACCGGTTCGCCGACATAGCGCACCTCGCGCTCGGCGAGCACGGAGGGGCTCACCGACTGCCGGAGCGCACCCGAGGGCTGTTCCAGCGGCATGACCGGATCGGTCAGGAAGGGGCGGAAGTCGTCGACCGTGTAGACCGCGACGACACCGGGGCGGGCCAAGGCTGCCGAGGCATCGATGCGCCGGATGCGAGCATGGGCGTGAGGGCTCCGGAGAAAAACCGCATGCAGCATCCCGGGAAGCCGGATGTCATCGACGAAGCGGGCGCGGCCCCGCAGCAGGGCAGGGTCCTCGCGCCGCGGTATCCGTTGCCCGAACACGTCACCCCGTCCAGCGCGGCCGCGCGCCGGAGATCATGGAACGGCGTCGCCGATCATCACGGCCGCGCGGCCGGTGACCTTCCCCTTCTCTATACGGGCGTGCAGAGCCTCGGCGCCGTCCATGGCGACGGTCTCGGTGACGAGCGGCCGGATTTCGCCGCGGGCGCAGAGATCGAGCGAGTCGATCACCTCCTGCCGCGTCGCGTAACGGCTGCCCATGAGCACGAGTTCCTTTTCGAGCATGTCGGACGCTTGCGCCTCGAACGCCTGGCTGGCGCCGCCGAGGGTTATCAGCCGTCCACCACGTCCGAGCGCACGCACGCCTGCCTCCAGCGTTCCCCTCGACGACACGAAATCCACGGCAACGTCAATGCTGCCGCCACCGAGGTCCCACAGCGCCTCCACGGTATCGACCTCGTGCGGATTCACGCAATGTTCCGCGCCCGCCCGGCGGCAGTCGTCATGTTTGCCGCCGTCGATCTCGACGGCAATGACGCGGGCATGCGCCCAGCGCGCGAGCATGATCATGTGGATGCCGAGTCCGCCGCCGGCGCCGAACACCGCCACCGTCTCGCCGGCGGCAATCCCGGCATGGCGAACCACCTTGACCGGCGTCGCGATGGCATCGGTAATAACTCCGATTTCCGCTGGCGATCCCTGCCAGTCCAGTCCCGGTGGCAGCGGGATGAAATTCCGCGCCGGCAACCGGATCAGCTCTGCATAGCCGCCGTCGCAGGCCCGGCCCACATACCCGCCGAAGTTCGTGCACAGCGTCTCGCGGCCGATCCGACACCACCGGCATTGTCCACACGTCAGATAGAAGTACGCGGTGACCGGATCCCCGAGAGCAAGGCCGGTAACGTTGCGCCCGACGGCCTCGATAACTCCGGTGATCTCGTGGCCGATGATCCGCGGGAACCCGACTTCGGTGCGTCCCGCCTTGACGTGCTGGATCGTAAGCCCGGCACCGCAGGCAATCACCTTCGCCAACGCGTCATCGGGTCCGGGCGCCGGATCCGGGACCTCCACAAGCGAGAATGGCGCTCCTGCCTCATGAAGAACGAGAGCTTTCACGAAAGGCCTCTCCTGGCTACCTGCCGCCGCCGCGTCCGGAGCGGCGGACATCCGGCACCTTGCCCGCTCCCGTTATAGCATGCCGTCCGGCAGCAACAGCGCTTGCCGGGCCGAACTCGGCGCCGCGCGTCTGGAACCCGCAGGAGCGTTCGCTTGCACTGGCCGCCCGGGCGCGACATCCTCCGGCCATGCCACGATCATCATCTTCCTCCCCGTTCGAGCGCCGGACTCCGGACGGGGACAACCGTCCGCGGCTGGTGTGCTCGGATTGCGGGTTCATCCATTACGAGAACCCCAAGGTCATCGTGGGCTCGGTCTGCGCCCATGACGGCCGGATATTGCTGTGCCGCCGCGCCATCGAGCCTCGGCGCGGCTTCTGGACCATTCCAGCCGGCTATCTCGAACTCAACGAGACGACGGAGGCCGGCGCGATAAGGGAGGCTGCCGAAGAGGCTTGCGCACGCATCGCGATCGACGGGCTGCTCGCGGTCTACACCATCCCGCGCATTAGCCAAGTTCAGCTGATCTATCGGGCGCGGCTGGAGGACGGGGAGTTCGCCGCCGGCGAGGAGACGCTCGAACTCGAGCTGTTCGAGTGGGCGGACATACCCTGGAACGACCTCGCGTTCCCGTCGGTGCGCTGGGCGCTCGGGCACTGGCGGGAGAGCGCCGGCGCCCGGCTGCGCGCGCCGTTCACCAACCCCGACGGCGACGACGGAAACCTGTAGGCGCGCAGCGAGGCCGGGCACCGATCAAGCCTGCATCCGAGGCTCGGACGGCGGGAACACGCCGGCCCGGCCGAGCATCGCAGGTACCGGATGGTCGAGTTGCCCGCCGATCCACAGCCCGGCTTCGATCAGCCTGTCGAGATCGATGCCGGTCTCGAATCCCATCCTGTGAAGCATGTAGACAAGGTCTTCGGACGGCACGTTTCCGGTGGCGCGCGGCGCGAACGGGCAGCCGCCGATGCCGCCCGCGGACGCGTCGAGGACGCGGATGCCAGACTCGACGGCCGCATAGCAGTTGGCAAGCCCGGTGTTCCGCGTGTTGTGGAAATGTGCCCGGAATGCCACCGCGGGCACCTGTTCCATCACTGCCCCGAACAGGTCGGCGACCTGGCTCGGCACCGCGCAGCCTATGGTGTCGGCAAGCGCAATCTCGAAAGGTTCTTCGTCGGCACACTCCGCGACCAGCCCGATGACCCGGTTCGGCGGCACCTCGCCCTGGAAAGGGCAGCCGAACGCGGTCGAGATCGTCAGCGAACATCGGACGCCGGCGGCGCGCGCGGCGCCGGCTATGTCCCTGTAGACTTCCACGGCCTGTTCGATCGTTGTTCCCTGGTTCCTCTGGCTGAACGCGTCAGACGCGACCAGCGCGTAGTTGACCTCGCGGCAACCGGCGGCGATCGCCCGGTCGAGGCCGCGGCGGTTCAGCACGAGGCCGATGCAGGTCACCCCGTCGCGGTCGCCAAGCGCCTCGAACACCTCCTCGGCCCCGGCCATCTGGGGAACTCGCTTGGGGTTCACGAAACTTGCCGCCTCGAGCCGTCTCACCCCCGCCCCGGCAAGCCTGCGGATGAAGGCCACCCGCGTCCCGACATCGAGCGTCACGGGCTCGTTCTGCAGCCCGTCGCGCGGCCCGACATCGACGATCTCGATCCGGTTTGCGGATGACGCCATCATTCTTCCTCTCGAGGTTGCCCGATCCTGATATATGCCGCGGATGGCAGGCTTGCAAACGGATGCGGCGGCTGCGGATCGCATTGGCACGGTGGGGCCGACTTGACCCGCGACGGCCAGTCAGGAAACATGGGCGGGCACCTCCACGACGCCCCCCTCTCCCTGACAAGGACGGCACGATGGTCGGAGAAAACCGTTCCGGACCCCTTTCCGACATCCGGGTCATTGAAATGGGAACCATGATCGCGGGACCGTTCTGTGGCCAGTTGCTAGCGGACCACGGCGCCGAGGTCATCAAGCTCGAACAGCCGGGAAACGGCGACCCGATGCGCCAATGGGGCAAGGAGAAGCCCCACGGAAAGGCCCTGTTCTGGTCGGTGCTCGCCCGGAACAAGCTTTCCGCAACGCTCAACGCGCGCGAGGCCGACGGCCAGGATCTGGTCAGGAAACTGGTGGAGGGCGCCGACATCGTGCTCGAAAACTTTCGCCCGGGCACGATGGAGCGCTGGGGGCTGGGATACGAGGATCTCGCGGCCGTCAATCCCCGCCTGATCATGGTCCGCGTGTCCGGTTTCGGCCAGACGGGCCCCTATTCCGAGCGCACCGGTTACGGCGCGATCGGCGAAGCGATGGGCGGGCTGCGCTACACCACCGGCGACCCGTCGCTTCCGCCGAGCCGGGCCGGGATCTCGATCGGCGATTCGCTGGCTGCGATGCATGCGTGCCTGGGCGCGGTGATGGCGCTTCATCAGGCGCGGCTCACCGGGCGCGGCCAGGTCGTCGACGCCTCGATCTACGAGTCGGTTCTGAACATGATGGAAAGCACGGTCATCGATTACGACATCGGCGGCTACATACGCGAACGCACGGGGTCGTTTCTGCCCAAGATCGCGCCGTCCAACGTCTATCCGGCGCGTGACGGCGTGTGGCTCGTCATCGGCGCCAATCAGGACTCGGTCTGGGCGCGAATGGCCAAAGCGATGGACCGGCCAGAACTGGCGACGGACGAGCGCTACGCGACTCACCAGGCCCGGGGCTCCAATCAAGCCGCCCTCGACGACCTGATCTCCGAGTGGACGGCACGCTTTCCCGCTGCGGATCTCGAGGAACGGCTGAACCGCTTCGGCATCCCCAACGGCAAGATCTACCGCGCCCCCGAAATGCTGGAGGATCCGCATTTCCGCGCCCGGGAAAGCATCACCCGCGTGCACCATCCCGAACTCGGCGAAGTCGCCATGCAGAATGTCGCACCACGGCTGTCGCGCACGCCCGGCGCGATCCGCCATTCCGGACCCCGGCTCGGTGAGGACAACGGCTATGTGTGGGGCGAACTCGCCGAACTCTCGCCGGAGAAGATCGCGGAGCTGACGTCGCGCGGCGTGATATGACGCCGGCGGCCATTCCGCCGAACCACGGAACCCGCCGCCACGGCCCGCTTGCGCCCGAAAGGCTTCGCGCCGGACCGACCTGACGCGACGACTGCATGCGATCACTCGCGAGATTCTCCCGGCCCGAACCGGTTCTTGTCGCCCTCTGGCTCATGGAAATCGTGCAACTGGTCTGGTCGGCACCCGAACTCCGCCGGGTCGCCGGGATGCTGATGATCGCCTACATCGTCCTGACGGTGATCCGCATCCGCAGGGGAACCTTCTTCCTCTGCGCACCGCTCGCCATCGCAGCTGCAGCGCTCGCGGCCCTCCTGGATCTCGGGGACAGCGTCATCCGGGGTTTCGAGAACAGCGCCATCTTCATGGCATTCTTCGGCTCCATCGTGCTGCTGCGCGCGCTCGCCGACCGCCGCCCCGAGATCAGCCGCACCCGGACGGTCTTTGCCGGCCTGGGGAAGAAGGAAGCCCTCGGAGCCTACCTTGTCGGCGCCCATGTCGTCGGCTCGGTGCTCGTCGTCGGCGTGCTCGCCATACAGGGATCCATTCTCAAGCAGGAGCGTGACGACGAGACGAGACGCCGCACCGCCGAGGCCGCGCAGCGGGGCCTGTGTCTTGCTCCGCTGTGGTCGCCCTTCTGGGTCGCGGCCGCATTCACCGCCCAGCAGATTCCCGGTGTCCCGGCCTGGGAAATCATGTCTCTCGGCCTCTGCATGGCGGCCGTCGGACTTGTCATCGGTCTCGCCATGCAGGGGCGCGGCATCGCGCCCGGCGCGCTGTGGCGGGCCGTGCGGGGCTACGCACCGATCATCCCTGCGGTGGCGCTGTGCGCGCTGCTGATCGCGGCTCTATCGGGCGTGGCCGGCCTGAGCACGCTCGGCGCGCTGATCGCGGCAACGCCGGTCCTCGCAGCGCTCGTGCTGGCCGGGGGCAAGACGCGGGCGCGGGCGCTTGCCGCCGACACCTGGACCGGTTGCGGTCTGGTTCGCGACGAGGTCGTCGTCGTCACCACAGCCCTGGTGCTCGGACGCATCCTCGAAGCCGTGATCCGGGATCTAGGGTTGAGCGCCATGATCGACGCCCTTGCGCTGCCGCCCTGGGCCGTGATCGCCTGCGTCATCTGCTTCGTTTCACTGACGGCGCTCGCCGGCATACACCAGCTGGTCTCGATCATCGTCGTCCTGGTCGCGTTTTCGCCGGTCGACACCGGTGTCGCCGATCTCGTGATGATGGAGGCGGCGCTTGTCGGCTGGGCGTTCGCTTCGATGGTGGGCGTGACCGCCGTGTCGGTGGCCACGGCAAGCGCGATGTTCAGGGTTTCGCGCACACAGCTGATCTTCGGTCCCAACCTTCTCTTTAGCGCAATATTCGGGTTGGTCGCGATCGCCCTGCTCGCAGCGATAAACGGTCTTCTGTTCGCCGACTGATCATTGCGGCGTCGTTGTCCGGGCACACCAGCCAAGATCGATGCGCGACAGAGACGCCGGAGCGCCGGGCATCCCGGAAATTTGCCGCATTCGGCTTTGCGCTCAATCATTCCGGCCCTATACTCTTGCGGTCAAAGACCGCCAACCCGGAGACCGGAACATGACACTTGGCCAGGCTCCCCCTTTCCGCGCCGACCATGTCGGCAGCCTGCTGCGGCCGACAGAACTCCTGGATGCGCGCGACGCGCACGCCAGAGGCGAAATCGATGACGGCCAGCTCCACACGGTTGAGGACAACTGCATCCGCGATGTCGTCAAGCTGCAGGAAGATGTCGGTCTTCAGGGCATAACGGACGGCGAGTTCCGGCGGACGTTCTGGCACCTCGATTTTCTCGAGCAGATCAGCGGCGTCGAAGTCAGGGAAGGGAACTTCGTCGCCCATTTCCGCAAGGACGACGGTACCGAAGTCGGGTTCCGTCCGCCAACCATCGGCGTGACCGGGCGCCTCGGGCATGTGCGCGACATCCAGGCCACAGACTTCAACTACCTGAAATCCATGGTCAGCCGCACGCCCAAGGTCTGCATTCCGTCGCCCTCGATGCTGCATTTCCGCGGCGGGCGCGAGGCCATCAACAGGAACGCCTATCCGGATCTGGACTCCTTCTACGACGATCTGGCGAAGGTCTACAACGAGGAAATGATGGCGCTGGCCGAGCTCGGTCTTCGCTACCTGCAACTCGACGACACCAACTTCGCCTATCTGTGCGACGAGTCGATCCGGGAAGCGACCCGCGCCAGGGGCGAGGACCCGGACGAGCTGCCGCGGACCTACTGCCGCCTCCTGAACGCATCGATCACCGGCCGGCCCGACGACATGGCAGTTACCGTCCACATGTGCCGGGGCAATTTCAAGAGCGCCTGGGTCGCAAGCGGCGGCTACGAACCGGTCGCCGACATCCTATTCAACGAACTCGAAGTTGACGGATTTTTCATGGAGTATGACGACGAAAGATCTGGCGACTTCGCGCCGCTGAGATTCCTGCCGCCCGGCAAGACCGTGGTTCTCGGGATCATGACCTCGAAACATCCCGAACTCGAATCCGCCGACAGCCTCAAGCGACGCATCGACGAGGCCGTCCGCCACGCGCCGCTCGAGCAACTGGCCGTCAGCGCCCAGTGCGGATTCTCGTCAACCGTCGAGGGCAACGAACTGACCATCGACGACGAGATCGCCAAGCTCGAGCGGCTTGTCGAGGTCGCCGAGGATGTCTGGGGGTAGGGCCGCCCCTACTGGTCGCTGATGCGCAGTGCCTGGATGAAGGCGGACTGCGGGATCTCGACAGTTCCGAACTGGCGCATCCGCTTCTTGCCTTCCTTCTGGCGCTCGAGAAGCTTGCGCTTGCGGCTTACGTCGCCGCCGTAGCACTTGGACGTCACGTCCTTGCGCATGGCGGAGATCGTCTCGCGGGCAACTACCTTGCCGCCGATCGCGGCCTGGAGCGGGATCCTGAAGAGCTGGCGCGGGATCAGTTCCTTGAGGCGGACGCAGACGGCGCGGCCGCGATGTTCGGCCTGGCTGCGGTGGACGATCATCGACAGTGCGTCGACCGGCTCCCCGTTGACGAGAATCGACAGCTTCACGAGGTCGCCCTTCTCGTAGCCCGTAACCTGGTAGTCGAAGCTGGCGTAACCGCGGCTGACCGATTTGAGCCGGTCGTAGAAGTCGAACACGACTTCGTTCAGCGGCAGCTTGTAGACGACCATCGCCCGTCCGCCGACATAGGTCAGCTCCTGCTGGACGCCGCGGCGCTCCTCGCAAAGCTTCAGGATCGCGCCGAGATGTTCGTCCGGCGCAATGATCGTCGCACGGAGCCACGGCTCTTCGACCCCGGCTATGCGCACGGGGTCGGGCATGTCCGCGGGATTGTGCAGTTCCTCGAACGCGCCGTCAGTC
Organism: Alphaproteobacteria bacterium; assembly: GCA_964291215.2. GTDB lineage: Bacteria > Pseudomonadota > Alphaproteobacteria > MPNO01 > UBA830 > JAJEBT01. The sequence continues at coordinate 625,777 of OZ219791.1, read as the reverse complement.
AGGTGCACGCGGTAGATTACCGACGGCGCCGTCGTCACAAGGTCGATGGCGAACTCGCGGGTCAGCCGTTCCTGAACGATCTCGAGATGCAGCAGGCCGAGAAACCCGCACCGGAAACCCTGTCCGAGCGCCGCCGAGCCCTCAAGCTCGAAATGGAACGACGCGTCGTTGAGGCGCAGCTTGGCCAGGCCCTCGCGCAGATCTTCGTAGTCCGCCGCATCCAGCGGGAAGAGCCCGCAGAACACCACCGGGACGCTCGGCCGGAAACCGGGAAGCGGCTCCGCGGCCGGGACGCGGTCGTCGGTGATCGTATCGCCGACCCGGGCGTCGGCAACGGTCTTGATCGAGGCGGTGATGAACCCGACCTCGCCCGGCCCCAGCGCTTCCACGGGTTCCCGCTTCGGTGTGAACACGCCGACCATGTCGATCTGGTGAGCGGCGCCAGTGCCCATCATGCGGATCCGCATGCCCTTGCGGATGACGCCGTCGCGCATCCGCACCAACACGATCACGCCGACATAGGCGTCGTACCAGGAATCCACCAGATAGGCCTTGAGCGGCCCGTCGGCGTCGCCCGACGGTGGCGGCAGCCGTTCCACGAGCGCTTCGAGAAGTTCGGCAATGCCGTCGCCTGTCTTGGCTGACACGGCGAGGACATCTGCCCGGTCGAGGCCAACCACATCCTCGACCTGCTGGCATATGCGGTCGGGTTCGGCCGACGGCAGGTCGATCTTGTTGAGCACGGGAATGATCTCGTGCTCGGCGTCGAGCGCCAGGTAGGCGTTGGCCAGCGTCTGGGCCTCGACCCCCTGGCTGGCATCCACGATCAGGACCGACCCCTCGCAGGCCGCCAGCGAGCGCGAGACCTCGTAGGTGAAATCCACGTGTCCCGGCGTGTCCATGAGGTTGAGCTGATAGGTCCTGCCGTCAGCCGCCGCATGGGTGAGGCGCACGGTCTGGGCCTTGATGGTGATGCCGCGCTCGCGTTCGAGGTCCATCGAATCCAGCATCTGTTCGCGAAGTTCGCGGCTGTCGACATTCCCGCACTCCTGGATCAGGCGGTCGGCCAGCGTCGACTTCCCATGGTCGATATGCGCGATGATCGCGAAATTGCGGATATGTCTGGTATCGGTCATGACTCCCGTCCCGCAGGACCTGCCCCGGATGTCAGGTTCTGAGAACGCCGCCCGTCCGCTTCGCAACGGCGTCGGCGATCCGTCCCGCCACGGCCTCGATCTCGGCATCGGTAGGCGTCTTTTCCACCGGCTGAAGCGTGACCGCGATGGCGACCGACTTCAGGCCGTCGCCGAGCCGCTCGTGCTCGTACACATCGAACACGCCGACATCGGCAATCATGGCCCGGTCGGCGCCGGTGGCCGCGCGCACGATGTCGTCGGCCGCGATCGACGCCTCGACGACGAACGCGAAATCGCGGCGGATAGGCTGGAACGCGGACAGCGTCGGGCGGGGGCGGGCGGTCGTCGCCTTCTTGCGCCCCCTGGCCCCCGGAACCCTGTCGAGATAGACCGCGAAGCCGACCGCCGCGCCTTCCAGGTCGAGCGCATCCAGCGCCCGCGGATGCAGGTCGCCGAACACGGCGAGCACATCGCGGCCGAGGCACAGGACGCCGGAGCGCCCGGGATGGAACCAGCCCGGCGCGTCGCGCCTGGTCTGCAGGTTGCCGACCGGGGCGCCCGCGGCGCCAAGCGCCGCCAGCGCGTCCGCCTTGGCGTCCCACAGGTCGGCCTCCCTCGCCGGTTCGGACCAGTGGCGCGGCGCCTGCAACCCGGTGCGAATTCCGGCGGCCACCGCCGCCTGGCCGGTTTCACTGTCATCGACATATTCCGGGCCGACCTCGAAGAGCGCCAGGTCCCGGTACCCGTGGTTGGCATTGCGCGCGGCGGCCGCCAGCAGGTTGGGCAGGATCGACGGGCGCATGACATCGAGATCGGCCGAGATCGGGTTGTCGATTCGCAAGGTTTCGTCGGCGAACCCGAAAAGCTCCGCGACCTCGCGCTTCATGAAAGAGAAAGTGACCGCCTCGGCCATGCCGCGCGCTGCCAGGGTGCGCCGCACCATGGATTCCCGGCGCCGCGCAGCCGGCCATGCCGGCTGCGGCACGGTCTGCGGCGCAGCGAAGGGCGCGGCCGGAATGTTGTCGTAGCCGCGGATACGCAGCACTTCCTCGACGAGGTCCGCCTCGCCGTCGATATCCGGCCGCCACGATGGCGGCTGCGCGCAGATGACCTCGCCGTCATCAACTGGCGAGAAGCCGAGCGTCGAGAGGATCGCGACCTGCTCCTCGCCCGGAACGTCGAGCCCGCCGAGACTCTGCACCCGGGCCTTGCGCAGCCGCACCTCGCGCTGCCATTGCGGCATCTTGCCGGCCTCGGTCAGGTGGGACACCGTGCCGCCGCAATGTTCCAGGATCAGGCGTGTCGCGACGTGGACGCCCCAGTACGCCGACTCCGGGTCGACCCCGCGTTCGAAACGGTAGCGGGCATCGGACAGGATATCGAGCGCCCGCCCGGTGCGGGCGGTGCGCACGGGGTCGAACAGGGCAACCTCGAGAAACACGTTCCGCGTCCCGTCCGCGACCCCGGACGGAGCGCCGCCCATGATGCCGCCGAGCGCCGCCACGCCTTTATCGTCGGCGATCACCGTCATGCTGTCATCGAGCGCATAGGCGTCGCCGTCGAGCGCTTCGAGTCTTTCGCCATCGCGCGCCAGGCGCATCACCAGATCGCCGGACAGCCTGTCGGCGTCGAAGACATGCAGCGGCCGGGCGAGGTCGAGCGAGACATAGTTCGTGATGTCGACGAGCGCCGATATGGGGCGCAGCCCCACGGCGCGCAGCCGTTGCTGCAGCCATTGCGGACTGGGCCGGTTCGAGACATCGCGGAAGTAACGCCCGACAACCAGCGGACAGGCGTCACCGGTGTTCGCCGGGAGATCCCGCCGCCACCTGACCGGGGGCGCAAAGTCGCCGGCGGCTTCCGGCGCAGAGAGCGGCCTGAGCTGCCCGAGACCCGCGGCAGCGAGGTCCCGGGCTATGCCGCGTACGCCCGCGCAGTCGGGACGGTTCGGCGTCAGCCCGATCTCGATCGTCGGATCGGACAGCGCCATGGCGTCCGCTGCCACCGTGCCGACGACGGCATCCGCGGGAAGCTCGACAATTCCCTCATGTTCGTCCGACAGGCCCATCTCGCGCTCGGACAAGAGCATGCCGTTCGATTCCTGGCCGCGAATCCGCGATTTCTTCAGGGTCATGCCGGGGCCAGGAATGTAGGATCCCGCGGCCGCGAACACGCCCTTCATGCCGACGCGCGCGTTGGGTGCACCGCAAACGACCTGGACCGGATCGCTGCCGCCGTAATCGACCATGCACACCTGGAGGCGGTCGGCGTCGGGATGCTGCTGGGCCGAAACCACCTCGGCGACCATGAAATCCCCGAGATCGTTCGCGCGATCTTCCACGCCCTCGACCTCGAGCCCGATCATCGAGAGCGCGTCGACGATGTCATCGAGCGACCGGTCGGTGTCGAGATGGTCGCGGAGCCAGCCGAAGGTGAACTTCACGCCCCACCCCCGGCGAATCCGGCCGCGACACTCGGGCTCTCCAGTGCGGTGAAGCCGTAATGCCGGAGCCAACGGATGTCGGACTCGTAGAAGGTGCGGAGGTCGGGAATCCCGTACTTGAGCATTGCCGCCCGCTCGATCCCGAGCCCGAAGGCGAAGCCCTGCCAGACCGAGGGATCGATTCCGCAGTTCTCGAGGACGCGGGGATTGACCATTCCGCAGCCGAGGATCTCGAGCCAGTCGGCGGCGGTCGAATCCTCGGAACGTCCGATAGCGAGGCCGCCGCCTTCACGCGTGCACCCTATGTCGACCTCGGCCGAGGGTTCGGTGAACGGAAAGTAGGAGGGGCGGAAGCGGACCGGCAGATCGTCGACGGCGAAGAAGGCGCGGCAGAACTCGATCAGGCATCCCTTGAGGTGCCCCATGTGGATGTCGCGGCCGATAGCAAGCCCCTCGATCTGGTGAAACATCGGCGAATGCGTCGCGTCGTGATCGGCGCGGAAGGTGCGCCCGGGCACGACGATCCGGATCGGCGGCTCTTGCGCCATCATGGTGCGGATCTGCACCGGCGACGTATGGGTGCGCAGCACGCGCCGTGTGCCGTCCGCGCCGGGCGCGAGGTAGAAGGTGTCGTGATCCTGGCGCGCGGGATGTTCCGGCGGGATATTGAGCGCCGTGAAATTGTTGAAGTCGGTCTCGATATGGGGCCCGTCGGCGACCGTGAAACCCATCTCGCAAAAGATCGCGACCATCTCGTCTATTGTCTGGGCGACGGGGTGGACGGGGCCGATCGCCTCGGGGCGCACCGGCAACGTGACGTCGACGCGATCCTGAGCAAGGCGGCGGTCGAGCGCCTCGACCTCGAGACCGGCCTTTCTCTGTTCGATGGCGCCCGCGACCGCGTCCTTCACCTGGTTGAGCTCCTGGCCGGCAGTCCGGCGGCGGTCGGCAGGGAGTGCGCCGATGCCTTTCATCAGCTCGGTGATGCGGCCCGAACGTCCGAGCGCACGGACGCGGATGTCCTCAAGCTCTCCGAGATCGGCAACCGCGATCCGCGCGAGCAGCTCGTCTCTCAGCCGGTCGGTATTCTCCATGATGCTGTTCTGCCTGGCGGGCGGTGGAACGGCCGCGGGCTGTCCGGCGGAAAGAGCGCTGTGGCGGGTTCCGGCTCAGCCGCTGTCGCCGAGTGCCGCCTTCGCCTGTTCGACGACGGTCCCGAACGCGTCCGGCTCGCGCACCGCCAGATCGGCCAGCACCTTGCGGTCGAGTTCGATGCCGGCGCGCTTGATGCCGTGCATGAAAGTGGAATAGGTAAGCCCGTGCTCGCGCACGCCCGCGTTGATCCTCTGGATCCACAGCGCCCGGAAACTGCGCTTGCGGTTGCGCCGGTCGCGATAGGCGTACTGACCGGCCTTCTCGACCTTCTCGATCGCGACCCGGAAAGCGGTCGAATTCCTGCCGCGATATCCCTTGGCCTTCCTGAGAACCTTCTTGTGTCGGGCGTGCGATGTCACGCCCCGCTTTACCCGCGCCATGGCTGGTCCCTCCGTCAGGCGTAAGGAAGATAGGACTTGACGGCGCGGGCATCTGCCACAGCGATGACCTGCTTGCCGCGCGCGTTGCGCTTCATCTTCTGCGAGCGCTTGCGGAGGTTGTGCCGCTTCTTCGCGAAGTTCGACCTGAACTTGCCGCGCGCAGTGACGCCGAAGCGCTTCTTGGCGCCGCTTTTCGACTTGAGCTTGGGCATTTACGTCTCCTTTGCCGGACCCAGCGTTCTCCGGAACCTCTCGCGAACGGCCCCGGCATGCCCATGGTCTTCAGCCGGGCCGTTCCTCCCGCCGACGGCGCAAGGCGATTGCCGCCGCAGCCGGGAGCGCCGTGTATAGCCGCTTGACGACGACTCTGCAACACCGTTGCAAAGCTTGCTTCGATATCCGGCGGGCGATATACAGCTGCAAGGCATGTCGGCTTTCGAAGCGTTTCGGGCACCGACCACAAAGATACGAACAGTACGGGATGTCGGCATGAAGCTGCAGGGAATCGACCTGGACGTGACGCGGATGGGTTCCGGCCCGCCGTTGCTGATGCTGCATGGCGGCGGCGGACCGGTTGCCGGAATGCCCTTCGCCGCCCGCCTCGCCGAGAAATTCGAGATCATCGCGCCGGTGCATCCGGGATTCGCGGGAACCAGGATTCCCGACCATTTCGATCGCGTCGACGATCTCGTCTATCTTTATCTCGACCTTCTCGACGAACTCGACCTCAGGGATGTGCTGCTTGTCGGTTGCTCGATGGGCGGTTGGGTGGCTGCCGAACTGGCGACCATGACGACCGAGCGCCTGTCGCGGCTGATCCTCGTCGACCCAGTAGGCGTCAAGGTCGGCGGCCGCGACGACCGCGACATTGCCGACGTGTTCGCCGTGCCAGGCGAAGGGCTGGCCGAGCTCATGTTCCACGCCCCGTCGAAGATGCCCGGGTTCGCAGACATGTCCGAAGCGCAGCTTGAGACCGTCGCCGCCAACCGCATGGCCCTCGGCGTCTATACGTGGGATCCCTACATGCACAACCCCAAGCTGCGGGGACGGCTTCACCGGATCACCATTCCCACCCACTTCATATGGGGCGCCAGCGACGGCGTGGTGTCGGTGGATTACGGCCGCGGTTTCTGCAGGATGATCCCGGGCGCGACGATGACCGTCATTGAGGAAGCCGGCCACGCCCCCTACATGGAACAGCCGGACCGGTTTGTGGACGACCTGCTGTCGTTCGCCGGCTGACGGGAGAACCGAACGATGAAGACCTGGTGGTTTACCGAGGACTGCTATCCCCACCTGCCGGACCAGGACAGCTACCGGTCGATCCGCGTCGATCTGCCCAACGCCCACTGTGATCCGCAAAAGGCGAGCGAGCTCTACAACCGCTATCTCGACCTGTGGTGCGCATGCGACGAGATCGGCCTCGAGATCATGCTCAACGAGCACCACCAGACCGCGACCTGCATGGTCCCGGCCGCCCCCATCATGCTCGGCATCCTCGCCCGCCAGACCGAGCGCGCGCGGCTGCTGATCCTCGGAAACCCGCTTCCCAACCGCAACCAGCCGGTTCGCGTCGCCGAGGAAATGGCGATGGTCGACGTCATCTCCAGGGGACGCCTCGAATGCGGCTTCGTCCGCAGCGTGCCCTACGAGGCGGCGGCGGCGAACATCCTGCCCTACAAGGGCACCGAGCGCCTGTGGGAGGCCCACGACCTGATCCTCAAGGCGTGGACGACCCATGACGGCCCGTTCAATTTCGAGGGCCGCTGGTACCATCATCGCCAGGTCAACATCTGGCCGCGCCCGTGGCAGCAGCCCCACCCGCCGGTCTGGATCACCATGGGGAGCGCCGGCACAGCGGTGCCGGTCGCCGAACACGACTATGTCGGCGCCGTCTTCCTCGCCGGCTATCCGAAGATCCGAAGCATCTTCGACGGCTACCGCAACGCCTATCTTGCCACCCACGGCACGCATGCGCCGTTCGACCGCCTGGCCTATCTCGCTTTGTGCTATGTCGGCGAGGACGAGCGCACGGCCGAACAGGGTGCCCGCCAGCTCCTGTGGTACATGGAAGCCAACAAGGTGCCGCCGGAATGGAGCAATCCGCCGGGCTACCATCCGCCCGCCGTCGCCGCGGCCGTGATGCGCGGCGTGACCGGCTCCGGCGTTCCGATCAATCCGACCCTCGACCAGCAGATGGCGCGCGGCAACGTATTCGCGGGAACCCCGGACCAGGTCTACGAACAGATCAAGGCGTTCTGGGAGTATTCGGGCGGCTTCGGCCACATGATGATCATGGGCCAGGCCGGTTTCCTGTCCGACGACGACGCGCTAAATTCAATGCGGCTCTATGCTGACGAGGTCTACCCGCGGCTGCGCGAGCTCACCGAGACATCGGACCCGGCGGAGGTCGCCGAGCGCAGCCGGGCGATCGCCGACAAGGAGGGTGCCGACCTTGGCAATTTCGGAGTCGAGTTCGTTCGCTGACCGTCGGCACAGTTTCGGAGCGCCGCCGCGATGGCCCTGAAGACCTGGTTCTTCACGGAAGATTGCTATCCCGATCTTCCGGACTCCGACAGCTACGAGTCGATCCGCGTCGAGTTGCCAAACCGGCTCTGCGATCCCGAAAACGCCAGCCGCCTCTATCACCAGTATCTTGACCTATGGTGCGCAGCGGACGAGCTGGGACTCGAGATCATGCTCAACGAGCACCACCAGACCGCGACCTGCATGGTCCCGGCCGCCCCCATCATGCTCGGCATCCTCGCCCGCCAGACCGAGCGCGCGCGGCTGCTGATCCTCGGAAACCCGCTCCCCAACCGCAACCAGCCGGTTCGCGTCGCCGAGGAAATGGCGATGGTCGACGTCATCTCCAGGGGACGCCTCGAATGCGGCTTCGTCCGCAGCGTGCCCTACGAGGCGGCGGCGGCGAACATCCTGCCCTACAAGGGCACCGAGCGCCTGTGGGAGGCCCACGACCTGATCCTCAAGGCGTGGACGACCCATGACGGCCCGTTCAACTTCGAGGGCCGCTGGTACCATCATCGCCAGGTCAACATCTGGCCGCGCCCGTGGCAGCAGCCCCACCCGCCGGTCTGGATCACGACCGGAAGCGCCGGAAGCACCAAACCGGTGGCGCGGCACCGCCATGTCGCCGCCGTGTTCCTGGCCGGTTACGGCCGCGTCCGGCCGATCTTCGACGCCTACCGTGAAAACTACCGCGCCTTCCACGGCAACCACGCGCCGCTTGACCGCCTCGCCTACTGCGCGCTGATCCATGTCGGCGGCAACGAGCGCGAAGCGACGGACGGCGCCAACCACCTGATGTGGTACATGCAGGCCAACAAGGTCGCCGAACAGTGGAGAAACCCGCCCGGCTATCATCCGCCGCAGCTCAGCGCCAGCCTCATGCGCGGCGCCCGCGTCTCGGGCACCGGCGCCGCCTACAGCACCGAGCTCGGGGAGCATATGCGCCGCGGCAACGTGTTCGCGGGAACCCCGGACCAGGTGTTCGAGCAGATCAGGGCCTTCTGGGAGTATTCGGGCGGCTTCGGTCATCTCCTGATGATGGGCCAGGCCGGCCATCTTTCCGCCGAGCGGACCTTGCGCTCCATGACGCTCTTCAACAACGAGGTCTATCCGCGGCTGCGCGAACTCGCCGCCGGGTGGGACCCCGACGAAATGGCGGAAAGGCGCAACCGCCTGCCCGACATCGAGCGCGTGGAAGCAGACAATCTAGCCGTGGACTTTGCCCGCTGACCATCCGTCCGGGCGCCCTTGTCACGAGAGCACAATGGCTGACATCCATTCCAGACATGTCGCGGTGGACGGCATCGCGACACACTATCTCGAAGCCGGAGATCCCGACGCGCCGACCGTAGCGCTCCTGCATTCCGGCGAGTTCGGCGGCGCCGCGGAAATCAGCTGGGAATTCACGATTCCGTCGCTGGCGCCGCATTATCACGTGGTCGCCCCCGACTGGCTCGGCTTCGGCCGCACCGACAAGGTCTACGACTTTGCCGATGCCCGCGGGCGGGTCTACGGCCACATGAAGCGGTTCTTCGAGGTGCTCGGCATCCGCGAGGCCGACTTCATCGGCAATTCGATGGGAGGCTCCAATCTTGCGCGAATAATCTCCGACCCGCCGCCGATCCTCCCGGTGCGGTCCGCCGTGCTGTGTTCGGGCGGCGGCTTCACGCCGTTGACCGAGGAGAGAAAGACTCTCCTCGCCTATGACTGCTCGGCGGAAGCAATGCGCGACTTGCTCCATGCGATGCTGCATGATCCACGGTGGGGCGACGACGACGCTTATGTCGCGAAGCGCCAGGAGCTCGCGTTGCTGCCGGGCGCGTTCGAATGCGCCTCGGCGCCGCGCCTCAAGCGTCCGGAGAAGAAGCCGGAAGGCGACGGGCGGGCCGAACAGGGTTTCGGGGTGCCGGACAACACGGCCTATGAACGCATCAAGGTGCCGGTTCTCATCATCGCCGGCGCCAACGATCCGCTGCGCGAGCCCGGCTATTCCGCAGACCTCGCCCGGCGCATTCCCGAAAACGAACACCATGTCTACGAACAATGCGGCCACTGCCCGAACATCGAGCACGCCGAACGCTTCAACGCGGATGTTCTTGCCTTTCTCGGCCGCGTCCACGGCCGTGCATGAGCGGACGCGTCCGGCCACAAGCCGGTGAACGCGGCGCCGGACCATGGCCTTCAGTTTCCGGAACGACAGCCCCGAAGACGCGCGTTTCAGGGACGAGGTGCGGGCCTGGATCGACGCCAACCTGCCTGGCGATCTGCGGGGGCTTCCGACGCGACCATCCGTCGAGCGCGCGATGTGGTGGCATCGCCGGCTCCATGACCGGGGATGGATCGCGCTTCACTGGCCGCGCGAGCATGGCGGCGGCGAGGACACACTCGACCGGCAGATCATAGTCCGCGAGGAACTCGCGCGGGCCGGAGCCCCGGAGATATCAGCGCAGGGCCTCTACCATATAGGCCCGATCCTCATGTCCCACGGCACCGGCGCCCAGAAGCGCCGCTTTCTCCCGCCAATCCTCTCTGGCGACGAGCTCTGGTGCCAGGGCTATTCCGAACCGGGCGCCGGATCGGACCTGGCAAGCCTCTCGACCGCAGCGCACATCGACGGCGAACATCTGATCGTGACCGGATCCAAGATCTGGACGACATGGGCCCACCATGCGGACTGGATGTTCGCGCTCGTGCATTCCGATCCTGAGGCGCCGCGCAAGCAAGCGGGCTTGAGTTTCGTTCTGGTTGACATGCGCGCTCCCGGCGTCACGGTGCGGCCGATCCGCACCATTGCCGGGGATGACGAGTTCGCAGAGGTGTTCCTCGACGGCGTGCGCGTGCCGATGGAGAACCTCGTCGGAAGCCTCCATGACGGCTGGCGCATAGCTAACGCCCTGCTCGCGCACGAGCGGCTCGTGACCGCAAACCCGCAGCTGCTGCATGACGCCCTGTGGCGCACCCGTGAGGCGGCGGTGTCGAGCGGAGCGATGGACGATCCCGGATTCCGCGACAGGCTGGCCGCCATCGATGTCGAGGTGGTTGCGTTTTCGGCCATGTTCGCCCACGCCGCCGAAATCGCCAATGCCGGCGGATCTCTCGGCGTCGAGGCGTCACTCCTGAAGATCACGGGCACCGAGCTGCTGCAGAAGATCGCCGACCTGCTGGTCGAGGCGGCCGGCATTCATGGCGCGATGATAGGCGGCGTCGGGACAGAGCACGCGGACGCCGCGTCGCTCCTGCTGCAGACGCGGCGCGCAACGATCTATGGCGGATCGAGCGAGATCCAGCGGAATATCATCGCCAGGAGAATTCTTGGCCTGCCGTCCGGATCATGACAGCTCGACCGTCAGCGGGTTGTACGAATAAAGCCAGCTGTTGCGGTCGTCCCCTTCGTCACGCTCGGCAAAGATCCGCTTGATCTCTTCCACGCTTTCCAGATGGAACAGCCGCCGGTTGGAGTCCGATGCGCTGACGACCCGCGCGGTGCGGCTGGCGCGGTTTCTCTCGTAGAGGCGAAACGCTTCGCCCGGTTCGGCGCACTGCTTCAGCGCACGCGCAAGCACGGCGCCATCCTCGATGGCCATCGCCGCGCCCTGGGCCAGGTAGGGCAGCGTTGCGTGGGCCGCATCGCCGAGAATGGTGGCGCGGGCCGTGCTCCAGTTGTCTATCGTCGGACGCCGGTAGAGCGCCCAGCGATAGCATTGTTCGCGGTCGGCAAGATCGATGACCGTCGCGATGTCACGGTGCCACTCCTCGAAATCGGCCCGCAATTCCTCCCAAGGAAATTTCAGCGTCCAGGATTCCTCGGTAGCGACCGGCGTCTCGACCGCCCCGACGAAGTTGAGCAGATCTCCATTCCGGATCCAGTACGAGACGGCATGCTTGCCCGGCCCCATCCACACCGACATGACCTCGGGCATGAAGTCGGGCGGGAGCTTCTCACGCGGAATCGTGAGCCGCCATGCGGAATCGCCGGTATACTCCGCCTCCACGTGCCCGGAAATGTTGTCCCGTATCACCGACTTGACGCCGTCGGCGCCGACCAGAAGATCACCCCTGATGCTCGGATGCCCCTCGAAATGGAGTGTGACCCCGCTGCCGTCCTCGTCGAACCCGATAACCCGCCGGTTGAGCCGGATCGTGTCCGGGTCCGCCTTCATCACCGCGCCGGCAAGCAGCTGGTGCAGGTCGGCGCGGTGAATCTGGTTGTAGGGCGCCTTGTGCATCCGCTCGTGATCGACCGCCAGCGCGAACCGGTCGATGACCTCCCCGGTGTCGTGGAGGCGAAATACGTAAGCGGCCGGGCGGACCGACCGCGCCGACACCTCGCCGCCGATCCCGAGGTGATCGAGGACATGCATCGCGTTCGCGCTGACCTGGATGCCGGCGCCGATCTCCCCGAGCGCCGGAGCCTGCTCGTAGACCTCAACCTCGTAGCCGGCCCGCAACAGGCACCCGGCGGCGGCCAGCCCGCCAAGACCTGCGCCAACGATCAGTATCTTCTGCGCTGCCACCGCATGTCTCCCCTTTCCCCGGCTAGAACGGCTTCACGACCGCAAGCACGACCGTCGCGATGACCAGGACCGCAGGGACCTCGTTGACCATCCTGTAGAACCGTGCCGTCTTCCTGTTGCGGTCGCGGGCGAAGTCCCGCTGCCATCTGGCCAGCCGCTCATGGATGATCAGGAGGCCGGCGACCATGACGATCTTGATCCACATCCAGCCCGCATGCCAGTCGACGATTCCGGGCATCAGCAGCAGCGCTCCCCCGAACAGGAGGCTTGCGACCATTGCCGGCGTCATGATCGCGCGCAGCAGTCGCCGTTCCATGATCTTGAAGGTTTCCGACTTGTCCGACCCCGACTCGGCGTCGGCATGATACACGAAGAGCCTCGGCAGATAGAGCATTGCCGCCATCCACGCGATGACGCTGATGATGTGAAGCGCCTTGAGCCAAGGATAAAGGCCGGCGACCGTCATGTCCCGGCCGCTCCAGCCGGACAGCAGCCGAAGCCCGAACCGCAAGCAGCACCCTCGGCGGCCACACCCGGCCCGGCGATCTGCCGCACCATTCCGGCGAGACCGGCAATGAACAGCGGATCGTCGCCGACTGCGGGCACGCGAAGATAGTGCGGGACCCCGCACGAAGCCGCGAGCTCGGCATAGTCGATGTCAAGCTCGACCAGGGTCTCGGAGTGTTCGCTGACGAAGGAGACGGGAACGACCACGAGCGAGAGGCCTTCGGCGCCGGCGCGCCTGATCTCCTCCTCCGCATAGGGCCGAAGCCATTCCAGGCGGCCAACCCTGCTCTGATAGCAGATGACGTGATCGGGCGCCGGTAACCGGGCAACGATGGCGGCCACGCTCCGCGCGATCCGGTCCGCGTAGGGATCCCCGTCCTCGACGAACTTTCGCGGCAGGCCGTGAGCCGAAAAGAGGATTCGCGACCGCGTTCCTTCCGGCAACCGTTGGAGCGCGTCCGATATCCGTCGCGCCATGGCATCCACGAACCCTGCAAGTTCCGGCCAGCAGCAGATCACCGACTCCGGAACCGCGAGGCCGGCCACGCCCACGGCCTGTTTCCAAGCGCTCAGGAACGATTGTGTCGTCGTTGTCGAGAACTGGGGATAGAGCGGCAGAAGAACCGTGGCGTCGGGTTGCCAGTCGGCGACATCGAAGGCCACTTCCTCCGCCATCGGGTGCCAGTACCGCATGGCCACGAAAACGCGATACGATTCCTGGCTGTCGGACAGCTCCCGTTCAAGCGCTTCCGCCTGTTTCCGGGTCTCCTCCAGGATCGGGGAGCCGCCCCCGATCCGGTCATAGATTCCAGTCGCGATCCGCGACCTCCGGCGGGCGATGAACCAGGCAAGGCAGATGCGGACCGGCCACGGAACGCGAAGGATGAATGGATCCGAAAACAGGTTCCTCAGAAACGGTTCCACGGCTTCCGGACGGTCGGGGCCCCCAAGATTGAAGGCAATGACGGCGATACGACGCATGTCTCGTCACTCTCCGCGGATCGTCCGCACGAGATCCCGGACATGTTCGACCGGCGTCGCGGGCAGAACTCCGTGGCCCAAGTTGAAGACATGGGCGCCGCCCGAGAAGGTTTCGACGATTTCCCGCGCCGCCCTGACCATCTCGGCGCCTCCGGTGAGCAGCAGCGCCGGATCCAGATTGCCCTGAACCGGAACTGCAGGCTGTATACGCTCGGCGACCCATTGCGGATCGGTTGTATGATCGATCGAGACCGCGTCGATTTCACTGGCCGACGCGAATCTCGGCAACTGCAGCGGAACGCCCCGAGGAAAGGCGATCACCGGAACCTGCGGACAGGTGCGCTTTATGCGGGCGGCAATCCTGCGGATCGGCTCCAGCGAGTATCTCGCGAAGGCATGAGCCGAAAGAGCCCCTGCCCAGCTGTCGAAGATCTGGAGCGCTTCGGCACCCGCAGCTACCTGACGGATGAGAAACTCCGCGATAACCTCCACGAGCATGTCGATCAGGCGTTCGAAGTCCTCGGGCGCGCCCAGCGCCCAGGCCCTTGTCGCGGCATGGTCGCGGCTGGCGCCACCCTCGACCATGTAGGTAGCAACCGTCCATGGCGCTCCGGCAAAGCCTATCAACGCAACATCGTCGGGCATTCCGTGCGCTGCCCGTTCCACGGTCTCGTATACCGGAGACAGGAGATCATGCACCCGCTCCGTCGACAGCTTCGCCAGGTCGCCACCGTTCCTCACGGGAACGGTCGTCGGGCCTATCCCGGTCTCGAAATCCACTTTCTGGCCAAGAGCGTGGGGAACGACGAGAATATCAGAGAACAGGATCGCAGCGTCAAATCCGAAGCGCGAGATCGGCTGGAGGGTGACGATGGCAGCCTTCGCCGGATCGAGGCAGAGATCCAGAAAACTTCCGGCCCCGGCCCGCATAGACCTGTATTCGGGAAGGTACCGCCCAGCCTGGCGCATGAGCCAGATTGGAGGCGGATCCATTCTCCGGTTACCAAGGGCCGCAAGAAGGGGCTTTTGCGTGAGGTTCATGAACGATGCAATATCACAACGGACATGCCATCCGCCATAGCGGGATCTGTCAGAGAATAAAAGTAACTGCTCACCCCCTGGTTCCGGCTTGATGTCGGGGTAGAGCAACGAACGGGTTCTCGTGGAGATTTGACATTGCAGCCCGATTCGTTCAGTGACGGTCATCGAGAACGATGGGGACCGCCAGTGGGCTACTTTGGATCGAAGGCGACGAGCGGGCTGTGCCAGCTGCTTCCGGGGCTCCGGCCCCCGCATGATCTGTATGTGGAAACGCATCTCGGAGGCGGCGTGCTGATGAAGCGCCGGCGCCCACGCGTTCCTGGCCGGCCTTGCGTTCCGGGGCACGGAACTGGTCTGCAGCGATCCCTGCAGGCGACGCGCCGGTCGGGCCGGCGGTACCGTCACGACTACACCGACCATGTCGAACTCCTTGAACTGCTCAAGGGGCTGCCGTTTCAGGTGATGGTCTCGGGCCGCCCCTCGGCGTTGTACGACGACCTGCTGCGGGACTGGCCGCGCCGAACCCTTCATCCGGTCCTGTCCACATTCGCTCGGTGAATGCGGACAGGCGGCTCAATGCGGGATGCGTGCCGCCCCGAGCCGCCGGATCACTCCGCAGGCGCGGTTCCGGGGGCGTTGCGTCCAAGGATGTATGCTTCGACGAAGTCGAGCTTTCCCTTGATCTCCGCCTGGCCGGTCTCAAGCGCCCGCAGCCGGTTGTCGATTCCGTCGATGCGTGCGCCAAGCGCGGCGGTGGTGTCGTCGATGCGTTTGACGAGCGCAGCGGTGGTGTCGTCGATGCGTTTGACGAGCGCGGCGGCGGTTTCGTCGATGCGCCTGTTGGTGTCGTCGATACGCTTGTTCGTGTCGTCGATGCGCTTGCTGAGCCGGTCTTCGAGCCGCAGCATGCTGCGCCACATGAGACCGAGAACGGTCAGCAGGACGACCGGTGTCAGCCAAGGAGAAATCTGGGCGGCGAACTGCGGTGTCTGATCCATGCCGGCAATATGACACGGCGTGGCATCAAAAGCGAGAGCTTTTTTCGGTCCGGCTGGCGTCAGCCAGTGTTAAAGCCGCGCCTCTTTCAACGTTCATGAGGCCCTATATAGTGGCGCATGAGAATTGACTTTCGACATCTGTCCACGACGACGGTTGATTGGCTGAAGGCGACATCGGTTGCCGAGAGCAGCACGCCTTGGCGCAGGGATTGTGCGAGCGCGAGGACTGACGCAACGCGAAGGGTGAACTGTGCCTTGCCGCGTGCGGCCCTACCTGATCTTGCCTCGGCGCTCGGCATCGTCCTTCCTCCACCAAGGCCTCATGGCCTCGACACCCTTGAGCGGGACTGTACCGACAAGCCACTCGCATGTTCTCCGGAGGAGCCTGGCGAGGTCACCGTGGATCCGGTCGGCGACGGCGAGGACAAGCACCTGGTGATGATGGCGACCTGGAATCCCGAGCATCCATGTTTCCTGGCAAGGTTTTTGCGGGTGTCCGCGATGGTGTTTTCCGTGGTTGTCTACAGACGGTCCGGGGTTCCGCCTTGTCGATATCGTGCGAGCGAGACGAGATGCAGCTTGTGGTTCCGGCGGCGGGTTGCCGTCCATTGGTCACGCGAGCGCACCGGCTGGCGCAACGCGCCTGGTCGTCCGTGCCTGTCGGCGGCAGGCGCTGCCGGCGCTCGCCAAGCGCGTGGGTCTCGAGCTTCCGCCGCCACGGCGCGTCCCCGACCGTCGTGCCCGCCGTCCCGTCCGATGACGTACCGGGCTCGCCCGCCTGCTGCAGGATCTCGGTCCGGTCTCGCCGGTGGGTGGCACCGACGATCGCCAGCTCCGGGAGGCGCGGCCAGATGCGCTATCGGGTCCGCTCGCAGCACCACGGCACGCGGGATCGGCTTCGCGACCTGGCAGCTGCGGGCGCGGGACAAGTGGATGGTCTGCCGACGCCCGCGCCGCCAACATCAGGCGCGTGATCTGCCATCATCGGTTTCTTCCCGGCGTCCAGGTTTGCGGGCTGGCCTCCCGGGTCCTGTTATCGAGACCTGGTTCCGCACGCTGAAGACCGGGACCCTGATCGTCGTTGTCCCGGCCTATAGAGGCAAGCCTCCCGGAATCAACAACTCGATGACACCCAAAACGGCACCCACGCGACCAACGTCACTACATATTCAGCCCCAGTCGGGTACCAGGGTAGCTGCAAAGATTAATTTTTAAAAGAATTAATCTATATAGCAGTAGTAGTATGAGAATGTGAATTCCGGGGATGACAAGATTATGCACACGATATCCATAAGTGAAACATTCGGTGAATTATGTGTTGGATAAGATGTTGAAAATTCGGTGGCTGCCGTCAACGTTAGCCTTTGCATGCGATGAACCTCCGTGAATGCCACGCTGATGGGGTGGTGGACAAGCCGGTTTTCCCGACTTGTGGCAAAATCGGTTCAGTTCTGGAAAACATATGGAACAAATCGGGCGATCGGGAACAAATTTTCGTTTTCCGTTGGTGGCGTGCGTTTTTCCTCGTCTCTCAACAGGCTATTCTGGCGATATGCACCGTTTGCCTGGGTAAGAGTTCCGTCGGGCTGGTGCGCGGCAGGTGTAAATCGATGGAAAGACCGGAACAAAGCTTGCCGGTGCTTGCCGGTGCGTCAGGGGAACGTATCGTTCTTGCATCGTCAAGCCGAAGCAGACAGGCTCTCCTTGAGGCGTGCGGCGTGCCTTTCGATGTCGATCCGGCCCTTGTCGACGAGGAAAAAGTTAAGCGAAGCTTGCGTGCCGAGAACGCTGTGGCCGCTACCATCGCCGAAGTCCTTGCGGATGCAAAGGCTTCACGAGTTTCGGGCAGGCATCCGGGACGGATGGTGCTGGGTGCGGACCAGGTGCTGGAATGCGAGGAAACCCAGTACGACAAGCCGGCAACGCGCATGGAGGCGTCTGCACAGTTGAAGGCGCTGCGCGGCAGGCAGCATAGCCTTGTCAGCTATGCGGTGATGTGGCGCGACGGTCGACGTCTTTGGCAGGCATCCGATACCGCGCTCATGGAGATGCGGAACGTCAGCGATGCGTTCATCGAGAGTTATCTCGATGCGGCAGGCGGCGAGATCCTGAACGGCCCGGGTGCCTACCGCGTGGAAGAGTTCGGCGTACAGCTTTTTCGGCGCATCAGGGGCGATCATTTCACGATCCTGGGGCTGTCGCTTCTGCCGTTGCTCGATTTCCTGCGCGAAAACCGGATACTGATGACATGAACTTTACCGGCGCGGCAGCAGTTGCGGGAGTCATGGGATGGCCGGTCGGCCATTCTCGGTCGCCGGCGATTCACAATTACTGGCTTCGCAAGTTCGACATCGATGGCGTCTACATTCCGTTTGCGGTCCGGCCTGAACGTATATGCGAGGCGCTTCGCGCCCTGCCCTCGCTCGGCATTCGGGGAACCAACGTGACCCTTCCGCACAAGGAAGCTGCATTCGATGCAGTAGACGAGGCCAACAGCGTGGCGGCGCGGATGAAGGCGGTGAATACGGTGACTGTGCGTGAGGATGGTTTACTCTATGGCCAGAACACGGATGCGTTCGGCTTTCTGGAAGCCCTGAAAGAAGGCTGTCCCGACTGGCGCGGCGATGCCGGGCCGGCTGTGATCCTCGGTGCCGGAGGCGCCGCCCGCGCCCTCGCCGTCGGACTCCAGGACGCTGGTGTTCCCGATATCCGCATCGCCAACCGGACATCTGCCCGGGCGGAGGCGTTGGCCAGGGAGTTTGGTCCTCCGATGCGGGCAGTGCGGTGGACGGAAAGGGAAGATGCTCTTGCCGGCAGCGCACTGCTGGTCAATGCCACGTCACTCGGAATGGCGGGAAAGGACGATCTCGAAGTTCGCCTCGACGCGCTTCCCACGGCGGCTGTCGTCTGTGATATCGTGTACACGCCGTTCAGGACCGACCTGCTGCGTAATGCCGAAAGCCGCGGAAACCGGACGGTGGACGGGCTGGGCATGCTGTTGCATCAGGCGAGGCCGGGCTTTGACGCGTGGTTTGGACGCGATCCCCTGCCGGACCGGGCCTTGAGGGATCTTCTCGCAGCCGGTCTCGAGTCGGAACCGTCGTGATCATTCTTGGCCTCACGGGTTCGATCGGGATGGGAAAGTCCACGGCGGCGGCAATGGTGCGGTGCATGAACATACCGGTCTACGATTCCGATGCGGCGGTGCACGTGATCATAAGCCGCGGCGGCGCGGCGATTACTGCGATCCAATCCGCCTTTCCCGAGGTCGTGGTCAACGGTGCCGTCGATCGCCGCCGGCTCGGCGACCGGGTTTTCGGCGACGACGACGCGCTGGCGCGGCTGGAGCGGATAATCCATCCGCTGGTGCGCCGCGTCCAGGACGAATTCCTGAGGGCCTGCGCGAGGCGGCGGGCAACGCTGGCCCTGCTCGACATACCGTTGCTGTTCGAGCTCGGGCTGAATAGCCGCTGCGACGCGACGATCGTTGTCTCGGCGCCCCGGTTCGTCCAGGCCCAGCGGGTGTTGTCCCGTCCGGGCATGACCCGCGAGAAGTTCGATGGTATTCTAGCCAACCAGATGCCGGACAGCGAAAAGAGGCGGCGCGCCGATTTCGTGGTGCCGAGCGGAGCCGGCAAGCGCAGAACATGGCGCGAACTCGGAAAAGTCATGCGTGCGATGCGGGATTGCGGAAGCAGTTGCTGGCCGCCCGTTCCATATGTCGAACGCAGGATCCGGAAACGGAGCAGCGATGCGCGAGATCGTCGTTGACACGGAAACCACCGGGCTGAATCCTCTCGAGGGCGACCGCATTGTCGAGATCGCCTGCATCGAGCTGACGCATCATGTTCCGACTGGCCGCGATCTCCACCGCTACGTCAATCCGCGGCGCGATGTGCCCGAAGCCGCCTATCGCATACACGGGCTGAGCGCTGACTTTCTCGCCGGACATCCGGGGTTCGAGGACATCGCGTCCGAACTGATGGAGTTTCTCGGCGACGCGAAGCTGGTCATTCACAATGCGCCGTTCGACATGGGATTTATCAACGAGGAGCTGAGAAAAACCGGGTTTCCAGCCATTCCCATGCAGCGATCCATCGACACTCTCGCGATGGCGCGCAAGAAGTTTCCGGGAATGCCGAATTCCCTTGACGCGCTGTGCCGGCGTTTCGGTGTCGACAATTCGGCCCGCGTCAGGCACGGAGCGCTCCTCGATGCGGAGCTTCTGGCGGAAGTCTATCTGGAGTTTCGCGGCGGCAGACAGCCGGATCTCGGGCTCGGACCCGCCGCGCGGCCGGCCGCGCGGGCGCAGGATGACGGGCTGCGACCAGCCCGGGAAAAGAACGCGGCGCCGTTTCGCCCGCCCAGGCAGCACGCTCCGACAGCTGCCGAGATCGCTGCGCACGAGGCCTTCGTCGCGCAGTTGAAGGATCCGCTGTGGCTTCACAACACTGCCACCGGAGGCGACGCCGTGCGTTCCGAAACCTGATCCGCCGTCGCGCCGTCAGGTTTCGTCTGGATCTTCGTTGCCGATCTGGCTGGCATACATGGAGGCAAAGTCTATCGGATTGATGAGGAGCGGCGGAAACCCGCCGTCGCGCACTACATCGGCAATGATCGCCCGCGCGAACGGAAACAGATGGCGCGGCCCCTCGATGAGCATCACCGGACGGGCATCTTCCGGCGCCACGCCGGCAAGCTGGAAAGCGCCGGCATATGTCAGTTCGACGATGAATGCGGTCTTGTCCTCCACCCGCGCCTCGGCGCGAATGGAAAGCGTGATCTCGTAGGTATCCTCACTCACGGCCCGCGCCGCGGTGTTGACGTCGAAGCCGATTTCCGGCCCCTCCTGCAGGTTGATCATGCCCTCGAGCCCGAGCGGGTTCTCGAAGGAGAGGTCGCAGATATATTGCGGCCCCACGACAAGCTGCGGGCTTTCCGCCTGCTCCCCGGTATCGGCGCCGTTGCCCGTGCTGGCGCCCGGCTGATCGTTCATGACATGCTCCCTGCGGTTTCATGACCGTCCGCGCCGGATTCGCCTTCCAGCAGAGTCGGTGGTGCCGGTGCGGATATCGTGATCGGAAATCGGCCGTCAGGCTACAGTCTTCTCGCCGAAGCGGCAAAGGTCGCGCACGGCGCAGTCCGGGCAATCCGGTTTGCGCGCCTTGCAGACATAACGTCCGTGAAGGATCAGCCAGTGATGGGCATGCTGCAGCCACTTCCCCGGAATGCGCCGGACGAGTTTCTTTTCGACATCTTCCGGCGTCTTTCCGGGGGCCATGCCGGTGCGGTTGCCAATACGGAATATATGTGTGTCGACGGCCATCGTCGGCTGTCCGAAGGCGATGTTGAGCACGACGTTGGCCGTCTTGCGGCCGACCCCGGGAAGCTTCATCAGATCGTTCCGGTTGTCGGGGACCTTGCCACCGAAATCCGACAGCAGCGTCTCGGAAAGGGCAATGACATTCTTCGCCTTGTTGCGGTAGAGGCCGATCGTGCGGATATGGCCGCGCAGCGCCTCCTCGCCGAGCTCCACCATTTTCTCAGGCGTGTCGGCGATTGCGAACAGCGGGCTGGTTGCCCTGTTGACGCCGGTGTCGGTGGCTTGCGCGGAGAGGACGACCGCGACAAGCAGGGTGAACTCGTTGACATAGTCGAGCTCGCCTCTCGGCGTGGGGTTGAGGGACGACAGGAGCTGAAAGAACCGGTCCACGTCGCCGACGGGCATGGTTGCGCTCATGCGTTCCCTTTTAGCGTGGCGTCGCCCGCATGGGAACCCCCGCCGCGACAACGGCGCTTCCCTGCGCGCGCCGGTTTCTGATCCCGGCGATATTTTCTATACTATGGCCGCGGGCGACGCGCCCCTCGCCGGGACGCGCTCGTCGAGACAAGGGAACCGAGGAGGAAACCCATGACGATTCGCGTGTCACGATACCTCGCGCCGGCGCTGTGCGCGGCACTGCTCTCGGCCTGCCTGCCGTCGGCTGCCGACGCACAGTTGAAACGCATCACCATCGGAACCAATCCGCAGGGCTCGACCTATTTCCTGCTCGGAAGCGGGTTTGCCAAGCTCTTCCAGGAGAAGATCGGCATCCGCGCCACGGCCCAGCCCCATGCCGGTTCGTCCGTCTACCTTCCGCTTCAGAACGCGGGCGAGATCACGCTCGGCATGAACTCCTCGCTTGACGGCGGTCTTGCGTGGAACGGTCGCCAACCCTACAAGCAGGCGACGAAAAACGTGCGGGCGCTCGCGCGGGTGTGGATCCTTCCCTACGCCTATATGGTCAAGGAAAGCTCTGGCATCAAGTCGCTGACCGACCTCAAGGGCAAGCGCGTCGTCGTCAAGTACAAGACCAACGTGTCGCTGGCCCAGACCAATCGCACCATCCTTGCGACCGCCGGTCTCACGACTGACGATATAACGGCGGTTGATTCGGGAGGGGTCGTCGCGAGCATCGGCATGGTCGTTCAGGGGCGAGTTGACGCTGCGCCTGTCGCGACGGGGATGCCGGCGCTGCGCAAGGCGCATGCCACGGTCCCCGGCGGTTTGCGGCTGCTCCCCGTGGGGCCCAAGGGGACTGACGAGTTCCTCGGCAAGGGCATGGCCGGGCTCTATTCGCATGTCGAGAAGCCGAGCAAGACCAAGGCGTTCGTACGGGGCGAAACCAAGATCGCCGCGTTCGATTCCTACCTCAATGCCGGAAGCAAGGTCGGCGATGAGGATGCCTACAAGATGGCGAAGGCGATCTACGAGAACTGGAAGCAGATGCAGAAGGATTATCCGCCGCTCCGGGGCACCAAGCAGAACGGGTTATCTCCGTCGAGCAATCCGATCCCCTTCCATCCTGGTGCTGCCAAGTACTACAAGGAGGTCGGCATCTACACGGATGCGAACGCCAAGAACGACGCGATGCTGTTGAAGTAGAGTATCGCGCCAGTCGAGCGCGCGCGCAGGAGACGGCCCGATGGAGACTTTCAACAGGGCTCTCCTGCGCGCCTGCCTCGGCGCCATTCCGATCGTCGGCATAGGCTGGATCCTGGCCGTCACCGACTATTTCGGGGTCGCGCTGACGTTCCAGCAGATTCTCGGGGTCATTTTGGGGCTTGCCTGCGCCGCCGCCCTCCTCAGATATCCCTATTTCTCCAGGCCGGGCATTTTCGAGGCCGTGCTTGCTGTCGCCGGTTTCCTCGTATGGTTCTGGATGTCCTACAATTTCGAGGACTGGATCGTCACTGCGCACGAACGCACGCCCGATAAGTGGGTCCCCGGCGCGATCGCGCTGTTCCTTCTCATGGAGGGGCTGCGCAAGGCGGCGGGAAAGATCATCGCCGGGCTGGTCTGGGTCCTGATCCTCTACGCCTTTTTCGGTAATCACCTGCCGGGCGTTTTCGAAGCCGAAGTTTTCCCGCCGACCAAGACCCTGACCTACTACTACGCCGACAACAACGGCGTGCCCGGCCTGGTTCTTCAGGTCGTGGTCAATCTGGTGCTTGCCTTCATCATCTTCGGCAAGCTCATGGAAGTAAGCGGCGGCACCGCTTTTCTCAACGATCTGGCGATGGGCTTCATGGGGCATCGCCGCGGCGGGCCGGCGAAGGTCGCCGTCATTGCCTCGAGCGCCTTCGGGACGATTTCGGGATCGACGGTGGCGAACATCATGTCGACGGGCATCGTCACCATCCCGCTGATGAAACGCACCGGTTTCCGAAACGAATATGCGGGCGCGATCGAGGCAGTCGCCTCGAACGGCGGCCAGATCGCGCCGCCGGTCATGGGTGCAACCGCGTTCATCATCGCCGAATTCCTCGAGATCCCGTACCAGGATGTTGTCATTGCCGCCGCGGCTCCCGCGGCCATCTATTTCTTCGTGCTCTTTCTTCAGGTCGACGCGGTTGCCAGGCGGTTCCGGATCATGGGTTTGCCGCGCGAGGAGCTGCCGGTGGTCCGGACCGTTCTTCGAAGCGGCTGGGTCTTCATCCTGCCCATCGTCATCCTTCTCTATTTCCTGTTCTGGCTTGGCTACAACCCGGGCCTTTCGGCGCTCTATTCCGGCGCGAGCCTGGTCGTTCTGATGATCGTGCGTGATCGCCGGCCGCCGACATTGGAGCACTGGCGCAATTTCATCTTCGGCAGCGGCGAGATACTGGTGCCGCTGCTGCTGATCGCCGGCGCTGCCGGCATCATTCTTGGCGTCCTGAACTCGACCGGTCTCGCATTCCAGCTCAGCCTCATCCTGACCGCGATCGGAAAGAGCAACGGCATACTCGTCATGCTGTTCCTGACCTCGCTGATATGCATCGTGCTTGGTATGGGGATGCCGACGGCCACGGTCTATATCGTCCTTGTCTCGGTCATCGGCCCGGCGCTCGTCAACATGGGGCTGGTCCCGATCGGCGCGCACCTCTTCCTGTTCTATTTCGGGCTGATCAGCATGCTCACGCCGCCGGTCGCGATCGCTTCCATGGTGGCTGCCGAAATGGCCGGCGGGGACATGTGGAAGACCGGCCTGATCGGTGTCCAGCTCGCTGCGACAGCGTATCTGCTGCCATACCTGTGGGTCTTCAACCCGGCCCTGCTTCTCGAGGGTAGCCTGGTCCAGGTGGTCTACGCCGTCGTCAGCGCCGGGGGGGCGGGCCTCCTGCTGGCGCATTCGGTAACCGTGTTCGCGCGCGGCGGCAGATTCGGCTGGCTATTCGGCGCCGCCATGTACGCCGCCTGCCTGGTCGTCGGGTCATCGACCATATGGCTCGGCCCCGATTCTCCGCTGACCCTTGTCGTGGCTGCTGCGGGCTGTGCGATTGTCCATGCCATCCTGCGCTTCACGTCCGCCGCGGAGGCATGAGACGGGCGGCCGCCGTTGCCGTCGCGCCCAATGGCTGGCCAGAAATCCTGACGGAGGCCGGGCGTGCGGCCTTGATGTGGGGGAACGGGACATGACGGAAATAGTTCGCCACGACGCCTGCCGGAAGGACATCTTTCCGGGAGGCGCGACATATCAGACCCTGGTCGGCGACGACGAGGGCTCGACGCCCGTGCGCTGCGGCATCCAGACCTCGCCGCCGGGTTACGCGACGCCCGAGCATGCTCATCCCTACATGGAAGTGCTGACAGTGCTGTCGGGAACCGGCGAGGCCTGGGCCGAGGACCGTCCTGGTCCCATCGATCTCACGCCCGGCATCACGCTGGTTTTTCGTGCCGGCCAAGCCCACGGTTTCCGGGTGACGGGCGATGCGCCGCTGATTACCTACGGCGTTCACGTCTCTCCCGGCCGGATCGTCGAGATCCGTGACGGCGGGGATCAGTCGTCTGGCATGACTTCAGGGGCGTCGGGGCCTTCTCCGACGCGATGAAGCGGCCGGCCGGAATCGGCGAGTGCGACAATGACCACGATTTCATCGGCTCCCGGCGCGTCAGGCAGCGAGACCTCCATCGCGTCGAAATGCGAGAAGGTCCAAAGTTCCTCCTTGTGATGCAACGGGCAGTCGATCGTGGTGCCTGGCCCGCCGATCTTCTTGGTCGACGGGATGACCGAGGGAGCCGGTCCGACAACGGCGCGCAAGGGCTTGCCAAGAGTAGGATGCATGACAGCAGCGCCATGTTCCCGCTCTCCGTTCTCGCCGATGATTGCAGCCTTGCCGAAGCTCTCTATGTCCTCGGGTCCGACGCCGAGCGCCGCCATCGCGCGGCGGCCGAGAAGATCTCCGAGCTCGGCGCCCGCGGCCTCGAGTTCGGAAAGGTCCGCCGAATAGCGCCCGGCATAGGGATTGGCGATGACGGCGATCGCGGCGCATTGCCGCGTTGCGGGGTCGACGGGTTGGTTAGCCTCGGTTCGGATCTCGCTGATGACGGTGACGACTTTCCTTATCCTGACAGCCGACATGGTGCCTGCTCCCTTGTCCCGTGCGGGGTAGTCAACCGTAGCGCAATCGCGGGAAGGATCAAGATGTTCCGTCCTGTACGGGCGGGGGACGCGCCGTGACGCCCTTGCCGGAACCGCGGACCGTTCGCGGAAACGGCGTCGGCGTTGCGGTCCGGGATTCGGGCGATGTCGGGCCGGCCCTGGTGCTGCTCCACGGCCTCGGAGGGGCCTCGGAAAGCTGGGCCTTCCAGTTTCGCGCGCTGCAGACGAGGTATCGCGTTATTGCCTGGGACATGCCCGGTTACGGATTCTCGCAAGATCTCGCCCGGCGGACTCCGTCCGCGTTCGATTACGCGGATGTGCTGGCCGGGGTCCTCGACGGCCTGGACGTGGACAGGGCGCATGTCGTCGGGCAGTCCGTCGCCGCACTGATCGGAGCGGCGTTTGCCGGAAGACATCCCGGACGTACGCTTTCCTACACGTTTTGCCAGGGACTTCCCGGACTTGCAGGACTTCCGCCCGCGGAACGCGAGCGACAGCGCAAGGCCAGGCTCGACGCGTATCTTTCCGGCGGCGCCGAAGCTCTCGCAGAGGAGCGCGGCCGGCGCATGCTCGGGCCGGACGCCTCGGACGCGGTTGCCGATCTCGTGATCGGTGTGATGAAGCTGATTCCGCAGCGCGGTTACTGCCAGGCGGTCGAGATGATGGCGCGGTCGGACATTGCGGAACTGGCGCTGGCGGTCGTTGCGCCCACGCTGGTCGTTGCCGGCAGCGATGA
Organism: Alphaproteobacteria bacterium; assembly: GCA_964291215.2. Lineage (GTDB taxonomy): Bacteria > Pseudomonadota > Alphaproteobacteria > MPNO01 > UBA830 > JAJEBT01. Next base: position 599,455 of record OZ219791.1, on the reverse strand, counting down.
CCCGGTATCGCCGCCGGAGGTCGGAACGGCAGCGCGGGCTGCGCTCCCGGGGAACTCGATCGAGATGATCGAAGGCGCAGGTCACTATGGCTGCATGGAGGATCCGCCCCGGTTCAATGCTGCGCTGGAGCGGTTTCTCGAACGCCTGGCGCCGCTACGCGAGACCGGCTGTACGGGCTGAACCGGACTGCGGCGCCCGGCCAAGGCGGGTCAGGCCGCCCTGCGCTGCGTTCGCGACTTCGCGAAACTGTCCCGGCCCCGTCATTCCCGGAGATCGTTACTCGGCCGCCATCGACACATCCGCGCGCGCGCCGTTCTCGAGGAGATCGCGCCAGTAGCGGTACCAGCCGACATAGCAGGCTTCGTGGTCCCAGCTTTCGCCGCTCGAGACAGGAGACAGCCCGGCTTCACCGGCCGTCTCGTCGGGTCCCGCGACCATGGCGCCGAGACCGCGGTCATAGACGTTCCAGCCGGAATCCGGGCCGCGCAGGCCCTTCTGCGCGGTGTCGAGGGAGACGATGTCGTCTGACGTCGACAGGCCGGATACGAGAAAGAAGTCCTCGAACTTTCGGAGGCGCGCGAAACGCGCTTCGCGGGGCTCGTTTCTTGGCGCGATGCACCAGATCGTGATCTCGCACCGTCCCGGGCCCAGCGGCCGGTGGGTGCGCAGGTGAGTCGAGGCGAGGTCGTTGAGGACAAGATTGGGGAAGATCAGGATATTGCGTCCCCGCCGCAGCATCCATTCCGCCTTGACGGGCCCGAACTCGCTATCGATGCGCTCCGTCGCCGGAGCCAGCGGTGCGCCTTCGGGGCTCGTCCGCTCGGCCCAGATGCACATGTGGCCGTTGCCCAGGTAGTACTGCCCGTTCCGGACGCCGCCCTTGATCCGCCCGACCTCGGTTTTCAGGAGGCCCGAGGTTTGCTCCCGATCCTCACGGACAAGAATGGTGTTCATGAAGTTCCGATGCACGGTCGAGACGTGGTAGCCGTCGGTAACGTTGTCGGCCTGCAACTTCCAGTCGTGGTCGCAGACGTAGGTCTGCGAGCCCGGGACGATCTCGAGGCCGTCGGGCGACTGGTCGGCGAACAGGTCGATGAAGAAACGGGCGTCTCCAAGATGTTGGTCGAGCGGCGGGACGTCGGCGGTGAGCGCGCCAAAGACGAAACCCCTGTAGGACGCCAGCCGGGGCAGTTCGGTCAGGTTGTAGCGCGAGCGGTCAAAGCCGGGGCCGTACCCGCCTTCCTCGTTCTTGATCCCGATGCAGCTGCCGTCGCAGCGGTAGCTCCAGCCATGAAAACGGCATGTCAGAGTGGCCGCGTTGCCCTCCTGCAAGGGCGTGAGCAGAGCACCCCGGTGCGAGCAGGCATTGATAAAGGCCTTGAGCGATCCGTCTTCCTGGCGGTGCACGAAAACCGGTTGCGTGCCGATATGGGCGGCCCGGTAATCGCCGGGTTCCGGCACCTGGCTCTCGTGGCACAGGAAATTCCACACGCGCTCGAAGCAGAACTCCATCTCGGCCTCGAACAGCGCCGGATCCTCGAACACGGAACGGTGCACCCGGAACTCGCCATCCGTATCGGCACGGTCGTCGATCCTCGCCGACAGGTCGACAGGTGGTCCGTCGTAGGTCACGGCAATTCTCCCTGCAGGGTTCATGGAAGGTTGCGGAACAATAGCATGTTCCCGACGCGCATTTTGATATGTCTCGGCAGCGGGCTAATACTGTCGAAACGACCGGAAGGACACTGTGATGGCGGCACCCGACCACACGCCGGACGCCAGGGAGCAGGCGCTTCCTACGCTCCGCGGCACCCTCGAATGGCTCGGCGACGACGTCAGGCGCATCGCGGCGCCGGTGGATCCCGACCTCGAGGCGACGGCGATCAACAAGGCCTTCGATGACGGCCCCGCCTTTCTGGTGGAAAACGTGGCCGGCTATCCCAATGCGCGCCTGATTGCGAGCCTGTGGGGGCGGCGCGAGCGCATATGCCGGCTCCTCGGCGTTGACGAGCTCGGCGAGATCAAGAACCGGATCCGCCACGCCGTGGCCAACCCGCTTCCGCCGGTCGAGACCGAAGACGCTCCGGTCCAGGAAGTGGTTCTGCCGGCCGCCGAGGTCGATCCGTTCCGGCTCCTGCCAATGGTGCGCCACACCGAAGAGGATGGCGGGCGCTTCTTCGGATCCGGGGTGCACTGCATCTTCGGCGAGTGGGCTGGCGGCAAGAGCCAGCTCTCCTTCTACCGCATGAGCTTCAGGGAGCGGACGGTTGCGTCGATCAACATGGTTCCGGGCGGACATGGCGATCAGATCGCCGCCGGCCATCACGAGTACCGCATACCGGTAACCGTCAATGTCTCGCCGCCGCCGATGGTCGAGTTCATGGGCCTCGGTTTCCTCAACTCGGCGATCTACCCGATCCCTCAGGACGAAATCGGCGCCGCCGGAACTCTGCAGGGGTCGCCGGTCCGCATCGTGCGCGCGAGAACTGTCGATGCGTGGGCGATGCCGAGTACGTCATCGAGGGGCATATCGTTCCCAATCAGCGGGTCTGGGAGACCGAGGAGGCGGAGGCGCTCGGTGAACAGGGCGTCGCGATGTTCCATCCGGAATCGGCGCGCTACATGGGCCGCGCCTACCGGGCGCGGCGTTTCGAGGTCAGCGCCATCACCCATCGGGCGGACAAGCCGATATACTATGTCCCCCATCTCGGCTCGGTCTGGCAATGGATTCCGTTCGCGGCGGCCAACTACTACGAACTTGCGGAACGCATCGCCCCGGGTCTGGTCGTCGATGTCACCGCCAGCACGGCGTTGATGATGTGGGGCGGCATCGTGATCCAGGTCAGGAAGCGCCGCCGTTCGGATGAAGGGCTCCAGCGCAACATCCTCGAAGCGGTCATGGGGATCGCCTGCGGCATGCGCCTTGTCGTCGTCGTTGATGATGACATAGACATCAACCAGCCGGAAGACATCATGTGGGCCATCGCCACCCGCGTCAATCCGCATACCGACCTGTTCACCGGCGCTGCGCAGTCGAAGGGGCATGCCTACATGCCGGCCGAACGCATGGGCGTGAACGAACAGGTCTCGATGTTCGAGGGCGGACTCGGAATTGACGCCACGGTGCCGCTTGCGGCGCGGGAGCATTTCCGGCGGGCGCGCTATCCGGTCGAGAAGTTCGACTTCACGCGCTGGTTCAGCGAACCGGAGATCCGGGAGATGAAGGCGGGCCAGTCCGAATATCTGCGCTTCATGGGCAACAGCGGGCTGGCATAGGAAGCGCGCCGGTGGCATTGGCTTCGGATATCGCGAGCGAACCGGACTGGTCGCGCTACCGCGCGGTGGGCGACATCCTCCGCGAGCAGGCCGCGCTTCGTCCGGACAAGCCGTTCCTGATCTCGATCGACGAGGACGGCCGCTCGATGAGCTTCGGCGCATTGTGGCGTTTCTCGAACCGGTTCGCCCGCCTGCTTCACGACCGCGGCGTCGGCGCCGGCGGGCGGGTTGCCGTGCTCACCGGCAACCGGCTGGAAATGCTGGCGCTGTATTTCGCCATCCAGCGATACGGGGCAGCGTTCTGCACCATCGATGTTGAGGTCAACGCGCGGCATATCCGTGAAATGCTGCAGCGGATGGACCCGGAGCTCGTTCTGTGGCACCGGGATCTCGACACCTCCGGACTGGAACCGGACGCGGACTGGCTTCGTTTCGGCCGTTGGTTGCCGGCCGGGAATGCCGGCGAAGGCGGGCTGTTCGAACTGCTCGACGGCTACAGCGATGGCGACGACCCGCCGGTTGCCGGCGCCGGCCCGGACGACCTCTGCGTCATGAGCTTCACGTCGGGGACGGCGGCGGCGCCCAAGGGCGTGCTGCATACGTTCGGAAACTATTTCTGGATCGCCGACCAGACCATCGATATGTGGAAGCTCACCGATGCCGACCGCATGCTGGAATACCGGTCCTTCGGCTGGGCTTCGTCCCACATGCTGTGCCTGCAGCCGGCGCTGGTGGTCGGCGCGACCCTGATATTCGCGCGGCGATTCTCGCAGTCGCGCTTCTTCGACTGGATCCGGCGCTGGCGGCCGACCATGGCCATCGGTATTCCAACGGTCATCAACATGCTTCTCGGCCGCGACACGCGGCCGGTCGACTGCGAAGCCATGGGCAGTTTGCGTTTCATGTCATCCTCGACGGCGCCGCTGATGGTCGAACAGCACCGGCGTTTCGAGGAAACCTATGGTGTCGAACTCGTCCAGATTTACGGCATGAGCGAGGGCGGGGTGGTTGCCGGCAATCACGTCGGCGCGCGGCGTATCGGAAGCGTCGGCAGGCCCGGCCTGTACCAGAATCTGCGCATCGTGAATGCGGACGGCGCGCCCTTGCCGGCGGGCGATATCGGCGAGATCGAGATCGGCGGCGCCCAGATCGGGTGGGGTTTCCTGCATGAGGGCGCTGCCACCGAGAAGATCCGCGGCACGCGGCTCAAGACCGGTGATCTCGGATATCTCGACGAGGACGGATTCCTGATCATCTCCGGGCGCACCCGCGACGTGATCATCCGCGGCGGCGTCAATATCTCGCCTTCGGAGATCGACAACGTGCTGGTCTCGTTTTCCGAACTGCGCGAGGCGGCCACCATCGGGGTGCCCGACGCCGTCTACGGCGAGGAAATCGCGAGCTTCGTCGCGGCGGCGCCGGGAACCCGGCTCGTGCCCGGGGAGATACGGGCGCGATGCGCGGCGCGCCTCCCCGAGTTCAAGGTGCCCGGACACATCGTTGTCCTCGACGAGATCCCCAAGAACGATCGCGGCAAGGTCGATCGAACCGCGCTTTCCCGGCTCTGGGAAAGCCGGCGGTGACATTGCATGCAGCAACCGTGTCCCGGACCCCGGCGGGAGGCGCGCTGTGAACATCCGGGCAATGCCGCCGGTCGCTGGCGATCCTGCTCCGGGTCGCGTCGTGCAGAGCGCCCTGCTGATCATGGCGGGAATGCTCCTGTTCGGTGTCGTACCGCCGTCGGTCCGGCTCCTCTCGGATACGATGTCGCCGTTCCAGATCGTGTTCATCCGCGGCCTGTTCGGCATCGTCCTGATCGGCGGGTATTTCGTCTGGGCCGGTGTTCACCGCCTCAGGACGCGGCGCCCCGGGCTGCATTTCGCGCGCGCGACGGTGAACCTCATCGGCATGGTCATATGGTTCTGGGCCCTGAAGCATGTCGTTCTGGCCAAGAGCGTCGCGATTCACTTCACCATGCCGCTGTTCATCGTGCTCTTCGCGGTCATTTTTCTTGGCGAACGTCTCGGCCTGCGACGCTGCGCTGCCGTCCTCGCGGGCTTTGTCGGCGCGCTGGTCATTCTCCGGCCGGGGGTGATCTCGTTCGGGTGGCCCGAGGCCGCTATCGTCGCCTCGGCGGCGCTCTACGGTGTCGCGTTCATCTTCATCAAGGTCATGGTGCGCGAGGAAACGCCGCTGGCGATCACGTTCTATACGTCGCTTTTCATGGCGCTGTGGTGCGTTGGTCCGACGGCGCTGGACTGGGCGCCGCTCGTTGCCGCCGACATCCTACCGATCCTCGGACTCGGAGTGTGCGGCTTGATTGCGCCGGTGCTGGTGGCGACGGCGCTCCGGACCGTCGACGCCAGTGTCGTCAGTGCCTTCGACTTCCTGCGTCTGCCGTTCACCGCGCTGTTTGCATTTCTCCTCTTTGGCGAAGTGCCCGACATATTCGTCTGGGCCGGTGCGGCGATCATCTTCGCCAGCGCCTGGTACATTACCGCGCACGAGGCAAAAGAGGGCCGCAGACTTTCCGCGGGTCCGGAAAACGGTGCCGCATGACCGCCGGCAAACCGTTGATGTCTTCCCCGGCGCCGGCAGTGCTCAGGGGGATCGGCATCGGCATCGTGTCGATGGCCCTGTTCGCGGTACTGCACTCCGCAGTGCGCGAGCTCTCGGATACGATGTCCGCGTTCCAGATCGTGTTCTGGCGCATGGCCATCAGCATCCTCCTGCTGATGCCCTGGTACGCGTGGAAGGGGTTTCACCAGCTGCGGACGCGCCGTTTCGGCCTTCACGCCCAGCGCGCCGCAATCAACTTCGCCGGCATGGTGTTGTGGTTCAGCGCCATTGCCGTCGTGCCGCTGGGCAAGGCCGTCGCGATCCACTTCACGCTGCCGCTTTTCGTCATCCTCCTTGCCGTGCTCATCCTGGGCGAGCGGGTTGGGCCCCGGCGCATTGCGGCCGTCGTCGTCGGCTTCGTCGGCATGCTGGTCATTCTTCGCCCGGGCTCAGCCGACATCGGATGGCCCGAGATCATGATCCTAGTATCCGCCGTCCTCTACGCGGCGACAGTGATCTATCTCAAGGCCATGGTAGCAACCGAAAAACCGCTGGCGCTGACCTTCTATACCAACATCCTGATCGGCATCTTCTGCGTGCCGCCGGCCATCGTCTTCTGGGTTGTGCCGGCATGGCCCGATTTGCTGCCCATCTTGATCATCGGCGTCATGGGCACGCTGGCGCCGTTTTTCTACACCACCGCACTGAGGTCGGCGGACGCAAGCGTGATGGCGGCCCTGGATTTTCTCCGCCTTCCCTTCACCGCCGCGCTTGCCTTTGCGCTATTCGGCGAGATTCCCGAGATCTGGGTGTGGATCGGCGCCGCGGTCATCGTGGTCAGCACATCCTATATCACGGCGCGCGAGAGCCGCCTCGCGCGAGCGGAGCCGCCGGGAGGCCGCGGTGACGCGGGCTGATCCGGCGGGTCCAGACACCGGCCCGCCGTCCGCCAACAGGGCCGCACCGGCGGCATTGTGGATGCTTGGCGTCGCCGCGTCTTTCCTGCTCATGATGGCGGCAGTGCGCGAGTTGTCGGCGACCATGTCGAGTTTCGAGCTTCTCTCCTTCCGGTCGATCGTCGGCATTCCCGTCATGTGCCTGATTGCCTGGCGCCTTGGATTCGCGAACGTGCTGACGCGCCGAATCGGGTTTCATGTCATCCGCAACGGCTTCCATTTTGGCGGCCAGTGGTGCTGGGTCATCGGCGTCACCCTCCTGCCGCTTGCCCATGTTATCGCGCTCGAATTCACGATGCCTATGTGGACGGCGATCATCGCCATCCTGGCCCTCGGCGAACCGGTCCGGCGCCACCGGGTGCTGGCGGTCGGCGCCGGCCTCGCGGGCACGCTGGTTATTCTGCGGCCGGGGCTCGAGATCGTGACCGACGCGGCGCTCATCGTGTTGCTGGGCTCGCTGCTCTACAGCGTCTCGAACGTGATGGTAAAGTCCCTGACCGCCACCGATCCGCCCTGGGTGATCGTGTTCTGGATGCAGTTCATCCAGCTGCCGCTGGCGCTGGTTCCGGCGATATTCGTGTTCGACTGGGTGTGGCCGGGCTGGATCGACCTTCCCTGGCTCCTGGTCATCGGATTCACGGCCATGTCCGCCCATTTCTGCATGGCACGGGCGTTCCGCCTCGCCGATGCCACGGTATGCATTCCCATAGACTTCGTTCGCCTGCCGCTGGCGGCATTCATGGGGTGGCTGGCCTACTCGGAAACCGTCGGTGCGTGGATCATCCTCGGCGCACTTCTGATCTTTGGCGGGAACTACTACTCCGTGTGGCGCGAGGCGCGCCCCGCTGGTTCGAGACCGTGACATCGCGGGTCGCTGCGCCGGCGCTGCTGGCGGCAGTGCTGTGGTTCTGCGGCACCATGGCCGGTTTCGCGGGGATGGCGATCTCCGCCCGCGAGCTGCAGACGACGATGTCGACCTTCGAGATTCTCTTCTTCCGCAGCCTGATCGGGGTCCTGATCGTCTCTCCCTTCATCGTCTGCAACCGTTTCGCGGACCTGCGCACGGGGCGTTTCCGGTTCCACGGAATTCGCGCTCTCGTGCAGTTCTCGGGCCAGCTCTGCTGGATGTACGGTATCGCCTACCTGACGCTTTCAGACCTTACCGCGATCGAATTCTCGGTTCCGGTGTTCACGGCACTGCTCGCCGCGGCGTTTCTCGGCGAGCGCATGTGGCGGCACAAATGGATAGCTACGATCCTCGGATTTGCCGGGGTCCTGATCATCCTGCAGCCCGAGGGATCGGCCTTCAACATCGCCGGCGGCGTCATGCTCGCGGGCTCCGCCTTCTACGCCGGCTCGGGGGTTCTGGTGAAATACCTGACCCGGACCGACTCGCCGGCTGCGATCATCTTCTACATGAACATGCTCCAGCTGCCGCTTGGCCTGATCCCGGCCGTGTTCATCTTCGGCTGGGTGACGCCCGCGCTTTCCGACATTCCGTGGATAGCGATTTGGGGCCTGTCGGGGTTTGCGGCGCACTACACGATGGCGCGCGCCCTCAAGCTGGCAGACATCACGATCATCTTTCCCCTGGATTTCCTGCGCCTGCCGCTGATGGCGCTGTTCGGCTTCCTGATCTATTCCGAAACCCTGAGTCTGTGGACGCTTCTCGGCGGTGTGGCGATCTTCGGCGCCAACTGGTACGCCGTCCGCGAGGAGGCGCGCCGTGGCGGTTTGCCGGGTGCGCATTGACCCGGCCGGATCCGCCGCCCGCGCCGTGAGAGCCGCGGGTCGCGCGGGCTTGCTGCGGCCGTTCAGGCCCGGTTCGCGAACCGTTCCTCTATCGTGTCCCAGATACGGCCCTCTATCGCGATACCGTCGAAGCGGTTGATCTCCTGGATCCCCGTCGGAGACGTGACGTTGATTTCGGTCAGATAGTCGCCGATCACGTCGATGCCGACGAAGATCAGCCCCCGTTCGCGCAGTTCCGGGCCGATGGTGGTGCAGATCTCGCGCTCGCGTTCGGTCAGTTTCGTCTTTCTTGCTTGCCCGCCGGCATGGAAATTGGCACGGGCATCGCCGTCGGCGGGTATGCGCGCGACGGCTCCGGCGGGCTCGCCGTCGACGAGGATGATGCGCTTGTCGCCCGAGCGAATTTCCGGAAGGTAGCGCTGGGCGATCACGGGCTCCCGGTACTTGTCGGTAAACATGTCCAGGAGCGCATTGAAGTTGTCGTCGTCGGGCCTGATGTGGAACACGTCTGCGCCGCCGTTGCCGAACAGCGGCTTGAGGATGATGTCCCCGAATTCACGGCGAAACGCGGCGATCCGCGTGCGATCAGCGGTAATCAGCGTTTCCGGCAGGACGCCCGGAAACCTGGTGACGAACAGTTTCTCGGGGGCGTTGCGGACTTCTGCCGGGTCGTTCACGACCAGGGTGGCGGGGTGGATGTGTTCCAGGAGATGGGTCGCAGTGACATAGGCCAGATCGAAAGGCGGGTCCTGGCGCATCAGCACGATGTCGACATCGGCGAGATCGATGTCCCGGGCCGGGCCGAGGGAGAAGTGATCGCCGGTCTGCCGCCGCACCTCGAGAGGCTGGATCCGGGCGTGAAGGGTTCCGTCGCGGAAGGCCAGATCGGAGGGCTCGTAGTGGAACAGCGCGTGGCCGCGGGCCTGGGCTTCGAGTGCCAGCATGAAGGTGGAATCGGCGTCGATATCGATCGACGAGATGTGGTCCATCTGTATGGCGACGTCCAGGCTCATGGCGAATGATCGGCTCCGGTCTCTTGGGGCGTGTATTCCGGGGTTGCCTGCCCGGTCGCGCACGGGAAGGTTCCGGGCATCGCGGCGGGAGACCGCGTCGATCCTTGCTGCGGCGACTGCAGACGCACCGGGAGCGGCTCCGGCGCCGACCATTATCCATCTGCCGCAACCGCTTTCAAGCAGGCGCCTGCAACCCGTCAGCGGCTGTCAGTTCAGCTTCGCCTTGAGCTTCTTCAGGATTGCGGCGGCCTCCTCGACCGCCGGTCCGGATCGCGAAATCCTCGAAGGCCGAGATGGCGGCAGCAAGATTGCCGAGCTGCATATGAAGGACGCCGACATCGCGCCACAGGAATGCCGCTTTCGGCGCGAACAGCAGCATGCGGCTGGTGCACTCAAGCGCCTCGGCAATCCTTCCCGCCTGCAGATGCCGGATCCTGATGTTGTTGTGGAGGCGTATGAGAATATAACGATTGCCGACGGCCGAGAGGTGATGCGGCTTGAGCTCGGCGCCGGCGGAGGCCTTGAGAAGGGCGCGGAGTTCCGGTGCCGAACGGACGCTGCCGCCGTCGAAGGGATCAACGATCCGGCGGTCTCCCTCATGGTCGAGGCGTATGAGGAAATGTTCCGGGAAATTCAGCCCTTCGGCCGCGCACCCGCAGGCGCGCAGCGCATGGAGGTAGAGAATCCCCAGCGCCACGGGCAGGCCCTTCCGCCGCTCGATGACCAGCGCCAGATTGGCGTTTTCCAGATCGTCGTAAGTCGCGGTGTCGCCGCGGTATCCGTAGGTGTCGTGCAGCACCGACTGCGGGGCGGCGAGCGGATCCTGCCCAGGCTCGGCCAGCGCTGCGCTTTCCTCTGCAAGGCGCTCGACATGTTCGCTGCAGTCTTCGATCGCCACGGACGGCACCTCGAGCACGGCCAGCGCGAGGGCAGTGCCTGCGAGATCGATTTCGCGGTCGGGCTGTGCCGCGCGGCTGCTCGCAGCAGGGTTTTCGCGTCGGTGCGCGCCTTCACCGATTCCCGGCCCCGTCGCCAGCGACCTGAACGTAGGAGACAACCTTTTGGACACCGCCTATGTTGCGCGCGTACCAGTTGACGGTGTCGAGTTCCTTCTGGGTCCGGGCGCTGCCGATGATGTAGACGACCCCCTTCGTCGTCGTGACCGAATAGTTCAGGGACGCCACCTTGGTGTCCAGCAAAAGCCTTGATTTGAGTTCAGCCGAAATCTTGGTGTCCTTTGCATAGCCGGTCACGCCGCCGCTTTCGCCTATCTGTATCTCGTTGATGACTTCGCGCACCTCTTTCGCTCGCCAGGCCAGCCGTGCTGCTTCGTCGCTCATCTCCTGGCTGTCGAGAACGCCCGTCAGAAGCGCCCGGCCCTTGTGAACCTGCAGTTCGAGCTTGCGCCACATGCGCTCATCCTTGTCGAACCAGAGCGAATTGATTCTGGCCCTGATCTCGGTATCGGATATCGCGCCTCCGAGCCCGCGCTCCTCGGTGGCTGTGGCGCCGGCAGTCGTGGCGGTGCTGATCGTCGCGACCGCGCAGCCCTGGAGCAGCGGTCCCAGAAGGCTCGCCGCTGCAACCGCAATTGCGGCCATCCGGAAACTGGCATGTTTCATTTTCGCGTACCCCGTCTCGACGGGCAGGCACCGGATTCGAGATTTCGGTCGAATGGCCGGGCCCGTCCCGGAGCATTGACCTGTCCGGTTCGCCGACCGGACAGCGGAATGGGCCGACTTATAGCATTCCGCCGGCGCCGGGTGATTCGGGCCGGCCGGTCACTGCCTCGGCGCCCCGCTTCAGGCGCAAAGCGCGGGCGTAGATGTCCGTCCGCGGACGCCCGGTTGCCGCGGCAATGTCCGCAGCGGCGTCGCGCACTGACTGGGTCGAGAGCGCTTTGTCGAGCAGGGCGTCGACTTCGGCGTCGGCAACCGTCCTCGGCGCCCGCCCCTCCACGACAATGACGATTTCTCCCCTTGGCGGTTCTCCGCCGTACTGTTCCGCGAGCGCCGAGAGGTCACCGCGGCGGATCTCCTCATGCAGCTTTGTCAGCTCCCGTACGATTGCGGCGCGGCGCTCGCCGAACACCTCGCGCATGTCCCCGAGTGCGGACGCCAGGCGGCGCGGAGATTCGAGAAATATCAGGGTGGCGCGGAGATCGGCGAATTCCGTCAGGAAATCCCGGCGCGCTCCCGGCCGCGCCGGCGGATAACCGGCGACCAGGAAGCGATCGCTGGGAAGGCCGGAGACGACGAGCGCCGCCAGCGGCGACGACGGCCCCGGCGCGCAGGTCACCATGATCCCGGCCTCGACGGCCTCGCGGACCAGCTTGTATCCGGGATCCGACACCAGCGGCGTTCCCGCGTCCGATACCAGAGCCACCAGCGCGCCCTCCCTGAGACGCCGGACGAGGCCGGCGCGGACACCGACGGGGCTGTGGTCGTGATAGGACGTCAGCTTCGCCTCCAGGCCGAACGCCTTCAGCATACGGCCGGTGCGGCGCGTGTCCTCGCACGCGACGAGATCGGCGGCCTCAAGGACGCCTGCCGCCCGGGCGCTGAGATCGCCGAGATTTCCTATCGGCGTGGCGACGATCCAGAGGCCGGGCGCGAAGGTCTCCGGTTTACCGCTCGGGAGGGCGCCTGTAGGGTGCGCAGTGCCGGGATCTTGGGGATCGGGAACTGACAATGAGGGCCTCGCTCGACAGCCGGCTCAACGTGGCGCGGATGATCGCCCTGGCGGCCATGATCGCGCTCGCGGCGGCTGTTTGCCACAATAGGGGAGCCGCCGCGTCAGGCAAGGAGCGGGCCGCAACGGCTGCGGCCGTCGATCGTCCGGTCGCGGCGGTTGTCAGGGCGTCGAAGCGGCAGGCGCGGGTGGGTGTCGACGGCCGCGTTCGCGTCGCACTTCTGCTGCCGCTGAGCGGCCGGCACGCGGAAATCGGCAGGAGCCTCCTCGACGCGGCGTTGCTCGCTCAGTTCAGCTTCGCCGATGACAACCTCGTGCTGATGCCGTTCGACACCGCGGGATCGGCGGCCGGCGGCGCCCTTGCCGCCCGGGATGCCATTGCGGCGGGAGCCGGTCTGATTATTGGGCCGGTTTTTTCCGAAGTCGTGACAGCGGCCGCCCCGGCCGCCCTCGCCGCCAGCGTCAACATGCTCGCCTTCTCGAACGACAGCGCGGCCGCCCGGCCGGGAGTCTATCTCGCCGGGCTGCTGCCGGAAATGCAGGTCGCGCGGGTCGTCAACTACTCCTTGCGCCAGGGGCTGCGGAGATTCGCGGCGTTGCTGCCGGTCGAGCCCTTCGGCCAGCGGGTCGGCGAGGCGCTCCGCGCCGCTCTGGCGGGCACGGGCGGGCGGCTCGTCGTCACGCGCGGTTTCGGCGCCGGCGACGCGCGCGAGGCGGTTCGGGCCCTGAAGGTTGCGCGCGACGGCAACCTGCGCTTCGACGCGCTTGTCGTTGCCGCCAGCGGCGACCGGCTTTCGGAGTTGGCCGCGCAACTCGGATATTTCGATCTGGACGCGGACAGGGTCCGGTTTCTCGGTCTGGCCAGCTGGTCGTCGCCACGGACCGGGCAGGAGCCGGCCCTGGTCGGCAGCTGGTTTGCTTCCGTGCCGGATGCGCGCGGCGCCGAATTCCGGAAATCCTTCGAACAGGCGTTCGGTACGCTGCCGCCCCCGCTGGCGGCAGCGGCCTACGACATGGCAGCGCTGGCCGCGATCGGAGCGCCGGCGGCGGGACAGGCGCCGTTCGATCGGGCCATGCTGACCGGTGCCTCCGGATTTGCGGGTGCAGGCGGCGTGTTTCGGTTCCTCGCGAACGGAATGTCGCAATATCTCCTCGAAGTTCGCGAGGTGGACTCCCGCGCCAGCCGTGTCCTGGAACCCGCCCGCCGCACCTTCGGTTCCGGCGGCAAATGAGTCCGGGCCGACGGCCGGCGCGGATTTCAGCCCGCTGTTTGCACCGCGTCGGCTTCGGGGGCCGCGCACGCCGCAAGAGCGGCGATCAGGGAATCCAGGCACCGCATGCCGGCCCGGGTGGCCCTGAGCGCGTCGTCGTCGAGACGGACCAGCCCCTCCTGTTCGAGGGCGGCCACGGTCTCCATGTCGAGCCGCGCCTCGAGCGCTTCTCCGGCCGCCCTAAAAAACGCGTCCCGACTCACGCCCGAGACAAGGCGAAGGCCCGTGATCAGGAGTTCGTCTAGCCGGCGCGCCCGATCGACCGGTGCGCGCATCCGGGTGCCGTGACCGTTGGCGCGGACGGCCGCCAGCCACGCCGCCGGCCCCGGAATCTGTTCCGTGGCGTGGCGCGCTCCCGCCACTTCAATCCGGCCGTGGGCGCCGGGGCCGATGCCGGCATAGTCCTCGCCCTGCCAGCAGAGCATGTTGTGCCGGCACTCTCCGCCGGGGACGGCATGGTTGGCGACCTCGTAGAACGGATAACCGGCGGCGTCGGTGGCGGCGTGGGTGGCGTCCATCAGCTCGAGCGCTGTGTCGTCATCGGGAAGCTCGAAGGCGCCCTCGCGATGCGCGGCGAAGAACGCGGTCCCCTTCTCGACAGCAAGCTGGTAGAGCGACAGGTGGTCACCGGCCAGGTTCAGGGCTGTCCGCAGCTGTTCCCGCCACTGTTCCGGCCGCTGGCCGGGAAGAGCGTAGATCATGTCGAACGAATAGCGATCGAAAAGGCGCGCTGCCGCCTCGATGGCGCACCGGCCCTCGGCGGCATCATGAGCCCGTCCGAGGAAGGCAAGTTCGGCGCCGCTGAAGGACTGCACGCCGATCGACAGGCGATTGATGCCGGCCGCCCTGAAGTCTGCGAGCTTCGAGGTTTCTGCCGAAGAGGGGTTGGCCTCCAGGGTCGTTTCGAGATCGTCTGCGACAGTCCAGTGGCGGGCGGCCCGCTCGAGAAGGCTGCCGACGATGCGCGGCGGCATGAGGGACGGCGTGCCGCCGCCGAAGAAGACGGTCCTGAGTGTACGGGCGCCGGCGACCGCGGCGTAGTGATCGAATTCATCGAGCAGCGCAGCCTGCCACGCGGACTCGTCGACGAAGTTCTCGACATGGCTGTTGAAATCGCAGTACGGGCATTTCGCCACGCAGAAAGGCCAATGGACATAGAGCGAGATGCTCCGTTCCTCCGGCACGGCGCTGTGGCGGGGCGCGGGCGGCAGGGTCATCGTGGAGCGGGGGGCAGGCAGGCGGCGACAAGCTGGCGAAAGGCGTCTGCGCGATGGCTTTTCGAATGCTTGTCTGCCGGCGCGATCTCGCCGAAGGTCGCGGTGTCGCCGGCCGCGACGAATATCGGATCGTATCCGAAACCCCGCGTGCCGCGGGGTGGCCATACGATGCTGCCCGACACGGTGCCCTCGAAGATCTCGGCATGTCCCTCCGGCCAGGCCAGCGCCAGGGCGCAGACGAACTGCGCTTGCCGGTCGGGCGACGATCCCATCGCCTCGTGAACCCGTACCATTGCGGCCGCGAAGTCCCTTTCCGGACCGGCCCATCGCGCTGAATGGATTCCCGGCGCGCCGTCGAGGACCTCGACAGCGAGGCCGGAATCGTCTGCCAGCGCCGGCTGCCCGGCCGCGGCCGCCGCGGCCGCGGCCTTCAGGAGCGCGTTGGCGGCAAAGCTGTCGCCGGTTTCCTCGGGCTCGGGGAGCCCGAGATCCCCGGCGCTTGCGATCTTGATCGGCCACGGCGCAAGAAGCTCGGATATTTCGCGAACCTTCCCCGCGTTGTGGCTCGCAACCACGAGACAACCGCTGGCTAGGCGCCTGGGCATTTCGTCACGCGCCGTCGCCGGCAAGGGCCTTACGCTGGATTGTCGTCAGTTCGTTCGCGCCCCCCTTCGCGAGTTCCAGGAGTTGCAGGAACGCCGCTTCGCCGAAGGCGGCCTTTTCGGCGGTGCCCTGGATTTCGACGATGTTGCCGTCGCCGGTCAGCACGAAATTGGCGTCGGCGTCGGCAGTCGAATCCTCGGCGTAGTCGAGATCGAGCACCGGGGTGCCGCGATAGATGCCGCAGGAGACGGCCGCAACGGAGATCGCGAGCGGGTCGCGGGCGACGGCGCCCGACTTCGACAGGCCGTCGACGGCGATCCTGAGGGCGACCCAGGCGCCGGTCACCGCCGCCGTCCGGGTTCCGCCATCCGCCTGGATAACGTCGCAGTCGATCCGGATCTGGCGTTCGCCGAGCGCCCGGAGATCGGTCACCGCCCGGAGGGCCCGGCCGATGAGGCGCTGAATCTCGAGGGTGCGGCCCGACTGCCGCCCCCGCGCCGCCTCGCGGTCCGTCCGCTCATGCGTTGAGCGCGGAAGCATGCCGTACTCCGCGGTGACCCAGCCCGACCCGGTATTGCGGAGAAAGGGCGGGACACGATTCTCGACGCTGGCATTGCACAGCACGATGGTCCCCCCGAAACGCGCCAGACAGGACCCCTCGGCGTACGGCGTGAACCCGGTCTCTAGCGTTACCTGTCGCATTTCGTCCGAAGCGCGGCCGGATGGGCGCATGTTTTCCTCCTTCGCTTGATCGCGGCGTTGCCGCATGGGGCCGCTGTGAACACAGCCGCAACACGCCCATCGGATCGCGGGCTGGTGCAGTGGGCTGTCCGTTTTCTGAAATCGGGCAGGGCCGCGACACGGCCGAAAGCACCTTGATCCTGTGGCGTACACCCCGGGAGAGGCGCAACATCGTTGACAACAAATGATCGG
Source organism: Alphaproteobacteria bacterium (assembly GCA_964291215.2). Classification (GTDB taxonomy): domain Bacteria; phylum Pseudomonadota; class Alphaproteobacteria; order MPNO01; family UBA830; genus JAJEBT01. The sequence continues at coordinate 583,183 of OZ219791.1, read as the reverse complement.
CGACTATATTCCGCGACCGGTTGGTGATCAAGATGAACGGCACAAATTCCGACCTGATCGAGTCCCTGGACAACAGATCCCGCGAAGTCTTCCGGGAGCTCGTGGAGAGCTTTCTGGCTTCGGGATCTCCGGTAGGGTCGCGCACCTTGTCGCGCCGCATTCACAGCCCGCTTTCGGCCGCGACCATCCGCAATGTCATGGCGGACTTGGAAGACATGGGCCTGCTCTACGCACCCCATACCTCGGCCGGACGGCTTCCGACCGAGAAAGGCCTGCGTCTGTTCGTGGACGGCCTCCTCGAAATCGGCGACCTCAGCGCCCAGGAACAGATGAACATCGAGGCGCAGTGCAGCAGCCACGGCACGAGCCTCCAGGAGGCGCTTGCCGAAGCGACCTCGGTGCTTTCGGGCCTTGCGCACTGCGCCGGGCTGGTTGCCGTGCCCAAGACGGAACGGCCGCTCCGGCACATGGAGTTTGTCAATCTCCATGACGGCCGCGCGCTGGCAGTTCTGGTGACCGATGACGGCTTCGTCGAAAATCGCATCGTCGACATACCTCCCGGGACGCCGTTATCGTCGCTGACCCGGGCCGGAAACTATCTCAATGCGCGCTTCGCCGGGCGCACCTTCGAGGAGGTGCGCGCGGTGATTGCCCGCGATATCGAGCGGCAACGGGCGGAACTCGACGAAATCACCGCCCGGCTGGTCGAGGCCGGCCTCGCCGCGTGGGCGGGGGATCAGAGGTCCGGCGGAGCGCTGATCGTCAAGGGCCAGGCACGGCTTCTCGACGAGGTGGCGGCCGTTCAGGACCTCGATCGCGTGCGAAACCTGTTCGAATCGCTCGAGAACGACGAACTCATCGCCGGGCTTCTGGAAATCACCGACAACGCGGACGGCGTCCAGATCTTCATCGGCGCAGAAAACACGCTGTTCGACCAGAGCGGATGTTCCCTTGTCGTGGCGCCGCTCAAGGGCGACCAGCAGACCCTTGTCGGCGCGATCGGCGTCATCGGGCCGACGCGCCTGAACTACGCCCGCATAATCCCCATGGTCGACTACACGGCCAAAGTCATCGACCGCCTCATAGGCTGAGACAGGGAAGGAGAGAAGGAGAATCGTGATCACTTCCGAGAACGGGACCGGAAACCCCGAGGGCAAGGCGCCGGAGGCGGCAGCCTCCGATGTCGAGGATTCGGCTGCCGCTTCGCCGTCCGAGACCGGCGGAGACGTGTCGGCGAATGCTGATGATGACCGGGGCGACGCCGGCGAAACCGCCCCGCCGGCGGACGAGGCGCCGGAAGACCCGGCTCCCGAAGACGAGGTCGCGGACCTCAAGGACAAGCTCCTCCGCGCGCTTGCGGAAACGGAGAACCTGCGCCGCCGTTCCCAGAAGGAGCGCCAGGATGCGCTCCGTTACGGCGCGTCCGGCTTTGCGCTCGAAATCCTGACGGTGGCGGACAATCTGCGCCGCGCGATTGAGTCGGCGCCGGCGGACGACGATCCAGAAGACGGCAGCTTGGCCGGATTCGTCGAGGGCGTCGAGCTGACCGAGAAGAGCCTGCATGCCGCGCTCGAACGGCAGGGGGTGCGAAAGCTGGAGCCGGAGGGCGAGAAATTCGACCCGCAATTCCACGAGGCAATGCTCGAAGTTCCCGTTGCCGACGCGGTGCCGGGCACGGTGGTGCAGGTTCTCGAAACCGGCTACGTGATCTATGACCGGCTGTTGCGCCCGGCCAAGGTGTCCGTCGCTAGGGCGGCGTCCGAAGACGAGCCTCAGGAGTGATCCCGGGCGGCGCCGCATCGCCCGCTTTCAGCCCTTTCAGCGCACTGACTGCGCGGGTGTGGTCGGAGACCGCGTAGCAGTAGACGCATCCGTGGGCGCAGCTGTCGTAGGCGCCGATATCCCGGCTTTCGGCGCACAGGCAGCCGGGACGGTTCCCCTTGCGTCGCGCCGGGATGACGCGGCCCGCGATATCGGCAATGCGCGCGGCATCAATGCAACGGGCCGGGAGCGCGGGAGACGCCGTGACCCCGGGCTGGCTGCAGACCGTGAGCTGCATGCCGAACTCCGCCGCGCATTCCGCCAGGCGGGCGCAGAGGCGGCGTTTTTCGTCGGTTTCCGGATCACGCCACGAGAAGTCGGCCCGGCGCCCGGCATCGTCGAGCCGCCGACGGGTCTTGCGGTAGATGTGGGCAAACGAGATCACGCACTCATCGACGGTGCCGCGCAGCGCTGCCGCGAGGCGCGAGAAATTCCGTTCGTGCCAGTCGGCAGGGGTCAGCGACGTGACCACGACCGGATCGTAGCGCCACACGACCGAGCGCCGGCCGTAACGCGCGGCGAGCTCGGCCATCTGCGCCGCCGCCTCTTCCGGCCGTATGGTATGGGCATCGAGGGCGCGCGGATACCCGGTTGCCGTGAACTGGACGACGAACGGAACGCGAAGCGACGACAAGCGTTCCAGCGCGCTGGCGAAGGGCGCCGCGTTCCGCGTCCAGAACACGAAGCCGTCGACACTTTGCGGTCGGAGGTCGACGCGGTAGGGTGGACCGCCATACGGGTTCGCGACCTCGCAGGAGCCGGCCGCGAGGCATCTGCTGAACCAGTCGGCGTGGAAGGCCGGGATATCGGTGCGATAGCTGGCGGAGACGATCATGTCGACGATCCGAGCGCTTCGTTCCTGGTCTCCGGAAGCGGCCCTGCACCACTTGTAAGGCCAGCGGAGGCTCCCTATATAGGTTGCATCACCGAAATCACGGTATCATGAACTCTTAGCGGGCTCACGTCCCGATCGGCCGCGCCTGTGGCGGCCCGGGGGGTTGCGAGGTGGGAAATGGGCAAGGCGATAGGCATTGATCTGGGCACGACGAACTCCTGCGTCTCCGTCATGGACGGCACCGACGCCAGGGTCATAGAGAATTCGGAAGGCGCACGGACCACGCCGTCGATGGTGGCCTTCACCGACGGCGACGAACGGCTCGTCGGTCAGGCTGCGAAGCGGCAGGCGGTGACCAATCCCGCGAAGACCCTGTTTGCGATCAAGCGGCTCATAGGCCGTCCGTTCGACGATCCGACGACGAGGAAGGACCAGGACCTGGTGCCCTACAAGATCGTCAAGGCCGACAACGGGGATGCCTGGGTCGAGGCGGGCGGGGAGAGCTATTCCCCGAGCCAGATTTCCGCCTTCATACTTCAAAAGATGAAGGAAACGGCCGAAGCTTTTCTTGGCGAAGACGTCACGGAAGCGGTCGTGACCGTGCCCGCCTATTTCAATGACTCGCAGCGCCAGGCAACGAAAGATGCCGGGCGGATTGCCGGGCTTGACGTCCTCCGCATCATCAACGAGCCGACGGCGGCAGCCCTGGCCTACGGGCTCGAGAAGAAGGAGAGCGGCACGATTGCCGTGTACGATCTCGGCGGCGGCACCTTCGACGTGTCCATCCTCGAGATCGGCGACGGCGTGTTCGAGGTCAAGTCGACCAACGGCGACACGTTCCTGGGCGGCGAGGATTTTGATGCCCGGATCATCGAATATCTCGCCGATGAGTTCCGGAAGGAACACGGCATCGACCTGCGCGAGGACAAGCTGGCGCTTCAGCGCCTGAAGGAAGCGGCTGAAAAAGCCAAGATCGAGCTGTCGTCCTCGGGGCAGACGGAAGCCAACCTGCCGTTCATCACCGCCGACCAGACCGGTCCCAAGCACCTGAACATCAAGCTGACGCGGGCCAAGTTCGAAGCCCTTGTCGACGATCTCATCGAGCGCACCGTCGGACCCTGCCGGGCCGCCCTCAAGGACGCATCGCTGTCGGCCGGCGAGGTCGACGAGGTGATCCTCGTCGGCGGCATGACCCGCATACCCAAGGTCGTCGAGACGGTGAAGAATTTCTTCGGACGCGAGCCGCATCGTGGCGTCAATCCCGACGAGGTGGTGGCCATCGGCGCAGCCATTCAGGCCGGTGTGCTCAAGGGAGACGTCAAGGATGTGCTGCTGCTCGACGTCACGCCGCTGTCGCTTGGCATTGAGACCCTCGGCGGCGTGTTCACTCGCCTGATCGACCGCAACACGACGATTCCGACCAAGAAGAGCCAGGTGTTCTCGACTGCCGAGGACAACCAGAGCGCCGTCACCATCCGGGTGTTCCAGGGCGAGCGCGAGATGGCGGCGGACAACAAGCTGCTCGGCCAGTTCGATCTCGTCGGCATTCCGCCGGCGCCGCGCGGGGGGCCGCAGGTCGAGGTAGCCTTCGACATCGATGCCAACGGCATCGTCAATGTCTCGGCCAAGGACAAGGCGACCAACAAGGAGCAGACAATCCGCATCCAGGCCTCGGGCGGGCTGTCGGACGAAGACATCGAGAAGATGGTGACGGAGGCCGAACAGCATGCCGCGGAGGACCAGAAGCGGCGGCGCCTTGTCGATGTCCGCAACCATGCGGACAGCCTGATATATACCACCGAGAAGGCGCTCGCCGATCATGGCGAGATCGTGTCGGGGGATGACAAGTCGGCGATCGAAGCCGCTATCGCGGATCTCAAACTGGCGATGGACGGCGATGATGCGGATGCGATCGAGTCCAAGGCCGATGCGCTTGCGCAAGTCTCCCAGAAACTGGGAGAGGCGATGTACAAGGCCCAGCGGGAACAGGCCGACGGCGATGCCGAAGCGGCGGGGACCGCGGGTCCGGAAGCGGGCGACCCGTCTGTCGTCGATGCCGATTTTGAGGAAGTCGACAGCGATCCTCCGAAGGACAGCAACGGCTGAGTGTGCGCCTGCGTGTTTCGCCAGCACCTTGCCGGATGGCCCACGGCGGCGGCGGCCCGCCGCGTCGCGACTGACCGGGGACGGTGAGTGATGGCGAAGCAGGACTATTACGAAGCGCTCGGCGTGAACCGGGATGCCGATGCATCGGCCCTGAAGTCGGCCTACCGCAAGCTCGCGATGCGGTTCCACCCGGATCGCAATCCGGATGACCGCGAGGCGGAGACGCGCTTCAAGGAGATCAACGAAGCCTATGACGTCCTGAAGGACCCGGAAAAACGCGCCGCCTACGACCAGTTCGGACATGCGGCGTTCGAGGGCGGGGCCGCTGGCGGTTCGGGTTTCGACTTCGGTTCGGGTTTCGCCGACATCTTCGACGAGATGTTCGGCGACTTCATGGGCAGCGGCCGCAGCGGGCGTCAGCGCTCGAGTCGTGGCGCCGACCTCCGCTACAACATGGAGATCGGCCTCGAAGAGGCCTTCGCGGGATGCGAGAACCAGATCCGGGTGGCGAGAGCGGTCGCCTGTGATTCCTGCAACGGTTCCGGCGGCGAGAGCGGCTCCAGCCCGGAGACCTGCGACACCTGCCACGGGCACGGCAAGGTCAGGGCGCAGCAGGGTTTCTTCACCATCGAGCGGGCCTGTCCCACATGCCGTGGAACCGGCAGGATCATACGGAATCCGTGTCAGCATTGCGGCGGAGACGGGCGCCGCCGTCAGGAGAAGAGTCTCAAGGTGGCCATACCCGCTGGCGTCGAGGACGGCACCCGGATCCGGCTGGCGGGCGAAGGCGAGGCCGGCGAGCGCGGCGGCGGGGTCGGCGATCTCTACATCTTCATCTCGGTCAGGCCGCACCGGCTGTTCCAGAGGGATGGCAGCGACCTTCAGGTCAGGGTGCCCATCCCGATGACGACGGCGGCGGTCGGCGGCGTCGTCGAGGTGCCGTCCATAGACGGCAAGCGCGCAAGGCTGACGATTCCCAAGGGAGTTCAGTCAGGGCATCAGTTCCGCTTGCGCGGGAAGGGCATGTCGATCCTGCGCAGCGACCGCCGCGGCGACATGTATGTCGACGTTTTCGTCGAGACTCCGGTCAACCTGTCGAAGCGTCAGGAGAAACTGCTCGCCGAATTCGCCGAAGAGAAGCCGGCCCGCGGGGAAACGACTATCAGTCCGCAGTCGGACGGCTTCTTTTCCCGCGTCAAGGAGCTCTGGGAAGATCTCACGGGCTGATGCTGTTCCGTCCCGCGGCCTGCCTGCCCGGGACGCCGTTGCCGCGCCGGATCCCGGCGCCGGGCGAATGCCCGGTCACTCGTATCTGAGTGCTTCGATGGGGTCGAACTGCGCCGCTTTGCGCGCCGGATAGATACCGAAGAAGATGCCGACCGCGGCCGCGAATCCGAACGCGAGAACGATCGATTCGGGCCGGATGATTGCAGGCCAGCTGCCCAGCGACGCGACGCCGACGGCGCCGGCCAGACCCAGAGCCACGCCGACGGCGCCGCCGATCAGCGAGAGGGTCACCGCCTCGATCAGGAACTGCAGCAGGATGTCCCTGCGGCGGGCGCCAACCGCCATGCGCAGACCTATTTCGCGGGTTCGTTCGGTCACTGAAACGAGCATGATGTTCATGATCCCGATTCCCCCCACCACGAGCGAGATCGACGCCACCGCAGCTAGGAGGAGGGTCATCACGCGTGACGAATCCGCGCGCGCCTCGAGTATCGAGGACAGGTTCCGGACAAAGAAATCGTCGGGATCGCCGGGACGGATGCGATGGCGCTGGCGCAGAAGGTTTGTCATCTCGCGGATCGTGTCGTCGACCTCCCCGGCCGAACGGGACTTCACGTACATGATGCTGACCAGGCGGCCCGAGAGTCGCCGGCCTCCCACCAGGCGCTTCTTTGCCGTCGACAGCGGCACGAAGATTGCGTCGTCCATGTCGTTGCCGCGGGGTGTTTCACCCTTCGGCATCAGGATGCCGATGACCGTGAACGGCACGCGCTTGACGCGGATAATCTGCCCCACCGGGTTTTCGCCGGGCTCGAACAGGTTCTTCACCAGCGTTTCGCCGACCAGAGCAACCTTGGCCGCGGCCCGCACTTCGGCATGATTGAACCACCGTCCCTCCCTGACCTCCCAGTCGCGGGCCTGGCTGTACTCCGGGGTGACGCCGTAGATCACCGTGGACCAGTTGCGGTTGCCGAAGATGATCTGGCCGGATCCCCGAACCTGCGGAGCGGTGACGGCCACCGTCGGTATCTCATTCTGGATCGCGATGGCATCGTCTTCGGTGATCGTCGGCCGTGATCCCCGGGCGCCCCGGGCGCCGGAGGATGTCGTGGTGCCCGGGACCACGATCACGAGGTTCGAGCCGAGGGTCTTGATCAGGTCGTCGACGCGTTTCTGCGCTCCTGCCCCTACCGCGATCATGACGATCACGGCGCCGACGCCAATGATGATCCCGAGCGCCGTCAGGACGCTTCGCAGGAAATTGACCCGAATGGCCAGGAATGCGGCAGCGACGGAATCCGAGCAGGTCATGCCGCCGGCCGGACCTGCGCCGGCATTGCGCTCAGGAGCGCCTCCGCGTCAGCGGGCTCCTCGACGAGCTCCTCCTCGACGACGAGCCCGTCCTGGAAGCGGATCACATGACCGGCGAACCGCGCCACATCGGCCTCGTGGGTGACGACGATGACCGTCATGCCGCTGCGGTTCAGGCGCTGGAAGACGCCCATGATCTCAAGGCCGGTGCGGGTGTCGAGCGCACCTGTCGGCTCGTCGGCGAGGATCAGCGCCGGCTGATTGACCAGAGCGCGGGCGATCGCAACCCGTTGCTGCTGGCCGCCCGAGAGCTGCGACGGGTGATGGTCGAGACGGTCTGCCAGCCCCACCTCGCCGAGAACCCGTTTGGCGCACCGGGTGCGGGCGCTCTTGTCCATCGAACTGTAGAGCAGCGGCAGTTTGACGTTGTCGAGGGCGGAAGTGCGCGCCAGCAGATTGAAGTTCTGGAAGACGAAGCCGATCTTGCTGTTTCGGGTTCTCGCAAGCTCGTCCGCGTCGAGAGCGGCAACGTCCACGCGGTCGAGGAAATACTGCCCTGCCGTGGGCGTATCCAGGCATCCCAGAAGGTTCATCATGGTGGACTTTCCCGAGCCGGAAGGGCCCATGATGGCAACGAATTGGCCCGGTGCGATGGCGAGGGAAACGCCGCGCAGGGCATGTACCACGTTGTCGCCCAGGACGTAGTTCCTAGTCAGCGACTCCGTGCGGATCAGGAATTCGGTCACCCTACAGCCCGAAACGCCAGAACCTGTGTGGCCGTTGCTCCACAGGCCTGCCGACACCGACCAGTACCTCCTGCCCTTCGGTCAGGCCGCCACGAACCATTTCGGTGAACTTTCCGTCGCCGACGCCGATAAACACGCGGACCGCCTTCGGCTCGCCGTTTTCAAGGACCCAGGCCCGCGCGCGCCGGACCGGGTTGGTGCGCCGCTTGGCGAGGAGCGTTCCGTACTTCACCCGCTGCTCGGGATTGAGAATGGTCATGACGTCCTTGCTCGCCTGTTCGCGAAGCCGGCGGGCCGAATTGCGGAACTCTTCCCCACGGATGCCGTTTCGCCTGAGCGAGGCGATGCGCTGAAAGGTGGCGTGCTCGATCTCCTGCAGCCGGTCCTGTTGTTGCTCGTCGAGGCCGAGGGTCTCTGCAAGGCGCCTGCGGCGTGCCTGAGCCTGCGCTCGCCGTTCCGCCCTTGCCGCCGCACTCGGCCGCCCGCCCGGGCTCCTGGCTGCCGCTGCCGGTGGGGATGCGCCGGGAGGGTTGAAGCGCAACGCGGCATTCGGGACGCGCAGAACGCCGGACCGGCTGGACACTTTGATTTCGACATTTGCGGTCATCCCCGGGAGTAGGCGGAGGTCGCCATTGTCGGCGGTCAGAACCACGGTGTAGGTCACGACGTTCTGGACGTTTCGCGGCTGCAGACGGATTTGCGTGACACTGCCCTGAAACTGCCGTCCGGGAAAGGAGTCTACCGTGAACGTCGCCACCTGGCCGACCCTCACCTGCCCGATATCCGCTTCGTCGATGCTGGTTTCGACCTGCATTTTCCGCAGGTCCTGGGCGATGGTGAACAGCGTTGGCGCCTGCAGGCTGGCGGCGACCGTCTGGCCCACATCGACATTGCGCCCGATGACGACACCATCGACCGGAGAGCGGATGTACGTGTTGTCCAGATTGACCTCCGCGACCTTGAGGGAGGCCTTCTTCTGCTGCACTTGGGCGCGGGCGTGGACAATTTCTGCCTCGGCCATCCTGACCTGGGCCGTGCGGGCGGAAATGGTCGATCGATGGGCGCGCCGCTGCGCCTCGGCGGCCGAGACCTGCTGGACCGCTGCCTCCCATGCCGCACGCGTCTTGTCGACCGCGCTGGCGGCAACCGCACCACGCCCGCGCAGCTGCCGTTTGCGGTCGTAGTCGAGTTTCAGGTCCGCGGCCGTTACCTTGGTGCGTTTGAGGTTCGCTTCCCCGACGGCAAGCTGCGCCCGTGCGTTCTGCAGATTTGCCCGCGCCTGGACCAGCGCGGCGCTCCGGATGCCGACGGTGGCGTCGGCAACCGCGAGTTCCGCCCTTGACTGGTTCACCCGGGCCTCGAAGCTTTCTGGGTCGATGCGCGCGATGACCTGATCGGCCCTGACCCTGGAGTTGAAGTCCGCCTGCAGTTCCGAGATCTGACCCGAGATCTCCGAGCCCACCTGGACCGTGATCACGGCCCCCAGTTCGCCCGAGGCCGACACGGATTTCAGGACATCGCCGCGTTCGACCTTTGCGGTTAGGAAGGTCTTGCCGGTGACCGGTTCCTTGTCGAGGGCAAAGACGGCGCTGCCAAGCGCGATCAGAACGCCAGCGCCGAGCAGGACAAGGAGTCTACGTTTCGACATGCGAAGCCTTCCGTCCGAATTCCACCGGTTTCATGCCGGGCTCCCGAACCGGGCCATGCACCTGCGGGTTCGCCCCCGCGTTGGTGGGGCAGGGTCTGACGCCCTCATCGCCCCTGCCCGTTGGCGTGTGCACCGCCAAGCTGGTTGCGTGCGATCCTCGCACAACCATGTTGCATGCATTTGTCCGGGGGCCGTTGTTCTGTGACAAAATGTAACGGTCAGAGACCGCTCAGAGCAAGTGCGGGAACGGTAGGCTGGTCCGGCAGGGTCCGGCATCGCTAGTAGTCTGACATTATTGGATTGAAGGATATAGTGACTTCAGTTTCGTCCGGGCATCCTTCGTCGTGAAACGCCAGTCGACAGTGACATCGGCCGCATTGCGGCGCTCGACCCACGCCACGGTCTCCCGCAGCATGGTGTCGCGGTCGGGAATGCGTCGCCGAAGGCATTGCCGCGACAGCGCACCGATCTCGGCCATGTTGAGCCAGCTTCCGTGCTTCGGCGTATAGCGAAACTCGAACCGCTTTCGTACCCGCCTCCTCGGGCTCGAAGGCTTCATACAGCGACTGTGCGTGTTCAGATTGTCCAGCACGATCTTCCTGTCGGGGAAATGGTCGTCGGCAAGCTCCCGGATGAAGTGCGCCCAGTCCCGCGGCGGTCGGTGACTTTCACCGTGCGCCAGTTCTCGTTGGGCGCAAAGGCCATGAAGAGGTTGGCCGTGCCGTTGCGCTCATATTCATAGTCGACCACCTCCGGCTGACCGGGGGGGTTCCTTCGTCAGCTGCCGGCTGGTCTCAGCACCTCGTCCCCGGCAAAGTCCCGCTGATAAATGTCAAGCACATCCTCCATCGCCGCCACGAACTGTGCGCTCCGGTGCGGTGGAATGCACCAGTACTGCTTCAGCCACGGCTTGATCTCTTTTTTTTAGCGTCTTCCTGACCGTCTCTTCCGAAATGCGCTCGACGATCTCCATCTCCACCAGACGGCCGGCAAGCAGCTTCAGCGTCCACAGCCCTCGGGCGGGGACGAACAGGGCGATCAGCTTCGCCTCCATCGCCCCCGTTTTGGCCGGCGGTTCACCTGCTCCTTGCGGGCGGCGTCCAGCCCCTCCAGGACGCAGCGCTTGCGCAAACGCTCGACCGTCGCCGTGCCGATGCCCAGCGCAATGTCGGCATCGACAAGCGCCCCTCAGCATCAGGATTTGTGCCCGGCGCCAGGCGGCCCCGGTGCCGTCGACGATCGCCTTCAGATCCTGGCGCTCCTGCGTTGAAAGGGTCACGCGGTAGAGCTTCCTGCCCCGAGAGTCGGCCATATGCGCCGCTCCTGTCATTGCGCCGAAGACCTGCGGGCATGCCCGTTGTCCGGACCTGCGCATGGGGCTGCGGCTGCCTGCCTGTTCGGCATCTGCCCGTGTGGATATCGGTACTGTCCAGATTCCAACGAACGCCGACACGGAAATACTACCCACAAAAAACCATCAATACAATGCCGGTGGACTACTAGGGCGCAGCCGGAAAGGGCTCCGCGGCAACTATGGACAGCCAGGCTTCATGTCCGGGCATTCCTCCGTCGCGCGACGGGCCGCGCGGCGCTTGATGGCCGCGATCGATAACGTTCTGCAGTGTCCGGTGTATGTGACATGCGAATTGTCCGCTTCAGTTGATTGCGCGGCAGCCGGCCCGATGCCACGGTGATCCCACGCTGCTAATCCGGCGACGACTGGCGAGATTTTCTCAGTTTGCGTCGCGATGCAATCGCGCCGTCAAGGCTCGATGGGGCCTTCTCGGCACAAAAATTGCGATCAAGGAGGCGATCTGTGATGAGCCCCAACGCATTCGGATTTCCTGTCTCTGAATTAGCATGGGATCGTCGTGGGCCCGATGCCAGGACTATCCCACGCTGCATTCGATCTTGCCGACTGCTGATGGAAAGAGGCTGCCCAGGCCCAAGCCTGTCGGGTTTTCTGGCCGCGGGGCCGTCTACGGGTCGCCGCAGCCGGAAAACCTGGCAAGAATGCGGAAATTTGTGCCCCGTTCAGCGGTCATTCAAAACACCAACCACAGCGTGGGAAAGTCCTGGCCAAGGTGATCCCATGCTTGTTGATGTGATGTGATCGGAGTCCTGATCGTGGCGCGGGTCGACGCGTTCGAGGCTGCGATTTTGAGATTTTCTGACGCGCTGTTGCGGCGCGGGGCGCGATTGGTCGGCGTATCCGGGGCGAGCGAGAGGCCTTGGTTGCCGGGCTCGAAAGCTTGCGGTTTCTGTCGGGGAGAGAGGCGCGGTCAGCCTGGTCTTGTGATTGCGTGCAGGACCTGCTTGCGCTTGTCGACATAGTGGTGTCGACGAAGCTGTTGAAGGGTTTGGGCAGCTTGCGTTTGTTGCGGATGATGATTGCGAGGGTGATCGCGTTGTTTGCGGGCGCGTTCGGAGCATGGAGTCGTCTTCGCGGAAGGTGGCATCGCGGACATGATGGTGGCTCTCGACTACCCAGTGTCCGCGATTCCATGCGAGCAGCTGTTGCGGCGAGGCGCGTTCGACCGAGCATCCATGTTTCTTGGCAAGGTTTTTGCGGGTGTCTGTGGTGATGTTTTCTGTGGTTGTCCACAAGCGGTGTGGGGTTTGCTCTGCGAGCGAGGCGACATGAAGCTTGTGGTCCCGGCGGCGGGTTGCCGTCCATTGGTCACGTGAACGCGGCTACCTTGCCGTCCCCGGGCACGTGACCGTCCGGGTTCCAGGTGTCCCAAGGCGGTTCGATCTCCTTGATGTCGACCTCGACGATGATCTGCAGACATTCTCCCCAAGTCGTGTCGTAGAGGGAGACTGTCGAGACAGTCCCGATAGTGCTCCTGCACCGCACCGAGCCACCGCATCGCACCAGCGTTGCGCACGGGAACGATGGGGCTTTCGGTGGTGGAGGTGGGGGCCTTGCGGCGCGCGGCGCTGCCTCTCGGCAGGGCCGTGTCTCCTTCGCTCACTCACCGGTGCTTCAGGCAACGCTGCTGTCGCAGCAAGGTGTTCGCCAGAGCTTGCGCATCACGGCGACAATCGCGACCTTGCTTGCCGGCAGTCTTGAGGCGCACCAGGTCCGCGTTGAAGCGTGCCGGTTGCGGCCAGGAGATCACGTGGCCTTCGGCGCCCGCCACGGATGTCCCGAGCACCGTGGTCGTTGGCGCCACCCCGATCAAGGCTGCCGACGCTGCCGAGTTCGGGCATCCAGAAGGGCCGCGGCGGTCACCGGATCGAGGTCAGGATGGCGTAGCTCTGCTCGGGATCACCGGCGATCACCGCTTTGATCGCCGCACCGGCAATGCGGTCATCGAGATCGGCCGCTGAGGCCCTTGTGACGGTCTCGCCATCCTCCTCATCTGCCACGCGTCGACAAGCGCGGCACCAGGAGATCCTCCAGGCTCTTGAGGAAGGCGGAGCCACAGGCTCAAGATCGCCCAGCCGATCTTGGCGTCGACGCGGTTGGCCCATCGCCTCGGCGAAGCCCGCAACGGGTTGACGAGAATAACCTTGAAGCCCCGGTCATGAAGACACTGGTGAACCTTGCGGTGATAGCGGCCTGTCGCCCACCACCCGGCTCACCCCGAGGCCGCGAAGCCACCTGCCCGTGGCGTCGTTCGCAAAACAATGCGCCAGATGTCCAGACTGGCTGACCCCTGCTACTATCTTGACCATCGTCCCTTGCTCCTCGCCTTACGATGATACGGGTTCAAACCCAAGCATCCATGCGAGGGACGTCAAGGGAGGTTGGCCGACCACACTCGGACACGGCCCTGTCAAGGTCGAAACGGCAACCTCCGCGGAGATCGTTTGATCCCCGCACCCCGCTCCCCTGTGCGTGTTCGCTCAGGGGAGCGGAATCTCTCTGCAACCATAGCTCTCCCACAGATCCACATTTTCCCGCCCCCAACTGCTGTGGATGATTTCATCATCAAGGGGTAACTGCTCACCCCCTGGTTCCGGCTTGATGTCGGGGTAGAGCAACGAACGGGTTTTCGTGAAGATTTGACACTGCAGGCCGATTCGTTTAGTGGTGGTAATCGAGGACGATGGGGACCGCCAGTGGGCTACTTTGGATCGAAGGCGACGAGCGGGCTGTGCCAGCTGCTTCCGGGGCTCCAGCCCCCGCATGATCTGTATGTGAAAACGCATCTCGGAGGCGGCGCGCTGATGAAGCGCAAGGCCGGGTGATGGCGACGGTCAACGCGGCGCGCGAGGAGTTCGAAGCGGCCAAGGCGCTGCGTGCGGCCGGCAAGGTGGCGGAAGAGGCCGTGATCCGCGTCTTCGTCATCCTCATCGTCGTCCTTCTGGAGAAGACCACGCACGAGCCGGAACTCCGGTCTGCCGCCGTCACAGACGGACAAGAGTGTGCCGGGAGCAACGGCCCGAAGCCGAACCGGCAGATGGGCGACAACCTGCGCAAGACCATCGTCGAGGAGACGGTCGCGGCCTGCGACGCCTGCGGCGCCGACGGCCCCGTCGATCGGGAGCGCCGCACGACATCGTGTTCGAGGTCGTCGAGCGCCGCGCCGAGATCAAGGAATGCCCGAAGTGCAAGGCCCGGTTCCCCGACAACATCCCGTGCAGTACGGCATCCAAGCCCTCGTCATCAACCTGCTGGTCGCCCGGATGCTGTCCCTGCGCCGTCGCGCTCGTGCAGGCGATCTCCGGCATCAAGCTTTCCGAGGCCTCGGCTATGCTTTCACGATGCGTCATGGGAGGAGGCCGCCGTGGCGCACCTCCTGCAACGCCCGATGTCGACGATTTCGGATCAACAGCAAGTGGCTCCATGTCGTCGGGACGTGCAAGTTCCCGCACCGCAAGCAAGAGATCGGCCCGTGCTACAAGGGCGTCCTGGGCCTCGTACATGGCAGTGTAGCCACCAGCGGCAGCCACCTGCTGCGCGAACTGACCTTCGTCGTCGAGGCTACCGCGCGACTGATGAAGAGCCTGCTCCGCGAGGTCTGCCACAAGATCAACAAGAGCGCATCCAGGACCCTGAACGAGGCCGGGCGCAAGCGCACCATCAGGGCGCCAAGGAACTGCCCGACATCCCGCCGAAAGGAAAACGCATAGCAAACGCGCACAACCTGCACGAACGTCTCATGAAACACGAAAACCTGCGCTTCACAGACGACCCCGACGTCAGCTTCACCAACAATGCCGGAGAACAGAAGATCAGGATGGCAAAGCTCAAGGTGTCCGGATGCTTCCGCTCCACGCAAAAGCATGGTGCCGGGGCTCAAGCTACCTTACCTCCATGGCCGCACTCGGCTACAACCCACTCGTCGCCACCCAGATCGCCCTCGACGGAAAAGCCGCAGACATCATCAACGAGCACTACGACCAATCAGAACCCAACTAGGGGTGAGTAGATACATCAAGGGGACAAAACCTAGTCATATAAGGTCATGGCGTATTCGGTTGTCCGTTTTCTGGATTTCTTGAATTCGACGCGCCGGGTGACGCGGAAGATCTGCTAGTTGATCATCTTCGCCAGCGGGGTGAAGATGGTGCGCTGGCGGCCATGCGCGGGCTTTTCGTTGTAGCGCTGGCGGTCTTCCAGTTGATGCTCTCTCGAAGGTGCATTGCCCTTGACCATCAGTTCGCGCGATGGGTCTCGATGATCAGCCTCGCGGGTGGTGTGGAGCGCGTCGAGGG
The DNA here is from genome assembly GCA_964291215.2 of Alphaproteobacteria bacterium. Taxonomy (GTDB): domain Bacteria; phylum Pseudomonadota; class Alphaproteobacteria; order MPNO01; family UBA830; genus JAJEBT01. The sequence goes on along the minus strand of OZ219791.1, from coordinate 567,822 downwards.
TGAGCAGACGGCCGACGCGGCGTGGACGGCAGCGATCTCCCCGTCGTGATAGTTGAGGATCGAAACCGGCCAGCGAGACCGTCTCGTAATGATTCTCGCCGGTGCGGCCGCGCTTGCCGTCGACCGCGTTGCCGACCTGCGGCTGCGCGCCGCATCCTCGATCCATCCCGGGTCGGTGTTCTGCAGCACCCGGTGCACGGTGGAGACCGGCTTGTCCCTGTTCTTCCATGCTGCTCCAGCTCCTTCTGCGTCGTAGTGCGCCGCCGCAACCGCACCGTGCCGGTTCGCAAGCCAGCAAAATCACGCACAGCACCGAGGCGATGCGGTGCCCCTGCGCACGCCGGAAAGCGCCGCTGATAAATCGAGCGCAACTCCTGCGCCGACCAGCGGCGCCCGCAACTCCCACGCCACAGGAAGCGGCGAACGATCCCGCGTCACGACGCAGCGGAAACACGTAAAGAGCCTTCGCCTCCCCGTGCCGGTCGCTATGGCGCCCGCTGGCGCGCGCATGGCTCCTGCCAACGCACTCCCAGCTCGCCGCCTTGTACATGGTGCCGCTGAACTTCGTCGGCGAGACAAACGACTCCGCAACAAGCAACGGATGGCCGTACGCAGCCTCCCAGTCGCCGCCGCACCATCCGCGACAACGCAAACGAGGCAAGGCTCGGAAACGACCACCAGGAACAACAAACCTCGTGTTGTTCCCGGCAACCGCCTGAACTGTTCCTCGCGGCGCCAGCCAACGGGTGCGCAGCTGAGGGCGCCCGTCTGCCAGCCCGCAGCACCAATCCACCGCCCGCGCCAGGTGAACACGCAGACCTCGACCGCAAACTGCTTGAAACCAAGATACGGTCAACAACACGGTTCCAGCGACATCAGGCCGCGCAAGGCGCACAACCACATCCCGGAGCTCAAAACCCTCCGGAGTCGTCTCAAAAAAATCCGCTGCCCCCACGACAACGGATACTACGCCGCTTCACAAAAAGTCAGCGAAAATGCGAATCATCCTGAACAAGCAAAACCGACCCTTCCAACAAACCTGGCGTGGGATCGCCGTGGCCCGATGCGGTTGACAGTTGGCAGCAAACCATCTAGCTTCCACGCGCTCAGGATAATCTGGATATCTGAACGCCATACGGCGTCAGTCAGTCGGCGCGGGTGCGCTCGCTGGCGCAGTGCGGTTTTGGACCGGATTCCGGACGATTTCTAAGAAAGTACCGAAGCTTCATGTTTGCCGGCTTGACAGACCGATTTGCCGACATCTTCGATCGGCTCTCCAGACGCGGCGCCCTTTCCGAAGATGACGTCAGGGGCGCCATGCGCGAAATCCGCGTCGCCCTGCTTGAGGCTGACGTGGCGCTGCCGGTGGTCAAGGACTTCACCGACCGCATCACGGAACGGGCGATCGGCGAAGAAGTCATGCGCTCGGTGACACCGGGTCAGCAGGTGGTCAAGATCGTCAATGACGGTCTCGTCGAGATGCTCGGCCCAGAGAGCCAGGATCTCGAAATCCGCGCTGCGCCGCCTGCCGCGATCATGATGGTCGGGCTGCAGGGTTCCGGAAAGACCACGACGGCAGCCAAGATCGGCAAGCGGCTACAGGAGGATCAGGGGCGCAAGACGCTTCTCGCGTCGCTCGACGTGAACCGTCCGGCAGCCCAGCAGCAGCTTGCCGTGCTCGGCGAGCAGGCCGGGGTCGCAACGCTGCCGATCGCGCTCGGACAGTCGCCCCGGAAGATCGCCGAGCGGGCCGTGGATGCGGCGCGCCGGGAAGGCTACGACGTGGTCATCCTCGACACCGCCGGCCGCACCCAGATCGACGATGCGTTGATGGACGAGGCGGCCGACATCAGGAAGGCGACGGATCCGGCCGAAGTCCTGCTCGTGGCCGATGCCATGACCGGCCAGGAAGCGGTGAATATCGCCAGGACCTTCAACGAACGGCTGGCATTGACCGGGATCGTTCTCACGCGCGTGGATGGCGATGCCCGTGGCGGCGCCGCGCTGTCGATGAAGGCGGCCACCGGTACGCCGATACGCCTTCTCGGCACCGGCGAGACGCTTGACGCGCTAGAGGCATTTCATCCCGACCGCATCGCGTCGCGCATTCTCGGCATGGGCGATGTCGTTAGCCTTGTCGAGAAGGCGCAGGGGCTGGTCAAGGAGGAGGAGGCCAGGAACCTCGCGCGCAAGATCGAATCCGGCAGGTTTGATCTTGAAGACATGGCGGCCCAGCTCCGCCAGCTCCGCAAGATGGGAGGGCTCGGCGGCGTCATGGGCCTGCTTCCGGGCGCACGCAAGGCGCGCCAGCATATGGACGCCGCCAATATCAACGAGAAGACACTGATCCGCCAGGAGGCGATCATCAGCTCGATGACGCTGCGTGAACGCCGCAAGCCCGAGATCATCAAGGCGTCGCGCAAGCGCCGCATAGCGGCGGGCGCCGGCGTCGGCCTGCACGACGTCAACAAGGTGCTGAAGCAGTACCAGGCGCTCACGCGGATGATGAAGAAAGCGAAGAAGATGGGAATGGGCTTCGACTCCTTGGGAGAGCAGGTCATGGGCGGGGCGGCGCAGCGTGTTCCCGCGATGCTGCCGCCGGGAAGGCGCGTCAGGCCCCGCTGAAGGAACAGGCTGTCCGCCGCCGGTGCCGGAGACCCGGTGGGCGTGGCGGGCGTGATGGAGGAATGGAAACCGCATGTCACTGAAAATGAGACTTTCCCGGGGCGGAGCGAAAAAGCGCCCCTACTACAGGATCGTCATCGCCGACTCCCGCATGCCGCGGGACGGACGGTTCATCGAACGCGTCGGCACCTACAATCCCATGCTGCCGCGCGACCATCCGGAGCGGGTCGTGATCAAGGAGGACCGGGTGCGCCACTGGCTTTCCCAAGGCGCGAAACCGTCCGACCGCGTCGCCCGGTTCCTGGGCCATGCCGAGATGATACCGACGCCCGAATGGCGGGAAACGCCGAAGAAGAGCGCGCCCAAGGCCAAGGCCCAGAAACGGCTGCAGGAGGCTGAGGAAGCGGCGGCCGCACAGGCGCCGTCCGATTCCTGAAGGCATGGCCGCGGAGAGTTCGGTGACGGCGGCAGAGAAGATTGGCAGGGCGTCTGAACGATGGGCGGCGGAAAAGGACAGCACGGCATCGCGTCCGCGATTCAGGTTCGCGGCGCGGCGAGCGCGGGCCGCGTCTGTGTCGGCGCGGTCGCGGGGGCGCACGGTGTGCGCGGCGCGGTCAGGATCCGCAGCTTTACCGCAGACGCCGCGGACATCGGAGCGTACGGACCCGTCGCCGACGAGAGCGGCAGCCGGTCCTTCAACATCCGCGTGTGCGCGGTCCGAAAGGGGGCGACGATAGCAGAACTCTCGGGGGTGCGCGACCGCGCGGCTGCCGAAGCGCTCAGGGGAGAACGGCTCTACGTTTCGAGGGAGGCGCTGCCGCCCACCGAAGAGGACGAGTTCTATCACGCCGATCTTCTCGGGCTTTCCGTGTTCCTGGCAGACGGCAGCCATGCGGGAACGGTTGCGGCGATCGTCCCGGCGGGAGAGATCGAGGTTCTGGAAATCGATCCGGGCCCCGGTGCGGAGAGCATTCTGGTGCCGTTCACCGCCGAGGCCGTGCCGGAGGTGGACATTGCGGACCGGCGAATCGTGATCGATCCGCCGGCGATGCCGACCGGTGGCGGGCCGGACAGGACAGGTAGCTGACATGCACACGTGTGGCGGGCAGACATGGACGGCGAGGGTGTTGACCCTCTTTCCCGGGATGTTTCCGGGACCGCTGGCGCTGTCTCTCGCCGGCAGGGCGCTCCGGGATGGGGCATGGCGGCTGGAAACGGCCGATATACGTGATCATGCGGCCGACCGCCACGGCACTGTCGACGATTCTCCGTTCGGCGGCGGTCCGGGGATGGTCATGCGTGCCGATGTCGTGGATGCGGCGCTTGCCGCTCATGCCCTCGATGGTGCGCCGGCCATCTACCTGACCCCGCGGGGGGCGCAGCTGTGCCAGGACAGGATCGCCCGGCTGGCGTGCGGAACGGGGGTGACGCTGATCTGCGGCCGTTACGAAGGCCTGGACCAGCGGGTGCTGGATGCTCGCGGGATCGAGGAGATAAGCCTTGGGGATTTCGTGCTGTCAGGCGGTGAACCTGCCGCCGTCGCGCTGATCGACGCCTGCGTCCGGCTGCTTCCCGGGGTTGTCGGCGAGGCCGAGTCGCTCCGCGACGAGAGCTTCTCCTCGGGACTTCTCGAATATCCCCACTATACGCGGCCAGCCGACTGGTGCGGCCGCAAGGTTCCGGACATCCTGCTGTCCGGGCATCATGAACGAATCGAGGCCTGGCGCCTGGCGCAGGCGGAAACGATCACGCGCGAGAGGCGTCCAGATCTGTGGAGCCGCTATCTGGAGAAGACGCGCGGGGAAGAGGAAAAGTGCCATGAATCTCATTGAACAGATCGAAAAGGCGGAGATGGACCGCCTGGTCGCCGAGCGTCCGATACCCGAATTCGCGCCGGGTGACACCGTGCGGGTGCATTTTCGCGTCGTCGAGGGCACGCGCGAACGGATACAGGTCTATGAGGGCGTTGTGATCGCACGTTCCAACAAGGGGCTGAATTCCTCGTTCACGGTGCGCAAAATCTCCTATGGCGAGGGGGTCGAACGCGTCTTCCCCCTGTACAGCCCGCGCGTCGAGAAGATCGAGGTGGCGCGGCGCGGCGCGGTGCGACGCGCCAAGCTCTACTATCTTCGCGGACGCCGCGGCAAGAGCGCGCGGATTGCGGCAAGGGCGGATCGTGTGGGATCCATGGAGCCGGACCGGCAGGCGGACGCGCTTCCCAATCCCGAGGCGGCTGCTGCGGTCGACGAAGCCCCTGCGGCGGTTGCGGAACCGGCGGAGGCCGACGACAAGGATCTGTCCGCGGGCGCGGCCTGACCGAGGCCGGCGGCATTCGAGGAGAACGGAAAATGGCAGAACCCAAGACCCTCTACGACAAGATCTGGGACAGTCACCTCGTCGAGGAGAAGGAGGACGGCACCAGCATCATCTACATCGATCGTCATATCATTCACGAGATCACCAGCGCCCAGGCCTTTGACGGCCTGCGCGAGGAGGGGCGCCAGGTGCGCGTGCCCGACGCACAGCTTCTGGTGGCCGATCACAACGTGCCGACCGCCGGCCGCGCGGACGGCATCGAGAACGAGGAATCGCGCATCCAGATCGAACTTCTGGAGAAGAACGCGAGGGAGTTCGGGCTGCCCTTCATCGATTTTCTCGATGTCCGCCAGGGCATCGTGCATGTGATCGGTCCCGAACAGGGCTTCACGCTCCCCGGCGTCACCCTGGTGTGCGGGGACTCCCACACCGCGACCCACGGCGCGCTCGGCGCGCTCGCTTTCGGGATAGGCACCTCCGAGGTCGAGCATGTCCTTGCGACCCAGACGCTGCTGCAGAAGCGAAGCCGGAACATGCGCATAACGGTGGACGGCGAGCCCGGCGCCGGGGTCGTGGCCAAGGATATCATCCTTGCCATCATCGGCAAGATCGGAACCGCCGGCGGCACCGGTTGCGTGATTGAGTATGCCGGCAAGGCGATCGAGGATCTCTCGGTCGAGGGCCGCATGACCATATGCAACATGACGATCGAGGCCGGCGCCCGGGCCGGACTGGTGGCGCCGGACCAGAAGGTGTTCGACTATGTCGAGGGGCGCCCGATGGCGCCCAAGGGCGGAGCCTGGGAACAGGCGCTTGCATACTGGAAGACCCTCGGGTCGGATCCCGGCGCTGCCTACGATATCGAGGTCACGCTCGACGCCGCCGACATAGAGCCCCAGGTCTCGTGGGGCACCAGCCCTGAAATGGTCGCGCCGATAAACGCGACGGTGCCCGACCCGGCCGAGATCGAGAACGAGGCGAAACGCAAGACGGTCGAGGCGGCGCTCGAATACATGGCCCTGACGCCGGGACAGAAGCTTGCCGACATCCATGTCGACAAGGTCTTCATCGGATCGTGCACCAACTCGCGCATCGAGGACCTGCGCGCCGCGGCTGCAATCGCGAAGGGCAGGACAGTCGCCGACAGCGTCTATGCCCTGGTCGTTCCGGGGTCCGGGCTGGTCAAGGAACAGGCCGAAGCCGAGGGGCTCGACAAGGTCTTCTCCAGCGCCGGGTTTGACTGGCGCGAGCCCGGATGCTCGATGTGCCTCGGCATGAACGGCGACATGCTGCAGCCGGGCGAACGCTCGGCATCGACTTCCAACCGCAATTTTCAGGGCCGCCAGGGCCCCGGCGGGCGCACCCACCTGGTCAGCCCGGCGATGGCGGCGGCCGCGGCCGTGACCGGCCACCTTGCGGACGCTCGCGAACTGGGCGCAGCCCCGGCCGGACCGGCCGAATAGGACAGGATCATGGACAAGTTCACCACGCTCAGCGGTATCGCGGTGCCGATGCCTGACCACAATATCGATACCGACCGCATCATTCCCGCGCGGTTTCTCAAGACCATCAAGCGCACCGGACTCGGCGCCAATCTCTTCAACGACATCCGCTACCGGGGTGACGGTTCGGAAGATCCCGATTTCATCCTCAACCGCCCGGCCTACCGGAATTCCGAGATCCTCGTTGCCGGCGACAATTTCGGCTGTGGTTCCTCGCGCGAGCATGCGCCCTGGGCGCTCAAGGATTTCGGGATCAGTTGCGTGATCTCGACCTCGTTTGCGGACATCTTCTTCAACAACTCGGCGAAGAACGGGTTGCTGCTGATCACGGTGACGCCGGAGCAGCGCGACGCGCTGCTCGACGACGCCGCCAAGGGCGGCAACGCGCGGGTGACCGTCGACCTGGAAAACCAGAAGATCGTGCGACCGGACGGCGAGGAGATCTCCTTCGAGATCGACCCCTTCCGCAAGCACTGCCTCCTTGAAGGGCTGGACGATATCGGGATCACGCTGCAATCGGAAGCCGCGATCTCGTCGTTTGAGGAGAAGCGCAAACAGGCGATGCCGTGGCTCCCCGGGGCGCGGGTCTAGACGGGACAGGGCGCTGCGTCGGGGTCGACGCCGAGCGGCAGGGGGACTTCCGGTAATGGTCGCCAACAAGAAACTGCTGATGCTGCCGGGCGACGGCATCGGGCCTGAGGTGATGGCCGAGGTCCGCCGGCTGATCGACTGGATGGACCGGCGTCGCCATGTCTCGTTCGACGTGACCGAGGATCTCGTCGGCGGCGCCGCCCATGACGTGCACGGGGTTGCGATCACCGATGCGACAATGGAGGCCGCGCTCGGTGCCGATGCCGTGCTCTTCGGTGCGGTCGGCGGCCCCAAGTGGGACGGTGTCGGCTACGATGTCCGTCCGGAGGCCGGCCTTCTGCGGCTGCGCAAGGACCTCGACCTGTTCGCCAACCTGCGTCCTGCCATTTGTTTCGATGCCCTTGCCGACGCGTCGTCGCTCAAGCGCGATCTGGTGTCCGGGCTCGACATACTCATCGTGCGCGAACTGACCGGCGGCGTCTATTTCGGCGAGCCGCGGGGCATCGAGGATCTTCCCGACGGCCAGCGGCGTGGCGTCAACACCCAAGTCTACACCACGAGCGAGATCCACCGCGTCTGCCGCGTCGCCTTCGATCTCGCCCGCAAGCGCGGCAATCGCGTCTGTTCCACCGAGAAGAGCAACGTCATGGAGTCCGGCGTGTTGTGGCGCCAGGAGGCGCAATGGATCCATGACGAGGAGTTCCCCGATGTCGAGCTGACCCACATGCTGGCCGATAATTGCGGCATGCAGCTCGTCCGCAATCCCGCCCAGTTCGACCTCATCGTCACCGACAATCTGTTCGGCGACATGCTCTCCGACGTGGCGTCGATGCTGACCGGGTCGCTCGGCATGTTGCCGTCGGCCTCGCTGGGCCCGGCCGATGACTCGGGGCGCCGCCGTGCGCTCTATGAGCCGGTCCACGGCTCGGCGCCGGACATCGCCGGGCAGGGAAAGGCTAATCCGCTGGCGATGATCCAGTCCTATGCGATGATGCTGCGCTACTCCTTCGACATGGCTGAAGACGCCGATCTTCTGGAACAGGCGGTCCGCAACGCCCTGGATTCGGGCTGCCGCACCATCGATATCGCGGGCGCCGGCACCAGCCCGATCTCCTGCACCCAGATGGGAGCGGCAGTCGTCGACGAGCTCGACCGGCTGGCCGCCTGAATCCGGGCCTCCGGCTGCCTATCTGCCGTCGTTGCCGGCCGCCTCGAGGCGGATGTCACCGTACCAGCTGTGCGCGGAGAGCCCGCTGTTGTCGGTGTCGGTCATGATGGCGACATGGGTAATTTCCGTGATGTCGCGTCCGAACAGTGTACGAAAATCCTCGCGCAGATTGCGGCGGTGGCTCCGCCATTCTCCCGCGTGCCGGGTTCCCGAGTCCACGGCGACCATGCGGACATTGTCGGTGTACGGGTTGGGCCAGGACGAGCCGGCCGGCTGGTGGCTGGCCCAGACATAGGAGATGGACTTTGGCAGGGAAAACAGGCCCTGTCCCGGCGTCACGAAGTAGATCCTGGCGGCGAAGTCGTCGCCGTCACGGGTTTTTTCGTCCGGTGGATTGACGGGGCCGGATACCCGCCAGCGCCATGCGAGAACCGGCGTTGCCGTAAGATCGATCCGGCGCTCGAGAATCAGCCCCGAGGCGCTGGCGCGGCTCACCGCCTCGAGAATCTTCCCGTCCCTGCCGTCGACCAGGCGATAGGCGGTTTCTCCGACGAAGCCCTTCTCCTTCCAAGCGGAAAGATCGCCGGCGGAAAATCTGCCGAGGACGATCGAGTCGGCCGCCGCCGAAACGCCGGCCGCCAGCAAAGCGATGACGGCGAACGCCGCCGCGGGCGCGGCGCGTCTGGCCGGAAGCTTCAGCCTCCGGAACTCACCGCAGCCGGCGGTGGCGGGCGAATGCGTCGGACCGCGCCGCATGTCAATCCCAGTTCCAGAAATCAAGTCCCTCGTCCAGCAGCTGGCGCGACAGCACCATCTTGTGGGTTTCCGAGGAGCCGTCCACGAGCCGCGCCTGACGTGCATAGCGGTACATCCATTCGAGCGGGGTGTCTTTCGAATAGCCCCGGGCGCCGCGCAGCTGAATCGCGGTGTCGATCGCCTTGTGCAGCGTTTCCGACACGACGATCTTGGCCATCGAGACTTCCTTGCGCGCGAAGTCGCCGCTGTCGAGCTTGACTGCCGCGCGCATGGTAAGGAGCCGGCCGATCTCGATCTGCATGGCCGCCTCCCCAAGCAGCCATTGTACGCCTTCGTGACGGTCAAGCGTCTCCCCGAACGCCTTGCGCTCGCGGACATAGTCAAAACACTCCTCGAGCGCGCGCTTGGCCATGCCGGCCCAGCGCATGCAATGAGTGAGGCGCGCCGTTCCGAGCCGGATCTGGGTAACCTTGAGACCGTCCCCGACGCCGAGGAGGCGATTGTCGTCGGGAATCTCGAGTCCGTCGAAGAGGATTTCGCAGTGCCCGCCATGTTCCTCCGGCCCCATGATCGGAACCCGGCGGACGATCTCCCAGCCCGGCTGTTCGGCGTCGAAGAGGAACGCGGTTAGGCCCTTGCGGCCATTGTCAGAGGTTCGGGCCACGAGGATGAAGTGGCGCGCCTCGCCGGCGCCGGTGATGAACCACTTGCGACCGTTGATCACCCAGCTGCCGCCCTTTTTCTCGGCCGTCGTCAGCATCATGGACGGGTCCGATCCGGAGCCGGGCGCCGGCTCGGTCATCGCGAATGACGAGCGCACGGCGCCGTCGATGATGGGCTGCAGCCAGCGATCCTTCTGGGCCTCGGTCCCGATCCGGTTGAGCACGATCATGTTGCCGTCATCCGGGGCTGCGGAGTTGAAGCACACGGGGCCGAATATCGAGCGGTTCATTTCCTCGTAGCAGGCCGCAAGGCCGGCAATGGGGAGGCCCTGCCCGCCGCGCTCGACCGGCATCTGGAGCGCCCACAGCCCCGCCGCCTTCGCCTCTCCCCGGACCTTCTCGAGCACGTCGAGCGCGATATTGTCGTGTTCATCGTAGTTTCCGCGATCCGCCTCGAGCGGGATGATCTGCGTGTCGACGAAGTCGCGTATGCGAAGACGGTAGTCCTCGATTTCAGGCGCCAGTGAGAAATCCATGGTCCTTCCTGCACGGGCAGACGGGGATGCGGCAGCTGTGGCCGGACCGTTGCCCCTTCCGATGCCAGACGTTTCCCTAGAGGCCGCCCAGCCAGGCGGCGATTGCGGATCCGATCTCGTCGGGGGAATCCTCCTGCACGAAATGGATGCCCGGCACGGTTATCTCGGTCTGGTTCGGCCAGGACCGGCAGAATTCGCGCTGTGCGCCGACGAGGATCGCTCCGGGCTCGGCGTTGATGAAGAGCTTGGGGACGGGTGATGCGGACAGCCAGTCGGCATAGGATTGCACGATTTCCACGATGTCGGCCGGTTCGCCGTCGATCGGAATCTGGCGCGGCCAGGTCAGGGTCGGGCGGCGGCTCTCGCCTCCGTCCGTGTATGGTCGGCGGTACTCGGCCATCTCTTCCGCGGTCAGCTTGCGCATGATCGAGCCCGGGAGGATCCGCTCGACGAAGACGTTGCGGTCGAGCACCAGCTCTTCTCCCGCCGGCGACCGCAGTCCCGAAAACACCGGACGAGACTGCTCCGGCCATTCGTCCCAGGAAACCGGGCGCACGATTGCTTCCATGTAGACGATCCCGCGCACCGCATCGCGGTGCCGGTTGGCCCAGTCGAAGCCGAGGGCGGACCCCCAGTCGTGTATGACCAGCGTGACGTTGCGCTCGACACCTGTTTCCGCCAGCAGCGCATCCAGGAAATCACGGTGCTCGATGAACCGGTAACGGTCCGGTCCGGCCGGCTCAAGCTTTTCGGAATCCCCCATTCCGATCAGATCGGGGGCGATGCAGCGTCCGAGATGGCTGATATGGGGCATGATGTTGCGCCACAGGAACGACGAGGTCGGATTGCCGTGGAGAAAGACGACGGGATCGCCGGCGCCGGCCTCGATCCAGGCCATGCGCCGCCCCCTGACCATGGCGCTGTTCTTGACGATGCCGCTCACGGTCATTCTCCGGTGAACGCCGGCTTGCGCTTGCCGACGAAGGCCGCGATGCCCTCTTTCGCATCGGCGCCCTTCGACAGGTCGGCGATCATGCGCGATTCGCGGTCCATCTGGGTCTCGAGCCCGCTGGTCATGCTGTCCTGCAGGAGGCGCTTGGCGGCACCGTATGCCCGGGTCGGGCCTGTGGCGAAGGCAGCGGCCCGCGAAAGGGCTTCGCCGGCGAGCGCCTCATCAGGCACCACGAGGTCGACCAGGTCGAGGGCGTGCGCGTCCCCGGCCGTGAGCATCCGGTTTGTCAGCATGAGCTCGCGGGCGCGGCGCAACCCGACGATGCGGGGCAGGAACCAGGTCGAGCTGCCGTCGGGGGAAAGACCCGCCGCGGTGTAAGCGAGCGTGAAGCGCGCGGACTCGGCGGCGATCGTGAAATCGCAGGCGATGGCGAGGCTGACGCCGGCCCCGGCCGCCATGCCGTTGACAGCGCAGACCACGGGGGCGTCCATGTGAGCGATGCGGGCGATCGCGCCATGGAGGTCCGCGGTCATGGCCTTGAGCGCCGCACCGAGGTTGTCGCCGGCCGACGCGAAGAACTTGAGGTCGCCCCCGGCCGAGAAGAGGCTTCCCGCCCCCGTGAGGAGCACGGCGCGTATGTCATTGCGCTCGTCGCAGACGATCGCGGCCCCGAGAAGGTCGCGGCAAAGTTCGGGGGTGAATGCATTGGCGGCGTCGGGGCGGTTGAGGGTCAACTGCGCAATGCCGTCGGCAACCTCAAAATCCAGTGTTTCGAATGCCGGTTTTTCGTGCGCCAAGATGCCTCCTGTCCGTCATTGTCTCGGGGAAGGTCAGAGGATAGTTTCCTGTTTACCGAGGAACCGGAGATTACGCAAAGGGCCCCCCCTCATGCTTGGCCTGATGATGAGACAACCGCTGCTGATCTCTTCGATTCTTGATCATGCAGCAAGGTTTCACGGCGCCACCGAGATCGTGTCGCGTACTCTTGAAGGGCCGATTCACCGCTACGGCTACGCCGAGGCCCGGTCGCGCGCGAAGCGGCTGGCCAAAGCTCTTTCAGGCCTCGGGGTCGACACGGGAGACCGCGTCGCGACGCTCGCGTGGAACGGCTACCGCCACTACGAGCTGTATTTCGGCGTTGCCGGCATGGGCGCCATATGCCACGCCATCAATCCGCGCCTGTTTCCCGGCCAGATCGCCTACATCGCCAACCACGCGGAAGATTCGGTCATCTTCGTCGATGCGGACTTCATTCCGCTTCTGGAGAGCATCGCGGGCGAACTCACCTCGGTCCGCGCCGTTGTCGTCATGACCGACGACGGCCACATGCCGGAGACGTCCCTGCCCGCCGTGCACTGCTACGAGACGCTGGTCTCGGCCGAGGACGATGATTACGAATGGCCGCTTCTCGACGAGGAGGCCGCGTCGTCGATGTGCTACAGCTCGGGCACCACCGGCAACCCCAAAGGCGTGCTCTACACCCACCGCTCGACCGTTCTCCACGCCCTTGCTACGGCCGCGCCCGACCTGATGAGTCTCTCGGCGCGGGATTCGGTGATGCCCGCCGTTCCCATGTTCCATGTCAATGCCTGGGGCCTGCCGTATTCGGCGACTCTGGTTGGCGCCAAGCTCGTGATGCCGGGCCGGAAGCTTGACGGCGCGAGCCTGTGCGAACTCGTCGATGCGGAAAAGGTCAGCCTGTCGGCTGGTGTGCCCACCGTCTGGCTCGGGGTGCTCGACCATCTCGAGCGGAGCGGAGGCGGCCTCAACAGCTTGCAGCGCTGCGTTATCGGTGGGTCCGCGACGCCGCGAGCCATGAGCGTGGCGCTGGAGGAGAAGTACGGCGTGCAGGTGCTCCATGCCTGGGGGATGACGGAAATGTCCCCGATCGGCACCGTCAATACAGCCAAGAACGGGATGGAAGATGAGACCCGCGAGGCACGCTATGACCGTCAGGTCAAGCAGGGGCGTCCGTGCTTCGGCGTCGATATGAAGATCGTCGACGACGACAACCGGGATCTGGAGTGGGACGATGTGGCTTTCGGGGAACTCAAGGTCCGCGGCCACTGGGTATGCAGTTCCTATTTCAAGGGAGAGGGCGACAGCCATGACGCGGGCGGCTGGTTCGCCACCGGCGACGTGTCGACGATTGACGCCGACGGCTACGTGCAGGTCACCGACCGCTCAAAGGACGTGATCAAGTCCGGCGGCGAATGGATAAGCTCGATCGACCTCGAGAACATTGCGGTCGGCCATCCCGGCATATTCGAGGCCGCGGTCATCGGCGTTGCCCACCCGAAATGGGACGAACGCCCGCTGCTGGTTGCGGTGCGAAACGAGGGCAGCAGCGTATCGAGCGCCGAACTCCTCGGGTATTTCGAAGGCAAGGTCGCCAAGTGGTGGATTCCGGACGATGTTGTCTTTGTCGACGACCTTCCGCACACGGCGACGGGGAAACTGCTCAAGATGGAACTCAGGGCGACATTCTCCGGCTACGAGTTGCCAACAACCGCCGGAGCTGTTGAGTAGGGCTGCCGAACGGTTGCGCTCCGCTGCTGTGGCGGTTCGAACCCCAAAGTGCGATATGCGGCCTCCCGGTTGATTTCGCGGTTGATCGGCCCGGCATGCCGGCAACCTCCCCGCGCAGTATCGTCAATCCCTGACGCCAGGATGTTCGCCGCTGCCGCCAATTGCGAACTCGAACTCGTTCTCTCCGACGCCGGCGCACCAGTGCCGCGCGCCCATCTACCGGAAACGTCATCTTGCCGGTGAGAATTCCGGCTCTACTTGTCGGCGGCGATTCAGAACGGGGGATTTCGGCGGAGAACCGCGCTTTTGAGCGGTTGGCTGTGTGGATTGGGCGAACACGGGTACGAGGACATGCGGCGTTGACGAGAGGCCGCGCGGTCTTCGTTTTCTGGCGGTCGGCGTCTGTGGAGCGTGACGCGAGGGGGACCTTCAGCCTTGTGCGCAGGGTTTCGGCCTGACGTTCTCCGGCCTCGTCGTGGCCCTGCGCGAGGACGATGGTCCTGACGTTGGGAAGGCTCCTTGCGGCGAGGCTGATCTGTTGGTGCTGGCGTCGCGAGGGCGCCCCGGGCCCGGACAACAGGACCCGGGCGACAGGAAAGGCAGACGATCCCGCGAAACACCAGAACCTTCCCGACAACCCTCAGGAGCCCGGATCACATGCCGGCAGAAAAACCGGAACCGGACCGAAACGACAACAGGGAAGAAAACGGGCGAAATTCACAGAGACAAACAGACAAACACTGAAACCGCGACAACAGGGCCTGACAACAGCAAAGAAACACGATCCTGAAAAGTGCGGCGAATCGCCGAAATCCCGCCGTTTTATCCAACCGACAACACTACTTGCGGGCGCGCCCGATGCCGGCCGCGGCCAGCGAGAATTCGACGGATACCACACAGTGATCCGGGTGACGGCCGTGGCGCGGCCGTTCGCGGAATGAATTCTCCACGACCATGTCCGCCGCCCCGTCATCCAGGATAAGGTGGTCGATATACTGGTTGTAGCGGGGGTCGCAACGGGTAATCTGGCCTGCAGTCGCCAAGTGGAGCCGCGCGGTCGGCGGTGACAGGATTTGCCATGCCCAGTCGCCGGAGACCGCGAGGCGGCGGTTGAAGTCGCCCAGAATCACGAACACGGTTCCATCCTGGCGACGCGCATCGGCCCAGCCTTTGAGGATCAGCATCTGTCTCCGCAACGTTTCGCAGATTTGGGTTCGCTGGGAATCCCGATCCTGCGGCGAACCCCAGCACCCCGTCTTGAGATGGACTGAGAGCAGCCGCAGGCTGCGCCCGCCCGCCGTAATCGTCACGTCAGTTGCCCAGCGTTGAAACAAGTCGAGTTTTCCGAGGGCGGACAGGTCGGGATTGCGCTCATAGGAGACATCGCTACGGATGGCGAAACCTGTCGCCAGATGACCGAGACGGCTCTCCGGCCGGTCCCGGCACGGGGCGCCTGGACCCGGATCGGGCCGGGTCGATATCTCGATATGCCAAGTCGCCGGCGGAAAGACGCGCCGCGGCCTCGTTTTTCACTTCCTGAAACGCGATCACCGCTGCGTCGAGTTCCATGACCGCGCGGCCGATGGCGTCATAATCTTCCTGCGTGCGCCGCAGGCAACCTTTGGTTTCGTTGTCGTTCAGATGCTCAAGATTCCAGGCCGCAATGCGCAATGCTTTCGCGGCGCCGGCGAATGCCGGCGAGACGGCGGCTAGGAGCAACAGCAGGAGGGAAAGGACGGCAATTGGCAAGACACGCTCCGCGTTGATGGTCGGGATTATGCAGCAAACGGCGCCCGAACGCATGTTCGGGAATGCCGCCTCACGATCTGAGGCGCTCCGCCGCATCCGGCCTCTCCTCGCGCACCGCGGCGCGTTCCGTTCATCACAACCGGTCCAGGAGATCACGGCAATGAACTTGACTTCATATGACTGCAAATACATATTCCGGCGATGAAATGGGCGGTCGAGTTCCAGTCGGAGCTCTTCACATTGTCGCTTGAGGTGCGACGGACGCCCTTTCGCGCCTTCTGGGGGCCCGTCACGAAACAACGGCGTCTGTATTGGGTGTTGGCAAGAGCGAATAGCTCCACTTGACTTGAAATTTAGCGCGCTTGATGTCGAGAGCCTTTATTTCGGCATCGTCGACCTTGATTCCCTTCGGATAGGTGTTTTCGTCGACATCGCAATAGACCTTGAGGCCGGCTTCGGTGGTGGTTGCGCTGATCAGGCTGATGATGGTCGCGAGGCTGCGCAGCGGCTTGCCGCGCCAGTTCTGGCTGATGAGCGAGAACAGGCTTGTGCCGAGGAACGTTGCCGTACCGGCGGGGTTTTCGAGGGCGCCGCGGCCGCGTGACAGCAGGGTTCAGGATTTCTCGGCCGCCTCAGCGTATGCGAGAAAGTCGTCAAGCACCATGTTGAACAGGGCCGGCTCCTCCAGATTGAGCAGGTGTCCGGTGTCGGGCAGGACGAACAGCCGTGCATCCCGGATGCAATCCTTCATGAAGACGCCCGGGGTGAGGCAGCGCCAGTCGGCGTCTCCGGTAACTATCATCGCGGGGGCCGAGATTGTGCGAATTTTCTCCTCAAGGTCCCACAGGCCCGGACGCCTCGCCTGCACGCCACGCATGGTGAGCGCGGATCCGATAACGGAATGTTCGGCAAGCCGGTCGACAAAAGCACGCCATCCCCGCGGATCCTTCCGCTGATACTGCTCGCGGCCGGGGGCTATACCGTACTCCTCTGCGTAGTCGGCGGCGCCGCGTGTTTCGAAGTTCTCCGCGGCATCGAGCGCTACCGCCTGAAATTCCTCGCGGGTGGACGGTTCCGCGCCGTAGCCGCAACCGCCGATGGTGAGCGAGAGCGCGCGTCCGGGATAGGTGAAGCCGAAATGCACCGTCGCGAAGCCGCCCATGGACAGGCCGACGATGTGGGCTTTTTCGATGCCGAGGTGATCGAGCACGGCAAGGGCGTCGTCGCGGGCAATATCCTGCGAGTAGCTCTCCGGATCTTCGGGAATATCTGATCCCGGGTACCCGCGGGCGGAATAGGTGATGCAGCGCCACCGCCGCCCGAAATGGGCCAGTTGCGGCTCCCAGGCACGATGATCGCCGGCGAACTCGTGGATGAAGAGGATCGGCACCCCGCTCCCCACCTCCTCAAAATAAAGCCTTACGCCGTCCGGCGCCGTCGCGTAGCCCATGGCCGCTCTCCTCCCGGTTTCGTGCGGCAGCCGTTTCCCCGGCGCCGCTTCCCTGATGTATACACCACTACGCTGGTTGCGCCGCAACGCAGTCGATGAATAATGGAGTCACCCGAACCTGCGGACCCGTTCCAGTGACCTGTATCGCCTTTTCCGTCAGAGATGTCGTATGCGCTGCCCGCGCGCAGCTGCCGAGGGCGGATGTCGCCCACGTCCCGGCTGCGGGTCCTGCGCGGTGCGTGCGCTTTCCTGCGAGAGCATGACTCCGTGACCGACGGTACGCTCCCGGCCGTTACGCTCGTGGTGGGGGGCGCCGCCTCGGGCAAGAGCGCCTATGCCGAGTCTCTCGTCGGGGAGAGCGGCCTTCGCCAAATCTACATTGCGACCGCAGAGGAAACGGACGATGAGATGGCGGCGAGAATAGCGGATCATCGCGCACGGCGAAGCGCGGCATGGACGACGATCGAGGCGCCGCTCGAGCTTGCCGCGGCGCTCCAGGCCAATGCGCGGACCGGGAACGCAGTGCTGATCGATTGCCTGACCGTATGGCTCGGGAACCTGGTCATGTGCAAGCGCGATGCCGGCGCCGAGACGGCGGCACTGGTCACGGCGCTTGGGGCGGTGCGCGGCCCAGCAGTGGTTATCTCGAACGAAATCGGCTACGGCATCGTCCCCGACAACCCTCTTTCGCGCAGGTTCCGGGATCTCCATGGCACGCTCAACCAGGCGGTCGCCGGCGTCGCCGATCGGGTTGTGCTCGTCGCGGCGGGTCTCCCGCTTGCGCTCAAGGGGGATGAGTCCTGAGCGAGATCCTGCATGGTGGCGATCTGGCGGCTGCGTCCAAACAGTTCGGGACTCCGGCAGAGGGCTGGGTGGATCTGAGCACCGGCGTCAATCCGTGGCCGTGGCCCGCCGATCCGGCCGCGATGGCGGCTGCCTGGCGCCTGCCGGACAGCGGCCTGCTCGAAGGCCTGCGCGCTGCAGCGGCCGCATCATATGGCTGTCACGATCCGGATCGGGTGGTATCAGCGCCGGGAACACAGGCTCTGATCCAGTGGTTCCCCCGATTGCGACCGGCGGGCCGCGTAGCCGTGGTCGCGCCGACCTATGGCGAACACGCGCCCGTCTGGGCCGCGGCCGGCCATCTGGTCAAGGAGATTGCCGATCCCGCCGCCGCCGTCGATGCGGATGTCGTGGTGCTGACCCGGCCCAACAATCCCGACGGAAGGGTCGTGGACCCGGACCGGATCCTGGCGCTGGCTCGGACGCTGGGAAAGCGTGGCGGCCAGGTCGTCGTCGACGAAGCGTTCGCTGATCTCGACCCGGCGTTGTCGCTGGTTGCCGGGGCGCCGGCCAACGTGATAATCCTGCGCTCGTTCGGCAAGTTCTTCGGGTGGCCGGGACTGCGGCTCGGCTTCGCGATAGCGGATCCGGAAACCGCCGGAGACCTCCGCCGGGTGCTTGGCCCGTGGCCCGTGTCGTCGGTGGCGGCCGAGATCGGGACGGCGGCGTTGGCCGACACCGAATGGCAGGCGCGAACCCGCGCCGCGCTGGCGGCTGCGACTGAACGACTCGACGCCGTCCTCGGTGCCGCGGGCATGCGGATTGCCGGCGGTACCTCGCTGTTTCGTCATTGCCTCCATGCTGACGCGCAGCACATTCATGCGCGGCTCGGCAGGGCCGGCATCCATGTCAGGAGATTCCCGGAGAATGAGCAATTCCTGCGTTTCGGCCTTCCCGGCCCCGAGGCTCACTGGCGCCGGCTCGAAAGGGCGCTTGCGTCATGAGTGATCAGGTCACGCAATGGTGGCTCGTCCGTCATGCGCCGGTGGCGAATCCGGACGACCTGGCCTATGGGGCGCTCGATCTCGGCGTCATCCTGCCGCCGGAGGCGCATTTCCGGTCGCTTTCGGCGATGCTCCCCGACAATCCCGCGTGGATCGTCTCGAACCTGTCGCGGACGCGGCGCACACTTGATGCGATTCTTGGCGCCAGGGGCGTCGATGGCGCGGAGATATTCGAGGAGCCGGACTTCGCCGAGCAGCATTTCGGGGACTGGGAGGGGCGGTCGCGGCCCGACCTCTGGGACGAGTTGAACGATGCGGGACTGTCCTGGCACGACATGGAACCGCCTGGCGGTGAGCGGTTCTCCGAGGTGGCGCACCGGGTATCGGCAGCTGCCGATTCCTGGTCGCGCCGCCTTTCCGGCCGGAACGTGGTCGCGGTGATCCACGCCGGCAGCGTCAGGGGTTTTCTTGCCGCGGCTCTCGGGGTGCAGCCGGAGGTCGCGTCGTCGTTCATGATCGACACGCTGTCGGTAACCCGTTGCGACCGTTTCGATGCCGATGCGTGGCGCGTGCGGTTCGTCAACCGTCTGGCGTCATGACCCCGGCAATCAGGACGAGGGCAAGGAATTCTGCAGCCTGCTGGACGGCGCCGAGAACGTCACCGGTATAGCCGCCGATAGCCTGACGGGCGATCCAGCCAGTCACCAGGGCGGCGATCGCGGCGGCGAGCAGACACCCGATCCAGCCGCCTGGTGCGGCGAGAATGACGATGGTAACTCCGAGCCCGAGGGCGACCGCCCAGACCGGCGCAGTCGGGCGATCTGCAAGCCGGCCGAGTCCGTCCTCCTTGGCCGGTTCCATCGATGCAACGACGATCGGCAGAAGCCCGCGGCTGATCGCCGCCGCCGCGACCAGGGCGCCGAATACCGCGAACACATCGCCGATCGCGGCAAGCGCAGCCGCTTTGCCGCCAACCGAAATGACCAGCACGAGCACGCCGTATGTTCCGATACGGCTGTCCGACATGATCTCCAGCCGCCGTTCCGGCGTCGTCCCGCCGCCCAGGCCATCGGCGAAGTCCGCTAGCCCGTCCTCATGCAGGCCTCCCGTAAGGAGAGCGCCGCCCGCAATCGCGATCAGCGCCGAGAGAACCGGTGGCAGGCCGCACCCCGCTCCGCCGGCATAGAAGGCGGCCATGACTGTGGCGACGAGAACGCCGGACAGGGGAAACGCCCACATGGCGCCTGCCAGCGGGCGCCGAGCCGCTTCCGCCCATGGCGGCGCCGGAAGGCGGGTCAGGAAGACAACGCTGGCATAGATGTCTCCGAATATGGCAGGGATCAGCTGTTCGCGTTCCGAATCAGTCATGCCGGTGCCAACGTGCTATGTGTTGCCATCCGTGTAAGCGGGGAGGCCTTCGTTGGATTACGACGATATTGTCAGGCTGTTCGATAATATGCCTGATTCCGACCGGGAGTCCATCGCCCGCACGCGCGAGCGCGAAGCCGAACTCGTCAAGCCGGAGGGGGCGCTTGGCCGGCTGGAAATGCTGGCCGAATGGTGCGCTGCCTGGCAGGCACGTCATCCTCCCCGCCTCGACGATGTGCGGATCTTGGTGTTTGCCGGAAATCACGGTGTTGCCGCGCGCGGCGTTTCGGCATACCCGCCGGAGGTAACGGGGCAGATGCTGCACTGCCTGTCCACCGGCGGTGCCGCGATCAACCAGATGGCTGGCGTGCATTCGGCCGGGCTTAAGGTTGTCGAGCTTCTCGGCGGACAGCCGACCGCGGACTTCACCACGGCGCCGGCCATGGATGAGGGGGCGTGCGCGTCGTGCTTCCGGACCGGGTTCGACGCCGTGCCCGGCAATGCGGACATGCTTGTCGTCGGGGAGATGGGCATAGGCAACACCACCGCAGCCGCGGCGCTTGCCTGCGCGCTGTTCGGCGGCACCGCTGCCGACTGGACCGGTCCGGGAACCGGTCTCGATCCCGTCGGGGTGGCGGTCAAGACACGGGTTGTCGCTGCGGCGGCCGACCTCCATGGCAGTGAAATCGGACACCCGGTCGAGGCGCTCTGCCGGGTCGGCGGCTACGAAATCGCGGCGCTCGCCGGCGCCGTACTTGGCGCCCGCCGCCGACAGGTGCCCGTGATCCTCGACGGCTTTGTGGCGACGGCCGCTGCTGCGGTGCTCGAAAAATCCCGGTCCGGAGCGCTTGATCACTGCGTTGCCGGGCACGTCTCGGCGGAGCCGGGCCATCGGCGCCTGCTGCGCGCGCTTGGCAAGGAGCCGATTCTGGATCTCGGGATGCGTCTCGGCGAAGGAACCGGCGCGGCCGCGGCCCTCGGGGTGGTGCGTGTCGCTGTCGCCGCGCACCGGGGCATGGCGACATTTGCGGAAGCCGGTGTCTCGCGCGGGCCGGAAGGGTTTTAGGCCGAAGTTCCAGAAAATTCCGGTTGAAATGCACGCCAAGTCATTGATGCAGTGTGGTTTATTGGATTTTTCGTGCGTCATATTGTACCCATGTAATATTATGTTGGATGCTTGACATCCATGGATCTGCCGCCTATAGCCATGTATATCGAATCCATCCCCAACCGCTCGTCCCCGCCCGCCATCCTGCTCCGCGAGTCCTACCGCGAAGCCGGAACGGTCAAGAAGCGCACCCTCGCCAACCTTTCCAAGCCCGCTCTCATCGAGGGATTGCGCATTCTGCTCAAGGGAGGAACCGCAGGTCTCAACGACGCCTCGTCCGCTCTCTTCCCCATGTCGCCGCGGTGCTGGGAACCCTGAAGAAACTGGACCGGCGGATCGACCCGAAGCCTTCTCCCGAGCGCGATCAGGTTTTCGCCATGATCGTGGCACGCATCCTTGAGCCCGCCTCGAAGCTGGCCAGGGGGCTGGCGACAGCGGTCAGCACCTTGATGCGGAGTTGGACGAGAATGCCCTCTACGGCTCCTGGAACGTCAGGAGAAGATCCCCTGGCGGCACCTCGAAGAGGGCTGCCTGGTGCTCCTGACTTCCGTGTGGATGGAGGGGAGGGCATGCCCCTTGGCCCAACGGGGTCATTCCCGGGATGGCAAGAAGGGCAAGCTGCAGTCGGCCTTCTGTGCGACCGGGACGGGTGTCGGTGCGGGTGTTCCCCGGCAACACCCGGCCACGGTGTCCTCACAGATCGCCACGCTGCGGGAGCGGTTCTCCTTTGCGAAGGTGGTACTGGTGGGGGACCGGGGGATGCTGACCGAGGCGCGGATCCGCGAGGAGGTCAAGCCTGCGGGTCTGGACTGGATCAGCGCCTTGAGGGGACCGGCCATCCGTTCACTGGTGGAGGCCGGCGACATCGAGATGTCGCTCTTCGACGAGAGAGACCTGGTGGAGATCACCAGCAATGCGTATCCCGGCGAACGCCTCTGCCGCAACCCCCTGCTGGATCGGGCTCGCAAGCGCCAGGAACTGCTCGAGGCCACCGAGGCTCGCACCGATTGCCGCAGCGACACGGCGCGACAAGCGCCGGGAAGATCGGGGAGCGGAAGGTCATCGGCAGGATGGCGAAGCACTTCACGTGGTCCATCGACGATGACGGTGTCTTCACCTATGGGCGCGATGAGGCTGCGATCGCTGCCGAGGCCAGGCTCGACGGTCTCTACGTGGTCCGCACCAGCCTGCCGCAGAGCGAGCTCGACGGTCCCGGCACGGTGCGCGCCTACAAGCGGCTGAGCTCCGTGGAACGGGCCTTCCGCAGCCTCAAGGACCTGAAGGTCCGTCCCGTCTACCACCGCCCCGGGCCCACATCTTCCTGTGCATGCTCGCCTACTACATGGCACATGCGACTGAAGCCCATGCTGTTCGACGACGAGGATGCCGAAGGCGGCCGTCCGTCGTGGCGCCGGCAGAAGTCTCGGCGAGCGCCCGGGCCAAGGCAACAACGAAGAGGACGCCCGGAGGGGGCACAGCTTCCGCACCCTCATCGGCGATCTTGCCACCCGCAACACCGTGGCGCCCCGCCTTGCGGGCGCCGAACCCTTCCAGGTCACCACACGGCCCACGCCGCTCCAGAGAAGGGCATTCAAGCTCCTAGGCGTGAAGCCCTGGTGTACCCAGACAGACACCGCTGAAATTTATTGAATGTGATTTCTATCAGGCACTTACGTCTGATCGGCTCTGGAACTTCGGTTTAGGACGCGGACTGAACCGTCCTCCGCCAACGCGCTAACGTGGTGCCAGGCGGTTCCAGAAGGTGCCGGCGAGCCAGCCGAGCCCGGTCCAGAATACCGCGGCGGTGACTAGCGAGGCGGCAACGAAATGGGCCGCGATCTCGGGCGGCGCCGAACCGCCGAGTTCCAGGGGTTGCGGTGCGCCGACGAGATGTGGCATCACGAGAAGCGCCAAACCCGCAATCATCCAAGGTGGGCTCCGGCGGAACACCAAGAGCCAGAGCCCGCTGGCCGTGGCGACGGCGCACAACAGCCACCATCCCTGCCGGGCGCCCAGTTCCGCGGCCATCGCACCGGGGACTTCCGGAGGAAGACCGAGAGCGGGCGCGAGACTTGCGACGGTGAAGCCCGCGATTCCCCAGAGCACGCCTTCGCGGCCGCTTACTGGCCGTCCGGCCAGAGCGAAGCAGGCGACGAGTACCAGGGCGAAGCCGATGGCCGTGAGCACGTTGGCCATCGCGGTGTAAAAGATGGGTCCGATGCCGGTTCCCGACTCTGCGGTGTCCGAGCCCGGATAGCTGCCGCCGGCTTCGGAGCTGCTGTCATGCGCCCGGGCTCGTCCGGCGGCATGCAGATGAGGCGCTGCGGTCTCGTGGCTCCGGGCCTCGCTGGCGAAATGCGCATGAGGGGAAAGGGTCTCGTGGGCCTGGGCCTCGCCGGTGAAATGCGCATGGGGGGAGAGGGTGTCGTGGCCGTGCGCTTCCCGCGTCAGGCTGAGGCGGCGTTCAAGCGCACCGTGCCGGTGCGGCGAATCCGGCGCGGCGGTTTCGAATTTTTCCGCGTGGCGGATGAGGGGCGTGGTCGTTACTTCCTGGATTGCCGTGATGCCGAGGCCTGCCAGAAGGCCGGCGATCAAGGCCGTTGCGAAAATCCTGCGATACACGGCTCGTGGGTCCTAGTGGCAGGGAAAGGCAAAGGCATGGCGGCTGTCATGCGCGGCATTGTGGATGGCGTCGGAATGGGAAAAACCGGCACCAAGTACGAGAAAGACGCCGAACAGGATGGCCACGGCCGCCGGAACAGCGATGCCGGCTCGCGTGGATTTCGGCCGGGCGATCAGTGTTGCGTTGCGAGTCACGGGAACTCCTCCAATCCGCCAATGTGACGATCGCGCCATTTATGCCGTCATGGCCGCGACAATGCAAGCTGCACTGCGGCGCAGGAACAGGCGGGTTCATCTGATTTTCTGCATGCCCGCGGCCATTCGGCAGGTGCTTGGCGCAGCGCCATTCCGGGACCGCGAGCGCTCGGCGAACCGGCCGAAGCGCTCCCCGGCCGCCCGCTGCCGCACGTTACCTGCCCCTGAACATCGGCCGGCGCTTTTCCATGAATGCCTTGCGGCCCTCGGCGTAATCCTCGCTGGCGAAGCAGGCCTCGATCTCGGCCCGGACCCGTTCCATGTCGCATTCGCCGTCATCGGCGAGCGCGGCTCGGATCGAGGTCTTGATCGAGCGCAGCGTCAGCGGCGCGTTGGCGGCGATGGTCCGCGCCATGCCGATAGCGGCATCCTTCAGATCCGCCATTGCCACCACGTCGTTGACGAGCCCCATCTTCAGCGCTTCTCCGGCCGAGTATCTCTTCCCCGTGAACAGCATCTCGGCCGCACAGGCCGGTCCGACGAGATTCATCAGCTCCCGGACGGCGCCGTAGCTAAATCCCAGCCCCAGCCTTGCTGCCGGTACGCCGAAACGCGCATTGTCGGCGGCGATGCGAATATCCGCATGCATGGCCGTCATGACGCCGGCCCCCAGGCAATAGCCCTGAACCATCGCGATCATCGGTTTGGGAAAGGCGGCCATTACGGCGCCGGCCCGGGCGGAGACCTCGTCGTAGATCCGCCGCGCCTCTTCCGACGAGCGCCGGGTCTCGAATTGCGAGATGTCGGAACCGGAAATGAAAGCCGTGTCTCCGGCCCCCGCCAGCACTACCGCCCGCACGGCATCGTCGGCCTCGAAATCGGCGAGGATGCCCGGGATCGCGCGCCGCATGTCGTAGGTAACCGCGTTGTGCCGCGCCTGATGGTCGTAGATCATCCAGCCGATATTGCCGTCCTTGCGGGCGATCATGCGTCCAGTGGCCGCGGCCTCTTCACCGTTGCTCATGGCTTGTGTCCGACGGTTGTTCCGGCGCGGCTCCTATACCACACCGTCGGCGCGGAATCCTGCGATCGCCTCTGCGGAATAGCCCAGAGACGCCAGAATGTCGGCTGTGTGCTGGCTCCGTTCCGGCGTCGCGCTGCGGATCTCCCGCGATGCGCGGCTCATGTTGACGGCCTGGCCGACAACGTGCATGTCCCCCCGTGCGGGTGAATGCACCGGAGCAGCCATGCCCAGATGCCTGACTTGGGGGTCCTCGAACATCCTGTCGATGGTATGTATGGGGCCGCATGGCACACCGGCATCGTTGAACAGATCGATCCATTCGGCGCTGGTCCGGCGCTTCGTGTGTTCGCCGATCTCGTCATTCAGCCGATCCCGGTTGCGCAGGCGCAACTCGCCCGTCGCGTAGTCCGGATTGGCGGCGAGATCCTCGGCCCCGAGGGCGGCGCAGAGGCGCTCGAACAAGCTCTGGCCTCCCGCTGCGATGTTGAGGTGGCCGTCGCTGCACGGAAAGACGCCGGTCGGTATCGAGGTCGGATGGTTATTGCCGGCCTGCGACGGGACCTCCCCGCCGAGCAGCCAGCGCGCCGCCTGGAAGTCGAGCATGGAAATCTGCGCCTCAAGAAGCGAGGTGTGAACCCACTGGCCCTCTCTCGAGACCTCCCTCTCAAGAAGCGCGACCAGTATGCCGATCGCGCAATAGAGGCCCGCGGACAGATCGGCGATCGCCGTGCCGGCCCGCACCGGGCCCTGGCCCGGCAGTCCGGTGATCGACATCAGGCCTCCGAGACCCTGGGCGATCTGGTCGACGCCGGGACGCTTCGCGTAGGGCCCGTCCTGCCCGAAGCCGGAAATCGACCCGAGCACGATCCCCGGATTGATCGCCTTCAGGCTCTCATAGTCGAGGCCGAGCCGGTGCTTGACGTCGGGTCGGTAGTTTTCGACGACGACATCGGCATCCTTCACCAGCCGGTGAAAGATCTCCCGGCCCACGAGCGTCTTGAGATTCAGGGTCATCGACCGCTTGTTGCGGTGAAGATTCTGGAAATCGGGCCCGCCGCGGGCGCCGGTGATTCCTTCCGGCGCGCCCGGCGTTTGCGGCTGTTCGACCATGATGCAGTCCGCGCCCCAGTCGGCCAGCTGCCTGACGCAGGTCGGGCCCGCGCGCACCCGGGTGAGATCAAGCACTCTGAAACGGCTGAGCGGCAACGGTTGATGCGACACCCGGCAAGCCTCTTTGCTTTATGAACTCCGACGCGCCGCTGCTGCGGCTCGTCGCGCATGCTCCACGGTGATCCCATGCTAAGGGTTAGTCACTAAATAATCGAATCCATGTTGTTTGCGGTGGCGTTTTGTCTGTCCGGTGGTTTTGGTTGAGCGTTTGCTGACGGGTCAGTCTGCTGGCTTCGGCTGGTTGGTGCTGAGGTCTTTCGGGGATGATTTGTCGGTCAGTTTGGTTGTCGGCGGATTCTCCGGCGTTGTTGGGATGTTTATCTTCGGTGCATGGAACAGGCAGAGAGCATAAGGCACCGGTTTGCAGTCCTTCCTCCTCATCTTGACGAAAGGAGTCGCCGGTTGCTCGCGGCGGTTGAGGCGCAGTGTCTTGGGCGCAGCGGAATTACGCAGGTCTCGGATCTCACGGAGTTGCGCGTTCGACGATTTGACGGGGTCTGAAGGAGATTGACGGAACGTATCTACTCACCCCTTGTTGGGTTCTGATTGGCCATAGTGCTCGTTGATGATGTCTGCGGCTTTTCCGTCGAGGGCGATCTGGGTGGCGACGAGTGGGTTGTAGCCGAGTGCGGCCATGGAGGTGAGGTAGCTTGAGCCCCGGCACCATGCTTTTGCGTGGAGCGGAAGCATCCAGACACCTTGAGCTTGACCTTTGCCATCCTGATCTTCTGTTCTCCGGCATTGTTGGTGAAGCTGACGTTGGGGTCGTCTGTGAAGCGCAGGTTTTCGTGTTTCACGAGACGTTCGTGCAGGTTGTGCGCGTCGGACTTGCGTCCACGTTTTCCTTTCGGCGGGATATCGGGCAGTTCCCTGGCGCCCTGATGGTGCGGTAGCGCTTGCGCCCGGCGTCGTTCAGGGTCTTGGATGCGCTTTTGTTGACCTTGTGGCAGGGAGCAGGCTCTTCATCAGTCGCGCGGTAGCCTCGACGACAAAGGTCAGTTCGCGCAGCAGGTGGCTGCCGCACAGCTGGTGGCTACACTGGCCCATGTACGAGGCCCAGGACGCCCTTGTAGCACGGGATGATGCCGATCTCTTGCCTCCCGGCCGCGCTTGCGGTGCGGGAACTTGCACGTCAGGGTCCCACGACATGGAGCCACTTACTGTTGATCCGAAATCATCGACATCGGGCGTTGCAGGAGGTGCGCCACGGCGGCCTCCTCCCATGACACGAGCGCATCGTGAAAGCATAGCCGAGGCAGGTTGCCTCGGAGAGCTTGATGCCGGAGATCGCCTGCACGAACGCGACGGCACGGCGCAGGGACAGCATCTGGGCGACCAGCAGGTTGATGACGAGGGCCTGAATGCCGATGCCGTACTGCACGGGATGTTGTCGGGAAACCGGCCCTTGGTCCGGGCCTTGCACTTCGGGCATTCCTTGATCTCGGCGCGGCGCTCGACGACCTCGAACACGATGTCGTGCGGCGCTCCCGATCGACGGGGTCGACGCCGTCAGCGCCGCAGGCGTCGCAGACATCGACCGCGACCGTCTCCTCGACGATGGTCTTGCGCAGGTTGTCGCCCATCTGCCGGTTCGGCTTCGGGCCCTTGCCGTTGCTCCCGGCACGCTCTTGTCCGTCTGTGACGGCGGCAGACCGGAGTTCCGGCTCGTGCGTGGTCTTCTCCAGAAGGACGACGATGATGATGTCGAGCAGGATGACGAGGACGCGGATGACGGCCTCTTCCGCCACCTTGCCGGCCGCACGCAGCGCCGCGATCCTGGCCGCTTCGAACTCCTCGCGCGCCGCGTTGACCGTCGCCATCACCCGGCCTTGCGCTTCATTAGCGCGCCGCTTCCGAGATGCGTTTCCACATACAGATCATGCGGGGGCTGGAGCCCCGGAAGCAGCTGGCACAGCCCGCTCGTCGCCTTCGATCCAAAGTAGCCCACTGGCGGTCCCCGTCGTTCTCGATTACCACCACTAAACGAATCGGCCTGCAGTGTCAAATCTCCACGTAAACCCGTTCGTTACTCTACCCCGACATCAAGCCGGAACCAGGGGGTGAGCAGTTACCCGGCGACAACAATTTCGACAGATCCTTTGGTGTGGCCCAATGGAACTCGCCGCCTTCCCAAAACGAGGGATCCTTCGTGCTCGGGGTAGCACCTCCGACAGTATTGACTTCTCTACCGATTGCTGAAACTTCCCAACCGAAAGGAATGCCCTCGCCGTCCGGCGCATCAGGAAACAGTTTCCATATTTCGGGAGACAGATAGGGCGCACGCCCTTCCCTCTTCGCCCGGACCGGCCCGAAATCGACGAACCAGTCCTGGAAGATCGCCCGCGCCATCGCCTCCAGCGTCCGGTTCATCCGCCGGTTCAGTTCGATCTTGTCGTCCAGCGCGCCGAGGAGGCCCGCAATCGCTCGCTGCTCGGGAGGGGAGGGAGGGGAACCTTGACACGAAAAATATCGTCTTTACGCAGGCCAAATCTTGTCACACCGTTGGCGAAGGTGTGAAATTGGTGCCGAGCCTCTCCGGTTTGAAGTGCGTAGTACAGATAAGGTCCATGAAGTTCATCTTTTGATGGGCGAAGAATCGCGAGGTGATACCCACACACAAGCCCTTTGATATTCTCACGGACAAGTGCGGGAACTCCAATGTCATCATGTTTTTCCAAGTCTTTAGTAATAATGACATCGTCGGTTTGTAATCTGCACCGTTCAATCTCTTTCCTTGTAGCAGTCGCCGTCATGAATGGAATATCAGCTTGGATGAAGCTCCTTGAATAGACATCCATATAGTTGCAAAGTGATACAGTAAATTCTCAATTCTTACTTTTTTTGTCGACACTACTCAGAGTTGGCTTGGTGACTTTGCCCAATATCGCGGTTCCAAACGTAATGGAAGAACGCCCCGCATCAGCCAGTACCACATGATCTCGCTCGATCTCCCGGTGAAACCGCTCCGGCAGGCGCGCCCAGTCGCGGGCCTCGACCAAGAAGGGAATGGTCGATTCCCGCACCGCCTCCTCGAAGTCCGCCAACTTGTCGGCCGGGATCTCCCCCTGTCCTGGCCCGCGCAGCACCAGATCGAGATCACTGCCGTCATGGCTGCGCCCGTTGACGCGGCTGCCATAGGCCCATACCTCGACATCGGGCAAATGCTCCCGCAGCAGGGCTGTCAGCACCTGGCGGTGCTTCGGCTCAAGATGCAACCGGTCAGTCATCCGGCGCCGCCTCGATCATGTCCGCCAGCGCCCGGGCATCGGCGATAAAGTCGGGCAACAACTTGAGCGTGGCCTCGGCGAAGCCTGCGCCGTAGTCGTGCGCGGTATCGTTGCGGTTGTCGCGATAGCTGAACCAGCGTTCCGCCGCGACGGCTTCGATCAGTCCGTGCCGGGCGGCGTGGCGGAACAGGTCCTTGAAGGCAAGCCGGTCCGCCTGTCTGTTGCTGGCGAAGAAGGCGGCAAGCCGCTTACGTAACAGTTTGCCGCTCTGCTCCAACACCAGCTCGAACTCCTTCACGCAGGCGGCGCGATAGATGTCATACATGAAATCGTCCGTCGCGCGCTGGTTGTCGATCTCGCCGAAAGCTGTCTCCAGCGTTCCGATGCAGCGCCGCAAGAAGGTGGTATCGATGCTCATGCCCCGCTGCTCCGTCCCCGGTGCGCAGACCCGTTGCGGCTCATCCATGAGCGGCAGGCCGATTGGTCGATCAGTTTCGGCAAGATTATGAGCCTCAGCAACCGTTGTATGACACAGGCGTGCGCCACATTGCCCACCGGAATCAATTCTGGCCCGCACAGCACCAGATCGAGATCGCTGCCGTCATGGCTGCGCCCGTTGACACGGCTGCCATAGGCCCACACCTCGACATCGGGCAGATGTTCCCTCAACAGCGCCTCGCGATGCTTCGGCTGGAGATGCAGCCGGTCAGTCATCCGGTGCCGCCTCGATCATGTCCGCCAGCGCCCGGGCATCGGCGATAAAGTCGGGCGGCAGCCTCAGCGCGGCCCCGGCGAAGTCTCTCCCGTTGTCATCGACGATATCGTTATCGACAACCCTTCGCAGATCATGGCAAGGGTAAGGCTGTCTGAAAACAGCCTTCACTGGAAGGTGCCGCGCGCCTTGGTTTACCGACATGTCTCCCAGCGCATGCAAAGGATGGGAAGAGGCCATCGTCACCCAATCTCTCCCAGCTTTGCCTCAATAACGGCACTCAACTCCGCAGCTTCCGCAAACTGCTCCGTCAATGTCTTCTTCAATTCTGCGAACCGCTCTTCGAAGGGTGTGTCGTCCTCTTCGGTTGCCGCGGCGCCGACATAGCGGCCGGGTGTGAGAATGTGGTCGTGTTCTCTGACCCCCTCCAGCGTGGCGGACTTGCAAAATCCTGGCTCGTCCTCGTAGGGAGATGTGTCCGGCCCGCCGCACCAGGCGTGATACGCACCGGCGATCCGCGCGATGTCCTCGTCGGAGAACTCCTTCCGGGTCCGGTCGACCATATGCCCCAACTTGCGGGCGTCGATGAACAGCACTTCCCCACGCCGGTCGCGGCAGTCCCCGCCGGGATTCTTGTTGCGCGTCAGGAACCAGAGGCACGCGGGAATCTGCGTCGAGTAGAAGAGCTGCCCCGGCAGCGCGATCATGCAATCCACCGCGTCGCCCTCGACCAGGGCGCGGCGGATGCCGCCTTCGCCGGACTGTGCCGAGGACATGGAGCCGTTGGCGAGCACCACGCCCGCCGTCCCGTTCGGGGCGAGGTGATGATGGATGTGCTGGAGCCAGGCATAGTTGGCGTTGCCCGCCAGCGGAACGCCGAACGTCCAGCGGGCGTCCTCCCGCAGCCGGTCGCCGCCCCAATCGGAGACATTGAACGGCGGATTGGCGAGGATGAAGTCGGCCCTGAGGTCCGGCAGTTCATCCTTGTGGAAGCTGCCCTCGTTGTTCCAGCGGATGTCGGCATCGATGCCTCGGACCGCGAGGTTCATCCGGGCGAGACGCCAGGTCGTGTAGTTGCTCTCCTGTCCGTAGATCGCGATGTCGCCGATGCGCCCGCCATGCTCCTCGACGAATCTCTCGGACTGCACGAACATGCCGCCGGAGTCGCAGCACGGGTCGTAGACGCGGCCCTTGTAGGGCTCCAGCATCTCCACCAGCAGCCGGACGACGGAACGTGGCGTGTAGAACTCGCCGCCGCGCTTGCCCTCCGCTCCGGCGAAGCCGCCCAGGAAGTACTCGTAAACCCGCCCGAGGATGTCGCGGGAGCGGTCGGCCTCCTCGGCCATGCCGATCCCGCTCACGAGATCGATCAGTTCGCCGAGCATCACCTTGTTGAGCGCCGGGCGGGCGTAGTCCTTGGGCAGGACCCCCTTGAGCGATGCGTTCCGCGCCTCGATCGTCAGCATGGCGTCATCGATGTCCTGGCCGATAATCGACTGCCTGGCTCTGGCCTGCAGATGCGGCCAGCGGGCTGCCTTGGGGACCCAGAAGACGTTCTCGGCAAGGTATTCCTCCGGATCCTCCGGGTCGGCCAGATCTTCCGCGAGCAGAGCCGCCCGCTTGGCCTCGAAAGCGTCGGAGATATACTTGAAGAAAATCAGCCCGAGAGCGACATGCTTGTAGTCGGACGGCTCCATGTTGCCGCGCAGCTTGTCCGCCGCGGCCCAGAGCTGCGCCTCGAACCCGAGATTGGCACCGTTGTTGGTCGTTTGCCTCGCCATATAGCCTGAATCCTTGGCCGCCAACGTGGATACAGTTTGCCGACTCGGCTCTACGAATACCACTGCATACTTGGCCGACACGGTTCGGGCAGGAAAGGATCCCGTGGACCGCATGCCGCCGTTCCGGCGTCGCCGACGCTGCCCAACAGATCAATATGATACCGCGTCACGGGGTACAGATGGCTCCGCTTCACATGATGCGCCGCCCGAGCGACAGGCAGGACTATTCTTTTGTCGGGCCTGTGGATTGCTGATGTGACAGGGACCTGGCATGGTTGAGGCACCTTGGGTTTACTGTGGGCTGGTTTCAGTGGCTGGTGCATCAGGCCGGGCACGCTTTTTCGAGTGTTCGAGCAGAGCTGTCCTGTTGCGTCGGCGCGTTCCCGGCTTGTGGCGCGGGGCCAGGGGCGAAGGTTTATCTGCGGGATGAGGATGGCGTCGAGCGCGTCCCGGGCGCGGGCGGCGTAGTGCCGGTTGGCCTCGGGCATGAAGTGTCCACCGCAGCGCACGATGGCGGCGTTTGTCAAGAGGTTGCGCGGCGCACCCTGCAGCGGTCTTCGTCGCAGGTGAAATCGCGTACGTAGCGGAGTCGATTTTCCATGACCCGCGCGCCAGAAGCATCTCGGGGCGTTCGGGGCCGAGCGAGGTGAGGTACCAGGTGGTCTCGACACTGCTCTCTTTGGTCTTGCAGATCTCGCGCTTGATGCGGATGGCTTGGCGGCGACCGTGGAGAGCAGCGCAGCGGTCCCGCTCGGCGCCGGAGATGTCGACCACGGCGGCGGCGCTCGATGCGCCCTTGTCGAGGGTTTCGAACGAGCCCTCGAAGTCGATGGCCTTGAGGTCGTCGAGTATGGTCTCCTGGTTATTCCTGATCGCCGTGACGACATGCGGCGCTCGAGAAGCCGCCGCTCGTGCTGAGCGTGCATCGCATCCATGGTGACGATGCGGCCGGTGACGTTGATGCTGCTGGCGAGGGGATCTCGTTGCTCTTCGCCTGGCCGAGAACCATCCGTGCTCGACCGCTGCGACCCGCCGGGCGTTCTCGGCTGGAGGCACCGCGGATGTCCTTGCCGGCGTGTCTGCTGCCGGGCCGTCCACAGGGCAGAGTCTCGGGCGGCAGGTCAGCGAGGATGGTGTGGAAGGTGTGGGTGCGGTGTAGCGCTTCGGGCTGAAGAACGAGTTCACCGCCGCAAGCTGTTCCTGGAGGGCGGCGAATGCGGTCACGCCGCGGTAGCCGGCGAGCCGCGAGAATGGTTCTCAGCGGATAGCGCTTGCGGCATACCTCGCCCAGGCACAGGCTGCGCAGCCGAGGCCCGGCACTGTCGTGCTGCGCTCTCCGGGATCGCGTCCCGGCGGTCCCAGTTCGTACATGAAGATCTCCTGGCCGTGGTGACGGAAGCGCGCGGAGCCGCTCGCGACCGAGCGTCAAGCGAGCGCCAGTTCGTCGCGCGATAGCAGGTTCCGGCGAAGCGCTTGACGAACATCTCCGCGAGGAACGCGCGGCCTCGATGTCCAGCCGTCGAAGGCACGCCAGGTTCGGCATCCCCCCAACGAACCGGGAATTGTTCGCAATCAGATGCAGGCACTGCTGCTCCGCAGCGGTCGCGTGCAGCAAGCTTGAAGTGCCGCCAGCCGACCACCCAAGTCTCGCCGTGCAGGGCGACATGGCGCAGACCCTTGATGCCGTGAAATCGCAGGTAGGGTTCTCGCCAAAATAGATTGTTTTTTGATGTGGATCTGCTATTAATGATGTCATGGAAGCGATAGTCGATACGCTACGATCCAAATTTGTGGTGTTGCGTCCGGTTCTGAAC
This sequence comes from Alphaproteobacteria bacterium, assembly GCA_964291215.2. GTDB lineage: Bacteria > Pseudomonadota > Alphaproteobacteria > MPNO01 > UBA830 > JAJEBT01. Next base: position 534,178 of record OZ219791.1, on the reverse strand, counting down.
GAACGTGCGCGGCGCCTGTGGGCGGCGACGGAGGCCCATCGGGCGCGGAGGCGAGTGGCCGAGGCGACGGGGATGGGCACCGTTCGCGCCGGAGGAGCTTGATTCGGAGTCTTCGAGTGAGATTCCTTCAGGACGTTTGCGTCGCCCCGGCGGCGGGCGCAACGGATCCGGGTTTGGTGGCGGCGCGCGAGCTTGAACCGATGACGCGCGGCGATCCGGAGAGTCCGCTGCGGTGTCACAGTGCCGCTGGCGGACCGTCTTGCGGCCACCGCGTCAGCGAGCGCACGGTGAACCGGCTGCTCCACGATCTGGGGTACAGCCTCCAGGCCAATCGCAAGACGCTGGAAGGCCGCCAGCCCGGGATGCGCAGTTCCGACGCGCCGGGTGCGCGCGTTCCGGAGACTGAGCCAGCCCGTGGTGACATCAGGAAGAAGGAAATCCAGTACCGCAATGGCGGCCGGGCCCCAAGGGCGACCCTGAAGCCGTCAACGTGCATGACTTCCCCGATCCGGAGCTCGGATCCCCTGCGGGGTCTACGATCTCACCGCCAACGCCGGCTGGGTCAGCGTTGGGCACGACACGGCGGCGTTCGCGGTCGAGGCCGCTGGTGGCGGCAGATGGGCCGGCTGCTCTATGCCAAGCGCCTGCTGATCACCGCCGACGGCTCCAACAACAGCCGCAACCGGCTGTGGAAGCTGCAGCACCTCGCCGACGAACTCGGGTTGAAGGTGTCGGTGGCCCACTTCCCGCCCGGAAAGTGGAACAAGATCGAGCACCGGATGTTCTGCCACATCACCCGGAACTGGCGCGGCCGGCCCCTCGTCAGCTACCAGGTGATCGTCAAGCTGATCGCCGCGACCACCACCGGCCTCACCATACGCTCGGACCTCGACGAGAACAGCTATCCGCTCGGGGTCAAGGTCAGCAACGATGAGATAGACGGCCTCGCCATCCGCAGAGACCCGTTCCACGGCGAGTGGAACTACACCCTCACGCCACGGACATGACGACCAATTTATTTTGGCGAGAGTCCGTAGTGATGCTCCTTCACCAGGCGGTCCCGGAGCCGGTGCTCACGTGCGCCACGGGCGCACCGTCACCTCGCGAAGGAGGGAATCCGGGGTCGCAAGTGCCACCATGCCGGCACACTGCCACGGCGAAAACGGAATGCCCGGACCAAAATCAGCATGCGCCACGACGATCCCACGCTGCCAATCCAGCGGCGACCGGCGAGATTTTTCGGTCTGCGTCGCGCTGCAATCGTGCCGCCAAGGCTCAATGAGACCTTCTCGGCGCGAAAAATTGCGATCAAGGGGCAATCTGTGATGACGCGAGCCCCAACGCACTCGGATTTCGCGTCTCGGAATCAGTATGAGATCACCGTGCAGCATGCGCCGATTGCTGGGACGACAACAGAATAGCCCTGGTTATGTCACACATGCCTCGAATGGAAGGGCCTGGCAAGGATGCCGAAGCAGGTGCTTCGTGGAGAGTTATTTACTTACCCCCAATGAGGCGAAATATTTTGAATCTTCTATACAGCCTTGATTTTACTGGTTTTTCCTAGCCTCCGCTAAATCAATCCTGTTTCCAGATAGCGGCCCGAGACCGGATCGATCCGAAATGAGGCGTTGCCGGCTCGCGCATGCCGACAAACGGTCCATCGCCCGAAGGGCATGACGGCCAGCGTTCCGCCAGACCGTGAAAAAAGGCCATGCTTGCCGGGCGCGTTCTTGCGCACAGTGCACGGTCGCGGGCAGCATTGCGACCGTCGCCGCCTGTGCCATCTCCGTCGCCATCCTCCCCCGGAGGCTCCTCATCGACCGCCCGGAAGCTCTTGATCGACGCCACGCCTCGATCTGCGTCCCGTCTACTGAGAAGTGCTCCTGCGACAGAAGACGCTTCACCGCGGGCAGCGAGACCAGATGCGCCAGAAAGCGCGACGCCACATCACCCGCAAGAAGACGCTCGCGGTTCTTCGTGCACACCGTCGCGGCCCACACACGGTCGTCGATCCCCAGACCCACAAACCAGCGGAACAGAAGGTTGAACTCCAGATGCTCCATCAGCTGGCGCTCCGAGCGAATCGAGTAGAACGCCTGAAGCAAAAGCGCCCGCAGAAGCTTCTCCGGCGCAATCCCCGGACGGCCCGTGTGCGAATAAAGCGCCTCGAACTCTCCCGACATCTCCACCAGCGCCGCGTTCGTCAGGTCGCGGACCGCTCGCAAGGGATGACCCCGAGGCACGCGCGCCTTCAGGTCCACATAGCTGAAAAGGCTGCTGCTGCTCTCGTCCTTGCCACGCATCGCCGCCCCCACCGGATCGCTCGCCGCGCACCGAATCACGTCAGGGCCACACGCGCCATCACGTCAGGGCCACACGCGCCAGGAGTTTTTCAGCAGCCTGTTAGCGGATCAGATCCCGGAAGCTGTCCAGCTTGAGGCGAAATCGGTGGCGCGTGGCCCAGTCCCCCTTGATGCGGTCGGCCTCCTCCACTTCGAGCAGGCCTTCGCGGATCATTGAGACCATCAGGTCCTGTGTTGCGAGGATGCGAAGACGGGCATCAGCCCCGCGCGCATGGCGGATAGCGAGGCGATCATCTATGGCAAGGATGTAGCCGCGGTGAACGGCGAGGGCGATTGCGGAACATTCTCCCGCTCCCAGACGCCCGGTGGTGAACAAGGATTCGAAGAGTTGAAGCTCTTCCGGCATGGTAACGCGCGTCTCCGAAATGGTGCCGGCATCGAGAGCTTCGGCGAACCTCTGCTGTTGGTCGGGATAGCGGTCGCTGATTTCCGCCGTGACATGGTCGGTGGCGAGGAAATCGTGGGAGTGGCCGGCGATCAGGTCTGTCCGGTCAATGCGTAGAAAATTGATGAGCACCGAGGTGTCGGTGACGATGATCGCCGGCTTGGTTTCTCCCGCTACGAATGTCATCCGTTGCGGGCCGCTTCGGCCAAGTTGAGCAGGGTGTCTCCTTGGATCCGAAGGGTCTTGCTCAGTTCCAGGATCCGACCGCGGGAGATTTCCTCCAGGCGATAGGCCTCGATGGCGAGATGCACGATTTCGCTGCGAAGCTCCCGATCCCAGTATTGTCGCCGTTCGCGCTTGCCGACGTCATCGAACTTGCTGAGGGCAACAAGATACTCTCGTCCGACGCTTCCCCGGTCGAGCAGGTCGCTGCACTCGCGCGCGGAAATGTATCGAAGGCTCTTGAGCCGATAGGCGGCCGCCGGGTAGCTCACGCCGAAATGGTGCGCGAGCATGGCGTTGTCCTTGTAGGTGATGCGCTGGGAGCGAGCCGGCGGGCGCTGGGCCGCCTCGATGTGGCCCCCGCTCGCGGCGTCGAAGATGGTGTGGTCCTGGCGGCTCGGCAGGCCCTTGTCGAGGGCCTGCAGGGAAGTACGGATTCCGGCCCTCGGCATGAGGAAGGCTGCGGCAAATGCGTTCGCGCGCTTTTCGACCATTTCGGAGGAATTGTCGGTGCTGGAAATCGTCACGTAGTCATTCCGGTCGAGGAGGGCGTGCGCGTATTCGTGCGCGTAGGAAAAGCGCTTCCGTCCTTTCGGATGGGACGAATTCACGAGAATGGCCAGCCCGATGCTCGGATGCCGCAGGAAGAGGCCTGACATACCGTCGGGAAGCGTGACGCCGGATGCCCAGATGCCTTGGGAAGCAATGAGTTCGGATACGTCAGCAATCGGCGCATTGGCGATTCCAAGCCTGCGGCGCTCCTGCTCGGCCGTCTCCTCTCCCTGTGCGACAGCCTCTCCGGGTGAGTGGGGGATCGGCATGTCGTAGCTGGGAGGGCCGGATCGGTATTCGGTGCCCAGCAGACGTACGAGCGCAACGCCTTCCCGGCAGAGGTGAACACAACGGGTGATCTGCTCGCGCGTGTCCGGATCTTCCTCCAGCCCCGGGGCAATGCGGTGCAGAGCGACGAGGACATCCTGATCCTCGTCCCTCGGGCCGTCATGCAAGAGATCGAAGACGGGGTGCAGGTAGAGTTCGGAAAGCCGGATCAGTTCGAGGGTGGATACGGATCGACTACCGGCCTCAAGCTGCGTGACGGCGGTGCGGGGAAGGTCCAACGCCTGGGCAGCAGCCTGCTGGCTGAGGCCGCGGGATTCGCGCGCCCTGCGCAATCGTGATCCCAGATCCTTCGCGTGCATGGTGTTGTTTCCTCCCTGCTGAAATGCCGCCGCTGCAGCGGCATCGGAGCGAGTTTCCGTTATCAAACATATAATGTCAAAACTTTCCATTGACAGATTGGAAAACGCACATATATAGATACAGTGTCAGCGCAAGGCCATTCGGCTTCGGCATGTCGGTGCGATGGGTTCTTCGGCCAAGGGGGAGGCGGCTGGCACGGATACGAGGAAGTGCCGATGGCAGGAGAGGACGAACGACCGGGCCAAACGAGACGCCGCCTCCTGTGCATTGACGGGGGCGGCATTCTCGGCACCTTTCCGGCAGCCTTCCTGACGGAACTTGAACAGCACCTCGATCGCCCGATCGGATCCTATTTCGACCTGATCGCCGGAACGTCGACCGGCGGCATTATCGGTGTCGCCCTGGCGCTTGGGCATCCGGCCTCGGAGATACTCGGCCTGTACGAGAGCCGGGACCCTGAAATCTTCGGCCAGAACCGGGACAGTCTGGCCGGTCTTCTCGGGAGGAGGCTGCGCAGTCTCCGGCGGCTCTACCGAAACAAGTACGGTTCGGAAGCGTTGCGGAATGCGCTCTGTAATATCCTAGGCAATCGACGGATCGGTCATGCACGGACTCGATTGGTAGTGCCTGCATGGAATCCGGTCGCGCAGTCCGTCTACATTTACAAGACTGCACATCATCAGCGGCTGAAGATGGATTTCCGGTCGCTTGCCGTCGATGCAGCCCTGGCGACCGCTGCCGCTCCTACCTACTTCAGGCAGCACGTCACGCAGCACGATGTCGAGGTAATCCGAATTTGGATGCCAGACATATAAATACGAAAATTATATAATAAAAACAATCTATTATTTACATCAACCGAGGCAGGCGCAGGAAACTTGCAGCTCTCGGGTATCGAATAGGCACCAGTTGATTTCAAAGCTCCGCGCCCGAATCCGCGCCGATGTCGCATTCACCGCATCTCCGGTTGGGTGTCCGTTCGGGTTCCGGGGGATGAGGATTGGGTTATCCGCTTGTCGGCATTTTCACACCGGCCCGACGGTTGTACTTCTACCGATTGAGGGTGCGTTGCCAGTCTTTTCGCAGTGTGCGGAGCCAGATGTCCTTTTTCGGCTGGTCTCGTTTGTTGTGCCTGTCGTAGCGTCCCCGGCCCTGGGTGGTCCCGACGCGGGTCCAGCCCGATGCGCGGTATACGGCACCGGTGTAGCGGGGCGTTTCGACGAAGGTCTCGATCAGCACCGGCGTGATGTTGTAGCGCCCGGTCCAGTCGATGGGCAGGCGGCGGCGCACGATGGCGAGGATGTGCGAGCCGAGTTTGGGGATCTCGATCCAGGGCAGGATCAGGAAGCGCGGGTTGTCGACGACAAGAGGAAGGTTCTTTTCGCGCAGCTCGGGCGTCCATCCGATGAAGCGGTCGCGCGGAGCGAGCTTCCATGCGGCGGTGGAGAAACCGAGCATGGCGACGGGCCAGCCGTTGCGGTCGTGGACGGCATAGCGCATCTGGGCGCCGACCAGTGTCTTGTGTCCGAGATAGTGGTAGCGGGCGATGAACTCGTTCCAGAGCCTGCCTTCGCGGGTGCTGTGCACGACGGTGCGGAAGTCGAGCGGGCGGACCTCGTCGAGGGTCGTGGGCGCCGGGAACAGCGGCGGTTCGGTGTCGGGTCCGAACTGGACCGGCCTGGGCCGGTGCTTCCGCCCCCTCGGCGGCGGCAGCTCGATGAGCCCGTCCTTGTGCATGGCGACACGGGCCATCATGTCCTTCAGTCCGCCGTCGGGCTTGAGCCAGCCGATGCGCCGGCAGAACTCGATCGACAGGGCGCGGCGGGAGAGCGGGGCGGGATCGGCGATCAGGGCGCGCAGCAGCGCCATTTCATCTTCGGTGAAGTCGCGCCCGTAATAGCGGCACTCGACCGCGCCGGTCATCCCGCCGCCGCGAGTTCGCGCCGGCGCGCCTCGCTCATTGACCACGGCAGCCAGGGCGAGAGGTCTTCCGGCGGCTCGCCGCCGTTCTCCGCGCACGCGGTCAGCCATTCACCGAGCCAGCGCCGGACATCGATGCCGTTGATCGCCAGCGTGCCGGCCACCGAGTACATCGTCGCCGTGAACCCGGCGCCTTTCTCGCTGTCGGAGCCGAACGAGAGCCGTCGCCCGATGACCGCGAAGCTCAGGGAGAGTTCGCCGCGGTTGTTGTCCATGGGCACGAACGGCTTGTCGACGAAGACGCACAGCCCCTCGCGGTGCTTGAGGAGCGAGCGCAGCGGCCTGGCCCTGCGCGCCCTGTCCGTCAGCCCGGCCAGTTCCGCTTCGGCGGCCGCGAACAGCTCGTCGACCGCCTTCTTCAGCCTGGCGTGCGCGACGTCGAACGCCGGCGTTCGAGAGGGTGAGCGGGGTCGTAATGCTCCAGCCGCGCCTCGTTGAGCCGGTAGATCTCCGCGATCCGCTCGATCCATCTCTGGCACCAGCGCCTGAGCCGCACCCGCCCGGCCGCGCCGTCGATGAACGAGCGCCTTTGGTGCGCCCAGCACCATTGCAGGATCACCTTGCCGGCGAGTTTGCGGGCCAGCTTTCTGTAGGCGCTGAACCGGTCGCAGACCAGAACCACGATGCCCTGTGTCGAACCGAACAGCTTCATCGCGACCTCGGCGCTGCGCGAGGGATCGATGTGGTAATAGACCGCGTCCGGGCTCACCGAGGTCCACAGCCAGGCGCGGCTCGACCGGCCTTTCTCGCGCCAGGCCCGAACGCGCCAGGATGTTTCGTCGGCATGGCGCAGGGCCGCGGTGTTCTGGTGCGCAAGGATCGCCTCGGCCAGCGGCTCGAACAGCGGCACGAAGCGCTTGATGCTGCAGGGTGCCCGGCGAGATCGTCAGCCCCATGTCGGCCAGCCAGGCCGCGACCCGATGCAGCGGCCGGCAGCAGACGAACCGTTCGTAGAGCATGCACGTTCAGACGCTGATCCCGCAAGGCGTGGTCTCGAACAGTCGCACCGCCGGCGGCGCGGCCACCTCCCGCGGCGCGGAGGCGCAGTCGCAAGCCCGGCGCCAGCGCGACCGGACGATGGTGCGCTCGCAGGCTTCGACATCGATCTCGAAGAGGGTGGTGCGCCGCTCGCCGTTGGCGACATGGGGCTTGCCGCAACGCGGGCAGATCCGCGCATCTTCCGGCGGGTCGCGCGTCTCCTTCTTCTTCCTGAGCCCGGGGCGCCGGGTGCGGCCGTGCCCGACGGTGCCGCGCTGCTGGCCGCGCTCGCGCCCGGCTTCTTCTGCCGCTCGCTCCTGCTGCCATAGAGCGCCTTCGACAGGACGCTGCGGGTCGAGCGCAGCTTGTCGAGGTCGCCTTCCAGCTTCTCGACCCGCGCGGCGTTCTCGCCCTTCAGATCCCGCACCTCGGCGCGCAGCCCGGCATTCTTCTCCCGCAGCGACGCGATCAGCTCCGTGGCCTGCACGACCGCAGCCGGTCGTTGCGCGCGCAGCCACGCGATCGTGCCCTCCCGGGCCTCCACCAGCCGCCTGGCCGCCGCGAGATGCCGGTCGAACCGCCCGCGCAGAGATTCGGCCACACGCTCGCCCTCGCGGTGCACCTTCGCGAGCCGCGAGCGCTCCCGGTCGATGTCCTGCTTCAACCAGTTGATCTCGTCCCGGTGGCGCGCCTCGACCCGCTCCCGGTGCTCGTGAGACCGGCGCAACGAGAGGTAAAGACCGGCGATCTCGTCGTCCTGATACTCGACCCTGCGCTCCAACGCCTTCATGGCCCGCGACGCGGTCTTGGTTACGGCCAACTTGAGCTTGAACCGGCAAGTCTCAAGCTGCCTCTCCAGCGAACGCACGCGCGTACAGGCGTCCCTCTCCGACCAGCGCAGTTCCTCGCGGCGCAACTCCGCCACGCGTGCGCGACCCCGTTCCTCCTCGATCCGCGCCTCTGCCTCTTCAAGCACAGACGCCCAGTCGAGCGGCTCGCACGCCGGCATCACCATGGGAGGCGACCACAAGGTGTCGCCCCCCTCGGCCGGCGTCAGGTCGGTGCAGAAATCCGCGCCGAAAACCGCCATGCGAGAGACCGTAGCGCATGCGCGAAGTAGTTACCAGTCAGAAAATCCGTGGCGGCATACGATCCCCCGGAACCCGAACGGATACTGACAGGCTGCCCGATCGCGAGAGCGTCAAGGTCACCTTCACGGCCGATGCCGACCTCAAGGCGACGCTCAACGACTACGCCGAAATCTACCGGCGCGCCTATGGGCAGAAAGAGAGCGTCGCCGATCTCATCCCCTTCATGCTGGAGGCGTTCATGAACGCCAACCCGGGCTTCAAACGGGCGCGCAAAAAGCTCGACGAGACGCGCCCGTCCTCACCTGCAACCCAACCAAAGGAGACCTGAACGATGGCTACCATTGGAAGCTTCATGGCCGGCAAGGACAGCTATGTCGGAACGATCCGGACTCTGACGGTCAACGTCAAGGCGAGGATCGTCGCCAACGACCAGAAGAAGAGTGAGGGTGCACCGGACTTCCGCGTCTATGTCGGCCGGGCCGAGCTCGGCGCCGCCTGGAAGGCCGAGTCCAACGGCGAGGAACCGTGCGACTATCTGAGCGTCCAGCTCGACGATCCCAGCTCTCCAGAACCGATTCGGGCGGCGCTGTTCGAGGAAGACGGCGCGGCTTTCCTCGTTTAGAACCGGCGGGAGGGATAGACCGTAGAGCACCAAGCGGAACGAAGCTCTGTTAGGTTCTGTGGACGGATTTGATCAAGATGAATGCGGCGGCGAGTGCGACGAAGGAACTGAAGTTAGTGGCGGTCTTTTCGCAGCGCAGGGCGATGCGCTTGAAGCGTTTGAGCTTGCCGACAGCCTGTTCGGCGCGGGCGCGGGCCCTGTAGAGTGCCCTTGCGAACCACTTTGGCCTGTTTTTGGTGTTCTTGCGGTAGGGAATGACGGTCAGGGCGCCTCTTTTGCGGGCGAGTTGGCGGTTTTTGGCGCTGTCATAGGCCTTGTCGGCGACAATGGCGCGGGGCCGGACATCGGGGCCGAGGTCCATCAGGGTCTCGAAATGCGGACCGTCGGCCGCTTGGCCGCTGGTCAGGTCGAAGGCGATCGGCAGGCCGTCGAAATCGGTCTTCAGGTGGATTTTGGTGCTGAAACCGCCCCGTGAACGCCCGAGCGCCTGGCCCTGCTGCCCCCTTTTGCGCCGGCCGCCGATACATGCGCGCGGGTCACGGTCGAATCGAACATCTGAACCAAGTGCGCCGTGTCGCTCGAATCCGCCAGCGTGGCGAAAAAGTCCTCGAACACTCCCGACCGGCTCAGACGATGAAAGCGCCGCCATACCGTATTCCAGTGTCCGAACCGCTCGGGCAATGCCCGCCAGGTAATGTTGTGAACGGCAAAGAAGTGCAGCGCCTCAAGAAACAGGCGATCATCCTTCGCCTTCGCACCCCGCCTCGGCAGGCAAAGCCGGAAAACCTCCAGCGCAACCTCCCAGTCCGAAGCCGTCATCTTCGTCGACATCGCCGAAACCCTCGAATCGTCGACGTCTCATGAATCACACAAATCCCCGCACGGGAATCCCATAACCAAGGCCTGAGACAATTTGTCCACAGGACCTAGTCCTCTTCTCCCGCCTCTGCTAATTGGAGCTGAGTGAGCAGAACGCTGCAAGTTGCCATCATTTGTAGGACTTCAACGCGGTCGAACTGATCTTGGCAAAGAAACGCATTGCGCCGCACGCTCAGAACCAATCAGATTGACGACCCAATTCATGTGTTGCGCCAGCACGCGCATGCGGCCGTGATACAGGGCGTTGAATACCCCATCGGCAAGTCTGCTGTGCCCGAGGGCCGCTTCGACCCCGTTATGGGCCAGGATGTCGATGGTGCAGCCGGTGGCCAGAGCGCCGTACCGCTCCGCACAAATCCTCTTGGCTTTGCGTTCATCGATCAGGGCTGTGGCGCCGTGTTCCAGGGCGTAGGCGATCGTCGCGGCCTCACCGTCATCGAGTGTCTCTGCCGCCGACCCTGAAACAAGCGACGTGAAATACCCTATGGCGGGGTTTCCCAGCCGCACGATGTCAACGCGGCCGGCAACGACAAGAGTGTTAAGGGCATCGGCGTCGTTGCGCCCGCGCCGCCGCCCGTTCTCAAGCTCAAGGGCGACCTCCTCGACTACGGCAAACCTGTTCGGCAACGCCTCCAATATGGAAGCGGCGAAGCCGGTCGCATTCAAATTGATTGCGACACTGGCATCAGCGACAACGAGGGTCGTGGGATCATTCAGGCAGCTTTGGCATTCCATCCGCCTCGCTCCCTTCGATCTCCACATTGTCCAGAATTTCGCGCAAGCCGAGGCGGTCAAGGTGCAATAAGCGGGTGAGCTGACCTTCGCTGAGGAGGTCCTGGCGCCACGCCTCCGCGGCCAGCAGATTCAGCCGCAACGTCGTAGGCCGGTCCGCATCTTGTTTGCCCATATCGAGCGGGGTCAGATCGCCCAGAACCTGCCGGGCCTGCGCATCGGTGATGCCGCCATTGGCCACGAACCAGTCCCACGTGCCTGGCTTGGCCAGGGCTAGCTCTTCCAGCCGCCGCACCATCGCTTCCCGCGAGACCCCGAAAGCATGAGCCAGGAGGATGACATGCCGGCGCGTCAGGCGTGACGCCCCCGCCGTGATTTCGCGGAATCTTTGCATGACAGTGCGCGCCGGCGTCAGGAAAGCGCGGCCAAACGCATTTGCGTAGCGTTCTTCCCGTGAGTTTTCTTCCTCGTCGACATGCAGGATTTCAGCCTTCCGCCGCGTTGAAACAAAGTGGCCGAGTTCGTGGCCTCCGGATTGCATCCGGCGCTCCCGCGGGTGATTCGCGTTGAGTAGCATGCAGGCGCCGAGCTCCTCGTCATAGGCGAACAGCCCGGAAATGCGCGGATCAACACGCCGGACATAGACGCGAACGCCAAGATCGAGTTCCAGAAGGCTGATGAGCTCACGTACCGGGGCTTGCCCAAGGCCAAGCCACTGACGAAGCTCCGTCGCATCGTTTTCCGCCTGCGCTCGCACATCGCCGGGCATGATCGGGCGCTCGGGCGGATAGTTCCGCGTCCGCTTGATCCCCAGGATATTTTCAAGCTCCACTTCGGCCCGGACCAGATCGGCAAGCAGGCGCGCCGCTGCATCCGCTGCCTCGTCAGTGCTCGTGCTAACTTTCCTAAAGCGCGGTACGAGATCGACATAGACGGACTCGCGCCGCAACAGCGCATTGACAGACGTATCGTAAAGGCGGGCGAGACGCTGAAGTTCGTCCGGCCGGATGCGCCGCTGGCCTTTTTCTATGGCGACAAGCGTCGTTCGCGCGACTTCGATGCCCGCCGCAGCGTCGGCCTGCGTAATGCCGGCCTCTTCGCGTGCAATCCGCAAACGTTCACCGACATCCTGAGAGTTAAGTTCCTCCAGCGCCATATCATGGTCCCCCCAAAGCCCACTGCGCCACGAATGAGCGTGGACCCAGGGACCCGACAAAGTCTTTCCATTCTTTTGCGTGCTGGCTGAGCAGTCGCTCCAGTTTTTGCCGCGTTTCCTGTTCCGCAACGCCGAGCGACCGGCTTAGCTGAAAGACCTGCCGGTCCAGCAGAACCTGGTTTGCCGGCGAATGCTGCAGCCCCGCCAGATGATCGAGGTGAAGCGCCCCCGCAATCGCATACTCGTAGAGGGCGCCCTGCGGCCTGGTTTTCCTGAAACCAGTGGTGGCGCCGTCATCGAAGCGGGCGGCACTCAAGTCCTCCCAGATATACGTCGCTCTGTCTTCAGTGCCGCCCATGGCGTGCACGCTCATACGTCTGAGCAAGCAGGCGGCACAGATGCCGCATTGGCGCCACTTTCCGGATACGGATGCCTGCCGCTGTCCCTGCCAGCACGAGCGCGTCTGCGCCCAGTTCGTCCCGTCCGGGCACGCGGCAGTGAACGCTGCCACCGTTTCGGCCTTGGTGTGCCAGAGACGCGGATGGGTGTACCGAATTTCGTGGCCAAATAGTGCGGATAAAAAGACTTCCATACGATCCGTGAAGAGCGGATGATTCCGGTAGTCCTCATAGGCCTGGCCGACCGGAACGAGGACTGGGCCGAGGGCTCCCTGGCCGCTTTCGGGCACGATCACTTGCCGGGCCTGCGACAGATAGGCCGCGATCCCGCTCAACAGCGCAAACTTGAACCCGCGCGAATGCGCGCTCGTTTCCACCGACCCCCGACGACCAAAACGCACATGGTACGGCACCGAAGCAAAGGGCACGCGCTCGCCTTTGGCGCGATGGCCGTTGAGCGACCGCGACCCTAGCCGAACTCGAATCAGCTTATGGCCATGTTCACGTTCCGCCAGACCGGCGACCGCCCGCGAGTCCAGGCCGTCGCGAAACGGGATAACGACGCGTTCGCCGTCCGGCAGACTCAGGTTTTGCTGCCGGGGCGGGGACTCCGACTTCTTTCGCGCGACAAATTCGATGTGCCACCGGTCGCCGGTTAGAAATCCCAACGCCCCGTGCAATGCCTCTGAAACCGCCGCCGAACGCCAATGCGTAGGTTCATGGACGGGTATGCGCAGGATGATCTCGCGGCCCCAGCGGGCGGAAGGCCTGGCTTTCGTGTGGTCGCAGAACTGTATGGCGGCCGCGAGTACGAACGCGTCAAAGACCCGCGCATCCCAATTCGCAAGGCAATAGGCTTCCAGCCCAGCCGTATCGAATCTCAGGGTCTCCCCGATCTCGCACCTGATACGATGCCGCCGTGCCGGCACCCCCGGCTCGACAACGTCTACACGGTGTATTGGCAGTTCGGCGGCGTTCCCGGCGGCAGTGCCCTTCATAGCTGCACCCCGTCATCGAGGCCCGTCTGCTTGGCCGGTCGCGGTTTTTCACTCTTGTCGGTGCCGACGAGCCGCCCGGCAATGCCGTCGATGTCCGATTGCGTTACCCCGGTTTCGATACTTTCACGCACGTGAGCGGCACGGTGGAGCGTGGACTCGCGGCAATAGTGCTCCTCGACCTGGCGGGCGCCGCGCGCGGCGCGATCCGTCAACGCCTTGCCGGCCGCTTCTCTCAACGCCTCATCGCCGTCGCATCCCTGCGCAGCCACCTCAATCGCATAATCGAGCAAGGCATTGCCAAGCGCGTATCCGGCCGTCTCTCCGCGCAGGGCTTCGAGCCGCTCGGCCCGCTGATCGCCAAACAGCGAACTCTGATTATCGCCAAGTATGTCACGGACGCGTCTGCAGACGCTGTCCGGCACTTCTGCACGCCAATCCTGCTCAAGCGCTTCCGGCAGGGCGTCGCGCACCTCTTCGGGCGCGTAGGCCTTGTTGTCGGCGCGCTCTGCGAGCTTTTTCCAGCCGCGCGGCATTTTCAGGCTTCTGTGGGGACCATCGCTCATGGCAACCTCCAATGTCAGGTATTATATGCAAAAAATCTGACATTGTCAAATTTCTGGAGCGCGGCAGAAATCCGCGCTTCCTGCGGTCATCGCTCTGCAGCTGAGACTTGTGTCTCCACGTCGCAATTTACGTGTATATGTGCAGCATTATTGACTTGGCTAGATACGGCACTATATACTTGTTCTTATACAGCGCGTTAAACTTGTGAAAGCACGCGGATAGTCCGGCATGGTCACACCGAATGAGAAACTCGCTGCGTCGCTGGCGCAGCTCCAGAAGCTCCGGGGCCGAGGGCGGCGGGTTTTCCGCTCCGGCGAGCTGACGCGTTTTCACCGCCAGCGGCTGGTCAGGAACGGTTTCTTGCGCGAGGTGATGAAGGGCTGGCTGATCTCTTGCAGCCCTGATGCCGATCCGGGCGATACGACGCCTTGGTTCGCTTCTTTCTGGGAGTTCTGCGCGGCCTATTGTACGGCCCGGTTCGGGCCGGACTGGCACCTGTCCCCGGAACAGTCATTGCTGCTCCTCGCGGAAAACACCGTCATTCCGCAGCAGGTCATTATCTATACGCCCAAGGGCGCCAACAACACCGTCGAACTGTTGTTCGGCACGTCTTTATACGACCTCAGACAAAAAGACACGCCGCCGGACGCCGACCTGATGGACCGGGACGGGCTGCGGCTGTTTGTGCCCGAGGCGGCATTGGTGCGCGTGCCGGAGGCGTTTTTTGTCCGGCACCCGGTCGAAGCGCAGGTCGTACTCTCGGGCATCCGCGATGCGGCTGACGTGCTCGGGCGGCTGCTTGACGGCGGTCATTCGGTGATCGCCGGCCGGCTGGCCGGCGCCTTCCGCCGGATCGGCAGGGGTGACGTGGCCGATGAGATTCTGAGCGTCATGAAACGCGCCGGTTACGATGTCCGCGAAGCCGATCCGTTTGAGCCGGAACACGCTTTTGGTGCGCTGAGCCGGGCGCAGGCGCCGATTGTCGGCCGCCTGCAATCGTTGTGGGAGACGATGCGGGAGCCTGTGATCGCAGCATTTCCCGAAGCGCCCGGCCTGCCCAAAGATACCAAAGCCTATTTGTCCTTCGTTGACGATATCTATCAGAACGATGCCTATCACTCGCTGTCGATCGAGGGCTACCGCGTCACGCCGGAGCTGATCGACCAGGTACGCGCGGGCAGCTGGGACCCGGACAATCATGACGCCGACCGGCAGAGCCGCGATGCGCTGGCCGCGCGAGGTTATTGGCAGGCGTTCCAGCTTGTGCGGGCGGCGGTCAGTGAGATCATTGGCGACGGTGAAGCCGGTGCTCTAGTCCGCAAGGCCCACCGCGACTGGTATCGCGAGCTGTTTCAGCCTTGCGTCGCCACCGGCCTGATCGCGGCTTCCGCTCTGGCGGGTTACCGCAACGATGCCGTGTTTCTGCGGGGATCGCGGCATGTGCCGCCGCGCTGGGAGGCGGTGCGCGATGCCATGCCAGCCTTGTTCGATCTGCTGGAAACTGAAACCGAGCCTTCCGTTCGCGCCGTGCTCGGGCACTGGCTGTTCGGTTATATCCATCCTTACCCGGACGGCAACGGGCGTATGGCACGCTTTGTCATGAACGCGATGCTGGCATCCGGCGGCTATCCATGGACCGTCATCCGGGTCGAGGATCGTGATGTCTACCTGGCGGCGCTTGAAAGCGCCAGCATCGATCAAGATATCGGGCCGTTCGCGCAGTTTGTGGCGGACCGGGTTGCGTGGTCACTTGAGCAGGCAGCGTGAGTGCACACAAAAGTCGAAAGCCCGGTAGAGGGTGCCAGGTCCTGGCCTGCCAATGTGCAGCTGGAGTAGCCATGAGTTAGCAGTCGCGAGATCAAACCGATGTCTCAAACCGCCATTGTTCGCCAGTTACACATCGAGCGCTTTCGGGGAATCGAAAGCCTCAAGTGGAATCCGGCATCCGGGATGAACGTCATTCTCGGCGGCGGTGACGTAGGCAAGACCACAGGGCGTGAATCTCGTATGGCGATGATGGCGCTGGGCTGAGGGTCAAGGTTCATGCGGCGCGGCTGTGTTGGTTTCCGGTGCGTTTGTTTTCGTTTGCGGGGGTATCGGCATCGCTCATGAGGGCATTCCATGCGCGGTCGAAGCGTCCGGATTTGATGAGGGCGCGGACGGTGAGGACGGCCTGGCCGCCGTGGATGCGCCATCGCATGCCGGAGCGCTTCATCCTCTGTGTGACGAGGGTTTTGTTTGCGGCCTCGACAACGCCGGAGCCGATGGTGATGCCCCGGTCGCTGAGGTTGCGGTATCGCATGCGCTTGCGGTGCTTGCGGAAGAAGGCGAGTTCGCGCTCGATGGCGGGGCGCGCGGTGCGGTTGCTGCCTGCCTTGTCGCGCAGGTAGCGCAGCGCCCGAATCACCTTGGCGCTGCCGTGCGGGTCGTGTCGCAGGGTATGGCGGTAAGCCTCGAACCAGCGGGGATCGACGGCATGGTCGGAGGCTGTGCGAAGATGCTCGCAGGCGTGCCAGAAGTCGACGGCCTCGGGCGAGAGGCTCTCCAGGAAGGTCCGGTTGTCGGGGGCGCCCCCCGCCTTCGCAGGGGCAGGCTCTGGCGAGCGCAGCGACCGCGATATCGGGGCGCGCGTGGCGGATATGCGCGATCTCGCTTGCGAGCTGGGCCTTCAGCGTGCGCTTGCCGCTCTCGGGCATACGGGCGAGATAGAGGGTCTTGAGCCGTTCGCCTTCCCGGCCGTGGAAGGAGACCGTGCCGCAGGCGGCCTCGCGCCAGCAGGCCTCGTCGCGCCCGTCCTCGCCGGCGCGCAACGCCACCATCACGCCGTCCAGCGAGACCGAGGCGCTGACCGCCTCGGGCGGGATGTCCTCCCTGTCGCGGATACTCTCCAGCGCCTGCGGTCCGAGGCCTTCCCAGCGCTCATGCATGGTCCGGACGAGCCGTTGCAGCGTGCTCGCGGACGGCGCCATGGCGCCCATCTCCGAGAAGAACGCCTCCGCTTCCCGCGCCGTGCAATGGCCCATCATCATCAGCCCGAGCCGCGCGGCCGGGCGCGTCAGCCAGTCGTTCACCAGCCCCAGGCTCTCGTCCACCGGCACGAACGAGGGGCCACCCACGCCGTGGCGATAGCGCGCCCGCCTGTAGGTCACCGGGCCGAGCGTGCCCATGATCGTCTTCGGCGTCGCCGCCACACGGAACCGCCGCTGCCCGGCCCGTTCGACCCGCCCCGTCGTCAAGGCGCTCGATCCACGACCCCAGCACCGCGCAGCCCAGCACGTTCACGCCCTCCCGAACTCGCCGCTCCACCTCCTCGAACGCCGCCGGACAGGGTTCCGAGGCAAGCGCCGCACGGCACACGGCCGCCAACCCCGTCAGTGCCTCGAGAACCCCAGCCGGCAAGCCCGACAGATCAAGGTGATCCCATGCTTGTTGATGTGATGTGATCGGAGTCCTGATCGCGGCGCGGGTCGACGCGTTCGAGGCTGCGATTTTGAGATTTGCTGACGCGCTGTTGCGGCGCGGGGCGCGATTGGTCGGCGTATCCGGGGCGAGCGAGAGGCCTTGGTTGCCGGGCTCGAAAGCTTGCGATTTCTGTCGGGGAGAGAGGCGCGGTCAGCCTGGTCTTGTGATTGCGTGCAGGACCTGCCTGCGCTTGTCGGCATGGCGGGCGTCGACGAAGCTGTTGAAGGGTTTGCGCAGCTTACGCTTGTTGTGGATGATGACGGCGATTACGAGGGTGATCGCGTTGTTTGCGGGCGCGTTCGGAGCATGGAGTCGTCTTCGCGGAAGGTGGGTATGTGGTGATGGCTCTCGACTACCCGGTGTCCGCGATTCCATGCGAGCAGCTGTTGCGGCGAGGCGCGTTCGACCGAGGTCATGGCGTGTTCGGTTTTCCTGAATTCGACGTGCCGGGTGACGCGGAAGATCTGCTTGACTAGTTGATCATCTTCGCCAGCGGGGTGAAGATGGTGCGCTGGCGGCCATGCGCGGGCTTTTCGCTGTAGCGCTCGCGGTCTTCCAGTTGATGCTCTCGAAGGTGCGTTGCCCTTGACCATCAGTCCGCGCGATGGGTCTCGACGATCAGCCTCGCGGGTGGTGTGGAGCGCGTCGAGGGTGAGCAGACGGCCAACGCCGTCGCGGCGTGGACGGCAGCGATCTCCCCGTCGTGACAGTTGAGGATCGAATACCGGCCAGCGAGGCCGTCTCGTAATGATCCTCGCCGGTGCGCTTGCCGTCGACCGCGTTGCCGACCTGCGGCTGCGCGCCGCATCCTCGATCCATCCCGGGTCGGTAGCACCCGGTGCACGGTGGAGACCGGCTTGTCCCTGTTCTTCCACGCCGCTCCAGCTCTTTCTGCGTCATCGCGTAGTGCGCCACCGCGCCGGTTCGCAAGCCGCGCCATCACGCACAGTACCGAGGCGATGCCCCTGCGCGCGCCGGAAAGCGCCGCTGATAAATCGAGCGCAACTCCTGCGCCGACCAGCGGCGCCCGCAACTCCCACGCCACAGGAAGCGGCGAACGATCCCGCAGCCGACATCGCGACGCAGCGGAAACACGTAAAGATCCTTCGCCTCCCCGGTCGGCGCCCGCTGGCGCGCGCATGGCTCCTGCCAACGCACTCCCGGTTCGCCGCCTTGTACATGGTGCCGCTGAACTTCGTCGGCGAGACAAACGACTCCCCAACAAGCAACGGCAGCCTCCCGGTCGCCGCCGCACCATCCGCGACAACGCAAACGAGGCAAGGCCCGGAAACGACCACCAAGAACAACAAACCTCGTGTTGTTCCCGGCAACCGCCTGAACTGTTCCTCGCGGCGCCAGCCAATCCAACGGTCCCGCAGCTGAGGGCGCCCGTCTGCCAGCCCGCAGCGCCAATCCACCGCCCGCGCCAGGTGAACACGCAGACCTCGACCGGCAAACTGCTTGAAACCAAGGATGACGGTCAACGACACGATTCCAGCGACATCAGGCCGCGCAAGGCGCACAACCACATCCCGGAGCGCAAAACCCTCCGGAGTCGTCTCAAAAAAATCCGCTGCCTCCACGACAACGGATACTGCGCCGCTTCACAAAAAGCCGGCAAAAATGCGAATCATCCTGAACAAGCGAAACCGACCCTTCCAACAAACCTGGCGTGGGATCGCCGTGGCGGATGCCCGCCGCCATATGGACAGACCGGCGGCCTTTTTGCGATAACGGGGCTTCGGAACAATCGGCAGGCGCAGCGCAGTCGGCCGGGAGGCGGCTATGGAAATGACAGGAAAGATCCCGGCCACGGTCGTCACCGGCTTTCTCGGCGCCGGCAAGACGACCCTGATCCGCCACCTCGTCGAGCATGTCCGCGACCGCAGGCTTGCGCTCGTCATCAACGAGTTCGGCGAGCTTGCGCTCGACGGCGAGCTTCTCCGGGATTGCGGCAACCCGCTCTGCGATGACGGCGACATCGTCGAACTTGCCAATGGTTGCATCTGCTGCACGGTCGCCGACGATTTTCTGCCTACCATGCAGGCGCTTCTCGACCGCCGGGAACCGCCTGACCACATCGTGATCGAGACCTCTGGCCTGGCGCTTCCCAAGCCGCTGGTGCAGGCATTTAACTGGCCCGAGGTGCGCACCCGGACCACGGTCGACGGGGTCGTCGCCGTGCTCGACGGGCCGGCGGTCGCCCGCGGCCAGTTTGCCGACGATCCGGGCATGGTGGCGCGCCAGCGCGCTGCCGATGACGGGCTCGATCACGAAACCCCGCTCCACGAGCTCTACGGGGACCAGCTTGCCTGCGCCGACCTCGTGCTGCTCAACAAGTCCGACCTGATGGATGCTGACGCGATCGAACGCGTCTCGGCCGATGTCCGGGGATCCCTGCGGCCGGGCGTCGGGCTGATCCGCACCGCACACGGCAGGATCGGCGCCGATATCCTGCTCGGGCTTGCCGCAGCCGCCGAAGACGACCTTGCGGCGCGCCCCGGCCATCACGACGGTTCCGACGACCACGATCACGACGAGTTCGAGAGCATGGTGCTTGACCTGCCCGATGCCAGCACGCCGGAGGAGCTCGCTGGACGACTCCGCGAGATGGCGGTGGATCACGGCATCCTTCGCGCCAAGGGTTTCGTGCATGTGGCCGGCAAGGACATGCGGCTGGTTGTGCAGGGGGTTGGCGCGCGGATCGGCTATCACTATGACCGGCCTTGGCGGCTGCAGGAGGCGCGCCGCTCACGGCTCGTGATCATCGGCATGGCCGGCCTCGACCGGGCTTCGGTGGCCGCGGCGTTCGGCTGCTGAAATGCACCTCCTCGCGGCGAAGCCCGGCGTTGTCTCCGACGGCGCCGGAGCTGTCGACCTCGATCAGACGCCCGCTGACATCGTCGTCCTGTCGGCGGCCGACACGGAACTCGCGATCCTCGCCGCGGCGCAGGCCCGGAAGCCTGCCGATGCGCCCGCGCTCCGCCTCGCCAACCTCCTGCAGCTCCGCCACCACGTGTCGGTCGACCTCTATGTCGAAAAGATCGTCCGCCACGCCCGGCTCGTGGTCGTCCGCCTGCTCGGTGGCGCCGCTTACTGGCCCTACGGGATCGACCGGATCGCGGAGACCTGCAGGTGCCGGAACATAGACTTCGCGGCCCTGCCCGGGGACCAGCGGCCCGATCCTGAACTGGCACAGCTCTCGACGGTGGCCGACGAGGACGCAAGGCGGCTCTGGCAGTACCTCGTCCACGGTGGCGCCGCAAACGCCGACGGTTTCCTTGCCTTCGCGGCCCATCTGACAGGCCGCGAAGGCAGCTGGACGGAACCGTTGCCGCTGATGCCGGCGGGCCTTTACTGGACCGGGCTCGACATGCCGGATGCAGCAGCGATCCGGGTGCAATGGACCGGCGACAACCCCGTGGCGGCAGTCGTGTTCTACCGCGCATTGCTCCAGTCGGGCGACCTCGAGCCGATCGACGCGCTGATCGCGGCGCTTGCGGCGCGCGGACTCAATCCGCTGCCGCTCTTCGTGCAGAGCCTCAGGGACGGCGTATGCGCGGCCGTCGCCGGCGAGCTCCTGTCCGCCATGCCACCGGCGGTGGTGCTCAATGCCACGGGGTTCGCGGTGTCGTCGCCCGGCGCCGCCAGCGCCGCGCCGCTCACCCCGTCGCGCGCGCCGGTGCTGCAGACCGTCCTCGCCGCGGCCACCGAGGCCGGATGGAAGGCCAGCGACAACGGCCTCGCGGCGCGCGACATCGCAATGAACGTCGCTCTTCCGGAAGTTGACGGCCGCATCGTCACCCGCGCCGTCGCCTTCAAATCCGAAAGCGCGTTCGATCCCCGGACCGAGATTGCGACCGTCCGCTACCGGAGCGTGCCCGACCGGATTGCGTTCGTGGCCGATCTGGCGGCGGCCTGGGTCCGGCTTCGCCTGCGGCCGGCCCCGGAGCGCCGCGTCGGCGTGGTCCTGGCCAACTATCCCAACCGCGACGGGCGCATCGGCAACGGCGTCGGGCTCGACACCCCGGCGGGAACCATGGCGCTGCTCGGCGCGATGGCCGGTGCCGGGTACGGGGTTGCGGACATGCCGGAAAGCGGCGATGCGCTCGTCGCCCGGCTGCTTTCGGGCCCGACCAATGCCGGCGTTGCCGGAAGGCGCATCGCCGAAACGCTGCCGCTTGCCGACTACGAGGAGTTTCTCGCCTCGCTCGGTGACGCCGTGCGCGACGCGGTGATCACGCGGTGGGGACCGCCGTCGCGCGATCCGTTCTTTCTTGCCGGGCCTGGCGCACGCGGCCGGTTTGCGGTTTCCGCGTTCCGTTGCGGCAATATCGCTATCGGCCTGCAGCCAGCCCGCGGCTACAATCTCGACCCGGCCCGCAGCTACCACGATCCGGCGCTGGTGCCGCCGCATGGCTATCTCGCCTTCTACGCCTGGCTGCGCCGGGGCTTCGCCGCCGACGCGGTGATCCAAATGGGCAAACACGGCAACCTGGAATGGCTTCCCGGCAAGTCGCTGGCGCTGTCGGCGGATTGTTTCCCGGAAGCGGCGCTGGGCCCGCTTCCCAACATCTACCCCTTCATCGTCAATGATCCCGGGGAAGGAACCCAGGCGAAGCGGCGCGCGGCGGCCGTCATCATCGACCATCTGACGCCGCCGCTGGCGCGCGCCGAGACCTATGGACCGCTTGCTGACCTCGAGCGGTTGGTCGACGAGTATTACGACGCCGCCGGCGTCGACCCGCGGCGCCTCCGCCTCCTCGGCGACGAAATCCTCGAATGTGCGCGCAGCGCCGGGCTCGACGCGGACTGCGGAATCGGCGCCGCCGAACCGGCTGACGAGGCGCTTGCCAAGCTCGACAACTATCTCTGCGAGCTCAAGGAAATGCAGATCCGCGACGGCCTTCACGTTTTCGGAAAGAGCCCGTCGGGGACGCAACGGGACGCGCTCCTCGTCGCGCTGGCACGCCTCTCCCGGGGCGGCGGGCGTGACGGCAACGCCTCGATCCTGCGGGCGCTGGCCGGGGATCTGGGATTTGCCGGGTTTGATCCCCTCGACTGCGTGCTGGGGGCGCCGTGGACGGGGGCGCGTCCGCCCGAGCTTGCCGGCGGCGCGCCGTGGCGCACCAACGGCGACACCGTTGAGCGGCTCGAGGAACTGGCGCTCGACCTCGTCGCCGACCGCCGCGCCGCGCCGCCGGGCTGGGCGGCGACCCGCGCCGTGCTCGACGGGATCGTCACCGGGATGGCGCCGCAGGTCGATGCCTGCGGCGCGGCGGAGATTGGCGGCGCGCTGGCTGCGCTTGACGGCTGTTTCGTCGATCCGGGACCGTCCGGCGCCCCGACGCGGGGGCGCCCTGAGGTCCTGCCGACGGGGCGCAACTTCTACTCTGTCGACACGCGCACCATCCCGACCGCGGCGGCCTGGACGCTGGGCTGGAAGTCCGCATCGCTTCTCGTCGAACGGCACGTCCAGGAACATGGCGAGTGGCCCCGGCACATGGCGCTTTCGGCGTGGGGCACATCGAACATGCGCACCGGCGGTGACGACATCGCGCAGGCGCTGGCGCTCATCGGCGCGCGCCCGCAATGGGACGCCGGCTCGGGGCGCATCAGCGGGTTTGAAGTCATGCCCGCCGACGTGCTGGGCCGGCCCCGGGTCGATGTCACGCTCAGGCTCTCCGGATTCTTCCGCGACGCGTTTCCGGCGCAGATCGATCTCTTCGATTCGGCGGCTCGCGCCGTGGCCGCGCTCGACGAACCTCCGGAACGGAACCCGCTGGCCGCGCAGGTCGCGCATGATACCGCGGCGCTGGTTGCCGCGGGCGCCGATCCCGAAACCGCCCGCCGCCGTGCGGGTCACCGCGTGTTCGGATCGCGGCCCGGTTCCTACGGCGCCGGCCTTCAGGCGCTGATCGACGAGCGCGGCTGGGACACGGATGCGGACCTCGCCTCGGCCTATGTTGCCTGGAGCGGCTATGCCTATGGCGACGGGGCCGAGGGGGTTGCCGAACACGGGCTGCTCGAGCGCCGTCTCGGCAATGTCGAGGCGGTCGTTCACAACCAGGACAACCGCGAGCACGACCTTCTGGATTCCGACGATTACTACCAGTTCGAGGGCGGCATGACGGCTGCAGTGCGCACGCTCTCCGGGCGCCAGCCGGCAGTCTGGCACAACGACCATTCACGCCCGGAATCGCCCCGCATCCGCACGCTTGAGGACGAGATCGGCCGTGTCGTGCGCGCTCGCGTCGTCAATCCCAAGTGGATCGCCGGCGTCATGCGCCACGGCTACAAGGGCGCCTTCGAGATCGCTGCGACCGTTGACTACCTGTTCGCCTTCGCCGCGACCGCGCGTTGCGTCAAGAACCATCACTTCGACCTCGTGTTTGAGGCCTATCTCGGTGACCCCGAGGTGCTCGCGTTTCTCGAGGACAGCAACCCGGCGGCGCTTCGCGAGATTGCGGACCGCCTTCTCGAGGCGCGCGAGCGCGAGCTCTGGCGCCCGCGATCCAATGCGGCGTATCATCGGCTCAGGGAACTGGGAGCACCATCGCAATGACCCGAGAACCGCAGACCGCCGAGGAGCTGGCGCGCGCCGACGAGAAGTCGCGCCGGCGCAAACAGGCGCGCGACCGCATGCTCGCAGACAAGACCGTCGAGAAGGGCTTGCTGATCGTTCACACCGGCAAGGGCAAGGGCAAGTCGACCGCGGCGTTCGGCCTCGTGGCCCGCGCCGTCGGCAATCGCATGAAGGTCGGCGTGGTCCAGTTCGTGAAGGGGAAATGGCAGACCGGGGAGCGCGCGGTGCTGGAGCGCTTTCCCGATCAGGTTACCATTCGCACCATGGGCGAGGGCTTCACTTGGGAAACCCAGGATCGGGCGCGTGACATCGCGGCGGCCGAACGCGCCTGGACAGTTGCGCGTGAGCTGATGGCCGATCCGTCCTACGACCTCGTCGTTCTCGACGAGCTCAACATCGTCCTCCGCTACAACTATCTGGATCTCGGCGAAGTGCTCGAGGTTCTCGGCGGCCGTCGGCGCATGCTCCATGTCGTCGTGACCGGCCGCAATGCACGGCCCGAACTGATCGAGGCGGCTGATCTCGTCACCGAGATGACCCAGGTCAAGCATCCCTTCCGCGAGCAGAACGTGCGCGCCCAGAAGGGGATAGAATTCTAGTTCGCATGCGCGAACAGATGGCGCGATCGGACAGGTGATTCAAGCCGGGACAAGCGAATGATGATCCGCCCCGTGCTGTGGGCATTGCCCGGTTTTCGGCGGGACGACAGGCTTTCTGTCCTCGGCAACCTGCGCCGTTCCTGTGCCGGAACCGGCCCGTGACCTGCGCCCTGATGATTCAGGGGACCGGCTCCGATGTCGGGAAGTCGGTCCTCACCGCCGGACTGTGCCGCCTGTTCTCGCGCCGCGGGCTGGCGGTGCGTCCTTTCAAGCCGCAGAACATGTCGAACAACGCGGCGGTGACCGCCGACGGCGGCGAGATCGGGCGCGCCCAGGCCCTCCAGGCGCGCGCCTGCGGCATCGCGCCGCACACCGACATGAACCCGGTGCTCCTCAAGCCGCAGTCCGTGACCGGCGCCCAGCTCGTGGTGCAGGGGCGCGTTGCCGGCAACGCGGAGGCGCGCGCCTACCAGAAGATGAAATCGACGCTCCAGGTGGCGGTGATGGAGAGCTTCGCGCGGCTGGCGGCCGGTGCCGACCTCGTGCTGGTCGAGGGGGCGGGGAGCGCCGCCGAGATCAATTTGCGCGAGGGCGACATCGCCAACATGGGGTTCGCCGAAGCCGCCGGGGTGCCCGTGGTGCTCGTCGGCGACATAGATCGTGGCGGCGTGATCGCCCAGCTTGTCGGAACCTGGGAGCTTCTCTCGGCGCGCGAGCGCGGCCTGACCCGGGGCTGCATTGTGAACAAGTTCAGGGGCGATCCGGAGCTGTTCGCCGGCGGGCTCGCCGCCATTCGCGAACGGACCGGGCTGCTGTCATTCGGCGTCGTGCCATGGCTTGCCGAGGCCGCCGCCCTGCCGCGCGAGGACGCGTTTCACGTTGACGCCGGCAAGTCGGCGGCTGCCGGCGCGGTCAGGATCGCGGTGCCTGTGCTTTCGCGAATCGCCAATTTCGACGACCTCGATCCGCTGCGCGAAGAATTCGACGTGTCGCTGACGATGGTGCCGGCCGGGGCCGCGCTTCCCGGCGACGCCGACCTGGTGATCCTGCCCGGGTCGAAGGCCACGCTTGCCGATCTTGCCTGGTTGCGCCGCCAGGGCTGGGACGTCGACATCCATGCGCATGTCCGCCGTGGCGGCGCGGTGCTCGGGATCTGCGGCGGCTACCAGATGCTGGGCATGCGAGTCTCCGATCCAGACGGCATCGAGGGACCTCCGGCGTCGGCGCCAGGCCTCGGGCTCCTCGACGTCACCACGAGGCTGACCGCAGGCAAGACCCTCGAGGAGGTTTCCGGCAGCGACCTTGTCGCCGGCGAGCCGGTCAGCGGATACGAGATGCATGTGGGCGAGACCGGCGGGCCCGACACGGCGCGCCCGCTGCTCGCGCTTGGCAGCCGGTCGGATGGCGCCATCGCCCGTGATGGCCGGGTCATGGGCTGCCATGTCCACGGCCTGTTTTCATCGGATCGGTTCCGCGCCGCCTTCCTGCGCCGCCTACGCCCGGGCCGCAGGGCGGAACTCAACTACGAGGCTGCAGTCGAGGGGCGGCTCGACGCCCTCGCCGACCATCTCGGGGTGCATGTCGACGCCGACGCCCTCCTTCAGGCCAGCGCCATGCCGGCCAGCAGCAGCACGCCAAGCGCTGCGGCAGCCCGGCGGTAGAGGCTGAGCGCCGTGTGGATGTCGGCGCCGACGGCTCCGGCGCGGCCGTCGGGATTCAACCAAGCGTCGTCGACGGCCGTCCCGGCGTAGTGTCGGGGTCCGGCAAGGGCGAGGCCGAGAGCGCCGGCCATCGCCGCCTCCGGCCAGCCGGCATTGACCGAACGGTGGCGTGCGGCGTCGCGGACCATCGCCACCCACGCGTCGCCAGCGCGTGTATTGCGGCCCCAGGCCGCCGCGACGACGATCAGCAGGCCGGCGATGCGCGCCGGGACCGCGTTCATCGCGTCGTCGGCGCGCGCGGCGAATTTCCCGAAATGTTCGTGGTCCGCGTCGCGGTGGCCGATCATGCTGTCGAGGGTATTGATGGCCTTGCAGGCAAAGATGCCGGGCAGGCCGAGCAGCGCGAACCAGAGCACTGGCGCCACCACCCCGTCGGAGAAATTCTCGGCAAGCGACTCGATTCCGGCGCGGGCGACCCCGTGGCCGTCGAGCGAGTCAGGGTCGCGGCCAACGATGTGCCCGGCCGCCGCCCGGCCGTCGGCGAGCGAGCGGTCGAGCCCGTCGGCGACGGCGCGGACATAGTCGTGCAGCGACCGGTATGCGAGCAGGGTGCTGGCCACGGCAGCGCCGGCGATCCAGCCGTAGCGAAACTGCGACAGGCCCCACTGGACGGCGTATCCGGCGGCGGCGGCGGCGGCGATCAGGAGAAGACTCGCAAACATCCCGGCGGCGAACCGGCGGCGGTCGCCGCGCCCGGGAAGGTTGAGCCGCCGTTCGAGTGATGCGATCGCCCGTCGAAGAGCGCAACCGGATGGGGAAGCCGCTCGTAGAGTCGCGGCGGGTCGCCGATCGCGGCATCAATCGCCAGCGCCAGGAGCACGACGAGCAGCGGGTGGACAACGGCGGCATCGTGAGAGTACCAATCCAGGACCATGCTGCTAACATTGCGCCTGCGGCCACGCAGATCAATGGCCGTGGCGGGGACAGTCGATGCGGGAGGCGATCGTGACCACTGGGCTGATGATTTGCGGGCATGGCAGCCGCGATGCGGCAGCCGTTGCCGAGTTCGAGGCGTTCGCGGCTGCCATTCGCGCGCGCGCGGCGGGGATGCCGGTGGAACACGGTTTTCTCGAATTCGCGACCCCGGTGATCCGGGACGGTCTCGACACCCTGGCCGCGCGCGGGGCGACCGAGATCCTGGCGGTTCCCGGAATGCTGTTCGCCGCCGGCCATGCAAAGAACGACATCCCGTCGGTGCTGAACCGGTGGGCGGCCGGGACGAACGGGGTCACGGTGCGCTACGGGCGCGAACTCGGCGTCGATGCGAAAATGCTGCAGGCCGGGGGCGGGCGCATCCGGGAGGCACAGGCCACGGCGGACCGGGAGGTGCCGGCGGCGGAGACGCTTCTCGTGGTCGTCGGGCGTGGCAGTTCGGATCCTGACGCCAATAGCAACGTGGCCAAGGTGATGCGCCTCCTCTGGGAAGGTTTCGGCTTCGGGTGGGGCGAGACCGCCTATTCCGGCGTCACCTTCCCGCTGACCGGACCGGCGCTCGACTATGCGGCGAGGCTTGGCTTCCCGCGCATCGTCGTCCTGCCCTATTTCCTGTTCACCGGCGTCCTAGTCCGGCGCATATATGACGAGGTCGACCGTGCGGCCGTGCGTCATCCGGAGATCGAGTTCATCAAGGCGCCGTATCTGCGCGATCATCCGGCGGTTCTCGATACCGTTATGGAGCGGATCGACGAAATCCGGAACGGTGCCGGAAATATGAATTGCCAACTCTGCAAGTATCGGGAGGCGGTGCTCGGGTTCGAGGACGAGGTCGGCCTGCCGCAGCAGAGTCATCATCATCACGTCGAGGGCATCGGGACCGGTCATCACCATCATCCTGGGCATGCGCACCGGCACGGCCATCATCATCCCTATCCCCATGCCGGGCACCCGCTCGGTCCGGAGAGCATGAAGCGCGCCGATGGCGCGAAGCACGAGCGGTGATGAACTATCTCCGCAATCCTGCGGAGATCTACCGGCGATCGTTCGAGATCGTGCGCGCCGAAACTGATCTCACGGCGCTGCCGGACGACATCGCCCGTATCGCGCTGCGCGTGGTGCATGCCTCCGGCATGCCGGAGATCGTCTCCCACCTGCGCTGGAAGGACGATGTCGCGTCCGCGGCGCGGCGCGCTCTCGACGGCGGCGCGCCGGTCATCTCGGACAGCGCGATGGCGACATCGGGAATCCAGCGCGCGGCGCTGCCCGCCGGCAACCGCCTGCTGAGCATGCTCGACATGCCGAATGTCGCGGAGCTGGCGCGGCAGCACGGCACCACCCGTTCGGCGGCCCAGGTGGAACTCTGGAAACCGTTCCTGCCCGGAAGCGTCGTCATCATCGGCACTGCGCCGACCGCCCTTTTCCGCCTCCTCGAGATCCTCGATGCCGAGCCCGGCCGCCGGCCCGCGGCAATCTTCGGTTTCCCCGTCGGGTTCGTGGGCGCGGCGGAATCCAAGGATGCCCTTGCCTCCGGAACCCACGGCGTGCCGTATCTTGCGCTCTCGGGCCGGCTCGGCGGCAGCGCGATGGCCGCGGCCGCCGTGAACGCGGTGCTCGAACGGCCGGCACCATGACGGCGCGCTGGCTCTCGGTGATCGGCATCGGCGAGGACGGTCTCGAGGGCCTGGGCGAGCGCGCCCGAACCCTGGTCGACGGCGCCGAGATCCTTGTCGGCGGCGACCGCCATCTCGCCATGATTCCCGACGACGGCCGCCCGCGTCTGGGCTGGCCGCGTCCGCTCGGGGCCATGGTTCCGGAGCTGGTGCGCCACCGCGGACGGCGCGTCTGCGTGCTCGCCACCGGCGACCCGATGTTCTACGGGGTCGGCGTCGTGCTCGCGCGTCATTTCGCGGCGGACGAGATCGAGATCATTCCCTCGCTCTCAGCGTTCTCGCTCGCGGCAGCGCGCGTCGGCTGGCCGCTGGCCGATATCGAGACGCTGACGCTGCACGGGCGTCCGCTCGAGACTGTGATTCCGTTCATCGCCCCCGGTGCGCGGTTGCTGGTCCTCGCCGACGGCGTGGAAACGCCCGCCGCGCTTGCCGCGCTGCTGGCCGGGCGCGGCTACGGGGACAGTGAACTGACGGTGCTGGAACATATGGGCGGCGCCGGCGAGCGCATCATCCGGGGCACCGCAGCCAGTTGGGACCGCGGCGATATACGGCCGTTCAACACGATTGCCGTCCGTTGCGTGGCCGGATCCGGGGCTGTTGTCCTGTCGCGCATCGCCGGGCTTCCCGACGATGTCTTCGCCAGCGACGGCAACATGACGGGGCGGGAGGTGCGTGCGGTAACGCTCGCCGCGCTGGCGCCCGGTCCCGGGGAAAGGCTGTGGGATGTCGGAGCGGGGTGCGGAACGGTCGCGGTCGAATGGATGCGATCCCATTCCGCGTGCCGTTCCGTCGCGATCGAGAGGCGCCCGGAACGCGCGGCGCTGATCACGGCCAATGCCATGGCGCTCGGGGTGCCGCGGCTCGAGGTAGTCGAGGGCGAGGCGCCGGCGGCGCTGGCAGCGCTCGATGCGCCCGATGCGGTCTTCATCGGCGGCGGCGTCACGGCTCCCGGAATGCTGGAGGCATGCTGGCAGGCGCTCCGGTCCGGTGGCCGTCTTGTCGCCAATGCAGTAACGCTGGAGAGCGAGACCGTATTGATCGCGTTCGGTGGACGCCATGACGGACGCCTCGGCCGCATCTCGGTGTCGCGGGCGGCTCCGGTCGGATCATTTGCCGGCTGGAAGCCGTTCATGCCTGTGACCCAGCTCGTCCTGACCAGGCCATGACGGCGGCCGCCGCAGCGGGCACGCTCTACGGCGTCGGCGTCGGGCCCGGCGATCCCGAGCTGATCACGCTGAAGGCGCGGCGTGTGCTCCGGACGGCGCCGGTCATTGCCTGGCCGGGCCCCGAGCGCGGCCCGAGCCTCGCGCGCCGCATCGCGGCGCCGCACCTGACAGGACAGCAGCGCGAGATCCCGATTCGCATGGCGCTGACGGCTGGTGAATTTCCGGCCGCCAAGGTTTATGACCGCGCCGCGGGCGACATCGGTGCGGCGCTCGACGACGGCGAGGATGTCGCGGTGATCTGCGAAGGCGACCCGTTCTTCTACGGATCGTTCATTTACCTCTTCGGCCGCCTCGCCGGCGGGTACCGAACCGAGATCGTGCCCGGCATCTGCTCGCTGACGGCGTGCGCCGCCGTGCTCGGAGCGCCGTTGACGGCCGGCCAGGACACTCTTGCGGTCATCCCCGGCCCGCTTCCCGTCGAGGACATGAGGGAACGGCTGCGGACGGCCGACGCTGCGGCGTTCATCAAGGTCGGGCGGCATGTGAAGAAGATCCGGGATCTCCTTCACGAGCTCGGCCTGGCGGGCGATGCGCTTTATGTCGAGAGGGCGACGATGGAGGCCGAACGCGTGGTCCCGTTCGAGGAGGTGCGGGATGAGGCGCCGTATTTCTCGATCATTCTCGTCCACAGGCGCGGCGCGGCTTGGCGATGACCGACGCGGATCGGGCCGGCGCAGCGCCCGCAATCGTGGTGCTCGGGCCGGGCGGGCTCGCGATCGGTCGCCGCATTGCGAACCTCCTGGCCAACGCCCGCGTGTTCGGTCTGGCGCGGCGGGTCGACGGCGCCGACATCACGTTCGACGACGCCGGGGAGCAGATCCGCGCGCTGTTCTCGGCTGGCCGGCCGGTGATCGGCGTCTGCGCGACAGCGATCCTGATCCGCGCCCTCGCCGCGCTCCTCGCCGACAAGCGCGTCGAGCCACCGGTCGTGGCGGTGGCCGAGGACGGTTCGGCCGTGGTTCCTCTCGTCGGCGGCCATTGCGGAGCCAACGATCTGGCGCGGCGCATCGCCGCGGAACTTGGTGTTGCGCCGGCGGTCACGACCGCCAGCGATGTCGTACTGGGAGTCGCCCTCGACGAGCCGCCCGAAGGCTGGGTCCTGGCAAATCCCGGGGACGCCAGGAATTTCGCCGCTGCATTGCTGGCGGGCGCCGCCGTGCGCTCGAATGGCGATGAGGTTCCGCCCTTCATCGAACGGGCCGGGATCCGACGCTCCGGGGCCGGCGCACTCCGGATCACGACGACGGTGCGGGCGGTGCCGGGCGGCACCGGCCATCTCGTCTATCACCCCCGTGCGCTCGCCGTCGGCGTTGGCTGCGAGCGCGGCGCGGATCCGGCCGAACTGACGGAGCTGGTCGGGCGCACGCTCGAGGAAGCGGGATTGGCGCGCCGCGCCGTTGCCGGACTGTTCTCGCTGGACCTGAAAATGGACGAACCCGCGGTGCATGCCGCCGCGGGCATGTTGGGAACGGAAGCCCGATTTTTCGACGCGGCGGCCCTTGAGGCTGAGACCCCGCGGCTGGTTACACCGTCCGAGATCGTCTTTCGCGAGGTTGGTTGTCACGGCGTCGCCGAAGGCGCGGCGCTTGCGGCGGCCGGTCCCGCGGGGACGCTTGTTGTCGCCAAGAAGAAATCGTGCCGTACGACCTGCGCCGTCGCCCGGGCGCCGCAGCCCCTTGACGCGGCCCCCGCGGGTCGTCCTCGCGGGCGGCTGCTTGTGGTAGGCCTGGGCCCCGGCAGTGGTGGTTGGATGACTGCCGAGAGCGAGGCGGCGATTGCGGCGGCTTCGGACCTGGTAGGCTACACGCTCTATCTCGATCTGCTCGGTCCCCGGGCCTCGGCAAAGGCGTGTCATGGCTTCGCACTCGGAGAGGAGGCGGCGCGAGCGCGCGCAGCCCTCGATTTGGCTGCTGCTGGCAGGACCGTGGCGCTGGTCTCGTCCGGAGATCCCGGGATCTATGCGATGGCGTCCCTGGTCCTCGAGCTCATGGATGCGGAGGAGCGCCCCGACTGGCGGCGGGCGGCGCTTGAGATTTGTCCCGGGGTCTCGGCTCTGCAGGCGGCGGCGGCGCGCGCCGGAGCGCCGCTCGGGCATGATTTCTGCGCGATATCGTTGTCCGACCTGCTGACGCCGTGGTCCGTCATCGAACGGCGATTGCGGGCGGCGGCAGATGGCGATTTCGTGGTGGCGCTGTACAACCCGGCCTCGCGGTCGCGTGCCGGGCACCTCGCTCGCGCCCGCGAGGTTCTGCTTGCCGCCCGCGCGGCCTCCACGCCCGTCATCATCGCCCG
Organism: Alphaproteobacteria bacterium; assembly: GCA_964291215.2. Taxonomy (GTDB): domain Bacteria; phylum Pseudomonadota; class Alphaproteobacteria; order MPNO01; family UBA830; genus JAJEBT01. The sequence continues at coordinate 502,115 of OZ219791.1, read as the reverse complement.
CAATCTCGGGCGTGATGGCGAGAGCGTTCGCACGACGACGCTCGGCGATCTCGATCCGGCCGATGCCGACATGCTGACAACCGTGCTTGTCGGCTCGTCGCGCACGCGGGCGGTTGGCCGCAACGATGGCGGCCGATGGATCTACACGCCGCGGGGCTACCTGTCGGAATCGGAAGGGACGGGGCAATGACCGTCTGGTTCGTGGGGGCCGGGCCTGGCGATCCCGATCTCGTCACGGTGCGTGGGCGCGACGTGATCGCGCGCTGCCCGGTCTGCCTCTACGCCGGATCGCTGGTACCCGAAGCGGTGATCGCGCATGCCCCGAAGGGTGCCCGCGTGATGGACACGGCATCGATGACCCTTGACGAGATCGTCGGGGAAATTGCCCGGGCCGACGCCGGGGGCAAGGATGTAGCGCGGGTGCACTCCGGCGACCCGTCCCTCTACGGGGCGACGGGGGAGCAGATGCGGCGTCTCGACGGGCTCGGGATCGATTACGAGATCGTGCCGGGCGTTCCTGCCTACGCCGCCGCCGCCGCCGCCCTCAGGCGCGAGCTCACCCTTCCGGAAGTGGCGCAGACGGTGATCCTCACGCGGACATCCATGAAGGCGTCGGACATGCCCGAAGGCGAGGATCTCGCAACGCTCGGCGCCAGCGGTGCGACGCTCGCCATTCACCTGTCGGTGCGCAACCTCAGGCATGTGTGCGATACGCTGACGCCGCGCTACGGCGTCGACTGTCCCGCGGTGGTGGTCTACCGGGCGAGCTGGCCTGACCAGAAGATCATCCGGGGGACGCTCGCAGACATCGGCCCCAAGGTTCGCGATGCCGGCATAACGCGCACGGCCCTGATACTCGTGGGCCGGGTGCTCGAGCCGGAGGAATTCCGGGACTCGGCGCTCTACGATCCCGGCCATGCGCACGTGATGCGGCCGCGCCGCGCGGCCGACTGCTGACGGCGCCGGTCCGGCCGTCTTCCGGCGGGTCTTGCCGGCAAGCGGGTGTGATTGACCGGAGGCGGAAACCCCTCAGGCGCGGGCGATTGCGGCGAGACGCATGAGGCCGCGTTCGCATACGTCGTCGGTCGGCAGGTTCGTCGACTTGCAGTCGAGTTCGGTCCGGACCAGTTCGGTGCGGCCGCGCGCGAGCTTGGCGCCCGGCCATCTCCGGATCTGTGCGCTGAATGCCGCTTGCCGCTTGAAGAACACCCGCAGGTCCCGCGCGGCCTGATCGGCCGGCCGGCCATTTGCGACCGCGGCGGCGGCCTCCTCGAGTCGGGTCAGGTGCGCGAAGGCGCCCCGGATCACGGGAATCGGCCCGACGCCCTCGAAACGCGCCCGTGCGAGCGCCTGGACAAGCGCTTCGATGTCGCCGCCGAACGCCGCATAGACGACATCGTCCACGGTGACCAGGGCGGAATCTCCGATGACCGCCTGCGCGTTTTCGAGCGTGATGCGTTTCGCGTCTCCGGCGTAGAGCGTGAGCTTTTCCAGCTCCATCCTGGTGACCTTGCGGTCGGATCCCAGATTGCCGCTTATCCACTCGACGACACCGGGCTCCGTGTTGATGCCGGCCTCCGAGAACGTCTGGCGGGCGAGAGCGGCAAGCCCCTTGGTGTCGTCGAGATAACAGCCCACGGCCGCAGCGTCGGCGGCGCCTTCAAAGAGGGTGCGCAGCCGTGAACGGGACGACAGGTCGCCGGCCTCGACGATGACGAGGGATTCCCAGGGAATGGCGAGGGCCGTGCGGACCGCGACAGCGGTAGCGTCTTTCGCTCCGCGGAGCCAGACGATTCGCCGTTGGGCTCCGAGCGCAAGCGCGGCGGCCTCGTCGCCGAGGCGCACCGGGTCACCCTCCAGCGCGGCGGCATCGAGGGTCACAACCGAGAATGGATCGGTGATGTCGGCGGTAACAGCGCGCGCGGCGGTTTCCGCGCGTTCGCTGACCAGCCCGCTGTCCGGACCGTAGAAGAGGACCGCGCGGACATCGGGCGGCGGCGACCGCGAGAAGCCGTCCGCGTCCCTCGCGCTTACCTTCATGGCCGGGCCGGGAGTACGGCCGTGGCCGGCGCGTCGTGCATCGTCACCCCTTGCTCCCGTCTTTCGCCTGGTTGCTCTGCAGAATCCAGATCGAGACCCGCCTCGTGATGCTCTCGGCGATCCGGGTGATGGCGCGTTGGCGGGCGTCGGCGCGGGCGTGGACCGTGGCAAAATCCGACCTGAGAACGTTGTAGCTGTTGACCGACACCTCGGTTCCCTGGAGCCGCGTCAGGCCTGTAGCCTTGTCGCGCATGGCAAACCTTGCCGTCAATGACAGGTTGATCCGGGTCGCGGTTTCGTCGATGCGAAGTCCGATCCCTTCCGACTCTTCGCTGAGCGACACCGTGAGCGTGTAGAGATCCGGGCCCGAGTTGCCCCGCGGCTTGAACCGCCGCGTCAATTCGTGCCTCAGCAGCTGGCCCGTGCGATCTGCAATCGATGCGATTTCGACCCTCTCGAGCAGTCTCGGAACCGCGGGGTCCTTGGCGCCGTACATGGGCTGAAAGCCGCAGGCCTGCGCCGTGGCGGCAAGGACGGCAGCTGCGCAGACGGCGCGGCGCAGGGCCGGCCGGTCAATGGATGACGTTGATGATGCGGTTCGGCACATAGATCACTTTGGTCACCGGGGCCCCGGCGAGCGCCGCCACGACGGTCGGAAGCGCCAGCGCCAGATCCTCGGCCTGCTCCTGGCCTGCGTCACGCGGCAGTTCGATCGTGCCGCGAAGACGGCCGCGGACCTGCACCGCAACCCTTATGGAATCGTCGATCAGGAGATCGGCGTCGGCCTTCGGCCACGGCGACTCGGCGACCAGGGTCCCGTGTCCGAGCATCCGCCACAGCTCCTCGGCGAGATGGGGCATCATCGGTCCGACGAGAAGCGTCGCGATCTCGAGAGCTTCGCGCAGCACCGGCCCCGGTACGGCCTCGTCGGCAAGCGATACCGTGTTGACGAGCTCGTGGACGCGGGCAACCGCGCGGTTGAAATGGAATGTCTCGAGATCCTCGGTCACATTGGCGATGGCGGCATGCGCGGCGCGTCTCAGCTCGTGCCCGGCATCGCTGCCTGCCGGGTGGACGCCGGGCGGCGGCAGATGCGCGGCGTGTCCGCCGACTAGCCGCCAGAGTCGGTTGACGAACCTCGATGCGCCGGTGATTCCGGCCTCGGTCCAGTCCAGATCCCTGTCCGGCGGGCTGTCCGACAGCATGAACCACCGCGCCGTGTCGGCACCGTAGGTTTCGATGATGTGGACCGGATCGATCACGTTCTTTCGGGACTTGGACATCTTTTCGGAACGGCCGGCAAGGAGCGGCTGGCCGGTCCGGACATGACGCAGCGCACCGGCTTCATCGTGGACCACGTCGATCGGCTCCACCGGCTCGCCGCTCTCGGTTCGGTAAGTCTCGTGGAGGACCATGCCCTGGGTGAACAGCCCGGCGAAGGGTTCGTCGATCCGCGTATGACCGGTCCGCTTCATCGCGCGGGTGAAGAAGCGGGAATAGAGCAGGTGCAGGATGGCATGCTCGACGCCGCCGATATACTGGTCCACCGGCAGCCAGTAATCGACTGCGGTCCCGTCGACCGGTTGGTCGCTCTGCGGTGAGCAGAAGCGCGCAAAATACCAGGACGAATCGACGAAGGTGTCGAAGGTGTCGGTTTCGCGCCGCGCGCTGGTGCCGCATTGCGGGCAGGCGGCATCGGCCCAGTCCGGATGGTGGTCGAGGGGGTTGCCGGGCTGGTCGAACGTCACGTCATGGGGAAGGATGACCGGTAGATCCGCTCTCGGCACCGGCACCACGCCGCAATTTGGGCAATGGATGACGGGTATCGGGCATCCCCAGTAGCGCTGTCGCGAAACGCCCCAGTCGCGCAGCCGGAAATTGACCTCGCGGCGGCCCGTGTCCGCGGCCTCGATGCGCGCCGCGATCTCGGCCTTGGCCGAGTCGATATCCATTCCGTCGAGGAAATCGGAATTGGCCAGCAATCCCGGTCCGGTATAGGCGCGGTCGCCGATCTCGAAATCCTGACCCTCGTCCGGCGGAATGACGACGGGAAGGACATCGAGTCCGTATCTGCGGGCGAACTCGAGATCGCGCTGGTCATGCGCCGGGCACCCGAAGATCGCGCCGGTTCCGTAGTCCATGAGCACGAAGTTGGCGACATAGACCGGCAGCGTCGTGCCCGTAATGAAGGGATGCCTGACGCGCAGCCCGGTGTCGTGGCCGCGCTTCTCGGCCTGTTCGATAACGGCTTCCGAAGTGCCCAGCGCGCTGCATTCGGCGATGAAATCGGCAAGGGCGGCGTCCTCTGCCGCGAGTCTGGCTGCCAGCGGGTGTTCCGGGGAAACGGCGCAGAAGCTCGCACCAAACAGGGTGTCGTGCCGGGTCGTGTAGACCTCAAGCGTATCGGCGCCGTCCGGCGGGTTCTCGATCTCGAAGGCGATGCGCAGGCCTTCCGAGCGTCCGATCCAGTTCGCCTGCATCAGCCGCACCTTTTCGGGCCACCGGTCGAGGTCGCCTATCGCATCGAGCAGATCCTGCGCATATTCCGAGATCCGGAAGAACCACTGGGCAAGGTTGCGTTTCTCGACCGGCGCTCCCGACCGCCAGCCGTGGCCGTCAATGACCTGCTCGTTGGCGAGCACGGTCTGTTCCTCCGGATCCCAGTTCACCCAGGCTTCATGCCGATAGGCCAGCCCGGCTTCCAGGAAATCGAGGAACATCTGCTGCTGGTGGCGGTAATAGTCCGGGTGGCAGGTCGCGATCTCGCGATTCCAGTCGATCGAGAGCCCCATCATCCGGAGCTGGTCACGCATGGTGTCGATGTTGTTGTAGGTCCATTCGGCCGGGTGGACCTTCTGTTCCATGGCCGCGTTTTCCGCGGGCAGGCCGAAAGCATCCCAACCCATGGGGTGCAGAACGTTGAAGCCACGGGCGCGCTTGTAGCGCGCAACCACGTCGCCCATCGTGTAGTTGCGGACATGTCCCATGTGGATGCGGCCCGAGGGATACGGGAACATCTCGAGAACATAGTATTTGAGTCTTTGCGCATCCTCTTCGGCGGCGAAGGTGTGGCGCTCGTCCCATGCCGCCTGCCAGCGCGCTTCGGTGTCCTTGAAGGGATATCTTGAGGAGGTGCTATCGGTTGCCATGACCGCAGGTTATTGCCGAACGCGGGCGCCTTGCGACCGCCCGGACCGGCATCTTTCCGTGCTTCGCCTGAAACAGCCGGGGTATGTTCAAGGGCCGGGCGCTAGCGCGATCCGGCCGTGGCGACGGACCGCAGCTGTCGCGCCCTGGTGAGGATCTGGTCTTCCAGCTGGGTCACTGTTTTCGGGGCGACCTGCTGGGGTTGCCAGTCCGCGCCGCTGCCAGCGCGGTTCTGGCGGAACATCGAAACGCGCAGGCCGTCGGCGCGCAGCTGGCGGTCGAGTATGTATACGGTGACCTTGAACCTGTCGTTCGGCGTTTCGGGCAGCGAGTGCCAGTCGGTGATGATCACGCCTCCAAAGGGGTCGGCCGAAGCCAGCGGCATGAACGATATAGTGTCGAGGCTGGCTCGCCAGAGGAAGCTGTTCACGCCTAGGACGCCGCCCCGGTCGTCCTCGTCGGAGTCGAGGCCTGTCAGGCGCGTCAGATCCAGGCCGCCCTCGCCGAAAATGCTACCCTCTGCTCCCTCGGTTCCGGGCAGGCCGGTTCCTGGCGGATGCGGATCTTCAGGCGAACCGGGGATTACCGCGTTCTCGCAGCCAGCCAGCATGAGAGAACCGGCCAAGACTGTCACAATGCCGAGCGCCCCGGCTCGGCCATGCATCCTGTCAGTCACGATTCTGCCTCCCAGCGGGGTCATGTTGCTCGGCCCGGTCCGCCACCTCCGCGGGACGCTGAGAGAAAGCGCCCCCGAAAGTGCGGAATCCTTGAACCGCACTCCTAGTCTGTCCGCGCGGCCGGTCAGCGGCAGCCTGTCCGTTCGGTCGCCGAACCGCCCGACCCCTGCGCAGGGCCCCTGTAGCATAGCTGATGGCAGGCGGCAAGGTTTGGGCCGCCTTGTCGTCGGCCGTTCCGTTCGCAATCATACCTTCCCCGACCGGTTGAAAAGGCACGACGATCCCGCGCTGCTAATCCAGCGGCGACCGGCGAGATTTTTCGGTCTGCGTCGCGCTTCAATCGTGCCGCCAAGGCTCAATGAGACCTTCTCGGCGCGAAAAATTGCGATCAAGGGGCGATCTGCGATGACGCGAGCCCCAACGCACTCGGATTTCGCATCTCGGAATCAGCATGGGATCATCGTGTTGAAAAGGGGATGATTTCCTTGCGTGACCAAGTTGCGACGTGAATGCTCATCTATCGGTAGTCAAAAAATCGGGTCACCTTAAAGATTCTGGTTAGTGACGGCCGGAGCGCCGTCACCAAGCGGGTTTGGACGAAGGCCGCGCCGCCCCGGTGTCGACATGCAGAAAGTGTGAAGGAGGTGTTGTTTACGGACGCGCAAGGAGGCGTGTTGTCCGATGTCGGTGCGTGATGTTCGGCCTGTGACGAAGGATGTGGGGCCTGCAGGACGCGGGCGATCGCCCTGGCATGGGGTTCTGGAGGGCTGTGGACGACAGTCTGATGTCATGAGGACGCAGAGCGGCGCGACGGTATGCCCACCGTTTGTGCTGCGGGGATGTCGGTGCCGTCATGGCGGCGCCTGTGGTGTTGGAGGCCCGCGTTGGCGGAGCAGGGCCTTTCAATGGTACACTGTCGACTCGATGTTGGCGTAGTCGCCCCGGTAGTTTTCAGTGAACAAGATCAGGTATCCTTCCGTCGCGGTAGGAATGCGCATTGCTGCGCACCCCCCGCACAGATCCGGACTTGGACGCTAATCCATCCGGCGTCGGGTGCTTGACGGCAAACCGCTGGTCCGGCCATGGGTGACGGATGGGCGGCCAAAGAAGTTCGGTCATGCGCTCCAATCGCTTCCAGTTGAAGCGGTGGCGTTGGGAGCGGCGGCGTATCGCCCGCATCCACCGGCGTTTCAGCCTCTGACGGAACGTGTACAGCCCGGAACGGCGAAGTAGTTGAGCCAGCCTTGACAGACTCGCCATTTGCCGACCTCCCATATGTCGTAATGCCATCGTTTGCGAAGCCCCTCCTCGATGCGGGTCCTTGCGACCCGTTTTGCGACCGAGCCTGAACCGTCCTGTCCGGGTCCTCGTGCAGAAGTGCCTGAAACCCGGGAAGTCGAACCCGCGCTTCAGGCAGTTCGCCATGGCGAACCGGCCGAACTCGACGATTGTCCGGGTGAGACCAAAGCGGCCTTTCCCGAACATCGCGAAGGTATTGCTCCGCATCCCGCTTGTGCTGAAACCCGACCACGATATCGTCCCGGACAATGATCGCTTGACCGTCCGGAACCTTCGGACGCCTTGTGGAACCACAGATCAAGCACGTAGTGCAGGAATATGTTCGCAGGGGCTGACAATCGCGCCCTGCGGCGTCCCGACACCGGTGTCGCTCCATGACGCCAGCGTTCAGCCACTTGCGGATCAGCACTCGCCTGTCGCGGTACTCGAGGAACGTAATCAACCAATCCCCGTGTCGAAGTATGCCCGAATGTCCGCATCAACAATCCAGTTGACCTTGCGCCGTTCGATCCCGTACGCCAGGGCGTCGAGAGCGCCCTTCGGCCCGAACCCGTAGCCAAGGAACTCCACCTCGTAGATCGGTGTCAGGATCACATCCACAACTGCCTTCTGGACGATCTTGTCCTCCAGTGCAGCAAGTGGTCGTATCCCGCCTTGGGTATCTCCACCCACTGGCGACGCCCGGTACGCTCCCCCGCAGGCGCGAGTGCAAGTCGAGCAGGCGCTCGTCCAGATCTTCGCCGTCACGCCCCCTGCCGCGGCTTCCTTCTTCAGGCCAACCGGAGTGCATCCGGCGTGGTGGAAGAGCGCACGCTCCTTCGGGTTCCTCTTTGCAGCTCCGGTCCGCCTTCTGTGGCACCCGACTCTGTGTTCGGCGCGTGCTTTGGCGTCCCGAATTCCCCTTGGTTGAGGCCCTTTCCTCCTCCGCAGAAGCTTCCTTGTTCGCCGCCTTCACAGGGCCCCTTCTTCAAACCGTTCGTCACAGGCTTTCTCCTTCCCTACACGGTCCCGACAGGCGGGATAGTTTGAAGATCTCTTAGGGTCCCAACAAAAGGCGTACGGACGGGTTCTTGGACACCGCGGGGCTCATCTCACCATACCGATGTCTGCGATGTTGCCTTCGACCACTCTGAAAGCCTCGGCACCCCGAATCATCCCTTTTTCGGTGCTCATTAGCCCCGCTACCGACGCTTCGCCTGCCCCCTCACGGGGACCGACGCTCGCGGAGAAACGTGGTTTGGCTACTCCTTCGTTTCGGGGGACTTGCACCCCCTACCTTCTGCCAGTTCGCCTGGCGCACCAGAGTTTGTGGGTGCCCGGCTGGCGCGGGATGAATCCGGCGAGGCGCGCGGTGTTGACGGCGAACTCCGCGATCGCCTGGGCCGCGTTGCCTGCGGTGGTTCGGTATGTGGACGGCGAGGACATGGATCTCGTCCTCGTGGACGATCGTGCGCGCCGGCATGCGCTCCGCGCGAGGCGCTCGACGGACATGACGGTGCATGCAGTAATGGCAGGCGAGGCACTTCTTCAGGTCGTCGGCGGCGTTGAGCCCCTTGATCCGCGTTCCGGTCTTGACGGCCGCGAACCACTCTCAGCCAGCGTTTCCAGGCGCGGATCGCGTTCTCCTGCGTGGGCTCACCTTCGGTGGTCAAGAGCAACCAGTTGAGCCGGTCCCTGCCTGTCGGCGGCGTCTTCTCCAGGACGCGCACTGCAAGCATGGTGAGTGGGGCCGTGCCCAGGGCGGTCCGCAGCTTGTTGCGCCCCTTGCGCGTCCGGGGGCCGCCACAGGTCGATCGTCTTCTCCGCGACGATGTCCAATTCGGCCGCGAACAGGTCCCTGACCTTGCCGTCCGCCGTGATGGCCCGCCCGAACGGCTGGCGCGGACCAGTAGGCCGCCGGGCGCGGCGGCTTCCGACAGAAGAGAGCACATGTCGCCCTCACGGTCGCAGACGGGCGAGTTCGCGGACAGGCCGCCTCGGCGAAGGCGTCCGTCCGCTTTCCTCGCCCGCCGTTGCCTTGTCCTCCGCGCGGAATCAAGGCTGAATACCCCCAGTGCGCAGCCGCTGAACGCAACGCCGACATGAGCCCCTTGCTTCCGGAGCCGCCGATGTCGACAAGGCCCTGCGTCGCCTCGCTGTAGTTCAGCATCCCTGAACCGCAACAGACTGGCTGCGGCAACGCATCGCCTCCTGATGCGGCTGTCTTGCATGCCGATCCTCGGGTTCGACAGGAACCTGCAAGCTGCTCCGCCTCGCCGGGAAAGATCACCGGCGCACCCGGACGACCGAACCAGACCTCGCCCATCGTGACAAGGCGCTGTGCGCGCTCCGTCCGTACTCCGCCATCCTCCCTCGACGCGGGCCTGAACCGATCACCCGGCCCGCCCGAGAGACCAGTCCGCCGACAGCGGCTTCACGTACACCCGCAACCCCTTGCAGCACGCCGCCGCACGGTAGGCTCCGCACCCACGTAGTTGCACCCACGTAGCTGTACGTCAGGCGAACACCGTAGCGCTCCTCCCGATCGTTCGCCACGCGACCATGGAACAGCGACACGGACGCAAGCCCGCGGACGCCGGGAAGAAACCTGTCATTGTTGACAACCCGCCCGATGTTAGCGTCCCGCGCCGCCAGCCGATGTGGAGGTCCCGCGCCTTGTGATGCCATGACGCAGCGCCAGGCCGCCGAGGACGCCGTGCAGGGACGAGAGAATCCAGTAGCGGATGCCCGGGACAGGCCGCGTCGGGATGGTGCGATGCCATCATCGACCGCGCCAGCGACTTGTCCTCGTCGGCAACCGGAACCACGCCAAGATCGCCGAGACGGCACGACAGGAGCTTGTCGGGATAATCCGGCGACGGGGCCAAGGACTCCGGGGTCACTCCTCTCATCGGACGAGCCTCCGGCAGAGGCAGACCGAGTGCGGCGGAGAACTTTGGAAGCGCGGCCGAGGCATAGTTCTCCCTTCGCGTTCCGCCAGTCCTCACGCTCGCAGAGCTCACGTGCCAGAAAGGTCCGCCTGCAATCCCTGGCGCCAAGCCGTGCCTTCAGCCACCGTCCCGCCACCATGATGTCGCAGGCCGATTCTCATGGAACCGTATATACGGCGTCAGTTGCTTCGAGTTTACAGTGATCAGTTGAAAGACCCCGAGCTGTTCGGCGTAGTGCCGGCCTTGGTCCTGAGCCGTAATGGGATCGATGCTCGCCCGCTTGGCCTCCAGCGCTGCCATGGGCCGACCCTGCCGGTCGCAGAGCACGTAGTCGGTCTGCGTGCCGTCGGGAAGCGCATGTTCGAACAGGACGCTCGAACTGTCCGTCAGGTCCCATCCCGCGTCCTTGAGCAACGCGTCGATCTTTGCCCGGGCGAAGGCTTCCGTCGTGCCGCTCATGCCGCTGTCCAAGGGGCGACGATATCGATGCCGGTATCCTCGAAGTCCCGGACATTGCGGGTCGCCACCGCCATGCCGCGAGACCGGGTAATGACTGCGATCTGGCAGTCCGCCGAGCCGATCGGACGTCCGGCGGAACGCTGCGATGTCCGCATAGTACCGCGCCGCCGCACTGTCGAAGGAAAGGATGCGGCCTTCGAAGTCTTCCCGCAGGATCGTCTCGATGACAGAAGCAAGCGCCGCCTGACGCCGACCGGCCGGGAGGATCGCAACGCCGTACCAGAGTTCCGCTTCGCCGATCGCCGAGAAATACAGGTCCGTTGCAGGGTGGTCTCCCATCCAAGCCTCGACGATCGGACTGGGAGACCGGCGCAACAGTTCGGATACCACATTCGTGTCCAGCAGGATAGTCATCGCGCCACGCTCAATCGAAGGCGGTCGGTTCGCGCATCGGCCCGCGCGGCGGCAGTTCAAGATCCACGCCGCCGAGAGGCGCCATGCGGGCGCGAATGGCGCTTGCGAGATTCCTCGGGGACTCCCTGAGCTCGACAGCCTCGCGCAGGATGATGCGCACTTCTTCCTCCATTGACCGATGGTGTTTCGCGGCCCGCACGCGCAACCGCGTTTTCACCTCGTCGTCGAGATTGCGGACCGTGATGCTCGCCATACTCCTGTCCTCCGCCTGCCGGCCAACTGCATCCTATCGGCGACTGCGATGCAATCAAGACAGCGACACGACACCCCGACCGGAGAGGCCGCGCCGTGCCAGCCGGTATCCGTACAAGCCATCACAGGAGCTGCTCTTCGCTTGCGCCGCTCAGCAACCTCGACGAAGGTTTCGATCTTCGGTGTATTCCTGCCCGGGGACCGGACTACGTACCAGTGTCCAATGCACCGTGGTCGAAGAAACCGGATTGGACCGACCCCGAGTAAGGCTTCAGGATGCCGCGCACGATGTCATGATCTGTGTCATCGCGTTCCCGACCCGTTCCGCCGCCGCTTCGACCTCGCTGTCCGCAACGTGGGCATAGCGCAGGGTCATCGAAACCTGCCGGTGACCAAGAAGCCTCGCCACGGTCGGAAGCGGCACACCGTTCAGGACGGCCTGAGAGGCAAAGTTGTGTCTCAGATCATGGAGGCGGACATCATCAAGGCCTGCTTGCTTGCGGAGGGTGAGCCACAATCTCATGGACCGTGATATGGGCAAGGTCGGATCAAGGGGCGATGGAAAGACACGGTGCTTGCCGTCGGCGCGCTCGATCCGTGACTGGCTGGACCGTTTTCACGTTGCGGGGGTTCATGACGCCGAACGCGAGAAGGGGACGGCGTTCATCCCGGTGCCGGGTGAGAGGGACGGCCTGCTTCGCGAGGTGAACCGGCGCCTTGTGGCGGAAGGGGTGCGGGAGGCGGGCTCGGTGACGATCGACCTCGACGCGACGATCATCGCGTCCGGCAAGCGTGAGTGCCTGTACACCTACCGGGCTGCGGAGAGGGTAGTTCGGGGCGAGCGGGGCTACCAGCCGCTGATTGCGTTCTGCCCGGAGCTCGGCATGGTCCCGTGGCTTGAGATGCGCGATGGCAATGTGCCGGCGACGCTCGACAACCGGCGCGGGCTTGAAGAGGCGCTGTTGCAGCTTCCCGACGACATAGGTCGTGTAGTGCTGCGCAGCGACGCGGCCGCTTATCAGGAGGAGGTGATCCGCGCCTGCAACGACCCGGCGTTCCGCAGGGAGGAGACGCGTCGGTTCGGCACGGTGGGGTTGGTCTGCGGCGCGGTGCGCTCGGAGCCGCTGATGGCGGAGGTGGCGCGGCTCGGGGAAGACGCCTGGCGCCCGGTGAGCGGACGCAACAGGCGCGCGGCGCCGGACAGGGCGCCGCTGGAATGCGCCGAACTGCCCTATGTCCCGGCAAGCACCCTGGCGATGAAGCCGCATCACGTGGTTCGCCATGTCGTGACCCGGCGCGCTCTTCCGGGCGAGCTGGGCCTGGACGAAGGGGAGTTGCCTGCGGCCCAAGGCAGGCCCGCCTGCAGGATCGGGGCCTATGTCACCAACTTCCCCGCCCCCGATGCCATCCGGGCGCAGAAGGCGAACGGGCTGGAGACCATGGACAGCTTCGAGGTGGTCGCGGCGGCGCATGCCCGCTGCGGTCACGGCGAGGAGGTGCATGCGGTGCTCAAGTCCGACCTGGCGGGCGGGATGATGCCGTCGGGGCGGTTCGGCGCGAATGCCGCCTGGCTGTGGCTCGCGGCCCTGGCGATGAACGTGCTGGCGCTGCTGTGCCGCACCGCCTGCGGGCAGGAATGGCAATGGACGCGGATGAAGCGTCTGCGCGCGATGTGAATCCACCTCGTCGCCCGTGTCGTCCACCATGGCCGCCGGATCACCCTCGTGCTCGGCAACGCCGGCCCCCATCTGATGGCAGCGTGCCGGAGGATGAACCTCGCCATGCTGCCGCCCGCGCCCGGCTGATCCCCGCGCCCAGGAGCCCCACCGAAAAACCCGACCGGCACCCCACCGGAGGAAAACGCGCGCCCGGGCAGTCCCGATCAAGACCGGATCGTCGCAAAAACTGCGGCCAGACCGCCCCCAATCCATACCAAACCCGACGACGCCCGCCTGAACGACGCGGCAACACTCAACAACGGTTCCAAGAAAGCCAAAACCCAGCCGCAAAAAAATCAGCTCGCCGATCAGGGTCCATATAATCGACATCCGCTGCGTGGCCATCCTCGAACCGGAATGTCACTCGCCAGTTGGCGGAAACGGATACTGCATAATGTCCCTGCATACGTCCCCTGAGAGGGTGGAGGCGAAAGCCGGGAATATCCATACCTTCCGGGCCGGAGCTCCGATCCAGAGCGGTCAGGATGCGCGAGAGCTTCCCGATGTGTCCCTTGCGCCAATTTTGGCGACCGCCCTTGCTCATAGAGCTCTCGGCGGCTACTCCGCGCGATCCTGTATGAAGGACCGCATCTGTCAGATAAACATCCGCGACCCGCTCTGGTGACCGATAGCATCCGACACGGTGAAGCCGCCTCGGTAGCGGCTGAGCGTTTCGTCGTAGTACCGGTACTGCAGCGCCTTCAGCTGTTGCCCGTAACGCAGCCTGAGTTCCGCCACTCGCGGCTGCACATGGACGTTGTTCACATGGCCCGAGCAATATGCAAAGCAAGCGATTGGGAAGAGAAGGCCGGAACAAACCAAATCGCACACCTGAAGACCGGCATGATTGTCGCTGTGCCCGAACGTGGGGAGTTCTGCCATTCCTTCGTATTTCCGGGTCACCCGCCCGAATTTCTGCGTGAAAATCGAATGGGACACACTGACATTCTTGAAATTGTTCCGGCTGTCGGCGATGCACACACCGGGATCGCCGGTCCGGGTCAGATAGTGATTGAAGTGCGAGCAGATACTCTGCATTGAGGATGTGTACACCGATGTGGCATCGAACTGCCCACCAAGGCTTTTCACCCAGATCCGTGCCACCAGTTGGACGCTATGGGCTTTCAGCAGGCCCAGAATCCGGTCCAGAAAACCTATCGTATGGTTATGCTGCCGGGCGTTGCCGCGCGTTACGTTCCGCCGAAGGTCCTGTCCCTTGATCTCGGGCAGGATTCGATCCAGAGGTCTCGGGGACGGATAAGGCAACCTCGGGAAGTACTGGGCTTTCAGATCGAGGAAGCGCACCGTGAAATCGTGGAGATCGCCGGCATTGAGAATAAGGCCGCCGATCACCAGGACGGGCTGATCGTTCTGCCGTGGCGGATCGGACAACGCTCCGAGGTCGCCCGCCTCGTCGACGAAGCAAACCTTCATCTTCCCCCCAAACATGGCTATGGCCACCTCGCGGTGGCCATAGGGTCCGCTGCCCGCGATGGGGTCAGCAATCTAGAGTTTCTGCCAGCATAATAGGAACTCGCCTTTGAAACGTCAACCGGTGTTTACCCCTGATCGGCGAGCTGCGGCAAGTGTGGCATGTTGTCCAATGCCTTTCCTACAATGATTTGAGCGTCCTGGTGGGCGTATTTTGGTTTCCTGCTTATTCCTAAGGATCATCCTGCGATGAGTTGTTGATATGGGATGGGTTGTGTTCTGACGGCGCTGTGAATGAAGCGTGGGATCATGGAGTTGAGTTGGTATCGTCGGTTGTATCGCCAAGCGTATCTACTCACCCCTAATTGGGTTCTGATTGGTCGTAGTGCTCGTTGATGATGTCTGCGGCTTTTCCGTCGAGGGCGATCTGGGTGGCGACGAGTGGGTTGTAGCCGAGTGCGGCCATGGAGGTGAGGTAGCTCGAGCCCCGGCACCATGCTTTTGCGTGGAGCGGAAGCATCCGGACACCTTGACCTTTGCCATCCTGATCTTCTGTTCTCCGGCATTGTTGGTGAAGCTGACGTTGGGGTCGTCTGTGAAGCGCAGGTTTTCGTGTTTCACGAGACGTTCGTGCAGGTTGTGCGTGTCGGACTTGCGTCCACGTTTTCCTTTCGTCGGGATGTCGGGCAGTTCCCTGGCGCCCTGATGGTGCGGTAGCGCTTGCGCACGGCCCGGAGGTCGGCCTCGTTCAGGGTTTTGGATGCGCTCTTGTTGACCTTGTGGCAGATCTCGCGGAGCAGGCTCTTCATCAGTCGCGCGGTAGCCTCGACGACAAAGGTCAGTTCGCGCAGCAGGTGGCTGCCGCACAGCTGGTGGCTACACTGGCCCATGTACGAGGCCCAGGACGCCCTTGTAGCACGGGCCGATCTCTTGCCCGCGCTTGCGGTGCGGGAACTTGCACGTCAGGGTCCCACGACATGAAGCCACTTGCCGTTGATCCGAAATCGTCGACATCGGGCGTTGCAGGAGGTGCGCCACGGCGGCCTCCTCCCATGACGCATCGTGAAAGCATAGCCGAGGCCTCGGAGAGCTTGATGCCGGAGATCGCCTGCACGAACGCGACGGCACGGCGCAGGGACAGCATTTGGGCGACCAGCAGGTTGATGACGAGGGCCTGGATGCCGTACTGCACGGGATGTTGTCGGGGAACCGGCCCCGGGCCTTGCACTTCGGGCATTCCTTGATCTCGGCGCGGCGCTCGACGACCTCGAACACGATGTCGTGCGGCGCTCCCGATCGATGGGGCCGTCGATGTCAGCGCCGCAGGCGTCGCAGGCCGCGACCGTTTCCTCGATGATGGTCTTGCGCAGGTTGTCGCCCATCTGCCGGTTTGGCTTCGGGCCCTTGCTCCCGGCACGCTCTTGTCCGTCTGTGACGGCGGCAGACCGGAGTTCCGGCTCGTGCGTGGTCTTCTCCAGAAGGACGACGATGATGATGTCGAGCAGGAGGACGCGGATGACGGTCTCTTCCGCCACCTTGCCGGCAGCGCCGCGGTCTTGGCCGCTTCGAACTCCTCGCGCGCCGCCCGTCGCCATCACCCGGCCTTGCGCTTCATCAACGCGCCGCTTCCGAGATGCGTTTCCACATACAGATCATGCGGGGGCTGGAGCCCCGGAAGCAGCTGGCACAGCCCGCTCGTCGCCTTCGATCCAAAGTAGCCCACTGGCGGTCCCCGTCGTTCTCGATGACCACCACTAAACGAATCGGCCTGCAGTGTCAAATCTCCACGAAAACCCGTTCGTTGCTCTACCCCGACATCAAGCCGGAACTAGGGGGTGAGCAGTTACCCTGGGGCAAGGCTGATGAGTTGGGCTGTCGCAAGTGAGTTCGAGCAAAGGGGTACTACTTCCCGTGGCCCTGTCATCGCTGAACCTATGAAGCGGGACGTTGAAAACGGCGTGGTGCCGGGATAGATTCCAGCCGTAGCCGATCTCCTCACCGTTGTTCCTAACCGGCTGAAACAAGTCGCCGTATGGCGGGCTCCATGACAGGGAGGGGTTCCCCTTGAGATATTCCGGCTCCTCCCGCACGACCCGCATGCGGCTTCGCAGCAGGGCTTCTGCGTGGAATCCCGTCGGCGTGCGGGCGCCTGCCGTCGACTCCTGCCGACAGGGCCGGCAGGGCTGAAGGGATCGCCGGCGTGGTTCCCGAGATTGGGCACTACGCCCTCGCGCTGGCGCTGGTCCTCGCGGCTGTTCAGGGAACCGTGCCGTTCATCGGCGTCCGTCGCGGCGACGAGGCGCTCATGAACGTTGCGGGTGCGGCGGCGCGCGGCCAGTTCCTGATGGTCGGGATCGCCTTCGCGGCGCTGACATGGGCGTTCGTGAACTCGGATTTCTCGGTCGCGCTGGTTGCGTCGCATTCCCATACCCTCAAGCCGATGCTCTACAAGCTGACCGGCGTCTGGGGCAATCATGAGGGTTCGATGGTGCTGTGGATACTGATCCTTGCGCTGTTCGGGCTGATGGTCGCCGAGTTCGGCCGCGCCTTGCCGGCGACCCTTCGGGCGCGAGCGCTTGGCATCCACGGCGCCGTGGGTGCCGGCTTTCTTGCCTTTTCGATCTTCACCTCCAACCCGTTCACCCGGCTCGATCCCGTGCCGATCGAGGGCAGCGGCCTCAACCCCCTTCTCCAGGATCCCGGTCTTGCCTTCCATCCGCCGTTCCTCTATCTGGGCTATGTCGGATTCTCGATAGCCTTCTCCTTTGCCGTCGCGGCTCTTCTCGAGGGTCGGGTCGACGCTGCGTGGGCGCGCTGGGTGCGTCCGTGGACTCTGCTAGCCTGGATTTCGCTGACGGTTGGCATCGCGCTCGGAAGCTGGTGGGCCTATTACGAGCTTGGCTGGGGCGGCTGGTGGTTCTGGGACCCGGTCGAGAACGCGTCCCTGATGCCGTGGCTCGCAGGCACTGCGCTGCTGCATTCCGCGCTGGTGGTGGAGCGGCGCAACATGCTGGCGAACTGGACGATCCTCCTTGCCATCGTCACGTTCGGGCTGGCGATTCTGGGCACGTTCCTCGTGCGCTCGGGCGTACTGACCTCGGTACACGCCTTTGCCGCGGATCCGGAGCGCGGGGTCTTCGTCCTCGTTCTCCTGGTGGTCGTGATTGGCGGCTCCCTGGCCCTCTTCGCGCTCCGCGCTCCCGGCGCCGTCTCCGGTGGACCGTTCGCGCCGATAAGCCGGGAAGGGGCGCTGGTTCTCAACAACCTTCTGCTGGCTACGGCGTGCGCCGTCGTTCTCCTCGGCACGCTCTATCCGCTGCTCGTCGATGCCCTTGACGGTGGCAAGATCTCTGTCGGCGCACCGTTCTTCGACATGACCTTCGGGCCTCTCATGATTCCCCTGCTCGTCGCCTGTCCGATCGGAGCCATGATGGCGTGGAAACGCGGCGACTTGTCAGGCGTGCTCGGGAGACTGTGGGTGGCAGCGGTGGTTGCGATTGCCGTCGCGGCCGCGGCGGCCGGTGTCGAGGCACGGAGCGGAATTCTGGGGGCGCTTGGTCTCGGGCTGGCGGCATGGCTGATTGCCGGGTCGGCGGTCGGCATCGCGGGACAGGCGGGGCTGGCACGGGTTCCGCTGCGCGATTCGGTCCGCCGCGCCGTCGGCTTTCCCGCTTCCGCATGGGGCACCGCCTGCGCCCATGCCGCGCTCGGCGTCATGGTTGCCGGGATCACGGTGTCGTCGGCCTGGCAGGAGGAGCGCATCCTGATCATGCGCTCCGGCGACACCGTCGAATTAGCGGGCTACGAGGTGGAGTTCCAGGGTACCGGCCTCCGGAGGGGGCCGAACTACACGGCGGTGCAGGGCACCTTCGCGGTCCGCCGCGGCGGCCGCGCCGTCGCTGCGTTGCTCCCTGAAAACCGCAGCTATCCCGCCGAGCGCGCAACCACCACAGAGGCGGCGATCCATACCACATGGCTCGCCGACATCTATGCCGTGCTCGGGGCATCCGACGGCAGGGGTGGTTGGACGGCCCGTCTCTACCACAACCCTCTGGTGCCGTGGATCTGGGCAGGCGCGGCCCTGATGGCGGTCGGCGGGGCGATATCGCTCGGCGACCGGCGGCTTCGCGTACGCCGCCGCGCCGCGCCCGTTGCGGTGCCGTCGCCATGATCCTGTCTCCGGCTCGCTTCGTTCCGGTCGTGGTCCTCGCTGCGCTCGCCGGGGTCCTCGGATTTTACCTCTGGCAGATCGGTGCCGGCGGCAAGGACATCTCGCGGATTCCGTCGGCATTGCTGGACAAGCCGGTGCCTGAGTTTGCGCTTCCGCCGATAACCGGACTTCCCGGCGGCCTGAAGACGGCGGACCTGCTGGGAAAGCCGTCCCTGGTCAATGTCTGGGCCTCGTGGTGTGCGCCCTGTCGTACGGAGCATCCGGCGCTGATTCAGCTGGCGCGGGAGGGTGTGCCGATCCACGGCATCAACATCAAGGACCGGGCTGAAGATGCGCGCGCCTTCATCGAAACTCTGGGCAATCCCTACACCGGGCTCGGCGCCGACATCAATGGACGCGTGTCAATCGACTGGGGTGTGTACGGCGTTCCGGAGACCTTCGTCGTCGACGGAGCGGGACGCATTCGCTACCGCCATGTCGGTCCGATCAATCCCGGCGATCTCGAGAATGTGCTGCGTCCGGTCCTGCAAAGGGTCGGCCTGGAATGAGGATCGCGCTGTCGGCCATCCTGGTCTTCGGCTGCCTCGCGGCCGCCTTGTCCGTCAGCGCGGTCGAGCCGGACGAGGTCCTGACGGATCCCGGCCTTGAGGCGCGCGCGCGCGCGATTAGCAGGGAACTGCGCTGTCTCGTGTGCCAGAACCAGTCGATCGACGACTCCAGCGCGACTCTGGCGCGCGACCTCCGGCTTCTTGTGCGCGAGCGGCTGAAGGCTGGCGCGAGCGATGCCGAGGTCATCGATCACGTCGTCGCGCGCTATGGTGATTTCGTGCTCCTGAAGCCTCCGTTCAAGGCGTCGACCCTGGCGCTTTGGACCGGGCCCTGGATAGTGCTCGCAGCCGGCATCGCGTGGATCGTGATCCGCCGCCGCCGGGACGGAGCCAGGGAGCCGGAACCGCTGTCTGCGGACGAGAGACGGCGGCTTGAAACGGTCCTGGGCGGACAGGGGGAATGATCGAACTCTGGATCGTCTTAGTGCTGATGGTGGGGTTCACCGGAGCGTTGCTCGTGGCCTGGCCGCTGCTTCGCGGTGTCCGCGCCGAAGAGCGGTGCTTGGATCCGGTACTGGAGATGTATCGCGGCCAGCTCGACGAGATCGAGCGCGATCTCGCGCGGGGCACCCTTGCCGCGGAACAGGCGGCGGCGGCGAGAACGGAAATCGAGCGCCGCGTGCTGGCGCTTGCGGACTCGCCGGCTTCCTCCCGAAAACGTCTGCGGTCAGGTCCCAGGCTGATTGCGGGCCTGTGCATGGTGGCCTGCGTGCCGGTGCTGGGGCTTCTGCTCTACCTGGTTCAGGGGGAACCGGATGTGGTTCTGCGGGCCGGGCCCGCGGTGGACGGGCGGCAGCGGGTCGCCGAAATCGCGGGCGCTCTCGAGAGGGAGCCGGACAACCCCCGCGGCTGGGCGGCGCTGGGCGAGGCATTGTCCCGCCTCGGGGATCACGAAAAGGCGGGCGTCGCCTTCGGGCATGCGGCGCGGTTCGACGCCTCGAACGCGGCCTATCCGTCACTGGCGGGCCGGGCGTTGACGCTGGCAGCCGGCGGACGGGTCACCCCCCGGGCGCTGGCGGCGTTCAAGGAGGCGCTGCGGCGGGATCCCGGAGAGCCCCGGGCGTCCTACTATGTGGGTGTAGCCGAGCGACGGGCCGGCCGGCCCGAGGCCGCGCTTGCGCGCTGGCGCACGCTGGTGGCTGATCTGTCGCCGGACGCGCCCTGGGCGGTCTTCGTCCGGGGGCGCGTGGCGGCTCTCGAAGCCGAGATGACTGACACTCGGGGTGCTCGGGCGGCTGCTGACGGCGCGGCGCGCGGAAAAGCGGAGGAGATGCGCGACCCGACCCGCGGCGATGTTGCGGTGGCGGCAAGCCTTTCGGTCGAAGACCGTGCGGCCATGATCCGCGCGATGGTCGATGGGCTCGCCGATCGCCTCGCGTCGGAACCCGACAACGTGGCGGGCTGGCTCCGCCTGGCGCAGTCGCGGACGGCGCTGGGCGAGTTGGATGAGGCAAGGGCGGCCTGGGCGCGAGCGGCGACGCTGCGTCCGGATGATGTGGACATCCTGGTGGCCTGGGCCGACGGCATCGTCGCCGCCGCGAGGCCGGATCCGCCGGATCCGGCCGAGATCAATCCCGTCGTGAAGCGAATACTCGCGCTCGACGGCCGCAACCGGCGCGGCCTCGATCTCGCGGGATCGCTGGCGCTTGCGCGTGGCGACAGGACGGTGGCGCTCGCGCACTGGCGGACCCTTGCTGAGGTGCTCGACCGGGACGATCCAGCACAAGACGAGATTCGGGCTCGGATCGGCCGACTGCTGTCCGAATAGCGGGTGCCGCGGACCGGCCTCTCGAACTGTTCCGTGGCCGGAACGCGTTGTCGTCGCTCCCGGCAGCCTCAGCCGTGCATCCCCGGAGCCGAATTGACGGCCGTGTGCAGGTTGCGCGCGAAGTCGACAGCGCTTGAGATGTCCATGGACAGCGCCGAGCGCGCATATTCCTTGATCCCGAGGATGGCCGGCCGTGGCGCCTTTTCGATCGCCGCGCAGAGTTCTTCCAGCGTGCTCTACAGCGCGTCGGCTGCGAACACGTCGCTGACGATCCTCGTGGAAAGGGCTCTCGGCGCGTCGATCGCCCTGGTGGAATAGGTCAGGTACATCAGCGCCTTGCGCGGAACGCGATCGGCTATGGAAGATGTCGCGATGGTCGGCATGATTCCGTGGCCGGTTTCCAGCAGCTGGAAGGTCGCCGCTTCGCTCGCGAGGGCTATGGCGCACAGCGCGGCGCGCGTGCATCCATGGTGATCCCACGCTGCTAATCCGGCGACGACTGGCGAGATTTTCTCAGTTTGCGTCGCGCTGCAATCGTGCCGCCAAGGCTCTATGGGGCCTTCTCGGCACGAAAATTGCGATCAAGGAGGCGATCTGTGATGAGCCCCAACGTATTCGGATTTCGCGTCTCCGAATTAGCATGGGATCGTCGTGGGGTAACCCGGTTCCCTACCGCGATGGCGAGTGCCACGCTCCGCAAACGGGTGTGGCAGGCGTCGGCATGTCCGTGGCCGAAAGTGCCGGAATTTAGGGCAGTGCCACCTTGTCAAGGAAGAACAGCGACGTCAGGTAGGAGCGGACGGCAATTAGGCCGTTGGCGTTGTCGACGACTTCCGACGAGATGTTATCGCGGATCTGCATGACCCGAAGTACCGATAGCACGGTTTCGGAATCGCGGGCAAGGGCAGCGTGGAACCCCGCCGCCTCGTTGCCGGAGAGAGTGTCGTCGAGTTTGGCTGCGATGGCGACGGCGGCTGCCTCGAACTGAGCGAGGAAGGTCCTGATATGCGCACCATCCGGTCCCGCCCCCTCGTCCGCTCGGCCCTGGGCGGCATAGGCGAGCATATATTCGTAGGCTTCCTCGATCGCTTCGATCTGTTTCCGTAGTCCTGCGGCATTCATGGTTGAGGTCCGTTCCTGGTTGCGGGTGGCACCCGGCGCCCCAGCGCCATTGCCGCGAGAAGCCGGCGATGTTCTGGAAGAAAGGCAAAATAGATGTGGAGGATGAAAAGGAATATCAGGAGCAGCGCCGCCGCGCCGTGCAATGCGTAGACGACCCCCCAGTCCCAGTCGGACAGGATCGACGGATCCCGGCGCCAGAGCGGCGTGTCGATCTTGGCGAGCATGATGAGGCCGGTGACGACCAGCACCAGCATCACGGCGGAGACCGACCAGTGATAGAGCTTCTGGCCGAGATCGTATTTTGCATCATCTGCAACGGGTTTGCCGCCCATGGCGGCGCGCAGGTCTCCACGCACCGGCATCATCGACGTGATGCCGTGGACGGCAAGGACGCGGTAGAGGTGGAAGATCACCGTGGCGGTGAGCAGGATCCCGGATATCCAGTGGATCGGGACCCAGTCGAACTGTACGCCGACCACGGGCAGGAACGCGGTGGCGAGGAGCACCAGCGTGAGCACGGCCATCGTCCAGTGGAACAGCCGGTCGGGCCACGCGTGTCGGATTTCCCCCGGCACCGCGCTGATGCTCGGGATTTCAGGATTGTCTTGTGGCAAGCCGGAAGATCTGGTGCGCTATGATGCAGGAGAATGCCGCGGCGACCGGCAACCAGAGCAGGTCCCACGACATTCCCAGCAGCATCTCCTGTCCCCAGACATTCCTGGAGACACGGAACAGTTCCATCGCGTTCAGGCGAGCGAGCGGACGGCGCGCGCCGCCAGATTCGCCATCAGCGGGATCTTGAAGTGGTTGTAGTTGAGCGGCTTGGCGCCACGGGCAGCAACCCGCTTGGCAAGCGTTTCAAGCTCGGCGCCCGGCGCCTCCCCCTTCATCAGGTCCTCGACATCGGTCAGCCGCCGCGGCGTACACTGCACCCCGCCGCAGGCAACCCGGACTTCGGACACCTTGCCGCCGTCAACGCGGGCGGCCATGGCAATGCTGACCAGCGCGAAATCCCAGGTCTGGCGATCCGCCACTTTCTCGAAATAGTGCCGGGTGCCAGCCCATTTCTTCGGCAGGCGGATTTGGGTGAGCACATCCTCCGGTTCGAGCACCGTCATGCGGGTGATGTCGATATCGGGCCCGATGAAGAATTTCTCGGCCGGAACCACGCGCTCCTTGCCGGCGCGGGAAATCACCATCTGAGCATCAAGCGCGACCAGGGCCGGAGCGGTGTCGGAAGGCGTCACCGCGACGCACCGCGAGACGTCGAACAGGGCGTGCTCGCGGTTCATGGCCGTTGGCGTATTGGCGTAACAGGTGTTGCCGCCGGCCCGGTAGCATGGAAAGCCGTCGCGGTAGTAGGTGCAACGGGTGTCCTGCGCGACATTGCCGCCGATCGTGCCCGAGTTCCGGATCTGCGGACTGGCGACCTTGCTGGCCGCCATCGTGAGAAGCGGGTAGCCGTCGCGCAGCACCGCGTTTTCCTCGATCTCGGTCAGCGTGGTAGCCGCGCCGATCGCGATATGGTCTCCCTTGTCGGCAACGCCCTTCAGCGCGGCCAGCCCCGAGATGTCAACGACCACCTTGGGTGTCTTGTGGCGATCCTTGAACCAGTCGAAGCTGTCCTTGCCGCCGGCGACGAGCCAGGCATCCTTGCCGTGCTTGTCGAGAAGTTCGGCCGTCTCGCCGAGACTGCCGGGCGCATACAGGTCGAATGCGTGCATATAGTCGGTCATCGGTTTGTCTCCTCTCCGCCGGCTACTGGCTGTTGACCTGCAGCGGCTTGTAGGATTGCGGCTGCTTGGCGAGCGTGTTGACGATCATGTCTGCGACGACCGGCACTCGGTTGAACAGGTGGCCGCCGAGGGCCTCGGACACCGCACTCAGGTAGGCGGAGGAGCCGGCGCCCTGAACCGGTTCACCGACACCCTTGGCGCCGACCGGGTTCTGTGGGTCGGTGGCGCCCTCGACCGCGAGCGCCGACATCTGGGTCGGCACGTCGAGATAGGTCGGGGGCTTCGCATGATGCAGCCCGATGGCGTTGGGACGCCCGTAGGCCGGGTCGTAGACATGCCGTTCGGTGGCTGCGAGCCCGAAACCCATTATCGCGCCGCCGAGGATCTGGGCGTCCAGACCCTGCGGGTGCAGCACCTGGCCGACATCGGCGACACCGAGATAGTCGAGGATATCGACCCGGCCGGTTTCCGGATCGAGCTCGATCTCGATGAACGCCGCTGCCAGTCCCGGCACCACCCCCTTCTTGGGGAGCTTGTCCTTGGCGACGCCGATCAGCCCGGTCCCCGCGACCATGTTTGCGGCCATCTTGGTCAGGGGGTTGAGTTTCTCGTCAACCTCCTTGGCGGAGTATTTCCCGCCGACCTCGATCGCCTTCTTGGCGGCCTCGGCGAAGGTGATCGACTTGCTACCCCCTTTCGCGACCACGCGTTCGCCGTCGAGCTTGTAGTCGCCCGCGGCGCCGCCCATGACCATGGCGCCGATCTCAAGGAGCTTGTCCCTGGCGTCGATAGCCGCGGCATAGTTGGTCCGGGTCATGGTGAAGGTCGTGTTCGACCCGAACTGGCCGAGATTGAAAGGCATCGCCTTGAGCGACCCGCCGCGTTCGATGACGGTGTTCGCCCAGTCATACCCGAGGACCTCGGCGGCAACACGCGATGTCGAAGCGTAGGAAAATGTGCCGAGATTGCCGACGCCGGTATGGATGTGCAGCTTGCCGTCGGGCGTGATGCGCACCATGCCGTCGAACCCGGCCGCGCCGGCAGCGTGGTAGGCCTGTCCGATGCCGATGGCGCGGATCTTGCCATCCGGCTGCTTGCCCGCCTTCTTCATCCGGCCGGCGTAGTTGAACTTCTTCGCCGCCTGTTCGAGGCCCTCGCGCAGATAGGCGCTGGTGAGCGGCGCCTGCTTGCCCCCGATCTTGCCGCCCTGGCCGCCTCCCGGCGCGTTGACCAGGCGCAGCGCCAGCCGGTCGATGCCGAGCATGCGGGCGCCCTTGTCGAGCAGCGGTTCTAGGATGTTTGCGGTCTGGTTCTCTCCGGGACCGCGCTGGGGCCCCTTGGGCGGGGTGTTGGTGAGCACCGGAATACCCCGGAAGCGCATCGCCTCCGGTTGCAGGATGACGGAGGCTGCGGCCCCGAAATTCTTGAAATCCCAGAAGCCCACGGTCGAACCGTTATCCTGGATGACGTAACTGTCGAGCGCCACCACCCGTCCGTTTTCAGCGAAGCCGATCTTGACCCAGCCCTGGAAGGCAGCGCGTCCGGAACCGTTGTAATACTCGTCGGCGCGGCTGGCGCGCATCAGGACGGGCCGTCCGTTGAGCTTCTTCGACATCAACGCCGGCAGCGCCATCAGCGGATAGGAATAGGCCTTGCCGCCGAAACCGCCGCCGCAGAACTCGCTGACGAGGTTGAGCTGGGACGGCTTGACGCCGATATACTTGGCGAGGCTCGGGATGGCGAAGGACGAGGACTGGGTCGAGCCCCAGACATGGACCTTGCCGTTCTCCCAATAGGCGGCCGCCGAACGCGGTTCCATCGCGTGATGGGCATTGGCCGAACTGACGAAGGTCTCCTCGACGACGGCCTTGGCCTTGGCGAACCCGGCCTGAAGATCGCCAAAGGTCCACTCGTCCGCCGGCTTGCCCATGGGCAGCCGGTCGTCGCCGGCAAGCGCGAAGTCCTTGCCCGTCCACTTGATCTCCTGGAGCTTGATCCCGCGCGGGTTGGCGACGTTGCCGCCGACATTGGCGTTGGGGCCGTCGGGTTTCAGGCTCTCGAGCGGATCGACGCAGAACGGAAGCGGGTCAAGCTCGACCCTGACCGTCTGGATGGCGTCCTCGGCCTGTTGTTCGGTCTTCGCGGCGATGGCCAGGATAGGCTGGCCGACAAACACCGGATAGGCAGTGAGAATGGCGTGACCGGCGCCGCCCGGCTGCTTGATGTCTTCGGGCAGCATCACGCCGACGACGCCGGGCATCTTCTTGGCCTTGTCGACATCGATCGACTTGACCTTGGCGTGCGGCATCGGCGACGGGTAGGTCTTGAGGAAGACCATGCCGTCGGCGCGGAAATCCTCTGCGTATTTGGCGGCGCCGGTGACCTTCGCGTGAAGGTCGGGCGCGGTGAAGTTCTTTCCGATCAGGTTGTAGGCCATGGCTTCAGGCCCTCCCGGCGGCGCGCATCACCCCGTTGAGGTAATGGGCGTATGCACCGCATCGACAAAGGTTACCGGACATGGCGCGCCGCGCCTCGTCCACGGTGGGTTCGGGGTTCTTCTTGAGGAGCGCGACGGCCGAGACGACCTGGCCCGGGGTACAGAAGCCGCATTGCGGGCCGAGTTCGTCGATGAACGCCTGCTGCACCGGATGGAGCTTCCCCGACGGGTCGGCAACGCCTTCGACGGTGGTGATCTTGCGGCCACGCGCCTGGTGGGTCAGCGTCGAGCAGGAATAGATCGTGATGTCGTCTGCCATCACCGTGCAGGCGCCGCACTCGGCGCGGTTGCAGCCGATCTTGGTTCCGGTAAGCCCGAGGCGGTAGCGGATGGTCTGGGCCAGGGTCTCGCTCGGAGGCACGTCGACGCGGCGGGTCTTGCCGTTGACGTTGAGCGAGATCAGGCGCTCGACGCCGCGCACCGCGGCGCGTGCCTGGCCGGAGTTCCCCGCGAACATGTAAGCGGCTGCCGAGACGGCGACACCGGAACAGACCACGCCGCGCAGGAATTCGCGGCGGCTCGTACCCGGCTCCCGCCAGCTCGCCAAGGGCATGTCGGGCAGGTTGCCCGCGACCTCGGCGGTGGCCGGCGTCCAGTCGAAATCGTCTGCCGGATCAGGCGGCAGTTCGTACTCGTCGAACTCCCGCTCGTATTCCTTCCATGTTTCCGTCATGAGCTTCCTCCCTTGAAACCCGGTTTTGCGGACGGCGCGGGACCCGTCAGCTCGATGAGTCCAGACGTGCCGCCAACGGCCATTGTCTACCCCGCGGAGGGGGTGTCAAGAAAAAATTCTCGGCGGCGGGCGGGCGGACCGTTGCGGAGCGTTGCTGACGGTTCCCGGGCCGCGGGACTTAGTCGCGGACCTCGAATACCGCCTCGATTTCAATGCAGAATCCGCGCGGCAGCTCGTACATGCCCACCGCGCTCCGGGCGTGCTGTCCGGCGTCGTTGCCGAAGAGTTCGCAGAACAGGTCGGAGGCGCCGTCGATGACCGCGAACTGGCGGTCGAAGCCGGGAGCCGAGTTGACCATGCCGAAGACCTTGACGACGCGGGCCACACGGTCAAGCGAGCCGAGGCTCTGCGCCACCGAGGCAAGGATGTTGAGGGCTGTGGCGCGCGCGGCCGCGTAGGCCTCGGTCTCGCTGACTTCCGCGCCGACCTTGCCGACGGTCTTCACCCCGAAATTCTCCGGCGGCGGATGGCCGGACGCGAAGAGCAGGTCGCCGCTCCGGACGCAGCCGGTGCGGTTGGCGCTCGGGTAGGCGAAGGGCGGTGGCAGCTCCAGCCCGAGCTCCTGCAGGCGTCTGGCGGCGCTCACGCGGTGTTCCTCATCGGGATCTCGGCCTCCTCGATCGGCGCGATCCGGCATGGCAGACCCCTGGTGTCGGCTGATCCGGTCACCGGGTCCCACGGGCCGTCATAGGACAGCGCCGCGTTGACGTTCACCTCGAGTGCGCCGCGTTCGGGGCCGGCCGCCTCGGGCAGCCACCACCCCATGCCGGTGCGGACGACGCCGGGCTGGGTGTTGGCGGTGACCGCGACCCTGAGCTTGCAGCGCCCGTCGGCGCCGGGGGTCTCGACGGCCACCCAGTCGCCGTCGGCGAGTCCGAGCCGTTCCGCAGTGTCCGGATGGACCTGCAGGAGCGGGAACGGGGAAACCTTGCGCGTCCAGGCTTGGTCGCGGTAGCGCGAGTGGTGATAGGTCTTCTCGCGCGCGCCGGTCAGGAGCACTAGGGGGTAGTCCCCGTGGATCCCGTCGCCGACGCGTTCGCTGCGCGGCGGGACGTAGCCGGGCAGCGGATCGATGCCGAGGTCGGCGAGGGTCTCGGACCACAGTTCGATCCTGCCTGAGGGGGTCCGGAAACCGGCCTTCCCGAAATCGCCGAGTTCGTACTCGAAATCCGCCCAGCCCTGCGCGACCAGGACGTCCCAGTCGATCTCGTCGCCGAGCAGATAGCGGTTGAACTTGCGCTTGGTCTCCCACGGAAAGAAACGCCGAACATCGAGGCCGCGCTGCTCCAGGCGCCGAGTCAGATCGGTTGTGAAATCGAAATCCGAGCGTGCTTCCCCTTCCGGTTCCTTGACTGGTCTGGTGTAGGAGACGATCTGCGCCGACGGGTAGAGCGAGACCTCCTCCTCCTCGAGCCCGGTCGTCTTCGGCAGGATGATATCGGCGAGCTCCGCAGTCGGCGTCATCGTGTGGGTGGCGACGCTCAGGAAGTCGAGCGACCGGAGCGCCGCCATGACCCTCTGCGTGCCGGGGTAGGTGACGGCGATGTTGACACCGGACACGTGCATGGCGCGGACCGAATGCGGCTCCCCGGTCAGGATGGCCCGGAGCACGGTCGGGTTGTGGGCCGCGGTCTGCCAGCCGCGCGGGCCGGCCCACAGCGGAAAGCGGTCGGCGCCGAGCGTGCGGTTCGCGATCTCGGGCGGCAGCGCGAAGGCCGGATCGTGGAGGATGTCGATATAGTTGCGGAACCCACGTGGCCGCTTGACCCGGATATTGCCGCCGCGGCGGTCGACATTGCCGGTGATTGCGACCAGGCAGTGAAAGGCCCGGAAGGTCTGGACGCCGTTGGAGGCGGCGTCGATTCCGTGTCCGGACACGAAGCAGGACGGGCCGTCGGCATACATCCGCGCCGCCGCGACGATGTCGTCGGTGGCGACGCCGGAAAGCGCGGCAGCGCGGGCCGGCGGGAATTCGGCGGCGCGCTTCTGAAGCTCCCCGAAACCCCGTGTCCAGGCCTCGACGAATGCCTGGTCATGGAGATTCTCGCTGACGATGACGTCGATCATGGCGAGTGCGATCGCGGCGTCGGTTCCGGCGCGCGGGCGCAGCCAGAGGTCGGCAATATCGGCCGCCGGCGTGCGTGCGGGATCGATGGTGACGACCCGCGCGCCGGCTTCCTTCGCCCGCTTCAGCGCCATCCACTGCGCCGGATCGGCGGCCTGCGGGTTGCGCCCGACGACAAGGGCGCAGCGGGTGTGGTCGACATCCTCGCCGCCGACGATCCCGAGACCGGTGATTCGGTCCGACAGTGCCCGGCACCCGCCGCACAGATCCTGGTTCATCATCCAGTTCGGGGAGCCGAGTGCGCGCATGAGCAGCGCGACCATGGCGCCGCGGCTGAAGAATGCGCTTGATACTGCGCCGGCCAGCGCCTCCGGGCCGTGCGTGGCGCGCGCGTCGAGTAGGCGGTCCGCCATCTCGTCGAGCGCGCTGTCCCAGGAGATGTCCTGCCACTTGCCCGAGCCGCGCGGACCGGCGCGGCGGCGCGGCCGCAGGAGGCGGGAACTGCCGTGGGTAAGTTCGTCGAGGCCGCGAATGCCCTTGACGCAGTAGGCACCCCTCGATCCCGGATGCGCCGGGTTGGGGCCGATCGCGGCCACTCTCCCGCCGGCCACGGTCACCCTGGCGCCGCACCGCGTGCTGCATTCCCAGCAGGTCGTGGTATGGATGCCGTCTGGGACAGTCATGGGCGAAGGTTAGCACCGATCGGCCGCGCCGGGCAATCGGACCACAAACAACGGATCGATGCGCGGCAGAACCGTTGTGTTTTGGCAACATGCCTGTGCTTTTTTGCCACAGTCCGTTCGATTCGATTGCAAGCCGGCGCGGTAGCGCATAAAAAGGTTCCGCGTGGCGCTCGGTTTGTCCGGGCGTCTGTCCTGATACCCGGGCGGATACCGTCTCAGGACGCGGTTGCCCGCACGGGCAGCGTACTTACCAAACCCCTAGGGAGGAGTAACATGAAAAAGCAGTTTCTTACCACCACGGCACTGGTTGCCGCGAGCGTGCTGGTGCTTTCCGGCGGCGCGGTTGCGGACGACAAGATGATGAAGCCGTCGCTCAAGATCGGCGGCGTCTTCGAGCAGGGCATCGGCTTCCAGAAAGCCGACAGCGATGATAAGGGCATTGATGACGGCCAGGTCGTCCAGCAGGAAGACGGCGAGATCCACTTCATTGCCTCGATGAAGCTCGACAACGGCATCACCGTTTCCGGCAAGGCCGAACTCGAAAGTGACGCCGAGAATTCCAGTAGCTCGCAGTGGATCGACGAAAGCTACATGGACGTCACGGGCTCGTTCGGCAAGATCCGCATCGGCGCGACCGACGGCGCGGCTTACGAGATGGCCTATGGCTACATGGGCCATGTCGGCACCGCGACCGGACATCTCAATCTCGAGTTTGACAGTAGTCTGTCCGGCATGGGCCTTAGTATTGGACGCGGAATTCCGCGCCTTTCGAACGATGACAAGGCGGTCATGTATTTCACGCCGCGCATCAGCGGGCTTCAGGGCGGCGTGTCCTACGCGCAGACAGCAGGCGGTCGTGAAGACATCGTCTCTACCGCCGTCAACTACAACGGCAAGTTCGGCGATGCCGGCGTCGGGGCCGCCGTGGGTTATGCCGTCGGCAACGGCGAAGGCGCTACCGCCGACGCGACCATGATAACCGCCGGCCTCAAGGCTGACTTTGGAGGCTTCACCGCCGCCGCTGGCATTGTCCGCAACAGCAAGGACGACAACACGGCCGACGAGGACTTCACCCGTACCGATGTCGGTCTCCGCTACAAGTTCGGTCCGAATGCCGTCCGGGTTGGCTATATCCAGCTTTCCGATGACGCTATGGTCGACCAGAACGGAGCCATCATGACGTTCTCGCGTTCGCTCGGCCCCGGCGTCAGCTGGTCTCTGGATGCGCTGATGACCAAAAACAAAGAGATGAAGAAGGACGGCTCTTTCTTCGGGACCAGCGTCCAGATCAAGTTCTGACGGCTGTTTCCGTCGGTTGCGTTTCGGAAGGGCGGCTTCGGCCGCCCTTCCTTTTGGGGATTATATTAGGAGAATGCCGAAGTGCGATCAGCAGTCAGGGGCTAACTCAAAAGTATCTACTCACCCCTTGTTGGGTTCTGATTGGCCATAGTGCTCGTTGATGATGTCTGCGGCTTTTCCGTCGAGGGCGATCTGGGTGGCGACGAGTGGGTTGTAGCCGAGTGCGGCCATGGAGGTGAGGTAGCTTGAGCTCCGGCACCATGCTTTTGCGTGGAGCGGAAGCATCCAGACACCTTGAGCTTGACCTTTGCCATCCTGATCTTCTGTTCTCCGGCATTGTTGGTGAAGCTGACGTTGGGTTCGTCTGTGAAGCGCAGGTTTTCGTGTTTCACGAGACGTTCGTGCAGGTTGTGCGCGTCGGACTTGCGTCCACGTTTTCCTTTCGGCGGCGGCGGGATATCGGGCAGTTCCCTGGCGCCCTGCGTGAGGATGGTGCGGTAGCGCTTGCGCACGGCCCGGAGGTCGGCCTCGTTCAGGGTTTTGGATGCGCTCTTGTTGACCTTGTGGCAGGGAGCAGGCTCTTCATAAGTCGCGCCCAGCGGTAGCCTCGACGACAAAGGTCAGTTCGCGCAGCAGGTGGCTGCCGCACAGCTGGTGGCTACACTGGCCCATGTACGAGGCCCAGCAGTCAGGACGCCCTTGTAGCACGGGATGATGCCGATCTCTTGCCTCCCGGCCGCGCTTGCGGTGCGGGAACTTGCACGTCAGGGTCCCACGACATGGAGCCACTTGCTGTTGATCCGAAAGCCGGTCTCATCGACATGCAGGGCCGGGCGTTGCAGGAGGTGCGCCACGGCGGCCTCCTCCCATGACACGAGCGCATCGTGAAAGCATAGCCGAGGCAGGTTGCCTCGGAGAGCTTGATGCCGGAGATCGCCTGCACGAACGCGACGGCACGGCGCAGGGACAGCATTTGGGCGACCAGCAGGTTGATGACGAGGGCTTGGATGCCGATGCCGTACTGCACGGGATGTTTTCGGGGAACCGGCCCTTGGTTCGGGCCTTGCACTTCGGGCATTCCTTGATCTCGGCGCGGCGCTCGACGACCTCGAACACGATGTCGTAGAGGACGCGGCGCTCCCGATCGACGGGGTCGACGCCGTCGATGTCAGCGCCGCAGGCGTCGCAGGCATCGACCGCGACCGTCTCCTCGACGATGGTCTTGCGCAGGTTGTCGCCCATCTGCCGGTTTGGCTTCGGGCCCTTGCCGTTGCTCCCGGCACGCTCTTGTCCGTCTGTGACGGCGGCAGACCGGAGTTCCGGCTCGTTTTGCGCGTGGTCTTCTCCAGAAGGACGACGATGAGGATGTCGAGCAGGATGACGAGGACGCGGATGACGGCCTCTTCCGCCACCTTGCCGGCCGCACGCAGCGCCGCGATCCTGGCCGCTTCGAACTCCTCGCGCGCCGCGTTGACCGTCGCCATCACCCGGCCTTGCGCTTCATCAGCGCGCCGCCTCCGAGATGCGTTTCCACATACAGATCATGCGGAGCCCCGGAAGCAGCTGGCACAGCCCGCTCGTCGCCTTCGATCCAAAGTAGCCCACTGGCGGTCCCCGTCGTTCTCGATGACCACCACTAAGCGAATCGGCATGCAGTGTCAAATCTCCACGAAAACCCGTTCGTTACTCTACCCCGACATCAAGCCGGAACCAGGGGGTGAGCAGTTACACTCAAAATACCATATCCTGTGCCAATTTCGTATCTGATCGAGCAAAAATCCCATGTATTGCGGATAGACTGGACTTTTAGGTCAAGCCCCTATAGATTAGAGGCTTTCCTTCAGGACTTTTCCCCGCAGCATTCTATCTTTTCGACTGCTGATGGGCTGTACAGGCTCAACCCTGCCGGGTTTTCTGGCCGCGGGGCCGTCCACGGGTCGTGGCAGCCAGAAAACCTGGCAAGAATGCGGAAATTTGTGCCCCGTTCAGCGGTCATTCAAAACATCAACCACAGCGTGGGAAAGTCCTGCCTTTCCTTGGTGGGATGTGGACACGAACCACCACTGCCGTGGCCATTGAGGCGTCGTTTGTCAATGGCATTCTGATAGCCGCGGTTTCCTTTGATGGTCCCCATCGTGCAAGCCGCACCCCAATTACCCCTCCAATTATCGCGGTGGGTGCCCCCCGGTCATGCCCCCGACTTTTAATCCCACCGCCGCGCCGGCAGCTCCGCTGACCGCCGTCATGGTGTTTTTCGCGTCTTCGTGTTCAGGGGTGACGTGACGGTTCGTCAGCAAAGACCGTGACCACCAATACGGCACAGAGCGGCAATGCTATCATGATCTTTCGTATGTGCACTTGCGCGGCCGCCGATCTTGCGCGGTACACTGAAAAAAGGAAAGGCGGCCGAAGCCGCCCTTCCGAAACGCAATCGACGGAAACAGCCGTCAGAACTTGATCTGGACGCTGGTCCCGAAGAAAGAGCCGTCCTTCTTCATCTCTTTGTTTTTGGTCATCAGCGCATCCAGAGACCAGCTGACGCCGGGGCCGAGCGAACGCGAGAACGTCATGATGGCTCCGTTCTGGTCGACCATAGCGTCATCGGAAAGCTGGATATAGCCAACCCGGACGGCATTCGGACCGAACTTGTAGCGGAGACCGACATCGGTACGGGTGAAGTCCTCGTCGGCCGTGTTGTCGTCCTTGCTGTTGCGGACAATGCCAGCGGCGGCGGTGAAGCCTCCAAAGTCAGCCTTGAGGCCGGCGGTTATCATGGTCGCGTCGGCGGTAGCGCCTTCGCCGTTGCCGACGGCATAACCCACGGCGGCCCCGACGCCGGCATCGCCGAACTTGCCGTTGTAGTTGACGGCGGTAGAGACGATGTCTTCACGACCGCCTGCTGTCTGCGCGTAGGACACGCCGCCCTGAAGCCCGCTGATGCGCGGCGTGAAATACACGACCGCCTTGTCATCGTTCGAAAGGCGCGGAATTCCGCGTCCAATACTAAGGCCCATGCCGGACAGACTACTGTCAAACTCGAGATTGAGATGTCCGGTCGCGGTGCCGACATGGCCCATGTAGCCATAGGCCATCTCGTAAGCCGCGCCGTCGGTCGCGCCGATGCGGATCTTGCCGAACGAGCCCGTGACGTCCATGTAGCTTTCGTCGATCCACTGCGAGCTACTGGAATTCTCGGCGTCACTTTCGAGTTCGGCCTTGCCGGAAACGGTGATGCCGTTGTCGAGCTTCATCGAGGCAATGAAGTGGATCTCGCCGTCTTCCTGCTGGACGACCTGGCCGTCATCAATGCCCTTATCATCGCTGTCGGCTTTCTGGAAGCCGATGCCCTGCTCGAAGACGCCGCCGATCTTGAGCGACGGCTTCATCATCTTGTCGTCCGCAACCGCGCCGCCGGAAAGCACCAGCACGCTCGCGGCAACCAGTGCCGTGGTGGTAAGAAACTGCTTTTTCATGTTACTCCTCCCTGAACCATGCAATCAGGACTTGGTCGAATCCCGTTTCCACCCCCGATGCAACAGAGCGAGGGAGAGAAACGTGCGGCGTCTCAGCCAGCGGCGAGTAGACAATCTCAAGCCCAAAACGGCAGGCTTAGGAGGTGCGCAACCCGGTACTGAAGGGGTTCGGCGTCCGGGGCCTCCCATCAGGAACAAGGCGGCACTTCGTCCAACATCACCACGAGCGCAGACGGGTATGGAAGACGATCGGCGATGCGGACAACGTTACCGAGCCGGAAGCCCGCAGCCATGCGGCGTCGGTGATCGAGCGGGGAGGTGGCAAACATCGTGGGCTCGTCGCTGTCCTTGCTCCG
This sequence comes from Alphaproteobacteria bacterium, assembly GCA_964291215.2. GTDB lineage: Bacteria > Pseudomonadota > Alphaproteobacteria > MPNO01 > UBA830 > JAJEBT01. The sequence goes on along the minus strand of OZ219791.1, from coordinate 467,237 downwards.
GTAGGTGACGACCCGCAGCGGAAGCTCACCGCGGCTTCGCCGGCGGTCGCTGCCGCTGCCGCGGAACACGCTCCGCCGCGAGCCGTCATCGAATTCCTCGATGACCGGGAATTTCATGTTACTCTTGAATCGCCACAGCAGGTCCGCGCCCGTCCCCGCGGCCCGTGACCACAGCGGGAGAAAGTCGGAATAATAGCGGTCCGCGAGCACCAGCACCCCGGACGACAGGCACCCGAGGAGTTGTTCGGCCTGCTCTGCCTCGCTTTCGGCAAACGGCCCGGCATGTCAGACAAAGGCCGCGTGCGTGCCGCCCTCTACCATCTTTGTTAGCCGCGCCTGCGGAAACGCCGAGTTGCCGCGTAACGAGCCCGGAAGGCCGAACTCCTCGCGTTGCGCGCCTCGTCGGGCAACTAGCGACCAGCCGTCAAAGGGGCTGGGCGTGCGCAACCCCCGGTACCACGCGTCAGCCGCCCCGGAATGCGCCAGAGGCGCCACGCAGCTCTCGTGAGATGCCGAAAACGACGCCGCGCCCGCGAGATTGCTGACGAACCGTCACCCTTGAACACAAAGACGCGAAAAATACCATGACGGCGGTCAGCGGAGTTGCCGGCACCGAGGGTTTGTTGATCGGGTTCCCCGGGAGCGGCCTCGTGGTTTGCCGGTGGAGGCGTCTGACGACGCCGGGTTCTGGCATGTTCGGGCATTCCGGGGCCTCCCGTGCTGCCCGTGTCTTTCCAGTGTCTCGACGTATCCATACTGGTTGAGCCCTTTCAGCCGGCGGCTGGTCTTGCGGTCGATCGAGATCGCTCCGTAGTCGAACCCGGGATCGGCTTACGCCTTGCCGTCGCGCAACATGGCATGGATCGTGCGCAGCATCTTGTGGGCGGTCGCGACGACAGCGTGCTTGTAGCCGCGGCGGCTCCTGACGGCATCATGGTAGCTCTTGGTCCAGATGAGCCGCGTGCGCGCATTCGATGAGGATCGCGCGCAGGGTCGGGTTGCCGCGCCGGATTCGTCCACTGCGCCGCACCGGCGCTTTCGTTGTCGCCGGGGCAGGGCCCAGCCCGTGCGGCGCAGTGCCGAGCCGAGGGGAAGACGGACATGTCATGGCCGGAGGATCGCCGTCGTTGCTTCGCCGCTGACGTCGGGGATTCCGACGCACCTCCGGAGACGTGCCTTGACCCTGCTGCACCTCTTGCACGCAGCGTGATCTGCGTCACGAGCACTGTTTCGATTCGCCCTGCTTTACCGGAAATTCCGTGCGGTTGCCTACTGCGGAAACCCGCATATTTCCGCGATGATGTTGCCGACCCGTTCCGCGGCCGCCTGCGTCTCGGCGTCATGGACATGGGCGTAGCGGAGCGTCATGCTCGCCTGGCTGTGACCGAGGAGCTTTGAGACGACAGGAAGCGGCACGCCTGCAAGTACCGCCTGGCTTGCCACCGTATGACGAAGATCGTGAAGGCGGACATCATGCAGCCCGGCCCGGTTGCGAACCCGGCGCCAGAAGGCATCGAGACTTCCATCGCTCCTGGCGCGGTTCATGTCCCTCGGCGACGGAAATACATAGAGGCTCGCGATCTTGGCCTTGCGAGCGATGATAGCCCCTGCCTCCGAGTTCAGGAACACCCGTCGCGGACCGGTCTTGCTGTCGGGCAGATACAACTTCCCCTCGCGGTAGTCCCGCCACTCCAGATAGAGGACCTCCCCCTTGCGGCAGCCGGTGAGAATGAGAAGCCGGATGATCGCTGTCTTGTCGGAGGCATCGGCCTCGTGTTCTGCCAGCACGCCTGCGAGCCGGCCCAGCTCCTCCCGCGATAGGAAGCGGTCGCGACCGCGGCGCCGGTAGCGTCGGATGTTCACGCAGGGATTGCTCCCTTCGGGGCGATGACCGTAGACCTCCGCCTGGCGCAGGATGACCGAAAGAACCGGGGCCGACCGGTCGGCGGCCACCGGCGTCGCGTGCAGGGAGGAAAACCAGCTCTGCACATCCTTCCTCGTGATCTCCGAAATCGGCCGCCCTCCGAAATACGGCAGAATCTGATTCCTCAGATAGCTCCGGCTGACCGTCAGCGTCCGCGGCTTCCAATTGCGCCCGTAACGCCGGAACACTTCCTCGGCAAAATCCTCGAACAGGATATCGCCGGGCTCCGGCCCCTTCTCTCCGTTTCCCAGCATGGCAATGATTGACGCGGCGTGCCTGCGGGCTTCGGGCTCGGTCATCTTGTCCGCATCGCCGATCGTCTTCCAAGCCCGCCTGCCCTCGTGCTGATGGTGGACGAAGTACCGCCTTGTTCCTGACGGGAGGACCCGGACGCCGAAACCCCTCAGTTCCGCGTCACGTGCCTCGTAGGCTGCCTTTTTCGGCTTGAGGCTGTCTACTCGCCGCTGGCTGAGGCGTCGCATGTATCCCTCCTTCGCTGTTGCATCGGGGGCGGAAACGGACGGCTTCCGGGCCCCAGTTGCACGATTTGTGAAAAAAGGTAACTGTTCGCCCCTGCTGATCATTGATCGCCTTTCCTGACGGCGTTCGTGTTCAGGAACTCGCCGCCGATCCGGCCCTCGATTCTCTTCCGTCCCGCGAGAAGTACTGGCTCGACATCCTGCGCATGATCGCCTACCGCACCGAAACCCGGAGGATCGCGACCGTGGCGAAGGAGCAGGGCAGAAAACTGCGCCCGCGAAGACCCCTCCGCTCCCTGCTGCAGGCCGACGCCGCAGGACTTTCCCACGCTGTGGTTGATGTTTTGAATTACCGCTGAACGGGGCACAAATTTCCGCATTCCTGACAGGTTTTCCGGCTGTGGCGACCCGTGGACAGCCCCGCGGCCAGAAAACCCGGCAGGCTGCGCAACCTCCCTCCATCAGCAGTCGGCAAGATCGAATGCAGCGTGGGAAAGTCCTGGCCGACGCCGACATCCTCCCCGAACCTGAACCGGGGATCCTCCGGGTGCGCATCCTCGGATCCGCCTGCAACGCTGGCGACTCCGACATCGGGGGCTGCTGAAGGAACTCAACGAAACCGGCACCTGCTTTCCTGGAACCGAGCTCCGCATGGTCTACGAACTGCCTCCGAAGCCCGCCTGAACGGCCGCCGGAAGCTCATGGTTCTTGGCTGCCAGAATCCCGAGGTCAGGACATCTGAAGCTGCACCGCCGGATTCCTCAGCCGGCACGATGGAACCCGCGCCGCGGGCTCGGTACCGCATTGCAGACCCGGCGCCACCGGCTGGAAAGCAAGACCGGCCGAAGACCGGAACGGTTCTTGCCCATCGGAACCCGCACCTCCGGTTTCCGGCAATCGGTGAGGGAAGGGGACGAGAAAAGATGCTTGACCCCGAACGCCGTCAGGAACGGCAATCCATGACCAGCAGGGGCAAGCAGTTATCCCAGAACGTCATATCCCTGAACAGACCGCTCCCTCCGGCACCTGCCGCGTTGAGCGGCAGGGTGAAGGACGAGCCCGAGCAGCCGGCCGGAATCGAAGGTGCCGTTCTCCAGCGCCCGCCCGTGTGCCTGCAGGTCATGAGAAAGGGTGGAGGCATCGCCGAGGCTCATGTTCTTCTCCGGCGGGGGTGTCCGACGTCGCCTGCCGAATGCGGCCCGAGACGGCATCGACCGTGCTCGCTGTCATGGCCCGCATGGCCTGGGGCAGCACCGACTCGATGACCGCGTTTCCGCCCCCCGCGACCGTGTCGGTTGGGTTCCCGAAAAAACCCGACCCGATGATGTAGTTCAGGGGGAACGTGCTTCCATCTGGCCGCCGGTATGGGCGGACAAACTCGCGGGCGTAGCCTGTCTTGGGGATGTCGACCCTGTCGGTGTCGTCGGCGGGCTCGTCATAGTAATCCTCCACGAAGCCGCCTTCCGGACTGCTGGTCGCCGCGGCGATAACCTTCGGCAGAATGAGTTCCCCGGTCACACCGTCCCGGGCCCGCCCTACGAAAGGAAAAAGCTCCACCGTATCCGGCTCCGTTGCGTGAAATAGGACGACGTTGGTGGTACGATCCAAGATGTAGAGATACATGGAACCGTGCCGCCAAGGCCCGTTCGGATTCCGCAAGGCGACCCTGATTTTCGAGAGAGCGGCCGCATACCCGCTCTGCTGGGTCGCTATGGAGTATTCGCCCGCTTCCGTAACGAATTCCTTCAGGGCTGTTCGATCCACCACATCCCTGACAGTAATGGACGGGTTGCCGTGATCGGTGTCTTCCTGCGCCAGGTGAGATCGAATCCTGTAAGCACCACGAGTGCCCCCCACGTTGGGCGAGACAGAGACGCTGGCATCGCCGGAAGCACCAGGGACGCCTGTATCGAAGAGTGCCGCCGGCTCTTGCGACAATGTACCCAGGATGAACTGGAAGGCGGCGGCGTTGGCAGGATCGCCCAGGTTGGCTAGGTCGGTCGGGGGGACCCCCAGCGCGGAAAGGAGCCCTGCATAAATCCGGGGGTGAAGCAGCGCACCCGACAATGCCATGTTCCCTGTGTGAGCAACGGTCCTGCCATCAGGCGTGAGCCAGGTGTTTCCCACGCTGCATTCAATTTTGCTGTCTTCTGCTGTCCGGAGGTTTCACAGCGTGCCGGGTTTTCCGGATTCGGGGCCGTCCGCGGTCGTCGCCGGCGCGTGGGCGGGTTGTTTTCGGAATGCGGGCGGGTTGTGGGCGGCGTCCGGGAATCGGCCGGACACCATTGGCGCTCAGGGCTGCGACGGCTTCCCGGCGGTCGAGCCGCCGCCGTGTTTCGGCGAGGCTCTCGCGTCGGTTGGCGAAGATCACCGCGAGCGCGATGTTGTCGAGGTTGGCGCGGTTTGCGGGGCGGGTCAGGCAGGCGTCTTCGCCGAAGACGCAGTCTCGGTGGTTCATGTTTTCCACAGCCCGGTGCCCGCGATTGAGCCGCAGCAGTTCCTCTGGCGACGCGTGTTGCGTATCGAGCGAGGTGATGATGTATTCGGTACAGTCGTTGCCGCTCGCTGCGCCGCTGGCGCTCTTTCCCAGCGGCTCACGGTAGCGCTTGATGCGGGCGATCTGGCTGATGCCGGGGTAGTTGATCAAGCCCTTGAGCGGCGTCAGGACACGTATCGATCGCTGCTCGAGGCGCTTGTCGAACTCCTCCTTGAAGCGGGCGCTGGCATCCGTCTCCCAGTCGATGCCGTCGAGGATGTCGAAGGTTTCGGGCGCATTGCCCTTGATCGAGAAGACATAGTCTGCGCCGCAGCGCCGAGTGATCAGCGTCGCCGTCTTGCGCGTCGTGTGCAGCGCGTCGAGGGTGATCACCTTGCCGCGGACATCGGTGCGCTCGAGGAGGTCGTGCGTGGCCGCCAGCTCGCCGTCGTCGAAATTCAACAGTGCGAAGGGCGCGCCGGAGGCATGGTCAACAAGGGCCACGGTCTCGTGGTGGCCGTCGCGGTTGGCGCCGCGGATGCGCTTGCCGTCGGCGGCAAGCGCTCGGGCGAGGTGGACCCGGCGCCCGCGGCCGAGCACATCCTCGAGCGCCTCGAGATCGATCGACTGGACGACCCGGTGGAGGGTCGCCTTGGAGGGCGGTTCGCGCAGCTCCGTCCTCGGGTTCCGCCATGCGCCGATGGCCTCGAGCTCGTCCTGAGACAGCGACCGCGCAAACTGCGCAGCTGCGAGGCAGCCTTTCATGTTCGCAAGCTCGGCGAGAATGTGCACCGTGAGCACGCAGGCCACCGTGTGCTTCCTGCCCTGCGCGCGGCGGAAGTCCTCGATCGCCGCCAGCTCGTCGTGCAGCGAACGCATCACCTCGGAACCCCGGGGAGCGAGATCGGGCGAGGCAGGCGGCGCTACCGCGTCCGGCAGCGCCTGCGGACGCGACAGCAGCCGCCGGGCGTCGCGCCGCAGCGGCACAACGAAAATCTCCTTGGGCTTACCATGGGGGTCAGTGTAGCGCCCGTTGGCGCGGGCAAACCCCTTGGTCCGGCCCAGCGCACTCCAGCCCGCCGCCTTGTACAACGTGCCCGCAAAACGCGCCGGATCGCAGAACGTCTCCGCCACAACCACCTGGTGGCCGTAGGCCTCCAGCCAATCGTCGGCCAGCCGCCGCGTCATATGCGCAAGAAAGAAGGAGGCAAGGTTCGGAAACGTTCCCGGCGCCGCAAGCACCAGCAGTCGCGTGTTGTTCGCGATCAGATCAAGCCGCCGGAACTGCTGCTCCGGCTTCCAGCCAATCCACCGGTCGCGCGGATGGCACTTGAAGGCCCCGTTCTGCCACGCCGCCAGACCCAGCCACTGCCCCCTGAAGGACGCAATATAGCGCAGTCCGCGTCCCGCCAGACGGCGAAACCCGAGATAATGATGCTCGTCCATCAACGCATCCCACAGCGGACGCTCCTCAGGCTTCGCCAGGCGAACCTCAACCTCGGACAGGCGAAACCCTTCCGGAGCTGCGACGTGAATCGGACAGGACGCGATGTGCTTGTGAACCGACATTCCCGCATCATGACAACTCCAGTGCAAGAAAGCCAGCGAAAACTGTAAAAAATCTCCCGCACCAACCCGCGGCCCGCAAAACCCAAGTACTACCTTGAAAAATCAAACAGAGTTTAGCCCAAGATCGCCTTGGGCGTGAGCTGGACGATGTAGCCCAAGTTGGCATTTTTTGCGTCAGTTGAAGGGGAAATTTATGCGGCAGCCTCACTCGATATACCTTATGTTAGCATTTTCGTGACATTGCCTACTATATTTATGATTTCCTGTCCGGGATGGCCGGTGTAGTGCCAGAATATTGCCGATTCGCTCGACCCTGCCGCCAAACCCGGTATATCCTCGTCAACACGAAAGGCTCCAGACAACATGTTCATCAGGGCAACCAAAATCCACAGCACCGCAGACGACAAACCCGTCCACCGACTCGTGCTTTCTCAACGCATCGGCGACAAGGTCAGACAGCGTACGCTGCCTCGGTACCGACCATCCGGTGGCGCGCAAGAACCGGAAGGAGGTTGCCGCTGAAGCGCTGGCCACCCGCCGCTGTTCGAAGCTGCGTGCAGGCCGCAGCCGAGGACATCGTCAACAGGGGCCCGGAGGTTCCGCGCCGATGCTCCGGAGAAAGACGCACGCAAATTGCGACCGTCAACCTCGACAGCCTCGAGAACCCGCGCTCGGTCGGCTGCCTGTGCCTCGAGGCGCGATCTCAGCTTCACGACCTCGGCATCACGAGTGCGCTGATCGTCGTCAGGATGATCCGCCAGCGAGCGCTGGCTGCGCGATGACAGCGCGACCGCGGAGCTTCCGGAGCGCAAGGCGCGCAAGTCGCGCAAGACGCTGTACCGCATCGGCGACCTGCGTCACCGGGCCGCCAGGAGCTGTTCAACCGCGAGCGCGCGCTGCATCCCCGACACCATCGCATTTTACGACCTCACCAATGTTCACGGCCGCGCCGACGGCAAGCTGCCCCGCTTTGGGCGCTCGAAGCAGAAGCGCAATGATTGCCCCACGCTTGCGCGGCGCGGGCTTTCGGCGCAGTTGCGAGGTCTCGCCGGGCAACGTGAGCGAACCCGGTACGCTGGAGGACGCGCTGTCGAGGCTGGAGGCGGCCCGGCGGCGAAGCCGACGGTAGTCATGGACGCCGGCACCGAGGCAAACATCGCGTGGCGAGCACGGCTGGATCGCGGGCGGCGCCGCCCGAGGGTGGGCCCGAGGCTGATCACCAACCACGAGGTGCAGGCGCCTTGCCAGCGAGGATGGCGCGGCGTGGTCAGCGAGAGCAGGAAGAGGGCCGAGGAGGCCATTCCTGGCCGCAGGGCTTCGAGGCGGCAAAGCTCCACCTCCAAGGGCCGGCGTTACGACAAGGTGCTGGAGAGCGGTCTCGAGCAGCGCTTCTCCACCGTCGCCCGGCACTGCGAGATCACCGTCGAGAAGGCCAACGCAACGGCCTTCAGCCACAGACGACAAGACAACGCGGGCGCCTGCGCGCCAGCGACCGGGATATCGAGACCGTCCTCAGGACATGGATCACGGATATCGAGGCCACCTTCCGTTCATTGAAATCCGAGCTCGGATTGCGCCCGGCCAGCGCATCGCCGCCCACCTGTTGATCGCCGTGCTCGCCGCGGTGCATCTGATCCCCGTGCGGGGCATCGACAAGTGCCGGACATCAATCCGCGAGAGCATGCGGAACCAGGGTCACCACGCGCCTGCGCGCATTGATCGTCAACCGACAGGACACGCACCGCCGGGGTCGCCGAAATCTCCTCGGCGGCTGGTGTCGAACCCGCCGCACGAGGAGCCGCCTCACAAGCTGACAGAATTCAGCGGAATGTAGTGCCATGTTGAAATCGGCCGACAAAAGAATCGTGCAACGTGATAAAAATTCCAGGCCGCAAAAATTGCCAACTTGGGGTAGGTGGAACCGGAGCGCCAGGGCCCGCTCTCCTGTCGGACGAGATACCCATAGCAGGACACGCGCCCCAGGGACGTTATCTCCTGGGACTGTCTCTTCAATTGGGCCCTTAACTCGAGCGCGAAGGCCTCAAGGTGGGTGTTGTCGTTTTCCACGTCTTGTGCCGTCACTTCCGGATCGCGAGAAGTCAGGTCGGCCGGGACGGGACAGGTTTGCTGCGCCTGCGCCGAGAAGTTCGCGCCCGGCAAGGCGCTGGCCAGCACCAGAAGGCCGGCGCGAAGAACCCTTGATGTCGCCGCAAGCAATATTCCGGTTTTCATCCCAATAATTCCCTTGCCTCGAAAGACAGGCACGTTGCTCGCAGATGATCTGCTCCCATCGGGCGATTCTCTTTGCACGCGAGCACGGAGACAGTTTCACCATCAAGCTGGATTCCCGGAAGGGTGCGGCGGCCGGCCGGGAAATGGCCGGTCAGTCAATCCCCCGTCGGGCAGCCCGGCGACTGGTATGAAGTGGATATGCCCGGGAGGGACGATGGCCCGGTCGACAACATGGTTGCGGGCGCCCCCGATCAGGACGTCCAGTGCGTGGGACAGTGGTCTGTCCAGGTCCCGAGCGAACTCTCGGGAATCGACGACCTCCCGGGGACATGCCCCGCGATCCGGTCGGTCAGGCGCGCAGCGTCGGCATCGGGCTGGTATCGACGAGCTCTACCTGCCGATAGGCGAGGCGCTCGAAAAGCTCTGCCCTTGCCCCGGCGTGCGCCGGATCGTCGAAGAGGTTTTCCATCTCGTCCGGATCATTTTTCAGATCGTAGAGCTCTCCCCAGTCCTCGCCCCGGGTAATCGTCAGCCGATGAGTATCGGTGATGATCGAACGAATCCGGGGCGGAGCCAAATAGCCCATGTAATGTCGCTGTTGGTCGTCCTCGATGACAATCGAGTCCACGGCCCCCGGATCGTCCTTACCGTGAACGGCATTCATCAGACTGCGGCCCTGAATGCCGTTGTAGGCTTCGATGCGGGCGCGATCCAGGATCGTCTGCGCGATATCTATCGTTCCCGCCATCGTGTCGGCTGTCCCGGCCGGCGCACCGGGTTCGGCCCAGATGAACGGAACATGGGTTATCCCCTCGAAATGAGCCGGACCCTTGAGCAACAGGCCGTGGTCACCAAGAAAGTCGCCGTGATCCGAAGTGAAGACCACGACCGTGTTGTCGGCAAGGCCGTTAGCTTCGAGACAGGCCAGAATCTCGCCGACGGCGTCGTCGATCATCGCGATCATGCCGCAAGTCAGCGCCCTGGCTTCACGCACCTCGCGCTCATCAACAGCAAAGGCATTCTGGGAGTTCGTGGCCACTTCCCCGGCGGCGCGGGCCGCCCGCGCCCACTTGACATGCGGCGGCGGTTCCCGATTGCCGTAGACCGGCGGCAGATCCATGTCCTCGGGACTGTACATGTCCCAGTACTTTCCGGGCGGCGTGAAGGGATGGTGTGGATCGGGAAACGACGCCATGAGGAAGAACGGCTTGCCGCCACCGTCTCTGGCATGGCGGTCGATGTATTCGGTGGTCTTCAGCCCGACATAGCTGGTCGGATAGAACTCTTCCGGAATCGCGGTGCGGTAGGCTTGCGGACAGACATAGTCGTGCGCGATCTGGGTGGCGCGATCGCGCAGCGCATCCGCATCCTCCCTCTGCTGTCTGAACCAGGCATAGTAATGGCCGCCGACGTGATCCGAATGCTCGGTGCAGAGATCCACATGCTCGAATCCGTAGAACGGCAACACGAGATCGTAGGGTTCCCCGGATTTCCATCTGTCGGGGTGCTCCTGGCCGTAATCGCCTTCGGGGTCCGCCCTGAAGGCCTCGGGCATCACGTCGCGCAGCGAGAAATAACCGTCTTCCAGCTCCGGCCGTTGTCGCATCGGCGGATACGCCGTCATGTTCTGGATATGGCTCTTGCCCACCAGTGCTGTTGCGTAGCCGGCGACACGCAAGCCATCGACAAAGGTGCTGGCGCGCATGTCCAGAGGCGTGCCGTTCGAGCGCACGCCATGAAGGGAGGGCATCCGGCCGGTGAGCAAGGTGGACCGGTTGGGCTGGCATACCGGCGTCGCGACATAGAACCGGTTGAACGTGGTGCCACGGGCCGCGATGGAATCGATGTGGGGCGTCTTGAGGACCGGATGCCCAGCGCAACCGAGGAAATCGACGCGTTGCTGGTCGGTGATGATGAACAGGAAATTCGGACGATCGGTCATGGTTGCTCCTTGGCTGGCTTTTGGACCCCACGACACCATAAGCCTCCGGCCATTCCACCGCAACGCAGGCCGATCCCGGGGCCACGATGATCTCACGCTGCTAATCCGGCGACGACTGGCGAGATTTTCTCAGTTTGCGTCGCGCTGCAATCGTGCCGCCAAGGCTCGATGGGGCCTTCTTGGCACGAAACTTGCGATCAAGGAGGCGATCTGTGATGACGCGAGCTCCAACGCATTCGGATTTCGCGTCTCCGAAACAGCATGGGATTGTCGTGGTCAAACGGTTCTGCTGCGGCCGGTTGACAGGCCTTATACTGTCCGCAATCACGCCACCCACCCAAGGCACCGCGGTTGCGGAGGTGCAGCCTCCATGCCAGCAGTCAAAGCAATGCAAGCCGAGGATTGCCCGAACGGTCGGAATGCGGCCGACGGCAAGCTCGAAAATTTCGGCATCGATGGGTGACGATGGCGTCTGTCGATCAGGTCAAACAAATACTGCAGCGCCATCGCCATGGACTCCCCCCGGCACTTCCCTGATCCGCAGATCAGCAAGCGCACCGTACGGAATGGTTCTCCGAATACCGAAATTCGATCTGCTGGAAGGGGCGGAGCACATACGCTAGTCATCTGGAACTGAAGTAAGCATGATTGTATCATGGCGGCTGGAGTGTGAACACGGAGGTCATGGCGATGCCATGCGGTATGGGACGGCCCTTGGCGGTGCTGATCTTGAGTGGTCAAGGCCGCCAGCGGCCGTCCTGTACCGCGCCCCATCGAGATAACCTCCATTGTCCGACTTGGGACACAACCTTACAATGAATCTTACTTCAGTGTCATGTGACTAGGGAGGAGCAATTCTTGAACGTGCGGGACAATTGTCCTCTTGCCCGTCAGATGACGGAAAAGTCATGCCCGGAAGCCCCGCTTTCTCCCCGACTCGATGAAGCACGCAAGCGGTCCAGCTGAACCGCGTTCCGTCGAACGATGCGGCGGCCTGCTTCGGACTTCAGGGCTCTTCTTTTGTCCGGTTTCGTCCGACGAGGGGCGTTGTAGGCAGATCTGGAGGTCCATTCGGGAGCGGATTTCGTTGTCGATATGCCGGTTCCGACCTTGAGACGGTGCCACCAACTTCAAGAACGGCCACTCTGACACGGTTGTCCGCCGCCGATCGCGACAACAGAATGGTCCTGCTTCGGACTTGACCTCCCATTATCAGCCTTGCATAACTCGCACATGTTGGGGCGTGGAGAATTCGCCACATCAGCGGCACCAGCAGCGGGACAATCAACGATGTCCTTCCAGCCGGATCTGTTCGGCGACTACCATCGTGGCGAGACGCGGCCGCGATCCGGTTCGCACCGTCCCCGCAAGCTTCCGGATATTGCCGAACTCTCCGACGGGGAACTTCTTGGAAGGCTGCAAGAGGCCGACCCGAGGGATATCGAACGCGTGTGTTCCGAAATCCTGTCCCGGTCGCTTGCAGTTGCGGCGGTTCCACTGCTAGAAGGCCTGTGGCGGCGTTTCTTGGGATTCGGAGTTAGCAAGCCGCTTCCCGAACAGATCTGCGTGTTGCGGACGCTGGCCGGCCTCGATCACGATGACGCCCGGGCGGCCTTGAAGCGCATCGTCTCGTCGAACCGGCTTCCAACCTCGCTTTACGATGTCGCACTCCAGGCGGCGGCGGAAGCGCGACTCACCGTGCCAGCCGGCCTCGTGCAACCGCTCCTCGAACATCCCGACCCCGATGTCCGCGTCGCCGCTTTCCGCCTGTCCCATCCGGTCAGGCTATCGCCAAACCTCCTACGGCAAGGACTTCGAGACCTCTCGGCCGCAGTCCGGCGGGAAGCCGCGATCACGCTCGGCCTTGGCGGTTTTCCGGAGGCCAAGACGATCTTGCTGAACGAACTGGCGGCTCAGCCGTCCGATACGCTGATCGCGGCGCTGGTCGCGATCTGGGACGACGACGTGATCGTGCATCTCGGGCGATGCGCGGCGGCCCACCCCGCCCTTGCGGGTCTTGTCGCGGATTTCCTCGAAGAAATGGACGACCCCAAAGCCCTTGCGGTCGCCGAAAGGCTGCGGAAAGGGCCATCGTAGGGCTGCCCGGGCAGCCGTCTTCCCGGACAGGTTGGTTCCGATGTCGCGGCGCTCCCGCGACAGGTCCCCTGCGCCTGCTTCTCCAACAGCTTCGCGGATACCGCTCAGGCCTCGGGATCCCCCGCCGTCAGGTATTCCCACATGCGCTCGAAGATGCGCCCCGACGAGACTGCCCGCGCCTGCGCTTGTCTCTCGCTGAAGACCTCGGACGCCTCGTCCCGGCCGGTCGCCATGACCGCAAGCTCGGTGCCTGCAGCCTCTTCGAGATAGAAGGCCATTACTGCAGCCTCCTCTACCGTGGCGCCGGTCAGGATGCAGCCGTTGCCACGCATCACCAGGGCCCGCGCTTTGCCGAGCGTCTCGGCGAGCGCCGCTGCGGCCGCGTCGTCGCGTAACAGCATCGGGTCGTCCCAGAGCGGCGGTGACGGCGCGAAATAGGCGGCGAAGCCGATGCGCGGCTGCGGAGTGCGGCGGAACGTGGACAGGGTCATGACGTCGCGAAGGAACGTGCGGACGATGCCGTTCACATCCTCCCTGCGCCTGTAGATCTGCTGATGGCACCGCACCTCGCCGAGGACCCCGTCGGGCAGCGGACCGTCTATCGGCACTACCGTCCCGTCGTCATCCGGAGTGATCAGCCCCATCGGCCGTGGCGCACAGACGAGGAACGACTGCGAATCGAGCCTCGCGCTGACATGGCCGTAGGCGTGGCCGAGATCATTGCGGCCGAGCGCGCGGGCCGCCATACGCACACGGACCTGGGTTCGCGCGAGCGATTCGCCGAGCGTTCCGAATTCGAGCGCCGGCATTATTCCCGGAATTCGGGCACGTCGGGCCTTGACCCCCAGACGCAGAACGACTCGTTGGTGAAGGGAAACTGCCGCGGCCGCCAATTGTCCTCCGGCTCTATCATCCGCACGCCGCAGGAATATTCGAAAACCATCCCGTCGGGCCCCTCGAAATACAGGAACCTCGCCCCCGATGTCGCATGGCGGCCCGGACCGAAAACGATCCGCACCTGGCGATTCTGGAGGAAATAGCTGGAGCGCATGATGTCATCGGTCTCGCGGACCTGGAAATTGATGTGCTGCACGCCGGCATGGTCCGTGGGGAACAGCGCAAAGCGGTGATGAACCTTGTCGAAGGACATCAGCGGCGCGTCGCCGATCCAGTCGTTGGTCCGGAAGTTGAACAGCCCGCACCAGAACTTCTCGTCGCGGGGGGCGTCGGTCGTCTTGAGGCCGATATGGTTGAACCAGTAGATGCCGGCGTCGCGGCTGGGAAAGAACCGGCGCCCCGAATGGAACGGGCGGACCACCAGGTCAAAGCTGTTGCCGGTGGGATCCCGGAAGGTCAGGTAGCGCATGCACCGGCGCATGGCGGCGCCCTCCGCATCGCCCCAGGCGACGGAGACGCCGCCGGCCTCGAGATGGCTTGCGGCGGCTTCGAGGGCAGCGTCGTCGGCAACGGCGATGCCGACGGTTTGGTCCCCGGGTTCTCCGCGAAAATAGCAGACATTGTGATCGCGGTCGTCGCCGCGGAGATAGACCCGACCGTTCTCGTGGCCAACCTCCTCGAGACCGTAGATGTCCCGCGCCCAGCGCGCCGACTCTTCCGGATCCGGCGTGCCCATGTGCACATAGCTCAGGTCGACAAGTTCGATCATCGCAGTGCTCCCTGACTGCGGCGCGACAGGCGTGCCGCCTGTCTCATCCAATGGTATCCCTTTCGGAATCCGATGCAACCGTCCGGACGCAGCGTCCGTGCTATACTGCCTCCGACAGGCTGGCCGCCCCGGCGGCCGGGCAGACATGCGATCGGGGATCAGGACATGGACATGCGTTCACCGGCGGCGGACGGGATCTCGATACCGTTCCCCAGGGAAAGTGTGAGCGAAGCCGAATGGAACACACGCGTCGACCTCGCCGCGGCGTTCCGGGTGGCCTCGCATTTCGGCTGGAACAACACCATCTACAACCACATTTCGGCGCGGCTGCCGGATGCACCGGACCGGATGCTCATGAATCCGCAGGGCGCCGGCTGGCACGAGATGACGGCCACCAGCCTGATCAAGGCGGACTTCGAGGGCAACGACTTCTCCGAGAGTCCGCTGGCGCTGGCGCCGGCGGGGCGCAATTTCCACAGCGCGATCTTCCGCCTGCGCCCCGACATCAACTGCGTGCTGCATATCCATCCGGTTGCGGGCGTCGTCGCCTCGGCCATGCGCGAGCCGCTCCTGCCGATAGACCAGCGTTCGGCGATGCTGCAGGGAAAGATCTCGTACCATGCGTACGAGGGGCTGGCGCAGGAAGCCGACGAAGGCCCGAGAATCGTCGATGATCTCGGCGGCAACCGCCTCATGATCATGAAGAATCACGGCCTGCTGACGGTCGGGCGCACCATCGGCGAGGCCTTTGTCGGCATGCATACGCTGGTCGATGCCTGCGACGCCCAGCTCCGGCTCATGGCGACGGGGCGCGAGCCCGACATCCTGCCCGAGAAGATCTGGCGCCATGTCCAGGACCAGGTCGCCGCCCGCAGAAAGCCTGACGAGCCCGGCGGCGCACTCGAATGGCGGATGTACCGGCGTCTCGCCGACCGCCTGGACCCAATCTACCGCGACTGAGCCGGTGACGCTGACGGCGCCGGAGTGGCGCCCGGGGTTCCCGTCCCAAAGGCCTTTTCCGGCCCGCCGAAGCGGGCAACCAGGGCGTTCTGGTCGTCCTTGGCGGCCTGGTCGACCACCTCGGGATCGCAGATACCCCGGAGCGCGCCGTAGAGTTCGGAGACGGCGTCGCGGCAGGCCTCGTCGTCTGCGCGATTGACGGTCTCTTCGGGGTCGCGCGCTAGGTCGAAGAATTCCGGCGCATAGCCGACATAATGAATGAGCTTGTCCGTGCCGCGCCTGACCATGAATGCGCCGCTCGGTGATGCGGCGGCATGGTATTCGCTGAAGACGACGCGGGCGGGATCACGGGCGGAGCCCGCGATATCGAACCACGAGCGGCCGGGCAGTTCCGCCTCCGTCCCGTCAGGCGCTATCCCGACGGCGTCCAGCACGGTCTGACGGACATCGACGAGGGATACCGGCGTTTCGCACACCGCGTTCCGGGCAATGTCATCGCCGCTGATGATCAGCGGAATGCCGGCGGCCTCTTCGTACATGTTGGATTTCCCCCACAGGCCGCGGGCGCCGACATTGTCGCCGTGGTCGCTGGTGTAGATCACACGGGTCGTATCGCGGAGCCCGCAGGCGTCGAGCGCCTCCAGAACCTCTCCGATCAGCGCATCGGCATAGGTGCAGAGCCCGAAATACGCGGCGGTCGCCATCCGGCGCTCCTCCTCGGAAAGGTGCCGGTCGACCTGCTGGAAATCGTCCATGCGCTGGATCCAGGGATGGCGCGCATGTCCCGCATCCGGATGGAGCTTTGGCTCCGGAAGGTCGTCGAGCGGGTAGAGGCCGTAGAATTCCTCTGGCACCACAAGCGGGAAATGCGGCGCGACAAAGCCGAGGTAGAGGACCCAGGGCCGGTCGCCGCCACGACTCGCTGCGCCGGCGAGCCAGCCCTTCGCCTCGTCGGCGATCCGGCGGTCATAGCTGTTGTAGCTCGAGAGCCCGGGGCCGATCTTGCCGAGCATGCGGGCGCGCCGTTCCGGCGGCAGGGGATCCCGCACCGAGCCCCAGACTTGGCCGATGCCGTCCATCACATGCATCGGCTCGATCTCGCGCGCGAAACCGGCGTTGCCGCCGTCGCCGCGGAAATGCAGCTTTCCGATGGACTCGACCCGCACGCCTTCGTCCTGCAGCCGGTGCCCCCACCCCCTGACGGCGCCGTCATAAGGCATGGCATTGTCCCAGTAGCGGGTGTGGTGGACGTAGTGCCCGGTGGCGAAGGCGGCGCGCGCAGGAATGCAGATCGGCGAATTGGTGTAAGCGGCGCTGAACCTTGTGCCCCGTTCGGCCAGGCGGTCGAGATTGGGGGTCCGCACCTGCCGGTGGCCGTAGCAGCCGAGCATCTTCGGATTGTGCTCGTCGGACATGATCAAGAGCAGGTTGCGGGGCTGTACCATCACTCTTCTCCATGATTGGCGGGACGCGGGCGGCGGGCATAGAACAGGGTCACGAACACCGCGAGAACGATGAAGCCCGTCGAGATGGGGCTCGAGAACAGGAACCAGGGATCGGCGCCAGTTGCCGAGAAGGCCTGGCGCATCGCCTCCTCGAGGTTGTTGGCGAGGATGAAGGAAATCACGAACGGCAGGACCGAGATCTCGAACTTGCGCATGAGATAGCCCAGCACGCCGAAGGCGAGGGTGATGTAGATCGCTGCCATTTCCGGCCGCTGGGAATAGATTGCGGTCAGCGTGAGAAGAAGCACGATCGGGAGAAGGCGCTGCTTGGGTATGCGCATCATGATCCCCATCGAGCGCATGAACACGCCGCCGACGGTCCAGTTGAGGAGGTTGGCGAAAACCATGGTCGTGAACAGACCGAAGGCGATCACCATCTCCGAATTGACCTGGTCCGGTATCAGGCGGAACACCGAGGGGCCGGGATTGAAGCCGCTGATGGTTTCGGTCGCCAGAAGTATGAAGACGGCAGCGATGTTGCCCGGGATGCCGAGCGAGAGCACCGGAATGAGATTGGCCCCCGATACCGCGCTGTTCGCCGCCTCCGTCGCCGCCACCCCTTCCGGCACACCGCTGCCGAAGCTCTCGCGGCCTTTGTGGAACCTGCGTCCGGTGGCATAGCCGAGTGTGGCCGCAAGCGTCGAGCCGATACCGGGCAGCGCCCCGATGACGGTGCCGATCACTGCGGAGAGTCCGATGAATGGGAAGATGCGCCTGATGTCGGCGAGGCGCAGACCGTTGTCACCGGACGGCCGCGGAGACCTGATCACGGCGGTCGCGCGCATCTCGCGCCACATTTTTTCGAGCGCTTCGAACACCTCGCCGAGAATCAGTGCCCCGAGCACGACGCTGATGAGCGGCAGGCCGCCCGCGAAGGCGTCGATGCCGAGAGACAGACGCGGATGGGAATCCTCGCCGGTGCCGATGAAGGCGACGAACATGCCGAGGAAGGCGGCAAGCAGCCCCTTCCACACCGAATTGCCGACAACCGCCGAGATGAACGCGAGCGAAAGGAGGATCAGGGCGGCCTTTTCCGGAAAGCCGAGAAAGCGCTCGACCGTGATGGCAAGGAACGGCGCGCAGGTGAACAGGACGATGTCCGAGAAGGTGTCGCCGGAAGCCGAGGAGAAATGCGCCACCCGCAAGGCCTTGCCCGACTGCCCCTTCCGGGTCATGGGATAGCCGTCGAGCGTTGTCAGCAGAGAGTCCGGCGTACCCGGCGTGTTGAACAGGATTGCCGGCACGGCGCCGCCGATCGTCGCCCCTTTCATGATCCCGATCATGAAGCCGAGCACCGGCAGCAGCGCCTCCGGATTGAAACCGAAGACGGTGATCAGGATTGGCAGCGAAATCGCCATCGCGAACGGCCCGCCGAGGCCGGGCGTAGCACCGACGACGATTCCGCCGAGAAAGCCGGACGCGACCATGACGACTGTAGTCGAGATCGGGATCCCGAATGGGGCCGCGACCGGCGACGCCGTGAACACGGCAGCGATGCCCAGACAGACATGGTCGAGGATGTCCATCACTGGTCTCCGTTGGGCGGCAGTAGCAGGTCGTCGAAGGGAACGTCATACAGGACAGCGAGCGCAAGCGTGGCTAGCGCCGCCGCAACAAGCGGCGCCACCGACAGGCGCTGCTCGATCACGGCAATCATGCCGGCGACCATGACGGACCCGCCAAGGACGTAGCCGAAGAACTTGTAAGGAAACGTGTCGCGCAATTCGCGATAGCTGCCGATCCTGCCGCCGAGCGCATTGACGGCTTCGACCGCCAGCGGCCCGGCATGGACCATCAGGACGAGGCCTGCCCCGATCACGGCGGTGATGCGGGCGACGAACAGGAGGCTGTTGCGGTCAAGCGGTTTCGTGGCTCGCGGCGGGTGGAGGGCTGCGGCGCAGCCGAGCGCGAGCGCGGCGGCCAGCATGCCGGCCGCCGCCACGGTCGGCGCCATCGCGTCACCGATGGTCGTGCGCCGCCGGAAGGTCTCGACGATGCCCGATTCAATGTCTCCGGGAATCCACAAGCCGAGCGTCGCCGCAGCGAAAACCGCGAAGGCTCCGGCAAGGCCGAGGCCCCAGGGATCGCGGCGCAAGGAGTTTGCTCCTGTGGTCCGGCGCGGTCTTCGCTGCGCGATTGCCGTTCGCCGAGAGCGCTAGCTTGCAGCTTCCATGAGCTTTTTCGCGTCCGCGATGCCGTCGGCGATCAGCTTGTCCAGCGCCGCGCCCGAAATCAGCTTCGGCCCGCCGAAGGCGCGCTGCACGAACTGCGCTGCCTTGGTCGACTTGTCGTTGAGCACCTCGGCGATGGCGGCGGCATAGCCCATGCGCGCCGCCGCGGGAATGCCCTTGGGCCCGACGATCACGAAGTTGGCGCCGCCAGTGAATGGGACGCCGAGTTCGCCGAGTGTCGGGACGTCCGGAGAGAGCATGAGGCGCGTTTTTTCGCCAGACAGGAGATTGACCAGATCGCCAGCCTTGACGGCCTTGTTCTGGATGCCCGCGCCCCAGCCGACATCGACATCGCCAGCGGTGACCGCATTGACCACGGCACGGCCGCCCCGGAGCATGACGACGTTGAACTTGATGCCCATCTTCTGTTCGATGGCGTAGGCGATGTCGGCGAGCTTGGCGCTCATGGCGCCGAGCCTGAGGGTCTTGCCGCCCTTGGCCGCGGCAACGGCGTCATGGATCGACTTCCAGCCGCGATCAGCCTTCGCGACCAGCCCCATCTGGCTGCCCGCCGTCGTGGTGATGTATGTGAAGTCTTTCTCCGAGAACTGGCGCTTTTTCGCCGCCAGTATGTTGTAGCCGAAGGTCTCGGTGACGGCGATGCCGATGGTAAGGCCGTCATTGGGTTGTGACATGAGCTTGGCGGCCATGACCGCGCCGCCCTTGCCGGTGACGTTCTGCGGCACGATCTTCCAGCCCTTGCGCTTTTCGAGTTCGGCGGCGATCAGGCGCGCTTGGGTATCGGCGCCACCGCCGGCGGTGAACGCGATCATCAGGTTGATCGGGCCCGACGGTTGCCATTGTGCCAGCGCTCCGGCAGGCATGACGGCAAGCGCGACGCTGGCCGCAAGCAGGGTCGTTCCGAGATATCTGCGGTTCATCGGTTTCCTCCCTTCGAGAGTCCTGAAAATGGTTGTTGTAGCAACTATATCATGTCACGGCGGAGATATACATGCACCGGTCCTGGACCGCAGGACCATTCTGTTGTCGCGATCGGCGGCGGACAACCGTGTCAGAGTGGCCGTTCTTGAAGTTAGTGGCACCGTCTCAAAGTCGGAACCGGCATATCGACAACGAAATCCGCTCCCGAATGGACCTCCAGATCTGCCTACAACGCCCCTCGTCGGACGAAACATGACAAAAGAAGAGCCCTGTCCTGGACCGCACGGTGATCCGATGCGAATTTGGAGACGCGAAATCCGAGTGCGTTGGGGCTCGTGTCATCACAGATAGCCCCTTGATCGCAATTTTGGTGCCGAGAAAGTCTCATCGAGCCTTGGCGGCACGATTGCAGCGCGACGCAGACCGAAAAATCTCGCCAGTCGCCGCTGGATTAGCAGCGTGGGATCGCCGTGTACGACATCTCGGGCCTTTCCTACGCGTTCAATCTTGCCGACTGCTGATGGAGGGAGGTTGCACAGGCCCAACCCTGCCGGGTTTTCTGGCTGCGACGACCCGCAGACGGCCCCGCAGCCAGAAAATCCGGCAGGATGCGGAAGTTCGTGCCCTGTTCAGCGGTCATTCAAAACACCAGCCAAGGAGTGGAGCTCATAAGAGCATGGGAAAGAGTCCTGCCCGAGCCGGCGCTCAACCCGCATGGCTTTCTACGGTCGGATCGCCGGCGGATATCGTCATCAGGTCCTCCCCCCAGATGATGTGCCCGCCAAAGATCTCCGCCATTTCGGAGATCAGGCGTTCACGGATGCCCGGCGCGTCCATCTGGCTCGAGACATGGGTAACGACGAGCTTGCCCACGCCGGCCGCGGCGGCGGTCTCGGCAACCTCGCGGTGACCGGCGGCGCCCCTGGTCCATTCCGGCCCGGGCGCAGTGCCCGAAATCTGGTAGGTCATGTGGACAAGGACATCGCACCCTTCGATAAGGCGGGTGAACGGTTTCGACGGCCCGGCGTCGCCCGAATAGGCGAACGAGCCCGCCGGAGTATCGAGGCGGAATCCGAAACAGTCGAGATGTGGCTGCGCGTGTGGAACGGCGACCGCGCGCAAGGTCCAGCCGTCGCGTTCGACCGCAAAGCCGCTTTCGATTTCGGTTACCGACGGCGACGGCCCGGTCCGCGGCCGCGTGCCGCCGCGTGCCTCGAAGACCTGGAGGCTCGGCTCGTGGCCGGTGCGCGCCGCGATGTCGGGCCCAAACACGCCATCGTTCGCGAACAGGAGTTCCGTCATGCGTGTCGCATGGCGGGGCCCGAATACCTGCAGTTCCGGTATCGTGCCGGCGCCTTGGTCCCAGCGCGTCATGATCAGGCGTCCGTAATCGCAGCAGTGATCGTAATGCAGATGCGAGAGAAAGAGGCCGGCGATGTCGATGGCGCGATATCCGGCCTCCATCATCCGGTGATACGAGCCCGGCCCGATGTCGAACATCAGGCGTTCGCCGCCGAGATCGACGAGATACCCCGAGCTCGCGCGCTTCAGGGACGGGACCGGCGTTCCGGTGCCGAGCAGGACTATCTTCATGGCTTCGATCCCTTACGTTGTTGATTGTCCGGATATCGCGGTCGATGCAAGAACGGCCCTGAGGTCTTCCCCCACCATTTCCTGAACCAGCTTCTCAAACCCTGTGCGGTGCTGCCATCCGAAAACACGCCGCGCCTTGGAGGCATCACCGAGCAGCCGGTCGACTTCTGTGGGGCGGAAATATCGCGGATCGATGCGGACGAGCGCCTGTCCCGATGCCGCATCAACCCCGGTCTCATCCGCCCCCTCGCCGCGCCACACGATCTTGCGGCCGACTTCGGCGAACGCCAGTTCGACGAACTCGCGTACGCTGCGGGCCTCGCCGGTGGCAAGGACGTAGTCGTCCGGCCTGTCTTGCTGCAGCATGAGCCACATGCCTTCGACATAGTCCCGCGCATGCCCCCAGTCCCGGACGGCGTCAAGATTGCCGAGATAGAGACAGTCCTGAAGCCCGTGCTCGATGGCGGCTACGGCGCGCGTGATCTTGCGGGTGACGAAGGTCTCGCCGCGAACCGGACTCTCATGGTTGAAGAGGATGCCGTTCGACGCGTGCATGCCGTAGGCCTCGCGATAGTTCACCGTTATCCAGTAGGCATAGAGCTTGGCCGCCCCGTAAGGGCTCCGCGGACGGAACGGCGTGGTCTCGCGCTGCGGGAACTCGTCCGACGCCCCGAACAACTCCGACGTTGACGCCTGGTAGAAGCGGGCTGTCTTTTCGAGGCCAAGGATGCGTATCGCCTCAAGCAACCGCAGCGGTCCCAGCGCATCAGCGTTCGCGGTGTATTCAGGCGTCTCGAAGCTGACCTGGACATGGCTTTGCGCCGCCAGGTTGTAAATCTCGTCGGGCTCCGTTTCCTGGACCAGGCGGATCAGGTTGGTCGCGTCCGTGAGGTCCCCGTAATGCATCTCGAATGCCGTGTCCCGTTCATGCGGGTCGACATAGAGATGATCGACGCGTCCCGTGTTGAACGAGGACGACCGGCGCTTGATGCCGTGCACGCGGTAGCCCTTCGCAAGCAGGAACTCGGCCAGGTAGGCCCCGTCCTGACCGGTGATTCCGGTGATCAGTGCCGTCTTGCCGCTCATGTCCGGAGGCTTTCCAGATTGTCCAGGTACCAGCGATAATACGCCTCGAGCCCGTCCCTGAGATCGGTACCGGCAGTCCAGCCGAGGGCCTGCATACGGTGGGTGTCGAGGCGCTTCTGCGGCGCCCCGTCGGGACGGGACGGATCGAAGACGATGCGTCCCCGGAAGCCGACGACATCCGCTACCAGCTGCGCGAATTCGGCGATGGCGATGTCCCGGCCGGTCCCGACGTTGATAGCCGCTTCATCGGAATAGTGCTTCAGCAGGAACACGCCGGCGTCCGCCATGTCGTCGACATGGAGGAATTCCCGGCGCGGCCTTCCCGATCCCCACACCGGGGCCGTGTCGCGGTTCTCCGCCTTTGCCCGGTGGAAGCGGTCCAGGAGGGCGGCCGGCACGTGGCTGTTCTCGGGGTGGAAGTTGTCGCCGGGCCCGAAGAGGTTGGTCGGCATCGCGGCAATGAAATCGCAGCCATGCTGGCGCCGGTAGGCCTGACAGAGCTTGACCCCGGCGATCTTGGCAACCGCGTACCATTCGTTCGTCGGCTCCAGCGGGCCGGTCAGCAGGGAGTCCTCGGCGACCGGCTGCGCCGCGTCGCGCGGATAGATGCAGCTTGAGCCGAGGAACAGCAGCTTCTCCGTTCCGCTGCGCCAGGCGGCATGGATGATGTTGGATTCGATCACGAGGTTCCGGTAGAGGAAATCCGCCGGATAGCTGTTGTTCGCATGGATGCCGCCGACCTTGGCTGCGGCGACGACGATTACCTCAGGCCGGCTGGCCTCCATCCATTGTTCGACGGCCTCCTGGCGGACAAGATCGAGTTCGTGCCGGCCGGCCGTCAGGATGATGCAGCCCTCGCGCCCGAGCCGCCGCACCAGAGCCGAGCCGGCCATGCCGGCATGCCCGGCAATCCAGACCCGCCTGCCCGCAAGATCACAGGTCACGATCTTCCTCCCGTCCGTACATGTCCTTGAGACGCACGATGTCGTCCTCGCCAAGATAGCTGCCGGACTGGATCTCGATGAGTTCGAGCAAGGATTCGTCCCGGTTCTCGAGGCTGTGAACGCTGCCGGCGGGGATGAAGGTGGACTCGTTCTCGCTCACAACATAGTGCCGCCCGTCGTTCCTGACATGGGCCGCGCCACGGACCACGACCCAGTGCTCCGCCCGGTGGCGATGATACTGCAGCGAGAGCCTGGCGCCGGGCCTGACGGCGATGCGCTTGACCTGGTAGCGGTCGCCGCTGTCGACGATATCGAACCAGCCCCACGGCCGGAAGACCTGCCGGTGATCGGCGTGTTCCGGGCGCCCCTCCGCCCGGATCGTCTCGACAAGCCCCTGCACGTCCTGAGTCCTGTTCCGATCGGCCACCAGGACTGCATCGCGGGTCACCACGACCACGAGGTCGTCAAGCCCGATGCAGCCCACCAGGGCGTTCCCGCTGTCGATCAGGCAGTTGCGCACGTCCTCGGCAAGCACTTCGCCGCGCAGCAGGTTGCCGTTCCGGTCGCGTTCGCCGGCTTCCCAGAGCGCCGACCACGATCCGATATCGCTCCACCTCGCATCCAGCGGCACCATCACGGCCTTCGCCGTCCGCTCCATCACGGCCTTGTCGACCGAGATCTTCGGGCTTTTCGCGAAGGCTTCGGCGTCGGGGCGGACGAACGGGTGGAGCCGGTCCGGCGCGGCGCCGCCGGGCGGCAGGCTTTCGCGGCAGGCCTCGAGAACCGCGGGTTCGTGACGTTCGAGTTCCCTGAGCCAGGCCGCCGCCCGGAACAGGAACATGCCGCTGTTCCAGAAGAAATCTCCGCTTCGAACGAAGCGTTCGGCGGTATCGCGGTCGGGTTTCTCGACGAAGCGGGCGACATCGCAGACGCCGCCGCCGAGCTCGTCTCCGCGGGCGATATAGCCGTATCCGGTCTCGGGCCGATCGGGTCGGACGCCGAAGGTCACGAGGCGCCCGTTCTCAGCGAAGGGCCGGCCCGCTGCAACGGCATTGCGGAACGCCTCGAGATCCGGCAGCAGATGATCGGACGGCAGCACGAGAAGCAGGGGGTCGCCGTCGAGGATGGCGACGGCATGCAGGGCCGCGAATGCGACGGCGGCAGCGGTGTTGCGTCCTTCCGGCTCGAGCAGGATCGGCGCATCTTCGAGCCCGCTTGCACGAAGCTGCTCGGCGGCGAGAAAGCGGTGCTCCTCGCCGCAAACCACCATCGGCATCGCATGTTCGAGAACCTCGAGCCGTTCCAGCGTCCGCTGCAGCAGGCTTTCGGGGCCGCCGATCGGCAGGAACTGCTTGGGGCGCAGGCGGCGCGATGCCGGCCACAGGCGGGTTCCGTAACCGCCTGCCAGGACGACCGGCAGCAACGTCCCGGCATCATGCGCCACGACCAATACCTCCCGGTAATCCGGGTTCGCTGCCGTTTCCCGTGCCGCGTTTCCGGCCACGCCGCGCCGCCGCGGAGCCTGCATGGCGTCGCCACGCCCGCGGACGACATGCAAAGGTGATCATGACCGGAAAGGTCACCTAATGTCGCCGCAAGCCGGGGGGGCGCGCCCGGCGCCCTGCGAATCTGCGGCGATCCGGGCTATCGTCCGTCTCCAGGGTCGCAAGCGAACGCGAAAGGCGCGCCGGATCAGTCGCCCGCATGCCCGGTCCGGTCTCTTCGAATGTATGACCGCCAATGCCTCCTGTAGCGTCGTCGCATCCTGACCTTTCCGGCCGCATAGCGAAGAAAGGCGGGCAGGTCGCGGCGCATCAGTTTGTAACGGCTCAGGATGACGGACCCGTCAATTCCGGCTGACGCCGTGTGTTCGTGATGCCCGGCAACATATTTGCTGATGCAATTGCCGAGATTGTACTCCTCGATCACGCGCCGGCGGGCTTCGACGATGGCCGGGAGACGCTTTTCGAACTCGCGGTCGCGGATCGCCCGGCGAATGATGGAGGCTGCGCCGCTCTTGTCGTGCATGTCGACCCTGATGAAGCTCTCGGCCGGGAAATAGTCGTCGGCATTCGGGCATCCCGCATAAAATGGTAGACAGTAACCGAGAAAACAGTCCGAAAGCTTCTCGGTCCAGTGGTGCGGCGCGATGTGGTTTTCGACGGCAAGATGACAACGGTATCCGTCGAGAGCCTCGGCCTTGTGCTCGACATACCGATGATCGCGCCCGTAGACATCGATCTCTCCCTCGAACTCCTGCTGGAGAGCGGCAAGAAAACCGTGCCGGACGGCATGCAGGCTGTGCCGCATGCGTTTGCTCGAAGCGAACACCGACAGCTCCCGCGCCTTTTGTGGCGGCTGCGGATGCGCCGTCACATGACCCATGTCTCCGTAGAACCACACCCCGACGGGCGGCATCTCGATCCGATTGGGGTGCTGCAATGACATGGAGTCGTGACTGGTCATCACCGTACCGAACTGATTCACGTAATCGGCTCCGTAATACTTTATCGAACTGGGTTCGTATGTCAGCAGGATCGTTCGCTCACGGGCGCAGCCGAGTCGTTCCTCGCTTATCGGAAGTCGCTCATTTCCGGTGCGCGGCAGATCATCATAGACGAGCAGCCAGTCATAGTCCCGTAAATCGCGATCGAAGGCGAAGGTGATGTTTCGGTGTTTTCGCGGCAAATCCAGAAACTGGAAATCCGGCGGCAAGATCCTGCCCAGAACCTTTACGACTATGTCTCTCGCCATTGTCTGCCGGGGCTCTCGCAAACTGCCGGAGGTTGCGGAATCGTAGAACGTACCGCCAGCCGTGCGCAACTCTCGACATCGGGTCGGTTCGCGGCAACCACGTGATCAATATACGGCCGCATTCCAGGACCGATAGTACCAAACCGCCGATGCTCTCTCCAATCGGGGATATCGCCCGCACGTAGCGGGCTTCCGTTTGCGGCGGGCGCGGCTGTAACACTGGCTGACGCCAGCCGGACCGAAAAAGCTCTCGCTTTCGATGCCACGCCGTGTCATATTGCCGGCATGGATCAGACACCGCAGTTCGCCGCCCAGATTTCTCCTTGGCTGACACCGGTCGTCCTGCTGACCGTTCTCGGTCTCATGTGGCGCAGCATGCTGCGGCTCGAAGATCGGCTCGGCAAGCGCATCGACGACACCAACAAGCGTATCGACGACACCAACAGGCGTATCGACGACACCGGCGCCGCGCTCGTCAAACGCATCGACGATACCAACAAGCGTATCGACGACACCAGAAAGCGTATCGACGACACCGCCGCCGCGCTCGTCAAACGCATCGACGACACCGCCGCCGCGCTCGGCGCACGCATCGACGGAATCGACAACCGGCTGCGGACGCTTGAGACCGGCCAGGCGGAGATCAAGGGAAAGCTCGACTTCGTCGAAGCATACATCCTCGGACGCAACGCCCCCGGAACCGCGCCTGCGGAGTGATCCGGCGGCTCGGGGCGGCACGCATCTCGCATTGAGCCGCCTGTCCGCATTCACCGAGCGAATGCGGACAGGACCGGATGGAGGGTTCGGCGCGTTGCGCAACCGTCGCTGCGGGCGATCTGAATTCAGGCAACATGCCCGAAATTTGTGCGGCGACCTGAACGAAAACGGGGCAGCGGCGGCCGTGACGGCGGCTTTCGTCCTTTACACACATGCGGCTTTCTGGCATATATCCTGCAGACGAAAGTGGCTGGTGCCGATCAGGATTGCCAGCAAAAATAGGGATGCCTGAACAGTCATGAAGAAAATCGAGGCGATCATCAAGCCGTTCAAGCTCGACGAGGTGAAGGAAGCGCTGCATGAGATCGGTGTCAAGGGCCTCACCGTTACGGAGGCCAAGGGTTTCGGGCGCCAGAAGGGACACACCGAACTTTATCGGGGCGCGGAATATGTCGTCGATTTCCTGCCCAAGGTGAAGATCGAGGTGGTCGTGGAGGATTCACTTCTTGAGCGGGCGGTCGAGGCGATCCAGCAGGCCGCGCACACGGGACGGATCGGCGACGGCAAGATCTTCGTCTCATCCATCGACGAGGCACTGAGAATCCGCACTGGAGAGAAGGGAACCGAGGCGATCTGACGTCACGGACCCGTTCCGACAGAACGGGAACCGAATTTACAACAGCTTGCTGCGGCTCGGCACGCGCGGGTTCGCACGATTGTCGTCGCGTCAACCGGTCGCAAGACTATTCAAACAGGAAAGGAACGCACCCATGGCGGGCGATGCAATCGATGTTCTGAAAATGATCGAGGAACACAATGTGCGGTTCGTGGATTTCCGGTTCACGGACCCGCGCGGCAAATGGCAGCACACCGCGCAGGCGGCGCGGACCGTCGATGAGGACATGCTGCTCGACGGCGTCATGTTCGACGGCTCCTCGATTGCCGGCTGGAAGGTCATCAACGAATCGGACATGACGCTGGTGCCGGACTGCTCGACCGCGGTGCTTGATCCGTTCTCCGCCCAAGAGCAGCTCATCCTGTTCTGCGACGTGATCGAACCGAGCACGGGACAGCCCTACAGCCGCGACCCGCGTTCGACTGCCAAGCGCGCCGAGTCGTATCTGGCTCAGACCGGCATCGGCGACAGCGCCCTCTTCGGTCCCGAACCCGAATTCTTCGTCTTCGACGATGTCCGGTTCGACGTCTCCATGCACCGGACATTCTACGCCCTCGACGAGGAAGAGGGGCCGTACAATTCCGGTTCGGAACTCGAGGGCGGCAACACCGGGCACCGGCCCGCAATCAAGGGCGGATACTTTCCCGTGCCGCCCGTGGATTCCATGGGCGATCTGCGCGCCGAGATGCTGAGCGTGATGCAGGACATGGGCATCCTCACCGAGAAGCACCATCACGAGGTCGCGCCGAGCCAGAACGAGCTCGGCATCGAGGCCTCGCGGCTTCTGCAGACCGCTGACTGGCTGCAGATCTACAAGTACTGCGTCCACAATGTCGCCCATTCCTACGGCAAGACGGCGACCTTCATGCCCAAGCCGGTCATCGCCGACAACGGCTCAGGCATGCATGTCCACCAGTCGATCTGGAAGGACGACAAGCCGCTGTTTGCCGGCTCGGGCTATGCCGACCTCTCGGAGACGGCGCTGTTCTATATCGGCGGGATCATCAAGCACGCCAAGGCGCTCAACGCCTTCACCAATCCGACGACCAACAGCTACAAGCGGTTGATCCCGGGTTTCGAGGCCCCGGTTCTGCTCGCCTACTCGGCCCGCAACCGTTCAGCGTCCTGCCGCATCCCGTTCACCAGCAGTCCGCGGGGCAAGCGCGTCGAAGTGCGCTTCCCGGATCCGGCGGCCAACCCCTATTATGCGTTCGCCGCCATGCTGATGGCGGGGCTCGACGGCATCCAGAACAGGATCCATCCGGGCGACCCGATGGACAAGAACCTGTACGACCTGCCGCCCGAGGAGCTGAGCGACGTACCGACGGTCTGCCACAGTCTGCGCGAGGCGTTGATCTCGCTCGACGAGGATCGGGAGTTCCTGACCCAGGGCGAAGTCTTCCCCGACGACCTGATCGACGGCTTCCTCGAACTCAAGTGGGAAGAAATCTACAGTTTCGAGCATACGCCACATCCGGTCGAATTCTCGATGTATTACAGTGTCTGACGCGCTCGATTCCGGGGTTCCGCTGGGTGGATCGTCGATTTCCGCCGTGCGACTTGGCCAAGGAACCCCGCCCTCGACATCAGGTGTGGGAAGGGTGTGGTCGTCGGCATTGTCAGCGGTTGGATGAGCACCGGATATCGTCCGGCGGCCCGAAGGGTCGTGTCGCCGGACAGAAGTTGATAACGTTCCGCCTGTTCAGTGCGATCCGTGGGCCGATGCCCCCGGAGTCGATGGCAAGCGGCGTACGAGTCCTGAATTGCAGGGCCACGACCGCGGAGGTGCAGTGCCAGTGCTGCGCTCTATCGTATCGAATGCAATGGGCCGGCGATCGAGGCCCTTGCTCGGAGTAAAGCCCGGCCAGGACATTCCCGTAAGGCCGCATCGGGTGAGAGTTTCGTATGGCACAGTTGCAGGCTCAGTTCCATTTGTTCATCTCATGCGACAGGACCATTCCGTTGTCGCGATCGGCGGTGGACAACCGTGTCAGAGTGGCCGTTTTTGAAGTTGGTGGCACCGTCTCAAGGTCGGAACCGGCATATTGACAACGAAATCCGCTCCCGAATGGACCTCCAGATCTGCCTACAACGCCCCTCGTCGGACGGAACCGGACAAAAGAAGAGCCCTGGGAAGGTCCTCCAATGGACCTCGGCCTCGGAGAGCGCCACAGAGAGCCCCGGAACGTGCCTGCAGCCCCTATTCCGATGGCCTAGAGCACTGCGATATCGCACACAACGCCGTCATGGCGGGCTTTTTCATAGCGCGCATCGAGGATCAGGCCCCACTTCCAGTCTGAAGTGCAACATCCGGCCCTCATCGCAGTGAGGGCGTAGCCCGAACGGAGATGAGGGCCGGATGTCGCGCAAATTTTTCCCCTCTGCCCCTCTCGATTCCGCCTGGGAACAGCTTCAGTTCCTTCAACATCGAGCTTATGCAACGCCTTTGTCGGCTTCAAGCCACTATTCCGCCGTCGCGCGGCATGGACCCTGCTGCACGTTGCGGCTTTGGAACGCAGATGGTCAGGGCGGTTTCACTTCAAGATTACCTCCGTCGGCGATCCCAGGACTTTCCGAGTGTTGAGCCGCACCTTCTGAACATCTTCGTTGCATGTCGCGCGAAAGTCCGTGCCCTTCGGGAAGTACTCCCGCACCAGGCCGTTGGTGTGCTCATTCAAGCCGCGCTCCCAAGAATGGAAAGGCGAAGAAGAAATCTGCGTCAAGTGCGACACGCCTGTGGTCTGCGAACTCCTTGCCGTTGTGATTGTGTGGGCCAATAGCGCACCAGAGCCGAGCAGGCGGATCATGACCGAACCGACCGTATCTTTCTGTCCACCCGGCAAGGTGTATTTCGTGGCACGAGCGACACGACAGCTCCACTGTGAGTTTTGCCGATGATGGCTCCCAGTCGCCGATCCGTTCCTTTGCCTCCGCAGGGCGCTCGGAAATGTTCACCCGGCCGGAATGGGAACAGCTCGATCAGCTTCACGACAATTTCCAGACATCAGGTTGCGTAATCGCGATGCGGGTGCGGTTCGAGTTTCGCTATACGCCAAAGCACGGAAGTTGGCTCAACATGGCCGAAATCGAGATCGGTGCGCTGTCGCGGCAGTGCCTTCGACGACGCATTCCCGACCGCGACACCATGCTGCGGGAGACCGTGGCGTGGGTCGAGCGCCGCAATGCAGCCGGCGGTACCGTCGATTGGCGCTTCACCACCGCAAACGCCCGGGTGAAACTCAAGTCACCATACCCTTCAATCCAATGATTCCGCACTACTAGGGGTTGGCGGTGAGCGACTCGAGATACGGGCGGACAACCGTGGTGCCGCCGTCGCGCTCCGCATGCCGGGCGATCTCGGCGGGGCTCGCCTTTCTCTGCTGGAGCGCCTCCTGCAGGCCCTCCAGCGCCCGTGTCCAGATTGACGAAGGCGCAGAGGAGATCGCGCCCCTCGAAGCGCAGAGAGTTCTCCGAGCGAGGGATGCAGGTCTACCCGTCAGGCGTCCCGTCTCGGCGCATCGCCAACACCACTCCGGCAGATCTACACGCATACCGGACGGCCCGCCTATTCTGGAGGTGGCGCGATCCTCGGTCCTTCACTCGATATCGATTCGGTGTTGTCGGACGCTCACAAGTGATTATCGACCGGGAGATTGAGACGGCGGTACTGTCTCAGGTGCTCTGGGTTCTGGAACGGCGACGATTTCGGTTCCGAGCGGCGTGCGAATCGCGCAAACGGTTGCACTCCGATCACGGGCCTTTCAAAATACAGCTTTTGTGTGCTAAAATTTCCGGCCTCTTGCGGTACGGCTGCTCGTGCCATTTCGCCCGGCCGGGAGTGAAACTGCGCTTCGGAGCAGAGTTCCGGTGACAACCGAACGGGAGAAATCAAATGAGTTTGCCTCAAGTTGAGACGGTGGCGGAGCCCGCCCTCAAGTTGAATTTCCTTTCGCACGGAACGCTCGAGTCCAGGGATCTCGAAACGGCCCGCAACTTCTATGCCGAGTTCCTCGGGCTTGAGGTTGTCCGCACCAGCCCAATTTCGCTGCTTATCCGCCTTGGTGGCGCGAATACGATTGCAGTTGTCGAACAACCCAAGCGGGCTTCCGAGATGCCGCTGCTCAACCACAACGGGTTCGATGTCGAGACCCAGGAGGAGGTTGATGCGGCCTACGAGACGGTTGTCGAACAGGCGGAGAAATGGGGGCTGCACAAGATTTCCAAGCCGAAGCTGCAGCACGGCACCTACAGCTTCTTCTTCTGGGACATGGATGACAATTGCTGGGAAATTCTGACCAATCCACCCGGCGGATACAGCTGGTTGTTCGAACAGGGCGACCTTGAGGGCAAGGGGCACCTCGACCGGAACTTCGAACGCCCCGGCATGCGGAAATAGCCGGCCTAGTCCGCCACCTTCCGTCGTCCGTGCGTTCCGGTCAGATGCCGATTGCGGTCGTGAGGCCTTGGAGCTAGGCGCTGTCGAGCAGCGCTCCGGCCAGGAGTCGGAGCGCAAGCAGCGCAAGCAAAACCTGAAACACGATCCGGAACATGCGTTCCGGCACGCGCCGGAGCGTGTTCCTGCCGATCCAGTTGCCGAGCACGGTTCCGCAGATCATCAGGGCGATAAGCGGCACATAGGCGCCGAGGGCAACGCCGACGAAGCCGAAAGCGGCCAGCTTGGCGAGGTGGGTAATCGCCATGAGTGTCGCAATGGTCGCGACATGAACGTGCCGGTCGCGACTGGCATGGGCGACAAAGGGCGACAGGAACGAGCCGGTCGCGCTGACGAAAACACCCAGGAAGGTTGAGACAGCGCCCAGAAGCGCGAAGCGGGTTCGCTCCGGTCCGCCGAGCGTGATCCTCGGTGTCTACATGACCACGAAAATGAATATCCCAAGAATAGCCTGAAGCGTGCCCGCTGTCAGCGAGACGAATGCGTTGGCGCCGACAAGGGCGCCCAAGCCTGCTCCGATCGCAAACGGAACGAGCAGTTCCTTCCTGACATAACGCCACATCAGGAAGGTGCGGCCGGTACCTGCCCCGAGCTGCACCACGGTGTGAACCGGAATCAGGACCACCAGCGGCAGAAAGAATGTCATAAATGCGAGCAGCAGCAGGCCGCCGGCAGTACCGGTCACGGTGCCGATGAATGTCGTCACGATGGCTGCGGCAAACAGAGCCAGAGCCTGCCACAGCCCGATATCGGGAGCGCCGAGGAATTCCGTCATGTGTGGGTCCGCATGCGGTATCCGGTTCCTGTGCAGTTCGCGGGCCAGGCGGCGGTGCGGTTGTCGGCGGCCCGTCGAGGATGCGGGCATTCGCGATGATGTGCGAGCCTGAGGGCTTGCGGAAAGGCTCGGCGCCTGTCATCCAGAACAATTAGCCGACGGGAGCGGATCGACCGGAACCGGGCCCGTGTTCGGACAGTTCGGCAGCCAGCCGGAGCGAATTGCGGCAATTTCAGACATCCTGACCTCGTCCAATGTCAGGTGAGACGATTCTGGAGTGTTGCGCCATCGCCGAGGAGATCACCCTCGCGTCTGCGTGGCCGCTGCGATGCACCAAGGACCGTCTCGCCCCTGGCCTTCAGGAGCTTCGTCTTACGGTAGACGCCTTCGTGCAAGACATCGAAGGCCTGGTCAGATCGGCACAGCTCAACGCCGGCGACCGTGTAGAACCGGGCGATGCGCAGGGCCTGTCGACGGGTGTCATGGGCAGCGTGGCAGTCGCAGGGCTCGAGGTGGGTGAAGTACCATGCCTGATTGTCGATGACGGCCCATGAGGAGGATGCTGCGATGGGTGTGGCATGGGCTCCCTTGGGGTGGCAGGGAGGGTGTCATCTCAGACCAAAAGTGTAACATGCGATATTGGACATGCTTGTTCGCCACAGGTTAAGCGAAATCTGCGCTGAAGCAGCCGGAAACACAGGAAAACAGGGGATTTCCTGACCGGTGCGATAGGCCTCCTCAGAAGGGTAGGTCAGGATGTCTGAATTTGGGAAAATGGCTGGGGAACCTGGATTCGAACCAGGACCAAGCGGGTCAGAGCCGCCCGTTCTACCGTTAAACTATTCCCCAGCGATCCGACAGCAGCATTTACCTCCGATCCAAGGCAACTGACAATAGGACAATTATTCCCCAAAGTGAACAGCAATCTTGCCCGGGCCAGGTGTTTCCCACGCTGCATTCAATTTTGCTGTCTTCTGCTGTCCGGAGGTTTCACAGCGTGCCGGGTTTTCCGGCTTCGGGGCCGTCCGCGGTCGTCGCCGGCGCGTGGGCGGGTTGTTTTCGGAATGCGGGCGGGTTGTGGGCGGCGTCCGGGAATCGGCCGAACACCATTGGCGCTCAGGGTTGCGACGGCTTCCCAGCGGTCGAGCCGCCGCCGTGTTTCGGCGAGGCTCTCGCGTCGGTTGGCGAAGATCACCGCGAGCGCGATGTTGTCGAGGCTGGCGCGGTTTGCGGGGCGGGTCAGGCAGGCGTCCTTGCCGAAGACGCAGTCTCTCTGGTGGTGGTTCATGTTTTCCATAGCCCGGTGCCCGCGGCCGCAGCAGTTCCTCTGGCGACGCGTGTTGTGCATCGAGCGAGGTGATGATGTACCGGTGTGGTCGTTGCCGCTCGCTGCGCCGCTGGCGCTCTTTCCCGGCGGCTTGCGGTAGCGCTTGATGCGGGCGATCTGCCGGGGTAGTTGATCGAGCCCTTGAGCGGCACGTATCGAGCGCTGCTCGAGGCGTCCGTGGGCCTTGCCTACTTGAAGCGGCCGGTGGCATCCGTCTCCCGGTCGATGCCGTCGAGGATCAGACATCCTGACCTCGGCTTCGATGTTTCCAAATCAGGGTGATGCTTCTAGGCCGAGTTTGCGTGCGTTGTCTGGCAGTCGAAGGGTTTCAGGTTCGAGAACAAGACGGTCGGTACGTCGATGTTGGCAAGGGAGAAGCACGAGGTTACGATCGGGACGGGGCTTCAGACGGGTACCTTGCGAACGTGTTCAGGGTCGGGATCATCCCATTACATGCATCATATTATATTGGACCACGATGCGGCTCTGTCGTCAAGCACAAAACCGGTCAAATCGTTCATTGTACGTATCTACTCACCCCTTGTTGGGTTCTGATTCATAGTGCTCGTTGATGATGTCTGCGGCTTTTCCGTCGAGGGCGATCTGGGTGGCGACGAGTGGGTTGTAGCCGAGTGCCGCCATGGAGGTGAGGTAGCTTGGCACCATGCTTTTGCGTGGAGTGGAAGCATCCGGGCACCTTGACCTTTGCCATCCTGATCTTCTGTTCTCCGGCATTGTTGGTGAAGCTGACGTCGGGTGCGCCAGGCAAACTGGTGGAATGTGGCCGGGTGCAAGTCCCGAGAGAGGCTAATTTCTCCGTGAACCATGCGTCGTGAGGCGAAGCGTTGGGGAGCGGCAGGCCAGGCTATTGAGCCACGAGATGCTTTGAAACCGGAGTGCCGAGGTCGTGGCCGAAGGCAACGAGCCGCGTTGGTGAGGGGGGCTCCGCGGGGTCCGAGAACCAGGGCACGCGCCGAAGCAGGGACCTGGGAGGTCTTGTCCCTCTGTCGTGGAGGGGCCGCAGAGGAAATTCCGTAAACCGATGATGAACGAGAAGTCAGATTCGGCCATAGTACCGCTGAAGGCGGCGAACAAGGGTTCTTCGGAGCCTGCGGAGTTGTTGGAGGGAAGGGCAATGCGGTTGGCCCGCGCCGCGCGCAGAAGCGGGGGTCACAGGCGGCTGAACGCAGGTAGCGAAGAGGAACCCGGAAGAGCGTCTTTACTCCACCACGTGACGGTCGACGTTCTGCACGATGCGTTCCATTCCTTGAGGAAGGACGCGGCGGCGGGGCGTTGTGTGGCAAGCGTACGCGGAGGGTGTGGAACTGCTGCACGCCCGTGTGCACAGGGGTGCGTACCGGGCGCCTCCGGGGTTTACATACCCAAGGAGGATGGAGGGCAACGACCGCTTGGCATTGCCTCGGACAAGATTCATCAGCGGGCGGTGTGATTCTGGTGCCGCGAGACGGAGTTCCTCGGGTTTAGTTACGGCTTCCGGCCGGGGCGCATCATGCGCCGTCACGGTGGAACGGCGGAAGGTCAACTGGATCGTTGACGCCCCTTCGACAACCGCGACCATCTGGTCGCGATGCTCGGGAAACGGATCGGGGGGTCTGATCATCAAGTGACGCCGGCGTCATGGAAGGGACCGACTGGCAAGGGAACACCGCAAGGGGCGGCGCCATGCCTTGCGAACCTGCACTACGTACGACTGGTTCCAGAACCACTGGCGCAAGCGGATGGCTAGAGGCGACACGATCATTATGCGGACGACTTCGTGTGCGGCTTTCAGCATCTGGGCGGCGCTGGGACCTTGGGGAGAGACTGGCCCACTTGAACTGCACCCGGAAAATCATCGAGTTCGGTCGGTTTGCCAGAGCGAACCGCCGGAAGCGTGGGCAAGACGTTCGACTTCCTCGGCATGACGCACTTCTGCGAACAGACGAGGAAAGGCAGGTTCAGGGTCGGTCGCAAACGGGCACCCTGCGGCGGATCAAGGAGGCCTTGCGCAGGCGGTGGCACGATAACCGGCACGAAACGGCCAAGTGGTGAGTTATCAACGGCTGCTACTACGCCGTTCCAGGAAGCAGCCTGCAGAAGTTCATACACCAATGCAAACAGCTGCGTGCCCTTCGGCGACGCTCCCAAAAGGACTTCACCGGGGACATAGACACCCTCACCGCTGCCCACTGAGCCCGTGGCCAAACCAGCGCCTTGTCGTCAGGGGAGGAGCGAACAGCGCACGTCCGGTTCTGTGCGGGGGGTAACCCGGTTCCCTACCGCGATGGTCGCCTGTGAAGCGCAGGTTTTCGTGTTTCACGAGACGTTCGTGCAGGTTGTGCGCGTTTGCGTCCACGTTTTCCTTTCGGCGGGATGTCGGGCAGTTCCCTGGCGCCCTGATGGTGCGGTAGCGCCCGGCCTCGTTCAGGGTCCTGGATGCGCTCTTGTTGACCTTGTGGCAGACCTCGCGGAGCAGGCTCTTCATCAGTCGCGCGGTAGCCTCGACGACAAAGGTCAGTTCGCGCAGCAGGTGGCTGCCGCACAGCTGGTGGCTACACTGGCCCATGTACGAGGCCCAGGACGCCCTTGTAGCACGGGCCGATCTCTTGCCCGCGCTTGCGGTGTGGGAACTTGCACGTCAGGGTCCCACGACATGAAGCCACTTACTGTTGATCCGAAATCGTCGACATCGGGCGTTGCAGGAGGTGCGCCACGGCAGCCTCCTCCCATGACGCATCGTGAAAGCATAGCTGAGGCCTCGGAGAGCTTGATGCCGGAGATCGCCTGCACGAGCGCGACAGCACGGCGCAGGGACAGCATCTGGGCGACCAGCAGGTTGATGACGAGGGCCTGGATGCCGTACTGCACGGGATGTTTTCGGGGAACCGGCCCTTGCACTTCGGGCATTCCTTGATCTCGGCGCGGCGCTCGACGACCTCGAACACGATGTCGTGCGGCGCTCCCGATCGACGGGGCCGTCGGCGCCGCAGGCGTCGCAGGCCGCAACCGTTTCCTCGACGATGATCTTGCGCAGGTTGTCGCCCATCTGCCGGTTCGGCTTCGGGCCCTTGCCGTTGCTCCCGGCACACTCTCGTCCTTGTCCGTCTGTGACGGCGGCAGACCGGAGTTCCGGCTCGTGCGTGGTCTTCTCCAGAAGGACGACGATGAGGATGACGAAGACGCGGATCACGGCCTCTTCCGGCACCTTGCCGGCAGCGCCGCGGTCTTGGCCGCTTCGAACTCCTCGCGCGCCGCCCGTCGCCATCACCCGGCCTTGCGCTTCATCAGCACGCCGCCTCCGAGATGCGTTTCCACATACAGATCATGCGGGGGCTGGAGCCCCGGAAGCAGCTGGCACAGCCCGCTCGTCGCCTTCGATCCAAAGTAGCCCACTGGCGGTCCCCGTCGTTCTCGATGACCACCCGACGCATCCTTGATGCAGGGAGCGAGGCCCGGCCGGCCTGCATCGGTCGGCAGTTTTCCGTTGCGTGACAGACGGTTGGGCCTGGCCCGGCCTCTGACCGCGGTCCCGCGCGCGGGTCGCGTTGTCCGTTCAGGAGCGCCGTTCCGTTCCCCCGGGACGGACGGCGCCCGAGGGAACAGACAACGGAGACACGCCCATGCGCATCCATGCCCCCGTCAACGAGCGGACGGTCCGCCGCACCTTCAGGGAGAAGAAACCCGGACGATACGGCCTGACCGTCAGGGACCTGCCCGCCTTCGGCTTCACCGTCGCCGGGAACGGGACGAAGACCTTCTTCGTCCGGACCTCACGCCAGTTCGGCGCGCCCAGGGCGATCCTCGGCACGACCGACGACATGACCGCCGCCGAGGCGAGGGAGAAGGCCATTGCCGCCATCGCCGAAGCCAAAGCCGACCGCGAGACCGGGCCGCTGTTCGCCGACTTCGCGGCCGACTTCATGCGCCGCCTCCTGCCCTTCTTCGGCGCGATGCCCGTCGCGAAGATCGACCGCGCCGATGTGCGGCGCTGGTTCGATTCCCTCAGCGGAACCCTCGGCAGCGCCAACCGGACCCTGCCGGTGCTCTCGGTGATGATGCGGCAGGCGGAGCTGTGGGACCTTCGCCCGCAGGGCTCCAACCCCTGCCGCAACATGCGGCGCTACAGGACGGCGCCGCGCGAGCGGTTCCTGTCCCTGGACGAGTTGAAGCGCCTCGGCTTCGTGCTCGACCATGCGGAGGACCGGCAGGCCGCCTGCTGCTGTTCACCGGCGCCCGGTCGTCCGAGATCGCCGGCCTGCAATGGGACTGGATACGGGACACCCGCGCGGTGTTGCCGGACTCCAAGACCGGGCGCTCCAGCTTCCCCCGCGGGCCGTCCTGAATGGCCTGCCGCGCGAGGGACGCTTCGTCTTCCCGAACGGGAAGGGCGACGGCCCGATGACCGACCTCGGCCTGCGCTGGCAGAAGCTGCGCGGTCTCGCCGGGCTGGACGATGTGCGCATCCACGACTGCCGGCATACCTTCGCCTCCCATGCCGTGATGAGCGGCCTCGACCTCTACACCGTCGGCCGCCTGCTCGGCCATGCCGATACCGCCTCCACCGAACGCTACGCCCATCTCGCCGACGAGCATGTCCGCGAGGCGGCCGGGCGCATCTCCGGCATCGTCCACGAGGCCATGACCGGGAAGGAGAATGGGCGATGAGCGGCCGCAGGCATCGTGTCCGGCTCACCGTGAAGGCCGTCGCCGCCGCCAAGCCGGCGGAACGGGAATACACCCTGTGGGACAATCTGCTGGCGCATTTCGGGGTCAGGGTG
Source organism: Alphaproteobacteria bacterium (assembly GCA_964291215.2). Taxonomy (GTDB): domain Bacteria; phylum Pseudomonadota; class Alphaproteobacteria; order MPNO01; family UBA830; genus JAJEBT01. Next base: position 428,171 of record OZ219791.1, on the reverse strand, counting down.
CAGCCCTCCGGCGTCAGGTCCTGGATCGTCCAGACCCGCGTCCGGGGACGCATGCGCAAGATCACCCTCGGGCGCTTCCCCGAACTGCCTCTCGACGCAGCCCGCCGGGAAGGCGCGGCCGTGCTCGCCCGCCTGTGGGGCGGCGAAGACGTGACGCCGCCGCGCAAGGAGAAGGCGCCGCTGTTCCGGGACTTCGCCGCCCGTTACCGCTCGCGGCGGAAACACCGCTGGAAGCCGTCCTCGCTCAAGACCTTCGATAGCTACATGAAGAACCGCCTGATGCCGCATTTCGGCAGGCTCCGGCTCGACGCCATCGACCATGCCCGCGTCTCGGCATGGTTCGACGCCGCCAGCGCGGACAGGCCCGGCGCCGCCAACCGCGCCTTCGAGATACTCCGCGCCATGCTCGGGACGGCCCGGCAGTGGGGCGACATCGGCGAGCATGTCCCCGATGCCTGCGCCAACATCGTGAAGAACCCCCGCAAGCCTGTCGCGCGTTACCTCAGCCGCGAAGAGCTGGAGCGTCTCGGCGCGGTGCTGGATCGACACCGGGAGGACCACCCCTGGCCGGTGGCGGCCATCCGGCTGCTGACCCTGACCGGAGCGCGGCTCTCCGAAGTCATCAACCTCAGGTGGGACGAGATCGGAGAGTTGACCGGAGACGGCGCGAGCGCGCGCATCGAAGACTCCAAGACCGGCCCGCGCACCATCTGGCTCGGACCCGAAGCGGCAAGGCTGGTCGAGGCGCTGCCGCGACCGGATGGCCGGGAGCGGGTGTTCCCCGAGACCCTCACACCGGCAAGGCTCTACACCTTCTGGTGCGGTATCCGCGACGAGGCGGGGCTTCCGGGCCTTCGCATCCACGACTGCCGCCACACCTGGGCCTCCTAGGGCGTCATGAACGGCGTCGGGCTCACCACGGTCGGACGGCTGCTCGGACACCGCAAGCGGGAGACCACCGCGATCTACGCCCATCTCGACGATGGCGCGCTGCGGGTCGCCGCCGCCCAGGCCGCCGCCGTCATCGCGCGAGCAATGGGGTACAGGGCGGAGGCGCCTCCGCTGCCGGACGAGGCGGAGCACGGCGACATATTGAGCGCGGTGCCCGAATTCTCGTTCGCCGGCGGGCCGTCCCCCCAACCTGAGGAGAAGCGAACGCCCCTTTGCGTGAGACCCGAGGGGACCGAGCGGACGGATGGCATCGAGTTGGACGGTGACCCGAATGCGTCGACCCGACGCCCGGCCCTGGACTGGTTGTAGACCTGTCCCCGCGTTGAGGATAAGAAGGCTGCTGTCACGGTTCAGATTCTGGTGATTATCGACGGCAACCTCTCTAGCTGCTTGATATCCGCCTTCGGTAGCGTGCAGGCATTGTCCAAACCGTGCCTATCCGCTTGTTTCATACACCCACTAGATATAGTAGGCTCCCGGTGAGCCGGGAGGGCAGTGCTTCATGGACATTTTCGATCGTCCCAACCTGGAGCTTCCCCAATCGCTGCCTGGGTTTCGGATCGCAGCGACGACGGAAGGCCCGATTTTCGCCGGATGGTACTCCGGAAATTGGCAGCATCCCGTTACCCCACATCTAGTGGGTGTATGAAACAAGCGGATAGGCACGGTCCAAACCAGCAAGGCCGCACTGGATTCCCACAAGTAATCTTCGCCTATGAAAGTCTCGCACTATGCTCGGTCGTCTGCCTCTCTGTTTGCGTTTGCCACGGCAATCGGTGGGCGTTCCTGAAGACGCCAACGTCGCACCACACTCTTCACATATTCAAGATCTGCTTCTTCCTCCGACCAACTGCTGACAAAGGGCACATCGGCACTTTGCGGCTGATGCTCCTTTGCAAGGTCTTTGAAGCGCAGCCGAACTGGCACAACCGACCCTTCACCGACCACCAGCGCTTCCTGCGTCCGCAGCGTCGATAGCACATTGACCAGGCTACGAACCGAGTCGGGCAGCGCACGTTGCACAAAATTCTGATCTTGTTCGTTGCTCATCCGCAATGCGACAAGGGTGTTGCATTGCGAGAGAATTGATTCTGCCAGTTCAGATGGGCGTTGTGAAATCAACCCAAGACCGACTCCGTATTTTCGGCCTTCCTTGGCAATGCGCGCGAGCGCTTGTCTGGTCGGCTGGAAGGCCGCATCACTGCCACGCGGGGCATAGCGATGTGCCTCTTCGCAAACCAAGAGTATCGGCACCTGAACAGGACGCTGGCTCCAGACCGCGAAATCAAAAATCATACGGCACAATACTGATACGACGACATCCACAACGTCCGAGGGGATACCCGAAAGATCAATGATCGACAGCGGTTTGCCAGATACCGGTATGCGTAGATACTGCCCGGCAATATGTACCAGCTCGTCGGTTACGTCTTCGTCAGGACGAATCAGAAATGAAAAGCGACTATCCTGCCGCAGCGTTTCAACCTTACTCTTGATCTTGAGATAGGAGTCTTGCTTTGACGGCTGAGATGGTTTGCTGGCATCGATCTTATCGATCAGCTCGCTCAACTTGTAAGGAATTGGCGTATCCACCGTAATATGTTCACGAGCGATATCGGGAAGCTCGAATGCTCGCCGCGCGGCGAGGATGGCATCCTTCAGGATATTCGCTTGGCTCGTCGCCACATGCTCTGTTTTGCCAATGAACAGCTCTACACTCTCCTCGAAGTTTAGGAGCCAGTGCGGCAGGTTGAGCGTTGTAGGATCAATGATTTCGGCGCACTCGGGAAATGCTCGTTGGTACTCGTTGTGTGGATCAAGCAAAATCATGTGGGCTTTTGGCGCGACTTCAAGAATAGCACGCAGCAGTACGGTTACCGAACATGACTTGCCCGATCCAGTCGTGCCAAGAATGGCAAAGTGCTTTCCGAGCAACTCGTCTGCAAGCAAGTACACAGGCAGAGAGGACGCCTGCGAGAGCGTACCGATATGGATGCCCGCCCTGTCCGGCTTATGATAGATGCGTTCGAGCTCGGCGACGCTGGCAACAAAAATGCCTTGGCCCGGAAGCGGATACGTAACCACGCCGCGCTGAAACTCGAAATCACTTTCGCCGAGGCCGGTGCGCAGCGCCTCGCCGAACAGCTCGATTTCCAACCATTTGGCGTCTGGTGACGCCTCCACAATATCTGCCGGTGGTCCGCCATCAAGGGGAGTTTCAGTCATGCGCAGGGCCGTTACCACGCCAAACACTAGCTTGTCGCCGGCCTCGATCTTTACGATAGATCCGATCTGCCCAACCCTGTAACGACGGCTCTTGTATGTTCGGTAAAGATCTTCGACCGTGCCCGCAAGCGCACCCACGACCTTCGATCCTGAGACCTCGATTACGCGGCCAATCTTCAGAATCGCAACGGTCATGATTCCTCCTTGGCAATGAAATCGACTAGCTTTTCAAACTTCCATAGGTCGGCTTCCAGCACCGCTTTGGCTGCATCGGCATCCAGTGCATGACCGACAAAATGACCGGCAGCACCGCTGCCGATGAACGCGTTGAACCGGGAATCGCAACGCTCGCCGAAGGCTTTCAGGCGTTCGTTCTGGCGCTCGCGGTTATCCTCCGGGCCGACGAAGGCGATGACCGTGAGGTTACTGCCCCGCGATGTCACCGAGTCAATGATCGCTTCGTTTATATGCTCGTCATTCAAGCTGTAACCGAGAACAACCAGACAATTGTTCGCGCCTGAAGCGCGAAGCCTATTACGAAACCGGTTCAGCAGCTCTTCATAGACACCGTACTGGGTTTGTAGGTACTTTTGCTCGGACGGATAGACGATGATCCGTTCACCGAGTGCACCTTCGTTGGTATTGCGGCAGCGCCGGACATGTCCGGCGACATCGCGCGTCCAGTTGATCGATCCATGAAGCTTGAACAGCCGGTATGACGTACTATCCCTCTCTTCATCGAATGTGGAGGGGTCGAACCACGCTCGGTGGCCACCTCGGAAGCCGTCCGCATAGGGAATGCGTAACTCGTCGAGACTCGCTTCCAGCAATGTATCGTAGTTCAGGGTGAATATGTCCTTCGACCTGCGCTGGGCTTGTCCGGATACGCGGCGCAGAAACCGTTTATGGTAGTCACTCGGCATCCAGTCATCGGTGACCGCAGCGACAATCTTGCCCTTGATCTCGGTGAGCCACGAATCGATCGACTCGATGGAGATTTCGTGGCCGTCCGCATTCGTGATCTTGTCGAGGATATCCTTGTATCGAATCAGGTAGCTGATGAGGTCTTCTACCGTCGTCGAGCGGTCGCCAACTGCCTTCAAACCCTTGAACTGTTCTCTGAGTTTTGGATCAGCATCATTCAGCACCTTCTTCGTAAGCGTGTCGACCATCGGCTTGTCGGCGCAAACGCTACAGCCCGCGCCAAGCAGGAAGCACGTGTCGGCGCTGGTCAGCCACTCCATTACCTGTTCTCTCAGGTCGCTCTTCATCACCCCTGTCCCGGCTCCTTCCCTCGAAACGCTAGCTCGGTATCGGAACGGGATCGATGGTAGTCGTGTCTGCGGCCGATTGTCAACGGCGGCGCTGCCTCATTGGCAGCAGCGCCGCAACCGCCTGATCTACCGGCACCGGGCACCGGTCGAGGCCGCCTTCTCCGCGCTCAAGCGCTTCTACGGCCAGAGCCGCGCGAAGGGCCTCACCCTATGATCTGTTGGGCAGCGTCGGCGACGCTGGAATGGTGGCACCGCGATCCACGGGATCCTTCCCCGCCCGAACCGTGTCGGCCAAGTATGCAGTGGTATTCGTAGAGCCGAGTCGGCAAACTGTATCCGCGTTGGCGGCCAAGGATTCAGACTATATGGCGAGGCAAGCGACCAGCAACGGTGCCAATCTCGGGTTCGAGGCGCAGCTCTGGGCCGCGGCGGACAAGCTGCGCGGCAACATGGAGCCGTCCGACTACAAGCATGTCGCCCTCGGGTTGATCTTCCTCAAATACATCTCCGACGCCTTCGAGGCGAAGCGGGCGGCGCTGCTCGCGGAAGACCTGGCCGACCCGGAGGATCCGGAGGAATACCTTGCCGAGAACGTCTTCTGGGTCCCCAAGGCAGCCCGCTGGCCGCATCTGCAGGCCAGAGCCAGGCAGTCGACCATCGGCAAGGACATCGATGACGCCATGCTGGCGATCGAGGCCCGGAACGCATCGCTCAAGGGGGTCCTGCCCAAGGACTACGCCCGCCCGGCGCTCAACAAGGTGATGCTCGGCGAACTGATCGATCTCGTGAGCGGGGTCGGCATGGCCGAGGAGGCCGACCGCTCCCGCGACATCCTCGGGCGGGTTTACGAGTATTTCCTGGGCGGCTTCGCCGGAGCCGAGGGCAAGCGCGGCGGCGAGTTCTACACGCCGCGTTCCGTCGTCCGTCTGCTGGTCGAGATGCTGGAGCCCTACAAGGGCCGCGTCTATGACCCGTGCTGCGGCTCCGGCGGCATGTTCGTGCAGTCCGAGAAATTCGTCGAGGAGCATGGCGGGCGCATCGGCGACATCGCGATCTACGGACAGGAGAGCAACTACACGACCTGGCGTCTCGCCCGGATGAACCTCGCGGTCCGAGGCATCGATGCCGACATCCGCTGGAACAACGAGGGCAGCTTCCACAAGGATGAACTGCCGGACCTCAGGGCCGACTTCATCCTCGCCAATCCGCCGTTCAATGTCTCCGATTGGGGCGGCGACCGGCTGCGCGAGGACGCCCGCTGGACATTCGGCGTTCCGCCGGCGGGCAACGCCAACTATGCTTGGCTCCAGCACATCCATCATCACCTCGCCCCGAACGGGACGGCGGGCGTGGTGCTCGCCAACGGCTCCATGTCCTCGGCACAGTCCGGCGAAGGCGGCATCCGTCGCGCCCTGGTCGAGGGCGACGCGGTGGACTGCATGATCGCGCTGCCGGGGCAGCTCTTCTACTCGACGCAGATTCCCGCGTGTCTCTGGTTCCTGACGCGCAACAAGAATCCCGGCGGGGACTGCCGCGACCGGCGCGGCGAGGTGCTGTTCATCGACGCCCGCAAGCAGGGGCATATGGTCGACCGGACCCGGAAGGAGTTTTCCGACGAGGACATCGCGCGGATCGCCGGTGCATATCACGCCTGGTGCGGCGGGCCGGACACGCCCCCCTACGAGGATGAGCCAGGATTTTGCAAGTCCGCCACGCTGGAGGAGATCAGGGAACACGACCACATTCTCACACCCGGCCGCTATGTTGGCGCCGCGGCAGCCGAAGAGGACGATGTGCCCTTTGAAGAGCGGTTCGCGGAATTGAAGAAGACATTGACGGAGCAGTTTGCGGAAGCTGCGGAATTGAGTGCCGTTATTGAGGCAAAGCTGGGAGAGATTGGGTGACGATGGCCTCTTCCCATCCTCTGCATGCGTTGGGAAACATTTCGGCAAACCAAGGCGCGCGGCGCCTTCCGGTGAAGGCTGTTCCCCGACAGCCTTGCCCCTGCCATGATCTGCGAGGGATTGTCGATAACGATACCGCGCACGACTACGGCGCAGGCTTCGCCGAAGCCACGCTGAGGCTGTTGCCCGACTTTATCGCCGATGCCCGGGCGCTGGCGGACATGATCGAGGCGGCGCCGGATGACTGACCGGATGCATCTCCATCCGAAGCATCGAGAGGCACTGGAGGCACTGTTGCGGGAGCATTTGCCCGATGTAGAGGTGTGGGCCTATGGCAGCCGCGTCAATGGGCGCAGCCATGACGGCAGTGATCTCGATCTGGTGCTGCGCGGGCCGGGACAGCGGGAGATCCCGGCCGACAAGTTGGCGGGCTTCGAGGAGGCGGTGCGGGAATCGTACATTCCTTTCCTGGTAGAGGCCCGGGACTGGGCGCGTCTGCCGGAGCAGTTCCATCGGGAGATCGAGCGGGACCATGTGGTGCTGGCAGACAATGGTAAGGACTCTAGCCAAAATAATATATTCGTTATGTCCGTGGCGTGAGGGTGTAGTTCCACTCGCCGTGGAACGGGTCTCTGCGGATGGCGAGGCCGTCCATCTCATCGTCGCTGACCTTGACCCCGAGCGGATAGCTGTTCTCGTCGAGGTCCGAGCGTATGGTGAGGCCGGTGGTGGTCGCGGCGATCAGCTTGACGATCACCTGGTAGCTGACGAGGGGCCGGCCGCGCCAGTTCTGGGTGATATGGCAGAACATCCGGTGCTCGATCTTGTTCCACTTGCTGGTTCCGGGCGGGAAGTGGGCCACCGACACCTTCAACCCGAGTTCGTCGGCGAGGTGCTGCAGCTTCCACAGCCGGTTGCGGCTGTTGTTGGAGCCGTCGGCGGTGATCAGCAGGCGCTTGGCATCGGGATAGAGCAGCCGGCCCATCTGCCGCCACCAGCGGCGCAGGGTCTCAACCGCGAACGCCGCCGTGTCGTGTCCGACGCTGACCCAGCCGGCGTTGGCGGTGAGATCGTAGACCCCGTAGGGGATCGCCTTGCCGAGCTCTGGATTGGGGAAGTCATGCACGTTGACGGCTTCAGGGTCGCCCTTGGGGCCCGGCCGCCATTGCGGTACTGGATTTCCTTCTTCTTCGTGTCACCACAGGCTGGCCCAGCCTCTGGAACGCGCGCACCCGGCGCGTCGGAACTGCGCATCCCGGGCTGGCGGCCTTCCAGCGTCTTGCGATTGGCCTGGAGGCTGTACCCCAGATCGTGGAGCAGCCGGTTCACCGTGCGCTCGCTGACGCGGTGGCCCTCGACCGCAAGACGGTCCGCCAGCCGTGCGGCACTGTGACACCGCAGCGGACTCTCCGGATCGCCGCGCGTCATCGGTTCAAGCTCGCGCTCCAGCGCCGCCACCAAACCCGGATCCACATCCGCCACCCGCTTGCGCCCGCCGCCGGGGCGACGCAAACGTCCTGAAGGAATCTCACTCGAAGATTCCGAATCAAGCTCCTTCAGCCCGGCGCGAACGGTGCTGCGCGACATCCCCGTCGCCTCAGCCACTCGCGCAATGCCTCCGCGCCCGATGGCACGGGCCTCCGTCGCCGCCCACAGGCGCCGCGCACGTTCGTTCAGAACCGGACGCAACACCACAAATTTGGATCGCAGCGTATCGACTATCGCTTCCATGACACATTAGATAGCAGATCCACATCAAAAAACAATCTATTTTGGCGAGAATCCTTACATTGACATCTACGACATCAACCGCGGCGTCGAAGACGGCGCGACCGTACCGATCTACTACGAGAGCCGCCTCGTCCGCATCGAACTCGACGAAGGCGAGAAGCCGGCGCTCGACGACGAGGTCGCCGAACTGATCGAGGACGAGGCCGAAGGCGAGCAGGAACGGCTCAAGAGACGATTGGCGAACGTCGAGGCCGTCGTCGGGACGGAGAAGCGCCTGCGCCTGGTTGCCCGGGATCTGGTCGACCATTTCGAGAGTCGTATTGCCGGCATGGACGGCAAGGCCATGATCGTCTGCATGAGCCGCCGCATCTGCGTTGCGCTCTACGGCGAGATCGTCAGGCTGCGCCGGGACTGGCACAGCGACGACGACGAAAGCGGCGTCATCAAGATCGTCATGACCGGCGCGGCGTCGGACCCGACGCATTGGCAACGCCACATCGGAGGCAAGGCCCGCCGGGAGCTGCTCGCCAAGCGGATCAAGGACGCGGACGACCCGCTCAGGCTGGTGATCGTGCGGGACATGTGGCTGACCGGCTTCGACGCGCCTGCACACGATGTACATCGACAAGCCCATGCGGGGGCACGGGCTCATGCAGGCCATCGCCCGCGTCAACCGCGTGTTCCGCGACAAGCCCGCCGGTCTGATCGTGGACTACATCGGCATCGCGCAGAACCTGAAGTCCGCCCTCGGCCAGTACTCGCGCGACGACCGAAGGCACGCCGGCATCGACGAGGCCGAAGCCGTCGCGGTCATGCTGGAGAAATACGAGATCGTGAGCGCCATGTTCCATGGTTTCGACTTCCGCAACGGCCTTGTCGGGTCGCCGCAGGAGCGGCTCGCGGCGCTGGCCGGCGCCATCGAGTGGGTCCTCGACATGCAGCAACGCGAGTCGGCCCGGGAATCGACCGGGGAAGGCAAGAAGCACGCCCGGCGCCGCTTCAACGACGCCGTGCTGGCGCTCACCAGGGCGTTCGCGCTCGCGGCCGCCAGCGACGAAGCCCGGGAAATCCGCGACGAGGTGGGCTTCTTCCAGACCGTCCGTGCGGCGCTCGCCAAAAGCGCGCCCGGCGCCGGCAAGTCCTCCGCGGAGCGGGACCTGGCGGTTCAGCAGATCGTCAGCCGCGCGGTCGTTTCGACCGAGATCGTCGACATTCTCGCAGCCGCCGGACTGGACACGCCCGACATTTCCATCCTTTCCGACGAGTTCCTGGCCGAGATACGGGAGATGGAGAAGAAGAACCTCGCATTGGAGGCGCTGCGCAAGCTCATCAACGGGGAGCTTCGCTCGCGAAGCCGGGTCAACGTCGTGCAGACCCGGGCCTTCTCCCGGAGGCTGGAGGAAGCGATCGCCCGCTACCACGGCAACGCCCTCACGACGGCCGAGGTCCTTCAGGAACTGATCGGGCTTGCGAAGGACATCCGCGCCGCACACCGGCGCGGCGAGGAGGAGGGTCTCAGCCCCGAGGAAATCGCCTTCTACGATGCTCTGGCCCAGAACGAGAGCGCGGTCGAGGTGATGGGCAACGATCACCTTCGCGTCATCGCCCGGGAATTGCTGAACGGGCTGAAAAGCAAAGCCTCCGTGGACTGGCAGCACCGCGGGCCGGCCCGCGCCCGGATGCGGGTTCTGGTCAAGCGCATCCTGCGCAGGCACGGGTATCCGCCCGACCTCCAGGACGCCGCCGTGCAGACGGTTCTGCAACAGGCCGAAGTGCTATCGGCGAAGTGGGCAGCATGACCGCCAGGACTTTTGAGATACAGGTTCAGGACGACCATCTGGAGCGGATCGCGCAGACCCGAAAACCCCTCCTTGCCCTGGCCGAGCTGATCTGGAACACGGTCGATGCGGATGCCACGCATATCGACGTGACGCTGGTTGAAAATGACCTCGACGGGCTCAAAAGGCCATCAGAGTCGCCGACAACGGACATGGCATTCCCTTTGCCGAAGCCGAGGGGTTGTCCTCCCGTCCGGGAGGATCGTGGAAACAATCGCGATTCCATTCGAACGGACGAAAACGAATTCTGCACGGCAAGGAAGGAAAAGGCCGATTCCGCGCCTTCTCGCTTGGTCGCATCGTTGATTGGGACGTGTGCGCCGCTGACCACGCGGATAAACTCCAGTCCTATCGAATCTCCATGTTGAAGGACCACTTGCGTCGCGTGGGAATCACAGAAGCCGTCCAGGTGACTGAAGGCAGTATGGGAGGCAGAGTACAATGTCCGGTACTTCGATAATCAGCAAGGCTACAAACGATATCCAGTGGTGGGAGGACCATATACCAATACGTGGATGCCAATTGTCCTTGCCACAAATCAAAGCCGCATATCGTAAATTAAACGTTCTCACGAGGAAGGAAAGTGAGCAGCTTGTTGCTAACATTTCCAAGTTCGACTCCGAGACCGAATATGAATTCGTAGAACGCAAAAAATTTCTGTTGAATGATGCATTTCAACTGACAGTTTCAGTAGCTGGTTTTGATGGCCAAACTGAGTACGGGGAGACAGAGCAGATTTCGATTCTCAGAATTTGCCGTTCCCCATTAAAGCGGTATATTTCACGAACGAGAATTCGTACAAAAGGCACGCGAATGGAAATGTCCCGCCGAACCGTTTCTCTGTTTTGCTTCGATTCGACAAACCGCCGCTTTTTGATCCCAGTCCATTGGTGTCTGAACCAACGCCCAACGACAGCAGCGTGTCAATTCAAGCACAGGATACTGCTTACTTTCGCGCAATTAGGGACATTGTAAATAGTAGATTCAAGTCTAAAAAGAAGTGTTATTCCTTTATTCATGAGAGTTTTGCCTACGATGTAGGACGGGCGTGAGTCTGACATGGCGATGCCGGGACCGGTCGGCTGATGTGGCTCATGCGGCGCGCCTGGCGGCGTAGCCAAGGCAGTTGTTGTCGTTGGCCGGGGTATCAGCATCGCTCATGAGGCCTGCCCATGCGCGGTCGAAGCGCCCGGATTTGATGAGGGCGCGTACGGTGAGGACGGCCTGCGCGCCGGCGATGCGCCATCGCATGCCGGAGCGCTTCATCCTCTGTGCGACGAGGGTTTTGTTTGCGGCCTCGACAACGCCGGAGCCGATGGTGATGCCGCGGTCGCTGAGGTTGCGGTATCGCATGCGCTTGCGGTGCTTGCGGAAGAAGGCGAGTTCGCGCTCGATGACGGTGCGCGCGGTGCGGTTGCTGCCTGCCTTGTCGCGCAGGTAGCGCAGCGCCCGGATCACCTTGGCGCTGCCGTGCGGGTCGTGTCGCAGGGTATGGCGGCAAGTCTCGAACCAGCGGGGATCGACGGCATGGTCGGAGGCTGTGCGGAGATGCTCGCAGGCGTGCCAGAAGTCGACGGCCTCGGCCTCGGGCGAGAGGCTCTCCAGGAAGGTCCAGTTGTCGGGGGCGCCGTCGGCGACGGCGACTATGGCGATGTCGGGCCGGGCCTGGCGGATATGCGCGACCTCGCTTGCGAGTTGCGCCTTCAGCGTGGGCTTGTCGCTCTCCGGTATGCGGGCGAAGTAGAGGGTCTTGAGCCGTTCACCTTCCCCATCATGGAAGGAGACCGTGCCGCAGGCGGCCTCGCGCCAGCAGGCCTCGTCGCGCCCGTCCTCGCCGGCACGCAGCGCCACCATGACGCCGTCGAGCGAGACCGAGGCGCTGACTGCCTCGGATGGGATGTCTTCCGTGTTGCGGATACTGTCCAGCGCCTGCGGCCCCAGGCCCTCCCAGCGCTCATGCATGGTCCGGGCGAGCCGCTGCAAGCTGCTCGCCGACGGCACCATGGCGCCCATCTCCGAGAAGAACTCTTCCGCTTCCCTGGCCGTGCCGTGGCCCATCATCATCAGCCCGAGCCGCGCGGCCGGGCGCGTCAGCCAGTCGTTCACCAGCCCCAGGCTCTCGTCCACCGGCACGAACGAGGGGCCGCCCACGCCGTGGCGATAACGCGCCCGCCTGTAGGTCACCGGGCCGAGCGCGCTCATGATCGTTTTCGGCGTCGCCGCCACACGGAACCGGCGTTGCCCGGCCCGCTCGACCCGCTCAGCCCCGTCGTCGAGGCGCTCGATCCACGACCCCAGAACCTCGCAGCCCAGCGCGTTCACCTTCGCCTGCACACGCCGCTCCATCTCTTCGAACGCCGCCGGGCAGGGCTCCGCAGGAAGCGGCGCGCGGCACACAGTCGCCAATCCCGTCAACGCCTCCAGAACCCGAGCCGGCAAGCCCGACAGATCGATGGACGAAGACTGCGCAGGCTGCGACACTGGCATGGGACCGCTCCCGAGGTTGATGTGGCAACAGCATCCTACCCTGCCTCTGGCGGGGCGGAGCGGTCCCGCACAACGGCCCCGCCATCGTGCGATCGTGACAAAAGCCGGCTCTCCAACCACCGATTGTCACCAAACCCCGTAATCGGGAACCCGAAACAAAGGCAAAATCTCAATATATCAACCGGTTACGATAGCCATACCGGACTTGCACCCTGTAGGACTTTGGTTCCTTGCGCCACCATATGCATTGTATTGGGTTACTGTGTACGCTGACTACTTTCTTCCAAATGATGGCGATCACTCGTCCTTCCGTGTGGCCTTTTATATATACGGAATGGGAATATCTCTCCTGATTTATCGGGCGTTATTTGGATACTTGAAGTGGGCTTTTCCGGTAAACATATTGGAGGAAAATAAAGACCGCGCTACACGGCACCGTGTTGCACTCGCGGCGATTGTCGTCGGCATTTTTAGTTCAATAGTTAAGTCAGCGTTCGGTTACATCCCAGGGATTTAGCTGGCCGGGTAAGGGGTAGGAGATCATTTCGGAACCCTCTTGCCGTCAAGCAAGTCTGTCCGATATCCGTTCCTGCAACCCGCCGATACGCGATCCTGTGCGACGGCGCGGGAAGCACCGCTGTCGATCGGAGCGCGGCGGCAGGCTCCGGCGGTGCATTCATCGTCGACCCGATTCCAGAATTCGGCGCGGTTGGGGGAGGCGGGGGCCCGGTCGCCGAGGCGGCGCGTGGCCGGGTTGTGCGGTGCGGTTGAAGCCGCTGGCGTCCGCACGCGGCGCACCGCCGGGAGGTCGGGTGTGGCCGTGAGCGGGGCGGCGGGCGGGGGGTCCGGGAGAGGGTCTCCGCCGCTGTCCTGAAGTCCCGACACGACGGAGGCGCTCCCCATGACATCCGCAATCCCGAGGCCCGGCAACACCGACACAACCTTCCTCATCCACTTCTTCAACGGCGGCCTGAAGGACGGCGAACGATACGCCGTCGAACGCTTTCGCGCCATGGTGGACGGCGACATTCGCCGTTGCCATGACGACACCGCCCCGAAGGGCGCCCGGCGCGGCGCGAAGCCGGCCACCGCCACGCTGAAGGCAGTGAAGGAGATGCGCCCGGCGCGCAACGAGATCATCGTGTGTACCGGCCTGCGCTCCCGCGGCGGGGTGCAGTACTGGGGCGTCCACGCCATGGGCTTCGGCATCGACCGCCGCCAGCGCGGCTGACCGCCCGCCTCGCCGGACGTCCGGCCGGCCCGCCGCCGGCCGGGCGTCTCCTGCCCGACCCCGCATCATCCACCGGGAGAATGGCCATGGCTTGCCGCAACCCGGAAGTCCGCAAGGCCCGCGACCGCGAGCGTATCGCCCGGCGCACCGCATCGCGTATCGCCCAAGACCTGTGTCCGCGCTGCGGCAAGGTCCCGCCCGCGCCGGGGCGCAGCGTCTGCGCCGGGTGCGCCGCCAAGCGCAACCGCGCCGGCCGCGCCCGCGATGCCCGCCCGCGCGCCGCGGGCATGCCGCGAAGGGACCCCGAAACCGTCCGGCAGTCCGAGCGCCAGCGCACCCGCAGCAAGAGGGAACAAAGGGCCGCCAAAGGCCTCTGCACCCGCTGCGGCAAGCAGCCGGCCGCCGATGGCCGCGCGTCGTGCGAGCCGTGCCTGGAGAAACGCCGCGCCGACGACCGCGCCCGCTACGCCGCCGGCAAGGCCGCCGGGCTGCCCTATGGCGGCGCCAATGCGGAGGCGAAACGCAAGGCCGCCCGCCTCAAGAGCAGGCGCCGCCAGAAGGCAAGGGCCGGGGCCGGCCTCTGCATCCGCTGCGGCAAGCGTCCCCCCGTCGAGGGCGGAACCACCTGCCAGCCCTGCCGGGACAGGAGGCAGGCGGCGGAACGGCGGCAATATGACGAACGCAGGGCCGCGGGCCGTTGCACACGCTGCGGGCAGCCGGCCGGCCTCTCGCGCTGCGGCCCCTGCGCCGCCATCGAGGAAGCCAGCCACAACCCGGAGCGCAAGAACGCGCGCTCGCGGCAGTTGTACGCCCGGCGTCGGGCCGCCGGCCTGTGCACGGCCTGCGGGGCGCCGTCACAGGGGGCGGCGCGCTGTGCGCCCTGTGCCGAGAGGTCGTATCAAGGCTCGGCGCATTTCAGGGGCATCCCGGTCCACGAGCCGGTCTGGACCGTGATCGAACTGGAGACCGGCCGCGAGCACGGTCCGTTCGACGATCCGGCCGATGTCGCCCTCTGCCTCGCCTTCGGGAAGCTCGACCGCAACCGCGTCGAGATCGTCGCCGACGCCCCCGTCACCGCCTCCTTCACCGCCTGGACCTGACATGCTGTCCCGGGCGGCGATGGCGGCGCTCGCCTGGCCGCGATCCGCCGCGCCGTCCCTGTGTCGTGGAGAGGAGTAAAGCGCCTGCCGGGCGAGTGTCCGGCAGGGCGGAGGAGAGGACTCCCCGCCGATGCCGGATCGATGTCCGGCACAGGTCGCCGGGCAGGGCAACGGCAGAGGAGACCCCGCCCATGTTTCATCCCGATACATCCCTCGACCTTCCGCTTGGCTGCGACCTGCTCGCCGAACTCGGCGTCGCACCGTCCGCGAGATCGCCGAGGACGAGCGCGCCATCCGCTGTCCCGACCGGGGCGCGGCCTGTCCGGAACACGGCTTCGCGAGCCTCTTCCCGGAACCGGCGTTCGGGATGTCCCTCCAGGACCCGGCGGAGCCCCGGAACCCGGCGGCGTCGCTCCCTCCGGCGAACCGGAGGTGGAGGAGGGCCTGAAGAGATTGAACGGTCGGGGGTTCGGGGGAGTGACCCCGGCCCCGGTTGTTCGCAACCCATCGTCATCAACGCGAACCTGAAGGAGTATCGCAATGAGTTTCGGATTGAACAAGGTGCAGATCATCGGCCGCCTCGGCGCGGACGTCACCATCAACCACCTGCAGAACGGCGGCCGCGTCGCCAATCTGAGCGTTGCCACCGACGAGAGCTACATCGACCGGAACGGCAGCGGCGAGCGGATCGACAGGACCGAGTGGCACCGGGTCGTGACCTTCCAGGACGGGCTGATCGACATGCTCGCCAGGCACGCCACGAAGGGCCGGCTGGTCTACATCGACGGCAAGCTCCAGACCCGGCGCTGGTCGAAGCCGGGCGAGGACGGCGACCGCTTCTCGACCGAGATCCTGCTCGTGCCCGGCGGGCGCGTCCAGTTCCTCGACAAGGCGAACGGCAACGCCGCGCAGCCCGGCCCGGACGCGGCCGGCGGCGACCCGATGGATAAGGATCAGATCCCGTTCTAGAGCTTCCCGTTCTTCCCTCCCCACAGGGCCGGCGCCTCGCGCGTCGGCCCTTTTCTCATGCGGGCAGGTTCGAGTCTCGCCGCGGCGCATACGGGAGTGGGAGCGAGGCTGGAAAGCGGGTGAACCGTGCGAGGAGGAGAGGGAGTCCGCTCGCGCACCCGTCACGCTACCCGGAGAACCCGATGAGCACCATCTCCTTCCGCCGCATCGCCCCCGACGAATCCCGCATCTACCGGGACGGCGACCATGTCGGAGACGTCCACGCCTTCGACGACAGCACCCGGCCGGGGCGCAGGGTGTTCGCCATACACCTCGACGAAGACCCGCGCGGCCCCGTCTATCTCCACGACCGCGCCCGCATCCGCGAGACCGCCCGGCAGCGGGTCGACTCCCATCCCCTGTGGAACTGACGCAAAAACGGCAGGGCCGGAAATCCTTCCCGGCGCCGTGCCGGGCCGAACCGCCGATGGGGTCCGTGCAGGGCCAGAGAAATACGCCACCCCGCTGTGCTGTCCCATTGTGCCACACGTGCTCTCTCCAGCAACCCCTTCGGGGTCCTCCGGTCGCTGCGCTCCCTGCGGCCTGGGCAAGAAGCTCTAGGGGCGGACCGTGAAAGCCGGCGACCGTGAAGATCGCGTGTCAGAGGCCGAGCACGCCTGGCATCGGCGGTGCGAACGCGATCTTCCGCACCACTCCGCCCCAAGAGCTTCCAGGCCCAGGTGCTTCCGTTGCGCGCGCGTGACCCAACAGGACATCACAGCGGGGATCGGCCCCGAACGTGCAACCCGATCGCAAGGAGATCGTCATGACCTTCGATACCGACACCGTCGAGACCGCCGGACAGTCCGCAACCGCAACCGTCTGCGAACACGCCGCCCTCTACGGCGCCACCCCCGAGCGCGACGAGCTCGACCCCCGCGAGGTCTGGGACGAGGACGATGCGCTGACCGCAATCGGCGAGGCCTTCCGCATCCTCGCCGAAGGCGCCTGCCCCGACGGCACCCAGCTCGCCGACGAACGCGAGAGCCTGCTGTGGGGCTTCGTCAACATGCTCCACGCACAGAGCCGCCGCCTCGACCGCAGCGTCGACCGGCTCAGCCCGGACCTGCGCGACCTCCAGCGCGAGCAGGACGGCACCGAGATCAAGTCCCGCGACCTGGAGCTCGTCACCGACCGCGCGCAGAACCTCGGAGACCGGCGCGACGCCTTCGAGAAGATGCGCAACACCGCCGCGCACGCCTACCGCGAAGAGACCGGCGACATGTGGCGGCCCCGGCACGGCAGCCACGCCAGCCAGACCGGCACGCTCACCAGCGCCGCCATCGACGCCCGCGACTTCGTCCGTGCCCGAAAGGACCGCGCGACCATGGCGCACCTGCCGCAGGGCACCCTCGTCGCCATCGCCGGCGGCAAGGACGTCGCCGACCCGGCCGCGGTGATCGCCAGGCTCGACCAGGCCCGCGCCAAGTATGCCGACCTCGTCCTCGTCCACGGCGGCGGCCCCGGCGTCGAGAAGATCGCGGCGCGCTGGGCCGAGCGCAACGGCGTCCACCAGGTCGTCTGCAAGCCCGACTGGGACCGCCACGGTCGCGCCGCACCGTTCCGCCGCAACGACGAACTGCTCAACCTCCTGCCCAGGGGCGTTATCGCCTTCCCCGGCTCCGGCATCACCGAAAACCTCGTCGACAAGGCCCGCAGCCTCGGCATCCCGGTCATGCGCTGCCCCGCCTGACACGCAGCACCCACGGGCCGCGTCGTCTCCGCTCCGGCGGCGGCGCGGTCCGTCTCCGTATGCGCACACCCGTCGCGCTGCGCCGCCGACACCTCGCGCGCGCTTCGCGCCGCGCCCGTGCGGAGCCTGCCCCGGACTGCGGTCCGGGGTCTCGCTGTCGCTCGCCGCTCGCCGTTGCGGCGCCGACCCCGGCGCAGGGCCGCCGGCACCGCTGACCCGCCCACTGCCGGCGCTGCTGCCGGACCGGCACGACACCGTGCTTCACACCGTGCTTCGCACCGATGCCCGCAGTCGTGCAGGCGCCGCCGTCGGCGCCTCCGATCGCAACGGCTATCGCAACCGTCACCGCACCCGCGCGGCTGACGCCGCGGTAACGGGTGCGCCATCCCCGTCTGCGTCTGCGGCAATGTGTGAGCAGCACGCGATCACCCTGAACAGCCCCGCTTTCGTCCAGCACGCCTGTATCGCGGTAACATGTGCGCGGCGTCCTTCGGCTCCGCGGAACATGTGCGGCGGCGCCCGTGTCGCCGAGGTAACGCCGCCGGCTCCGGTGCGCCATGTGTGAAGACTGCCCTCCGCCGTTTGCACGCCGCGCCGCGTTCTGTTACCTCTGCGACCGAACGACAACGCGGAACGCGCTCGAAGATCGCGGACCGGTCGTCTCGCTCAATCGCCGCGACGGCTCCCGTCCCTTGTGACGCCGGCGTTTCAGGCGATGGTGGTGTGCAGGGCAACCTCGCCCGATCTCGACTCCGTTCGGAGTTTTACCGTCACACCCGAAGCGAATCGGCCTGCAATGTCAAATCTCCACGTAAACCCGTTCGTTACTCTACCCCGACATCAAGCCGGAACCAGGGGGTGAGCAGTTACCCCTTGATGATGAAATCATCCACAGCAGTTGGGGGCGGGAAAATGTGGATCTGTGGGAGAGCTATGGTTGCAGAGAGATTCCGCTCCCCTGAGCGAACACGCACAGGGGGTCAAACGATCTCCGCGGAGGTTGCCGTTTCGACCTTGACAGGGCCGTGTCCGAGTGTGGTCGGCCAACCTCCCTTGACGTCCCTCGCATGGATGCTTGGGTTTGAACCCGTATCATCGTAAGGCGAGGAGCAAGGGACGATGGTCAAGATAGTAGCAGGGGTCAGCCAGTCTGGACATCTGGCGCATTGTTTTGCGAACGACGCCACGGGCAGGTGGCTTCGTGGCCTCGGGGTGAGCCGGGTGGTGGGCGACAGGCCGCTATCACCGCAAGGTTCACCAGTGTCTTCATGACCGGGGCTTCAAGGTTATTCTCGTCAACCCGTTGCGGGCGCTTCGCCGAGGCGATGGGCCAACCGCGTCGACGCCAAGATCGGCTGGGCGATCTTGAGCCTGTGGCTCCGCCTTCCTCAAGAGCCTGGAGGATCTCCTGGTGCCGCGCTTGTCGACGCGTGGCAGATGAGGAGGATGGCGAGACCGTCACAAGGGCCTCAGCGGCCGATCTCGATGACCGCATTGCCGGTGCGGCGATCAAAGCGGTGATCCCGAGCAGAGGTACGCCATCCTGACCTCGATCCGGTGACCGCCGCGGCCCTTCTGGATGCCCGAACTCGGCAGCGTCGGCAGCCTTGATCTGGGTGGCGCCAACGACCACGGTGCTCGGCACATCCGTGGCGGGCGCCGAAGGCCACGTGATCTCCTGGCCGCAACCGGCACGCTTCAACGCGGACCTGGTGCGCCTCAAGACTGCCGGCAAGGCCCACAAAGTCGCGATTGTCGCCGTGATGCGCAAGCTCTGGCGAACACCTTGCTGCGACAGCAGCGTTGCCTGAAGCACCGGTGAGTGAGCGAAGGAGACACGGCCCTGCCGAGAGGCAGCGCCGCGCGCCGCAAGGCCCCCACCTCCACCACCGAAAGCCCCATCGTTCCCGTGCGCAACGCTGGTGCCCGTGCGCAACGCTGGTGCGATGCGGTGGCTCGGTGCGGTGCAGGAGCACTATCGGGACTGTCTCGACAGCCTCCCTCTACGACACGACTTGGGAAGAACATCTGCAGATCATCGTCGAGGCCGACATCGAGGAGACGCCGCGCGGCTTGTGGACGGGACACCTAGAACCCGGACGGTCACGTGCCCGGGGACGGCAAGGTAGCCGCGTTCACGTGACCAATGGACGGCAACCCGCCGCCGGGACCACAAGCTTCATATCGCCTCGCTCGCAGAGCAAACCCCACACCGCTTGTGGACAACCACAGAAAACATCACCGCAGACACCCGCAAAAACCTTGCCAGGAAACATGGATTCTCGGACAGACCCTTCCGGAGCTGCGACGTGAATCGGACAGGACGCAATGTGCTTGTGAACCGACATCCCCGCACCATGACAACTCCAGTGCAGGAAAGTCAGCGAAAACTGTAAAAAAATCTCCCGCACCAACCCGTTTTCCTTAAAAAATCAAGCGTTGTTTTGAAAAATCAAACAAAATTTCATATGTCCTGAGCTCTTGATTTGAATTGATACGTACTTATAAAGTTTTTTAAATACAATAAACGGATTTTCCGGTACTGTAAATTGATGTCTGGAAATTTGTCTGAGGTTTGCGCTTTGAGGCGTTTCACTGGGGGCTAGCCCCCCAGTGAAACGCGGCGCCATCGTGCTATCCCATGGAGCTGTAAACCTTCATGGAGGAAGCGAATGGACCTGCGACACACTACGACGATTGAGGCCGTTTTGGAACATCTGATCGCAAACGGAGCAACGGATCTGGGGCGGGTCTTTGGCCAGCTCTTCGAGCTTGCGATGCAAATCGAGCGCGAGCAGCACTTGAAAGCGGGCCACCGGACGCCGGAGCGACAGGGCTATGCCAACGGCTACAAGCGGATCGACACCCCCACTGTTACCGTTCAGGTGCCAAACGGTCACGGGGACGACCCCCCAGTCGCTTGAACGCGGACAGCGATCTTCTCGCGCCGTAGCCGAGATGTACATCAAGGGTGTTTCCACACGGCAGGATGTAATGCGCGAGTTCGGGAGCCTGTCCTCTTCTCAGGTCAGCCGGGCCACCAGGTTGCTCGACGAAGAACTCGCCGCGCAACCGGCCCCTGATGAAATACCTGATCCTGGATGCGCGCTACGAAAAAGCCCGCCATGACGGCGTTGTGCGCGATGTCGCAGTACTCTCGGCCATTGGAATAGGGGCTGCAGGCACGTTCTGGGGCTCTCTGTGGCGCTCTCCGAGGCCGAGGTCCATTGGAGAGCCTTCCTGGAAAGCTTGCTAGCCCTGCATGGTACGACCTTCATCGTCTCGGATGCCGGGCTGAAAGCGGCACGACGCGCGGTGCTGGGCGCGGCGACGTGGCAGCGCTGCCAGTTCCACCTGGCGCAAAACGCCGTGCACCGAACAACGACATCAGGAAACGTATTGGAAAACAGCTCGGAGCCACGCCTCCTCACTCCAAGCCGCCGAGGCTGAACTGGGCGCCCTCGTGGCCAGCTATCGCGACAAGCATCCAAGCTTCCTGGCTGGAAAAGAATGCGGGGCTCGCTGTCTTCACCTTGCCCGATGCTCACCGCAAACGTATGCGAACCTCGAACGGTATCGAGCGGCCGATCCAGCAAGAGCTCAAGCGGCGCACCTCCAAAGTCAGGGTCTTTCCGAACCTCGCCTCGTTGGAGCGCCTCTCAACCGCGGTCCTCATCGACGAAAAATGGGAAACCGAAACCAAGGCATACATAAAATGGGAACAGCTCGATGACTGAGAGCTTCTCGACAATTTCCAGACATCAGGTTGCGTAATCGCTTTTCCGGGTTTTTGCTTTACAACATAGCCGCGCGACGATTCATCATACCATGATGCCTAGAATTGGATGGCCCAGGCCATGAACACGCTCGCGATGCACCCTCCTGAAGCCGTCCAGATCGGAACCTCAAAGAGACCTGCAGGCGGCGTGAGCCGCGCGACCGTGCAGCGGGTGGTGAAGAAGCTCCGGAACCGGCCTCTGCATGATCTATGAACCGCCAGACAACGCACGCAAACTCGGCCCAGAAGCATCACCCTGATTCGAAGCAATCAAAGCCGAGGTCAGGATGTCTGAATTTAGCGTAAGATCATCCTGTGCCCGGGCATCGCCGCGCGTACGGGAGGCGCAAAACCCCGCGGAGCTGTAGGCAGGCCCGGACAATCGGACACGGCGGACGCCCACGATCACGGATTCTCCTTGCGAATTCGGCTGTCGAAGGGGCTTGTGGTATGAATCGGGCTGGAAACCTGCCGGCGACCGTTCCCGGCCGTGGCGAAGCCGATCCAGCTTGTCGCGACCATCGGCGCATCCGGCCATGCTGTCACGGTGGAAAGCCGTGGGCCTCGCCTGCTGCATGACGTGGCCGGCGTTTGCCGGCAGGGGCCGAGCTGGAAACAGTGTAGAGGTTATGTCGCTCTCGCCAGTTGTCGATGCCTCCGAAGGGGCCGGTGGGGAGGTCGCCGCCGGTTGCGGCCCGGCTGGCCGGGACGGCGTTCCGGTCGCCGTGCTCGACCTTGGCACCCACAGTTGTCACCTCGTGATCGCGGTGACCGAAGACTGGGGATTCAGGGTCGTCGAGCGGTTTTCCCGGACCGTCCGTCTTGGCGAGGGTCTCGGCGAGACGGGTTGTCTTGCGGCCGCCGCGATGGAGCGCGCGATCGAGGCGCTGGGCGCCTGTGCGGCGCGGCTGGCCGCGCGAGGGGTGGCTCACGCGCGTTGTGTCGCTACCGAAGCGGTCCGGGTTGCTCGCAATCGCGACGCGTTCGTCGAACGTGCGCGGGCCGAGGCCGGCATTGCGCTCGAGACGATCCACGCGAAGAGGTCAGGCTCGTGATGGTGGCCTGCGCCCCGCATATGGACCCTGCATGGAAGAACGCGCTGGTGTTCGACATCGGCGCCGGCAGCGTAGAGCTGGCCTGGGTGCGCCAGTGTTCCGGCGACGGCTCCGAACTGGCCGGCTGGATATCGCTGCCGTACGGCGTGGCCCTTCTGCGGGACGGCTTTCGGGATCTGGGGTTTGATCGGGAACGATACGGGGCCGTCGTCCGGTCCGTGGCCGCCCTGTTGGAATCGTTCGAGGGGGAATTCGGCGTTCGCCGCAAAATCGAGAAGGGTGCCGCCGGAATGATAGGAACAGGCGGCGCGGTCACCACGGTCGCTGCCGTGGGTTTGGGCCTTCAGTGCTTCGATCGTGCGCGGATCGATGGCAGCCGGCTCGACTTTGCGACGGTTCGACGCCTGCGCCGGGAGATGGTGCCCCAAAGCATCGCCGCGCATGCGGCGCACCCATGCGTCCGCCCCGATCGGGCTGAACTCGTGGTGCCGGGCCTGGCGATTCTCGAGGCGATCGATCGCGCATGGCCGGCCGGCCGCCTGCAGGTCTCGGATCGCGGGATTCACGACGGCATCCTCAACGAAATGTCCGCCAGCCCTTCGACGACGGATGCACCTTCGGCCGATGGCGGCGGAATTTCGGAACAGGATCGGAGAACAGGCCGTGCCACGTAAATCCGGTTCGGGCGGAAACGCGGCTCAGCCGCGCGGGCGGAATCTCCGTGTCCGCGTGAAGACGGCCCGCGGCCGCAAGGCGTCATCGACGCGATGGCTGAGCCGGCAGTTGAATGACCCCTTCGTCCAGGAGGCAAAGCGTCTCGGGCTGAGATCGCGGGCGGCATTCAAGCTCATGGAAATCGACGAACGCTTCAGTCTCCTCCATGGCGGCGCAAGGATCGTCGATCTCGGTGCCGCACCCGGAAGCTGGACCCAGATAGCCGTCGACCGCGCCGAAACGGCGGCCGGCAAGGGCCGCGTGGTGGCCGTCGACATTCACCCGGTCGAACCGATTGCGGGAGCGACGGTACTCGCGGCCGATATCCGGGACGACGGAGTGGCGGAGATGACGAGGTCGGCGCTTGGCGGCTCCGCCTATGTCGTGCTGAGCGACATGGCGGCTCCGTTAACCGGGCATCGGAGGACCGATCATCTTCGAACGATGGCGCTCGGCGAAGCGGCCCTGGCATTCGCGTCGGAGGTGCTGGCGCCGGGCGGCAGCCTCGTTCTCAAGGCGTTCGCCGGCGGCGCGCACGGCGAACTGATGCAGGCCATCAACAGCGCGTTCGGCAAGGTCAGGACTGTGAAGCCGAAGGCTTCGCGCGTCGAGAGCCCCGAGACATATATCGTTGCGACGGGCTTCCGGGGCAGCAGGGAGCCGTGAGCCCCGTGGCGGTCCCCGGGGTCTTGTCGGAGCGGCGTTGACTGCGGCACAAGAAATCTCGGAAGCCGCCCGGTCCGGCCACGCCGCGCCATCGATCATGTGCCGCAAGCCCGTCGGAGCTATTCCCCATTCGTATCTGTTCAACCCCTCCGTAGAGGCGGGTTTGGCGTTGTGCATTTTGATCATGTCGGCGGCGTTTCCGGCGAGTGCGATCCGGATGGCGACGAGCGGGCTGTAGCCGAGTGCAGCCATGGAGGTGAGATAGCTTGAGCTTCGGCACCAGGCCTCGACGTGGAGCCGGGTTCGGAAGCATCCGGACACTCTGACCTTTGCCATCCGGATTTTCTGCTCGCCGGTGTTGTTGGTGAAGCTGACGTCCGGGTCGCTCATGAAGCGCAGGACGGACTCTTCATGCCTTGCGAGACGCTCCTGGAGGTTGTGCGCGTTCGCGATCGGTCCGCGTTTTCCTTTCTGTCGGGGCGGGATTTCAGGCAGTTCCTTCGCCCCCCGGGTCAGGATGGTCCGGTAGCGCTTGCGCCCGGCCTCGTTCAGGGTCCTGGATGCGCTCTTGTCAACCCTGTGGCAGGCAGCAGTTTCTTCATCACGCGTGCCCGGCGGTAGCCTTGACGATGAAGGTCAGTTCCCTGAGCAGGCAGGACCCGCACAACTGGCGGGTGCATGGATCGCAGGCCAGCCATGCGGCCCGGCAGTCGTGGGCCAGCGTGCCGGTGTAGCTGATGCCGATCTCCTCGATCGCCTGCCTGCCGCGCCTGCGATGCAGGAACTTGCACGTCAGGGATCCGGTGTGCCAGGCGAACTGGCAGAAGGCAGGGGTGGAAGTCCCCCGGAACGAAGGAGTAACCAAACCACGTTTCTCCGCGAGCCGTGCGTCGGTTCCCGTGAGGGGGCAGGCGAAGCGTCGGTAGCGGGGCTGATGAGCACCGAAAAGACGATGATTCGGGGTGCCGAGGCTTTCGGATCGGCCGAAGGCAACATCGCAGGCATCGATTTGGTGAGATGCCGGCGCGCCCCGCGGTGTCAGAGAACCCGTCCGTACGTCTTCTGTCGGGACCTTGGGAGATCTTCAAGCTGTCCCGCCTGTCGGGACCGTGCAGGGAAGGAGAAAGCCGAAGCCTGTGACGAACGGTTTGAAGAAGGGGCCCTGTGAAGGCGGCGAACAAGGGAGCTTCTGCGGAGTTGGCGGAGGAAAGGGCCTCGACCAAGGGGAATTCGGGACACCAAAGCACGCGCCGAACGCAGTGTCGGGTGCCACAGGCGGCGGACCGGATACGGAAAGCCGCAGAGGTCCGACTGGAAGCGACTGGAGCGCATGACCGAGATTCTTTGGCCGCGCGCAACAATCCGCCACCCATGGCCGGACCAGCGGTTTGCCGTCAAGCACCCGAGGGCGGATGGATTAACGTCCATGTCCGAATCTGTGCGGGGGGTGCGCAGTAATGCGCATTCCTACCGTAACTCGGTGACGAAATGGAGCGATTGGGCCCTGCCGTCGACCCGGAAGTCGGTTTCGTCGACAGGCAGGGCCGGACGTTCCCAGCAGCTCGGCGATGGCGGCCTGGAGTGCAGCGCGTCATGCAGGCGCCTGACGTAGCCGAGGCAGGCGGCCTCAGAGAGCCTGAGCCCGGAGATCGCCTGCACTAGCGCGACGGCCCGGCGCAGGGACAGCATTTGGGCGACCAGCAGGCTGATGACGAAGGCCTGCAGACCGACGCCGTATTGCAGCGGCCCGAGCATGGTCTCGGGAAACCGCCCCCGGTCCGGCAATCCGGTCATTCCTTGACCTCGGCGTCGACGCGACGCTCGATGACCTCGAAGACGATGTCGTGCGACGCCCCCGGTCGACGGGGTCGACACCATCGAGGTCGGCGCCGCAGGCGTCACAGACCTCGACGGCGACCGTTTCCTCGACGACGGTCTTCCGGAAGTTGTCGCCCGTCTGCAAGTTCGGCTTCGGGCCCTTGCCGCTGGCGCCCTTGCGCCGCTCGTCCTTGTCCGTCTGCGACGGCGGAAGACCGGAGTTGGCGCCGAGATCTGAAGGCGATCGGGCACCGGGGCTGCCTAGCGCCGGGCACAGGTCCTGATGCTGAGGGGCGCTTGTCGATGCCGACATTGCGCAAGGGCTGGGCATCGGCACGGCGACGGTCGAACGCTTGCGCAAGCGCTGCGTTCTAGAGGGGCTGGACGCCGCCCTCAGCCGCAAGGAGCAGGTGAACCGTCGGCCAAAACGGCTCGACGGGGCGATGGAGGCGAAGCTGATCGCCCTGCTCGTCCCCGCCCGAGGGCTGTGGACGCTGAAGCTGCTTGCCGGCCGTCTGGTGGAGATCGTCGAGCGCATTTCGGAAGAGACGGTCAGGAAGACGCTAAAAAAAAGAGATCAAGCCGTGGCTGAAGCAGTACTGGTGCATTCCACCGCACCGGAGCGCACAGTTCGTAGCGGCGATGGAGGATGTGCTTGACACTTATCAGCGGGACTTTGCCAAGGACGAGGTGCTGGTGTGCATGGATGAGACCAGCCGGCAGCAGACGAAGGAAACCCGCATCCCCCGTCCTCCGGTCAGCCGGAGGTGGTCGACTATGAATATGAGCGCAACGGCACGGCCAACCTCTTCATGGCCTTTGCGCCCAACGAGAACTGGCGCACGGTGAAAGTCACCGACCGCCGCGGGACTGGGCGCACTTCATCCGGGAGCTTGCCGATGTTCATTTCCCCGACAGAAAGATCGTGCTGGACAATCTGAACACGCACAGTCGCTGTATGAAGCCTTCGAGCCCGAGGAGGCGGGTGCGAAAGCGGTTCGAGTTTCGCTATACGCCGAAGCACGGAAGCTGGCTCAACATGGCCGAGATCGGTGCGCTGTCGCGGCAATGCCTTCGGCGACGCATTCCCGACCGCGACACCATGCTGCGGGAGACGGCGGCGTGGGTGGAACGGCGCAATGCGGCCGATGTCGCTGTCGACTGGCGTTTCACGACGAAGGATGCCCGGACGAAACTGAAGTCTCTATATCCATCAATGCAATAATGTAAACTTACTAGGTTCAGTTTGAGGGCAATGCATCTTGAATAAAAGCATCTCTAGGTATCCATATCCAGCCCTCACTGGGGGAAACGTCAGCCTCAGGCGGAATAAGAGCACCCCGCTTTTCCGCAAATAGACTGGCGATTAATGCACAGGTCAGAGAATCCTCGCAATCTTGATGACTGAGCGCAGAGTAGCGCTGGCGCCGTTTCTGAATGGTTTCTGAGCATTTGCAGGCCGAAGGATAGGCCTCTATGGCGGTTAGATTCCTGCCATCACTCCAGACGCCGCGCTCCACTATCTTCAGCGAAAAACGCGCAAGGATGTGCATCCCCTTCGTGGCCTGGGAACCGATCATGTCCTTAATGGCCGAAAGTGGTCTGAGGCCTTGCTCAAGTAGATAACGCTCAGTGCGGCGAAACAGATAGGGATTGGTCTTGGATGCCCCGATGGAGGCTGCCGCCTTACTTTGGGTTATCAGCTGGATAAAGGCTTCGGAGAGACCCAAAGGGGTGTCAATGACGAGGGTCACTGGACCGGATTCTGGAGATACCCTGCTTCTACACAATTTGAACAGAGCAGCGATCCACTCGATGCTCGTCGAACAACTGTTTATGCACTCGCGCAGGTTGCCGCGCCAGGGAGTACCGACGATCTTGTGTTTGGCGTCGAGAATAACTATGGCATCGCGAATTTTCTTATTCTTGCAGCAGTTCCAACCACCGACATCCCATCCTATATACCAAGCTGCATTATTATTATTTATGATCATGAAAATATCTTCCTTAAATAGTGTTATGTCAGCAATGATATGTCGTACATTTGGTGCTAGACTGTCCGTCCATTCGGGATGGAGGTCGGAGTATGAAACGCTACGTGGTGACCCTGGACGAACGGGCAGAACTTTCGGAGATCAAGGGCTCGCACCTGTCGCAAAAGGTAATCAACGCCCTGCTTAACTGCGACGAGGGCGCGTTCAATGAATGCCAGATGACCGGGAAGGTCATTGCCGAGATTCTGCGCATCAGCATGCACAAAGTAGACCGGGTGAAAAAGCGTTTCGAGGGGTTGGAGGCGGCATTGGGTGGCCGGCAAGGACGTCGTCCTACCTACATGCGAAAAGCCGACGGCACCTTCGAGGCGCGCTTGGTGGCCCTGAGTTGTGGTGAACCGCCCGAGGGTTACGCGCAATGGTCGTTGCGGCTGCTGGCCGACCGCGTTGTCGAGCCTGATTACGCCGTGTCACACGAGACGGTGCGGCGTGTTCTGAAAAAACTGCCTCAAGCCATGGCGGCGGGTGGGTGATTCCTCCTCAAGGGAACGCCAACTTCGCCGCAGCGAAGGTGCTCGATGTCTATCGCCGCCCCTATGATGCCGCCTTTCCCGTGGTCTGCATGGACGAAACGCCCCCTGATCGGCGAGACACGGCAACCGATCGCCATGGCGCCGGGACGGGCGTAACGACTACGAGTATCGATGTTGTGGCACCTGCAACGTCTTCATGGCCACGGAACCCCTGGCCGGCAAGCGCATGACCAAGGTGATCGAGCGCAAGATCGACTGGGCGCAGTTCCTGGCCGACATCGCCGGGCGCTACCAGGACGCCACCACCATCACCTTGGTGATGGACAATCGCAACACTCCCCGGTGCCTTCTATGAGGCCTACCCGCCGGACGAGGCCTTGTGGGACCGATTCGAGTTCGTCTACATCCCCAAGCACGGCAGTTGGCTGAACGTGGTGGAACTCAACGTCATGATCCGCCAGTGCCTGAACCGCCGCATCGACCGAGGTGCTACGCCGGGAAGTCGCCGCCTGGCAGGCGACCGCATTCAGGCCAAGGTGGATTGGCAGTTCACCACCGACGATGCCCGCGTGAAACTCAAACGCCTTTATCCGACATTTAACGGTAACTGCTCACCCCCTGGTTCCGGCTTGATGTCGGGGTAGAGCAACGAACGGGTTTTCGTGGAGATTTGACACTGCATGCCGATTCGCTTAGTGGTGGTAATCGAGAACGATGGGGACCGCCAGTGGGCTACTTTGGATCGAAGGCGACGAGCGGGCTGTGCCAGCTGCTTCCGGGGCTCCAGCCCCCGCATGATCTGTATGTGGAAACGCATCTCGGAAGCGGCGCGCTGATGAAGCGCAAGGCCGGGTGATGGCGACGGGCGGCGCGCGAGGAGTTCGAAGCGGCCAAGACCGCGGCGCTGCGTGCGGCCGGCAAGGTGGCGGAAGAGGCCGTGATCCGCGTCCTCGTCATCCTGCTCGACATCCTCATCGTCGTCCTTCTGGAGAAGACCACGCACGAGCCGGAACTCCGGTCTGCCGCCGTCACAGACGGACAAGGACGAGAGCGTGCCGGGAGCAACGGCAAGGGCCCGAAACCGAACCGGCAGATGGGCGACAACCTGCGCAAGATCATCGTCGAGGAGACGGTCGCGGCCTGCGACGCCTGCGGCGCTGACATCGACGGCCCCGTCGATCGGGAGCGCCGCACGACATCGTGTTCGAGGTCGTCGAGCGCCGCGCCGAGGAATGCCCGAAGTGCAAGGCCCGGACCAAGGGCCGGTTCCCCGACAACATTCCGTGCAGTACGGCATCGGCATCCAGGCCCTCGTTATCAACCTGCTGGTCGCCCAGATGCTGTCCCTGCGCCGTCGCGCTCGTGCAGGCGATCTCCGGCATCAAGCTCTCCGAGGCCTCAGCTATGCTTTCACGATGCGTCATGGGAGGAGGCCGCCGTGGCGCACCTCCTGCAACGCCCGATGTCGACGATTTCGGATCAACAGTAAGTGGCTTCATGTCGTGGGACCCTGACGTGCAAGTTCCCGCACCGCAAGCGCGGGCAAGAGATCGGCCCGTGCTACAAGGGCGTCCTGGGCCTCGTACATGGGCCAGTGTAGCCACCAGCTGTGCGGCAGCCACCTGCTGCGCGAACTGACCTTTGTCGTCGAGGCTACCGCTGGGCGCGACTGATGAAGAGCCTGCTCCGCGAGGTCTGCCACAAGATCAACAAGAGCGCATCCAAGACCCTGAACGACGCCGGGCCGTGCGCAAGCGCTACCGCACCATCAGGGCGCCAGGGAACTGCCCGACATCCCGCCGAAAGGAAAACGTGGACGCAAGTCCGACGCGCACAACCTGCACGAACGTCTCGTGAAACACGAAAACCTGCGCTTCATAGACAACCCCGACGTCAGCTTCACCAACAATGCCGGAGAACAGAAAATCAGGATGGCAAAGGTCAAGCTCAAGGTGTCCGGATGCTTCCGCTCCACGCAAAAGCATGGTGCCGGGGCTCAAGCTACCTCACCTCCATGGCCGCACTCGGCTACAATCATCACGTTGCCACCCAGATCGCCCTCGACGGAAAAGCCGCAGACATCATCAACGAGCACCACGACCAATCAGAACCCAACTAGGGGTGAGTAGATACCATTTAACGAATTACATGACACTAGTTACGTGTGGTGTTGGCTTGTTCATCGCGTGTGCTCCTTCCGAGATCAGCGGTTGTAACCGGCAGACACCGCCTTGAGCGATTTCAGCCATCCGAACACCTCGCCGGTGGAGCGCTTGCCGGTGCAGTCCTTGAACCGCAACAGTTGCTTGAAGTGGTCCTGGCTCGTCTCGTAGGGATCGAAAAGCGCCCCTCCGGCGATGCACCACCGTCCATCGTTCAACTCGTACTCGACCATCCCCGCACGATGATCGTAGGTCTTCATCATACGCTCGTTGCGCATGTTGCCGGTGGTGCCCTTCGACCGGCGGATTGCCGCCCGCAGCGTCTCGATGTTCGAGAAGAGCGATGTTGTTCGTATGCTGAATGCCATGTGCGCAACCTGCACCCTTACCCATCCGCCCTTGCCGCTCAACGAGATCGTCCAGTGTTCGACCGCGTTGTTGCGCAGGGACTTCTTGACGCCGGTGATTTCGGCCTTGGGCAGATCGACGATGTTGAACGGCACATTGCGCAGCTTCTCCCGCACCTCAGGAGAGAAGCACGAGCTTGCGCCCATGATATCGCTGCCCTTGTACCTGCATTCCGCCCATGCTGGATTTACGAAAGCAAGGAGTGCCGCCGCGATTGCGGCGGTCAGTGTGTGTCGTTTCATGGAATTTTCCCCGTTTGCCGGCCCGGCGGGTGCCGGGCTGGCAAACCGACATGGGAATCCATGAGGTCCCGCTTATTCGCCGGGCTTGGGAGCTACCCTCGCCGGGTCTAGGGCTGTTCTATTCAGCGGGCGCCCCGGCATATGCCGAGAGTCCATGTCAGTTTGCAGGGAGTATGGTTGCTTGCTGGCGCACACGAGTCAAATCGCCGCCATCGTTGCAAGCGGTGAGTCGAAAAAATCTCGAATGTCTGGTAGAATGACAAAGCTCCCGGGAGTGCGTTCCGAGAGCTTTGTGTGTAAACTTGAGCCTGGTGCGGCCACGGTGACGGTCAAGCGGGCTCCAACCGGAAAGGGGCCACGCCATGCCTACCGGTCTCGCCCCCCCCCCCCAGTGAAACGCCTCAAAGCGCAAACCTCAGACAAATTTCCAGATATCAAGTTACAGTACCCGCGGGGACGGGCGCCTTGGGTAGGCGAAGGCCCGCGCCCGTCCCCGCGATCTGTTCCTGAAGGCCGGGGCGTCCCAGCCTCCAGATTTCATATATCGGACAGAGAAAGACAGACACATGCGAAACAAGCTCCTTAACTCTTACGGTGTACGGATAGCGGGCGCATCGGGACATCTAAGTCGAGATTTTGGACGACAGAACGTCTACATTGGGAACCGTGATGGCAATGTTGAAATTAAAGTGTGGTGTTTAAATGGAGAACGGTCGGCATACATGTTGATTAGGATCGACCGAGCTGATTTCGGCGATCTTGCCAAGACTATGTTAGACGCAGCCCTGACGGAATAACGTGGATTTCTGGGAATTGTTACTCTAACGGAGAGAACGAATGGAAAAAATCTGGGAAGTCACTTGCTCGGAGAGAGATCAGGACAAATGGACCAAAGAAGTCCGGCTCTCGCCTCAGGATATGATCGCGCTCCTAAAGATGCTTCTTTGCCGGACGCTTGAGCCTCACGAGATTATCGATTCTGTGACAGGAAAACGCCCTAATCTGCTGGAAATTTCCGAAGAGGGCGGCATCTTTTGGACGAACGGTAATAATCTGTTCTACTACACCGCCCGCCCGCTTGAGTAAACTAGTATTCTGACATTATTGCATTGATGGATATAGAGACTTCAGTTTCGTCCGGGCATCCTTCGTCGTGAAACGCCAGTCGACAGCGACATCGGCCGCATTGCGCCGTTCCACCCACGCCGCCGTCTCCCGCAGCATGGTGTCGCGGTCGGGAATGCGTCGCCGAAGGCATTGCCGCGACAGCGCACCGATCTCGGCCATGTTGAGCCAGCTTCCGTGCTTCGGCGTATAGCGAAACTCGAACCGCTTTCGCACCCGCCTCCTCGGGCTCGAAGGCTTCATACAGCGACTGTGCGTGTTCAGATTGTCCAGCACGATCTTTCTGTCGGGGAAATGAACATCGGCAAGCTCCCGGATGAAGTGCGCCCAGTCCCGCGGCGGTCGGTGACTTTCACCGTGCGCCAGTTCTCGTTGGGCGCAAAGGCCATGAAGAGGTTGGCCGTGCCGTTGCGCTCATATTCATAGTCGACCACCTCCGGCTGACCGGAGGACGGGGGATGCGGGTTTCCTTCGTCTGCTGCCGGCTGGTCTCATCCATGCACACCAGCACCTCGTCCTTGGCAAAGTCCCGCTGATAAGTGTCAAGCACATCCTCCATCGCCGCTACGAACTGTGCGCTCCGGTGCGGTGGAATGCACCAGTACTGCTTCAGCCACGGCTTGATCTCTTTTTTTTAGCGTCTTCCTGACCGTCTCTTCCGAAATGCGCTCGACGATCTCCACCAGACGGCCGGCAAGCAGCTTCAGCGTCCACAGCCCTCGGGCGGGGACGAGCAGGGCGATCAGCTTCGCCTCCATCGCCCCGTCGAGCCGTTTTGGCCGACGGTTCACCTGCTCCTTGCGGCTGAGGGCGGCGTCCAGCCCCTCTAGGACGCAGCGCTTGCGCAAACGCTCGACCGTCGCCGTGCCGATGCCCAGCCCTTGCGCAATGTCGGCATCGACAAG
The DNA here is from genome assembly GCA_964291215.2 of Alphaproteobacteria bacterium. GTDB lineage: Bacteria > Pseudomonadota > Alphaproteobacteria > MPNO01 > UBA830 > JAJEBT01. The sequence continues at coordinate 395,328 of OZ219791.1, read as the reverse complement.
CGCCCCTCAGCATCAGGACCGGTGCCCGGCGCCAGGCGGCCCCGGTGCCCGATCGCCTTCAGATCCCGGCGCTCCTGTGCCGAAAGGGTCACCCGGTAGAGCTTTCTGCCCTGAGAGTTGGCCACGCTCCTGTCATTGCGCCGAAGACCTGCGGGCATGCCCGTTGTCCAGACTTGCGCATGGGGCTGCAGCTGCCTGCCTGTTCGGCATCTTACCCGTGTGGATATCGGCACTGCCCGGATTCCAACGAACGCCGACACGGAAATACTACCCACCGAAAACCATCAATACAATGTCGGTCGACTACTAGGCACTAACTATGTAATTTCATATCGGCTTTTCAGGAATCGTTCCTGAAACTCACGTCGGCCCTGATCGTAAGGAACTGGATTAGTGGCATGAGGAACCGGTGCAGTTCTGTCGCCTATGAGGTAGTTGATCCGGAAAGTGCAGTTGCCAGACGGATGTAGCAGTCCACCAATCACCCGGTCATGTTTCAGGACCCGCTCCTGAATCAGACGGTCCAGTATCTTCTGGACCTGAGGTCCTAGCCCAACGAATACGGCATCCGTTAGTTCCTCGACCTCTGCCACAAAGTTCTCCAACAGGTACTTTCTCAGCAATGGATGCTTGGTCATATCCGGGGTGCCCCGATAATCCTTGTCTTTGACGAACACCGGATATCGCAGGAGGGATGTGGTCTGCACCAAATGGCGCGAGGTGGAGAACAGATCGGCCGCATCGCTCAGGTCGAGCCACTTGTGAAACCCCCAATGGTTCAGCTGATTGATCAGATTGCTACGCAGCGGCTCACCACTAAAAGCTCCGACACTTTTAGCGGCCTGGATTGCTTCCAGACTCGACTTGCCAGTATTAAGCATGCGCCGTGCCTCGTTATTTGCATTGACCATCTGAGTGGGGCCCGGTGTGATTCCTACCAGAACGATTCGCGCACTCGGATTGATGTACTCGAAAGGTGCATAGTAGATCTTCACATCGCCGCTTGCATCCATCAGTAGCTGCGGGTCGCGCACAACTGGGGGTGTCGACCCACAGAGAATCGGCGCATACCTTTCGATCAAGTCTGTTTTCATTGTTCTCGAATGTCCTCTTCCAAAACTGGAGCACTTTTTGGAGTCAGTCTGAAATCCATACGCCAGGCCAGTCCCGCCCTTTGGTCATAAATTGCGCAGAGCTTGATTGTATCCTTCCGATGTCGGATCCAGGCCGAGAGCCTCAAGCAGGCATTCATAGGCCAGCGTGGCGGTGGCCAGTCGCGGATAGCCACATCGTCTGGTCGCCCGGTAGCGGATCATGCTTGCGGTTCAGATATCCGCCGAGGATCGCCACCAGTGTCACCGCCGCCCCGAGTGTGGGTCCAGCCGGTATCGGCGGGCATAGTCGGAGAGGAAGCGGAGTTCCAAGTCCGAGAACAGGCAGTCGGGCTCGATCGTCGGAACGTCCCGCCCGAAAAGACGCCAGGCGATCACGGCGTGGATCGTGATCTGCCGTTCCAGCCGGCAGGCCTTGCGCGTCGCCAGGTGTTCCGCCCGGCAACCGGACTTCAGCACCCGGAACCAGCATCCGCCAGCGCAGCGCATACCAGCCGACGGTCTCCCGCGCCGCGTGGTCCACCGGAAGGTCGGTCAGCAGGAACCATTCCACCGGGAACTCCCCGGTCGGCGGGTCCGTCTCGAGGAGATGCAGCGCGGTCACGGGCGCGGCATCGGGGTAGTTGGCAGTCGCCGGCAGCGTGACCAGCGCAATTCGAGTACCGCGTTCCGGCGCAGCGTGCGGCCGGGCTGCTTCTTCCGCCCCGAGGACTTCGGCCGGGACGTCAGGCGGGGAATGTCGATCTGCAGGGTGCCCCGGCAGGCGCGCAGCCGGGCAAACAGCCCCGGGGCTCCGCGGTTCAGGACCCGGTCGTGTCGGGCCCGCACCAGCATCGACAGACGGCGATGCTGCCGGTCGAACAGTTCGAAGAAATCCGCTTCCCGCACGCACACGATCTTCACCCCGGTCGTCCGGGCCGCGAGGTCGTCGAGCCAGCGCTGCGACATGCGCCGGGACCTCTCGACATCCTCGGACGACCCGGTCTTCGTCCGGGGGCGGGGAGGAGCGTCGAAGGCGAGATGCGCCAGCGGCAGGCCTTCGCCGCTGACGACATAGCTGGCGTGCAGGTGAAGGCCCGGGGTTTCCGCGGTCGTCTGGTTCGTGCCGATGATGCCGAGCCCGTTGCAGACGGGTCGCGAAATTCAGGTCCGTCCCGTCCTGAAGGCACAACGCCACCGGCGCATCCGCTGCACCGTAGGCTGACGATGCGGCGCCATGATGTTCGCCGGAGTTACCGCCGATGTCTCCGGTTGATCCAGGAACCGATAATAGCCCCGGACACCGGCAGGCCGGGCGCCCGCTGCAGGACGACATCGGGCTTCCTCCCTGTCTTCGTGCAATCTCCACCAAGCGCGCGCTCAGACGCCGGTCGCCGCTTCCCCGAATTCATGATGCGCCCATGTCGAGGCGTCCAGGCCCTCGCCCGGGGACAGCGCCGGCTCCGCCACCCCCAGCTTCCGTCGCCAGTTCCGGTCCAGAACGTACATGTACACCACCTTGACGCTCTCGGCCATCTCGCGTGCGCGGTCCTCGCGGCCCCGAGTGAACCCCACGAGTTGCCGCCCGCAGACTCGCACCGTCGGGTCGACACAGGTCTCGACCAGCCAGGGCAGGAACCCGTAGCGCTGCGAAACATCGGCGCGCAGGCGAGACAGGCACATAGACAGCGTCTTCGATGCAAGGTTCGCAACCGGCACCCGGATCAGAAACCGGCTCATCGACAACACCCGGTGCCGTTTCGCACGACGCCGGTCGGCATCCGATCCAGGCATTCCGATCCGCCACCTTTAGCGCCGCCGCCGCGAAGCCGAAACCGCCGTGAGCGGAATCCACCAGATAGCGCAGCTGATCAGGGTGGGGGCGCCCGAGAAAGTGCTCCCGCGCCATCAGTTCGTTCCAGCGCGCCCGTTCGGAATCCGTGCGCACCAGCAGGATCCGGCAAATCCCGGATCGCCGCCACGGTCGGCGGCACATCACGCGGCTTCTCCACCGCCTCGCCGAGCCGGCGAGGCGGGTACCCGGCGCCGCCGAACGGAGGCCGCCGGCAAGCCCTCGATCCTGCCCTGCGATGCAAGCTGCTCCAGGGCCACGACACAGCTGGATACCCGTCCCCGCGCGTCCCGTAGGCCGAAGTGCCGGCATACTTCCCGCGCCAGGCGGTTGCGACTACCATCGCCGCTCTCGGTCACGATCGACTGCAGGCGATCGAGCTGGTCCTCGAGGACGCGTTTGATCGGGATGTGCGCTTCCATGCAGGAGAGTATGCACCATCCAGAATGTCATGTTCAGCACGATTTGTGACTACAGGGCAGGGCTTGGGACAGGATTCTCGAGCGTGCCATCGCTTCCCACGAAGACAGGCCGCCGCTCCAGCCCGCAAGGCGCGGACGACAAAAACGCCGCATCGGTCACAACCTCGCGCTCCCGCTCGGCAAGCACAAGGACGGGTGCCTGCGCTTCCTCACCGACCCCCGTTCTCCGACAACGAGGCCGAGCGCGATCTCTGGATGGGCAAGTTGCGACAGAAGATCTCGGGCGGCTTTCGCTCCATGCAAGGCGCTTCGCCAACCTGCGATCCGTCATCACCACCGCCCGAAAACAGGACCGGAATGTCCTCGAAACCCTGGCCCACCCCGACCCCATCTAGCTGATCCCGAAACCGCGCTTGTGAAATCCCTCCTCGACGCCACCACACCGGAACCATCAATCCACCGCCTGTGAGCGCTCGCCGAAATCAGAGCTGGGCAGTTACGAAAAAGCTTGCTTGGCGGTGCCTGCCAGTGCCAGATGTGGAATCACTCCCACTCGATCGTTGCCGGAGGTTTCGAGGTCACGTCGTAGACGACCCGATTGATGCCACGCACCTCGTTGACAATGCGGTTCGCCACCCGTCCCAGGAACGCCATGTCGTAGGGAAAGAAATCAGCCGTCATCCCGTCGGTCGAGGTCACGGCGCGGAGCGCGCACACATCCTCGTAGCTCCGGGCGTCGCCCATGACGCCGACCGTCCGAACCGGCAAAAGCACGGCAAACGCCTGCCAGATCTCGTCATACAGGCCGGCCTTCCGGATCTCCTCGAGATAGATCGCGTCGGCGCAGCGCAGGACATCGAGCCTGGCCTCGGTGATCTCCCCGGGGATGCGGATCGCTAGGCCGGGCCCCGGAAACGGATGGCGGCCGACAAGGCGTTCGGACAGGCCGAGCACCCGTCCGAGCTCCCGCACCTCGTCCTTGAACAGTTCGCGCAACGGTTCCACCAGCGCCATGTTCATGCGCTCGGGCAATCCCCCGACATTGTGATGCGACTTGATCGTGACGCTGGGTCCGCCGAGCGCCGAGACCGATTCTATGACGTCGGGATAGAGCGTGCCCTGGGCCAGGAATTCCGCCCCGCCCGCCGCCCGGGCCTCCGTTTCGAACACGTCGATGAAGGTTTCGCCGATGATCTTCCGCTTGTCTTCCGGATCGGTCACGCCGGCGAGCCTGTCGAGGAACACAGCCGAGGCGTCGCGGTGAACGAGTGGAATGTTGTAGTGACCCCGGAACAGGCCCGCCACCTCTTCCGGCTCGCCCGCGCGCATCATGCCGGTGTCGATGAAGACGCACACAAGGCGTTCGCGGACGGCTTCGTGCAGCAGTGCTGCGACAACGGAGGAATCGACACCGCCGGACAGTCCGCACAGCACCCGGCCGGAGCCGACCTTGGCGCGAATATCCGCGATCGCCCGGTCCCTGAACGCCTCCATGGTCCAGTCGCCGCTGCACCCGGCTGCACGGTGCGTGAAATTGCGCAGAATCTCGGCGCCGCGCGGGGTGTGGACGACTTCGGGATGAAACTGCACGCCGTAGAAGTGCCGCTCGTCGTCGGCGATTGCGGCGTAGGGCGCACCCTCGCTCGTGGCTACCGCGCGGAAACCCGGCGGCAGTAGCTCGACATGGTCGCCGTGGCTCATCCATACCTGTTCCTCGGCCCCGACCGTCCAGGCACCTCCGAACAGCGCGCAGTCGTCGACGATACTGAGCGCGGCGCGGCCGAACTCCCTGGTGTCGGACCGGGCCACGGTGCCTCCGAGCTGGGAAACCATCACCTGCTGGCCGTAGCAGATCCCGAGGACGGGGATGCCGGCCTCGAAAACGGCGCCCGGAACGCGCGGAGAGTTATCGTCGAGAATCGAGGCCGGCCCGCCCGAGAGGATCAGCGCCCGCGGCGCAAATGCGGCGATGCTGCTGGCGGTGACCCGGTTGAACGGCTGTATCTCGCTGTAAACTCCGCTCTCGCGCACCCGCCGGGCGATCAGCTGCGTTACCTGCGATCCAAAGTCGACGATCAGAACGCGATCCGTCATGGCCGCCCGTCCATGCCGTACTGCGACGGACAAACAGGCCGAAGAAACCGTCCGGCCGCGCCTGTCCGGTCTATCCGCCGGCCTCCGGCGGGATTCGCAGTCGTCATTCCGGTGGCCGGTAGTTGGGGGCTTCGCGCATGATCGAGACGTCGTGCACGTGACTTTCCCGAAAACCGGCAGAAGTTGTTCTCCGGAACCTGCAGTTGCTCCGCATGTCGGCGATGGAGGCGTTTCCGGTATAGCCCATGGCCGCCCTGAGTCCTCCGACGAGTTGATGGATCACCGCCTCCACCGGTCCCTTGTAAGGGACCCGCGCCTCGATTCCTTCGGGCACAAGTTTCAAGGTTTCGCTCACTTCCTGCTGGAAATAGCGATCGGCCGAGCCCTGCGCCATGGCGCCGAGCGAGCCCATGCCGCGATAGGTCTTGTATGATCGTCCCTGATAGAGGAACACATCGCCGGGACTCTCATCGGTCCCGGCGAGTATCGAGCCAATCATGGCGCTGTCGGCGCCCGCGGCAAGCGCTTTCGCGAGGTCTCCGGAGAGCCGCACACCGCCGTCGGCGATGCACGGAATGCCTTCCTTGCGGCACACGTCAGCGCACTCCAGGATCGCGGAAAACTGCGGCACGCCGACGCCGGTAACCGCACGCGTCGTGCAGATGGACCCGGGTCCGATTCCGATCTTGATGCTGTCGGCGCCGGCATCGATGAGCGCCCTGGCGCCCTCCGGCGTGGCGACATTGCCGGCAATCACCTGAACGCTGTTCGAAAGGCGCTTGATGCCCACGACGGTCTCGAGAACGCCTTGCGCGTGGCCGTGCGCGGTGTCGACGACCACCGCGTCGGCTTCGGCGTCCACAAGAGCTTCGACGCGCTCCAGGCCGTCGGTTCCGGCACCGGTGGCCGCGGCGACGCACAGGCGTCCCTTTTCGTCCTTGGTCGCGTCGGGATGGCCTTCGGCCTTCTCGATATCCTTGACCGTGATCAGCCCGATGCAACGATAGGCGTCATCAACAACCAGGAGCTTCTCGATGCGGTGCTTGTGCAGCAGGCGCCGCGCTTCGGTCATGTCCACGCCTTCCTGGACAGTGACCAGGTCGTCATGGGTCATGAGTTCCTTGACCGATTGCCGGGGGTTGTCCGCAAAACGGACGTCGCGATTGGTCAGGATGCCGACAAGCCTTCCGGATCTACTCTCGACCACCGGGATTCCGGATATCTGGTGGCCCTTCATCAGCTCGAGGGCGCGTGCGAGCGTTTCGTCGGGGCCGATCGTGACCGGGTTGATCACCATTCCCGACTCGAATTTCTTGACCACGCGAACCTCGTCAGCCTGGGCGGCGATGTCGAGATTCTTGTGTATGACGCCAATTCCGCCAGCCTGCGCCATGGTGATCGCCATCTGCGATTCGGTTACCGTATCCATTGCCGCCGAGATCAACGGTATGCCGAGTCGGATGCCCGGCGTCAGCAGCGTCGACGTATCGGCCTGACCGGGAAGGGTCTCGGACGCGGCGGGGACCAGAAGCACGTCATCGAAGGTCAGGGCGTCGCGGATTTCCATGCTGCGGCCTCGTTGCGGTGACGAGCCCGGACTATAGAGCGGCGCGGTGCGAATCCCAACCGGTTTGGCGTCACGAAGGGGTACTTGCGGGCGTCTGAGCGTGATAAAATCCGTTTTGGCCCTGTCGGCCGGGCTCGTGCATCCTGTCGCGGTTGTCCGCTATCCGCCGGGCCAAACTCCTGCCACCCGGTTCGCCGGTTTCCGCCTGTGCGTTCCGACGCGAATGCATGGCTTGGCCCGTTGGAGACGTTCGGCCGCCGATTGATGTTCACGCCCGTCTCGCCGCTTCATTCACCGGCACCCCGGAGCACGATGATCCCACGCTGCTAATCCGGCGGCGACTGGCGAGATTTTTACAGTTTGCGTCGCGCTGCAATCGTGCCGCCAAGGCTCGATTGAGCCTTGGCGGCACGAAAATTGCGATCAAGGAGGCGATCTGTGATGACGCGAGCCCCAACGCATCCGGATTTCGCGTCTCCGAATTAGGATCACCGTGACCCCGGAGCGGCGCTCCTTGACAGAAAACGGCGCTGTCGACTAGCTTCCCCGCGCTGGCCGGTGTCGTGGCCGCCGGTGTCCCGGAGACAATCGGTCATGAATCGTTCCTCGGTCGGTCAGAGAAAACGAATCCATCTCTTGCGTGCCGTCTGTCTGTGTCTGCTGGCCGCAGCCCTGTTCATTTCGCCCTATCACGGCGGGACGCCATTCGGCAGCGTCCTCCATGGCATCGGAATTGCGCTGATCGTTGCTTGCGTGCTGGGACGGTCCTGGGCAACCCTGCATATCGGCGCGCGCAAGAACAGTGTTCTTGTTCGGACCGGTCCGTACTCGTTGTCCCGTCACCCGCTCTATCTGTTCTCGACGATGGCCGCGCTCGGTTTCGGGTTGATGCTTCAGAGCCTGCTGTACGCGGTGGTGCTGACCTCGGCGGTCTATCTCATCTTTTCCTACATGATGAAAAAGGAAGAGGCTTTTCTTTCCGAGAAATTCGGGGAAGCCTACGATCAATACAGGATGACGACCTCCGGTTTCATTCCCGCGAAGATCGGGCATTTCAGCCCGGCAGCGGGCTCGAGAACCGAAATTCAGGCGGTGGCGAGAAACCTGTGGGATTGCGCGGCCTTCCTGCTGCTGATTCCGGTTGCGGAGCTGGTCGACCTGTTCCGGGTCATGAACACGGGCAGAGCGCTGGTCCTGTTTTGACCGGTCAGCCCGGCCGGCCGCTATTCGTGCCGGCCACCGCAGGGCGCCGGAGGACCGGCGGGTTTTCCCGTACCACGGACCGTGCGGGCCGGGATCTCCGGCCTATCGCCGCGCGGCGGGCGGCCCGTTCGGGATCAGCAGCCCGGTATTGTCCGACAGGATCTTCGCGCCGTCGGCGCCGAGTTCGCGCATGCCGTCAACGAACGCCTTGACTGCTTCGGGCTCGCGAATCTCCTGCGGATAGTCGGTCGCAAAGACGATGCGGTCCGTCGGCAGCTCCACGGTCGATGCCCTGATCGAACGCATGTCGCCGCAGAAGCCCGCCGTATCGAATATCAGTCGTTGGCTGACATAGTGATCGAAATCGTGTTCCGGCAGCTGCCCGTGGCGCGGGCTCTCGCCGGTGCCCCAGAAACCCTTGTCCTGATAGCTTCTCACGCGACCGAGGACGGATGCGATGCCGCCGCCGAGATGGGCCACATGGACCACGAGTCCGGGGAAGCGGTCGAGGACGCCGCCATTGATCAGCCGGATCACGGCCTGAATCAGCGAGAACTCGCGGCCAACCGAACGGGCCAGGTCATAGGCATCGAACTGCTGCGGCCACGTCAGGCGCAGGGCCGGATGGATGAAGACGAACAGGCCGAGCTTCTGGCATTCTGCCCAGAAGGGGTCGAGCGCCGGATCGTCGAGCGTGATGCCGTCGAACTCGGTGGTGATGACCACGCCGCGGAAGCCGAGTTCGTGTCGGCAGCGGGCGAGCTCGGCAAACGCCTCGGCGCCGCCGAGCGGGTGCGCATGGGCGAAGCCGGCGAAGCGGCCGGGGTAGTTCCTCTCCGCCTCGTGCGTGCGATCGTTGATCAGGCGGCTCTTTTCGAGTCCGGCGCACATGCCTTCGGCACAGGACAGAATCGCGATGTCGATCCCGGCAATGTCCATCATGTGGATATGGGCATCGAGATCGAACAGGAGGGAATGGAAGCTGTAGGATGGCACGCCGTTGCCGTCGAAGAAGGTTTTCGATTCACCCCCGAATCCTTCCGGGAAGAACTCGAGCGGCGTGAAATGATGCTGAAAATCCACGATCATGGTTCTGGATCCGCCCTGTAGTCGGGATCTCCCGATCTTACTCCATAATCCCGGCGTCCGCTGCCGAAGACGGCGCGTCAGACGTGCTTCTCGATCCAGTCGAAAATCAGCGGGCCGTGATGCACCCAGCAGTCATGCGAGCAATGGACTGCGCCGCCGGTGCGGGCATCGTCGAATATGACGAGTTCCTTGTCCGCGCTTCCGATCTCGTCGAACAGGCGCCGGGCGCCGTCCACATTCATGAGGCGGTCGGCTGCGCCGTGGGTCATCAGGGTCGGCATGGTGATGCGCTCTGCCAGCCCCTTCATGGTGAATTCCGCGAGCCGTTCGCGCGCCTCGCCGTCCGACACGCCTCCGAGGAGCCGCTGGACTGTGGGCCGAAGATGTTCGTAGAACAGGTACAGGTCATCCAGCATCGAGTAGCAGCCGCACCATGAGACCAGAGCTCTTATGCGGTCCTCGAAGGCGGCGACTCGCGGCGCGTAGTAACCTCCCATCGAGATGCCCATGAGGCCGACGCGTTGGGGATCGATCTCGGGGCGCTCGAACAGCCAGTCGAAGCAGGCGCGGCCCGGAACCTCGTAGTCGGCGCGCGTCGGAATGTTCTTGAGATACATCGACGAGCCGCGGCCCGGCGTGTCGACCAGCAGCAGCGCGTATCCGCGTTCGACGAGTTCGCGGCCCGAGAAGTAGATCTCTTCTGCAAAGGCATCCGCCCCGCCGATGAAGAATATCGCTGGCCACCGGTCGGATGACGGGTTGCGCGGGTGGCAGAAATAGCCGTCATATTCCTCGTCACCGCACGTCACCGTGATCACTTCTATGGGCGGATCGTGGAGCTTCGCGGCCTCGCGAAAGCATGCCTGGGACCTGGCGAAGAAGGCGGCCTTGTCGTCATTGCGCTCGATGGTGAGAAAGATGTCCGCCATGCGCCAGTACTGGTTTGCAGCGAAGAAATAGCGCATCGCCGTCCGCCGGTTGGCGGCGGCAAGCGCGGCCTCTGCGCGGTCCTGGGTGTCGGCCGCCTTGGCGATCCAGGCCTGTTCCCAACCGTCCTTGTCGCCAGCCTTGATGTCGCGGCAGACGCGGGCGATTTCGAAGACGTCTCCGCCGCCCTCGCCGGCCTCGGCGACGAGGCGGAGCGTCTGCGATCCGAATGGCTCGCGTGGAAAGAAGAAATCGAACATTGAAGCTTCCGTACCTGTTGGAGACGTGGTCCGGGGGCGGACGCCCGCCTGCTGGTTTGTACCGAAAACCGGGGTCCTTGTCGCGGCGGGGTCGTGAACCCCGCCGCGCCGCGGCAGGCGCGGGAAGGGGCGTGCGGCCGTTCCATTCCGCCGTGCGATCGGCGAAAATCCGGCCTTGCGAGCGCCACGGCAGCGTCCACGGGAATCGAGATCGCGGCGAAATGACGGAACGATCAAGCCCTCCCTTCCGCGCCGACCATGTCGGCAGTTTTCTCCGCCCCGAGCGGTTGATGACGGCGGTTCGTGCCCACCGTGCCGGCGGGATCGGCGAGATGGAGCTGCGGGCGGCCCAGGATGCCGCGATCCGTGACATCGTTGCGCTCCAGGAATCGCTCGGGCTCGGGGCGGCAACCGACGGAGAGTTCCGCCGCCGCGGGTGGTCCGCGGGCTTTATCGACGCGGTAGACGGGTTCGGGCTGCGCGAGGGCACGATCGGGTTTCGTGACGCGGAGGGTGGCCGCAGCAGCGCCGAACTCTCGCCTTACGCGAAGGAAAAGCTGAAGCGCACACGTCCCATCGTCGCTGACGATTTCGTCTTCCTGCGCGATGTCGTGGCCGGCGCCGTGCCCAAGGTCACGATGCCTTCGCCGCCGGTGATGCATTATTTCCTCGGGCCGCGGGCGGTCGACGACTTGGCCTATCCCGATATCGAGGACTATTTTTCGGACCTCTCCGCCATCTACCGCGAGGAGATCGCGGCATTGGAAGCAGCCGGCTGCACCTATCTGCAGCTCGACGACACTGCGTTTCCCTGCCACTGCGATGAGAATTTCCGGAGCGATGTGGTAGTGCGTGGCGAGGATCCCGAGGCGCTGACCGGCCGTTACGTCGAACTGATCAACGCTATTGTCGACGGCCGTTCCGCGACCATGCGTGTTGCCGTGCATATGTGCCGGGGCAATCTCAAGGGGGCCTGGATGGCCGAGGGCGGCTACGAGGCGATTGCCGAGACGGTGTTCGGAGCGACCGGAGTCGACGCCTGGTTCATGGAATACGACACGGGACGCGCAGGCGGCTTCGAGCCGCTCCGTTTCATGCCCGAAGACCGCATCGTCGTGCTCGGGCTTGTCTCGACCAAGACTCCGGTTCTCGAATCGAAGGACGATCTCAAGCGCCGGATCGATGCGGCGGCACGGTATGTACCGCTTGAACGGCTTTGCCTCAGCCCGCAATGCGGATTTTCGTCGGCGCCGGGACGCGGCCAGGTGATCACCGACGACGACCAGAAGCGCAAGCTGTCGCTGGTTGTCGAGACGGCGGCCGAAGTCTGGGGCGACATCTAGGGGCGACGTTTGCCGCAACAATCCGACCGGACTGCCGGACACCGCCCTTGTCCGTATGTCTCACTGCGCACTGCCGGACGCCGCCTGCGGCCGTTTTTTGTTTGTGGGTAACTGTTCACCCCCTGGTTCCGGCTTGATGTCGGGGTAGAGCAACAAACGGGGTTTCGTGGAGATTTGACACTACATGCCGATTCGCTTAGTGGTGGTCATCGAGAACGATGGGGACCGCCAGTGGGCTACTTTGGATCGAAGGCGACGAGCGGGCTGTGCCAGCTGCTTCCGGGGCTCCAGCCTCCGCATGATCTGTATGTGGAAACGCATCTCGGAGGCGGCGCGCTGATGAAGCGCAAGGCCGGGTGATGGCGACGGGCGGCGCGCGAGGAGTTCGAAGCGGCCAAGACCGCGGCGCTGCCGGCAAGGTGGCGGAAGAGGCCGTGATCCGCGTCTTCGTCATCCTGCTCGACATCCTCATCGTCGTCCTTCTGGAGAAGACCACGCACGAGCCGGAACTCCGGTCTGCCGCCGTCACAGACGGACAAGAGCGTGCCGGGAGCAAGGGCCCGAAGCCGAACCGGCAGATGGGCGACAACCTGCGCAAGACCATCGTCGAGGAGACGGTCGCGGCCTGCGACGCCTGCGGCGCCGACATCGACGGCCCCGTCGATCGGGAGCGCCGCGTCCTCTATGACATCGTGTTCGAGGTCGTCGAGCGCCGCGCCGAGATCAAGGAATGCCCGAAGTGCAAGGCCCGGGGCCGGTTCCCCGACAACATCCCGTGCAGTACGGCATCCAGGCCCTCATCATCAACCTGCTGGTCGCCCAGATGCTGTCCCTGCGCCGTGCCGTCGCGTTCGTGCAGGCGATCTCCGGCATCAAGCTCTCCGAGGCCTCAGCTATGCTTTCACGATGCGTCATGGGAGGAGGCCGCCGTGGCGCACCTCCTGCAACGCTCAGCCCTGCATGTCGACGAGACCGGATTTCGGATCAACAGTAAGTGGCTCCATGTCGTGGGACCCTGACGTGCAAGTTCCCGCACCGCAAGCGCGGCCGGGAGGCAAGAGATCGGCCCGTGCTACAAGGGCGTCCTGGGCCTCGTACATGGGCCAGTGTAGCCATCAGTTGTGCGGCAGCCACCTGCTGCGCGAACTGACCTTTGTCGTCGAGGCTACCGCGCGACTGATGAAGAGCCTGCTCCCTGCCACAAGGTCAACAAGAGCGCATCCAAGACCCTGAACGACGCCGGGCGCTACCGCACCATCAGGGCGCCAGGGAACTGCCCGACATCCCGCCGCCGCCGAAAGGAAAACGCATAGCAAACGCGCACAACCTGCACGAACGTCTCGTGAAACACGAAAACCTGCGCTTCACAGACGACCCCAACGTCAGCTTCACCAACAATGCCGGAGAACAGAAGATTAGGATGGCAAAGGTCAAGGTGTCCGGATGCTTCCGCTCCACGCAAAAGCATGGTGCCGGAGCTCAAGCTACCTCACCTCCATGGCCGCACTCGGCTACAACCCACTCGTCGCCACCCAGATCGCCCTCGACGGAAAAGCCGCAGACATCATCAACGAGCACTATGAATCAGAACCCAACAAGGGGTGAGTAGATAGGTTTGTGGAAGACGCCTCATGCCATTAGAATGACGTCTTCCGTTCAGGCAGGCTCGAAGGAGAAGACGTCATGAAGATCCTTTGGACAACCCTTGCCGTCGCCGTTGCGGTTGCCGCAACAGCGGCCCGGAGCGAAACGGTGCTGCGTGTCAGCACGTGGACGCCTCCCACCCATTTCGTCAATGCGAAGATCTGGCCCCAGTGGGGTGAGGCGGTCAAGAAGGCTACCGGCGGCCGTGTCGTCATCAAGCAGGAATACAATCTGGCATCGCCGCTCAAGCAGTTTGCGGTCGCCCGCGACGGCGTGGCCCATGCCAGCTTCATCTTCCATGGCTACAACACCCGCTTCGTTGCCACCCAGATCGTCGAAATGCCGGGCCTCGGCACCAGCGCGGAAGCGGCGGCCATCGCTTATACGATGGTGCACGAGAAATATCTCAAGAAGGCCAACGAGCATCGCGGTGTCGGACTGATCGGGCTGAATGTGCACGGACCGGCGGTGATCCAGACCAAGAGGCCGCTCAAGAGCCTCGACGAACTCAAGGGCATGAAGATCCGCGTGCCGGGCGGCGTCGGCAGCCTCGTCGGCAAGGCGCTCGGAGTTACCGCCGTCAAGCTGCCAGCGCCCAAGGTCTACGAGGCGCTGTCGACCGGCGTTGCTGACGGCATCTTCATGCCGATGGAGACGCAGAACGGCTTCCGGCTCAAGGAGGTCACGAAATTCGTCACCGTCATCCCGGGCGGGCTCTATTACGGCAGCTTCGCGTTCCTGATCAATCCGCAGTTCCTCAAGGGCCTTTCGGACGCCGACAGAAAGGGTGTGACGAGCACCTTCGGCATTCCGTTCGCGAAGCTCGGCCGCCACTGGGATACGGCCGACGACGAGGCGCGCGCCGCGGGCGTCAAGGCCGGGACCGAGATCACGGTCGCCGACGAGAAGACCACGAACGCCTACTACGCGCGCGTGAAGCCGCTTGAAGACGAATGGATGAAGAAGGTCTCCATGTGGTTCGACGGCAAGGCGGCCCTTGCCGAGCTGCGCAAGCAGGCGCGGGACTACGACAAGGCGAAGAACTGATCGTGGCGGCGGCGATTCCGGCCGGCGTGGAGTCCGGGCCTTTCGAGGCCGACTCGCGGGCCGGCCGGGCCCGCTCGCCGGAATCCGGACTCGTCGGCGGGGTTCGCCGCCATGCCTGAGACCGCGCCGCGTGGGCGGCTTCCCCGACGGGTGTTCTCGTCGGTAACCGACGGACTCGGGGCTGCTGTCCTGTTTGTCCTCATGGCCATGACCTGCATTGACGTCTTCGGGCGCGAGGTGTTTGCGGCCCCGCTTGATGGCGCCACCGAGCTCACCCAGATCATGATGGGGGTCATCGTCTTTGCCGTCTTTCCGATCATTTCGCTGCGCGAAGACCACATCACCGTCGACCTCCTTGACCGCTGGTTTCCTGCACGGCTGGCGCGCCCGCGTCGGGTGATCATCAACCTGATCGCAGCCGCCGTCATGGCCGGCGTGTGCTGGCGGGTGTGGATCATCGGCGGCTTCCAGTCGGACTACGGCGACGCCACCGAGTTCCTTTCGATCCCCCTCGGTCCGGTCAGTTACTTCATATCAGTGATGAGCGGCGTCGCGGCGGTGGTGCTGTTTGCCAATGCCGTCCGCCACCTGACCGGTTCCGGCCCTTTGGAGGCCGCCGGACAGAGCGACTCGGTCTGACCCGCAGGCCCGGCCCATGGATGTCGCGCTGGTCGGTTTCGCGGTTTTGCTGGTCCTCGTTTTCCTGCGCACGCCGATCGCCTTCGCGATGGGGATCGTCGGGTTTGCCGGCTTCGGGGTGCTGTCGGGATGGCAGCCGTCGCTCGCCATGGTCGGCACCATCGTTTCCGACACGGCGCTGAACTACGGGCTCTCGGTCGTGCCCATGTTTATCCTCATGGGCAATTTCGTGGTCCGCGCCAACCTGTCGGCCGAACTCTACGATGCCTCGCACGCCTTTCTCGGCCACCGCCGCGGCGGGCTCTCGATGGCGACCGTGCTCGCCTGCGGGGGTTTCAGCGCGATCTGCGGCTCATCGCTGGCTACCGCCGCCACCATGTCAAAGGTGGCGCTGCCGCCGATGCGCCGCTACGGGTACGCCGACACGCTCGCAACCGCATCGATCGCAGCCGGCGGCACGCTCGGGATCCTCATCCCGCCAAGCGTCATTCTGGTTATCTATGGCTTGATGACCGATACCTCGATCCGCGAGCTGTTCGCAGCCGGACTCCTCCCCGGCATTGTCGGCATCGTGCTCTACATGGCGGCGGTGCGCTACGTGGTGTGGCGGGACCCGGCGGCCGGGCCGGCGGCGCCGCGCCGCGGCGGACGCGAGCAGCTGCAGGCGCTGCGCGGCGTGTGGGGAACGCTGCTGCTGTTTGCCGTGGTCATGGGCGGCATCTACGGCGGTGCCTTCACGCCGACCGAGGCGGCCGGGATCGGCGCCGGCGGTGCCTTCCTCATCGCCCTGTCGCGGCGCACGCTGACCTGGCGCGGCTTCTGCGAGGTCCTTGCCGACAGTGCGCGCACGACCGCGGTGCTGTTCGCGGTACTGATCGGGGCCCTGATCTTCTCCAACTTCGTCAATCGCGCCGGCCTGCCCGACGGGCTCCTTGCGCTGGTCTCCGGTCAGGAGCTGCCACCGCTTACCGTGATCGTCATCATCCTCGCCATCTATGTCGTGCTCGGCTGCGTGTTCGAGAGCCTGTCGATGCTGCTGCTGACCGTCCCGATTTTCTTCCCCGTGATCAAGGAACTCGGTTATGGCGGGCTCGGGCCCGAGCAGATCCTGGTCTGGTTCGGCGTCATTGCCGTCGTCGTCACCGAGATCAGCCTGATCACGCCGCCGGTCGGGCTCAACGTGTTCGTGCTCTCGGGCGTCGTGCGCGATGTCTCGACGGCGACCGTGTTCCGCGGGGTCACCCCGTTCTGGTGCGCCGATATCGTGCGTCTTGCGATCCTCGTTGCGGCGCCGGGAATATCGCTCCTGCTGCCGCGGCTGTTCTATGGCTGAAGCCGCGCCCGTTTCTTCTCCAGGCGCTCGCGCTGACGCTCGCGGTCGATCACGAAGCGCACGTGACGGGCCTTGCCCACGAGGTCGAGCCCGTCATGGACCGTGACCTCGAGAGTTACGCGCCTGCCGTCGACTTCCGTGACGGTGGCGGCGACCTCGACCGTCATGCCGAGGAGGGTGGCGCCGAGATGGTCCACCGAGACATGCGCGCCCACCGTCTCCTCGCCGTCGTCGAGATGCGCCCCGACGAGGAGTCGGGAGGTTTCCTCGATGTCGCGCACCATGTATGGCGTGGCGTAGACGCGAAGCTCGTCGCCCATGAAAGCGATCGTGCGCTCGCTGTCCACGGTCCAACTCCGCCGGCCCTCGAGGCCGGCCTTCAGCGTGTCCTTCATGTCGCGGATCCTCCATAGATCTTCCTGAGTTCGGTCTTGAGGATCTTGCCCATCGCACTCTTTGGCAACTCCTCGACGAACCTGTACCGGCGCGGGATCTTGTAGCCGCCGATGCGCCCGCGGCAGTGCGCGACGAGCCGGTCCGCGTCGAGCGCCGATCCCGGACGCGCCACGACGGCAGCGAACAGCGCTTCACCGAACGTCTCGTCGGGAATGCCGACGACGGCGCATTCGACCACATCCTCATGCTGATAGAGGACTGCCTCGACCTCCGACGAATAGACGTTTTCGCCGCCGGTGATGATGACGTCGCGGCTGCGGTCGAGGAGGTAGAGATAGCCGTTCTCGTCCATGCGCCCGACATCGCCGGTGAGGAACCAGCCGTCGGCGAAGGTGCGCGCGTTGTCGTCCGGGCGGTTGAGGTAGCCGCGGGTCACGTTTGGCCCGCGCACGGAGACCTCCCCGGCTTCTCCCGCGGCGGCGGGCGCGCCATCGCGAAGAATGCGCATGTCGAGGCCGATCACCGGCCGTCCGGCGGCGCGGAGGATGCTGTGCTCGCCCGACGCGATGGCGGCGGCGTGTTCCTCCTCGTCCAGCGTGGTGAGGATGGGTGACGTCTCGGTGAGGCCGTAACCCTGCTGCACGGCGACCCCGGGGAACGCCTCCATGGTGCGGCGGATCCATTCGACGGCCATCGGCGAGGAGCCGTAGAAGAGGCGTCGGAAGGCGCCGAGCCCGTGTCCCGAGAAATCAGGATCCTGGAGCGTCAGGATGATCATCGTCGGCGCCAGCATGACCGAGGTCGCGCGGTGGTCACGGAGTGCAGCGAGGAGGTTAGCCGGGGTAAAGACCGGCAGGTAGGCATGGCCGCCGCCGACCAGCGTGTAGCCGGTGCCGAGAAGGTCGGCCGAATGGAACATGGGCGCGACATGGAGGTAGACATCGTCGGCGCGCATCTTCATCGCGACCGCGCATTGCATGCCGTTTGAAACCACGTTTCGATGGCTGAGGCGCACGCCCTTCGAGCGCCCGGTGGTACCGCCGGTATAGAGCAGAATGGCGTCGTCGTCCTCGGCGCTCGCATGGCCGTCGGCGGGGCGGGCGGCGTCGATCATCTCGTCGGTCCGTGGGGGCGGCGCTTCCGCTCCGCCGCCGGCGATGCAGACAGCACTGTCGCGCCATGGCGCGAGCGCCTCGGCGGCGAGGAGGTCGGGAAAGGCGTCCTCCACGAACAGCCGGGTGATTTTCGAGTCCTCGAGGATAAACCCGATCTCCGGCGGCGCGAGCCGGTAGTTCACCGGCACCGGGATCGAGCCGTTCCAGTAGCCGGCATGGAGGAGTTCGCAGTGGCGCCAGGTGTTGCGGCAGATGATGCCGAAACGGTCGCCGGGGCCAATGCCCAGGTCGCCGAGGACCGTGGCGAGGCGCATGACGCGTTCCATGTGCGCGGCCCACGTGAAGTCTTTCTCATCATCGACGATCGCGGTGTTCGCGCCGTGGATCCGGAGTGCCCGTTCAAGGGCTGAACGCATGGTGAGCATCTTCCTGTTTCCTGTGCGTTTCCGGGGTTGCAACGGCTTTCGGGCAATATAATATGCGAACGGACACGGTTACAGTGGCTGCGGTGCGCGGGGCCTGCGGCTTTCCAGAGAATATTTCCTGGCAGGCAGGATCTCCGTCCCGCTCACGGGCGGGTGCCGGAGGCGATGACTGCATGCCCGGGCATCCGGCGGACACCCGCCACGGATTTCCCGAAAGATGCACAACGACCATGCCGGGGTACGAGCGATGTCCGACACCACCATGCGGTCCGATTTCCTGAACACGGTCGTCGCGCGCGGGTTCCTACACCAGTGCACCGACTCCGCAGCGCTTGACGGGCTTCTCGCCGGCGGTGTGCCGCGGACCTGCTATATCGGTTTCGACTGCACGGCCGACAGCCTGCACGTCGGAAGCCTGCTGCCAATCATGCTGCTGCGCTGGTTCCAGAAATGCGGCCACCGGCCGATCGTGCTCATGGGTGGTGGCACGAGCAAGGTCGGCGACCCGTCGGGCAAGGACGGGAGCCGCAAGCTGCTCGGCGAAGCGGAAATTGCCGCCAACAAGGACGGCATCCAGGCCGTCTTCGCGAGATTCCTGTCCTTCGGCGATGACCCGACCGACGCGGTCATGGCCGATAATGCCGAATGGCTCGACGGCCTCTCCTACATTCCGTTCCTAAGGGAATATGGCTCGCATTTCTCGATAAACCGCATGCTCGGCTTCGATTCGGTGCGGCTGCGGCTTGAGCGCGAGCAGACACTGAGTTTCCTCGAGTTCAACTACATGATTCTCCAGGCCTACGATTTTCTCGAGCTCCACCGGCGCCACGACTGCATCCTGCAGATGGGAGGATCCGACCAGTGGGGCAATATCGTGAACGGCGTCGAACTCGGGCGCCGCGCCGACGGCGCCGCCCTGTTCGGCTTGACGACGCCCCTGCTGACCACGGCGTCGGGCGCCAAGATGGGCAAGACCGCCGACGGCGCCCTGTGGCTCAATGCAGACCGCGTGAGCGCGTACGACTACTGGCAGTTCTGGCGCAACACCGACGACAGTGATGTCGGCAGGTTCCTGCGGCTGTTCACCGAGTTGCCGCTCGGCGAGATAGCCAGGATCGAGGTGCTCAAGGGCGCCGAAATCAACGAGGCCAAGAAGATTCTCGCCGACGAGGCGACCGCGCTCTGTCACGGAAAGGATGCCGCAAGCGCTGCGCGGGACACGGCGCAGGAAACCTTCGAGCGCGGGATGGCGTCCGGAGGACTCCCCACAGTCGAGATCCCGCGCGCCGAACTCGATGCCGGCCTCGCGGCATTCGACCTCTTCCGGCGTGCCGGGCTGGCTGAATCAGGCACCGCCGCGCGGCGCCTGATACGGGGCGGCGGCGGACGGCTCAACGATGTCCGACTCGACGACGAGAACCGTGCGGTGACGGCCGCCGATCTGGCCGCCGACCGCATGCTCAAGCTGTCGGCCGGCCGCAAGCGCCACGTTCTTGTGCGGGCTGTCTGACGACTCTCGGGGGGGCAGGCCGCGGTTTCCTTGCTGAATGGCTTGGCGGCCTCCGATGTCCGTATCCTGCGCCGGTTCCCGTCCTGGCGCCCGCATCAACCCGCTGGATCCCGGCATGCCGCCCCGAATGCCGGTCGGCGGAATCCGCCAAAACGTATGCGGTCAGGCGAGGTTCCGGTCAGTTGGCCTCCGTCGGCGCCGGGCGGAGGCTCGTGCCGCTGGCCGCACCCTCGGCGAACCCTTCGATTACCTTGCGAATGACCGTGGGTGCCAGCAGCGTCAGCGGATTGATCGTGAACCGGGGATCGGAGGCCGGCCCCTTCGCGCGCCAGGAAGCCGCGAAAACGCTCGATTCGTCGCCACCGGCGGCGAGCGGACCGAGAATCGGAATTCCGGCGAGCAGGCGGTTTATCACCGGCGCGGGCACGACGTTTCCGCGAAGGTCGATGGTGTCGCGGGCAATATTCAGATTGCCCGACGCGGTCAGCGAGAGTTCGGACCCGCTGACGCGAGCCTCGTCGATTTTTGCGATGCCATCGAGATATTCGAAAGGGACGGCCATCTTCGTGAAGCGAAGCTCGTCGGTATCGGACAGCTGCGCGATTCCGGCGAGAGACATCCTTTTGAGGAGACGGACAAGCGGTGGCGTGCGCACGATCCGGAACTTGCCGGTTTTCACGGTCCCGTTCCAGGCGCTTGCCGGACCGTCGGCACGCTGCGCTTTCAGATCAAGCGCGCCGCCGACCATCACGTCGGTGATCCCGAGTGCCGCAAGGACCGCGCCCGCATCGTCGCTCTTGACGGCAAGGTCGTAGCCCTTGTCGGTCCGCGAGAGTTCCGCTTCGATGGTTCGGTTGTTCTTCGGGAGCCTGGCCGTGAGCCGGGCGCGCCGCCAGTCTCCGGGCCCGCGGTCGAGGAGAATTCGCGCGTTGGCGAGCGCCAGCCTGGGGTCGATCCACAGTTTCCGGAAGGCTCCGAGCACCCGGAACGGCGGCAGATCCGATGTTCCTCCGCCGGTCGCGCCTACGAGGAACGGTTGCGTGTCGAGTTCGGGACCGGTGACGTCGACGACCAGGGAGCCGTCTGCGCGGAACTCGACCGTGCCCTCGATCGAAGTGCGGCCGGATGCGATCTGCGTCTTCCACAGGCCGCTCCTCATGCGCTGTACCACCGCCTTCAGCCGGTCGGTATCGACGGAGAATTCCGAGAGTATTGCGTCGCGGTCGCTGCGGAACGCGAGTTTCAGTCGTGCCGTACCCGGCTCCCGCAGCGCCTTGACCTGGCCGAGCACCGGAGCCATGACCCTGGTCCGCCGGAGATCAAGCGTCAGCGAGAGCGCCGCCGCGTCGCTGCCGCGGCGGCTGTAGACGAAGCGCACGCCTGCCGACCCGCGCAGATAGGGCAGGACATCGACCCCGAAAAGTGCCGCCGTCTCCGGGCCGGCGGTTGCCGCTCCTGAAACGATTCTGGCCCCGCCGCTTGAGACATCCTCGCGGAAGCTAATCTGGACCGTTCGCCCGGAGATCTTCGCGACGCCGTCAGCGGCCAGCTTGCTGCCGCGGAACTCGAGTCGGAACCTGCCGTCCCTGAGCGCGATGTCGCGGAAAATCCCCGGTATCCCGAGCTCCGAGATCTCCGATTTCGCGGAGACCTCGACATCGTCCATCGCCAGCGCGTCGAGACGCGGAAAACCGAACTCGAGCAGAGTTACATGGCTGCCCGAGACGCCTTTCCCGCCGCCGCTCGACTTCGGAAGGAGGTTGAGGCGCGGATGCCCGAGAAGCGCGAGCGCCGCGCGCACCGGTCCCGCCACGGTGAGCGAAATCGACATCGTCCCGCGCGTCTTGCCGATATCGCGGATGTGGATCCCCGTCTTGCGGATGCTGAGCGCCCCGGCCCGTCCGCTGCTCACCTGAAAGTCCACGCGGTCGCCGGCGAAGGTCATCTCTGCGTTGACATCGCGTACCGGCGGCAGGGGAGCAAGATAGGTCACGCTGTAACCCTCGAGCGCCGCGCGGCCCGCAAAATCCCGGACCGCCACCGCGAGCCCGTCGTCGCCGGTGGTCACCAGGGCCGTCACGTCGGCAGCGATCGTCCGCACCGTGCCGTCCGCGAGATTCGCCAGCACCCAGCGCCGCACGCCGCTGCCGAGAGACTCCGGCCAGAGCCCGGCCAGAGCATTGTGCCCTATGTTTGCCGTCTCGATGCGGGCGCGCACCTCTGTCGTCTCTCCCAGGCGCACCGCGGCATTCTTCACCGCAACCCGGATGCGGTCGAACGCAAGTTCCGTATCGTCCACGAGCAGGCGTCCGGACGCCGGATCGAGGCGCCCGCTGAGCTCCAGCCTGCGGAACCTGAGCGGCGCTGCGCCGGACACGGGGGCCGGGATCGCGCCGGAGCCGGTCTCGAGAGCGAACGCGGTTTTGCTCAGCTTGCCGTCGCCTCCGATCGCCAGCGAGAGCCAGCCGGAAAGGTCGGTTCGCGGGATGAACCGGCCGGCAGTTCCGGTCAGCTGCTCCATGAAGGTGCGGAGCCCGAAGCCTGCAAAATCGACGATCAGCGTCATGGAGCCGTCGCTGTCGCTATGGACGGCGGTGCCGCGCACCGTGCCGGTATCGCCGCCGACATCGGCCGCAAGGGCGAAGGAGCCGGCGACGCCCGAGGCATTGCGCCGGATGTCGATGTCGATGTCGGGGAACCTGACCGGAGCGAGCCCCTGCTGCAGCGCGAACTCGGCCGCGGCGTTGTTAATTCGCAACCGTTCGAGGAACGGCATGTGCCTGTTCACATGTGCCTGGATCCGGAACAGCGCGTCGATCGCGAGCGAGGTGTACGTGTCGTGCCTCCCGGGAGAATCTTCCGTCGGCGGGTTTGCAACCAGCTGAATGCGCGGGCGCACGAGCTCGAGCCTGACAAGCCCGATGCGGCCGCGGAGAAGCCCCTGCGTGCTGATGTCGGCGACCGCCCTCTCGAAGTGCGCGACCACCTGTCCGGCAGGGTTGCGGTACCCGAGTCCCTCGATTTCGACATGGACCGGCTGGTCCCGGCCCTGCCAGGTGACGATGATGTCCTCGGGTTCGGCGCGGAACCCGTAATCGGGGAGGTCGAGAAAGCGCGCCGCCTGCGGCAGCGCGAATCCAAGCGAGACCGGCCCGGCGGTCAGGCGCCAGTAGGCAAGGCCGGCGGCAACGGAGAGCAGGATCGCTGCCGCGGCTGCGGCAGCCGCAGCGATGTGCCACCACCGCGTCCGCGGCGTTTCTTCAGCCGCTGCCATGCTGCCGGTCCCCGGCCGTGCCGCGGCCGCCCCCGCCGTCTGCGTCGCAATTCGCCGTCATGTCCGTCCTGCCTGTCGGGCACGCCGGAACTATCGGCTGGCCCCGTCTGCTGCAGCGGGGTCCGGGTTACCGCTGCCGCCGCCCGTGACGCGCTGCGCCAGCGCTGCGGCCATGAAACTGTCGAGGTCGCCGTCGAGCACGGCCTGGGTGTTCGACGTCTCTACGCCCGTCCGAAGATCCTTGACCATGCGGTAGGGATGAAGGACATAGGACCGTATCTGGTGCCCCCAGCCGATCTCGGCCTTGGCGTCCTGTTCGGCTCGGGCCGCTTCCTCGCGGCGTTGCAATTCGGCCTCGTAGAGCCGCGAGCGCAGCATGAGCATGGCTTCCGCGCGGTTGCGGTGCTGCGAGCGGTTGCTCTGGCACTGGACCACGATTCCGGATGGCAGGTGGGTGATGCGGACGGCGCTGTCGGTGGTGTTGACATGCTGGCCGCCGGCGCCCTGGGACCGATAGGTGTCGACCCTGAGTTCCCGATCATCGATCTCGATCTCGATGTCGTCGTCGATTTCAGGGTAGACCCAGACCGACGCGAAGCTGGTATGGCGCCGGGCGCCGGAATCGAAGGGAGATATCCGCACCAGCCGGTGCACGCCGCTCTCGGTTTTCATCCAGCCATAGGCGTTGGCGCCCTGAAGGCGCGCCGAGGCGGATTTGAGTCCCGCCTCCTCGCCCGGGTTCTCGTCAAGGATCTCGGTCCGGTAGCCGTGGGCCTCGGCCCAGCGCATGTACATGCGAAACAGCATCTGCGCCCAGTCCTGCGACTCGGTGCCGCCGGCGCCGGCATTGATCTCGATGAAGCAGTCATTGCCGTCGGCCTCGCCCGACAACAACGTCTCGAGTTCGCGCTGCGTCGCCAGACGCTGGAGGCGCGATAGCGCCTCAGCGGCGTCGGCCACGATCTCTTCGTCATCCTCCGCCTCGCCGAGTTCGATCAACTCGACGGTGTCGCGAAACTCCTGTTCGAGGCTCTTGAAGTCGTCGAGGGACTTCACGATCAGGGTGCGCTCGCGCATCACGCGGCTCGCGCGGAGTCGGTCCTTCCAGAGATCGGGATCCTCGGCCTCGGTGTCGAGTTCGGTCAGGCGGCGAGCTGCCGTCTCCGGGTCAAAGACGCCTCCTCAGCAGTTCCAGTGACTGCTTTATCCGTTCCGCGACCGCTTGGTTCTCGCTACGCATGGCACTCCTCGTCTCGGGCCGGGTTGCAGCGACCGGCCTGCCTGTGCGGCACACCGCCCGTTTGCAGCGTGCCGGGGGTCAGTAAAGGCCGCGCAGCCTCCCGCTGCCGCCCGGCGGTGTCTGGCCTGCGGCCGCCGGTTCCCGGTCGCTGCCGTCGAGCACCGCGGTCTGCTCCAGCGGCACTGTCCCGGGAAGGAAGGCTTCGAGAATGACGTTCTTCGCTCCCGGTGCGGCCGGCACCCCGGTTGCGGGGTCGACCCGCACCAGAAGCACTCCGGGCGGCACCCTGAAGGGAATGGCCGGTTCGTCGGCCAGCGCCATCTCCATGAAATGCCTGAATATCGGAACCGCCACAGAGGCGCCCGTCTCCCGGCGTCCCAGCGACCTCGGCCGATCATAGCCGACGAATACGCCGACAGCAAGATCCGGAGAGAACCCGATGAACCACGCGTCGCGGCTTTCGTTGGTGGTGCCGGTCTTGCCGGCGAGTGGCCGGCCCAGCGACCGGATGGCGCGTCCGGTTCCGCGCCGTACCGCCCCCTCGAGCATCGACACTACCTGGTAGGCGGCACGCGGATCAGCTACCGCTTCGCGCTCGTCGGGCAGGCCGGGGGTCTCTCCGCCATCCCAGTCAGCGCTTCTGCAGGCCGGGCAGTCGCGCCGGTCGTGGCGGAACACGGTGGTTCCGTCGCGGTCCTGGATGCGGTCGATCAGGGTCGGGCGGATGTGTCGGCCGCCATTGACGAGCATGGCGTAGGCGGCCGTGAGGCGCAGCAGTGTGGTCTCCCCCGAACCCAGCGCCATCGCCATGACCTGCGGCATCCGCTCGACGATCCCGAACGCCTCCGCGTAGGCGGCGATCTTTTCCATGCCGATGTCGCGGGCGAGGCGCACCGTCATCAGGTTGCGTGATCTCTCGATGCCGACGCGCAGCGTGCTCGGCCCGTAGAATCGCCGGGCGTAGTTCTCCGGCCGCCAGCGCCCGAGGCCGGGCCCCATGTCCATCACGAAGGGTGCGTCAAGAACCAGGCTCGACGGGGTGAAGCCGGATTCGAGCGCGGCCAGGTAGACGATGGGCTTGAACGCCGAGCCAGGTTGCCGCGACGCCTGCGTGACGCGGTTAAAACTGCTGAG
Organism: Alphaproteobacteria bacterium; assembly: GCA_964291215.2. Classification (GTDB taxonomy): domain Bacteria; phylum Pseudomonadota; class Alphaproteobacteria; order MPNO01; family UBA830; genus JAJEBT01. The sequence continues at coordinate 369,723 of OZ219791.1, read as the reverse complement.
CGCCGCCGAGAAACCGCCGCTCATGGCGAGGACGCGGCCGGTATGGGGATCGATCGCGACCAGCCCGCCATTGACTTCGGGAATTTGCCGCAGGCCGTAGGTGTCGGCGGGATAGGTCTTGCCGTCGCTGCTGCGGATCACCTTCTCGACCGCCACCGCATCGCCGGGTTTCAGCACGTCGCCGGGGTCTGCGACCTTCGGGCCCCGTCGGCCGCGGGCGTCGAGCGCCCGAGCCCACCGCATCTCGGCGAGTGGAATGCGCCCCTCCGAGCCGTCGCTGAAGCCTATCCAGACTTCTTCGCGGCGCACCTCGAGCACGGCTGCGCGCCGCCATTCGGCGATGTCGTCGGGAAACGGCGCCCGGTCGAGCTCGCTCCTCCAGTCGCGCCCGAGATCCACCCGGCCGAGCGGACCGCGCCAGCCGCGCCGCCGGTCGTAGGCGGAAAGGCCGGCGCGCAGCGCGATGTCGGCAACTTCTTGAAGGCGGGAGGACAGGGTGGAACGCACCGACAGGCCGCCGCCATAGAGGGTGTTCTCGCCGTACCTTTGCGCGAGTTCGCGCCGCACCTCCTCGACGAAATAGTCGGCCCGCGCGGTCTGGATCACGGACGGCGGCCTCACCGCCACCGGCCCCGCCATCGCCTTTTCGGCATCGGTGCGCGGGACATGGCCGTCGGCCGCCATGCGCGACAGAACGTAGTTGCGGCGCGCCCGCGCCGCGCGGGGATGCCGGAGCGGATGATAGTTGGCCGGTGCCTTCGGCAGTCCGGCGAGGAACGCCGCTTCGGGCAGGGTCAGGTCGTCAAGCGACTTGTCGAAATAGTTGAGCGCCGCAGCAGCGACGCCATAGGACCCGAAGCCGAGATAGATCTGGTTCAGATAGAGTTCGAGGATCCTGTCCTTCGAAATTGCGCGCTCGATGCGGAAGGCGAGGATGATCTCCTGGATCTTGCGGGTGATCGACAGCTCGTTGCCGACGAGGAAATTCTTTGCCACCTGCTGGGTGATCGTTGACGCTCCCACGGCCCGCCGCCCGGTGCCGATGTTCAGGAGATTGGTCATGGCGGCCCGGACGATGCCCGGAGGGTCGATGCCGAAATGGCTGTAGAACGTCTTGTCCTCGGCCGAAAGGAACGCCCGGATGACAGGCTTCGGCATTGCGCGCACCGGCACGAAGACACGCCGTTCCCGGGCGAATTCCGCCATCAGGCGGCCGTCGCCGGCATGGACGCGGGTCACGATCGGGGGCTTGTACTCGGCGAGCTGCCGGTAATCGGGCAGACCGCGTCCGTAATGGTAAAGACCATAGAACGCGGCCGCAGCCGCGACGGTACCGAGAAGGACCACGCACAGGAGAGCAATCTTCAGGAATTTCATCACTGTGGCCTGCAACACCGTTGCTTCAGGTCGAACCGGTACGTCGCCATATGAATATGGCGTCAATATGGTATGTTGCGCAGCTATCGGCTACCGAAATACCGGTCGATGGCGCGGACGATTGCGGATACCACCCTGAGCCGCGCTTTCGTGTCGAGCAGCAGGCGCTCGTCGGCGCGATTGGACAGGTAGCCGAGCTCGACGAGGACTGCGGGGACATCCGGCGCCTTGAGAACCGCAAAGCCGGCGAAGCGATGCGTGTTGCGGAGCATGCGGCGCACCTTGGCCATCTCGTGGATGAGAATGCCGGCAAATTGCGCGGACTGGTTCTTGGTATCGCGTTGGGAAAGGTCGATGAGGATGTCTGCAACCTCACTTGATCGGGCGTCGAGGTCGAGTCCTGCGATGATGTCCGACTTGTTCTCCCGCGCCGCGAGAGCGGCGGCTTCCCGATCCGATGCGCGCTCGGACAGCGTGTATACCGACGCGCCGCGGACGGATGGCCTTGCGATCGAATCGGCATGCAGGGAAATGAACAGGTCGGCGCCGGCGGCGCGGGCCTTCTCGGTGCGCTTGCGCAGGCGCATGAATACGTCGCGGTTCCGGGTCATGACGATGCGGTAGTTTCCGGTCGCGAGAAGCTGGCGCCGCAGTTCCCTGGCATGGGCGAGTACAACATGCTTCTCGTATCGTCCCGACCGGCTGATGGCGCCGGGGTCGACGCCGCCATGGCCGGGATCGATCACGACCAGCTTCTTGCCGTCGCGGGGTTTCGGGCGGGGGACGGGTGCGGCTCTCGGTGGCGCCGTCCTCGCTGTCGCGAGCCGGGCGCGGATTTCTCGCATGAAGGTCTTGCGGTCGGTCGGGACAAGGTCGATCACGAGCCGGTGATGCCGAAGTGCGTCGCTGGGCGCCAGGAGAAAGGATTTCAGGACGCGCACGGGTCCTCCGACATCGAGCACGATGCGAGATACGCCCGGCTTCAGGAGTCCGAAGCGCAGCTGCGCGATCAGCCCGCCGCTGACCCGCTTTAGCGGCGAGGACCAGGTGACTTCGGGCAGATCGACGACCACGCGATAGGGATCGGAAAGGGTGAACACGCTGAAGGTTGCCGACCTGTCCAGATCCACCACGAACCGCGTCCTGGTGTCGTAGACGCCGATACGCATGCCGTCCACGTTGGGTGATAATGCGCCCGCGCCTGCGGGCACGGCGGCAAGCGCAATCGCCGCGAGGGCGGGCAGCAGCGCCATTTTCCAGAGCGTCCGGATCACGGGCGCGATGATGGCCGGACGCGACGGCTCCGGCGGTCGAGCCGGGACGCCGGGACACCGCGGGGAGCCGCGGGCGGTGTCCGGAACATCCTTTCGCCCGTTCGGGACGGCAAGCGTCTCTGCCATGCGGTCCAAGCCCCTGCGTTGTCGTACGCGTTTCAATCCATCATATTCGGAACGGCGCTCGGCTATGAATAGCCCGAGAATCGGCGTTTTCGGGAATCGGCTGTACAGGGCGACGGTCGTTTTCGAAAGCCGGATCCGCCGCCCTGTACAGCCGTTCGGAGAATCTGCAGACATCTTCGGCCCCCGACGGGGTGGCGCCGGAAGACTCGGGTGCCGGACCGGCGAACGGCGTCTCCTGTGGTGCGGTGGCGATCCGGCGGCATGGTCGAAGCGCTGAAGGCCGGCGGGAAGGCCAAGCGGCAGGGATCCTTGAAGAGGTCCGGCAAGGGCTGTCAGCAGCCAAATCGCGAAAAACTGTGGTCGGCAGTTGCCTTCAGAGGGGGATCGGCATATATTCGCTAAATGCGAACATCCGCTACCGAACTCCGAAACAGGCAGGAAAACTGTCTGGTGGCCAGTCCCCCAAATTCCTTTTTTCGCAGTTGGCACATGTCAGCAGCGACAGGCTGGCCGCATTGTACGGTCGCGGTCCAACGGAACTCAAGACCGAATCCGGAACCACCCGGATATCTGTCGCCCTTGCCCGGTCCCTGCCGCCGACGCCGTTCCCCGGGAACGGCGGGCGTGTCCTGAAGGTCGACCAGGGCCGGCCCGGTCTTGCAGGCATGGCGCATTTCCCGATCGTTCGTTCGCGCGGCGGATCTGGCGACCATGCCGGAGAAACACAATGTCAAAGCGTATGCTCATCGACGGCAACTACGAGGAGGAAATCCGGGTTGTCATCGCGTCGGGGAGCGAGCTCGAAGAATATGATATCCAGACATCGTTCAGGAAGCAGATCAAGAGCAACATCTATCTGGCAACAGTAGCAAGGGTCGAGCCGTCGCTGCAGGCGGCATTCGTCGATTACGGCGGTGACCGCCACGGTTTCCTGTCCTTCAACGATGTCCACCCGGACTACTACCAGATTCCTGTCGAGGATCGCCGGAAACTGCTCGAGGAGCAGGAAGCCCTGGATCACGGCGCACGCGCCGCCCGCGAGCATCTCGAGGAGATCGACGGCGACAGCGCCAGCGACGATCTCGAGATCGAACAGGACGACGGGCCTGCGGTTGAGGCGGCAGAGTCGGAAGGCCCCGCCGCGGAAGAGGACCAGGCGCCGGATGAGGAGCTCGCCGATGCCGACGAGGCGGAGAGCGCACAGGTCGAAAGCGTCGAGGAGACGGTACCCGCGGGGCTGAATCGCCGCCGTTACAAGATCCAGGAGGTAATAAGGCCCGGCCAGATCCTGCTCGTCCAGATTCTCAAGGAGGAACGGGGCAACAAGGGAGCCGCGCTCACCACCTACATCTCCCTGCCTGGACGGTACTGTGTGCTGATGCCCAATGCCTCGCGCACTGGCGGGATCTCGCGACGGATCACGGATTCCGGTGAGCGCAAGAAACTGCGCAAGACGCTCAGCGCACTGGATGTTCCCGACGGGATGGGCCTGATCATCCGCACCGCGGGCATGCAGCGGAGCAAGAGCGAGATCAAGCGTGATCTGGAATATCTGATGCGGGCGTGGGACGAGGTGCGCGAGGTAACGATGTCCTCGACGGCGCCCTGCCTTGTCTACGAAGAAGGCGACATCATCAAGCGGTCGATCCGCGATGTCTATGCCAAGGACATCGAAACGGTCCTGGTCGACGGGGCCGATGTCTACAAGAGCACCAAGAAGTTCATGCGGCTGATGATGCCGAGCCACGCCAAACGCGTGCAGCGCTATGACGATGGCGGCGTCTCCCTGTTCCAGCGCCACCAGATCGAGCAGCAGCTCGAGGCGATGTACAGACCGGAAGTCGGGCTCAAGTCCGGCGGTTCGCTGGTGATCAACCAGACCGAAGCCTTGGTTGCCATTGACGTGAATTCAGGCAAGTCGACAAGCGAGCGGAACACCGAGAAGACCGCGCTCAAGACCAACCTCGAGGCGGCCGAGGAGGTCGCCCGCCAGCTCAGGCTCCGCGACCTCGCCGGGCTGGTCGTCATCGATTTCATCGACATGGACGAGAGCCGCAACGTGCGCAAGGTGGAACGCCGGATGCGCGAGGTCGTCAAGGATGACCGGGCGCGGCTGAAAGTGGGCCGCATCAGCGAATTTGGGCTGATGGAGCTGTCACGTCAGCGTTTGCGGCCCAGCCTGATCGAGAGCAGCAGCGAGACCTGCCGACACTGTGAGGGCAGCGGCTACGTCCTGTCGGTGGAATCGATGGTGCTGCGCGTACTCCGGGCCATAGAGCAGGAAGCCGCGCGCCGGCAGCAGGAGGGGATTATCGTTTTCGTGCCGACCGGAGTAGCGCTGTATACCCTGAACCACAAGCGAGCAAGGCTGGCAGAAATCGAGAACCGGCACGAGCTGAAGATAGTTCTCCGCACCGACGATAGCGGGGCTCCGGACATCCGCATTGAGCAGATGGTGGCTGAAGACGGTACGGAGAAGGCGCCGCCGTCCGGAAAACGCCAGGCTTCCCGCAAGCGCCAAGCCCCGGCCAGACGCGCGAACGGAGCCGCAGGCGGCGCGGAAGAATCCGCCGACGGCAGCCGGCGGCAGGGCCGGAAGCGCGGCCGTCGGCGCAGGAACGAGGCCGAACCGGCGAAGGACGAGCAGGTCGCCGACGAGGCTTTGGCCGAGGCGAACGGGTCTGCCGTCAGGGACGAAGAGCTTGCGGATGGCGGCCGGCGGTCGGCGCGGAAGCGCGGCCGTCGCCGCAAGAGCGAGACGGAGGCGCCCGTTGACGAGCAGGTCGCCAGCGAGGTCGAGCTTGCCTCCGAGTCCGTGGATGCGGTGGATGGCTCCGGCGACGAGAGCGAGAAGCCGCCCGCCGCCCGCCGTCGCCGTCGCCGTCGCCGCCGCAAGGCAACCAATGGCGAAGCGCAGTCCGATGCCATGCCCGCAGCCGACGGGCCGCCGCCCGCAAACGGCGATGCGGCGAATATTGATGCTGGTGGTGCGATCGCTCCGGAAGGACAGCCCCAGTCGGCGGGTGCGGCGGTCCCCGAGGCGCTGCCGCCGCAACTTGCCGCGGACTGCAAGCCGGAACCGCAGGGCCAGGCCGAAGACGCCAGGACCCGCGACGAGCATGTCGAAAGGGCGGCGCGACGCGGCTGGTGGCAGAAAGCGGCCGGATAACGCGGTCCCGTCCGGTTCCGATCTTTGGGGGGCGCCCGGTTCCGGTTGTCGGTGCCGGCGGCGTCAGGGTCGCCGGCCGCGATGGCGTCCGGCGGCACGGGCTGCTAGCGCCCGCACCACTCCCGAATTCGCCGTACTGCCTCTGCCATCGTTTCGGCCGTTCCGGCGAAAGAGATGCGTACGGTCGTATGGCCGCGGGCAGCGTCGAAATCGAGGCCTGTCGCAATCGCCACACCGGTTTCCTGCAACAGCGTGTCGCCGAACGTGCTGCTGTGGTTGGTAAGCCGGCTCACGTCGGCATAGAGATAGAACGCGCCGTCGGCAGGGGCGAGGATATCGAAACCGGCCGCTGGCAGTTCACGCAGCAGCAACTCGCGGTTTGCCGCATAGCGGGCGACATTGGTATCGAGTTCATCGCGGCAATCGAACGCCGCGAGTGCGGCGCACTGGGAGAGCGTCGGCACGGAGATGAACATGTTCTGGGCAAGACGTTCGATCGGCCGGCACAGGTTCTCGGGAAGAACCATCCATCCGATTCGCCAGCCGGTCATTGAGTAGTATTTGGAGAAGCTGTTGAGCACGATGGCATCGTCGGTGAATTGGAGAGCGCTCGTACTGTCCATCGAATAGGTGATGCCGTGATAGATCTCGTCCGAGATCAGCCAGATGCCGCGATCGCTGCAATAGGCCGCGAGTGCCCGGAGGGCCTCGGCCGGGAGCATCGTGCCAGTGGGATTGGCGGGGCTGGCGACGATCACCCCGTCGAGGTCCGGACCGAGCTGGTCGAGAAGGGTCGGGGTTATCTGGAAGCGGTCCTCGGCTGTTGTTGGCACCCCGACAGCCTCGAGACCAAGCGCGGCCAGTATGTTGCGGTAAGCCGGGTAGCCGGGCTCGGCGAGCGCCACGCGCGCACCCGGCTCGAAGGCCGCGAGGAATGCGAGGATGAAGCCGCCCGATGAGCCGGTGGTGACCGCCACCCGGTCCGGCGCAATCTCCAGACCGTACGCGTCGCGGTAATGGCAGGCTATGCGGGCGCGCAATTCGTGAACGCCCAACCCTTCCGTATAGCCGAGCTTTTCGGTTTCCAGAGCCCGGTGCGCAGCGGCGACGACGCGCGAAGGCGCTGGCGTTCCCGGCTGGCCAACCTCAAGGTGAAGCACGTCTCGGCCTGCAGCCTCCAGCCGGTTGGCCTTGTCCATGACATCGAGCACGATGAAGGGCTTCACCGAATCGAGACGGGCTTGCGCGAACGCCGGGGTCATGACGATCGCTCGGTCAGGAAGAGCGCCGCCGCGCCGGCCCGGGCCTCCGCGTCTTGCCGCTGGCGACCGATATGGCCGGGCGGGCAAATTTGACCCGCCGCTGTAGAGTTCCTACATAGGTTTGGCAGGGTCTGCACTGTTTCGCAGCCTCACTGATTGCGGGAAACGGGCCAAACCGGTGCACAGGATCGTATCAAGAGCCGCCCCGGTGCTGGTGGCGAGCCTCATGACGCCGTTGATGGTGATGCCGAGCTCCGGACAGGGGCTGATCCGGGACGCGGAAATTGAAAATACCATAGACCAGTGGGCTTGGCCACTTGCCAGGCAAGCCGGTTTCCGAAAGGACGAGATCCGTCTTCACATCATCAGGAACCCGAAGATCAACGCGTTCGTCAGCGGTGGCAAACGCATCTTTCTGACCACCGGCCTCCTCATGCGCGCCCGCCATCCCGGCCAGGTCAAGGGAGTGATCGCCCACGAAATCGGCCATATCTCCGGGGGGCATCTGGCGCGGCTGCGCATCGAATCGCAGGGGGCGCTGGCGAAGGGCGCGCTGGGGTCCCTCGTGGGCGGAGCGCTCGGCGCCGTCGCCGGCCGGCCCGACGCGGTTATGGCCAGCCTGCTCCTGGGCGCCGACATCACCGAGCGCAGCCTCAGAAAATTCACCCGCGTGCAGGAAAATTCCGCTGATCAGGTTGCCGTTGATCTCCTTGACGGGACGAAAACATCCTCGCGTGGTCTCCTCGAGCTGTTCGAGGTGCTTGAGAAGCAGGAGCTGCTGGCGCCGAACCTGCAGGACCCCTATCTCCGGACCCACCCGCTCACGCGCGACAGGATCACTTTTGTCCACAACCATCTTGCACGATCGCCGTTTGCCGATGCGCCGGCCCGGCCTGGCGAGCGGGCCGCCCACGGTCGCATGGTCGCCAAGCTCACAGGCTTCCTGGATGAGCCCCGGCGGACGCTGCGCAAATACGCCGAGACCGACCTCACTATCGAGGCGCGCTACGCCCGGGCGATCGCGTTCTATCGCGCGGGCGAGACCGACAAGGCGCTGGGCCTGATCGACGGGCTTGCTGGCGAATTGCCGGATGACCCGTACTTCCGGGAATTGCGGGGACAGGTGCTGTTCGAGAATGGGCGGCTCCCGGAAGCGCGCTGGGCCTACGAAAACGCGTTGAAGCTGATTCCGAATCAGCCATTGATCCAGGTCGGCCTTGCCCGGGTCTATATCGAACTGGGCCATCCTGAACTGATGGAAAAGGCGATAGCGAATCTCGGGACCGTCCTTCGTGCGGAGCCGACAATGGTGTCGGCTTGGAGATTGTCGGCGATCGCTTACGGCCGCACGGGCCGCTTCGGGCTGTCGGCGCTGTCGTCGGCCGAACACGCGCTGCTTCTCGGGCGCGGCAAGGAAGCCGGCAACTACGCCCGCAAGGCCGAGCGCCTGCTCGCGAAGGGATCCCCGGGGCGGGTCCGGGCCGGGGACATTCTAAGCTATGTCGATCCGGCTGCCGGAAGAGGGCGGGCTGCTCCCGAATAAGGACCGGGTGTTGGCCTCAACGCTGCAGAGCGCAGACGGCAGGCTTCGAACCGTAGGGGTGATGCGTCTTTTGTCCGGTGCCGTCGGCGGGTTCCGCGATGTTTGTGCGCCCGCCCGGGATCAGGCGTCCGTCTGTTTCGACGGCTGCGCGCGGTCGAACGCCTCCAGAGCCATGCAGGCTTCGAAGACCGACATCAGCTTCGGATAGCCGGCAAGGTCGCACTTATAGCGCTGGGCATTGAAAACCTGCGGCACGAGGCAGATGTCTGCCAGCCCGGGGCTGTCGCCATAGCAGAATGTTCCCGTGGCGTGGTCGCCGGCAAGGTGAGTCTCGATCGTCCGCAGCCCGCGGGCGATCCAGTGATGGTACCATGTGACGTCCACGGCCTGCCTGTCCTGCCCGAGCTCGGCGCCGAGGAACTTGAGAACTTCGAGATTGTTCAGGGGGTGTATGTCGCAGGCGACAATGTTGGCCAGTCCCCTCACCCGCGCCCGGCCGGCGGAATCCCGGGGCAGAAACGCCGGTTCGGGATAGCGTTCGTCGAGATATTCCAGGATCGCCATCGACTGGAACAGAACCAGACCGCCGTCGGCCAGGGTGGGTACGCGGCCCTGGGGATTGATCGCCGTGTAGTCGTCGCTGAACTGGTTGCCGTCCGGCAGGCTGATCGAGACATGTTCGCAGTCCAGCTTCTTGAGGTTGACCGCGATACGCACGCGGAAGGCTGCCGACGAGCGCGAGAATCCGTAGAGCTTCATCAATGTTTCCCCGTTTTGCATGGCTTTGGCAGGGGCACGATAGGCCGCTGCCGATGCCGGTTCCAGTGCTGCCGCGCGGCTCATTCGGGTCTTCGCGTTCCGTGCGGCCGTTCAGATGTAGTATTCGCCGAGCGGCGGAAAACCGTTGAATCCGACCGACGCATAGGTTGAGGTATAGGCTCCGGTGGCGAGAATTTCGATTCGGTCTCCCGTTCCGAGTGCCGTCGGCATGGTATAGTTGGAGGCTTCGTAGAGCACATCGACCTCGTCGCAGGTGGGACCGGCGAGGACGGCCGGCGCCGCGGGACCGCCGTCATGCGGAGTCCTGATCCGGTAACGGATCGACTCGTTGAAAGTCTCTGCGAGACCTCCGAACTTGCCGACATCGAGAAATATCCAACGCCGGTCCGGTTCCCGCGATCTTTCGGCGATCAGGACTATTTCGGTCTGGATGACCCCGGCGTCGCCGACGATGCCGCGGCCTGGCTCGGCGATGATGCGCGGCATGCGGTCTCCGAAATGGTGTGCCAGTGATGCGCGGATACCGTTCCCGTACGCGGACAGGGGCGGAACCTCGTCGCGATAGCGGGCAGGAAATCCACCTCCGATATTGAGCAGCTCAAGTACGATTCCGCGGCGTTCCAGTTCCGAGAATATCCGCGCGGCCCGCGCGATTCCGACATCCCAGCGCGCGGGAAATCTCTGTTGCGATCCGACATGAAACGACACGCCGGCCGGCTTGAGCCCGAGTTGGCCCGCTTCCTCGAGAATATCTGCGGCGCTGTCGGCCGGACAGCCGAATTTCCGCGACAGCGGCCATTCCGCGCCATCGGGTTCCATGAAGATGCGGCAATAGACCCGCGCGCCGGGCGCCGTCGCCGCCAGCTTCTGCATCTCCGCCCGGCTGTCATAGGCAAACAGGTCGATGTTCCGTTCGCGGGCCTCGGCGATGTCGCGCGCCTTCTTGGCGCTGTTGCCGAACGCGATTCGCCCAGGCGGGATTCCGGCCTCAAGGCACTGGCGGATCTCCAGCATGCTGGCAGCGTCGAAATGCGCACCGAGATCCCGTAGCCGCACGAGGATCTCCGTGGCGGGGTTGGCCTTGACCGCGTAGTAGATGTCGGCAGGGGCGAGGATGCCTGACAGCGCCAGGTAGCGCGCTTCGACAATGTCGAGATCGACCGCCAGATACGGCGTGTCGATGTCCCGGCGCAGCAGGAATTTCCGGAGTTTCTCTGTAAGGGCCATGCGCCGCCACCGCCTTGGATCAGGGCAGGAACGAGGGTTCTAATCCCTGTCCGGCCCGTACGCAAAGCCTCCCGCGTGCAACTCTTGCCTAGTGCGGTTCAAGGCTGGAATCGGATGATCGCCGCGGGCGCGCCACTACGTGTCTGGGCACCGAACCGGTCGCCCGCCGTGTCCGGACGAGGTGCCGCGGGGCGACGCCCTCCTGTCCAGAACCGGACCACGGGCGCCTGTCCATGGTCATGGATCGCCGAACCGGACAGCCCGTCGGATCGCCGGCAGGACAAGGGGGATGCGGAGTCGGGCCGTCACGATCCCGGGACTCTCCGCGCGTCGTTTCTGCGCGGCGAGTTATGCAGGTTGCGACTCCGATCCGGGGGTGCGCCGACTCTCTGGGTTGCACGCTCTCCCGGCGGACGAAGCGTTCGAAACGGGCCGTCGAATCCCGGCCCGGCGGTGTAGGCGGGCGGGGCAAGATGATCTCATGCTTGTTGATGTGATGTGATCGGAGTCCTGATCGCGGCGCGGGTCGACGCGTTCGAAGCTGCGATTTTGAGATTTGCTGACGCGCTGTTGCAGCGCGGGGCGCGATTGGTCGGCGTATCCGGGGCGAGCGAGAGGCCTTGGTTGCCGGGCTCGAAAGCTTGCGGTTTCTGTCGGGGAGAGAGGCGCGGTCAGCCGGATCTCATGATTGCGTGCAGGACCTGCTTGCGCTTGTCGCCATGGTGGTGTCGACGAAGCTGTTGAAGGGTTTGCGCAGCTTGTTGTGGATGATGACGGCGATTGCGAGGGTGATCGCGTTATTTGCGGGCGCGTTGCCGGTCCGGAGCATGGAGTCGTCTTCGTGGAAGGTGGCGTCGCGGACATGATGATGGCTCTCGACCCCCCGGTGTCCGCGATTCCATCCGAGCAACTGTTGCGGCGAGGCGCGATCGGCCTCGACCGAGGTCATGCCGTAGGCCTGCTCGGTTGTCCGTTTTCCGGATTTCCTGAATTCGATGTGCCGGGTGACGCGGAAGATCTGCTTGACGTGGGGATAGTTGATCATCTTCGCCAGCGGGGTGAAGACCTCGATGGTGCGCTGGCGGCCATGCGCGGGCTTTTCGCTATAGCGCCCCGTGCTCACGGTCTTCCAGTTGATGCTCTCGAAGGTCTTGAAGGTTTCGGGCGCGTTGCCCTTGACCGTCATCATCCAGTCCGCGCGATGAGTCTCGACGATCAGCCGCGCGGTCTCGCGGGTGGTGTGGAGCGCGTCGAGGGTGAGCAGACGGCCGGCAACCGGCGCCGTCTCGAGCGCGGCGTGGACGGCAGCGATCTCCCCGTCGTGACAGTTGAGGATCGAGACCGGCATATCGGTCCCGTGCTCGATCAGCGAGACCGTCTCGTAATGATCCTCGCCGGTGCGGCCGCGCTTGCCGTCGACCGCGATCGCGTTGCCGACCTGCAGGCGCGGCTGCACCCAAGGCTGCAGAGCATCCTCGATCCATCCCGGGTCGGTGTTCTGCAGCACCCGGTGCACGGTCGATTTGGAGACCGGCTCATACCTGCCGGTGTCCCTGTTCTTCCACGCGCCGATCTGCGCCAGCTCCTTCTGCGTCATCGCTTTCGCGTAGCGCGCCGCCGCAACCGCGCCGTGCCGGTTTGCAAGCCGCGCCAGCAAAATCACGCACAGTACCGAGGCGACGGGGTGCTTGCGCCCCTGCGCGCGCCGGAAGTCGGAAAGCGCCGCAAAATGCTGATAAATCGAGCGCAACTCCCGCGCCGACCGGCCGCTCAGCGTCGCCCGCAACTCCCACGCCGCAGGAAGCGGCGAACGATCCCGCAGCCGACGACAGGCGTCACGACGCAGCGGAAACACGTAAAGATCCTTCGCCTCCCCGTGCCGGTCGGTATAGCGCCCGCTGGCGCGCGCATAACCCTTGCTTCTGCCAACGCACTCCCAGCTCGCCGCCTTGTACATGGCGCCGCTGAACTTCGTCGGCGAGACAAACGACTCCGCAACAAGCAACGGATTGCCGTACGCAGCCTCCCAGTCGCCGCTGAGACGCCGCACCATCCGCGACAACGCAAACGAGGCAAGGCTCGGAAACACTCGGCGACCACCAAGAACAACAAACCTCGTGTTGTTTCCGATCAGGTGCAACCGCTCAAACTGTTCCTCGCGGCGCCAGCCAATCCAACGGTCCCGCGGCGCACAGCTGAAGGCGCCCGTCTGCCAGCCCGCAGCGCCAATCCACCGCCCGCGCCAAGTGAACACGTAGCGCAGACCTCGACCGGCAAACTGCTTGAAACCAAGATAGTGATGACGGTCAACGACACGATTCCAGCGACATACCTCATCAGGCCGCGCAAGGCGCACAACCACATCCCGGAGCGCAAAACCCTCCAGAGTCGTCTCAAAAAAATCCGCTGCCTCTTCCATCACGACAACGGATACTACACCGCTTCACAAAAAGCCAGCGAAAATGCGAATCATCCGGAAAAAAACGGCACCAAACCTTCCAACAAACCTGGCGTGAGATTGTCGTGCGGGCGGGGCCCCGATTCTTGCTAGATTCGGTTCGCGGGCGGTATACTCCGCACGCATTCCCTGCGGCCGGAGGGGGAAATCCCGCTGCCTTCTCCTGTCGTGGTGACGGTCCGTCGCAACCGGAACCGGTTTATAAGGCTTGTCGTCTCCGGCATATGCCCGGCCGCGTTCCCTGCCGGGACCACGGGAGACGATGTGACGCCATCACCTCGAATTCTTGTGCTGAACGGTCCGAACCTCAACATGCTTGGAGTTCGCGAACCCGAAATCTACGGGCATCAGACGCTCGACGATATTCGGAAGGCTTGCCTTGCCCGCGCACGCGCTGCAGAGGTCGAGGTCGATTTCCGGCAGAGCAACAGCGAAGCCGAGCTTGTCGACTGGATCCAGCATGCCCGGGATTCGGCGACGGGCATCATCATCAACCCGGCAGCCTACACCCACACGTCCGTGGCCATCATGGATGCGCTTGCGCTCACCGCGCTTCCCGTGGTCGAAGTGCACCTCTCGAACATCTATCGCCGCGACTCGTTCCGCAGCCATTCCCATGTCTCCGCGGTGGCGGTCGGCGTGATTTCCGGGTTCGGTTCGCAGGGCTATCTTCTGGCGATCGACGCGATGGTTCAGCTGATCAGGCTTGGGGAGGAAGGTTGATGGCCGGCAAGTTCGACATTGACGACGCGCTCGTGCGCAAGCTGGCCGGATTGCTGAGCGAGACCGGCCTTACCGAGATCGAGTATGAGGCGGGCGGACGGCGGGTGCGCGTTGTGCGTGGTGCCGCCGGGCCCGTCCGGGAGGTTGCCGATCAGCCAGTCGTCGCTGCGCCGCCTGAGGCGTTGCCGCCGCCCGATCCTCCTCAGGCTGCCGGAGTTCCGGTCACGGCGCCGATGGTGGGCACCGTCTACCTGGCGCCGCAGCCCGGCGCCGATCCGTTCGTCAGGATCGGCGACGCGGTGACCGAGCAGCAGACGGTTGCGCTGATCGAGGCGATGAAGACGTTCAATCCGGTGCGCGCGCCACGGGCCGGAACGGTGACCCGCATAATCGTCGGCGACACTGATCCGGTCGAGTTCGGCGAAGATCTCATGATCATCGAATAGGGCCGGCTGCGCGGTCGCGAATCGTCGAGATGTTAAACAAGATCCTGATCGCCAATCGTGGCGAGGTCGCGCTTCGCATCCATCGTACCTGTCGCGAGATGGGGATACGGACGGTGGCCGTCCATTCGACCGCCGATGCCGACGCGATGCATGTGCGCCTTGCCGACGAGAGCGTGTGCATCGGGCCGCCGTCCGCCGCTGGCAGCTACCTCAACATACCGTCAATCGTGTCCGCGGCCATGGTCGTCGGTGCGGACGCGGTGCATCCGGGATATGGTTTCCTTTCCGAGAACGCGGGTTTTGCGGCGATACTTGAAGAGCATGGCCTCGCATTCATCGGACCGTCATCGGACCACATCGCGCTGATGGGAGACAAGATTGCCGCCCGCAACGCTGTTGCGGAAGCCGGCATTCCGGTCCTCCCTGGATCTGGAGGCGGGGTCGCTTCCACCGAAGAGGCTCGCAAGATCGCCGACGACATCGGCTATCCGGTCCTGATCAAGGCATCTGCTGGCGGCGGCGGCCGGGGCATAAAGATCGTGCGCTCGCCGGATGCGCTGGAGGAATCCTTCTCGGTCGCACGGGCCGAGGCCGGGGCCAGCTTCGGCAATGACGAGGTCTATGTCGAGAAGTGCCTCGAAACCCCTCGCCATATCGAAATCCAGGTCTTCGGCGACGCCCATGGCAACGCCATCCATCTCGGCGAGCGTGACTGCTCGCTGCAGCGCCGCCATCAGAAGGTGCTCGAGGAGGCGCGATCACCCGTTCTCGATGACAGGCGCCGCCAGGAAATCGGGGAAATCGCGGCCGAGGCCATGCGCCGCATAGGCTACCGGAACGCCGGGACTATCGAGTTCCTGTACGAGGATGGCGCTTTCAGCTTCATCGAGATGAACACCCGGCTCCAGGTCGAACACCCGGTCACCGAAATGATCACCGGCATCGACCTTGTGCGCGAACAGATCAGGGTCGCGTCCGGCGAGCCGCTGTCGCTAGCGCAGTCCGATGTCGCATTTTCTGGCCATGCCATCGAATGCCGCGTCAATGCCGAGGATCCCGAGACGTTCGCTCCTTCTCCGGGGCGCGTCACCGACTACCATCCGCCCGGCGGACTCGGTGTCCGCGTCGACTCCGGCCTGTATTCGGGTTATGAGGTACCACCCTACTACGACAGCCTCGTGTCGAAGCTGATCGTCCACGGCACCGACCGGGAGGAATGCCTGATGCGGCTGCGTCGGGCTCTTGAAGAATACGTGATCGGCGGGATACGGAGCACCATCCCGCTGCATCAGCGGATCATCGCGAATAGCGATTTCGTGGATGGCAATTACGACATCCACTGGCTGGAGAAGGTCATTGGAGCCGGGGGCAGCCTGGCCTGACGCGGCCGGCGACCGGCCGGCACGGCAGCGATGTCCGTTCTGACGCCCGAAGTCGTTCTGCGCGCCTACGCGGCTGGCCTGTTCCCCATGGCCGAACAGAGGGACGATCCGACCCTCTACTGGGTCGACCCCGAGGTTCGCGGCATCCTGCCGCTCGACTCGTTTCATGTCTCGCGGCGTCTGCGGCGGACCGTTCGCGCGTGCCCCTACGAGATCCGTTGCGACACGGCCTTCGAATCCGTGATACGGGCCTGCGCCGAACCCCGCGGATACAGCGACGATTCGTGGATCAATGACGAGATCATCTCACTCTATGTCGAACTCAACCGCATGGGGCGCGCCCACAGTGTCGAGGTCTGGCACGGGCGGGAGCTCGCGGGAGGGCTCTACGGCGTGGCGCTCAATGCCGCGTTCTTCGGCGAAAGCATGTTCAGCCGTGCGCGCGACGCTAGCAAGATTGCTCTCGTCCATCTCGTTGCGCGGCTCTGCAAGGCCGGTTTCATGCTGCTCGACACCCAGTTCGTCACCGACCATCTGGCCAGTTTCGGGGTTGTTGCCGTCTCGCGCGCGGGCTACCGCCAGCGACTGGCGGCAGCGCTCGACCGGCCCGCGACCTTCGAGCCCTCCCTTGACAGGTCGGAACTCGCCGCGTTTCTGCAATCGACCACCCAGACGTCGTAGACCGGGTGTTCGAGCGCCGAGACAGCCGGGCTCGAGGCGAACATCCACCCCGAGAAGAGGCGCGCCGCCGGTTCCCCGGGCCGCCGTTCGCGGATCTCGAGAAAGGCCGTCTTCTCGGGCGGTTCCTCGGGCGGGCGCTTGTGGCAGCGCCGCGCCAGAATCTCGAGGGTCCCGAAGCGCACGACCGTTCCAAGCGGCGCCTCTATGGTGGTGACGCGCGCCGTAATCTTGTCGAGTCCCTGCAGCACCGCGACGCCTGGCACCGGCGGTGCCGGAGTCGCCGCGAGGGCTGCAGCGAGGACGAGGCCGTGAAGGGGATGCAAGGGGGGAATCATTCCGGCGGTTTCACGGCAAGGAAGCGGAGGCGGACATAGTCCGCGACCCAGCTGCCGTCATCCTGGCGCAGCGCCGGCCCGGCCGTCCGCACGACATTGTCGATCAGGGCGTGCTGCTGTTCTGCGGGAGCCGCGGCAAAGAAGGATTCGCCAAACGTCTGGAGCCAGTCCGCGAGCTCTCCCGGCAGCGGTGTCGGACGCGGAAGGAGCTCGATCCGCTCGACCCGGAAACCGGCACCCTCGAGGCGCTGCCGGTAGTCGGCGGCCGTCGGGAAATACCACGGATCCGCGGCCGCTGCGTCAATCCCGAGGCGTTCCAGCTCGCCGACGAGGGCGGCGTGAATGGTTGCGACGTTGCCTTTGCCGCCCATCTCGGCCGCGATCCTGCCGCCCGGGCGAAGCGCGCGCCACATGCTGTCTATGGCCGCGTCGGCATGCCGCATCCAGTGAAGCGCCGCGTTGCTCAGGATGCCGTCGAACTCGCCGTCGAAGGCAAGGATCTGTCCGTCGGCGACATGGGCGTCGAGGCCGAGCGCACGGGCGGCGCGAACCTGTTCGGGGGCGCTGTCGATTCCGACCACGGCGGCTCCCGTCTCCGCGAGCTTGAGGGTGAGCGCGCCGTCGCCGCAACCGATGTCGAGAATCCGCTCTCCGGGCCGCGGATCCAGCAGCGCGATCAGGGGTTCTCCGAGATCGGCGACGAAACGGGCGTTTCTGGCGTAGCGGCCGGGGTCCCAGGACTGCAGCGCCTGCGATGCCGTCGCACCGCCCCTACTCGGACTTGCCATTGTCCTCCGTTCCGCTGAACATCGCCCGGCCGAGCAGTGAGATCAGGTCCACGGAGCCCTGCGTGATCTCGATTTCCCCGCCCGCGGCGAGCATGTCGTCGGAACCTCCCGGCGACAGGTTGAGGAACGCGTCGCCGAGAAGACCGTCGGAGGCAACGGAAATCGAGGTGTCGTCGGGAATCCTGATATCCGGCCTTACGGTCATGCGCACGAGCGCCAGGTAGTCCTTCGGGTCGAGCGACATCGCGGTGACGGTGCCGATCTTGACGCCGCTCATGCGGACTTCGGTTCCCGGCCCGACCCCGTCGGCGCGGTCGAACCGGGCGGTGATCTCGTAGCCGTCGACAGCGCCGATGTCGGCCGTCGAGTATGCGAAGACAAGGAAGAACGCGGCCACGACAAGCACGACCGCGCCCATGATGGCCTCAATCAGATTGCTGCGCATCGTTCCGCCTCCGCGATCTCCGGGGCAGGATCAATCGGGCTGCCAAGGCTCGTAGTCGCTCGTCGCCGGTGCCCGCACACCGCCTTCGAGCACGTGCCCCGGCGGGCGGTAGGCAGCCGCAGTGCCCGTCGGGTTGGGCGCATGGTCCTTCTGCCAGTCCCAGCGCCGGCCGCCATCGTCTTCCGGCACCTCGTCGGTCGTATGGTGAAGCCACGAATGCCATGCGGGCGGCACCCGCGAGGCTTCGGTCTCGCCGTCATACACCACCCAGCGCCGTTCCCTTCTGCTGGCAGGCGTACGCCGCGAACGGTAGTAGCGATTGCCCTGGGCATCGGTGCCCGCCTGTTCGCCGCACAGCATGGTATAGAGACGCGTACCTATCGTCATCATGCAACTCCGCGATGCCGGATCATGCCGGCGGCAAGTATCGCAGAGCGGGCGCGCGGCGTCCACACTCCGGTGTTTCCGGCCAACTCCTGGCGCGCCGCGTCATTGTTGCGCCCCCCGGGCGAACCCGATAGGCTCGTCGCCATCGTCGGACCAGCGGACAGGGGAGGATACGGGGGCATGGGACGAATCGAGGAACGCCTGAAGGAACTCGGAATCGCGCTGCCGGAAGCGCCGAAGCCGGCCGCCAACTACGTGCCCTACCGCATCAGCTGCAACCAGGTCTTCATCGCCGGTCAGGTCTCGATCACCGCTGAACGGTCGATCGTCGGCAAGCTCGGCGGGGATCTCGCCGTCGAGGACGGCTACGAGGCCGCCAGGCTGTGCGGCCTCAACATCCTGGCGCAGCTCAGGGCCGCCGTCGGCGACGGCATTGACGGTGCGTGTGCCGTCAAGCTCGGCGGGTTCGTCAACGCCGTCCCCGACTTCACGCAGCCGCCGCAGGTCGTCAACGGCGCATCGGACCTGATCGTCGAGGTCCTCGGTGCCGAAAATGGCGCTCACGCACGCTTCGCGGTTGCCGTTGCCTCGCTGCCGTCCGGGGCGGCGGTCGAGGTCGACGCGGTGTTCGAGGTGGCGTGACGATGCCCGACGGGGACCAGGCAGTCGCCGTCAGGATCCTCTCCGGCCTCGATGAGATCCCGTGCGGTCAGTGGGACGCATGCGCCGGGACGGAAAACCCGTTCACATCCCATGCATTCCTGAAGACCCTTGAGGATTCGGAGGCCGCATCGGCCGGGTCAGGCTGGCTGCCGCAGCATCTCGTCATCGATGACGAGGGCGAGACCGTGGCTGTTGCTCCGTGCTACCTGAAGAACCATTCCTATGGCGAGTACGTGTTCGACTGGGGCTGGGCCGAGGCCTATCAGCGGGCCGGCGGGCGCTACTATCCGAAGCTCCAGGTCGCGGTGCCGTTCTCTCCGGTCACCGGGCCGCGCCTCTTGGTCCGGCCGGGCGGGAACGTCGGCCGCCTGCGCGCGCTGCTCACCGCGGCTCTCGTCGAGCTGGCTAGGCAGCACGAGGCGTCGTCGCTTCACATTACCTTCGCCCGAGAAGAGGAATGGCAGCTGTTCGGCAGCATGGGGCTTCTTCAGCGCATCGGCCAGCAGTTTCACTGGAAGAACGAGGGTTTCTCGACCTTTGACGACTTCCTCGCCTCGTTGAATTCTCGCAAGCGAAAAATGATCCGCAAGGAACGGGCGGCCGCGAACAGGGATGTCCGGATCGAGATGCTGGCCGGCGATGACCTCAAGGCGCATCACATGGATTCGTTCTACGAATTCTATCTCAACACGGTCGACCGCAAATGGGCGCACGCCTATCTCAACCGGGATTTCTTTCATCTCCTGAGGGAGCGGCTTGCGGACCGGATGGTTCTGTTCCTGGCGCGCCATGACGGCGATTTCGTCGCCGGAGCGCTCAATCTGCGTGGTGCCGGGACCCTGTACGGGCGCAACTGGGGCTGTGCGGCGCGGTTCAGGATGCTGTATTTCGAATGCTGCTTCTACCGGGCGATCGAATACGCGATCGAGCACGGCCTCAAGACCGTCGAGGCCGGAGCGCAGGGGCCGCACAAGATCAGCAGGGGGTATCTTCCGACGCCGACCTACAGCGCCCACTGGATCCGCGATTCGGGGTTTCGCGACGCGGTCGCCGATTTTCTGGAACGCGAGCGCCAGGGCGTCGCGCACGAAATGGAGCAGCTGGCGGACCTGTCGCCGTTCAGGATTACCGACGACTCTTGCGCGGAATAGGGCCGGCCGCTGGGCCCGCCCGGCTCAGGTGAAGGCGTTGAAGGTGATGTGGGTGTAGGTGTCCTTGACGCCATCGATCAACTGGACGCTCTGGGTGACGAAATGCCCGATGTCGGCATCGTCACTGAGTGCGCATTTCATCAGCAGATCGTACTGGCCCGAGATCGAATACACCTCGGAGACGTTCTCTATGTTGTCGGCGGCGGCAGCGGCGACATCGTAGGCCTTGCCGAGTTCGCACTTGACCATGACGAAGATTGTCTGCATCGGGGTTTCGCTCCTCTGCTACGCTTCAGGGCGACGGTCTGCGCGCCGGCTTGAGCAGGAACTCGGGCACATGATCGCCGAGGCCGACCACCGGCGCGGCCGGCACTTTCCCTCCCTCGTTCCGGCGTTCGGCGTTCCGCGCACTCCGGTTCTTGGTCTTGGCGGAGGCTCGCGGCGCCTGGGCCCGCTCCCGCGCGGGCCGGCTGCGCGCGCTGCGCCGCGCTCGGGGCCCGTCCTCGAGAGTCTCGCTGGCGATGTCGTTGACGTCGAGGCGCCGGATCGGGTTTCCGAGGAGTTTTTCTATGGCTGCGACATAGGTTCCGTCTTCGGGGGTGGAGAGGGTGTAGGCGCGGCCGTCGCGGCCGGCGCGCCCGGTTCGCCCGATACGGTGAATGTAGTCTTCCGAATGGGTCGGAACGTCGAAGTTGAACACCGCCGGAAGGTCGTCGATGTCGAGGCCGCGGGCGGCGACATCGCTTGCGACGAGGAAGTCGATTTCACCCTCCTTGAACTGGCCGAGGGTCTGCTGGCGCCGCGCCTGGTCCATGTCGCCATGGAGCGCGGCCGCGCCGAAACCGTGCCTGGTGAGCGACTTGAACAGGATGTCGACGTCGCGCTTGCGGTTGCAGAAGATGAGGGCGGTGCTGACATTCTCGGCCCGGATGATCCGGCGCAGCGCCTCGCGCTTGTCCGATCGGGGCACGATGGTGAGATGCTGGACGACGGTCTCCGCCGCGGAATGCGTGTTCGGGGCGACGGTGATTTCCACGGGATCGGTGAGAAACGCGTCCGACAGGCGGCGGATTTCCGGGGGGATGGTCGCCGAGAAGAACAGCGTCTGGCGCGTGCGCGGAAGAAGCGAGACGATGCGCTCGACATCCGGAATGAACCCCATGTCCAGCATCCGGTCAGCTTCGTCGATAACCAGTATCCTGATGTCGGTGAGGAGGATGCCGCCGCGCCCGAAATGGTCGAGAAGCCGGCCCGGCGTGGCGATCAGCACGTCGACTCCCCGGTCGAGCTTGCGCGTCTGGTCGTCGAGCGAGATGCCGCCGATCAACAGCGCCATGGTCAGCTTGTGGTACTTTCCGTAGGTCTCGAAATTTTCCGAAACTTGGGTTGCAAGTTCGCGCGTCGGCGTCAGGATCAGGGACCGTGGCATGCGCGCCCGCGCCCGCCCTCTCGACAGCATGTCGATCATGGGGAGCGTGAACGAGGCCGTCTTGCCGGTTCCGGTCTGGGCGCAGCCGAGCACGTCCCGGCCGCCGAGGATGTGCGGGATGGCCTGGGCTTGGATGGGTGTCGGTTCCGTGTAGCCCGCGTCGCTTGTTGCGGAAACGATTTCCTGGGAAAGTCCCAGATTCGAAAAATTCATGATCACCTTGATGCTGTGGAAATACCCGGGCCAGCTGGAATCTTCCGGATGTCGCCGTGTTCCGCCTGCCGGGGCGCCACTGTAGCACGGTCCGCGGCTTTTCGATAGCGTCCGGGAAACCGCCAGATGAACTGCAGCCCCTTCACCCGCTGCGCGCCTGCCCGCGATCGTCCCGGTGCGTGCCGCGGAACCGAGTATCACGTGATACCGGGAAGCGGCAGCAGCCGGCCGACGCTCGTGCAGCTCCCGGGCCTGCTCTGCAATGAGCGGTTGTGGCGGCCGCAGATCCGCGGGTTGTCGGATATCGCCGAGATCGTTGCCGCCGATCTGTCGCAGGCGACATCGATGGCGGACATGGCCGTGCGGGCGCTGTCCGCGGCGCCCGGCCGGTTTGCGCTGGCATGGTTTCCATGGGCGGACACGTCGCCTTCGAGATCATGCGCCGAGCCCTCGAGCGCGTGGCCCGCCTCGCGCTTCTGGGCACGTCGGCGCGCGCCGATTCGGCCGAAACGGCGGTGCGCCGCCGCGACCTCATGGATCTTGTGCGGCGCGGCAGGTTCACGGCCGTCAGCGAGCGGCTCCTTCGGACCTTCGTTCACGAAGACCGTTTCGGCGACGAGGCGGTGGTCGCCGGGATCACGGCGATGACCGACGAGGCGGGACGGGGTCGTGTTCCTGCGCCAGCAGCAGGCGCTTTGCGACCGTCCCGACAGCCGCCCCGTCCTGCCCCTCATCCGCTGCTCCACCCTGGTGCTCTGCGGGCGCCAGGACCAGCTCACGCCTCTCGGCATGAGCGAGGAAATTGCCGCCCGGATCCCCGGCGCACGGCTGTCCGTCATCGAGGAGTACGGACACCTCTCGACCATGGAGCAGCCCGGCGAAGTCACGGCCGAGATGTGGGCGTGGCTGAGTGGAGACTGAAGCGATCGTGACTGGCGGCGGGCCGGATGCCGGCGTTTGGCGCTTTCCGGCCCGCCGCCGCGAACTCCCGACAAGCGGTTCAGACGTCCACGTAGTCGACCGTTTCCGCATTCTGCTGGATGAACTGCAGGCGCGCTTCGGGCTTGCGGCCCATGAGGCGTTCGACGAGATCCGCGGTCGCCGACGGCGGACAGTTGCCGTCGCGCGGCGGTTGCGGCGCAGCGTATCCGTCGGGGACGACCACCTTGAGGAGCGTTCGCGTCTCGGGGCTCATGGTCGTTTCCTTCAGTTGCGCTGGCGGCATTTCGCCGAGCCCCTTGAAGCGGCTGATCTCGACCTTTCCGCGGCCGCTGAAGGCGGAGGCCAGCAATTCGTCACGGTGCGCGTCGTCCCGCGCAAAGGTGGTGCGGCCGCCTTGGGAAATGCGATAGAGCGGCGGCATGGCAAGATAGAGGCAGCCCTCCCGGACCAGGTCCGGCATCTCCCTGAAGAAGAACGTCATCAGGAGGGAGGCGATATGGGCGCCGTCGACATCGGCATCGGTCATGATGATCACGCGTTCGTAGCGCAGATTCTTGATGGCCAGGGTCTTGCCGTAGCCGCAGCCGAGCGCCTGGACGAGATCCGTGAGTTCCTGGTTCGCACGCATCTTGTCGGCAGAGGCGCTGGCGACGTTGAGAATCTTTCCCCTGAGCGGCAGAACCGCCTGCGTCTTGCGGTCCCTTGCCTGCTTGGCGGACCCGCCCGCGGAATCGCCCTCGACCAGAAACAGTTCGGTTCCCGCGGCGATTCCCGAGGCGCAGTCGGCAAGCTTGCCCGGCAGCCGGACCTTTCGGGTCGGGGTCTTGCGGGCAAGCTCCCGGTCCTTGCGCCGCTGCAGCCTTTCCTCGGCCCTTTCGACGACATGCTCGAGAATCTGGTCCGCGGCCCGTGCGTTACCGGCGAGAAAGTGCTCGAAATGGTCGCGGATGGCGGTCTCCACCTGTTTGGCGACGCTTGGTGACGACAGCTTCTCCTTGGTCTGGCCCTGGAACTCGGGGTCGCGGATGAAGATCGAGAGCACGCCCGTCGATGACGCCGCGGCATCGTCTCCGGTGATGATCGATGCTCGCTTGTTCCCGGCCATCTCTCCGTAGGTTCTGAGGCCGCGCGCAAGAGCGGCGCGAAGGCCCGCCTCATGGGTTCCGCCTTCCGGCGTCGGTATCGTGTTGCAGTAGGAGGAGAGCGCGGCATCACGATCCTCGGGCCAGGCAAGCGCCCATTCGGCCCGGCCGTCGCCGGACAGCTTGCTTTCGCCGACGAAACGAGTCCCCGCGACGGTTCCGCGGTCACCGAGCATCGCGGCAAGATAGTCGGAGAGGCCGCCGGGAAAATGAAGCGTCAGCCGCTCCGGAATCTCGTCGCCAGCTGCGATCAGCCCGGGCGCGCACGACCAGCGGATTTCCACGCCCTTGAACAGATATGCCTTGGCCTTCGCCATCGCGAACAGGGCCGCGGGCCGGAAAGCGGCCTTCTCGCCGAAGATCTGGGGGTCGGGTCGGAACCGGATCTGCGTGCCGCGGCGATTGGTCGCTTTGCCGGCCGGCCGCAACGGGCCGCTGGCCTTGCCCCTCACATAGCGCTGGCTCCAGAGCGTCCGGTCATAGGCGACTTCGGCTACGAGTTCTGCCGAGAGCGCGTTGACGACCGAAAGGCCGACCCCGTGCAGTCCCCCGGCAATGCCGTAGGCGTCGTTGCCGAACTTGCCGCCAGAGTGCAGGGTCGTCAGGACCACTTCGAGCGCTGACTTGTTCTTGTATTTTGGGTGCGGTTCGACCGGAATGCCGCGTCCGTTGTCTCGGATCCTGATATGTCCGTCCGCCTCGAGTTCGAACTCGATCCAGCTGGCGTGTCCCGAAACCGCCTCGTCCATCGCGTTGTCGAGGATCTCGGCGGCGAGATGGTGCAAGGCGTGGCTGTCGGTGCCGCCGACATACATGCCGGGCCGCTTGCGGACCGGCTCGAGCCCCTCGAGGACCTCAATGTCCTTGGCGGAATAATTCCGTCTCTTCGGTGCGGCGGTTGCGAAAAGATCTGCCATGTTGCGGGACGCCAGCGGTGTTGGAAAACGATGCGCACCAATCCGCCCCGAAACTGTCGGACGCGACGGTCGGATCACGTGATTGATGGACGGGATAATGGGGCAATTCGAACCGTTTTGGCGAATCGCCCGCGGGTTTCCGGCCCGGGGGCGCAGCTGCGCTTCTTGCGCGGCTGGCTGCCGGAACAGCGGGGTTGTTGACGGACCGGTGCATCGAGGCGTGCGGCGAGAGGCCTGCGGCAGGAAATTTTCACGCTAAATTCTGTTTGATTTTTCAGGGCAGAATCTGGGTATTGCGGGGACGCGGGTTGGTGCGAGGAGATTTTTTGTAACTGCTTACCCCCTGGTTCCGGCTTGATGTCGGGGTAGAGTAATGAACGGGTTTTCGTGGAGATTTGACATTGCAGGCCGATTCGTTCAGTGGTGGTCATCGAGAACGACGGGGACCGCCAGTGGGCTACTTTGGATCGAAGGCGACGAGCGGGCTGTGCCAGCTGTTTCCGGGGCTCCAGCCCCCGCATGATCTGTATGTGGAAACGCATCCGGGAGGCGGCGCGCTGATGAAGCGCAAGGCGCCGGCGCTCTATCGGGATCGACCGGGAGCACCGGACGGGTTCGGGTGCGACTATCCGGTGAAACTGATCCACGGCTGCGCCCACGCGCTTTGCGTTCCGGGGCACGGAACTGGTCTGCAGCAACCCCTGCAGGCGACCCGCCGGTACCGCCCCGACTACACCGAAGCCGACCATGTCGAACTCCTTGAACTGGGTCTGCCGTGTCAGGTAATGGTCTCGGGCCGCCCCTCGGCGTTGTACGACGACCTGCTGCGGGACTGGCGGCCGCATCGCCGAACTGCTGGAACGCCCGGCGCTGCATGTCGACGAAACCGGCTTCCGGGTCGACGGCAGGACCCGATCGCTCCATGTCGTCACCGACGGGACGTGCAAGTTCCTGCATCGCAGGCGCGGCAGGCAGGCGATCGAGGAGATCGGCATCAGCTACATCGGCACGCTGGTCCACGACTGCTGGGCCGCATGGCTGGCCTGCGATCAATGCACCCACCAGCTGTGCGGGTCCCGCCTGCTCAGGGAACTGACCTTCATCGTCGGCGCCAGTGGCTACCGCCGGGCACGCGTGATGAAGAAACTGCTGCCTGCCACAGGGTTAACAAGAGCACATCCAAAACCCTGAACGAGGCCGACCGCCACAGCGTCATCAAGCGCTACCGGACCATCCTGACCCGGGGGCGAAGGAACTGCCTGAAATCCCGCCCCGACAGAAAGGAAAACGCGGACGGATTGCGAACGCGCACAACCTCCGGGAGCGTCTCGCAAGACATGAAGAGTCCGTCCTGCGCTTCATGAGCGACCCGGACGTCAGCTTCACCAACAATCCCGGCGAGCAGAAAATCTGGATGGCAAAGGTCAAGGTCTCCGGTTGCTTCCGAACCCGGCTCCACGCCGAGGCCTGGTGCCGAAGCTCAAGCTATCTCACCTCCATGGCCGCACTCGGCTACAGCCCGCTCGTCGCCATCCGGATCGCACTCGCCGCCGACATGATCAAGATGCACAACGCCAAACCCGCCTCTGCGGAGGGGTGAGGAGATACTCCGACGCCAGGAAAGATCCGGCGTGCCGGGCGCGGTGCCTGACCGCGATGAGCCGCGTCGGGATTCTCGTGACATCCCGGAAACCGCGCTCCGAGCGGGTCCCGCTTCCGGACGGTACGATGCATGATGTGCCGGCACAGCGCGAGAAAGAAACAGACCTTCGGATTGGTCTCGAAATGGTGCGAATCGCGCGCAACGGCGCTCTCGATGTGGCCGTGACATTCAACCAGAATCAGGATTTGGCGGAGGCAGCCCAGGAAGTTCACACTAACAGAATCGATCTGCAGTGTCAGATCTCCACGAAAACCCGTTCGTTGCCTACCCCGACATCAAGCCGGAACCAGGGGGTGAGCAGTTACGATTTTTTTACAGTTTTCGCTGGCTTTCCTGCACTGGAGTTGTCATGGTGCGGGGATGTCGGTTCATAGGTACATCGCGTCCTGTCCGATTCACGTCGCAGCTCCGGAAGGGTCTGTCCGAGGTTCGCGAAGCCTGAGGAGCGTCCGCTGCGTTGATGGACGACTATCTCGGGTTTCGCTGTCTGGCGAGGCTGCGCCATATTGCGTCCTTCAGGGGGCAGTGGTCTGGCCGGGGCCTTCAAGTGCCGCGACCGGTGGCTGGAAGTAGGAGCAGGAGTGGCTTGATCTGACAACACGCGACTGCTTGCGGCGCCGGGAACGTTTCCGAACCTCGCCTCCTTCTTTCTTGCGACGCCGCGGCTGGCCGACGACCGGGCCTGCGGCCACTAGGTGGCGGAGACGTTCTGCGATCCGGCGCGTTTTGCGGGCACAAGGCGGCGGGCTGGCGTGCCAGGGGATTTGCCCGCGCCAACGGGCGCTGCACCGACCCCCATGGCAAGGAGATTTTCGTTGTGCGGCGCGACGGCTGCTGTCGCAGGCGCTGCGGTGGCCTGCCTCCTCGCTCCCCGGGGTTCCGAAGTGATGCGTTCGCTGCACGACGAGCTGGCGGCGATCGAGGACTTCCGCCGCGCAGGAAGCACACGGTGTGCTCACGTTCTCGCCGAGCTTGCGAACATGAAAGGCTGCCTCGCAGCTGCGCGGTCGCTGTCCCGGGACGAGCTCGGGGCCATCGGCAGAACCCGAGGACGGGGCTGCGCGAGCCGCCCTCCGGGACGACCCTCCACCGGGTCGTCCGGTCGGTCGACTCCGAGGCGATCGAGGATGTGCTCGGCCGCGGGCTCGCCCGGGCGCTTGCCGCCGACGGCAAGCGCATCCGCGGCGCCAACCGCCACCACGAGACCGTGGCCCTCACGCCTCTGGCGCACCCTTCGCGCCGTTGAACTTCGACGACGGCGAGCTGGCGGCCACCTCCTCGAGCGCACCGATGTCCGCGGCAAGGTGATCACCCGCACGACGCCGGCGACGCTGATCACCCGGCGCTGCGGCGCAGACCACGTCTTCCCGGTCAAGGGCGCCCGAAACCTTCGACTGGGAGCCAGCGGCCGCTTCAAGGAGGCAAGACCCGCCTCGAGCAGCGCGTGCCGCTCAAGGGCTTGATCAACTACCCCGGCAGATCGCCCGCATGCTACCGCAAGCCGCTGAGAAAGAGCGCCAGCGGCGCAGCAAGCGGTAACGACTGCACCGATACATCATCACCTCGCTTGATGCGCAACACGCGTCGCCAGAGGAACTGCTGCGGCCGCGGGCCGTGGAAAACATGAACCACCGAGACTGCGTCTTCGGCAAGGACGCCTGCCTGACCCGCAAACCGCGCCAGCCTCGACAACATCGCGCTCGCGGTGATCTTTGCCAACCGACGCGAGAGCCTCGCCGAAACACGGCGGCGGCTCGACCGCCGGGAAGCCGTCGCAGCCCTGAGCGCCAATAGCGTCCGGCCGATTCCCGGACGCCGCCCACATCCCGCCCACGCGCCGGCAACGCCGTCGGCGACGACCGCGGACGGCCCCGAAGCCAGAAAACCCGGCACGCTGTGAAACCTCCGGACAGCAGAAGACAGCAAAATTGAATGCAGCATGAGAAACGCCTGGGTGGTGAAGTCTTGCCAATCGCGCCAAGTCTGCTATCTAAGGAATTGGCGGAGACAGCACGATACGTTGCCGAGAGCGGCCCGCGTTTCCATCGCGCTGCCTGTCCGTCGGAGGCAGGCGCTTCAGCCGTCCGGACAACCGCCGATTTACGGGAGGAAATACATGTCAGAGGATCAGGCCCTCGCTGCAGCCCACGCCAGAATCGAGAATTATCGCTCCAGGATCCAGCAGCTCGACGACGATTCCGCCGACCTTCTGTTCCGCGAGGCCCGCAGCCACAACGCGTGGCAGGATCGGGACGTGACCGACGAACAGCTGCACGAGATTTGGAACCTGATGAAATTCGGGCCGACCAGCGCCAACACGATGCCCGGCCGGCTCCTCTTCATCCGCTCGGACGAGGCGAAGGAAAAGCTGAAGCCTTCCCTGTCTCCGCCCAATCTCGACAAGACGATGGCGGCACCGGTGGTCGCGCTCCTCGCCTACGACACGAGGTTCTTCGAGGATTTCGCGCGGCTCTACCCGATACGGCCGGAAATGGCGGAGCGCTGGAAGTCCGACCAGGCGGCAGCCACCGAACTGGCCTCGCACCAGAGCACGATGCAGGGCGCCTACCTGATCTTGGCCATCCGCGCCGTCGGCCTCGATTCCGGGCCTATGCTCGGTTTCAACCCCGAGGTCGCGGACCAGGCATTCTTCGAGGGCACGAACCTGAAATCGAACTTCCTGTGCAACATCGGCTACGGCGCCTTGGACGGCGTCAAGGGGCCGCGGCTGTACCGGTATGATTTCGACGAGGCGTGCAAGATCCTCTGAGCTCGACCGCACCGGGCAGGCATCCGCGGGCCGCAACCGGAACAGCAGGAACGAAGATGGCTGATCGCATAACCGTAACTGCGGCCGACGGCCACCGGCTCGACGCCTGGCGGGCGGAGGCACCGGGAGACGCCGGCGGCGGACTCGTCCTCCTGCATGCGATCTACGGGCTGACACCCCATCTCGGGGATGTTTGCGACTGGTTCGCCCGCGACGGTTTCACCGCGATCGCGCCGGCCCTCTACGACCGGGCGGAGAAGGACACGATGTTCGACTACGATCCCTGCGGCGTCGCGCGCGGCATGATGTTCCGCGAGAACCTGAAAGAAGAAACGGTGCTGGCCGATGTTGCGGCCTGCGCGGCGAAACTGCGCGAATCGGTCGCCAGGGTCGCGGTCTTCGGGTTCTGCACCGGCGGCAGCTGGGCCTGGATCGCATCCAGCAGCCTCGAACTCGACGCCGGCGTCATCTTCTATGGCAGCGACATCCGCGAGGAGATAGCGAGAACGCCAGGCTGCCCCGTCATGCTGCATTACGGCGACGCCGACCGCATCGTTCCCTTCGAGGACGTCAAGGCCATCCGCGGCGCGCACCCGTCGACGGAATTCCACATCTACCCGGGTAGCGATCACGCCTTCTACAACCCCGAGCAGGGCACCCACGACGCGACGGCGGCTGCCCTCGCCCATGCGAGATCGCTCGAATTCCTGTATCGGCACCTTGGCGGCGACTCCGGTCCCCGCTGAGAAGCGCCCGGCTTCCGGTCGCGGCGGCATCAGCCCAGGACAGGTTCGGCACCGGCGGCTGATCAAAGGAAGACAGCCCAGGGAACCCTGCCATGAACTCGCTTGAGATCCCGAAGAGGCCCGCGGATACCCGCGTCGTCGTCGCCATGTCGGGCGGCGTCGACAGTTCCGTGACGGCGGCGCTGCTCGTCGAGGAGGGCTACGATGTCGTCGGCGTCACGCTTCAGCTCCATGACGACGGAGCAGTTTCCAAGCATCGTCGCGCGTGCTGCGCCGGGGCCGACATCTACGACGCGAGGTACGTTGCCGGGACGCTCGACATTCCGCACTACGTGCTCAACTACGAGTCCCGCTTCCGCCACGATGTGATGGAGGCCTTTGCCGACAGCTATCTGCGCGGCGAGACGCCGGTTCCCTGCGTTACCTGCAACCAGACGGTCAAGTTCCGCGACCTTCTGCAGACGGCCCGCGATCTGGACGCCGACGCGCTGGCGACAGGCCATTACGTGCGCCGGATCGCTGGCGCCGGCGGCCCCGAGCTGCACCGAGCCATCGACCACCAGCGCGACCAGAGCTACTTCCTGTTCGCGACCACGCGCGAACAGGTCGCGTATCTGCGCTTTCCGCTGGGAGCGATGGCCAAGGAGGACGTGCGCGGACATGGCGCACGCTTCGGCCTGCCGGTCGCCGACAAGCCGGACAGTCAGGATATCTGCTTCGTTCCCGACCGGGACTATGCGTCGGTCGTCCGCCGCATTCGCCCGGGAGCGATCGATCCCGGCGACATCGTGCATGTCGACGGCCGTGTGCTCGGCCGCCACGACGGCATCATCGGCTTCACGGTCGGCCAGCGCCGCCGGCTCGGCATCGGCGGCGGCACGGAGCCGCTCTATGTCGTCCGCATAGAGCCCGAGCAGCAGCGGGTGGTGGTCGGACCGCTGTCGGCTCTCGGCGAGGCGGAGTTCGCCGTGATCGGCATGAACTGGCTCGGCGAGGTAAGCGAGGCTTCCCTTCCCCGGCGGCGCGTCGGGGTCAGGATCCGCTCATCGCAGCCACCGGTCCCAGCCACGCTTCACCGCAACGGACCCGCCGCCCGCATCGTCCTCGACCGCCCCGAGCGTGCGGTGACGCCCGGGCAGGCATGCGTCTTCTATGAACGCGACCGGGTTCTCGGCGGCGGCTGGATCGCCCGCCCGCAGCTTGCGATGGCAGCATGAAGGAGTGCGGACCGGCCGCCACCACCCGCACGAACGCGGATTCAGGGCAGCGCCGACGCGGTCGGGCCGACTTCCGGCGCCACAGCTGACGGGACGGAATGACGGAATACCGCAAGATCGGACAGCCGGTCCGGCGCCGGGAAGATGCGCGCCTGCTGACCGGCAACGGCCGTTTCAGCGACGACTGGAGCCTCCCGGACCAGGCGTGGATGGTCGTCGTTCGCTCCCCGTTCGCCCACGCCGAACTGAACTCCGCCGACACGTCCGGGGCGGCGACGGCGGACGGCGTCCTCGGAGTATTCACCGGCGCCGATTGCGCGGCGGACGGGCTGTTGCCGATCCCGCACAACCCGCTTCCGTCGACCAGGCACGACATGAAGCTCCATGGCCCCGGCGGAGCGGCCCCGTTCGTTGGCGAACACATGCCACTGCCCGTCGACAAGGCAAGATATGTGGGTGAAGCGCTCGCGATCGTCGTGGCGGAGACGCTGGAACAGGCCGAGGACGCCGCCGAACGGGTGCTGATCGAGTACCGGCCGCTGCCGCCAGTGACCGATGCGCGGAAGGCGGCGGCCCCGGACGCCCCCAACCTCTGGCCCGAAGCTCCCGGCAACGTCTTCATCGAGACGTTTTTCGGTGATACCGACGCCACCGATGCCGCGTTCCGCTCCGCGGCGCATGTCGTCGAGATGGATATCCATGTCCCGAGGGTGACCGGCGTTCCGCTC
This sequence comes from Alphaproteobacteria bacterium, assembly GCA_964291215.2. Lineage (GTDB taxonomy): Bacteria > Pseudomonadota > Alphaproteobacteria > MPNO01 > UBA830 > JAJEBT01. The sequence goes on along the minus strand of OZ219791.1, from coordinate 337,739 downwards.
GAACCCCGGTCGGCGCTTGGTTCGTTCGATCCGGCAAACGGGCGCTACACCGTCTACGCGGGCTCCGGCGGATCGGTGCGCCAGAAGCGGGAAATCGCCCTGGTGCTCGGAGTCGACCCGGACAGGGTCCGCGTGGTCTCCAAGGATGTCGGCGGCAATTTCGGGACCCGCAACCGGCTCTATGTCGAGTTTCCGTTGGTGGCGTGGGCATCCGGCAGGCTCGGGCGGCCGGTCAAGTTCACCTGCCGCCGGAGCGAATCCTTCGTCAGCGACTACCAGGGACGCGACCTGACCACGACCATGTCGCTCGCGCTCGACCGCGACGGCCGCTTTCTTGCCATGCGCGCCGATAATCTGAGCAATGTTGGCGCCCGCGCCGTTTCTTTGTCGCCGCTGAGCAAGGGATCGGGGCTCATCCCCGGGCCCTACCACATACCGGCCGCGTCGCTGCGCTCGCGCGCCGTCTTCACCAACACGCCGCCGACCAACGCCTACCGCAGTTCAGGCCGTCCTGAAGTAACATTCGCGATCGAGAGGCTGGTCGAAACGGCCGCGCGCGAGCTCGGGCTCGACGCGGTCGAACTGCGGCGCCGGAACCTCGTGACGCCGGAACAGATGCCCTATGCCAACGCCGTCGGAATGACCTATGACAGCGGCGACTACCCTGCCGGCATGGACATGGCGATGCATCTTGCCGACTGGGACGGCTTCGCTGCGCGCAGGGCCGCGGCGGAGGCCCGCGGCCGGCTTCTGGGCAGGGGCATCGCGGCCTATGTCGAATCATCGATTGGAACACCGCGCGAGCAGGCCGGCCTCAGGGTGCTGGATGACGGCAACATCGACCTCGTCATCGGCACGCAGCCGAGCGGACAGGGACATGAGACCAGCTTCGCGCAAGTCGCCGCCGAATGGCTGTGCGTGCCGGTGGAACGGATCAGGGTGATCGTCGGCGACACCGACATCGTTAGGGTCGGCGGCGGCTCGCATTCGGGGCGGTCGATGCGCATGGCGGGCACCGTCATCGTGAAGGCGTCCGAAGCATTGATTCGCGGGGCACGGAAACTCGCCGCGCTGATGCTTGAGGCCGCCGAGGATGATATCGCGTTCGCGGACGGCAGTTTCCGGATCGCCGGCACCGACCGGGCGGTGACGCTGTTCGACATCGCGCGCGATATCCCCAACCGCTCCGGGGTGCCGAACGAATTCGCCGACGGCCTCTCGGTCACCGTCGACAACGTAATGGAAACCCCGGTGTTTCCGAACGGTTGCCATGTCTGCGAAATCGAGATCGATCCCGAGACCGGCGCCTACGAAATTGTCCGCTACACGGCCGTCGACGATGTCGGGCGGGCGATCAACCCGCTCATTGTCGACGGGCAGACCCATGGCGGAATCGTCCAGGGGGCGGGCGAGGCCCTGGGCGAGATCTGTGCGATCGACACGGAGACCGGCCAGCCACTCGCAGGCTCGTTCATGGACTACCACATGCCGCGGGCCGACGAGTATCCGCTCTTTGCAACGGCCATCCACGAGGTCCCGTCACCGACGAATCCGCTCGGCGTCAAGGCCGGCGGCGAAGGCGGAACGACGCCTGCCCTCGCCGTCCTGGTGAGCGCCTTCGTGGATGCGCTGCGCCCCTACGGCGTCCGGCATGTCGACATGCCCGTCACGCCGCAGAGGGTCTGGAAGATGATAGGCGCATCGGCGGCGCGCTGAGTGCGGCTCTGGAGGCGGAAGAGACCCGCGGCGCCCGTCCGGGCTGCCGCCGGGTTCAGCGCTGCGGCGGAATCACTTCTTGGACGCAGACCTCCGCAACGAGATGGGCGCGCCCGATGTCCTCAAGATGCGCGCGTTTCTCGTCGGCTGACAGTCCGGCGCCAACACCCTGGGTCATCGCGAGGACCAGAGAGCGGTCGCTCATCCCGAGCCAGAAATCGCGGCGGACAAGCCGATCCGACTGGTCCCGCGCAAACGGACTTTCCGGGTTGGCACCCAGATCCGGCGAATGAAACCTCGGCATCGCTGTTGCTCCTCCGTCGCTGCCGAATTCATTATAGGGATTGCGGACGTCCCGGTCAGCCGGGTAATCTGCCGAACCGATGCTCTGGAGTACGAGACTCATGGATAGCGTCCTGCGCAATGCTTGGTATGCAGCGGCCTGGAACCACGAGGTCGGCGGAACGCCCTTGGCGCGAACCCTGCTCGGCGAGCCCGTCGTGCTCTATCGCAACCGCGCCGGGCGGGCCGTCGCCCTCGAGGATCGCTGCTGCCACCGCGGCCTGCCGCTCTCGAAAGGTCGTGTCGATGGCGATGCCATCGAATGCGGGTATCACGGACTGACCTTCGACAACTCGGGCAACTGCATCCGCGTCCCCGGCCAGACCAGGATACCGCCCGGCGCCGCGGTGCGCGCCTGGCCGGTCCTCGAGAAATACCAGATCGTCTGGCTGTGGGCGGGAACGCCGGAAGACGCCGATGAGGCGCTTCTCCCCGACTGGCGGGTGATGGACGACCCCGCATGGCGCGTGGTCAAGGGCGACCCGCCCTTTCACGTAGACTGCCATTACGAGCTGTTCAACGACAATCTCCTCGACCTCAGCCATCTCGCCTACGTCCACATCCGCAATATCGGCACCGGCGCCGTCCCGGATTTTCCCATCGTGACCAGCCGCGGCGACAGGACGGTGCGCATGATCCGCTGGATCATGGACTCTCCGCCGGCGCCGCTCTATGCGAGATTTGGCGGGTTCGACCGGAACATCGACCGCTGGCAGTACGCCGAGGCCCAGGTTCCGAGCCTGAACACGGTGTGGGTCGGCTGCCTGCCCGCGGGCTGCGGGGCAAAACCGGGCGATCATCCCGAAGGCATCAGCCGCGGACCCGGAGGACGGGACGGTAGCGGTTTCGAGTTCTTTAACCTGAACGCCATCACACCGGAGACGGACCGGACAAGCTGGTATTTCTACGCCCATTCCCGGAATTTCGCGCTTGACGATCTGGAAGTCGACGAGATGTTCCGCCTCGAGTTGCGGGGCGCCTTCCAGGAGGACATCGACATCCTCGCCGCACAGCAGGCGAACATGGAATGCCACGTCCACAAGCCGCGGGACTGGCTCGACATCAATGTCGACGGTCCGGGACTGACGCTGCGCCGCATGATCGGGGACGCCGTGGCGAGGGAGCGCGAAGCGGCCTGACGGTCCGTTCGCCCCGGCCGCGCGTGAACGAAAGCCGTCAGCCCGGCGGGGCTCCGAGAACCGGTTCGCGCGATACCTCGACCTGACCGGCGGCCGTCAACCGCACCAGATTGACCGTCCGCGAGAGGTCGGGCGACCCCGAATACCATGCCGGGAACCTGCCGGTGCCCACGGGCTGGGCGCGGTTCCAGTGGCCGAGCGCGACGTAATCGGCAGCCGCGGCCTCAATCTCGGCGCCGGAAATCAGCCAGGAGGGGGCGAACACGCCTTCCGGCGGCCGATCCTCGACGAAATGCCCGTGCCCGGCAACGACATGCCAGCGCGTCGACCGCGGTCCGGGATCGGCAAGCGGCGCCATGTCGGAATAGTCCCTGTGCGCCCGCCCCCATATCTCCAGCGCGAGATCCGGAAACGCAGCCCTGTCGCCCGCGACGCCGAGCACGTGGACCCCTTCGACGCGCGCAAGTTCTCCCCGGTGCCAGACCGAGCCGTCCATCAGCGGATCGTGGTTGCCGGGAAGCATGACGACCGGGCAGGGGGCGCGGCGGAGAATGTCGCCGGCCCTGTCGAGAAGGGCCTGCGGCAACCGGTTGTGATCGAACACGTCCCCGGTCAAGAGCACGATGTCGGCATCGAGGACCCGGGCGGTCTGCAGTATTGCGGCCAGCGGCCCGGTTCCGTCGCCCGACCATTTCCGCGCGGTATGGCCGTCGTCGACATGAAGGTCCGAGCTGTGGACGACGACGGTGTCCGATGCGCCGCTCATCCGTCTGTCACTGGTCGGTAAACCGTCCGGCCCCGGTCCGCCGCATATCGCGGCGGCGTTCCGACGCGATGCGCGCCCGTCTTGCCGAAGGCGGCTGGTAGCAGAAGAAAACCCATTTCCGGAGGCCTCAAACAGCGCTGGTGCGCGCTCCCAGAATCGGCGGTCAGATTACAAGGTTCGCGGCGGCGAACTCAAGGGGTCCGCTCCGGCATTCAGGAGAGCCTCACGCTAAATTCTGTTTCCCCGTTCCATAGTGAAGTGCAACACATGATGGGCTGTGACCATGTGTTTTTAGACGCATGATGTTGCGGAGCGGTAGCGGCGAGAGTTTCTGTACAAGATGAAGGGAGCTTGTTCATGTCCAAAGGTTACCGTCACCTAGTAGTTCGGCATTAATGTATTGATGGATATAGAGACTTTAGTTTTGTCCGGGCATCCTTCGTCGTGAAACGCCAGTCGACGGTGACATCGGCCGCATTGCGCCGTTCCACCTACGCCGCCGTCTCCCGCCGCATGGTGTCTCTGTCGGGAATGCGTCGCCGAAGGCATTGCCGCGACAGCGCACCGATCTCGGCCATGTTGAGCCAGCTCCCGTGCTTCGGCGTGTAGCGAAACTCGAACCGCTTTCGCACCCGCCTCCCCGGGCTCGAAGGCTTCATACAGCGACTGTGCGTGTTCAGATTGTCCAGCACGATCTTCCTGTCGGGGAAATGGTCGTCGGCAAGCTCCCGGATGAAGTGCGCCCGGTCCCGCGGCGGTCAGTGACTTTCACCGTGCGCCAGTTCTTGTTGGGCGCAAAGGCCATGAAGAGGTTGGCCGTTTCGTTCATATTCATGGTCGACCACCTTCGGCTGACCGGGGGATGCGGGTTTCCTGCTGCCGGCTGGTCTCAGCACCTCGTCCCCGGTAAAGTCCCGCTGACAAATGTCAAGCATGTCCGTCGCCACGAACTGTGCGCTCCGGTGCGGTGGGAGCGCCAGGCTAACTGGTAGGATGTCGCCGGGTGAGAGTCCCGGCAGGAAGAGAGGCTAACCACCACTTCCTCCGTGAACCATGCGTCGTGAGGCGAAGCGTTGGGGAGCGGCAAGCCGGGCTATTGAGCCACGAGATACTGCGAAACCGGAGTGCTGAGATCGTCCACCAGGCCGAAGGCAACACCCTGCGGGCCGCGTTTGGTGAGGCGAGCAGGGGCTCCGCGGGGTCTGAGAACCATGGCACGCGCTGAAGCAGTCTACCGGGACCTGGGAGGTCTTCCAATTACCCCACTGTCGTAGAGGGGTCGCAGAGGAAAGGAACTATTCCGTAACCCGATGATGAACGAGAAGTCAGATTCGGCCATAGTACCGTTGAAGGCGGCGAACAAGGGCTCCTCGGAGCCTGCGGAGCTGCTGGAGGGAAGGGAAATGCGGTTGGCCAAAGCCCGCGCCGCGCGCAGAAGCGGGAAAGTGGGTCACAGGCGGCCGAACGCATACGACAAGTTGCGAAGAGGAATCCGGAAGAGCGTCTTGTGACGTTGCTCCACCACGTGATGTCCTGCACGCGGCGTTTCACTCCTTGAGAAAGGACGCGGCAGCGGGCGTGGACGGAGTTACGTGGCACGCGTATGCGGAAGGTGTGGAACTGGTCGACCTGCCGTGTGCACAGGGGCGGGCGCCTCCGTCGGGTATACATACCCAAAGAGGATGGAGGGCAACGACCGCTTGCCTCGGACAAGATTCTTCAGCGGGCAGTGACGGACACGATTCTGGTACCGCGAGACGGAGTTCCTCGGGTTCAGTTATGGTTTCCGGCCGGGACGCACAACGCGCTCGATGCAGTCACGGTGGAACGGCGGAAGGTCAACTGGATCGTTGACGCCCCTTCGACAATTGCGACCATCTGGTCGCGATGCTCGAGAGACGGATCGGGGGGTCTGATCATCAAGTGACGCTGGCGTCATGGAGCGACACCGGTGCTGGTTCGCCGCAGGGCGCAGCCCCTGCCTGGCGAACGTTTACCTGCACTACGTGACTGGTTCCAGAACCATTGGCGCAAACGGATGACTGACACGATCATCGTGCGTTATGCGGATGATTTTGTGTGCGGCTTTCAGGATCAGGGCGATGCGAAGCGCTGGGACCTCGGGGAGAGGTTGGCTCACTTGAACTGCACCCGGACAATCATCGAGTTCGGTCGGTTTGCGAGAGCGAACCGCCGGAAGCGGGGGCAAGACGTTCGACTTCCTCGGTATGACGCACTATTGCGAGCAGACGTGGAAGGGCAAGTTCAGGGTCGGCCGCAAACCAGCCCAGAAACGGGCACCCTGCGGCGGATCAAGGAGGCGCTGCGCAAGCGGTGGCACGACAATCGGCACAAGACGGCCAAGTGGCGAGTGATCAAAGGCTGCTACTACGCCGTTCCGGGAAGCAGTGAGTCCCTGCAGGGGTTCATATACCAATGCAAACGGCTGCGTGCCCTTCGGCGGCGTTCCCAAAAGGATCGCACCGAATGGAGGGACATGGACACCCTCGTCGAAGCTCACTGGCCTAAGGCTAGCATCCGTGGCCAAACCAGCGCCTTGTCGTCAGGGGAGGAGCCGGATGCGAACAGCGCAAGTCCGGATCTGTGCGGGGGGACCGGGGAAACCCGGTTCCCTACCGCGATAATGCACCAGTACTGCTTCAGCCACGGCTTGATCTCTTTTTTTTAGCGTCTTCCTGACCGTCTCTTCCGAAATGCGCTCGACGATCTTCACCAGACGGCCGGCGAGCAGCGTCCACAGCCCTCGGGCGGGGACGAGCAGGGCGACCAGCTTCGCCTCCATCGCCCCGTTTCGGCCGGCGGTTCACCTGCTCCTTGCGGCTGAGGGCGGCCTCCAGCCCCCGCAGCGCTTGCGCAAGCGCTCGACCGTCGCCGTGCCCAGCGCAATGTCGGCATCGACAAGCGCCCCTCAGCATCAGGACCTGTGCCCGGCGCCAGGCGGCCCCGGTGCCCGATCGCCTTCAGATCCCGGCGCTCCTGCGCCGAAAGGGTCACGCGGTAGAGCTTCCTGCCCCGAGAGTTGGCCATATGCGCCGCTCCTGTCATTGCGCCGAAGACCTGCGGGCATGCCCGTTGTCCGGACCTGGATTACGCAACCTGATGTCTGGAAATTGTCGTGAAGCTCTCAGTCATCGAGCTGTTCCCATTTGATCTTGGTTTCGGTTTCCCATTTTTCGTCGATGAGGACCGCGGTTGAGAGGCGCTCCAACGAGGCGAGGTTCGGAAAGACCCTGACTTTGGAGGTGCGCCGCTTGAGCTCTTGCCGGATCGGTCGCTCGATGCCGTTCGAGGTTCGCATACGCTTGTGGTGAGCATCGGGCAAGGTGAAGACAGCGAGCCCCGCATTGTTTTCCAGCCAGGAAGCCTGGATGCTTGTCGCTGGCCACGAGGGTGCCCGGTTCAGCCTCGGCGGTTTGGAGTGAGGAGGCGTGGCTCCGAGCTGTTTTCCGATACGTTTCCTGATGCCGTTGTTCGGTGCACGGCGTTTTGCGCCAGGTGGAACTGGCAGCGCTGCCACATCGCCGCGCCTTGCACCGCGCGTCGTGCCGCTTTCAACCCGGCATCCGAGACGATGAAGGTCGTACCATGCAGGGTTTGCAAGCTTTCCAGGAAGGCTCTCCAATGGACCTCGGCCTCGGAGAGCGCCACAGAGAGCCCCAGAACGTGCCTGCAGCCCCTATTCCGATGGCCGAGAGCACTGCAACATCGCGCGCAACGCCGTCATGGCGGGCTTTTTCATAGCGCGCATCCAGGTATTTCATCAGGGGCCGGTTGCGCGGCGAGTTCTTCATCGAGCAACTTGGTGGCTCGGCTGACCTGAGAAGAGGACAGGCTCCCGAACTCGCGCATTACATCTTGCCGAGTGGAAACACCCTTGATGTACATCTCGGCTACGGCGCGAGAAGATCGCTGGCCGCGTTCAAGCGACTGGGGACGGATCGTCCCCGTGACCGTTTGGCACCTGAACGGTAACAGTGGGGGTGTCGATCCGCTTGTAGCCGTTGGCCCTGTCGCTCCGGTGTCCGGTGGCCCGCTTTCAAGTACTGCTCGCGCTCGATTTGCATCGCAAGCTCGAAGAGCTGGCGACCCGCCCCAGATCCGTTGCTCCGTTTGCGATCAGATGTTCCAAAACAGTCCCGATCGTCGTAGTGTGTCGCAGGTCCATTCGCTTCCTCCATGAATTTTTCCAACTCCATGGGATAGCACGATGGCGCCGCGTTTCACTGGGGGGGGGGGGGGGGCTAGCCCCCCCCCCCCCAGTGAAACGCCTCAAAGCGCAAACCTCAGACAAATTTCCAGACATCAAGTTACAGTACCCGGACCCCCTGCGCATGGGGCCGCTGCTGCCTGCCCGTTCGGCATCTTGCCCGTGTGGATATCGGCACTGTCCGGATTCCAACGGATGCCGACACGGAAATACTACCCACAAAAAACCATCAATACAATGTCGATGGATTGCTAGGGCCGGCCCCGAAAGCGGAATGGACATTGACGCCGCACGCAACAATCTCCATGTTCCAAGTATGATATCCGGCTCCCGGGCCGATCGTCCGGCGCCCGACCTCTGACGGGAGGTGCATGATGCCATTTGTCCGCAACGCGTGGTACGTAGCGAGTTTCACGCGTGACCTTGAGACCTCGCCGCTCGCAGCGACGATTCTTGGCGATGAGGTCGTGCTCTGGCGCGGCGCGGACGGGCAGCCGCGAGCCCTCGAGGACCTCTGTCCACACCGTTTCCTGCCGCTCTCGAAGGGGCGCATCCGCAGCAATAACCTGCAGTGCGGCTATCACGGTCTGATATTCGATGGCGGCGGCGGCTGCGTGGGCGCCCCAACCCAGGACGCCCCTCCCACCAAATGCGCGGTGCGCGCCTATCCGGTGGCCGAGCGAATGGGTCTCGTCTGGATCTGGATGGGAGACGCCGACCGGGCGGACGAGTCGGAGATCTACGACCTGCCCGAGTACCATCAGGACGGCTGGGCTGTCGCCCACGGTGACGCGCTCGACGTGACCGCCAACTACCTTCTGCTGTGCGACAATCTCTGCGACCCCACCCATGTGAACTACGTCCATCCGTCGACGCTCGGCAACCCCGACGAGATCAATGCGCCGGTCACGCATCGCGCAACCTCGTGGGGCGTCCTGACCGAGCGCCTGACGTCGGATTCGGCGCCCACCGGATTCATCCGGGCGGCGAACAACGACGACAGCCGGGTCGACATGTGGCAGCGCTACCTGATGCATGCGCCGTCGACATCTATCATCGATTTCGGCGGCGCGGCCGCGGGAACCGGCGGGTTCGAAGGGGGCGGCGAACAGCGCGTCCAGGTCTTTTCCTGCCACTTCATGACGCCGATCACGGAAAACCGGACGATCGATCGCTGGCTCCATGTCAGGGATTTCAACATCGGCGACGACGGGGTCGGCGAACGCATCAGCGAACAGTTCCGCATCGCCTTCGCCGAGGACAAGGAGATTCTCGAAGCCATCCAGCAGCGGGAGGACCGTCATTCGGGCCGCGGCAAGATCGGCCTTGACCTCGACGCATCCGCAGGCCTGTTCCGCCGCAGAATCGACCGCATGATCCGCGCCGAGGCGCGAATGGCGGCGGCCGCGTAGCGTCGATGGCAGGTGACAGCGCTTCCCGGACCGGTTGCGGCAGCAACCGCGCACTCGATCGCGACCTTCGCGGTTACCTCGAAAGCAACAGCGACATCCTGACGGTCGTTGAGCGGCCGGTCTCGATCGACAATATCGGTGCGCTGTCGGCGCAGTCCGAGGGGCCGGTGCTGTTCGAGAACATAACGGAATATCCTGATTTCCGGATCTGCGACATTCTGGTCAAGCACCGGTGGTCGCAGTGCCGCGCCCTCGGGGTCGACCAGGAAGACTATCTGCCGACGCTGGCACAGCGCCTCCGCATGCCGCCCCGCGGCTTCGTGGAGGTCGCTACCGGGCCCGTAAAGGAGATCATCCGCCTCGGCGATGACGCCAACTGGCTCGACCTTCCGGTGCCCGTCCATTCGGCGGAGGAAGGCAACCGCTACATTTCGGCGATGAACATCGTCAAGGATCCGGAGACCGGCTTCTACAACTCGTCCCACGCCGGCACCACGCCGCTCGGCCCGAGCCACGGTGTGATCAGCTTCGCAACGCCGCACACCCACATCATCATGCGCAAGTACCGCGATGCGGGCCTCGCGGAGATGCCGATCGCCATCGTCTTCGGCCTCCATCCCGCCTACGAGATCATGGCCAATTTCTCGGGCATGCACATGGACCTCTGGGGCGAACTCGAGATGGTCGGCACCGTGATGGACCAGGACATCGAGATGACGCCGTGCGAGACCATCGACCTTCTCGTGCCGGCGCATGCGGAGATCGTGGTCGAGGCCGTGGTCGACCTCTCCGGTACGCGCAGTGCCGGCGGCGTCAACGCGCCGAGCGGCTATTTTCTTCCCGCGCACCAGGACATACCCGAGATCGCGGTCAGGTCCGTCACGATGCGGGCAGGCCGTCCCATCTACAGGAACCACCAGACAGTTCCCGACACGGACCATCAGACCCTGCCCCGCCTGTGCCACGAAGCGGTGCTCTACAACCGCCTGACTGAGATCGGCCTCGATGTCTGCGACGTGCGGTTTCCGCCCTGGGGCGCCGCGCTGAGCTGCATCCTGCAGCTCGACTACCCGCGGCCGGGGCTGATCAACGACGCCCTGATGCAGACCATGGGTGCACCCTGGCTGAACACCAAGATGGTGGTTGCCGTCGGCCCGGATACCAACCCCGACGATCCCGGCGCCGTCTATCACGCCATGGCGACACGGGTCGACCCGGCGCGCGACATCATCATCGTGCCCGGCACGCGCGGTTCTCCCTACGACCCGTCCGCCCAACCGCTGCCCGGCCACGAACCGTTTCGCCTGGTCGGCAAGATCGGCATCGACGCAACGGCCAAACCTCACCGCGGCGGTGACGACTTCCGGCAGGCGTTCCCCCTGAACTGGGGAAAGGTCAGGCTCGAGGACTACCTGTAGCACCGGCGGCCTCGGACCCGTCCCTCCACCAGCTTCGGAACAACCGATGAGCGAAGACACCCCTTTCATCCCCTATGCTGACGGCAGCGCCCTCGATGAACCTCTTCGCGCCGCGCTTGCTGCGTATGAGAGCCGCATGGGCTTCATGCCCAACGCGCTCCGGCTCTACATGCACCGTCCGGAAATCCTCTCGGCCCTGATCCGCCTCAACAACACCGTCATGCGTGACCCCTCGGGTCATCTCGACCCGGCGCTCAAGCGGCGCATTGCCGCCATCTGTTCGCATCTCAACCAGAGCGCCTACTGCGTGGCGCACAACGTCAACACCCTCACCAGCGCTTCGGACGGAGAAGGAGAGGGCTGGGACTTCTCGGAAACCCAAGTCGCCGAGCTTCTCGATCCGTCCCATGTTCCGGACAGCGCCGTCGAGCGCATCGCGGTAGAGTATGCTCGGGCGGCTACACTCGACCACGGCGCGGTTCCAACAGCCCTGCTCGACGAACTGGCCGCGCAGCTGACGCCGCCGCAGATCGTCGAACTCGCCTGCGTCGTCGGTTTTTGGAAGATGTACAACTCGGTCCACGAAGCCTTGCAAGTGCCGATCGAGGAAGAACTGCGGGACGGCGCTGCCTCCGCCCTGCCCTGACTGCGCCCGTCGCCCGGGCCTTTCAACCTGACACTATTGAATGCGTTGATTTTTGGTAACTGCTCACCCCCTGGTTCCGGCTTGATGTCGGGGTAGAGTAACGAACGGGTTTTCGTGGAGATTTGACACTGCAGGCTGATTCGTTTAGTGGTGGTCATCGAGAACGACGGGGACCGCCAGTGGGCTACTTTGGATCGAAAGCGACGAGCGGGCTGTGCCAGCTGCTTCCGGGGCTCCAGCCCCCGCATGATCTGTATGTGGAAACGCATCCGGGAGGCGGCGCGCTGATGAAGCGCAAGGCGCCGGCGCCATGCTCTATCGGGATCGACCGGGAGCGCTGGACGGATTCGGGTGCGACTATCCGGTGAAACTGATCCACGGCTGCGCCCACGCGTTCCTGGCCGGCCTTGCGTTCCGGGGCACGGAACTGGTCTGCAGCGACCCCTGCAGGCGACCCGCCGGTCGAAGCGGCGATACCGCCACGACTACACCGAAGCCGACCATGTCGAACTCCTTGAACTGCTCAAGGGGCTGCCGTGTCAGGCGATGGTCTTGGGCTGCCCCTCGGCGTTGTACGACGACCTGCTGCGAGACTGGCGCCGCATCGTCGTGCAGGTGACGCCCCGGGTCCGCACCGAGGTGGTGTGGCTCAACTTCGAGCCCGGGCGGGGATGCACTCGGCCAGCCATGCCGGGCGGAACCGCACGGACCGTCAGCGCATCAAGCGCAAGGCGGAGTACCGGAAGATGCCGCCGGGTGAGCGCCGGGCGATGCTCGCGGCGAGGCCGGGTGATGGCGACGGGCGGCGCGCGAGGAGTTCGAAGCGGCCAAGGCTGCGGCGCTGCGTGCGGCCGGTAAGGTGTCGGAAGAGGCCGTGATCCGCGTCCTCGACATCCTCATCGTCGTCCTTCTGGAGAAAACCACGCACGAGCCGGAACTCCGGTCTGCCGCCGTCACAGACGGACGAGAGCGCGAAGCGTGCCGGGAGCAAGGGCCCGAAGCCGAACCGGCAGATGGGCGACAACCTGCGCAAGACCATCGTCGAGGAAACGGTCGCGGCCTGCGACGCCTGCGGCGCCGACCCCGTCGATCGGGAGCGCCGCACGACATCGTGTTCGAGGTCGTGCCGCGTCGACGCCGAGGAATGCCCAAAGTGCAAGGCCCGGTTCCCCGACAACATCCCGTGCAGTACGGCATCCAAGCCCTCGTCATCAACCTGCTGGTCGCCCAAATGCTGTCCCTGCGCCGTCGCGCTCGTGCAGGCGATCTCCGGCATCAAGCTCTCCGAGGCCTCGGCCATGCTTTCACGATGCGTCATGGGAGGAGGCCGCCGTGGCGCACCTCCTGCAACGCCCGATGTCGACGATTTCGGATCAACAGCAAGTGGCTCCATGTCGTCGGGACGTGCAAGTTCCCGCACCGCAAGCAAGAGATCGGCCCGTGCTACAAGGGCGTCCTGGGCCTCGTACATGGCAGTGTAGCCACCAGCGGCAGCCACCTGCTGCGCGAACTGACCTTCGTCGTCGAGGCTACCGCGCGACTGATGAAGAGCCTGCTCCGCGAGGTCTGCCACAAGATCAACAAGAGCGCATCCAGGACCCTGAACGAGGCCGTGCGCTACCGCACCATCAGGGCGCCAAGGAACTGCCCGACATCCCGCCGAAAGGAAAACGCATAGCAAACGCGCACAACCTGCACGAACGTCTCATGAAACACGAAAACCTGCGCTTCACAGACGACCCCGATGTCAGCTTCACCAACAATGCCGGAGAACAGAAGATCAGGATGGCAAAGCTCAAGGTGTCCGGATGCTTCCGCTCCACGCAAAAGCATGGTGCCGGGGCTCAAGCTACCTCACCTCCATGGCCGCACTCGGCTACAACCCACTCGTCGCCACCCAGATCGCCCTCGACGGAAAAGCCGCAGACATCATCAACGAGCACTACGACCAATCAGAACCCAACTAGGGGTGAGTAGATACCGTCGAGTTAATCATGGCTCGTTGAAAGGCCCGGGCTCTCCGCGGCGCGCCGGTGCCCATATCCCGAAGATTCGAGCTATTATGGCGCACGAACGGAAACTTGCCGGGCTGCGAGCTGCTTTCGGAATCGCAATGCGTTCACTTGATAGACCCTCGGCGCTGAGCCTTCGTCCCGAGCCCGGCTGGGCGTTGTTTCTGGATGTGGACGGCACCGTGCTGCACCTGAAGGCAACTCCCGATAAAGTCCGGCGCAGCGACCGCGTGTGCCGGATCCTCGATGAACTCCTGCCCTGTCTCGGCGGCGCCATCGGCCTGGTCAGCGGACGTCCGATCGACGAGCTCGACGAGCTGTTCCGGCCGCACCGGCTTCCCGCGGCCGGCCAGCACGGGCTGGAACGCCGCGATGTTCACGGGCGGCGCCGGGCCGGACCAGCCCCGCCCGGGCTGGACCGGCTGCAAGCCGGCCTGAGGGCGGTTGCGGCGGGCGCACCCGGCGTCATCATCGAAGAGAAGTCGCACGCCGTCGCCGTCCACTACCGGCAGGTTCCCGCGACCGAAGACACGCTGCGGGACCATGTCCGGGATATGGTGCGCGAACATGCGCCCGACATGCGGGTGATGCACGGCCACATGGTTATCGAGATCAAGCCGGCAGGAGCCGACAAGGGATCCGCAATCCGCGATTTCATGGCCGAAGCGCCCTTCAAGGGGCGAACGCCGGTATTCATCGGCGACGACACGACCGACGAGGACGGGTTCGCCCATGTCAACATGGCTAAAGGGTATGCCATTCGGGTGGGCCATACGGACCAGACCGCGGCGCGCCATGTCCTGAAGGATGTCGACGAAGTCGTCGCGTGGCTCGACAGCTGGCCGGCATGCCTTCGGGCGCCGCGCCGAAAACGGGAAGATGCGCATGAACACCGATCTTGAACTCGCCGTCATAGGCAACTGCAGCTTCAGCGCCCTCATCGACCGCTGGGCGCGGATCGTCTGGAGTTGCCTTCCGCGATTCGACAGCGACCCGCGGTTCTGCGCCCTTCTGCATGCGCCCGACGATCAGGAAAACGGCGTGTTTGCCGTTGAGATCAAGCATTTCTCGCATTCGAGTCAGAGCTACCGCAACAATACGGCTATCGTCGAGACCATTCTCCACGACGACAAGGGGGGGGCGGTCAAGGTCATCGACTTGGTGCCGCGCTTCAACCAGTACGGCCGCATGTTCCGGCCGCCGATGATCCTGCGCCAAGTCATTCCGCTGTCCGGCACCCCACGCTGCACGATCCGCCTGCGCCCGACCTGCGACTACGGAAGCAGGCTCCCGGAAATCACGCGCGGATCGAATCATGTGCGCTACGTGATGCCGGACCTGACGTTGAGGCTGACGACTGATGCGCCGGTTACCTATGTTCTCGAAGAGGTCCCGTTCCTGCTTGAGACGCCGACTACCTTCGTCATCGGGCCGGACGAGACCCTGAGCGGTGCGGTCGGAGCGACGTTCAGGGACTTCTGCGATCAGACCGAGGACTACTGGCGCGAATGGGTCCGCTATCTTTCGCTGCCGTTCGAGTGGCAGACTGCCGTCATACGCGCCGCGATCACCCTGAAACTGTCCTATTTCGAGGAATCGGGCGCCGTCATCGCGGCCCCCACCACATCCATTCCCGAAGCGCCCGACAGCGGAAGGAACTGGGACTACCGCTATTGCTGGCTGCGAGATTCGTTTTTCGTCGTCCACGCGCTCAACAGCCTTGGCGTGACGCAGACCATGGAGGGCTATCTCAACTACATCCTGAACATCGCCGAGGCGGCAGAGGACGGATACCTGCAGCCGCTTTTCGGAGTGGCCCAGGCCAAATCGCTTCCCGAAACCTTCATCAAAGGCCTTCCCGGCTACCGCGGCATGGGGCCGGTGCGCGTTGGCAACGATGCGTACAGGCAGATCCAGAATGACGGGTACGGGTTCGCGATCCTGTCCTGCACCCAGATGTTCTTCGACCTCCGGCTGGTGCGGCAGGGCGACGAGGCGCTGTTCCGCCGTCTCGAAGCGCTGGGCAACAAGGCGGCGGAATCCTGGAACAAACCCGATGCGGGGATCTGGGAACTGCGCGAAACGCAGTCCGTCCATACCTTCTCGAGCGTCATGTGCTGGGCCGGGTGCGACCGTCTCGCCCAGATTGCGGTGAGACTCGGCTTGACGGACCGCGCCCGGCACTGGTCGACGACGGCACGCAACATCTACGACAAGATCGTCACCCATGCGTGGAACGAAAAGCTGCGCTCGTTTACCTCGACATTCGGCGGCACTGATGTTGATGCCGTCCTGCTGCTGCTGCCGCAGATGGGTTTCGTCAATGCGCGGGATCCGCGTTTCACGACGACGCTGGAGCGGATCGAAAAGGAATTGCGTCACGGCGATCACATATACCGCTACGCCATCGCCGACGATTTCGGCAAGCCGGAAGTCGCGTTCAATGCCTGCACCTTCTGGTACATCGACGCGCTGGCGATGGCGGGACGGGTGGGCGAGGCGCGGATTCTGTTCGAGAACATGCTCGAATCAAGAAACGCGGCCGGTCTGCTGTCGGAGGATATCGACCCGGTCACGGGCGAGCTCTGGGGCAATTTCCCGCAAACCTATTCGATGGTCGGCCTGATCAACTCGGCAATGAAACTGTCCCGGTCCTGGGACAACGCCTTCCAGTATGCAACCCCGTAGACCAGATTCCCGGCCAGCCGGCAACGGAGGACTGCCTCCGCGCTCCGGATCCATGCCGTATCTGGTCGGCGACATCGGCGGCACCAACGCTCGGTTTGCCCGCGCCGGCCGCCACCGCGTGGGACCGATCACCAGGTTGACGACACGCGACTTCGTGGGACCTCTGGAGGCGATCCGCTCCTTCCTCGAACGGGATACGGCGCCGGACGCGCCCCGCGCCGCCGCGCTCGGCTGGGCGGGTCCGGTCGAAGGCTCGACCGCCCGCCTCACCAATGCGGGCTGGACCATCGACACCGCGCGGCTCGCCATGGAAACGGGGATCGACGATATCGTGCTGATCAACGACTTCGGGGCGGTTGCGTGGGCATTGCCTGATCTTGCCGATTCCGATCTCCACCGCATCGGCGACGGCCGGAGCGTGGCCGGAACGCCACTGGCGGTGCTCGGCGCCGGCACCGGCCTGGGCGTCGCCGCCTGCCTGCCCGGACCAGACCGCATCGCCGTCGTTAGCGGCGAGGGAGGCCACGTCACGATGCCCGCCTGCACGGATGACGAGGCAAGAATGCTGGCAGCATTCCGCCGGGACTGCGGACATGTGTCCGCCGAAACCCTGCTCTCCGGGGACGGCCTCGTCCGTCTCCATGACTGGTTCAACGCGGAGAGCGGGGGTACCGTCCCGGACCGCGATGCGGCAGCAGTCACCGCGGCCGCGGCACAGGGGTGTCCGGTGAGCGGCCGTGCGCTCGACACGTTCTGCGCGATGTTCGGGACCGTCGCGGGCGACATCGCGCTCACGCTCGGAGCCCGGGGCGGAGTTTATATCGCCGGCGGAATCATCCCACGCATGCGGGAGTATTTTGCGGCATCGCAATTCCGTTCGCGGTTCGACGCAAAGGGCCGGTACGAGAGTTATCTGAAGGAGATCCCGACATCGATCGTGCTCCATCCGGAGCCCGCCTTTCTCGGACTGGTCCGGCTGCTCAGGGACCGGGACAGCGGCCGGCCCGCGGGCGGATGACCGCCGCGTGATCCCCGCAGTCCGGCGCCGGCACGGGGCGCCGTTGCTCGTGCCGGCGAGCCGCCGGACGCCTGCGAAAAGCCGGCCGGCCAGTATGCGCCCGAGGGCGCGCATCGAGGGCGGACGACCGTGACACCCGCTGACAGCAACGGGGACCGACGTTCCGACAATTACGGGTCGGAATGGTCGACAATCCTGTCGCTGGCGGTGGTCGCCGCACTGGCGCCGCTGGCGATCGATATGTATCTGCCAAGCTTTCCGACGCTTCGACAGGAGTTCGGGGTTTCGGCGGCCGAGATCCAGCTCACGCTCAGCGGCTACATGCTGGGCTTCACGGTCGGCCAGCTCGGATACGGGCCGTTGTCCGACCGTTTCGGACGCAAGCCGGTGCTGCTGTCGGGCGTCGTGCTGTTCATTGCCGCGACGGTGCTCTGCGCGCTCAGCACCGACATCTCGTCGCTGATCCTGTTCCGTTTCCTCCAGGCCGTCGGCGGCGGCGCCGGCACCGTTCTCTCGCGTGCCATCGTCCGCGATCTCTACGAGAGCACGGCAATGGCGCGAATCATGTCGATAATGCTCATCGCGATCCTGTTCGCCCCGATGGTCGCGCCGTTTGCAGGCGGTTACATCCTGATCTGGGTGGGCTGGCGGGCCGTGTTCTGGGTTCTCGCCGCAATCGGGCTGGCGGCGCTTTTGATCACCGTTTTCCGCATCCAGGAAACGCTGCCGGCGGATCGGCGCGGATCGCCGGGCATCGTGTCGCTGCTCCGCGGATATGCCGTCGTTCTCTCGCATCGCCGTGCGCTCGGCTACATCCTTTCGGGCGGCGTCACCTTTGGCGCCCTGTTTGCCTTTCTTTCTGGAGCCCCGTTCGTCTTCATCGAATATTACGGTCTGGAGCCCCAGGAGATGGGCTATGTCTTCATGATCAATGTCGCCGGCGTCATGGCAGGCGGCTGGCTCAACGCCCGCTATGTCGAGACCGCCGGCGTCTACCGGATGATGGTGGCCAGCACGCTGCTGCTGCTGGCCGGGACCGTAGCGGCGTTCGGGCTTATCGCATCCGGCATCTTCGGAGTCTGGGGCGCAATCGCCGGGATCATGATCTTTACGTTGCCGCTCAACATGATCAACGCCAACGCCGCCGCCGGCGCGCTTGAGTATTTCCCGCACCTCGCCGGAACCGCCTCGGCCGCGGTCGGTGCCTTCCGCTACGGCTGCGGAGCGGCCGCCGGACTGTGCGTGGGCCTGTTCCATGACGGAACGCCGCTGCCGATGGCTGCGGTCATGCTCGGCTGTTCGGTAATCAGCACCATCTTCCTCGCCGCCATGCTACGCCGTTAGGACCGAATTTCTGCTCTCATCTTCGGACCATGCCGGTGGACAGGGGACTGCATGCTGTCAGGACACATCCTGCGGCAGGGCGAGCTTCGGAAATACGGGTTCGTCGCGTCGGGTCGACTGAACACGGGAAGGTCGTTCCGCTGCAACGGGGACGGCGCCGGCAAAGAGCCCCGTCCGGCTTTTTCTGCCGGCGATCGCACTGCGCCCTGCTGGCGCGACAAGGCGAAGCGTTTGCATCCCTCGCTGGCTGCGATGCGTGCCGGAATTCAGGCAGGACGGGATCGCCGGAAACGCGATGTTCCGTCCGGTCTTTCGAGAACGACACGTTTCAGATGAATGAGGCACCCGGAACACGGAAGAAACAGGCTCGACCGTGATCGGGCCCGGTGTTTTCTCTCCCTGTATCTGCTCATCCCTCTTTAGAGGCGGGTTTTGTGTTGTGCATTTTGATCATGTCGCCGGCGTTTCCGGCGAGTGCGATCTGGATGGCGACGAGTGGGCTGTAGCCGAGTGCGGCCATGGAGGTGAGATAGATTGAGATTCGGCGCCAGGCCTCGGCGTGGAGCGGGATTCGGAAGCATCCGGACACTTTGATCTTGACCTTTGCCATCCGGATTTTCTACTCGCCGGTGTTGTTCTCGAACCTGGATTAATCTGGGATCGCGATCCGGATCGACAGTCCCCTTGCCGTTCCATGTGAAGTTTCGGGGTAACTGCTCACCCCCTGGTTCCGGCTTGATGTCGGGGTAGAGCAACGAACGGGCTTTCGTGGAGATTTGACATTGCAGCCCGATTCGTTCAGTGACGGTCATCGAGAACGACGGGGACCGCCAGTGGGCTACTTTGGATCGAAGGCGACGAGCGGGCTGTGCCAGCTGCTTCCGGGGCTCCAGCCCCCGCATGATCTGTATGTGGAAACGCATCTCGGAGGCGGCGCGCTGGTGAAGCGCAAGGCGCCGGCGCTCGATCGGGATCGACCGGGAGCGCTGGACGGGTTCGGGTGCGACTATCCGGTGAAACTGATCCACGGCTGTATCCACGCGTTCCTGGCCGGCTTTGCGTTCCGGGGCACGGAACTGGTCTGCAGTGATCCCTGCCGGCGCCACGACGGAAGACCGCCTTCGGCATCCTCGTCGTCGAACAGCATGGGCTTCAGTTTCTGGCGCATGTGCCATTCAACGTAATAGGCGAGCATGCACAGGAAGACGTGGGTCCGGGGCGGTGGTAGACGGGACGGACCTTCAGATCCACGGTCTTGAGGCTGCGGAAGGCCCGTTCCACCGAACTCAACCGCTTGTAGGCGCGCACCGTGCCGTCGAGCTCGCTCTGCGGCAGGCGGATCACGTAGAGGAGCCTGGCCTCGGCGGCAGCCTCATCGCGCCCATAGGTGAAGACACCGTCGTCGTCGATGGACCACGTGAAGTGCTTCGCCATCTTGTACTTGCCGATGACCTTGCCGACCCTCTCCCCGATCTTCCCGGCGCTTGTCGCGCCGTGTCGCTGCTGCGATCGGTTCAGGCAGGACCTCGGTGGCCTCGAGCAGTTCCTGGCGCTTGCGGGCCCGGTCCAGCAGGGGGTTGCGGCAGAGGCGTTCGCCGGGATACGCATCGCTGGTGATCTCCACCAGGTCTCTCTCGTCGAAGAGCGACATCTCGACATCGCCGGCCTCCACAAGGGCGCGGATGCCCCTCAAGGCGCTGGCCTGCGGGCTTCACCTCCTCGCGGGCCTCGGTCCCCCGGTCGCCCACCACCTTCGCCAAGGAGAAGCGCTCCTGCAGCGTGGTGATCTGTGACGCACGGGGTCCGCCGTGTTGCCGGGGAACACTTCCACCGACAGCCGTCCCGATCGCACAGAAGGCCGACTGCAGCTTGCCCTTCTTGCCATCCCGGGAATGACCCCGTTTGGCCAGGGGACACCCCTCCATCCACACTGAAGTCAGGAGCACCAGGCAGCCCTCTTCGAGGCGCCGCCAGGGGATCCTCTCCTGACGCTCCAGGAGCCGTAGAGGGCATCCTCGTCCATCTCCGCATCGAGGCCAGGGTGGAGACCGCTGTGGCCAGCCCCCTGGCCAGCTTCGAGGCCGGCTCGAGGATGCGTGCCACGATCATGGCCAGGACCTGATCGTGCGAGGGCTTCGGATCGATCAGCCTGTCCAGCTTCTTCAGGGTTCCCAGCACTGCGGCGATATGGGGAAGGGAGCGGACGATGTCGAAGGCATGACCGACGAGGGGTTCGTTCTTCAAGAGGCGCCGCAGGGTCTCGACCTTTTCCATGGGCCAGGAGGAAAGATTGGTGCGCTTTCTGACCTTGCCGTTTTCGCGCCATCCTTCGCGCAGGAGGACGGCGAGTTGCGGTTGGGGACGATGTCTACGTACATGGCAACGTATATGGGGATTAAAGCTCGTTGTGTCAAGGGAAAATCTCATCATTACATGGGAAAATTTTCACATCATCATCGCCTTATTTTGTCAACACAATCAAGCAGTTGCCGTGATTTTTCTGCTGAAATCGGCGGGAACTTCGGGCTAGACGGCGTTTATGAGCAATGGGCAGGCCACACCTGCGGGCACTCGTCGCCAATGAGGCTCAGCGGGTCGCCATCGTTCAGGCCGCGCTCGAATATGAGAGGCTTTTCCGACCGGTTCTTCCAGCGTATGTCGTCGCCGGCGAAACGATAGGAGAGGGCGCGCCTGCTGACATCGGTTCGCGTGTTCGGGCCCGAGGAGTGCAGCGCAAGCCCGTGAAACACGATGACATCCCCGGGCTCCGTTTCCAGCATCACCGTCGGATAGCGTTCGGGGTCTCCGTCGATATCCGGAACGGCCGCCACAAGATTGTCCCTGTCGAAACTGGTCACCGGCTCGTTCAGGCCGATCTTGACCGGCTGAAAGAGCTTGCCCCATTTGTGCGAGCCCTTGGCAAAACGCAGTGCGCCCGTTTCCTCGCGAACCGGGTCGAGGGAGAACCAGATGCTCGCAAGATCATAGCCGTCGATGGAAAAGTACGGCATGTCGTGATGCCAGTAGGTGGGCGTCGGCGATCCGGGCTCCTTGATCAGCAGGTGCTCGTCATAGAGATCGAGGCGCGACGCGCCCAGAATTTCCGCGGCAAGCTGCGGAAGCGGACCGTCGAAGAGGAACCTGCGGAACCTTTCGAAACGGTTGAACAGGCGGTGATCGGTGAAGTATCTGGGGCTCCCCTCGGGCCCGTAGGTCTTGGAGAACACGCCCGGCGCCGCTACCGCCTCGTCAAATGCTCTTTCCAGAACATCGAGCCAGTGCCCGTCGATCACATTGCGGACACGGACAGCTCCGTCTTCGTGAAAGGTGCGAACCTGTTCACGACTTGCCAAGCGATCAAGTGTTTCGACCATTCGGGGTCTCCCCTTGCAGCGGATCGCGGCGGTTCGCGCTCGTTCCCCGGCAAAGCCATGCGGCCCTGTCGCGCAATTCCCGTCCCGTGCGCCCCGGCTACTCCGCGACCGAGAAACTTACCGTGCCCAGGAACTGCACGCTGTTGCGCACGTGAATGCCGGCGCCCAGCGCTTCCGCCGCCGTCGCGCCGCCAGCCATGATGATCCAGCCCGCCTCGAGGACTTCACCGGCTTCGCAGGCGAGCCGCGCGGCAGCTACCAGCGACCGCACCGGGTGGCCGAGAATGGCCGCGGAGGAACCGATCTGCACCGGCCTGAAATCAAATTCGAGCACCATGCCGAGATTGTCGAGATCCCGTTCGGGTGAATGCCAGGGCCCGACAACGAACCCCGACGACGAAGCGTTGTCCGCGACCACATCCTCGAGCGAGAACCGGAAGTTCCGGTAGCGGGAATCGATGATCTCCATCGCCGGCGCTACCCCGTCGACCGCGGCTAGCGCTTCGGCAGCCGTACAGGGAAAGCGGAGCTCTCTTTTGAGCAGAAACGCGATCTCGGGCTCAACGCGCGGATGAACGTAGCGCGACAGGGACAGCGAATCCCCGTCCTCGACGATCATGCCGTCGGTGAGGCGGCCCCAGCACATGTCGTTGATGCCCATCTGCGCCATCTTGGCGCGGCTGGTAAAGCCCATCTTCATGCCGCAGCGCTTCTCGCCGCGCAGGATCCGCTGTCCGACCACCAGGTGCTGTACTCTGTAAGCATCCTCCAGCGAATACTCGATCTTGTCGGAAAACTGCTGGATCGCGCGCGCCGCGCAGGCCGCGTCGTCCAGCTTTTGTGCGATCATTGCCCAGTCTGCCATGGCGAACTCCGTTGCCCCGATACCTGCTCAGCCGTCACCCTGAGCGGCGCCGGCTTCGTGTTCCTTGACGATGTCGAGCGCGACATCGACGATCATGTCCTCCTGCCCCCCGACCATGCGCCGCCGCCCCAGCTCCATGAGAATCTCACGGGTATCGAGGCCGTAGGTCTGCGACGCGGTCTCGGCATGGCGCAGGAAGCTCGAATAGACCCCGGCATAGCCGAGCGCCAGGGTTTCGCGGTCGACGCGGACGGGACGGTCCTGCAGCGGCCGCACCAGCTCTTCGGCCGCGTCCATCAGGAGGAACAGGTCGCAGTCGTGATTGACGCCCATCCGGTTGGCGACCGCGACGAAGATCTCGAGCGGGCAGTTCCCCGCGCCGGCGCCCATCCCGGCGAGTGACGCATCGACCCGGGTGGCGCCGTGCTCGAGCGCGACGATCGAATTGGAGACGCCGAACGACAGGTTATGATGGGCGTGGATTCCGGTCTCAGTCTCGGGCCTGAGCACATCGTTGAAGGCGCGGAAACGCTCCGCCACCTCGTGGGGCAGCAGCGCACCGCCGGAATCGGTCACGTAGACGCAGTGCGCACCGTACTCTTCCATCAGTCTGGCCTGGCGCGACAGCGGCTCGGGCGGATTCATGTGCGCCATCATGAGGAAGCCGGCAACGTCCATGTCGAGCTCGCGCGCGAACTCGATATGCTGTTTCGAGATGTCGGCCTCGGTGCAATGGGTGGCGATGCGCACCGACCGCGCACCGGCTTCGTAGGCCTCGCGCAGATCGTGAACCGTCCCGATCCCGGGGAGCAGCAGCGTGGCCAGCTTGGCGTGTTCCAGGGCATCGGCGGCGGCGGCGATGTAGTCGAGGTCGGTTTCCTTGGCGAACCCGTAATTGAAGGACATGCCGGACAGGCCGTCGCCGTGGGCGACCTCGACGGAATCGACCCGGGCCTCGTCGAGCGCCCGGCATATGGCGATGACATGATCGAGCCCGTACTGGTGGCGGATCGCATGCATGCCGTCGCGCAGCGTCACGTCCTGGACGTATATCCGGCGTTCGGTGTCGATGGCCATGACCGCTCTCCGGCTCAGGCCGCCGCCAGCCGGCGTTCGATGACCCGCTCGCCGGTGCGCAGCGCGGCGGAGGTCATGATGTCCAGATTGCCGGCATAGGTCGGAAGGTAATGGCCCGCTCCCTCGACCTCAAGGAAGACGGAGGACTTGATTCCCTGGAAATCACCGCGCCCGGCAATGTGCAGCGGATTGTTGGAGCCGAAGCGCTCGAACTGGACCTCCTGCTTGAGGCGGTAGCCCGGCACGTAGCTCTGCATGTCCTCGACGATGGCGGCCACCGACTTCGCGATATCGTCCGGTTCGGCGTCGTCGGATAGGGTGTAGATGGTGTCGCGCATGACCAAGGGCGGCTCGGCCGGGTTGAGGATGATGATCGCCTTGCCCTGCTCGGCGCCGCCGACCACTTCGAGCCCGCGCGATGTGGTCTCCGTGAACTCGTCGATGTTGGCGCGGGTGCCGGGCCCGGCGGAGCGCGACGAGATCGAGGCCACGATCTCCGCATAGCGCACCCGGGATACGGCATTGACCGCATGAACGATCGGCACCGTGGCTTGGCCGCCGCAGGAAACCATGTTGATGTCCGGGGCATCGAGATGCTCGTCGACATTGACGACCGGGACCACGTAGGGTCCGGTCGCTGCCGGCGTGAGGTCGATGATGATCTTGTCGTGTTCCTCGCAGATCGTGGCATTGCGGCGGTGGGCGCCGGCGGAGGTGGCATCGAAGATCAGTGCGATATCGCTCCATTCAGGCATCTTCACGAGCCCCTCGAGCCCGTCATGGGTCGTCGGGATTCCGAGTTTCCGGGCTCGAGCGAGACCGTCGGACTCAGGATCGATTCCGACGAGCGCGGCCATTTCTAGGACATCGGACGTCTCGATGACCTTGATCATCAGGTCGGTGCCGATATTGCCGGAGCCGACAATCGCCGCCCCGGCCCTGCTCGCTGCCATCGTCTGCCCCCTTATCCCGAAAACGCGGCGCGGACGCTGCCAAGGCCCGAAATCCTGACCTCGACGATGTCGCCGGCGCCGACCGGCGCCATCGGTCCGAGTGCCCCAGTCATGATCACGTCGCCCGCCGTCAGCGGCATGCCGACATTCACCATCTTGCGGGCAAGCCAGAGCGCCGCGTTGAGCGGATTACCGAGACACGCCATGCCGGCGCCTACCGCGACCTGCTCGCCGTTGTTCTCCATAACCATGCCGCACAGCCGCAGGTCGAGGTCCGCGAGCGCAGTTGGCCTAGTGCCGAGCACGATCATCCCGGCCGAGGCGTTGTCGGCGATGGTGTCGAGAATGCTGATGTCCCACTTGGCGATCCTGCTGCCGACCACCTCGATCGCCGGCAACGCGTAGGAGGTGGCATCGATCAGGTCGAGCAGCGTCAGCTGTTCGCCGTCGAGATCGTCATCAAGGACAAGCGCAATCTCGCCCTCAGCGCGAGGCTGGCTGACCGACCCGGAGGGAATCTCGTCGCCGTCGGTCACCGCCATGTCGGCGAAGATGATGCCGTAGTCGGGTTGGTCGACGCCGAGCTGCGCCTGCACGGCCTTGGCGGTGAGGCCGATCTTGCGGCCGATCACGCGGCGCCCCTCGCGAATCCATATGTCCGTGTTGGTCTTCTGGATCGCGTAGGCGCTGTCGATGTCGCCGACATCGAACGCATCCCGGATGGGGCGCGTCGTTCGGCCGGTGTTCCAGGCCCTGCGGATGCGCTGTGCGGCGTTCTTGACGGCCTCGTCTTTGGCGGAGGTCATGACTGATTTCCTAGAGCTTGATGCAGATGTTCTTCTGCTCGGAATAGAAATTGAGCGCGTGCTGGCCACCCTCGCGCCCGATGCCGGACAGCCCCATGCCGCCGAACGGCGTGCGCAGGTCGCGCAGGAACCAGCAGTTGACCCAGTTGATGCCGGCTTCCATCTGCTGGGCGACGCGATGCCCGCGTGCGAGGTTCGTCGTCCACACGGTCGAGGCGAGACCGTAATCGGTGTCGTTGGCCATCGCGACGGCCTCGTCCTCGCTGTCGAACGGCGTGATGTGGCACACCGGGCCGAAAATCTCCTCCTTCTGGATGCGCGAATCCTCGGCCAGGCCGACAAGGATGGTCGGCTCGACGAAGGCGCCGTCGTCGCGTTCGTCGCCGAATTTCGGCACACCGCCGCCGGTTACGATCCCGGCGCCGAGTTCGCGCGCGAGCGCGTAGTAGCCGGTGACCTTGTCGCGGTGCTCGTGGCTGATCAGCGGCCCCATCTGGGTGTCGGGGTCCTCGGGCCGGCCGAGATTCATGCTTTCTGCCTTCTCGGCAAGCGCGGAAACGAACCTGTCAAAGATCGGCCGCTCAACATAGACCCTTTCCGAGCACAGGCAGACTTGGCCGCAATTCGCAAACACCGACCGTACGGTGCCCTCAAGGGCTGCGTCGAAATCAGCATCGGCGAAGACGATAGCGGGATTCTTGCCACCGAGTTCGAAGGAAAGCGCCTTGATGCTGTCGGCGGCCGCCCGCATGATCGCGCTTCCCGTGGTGGTCTCGCCGGTGAAGGTGATGGCGTCGACACCGGGGTGAGTGGAGAGGAACTCGCCTGCCGAGCCGGGCCCGAATCCATGGACGAGGTTGAACGCCCCGTCGGGCATGCCCGCTGCAGCCATGACCTCGGCGAGGAGCGTCGCCGTGGTCGGCGTCTCCTCGGACGGTTTCAGCACCACCGCGTTGCCCGACGCCATCGCCGGTGCGATCTTCCATGTCGAAAGGAGAAGCGGAAGGTTCCACGGGCTGATGACCGCGACCACGCCGTGGGGCTGGCGCACGGAATAGTTGATTGCGCCGGCACCGTCGGGAGTGTCCTGCTGGTAGGCTTCGGTGCCAACCGATTTCACGAGGTTGGCAAAGACGCGGAAATTGGCGGCCCCGCGCGGAATGTCAACATGGCTGGCGAGCGAATGCGGTTTACCCGTGTCTAGGCATTCGGCCTCGATGAACTCGTCCGACCGCGCGTCGATGCCGTTGGCGACGGCATAGAGGATGTCGCAGCGCGCGGCCACCGGCATGCGGCCCCATGTCTCCCGGTACGCCGCTCCGGCCGCCTCCACCGCGCGGTCGACGACCTCGCGCGTCGCCTCGTGGACATGCGATAGCAGCGTCCCGTCGACCGGCGTCGTGTTCTCAAAGGTGCGGCCGCCGGCGACGAACTGCCCGCCGACGAAATTCTTCAGTTCGCGCACGTTGCCCTGTGCCAATCTTAACATTGCCACGCCTCCGCTTGCGAATGGTGTTGCCTGCCTCGAATGCTTATAGCACCGCAGCGGCCGGAGTTTTAGCTGTTTTGTAGTATCTGCTCACCCCCTGGTTCCGGCTTGGTGTCGGGGTAGAGCAACGAACGGGTTTTCGTGGAGATTTGACACTGTAGGCTGATTCGTTCAGTGATGGTCATCGAGAACGACGGGGACCGCCAGCGGGCTACTTTGGATCGAAGGCGACGAGCGGGCTGTGCCAGTTGTTTTCGGGGCTCCAGCCCCCGCATGATCTGTATGTGGAAACGCATCCGGGAGGCGGCGCACTGATGAAGCACAAGGCGCCGGCGCTGCGCTCTATCGGGATCGACCGGGAGCGCCGGACGGGTTCGGGTGCGATTATCCGGTGAAACTGATCCACGGCTGCGCCCACGCGTTCCTGGCCGGCTTTGCGTTCCGGAGCACGGAACTGTTCTGCAGCGACCCCTGCAGGCGACCTGCCGGTCGTCCTCCCCCCCTCCTCCCTCGGACGGGGTCGACCGAAGTCCTGAAGGCCTGACGGGGTTTCGGGTTGCAGGCACTCCCTGTCGCGGCCCTGTCCTTCGCCCCTTGCTCATGGACAGGCAGACGGATAGCGTGGCCGTGCGTTCGATACGGCTGTTCCGGGACGGCCTCGGCAAGGAAGGTTCCGCGCGCCCTGCCGCAGGTGCCGGCGCCGCGAAAGGAGAGACCGATGACCCGCCGCCGTCTTCCGATCGGGATCCAGGACTTCCGGCGCCTCCGGGAGACCGGCAGCTACTATGTCGACAAGACCCCGCTCATCCGGGATCTGGTCGAGCAGGGCGACTACTACTTCCTGTCCCGTCCGCGCCGCTTCGGCAAGAGCCTGCTGCTCGACACGCTGGGATCGCTGTTTGCCTGTCACGAACCCCTGTTCCGGGGACTGGACATCCACCCCCACTGGGACTGGTCGGCGCCGCGGTGCGGCTGAGCTTCGACGGGAAGTACAACGAACCCGGGGACATCGAGCGCAACATCCTCAACCAGTTGGCGATCATCGAACATCGCGCCGGCCTCGACAAGGTACCGGCCGCGAGCACGGGTCCGGAGCGTTTGCAGAATGTCCTCTATCACCTGCGTTGCGCCACCGGGCGGCAGGTGGTGGTGCTGGTGGACGAGTACGACAAGCCGATCCTCGACATGCTCCACGATCCGGAGCTTGCGACGGCCAACCGGGACTACCTGCGCGGCTTCTACGGCATCGTCAAGGGCAGCGCCGAACATGTCCGTTTCGTCTTCGTCACCGGCGTCAGCATGTTCTCCAAGGTCAGCCTGTTCTCGGGTCTCAACAATCTGAAGGACATCAGCCTCGACCCGCGCTTTGCCACGATCTGCGGCTACCGCGAGGAGGATCTGGACCGGGTGTTCGGCCCTGAACTGGCAGGACTGGACCGCGAGAAGGTCCGCACCTGGTACAACGGCTACCACTGGCGGGGCGGGGAACGGGTCTACAATCCCTACGATGTGCTCCTGCTGCTCGACAGCCGCGAGTTCCGCCCCTACTGGTTCGGGACCGGATCGCCGGACTTCCTGTTCCGGACGCTGATGGAGAAGTCGGTGAGCCCGATGGAACTGGAGGGGCGGCTGGCGGACATGTCTCTGGTCTCGAAGTTCGATGTCGGCGACATCGACATCGAGGCGCTGCTCTTCCAGACCGGCTACCTGACCATCGCCGAGGAGGAGCAGGATGACTTCGACGCCCTCTACCGGCTGGACTATCCCAACCTCGAGGTCCGGATCAGCCTGAACCGCGGACTGCTCGCCTGGCTGGGCAAGAAGGGGGCCGCTGGAGAGGGGGCGGGAACTCTGCGCGCTGCTGGAGGCGAACGACTTCGCGGGCTTCGGCGAGAAACTCCGCGCCTGGCTCGCGGGCATTCCCTACCAGTGGCATGCCAGGGGCGACCTGGCGCGCTACGAGGCCTGGTATGCGAGCCTTCTCTACATGTGCCTGCGCTCTGTCGGGGTGGACCTCGGCGTGGAGGAGGCCTCGCATCGCGGCCGTGCGGACATGGTGGTGCGTCTCGGCGGGCAGGTCTTCGTGCTGGGGTTCAAGATGGCCGACGGCGAGGAGGACGGCGCCGCCGCGCTGGATGCGGCGATGGCGCAGATGCGCGAGCGGGGCTATGCGGAGACTTGGCGCGACCACAACGGCCCGGTCCACCTGATCGCCGTGGCCTGCGAGGCGCGCAACCTTCTCGATATCCGCGCCGGGGCCGCGTGACCCAAGTTGGCACTTTTTGCGTCAGTTGAAGGGGAAATTTATGCGGCCGCTCCGTTCGATATGCTATATATTGTTGTCCTTGTTCTTGAACCCACTATATTTCTGATTGCGCGTCCGGGGTGGGCGCTGTAGTGCCAGAATATTGCCGATTCGCTCGATCCCGCCGCCAAACCCGGTATATCTGAAGCCTCGTCAACACAAAAGGCTCCAGACAACATGTTTATCAGGACGTAACTGCTCACCCCTTGGTTCCGGCTTGATGTCGGGGTAGAGCAACGAACGGGTTTTCGTGGAGATTTGACACTGCATGCCGATTCGTTTAGTGGTGGTTATCGAGAACGACGGGGACCGGCAGTGAGCTACTTTGGATCGAAGGCGACGAGCGGGCTGTGCCATCGGAGGCGGCGCGCTGATGAAGCACAAGGCCGGGCGGCGGAGTACCGGAAGATGCGGCCGGGCGAGCGCCAGGCGATGCTCGCGACGATCATGACCGTCGAGGTCGGGTGATGGCGACGGTCAACGCGGCGCGCGAGGAGTTCGAAGCGGCCAAGACCGTGGCGCTGCCGGCAAGGTGCCGAAAGAGGCCGTGATCCGCGTCTTCGTCATCCTGCTCGACATCCTCATCGTCGTCCTTCTGGAGAAGACCACGCACGAGCCGGAACTCCGGTCTGCCGCCGTCACAGACGGACAAGAGCGTGCCGGGAGCAAGGGCCCGAAGCCGAACCGGCAGATGGGCGACAACCTGCGCAAGACCATCGTCGAGGAGACGGTCGCGGCCTGCGACGCCTGCGGCGCTGACATCGACGGCCCCGTCGATCGGGAGCGCCGCACGACATCGTGTTCGAGGTCGTCGAGCGCCGCGCCGAGATCAAGGAATGCCCGAAGTGCAAGGCCCGGGGCCGGTTCCCCGACAACATCCCGTGCAGTACGGCATCGGCATCCAGGCCCTCGTCATCAACCTGCTGGTCGCCCAGATGCTGTCCCTGCGCCGTGCTGTCGCGCTCGTGCAGGCGATCTCCGGCATCAAGCTCTCCGAGGCAACCTGCCTCAGCTATGCTTTCACGATGCGTCATGGGAGGAGGCCGCCGTGGCGCACCTCCTGCAACGCCCGATGTCGACGATTTCGGATCAACAGTAAGTGGCTTCATGTCGTGGGACCCTGACGTGCAAGTTCCCGCACCGCAAGCGCGGCCGGGAGGCAAGAGATCGGCCCGTGCTACAAGGGCGTCCTGGGCCTCGTACATGGGCCAGTGTAGCCACCAGCTGTGCGGCAGCCACCTGCTGCGCGAACTGACCTTTGTCGTCGAGGCTACCGCGCGACTGATGAAGAGCCTGCTCCGCGAGGTCTGCCACAAGATCAACAACAGCGCATCCAAGACCCTGAACGACGCCGGGCCGTGCACAAGCGCTACCGCACCATCAGGGCGCCAAGGAACTGCCCGACATCCCGACGAAAGGAAAACGTGGACGCATAGCAAACGCGCACAACCTGCACGAACGTCTCGTGAAACACGAAAACCTGCGCTTCATAGACAACCCCGACGTCAGCTTCACCAACAATGCCGGAGAACAGAAGATCAGGATGGCAAAGGTCAAGGTGTCCGGATGCTTCCGCTCCACGCAAAAGCATGGTGCCGGGGCTCAAGCTACCTCACCTCCATGGCCGCACTCGGCTACAATCATCACGTCGCCACCCAGATCGCCCTCGACGGAAAAGCCGCAGACATCATCAACGAGCACTACGACCAATCAGAACCCAACTAGGGGTGAGTAGATACGTTCGCCTTTCCATTCTTGGGAGCGCGGCTTGAATGAGCACACCAACGGCCTGGTGCGGGAGTACTTCCCGAAGGGCACGGACTTTCGCGCGATATGCAACGAAGATGTTCAGAAGGTGCAGGATCGGCTCAACACTCGGAAAGTCCCGGGATCGCCTACGGAGGTAATGTTCGACCTTGAAGTGAAACCGCCCTGACCATCTGCGTTCCGAAGCCGCAACGTGCAGCAGGGTCCATGCCGCGCGACGACGAATTAGTGGCTTGAAGCCGACAAAGGCGTTGCATAAGCTCGATGTTGAAGGAACTGAAGCTGTTCCCAGGCGGAATCGAGAGGGGCAGAGGGGTGTTGCACTTCAGACTGGAAGTGGGGAGCAAAAAAATCGCGCAACGTGATAAAAATTCCAGGCCGCAAAAAGTGCCAACTTGGGGTGAGCGGCGCCTGCGAACGCCTGCCCGACACCACGAAACGCCCCCATCCCGGATCCCTGCACCGAACCGCTCCCGGTCGGTGCGGCCGTCCCGTGCGTCACGGTTTCACCACGCCGCTCGAGGCCTTTCAACTGGACACCGTAAACTCGTGCCCGCGCGGGAATGATCGTCTTGACCGACCCTCCGGCGGAACTTCGGGTTCGATCGGCCCTCGGTTTCCGGCAGAAGTCCTGCTCATTCGCGGCGCTATCGGGGCTCCTCCAGCCGGGAATCCGCAAACGTGTTCCCGCTCCCGGGCGGGCTTCGCGGCTGAGGTCGATGGGAGCCGCCGCGGCGCATCATCGTTGGGGCCGGACCTGCCCGTGCAGCAGCAGGCCGACGCGGTGGACATTGAAGGCCACCATCCGCGCAAGGCCGTCCGCCCCACAAGACGAGCACCCGGTCCATTCCGCGTTGCTCTACCCCGACATCAAGCCGGAACCAGGGGGTGAGCAGTTACGCTGTTTTTTGCTTTTCCCGCTCACGCGTGCGGCCGCGGCGAGCACGTAAAAGTTAGTTGATGCTAAGAATATTAGCTAAAATTCAATAATCTAGTGCTTGCAAAGATTACGCGGGGCCGTATGCTTCGCTGCGAAGACTTGGGCGAGGCTGGACGGACCCTATGGGAGCAGCAGGATGGACATGTGGCGCGCTCGCCGTCGCGCTTTTCGTGGCGGCGGCTCCTTCGGCCTCTTGGGCAATGCCGGCGACGGTGGTCGCCACGATCGGCCAGATCGGCGAACCCCTGGCCCGCATCGCCAGCGGCCATGCCAAGGTCGAAACGCTGATGGGGCCGGGCGTTGATCCGCATCTCTACCGGCTGACGCGCTCGGACATCGTGCGGCTGAACCGAGCCCGGCTGATCGTCTATAACGGCCTTCATCTGGAAGCCCAGATGGAGGATATGATGGCCCGGTTTGCGCGCCGCAAACCGGTCGTTGCGATCGCCGAGTCGCTGCCGCCGAGCGACCTAATCCCGATCGGCGGAAAGGCCTACGATCCGCATGTCTGGATGAACCCGGCGCTCTGGAAACGCGCGCTCGGGGCGGCGGTGAACGCGCTGGCAGCGCTCGATCCGCCGAACGCCGCCTTCTACCGACGCCGGGCGAACGCGTATTTCTCGCGGATGTCGGAAGCCGACCTCCGCGCCCGCGAGGCGCTGGCCTCCATCCCGGATCACGCGCGCGCACTGGTCACCGCGCATGACGCCTTCGGCTACTTCGGACGCGCCTACGGCATCGATGTCCTCGCGGTGCAGGGGGCCAGCACGGAAAGCGAACCCGGGCTGCGGCGCATTGAGGAACTCGCGGACATCCTCGCCCGCCGGCGGATCGCGGCCGTGTTCGTCGAGACTAGCGTGTCCGCGCGCAGCGTCAACGCGCTCATCGCCGGCGCAGCAGCGCGGCAGCACCGGGTCGTGATCGGCGGCACGCTGTTTTCCGACGCCCTGGGACCCCGCGGGCGGAAAACGGGAACCTGGCTCGGTATGTTCGATCACAATGTCCGGACGATCGTCCGCGCGCTGGGCGGTGTCATGCCAGCGCGGCCTGCTTCGCGGCAGACCGCCGGCTGGGCCGCACCATGAACCCGCCGCGCCCAGTCGGCGGCGGCGAAGTCCGGGAGCTTTCGGCTGTTCCCGCGGCGCTCTCGATCCGCGGGCTGACCGTGGCCTACCAGGGCACGCCGGCGCTCTGGGACGTCGACTACGATGTGCCCGGCCGCACCTTGTCGGCGGTCATCGGGCCAAACGGAGCCGGCAAGACCACGCTGCTCAGGTCCGTGCTCGGGCTGGTTCCGCGGCTCGCCGGCACAGTCCGCGTCTACGGGCGCGACCTGCGGCCGTCGCGGGGCGATGTCGCCTATGTTCCGCAGCACAGCAGCGTTGACTGGGATTTCCCCGCATCGGCGCTCGATGTTGTCGCCATGGGCCTCTACCGCCGGATCGGATGGTGCCGACCGGTGCGGCGGCGCCACCGCGAGGCGGCGCGCGCACATCTCGACCGCATGGGCATGGCGGACTTCGCCGGCCGCCAGATAGGCCAGCTCTCCGGCGGCCAGCGCCAGCGCGTCTTCCTTGCCCGGGCGCTTGCCCAGGACGCCCGCCTCTATCTGATGGACGAGCCCTTTGCGGGCATCGACGCCGCCACCGAGCGGGTTATCGTCGACGTGATGAACGAACTGCGGGATGCCGGCGCCGCCGTCGTCTGCGTTCACCATGATCTCCAGACAATCGGGGAGTATTTCGGGCACGCGCTCGTCCTCAACGTGCGGCCGGTAGCCGTCGGAGACATCGACGAGGCGCTGACCGAAAGCGTGCTGCAGGCGGCCTATGGCGGGCGCCTCGCCGCGCCGGAAATTCGCGCGGCCGTCGGCGGAATCTGAAACCTTGCCGGCCGGCGAAACGCTCGCGGTCCTGATCTTCTCGGTCGGCTACAACAGTTCCGTAGTTCTGGCCGGGGTCGTCGCGCTCGGCATCGGCGCCGGCGTCGCCGGAGTCTTCCCGTTCCTGCGCCGGCGGGCGCTGGTTTCGGACGCGATAAGTCATGCCACCCTCCCCGGCGTCGCGCTCGGCTTCCTTGCCGGTCTCGCCCTCGGCGGCAGCGGAAAGAACCTGGCGCTCATCATCCCGGGCGCCGCCACGACCGGGATCCTCGGCCTCCTCGCGATCCAGTGGATCCGCGACCATACCCGCCTCACCGAGGACACCGCGATCGGCTCGGTTCTCAGTGTCTTCTTCGGTCTCGGCATCGTGCTGCTCAGCCACATCCAGGCCCTCGGGACCGGCGGCCAGGCCGGGCTCAACAGCTTCCTCCTCGGCTCGACCGCAACCCTCAGCGCCGGCGAGGCCTGGTTCATCAGCTGCGCGTCGCTGGCTACTGTCGCTATCGTCGGGCTCCTCCTGAAGGAGTTCCGCGCCGTCGCGTTCGACGAGGCCTTTGCCGCCGCTAGCGGCTGGAACGTGGCGCGAATCGATTTGATCATGCTCGGCCTTCTCCTGGTCGTCATCGTGACCGGGCTGAGGACCGTCGGCCTGGTACTGATCCTCGCTCTCGTCATCATTCCGCCCTGCACCGCCCACCTCTGGACCGACAGGTTGGGCCGCATGGTCGCGCTTTCCGGCGCGTTCGGCGGACTTGCGGGCTGGATCGGGGGGACGGCCTCGGCCGTGTTTCCGAACGTACCGGCGGGATCGATGATCGTCGTCGCGGCTGGCGCGATCTTCGCCATCAGCCTGATTCTCTCCCCGGTGCGCAGCCTTCTCGCGCGGACTCCGCGCCGCAGCCGCCTCCCGCCGCAGTCGCCCGCGCCCGGATCGGACCGGACGGCGACATGACCAAGGCGGAGTTCCTGACCATCGACCTCCCGGCCGCGTTGCTGGCCTGTTGCGCTGCCATCGCCTGCGCCGTTCTCGGCAATTTTCTCGTCCTGCGCCGCCAAGCGCTCCTCGGCGACGCCATCGCCCATGTCGTCCTGCCGGGAATAGTGGTCGGTTTTCTCATGGCGGGGACGATGTGGGCACCGGCGCTCACGCTCGGCGCGATGGGCGCGGCCGTGCTCACAACCCTGCTGATCGCAGCAATCCGCAGGATCGGACGGCTTGAGGCGGGTGCCGCGATGGGTGTCGTGTTCACCGTCATGTTCGCCGTCGGAATTGTGCTTCTTGAACAGACCGGGGCGTCGAACGTGCATCTCGACGCTGAGCATGTGCTCTTCGGCAATCTCGAGTCTGCCCTGTGGCTGGCAGCGACCGAATGGGCCGATCTCGTCAATCCGTCCGCCCTTGGCGAACTGCCGCGCCAGCTTGTCTTCATCGCCGCCGTCATGGCGTTCATCGCCGTCCTCGTCGTTCTTTTTTTCAAGGAACTCGGCGTTTCGACTTTCGATCCCGGCCTTGCCGCTGCGCTCGGGCTTCCGGTCGGCACGATCTCGGTAGCGCTGATCGTCGTCACCGCCATCGCTGCGGTAGCCGCATTCGAGGCGGTGGGATCGATCCTCGTCATCGCCATGTTCGTTTGCCCGCCGGCGACCGCGCGCATGCTGACCGACAGGCTCTCGCGCCAGGTATGGCTGAGCGCGGCCTTCGCCGCGGCCGCCGCTGTTGTCGGCTACGCGCTGGCGGCGTTCGGACCGCAACTCTGGAACAGTCCGCATTCGCTGAGCGCCGCCGGGATGATTGCCGTGGTAGCGGGGCTTCTGCAGCTTGTGGCAATGATCGGCGCACCGCGCTACGGTGTGCTGCCGCGCATCCTCCGCGAGGAGGCCGGCCGGCGAGCCGGCCGTCACGGCGGCGCGGACCGACGGAGAATGTGATGCCTGCACACGGACCGCTGCACGGTGTCCGGATCGTCGACGTGACCTCGATGGTCTCCGGGCCATCGGCCACGATGCTGCTGGTCGATCAGGGTTCGGACGTCATCAAGGTCGAGAACCCGGCCGGCGGCGACCACACGTGCGCCTCGACCAACACGTGGAACGGGTTTTCCGCAAACTTCCTCAACAACAACCGCAACAAGCGCTCGATCGTGCTCAGTCTCAAGCGCCCGGAGGGCATCGCGGCGTTGATGCGGCTGGCTGCTGGCGCCGACGTGTTCATCCAGAATTTCCAGCCGGGCGTCGCCGAGCGCATGGGCATCGGCGAAGCACTGATCGGCGAGGCGGCGTCTGGAATCATCTACGTGTCGATTTGCGGATTCGGTTTCGAGGGGCCCTACGCGACCAAGCCCGTCTACGATCCGCTGGTCCAGGCCCTCTCGGGACTGACCACCATCCAGGCCGGGTCAGACGGAGAACGCCCGCGCCTGGTGCGCACGACCCTCCCCGACAAACTGACGGGAATGGCGGCCGCGCAATCGATTACCGCCGCCTTGCTGGCACGCGAACGCACCTGAGAGGGCCAGCATGTCCGCCTCTCCATGCTCGATACCATCATCGCCTTTCTCTGGGGTTCCGACATGGCTGCCCAGACTTTCGTGGACAATCCGTTTCCGCAGGCTCGGGCCGCGAGCTTCATCGACCTGATCTACGAGACCGCGGACGGCCATATCAGTGTCGCGGTGCAGAGCGACCGGGAATGGGCGGCGCTGGCGCGGGCGCTGAACAGGCCGCAATGGCCCGACGATCCGCGGTTCCGCACGCCGGCTCTGCGCCAGAAGAACATCGACGAACGGCTGCAGCTGACGCAGGACGCGCTGCGCACGCTGGGCACCGACGAGTACCTTGTGCGGCTCGAAGCCGAAGATGTCTCGTGCGCGCCCGTACTAATACGCCGCGAGGCGATAGCCCATCCTCAGACGGAAGCCAACGGCGTCGTCATAGAAATCGAACACGCGCTGGCCGGACGCATCCGCCAGGCCCGGCCGGCCGCGCGTTTTTCAACGACGCCGACATCTGTGCGCATGGGCGGCCCGGACCCTTTCAACATCCCACACTTGTACAGGCATCTCATTCCCGCCTTCTCTCGCCGAGTGCGTCGCGCACCTGGATCGCCCAGTGCCGCCGCTCGAGACCCCGCCAGACCTTCTTCGTTCCCGGGAGCGATGGCCGCGCGGCAAGATGCGATCCGACGAGGCGTCCGAGATCGATGACCACCGCCCTGATGTCGGGCGCCTTCCCGTCCGCCATCCTCACGACGTTGCGATGACCCTGCGCTTCCGGCAGCGTGTGGAGCAGGTCGATGTCCTCCTCCGCAAACACCTCGCTCGCCGGGGTCGAGGGATGCTCCCGCGCAAGGACGGTCAGGACATGGACGGCGAGGCACTTCTTCAGGTCGTCGGCCCGCCGGCGGTCCTTGATCCGGGTCTTCAGCGTGCGGAACCAGCTCTCGATGCGCGTCCGGTACCAGCCGGTCGCCGCGTGCACGGCCTCCGCTTGCGCCGGGCGTTCGGTGGTCAGCAGCGCCTCGTCGCCGTCTCGCTGGCCGCGAACATGGACACAGGCGTCGCCCTCGCGGTGCGGCGGCGCCACCTGTGCGGATCTCGAGACGGACAACGCGCTCCTTGCGGGCGCGCGGGCCGCCGGGACCGTCAGCTCCGTCACGGGCCGCGACATGCTCCCGCAGGCACTCCTCGTTGCCGTCCGCACGCGCTGTCTCGCGCGCACCAGCAGTGCGGTCCCGGCGTCCACGGCATGCAGCTCCCGGAAGTCGCCCTCGCGGTCGCAGACCACCCGCGTGTCCGGGCAGGCCGCCGCGAGAGGCATGGACGACCAGGCGCGTTGCGCCAGCCGGTGCGCTCGCAAAGCTCGCGAGCCAGACCGTGACGGGTGGCGTCGGCGGAGCACAACGCGCCGGCGAACCAGTCAGGTGTCCGTGAATCGAAATGGCGGAGACCGACCTGCGTGCCCGCAGTTTGAAAGGCCCGGACCTCGGCGAGCACACCAGGGAGATCCTGGCCGAGGCCGGATTCTCGAAGACCGAAGCCACCTGCATGATCGAGAACGGCACCGCGGCGGTCGCCGGCGGGGACAACGGCGCATGATCGACTTCTACTACTGGCCGACACCCAACGGCTGGAAAGTCGCCATCATGCTCGAGGAATGCGGGCTCGACTACCGCCTGGTCCCGGTCAATATCGGCAAGGGTGAACAGTTCATGCCCGAATTTCTTGCACTCAGCCCCAACAACCGCATGCCGGCTCCCGTGCCCGCCCGGCGCCGGCTGTCCTCCCCGGGCTCCTGCCGGAAGGCTGCGTCCATCGTGAACAGGTCCGGGGGCCGGCCCTCCGGCGTCACCGCCAGACCGGCAAGAATGCCGACGCTCCCCTTGCTGCCCCGCCCGGCCACGGTCCAGCCGGCGCAGTGGCAGCGGTAACCGCTCCACGCCGACATGGGTACAGGCCGCCACCGGACGCACCGCGGGCCTCCCGGTCGTCGGCGACGCGCTCCGCCGCCATGCGCAGGACCCCAGCCCGCAGACCCGGACGCCGGGAAGAAACCGTTGATGGCAGATCACGCGCCTGATGTTGGCGGCGCGGACGTCGGCAGACCATCCACTTGTCCCGCGCCCGCAGCTGCCAGGTTGCGGACCCGAAGCCGATCCCGTGTGCCGTGGTGCTGCGAGTGAACCCGGTAGCGCATCTGGCCGCCGGGGCACCCGTCCCGGCGGGTGGTGCGTCGCCATCATCGCCTCCCGGAGCCGGCGATCGTCGGTGCCGCCCACCGGCGAGACCGGGCCGAGATCCTGCAGCAGGCAGGCGAGCGTCATCGGACGGGACGGCGGGCACGACGGTCGGGGACGCTCCGCGGCAGCGAAAGCTCGAGACCCACGCGCTCGGCGAGCGCCGGCAGCACCTGCCGCCGACCGATCGTCGATCGCGATCTACCGGCGGAATACGGCAGCAAGCCGCTGCCGATCTTCGAGTCGGGCGTCATCCTCCTCCATCTCGCGCGCAAGGCCGGGCGTTTCCTGCCCGACGATCCCGTCGGCCGCAAGGAGACGCTCGAACGGCTCTTCTGGCAGGTCGGCAATCTCGGTCCGATGGCCGACCGGTTCAGCCATTTCGTCAACTATGCGCCGGGCGACGAGGCCTATTCGAGGACCCGTTACGGCAACGAATACAACCGCTGCATCGGCGTCCTCGAACGGCGCCTCGCCGACCGCGCCTATCTCGTCGGCGAGGACTACACCATTGCCGACATGGCCAGCTGACCATCGATTCTGATCGCGAAGGCCATGGGGCAACCGCTCGACGGCTTCTCCAACGTCACGCAATGGCGCCAGGAGATAAAGGAACGTCCTGTCGTAAGAAAGGCCGTCGATCTTGTGGCAAGAAACTCCGGCGCAGCACTAGGACCATTCTGTTGTCGCGATCGGCGGCGGACAACCGTGTCAGAGTGGCCGTTCTTGAAGTTGGTGGCACCGTCTCAAGGTCGGAACCGACATATCGACAACGAAATCCGCTCCCGAATGGACCTCCAGATCTGCATACAACACCCCCTCGTCGGACGAAACCGGAAAAAAGAAGGTAACTGCCCAGGTCTGCTTCCGGCGATCAGCCACGGGTTATGGACTGAAGCTTCCGGTCTGCTGCCGCGGACGCGGAGGCGAGCGGCGGGGGATTTCAGAGGCGCAGTCTCGGGATCAGCTGCATGGGATCGGGATGCGCCAGGGTTTCGAGGACATTCCAGCGTTGCTTTCGGGCTGTTGCGATGACGGAACGCAGGCTGGCGAAGTCGCGGGCGCCTTGCATTGATCGGAAGCCGCCCGAGATTTTCTGGCGCAGCTTGCCCATGCGGAGGTCGCGCTCGGCCTGGTTGTTCGAGAAGGGGGTTCTCGGGTCGGTGAGGAAGCGCAGGCAGCCCTCCTTGTATTTCTGGAGCCGGAGGGCGAGGTTGTGACCGATGCGGCGCTTTTGTCGTCCGTGCTTTCCGCTCTGGAGGGGCGCCATCTCTTCGTGAGAGGCGATGGCCTGCTCAAGGATGCGGTCCCAGGCTCGGGAGATGCGGGCCACCAGTGAAGCGGGCAGGTCGCGGTCATTCTTGCGGGCGAAGCGGGCGGCTCTGTTGGCACGGCTGAGGAGCGGGTGCGTGGTGGCTGCCCAGTTCTCGATCTCGATCAGGGCTTGGAGTTCGCGCAGGTGATGGGCATTGCAGGCCCCGTGGCGCACGCCTTGGAGAGCGAAGTAGGTGGCGTAGTCGTCATGGATGACGATGCCGTTGAGCTTCTCGTCGATGTGGCTGCGCCCGGCGGCGATGCGCAGGATGGTCAGCAACGGGGTGCACAGTACGTGGAGCCATTGGGTCCGGGCGGCGATGCGGATGCCGGTCTCGTCGAGGTGTTTGACCGGGGCCGCGGTGCGGATGATCTCGCCGACACGGTCGAGGAAGCCCTCGAAGCGCCGGGCGGTGCGTCTGCCCATGGCGGCGATGGTGGCGGTTGAGAGCCTGACCGCGAAGAGGTCGCTCATGACTTCGGCGACGCGCTTCTCCGGAATGAACTGCGCGTGCAGCAGGTAGGTCCCCCACGCGGTGATACGCGGCCCGTACTGGACCGGGGCGCCGTTCGGGAAGACGGCTGTCGTCACGGTGCCGCAGGCGGCACAGAGGCAGCGGTGCTCGGTGACCTCAAGGGGCTGCGGCACATCGAAGACCTGCCGGCAGACGGGGGCTCGGTGACGCTCAGCGGCCGACAGCGGCGCGCCGCAGCCCGCACAGGCGCAGGGATCATGATCGACGACGTGGTCGGGCGTCGCGGTCCGCTCCAGAGTGGTTCCCTTGTGGCTGGCCGCCGCCTGTCGGACGTGCCGCTCCGGGTGCGCTGGGGTCCGCTCTTCTTCTTCAGACCGTCGCTGGCCGGCGACCGGGAGCTGGTGGTGCTGTCGAGCGCGGCACTGCGCTCGAGTTCGGCAATCCGCTCGCGCAAGTGGGCGTTCTCCCGCTCCAGCGCGTCGTTCTCCCTGACCAGCGCCGCGCTCAGGCGCAGCAGCCCCTGGCCCGGATGGCTTTGATGACCGTCATCGCCAGGCATTGTGGGGTGAAAAGGTCCTGCAGGCACGCAAAAGCCTCGTCGTGGCCGGCGAGGTCCTCGCGCCACCGTCACGGGACCTCGACGGCCATGATCGCGGCCAGCACCGCCAGGCGTTCGCCCGCCGGCATGGCCTCGTAGAGCCGGCCCCAGTTGGCCGCCTTGCGCTTGATGCGCTGGCGGTCGGTGAAGTTCCGGCCGGCGAAGCGCGCCCAGTGCACCCGGTCGGGCGCGAAGTTGAACCACACCACCTCGGTCCGCACCCGGGCCTGGGTCGTCACCTGCAGCGCCAGCCGGCGCCAGCCCGACAGCAGGTCGTCATAGAGCGCAGACGGGTGGCCCGAGACCATCACCTGGCAGGGCAGACCCTTGAGCAGCTCAAGCAGCGCGACGTGGTCGGCCTCCGCATACTCGAAGCGGTAGCGCTGCGACGAACGCCGGGTCGCGTGCAGATAGGGCGGATCGCTGTAGACCAGCTCCGGGCCCAGAAACGCAAACGACGCCAGAAAGGAGTGGGCGCAGCCATGCACCAACTCCACCGGGTAGTCGCAGCCAAAGGCCTCAAGCGCCCGCTCATCGAGGTCGATCCCGATCGAGCGCACGGCAGCAGGCTTGCGCTTCATCAGCGCACCGCCCCCCAGGTGACTCTCGATATAGACAGAGTGCGGCGGCATCAGCGCAATCAGCGCCTGGCTCAGACCCGTCGTCGCCTTCGATCCGAAATACCCCACCAGCCGCTCCTCCCATGCGAGAGGGCAACCCATAGGCGCGCGCGCCTATGCAGTCAAGGCCGAGAGCAGCGACACGGCGAACAAAATCAGCAAGCTCTCACACTTGGCAGGGTACCTGGGTAGTTACAAAAGAAGAGCCCTGGGCGCAGCACGCCGCCGGAAGGATGAAGAGCGGGAGCCTCTCTACCACCAGACGGCGGAATCGACGGCGCGGATGACCGAGCGCACGGCTAGCGGGCAGTCCGCCGGCTGATCAGCCGGCAGAAGAGGACCACGGCGCAAGCTCTGCCGGGAGCTCGCAGAGCCTGACCGCGGGACGGATCCCTGGCCAGCGGCCCCGGTCAGGGGCCGGAAAATTGCCGAAAAACCGTCTTGTGACCGGCGTCACCTGAACATGCCGAACAGGCGCGAGCGGTGGTGCGCGCCCTGCTTCTCGAAATATTGCTGGTGGTAGTCTTCGGCGATCCAGTAATCCGACACCGGTTCGATCTTCGTCGCGATCGGATATCCGTGGCCCTCAAGGGCCTGTTTCGAGGTCTCGGCGGCTGCTGCCTGCGCGTCGTCATGGCAGAAGATCACGGTACGGTACTGCGTTCCAATGTCCGGTCCCTGGCGGTTGACCTGGGTCGGGTCGTGGCACGACCAAAAGGTCTGCAAGAGGTCCTCGTAGGATACCCGGTCAGGATCGAACTCGACCTGAACGACCTCGGCGTGTCCGGTCGTTCCCGTGCAGACCATGCCATAGTTGACGTCGGGGACATGCCCGCCCATGTAGCCGACCGATGTCGCGGTAACCCCGTCCATCTTGCGAAAGGCCGCCTCGACGCCCCAGAAGCAGCCGGCTCCGAATGTCGCAAGTGCCATTGAACAGCCCTCCGTGTCCTGGTGCACACCCTGCGGGCAACGCACCGGCGCGCATGCCGTCTGTCGGAAGCTCACCTTTGTCAGCCCGGAAGAATAGCTGAAACCCGGCTCCCGGGAAAGATCGGATCGAGCGCCCGGGCGGCGGGATTGTCGCATTTCGCCCCCCGAGGACCCAAGGGGCTTCCTGAACCGCGATCGCCGGCACGGATGGCGATCGCAGCGGATCCGGGAGCGCATCCTGACAACCAGCCACGGATCCGGCAGGCATCGGTGGCATCTTATGCCAGGACCGGACAAGGTGTCTTACCGCGGCGCAGCGAAAACCCTGATTCCGGAGCCGGTCCGTTGCCGACGCAGCATGTTGGGACACCAGGGTCGGGACCGTGAACTCTGCGAAGAGCGCGACCGCCTCAAGGGCTTCCGCCAGCTCGGGATGACGCGACGGAGAGTGGCGACCCCGGAGGGATTCGAACCCCCGACCTACGGATTAGGAATCCGCCGCTCTATCCTACTGAGCTACGGGGCCGACAACGGATGAACCGTTTATAGCGGATATCGGGAGGCAATGAACCCTGGCGGTCTTGTCACGGCCCCGGAGAATCCGAAAATCCCCGAACGAGGGCTGGATGCAGCCGATCCGGTCCTGCCAGAAGATGCCGAAGCCCTGTGCCTGCTCCGCCAGCTCGCGGACAGCACGAACATGTACCGGGACATCTCCCCGGGATCAGCGCGGACCGGTCACATCGAATGCCGATTTCCATTTTTCAGTGGTTCGGACCAGCACCGTCCGGATCCCGGGGTCCATCGCCGAATGCCCGGCGTCGGGGACGACGAGCAGCTCGGAACCCGGCCAGGAGCCATGCAGTTCATATGCCGAGGTCATCGGGCAAA
Source organism: Alphaproteobacteria bacterium (assembly GCA_964291215.2). GTDB lineage: Bacteria > Pseudomonadota > Alphaproteobacteria > MPNO01 > UBA830 > JAJEBT01. The sequence goes on along the minus strand of OZ219791.1, from coordinate 293,988 downwards.
TCATGTCGTAACGGCCCTGAATGATGGTGCAGGGCAGATGCGTCACCGCGTCGAGATTGGAAAGCAACTCGTTCTCGCCAAGGAAGTTGTCGTTGACGAAGTAATGCACCTCGATCTTGGCCAGGGCATAGGCCATGTCGTCTTCGCCGAACGCGGCGAGCGTCTCGGGACTCGGCAGCAGCGTCGAGCACGATCCTTCGTACCGGCTCCATGCGCGGGCGGCCGGCAGATGAACAGCGGGATCGGGATCGAAAAGGCGCTGGCCGAAGCTTCCGAGAACGTCATCTCGCGAGCCTTCTGGCAGCACCGACACCAGCTCGTTCCATGCCTCCGGAAACACCGCGCGAAGACCGCAAAGGAACCATTCCACTTCCTTCCGGCGGCCGAGGAATATCCCGCGCAGCACGAGCCCGAGGCAGTTCTCCGGGAACGCCTCCGCGTAGCATAGCGCCAGCGTGCTGCCCCACGAACCGCCGAAGAGAACGAAACGGTCGATCCCGAGATGCTTTCTGAGCTGTTCGATGTCCTCGACAAGATGCGTGGTGGTGTTGTGCTGAAGCTCGCCGCGCGGACGTGAACGGCCTGCGCCGCGCTGGTCGAAGAGGACGATTCGCCAAGCCTCAGGATCGAAGAAACGGCGCTGCGCCGATGTCGTGCCGGCGCCAGGCCCCCCATGCAGAAACATCACCGGCACACCGTCCGCGCGACCAGACTGTTCCCAGTAGATTTCGTGGATCGAATCGACACGGAGCATGCCGGTCAAATGGGGCTCTACAGGTGGAAAAAGGCTGTCTCGGATCAACCTGTTTACTCGGCTGTCTGTATCGGAATGCCCGCTCCGGTCTCCAGCATGCAGTCACAGACCCGGGCGCCGATGTTATAGTAGCGACGGAAAAATTTGAGGCAAATGATGGCATCGTTCCTGAACTGCCGGGCTGCAGGACTCCCAGGGGACGCAGTCCGGCAGATGTATCTACTCACCCCTAGTTGGGTTCTGATTGGTCGTAGTGCTCGTTGATGATGTCTGCGGCTTTTCCGTCGAAGGCGATCTGGGTGGCGACGAGTGGGTTGTAGCCGAGTGCGGCCATGGAGGTGAGGTAGCTCGAGCCCCGGCACCATGCTTTTGCGTGGAGCGGAAGCATCCGGACACCTTGACCTTTGCCATCCTGATCTTCCGTTCTCCGGCATTGTTGGTGAAGCTGACGTCGGGTGCGCCAGGCTAACTGGTGGAATGTTGCCGGGTGCAAGTCCCGGCAGGAAGAGAGGCTAACCACCACTTTCTCCGTGAACCATGCGTCGTGAGGCGTCAGGCGACGCGTTGGGGAGCGGCAGGCGTGGGCCGGGCTATTGAGCCACGAGATGCTTTGAAACCGGAGTGCCGAGGTCGTGGCCGAAGGCAACACCCCGCAAGCCGCGTTGGTGAGGGGGGCTCCGCGGGGTCCGAGAACCATGGCCGAAGCAGGGACCTGGGAGGTCTTGCCCCTCTGTCGTGGAGGGGCCGCAGAGGAAAGGAACTATTCCGTAAACCGATGATGAACGAGAAGTCAGATTCGGCCATAGTACCGCTGAAGGCAGCGAACAAAGGTTCTCCGGAGCCTGCGGAGTTGCTGGAGGGAAGGGCAATGCGATTGGCCCGCGCCGCGCGCAGAAGCGGGGGTCACAGGCGGCTGAACGCAGGTAGCGAAGAGGAACCCGGAAGAGCGTCTTTACTCCACCACGTGATGTCCTGCACGACGCGTTCCATTCCTTGAGGAAGGACGCGGCGGCGGGGCGTTGTGTGGCAAGCGTACGCGGAAGGTGTGGAACTGGTTGACCTACACGACCGTGTGCACAGGGGTGCGTACCGAGCGCCTCCGGGGTCTACATTCCCAAGGAGGATGGAGGGCAACGACCGCTTGGCATTGCCTCGGACAAGATTCTTCAGCGGGCAGTGTGATTCTGGTGCCGCTCTACGAAACGGAGTTCCTCGGTTTCAGCTACGGTTTCCGGCCGGGGCGCGGGACGCATCACGCGCTCGACGCCGTCACGGTGGAACGGCGGAAGGTCAACTGGATCGTTGACGCCCGTGGGTTCTTCGACAATCTCGACCGCGACCATCTGATTGCGATGCTCGAGAAACGGATCGGGGGGTTATCCGGCTGATCATCAAGTGACGCCGGCGTCATGGAAGGGACCGACTGGCAAGGGAACACCGCAGGGGGCGATTGTATCGCCCTGCCTCGCGAACGTTTACCTGCACTACGTGCGACTGGTTCCAGAACCACTGGCGCAAGCGGATGGCTGGAGGCGACACGATCATTATGCGGACGACTTCGTGTGCGGCTTTCAGCATCTGGGCGATGCGCAGCGCTTTCTCCGGGACCTTGGGGAGAGGCTGGCCCACTTGAACTGCACCCGGAAAATCATCGAGTTCGGTCGGTTTGCCAGAGCGAACCGCCGGAAGCAGGGCAAGACGTTCGACTTCCTCGGCATGACGCACTTCTGCGAACAGACGAGGAAAGGCAGGTTCAGGGTCGGTCGCAAACCGTCTCGCAAACGGGCACCCTGCGGCGGATCAAGGGGGCCTTGCGCATGCGATGGCACGACAACCGGCACGAAACGGCCAAGTGGTGAGTTATCAACGGCTGCTACTACGCCGTCCCGGGAAGCAGTCAATCCCTGCAGGGGTTCATACACCAATGCAAACGGCTGCTCATGCGTGCCCTTCGGCGACGCTCCCAAAAGGACTTCACCGGGGACATAGACACCCTTGCCGCCGCCCACTGAGCCAGCATCCGCCACCCGTGGCCAAACCAGCGCCTTGTCGTCAGGGGAGGAGCCGGATGCGAACAGCGCATGTCCGGTTCTGTGCGGGGGGACCGGGGCAACCCGGTTCCCTACCGCAATGGTCGTCTGTGAAGCGCAGGTTTTCGTGTTTCACGAGACGTTCGTGCAGGTTGTGCGCGTTTGCGATGCGTTTTCCTTTCGTCGGCGGCGGAATGTCGGGCAGTTCCCTGGCGCCCTGATGGTGCGGTAGCGCTTGCGCCCGGCGTCGTTCAGGGTTTTGGATGCGCTCTTGTTGACCTTGTGGCAGACCTCGCGGAGCAGGCTCTTCATCAGTCGCGCGGTAGCCTCGACGACAAAGGTCAGTTCGCGCAGCAGGTGGCTGCCGCACAGCTGGTGGCTACACTGGCCCATGTACGAGGCCCAGGACGCCCTTGTAGCACGGGCCGATCTCTTGCCCGCGCTTGCGGTGCGGGAACTTGCACGTCAGGGTCCCACGACATGGAGCCACTTGCTGTTGATCCGAAATCGTCGACATCGGGCGTTGCAGGAGGTGCGCCACGGCGGCCTCCTCCCATGACGCATCGTGAAAGCATAGCCGAGGCAGGTTGCCTCGGAGAGCTTGATGCCGGAAATCGCCTGCACGAGCGCGACGGCGCAGGGATAGCATCTGGGCGACCAGCAGGTTGATAACGAGGGCCTGGATGCCGATGCCGTACTGCACGGGATGTTGTCGGGGAACCGGCCCCGGGCCTTGCACTTCGGGCATTCCTTGATCTCGGCGCGGCGCTCGACGACCTCGAACACGATGTCATAGAGGACGCGGCGCTCCCGATCGACGGGGCCGTCAGCGCCGCAGGCGTCGCAGGCCGCGACCGTCTCCTCGACGATGGCAGGTTGTCGCCCATCTGCCGGTTCGGCTTCGGGCCCTTGCCGTTGCTCCCGGCACGCTCTTGTCCGTCTGTGACGGCGGCAGACCGGAGTTCCGGCTCGTGCGTGGTCTTCTCCAGAAGGACGACGATGATGATGTCGAGCAGGAGGACGCGGATGACGGCCTCTTCCGCCACCTTGCCGGCAGCGCCGCGGTCTTGGCCGCTTCGAACTCCTCGCGCGCCGCGTTGACCGTCGCCATCACCCGGCCTTGCGCTTCATTAGCGCGCCGTTTCCGAGATGCGTTTCCACATACAGATCATGCGGGGGCTGGAGCCCCGGAAGTAGCTGGCACAGCCCGCTCGTCGCCTTCGATCCAAAGTAGCCCACTGGCGGTCCCCGTCGTTCTCGATTACCACCACTAAACGAATCGGCCTGCAGTATCAAATCTCCACGAAAACCCGTTTGTTGCTCTACCCCGACATCAAGCCGGAACCAGGGGGTGAGCAGTTACCGGCAGATTTCGCTTTCTGGGAAACGGTGGTAACGATCTGGAATGAAAAGGGAGTGGGACAGGCCGACCGGGAGCCGGATCCGCGTCCCGGAGCGCGGCAAGACGAGAACAGACAGGGAGGCGGACCCTTGAAGGCTGCCGGATACGCGGGGTGAGAGTTTCGTATGGCACGGTTGCAGGCTCAGTACCATTTGTTCATCTCATGCGGCCAGTGCCGGGGTGTGATTTGGGCTGATGTTGTCGTTGGCCGGTGCGTCGTCTGCACCGATCATGGCCGTCCACGCGCTCTCGAAGCGGCCGGATTCGAGCAGGGCGCGGAAGGTGATTGTCCGCCGACGATGCGCCAGCGCATGCCGGAGCGTTTCATGCGCTGTGTGACGAGGGTCGCCGCCTCGACAATTCCCGAGCCGGTTGCTTCAGCGCGTGGTAGCGCATGCGGTGGCGATGCTTGCGGAAGAAGGACAGTTCCCTGTCGATGTTGGCCCGTTGGTGTCGCGAAGGTGGCGCAGCGCCCGGATCACCCTGTCGATGCCGCGGGGGTCGTGACAAAATCCTGTCCTGAAACGGGCGATTGTCACGAAAACCCGTTTTCGCTGCTGCCTCGCGACCGCACAACCGTGTTAAATCAATGACTTGGATTCGCCATACGAGAACTGCACCCGATACGCGTTCGCTCTCTGCCTCGCGGCAACAGCCCCCGCGCTTCCGCTGGGGGGGGCTGGACCAGCACCGATCCGGCGACAGGCTCGTGGATCTTCACGGCCGGCATGCCATCGGAGTGCGAGGCCAGCATCGGACGGGCCAATCACCCGAAGTTCGTGAAGATGTTCGGCGGCGAATACGGGTCCCGGGAACTCAAGGAGTATATCGCCAGCATCAGCCGGTTCCTGGCCAGCATGTCGGAACTCCCTGATCTCGAATTCACCTTTACCATCCTGAACTCTCCGACGGTCAACGCCTTCGCGGCGCCCGGGGGGTACATCTACCTAACTCGCGGCCTGCTGGCGCTTGCCAACGACGAAGCCGAGGTCGCCGCCGTGCTCGCCTACGAGATCGGACACGTCACCGCCCGGCACGGCGCCCGGAGCCACGGCCGGAATGTCATCGCAACAATCGGAATGATCGGGCTGAGTGTCCTGGGTGACGGCCGCTACGACGACCTAGCCCAGCTCGCCACGACCGGGGTGTTGAGATCGTTCTCCCGCGAACACGAGCACGAGGCCGACAGGCTGGCCATACGGTATCTGGCGCGGGTCGGGTACGATCCCGATGCCATGGGCCGTTTTCTGACCAGGCTCCGGGATTCGTCGCGGCGGGGCGCTCCGCCCGATGCCGTCGACCGGTTCAACTACCTGGCAACCCACCCGGCACCGATCGAACGGATCGGGCGCGCCACACGGATGGCCAGAGCCGTGAATGTGAGCGGCCCGATCACCGCCCGCGATATCTATTTCTCGAAAATCTCGGGAATCGTCTTTGGTAATGGTCGCGAACAGGGTTTCGTGCGGGGCCACGATTTTCTCCATCCGGCAGCGCGTTTCGCCTTTCGCGTGCCGCCGGGTTTCAGCCTGTTCAATTCCCCCAACCCGGTCGCAGCCTTCGGCCCCGCGAGGGAAGGCATCCTATTCGATCAGGAACAACGCCGCTTCACCGGCGCCATGACCGGCTATTTGCGGGATTTCTGGGCCAACGGACTGTATTTCACGCAACTGGAAGCGCTGCGCGTCAACGGCATCGAAGCCGCGACGGCAACGACACGGTTGCGAATCCGCGACGGCGCGTTCGACGCGAGACTTGCCGCCTACCGAACCCCTGACCAAGTCAATTTACAGGGTAACTGCTCACCCCCTGGTTCCGGCTTGATGTCGGGGTAGAGCAACGAACGGGTTTTCGTGGAGATTTGACACTGCATGCCGATTCGTTTAGTGGTGGTCATCGAGAACGACGGGGACCGCCAGTGGGCTACTTTGGATCAAAGGCGACGAGCGGGCTGTGCCAGCTGCTTCCGGGGCTCCAGCCCCCGCATGATCTGTATGTGGAAACGCATCTCGGAGGCGGCGTGCTGATGAAGCGCAAGGCCGGGTGATGGCGACGGGCGGCGCGCGAGGAGTTCGAAGCGGCCAAGACCGCGGCGCTGCCGGCAAGGTGGCGGAAGAGGCCGTGATTCGCGTCTTCGTCATCCTGCTCGACATCATCATCGTCGTCCTTCTGGAGAAGACCACGCACGAGCCGGAACTCCGGTCTGCCGCCGTCACAGACGGACAAGAGCGTGCCGGGAGCAACGGCCCGAAGCCGAACCAGCAGATGGGCGACAACCTGCGCAAGATCATCGTCGAGGAGACGGTCGCGGCCTGCGACGCCTGCGGCGCCGACGGCCCCGTCGATCGGGAGCGCCGCACGACATCGTGTTCGAGGTCGTCGAGCGCCGCGCCGAGATCAAGGAATGCCCGAAGTGCAAGGCCCGGGGCCGGTTCCCCGACAACATCCCGTGCAGTACGGCATCCAGGCCCTCGTCATCAACCTGCTGGTCGCCCAGATGCTGTCCCTGCGCTGTGCTGTCGCGCTCGTGCAGGCGATCTCCGGCATCAAGCTCTCCGAGGCCTCGGCTATGCTTTCACGATGCGTCATGGGAGGAGGCCGCCGTGGCGCACCTCCTGCAACGCCCGATGTCGACGATTTCGGATCAACAGTAAGTGGCTTCATGTCGTGGGACCCTGACGTGCAAGTTCCCGCACCGCAAGCGCGGGCAAGAGATCGGCCCGTGCTACAAGGGCGTCCTGGGCCTCGTACATGGGCCAGTGTAGCCACCAGCTGTGCGGCAGCCACCTGCTGCGCGAACTGACCTTTGTCGTCGAGGCTACCGCTGGGCGCGACTGATGAAGAGCCTGCTCCGCGAGGTCTGCCACAAGATCAACAACAGCGCATCCAAGACCCTGAACGACGCCGGGCGCAGGCGCTACCGCACCATCAGGGCGCCAGGGAACTGCCCGACATCCCGACGAAAGGAAAACGTGGACGCAAGTCCGACGCGCACAACCTGCACGAACGTCTCGTGAAACACGAAAACCTGCGCTTCATAGACAACCCCGACGTCAGCTTCACCAACAATGCCGGAGAACAGAAGATCAGGATGGCAAAGGTCAAGGTGTCCGGATGCTTCCGCTCCACGCAAAAGCATGGTGCCGGGGCTCAAGCTACCTCACCTCCATGGCCGCACCCGGCTACAACCCACTCGTCGCCACCCAGATCGCCCTCGACGGAAAAGCCGCAGACATCATCAACGAGCACTATGGCCAATCAGAACCCAACTAGGGGTGAGTAGATACTTTACAGGTTCATCTTCATGGCGCCGCCCGACCGCACCCGCGCCCTGACGATAGCGTTCCACCGCGCCCTGCGCAGCTTCCGCCTCCTGACCGCCGACGAGGCCTCCAGTCTGAAACCGTACCGTTTGCGGATTGTGACCGTCGGCAATCGGGATAGTATCGAGAGCCTCGCCCGCCGCCAGGCCTTCGCCGATTACCGTGTCGAGCGCTTCGCCGTGCTGAACAGAATAGGCCCCGGCGCTAGCCTGCGGACAGGCACGAACCTGAAACTGGTTGTCGAAGACAACGGCAACAGCCGATGACCCTGCCGGACGGATCACCCGACCGGATGACGACAGAAACGAAACGGGTTGCGAGAAACATGCCGACTGGCGAATTGCATGCGGAGACGACGACGGGACCATCCACTCTCCGGCAAGCGGCCGGCCCGTGCCGGCGTCGTGGCGTCCGGAACGGATTCCGTTGCCGGAGACGCGCGGACTGATGGCGGCGCTCGATTCCAGGAGCCCCGCCGCCGGCAGACGCCGGGGCATCGGCCTCTCGATCACGACGGCGCTGGTGCTCGGTTTCGGGTCCCTGATCGTGGGCGGCATGCTGCTCGTGCTCGGAATCTCGCTCTGGACCGCGCAGAAGAACACCTTTTCGCTCGTCGCAGCCAATGCACGAATCGGCATCCAGTTCCTGTCATCGACTGTGCAACGACACCTTGAGCCGGTCGAGGAAACCAACAGCTACGTCATTCGACTGATTGATTCCGGTCAGGTCGATGTCGAAGACAGCGACCAACTCGCGAATGCGCTGCTGGCCGCGATGGCTGGAACCAAGCAGGTGTACAGCATGGGGTTCATCTATCCTGACGGCCGCATCCTCCGCGTCCGGCGAGGCCGTGGCGCCTACCGCATGCGGAACGCGCTGGACAACCCCGAGACCGCGAACCGGATATCAAGCCGCATTGCAGCCGCCAGCGAACAGTCCACGAGACCATTCTGGACCGGGCCCCTGTGGGCGGAAGAGATCGGGCTGACGCTCCTTGTGGTGCGAACAGCCATCCGCAGGGGCGGCAAATTTCGCGGTTTTCTTGCATCTTCGGTCAGCGCAAACGAACTCTCGGAGGCGATTGCCGGGTCCAGCGACTTGGCCTTGGGAACCAACCGTTTCATCCTCTATCGCAGGACTCACGTGCTCGCCCATCGGAACATGGTGGCCCGCGGGCACAAGAGAAACGCGGATGTCCCGCTGCCACTGGTCAACGAGGTCGGCGATCCCGTTCTGGCGGCGCTCTGGAACACGGAAAGCCGGGAGGATCTCCAGGTCGAGATCGGCAGCGGGATCGGCGGACACACGGTCCTGATCGACGGCGAGCGCCACGTTTTCCTCTATCGCGGGCTGGAAGATTTCGGGAAGCTGCCGCTGACCGTCGGGATATATGTCGGACCGGACGATGGCCTCGGATCGGAAATCCGACGTATCGCCTATTCGGCCATCGCCGGCGCCGTGATCATCATCTTTTGCATCATCGCGGCCTTGCTGATCGGACGGCGGGTGAGCGCGCCCGTCAGGGTGCTTGCCGCGGGATCCCGCGCCATCGCCGATTTCGAATTCGAGCGCGTGGTCCGGCTCCGGCCCAGCCGGCTGCGCGAGCTCGACGAGGCGGCAAGCGCGTTCAACCGGATGACGACCGGCCTGCGGTGGTTCCAGACCTATGTCCCGAGGCATCTGGTCCGGCGTCTCATCGAGCACGACTCGGCCGTGACGTCGGAGGAAAAACCGATCACCGTGATGTTTACCGACATCGCGGGCTTCTCCACCCTCTCCGAACATATGTCTGCAGCAGACACGGCGAGCCTGCTCAATGAGCACTTCTCGGTCCTCGTGCGCTGCATAGAGGCCGAGGGCGGAATCGTGGACAAGTACATCGGCGATTCGGTAATGGCGTTCTGGGAACCGGACGATCCTGGGACAGGCGTCGATCAGGCATTGCGCACAGCCAGATCCATCCGCGCCAGCATGACGGAGGCCAACAGGCGGCAGAGCGATGACAGCCGGGACCCCGTTCGCCTGAGGATCGGCATTCACACCGGGCGCGCCATTGTGGGCAATGTCGGGCCCGAAGGCCGGCTGAACTACACCGTCGTCGGCGATACTGTGAATGTGGCCGCCCGCCTCGAAGCGTTGTGCAAGGAGGTCGCTCCGGAGGCCGAAACGGCGGTCCTCGTCAGCGGGAACACCGCCGCTCTGGCGACCGACCGCAACGATCTCGTGTTCCGCGGCCGGTATCCGGTCCGCGGACGCGACAGCGACATCGAGGCCTACGAAATGCGGGACCAGGGCTGACAGTGGAGCAGGAGCGTCAGCCGCCGAGAATTTCCTCGATCTTGATGGTCGCCGTCTCCACATCCAGTTTCTGGACCAGCGCGTATTCATGCACTAGGCGGTCGAGGGCCGCCTCATACATCTGGCGTTCGCTGTAGGACTGTTCCGGCTGGCTCGGCGAACGGTAGAGATCGCGCACCACCTCGGCGACCGCCACGGGATCGCCACTGTTGATCTTGGTGCCGTATTCCTGCGCCCGCCGGCTCCACATCGTCCTGCGGGACCGGGCGCGGCCCTTGAGGGTCGCAACGACGGTACGCATCTTGTCCCTGGAGCTGATCTTGCGCAGACCCGATTCGGCGGTCTTGTCGACCGGCACCCTGAGGGTCATCTTGTCGGAATCGAAGACGATGACAAAAAGTTGTAGGTCGAATCCGGCGATTGTCTGCCGCTTTATTCCAGTAACCTTACCGACGCCGTGCGTGGGATAGACGACATAGTCGCCCTTTGTGAACGGCAATTTGCTGGCCGTTTTCCTTGCGACCGCCGGTTTCTCGGCCGGAGCCGTCTTGGCAGAGACCTTTGCCGCAGCAGCCGGCCGCTTGCCGTTGTCTGTCACGGCATTCTTCTTGCTTTCCGCCACGGTTTTCTTTCTTGCCGAAGGCGGCACCGGTTTCTTTGCTGTCCGGGTTTTCGGCCTGCTCGCAGCCTTTCGCCGCGATGACGAAGATTTAGCTGCACCGTCCGAGTCGTCGTCCGACTTCGGAACCCTCTTCAAACTTGAAGACATCCTAGCACGAGCCATCGAACCCTCTCATCTCCACATTCTGCGAGCCCGGCACACGCCCGAGTTGCGTCTCACGTAGCGCAGGCATCAATCACTCATGCAGAATGCGCAGCAGCGCATCATGCTGCATGTTTACACAGATCATATAGCAGAAAACGTCCAGAAAAACAACACCTCCTGCCTGACGGCCAAGTGTTTCCCACGGTAAGCGTTCGTTCGTGCGGTGAGGTGTTGTTGTTTTCGTCCGTTTGACGGGCTTTTGTCAGGGAGTTCCAGCGTCACCCGGAGCGGTTTCGTGCGCCGGGATGCGCGGTGAGGGACACTGGCGCGATGCCGTGTTTTCCGCATTGGTCGCGGTTTTGTCCCGGCGCTGCGGAGGAGGAGTTGAGCGCCATCCCGTGCCGGTTGCAGGGTTCTGAGGGTCCGCTTCCGGTCCTTGCGGAGCGGGCCAGATGTCCTTCTTCGGCTTCTGTCATGTCGGTCGTAGCGGCCGCTAGTTGTTCCGACGCGGCCGGCAGACGCCGCGGCGCGGGACCTCGACCAGGGTCTCGCAGGGCACGGGCGTGGTGTTGCAGCGCGCGGTCCATGCGGCGGTCGAGAAGCAGCGGCTCGCCGCATGGACCGCGTAGCGCATCTGCGCGCCGACCAGGTGCGTGTATCCGAGGTAGTGTCAGCGGGCGGGGCTCGTCGAGGGTCTTCGGGACGGCGGCTCGGTGTCCGACGTGATCAGCTTCGGGGCTGGCGGCGGCAGAAGGCGCGGGCGATGGGGTCCGCTCCGTGATCGTCGCAGCAGCTGCATCTGCGCAACCATGAAGTCGCGCCCATGGCAGCGGCACTCGACCTCGCCGCTCACGGCGGGACCTCGGGATGGTCGACGACCTGAGGAAGTGTCCGGCCTTCGACGCCATCACCGTATGCCGCGTCATGACCGTCGAGCGTCTCGCAAGCCCGACACGCCGGCCAGCCGCATCGTCCACCGCGACGAGATCACGGCCCTGAACAACTACAAGATCTACAAACAGTACAAACCGCGTGGACCTCCCGACCCCGAACCGACCATCGAAGTCTTTGCCATCGAGGGCGCACGCGTGGCAGGCTTCATCCCCGGCAAACGCCAACCCCTGCCGGGAACCGGGAAACTCTGGCAGAGTTACAATATCCTCCTCAATTTCATCGAATATCACCGAGCAATGCGGAAACTCGATATGCAGAAATCAATGAACTCAATAGTGTCAGATTGAAAGGCTACGGGCTCAGCGCCCGGGCCTGGCGCTCAGCACCTCATCAAGAGTTGCGGCCACCAGGACCGCCTCCGCCCAGGCCTCCAGTTCGGCGGCCGACGCGCCGCGGACCCGCTCGCGGACCGCACCCGGCACATCACCGAAGCGCAACGCCAGTTGGCGAAGAAGAAGTTCTGCCAGGGCCTCTATCCGGCCTTCCTCCCGGCCCTCGCTCCGGCCCCGTTCGATTCCCTTCTCGATTCCTTCAGCTCTTCCCTGTTCGATCCAGGCTTGCGCGACTGTACCCATCAGCACCTCCCAGCGGTCCGGCTTCGTCCGGCGCAGCGACGCCTCCAGCAAAGGCGGCGTCAGGTTCATGCGCTCGGCAATGTAGCGCACAATATGGCGCTCGAACGCGCTCCCCGCAACCGGCCCGCCCGTCATCTCGTCGAGAAGATCGGGCGGTATTTCCTCGGCATGGACGACCTTGAAGATTTTCGCCAAAATAAATTGATTGTTATGTTCGTGGTGTGAGGGTGTAGTTTCATTCGCCGTGGAACGGGTCTATGCGGATGGCGAGGCCGTCCATCTGATCGTCGCTGACCTTGACCCCGAGCGGATAGCTGTTCTCGTCGAGGTGCGAGCGTATGGTGAGGCCGGTGGTGGTCGCGGCGGTCAGCTTGACGATCACCTGGTAGCTGACGAGGGGCCGGCCGCGCCAGTTCCGGGTGATATGGCAGAACATCCGGTGCTCGATCTTGTTCCACTTTCCGGGCGGGAAGCGGGCCACCGACACCTTCAACCCGAGTTCGTCGGCGAGGTGCTGCAGCTTCCACAGCCGGTTGCGGCTGTTGTTGGAGCCGTCGGCGGTGATCAGCAGGCGCCCGGCATCGGGACAGACCAGCTGGCCCATCTGCCGCCACCAGCGGCCTCGACCGCGAACGCCGCCGTGTCGTGCCCGACGCTGACCCGGCCGGCATTGGCGGTGAGATCGTAGACCCCGTAGGGGATCCGAGCTCCGGATCGGGGAAGTCATGCACGTTGACGGCTTCAGGGTCGCCCTTGGGGCCCGGCCGCCATGCGGTACTGGATTTCCTTCTTCTTCGTGTCACCACAGGCTGACCCAGCCTCCGGAACGCGCGCACCCGGCGCGTCGGAACTGCGCATCCCGGTGCTGGCGGCCTTCCAGCGTCTTGCGGTTGGCCTGAAGGCTGTACCCCGGATCGTGGAGCAGCCGGTTCACCGTGCGCTCGCTGACCCTCGACCGCAAGACGGTCCGCCAGCCGTGCGGCACTGTGACACCGCAACAAACTCTCCGGATCGCCGCGTGTCATCGGTTCAAGCTCGCGCGCCGCCAACAAACCCGGATCCGTCACCCGCTTGCGCCCGCCGCCGGGGCGACGCAAACGTCCTGAAGGAATCTCACTCGAAGACTCCGAATCAAGCTCCTCCGGCGCGAACGGTGCCCATCCCCGTCGCCTCGGCCACTCGCGCAGGGTGCAGTTCTCGTATGGCGAATCCAAGTCATTGATTTAACACGGCTGTGCGGTCGCGAGGCAGCGGCGAAAACGGGTTTTCGTGACAATCGCCCGTTTCAGAACAGGATTTTGTCACGACCCCCGCGGCATCGACAGGGTGATCCGGGTGCTGCGCCACCTTCGCGACACCGCGGCGCCAACGGGCCGATGTCGACAGGGAACTGTCCTTCTTCCGCAAGCATCGCCACCGAATGCGCTACCACGCACTGAAGCAACCGGCTCGGGAATTGTCGAGGCGGCAAACAAGACCCTCGTCACACAGCGCATAAAACGCTCCGGCATGCGCTGGCGCATCGTCGGCGGACAATCACCTTTCGCGCCCTGCTCGAATCCGGCCGCTTCGAGAGCGCGTGGGCGGCCATGATCGGTGCAGACGACGCACCAGCCAACGACAACATCAGCCCAAACCACACCCCGGCACTGGCCGCATGAGATGAACAAATGGTACTGAGCCTGCAACCGTGCCATACGAGACTTTCACCCCGGTTGGGGGCGGGAAAATGTGGACAACCTCGACTGTGGGAGAGCACCCGGTCCATGGTTGCAGAGAGATTCCGCTCCCCTGTGCTAAAACGCACAGGGGAGCGGGGTGCGGGGATCAAACGATCTCCGCGGAGGTTGCCGTTTCGGCCTTGGCTTTTCAGAGCCGCTCATGAGAGTGGTCGGCCAACCTCCCTTGACGTCCCTCGCGTCCTGAATGGATGCCTAGGTTTGAACCGTATCATCATGAGGCGAGGAGCAAGGGACGATGGTCAAGGTAGTAGCAAGGGTCAGCAAGGCCAGTCCGGACATCTGTGCGGCGGCGCGTCGTTTTGCGAACGACGCCACGAGCTGGCGGGCACGTGGCTTCGCAGCCTCGAGGTAACCCGTGTGGTGATGGAGGCGAGTAACTGCTCACCCCCTGGTTCCGGCCTGATGTCGGGGTAGAGTAACGAACGGGTTTTCGTGGAGATTTGACACTGCAGGCCGATTCGTTTAGTGGTGGTAATCGAGAACGACGGGAACCGCCAGTGGGCTACTTTGGATCGAAGGCGACGAGCGGGCTGTGCCAGCTGCTTCCGGGGCTCCAGCCTCCGCATGATCTGTATGTGGAAACGCATCTCGGAGGCGGCGCGCTGATGAAGCGCAAGGCCGGGTGATGGCGACGGGCGGCGCGCGAGGAGTTCGAAGCGGCCAAGACCCGGACCGCGGCGCTGCGTGTGCGGCGGTTTGCGGCGGTGCGGCCGGCAAGGTGGCGGAAGAGGCCGTGATCCGCGTCCTCGTCATCCTGCTCGACATCCTCATCGTTGTCCTTCTGGAGAAGACCACGCACGAGCCGGAACTCCGGTCTGCCGCCGTCACAGACGGACAAGAGCGTGCCGGGAGCAACGGCCCGAAGCCGAACCGGCAGATGGGCGACAACCTGCGCAAGATCATCGTCGAGGAGACGGTCGCGGCCTGCGACGCCTGCGGCGTCGGCCCCGTCGATCGGGAGCGCCGCACGACATCGTGTTCGAGGTCGTCGAGCGCCGCGCCGAGATCAAGGAATGCCCGAAGTGCAAGGCCCGGGGCCGGTTCCCCGACAACATCCCATGCAGTACGGCATCGGCATTCAGGCCCTCGTCATCAACCTGCTGGTCGCCCAGATGCTGTCCCTGCGCCGTGCTGTCGCGCTCGTGCAGGCGATCTCCGGCATCAAGCTCTCCGAGGCCTCAGCTATGCTTTCACGATGCGTCATGGGAGGAGGCTGCCGTGGCGCACCTCCTGCAACGCCCGATGTCGACGATTTCGGGTCGCCGGCAAGTGGCTCCATGTCGTCGGGACGTGCAAGTTCCCGCACCGCAAGCGCGGCCGGGAGGCAAGAGATCGGCATCATCCCGTGCTACAAGGGCGTCCTGGGCCTCGTACATGGCAGTGTAGCTACCAGTTGTGCGGCAGCCACCTGCTGCGCGAACTGACCTTTGTCGTCGAGGCTACCGCGCGACTGATGAAGAGCCTGCTCCGCGAGGTCTGCCACAAGGTCAACAAGAGCGCATCCAAGACCCTGAACGACGCCGGGCGCAAGCGCTACCGCACCATCAGGGCGCCAAGGAACTGCCCGACATCCCGCCGCCGACGAAAGGAAAACGCATAGCAAACGCGCACAACCTGCACGAACGTCTCGTGAAACACGAAAACCTGCGCTTCACAGACGACCCTGATGTCAGCTTCACCAACAATGCCGGAGAACAGAAGATCAGGATGGCAAAGGTCAAGGTGTCCGGATGCTTCCGCTCCACGCAAAAGCATGGTGCCGGGGCTCAAGCTACCTCACCTCCATGGCCGCACTCGGCTACAACCCACTCGTCGCCACCCATATCGCCCTCGACGGAAAAGCCGCAGACATCATCAACGAGCACTATGGCCAATCAGAACCCAACAAGGGGTGAGTAGATACGGAGGCGACAGGCCGCTATCACCGCAGGGTTCACCGGTGTCTTCATGACCGGGGCTTCGAGGTTGTCCTGCCCGTTGCGGGCCCGGCGCTTCGCCGAGGCGTTGAGCTATCTGGCCAACCTCGTCGACGCGCTGGCCAGGATCGGCACGGTGCTCGGCGATCTCGAGCCTGTGGCTCCTCAGGAAGCCTTCCTCAACTGCCTGGAGGATCGATTACGCAACCTGATGTCTGGAAATTGTCGTGAAGCTCTCAGTCATCGAGCTGTTCCCATTTGATGTATGCCTTGGTTTCGGTTTCCCATTTTTCGTCGATGAGGATCGCGGTTGAGAGGCGCTCCAACGAGGCGAGGTTCGGAAAGACCCTGACTTTGGAGGTGCGCCGCTTGAGCTCTTGCCGGATCGGCCGCTCGATGCCATTCGAGGTTCGCATGCGCTTGTGGTGAGCATCGGGCAAGGTGAAGACAGCGAGCCCCGCATTCTTTTCCAGCCAGTCTGCGAAGTTTGGATGCTTGTCGCGATAGCTGGCCACGAGGGCGCCCAGTTCAGCCTCGGCGGTTTGGAGTGAGGACGCATGGCTCCGAGCTGTTTTCCAATACGTTTCCTGATGTCGTTGTTCGGTGCGTGCTGCACGGCGTTTTGTGCCAAGTGGAACTGGCAGCGCTGCCACATCGCCGCGCCCAGCACCGCGCGTCGTGCCGCTTTCAGCCCGGCATCCGAGACGATGAAGGTCGTACCATGCAGGGCTAGCAAGCTTTCCAGGAAGGCTCTCCAATGGACCTCGGCCTCGGAGAGCGCCACAGAGAGCCCCAGAACGTGCCTGCAGCCCCTATTCCGATGGCCGAGAGCACTGCGACATCGCGCACAACGCCGTCATGGCGGGCTTTTTCATAGCGCGCATCCAGGATCAGGTATTTCATCAGGGGCCGGTTGCGCGGCGAGTTCTTCATCGAGCAACCTAGTGGCCCGGCTGACCTGAGAAGAGGACAGGCTCTCGAACTCGCGCATTACATCTTGCCGCGTGGAAACACCCTTGATGTACATCTCGGCTACGGCCACGGCGCGAGAAGATCGCTGGCCGCGTTCAAGCGACTGGGGACGGATCGTCCCCGTGACCGGCCGTCTTTGGTACCTGAACGGTAACAGTGGGGGTGTCGATCCGCTTGTAGCCGTTGGCATAGCCCTGTCGTTCCGGTGTCCGGTGGCCCGCTTTCAAGTGCTGCTCGCGCTCGATTTGCATCGCAAGCTCGAAGAGCTGACCAAAGATCCGCCCCAGATCCGTTGCTCCGTTTGCGATCAGATGTTCCAAAACGGCCTCAATCGTCGTAGTGTGTCGCAGGTCCATTCGCTTCCTCCATGAATGTTTTACAACTCCATGGGATAGCACGATGGCGCCGCGTTTCACTGGGGGGCTAGCCCCCAGTGAAACGCCTCAAAGCGCAAACCTCAGACAAATTTCCAGACATCAAGTTACAGTACCGGAGGAAAACCGGAGGAAAAAGGAAGACTCCTGGTGCCGCGCTTGTTGACGCCAGGCAGGTGGCAGATGAGGTGGATGGCGAAGGCGAGACCGTCACAAGGACCTCGGCGGCACGCTTCAACGCGAACCTGGTGTTCGAACGCCTCGAGACCGCCGGCAAGCAAGGTCGCGATTGTCGCCGTGATGCGCAAGCTCTGGCGAACACCTTGCTGCGACAGCAGCGCTGCTGGTCGCCTGAAGCACCGGCACGGGTGACCTGCGAGCGAGCGAAGGAGACACCTCATGGCTCTCACCCCTGTCGAGAAGCAGCGCCGTTATCGGGAACGCCGCAAATCCCCGCCACGGAAAGCTCCGTCGTTCCCGTGCGCAACGCTGGCGCGATGCGGTGGCTCGGTGCGTTGCAGGAGCACTGTCGGGACTGTCTCGACAGCCTCCCCGCGCGACACGGCTTGCGGAGAACATCTGCAGATCATCGTTGAGGCCGACATCGAGGTCCTCGAGAAGGATCGAACCGCTTCGCGGCTACGGACGGGACACCCGGAACTCCATTGAACATGGTAACGTTATCATGCCCCGGAACGCTGGGCGGCAAGGTGGCTGCGCTCACATGACCATGAGCAATGGACGGCAACCCGCCGCCGGGACCACAAGCTGCATGTCGCCTTGCTCGCAGGACATCGACAAGGCGGAACCCCGAACCGCCTGTGGACAACTACAGAAAACATCACCGCGGACACCCGCAAAAGCCTTGCCAGGAAACATGGATGCTCATGAACGTCGAGTTAGTGCCTGCCCAAAAATGCACGACCGCGCGATTCTATTGGCGAAATCGTGATATAGAAGGGACGAAGAATCCCGCTTTGGGGCGGGAACTGACCGATCAGACCGGGAATCCGCCGGATTTTCGGAAAACTTCGCGAGAATTGCCACGCGAAACGTTATCCGCCCGCAGCTGAAATTGGGCCAGGTTGCGCCGGATTCTCGGTTGGAAGGGCCCTGTGTCGCTGCGAATCGGCAGGAATCCCCTTGGAAACGGAGCACCCGGAAGCTCCGGGAGTGGATCAAACCCGAAATTTCGCCGGAGGATCAGCCAAAACGGTCATTTCCGCGCGGGCACGAGTTAACCATGACTGTTTGAAAGCCGCGGGGCTGTCCACGGGTCGCCACAGCCGGAAAACCCGACAAGAATGCGGAAATATCCGCCTCGTTCTGCGGTCATTCAAAACGTCAGCCACAGCGTGGGAAAGGCTTGGCCTGACGGCGCGTGCGCCGCAGGAACTGTCGTCTCCCGGAGGGAGACATGGCGCCGCGACGGCCAGCCGGCCGTCGCGGTCAGGACCCCTCGCCCGGATTCTCGCTGAAGTGCTGCTCGAACTTGTCGGACACGTCCCGCCATTCGTCGGCGTCGGCGGGAGAATCCCCCTTGCGCGTGATGTTGGGCCAGGTTTCGGAAAACTTGCGGTTGAGTTCGATGAACGGCTCGGACGCCTCATCCATGTCGGGGCGAATCGCCTCGACCGGACATTCCGGCTCACAAACCCCGCAATCGATGCATTCGTCGGGATGAATGACGAGCATGTTCTCGCCTTCGTAGAAACAGTCTACCGGGCAGACCTCGACACAATCCATGAACTTGCACTTGATGCACGCCTCGTTGACGACATACGTCATACCGCTCTCCGTAATCGCTCTCATTCAGGCAACGCCTGCCCCGATCCCTGCATACCGCCGATTCTGCGATATCGTGCGCACCGTTGGGCGCACCGATACTAGCGATTATCCCATAACGGTCAAGAACGGATTGTCGGGATCCACGGTGATCCCATGCCGATTCTGAGACGCGAAATCCGAGTGCGTTGGGGCTCGCGTCATCGCAGATCTCCCCTTGATCGCAATTTTTCGCGCCGAGAAGGTCTCATTGAGCCTTGGCGGCACGATTGCAGCGCGACGCAGACCGAAAAATCTCGCCGGTCGCCGCTGGATTAGCAGCGTGGGATCGTCAAGATCGGGATCACAGGTGTTTCCCACGCTGCATTCAATTTTGCTGTCTTCTGCTGTCCGGAGGTTTCACGGCGTGCCGGGTTTTCCGGCTTCGGGGTCGTCCGCGGTCGTCGCCGGCGGCGTTATCGGCTCGTGGGCGGGTTGTGGGCGGCGTCCGGGAATCGGCCGGACGCCATTGGCGCTCAGGGCTGCGACGGCTTTCCGGCGGTCGAGCCGCCGCCGTGTTTCGGCGAGGCTCTCGCGTCGGTTGGCGAAGATCACCGCGAGCACGATGTTGTCGAGGCTGGCGCGGTTTGCGGGTCAGGCAGGCGTCCTCGCCGAAGACGCAGTCTCGGTGGTTCATGTTTTCCACGGCCCGCGGCCGCAGCAGTTCCTCTGGCGACGCATGTTGCGCATCGAGCGAAGTGATGATGTACCGGTGCAGTCGTTGCCGCTCGCTGCGCCGCTGGCGCTCTTTCTTAGCGGCTTGCGGCAGCATGCGAGCGATCTGCCGGGGTAGTTGATCAGGTCTTCGAGCGGCACGCGCTGCTCGAGGCGGGCCTTGCCTCCTTGAAGCGGCCATCCGTCTCCCGGTCGATGCCGTCGAAGGTTTCTGGTGCCCTTGACCGGGAAGACGTGGTCTGCGCCGCAGCGCCGGGTGATCAGCGCCGCCGGCGTCGTGCGGGTGATCACCTTGCCGCGAACATTGGTGCGCTCGAGGAGGTGGCCGCCAGCTCGCCGTCGTCGAAGTTCAACAGCGCGAAGGATGCGCCGGAGGCGTGAGGGCCACGGTCTCGTGGTGGCCGTTGGCGCCGCGCTTGCCGTCGGCGGCAAGCGCCCGGGCGAGCCCGCGGCCGAGCACAGCCTCGAGCGCCTCGGGGTCGGACGACCCGGTGGAGGGTCGCCCTGGAGGGCGGCTCGCGAAGCCCGTCCTCGGGTTCCGCCGATGGCCTCGAGCTCGTTCCGGGACAGCGACCGCGCAAACTGCGCAGCTGCCTTTCATGTTCGCAAGCTCGGCGAGAACGTGAGCACATCGTGTGCTTCCTGCGCGGCGGAAGTCCTTGATCGCCGCCAGCTCGTCGTGCAGCGAACGCATCACCTCGGAACCCCGGGGAGCGAGGAGGCAGGCGGCGCCACCGCAGCGCCTGCGACAGCAGCCGCCGCGCCGCACAACGAAAACCTCCTTGCCATGGGGGTCGGTGCAGCGCCCGCGGCCCCCCCCTGGCACGCCAGCCCGCCGCCTTGTGCCCGCAAAACGCGCCGGATCGCAGAACGTCTCCGCCACCTGGTGGCCGCAGGCCCGGTCGTCGGCCAGCCGCCGCGTCGCAAGAAAGAAGGAAGCAAGGTTCGGAAACGTTCCCGGCGCCGCAAGCAGTCGCGTGTTGTAAGATCAAGCCACTGCTGCCCCGGCTTCCAGCCACTTGTCGCGGCACTTGAAGACCCCGGCCAGACCACTGCCCCCTGAAGGACGCAACATGGCGCAGCCCGCCAGACGGCGAAACCCGAGATAGTCGTCCATCAGCGCAGCGGACGCTCCTCAGGCTTCGCGAACCTCGGACAGACCCTTCCAGAGCTGCGATGTGAATCGGACAGGATGCGATGCGCTTGTGAACCGACATCCCCGCACCATGACAACTCCAGTGCAGGAAAGACAGCGAAAACTGTCCCCACTTCACTATGGAACGGGGGTGTAAAAAAATCTCCCGCACCAACCCGCACCCCCCAAACCCAGGTGCTGCCTTGAAAAACAAACAGAATTTAGCGTGAGAATTCCCTGGCCGGGATCATCGCAAACGCCGGTCGGCGCGGCTCGACCGCTCCCGAGGCATCTGCTGGATCTCGTCCCGTGACACACCGCCGCCAACACGCCGGTCGACGGGGCCGCAAGGCCGCAGGCGCGGACAGGCACGCATTCCGGGCGAGCGTTATCCGCCAATTCTCCGGGCGATATATTCGGCGCTCTGCATCTCGATCAGCCGCGAAGCCGTGCGCTCGAAATTCGGCGCGATCCGGGAGTCCGGACACAGCGCGTCGGGGGCCGTGGCGGCCGAGGCCAGCAACATCACACGGTGCTCGTAGAGCGCGTCGATCAGCGTGACCAGCCGTCGGGCCGCATTACGCTGGGGCAGCGTCAGCACCGGAACGGCTGACAGGATGACAGTGTGATACGCCTTGGCGATGGCCAGATAGTCCGAAGATCCGAGCGGCTGCCCGCAGAGTTCATCGAAGGAAAACCGGGCGACGCCCCGGGCGGCGGCGGGAATCCGGAGCGACCGGCCCAGCACCGTCAGTTCAGCCGGTCTGCTCTCGGCGCCGTCAGTCAGGGCCGCGAAGGCATCATCAAGCGCCGTGGCGGCGTTCCCGTCGATCGGCGCATGATAGGTGGGCGTGCCGACAAGGCGGCTGCGGCGATAATCCTGACGGGCATCCAGCTGGAGGACATCCAGCCGGTTCTTGAGCACGGCGATGAAGGGAAGCAGACGATCTCGCTGAAGCCCGTCGCGATAGAGATCGTCGGGATGGATATTGCTGGTCGCAACCACCACCACGCCGTCGTCGAAAAGCGCCTCGAACAGTCGACCCAGGATCATGGCGTCGGCAATGTTGTCGACCTGAAACTCGTCGAAGCACAGGAGCCAGGTCTCGGCGGCGATTTCGCGCGCGATGCGCGGCAGCGGATCGCGCGACTGGCCGGTGCCCTTGCGCAGCCGGTGCATCGCATCGTGGATCTCGAGCATGAATTCATGAAAATGGACCCGGCGCTTGTGGTTTCCCTCCACGGTGGCGAAGAACAGGTCCATCAGCATCGATTTGCCGCGCCCCACCTTCCCGCAGATATAGAGGCCCTGCGGCGCCGGCTCGGCAGGGCGCCGCGCCAGACCGAGCCGTGACCGCCAGCGCGACGTACGGTCAGCAGGGACATATCCGACAAGCGCGTGCCAGAGAGACTGCAGCTTTTCCGCAGCCAGGGCCTGCATCGGATCGTGCTGCAGCTGGCCCCTGCGCTGGCGCTCACGATAGGCGGACAACGGGCCTGCGGACATATGCAACTCTGGGGGCTGGCCGGGGCAGACTCGCCTGCCGGCAGCGGCTCTAGCGCCGGCGAACCATCGCCTGCTTGATACCACTGATTGCCGCAGCCGGATTGAGTCCTTTCGGACAGGCCTTGGTGCAGTTCATGATGGTGTGGCAGCGATAGAGGCGGAACGGATCCTCGAGCTCGTCCAGGCGGTCGCCTGTCGCCTCATCGCGGGAGTCCTCGATCCAGCGGCTGGCCTGCAGCAGGGTGGCGGGTCCCAAGTACCGGTCGCCGTTCCACCAGTAGCTGGGACAGCTGGTGGTGCAACAGAAGCACAGGATGCATTCCCACAGCCCGTCAAGCTTCCGGCGTTCCTCGGGAGACTGCAACCGTTCCTTGCCCGGCGGCGGCTGGGTCTCGGACTTGAGCCAGGGCTCGATTGAGCGGTACTGGGTATAGGCTTCGGTGAGGTCAGGGACGAGGTCTTTCACGACCGCCATGTGCGGCAGCGGATAGACCCTGACGTTGCCCTTTACCTCATCGATATACTTGGTGCAGGCAAGCGTGTTGGTGCCGTCGATATTCATTGCGCAGGAGCCGCACACGCCCTCGCGGCAGGAGCGGCGAAAGGTCAGCGTCGAATCGATCTCGCCCTTTATCTTTATCACCGCGTCGAGCACCATGGGCCCGCAGTCGTCGAGGTCGATCGTATAGGTGTCGACCTGCGGGGGTCCGTCGTCGTCGGGATTCCATCGATAGATCCGGAACTGCCGCGGCCGTGCGGCGCCGTCCGGCGCCGGCCAGGTCTTTCCTTCGCGGACCTTCGAGTTTCGGGGCAGTGTAAACTGGGCCATCGCCTGTCTCTCAGTAGACCCGTTCCTTCGGCGGAACGGGTTCGGCGTCGTTGCTCATCGTGTTGGTATGGACCGGCCGGTAGTCAATGCGGGTCGTGCCATCGTCATCGAGCCAGACATAGGTGTGCTTCATCCAGTTCTCGTCATCCCGGTCCGGAAAGTCCTCGTGCGCGTGTCCGCCCCGGCTCTCGGTCCGGTTGATCGCGGAATCAAGGCTGACCATGGACTGGGCGAGAAGGTTGTCGTATTCCAGCGTCTCCGCGAGGTCCGAATTCCAGATCAACGAGCGGTCGTTGACCTTGAGGTCATCGTTCTTGGCCCAGATGCTGGACAGCCTCTCCCGGCCCTCGGTCATCAGCTCATGGGTGCGGAAGACCGCGCAGTGCTCTTGCATCGTCCGCTGCATCTCGAGACGCAACTCGGCGGTCGTTGTGGTGCCCGACGCGTGGCGCCTGGAATCGAAACGGGCCAGCGCCCTTTCTCCGGCACCCTTCGGCAGCTCCGGCTGCTTCTGGCCGGGCTCGATCAGTTCGGCGGCGCGCTCGGCCGCGGCGCGCCCGAAGACCACGAGATCGAGCAGCGAATTGGATCCGAGGCGGTTGGCGCCATGCACCGACACACAGGCCGCCTCGCCTATCGCCATCAGCCCCGGCTGGATCTCCTCGGCGCTGCCGTTGACCGGCTTGACGACCTCGCCACGATAGGTCGTCGGGACGCCGCCCATGTTGTAGTGAACCGTCGGCAGCACCGGTATGGCCTCCCTCGTCACATCAACGCCGGCGAAGATGCGCGCGGTTTCGGATATGCCGGGCAGGCGTTCGCCGATGATGGCCGGATCGAGATGCTCGATATGGAGGTGGATGTGATCGCTGTCTGGCCCGACGCCGCGGCCGTCGCGGATTTCCATTGTCATGGCGCGGCTCACGACGTCGCGCGAAGCCAGGTCCTTCACGCTCGGCGCGTAGCGCTCCATGAAACGCTCGCCCTCGGAGTTGGTCAGATAGCCGCCTTCGCCACGAACGCCTTCGGTAATCAGGCAGCCCGCGCCATAGATTCCGGTGGGGTGGAACTGGATGAATTCCATGTCCTCGCACGGCAGGCCCGCCCGCAAGATCATGGCGTTGCCGTCGCCGGTCTGGGTGTGCGCACCGGTGCATGAGAAGTAGCACCGTCCGTATCCGCCGGTGGCGATCACGACCAGGTTGGTCCTGAACCGATGGATAGTGCCATCATCGAGGTTCCACGCCATCACGCCGCAGCAGGCGCCGTGCTCGTCCATGATCAGATCGAGGCCGAAATACTCGACGAAGAACTCGGCATCGTTCCTGAGGGATTGCTGGTACAGCGTGTGCAGGATCGCGTGGCCAGTCCGGTCGGCGGCCGCCGCCGTCCGCTGCGCGGGCGGCCCTTCGCCGTAGCGGGTGGTCATTCCGCCGAACGGCCGCTGATAGATATTGCCGGACTCGGTGCGCGAGAACGGCACCCCGTAATGCTCGAGTTCGAGCACCGCCGGGATCGCCTCGCGACACATGTACTCGATCGCATCCTGATCGCCGAGCCAGTCCGCGCCCTTCACCGTGTCGAAGAAGTGCCAGCGCCAGTCATCCTCGCTCATGTTGCCGAGTGCCGCCGAGATCCCGCCCTGCGCCGCCACGGTATGGCTCCGGGTCGGGAAGACCTTGGTGATGCAGGCGGTGCGCAACCCCTTCATCGCCATGCCGAAGGTGGCGCGGAGGCCGGCGCCGCCAGCACCGAGAACCACCACGTCATAGGTGTGATCGACGATCTCGTAAGCGTTCGTATTCATGGGTTTCCCGGCGTCCTAGTTGGCCAGCGCGATTCTGGCGACCGAGAAGATGACCATGACCGCCAGCACGACGGCCGCGAATTTCGTCAGGATCATCGAGGCGATCTTCAGCCATTCGGTGCGGACATAGTCTTCGAGAACGACCTGGAGCCCGAGTTGCACATGATGGAACCCCGCCACGGTCAGCAGTACCAGCAGAACCGACACCACCGGATCGGCGATCCAGGCGCGCACCTCTTGCTGGCTCGCCCCTGTCATGACGCAGAGTGACGCCACAAACCACAGGAACAGCGGCACCAGGGCAATCGCGGTTACGCGTTGCGCCCACCAGTGGGCCACTCCTTCCCGGGCCGGACCAAGTCCGCGCACGCGCGCCAGGGGGGAGCGTCTTGAGACCGTCACAGCGCACCCATCGTGGCATAGCCCCATACCCAGGCGGCGAGGGTAAGGATGACGGAGGCGCCGACAACGAACCAGCCGCTCGCGTAGGCCGCGGGAAGCTCGAAGCCCCTGCCCGCGTCCCAGAACAGGTGGCGGATTCCGTTGCACAGGTGGTAGAAGAGAGAAAATGTCCAGCCCATCAGCAGCAGCCGCCCCAGCCCCGAGCCGGCGAAATCCTGAAAGGCAGCATAGGCGCCGGCGCCCGCGCCAGCGGCAAACAGCCACCAGACGAGCATCAGCGTGCCTGCGGCGAGGGCAAGCCCGGTCATGCGGTGCATGATCGAGAGGACGGATGTCAGCTGGGGCTTGTAGACTTGCAGATGTGGCGACAGGGGACGATCGCGACTCGCCATGGGCAGCATTCCGTGGTGTTGATTGGCAACGCGGGCCCCCGGTTGCCCGGCACCATGGCAAAAGTGTAGGCGGTTGACCGGGCCAAGTCAATCAACGTCGGCCACGGGACCGATCAGGCCGCCGCAGCCAGTTTCCTCTCGATCAGCAGTTCGGCAATCTGCACCGTATTGAGTGCAGCGCCCTTGCGAAGGTTGTCCGAGACCACCCACATGGACAACCCGCTGGCCACGGTCGGATCGGTGCGAATGCGGCTGACATAGACCCCGTCCTCGCCGGCGCACTCCTCGGGCGTGACATATCCCTCATCAACGCGATGATCGACGACGATCACGCCGGGCGCATTGCGGAGCGCGTCGCGCGCTTCCGTCTCGCCGACCGGGGCTTCGAACTCGACACTCACGGCCTCGCCATGGCCGACGAATACCGGAACCCGGACGCAGGTCGCATGAACCGCGATTTCCGGATCTAGGATCTTCCTCGTCTCGACGGCCATCTTCCACTCTTCCTTGGTGGAGCCGTCATCCATGAATATGTCGATGTGCGGAATCACGTTGAACGCAATCTGCTTGGTAAAGGCTTTGTGTCGCGGGGGCTTGCTGGCATAGATTCCACGAGTCTGTTCGAACAGCTCGTCCATGGCCGCCTTGCCCGCTCCCGAAGTCGACTGGTACGTGGCGACTACGACCCGCTTGATGTGGGCGAGTTCGTGGAGCGGCTTGAGCGCAACCACCATCTGGATGGTTGAGCAGTTCGGATTGGCGATGATCCCGCGCCGGCTGCAGAGATCGATGTCCTCGGGATTGACCTCCGGCACGACCAGCGGGATGTCGGGTTCCATCCTGAAATGCGACGTGTTGTCAATGACGATGCAACCGGCCGCCGCCGCCCGCGGCGCGTGCTCGGCCGACACCCGGCTTCCGGGGGAAAACATCGCGATGTCGATCCCCGCGAAATCGAACTCGGCGAGCTCCCGGACTTCGAGGGGCTGGTCTTCCCCGAAACGGACCTCCTGGCCAGCGGATCTCGACGACGCGAGCGCGTAAACCTCATCGGCGGGAAAGTCCCGCGCGGCAAGGATGCTGAGGATCTCTCGCCCGACATTGCCCGTGGCTCCGACGATGGCAAGCCTGTAACCCATCCTGTGCAGTCCTCTGGATCAGATTGCGACCGGCGCGTCGTCCGCGTTGGCGCCGGACCGGGACGAAAGCGGTCCCGGTCCGGCGCGGGCGAGAGTCGTCGCAGGATTCAGCTGCCGTGCTGATCCACCTCAATGCGGGTGCTGGCTGTCTGCGGAGGCTTTTTCTTGGCGTCCCGGGAGACTGCCGTCGTGCTTGGCACCGCCGTCATTGCGGGGGCAGACGGCGCCGCCGCCGAAACCGCCGGGGCCGGCGACTGCACAACCTGATGATAGCCCATGCAACCGCCGAGGCCTTCACCAGCCACAGCCGGGGCCGAAAGGACGACCAGCGCGGCCGCCGCGAACGCAAGAACAGGTTTCATGACTGAATCTCCGTGCAAGTGAACAGGATCCTTATCTTGCCATGAACTGTAGTCGAACACCGCATCCGCTGCAACGCGTGATGCCGCAGGCCCAGGCCTTTCCCACGCCGCATTCAATTTTGCTGTCTTCTGCTGCCCGGAGGTTCACAACATGCCGGGTTTTCCGGCTTCGGGGCCGTCCGCGGTCGTCGCCGGCGGCGTTATTGGCGCGTGGACGAGTTGTTTTCGGGATGTAAAGGGCTGCGGCTTCCCGGCGGTCGAGCCGCCGCCGTGTTTCGGCGAGGCTCTCGCGTCGGTTGGCGAAGATCACCGCGAGCGCGATGTTGTCGAGGCTGGCGCGGTTTGCGGGGCCGGTGCCTTTCAAAGTGTCAGAGTAACTGCTCACCCCCTGGTTCCGGCTTGATGTCGGGGTAGAGTAACGAACGGGTTTCGTGGAGATTTGACACTGCATGCCGATTCGCTTAGTGGTGGTCATCGAGAACGACGGGGACTGCCAGTGGGCTACTTTGGATCGAAAGCGACGAGCGGGCTGTGCCAGCTGCTTCCGGGGCTCCAGCCCCCGCATGATCTGTATGTGGAAACGCATCTCGGAGGCGGCGTGCTGATGAAGCGCAAGGCCGGGCGGCGGAGTACCAGAAGATGCCGCCGGGCGAGCGCCAAGCGATGCTCGCGACGATCATGACCGTCGAGGCCGGGTGATGGCGACGGTCAACGCGGCGCGCGAGGAGTTCGAAGCGGCCAAGACCGCGGCGCTGCCGGCAAGGTGCCGAAAGAGGCCGTGATCCGCGTCTTCGTCATCCTGCTCGACATCCTCATCGTCGTCCTTCTGGAGAAGACCACGCACGAGCCGGAACTCCGGTCTGCCGCCGTCACAGACGGACAAGGACGAGAGCGTGCCGGGAGCAACGGTAAGGGCCCGAAGCCGAACCGGCAGATGGGCGACAACCTGCGCAAGACTATCGTCGAGGAGACGGTCGCGGCCTGCGACGCCTGCGGCGCTGACATCGACGGCCCCGTCGATCGGGAGCGCCGCGTCCTCTACGACATCGTGTTCGAGGTCGCGCCGCGCCGAGATCAAGGAATGCCCGAAGTGCAAGGCCCGGACCAAGGGCCGGTTCCCCGACAACATCCCGTGCAGTACGGCATCGGCATCCAGGCCCTCGTCATCAACCTGCTGGTCGCCCAGATGCTGTCCCTGCGCCGTGCCGTCGCGTTCGTGCAGGCGATCTCCGGCATCAAGCTCTCCGAGGCCTCGGCTATGCTTTCACGATGCGCCCGTGTCATGGGAGGAGGCCGCCGTGGCGCACCTCCTGCGACGCCCGATGTCGACGAGACCGGATTTCGGATCAACAGTAAGTGGCTCCATGTCGTGGGACCCTGACGTGCAAGTTCCCGCACCGCAAGCGCGGGCAAGAGATCGGCCCGTGTTACAAGGGCGTCCTGGGCCTCGTACATGGGCCAGTGTAGCCACCAGCTGTGCGGCAGCCACCTACTGTGCGAACTGACCTTTGTCGTCGAGGCTACCGCTGGGCGCGACTTATGAAGAGCCTGCTCCGCGAGGTCTGCCACAAGATCAACAAGAGCGCATCCAAGACCCTGAACGACGCCGGGCGCAAGCGCTACCGCACCATCAGGGCGCCAGGGAACTGCCCGACATCCCGCCGCCGCCGAAAGGAAAACGCATAGCAAACGCGCACAACCTGCACGAACGTCTCGTGAAACACGAAAACCTGCGCTTCACAGACGACCCCAACGTCAGCTTCACCAACAATGCCGGAGAACAGAAGATCAGGATGGCAAAGGTCAAGGTGTCCGGATGCTTCCGCTCCACGCAAAAGCATGGTGCCAAGCTACCTCACCTCCATGGCCGCACTCGGCTACAACCCACTCGTCGCCACCCAGATCGCCCTCGACGGAAAAGCCGCAGACATCATCAACGAGCACTATGGCCAATCAGAACCCAACAAGGGGTGAGTAGATACGTGTCAGATCTATATAGGTGATTGGTTTCGTGCATGCTGCGGGCATGCAGGTCGGTCTCCGCCATTTCGATTCACGGACACTTGACTGGTTCGCTAGCGCGCTCCGCCGCCGCCACGGTCTGGCTCGCGAGCTTTGCGAGCGCACCGGCTGGCGCAACGCGCCTGGTCGTCCGTGCCTGGCGGCGGCGGCGAAGGTGCTGCCGGCGCTCGCCGAGCGCGTGGGTCTCGAGCTCCCGCCGCCGCGGAGCGTCCCCGACCGTCGTGCCCGCCGTCCCGTCCGATGACGTACCGGGCTTGCCTGCCTGCTGCAGGATCTCGGCCCGGTCTCGCCGGTGGGCAGCACCGACGATCGCCGGCTCCGGGAGGCGATGATGGCGACGCACCACCCGCCGGGATAGGCGCCCCGGCGGCCAGATGCGCTACCGGGCCCGCTCGCAGCACCACGGCACGCGGGATCGGCTTCGGGTCCGCAACCTGGCAGCTGCGGGCGCGGGACAGGTGGATCGGATGGTCTGCCGACGCCCGCGCCGCCAACATCAGGCGCGTGATCTGCCATCATCGGTTTTTTCCCGGCGTCCGGGTCTGCGGGCTGGGGTCCTGCGCATGGCGGCGGAGCACGTCGCCGACGACCGGGAGGCCCGCGGTGCGTCCGGTGGCGGCCTGTACCCATGTCGGCGCGGAGCGGTTACTGCTGCCACTGCGCCGGCTGGACCGTGGCTGGGCGGGGGCGCCGCGGCGAGGGGTCTTGGCGCTGGAGAGCGGCTGGCGCTCCACGAGACAGGGCGACGTCCACTCGGCGCCCTGGCGGGCGCCTGTGACGGCACTGACGCGAACCGGAAGTACGGGCGCACGCCGACGGGCGGCGGCGCATCGTTGACATGGGCCTGGATGGAGAACATGGGGGAGGACCTGCCGGTCATCTTTCCCGAGAAGGCGGAGCAGAAGGCCGGTTGCTGTCGAACCCGAGGATCTCCATGGAGCACGTTCCGGAGGCGCATGTCGAGGCGATCGTCGAGCGTTTTCGGACAGAGCCTCTTGCGATACAGGACACGACGGCACTCGACTGCAGCGGCCCGGGGTCGACGAAGGGCCCGGACGGGATCGGCAAGGGGAGCGTCGGCATTCTCGCCGATCTGGCGGTGACGCCGGAGGGCCGGCCCCCGGGCCTGTTCACGGCGGCCTTCCGGCAGGAGCCCGGGGAGGACAGCCGGCGCCGGGCGGGCACGGGAGCTCGCGGCGGCCTGCCCGGACACGCGGGTGGTCTGCGACCGCGACTTCCGGGAGCTGCGGACGCCGGGGCCGCGCTGCTGGTGCGCGCGAGCCAGCGCGTGCGGACGGCAACGAGGCGTGCCTGCGGGAGCATGTCGCGGCCCGTGACGGAGCTGACGATCCCGGCCGCCGGCGCGCCCGCAAGGAGCGCGTTGTCCGTCTCGAGATCCGCACAGGTGGCGCCGCCGCACCGCGAGGGCGACGCCCGTGTCCATGTTCGCGGCCAGCGAGACGGCGACGAGGCGCTGCTGACCACCGAGCGCCCGGCGCAAGCGGAGGCCGTGCACGTGGCGACCGTCCGGCGCTGGTGCGATGGAGCCTGGTTCCGCACGCCGAAGACCTGGATCAAGGACCGCCGGCGGGCCGACGATCTGAAGAAGTGCCTCGCCGTCCATGTCCTGACCGTCCTCGCGCGGGAACGTCCCTTGACCTCGGCGAGCGAGGTGTTTGCGGAGGAGGACATCGACCTGCTCCACACGCTGCTGGAAGCGCAGGGTCATCGCAACGTCGTGAGGATGGCGGACGGGAAGGCGCCCGACATCAGGGCGGTGGTCGTCGATCTCGGACGCCTTGTCGGATCGCATCTTGCCGCGCGGCAATCGCTCCCGGGAACGAAGAAGGTCTGGCAGGGTCTCGAGCGGCTGCACCGGGCGATCCAGGTGCGCGACGCACTCGGCGAGAGAAGGCGGGAATGAGATGCCTGTAGAAGTGTGGGATGTTGAAAGGGCCGGTGCGGGTCAGGCAGGCGTCCTCGCCGAAGACGCGGTCTCGGTGGTTCATGTTTTCCACGGCCCGCGGCCGCAGCAGTTCCTCTGGCGACGCGTGTTGCGCATCGAGCGAGCATCCATGTTTCTTGGCAAGGTTTTTGCGGGTGTCTGTGGTGATGTTTTCTGTGGTTGTCCACAAGCGGTGTGGGGTTTGCTCTGCGAGCGAGGCGACATGAAGCTTGTGGTCCCGGCGGCGGGTTGCCGTCCATTGGTCACGTGAACGCGGCTACCTTGCCGTCCCCGGGCACGTGACCGTCCGGGTTCCAGGTGTCCCAAGGCGGTTCGATCTCCTTGATGTCGACCTCGACGATGATCTGCAGACATTCTCCCCAAGTCGTGTCGTAGAGGGAGACTGTCGAGACAGTCCCGATCGCGCTTTCGGCAGGGCCGTGTCTCCTTCGCTCACTCACCGGTACTTCAGGCAACGCTGCTGTCGCAGCAAGGTGTTCGCCAGAGCTTGCGCATCACGGCGACAATCGCGACCTTGTGGGCCTTGCCGGCAGTCTTGAGGCGCACCAGGTCCGCGTTGAAGCGTGCCGGTTGCGGCCATGAACAGGAGATCGCGTGGCCTTCGGCGCCCGCCACGGATGTGCCGAGCACCGTGGTCGTTGGCCATCGGCGCCACCCCGATCAAGGCTGCCGCCTGCCGACGCTGCCGAGTTCGGGCATCCAGCAAAGAAGGGCCGCGGCGGTCATCGGACCGGGGATCGAGGTCAGGATGGCATACCTCTCGGCTTACTCGGGATCACCGGCGATCACCGCTTTGATCGCCGCGCCGGCAATGCGGTCATCGAGATCGGCCGCTGAGGCCCTTGTGACGGTCTCGCCTTCGCCATCCACCTCATCTGCCACCTGCCTGGCGTCGACAAGCGCGGCACGCGCCACGAAGAGATCCTCCAGGCTCTTGAGGAAGGCATCCTGAGGAGCCACAGGCTCAAGATCGCCCAGCCGATCTTGGCCAGCATCAACGCGTCGACGCGGTTCGCCAGATGGCCCATCGCCTCGGCGAAGCCCGCAACGGGTTGACGAGAATAACCTCGAAGCCCCGGTCATGAAGACACTGGTGAACCTTGCGGTGATAGCGGCCTGTCGCTTCCATCACCACCCGGCTCACCCCGAGGCCGCGAAGCCACTTGCCCGCCAGCTCGTGGCGTCGTTCGCAAAACAATGCCCGCCGCACAGATGTCCAGACTGGCCTTGCTGACATCAATCCCTGCTACTATCTTGACCATCGTCTCTTGCTCCTCGCCTTACGATGATACGGGTTCAAACCCAAGCATCCATTCAGGACGCGAGGGACGTCAAGGGAGGTTGGCCGACCACACTCGCTCGCGGCCCTGTCAAGGCCAAGGTCAAAACGGCAACCTCCGCGGAGATCGTTTGATCCCCGCACCCCGCTCCCCTGTGCGTGTTCGCTCAGGGGAGCGGAATCTCTCTGCAACCATAGACCGGACGCTCTCCCACAGTCGAGGTTATCCACATTTTCCCGCCCCCAACTGCTGTGGATGATTTCATCATCAAGGGGACAAAACCTAGTCATATAAGGTGATGATGTACCGGTGCAGTCGTTGCCGCTCGCTGCGCCGCTGGCGCTCTTTCCCGGCGGCTCGCGGTAGCATGTGGGCGATCTGCCGGGGTAGTTGATCAGGTCCTCGAGCGGCAAGTATCGAGCGCTGCTCGAGGCGTCCGCGGGCCTTGTCGAACTCCTCCCTTGTGCTTCCTGCGCGGCGGAAGTTCTCGATCGCCGCCAGCTCGTCGTGCAGCGAACGCATCACCTCGGAACCCCGGGGAGCGAGATCAGGCGAGGCAGGCGGCGCCACCGCAGCGCCTGCGGGCGCGACAGCATCCGTCGCGCCGCAGCGGCACAACGAAAATCTCCTTAGGGCTCGTCACGAAACAACCGCTTCTGTATTGGGTGTTGGCAAGAGTGAATAGTTCCACTCGCCTTGGAATTTTGCGCGCTTGATGTCGAGGGCCTTGATCTCGGCATCCTTGATTCCCTTGGGACAGGTGTTTTCGTCGACATCGCAATAGACCTTGAGGCCGGCTTCGGTGGTGGTTGCGCTGATCAGGCTGACGATGGCGGCGAGGTTGCGCAGCGCGCCAGTTCTGGCTGATGAACGAGAACAGGCGGTGTGCGGTTCCATTTGCTGGTGCCGGGCGGCAGACCATGATCTCGAGTTCCCTGGCGAGCTTCTGCAGTTCGACCTTCCGCAGCCGGGCCCCGTTCGAGCCGCCGCAGTCGGCGGTGATCAGCCGCCGCCCCGGGGTAGCGCCCTGGGCGCCGGATGCTTTCCGCCGCAAACGCCGCCGTGTCATGGCTGATCAGCCGATGTTGTGGGCCACGTCTCCGTAGGGGGCAGCCTTGCCGAGTTCCTTGTCCGCGAAGTCATGAACCTTCACTTCCTCGGGCCGGCCCTTCGGCCGCCACTGGCGGCCGGCGTTCTTGAAATCGCCGATCAGTTCCTTCTTCCTGGTGTCGGCTCCCCGGCGGCAAGAAACACCGCAACCTGCTCGTTTATATGGCCGAACTGCCCGGTGCACGCCGCCTTCGCGGGTCTTCGCCTGCAGCGCATACGCCCAGAAGCCGCCCGACAAGCGACGCCGAACAACCCTGCCCCTCAAGACACTTCGCAAGATGCCGGGTGCTCTTCGAAACCCGAGACCGTTCCGGGTCGCCCCGCGTCGCCGGCGCAACCAGCGCCGCCAGCAAACCCGGCTGACGCTCCGTCGCCGCCCGCGCGCCGGCGGCGACGTTGTTCCGCTCCTTCAGACCCCGTCCAATCGTCGAACGCGCAACGCCGTCCGAGACTTGCGCTCACGCCCAAGACACTGCGCCGCAACCGGCGACCCTTCTCGTCAAGATGAGGAGAAAGGAATGCAAACCGGTGCCTCATGCTCTGTTCCATGCTCCGAACATAAACGCCCAACCAGCGCCGGACAATCAACCGACAACCAAACTGACCGACAAATCATCCCGGAAAGACCCCAACACCAAACAACCGAAGCCAGCAGACTGACCCTTGGGCAAGCGCTCAACCAAAACCACCAGACAGACAAAAACGCCAACGCAAACAACACGGATTCGATTATTTGGTGACAAGCCCTAAGCGAGCCCTGTTTGTCATGCAAAGGCGTGTTCTGCGCGCCGGCAAGCCCCTGCATAGGGCATGCCGGCGCGCTTGCCCGGTGTTGCGGTCGGGAGTGGCGCCGCAGGCGCCCCTGGACCCGGCCGCCAGGCCGGGCTCTCTCACTTGTCGTTCCCACCGTCGAGCGGCGGCGGCCTGTTGCGCTTGCGCTGCGACTCGCCGGTGAGGTCGATGCGGTAGGCGTTGTGGACGATGCGGTCGAGGACGGCGTCGGCGATTGTGGGTTCGCCGATCACCTCGGGCCACTGCTGCACGGGGATCTGGGAGGCGATCAGGATCGACTTGCGCTGGTGGCGGGCCTCGACGATCTCAAGCAGGTCGCGTCGTCCTTCGGCGGAGAAGCCCTGGAGGCCCCAGTCGTCGAGGATGAGCAGGTCGACCCTGGCGAGACGGCCCATCAGCCGGGCGTGGGTGCCCTTGTCGCAGGCGCGGACGAGGGCGGTGACCAGTTCGGGGACGCGGCGGTAGAGGACGGACTGCTTCTGCCGGCAGGCCTGATGGGCGAGCGCGCAAGCCACGAAGGTCTTTCCTGAACCGGTCGCCCCGCCGACGATCAGGTTGAGCGCCTGCCGGATCCAGTCGCCGGCAGCGAGCTGGGTGAGCGTGGTGCGGGCGATGCCGCGCCCGGCGCGGCAGTCGACATCCCGGATGTCGGCGCGGATGCGCAGCTGGGCCTGGCGCAGATGGCCGAGATAGCTCTTGTGGTCGCGGTGCCCGGCCTCGCGCTCGATCATCATGGCAAGCCGGTCGTCGAAGCCGAGTTGCTCGACATCGGCGATGTCGCGCTGTTCCTCCAGGGCTTCGACCATGCCGGTGAGGCCGAGCCGGAGCATGCGGTCGATATTGGGTTTTCTGAGGGTCATGGCTTGGTTCCCTTGTCGTTGCCGTCGTTAGGAGCCGCCGCGGAGATTGTCGTGGCGGGGGATGGTCTCGCCGGCTTCCGCCCGGGGACGGCGCGGCTCGGCGCCGGCCCTGAGGCGGTCCCTGAGGAAGCCGGAAGAGAGGCGGTTCGCATCGAGGGCCTCGGCGCAGAGCGCATCGAGGCATTCGGCGCCGTGGTCGTCGGCGAGGCGGATCATGCCCTGCACGGTGGCGAAGGCCTGTTCGGGGAAGTCGCGCGAGGCGAAGCAGCGTTCGGCCCAGGCCAGCGCGTTGGCTCCGATGGCGCGGGCGCCAGCGAGCAGGATGTCGCCG
The DNA here is from genome assembly GCA_964291215.2 of Alphaproteobacteria bacterium. Taxonomy (GTDB): domain Bacteria; phylum Pseudomonadota; class Alphaproteobacteria; order MPNO01; family UBA830; genus JAJEBT01. The sequence goes on along the minus strand of OZ219791.1, from coordinate 258,449 downwards.
TAGTCGGGTTCGCGGATATCGCGCACCGCGTTCAGGCGGTCAGGCATATGGTCGGGGCTGGTGGCGTACTGGTTGCGCCCGCTCTTCAGACGGTGGACGGCGATCCGCTCGCCACCCCTGTCGAGGAAGAGTTCGACCGTGCGCTCGCCAACGCGGGCGTGGACCTTGCGCCCGATATGGCGCTCGGGCGCGGAGTAGTGGTTGTAGGCGATGCGGACGTGGCAACTCGGCCCGACCTTGCGTTCGATCCACTCGCCCCATTCCCAGGGGTCCGGGGTAGAGGCTTGAGGAGCGCCCGTTCGTTGGCCTCGAACAGGGCGCGCCGGGTTTCTCCGCAGGCCATGGGAGCCCGGTTGAACCAGTCGAGCTCGCGCCGGCTCGCGGCGTTCGTCGCTTCCAGCGAGAAGAAGGTCTCACGGCGCAGCACGAGCAGGATACGCGACTGGACCGCCCCGACGCAGGCTTCGACGAGCCCCTTGTCCGTCGCCCGCCCCGAGCGCGCCGGCAGCACCGCGACCCCGTAGTGCCGGGCGAACTCGGCAAAGCTCGGATTGAGCCGCGGCTCCTCGCGGTCCGCCTTGTCGACGCCGGCCTTGAGGTTGTCGATGATCCAGCGGGCGGGGACGCCGCCGAAGTATTCGAAGGCGCGGCGGTGCGCCATGATCCAGTGGCGCACGCCCTGGTCGGGGACCGCCTCGACATAGGTCAGGTTCGAGTGCGCCAGCACGGCGACGAAGATCTCGACATCCTTCTCGCCGCGGCCGGTGCGCAGCGCCAGCGTCTTGCCCGAGAAGTCCGACAGGCCCCAAAGCCCCGGCTCGTAGTGGAAGCGCATCTGCGCCGGCCCGGGCCGGCTGTGCAGACGACCCTTCAGCAGTCCGCAGAAGCGGCTGTAGGTATAGGCCTTGCTCCCCTGCGCCAGGGCTTCGTCCCGGTACTCGACCCAGAGCTGGCGCCGCGTCAGCCGGGCGCGGCGGCGCTTGCGGAGCGCGGTGAGCGCCTCGACAATTGCATCCCAGCCGGGCTGCGTCCGGTCGCTGTCCTGGTCCGGCGCCGGGTAGAGCCGCGCACGAAGCGCCTCATCGTCGAGCCCGGGCGGCAACGGCCAGGCAAGGCCCGCCGCCGCTGCCCGGACAAGCACATGCGAAACCGTCCCCGTGCTCACACCGGTCGCGGCGGCGATCTGCGAGCGCGGCAGCCCAAAATCGTGACGGTGCCGCAGGATATTTTTGATCTTCATCATGCCGATCCTCTTCATCGACCCCTTCCCTCCTCGATCCGATCAGGTGATCGATGAGGAAGGGGCGGGAGAGAAACGGCGCCTCCGACGACCGCGCGGCCGCCAGACACAGATAGCCGGTCAGGCTAGGCTCAGGGCCACGCACCACACGGTCAAATCCGCCAGGAATTTGCAGCATGCGCTTGCGGTGCTTGCGGAAGAAGGCGAGTTCGCGCTCGATGGCGGTGCGCGCGGCGCGGTCGCCGCCTGCCTTGTCGCGCAGGTAGTGCAGCGCCTTTATGACCCTAGCGCTGCCGTGCGAGTCGTGTCGCAGGGTATGGCGGCAAGTCTCGAACCAGCGGGGATCGACGGCGTGGTCGGAGGCTGTGCGGAGATGCTCGCAGCTGTGCCAGAAGTCGACGGCCTGCGCCTCGGGCGAGAGGCTCTCCAGGAAGGTCCAGTTGTCGGGGGTGGCGACGGCGACTATGGCGATGTCGGGCCTAGGGGATATACGCGACCTCGCTTGCGAGTTGGGCCTTCAGCGTGGGCTTGTCGCTCCCCGGCATGCGGGCGAAGTAGAGGGTCTTGAGCCGTTCACCTTCCCCGTCATGGAAGGAGACCGTGCCGCAGGCGGCCTCGCGCCAGCAGGCTTCGTCGCGCCCGTCCTCGCCGGCGCGCAGCGCCACCATGACGCCGTCGAGCGACACGGAGGCGCTGACCGCCTCGGGCGGGATGTCCTGCGTATTGCAGATGCTCTCCAGCGCCTGCGGCCCCAGCCCCTCCCAGCGCTCATGCATGGTCCGGGCGAGCCGCTGCAAGCTGCTCGCCGACGGCGTCATGGCGCCCATCTCCGAGAAGAACTCTTCCGCTTCCCTGGCCGTGCAATGGCTCACCATCAGCCCGAGCCGGGCGGCCGGGCGCGTCAGCCAGTCGTTCACCAGCCCCAGGCTCTCGTCCACCGGCACGAACGAGGGGCTGCCCACGCCGTGGCGATAACGCGCCCGTCTGTAGGTCACCGGGCCGAGCGCGCTCATGATCGTCTTCGGCGTCGCCGCCACACGGAACCGCCGCTGCCCGGCCCGTTCGACCCGCCCCGTCGTCGAGGCGCTCGATCCACGACCCCAGCACCGCGCAGCCCAGCACGTTCACGCTCTCCCGAACTCGCCGCTCCACCTCCTCGAACGCCGCCGGACAGGGCTCCGAAGCAAGCGGCGCGCGGCACACGGCCGCCAACCCCGTCAGCGCCTTAAGAACCCGAGCCGGCAAGCCCGATAGATCGATGGGACGAGGTACTGTAACTTGATGTCTGGAAATTTGTCTGAGGTTTGCGCTTTGAGGCGTTTTACTGGGGGGTCTAGTAGTCCACCGGCATTGTATTGATGGTTTTGGTGGGTAGTATTCCTGTGTCGGCATCCGTTGGAATCCGGACAGTGTCGATATCCACACGGGCAAGATGCCGAACGGGCAGGCAGCCCCATGCGCAGGTCCGGACAACGGGCATGTCCGCAGGTCTTCGGCGCAATGACAGGAGCGTGGCCAACTCTCAGGGCAGGAAGCTCTACCGGGTGACCCTTTCGGCGCAGGAGCGCCGGGATCTGAAGGCGATCGGGCACCGGGGCCGCCTGGCACAGGTCCCGATGCTGAGGGGCGCTTGTCGATGCCGACATTGCGCTGGGCACGGCGACGGTCGAGCGCTTGCGCTGCGTTCTGGAGGGTCCGGAGGCTGCCCTCAGCCGCAAGGAGCAGGTGAACCGTCGGCCGAAACGGCTGGACGGGGCGATGGAGGCGAAGCTGATCGCCCTGGCCTGTTCGTCCCCGCCCGAGGGCTGTGGACGCTGCTCGCCGGCCGTCTGGTGGAGATCGTCGAGCGCATTTCGGAAGAGACGGTCAGGAAGACGCTAAAAAAAAGATCGTATCTACTCACCCCTTGTTGGGTTCTGATTGGCCATAGTGCTCGTTGATGATGTCTGCGGCTTTTCCGTCGAGGGCGATCTGGGTGGCGACGAGTGGGTTGTAGCCGAGTGCGGCCATGGAGGTGAGGTAGCTTGAGCCCCGGCACCATGCTTTTGCGTGGAGCGGAAGCATCCGGACACCTTGACCTTTGCCATCCTGATTTTCTGTTCTCCGGCATTGTTGGTGAAGCTGACATCGGGTGCGCCAGGCAAACTGGTGGAATGTGGCCGGGTGCAAGTCCCGAGAGAGGCTAATTTCTCCGTGAACCATGCGTCGCCAGGCGAAGCGTTGGGGAGCGGCAGGCCAGGCTATTGAGCCACGAGATGCTTTGAAACCGGAGTGCCGAGGTCGTCCGAGTGGGCAACACCCTGCGAGCCGCGTTGGTGAGGGGAACTCCGCGGGGTCCGAGAACCAGGGCCGAAGCAGGGACCTGAGAGGTCTTGCCCCTCTGTCGTGGAGGGGCCGCAGAGGAAATTCCGTAAACCGATGATGAACGAGAAGTCAGATTCGGCCATAGTACCGCTGAAGGCGGCGAACAAGGGTTCTTCGGAGCCTGCGGAGTTGTTGGAGGGAAGGGCAATGCGGTTGGCCCGCGCCGCGCGCAGAAGCGGGGGTCACAGGCGGCAGGTAGCGAAGAGGAACCCGGAAGAGCGTCTTTACTCCACCACGTGACGGTCGACGTTCTGCACGATGCGTTCCATTCCTTGAGGAAGGACGCGGCGGCGGGGCGTTGTGTGGCAAGCGTACGCGGAGGGTGTGGAACTGCTGCACGCCCGTGTGCACAGGGGCGGGCGCCTCCAGGGTTTACATACCCAAGGAGGATGGAGGGCAACTTGCCTCGGACAAGATTCTTCAGCGGGCGGTGTGATTCTGGTGCCGCGAGACGGAGTTCCTCGGGTTTAGTTACGGCTTCCGGCCGGGGCGCATCATGCGCCGTCACGGTGGAACGGCGGAAGGTCAACTGGATCGTTGACGCCCCTTCGACAACCGCGACCATCTGGTCGCGATGCTCGGGAAACGGATCGGGGGGTCTGATCATCAAGTGACGCCGGCGTCATGGAAGGGACCGACTGGCAAGGGAACACCGCAAGGGGCGGCGCCTTGCGAACCTGCACTACGTACGACTGGTTCCAGAACCACTGGCGCAAGCGGATGGCTGGAGGCGACACGATCACTGTCCGCTATGCGGACGACTTCGTGTGCGGCTTTCAGCATCTGGGCGGCGCTGAGACCTTGGGGAGAGACTGGCCCACTTGAACTGCACCCGGAAAATCATCGAGTTCGGTCGGTTTGCCAGAGCGAACCGCCGGAAGCGTGGGCAAGACGTTCGACTTCCTCGGCATGACGCACTTCTGCGAACAGACGAGGAAAGGCAGGTTCAGGGTCGGTCGCAAACGGGCACCCTGCGGCGGATCAAGGAGGCCTTGCGCAGGCGGTGGCACGATAACCGGCACGAAACGGCCAAGTGGTGAGTTATCAACGGCTGCTACTACGCCGTTCCAGGAAGCAGCCTGCAGAAGTTCATACACCAATGCAAACAGCTGCGTGCCCTTCGGCGACGCTCCCAAAAGGACTTCACCGGGGACATAGACACCCTCACCGCTGCCCACTGAGCCCGTGGCCAAACCAGCGCCTTGTCGTCAGGGGAGGAGCGAACAGCGCACGTCCGGTTCTGTGCGGGGGGTAACCCGGTTCCCTACCGCGATGGTTGTCTATGAAGCGCAGGTTTTCGTGTTTCACGAGACGTTCGTGCAGGTTGTGCGCGTCGGACTTGCGTCCACGTTTTCCTTTCGTCGGGATGTCGGGCAGTTCCTTGGCGCCCTGATGGTGCGGTAGCGCTTGCGCCCGGCGTCGTTCAGGGTTTTGGATGCGCTCTTGTTGACCTTGTGGCAGGGAGCAGGCTCTTCATCAGTCGCGCGGTAGCCTCGACGACAAAGGTCAGTTCGCGCAGCAGGTGGCTGCCGCACAGCTGGTGGCTACACTGGCCCATGTACGAGGTCCAGGACGCCCTTGTAGCACGGGATGATGCCGATCTCTTGCCTCCCGGCCGCGCTTGCGGTGCGGGAACTTGCACGTCAGGGTCCCACGACATGGAGCCACTTACTGTTGATCCGAAATCGTCGACATCGGGCGTTGCAGGAGGTGCGCCACGGCGGCCTCCTCCCATGACGCATCGTGAAAGCATAGCCGAGGCCTCGGAGAGCTTGATATCGCCTGCACGAGCGCGACGGCGCAGGGACAGCATCTGGGCGACCAGCAGGTTGATGACGAGGGCCTGAATGCCGATGCCGCACTGCACGGGATGTTGTCGGGGAACCGGCCCCGGGCCTTGCACTTCGGGCATTCCTTGATCTCGGCGCGGCGCTCGACGACCTCGAACACGATGTCATAGAGGACGCGGCGCTCCCGATCGACGGGGCCGTCGATGTCGGTGCCGCAGGCGTCGCAGGCTGCGACCGTTTCCTCGACGATGATCTTGCGCAGGTTGTCGCCCATCTGCCGGTTCGGCTTCGGGCCGTTGCTTCCGGCACGCTCTTGTCCGTCTGTGACGGCGGCAGACCGGAGTTCCGGCTCGTGCGTGGTCTTCTCCAGAAGGACGACGATGATGATGTCGAGCAGGATGACGAAGACGCGGATGACGGCCTCTTCCGCCACCTTGCCGGCAGCGCCGCGGTCTTGGCCGCTTCGAACTCCTCGCGCGCCGCCCGTCGCCATCACCCGGCCTTGCGCTTCATCAGCGCGTCGCTTCCGAGATGCGTTTCCACATACAGATCATGCGGGGGCTGGAGCCCCGGAAGCAGCTGGCACAGCCCGCTCGTCGCCTTCGATCGAAAGTAGCCCACTGGCGGTCCCCGTCGTTCTCGATGACCACCACTAAGCGAATCGGCATGCAGTGTCAAATCTCCACGAAACCTCGTTTGTTGCTCTACCCCGACATCAAGCCGGAACCAGGGGGTGAGCAGTTACAAAAGATCAAGCCGTGGCTGAACTGGTGCATTCCACCGCACCGGAGCGCACAGTTCGTGGCGGCGGACGTGCTTGACATTTGTCAGCGGGACTTTGCCGGGAACGAGGTGCTGAGACCAGCCGGCAGCAGACGAAGGAAACCTTCCGGTCAGCCGGAGGTGGTCGACCATGAATATGAATGAAACGGCCAAGCTCTTCCTGGCCTTCGCGCCCAACGAGAACTGGCGCACGGTGAAAGTCACCGACCGCCGCGGGACTGGGCGCACTTCATCCGGGAGCTTGCCGACGACCATTTCCCCGACAGGAAGATCGTGCTGGACAATCTGAACACGCACAGTCGCTATATGAAGCCTTCGAGCCCGAGGAGGCGGTGCGAAAGCGGTTCGAGTTTCGCTATACGCCGAAGCACGGAAGCTGGCTCAACATGGCCGAGATCGGTGCGCTGTCGCGGCAATGCCTTCGGCGACGCATTCCCGACCGCGACACCATGCGGCGAGAGACGGCAGCATGGGTGGAACGGCGCAATGCGGCCGATGTCACTGTCGACTGGCGTTTCACGACGAAGGATGCCCGGACGAAACTGAAGTCACTATATCTATCAATTCAATAATGTCTAACTACTAGCCCCCCAGTAAAACGCGGCGCCATCGTGCTATCCCATGGAGTTGTAAAACATTCATGGAGGAAGCGAATGGACTTGCGACACACTACGACGCTTGAGGCCGTTTTGGAACATCTGATCGCAAACGGAGCAACGGATCCGGGCCGGGTCTTTGGCCAGCTCTTCGAGCTTGCGATGCAAATCGAGCGCGAGCAGCACTTGAAAGCGGGCCACTGGACACCGGAGCGACAGGGCTATGCCAACGGCTACAAGCGGATCGACACCCCCACTGTTACCGTTCAGGTACCAGAGACGGCCGGTCACGGGGACGCCCCCCCCAGTCGCTTGAACGCGGCCAGCGATCTTCTCGCGCCGTAGCCGAGATGTACATCAAGGGTGTTTCCACACGGCAGGATGTAATGCGCGAGTTCGGGAGCCTGTCCTCTTCTCAGGTCAGCCGGGCCACCAGGTTGCTCGATGAAGAACTCGCCGCGCAACCGGCCCCTGATGAAATACCTGGATGCGTGCCATGAAAAAGCCCGCCATGACGGCGTTGTGCGCGATGTCGCGGTACTCTCGGCCATCGGAACAGGGGCTGCAGGCACGTTCCGGGGCTCTCTGTGGCGCTCTCCGAGGCTGAGGTCCATTGGAGAGCCTTCTTGGAAAGCTTGCAAGCCCGTGGCCTGCATGGCACAACCTTCATCGTCTCGGATGATCGGCCTAAAAGCGGCACGACGCGCGGTGCTGGGCGCGGCGACGTGGCAGCGCTGCCAGTTCCACTTGGCACAAAACGCCGTGCACCGAACAACGACATCAGGAAACGTATTGGAAAACAGCTCGGAGCCATGCGTCCTCACTCCAAACCGCCGAGGCTGAACTGGGCGCCCTCGTGGCCAGCGACAAGCATCCAGGCTTCCTGGCTGGAAAAGAATGCGGGGCTCGCTGTCTTCACCTTGCCCGATGCTCACCACAAACGTATGCGAACCTCGAACGGCATCGAGCGACCGATCCAGCAAGAGCTCAAACGGCGCACCGCCAAAATCAGGGTCTTTCCGAACATCGCCTCGTTGGAGCGCCTCTCAACCGCAGTCCTCATCGACGAAAAATGGGAAACCGAAACCAAGGCATACATCAAATGGGAACAGCTCGATGACTGAGAGCTTCACGACAATTTCCAGACATGAGGCTGCGTAATCCGATTGTCACCAAACCCCGTAATCGGGAACCCGAAACAAAGGCAAAATCTCAATAAATCAACTGGTTACGATAGACATATCGGACTTGCATCCAGCATGGAAGACCGAAGCGTGCCCAATCTGCACCGTTTCGCATGGGAGTTGCAGCAACGCTGGCGTAATGCGATCCGGGACCCAAGGAGCGATCGTATCCGGAAGCGGACAGGGAAACATGGAAAGAGATAAGGGATTGCCCACGCGGCTTTACAAGTATCGTGACTTGACTGCCCGGACTTTGGATATGGTCGTGGGAGACCGGCTTTACTTTGCCGACCCGAGCACGTTCAACGATCCGCTGGATACCCAGCCTTCGCTTTACAACGATGTCGATGTTGGTGAGCTCGGAAGGATTCTGTGGATGCTGACCGAACAACGCATCGCTAAAGAAATGTGTGCGGCAGCTGATTCTATGAGGCTTAATGGGCCCAAGACGACGGATCTGATCGAGAATTGCAGTCGCGACCAGGCCGATGAGCGAATGGATGAGATCGAATACAGCGAGATGGACGAGGGATTCGATATCGAAGCGAGGTTAACGTATCGCATCGAGTTGGAACTGCTTCAGCGATACGAGAAGGGTATTGTTTCGTTTGCAGAGCGAGACGACTGCCCGCTGATGTGGAGCCACTATGGCGACCAGCATCGCGGGATTTGCCTAGGCTATTCAGTACCAGAGCGGGTGACAGGGGATGTTCATAAAGTAGCGTACGATGGATCTCGGCTGGTCAAGGCGAGCGAGGTGAGCGCGATGCTGGATGGAGATGATGAAGCCCGCGTAACGGTCGATGAAGCTGTGATGCTGAGAAAGGCGGAGAGTTGGTCTTACGAAGAGGAGTGGCGACTGATCGGGCGTCGGGGGGCTGAGGGTTCGCCCCTGGAACTGGAAGAAGTCATCTTCGGGATGAGGTGTAAAGAGTCGGCCAAGTACACGATCATGAAGGCTTTGGAGTGCAGGGGAAGATCGGTCAAGTTTTACGAGATGCGTGAAGAGCGGGGTACTTTCAATCTCCAGAAGGATGAGCTGGGCTACGAGGGCGAACTCTTTGTGCATTTTCCGCGACGGCATCTGGACTTGTTGGAAGCATTTGAAGGCCTGACTACCGGCGACAGTACGAGTGAAGGCGAATAGCGAAGGAAACTGGACCGCAGAGCTCAGCGGGGGCGTGAATCTCGTATGGCGATGATGGCGCTGGGCTGAGGCTTAGGGCTTGTCACCAAATAATCGAATCCGTGTTGTTTGCGTTGGCGTTTTTGTCTGTCTGGTGGTTTTGGTTGAGCGCTTGCCCAAGGGTCAGTCTGCTGGCTTCGGTTGTTTGGTGTTGGGGTCTTTCCGGGATGATTTGTCGGTCAGTTTGGTTGTCGGTTGATTGTCCGGCGCTGGTTGGGCGTTTATGTTCGGAGCATGGAACAGAGCATGAGGCACCGGTTTGCATTCCTTTCTCCTCATCTTGACGAGAAGGGTCGCCGGTTGCGGCGCAGTGTCTTGGGCGTGAGCGCAAGTCTCGGACGGCGTTGCGCGTTCGACGATTGGACGGGGTCTGAAGGAGCGGAACAACGTCGCCGCCGGCGCGCGGGCGGCGACGGAGCGTCAGCCGGGTTTGCTGGCGGCGCTGGTTGCGCCGGCGACGCGGGGCGACCCGGAACGGTCTCGGGTTTCGAAGAGCACCCGGCATCTTGCGAAGTGTCTTGAGGGGCAGGGTTGTTCGGCGTCGCTTGTCGGGCGGCTTCTGGGCGTATGCGCTGCAGGCGAAGACCCGCGAAGGCGGCGTGCACCGGGCAGTTCGGCCATATAAACGAGCAGGTTGCGGTGTTTCTTGCCGCCGGGGAGCCGACACCAGGAAGAAGGAACTGATCGGCGATTTCAAGAACGCCGGCCGCCAGTGGCGGCCGAAGGGCCGGCCCGAGGAAGTGAAGGTTCATGACTTCGCGGACAAGGAACTCGGCAAGGCTGCCCCCTACGGAGACGTGGCCCACAACATCGGCTGATCAGCCATGACACGGCGGCGTTTGCGGCGGAAAGCATCCGGCGCCCAGGGCGCTACCCCGGGGCGGCGGCTGATCACCGCCGACTGCGGCGGCTCGAACGGGGCCCGGCTGCGGAAGGTCGAACTGCAGAAGCTCGCCAGGGAACTCGAGATCATGGTCTGCCGCCCGGCACCAGCAAATGGAACCGCACACCGCCTGTTCTCGTTCATCAGCCAGAACTGGCGCGCTGCGCAACCTCGCCGCCATCGTCAGCCTGATCAGCGCAACCACCACCGAAGCCGGCCTCAAGGTCTATTGCGATGTCGACGAAAACACCTGTCCCAAGGAAATCAAGGATGCCGAGATCAAGGCCCTCGACATCAAGCGCGCAAAATTCCAAGGCGAGTGGAACTATTCACTCTTGCCAACACCCAATACAGAAGCGGTTGTTTCGTGACGAGCCCTTACCATGGGGGTCGGTGCAGCGCCCGTTGGCGCGGGCAAACCTCTTGGCACGCCAGCCCGCCGCCTTGTGCCCGCAAAACGCTCCGGATCGCAGAACGTCTCCGCCACCTGGTGGCCGCAGGCCCAGTCATCGGCCAGCCGCCGCGTCGCAAGAAAGAAGGAGGCAAGGTTCGGAAACGTTCCCGGCGCCGCAAGCAGTCGCGTGTTGTCAGATCAAGCCACTGCTGCTCCGGCTTCCAGCCAATCCACCGGCCGCGGCACTTGAAGGCCCCGTCACGCCGCCAGACCACTGCCCCCTGAAGGACGCAATATGGTGCAGCCCCGCCAGACGGCGAAACCCGGGATAGTCGTCCATCAACGCATCCCACAGCGGACGCTCATCCGGCCTGACCAAGCGTAATCACCTCGACCTTGTATGACCAGGTTTTGTCCCCTTGATGATGCAATCATCCACAGCGGTTGGGGGCGGGAAAATGTGGATCTGTGGGAGAGCTATGGTTGCAGAGAGATTCCGCTCCCCTGAGCGAACACGCACAGGGGATCAAACGATCTCCGCGGAGGTTGCCGTTTTGACCTTGACAGAGCCGCGTCCGAGCTTGGTCGGCCAACCTCCCTTGGCGTCCTTCGCTGGATGCCCGGGTTTGAACCCGTATCATCACAAGGTGAGGAGCGATGGTCAAGGTAGTAGCAGGGGTCAGCCAGTCTGGACATCTGGCGCATTGTTTTGCGAACGACGCCACGGGCAGGTGGCTTCGCGGCCTCGAGGTGAGCCGGGTGGTGGGCGACAGGCCGCTATCACCGCAAGGTTCACCAGTGTCTTCATGACCGGGGCTTCGAGGTTATCCTCGTCAACCCGTTGCGGGCGCTTCGCCGAGGCGATGGGCCAACCGCGTCGACGCCAGGATCGGCACGGTGAGCCTGTGGCTCCGCCTTCCTCAAGAGCCTGGAGGATCTCCTGGTGGCGCGCTTGTCGACGCCAGGCAGGTGGCAGATGAGGTGGATGGCGAGACCGTCACAAGGGCCTCGGCGGCCGATCTCGATGATCGCCGGTGCGGCGATCAAAGCGGTGATCGCCGGTGATCCCAAGCAGAGGTACGCCATCCTGACCTCGATCCCCGGTCCGGTGACCGCCACGGCCCTTCTGGATGCCCGAACTCGGCAGCGTCGGCAGCCTTGATCGGGGTGGCGCCGATGGCCAACGACAGCGGCCACGGTGCTCGGCACATCCGTGGCGGGCGCCGAAGGCCACGCGATCTCCTGGCCGCAACCGGCACGCTTCAACGCGGACCTGGTGCGCCTCAAGACCGCCAGCAAGCAAGGTCGCGATTGTCGCCGTGATGCGCAAGCTCTGGCAAACACCTTGCTGCGACAGCAGCGTTGCCTGAAGCACCGGTGAGTGAGCGAAGGAGACACGGCCCTGCCGAGAGGCAGCGCCGCGCGCCGCAAGGCCCCCACCTCCACCACCGAAAGCCCCGTCGTTCCCGTACGCAACGCTGGTGCGATGCGGTGGCTCGGTGCGGTGCAGGAGCACTATCGGGACTGTCTCGACAGTCTCCCTCTACGACACGGCTTGGGGAGAATGTCTGCAGATCATCGTCGAGGCCGACATCGAGGAGATCGAACCGCCTTGTGGACGAGACACCTGGAACCCGGACGGTCACGTTACCATGCCCGGGGACGGCAAGGTAGCCGCGTTCACGTGACCAATGGACGGCAACCCGCCGCCGAGACCACAAGCTTCATGTCGCCTCGCTCGCAGGGCAAATCCCACACCGCTTGTGGACAACCACAAAAAACATCATTGCAGACACCCGCAAAAACCTTGCCAAGAAACATGGATTCTCGGACAGACCCTTCCGGAGCTGCGACGTGAATCGGACAGGACGCGATGTGCTTGTGAACCGACATCCCCGCACCATGACAACTCCAGTGCAGGAAAGCCGGCGAAAACTGTAAAAAATCTCCCGCACCAACCCGCGCCCCCGCAAAACCCAGGTGCTGCCTTGAAAAATCATACAGAATTTAGCGTAAGATCGCCCTGCCCGGGACCGGACGCAGCCGCCCCGAGCGTGTCGTCAATTGCTTCCATCGATCCGCAACTCCCGGCGCTATGCCGGGCAGTGGAGGGCTGCGGAGTCGCCTTTGCGAATTTGCTTTTGCTACGGGAATCGCCGACAGTCCGCGGTCGTCGGGCAATCCGGCAAGAATCAGGAAGGTATGTGACATGCAACATCTAAGACAGGCGTTCGTCGCCATTCTGGCTGCGTCCGTCTTTTCCACCGTGGCCTTCGCGGCTCCGACCGATTACAAGGGCAAAACGATCAAGATCGTCATTCCGTACGGGCCGGGAGGCACTTACGACAAATATGGCGTCGTTTTTTCCAATCATCTCGGCAAGCACATCCCCGGCAAGCCGAACATTATTCTCCAGCACATGCCGGGTGCGGGCGGCGTGAAAGCCATGAACTGGGCCTTCAATGTCATGCCCAAGGACGGTCTCAACATGATCGTTCCGCTCGACAACGCCGTCGTCAATCAGCTGATGCGGCCCGAGAAGATGCGCTTCGATGCGCGGAAATTCATCTGGGTAGGTTCAAGCAACCAGACGAACATCGTCATGGTCGTGCGCAATGATGCCGGCATCACCAAGCTCGACGACATGAAGAACAAGCAGGTGATTGGCAGCACCAGCGGCAAGTCGTCCACGGGCTATATCTTTCCGAGCCTGTTGAAGGGCCTGTTCGGCTACAAGATCAAGATGGTGACGGGATACAAGGGGTCTTCCAAGTCGATTCTTGCCGTCGAACGCGGGGAAACCCAGATGGCGGCGTTCAACTGGCTGGCCTGGGCCTCCAAGGTTCCGCACTGGTTCGAGGGCGAAAAGCCGTTTGCCAGCCCGGTCGCCCAGATCGGCGTGTTCAGGGACCCCGACTTGCCCAAGTCGGTCCCCATGGTTTCGGATCTGGTGAGCGACGATAACGACCGCAGGGTTGTCGATTTCATCAAGGTGCTCGGCCTGCTTGGGCGCGGGCTCGCGCTGCCTCCGGGGGTCGATCCAGCCAACGTGAAGACGTTGCGCACCGCCTACAACAAGATGAACGCCGACCCGCAGTTCGCGGCCGAACTCCAGAAGCGGCGGCTTCGACTGATTCCGTCGAAGGGTGCGGAAATCCAGCAGATCGTTAACGACGCGGTCAAGAACGCCTCTCCTGAGGTCGTGAAGCACGCGCGCAAGCTGATCTTCGGCGGCGAAAGCTGATCGCTGCCCGCAGCCATAGGGCCGGCCGGGGGTGCCCCCGGCCGGCTCGGGCGTCCGGAGAGCGGCTTTCTATCCGGCGGCCTTTGCAGCCAGCCCCATGCCCCAGAACGCCGCTTCCAGCCGCGTCGCCTGCGTGAAGGTTGAGATTAGGCTGTCGAGGCGCTCGGTTCCCCTGCGTTCGGCGCACAGGGTGTCGAGAAAACGGACGGCGTCGTGGGCGACGCTGCCGTAGTCGTCGCCAGCATACATCTCTATCCATTCCCGGTAGGGATTGCCGTCGAGAACCGTTGACGGATCGTCGTGGAGGTTGCGACCGATTTCGGCATATCCGACGATGCATGGCGCGAGCGCCACCTGGAGATCGAGAACATCGCCTGCCATTCCGCGGTCGATGACGTATCTCGTATAGGCGGTGGTCTCGACCGCCTCCGGCACCGAATCCATGTCCGCCTCGGTCAGCCCCCAGTTGGCGCAGAACCAGACATGCAGCTCCATTTCCCTGTCGATGATTGCCCACAGCGACGATGCGGCGCGCCGGACATTGGCGCGCGTGTCGGACTTGAAGGCCGTCAGCGCCCAGGCGCGCGCGAAATGGACCAGGAAGAGATAGTCCTGGATCAGGTAGTGGCGGAAACACGGCTCCGGCAGTTGCCCCGCACCGAGCTGGCGCACGAAAGCGTGTCGCGTATAGGCTTCCCATTCGTCGGGGCAGGCGGCCCGGAGGCGCGCGAAAAGCGACTCCGGATCATAAGGATCTGCTGTCGGCATGTCTTCGGGTTCCCGCGTGGCCGGCCACCGATAAGCGGTGGTCACATCTGGTTGTTGGTCTCGGCGGGAAGCGTCAGCTCCATCCCGTCGAACTCGTCGGTGACGACGATCTGGCAGCCGAGGCGGGATGTCGGGCGTACGCCCCAGGCAAGATCGAGAATGTATTCTTCCTCCTCGGACAGCCCGGGCAGGCGTTCGAACGAGGCCTGATCTACGATTACGTGGCAGGTCGAGCAGGCCATCGATCCCTCGCAGGCGCCTTCGATGTCCACGTCGCTGTCCCAGGCAAGCTGCAGTACAGTCGTACCTGCCGTCGCGTCGGTCTCGGTCCGTTCTCCGTCCGCGGAAATGAAGACAATTCTCGGCATCAGCCCATCAATCCCTTTTCGCGCCCTCGCGGTGCCCCGATCGCTGCCCATACATCATGCCAGACGGCGGCGAATCTCTCGATATCCCCGTTAATGGAGTCCCAGCCGAGACTGATGCGCAGGGCGCACCGGGCCTCGTCGTCGGGGACGCCCATGGCCATGAGCACGTAGGGTGCTTCGACGCGGCCGGCCGAGCAGGCCGACCCCGCGCTGACCGCGATGCCGGCGAGGTCGAAGGCGATGACCTGGGTTTCGGCGGGAACGCCGGGCATGAGGACCTTGGACGTGTTCGGTAGGCGCGGCGCCCGTGCGCCGAAGACCCTGAACCCGGGCGCATTTTCCGCAAGCCTCCGCTCAAGCCCGTCGCGCATGCCGGCCAGCGCTGCGTATGACGAAAGTTGTTCGCCCGCCATCCGGGCGGCGGCGCCGAAACCGGCGATCTGCGCCACGTTTTCCGTGCCGCCCCTGAGGCCCCGCTCCTGGCCGCCGCCGCGCAGCAGACAACTGGCCGTGTCCGGTTCGCGTACGATCAGTGCGCCGATACCCTGGGGGCCGCCGAACTTGTGCGCGGCCACGGCCATGGAATCGACGCCCAGGGCTTTGAAGTCCACCGGTACCTTGCCTGCCGCCTGGACTGCGTCGCAATGGATTCGCGCGCCGAAACGATGCGCTATCGCCGCCGCCTCGGCCACGGGCTGAATGACACCGGTTTCGTTGTTGGCGAGCATAAGGGCGATCCACTCGGGCCCCGTCCCGGCGCACGCGGCCTCCATGGCCGTGAGGTCCACGATCCCGGTGCTGTCGACAGGAAGCCGCACTGCGCCGGGGCAGGCTTCGAGAACGGCCGCGTGTTCTATCGCGCTCACGAGGGTCTTCGCAGGGTTGCATCCGCGCATGACCTGATTGTTGGCCTCGGTGCCTCCGCTGGTGAACACGATCTGGTCCGGTCTTGCACCGACCAGCGCCCCGACGCTCTCCCGCGCGTCCTCGACATGCTTGCGGGCGCGGCGGCCGGCGGCGTGCACCGAAGACGCGTTTCCGGTCTCGCGCAACACGTCCGCGAGCACATCGATGACCTCGGGACGGATCTTCGCCGTGGCGTTGTAGTCGAGATATACGGGCCGATTCATTTCTTGCCGCCCCGCCCGCAAACTAGGTTCCTTGGAACAGGCGGTTTCGATTGTGCTATAAGGTCCGGCTTCCCGACGGTGGCCGGTTCTCTGTCTCCGCATTGGGAGCATGTGCGGGCCGGCAGGGGTCATCCGGGTTCGCACAGTTCGAGTAAACTGCCTTTACGGATCGGACGCAACAGGAAACCGGGCGAGTTGCCGTCATGTGCCCCGGAAGGGCGCTGCGGAGTGGTCCATGCCGCCTGGGACGGTGCCGATGCCGGGGAAAACGGGGAAGACCGGATGCCGGAAGTGACGTTCAACGGGCCCGACGGCCAGATTGAGGGCCGCTATTTTTCGAGCGAGGAGGAGAACGCGCCGATTGCGCTGGTTCTTCATCCGCATCCGCAACATGGCGGAACCATGAACAACCGGGTCGTCTACGAGATCTATCAGTGTTTCGCGCGCAAGGGGTTTTCGGTTCTGCGTTTCAACTTCCGTGGCGTCGGCAAGTCCAAGGGAATCTATCGCAACGAGGCCGACGCCCTGCTCGATGCGGCGCTTGCGCTGGACTGGCTGCAGACGTCCAATCCGGAAACGCCGCAATGCTGGATCAGCGGTTTTTCCTTCGGCGCCTGGATCGCGATGGAGCTCGTGATGCGCCGCCCCGAGATCACCGGTTTCGTTGCCGTGGCGCCGCCGGCAAACCGCTACGACTTTTCCTTTCTCGCGCCATGCCCGTCTTCCGGGCTGTTCGTGCATGGCTCCGAGGACCAGATTGTTCCCATGGAGGTGGTCGATGAACTGGTGGAGCGGCTTTCCGAACAGCGCGACATCACCATCGACTACCGTGTCTTCGAGGGGGCCGACCACTTCTTCAAGGACAGGACGGCGGAACTGGCGCAGGAACTCGACAATTACCTCGAATCCGCCATCATCGGCGTCAGTCCCGTATAGTCAGGCGGAGAACCTGTTCCCGGGCCGGTGCTGGGGCGCCAGCGCCACGGCCCCGCCGGTCTGCGGTGCTGGCACGCCCGTCGTTGACGGCAGGCTCAACGGAAGCCCGCGCAGGGTGCGCACCGCGAGGAATGCGAATGCCTGCGCTTCCAGCGCGTCGCCGTCCCATCCCTCGTCTTCGACGGGCGTAACCGGTTGCTGCAGGCAGTCCGCCAGTCCGCACATCAGGGTCGGGTTCCTGCGCCCGCCGCCGGTCACCAGCCACCGCGCCGGCGGCGCCGGCAGGTGGGTGGCGGCTAGGGTCACGGCCTCGCAGGTCAGGCGCGCCAGCGTCGCGGCGCCATCGCCGGGTGCAAGACCGGCAACGCCGCCGATATCCAGATCCAGCCGGTCGAGAGACTTCGGGGGAGGACGGCGGAAGAACTCGTTGCCGAGAAGGTCGGCAACGATCTCCGGATCCGCGACGCCGCCGGCGCTGACCGCGCCGTCGCGGTCGAAGGGCTGCTCCGTCGTTGCCGCAATCCAGTCGTCGAGCAGGGCGTTTCCCGGTCCGGTGTCGAACGCGACCGGATCGGCGCCGGAACCGATCCAGGTGACGTTTGCGATGCCGCCGAGATTGAGCACGGCGAGCGGGCCGTCGAGGCCCTGGCAGAGGGCCTTGTGATAGAGCGGCGCCAGCGGCGCACCCTGTCCGCCGGCGGCCACGTCCGCGCTCCGGAAATCGTGGACCACGTCGAGTCCCGTCGCACGGGCGAGCCTGGGGCCGTCGCCGGCCTGGACCGTCACGCCCTCGCTCGGCGCATGATGGATCGTGTGCCCGTGCATCCCGACCACCGATATCCGTCCGTCCGGACCCTCCGGCCGAGCTAGCAGATCGCGGATGGCATCGGCATGGCGGTCGGTCAGCCGGCGGACGAGGTCCGCGCCGGGATCCGGGTTTCCGAGCGCGGCCCGTATCGCCTCGCGCAGATCGTCATCGTACGGGAAGGTTCGCGCGGGGCCGAAGTCCGAGACCGTTTCTCCGTCGGTGCGGATGATCGCCGCGTCGATGCCGTCCATCGAGGTGCCGCTCATGAGGCCCAGCGCCCACAGCGGCCGGAAACCGGTGGTCAGAAGGTTTCTCCCGCGAGATAGTGATCGACGATCTCGGATCCGGTCGCCTTCCAGACGCCGTCATGTCCGCAGATATGGCCCAGCGCCCGGTCGAACGCGCCGATCCGGTGCGGCACGCCGATCACGAACGGATGCAGGCAGATGGCCATCACGCGGCCCGAACCGCTCTCGACGCTCTCACGGTACAGCGTGTCGAATTGCCGGCAGATCATGTCGGCGAACTCATCCGCGGACTTGCCGTTTCGCCAGATCTGCGGCAAGTCGTTGATCTCGGTAGAATACGGGATCGAGCAGATGGTGCCGCCGTCGAGTTGCATGACATAGGGCTGGTCGTCGTTCACCCAGTCGGCGACATAGGCGCAGCGATTCTCGATCAGCGCGTCGAGCGTCGTCCAGTTTTCCTGGAGGCCGGAACCCAGCCAGCCGCGCGGCCTGCGCCCGGTCGCCCGTTCGATCCGGTCGAGGGAGTCGGCCACGAGCCGGCGTCCCTCGGCATCTTCGAGGATATGCAGATAGCGGCTGTTGGACTGGTTGTGGCCCATGAATTCCCATTCGAGGCCGAGTGCATCCTCGACAATCTCGGGATAGTCGTCGCACACTTCGCTGTTGAGCGCGGCGGTGCCCCTGATCCCGCGGGCTTCCATGATCTCCATCATCCGGAAGATACCGACGCGCGCGCCGTAGTCGCGCGGTGCCCAGTTGATGATGTCGGGGGTAACGCCGGTCCCGCCGGGCACCGGCTCGTCGAGCGGGAAGGTCTCGATGTTGGGAATGACCCAGAGCGCGAGATGATTGCCGTCGGGCCAGCGAATGGCCGGACGCCGGTTGATCGGCCTGTAGGGGAAAGGTCCGTACCGTCTTGGTTTCATGGGTTCTCCCGGGAAAAGGATGCGGTCGCCGTGAGGGCGCGTGTCCGCGCTAGGCTGCTGCCGGCCGCGCTGGTGCCGCGTTCCCGTTGCGCAAGATGATCAGTCTATCCGAAAACCGGTCTGCGCGCAGCGTTGACGCGCGCATCTGCTCGTACTGCGGCACCCTACGTTGCCAACGGTTCGTATGAATCGGGGATCATCGAGATCAAGGCGCACAAGCGGCGGATTGTCCGCCCGCGCGGCGCCGCGGCTGTTTTCCGGCACCGCACTCGGGTGTGGACGCATGTGCTGCACGAGCGGTTTGCGTGCATGCGGCCCTTGCGCCGCGTCGCGGGCTGGCTGACCGACCAGGGGCTTTCGCCGGGGGAACACTGGCCAGCTCCACGAGCCGGATGCTGCCCCTGTTCGAGCCGCTTCGGGACGCGATCCTCGCGCACCGGAACGAGGCGGGGCTGCGCCATGCCGATGAAACTGATCTTCCCCGTTGAAGTGGTCCACCCTCAGATTATGGAAAGAGGAGGACCGACGATGGCAAGGAAGCGTTACAAGCCCGAGGAGATCGTGAGTTTGCTGCGGCAGGCGGAAGTCCTGCACGGGCAGGGCATGTCGATGGCGGACGCGATCCGACAGCTCGGAATCAGCGAGGTCACCTTCTACCGGTGGCGCAAGGAGTATGCCGAGATGAGCGGCGATCAGCTTCGTCGTCTGAAGGATCTCGAGAAGGAGAACGAGCGGCGGCGCGGTCCCGCTTTTCCTGTCTTCAGCATCGTTGTGAGATAGATGCCCGCCCCGATCAGCCCGAGTCCCACGATGTGGAACCAGAACAGGGTCTCACCGAGGAAGCCCATTGCGAGAAATACAGTATAGACGGGTATGAGGTGAACGAAAAGGCCGGCCCGGCCGGGGCCGAGTTGCTCGATCGTGTGATTCCACCAGAACACGGCAAGGATCGAAGCGAATACTGCGTTGAAGGCGACTGACCAGACTGTTTCCCAGATTATTGGGGCTGGCGCGATGAAGAAATGCTCCAGGAGCCAAAAGGGAAACACGGAAACCGCGCCTGCGGCCAGAATTCCGAAGACCAGGTTGAGGCGGCTGAGTTCCCTTGGCACGCGTCGCAGTAATACCGCATAGAAGGACCAGGCCACGACTGACACCAGGATGAAAAGGTCGCCGAGATTGAGGCGAAGCGACAGCAGGCTCGCCGGCGTGCCGCGGACAATCAGGTAAAGGACGCCGACCATCGAAAGCGCCACCCCCACCCACTGGACGACGGTCAGGCGGTCGCGGAACATCAGCCATGCGCAGGCGATGATGACGACCGGCTCGGCAGAATTGATCAGTGCGCCGTTGATCGCCGTCGTGAACTGGAGTCCGACGAAAAGCATGCCGTTCCCGCCGATGAACAGGAGCGAGCCGAGAAAGGCGATGAGTTTCCAGTGCGCGCGAATGAGCGGCCACTGGACGCGCAGCAGCCGGTGGCACAGCGGGTAGAGGATAATGAGTGCGACAATGCACCGGAAAAACGACAGGGCGACGGGTGGGACGACGCCAGCGACATCGCGCACCACGACGATACTGCCAGCCCAGCACAAGATGGCCAGCGGTCCGGCCAGGAGCGCCGGCGGCGTCAGTCGGGCGATGAGGGTCTCAGGCGCCATCGTCTTTGCCGAGAGCTTCGTTGACCCGCGGCAGCACCTCCCCGTGCCACCAGTTCCATCGAACGGCGGTCGAGGTCCAGATCTATCCAGTCATGCCCGGTATAGAGGAGCGTCCCGAACTCTCCCACCAGTTCACGAAATGCGAGGATCTGGTCGACCACGGAACTCACCTCTCCGGCGATCACCTGGGTGGCGAGGGATTGCTCCAGCGTGATCCGATCGTCGGTCTCGTCCGGCCAGGCACGGAACGCCTCGGGCTGTCCGTTGTCGATGACTTTCCGCATGATATTCGGGAAATAGAATCCGTGCGGTCCGTCCGATGTCTTGGCATAGGCATCGGCTTTCCTGCCATCCTCGTTGATGAAGATCGATTTTGCGATCCGCTTGCCGCTCGCGTTGAGGAGTTGTCCGTTCTGGCGGAGGCCGTCGAGATATCTTGGCAGGTTGGTCGCGACCGAATGCGGCTGCACGTAGTTCGAACTTATGAGGTCTCCGCCGCGCGCTGCCGCGGCGGTCAGGCCCGTCGAGTGCTGCGTGACCGACGTGACGACGACCGGGGGATGCGGCTTCCGCAGCGGCACCGAAACGATGCCTTGTCCGATTGCTTCGTCGCGCGTTGGCGCTGTCGACACCGTCCAGTGCTCGTTGTGGAGCTCGTAGGGCGGCCTGCCGGACGATATGGAGAGGATCCTGTCCATCGACTACAGCATCTTCAGGTTGCTGCCGATGTCGAGATTCCCGAACATCTCGATATCCGACAGCAATCCGCCCGGGCTGATCCCCAAGATAAGGTGCCCGTCAACGAGGTGGTCGACCATGGCGATGTGCGCCGCCACCATCGCCGGATGATAGGACGGCAGGGTGACGGCCGCGGTCCCGAAGGCGATCCGCCGGGCATCGTGGGCCGGCGAGGCGATGAATATCAGATTGGATGTGATCGGTTCGGCCCGGTCGGTGATGTGCTCGCCGATGAAGGCTTCGCGGTATCCCAGGCGGTCGGCCAGCAGAACGGCCCCGCGATCCTCGCGCAGGACCTGACGGTAGTCCTTCGCGGGCGGGTGCACGTGCTGGATGAAGAAGCCAAGACGCATGGCTGTTATCGCGCGCCGGCAGCAAGCGCCGCGACTGTCCGTGTCATCCGCCCGCGGATCCGCCGCGCGCTGCAGCTGCGGCCTGGCCTTTCAGCATGCGCCGGTCGATCTTGTTGGTTCCCGCAAGCGGCAGGAACTCGACGAGAAACACCCGGCGGGGGTGCGCGTAGGCCGGGCCGTTGTCGAGCGCATAGCGCTTGACCGCGTCCTCGTCGATCGACGCGCCGTCACGGGGCACGATCCAGGCGTAGGGCACATGCGCCTTGAGTTCGTCGGGCGCCGGTACGACAACCGCCTGCAGCACATCCTCGTGGCGCTCGAGCATGGCTTCGACCTCGCCCGGATGGATGTTCTCTCCGGCGCAGACGAACATGTCGTCGGCACGGCCTACAAAATAGTACCAGCCGTCGCCGTCGCGCCTGAGAATGTCGCCGGTATCCAGCCACCCGTCCTTCGTGAGCACCGCGGCCGTCTCCTCGGGCAGGCCGTGATATCCCGCCATGACCCCGGGACTGCGAACATGGAGCACGCCGTGGTCGGCGCCGCGCCCGCCGTCGAGTCGGACCTCGACGCCGTCGATGGGGTAGCCGACCGAGGTTCGCGGGCGCGGAATGCCCTCGGGGTGAGTCCAGGCGAAGAGGATGGGGCCGCCTTCCGTGATGCCGTAGTTGAGGTTGAGCTTTGCGTCCGGAAACTGCGCCGCCAGCGAATCGAGAAGATTGTCCGAGGCCGGCGCCGATCCCATCGAGCAGTTGCGTACCGACGACAGGTCCGTTTTTGCGAGAAGGTCCTGTTCCTGCAGGATCAGGGCGTACATCGTCGGCACGCCTGTCAGCATGGTCAGGCGGTAGCGCTCTATGGCGCGGATATACGCCCGGGCGTCGAAGCGCGAGAAGAGGACGATGCGCCCGCCCGCGGCGAGCGCGGACTTCACCGCCAGCAGCGCGTTCTTGTGATAGAGCGGAGCCGAGATGATCGAACAGTCACCGGCGTCGAGATCCCGGCTCTCGACGATCCTGCCGAGCATCCAGACCTGTCCCGCATGGTCGAGGAGCACGCCCTTGGGCCGTCCGGTCGAACCCGACGTGTAGGGCTGCTCGGCTATGTCGTCGGGGTCGGGAAGGAATGACGGGTGTGCTGCGTCGAGCGGTTTCGCGAAGTCCTTCAGCGTGTCTGCGCCGTCGCCGAAGGATATGGCGCGGACATCCTCCGGGACGCGCCCGACCTGGTCGGGATCGGCAAACACCACCTTCATCGACGCGTCACGGATGATGTAACGAACTGTGTTGTCTGGCAGCTTGAGATTGACCATCACCGGCACGCAGCCGGCCCGCATCGCGCCGAAGAGGACCTGGAGGAACTCGATCCGGTTGAGGGCGAGGATGCCGATCCGGTCGCCCGGCTCGATGCCGGCATAGAGGAGGCCGTTGGCGACCGCGTCGCAGGCCGCGTCGAATTCGCGGAAGCTGTACTCCCGCGGCATTTCGGGATCGTAGTGATCGATGACCGCGATGCGGTCGGATCCGGCATGTTCCTCGAAGATGTCTCCGAGATTTCCGGACTCGGGCGGTCTCATGGCCAATCTGCCCCGGGAATGAACGGCGTCAGGGCGTAATGATGATCTTTCCGATGACCTCGCGGTCGCGCAGGCGGCGCACCCCCTCGGCCGTTTGTTCCAGCGGATACACCTCGTCGATGACCGGGCTGAGCCGATCCTCGGAAATCAGGCGCATCAGCGTCTCGAGGTCCTCGATCGTCCAGGAGTTCGAACCGAGAATCTTGAGCTCGAAGGTCCAGACGTAGCGCAGGTCCTCGGCTGGGTTGTAGCCCGCCGTCGCGCCGCAGGTCAGGATCTTGCCGCCGCGCTTGGTTGCCTTGAGAGACGGAACCCAGGTGTCGCCGCCGGTAAAGTTTATGACCACATCGACGCCGCCCTCGTGCTTGCGGCGGTGGGGCTTGCCGTAGAGTCCGTATATCGTCTTCTCGAAATCCTCGTAGCCGATCACCTCGTCGGCGCCCCACTTCTTCAGGGCCTCGAGCTTCTCCGGACTGGATCCGGCGGCAACGACCTCGCATCCCATCATCTTCGCCAGCAGGACGCAGCACGAACCCACGCCGCCGGAGGCGCCGAGAATCAGGACTTTTTCGCCGCCGGCCATGCCGCCGTTGGTAATCATCATGCGATGGGCTGTGCCGTAGGCGACGGGAAGCGCCGCTGCCTGGGCGTGGGAGCACCCCTCCGGAATCGCGATCAGGCGGGTGGCATCGATGGCGCAGTATTCGGCGGTGCCGCCGTCGATCATTTCGCCCATCAGGCCCTTTTCGGGAGTGATCGGGTCGAGCGGGTTGATCAGCACGTCGTCGCCGATCTTCCAGCCCTCGACGTTCGATCCGATTTCCGCGATCTCGCCGGCGATGTCGAGGCCGATGATGATCGGAAGCGGCACCTTGATGCCCGGCATGCCTCTGGTGGTGAAGATGTCGTGATAGTTCAGCGACGTCGCCCTGACGCGCACGACGACTTGGTCGTCGCCACACTCGGGATCGTCATAATCCGCGTGGTAGACTAGGTTTTCGATATCGCCATGTTCATGCAGGACAACTGCGCGCACGTTCTTTCTCCCTCGGCCGGCCGCTCCGGATGCCGACCGTTTTCATTCCCGTGAGTATCGCTTTTGCCCCGTATCCGTCAAGCAAGGCCCGCAAGCCGCGCCGGCGGCGGCCGCGACACTATGCGGAGAGCTCGGCAGGCTCGAGGCGCCCGGCGAGGGCGAAGACATGCGGGTCTTCGGCCCCCATGGAACGGATGGCGTCTGCAAGCTGGAGCACGTATTCCGCGTTGCTTCCTGACAGTCCGGTCGCTCCTGCCACCTGCGCGGCGATCTCCGCCATGTCGGCCCGGCCCAGCCAGTTGGGGTTGCCGGGGGTGGCGATGTAGACCACGCCGCGGACCGGCGCGCGCACCGCCCCGAAGCGGATGTCCACGTCCCGGAGCGCGTAGCCGCCCTTTTCCCGATGGTCGAGGCCGGCGATGACGGCATCCCTGGCGTCGGCACCGACCCTGTAGGCGCGCCCGTGGCACGTGCTTCCGGCTTTCTCGACCAGCGTTACCACCCGGCCCGGCGATCCGGGCACGCCCCGGTGGTCGGTCGAGCCCTGCCAGAATCGCCGTGTCCATCCGTCAATCGACGCCGGTTGCGCCTCGGCATGAGGAAAGTCCGGCCGCCAGATCAGGGATCCGTACCCGAATATCCAGATATCGCTCATGTCGCTCCGAACGGGTCGGTCCCGTGCGCGTGCATTACGAAGCATGCGCCGGCGCCGTCCTCGGGATGCACGATCAGCCGTTCGGGCTCGTCGGCGAGCAGCCGGACGCTGCCTGCGGCGAGGAACGCGCGGGTCGCCGCGAGGTCGGCGCAGCGCACTGCCACCGCCGCCATGAACGGTAGGGAAGGGATTTCGACGCCCGGAAGCAGGGCGCGGCATGCCGCGGGGTCGGTGATCGCGATCTCGCCGCGGTCGAGAGCGATCCGGCGGAGCGGGGCTTCCCCCGCCATCTTGCGCCCGGCGAAACGCGCATATCTTGCGGCGGTTTCGTCCGGATCGCTGCAGCAGATCAGCAGGCCCGACAGCATGTCGGCGGCGTTGCCGGCGGCGGTTACCGACGGCTGCCAGACGGTGTCCGGCGTCTCGTGAGTGAGGATCTGGATCCGCCCCTCGGGCATGTCGTCCCGTAGCAGACGAAGGACGGAGAATCCCGCGATGGCCTCGCCCCCCGCGTCGAGCGGCATCGGGCGGCGAAGTGCGACCGGCGCGGCCGGGTCGAAGCCGTTCTCGCGCAGCCGCTCCGCCGCAGCTGCCGTGTCGGCGACCGCGAAGGCGATGAGGTGAAGCCCGTCATAGCGATTCAGCGCAGCGTCCATCTGGCGGGTCAGCGGCGTGTCGAGATCCGGAAGCCTGATCAGCACTTCGAGATAGCCGCGCGCGATCATGGCGCAGCGGTTGGCGGTGCCCGAGGGAACCCGCCGTCCGTCAGGTTGGGCGTTTTCGTGCACTGTCAGCGGCGTCATCGGAAACCCGAGCCGTGCGAAGTCATTTGCGGCCGCATCCATGTCGGACACGAACCAGCCGACATGGTCGAGAAATATCCCCTCGCCTGCCGGCGTCTGCGGTTCTGCGGGGGGGCGGTTCATCGGGGGAGGGCCTCGCCTGCCGCCGGCCGGAAGGGGTCGTCGGCGGTTTCGCGCTCAGCCACGCGCGCCGGAGCCGGGAGAAAGCGAGTTCCGGCCGCGGTCGGGGTTGGGCTCGACGGATCGCTCAAGCCGTTCCGAAAGGTCGTCGGCGCCGCCCACATAGGAGCCGTCAAGCCAGATCTGCGGCACCGTTACCGGGGTCTTGGGGCCGATGATGGGCTTGATCCGCCCGAGCATCTCGTAGAGCGCTCGGGGCTCGCGGACCACGTCGTGATACTCGTAGTCCATGCCGGCCTCGTCGAGATAGGACTTGGCGCGCACGCAATGGGGACAGCCTTCCTTGCCGAACACGTAGTTGCCGCGGATTTCGCTCCGACGGACATGCGCGGCGATGACCGCTTCGGTCAGCACGCCGCGATTGAGCGCGTGGCCCTGGCTCACCACCCGGCCCTCCACCATGACGATCGGGGCGTGCCAGCCGCCGGCGGGCAGCGGACGCCACCATTCGCTCAGCCATTCGCGCGAATCGATTTCCACGGGTATGCCGGTAAGTTCGTGCGCGAAGGTGTCCTCTATGACGTCGACCGTGAGCGCGCATTCGCCGCACGGAATGTTGACCCTGAACGGGCCCCATCGGCCGGCCCAGCGGTACAGGGTCACCCTGACCGGGTTGTCAGCCATCTGCAGCGCCGTCCAGCGGCGTGTACCTGTCTTCGAACTCGATCACGTCGCCGAATCCCATCAGGTCGTTGAATTCCCCGAACGGGAACAGGCGCACGCCGCCGTCCTCGACGTTTCCTGTCGTCCCGAGGGCCGTATAGGCGGAGGTCAGGGCCTCGCAGGTGGCGAGGAAGCCGGCTGCCGGGAAAATCGCGATGCGGTAGCCGATCTCCGCAAGTTCAGCTGGCGTCAGAACCGGGGTCGCACCGCCATTGACCATGTTGGCGAGGAGCGGAACGCCGCCGAAGCGGCGGGCGATCGCGCGCATCTCGTCGACATCGGCCGGTGCCTCGCAGAACAGGATGTCGGCGCCCGCCTCGACATACATTTCCGCGCGCCGCATGGCTTCGTCGCTGCCGTAGGCCTTGATCGCGTCGGTGCGGGCGATGATCAGCGTGTCGTCGGACAGCCGCGAATCGAGGGCGACCCTGATCTTGGCCACCATGTCCTCCGCCGCGATCAGCCTGTGGCCTGAGAGATGACCGCATTTCTTCGGGAAGTCTTGGTCCTCGATCTGTATCGCGGCGACGCCCGCCTGTTCGTAGCCGCGTACGGTTTCGCGCACGTTGACGAGCCCGCCATACCCGGTATCGGCATCGGCCATCAGCGGCGTCGTGGTGCCGCCTGCGATGCGCGCGGCCCGCGCCACCATATCGGTATAGGTGGCGATGCCGGCGTCCGGCAGCCCTAGATAGGAGGCCACCGTTCCGGATCCGGTCATATAGAGCGCATGGAACTCCATGCGGTCGGCGATCTTGGCTGAGATCATGTCGAACACGCCCGGGGCGACGACAAATTCGTTGCTGTTCCTGATCATGTCGGCGAGGTTGGATGCGACGCTCATGGAACCTCCGGCTAAGGACGGGTGTGAATATAGGCCGGCTGGGGATTCTGACAAGTGCCGGCGCCGTTCGGCCGAATCCTGGCACGGGCGGCGCGACAGCTCCTGCACGGGACGCTCCAACCCGCCGGCCGCAAGCCGGGCGGCATGCGACGGGAGTCTTCCTGATCCGGATCACAGCCGGGCGGCCTGCCGGGTCGGCACCGGGCGCCTACGGCGTCAGGTCGAGTCGCCCCGGGAAATTTCACCCCGAGGCGCTCACAGAACCGTACGTGACAGTCTCCCGCCATCGACATGCCCTGCCCGTGCACGACTTCCGCCTGCCGCAGCAAACTCACGATCTTCTCAGGCTTATAACGCTTCCCCCGTTTCATAGTGAAGTGCAACCCATAATGGGCTGTGGCCATGTGTTTTTAGACGCATGATGTTGCGGAGCTGTCCAGCAGCGGCGAAAGTTCCTGTACAAGATGGAGGGAGCTTGTTCATGTCCAAAGGCTACCGTCACCTACGAAGAGCGATGCCAGATTGAGGCAGAAAAGCGGTCTTTCACAAGGTGCGATTGCTCGGCAGCTGGGCCGATCAACAATTTTCCGGGAGATCAAGCGCAACACCGGGGGACGGGGTTACCGTTACAAGCAGGCGCAAAGGATGGCAGAAACGCAGGGCAGCTTCGTCTGTTTCCTGGCGGTTGACGCCTCGGGCTGAAGCTCAGAAAAAGCTGCGGGAGGGCCCCGAGCAGATCAGCGGCCGTTTTCGACTGGAGGGCCGTGAACGGATCCATGATCGCCGAAGATCGGAGAGCTGGGGGCGTCTTGAAGCTTCGGCGGCGCGGCAAGAAGCCGAACTGGAAGGGCGGATGCCATTCTGGCCGAGTGGACATTTCCGAGCGCCCTGCGGAGGCAAAGGAACGGATCGGCGACTGGGAGCCATCATCGGCAAAGCTCACAGTGGAGCTGTCGTGTCGCTCGTGCCACGAAATACACCTTGCTGGGTGGACAGAAAGACACGGTTGGTATGATCCGCCTGCTCGGCTCTGGTGCGCTATTGGTCCACACAATCACGTCAGACAACGGAGTTCGCAGACCACAGGCGTGTCGCACTTGACGCAGATTTCTTCTTCGCCTTTCCATTCTTGGGAGCGCGGCTTGAATGAGCACACCAACGGCCTGGTGCGGGAGTACTTCCCGAAGGGCATGGACTTTCGCGCGACATGCAACGAAGATGTTCAGAAGGTGCGGCTCAACACTCGGAAAGTCCTGGGATCGCCGACGGAGGTAATCTTGAAGTGAAACCGCCCTGACCATCTGCGTTCCAAAGCCGCAACGTGCAGCAGGGTCCATGCCGCGCGACGGCGGAATAGTGGCTTGAAGCCGACAAAGGCGTTGCATAAGCTCGATGTTGAAGGAACTGAAGCTGTTCCCAGGCGGAATCGAGAGGGGCAGAGGGGAAAAATTTGCGCAACACCCGGCCCTCATCTCCGTTCGGGCTACGCCCTCACTGCGATGAGGGCCGGGTGTTGCACTTCAGACTGGAAGTGGGGCGCAAAAAAATCGCGCAACGTGATAAAAATTCAAGGCTGCAAAAAGTGCCAACTTGGGTGAAGGCAATTTTCGAGAGCAATCGTGAGAAGCTGTCAGCTGCCCGTGCGGAGATCAAGGAAGTTCGGCGGACGGCGAAGCAGTCTCTTGCGCTGAAGCAGGAGGTTGCGCGTCTGGGTGGGCTTCTTGCCGAGGCCGGCGTCGACGCGCGGAAGCGGTCGACGGTGGTGTTGCTGCGCATGGAAAATGCCAGCCTCAAGGTGTGACACGAAGACAACAGGAGGTAAATCGGAACAACTGACAACAGGAGGAACCCGATGACACAGGAAAAGCCGTCAGGTTTGGGCAGGAAGAGCCGTATGACGGGAGACTGTCATGTACAGTTTCGTGAGCGCCTCGGGGTGAGATTTTCCGGGGCGACTCGACTCAGGATATTCGCGATTTCGGCCGACCATGAAATCAGCGCGGCGTCCGCCCCCGGACGCGCCACCAGCTGCACGCCGAGCGGCATCCCGGCAGGGCCGGTCGCGACGGGCAGCGTGATCGCGGGCCCGTGCATCAGCGTCCAGGTGCGGTTGAACGACGATATCGACACGCCCTCGAGGTCTGTCGGCGCCTCTCCCGCGGTCGACGGCGTCAGAAGGACAGGAAACGTCTCGAAGATCTTGCCGAGGGCGGTCCGGGCCGCCGCCGCCGTGGCGCGCGCCCCATCGTAGTCGTCCTGCGTCCAGGATGATCTGCCTGTCTCCTGAAGCCAGTGGTTCATGCCGTCGATGCCGGTGCGGTATTCTTCCGCCAGCGCCTGTTTTCCCTCGAAATTGGAAATCACCCGGAATGCGCCCTCGATGACGTCGAACTCCGGCGGCAGGTCGATGTCCGCGACGTCATAGCCGGCCGCGCCGAGTGCCGCGGCGGCATTCTCGAGCACCGTCCTCGTCGCGGGTTCCGCTTCGTTCCAGGCTCCGGTGCGGCATAACCCGATGCGCGGCCGCGTATCGGCTGTGGCGGCGCTCTCTCCCGTCACCGCGCTGTAGACCAGCCCGATATCGGCCACCGATCTTGCGAAATAGCCGAGCGTGTCGAGATGTGGCTTGAGGCTCCGGATGCCGCCCCGGTCGAGACCGTCGAGCGATGCCTTGTATCCGACCACTCCGCAAAAGGCCGCCGGCAGGATGACCGAGCCGCCGGTCTGGGTGCCGTTGGCGAGCGGTGTCATGAAGGCGGCGACGGCTGCTGCCGAGCCGCCGGAGGAAACGCCAGGCGTCCGGTCCGCATCGTGCGGGTTGCGCACGCCGACCGGAACCGGGCTCGCGAACTCTGTCGTCGTGGTCTTGCCGAGTATGACGGCGCCCGCTCTTCGAAGCGCCGCGACGCAGTTGGAATCGGTCGCCGGCCGGTGTCCGCTGTAGAGTGCCGAGCCGTACTCCGTCGGCATGTCGAACGTGTCGAGAACATCCTTCACGCCGACCGGCACGCCGTGCAGCGGTTCGCGGGCGCCGGCGGCCCCGTCCCTCTCGCACGCCTGTTCGAGTGCCAGGTCGGGGTCGACGAACCGCCAGGCGCGGAGCTCGCCATTGCATTTCCCGATGCGTTCGAGGCAGGCGCCAACCAGGGCCTCGGAGGTGATCTCCCCTGTCGCGATCTGCTGCGCCGCCTCGGTGGCGGTCAGGTCGCAGAGGCCGTCTGCCGCGACGAGGCTTCCGGTGTCGGCGCTCGACACCATCTCGCTATTCCCCGGTCCGGAGCCGAAAGCGCTGGATCTTGCCGGTCGCCGTCTTGGGCAGGTCCTCCACGAAATGGAACCAGCGGGGATACTTGTAGCGTGCAAGGCCCGCCTTGCAGTGTTCGAGAAGGTCGTCCTTGAGGCCGGGTGGCAGGGAATTCGGATCCTTGAGCACGATATGGGCTTCAGGCTTGACGAGGCCGTCATCGTCCTCGCGGCCGACGACCCCCGCCTCGAGAACTAGCGGATGGTCGATCAGGCGCGACTCGATTTCGATCGGTGAGCACCAGATTCCGCCGACCTTGATCATGTCGTCAGAACGTCCGCAATAGACGAAATAGCCGTCCTCGTCCTGCTGGTAGGTGTCTCCGGTATTCAGCCAGTCGTTGCCCAGCATGGTCGCGGCCGTCCGTTTGGGCTGGTTCCAGTATCGGGCCGCAACCGACTGGCCGCGAACCCAGAGTCGACCCACGTCGCCCTGTGCGACATCGTTGCCGTCCTCGTCGACGATCCGGGCCTCGTAGCCGGGCAGCGCCTTTCCGCTGGTGCCGGGCCGGGCGTCGCCGGGCAGGTTGGAGATGAAGATGTGCGTGCACTCCGTCGACCCGATTCCATCGATCAGCGTGAGGCCGGTCTTTTCCTTCCAGCGGCGGAAGATCGGCGACGGCAGCGCCTCGCCGGCGGAAATGCAGGCGCGCAGGCTTGAGAGGTCGGGCGTCTCCGTCTCCAGCGCCCGGCACTGGGCGGCATAGAGGGTCGGTACGCCGAAAAAGATCGTCGGGCGGAACTTCTTGATGATGCGGAATGTCATCTCCGGTGTCGGGCGTTCGTCGGACAGGATCGTGCACGCGCCGTAGAAGAGGGGAAAACTCATCGAGTTGCCGAGCCCATAGGCGAAGAACAGCTTGGCCGCCGAGAACAGGATGTCGTCCTCCGTGATGTCCATCACCGGTTCGGTGTACAGGACCGTGTTAACTAGGAGGTCGCGCTGCCGGTGCACGGTGCCCTTGGGGCGGCCGGTGGATCCGGAGGAGTAGAGCCAGAAACAGTCCGCCGAGGCGGTTGACGGGTGCGTTTCGATCGATACCGGGCCCGCCGGAACCCACTCTGCCATGCCGCCGGGACCTTCGAGCCGGGCGGTAAAGGCGGGCTTCGGCGACGCTTCGGCGAGCGCCGGCTCGACCTCGCCGGCGAAGTCCTGCGAGTAGATGACGGCGCTACACCCGGAATCCTCGAACATGTAGCGATAATCCGCGGTCCGGAGCAGCGTATTGAGGGGAACGGGAATGATGCCGGTTCTGATCGCGCCGTAGAAGAGGTAGACAAATTCGGGGCAGTCCCGCACCACCATCATCAGGCGGTCGCCGGGCGCCATCCCGGCGTCGCGAAGGGCCTGGCCCCAGCAGTTCACCCGGGCCGCCAGCTCGGCGTAGGTAACCTGCCCGCCGTCCGTGACATAGGCCAGGCGCTCGCCCCGTCCCTCGTCGAGGTGGCGATCGATCATGCAGGTCGAGACGTTGAACGAGTCGGCAAAGGTAAAGACCGGCGCCGTGCCGGACCGGTCGATGTTCACCGTGTTGGGTTGCATGTTGGCGAGTCTCCTGATCCGCGTGCGCCCGATTTCACCCCGTTCGCCATGCGCGTCCACCGTGCGCGCCCGGAGTTCGGGGCGTCGTCAGCCGGCCTTGGTCCGGGATGCGGCCGCACGTTTCCGATCGCGGATCTTCTTGTACAGCAGCGGAATGCAGGACAGTACCGAGAGGCCGATGATCGGCGCGAGCACCCGTGGCGAAAAGATGATTCCGAGATCCAGATTGCCGCCCTGGTCCAGGATCGCTCCCGCCCCGTCGCCCACCAGCGCGTAGACGAAGGTGCCCGGGATGATGCCGACGAGCGTGCAGATCAGGTACAGCCTGAAGCTGATGCCGAGAAACGCCGGCACCAGGTTCACGAGGAAGAACGGAAATAACGGCACCAGCCGCAGGACCAGCATGTAGCTGACGCCGTTCTCCCGGAACTCGGCCTCCATGCGCCTGATCGCCGGCCCGGCCCGTGTCCTGAGCCAGTCGCCGAAGGCGTAGCGCGCGGCGAGGAATACCGCGGCGGAGCCGGTGGTCGCGCCGACGACCGTGTAGAGCGTTCCGAGGAACGGGCCGTAGAGAAAGCCGCCGGTCACGGTGATCACGGTTGCCCCCGGCACCGAGAACGCGACGGCCGTGGCGTAGATCGCCATGTAGACGAGTGCGGCCATGAAGCCGTTCTCGCCGACCCATGACCGAATGGCCACGCGGTGCTCTTTCAGCGCGTCGAGCGAGAGATACCGGTCAAGGCCGAGCGCGAAGAATGCAACCAGGCCCGCAATGAGGATCGCCGCCGGTATCAGGCGCTTGACCGACAGCGGAGCCTTCTTCCTACCGTCGGACGGCGAATCCGTGCTGCTGGCCGGTTCTGGCGCGGCGGGGTCGTTATCGCTCATCGGTCATGTCCCTGTCCGCCCCGGCCGCGGTTCCGCAAAGGCCTGCATCGGCGCGCAGGCGGCGGGGAGTGCGGGCATGATAGGCGAACTGTCCTCGATCCTCAATGTTGTCGGCAACCGGCCGGCTCTACGCCAAGGTTCCGCGCCGCGGATGCCGGTCGAAGGGGAGGCGCTGTCCGGAGGATGGATGGCTCGTGCCCGTGCAACTGGTTGGATGCCCGTCAGCTGTGATAGGTTGGGCACCGATGTGGCCTCGCCCGGCAGGCAATTCGACGGATCGCGGGCTGGACGGCGAAACTCCGGGAGGGACAGGCGGAATGGGTACGCATCTGACCGACATCGAGATCGCGCGCGGAGCCAAAACCGTTCCGATTGCCGAGATCGGCGCAAAGCTCGATATCCCGCCCGATGCCCTTCGCGTCTACGGTTCGGACAAGGCCAAGATCGACCACGACTTCCTCGCCGGCCTCGGCGATCGTCCGTCCGGTAAGCTGATTCTCGTGACCGCTATCACACCGACGCCCGCGGGCGAGGGCAAGACGACGACGACCGTCGGTCTCGGCGACGGTCTTTCGCGCATCGGCAAGAAGGCCGCGATCTGCATCCGCGAACCGTCGCTTGGCCCCTGCTTCGGCATGAAGGGCGGCGCGGCCGGCGGCGGATACGCGCAAGTGGTGCCGATGGAGGACATCAACCTTCACTTTACCGGGGATATGCACGCCATCGGGGCCGCCCACAACCTGCTGTCGGCGATGATCGACAATCACATCTACTGGGGTAACGGGTTGGAGCTCGATTCCCGGAGGGTGTCGTGGCGCCGGGTGGTGGACATCAACGACCGGGCGCTCCGCGGGATCGTCACCAGCCTGGGCGGGGTGGCCAACGGCTTCGCGCACGAGACCGGATTCGACATCACGGTGGCCTCGGAAATCATGGCCATCTTCTGCCTCGCCGACTCGCTCCGCGATCTCGAGCGGCGGCTGGGCAACATCATCGTCGGCCGGACCCGGGCTCAGGCGCCGATTGCCGCGCGCGAACTGGAAGCGAGCGGTGCGATGACGGTGCTCCTGCGCGATGCCCTGATGCCGAACCTCGTCCAGACCCTTGAAAACACGCCCGCGTTGATTCATGGTGGGCCTTTCGCCAACATCGCCCACGGGTGCAATTCGGTGATGGCGACGAACGCCGCGCTCCGGCTTGCCGATTATGTGGTGACGGAGGCCGGATTCGGCGCCGATCTCGGCGGCGAGAAATTCTTCGACATCAAGTGCAGGAAGGCCGACCTCAGGCCGGACGCCGCGGTCATCGTCGCCACCGTTCGGGCGCTCAAGATGCATGGCGGCGTGGTCCGGGGTGACCTCGGGGATGAGAATGCGGAGGCGGTATCGGCGGGGCTCGCCAACCTGCGGCGCCACATCGAGAATGTCGGGCGCTTCGGGGTCCCCGCCATCGTCGGGATCAACCGGTTCACCGGCGATACCGACGCCGAGGTTGCGCGCATCGAGGACGGTCTCGCCGACCTCGGCATTCCGGTCGTAACCTGCACCCACTGGGCCGATGGTGGGGCGGGCATCGAGGCGCTCGCCCGCCAGGTTGTCGTCACCGTCGAAAGCGGCGGCGCCGACTTCGTGCCGGTCTATCCCGACGACATGGGCCTGTTCGAGAAGATCGACACGGTTTGCCGCAAGATCTACCGTGCCGGACAGGCCACGGCGCCGGCCCGCGTCCGCGACCAGTTGCGGCGTTGGGAAGACGAGGGCTACGGGCACCTTCCTGTGTGCCTGGCCAAGACCCAGTACAGCTTCTCGACGGATCCTGATCTCAAGGGCGCGCCTGAGGGTCACGAAATCCCGGTGCGCGAGGTCAGGCTGTCGGCCGGTGCGGAATTCGTGGTCGCGATCTGCGGCGAGATCATGACGATGCCCGGCTTGCCGCGGGTGCCTGCCGCCAACTCCATCGGGCTTGACGCCGATGGGCAGGTTCAGGGCCTGTTCTGAGACTTCCGTCCTTTCTCCGGCGACCGCTGCTTCCCGTGCACGCAGGTTGCTGTTCCACCGGTGGTAACCGTCGGTTGGCCGCCGCCGTGCGGGAATCACGCTGACGATGGTCCTGGCTCCTGGAACGGCTGACGACGATGGTCCCGCCGGCGCGCCCCACCCCTATTGCTGGTTCATGCTGGTTGGGCTGTGGCTGCTCTACTTTTCCTTCGCGATGTCGATGGTGGCGCTGGCGCCGCTGGTCTATGTGGTGATGACCGATCTCGGCATGCACAGGGGAGAGATGGGGATGGTGCTTGCCGCCTGGCAGCTCACATACATCCTGTCCTCGCTGCCGTGCGGCGGTCTGATGGACCGGTTTGGCCCGCGGTGGATGATGTTTGCGGCGTCGTTGGTCGTCGCCGCCTCGGTCATGCTTCGTGGCTTCGCCGTGGATTACTGGACGCTGCTTCTCGCCGTGATGGTGTTCGGGCTCGGCGGCCCGCTGATTTCGTCCGGCGCCCCGAAGGTGGTCAGCCTGTGGTTTGCCGGCCGGGAACGCGGTTTTGCGCTCGGCGTCTATTTCACGGGTAACGGGTGCGGCAGCATCTTCACCGTGGCGCTGACCAACAGCGTCATGCTTCCCGCGGTGGATGGGGACTGGCGCACCGTCATGTTTATTTATGCCGGCGTGATCGTAGTCACCGGCCTGGCATGGCTGCTGATCAGCGCACATCCGGAAAGCCGCGCCGTTGAGGCGCGCCTGAAGGGCGAGGAGAGGCTGCCGGTGCGCGAGGTCTTCCTGCGGCTGGCCCGCGACCCTGTGGTGCGCATCGTCCTCCTTATGGGCCTGTTCATCCTGTTTTACATTCACGGTACCTATCACTGGATGCCGGACCTGCTGCACAGCTATGGTATGACGCCGGTCGAGGCTGGCTACTGGGCCGCGCTTCCGACCCTGTTCGGCATGGCGGCGTCGCTCCTGCTTCCGCGGTTGGCTACCCCCGAGCGCCGCTTCCCGATCCTGCTCGCCCTGTTCGACTGCGCCGCACTCGCCGTGCTCCTCATCTGGTCGGCCTCGCTGCCTCTGGTCGCGGTCGGGCTCGTTCTCCAGGGGGTGTGCCGTGGCGCCATGACCTCGATCGCCCTGTTGTATCTGATGGACAACCGGAGCAGCGGTAACCGCATGGGCGCCGCCAGCGGACTCTTTTTCTCGGTCGGAGAGGTCGGCGGCGTGCTCGGTCCGATGTCAATGGGCGCCGTCGCCCACTGGACCGGGGATTTCGACGCCTCGCTGTTCATGATGGTCGGCATTGCGGCGCTTCTCGTCGTGATCCTGCTGCGCCTTCGCACGGTCCTCAACGCGTCCTGAGCCGCAGGGCTCTTCTTTTGTCCGGTTCCGTCCGACGAGGGGGCGTTGTAGGCAGATCTGGAGGTCCATTCGGGGGCGGA
The DNA here is from genome assembly GCA_964291215.2 of Alphaproteobacteria bacterium. Classification (GTDB taxonomy): domain Bacteria; phylum Pseudomonadota; class Alphaproteobacteria; order MPNO01; family UBA830; genus JAJEBT01. Next base: position 221,930 of record OZ219791.1, on the reverse strand, counting down.
TTTCGTTGTCGATATGCCGGTTCCGACCTTGAGACGGTGCCACCAACTTCAAGAACGGCCACTCTGACACGGTTGTCCGCTGCCGATCGCGACAACAGAATGGTCCTGTCCTGAGCCGCGCCTTGCGAGCGGAGGCTTCAGGCGGTATTCAGTCGCGGGCGCGATTTTGCGATCCGTTGCGCAGGGAGCACGGCATGACGAAGTTCGGAGTGGGACAAGGCGTACCGCGCTGGGAGGATCCGCGTCTGCTGCGCGGCGGCGGACGATACTCCGACGACCTGAATCGCCCTGGACAGGCCTACGGTCACGTGTTGCGGTCCCCTTACGCGCACGCGGACATCGCCGCCGTCGATACGACCGCTGCGGCCGCCGCTCCGGGCGTTCTCGGCGTCTGGACGGGAGAGGACTACGCGGCCTCCGGACTCGGCAATCTTCCGTGCGTGGTCCCGCGCCAGAAGCCGGACGGGTCGCCGATGTTCACGCCGCCCAACGCGCCGCTGCGCCGCGGCGCGGTCAAGATGGTCGGCGATCCCGTCGCCTGGGTGGTTGCCGAGACGGCGGCGCAGGCGCACGATGCCGCTGAGCTTATCGAGGTCGAATACGTGCCGCGCGCCTCGGTCACCGCGACCGCCGACGCGCTCGCGGAAGGCGCCGCCGCGGTCTGGGACGAGGCGCCCGGGAACGTGTGCTTCGTCTTCGAGCTCGGCGATCGCGAGAAGACCGACCGAGCCTTTGCGGAAGCTGCTCACGTGACCCGGCTGGACCTCGACATCACCCGCGTTTCGGTGGCTCCAATGGAACCGCGGGCCTGCATCGGGGAGTACGATCGTTTCGAGGACCGCTACACGCTCCATACCGGCACCCAGGGCCCGCACGGAGTTCGCCAGGCCATCGCCGAACCGGTCCTCGGCATTCCCCAGAACCGGCTGCGCGTGGTCTCGGAGGACATGGGCGGCGCCTTCGGCATGCGCTCCGGCCCCTATCCCGAGAACATCCTCTGCCTGTGGACGGCGCGGCTTCTCGGCCGGCCGGTCAAGTGGACCGGCGACCGCACTGAATCGTTCCAGTCCGACGACCAGGCCCGCGACAACATCTCGACCGTGGAGCTGGCGCTCGACGGCGACGGCATCTTTCTCGGGCTCCGCGTCACAACGATCGCCAATCTCGGCGCCTATCTGACGCTTCTCGGCCCCCATTCATCGACCAACAACCTGGGGTCGCTGTCCAACACCTACTGCACGCCGGCCATCTACACCCATGTGACCGGCGTGTTTACCAACACCAATGCCACCGGTCCCTACCGCGGCGCCGGACGGCCGGAAGCCGTCTACTGCGTCGAACGGGTGATCGACACCGCGGCCCGCGAGACCGGGATCGACCCCGCGGAACTGCGGCGTCGTAACCTGATTCCGCCGATCTCGGAGCCCTACGGCACCGGCTTCCTCTTCACCTACGATTCCGGCGAGTTCGAAGCCAACATGAACAGCGCTCTCGAAATGATCGACCATGCCGGGTTCGAGGCGCGGCGCCGCGAGGCGTCGGCGCGCGGCCGGCTTCGCGGCATCGGGATCGCGAACTGCATCGAGCAGTCGGCGGGCGGCCCGCCCGAGTGGGCGCAGATAAGGATCGACGGTTCGGGCACCGCGACCCTGATCATGGGCACCCACAATCACGGCCAGGGCCACGAGACCATCTTCCGGCAGATGCTGTGCGACATGCTCGGGCTCGAGTTCGAGCAGGTGCGCATCGTCCAGGGGGATTCGGATGTCGCGATGATGGGCACGGGAACCTTTGGTTCGCGCTCGTCGGGGGTCGGCGGCGCCTCGATCGGGCTTGCCGCGGAAAGGATCGTCGAGAAATGCCGACAACTCGTCGCCTATCATCTTGAGGCGGCGCCGGAAGACCTGGAGTTCGCCGACGGCGTGTTCACGATTGTCGGCACCGACAAGGCGATGACGCTGACCGAGGCGGCGCGTCATGCGCACAACTTCATGACCGCGCCGCCCGGCTTCGAGCTCGGCCTCGACGAATGGGCGGCATGGTCTCCGCCAGCGCCGACCTTTCCCAACGGCAGCCATCTCTGCGAGGTCGAGATCGACACCGCCACGGGCACCGTCGAGATCGTGCGCTACTGCATGGTCGACGATGTCGGCACGGTGGTCAATCCGCTCTTGCTCGCGGGCCAGATTCACGGCGGCGCTGCCCAGGGGCTGGGCCAGATCCTGTGCGAGAACATGCTGTGGGACGGAGATTCGGGACAGATGGTTTCGGGGTCCTTCATGGACTACGCCATGCCGAGGGCCGAAGACTGCCCGCCGTTCGAGATGCAGGAAAACGAGGTGCCGAGCCCGACTAATCCGATGGGCATCAAGGGCGCCGGCGAGGCCGGCTGCGTTGGCGCCATGCCGGCGGTGATGAATGCCGTGTGCGACGCGCTGGCGCCGCTCGGCATCAGGAGCTTTGACATGCCGGCGAGCTCGGCGCGGCTGTGGGAGGCGATCCGTTCGGCCCGGCCGGCCGAGGCCGCGGAATAGGGCCGAAGATGGAAGCGGAAAAGACATGGAAATAGACAACAGCTTCGAAGTGCCGTTGCCGCCCGACCGGGCGTGGGCAACGCTGATGGACATCGAGCGCATCGCCCCGTGCATGCCGGGCGCGGAACTGACGGAAATCATCGACGAACGCACGTTCCGCGGCAAGGTGTCCGTGCGGCTGGGGCCCGTGGCGCTGACCTTCGACGGCCAGGCGGCCTTCGAGGAAGTCGACGATGCCGCTCACACGGCGCTGGTCCGGGCCCAGGGGTCGGACGCCAAGGGCCGGGGCGGGGCGCAGGCGCGGATCACGTTCGGCCTCAAGCCGTCCGATGCCGGTTCGACCGTCAATATTCACACCGACATGCAGCTTTCCGGCTCGGTGGCGCAGTACGGCCGCGGCGTCGGCATGATCCAGGACCTCGCCGGCAGGATCATCGGGCAGTTCGCCGAGAACCTCGCGGCCCGGATCGAGGAGGAGGCGGACGCCGGCGCCGAGCCGGCGGCCGACACCCCGGCTTCGGCCCCGGTGGAAGTCGGCGGCATGGCCGCTGCCGTCCTCTGGCAACGGATTCTCGGCTGGATCCGGCGCCTGTTCGGCGGACGGGGCTGAAGGCCGCCGACGGCACATGCGTCAAGCGTCCCGGCCGCCCTCCAGGAAACGCCGGGTTTTGGTCAGCGCGTCGGCGAGGCCGGTGCGGCGGATCTCCACCCCGTCCGGAAACGCGCCCGCGAACCTTGCCGCCAGGCGCGGGTCGAGAAGAACGAACACCCCGCTGTCGCCGGCGCCCCGCACCAGCCGTCCGAAGGCCTGCTTGAGACGCAGCCGGACGATGAGATCGTCGTAGCGCGCGCCGCCGAAGGCCGCGCGCCGGGCGCGGTGGAGAATCGTGGGAACCGGCCACGGCACCCGTTCGAACACGATCAGGCGCAGGCTCCGGCCCGGAACGTCGACCCCGTCGCGCATCGCGTCGGTGCCGAGCAGGCACGACCGTTCCTCGGCACGGAAGATGTCGACCAGGCTGGCGGCGTCGAGCCCGTCCACGTGCTGCGCCAGCAGCGGATACCCGGCGGCCTCCATCTCCTGGACGATGAGCTTGTGCACGGCGCGCAGCCGCGTGACGGCGGTAAACAGGCCGAGCGCGCCGCCCCCGGCGGCGAGGAACAGTTCGCGATAGGCCGCGGCGACCTGGCGCCGGTCGTTGCGGTCGACATCCGTCACCACGAAGACGCGGGTCCGACTCTCGTAATCGAAGGGCGACGCGACCTGGGCGCGCAGCGGCGGCGCCCCGAGCCGCGACATGCCGGTGCGTTCCTCGGCCTGGAGCCAGTCGGCCTCGATGTCGCCCGAGCCCTCGCGCAGCGTCGCCGAGGTCACGACGACGCCGTGCGCGGCCTCCAGGACGCGGCTTGCGAACGGCTCCATGGGGTCGATCCAGTGGCGGTGCATGGCGACATCCACGTCGTCTCTCTGGAAGCGCCGCACGCAGAACCATTCGACGAACTTCCCGGGGGTTTCGCCGATCAGCGAATTCAGCATCGACTGCCAGGCCTCGAGCTGGTCCTTGATGCGGGTGGCGAGCGCCCGGGCGATGCTCTCGGTGCGGTTGCGGAGTACGGTGTCGAGCTGCCGCGCCTCGCGGTCGAGGAGACGCGACAGGCTTTCGGAAAGCGCTTTCATGGGCGAGGCGAGCCGGTCGATGTCAATCCCGAACTCCTGCGCCGCTTCGACCAGTTCCGGCAGCGGATCGATGATGTCGGTCTCGATGTCGTACCACGAGCGGTTGTCCGGGGTGCGCGCGTAGACTTGCTTGCGGACGTGGTGAAGGAAGTGTTCGGCGGCGCCCCGGCCTGAACCCTCCCGGATCCGCGCCATCCAGTTCGGCCCCGGCAGCGCCAGGGCGGCGGCCCGGATCTCGCCGATGAGGTTGGGGATGGCTTCGTCCAGCACCTGAAGGTCCCCGATGCGGCCTTCCAAGGCGCGGGCGCGGCTGCGCCGGGATCCTTCCGCCCCGATCAGCCAGTGCCGCAGTTCGGCGCAGTCCCGGCCGCCGAGGCAGGTCGCGAAGGTGCTGTCCGCGGCATCGAACAGGTGGTGGCCCTCGTCGAACACGAGGCGGGTCGGCAACTGTCCGTCCTCGGCCGCGCCCGCAGCGGCCTGGGCTAGCACCAGCGCATGGTTAGCGATGACGATGTCGGCGCGCCGTGAGCGGCGCACGGTCTTCTCAATGTAGCACCTGTGGTAGTGGTCGCAGGCCGCGTATATGCATTCGCCGCGTCGGTCGGCCAGATCCGTCGTCCAGCGCCGGCCGGCGAGATCGACGAGCCACCCGGGAAAGTCGCCGCCCGGGATCTCGCCGCTGCGGCTCGCGGCCGCCCAGCGCGCCACCAGCGCGAGGCCGACGGCGTTCGCGGACCGGCTGGAAACCGCGTTGAGCGCTTCCTCGTAGTTCAGGAGGCACAGATAGTTCTCGCGCCCCTTGCGGACGACGACCCTGCGCGCCTTTTCCGCGGGTTCGGCATGCAGCCGGTCGAGTTCGTGGTCGATCTGGCGCTGCAGGTTGCGGGTATAGGTACTGATCCAGACTGTGCCGTCGTTGCGTTCGGCCCACAGGCTCGCTGGCGCGAGATAGCCGAGGGTCTTGCCGGTTCCGGTCCCCGCTTCGGCCAGCACGGCTTGCGGGTGATCCTCGCGGCTGCGCGGCACGAAGGCGTGGCTCACCGCGGACGCGTAGTCGGCCTGCTGCGGCCGGTCCTCGGCGCCCGGCCCGACCAGTTCGGCGAGCCGCCCGCGCGCGTCGGTCGGCGAAACGGCATGATTGCTTGCGGCCGCGGGCGGCGCCATCTCCGACCATTCCGGGAGAGTCCGCCACACCTCCAGCGCTTCGCGCGGTGATCCGCCGAGAATGTCCGGCTCTTCCGCATCGAGCGCCTGCAGCACGTATGGCGCCCAGTGCCAGCCGTTGAGGGCCATCATGTGCGCGGCGGCGGCTGCCTTCCTGCGCTCCTCCGGACCGTAGCCGGAAAGGTCGGCGAGGAGTTCGCCGGCCGTGAGCTGGAGGAGGCGGGCCTCGCCGGCGAAGTCGGGCGCGGGCGCGAGTTCCAGCGCCTCGGCGAGTCCGGCCGGGCTGGGGCGGCAGGGCTGCGCCGGCCGCGCGAAGGCGAAGAGTTCCAGGAGGTCGAGGCCGGCCAGGGAATTGCGGCAAAGGCGCCGGGCGGTGGCCGGCAGGTGGCAGACGACGGGCTCGAGGCCGGCGTCGAGGCGCCGCGCCGCCTCGGCGGTGGAGATGACCTCGCAGGCGCCGGACGGATCCGCCAGCGCGGCCGCGCTGTGGCCCGCGGCGAGGGCGGCGACAGCAATGGGCGGAGGTCGGGAAACGGCGTTCGGGAGGGCTGACGACATGCCCCGACTATACCAGAAACGCATCCTGCGGCGGCGTCGCGGGAGTGCTGTGCGGCACGATGATCCCACGCCAAGTTTGTTGGAGGGGTCGGTTTCGCTTGTTCCAGATGATTCGCATTTTTGCCGGCTTTTTGTGAAGCGGCGCAGTATCCGTTGTCGTGGAGGCAGTGGATTTTTTTGAGACGACTCTGGAGGGTTTTGCGCTCCGGGATGTGGTTGTGCGCCTTGCGCGGCCTGATGTCGCTGGAATCGTGTCGTTGACCGTCATCCTTGGTTTCAAGCAGTTTGCCGGTCGAGGTCTGCGTGTTCACCTGGCGCGGGCGGTGGATTGGCGCTGCGGGCTGGCAGACGGGCGCCCTCAGCTGCGGGACCGTTGGATTGGCTGGCGCCGCGAGGAACAGTTCAGGCGGTTGCCGGGAACAACACGAGGTTTGTTGTTCCTGGTGGTCGTTTCCGGGCCTCTTTTGCGTTGTCGCGGATGGTGCGGCGGCGACCGGGAGGCTGCCGTTGCTTGTTGCGGAGAAGTTTGTCTCGCCGACGAAGTTCAGCGGCACCATGTACAAGGCGGCGAACCGGGAGTGCGTTGGCAGGAGCCATGCGCGCGCCAGCGGGCGCCGACCGGGGAGGCGAAGGATCCTTACGTGTTTCCGCTGCGTCGTGACGCGGGATCGTTCGCCGCTTCCTGTGGCGTGGGAGTTGCGGGCGCCGCTGGTCGGCGCAGGAGTTGCGCTCGATTTATCAGCGGCGCTTTCCGGCGCGCGCAGGGGCATCGCCTCGGTACTGTGCGTGATGGCGCGGCTTGCGAACCGGCGCGGTGGCGCACTACGACGCAGAAAGAGCTGGAGCGGCGTGGAAGAACAGGGACAAGCCGGTCTCCACCGTGCACCGGGTGCTACCGACCCGGGATGGATCGAGGATGCGGCGCGCAGCCGCAGGTCGGCAACGCGGTCGACGGCAAGCGCGGCCGCACCGGCGAGGATCATTACGAGACGGCCTCGCTGGCCGGTATTCGATCCTCAACTGTCACGGCGGGGAGATCGCTGCCGTCCACGCTGCGCTCGAGACGGCGTCGGTTGCCGGCCGTCTGCTCACCCTCGATGCGCTCCACACCACCTGCGAGGCTGATCGTCGAGATCCATCGCGCGGACTGATGGTCAAGGGCAACGCGCCTTCGAGAGCATCAACCGGAAGACCGCGAGCACGGGACGCTATAGTGAAAAGCCCGCGCATGGCCGCCAGCGCACCATCTTCACCCCGCTGGCGAAGATGATCAACTAGCAGATCTTCCGCGTCACCCGGCGCGTCGAATTCAGGAAAACCGAACACGCCATGACCTTATATGACCAGGTTTTGTCCCCTTGATGATGAAATCATCCACAGCAGTTGGGGGCGGGAAAATGTGGATCTGTGGGAGAGCTATGGTTGCAGAGAGATTCCGCTCCCCTGAGCGAACACGCACAGGGGATCAAACGATCTCCGCGGAGGTTGCCGTTTTGACCTTGACAGAGCCGCGTCCGAGTTTGGCAACCTCCCTTGACGTCCCTCGCATGGATGCCTGAACCCGTATCATCACAAGGCGAGGAGCGATGGTCAAGGTAGTAGCAGGGGTCAGCCAGTCTGGACATCTGGCGCATTGTTTTGCGAACGACGCCACGAGCAGGTGGCTTCGCGGCCTCGGGGTGAGCCGGGTGGTGGGCGACAGGCCGCTATCACCGCAAGGTTTACCAGTGTCTTCATGACCGGGGCTTCGAGGTTATTCTCGTCAACCCGTTGCGGGCGCTTCGCCGAGGCGATGGGCCAACCGCGTCGACGCCAGGATTGGCACGGTGAGCCTGTGGCTCCGCCTTCCTCAAGAGCCTGGAGGATCTCCTGGTGCCGCGCTTGTCGACGCGTGGCAGATGAGGTGGATGGCGAGACCGTCACAAGGGCCTCGGCGGCCGATCTCGATGACCGCCGGCGCGGCGATCAAAGCGGTGATCGCCGGTGATCCCGAGCAGAGCTACGCCATCCTGACCTCGATCCGGTGACCGCCACGGCTTTTCTTTGCTGGATGCCCGAACTCGGCAGCGTCGGCAGCCTTGATCGGGGTGGCGCCAACGACCACGGTGCTCGGCACATCCGTGGCGGGCAGGCCACGTGATCTCCTGGCCGCAACCGGCACGCTTCAACGCGGACCTGGTGCGCCTCAAGACTGCCGGCAAGCAAGGTCGCGATTGTCGCCGTGATGCGCAAGCTCTGGCGAACACCTTGCTGCGACAGCAGCGTTGCCTGAAGCACCGGTGAGTGAGCGAAGGAGACACGGCCCTGCCGAGAGCGCGATCGGGACTGTCTCGACAGTCTCCCTCTACGACACGACTTGGGGAGAATGTCTGCAGATCATCGTCGAGGCCGACATCGAGGAGATCGAACCGCCTTGGGACACCTGGAACCCAATTGACGACGGTCACGTTACCATGCCCGGAGACGCTGGACGGCAAGGTAGCCGCGTTCACGTGACCAATGGACGGCAACCCGCCGCCGGGACCACAAGCTTCATGTCGCCTCGCTCGCAGAGCAAATCCCACACCGCTTGTGGACAACCACAGAAAACATCACCACAGACACCCGCAAAAACCTTGCCAAGAAACATGGATGCTCGGTCGAGCGCGCCTCGCCGCAACAGTTGCTCGCATGGAATCGTGGACACCGGGTAGCCGAGAGCCATCATCATGTCCGCGACGCCACCTTCCGCGAAGACGACTCCATGCTCCGAACGCGCCCGCAAACAACGCGATCACCCTCGCAATCATCATCCACAACAAGCGCAAGCTGCCCAAACCCTTCAACAGCTTCCCACCATGCCGACAAGCGCAAGCAGGTCCTGCACGCAATCACAAGACCAGGCTGACCGCGCCTCTCTCCCCGACAGAAACCGCAAGCTTTCAAGCCCGGCAACCAAGGCCTCTTGCTCGCCCCGGATACGCCGACCAATCGCGCCCCGCGCCGCAACAGCGCGTCAGCAATCTCAAAATCGCAGCCTCGAACGCGTCGACCCGCGCCGCGATCAGGACTCCGATCACATCACATCAACAAGCATGGGATCACCTTGGCTGTGCGGTCGCCGACCTTGACGCTGGGGAAGCCGCTGTCTACAGTCGCCGCAGCGATGCGTTCGGGCTGCCATACGGGCCTTCCCGACGACGGCATCAGGGGTCATCATCCGCTGGCGCGGGCGGCCGTCCGGTTGTCCGGAACCTGCGCATCGCCCATCCGGGAGGCGGTCTTTCGGATCTCGACAACCAGAACAGAAAGGCTCTTGACCATGAGAAAGATCATTTGCGCGGTTTCGGCTGCGGTGGTCGGCATCGGCGTTCACGGTCTCGCGACCGGCAGCGCCGCTGAAGCGCAACAACAGTTCATCTCGGTCGGCACCGGCGGTGTCACCGGGGTCTACTATCCCACGGGCGGCGCGATCTGTCGCCTCGTCAACAAGGGCCGCAAGGCCCACGGCATCCGCTGCTCGGTCGAATCGACCGGCGGTTCCGTGTACAACATCAACACCATCCGCGCCGGCGAGCTCGACTTCGGCGTCGCCCAGTCGGACTGGCAGCACCACGCCTACCATGGCACCTCTAAGTTCAATAAGGCCGGTGCATTCAAGGACTTGCGGGCCGTCTTCTCGGTTCATCCCGAGCCCTTCACGGTGGTTGCGCGGGCCGATTCCAAGATCAAGAACTTTGGCGATCTCAAGGGCAAGCGGGTGAATATCGGCAATCCCGGTTCCGGCCAGCGCGGCACCATGGAAGTGGTGATGAGCGCCATGGGCTGGAACAAGGACATGTTCAAGCTCGCCTCCGAGCTCAAGTCCGCCGAGCAGAGCCAGGCGCTGTGCGACAACAAGATCGACGCCATGGTGTTCACCGTCGGGCATCCGTCAGGTTCGATCAAGGAAGCAACGACATCGTGCAAGTCGGTGCTCGTCAACGTAACCGGCGCGGCAATCGACAAGCTGGTGAAGGACAACGCCTTCTATCGCCATGCCACGATTCCGGGCGGCATGTATAGCGGCAATGCCAACGACACCAAGACGTTCGGCGTCGGCGCCACCTTCGTGTCATCGACGCGCGTGCCCGAGCGCGTGGCCTATGAGGTCGTGAAGGCGGTCTTCGAGAATTTCGCCAGCTTCAAGAAGCTCCATCCCGCATTCAAGGTGCTGAAGGAAAAGGAAATGATCAAGGACGGTCTTTCGGCGCCTCTGCATGACGGGGCGGCCAAGTACTACAAGGAGAAGGGCTGGATGTAGCCAGCCTGTTCCGGGGGAAGGCGGACGCCTTCCCCTGAATCCTGCCGGCGTGGCGAACTCGCAGCAATCGCCGGAAAGCGTCGAACGGGAGACGGGATGGCCATGTCGGATCAGGCTCAATCGCGCTCGGCGGACCCCGGCGGGGGCGCCGACGACATCGTCGCGTCGGTAGACACCGGTTCCCGCTCGCCGACCGGTCCGGTCGGCCGCATACTCGCCGGAACGGCGATCGTCTGGTCGTTATTCCAGCTGTGGATTGCCTCGCCGCTTCCGTTCATGGTCGCCGGCGTGCTCCCGGTGCTGAACAGTTCCGAAACCCGTTCGATCCATCTCGCGTTTGCGGTGTTCCTCGCCTACATGGCGTTTCCGGCGCTGAAGCGGTCGCCGCGTGACCGCGTGCCGCTGCAGGACTGGATCTTCGCGCTCCTCGGCGCGTTCTGCGCCGCCTATCTGTTTCTGTTCTACGAATCGCTCGCAGGGCGCCCGGGCGCCCCGATCACCCTCGACCTGTGGGTCGCCGGCATCGGCCTGATCGCGCTTCTCGAGGCCACGCGGCGCGCCCTCGGCCCGCCGCTGATGATCGTCGCGACCGTGTTCCTGGCCTATGTTTTCTTCGGTGACAGCTCGATCGTCCCCGATGCCCTGCGCTGGAAGGGCGCGACCTTCTCCAAGGCGATGGGCCATCAGTGGCTCACCACCGAAGGCGTTTTCGGGGTCGCGCTCGGAGTTTCAACGAGTTTCGTGTTCCTGTTCGTGCTGTTCGGCGCCCTGCTCGAGCGGGCCGGCGCCGGCGGGTACTTCATCCGCGTCGCGTTCTCGCTGCTTGGACACATGCGGGGAGGCCCCGCCAAGGCCGCGGTCATCTCCTCGGGAATGACGGGCCTGATATCGGGTTCCTCGATCGCCAACGTGGTTACCACCGGCACATTCACTATTCCGCTCATGAAGCGCATCGGCTTTCCGTCCGAGAAGGCGGGCGCCGTCGAGGTCGCGTCGTCGACGAACGGCCAGCTCACGCCCCCGATCATGGGCGCCGCCGCGTTCCTGATGATCGAGTATGTCGGCATTTCCTACATCGAGGTCATCACCCATGCGCTGCTGCCGGCGCTGATCTCCTATATCGCGCTCGTCTATATCGTCCACCTCGAATCCCTCAAGGCCGACCTGAAGGGCCTTCCGCGCAAGAATCCGCCCCGCCTGGTCCAGTCGCTGATCACCTTTCTCAGCATCTTCATCGCGCTTATCGTCATCGGCGCGGTGGTCTATTACGGGCTCGGCTGGATCAAGACCGCGACCGGTCCGGCCTCGCCGGTGATCGCCTCGATCCTGCTCGTCGCCGCCTATGTCGGCCTCATCCGCTACGCGGCGCGGTATCCGGAGCCCGACAATCCGTTCGGCGATGTCACCGAGATTCCCGAGGTCGGGCCCACGGTGAAGTCCGGGCTGCACTATCTCCTTCCGGTGGTGGTGCTCGTCTGGTGCCTCGGCGTCGAAAAATTCTCGCCGGGCCTGTCGGCGTTCTGGGCGACCGTGTTCCTCGTCGTCATCGTTCTCACCCAGCGGCCGCTGCGCGCCATGTTCGACGGCTCCGGAAACCTCTCCGCCGCGTGGCGCAGCGGCTGGAACGACTTTGTCGTGAGCCTCGAGACCGGCGCCCGCAACATGATCGGGATCGGCGTCGCCACGGCCACGGCCGGCATCGTGGTCGGCACGGTGTCGCTGACCGGCATACAGTGGGTGCTTGCGGATTTCGTCGAGTTCATCTCCGGCGGCAGCCTGATCCTCGTCCTCCTGTTCACGGCGCTGATTTGCCTGATTCTGGGTATGGGGCTGCCGACGACCGCGAACTACATCGTCGTCGCCAGCATGATGGTTCCGGTGATGCAGGTTCTGGCGCCGCAGTCCGGGCTGGTGATTCCGTTGATCGCGATGCACATGTTCGTGTTCTATTTCGGGATCCTAGCCGACGACACGCCACCGGTCGGCCTCGCGGCCTACGCCGCTTCGGCGATTTCGGGAGGGGACCCCATCAAGACCGGCCTGCAGGGCTTCATGTACGACATCCGGACCGCAATCCTGCCGTTCATGTTCGTGTTCAACACCGACCTTCTGCTGATCGATGTCGGCTGGGGCGAAGCGATACTGGTCTTTGCCGTGGCCACAGTTGCGATGCTGGCATTTGCTGCGGCGACCCAGGGCTACTTCATCGTCAGGAGTCGCCTGTGGGAGACGGCCGTCCTGCTTCTGGTGACGTTCACCCTGTTCCGGCCGGGCTTCTGGCTCGACATGGTAGAGGCTCCCTATGTGGACACCGATCCGGCGCCAATCGTCCAGATCGTCGAAAAAATGCCCGCCGACGCCAGTCTCAGGATCCGGGTGGAAGGGGAAACCATAGACGGCAAGGCGGTCGCGACGACGGCCGTCCTGCCGCTCGGCCCGGCTGCCGCCGCGCCGAAGCGGCTCGCCGTGGCTGGCATCGAGATCCGCGTCGAGGACGGCAAGGTCCTGATCGACAACGTCGTTCCTGGAAGCCCGGCGGCCGATGCGAAACTCGATTTCGACTGGCAGATAACGTCGATCGAGCTCGACAGGGACCGCATGCCGAAGGAGGTGTTCGTCATTCCGGCCCTGGTGCTCCTGGCGGGCGTCTGGTGGCTTCAGCGACGGCGGCGGGAACGCGGACCGGCCGCCGGTTAGGCGTCGGGGCGCGGTGAAACACGGGGAGCGCATGCGATGTACAGCAAGATCCTGCTGCCGATCGACCTCGGAAACGAAAGCTCGTGGGTCAAGGCCCTGCCGATTGCCGTCGGGTACTGCACCACGTTCGATGCCCGGCTTGACGTGCTGACCGTGGTCCCGGAGTTCGGGCTCCCGATGGTTTCCGACTATTTTCCGGAAGACCACGAAAAGAGGATGCGCGAACACACCGTGGGCCTGCTGACGAGATTTGTCGCCGACCGCGTTCCGGCAAACGTCAAGGTGCGCCAAATCGTGGAGAGCGGGACGATCTACAAGGCGATCATCGAGATCGCGGACCGGGCTGATGCAGACCTGATCATCATGAGTGCGCACCGGCCCGAGCTTCAGGACTACCTGCTCGGGCCCAATGCCGCCCGTGTCGTCCGCCATTCGTCGAGGTCCGTACTGGTGGTGCGCTAGCCTCGCTCGTGACGGATGCGTCCGCCTCCGCGGGCTTGCGTTCACCCGCAAGACCCCGGACCGGCGACTGGCCCGTCATCTCCCGCAATCGAAATCGCGTCTCCCGGCGCCCTCCGGCGGCTTCCTGGCCTCGTCGGATCTCAGGAGTCCAGGGTGCGCCCCTTGGCAATCGCGTTGCCGCCGAACCGCTCGCGAAGGTCATCGACGACATTTTCGATCTTCTTGCGCTGGGCAAGGTCCGGATCGGCAAGGTCGAACGGATCGCACATATCCGCCGATGCGAGATCGGAGAGGCCCACGCCGAGCAGGCGAAACCGTTCCCCGCCGGCCTCACGCCGCAGCAGGTGGCGCGCGGTGGCATAGATTACGTCGGCCATCTGGGTCGGGTGGCTGAGCGTTCGCGACCTCGTGCGTATCGCGAATTTCGCCGTCTTGAGCTTGAGCGTCACGGTCCGCCCACCGATGCCCTCTTTCTTGAGGCTGGCGGAAACAGCTTCCGCCCGGCGCCACAGGATCCGCTCGAGCCGTCCGGGATCCGAGATGTCGGTTTCGAACGTCGTTTCGCTCGACACGCTCTTGCGTTCCGTCTCGGGGTCGACCGCGCGCGCATCTTCGCCCCGAGACAGCCGCGCGAGACGGAGCCCGAGTTCGCCGTAGCGGCGGACGAGTTCGCTCTCCGCCACGGCTTGGAGCTGGCCGATCGTCGTCAGCCCGTCGCGGGCAAGGCGTTTCTGCATCACCACGCCAACGCCCCAGATTCGTTCCACCGGCAGCGCTGCCAGCACGGAGACCGCCTCCGCGCGGCCGATGATCCTGAAACCGCGCGGCTTGTCGAGGCCGGAGGCCAACTTGGCGAGGAACTTGTTGCAGCTCAGGCCGACGGACACCGGGATCCCGGTCCGGTTCTCGATTTCCGCGGCGAGGGCCGCCATGGTGCGGGCCGGGCTGCCGCCGTGAAGCCGCTCGGTTCCGGCGAGGTCGAGGAACGCCTCGTCGATCGAGATCGGCTCGACCAGCGGCGTCACCTCGCGCATCATGGTGCGAATCCGGCGTCCGACACGGCTGTACTTGGCCATGTCCGGGGCGATCACGACGGCCTCGGGACAGGCGCGCAGGGCCTTGAACATCGGCATTGCCGAGTGGACCCCGTAGCGGCGCGCGACGTAGCATGCCGCCATCACCACGCCGCGGCGTCGGCCGCCGACCAGCACCGGCCGGTCGCGCAGCGCCGGATCGTCGTTCTTCTCGACGCTGGCGTAAAAGGAGTCGCAGTCGAGGTGAGCGATGGCGAGGCTTTCGAGCTCGACATGCGAGACCAGCCGGCCGCCTCCGCAGGCCACGCATGACGTCATCTCGTTGCCGGCATGCACGGCGCGGCAATCGCGGCAGAGCGTACGCATGGCGGAATCCTGTATCCCGGCCGTCGCGGCGTCAAACCGGCCGTCCGCCCGCAGAGGCCGTCGCGGCGCTCGGGGTAGTCCCACGCTAGATTCCGTCTGATTTCTCTTGACGTCGGGGAATCGAATGTTGTACGCGCGCGCATGAATGCAGTTTCCGCTGTCCATCCAGTGCTGGATGTGCGACGGTCCGGCCATGTCGATTCACAAGCGCATGGAAGCCCACCCGATCCATCGGGAAACTCCCGAGGGTTTTCCCTGTCCGAGGTGATTACGCTTGGTCAGGCCGGATGAGCGTCCGCTGTGGGGCGCGCTGATGAACAAGTACCACTATCTCGGTTTCCGTCGTCTGGCGGGCCTGCGCTACGTTGCGACCTTCAGGGGCCAGTGGCTGGCGGCGTGGGCGCCTTCAAGTGCGCTCCCCGCGACAGGTGGACCGGCTGGAAGCCGGAGCAGCGGCTCTCGATGGTGGCGAACAACACGCGTTTCCTGATCCTCTCCGAGCCCGGGGTGTTTGCGAACCTTACCTCCCGTTTCCTTGCGTGCATGACGCGCCGGCTGTGCGACGACTGGCTGAAGGTGCACGGTGCTGCTGGCGGAGACGTTCTGCGCCCCGGAGTTCTTTGCTGGCACGATGTTGAGGGCTGGCAATGTCCGGGCTCAACGAAGGGGTTTGCCCGCTCCGACGGGCGCTATCCCCACGGCAAGGAGATCACGTTACGGCACTGAGGCCCGGGCGCTTTTGTCGAGCCCGCCGCCGCTTCCCCCCGACGTGGCGCCGCGCCCCGGGCTGGCGCCCCGAGGTGCTGCGCTCGTTCCACGCCGAGCTTGCGGCCATTCCCGACTTCCGCCGGGGGCAGGGAAGGAAGCATGCCGCGGCCTCCGTGCTCACACGTGCTCGCCGAGCTCGCCAACATCAAGGGCTGTGTCGCCGCCGCGCAGTTCGCGAAGTCCCTGCCCCGGGAGGAGCTGGAGGCGCGTGGCGGAACCCGAAGACGGGGCTTCGCGAGCCCGTCTCCAAGTCCACCAACCACCGGGCCATTCACTTGATCGACCCCGAGGCTCTGGAGGATGTGCTCGCGGCCCCGGCTTCACATCGCCCGGGCGCTCGCCGCCGACGGCAAGCGCATCCGGGGCGCCAACCGCAACGGCGATGGTCATCACGAGACCGTGGCCCTTCATGAGAGCGGCGCACCCTTTGCGCTGTTGAACTTCGACGGCGGCGAACTGGCGGCCATGCACGATCTCCTGGAGCGCAGCGACATCGGCGGCAAGGTGATCACCCTCGACGCGCTGCACACGCCGGACCGCGAGGCACACAACGCGCGGATCATGTCTTCGTCGTCAAGGGAAACGCCCCGGAGACCTTCGACAGCATCAATTGGCAGAGGGACGCCACCGGCAGCTTCACGGAGAAGCTCGACAAGGCGCACCGCCGACTGGAGCAGCGTTCGATCAGCGTCCCATCTGACGGCCTGATCCGGGGGTCCGTCAGGTCACCCGCTACCGGGAGCCGTTGAAGAAAGGCTCCGGCGACGCCGGGAAGGAAGGGAAGGAGTACACGGAAACCGATTACATCATCACCTCCCTCGATGCAGAGACGATGTCGCCAGAAAAGTTGCCGCGGTCACTGGGCCGTGGAGAACCTGAACCATCGACAAAGGGAGTGTGTCTTTGGCGAAGACGCCTGCCTGACCCGCACCGCAAACGGCGAACCGGGCCTGCCGCAACAACATCGCGCTCGCGGTGATCTTCGCCAACCGCCGCAAGGCCGAAACCCGGCGCCGCCTGCAACTCGACCGCCGCGAGGCCTTGATCCGGCCCTGAGACGCCACGAGCGTCCGGGACGCCGCCAGAACATCAAGAACGAAGCATCCGGGCCGGAAACGCTGCCGATGTCGGCGCACGGGCGGCGCCACGGAACCCGCCCAGGACATCCCGATTTGGCCTCGATTCGTCGGTCTCGCGAAAGATCAGACGTAGCGTGGGAAAGTCTTGCGCGGCGCTGGGCAAGGCTTGTTTCGGTTTCCGAAACCGCTATCTTCCGCGGCGCTCGCCCCGTCATGGGATCCGGGCCCGACCGGGGCGCGAACTCCTAGGATCGATATGCTCAACAAGATCGTCGACAGTGTGCATGAGGCGGTGTCAACGGTCGAAGACGGGTCGACGGTGCTCGTCAGCGGCTTCGGCGAGTCGGGCAACCCGACCGAGCTCGTGCATGCGCTCATCGACCGCGGCCTCCGCGACCTCACCCTGGTCAACAACAATGCCGGAAACGGGCATGTCGGCCTTGCCGCCCTGCTTGCCCATGGCTGCGTGCGTAAGATGATCTGCTCGTTTCCGAGGTCGACCAATTCTGAGGTGTTCGAGACCCTCTACCGTGAGGGCCGGATCGAGCTCGAGGTCGTGCCCCAGGGCACCTTGGCTGAACGGCTGCGCGCGGCCGGTGCCGGAATCGG
This sequence comes from Alphaproteobacteria bacterium, assembly GCA_964291215.2. GTDB lineage: Bacteria > Pseudomonadota > Alphaproteobacteria > MPNO01 > UBA830 > JAJEBT01. Next base: position 204,699 of record OZ219791.1, on the reverse strand, counting down.
CGGGTTCTATACCCGGACGACGGTTGGCACGCCGCTGGCCGAGGGCAAGGACTCGCGGATCGTGGATGGCGTCGAATACGTGCTCGAGGAGCCGCTCCACGCCGATTTCGCCCTCGTCAAGGCGGAACAGGCGGACCGCTGGGGCAACCTCACCTACCGCCTGGCGGCGCGCAATTTCGGGCCGGTCATGTGCATGGCGGCGCGAACGACGGTGGTCCAAGCGCGGCGGGTCGTCGTGCTCGGCGCCATCCCGCCCGAAAACGTCGTGACGCCGGGCATTTTCGTCGACAGGGTGGTGGAAGTCGCCGAACCGGCGGTCGAACGGAACCTGATAGATCGGGGCGTGCGCTACGCGCCGGGAGGAATGGAATGACGGCGCAACTGTCACGCAACCAGATCGCATGGCGGGTGGCCCAAGACATTGCCGAGGGAAGCTATGTCAATCTCGGTATCGGCATGCCGGAACTGGTGGCGAACCACATTCCGGAGGGCCGCGAGATCATCTTTCACAGCGAGAACGGCATCCTGGGAATGGGGCCCGAGCCGGGCGGCAACGAGGTCGATTACGATCTGATCAATGCCGGCAAGAAGCCGGTGACGCTGCTGCCTGGAGGGGCTTTCTTTCACCACGCGGATTCGTTCGCCATGGTCCGGGGCGGGCATATCGACATCTGCGTCCTCGGCGCCTTCGAGATCTCCGCTGTCGGCGATCTCGCCAACTGGTCCACCGGCGGAGAACGGTCGGTGCCGGCAGTCGGCGGCGCCATGGATCTTGCTGTCGGAGCGCGGCGCGTGTTGGTGATGACAACGCACAACACGCGGAACGGCGGCTTCAAGATCGTGCAGGACTGCGCCCTGCCGCTGACCGGCGAGCGCGCGGTCGACCGGATCTTCACGGACATCGCCGTCATCGACGTCACTCCCGAAGGCTTGGTGGCGCGGGAAGCCGTCGCCGGCATCACCTTCGACGAGCTGCAGAGCCGCACCGGCGCACCGCTCGGCGGCCGCGATGCCTGCCGGACGATGGAGGTCCCCGAACTCTCCTGACCCGCCGGGTGCTCCCGGCGCTGCGTATTCTAGGCGTCGAACGGGAACAGCTTGAGCGGATTCTCCACCAGGATCGCGTGGCGCAGCGACTGGTCGGGGATCAGCGCGGGAATCATGTCGACAAGCTCGCCGGTATCGCATTGCTGGCCGATTTCGAAGCGCTGCGAGTGCGGCCAGTCGGTCCCCCAGAGCAGGCGGTCCGGGGCGGCTTCCAGCAGGGCGTGGGCGAACGGGATCGAATCGTCGTAGGGCGAGCCCTGCGCCGAGCATCTCTCGATGCACGAAATCTTGATGTAGATATGTTCGTGGTTGCGTACGAGCGCTAGCAGGTTCCGGAACGCGGGCTGGTCGATTCCGTCGCCGAACGGCACGCGGCCGAAATGGTCGATGATCACCGGCAGCGGAATACGCGCGAACCAGTCGGTCTCGCCGACGAGGTCCCGGGCGCGCGTGTGGAAGGTGATAGACCAGCCGAGAGGTCGCACGCGGTCGATCACCGTCTCCATCACCTTTCTGTCCGTCGATCCGCCCGCGTCGACATGCAGGTTGAAGCGGACGCCGCGGATGCCGCCGGCATGGAGGGCCTCGAAATCGCGCTCGCTGGTGTGGTCGTTGGCCTTGGCGACCCCCATGAAGCGCCCTTCCGACCGGGCGATGGCGTCGAGGGTTGCCGAGTTGTCCATGCCGTGCGCCATCGGCTGCACGACGACCCCGCGCGTCAGCCCCAGATGCTCCGCGAGCTTCCGGTAGTGCCCGGAAGGCGCGGCCGGCGGCGTGTAGACCCTCTGTTCGGCCGGCGCCCAGGGGAATATTTCCGGAGGTCCGAAGATATGGAAATGGGTGTCGACTGCACCCGGCGGCAGGGCATAGGACGGCTTTCGCGGATTGGGGTTCGGCGGGAAGCAGTACCGCAGGGATCGGGGATCGGTGCTGGCAATCATGATCATGTCCTCGTTGCCGTCGCTGCCCTGTCGCTTATCACCGCGCCGTCCGGTACGCAAATCGCCCGTCCCCGGACTCGGGAAGGTCCTACGCTAAATTCTGTTTGTTTTTCAAGGCAGCACCTGGGTTTAGGGGGGCGCGGGTTGGTGTGAGGAGATTTTTTTGCAGTTTTCGCTGGCTTTCCTGCACTGGAGTTGTCATGGTGCGGGGATGTCGGTTCGCAAGCACATCGCGTCCTGTCCGATTCACGTCGCAGCTCCGGAAGGGTCTGTCCGAGGTTCGCGAAGCCTGAGGAGCGTCCGCTGCGTTGATGGACGACTATCTCGGGTTTCGCCGTCTGGCGGGGCTGCGCCATATTGCGTCCTTCAGGGGGTAGTGGCCGGGTCTGGCGACGTGGCAGAACGCGGCCTTCAAGTGTCGTCCGCACGACCGGTGGATTGGCTGGAAGCCGGAGCAGCAGTGGCTTGATCTGATCGCGAACAACACGCGACTGCTGGTGCTTGCGGCGCCGGGGACATTCCCGAACCTCGCCTCCTTCGTAACTGCTCACCCCCTGGTTCCGGCTTGATGTCGGGGTAGAGCAACGAACGGGTTTTCGTGGAGATTTGACATTGCAGCCCGATTCGTTCAGTGGTGGGCATCGAGAACGACGGGGACCACCAGTGGGCCACTTTGGATCGAAGGCGACGAGCGGGCTGTGCCAGCTGCTTTCGGGGCTCCAGCCCCCGCATGATCTGTTTGTGGAAACGCATCCGGGAGGCGGCGGCGCGCTGATGAAGCGCAAGGCGCCGTGCTCTATCGGGATCGATCGGGAGCGCTGGACGGGTTCGGGTGCGACTATGCGGTGGAACTGATCCACGGCTGCGCCCACGCGTTCCCGCCGGCCTTGCGTTCCGGGGCACGGAACTGGTCTGCAGCGACCCCTGCAGGCGACCCGCCGGTCGGACCGGCGGTACCGCCACGACTGCACCGAAGCCGACCATGTCGAACTCCTTGAACTGGGGCTGCCGTGTCAGGCGATGGTCTCGGGCCACCCCTCGGCGTTGTACGACGACCTGCTGCGGGACTGGCGCCGCATCGCCGTGCAGGTGACGCCCCGGGTCCGCACCGAGGTGGCTCGACTTCGAGCCCGGGCGGATGCACTCGGCCGGCGATGTCGGGCGGAACCGCACGGACCGTCAGCGCATCAAGCGCAAGGCGGGGTACCGGAAGATGCTGCCGGGCGAGCGCCAGGCGATGCTCGCGGCGAGGCCGGATGATGGCGACGGGCGAGGAGTTCGAGGCGGCCAGGACCGCGGCGCGGCCGGCAAGATATCCGGAGAGACCGATGACGTAATCCGCGTGCTGTCCACCTTGGTGAGCATCCTGATTGCCGTCCTGCTGGAGAAGACGGCCCGCGCCAACTCCGGCCTTGCGCCGTCGCAGACGGACAAGGACGAGCGGCGCCAGCGGCAAGGGCCCGAAGCCGAACCTGCAGACAGGCGACAACCTCCGGAAGACCGTCGTCGAGGAGACGGTCGCCGTCGAGGCCTGCGGCGCCGACGGCGTCGAGGCTGTCGACCGGGAGCGTCGCACGACATCGTCTTCGAGATCATCGAGCGCCGCGCCGAGGTCAAGGAATGCCGGAGCCGGGGGCGGTTTCCCGAGACCATGCCCGGACCGCTGCAGTACGGCGTCGATCTGCAGGCCTTCGTCATCAACCTGCCGGTCGCCCAAATGCTGTCCCTGCGCCGGGCCGTCGCTCTGGTGCAGGCGATCTCCGGGCTCTCCGAGGCCACCTGCCTCGGCTACGTCAGGCGCCTGCATGACGCGCTGCACTCCATGCCGCCATCGCCGAGCTGCCGGAACGCACGGCGCTGCATGTCGACGAAACCGGCTTCCGGGTCGACGGCAGGATCCGATCGCTCCATGTCTTCACCGACGGGACGTGCAAGTTCCTGCATCGCAGGCGCGGCAGGCAGGCGATCGAGGAGATCGGCATCAGCTACACCGGCACGCTGGTCCACGACTGCTGGCCGCATACCCGGCCTGTGATCAATGCACCCACCAGCTGCGCAGGTCCCACCTGCTCGGGGAACTGACCTTCATCATCGACTCCAACGGCTACCGCTGGCACGCGTGATGAAGAAACTGCTGCCTGCCACAGGGTTGACAAGAGCGTATCCAGGATCCTGAACGAACGAGGCCGACCGCCGCAGCGTCATCAAGCGATACCGGACCATCCTGATCCGGGGGGCGAAGGGGGTGCAGTTCTCGTATGACGAATCCAAGTCATTGATTTAACACGGTTGTACGGTTGCGAGGTAGCGGCGAAAACGGGTTTTCGTGACAATCGCCCGTTTCGGGACAGGATTTTGTCACGACCCCCGCGGCATCGACAGGGTGATCCGGGCGCTGCGCCACCTTCGCGACACCGCGGCGCCAACATCGACAGGGAACTGTCCTTCTTCCGCAAGCATCGCCATCGCATGCGCTACCACGCGCTGAAGCAACCGGCTCGGGAATTGTCGAGGCGGCAAACAAGACCCTCGTCACACAGCGCATGAAACGCTCCGGGATGCGCTGGCGCATCGTCGGCGGACAATCATCTTCCGCGCCCTGCTCGAATCCGGCCGCTTCGAGAGCGCGTGGACGGCCATGATCGGTGCAGACGACGCACCAGCCAACGACAACATCAGCCCAAATCACACCCCGGCACTGTGAGATGAACAAATGGTACTGAGCCTGCAACTGTGCCATACGAAACTCTCACCCGGCGAAGGAACTGCCTGAAATCCCGCTCCGACAGAAAGGAAAACGCGAACCGATCGCGAAATCCGACGCGCACAACCTCCAGGAGCGTCTCGCAAGGCACGAAGAGTCCATCCTGCGCTTCATGAGCGACTCGAACATCAGCCTCACAAACGACACCGGCGAGCAGAAAATCCGGATGGCAAAGGTCAGGATCAAGGTGTCCGGACGCTTCCGAACCTGGTTTCACGCCGAGGCCCGGTACCAAAGCTCAAGCTATCTCGCCTCCATGGCCGCACTCGGCTACAGCCCGCTCGTCGCCATCCGGATCGCACTCGCCGCCGACATGATCAAGATGCACAACGCCAAACCCGCCTCTGCGGAGGGGTTAGGAGATGCCCCGACGTCAGGAAAGATCCGGCGTGCCGGGCGCGGTACCTGACCGCAATGAGCCGCGTCGGGATTCTCGTGACCTCCCGGAAACCGCGCTCCGAGCGGGTCCCGCTTCCGGACGGTACGACGCATGGTGTGCCGGCACAGCGCGAGAAGGAAACAGACCTTCGGATTGGTCTCGACACGGTGCAAATCGCGCGTAACGGCGCTCTCGATGTGGCCGTGACATTCAGCCAGGATCAGGATTTGGCGGAGGCAGCCCAGGAAGTTCACACTAACCGAATAGATCTGCAGTGTCAGATCTCCACGAAAACCCGTTCGTTGCTCTACCCCGACATCAAGCCGGAACTAGGAGGTGAGCAGCACGACGATCCCATGCTAATTCAGAGACGCGAAATCCGAATGCGTTGGGGCTCATCACAGATCTCCTCCTTGATCGCAATTTTCGTGCCAAGAAGGTTCCATCGAGCCTTGGCGGCACGATTGCAACGCGACGCAAACTGAGAAAATCTCGCCAGTCGTCACCGGATTAGCAGCGTGGGATTGTCGTGGCCCCGGACGCCGCGGCGGTTGACATCGCCGCGAGGCTGGCGCATATCCCTGTCGCTCGGACGGATGCCCAGGTGGCGGAATTGGTAGACGCGCAGGTTTCAGGTACCTGTGGCCGCAAGGCCGTGGAAGTTCGAGTCTTCTCCTGGGCACCATTCTCGGCGCTGCCGCGTGGCGGGGCCTAGCCGTGGAGCGATCGGGGTGACATGTCTTGACCGCCACGCTTCATCTCGGCGATTTGCCTTCCGGCCTCGAGTTCGGGGGCACCGTCGCAATCGACACGGAAACGATGGGCCTCGACCTTCGCCGCGACAGGCTCTGCCTTGTGCAGCTGTCGGCCGGCGACGGCGATGCGCATGTCGTGAAGATCGGCCCGGGAACGCGGGAAGCGCCCAATCTCGTCAGGCTTCTGGAAGACGCCTCGGTGGAGAAGCTCTTCCATTTCGGCCGGTTCGACATCGCCGTGCTCCGGAAGACCTTCGGCGTGACGTGCCGGCCTGTCTATTGCACCAAGATCGCCTCGAGGTTGGCGAGAACCTTCAGCGACCGCCACGGCCTCAAGGACCTGTGCAGGGATTTGCTCGGTGTCGACCTGTCCAAGGAACAGCAATCTTCGGACTGGGGCGCGCCGGAACTAACCCCGCAGCAGCTCGAATATGCGGCATCGGACGTGCTTCATCTCCATGCGCTGAAGGCTCGGCTCGACGAAATTCTGGTCCGGGAGGGACGCGCCGAACTTGCGGCCGCCTGTTTCGACTTTCTTCCCCACCGGGTCGAACTCGACCTCGCCGGCTGGCGTGACGTCGACCTCTTCGCGCACTAGCCGGTGCGGTGCCGACAGGCTGGCCTGCACCCGGAAAAGCCTGTAGGGTTGCGGAATTCGGAGTCGGAAATGGCGAATTCAGCAGGCCAGTTGCGCGACTGCCAAGCTGGCGAGGATGCCTCGGCGCTGGCGTCGGCGCGTCGTGTGCTGGAAACCGAGATCGCAGGCCTGAGCGCACTGTCTGGGCGGCTCGACGAGTGCTTTGTCCGGACCGTGGACCTGCTCGAACGCGTGAACGGACGGATCATTGTCACCGGCATGGGCAAGAGCGGTCATGTCGCGCGCAAGATGGCGGCGACGCTCGCGTCAACCGGCGCGCCCGCACAATACGTGCATCCGGCGGAGGCCAGCCACGGCGACCTTGGCATGATCACCAAGGAGGACGCCGTTATTGCGCTCTCCAATTCCGGCGAGACCTCCGAGCTTTCGGATCTCCTGCACTACGTCAAGCTCCAGCAGATCCGCCTGGTTTCCGTTACCGCCCGGCCCGACAGCGCGCTTGCGCGCGCCGCCGACATCTCGCTGGTGATTCCGAACAGTCCCGAAGCATGTCCCCTTGATCTGGCGCCGACCACATCGACGACCGTCATGATGGTACTCGGCGACGCGATCGCCGTAGCCCTGTTCGAACGGCGCGGTTTCTCTCCCGAAGATTTCCGGATGCTGCACCCGGGCGGCCAGCTTGGCCGGCGCCTGCTCAAGGCATCCGACGTCATGCATGCTGGACACGAAATGCCGCTCGTCGGTCTGGACACGCTGATGACCGAGACCGTACTGGAGATGACCAGCAAGAGGTTCGGATGTGTCGGGGTCCTGGGCCCCGGGGGCACGCTCGACGGGATGATCACCGATGGCGATCTCAGGCGCCACATCGAAAACGACCTTTTGCGCATGTCGGCGGACGATGTCATGACGACGAGGCCGAAGACCGTGGGCGCCGACATTCTTGCGGCCCAAGCCTTCGCGATGATGAACGACAACAAGATTACCAACGTCTTCGTGGTAAGGGACGGCAAACCGATCGGAATCATTCACATTCACGACGTGCTCAGCATGACGGCAGCCTGAACCATGGCAACGATTTCCGCATACGTCGGATCCGGGACGGCGTTGTCTGCAGCGCAGCAACCTTCGGATCGCGCACAATCGCGTCTGCCGCGCTACAGGCACAGGCGCGCCGCTACGCTCTCGCTCGTGAAGCGGATCCTGATCCTCGCCGCGGTCCTCCTCACCCTTCTGGTGGGCATCTGGCCCGAAATGCAGGCCCGGTTCGGCTCGATATCTCCGGGTCTGCCAGACGCGGGTCCGGGCGTGGCGGCAGGCCGCCAAGTGGCAACCAGTCCCCGCCTGAGCGGGATCGACGGCCACGGGCGGCGCTTCCTGGTGATGGCGCGGACCATCACGCAGGCCGATGACGGCAGCACGAAATTCCGCCTTGACCGGCCGGAGGCCGACGTGTCGCTGGCCGGCGGCGACCGGGCGACCCTCTCGGCGCCGACGGGGATGTACGGGCGCTCCGAGGCCAAGCTGTACCTGTCCGGCGGCGTGGAGCTGGAGTCGGATTCCGGATACGGGATCCGCGCCGGGGACGCGGTGATCGATTTCTCGGCGGGCACCGCAGCCAGCGACACCGCGGTTGAGGGAGAAGGCGCGATCGGATCGATCGCGGCCGGGGGTTTCAGAATTCTCGACAACGGCGCGACCATCCTGTTCACGGGGCCCGTGGAACTGGTTCTCCTTCGCCGGGCCCGCCATCCGGCGGATTCGAGATGACGCGCACGCTCCATCGCCATCGCCTGTACCGGGTGGCAGCCGGGCTTGTCGCGATCCTGTTCTGGACCGCGCCAGGCCATGGCCAGGGCATCGGGTTGCCGCAACAGACGCGTGATCTCCCGATCGAAATCGACGCCAGGGACGGTCTGGAGTGGAACCGCACGACAAAGACCTACACCGCCCGCGGCGAGGTGCGGGCGGCCCAAGGAGATGTGGTGATTCACGCCGATGTGCTCACCGTGAACTACCAGGACGCCGCCGCCGCCGGCGGCATGTCAATCCGGCGGATGGAAGCGCTTGGCAACGTGAAGATCGCGACGCCAACCCAGGAAGCCTCGGGGGATAACGGCGTCTACGATGTGGGCTCCGGCATCTTCGTGCTGACCGGCAACATCCAGCTGGTCACGGAAACCGACCGGATCACGGCCCGGGACAGCCTTGAGTATCGCGAGCGTGACAACCTGGTGATCGCGCGCGGAAAGGCAACGGCCAGACGGCAGGACAACACGCTTCGGGCGGGCGTCCTGAGGGCGCGGCTCGCCGAGGATGCCGACGGCAAGGTGCGCGTGAAGCATATCAGCGCGGCGCAGGATGTCGTCGTCATGACGAATGACGAGATCGTCCGTTCGCGTACGGGCGCCTACGACATCGACAGCGGTGTTGTCACGCTCGCGGGATCAGTTAAGATCACCCGCGGGTCCAGTCAGTTGAACGGCGACCGTGCGACGGTTAATCTCCTGACCGGCGTAAGCCAGTTGTTCAGTGGCGGCAGCGGGAAGGTCAGGGGGCTTATCGTTCCCGAACAGCAGTCCAGCCCGAACACGAAACGCTAACGGAGCGCGCGGTGACCGAGAGGCACGAAGTCCCGGCGTCGGACGGGCCCAGGCTCGTTGCGGACAATGCCGGCCTGCAGATGCACAGCGTCGGCAAGTTCTTCAGCAAGCGCCAGATCCTTCAGGACGTCAGCATCGATCTGCAGCGGGGCGAAGTCGTCGGCCTCCTCGGCGCCAACGGCGCCGGCAAGACCACAAGCTTCTATATCGCGAGCGGGCTGATAGCGCCGGACTACGGTTCGGTGGTGCTCGACGGGCTCGACGTGACGGATCTTCCCATGTACCGGCGGTCGCGGCTTGGTATCGGCTACCTGCCGCAGGAGGCCTCCGTCTTTCGCGGCCTGACGGTCGAGAACAACATTCGCGCCATCCTCGAGATCGCGGGGGACGATCCCGACCACCTGGAGGACCGCCTTGAGGCGCTCATGGCCGAATTCTCGCTGACTCATCTTGCCCGCACGCCGGCGCTGGCGCTGTCGGGCGGCGAGCGCCGGCGCGTCGAGATCGCCCGCGCCCTGGCTTCGCGGCCCAAATACATGCTGTTCGACGAGCCATTCGCCGGCATCGATCCGATCGCCGTGGACGGGATCCGCAACCTGATGACGGTGCTGCGGGACATGGGGCTCGGCATCCTGATTACCGACCACAATGTGCGCGATACCCTGGCCATCGTGGACCGGGCCTACATCCTCCATGCCGGGCATGTCCTGATGCGCGGCACGCCTGAGGAAATCATAGATCATCGCGATGTCCGGCGGGTGTATCTCGGCGAACAGTTCCGGCTCTAGGCCTGGTTCGAAGACGCGGCCGGCGCGTCTGCGGAAAGCAGGACTCATGACATCCGCCCGGCGTGGAGCATTGCTGCAGGTCCCGTCGCCGGCGGTCATGCCGCAATTCCAGCAACAATCTCTCCGGCTCCTGAAGATGGCCAATGCCGAGCTTCGCGCGTTTGTGGCGCAGGAACTCGAACAGAACGCGTTTCTCGAGCGGGCGAACGCCGGCAGCGCGGGTCCCGCCGTTGGCCTCCCGCGGCCGGGCGCCGGCGCGGGCGGCGGCTATGGCGGGGTCGCCGGCGTTTCCGCGGACATCGACAGCATCGTCCAGCCGGGGCCTTCGCTGAGGGATCACCTGATCAGCCAGATCAACGCCGATTTCCGGGACCCGCGGGAACGGACCATCGCGCGCGAGCTGGTGGACATGCTCGACGGCAACGGGCGGCTCGAGGCCAATCCGTCCGCCGCGGCCCGGGCGCTCGGTTGCGACGCCGGATTGCTCGACGCGGTTCTCGACAAGTGTCGGCGCCTCGATCCCGCCGGCGTGTTCGCACGCACGCTCGAGGAGTGCCTAGCCATCCAGCTCGACCGTCAGGGGCGTCTCGACGGCGCCTACCGCGTTCTTCTCGACAATCTCGACTTGGTAGCGGATCGCGAGACGGCGCGGCTAAGCGGGCTCAGCGGTGTGGACGAGGCGGAGCTTCTCTGGAGGATGCGGGAGATACGAAGTCTCGATCCGAGACCGGGGGCGGCTTTCGGGCATGATGTCGTTCCCGCGGTCGTCCCCGACGTGGTGGTCGACCGCGCCGCCGGCAGGTGGCGCATCCAACTCAGTGACGACCTCCTGCCGGCGCTCGCCGTCAATCGCAGTTTCTACGCGCAGTCGCGCGGTCGCCTGCGCACGGACCGGGATCGGGACTTCATCCGCAACCAGCTGCGGTCGGCGAACTGGCTGATCCGCGCGCTCGAGCGGCGGCGTGCGACGCTGCTCGGGGTTGCCGCAGAGATCGTCTCGCGCCAGGAACCATTCCTCGAGCATGGCCTGTCGCATCTGAAGCCGTTGACGCTTCGGACCGTGGCCGACGCCATGGGCGTCCACGAGAGCACTGTCGGGCGGGCCGTGGCCAACAAGTATCTCGCGACGGCTTGCGGCATGTTTGCGATGAGGTCCCTGTTTGCGGGCGGCTTCCGTTGCGACGCAGGAGACTGTTCGGCAGTGGCGGTCAGGAGTCGCATCAAGGCCATCGTCGAATCCGAGACGCCGGCGGCCGTCGTTTCCGACGGCCGGATAGCGGCCATTCTGCAGCAGGACGGGATAAGGATCGCGCGGCGCACGATTGCCAAGTACCGCGACGCGATGCGGATTCCGCCATCCGCCCTTCGGCGCCGGCGCAAGCGTGTCGCCGCCGAAGGACAGTCCCGGGGCGGCAACATTTGACGTGGTTGCGGATACTGCTATCTTCGACAATCCCATGTTGGAATGTGGAAGGCTGATCAGCGGGCTCCGGGATGTCGGCGTGCTCCATCAGTCTGCCGGGGCGTACATTCGGATCATGATCCCGCGGAGCGGAACACGTGATGCCGGCGCGGGGCTGGCGGAAGCCCGGCGCCTCGCCGTGCAGAGTGTCCGCGCCGGGGTGTGCGTATTGGACGAACGGGACCACGCGGACGGACATTATGGCTCGGCCAAATACAAGAAAATCAGGCCGGGCGCAGGGGACGAAATGGAAATCACGGACATTCTGGACAGGGACGCGGTCATCCCGTCCCTGAAGGTCACCAGCAAGCGTCAGGTACTTGAAGACCTCTCGGCGCGCGCAGCCGCGACCACCGGCCTCTCGAAGATGGAGATATTCGACGTTCTCCAGGAACGCGAACGCCTCGGCACCACGGGCATCGGCGGCGGTGTAGCCGTGCCGCACGGCAAGCTCGCGAGGCTGGACCGGCTCTATGCCTGTTTCGCCAGGCTCGACGCGCCCGTGGACTTCGAATCCGTCGACGACGAGTCCGTCGATCTCGTCTTTCTTTTGCTGGCTCCTGAAACCGCGGCCGCGGACCACCTCAAGGTGTTGAGGCGGGTCTCCCGTCTTCTGAGGGACCGTTCAACATGCGACGCTCTGAGATCGGCGCCGAACCAGGAGACGGTCCTCAGCCTGCTTGCGGGCCACGCCCATCCCAAAGCTGCCTGACGGGCGGCCGACGGGCCCTATCACGCCTCCATTGCCCGGCGCGCGAGATACTCCCACGCCCGCTCAATCGCCAGCGGACCGATCAGCGTTTCCGGCGTACGCCGGATTTCTCCCGGACTGAGATACCTGACCGCCCCGAGGGACATCGCTTGCAGCTGTATGCGGGCATTGACCTGGGTGTAGACCGCCGTCAGCACGGCCTCCCGGATGCTGGCGCCGGCGACGGCGCAGCCATGCCCCCGCATCAGTACTACGCGCGCGTCGGACAGGCCCGCCGCCAAGCTCCTTCCCTGCTCGATGGTGGTGACCAGGAGATTCGTGTCGTTGAACTGGTCGGCAATATCCCAGACCGGAACACGGTCGCCGATGACGCCGGTGACGTGCATGAGCGGCCTGAGCGGCTGGTCGGTGACCGCGAACGGGATGATGGCCTCAGAGTGATTGTGGACGACGGAACCGACATCCGGCCTGGCCTCGAGTATCGCGCCGTGGATATGCCGTTCCGCGTATGGCTTTCCCCGGCCGGCTCCGACTGGCTCCCCCTCGAGCGTGAATTCCATGATGTCGTCCGGCGTGACGAGCTCGGGGCTGCGGGATCGCGACATGAGATAGCGGTCGGGGTGGTCAGGGTGGCGCACGCTGACATGCCCGAAAGCGTCGACGACCCCTTCCTTCGCCAGAATCCGGTTGGCCACCACGAGATCGTTCAGGACCTCGATCAGTTTCGCCATCTCTCTTCGGTCCTTTTGTGCAGGCCGCTGTCGACGGGCCGGCGGGCGGGTGCGCGGCCCCTATCGTGCGCCTACGGCCGGGCGGCGAGGCGCGCCGGCCCCGAAACGGGAAAGGCCCGGCCGCTGCGGCCGAGCCTTTCGGATGACTGGTGGAGCCAAGGGGAGTCGAACCCCTGACCTCTTGAATGCCATTCAAGCGCTCTCCCAACTGAGCTATGGCCCCGTCGCGGGTCCGGTGCGGACCGGGATCCCCGCCTGAAATCGTGGAAAAGACATTCTAGCTGCCGCTGCTGTCCATTGCAAGCTGAATCCCGTCCCGTGTGCGCCCCTCCCGGGCGGCGGGGGCCGGCAGGGGCGCGAAGTGTCCGCGCTAGGCGGGAAGATCGGCCGCGTCGCCGTCTTCTCCATTGAGGCCGATGTCGTCTTCCAGCGTGTCATCGACCTCTTCCAGTTCGACGGCTTCATCGGTGAAGCCGCCGGCCGAGGCGGTCTCGGCCTTCGGAGGCGCCGTTTCGGTCGCCGCCGCGGGGCGGCTGCGCTGCGGTTTCGCCGAACCCGGGGCATTCGCTTCGGTTCCGCATTTCGGGCATATGGCCGGATTGCGCAGCATGTCATAGTAGCGGGCCCCGCAACCTTGGCATGTCCGCTTTTTCCCCCATTCCGGTTTTCCCAAATCTGGTCTCCATGGTTCGTTGTGGTGTTCGGCTGCCGTTTGCCATGTTCCACGGGGCCTGTCAAAAAGCCGGAATCCAGCTCCGCCGTACGCGCCGCGGCGCATTGGGGCAGACCGCCGTTTGCGAAGCCCCGGCAGAAGCGCTGCGGTCAGCCGGGTCTTGTGATTGCGTGCAGGACCTGCTTGCGCTTGTCGCCATGGTGGTGTCGACGAAGCTGTTGAAGGGTTTGGGCAGCTTGCGCTTGTTGTGGATGATGACGGCGATTGCGAGGGTGATCGCGTTGTTTGCGGGCGCGTTCGGAGCATGGAGTCGTCTTCGCGGAAGGTGGCGTCGCGGATGTGGTGATGGCTCGCGACTACCTAGTGTCCTGTCATTCATCAAATGTCGAATAGAGACGTTTGAGTTTCACGCGGGCATCGTCGGTGGTGAACTGCCAATCCACCTTGGCCTGAATGCGGTCGCCTGCCAGGCGGCGACTTCCCGGCGTAGCACCTCGATGCAGTCGATGCGGCGGTTCAGACACTGGCGGATCATGACGTTGAGTTCGACCACGTTCAGCCAACTGCCGTGCTTGGGGGTGTAGACGAACTCGAAGCGGTCCCACAGGGCCTCGTCCGGCGGGTAGGCCTCGTAGAGGGCGCCGGGAAGTGTTGAGATTGTCCATCACCAGGGTGATGGTGGTGGCGTCCTGATAGCGCCCGGCGATGTCGGCCAGGAGCTGCGCCCGGTCGATCCTGGTCTTGTGCTCGGTCACCTTGGTCATGCGCTTGCCGGCCAGGGGTTCCGTGAAGACATTGCAGGTGCCGCAACGTCGATACTCGTAGTCGTCACGCGCTGACCGTCCTGGCGCCATGGCGATCGGTTGCCGTGTCTCGCCGATCGGGTGAGAGACTCGTATGGCACAGTTGCAGGCTCAGTACCATTTGTTCATCTCACAGTGCCGGGGTGTGATTTGGGCTGATGTTGTCGTTGGCTGGTGCGCCGTCTGCACCGATCATGGCCGTCCACGCGCTTTCGAAGCGGCCGGATTTGAGCAGGGCGCGGAAGGTGATTGTCCGCCGACGATGCGCCAGCGCATGCCGGAGCGTTTCATGCGCTGTGTGACGAGGGTCTTGTTTGCCGCCTCGACAATTCCCGAGCCGGTTGCTTCAGCGCGTGGTAGCGCATTCGGTGGCGATGCTTGCGGAAGAAGGACAGTTCCCTGTCGACATCGGCCCGTTGGCGCCGCAGTGTCGCGAAGGTGGCGCAGCGCCCGGATCAACCCTGTCGATGCCGCGGGGATCGTGACGCAGGATCTCGCGGTATTTCTCGAACCAGTGGGGCGCCGCTGCATGGTCGGCCGTCACGCGCAGATGCTCGCAGGCAAGTCGATCACCTCGGTTTCGGGCTTGAGACCCCTGAGGAAGGTCCAGTTGTCGGCAGCGGCGTCGGCGCTGATCCCGATATCGGGACGTCTCCGCCTGCTCGACCTCGTTTGCGAGCTGCGCCTTCAGCGTGTGCTTTCGGCCCTCGGGCATGCGGCCGAGATAGACGGTCTTCAGGCGCTCACCGTCGGTGTCGTGGAAGGAGGCCGTGCCACAGGCCGCCTCGCGGCGCCAGCAGGCTTCGGAACGGCCGCCCTCGCCGGCCCGCAGCGCCACCATGACACCGTCCAGCGAGGCGGTGACTGCATCCTGCGGGATGTCCTCCGCTTCCCGGATGTCATCCAGGGGGCCGAGACTTTCCCGGTGCTCCTGCATGGTCAGGCGCTGCAAGGTGCTCACAGACGGCGTCATGGCGCCGAGCTTGCCGAAGAACGTCTCCGCTGCCGCCCATCATCATCAGCCCAAGCCTCAAGACTTTCCCACGCTGTGGTCGATGTCTTGAATGACCGCTGAACGGAGCATGAATTTCCGCATTCTTATCAGGTTTTCTGGCTTTGGGCCGTACGCGGTCGCTGCCGGCGGCGTTATCGGCGCGTGGGCGGGTTGTTTTCGGGATGTAGGCGGGTTGTGGACGGCGTCCGGGAATCGGCCGGACACCATTGTGCTCAGGGCCGAGTCAGAGCTGCGACGGCTTCCCGGCGGTCGAGCCGCCGCCGTGTTTCGGCGAGGCTCTCGCGTCGGTTGGCGAAGATCACCGCGAGCGCGATGTTGTCGAGGCTGGCGCGGTTTGCGGGTCAGGCAGGCGTCTTCGCCGAAGACGCAGTCTCGGTGGTTCATGTTTTCCACAGCCCGCGGCCGCAGCAGTTCCTCTGGCGACGCGTGTTGCGCATCGAGCTGATGTACCGGTGCAGTCGTTGCCGCTCGCTGCGCCGCTGGCGCTCTTTCCCGGCGGCTTGCGGTAGCATGCGGGCGATCTGCCGGGGTAGTTGATCAGGTCCTCGAGCGGCACGTATCGAGCGCTGCTCGAGGCGTCCGTAGGCCTTACTCTTCCTTGAAGCGGCCGCTGGCATCTGTCTCCCAGTCGATGCCGTCGAAGGTTTCGGGCGCCCTTGACCGGGAAGACGTGGTCTGTGCCGCAGCGCCGGGTGATCAGCATCGCCGTCTTGGGCGTCGTGTGCAGCGCGGGTGATCACCTTGCCGCGGACATCGGTGCGCTCGAGGAGGTGGCCGCCAGCTCGCCGTCGTCGAAGTTCAACAGCGCGAAGGGTGCGCCGGAGGCGTGAGGGCCACGGTCTCGTGGTCGCGGTTGGCGCCGCGGATGCGCTTGCCGTCGGCGGCAAGCGCCCGGGCGAGCCCGCGGCCGAGCACATCCTCGAGCGCCTCGGGGTCGATCGACCGGACGACCCGGTGGGGGGTCGCCCTGGAGGGCGACTCGCGCAGCCCCGTCCTCGGGTTCCGCCGACGGCCTCGAACTCGTCCCGGGACAGCGACCGCGCAAACTGCGAGACAGCCTTTCATATTCGCAAGCTCGGCGAGAACGTGAGCACACCGTGTGCTTCCTGCGCGGCGGAAGTCCTCGATCGCCGCAGCTCGTCGTGCAGCGAACGCATTACCTCAGAACCCCGGGGAGCGAGGAGGCAGGCGGCGCCCGGCAGCGCCTGCGACAGCAGCCGCCGCGCCGCACAACGAAAATCTCCTTGCCATGGGGATCGGTGCAGCGCCCGCGGGCAACCCCCTCTGGCACGCCAGCCCGCCGCCTTGTGCCCGCAAAACGCGCCGGATCGCAGAACGTCTCCGCCACCTGGTGGCCGTAGGCCCAGTCGTCGGCCAGACGCCGCGTCGCAAGAAAGAAGGAGGCAAGGTTCGGAAACGTTCCCGGCGCCGCAAGCAGTCGCGTGTTGTCAGATCAAGCCACTGCTGCTCCGGCTTCCAGCCACTGGTCGCGGCACTTGAAGGCCCCGTCACGCCACCACTGCCCCCTGAAGAACGCAATATGGCGCAGCCCCGCCAGACGGCGAAACCCGAGATAGTCGTCCATCAACGCAGCGGACGCTCCTCAGGCTTCGCGAACCTCGGATAGACCCTTCCGGAGCTGCGACGTGAATCAGACAGGACGCGATGTGCTTGTGAATCGACATCCCCTCACCATGACAACTCCAGTGCAGGAAAGCCAGCGAAAACTGCAAAAAATCTCCCGCATCAACCCGCGCCCCCGCAAAACCCAGGGACTGCCTTGAAAAATCGACCAGAATTTAGCGTAAGATTGCCCTGCCCGTGGGATCCCGCCCGAGCCCCGGGTGGCTCGTCCGGCGGCGCTTGCTGCCGGCTTCACCGCGCTCGAGCTCGGAAGCGATATTGCAGGCTCCATCTGCAACCCCGCCGCCTGGTGCGGGCTCTTTGGGCACAAGCTGATCATGGGCATATGCCCGACCAATGGACATGCGCTTGACGGCAACCTGGCGCCTTTGGACATGTTTGTGATCGGACCGCTGGCGCGCAGCGCTGATGACCTTTCGCTAATGCTCTCGGTGATAGGCGGTCCCGACGAGATCGATGCGGCGGGACTCCGGCTCCGCCTGCCGGCGCCGCGCGGCCGGAACCTCGAGGACTACAGGGTTTCTCTCCTCCTAGAGGACGAAACCGTTCCCTCGGCGCACGAGATCCGGCGCCTTCACGAGGAACTTGCCCGCTTTCTCCGCCGCAACGGGGTGAAGGTGAGGATCGGCATCCGCCCCGCGTTCGACGCGGCCAATTCCCACCGCCTCTTCGATATCCTGCTCCGGGCGGCGACATCGGGTCATCAGACGGACGACGAATTCGCCGGCAATTTCGGGGCGCTCGGCCAGCTTGCCGCCGGGGACGGCAGCAAGCCGGCGCGCCGTCTGCACGGCGTGACCCTGTCGCACCGCGACTGGCTGCGCCACGACGAGGCGCGTCAACGGATCCGCTGGATATGGCACGAGTTCTTTGGGCGCTGCGACCTGATGCTGGCGCCGGTGACGGTCTCGGCGGCGATCCGCCACGACCACACCCCGCCTTATGAGCGCCGGACATCGGTCGACGGCGAGATGCTGCCCTTCATGAACCAGATTTCGCTGGCGGGCTACGCGAACCTCGCCTACCTGCCTGCCTCGGTCGCGCCGATCGGTCTCGGGGACGAAGGGCTTCCGCTCGGCATCCAGATCATCGGCCAGCAATATGGCGATCTCGGCTGCATCCGGTTCGCCCGGCTCCTCGAACACGCTTGGCGGCGCTTTGTGCAGCCGCCGGGATACGGCTGACGGCGACGGCACGGGCGCCCGGATCCGGCCCGTTCTGCAAGCGGGAAGGCCCGGCCTTCAGTGCGGCGGGATTGCGGACCTGATCCCGCGGCTCCAGATCAGCTGAAGTCCCGGACGTCGACCAGGACGGTTTCCTTCATCGACGGGCGCGCGTTGAAGCCTTCGAACCAGCGGGCGAGTTCCGGGCTGGCGGAACGCCAGTCCTCGTCCGCGAACGCGTGGTCGGCATAGGCGAGAGCGACCGCGACCGAGATCGTGCCGATATCGACCCTGCCGGCGAGGTCCGTGGCTTCCGGTTCGAGCGCCGCGGCAGCATTCAGGGTCACCGACCTGTTGTGCGCAAGCCAGCCGGCGGACTGCCGTTCGGGCTTGCGGAGGCTTTCGACGAAACATGCGACCATGGCCTCGATCATGCCGTTGGCAAGAGCCTCGCGGCGCAGCGCCGTCCAGCGCGCCGGGCCGTCCGGCGCGAGCAGTTCTGGACCGTCGCAGACCGCGTCGAGATACTGGAGGATGACCGAAGAGTCATAGAGCGCCTCGCCGTCGTCGGTGACGAGGCAGGGGATCTTGCCCAGCGGGTTGGGCGTCGCCGCGCGATCCTCGCGGCTGAGCGGATTGGATTTTTCGAGCATGAGGGAGCTCTCGATGCCCTTTTCCCTGATCATGACCATGACCTTGCGGGCAAAGGGCGAGGTTGGCGACCAGCGCAGCTTCATCTCTAATGTCCTCGTTCGGTGGCGAACCGGAAGGCCGGTTCAGAAGGTGTCCTTGCGCGTCCGCACCTCGGCGAAGACCTCGACCGGGGTCTTGTCGGCCATACCAAGCGCCGCGGCGAACGCCGCGTCGTCGGCTCGCAGGAACGGGTTGGTGCGGCGCTCAAGGCCCATTAGTGACGGCACCGTGGAGACGCCCGCCTCCCGCCTGCGCTCGATCTGGCAGGCATAGCCTTTGAGGGCGGCGTTGTCGGGATCGACATGGAGCGCGAACCGGGCGTTCGACATGGTGTATTCGTGGGCACAGTAAACCCACGTCTCGTCCGGGACCTCGGCGAACTTGGAGATCGAGTCGTACATCTGCTGGTGGGTGCCCTCGAACACTCGGCCGCAGCCGAGCGCGAACAGCGTGTCGCCACAGAACAGCGCGCGGCTTTCCGCGAACCAGTAGGCGATGTGGCCACGCGTGTGGCCCGGCACATCCCAGACCTTGGCCTCCGCCTCGTAGAGCCGGTAGATGTCGCCGTCCGCAACCTCGATGTCGATCATCGGAATCCGTTCGCGGTCTGCCTTCGGCCCCACCACGATGCAGCCCGTCGCCTCCTTGATCTTCGGAACACCGCCGATGTGGTCGTCGTGGTGGTGGGTCGCCAGCACATGGGTCAGGTTCCATCCGAACATCTCGAGCGTGTCGAGAACGGGGTCCGCGTCCGACGGATCGACGACGGCAGCGTTGCCCGAGGAGCTCTCCCGCAGCAGATAGACATAGTTGTCGGATCGTGTCGGGATCTGATGGATTTCCAGTGTCGACATGGGTTGACCTCCAGCGTGGGGCGGTTTCCGGTTGGCCGCGCAAGCTATCAAAATCGCCGGCTCGATGCCAGTTCCTGTGCGCCGCGGGTAACGCTTTCCTCATCGCCCGCGATGGCGCATATTCAGCGAATGTACAATGATGTCGTTGATCTGCGTGACTTTTACGCGTCTCCTGCAGGCCGCGCGGCGCGCCGTGTCGTGCGGCGGCAGATTCGCGCCATGTGGCCGGACCTTTCAGGCATGAACGTGGTCGGCATCGGATACGCCCTTCCCTATCTCGCGCCGTATGTCGAGGAAGCCCAGAGAGCGGTCGCGCTGATGCCGGCCCGCCAAGGCGTGATCCGGTGGCCGGCTTCAGGCCGCAATGCTGCGGCGCTGGTGCCGGAAGAACAGCTGCCGCTTCCCGATGTCTCGATGGACCGGGTGGTACTGGTACATGCACTCGAATGCTCGGAGAATCTCCGCGGCCTGCTGCGCGAGGTCTGGAGGATCCTGGCCGATGGCGGCCGGGTGCTCCTGCTGGTGCCCAACCGTCGCGGTATCTGGGCGCGGCTGGATCACACGCCCTTCGGTCACGGGCATCCCTACACGCCGGGACAGCTGGGACGGCTGCTGCGCGAGAACCTGTTCGTGCCGTCGCCGCCGGCGATCGGCCTCTACATGCCACCCAGCCGGTCACGGATAATTCTCCGCTCGGCGCCGGCGCTTGAGGAGATCGGGCGGCGCTGGTTCCGCGCCTTTGGCGGATTGCTTTTCGTCGAGGCCGAGAAGCAGATCTATGCCGGGACCCTCGCTGGCGCCGGGCGCGATCTCCGCAGGCGCCGCTACGCGAGAATCGTCGGCGGCACCGAGCACGGTTCGGCGCCGCGTGGCAGATTCGGTGGAAGCCCCGCGGACAGTGTCCGAAGCTGTGAATCGCGGCGCCGGCCGGGCCGTGTGACAGGGCCGAGCGTCAGCGTTTCGTCAGCAGGAAGATCGCCTCCTCGCTCCGCATGTTTGCGCTCGCGCCGATTCCGTTCAGTTCCCGGGTCAGGCCGGAGCGCGACAGCGAAACGGCGCGATTGACGGTGAGTTCGAGTTCACCGCACATCTCGGCAAAGTCGCGGATCGTGCACAGGTGGATATTCGCCGTGTCGTACCAGTTGTCGCCGCTGGCGCTCACTGCCGGCATGCGGCCCTGAAGTAGGAGATCGAGCCGGAAGCGCCAATGACCGAAATTGGTGAACGACACGACAGCGTGGGTTCCGATGCGGACGAGGTGGGAAACCACGCTCTTCGGATTCCGGGTTACCTGAAGCGTGTGCGACAGTACCGCGTAGTCAAAGGCGCGGTCCGGATACTGGGCGAGATCGGTGTCGGCGTCCCCTTGGATGACCGAAAGTCCGTGGGCGACGCAGGCGTTGACGCCGGCTTGGCTCAGTTCTATGCCACGGCCATCCACGCCCTTGCTGTGCACGAGGTGATCGAGCAGCGCTCCGTCGCCGCAGCCGATGTCCAGAACGCGGCTCTCCGGCGTGATCATGTCGGCTATCAGCGCCAAGTCAGGGCGCATCGGCCGGCCCGGCGCCGGGGCTGCGGATCCCGCCGAGCCCGGGTTTCCGTTCATCGGACGGGGAGCCCCCGGTGCTCGGCGGCGCCTTCGAGGAAGCCGGTGACGGTGGCATGGAATTCCGGCTCGTCGAGGAGGAACGCGTCGTGGCCCTTGTCGGTCTCGATCTCGACGAAGCTCACATTGGCCGCCGCCGCGTTC
Source organism: Alphaproteobacteria bacterium (assembly GCA_964291215.2). Classification (GTDB taxonomy): domain Bacteria; phylum Pseudomonadota; class Alphaproteobacteria; order MPNO01; family UBA830; genus JAJEBT01. The sequence continues at coordinate 183,321 of OZ219791.1, read as the reverse complement.
AGCGCGCGCACGATCTCCCGGCTTTCGGCGGTCGGAAAGAGCCAGTCGCTGGTGAATGAGATCAGGCAGAACCGCACCGGCGTGCCCTGGAAGACGCTGGCGAGCCTGCCGTCGTGGTTTGCCGCCAGGTCGAAATAGTCCATTGCCCGGGTGATGTAGAGGTATGAGTTGGCGTCGAACCTGTCGACGAACGTGCTGCCCTGGTGGCGCAGGTAGCTTTCGACCTGGAAGTCGGCATCGAAACCGAAACTGAGCGCGTCGCGCGCCTGCAGCCGGCGTCCGAACTTGCGGTGCAGCGCGACCTCTGACAGGTAGGTGATATGCGCCGCCATGCGCGCGACCGAGAGACCGCGTCGGGGCACCACGCCCTTGCCGTGATAGGTGCCGCCATGCCATTCGGGATCGGCCATGATGGCTTGACGCCCGACCTCGTGAAAGGCGATGTTCTGCGCCGAGTGGCGCGCGGCCCCCGCCACCGGGACGACCGAGAACACGCGGTCGCGGTGGCTTGCGGCCCACTCGAGGGCCTGCATCGCCCCCATTGAACCGCCAATCGCGCAGAAAAGCTGGTCGATTCCGAGCTCATCGAGCAGCAGGGCCTGCGCCCGCACCATGTCGCCGACCGTGATGACGGGAAAATCGAGGCCCCAGATGCTTCCGGTCGCGGGGTTGGTACCGTTCGGTCCTGCTGATCCCATGCAGCCGCCCAGAACGTTGGCGCAGACGATGAAGTAGCGGTCGGTGTCGAGCGGCCTGCCGGGTCCGACCATCTCCTCCCACCATCCAGGCCGGCCCGTCACCGGATGGGTGCCGTAGACATGCTGGTCGCCGGTCAGGGCATGGCATACGAGGATGGCATTAGATCTGTCGGCATTGAGACCGCCGACAGTCGTGTAGGCAACCTCGAACGGACCGATCTCCTCGCCCGAATCGAGCGCCATCGGACGGGCTCGCGCCAGCTCGGCGCAACCGGCGGTCACTGCCGGTGCCGCGCCGGCTGGGGATGCCGTTGCCGTCTCGTTCGCCATTCGGAACCTGCCTTGCTGCCGCTCCCGGAACCGCGGAATTGCTATGGGCGTAGCGCCGCCATGTCAAACCGGGAATGTTTGCGGGTGTACGGGATTTTGTGAGGATGTGACGCACAGTTCGCATGAAGGGGCTCTTACGCTTGCCTTCCGACAGTGGTCGACTCGTCAAGGAGAAAACGCGATGACAAGGCGTTCCTTGCTGAGCGAACGCAGGGACGCGGCGCAGACCGCGACACCGGCGAGAAACGCGGATCAGCGCCCCACAAGCTTGGGCGATGCCCAGAAAAGGGCGAGGAGCACTGGCTGATGAAGCAGGTAGTAAACGAGGCTGTGGCGGCCGATGAAGCGCACGGCGTTTGCGGATCTTCCCTTGAGCTCCGGCGTTGCCAGAACCTGCAGTCAGCCTGACGGGTGGCACAGCTTCGCCGCTCCTATCCCGAGAAGGGCCGGCGCGAGCCAAGGAAACACCGGGCGGAAATCGCTGGCCACGGGCGCGACGCTTCCGAGGCCAAGCCAACTCAGGGCGGATGCGTTCAGCCACTCCGGCGCAATGGCCTGATCGACCGCGAAAATCGCGACCGCGCATGCCACGGCCGACCATCATGGAGCCTGGAGAAATACGAGCCCGGCGACGCTAGCAACCGCGATCATATGCAGGATGCCGAAGAAGATGTAGTTGTCCGGCGTCACGAACCGGGTCACGACGGTGATCGCGAGCGCGGCAAGCACGATGATTGCGAGGCGCCGTATCCAGGGTTTCCACCGGATTCCGTCGTTGTGCGCGAGATAAAGGCTCGCGCCGGTGAGAAAGAGAAAGCTGCCGGCAACGATGATGGCGAGCGTCCACCAATGGAGCTGCTCCGAGTAGCCGCGTTCCTTCGGCCGAAAAACTCGAGGTCATAGACGAAATGGAAGACGGTCATGCCGAGCAGGGCTGCGCCGCGGAGGAAATCCACGAGGGTGATGCGGGGGATCGCGCTAGACGAGGAGGCCTTCGGGATGGCGTTTTTTCCTTTGGCCCGCCGCTTCCTTTTCCATCTCCTCGCCATGAGGGCAACTTCCCCCGCTGTCGGCAGCGACGAGAGTATATATCAGGGTCCGACAGCGTCCCATCGTTTCCAGCGGGATCTTGTCACATTGCCGGACACGCTTCTTTCAGCGCCGACAAACGCGTTCATGGCGGACGCATTCTATGCAGGAGAGTGGCTTGAGCGGTCCGAAAGCCAGGAGGAATTAAGCCGTTGCCTTTCCGGAAACAGGTTAGGGTTAAGCTAGGACTTTCCCACGCTAGATTTTGGTAAGCGTTCGTTCGTGCGGTGAAGTGTTGTTGTTTTTGTCCGTTTGACGGGCTTTTGTCAGGGAGTTCCAGCGTCATCCGGAGTGGTTTCGTGCACCGCTGGGCGGGGATGCGCGGTGAGGTTGGCGGACACTGGCGACATGCCGTGTTTTCCGCATTGGTTGCGGTTTTGTCCCGGCGCTGCGGAGTAGGAGCTGAGCGCCATCCTGTGCTGGTTGTCGGTTGCAGGATTCAGCGATTGAGGGTCCGTTTCCAGTCCTTAGGAGCTAAACCCAAGTTGGCACTTTTTGCGGCCTGGAATTTTTCTCACGTTGCGCGATTTTTTGTCGGCCGATTTCAACATGGCACTACATTCCGTTGAATTCTGTCAGCTTGCGAGGCGGCTCCTCGTGCGGCGGGTTCGACACCAGCCGCCGAGGAGATTTCGGCAACCTCGGCGGTGCGTGTCCTGTCGGTTGACGATCAATGCGCGCAGGCGCGTGGTGACCCTGATCCAGATGCTCTCGCGGATTGATGTCCAGCACTTGTGGATGCCCCGCGCGGGGATCAGATGCACCGTGGCGAGCACGGCGATCAACAGGTGAGCGGCGATGCGCTGGCCGGGCGCAATCCGGGCTCGGATTTCAATGAACGGAAGGTGGCCTCGATATCCGTGATCCATGTCCCGAGCATCCATGTTTCTTGGCAAGGTTTTTGCGGGTGTCTGCGGTGATATTTTCTGTGGTTGTCCACAAGCGGTGTGGGATTTGCCCTGCGAGCGAGGCGACATGAAGCTTGTGGTCCCGGCGGCGGGTTGCCGTCCATTGGTCACGTGAACGCGGCTACCTTGCCGCCCCCGGGCACGTGACCGTCCGGGTTCCAGGTGTCCCAAGGCGGTTCGATCTCCTCGATGTCGGCCTCGACGATGATCTGCAGACATTCTCCCCAAGTCGTGTCGTAGTAGGGAGACTGTCGATACAGTCCCGATCGCGCTCTCGGCAGGGGTGAGGGCCGTGTCTCCTTCGCTCACTCACCGGTGCTTCGGTCGACCAGCAACGCTGCTGTCGCAGCAAGGTGTTCGCCAGAGCTTGCGCATCACGGCGACAATGGCGACTTTGTGGGCCTTGCCGGCGGTCTTGTGGCGTTCGAACACCAGATCCGCGTTGAAGCGTGCTGCCGAGGTCGCGGCCAGGAGATCACGTGGCCTCCGGCGCCCGCCTCGGATATGCCGAGCACCGTGGCCACTGTCGTTGGCCATCGGCGCCACCCCGATCAAGGCTGCCGCCTGACGACGGTCGAGACTGCCGAGTTCGGGCATCCAACAAAGAAGGGCTGCGGCGGTCACTGGACCGGGGATCGAGGTCAGGGTACCTCTGCTCGGGATCACCGGCGATCACCGCTTTGATCGCCGCGCCGGCAATGCGGTCATCGAGATCGGCCGCCGAAGCCCTTGTGACGGTCTCGCCATCCACCTCATCTGCCACTTGCCTCAACTTGGTCCGCATGTCGACAAGCGCGGCGCCAGGAGATCCCCCAGGCAGTTGAGGAAGGCTTCCTGAGGAGCCACAGGCTCGAGATCGCACCGTGCCGATCTTGGCCAGCATCAACGCGTCAACGCGGTTGGCCCAAAGCCTTGGCGAAGCCCTCAACGGGCAGGACAACCTCGAAGCCCCGGTCATGAAGACACTGGTGAACCTTGCGGTGATAGCGGCCTGTCGCCCACCACACGGGTTACCTCGAGGCTGCGAAGCCACGTGCCCGTGGCGTCGTTCGTAAAACGACGCCCCAGATGTCCAGACTGGCTGACCCCTGCTACTACCTTGACCATCGTTCCTCGCCTTATGATGATACGGTTCAAACCCAAGCATCCATTCAGGACGCAAGGGACGCCAAAGGAGGTTGCCACGCTCGGGAACGGCTCTATAAAGCCAAGGACGGAACGGCAATCTCCGCGGAGATCGTTTGATCCCCGCTCCCCTGTACGTTCTCACACAGGGGAGCGGAATCTCTTTGCAACCATAGCTCTCCCATAGTCGAGGTTATCCACATTTTCCCGCCCCCAACTGCTGTGGATGATTTCATCATCAAGGGGACAAAACCTAGTGTCTTGTCATTCATCAAATGTCGGATAAAGACGTTTGAGTTTCACGCGGGCATCGTCGGTGGTGAACTACCAATCCACCTTGGCCTGAATGCGGTCGCGGGAGGCCTGCCAAGCGGCAACTTCCCGGCGTAGCACCTCGATGCAGTCGATGCGGCGGTTCAGGCACTGGCGGATCATGACGTTGAGTTCGACCACGTTCAGCCAACTGCCGTGCTTGGGGGTGTAGACGAACTCGAAGCGGTCCCACAAGGCCTCGTCCGGCGGGTAGGCCTCATAGAAGGCGCCGGGGAGTGTTGAGATTGTCCATCACCAGGGTGATGGTGGTAGCATCCTGGTAGCGCTCGGCGATGTCAGCCAGGAACTGCGCCCAGTCGATCTTGCGCTCGGTTACCTTGGTCATGCGCTTGCCGGCCAGGGGTTCCATGAAGACGTTGCAGGTACCGCAACGTCGATACTCGTAGTCGTTACGCCCGTCCCGGCGCCATGGCGATCGGTTGCCGTGTCTCGCCGGTCGGGGCGTTTCGTCCATGCAGACCACGGGGAAGGCGGCATCATAGGGACGGCGATAGACATCGAGCACCTTCTCCATCGCCGCGGCGAAGTCGGCATTCCCTTGAGGAGGAATTACCCACCCAACCCGCTGCCATGGCTTGATGCAGTTTTTTTTAGAACACGCCGCACCGTCTCGTGTGACACGGTGTAACCAAGCTCAACAACGCGGTCGGCCAGCAGCCGCAACGACCATTGCGCGTAACCCTCGGGCGGTTCACCACAACTCAGGGCCACCAAGCGCGCCTCGAAGACGCCGTCGGCTTTTCGCATGTAGGTAGGACGGCGTCCTTGCCGGCCACCCAATGCCGCCTCCAACCCCTCTTCAACGAAACGCTTTTTCACCCGGTCTACTTTGCGCATGCTGATGCGCAGAATCTCGGCAATGACCTTCCCGGTCATCTGGCATTCATTGAACGCGCCCTCGTCGCAGTTAAGCAGGATCAGGGCGTTGATTACCTTTTGCGACAGGTGCGAGCCCTTGGTCGTGATCTCCGAAAGTTCTTTCCGTTCCGCCTCGTCCAGGGTCACCACGTAGCGTTTCATACTCCGACCTCCATCCCGAATGGATGGACAGTCTAGCACCAAATGTACGACATATCATTGCTGACATAACACTAGTCATATAAGGACGGTCTCCCGGTCGCTGGTGCGCAGGCGCCCGCGTTGTCTTGTCGTCTGTGGCTGAAGCGCACGGCCGTTGCGCCGGCCTTCTCGACGGTGATCTCGCAGTGCCGGGCGACGGTGGAGAAGCGCTGCTCGAGACCGCTTTCCGGCACCTTGTCGCGGCGCCGGCCCTTGGCCCAGAGGTGGAGCTTTGCCGTCTCGAAGCCCTGCGGCCAGGAATGGCGTCCTCGGCCCTCTTCCTGCTCTCGCTGACCACGCCGCGCCATCCTCGCTGGCAAGGCGCCTGCACTTCGTGGTTGGTGATCAGCCTCGGGCCCACCCTCGGGCGGCGCCGCCCGCGATTCAGCCGTAGCCGTGCTCGCCCAGCCACGCGATGTTCGCCTCGGTGCCGGCGTCCATGACTGTCGTCGGCTTTGCCGCCGGGCCCGCCTCCAGCCTCAGCAGCGCATCCGTGCCCGATTCGCTCACGTTGCCCCGCAAGACCTCGCAACTGCGCGGAAAGCCCGCGCCGCGCAAGCGTGGGGCAATCGTTGCGCTTCGAGCGCCCGAAGCGGGGAAGCTTGCCGTCGGCGCGGCCGTGAACAGGTCGTAAAAGGCGATGGTATCGGGGATGCAGCGCGCGCTCGCGGTTGAACAGCTCCTGGCGGCCCGGTGACGCAGGTCGCCGATGCGGTACAGCGTCTTGCGCGCCTTGCGCTCCAGAAGCTCCGCGGCCGCGCTGTCATCGCGCAGCCAGCGCTCGCTGGCGGATCATCCTGGCGACGATCAGCGCACTCGCGAGGTCGTGAAGCCGAGATCGCGTCTCGAGGCACAGGCAGCCGACCGGGCGCGGGTTCTCGAGGCTGTCGAGGTTGACGGTCGCAATTTGCGTGCGTCTTCCTCCGGAGCGTCGGCGCGGAACCTCCGGGCCCCTGTTGACGATGTCCTGCGGCCTGCACGCGGCTTCGAACAGCGGCGGGTGGCCGTGGAGTAGCGCTTCGGCGGCAACCTCCTTCCAGTTCTTGCGCGCCATCGGATAGTCGGTGGCGAGGCAGGGTGCGCTGCCTGACCTTGTCGCCGATACGTTGAGAAAGCACGGGCTGTGGACGGGCTTGCCGTCTGCGGTGCTGCGGGTTTTGGTTGCCCTGATGAACATGTTGTCTGGAGGCTTTTGTGTTGACGAGGCTCCAGATATACCGGGTTTGGCGGCGGGGTCGAGCGAATTGGCAATATCCCGACACTACACCGACCCTCCCGGACACGCAATCAAAAATATAGTAGGCAATATAAAAAAACACCAACATATGATATACTAAGTGAGGCAGCCGCATAAATTTTGGCTCCAACTGACGCAAAAAAATGCCAACTTGGGGTAAGATCACCCTGCTCTCTCTCCGACAGAAACCGCAAGCTTTCGAGCCCGGCAACCAAACCCGGCAGGCCTCTCGCTCGCCCCGGATACACCGCAGCCGACCAATCGCGCCCCGCGCCGCAACAGCGCATCAGAAGTCAGCAAATCTCAAAATCGCAGACTCGAACGCGTCGACCTGCGCCGCGATCAGGACTCCGATCACATCACATCAACAAGCATGGGATCACCTTGGCCGCGCAACCCAGGGCTCTTCTTTTGTCCGGTTTCGTCCGACGAGGGGGCGTTGTAGGTAGATCTGGAGGTCCATTCGGGGGCGGATTTCGTTGTTGATATGCCGGTTCCGACCTTGAGACGGTGCCACCAACTTCAAGAACGGCCACTCTGGCACGGTTGTCCGCCGCCGATCGCGACAACAGAATGGTCCTGCCGCGCAACCTCTTGACAAACGCTGCCATCGTGCGCTGCGGCGGACACTTCAGCCATATGCCCGAAGCCAACCGGCACTACGCCGCCCGCGCCCGGGACGCGCTCGACGCCATCCTCATCCCGCAGACAAACCTTCGCTCCTGACCCCGCGCCACAAGCCGGGAACGCGCCGACGCAACAGGACAGCTCTGCTCGAACACTCGAAAAAGCGTGCCCGGCCTGATGCACCAGCCACTGAAACCGGCCCACAGTGAACCCAAGGTGCCTCAACCATGCCAGGTCCCTGTCACATCAGCAATCCACAGGCCCGACAAAAGAATGGTCCTGCATCCCACAGGCTTGCAAATGCCGCGACGAAGCGCCATCAATATGATGGCATATTCGGAGATAAACCGATGGCGACGATCAACGTGAGACAACTCGACGACGATGTGGTGGATCGACTCAAGCGGCGCGCCGTCCTGAACAACCGCTCCTTGGAGGGCGAGGTGCGTCATGTACTGGAATGCGCCGCCGACGACGACATGGCGGCGAAGCGCGCCGCGTTCGGGGAGGCCATGAAACGACTGCGTCCCCTGACCGAAGGGCGCAGGCACACGCCGGCGGAAGTACTGATCCGCGAGGACCGCGACCACGGTCACCGCGATAACTTCTGATGCACTTCGTCGTCGATGCGAGCGTGGCGGTCAAGCGGCTGGTCGTCGAAGATGATGCTGACGTTGCGCAGGAGCTGGTGACGAGCGGCGAGGAGCTGCACGCGCCGCGCCTGATGGCCTCCGAAGTCGCCAATGCGCTGTGGCGCAAGGCGCGGGCGGGCGAGATAGAACGCCGCGCCGCGGGCATCCTGCTGGCCAACGTGCCGGACATGCCCGTGCGCTGGGGCGCCGACGAGACCGTCTCCGCCGATGCGGTGCGTCTGGCGCTAGCGCTCGATCGTTCGATCTACGATTGCGTCTATCTCGCGCTCGCGCATCGCATCGGCGCGGTCATGCTGACTGCGGACCTTCGATTCGCGAACACCTTGGCCCCGACCGAGCATGGCCAGTCCGTGATGACGCTGACCGACTATGCCAGAACACGATGACGACGATGCGGAATCGCGTTTTTTCGATTATGCCACAGGGAACGCGTGTGCGCCCTGGGGATGCCTGTAGGGGACAAGCGTATGATTTCGCGCAGGAAAACCTCAAACTCGAAGGTTTGACAATGCCGAATCGCAGGGGCGAATCTGCTCTCCCACGACGCTCCCATGCTAATTCGTGCCTGCGGAAAAATATAAAATCGTTTGATTTTTTTGGTCCCCACTTCCAGTCTGAAGTGCAACATCAGGCCCTCATCGCAGTGAGGGCGTAGCCCGAACGGAGATGAGGGCCGGATGCTGCGCAAATTTTCCCCCTCTGCCCCTCTCAATTCCGCCCGGGAACAGCTTCAGTTCCTTCAACATCGAGCTTATGCAACGCCTTTGTCGGCTTCAAGCCACTATTTCGTCGTAGCGCGGCATGGACCCTGCTGCACGTTGCGGCTTCGGAACGCAGATGGTCAGGGCGGTTTCACTTCAAGATTACCTCCGTCGGCGATCCTAGGACTTTCCGAGTGTTGAGCCGCACCTTCTGAACATCTTCGTTGCATGTCGCGCGAAAGTCCGTGCCCTTCGGGAAGTACTCCCGCACCAGGCCGTTGGTGTGCTCATTCAAGCCGCGCTCCCGGGAATGGAAAGGCGAAGAAGAAATCTGCGTCAAGTGCGACACGCCTGTGGTCTGCGAACTCCTTGCCGTTGTGATTGTGTGGACCAATAGCGCACCAGAGCCGAGCAGGCGGATCATGACCGAACCGACCGTGTCTTTCTGTCCACCCGGCAAGGCGTATTTCGTGGCACGAGCGACACGACAGCTCCACTGTGAGCTTTGCCGATAATGGCTCCCGGTAGCCGACCCGTTCCTTTGCCTCCGCAGGGCGCTCGGAAATGTCCACCCGCCGGAATGGCCTCCGCCCTTCCAGTTCGGCTTCTTGCCGCGCCGCCGAAGCTTCTTCCACAAGACGCCCCCGGCTCTCCGATCTTCAGCGATCATGGATCCGTTCACGGCCTTCCAGTCGAAAACGGCCGCTGCTCGGGGCCCTCCCGCAGCTTTTTCTGAGCTTCAACCCGAGGCGTCAACCGCCAGGAAACAGACGAGGCTGCCCTGCGTTTCTGCCATCCTTTGCGCCTGCTTGTGACGGTAACCCCGTCCCCCGGTGTTGCGCCTGATCTCCCGGAAAATTGTTGATCGGCCCAGCTGCCGAGCAATCACACCTTGTGAAAGACCGCTTTTCTGCCTCAATCTGGCATCGCTTTTCGTAGGTGGCGGGTATCTACTCACCCCTTGTTGGGTTCTGATTGGTCGTAGTGCTCGTTGATGATGTCTGCGACTTTTCCGTCGAGGGCGATCCGGGTGGCGACGTGATGATTGTAGCCGAGTGCGGCCATGGAGGTGAGGTAGCTTGAGCCCCGGCACCATGCTTTTGCGTGGAGCGGAAGCATCCGGACACCTTGACCTTTGCCATCCTGATCTTCTGTTCTCCGGCATTGTTGGTGAAGTTGACGTTGGGTGCGCCAGGCTAACTGGTGGAATGTTGCCGGGTGCAAGTCCCGGCAGGAAGAGAGGCTAACCACCACTTTCTCCGTGAACCATGCGTCGTGAGGCGTCAGGCGAAGCGTTGGGGAGCGGCAGGCCGGGCTATTGAGCCACGAGATGCTTTGAAACCGGAGTGCCGAGGTCGTCCAAGTGGGCAACACCCCGCGAGCCGCGTTGGTGAGGGGGGCTCCGCGGGGTCCGAGAACCATGGCCGAAGCAGGGACCTGGGAGGTCTTGCCCCTCTGTCGTGGAGGGGCCGCAGAGGAAAGGAACTATTCCATAAACCGATGATGAACGAGAAGTCAGATCCGGCCATAGTACCGTTGAAGGCGGCGAACAAGGGTTCTTCGGAGCCTGCGGAGTTGCTGGAGGGAAGGGCAATGCGGTTGGCCCGCGCCGCGCGCAGAAGCGGGGGTCACAGGCGGCTGAACGCAGGTAGCGAAGAGGAACCCGGAAGAGCGTCTTTACTCCACCACGTGACGGTCGACGCTCTGCACGATGCGTTCCATTCCTTGAGGAAGGACGCGGCGGCGGGCGTGGACGGCGTTGTGTGGCAAGCGTATGCGGAGGGTGTGGAACTGGTTGACCTGCACGCCCGTGTGCACAGGGGTGCGTACCGGGCGCCTCCAGGGTTTACATACCCAAGGAGGATGGAGGGCAACGACCGCTTGCCTCGGACAAGATTCTTCAGCGGGCAGTGTGATTCTGGTGCCGCTCTACGAAACGGAGTTCCTCGGGTTTAGTTACGGTTTCCGGCCGGGGCGCATCACGCGCTCGACGCCGTCACGGTGGAACGGCGGAAGGTCAACTGGATCGTTGACGCCCGCGGGTTCTTCGACAATCTCGACCGCGACCACCTGATTGCGATGCTCGGGAAACGGATCGGGGGGTCTGATCATCAAGTGGCTAAACGCCGGCGTCATGGAAGGGACCGACTGGTCGGATACGGGCAAGGGAACACCGCAGGGGGCGATTGTATCGCCCTGCCTCGCGAACGTTTACCTGCACTACGTGCGACTGGTTCCAGAACCACTGGCGCAAGCGGATGGCTGGAGGCGACACGATCATTATGCGGACGACTTCGTGTGCGGCTTTCAGCATCTGGGCGATGCGCAGCGCTTTCTCCGGGACCTTGGGGAGAGGCTGGCCCACTTGAACTGCACCCGGACAATCATCGAGTTCGGTCGGTTTGCCAGAGCGAACCGCCGGAAGCAGGGCAAGACGTTCGACTTCCTCGGCATGACGCACTTCTGCGAACAGACGAGGAAAGGCAGGTTCAGGGTCGGTCGCAAACCGTCTCGCAAACGGGCACCCTGCGGCGGATCAAGGGGGCCTTGCGCATGCGATGGCACGACAACCGGCACGAAACGGCCAAGTGGTGAGTCATCAACGGCTGCTACTACGCCGTCCCGGGAAGCAGTCAATCCCTGCAGGGGTTCATACACCAATGCAAACGGCTGCGTGCCCTTCGGCGACGCTCCCAAAAGGACTTCACCGGGGACATAGACACCCTCGCCGCTGCCCACTGAGCCAGCATCCGCCACCCGTGGCCAAACCAGCGCCTTGTCGTCAGGGGAGGAGCGAACAGCGCACGTCCGGTTCTGTGCGGGGGGTAACCCGGTTCCCTACCGCAATGGTCGTCTGTGAAGCGCAGGACTGACTTTTCGTGTTTCACAAGACGTTCGTGCAGGTTGTGCGCGTCGGACTTTGCTATGCGTCCACGTTTTCCTTTTGGCGGCGGCAGGATATCGGGCAGTTCCCTGGCGCCCTGATGGTGCGGTAGCGCTTGCGCCCGGCGTCGTTCAGGGTCTTGGATGCGCTCTTGTTGACCTTGTGGCAGACCTCGCGGAGCAGGCTCTTCATCAGCCGCGCCCAGCGGTAGCCTCGACGACAAAGGTCAGTTCGCGCAGCAGGTGGCTGCCGCACAGCTGGTGGCTACACTGGTCATAGCCCATGTACGAGGCCCAGCAGTCGTGGACCAGGACGCCCTTGTAGCGCGGGATGATGCCGATCTCTTGCCTCCCGGCCGCGCTTGCGGTGCGGGAACTTGCACGTCAGGGTCCCACGACATGGAGCCACTTACTGTTGATCCGAAATCCGGTCTCGTCGACATGCAGGGCTGGGCGTTGCAGGAGGTGCGCCACGGCGGCCTCCTCCCATGACACGAGCGCATCGTGAAAGCATAGCTGAGGCAGGTTGCCTCGGAGAGCTTGATGCCGGAGATCGCCTGCACGAACGCGACGGCGCAGGGACAGCATCTGGGCGACCAGCAGGTTGATGACGAGGACCTGAATGCCGATGCCGTACTGCACGGGATGTTGTCGGGGAACCGGCCCCGGGCCTTGCACTTCGGACATTCCTTGATCTCGGCGCGGCGCTCGACGACCTCGAACACGATGTCGTGCGGCGCTCCCGATCGACGGGGCCGTCGGCGCCGCAGGCGTCGCAGGCCGCGACCGTTTCCTCGACGATGGTCTTGCGCAGGTTGTCGCCCATCTGCCGGTTCGGCTTCGGGCCGTTGCTCCCGGCACGCTCTTGTCCGTCTGTGACGGCGGCAGACCGGAGTTCCGGCTCGTGCGTGGTCTTCTCCAGAAGGACGACGATGATGATGTCGAGCAGGATGACGAAGACGCGGATCACGGCCTCTTTCGGCACCTTGCCGGCAGCGCCGCAGTCTTGGCCGCTTCGAACTCCTCGCGCGCCGCGTTGACCGTCGCCATCACCCGGCCTTGCGCTTCATCAGCGCGCCGCCTCCGAGATGCGTTTCCACATACAGATCATGCGGAGGCTGGAGCCCCGGAAGTAGCTGGCACAGCCCGCTCGTCGCCTTCGATCCAAAGTAGCCCACTGGCGGTCCCCGTCGTTCTCGATGACCACCACTAAGCGAATCGGCATGCAGTGTCAAATCTCCACGAAAACCCGTTCGTTGCCTACCCCGACATCAAGCCGGAGCCAGGGGGTGAGCAGTTACGGTGGCGGTAGCCTTTGGACATGAACAAGCTCCCTTCATCTTGTACAGGAACTCTCGCCGCTACCGCTCCGCAACATCATGCGTCTAAAAACACATGGCCACAGCCCATCATGTGTTGCACTTCACTATGGAACGGGGGTATGGGGAAACGCCTGCTTGCCTGGGAACAGTACCACGGGTCCAAGGTTGATGACATTCTGTTTATAGATCCTGTACCACGGATCAGTACACCGAAGGAGAGGGTAAATGAGCTCATTGACAGTTTACTTGGTCGTATCGACCGCTATACCCTTGTTGTTATGGATACTCTAGGGAGGGCCATATCCAGCGTGGGATCACCCTGGCTTCTTGCAGGCGCCGTAGCGGTCGCAGACCGGATACATGGGGGCGTCCGCGAACAGCTTCGCCGTGACCTCGGCGCTGAGGGGTGGAAGAGGGCCGCGTCACGGCTGACCGATGTCCGGAGCCAGGCGCGACTTCCGGACCTCCCTCGGGGCCCGGATGCATCGGCATGGCGCAGACCCCGGTGCGCGAGGATCGCGTCCCGAACAGGGGCAGCATCCGGCTCGCTGGCCAGCGTTCCCGGCGAAAGCCCCCGGTCGGTCAGCCGCGACGCAAGGGCCGCATGCACGCGCTCGTGCAGCACATGCGTCCACACCCGAATGCGGTGCCGTGAAACAGCCGCCTCGCTCGGTGAACCGGGGCAGTCACAGCCCCGGCGGACAATCCGCCGCTTTTGATCTCGATGATCTTGGTGCGAACCGTTGGCAACGCAGCACGAGCAGGCGTCCTCCGCCACCTCCGGCCGCTCCTCCACCTCCTCGAGCGCCGGCCGCGGCCAGGAGTGCCGCGCTGCTGGCTGCGCTTCGATGACGCCCGCGGCCTCTTCTCGCTCTTGCGCCCGTACGACCTGTTCGAACGAAGCTTGTCGTTCTCCGACCCGACCCTTCAGAACCTTCATCGCGGTCTTCAGGCCGGCATTCTCCATGCGCAGCGACACCACCGTCGACCGCTTCCGCGCGCCGGCCTCGGCAAGAAACTGGCTCGGACGCGCAACTTCCTGCTTCAGCGCAAGAGACTGCTTCGCCGTCCGCCGAACTTCCCTGACCTCCGCACGGGCAGCTGCCAGCTTCTCGCGATTGCTCTCGAAAATCGCCTTCAGGGAATTCGCGCGGCTGCGCTCCTCCACCTCCTGCAAGCGCAGCTCCTCACAGCGACCCTCCGCAGCCTCGGCTCGAATACACTCGCGATCGTACAGGGACTTCCAGGTGGCCGAATCACGACACGACGACTGCGGCACGTCGCCAGCAGCGTCCGCACCCGATGATGACACGAAATCCTCGATGCACATGACCATGCACGACCTGATGGCACCGCCAAAGAAATTTACAGCCCCCTTCTCCGAATCACCAAAACAAACCTCAGCGCAGATCGTCATCACCGCATGAACGAACGCTTACGCTTCGTGGGTGTGATGATCGTCACCCTGTCGGAAGGCGAGATCAACGAGTTGCACGTCTGGCTCAAGGGCGCCATGAACGCGCTGTTCCTGAAGGACCTCGCGGCCAAGACCCCACGATGATCCCATGCTTATTCGGAGACGCGAAATCCGAATGCGTCGGGGGTCGCGTCATCACAGATTGCCTCCTTGATCGGAATTTTTTCGCGCCGAGAAGGCTCCATCGAGCCTTGGCGGCACGATTGCAGCGCGACGCAGACTGAAAAGTCTCATCGGTTGTCGCTAGGATTGGCAGCGTGGGGTTATCGCGCGTTCGCCGCTGAAATCCTTGCGTTTGCGAGTTCGCGCGGCTACATATGGCCGCGAAAGCTGGTTACGGCCCCAGTTTCGTCGTAAAACGGCCGGGTTGTCAAGAGTAAATCCAGTCATGATGGAAGTTGACACGCCGCTCGGAGTGCTGCGGCGGCAGATCGACGATATAGACGCTGCGATGCATGATCTGCTGATGCGTCGCGCCGTGATCGCGGACGAAGTACTGCAGGCCAAGGGGAGCGGCCTGGCTTGGCGGCCCGCGCGCGAGGCCCGGGTGCTGCGTCGCCTGTTGGAACGTCACCAGGGCGTGTTTCCGCCGCGAGTCGTGGCGCAGATATGGCGGGAAATAGTCTCGGCAATGACGCGGCTGCAGGGTGATTTCAGCATCGCGGTCTATGCGCCGGCGGGCGACCGGACGGGCCGCGAGGCCGCGCGTAACCACTTCGGCTGCGACGCAGCGGTCGAGGAGTTCGGCGCGAGTCGGGCGGTGCTCGATACGGTGGAGGACGGGTCGGCGGCGGTCGGCGTTCTCCCCGGACCGGAGCCCGGCGGGGACGCGGGCTGGTGGGATCTGCTCGCTGATAGCGGGAACCCGGGGGTGGCTATATGCGCGGAGCTTCCGTTCGTGCGGACGGCGCATGCGGGCGGCCGCATCTTTTGCGTCGCAACAATCGCCCCGGAGGAGAGCGGTGATGATCGTAGCTTGATCGCGCTGCATACCGGACCGGGGACCGGACGCGGGGAGATCGAGGCGGCAACAACCTCGGCCGGGCTGACTCTGCTGGAGGTGCGGGAGTCCGGCACGACATCCGGCCCCGGGCGGTATTTCGTTGAATTTGCGGGCTTTGTTCCGTCCGGCGATGAACGTCTTGGCAGCCTCGTCCGCGCTGGCGGAGAGCCTGCGAAAGCCATCGATCACCTTGGCGTGTGGCCCGCGCCGCTGGCGCTGCCGGCGCCGGTAAACAGGAGC
Organism: Alphaproteobacteria bacterium; assembly: GCA_964291215.2. Taxonomy (GTDB): domain Bacteria; phylum Pseudomonadota; class Alphaproteobacteria; order MPNO01; family UBA830; genus JAJEBT01. The sequence goes on along the minus strand of OZ219791.1, from coordinate 167,636 downwards.
AATGCGTGATGTCCGTTCCCGTTCCGCGTCCCGGAATCATGGAAATCAGCCCGTACGTGCCTGGCGAATCTGAGATCGCGGGCGAGGAGAGGCTGATCAAGCTGTCCGCGAACGAGGGCGCGCTCGGCCCGAGTCCACTTGCCGTTGAAGCCTATCGATCGACGGCCGCAGAGGCCCACCGGTATCCGGATGGCGATTCGACGGCGTTGCGCGAGGCGATCGCGGCGCGATACGGTCTCGATGTCGACCGGATCGTCGCCGGCGCCGGATCCGACGAGCTGCTCACGCTGCTGGCGCGCGCCTATGCCGGCCCCGGCGATGAGATCATGTTCGGCGAACATGCATTCGTCATGTATCCGCTGATCGCGCTGTCCGCCGGCGCGACGCCGGTCAAGGTGGCCGAGACCGATTACACGCTCGACGTCGATGCGCTGCTCGACAGGATGACGGAACGCACCCGGATGGTGTATGTCGCCAACCCGAACAATCCGACCGGCACCTGCATTTCAGCCGACGAGGTGGCCCGGCTGCGCGCCGGCCTGCGCGCGGACATCCTTCTCGTCATCGATGCGGCCTACGCCGAATATGTCACGCGCAACGACTATTCGCCTGGAACCGGCCTCGTGGATGCCGGCGACAACGTGGTCATGACCAGGACGTTTTCCAAGATTTACGCCCTCGGCGGCGCGCGCCTGGGCTGGGCCTACTGCCCGCCCTCGATCGTCGATGTCCTCAACCGCGTACGCTCGCCGTTCAACATCAACGTGGCGGCCCAGGCGGCCGGCATCGCGGCAGTCAACGATGTCGAGTTCGTCACCAGATCGCGCGATCACAACACCGCATGGTTGCCGTGGCTCTCGGAGCGGCTGGATGAAGCCGGAGTCTTGGTGGTGCCGAGCACGGGGAATTTCGTGCTTGGACGCTTCCCCCGTGGCGGCGGGCGCACGGCGGCCAAAGCGATCGCGTTCCTCAAGACCCGCGGCATCATTCCCCGCAGCGCGGCCGGCGCCGGCATCCCCGACGGCGTCCGCATTACAATCGGCCTTGAGGAGGAGATGCGGATGACGGCGGAAGCGATAGCCGAGTTCATGGAGCCGTCATGAACGGCGCCCCCCTGTTCGACCGGGTGGCCCTGATCGGAATCGGGCTGATCGGCTCGTCGGTGGCGCGGATCATGCGCCGCGACGGGCTGGCCGGCACAATCGTCGCCTGTGCCCGCACCGAAGCGACGCTCGAAACCGTCCGCGAGCTCGGGCTCGCCGACGAGATCTCCGCGAATCCCGCAGCCGCTGCGCGGGACGCCGATCTCGTCATGATCTGCACCCCGGTCTCGACCTATGCCGCGATCGCCGACCGCATTGCGCCGGCGCTGAAGTCGGGCGCCATCGTCACGGATGTCGGTTCGGTGAAGGCGGCCATCCTGGACGATGTGCTGTCACGTCTGCCGTCCGACGTGCATTTCGTGCCGGGCCACCCGATCGCGGGCACCGAGATGTCGGGACCGGAAGCCGGCTTCGAGACGTTGTTCGAGGACCGCTGGTTCCTGATCACGCCGCAGCCCGGGTGCGATCCGGCAGCCGTCGAACGGGTGGCGGAATTCTGGCGCCGCGCCGGAAGCCACATAGATGTCCTCGACCCGGAACACCACGATCAGGTGTTGGCCATCACGTCCCACCTGCCGCACCTCATCGCCTACACGATCGTCGGCACAGCCAACGACCTCGAAGATCACATCAAGAGCGAGGTGATCAAGTATTCGGCGTCGGGTTTCCGTGACTTTACGCGGATAGCCGGGTCGGATCCGATCATGTGGCGAGATGTCTTCCTTGCCAACCGGGAAGCGGTGCTCGAGATGCTCGGCCGGCTGTGGGAAGATCTCGCGATATTGCAGCGGGCGATCCGGGTCGGCGATGGGGAGACTCTGGAGACGTTCTTCCGCCGCACCCGCGAAATCAGGCGCGGCGTCATCGATGCCGGACAGCATGTCCCGCCGGTGCCGCCGGAACAGGATCAGCAGTAGGCACGCTGTCCTGGATCACGGCGGGTGGACCGGTCCTGTCCCCTCAAGGAAGGCGACATGCTGCCGCCCGCGGGCCCGAACCCGTCCCGGCCTGTGCGAACAGCTGCTCGCCTTGGCGAGCGTCGACAACGGCACCGCTTCGATCCGGTCCGAAAGCGGATGGCGTCGCTGGTCCGGATAGATGACGACCACCGCGGCAAGGCCGATATCTGCGAGCGCGTTCCGTAACGACGGCGTGAGGCGCGGCAAGAAGCCGAACTTCAGACATCCTGACCTCGGCTTTGATTTCTTCCAATCAGGGTGATGCTTCTGGGCCGAGTTTGCGTGCGTTGTCTGGCAGTTCGTAGATCATGCGGAGGCCGGTTCCGGAGCTTCTTCACCGCCCGCTGCACGGTCGCGCGGCTCACGCCGCCTGCAGGTCTCTTTGAGGTTCCGATCCGGACGGCTTCAGGAGGGTGCATCGCGAGCGTGTTCATGGCCTAGGCCATCCAATTCCAAGCATCATGGTATATCGTATCATCGCGCGGCTACGTTGTCAAGCAAAAACCGGGAAAATCGTTGATTGTGTGTAACTGCTCGCCCCCTAGTAGTCGACCGACATTGTATTGATGGTTTTCGGTGGGTAGTATTCCTGTGTCGGCGTTCGTTGGAATCCGGGCAGTGCCGATACGGGCAAGATGCCGAACGGGCAGGCAGCCCCATGCGCAGATCCGAACAACGGGCATGCCCGCAGGTCTTCGGCGCAATGACAGGAGCGTGGCCAACTCTCAGGGCAGGAAGCTCTACCGGGTGACCCTTTCGGCGCAGAAGCGCCGGGATCTGAAGGCGATCGGGCACCGGGGGCGCCGGGCACAGGTCCTGATGCTGAGGGGCGCTTGTCGATGCCGACATTGCGCTGGGCACGGCGACGGTCGATCGCTTGCGCTGCGTCCTGGAGGGGCTGGAGGCCGCCCTCAGCCGCAAGGAGCAGGTGAACCGTCGGCCGAAACGGCTGGACGGGGCGATGGAGGCGAAGCTGGTCTCGTCCCCGCCCGAGGGCTGTGGACGCTGCTCGCCGGCCGTCTGGTGGAGATCGTCGAGCGCATTTCGGAAGAGACGGTCAGGAAGACGCTAAAAAAAGAGATCAAGCGGTGGCTGAACTGGTGCATTCCACCGCACCGGAGCGCACAGTTCGTGGCGAAGGATGTGCTTGACATTTGTCAGCGGGACTTCGCCGGGGGCGAGGTGCTGAGACCAGCCGGCAGCAGACGAAGGAACCCCCCGGTCAGCCGGAGGTGGTCGACTATGAATATGAGCGCAACGGCACGGCCAACCTCTTCCTGGCCTTTGCGCCCAACGAGAACTGGCGCACGGTGAAAGTCACCGACCGCCGCGGGACTGGACGCACTTCATCCGGGAGCTTGCCGACGACCATTTCCCCGACAAGAAGATCGTGCTGGACAATCTGAACACGCACAGTCACTGTATGAAGCCTTCGAGCCCGAGGAGGCGGGTACGAAAGCGGTTCGAGTTTCGCTATACGCCGAAGCATGGAAGCTGGCTCAACATGGCCGAGATCGAGATCGGTGCGCTGTCGCGGCAGTGCCTTCGGCGACGCATTCCCGACCGTGACACCATGCGGCGGGAGACGGCAGCATGGGTAGAACGGCGCAATGCGGCCGATGTCACTGTCGACTGGCGTTTCACGAGGAAGGATGCCCGGACGAAACTGAAGTCACTATATCTATCAATACAATAATGCAAAGCTACTAGTGTTATGTCAGCAATGATATGTCGTACATTTGGTGCTAGACTGTCCGTCCATTCGGGATGGAGGTCGGAGTATGAAACGCTACGTGGTGACCCTGGACGAACGGGCAGAACTTTCGGAGATCAAGGGCTCGCACCTGTCGCAAAAGGTAATCAACGCCCTGCTTAACTGCGACGAGGGCGCGTTCAATGAATGCCAGATGACCGGGAAGGTCATTGCCGAGATTCTGCGCATCAGCATGCGCAAAGTAGACCGGGTGAAAAAGCGTTTCGAGGGGTTGGAGGCGGCATTGGGTGGCCGGCGCCGTCCTACCTATATGCGAAAAGCCGACGGCGTCTTCGAGGCGCGTGGCCCTGAGTTGTGGTGAACCGCCTGAGGGTTACGCGCAATGGTCGTTGCGGCTGCTGGCCGACCGCGTTGTCGAGCTTGGTTACACCGTGTCACACGAGACGGTGCGGCGTGTTCTAAAAAAAACTGCCTCAAGCCATGGCAGCGGGTGGGTGATTCCTCCTCAAGGGAACGCCGACTTCGCCGCAGCGAAGGTGCTCGATCGCCGCCCCGCCGCTTTCCCCGTGGTCTGCATGGACGAAACGCCCCGACCGGCGAGACACGGCAACCGATCGCCATGGCGCCGGGACGGACGTAACGACTACGAGTATCGACGTTGCGGCACCTGCAACGTCTTCACGGAACCCCTGGCCGGCAAGCGCATGACCAAGGTAACCGAGCGCAAGATCGACTGGGCGCAGTTCCTGGCCGACATCGCCGGGCGCTACCAGGACGCCACCACCATCACCCTGGTGATGGACAATCTCAACACTCCCCGGCGCCTTCTATGAGGCCTACCCGCCGGACGAGGCCTTGTGGGACCGCTTCGAGTTCGTCTACACCCCCAAGCACGGCAGTTGGCTGAACGTGGTGGAACTCAACGTCATGATCCGCCTGAACCGCCGCATCGACTGCATCGAGGTGCTACGCCGGGAAGTTGCCGCCTGGCAGGCGACCGCATCCAGGCCAAGGTGGATTGGCAGTTCACCACCGACGATGCCCGCGTGAAACTCAAACGTTTTTATCCGACATTTTATGAATGACAAGACACTAGAATGCGTCCTCACTCCAAACCGCCGAGGCTGAACTGGGCGCCCTCGCGGCCAGCGACAAGTATCCGGGCTTTCTGGCTGGAAAAGAATGCGGGGCTCGCTGTCTTCACCTTGCCCGATGCTCACCACAAGCGCATGCGAACCTCGAACGGTATCGAGCGGCCGATCCAGCAAGAGCTCAAGCGGCGCACCTCCAAAGTCAGGGTCTTTCTGAACCTCGCCTCGTTGGAGCGCCTCTTAACCGCGGTCCTCATCGACGAAAAATGGCCCCACTTCCAGTCTGAAGTGCAACACCCGGCCCTCATCGCAGTGAGGTCGTAGCCCGAACGGAGATGAGGGCCGGGTGTTGCGCAAATTTTTCCTCTCTGCCCCTCTCGATTCCGCCTGGGAACAGCTTCAGTTCCTTCAACATCGAGCTTATGCAACGCCTTTGTCGGCTTCAAGCCACTATTTCGCCGTCGCGCGGCATGGACCCTGCTGCACGTTGCGGCTTTGGAACGCAGATGGTCAGGGCGGTTTCACTTCAAGATTACCTCCGTCGGCGATCCCAGGACTTTCCGAGTGTTGAGCCGCACCTTCTGAACATCTTCGTTGCATGTCGCGCGAAAGTCCGTGCCCTTCGGGAAGTACTCCCGCACCAGGCCGTTGGTGTGCTCATTCAAGCCGCGCTCCCAGGAATGGAAAGGCGAAGAAGAAATCTGCGTCAAGTGCGACACGCCTGTGGTCTGCGAACTCTTTGCCGTTGTGATTGTGTGGACCAATAGCGCACCAGAGCCGAGCATCATGACCGAACCGACCGGGTCTTTCTGTCCACCCGGCAAGGTGTATTTCGTGGCACGAGCGACACGACAGCTCCACTGTGAGCTTTGCCGATGATGGCTCCCAGTCGCCGATCCGTTCCTTTGCCTCCGCAGGGCGCTCGGAAATGTCCACCCGGCCAGAATGGCATCCGCCCTTCCAGTTCGGCTTCTTGCCGCGCCGCCGAAGCTTCAAGACGCCCCCAGCTCTCCGATCTTCGGCGATCATGGATCCGTTCACGGCCTTCCAGTCGAAAACGGCCGCTGCTCGGGGCCCTCCCGCAGCTTTTTCTGAGCTTCAACCCGAGGCGTCAACCGCCAGGAAACAGACGAAGCTGCCCTGCGTTTCTGCCATCCTTTGCGCCTGCTTGTGACGGTAACCCCGTCCCCCGGTGTTGCGCTTGATCTCCCGGAAAATTGTTGATCGGCCCAGCTGCCGAGCAATCGTACCTTGACCGCTTTTCTGCCTCAATCTGGCATCGCTCTTCGTAGGTGACGGTAGCCTTTGGACATGAACAAGCTCCCTCCATCTTGTACAGGAACTTTCGCCGCTGCTGGACAGCTCCGCAACATCATGCGTCTAAAAACACATGGCCACAGCCCATCATGTGTTGCACTTCACTATGGAACGGGGGCCTCTTTTTTTAGCGTCTTCCTGACCGTTTCTTCCGAAATGCGCTCGACGATCTCCACCAGACGGCCGGCGAGCAGCGTCCACAGCCCTCGGGCGGGGACGAGACCAGCTTCGCCTCCATCGCCCCCGTTTTGGCCGGCGGTTCACCTGCTCCTTGCGGGCGGCGTCCAGCCCCCGCAGCGCTTGCGCAAGCGCTCGACCGTCGCCGTGCCGATGCCCAGCGCAATGTCGGCATCGACAAGCGCCCCCTCAGCATCAGGACCTGTGCCCGGCGCCAGGCAGCCCCGGTGCCATCGCCTTCAGATCCCGGCGCTCCTGCGCCGAAAGGGTCACCCGGTAGAGTTTCCTGCCCTGAGAGTTGGCCATATGCGCCGCTCCTGTCATTGCCCCAAAGACCTGCGGGCATGCCCGTTGTCCGGACCTGCGCATGGGGCTGCCTGCCTGTTCGGCATCTTGCCCGTATCGGCACTGTCCGGATTCCAACGAACGCCGACACGAAAATACTACCCACAAAAACCATCAATACAATGCCGGTGTACTACTAGCGTGGGATCGCCGTGCGTTCCCACATGACGGGGTTGCACTCGGCTGCTGTGCGAGCTATACGTACATGCGATATGGCAGGATTGTGGTCGGCGCATGTGGCCGCAAACCTGTTGTACGGGAGGTTGAAGGCATGACCGAGACATCAGGGGATGTTGTGATGCGCGGACTGCCGTGGTCGTTCGGCTACAACGTGAGTGCCTCACGCGCGCGCGCGACCTTCGTACCCCCCCCCCCCCCCCCCCCCCCCGATTTCGGACGCTGGACTGTATCGGCGGATGAGCTTGGGAAGATATCCCGTCGCCTGAGCGCGAACCTCTCGGTCAGGGAGCCGGCTACGCAGGCGCACCACTTCCCTGACCTGCTTCGACGGGAACACGGCGGCTCACGCCACGCCGTCGGGTGCCGTTCTTCAGGACCGAAGCTCTTTCACCTCAGACAACCGGGGTCGCACGGCCCTCGGCGAGCATTCGTTCCCTGGCATTCAAGCCTATGGAGCGGGATGGTTCACGCCCGCGCTGCGTCGGAAGCCACTCCATGGCAAGCCCCCCCCCCCCCCGGCGGGTTCTGACACCCGCCCTCCTCATCCATCGTCTAAAAACACATGGTCACAGCCCATCATGTGTTGCACTTCACTATGGAACGGGGGTGGGAAACCGAAACCAAGGCATACATCAAATGAACAGCTCGATGACTGAGAGATTCACGACAATTTCCAGACATCAGGTTGCGTAATCGTCCACAACCTAAGGCCCCACTTCACTATGGAACGGGGGAGGAGAAAAGTTCGATGGGAATTATGAAATATGTGACCTTGGCGGCGCTGGCCGCTGCGGGTCTGGCGCTCGCGGGCTGCGGTGGCGGGTCGAAGAAGCCGGTCGCGATGGGCAACCAGCAGATGGAGATGACGGACGCCCAGAAGGCGCAGGCGGCCTACGACGCCGCCGCGGCAGCCGAGACGGCGGCGATGACGGCCAGGAAGACAGCGGAAGATCAGCTGGCCGCGGTCAAGAAGGCGGTCGAGCCGCCCCAATTCGCTCGGCAACTCTACTATACAGGCGGCGACAGCTCGGTGGTCCGGACCAACGCCGCGCTCGTGGCGGCCGCGAAGGCGGCGGCCGACAAGGCGCTGGCGGACGCCAAGACGGCGCTGACGGCGGCCGAGAAGGCGCAGACGGACCTGAACGCCCTGCCGGCCGGCACGACCGGCCTTGCGGCGCAGAAGAAGGTGGTCATGGGTCAGGTCGAAACAGTGAAAGCGGAGATCAAGGCCATCGAGAAGACCCTGACCGGGGCCGGCACGATCGGAGACTATTTCTCGAGGGTCGATACCGAGGCGGAAATCAAGGACCGCGCCGGCGAAACCCTCGCTACCACCGCTGGCTTCAACAACCTTGATTCAACAAGGCCCGCGAGGCGGATGCTTGCTGCCTTGTCGCCTGAGGCCACAGCTCGTTCCGGCTCGACCCGCACCGGCGGTTACGATGGCCAATCCACGGCTATGTGGATTCAAAGGCCGTCAAATCTCTTCAAAACAGCCAGCAGTACTCCGCCGACGAAGGTCATCGCCACCGGGGATAACGCCGATCGGAGATCCCTGTTCTATCACAAGTATGACGACGGCGAACTCCCGGCCGGCGTCATGACCTGGGAGCAGATTGCCGCCAAGGATGGGATGCTCGTGAAGAAGGCCTTCGGCACCGACAACATGGATGTCGATGTCCTGCCCCTTGCCGGGATGCCCCTGTCCTCACTCACCGGCTCGGATGGAACGGTCCTGACGACGTATCCCACCGACATCTCCGGGGACCAGTATTACAAGGGGGTCAAGGGGACGCTGTATTGCCAGGGCACATGCTCTGCCCCGGGCGGCAAGCTGACCGGCAAGCTGTTCTTCAAGGCGGCCGACGAATTCGACGATAGCTACGCGGGCCACTATCGCTACTACTGGATAACGCCGAGGAACTCCCACTACACGCAGTGGAGTGAATATGCCCGCTACGGGTACTGGCTGGCTGGAGATGACACCGCCAGAACCAGGGTCCATGTCATCGCAGACAGCCCTGCCCCCGAGCGCGGGGATTTAGGCGTGAACTCCAATCTGCCCGCCACCGCCACCTACAAGGGCGAAGCCTTAGGCCTGTCGGCGCTGAAGCTCTACAACGCCGGCGAGCACACGGGGCAGAAGTCCGCACGGTTCACGGCGGATGTGACGCTCAACGCCAAGTTCGGGGAGGAAGGCGCCCGTAAAATGGGAGGCAAGATCGACAACTTCAAGGGGAATGCCGTCAACGAGAACTGGAGCGTCAAGCTCGCGGAGGGCGCGCACGACAGCTTCGATGTCGAAGGCCTGGCCACGGGTTCCAGCGGCAGCACCGCCTTCGACAAGCCCGGCAGTTGGCAGGCTGGAGCCTTCCACCAGGGCGGCCCTGGCCGCCCGGCCGGCATGATAGGCACCTTCATCGCCCACTTCGTGGACGGGAGCGCCACCGGCGGATTTTCGACGAGGATACAGGCGCCGGCAGAGTAGCCTGCTCCCGAGCATCGGCGTTCAGGCCCCGGCCGCTTCGCGCGGCCGGGGCCTTCTTTCCTCCGGCGCCCTCCGGGCGGCCGGAGGTTCCCCTTGCACGGACAGGGGTTTTCATGCGCATACCCGCTCTCGTCATTGCCGCCGGGCTGTGCCTGTTCGCCGCCGCGGCCCACGGCCAGGACGCGACCGGCCCGCGGTTCCGGGCGGGCATGGAGGCGCTTGCCGCCGCGCAGGCCGCCGCGGACCGGGATGCCCGCGACGGGAAGCTCGACGAGGCGATTGCGGCGTTCCGGGCCATCTTGGTGGACCGCTCGGAACTGGTGCGGGTGCGTCTCGAACTCGCACACGCCTTCTTCCTGAAGGAGGAGGACAGCCTGGCGCGGCGGCATTTCGAACAGGTGCTGGCGGGGACGCCGGCGGCGGCCGCCAACATCCGGCGCTTCCTCGACATCATGCGCGCGCGGCGGCGCTGGGAGGCGCATTTCGGCCTGGCGGCAGGATAGTCTTACGCTAAATTCTGTCTGATTTTTCAAGACAGTACCTGGGCTTTGCGGGGTTGCGGGTTGGTGCGGGAGATTTTTTTACACCCCCGTTCCATAGTGAAGTGCAACACATGATGGGCTGTGGCCATGTGTTTTTAGACGCATGATGTTGCGGAGCTGTCCAGCAGCGGCGAGAGTTCCTGTACAAGATGGAGGGAGCTTGTTCATGTCCAAAGGCTACCGTCACCTACGAAGAGCGATGCCAGATTGAGGCAGAAAAGCGGTCTTTCACAAGGTGCGATTGCTCGGCAGCTGGGCCGATCAACAATTTTCCGGGAGATCAAGCGCAACACCGGGGGACGGGGTTACCGTCACAAGCAGGCGCAAAGGATGGCAGAAACGCGCCGCAGGGCCGCCTCGTCTGTTTCCTGGCGGGTATCTACTCACCCCTAGTTGGGTTCTGATTGGTCGTAGTGCTCGTTGATGATGTCTGCGACTTTTCCGTCGAGGGCGATCCGGGTGGCGACGTGATGATTGTAGCCGAGTGCGGCCATGGAGGTGAGGTAGCTTGAGCCCCGGCACCATGCTTTTGCGTGGAGCGGAAGCATCCGGACACCTTGACCTTTGCCATCCTGATCTTCTGTTCTCCGGCATTGTTGGTGAAGTTGACGTTGGGTGCGCCAGGCTAACTGGTGGAATGTTGCCGGGTGCAAGTCCCGGCAGGAAGAGAGGCTAACCACCACTTTCTCCGTGAACCATGCGTCGTGAGGCGTCAGGCGAAGCGTTGGGGAGCGGCAGGCCGGGCTATTGAGCCACGAGATGCTTTGAAACCGGAGTGCCGAGGTCGTCCAAGTGGGCAACACCCCGCGAGCCGCGTTGGTGAGGGGGGCTCCGCGGGGTCCGAGAACCATGGCCGAAGCAGGGACCTGGGAGGTCTTTCAATCGCCCCTCTGTCGTGGAGGGGCCGCAGAGGAAAGGAACTATTCCATAAACCGATGATGAACGAGAAGTCAGATCCGGCCATAGTACCGTTGAAGGCGGCGAACAAGGGTTCTTCGGAGCCTGCGGAGTTGCTGGAGGGAAGGCCAAGGGCAATGCGGTTGGCCCGCGCCGCGCGCAGAAGCGGGGGTCACAGGCGGCTGAACGCAGGTAGCGAAGAGGAACCCGGAAGAGCGTCTTTACTCCACCACGTGACGGTCGACGCTCTGCACGACGCGTTCCATTCCTTGAGGAAGGACGCGGCGGCGGGGCGTTGTGTGGCAAGCGTATGCGGAGGGTGTGGAACTGCCTGCACGCCCGTGTGCACAGGGGTGCGTACCGGGCGCCTCCAGGGTTTACATACCCAAGGAGGATGGAGGGCAACGACCGCTTGCCTCGGACAAAATTCTTCAGCGGGCAGTGTGATTCTGGTGCCGCTCTACGAAACGGAGTTCCTCGGGTTTAGTTACGGTTTCCGGCCGGGGCGCATCACGCGCTCGACGCCGTCACGGTGGAACGGCGGAAGGTCAACTGGATCGTTGACGCCCGCGGGTTCTTCGACAATCTCGACCGCGACCACCTGATTGCGATGCTCGGGAAACGGATCGGGGGGTCTGATCATCAAGTGGCTAAACGCCGGCGTCATGGAAGGGACCGACTGGTCGGATACGGGCAAGGGAACACCGCAGGGGGCGATTGTATCGCCCTGCCTCGCGAACGTTTACCTGCACTACGTGCGACTGGTTCCAGAACCACTGGCGCAAGCGGATGGCTGGAGGCGACACGATCATTATGCGGACGACTTCGTGTGCGGCTTTCAGCATCTGGGCGATGCGCAGCGCTTTCTCCGGGACCTTGGGGAGAGGCTGGCCCACTTGAACTGCACCCGGACAATCATCGAGTTCGGTCGGTTTGCCAGAGCGAACCGCCGGAAGCAGGGCAAGACGTTCGACTTCCTCGGCATGACGCACTTCTGCGAACAGACGAGGAAAGGCAGGTTCAGGGTCGGTCGCAAACCGTCTCGCAAACGGGCACCCTGCGGCGGATCAAGGGGGCCTTGCGCATGCGATGGCACGACAACCGGCACGAAACGGCCAAGTGGTGAGTCATCAACGGCTGCTACTACGCCGTCCCGGGAAGCAGTCAATCCCTGCAGGGGTTCATACACCAATGCAAACGGCTGCGTGCCCTTCGGCGACGCTCCCAAAAGGACTTCACCGGGGACATAGACACCCTCGCCGCTGCCCACTGAGCCAGCATCCGCCACCCGTGGCCAAACCAGCGCCTTGTCGTCAGGGGAGGAGCGAACAGCGCACGTCCGGTTCTGTGCGGGGGGTAACCCGGTTCCCTACCGCAATGTGCGCCAGGCAAACTGGTGGAATGTTGCCGGGTGCAAGTCCCGAGAGAGGCTAACCACCACTTTCTCCGTGAACCATGCGTCGTGAGGCGCCAGGCGAAGCGTTGGGGAGCGGCAGGCTATTGAGCCACGAGATGCTTTGAAACCGGAGTGCCGAGGTCGTGGCCGAAGGCAACGAGCCGCGTTGGTGAGGCGAACGGGGGCTCCGCGGGGTCCGAGAACCATGGCCGAAGCAGGGACCTGGGAGGTCTTGCCCCTCTGTCGTGGAGGGGCCGCAGAGGAAAGGAACTAATCCGTAAACCGATGATGAACGAGAAGTCAGATTCGGCCATAGTACCGTTGAAGGCGGCGAACAAGGGTTCTTCGGAGCCTGCGGAGTTGCTGGAGGGAAGGGCAATGCGGTTGGCCAAAGCCCGCGCCGCGCGCAGAAGCGGGGGTCACAGGTGGCTGAACGCAGGTAGCGAAGAGGAACCCGGAAGAGCGTCTTTACTCCACCACGTGACGGTCGACGCTCTGCACGATGCGTTCCATTCCTTGAGGAAGGACGCGGCGGCGGGCGTGGACGGCGTTGTGTGGCAAGCGTATGCGGAGGGTGTGGAACTGGTTGACCTGCACGCCCGTGTGCACAGGGGTGCGTACCGGGCGCCTCCGGGGTTTACATACCCAAGGAGGATGGAGGGCAACGACCGCTTGCCTCGGACAAGATTCTTCAGCGGGCGGTGTGATTCTGGTGCCGCGAGACGGAGTTCCTCGGGTTTAGTTACGGCTTCCGGCCGGGGCGCATCATGCGCTCGATGCCGTCACGGTGGAACGGCGGAAGGTCAACTGGATCGTTGACGCCCGTGGGTTCTTCGACAATCTCGACCGCGACCACCTGGTCGCGATGCTCGGGAAACGGATCGGGGGGTCTGATCATCAAGTGGCTGAACGCCGGCGTCATGGAAGGGACCGACTGGCAAGGGAACACCGCAAGGGGCGATTGTATCGCCATGCCTTGCGAACGTCTACCTGCACTACGTACGACTGGTTCCAGAACCACTGGCGCAAGCGGATGGCTGGAGGCGACACGATCATTATGCGGATGACTTCGTGTGCGGCTTTCAGCATCTGGGCGACGCGCGGCGCTTTCTCCGAGACCTTGGGGAGAGACTGGCCCACTTGAACTGCACCCGGAAAATCATCGAGTTCGGTCGGTTTGCCAGAGCAAACCGCCGGAAGCAGGGCAAGACGTTCGACTTCCTCGGCATGACGCACTTCTGCGAACAGACGAGGAAAGGCAGGTTCAGGGTCGGTCCATCTCGCAAACGGGCACCCTGCGGCGGATCAAGGAGGCCTTGCGCAGGCGGTGGCACGATAACCGGCACGAAACGGCCAAGTGGTGAGTTATCAACGGCTGCTACTACGCCGTTCCAGGAAGCAGCCTGCAGAAGTTCATACACCAATGCAAACAGCTGCGTGCCCTTCGGCGACGCTCCCAAAAGGACTTCACCGGGGACGTAGACACCCTCACCGCTGCCCACTGAGCCAGCATCCGCCACCCGTGGCCAAATCAGCGCCTTGTCGTCAGGGGAGGAGCCGGATGCGAACAGCGCACGTCCGGTTCTGTGCGGGGGGACCGGGGTAACCCGGTTCCCTACCGCGATGTGCGCCAGGCAAACTGGTGGAATGTGGCCGGGTGCAAGTCCCGGTAGGAAGAGAGGCTAACCACCACTTTCTCCGTGAACCATGCGTCGTGAGGCGCCAGGCGAAGCGTTGGGGAGCGGCAGGCGTGCAGCGAGTCTAGCTGCTGATCTTGCGGGTGAAAGTCCCGCAATTCTCAGTTTGGCGCCGTAGCATTGGTTCAGGGGCGACCCTGGATCAGCGAGCTGGGACGTAGAAAGCCGTCGTGGGCTGGCTGGAACGCAGTGTCCAGCCGGTCCGGTCAGCCAGGGCGGCGAGCAAACCGGAGGGCCGTAGCGAAAGCGAACGATTGGACGAAGCCCCGAAATTCCCCACCCACACGAAGCTGATTTGTGGGATAGACGGTGAACGCCAAGGGTCTGCTTGCTACCCGATGGCCAGTGTCGATGCGGAAGAACTGAGGAACACGCATCGGGTTCCCCGGGGTACAGACGGCGGCAATTCGGGACAGATCAGCAGTGAAAGACCGGAAGGTGAGGAGGACAGACAGGATGAAGAGACCCGTCAAGGACCGCGTCTATAACCGGGAGACGGGAAAGGACGCGGAGTCCTCCTGACTGGCGGATGAGGTCGCCTAAGGGGCGGGACAACACAACCCGTCCCGAGCGAGGACCTCAGGGCTCAGGTAGCCTATGCGGCAGGTCAAGCCGGTACGCAGAGACCGGCACCGACCGACAGACTGCAAGGCCGAAGGACGGAGCAAACGCTCGGAGATGCCGTGGGTATGGTTGGGTCAGCCTTGACTATGGCGTGGGAAGGCTTCGCACCGAACTCCAAGTGGGTGCCTGATGCTTGAACCGGGAAAACCGGACGTACGGAATTTTAGGGGGGCTGCTGGAAACGTGGTCTATGGCGATTCTGCGAACCCGCCCGCAATCGAAAGAGCGGTGACGGATAAAGCCTTCGCCTAAGGATGCGCGCGCCAGTGGCCTACCCGACCAGGCTATTGAGCCACGAGATGCTTTGAAACCGGAGTGCCGAGGTCGTCCGAGTGGGCAACACCCCACGAGCCGCGTTGGTGAGGCGAACGGGGGCTCCGCGGGGTCCGAGAACCATGGCCGAAGCAGGGACCTGGGAGGTCTTGCCCCTCTGTCGTGGAGGGGCCGCAGAGGAAAGGAACTAATCCGTAAACCGATGATGAACGAGAAGTCAGATTCGGCCATAGTACCGCTGAAGGCGGCGAACAAGGGTTCTTCGGAGCCTGCGGAGTTGTTGGAGGGAAGGGCAATGCGGTTGGCCAAAGCCCGCGCCGCGCGCAGAAGCGGGGGTCACAGGCGGCTGAACGCAGGTAGCGAAGAGGAACCCGGAAGAGCGTCTTTACTCCACCACGTGACGGTCGACGTTCTGCACGATGCGTTCCATTCCTTGAGGAAGGACGCGGCGGCGGGGCGTTGTGTGGCAAGCGTACGCGGAGGGTGTGGAACTGCCTGCACGCCCGTGTGCACAGGGGTGCGTACCGGGCGCCTCCGGGGTTTACATACCCAAGGAGGATGGAGGGCAACGACCGCTTGCCTCGGACAAGATTCTTCAGCGGGCGGTGTGATTCTGGTGCCGCGAGACGGAGTTCCTCGGGTTTAGTTACGGCTTCCGGCCGGGGCGCATCATGCGCCGTCACGGTGGAACGGCGGAAGGTCAACTGGATCGTTGACGCCCGTGGGTTCTTCGACAATCTCGACCGCGACCATCTGGTCGCGATGCTCGGGAAACGGATCGGGGGGTCTGATCATCAAGTGACGCCGGCGTCATGGAAGGGACCGACTGGCAAGGGAACACCGCAAGGGGCGGCGCCATGCCTTGCGAACGTCTACCTGCACTACGTACGACTGGTTCCAGAACCATTGGCGCAAGCGGATGGCTGGAGGCGACACGATCATTATGCGGACGACTTCGTGTGCGGCTTTCAGCATCTGAGCGACGCGCGGCGCTGAGACCTTGGGGAGAGACTGGCCCACTTGAACTGCACCCGGAAAATCATCGAGTTCGGTCGGTTTGCCAGAGCGAACCGCCGGAAGCGTAGGCAGGGCAAGACGTTCGACTTCCTCGGCATGACGCACTTCTGCGAACAGACGAGGAAAGGCAGGTTCAGGGTCGGTCCATCTCGCAAACGGGCACCCTGCGGCGGATCAAGGAGGCCTTGCGCAGGCGGTGGCACGATAACCGGCACGAAACGGCCAAGTGGTGAGTTATCAACGGCTGCTACTACGCCGTTCCGGGAAGCAGCCTGCAGAAGTTCATACACCAATGCAAACAGCTGCGTGCCCTTCGGCGACGCTCCCAAAAGGACTTCACCGGGGACATAGACACCCTCGCCGCTGCCCACTGAGCCAGCATCCGTGGCCAAACCAGCGCCTTGTCGTCAGGGGAGGAGCCGGATGCGAACAGCGCACGTCTGGTTCTGTGCGGGGGGTAACCCGGTTCCCTACCGCGATGGTCGTCTGTGAAGCGCAGGTTTTCGTGTTTCACGAGACGTTCGTGCAGGTTGTGCGCGTTTGCGATGCGTTTTCCTTTTGGCGGGATGTCGGGCAGTTCCCTGGCGCCCTGATGGTGCGGTAGCGCCCGGCCTCGTTCAGGGTCCTGGATGCGCTCTTGTTGACCTTGTGGCAGGGAGCAGGCTCTTCATCAGTCGCGCGGCAGCCTCGACGACAAAGGTCAGTTCGCGCAGCAGGTCGCTGCCGCTGGTGGCTACACTGCCATGTACGAGGCCCAGGACGCCCTTGTAGCACGGGCCGATCTCTTGCTTGCGGTGCGGGAACTTGCACGTCCCGACGACATGGAGCCACTTGCCGTTGATCCGAAATCGTCGACATCGGGCGTTGCAGGAGGTGCGCCACGGCGGCCTCCTCCCATGACGCATCGTGAAAGCATGGCCGAGGCCTCGGAGAGCTTGATATCGCCTGCACGAGCGCGACGGCGCAGGGACAGCATCCGGGCGACCAGCAGGGACGAGGGCCTGGATGCCGTACTGCACGGGATGTTGTCGGGGAACCGGGCCTTGCACTTCGGGCATTCCTCGGCATCGACGCGGCGCGACCTCGAACACGATGTCGTGCGGCGCTCGACGGGGCCGTCGGCGCCGCAGGCGTCGCAGGCCGCGACCGTCTCCTCGACGATGGCAGGTTGTCGCCCATCTGCCGGTTCGGCTTCGGGCCCTTGCTCCCGGCACGCTCTTGTCCGTCTGTGACGGCGGCAGACCGGAGTTCCGGCTCGTGCGTGGTCTTCTCCAGAAGGACGACGATGAGGATGTCGAGCAGGATGACGAGGACGCGGATGACGGCCTCTTCCGACACCTTGCCGGCAGCGCCTTGGTCGCTTCGAACTTCTCGCGCGCCGCCCGTCGCCATCACCCGGCCTCGCCGCGAGCATCGCCTGGCGCTCGCCCGGCGGCATCTTCCGGTACTCCCCCGCCCGGCCTTGCGCTTCATCAGCGCGCCGCCTCCCGGATGCATTTCCACATACAGATCATGCGGGGGCTGGAGCCCCGGAAGCAGCTGGCACAGTCCGCTCGTCGCCTTCGATCCAAAGTAGCCCACTGGCGGTCCCCATCGTTCTCGATGACCACCACTAAACGAATCGGCCTGCAGTGTCAAATCTCCATGAAAACCCGTTCGTTACTCTACCCCGACATCAAGCCGGAACCAGGGGGTGAGCAGTTACCCTGGCGGTTGACGCCTCGGGCTGAAGCTCAGAAAAAGCTGCGGGAGGGCCCCGAGCAGCGGCCGTTTTCGACTGGAGGGCCGTGGGTCGGCAACGGATCCATGATCGCATTCATGAAGATCGGAGAGCTGGGGGCGCCTTGTGGAAGAAGCTTCGGCGGCGCGGCAAGAAGCCGAACTGGAAGGGCAAATGCCATTCCGGCCGGGTGGACATTTCCGAGCGCCCTGCGGAGGCAAAGGAACGGATCGGCGACTGGGAGCCATCATCGGCAAAGCTCACAGTGGAGCTGTCGTGTCGCTCGTGCCACGAAATACACCTTGCTGGGTGGACAGAAAGACACGGTTGGTATGATCCGCCTGCTCGGCTCTGGTGCGCTATTGGTCCACACAATCACAACGGCAAGGAGTTCGCAGACCACAGGCGTGTCGCACTTGACGCAGATTTCTTCTTCGCCTTTCCATTCCTGGGAGCGCGGCTTGAATGAGCACACCAACGGCCTGGTGCGGGAGTACTTCCCGAAGGGCACGGACTTTCGCGCGACATGCAACGAAGATGTTCAGAAGGTGCGGCTCAACACTCGGAAAGTCCCGGGATCGCCGACGGAGGTAATCTTGAAGTGAAACCGCCCTGACCATCTGCGTTCCGTAGCCGCAACGTGCAGCAGGGTCCATGCCGCGCGACGGCGGAATAGTGGCTTGAAGCCGACAAAGGCGTTGCATAAGCTCGATGTTGAAGGAACTGAAGCTGTTTCCAGGCGGAATCGAGAGGGGCAGAGGGGAAAGATTTGCGCAACACCCGGCCCTCATCTCCGTTCGGGCTACGCCCTCACTGCGATGAGGGCCGGGTGTTGCACTTCAGACTGGAAGTGGGGCATTCATTGAACGCGCCCTCGTCGCAGTTAAGCAGGGCGTTGATTACCTTTTGCGACAGGTGCGAGCCCTTGATCTCCGAAAGTTCTGCCCGTTCGTCCAGGGTCACCACGTAGCGTTTCATACTCCGACCTCCATCCCGAATGGACGGACAGTCTAGCACCAAATGTACGACATATCATTGCTGACATAACACTAGTCCGGCCCTTCGGCGAGCGCGGCGTCGATGTCGAGACGGGGCCTCCAGACCGGCGCCGTGAGACGGCGCTTTCCATCCGTAGTCTTCAGGATGCCGGGCTCGTCCATCTCCTTGCGGTCCCAGAGCTTGCAGGTCACCGGCACGTGCTTCTGGTCGAGCGCCTCGCAGTAGTTCGTGTATTCGCAGACCGTGACCTCGTCGCCGTGGCCGAGCCGCACCTTGAGGAACCAGTCCGGATCGGCGAGCGCCTGGCGCGCGAAGCCGATGATGTCGGCCTGGCCGGCCTCAAGGAGACCCTCGGCCTGGGCGAAGCCGTGGATGCCGCCGGTGACGACGACCGGACTCGCGTGGCCGGCGCCGCGGACCGCGGCGCGGATCGCCGCCGCAGGCGCGACGTTGCGCCCAAACGGGCCCTGCTGGTCGGAAATATATTGCGGCATGCACTCGTAACCGCTCGGCCCGGTATAGGGATAGGCGGCGGCGCCGACCGCCGGCACTGCCGCGTCCTCGAACCGCCCGCCGCGCGACAGCGACAGGAAGTCGATGCCGGCGGCGGCAAAGGCGACGCCGATCTGCGCCGCGTCGTCGACGCGGTTGCCGCCTTCGACGATGTCGTCGGAGAGGTAGCGGCAGCCGACCGGCCAGTCGGCGCCGACGGCGCCGCGCACCCGGGCGAAGACCTGGAGTGGCAGCCGGAGGCGGTTTTCGAGCGGGCCGCCATAGCCGTCGTCGCGGGTGTTCAGCCGCGAGAGGAACGAGGCCATAGTGTAGGCGTGGGCGTAGTGCAGCTCGACGCCGTCGAAGCCGGCCTCGCGGGCGCGGACGGCGGCGCCGGCGAAGAGCCCGGGAAGCTTCTCGGGAAGGTCGGCGATGTGCGGAATCCAGGTGTCGGTAATGCGTTCGCGGTATCCCACCCGCATCGCCTCGAACTCGCGCGCATCAAGGATCCCGGCGAGCGCGTCGTCGTTGAGCGCGACCAGGTGCTCGCGGAGTTCGGCGTCCGGGGCCTCTGCCATGTCGAGGCTCCGGCGGTGGGCGTCGGTGACGCGGAGGAACTCGCGGAGGTAGCGTTCGCGGTCGGGGCGGCGGCGGATGGCGAGGAAGTCGAGGCACTGGATGAAGAGTCGGGTGTGGCCGCCGCTCGCCTCGCGCACCGCGGCGACGAGGTCGCGGAGCCCGGGGATAAAGCGGTCATCGCCGATGCGCAGGAGCGGCCCCGACGGGATGTCGCGGATGCCGGTGGCCTCGACGACGATGGCACCCGGCCGGCCGCGGGCGAAGCGGGAGTACCAGTCAAGGACTTCCGCGGTAACGTAGCCGTCGCCGGTGGCGCGCCACGGGACCATGGCCGGTACCCAAGTGCGCTGCTCGATGGCGGCAGACCCGATGGCGACCGGGCTGAAGAGCCGCGAGGCCGCGGCCTCTTCGCGGCTCGGCCAGCGGCCGGGCTCGGCCTTCCACCTTACGCGTTCAGCGGGGCGCCACATCGTGATCCTGTCCTCCCGGCGCCGCCGCGGCCCGGAGACCCTTCGCGGGCGGGCGGCGGCGCACGGCGCCAGTGTAGCGGAATTCGCCGGCCGATGGCAGGCGCGGGCACGGCGGTCCAGAACCATTCTTTTGTCGGGCCTGTGGATTGCTGATGTGACAGGGACCTGGCATGGCACCCCGGGTTCACTGTGGGCCGGTTTCAGTGGCTGGTGCATCAGGCCGGGCACGCTTTTTCGAGTGTTCGAGCAGAGCTGTCCTGTTGCGCCGGCGCGTTCCCGGCTTGTGGCGCGGGGTCAGGGGCGAAGGTTTATCTGCGGGATGAGGATGGCGCGCATCCCGGGCGGCGTAGTGCCGGTTGGCCTCGGGCATGAAGTGTCCGCCGCAGCGCAGGATGGCGGCGTTTGTCAAGAGGTTGCGCGGCGCACCCTGCAGCGGTCTTCGTCGCAGGTGAAATCGCGTACGTGGCGGAGTCGATTTTCCATGACCCGCGCGCCAGAAGCATCTCGGGGCGTTCGGGGCCGAGCGAGGTGAGGCACCAGGTGGTCTCGACGCTGCTCTCTTTGGTCTTGCAGATCTCGCGCTCGATGCGGATGGCGGCGACCGTGGAGAGCAGCGCAGCGGTCCCGCTCGGCGCCGGAGATGTCGACCACGGCGGCGGCGCTCGATGCGCCCTTGTCGAGGGTTTCGAACGAGCCCTCGAAGTCGATGGCCTTGAGGTCGTCGAGCATGGTCTCCTGGTTATTTCTGATCGCCGTGACGACATGCGGCGCTCGAGAAGCCGCCGCTCGTGCTGAGCGTGCATCGCGTCCATGGTGACGATGCAGCCGGTGACGTTGATGCTGCTGGCGAGGGGGATCTCGTTGCTCTTCGCCTGGCCGAGAACCATGCCGGGCTCGACCCCATCATCCGCCGTCGGCTGGAGGCGCCGCGGATGTCCTTGCCGTCGTGTCTGCTGCCGGGCCGTCCACAGGGCAGGGTCGGGCGGCAGGTCGGCGAGGATGGTGTGGAAGGTGTGGGTGCGGTGCAGCGCTTCGGGTTGAAGAACGAGTTCACCGCCGCAAAAGCTGTTCCTGGAGGGCGGCGAATGCGGTCACGCCGCGGTAGCCGGCGAGCCGCGAGAATGGTTCTCAGCGGATAGCGCTTGCGGCACACCTCGCCCGGGCACAGGCTGCGCAGCCGAGGCCCGGCACTGTCGTGCTGCGCTCTCCGGGATCGCGTCCCGGCGGCCCCAGTTCGTACATGAAGATCTCCTGGCCGTGGTGACGGAAGCGCGCGGAGCCGCTCGCGACCGAGCGTCAAGCGAGCGCCAGTTCGCCGCGCGATAGCAGGTTCCGGCGAAGCGCTCGACGACCGTCTCCGCGAGGAACGCGCGGCCTCGATGTCCAGCCGTCGAAGGCTCAGGCCGAGCACGCGGGACGCCAGGTTCGGCATCCCCCCAACGAACCGGGAATTGTTCGCGTGCAGGCACTGCTGCTCCGCAGCGATCCAGCGGTGCAGCAAGCTTGAACGCGCCGCCAGCCGACCACCCAGGTCTCGCCGTGCAGGGCGACATGGCGCAGACCCTTGATGCCGTGAAACCGCAGGTAGTGATGCTCCTTGACCAGGCGGTCCCCGAGCCGGTGCTCACGTGCGCACCGTCACCTCGCGAAGGAGGGAATCCGGGGTCGCAAGCGTCACCATGCCGGCACACTGCCACGGCGAAAACGGAATGCCCGGACCAAAATCAGCATGCGCCGATCGCTGGGACGACAACAGAATAGCCCTGCACGGCGGCCCACGACGATCCCATGCTAATTCGTGCCCGCGCGGAAATGACCGTTTTGGCTGAGATTCCAGCGAAATTTCTGGTTTGATCGCCCTTCCGGGTCCCGCTCCGTTTTCGGAAGGATTCCTGCTGATTCGCGGCGGTATCAGGGCTCTTCCAGCCGAGAAGCTGGGCGAGCGGCTTCGTTCCCGCTCCCGGCGGGTGGGTGGGGTAGAGGGACGCCGCCGTCAGGCGGCGCGTTTTCGTCGTCGGGCTCGTCCGTGCAACAGCAGGCGGTGGACATTGAAGGCGACCATGGGCAGCGCCACCATCCGCGCAAAGCCGTCCGCCCCACAGGACCCGGTCCATGCCGCGTTGCTCAAGATTGTTGATCGCCGACTCCACGGCCGGATGCTGTCGGCGCATCTTCCGGAACGTCGAGTCAGCTTCCCGGTCCGCCCGACCAGGCTTTCCCTTCTTCGGCAGCGCATCCAGCAGTTCGTCCAGTGCAATCGTAAGCGTTCGTTCATGCGGTGATGACGATCTGCACCGAGGTTTGTTTTGGTAATTCGAAGAAGGGCACTGGTAAATTTTTTTGGCGGTGCCACCAGGTCGTGCATGGTCATGTGCATCGAGGATTTCGTGTCATCATCGGGTGCGGACGCCGCTGGCGACATGCCGCAGTCGTCGTGTCGTGATTCGGCCACCTGGAAGTCCCTGTACGATCGCGAGCGTATTCGAGCCGAGGCGGCGGAGGGGCGCTGTGAGGAGCTGCGCTTGCAGGAGGTGGAGGGGCCGCGCGAATTCCCTGAAGGCGATTTTCGAGAGCAACCGCGAGAAGCTGGCAGCTGCCCGTGCGGAGGTCAGGGAAATTCGGCGGACGGCGAAGCAGTCTCTTGCGCTGAAGCAGGAGGTTGCGCGTCCGGGCCAGCTTCTTGCCGAGGCCGGCGCGCGGAAGCGGTCGACGGTGGTGTCGCTGCGCATGGAGAATGCCGGCCTGAAGACCGCGATGAAGGTTCTGAAGGGTCGGGTCGGAGAACGACAAGCTTCGTTCGAACAGGTCGTACGGGCGCAAGAGCGAGAAGAGGCCGCGGGCGTCATCGAAGCGCGGCCAGCAGCACGGCACTCCTGGCCGCCGCCGGCGCTCGAGGAGGTGGAGGGCGGCTGGAGGTGGCGGAGGACGCCTGCTTGTGCTGCGTTGCCAACGGTTCGCACCAGGATCATCGAGATCAAAAGCGGCGGATTGTCCGCCGGGGCTGTGACTGCCCCGGTTCACCGGTGGCGGCTGTTTCCCGGCACCGCCTTCGGGTGTGGACGCATGTGCTGCACGAGCGCGTGCATGCGCGCCGCGTCCAGGGGCTTTCGCCGGGAACGCTGGCCAGCGAGCCAGATGCTGCCCCTGTTCGAGCCGCTTCGGGACGCGATCCTCGCGCACCGGGGTTTGCGCCATGCCGATGCATCCAGGCCCCGAGGGAGGTCCGGAAGTCGCGCCTGGCTCCAGACATCGGTCAGCCGTGACGCGGTTCTCTCCCTCGCGCAGCGCCGAGGTCGCGGCGAAGCTGTTCGCGGACGGCCCCCATGTCTGCGGCCGCTACGGCGCCTGCAAGAAGCTGGCGCGCCTGTGGCCCTTCATCATCCTGTGCTGTTGCCGGGCGCATTGTCGACGCGACTTTCCGGACTGCGCCGGCCGCAGCTGGAGGGGTGGGAATGGATCGATCGCGGAGATCTGCCGCCTGAACACGGCTCGACTGCCTTGCTTCCGGCGGCGTTCGAGGCCGCGCAGGCGGCGCTGGAGACTGCGGTCGCTGTTTGCGGAAGCGCCGAGGCTTCCGAAAGCGGCGCCGGAAGGCAGGCCGCTGCGCTCAACCATCGCGTGTTCGTCGACCATGGACAACAATTTCGGGGAAAGGGCTGTCAGGGGCCCGGGCGGAAACCCGGCTTCGGTTCCGACAGCATGGACGGCTGTCATGTACACGGCACGGTCGAGAGGAGCGGCCTCGACGTTCTGCGCTGGCGCCTGCGCGGAGAACGGCGGCCCGGCGATCTGTCGCCCTGGTTTCCGTGAGCCCGGAGAGGCGGCGGAGATTCGCGGCGCCGCCGTAAGCGGCGAGGTCGAGTGCCGCTGCCACGGGTGCGACTTCATGGTCGCGGAGATGCGGCTGCTGCGACGATCACGGAGCGAACCCCATCGCCCGCGCCTTCTGCCGCCGCCAGCCCCGAAGCTGATCACACCGCCGCCCCGAAGACTCTCGACGAGCTCCGCCCGCTGACACTACCTCGGCGCCTGGCGGCGCCGCAAATGCGCTACCATGCGGCGAGCCGCTGCTTCTCGACCGCCGCATGGACCGCGCGCTGCAACACCCCGCCCGTGCCCTGCCAAACCTTGGTCGAGGTCCCGCGCCGCGGCGTCTGCCGGCCGCGTCGGAACAACCAGCGGCCGCCACGACCGACATGACAGAAGCCGAAGAAGGACATCTGGCCCGCTCCGCAAGGACTGGAAGCGGACCCTCAATCGCTGAACCCTGCAACCGGCACAGAATGGCGCTCAGTTCCTCCTCCGCAGCGCCGGGACAAAACCGCAACCAATGCGGAAAACACGGCATGGCGCCAGTGCCCCTCACCGCGCATCCCGGTGCACGAAACCGCTCCGGGTGACGCTGGAACTCCCTGACAAAAGCCCGTCAAACGGACGAAAACAACAACACCTCACCGCACGAACGAACGCTTACCTGATTCGGAGACGCGAAATCCGAATGCGTTGGGGCTCGGCTCATCACAGATCGCCTCCTTGATCGTAATTTTTGTGCCGAGAAGGTCCCATCGAGCCTTGGCGGCACGATTGCAGCGCGACGCAAACTGTAAAAATCTCGCCAGTCATCGCCGGATTAGCAGCGTGGGATCATCGTGACGGCGGTCGGCGGCGGTCTGTCAAAAAAATTTGCGCCGGGCGAAAAAACCGTTTGACAAGGGCGGGGCGAACGCCGTATAAGCACCGTTCCCGTGCGGCCGGGCTATCGGCGGAGCGGGTTTCCACCTGCCGCTTTTCTCCCCCGGGAGACATCGGCGGGAGGCGCTCTTTGACATTGTTGATACTCGGAAGGGATGTGCAGACGGCGGTGCGAAGGCGAATGCCGAGTTCCGCTCAGTGTCTTGCGCATCCGGCTAACTTTCTATCAAGCCAAGCGTAATTTGCTTGAGACGGATCTCGTTACTTCCGGCCCGTAGCGGTGCCAGCCGTTGCGGGTTGAGGTTACCTCAAACTTGAGAGTTTGATCCTGGCTCAGAACGAACGCTGGCGGCAGGCCTAACAC
>OZ219791.1:0-140000 GCA_964291215.2 Alphaproteobacteria bacterium | reverse complement strand
AGGGCGGGACACGTGAAATCCTGTTTGAACATGGGGGGACCACCCTCCAAGCCTAAGTACTCCTCAGTGACCGATAGTGAACCAGTACCGTGAGGGAAAGGTGAAAAGCACCCCTATGAGGGGAGTGAAAGAGACCCTGAAACCGGATGCCTACAAGCAGTGGGAGCCTCGCAAGGGGTGACCGCGTACCTTTTGTATAATGGGCCAGCGACTTAATCTGTGCAGCAAGCTTAAGCCGATAGGTGTAGGCGCAGCGAAAGCGAGTCTGAATAGGGCGATCAGTTGCGCGGATTAGACCCGAAACCGAGTGATCTAGCCATGGGCAGGTTGAAGGTG
This sequence comes from Alphaproteobacteria bacterium, assembly GCA_964291215.2. GTDB lineage: Bacteria > Pseudomonadota > Alphaproteobacteria > MPNO01 > UBA830 > JAJEBT01. The sequence continues at coordinate 139,664 of OZ219791.1, read as the reverse complement.
CGGTAACACGCACTGGAGGACCGAACCCACCGATGTTGAAAAATCGGGGGATGACCTGTGGCTAGGGGTGAAAGGCCAATCAAACTCGGATATAGCTGGTTCTCCGCGAAATCTATTTTGGTAGAGCGTCGTGTATTGCCGCCGGGGGTAGAGCACTGGATGGGCTAGGGGGACGCGAGTCTTACCAAACCTAACCAAACTCCGAATACCGGTGAGTATGAGCACGGCAGACAGACCATGGGTGCTAAGGTCCATGGTCGAGAGGGAAACAGCCCAGACCTCCAGCTAAGGTCCCCAAGTTGTGGCTAAGTGGGAAAGGATGTGGGAAGGCCAAGACAACCAGGAGGTTGGCTTAGAAGCAGCCATCCTTTAAAGAAAGCGTAACAGCTCACTGGTCTAGATAAGCCGTCCTGCGCCGAAGATGTACCGGGGCTAAAGCCACACACCGAAGCTGAGGACTCCCTAGGGAGTGGTAGCGGAGCGTTCCGTAAGCCTGCGAAGGCGGATCGTGAGGTCCGTTGGAGGTATCGGAAGTGAGAATGCTGGCATGAGTAGCGATAAAGAGTGTGAGAAACACTCTCGCCGAAAGTCCAAGGGTTCCTGCGCAAGGCTAATCCGCGCAGGGTGAGCCGGCCCCTAAGCCGAGGGCGAAAGCCGTAGGCGATGGGAACCAGGTTAATATTCCTGGGCCTGCTGGGAGGTGACGAAGGCCGTAAGTTGTCGTTCCTTACTGGATTGGATCGGCAGCCAAGGACTTCCAGGAAATAACCCCAGCTAGAGACCGTACCCTAAACCGACACAGGTGGACAGGTAGAGCATACCAAGGCGCTTGAGAGAACGGTGTTGAAGGAACTAGGCAAAATGCCCTCGTAACTTCGGGAGAAGGGGGACCTCCGTCCGGGCAACCGGTCGGGGGTGGCACAGACCAGGGGGTGGCGACTGTTTACTAAAAACATAGGTCTCTGCGAAGTCGCAAGACGACGTATAGGGACTGACGCCTGCCCGGTGCCGGAAGGTTAAGGGGACGGGTGCAAGCTCCGAACCGAAGCCCCGGTAAACGGCGGCCGTAACTATAACGGTCCTAAGGTAGCGAAATTCCTTGTCGGGTAAGTTCCGACCTGCACGAATGGCGTAACGACTGCCCCGCTGTCTCCAACACCGACTCAGCGAAATTGAACTCTGAGTTAAGATGCTCAGTACCCGCGGTCAGACGGAAAGACCCCGTGCACCTTTACTACAGCTTTGCAGTGGTATTAGGAGACGAATGTGTAGGATAGGCGGGAGGCGATGAAGCAGTGACGCCAGTTGCTGTGGAGCCAATCTTGAAATACCGCCCTTTTGTTTTCTGGTATCTAACCGCGGCCCGTTATCCGGGTCCGGGACCCTGCATGGTGGGTAGTTTGACTGGGGCGGTCGCCTCCCAAAGAGTAACGGAGGCGCGCGAAGGTAGGCTCAGACTGGTCGGAAATCAGTCGTCGAGTGCAATGGCATAAGCCTGCCTGACTGCGAGAGCGACGGTTCGAGCAGAGACGAAAGTCGGTCATAGTGATCCGGTGGTCCCGTGTGGAAGGGCCATCGCTCAACGGATAAAAGGTACGCCGGGGATAACAGGCTGATACCGCCCAAGAGTTCATATCGACGGCGGTGTTTGGCACCTCGATGTCGGCTCATCTCATCCTGGGGCTGAAGCAGGTCCCAAGGGTATGGCTGTTCGCCATTTAAAGAGGTACGTGAGCTGGGTTTAGAACGTCGTGAGACAGTTCGGTCCCTATCTGCCGTGGGTGTAGGACAATTGAGAGGAGCTGCCCCTAGTACGAGAGGACCGGGGTGGACGCGCCTCTGGTGTACCGGTTGTCGCGCCAGCGGCACCGCCGGGTAGCTAAGCGCGGACGGGATAACCGCTGAAGGCATCTAAGCGGGAAGCCTCCCTCGAAACAAGTTGTCCCCATCAGAGCCGTGGAAGACCACCACGTTGATAGGCCAGGTGTGGAAGTGCGGTAACGTATGAAGCTAACTGGTACTAATCGCTCGATCGGCTTGATTGCAGACTGTCATGCACAGCGGCCAGCCCGGCCCTGTGAGTTCCGCGCCGCCCGGTGGCGTCACGGTTCCGGATCCCCGCGTTTCGCGACGTGTTGTGGCGACCTGGTGATTATGGCGGGGGAGAAACACCCGATACCATCCCGAACTCGGAAGTGAAGGCCCCCAGCGCCGATGGTACTGCATCTCAAGGTGTGGGAGAGTAGGTCGTTGCCAGGTCTTCAGAACACGTCGACGCCCGGGCCGGCGACAGCATTATGTTCACGATATCGCGAACGCAGCGCCTGTTGCATCGATTTTGGATATTGTCGCGGGGTGGAGCAGTCCGGTAGCTCGTCAGGCTCATAACCTGAAGGTCGCAGGTTCAAATCCTGCCCCCGCAACCAAATATCTCTAGTGTCTTGTCATTCGTCAAATGTCGGATAAAGGCGTTTGAGTTTCACGCGAGCATCGTCGGTGGTGAACTGCCAATCCACCTTGGCCTGAATGCGGTCGCCTGCCAGGCGGCAACTTCCCGGCGTAACACCTCGATGCGGCGGTTCAGGCGGATCATGACGTTGAGTTCGACCACGTTCAGCCAACTGCCGTGCTTGGGGGTGTAGACGAACTCGAAGCGGTCCCACAAGGCCTCGTCCGGCGGGTAGGCCTCATAGAAGGCGCCGGGGAGTGTTGAGATTGTCCATCACCAGGGTGATGGTGGTAGCATTCTGGTAGCGCTCGGCGATGTCGGCCAGGAACTGCGCCCAGTCGATCTTGCGCTCGGTTACCTTGGTCATGCGCTTGCCGGCCAGGGGTTCCATGAAGACGTTGCAGGTACCGCAACGTCGATACTCGTAGTCGTTACGCCCGTCCCGGCGCCATGGCGATCGGTTGCCGTGTCTCGCCGGTCGGGGCGTTTCGTCCATGCAGACCACGGGGAAGGCGGCATCATAGGGGCGGCGATAGACATCGAGCACCTTTTCCATCGCTGCGGCGAAGTCGGCGTTCCCTTGAGGAGGAATCACCCACCCGCTGCCATGGCTTGAGGCAGTTTTTTTAGAACACGCCGCACCGTCTCGTGTGACACGTTGTAACCAAGCTCGACAACGCGGTCGGCCAGCAGCCGCAACGACCATTGCGCGTAACCCTCAGGCGGTTCACCACAACTCAGGGCTACCAAGCGCGCCTCGAAGACGCCGTCGGCTTTTCGCATATAGGTAGGACGGCGCCGGCCACCCAATGCCGCCTCCAACCCCTCGAAACGCTTTTTCACCCGGTCTACTTTGCGCATGCTGATGCGCAGAATCTCGGCAATGACCTTCCCGGTCATCTGGCATTCATTGAACGCGCCCTCGTCGCAGTTAAGCAGGGCGTTGATTACCTTTTGCGACAGGTGCGAGCCCTTGATCTCCGAAAGTTCTGCCCGTTCGTCCAGGGTCACCACGTAGCGTTTCATACTCCGACCTCCATCCCGAATGGACGGACAGTCTAGTGTCTTGTCATTCGTAAAATGTCGGATAAAGGCGTTTGAGTTTCACGCGGGCATCGTCGGTGGTGAACTGCCAATCCACCTTGGCCTGGATGCGGTCGCCTGCCAGGCGGCAACTTCCCGGCGTAGCACCTCGATGCAGTCGATGCGGCGGTTCAGGCGGATCATGACGTTGAGTTCGACCACGTTCAGCCAACTGCCGTGCTTGGGAGTGTAGACGAACTCGAAGCGGTCCCACAGGGCCTTGGCCTCGTCCGGCGGGTAGGCCTCATAGAAGGCGCCGGGCCGGTGAGTGTTGAGGTTGTCCATCACCAGGGTGATGGTGGTGGCGTCCTGGTAGCGCCCGGCGATGTCGGCCAGGAACTGCGCCCAATCGATCTTGCGCTCGGTTACCTTGGTCATGCGCTTGCTGGCTAGGGGTTCCGTGGCCATGAAGACGTTGCAGGTACCGCAACGTCGATACTCGTAGTCGTTACGCGCTGGCCGTCCCGGCGCCATGGCGATCGGTTGCCGTGTCTCGCCGGTCGGGGCGTTTCGTCCATGCAGACCACGGGTAAGGCGGCGGGGCGGTGATAGACATCGAGCACCTTCGCTGCGGCGAAGTCGGCGTTCCCTTGAGGAGGAATCACCCACCCGCTGCCATGGCTTGAGGCAGTTTTTTTTAGAACACGCCGCACCGTCTCGTGTGACACGGTGTAACCAAGCTCGACAACGCGGTCGGCCAGCAGCCGCAACGACCATTGCGCGTAACCCTCAGGCGGTTCACCACAACTCAGGGCCACCAAGCGCGCCTCGAAGACGCCGTCGGCTTTTCGCATATAGGTAGGACGGCGTCCTTGCCGGCCACCCAATGCCGCCTCCAGCCCCTCTTCAACGAAACGCTTCTTTACTCGGTCTACTTTGCGCATGCTGATGCGCAGAATCTCAGCAATGACCTTCCCGGTCATCTGGCATTCATTGAACGCGCCCTCGTCGCAGTTAAGCAGGATCAGGGCGTTGATTACCTTTTGCGACAGGTGCGAGCCCTTGATCTCCGAAAGTTCTGCCCGTTCCGCCTCGTCCAGGGTCACCACGTAGCGTTTCATACTCCGACCTCCATCCCGAATGGACGGACAGTCTAGCACCAAATGTACGACATATCATTGCTGACATAACACTAGCACCAAATGTACGACATATCATTGCTGACATAACACTAGTAGTCTGGCATTATTGGATTGAGGGATATAGTGACTTCAGTTTCGTCCGGGCATCCTTCGTCGTGAAACGCCAGTCGACAGTGACATCGGCCGCATTGCGGCGCTCGACCCACGCCACGGTCTTCCGCAGCATGGTGTCGCGGTCGGGAATGCGTCGCCGAAGGCATTGCCGCGACAGCGCACCGATCTCGGCCATGTTGAGCCAGCTTCCGTGCTTCGGCGTATAGCGAAACTCGAACCGCTTTCGTACCCGCCTCCTCAGGCTCGAAGGCTTCATACAGTGACTGTGCGTGTTCAGATTGTCCAGCACGATCTTTCTGTCGGGGAAATGGTCGTCGGCAAGCTCCCGGATGAAGTGCGCCCAGTCCCGCGGCGGTCGGTGACTTTCACCGTGCGCCAGTTCTCGTTGGGCGCAAAGGCCATGAAGAGGTTGGCCGTGCCGTTGCGCTCATATTCATAGTCGACCACCTCCGGCTGACCGGGGGGTTTCCTTCGTCTGCTGCCGGCTGGTCTCAGCACCTCGTCCCTGGCAAAGTCCCGCTGATAAATGTCAAGCACATCCTCCATCGCCGCCACGAACTGTGCGCTCCGGTGCGGTGGAATGCAGCAGTTCAGCCACGGCTTGATCTCCTTTTTTTTAGCGTCTTCCTGACCGTCTCTTCCGAAATGCGCTCGACGATCTCCACCAGACGGTCGGCAAGCAGCTTCAGCGTCCACAGCCCTCGGGCGGGGACGAACAGGGCGATCAGCTTCGCCTCCATCGCCCCCGTTTCGGCCGGCAGTTCACCTGCTCCTTGCGGCTGAGGGCGGCGTCCAGCCCCTCCAGGACGCAGCGCTTGCGCAAGCGCTCAATCGTCGCCGTGCCGATGCCCAGCCCTTGCGCAATGTCGGCATCGACAAGCGCCCCCTCAGCATCAGAACCTGTGCCCGGCGCCAGGCGGCCCCGGTGCCGTCGACAATCGCCTTCAGATCCCGGCGCTCCTGCGTTGAAAGGGTCACGCGGTAGAGCTTCCTGCCCCGAGAGTTGGCCATATGCGCCGCTCCTGTCATTGCGCCGAAGACCTGCGGGCATGCCCGTTGTCCGGACCTGCGCATGGGGCTGCGGTTGCCTGCCTGTTCGGCATCTGCCCGTGTGGATATCGGTACTGTCCAGATTCCAACGAACGCCGACACGGAAATACTACCCACGAAAAACCATCAATACAATGCCGGTGGACTACTAGTAAACACAATAAGGTATCTACTCACCCCTTGTTGGGTTCTGATTCATAGTGCTCGTTGATGATGTCTGCAGCTTTTCCGTCGAGGGCGATCTGGGTGGCGACGAGTGGGTTGTAGCCGAGTGCGGCCATGGAGGTGAGGTAGCTTGAGCCCCGGCACCATGCTTTTGCGTGGAGCATGGTGCGGAAGCATCCGGACACCTTGAGCTTGACCTTTGCCATCCTGATCTTCTGTTCTCCGGCATTGTTGGTGAAGCTGACGTTGGGGTCGTCTGTGAAGCGCAGGACTGACTTTTCGTGTTTCACGAGACGTTCGTGCAGGTTGTGCGCGTCGGACTTTGCTATGCGTCCACGTTTTCCTTTCGGCGGCGGCGGGATATCGGGCAGTTCCCTGGCGCCCTGCTGGTGCGGTAGCGCTTGCGCACGGCCCGGCGGTCGGCCTCGTTCAGGGTCTTGGATGCGCTCTTGTTGACCTTGTGGCAGACCTCGCGGAGCAGGCTCTTCATCAGTCGCGCCCAGCGGTAGCCGTTGGACTCGACGACAAAGGTCAGTTCGCGCAGCAGGTGGCTACCGCACAGCTGGTGGTTACACTGGTCATAGCCCATGTACGAGGCCCAGCAGTCAGGACGCCCTTGTAGCACGGGATGATGCCGATCTCTTCGATTGCCTCCCGGCCGCGCTTGCGGTGCGGGAACTTGCACGTCAGGGTCCCGTCAGTGACGACATGGAGCCACTGGGTCTTACTGTTGATCCGAAATCCGGTCTCGTCGACATGCAGGGCTGGGCGTTGCAGGAGGTGCGCCACGGCGGCCTCCTCCCATGACACGAGCGCATCGTGAAAGCATAGCCGAGGCAGGTTGCCTCGGAGAGCTTGATGCCGGAGATCGCCTGCACGAGCGCGACGGCGCAGGGACAGCATCTGGGCGACCAGCAGGTTGATGACGAGGGCTTGGATGCCGTACTGCACGGGATGTTGTCGGGGAACCGGCCCTTGGTCCGGGCCTTGCACTTCGGGCATTCCTCGGCGCGGCGCTCGACGACCTCGAACACGATGTCGTGCGGCGCTCCCGATCGACGGGGCCGTCGATGTCACAGCGCCGCAGGCGTCGCAGGCCGCGACCGTCTCCTCGACGATGATCTTGCGCAGGTTGTCGCCCATCTGCCGGTTCGGCTTCGGGCCGTTGCTCCCGGCACGCTCTTGTCCGTCTGTGACGGCGGTAGACCGGAGTTCCGGCTCGTGCGTAGTCTTCTCCAGAAGGACGACGATGATGATGTCGAGCAGGATGACGAGGACGCGGATCACGGCCTCTTCCGCCACCTTGCCGGCCGCACGCAGCGCCGCCCGTCGCCATCACCCGGCCTCAACGGTCGCCGCGAGCATCGCCTGGCGCTCGCCCGGCGGCATCTTCCGGTACTCCGCCGCCCGGCCTCGCGCTTCATCAGCGCGCCGCTTCCGAGATGCGTTTCCACATACAGATCATGCGGGGGCTGGAGCCCCGGAAGCAGCTGGCACAGCCTGCTCGTCGCCTTCGATCCAAAGTAGCCCACTGGCGGTCCCCGTCGTTCTCGATGACCACCACTAAGCGAATCGGCATGCAGTGTCAAATCTCCACGAAACCCCGTTCGTTACTCTACCCCGACATCAAGCCGGAACCAGGGGGTGAGCAGTTACACAATAAGTTACGAAAAGCGCCCGCCGACTCCAGGCGGGTGTTTTTGCGTCCAGGTACCACATGGGTACCACTCGAAATCAAGCTCGGGCCAGCCACTTCGCGTCGTCATGTCTGGATCGGTGCGCCGCAGATTCGTAAAGAGGGCGACACTTGGCAGGTCCAATCAGACCTCCGAATCCGGTCATTCAGGTGGAGAGCTTCGCCGCGTGATCTAGTCCGATGTGATCAGCAGTTTTCTCTGGTTGATGATTATTCGGAGCTACATGGACTATTTGCAGTTGCAGCCCGCTGCGCTTCCTGTATTTTCTCATTTACGGACAATTTTCGCGAGGTTCGGTCGTGGATAGCGACATTATGACCATCAGAGAGGTCGCGGATTATCTCAAGATAACCGAGAAGACGGCCTACCGTTTGGCCGCCGCCGGCGACTTGCCCGGATTCAAGGTGGGCGGATCGTGGCGCTTCCGACGCAGTGAGATTGACCGCTGGATCGACCGACAGTCGGCGAAAAAAGCCTGGTACTGTAACTTGATGTCTGGAAATTTGTCTGAGGTTTGCGCTTTGAGGCGTTTCACTGGGGGGGGGGGGGGGGGCTAGCCCCCCAGTGAAACGCGGCGCCATCGTGCTATCCCATGGAGTTGTAAAATCTTCATGGAGGAAGCGAATGGACCTGCGGCACACTACGACGATTGAGGCCGTTTTGGAACATCTGATCGCAAACGGAGCAACGGATCTGGGGCGGGTCTTTGGCCAGCTCTTCGAGCTTGTGATGCAAATCGAGCGCGAGCAGTACTTGAAAGCGGGCCACCGGACGCCGGAGCGACAGGGCTATGCCAACGGCTACAAGCGGATCGACACCCCCACTGTTACCGTTCAGGTGCCAAAGACGGCCGGTCACGGGGACGACCCGTCCCCAGTCGCTTGAACGCGGCCAGCGATCTTCTCGCGCCGTAGCCGAGATGTACATCAAGGGTGTTTCCACGCGGCAGGATGTAATGCGCGAGTTCGGGAGCCTGTCCTCTTCTCAGGTCAGCCGGGCCACCAGGTTGCTCGATGAAGAACTCGCCGCGCAACCGGCCCCTTGGGCTGATGAAATACCTGATCCTGGATGCGCGCTACGAAAAAGCCCGCCATGACGGCGTTGTGCGCGATGTCGCAGTACTCTCGGCCATTGGAATAGGGGCTGCAGGCACGTTCTGGGGCTCTCTGTGGCGCTCTCCGAGGCCGAGGTCCATTGGAGAGCCTTCCTGGAAAGCTTGCTAGCCCTGCATGGTACGACCTTCATCGTCTCGGATGCCGGGCTGAAAGCGGCACAACGCGCGGTGCTGGGCGCGGCGACATGGCAGCGCTGCCAATTCCACTTGGTGCAAAACGCCGTGCACCGAACAACGACATCAGGAAACGTATTGGAAAACAGCTCAGAGCCACGCCTCCTCACTCCAAACCGCCGAGGCTGAACTGGGCGCCCTCGTGGCCAGCGACAAGCATCCAGGCTTCCTGGCTGGAAAAGAATGCGGGGCTCGCTGTCTTCACCTTGCCCGATGCTCACCACAAGCGCATGCGAACCTCGAATGGCATCGAGCGACCGATCCAGCAAGAGCTCAAGCGGCGCACCTCCAAAGTCAGGGTCTTTCCGAACCTCGCCTCGTTGGAGCGCCTCTCAACCGCGGTCCTCATCGACGAAAAATGGGAAACCGAAACCAAGGCATACATCAAATGGGAACAGCTCGATCAGCTTCACGACAATTTCCAGACATCAGGTTGCGTAATCCGTCACGTCGTAATTGTCATTACTCGGCAGGACTTGCCTCACCCATCTGCTTATCGCCGCATGTTGCGTCACACGGCGTGCGGGGTCCTCCACCCCGCGAGATCAAAGGCGACTTACTAAGGATTCTCGCCAAAATAGATTGTTTTTTGGTGTGGATCTGCCATCGATGATGTCATGGAAGCGATGGTCGATACGCTGCGATCCAAGTTTGTGGTGTTGCGTCCGGTTCTGAACGAACGTGCGCGGCGCCTGTGGGCGGCGGCCCGTGCCATCGGGCGCGGAGGCGAGTGGTCGAGGCGACGGGGATGGGCACCGTTCACGCCGGAGGAGCTTGATTCGGAGTCTTCGGGCGAGGTTCCTTCAGGACGTTTGCGTCGCCCCGGCGGCGGGCGCAACGGATCCGGGGTTGGTGGCGGCGCGAGCTTGAACCGATGACGCACGGCGATCCGGAGAGTTCGCTGCGGTGTCACAGTGCCGCTGGCGGACCGTCTTGCGGTCGAGGGCGTCAGCGAGCGCACGGTGAACCGGCTGCTCCACGATCCGGGGTACAACCTTCAGGCCAACCGCAAGACGCTGGAAGGTCGCCAGCACCGGGATGCGCAGTTCCGACGCGCCGGGTGCGCGCGTTCCGGAGGCTAGGCCAGCCTGTGGTGACACCAAGAAGAAGGAAATCCAGTACCGCAATGGCGGCCGGGCCCCGAGGGCGACCCTGAAGCCGTCAACGTGCATGACTTCCCCGATCCGGAGCTCGGCAAGGATCCCCTGCGGGCTCTACGATCTCACCGCCAACGCCGGCCGGGTCAGCGTCGGACACGACACGGCGGCATTCGCGGTCGAGGCCGCTGGTGGCGGCAGATGGGCCAGCTGGTCTGTCCCGATGCCTGCTGATCACCGCCGACGGCAGCAGCCGCAACCGGCTGTGAAAGCTGCAGCACCTCGCCGACGAACTCGGGTTGAAGGTGTCGGTGGCCCGCTTCCCGCCCGGAAAGTGGAACAAGATCGAGCACCGGATGTTCTGCCACATCACCCGGAACTGGCGCGGCCGGCCCCTCGCCAGCTGCCAGGTGATCGTCAAGCTGATCGCCGCGACCACCACCGGCCTCACCATACGCTCGGACCTCGACGAGAACAGCTATCCGCTCGGGGTCAAGGTCAGCAACGATGAGATGGACGGCCTCGCCATCCGCAGAGACCCGTTCCACGGCGAGTGGAACTACACCCTCGCGCCACGGACATAACGATAAATTTATTTTGGCGAAAATTCTAATCAAAGCGTATCTACTCACCCCTAGTTGGGTTCTGATTGGTCGTAGTGCTCGTTGATGATGTCTGCGGCTTTTCCGTCGAGGGCGATCTGGGTTGCGACGTGATGATTGTAGCCGAGTGCGGCCATGGAGGTGAGGTAGCTTGAGCCCCGGCACCATGCTTTTGCGTGGAGCGGAAGCATCCGGACACCTTGACCTTTGCCATCCTGATCTTCTGTTCTCCGGCATTGTTGGTGAATCTGACGTCGGGTGCGCCAGGCAAACTGGTGGAATGTGGCCGGGTGCAAGTCCCGGTAGGAAGAGAGGCTAACCACCACTTTCTCCGTGAACCATGCGTCGTGAGGCGCCAGGCGAAGCGTTGGGGAGCGGCAGGCGTGCAGCGAGTCTAGCTGCTGATCTTGCGGGTGAAAGTCCCGCAATTCTCAGTTTGGCGCCGTAGCATTGGTTCAGGGGCGACCCTGGATCAGCGAGCTGGGACGTAGAAAGCCGTCGTGGGCTGGCTGGAACGCAGTGTCCAGCCGGTCCGGTCAGCCAGGGCGGCGAGCAAACCGGAGGGCGAAAGCGAACGGGAAGCCCCGAAATTCCCCACCCACACGAAGCTGATTTGTGGGATAGGCGGCGAACGCCAAGGTTGCTACCCGATGGCCAGTGTCGATGCGGAAGAACTGAGGAACACGCATCGGGTTCCCCGGGGTACAGACGGCGGCAATTCGGGACAGATCAGCAGTGAAAGACCGGAAGGTGAGGAGGACAGACAGGATGAAGCGACCCGTCAAGGACCGCGTCTATAACCGGGAGACGGGAAAGGACGCGGAGTCCTCCTGACTGGCGGATGAGGTCGCCTAAGCGTTGACGGGCGGGACAACACAACCCGTCCCGAGCGAGGACCTCAGGGCTCAGGTAGCCTATGCGGCAGGTCAAGCCGGTACGCAGAGACCGGCACCGACCGACAGACTGCAAGGCCGAAGGACGGAGCAAACGCTCGGAGATGCCGTGGGTATGGTTGGGTCAGCGTGCAGCGAGTCTAGATGCTGTACTTGCGGGTGCGAGTCCCGCCGGCGCAATTTCCAGTTTGGCGCCGTAGCATTGGTTCAGGGGTGACCCTGGATCAGCGAGCTGGGACGTAGAAAGCCGTTGTGGGCTGGCTGGAACACAGTGTCCAGCCGGTTCGGTCAGCCAGGGCGGCGAGCAAACCGGAGGGCCGCAGCGAAAGCGAACGATTGGATGAAGCCCCGAAATAACCATCCCACACGAAGCTGATTAGTGGGGTAAACGGGAATGCCAAGGGCCTGCTGACTGCCCGATGGCCAGCGTCGATGCGGAAGAACTGGAGAGCACGCATCGGGTTCCCCGGTGGTAGAGACGGCGGCAATCCGGGACAGTACAGCAGTGAAAGATCGGAAGGTGAGGAGGACAGACAGGATGAAGTGACCCTTGCATGTCAAGGACCGCGTCCATAACCGGGAAACGGGAAAGGACGCGGAGTCCTCCTGACTGGCGGATGAGGTCGATTAAGCGATGACGGGCGGGACAACACAACCCGTCCTGAGCGAGGACCTCAGGGCTCAGGTGGCCTGTTCCGCGGTAGGTCAACGCCAGTGCTCAGAAACTGGCCCCGACCGACAAAGGCCGCGAGGTCGAAGGACGGAGCAAACGCAAGGGGATGCCGTGGGTACGGTTGGGTCAGCCTTGACCATGGCGTGTCCGGCGGAAGGCTCCGCACCGAACTCCAAGTGGGTGCCTGATGCTTGAACCGGGAAAACCGGACGTACGGAATTTTAGGGGGGCTGCTGGAAACGTGGTCTATGGGAGAACTGCGACCCCGCCCGCAATCGAAAGAGCGGTGACGGACAAAGCCTCTGCCTACGGATGCGCGCGCCAGTGGCCTACCCGACCTTGACTATGGCGTGGGAAGGCTTCGCACCGAACTCCAAGTGGGTGCCTGATGCTTGAACCGGGAAAACCGGACGTACGGAATTTTAGGGGGGCTGCTGGAAACGTGGTCTATGGCGATTCTGCGAACCCGCCCGCAATCGAAAGAGCGGTGACGGATAAAGCCTTCGCCTAAGGATGCGCGCGCCAGTGGCCTACCCGACCAGGCTATTGAGCCACGAGATGCTTTGAAACCGGAGTGCCGAGGTCGTGGCCGAAGGCAACGAGCCGCGTTGGTGAGGCGAACGGGGGCTCCGCGGGGTCCGAGAACCATGGCCGAAGCAGGGACCTGGGAGGTCTTCCAATTGCCCCTCTGTCGTGGAGGGGCCGCAGAGGAAAGGAACTAATCCGTAAACCGATGATGAACGAGAAGTCAGATTCGGCCATAGTACCGTTGAAGGCGGCGAACAAGGGTTCTTCGGAGCCTGCGGAGCTGTTGGAGGGAAGGCCAAGGGCAATGCGGTTGGCCCGCGCCGCGCGCAGAAGCGGGGGTCACAGGCGGCTGAACGCAGGTAGCGAAGAGGAACCCGGAAGAGCGTCTTTACTCCACCACGTGACGGTCGACGCTCTGCACGATGCGTTCCATTCCTTGAGGAAGGACGCGGCGGCGGGGCGTTGTGTGGCAAGCGTATGCGGAGGGTGTGGAACTGCCTGCACGCCCGTGTGCACAGGGGCGGGCGCCTCCGGGGTTTACATACCCAAGGAGGATGGAGGGCAACGACCGCTTGCCTCGGACAAGATTCTTCAGCGGGCGGTGTGATTCTGGTGCCGCGAGACGGAGTTCCTCGGGTTTAGTTACGGCTTCCGGCCGGGGCGCATCATGCGCTCGATGCCGTCACGGTGGAACGGCGGAAGGTCAACTGGATCGTTGACGCCCCTTCGACAATCTCGACCGCGACCATCTGGTCGCGATGCTCGGGAAACGGATCGGGGGGTCTGATCATCAAGTGACGCCGGCGTCATGGAAGGGACCGACTGGCAAGGGAACACCGCAAGGGGCGGCGCCATGCCTTGCGAACGTCTACCTGCACTACGTGCGACTGGTTCCAGAACCACTGGCGCAAGCGGATGGCTGGAGGCGACACGATCATTATGCGGATGACTTCGTGTGCGGCTTTCAGCATCTGGGCGACGCGCGGCGCTTTCTCCGAGACCTTGGGGAGAGACTGGCCCACTTGAACTGCACCCGGAAAATCATCGAGTTCGGTCGGTTTGCCAGAGCAAACCGCCGGAAGCAGGGCAAACCGGAGACGTTCGACTTCCTCGGCATGGCGCACTTCTGCGAACAGACGAGGAAAGGCAGGTTCAGGGTCGGTCGCAAACCATCTCGCAAACGGGCACCCTGCGGCGGATCAAGGAGGCCTTGCGCAGGCGGTGGCACGATAACCGGCACGAAACGGCCAAGTGGTGAGTTATCAACGGCTGCTACTACGCCGTTCCAGGAAGCAGCCTGCAGAAGTTCATACACCAATGCAAACAGCTGCGTGCCCTTCGGCGACGCTCCCAAAAGGACTTCACCGGGGACGTAGGCACCCTCACCGCTGCCCACTGAGCCAGCATCCGTGGCCAAACCAGCGCCTTGTCGTCAGGGGAGGAGCGAACAGCGCACGTCCGGTTCTGTGCGGGGGGGACCGGGGTAACCCGGTTCCCTACCGCGATGTGCGCCAGGCAAACTGGTGGAATGTGGCCGGGTGCAAGTCCCGAGAGAGGCTAACCACCACTTTCTCCGTGAACCATGCGTCGTGAGGCGAAGCGTTGGGGAGCGGCAGGCCAGGCTATTGAGCCACGAGATGCTTTGAAACCGGAGTGCCGAGGTCGTGGCCGAAGGCAACGAGCCGCGTTGGTGAGGGGGGCTCCGCGGGGTCCGAGAACCATGGCACGCGCCGAAGCAGGGACCTGGGAGGTCTTGCCCCTCTGTCGTGGAGGGGCCGCAGAGGAAAGGAACTAATCCGTAAACCGATGATGAACGAGAAGTCAGATTCGGCCATAGTACCGCTGAAGGCGGCGAACAAGGGTTCTTCGGAGCCTGCGGAGCTGTTGGAGGGAAGGCCAAGGGCAATGCGGTTGGCCCGCGCCGCGCGCAGAAGCGGGGGTCACAGGCGGCTGAACGCAGGTAGCGAAGAGGAACCCGGAAGAGCGTCTTTACTCCACCACGTGACGGTCGATGTTCTGCACGATGCGTTCCACTCCTTGAGGAAGGACGCGGCGGCGGGGCGTTGTGTGGCAAGCGTACGCGGAGGGTGTGGAACTGCTGCACGCCCGTGTGCACAGGGGTGCGTACCGGGCGCCTCCATCTCGGCGGGTTTACATACCCAAGGAGGATGGAGGGCAACGACCGCTTGCCTCGGACAAGATTCTTCAGCGGGCGGTGTGATTCTGGTGCCGCGAGACGGAGTTCCTCGGGTTTAGTTACGGCTTCCGGCCGGGGCGCGGGACGCATCATGCGCTCGATGCCGTCACGGTGGAACGGCGGAAGGTCAACTGGATCGTTGACGCCGACATCCGTGGGTTCTTCGACAATCTCGACCGCGACCATCTAGTCGCGATGCTCGGGAAACGGATCGGGGGGTCTGATCATCAAGTGACGCCGGCGTCATGGAAGGGACCGACTGGCAAGGGAACACCGCAAGGGGCGGCGCCATGCCTTGCGAACGTCTACCTGCACTACGTGCGACTGGTTCCAGAACCATTGGCGCAAGCGGATGGCTGGAGGCGACACGATCATTGTCCGCTATGCGGACGACTTCGTGTGCGGCTTTCAGCATCTGAGCGACGCGCGGCGCTTTCTCCGAGACCTTGGGGAGAGACTGGCCCACTTGAACTGCACCCGGAAAATCATCGAGTTCGGTCGGTTTGCCAGAGCGAACCACCGGAAGCGTGGACAAGACGTTCGACTTCCTCGGCATGACGCACTTCTGCGAACAGACGAGGAAAGGCAGGTTCAGGGTCGGTCGCAAACGGGCACCCTGCGGCGGATCAAGGAGGCCTTGCGCAGGCGGTGGCACGATAACCGGCACGAAACGGCCAAGTGGTGAGTTATCAACGGCTGCTACTACGCCGTTCCAGGAAGCAGCCTGCAGAAGTTCATACACCAATGCAAACAGCTGCGTGCCCTTCGGCGACGCTCCCAAAAGGACTTCACCGGGGACATAGACACCCTCGCCGCTGCCCACTGAGCCAGCATCCGCCACCCGTGGCCAAACCAGCGCCTTGTCGTCAGGGGAGGAGCGAACAGCGCACGTCCGGTTCTGTGCGGGGGGTAACCCGGTTCCCTACCGCGATGGTTGTCTATGAAGCGCAGGTTTTCGTGTTTCACGAGACGTTCGTGCAGGTTGTGCGCGTTTGCTATGCGTTTTCCTTTCGGCGGCGGCGGGATGTCGGGCAGTTCCCTGGCGCCCTGATGGTGCGGTAGCGCTTGCGCCCGGCGTCGTTCAGGGTTTTGGATGCGCTCTTGTTGACCTTGTGGCAGGGAGCAGGCTCTTCATCAGTCGCGCGGTAGCCTCGACGACAAAGGTCAGTTTGCGCAGCAGGTGGCTGCCGCTGGTGGCTACACTGGCCCATGTACGAGGCCCAGGACGCCCTTGTAGCACGGGCCGATCTCTTGCCCGCGCTTGCGGTGCGGGAACTTGCACGTCAGGGTCCCACGACATGAAGCCACTTGCTGTTGATCCGAAATCGTCGACATCGGGCGTTGCAGGAGGTGCGCCACGGCGGCCTCCTCCCATGACGCATCGTGAAAGCATAGCCGAGGCCTCGGAGAGCTTGATATCGCCTGCACGAGCGCGACGGCACGGCGCAGGGACAGCATCTGGGCGACCAGCAGGTTGATAACGAGGGCCTGGATGCCGATGCCGTACTGCACGGGATGTTGTCGGGGAACCGGCCCCGGGCCTTGCACTTCGGGCATTCCTTGATCTCGGCGCTCGACGACCTCGAACACGATGTCGTGCGGCGCTCCCGATCGACGGGGCCGTCGGCGCCGCAGGCGTCGCAGGCCGCGACCGTCTCCTCGACGATGGCAGGTTGTCGCCCATCTGCCGGTTCGGCTTCGGGCCGTTGCTCCCGGCACGCTCTTGTCCGTCTGTGACGGCGGCAGACCGGAGTTCCGGCTCGTGCGTGGTCTTCTCCAGAAGGACGACGATGATGATGTCGAGCAGGATGACGAGGACGCGGATCACGGCCTCTTCCGCCACCTTGCCGGCAGCGCCTTGGCCGCTTCGAACTCCTCGCGCGCCGCCCGTCGCCATCACCCGGCCTTGCGCTTCATCAGCGCGCCGCCTCCGAGATGCGTTTCCACATACAGATCATGCGGGGGCTGGAGCCCCGGAAGCAGCTGGCACAGCCCGCTCGTCGCCTTCGATCCAAAGTAGCCCACTGGCGGTCTCCGTCGTTCTCGATTACCACCACTAAACGAATCGGCCTGCAGTGTCAAATCTCCACGAAAACCCGTTCGTTGCTCTACCCCGACATCAAGCCGAAACCAGGGGGTGAGCAGTTACATCAAAGCACTCTTTTCTTCGATTAACCTCAACGCACGGAAACCTGAACGATGGCTACCATTGGAAGCTTCACGGCCGGCAAGGACGGCTATGTCGGAACGATCCGGACTCTGACGGTCAACGTCAAGGCGAGGATCGTCGCCAACGACCAGAAGAAGAGTGAGGGCGCACCGGACTTCCGCGTCTATGCCGGCCGGGCCGAGCTCGGCGCCGCGTGGAAGGCCAAGTCCAACGGCGAGGAACCGCGCGACTATCTGAGCGTCCAGCTCGACGATCCCAGCTTTCCAGAACCGATCCGGGCGGCGCTGTTCGAGGGAGACGGCGCGGCTTTCCTCGTTTGGAACCGGCGGGAGGGGTGATTAACGAATCTTAACCATCGAATGGAGGGCCGGCGCCGAACCTTTCGCACTGGAATTCCTCATCGGAATCGCCTATATTCTTTCCAGATCAGAGGAAGGGTTATGGCGATGAGGCCCGAAGAACTAGCACTGTCGGTCAATGAAGCAGCTTGTGTGACAGGAGTGCCGTTGAAGCAGGTGCATCGGATCATCGATGCAGGGCTGTTGGGCAACTCCGTGAAGAGCCGCAAAGGCGCGCGCGTGATTTTGAAACACGCGCTGGTCGGCCTGAAGCTTGCCTATGAAACGACCGAGATCTTGACCTTGGAAGGCCGGCGGCGGCTTGTACGCCATGTCCTCGACGATCCTGAGGCGAAGACGGTCCGAGAGGACGCAGTTTCCGTCGACGTGCGCCCTATGAAGAATGATGTGAAGCGAGGCATTACATCGCTGGAGAAGGCCAGAAAAATGATCGTGAGCGACAAGGACATTCTGGGCGGCGTGCCGTGCTTCAAGGGCACGCGGATTGCAGTTCACGACATTGCCGAAATGCTGGCCAATGGGGACCAAGTTGCTGCGATTCTTGCGGCCTACCCGACGCTGACCGAAGGGCAGGTGACTGCCGCCGCAATCTACGCCGAGGTGTACCCTCGTCGCGGTCGTCCACGCCAGCAGCCGGAGTGGCGGAAAACCAAGCAGCGCGCCTCAAAAAAGGTTGAGCTCGACAAGTTGCTGCAGGCCTCGTGAAGTTTCTGATCGACGAGTGCCTGAGCCCTGATCTTGTCGCAATCGCACGGAATCGGGGTTTCTCCTTGTCGACGCACGTCACGTGGCGCGGTCTCCGATTGAAGAAGGATTGGACCATCGTTCGACGCGCCGTCGAAGACGGCTATGTGCTCGTCACCAACAATACGACGGACTTTACATCTCTCGTTGGCCGCGAGGACATCCATGCCGGGCTTGTCTGCCTGAATGTCGCACCTGGCCTCATGAGCCTGCAGGTCCAAAGGGTATTGTTCGAGCTCGCCTTGGATCAGTTGGCCGGTGACGAGCCCGTCAACGACGTGATGGAGATCACCCTGACCACAGATCGGAAGGTCAGGATCGATCGATACGCCTGGCCCTTGGATCACTAGGAACCCGCGGATGATGCGGAGATTGTTTGAGCGACCCGGTCAGCCGCCGATTTGATCGGGTCGTTGGCTAGATGGCATAGCGGGCTGTCGTTTGTACTTGCGAGTGTCCCAGCAGCTTTTCGATCATTGGAAGGCCTTCGCCAACGATGAGACCACGGCTGGCGAAGGAGTGACGAATGTCGTGGAGCCGTACATCGTCAAGCCCGGCCGTTTTCCGAATACGCCACCACGGATGCTGTAGGTCCGTCAAATGTCCACCGGTTTTCTTCCCGATAATGACGAATTCGTTGTCTTCAAACCTCTTGATCACCTTGAGCCGATCGATTGCCGCCGTGCCGAGATGAACGGTCTTGGCACCCGTTTTCGAGTCGCGCAGACGTAGCTCTTTAGCTTCGAGATCAACATACGCCCACTTCAAGGTCATAATCTCGTTCAGTCGGCAGCCTGTGAGCATGAGCAGCCAGATTGCATCAATCGCTGATTGGGTTTCTGTCTTTTCAGCCTCGGCTTTGCACAGCGCCTCACCGAGCCGCTTATACTCTTCGTCGGAAAGAAATCGCTCGCGCTTTTCCTCTTTGTATTTCTTCACATGTCGGCAGGTGTTCGACCCGTCTGGGCGAAGGCCCCAGATCTCCCCCAGACTGAACATCTTGGAAAGGACGCCAAGCGTGCGGTTGGCTTGGTACGACTTGTCGCGCAACCCATGGTGCAGCTTGGCGATGTCGGTACGCTCGATATCGATGACCTTCCGCGTACCGATCTCAGGGTTGATGAAGAGCTCGACCGAGCGCCGATACTCTCTCTCGGTCGTAGGGCGACAGTGGGTCGGTACGTACTCATCGAGGAAGCGCTGGCCGAGCTCCTTCATCTTCGGAGACTTCCGCATCTGGGAGTGCTCCGCGGACGGGTCTTGCCCAGCTTTCGCATCGGCGATGATACCCCGCGCCTTGGTCCGGGCCTGCTCGACGGTCATGGGACCGTGAGTGCCGCACGACGATCCCATGCTAATCATCTGGAACTGAAGTAAGTATAATTGTATGATGGCGGTCGGAGTGTGAACACGGAGGTCATGGCGATGCCACGGGACGGCCCTTGGCGGTGCTGGTCTTGAGTAATCGGTCGTATCTGGAGGCGCAGGTTCGCCGCCACCGTGTGGCGCGCTCGCTGTCGGAGCCGCATAATCCTGCGTTGCGCGGACGGGCTTGGCAACAAGGCGGTGGCCGCAGAGATCGGCGTGCACACCGTCGGCAAGTGGCGCAAGCGCTTTGTCAAGGACCGCATCGAGGGGCTGAGCCCCGGCCGGGACGCCCGCGGAGCATCGCGGACGAGAAGGTGGCGGAAGTGATCGAGGTCGCGTCATCGAGTTCGAGATTGGCCTGCAGGTTGGCGAGCGCCGCATTGGTGTCGGGGAGGGCGGTATCGCGTTCGAAGCCGAAAAACGGTTCGAGCTGCTTGATCGAATAGCTTTCCACGCTCGTGCGCACCGCGTGCCGCACGACCTGATAAAGATCGACGAACAGCCCTGCCCGCAGCATCCGGTCGATCTCTTCTTCCCGGCTGGCATACCGGCCCATCAGGCGCTTGAGCGCGGCCGGTTCGTAGGGCACGTAATGGTAGATGTGAAGGTCGGGACAGGCCTCCCACCGCGCCATCACGAAATCGACGAACCGTTCGAAGGCCTGTTTTTCCTCAGCGCGGGTAAAGGCCCAGTCGCCCTCGTAAACGCATTGTCCGTCTTCGCCTTCGTAGAGATAGCCGAACAGATATTTGAGGCCGTGCTCGCCGACGAACGGGTCGCCTTCGAGGTCGAGAAATATGTCGCCTTTTGACGGATCCGGCAGGCGCGTCAGACCGAAGCCGTGTTCGGGCGGCAGAACCTCGCATTTGCGCTCGCCGGCCTGCCGGGCCTCCCACTGAATCCGCGCCTGTTCGCGAATGCGGGTTATCGCTTCGGCCGAGCCGCGCTCCGGCTTCCAGGCGAGCGGCAGTTCCATCTGCGCAAGATCCTGCGTTGTGGCGATCCCGTGTGCCTTCAGTTCATTTATCTGGAGTTTGGAGATGTCGGCGACGAGGCACAGATGATCGTCATCGCGCCGGCGCTGGTCGCAATCCTCGCGCCACCGGCAGATATCGCAGTGCACGACCGGATCGGGATAGGTTTCTGGCGCGCTCTGTCCGGCCAGGCTGCGCAACAACCCGTTTTTGACCTGGCGGAAGTAAGCGCCACAGTCAGCGAAGCGGTAGCATTGCGGCTCGAAATCCGACCACGGCGCAATCACGTACATCCATTCCGGCGGCGCGCCCTGTGCCTCGTGCAGCAGGTCGGAATACAGGCAGAGCTGGAGCACCGTGCCCGCCTTGGTCTCGCGGGCGAGCTTGGTATCGATCGCTTCGTAAGACCATGCACCCAGGGCGCTGGGCGTTTCGATGCGGCGCAGAATATCGGCGCGGCCGGCCCAGCCGTCATGCGCGAGCGCATCCTGGACGATCACCTCGGTGCCGTCCTTCATCGCGGCAAGGGTCTCGGCGACAGCGGCAGCCGTGACATCGACGCCGTCGATCCTGATAACGCCGAGCCCGCTGCCTTTCAGATGATCGACATAGTTCTGCTCGTGAATCGATCCCCGTTCCCAGAGAATCTCGAGCAGCGGGTCCCAGACCTTCGGCTTCGCGCGCTTGCCTTCGGCGACAGCGCGGTCCAGCCCGGAAAGGTGATGGCAGTTCAGGTAGCCGACGAGATCGTCGGCGCTGAGCCGGATTGAGCCCCCGATTTTTTCCATGTTGTCAGGATATCGGACCTATTTTGTTCCCCCAAACAGATTTCAGTCCCTGTCCACAGCGTTGCCTCCCGGCTGCCGGCAGGCGGATCAACATTGCGATGAGAAAAATTCACGAAAATCGTGAATTTTCGCTTGTATGGTATACTGATCTTGCTTAACTCGCCACCTGATCGCATATACACTCAAATGTCTTATTTTCACATAAAATGTGATAAAATAACATTAGAGTATATAAGATCGTAGACCAACCATCCATACCGCGCGGCCGGCACAGGCTCGTTTCGGTCATACAGGCCGCCGGCGATGTGATCCGCATCGACGATGTTGTGCGGACTCTATCGCTTGATCGTGCCGACGCCTCGAAGCTGCTCTCCCGCTGGACGACGCAGGGCTGGTTGCGGCGGGTGGGGCGGGGCCGCTATGTCCCGGCTGCGCTGGACTCGCTTGAAAGCGAACATGTTCTCGACGACCCGTGGATCCTCGTCCCGGCTCTCTATGCGCCGGGCTATATCGGTGGACGGACCGCCGCCGAGCACTGGGACCTTACCGAACAGCTTTTCCGCGATATCGTTGTGATGACAGCGCAGACGGTGCGCGAAAAGCACCAGGTCCGCCACGGCGCTCAGTTTACGCTCTATCACATTCCGGAATCTCGAATCTTCGGCACCCGTACGGTCTGGCGCGGGCGCTCAAAAATCCAGGTCTCCGACATTCACCGCACCATCGTGGACATGCTCGACGATCCCGGTCTTGGCGGCGGAATCCAGCATGTCTCCGACTGCCTGGACGCCTACCTCAAGCGGCCGGACCGCAACAATGATGCGCTGATTGACTCTGCCGAGGCACTCGGCAACGGTGCCATCTTCAAGCGGCTTGGCTTTCTGTCCGAACGGCGCGGAGACCCGCTGGCTGAGGATTGCCGCATGCGGTTGACCAAGGGCAACGCCCGGCTCGATCCGGCGCTAGAATGCACGAAGCTCGTCTCGCGCTGGCGACTGTGGGTGCCGGAAAGCTGGGTGAAGGAGGCAGGCTCGTGATCGACAAACGCGAAATCATCGACGCTGCGAGCGCGCTCGGGCTCAACCCGCATGTCGTCGAAAAGGACTATGTGCTCGGCTGGCTCCTTTGGGGCATCCATAGTCACGATGCGCTGCGCGAGAGCTGGATATTCAAGGGCGGAACCTGCTTGAAGCACGGCGATCCCACGCTAGGTTTGTTGGAAGGGTCGGTTTTGCTTGTTCAGGATGATTCGCATTTTCGCTGGCTTTTTGTGAAGCGACATAGTATCCGTTGTCGTGGGGGCAGCGGATTTTTTTGAGACGACTCTGGAGGGTTTTGCGCTCCGGGATGTGGTTGTGCGCCTTGCGCGGCCTGATGTCGCTGGAACCGTGTTGTTGACCGTATCTTGGTTTCAAGCAGTTTGCCGGTCGAGGTCTGCGTGTTTACCTGGCGCGGGCGGTGGATTGGTGCTGCGGGCTGGCAGACGGGCGCCCTCAGCTGCGCACCCGTTGGATTGGCTGGCGCCGCGAGGAACAGTTCAGGCGGTTGCCGGGAACAACACGAGGTTTGTTGTTCCTGGTGGTCGTTTCCGGGCCTTGCCTCGTTTGCGTTGTCGCGGATGGTGCGGCGGCGACTGGGAGGCTGCGTACGGCCATCCGTTGCTTGTTGCGGAGTCGTTTGTCTTGCCGACGAAGTTCAGCGGCACCATGTACAAGGCGGCGAACTGGGAGTGCGTTGGCAGGAGCTATGCGCGCGCCAGCGGGCGCTATACCGACCGGGGAGGCGAAGGATCTTTACGTGTTTCCGCTGCGTCGCGATGTCGGCTGCGGGATCGTTCGCCGCTTCCTGTGGCGTGGGAGTTGCGGGCGCCACTGGTCGGCGCAGGAGTTGCGCTCGATTTATCAGCGGCGCTTTCCGGCGTGCGCAGGGGCACCGCATCGCCTCGGTGCTGTGCGTGATTTTGCTGGCTTGCGAACCGGCACGGTTGCGGCGGCGCACTACGACGCAGAAGGAGCTGGAGCAGCATGGAAGAACAGGGACAAGCCGGTCTCCAAATCGACCGTGCACCGGGTGCTGCAGAACACCGACCCGGGATGGATCGAGGATGCGGCGCGCAGCCGCAGGTCGGCAACGCGGTCGACGGCAAGCGCACCGGCGAGGATCATTACGAGACGGTCTCGCTGGCCGGCATTCGATCCTCAACTGTCACGACGGGGAGATCGCTGCCGTCCACGCCGCGACGGCCGTCTGCTCACCCTCGACGCGCTCCACACCACCCGCGAGGCTGATCATCGAGACCCGTCGCGCGGACTGATGGTCAAGGGCAACGCACCTTCGAGAGAGCATCAACTGGAAGACCGCCAGCGCTACAGCGAAAAGCCCGCGCATGGCCGCCAGCGCACCATCTTCACCCCGCTAGCGAAGATGATCAACTATGTCAGGCAGATCTTCCGCGTCACCCGGCGCGTCGAATTCAGGAAATACGGAACACGCCATGACCTCGGCCGAACGCGCCTCGCCGCAACAGTTGCTCGCATGGAATCGCGGACACCGGGGGGTCGAGAGCCATCATCATGTCCGCGATGCCACCTTCCGCGAAGACGACTCCATGCTCCGAACGCGCCCGCAAACAACGCGATCACCCTCGCACTCATCATCCGCAACAAGCTGCCCAAACCCTTCAACAGCTTCCCACCATGCCGACAAGCGCAAGCAGGTCCTGCACGCAATCACAAGACCAGGCTGACCGCGTCTCTCTCCCCGACAGAAACCGCAAGCTTTCGAGCCCGGCAACCAAGGCCTCTCGCTCGCCCCGGATACGCCGACCAATCGCGCCCCGCGCCGCGATCAGGACTCCGATCACATCACATCAACAAGCATGGGATCACCTTGTGACCGGATAGTCGATCAACTCGGAGCCAGGCTCCAACGCGTCGCCGAATCCGATGTCGATCATCAGGTTGATCCGTGCGCCGCTGATCGACGCAGTCGTGCGGAGTCGAAGGCCGCCATATTCGAGTTCCTCGCGGATACGATCGACGCGCAGCGCATCCGCATCGAATACCACGCCGTCGCCCGCATCTTGTGCCAGGATTTCCCGAAACGTCGCGAGCATGGCGTCGGCGTTGGGATCCCCGAACGCCAGCAAGTCGAGGTCGCGCGTGCCGCGATGCGGCTCGTCGAGCCAACTCATCAGCAACATCGCGCCCTTGAGCACGAAGCGATCGGCGTAGCGAGATTGGCTAAGCCGGAATAGAAGACGCTCAAGCGCGAAGCGCGTCAGCACCAAGTCGAAACTCTGGCCGCTCGCCTTGGAAAGGTTCAGAAGGCGGGCGCGCACTGACGCCCCAATGTTCTTTATCTCTTTAGGCATTGGCAGTCAGCGCTTCAAGATAGGGCCGGATCACAGTGGAAACGCCTCCCCGCTCTGCCTGCCTGGCAATCTCCGCCGGCGTCGCCTTGCGCTGGCGCAGCGTCTCCTGGAGACCTTCGATGGCGACTGAGAGACCGATCTTGTTTCGGTGCCTGAAGCAATCCGCGACGGTCTTGGCGACATCGAACACCTTTACGGAAACGCCCTCGATCATGTAAGTCTCGACCCCTTCGGCGAGCAGGCTTTCGGTGAAGCGAACAACGCGGATAGGTGCGCCGTCAGGCTTTGGAGCCCAGTCCTTCTTACCGGTCGCCATCCAGACCCTTCTCGGCAGTTGATCGGTCAGGCCGTGAAATGCGAGAGCGGAAACGAGGCAAACGACGCCCTTCGGCGTTCGTTTGGCGGCTTCTGCGAGGCTGTGGCTCACATCAAGCGCGGCGTCGGGGAGTTGGTATAGCCCCCGTGAGAGCCGAATAACTTCACCGTCCCGCTCCATACGGCTGACCGTTGCTGCGGTGACACCGGCCTCATGCAGCTCCGCCAGGCGCATGATTCCGCGCTTTTCCAGAAGGGCGTGGGCGATCTGGCGCTGGGAGCGAGGCCGAGCCATTGATACAAAACCTCATAATACAGAACCTATAGTCTGAGGTTTTATATCACCCCACTTCCAGTCTGAAATGCAACACCCGGCCCTCATCGCAGTGAGGGCGTAGCCCGAACGGAGATGAGGGCCGGGTGTTGCACAAATTTTTCCCCTCTGCCCCTCTCGATTCCGCCTGGGAACAGCTTCAGTTCCTTCAACATCGAGCTTATGCAACGCCTTTGTCGGCTTCAAGCCACTATTCCGCCGTCGCGCGGCATGGACCCTGCTGCACGTTGCGGCTTTGGAACGCAGATGGTCAGGGCGGTTTCACTTCAAGATTACCTCCGTCGGCGATCCCGGGACTTTCCGAGTGTTGAGCCGCACCTTCTGAACATCTTCGTTGCATGTCGCGCGAAAGTCCGTGCCCTTCGGGAAGTACTCCCGCACCAGGCCGTTGGTGTGCTCATTCAAGCCGCGCTCCCAAGAATGGAAAGGCGAAGAAGAAATCTGCGTCAAGTGCGACACGCCTGTGGTCTGCGAACTCCTTGCCGTTGTGATTGTGTGGACCAATAGCGCACCAGAGCCGAGCAGGCGGATCATACCGACCGTGTCTTTCTGTCCACCCAGCAAGGTGTATTTCGTGGCACGAGCGACACGACAGCTCCACTGTGAGCTTTGCCGATGATGGCTCCCAGTCGCCGACCCGTTCCTTTGCCTCCGCAGGGCGCTCGGAAATGTCCACCCGGCCAGAATGGCATCCGCCCTTCCAGTTCGGCTTCTTGCCGCGCCGCCGAAGCTTCTTCCACAAGACGCCCCCGGCTCTCCGATCTTCATGAATGCGATCATGGATCCGTTCACGGCCTTCCAGTCGAAAACGGCCGCTGCTCGGGGCCCTCCCGCAGCTTTTTCTGAGCTTCAGCCCGAGGCGTCAACCGCCAGGAAACAGACGAGGCTGCCCTGCGGCGCGTTTCTGCCATTCTTTGCGCCTGCTTGTGACGGTAACCCCGTCCCCCGGTGTTGCGCTTGATCTCCCGGAAAATTGTTGATCGGCCCAGCTGCCGAGCAATCGCACCTTGTGAAAGACCGCTTTTCTGTAACGCCTCAATCTGGCATCGCTCTTCGTAGGTGACGGTAGCCTTTGGACATGAACAAGCTCCCTTCATCTTGTACAGCAACTCTCGCCGCTACCGCTCCGCAACATCATGCGTCTAAAAACACATGGCCACAGCCCATCATGTGTTACACTTCACTATGGAACGGGGGTCACATAACAGCGCCGACGCAACGGTTAATTCATCCAGCAGGTGAAACCTACGCCTCCCGGCGGTTCCAGACCAGGAAGGCCGCCCCATCCTCCTCGAACAGGGCCGCGCGGATGGGCTCGGGGAAGCTCGGGTCGTCGAGTTGGACGCTGAGATAGTAGCACGGCTCCTCGCCATTGGTCCGGGCCTTCCAAGCGGCGCCGAGCTCGGCGCGACCGGCGTAGACATGGACAATCTCAACACTCATCGGCCCGGCGCTCTCTACGAGGCCTACCCGCCGGACGAAGCCTTGTGGGACCGCTTCGAGTTCGTCTACGCCCCAAGAACGGCAGTTGGCACACAAGTCATCTACCAATCTAATCACCTGAATCTAAAGTTCGTGGCATAAGTTTTGTTCGACGCGGAGACAGAAGCGCTTGACGGCGGCGAGGATTTCGTCAGCGGACTTTGTCCACTTGAAGGGCTTGGGATTTTCGTTGTGGGTTGAAGGCCCGGATGTCGGTTTCGAGTTGCAGGGTCGAGCGGCCACGCTGCAACTGCTTGCGGGTCAGTTCGGCGAACCAGCGCTCGACCTGCACGAGGCGGATGTCGGCGTGAAGTGGACGTGCCAGTGCGGCCGCCGAGCCAGCTAGGCTTTGACCGCGGCGGTCTTGTGGGTGGCGTAGTTGTCCATGACGATGTGGATGTCGAGGCCGTCCGGAACATTGCGGTCGATCACCTTGAGGAAGTCGAGGAACTCCTTGGCCCGGTGGCGTCTGTTGCCGATGACCGCGCCGGTGGCGACGCGGCGAACAGCGAGGTCGTTCCGTTGCGCTTGTAGTCATGGGTGCGCCGCTCAGGGATGCCGGGCAGCAGGACCGGCTGGGTGCGGGCCTAGCTCTTTTCGTCGACGCCCAGCGCGCGATCCAGCGGCGAGAGGATGTCGCGGACCTTGTCGACGAAGTGCGGATCACGAGAGAGCTTGAACGTCTCGGCCCGGTGCAGGCCGAAGGCGCCCCAGATGCGCCAGATCGACGTCAGCCCCGCCTCCTTCGCCATCGAGCGCAGCGACCAGTGGGTCGCGGGCGTCGAGGTGAGCGTGCGCTCGATCACTTCCGCCACCTTCTCGTCCGCGATGCTCCGCGGGCGTCCCGGCTCAGCCCCTCGATGCGGTCCTTGACAAAGCGCTTGCGCCACTTGCCGACGGTGTGCACGCCGATCTCTGCGGCCACCGCCTTGTTGCCAAGCCCGTCCGCGCAACGCAGGATTATGCGGCCGACAGCGAGCGCGCCACACGGTGGCGGCGAACCTGCGCCTCCAGATACGACCGATTACTCAAGACCAGCACCGCCAAGGGCCGTCCCGTGGCATCGCCATGACCTCCGTGTTCACACTCCGACCGCCATCATACAATTATACTTACTTCAGTTCCAGATGACTAAGGGCATCTCACAGAACTGACAGTCGCCCAATGCCTCTCCCGTGATGGACGGGATAATTTTTATATTTATTTCAATGCGTTGAGGCGCGTCTTGTCTTGGCGGTGTTCATGAAGCGGTCGCGGCGACCATCGGGACTCGCCTGTCGCGGCCGCAACCAACGCGAATTCGACCTGCGGCGGCGTTTGTCCTCGTAGCTTGCGCCTGCCAGTTACAGGCGGTCAGCGGAGATGATGGTCCAGGGAAAGCGCCAGTAGGGGCTATTGTTCACATCAACGCCTTCGGCTTCCTGGAACGGTTCAATGGAGATATTGGTGAAGCCGCGCGCTTCTAATTCGGATGCCACGTCCAATTCGGCCAGCGGGACCATGAAGGGCTCGTTGTTGCGGCGGCTGTGGCCGTAGTGGGTGAACGCGGCAAAGGCGTCGGGCAGGATGTAGAAATCCAGATGGACCATGCAGCCGCCCGATTTAAGGACGCGGGCGCATTCGGTGAATGTCTTGCCGGTCTCCTCGGGCGGCATTTCGTGCAAGAGCATGGTCGAGGTGACAAGGTCGAAGCTGCCGTCTTCGTAGTCGGTCTCATAGGCGTTCATCTGGCGGAAGCGCACATTTTCGGCCTGGGCCGCCGCCGCGTCGGCGGCCGCGAGTTCCAGGCAGGGTGCGGCAAGATCGACGGCTTCCACCTGGGTGTCGCGCAGTTCCTCATAGAAGGGCCGGGTCGACTTGCCGAAGCCACAGCCCATGTCAAGCATCCGTTTCGGCACACCGTCGCGGGTGGCCCGGTCGGTGAGGCGACCGTGCATGTCTCGGTGCCTTGAGCCAAGCATCGGCGTGGTCGAGCGGGCGCCGCGTTCATAGACAAATCCGGCGGTCGGTTCGCTCCAGACGCCGCCCGGGTGTTGGTGAATGTCGACGGTTTCATAGTAGATCGGGTTCCTGAAATCGGGGTTCAACTCCAGCCGTGGGTCACCAGACATGTCTGGCAGAGTGTCGCGCAGGTCGGTCGCGCGTTCCCTGTGATAGGGCACAAGGCCATAGCGGCCCGAGTATTTCATGCGCTGGAGGTGCCGTTCCATCCAGGCGAAATAGCGGTAGGTCATCGTGGGTTCGAGGAGGTCTGCGACTTCTTGGCGGCTTGAAGCTGGCTTGTCGCGCGTTCGCTCGGCGAATTCGGCTTTCAGGGCAGGATAAAGCCGGGTGGTCCAGTGTTTCTTCATGTCCAGGATTACGTCCTGAGCAGCCACGAAACTGCGATCATCCATTGTCGCCCTCCTTCTCCGGCGCACCTGCCGAGGCTTGAAGTCCCGTGAGGTTGTCGAGAAGCCCCGCAACGAAGGCCTGACGTTCGGTCTCGCACGCCGCGCGTTCATCATTGTCCGGTTCGGCGGAGAGCGCACTTTTATCTATCGCGCCGGATTTTTCCAGCGCGCTTTCAAGGGCCATGACCCTGTCTTTCAGCACCCAGACCTCGGTCGCAAGTGCCATGGTCACGGCAAAGGCGCGGTCGATGGCGGGGTCGTCGAAAAACACTTGCTCGGGCTGTGGCTTTTCGGGCGGGCCCTGGTCGACCCATTCGGGGTTCTTCACCGGCGTCTCTTCTATGCTGATACCGTCCATTCTGCCCCAGTTCAGGCGTTGAAAACAAGCGTGGCGCGCACCACGCTTACGGGATGGCGATCTGTCGGTCATCCTGCTGGGGAACCGATCAGGAGAGGATTGGGGATGTCTGACAAGGCCACGCGTCATTACCCACACGACTATCTTGATAGTGACGGATTGGAGGAATTGCGGGCGCCGTATCCGAGTGACGAGGATTTCAACCGGCTTTCCCCCGAGGTGAAGAACCTCTTGTCGGGGCGTCGGCGGCTGGGCGTGACCTGGCTGGACGACTACGAGATCGTGGCCGAGGTGATCCGGAACGAGGGCTGCGGCTGTAGCGTCAAACCGGGACAGATCGCGGTTTTCGACATGCGTCACCGGATCAAGCCGGAAAAGTCGGACATGCCGCTTTGCATGCATCTGCTAAGCCCCGTTCTGGCGGTGTTCTACATGGACCCCACTTCCAGTCTGAAGTGCAACATCCGGCCCGCATCGCAGTGAGGGCGTAGCCCGAACGGAGATGAGGGCCGGATGTTGCGCAAATTTCCCCCTCTGCCCCTCTCGATTCCGCCTGGGAACAGCTTCAGTTCCTTCAACACCGAGCTTATGCAACGCCTTTGTCGACTTCAAGCCACTATTCCGCCGTCGCGCGGCATGGACCCTGCTGCACGTTACGGCTTCGGAACATGGCGCAGATGGTCAGCGCGGTTTCACTTCAAGATTACCTCCGTCAGCGATCCCGGGACTTTCCGAGTGTTGATCCGATCCTGTACCTTCTGAACATCTTCGTTGCATATCGCGCGAAAGTCCGTGCCCTTCGGGAAGTACTCCCGCACCAGGCCGTTGGTGTGCTCATTCAAGCCGCGCTCCCAGGAATGGAAAGGCGAAGAAGAAATCTGCGTCAAGTGCGACACGCCTGTGGTCTGCGAACTCCTTGCCGTTGTGATTGTGTGGACCAATAGCGCACCAGAGCCGAGCAGGCGGATCATGACCGAACCGACCGTGTCTTTCTGTCCACCCGGCAAGGTGTATTTCGTGGCACGATCAACCAGCGACACGACAGCTCCACTGTGAGCTTTGCCGATGATGGTTCCCAGTCGCCGATCCGTTCCTTTGCCTCCGCAGGGCGCTCGGAAATGTCCACCCGGCCGGAATGGCATCCGCCCTTCCAGTTCGGCTTCTTGCCGCGCCGCCGAAGCTTCTTCCACAAGACGCCCCCAGCTCTCCGATCTTCGGCGATCATGGATCCGTTGCCGACCCACGGCCCTCCAGTCGAAAACGGCCGCTGCTCGGGGCCCTCCCGCAGCTTTTTCTGAGCTTCAACCCGAGGCGTCAACCGCCAGGAAACAGACGAGTCTGTCCTGCGGCGCGTTTCTGCCATCCTTTGCGCCTGCTTGTGACGGTGACCCCGTCCCCCGGTGTTGCGCTTGATCTCCCGGAAAATTGTTGATCGGCCTAGCTGCCGAGCAATCGCACCTTGTGAAAGACCGCTTTTCTGCCTCAATCTGGCATCGCTCTTCGTAGGTGACGGTAGCCTTTGGACATGAACAAGCTCCCTTCATCTTGTACAGCAACTCTCGCCGCTACCGCTCCGCAACATCATGCGTCTAAAAACACATGGCCACAGCCCATCATGTGTTGCACTTCACTATGGAACGGGGGCAAGATTTCTTGAAATCCTTCCGGAAAATAATCCTTCCATGCTATATGCCAGTCAGTTTCACCCTCTTGCCAAGGATCACAGCTACTATGTCGTTCATGTGCCCAGTGCCAACGCACATATCGACCGCACTTCGGTATCATCCGGCGCCCGCAATAGCAGCATATCCCCCCCCCCCCCCCGGGGTTGGGGATTGGTACGATGGCCGTCGACGAGAGCAAATCTCATAGCACACCCACGCTATTAGGCCGTGGCCTCATAAATTCGTAGCCAGAGCCTGACAGTAGCGATCTTGATCATGGCGAGGAAATTGGCAGTGAGCTTTTCGTAGCGGGTGGCGATGCGGCGGAACTGCTTGAGCTTGTTGAAGGCGCGTTCGATTCGATTTCGCAATTTATACAAGGGTTTGGAGAATGGGTGCCTGGTCTTCGCGCCTTCGCGGTCGGGGATGATCGGGACGGCATCGCGATGTTCAATCAGGTCGCGGATCCATTTGGCGTCACACGACTTAGTCTTGGAAGGTGCGGGCCATGCCGGCATGTCAGCGTCGGTCTGGTGGATCGAATGCACGCTGACCGTGGACCTGTCGCCGAAGGGCGGCATGGCGCGGGTGCCGGTTCTGGACGCTGGACGGCGGCACGGCCTTTCGGATAGCGTGGCGGAACTTGTCATGGACTTGCCGCTTGCGCCGTCAACTCGAAAGTCACGTCGGTCATCCAGCGCTTGAAGCCTTCGTTGTCCATGAACTGTTTGAATAGCTGGTTGTCGTCGCTAATCAGCGAAACGATCACCTGCTGAAGGGCCTTGTCGAATTCTATCCTGGTGTTTTCCGTGTCCGAATTCTTCCGGGCGTTCCTGTATGCCTCGTTGGCGGCGACGCGCCCGGGGATCGTGCGGGTGATCAATTGTTCGACGCGATCCTTGTCTTCCCACCGAATGCCGCCGAACAGGTCGTTGAACTGCCTCACGATGTTGGAGAGCCGATCCATGTCGGGATCGAGCCGGCGGCTGGCCCCGCCTGGCGGCAGGGGATCGATCGCCACGTCTTCGTCCGGAAGCGCGATCTTCTGCATGGTCTGCTTC
The DNA here is from genome assembly GCA_964291215.2 of Alphaproteobacteria bacterium. GTDB lineage: Bacteria > Pseudomonadota > Alphaproteobacteria > MPNO01 > UBA830 > JAJEBT01. Next base: position 107,363 of record OZ219791.1, on the reverse strand, counting down.
TCGATCCGGTAGCTGTCCATGTCGATGGCGTCCAGGATGCCTCTGGACAGGTCGTCCTCGCGCGGGGACGGCAGCTTGGGAATCAGGAAGTTGAGGAAGATCGACCGGGTTTCCCAGCCAGCGTTGGTATAGGGCAGGATGCAGGAAAGAAAACCGTAGGTTCGCACGAATGCCTTGGCCTTGCCCTTGAAGTCTGCCTGGCCATCCTCGTCGAGTGCCCTCAGGTAGACCGCAACGCATTCGTCGAGCACCGGGTCGAGCCGGTCGCGTCCGGCGCCGGCGAGGTAGCGGTGCGCGAAATCCCCAACCTGTTCGGGCGTGTAGACCTGTGCGCCGTCCAGATCCGCCTGCAAGTCATGCAGCTTGTCGGGATCGGTCTCGTCGGACAGGATCGTCGTGCGGTAGTAGTCCGCAAACGCGGCGTGAATGGTCCCGGCGTCGTTCAGGAAATCCAGCACGAAGACATCGTGTTTCTTCGGGTAGGCCCGATTGAGGCGCGAGAGAGTCTGTACCGCCCGAATGCCGGAGAGCGTCTTGTCCACATACATGGTGTGCAGCAGCGGTTCGTCGTAGCCGGTCTGGAACTTGTCGGCGCAGACGAGGAAGCGATAGGGGTGCTCCCGGATCTTCTCTGCAATCTGACTGGCCGGAAAACCGTTCAGCGACGTTTCGCTGACCGTCGTGCCGCCGAATTCCTGCTCGCCGGAGAAAGCCACAATGGCGCGGTGCGGACTCCTGCGTTCCTCCAGATAGTCGCGAAGGGCATGGAAATAGCGGATCGCACGCTCGACTCCGTTGGTGACGACCATCGCCCGCGCCTCGCCACCGATCTTGTTGCGGGCCAGCACCTGCTCGTGAAAGTGGTCCGCCATGATCTCGGCCTTGAGGCGGATGGCGTGGTCATGGCCCTCGACGAAACGCCGCAGCTTGTTCTGCGCCTTCTTCGTATCGAACTCCGGGTCGTCCGCAATAGTCTTGGCAAGCCTGTAGTAGCTCAGAACCGGCGTGTAATGCGCCAGCACGTCCAGGATGAAGCCTTCCTGGATGGCTTGCTTCATGGTGTAGCTGTGGAAGGCGCGGTGCCTGACCGTTCCGTCGGGTTGCGGATCCGGCGCGCCGAACAGCTCCAGCGTCCTGTTCTTGGGCGTGGCCGTGAACGCGAAATAGCTGGCGTTGGGCAACAGCCTGCGCGATTCCATCAGCCGGTTGATTCGATCCTCGAAGGTCTCTTCATCGCCCGCACCCGCTTCGGCGAGAGCCTGTCCGATAGCCGTGCTGGTACGCCCGCCCTGGCTGGAATGCGCCTCGTCGATGACGATGGCGAACCGCCGCCCGCGTTGCATGTCGCCGATCTCGTCGAGGATGAACGGGAATTTCTGCACCGTCGAGATGACGATCTTCTTGCCGGTCTCGATGAAGCGCCGCAGGTCGCCCGAACGGTCGGCATGGCCGACGGTAGCGCCGATATGGGCGTATTGCCGGATGGTGTCGTTGATCTGCCGGTCGAGGATGAGCCGGTCGGTGACCACGATGACGGAATCGAAAACAGGAGCGCCGTCCCGGGAAAGGCCGATCAACTGGTGCGTCAGCCAGGCGATGGAGTTGCTCTTGCCGCTGCCGGCCGAGTGCTGGATCAGGTAGCGCTGGCCCGCGCCACGGGCGGCTGCGTCCGCCAACAGCTGCCGGACGGCATAGAGCTGGTGGTAGCGGGGCCAAGTCTGGTTGCGCGTCCTGCGTCCCGTCTTCCTGTCGCGTTCCTCCACGATCCGGGCGTAATTTTCGAGGATATCGGTCAAACTCTCGCGAGTCAGCACTTCGCGCCAGAGATAATCGGTCTTCAGCCCGTGTGGGTTGGGCGGATTGCCGGCACCGTCGCGCCAGCCGCGATTGAAGGGCAGGAACCACGATGCCTTGCCCTGGAGATGGGTACAGAAACGCACCTCGGAGTCGTCCACGGCGAAATGCGCAATGCAGCGCCCAAGCACGAACAGCTTCTCGCGCGGGTCGCGGTCCCTCCGGTACTGTTCGGCGGCGTCCTCCACGGTCTGCTTGGTGAGGCTGTTCTTGAGTTCGAAGGTGACGACCGGGAGGCCGTTGACAAAGAGCACGATGTCGAGCGCCCGCTGCGTCTCGCTGCGGCTGTAGCGAAGCTGGCGGGTGACGGTGAAGCGGTTCTGCTCGAACCGTTCCCGTGCCTGCATGTTGCCGGGCGAGGGCGCGCCGTAGAACAGCGCGAACTCGTGGGCGCCGTGCCGGAGTCCGCGCCGGAGCACGCCGACGGTGCCCCGCTTCGCGATTTGGCCCTGTAACCGCGCAAGGAACTTGCGCCGGATCGGGCCGTCCTCGTCGAGAGTCAGGGCTTCGGCCGCCTCGGGCTGCGTGGCGCGCAGGAAGGCAGTGAGTTGGGCCAGGTCGATGCAATGCTCGCGGTCGTAGTCGTGCCAACTCCCGCCGCCCCAGCCTGCACCGTCGTAGCCGACCGCCGGTTCGCCGGCGGCGTCCGTCGCCTCCGGCTCGCAGGGATGGCCCGCCAGAGCCGTGCAGATCAGCCGTTCGAGGCCGCGTTCGCTGGTGTCGGTTGTCATGTCATTTTGCCTGAATGGGCACCTCGACAACCCTGTCCGGCCGCACTGCCGCGATCGCCTGTCCAATCTCCAGCACATGACGGCTGATCGCCGTCCAGTTGGTCGAAAGCAGAATGACGATGCCGATCTTCCTGCCTTCCAGATTCTGCCGATAGCGAAGGCTCTGATCGGTCGTGACGAGAATTTCGTATCCTTCCCGCTCCGCCAGTTCGAGCAACTCGCCGTTGTCCTTGTCGGACCAGCCCTTCTCGGCCAGCGTGTCCACGGAATGCGCCGGGAGATGACGCCGCAGCGGCGCGGGCGTTCCCTGGTCGAGCAGGAGTCTCAACGCGCCAGCGCCGTCCTCAACGCCCGGGCTTCGTGTTCGAGCACCGCGCGAAACTTCTTCTTGTCCACACCGGGAAACCACTCGACGAAATCGTCGACCGTGGCGCCGCTGGCGAGGTTCTCGTAAAGGGCGAACAACGGGACCCGCGTACCGGCAAAAACCCATGCACCGCTGACCTTCCCCGGCGTCTGCTCCACAGCCGGGCATGTTTCCCAGTCTGTCATCTCGGTTAGCTCCTTCCGGTTTGCGGCGCTGCCCTCGGCCTGACCCAGGACAGCGTGAAAAGGAACGCCCGGCCCGGCGCCTTGCTGAACCGTCCATTCGAAGCCTGTCTTGCGGCAGCCGCGGTCATGGCTGGGCGGCATGGAGGCCGGCGGTCCAGCCCTTTTCGGTCAGCACGCCAACCGCCAACTCGATCTGCCGGGGAAAGAACCTCTTCTTGCGCTCGTTCCAGGCGTAGGTTGTCGCGATAACCTCTTCCGACGACGCTGGCGCCTCGTGTTCGAGAACCCAATGCACCGTCGAGAGCAGCTCGAGGCCGAAAGCCGATTCGAACCCGTCGACTAGATCGGCGACCCTCTCGAAACGCTCCCGCGTCGTGGGGGAACGGTCCAGGACCTCGGTGGCGTCCTCGACCGCGCCGGGGACGATTTCCAGCAGCTTGTCGGGCCGGTCGCCACCGTCGCCGTAGTCGGTTATGAAGTGTCCCTCCAGCGCGTTGAGGACATGGCGCAGATTCTCGGCATAAGGCCCGTAGAGGGCCTTTGTGTAGCGGAGCCTCAGCGGCTCGCCCGCGACCTGCATGAAGTACAACAGTTTGTGGACTTCCAGCAGGGTGATGGAGGGATCGAGGAGGCCGTTCAGATAGCGGTTCATCAGCCCGACCAGCGCGGCCCGCCCCGGCGTCATCGTCGGAACTTCGCGGCTGTGCGCCATCAGCGCCGGTGTGCCGTCTGGCTCGAAGACGACGGTATCCAGATTGTCGAGGCCGCGCAGGGCCGCCTCGATGCGCGGCCGCACCTCGCGCCAATCCAGACCGCCGAGACCGCTGCCGAGCGGCGGCACCGCGATCGAACGGATTCCGCGCTCGCGGATCACCCGTGCAAGATCGTCTAGCCCGGCATCGATATCCTCGATCCGGCTGTTGGCGCGCCAATGGCGCTTGGTCGGGAAGTTGACGATGAAACGCGGATTGGTGAGCGCGTCCGTCTCGAAGACGAACATGCGGCCGGGGTGGACTTCCTCCCGCTTGCAGGCCTCGGCATAGGCGCGGAAATTCTCGGGAAACGCCCTCTTGAACTGGAGCGCGATCCCGCGTCCCATCACCCCGACGCAGTTGACGGTGTTGACCAGCGCATCGGCATCTTCGGCGAGGATATCACCCGTCTTGAAGCGGATCATCGCTGTCCCCTTGCAGCATCAATAATACCACGCCTGCCGAACCGTGACAGCAGGCTGATGAGCGGCGGCGCGCAGGGCCTCCGCCGCCCGGTCGCGGGCCGCGAACGTGCGCGCGCCGACGCGCTGAACCAGCGTCCAGGAGAAAGACCGCTCGACAAGGAACTCCGCCTGCTTGCTCTCCTTAATCTTGGGGGCGCGCCAATCCCGCGCCTCGACGGCATCCCAGTCGATCTCGTCGAGTCGCGCCAGGTTGCACCGGTCCTGGAAGTACCGGGAGCCTGCATTGGACAGGGTGAAAGCCCACCGCCGCCCGTTCCGCTCGGCCCAGTCGACCGTTTCGCGCAGGTCGGCCTCCAGATGCACGATGGGATCCTGGCCACCGCGATACGCAAGTTCGCCATGATTTCCCCTGTGGATCACAAAGAGCATGACGGAACGCGGACAGAAATAGAACGGCACGCAGTCGCCGACATTGAGCCCGGGCTGGCATTCCAGTGGATTGGTCAAACGTCGCTGCTTGATCGCGTTCATGCCGATGGTCGTCCCCGGTCGCGGCTGCGCCTGAAGTGCCGCATCGCACCGGAGGCCGCCGTCGGCAACAATCGACGACAACCGGTCCACATGGACGATGTGGTAGAGCTTCGGCGCGGCGGGCGGCGGCACGGTCAACCCGCTGGCCTACGCCGCCCGATCCGGGGAATCGGGGGCGGGCGCGTCATCCGCCGGAGCATCCGTCCCGTCGGCGGGTGCAAGGGGGGCGGTCTCCGGCAGTTCGGCTGTCGCCACGCGCACGTCGAGCTTGCCGGTGACGACATCGGCGATCAGCCGGGTGCGCCACTCGCGCAGCAGGTCGATCTCGCCTTGCGCCCGGGCGACGCCTTCCCGGACCTTCTCGATCTTCCCGTCGAGAAAGCGGGCGATGGCGGCTTGTTCGGGAAGGGGTGGGAAAGGGATCGGCATTCTTCCAATGAATTGCCAATCCGCACGGGGCATCCTCGCCCCGAATGTCGAACTGTTTATCGTATCAATGATCGGCTTTGATCGGAAAAGGTGCTCAAGGTGCGCTTCCATGATGTTCCCGTGGCGGGGCCGAAGAACCAGAAACTCGCCGACGCAAAGACCGTCTGTCGTCAAGCGGGCAACCTTCGCCAAATAAGGACGAAGTTTGCCGAACAGCACATCGCCAGCCCGAAAGCGCTTTAATTGGCTGTCAAATGAAGGAGTTGAAGCGGTGCCGTTGATGCCACCGGTCCAGCTCTTTACATTCTCCAAAGCGATGATAGGGCCTGCCTTACTATGATCAGCTGTCTGCTCCACAACATTTTTCACCGAGGATTTGAGTCGTTCAATTTCCCAATGCGCCGGCACATCCCCCAGCCACTCGATGCCGGAGGGCTTGTAGGCCGGGTAGGGCTTGCCGGTGCGCACGTCAAACCGGCCGGTCACGGCCTCGCTGACAACGGCCTGCCTGTATTCCTCCAGCAGCGCGATCAGCTTCTCCTTCGCGCTGATGCAGCGGGTGATGCGCCGGTCCATGTGGTCGAGAAAGCGGGCGATGGCGGCTTGTTCGGGAAGGGGTGGGAAAGGGATCGGCATTCTTCCAATGAATTGCCAATCCGCACGGGGCATCCTCGCCCCGAATGTCGAACTGTTTATCGTATCAATGATCGGCTTTGATCGGAAAAGGTGCTCAAGGTGCGCTTCCATGATGTTCCCGTGGCGGGGCCGAAGAACCAGAAACTCGCCGACGCAAAGACCGTCTGTCGTCAAGCGGGCAACCTTCGCCAAATAAGGACGAAGTTTGCCGAACAGCACATCGCCAGCCCGAAAGCGCTTTAATTGGCTGTCAAATGAAGGAGTTGAAGCGGTGCCGTTGATGCCACCGGTCCAGCTCTTTACATTCTCCAAAGCGATGATAGGGCCTGCCTTACTATGATCAGCTGTATGCTCCACAACATTTTTCACCGAGGATTTGAGTCGTTCAATTTCCCAATGCGCCGGCACATCCCCCAGCCACTCGATGCCGGAGGGCTTGTAGGCCGGATAAGGCGTGACGCCGTCAATCATGAGTCGGCCTTGCCAATGATAGAGTCGAGCAACCCCTCGGCCTCCGTCTCCAGCGCGAGGATGTCGGCTCGTATCTCCTCCAGCGAGCGCATCGGCTGCGGTTTGTAGAAGTAGCGGTTGAAGCTGATCTCGTAGCCGGTCTTGACGCTGTCCTCCCGATACCAGGCGTCGCCGGCATAGGGCAGGACCTCGCGACGGAAGAACCCCTCGATGCCGCCATCCTCCTGAAGCGGTATCTGTTCGGTATCGCGCAACTCGGTGTCGGGCTCATACTCCACAATGGCCGAGCAGCCTTCGACGGTGGTTTCAAACAGGCCGCGCAGCGGGTCGGGTTCCGTCCCCCGCATGTGAATCTGCCGGATGACAGGCGGGGCGGCCTCGCTCCGCGTGCCGTGCTCCTTGAGCAGCTTGATCTCGGACGCCTTGTAAGCAAAACCCGGATCGATGCCCTCGATGCGCAAGGGCCGCTCGACCGTGACCTTCCAGTAGCCGAAGGCAGCGTTGTCGAAAATCCGGCTCTGCTCGCTTTCCTCGAAGGCGAGGAAGGTGTCGCAGATGCGCCCGATGTCGTCCTCGCCGAGTTCGCAGTTCTTCTTGCCGAGATTCTTGCGCAAGGGGCGATGCCAGCCGGTGGCGTCGATCAACTGCACCTTGCCGCGCCGATGTTCGGGCTTGCGGTTGGTCAGCACCCACACATAGGTGGCGATGCCGGTGTTGTAGAACAGGTTGAGCGGCAGGGCGACGATGGCCTCCAGCCAGTCGTTCTCGATAATCCAGCGGCGGATGTTGCTCTCGCCCTGGCCCGCGTCGCCCGTAAACAGCGAACTGCCGTTGTGCACCTCTGCAATGCGGCTGCCGAGCGGTGTGCTCCGCTTCATCTTGGAGAGCTTGTTGGCGAGGAACAGCATCTGGCCGTCACTCACGCGGGTGACCAGCGAATATTCCGGGTCACCGCCGTGTTCGATCAGGAAACGCGGGTCACGCATTCCCTGCTTGCCGCCCATGCGTTCGAGATCGGTCTTCCAGCTCTTGCCGTAGGGCGGATTGGACAGCATGAAGTCGAACTCGCGGGACGGGAAGGCATCGTTGGCGAGCGTGGAATGTTCCGGGCCGCCCGCGATGTTGTCGGCTGCTTCGCCCTCGCCCTTGAGCAGCAGGTCGGCCTTGCAGATGGCGCAGGTCTCGGCGTTGATTTCCTGGCCGTAGAGGTGGGTGGAGACCTGCTTGCCGCGTTCGGCTGCAAGCTCCTGCAGGGTCTCCTCGGCTACTGTCAGCATGCCGCCGGTGCCGCAGGCGCCGTCATAGAGCAGGTAGGTGCCGGACTCGATCTTGTCGGCGACGGGCAGGAACACGAGCTTCGCCATCAGGCGCACGGCGTCCCTGGGGGTCCAGTGTTCGCCGGCTTCCTCGTTGTTCTCCTCGTTGAAGCGGCGCACCAGTTCTTCGAAAATCGTGCCCATGCCGTGGTTGTCGAGGCCGGGGCGGCGGACGGCGCCGTCGCCGTCCCTGATCGGGGCAGGGCTCAGGTTGACGTCCGGAGAAGTGAGCTTCTCGATCAACGCGCCCAGCGCGTCGGCCTTCACGAGGCGCGGGATCTGGTTGCGGAATTCGAAGCTGTCGAGAATGTCCTGCACATTGGGCGAGAAGCCGTCGAGCCAGGCTTCGAAATCAGCCCTCAACTGCTGCGGATTGGAGCGGGCGCGCAGGTCGCGCAGGGAGAACGGTGAGCTATTGTAGAAAGCTTGGCCCGCGGCCTGGCGCAAGGCGGCGTCCTGTTCGACCACACCGGCCCCGTCGAGCGCGGCCTTCATGTCGAGGACGGCCTGCTTGTCGTCTTCCAGCACCGCATCGAGGCGGCGCAGCACCGTCATGGGCAGGATCACGTCGCGATACTTGCCGCGCACATAGAGGTCGCGCAGCACATCGTCCGCAATGCTCCAGATGTAGTTCGCGATCCAGTTCAGGTCGGCATTGTTCAAGCTGCCCTCCAGCAAGAATGCCACTCCGCCGAAACATACCCCCATGCTCTGCTCGGCGAAACTGCGCTATGTCCGTCTTGAGGAGGCACCAAGCAGCGCGACGTGCGCATCGCCGGCCTAGCGACGACCTGCCGAACCGGCTTTTTCTCGCCTGCCGGTACCACGGTATTCGTCTGAGGGCCGTCTCCGTCGGAGACAGGTCATGGCCTGACGCAGCCCTGCGCAGGATTGCGCGTGTATGGCGCCAACTCGTTGTAATTTTTTACCTGATCCCCACTCAAGCTAAGCGTATCATGAGCTGAGCCTCCATCCCTGAGGCAGAAGTCCACACTTGGCGGGAAGACGATATCACCCCGCGACCTCGGCGATTCTGGTGGCGATCCTGTTGGCGGCGGACTTGACGGGATCGTTGGCGAGATGGGCATAGCGGGCGATCGTCTGGACCTTGTTGTGTCCGAGCAGCTTGCCGATCATCGGCAGGCCCTTGCCGACCAGCAGACCGCCGCTGGCAAAGCTGTGGCGGAGGTCATGGATGCGCAGATCCTTGATGCCGGCGCGCTTCAGGATGCGATGCCATGGGCCGTGCAGGAAGGCGAGATGGGCGCCCGGCTTCTGGCCGGGGAATACCCAGGGGCCGTCGCCGGTGCGCCGTATGCCGCGCAGCACGGCGACGGCGGGTTCGCCGAGATGCACGATCTTCGCTCCGGTCTTCGAATCCGGCAACCGCAACTCGCCCCGGTCGAGGTCGACATGGTCCCACCGCAGGGAGAGGATTTCGCCGCTTCGGCATCCGGTCAGCATCAGCAACCGGATCGCGGCGACCGCCTCGGGCGAGGCGAAGCCCTCGCGCTCCGCATCGCGCAGCGCGGCGCCGAGGCGGCGGTACTCGTCATCGGACAGGAACCGCTCGCGCTTGTGTTCGGGATACTTCCTGACGAACCGGCACGGGTTGACGCCCTCGGGGCGCATCTCCCAGACCTCGGCCATGGTCAGCATGCGGGAAAGGATGCCGAGGGTGCGGTTGGCGTGGCCGGGAACGTCGCGCATCTCGTGATGGAGGGCGGCGGCGTCCGCCCGGCCGATATCGGCCACCCGGCGCTTGCCGAGCCGGGGGAGAATGCGCTTGTCGATGATTTCGCGGTAGAGCCTGGCGGTGCTGGGCTTGAGATGGTCGGGGGCATAGTCGTCCATGAAACGCTTGGCGAGGTCGGCCATGGTGGGTCCGCCGGACTTTCGCGGGATCCTGCCCTCGAGGTCGCGCCCGGTCCTGGCGAGGGTGACGATCTCCGCGGCGCGCGCCCTGGCGGCGGCCGGAGTGATGGGGCCATGCGGTCCGATGGAGGTCTTGATGGCGCGTCCTTCGTGACGGTACTTGACGATATAGACCTTGCGGCCCGAGGGATGGGCGCGAACGCCGAAGCTCTTGATGTCGTCGTCCCAGACGACCCTCTCGCGTTCGGCGGGGACGAGGGCGTCGACGGTTCTCTTGGTGATTTTCGGCATGGTGGGAGCGCAAGGCTAACTGGTAGGATGTCGCCGGGTGAGAGTCCCGGCAGGAAGAGAGGCTAACCACCACTTCCTCCGTGAACCATGCGTCGTGAGGCGAAGCGTTGGGGAGCGGCAAGCGTGCAGCGAGTCTAGCTGCTGATCTTGCGGGTGAAAGTCCCGCAATTCTCAGTTTGGCGCCGTAGCATTGGTTCAGGGGCGACCCTGGACCAGCGAGCTGGGACGTAGGAAGCCGTCGTGGGCTGGCTGGAACGCAGTGTCCAGCCGGTTCGGTCAGCCAGGGCGGCGAGCAAACCGGAGGGCGAAAGCGAACGGGAAGCCCCGAAATTCCCCACCCACACGAAGCTGATTTGTGGGATAGACGGTGAACGCCAAGGTTGCTACCCGATGGCCAGTGTCGATGCGGAAGAACTGAGGAACACGCATCGGGTTCCCCGGGGTACAGACGGCGGCAATCCGGGACAGATCAGCAGTGAAAGACCGGAAGGTGAGGAGGACAGACAGGATGAAGCGACCCGTCAAGGACCGCGTCTATAACCGGGAAACGGGAAAGGACGCGGAGTCCTCCTGACTGGCGGATGAGGTCGCCTAAGGGGCGGGACAACACAACCCGTCCCGAGCGAGGACCTCAGGGCTCAGGTGGCCTCTGCGGCAGGTCAAGTCGGTACTCAGACCGACAGACTGCAAGGCCGAAGGACGGAGCAAACGCTCGGAGATGCCGTGGGTATGGCTGGGTCAGCCTTGACCATGGCGTGGGAAGGCTCCGCACCGAACTCCAAGTGGGTGCCTGATGCTTGAACCGGGAAAACCGGACGTACGGGTATCTACTCACCCCTTGTTGGGTTCTGATTGGTCGTAGTGCTCGTTGATGATGTCTGCGGCTTTTCCGTCGAGGGCGATCTGGGTGGCGACGAGTGGGTTGTAGCCGAGTGCGGCCATGGAGGTGAGGTAGCTTGAGCTCCGGCACCATGCTTTTGCGTGGAGCGGAAGCATCCGGACACCTTGACCTTTGCCATCCTGATCTTCTGTTCTCCGGCATTGTTGGTGAAGCTGACGTTGGGGTCGTCTGTGAAGCGCAGGACTGACTTTTCGTGTTTCACGAGACGTTCGTGCAGGTTGTGCGCGTCGGACTTGCGTCCACGTTTTCCTTTCGGCGGCGGCGGGATATCGGGCAGTTCCCTGGCGCCCTGATGGTGCGGTAGCGCTTGCGCACGGCCCGGCGTCGTTCAGGGTTTTGGATGCGCTCTTGTTGACCTTGTGGCAGGGAGCAGGCTCTTCATCAGTCGCGCCCAGCGGTAGCCTCGACGACAAAGGTCAGTTCGCGCAGCAGGTGGCTGCCGCACAGCTGGTGGCTACACTGGTCATAGCCCATGTACGAGGCCTAGGACGCCCTTGTAGCACGGGATGATGCCGATCTCTTGCCTCTCGGCCGCGCTTGCGGTGCGGGAACTTGCACGTCAGGGTTCCGTCGGTGACGACATGGAGCCACTTGCTGTTGATCCGAAATCATCGACATCGGGCGTTGCAGGAGGTGCGCCACGGCGGCCTCCTCCCATGACGCATCGTGAAAGCATAGCCGAGGCCTCGGAGAGCTTGATGCCGGAGATCGCCTGCACGAACGCGACGGCACGGCGCAGGGACAGCATCTGGGCGACCAGCAGGTTGATGACAAGGGCCTGAATGCCGATGCCGTACTGCACGGGATGTTGTCGGGGAACCGGCCCTTGGTCCGGGCCTTGCACTTCGGACATTCCTTGATCTCGGCGCGGCGCTCGACGACCTCGAACACGATGTCGTAGAGGACGCGGCGCTCCCGATCGACGGGGCCGTCGATGTCGGCGCCGCAGGCGTCGCAGGCCGCGACCGTTTCCTCGACGATGGCAGGTTGTCGCCCATCTGCCGGTTCGGCTTCGGGCCCTTGCCGTTGCTTCCGGCGCGCCTCGCGCTCTTGTCCTTGTCCGTCTGTGACGGCGGCAGACCGGAGTTCCGGCTCGTTTTGCGCGTAGTCTTCTCCAGAAGGACGACGATGATGATGTCGAGCAGGATGACGAGGACGCGGATGACGGCCTCTTCCGCCACCTTGCCGGCCGCACGCAGCGCCGCGATCCGGGTCTTGGCCGCTTCGAACTCCTCGCGCGCCGCGTTGACCGTCGCCATCACCCGGCCTTGCGCTTCATCGGCGCGCCGCCTCCGAGATGCGTTTCCACATACAGATCATGCGGAGGCTGGAGCCCCGGAAGCAGCTGGCACAGCCCGCTCGTCGCCTTCGATCCAAAGTAGCCCACTGGCGGTCCCCGTCGTTCTCGATGACCACCACTAAGCGAATCGGCATGCAGTGTCAAATCTCCACGAAAACCCGTTCGTTACTCTACCCCGACATCAAGCCGGAGCCAGGGGGTGAGCAGTTACACGTACGGAATTTTAGGGGGGCTGCTGGAAACGTGGTCTATGGCGATTCTGCGAACCCGCCCGCAATCGAAAGAGCGGTGACGGATAAAGCCTTCGCTTAAGGATGCGCGCGCCAGCAGCCTACCCGACCAGGCTATTGAGCCACGAGGTGCTTTGAAACCGGAGTGCCGAGGTCGTGGCCGAAGGCAACGAGCCGCGTTGGTGAGGGGGGCTCCGCGGGGTCCGAGAACCATGGCCGAAGCAGGGACCTGGGAGGTCTTGCCCCTCTGTCGTGGAGGGGCCGCAGAGGAAAGGAACTGTTCCGTAAACCGATGATGAACGAGAAGTCAGATTCGGCCATAGTACCGCTGAAGGCGGCGAACAAGGGCTCTCCGGAGCCTGCGGAGTTGCTGGAGGGAAGGGCAATGCGGTTGACCCGCGCCGCGCGCAGAAGCGGGGGTCACAGGCGGCGCATACGACAAGTTGCGAAGAGGAATCCGGAAGAGCGTCTTGTGACGTTGCTCCACCACGTGATGTCCTGCACGCGGCGTTTCACTCCTTGAGAAAGGACGCGGCAGCGGGCGTGGACGGAGTTACGTGGCACGCGTATGCGGAAGGTGTGGAACTGGTCGACCTGCCGTGTGCACAGGGGCGGGCGCCTCCGTCGGGTATACATACCCAAGGAGGGCAACGACCGCTTGCCTCGGACAAGATTCTTCAGCGGGCAGTGACGGACACGATTCTGGTACCGCGAGACGGAGTTCCTCGGGTTCAGTTACGGTTTCCGGCCGGGACGCACAACGCGCTCGATGCAGTCACGGTGGAACGGCGGAAGGTCAACTGGATCGTTGACGCCCCTTCGACAACCGCGACCACCTGGTCGCGATGCTCGAGAGACGGATCGGGGGGTCTGATCATCAAGTGACGCTGGCGTCATGGAGCGACACCGGTGTTGGTTCGCCACAGGGCGCAGCCCCTGCCTGGCGAACGTTTACCTGCACTACGTGACTGGTTTCAGAACCACTGGTGCAAACGGATGACTGACACGATCATCGTGCGGTATGCGGATGATTTTGTGTGCGGCTTTCAGGATCAGGGCGATGCGAAGCGCTGGGACCTCGGGGAGAGGTTGGCTCACTTGAACTGCACCCGGACAATCATCGAGTTCGGTCGGTTTGCGGGAGCGAACCGCCGGAAGCGGGGGCAAGACGTTCGACTTCCTCGGTATGAGGCACTATTGCGAGCAGACGAGGAAGGGCAAGTTCAGGGTCGGCCGCAAACCATCCCGGAAACGGGCACCTTGCGGCGGATCAAGGAGGCGTTGCGCAAGCGGTGGCACGACAATCGGCACAAGACGGCCAAGTGGCGAGTGATCAAAGGCTGCTACTACGCCGTTCCGGGAAGCAGCCTGCAGGGGTTCATATACCAATGCAAACGGCTGCGTGCCCTTCGGCGGCGTTCCCAAAAGGATCGCACCGGGGACATGGACACCCTCATCGAAGCTCACTGGCCTAAGGCCAGCATCCGTGGCCAAACCAGCGCCTTGTCGTCAGGGGAGGAGCGAACAGCGCAAGTCCGGATCTGTGCGGGGGGACCGGGGAAACCCGGTTCCCTACCGCGATAGGTTTCCTAGCGTTTCGATACAGGGACCGTACAGGTACTCACAGGGAGCGTTCCGGGGCGTATCCTAGTCCGAAGTTCCCGCTGATTTCAGCAGCAGAATCACGACAACTGCTTGATTGTGTTGGCAGGATAGTGCGATGATGGCGCGTGAGTATTACCATGTAAAGCCGAATTTTTAAATTGAAAAAATGGGCGTTATGCCCCATATACGTTGCCATGTATGTAGACATCGTCCCCAACCGCAACTCCCCCCCCCCCCCCCCGCCGTCCTCCTGCGCGAAGGATGGCGCGAGAACGGCAAGGTCAAGAAGCGCACCAATCTCTCCTCCTGGCCCATGGAGAAGGTTGAGACCCTGCGGCGCCTCTTGAAGAACGAACCCCTCGGTGACGATGCCTTCGACATCGTCCGCTCCCTTCCCCATGTCGCCGCGGTGCTGGGAACCCTGAAGAAGCTGGACAGGCTGATCGACCCGAAGCCCTCGCGCGATCAGGTCCTGGCCATGATCGTGGCACGCATCCTCGAGCCCGCTTCGAAGCTGGCCAGGGGGCTGGCCACAGCGGTCTCCACCCTGGCCTCGATGCGGAGATGGACGAGGAGGTCCTCTACGGCGCCTAGCTCCTGGAGCGTCAGGAGAGGATCGAGCGGTCCCTGGCGGCGCCTCGAAGAGGGCTGCCTGGTGCTCCTGACTTCAGTGTGGATGGAGGGGTGTCCCCTGGCCAAACGGGGTCATTCCCGGGATGGCAAGAAGGGCAAGCTGCAGCCGGCCTTCTGTGCGATCGGGACGGCTGTCGGTGGAAGTGTTCCCCGGCAACACGGCGGACCCCGGGACGGTGGCATCACAGATCACCACGCTGCAGGAGCGCTTCTCCCTGGCGAAGGTGGTGGGAGACCGGGGGACCGAGGCGCGCGAGGAGGTGAAGCCTGCGGGCCTGGATCAGCGCCTTGAGGGGCATCCGTTCCCTGGTGGAGGCGGGTGACGATGTCGCTCTTCGACGAGAGCGACCTGGTGGAGATCACCAGTGATGCGTATCCCGGCGAACGCCTCTGCCGCAACCCCCTGCTGGCCGAGGACCGAAAGCGCCAGGAACTGCTCGAGGCCACCGAGGCTTGAACCGATCGCAGCAGCGACACGGCGCGACAAGCGCCGGGAAGATCGGGGAGAGGAAGGTCATCGGCAAGTACAAGATGGCGAAGCACTTCACGTGGTCCATCGACGACGACGGTGTCTTCACCTATGGGCGCGATGAGGCTGCCATCGCCGCCGAGTCCTCTACGTGATCCGCCTGCCGCAGAGCGCACTCGACGGCGCGGTGCGCGCCTACAAGCGGTTGAGTTCGGTGGAACGGGCCTTCCGCAGCCTGAAGACCGTGGATCTGAAGGTCCGTCCCGTCTACCACCGCCCCGGGCCCACGTCTTCCTGTGCATGCTCGCCTACTACATCGAATGGCACATGCGACTGAAGCCCATGCTGTTCGACGACGAGGATGCCGAAGGCGGCCGTCCGTCGTGGCGCCGGCAGAGGTCTCGGCGAGCGCCCGGGCCAAGGCGGCAACGAAGAGGACGCCCGGAGGTGGCACAGCTTCCGCACTCTCCTCGATGATCTCGCCACCCGCAACACCGTGGCGCCCCGCCTTGCGGGCGCCAAACCCTTCCAGGTCACCACGCGGCCCACGCCGCTCCAGAAAAAGGCCCTGGACTACCTCGGCGTACGCCTGCAGCGTTCTCAGTAGCGACACACCCGATTTTTTCAAACGTCAATACATTCATAATGATACGTCTGATCGGTGCTGGAACTTCGGCCTAGTCCATGTTTGGCGAGGTGGAAACCCTATAAACCATTGTCCTATAGTAGCTAAGGGGACAATAGGCACCCCCTGTCGCACTTACAGGAATAGTATGTCAGCCTCCTCAGGTCTTCGACTTGTAGTCAGGCTAGGACCGAACCATCAGTCGGGCCTGATAGATAACCATCAAGCCGCAGCCGACAGAAACAGGGGCATAAAGCCAGAGGAAGCTCCACCCAGTCGATAGCATGCTTCCGCCCGATTGAAGTTTCAGGATCGGGATGTTGTACCAGACCAGGGCCACCAGCATGATCAACACGAGGATATACATGAAAGTTTCGAGGATGAGGCGCGGGTAGGCCGGCACCTTGTCGATGAAATGGGTAACCCGAATGTTCTGGCCGCGCTTCGTCGCCACAACGATTCCGAGATATGTCATCCAGAGAAAGAAAGCGCGCGGAGCCTCATCCGCCCAAAGCGGCGGTTCGTTGAACGCATAGCGCATAGTCACCGCATAGAAGACGGCTCCTGCAATGATCATCAAGAGGATTCCCGAAATGTAGAAGAGCGCCTTCTCCAACCAATCGTCCAGCAACCGCAGCGTATTCACCGCTGACTCCCGCAACTACACGATGTTGTCTTGATCATGGTTGTCCCAATGCTCCCCGTGTCGAGTCTTTGAAGACGCTTCCATTCCCAGTTGACCTAATGATATATCAATATACCATTCTGCCCACGATTGGATTCAGGATTCCTAACGGTGCAAGTCAAGCAGCCTCTACAGGAACGCGGAGAAGTGGCGGAGAGCTTGCTCGATCGGGCAGCCGGGATGCCGCTTTACCAGCAGATGGTTGCACTTCTGACCAATCGGATTCGGTCGGGTGCGATTGCCGCCGGGGCCTATCTGCCCAGCGAGAACGATCTTTGCGCCGAATACGGCGTGTCGCGGATCACGGCCAAGCGGGCGATGAACGAGCTGGCTCAGGCCGGTCTTGTGGCGCGCGAACGGGGGCGCGGTACACGGGTGCTGGACAATCAACTGTCGCCAGTTTTCAGTGCGTCCATCGATGGTTGGCGCGAGAATGTCAGTGCCATGGGACAGCGCACCTCGGCGCAGGTGCTGGAGTTCGACTATGTGCCGGTGCCGGTGGAAGTGGCTGCGGCGTTGGAGATCGAGCCGGGCGAGACCGTGCAGCACACCGTGCGCATTCGGCGACAGAACGGCGAGCCGTTTTCCCATCTGATCACCTATGTGCCCGAGGATATCGGGCGGCGCTACAAGCGGAAGGACCTGGGCAACAACCCGCTTCACAAGCTGCTTGAGCGGGCGGGTGTCACGATTGCGGCGGCGCGCCAGACATTGACCGCGACGCTGGCTGACCCGCCGGTGGCGGGCGTGCTTGGAATTCCGGTGGGCAGCCCGTTGATCGAGGTGGAACGTGTGGTGCGCGATGACATAGGCCGGCCGGTTCAGTTCATTCGCGTGCTCTATCGCCCTGATCTCTACCGGTTCGAAATCTCCATGGAGCACGATCCGGGCGAGGCCGCGTCACCGAAAGCCACAAGGTCATGAGCGCCACACTGGCGCAGAAGATCATTGCGCGCGCTGCGTGCCGCGATCGGGTAGAACCGGGGGAGGTGGTCACAGTCGGCGTTGACCTTGCCATGATCCACGATAGCGGCGGTCCACGTCGCGTCGAACCGATCCTTCGGGAGTTGGGGGTCGGTCTTTGGGACCCGTCGAAGGTTGTGTTGATCTCGGATCATTTCGTTCCTGGTGATACGGACGAAGGCGCAGGCATTCTGGCGCTGACCCGCCAGTGGGCGGCGGAAAAGGGCGTGGCCTTTCACGACGGGGAAGGCATCTGCCATGTGGTCCTGCCGGAACGCGGGCACCTGAAGCCGGGCATGTTGGTGGTTGGCGGCGACAGCCATTCGCCGACAGGTGGAGCCTTTGGGGCCTATATGTTCGGGGTCGGCGCAACGGAGATGGCGGGTGTGCTGGCGACCGGGGAAATCTGGCTGAAAGTGCCCGAGACCATCCTTTTGGAATGGACCGGACGGCTGGGGCATGGCGTCGTGGCAAAGGACATCATGCTGGCGCTTTGTGGACGCCTTGGCATGGATGGCGGCAGATATCAGGCAGTTGAGTATACCGGCGAGGCGATCTCGGCCCTTTCGATGCAGGAACGCATGACGCTTTCCAATATGGCCGCCGAACTTGGCGCGCAGGCCGGCTTGATCGCCCCCGATGCAACGACCTATTCGTTCTTGCGGGCTGCCGGGACAGACGCGACGGAAGGCGAGCGGCTTTGCACCGATCGGGGAGCCGCCTTGGGCGAGCACCACGTCTTTGATGCCGGGCAGCTTGAACCGCAGGTTGCCGCACCCCATTCGCCCGCGAACGCGATGGACGTGGGCGATGCGCCGCAAACCGCTCTGGACGTTGCCTATATCGGTGCCTGTACCGGCGCAAAATACGAGGATCTGAAAAACGCCGCCGAGATTCTGAGGGGCCGGAAGCTGGCGTCTGGCATAACGCTTTTGGTGGCCCCTTCATCGAAGCGCGATCAGGACCGCGCGGCGGCCGATGGCATTCTGGGCGTCTTTGAGAACGCAGGAGCGCGGATTCTGCCGAATGCCTGTGGAATCTGTGCGGGCTATGGCTCGGAACGGTTGGAGGCTGGAACGCGTTGCATCTCGTCCACGGCGCGAAACTTCAAGGGGCGCATGGGCGACCCGACGTCCGAGGTCTGGCTGGCTTCGCCCCTGACTGTGGCCGCCTCGGCGGTCGCCGGAGAGATTGCGAACCCGCGAGAGTTTCTGAGCGAAAGGCAGGTGACGTGATGGGGCGGGTCTTTCGTCTGGGTGACAACATCGACACCGACCAGCTTGCGCCGGGGCAATACATGCGGGGCGGGGTCGAAGCGCTTGCCGCCCACTGCCTTGAGGCGATCCGGCCCGATTTTGCAGGTAGCGTGCGCCCCGGCGACGTGATCGTCGCGGGGCAGAATTTCGGTGCGGGTTCATCGCGCGAGCAGGCGGCGGAGGCGTTGAAACATCTCGGTCTGGCGGCTGTGATTGCGCAGTCCTTTGCCGGGATATTCTATCGAAACGCCATCAACCTGGGGCTGCCGGTTCTGGTGGTGCCCGATGAGAGCGGCATTTCCGATGGCGATGCCTGCACACTTGATCTCGATACCGGGACCCTGACTGTCGGGGGGCAGGACGTTGTCTTGGAGCAGATTCCCGCAAACCTGCAAGTCTTGCTTGCCGATGGCGGTCTGGTTCTGCATCTGAAAAAACGTTTCGCGAAAGCCCGGCCATGAGCCTCAAATCGCTTCTCAATGCATCTGATATCCTGCTGGCTCCGGGTGTGTTCGACGCACTTACCGGACTGGTCACCGAACAGTCGGGCGCGCGCGCCGTCTATCTGTCAGGGGCCTCCATCGCCTATACCCGGTTTGGCAGACCCGACATTGGCCTCGTCTCGATGAGCGAGGTGTCTGACACCATCGCCGTTCTGCGCGATCGGATCGCATTGCCGATCATCGTCGATGCCGACAACGGGTTCAGCAATGCCCTGAATGTTCAGCGTACCATGCGGGTCTTCGAACGTATGGGCGCAAATGCGCTTCAGTTCGAGGACCAAACCCTGCCGAAACGCTGCGGGCATCTGGACGGCAAGACGCTGATCTCGAAAGAGGAAATGGCGGGCAGGGTATGCGCCGCCTGCGATGCGCGAGACAGCGGCGAAACCCTTGTGATCGCCCGCACCGATGCCATTGCGGTCGAGGGGTTCTATGCCGCGATGCATCGCGCCGAGGCTTATCTTGAGGCCGGGGCCGACGTGCTTTTCGTTGAGGCGCCGCAGTCGCGTGACGAGATGGAAACAATCACGCGCTCATTCGGCGACCGGGTGCCCTTGATGGCAAATATGGTTGAAGGCGGCAAGACACCGGTAACCGATGCCGCCGACTTGGAAAGTCTGGGGTTCGATCTGGTGATCTTCCCGGGCGGGGTCGTGCGGGCCCTGTCGGCGACGGCTGTCGACTATTATCAGAACGTTCTGGCCAATGGGTCGAACGCGGCCTTCCGCAACCGGATGTACGATTTTCAGGGTCTAAACGAACTAATCGGGACGGCAGACCTGCTGGCCTTGGGCAAGGACTATGAGGACAATAGCTGATGGCAGATGTCGACGCGGTCACCACCGCCATCTTGAAGGGTCGCTTTGAACAGATCGCAGACGAAATGGACGCCACGCTGTTTCGTTCGGCTTTCAACCCGATCATCGCAGAGGCGCATGACGCGAGCCATGGCATCTATGACGCGGTCACCGGCGAGACATTGATTCAGGGCAAATCCGGGCTGCCAATCTTTGTAGGTGTCATGGCCTTTGCGGTGAAAGCGGTGATCGACAAGGCGGCCGAGCGGGACGGGCTGAACCCTGGGGATGTCTGGATTTTCAATGACCCTTATGACGGCGGTACCCATCTGTCGGACTTCCGGCTGGTGAAGCCGGTGTTTCGCGATGACGAATTGTTCTGTTTTCTGGCCTCGGTCGGCCATTGGCATGACGTGGGCGGTAATGTGCCCGGCAATTACAACCCGGCAGCGACCGAAGCGTTTCAGGAAGGCATGCTGATCCCACCGGTGAAGCTTTATGACCGGGGCGAATTTCGTCAGGATATTGTCGATATCCTTTCGGCCAACAGCCGCTTGCCGATGTCGCTCTATGGAGATCTCAACGGGCAGATCAATGCGCTGGAGTTGGGCGAACGGCGTGTTGGGCAACTTCTGGAGGAGTATGGGGTCGACACGGCCTCGACCGTGCTTTCGGCCTTGAAGGAGCGCGCGGCGACGATGATGTGCGCGCAAATTCGAAACCTGCCCTCAGGCACCGTTTCCGCCGAGGATTGGCTGGACAATGACGGGATCACGAATGAACCCCTGAAAATCGCGCTTGATCTGACAATTGATGGCGACCGGATGGTGATGGACTTCACCCGATCGTCGCCTGCCTGCCAGGGGCCGGTGAACATCTCGCGCTCGACAACCGTGGCGGCCTGTTATGTGGCGCTGAAGCACATCTTTGGCGATGTGCCCGCTAATGCCGGCGTGCTGGAACCGGTGGAGTTCAGGATCGACCCTGCCTCGATCCTGTCGGTGGAAGCGCCGAAGCCGGTGGGAGGCTATACGGAAACCATCCTGCGGCTGATCGATGTGGTCTTTCAGGTGGTGGCCCAGCTTGCGTCGGAACGGGCGATGGCCTGCGCCTATGGCACGATCAACGCGCTGTCGTTGGCGGGGCACCGGGCGGATGGGCGCCGTTGGGTGATGTTTTCGTTCTTTGGTGGCGGACATGGCGCCCATAGCGATGGCGACGGGCTGAACCACGGCAATGCGCCGATCTCGACGGCGACGATTCCGCCCTTGGAGATTCTTGAGGCGGCCTATCCGGTCTGTTTCACGAAGTGGGCGCTGCGCCCCGACAGCGGCGGCGATGGCAAGTATCGGGGCGGGCTTGGTGCGGTTTACGAGATCGAATTGCTGGAAGAAGAGGCAAACGCGTTCCTCTTTGGCGAGCGCGGCAAACACCCTCCGCCGGGAGTGGTGGGCGGCGGGCCGGGGGCGTTGAACCGGTTTTACTACGAGCAAACCGACGGCGAGCATTCGCCGCCGATGGTTTCGAAGATGGTCGGCATTCACCTCAGCCGTGGGCAACGCGTGCGTCTGAAAACACCGGGAGGCGGGGGCTATGGCGATCCTTCGGATCGGTCGTCCGAGGCAAGGTCGCGTGATCTCGCACTTGGCTATGTGAGCGAAGGACCATCGTCGTGAGTGCGGGCTATGTGATCGGTGTCGATGTGGGCGGAACCTTTACGGATGTGTTCATCCTGGATGAGGCCTCGAAGCGGATACTGGTGAACAAGGTGCCCTCCACCCGGGGCGACCAGTCGCGGGGGTTTGTCGAGGGCATCGAGCAAAAGGTGCCTGATTTCAGCGAAATAGGGACTGTCATTCACGGAACGACCGTGGGCACGAACGCGCTTCTGGAAAGGAAGGGTGCGCCCACGGGGATCATCACAACCGAAGGTTTTGCAGACGTGCTTGAGATGCGCCGCCGCGACCGGCCGACCACCTGGGGGCTTCGGGGGGCGTTTGAACCGGTCGTGCCACGCAACCGGCGGCTGGAGGTGACCGAACGGGTCTTGGCGGACGGTACCTTGCGCGCGCCGGTGGACCCGGAAGAGGTTGCGGCAAAGGCGCGGAAGTTGTCTGAGGCAGGTTGCGAGGCCGTCTGTGTCTTCTTCATCAACGGCTATGCCAACGATGCGAACGAGAAGATCGCAGTGGAAGCCGTGCGCAGCGTCTGGCCCAATACCTATGTGACGGCGGCAACCGAGATACTGCCTGAGATACGGGAGTTCGAGCGGCTGTCGACCGCGACGCTCAACGCCTGTCTGCAGCCTGTGGTTTCGTCTTATCTCGACGGGTTGGAAGAGGGGCTTGGCGCGCGGGATTTCAACGGTGATGTCCTGATTGTGCAGTCTAACGGCGGCGTGATGGCGATTGATGTGGCCAAGCGCTACCCCGTGCGCACGGCTTTGTCCGGTCCGGCCGCCGGCGTAATTGCGGCGCGCGCCATTGCCTCGGCGGCCGGGTTGGAAAACATCATCACCTGCGACATGGGCGGCACGTCCTTTGACGTCTCGCTTGTAGCGGATGGCGAGGCGGCGCTGGCCGCGCAGACCGCCATAGACTTCGGCATGGTGGTGCGGACCCCGATGATCGAGATCACGACGATCGGGGCGGGCGGCGGCTCGATCGCCCATGTGGACGCCAGCGGATTGTTGCAGATTGGCCCGGAATCGGCAGGCTCAGATCCGGGGCCGGTCTGTTACGGGCTGGGTAACACAAGGCCCACGGTGACCGATGCCAATCTGGTGCTTGGCCGGATCAATCCCGACCGGCCCATCGGCGGCAAGCTCGACGCACTTGATATTGCAGCGGCGCGGGCGGCCATCGAGGCCGAGGTGGGTGGTCCCCTTGGCTTGTCGGCAGAGGATGCCGCCGAAGCGGTTTTGCGCGTCGCCAACGCCAAGATGGCGGGCGCGATCCGACTGGTGTCCATCGAACGCGGCCACGATCCCGGCAAGTTCTCGGCCATGCCCTTTGGCGGTGGCGGTGCCCTGCACACCGGCGCGCTGATCGAAGAGGTCGGGCTGCGGTCTGCGCTGGTGCCGCGCTATCCGGGGGTGACCTCAGCTTTGGGATGTGTCGTAGCGGATATGCGGCACGACCGGGTTCAGACCGTGAACCGTCTTTTGGACGAGATCGACATGGACGCTCTCTCGGATGAGATCGGACAGACCGCCGAGGCGGCGACAGAGCTAATTCGTGCTTCGGGCGTCAGTTTCTCAGGGATCGATATCGAGGTCGAGTTCGACATGCTGTATGTCGGCCAGACCCACACCGTCAGTGTGCCGGTCGAAGCGGGCCGGATCGACCGCGACAGTATCACCGCGGCCTTTGACGCGGCCTATCGCGCCTCCTACGGGCGGTTGCTTGATGACATCCCGCGCCGTGTTATGAACCACCGCGTTGCGGTGATCGGACGGCGGCCCACGCTCGACATGGCGCTTCTTGTGGCCGAGGGCGGGAAGGCGGGCGAGGATTGCCGCACCGGCACACGCCGACTTTATGCTGGGGGCGGCTGGCACGAAGCGCCGGTCTATGAACGTCTGGCAATTGCTGCGGGCGAGCGGATCGAGGGACCGGCCCTTCTGGAGCAATCGGACACTACGATTTTCATCGATCCCGGTCTTTCGGGCGAGGTGGACCGCTCTGGAAATCTGATCATCACGAAAGGATAGGCATGGCTTGGGATGGGACAGAGGCGGCAAAGACGGCGCTCTTGATCGTCGATTTGCAGAACGACTTTTTGCACGCTGATGGCGCCTATGCCCGAGGCGGTCAGTCCAGCCCCGACATCGCCGCCTTGCCCGAACGTGTGCTGCCGGTGGCCGAGGCTATTCGGGCGGCAGGTGGCTGGGTGGTTTCTACCCAGTTCACGCTGGTGCCAGGGAAGGGGGGCGAGCCCTTCATCTCGCCCCATTTGAAAAAACTGCGGCCCTTCCTGACCAAGGGCGATTTCGCGCCGGGAAGTTGGGGGAACGCTCTGGTCGATGAATTGCAACCGGCTGATATTTCAGTGGAAAAGGTTGCCTATTCGGCGTTTTTCATGACCCGGATGGAATGGGTTTTGAAAAAGGCGGGAGTTGAGGCGCTCTATATCTGCGGGATCGTCACCAATGGCGGTGTCGCCTCGGCCCTGCGCGATGCGCATGTGCGCGATTTCCGCATTACGCTGTTAAGTGACGGTTGCGCGGCCTTCAAACGTGAGACGCATGAGGCGAGCGTTGCCGATCTTGGCAGCATTTGCCGGGTCGTTACCTGTGCCGAAGCGGCGGATGAATTGCGTAGGGAGAGCTAGAAAGGGGGGCTTATGGACGGCGTTGATCGGCTGCGCGCCGACCTGCTGATCGGCTTTCACATTCTTGACGAGGAAGGCCAAAACAGCGGGATCGCGGGGCATATCACGGCCCGGATTCCGGGGGCCGAACGGTTGCATGGCCATCGCTATGGGCTTGCCTTCGACGAGGTGCGTGCGGGGGACATTCTTGAAGCGGATTTCGACCTGGAAACCGGGAGCGAGGATCGCGTCAGCCCGTCCTTGGCCTTTCACGTGTCGCTCTACCGCGCACGAAGTGACATCGGAGTGGTGGTGCATACCCACGGGTTTCATGCGCTCGCGCTTGGCGCGGCAGGAGCCGATTTTCAACCGGTGTATCAAAGCGCCCTGATGCTGCTTGATGGCGTTCGGTCTTATGACCGTTACGATGGCATCATTGAGGATGCCGAAGTTGGAACGCGCATGGCCGAGGCTTTGGGCGACGGACGGGTGCTGGCGCTGCGCAATCACGGGATCGTCGCCGTGGGGCGTGATCTGCAAGAGGCAGTTTGCGCCGCCGTGATCTATGAAGAAAATTGCGCGATCCAGCTTGCGGCCATGGCGGTGGGCAAGGTGGTGTCGCTGGAGGGGCCCCATGCCGAGCAGGCGCGGGACTTTCTGGCCAGCGAGCGCGTTGTCGAAATGCGCTGGCGGCAGTTGGCGCAGAAGGCTGCCCGGACGCGCCCGTTTTTGCAAAAGAGGTTGCCATGAGCGAGGATGAGTTCCTAGCCCGGATGCGACAGATCGGTCTTGATCCGAACGATCATGATGTGGATGCGTTGTGCGCAGCCTATCAGCGGCTGAACGACCTGTTCAATCATCTGGAAACGGGCAAGCCGCGTGCGGAGGCGCCGGCCTTGCCGGTCTTCGATCCTCGGAAGCCGCTCTGATGGGGGAGTTAACAGAAATCTCGCTGTTCGAGATGTCGGGCCTTCTTCAGGCGAAAGAGGTGTGCGCCTTGGAACTGACCGAGGCGCATATCGCACGGATCGAACAGCTTGACGCGACCTACCACGCTTTCGTGCATCCGACCTTCGATCTTGCCCGCGCCGTGGCTCGTGCCGTGGATGCCGAGATCGCGGCGGGGCATCGCCGCGGGCCGCTTCACGGGGTTCCGGTTGCCCTGAAGGACGCTTATGACACGGCGGGTATCCCGACGACAGTTTGTTCGCGATTGCATGGCGACCGGGTGCCCGAAAAGGACGCCGCTGCCTGGGGCCGACTGCAGGCGGCGGGGGCTGTTCTGTTGGGCAAACTGGAATGCACCGAATTGTGCCTGGGCGCCCCATCGGAAGACGGGCTTGTTCCGTACGCGCTGAACCCTTGGGATCCGTCGCGCTATGCCGGTGGGTCGTCTTCGGGCGCGGGCGTGGCCCTAGCGACTGGGATGATCCCCGGCGCGCTTGGCTCGGACACCGGCGGATCGATCCGCATTCCGGCGACCTTTTGCGGCGTGGCTGGAATCAAGCCGACTTATGGGCTGGTCAGCCTGTCTGGCTTGTTCCCACTTTCGGAGTCGCTGGATCATGCAGGCCCGATGGCGCGCACGAGCCGGGACTGCGCGCTTTTGCTGGATGTCATCGCGGGCCACGATTCGGGCGACGCGTCCAGCGTTGCCGCTGGACCCACCACCACCGCCGCGGCGCTGACCGAGGACCTTTCGGGTCTGCGCATGGGATATGTCCGCGCCTTCGCCGAGGACCCCGCCGTTGACACCGAGCAGCGCGCGGCGACCGAGGCTGCCTTGCAGGTGATGGCGGAACTCGGGGCCGAGGTGCGCGAGGTGACGCTCCCTGACATCTGGGAAATAACGATCTGCAACTCGACCATCATGATGTCCGAGGCCTTTGCGATCCATGGAGAGGATTTCCGTGCCCGAGCCTCTGACGTATCGGAACTGACGCGGACGCGGATCACACTGGGGGCGTTCATTCGGGCCGAGCACTACATCCACGCCCAGAAAAAGCGTCGGGAACTGGCGCGCGCGACGGCAGCGGTCATGGCCGAGGTTGACGTGTTGGTCTATCCGGCCGCTCTTGGCGACCCGCCTCCGGTGAATGCGATCAAGCCGTTCTATTTCCTGGAAACGCCGCTGATCACGGCTCCGGCCAATGTTGCAGGCGTTCCGGCAGCATCGGTTAGGTCCAAAGTTTCGAAGGCTGGAATGCCGATGGGCATTCAAATAACCGGGCGGCACTTTGGCGATGCCGATGTGCTGCGGGTTGCCCATGCCTATGAAATGGCCACACCGGAGTTCAATCGCATTGCGGGAGAAAAACCATGATCCGGCGCGGCTTCGTCGATTTCGAGCGAGGGCAGATCTATTACCGATATACGGGCACGAAAGATGCGCCGCCGCTTCTGTTGCTTCATGCCTCGCCGGGGTCGTCCCGACAGCTTGAACCGCTGATTTCCGAGATGGCCAAGTCCTTCCATGTCATCGCGCCCGACACGATGGGCAATGGCGATTCCATGCCGCCTGTTGGGGATCAACCGGAGATTGTAACTGCTCACCCCCTAGGGTGTGTACCCAAATGTTGACATTTTTGCACGATTTGCCATGTCTTGTCAAAAGCGATCCACAAGGAGAGTGAAGGATGAGCGGCGACCGACACGACATGAGCGACGCGGAATGGGAGGTTCTCCGCTCGGTGCTTCCCGACAAGCACCAGGGCCCGGAGCGGGTGCATGACCGGAGGGTCATGAACGGGATATTCTTCGTGCTTCGCACCGGTACGCCGTGGCGCGATCTGCCGGAGCGGTACGGTCCGTCTGCTTCAACCGCTTCAACCGGTGGAGCAAGAACGGCACCTGGGCATGGAGAAGCTTCAAAGGCTTACGAGCGATGATGACGGGAGCGACGATGGCTCGCTCGGTTCACCTGCGCATGGTGGACTCCTCGTCGGTGCGCGTTCACAAGCCGGGGCGTCCCGGGACGACGAGCCTTCGCAGTGAGCCGTGGCGGACGAACGACGAAGGTCCATCTTGGCGAGAACGAGAGGGTGAAAACCGTGTTCCTGACCCCGGGCCAGGCGGCCGACTGCGCGCAGGCGCTTCTCGCCGACCTCGAGCGAGACGGTGGTCGGCGACAAGGCCTACGACACCGACGCCATCTGATCGAGATGGCAGGAGCAACCGCGGTCATTCCGTCAAAATCCAACCGGACATCGCCCCGGCCGCTTGACCGCGAGATCTACAGGATGCGCAACCTGGTCGAGCGGTTCTTCGGCAAGATCAAGGAGTTCCGACGGGTCGCCACCCGTTATGACAAGGAACTTCCTCTCCGCCGTGCAACTGGCTGCCAGCCGATTCTTGCTCCGCAGAATCGCAAACCAATTATTTGAGTCCACAACCTAGTTCCGGCTTGATGTCGGGGTAGAGTAATGAACGGGTTTTCGTGGAGATTTGACACTGCAGGCCGATTCGTTTAGTGGTGGTAATCGAGAACGACGGGGACCGCCAGTGGGCTACTTTGGATCGAAGGCGACGAGCGGGCTGTGCCAGCTGCTTCCGGGGCTCCAGCCCCCGCATGATCTGTATGTGGAAACGCATCTCGGAAGCGGCGTGCTGATGAAGCGCAAGGCGGAGTACCGGAAGATGCCGCCGGGCGAGCGCCAAGCGATGCTCGCGACGATCATGACCGTCGAGGCCGGGTGATGGCGACGGGCGGCGCGCGAGGAGTTCGAAGCGGCCAAGACCCGGACCGCGGCGCTGCCGGCAAGGTGCCGAAAGAGGCCGTGATCCGCGTCCTCGTCATCCTGCTCGACATCATCATCGTCGTCCTTCTGGAGAAGACCACGCACGAGCCGGAACTCCGGTCTGCCGCCGTCACAGACGGACAAGAGCGTGCCGGGAGCAAGGGCCCGAAGCCGAACCGGCAGATGGGCGACAACCTGCCATCGTCGAGGAGACGGTCGCGGCCTGCGACGCCTGCGGCGCCGACATCGACGGCCCCGTCGATCGGGAGCGCCGCACGACATTGTGTTCGAGGTCGTCGAGCGCCGCGCCGAGATCAAGGAATGCCCGAAGTGCAAGGCCCGGGGCCGGTTCCCCGACAACATCCCGTGCAGTACGGCATTCAGGCCCTCGTCCCTGCTGGTCGCCCAAATGCTGTCCCTGCGCCGTCGCGTTCGTGCAGGCGATCTCCGGCATCAAGCTCTCCGAGGCCTCGGCTATGCTTTCACGATGCGTCATGGGAGGAGGCCGCCGTGGCGCACCTCCTGCAACGCCCGATGTCGACGATTTCGGATCAACAGCAAGTGGCTCCATGTCGTGGGACCCTGACGTGCAAGTTCCCGCACCGCAAGCGCGGCCGGGAGGCAAGAGATCGGCCCGTGCTACAAGGGCGTCCTGGGCCTCGTACATGGGCCAGTGTAGCCACCAGCTGTGCGGCAGCCACCTGCTGCGCGAACTGACCTTTGTCGTCGAGGCTACCGCGCGACTGATGAAGAGCCTGCTCCGCGAGGTCTGCCACAAGGTCAACAAGAGCGCATCCAAGACCCTGAACGACGCCGGGCGCAAGCGCTACCGCACCATCAGGGCGCTAGGGAACTGCCCGATATCCCGCCGAAAGGAAAACGTGGACGCAAGTCCGACGCGCACAACCTGCACGAACGTCTCGTGAAACACGAAAACCTGCGCTTCACAGACGACCCTGACGTCAGCTTCACCAACAATGCCGGAGAACAGAAAATCAGGATGGCAAAGGTCAAGGTGTCCAGATGCTTCCGCTCCACGCAAAAGCATGGTGCCGGGGCTCAAGCTACCTCACCTCCATGGCCGCACTCGGCTACAACCCACTCGTCGCCACCCAGATCGCCCTCGACGGAAAAGCCGCAGACATCATCAACGAGCACTACGACCAATCAGAACCCAACTAGTGTTATGTCAGCAATGATATGTCGTACATTTGGTGCTAGACTGTCCGTCCATTCGGGATGGAGGTCGGAGTATGAAACGCTACGTGGTGACCCTGGACGAACGGGCAGAACTTTCGGAGATCAAGGGCTCGCACCTGTCGCAAAAGGTAATCAACGCCCTGATCCTGCTTAACTGCGACGAGAGCGCGTTCAATGAATGCCAGATGACCGGGAAGGTCATTGCTGAGATTCTGCGCATCAGCATGCGCAAAGTAGACCGAGTAAAGAAGCGTTTCGAGGGGCTGGAGGCGGCATTGGGTGGCCGGCGCCGTCCTACCTATATGCGAAAAGCCGACGGCGTCTTCGAGGCGCGTGGCCCTGAGTTGTGGTGAACCGCCTGAGGGTTACGCGCAATGGTCGTTGCGGCTGCTGGCCGACCGCGTTGTCGAGCTTGGTTACACCGTGTCACACGAGACGGTGCGGCGTGTTCTAAAAAAAACTGCCTCAAGCCATGGCAGCGGGTGGGTGATTCCTCCTCAAGGGAACGCCGACTTCGCCGCAGCGAAGGTGCTCGATGTCTATCGCCGTCCCGCCGCCTTCCCCGTGGTCTGCATGGACGAAACGCCCCGACCGGCGAGACACGGCAATCGATCGCCATGGCGCCGGGACGGCCAGCGCGTAACGACTACGAGTATCGACGTTGCGGTACCTGCAACGTCTTCACGGAACCCCTGGCCGGCAAGCGCATGACCAAGGTAACCGAGCGCAAGATCGATTGGGCGCAGTTCCTAGCCGACATCGCCGGGCGCTACCAGGATGCCACCACCATCACCCTGGTGATGGACAATCTCAACACTCCCCGGCGCCCTCTACGAGGCCTACCCGCCGGACGAGGCCAAGGCCCTGTGGGACCGCTTCGAGTTCGTCTACACCCCCAAGCACGGCAGTTGGCTGAACGTGGTGGAACTCAACGTCATGATCCGCCTGAACCGCCGCATCGACTGCATCGAGGTGTTACGCCGGGAAGTTGCCGCTTGGCAGGCGACCGCATTCAGGCCAAGGTGGATTGGCAATTCACCACCGACGATGCCCGCGTGAAACTCAAACGCCTTTATCCGACATTTGACGAATGACAAGACACTAGGGGTGAGTAGATACCGGAGATTGAGGATTATGCCGAGGCCGTCATGGGCGTTGCCGACAGGTTGGGTATGGATCGGTTTCGCCTTTACGGCACCCATACCGGCGCGCGGATCGCCTGCGAGATCGCTCTGACAATCCCGGACCGGGTTGAGCGGTTGATCCTGGATGGTTTCGGGGTCTATGCACCCGGCGATGTGGACGAGATACTGAAGAAATACACGCCCGAGATGACCCCCGATCAGCAGGGCGCCTTCGCCTTCCAGGCCTGGCAATTCTGCCGCGATCAGTTCATCTGGTTTCCCTGGTTCCGGAAAGAGGCGGATCGGGGTGTGCCGCATGACCTGCCGGATGCCGAGTTTCTATATGCCCGTTATGTGGAAATCCTGAAGGCGTTGAAGACCTATCACCAAAGCTATCGCGCGGCGTTCCGCTATTCGATGGCGGACCATGTGCCAGGGATCACCCAGCCAACCATGATCACCTTTGCCGAGAACGATCTGGTTCGGCCTGCCTTCGAGGACGCGCGGGCATTGCTTCCCGGTGCCGAGGCCGAGGTGCTGCCGGGGATCCGCACGCCCGAGGCGGCTCGTGTTACGGCGGAACGGTTCAAAGCGTTCCTTCTGGCTTGACCGGCTGTTTCCGAGCCACGGCGCTTGATGTCCGCATCACGATCCAACCACTTGAAACGATCAAAACGATCCCGACGAGGTCGATCAGATCCGGTTGCTCGGCGAAAAGCACATATCCAAGAAGGATGGCCCAGATGATACGCAAGTAGTCCAGTGCTCCGATCAGCATGGAAGAGGCAAACCGATAGGCAAAGGCCATGCAGGTGTGCACCCCCAGGGCGACGAGGCCCAGGACCAGGAACAACCGGGCTTCGGGATGCGTCGGGGTTTCCAGCGTCGGGCCGCCTACGATGGCATAGAAGACCGCTCCGAACAGGCTGAGATAAAAGATGACGGCGAAATTCGTGCTGCGCGCGGGCATGCGCCGGATCGTCAGGTTCATGGCGGCGGCGATGGTTGAACCCACCAGGACAACGAGCGCGTCAATGCCAATGCCCTCGGCACTGGGGCGCAGAACCATCAGGGTTCCGGTGAAACCGATGGTCATCGCCAGCCATCCGATCCTTGGCACACGTTCGTTGAACAACAGACGAGCCAGAAGCAGGGCGAAAACGGGTGTTGTGAAATTGATCGTGGTGACGGTGGCCAAGGGCAGGGTGCGCAGCGCGAAATAGAAACAGGCCATAGTCGAGATACTGAGTATGGCATGCACCATATGAGCGCGGATGTCAGCGACGCGGACTGCCTTGCGATGCTCCACTGTATCTACTCACCCCTAGTTGGGTTCTGATTGGTCGTAGTGCTCGTTGATGATGTCTGCGGCTTTTCCGTCGAGGGCGATCTGAGTTGCGACGTGATGATTGTAGCCGAGTGCGGCCATGGAGGTGAGGTAGCTTGAGCCCCGGCACCATGCTTTTGCGTGGAGCGGAAGCATCCGGACACCTTGACCTTTGCCATCCTGATCTTCTGTTCTCCGGCATTGTTGGTGAAGCTGACGTTGGGTGCGCCAGGCTAACTGGTGGAATGTTGCCGGGTGCAAGTCCCGGCAGGAAGAGAGGCTAACCACCACTTTCTCCGTGAACCATGCGTCGTGAGGCGTCAGGCGAAGCGTTGGGGAGCGGCAGGCCGGGCTATTGAGCCACGAGATGCTTTGAAACCGGAGTGCCGAGGTCGTCCAAGTGGGCAACACCCCGCGAGCCGCGTTGGTGAGGGGGGCTCCGCGGGGTCCGAGAACCATGGCCGAAGCAGGGACCTGGGAGGTCTTGCCCCTCTGTCGTGGAGGGGCCGCAGAGGAAAGGAACTATTCCATAAACCGATGATGAACGAGAAGTCAGATCCGGCCATAGTACCGTTGAAGGCGGCGAACAAGGGTTCTTCGGAGCCTGCGGAGTTGCTGGAGGGAAGGGCAATGCGGTTGGCCCGCGCCGCGCGCAGAAGCGGGGGTCACAGGCGGCTGAACGCAGGTAGCGAAGAGGAACCCGGAAGAGCGTCTTTACTCCACCACGTGACGGTCGACGCTCTGCACGATGCGTTCCATTCCTTGAGGAAGGACGCGGCGGCGGGGCGTTGTGTGGCAAGCGTATGCGGAGGGTGTGGAACTGCCTGCACGCCCGTGTGCACAGGGGTGCGTACCGGGCGCCTCCAGGGTTTACATACCCAAGGAGGATGGAGGGCAACGACCGCTTGCCTCGGACAAGATTCTTCAGCGGGCAGTGTGATTCTGGTGCCGCTCTACGAAACGGAGTTCCTCGGGTTTAGTTACGGTTTCCGGCCGGGGCGCATCACGCGCTCGACGCCGTCACGGTGGAACGGCGGAAGGTCAACTGGATCGTTGACGCCCGCGGGTTCTTCGACAATCTCGACCGCGACCACCTGATTGCGATGCTCGGGAAACGGATCGGGGGGTCTGATCATCAAGTGGCTAAACGCCGGCGTCATGGAAGGGACCGACTGGTCGGATACGGGCAAGGGAACACCGCAGGGGGCGATTGTATCGCCCTGCCTCGCGAACGTTTACCTGCACTACGTGCGACTGGTTCCAGAACCACTGGCGCAAGCGGATGGCTGGAGGCGACACGATCATTATGCGGACGACTTCGTGTGCGGCTTTCAGCATCTGGGCGATGCGCAGCGCTTTCTCCGGGACCTTGGGGAGAGGCTGGCCCACTTGAACTGCACCCGGACAATCATCGAGTTCGGTCGGTTTGCCAGAGCGAACCGCCGGAAGCAGGGCAAGACGTTCGACTTCCTCGGCATGACGCACTTCTGCGAACAGACGAGGAAAGGCAGGTTCAGGGTCGGTCGCAAACCGTCTCGCAAACGGGCACCCTGCGGCGGATCAAGGGGGCCTTGCGCATGCAATGGCACGACAACCGGCACGAAACGGCCAAGTGGTGAGTCATCAACGGCTGCTACTACGCCGTCCCGGGAAGCAGTCAATCCCTGCAGGGGTTCATACACCAATGCAAACGGCTGCGTGCCCTTCGGCGACGCTCCCAAAAGGACGTCACCGGGGACATAGACACCCTCGCCGCTGCCCACTGAGCCAGCATCCGTGGCCAAACCAGCGCCTTGTCGTCAGGGGAGGAGCCGGATGCGAACAGCGCACGTCCGGTTCTGTGCGGGGGGTAACCCGGTTCCCTACCGCAATGGTCGTCTGTGAAGCGCAGGTTTTCGTGTTTCACGAGACGTTCGTGCAGGTTGTGCGCGTCGGACTTGCGTCCACGTTTTCCTTTCGTCGGGATGTCGGGCAGTTCCCTGGCGCCCTGATGGTGCGGTAGCGCTTGCGCCCGGCGTCGTTCAGGGTCTTGGATGCGCTCTTGTTGATCTTGTGGCAGGGAGCAGGCTCTTCATCAGTCGCGCGGTAGACTCGACGACAAAGGTCAGTTCGCGCAGCAGGTGGCTGCCGCTGGTGGCTACACTGGCCCATGTACGAGGCCCAGGACGCCCTTGTAGCACGGGCCGATCTCTTGCCCGCGCTTGCGGTGCGGGAACTTGCACGTCAGGGTCCCACGACATGAAGCCACTTACTGTTGATCCGAAATCGTCGACATCGGGCGTTGCAGGAGGTGCGCCACGGCGGCCTCCTCCCATGACGCATCGTGAAAGCATAGCCGAGGCCTCGGAGAGCTTGATATCGCCTGCACGAGCGCGACGGCGCAGGGACAGCATTTGGGCGACCAGCAGGTTGATGACGAGGGCCTGGATGCCGTACTGCACGGGATGTTGTCGGGGAACCGGCCCCGGGCCTTGCACTTCGGGCATTCCTTGATCTCGGCGCGGCGCTCGACGACCTCGAACACGATGTCGTGCGGCGCTCCCGATCGACGGGGCCGTCGGCGCCGCAGGCGTCGCAGGCCGCGACCGTCTCCTCGACGATGATCTTGCGCAGGTTGTCGCCCATCTGCCGGTTCGGCTTCGGGCCCTTGCTCCCGGCACGCTCTTGTCCGTCTGTGACGGCGGCAGACCGGAGTTCCGGCTCGTGCGTGGTCTTCTCCAGAAGGACGACGATGAGGATGTCGAGCAGGATGACGAAGACGCGGATGACGGCCTCTTCCGCCACCTTGCCGGCAGCGCCGCGGTCTTGGCCGCTTCGAACTCCTCGCGCGCCGCCCGTCGCCATCACCCGGCCTTGCGCTTCATCAGCGCGCCGCTTCCGAGATGCGTTTTCACATACAGATCATGCGGGGGCCGGAGCCCCGGAAGCAGCTGGCACAGCCCACTCGTCGCCTTCGATCCAAAGTAGCCCACTGGCGGTCCCCGTCGTTCTCGATGACCACCACTAAGCGAATCGGCATGCAGTGTCAAATCTCCACGAAAACCCGTTCGTTGCTCTACCCCGACATCAAGCCGGAACCAGGGGGGTGAGCAGTTACGCTCCACTTTGATCAGAAAAGGGAGAAGGAGAACAAACATCAGCACCGCGCGCCAGGTCAGCATTTCAAGCGTGCCAACGTCCATATGGGCCAGCGTCTTCACCGCGACTCCCATGACCACGATCAGCACGGTATTGATGAGCATGGCCCCGGCTCCGATGGCTGGGCGCGGTTCCAGAATGCCGGAATATCCGCTCATTCTTCGGGCACCTTGCGCCAGATCGGGCCGCGTGCCTTGACCTGATCGAGCAGGCTTTCGTCGAAGGGCGGCAGGTCATAGCCTTCGGGCTGGGGCGGGCGGTTTTCGTATCCGGTCAGCCATTCGATGATGTCTCGAATGGTGGGGTCGGTGTAATAGGCGTTGTAGGCTGCCGAGACGGTTTTTTCGAAGGCTTCGGGTTCGGTGTCTTCGATTGCCTTTAGCTGACTTTCGCGCAATTCCTGCGGTTTGTCGGCAAAGCCATTTGGCAGGGCGGCCAGAATGGTTTCAAGCGCTTCGGAACCGCCGGGAAAAAGAGCGGTAAGTTCGCGTGTGCGGTTTGCCAGCCCATGCTGGCCCGCCGCTGGCCAATCGGATCCGTCGCCGGGCAAGAGGGTGTCGAGAAGGATAACGAGCGGGTCTTGTACTGTCATGGGGTTACCTCACCTAGCCCCAGCCGTTGCCGCATGGCATCTGCCGCGCGTAGGGCAACGGCCTGCAAAGTCGGTGTTGGGTTGACGGCTGCCGCGGAGGCGAAGGTCGAGCTGTCGACAATGGTGAGGTTTTCGACGCCTTGCATACGGCCATCCCGGTCGGTGATGCTGGTGCATTCGTCGTGTCCCATCCGGGCCGTGCCCATGAGGTGGAAGCCAGCGGTATGGGAGAGCCTCGTGACCACGATCTTCCAGGCCCCGGCGGCGCGGAGGGCTTCCGAGGCGCGGGCGACACCGAAGTCGCGCATGGCGCGGGTGTTCTCGCCAAGTCGATAGATCATTCGCGGGATCGGCATCCCCCACCGGTCCTGGCGAGTTGGGTCGATATCGATCCGGTTTTCGTCCTCGGGGAGGTCGTCGCAGGTCACTGTCAGGCTGAGCGTGCGTCCGAAAGTTTGTTCGAAGGTTTCCGCGTGGAGCCGCCCCCAAGGCAGCCGCGTTCCATAGCCACCCTGGGCAGTGGTGAGCGGACCTTGACCCCGCAGCGCCTGCATCTGGAAGCCTCGCGCGAATCCGCGCGCCTTGTCGGTCTCATAGAATTCCTGGCTGACGAGGGCGGCAGCGAAGGCACCGCGATAGCTTTGCAGGGTTTCGCGGAAGAGACCGGTGACAATGGCGGTCGGGTGCAGCATCAATCCACGGCCAAGAAGCGGATGGTGCAGTTTGGACTCCGGTAGCAAAAGCCGT
Organism: Alphaproteobacteria bacterium; assembly: GCA_964291215.2. GTDB lineage: Bacteria > Pseudomonadota > Alphaproteobacteria > MPNO01 > UBA830 > JAJEBT01. Next base: position 71,357 of record OZ219791.1, on the reverse strand, counting down.
GCGGTGCCGAGTCCGTTGGCGGCAATCACAGTCTCGGCGGGGCTCAGGCGACCGTGACCGTCTGGCCCGATGGTGCGCAGCGCCTCGACGCGGGCACCGTTGGAGGACACCTCGAGCCCGGCCACGGTGACGCCGGTACGAATATCCACGCCCCGCGCGCGTGCTGCATCGGCATAGGCGATGTCGGCACTCGCGCGGGCATGGCGAGGGCAGCCTAGGCCGCAGGGGCCGCAATTGTTGCAGCTGTCGCGCACGCCAAGGTCTTCGGTCAGGATTGCGGCATCGGAAGGCCACCAGTGCCAACCGAGTTTATCGAAGGCTTTGGCCAGTTTTTCCGTCACGGGGCAAAGTGGCAGGGGCGGGCAGGGACGTCGCGCGCGGGGCGGATTGCCGGGGTCTCCCGCAAGTCCCGCCACGCCCATCATGACATCGTTCAGATCATACCAGGGTTCGAGGTCACTGTAGGTCAGGGGCCAATCCTGTCCGACGCCATCCAGAGCACGGGGTCGGAAGTCCGACGGACGGAAGCGCGGGAAATGGGCACCCCAGCGGATGGTGCTGCCACCGAGCGCGTTGAAGAAGGCGGGCTTGATGGGGCTATCTTTGTCGTCGACCGGGTGATCGGCAGGCCCTGCGCGCAGGTTCGGGTTGGCGTTATAGGTGGTTTGAAGCGCCAGTTCCCAATCGTCATCAAGCGTTGGCGCCTGACGCTGATCGACGGCCCGCCCGCGTTCCAAAAGTACGACCTTCAGCCCGCGCGCGGCCACGGCCCAGGCGAAGGCCAGACCGCCCGCGCCACCGCCGACGATGGCGATATCCGCCTTCTCGCTCACCCGTCGCCATCATCCTCGGGCATCTCAAGGTCTACCCAGGCGTCGCCTTCTTTCATGGCATTGAAGGCGCGGCAACTGGCCTCGAAAGCGGGGATACCGGCGGGCAGGGCGGCCATGAAAGCGGCCTCGTAGACCTCTTTCCAGGTGGCACCGTTCTGGATCGCCCGGATGGCGGCCCATTCAACGCCTTCGCGGTCCCCTTTGACTGCCGTGGTCACGCCAACCAGCACGAGGAACCGCGTTTTCAGGTCCATCGGACGCCCCTCGGCGTCGCCAAAGAGCGTGTACGAGGCCAAGTTGCCGTAGCGTTTTAGCATCTCGGGATCAAGCTCGGCGAGGTACTCGTGCACTGGCAGCGTATAGCCACGCACTTCGCGGATCTTGTCCAACTCGGCCTTTCCTTCCGGGGTCATCGGGTGTCCTTTCCTTGGGTTAGAGACAGCGGGCGACCATCTCGCCCTCGCGGATCGCGTCGTTCACCCGGCGGGGGGCCATGGCATCCCCAATCAGGTGGCAATCGGGGCCATCGGTTGCCGTGAGCGTATGAAACAGTGTGTCCTGCGCCTGGCTTCCAACGATCATGGTAACCGTGTCGATGTTCTGAATAACCTCGGTTTCGCCGGTGTAGAGATCGCGGATTGTCACGGTGCTTTCCGAGATCTCGGTGAGCTCCCGGTCAACCTTGAAACTGACGCCAAGCTTCCGGAGCATGCCGTGCACCTTGCCCCAATCGCGGCTGGAGGCGAGATCGGGGGAGGGTTGACCAAGTTGCGTGACGAAGATCACTTCGGCACCCTGGCGTGCGAGGAATTCCGCAGTCACCGCGCCTTGCCGTCCGCCCATCGTGTCGAAAACCACCGCGCGGTGTCCGACTTTGGGCTCGGTTTCCAAGAGTTCCGTGTATGAGAACACATGCGGCAGATCGGCCCCGGGCAAGGGCGGGCCTTTCCATTTCTCGGGGCGCAGCATGGTCCAGCCATGTTTCAGTCCGGACGATCCGGTCGCGACGATGACGGCGTCGAAACCGGTCAGGTCATCCGGTGTGGCTTTGGTGTTCAGGCGGAGGGTGACATCTTCCTCGGACAGACGGTCAATCAGCCAATCGACCACGGCGACCAACTCGCGACGGCTTTCGGCCTTTTCCCAGAAGCGGACCTGCCCGCCGAGTTTCTCACGTGCTTCGAAAAGCGTCACCCGATGGCCGCGACGTGCCGCCGTCCAGGCGGCGCGTAGTCCGGCGGGGCCTCCGCCCACCACCGCGACGCTGCGGGGTGCTTCGGAGGAAGCGATGTTGTCTTCGTCGAATTCCAGCTCTTGACCCGCCGCCGGGTTATGGATGCATCCGACCGGGGCCTGGGCAAAGATCGTCGACATGCACCAGTTGGCACCGACACAGGGGCGAATGCGCCTGGCCTCGCCCGACATCGCTTTCGCGCCCCAGCGGGGGTCCGAGATCAGCGCCCGGGCCATGCCGACGAAATCGCACTTGCCATCCGCGAGATAGCCTTCGGCCTCCTCGGGGTTGGTGATCCGCCCGACGCCGACGACCGGAACTTTCAGCGCCGATTTGACCCGAGCCGTGGCGTCGAGTTGGAACCCGTGCTCTTTGGGCGATGTCGGATAAATCAGCATCCGGTTGATATAGGTCCCGTGGCTGAGCGAGACATAGTCAATCAGCCCCGTTGCCTCGAAGAGCGCGGCGATCTCGGCCCATTCGTCGGGGCCAAGCCCGCCCTCGTGCCCGTCATCCGAATTCAAGCGCATACCAACGATCATGTCGGGGCCGACTTCCTGGCGCGTGGCTTCCAGGATTTCGATCACGATCCGGATCCGGTCATCCAGCGAACCGCCATAGGCGTCGCTTCGGTGATTGGTGGCGGGCGACAGGAACTGGTTCAACAGGTATCCGTGGCTCATCCCGTGGACTTCGACCCCGTCCAGCCTGCCTTCGCGGGATATCTTGGCCGAGGCGCGGTAGCCTTCGATGATCTCGGCGATGTCCTTGCCGGTCATCACATGGGGCATCTCGCGGTAGACCCCGCAAGGCACGGCGGAGGGCGCCCAGACCGGCAACCCGTTGGTAACGCTGTTGGTCTGCCGTCCCCGGTGCCAAGGCTGGGACAACAGAAGCGTGCCGTATTCGTGAACGGCATCCGCCAGCTTGCGGTATTCGGGCGCCATGCGCGGATCGAAGGCGAAGGCCTTACCCTTATAGGGCTGGGTCGTCGGGTGCGCGGCCATGGCCTCCATCGTGATGACGGCAGCGCCGCCCTTTGCACGTGCGCGGTAATAGGCCAGATGTGCTTCGGTGAAGAGGTGGTCCTTGACCAGGAGCGTTGCATGGGCCGTCATCCAGATGCGATTGCGCGCGGTTTTTGGGCCCAGTTTCATCGGGCTGCCGAGGATTGGATAGGCGTCGGCTGTCATGCCGCCTCCGTCGATTTGATGCGGTTGCCGCCTTCCGCGATGCGCAAGCAATTGGCCACATGATCGTCGCGGCCAATCTGTTCCGGGCCGGGAACCTCTTTCCGGCAACGGTCGACGGTCGCCGGGCAGCGAGTGTGAAAGGTACAACCCCTGGGTAGGTTGATGGGGGAGGGAACCTCGCCTTCAAGAACGTGACGGGCCAGTGTTGCCGAGGGGTCGGCAGGCAGATGGGCTGAAAGGAGGGATTGCGAATAGGGATGGGCCGGTTCCGAGAACAGCGCCTCGGTTGGCGCGGTTTCCACTACGAACCCGAGATAGAGCACGACGATCCGGTCGCTGATCAAGCGGACGGTGCCAAGGTCGTGGCTGATGAACAGCATCGCCGCCTGGGTCTGTTCGCGGATCTCGGCCAGAAGATCGAGGATTTCGGCCCGCACCGACAGATCGAGCGATGACGTTGGTTCATCAAGAACGATCAGCTTCGGATTGGTGGCGATGGCGCGGGCGATGCAGACCCGTTGCAGTTGCCCGCCGGACAGATCGCTGGAATGCCTCCTGAGGAAATCGGGCCTGAGGTGGACGCGTTTGGCCAGGTCGACAGTCTTGTTTTCACGCTCGGTCTTCGACAGATCGAGGTGAAGTTTCATCGGTTCGGCAATCAGGTCTCCGATTCGCATTCGGGGATTGAGCGCACTCCAGGGATCCTGAAACACCATCTGCATGTCTCGGCGCAAAAGACGCATCCGGCGTTCGGGAATGCGCGTGATGTCCTGTCCATCGAAGGTGATCCGGCCCTCGGTCGGCTCGGTCAGCCTCAGGATGGCGCGCCCGATGGTCGATTTGCCCGAGCCGCTTTCACCGACCATCCCCAGGGTTTCGCCGGGCGCAATGGCAAGGTCGATGCCGTTGACGGCGTTGACGAACCTGCCTCCGCCAGCGGGAAAGCGTTTGACCAGTTTCTCGACGTTCAGGATCGGGCCGGTCATGCCGCGTTTCCTTCATCGGGCAGGGCCTCGGCAAGGTGGCACATGGCGAAATGATCCGAACCGATCTCTTGCCTGGGCGGCGGCGAGGCGCAGATCTCGCGCGCAAAAGTGCAGCGGGTGCGCAGCGGACAGCCGCTTGGCAGGTTGTAAAGATCAGGTGGTTGGCCGCCGAGTTTGGCACCGCCGCCGACTTTCAGCCGTTCGGGCGTCGCGGCGATCAGTGAGCGGGTATAGGGGTGCGCGGGTGCGTCAAAGATAGCACCGACCGGCCCGGCTTCGACGATGGTGCCTGCGAACATCACCGCGACTTCGTCGCTGTAATGGGCGACGATGCCCAGATCGTGAGTGATGATGATCATCGCCATCGAATATCGTTCGGTCAGGTCCTTCAGCAAATCGAGTATTTGCGCCTGAACGGTCACATCCAGACCGGTCGTCGGTTCGTCCGCGATCAACAGCTTGGGGTCGTTCATCAGCGCCATGGCGATCAGCACACGCTGCGCCATACCACCGGACAACTCGTGCGGCCAGGCCTTCGCGCGGTTTTTGGGATCGGGGATGCCGACCGCCTCCATCATCTCCAAAGCGCGCGCCTGCGACGAGGCCAGGGGCCCGCCGCTGTGGGCCTGATGAATGCGCACAAGTTGGTCGCCGATCCGCGTCAGCGGGTCCAGCGAAGTACGCGGGTTCTGCACCACCATCGCAATGTCGGCCCCCCGAAGCGCATTCAGTTCGTCAGGGTCCATCGCCGTCAGATCATGACCGTCGAATGTCACCCTCCCGCCGACGATCCGCGCGGGCGGGCGCAGAAGCCCACAGATGGATTGTGCGGTCAGGGACTTGCCCGCGCCCGTCTCGCCTACGAAGCCCAGCACCTTGCCGGCGTCCAGCGAGAAGCTGACATCGTTCAGGGCTTCTGCCGTGCGAACTCGGTTGTCGATATCGCGGGAAATGAAATGAGTGCGCAGGTTCTCGACTTTGAGAAGGCTCACTTAACGGCCTTCCATCGCGGGTCCATCAGGTCTTGCAGGCCGTCGCCGAAGAGGTTCAGCCCGAAGACCAGGAAAATCAGCGCGATGCCGGGAAACAGTGCCACCCACCACTGGCCGGTGACTATGAACTCGGCCCCCTGCCGGATCATCGCACCCCACTCCGGGGTTGGTGCCTGGATGCCGACCCCGAGGAAAGCGAGCGTCGCGCTGATCCTGACCGCCCAGGCCGCCCGCACGGCGGTCTGCGCCATGGCCCCTTGAATGGCGTTCGGTAAGAGATGGACGAAAAGAATACGCCAGGTCGGATTACCCGCCGCCCGTGCGCTTTCCACGAAGACCGAGGAGCGGAGCGCCAGCACTTCGGACCGGACCACGCGCGCGAAGACGGGGGAATCGAGGAAGCCCAGCACCAACACCACGTTCAAAAGCGATTGCCCTGTGGCGGCGACCACTGCAAGGGCGAGGATGATCGAGGGAAAGACGCGCAATCCGTCGAAGAAACGCATCAGCGCCTCGTCCAGATAGCCACCGCGATAACCAGCAATCAGCCCGACAGGGATGCCAATTACCACCGACAGCAGCACGGCCGGGATCGCAATGCCGAACCCGAATTTCGCGCCGTAGATCACGCGGGAAAAGACATCCATGCCGTTGCCGTCGGTGCCGAACCAGTGCTGGGCGGAGGGTGATTGGAGCACACGGTCGTGGTACGAAGACACCGGGTCGTGCGGCATGAGCCAATGGGCAAAGACTGCCAGGAAACCGAAGGTCAGAATGATGATCACGCCTGCGGCCATCGTGGGGCTGACACGGGCAATTCCGATCAGCCGGTTTTTCAACCTGAAGGACGGCTCGGCCACTTGATCATGCCCGAATTCGCCGACCGTATCCGCCATCAGGTCAGCTCCGACCTTGGTTCGATGAGGGCCACGATGATATCCACGATCAGGAAGACCACGACCGAGAACAGGGCCAGTGTCAGGACATAACCCTGAACGGCGGTGAAGTCGCCCCGGACGATGGCGTTCAGCCCGTATTGCCCAAGGCCACCCCAGGCGAAGACGTATTCGATCAGCGACATGGTGCCCACGAGGCCCGTGATCTCGGTGCCGACGAACGTGACGACCGGCGTGGCGCTGTTCTTCAGGACCAGTTTGCGCACGGTCTTTTGCGGCAGACCTGAAGCGCGGGCGTAGCGGGCGGCGTCGGAGGACAGCACTTCAAGCGCAATGGCGCGGGTCTGTTTGATGATTGGCGCGGCTGACACAATGGCCAGGCAAACCACAGGCAGGATCAAATGCGTGGCCGCCGATTTCGCAGCCCGCCAATCGCCGGCCAGAAGACCGTCAATAAAATAGGAGCCGATCACATAGTCGGGTGGCGAGACCATGAGATTGATCCGGCCAATGCCGGGCGGTGCCCACCTCAAGAGATAGAAGAAGACGAACAGCATCACCAGCCCGAGCCAGTAGGTCGGGATGGAAAAGCCCAAAAGCGACAGGACGCGGCTGACCTGATCAAACTTGCCGTTCGGTCTGAACGCGGCGCGCAATCCGATGGGCACGCCAATCAAGATTCCTATTCCCACGCCCCAGAACAAAAGTTCGATCGAGATAAAAGCGCGTTCCTTGAGGTCGGTCAGGACAGGGCGGTTGGAAAGCCAGCTTTCCCCAAGATCGCCCTGCGCCACGTTGCCTGCATAGATCGCGAACTGTTTCCAGAGCGGCTCGTCCAGACCCAGTTCGGCGCGGATCATGTCGAATTCTTCGGCGGTCGCCGTGGGCCCTGCCAGGCGACCGACCGGATCCAGCCCGCCAACGCGGACCAGCATGAAGGTTACGAAGACGATCCCGACCAGAAGCGGGATCGCCATCAGGAACCTGCGTAGCAGAAAGCGGTTGAACGTCATGTGTTCAACCCATTTCCACCCCGTTCAGCACCATTACTCTGAAACGAGCTCGCGCCAGCGCTCGTGCTCGTCCGGGTAATGCACCCAGCCCGAGACATTGGGAGCCATAGCCTCGAATGTGGCGGGATAGGTGGTCAACACCCAAGGTGCGTCCTCGACCCAGAGCTTCTGCGCCTCGTCCATCATGGCCAGCCGCTTGGTTGCGTCGAGTTCCTCGCGCGACTTGTCGATCAGCTCGTCAACCCGCGCGTTGGAGTACTTCGCCCGGTTCGAAACGCCGCTTGTGTGCGACATCAGGTACATCGAATAGACCGGATCAAGGACGATGGGTCCGTCTTCCCAGGTGAAAAAGCACATGCTCTGCTCTTTAGGCGAGCCTTTGGCGCGCATCTCGGATGTCGTCACCCGTGTCGGCTGAATGGTGATCCCGACCTTCTTCAACTGGTCGGCTATTTGGATTGCCACCGGCTCCTGGTGCCAGAAGGCGTCGGCGTAGAGAAGCTGGATCGGCTCGGCAATACCGTCCGGATATCCTGCTTCCGCCAGGAGTTTCTTTGCTTTCTCAGGGTTGTAGTCGTACTTGAAGTGATTCGGGTTATAGCCGTCGACAATCGGCGGCACGATGGATTTGGCGATGTCCGCCTGACCGGCAAAGACAGCCATGTTCAGGGCATCCTTGTCGACAGCGTAGTTGACGGCCTGGCGCACTCTGACGTCATCAAAAGGTTCGCAGGTCGGGTTCATCCGCGCCGAAGCGATAGAACGGCCCGATGCTCTGTCGACTTTCACATTCGGATCGTTTTGAAGATCAACAACCTTCTGGATCGAGGGTCGGTCGATCAGATGCACTTGCCCGGTCTTCAAGAGCGTCACCCGGCTGGCCTCGGACGGCACTTCCTTGTAGATCACTCGATCGAAGTGCGGCTGGCCGAGGAAATAGTTCGGGTTTGCTACGAAGACAGCCTGATCGTCGGGTCTGAGCGATTCAAGGTGATAGGCACCAAACCCAGCAGTGTTCGACCGAATCCACTCCAACGCCCATGGATCGTCAGCGGTGGCGTGTTCCTTCATCTTCGTCGAATCGTAGATGCCCGGCACGTAGAGCGTCAGAGCCTTCAGGAAGATCGAGCTTGGCGCGTTCAACGTGAATTCGACCTCGTACTTTGATATGGCCTTGACGCTCGTCACGTTGGACACGCGCGCGATGAAGTTGCCGGTCCGTTTCTGGTCGAAGGATTTTGCCCAGCTCCATTCCACGTCATCAGCGGTCAATTCGTTGCCATGGGGGCTCATAATGCCTTCGCGGAGCTTGAAGACCCAGGTCTTGCCGTCTTCCGAAATGGTCCAGCTTTCGGCCAAATGCGGTTCCACGCTTCCAGGGTCATTGACCATCCGGCCATCGACTTCCTTCTTGCCGTAGACGACGAGGTTTTCGTAGGTCTGCACCACGACGTTCTGCGTGTGGGCCTTCAAGGCATCGCCGTCGAAGCCTTCGGGCACCTGCGGCGAGGCGACGATCAGCGTTTCGGCTGTCGCAGCACCTGCCGTCAACATCGCCGCAAAGGCGGTGGTTGCCAGGAAATTGGTCCGTTTCATTCGCATTGCTTTTCTCCCAGTTTTCGACTTTCCACTTATTCTTCAGATGGTTTTGGATTGAAGAAGGGCACGAGAAACTCCGGTTTCACCTCCTTCAGAATATCCACGACGCGGTAGGTCGCCTCGATCTTGCGGACCCCGGGCGCGTCGATTTCGTAGCGCCATTCCGACCCATACCCGAGCGCCTTGTCGACGCTCACGATGGTGCCGCAGAAGATCAGGAAATCTCGGTCCGGCACATCGTCGACCCGTTCACGCAGAAGCGCCACAATGTCTTCGGGACGCAAAAATGCGTTGACGCCGACCTCCTGATAAAGTCGTCCGTCGACCCAACTGCGAAGCACGCAGTCGTCCCAACTGTCGCGGATTTCCTCGTAGGGCCAAAACACCGGAGGCATGTGATTGGCGCAGGCCTGTTTCGAGCCAGGGATCGACACGGTTTCCAGCGCACGGTCCGTGTGGTCAGAGCCGACGCCGACATAGACCTCGTCGCCGACATAGATGACGATCTCGACCTCACCCGAGGTGCGGTGCGATTGCACGAAAAGCTCGTCGTCTGTGGTCAGCGCGTGTAGCGCGATCGGATAGATGCGCGGGGCAGGGACATCGAAGGCAATGTGGATGCCGGACTTGGCGACCTCTTCCTGATGGGCAACGGCCGTTTCGGGGTCACGTGTAGCCGAGCCGAAATTGTACATCCGCCGGATCTGGAAATCGGCGCTGGAGGTTGTGCCGTCAAGCCGGGTCACGGTGGCCGCAAGCGTACGTGTCATGCCAGTTCCTCCAGATCCAGAGCGACGGGATCGTCGCCAGGGCCGATATGCCGCCGCCACATCCAGAGCCTTTTCAACGTACGCCCGCCGGAGGTTCCCGGCGGGAAAGCTTCGCGACCGTGAAGCATGACGCGATTATTCAGAAGCAAAAGCTCGCCCGGCTGCAGGACATGACGGAAGTTGAGCTCCGGCCGCTCGACCAATTCGTCGAGGTAGTCAAAGGCCGCAAGTTCTTCCTCGGAAAGGGGGGTGCCCGCCATCTCCATCCCTGGCTCGATCATCACACGGGCATAATGGATGCGCAGTTCACCGGCGCTGATGTCAAAGATCGGTTTTTGAACGGTTAGACCGCGACTGGGCCAGACATGGGCCTGCGGTGCCCTGAAGTGATAGCTCTGGAAGAGCATGGGCAGAATATCGGGACGTTCCGCTGAAACCGTGTCATAGATCGTGCGGGCCGAGATGATCGTGCTGTCGCCACCCTCGGTGGCCGAGCGCACACAGAACAGACCCAGATAATCGGGGGGGCGAGGCTCCAGGCAACCATTGTCGGTGTGCTTGCGCGACCGTGCCGGGCTGGCACCAATCCGCGTCGGGTCGGTGTTGGCCGCACCTTTGTCAGCCACGGTGAAGAGCCGCCGGTCATGGTCGATTCCCTGGCGAATGGGGCGTCCGAGATAGTTGCAAAGCCCCCAGGCGACAATCTCGGCTTCGCCCTCGGAAATGGCTTCGGGATCAAAACCCTGGATGACCAGAAACCCTCGCCCGGTATCAAGCCGGTCCCGGAGTTTTCCGACATCCCGTGCAAAGGAAGGGACCCGGAAATCCTCTTGCTCGACCGTGTCCACTGTCAAGCCGTTGGTCCGGGCGAGATCAAGGGCCGTGCGAATCTCATTCAAGGCGTCGGGCGTCAGAATGTAGAAATGCACCCTGTCGTCATTTCGCAGCGCGTCGGCATCCCATTGACGTGCCCGAGGCTCGTTTGTCGGCAGCGTGACAGCAGCCCCCAAACTTTGCTCCTCCTGACAACGCAACGATGCCATTCGTTCCCCTTCCGACACGGTTCCCGGCGGCACAGACAACGATTCTCGCTGCAAAACGCCGCATGGTTGGCCTAATGATATATCAATATACCATCTTGTCCACTTCTGGTTTCGGGGTTTCAGAATTGCCGAATCCGTCTGGTATCCGCGATCCTGTCGGCGCCTCTCAGCGCCAGAGCCTGAATGGTATTCGTCGGGTTTGCGGCGGTCGCAGTCACGAAAGCCGAGCCATCCAGAACAAAGAGCCCCGCGACGTCATGCGCTTCGCCCCATCGGTCGATCACCGAGGTTTCAGGGTCGTCACCCATGCGCGCGGTGCCCATCAGATGAAACCCCGCGCTTGCCACGGTTTCCATCGCGATGAAATTCGATGCGCCCGCTTCCTCCAGCACTTCTTTCGCGCGCATCCTCCCAAAATCAAGCGCCTTCCTTGCGCTTTCGGGGACGCGGTAGATCATTTTCGGAGCTGGAAGTCCGTCACTGTCTGTCAACTCGTCTGAAAGGAGAATGCAATTGTCAGGATCGGGCATGTCGTCGCTACAGATCGAAAGGCTGAAGGCATGCCCGAAAGTGCGGGCAAATTCGCCGTGATGTTGGCGGCCCCAGGGCAGTCGTTGGCCAAGCGATCCCAGGGCTGTCAACGCAGGCCCATGGGTGCCAAGCCCCTGCAATTTCACGCCGCGCCGGAAGCCGCGCGTTTCGTCCGTTTCGTAGAAATGATGGCTGACGATGGCCCCCGCCGAGATGCCGAGGTGGCCATCAACCGGTTCGTCGAAAAGCCCGGTGACGCGGGCCAGCGGGTGCAGCATAAGTCTTCGCCCGACAAGCCCGCTGCGGTTTGCCAATCCGCAGTGCAGCAAGAGCCGAGGTGTGCCGATGCCGTTCGCGGCCAGGATCACAACCGGCGCCTTGTGACGGTGGTGCGCGCCGTTGCTTGCGTAAACGATACCGGTGGCAAATGTTTCGTAGGTTTCGATATCGACCACCCGCGCGCCAGTGATCAGGCACACTCCCTTGGACAGGGCTGCGGGCCAGTAGCTCAGGTCTGCGGCGCCCTTGGCCTTGCGAGGGCAATGCAACTCGCAAGGGCCGCAGTTGTTGCAGCAGTGATCGCCAGTTCCGGTAACCATCGACAGATCGGCAGGCCACCAGGACCAGCCCAACCGATTGAACGCCTCGGCCACGCGCCGCGCGCCCGGCGACAATCCGATGGGCGGGGTTCGCGGAGCCTTCATCGGCGGATAAGCCGGATTACCGGCCAATCCCGCCACGCCCATCATGCGTTCGTTTAACTCGTAGTATGGGTCGAGTTCGCCATAGCGGATCGGCCAGTCATCCCCCACGCCATCAAGCGTTCTTGTCGCGAAGTCGCTGGGGTGTAGCCGTGGGAAATGGCACGACCACATGACAGTACTGCCACCCACGCCATTGAAAAGCAGGGGCTGGATATCGCTTGCGCTGTCGTCGACTGGGTAGTCTGTTCTGCTACGGCGGAGGTTCGGGTTCGGATGCCACGGGCCCTGGCGCAAGACTTCCCAATCCGGATCGGACGAGGGTGAACTCTCGGGCCGCACCCAGCCTCCCTGTTCGAGGCAGGTGACGCGGAACCCGAGACAGGCCAACCGCCAGGAAGCTGCCGCACCCGCTGCTCCGGCACCTACAATCAAAACATCGCTTTCCGAATCCTTGCCCACGAGAAACATCTTGATCCGGGAAGGCCTTGCCGCCTAGCATTAAAAAATGGGTTTCAGGATAACCGAAGAACAACGGCTGCTTCTTGACAGTGTCGATCGGTTGATGGCGCGCCACCTTCCGCCTGAGGAGGTTCGCCGCCGGGATGCCGAGGCCAACCCGCCGGATCACCTGCTGCCCATGATGGCCGAAATGGGGCTGCTTGGCCTTGCCGTTCCCGAAGCCAAAGGCGGGCAGGGCGGCGACTGGCAGACCATGTCGCATGTGCAAGAACGGCTGGGCTATCACGCGACCATGGCGGCGATCCTTTTCAATCGGGTGACCTGTTTCGGGATCATGACGCTTTTGACCTCGGCCAGCGAAGTGCAGTGCGACGAATTCCTGCCGCGTATGCTGGCAGGCGAGGGCGCTTTCGCGCTGGCGCTGACGGAACCCGGTGCTGGCAGCGATGCCGGTGCCCTGACGACGCGCGCGACAAGGGACAGGTCGAGATGGCGGATCACCGGTCTGAAGCACTGGATCAGCGGTGCCGCTTCCTCGCTTCGCCTGGTTGTGGCCGCGCAAACCGACGAGGGGATCACTCTGTTCCTTGTTCCGCCGGATGCAAAAGGTGTCTCGCTGACCCCGCTGGAGAAGATCGGAAACCGATGCTCGCTGACCTACGAGGTTGCCTTCGACGAGGTTGCCGTGCCGGAAGGCGCGCTTCTCGGACAGGAGGGGTCAGGTTTCGATTGCCTCAAGAAAACGCTGTTCTACGGTCGGTCCGGCCTTGCCGCTGTCGTAGTGGGCACGGCGCAGGCAGCAGTGGACGCGGCGGTGTCCCATGCGAAGGAGCGCCGACAGTTCGGTCAGCCCATTGGCGGCTTTCAGGCCATCGCGCACCGTTTGGCAATCATGCAGACCGAGGTGGATCAGGCGCGCCTTTTCTTGCGCAACCTTGCCTGGGCCATTGACGAGGGCGAGGATTGTGCGCGGCTTGCGGCCCAAACCAAGTGGGCCACCACCGAAATGCTGAAACGGGTGACGGAAGAAGGGATGCAGATCATGGCAAGTGCAGGCTATGCCGCTGACAGCGACATGCAGCGATATTGGCGGGATGCACGGCTTTACACATTCGGGGAGGGGTCAAGCGAGATACAGCTTGATCTCATAGCCCTCGACATGGGCCTTGGACGGGCGCTTGCGACATGAGTAACTTTGACATCCTTGCCATCGACACCGTGGTCAATCCGCATACGCCCGAGATCGTGGCGATGCGCCCCGATTGGTCCGGCAAGTTCCACAAGCGAAAGTTCGGGCGCGACGACAGCGTACTTCAGGGCTACAGCTATGAAGAGATGCTGCGCATGATGGACGCAGCAGGGACCGAGCGCGCGTTTCTCGTGGCGCACAAGACCGGGCAACCCGGGCTGCCGGGGTCGTGGCACTTGCCTTATGACGTGATTGCCGAGGCCGTCGCCAAGCACCCCGACCGCTTTCATGGGCTCGCCGGGATCGATCCGACCGAAGGCATGGCGGGTGTGAGGGCGCTTGAACATGCGGTCCGCGAGTTGGGCTTCATCGGCGCGCATGCCTATCCGCATTGGTTCGAACTGCCACCGAACCACGCCCGCTGGTATCCCTTCTATGCCAAATGTGTGGAACTCGGCGTTCCGTTCCTGACCCAGGTCGGCCAATCGCTGGTCTATGACCCGAACCGGCCGCTGGAAAGTGTCGGTCGGCCCATCACGCTCGACCCGGTCGCCTGCCATTTCCCCGAGTTGAAGCTGGTTGGCATTCACGTGGGCATCCCCTGGGCGGACGAGATGACGGCGATGGCCTTCAAGCACGAAAACGTCTTCATCATTGCTGACGCCCATGCGCCGAAATACTGGCCCCAGAGTTTCGTGCGTTTCATCGACAGTTATGGCCGGCACAAGGTGATGTATGGCACCGACTTTCCGGTTCTGACCTTCGAGCGCTATCGGAGCGAGGTCGAGGCACTTCAGTTGCGCCCGGAAAGCAAACGGGCGTTTCTGCGGGACAACGCGTTGCGTGTCTTCGGGCTCGACCCTTGACTGCCGACCTACCATATCAGTCGTGCGCCGAAATCGACGCGGTGCAGGAGGCGAAGTTCGCCGAGATGCTGGACCTTTGCTTCACACGCCACCCGTACTACCGGCAGGTGTTCTCAGACATCGGACTTAAGCGCGAGGATATCGGCGGCCTTGCCGACATCGGAAAGATACCGCTGATCGCCAAGGTTGACTATGCCGCTGACCCTGAGATTTTCCGATTGGAAACAGAAGGGTTGCCGGAGGAAGCCCAGGTCGGTTTCGACGTGATGCACACCACGGGCACATCGGGCGGCAAACCGACGCCGTTCTACTCCACGGTGCATGATTTCTACCGCATCCTAACTGCAAATCGCCGGGCGCTGGAGATTCGTGGCGTGCACGAGACCGATCTCGTCGCCAATCTCTGCCCCATGACGCTTTACCCTTATGGTGCCTTTCACCGCACCATTGCCGCGGCCAATGCGATGAAGATCCCCGTCGTCAGCCCGATGCCTGGCCGCCCGAGCCCTGATTTTCATCACGCGTCCAGCCTTGACGAGGTGATCCGAACCGTCGAACACCATCGCGCCACGATCCTTTGGGGGGTGACAAGCTATGTGCGCCGCGTCTTGATGCGCGCAGGTGAAATGGGCGCAGACCTTTCTGCGGTTCGTCTCGCCTTCGTCACCGGAGAAGCCGTCACCGACGCGATGCGCGCCGATCTGACACGGCGGATGGTGGACCTAGGCGCAAACGATCCCTGGGTCAGTATTTCCTATGCGGCGACCGAGATGCAGGTCGGTTCCGTGGAATGTTGCCCTGGTTCCGGCTACCACAACCCGGCACCCGACCAGTTCCATTTCCAGGTTGTCGATCCCGTAACCCACGAAGCGCTTCCCGATGGGGAAACGGGGCTTGCTGTGCTGACCCATCTGGATCGGCGCGGTACGGTGCTGTTGCGCTATGCCTTGGGTGACATGACCGCCTTGACCCGCGCGCCTTGCCCGCATTGCGGGGCCGAGACCGACCGGTTTATCGCGCTACCGTCCCGTGCTGACGATCTGGTGAAGGTGAAGGGCATGCTGATCGATCCGGGGCATGTCGCAGAAGTGCTGATTGCTGACGGCCGCGTGGAGGAATTCCAGATCGTGATCGATCGGGAGAATCCCGATGACGCGCTTTCCATGGACGTGATGCGCCTGCGGCTTGCACCCAAGGCCGGAGCCGACCCGGGCGCTGCGCTTTGCGATGCGGTGAAATCGGCGGTCGGGGTCAGGCCGGAGATTGATATCGTCGCGATGCAGGACATCTACGACCCTGACGCTTCACTCAAAGCACCACGGTTCATCGACAAACGCAAGGAGACAAAGCCATGACACGCGCGCTTGCCATCACCGGCGCGGCTGGCGGGATCGGGGCGGCCATCGCGCGCCGAGCCGCCGCCGAAGGCTATGCGCCGCTTTTCCTCATGGACCGGGACGAGAATGCGCTGGCCTCTGTGGCTGAAGAAACCGGAGGCACGGCTGTCGTGGTGGATTTCACCGACGCCAGCGCGGTCGACCAGGCGTTTGACCGCATCCGCCAAAAGGCCCCCGCGCTTTATGGCCTCGTGCTTGCTGCAGGCGTCGTGGATAATGGCAAGCTTGCCGATCTTACGCCCGACCGTTGGGAGGAGATCCTCGCGATCAACCTGACCGGGCCGTTTCTCTGCTGCCATGCGGCCAGGAACCTGCTGACCGATGGCGGGCGCATCGTCACCCTCGGCTCGCTTGCCGGGCGGACGGGCGGGGTGATTACCGGCACCGCTTATGCGGCTTCGAAAGGCGGGATCGAGGCCCTAACGAAATCCATGGCGCAGGAATTTGCACCTCGGTCGATCACTGCGAACTGCGTGGCCCCTGGTACCGTCGAAACCCCGATGCTGGCGGCGCACCCGCCCGAGAAGAAAGCGGCGATGTTGGCGGCGACGCCCTTGAAACGGATGGCAAAACCCGAAGAGATCGCGGCCGCCGTCTGCTTTCTTCTGTCCAAGGACTCTGCCTTCACCACCGGTGCAGTCATGGCGGTGAACGGTGGTTTGAGGATGGACTGAGATGAGCCGTCACGCGACATACCCCAACGTATTCGAACCGATCCGGGTTGGATCAACTGATATCCGGAACCGCATTTTTGTTCCGGCTCACACCACCAACTACGGCGAAAACAACCTGCCATCAGACCGCCACCTGGCCTATCATCAGGCGCGCGCTGCTGGGGGGGCGGGGCTGATCATCTTCGAAGGCATCCGTGTCCACCGCTCCAGTCTTGGCCGACAGCAGGGGGTGAACGGATACGAGCGCGACTGTATCCCGCGCTTTCGTCGCATCGCCGAGGCGGTGCAGGGCGAGGGCGGGCGGCTCTTTGGCCAGATCATCCACCTTGGCCGCCACATCGACGGCAACTATGCCCGAATGCCGTCGTGGTCGGCCTCGCCGATCCCATGGTCAGCCACCGCGCCGCCGCCACACCCGATGACATTGGACGAGATTTCCATGGTTGTCGAAGCCCACGCGGATGTGGCCGAGAACCTGATCGAAGCGGGGCTTGACGGGATCGAGTTGCAAATGGCCCATGGCCACCTGATTCAACAGTTCCTCTCGCCAGCCTCGAACAAGCGCGATGACAGCTATGGTGGTTCGTTTGACAACCGCCTGCGCTTTGCACGCGAGACGTTGCAGGCGGTGCGAAAGCGGATCGGCCCTGACCAGACGCTTGGCCTCCGGATCAGCGCCGACGAGTTCATGGAAGGCGGGCTTTCACTGGGCGACATGTGCGAGGTCATCCAAACCTTGACCAACGAAACGCAGGTCGATTTCGTCAACGTGTCGCATTCCGCCTATCACGGCAGCTACACCGTTTCGACCCAGATGGCCGATATGGCGTTTCAGCTTGATACATTCCAGCCACTGACACGCTCTATAGGCTCCGCTCCGGAAGGCGTTGAACATCGACCAAAGATCATGACCGTCTGCCGCTATCAACAGGTCGCCCAGGCGGAAGAGATGATTGCCTCGGGCGGGGCAGACATGGTCGGGATGGCCCGGACGCATATCGCCGACCCCGAGGTTGTCCGGAAAGCTGAGGAAGGCCGCGAGGCCGAGACCAACCCTTGTATCGGCTGCAATCAGGGCTGTGCGAATTTCCTGGCGCTGAACCTTGCGATCACCTGCCTAACCAATCCCCGTGCCGGGCGCGAAGCGGATTGGCCCGCCGACGAGCGCACCGATACTCCAAAGCGCGTGCTGGTTGTCGGTGGTGGGCCCGCCGGAATGGAAGCGGCGGCGACCGCAGCAGAGAGGGGCCACACCGTGACGCTTGTTGAGGGAAGCGAGCGGCTTGGTGGGGCATTGAACTGGACGGCGGAGATGCCGCTTCGGCAGGATTGGGGCAAGCTTCTTTCTCGTCAAAAGGCGCGCCTTGAGGTCTCAGGCGCAAGGGTCTTGCTCGAGACCGAGGCGAGTGCTGAGGCATTGGCGGCGGCGGATGCCGTGGTCTGGGCCACGGGGGCCGATCCGGTGGGGCAGGGCCTTCGTTCGGGCGGTGCTGCGCTGACAATGGAAGCTGCACTTGCCGCCCCAACCCAGCTGGGCGACGAGGTGCTTCTGGTCGATAATCTGGGCGGCTGGTCGGTTGTCTCGCTGGCCGAACACCTTGCCGATCTTGGCAAGCGGGTCACGTTGATTGCGCCCTCTGGCACACCCGGCTGGATGATCAGCATGTACAGCTCTTTTGCGCTTCGCCACCGGCTGCGGGAAAAGAAGGTGCGGATCATCGGACATCACGCACTGTTGGATTACTCGGGCGGAATAGCGGTTCTGAAAGACCTGTCGCTGGACACTGAAACCGAGGTTCCTGCAACCGCTGTAATCGCACCCCTTGCGGGCCAGCCGCGCACCCTACAGCGCAAGGCTGCGAGTGCTTCGGCTATCCAGATCGCGGTCGGCGATTGCCTTTCGGCGCGCACGGCACTCGAAGCCGTGTTCGAAGGCCACGAGGCCGCACGTCAACTCTGACCGGCCAATCCGGCCTTTCTGCCGAGAACCACCGCGCTCATCAGCCCGTTGCCCGAAAGGTATCCCGCGTCGCCCGATCCCGAGACGCCGACGGCAGCACCGCCGACGGCATAGAGATTGGGAAACAGCCCGCCATCCCGACACTTGACCTGACCGTTGCCCGTTACATCCAGCCCGCCCTGGGTGTGAAACAGAGTGCCCGTTACCCGTGTCGCGGCGAAGGGCGGCTTCAGCCTTTGAGCGGGATCGAAAGCGCGCCCGAACGGGCAGTCCCCAGCCTCGACTTGGCCCATGGTTGCCGCCAGGTCCTCTTTGGGGAGTTTGGTCTTTTCGGCAAGTTCCGCAAAGCTGTCGGCCCACAGCACCGCGCCTTGTGCCTCGGCGTCCTGAAAATCAACGAACTGACGCGCAATCCCTGCGATGCGTTGGTCATAGATCGCCCAGGCCACGCCCTCGGGTTGCGCCAGAACCGCCGCCGCGGCTTCCGAGTAGCCTTGCGTTTCGTTCCAGAACCGGTGGCCCTCAAGATTGACCTGAACGCCGCCTTCCATGATCACCGCCCAACTGATCAGGATGCCGTGGGGATGGGCGACATTCCCGTGGCCCTGAAAGGCGCCGAGGTGTTTGGTTGCGGCCCCCAAAGCCTCGCCCCACAAAATCGCGTCGCCCCGGTTGCCGTCATGCCCGAAATAGATCGCCTCGCTGATTGCGGGCATATGTCGCCGCAGCATCTCGCGATTGCCGCCATAGCCGTTGCAAGCCAAGATCAAGCGCGCGCAGCCCAGCGTTTCGCGCCCGCCATCTGGGCGCACCGCCTCGACGCCGCGAATGGTGCCGTCTGGATCGGCAAACAGCACCTCGACCCGCCGTTCGGTGGCGATCGGGATGGACTGCGTCTCGGCGGTGGCCCGCAGTGCGTTGATCAAATCGATCCCTGCGCGCGAGGGCAGGCCATGCATCCGGCGGCGCGAATGGCCGGGATAGGTGAAGTCGTCCACGACGGTGAAGGGAAGGCCGTAGGTGTCGCTTAACCAGTCGATGGCTTCGCCGACGCCCTCGGTCATTGCGGCGACCAGCTCGGGGTCGTTCTCGCCCTTGGCCTTTCGCATGATGTCGGCGGCAAAGAGAGCGGCGCTGTCTTCGATCCCGGCGGCCTTCTGTGCCCTGGTTCCGGGGGCGGGGATCAACCCGGCGGAAAGCGCGGTTGAACCCGATGGCACGGGATCCGCCTCCAACACCAAAACCTCCTGTCCCGCCTCCTGCGCTGACAGGGCCGCGATCAAACCGGCGGCACCAGCACCCACGATCAGCGTTTCCGTCGTGATGTCGAACCCTTCCGCAGGCCAGGGGCGAATACTCATGTCGATGCCTCCAAAGTGTTCGGTCCGGCCATGTAGACCGCGATGGACGAGAACCTTTCGCCGTTGACCTCAAAGAAGTTGCAGTTGGACTTGTGTGTCAGGCTGCCATCCAACTCGGTGTTCTCGACCTGGAACCGCGAGGCGATACGCCCGCCTGCCGGATCCGGAACATGGGTGAATTTGTGATGACGAACTGCTTTGTGGTCGCTCCAGAGCCGCTCGAACATCCCGCTGATTTCAGCCAGACCTTGAAGCCGCACGCCGTGAGTTTCCACGGTAAAGATGCAATCGGGGCTGAGTGTGCCCAAAAGAGCAGGCAAGTCCTCTGCATCGACGGCTGTGAAATAGCGTTCTACCAGTGCGATCTGTTCTTCCGATGTCATGTCACCCCCATCAGTCTGGCCGGGCAAGAAGGTCGAGAAAAGCCGCACCATCTCCGCTGTCCAGTTCCAGTGCTGCGTCCCAAACCTCCTGCGATTTCTCGCGTGACCGGACTCGGGCGGTGAGAGACATATACTTGCCGTGCACCTCGGTCTTTGTGAACGGGTCGGCCCAGTCCCCCCGGTTTGTCTCGGTCGATGCGGTGAAGCGGCGCCCGTCGCGCAAGGCGCCCGTCACCTGCGCAGGTCGTTGGTTGGGAAGTTTGGCGGTCATCGCGGGATCCTCGACCAGCCGCACGCGACTGGCCAATGCCTGGATCACCTCGTCTCTCACGCGCTCTGCCGAGAAACTCTCGACCGTGCTGACCCCCGTGATCAACCGAGCCGCCATCGCGAAGGATACCGAGAACTTGGCGGCCAGAACGTTCCTTGGTGCGGCATCGTCCAATTCGACGGCAAGCCCATAGGTCTCGACGATGATCTCGGCGATGTCTTCCGGCACGAAGTCCGGCGCGTCCGCAAGCAGCAAGTCCAGCGCATCAAGAGCGGCATGATTGAACCTGCAACAGGCATGCAGCTTGAAGTAATTGCGCATGATCTCCCAGCGATGACCCAGGTCGTCCGTCAGCGCGCTTGGATCGAACCGGTCCGACACGACCTGTCCAAATACATGAGCAACACCCTCGGTGTCGCCTGAAAACCCGGTCGCCACGAGATCGGCAACCAGTAGACCCATCTGGTTCGACACGCCCGCGAAGAGGTTTCTGACCGTACCGCCCTCCAGCATTGTCCGGCGCGAAGTCGACAGCCCAAGGCTTGCCGCCATGTTCATGCCATCCCGGATCTCGGCCTGTGATGCGCCCTGCAACCGAAGAACAGCCGCCACCGCGCCGATGGCCCCCATGTGCCATGCATCGAAGGACGCAGTTGGGTGGCGATGCCGACCCATGCCGCCGCTTCATAACCAACGGCAATTGCGGTCAGGATCGCCTGGCGGGACGGGTGTTGGTACTGGGCGGCAGCCAGAACCGCCTGGATAACATAGATCGCCGGGTGTCCCTTGCAGAACTGGTGTCCTTCATCCATCTCCAGCGCTGTGCCTGCGGTGCCATTCAAAAGCGCTGCCGTCTTTGGATCTGTGCGCCGCCCCGGCCCTATGATCAAGACCTCGCCTGTCGCGTCCGTGCAAAGTCGTCCCGTCAGCGCCTGCACCTCGGCTTCCACCGACCCGCCCACGATCGGCGCAAGCGTATCGGCCAGCACCAACGCGGCTTTCGCGCGCACCTCCTCTGAAGGGACAGATTCGGCGGCATGAGCCGCAAGCGCACCAAGGTGATTCATGGCTGAATGCTCCCGGGTTTCCTGTTTCGCTACCCTAGTGTCTTGTCATTCGTCAAATATCGGATAAAGGCGTTTGAGTTTCACGCGGGCATCGTCGGTGGTGAACTGCCAATCCACCTTGGCCTGAATGCGGTCGCGGGAGGCCTGCTAGGCTGCGACCTCCCGGCGTAGCACCTCGGTCGATGCGGCGGTTCAGGTACTGGCGGATCATGACGTTGAGTTCCACCACGTTCAGCCAACTGCCGTGCTTGGGGGTGTAGACGAATTCGAATCGATCCCACAAGGCCGATTACGCAACCTGATGTCTGGAAATTGTCGTGAAGCTCTCAGTCATCGAGCTGTTCCCATTTGATGTATGCCTTGGTTTCGGTTTCCCATTTTTCGTCGATGAGGACTGCGGTTGAGAGGCGCTCCAACGAGGCGAGGTTTGGAAAGACCCTGACTTTGGAGGTGCGCCGCTTGAGCTCTTGCTGGATCGGTCGCTCGATGCCGTTCGAGGTTCGCATACGCTTGTGGTGAGCATCGGGCAAGGTGAAGACAGCGAGCCCCGCATTGTTTTCCAGCCAGGAAGCCTGGATGCTTGTCGCTGGCCACGAGGGCGCCCAGTTCAGCCTCGGCGGTTTGGAGTGAGGACGCATGGCTCCGAGCTGTTTTCCAATACGTTTCCTGATGTCGTTGTTCGGTGCACGGCGTTTTGCGCCAGGTGGAATTGGCAGCGCTGCCATGTCGCCGCGCCCAGCACCGTGCCGCTTTCAGCCCGGCATCCGAGACGATGAAGGTCGTAC
This sequence comes from Alphaproteobacteria bacterium, assembly GCA_964291215.2. Classification (GTDB taxonomy): domain Bacteria; phylum Pseudomonadota; class Alphaproteobacteria; order MPNO01; family UBA830; genus JAJEBT01. Next base: position 49,151 of record OZ219791.1, on the reverse strand, counting down.
CATGCAGGGCTAGCAAGCTTTCCAGGAAGGCTCTCCAATGGACCTCGGCCTCGGAGAGCGCCACAGAGAGCCCCAGAACGTGCCTGCAGCCCCTATTCCAATGGCCGAGAGCACTGCGACATCGCGCACAACGCCGTCATGGCGGGCTTTTTCGTAGCGCGCATCCAGGATCAGGTATTTCATCAGGGGCCGGTTGCGCGGCGAGTTCTTCATCGAGCAACCTGGTGGCCCGGCTGACCTGAGAAGAGGACAGGCTCCCGAACTCGCGCATTACATCCTGCCGTGTGGAAACACCCTTGATGTACATCTCGGCTACAGCCACGGCGCGAGAAGATCGCTGGCCGCGTTCAAGCGACTGGGGACGGATCGTCCCCGTGACCGGCCGTCTTTGGCACCTGAACGGTAACAGTGGGGGTGTCGATCCGCTTGTAGCCGTTGGCATAGCCCTGTCGCTCCGGTGTCCGGTGGCCCGCTTTCAAGTGCTGCTCGCGCTCGATTTGCATCGCAAGCTCGAAGAGCTGGCCAAAGACCCGCCCCGGATCCGTTGCTCCGTTTGCGATCAGATGTTCCAAAACAGTCCCGATCGTCGTAGTGTGTCGCAGGTCCATTCGCTTCCTCCATGAATTTTTCCAACTCCATGGGATAGCACGATGGCGCCGCGTTTCACTGGGGGGCTAGCCCCCCCCAGTGAAACGCCTCAAAGCGCAAACCTCAGACAAATTTCCAGACATCAAGTTACAGTACCCGACTGGGGGCCAGACAACGCACGCAAACTCGGCCTAGTGTCTTGTCATTCGTCAAATGTCGGATAAAGGCGTTTGAGTTTCACGCGGGCATCGTCGGTGGTGAACTGCCAATCCACCTTGGCCTGGATGCGGTCGCGGGAGGCCTGCCAGGCGGCAACTTCCCGGCGTAGCACCTCGATGCAGTCGATGCGGCGGTTCAGGCGGATCATGACGTTGAGTTCGACCACGTTCAGCCAACTGCCGTGCTTGGGAGTGTAGACGAACTCGAAGCGGTCCCACAAGGCCTCGTCCGGCGGGTAGGCCTCATAGAAGGCGCCGGGGAGTGTTGAGGTTGTCCATCACCAGGGTGATGGTGGTGGCGTCCTGGTAGCGCCCGGCGATGTCGGCCAGGAACTGCGCCCAATCGATCTTGCGCTCGGTTACCTTGGTCATGCGCTTGCCGGCCAGGGGTTCCGTGAAGACGTTGCAGGTACCGCAACGTCGATACTCGTAGTCGTTACGCCCGTCCCGGCGCCATGGCGATCGGTTGCCGTGTCTCGCCGGTCGGGGCGTTTCGTCCATGCAGACCACGGGGAAGGCGGCGGGGCGGCGATAGACATCGAGCACCTTCGCTGCGGCGAAGTCGGCGTTCCCTTGAGGAGGAATCACCCACCCGCTGCCATGGCTTGAGGCAGTTTTTTTTAGAACACGCCGCACCGTCTCGTGTGACACGGTATCAATGTAACCAAGCTCGACAACGCGGTCGGCCAGCAGCCGCAACGACCATTGCGCGTAACCCTCAGGCGGTTCACCACAACTCAGGGCCACGCGCCTCGAAGACGCCGTCGGCTTTTCGCATATAGGTAGGACGGCGCCGGCCACCCAATGCCGCCTCCAGCCCCTCGAAACGCTTCTTTACTCGGTCTACTTTGCGCATGCTGATGCGCAGAATCCCAGCAATGACCTTCCCGGTCATCTGGCATTCATTGAACGCGCCCTCGTCGCAGTTAAGCAGGGCGTTGATTACCTTTTGCGACAGGTGCGAGCCCTTGATCTCCGAAAGTTCTGCCCGTTCGTCCAGGGTCACCACGTAGCGTTTCATACTCCGACCTCCATCCCGAATGGACGGACAGTCTAGCACCAAATGTACGACATATCATTGCTGACATAACACTAGAAGCATCCCCCTGATTTGGAAACATCGAAGCCGAGGTCAGGACGTCTGACCTTAGCGTCCAACTGGATAATCCGAGATTCCCGGAGCCCGTTCGGGCAGCCCTTTTCGAGGAGGATGGGGCCGCTTGGCTCGTGTGGAATCGGCGGGACGGGTAGGAGGAATGCGGTTTTCCTTAAGAATCCCAGCCGCGCTCCTACTTGAGGAAGATCATCGCATCGATCGCGAGGAAACGCACGAGTTCGGCCACAACGATGCGAACCAGATCATTCATTAGTCGTTCTCCATCGCAGCAGTTTGCTCTTTCCCCGGCCAGTTCCAGGCGTCCTGCCATGCCTTAAACTGCGACGGCTTTATCCGGTAGCGTGCGAAGTTGCCCTCGTGGAGTCCCAGAACTTCATTTTCAGTAACTTCCCTGAACTGGTCCTGTTCATCGGCTTCGATGTTCTTTCCGGCCCAGGCGGCGATGTGGGAGAAGGCTACTTTCTTGTTCAGCCGCTCAAGTACGATAGTCTGGACGATCTCAAGCAAGGCTTCGCGATACTTCAGGCGGAATGGATCCGGCTCACCAAGCGATTGCCTGACCGCCGCGTAGCGTAACGCCGAACGCTCGTAAGCCCAGATGAAAACGTCCTTTAGCAAATCGATCCTGTTCAGTTCGTACACACCGAGCATCGCTTCCGTGTGGGTTATGACTGGAACGTCGGTGAATGAGAGCGGCATGAGGTTCGTCTTGATTAAAGGTATGTTCGCGGCAAGGCGCGAGACACGCTTATTCACGTCATCGAACGGCTGCAAATAGGGCAACTGCACCATAACGAAAAACGCTTGTTCGAACGGGTTTTCGATGGCCTCGGCAGTGGCGAGAATTTGATCGAAGCATTCTTCTATGAGTTGAGGCACTTCGAGCGGATGAAACGCCGATTTTTCTATGCCGACCGCGATCCGGCGCAGGCGGCCCATCGCTTCCAGATCGGCTAGAAGATTGTTCGCCAGCAGGGCATGCAGGTTCAGGATCGTGTGCCGGTTGAACCCGATCTCTTCCGCCGAACCCACGAGAAACTCGATTGCGTCCTTGTGGTTCAGGATCATTTGCGCTTCGAGTTGTTCTTTGCCTTCGGCCACTTCGTCGAAGTCAATCAGCCGCTTTGTATCGAGCAGCGAGTATGTGTTCCCTTCCAGACGGCTGGAGTTCCATGACAGATCGATAAGCAGTCGGTTCAATATCTGCTTCGCGTATGTTCCGGCGGGTTGCTCCCCGGAAGTCGGGGTCCCGACCTCCCGCAGGTGCGCACGTTCCTTCGCTGACAAGTAGACGGTGTCGTTGGGCCTGTAGGCATCAAGGAACGCGCGTTGATAACCGGCGGGCTTTCGGGCGCGGAGAGGCTTGCGGACATGTTTCTGGACTTTAGCCGCCTGCTTTGAGAGCGGCACTTCGCCAGCCATCCCCTCTTCGGATACTTCGGGAGCCTTTGCCTGACGTTTGGCGGCAGTAGGCAGTAGATACTTGGCCCAGCGCCTTTTGCCCTCCGTGACTAGACGGCCTTCGTCGACAAGGTGCTTGAGGCGATATTGAAGCGTACGACGAGCTATTTCCTCTTCCAGTTTATCCTGGATGTCCTGAATTGCGATGCCCTCGGGGTGGGCAGACACCACCGCTTCAATGGCTTTCAATTCCTGCTCTGGTATGGGCTTTGCCATGTCACTCCATCTTGCGCATAGACTATATGCGCAATTAAAGCATGTATATACGCAACCATCAATCCAATGCGCAATTAATATTGCGCATAGCCGGCTTCTGGTTGCGTTTAGGCAAATGGTTGCGCATAGAGCTAATGTGCAGCCTAGCGGGTTATCGTCTGACCCAACTCAGAGAAACGGATGGCCAGCTCCTTCGTCAAACCATCATGCCGCGGCTTGGAAAGGCCCTCCTGCTGTCGGCCGTTGCGTGCCCCCGCTACCACCGAGACCGACATTCCGCCTCGCAGGATGTCGGTCGCTCCCTTCGCCCTGCCGCTCCCGGCCCATTCGAGGATGGTGCCGAGGTCGCCATGGAGCGCGGCGTGCAACTCGCCACGCTTCGCGCCGGGGGTCAGCACGATCCGCTCAATCAGCCCCCTTATGGCTTCCGCCGCCTGGTCGCGGGGATCGGCCAGCGCCTCCGCGAGCCGCTCCACCTTGCGGCGGTAGACGCCGGCAATGTTGGGGTGAACGTCCGGGATGTCGACCGGAGCGGCTGACAGCCGTTCGTTGATCTCGTCCTGGCGGGCCTCCAGCTCGCGGAGCCGGTCGGACATACCCCGCACGTAGCCACCCTCCTCAATGGCGTCGAGCATCGACGCGATCTTCTTCTCGATCCCGGCCAGCTCCGCGCGGTCGCTCGCGCCCGACGCTCGCGGTTGAGCCGGTTGGTCTCCTCGGCATACGCTTTCATCGCTTCGGCGGCGGCCTCGGGCTCCATCAGCTTGTCCTTCAGCCCCGCCAGCACCCGCTCCTCGATCTCGACGCGCCGGATGGTCCGGCTGTTGGCGCACGAGCCCGTCATGACGTGGTTAGAGCAGCCGTAGCGGCCCTGTCCGCGCATGGAATAGGGGCCGCCGCAGACGCCGCATTCGAGCAGCCCGGAGAGCAGGTAACGCGGCCGGTGGGCGGCGTTCATGCGGTTGGCGTGGGCGTTCCGCGTCGCCGCGATGGCGTATTTCTCGGCAAGCTCTCCCTGCCGGGCCTTGGCGTCCTGCCACAGCGCGTCGTCGACAATGCGGAGCTCCGGAACCTCGGCGATTATCCATTCCTCGGGCGGGTTGACGCGCGCGACCCGCTTGCCGGTGTCCGGGTTCTTCAGGAAGCGCTGGCGGTTCCACACCAGCCGGCCGATATAGAGCTCGTTGTTGAGCAGCCCGGTGCCGCGCCTGGCGTGGCCGCGCAGGACGGAGTCGCTCCAGAGCCTGCCCTTGGCGCCGGGGATGCCCTCGTCGTTGAGGCGCCGCGCGATGGCGCGCGGGCTGGTGCCGGCGGCGAACTCGCGGAAGATGCGCCGGACGATCTCCGCCTCGGCCTCGTTGATCTCCCGCTCGCCCCGGATGCGCTCGCCGGCCTCGTCGTGCAGCTTCACCACGTCGTAGCCGTAGCAGATGCCGCCGCCCGACTTGCCGGCCTCGACGCGGCCCCGGAGCCCCCGGTGCGTCTTCGCCGCGAGGTCCTTCAGGAAGAGCGCGTTCATGGTCCCCTTGAGGCCGACGTGAAGCTCGTTGATCTCGCCTTCGCCCGCCGCGAGCGTGAAGATCGTCACGCCGGCGAAGCGCAGATGCTTGTAGAGGGTCGCAACATCGGCCTGGTCGCGGCTGATCCGGTCGAGGGCGACGACGATCTCGAACGCGCCCCGCCGCGCGTCCTCCAGAAGCGCCTGGACGCCGGGCCGGAGGATCACGCTGTCTCCCGAGATGGCGGAGTCCCTGTACGTGCCGACGATCTTCCAGCCCTCGCGCTCCGCGTGCTCGCGGCAGACCCGGAACTGGTCCTCGATGGAGGCCGGCCGCTGCTGGTCGGACGAATAGCGGGCGTAAAGCGCACAGCGAAGGGTCTCGATTCTCCTGTCTCTCGCCGGCGTCCTCCGCCGACACGGTTGCAATGTACGCCAATTTGGTGCATATGTCTATCGTCAACTCACGCGGGAGACATCGTAATGGCCGAAACAGCCGAGACGAAGCACGAGCGGGTCCACCTGCGCCTCGACGCCAGGAGCAAGCGCAAGCTCGAACGCGCGGCGGCCTACGAGGAAACCACGGTCAGCCGTTTCGTGCTGCACAGCGCCGTAGCCGAGGCCGAGCGGGTGATCGAGGCGCGCGAGCGGATCGTCCTCCTGGCGACGGACTGGGACGCCTTCCACGACGCGCTGCTCAACCCGCCCGCGCCGAACGCGGCGCTGCGCCGCGCCGCGCGCCGTTACCGCGAGCGCATCGGTGGATGAAGCGCCGCTGACGGTCGAGCCGCTCGGCCCGCATCACGACCGCGCGACCTTCTCCTGCGGGGAGCCGTCGCTCGACCGCTACATCCGCCGGCAAGCTTCCCAGGACGCCCGGCGGCGCGTCGCGCGGGTGTTAGTCGCACCGGGCGACCCGTCGGAACGGATCGCCGGCTACTACACGCTGAGCGCGGCGAGCTTCGAGAAGGACAACCTGCCGGCGGACCTCGCCCGGCGGCTGCCGCACTATCCCGTGCCGGCGGCCGTCATCGGGCGGCTGGCCGTCGATCTTCGCAGTCAGGAAAGCGGGCTCGGCGAGACCCTGCTGCTCGATGCGATCCATCGGGTCGTCCGCGCGGGCGACACCATCGGCGTCTATGCCGTCGTGGTCGATGCGCTGCACGACCGCGCCAGCGCCTTCTACGAGCGGTACGGCTTCGTGCCGTTCCCGTTGCGGCCGCTGCGCCTGTACCTGCCGCTTCGGACGTTCGAACGGCTCGGGCTGTAGCGGGCCCAGGACGCCGCGCGCGGGGGTCCGGGTCACCTATCCGTCGCCGGCCTCGTCCGCCAGCGCGTTGTCGTTGGCGGCGCGGCCCGCCTCGAAGCGCGCGCGCGATCTGCCGGCCCAGCAAGCGGGCGAGGCGTAGCGCTGCGGCCTCGATCCGGGCTTCCGGCCCACTGTCCGGGGCGGGATTGTCGTTGGCGGCGGCGCGGCGAAGGTCCCCGCGCGCGCCGTCGTCGCTGCCTGTCTCCATGCCTGCCGCTCCCCCGCATAACCGCGTCTCCGGGAGCAGATTTGTCCCTGCGAAATGGCATTGTCAAACGGTGCAGCAAGGGGATTTCCTGTGCGGAATCAACAGCCTGTCCCCTCCAGGACACGGCAGGCCCCGCATGCGCCCCCTGTGGCATGATGAAAAAAATTTCGCGCGGCATGCATGCTGGCTGGTACCGCCGGACATCGATCCCGCCGGTCCGCGCGCGCATCCGCGCCGCTTCGTGCCAGTCTGCATCCGAATCGGCATACGGCGCCTCGCGGCGCCTGGAGGATGGGCGATGGCGGCGTCTTCACGCCGGGCCTGGAGCTCGGGTTGCGCCATGACGGCGGCGATGCCGAGACCGGCACGGGCGTCGAGCTCGGCGGGCGATTGTCGTACGCGGACCCGGAGACGGGGCTCAGCATGGAGGCCAGCGTCCGCGCGCTCATTGCCCACGAGGACTCGAACTACCGCGAATGGGGCGCGGTGCGTCTGGCGCCCGGGGAGCGCGGTCGCGGCCTCTCGTTCAGCCTGGCGCCCACATACGGCGCGCCGGGGGAGCGGTGTCGACCGGCTGTGGTAGGCGCGGGATGCGCGGGGGCTTGCCCCCGACGGCGGGACGTTCGAGCCGGAGAGCCGGCTGGCGAGTGAGCTCCGCTACGGCATGGCGCTGTTCGGCGACCGCTTCACCGAGACGCCGAACGTCGGGTTCGGGATCACGGGCGCGCGGGACTACCGAATCGGCTGGCGGCTGTCGACCCGGTGCTGGGTGAGGCGAATGGCTGCCATGACTGCGGTCCCCCGATCAGTTGCACGGTGTGCAAAGCTGGGTTCGCTCCAACGCCCCCGGTTGCACCGGAAACGGGGAAATCCACAATCATGTCAGATCGTTAGCACCGCAGGTGCGGCGTCCGGTGTGCATGATGATGAAAGTCGCCCCCCGCACCGCCGCGTGTCACCGCCCGCGCCGGCTACCCGGCTGCGGCACGCCCCGTGCAAACAGACGCAACAGAGACTGTTCCCGCGACAGGGACATGGCCCTCACGAAACCGCCCGCTCCCGCATCGCCCTAGTGGCCCGTCCACCGGGCTTGCGGTCTGCCGGCAAACCGGTTGGCGCCGGCTGCCCCCCGCCCTGATTGCGGTAATCGCAGTTGCGGCCGCCCCTCGCCGAGGAGCGGCCGCAGTCTTACCGCTGGCCAGAAGCGGCTCAGCCGATGTCGAGGTGTTCGTTGTACTGATCGACCGTCAGGAAGCCGAAGTCGTCGGCCGTCAGCATCTCGGACGTCACGCCCCTGACGATGATCTCGTTGCCTTCGAGCTTGTCCGAGGTGATGACCACGCCGCCCGCCTCCTCGCTGTCGGTCAGCACCAGGTCGGAGAACGAAAGGAACTTCGTGTCGGTCCCGGCATTCGCCCCGGTCTGGGCCAGGAAGATAATGGCGTCGGTCCCGTCCTCGGAGTCGGTGATGACATCGACGCCGTCGCCCTGGCGGAACAGGAACTCGTCGGCGCCCTCGCCGCCACGCAGACGGTCGGCATCCCTGCCGCCCTCCAGACGGTCGTTGCCGCCGTTGCCGAACAGCCGGTCTTCGCCCGCGCCGCCGGCCAGCACATCGAGATCGCCCTCGCCGCCTTCCAGCCGGTCATTGCCGTCCCCGCCGTCCAGCTCGTCGCTGCCGGCGCCGCCATACAGCATGTCGTCGCCATTGCCGCCATTGAGCGTGTCATCGCCGTCTTCGCCGTACAGCCGGTCGGCGCTCTTCCCGCCGTTCAGCGTGTCGCCGCCGGCGCCGCCGTGGAGGATGTCGTTGTTGTCATCCCCGAACAGGGAGTCGTCGCCGCTGTCGCCATACAGCGTGTCCTTGCCATTGCCGCCGAAGAGCCTGTCGCCGCCGCCGCGCCCGTAGAGCACGTCCGCCGCGCCCTTGCCGTCAATGGTGTCGTCGTTGTTCCCGCCGACGAGCATGTCCTTCCTGTTCGTGCCCTTGAGCGTCTTCCCGGCCTGCGGGTCCGGATACTCCTCGTTCGGGTCGAAGTCCCAGATGAAGTCGACCTTGTTCTTGAGCTCCTGCAGCTGCTGGGCAGTGAGATTCTCGAAGCCCTGGAACCGGGCCAGCACCTTCTGCGAATCGCCCGTGCCGGTGACAAGGTGCGTGGTCACATCGTTCGGGTCCGTGATGCTCCGGACAAACCGGACATCGTCCCACGAGATGCTGAACGGCAACCGGATGTAGTCCTCCTCGACCTTGAAGTCCCCGATGATGTCAGCGGCCCCGTCGCTGCTCCGGCCCTCGCTGATCACGAAGATGTCCCGGCCGGCGTTGCCATAGAGCACATCCCTGCCGTCGCCGCCGTCGAGCCGGTCGTGGCCGTCGCCGCCGTAGAGCCCGTCGTCGCCGCCGCCGCCGTAGAGCAGGTCGTTGCCGCCGTCGCCGTCCAGCGAGTCCATGCCCGCGCCGCCCCAAAGCGTGTCGTTGCCGTTGCCGCCTTGCAGCCGGTCGTCGCCGTCCCCGCCGCGGAGGGTATCGTTGCCGTTGCCGCCGACGAGAGCGTCGTCCCCCGCGCCGCCCTTGAGCGTGTCTTCGCCGCCATGGCCGTAGATATGGTCGGAATGCGCGGTGCCCTGAATGGTGTTGCCATTGTGGTCGCCGTTGATCCAGTCCCCGCTCGCGGTCTCCAGGAACTCGTCAATCTTCCCTTTCGCCACCCTCACGGCTTCGGCGTCATCGGGATTGACATCCTCCTCGAACTTGAGCTCGGCGAGCACCTTGTTGCCGAGCATGATCCGGAAGTGGGCATTCCCGTAATGGCCGTCGGGGTGGTGGACAATGGTGAGCTCCGCCCCGTCCCGGATACCGGTCACGTAGATGTAGTCGTACCAATTCCGGAAGTCCTCGATATAGACATAGCTGTCGGGGTTGAGGATGAAGTGGTCGCCGCCATGGCCGCCATGGAGGAGGCTTCCCTGCGGATCCCCGGCCTGGTTGGAGATCGGCCCCCGGCCAAGCGTCGCGTCGGTCAGCGCGCCGGTGCCGTCGTCCTGCCGGTTGCTCGCCTTGAGCTTGCCCGCGATCAGGAAGTCGTTGTGGGAGCCGCCGTAGAGGCGGTCGGCGATCTGGTCCTTCTGGTTCCCGACCAGGATGTCGTTGCCCCAGCCGCCGCGCAGGGTGTTCGGTCCGTTGCCGCCTTCGAGATAGTCGCGCCCGCCACCGCCGTGTGCGTCGCTGCCGCCGCCGGAATCCTTGAACCAGTCATTGCCCTTCTGTCCGATGAAGGTGTCCTTGCCTGCCCCTCCGACAACGTTCATCGGGCCTTCGTAGGGACTTCCGCCCTCCCCGCGCCTGGCCTCGTATCGGTTTTCTCCGGTATCCCGGGATCGATCCACCGTCTCTTCGCTGTCGATGTAATGGGTTGCCATGACGATCTCTCCTCAAGGTCAGGTGAACAATGTCCGTATCTGCTCAACCCTCCGTAGAGGTGGGTTTGGTGTTGTGCATTCTCGATGTGGCCGTGATATTCAGCCAGGATCAGGATTTGGCGGAGCTAGCCCTGCCGAGTAATGACAATTACGACGTGACGTCGCGGGTCTGAATGTGTTGCAAGGCCTGCCGCTGTCCGGCTCGGAAGCCGACTTGATGGCCAAGAACGGCGCTGGTCAGGCGGGTTGCGCCACATGATCTGGTGTCCGGGCTCGGGTTGCGATCCCGGTACCCGCCAGTCTCAGACGTCCTGACTTCGGAAAGCCGTCTTTGGTCTGATGGAGCCCTTTTCCACAGGGAAACCAAGGGTTTTCAGGGTTTGGCGGGCTTGACAAGTGAATCTGCTATCGAGTAAGGTACGCAACCCTGCTTTCTTGCTCTAGGTGGCCCATGTACACGCTTCCCCTGTCCCCTCCCGAGGCGGTTCCGATCGGACATTCCTGCTTCTCGTTCGCCGAGGTATCTACTCACCCCTAGTTGGGTTCTGATTGGTCGTAGTGCTCGTTGATGATGTCTGCGGCTTTTCCGTCGAGGGCGATCTGGGTGGCGACGAGTGGGTTGTAGCCGAGTGCGGCCATGGAGGTGAGGTAGCTTGAGCCCCGGCACCATGCTTTTGCGTGGAGCGGAAGCATCCGGACACCTTGACCTTTGCCATCCTGATTTTCTGTTCTCCGGCATTGTTGGTGAAGCTGACGTCGGGGTCGTCTGTGAAGCGCAGGTTTTCGTGTTTCACGAGACGTTCGTGCAGGTTGTGCGCGTCGGACTTGCGTCCACGTTTTCCTTTCGTCGGGATGTCGGGCAGTTCCCTGGCGCCCTGATGGTGCGGTAGCGCTTGCGCCCGGCGTCGTTCAGGGTCTTGGATGCGCTCTTGTTGATCTTGTGGCAGACCTCGCGGAGCAGGCTCTTCATCAGTCGCGCCCAGCGGTAGCCTCGACGACAAAGGTCAGTTCGCGCAGCAGGTGGCTGCCGCACAACTGGTGGCTACACTGGCCCATGTACGAGGCCCAGGACGCCCTTGTAGCACGGGATGATGCCGATCTCTTGCCTCCCGGCCGCGCTTGCGGTGTGGGAACTTGCACGTCAGGGTCCCACGACATGGAGCCACTTGCTATTGATCCGAAATCATCGACATCGGGCGTTGCAGGAGGTGCGCCACGGCGGCCTCCTCCCATGACGCATCGTGAAAGCATAGCCGAGGCCTCGGAGAGCTTGATGCCGGAGATCGCCTGCACGAACGCAACGGCACGGCGCAGGGACAGCATTTGGGCGACCAGCAGGTTGATGACGAGGGCCTGAATGCCGATGCCGTACTGCACGGGATGTTGTCGGGGAACCGGCCCCGGGCCTTGCACTTCGGGCATTCCTTGATCTCGGCGTCGACGCGGCGCGACCTCGAACACGATGTCGTGCGGCGCTCCCGATCGACGGGGCCGTCGATGTCAGCGCCGCAGGCGTCGCAGGCCGCGACCGTCTCCTCGACGATAGTCTTGCGCAGGTTGTCGCCCATCTGCCGGTTCGGCTTCGGGCCGTTGCTCCCGGCACGCTCTCGTCCTTGTCCGTCTGTGACGGCGGCAGACCGGAGTTCCGGCTCGTGCGTAGTCTTCTCCAGAAGGACGACGATGAGGATATCGAGCAGGATGACGAGGACGCGGATCACGGCCTCTTCCGCCACCTTGCCGGCAGCGCCGCGGTCTTGGCCGCTTCGAACTCCTCGCGCGCCGCCCGTCGCCATCACCCGGCCTTGCGCTTCATCAGCGCGCCGCCTCCGAGATGCGTTTCCACATACAGATCATGCGGGGGCTGGAGCCCCGGAAGCAGCTGGCACAGCCCGCTCGTCGCCTTCGATCCAAAGTAGCCCACTGGCGGTCCTCGTCGTTCTCAATGACCACCACTAAGCGAATCGGCCTGCAATGTCAAATCTCCACGTAAACCCGTTCGTTACTCTACCCCGACATCAAGCCGGAACCAGGGGGTGAGCAGTTACCAATATCCTTGACAATACCGGGGGGGGGGGGGGGTGAAGTCAACACACGGCGCGGGCCTTGCCGGGGGCGGCGCGGCTTCCTGCGGACTGTCACGGCCGGGGCGGATGACGCTGCGCTACGCCCGTCTCGCCGACCGTGACATCGAGGCCGCCGCGGAACGCGTCGGCCAGGCCATGAGCGCCATCATGGCGACCTAACGCATCACCGCCAAGCGTTCTCCTACCAGCGCAGTGCGCCGCGCAGCATGAGGCTGTCTTCGGGGCCCGGCCGGTGCGCGCCCTCGAGGCCGAGAGACAGCCCCGCGCCCAGGCGGTAGCGCGCGCCGAGCCGCAGGGTGCGTGCGCCCGCCAGGCTGAGTCCGGCCCAGGGGGTGAGCACCGCCAACGGCCCCGGACCGGGCAGGCCGAACCCGTGGCCCACCTCCGCCTCCAGACGGCTCTCAGCTGCGCCGGATGCAGCCGCGGGCAGGTCGAACCACTGGCCGAGGCCGCTCTCCGTGCGCCCGTGCGCGGGACCGAAGGCGAGGAACGTCCCGCGCCCGTCGGCTCCGGGGTCGAGGCGCAGCAGCGCGCTTACCCCCCACTCGTCGCGGTCCGCCTCGTGCGCCGCCAGAAGCCGCGCGCGCAACTCCGCCGTCAGACCCGCCGCCGGGTCCCGCCAGGTCACGCCCGCCCCGGCCTCGAGGCCCGCCCCTTCGGCGATGGCGCCGCCGTCATGGCGCACCCCCGCCTCCAGAGCCGGCGTCAGCGTCGCACCGCCCGCCAGCGCGTGCTCGTACGAGCCCTCCAGCAGCAGCCGCAACCGCGTCGTCCTCGCCGTCAGCCCCTCCAGACCGTCATCGGCCTCCGTGCGCAGACGCGCCGCCGAGCCCTCGCCCTTCACCGCAAGGCGCGTCATCCCGCCCTCGATCAGCTCTGCATCCTCGGCCAGGACGCTGCGGCCGCCCGCAGACACGCTCCAATGCGTCAGCCCGGCGCTGCGCGAAGGCGCGCCTTCCTCGGTAATCCGCACCTCGCCGGTCCCGTAGCCGAGGCTCGCCCACAGGGTCGAGCCGTCCGGCGCCAGCCACGCCGCATAGGGGTGCACCGACGTGATCGTGGTCTCGTGCACGCCCTTCACCTGGCCGCCGGCCGCCTCCGTGTCCAGCTCGCCCCGCGCATGGGAGAACGCCGCTCCGGCCAGCAGGTCCGGGCGCACCCGCAGGTCCGCCCCCAGCTGCGCCGACCACAGGCCGCCGTCCCAGGTGACATCCTTCTCCGAACCCGACAGCGACAGCCACTCGCCCCGGCCCCACACCGCCAACGGCAGCGCGGACGCTCCATCCTTCCCGGCGCCCGCCGCCAGCGTGAAGGACGCCCCGTCCAGCATCTCGCTCAGGGTCGGCTCCTTAGGGCGCGGCGGCCGGGCTGCCCGGGCATCCGGCGGCAGGGCGCCGAACCGCAGCGAACTGCCCGGCCTGCCGGCCGCCTCGATGCGGTCCGTCACCGCCCCCAGCGTCTGCGACATCGCCGCCGCCGCCACATGCGGTAGCACCGCCGCATTCACCCGGTTCGCCCGCGCCGCGGAACCCGCCGCCCGGTCGCGCAGCGCGCCCGCAGCCGTCGCGTCGCTCCCCACCGCGTAGCCCGCACCGTCGTTCAGCGTGATGCGGTAGGCTTCCGCCCCCTCCGCATCCGCATCGGCCGCGGTCGGGATCGTCACCACCCCCGTGGTGCGCGCCGCGGCGCCGAACACCGCATCGAACGAACGCGGCCCCAGACCGCCCGGAACGTCACCGGCATCGAAGCCGCTGGCATTGCGCGCCGCCAGCGTCAGGCTGACCGACAGGCTGCCCGTCAGCGCCCGGTCGGCGGTCACCGCGAGGCGGATGTCGTCGCCCTCGGTCACCGCCGCAGGATCCTGCGCCAGCGTCAGCACCGGCAACAGCGTCGTGTCCGTCACCGTCACCGCCACCGAATCGATGGTCACCGAACCGTAGCCGCCGCCCGAGGCGCCGTGGGTCAGCGTCGCCGTGTCGTCGGTCGTGTCCTCGTCTCGGGCCGCGCGCACCGTCACCGTCTGCGCCGTGTCCCAGTTGGCGGTCGTGAAGGTCAGGCTGGCCGGTTCCACCGTCACGTCCCCCGACGCGCCGCCCACCGTCACCGTGACATCGTCCGAGGGTTCCGTGTCCAGCACCACCGTGTAGGCCGCACTGCTGCCCTCCGCCACCGTCAGCGCGGTCGGCGTCACCGTCACGCTTGCGTCTGCGGTGGGAGGCGTGGGCGTCGTCGCGGGCGGCGTGTCATTCTCGGTCACGCTCACCACGACTGAGGCGATGGTCACCGAGCCGTAGCCGCCGCCCGAGGCGCTGTGCGTCAGCGTCACGTCGGGGTCCGCCGCCGTGTCCGGGTCCTCGGCCGCGCGCACCGTCACCGTCTGCGCCATGTTCCAGTTGGCAGTCGTGAAGGTCAGCGGCGAACCCTCCACCGTCACGTCGCCCGAAGCGCCGCCCACCGTCACTGTCACGTCCGCCGAGGGCGCCTTGTCCAGATTCACCGTGTAGGCGCCGCTGGCGCCTTCCGCCACCGTCAGCGCCGCCGTCGAAATCGTCACGCCAGCGACCGTCGGTGTCCGCGGCGTCGCCGTCACCCAGGTCGTCTCGGCGCCATCGCCGACGCTGTTCACCGCGAGCAGCCTGAAGCTGTACTCGTTGCCATTCTCCAGGCCCGTCACCGTGTGGGTCGTGGTGCCGGCGCCCGAGCTCGGGATGGCGGCCAGGGTCGCGCTGCTTTTTTCGCTCGTCTTGCCGTGGCGCAGCTTGTAGCCGGTGATGCTCGCATTGTTTGGGTTGCTCCACGTCAGCACCACCTGCCCGTTTCCCGCCGCTGCCGACAGGCCCGTCGGGGCAGAGGGCGTCATGGTCGTGGTCGTTACGTCGTTGTCAGTGATGGTGAGAATGAGCATGTTGCTGTTCTGCGTCCAGCCATCCGAACGTGCCAGACTGTTGGGCACAAGCCTCAGGGCGACGGTTTCCCCGGTTCCCTCATCGACCGTGTCGCCCAGTATGCCGATTTTGAAACTTCCATTCGTCCCGAATTCAACATTTGCAAATGCGTTGTTGCTGAATACACCGGGATAACAGATATCCGCACCGCTGGACGGAGCACTGCAAGACGTGGTGCCAACATTGGTGTTGTCGGTTGCCGTGCTGCTGGCGGCAACAAACTCAACGTCAAACCCCGTGCGAGATGGCGTGCCCTCCCCGAGCTTGATGTTGATCGTCACATCCTTCTTGCCGGAATCGCCCTCGGTGATCGTGGTCGATGCGGTCGATATGGTGACGGTCTTGGAAGCGGGCGCGGGGTCGGTGATGGTGACGGTGGTGGAGGTCGTGCCCGCCGTGGCGGTACCGTCCTGGCCCCTCCAGCTCCAGGTGACGGTATGTGTGCCCTTGCCCAGATTGACGCAGGGACTGAGGTTGACGCGGCGCCCCTTCGTGATGCCGGCGGGAGCCTGTGTGATCTCGACGCCGAGGCTCGCGTCGGAGAGCACCGAATGCGCGGTCACGGCCGTCTTTCCCTGACGCGCCTCCAGATACGTGACCCCACCCTGCGAGACCGAAAGCAGGTTGTAGCACACCAGCGTCGTCGTCTCGGCGGTTCTGATGGTACTGTCCGGGCCGGAGATCAGCGTCGGGGCCGGCACCTGCGGTGTGGCGCTCGCCTGGTTGCTTTGACGGAAAGCTGTATTGGCATCAGTCTGCGCGTAGACAATGAACTGATAAGGGGTTCCGTTCGTCAGGCCCGTTACCGTGTGGCTTCTGGTGCCGGAGTTGGAAGCTGGAATAACGATGGGTGTCCCAGCCCAAGTATATGTACCGCCATTGATCTTGTACCCCCAACCGGTTAGCCCGCTGCCGGTATACGTCCAGTTCAGCGTCACCTGTTCGTTGCCCGCCGCGGCGGTAAGAACGGGGGTCTGCGCTTGCGCGTCCTGGGGCGCGAGGGCGGCGGCCAGCGCGATGAGGAAGAGGGCAGCGAGTCCCGCCTTCAGGCGGCGGGCGGTTCTCCCGGGGGCGCCCACCGGCTCAGCCCCGCGCCCTGACTCTTGAGGGGGGGGGGGGGGGGGGTACAACGAGTTCGCGCGCGCGTGAGGCGCTCCGCCCGAAGAGCCGCAGGTCATGCATCCCGACATCGCCCGGCATCCGCGTCATGATCTAATCCTCCCGTCCCTGATTCCAAGCCGCCGCGCCCGCAGGACCGCAGCGAACCCGCCGGTGCAAACTATAACCCGTCCGCAGGCCGGTTTCAACACGCCGCGCCCGAAAGCCGGACATCCTGTCATCGGCAAGCGCTTCCGGAACCGACCGGCGTTTCCCTGGCTGGCGGCGACCTCGAAGACCCCGGCGGATCCGGTCGGCGCCCGATCTCACATTCCCGTCCTGCGCCGGCCCCCCGCCTGGCGCGCCGGCACAAGCTCCCCCGGCACGATGAGGAAAGGGCCGCCGAGGTTTCGGTGAACGGCCGGGCGCCCGGAGGGAGCCCGCGCCGCATTTCCGCCAATCCGGAGGCTGCCGATGACCGACACCGTTTCCGCCGACTACACGCTGCGCGAGCTTGCGCCGACCCTGGCGCTGCTGGTCGAGGCGCGCCAGCCCTGCATCCTGTGGGGCGCGCCGGGCTGCGCCAAGAGCGCGCTCGCGCAGCAGGCCGCCGCCGAGGGCTCGCGCAGCTATGTCGACGTACGCGCGCTGCTGCTCGATCCGGTGGACCTGCGCGGCATCCCGTGGCGCGATGCGGACAGGCGCACCCGCTGGGCGCCGCCCGCCTTCCTGCCGCCGGCGGACGACCCCGGCCGCTGGCTCATCAACCTGGAGGAACTGCCGTCCGCCGTGCCGATGGTGCAGGCGGCACTCTACCAGCTGGTGCTCGACCGCAAGGTGGGCGAGTACGAACTGCCCGAGGGCGCCTCGCTGATCGCCTGCGGCAACCGCGAGAGCGACCGCGGCGTGGTCCACCGCATGCCGACGCCTCGCGCTTCGTCCATCTGGAGGTCCGGGTGGACGCGGAAGACTGGCTCGCCTGGGGGGCGGCCAACGGCATCGCGCCCCAGGTGCTGTTCTACATCCGGATGCGCCCCGACCTGCTGCACTGCTTCGATCCGCAGGAGAAGGCGTTCTGCTGCCCCCGGACCTGGGAGATGGTCTCCGGCATCGTCAACCGGCGCGCCGGTCCCGACCCCTCGGTCGAGCGGGCGCTGTTCCGGGGCACGGCGGGCGAGGCGGCGGCGGTCGAGTTCTCGGCCTTCCTGAAGGTGTGGCGCGAACTGCCCCATCCCCGGGCCGTGCTCGACGATCCCGGGAACGCGGTCGTGCCGGACAACGCGAGCGCGTTGATCGCGCTCTGCGGCGCGCTCTACCGCATGGCCGACGACATCACGCTCGACGCCATCGTCACCTATGCCGGACGGCTGCGCCGCGAGGTCGGCGAGTTCCTGGTCGGGTCCTGCATCCGCCGCCCTCCAGCACTCGCCCGCCTTCATCCGCTGGGCCGCCGCACGCACGCAATGACCGCCCCTTCAGGAGAACACCCATGAATCTCAGCCACGACGCCATGCTGGTCAGCCTGCGCATCGCTGCCTGGTCGGGCCGGCTCCATGACCGCCAGGCCAGCACCCATGTCGCCGTCCACTACGAGGCGAGCGTCAGCGCCGGGCGCTACAACAAGTGCCTGCTGCCCCGAACCGCCTTCGCCGCCCTCAATGCCACCGTCAGCGCGGCGCGCGCGGCCCACGACGCCCAGACCCTGCCCTGGGACGACCGGGGGAGCCGGCTGCTCCCCGTCGCCAACCACGAGCGCTACACGGGGCTGATGGACGGCTTGCGCGAGCGCATGGTGCGCGAGCGCGCCCGCTTCATCGAGGACTATGACGACAATATCGAAAAGGCCCGGCTCGATCTCGGCAAGCTGTTCCGTATCGGGGACTATCCCTCGAAGGAGGCGCTCCGGGACAGGTTCGGCCTGCGCTGGCGGATCGTCCCGGTGCCGACCACTTCATGGCGAAGCTCGCCTCCGACGACACCGACCGGGTGAAGCGCGACATCGAGAGCCAGGTGGAGGAGCGGCTGCACGATGCGGTGGGCGACCTCTACCGGCGCCTCGGCGAGGCCGTGGAGCGGGTCTCCGAACGCCTGCGGGAGGACGGAGAGGGCAAGCCGCTGGTGTTCCGGGACTCGATGATCGGCAACATCCGCGACCTTGTCGACATCGTGCCGCGGCTGAATATCTTCGGCGACGACGAACTCGCCCGGCTCTGCGGGCAGGTAAAGGAGAAGATCGCCGGCGTCGAGCCGGACGCGCTCAGGCCGTCGAAGAGTTTCGATCCGGTCGCCCGCGCGCGGGTGAAGCGCGACGCGGATGCGCTGGCGGAGAGGTTCGCGGGATATTTCGCGGCGGCGGTCTCCCCGGCGCCCGTGCGGGAGCAGCCCTTCTTCGGCAGCCTGGCGCTCCGCCTGCCGGTCCGCGCCGACGCCCACCTGATCGGGACCGCGATCGTCCGGGTGGTGCTGGCCTGCGCGCTGAAGCACCACACGCGCCGGGGCGACCGCGACCCGGAGCGCTGGCAGCGCGCATCCCAGCTCGTCACCCACGGCCTGCTGCGCGATGCCGGCTTCACCCTGCCGCCCGACGCGGAAGCGTGGGACGGGATCAGCGTCGAGGAAGCATACGAGCAATTGCCGAAGCCGGACGAAGGTGGATCCGGCGATGGCGCTCCGCCGTCCGGCAGCGGTGATGACGGCGCCGGTTCGGCAGGCGCTCCCATGCCCGACGGGAGCGGCCCATCCGACCATGGCGATGACGGGAAGGCGGATGCTTCGACAGACGCCTCGAACGATGACGGCGGTTCCGGCAACGATGACAACAGCGGCGACGCAAGCTGCGATCCGTCGGGCACCGGCGAGGTCATGGACGCGCCGGCGGGCGGCGCCGGGGACGGCGCGCCTCCGCCGGGCGACATGACACTGGAGGAACAGGCCTGGGACGAGGCCATGCACCAGGCGCTCGGTCTCGCCAAGGCCGAAGGCCGGTTGCCCGGCGCGGTCGAGGAAACCGTCCGCGGCGCCCATGCGGGCGCGCTCGACTGGCGCTCGCTGCTGCGCCGCCACATGACCGACGCGGCGAAGAGCGACTACAGCTGGAGCCTGCCCAACCGGCGCTTCATCGACTCCGGCCTCTATCTCCCCTCGATCCGTTCCGAGGGCATGGAGACCATCGCCGTCATCATCGACACCTCGGGCTCGCTGCCGGCGGAGACGCTGGCCGCGTTCCGGGCCGAACTGCGCGAGGTGGCGGCAGACATCCGGCCCGGGCGCGTCGTCGTGCTCCAGGTCGACGCCGCGGTGCAGGACGCGGCGGAATACGCGCCCGACGACCTCCCCGAAGAGATCGCCGTCAGGGGCCGGGGCGGCACGGACTTCCGCCCGGGCTTCGAGTGGCTCGACGAACAGGGGATACAGCCGGGCGTGTGTCTCTACTTCACCGACATGGAGTGCTCCCGCTATCCGTCGACGGAGCCCCCGTTCCCGGTGCTGTGGTGCGACCACGGGGACAACCCGTGGCGGCGACCCGCGCCCTGGGGCGAGCGCATCGCCGCCTGACATCCAACGGCGGCGCACCGCTTCCCGACCCTCCACGGCGCCTTCGTCTGCCGGCGGCCCCCGGCGCTGCTGGCCATCTGCGCATCCGGACCCCGTGACGCGGGGCGGACCGCCGCTCCCTGCCCGCAGCAGCGCCGGCCGGACCACTTCCGGCCGCGCGCCGTCTGCCGCCGTTTCCGATACCGCCGCACCGCGCCGTCGGGTTGCGCCGCCCGGAGCCGGAGCGGGGCGGCGGTCCGGGCAGGCGCGGGGCAGCCGGAGTGGGCCGCCCGCGCCGACCATCCGCAACCCTCCATGGAGACTGGCATGAACTTCATCGCCCCCGGGGCCGCGCCGCTGATCCGGGATATCCCGCTCGCCCGGCCTCGCCCCCGAGAACGTCCGCAAGACCCCGCCCGATGCCCGGGCCGACGCCGAGCTCAAGGCCTCCATCGCCGCCCTCGGCCTGCTGGAGAACCTCGTCGTCCGGCCCGAGGAGCCCGGTTCGGACGGCATCGGGCGCTATGCCGTGGTCGTCGGCGGGCGCCGCCTCAAGGCCATGCAGGCGCTCGTAGGGGACAAGGCGCTCGACGCCGACCACCCGGTGCCCTGCCTGGTCAGGACCGGCGACGCCGAGCCGCCGAACTCTCGCTCGCCGAGAACGTGGTCCGCATCGCCATGCATCCGGCCGACCAGGTGGTCGCGTTCACGAAGCTGGCCGACGCCGGGCAGCCGGTTGCCGCCATCGCGGCGCGGTTCGGCGCCTCGGAGCGCACCGTCGAGCAGCGCCTCGGCAACGCCACGCCCGAGCTTCTGGACGCCTACCGGGCCGGCGGGATCGATCTCGAAGTGCTCAAGGCGTTCGCCGTCACCGCCGACCGCACGCGCCAGATGACGGTATGGGAACAACTCTCCGGACAGGCCGGCCGCCCGTCGGCCTGGCAGGTGAAGCGCCTGCTGACCGAAGAGCGCGTGCCGGGCGCCTCGGCCGTGGCCCGCTTCGTCGGGGTCGAGGCCTACGAGGCCGCGGGCGGCCAGGTCATGCGCGACCTGTTCGCCGACGAATACGAGCACGGCGTCTGGTTCGAGGACCCGGTGCTGCTGGAGAAGCTCGCGGCGGAGAAGCTCCGGGCCGCCGCCGACGCGCTGGAAGTGGGCCATGGTCGAGGTCGACTGGAGCGACACCGCCTGTTACGGGCGCATCGAGCCCCGGCACGCCGACCGACGCGGAGCGGGCCGAGATCGACAAGCTGACGACCCGCCACGACGAACTCGTCAATCTCGATGACGACGAGTGGACCGACGAACTGGCCGCCGAAGCGGAGGCTGTCGAGGCCCGGCTCGACGGGATCGAGGCCGCCGTCGAGGCGCGCGCGGTGTTCCGGCGCGAGGACTTCGCGATGGCCGGCTGCATCGTCACTGTCGGCCAGGACGGCGCGATGCAGGTCATCCAAAGCCTGGTGAAGCCCGAGGACATGCAGGCGGAGGCCGGCGCCGCCGGCAACGGCCACGACGCGCAAGATGCCCACACCGTCGGCCATGACGACCGCCCCGCAGGCCCGTCCGTCAATCTGCCCATCTCGACGCCCATGGCGCCGCCGAAGGACCCCGAATCCGAGGCGCGCAAGGAGGCGGGCGTCGGCATCGGGCTTGCCGACGACCTGCGCGCGATCCGCACCGCGCTGGTCAAGGCCCATCTCGCCGGCGACTTCGAGGCCGCCTTCGGCCTCGCGCTGTTCCGGATGGGCCGCGCCGTGTTCGCGCCGGGCCGTCACGCCCTCGACATCGCGGTCAAGGAAACCCCCGACAGGCCCATGACCCGCATGAACGATGCCGGTTTCGCGGCCTGGTCGCCGGGCGAGGCCATGCTGGAGGACCGCTCGCACCTGTCGCTCGACTGGCTGACCATCGAGGACGACGGCCAGTCCTTCGCGGCGCTCCGGGCGCTGTCCGAGGCGGAGAAGCAGGCGCTGTTCGCGGCCTGCGTCGCGCGCACGGTGAAGGGACAGCTCGCCTTCGAACCCCAGGCGCGGCCCGAACTCGAAGCCACGGTGGCCCGGCTCGGCATCGACTTCGCCAGGCATGTCCGTCCGACGGCGGCGATGCTGTGGTCGCGGATCGCCAGGAGCCGCATCCTCGACATCGCCCGCACGGTGTTCGGCATCAACTGGGCCTCGGCGCGGTCGAAATACAGGAAGCCCACGCTCGCCGAGGCGATGGAGGCCGCCTTCGCCGCCGGCGACCCGCCGGTCGGGGTGAGCGCCGCGATGCACGCCGCCGCGCTCGCCTGGACGCCGCCCGGCCTTCGCCGACTGGACGCGGGCGCGCGAGGCCGGCATCGCCATCGCGCCGCCGCCGGCCACCCTGCGGCCCTGGCGGCCCATGATCGCCGACTGCAACGACTGGCGCGAACCGGGCAAGCTGGCCGATGCCGGCCATGACGCCCTGGTCATGGATCGCGACCCGGAGCCGCCCGAGGCGCAGGCGCTGTGGCGCGCCGCCGAACGCGCCGGCATCGCGCCGCGCCTCTTCGAGGCCGACCGGCGGCTGGAGGGCTATGGCTGGTACGATACGCTCGACCGGGTGACGGATACAACCGTCCGGGTTGCCGCCGGGGACGACTGGACGACGCTCGCGGAGTATCCGCTGCCCGGGCCGTCTCGCGCCGCTGCCGGCCCGCCCCGCCGCCATCCGCATCGCGCTTGCCGTCCGCCCGGCGTCGGGTCCGGAACGCACCCTCGACCTGCCGGCCGACATGGCGTTCGCCGGCGAGGCCTGGTCCTGGATCGACGAGGCCATGCCGCTGGTCACCGAAGACAGCGCCCTCCAGCCGCACGATCTCGCCGCGCTGCTCATGGCGGGGTTCTTCTCGCCCTCCGACGATGCCGACGCCGACAGCCGGGAGACCCAGCGCGCCCGTTTCGAGGAGGACGCGCTGCATCTCGCGACCCGCCTGCTGCTGTCCGACGACGAGGCCTGCCGGGCATCCATCGCCGAGGCGGTGCGGCGCGAGCTGATGTAGCTTGCGCCCCGCAACCGCGCCGTCGACATCCGCCGGCCCGACGTCACCGTGACCCTCGGCGACGGAAGCGCGGCGGACGGCGCCTGACCGGCCGCCACGCTCCCCCGAAGCTGTCCCGGCGCCGCCCGGAGCGAAGGCCGGCATGCGTCCGGGCGAGACAGGGCCGGGGCGCGGAAGCGTCCCGAGCCCGCATGTCCGGCATTGCGAACCAGGAGGTCGAGCCCATGAAGCCTGCCGCAGTTCCCGATACCGCCGGCGTCCCGACAGCGCCGCCGCCCGGCGACGAGGCGCAGAAGCGCGCCATCGCCGTGTGGACCGACCGGCCGCACCGTCACCGTCCGTGACGGTCACCGTCCGCGACGGCAGGGCCGCGGTCGAGCCGGCCCCCACGGCCCGGACCCGGAAGTTCCGGCCCGCTGATCCGCCCGGGATCCGTTCGCCCCGACGCTGCCCCGTTCCGCCATCGGCCCGTCCCGCTCGCCGGAGCCGGGGCGTTTGCCTTCAAACCCGCGGAGGACGCCGCCATGCCCGATTCCCTGCCGGCTCTCGACGACATGCTGCTGCACGACATGCCCGCAGCGCCGGCCTCGATCCGCAAGACCGCCGACCGCCTCCAGCGCCGCTTCCTCCGCGCCGGGCGCGAGGCGGTCGACGACCGCGACCTGCTCGAACTGCTGCTCTCCGGGCGCCCGCCGGTGGACGATGCCGGGGCGCTCGCCCGCGCATTGCTGGATACCTTCGGCGCGGCGCCGCGCGCGCTCGCAGCACGGCCGGACCGGCTGCGCACCGTGCCGGGCCTGCCGGGAGACGCCATCGCCGCCTTTAAGGCCGCCGAAGCGCTCGCCATCCGCATGGCGCGGGCCGAAATGCCCGACACCCTGCGCCCGCCCCTCGCAAGCTACGACAGGGTGGTCGAGTACTGCCGCACCCTCGCCGGCCACCGCGAGGTCGAGCAGTTCCACATCCTCTACCTGAACCGCAACAACCTCCTCATTGCCGACGAGTGCCTCCAGAAAGGCTCCGTCTGCCACACCTATCCCCGGGAGGTCTGCATCCGCTGTCTGGAGCTTCAGGCCAGCGCGGTCATCGCGGTCCACAACCACCCGTCGGGCAACCCGGAACCATCAAGAGCCGACATCGCCATGACCGACCGCCTCCGCGACGCGCTGAAGACCATCAAAGTGACGCTGCTCGACCATCTGATCGTCACGCCGACCGGCTCGGTCACCTTCCACGAGCGTGGGTTGCTCTGAAAGGACCCGGCGAACCGATGGATCTCCCCGGTGCGCCCCCGGCCGCGTCGGGCCGACCCCCGCCACCCAGCCCGGAGACCGCCATGCTCCACCGGATCACCGGCCGCGCCACGAAGTGCGGCCCGTCCGCGATTTCCGCGATTGCCGGCGTGCCGACCCACGAGGCCGCTGCCGTCATCCGCCGCCTGTTCGACCGGCCGTCGGTGAACGGCGTCTTCATCGACGAACTCGCCGCCGCGCTCGAAGCGTTCGGCTGGGCGCCGGACTACGCGCTCCGCCATCCGAAATACCGGAACCGCCGTTTCGCCCGGAGCGAGCGGGAATGGGAGCGCCTCTTCGCCGGCGTCCCCTTCGACGAGCGCGCAATCACGCTGGGCGCGTTCCTCGACGCCGCGCCCGCCGGGACATGGGCGATCTCCGCGAGCCGCCACTTCGTGGCCTGTGCGGACGGCTTCGTCGCGGATTCCGGTGCGTGTAATGGGAACCAGAGGATTATGGGAACCTTGATTCCCAACTCCCTGTGATCACGAGCCTATTCCGCTGATCAGGTTCACATAAGAATCTGATCCACTCCTGTCGGTTTTGACACTGACAGGAGAAAACCCATGACCACCAAAACACTCAGCCCGTCGCTCACCGATGTGGGTCCGGAGCGCGATGCTTGTGCTGTCGGGGGCTACGCAAATCGCCTGGAAAGCCTTGGCCATTCGGACAGGAATATCGGCAGGCTGATCAGCACGGCCAAGCATGTCGCGGTCTGGCTGGCGGCCAGCGGGCTGGGCCTCGAAACATTCGACATCCGCCTCGTTGACCGTTTCATGCGCCATGTATGCCATTGCCCGGGCCGGCATCAGATCGGGAAGAGGCCCGGACAGGATCAAAGGTATTTTGCGATCAGCCTCCTCCGGCATCTGCTCGAGACCGGGCACGCGAAGGTGCCGCCGGAGATCAAGGCCGGAGGACATCTCGCCGCGCAGTTCCGGGAGTCCCTGGAAATGCAGGGATACGCGCGTTCGGTGCTCATTCAGAGCGGGAGCCTGTGCCGTCACTTCTTCGTCTGGCTCTACCTGTCGGACATTCCCCTGGCGGTGGCCGACGAGCGCGTTCGGCGCCGCTTTCTCGCCCACGATTGCACCTGCGTTCATCCCGGGTTCCTCGACAGGCCTGCCGGCTTCGTCGGTTCAGACAAATCCGGGAATCTGCTCCGGCTTCTTGCCGCGTTCTTGGCGGACAGGAATGTCATTCCGGCGCCGAAGGTCCCGAAGCGCCACGCGGAACATTGGGAGCATCTGGATGTGTTCCTGCACTGGCTTCGACAGCACCGCGGCCTCAGGGACTCGTCCATCGAACAGTACGAACGGCGTCTTCGCGCGTTGCTCCCAGCTCTCGGCGGCGACCCCGGAACGTATGACGTCGCCCGGGTCCGGAACACGGTCCTGGGTCGCCTTGAAACCGCCTCTCGCGATCAGGTCGGACGCGAGGCGATTGCGCTCCGGATGTACCTGCGTTTCCTCGGGAACAACGGCCTCTGCCGGCCGGAACTCGGCCACGCGGTCCCGACGGTGCCGAGGCTCCGGGGCGGGAGCCTGCCCCGGCACGTCGGTCAGGACGACATCGAGCGCATGATCGCGACCTGCGACGTGACCACGCCGATCGGGCTGCGCGACAGGGCGGCCCTGCTGCTGCTCGCCCGGCTGGCACTCTGTGCCGGCGACGTCTCCGGGCTGGCTCTCGACGACATCGACTGGGACCGGGCCGTCATCCGGGTCGGCGGCAAGTCGCGGCGGGAGGCGGAGCTGCCGCTGCCGCAGGACGTGGGAGATACGCTGCGGGATTACATCCTGAAGGCCCGGCCACACAGCGACGAGAGGAAGGTGTTTCTGCGCTGCAGAGCGCCGTGCCGCCCCTTGGCGTCCAAGAGCATCGGCACCTCGATCGTCGCTCCCGCGCTCAGGCGGGCCGGCATCCGGGGCGTCGGCCCGGCATCGTCGCACCTGTTCAGACACTCGGCGGCAACGAACCTTCTGCGCAACGGCACGCCGCTTGAAGCCGTCGGCGCCCTTCTCAGGCACAGCTCTCCCGACGTCTCCGCGATCTATGCCCGCGTCGATGTCCGGATGCTTCGCGAACTGGCTCAGCCCTGGCCGTACGAGGGAGAGGCCCCATGACCATGACGGATCACGCGAAGGGCTATGTCCTCGGCAGGAAGGCGCTGGGCCTGTCCTTCAGGGACGAGGAACGGATGCTGATGCGTTACGCCGAATTTGCCGACGCCAGGGGCGACAGGTTCGTGCGTGCAGACAACGTCCTGGACTGGGCCCGCACGGCAACATCGGTCGGCCAAGCCCGAAGGCGACTGCACATCGTCCGCGCCATGGCCATCTTCCTCCATGTCGGGGACGACTGTCACGAGGTGCCCCACCGGGAGGCTCTCGACAGGCCGCGACGGCGCCGGCCGCCGCCGCGCATTCCATCGCCAGAGGAGATCCGGAAGATCATGAAGGAGGCGCTGTCTCTGGCGCCAGCGGGATCGCTCACCCCGCTGACCTTCCATCATGTCATCGGCCTCATGGCATGCACCGGCCTGAGGCGCTCGGAAGCGACCGGGCTGTTGCTGGAGGCTCTGAAACCGGACGGGCTTCTGTTCAGGAATGCCAAGAACGGCAGGGACCGCCTCGTGCCCCTGCACGAGACCGCCCGCCGCGCCCTCGAACACTATCTCGCGGTGCGCAAGCGGCAGGGCGGACCCTGCGAACACCTGTTCGTTCTCGCATCCGGCCGGCCGTTGCGACCGACACATCTGACCCGAACCTTCATCCTGCTCGCGCGCAAGGCGGGAGTTCGCGGCGGGCTCGGCGAGCCCGGCCCCAGGCTGCACGACCTTCGCCACGGATTCGCCGTCGCCGCACTGGAAGGCAGCCTCTCCCCCAACCGGAAGGATGTCGGCCGGCACATGCTCGCGCTGTCGACCACCCTCGGACACACCGGCGTCAAGCACACCTACTGGTACCTTGAGGCGACGCCCCTCCTCATGCGCCAAGTATCGGAGGCGGCCGAGAAACTTCACATAACAGCAGGAAAGGAGACGACATGACCCAACTCGCATCTCCATTGGCTGCGTTCCTGCGAGAGCATCTCCCCCGTGACCGGGGGGCCAGCCGGCACACCGTCGAGAGCTACGCCACGAGCTTCAAGCTTCTCGCGATCTTTGCCGCAGACAGGCACGGCATCCGCCCCTGCAGGCTCGAGGTCGGGCATCTCGATGTCGACACCATCCTCGCCTTCCTCGACCATCCCGAGGCGGATCGGGGCAACGGCATCGGCACCCGCAACATCCGACTGGCCGCGGTCAAGAGCTTTTTCAAGTTCATCGAGTTCCGGCACCCGGACTGCCTCGACATGGCTGCACGTGTGCACGCGATCCCGCAGAAGAAGGGCGACATTCCCGCGCTCAGGCATCTCGACCGGGACGGGGTGAAGGCGCTGCTGAAGGCTCCCGATGCCGCCACCAGGTCCGGAACCCGGGACCGGGCGATGCTGTGTCTCGCCTACAATGCCGGGCTCCGAGTCTCCGAACTGGTCGGCCTCGCCCTCGATGACGTCAGGATGCCGCAGCTGGACGAGGTGCGGATCACTGGCAAGGGAAGACGAACCTGCGTCCTGCCGCTCTGGAGGGAAACGGCTGACGCGCTCGGGGCATGGCTCGCCATACGCCCCGAGGTTCCCGACCGGCACATGTTCCTGAACGCGATGGGACGGGGAATGACCCGGCGCGGCTTCGCCGGGCGGCTCGCGCTGCATGTCGCGACGGCAGCTCGGACCGAACCGTCAATCGCGCGCCGGAAAGTAACCCCTCATGTGCTGAGGCACGCTTGTGCCCTAACGATTCTCAATGCGACCTGTGACATCCGCAAGGTCTCGCTATGGCTGGGGCACCAGAACCTCCAGACCACGGAGATATACCTTCGCACGGATCCCGCCGAGAAGCTTGGCACTATCGCGGAGTGGCGTTCGCCGGGTCTCGCCAAGGGACGCTTCGCGGGCGTGAAGGACGAGCTGATGGCGATGCTCGCGAACGTCTGAGCTCGAATGCTTATGTGAACCTGATCAGCGGAATAAGCTCGTGATCACAGGGAGTTGGGAATCAAGGTTCCCATAGTCCTCTGGTTCCCATTACACGCAAAATGGGAATGTTCCCATTTTGCGTGGTTTGCCCGCATGCCGGCCCACTGGTTCCGCGCCGACCGCGTCGCGCTCCGCCGCGTCCGGGAGGCGGTCCGCTTCGTGCGCGTGGCCGGCATCCCCCGCAACCCCCGTCCGCAGGAGGGCTGACCAGGTCATCGAGATCACGGTCTGCACGATCGACGAGCTTTCGGACGCAGCGAAGGAGCAGGCCTGCGCCCGGTATCGCGACGAGGGCCTCTTCGACGAATGGCACGACCATGTCCTCGACGACTTCGAGACCGTCTGCCGGATCGTCGGCATCACGCTCGACACCCATGCCGTGCGCCTCCAGGGCGGCGGAACCCGGGAACGGTCGAACATATGGTTCAGCGGGTTCGGCAGCCAGGAAGACGGCGCCTCGTTTCGAGGGCCGGTACGGCCATGCTCGCGGCGCTGCCATGACCGACCGCCTCCGCGACGCCCTCAAGACCATCGAGGTCACGCTGCTCGACCATCTGATCGTCACCCCGACCGGCTCCGTCAGCTTCCTCGAGCGTGGGTTGCTCTGATCGGCCCCGGCAAACCGAGTGAGGGACGACCGGCTCGAACTTGCAGACGCCAAGACGGGACCGAGAACGGTCCTGCTGAACGCGCCGGCATGGGAGATCGTCGCGCGCCGGATGCAGCAGGGAAACGGCCCCTGGGTCTTCCCCTCCGTCAGGGACCCGTCCCGTCCCCGGTAGCAAGCCCCGCCTCTGGTATCGGGTGCGGTGCGAAGCCGGCATCGAGGATGTGCGCCTGCACGACCTGCGCCATACCGTAGCCAGCTAGGCCGCGATGAACGGCGTTCCGCTGCCGGTCGTCGCCCGCCTGCTCGGACACAACAACGTGCGGATGACCATCGCTACGCCCATGTCGGAGACCGCGAGATCGAGGCGGCGGCGGAGAGGGTCGGGCCCGCGATTGCAAACTTGATGGCGAACTGATCAAGTGTAAGCGTCGCACGGTTACACTTCTTGCGTTTCGTCGCCCTTGGCAGGCGCAGCCGACCTGCGGCTTGCGACCATTTTCCGTTAAAGCGGAGTTACAATCGGAGATGAAGACGGGCGGCCTATGGCCGCCCGTTCCTTTGACCATCAACCAAGGAAATTGAATTCCAGCTCGTTCACGTCCACATCGTACAGCATCACACTCCAATCTTCACCATTTTTAAGGGTAATCTTTGCCCCTTCCACATCGTCACGGCCGGGGCACTTAAAGTTCACGGCCGTGATGTTCAAGTCGTCGCGGCGAATGTCTATAAATTCGATCTTGTCCCCTTCCTGCTTGTTGAAATCCATGATCATGCCCCACTTCCAGTCTGAAGTGCAACACATGATGGGCTGTGGCCATGTGTTTTAAGACGCATGATGTTGCGGAGCTGTCCAGCAGCGGCGAGAGTTCCTGTACAAGATGGAGGGAGCTTGTTCATGTCCAAAGGCTACCGTCACCTGGCCTGTGAAGAGCGATGTCAGATTGAGGCAGAAAAGCGGTCTTTCACAAGGTGCGATTGCTCGGCAGCTGGGCCGATCAACAATTTTCCGGGAGATCAAGCGCAACACCGGGGGACGGGGTTACCGTCACAAGCAGGCGCAAAGGATGGCAGAAACGCAGGGCAGCCTCGTCTGTTTCCTGGCGGTTGACGCCTCGGGTTGAAGCTCAGAAAAAGCTGCGGGAGGGCCCCGAGCAGCGGCCGTTTTCGACTGGAAGGCCGTGGGTCGGCAACGGATTCATGATCGCCGAAGATCGGAGAGCCGGGGGCGTCTTGAAGCTTCGGCGGCGCGGCAAGAAGCCGAACTGGAAGGACGGATGCCATTCCGGCCGGGTGGACATTTCCGAGCGCCCTGCGGAGGCAAAGGAACGGGTCGGCGACTGGGAGCCATCATCGGCAAAGCTCACAGTGGAGCTGTCGTGTCGCTCGTGCCACGAAATACGCCTTGCTGGGTGGACAGAAAGACACGGTTGGTTCGGTCATGATGCTCGGCTCTGGTGCGCTATTGGTCCACACAATCACAACGGCAAGGAGTTCGCAGACCACAGGCGTGTCGCACTTGACGCAGATTTCTTCTTCGCCTTTCCATTCTTGGGAGCGCGGCTTGAATGAGCACACCAACGGCCTGGTGCGGGAGTACTTCCCGAAGGGCACGGACTTTCGCGCGACATGCAACGAAGATGTTCAGAAGGTACAGGATCGGCTCAACACTCGGAAAGTCCTGGGATCGCCGACGGAGGTAATCTTGAAGTGAAACCGCGCTGACCATCTGCGCCATGTTCCAAAGCCGCAACGTGCAGCAGGGTCCATGCCGCGCGACGGGGAAATAGTGGCTTGAAGCCGACAAAGGCGTTGCATAAGCTCGATGTTGAAGGAACTGAAGCTGTTTCCAGGCGGAATCGAGAGGGGCAGAGGAGGAAAACTTGTGCAACACCCGGCCCTCACTGCGATGAGGGCCGGGTGTTGCACTTCAGACTGGAAGTGGGGCTGGAACTCCCTGACAAAAGCCCGTCAAACGGACGAAAACAACAACACCTCACCGCATGAACGAACGCTTACAACCGAAGTTCCAGTCACAATAAGACGTATCATTATGAATGTATTGACGTTCGAGAGAATCGGGTGTGTCGCTACTGGGAACGCTACAGGCGCACGCCGAGGTGGTCCAGGGCCTTTCTCTGAAGTGAGGTGGGGCGTGTGGTGACCTGGAAGGGGTCGGCGCCTGCAAGGCGGGGAGCCACGGTGTTGCGGGTGAGAGTGGCAAGGTCGCCGAGGAGCGTGCGGAAACTGTGCACCGGATCTCCGTCAGCGTTCCGCTTGCTGCCGGCCTTGGCCCGGGCGCTCTCCGATACCCTTGCCGGTGCCACGATGGACGGCCGCCGGGCCTCGGCGCCTTCGCCATCCTCGTCCTCGAACAGCAGGGGCTTCAATCTCTGACGCATGTGCCATTCGACGTAGTAGGCGAGCATGCACAGGAAGACATGGGCCCGGACCCGAGGCTCGGTGTGGCGGTAGACGGGACGGACTTTCAGGTCCTTGAGACTGCGGAAGGCCCGTTTCACGGAGCTCAACCGCTTGCAGGCGCGCACCGTGCCGGGACCGTCGAGTTCGCTCTCCGGCAGGCTGGTGCGGACTACGCAGAGACCGTCGAGCCGGGCCTCGGCGGCGATGGAGGCCTCGTTTCGCTGGCAGGTGAAGGCCCCGTCCTCGTCGACGGACCACGTGAAGTGCTTGGCCATCTTGTACCGGCCGAGGACCTTGCCGACCCGCTCTCCGATCTTCTCGGCCCCCCGGAGGCGGCGTTTCTCGCGCCGGGTCGCCGCGGCAATCGGTTCGAGCAGGGCCTCGGTGGTCTCGAGCAGTTCCTGGCGCTTGCGAGCCCGATCTTCGGCCAGCAGCGGGTTGCGGCACACCATGAGGCGTTCGCCGGGATACGCATTGCTGGTGATCTCCACCAGGTCTCTCTCGTCGAAGAGCGACATTTCGATGTCGCCGGCCTCCACCAGTGAACGGATGGCCGGTCCCCTCAAGGCGCTGATCCAGTCCAGGCCCGCAGGCTTCACCTCCTCGCGGATGCGCGCCTCGGTCAGCATCCCCCGGTCCCCCACCAGTACCACCTTCGCAAAGGAGAACCGCTCCCGCAGCGTGGCGATCTGTGAGGACACCGTGGCCGGATCCGCCGTGTTACCGGGGAACACCCGCGCCGACACCGGACACCCGTCCCGATCACACAGAAGGCCGAACTCGATCTGCAGCTTGCCCTTCTTGCCATCCCGGGAGTGCCCGCGTCGGGCCAAGGGACACTTTCGTCCCTCCATCCACACCGAGGTCAGGTCATACAGCACCAGACAGCCCTCTTCGAGGTGCCGCTTCGCCAGAGACCGCTCGATCCTCTCCTGACGCTCCAGGAGCCAGTCCATGGCGTCGTAGAGGTCGTCCTCGTCCCCTTCCGCCTCGAGGATCTCGCCCAAGGTACTCGCCGCGGTGGCCTCGGCCAGCCCTCGGGCCAGATTCGAAGCGGGTGCCAGGATCCTCGCCACGATCAGGGCGAGAACCTGATCGCGCTCGGGAGAAGGCTTCGGGTCGATCCGCCGGTCCAGGCCCAGTTTCTTCAGGGTTCCCAGCACCGCGGCCACATGGCCATGAGGAAGGGAGCGGACGATGTCGAAGGCATCGGTACGGCTAACCAGGGGTTCGTTCTTCAAGAGACGCCGTAGGGTCTCCACCTTCTCCATGGGCCAGGAGGAGAGATTGGCAATGGTGCGTTTCCTGACTTTTCCGTTCTCGCGCCATCCTTCGCGCAGGAGGACGGCGGGGGGCGAATTGCGGTTGGGGACGATGTCTACATACATGACAACTTATATAGAGGATCAGGCCTTTAATATCAACAGACTATTATACCTTTACAGGGGAATAATTTAGTACCGCCTCCGCGCCATTTTACCAACAAGATCAACCGCTTGGAGAGATTCTGCCGCCGAAATCAGGGGGTAAGCGTTTGTTCGTGCGGTGAGGTGTTGTTGTTTTCGTCCGTTTGACGGGCTTTTGTCAGGGAATTCCAGCGTCATCCGGAGCGGTTTCGTGCACCGGGATGCGCGGTGAGGGGCACTGGCGCCATGCCGTGTTTTCCGCATTGGTTGCGCTTTGTCCCGGCGCTGCGGAGGAGGAGCTGAGCGCCATCCCGTGCCGGTTGCGGGGTTCAGCGATTGAGGGTCCGCTTCCAGTCCTTGCGGAGCGGGCCAGGTGTCCTTCTTCGGCTTCTGTCATGTCGGTCGTAGCGGCCGCGCCCGTTGGTTGTTCCGACGCGGATCCGGCCTGGCAGACGCCGCGGCACGGGACCTCGACCAAGGTCTCGCAGGGCACGGGCGGGGTGTTGCAGCGCGCGCTCCATGCGGCGGTCGAGAAGCAGCGGCTCGCCGTTCCGGTCATGGACCGCGTAGCGCATCTGCGGTGCCGAGGCGCGTGTATCCGAGGTAGTGTCAGCGGGCGGGTGCGCCAAGCTAACTGGTAGGATGTCGCCGGGTAAGAGTCCCGGCAGGAAGAGAGGCTAATTTCTCCGTGAACCATGCGTCGTGAGGCGAAGCGTTGGTGAGCGGCAGGCCGGGCTATTGAGCCACGAGATGCTTTGAAACCGGAGTGCCGAGGTCGTGGCCGAAGGCAACGAGCCGCGTTGGTGAGGGGGGCTTCGCGGGGTCCGAGAACCATGGCCGAAGCAGGGACCTGGGAGGTCTTGCCCCACTGTCGTAGAGGGGTCGCAGAGGAAATTCCGTAAACCGATGATGAACGAGAAGTCAGATTCGGCGTGCAGCGAGTCTAGCTGCTGTACTTGCGGGTGTGAGTCCCGCCGGCGCAATTTCCAGTTTGGCGCCGTAGCATTGGTTCAGGGGTGACCGTGGACCAGCGAGCTGGGATGTAGAAGCCGTTGTGGGCTGGCTGGAACGCAGTGTCCAGCCGGTTCGGTCAGCCAGGGCGGCGAGCAAACCGGAGGGCCGTAGCGAAAGCGAACGATTGGATGAAGCCCCGAAATTGATTTCCCACATGAAGCTGATTAGTGGGGTAAACGGGAATGCCAAGGGCCTGCCGATAGCCCGATGGCCAGAGTCGATGCGGAAGAACTGGAGAGCACGCATCGGGTTCCCCGGTGGTAGAGACGGCGGCAATCCGGGACAGTACAGCGGTGAAAGATCGGAAGGTGAGGAGGACAGACAGGATGAAGTGACCCTTGAATGTCAAGGACCGCGTCTATAACCAGGACTGGGAAAGGACGCGGAGTCCTCCTGACTGGCGGATGAGGTCGATTAAGCGTTGACGGGCGGGACAACACAACCCGTCCTGAGCGAGGACCTCAGGGCTCAGGTGGCCTATGCGGCAGGTCAAGTCGGTACTCAGACCGACAGACTGCAAGGCCGAAGGACGGAGCAAACGCTCGGAGATGCCGTGGGTATGGTTGGGTCAGCCTTGACCATGGCGCGTCCGGCGGAAGGCTCCGCACCGAACTCCAAGTGGGTGCCTGATGCTTGAACCGGGAAAACCGGACGTACGGAATTTTAGGGGGGCTGCTGGAAACGTGGTCTATGGTAGTTCAGCGACCCCGCCCGCAATCGAAAGAGCGGTGACGGACAAAGCCTCTGCCTACGGATGCGCGCGCCAGCGGCCTACCCGACCATGGTGTGTGCTGGGCAGCGCCCAGATCAGGTGGGTTCAAGTCCCACTGGCGCTCGGGTAAGGGGCGCCATATCCAAAAGCGGGGGTAATTCCTCGCTGGCCGGGGTGAGCGAATAAGCGACGCCCTGAACGGGCACGAAGTTGGAAACGACGGAAACTGCCAAGGGAAGAGCTAAGTTGATTCACTGTCGAGAGACAACCGGAGGGCAGGGTGTCCACCGTGAGCTGAAGGGCCTGCGGAGAAGTACCGGGCCGTAATCGAGGGCCCATGATGAATCGGTTGGCCAAAGACGGGGCAAGGTCGAGCCAGCACTATGGCGGCGAAGGCGTTCTTACTCACCCGTCGCACCAAGGTGTTTGCGAACGACGAAAGATCTGGACGTGACCCCAGGAGGGCTCGTCGTGTTCCCGGGTGGCACCGGCCCCTGAGAGGCGAAGTAGGAAAGGATGCGCGGCGAGCAAACCGAATAAAGCCCGGCGAAAGCCGCGCGAGCGGCGGGGAAGGCGGTTGGCAGAGGTGGTTGGTGAGAGGCGGTGAAGGAGCGAGTAAGGATCATGACGCGGACAAGTTCCATGAGCCCGGACGTCATGGGCCGAGGAGACTGGCCTGACGGGAGAAAGGAAGGTCCACTCACTGAAGGTGTACAAGCGGAAGAATCTTGAGGTGGCCGAAGGTCAAGCGCGGTGGCGTGGATGGAGAGGGGCGTTTGAGGCATCGCTTGTCTCGATCGCTTGCACCGAGAGTTGCGGGTACGGTCCGCAGCCGGTTCTCCAACTTCCCAAGGCGGGCCAGCCGGGGAATCTACTTGGCATCCCGACGATTGGGTGTGTCAGCAGGCGCTGCTGAACCGGCTGGAGCCGATTTTCGATGATGCCAACTTCGGGTATCGGCAAGGGAGGTCCGCCCGCACTACGCAAGATATGGAAGGAGAGGGCCGGGAGTGGGTTGTTGACGCGGATTTTTCTTCGGATCCCCACGCGAAGCGTCTTGAGCTTGTGAACCGGCGCGTCTCGGATGGTTGGGCCTGCGATGCTCACGGTGGTGGCTGAAGGAAAAAGGCTGCCGACCGAGACGGGCACTCCACAGGGCGGTGTTGTATCAGCGCTGCTCAGTAACATCTTGCTGACACCGTTTGATTGGGAAATGCGGCAGCTATCGATTGACTGCTGACGACTGGCTGGTGACGTGCGCGAGGAAGCTCACGCGGCATTGGCCAAACGGCAAGCTGGGAGTAACCCTGAATGCCGGGAAGATCCGAACCCAGGCACGGGTTCGAGTTCCTCGGCTACAAGATCAAGCAGGGCAAGAAGCCACTCCGGCTGCACGCCTCGAAGATCAAGAGCGGGGGATGCGGTTCCCCGTGCGAACCAGCACTTCAAGGACCAGCCCGGCGCAAAGCTCCTGTCAGTACGCAGGAGTTGATCGATGAGATCAACCCAGGGGGTTGGGGCCAATACTACTGCAAGGTCCGCAAGCTCTTCCACCAGCTTGACGGCTGGATCGTTCGGCGGCTGCATCGTCGCAAGCGTAACGCCGGCTGGAAACAGCTGCCGGAGCGCAAGCTGAGTACGGGCTTGTTCGCTTGTGATCCCTTCCTTGAACCTTCGAAGAGACACCTCTGTGAAAGCGGCTTACGGGAAAGGGCCGTTTGAGCGGCGGACGGAGGCCAGCCCTGCGGGGCGCCTCCCCGACACCGTCGAAGGCGGCGAACAAGGGTTCTTCGGAGCCTGCTGAGTTGCTGGAGGGAAGGGCAATGCGGTTGGCCCGCGCCGCGCTCAGAAGCGGGAAAGCGGGTCACAGGCGGCCGAGCGCATACGACAGATCAGCGTCTTGTCGTCAGACCTGAGGGAGGAGCCGGATGCGAACAGCGCACGTCCGGATCTGTGCGGGGGGACCGGGGAACCCGGTTCCCTACCGCAATAGCTCGTCAAGGGTCTTAGGGGCGGCGGTGTCCGACGTGATCAGCTTCGGGGCCGGCGGGGCTGGCGGCGGCAGAAGGCGCGGGCGATGGGATCCGCTCCGTGATCGTCGCAGCACTGCGCGACCATGAAGTCGCGCCCTCGACCTCACGGCGGCGCTGCGAATCTCCGCCGCCTCTCCGGGCTCACGGCAACCAGGGCGACAGATCGCCGGGCCGCCGTTCTCCGCGCAGGCGCCAGCGCAGAATGTCGAGGCCGCCCCTCGCGACCGTGCCGTGTACATGACAGCCGTCCATGCTGTCGGAACCGAAGCCGGGCTTCCGCCCGGGCCCCTGACAGCCCTTTCCCCGAAATTGTTGTCCATGGTCGACGAACACGCGATGGTTGAGCGCAGCGGCCTGCCTTCCGGCGCCGCTTTCGGAAGCCTCGGCGCTTCCGCAAACAGCGCGGCGACCGCAGTCTCCAGCGCCGCCTGCGCGGTCTCGAACGTCGCCGGAAGCAAGGCAGTCGAGCCGTGTTCAGGCGGCAGATCTCCGCGATCGACCCGTTCGTCCGCCCACCCCTCCAGCTGCGGCCGGCGCAGTCCGGAAAGTCGCGTCGACAATGCGCCCGGCAACAGCACAGGATGATGAAGGGCCACAGGCGCGCCAGCTTCTTGCAGGCACCGTAGCGGTCGCAGACATGGGGGCGTCCGCAAACAGCTTCGCCGCGACCTCGGCGCTGCGCGAGGGGTAGAAGAAAACCGCGTCACGGCTGACCGATGTCCGGAGCCAGGCGCGACTTCCGGACCTCCCTCAGGGCCCGGATGCATCGGCATGGCGCAGACCCCGGTGCGCGGGGATCGCGTCCCGAAGCGGCTCGAACAGGGGCAGCATCCGGCTCGCTGGCCAGCGTTCCCGGCGAAAGCCCCTGGACGCGGCGCAAGGGCCGCATGCACGTGCTCGTGCAGCACATGCATCCACACCCGAATGCGGTGCCGGCCGCCACCTCGCTCGGTGAACCGGGGCAGTCACAGCCCCGGCGCGGACGGACAATCCGCCGCTTGTGCGCCCTGATCTCGATGGTCCTAGTGCGAACCGTTGGCAACGCAGCACGAGCAGGCGTTCTCCGCCACCTCCAGCCGCCCTCCACCTCCTCGAGCGCCGGCCGCGGCCAGGAGTGCCGCGCTGCTGGCCGCGCTTCGATGACGCCCGCTGCCTCTTCTCGCTCTTGCGCCCGTACGACCTGTTCGAACCAAGCTTGTCGTTCTCCGCCCCGATCCTTCAGAACCTTCATCGCGGGCTTCAGGCTGGCATTCTCCATGCGCAGCGATACCACCGTCGACCGCTTCCGCGCGCCGGCCTCGGCAAGAAGCTGGCCCGGACATGCAACCTCCTGCTTCAGCGCAAGAGACTGCTTCGCCGTCCGCCGAATTTCCCTGACCTCCGCACGGGCAGCTGACAGCTTCTCGCGATTGCTCTCGAAAATCGCCTTCAGGGAATTCGCGCGGCCCCTCCACCTCCTGCAAGCGCAGCTCCTCACAGCGCCCCTCCGCCGCCTCGGCTCGAATACGCTTGCGATCGTACAGGGACTTCCAGGTGGCCGAATCACGACACGACGACTGCGGCACGTCGCCAGCGGCGTCCGCACCCGATGATGACACGAAATCCTCGATGCACATGACCATGCACGACCTGATGGCACCGCCAAAAAATTCACCAGCCCCCTTCTCCGAATCACCAAAACAAACCTCGGCGCAGATCGTCATCACCGCATGAACGAACGCTTACCTTCGGGCTAGTATCCTGACATTATTGTATTGATGGATATAGCGACTTCAGTTTCGTCCGGGCATCCTTCGTCGTGAAACGCCAGTCGACAGTGACATCGGCCGCATTGCGCCGTTCCACCCATGCTGCCGTCTCCCGCCGCATGGTGTCACGGTCGGGAATGCGTCGCCGAAGGCATTGCCGCGACAGCGCACCGATCTCGATTTCGGCCATGTTGAGCCAGCTTCCGTGCTTCGGCGTGTAGCGAAACTCGAACCGCTTTCGTACCCGCCTCCTCGGGCTCGAAGGCTTCATATAGTGATGCGGGACTGTGCGTGTTCAGATTGTCCAGCACGATCTTCCTGTCGGGGAAATGGTCGTCGGCAAGCTCCCGGATGAAGTGCGCCCAGTCCCGTGGCGGTCGGTGACTTTCACCGTGCGCCAGTTCTCGTTGGGCGCAAAGGCCATGAAGAGGTTGGCCGTGCCGTTGCGCTCATATTCATAGTCGACCACCTCCGGCTGACCGGAGGACGGGGGGTTTCCTTCGTCTGCTGCCGGCTGGTCTCAGCACCTCGTCCCCGGCAAAGTCCCGCTGATAAGTGTCAAGCACATCCGCCGCCACGAACTGTGCGCTCCGGTGTGGTGGAATGCACCAGTACTGCTTCAGCCACGGCTTGATCTCTTTTTTAGCGTCTTCCTGACCGTTTCTTCCGAAATGCGCTCGACGATTTCCACCAGACGGCCGGCGAGCAGCTTCAGCGTCCACAGCCCTCGGGCGGGGACGAACAGGGCGACCAGCTTCGCTTCCATCGCCCCGTCCAGCCGTTTCGGCCGACGGTTCACCTGCTCCTTGCGGCTGAGGGCGGCGTCCAGCCCCTCCAGGACGCAGCGCTTGCGCAAACGCTCGACCGTCGCCGTGCCCAGCGCAATGTCGGCATCGACAAGCCGAGCGCCCCCTCAGCATCAGGATTTGTGCCCGGCGCCAGGCAGCCCCGGTGCCGTCGACAATCGCCTTCAGATCCCAGCGCTCCTGCGCTGAAAGGGTCACCCGGTAGAGCTTCCTGCCCCGAGAGTTGGCCATATACGTTGCTCCTGTCATTGCGCCGCTCCCGTTGTCCGGACCTGCACATGGGGCTGCGGCTGCCTGCCTGTTCGGCATCTTGCCCGTGTGGATATCGACACTGTCCGGATTCCAACGGATGCCGACACAGGAATACTACCCACAAAAAAACCATCAATACAATGCCGGTGGACTACTAGGAGAGGTGAACATGGTTCTCCTGCTTCGCAAGTCGATCCGCCTTTCAGGCGTCTATGTCGGAAGCCGGGAGATGTTCCGCGACATGAACGCGGCTATCGGCGCCAGCCGCATGCGGCCGGTGATCGACAGGGTCTTCGGCTTCGAGGATGCGCGGTCAGCCTATCACGCGATGGGTTCAGACCGGCACTTCGGAAAGATCGTGATCTCGCTTGGCGAATGCGAACGGGTTCGCTTGCCGCGAACTACCCGGGCGCAGCTCGGCTCGCGCGTTCGGGCACGGCAGAACCACCTAGCTTCGCCATTTGCCCGGTTCTGCAGAGACGTGAAGATGGCGTGGAGGAGCAGGGCGGGCGCCGACAGTTCGGCCAGTCAGGCGGCTGAATCTGTATCTACTCACCCCTAGTTGGGTTCTGATTGGTCGTAGTGCTCGTTGATGATGTCTGCGGCTTTTCCGTCGAGGGCGATCTGGGTTGCGACGTGATGATTGTAGCCGAGTGCGGCCATGGAGGTGAGGTAGCTTGAGCCCCGGCACCATGCTTTTGCGTGGAGCGGAAGCATCCGGGCACCTTGACCTTTGCCATCCTGATCTTCTGTTCTCCGGCATTGTTGGTGAAGCTGACGTCGGGGTTGTCTATGAAGCGCAGGTTTTCGTGTTTCACGAGACGTTCGTGCAGGTTGTGCGCGTTTGCTATGCGTCCACGTTTTCCTTTCGGCGGGATGTCGGGCAGTTCCCTGGCGCCCTGATGGTGCGGTAGCGCTTGCGCCCGGCGTCGTTCAGGGTTTTGGATGCGCTCTTGTTGATCTTGTGGCAGACCTCGCGGAGCAGGCTCTTCATCAGTCGCGCGGTAGCCTCGACGACAAAGGTCAGTTCGCGCAGCAGGTGGCTGCCGCACAACTGGTGGCTACACTGGCCCATGTACGAGGCCCAGGACGCCCTTGTAGCACGGGCCGATCTCTTGCCCGCGCTTGCGGTGCGGGAACTTGCACGTCAGGGTCCCACGACATGAAGCCACTTACTGTTGATCCGAAATCGTCGACATCGGGCGTTGCAGGAGGTGCGCCACGGCAGCCTCCTCCCATGACGCATCGTGAAAGCATAGCCGAGGCAGGTTGCCTCGGAGAGCTTGATGCCGGAGATCGCCTGCACGAGCGCGACAGCACGGCGCAGGGACAGCATCTGGGCAACCAGCAGGTTGATGACGAGGGCCTGGATGCCGTACTGCACGGGATGTTGTCGGGGAACCGGCCCCGGGCCTTGCACTTCGGGCATTCCTTGATCTCGGCGCGGCGCTCGACGACCTCGAACACGATGTCGTGCGGCGCTCCCGATCGACGGGGCCGTCGATGTCGGTGCCGCAGGCGTCGCAGGCCGCGACCGTCTCCTCGACGATGATCTTGCGCAGGTTGTCGCCCATCTGCCGGTTCGGCTTCGGGCCGTTGCTCCCGGCACGCTCTCGTCCGTCTGTGACGGCGGCAGACCGGAGTTCCGGCTCGTGCGTGGTCTTCTCCAGAAGGACGACGATGATGATGTCGAGCAGGATGACGAGGACGCGGATCACGGCCTCTTCCGCCACCTTGCCGGCAGCGCCGCGATCTTGGCCGCTTCGAACTCCTCGCGCGCCGCCCGTCGCCATCACCCGGCCTTGCGCTTCATCAGCGCGCCGCCTCCGAGATGCGTTTCCACATACAGATCATGCGGAGCCCCGGAAGCAGCTGGCACAGCCCACTCGTCGCCTTCGATCCAAAGTAGCCCACTGGCGGTCCCCGTCGTTCTCGATTACCACCACTAAACGAATCAGCCTGCAGTGTCAAATCTCCACGAAAACCCGTTCGTTACTCTACCCCGACATCAAGCCGGAACCAGGGGGTGAGCAGTTACCTGAATCTTATGACTACGACATTGTCCGGGAGGGGCGGTTCGGAACCGGCACCCGATGACTGGTCCGGCGCAGAGCGCCCTCCCGGCGGGCCCGGGAGGACTGGATTCGGGCGCACCAAGT
This sequence comes from Alphaproteobacteria bacterium, assembly GCA_964291215.2. Lineage (GTDB taxonomy): Bacteria > Pseudomonadota > Alphaproteobacteria > MPNO01 > UBA830 > JAJEBT01. The sequence goes on along the minus strand of OZ219791.1, from coordinate 7,891 downwards.
TGCCGGGCTGCGATCGTTTTGCCATTGACAAGAGCTATGGCGGGGGCGAGCCTGAATCTTCCCGCGCTCCGGCGCGACGCGACGGGTTCCGGCCCATGGAGCTGAGACAACTCCGCTATTTCTGCAAGGTGGCCGAACAGGGCAGCTTCACCGCCGCGGCGGAGGCCCTGAACGTGTCCCAGCCGACGCTGGGCGTGCAGATCATGAACCTGGAGGAAGAACTCGGCCTTCGGCTGTTCCGGCGCCATTCGCGGGGCGTCGAGCTGACTGAGGCGGGCTCCATCTATTTCTCGCACATCCAGGACGTGCTGCGGCGCCTCAGGACTGCCGGGCAGTCGATCGATCATCTGCGGACCGCGCCGCGCCAGGCGCTGAGGATCGGCGTCATCCCTTCGATCGGAATCGCCGTGATGTCGAGCGTGCTGGAAACCGCGGAAACGTTCGTTCCGGACCTTGAGATTTCGGTGCGCGTCGAGTTCACCGACAGCCTGTCGCTTGCCCTGACCTCCGGCGAGATCGATTGCGCCCTGTCTTTCGCGCCGATACAGGACGAACGGTTCGAATCGATGCCGCTCTACCTTGACCGGATGCGCCTGATCGGGACTCCCGAGCTCTTCGGAGACCTCCCGGATCCCGTCTCATTCGAGGTTGCCGCGAACCTGCCGCTCACGCTCGACAAGTACAGCGTCGCGCCCCGCGCCGCGAAGGAGCTGCAGGTGCCGCTCACCAGGGGGCTCGAGGTTCGCTCGATGCTGCTCCGCCAAGAGCTGGTCGCTAACGGGCAGCGCGGTTTCATCGGGCCGTATCTGTTCATGCACAAGGAGATCGAGAACGGGGAGCTGAGGTGCCATGATATTGAAAGGCCCAGCATCTGGTGCCAACTCTATCTGAATACGAAGCGCGCCCGGACCCTTTCCGAAGCGGAGCGGCAGGTCTTCGGACTCATACGCCAGCACATCGACAGGCTGATCCGGTCGGGCGAGTACCGGTGGCAGCCGCCCAATTCAAAGGCGTTTTCAGTGTCGCGAGATATAGGTGAGGCCTATATGTTATATTAGCAATTCGTCATTTTCCCGTTGCCGAAATCTGCTTACGCTTCCGCCGGACCACAATCGAATCCGTGGCCTCTGCGCCCGCTGTCGGGAAGTCAGCGCCGCAAGGCCACCGACCGGGAGGAACCCATGGCTCAGCTTCCGACCAACCCCACGTGCCGCCGGATTGCAAAAGCGTTGCTGGTTGTCCCACCCCTGCTGGTGGGCGCGCCCCTGGCCGCTGAAGAACTGTCCGTTGCGACCTTCATGCCGCCGCAGCACCACATCAACTCCAAGCTCTTCGGCTGGTTCGGCGAGGAGATCGCCAAACGCTCCAGCGGCAGCCTGAAAATGCAGCTGTTCCCCGCCGGCCAGCTCGGCGCCGGACCCGTCCAGCAGTGGAAGCGCGCGGTCGAGGGCGTCGCCGACATCACCTTCGGCATCCAGGCCTACACCGCCAACCTGTTTCCGCGCTCGATGCTGATTATCCCGCCGGGCAAGTCGGCAAACGCCGTCGAGGCGACCAAGCGACTGTGGAGGGTCTACGAGCGCTATCTCGCGCAGGAGTACAAGGCGGTCAAGGCGATGGGCGTGTTCACGGTTGGCGGCAGCCTGATTGCCGCGACCCGGGACGTCTCGACCATGGAAGGGCTGCGCGGCGCGAAGCTCGTCCCCTATTCGACGATAACGACCCCGATCATCAAGGCGATGGGCGCGGTGCCGGTGCAGATGCCGGTCACGCAGATGTATACCGGCCTTTCGACCGGCACGATCGACGCGACCTACGCCTCGTTCAACAACATCACCCCGCCGTGGAACTTCTGGGACGTTGCCAAGTTCGTGGTCAGCAACGTTCCGATCCAGTTCCAGGCTACCTATGTCGTGATGAACAGGGACCGCTACCGTGGCCTGTCGGCCGCGCACCGCAAGATCATCGACGATCTGTCGGGCCTGGCCATGTCACTCAAGGGAGCTGAGTCCTTCGATGGCGCCGACGAGGTGGCGAAAAAGATGATGACGGGTTCGCCCAAGATGGCGCGCGTCAAGTGGATCCAAGCGTCCGCCGGGGAGCGTGCCAAGATGGACGCCGCAGTCAAGCGCGGGCTGGATGTGCTGTTCGCGGACTACGAGAAGCGCGGCATCAAGGACGCGCGCGAGATCTACGAGGCGATCAACCGCTAGGCCGCCCTTGCGCATGGATAACAGCGATACCCGGCCGGGCTGGCTCCGCCGGCTCGACCGGGCGATAGCGACGCTGACGTTCCTCGTCGGCGGTATTGGGCTTGCGGTCATGGTGCTGCTGACGTCCTGGAACGTCATTGTGATGCGCAAGATCTTCAACGACCCGATCCTCGGGGCCGAGGACATCCTGATCCTCAATCTCGTGCTCCTGGTCGCGGTCGCCATCCCCTATGGCGGCCGCGCCGGGGCACATATCGAGATCGAGATATTCGAGTCCTGGATGTCGAAGGCCTTTGCGCGCTGGTCGCTGGTCGCGATGAAGCTGCTTGCCGCCCCCGTGGTCGGAATCCTGGCCTGGCGGCTGTTCAGGTCGGGCGCGTCGGCCAGCAAATTCGGCGAGGCGACGCAGCAGCTCCTGATTTCGTACGAATTGTTCTACTTCGCGATGGGGGCGATGATCGCGCTCTACGCCGCGGTTCTGATCGCCGATCTGGTCCTGCTGCTCGCCGGCCGGACCCTCGCGCCGATGCCGGAGGCGGAGGGGGAAGCATGATGAGCATGTCGATCATCGGCGTGATCGGACTACTGGTCCTGTTCGCGCTCCTAGCGCTCCGGTTCTCGGTCGCGCTCACGATGATCCTTGTCGGCACGGCCGGCACCTTCTTCGCCCAGGCTAACCGCTTCATCGGCCTCGGCATGGCCAGCGACCAGGCGTGGGCTAGGGGCTGGAACGTGGCGATGTCCAACCTGTCGGGCGAGGCGTTCGAGGTAGCCTCGAACTTCAACCTCCTCGTCATCCCGATGTTCGTGCTCATGGGCAGTCTCGCCGGCGTCTCGGGCATGTCGCGCGACCTGTTTGCCGCGGCCCAGAGCTGGATCGGCCATTTCCGCGGCGGCCTCGCCTCGGCGACGATCTCGGCGTGTGCGGGATTCGCGGCGTTGTCGGGCTCGTCGCTTGCCTCCGCGGTCACGATGGGCCGCGTCGCGCTGCCCGAGATGAACCGCTACAGGTACGCGCCCGAACTCTCGACCGGAGCGGTCGCTGCCGGCGGCACCCTGGGATTCCTGATCCCACCTTCGGGCGGCATGATCATCTACGCGGTGCTGACCGATCAGTCGATCGGCCGGCTGTTCATGGCTGGCATCGTGCCCGGCATCGTGCTTACGCTGCTGTTCATAGGCGCGGTGTTGATCACCGTCCGGCTGCGCCCTGGAACGGCGCCGCCCGGCAACCGCGCGGCTCCCGGCGAGCGCCGCCGCTCGATCGCCGCCGCGATCCCGATCGCGCTTGTGGTCGGGGTTACCATTGGCGGGATGTATACCGGCTTCTTCACCCCCGTCGAGGCGTCCGCGGTGGGCGCGTTCCTGACGTTTCTGGTCGCGCTCCAGAGGCGTTCGCTCGACGGCGCGCGGCTGCGGACTGTGGTGCTGCAGACCATGAAGGCGACAGCAACCGTCTTCCTGATCATCATCGGCGCCTTTGTCTTCATCCCGTTCATGTCGATCACCGGGCTGGCCGGCGACATGGTGACTTTCCTCACCTCGCTGCCGATCGGCGAGGTCGGCGTCCTGATCGTCGTCATCCTGATCTACATGTTTCTTGGGACGTTCCTCGAGGGAATCGCGATGCTCGTTCTCACCATCCCGGTAGTGATGGCGCTCGCGACCCAGCTTCAGTGGGACTTGATTTGGTTCGGGATCATCGTCGTGATCGTCCTCGAGATGGGCATGATTTCGCCGCCCGTCGGCATCAATGTCTTCGTCGTGAAGTCGATCGCGCCGGAGGTGCCAATGCGCACGATATTCCGGGGAATCTGGCCGTTCTGGTTCGCGATGGCGGTGATGCTCGCGCTGCTGGTCGCGTTCCCGGAAATCGCGATGTTCCTGCCCAACACGATGCTGGGGGCCTGATGACCGGCCGCGGCCCGAGCCCGTCGTCGATTCAGGCGGTGGATGCGGCTGTGCGCGCCAGCGCAAGCAGCGTTGGCCCGCAGCGGCGGCGACCTGTATCAATGCAGTCAACGAGCGAAAACGGATCACCATCCGGATTTGAACCGTCAGGCCGGTCCGAACAAAACAGGAGGAATGGAAATGAGCAGACTTGACGGGAAAGTCGCCGTCGTGACCGGTGCCGCCCAGGGCATCGGCGAAACCTATGCAAAGGCGCTCGCCGCCGAAGGCGCCAGGGTCGTCGTTTCGGATATCGCAGATCCGTCCCGCGTGGTCGACGAGATAACGAGCGCCGGCGGCACGGCCATCGGCAGGATTGCCGACGTGACCGATGACGGTTCGCTCGCGGAGCTGGTCGAGGCGGCCGAGTCGGTGTTCGGTCCCATCGAGATCTTGGTCAACAACGCGGCGCTTTTTGCCGAACTGCGACTGACCCCGATCATGCAGATATCGAACGAGGAATGGGACCGGGTCATGACGGTGAACATGCGCGGCACGCTGCAGACCACCAAGGCCGTCGTTCCCAGCATGCTCAGGAACGAGCGGGGCAAGATCATCAACATCAGCTCGGGCACCTTCTACTATGGCGGCCCCGGGCTGGCCCACTACGTGAGCTCCAAGGGCGCGGTCATCGCGTTTACCCGTTCGGCCTCGCGGGAGTTCGGGGACAAGAACATCATGGTCAACTGCATCGCGCCGGGCCTAACCATGACCGAGGGCGTCGAGAATCACCCCGATCTCCATGTCGCCCGCGCGCCGACCGTGCAAACTCGAGCCATCAAGCGGGACATGAAGTCCGAGGACCTCGTCGGAATGCTTCTGTACCTGGCAAGCGAGGACAGCGACTTCGTGACCGGGCAGACATTTAATGTCGACGGCGGCAAATACAATCAGTGAACCGTGCGCAGGCGCGGGCCCGTCGGAACTCCGCCGCGGGAGCCCGCCGGGGACTGCCCGGACCCCCGGCACTGAACTGCAGAGGCAGGAGACGGACACATGGCAGCACAAGTCGACAGGGACCGGCCGATACCTGACACCCGGATATTCGACAGCACGGAGTCGCGGCTGGGCTACCGGCTGAACAAGTTCGCGATGTCGATGACCAAGGCCGAGAACCGTGAGGCGTTCAAGGCCGATGAAGAGGCCTACATGGTCCGCTCGGACCTGACCGAGGTCGAGAAGCAGCTCATTCGGGATCGCGACTGGCGGGCGATGATGGATGAGCACGGCGGCAACATCTACATGATCATCAAGATCGGCGCGGTGATCGGGCAGGGCCTGTACCAGATTGGCGCGCACCAGCGGGGCCAGACCTACGAGGAGTTCCTGGCGACCCGCAACGCATCGGGAGCACGCTGAAATGGCAAAGATCGTTGCCGGGATCGGGACCTCGCATGTCCCCTCGATCGGTGTCGCCTACGACCAGGGCCGCACCCAGGAACCGGCCTGGAAGCCGCTGTTCGACGCCTACGAGCCGGTCAAGGCGTGGCTGCGCGACGTGGTGAAGCCCGACATCGCGATCGTGGTCTATAACGACCACGGCGCGGAGTTCTTCTTCGACAAGTACCCGACATTTGCGGTTGGCGCGGCCGGGCTCTACCCGGTCGGTGACGAAGGCTGGGGCCGCCGGCCGCTGCCGGACTTTCCGGGTGACGCGGACTTTTCGTGGCACCTGTGCGAATCCCTTGTCTATGACGAGTTCGACATTTCGGTTTGCCAGGAACTCTCGGTCGAGCACGGCTTCATGGTTCCCATGCATCTCTGCTTCGACCATGCCGACTGCTGGTCGGTGAAGACGGTCCCGATCGCGGTCAATGTCATTCAGCATCCCCTGCCGACCGCGCGGCGATGCTGGAAGCTCGGCGAGGCGATTGGCCGCGCGGTTGCCGCCTACCCCGAAGACGCCCGGGTGGTGATTCTCGGCACCGGCGGCATGTCGCACCAGCTCAACGGAGCGCGGTTCGGGCATCTCAACCCGGAATTCGACAACGATTTCCTCGACCGGATCGAGACCGATCCGGATCGGCTGGTCGCGCTGACCCACTTGGACATCATGGAACAGGCCGGAGCGGAGGCCGTTGAACTCATCATGTGGCTGGTTATGCGCGGCGCACTGCCGAACAGAGTTAGCCGGGCGCACCGCAACTACTATGCCCCAATGACAACGGGGATGGGCATGGTCGCGCTCGCTCCGGCGGATTAAAGCTCCGCGCGACCGGCGCGTCGGCCCCGTCGGCGTCCGAACAGGCCGGGGCCTTTCAACCGGACACAGTTAACTCCTTGTTCATGAGGTCGTCCCCGCCGTCTGCGCTAGCGGACAATGTCGGCGGCGTTGCCGTCGAGAAGGTCGTCGAGCTCCGCCCCGCTGCTGATGACGGTCTCGGCGACCTTGCTGAGAGCCAGGGCCGCCTCGTTCCGGTGCGCGAGGATCGCGTCCCGAAGCGGCTCGAACAGGGGCAGCATCCGGCTCGTGGAGCTGGCCGGCGTCCCCCCGGCGAAAGCCCTTGGTCGGTCAGCCGCGACGCGGCGCAAGGGCCGCATGCACGCGCTCGTGCAGCACATGCGTCCACACCCGAATGCGGTGCCGGGAAACAGCCGCCACCTCGCTCGGTGAACCGGGGTAGTCACAGCCCCGGCGGACAATCCGCCGCTTTTGATCTCGATGATCCTGGTGCGAACCGTTGGCAACGCAGCACGAGCAGGCGTCCTCCGCCACCTCCAGCCGCTCCTCCACCTCCTCGAGCGCCGGCCGCGGCCAGGAGTGCCGCACTGCTGGCCGCGCCTCGATGGCGCCCGCTGCCTCTTCTCGCTCTTGCGCCCGTACGACCTGTTCGAACGAAGCTTGTCGTTCTCCGCCCCGACCCTTCAGAACGATTACGCAACCTGATGTCTGGAAATTGTCGTGAAGCTGATCGAGCTGTTCCCATTTGATCTTGGTTTCGGTTTCCCATTTTTCGTCGATGAGGACCGCGGTTGAGAGGCGCTCCAACGAGGCGAGGTTTGGAAAGACCCTGACTTTGGAGGTGCGCCGCTTGAGCTCTTGCTGGATCGGCCGCTCGATGCCGTTCGAGGTTCGCATACGCTTGTGGTGAGCATCGGGCAAGGTGAAGACAGCGAGCCCCGCATTGTTTTCCAGCCAGTCTGCGAAGTCTGGATGCTTGTCGCGATAGCTGGCCACGAGGGCGCCCAGTTCAGCCTCGGCGGTTTGGAGTGAGGACGCATGGCTCCGAGCTGTTTTCCAATACGTTTCCTGATGTCGTTGTTCGGTGCACGGCGTTTTGTGCCAAGTGGAACTGGCAGCGCTGCCATGTCGCCGCGCCCAGCACCGCGCGTCGTGCCGCTTTCAGCCCAGCATGGTCATCCGAGACGATGAAGGTCGTACCATGCAGGGCTAGCAAGCTTTCCAGGAAGGCTCTCCAATGGACCTCGACCTCGGAGAGCGCCACAGAGAGCCCCAGAACGTGCCTGCAGCCCCTATTCCGATGGCCGAGAGCACTGCGACATCGCGCACAACGCCGTCATGGCGGGCTTTTTCATAGCGCGCATCCAGGATCAGGTATTTCATCAGCCCAAGGGGCCGGTTGCGCCAGGCGGCGAGTTCTTCATCGAGCAACCTAGTGGCCCGGCTGACCTGAGAAGAGGACAGGCTCCCGAACTCGCGCATTACATCTTCGGCTTGCCGCGTGGAAACACCCTTGATGTACATCTCGGCTACGGCGCGAGAAGAT
>OZ219790.1:0-2594587 GCA_964291215.2 Alphaproteobacteria bacterium | reverse complement strand
TGAAACGCTACGTGGTGACCCTGGACGAACGGGCAGAACTTTCGGAGATCAAGGGCTCGCACCTGTCGCAAAAGGTAATCAACGCCCTGCTTAACTGCGACGAGGGCGCGTTCAATGAATGCCCCACTTCCAGTCTGAAGTGCAACACCCGGCCCTCATCGCAGTGAGGGCGTAGCCCGAACGGAGATGAGGGCCGGGTATTGCGCAAATTTTTCCCCTCTGCCCCTCTCGATTCCGCCTGGGAACAGCTTCAGTTCCTTCAACATCGAGCTTATGCAACGCCTTTGTCGGCTTCAAGCCACTATTTCGCCGTCGCGCGGCATGGACCCTGCTGCACGTTGCGGCTGCGGAACATGGCGCAGATGGTCAGGGCGGTTTCACTTCAAGATTACCTCCGTCGGCGATCCCGGGACTTTCCGAGTGTTGAGCCGCACCTTCTGAACATCTTCGTTGCATGTCGCGCGAAAGTCCGCGCCCTTCGGGAAGTACTCCCGCACCAGGCCGTTGGTGTGCTCATTCAAGCCGCGCTCCCAGGAATGGAAAGGCGAAGAAGAAATCTGCGTCAAGTACTTCAGCGACACGCCTGTGGTCTGCGAACTCTTTGCCGTTGTGATTGTGTGGACCAATAGCGCACCAGAGCCGAGCAGGCGGATCATACCGACCGTGTCTTTCTGTCCACCCAGCAAGGTGTATTTCGTGGCACGAGCGACACGACAGCTCCACTGTGAGCTTTGCCGATGATGGCTCCCAGTCGCCGACCCGTTTCTTTGCCTTCGCAGGGCGCTCGGAAATGTCCACCCGGCCAGAATGGCATCCGCCCTTCCAGTTCGGCTTCTTGCCGCGCCGCCGAAGCTTCAAGACGCCCCCGGCTCTCCGATCTTCGGCGATCATGGATCCGTTGCCGACCCACGGCCCTCCAGTCGAAAACGGCCGCTGCTCGGGGCCCTCCCGCAGCTTTTTCTGAGCTTCAACCCGAGGCGTCAACCGCCAGGAAACAGACGAGGCTGCCCTGCGTTTCTGCCATCCTTTGCGCCTGCTTGTGACGGTAACCCCGTCCCCCGGTGTTGCGCTTGATCTCCCGGAAAATTGTTGATCGGCCCAGCTGCCGAGCAATCGCACCTTGTGAAAGACCGCTTTTCTGCCTCAATCTGGCATCGCTCTTCGTAGGTGACGGTAGCCTTTGGACATGAACAAGCTCCCTCCATCTTGTACAGGAACTCTCGCCGCTGCTGGACAGCTCCGCAACATCATGCGTCTAAAAACACATGGCCACAGCCCATCATGTGTTGCACTTCACTATGGAACGGGGGTGTAAAAAAATCTCCCGCACCAACCCGCAACCCCGCAAAGCCCAGGTACTGTCTTGAAAAATCAGACAGAATTTAGCGTAAGACTATCCTGCCGCCAGGCCGAAATGCGCCTCCCAGCGCCGCCGCGCGCGCATGATGTCGAGGAAGCGCCGGATGTTGGCGGCCGCCGCCGGCGTCCCCGCCAGCACCTGTTCGAAATGCCGCCGCGCCAGGCTGTCCTCCTCCTTCAGGAAGAAGGCGTGTGCGAGTTCGAGACGCACCCGCACCAGTTCCGAGCGGTCCACCAAGATGGCCCGGAACGCCGCAATCGCCTCGTCGAGCTTCCCGTCGCGGGCATCCCGGTCCGCGGCGGCCTGCGCGGCGGCAAGCGCCTCCATGCCCGCCCGGAACCGCGGGCCGGTCGCGTCCTGGCCGTGGGCCGCGGCGGCGAACAGGCACAGCCCGGCGGCAATGACGAGAGCGGGTATGCGCATGAAAACCCCTGTCCGTGCAAGGGGAACCTCCGGCCGCCCGGAGGGCGCCGGAGGAAAGAAGGCCCCGGCCGCGCGAAGCGGCCGGGGCCTGAACGCCGATGCTCGGGAGCAGGCTACTCTGCCGGCGCCTGTATCCTCGTCGAAAATCCGCCGGTGGCGCTCCCGTCCACGAAGTGGGCGATGAAGGTGCCTATCATGCCGGCCGGGCGGCCAGGGCCGCCCTGGTGGAAGGCTCCAGCCTGCCAACTGCCGGGCTTGTCGAAGGCGGTGCTGCCGCTGGAACCCGTGGCCAGGCCTTCGACATCGAAGCTGTCGTGCGCGCCCTCCGCGAGCTTGACGCTCCAGTTCTCGTTGACGGCATTCCCCTTGAAGTTGTCGATCTTGCCTCCCATTTTACGGGCGCCTTCCTCCCCGAACTTGGCGTTGAGCGTCACATCCGCCGTGAACCGTGCGGACTTCTGCCCCGTGTGCTCGCCGGCGTTGTAGAGCTTCAGCGCCGACAGGCCTAAGGCTTCGCCCTTGTAGGTGGCGGTGGCGGGCAGATTGGAGTTCACGCCTAAATCCCCGCGCTCGGGGGCAGGGCTGTCTGCGATGACATGGACCCTGGTTCTGGCGGTGTCATCTCCAGCCAGCCAGTACCCGTAGCGGGCATATTCACTCCACTGCGTGTAGTGGGAGTTCCTCGGCGTTATCCAGTAGTAGCGATAGTGGCCCGCGTAGCTATCGTCGAATTCGTCGGCCGCCTTGAAGAACAGCTTGCCGGTCAGCTTGCCGCCCGGGGCAGAGCATGTGCCCTGGCAATACAGCGTCCCCTTGACCCCCTTGTAATACTGGTCCCCGGAGATGTCGGTGGGATACGTCGTCAGGACCGTTCCATCCGAGCCGGTGAGTGAGGACAGGGGCATCCCGGCAAGGGGCAGGACATCGACATCCATGTTGTCGGTGCCGAAGGCCTTCTTCACGAGCATCCCATCCTTGGCGGCAATCTGCTCCCAGGTCATGACGCCGGCCGGGAGTTCGCCGTCGTCATACTTGTGATAGAACAGGGATCTCCGATCGGCGTTATCCCCGGTGGCGATGACCTTCGTCGGCGGAGTACTGCTGGCTGTTTTGAAGAGATTTGACGGCCTTTGAATCCACATAGCCGTGGATTGGCCATCGTAACCGCCGGTGCGGGTCGAGCCGGAACGAGCTGTGGCCTCAGGCGACAAGGCAGCAAGCATCCGCCTCGCGGGCCTTGTTGAATCAAGGTTGTTGAAGCCAGCGGTGGTAGCGAGGGTTTCGCCGGCGCGGTCCTTGATTTCCGCCTCGGTATCGACCCTCGAGAAATAGTCTCCGATCGTGCCGGCCCCGGTCAGGGTCTTCTCGATGGCCTTGATCTCCGCTTTCACTGTTTCGACCTGACCCATGACCACCTTCTTCTGCGCCGCAAGGCCGGTCGTGCCGGCCGGCAGGGCGTTCAGGTCCGTCTGCGCCTTCTCGGCCGCCGTCAGCGCCGTCTTGGCGTCCGCCAGCGCCTTGTCGGCCGCCGCCTTCGCGGCCGCCACGAGCGCGGCGTTGGTCCGGACCACCGAGCTGTCGCCGCCTGTATAGTAGAGTTGCCGAGCGAATTGGGGCGGCTCGACCGCCTTCTTGACCGCGGCCAGCTGATCTTCCGCTGTCTTCCTGGCCGTCATCGCCGCCGTCTCGGCTGCCGCGGCGGCGTCGTAGGCCGCCTGCGCCTTCTGGGCGTCCGTCATCTCCATCTGCTGGTTGCCCATCGCGACCGGCTTCTTCGACCCGCCACCGCAGCCCGCGAGCGCCAGACCCGCAGCGGCCAGCGCCGCCAAGGTCACATATTTCATAATTCCCATCGAACTTTTCTCCTTTCGGTCCCAGCCCCAACCTAGCGGGCAAGTCGTTTTATATTCCTCTGGACCGCTTAGAAGCAGACCGTGATGCGGGGCACGAAGCCGCCCGAAGCTGAACAACACCAGCATTCTAACCGTACGCGGCCTGCACCACAATCTAAACTAAATTCGCCGAATACTGATTATTCAGATATGTTGTATTCATGCAACGTAACTGCTCACCCCCTGGTTCCGGCTTGATGTCGGGGTAGAGCAACGAACGGGTTTTCGTGGAGATTTGACACTGCAGGCCGATTCGTTCAGTGGTGGTAATCGAGAACGACGGGGACCGCCAGTGGGCTACTTTGGATCGAAGGCGACGAGCGGGCTGTGCCAGCTGCTTCCGGGGCTCCGCATGATCTGTATGTGAAAACGCATCTCGGAGGCGGCGCGCTGATGAAGCGCAAGGCCGGGTGATGGCGACGGGCGGCGCGCGAGGAGTTCGAAGCGGCCAAGGCGCTGCGTGCGGCCGGCAAGGTGGCGGAAGAGGCCGTCATCCGCGTCTTCGTCATCCTGCTCGACATCCTCATCGTCGTCCTTCTGGAGAAGACCATGCACGAGCCGGAACTCCGGTCTGCCGCCGTCACAGACGGACAAGAGCGTGCCGGGAGCAACGGCCCGAAGCCGAACCGGCAGATGGGCGACAACCTGCGCAAGATCATCGTCGAGGAAACGGTCGCGGCCTGCGACGCCTGCGGCGCCGACATCGACGGCCCCGTCGATCGGGAGCGCCGCATGACATCGTGTTCGAGGTCGTCGAGCGCCGCGCCGAGATCAAGGAATGCCCGAAGTGCAAGGGCCGGTTCCCCGAAAACATCCCGTGCAGTACGGCATCCAGGCCCTCGTCATCAACCTGCTGGTCGCCCAGATGCTGTCCCTGCGCCGTCGCGCTCGTGCAGGCGATCTCCGGCATCAAGCTCTCCGAGGCCTCGGCTATGCTTTCACGATGCGTCATGGGAGGAGGCCGCCGTGGCGCACCTCCTGCAACGCCCGATGTCGACGATTTCGGATCAACAGCAAGTGGCTCCATGTCGTGGGACTCTGACGTGCAAGTTCCCGCACCGCAAGCAAGAGATCGGCCCGTGCTACAGGGGCGTCCTGGGCCTCGTACATGGGCCAGTGTAGCCACCAGCGGTAGCCACCTGCTGCGCGAACTGACCTTTGTCGTCGAGGCTACCGCGCGACTGATGAAGAGCCTGCTCCGCGAGGTCTGCCACAAGATCAACAAGAGCGCATCCAAAACCCTGAACGACGCCGGGCGCAAGCGCTACCGCACCATCCTCACGCAGGGCGCCAGGGAACTGCCCGACATCCCGACGAAAGGGAAACGCATCGCAAACGCGCACAACCTGCACGAACGTCTCGTGAAACACGAAAACCTGCGCTTCACAGACGACCCCGATGTCAGCTTCACCAACAATGCCGGAGAATAGAAGATCAGGATGGCCAAGGTGTCCGGATGCTTCCGCTCCACGCAAAAGCATGGTGCCGGGGCTCAAGCTACCTCACCTCCATGGCCGCACTCGGCTACAATCATCACGTCGCAACCCAGATCGCCCTCGACGGAAAAGCCGCAGACATCATCAACGAGAACTACGACCAATCAGAACCCAACTAGGGGTGAGTAGATACCATACACCAATGCAAACGGCTGCTCATGCGTGCCCTTCGGCGACGCTCCCAAAAGGACTTCACCGGGGACATAGACACCCTTGCCCACTGGCCCAAAGCCAGCATCCGCCACCCGTGGCCAGCGCCTTGTCGTCAGGGCCTGAAAGAGGAGCCGGATGCGAACAGCGCACGTCCGGTTCTGTGCGGGGGGTAACCCGGTTCCCTACCGCGATGGTCGTCTGTGAAGCGCAGGTTTTCGTGTTTCACGAGACGTTCGTGCAGGTTGTGCGCGTTTGCGATGCGTTTCCCTTTCGTCGGGATGTCGGGCAGTTCCTTGGCGCCCTGATGGTGCGCTTGCGCCCGGCGTCGTTCAGGGTCTTGGATGCGCTCTTGTTGATCTTGTGGCAGACCTTGCGGAGCAGGCTCTTCATCAGTCGCGCGGTAGCCTCGACGACGAAGGTCAGTTCGCGCAGCAGGTGGCTGCCGCACAGCTGGTGGCTACACTGGCCCATGTACGAGGCCCAGGACACCCTTGTAGCACGGGCCGATCTCTTGCCTCCCGGCCGCGCTTGCGGTGCGGGAACTTGCACGTCAGGGTCCCACGACATGGAGCCACTTGCTGTTGATCCGAAATCGTCGACATCGGGCGTTGCAGGAGGTGCGCCACGGCGGCCTCCTCCCATGACGCATCGTGAAAGCATAGCCGAGGCCTCGGAGAGCTTGATGCCGGAGATCGCCTGCACGAGCGGCACGGCGCAGGGACAGCATCTGGGCGACCAGCAGGTTGATGACGAGGGCTTGGATGCCGTACTGCACGGGATGTTGTCGGGGAACCGGCCCTTGGTCCGGGCCTTGCACTTCGGGCATTCCTCGGTGTCGACGCGGCGCGACCTCGAACACGATGTCGTGCGGCGCTCCCGATCGACGGGGCCGCAGGCGTCGCAGGCCGCGACCGTCTCCTCGACGATGGTCTTGCGCAGGCTGTCGCCCATCTGCCGGTTCGGCTTCGGGCCCTTGCTCCCGGCCCCCACCCCACGCTGGCACGCTCTTGTCCGTCTGTGACGGCGGCAGACCGGAGTTCCGGCTCGTGCGTGGTCTTCTCCAGAAGGACGACGATGAGGATGTCGAGCAGGATGACGAGGACGCGGATCACGGCCTCTTCCGCCACCTTGCCGGCAGCGCCGCGGTCCTGGCCGCTTCGAACTCCTCGCGCGCCGCCCGTCGCCATCACCCGGCCTCGACGGTCATGATCGTTGCGAGCATCGCCTGGCGCTCGCCCGGCGGCATCTTCCGGTACTCCGCCGCTCGGCCTTGCGCTTCATCAGCGCGTTGCTTCCGAGATGCGTTTCCACATACAGATCATGCGGGGGCTGGAGCCCCGGAAGCAGCTGGCACAGCCCGCTCGTCGCCTTCGATCCAAAGTAGCCCACTGGCGGTCCCCGTCGTTCTCGATGACCACCACTAAACGAATCGGCCTGCAGTGTCAAATCTCCACGAAAACCCGTTCGTTACTCTACCCCGACATCAAGCCGGAACCAGGGGGTGAGCAGTTACGGCGCATTGAGGATTTCTCCGCCAGGCAGGCCGTTCGGCGGAGCGTAGCAGAGCCGAGCGGCCTGCCTGGCGTGACGATCGTCTCGGGTGCCAGCGGCTTCGGAACAGGCGATATCCAACATCGAAGAGCAGACCAGAGGCCACGCGAGTCTTCGTCCATCCGCAAGGACACGACGCGATCCGCGGCTGGCGATGGCTGTCCATGCCTGCCGGCCGGTGCAGGAAGTCTGCGTGAAAAAGGGTTTGTCCAGCACAAATGTTCTCTATATGTTCTTTTTCTATTATGAGCTATTCAAAAACCTTTACCGCTGCCATCTACGGCTTCATCGCCGACCACGGGATCAGCCCGCGACGCTTCGGACAACAGGCGCTCCATGACCCCGGTTTCCTGTCGTCGCTCAAGCGCGGACGGTCGCCACGACTCAGAACCACCGACCGCGTCCTCGCATTCATGTCCTATCAGCCCATCAGCCCGGTCTTCCTCCGCGAGATCCTGCTTTTCCTCTCCGTCACCCGGATCAAACCCAGCATTCTCGGCATCGAGACTACCGGTAATACGGCATTCGTCAGCCGGATGCGGCGCGGCCTCTCGATCCGCCTCAAGACCGCGGACGATGTGCGCCTGTGGATGGCGCGCCATTCGAGCCGGGCCGAGCGCGAGACTGTCGGCCGGCTTCTTGCGGAGAGCGCCGCGCCGCGATGCCGGCCGTTGACGCGGGCACTGACGCTGCCGGCGCTGACGGAACTGGTCCATTGAAGGCCGCAATGCAGCGGCGCGCCGGTCGTGATGACCGCCGGGGCCGGACCGGTACGCGGCCGTATTTCGCCATCTTTCCATTCTTCCTCCTCGCGACGGCTGGCGGCTGCGCCTCCGGCGATCTCGACCGTGCCCGGACCCGCGCCGATGACATCGCGGAGACCATGCCGACCCTGCACAAGGGGGCGGCGGAGCCCCGGCTCACGACGGTACGGATCAGTGACCGCCCCTATCTCGGCGTGAAGCCGCTCGCGGACGAAGACGCGGGCAGGCTTCCGGAAAATTGGCGGCGTGCCGACGCGGTGACCGTGCCGGTCGCCGGGGCCGATGACGACGCAACTCTCGCGGCACGGATCGAGGCCGCAACGGGCCTTGCCATCCGGTTTGCGGGGCCCGCGGCGGCCGACCCGACCGCGATCGAGAACATCTTCGCCGCTGGCGACCGGCTCCGGCCCGCGCAGGGTGTCTGGACGGGACCCCTCGACCGGCTTCTCGACGCCTGGACCGCCGCCGCCGGCTACGAGTGGCGTTACGACGGCGGCGGCGAGCGCATCGACATCGCCCGTTCGGGATCGGCGGTCTTCCGCATCCATGCGCTGGCCGGCGAACAGGAATACCGCGTTTCCTCGTCGACGCAGGGGCGCGAGGGCAAGGACGGATCGGACAACCTCACCCAGCAGTCGATCACCTCCAGCATGACCTACGACCCGTGGCCCGAGATCCGGGAGCAGCTGAAGGCGCTTGCCGGCCCCGGCACCACGGTTTCGGTAGCGCCGTCAAGCGCGTCGGTAATGGTCAGCGGCCCCGCCCGCGACATCGGCCGCGTACGCCGCTATCTCGGCTATCTCAACCGCGAGGTTCTGCGCCCGGTAACCCTGTCGGTCCATGTCTACGCGGTGCGCCTCGACCGCAACAGCGACTACGGGCTAGGGCTCCGGTTCTCGATCCCGCGGCTGTTCGGCACCTCGGCCGCGCTCAAGGTCGCCGACAGCGCGATCGCGATTGTCCGACCGGAGGCCGCCGGCAGCGACGACACCCTCGCAGCCACGATCCATGCGCTGCAGAAGGCCGGCACGGTGTCGCGCGTCCTCAGCGCCGACGTGCCCAGCCTCAACGGCAAGCCCGCGCAGTTTTTCGAACTGGTGAACCAAGCCTATCTCAAGGAGCATCGCACCACCATCAGCGACGGACACGCCCAGACCCAGCTCGTCCCCGGCACCGTGTCGTCGGGGTTCGCGATGAGCTACCTGCCCCGCGTCACCGGGCCGGACGAGATCCTCGTGCGCCTGTTCGCCAGCCTCCGGGATCGCCCCGCCTTCGCCACCTTCACGTCCGACCGCCAGACCATTCAGCTTCCGGCCTTCGGCAGCCGGGCCATCCAGGTCACGCAGAAGATCGGGCGCGGAGAGACCCTGGTCGTCACCGGGTTCAGCGACCGCAGCGCGGCATCGGACCAGGGCGGCACCTTCGATCCGGCGGTGCCGTTTCCCGAGGGCCATCGGAGGGCTGCGACGGCGCGCACCGAGCAGCTCCTCCTGATCACGGCCGAGGTCGGCGCGCCGCTCGGCGTCACGGAAGCGCGCGGAGCGGAGTTTTGAGCATCGTCACCATGGGCGGGCGTCGGTTCGCGGCCGGCCTCTACTGGCTCGAACGAGCCGGCGGGGCGCGGCTCGTCCGCAACGCCCGCAGGTTTTCTCGGCCGTTCTTCGTCAATCTCGAGGCGCAGACCGGCTATGCGGATGCCGGCGGCGACCCCGTCGACACGCCAAGCCTCGCCGCAGCCCTCCAGGCGCACATCGGCTCGGATTTCTGGATGGCGCTGATGGAAGGCGACGATGGACGGATCGCGCTGATCAGGGTCCGGGACGGCGCTGTGCTCGCCGACGGCGACGAACTCTTCGCGGACCGTGCCGACGCGCTCGCTGCCTTCGATCGGGCGCGCGACATCGGATGGACGCTCCATGCCAGCCCGGACCTCTGCGCCGAAACCGCCTGCCCCGAGCGGGTCTATGCCATCGATCCGGCAGCAATCGGCGTCCGGAACTCCATGCTGCTCGCCCCGGTGCCGTTTGCCCGTCTGCACCGCCGCCATGCCGCTGCCGCCCTGTGCCTCGCCGCCGCAGCCGGCGCCGCGATCGCTGCGTGGCAGAACCGCAACGCACTCCTCGCGCTGGTTGCGGGTGCGGCACCGACCGTCGAGCTGCCCGTGGTGCCGGAGCCGTCGGTTCCGGTGGCAATCGACAGCGCCGCCCTGATCGCGGCGTGCCGGCAGGCGCTTATTCGCCGGCCGCCCTACCTGCCGGCCTGGCGCACCAGTCTCGTCTCCTGCGACGGGCGCTTCGCCGAGCAGGCCCTGATCGCGGTGCGGCCGGAACTCGCGGGCCGCGCCGTGCTGCTCGTACGGTGGCGGCTCGAGTCCGGGTTTTCCGAGCCGCTGCACCGCCGGATCGCCGAACGGCACCTGTCACGCTGGTACGCCGCCTCGGTCGCCGGCGACCGCGCCTGGGCGGTGACTCCCCTGGCCCCGGTGCTCCGCGCCTGGCGGCGGCCCGCGCGCTCCGCGATCGCCTTCCGCCGCGATGTCGACCGCGGCTTCGGCGTCCGCGGTGCCCAGATCGCGCGGCAGGAAGCGTCCGGCAGCAGCGGCGCGGCCGGGATCGTCGCCATCGCCACGGCCCGTCCTCTCAAGGAGATCGCCAGGCTGGCCGCCGACATCCCCGATCTCGAGATCACGCGCATCTTCCGCCCCGGTGAAGGTCATTGGCACCTCACGGCGCGGCCCGCTACCCCCGCGGCGATGCCGCGCCCCCAATTCGAGACGCTTGCAAGGAGATCCGCCAATGCCCCGACGACGCAAGACCGGTAGGCGCCGCCCGGCGCTCCTCGCCCTCGCCGCCGCCGCCATGCCCGAGGCCTCGAGCGCAAGAACAGGCATCGACGAGATCGAGGCGTTGGCCCATGCCAGAGCGGTCATCGCCGCCTACCGGCGCCTCGAGACGCACATCCTGACCGAATCGACCGCCGCCATCTCGTGGTCCGGTGCCATCCCGCCAGCCGTGACCGGCTGGCTCCAGTCGTGGACGCTGCGCGGCGTCGAGGCGCGCTATTGCGACGACACGCTTCTCGTGTATCTCGGTCCGGCGGAACTCAAGGGGGTGGGACGCGACCATCGCGCGGTCCAGGCCGCGCCCCATCTCTTCGCTGCAGATGGCGGCAGCAATCGCCTTGCCGGCCTCCACTGGCTTGAGGCCGGCCGCGCGCGGGGGACCATTGGCCGCGCCACCGTCACGCTGCCGGCCTGCCTGTCGCGACCGCACTTCGGAAGCCCGCTTCCCACCGGGCGAGCCGCCCTCGCCGGGCCGGTGCCGGACCCGTTTCTCGACATCCACGCGCGCACCGACCACGAGGAGCGCGCGGCCCCCTGCCCTCCCGGCCGGCACGGCGCCGAACGGATCATGACCCGCACCGTCCGGCGCGAGCATGACGGACGCGGCAATCCGGTGGGCGGGCCGGTGCACGGGCCGTGGCGGATCCTCGTCGACGACTGCCGCGCTGACTATTCCGAATGGGAGCACTACACGCTTGCCTGCCGGTGGCGGCAGGGCCCGCCACACGACCGCGAGATGACCGGCCAGGAGGTATGGCGCAGGCTGAAGACTGTCTCCGCGGACGGCACGACCATGGGCGTGCCCGAATTCGTCTCGAGCAGCTGCTGGATCGGGACGGTTCCGGAGACGCCCGTCCCGGTGGTCACCGAGAATAACCGCCAAGAGACCGCGTCCCGGCCCTGCCCGGCAAGACACACTGGCCGGCAGGAGCTGTTGCGGACGGTAACCACCCGCTCGACCCTGTGGCCGTGGGACGACTCGCCCACGATACGGGTATCGGCGGGCGGCTGGACCGTCGACGACACCGGCTGTGTACCGATTCCGCCGCCGGCCGACAATACCGATCCCGGGAAGCCCGCCGACGAACAGGACGAAAACGACGACGGCAGGGATGACGGTCCGGACAGCGGCGGCGACGACACCGACGATCACGATACCGATGCCGATCCCGGAGATCCCGGCGGCGGAGAGGACGGCGGCGATCACGGAGAAGACGGCATGGACCATGGGGACGAAGACGAGGCCACGGACGGCTCGGGGGAACCTGGCGAGGGCGACGATGGTGATGATGGTGGCGACGGTGGATGCTTCCTGACCACCGCGATCGTCGACAGGCGGGGCACGGAAGGCGATGACGGGCCGACGCTGACCGCGCTCCGCGGTTTTCGCGACGGGTACATGGCGCGAACGCCGGAACGCCGCCGCCTCGTGCGCCAGTATTACGACATCGCGCCGCGGATCGTGGCCGCCATCGGGCCCGACGGCGCGGAATGGAAATGGATCGGTTCCCGGATCGACGCGGCGGCCGCCGCAATCCGCGACGGCCGCGACGCGCATGCCTGCGCCATCTATGTCGAACTCGTCGCCGGGCTGACCGCGCGCTGGCTCGATTCCGCGGATGCCGGAATGCGGCAGAAAGGTCCCGGCATTCCACGCGGAGACCGTAAATGACGGCGCGGCAGAGAGCCGGATGCCGGGCCGCCGGGATGCTGGCGGTATCCGCCGCCGCACCGCTCGTCGGCGCGGCTGCGGACGGGCAGGCGCAACCCGACTACAGCTCGCATGACGTCGCCTTTTTCGCACGCCTCGGGATCGGACGCGCCTGGATCCTCGAACGCCCGCACGGCGCGGGCAGCGGCATGGTCTCCGGTTTCCACCATGCAGGCGACGGAAGCCCCCGGGGCTGCGTCTTCGCCGACGGCATCCACCAGACCGTGACCGGTGCCTGGGCGATGACGCCGTCGCGGGCGCACCGGACGGTGCTTGCCCGGCGCCTTTCCGCGCCGACGCCGGGCGCGGACTCCCGAGGCGCCGGCACGCCGATCTTCTACGAGCCGGGCTCGGGCCGGCTTCACACCGAGTCCTGGCAGCGCGAGGCCGGGCGCTGGTCCGTCTCCGCCCGCGGCTGGGTCCAGGAAAGCTGGCCGCGCGCGCTGGCCCGGGCCTGTCCGGATCTCGGCGCCCCCGGCGCCCTCGCGCTCAACGCCCGGCAGGTTTCCCTCCGGATCGGCCGCCTCCGCGCCGAGGATCCCGCGGCGGCGCTCCGTACCGTTCCCGGATCGGAACACCGCCCGCCGGGCCGGCTGGGGATGGCCGGCCGCGATCCCGCGGTCATCGCCGCGGAAATCGCAGCGTTCCTTGTCCAAAATGACGGCCGAATCCTGGAGACGCTTTCCGGCCACCGCCTCGCGCCGGTGCTCGGGCGCGACGGCGATGAGGTCTGGCGGCTCGGCGGAGACGACAAGCTCATCGCGAGCGGACGGCTCGAGGCATCGCCGAAAGGCGATGCCATCGCGATACGCTGGAACGGTGGAGCCGCTCCGGCGTACTACCGCATCGGCGATCCCCTGCCGCTCTGGCCCACGGGACGGCGCCATCCGGCGATGGCGGCAATGGACGCAGCGGTGGCGGGTGGCGGCCGCGTCAGCGCCACGGGCCCCGACCAGGCCGGGCCAGGCGGCAGCTGGCGATGGAACGGCGGCCGCCTTGTTGTCCGCCTTGACGGAGAGCCCGCGGCGCGATTCTGGCCGTGGCGGCTGTTCGCGGCGCGCGGCGCGGGCGCGGAGACCTCCCGGTGAGGGCGGGCCTTCGCATCGCGGCCTGCGCGGTGGCGCTGCTCGCCGAGCCGATCGCGGCGGCGGCCCAGGCCGCAGACCCGTCATTGCTCCCGGCCGCGCCGGAGATGTCCGCGGACCCCGCATCCCGCGCCCGGGATCTGCCGGTCGCGTCCGGCGCCGGCCACGACAGCCCCCTCGTGCGCCTTCTCCGTGAACGCCCGGCGCGGAACCCCGGCAGCGGACGGAAAGCGCAAAACCGGCCCGCCATGCTTCCCGAATGTCCGCGCGACCTTCTCGGCGCACTGTTCGCCGAGGCGGCGGGCCGGGCTGATACCGTTTCCGCGCTCGCGATCGAGCGCGAGGTCCTCGCGATGTGCCGCGACCGCCAGAAGGTGATCGGCGAGATCCTCCGTCTCGAAGCCGAGCTCCGGTCGGCCGCCCGGGTCGCGGATCCTCCGCCCCCGGTGAACAGGCCCGCCGCCTGGACCGCTCCGCCGGTCCGGGCCGACACCGACATCGTGGCGGACGCCAGGGCGAACGCAGCCGCGCGCCCGGCGGCGCCCGCCTATGCATGGTTCTCGATCATCGGCCGTCCGGGCCGGCTCCAGGCCGGTATCAGCGACGGTGCGAAGACCTGGTTCGTCCGCGAGGGCGACGAGCTTCCCGGGAAGACGCGGATCGAGGAGATCAGGGCGCGTCCGCCCGGCGTCCGCACCGGCGGTGCGCGCGCGGCGCGCCTTCCCTACCGGCCGTGGCTGGGCGCGCCATGAGGCTCCTTGCCCGCAATGGCTCCGGCGCGGCGCCCGGCAGAGCGGACCTCCCGGTACGCGCGCCCGCGATGGACGAACGCTTCCGGCGGGTCTGCGCCGTGTTCGCCGACGGCCGCTGCCTGATCGCGCCGGGGTACGAGGCCGACAGCCGTCTGCGCGCAACGCTCCTCGCGCTCCGCGACGAGGGCGTCATAGCCCAGCATCTCGCCGAGGAGACGGCGACGCCGGAGAAGATTGCCGCCTGCTGGGACAGGGCCCCGGCCGGGGCTGCCGGGGGCGAGAACGATGCCATTGCCCGGCGTCTCGGGCGTTTCCTCGGGGAGGCGGCGGCGGCGCGCGCGAGCGACATCGTGTTCGAGACGGCGGGCGGAATTTGCCGAATCCACGGCATCGTCAACGACCGCAAGCTCGAACTGGCATCTTCCGTTCCCGCCGAGCAGGGACGCGAAATGACCGGGTTCCTGTTCCACAGCAAGGACGAGGGCTCGGCCCAGACCAGCTACCAGCGCGCCGCGTTCCAGGGATTCTCGGTCCGCGCCGGCGGCCGCGTGCCCCTGCCCGCGGGCGTCACGGCGCTCCGCTGCCAGCGCGGCCCGCACGAGCCCAATGGTGACCACCTGTTCGCGCGCCTGTTCTACCGCGATCAGATCCGGCCCGGCATGACACTCGAGGAGCTCGGCCTGTCGCCCTCCGAGGCCGCGACCTTCGCCGAGATCCGCATGTCGCTTCATGGCGGCATCTTCCTCGGCGGCACCGCCGGCGACGGCAAGTCGACGACGCTGGCGACCAACCTCATGCTGCAGATGGCCGAGATGGGCGGCCAGCTCAACGTGGTGACGATCGAGGATCCGGTCGAATACCCGATCGACGGCGCCCTCCAGATCGCGGTGCCGACCACGGGTTCGGGCAACGAGCGCAGCCGCCACTTCGAGGAAGCGCTGATGCATTTCTGCCGTGTCCATCCGGCGAGCGGCATGGTCTCCGAGATCCGCGACGCCGACGCCGCCCGCCAGGTCCTCCAGTTCATCGACACCGGCCACCAGGTGTGGACGACAATCCACGTCCATTCGGCGAACGCCATCCTGTTCCGGCTCCTCGACATGGGGGTGGGGACCGCTGAGGTGTGCAAACCGGACAACATCAAGCTGCTGATGAAGCAGACGCTCATCCCCCGCCTCTGCAGCGCCTGCGCGCTCGCGGCGCCGGCCGGCGGCCGTCCGCTGCCATCCCGCCTCGCGGCGCAGCTCGAGCAGTGGCCGTCGGTGCGGTTCCGCAACCCGGCGGGCTGCGCCGCCTGCAGCCGCGGCGACCCCGTCGCGCGCCGCGCCTGGAACGGCTACGAGCGCCAGACCGCCGTCGCCGAAATGATCCGGCCCGACGCCGGCTATCTCTCGTTCGTTCGCGCCCGCGACCCCGCCGGCGCCTGGGAGTACTGGCAGAGCCACCTCGGTGGCGTGCCGATCAGCAACCGGATCCGCGATCTTGTCGCCGGCGGCCTCGCCGATCCCTTCGACGCGGCACTCAAGGGCGCCCACCTCGAAACCGCGGACAGCAGTCCGGATGACGGCCCGGACGGCGGCGTCCGCAGCGGGGACCCACGATGACGGGGCTCTGGCGCAGGGCTTGGCTCGAGATCGTGCTCGGACGCAGGGCTCGGGTCGACTGCTACCGCCTGATAGCTGACCTCCTCGAGGCGGATTTCGCGCTCGAGGGCGCGCTCGAGATCGCGGCGCGGACGGCGCGCGACGAGGGACATGCCGTGCGCGCGCGGATCCTCGCCCGCTGGCGCCGTGCGCTCCTTGCCGACCGCTTCGCCGACACTGCCGGGCGATGGGTTCCGGCCGCCGAGGCGATGATCTTCCGCGCCTACGGCCGCATAGACGCCGCGCTGCTGTTCGCAGCCGCGGCCAGGGTCGCCGAGCTGCGCGACCGCCAGCTCTCGGCGGTGTGGAAGGCAATAGCGATGCCGCTGGTCCTGGCCGCCGGCGTGACCGTGCTGCTGTGGGCCGCGGGCGGACACTTCATACCGGTCCTCGAGACCGTAAGCCCGCCCGAGAACTGGAGCCCGGCCGCGCGCCTGTTCCGCACCTCCGCGACCTGGCTCCATGCCAATCCGCTCCGCTTCGCCGTGCTCTGCGGCGTGTTTGGCGCATCGCTGGCGGCGGCGACCGTGGCCTGGACCGGCCCCGGCCGCGTGCTCTGCGACCGGGTGGCGCCGTTCTCGCTCTACCGCATGCTGACCGGCTCGGCCTTCCTGTTCGTCGTCCTCGAATTCCTGCGCGCCGGCATCGACCTCAACGAGCGCGCCTTCGAGGAGATCAAGCGCGCAACGTCCCCGTATGTCCGCCACCGCATCGGCCGCATCCAGGCCCACATGGCGCGTGGCGCCGGGCTCGGCGAGAGCATGGTGCTCGCTGGCCACGGTTTTCCGGAGCCGGCGCTGATCCCCGTGATCGCCGCGCTCGACGGCACCAGGAACTGGGAACGCAAGCTTTCGCGCTTCGTCGACCGCTGGATATCGCGGTCCGAGACAACGCTGCGGACACGCGCCGCGGCGCTGAACGGAGCGCTCCTCATCGCGGTGACGCTGGTCCTGGCAACCGGCATCGACGCGATGTTCTCAATCCTCGAACAGGCCACGGCACACCGCTGACGCAAGGAGACCAGCCATGAGACACATCATTTCGCCCGCTTCCCTATTCCGCCAGCGCCGCTATCGGCGCGGCTTCAGCCTGTTCGGAGTTCTCCTCGGGCTGACGCTGGCTGCGGTGGTGACCGTCGGGGCCATCGGCATCTACAATTCGGCCCGCGAGTCTGCCAACCGCTCGGAGAGCCTCGCGCTCCTGAACGCACTCCGGGCGAACGTCGAATCGGTGTATGCCGCGGCGCCGAGCTACGGCAAGGATACCGATCTCGTTCCGACCGTCGACCGGCGCGGCGGCATACCCGACCACGCCCGCATCGTGACCGGCGGCGCAACCCGGATACGCCACGCCTTCGGCGGCCTGGTGACCATCACCGGCGGCCCCGCGGGAGCGACCAACCGGTTCCGGATCACCTTCAAGGACATCGACGACGAGGTCTGCGCCGCGATGGGCGACGCCTATGCCGGCCGCAGCCGCGCGCGCGCTGGTATCGTCTCGCTGACTATCAACGGCACGGCACTCAACGCGCCGGTGACCATCGCCCAGGTCACCGCCAACTGCGATGACGGCAACGGCGCCAACGATATCGGCTTCACCTTCGGATGATGCGCACCCGTCGATATTTCCGCGGCGCCGGGGCGTTGGTGGCCGTGCTTCTCCTCACGGCCTTCGCGGGAACCGCGCTGTCGTTCCATTACGCGGCCGAACACCGGGCCGGGCGCGAGGCCCGCGCGCGGGCGGCGGGCGGCGTTTTCGCCGCATGGTTTCTCGCCGCACACAGGGCGAGCCAGGAACGGGACTTCTCGGCGCGCCTTGCCATCGTTCCCGGATTCACGGTCTCCCCGGCCGAACTCCGCGGCCTTGAGACGGTCCCGCCGGGCCTTCCCGGCCCGGAGGGGAGCGCCGTCACCGTCGGGATCATGGATGACGGCAACGGCATCGCCATGGCCTTCGGCGTTCTCGAACCGGACGATGACAGTCTCGCCGCGGCGATGCAGAACGGCGCTCTCGCCAACGGGCTGGAGGAACTCGCGGCACCCGACCGGCCGGGCTCGGCGATCGAGGCGCACAGGCCGGCCATCGAGACCATAATCGGCCGGCCGCTGCTCCGCGGCGCAGCCTACGTGACCGCTGACGCGGGCGTGCGCCTCGACGACCGCGTCCTCCATCGCCGTCCGCAGCCGGGGCGTCCGTGGCTCAACCGCATGGAGACCGGCCTCAATGCCGGCGGACGGACCGTCGCGGACGGCGGCACGGCCGCAGCGCGGTCGGCGCGGTCGGCGGGAGCAGCGGCGGGCGCTGTGGAGGTGTCGGGTATCGCCGTGGCGCGCGACCTCTCGGCGGCCGGGCTTGCCGTCCGCGAACTCACCGGATCGGAGCTCACTGTCTCCGGCGCGCTCCTGGTCGGCCAAGCGATCACCGGCGCCCTCGGCGCAGGCGCCGTCCGCAGCACGGGCCGCCTCGAAGCCGCGTCGGGAGCGGCGTCCGACGCGCTCACCGCAACCACGCTGGCGGTGTCGACGGACACCGGGATTGCCGACGCACTCTCGGTCGATGGGCTCGACGGGGAGAGCGTCACCTCGACCGCCGCCCTCGCTGTCGGAAGCGCCAGCCTTCAGGACATATACGGACCGCATGCCGAGATCCACAGCACCATGCGCGTCGGAAGGTGTTTCGGATGCTGAGGGCGCGATATCGCCGCGGACTTGGCCTCTTCGGCTCGCTGCTTGCCCTCGGCCTCCTCGGCATGATGGTCCTCGCAGCGGTCACGTTCTTCGAGTCGCACACCCAGGACCGGCGCGCCCGGCTGGCTGCGACCCAGGTCCTCGCCCTCGCTGCGGCAGTAAAGAGCTATGCCTCGGCCGGGTTCCCGGATCTCCTGGCCCGCGCCCGGTCGGCGCCGTTCGAGTTGACGCTGGCGGACCTTCGAACGGCAGGCGCGCTCGCCGACGGATTCGCCGACATCGACGCGCTCGGGCGGGGCTACCGCATCCTGGTGCTCGTTGCGCCCGCCGACGCGTTCGACATCGTCGTCACGGAAGCGATCTCCGCCGGCGACGGCGCGCTTCCCTGGTCCGGCCTTCTCGAAAGCCGCGGCGATGTCCGACTCGGCCTCGTGGCGCCCGATGCGCCGACCCGCCTTGCCGGTCCCGCGATCCGCGCCGACATCCGGCGCTTCCAGTCGGTCTTCTCCGGCGCGCCGGCGGCGGGCGCCCTCGCGGTTTTCCGCCGCTTCGACCATAGCTCCGTCTATGGCAGCCAGCTCTACCGCGTTCCGGTGCCGGGCTTTCCCGAGGCCAACCGCATGGAAACCGATCTCGACATGGGCGGCCATGACATCAGCAACGCCGCCGCATTCGAAGCCCGGAGCCTCGTGGTCTCGGGCGACCTCGAAATCGGCGGCGACATCTCGGTCACCGGCGACCTCGTCGTCGGACAGGCGGTGCGCACCTCCGGCGCGGCCGCGATCGCGGGCGAAGTGCGGGCGGGCGCCGCGCGGTTCGCGGGGGCCGTCGAAAGCGCTTCGCTCACCGCCGCTGGAGACGTGCGGGCAGCATCAATAACCGCCACTGGCGCGGTGACGGCGGCATCGATCGGCGCCGCCGGCGCGATCGCCGCGGGAAGCGCCACGGTCGCGTCTCTCCAGAGTACCAGCGTCACCGCCCGCACCGTCGCCGCGGGCGCCGTTTCGGCATCGTCGGCGACGGTCCGGAGCGTTCGCGCCACCCACCGCATCGAGGCCCGGGAGGCAGGGTTCAGCACACTCCTGGTCGGCTCATGCACGGGATGCTGAGAATGTCCCGCACGGGTGCCGCGGCGGCACTCGCTCTCGCCGTCCTCGGCGCGGCCCCGGCAGCCGACGGCATCGGGGCGAAGGTAGGTCACGTGGATCCGGAACCGGCGCACCGGCGAGCTCTCGGTGCGATCGAGGACATGCGCGCCGAGATCGCGCGGCTCGCCGCGCTCCGCGACGCCCAGGCCGCGCTGCTGGCATGGAACCGAGCCCGCGCCGGGACCGGCATGCCTCCCGCAGCATTGTCTCCGGCACTCTGCCGCGAGGCCGCGATCGCGGCGTGGTGCCCGCTCCTTCGGGCAACCTTCCGCGGAACCCGAATCCCGGGGAAAGGAAAATGATGAACGCCAATGACCTCTTTCTGATGGTGCCGGTGCTGGCGGCGATGGCCGCAATCGCCGTGAACGATGCGCGCCACATGACCGTCGAGCCCGGCCATGTGGCGCTCCTCCTGAGCGCCGGACTCCTGTGGCTCCTGCTCGCATCGGACAGGGTGGCCACGCCAGGGTCGGCCGGAGAAGCGCTGGCCGGCGCCGCAATCGGGACTGCGATCGTCGC
Organism: Alphaproteobacteria bacterium; assembly: GCA_964291215.2. Taxonomy (GTDB): domain Bacteria; phylum Pseudomonadota; class Alphaproteobacteria; order MPNO01; family UBA830; genus JAJEBT01. The sequence goes on along the minus strand of OZ219790.1, from coordinate 2,574,561 downwards.
GATCCCGATCGCTATCGCACACCGGCGGCGGCGCAAGTGGCCAATATTCCCGGGCGATGCGATGATGTTCGGCGCTTTCGGCGCCGTGCTCGGCCCCCTCGGCCTCGGCTGGGCGCTACTGCTGGGCTCGCTTCTCGCTCTCGCCTACCGCGTTTTCCTGCAGCGCCGCCGCGGCCGGCCCGTATGCCGCGGCTACTGCCCGCTCGGCCCGGGAATGGCGGCTGGCGCGATGGTGGTGTTCGTCGGCCTCAACGCCGGCATCGTCGAGGCGGGCGGACTCGGCAAGGCCGCGACCTCCGGCGCCGATGCCGTAAGGGCCGCAGCGCACGAGGCCGACGCCCCGATCACCGCCGTTCCGGAACCGCGGACACCCGGCGGCGACCGCATCCCGGCAACCCGGTTGACGCCCGTACCGTCCCGCGCGCTGCCTGCGCACCTCGCCACGACAGAATTCGCGCTCCGCGAAGAACGCCCGACAACGCTCGCAGCGCTGGCGGGACGCCTCTCGGAACTCGCCGCCGCGCCGGTGAAGATCGAGGACCGCCCGCCGCGCGTCGCCGGCGGCGCGGTGGATCTGCCGGCGCCGGCGGCGCTCAGGCTCCGCTTCCGCGGCACCCTTCCGGCGCTGCTCGACCGCATCGCCACACGTACAGGTTATGCATGGGAATGGCAGGACGGCGCAATCGTCTTCTTCCGCTATCGCGACGCCGAACAGAAGACCGGCGCCGCCGAATCCGGACCGTGGACGGTCGATCCCGGAATCCACGGAACCGTTGAGGACGTGCTCAGGGCATGGGCGGCGAGAGCCGGCTGGTCGGTCGTCTGGACGGCCCGACAGGCTTTCAGCGTCAACGCAGAGGCGCGCATGGAGGGGACGTTTCTCGGCGCGGTCGACCTCCTTCTCGCCGCGCCTGCGACCCGCCGCGCCCTTGTTGCGACCGCGCATCGGGCCAACCGCCACCTCGTCGTCGGCAACGCCGGGACGGTGCCGTGACGGGCTTGCGCGCGGCGGCGCTGGCCGCCGCCATTCTCGTCCCGGGCTGCATCGGCTCGCCCCGTGACACCCCGCCGCCGGCGGCAGCGCCTCCGGACATCGCTGAGTTGCGCTTGGTCGAGGCGGCGGTACGGGCCGAGGCCGCGCTCGCTGCGCTGGCACGCATCCGCTCGGGCGCTGCGCCGAAAGAGCCCGCTCCGGCGCCCCGCGTGGTCCCGCCGGCACTCCTTCGGCGGATAACCCTCGACTGGATCGGGCCCCTGGAAGCTCTCGCCGGAAAGCTTGCCGGGTTCGCCGGCTACCGTTTCGGTACCGCGGGGGCAACGCCGGCGCGGCCGGTCATCGTCGTCGTCGGCGGGCAGAGCCGGCGACTCATCGATCTCCTTCGCGACGCCGGCCTCCAGGCCGGCGCGCACGCCCTGTTGACCGTCGATGCCGACCGACTACAAGTCCGCCTCGACTGGCTGCCGCCGTCCAAAACGGCGTCATGACCTCCCGTCTGATGGCGGCTACGGCCGCATTCTTTGCCGCGTTCCCGGCGCTCGCCGGGGACACCGGCCCGCCGACGCTCAACGCGCTTCTCGAGATGACGCCGCAGCGCGAAGCGGACGCCGGGATCGCAGAGGGGAAGCGGCATACCGCGATGCGGACCGCGGCGCTGGCGTTCGCCGCCCGTGCCGGCCTCGCGCGGCGCGGCGCCGAAATCTCGGCGATGGTGGAGCGTCTTGCCGCCCAGCTCTCCCGGGTCTACCGTTTCCGCGAGCTGATGCTGGAGGTAGGCGACTTCACGGTGATGCCCCCGGTCGCGGGCCGGACGGAGCGCGCGTTCCGCCTCGACAAGGATGGCGCGCGGGCGGCGCGGGCGCGCCGCGTGATCCGCATCCTCGAGCCCGGCCGGCTGGTGAGCGCGCCGCCGCACTGGCGCGACTTCCTGCTCCGCGCATGGCCGGCGCCCGATCCCCCGGCCGCGGTGCTGTTCCCGCGGAGCGCCGGCGAGGAGGAGGCGTGGCGGCGGTGGCTCGAAGAGGGGTGGAAGCGCGGCGAGGTACTCGCGGACGACATCTTCGCAGCCGATCTCGATCGCCTGAACCGGACATTCGAAGGGGTGATCCTGTGGCGCCGCCTGCATCTGGCACGGATGGCGTCGGCGCCGGAAATTGCCATCGAGCGCGTCGCCGTCAGCGGCGGCGGCCGGACGATGAGGATCGGCGAGGCGCTGGCGGCGGTCCGGGCGGAAGCGCGCCTCGACCCGGATGTCGCGCGGTGGACGCCACTCGTAACCGGGGATCCGCAGTGACGGCTCTCGCGCCTGGCGGCCTCGCGCAGTTCGAGCCGGACCGGCTCGACGGGCTTCTGGCGTGGGCTGCAACGCAGCGGGCATCGGATGTCTCCTTCCAGACCGGCAGCCCGGTGTTTGTCGAGATCGACGGAGCGCTGCGGCAAGCGACTGCGACGCGCCTTGACGGCATCGCGATGGGGTTGCTCGTGGAGCGGATATTCGGCGGTACCGGCGACGGGATCCTGCGGTCCGGGCGCGCGATCGACTGTTCCCACGCGGTCGCCTGCGGACGCGGCCTCCATCACCGGTTCCGCTGCAACCTTGCCCCGGTGCTGGTCGCCGGCAGCTTCGGGATCAACATCACGATGCGCGTGCTGCGGGGAAAACCGCCATCGATGGACGATCTCGGAATCGAGTCCGAGATCGTCTCGGCATGGGATGTGTGCCGCGGCCTGACCCTGGTCACCGGCGTTCCCGGCTCCGGCAAGTCGACACTGCTCGCGGCCGGCACACGGCGGCTCCTCGAGCGCGGCGCCGGACGAATACAGTCCTACGAGGCGCCGATCGAGTTCGTCTTCGACGGCATCGGCGGCGACGCCGCGATGATGTCCTCGTCGGAGATTCCACGGCATTTCCCGAGCTTTGCCGACGGGCTCCGTTCAAGCCTGCGCCGGCAGCCGGCGGCGGTGATCGTCGGCGAGGCGCGCGACCGCGAGACCGTCGAGGCCGTCCTCCGGGCAGCGGATTACGGCATTGCGGTGTTTTCCACGGCGCACACCATCGGGGTCGCAGCGACGGTCAGGCGGCTGCTGGCGGAGTTTCCGGTGCACGAGCGCGACGAGCGCAGCGCGGCGCTGATCGACGCGATGAACATCGTGGTCACGCAGCTTCTGGTTCCTGACCCCCGTGGCGGGCGCACCGCCATCCGAGAATGGCTGGTGTTCAACGGCGCACTCAAGACCGCTCTTCTCAGGATGCCCCCGTCGGGCTGGCCGACGCGGATCGCGCAGGCGCTGGCGCGCACCGGAAACGATCTTGCGGCTTCGGCCGAGCGGGCGTTCCGGGACGGGCGCCTCGGAGCCGCGGATCTTTGGCGCATCCGGGCCGGCGCGACCGCGCCGGCGGCCGACCGAGTTTCGTTTTCGAAACACGGGGATATCCCCCCGAAATGATGAGGACACGCCCACATGATCGATCCCGCAACGATAACCTGGCGCGACACCATGCGTCCTGTCCGCCTCTACTGGATCGACGCCCGGCTGCTGGTGCTGCTGGTACTCTGGATATTCGTACCGGCCTGGTGGACGACCGCGCTTGCGGCCACAGCCATGATCGCGTTCCGCCTTGCGGAGGCGCGCGGATACCGGCCGCAGGCGGCGCTGCGCGCGCTCCGCGCCCGCGCCGCGGGACGGCGGCCGGCGCTTCATTTTCGACATGTGCGGTGGTTTGTGGATTTTGGCTGATGCTGGCCGCCACCCTCGCCGCGGCGGATGCTGGAGCGGCGTTCCGTTACATTCCCCCGCCCGGGCCGCGGCCGAGCTTCGCCATGCCCGAACACGGCAATCCCACCGCGCTCGGCGCGGTGTTGCAGCGGCTTCTCCCGAAGCCGCTGACGGCGCGGTTTGACCGCCGGATCGACACGGGACGCCCGATCCCGCGCAATTACGGGAACTGGGAAAGCCTCCTCCATGGCGAGGGGCTGGACCACGTACGCCACGGCGACGAGATCCATGTCCGCCCCGCGGGGCTGGATCCGGCCGACGCCGAGTTCGTGAGCGGCCGCGGCGGGCTCGCGAGCTGGCGGATCGAGGCCGGAGAGACCCTCGCAGACATTCTCGCGCGCTGGGGCGCGCGGGCCGGGGTCGAGATCCTGTTTCTCACGGACCGCCGCTACCGGGTGCACCGGAGCCGGGTTTTCAATGGAAGTTTCGCCGACGCAGTGCGCGCGCTTTTCTTCGGCCTCTCCCACCTTCCGGAACCTCCGGCGGGCGAGCTCTCGCCCGACGGCGCGTCGCTCGCGGTGACCCATCGGCCGACGCGCGGCGGAGAGGAACGATGAGGCGGACTGCCGCCGTGCTGGCGGCGGTTCTTGCCTCTGCCGTTTCAGCGCTTCCGGTCCACGGAGCGGATACCGGGGACTTGCCAATGATCGCCGCGCTGCGCGCCGGAGGCGCCCGGATCATGGTGCTCGGGGAGCGCGGTGGACTGGCCGGCTACCTCGTCGAGCCAGCAGCAGGCGACAGCTACAGCGTCTACCTGACGGCCGACGGCCATGCCGTCGCCGGCCTCCTCTACGGGCCAGACGCGAGGCTGTTAACCGGACGGCAGATCGCAAGCGCGCGGAGCAATCAGAGAGCGAATGGCAATGCCGCCCCGGCGCCGCTCGGCGCCGCCGCCAGCACTGCCGCGGAAGATGGAGGGCCAGCCGGTCCGCAGAGGACGCACGGCCTTTCGGGCGCCGCAGACCTGGCGCGGTTCCGGCGTTCCACGAACGCTTTCGGTTTCACGATCGGGAAGGCGGGCCCCCTGGCGGTCGTATTCGCGGACCCGACCTGCCCGTGGTCCCGATCCGCGGTCGCGCGCCTCTCCCGACCCGCCGTTGCCGGCAGGCTGCAGCTCCGCGTGATTCCGGTGGCAGTCCTCGGCGCACAGGCGGCGCACAGGGCGACAGCTATTGCCGCCAGCGCCGATCCGGCGCTGGCATGGTTCGATCCGCGGACGCACAGTACGGGAGGAGACGGCAGGAGCGCCATTGCCGCAAACAACCGAATATTCGGCTCATGGAGCGTGAACAGCGTGCCGCTGATCCTGTGGCGCAGCGCCGACGGCCGCACGGCCCGGCACATCGGCGATATCGAGCATGTCGAGCCGTGGCTGGAGGTCATCGCTCCGGACGGCTGAGGATAGCCCTCTCTTATCGTTGCTTTAGGACGGGCTCAATTGCCCCCGGTCCCGGCAGGTTCCGCCACACGCTCGCGAGCCAGGGTTGCTCGTGGCGCGGTTTTCCAGGCGGGCGGCAATAGTGATCGAGTTCGACGAGGCCCGCGCCGCCCACCTGAGCGCGCCAGGTTTGCAGATCGAGGAAACAGTCGAAGCGATCGCCGTTCCAGCCCCACGATGATCCCATGCTTGTTGATATGATGTGATCGGAGTCTTGATCGCGGCGCGGGTCGACGCGTTCGAGTCCGCGATTTTGAGACTTGCTGACGTCTGATGTCCTGTTGCGGCGTCGAGCGGGGTGCGATTGGTCGGCTTCGGCATATCCGGAGTGAGCGAGAGGCCTTCCGGGTTTGGTTGCCGGGCCCGGATGGTTGCGGTTTCTGTCGGAGCGTGAGGTGCGGTCCACGGTGACCCCACGCTGCTAATCGAGCGAGGACTGGCGAGATTTCTCAGTCTGAGTCGCGCAACAATCGTGTGGCCAAGGCTCGATGGGGCCTTCTCCACGGCGATCCCACGCTAGGTTTGTTGGCAGGGTCGGTTTTGCTTGTTCAGGATGATTCGCATTTTCGCTGGCTTTTTGTGAAGCGGCGTAGTATCCGTTGTCGTGGAGGCAGCGGATTTTTTTGAGACGACTCTGGAGGGTTTTGCGCTCCGGGATGTGGTTGTGCGCCTTGCGCGGCCTGATGTCGCTGGAACCGTGTTGTTGATTGTATCTTGGTTTCAAGCAGTTTGCCGGTCGAGGTCTGCGTGTTCACCTGGCGCGGGCGGTGGATTGGTGCTGCGGGCTGGCAGACGGGCGCCCTCAGCTGCGCACCCGTTGGATTGGCTGGCGCCGCGAGGAACAGTTCAGGCGGTTGCCGGGAACAACACGAGGTTTGTTGTTCTTGGTGGTCGTTTCCGGGCCTTGCCTCGTTTGCGTTGTCGCGGATGGTGCGGCGGCGACTGGGAGGCTGCCGTTGCTTGTTGCGGAGTCGTTTGTTTTGCCGACGAAGTTCAGCGGCGCCATGTACAAGGCGGCGAACTGGGAGTGCGTTGGCAGGAGCTATGCGCGCGCCAGCGGGCGCTATACCGACCGGGGAGGCGAAGGATCTTTACGTGTTTCCGTTGCGTCGCGACGTCGGCTGCGGGATCGTTCGCCGCTTCCTGTGGCGTGGGAGTTGCGGGCGCCGCTGGTCGGCGCAGGAGTTGCGCTCGATTTATCAGCGGCGCTTTCCGGCGCGCGCAGGGGCATCGCCTCGGTGCTGTGCGTGATTTTGCTGGCTTGCGAACCGGCGCGGCGGCGCACTACGACGCAGAAGGAGCTGGAGCAGCATGGAAGAACAGGGACAAGCCGGTCTCCACCGTGCACCGGGTGCTACCGACCCGGGATGGATCGAGGATGCGGCGCGCAGCCGCAGGTCGGCAACGCGGTCGACGGCAAGCGCACCGGCGAGGATCATTACGAGACAGTCTCGCTGGCCGGTATTCGATCCTCAACTATCACGACGGGGAGATCGCTGCCGTCCACGCCGCGACGGCCGTCTGCTCACCCTCGACGCGCTCCACACCACCCGCGAGGCTGATCATCGAGACCCATCGCGCGGACTGATGGTCAAGGGCAACGCACCTTCGAGAGAGCATCAACTGGAAGACCGCCAGCGCTACAACGAAAAGCCCGCGCATGGCCGCAGCGCACCATCTTCACCCGGCTGGCAAAGATGATCAACTAGCAGATCTGCCGCGTCACCCGGCGCGTCGAATTCAAGAAATCCGGAAAACGGACAACCGAATACGCCATGACCTCGGCCGAACGCGCCTCGCCGCAACAGCTGCTCGCATGGAATCGCGGACACTGGGTAGTCGAGAGCCACCATCATGTCCGCGACGCCACCTTCCGCGAAGACGACTCCATGCTCCGAACGCGCCCGCAAACAACGCGATCACCCTCGCCGTCATCATTCGCAACAAGCTGCCCAAACCCTTCAACAGCTTCCCACCATGCCGACAAGCGCAAGCAGGTCCTGCACGCAATCACAAGACCAGGCTGACCGCGCCTCTCTCCCCGACAGAAACCGCAAGCTTTCGAGCCCGGCAACCAAGGCCTCTCGCTCGCCCCGGATACGCCGACCAATCGCGCCCCGCGCCGCAACAGCGCGTCAGCAAATCTCAAAATCGCAGCCTCGAACGCGTCGACCCGCGCCGCGATCAGGACTCCGATCACATCACATCAACAAGCATGGGATCACCTTGGGGCCTTCTCGGCACGAAAAATTGCGATCAAGGAGACGATCTGTGATGACGCGAGCTCCAACGCACTCGGATTTCGCGTCTGCCATGGGATCATCGTGGGATGGGACAAGGCCGCCGCGGCGCTGAACCGCGCCGGCGCATCCCGGCAGATCGGCCGGCCGCGGGCAGCCCACGTCCCGCAAGGCCTTTCGCCATGCCGGCCGGCTGTGGCATAACCGTGGTCGGGCGGCGATCCGGGACGGACGCCGCAATAGACGGGAATGGACAGCATGTTTATCGCGATGAACCGGTTTCGCATCGTGCGCGGATGTGAAGACGACTTCGAACGGCTGTGGTCCGAACGGAACTCCCATCTCGAAGGCGTTCCCGGTTTTGCCGGATTCCGCCTCCTGAAGGGGCCGGAGGCGGAAGACCACACGCTCTACGCCTCGCATTCGAGTTGGCAGGATCGCGAATCTTTCGAGGTGTGGACGCTATCCGAGGCGTTCAGGAAGGCCCACGCCGGCGCCCGGCGTAATCTCTATCTCGGCCACCCCGAGTTCGAGGGCTTCGAGACTGTCCTTGAGCAGTAGGCGCCCCGGGAAACAGTCCCGCCGAAGGCCCGGGTGGCAGAACGCCGCGACCGCGCAGGACACCGGCCCGAACAGCTCCGCATCGCCACGATCTCACCGCCCCGATTGACAACCGATAGCGGGACGAAAGCGCCAAACGGGCTGCCGTCCCCGGGCATCACAAACTTATCCGCATTGCGGCGGAGCCGTCGCGCTTCCGGCCTGTCCCGCCGCAGCCGCCCCGGATAGCAGACGGGCGCCTGACGTACTTGCAAAAATCGCGGAGAGGTCGGAGCCCGCGGTGCTGGCCGGCTGCGCCTAAGGCGTTTCGCCGTCCAGCGGCCGCACGGCGACGCCGCTTGCCGCCAGGTGCGCCCGCGCCTCAAGGATCGTGTGCTCCCCGAAATGAAATATCGAGGCCGCAAGCACTGCCGACGCGTGCCCCTTGAGGATCCCCTCGGCGAGATGATCGAGCGTGCCGACACCGCCCGACGCGATGACCGGCGCGGTGACCGCGTCCGAGATCGCGCGCGTCAGCGGGATGTCGAAACCCCGCCGCGTACCGTCCCGGTCCATCGAGGTGAGCAGAATCTCGCCGGCGCCGAGCGCCGTCATGCGCCGCGCCCATTCAACCGCGTCGATGCCGGTCGGCCGGCGCCCGCCATGGGTGAAGATCTCCCACTTGTCGGGGCCCGTGGCCTTGGCGTCGATGGCGACGACGATGCACTGAGCGCCGAACTTCTCGGCCGCCTCGGCAACGAACTCCGGGCGGTCGACGGCGGCGGTATTGATCGAAACCTTGTCGGCGCCGGAGAGCAGGAGCTTCCGGATGTCGGCGACCGAGCGCACCCCGCCGCCGACAGTGAGCGGCATGAAGCACTGCTCGGCGGTCCGCGCCACCACGTCGTGAATGGTATCGCGGTTCTCGTGGCTCGCCGTGATGTCGAGAAAACAAAGCTCGTCGGCGCCCCCGGCGTCATAGAAGCGCGCCTGCTCGACCGGATCTCCGGCATCGACCAGGTCGACGAAGTTGACGCCCTTGACGGTGCGGCCGTCCTTGACGTCGAGACACGGGATTATGCGCGCCTTGAGCACGCTCACCCGCCCCGCATCAGCGCCAGCGCCGCGGCCGCATCGATGCGTCCATCATAGATCGCGCGCCCCGCGATCACCCCCTCGATACCGGCGTCGGCATGTCCGGCGATCGCCTCGAGATCCGTGGGGCCGCGCACGCCGCCCGAGGCGATCACCGGCGTGTCGATGCGCTGTGCGAGCGCCACCGTGGCCTCGACGTTCAGCCCCTTGAGGGCACCGTCGCGATCGATGTCGGTATAGACGATGGCTGCCGCGCCGGCGTTCTCGAAGTGAAGCGCGAGTTCGTGCACCTCGACTTCGGAAGTCTCGGCCCAGCCCTCGACGGCGGCGCGCCCGCCGCGCCCATCGATGCCGATCACGACGCGTCCGGGAAAGCGCGCGCAGGCGTCGCGCGCGAACTCCGGATCGCGGACCGCTGCGGTGCCGAGAATGACCCGAGCCACGCCGGCCTCGAGCCAGGCCTCAACCGTCTCGCGGTCGCGGATGCCGCCGCCGAGCTGCACCGGCATCGCGGTGGCGCCGATGATGGCGCGGACGGCATCCCGGTTCACCGGACGGCCGGCAAAGGCGCCGTTGAGGTCGACGACATGGAGCCATTCAAACCCGGCCGCCTCGAATTCCCGCGCCTGGGCGGCCGGATCCTCGTTGAATACGGTGGTCTGACCCATGTCGCCACGCACGAGGCGGACGCAGGCGCCGTCCTTGAGGTCGATCGCCGGGAACAGGATCATTTTGCGGGGCGGGCCCGGGCGCGCCGCCGCGGGGCCGGGCGCAGGCGCTTGGAATAGTAGTGGCCGGGCACGGTCTCGCCGTCAACGAGAGCGTACCGGGGATTGGTGCCCCAGCGCTCGAAGCCAAGCTGTTCGTAGAGGTTGATGGCCGCCGTCTGAGTGGCGCGGAGATCGAGCTGGAGGATGTGGTAGCCGAGCTTCCGCGCCTTGTCCTCGACCACCGACGCGAGCTTCGGAGAGATGCCGCGGCCGCGCGCCCACGGCGCGACGAACAGCGCCGTCAGGGTCGCGATATGCGCCTGCGCCTCGTTGTTCCGGGGCGGCTCCTGGAGTTGCGCCGAGGCGGCGATACGGCCGTCGAGCCGGCCGACGAAGAGATGCCGCTCAGGCACCAGCACCACGCCCCGGAAATAGCGCCCGAGCATCGCGCGTGGCGGCGGCGTCAGCCAGCCGAACCCACCACCGTCGACAATCGAGGATTCGGCCGCGTCGCAGAGATCCTCGAGATCCTCGTCCGAGATCTCCTCAAGCGGCTCTACTGCGGTCTTTGCCTTGGTCATCCGGACTCCCCTCTCCGCGCCACGCCGGCTGCCATGCCAGGAAATCCCCCAGAAACCGGAGACCGGCGGCCTGGCTCTTTTCGGGGTGAAACTGGGTTCCGACCATGTTGGCGCACCCGACGATTGCCGGAAATCGGTCGCCGTGTTCGGCCGTGGCGAGGATATTGCTGTCTTGCTCGCAGTATATCGCATAGCTGTGCACGAAATAAGCATGCGCGGACGCGCCGAGACCGGCAACCACCGGATGCGCAGCAGCACCCGCCGACACCTCCACCGCATTCCATCCCATGTGCGGGATCTTCAGCTGCGGATCACCAGCGGTCAGCGGGCGCACCTCCCCGGGGATCCAGCCGAGCCCGTCATGGACGCCGTGCTCGATGCCGCGGTCGGCCATCAGCTGCATGCCGACGCAGATCCCGAGAAAAGGCTTGTCGCGCTCGCGGACATTGCGCTTGAGCGCCTCGACCATGCCCGGAAGTGCACCGAGCCCGCGGGCGCAGTCACCGAAGGCGCCGACGCCCGGCAACACGATCCGGTCGGCCCGGTCGAGCGCCGCGGCCTGCCCCGTGACCTCGATCGCGGCGTCGAGACCGCGTTCCCGGGCGGCGCGTTCGAGCGCCTTCGCAGCCGACCTCAGATTGCCCGACCCGTAGTCGATCACGGCAACGTCCATCGATCATCCTTTCCCCAGGCCCCGTCGCCACCCGCGCCGCTCCAGGCGGCGGCCGGACGCGGGACCGGCGCGATGTGCCTCAGCCAGACCCCGGAACGCCGGGCGGCGCGAACTCCTAGTCGTCCAGGGTGCCCTTGGTCGAGGGGATGGAGCCAGCGGCCCGCGGGTCGATCTCGACCGCCGTCCTCAGCACCCTCGCGAGCGCCTTGAAACAGGACTCGACGATATGGTGATTGTTCTCGCCATAGAGGTTCTCGACATGCAGCGTCACCCCGGCGTTCTGGGCGAAGGCCTGGAACCACTCCTTGAAGAGTTCGGTATCCATCTCGCCGAGCTTCGGCCGCGAGAACGCGACCCTCCAGATCAGGTAAGGACGGTTCGAGACGTCGATGGCGACGCGGGTCAGCGTTTCATCCATCGGTATCAGCGCGCTGGCGAAGCGCACGATGCCGCGGCTCTCGCCGAGCGCCTTGCGCACCGCCTGGCCGATCGCAATGCCGGTGTCCTCGGTCGTGTGGTGGAAGTCGATGTGGAGATCGCCCTTCGCCCGCACCTCAAGGTCCATCAGGCTGTGGCGCGCCAGCTGTTCGAGCATGTGGTCGAGAAAGCCGATGCCGGTCGCAACGTCATACTTGCCGTCCCCGTCGAGGTTCACGCCGACCTCGATCTCGGTCTCCTTGGTCTTTCTCGTAACGGTGGCCTTGCGCATCTCGCATGCTGTCCGCGGCAGAAATAATCTGGAGGCGCCCGGCAGTCGCGGAACCGGCTTTTCCGCAGGTCCGCGGGCCTGTTCCGGGCGACAGTGCAGGGCGCCTTGTAGCAGGTCGGACGCGTCTTTGCCAATATGAGCAGGCCCCGGTTAATGCTATAAGCTGCGCCCGCGTATCGGGATCCGGGCCGGGTCTCCGGTTCCAGGCCCACCGCCCCAGCCTCGCGAAGATGTCCCGCACGCGGCCCGGTGCCCTGTGGCACGCAGCCGGCGACGATCGGCCGTTCACGGCACCGCGCACAACCGGGGCCGCAGCGGCGGCAATTGCTACGGAAGGCAGCATGACTGAAACCACGCCCCCGACCTGGCACGGCACCACCATCTTGTCGGTACGCAAGGGCGGCCGCGTCGTGATCGCCGGCGACGGCCAGGTGACCTTCGGCAACACCGTCATGAAGTCCAACGCGAAGAAGGTGCGCCGCCTCGGCGACGATTCCGTCCTCGCCGGGTTCGCGGGCGCGACGGCCGACGCATTCACGCTCTTCGAGCGCCTCGAAGGCAAGCTCGAACAGCATCCCGGACAGCTCACGCGGGCCTGCGTCGAGCTTGCGAAGGACTGGCGCACGGACCGCTACCTGCGCCGCCTCGAGGCGATGATGGCGGTCGCGGACAGCGATGTCTCCCTGGTGCTGACCGGCACCGGCGATGTGCTCGAGCCTGAGGAAGGGCTGATCGGCATCGGCTCCGGTGGCACCTACGCGCTCGCCGCGGCGCGCGCGCTCGTCGACCAGGACGACCTCGACGCCGAGGAAATCGCGCGCCGCGCCATGGAGGTGGCGGCGGATATCTGCATCTACACCAACCGCAATGTCGTCATCGAAAGCCTCTGATCCGTGACCAACTTCTCTCCCCGTGAAATCGTCTCCGAACTCGACCGCTACATCGTCGGCCAGAACGATGCCAAACGCGCTGTCGCGGTCGCGCTGCGCAACCGCTGGCGGCGCCAGCAGCTCGACGACAGCCTGCGCGAGGAAGTACTGCCGAAGAACATCCTGATGATCGGGCCCACCGGCGTCGGCAAGACCGAGATCTCGCGACGCCTTGCGCGCCTCGCCCAGGCGCCGTTCCTCAAGGTCGAGGCGACCAAGTTCACTGAGGTCGGCTATGTTGGCCGCGACGTCGAATCGATCGTCCGCGACCTCGTCGAGATCGCCATCCAGATGACCCGCGACCGCATGCGCAAGGAGGTCGCCGCGCGCGCCGAACTTGCGGCCGAGGAACGGGTCCTCGACGCACTTGTCGGCGCCAACGCCAACGAGGCCACGCGCCGCAAGTTCCGCGACATGCTCCGCAGCGGCGAGCTCGGCGACCGCGAGATCGAGATCGAAGTCACCGACTCCGGCGGCGGCATGCCGACCTTCGAAATCCCGGGCATGCCGGGCGCCCAGATGGGGATGATCAACCTCAACGACATGCTCGGCAAAGCCTTCGGAAACCAGGCCAAACCCAAGAAGATGACCGTTGCCGACAGCCACGAGATCCTGATCGAGGAAGAGAGCGACAAGCTCCTCGACGACGACCTCGTCGTCCGCACCGCCATCGACGCCGTCGAGCAGAACGGGATCGTCTTCCTCGACGAGATCGACAAGATCTGCGCACGTTCCGACGGCCGCGTCGGCGCCGACGTCAGCCGCGAGGGCGTGCAGCGCGACCTGCTGCCCCTGATCGAAGGCACTACGGTGCCGACCAAGCACGGCACCGTGAAGACCGACCACATCCTGTTCGTCGCGTCGGGCGCGTTCCACCTCGCCAAGCCGGCCGACCTGCTGCCCGAGCTTCAGGGGCGGCTTCCCATCCGGGTCGAGCTCAAGGCGCTCAACGAGGCGGATTTCCGGCGCATCCTCACCGAGCCCGAGACCAACCTGATCCGCCAGTACACGGCGCTGATGGCGACCGAGGAGGTGATCCTCGAGTTCACCGACGACGCCATCGACGCGCTCGCCGCGCTGACGGCCGAGATCAACCGGACGGTCGAGAATATCGGCGCCCGGCGGCTGCAGACGGTGATGGAGCGGTTGCTGGAGGAGATCTCGTTCACCGCCTCGGACCGGAGCGGAGAGACGGTGAAGATCGACGCCGCACTCGTGCGCGCCAATGTCGCCGACCTCGCGAAGGACGCCGACCTCTCGAAGTTCATCCTGTAGCGGCACGCCCGACAGCGACCGGGCACCGGACTTCAGATCGGGACCGCCATCGCCTCGAAGGCGGAATCGCAGTTGATCAGATGGACGCGCTTGAGGGCGATCCGGAAACTCCCGGCGTCGCGTTCAAGGCGGTGGTACTGTCGCGCTGCAAAAACGCGCTGCTGGTCGAGCCGGTACTCGGCGACCCAGGATGACGAGCTCACGAGATAGCGGCCGGCATCGTCATCTGCCTCCTCGACGATCACGTTGGCGACGACATGGTTGGTCCGTGACGGCGGCGTCTGGACGTGGATCCGGGGATGGCGCAGGCGCGCGATGCGCGTTCCCATGAGGTCCCGGTCGTCAAAGAACAGCGAGGCGCTCTGCCAGGGATCCTTCTGGCCGGCCTCGGCGGGCGCCCAGTAGAGCCCGTCCTCGGTGAACAGCGCCATCCAGTCCTCGAACCTGCGATCGTCGAGAAGGCGCGCCTCGTGGATGAGAAAGAGTTCGAAGGGCTCGCGGTCGATCCCCGGTACGCCGCCCGGGAGCGACATCTCCGGGAGCGTGAAGAGGTCCGCATCGGCGGCGCCCATCAGGTTCCACCGGACATGTAGTGAAGCCAGGCCTTGTACTGGGCACGCACTGCCATCTCGTGCATCGCGGATTCCGATGTCGCGTTGTAGCGCCGGTCGGCTTCTTCCTCGCCGAGCCCGCGCGAGATGTCGACCCAGTCCGACTGCAGACTGTGCAGCCCCTCCTGGGTGCGGCGGAAGGATTCGAGGTCGTCGGTCTGCACGAACGACGCCCCCGAGTGGGTGACATTGAGCAGACGGATATTGCGGAAGTTCATCTCGTCGGGCGCGCCCTTGAGGCGGATCGGGTAGACGACGACCTCGGTGCGGTCGACGGCGGCGGGATGGACGACACGGACATGGATGTTGAGTCCCATGACGGAACAGTTCGGATAGAGCAGCGAGTTGTGGAACTGCGGCGTCAGGATCTCCTCCATCCGGTCCTCGCCGACCTTGGCCGCCAGCGCCTTCCTGTATGCGTCCCAAGCCGGGCTCGTGCGCCCCTTGTCATTAAGGTCCGTCTTGCTCGTCCAGCCATGCCCGAAATCCACGACATAGGAGCGCCGCCCCTTCCAGGCATCCGAAGTCTTGGAGTTCTTCCTGCCGCTGCCCTCGACGACCTTGGCGCCCTTCTCATCGCCCTCGCGCCGCGAGAACTGTTCGCCCTTCTCGTTGACCGTCGAGGCGTGGCTGAACGGCACATGATAGGAGTCGAGCACGTTCTCGATCTGGAGCTTCCAATTGCCACGGTAGCTGTAGCGGTGGCGGCCAGCATCGAGCAGGATCTCGCCATCGGGCGCGCGATCTACGAGATCGTCGATGTTCGCCTTCATCGGGCCGAGGAACTCGTCGAACCCGGCTCCTTCAGCCGACAGGCTGGCGAAGATGAAGCCCCGGTAGGCCGCCATGCGCGGCGCGCGGGCGAGCCCGAACTCAGCAGCGTCGAAGTCCCGCGCGCTGCCCTCCGGCATGGTCACGCCGAGAAGCGTTCCGTCGGTGTCGTAGCTCCAGCCATGATAGAGACAGACCAAGCGCTTCGCGTTGCCGCAAGCCTCATTGCAGACCTTGGCGCCACGATGGGCACAACGGTTCAGGAGTACATACGGGTTGCCGTCGCCGTGGCGGATCAGGATGACGGGCTGGCGGCCGATCTTCGTGGTAATGTAGTTCCCGGTCTCCGGAATCTGGCTGTCGTGTCCAACGAAGACCCACGCTCTCCCGAAGACGCGTTCCATCTCGATCTCGAAGATGGCGGGATCGGTATAGACGCTGCGGTGAACCCGTCCCGGTTCGATCAGTTTCCCGAAATCTGGTTCCGTGCCGTCATACATCGCTGTGCCCCCAGGTTCCAGCCGCGTCATCGGCCCCGGAAAATCATGCCCAAGCGCGCTCCGGCGTCAAGGCAGGGCCGGCCGAGCTTCTCTTCGAAATCCTGGCGACAGTTCGTTCCATCCAAATTCGAGCACAGATCGCCGCCGACAAGGCCGGGCTGGAAGGAAAGCGGGAAGCTCGTCGATTGCTATGCTATTTCGAGATCACCCTCCTTAGGGTCTGTCACCAAATAATCGAATCCATGTTGTTTGCGTTGGCGTTTTTGTCTGTGGATTACGCAACCTGATGTCTGGAAATTGTCGTGAAGCTGATCGAGCTGTTCCCATTTGATCTTGGTTTCGGTTTTCCATTTTTCGTCGATGAGGACTGCGGTTGAGAGGCGCTCCAACGAGGCGAGGTTCGGAAAGACCCTGACTTTGGAGGTGCGCCGCTTGAGCTCTTGCTGGATCGGTCGCTCGATGCCGTTCGAGGTTCGCATACGCTTGCGGTGAGCATCGGGCAAGGTGAAGACAGCGAGCCCCGCATTCTTTTCCAGCCAGGAAGCCTGGATGCTTGTCGCTGGCCACGAGGGCGCCCAGTTCAACCTCGGCGGTTTGGAGTGAGGAGGCGTGGCTCCGAGCTGTTTTCCGATACGTTTCCTGATGTCGTTGTTCGGTGCACGGCGTTTTGCGCCAGGTGGAACTGGCAGCGCTGCCACATCGCCGCGCCCAGCACCGTGCCGCTTTCAGCCCGGCATCCGAGACGATGAAGGTCGTACCATGCAGGGCTAGCAAGCTTTCCAGGAAGGCTCTTCAATGGACCTCGGCCTCGGAGAGCGCCACAGAGAGCCCCGGAACGTGCCTGCAGCCCCTGTTCCGATGGCCGAGAGCACTGCAACATCGCGCACAACGCCGTCATGGCGGGCTTTTTCGTAGCGCGCATCCAGGTATTTCATCAGGGGCCGGTTGCGCGGCGAGTTCTTCATCGAGCAACCTGGTGGCCCCTGAGAAGAGGACAGGCTCCCGAACTCGCGCATTACATCTTGCCGCGTGGAAACACCCTTGATGTACATCTCGGCTACGGCGCGAGAAGATCGCTGGCCGCGTTCAAGCGACTGGGGACGGGTCGTCCCCGTGACCGTTTGGCACCTGAGCGGTAACAGTGGGGGTGTCGATCCGCTTGTAGCCGTTGGCCCTGTCGCTCCGGTGGCCCGCTTTCAAGTGCTGCTCGCGCTCGATTTGCATCGCAAGCTCGAAGAGCTGGCCAAAGACCCGCCCCGGATCCGTTGCTCCGTTTGCGATCAGATGTTCCAAAACAGTCCCGATCGTCGTAGTGTGTCGCAGGTCCATTCGCTTCCTCCATGAAGGTTTTACAGCTCCATGGGATAGCACGATGGCGCCGCGTTTCACTGGGGGGCTAGCCCCCCAGTGAAACGCCTCAAAGCGCAAACCTCAGACAAATTTCCAGACATCAAGTTACAGTACCGATCTGGCTGCCGATCTGACCGATCTGCTCGGGGCCCTCCCGCAGCTTTTTCTGAGCTTCAGCCCGAGGCGTCAACCGCCAAGAAACAGACGAGGCGGCCCTGCGTTTCTGCCATCCTTTGCGCCTGCTTGTGACGGTAACCCCGTCCCCCGGTGTTGCGCTTGATCTCCCGGAAAATTGTTGATCGGCCCAGCTGCCGAGCAATCGCACCTTGTGAAAGACCGCTTTTCTGCCTCAATCTGACATCGCTCTTCGTAGGTGACGGTAGTCTTTGGACATGAACAAGCTCCCTTCATCTTGTACAGGAACTCTCGCCGCTACCGCTCCGCAACATCATGCGTCTAAAAACACATGGCTACAGCCCATCATGTGTTGCACTTCACTATGGAACGGGGGAGACATCAAGTTACAGTACCCGGCAAAAAAACCGGCAAGGGGGCGATCGACGCATGGATCGAGGAGACGATCGCGCTGTGTCGCGAGCGATTTGCGTTGCTGTTTGACCTGATGACGGCAGAACAGGAATTCTTGGACAGCGTTTTGGATCGTGGCGAGGCCAACGCTGATCTGCTCGATGTTTCGCCAGAAATCCGAACGCGGATCGCCGCAATGCCGATGCTCGCTTGGAAATGTCAGAATGTGTGCGCGCACAAGTTATTGATAGCGCCGACGCTCCCGAGCGGGACTGCGGTTCCCGTTTTGGGTGAACTGCCAAGGCAGGCGTTGCCGGTCGCCTCGGCAGTTCAGTAATTGATCGCGGGATTGTCGCCGGGGCAGATGGTCCCGACGACGAGCATGCCCTTGTCGTTGGTTGCCTCGACCGAGTGGATCTGCTTGCACGGCAGGAAGATCACGTCGCCGGCCCGCACCGGAGCCTTGAGATTATCCGTCCACATGCAGCCCTGTCCCGAGAGTATGAGGAGCGCTTCCTCGTAGAGGTGGCGATGCGGCGCCGCCTTCGAGAGCGGAATGTGGCCGATGAACTGGGCGACCACATTCGATCCGACCCCCTTGTCCACGAGCATCTGGAAAGAGCGGTTGGCCATTCCATGGCGCTGCGCCGGATCGAGCGACACCACCCGAACCGGATACGCTTCGTCGAAACCGTCCGGCATGTCGTCGACCCATTCTGGCGCCTTTGCGCGCGGGCACACCGAGGCGAGGAACCTGGTCGACCCTCCCGTCCTTCCGGTCACGGCGAACGCCTCGCCCGGCCGGACATAGACGCCCGAATGGGTCTCGGCGGCGAAGCTCCGCCCTGATATCGTGACCTCGGCATCTCCTTCGGAGATGAACAGCACGACATGGCGGTCGCCGAACGTCATTGCCGGCGCGTCCCCGGCGCCGACCTCGAAACAGAACTGCGACTGGTGGATCGAGCCGTGCTCGGGCCCGATTACCGTGCAGTACCTGACCGGGCCCCGTTCGGCCTTCGGCGCGCGGTCGGCCGAGAACACGTAGCAGCCGCCATTGAGCGCCACCCGCGGGCCGTCCGGGATGTCGGCGAACGGGATCGCGCGGTTTCGTTCGCTGTCAGGGTCGTCGTCGGGATAGGTATCGACGAGTCCGTTATGCGCGCCGTCGCAGAACGGCGGCGTGCCGGTGTGCTTGCAGCCGCAGAACAGCACCTCTTCTCCGTCCGCCGCGGCCCGGTAGCACACCGGCCGAAGGCCGGTGTCGGCATGGCTTCCGTCGCAGAACGGCTGCGCTGCGCTCCGGCCGCAACTGCACCACACATAGGTGCGGTCGGCTTCGAGTTCCGTGTAATAGGCCTTGAGGCGCGCGATTTGGGGTTTGTTGCCGTCCGGTGCCGTCATTGCCGTCGTTCCTCTGCGCTAAATCGCGACCGTCGCGTATCTGGGGTCTCGCCACGCCTCGCGCTGCAGCACGTCCTTGACGATCGCGACCGCATTCCAGACGTCTTCATGGCTGTGATAGAGCGGGCTCAGCCCGAACCGGATCGAATCGGGATGGCGGAACGAGCCGACCAGCCCGTGGTCGGCGAGGGCTTCCGTGACCGGTCCCGCGCCGGCATGGGCGAACGAGACATGGCCGCCCCGCCGCCCGTACTCCCTGGGCGAAGTCACCCGGGCGCCGAGGGCGCCGCATTCCTGGTCGAGGAGCGCGATCAGCGTCCCGGTGAGCGATTCGTGTTTCGCCGCCACTTCGCGGCGGCTTGCCGTGCGCCAGATATCCGCCGCCGCGCCGAAGATCTCGTTGGCCACGACCGGGGGCGTGCCTGTGAGGTGGCTCGAAACGCCTGCGGCGGGCTCGTAGTCGGCAAGGAACCTGTCCCACTGCGCGTGCCCCATCCATCCGGCGATGGCCGGCCAGGCGGCGCCCTGGTGCGCGGGGTTGACGAAGAGGAACGCCGGGCCGCCCGGGCCGCCGCACAGATACTTGTAGCCGCACCCGACCGCGAAGTCCGTTCCGTCCCCGGCGAGGTCAATATCGAGCGCGCCCGCGGAATGGGAAAGGTCCCACAGGGTGAGCGCATCCGCCGACCTCGCAAGCCGGTTGATCTCGGCCATGTCCCAGCGCTCGCTCGATCGGTAGTCCGTCTGGGTAAGGTAGAGGACCGCCACGTCGCGATCCAGCATGTCGGCGAGCCGGTTGCGGCTCTCCGCCATTCGGACTTCTGCCTCCACCCCGAGATCGGCGAGCAGCCGCACGAAGCCCTGGGCGACATGGACATCGGTCGGAAAGTTGTGGCTCTCGGTGAGGATCACGTTGCCGCCGGCGCGCAGTATCCACGCATGGCAGAGCAGCTTGAACAGGTTGACCGTGGTGCTGTCGCACACGACCACATCGCCGGGAGCGGCGCCGACCATGTGCGAGATCGCGGCGCCGAGCTCCCGCGGCTTCTCCAGCCAGTCCTCGGTGGACCACGAGCGCCGGCCCTTGTCGCGCCAGCTTCCCGCAAGCAGGCGCGCGACCCGGCCGGGCGCGTCGGCCGGCATCGCGCCGATGGAATTGGCGTCGAGATGAAGGCGGCCGGTCTCCGGCAGGGCGAACTTCGCGCGCAGCCCAGCGAGGGGATCGCGCCCGTCGAGAGCGTGGCAGTCTTCCAGTGTGCAGGGGGCGTAACTCTCCATGGGCCGGATGCCGTTTCGGAGCGCAATTTATTGCAAATTTGCAATAAATTTGCAACACTGGT
Organism: Alphaproteobacteria bacterium; assembly: GCA_964291215.2. Classification (GTDB taxonomy): domain Bacteria; phylum Pseudomonadota; class Alphaproteobacteria; order MPNO01; family UBA830; genus JAJEBT01. The sequence goes on along the minus strand of OZ219790.1, from coordinate 2,554,092 downwards.
TGCATCTACCGTACCATGCTATCGGTGGCTGCAGGAGATGAGAGCATCCGGCACATGACGGGCTCGCGGCAGACAAGGCTGGCGGCCGATATCGGGGGCACCTTCACCGACATCGTCCTCGACGCGCCGGCCGGCCGCTGGACGGCCAAGGTCCTGACGACGCCGCGCGCGCCGGAGGAGGGCGTCGTCGAGGGCGTCGCGCGCATCCTCGACCGCGCTGGCATCGCGCCCCGCGACATCGACATCTTCGTTCACGGAACGACGCTCGCCACCAACGCTCTGATCGAGCGCAAGGGCGCGAAGACGGCGTTCCTGACCACGGAGGGCTTCCGGGACATCCTCGAGATGGGCTTCGAGAAGCGGTTCGAGCAGTATGACGTGTTCATGGACCGTCCGGCTCCGCTGGTTCCCCGGTCGCTCCGCATCCCCGTCCGCGAGCGCGTCTCGGCGGCCGGGCGGGTCCTCGCGACGCTCGACGCCGGCCAGATCCGCGCCGTGGCCGCCCGGCTCAGGGACGAGGAGGTCGAGGCCGTCGCCGTCGGCCTGATACACGCCTACGCCTATCCCGGGCACGAGCGCGAGATCGGACGCATCCTCGAGGACGAGCTCGACGGCGCGACGGTGTGCCTCTCGAGCGAGGTTTGCCCCGAGATGCGCGAATACGAGCGCTTTTCGACGACCTGCGCCAACGCCTATGTTCGGCCGCTGATGTCGGGCTATCTCCACAGGCTTCGCGGCAGCCTCGGTGCACGTGGGTTGACGTGCCCGTTCTTCATGATGATGTCGGGCGGCGGGCTGACGACGCTGGAGAACGCGGCGAGGTTTCCCGTGCGACTCGTCGAGTCCGGCCCTGCCGGCGGCGTCATGCTGGCCGGCCATGTCGCTGGGGATTGCGGGCTCGCCGACGCGCTTTCGCTCGACATGGGCGGGACGACGGCCAAGATCTGCCTGATCGAGAACGGCGAGCCCGAGCGGTCGCGGACGTTCGAGGTCGCGCGCAAATACCGCGACCTCAAGGGCAGCGGCCTGCCGGTCCGCGTGCCGGTGATCGAGATGGTCGAGATCGGCGCCGGCGGGGGTTCTATCGCCCGCGTCGACGAGATGGGACAGATCCGGGTTGGACCGTCGAGCGCCGGCTCCGAGCCGGGCCCTGCCTGCTACGGTCTCGGCGGGCGGAACGCGACGGTCACTGACGCCAACCTCGTGCTGGGGAAGCTCGATCCCGACCGCTTCGCTGGCGGCCGGATCGCGCTCGAGGCCGACCGGTCCTCTCTCGCGCTCGCGCGGGATGTCGGCGAGCCTCTCGGTCTCGCCGACCACTGGCCGGCCGTCGGCGTTGCCGAGATGGTGGAAGAGAACATGTCGAACGCGGCCCGGGTCCACGCGGTCGAACGGGGAAAGGACATCGCCCGGCACACCATGATCGCCTTCGGCGGCGGCGCACCTCTCCACGCTGGGCGTCTCGCCCGGAAGCTCGGCATCCGCCGGGTGGTGATCCCGAAAGGCGCTGGCGTCGGCTCGGCGATCGGCTTCCTGCTGGCGCCGGTCAGCTACACGGTCGTCCGCTCGCTCCGCGTCATGCTGTCGGATTTCGACGGTGCCCGCGTCGACGCCATGCTCCGGGGCATGGTGGCGGAGGCGACCGCGATCGTCGCACCGGGTGTGCCGGACGGCGCCCCGCTCGCGGCCGGCCGCACCGTCGAGCTGCGCTATGCGGGACAGGGCCATGACCTGCGCCTCGCGCTCGACGACGCGCCGCTGGGTGCCGGCGGCGCCGCTCTCCTGAGGGAACGGTTCGAGACGCTCTACGGCGAGATCTATGGGCTCACCATCGCCGAGCTCGATGTCGAGAGCACGTCGTGGTCGGTGACCGTGTCGGCCGAGGCACCGCAGGCCGCCGGCGCACTGCCGCCATCGCCGCCGCAACCTTCCGTGGCGAACGGCGGCGCCCGCAGGCTCTACGACGCCGGGCTCGGCGGGATGGTGGATTGTCCCGTCTACTGGCGCGGCGGGCTTGAGAGGGGGATGGACATTGCCGGGCCCGCGGTCATTGCGGAGGACCAGACCTCGACCATCGTTCCGGCTGACTTCATGGCCTCGATCGACATGCGCGACAATATCGTCATGGAAGACCTGTCGTCGGGGCGGGAGGCCGCGCCATGAAGCCGGCGTCGGACGCGTCCGCCCTCAACGCCATCCACCGCCAGGTGATGTGGAACCGCCTCGTCGCGGTGGTCGAGGAGCAGGCGCAGACCATCCTCAGGACCGCGTTCGGCTCGGTGGTCCGCGAGGCTGGCGACCTCTCGGCCGGGATCTACGACCTCCGCGGCCGCATGATCGCGCAGGCGGTCACCGGCACGCCCGGCCACGTCAACACCATGGCGCGGGCGGTCGAGCATTTTCTCGGGCGCTTCCCGCTCGCGGTGATGGCCCCGGGTGATGTGTTCGTTACCAACGACCCTTGGCTCGGCACCGGCCACCTCTTCGATTTCGTGGTCGTGACGCCGGCCTGGCGCGACGAAAAGCCGGTCGCCCTGTTCGCCTCGACCTGCCACGTCATCGATGTCGGCGGGCGCGGCTTCACCGCGGAGGCGCGATCGATCTACGAGGAGGGAATCCTGATTCCGCACACGCGGCTCAGGAGCGGCGACGCGCTCAATGACGAGCTCTTTGCCATCCTCTGCGCCAACAGCCGGAATCCGGTCGAGATGAAGGGTGACATCCTGTCGCTCGTGGCGTGCAACGATACCGGGCGGGCGCGGCTCGACGAGATGATGACCGAGTTTGGCCTCGATGAGATCGCTCCGCTCGCGGACTACATCATCGAGAGTTCGCGCTCGGCGATGGCCGAGGCGGTGCGCGCCGTCCCAAACGGCTGCTACCGCACCGAGATGGAGCTCGATGGTTACGACGCCCCGGTCAGCATCAGGGCGGAAATGACGGTCTCCGACGACGGCATCGTCGTCGATTACGGCGGCACCTCGGCGGCGTCGGCCTACGGTATCAACTCGCCACTCTGCTACACCGAGGCCTATACCTGCTTCGGCATCAAGTGCATCGTCGCTCCCGCCGTGCCCAACAACCACGGCTCGCTGAGCGTGCTCCGGATCGTCGCCGAGCGCGGCTCCGTCGTCCATCCCGTCCATCCGAGCCCGGTTACCGCGCGCCATGTCATCGGCCAGATGCTGCCAGACATCGCCTTCGGCTGCCTCGCCCAGGCGCTTCCCGGCCGCGTGCCCGCCGAGAGCGCGGGCAGCATCTGGGTGCTGCCCTTTGCTGACGCTGGCGGCGCGCCGGGCAACGCGTCTCGGTTCAACGTCATGAATGTCGGCATGGGCGGCGTCGGCGCGCGCCCGGGCAGGGACGGCCTCTCGGTCACCGCCTTTCCGAGCGGCGTCGGCGCGATACCGGTCGAGGTGACGGAATCGGAAGCGCCGCTCGTGTTCTGGCGCAAGGAGTTCCTGCCCGATTCCGGAGGTCCGGGCGCGTTCCGCGGCGGCCTCGGCCAGGTCATCGAGGTCGGCAGCGCCGAGGAGCATCCCTTCACCGTGTCGGCTGCCACCTTCGATCGCACGCAAAATCCTGCGCGCGGTCGCGAGGGCGGGCGTCCCGGGGCCGCGGGCGCGGCGCGCCTTTCCGGCGGGCGCGTGCTCGCCGGAAAGGCCGTCCACGAGATTCCCGGGGGCGAGCACCTGGTTGTCGAGCTTCCGGGCGGTGGCGGACTCGGAGACCCGCGCGAGCGGGGCGCCGAGTTGGTCGAGGCCGATCTCGACGCCGGATACATCACGGAAGACGGGGCGAGGAATGAGTACGGTTTCGAGCGTGTTGTGCCCCAGACGGGTACAGTGAACAGTCAGACAGGACATCCACAAGGAGAAGACCAATGAAAACGATACTCAAGACGGCCGCGATCGCGGCCGCCATCGTTGCCGCCGGTATTTCGCATGCCGCGTCGGCGCAGGATCTCAAGGCAGGCCTGATGCTCAAGAAGGGGTTTCCGGGCGCCGAGCCGGTCAACGGCATGTACGAACTGTTCAAGTCGGAGGTCGAGAAGGGTTCCGGCGGCAAGCTCAAGATGGAGATCGTCTATGGCGGCGCGCTCGGCAAGCCCAACGAGCGGCTCAACCAGGTGCGCCGCGGCATCATCCAGATGTCCGATGCCTCCGAAGGCAACTACGCCTCGATCTACAAGGACATCCAGGTGCTCTCCATGCCCTATCTGTTTCCTGATGAGCAGACGGCCTGGAAGCTGCTCGACGGGCCGATCGGTACGCGCATGGCCGAAGACATCCGAAAGAAGACCGGAATCCGCGTCCTCGGATGGTGGGAATCCGGCGGCTTCAAGCACTACAGCTCGAACCACGCCATCCGCGAGCCCGACGACATGAAGGGGCAGAAGATGCGGGTGATGGCGCCGATATTCGGGATACCGGTGCTGACGCTGGGCGGTTCGGCGACGCCGATCTCGTTTCCCGAGCTCTACACGTCGCTCAAGACCGGCGTCGTTGACGGCCAGGACAATGCGGTCTGGGTGTTCAACCTGATCAAGCTCCATGAGGTCCAGAAATACCTCATGCTCGACGGCCACATCTATTCCTTCGGGCCGCTCGGCATCAACGACGAGTGGTTCGGCGGCCTGTCGAAGGATCTCCAGGCGATGGTGCTCGAGGCGGGCAAGGCCGCGGTCGCCTACAACCGGAAGGCGTCGCGGGCGGCGGAGGCCAAGAACATCGTCATGGCGAAGGAGAAGGGCGTCACCGTCATCCCCTTCACCAGAGAAATGAAGAAGGCATTCGCGGACCGCGTCAGACCGGCCGCGGTGAAGTGGTTGAAGGAAAACGTTGACACGCCGGCCCTGGTTGACGAGGTCATCGCCGAGGTCGCGCGGCTCTCGAAATAGCGCGGCGGCCAATGGGTCCGGCGATGACCGGCTGGCTGGAACGCGCTCTGCGGGTGATCGGCGCGGCAGCGCTTCTCGCGCTGTTCGCGCTGGTCCTCGCACAGGTTGGCATGAGGTACGGCCTCGGCTTCACGCCGTTCTTTACCGAGGAGGTCGCGCGCTACGCGCTCGTGTGGTCGGTGCTCGCCGGCGCCGCGGTGTCGGTCCTGATCGACGCCCACATTCGCGTCGCCTTCGTACCGGACCTGATGCGCCCGGAATGGCACCGGCGCTGGATGCTGGGGCTCGACCTGATCACGCTGGCGCTGCTCGCGATTCTGGCCGTGGCCGCCGTCCGCTCCTTCGGCTTCGCCGAAGGCCAGACCAGCGACGGGCTCCAGATCTCGCTGCAATACCCCTACGCGGCGCTCCCCGTCGCCTTCGGCATCGCGTTCGTGTTCCTCGCCATCCGCCTCGGCCGCGCCTGGTCGGCACGGAAGGGAAGGGATTCGGTGTGAGCCTGTCGCTCTGCCTGTTCGCGGGCGCGTTCCTGGTGTTGCTGTTCGCGGGGTTGCCTGTGGCCTGGGCGATGGTGGCGTCATCCATCGTGTGGTTGGCGGCAAGCGGCCAGATGGCTTTTCTGCCGGTGCTCCCCGAGCGCATCTTCCAGGGCCTGGATGTCTTTGTCCTCATGGCCATCCCGCTGTTCATTCTTGCCGGCGAGATCATAAACCGCGGCCGCATCACCGACCGGCTGATATCGTTCGCCAACGTCCTGTTCGGCTGGATGACGGGCGGGCTCGCGCAGGTGAACATTGGCGCGTCGATCCTGTTTTCCGGGATAACCGGCGTCGCCCTCGGCGACATTGCGGCGCTCGGCAGGGTGTTCATCCCGTCAATGACGCGGAACGGCTATCCGGCGGCGTATGCGGCCGCCGTCACCGCCTCGTCCTCGATCATCGGACCCATGGTGCCGCCGTCGCTGATCGTCGTGATCTACGGCTCGATAACCGGGGTCTCCATCGGTGCCCTGTTTGCCGCCTGCATCGTCCCGGGCCTTCTGATCGGGGCCTGCCAGATGTGCCTGGTGTGGGTTCAGGCGCGCCGCAGGGGCTACCGCGGCATCGCCGTCGACAGGTCGCTGCCTGCTATCGGCCGGTCGGCGCGCCATGCCGTGCCGCCGCTGCTGATCCCGGTGATCATCCTCGCCGGCATCCTCGGCGGGATCATGACTCCCACCGAGGCCGGCGGCCTCGCGGCATTCTATGCACTGCTCATCGCGATTCTTCTCTACCGGTCGATGGGGCTTCGCGAGTTCCTGTCGTGCCTCGACCAGTCGGCCGTGTTTTCGGCGCAGCTCCTGATCATCGTCGGGTGTGGCGCCGTCTTCACTTGGGTCATGGGCATGGAGAACGTGCCGTCGCTCGTGGAGCGGACGGTGCGGGACCTCGGCTTTCATCCGGTACTGCTGCTGCTCGTGCTCAACGTTTTCATGCTGGTGCTCGGCATGTTCGTCGATCCGACGGCGGCGATCATCCTGTTCATCCCGATACTCGCGGCGATGGCGCAGGCGGCCGGGGTCGACCCGGTGCATTTCGGGGCCATCGCGATACTAAACCTGAACATCGGCCTCCTTACGCCGCCCCTCGGCGTCTGCCTGTTCGCCGCCGAGCGCATTGCCGGCTGCGGGCTCGCGGCGCTCTTGCGCGAATCCTGGCCGTTTCTCGTCGTCAGCCTGGCAGCGCTGATGTTCGTTACCTATATCCCGGGATTGAGCCTGTGGCTGCCGCGCCTGATGGGATTCTGATGATGGGGAACTGATGGTGGATACCCTGGAACAGTCTGTCGACCTTGCCGAGGAGGCAAGGAATCTTCGCATCGGCGCGCGCGTAGCGCGCTTCAGAAAGGCGAAGGGATTTACCCTTGCCGAGCTGAGCGAGTTGACCGCGATCTCGGAGTCCATGCTGTCGCGTGCCGAGAACGGGATATCGCCGCTCAACGCCCACAATCTTTACATCCTCGCGAAGGTCCTGGGGGTCGACGTGGTGTCATTCTTCCGCTCCGACACCGAGACCTTCGCAAAGGGAAAACGCGCGATCACGAAACGGGGCCAGGGCGAGCGCGAGGTGACGCGGCGCTACGATCTCGAGCTCCTGTGCGCCGAGCTGACGGCCAAGCGGATGATTCCAAGCCTCAACCGAGTCGCCGTGCGTTCTCTCGAGGATGCAGGCGGGCTGCGCGCCCACGAGGGTGAGGAGTTCGTCTTCGTGCTGTCCGGCGAGGTCACGATCCACACCGACATCTACGCGCCGGCAACGCTGGTTGTCGGCGACAGCATGTACTTCGACAGCATGACTGCGCACGCCTATGTTGCCACCGGCGACGGTGCCGCAGAGATTCTCGTTGTCACCGCCGTCGACATGTAGCCATGGATGACGGCTTTGCTCATGTCTGTTCAGTGTCTGTCGGATGCTCCGCCGATGCCGCGCTCGCGTTTCTGTCGGCGCCAGAAGTGCTTGCGTCCTGGGCGGTCGGAATGGGCGAGACGACGATTCACGGCGATGGCGTTGTCGAGGGCGTCTTTCCCGGCACGGGGCAGCCGATCTGGGCGCGCATAGCGGTGGATCCGGATCATCACGCCATCCACTACCATCTGGGACCCGACCGTTCTGCGCTTGTCCCGCGCATCATGATCCGCATCATTCCGGGCCGGTTCGTCGACGGCGATCCGCACGGCTGTGTCGTGTCCCTGCTTGCGTGGCGTCAGGTCGGCATGGATGATGCGTGGTGGCAGGGGTTGAAGGACGGGCACGAGAGGGAGATCCTGGAGATCAGGCGCCTCCTTGAACGGGATGCCGGTGGGTAACGGTGCGTCGGGTGTGACGGTAAAACTCCGAACGGAGTCGAGATCGGGCGAGGTTGCCCTGCACACCACCATCGCCTGAAACGCCGGCGTCACAAGGGACGGGAGCCGTCGCGGCGATTGAGCGAGACGACCGGTCCGCGATCTTCGAGCGCGTTCCGCGTTGTCGTCCGGTCGCAGAGGTAACAGAACGCGGCGCGGCGTGCAAACGGCGGAGGGCAGTCTTCACACATGGCGCACCGGAGCCGGCGGCGTTACCTCGGCGACACGGGCGCCGCCGCACATGTTCCGCGGAGCCGAAGGACGCCGCGCACATGTTACCGCGATACAGGCGTGCTGGACGAAAGCGGGGCTGTTCAGGGTGATCGCGTGCTGCTCACACATTACCGCAGACGCAGACGGGGATGGCGCACCCGTTACCGCGGCGTCGGCCGCGCGGGTGCGGTGACGGTTGCGATAGCCGTTGCGATCGGAGGCGCCGACGGGGCGCCTGCAGGACTGCGGGCAGCGGTGCGAAGCACGGTGTCGTGCCGGTCCGGCAGCAGCGCCGGCAGTGGGCGGGTCAGCAGTGCCGGCGGCCCTGCGCCGGGTTCGGCGCGGCCCGCGATGCACCCATGCGAAGCATGGTGCAGCGGCGCGTGATGCGGCAGCCCCGGATCGCAGTCCGGGGCAGGCGCCGCAACGGCGAGCGACAGCGAGACCCCGGACCGCAGTCCGGGGCAGGCTCTGCACGAGTGCGGCGCGAAGCGCGCGAGGTTGGCGTTGCCGCGTCATCGATGTGCGAAAGAGGAAACGGACCGTGCCGCCGCCGGAGCGACGACACGGCCCGCGATGCGTTGCGGTCAGGCTGCGACCTTCATCACCGGGATGCCGAGGCTGCGGGCCTTGTCGACGAGGTTTTCGGTGATGCCGGAGCCGGGGAAGGCGATGACGCCCTTCGGCAGGAGGTTGAGCAGTTCGTCGTTGCGGCGGAAGGGTGCGGCGCGACCGTGGCGGTCCCAGTCGGGCTTGCAGACGACCTGGTGGACGCCGTTGCGCTCGGCCCAGCTGGCGGCGATCTTCTCGACGCCGGGGCCGCCGCCGTGGACGAGGACGAGGTTGGCATACTTGGCGCGGGCCTGGTCGGCGACGTCCTTGCCGCCTGCGATGGCGACGAGGGTGCCCTGCGGCAGGTGCGCCATGGTCGCGCGGTCCTTGCGGGCACGGACGAAGTCGCGGGCGTCGATGGCGGCGCTGGTGAGCGTGCCGGTCTGGCTGCCGTGCCGGGGCCGCCACATGTCGCCGGTCTCTTCGCGGTAGGCGTGCGCGGCGGTGTTGCGCATCTTCTCGAAGGCGTCGTGCCGGTCTCCGAGGTTCTGCGCGCGGTCGGTGACGAGCTCCAGGTCGCGGGACCTGATCTCGGTGCCGTCCTGCTCGCGCTGGAGGTCGCGCAGGTCCGGGCTGAGCCGGTCGACGCTGCGGTCGAGGCGGCGGCTCTGGGCGTGGAGCATGTTGACGAAGCCCCACAGCAGGCTCTCGCGTTCGTCGGCGAGCTGGGTGCCGTCGGGGCAGGCGCCTTCGGCGAGGATGCGGAAGGCCTCGCCGATTGCGGTCAGCGCATCGTCCTCGTCCCAGACCTCGCGGGGGTCGAGCTCGTCGCGCTCGGGGGTGGCGCCGTAGAGGGCGGCGTGTTTGCAGACGGTTGCGGACTGTCCGGCGGTCTCTCGGGTGTCGGTATCGAAGGTCATGACGATCTCCTTGCGATCGGGTTGCACGTTCGGGGCCGATCCCCGACGTGATGTCCTGTTGGGTCACGCGCGCGCAACGGAAGCACCTGGGCTTAGAAGCTCTTGGGGCGGAGTGGTGCGGAAAGTCGGCGAGTGGTGCGGAAGATCGCGTTCGCACCGCCGATGCCAGGCGTGCTCGGCCTCTGACACGCGATCTTCACGGTCGCCGGCTTTCACGGTCCGCCCCTAGAGCTTCTTGCCCGGGCCGCAGGGAGCGCAGCGACCGGAGGACCCCGAAGGGGTTGCTGGAGAGAGCACGTGTGGCACAATGGGACAGCACAGCGGGGTGGCGTATTTCTCTGGCCCTGCACGGACCCCATCGGCGGTTCGGCCGGCATGGCGCCGGGAAGGATTTCCGGCCCTGCCGTCTTTGCGTCAGTTCCACAGGGGATGGGAGTCGACCCGCTGCCGGGCGGTCTCGCGGATGCGGGTGCGGTCGTGGAGATACATCGGCCCGCGCGGGTCCTCGTCGAGATGTATGGCGAACACCCTGCGCCCCGGCCGGATGCTGTCGTCGAAGGCGTGGACGTCTCCGACATGGTCGCCGTCCCGGTAGGTGCGGGATTCGTCGGGGGCGATGCGGCGGAAGGAGATGGTGCTCATCGGGTTCTCCGGGTAGCGTGACGGGTGCGCGAGCGGACTCCCTCTCCTCCTCGCGCGGTTCACCCGCTTTCCAGCCTCGCTCCCACTCCGTATGCGCCGCGGCGAGACTCGAACCTGCCCGCATGAGAAAAGGGCCGACGCACGAGGCGCCGACCCTGTGGGGAAGGAAGAACGGGAAGCTCTAGAACGGGATATGGTCCCCATCCATCGGGTCGCCGCCGGCCGGCACGGGGCCGGCGTCGCTCGTCGCGTCCGGACCGGGCTGCGCAGCATTGCCGTTCGCCTTGTCGAGGAACTGGACGCGCCCGCCGGGCACGAGCAGGATCTCGGTCGAGAAGCGGTCGCCGTCCTCGCCCAGCGCCGGGTCTGGAGCTTGCCATCGATGTAGACCAGCCGGCCTTTCGTGGCGTGCCTGGCGAGCATGTCGATCAGCCCGTCCTGGAAGGTCACGACCCGGTGCCACTCGGTCCTGTCGATCCGCTCGCCGCTGCCGTTCCGGTCGATGTAGCTCTCGTCGGTGGCAACGCTCAGATTGGCGACGCGGCCGCCGTTCTGCAGGTGGTTGATGGTGACGTCCGCACCGAGGCGGCCGATGATCTGCGCCTTGTTCAGTCCGAAGCTCATTGCGATACTCCTTCAGGTTCGCGTTGATGACGATGGGTTGCGAACGGACGGGGCCGGGGTCACTCCCCCGAACCCCCGCCCGTTCAATCTCTTCAGGCCCTCCTCTACCCCTGACCGCCCGGAGAGAACGACGACGCCGGTTCCGGGAAGAGGCTTGCGAAGCCGTGCACCGGACAGGCCGCGCCCCTGTCGGGGCAGCGGATGGCGCGCTCGTCCTCGGCGATCTCGCGGACGGTGCGACGCCGAGTTCGGCGAGCAGGTCGCAGCCGAGCGGAAGGTCGAGGGGTGTATCGGGATGGAACATGGGGGGGTCTCCTTTGCCGTTGCCCTGCCCGGCGACCTGTGCCGGACATCGATCCGGCATCGGCGGGGAGTCCTCTCCTCCGTCCTGCCGGACACTCGCCCGGCAGGCGCTTCACTCCTCTCCACGACACAGGGACGGCGCGGCGAATCGCGGCCAGGCGAGCGCCGTCATCGCCGCCCGGGACAGGATGTCAGGTCCAGGCGGTGAAGGAGGCGGTGACGGGGGCGTCGGCGACGATCTCGACGCGGTTGCGGTCGAGCTTCCCGAAGGCGAGGCAGAGGGCGACATCGGCCGGATCGTCGAACGGACCGTGCTCGCGGCCGGTCTCCAGTTCGATCACGGTCCAGACCGGCTCGTGGACCGGGATGCCCCTGAAATGCGCCGAGCCTTGATACGACCTCTCGGCACAGGGCGCACAGCGCGCCGCCCCCTGTGACGGCGCCCCGCAGGCCGTGCACAGGCTGGCGGCCCGGCGTCGGGCGTACAACTGCCGCGAGCGTGCGTTCTTGCGCTCCGGGTTATGGCTGGCCTTTTCGATGGCGGCGCAGGGGCCGCAGCGCGAGAGGCCGGCCGGCTGCCCGCAGCGTGTGCAACGGCCCCCGGCCCTGCGTTCGTCATATTGCCGCCGTTCCGCCGCCTGCCTCCTGTCCCGGCAGGGCTGGCAGGTGGTTCCGCACTCGACGGGGGGACGCTTGCCGCAGCGGATACAGAGTCCCGCCTCGATCCGGGCTTTCTGGCGGCGCTTGCTCTTCGCCCGGGCGGCGCGCCTTTTGGCCTCGGCATCGGCCCCGCCATACTTGAGGCCGGCGGCTTTCCCGGCGGCGTATTTCGCGCGGTCCGCTGCCCGGCGCTTCTCCAGGCACGGCTCGCAGGACGCGCGGCCATCGGCGGCCGGCTGCTTGCCGCACCGGATGCAGAGCCCGGCGTCGCGGCGCATTTCAGCCTCGCGGCGGGACCGGTCGCGCTCCTGGGCGCGGGCCTTGTCGGGGTCTCTCCGGGGGAGGCCGGCGGTGCGCAGCCTTGCGTCCCTGGCCCGGCTCGCCCGGTTCCGCTTCTCGCCGCAGGGCGCGCACAGGGTCCGCGCGGGCTCGGGTTCGCGCTTGCCGCGCGCGCGCCGGGCCTCGATGTTCCGCTGCTCGCACATGGGAGCGTTCTCCTTGCCGTGGGGGAAACGGAAGAGGGACGCCCGGCCGGGACGTCCCTCGGGAAAGCGCTCAGCCGCGCTGCTTGCGGTCGCACAGGAGGCCCGCCGCAACCGAACCCCAGGCCTGTTTCCCGCCGCGGGTGCGAAGGCCGGTGCACACGATGATCTCGGTGCGCTCCGGGCGCATCGCCTCGGCTTCCTTGCGCGAGACCACGGTGCGCCTGACCTTGCGACGCCCCTTCGCGTTCTCCTCGCCGTCCCGGACCGGACGAATGTCGCCGCAGGCCAGGGCGCGGAACCGCTCGACCACGAAGCGGTCGTCGCCGTCGAGGCCGCCGAAATAGTGGACCAGGAACGTGCTCGCCGTATTGCCGGGCATCGCCATCCTTGCTGCCGTCATGCTGCCGTCTCCATCGTGCCGTGGTGGAACCCGGCGGCAGCGCCCCGCCCTCCGGTGCGCCGACCGCCGCCCCGCTCACGGCCAGACCTTCCCTCCTGTCGGCGCGGAGCGGGGGAGGCGGTGTTCCCGACGGCGGGCCGGCGGCACGGGTGACCGGTAGCTGGAGAGCACCCCGGCCATGGCCACACCGGCACGTTCGGGCTGTAATCGACCAGCGCACACGCGATGCGCTCACCGGTGACAGGAAGGACCACGAAAACGGGACAACGCGCAGGAAGGACGGCGCGCCCGGGTGGCGGGACGGGAAAGCGCGGCGGGAGCCGGTCGGGCACGCTCGCCCTGCCCGCCGACCTCGATCGCTCGCTCCGCCATCTCGACGACACGGACCTCGACCGGCCGGTCGAAGCGGCGGCAGCCGAGGCCCGCAGACGCGGGCGGCAGGCCGGCAAGACGGCTGGAGGAAGGGCGCACGCCAGGCCCGCGCCGGTGACGCAGGGGTATCCTCGCCGCCTTCGAGACCGGCCTCAGGCCGGCGGCGATCGCGCGGGAGTTCCGCCTCTCGCGCCCGGGTCGACGGCGTGCTGGCCGGCGCCGGACAAGGCCGCCGGTGAGCGGGAGGCTCACGGCCACGACGCCATCCGCCGCCCGGTCTCCCGCAGCCACGGCCCGATGGAACTTTGCATCGTCGCCTTGCGAGGCTCGCACCGGTATATCCCCAGATGGGCCGGTGCACCGCCGTCGGCATGACGCCGCTCAACGCCGTGCTCCGCTACCGGGAGCTGCTCACGGTGGAAGACCTGTTCCGCCGGGCGAAGGCCCAGTTGCGCACCCGACCGATCTACCACTCCTGCGACGCCGCGATCCGCGGCCACGTCTTCTGCTCCTTCCTCGCGCTGGTCCTCCAGAAGGAACTGGCCGACCGCTGCGCCGCCGCCGGCGCCGCCGTCGAATGGGACGACCTGATCCGCGACCTCGACCGCCTGCAAGAGGCCACCATCGAGAAGGACGGCAAGCGCATCACCACCCGCACACATGTCGAGGGCCAGGTCGGAAAGGTCTTCCAGGCCCTCGGCATCGCCCTCCCGCCGAACTGGCGCAAACACAAAGCCTGATCCCCTCCAAAATCAACGAAATGTAGTGGGTACACTCGGCCGTGCCGGTGTAACTCGTCGCGATATCGAATATTTGTATCTACTCACCCCTTGTTGGGTTCTGATTGGTCGTAGTGCTCGTTGATGATGTCTGCGGCTTTTCCGTCGAGGGCGATCTGGGTGGCGACGAGTGGGTTGTAGCCGAGTGCGGCCATGGAGGTGAGGTAGCTTGAGCTCCGGCACCATGCTTTTGCGTGGAGCGGAAGCATCCGGACACCTTGACCTTTGCCATCCTGATCTTCTGTTCTCCGGCATTGTTGGTGAATCTGACGTTGGGGTCGTCTGTGAAGCGCAGGTTTTCGTGTTTCACGAGACGTTCGTGCAGGTTGTGCGCGTCGGACTTGCGTCCACGTTTTCCTTTCGGCGGCGGCGGGATATCGGGCAGTTCCCTGGCGCCCTGATGGTGCGGTAGCGCTTGCGCCCGGCGTCGTTCAGGGTCTTGGATGCGCTCTTGTTGACCTTGTGGCAGGGAGCAGGCTCTTCATCAGTCGCGCGGTAGCCTCGACGACGAAGGTCAGTTCGCGCAGCAGGTGGCTGCCGCACAGCTGGTGGCTACACTGGCCCATGTACGAGGCCCAGGACGCCCTTGTAGCACGGGCCGATCTCTTGCCCGCGCTTGCGGTGCGGGAACTTGCACGTCAGGGTCCCACGACATGAAGCCACTTACTGTTGATCCGAAATCGTCGACATCGGGCGTTGCAGGAGGTGCGCCACGGCGGCCTCCTCCCATGACGCATCGTGAAAGCATAGCTGAGGCAGGTTGCCTCGGAGAGCTTGATGCCGGAGATCACCTGCACGAACGCGACGGCACGGCGCAGGGACAGCATTTGGGCAACCAGCAGGTTGATGACGAGGGCCTGAATGCCGATGCCGTACTGCACGGGATGTTGTCGGGGAACCGGCCCCGGGCCTTGCACTTCGGGCATTCCTTGATCTCGGCGCGGCGCTCGACGACCTCGAACACGATGTCATAGAGGACGCGGCGCTCCCGATCGACGGGGCCGTCGGCGCCGCAGGCGTCGCAGGCCGCGACCGTCTCCTCGACGATGGCAGGTTGTCGCCCATCTGCCGGTTCGGCTTCGGGCCGTTGCTCCCGGCACGCTCTTGTCCGTCTGTGACGGCGGCAGACCGGAGTTCCGGCTCGTGCGTGGTCTTCTCCAGAAGGACGACGATGAGGATGTCGAGCAGGATGACGAAGACGCGGATCACGGCCTCTTCCGCCACCTTGCCGGCCGCACGCAGCGCCTTGGCCGCTTCGAACTCCTCGCGCGCCGCCCGTCGCCATCACCCGGCCTTGCGCTTCATCAGCGCGCCGCCTCCGAAATGCGTTTCCACATACGGATCATGCGGAGGCTGGAGCCCCGGAAGCAGCTGGCACAGCCCGCTCGTCGCCTTCGATCCAAAGTAGCCCACTGGCGGTCCCCGTCGTTCTCGATGACCACCACTAAGCGAATCGGCATGCAGTGTCAAATCTCCACGAAAACCCGTTCGTTACTCTACCCCGACATCAAGCCGGAACCAGGGGGTGAGCAGTTACTATTTTTGTAACTGCCCAGGTCTGCTTCCGGCGATCAGCCACGGGTTATGGACTGAAGCTTCCGGTCTGCTGCCGCGGACGCGGAGGCGAGCGGCGGGGGATTTCAGAGGCGCAGTCTCGGGATCAGCTGCATGGGATCGGGATGCGCCAGGGTTTCGAGGACATTCCAGCGTTGCTTTCGGGCTGTTGCGATGACGGAACGCAGGCTGGCGAAGTCGCGGGCGCCTTGCATTGATCGGAAGCCGCCCGAGATTTTCTGGCGCAGCTTGCCCATGCGGAGGTCGCGCTCGGCCTGGTTGTTCGAGAAGGGGGTTCTCGGGTCGGTGAGGAAGCGCAGGCAGCCCTCCTTGTATTTCTGGAGCCGGAGGGCGAGGTTGTGACCGATGCGGCGCTTTTGTCGTCCGTGCTTTCCGCTCTGGAGGGGCGCCATCTCTTCGTGAGAGGCGATGGCCTGCTCAAGGATGCGGTCCCAGGCTCGGGAGATGCGGGCCACCAGTGAAGCGGGCAGGTCGCGGTCATTCTTGCGGGCGAAGCGGGCGGCTCTGTTGGCACGGCTGAGGAGCGGGTGCGTGGTGGCTGCCCAGTTCTCGATCTCGATCAGGGCTTGGAGTTCGCGCAGGTGATGGGCATTGCAGGCCCCGTGGCGCACGCCTTGGAGAGCGAAGTAGGTGGCGTAGTCGTCATGGATGACGATGCCGTTGAGCTTCTCGTCGATGTGGCTGCGCCCGGCGGCGATGCGCAGGATGGTCAGCAACGGGGTGCACAGTACGTGGAGCCATTGGGTCCGGGCGGCGATGCGGATGCCGGTCTCATCGAGGTGTTTGACCGGGGCCGCGGTGCGGATGATCTCGCCGACACGGTCGAGGAAGCCCTCGAAGCGCCGGGCGGTGCGTCTGCCCATGGCGGCGATGGTGGCGGTTGAGAGCCTGACCGCGAAGAGGTCGCTCATGACTTCGGCGACGCGCTTCTCCGGAATGAACTGCGCGTGCAGCAGGTAGGTCCCCCACGCGGTGATACGCGGCCCGTACTGGACCGGGGCGCCGTTCGGGAAGACGGCTGTCGTCACGGTGCCGCAGGCGGCACAGAGGCAGCGGTGCTCGGTGACCTCAAGGGGCTGCGGCACATCGAAGACCTGCCGGCAGACGGGGGCTCCGTGACGCTCAGCGGCCGACAGCGGCGCGCCGCAGCCCGCACAGGCGCAGGGATCATGATCGACGACGTGGTCGGGCGTCGCGGTCCGCTCCAGAGTGGTTCCCTTGTGGCTGGCCGCCGCCTGTCGGACGTGCCGCTCCGGGTGCGCTGGGGTCCGCTCTTCTTCTTCAGACCGTCGCTGGCCGGCGACCGGGAGCTGGTGGTGCTGTCGAGCGCGGCACTGCGCTCGAGTTCGGCAATCCGCTCGCGCAAGTGGGCGTTCTCCCGCTCCAGCGCGTCGTTCTCCCTGACCAGCGCCGCGCTCAGGCGCAGCAGCCCCTGGCCCGGATGGCTTTGATGACCGTCATCGCCAGGCATTGTGGGGTGAAAAGGTCCTGCAGGCACGCAAAAGCCTCGTCGTGGCCGGCGAGGTCCTCGCGCCACCGTCACGGGACCTCGCCGGCCATGATCGCGGCCAGCACCGCCAGGCGTTCGCCCGCCGGCATGGCCTCGTAGAGCCGGCCCCAGTTGGCCGCCTTGCGCTTGATGCGCTGGCGGTCGGTGAAGTTCCGGCCGGCGAAGCGCGCCCAGTGCACCCGGTCGGGCGCGAAGTTGAACCACACCACCTCGGTCCGCACCCGGGCCTGGGTCGTCACCTGCAGCGCCAGCCGGCGCCAGCCCGACAGCAGGTCGTCATAGCAAGCAGCGCGACGTGGTCGGCCTCCGCATACTCGAAGCGGTAGCGCTGCGACGAACGCCGGGTCGCGTGCAGATAGGGCGGATCGCTGTAGACCAGCTCCGGGCCCAGAAACGCAAACGACGCCAGAAAGGAGTGGGCGCAGCCATGCACCAACTCCACCGGGTAGTCGCAGCCAAAGGCCTCAAGCGCCCGCTCATCGAGGTCGATCCCGATCGAGCGCACGGCAGCAGGCTTGCGCTTCATCAGCGCACCGCCCCCCAGGTGACTCTCGATATAGACAGAGTGCGGCGGCATCAGCGCAATCAGCGCCTGGCTCAGACCCGTCGTCGCCTTCGATCCGAAATACCCCACCAGCCGCTCCTCCCATGCGAGAGGGCAACCCATAGGCGCGCGCGCCTATGCAGTCAAGGCCGAGAGCAGCGACACGGCGAACAAAATCAGCAAGCTCTCACACTTGGCAGGGTACCTGGGTAGTTACCTATTTTTAATCGTCACTGTTGAAGTTGGGTCTTGCAGTACGAGGCCTCGGCTCAGGGGGCGGGCTACGTAGGGAGGCTCTGCTATCGGTTCCAATCAACGACCGGTGGTATAAGGCGTCGGTTCAGCATGCATTTGTAGTGGCTTGGGATTATCGGCGGCCGGTGAGATTGTCCTTGTAGGTATCCGTTCGGGTTCCGGGGGATCGTATGCCTCCACGGACCCTGATCGGCGAGCTGATTTTTTTGCGTTCTGTTGCCGTGAAACAGATTCGGTCGAGGGGCGCGCGAAGGGTTCCAACGCCGTGTTGCGGAGTTGGGGTCGGTGGCCGGGATCGGCGCGGCAGGGACGAGCGTTGGACTTCCCCGATGTGGCCCGTAGCAGTCCCGCGTTGCCGGCTGGCGTGTTTCAGGAGGCTCAGGCGGGGTTGAGTTCTGCCGCGTTGACGGGTGCGATGTAGCCGTATCGTCGGAGCATTCGGATCCAGCGCGGGGCGTTGCGTTTGACCATCAGAGCGTCGTAGTCGGCGGTGCGGTCGTAGTAGGGCCACGGCCATCCCACGCTAGGTTGGTTGGAAGGCTGGGTTCCGCGGGTTCCGGAGGATTCGGATTGGTGCTGGCTTTTTGTGAAGCGGTGTGGTATCCGTGGTTGTCATGGAGCGCGCCGCGGATGTTTTCGAAACGACTCCGGAGGGTTTTGCGCTCCGGGATGTGGTGGTGCGCCTTGCGCGGCCGGATGAGGTGTGTCGCTGGAACCGTGTGGTGGACCGTATCTTGGTTTCAAGCAATTTGCGGGTCGAGGTCTGCGCTACGTATTCACGTGGCGCGGGCGGTGGATTGGCGCTGCGGGCTGGCAGACGGGTGCCTTCATCTGTGCGCCGCGGGACCGTTGGATTGGCTGGCGCCGCGAGGAACAGTTTGCGCGGTTGCACCTGATCGGAAATAACACGAGGTTTGTGATTCTGGGTGGCCGCCGGACATTTCGAGGTCTTGCCTCGTTTGCGTTGTCGCGGATGCAGCGGCGTCTCAGCGACGACTGGGAGGCTGCGTACGGCAATCCGTTGCTGGTGGCGGAGTCGTTTGTCTCACCGACGAAGTTCCGCGGCACCATGTACAAAGCAGCGAACTGGACGTGCGTGGGCAAGAGCAAGGGCTATGCGCGCGGGCGCTATACTGATCCGCACGGGGAGGCGAAGGATCTGTACGTGGTTCCGCTGCGTCGCGACGTCGGTTGCGGGATCGTGCGCCACTTCCTGCGGCGTGGGAGTTGCGGGCGACGCAGAGCGCGGCGCGGGAGTTGCGCTCCATGTACCAGCATTTTGCGGCGCTTTCCGGCGTGCGCAGGGGCGCAAGCACGGCATCGCTTCGGTGCTGTGCGTGATCTTGCTGGCGCGGCTGGCGAATTGGCACGGCGCGGTGGCCGCGGCACGCTACGCGAAGGCGATGACACAGAAGGATCTGGCGCAGCGTGGAAGAACCCGGACACCGGCCGGTATGAACCGGTATCCAAATCGACCGTGCACCGGGTGCTGCAGAACACCGACCCGGCGTGGATCGAGGAGGCGCTGCGGCGCGCAGCCGCGCCTGCGGGTCGGCCACGCGGTCGACGGCAAGCGCGGCCGCACCGGCAAGGATCATTACGAGACGGTCTCGCTGGCACGGGACCGGCATTCGATCCTCAACTATCACGACGGGGAAATCGCCGCCGTCCACGCCGCGACGGCGCCGGTGGCCGGCCGTCTGCTCACGCTCGATGCGCTTCACACCACCCGCGAGACGGCACGGCTGATCGTCGAGACCCATGGCGCTGACTGGATGATGACAGTCAAGGGCAACGCTCCCAAGACCTTCGAGACGTTCGAGAGCATCCATTGGGAGAGCACGGGACGCTACCGCGAAACGCCCACGCACGGCCGCATCGAACAGCGCAGCATCGAAGTCTTCACCCCGCCCGCGAAGATGATCAACTAGTCAAACAGATCTTTCGTGTCACCCGGCGCGTCGAATGCAGGAAATCCGGAAAACGGACCACCGAGCACGCCATGACCTCGGTCGCGGCCGAACGCGCCTCGCCGCAACAGCTACTCGCATGGAACCGCGGTCACTGGGTGGTCGAAAGCCATCATCACATCCGCGACGCCACCTTCCGCGAAGACGACTCCAAGCTCCGAACGCGCCCGCAAACAACGCGATCATCAACACCCTCGCCATTGCGGTCATCATCCACAACCAGCGGAAGCTGCCCCAGCCCTTCCACAGCTTCGCCGACGCCCGTCACCACTATGCCGACAAACGCAAGCAGGTCCTGCACGCCGTCACAAGACCCGGCTGACTGCGCTCACAACCCGACCGAAACCGCAAGTATCCGAGCCTGGCCACCCAACCCGGCAGGCCTCTCGCTCGCCCCGGATCCGCCGAAACGGACCCCTCGCGCCCCGATCCGCGCCGCCACCGGGCCGCAGATGTCCGCACATCTCAAATCGCAGACTCGAACGCGTCGACCCGCGCCGCGATCAAGACTCCGATCGCATCACAGCAACAAGCATGGGATCTCCTTGCGTCGACCTCGATCGCGGTGCCGTCGACGAACACCGGGACGTAGCCGCGTACCGCCGCTTCGTGTTCCACCACGGCCGGCGCCACCTGTGCCGCCAGCCCGCGCGCCACCGCCAGCAGCGTCTCGACCTGCGCCTCGTCGATGCGCGCCAGATACTCGCCAGGACGCCGACCCGAGGGCACCCGGCCAAGACCCAACAGCTGTTGTCCGACCCGGTCCTCGCGCAGCGCGTCCAGATCCGACAACGCCCCGTTGCCAGCCGCCAGCGATGCGATCAGGCTCCACAGCGTCTCCGCATCGCTCGCGCCCCGAGCCCGCTGCTTGACGGAAACCGCCGACAGCGCCCGCGGCAGGTCCGGACGCGCCGCCATCTGGCCCAGCACCGACCAGCCCCCGAAGCCGGTCAGCCGCGCGTCGGTGAAGTCCATCTCGACTTGGGGCGGCCGGGGAATTACCGTGTCCATCGCGCACCTGCGAGGTGATCTCATCTACAAAGGCAATATTGCCGATTTCGCCCGCAGCGTGCGCACTTTTTCGGAGCCGGTGCCAGCCTTATACGGGAAGCGAGGGTCAAGCCGGTGAAGGGGAGCCGGAAGCCGCCCGGCCGGGCTCTGGAGGAGGGCGAGTGCGCGGCGCTGTTCCGGGCGTGCGCCGACGGAACGGTGTCCGGGGCGCGCGACGCGGCGGCGCTCGCGCTGATGTTCGGCTGCGGGTTGCGCCGCCACGAGGCCTCAAGCATCGGCAACGGGGCATATCGACGAAAGAAAGAACGTGTCAGTGGATTCATCACGGCTTGTCGCTTCGCTGCACCATCTCGGGGCCGCGCTCGATATCAAGACCATCGATCTCTGCTTCCTCGCCGCCCTGTACGCCCGGGGCCACGAGCAGGGCCTCAGCGCCCTGGAAGACGAAGACATGGTCGCCGTGTTCGAGCAGGTCTGCGATCTCGTCGAGCCCGGCGCCGAAAACCCGCGCAGACGGGCTACGCTCGCCATCCAGCGCCTGCGCGAACAGGGTCTCCTCGCCCGCATCGACGGCGACGGCCTCGCCCGGCCCGGCGATTACAGCCTGACGCTTCTGTCCACCGGCATCGTCGAGTTCTTCATTGCCGACAGCCGCGACATTCTCGACAGGGAATCCCTCGACCTTCTCACCGGCCAGGTCATAGCCGCCCTCACCGAAGTCCTGGGCGCCGCCCGCCAAGCGAGGACCGGCCTGGAGCGCGCCGATGCCGTCGTCGGGCCGCTCCGGGTGACCGTCAGGGACCTGGTGACAGGCATCGACCGCCGCCAGCGTGGCCTGGAACGCCAGCAGGAGGCCCTCAAGGCCCGCATTTCCGACCTGCTGGCCAAGGACTGGTTCGCGGCCATCGACGAATGCGAGGACCTGCTCTCGGATTCCGCCAGAACCCTCGCCGAACTGAAGACGGTGCTGCTCAGCCGGGTCCACCAGATGCAGGGCCTTCTCCAGGACATCGAACAGGCGGCCGAAGACTGGGAGCTCCCTAGAGCCGCCCAGGAGGCCCGGAAGGTCGCCGACCATCTCGACCGTATCGCGGCCTGGGGCAATGCCCGCCAGAAGTCCTGGTCCGACTATTACGAGTACATTCATGGCTATCTGCGCGATGTCGTGCGCCTGGACCCGGACCGGGCCCTCAGCGAACGCCTGCGCGACCAGCTTGCCGGCTGGCCCGGCAACCGGTTCTTTCTGGTCATCCCGCAGCCGCGGCCCATGCGGGTCCTGCGCGATATGGAGACCCGTATCGAGCGGCCGCCGGTCGTCCGCCCGAGCAAGGACCGCGAGGCCGAGCTCGACGACATGCCGGACGGCCCGGACCCTGCCGAAATCGTGCAACGGGCCACCGACGCCCTTGCCCGATCACCGGACACGCTCGCAAGCGTGGTGCGCGAGGTCCTGGCGGGGCTCGACGAGGACCGGCGCTACCCGGCGATCGGAGAGGTCGCAGCCCTGGTCGCGGAGCGTGCGGCGCTGCCGCCCGGCAAGGACCGCCCGTGGGTGACGCTCCCCGGCGGATACGAGATCGAGGACTGGCCACTGCGTCGGGAGTCCGGGAAATGAGCGAAGAGAGGTTCCGGCGCCTGGAAGATGTCGTCACCGCCCCTCTCTTCGCCGAGGTCGATATCGGCCTGCGCCGGGGCCGGCACATCAACGCCCATGATGGGGAACAGTACGGGTTTCTGCGCGATGCGCAGGCCTGGCTGGAGGACTTTTATGGCCGGTACGATTGCGACCTGCGCCATGCCGCGGACGGCTATTTCCATTTGGTCCCGCGCGGAGACCGGCTCGGCCGCGCCCGGCTGTCCGGGGCCGAGATGCTCGTCGGCCAGACGCTCGCCCTGTTTTACCTCGATCCCCGGACCGTCAGCGACGGCGGCATTCTGAAGGACGAAGAGCTGGTCCGCAGACTTGAAGCCCTGGTCGGCAGGGGACGGCTGATCTCCGAACTCCGGGGCGGACACCAGAAACGCAGCGCGGAGAGGGTCGATGAGGAAGGCGTACGCAAAGCGGTCACGCGCGCCCTGCGCAGCCTGGACGACCTCGGGTTCGTGGCTTATTCGGCGGACGAGCGGGAGATCCGGCTGTATTCGGCCCTGCTCCGGTTTGCGGAGCCGGTCCGGTCGCTTGAGGACCGGTCCCGGGCCTTGGAACGGCTGGTCGCCGAGGGCTCGGTCGAGACCGCCGACACCACCGATGACGACGCCGGCCTCGCGGAGGAGGAGCCATGAAACCGGCCACCAAACGAGCCAGGGCGGCCCAGCTCGCCCTCGTCAACTGGCGCGGCGTGTTCTACGAGCGCTATGAACTGAGCCATACCGTCACTGCTCTGGAAGGGGCGAACGGGGCCGGCAAGACGACGGTCCTCATCGCCGCGTTCGTCGCCTTGCTCCCCGATATGAACCATCTGCGGTTCGCTGCGGCTGGCTCCAGTGGAGACCGAGGCATCTGGGGCCGTCTCGGCGAGGCGGGACGGCCGGCCTACGCCGTGCTCGACTTTACCCTCGCGAACGGCGAGCGCTTCCTCGCCGGCGTACGCCTGGAGCGGCGCGCCGAGCCGGTCGTGGAACTAACCTCGTTCTTCATCACCGACTTTCCGCATGGCGCGCGGCTCCAGAATCTCCTGCTCCTGCGCGGGACCGACAAGGACGCTGTCCCGGAGATAGAAGAACTCCGGGTGCAGGCCGGCCGCCACGGGGCGAACTTCCATGTCTGTGCAACGGCGAAGGAGTATTTCAGTGCCCTGTTCGAGCGCGGTGTGTCCCCGCTGCGCCTCGAGCGCGAAGGCGAGCGCCGGAAAGTCGCAGAGATGCTGCGCACTAGCATGACAGGCGGGATGTCGCAGGTTCTGACCACCGGGCTGCGCGCCTTCCTGCTGAAGGAGGAAGGCGGTCTCGCCGCCACTCTGAAGCGGATGCGCTCCAATATCGACGCCTGCCGGCGCACACGCGGCGAGGTCGATGACGCCCGCAGGCTCGAAACCGAGATATCCGACGTCTTCGAGGCTGGCCAGAACATGTTCCGGGCCGCTGCCCAGGCCACCGAACAGGCCGCCAGCGAAGCGGCCGGCGGCATCGCCGAGGCCGAGGAGGCGTTGGGCCGCGCGGAGCACGACGTCACCGCCGCCGCGACGGAACTCGACGGGGTCGTGAAGGAGGCCGAGGTGCTCGGCGAGCGCTTGAAGACCCTCGCGTCCGCCCTGAAGCAGGCCGAGGACCACTATCAGCGGCTGGAGTCCGGCCGCGCCCAACAGGAGGTCCAGGAGCGGGTCGGCATGGAGGTCGCGGCACTTTGCCGGACCCATGGCTGGGACGGCGACGTCCATGCCGAAGGCTATGTCGACGACCGCCGCCAGGCGCTGTTCGCCCAGCGCGACGAAGCCCGCGACGAAGCCGCCCGGCTGGAAGAGACGCGCAAGAAGACCGAGGCCGGGCTGCGCTCCCTCCGGGAGGCCGGCGGCAGCCTGCCGGCCGTCCTCCGGGCCATCGCCACCCGCCTGGGCGCGCCGACGGCCGCGGAGAAGTTCGAGGATATCGGGATCGCGGAGGCCGGGGCCCGGCAGGCCCGGCTGGGCCCGTTGGTCGAAGCGGTCCTCGTGGACGACCTGGAGGCTGCCGCCCGGACGGTGGCCGACATCAAAGACCGACCGGACACGGTCTGGCTCGCCCGCCCCGAGGCCCTGGACGGCGGCCTGGCAGGAGAAGCCTCCCAAAGCAGCCCTGCCGGCGATTCCGTGATCGTCCGGAGCAGCCCGGACGTGATGAGGGTGAGCCGGGTCCCGGACCGGCCTGTGCTGGGTCGCCGGGCCCGCGAGACCCTGATCCGGGACCTCGAAGAGGAGTTGGCCCGGACCGGCGCCGACATCCGGGCGGTGAGGGACCGGAGCCGCGGGATCGACCGCGCACTCGGCGCCATCGACAATCTCCAGAGGAAGCTGGCCGATATCGCCGTCGCCCGCACCACACTTGCCGGACTCGGCATCGAGGATGCAGGCGAGGCCGCCCTGGCAAGCGGCCGCGAGCACCTCGACAAATGTCAGCGCAGCCACGGGGAAGCCGACAGGCTGTCGCGCGAGCTGCACGGCCGGCGAGCGGTGCTTCAGTACCGCCTTGACCAACAGCGCCAGGCGCGCACCCGGGCCCGTCAGGCCCTGAATGAGCGCCGTGCGGCCGCAGAGCCCGCGCACCAGCGCTGGAAGCGCCTGCGCGCCGACGCCGAAGCCGACGGCCTGCTTGCCGGCCTGTCTGGCCCGGACGGTCGCACCGCCAGCGCCGCCCTGTATGGCGACGCGCGCACCTATGCCGGGAGGCTTCACGAGCGTCTCGCCCGTGCCGAGCCAGGCTGCGAAGCCGCCAATGTGGTCAATGGGCTTTTCCGTCTTGAGGAGGGAGCCCGGCCGGGTGAGGCTTACTTGCACGCCTGGCGCGAGGTGCGCGTCTGGATGCAGCGCCGCATCCCCGCCCAGATCGCCCAGATGGACGACCCTCTGGAGGCGCTCACGAGGCTCCGCAGCCAGCTTGGTGCCCTCCAGGAGCGTCTCGTGCGCCAAGAGACCGAACTCCAGGGCAAGACGACGGACGTGGCCAACGCCATCGGGGTGCATATCCGCCGGGCGGACCGGGAAATCGCCAAGCTCAACACGGACCTCGACGGGGTCCGGTTCGGCAGCATTGCCGGGGTCAGGCTGAGGCTGGGCCGCGTGTCGGAGATGACGAACATCCTGGACGCCCTCCGGGACAGAGACGACCAGGGCGGCCTGTTCGCTGCCGACCGTCCCCTGGAAGAGGCCCTGAACGACCTGCTCCGGAAATATGCGGGCGGGCGGGCGCAGGGAGAGCGGCTGCTCGATTATCGGGAGTATGTCGACCCGCGCGTCGAGGTCTGGCGAAATTCCGGGACCGGCTGGGAAGCCGCGAACCCCACCCACCTCTCGACCGGAGAGAGCATCGGGATCGGGGCGGCTCTCATGATGGTGGTGCTCACGGCATGGGAGCATGACGCCCGCCTGTTCAAGGCCCGGAGCGCCGACAGCACGCTCAGGCTCCTTCTTCTCGACGAGGCGAACCGGCTCGACCGCGACAATCTGGGGATGCTCTTCGACCTCTGCGCCAGTCTCGACCTCCAGCTGCTGGTAGCGGCCCCTGAGGTCGGGCGGGCGGAAGGCAATACGACCTACCACCTGGTGCGCGTGGCCGACGGCGAAGGCGGCGAAGAGGTCCGGGTCACCGGCCGGCGCGCCATTCGGGCCGAGGCCGAGGCCGCGTGATGTGGGACCGGGACGAGAACAGGCTTGCGCTGGTCGAGCTGGTCCACGAGGGACGTCTGGGCCTCCGGGAGGGACAGAGAGCCGCCTGGGAGTTCGCCGCCGGTCTTCCCTGGACCAGGACGACGGGACGGCGCAACGAACTCGAGTTCGTCCCTTCGTTCCGGGCCGACGCCGAGGACATGCTCGACGGGCGCTGGCCCGAATGGCGCGTCGCCCGGGAGCGGCTGGTCCAGGCCGGCCTGCCGGTGACACACGAGGGATGGAAGCGCCTCCGGGACCGGGATCGGGCCTCCCAGGCCGGGGCACTGCCGGGACGCTTGAACACCAAGACGGCCGCCGCCCTGGTCGGGCCGCACTCGAAGGCCGGGTTCACCGGCGAGCGCCGCTCGGCCCTCGAGGGCATCGATATCACGAATGACGGCATCGCGCGGCTTCGTCCGAACCGGGGCTTGGTTCTCGAGACCACCTCCTGTCGGGTGGCAGCGTCCCTGCTCGTTGGAGTCGCGGGCGAGGTGGCGCTGAACGAAAGGGCGCTCCGGGACGGCACCCGACTCGCCGGGGACCGCCCGCGTGCGGTTCTGACCGTTGAGAACCTTGGCCCCTATATGGACGTCCCGGCGCCGCCGGACTGGATGGTCGTTCACGTCCCGGGATGGAACACCGCCGCGGCCGTGCGGATTCTGGACCAGCTTGAGGGCGTTCCCATAGTTCATTTCGGCGATCTGGATCCCGAGGGAACCCGGATCGTGGGGTCCCTCCGGCAGCGCTACCCCCGGCTTCAATGGACGGTGCCGGATTTCTGGCGGGAATGGCTGCCGGACCGGGCACAACGCAAGCCGTGGCCCGATGACCTTGATCTCTCTGGGGTGCCCAGCCTCGTGCAGGACCTGCAGCGCCGGGGACTGTGGCTTGAGCAGGAGACGATCACCCTGGATCCGCGGCTGCCGGGAGCCCTTGAACATGCCGTGACTTCTTTGCAACCGTGTTGACAGGCTGGAAAGGTCAGAAGTCGCCAGGGTGATCCGGGCGCTGCGCTACCTGCGCGACAAGGCAGGCAGCAACCGCGCCGCGCGCAACGCCGTCGAACGCAAACTCGCCTTCTTCCGCAAACACCGCAAGCGCATGCGATACCGCAACCTCAGCGACCGCGGCGTCGCCATCGGCTCGGGCGTCGTCGAGGCCGCAAACAAAACCCTCGTCACACAGAGAATGAAGCGCTCCGGCATGCGATGGCGCATCGCCGGCGGCCAGGCCGTACTCACCGTACGCGCCCTCATCAAATCCGGACGCTTCGACCGCGCATGGAATGCCCTCATGAGCGATGCCGATACCCCCGCAAACGAAAACAAACGCACCGGAAACCAACACAGCCGCGCCGCATGAACCCTGACCCTCAGCCCAGCGCCATCATCGCCATACGAGATTCACGCCCGTTCTCGTTCGTAAAATATACCACTTTGATGGGAAACGGAAAATTCTGAGAATCGAAATCTGCCTGTCTCCCCGTACTTAGTTTGGCCGTAACTGCTCACCCCCTGGTTCCGGCTTGATGTCGGGGTAGAGCAACGAACGGGTTTTCGTGGAGATTTGACACTGCAGGCCGATTCGTTTAGTGGTGGTAATCGAGAACGACGGGGACCGCCAGTGGGCTACTTTGGATCGAAGGCGACGAGTGGGCTGTGCCAGCTGCTTCCGAAGCTCCGGCCCCCGCATGATCTGTATGTGAAAACGCATCTCGGAAGCGGCGCGCTGATGAAGCGCAAGGCCGGGTGATGGCGACGGGCGGCGCGCGAGGAGTTCGAAGCGGCCAAGGCGCTGCGTGCGGCCGGCAAGGTGCCGAAAGAGGCCGTGATCCGCGTCTTCGTCATCCTGCTCGACATCCTCATCGTCGTCCTTCTGGAGAAGACCACGCACGAGCCGGAACTCCGGTCTGCCGCCGTCACAGACGGACAAGAGCGTGCCGGGAGCAACGGCAAGGGCCCGAAGCCAAACCGGCAGATGGGCGACAACCTGCGCAAGACTATCGTCGAGGAGACGGTCGCGGCCTGCGACGCCTGCGGCGCCGACGGCCCCGTCGATCGGGAGCGCCGCACGACATCGTGTTCGAGGTCGTCGAGCGCCGCGCCGAGATCAAGGAATGCCCGAAGTGCAAGGCCCGAACTAAGGGCCGGTTCCCCGACAACATCCCGTGCAGTACGGCATCGGCATCCAAGCCCTCGTCATCAACCTGCTGGTCGCCCAGATGCTGTCCCTGCGCCGTGCCGTCGCGTTCGTGCAGGCGATCTCCGGCATCAAGCTCTCCGAGGCAACCTGCCTCGGCTATGCTTTCACGATGCGTCATGGGAGGAGGCCACCGTGGCGCACCTCCTGCAACGTCCGATGTCGACGATTTCGGATCAACGGCAAGTGGCTCCATGTCGTGGGACCCTGACGTGCAAGTTCCCGCACCGCAAGCGCGGGCAAGAGATCGGCATCATCCCGTGCTACAAGGGCGTCCTGACTGCTGGGCCTCGTACATGAGCCAGTGTAGCCACCAGCGGCAGCCACCTGCTGCGCGAACTGACCTTCGTCGTCGAGGCTACCGCGCGACTGATGAAGAGCCTGCTCCCTGCCACAAGGTCAACAAGAGCGCATCCAAAAACCCTGAACGAGGCCGGGCGCTACCGCACCATCAGGGCGCCAGGGAACTGCCCGACATCCCGACGAAAGGAAAACGCATAGCAAACGCGCACAACCTGCGTCTCGTGACACACGAAAACCTGCGCTTCATAGACAACCATCGCGGTAGGGAACCGGGTTACCCCCCGCACAGAACCGGACGTGCGCTGTTCGCTCCTCCCCTGACGACAAGGCGCTGGTTTGGCCACGGATGCTGGCTCAGTGGGCAGCGTTGAGGGTGTCTGTGTCCCCGGTGAAGTCCTTTTGGGAGCGTCGCCGAAGGGCACGCAGCTGTTTGCATTGGTGTATGAACTTCTGCAGGCTGCTTCCTGGAACGGCGTAGTAGCAGCCGTTGATAACTCACCACTTGGCCGTTTCGTGCCGGTTATCGTGCCACCGCTTGCGCAAGGCCTCCTTGATCCGCCGCAGGGTGCCCGTTTGCGACCGACCCTGAACCTGCCTTTCCTCGTCTGTTCGCAGAAGTGCGTCATGCCGAGGAAGTCGAACGTCTTGCCCACGTTTCCGGCGGTTCGCTCTGGCAAACCGACCGAACTCGATGATTTTCCGGGTGCAGTTCAAGTGGGCCAGTCTCTCCCCAAGGTCCCAGCGCCGCCCAGATGCTGAAAGCCGCACACGAAGTCGTCCGCATAATGATCGTGTCCCGCTTGCGCCAGTGGTTCTGGAACCAGTCGCACGTAGTGCAGGTTCGCAAGGCGCCGCCCCTTGCGGTGTTCCCTTGCCAGTCGGTCCCTTCCATGACGCCGGCGTCACTTGATGATCAGACCCCCCGATCCGTTTCCCGAGCATCGCAACCAGATGGTCGCGGTTGTCGAAGGGGCGTCAACGATCCAGTTGACCTTCCGCCGTTCCACCGTGACGGCGCATGATGCGCCCCGGCCGGAAGCCGTAGCTGAATCCGAGGAACTCCGTTTCGCGGCACCAGAATCACACCGCCCGCTGAAGAATCTTGTCCGAGGCAAGCGGTCGTTGCCCTCCATCCTCCTTGGGAATGTAGACCCCGGAGGCGCCCGGTACGCACCCCTGTGCACACGGGCGTGCAGGTCAACCAGTTCCACCCCTTCCGCGTACGTTTGCCACACAACGCCGTCTACGCCCGCCGCCGCATCCTTCCTCAAGGAATGGAACGCATCGTGCAGAACATCGACCGTCACGTGGTGGAGTAAAGACGCTCTTCCGGGTTCCTCTTCGCTACCTGCGTTCAGC
This sequence comes from Alphaproteobacteria bacterium, assembly GCA_964291215.2. GTDB lineage: Bacteria > Pseudomonadota > Alphaproteobacteria > MPNO01 > UBA830 > JAJEBT01. The sequence goes on along the minus strand of OZ219790.1, from coordinate 2,524,293 downwards.
CGCCTGTGACCCCCGCTTCTGCGCGCGGCGCGGGCCAACCGCATTGCCCTTCCCTCCAGCAACTCCGCAGGCTCCGGAGAGCCCTTGTTCGCCGCCTTCAGCGGTACTATGGCCGAATCTGACTTCTCGTTCATCATCGGCTTACGGAATTTCCTCTGCGGCCCCTCCACGACAGAGGGGCAAGACCTCCCAGGTCCCTGCTTCGGCCATGGTTCTCGGACCCCGCGGAGCCCCCCTCACCAACGCGGCTCGTTGCCTTCAGCCACGACCTCGGCACTCCGGTTTCAAAGCATCTCGTGGCTCAATAGCCTGCCGCTCCCCAACGCTTCGCCTGGCGACGCATGGTTCACGGAGAAATTAGCCTCTCTCGGGACTTGCACCCGGCCACATTCCACCAGTTTGCCTGGCGCACCCGATGTCAGCTTCACCAACAATGCCGGAGAACAGAAGATCAGGATGGCAAAGGTCAAGGTGTCCGGATGCTTCCGCTCCACGCAAAAGCATGGTGCCAAGCTACCTCACCTCCATGGCCGCACTCGGCTACAATCATCACGTCGCAACCCAGATCGCCCTCGACGGAAAAGCCGCAGACATCATCAACGAGCACTACGACCAATCAGAACCCAACTAGGGGTGAGTAGATACGACCGAACTTTCTTGGCCGCCCATCCGTTACTCATGGCCGGACCAGCGGTTTACCGTCAAGCACCCGAGGCCGGATGGACTGCGTCCAGGTCCGGATCTGTGCGGGGGGGGGGGGGGGGGGGGGGGGCGCAGCAATGCGCATTCCTACCGCGACGCCTTACCGCGGATGAGGAGACGCGTATGACCCTCAGGCTCGATAAGCTCCCAGACCGCGAGGCGGTGAAGATCACCTTCACCGCGAGCCCGGAGCTCAAGACCGCCTTGACCGATTACGCCGAAATCTACTGGCGCACCTACGGCCACGAGGAAGGCGTCGCCGATCTTATTTCCTTCATGCTGGAGGCGTTCATGAGCGCTGATCCCGGCTTCAAGAGGGCGCACAAAGCCTTAGCCGACGCGCGTCCATCGTCAACCCAAGCGAAGGAGACCTGAGAGATGGCGACTATTGGCAGTTTCACCGCCGGCAAGGACGGCTATGTCAGAACGATCCGGACCCTGACGGTCAACATCAAGGCCAGGATCGTCACCAATGATGCGAAAAAGAGCGAGGGCGCACCGGACTTCCGCGTCTATGCTGGCCGCGCCGAACTCGGCGCGGCCTAGAAAGCCAAGACCAATGGTGAGGCGCCCCGCGACTAGCTGAGCGTCCAGCTCGACGACCCGAGCTTCCCCGAGCCCATCCGGGCGGCCTTGTTCGAAGAGGACGGTGCGGCCTGGCTCGTCTGGAACCGGCGGGAGGGTTAGAAGGGGGCCGATCCAGGGTGTTCGGTGATGTAACAAGACCTCGAAAGATAGCCGTAAGGTTGGAGGTTTTTGTTACACGCCTTTCCAGCGGCTCCGGTTCCAGACGGCCTGAATTTGGCCTGTCGGCCTAGAATTCGAGTATCTTCTGTCTTCCCTTACGCTGGGGAAAGCTATATCGCATATATGGTTTGGGACGAATTTAACAAAGTATAGGTCGTCGCAGGGTAACTGCTCACCCCCTGGTTCCGGCTTGATGTCGGGGTAGAGCAACAAACGGGGTTTCGTGGAGATTTGACACTGCATGCCGATTCGCTTAGTGGTGGTCATCGAGAACGATGGGGACCGCCAGTGGGCTACTTTGGATCGAAGGCGACGAGCGGGCTGTGCCAGCTGCTTCCGGGGCTCCAGCCTCCGCATGATCTGTATGTGGAAACGCATCTCGGAGGCGGCGCGCTGATGAAGCGCAAGGCCGGGTGATGGCGACGGGCGGCGCGCGAGGAGTTCGAAGCGGCCAAGGCGCTGCGTGCGGCCGGCAAGGTGGCGGAAGAGGCCGTGATCCGCGTCTTCGTCATCCTGCTCGACATCCTCATCGTCGTCCTTCTGGAGAAGACCACGCACGAGCCGGAACTCCGGTCTGCCGCCGTCACAGACGGACAAGGACGAGAGCGTGCCGGAAGCAACGGCAAGGGCCCGAAGCCGAACCGGCAGATGGGCGACAACCTGCGCAAGACTATCGTCGAGGAAACGGTCGCGGCCTGCGACGCCTGCGGTGCCGACATCGACGGCCCCGTCGATCGGGAGCGCCGCGTCCTCTATGACATCGTGTTCGAGGTCGTCGAGCGCCGCGCCGAGATCAAGGAATGCCCGAAGTGCAAGGCCCGGGGCCGGTTCTCCGACAACATCCCGTGCAGTACGGCATCGGCATTCAGGCCCTCGTCATCAACCTGCTGGTTGCCCAAATGCTGTCCCTGCGCCGTGCCGTCGCGTTCGTGCAGGCGATCTCCGGCATCAAGCTCTCCGAGGCAACCTGCCTCAGCTATGCTTTCACGATGCGCTCGTGTCATGGGAGGAGGCCGCCGTGGCGCACCTCCTGCAACGCCCGATGTCGACGATTTCGGATCAACGGCAAGTGGCTCCATGTCGTGGGACCCTGACGTGCAAGTTCCCACACCGCAAGCGCGGCCGGGAGGCAAGAGATCGGCATCATCCCGTGCTACAAGGGCGTCCTGGGCCTCGTACATGGCAGTGTAGCCACCAGTTGTGCGGCAGCCACCTGCTGCGCGAACTGACCTTTGTTGTCGAGGCTACCGCGCGACTGATGAAGAGCCTGCTCCGCGAGGTCTGCCACAAGGTCAACAAGAGCGCATCCAAGACCCTGAACGACGCCGGGCGCAAGCGCTACCGCACTATCCTCACTCAGGGCGCCAAGGAACTACCCGACATCCCGCCGCCGACGAAAGGAAAACGTGGACGCAAGTCCGACGCGCACAACCTGCACGAACGTCTCGTGAAACACGAAAACCTGCGCTTCACAGACGACCCCAACGTCAGCTTCACCAACAATGCCGGAGAACAGAAAATCAGGATGGCAAAGGTCAAGGTGTCCGGATGCTTCCGCTCCACGCAAAAGCATGGTGCCAAGCTACCTCACCTCCATGGCCGCACTCGGCTACAACCCACTCGTCGCAACCCAGATCGCCCTCGACGGAAAAGCCGCAGACATCATCAACGAGCACTATGAATCAGAACCCAACAAGGGGTGAGTAGATACGTCGCAGGCATACTTCTTTCATTGATGGCAAAACCATATATGATATATTACCCTCTCCGATTCTAAGGAAGTATTATCATGTCTCGGCTCGTTTCAGCCCCGTTTTTCAGCGCCAGGCCGGTCTTCGACCGGGCCGAGTATGCCGCCGCGGTTGGCCGTCGCCCCGATGACAAGGTGGTCACGGCGATGCTCGCCCAGCACCTTCGGGCCGGCAATATCAAGCGCATCGCACGGGGTGTCTTCGCGTCAGTCCCCAAGCATGCCGATTCCGCCAAATGGTTGGGCGACCGTTTCCTGGCGGCGTCGCGCCTGCGGCGCGGCGGCGTCATCGCCTATCACTCGGCCCTTGAGCTTCACGGCTGCGCCTATACGGAAGGCCATGAGGCGCAGGTCATTGCGCCCGGCGAGCCGGGCGTCGTCGAGACATCCGAGTTCTCGTGCCGGTTCGTGAAACCGCCGCGGGGCTTTGCTCAGAAAAACGGCAGCCTGGCGGACGGCGTCATGGTCGTTGACCGTATGGGCCTCGGCGTTCGCGTGACGACGATCGAGCGGACGATCGCCGATCTCTTCGATCGCTATGATCTCGCGGGCGGCGCGGAGGAGCTTTTCAATTCGCTCGATCTCGTCGCGCGAGTCGATGCCACTGCCTTGGTCCGGCACGCGCGCGCGCTCGGCAATGCGACGGCGGCCGGCGCCTTGGGATACTGGCTGGAGCGCGAACAGGGTCGGCTCGGTGTAGAAAGCACCGCGCTCAAAAAGCTGCACGCGCTCGCCCCGCGACAGGCGCGATACGCCCTAGCCGCCAAACCGGGGGAAGGGCGGACGGCTGCGGGCTGGAATGTCATCCTGCCTGTCGAGGTCATAGAACCTCAGTTCGAGGGCGTATAAATGGCGGCGCCCTCGATCCAGACCCTACAGCGCATCGTCGGCGAGACCGGCTATCAGGCAGGCTCCCTCGAAAAGGTGATGCGCCTCCTCGACATTCTTCAGGAAATCGCGAGTGACCGAGTTCTGAGTGAGCGACTCGTGCTCAAGGGCGGCACGGCGCTCAATGTCTTTCATCTCGGCCTCGATCGTTTATCGGTCGACATCGACCTCAACTATGTCGGTGCGCTCGACCGTGCGGCCATGGAGACTGAGCGGCCAGATGTCGAGGCCGCTCTCAACCGGCTCCTTGCCTCCCAAGGATACGATATTCGCCGAAAGCCGGATGAGCATGCCGGCGGCAAGTGGATCATGCGCTTTGCCTCGGCGCTCGGTGGAAATGCGACATTGGAGCTCGACGTGAACTACATGGCGCGTCAACCTTTGTTTGGCGCCGCTCGTATGTCGTCGGTCCCGCTCGGGGACATGCATGCGAGGGACGTGCTGGTAATCAATCTTCAGGAGGTTATCGCCGGCAAGCTCGTTGCGCTTTTTGATCGCCACGCCGCGCGCGACCTCTTCGACGCGCGGCGTATCCTGTCGATCGAGGGGCTCGACTGGAAGAACATCAAAGGCGCGTTTCTGGCGTTCGGCGCCTGCGCGCGCCGTGATTGGCGAACCGTTTCCATCGACGCGATCAAGGGCGACCCGCGGGAGCTTCGTCAGAAGCTCACAATCTGTTTGCCGCGGGACTATTTCGGCGGCAAGGGGGCGATCGACGCATGGATCGAGGAGACGATCGCGCTGTGTCGCGAGCGATTCGCGCTTCTGTTTGACCTGACGACGGCAGAGCAGGAATTCTTGGACAGCGTTTTGGATCGCGGCGAGGCCAACGCTGATCTGCTTGATGTTTCGCCGGAAATCCGAACGCGGATCGCCACAATGCCGATGCTCGCTTGGAAATGTCAGAATGTGTGCGCGCACTATCAGTTAGAAGGCTAAGGATTGTAGCAAAGATGAGAGACAAATTGCGGCATGGCAAAGATTAAGGTATCTACTCACCCCTTGTTGGGTTCTGATTCATAGTGCTCGTTGATGATGTCTGCGGCTTTTCCGTCGAGGGTGGTCTGGGTGGCGACGAGTGGGTTGTAGCCGAGTGCGGCCATGGAGGTGAGGTAGCTTGAGCTCCGGCACCATGCTTTTGCGTGGAGCGGAAGCATCCAGACACCTTGACCTTTGCCATCCTGATCTTCTGTTCTCCGGCATTGTTGGTGAAGCTGACGTTGGGGTCGTCTGTGAAGCGCAGGTTTTCGTGTTTCACGAGACGTTCGTACAGGTTGTGCGCGTCGGACTTGCGTCCACGTTTTCCTTTCGGCGGCGGCGGGATGTCGGGCAGTTCCCTGGCGCCCTGATGGTGCGGTAGCGCTTGCGCCCGGCGTCGTTCAGGGTTTTGGATGCGCTCTTGTTGACCTTGTGGCAGACCTCGCGGAGCAGGCTCTTCATCAGTCGCGCGGTAGCCTCGACGACAAAGGTCAGTTCGCGCAGCAGGTGGCTGCCGCTGGTGGCTACACTGGCCCATGTACGAGGCCCAGGACGCCCTTGTAGCACGGGTCGATCTCTTGCCCGCGCTTGCGGTGCGGGAACTTGCACGTCAGGGTCCCACGACATGGAGCCACTTGCTGTTGATCCGAAATCGTCGACATCGGGCGTTGCAGGAGGTGCGCCACGGTGGCCTCCTCCCATGACGCATCGTGAAAGCATAGCCGAGGCCTCGGAGAGCTTGATGCCGGAGATCGCCTGCACGAGCGGCACGGCGCAGGGACAGCATCTGGGCGACCAGCAGGTTGATGACGAGGGCCTGGATGCCGTACTGCACGGGATGTTGTCGGGGAACCGGCCCTTGGTTCGGGCCTTTGCACTTCGGGCATTCCTCGGCGTCGACGCGGCACGACCTCGAACACGATGTCGTGCGGCGCTCCCGATCGACGCCGTCGATGTCGGCGCCGCAGGCGTCGCAGGCCGCGACCGTTTCCTCGACGATGGCAGGTTGTCGCCCATCTGCTGGTTCGGCTTCGGGCCGTTGCTCCCGGCACGCTCTTGTCCGTCTGTGACGGCGGCAGACCGGAGTTCCGGCTCGTGCGTGGTCTTCTCCAGAAGGACGACGATGAGGATGTCGAGGACGCGGATCACGGCCTCTTCCGACACCTTGCCGGCAGCGCCGCGGTCCTGGCCGCTTCGAACTCCTCGCGCGCCGCCCGTCGCCATCACCCGGCCTCGCCGCGAGCATCGCCTGGCGCTCGCCCGGCGGCATCTTCCGGTACTCCGCCTTGCGCTTCATCAGCGCACCGCCTCCGAGATGCGTTTCCACATACAGATCATGCGGGGGCTGAAGCCCCGGAAGCAGCTGGCACAGCCCGCTCGTCGCCTTCGATCCAAAGTAGCCCACTGGCGGTCCCCATCGTTCTCGATGACCACCACTAAACGAATCGGCCTGCAGTGTCAAATCTCCACGAAAACCCGTTCGTTGCTCTACTCCGACATCAAGCCGGAACTAGGGGGTGAGCAGTTACGCGAGCCGGAACGAGTTCTCGGCTGGTCCGGGTCGCTGTACAGTGAGGGGGATTGAGCGATGAGAGAGTGTGGCCGCAGCACGCACGGCAGGATCAGGCACCGGGTCATGCAGATGGGCGAGGCGCCTCAGCGAGCGCCTGCCGGCGATCTTCCCGGGGTGGCGGAACAAACGGCGGCCTATCGGTTGCTATCCAACGAGGCGGTGAGGATGGAGCACATACTGGATTCGCACATCGAGCAGACGGTGGAGCTGTGCCGCGCGGCTGGCAGGACACGCTGAACTACGACGACCTGTCGGCAACGTCGGACCTTGACGACATCGGCGGCAAGGGCGCCTCGGGTATCCGGTCGGCATGACGGTGAACGCCGACCGCTCGGGATGTTTGAGGCGGACTTCCGCCGAGCTGAGGGCAAGAACAGCATCCGCTGGATCGCCGGTCTCGACCGGACGCAGGAACTCGCGCGCGCTTGACCCGCGCCGCCGGAGGGCACGTCCGGCGACGCCTCGAGCGGCGGGCCTGCTGGCGGGGAGGTACTGAAGAGCGGCAAGGACGCGAACACGCTGACCGGCGGTGATGGCGACAACACGTTGCACAGCGAGGCTGACGACGACAGGCTGTACGGCGACATGCTCGATTACGGCGTCGAAGGCGACACGCTGCACCCGCTGCGCACGGCGGAGCCGGCAACGACTACCTGCAAGGTGGCCGCGGAAACGACGAACTCCATGGCGGGGCCGGCGACGACACCCTGGATGCCAACTCGGGGGGAAACAGCAAACTCTACAGCGATGACGGCAACGATACTCTGGAAGGTAGCTGGGGCGACAACACTATGGTTGGCGACAAGGGCAACGACACCATGGCTGGCAACTCGGGGCCGATACCTTCGTGTTCCACGAGGGCGACGGGCAGGACACGATCGAGGATTTCGGCCTCACCTTCCTTTCCTACAACAGCGTCACAAACAGTTTCGAGCCTTCGGGAAGAAAAGTCATCCAGCTTCGCCTCAACGTTGCGGACGACACCTCGGACGAAGCCGCTTTCGAGTCGCTAAAAATCCGCCAGGACGGCCGCGATACCGTCATCGGCTACGGCGATGCGGGAGACACCATCACGCTGCTCGGCACGAGCGTGGGCACCCTGACCATTGACGACTTCGTCTTCGTCGCCTAGTATTACACCGGCATTGTATTGATGGTTTTTGGTGGGTAGTATTCCTGTGTCGGCATCCGTTGGAATCCGGACAGTGTCGATATCCACACGGGCAAGATGCCGAACAGGCAGGCAGTCGCAGCCCCATGTGCAGGTCCGGACAACGGGCATGCCCGCAGGTCTTCGGCGCAATGACAGGAGCGGCGCATATGGCCAACTCTCGGGGCAGGAAGCTCTACCGCGTGACCCTTTCAACGCAGGAGCGCCAGGATTTGAAGGCGATCGTCGACGGCACCGGGGCCGCCTGGCGCCGGGCACAGGTCCTGATGCTGAGGGGGCGCTTGTCGATGCCGACATTGCGCTGGGCATCGGCACGGCGACGATTGAGCGCTTGCGCAAGCGCTGCGTCCTGGAGGGGCTGGACGCCGCCCTCAGCCGCAAGGAGCAGGTGAACCGCCGGCCGAAACGGGGGCGATGGAGGCGAAGCTGATCGCCCTGTTCGTCCCCGCCCGAGGGCTGTGCCCGCTGAAGCTGCTCGCCGGCCGTCTGGTGGAGATGGAGATTGTCGAGCGCATTTCGGAAGAGACGGTCAGGAAGACGCTAAAAAAAAGAGATCAAGCCGTGGCTGAAGCAGTACTGGTGCATTCCACCGCACCGGAGCGCACAGTTCGTAGCGGCGATGGAGGACATGCTTGACATTTATCAGCGGGACTTTGCCAGAGACGAGGTGCTGAGACCAGCCGGCAGCAGACGAAGGAAACCCGCATCCCCCGGTCAGCCGGAGGTGGTCGACTATGAATATGAGCGCAACGGTACGGCCAACCTCTTCATGGCCTTTGCGCCCAACGAGAACTGGCGCACGGTGAAAGTCACCGACCGCCGCGGGACTGGGCACACTTCATCCGGGAGCTTGCCGACGACCATTTCCCCGACAGAAAGATCGTGCTGGATAATCTTAACACGCACAGTCGCTGTATGAAGCCTTCGAGCCCGAGGAGGCGGGTACGAAAGCGGTTCGAGTTTCGCTACACGCCGAAGCACGGAAGCTGGCTCAACATGGCTGAAATCGAGATCGGTGCGCTGTCGCGGCAATGCCTTCGGCGACGCATTCCCGACCGCGACACCATGCTGCGGGAGACGGCGGCGTGGGTGGAACGGCGCAATGCGGCCGATGTCACTGTCGACTGGCGTTTCACGACGAAGGATGCCCGGACGAAACTGAAGTCTCTATATCCGTCAATCCAATAATGTAAGACTACTGGCCGGAACTTCACAGGCCGTGAAGACGATTTTGCCCATGCATGAGCGGTGTTTTGTCGTGTTTCGTCCGACGAGGGGCGTTGTAGGCAGATCTAGAGGTCCATTCGAGAGCGGATTTCGTTATCGATATGTCGGTTCCGACCTTGAGAAGATGCCACCAACTTCAAGAACGGCCACTCTGCCGCGGTTGGCCGCCACCGATCGCGACAACAGAATGGTCCTGGGCACTCATCTCGGCGATCAGCTTGCCGTTGTCGCGGACCTCGATCTCCGCGAGATGGTCGACGCCACCTTCCGGCACTTCCGCCCACGGCCGCGCCGTGTAGAGGTTGAAGGATTCGAACATCCAGGCCGGAGCGGCATCGGCCCATTCGCCGCCGATGAACATGCGGTAGCGGGCGAGTGCTCCGGCACTGCCTTCCATCTCCTGCCTCCCGTATCCTGTCCTGCCGCACCGCGCCGGCAAACCGGCGCCGGGCGCGGCCCTACCCGTCCGCCGCCGCGACGCTGAGCAGAGCTTCGCGGAAGCGCACCCGGATCGCAGTGCCGTCACGCTCGGGCAGCACCATCGGCACCGGGTCGGTGGTGACCTTGACCGCGACGAACACCGGCCCAGGCTCGGCATGCAGCAGCGGCACCGCCGCCTCCAGCTCGTCCGCGATCCACACCGTCGCACAGGCAGCGATACCGGCGGCCGCGGCCATGCCGGCGAGATCGGCGCCGTGGCCAGTATGAGTTTCCTGCATGCCGGTCTCACCGTAATGCTGGTTGTCGATCACGCAGATCGCGAGATTAGAGGGCGCCGCCACCGCGATCGTCGCCAGGCTGCCGAGCCCCATTAGCATCTCGCCGTCGCCGGTGATCACCAGGACGCGCCGTCCCGGCTGCGCCCGGGCAAGGCCGAGACCGGTCATGGCAGCGCCGCCCATGCCGCCCCAGAGATAGAAGTTGCCGGGATGATCGCCGGCCGCAGCAGCGTCCCATGTCGTCGAACCGAGGCCGGTCACGAGAAGCGTGTCCCCGCGGTCCCTGAGGATGCGCGCCACCACGTCGCGACGCCCGAGCATGGCGGCGCCCGGCTCACCCACCACGGGACACCCTCCACACGACGGCGCCCGTCCCCGGTCCGCGGCCCAGCCGGCGCCGGCTGTCCCCGACCGCCATCACTTGCGCCAGTTCTTGTAGCCAACCACACGCTGACCGATCAGGACGGCGACGACGCGGCTCGATCCGAACGCGATCCGTGCCGCCGCCTCGACGGTCTCGCCGATCTTGCCTTCTTCGTCCACCTCATAGACGATCGCGCCGGTCTCCCGGAGAACCGCGGCCGTGCTCTGGCCCATGGGAACCTGCCACGGGTTGAATTCGCCCCATTCGCCCCGCATGGTAACCACCATGAGGAACGGCGATCGCGTCTCGTGGAGGATCGACAGCATGTTGATGCAGTTGCCGACGCCCGAGGACTGCATCAGGAGTGTGCTGCGCTCGCCGCCGAGCCAGGCGCCAAGCGCCAGCGCGACACCCTCTTGCTCCGTTGTGAGCCGCGTCGTCTTGATCATGTTGTCGTCGAGGCAGCAATCGATCAGCCGTGCGTGCCCGGCGTCGGGCACGAAGCTCACTTGACTGATTTCGCAGTCCTTGAGTGCCGAGAAGATGTCCTCTGACCATCGGACAGAGCTATGCCCGCCGTCGCCTGATGCCGTCATTGCCTGATTGAACCCCTGTACGCTCAGAAGGTGCGATCGCGCCACGCCCCCAAAATTAAAGGGTTTTCGGCGACGGTACAATCGACGACGCGCGGGAAGGCAGGACTTTCCCACGCTGTGGTTGATGGTATCTACTCACCCCTTGTTGGGTTCTGATTGGCCATAGTGCTCGTTGATGATGTCTGCGGCTTTTCCGTCGAGGGCGATCTGGGTGGCGACGTGATGATTGTAGCCAAGTGCGGCCATGGAGGTGAGGTAGCTTGAGCCCCGGCACCATGCTTTTGCGTGGAGCGGAAGCATCCAGACACCTTGACCTTTGCCATCCTGATTTTCTGTTCTCCGGCATTGTTGGTGAAGCTGACGTCGGGTGCGCCAGGCAAACTGGTGGAATGTGGCCGGGTGCAAGTCCCGAGAGAGGCTAACCACCACTTTCTCCGTGAACCATGCGTCGCCAGGCGAAGCGTTGGGGAGCGGCAGGCTATTGAGCCACGAGATGCTTTGAAACCGGAGTGCCGAGGTCGTGGCCGAAGGCAACGAGCCGCGTTGGTGAGGGGAACTCCGCGGGGTCCGAGAACCATGGCCGAAGCAGGGACCTGGGAGGTCTTGCCCCTCTGTCGTGGAGGGGCCGCAGAGGAAAGGAACTAATCCGTAAACCGATGATGAACGAGAAGTCAGATTCGGCCATAGTACCGTTGAAGGCGGCGAACAAGGGTTCTTCGGAGCCTGCGGAGTTGCTGGAGGGAAGGCCAAGGGCAATGCGGTTGGCCCGCGCCGCGCGCAGAAGCGGGGGTCACAGGCGGCTGAACGCAGGTAGCGAAGAGGAACCCGGAAGAGCGTCTTGTGGCGCTACTCCACTACGTGACGGTCGACGCTCTGCACGATGCGTTCCATTCCTTGAGGAAGGACGCGGCGGCGGGGCGTTGTGTGGCAAGCGTATGCGGAGGGTGTGGAACTGGTTGACCTGCACGCCCGTGTGCACAGGGGTGCGTACCGGGCGCCTCCGGGGTTTACATACCCAAGGAGGATGGAGGGCAACGACCGCTTGGCATTGCCTCGGACAAGATTCTTCAGCGGGCGGTGTGATTCTGGTGCCGCGAGACGGAGTTCCTCGGGTTTAGTTACGGCTTCCGGCCAGGGCGCGGGACGCATCATGCGCTCGATGCCGTCACGGTGGAACGGCGGAAGGTCAACTGGATCGTTGACGCCCGTGGGTTCTTCGACAATCTCGACCGCGACCATCTGGTCGCGATGCTCGGGAAACGGATCGGGGGGTCTGATCATCAAGTGGCTGAACGCCGGCGTCATGGAAGGGACCGACTGGTCGGATACGGGCAAGGGAACACCGCAAGGGGCGATTGTATCGCCATGCCTTGCGAACGTCTACCTGCACTACGTGCTCGATGACTGGTTCCAGAACCACTGGCGCAAGCGGATGGCTGGAGGCGACACGATCATTGTCCGCTATGCGGATGACTTCGTGTGCGGCTTTCAGCATCTGGGCGACGCGCGGCGCTGAGACCTTGGGGAGAGACTGGCCCACTTGAACTGCACCCGGAAAATCATCGAGTTCGGTCGGTTTGCCAGAGCAAACCGCCGGAAGCAGGGCAAGACGTTCGACTTCCTCGGCATGACGCACTTCTGCGAACAGACGAGGAAAGGCAGGTTCAGGGTCGGTCCATCTCGCAAACGGGCACCCTGCGGCGGATCAAGGAGGCCTTGCGCAGGCGGTGGCACGATAACCGGCACGAAACGGCCAAGTGGTGAGTTATCAACGGCTGCTACTACGCCGTTCCAGGAAGCAGCCTGCAGAAGTTCATACACCAATGCAAACAGCTGCTCATGCGTGCCCTTCGGCGACGCTCCCAAAAGGACTTCACCGGGGACGTAGACACCCTCACCGCTGCCCACTGAGCCAGCATCCGTGGCCAAACCAGCGCCTTGTCGTCAGGGGAGGAGCCGGATGCGAACAGCGCACGTCCGGTTCTGTGCGGGGGGACCGGGGTAACCCGGTTCCCTACCGCGATGGTCGTCTATGAAGTGCAGGTTTTCGTGTTTCACGAGACGTTCGTGCAGGTTGTGCGCGTCGGACTTGCGTCCACGTTTTCCTTTCGGCGGGATGTCGGGCAGTTCCCTGGCGCCCTGATGGTGCGGTAGCGCTTGCGCCCGGCGTCGTTCAGGGTCTTGGATGCGCTCTTGTTGATCTTGTGGCAGACCTCGCGGAGCAGGCTCTTCATCAGTCGCGCGGTAGCCTCGACGACAAAGGTCAGTTCGCGCAGCAGGTGGCTACCGCACAGCTGGTGGCTACACTGGCCCATGTACGAGGCCCAGGACGCCCTTGTAGCACGGGATGATGCCGATCTCTTGCCCGCGCTTGCGGTGCGGGAACTTGCACGTCAGGGTCCCGTCAGTGATGACATGGAGCCACTCGCTGTTGATCCGAAATCATCGACATCGGGCGTTGCAGGAGGTGCGCCACGGCGGCCTCCTCCCATGACGCATCGTGAAAGCATAGCCGAGGCCTCGGAGAGCTTGATGCCGGAGATCGCCTGCACGAGCGCGACGGCGCAGGGACAGCATCTGGGCGACCAGCAGGTTGATGACGAGGGCTTGGATGCCGATGCCGTACTGCACGGGATGTTTTCGGGGAACCGGCCCCGGGCCTTGCACTTCGGGCATTCCTTGATCTCGGCGCGGCGCTCGACGACCTCGAACACGATGTCGTGCGGCGCTTCCGATCGACGGGGCCGTCGATGTCAGCGCCGCAGGCGTCGCAGGCCGCGACCGTCTCCTCGACGATGATCTTGCGCAGGTTGTCGCCCATCTGCCGGTTCGGCTTCGGGCCCTTGCTCCCGGCACGCTCTTGTCCGTCTGTGACGGCGGCAGACCGGAGTTCCGGCTCGTGCGTGGTCTTCTCCAGAAGGACGACGATGAGGATGTCGAGCAGGATGACGAAGACGCGGATCACGGCCTCTTCCGCCACCTTGCCGGCCGCACGCAGCGCCTTGGCCGCTTCGAACTCCTCGCGCGCCGCCCGTCGCCATCACCCGGCCTTGCGCTTCATCAGCGCGCCGCCTCCGAAATGCGTTTCCACATACAGATCATGCGGAGCCCCGGAATCAGCTGGCACAGCCCGCTCGTCGCCTTCGATCCAAAGTAGCCCACTGGGGGTCCCCGTCGTTCTCGATGACCACCACTAAGCGAATCGGCATGCAGTGTCAAATCTCCACGAAAACCCGTTCGTTGCTCTACCCCGACATCAAGCCGGAACCAGGGGGTGAGCAGTTACGGTTGATGTTTTAAATAACCGCTGAACGGGTCACAAATTTCCGCATTCTTGCCGGGTTTTCCGACTGTGGCGACCCGTGGACGGCCCCGCAGCCAAAAAACCGGCAGAGTTGGGCCTGTGTACCTCCCTCCATCAGCAGTCGGCAAGATCGAATACAGCTTGGAAAGGATTTCGTTGCTGAATCGCGCGCGGGCGGAAGACGAATCGGAGGACGAGCGCTTTGGGAAGGCGTATCGGGGCGACGAGTTGCCGAGGGAGTTGCGTCGCCGGGAGGATCGGTTGACGGCGATTCATGCGGCCGCATCAAGGCGCGTGCGCGCGAGGCGGGCGACGCCCGGGGCCCCGGCGAAGAGCGCAATCCGAAAGGCGGGCAGCGCTACAAGCGGGCGTATGGGGAACCCGAGGAGAAGGCGCAGGACAATTTCACGGATCCGCCGCAGGGCTCTTCTTTTGTCCGGTTTCGTCCGACGAGGGGACGTTGTAGGCAGATCTGGAGGTCCATTCGGGAGCGGATTTCGTTGTCGATATGCCGGTTCCGGCCTTGAGACGATGCCACCAACTTCAAGAACGGCCACTCTGACACGGTTGTCCGCCGCCGATCGCGACAACAGAATGGTCCTGGGATCCGCCGGAAGGCCTCTGCGGAAGGGTATCAGCAGTGCTACAATGCGCAGTTGGCGGTGGTGACCGTCTCGACGCGGGTATCTTCGAACGCCAGCGACCAGGGACAGTTGGTGAAGCCGTTGCATAAGTTGCAAGCGATCCATGGGAAGCGTCCGGTGTTGGCGGACGCGGGGTGCTGCAATGAGCTCGGGGGGCGTTCGGGGTAGGCGGCCATGTGGTGGGGTGAGAGTCTCGTATGGCACGGTTGCAGGCTCAGTACCATTTGTTCATCTCATGCGGCCAGTGCCGGGGTGTGATTTGGGCTGATGTTGTCGTTGGCTGGTGCGTCGTCTGCACCGATCATGGCCGTCCATGCGCTCTCGAAGCGGTCGAGCAGGGCGCGGAAGGTGATTGTCCGCCGACGATGCGCCAGCGCATGCCGGAGCGTTTCATGCGCTGTGTGACAAGGGTCTTGTTTGCCGCCTCGACAATTCCCGAGCCGGTTGCTTCAGCGCGTGGTAGCGCATGCGGTGGCGATGCTTGCGGAAGAAGGACAGTTCCCTGTCGGCCCGTTGGCGCCGCGAAGGTGGCGCAGCGCCTGGATCCCCCTGTCGATGCCGCGGGGGTCGTGACAAAATCCTGTCCTGAAACGGGCGATTGCCACGAAAACCCGTTTTCGCCGCTGTCTCGCGACCGCACAACCGTGTTAAATCAATGACTTGTATGCGCCATACGAGAACTGCACCCATGTGGTGTTGGGTCGGGAGGGCCGTCGCAAGACTCCAGCGGATGCGCGCAAGTATCCGGCGAGGGCGCGCATGGCGGCGAAGCTGGCGACGGAGTCGGGCCACGCGCGATACGCCGAGCGCAAGTGGCTTGCGCCGATCGGCAAGCAGGCGCTGGGATTTCAACGATTCGGCGTACGCGGCCTTGACAAGGCGTGCTGGTGCGTCTGGCATTGAACATCAAGAGGATGTGCGGCTGTTTGGCAGCCGCATGACTAGGATTCCGCGCGGCCACGGGTGGATCAAGGGTCGATTCGAGCCTTCTTGAGCCGAGCCGTCCCGCGACCCAAAGGCCAACAGCGCCCGCGCAAAAAATGCGGTTGTTGAGACTCTGGAGGATTCGCTTATCCTCATGGCGCCTTACGGCGCAAACTCCTAAGACGCGTTCAGCATCAGACGTTCACACTCCGTCGGCCTCGGGGGCATGACCGCGGTCGCCACCGCGCCTGCCCATCCCGAACGCGTCAGCGCCCTCGTGCCCGCCGCCTGCCGGGTCGAGCTAGTTCCGAAATATTCCGGCATCTGGGCCGCGATGATCGAAAAATCGACCGCCGGGGGGCATCGCCGCGATCGCCGACATCACTGCCGGGCGCTGATTTCCGGAGGCTTGGCGCGACGCAAACCCGGAGCGCATAAAGGGCATCCGCGAAATGATCCTGCGCACCTCGCTCGACGGCTATCACGGCTGTATCCGGGCGCTTCTCACCGTCGGTTTCGGCGACCACCTCTGCGAGCTTGCGATGCCGGCGCTGTTCGTCTCGGGTGGGCTCGATGCCGTCTGCGGGCCGCCGACCGTCATGGACGAGCTGGCGCGATCGGTACAGGACGGCCGCCAAGTCTCGCTGCCCCGGCGCCGGGCATATCTGCAACATCGCCCCCCCCCCCCCCCCCCCCACGCCTTCGAGGACACGCTCAGCGGTTTCCTCGCATCGCTGTAAGATCCGCGACCCCGCTCCGCGGGACAACGGAGACCACCCGGCAGGTGCCGCGCCGCCGCGGCTGGTATATAACCGCGTCTGACCCGACACCACGCCGCAGAGCCGCCCACCGAGCCTTCCGGATTTCACCATGCGCCCGTTCCTCACGCTGCATCAGCCCGGCCACGCCCGGGACTATTACCGTCGCGGCCTGTGGACGGACGACACCGTCTACAGCCTGCTGGCGACGCACGCCGCCGCGCGCCCCGAAGACCCTGCCTACCGCGACGGCGCGCTCGCGCTGACCTGGCGCGAGATCAAGGAGCAAGTCGACATCTTCGCGGGGGCGCTGCTCGAGCTCGGCCTCGTGCCGGGAGACCGGGTGTCGATCTGGATGTCAAACCGCGTTGAACCGGTGCTCGCCTTCCTCACCTGCTCGCGCGGCGGCTATGCCGTCAACCCGTCGCTCCACCGCACCCACGCCTGCGCCGAGATCGGCGAGCTGTTGCGCCGCATCGACGCGGCGGTACTGCTGACCGAGCCCGGCTGGGGGTCGGACCGCCGCAACGGCGATATCGAGGCCGAGCTCGCATCGCTGCCGACGCTCCGTAAGGTCCTCACCCCCGACTCCTTCCCGACGGCCGGGGCGCCGCCCAAGCAGCCGGCAGAGACCGATCCCGACCGGGTTACCTATCTCGCCTTCACCTCGGGAACTACCGGACCGCCCAAATGCGTAATGCATTCCGCCAACACGCTGCTCGCCAACGCCCGCGACATGGTGCGCGACTGGGGCCTCGACAGCGGTACCCGCATCCTCACCTTGAGCCCGCTGTCGCACCATATTGCCTGGGTGGCAGCGGCGGAGTGGCTGGTCTGCGGCGGCGAGCTGATCATCGACGCGCCGCCGCCGGGAATGAGCCGGCTCGAATGGATCGTCGAGACCGGCGCGACCTACGTGCTCGGCGTCCCCACCCACGCGATGGACATGCTCGCCGAACAGGCCGCTGCCGGGCTCGCGCGACTCGGCGACGTACGGATCTTCTACATGGCCGGCGCGGCGATCCCGCCGGTAGTCTGCGAGGCCCTCATTGCACAGGGGATCAAACCCCAGAACGTCTACGGCATGACCGAGAACTCCTCGCACCAGTACACCCACCCCGACGACGACCCCGAACTCTGGATCCACAGCTGCGGTCGCGGCGGCCCCGCCTACGAGGTCACGATCGTCGACCGCGAGGATCCGGACCAGCCGGCGGAGCCCGGCGCCGTGGGCCAGATCGCCGGCCGCGGGGCGGCGCTCACTCTGGGGTATTTCGGCAACCAGGAAGAGACCCAGAACTGCTTCAACCGCGACGGCCTTTTCCTCTCCGGCGATCTCGGCCGTGTCGACGCGGACGGTAATCTCTACGTCACCGGGCGGCTCAAGGATCTCATCATCCGCGGCGGCCACAACATCTACCCCGCCCACATTGAGGCGCTGGCGCTGCGCAGCCCCGCGGTCGAGAAGGCGGCGGCGTTTCCGATACCCGACGAGCGCCTAGGCGAGCGGGCCTGCCTCGCGGTCATCGGTACAATCAGCATGTACGAAATGCTCCGCCATCTCCAGGCCGAAGGCCTGTCGCGCTACGACATGCCCGAATTCTTCCTGAGGATGGAGAACTTCCCGCTGACCGCGAGCGGCAAGATCCTCAAGCGCAAGATCATCGAGATGCACCGCCGTGGCGAAATCGAACCCGTGCCGGTCGCCCGGTAGCGAGCGACGGCGGCATCGTGACAGAGGGAGGCTGGACATGCGCAACGATCGCGGATCGGGGCAGGTCATTGTGACGGGAGGCAGCCGCGGCATCGGGGCCACAATCGTGCGCGCGCTCGACGGCGCCGGCTTCGGCGTGGTCTCGATCTCACGATCAGGAACCGCGGAGGCGGGGCGCGCCATCGCCTGCGATCTCACCGACGAGGCCGCGCTCGCTACGGCCATCGCCTCGGTCGCCGAAGACGGGCCAGTGGCCGGCCTTGTCAACAACGCCGGGCACCATATCGGCGGGGCGAGCGCCGACCTGGCGCTTGAAGATTTCGAGAAGGTGATGCGGCTGAATGCCACAGCGGTGATGCTGGCCTCGCGCGAGGCCTATCCCCATCTCCGGGCGACCCGCGGCACCATCGTCAATATCGGATCGTTCTTCGACAAGATGGGGGTGCCACACGCGCTGTCCTACTGCGCCTCGAAGGCCGCCGTGGGCGCGATCACCCGGTGCCTCGCCGTCGAATGGGCCGGAGACGGCATCCGCGTCCTCAACGTAGCCCCTGGCTACGTGACGACCGACCTGAACCGCGACTACCTGTCGCGCCCCAAGGTGCGCAGCTGGCTCGAGGGGCGCATACCGACCGGCGGGCCCGGCACGCCCGAGGATGTCGCCACGCTCGTCGCCGGCCTGATGACCAACGCCATTCCCTACCTCACCGGCGAGACGATCTATGTCGACGGCGGTCACGGCATGCACCACTGACCGCGCCTGGCGGCAGACCCGGACGCAGCACAGGAACCGACCATGAAGGTATTCGAACAGATCGCGCGCCAGCGCCACTGGACAGAGGCCGAAACGTTGGTTCTCGACCAGGTGCGACGCGTCGCCGACGAGGTCGTCGCTCCGAACGCCGGAGGCTTCGACGAGACCGCGACGTTCCCGCGGACCAGCGTCGACGCGCTCAACGAACTGGCACTCAACGCGATATTCATCCCCGAGGCCTATGGCGGCTCGCCCATGAGCTACCGCCTCTATCTCGAATGCGTCAGTGTGATTTCGGAGGCCTGCGCCTCGACCGGAATCATCTACGCCACCAACTACCACGCCATGGGACCGGTCGTGGACCACGGCAGCGAAGAACAGAAGACGCGCCTGCTGCCGCGCATCGCCGAAGGCGGGATTGCATCGCTCGCCATCACCGAACCGTCAGCGGGATCGGACGCAACGGCGATGCGAACGCGCTTCACGCCCGATGCCGACGAAATCGTGATCGACGGCGGCAAGACGTTCATCACCAGCGGCGATGTTGCCAACCTGATCCTGCTGTTCGGCAAGTGGTCGGAGATCAACGACGACCGAGCCGCGATTTCCGCGGTCGTCCTCGAGACCGATACTCCCGGGTTCGCAGCCATCCGCAACGAGCGCAAGATGGGCCACCGCGCCTCGTCGGCGACCGAGCTGTCGTTCTCGGGCTGCCGCATTCCGCGAGCCAACCTGCTTGGCGGCCCTGGAGACGGGCTCCGTCTGCTGCTGGCGTCGCTTAACAAGTCGCGGCCGAGCGTAGCCGCCCATGCGCGGGGCATCGCCCGGGCCGCCTTCGCCGACATGGTCGCCTACATGAACGAGCGCAGCCAGTCGGGCCGCCGGATCATCGAGTTCCAGGGAAATCAGTTCATGATCGCCGACCTCGCCGCCGAGCTTGCCGGGCTCGAGACATGGCTCGACCATGTGGGTGCGCTGGTCGATTCCGGTACCGAGGATATCGGCGTCGCCGCCTCGATCGCCAAGATGCGGGCCTCGGACCTCGCCATGCGCATGACAACGGAAGCGGTGCAGATGCATGGCGGCTACGGCTACTGCGCGGACTATCGGGTCGAACGGCTGATGCGCGATGCGAAGATCACTCAGATCTGGGAGGGTACCAACCAGATCCATCGCCAGTTCATCGGCCGCAGCTTCGTCGCGAGATAGTAGCACGCGGTGGCCGGCTCGCCTTCTCGCGAAGCGCGCAGGCGGGAATTGCAGCCATCGGCAGAGAGAGGAGATGCGACAATGACAGGACCGCTCGAAGGCGTCCTCGTGGTGGATTTTTCGACCCTCCTTCCGGGGCCGATGGCGAGTCTCCTGCTTGCCGAGGCCGGCGCCGAGGTGGTCAAGATCGAACGTCCCGGGAGCGGCGACGAGATGCGCGGCTACGCGCCGCACTGGGGGGCGGAGAGCGTCAATTTCGCACTCCTCAACCGCGGCAAGAAGAGCCTCGTACTCGACCTGAAGGACGAGGCTGGCCGCAAGCGCCTCGAGCCGCTGATCGCGCGCGCCGATGTCCTGATCGAGCAGTTCCGCCCCGGCGTCATGGCGCGGCTCAGTCTCGACTACGATACGGTTCGGGCGGTCAATCCGGGGCTGATCTACTGTTCGATCACCGGCTACGGCCAGCACGGGCCGAAGCGGGATGTGGCCGGGCACGACCTCAACTATATCGGCGACACCGGGCTCCTGTCCCTGAGCCCGGGGGACGCGGAGGCGCCCGTGGTTCCGCCGGTGCTGATCGCCGACATCGCCGGAGGCGCCTATCCCGCAGTAATGAACATCCTGCTCGCGCTCCGCGAGCGCGAGCAGAGCGGGACCGGCACGCGGCTCGACATCGCGATGACCGACAACCTGTTCCCGCTGATATACTGGGCGCTCGGTAATGCCTTCGGCAGCGGCACCTGGCCGACTCCGGGTGGCGAACTCGTCACCGGCGGCTCGCCGCGCTACCGCCTCTACCCGACCGCAGACGGACGCCTGGTCGCCGCGGCGCCGCTCGAAGACAGATTCTGGGCATCGTTCGCCGAGGCGATCGAGCTCGACGAGGAGCTGCGCGACGACTGCAGCGCACCGGAGATAACGGCGGCGCGGGTCGCGGAGATCATTGCGGCACGCCCGGCGTCGCACTGGGAGGGGGTGCTTGCGGATGCGGATTGCTGCGCAACCGTTGTCCGGACGGTCCGCGAGGCCCTCGACGATCCGCATTTCCAGGTACGCGGCCTGTTCAGGGCCGAGCTGATCAACGCGGACGGGGAGATAATTCCGGCGCTGCCGGTCCCGATCGTGGCGGAACTGCGAGCTGGCGGCGCGGACCCGCGCCGGGCGCCGGCGCTCGGCGCGGACAATGCGGACAGTGACCCGTGAAGGCGGGCGTTGCGCGACCGGAATCGCCCGGATGTGCTAGAACCTGCCGGCGTGGCTGCAACCGGCGGGGAGGAGCGTATATATGACCGACATGAGAATCGGACTCATCGGCGCGGGCGGCCGGATGGGTCACGCGATCATCCGCCAGATCGCGCTTACCGAAGGATGCGGGATCGGCGCGGCCTGCGACGCGCCCGAATCGGACGCCATCGGCCACGACGCGGGCGCCGTGGCCGGGATCGATCCGGCAGGAATCGAGATCTCCGACAGCGCCGAAGCGGTGTTCGCGGACGCAGACGCGGTCATCGAGTTCACCCTTCCCGAGCCGACGGCCCGACATGCGGCGCTCGCCGCCGAGAGCGGCGTGCCCCACATCATCGGCACGACCGGGCTCGATGCGGCCCAGAGCCGCATCCTGAGACAGGCAGGCGAGAAGACGGTCGTCATGCACGCTCCGAACATGAGCCTCGCTGTCAATCTCCTCTTCGCCCTGACCCGTCAGGTTGCCGGCGCGCTCGACGATACCTTCGACATCGAGATCGTCGAGATGCACCATCGCCACAAGGTGGACGCGCCCTCCGGCACCGCG
The DNA here is from genome assembly GCA_964291215.2 of Alphaproteobacteria bacterium. GTDB lineage: Bacteria > Pseudomonadota > Alphaproteobacteria > MPNO01 > UBA830 > JAJEBT01. The sequence goes on along the minus strand of OZ219790.1, from coordinate 2,502,479 downwards.
GTCGGGCTGGGAGAGGCCGCCGCAACGGGCCGCGGCATCGGCCTTGAGGACGCCGCGGCCTGGACCCGCCACGGGCAGACCGGTGAACGCGGGCGCGGAGATATCGGCTTTGCCGTGCTCCGCGGCGGCAACGTGGTCGGCGAACACACGGTGGTGTTTGCCGCGGAGGACGAACGCCTGGAACTGACCCACAAGGCACAGTCGCGGCAGATATTCGCGCGCGGCGCCGTGCACGCTGCGCTCTGGTCGAAGGACCGGCCGCCGGGCTACTACACCATGCTCGATGTGCTCGGCATCGACTGACCGCCGGCGCCCGGAGGCGCCGCCGACCGGGCCTGCTCGTGTCCGATCAGCGCCAGCTTGCGTTCCGTTCCCCACCTGTAGCCGGTGCCGAACAGCCCCGTCGCCCGGATCACGCGATGGCAGGGGATGAGGACGGCAATCGGGTTCGCGGCCACCGCGTTGCCGACGGCGCGCGCGGCGGACGGTGCACCGATAGCGTGTGCGACATCGCTGTAGGTAGCAAGCGCGCCCGACGGGATCGAGAGGAGCGCAGCCCACACCCTGACCTGGAAATTGGTGCCGCGGCACCACAATTGTGGAGAACGGCGCGATCCGCCGCCCCGGCTATCGAACAGCGCGCGGCACAGCACCCCGGTGCGTTGCGATCCATATTTCAGTTCCGCACCGGGGTACCGTCGCGAGATGGCCGCGATCGCGGCTTCGGGCCCGCCGCTATCGAGGAATTCCAGCGCACATATGCCGCGATCGGTCGCCCCGACGACGAAATCCCCGAACGGTCCGGTATGCACGCCATAGAATATCTCGAGACCGTCGCACCCTGTCCGGTGCTCGCCGGGCGTGATCGCCTCGAAGGTCACGAACAGATCATGCAGGCGCGACGGGGCCGAGAGTCCGGCCTCCACGGAAGCCTCAAGCACGCCGGCGCCCCGCTCGAGTGCGAGCTTGGCATGTTCGAGAGTCAGGTAGCCGAGAAACCGTTTCGGGCTGACGCCCGCCCAGCGGGTGAACAGGCGCTGAAAATGGAATGGACTCAGCGCCGCCGCGTCCGCTATATCCTCAAGGCGCGGCTGCGCCTCGACATTCTCGATTACGAACCGCAACGCACGTTCAATTCGCGCATAATCGAAAGCCGCGCGGTCCGAAGACCGCTCCGGCGGCGCTTCATCGCCATCCGGCCAATGGCGGCCGTATCTGGATTCCACCTGTTCGATGTCCTGACACATGTCGACTTTCCTTCGCTTTCGCCGTCCGGCCACGATGACCGCCGACAGGACCGGATCATGGGCCACCATGGGAACGTAGCCAACCCGAAACTTGCGGTTTTGCGGACTCAGCCAGCAAGACAACCAGAACAGCACCCGCACGCCAAGACCCCGGCACGGTCCACGCTAGACCCTCGTATCCCCTTCAAGAAATACTGGTCAGAATTGGAGTTTCTCAGATTCAAATCGCGATCGACGAAGCCAACACGACGCTTGACGCCGGACGATCGCCGATTTGTTCAACCGCTATGGTCTGGCCGGAGGCGCGGAACAACTCTCAACTCGCTGGGTCTGACGTCGCGGGTCTATACCGCGATTCCAGTCCGGCATCTCCCCATCCCAGTAGTTCACCGACATTGTATTGATGGTTTTTGTGGGTAGTATTTCCGTGTCGGCGTTCGTTGGAATCCGGGCAGTGCCGATATCCACACGGGCAAGATGCCGAACGGGCAGGCAGCAGCGGCCCCATGCGCAGGTCCGGACAACGGGCATGCTCGCAGGTCTTCGGCGCAATGACAGGAGCGGCGCATATGGCCAACTCTCAGGGCAGGAAGCTCTACCGGGTGACCCTTTCGGCGCAGGAGCGCCGGGATCTGAAGCCCGAATAACCTGTCTGCCGCCGTAGCCCACAGGTTCCTTCCACGCGCGAAACCGTCCCGGTATCTCTTGACCCGAAAATCCCCAGCTCCAAACGAAACCGGGCTCAGCGCTTGTCAGGGAATCGAGGCCGGTATTCGAAGCCGACCCGCAACCGGAGCAACATGCCAGCAGCCTGCGCTGACCGCGCTGTTCAGGACGCCAAAGTCAATGGTCATGTCGCGCGCGCCACGCAAGTGTGTGTGTCGGCCGCGCCGGTTCAGCGCCCGGGTCCGGCGGTCAGCACCTCATCAAGGCTCGCCGCCACCAGCACCGCCTCCACCCAGGCCTCCAGTTCGGCGGCCGACGCGTTGCGAACCCGCTCGCGAACCGCATCCGGCACATCACCGAAGCGCAACGCCAGTTAACGAAGAAGAAGTTCCGCCAAGGTCTGTATTCGGCCCCGTTCGATTCCCTTCTCGATTCCTTCGGCTCTTCCCGTCTCGATTCCTTCGGCTTTTCCCTGTTCGATCCAGGCTTGTGCGACTGTGCCCATCAGCGCCTCCCAGCGATCCGGCTTCGTCCGGCGCAGCGACGCCTCCAGCAACGGCGGCGTCAGGTTCATGCGCTCGGCAATGTAGCGCACAATATGACGCTCGAACGCGCTCCCCGCAACCGGCCCGCCCGTCATCTCAGGACTTTCTCACGCTGCATTCGATCTTGTCGACTGCTGATGGAGGCAGGTTGTACAACCTGCCGGGTTTTCTGGCTTCGGGGCCGTCCGCGGTCGTCGCCGGCGGCGTTGCCGGCGCGTGGGCGGGTTGTTTTCGAGATGTAGGCGGGTTGTGGGCGGCATCCGAAAATCGGCCGGACGCCATTGGCGCTCAGGGCCGAATCAGAGCTGCGACGGCTTCTCGGCGGTCGAGCTGCAGCCGTGTTTCGGCGAGGCTCTCGCGTCGGTTGGCGAAGATCACCGCGAGCGCGATGTTGTTGAGGCTGGCGCGGTTTGCGGGTCAGGCAGGCGTCTTCGCCGAAGACGCAGTCTCGGTGGTTCATGTTTTCCACGGCCCGCGGCCGCAGCAGTTCCTCTGGCGACGCGTGTTGCGCATCGAGCGAGGTGATGATGTACAGTCGTTGCCGCTCGCTGCGCCGCTGGCGCTCTTTCCCAGCGGTTCGCGGCAGCGCTTGATGCGGGCGATCTGGCCGGGGTGGTTGATCAAGCCCTTGAGCGGCACGCGCTGCTCGAGGCGGGCCTTACTCTTCCTTGAAGCGGCCGCTGGCTCCCAGTCGATGCCGTCGAGGATGTCGAAGGTTTCGGACGCATTGCCTTTGACCGAGAAGACATAGTCTGCGCCGCAGCGCCGGGTGATCAGCGCTGCCGGCGTCGTGCGGGTGATCACCTTGCCGCGGACATCGGTGCGCTCGAGGAGGTGGCCGCCAGCTCACCGTCGTCGAAATTCAACAGCGCGAAGGGTGCGCCGGAGGCGTGAGAGCCACGGTCTCGTGGTGGCCGTTGCGGTTGGCGCCGCGGATGCGCTTGCCGTCGGCGGCAAGCGCCCGGGCGAGCCCGCGGCCGAGCACATCCTCGAGCGCCTCGGGGTCGATCGACTGCCCTGTGGAGGGTCGCCTTGGAGGGCGGCTCGCGCAGCTCCGTCCTCGGGTTCCGCCGATGGCCTCGAGTTCGTCCTGAGACAGCGACCGCGCAAACTGCGCAGCTGCCTTTCATGTTCGCAAGCTCGGCGAGAACGTGAGCACACCGTGTGCTTCCTGCGCGGCGGAAGTCCTCGATCGCCGTCAACTCTTCGTGCAGCGAACGCATTACCTCGGAACCCCGGGGAGCGAGGAGGCAGGCGGCGCTACCGCAGCGCCTGCGACAGCAGCCGTCGCGCCGCACAACGAAAATCTCCTTGCCATGGGGGTCGGTGTAGCGCCCGCGGGCAAACCCCTTGGTCCGGCTCAGTGCACGCCAGCCCGCCGCCTTGTGCCCGCAAAACGCGCCGGATCGCAGAACGTCTCCGCCACCTGGTGGCCGTAGGCCCAATCGTCGGCCAGCCGCCGCGTCGCAAGAAAGAAGGTAACTGCCCAGGTCTGCTTCCGGCGATCAGCCACGGGTTATGGACTGAAGCTTCCGGTCTGCTGCCGCGGACGCGGAGGCGAGCGGCGGGGGATTTCAGAGGCGCAGTCTCGGGATCAGCTGCATGGGATCGGGATGCGCCAGGGTTTCGAGGACATTCCAGCGTTGCTTTCGGGCTGTTGCGATGACGGAACGCAGGCTGGCGAAGTCGCGGGCGCCTTGCATTGATCGGAAGCCGCCCGAGATTTTCTGGCGCAGCTTGCCCATGCGGAGGTCGCGCTCGGCCTGGTTGTTCGAGAAGGGGGTTCTCGGGTCGGTGAGGAAGCGCAGGCAGCCCTCCTTGTATTTCTGGAGCCGGAGGGCGAGGTTGTGACCGATGCGGCGCTTTTGTCGTCCGTGCTTTCCGCTCTGGAGGGGCGCCATCTCTTCGTGAGAGGCGATGGCCTGCTCAAGGATGCGGTCCCAGGCTCGGGAGATGCGGGCCACCAGTGAAGCGGGCAGGTCGCGGTCATTCTTGCGGGCGAAGCGGGCGGCTCTGTTGGCACGGCTGAGGAGCGGGTGCGTGGTGGCTGCCCAGTTCTCGATCTCGATCAGGGCTTGGAGTTCGCGCAGGTGATGGGCATTGCAGGCCCCGTGGCGCACGCCTTGGAGAGCGAAGTAGGTGGCGTAGTCGTCATGGATGACGATGCCGTTGAGCTTCTCGTCGATGTGGCTGCGCCCGGCGGCGATGCGCAGGATGGTCAGCAACGGGGTGCACAGTACGTGGAGCCATTGGGTCCGGGCGGCGATGCGGATGCCGGTCTCGTCGAGGTGTTTGACCGGGGCCGCGGTGCGGATGATCTCGCCGACACGGTCGAGGAAGCCCTCGAAGCGCCGGGCGGTGCGTCTGCCCATGGCGGCGATGGTGGCGGTTGAGAGCCTGACCGCGAAGAGGTCGCTCATGACTTCGGCGACGCGCTTCTCCGGAATGAACTGCGCGTGCAGCAGGTAGGTCCCCCACGCGGTGATACGCGGCCCGTACTGGACCGGGGCGCCGTTCGGGAAGACGGCTGTCGTCACGGTGCCGCAGGCGGCACAGAGGCAGCGGTGCTCGGTGACCTCAAGGGGCTGCGGCACATCGAAGACCTGCCGGCAGACGGGGGCTCGGTGACGCTCAGCGGCCGACAGCGGCGCGCCGCAGCCCGCACAGGCGCAGGGATCATGATCGACGACGTGGTCGGGCGTCGCGGTCCGCTCCAGAGTGGTTCCCTTGTGGCTGGCCGCCGCCTGTCGGACGTGCCGCTCCGGGTGCGCTGGGGTCCGCTCTTCTTCTTCAGACCGTCGCTGGCCGGCGACCGGGAGCTGGTGGTGCTGTCGAGCGCGGCACTGCGCTCGAGTTCGGCAATCCGCTCGCGCAAGTGGGCGTTCTCCCGCTCCAGCGCGTCGTTCTCCCTGACCAGCGCCGCGCTCAGGCGCAGCAGCCCCTGGCCCGGATGGCTTTGATGACCGTCATCGCCAGGCATTGTGGGGTGAAAAGGTCCTGCAGGCACGCAAAAGCCTCGTCGTGGCCGGCGAGGTCCTCGCGCCACCGTCACGGGACCTCGCCGGCCATGATCGCGGCCAGCACCGCCAGGCGTTCGCCCGCCGGCATGGCCTCGTAGAGCCGGCCCCAGTTGGCCGCCTTGCGCTTGATGCGCTGGCGGTCGGTGAAGTTCCGGCCGGCGAAGCGCGCCCAGTGCACCCGGTCGGGCGCGAAGTTGAACCACACCACCTCGGTCCGCACCCGGGCCTGGGTCGTCACCTGCAGCGCCAGCCGGCGCCAGCCCGACAGCAGGTCGTCATAGAGCGCAGACGGGTGGCCCGAGACCATCACCTGGCAGGGCAGACCCTTGAGCAGCTCAAGCAGCGCGACGTGGTCGGCCTCCGCATACTCGAAGCGGTAGCGCTGCGACGAACGCCGGGTCGCGTGCAGATAGGGCGGATCGCTGTAGACCAGCTCCGGGCCCAGAAACGCAAACGACGCCAGAAAGGAGTGGGCGCAGCCATGCACCAACTCCACCGGGTAGTCGCAGCCAAAGGCCTCAAGCGCCCGCTCATCGAGGTCGATCCCGATCGAGCGCACGGCAGCAGGCTTGCGCTTCATCAGCGCACCGCCCCCCAGGTGACTCTCGATATAGACAGAGTGCGGCGGCATCAGCGCAATCAGCGCCTGGCTCAGACCCGTCGTCGCCTTCGATCCGAAATACCCCACCAGCCGCTCCTCCCATGCGAGAGGGCAACCCATAGGCGCGCGCGCCTATGCAGTCAAGGCCGAGAGCAGCGACACGGCGAACAAAATCAGCAAGCTCTCACACTTGGCAGGGTACCTGGGTAGTTACGAAAGAAGGAGGCAAGGTTCGGAAACGTTCGCGGCGCCGCAAGCAGTCGCGTGTTGTCAGATCAAGCCCTGCTGCTCCGGCTTCCAGCCACCGGCCGCGGCACTTGAAGGCCCCGGCCAGACCACTGCCCCCTGAAGGACGCAACATGGCGCAGCCCCGCCAGACAGCGAAACCCGAGATAGTCGTCCATCAACGCAGCGGACGCTCCTCAGGCTTCGCGAACCTCAACCTTATATGACCAGGTTTTGTCCCCTTGATGATGAAATCATCCACAGCAGTTGGGGGCGGGAAAATGTGGATCTGTGGGAGAGCTATGGTTGCAGAGAGATTCCGCTCCCCTGAGCGAACACGCACAGGGGGTCAAACGATCTCCGCGGAGGTTGCCGTTTCGACCTTGACAGGGCCGTGTCCGAGTGTGGCAACCTCCCTTGACGTCCCTCGCTGGATACTTGGGTTTGAACCCGTATCATCGTAAGGGGAGGAGCAAGGGACGATGGTCAAGATAGTAGCAGGGGTCAGCCAGTCTGGACATCTGGCGCATTGTTTTGCGAACGACGCCACGGGCAGGTGGCTTCGCGGCCTCGGGGTGAGCCGGGTGGTGGGCGACAGGCCGCTATCACCGCAAGGTTCACCAGTGTCTTCATGACCGGGGCTTCGAGGTTATTCTCGTCAACCCGTTGCGGGCTTCGCCGAGGCGATGGGCCATCTGGCGAAGACCGACCGCGTCGACGCCAAGATCGGCTGGGCGATCTCGAGCCTGTGGCTTCGCCTTCCTCAAGAGCCTGGAGGATCTCTTGGTGCCGCGCTTGTCGACGCCAAGCAGGTGGCAGATGAGGTAGATGGCGAGACCGTCACAAGGGCCTCGGCGGCCGATCTCGATGATCGCATTGCCGGCGCGGCGATCAAAGCGGTGATCGCCGGTGATCCCAAGCAGAGGTATGCCATCCTGACCTCGATCCCCGGTCCGGTGACCGCCGCAGCCCTTCTTTGCTGGATGCCCGAACTCGGCAGCGTCGGCAGCCTTGATCGGGGTGGCGCCAACGACCACGGTGCTCGGCACATCCGTGGCGGGCACCGAAGGCCACGCGATCTCCTGGCCGCAACCGGCACGCTTCAACGCGGACCTGGTGCGCCTCAAGACTGCCGGCAAGGCCCACAAAGTCGCGATTGTCGCCGTGATGCGCAAGCTCTGGCGAACACCTTGCTGCGACAGCAGCGTTGCCTGAAGCACCGGTGAGTGAGCGAAGGAGACACGGCCCTGCCGAGAGCGCGATCGGGACTGTCTCGACAGTCTCCCTCTACGACACGACTTGGGAAGAATGTCTGCAGATCATCGTCGAGGCCGACATCAAGGAGACCGAACCGCCTTGGGACACCTGGAACCCGGACGGTCACGTGCCCGGGGACGGCAAGGTAGCCGCGTTCACGTGACCAATGGACGGCAACCCGCCGCTGGGACCACAAGCTTCATGTCGCCTCGCTCGCAGAGCAAATCCCACACCGCTTGTGGACAACCACAGAAAACATCACCACAGACACCCGCAAAAACCTTGCCAAGAAACATGGATGCTCGGACAGACCCTTCCGGAGCTGCGACGTGAATCGGACAGGATGCGAAGTGCTTGTGAACCGACATCCCCGCACCATGACAACTTCAGTGCAGGAAAGCCAGCGAAAACTGTAAAAAAATCTCCCGCACCAACCCGCGACCCCGCAAAGCCCAGGTACTGCCTTGAAAAATCAGACAGAATTTAGCGTAAGATCACCCTGCCCGTCATCTCGTCGAGAAGATCGGGCGGTATCTCCTCGGCATGAACGACCCTGAGCGCCAGAACGCACCTCGGGTGAGGCCGACAGCCGGTCTGGCGCAATCTCGCCAAGGTCGTGCACCACATAGGCAAACTCCCTGACGAACGGCTCCAACTCCCCGGGCGCGTCTATCATCCCCGGCACCGAGAGCGGCGCCGTCCAACGGCCCCGGCCATGGTAGAAGACCAGCGGGATGATCGTCGGCAACCTGTCCCCGGCACCGCCATTCTCGATCTCGCGGCGCCAGATGTTGACCATGTATTTCAGGAGCTGGAGTGGCGTGTCAGCATCGACGCGGCTCTTGTGTTCGAGCAACACATAGAGGCGCGCCTCGTGGCCGCTTCTCAGCCTGACCCGGAAGAGTACGTCGCACTGGGTCCGCGCGGCGTCCTCGTCGACGAAGCTGCCCTCGACCGCCTCGGGCGGGGCCTCGGGGTCGAGGAGGGCGGCCACCTCCGGCGGCAGGTACTCCGCGAGCAGCGAAGCGGCGCGGGCCGGCTCGGAGATCAGCGCCCGGAACAGCGCATCGTGCGGCGTCGCCGGAAGGCTCACCGGGAAAGACCTCTGGCATCGTCTCCGGGAGGCCCCCGACGGACAGCCCGCTTGCGGGCCGGAAGAGGAAGGATGTTCGACATGGCGGCGCCCTAAGGGCGTTCGCTAAAATAAATTGATCGTATCTACTCACCCCTAGTTGGGTTCTGATTGGTCGTAGTGCTCGTTGATGATGTCTGCGGCTTTTCCGTCGAGGGCGATCTGGGTGGCGACGAGTGGGTTGTAGCCGAGTGCGGCTATGGAGGTGAGGTAGCTTGGCACCAAGCTTTTGCGTGGAGCGGAAGCATCCGGACACCTTGAGCTTTGCCATCCTGATCTTCTGTTCTCCGGCATTGTTGGTGAAGCTGACGTCGGGTGCGCCAGGCAAACTGGTGGAATGTGGCCGGGTGCAAGTCCCGAGAGAGGCTAATTTCTCCGTGAACCATGCGTTGTGAGGCGAAGCGTTGGGGAGCGGCAGGCCAGGCTATTGAGCCACGAGATGCTTTGAAACCGGAGTGCCGAGGTCGTGGCCGAAGGCAACGAGCCGCGTTGGTGAGGGGGGCTCCGCGGGGTCCGAGAACCATGGCCGAAGCAGGGACCTGGGAGGTCTTGCCCCTCTGTCGTGGAGGGGCCGCAGAGGAAATTCCGTAAGCCGATGATGAACGAGAAGTCAGATTCGGCCATAGTACCGCTGAAGGCGGCGAACAAGGGCTCTCCGGAGCCTGCGGAGTTGCTGGAGGGAAGGGCAATGCGGTTGGCCCGCGCCGCGCGCAGAAGCGGGGGTCACAGGCGGCAGGTAGCGAAGAGGAACCCGGAAGAGCGTCTTTACTCCACCACGTGATGTTCTGCGTTCCATTCCTTGAGGAAGGATGCGGCGGCGGGGCGTTGTGTGGCAAACGTACGGGGTGGAACTGCTGCACGCCCGTGTGCACAGGGGCGGGCGCCTCCAGGGTCTACATTCCCAAGGAGGGGCAACTTGCCTCGGACAAGATTCTTCAGCGGGCGGTGTGATTCTGGTGCCGCGAAACGGAGTTCCTCGGTTCCGGCCGGGGCGCATCATGCGCCGTCACGGTGGAACGGCGGAAGGTCAACTGGATCGTTGACGCCCGTGGGTTCTTCGACAACCGCGACCATCTGGTTGCGATGCTCGGGAAACGATTACGCAACCTGATGTCTGGAAATTGTCGTGAAGCTCTCAGTCATCGAGCTGTTCCCATTTGATCTTGGTTTCGGTTTCCCATTTTTTGTCGATGAGGACCGCGGTTGAGAGGCGCTCCAACGAGGCGAGGTTCGGAAAGACCCTGACTTTGGAGGTGCGCCGCTTGAGTTCTTGCTGGATCGGCCGCTCGATGCCGTTCGAGGTTCGCATGCGCTTGCGGTGAGCATCGGGCAAGGTGAAGACAGCGAGCCCCGCATTCTTTTCCAGCCAGGAAGCTTGGATGCTTGTCGCGATAGCTGGCCACGAGGGCGCCCAGTTCAGCCTCGGCGTTTTGGAGTGAGGACGCATGGTTCCGAGCTGTTTTCCAATACGTTTCCTGATGTCATTGTTCGGTGCACGGCGTTTTGCGCCAGGTGGAACTGGCAGCGCTGCCACATCGCCGCGCCCAGCACCGCGCGTCGTGCCGCTTTCAGCCCGGCATCCGAGACGATGAAGGTCGTACCATGCAGGGCTAGCAAGCTTTCCAGGAAGGCTCTCCAATGGACCTCGGCCTCGGAGAGCGCCACAGAGAGCCCCAGAACGTGCCTGCAGCCCCTATTCCGATGGCCGAGAGCACTGCAACATCGCGCACAACGCCGTCATGGCGGGCTTTTTCATAGCGCGCATCCAGGTATTTCATCAGGGGCCGGTTGCGCGGCGAGTTCTTCATCGAGCAACTTGGTGGCCCGGCTGACCTGAGAAGAGGACAGGCTCCCGAACTCGCGCATTACATCCTGCCGCGTGGAAACACCTTTGATGTACATCTCGGCTACGGCGCGAGAAGATCGCTGGCCGCGTTCAAGCGACTGGGGGGTCGTCCCCGTGACCGTTTGGCAACAGTGGGGGTGTCGATCCGTTTGTAGCCGTTGGCATAGCCCTGTCGTTCCGGTGTCCGGTGGCCCGCTCTCAAGTGCTGCTCGCGCTCGATTTGCATCGCAAGCTCGAAGAGCTGACCAAAGATCCGCCCCAGATCCGTTGCTCCGTTTGCGATCAGATGTTCCAAAACGGCCTCAATCGTCGTAGTGTGTCGCAGGTCCATTCGCTTCCTCCATGAATGTTTTACAACTCCATGGGATAGCACGATGGCGCCGCGTTTCACTGGGGGGCTAGCCCCCCAGTGAAACGCCTCAAAGCGCAAATCTCAGATAAATTTCCAGACATCAAGTTACAGTACCCGGGAAAAAAACGGATCGGGGGGTCTGATCATCAAGTGACGCCGGCGTCATGGAAGGGACCGACTGGCAAGGGAACACCGCAAGGGGCGGCGCCTTGCGAACCTGCACTACGTGCGACTGGTTCCAGAACCACTGGCGCAAGCGGGACACGATCATTATGCGGACGACTTCGTGTGCGGCTTTCAGCATCTGGGCGGCGCTGAGACCTTGGGGAGAGACTGGCCCACTTGAACTGCACCCGGAAAATCATCGAGTTCGGTCGGTTTGCCAGAGCGAACCGCCGGAAGCGTGGACAAGACGTTCGACTTCCTCGGCATGACGCACTTCTGCGAACAGACGAGGAAAGGCAGGTTCAGGGTCGGTCGCAAACGGGCACCCTGCGGCGGATCAAGGAGGCCTTGCGCATGCGGTGGCACGATAACCGGCACGAAACGGCCAAGTGGTGAGTCATCAACGGCTGCTACTACGCCGTTCCGGGAAGCAGCCTGCAGAAGTTCATACACCAATGCAAACAGCTGCGTGCCCTTCGGCGACGCTCCCAAAAGGACTTCACCGGGGACACAGACACCCTCACCGCTGCCCACTGAGCCAGCATCCGTGGCCAAACCAGCGCCTTGTCGTCAGGGGAGGAGCGAACAGCGCACGTCCGGTTATGTGCGGGGGGTAACCCGGTTCCCTACCGCGATGGTCGTCTGTGAAGCGCAGGTTTTCGTGTTTCACGAGACGTTCGTGCAGGTTGTGCGCGTTTGCGATGTGTTTTCCTTTCGTCGGGATGTCGGGCAGTTCCCTGGCGCCCTGATGGTGCGGTAGCGCCCGGCCTCGTTCAGGGTTTTTGGATGCGCTCTTGTTGACCTTGTGGCAGGGAGCAGGCTCTTCATCAGTCGCGCGGTAGCCTCGACGACGAAGGTCAGTTCGCGCAGCAGGTGGCTGCCGCTGGTGGCTACACTGCCATGTACGAGGCCCAGGACGCCCTTGTAGCACGGGCCGATCTCTTGCTTGCGGTGCGGGAACTTGCACGTCCCGACGACATGAAGCCACTTGCTGTTGATCCGAAATCGTCGACATCGGGCGTTGCAGGAGGTGCGCCACGGCAGCCTCCTCCCATGACGCATCGTGAAAGCATAGCCGAGGCCTCGGAGAGCTTGATGCCGGAGATCGCCTGCACGAGCGCGACGGCGCAGGGACAGCATCTGGGCGACCAGCAGGGACGAGGGCCTGGATGCCGTACTGCACGGGATGTTGTCGGGGAACCGGGCCTTGCATTTCGGGCATTCCTCGGCGCGGCGCTCGACGACCTCGAACACGATGTCATGCGGCGTTCCCGATCGACGGGGCCGTCGGCGCCGCAGGCGTCGCAGGTTGCGACCGTTTCCTTGACGATGGTCTTGCGCAGGTTGTCGCCCATCTGCCGGTTCGGCTTCGGGCCCTTGCTCCCGGCACGCTCTTGTCCGTCTGTGACGGCGGCAGACCGGAGTTCCGGCTCGTGCGTAGTCTTCTCCGGAAGGACGACGATGAGGATGTCGAGCAGGATGACGAAGACGCGGATGACGGCCTCTTCCGCCACCTTGCCGGCAGCGCCGCGGTCTTGGCCGCTTCGAACTCCTCGCGCGCCGCCCGTCGCCATCACCCGGCCTTGCGCTTCATCAACGCGCCGCTTCCGAGATGCGTTTCCACATACAGATCATGCGGAGCCCCGGAAGCAGCTGGCACAGCCCGCTCGTCGCCTTCGATCCAAAGTAGCCCACTGGCGGTCCCCGTCGTTCTCGATGACCACCACTAAACGAATCGGGTGTCAAATCTCCACGAAAACCCGTTCGTTACTCTACCCCGACATCAAGCCGGAACCAGGGGGTGAGCAGTTACCATCAAATGGGAACAGCTCGATCAGCTTCACGACAATTTTCAGACATCAGGTTGCGTAATCGCCCGCCTTGGTCTCGCGGGCGAGCTTGGTATCGATCGCTTCGTAAGACCATGCGGCCAGTGCCGGGGTGTGATTTGGGCTGATGTTGTCGTTGGCTGGTGCGTCGTCTGCACCGATCATGGCCGTCCACGCGCTCTCGAAGCGGCCGGATTTGAGCAGGGCGTGGAAGGTGATTGTCCGCCGACGATGCGCCAGCGCATGCCGGAGCGTTTCATGCGCTGTGTGACGAGGGTCTTGTTTGCCGCCTCGACAATTCCCGAGCCGGTTGCTTCAGCGCGTGGTAGCGCATGCGGTGGCGATGCTTGCGAAAGAAGGACAGTTCCCTGTCGATGTTGGCGCCGCGGTGTCGCGAAGGTGGCGCAGCGCCCGGATCACCCTGTCGATGCCGCGGGGGTCGTGACAAAATCCTGTCCCGAAACGGGCGATTGTCACGAAAACCCGTTTTCGCCGCTGCCTCGCTGACCGCACAACCGTATTAAATCAATGGTTTGGATTCGCCATACGAGAACTGCACCCCTTTCCACCCTCACCGAAGCTCGCCGATCAGGGTCCGCCTTCCTGGATGCATCCACGATGGGTATACTCGAAACATGGAATTCGGCAGGTCGATGATGGAGATGCGGGAATACCTTGCGCGGCTTCTTCGGCGCACGCGCCGCGCCGTCGCGCTGCCGGCAGTTTGCGCCGCCCTGGCGGGAGCGGGCGCGCAGGCGGCGGACCCGCCGGACCTCCTTTTTCCCGTGCGCTGCAAGATCGGGACGGACTGCTGGTTCTTCGCTTACATGGATCTCCAGTCCGGGCCCGCCTACCGGGACTACCGGTGCGGGCTTCGGACCTATGAGGGGCACGAGGGAACGGATATCGCTCCCGTCGATCCGGGCGCGCGGCTGCCTGTCGTCGCAGCTGCCGACGGCGTGGTGCTGGGATGGCGCGACGGAATGGAGGACAGCCCGGTGAGGGGGTTCGACCCGAGCCGGGAAGGCAGGGAATGCGGCAACGGCGTGCGCCTGGACCACGGCGGCGGCTGGACGACCCAATACTGCCATCTGCAGCGCGGGAGCGTCACGGTGCGCAAGGGCGCGCGGGTCTCGGCAGGAGACCTGCTGGGGCGGACGGGAAGCTCCGGCCACTCGGAGCTTCCGCATCTGCATTTCCAGGTTGAGAGGAACGGCCGGCCGGTCGATCCCTTCACCGGCGCGCAGTCCGCCGACCCGCCACGCTGCACGGCGTCGGCCTCCGGCCGGACGGGAACGGGGCTGTGGCGGGCCTCCGACTATCCGGCGCGCTACACGACGACGATTGTCCATCGCGCCGGCCTGGCGGCGGAGGTTCCCGAGACGGACCGGGCGATGCATGGCGGCTATCCGCGGGTCGCTTCGGCAACTGCGGCGGCGCTCGTCGGATACACGGTCCTGCTGGGCGCGTTTTCGGGCACATTGATCGAGACAGTCATTTCCGGCCCGGACGGCCGCATCCTGTTCCACAACCGGCATTCGATCGATGAGGACCGGGCGCGCTATTTCTCCTATGCCGGCAAGCGTCGAAAGTCCGCGAGTTGGGAGCCAGGCGTCTACCGAGCGGAGTTCATCGTCTCCGGAGAGGCGCCGACAGGGCCTTTCCGGATCGGGCACAGGACAGAGATCACGCTGCAATAGGCGAGGATCAGGACCGTCTTCCCTCTCGAACCGGCCAAGGCGCCACGCACGCAGGCGCGGATGTTCATCAAGCTGGTCAGCCCGCTTTTCTGCTTGACATGCGGCCACAGCTGCCGGCACCATAAGCGGTAGCATTGATGAAAGAGGCGACAGCAGAGGTGTTCCGTCGCATGTCCAGAACCGAATCGCCCTACCTGTTTTGCTGCCGGAAGGCCCGAATATCCGGTCCTCCCGGGGCCGTTGTGGCAGTTCTCCTGCTGACTTTAGGCGCCTGCTCCGGTTCCGATTTCAAGAAATTGGGCAGCGATGTCGGCGATCATGTCGCCAAGGAGCTATTCGGCGTCGATCTGTCCGGGTCGGAGGGACCGGAGGAGCAAAAGGCACGTGCCCGGGACTTCGCCCGGCGCGCGGATACCCTCGTCGCGACCGGCGCCTATGCCGGAAGTAGTCCTGTCGCGACGGCCACATGCACTCGGGCCCGCTGCCTGTGGACCGGCGGGGGCGCGCCCCCGGCCCGGACGATCTCCGACTTGTTCCCGGCGGATATTTCAGGCGTCGCCAAGGGCGCCACCCACGACGGTGCGACCGACTTCCAATACCGATCCGGTGACCGGAAAACCTATGGCTACTGGATGACGCACAGCGTGTTCGGCGTGGCCGAAGAACCCGGGCAGCCGATAGCGCGCTTCGGGTTTGCAGGCGGAGACCTGACAGGGTCGCGGCCGCCGGCCAGCGCGACATGGACCGGGCGCATGGTGGGGACGGCAGTCGAGGGAGCCGCGGCCGGAACCCGCTTGGCCGGGGACGCGACTCTCTCCTGGAGCGCTGCGGCCGGTACGATCGACGTGGCGATCGACAACATCCGGGATAATGCGGACGGCAATGCTTGGTCCGTCGGCGCCGTCCGCTTCGACGACGTTCCGGTCAGCGCGGACGGCACGTTCGGTTTCGGAGCCTCGGGGGATATCATCCGGGGTGGCTTCCACGGCCCGAACCATGCGGAAGCCGCGGGCGCCTTCGAGAAGCGCGGCATCGTCGGCGGTTTCGGCGCCGGACAAGAGTAGGCGGGTGCGCACGGCATGATCCCCCGTCGAAGTAGTATCGCGGTAGGGAACCGGGTTTCCCCGGTCCCCCCGCACGGATCCGGACGAGCGCTGTTCGCATCCGGCTCCTCCCTCAGGTCCTGACGACAAGACGCTGGCTTGGCCACGGGTGGCGGATGCTGGCCTTGGGCCAGTGGGCAAGGGTGTCCATGTCCCTCCATTCGGTGCGGTCCGTTCGGGAGCGCCGCCAAAGGGCACGCATGAGCAGCAGTCTGCATTGATATATGAACTCCTGCAGGTACTCACTGCTTCCCGGAACGGCGTAGTAGTTGAGCCAGCCCTTGATCACTCGCCACTTGGCCGTCTCGTGCCGGTTGTCGTACCACCGCGTGCGCAAGGCCTCCTTGATCCGCCGCAGGATGCGGTGGACCCGTTACCGGGATGGTTTGCGGCCGACCCTGAACTTGCCCTTCTTCGTTTGCTCGCCCCCGTTCCATAGTGAAGTGCAACACATGATGGGCTGTGGCCATGTGTTTTTAGACGCATGATGTTGCGGAGCGGTAGCGGCGAGAGTTCCTGTACAAGATGGAGGGAGCTTGTTCATGTCCAAAGGCTACCGTCACCTACGAAGAGCGATGCCAGATTGAGGCAGAAAAGCGGTCTTTCACAAGGTGCGATTGCTCGGCAGCTGGGCCGATCAACAATTTTCCGGGAGATCAAGCGCAACACCGGGGGACGGGGTTACCGTCACAAGCAGGCGCAAAGGATGGCAGAAACGCGCCGCAGGGCCGCCTCGTCTGTTTCTTGGCGGTTGACGCCTCGGGTTGAAGCTCAGAAAAAGCTGCGGGAGGGCCCCGAGCAGCGGCCGTTTTCGACTGGAGGGCCGTGAACGGATCCATGATCGCCGAAGATCGGAGAGCTGGGGGCGTCTTGAAGCTTCGGCGGCGCGGCAAGAAGCCGAACTGGAAGGGCGGATGCCATTCCGGCCGGGTAGACATTTCCGAGCGCCCTGCGGAGGCAAAGGAACGGGTCGGCGACCGGGAGCCATCATCGGCAAAGCTCACAGTGGAGCTGTCGCTGGTTGATCGTGCCACGAAATACGTCTTGCTGGGTGGACAGAAAGACACGGTTGGTATGATCCGCCTGCTCGGCTCTGGTGCGCTATTGGTCCACACAATCACAACGGCAAGGAGTTCGCAGACCACAGGCGTGTCGCACTTGACGCAGATTTCTTCTTCGCCTTTCCATTCTTGGGAGCGCGGCTTGAATGAGCACACCAACGGCCTGGTGCGGGAGTACTTCCCGAAGGGCACGGACTTTCGCGCGATATGCAACGAAGATGTTCAGAAGGATCGGCTCAACACTCGGAAAGTCCTGGGATCGCCGACGGAGGTAATCTTGAAGTGAAACCGCCCTGACCATCTGCGCCATGTTCCAAAGCCGCAACGTGCAGCAGGGTCCATGCCGCGCGACGGCGGAATAGTGGCTTGAAGCCGACAAAGGCGTTGCATAAGCTCGATGTTGAAGGAACTGAAGCTGTTCCCAGGCGGAATCGAGAGGGGCAGAGGGGAAAAATTTGCGCGACACCCGGCCCTCATCTCCGTTCGGGCTACGCCCTCACTGCGATGAGGGCCGGGTGTTGCACTTCAGACCGGAAGTGGGGTGTGACTAGGTTTTGTCCCCTTGATGATGAAATCATCCACAGCGGTTGGGGGCGGGAAAATGTGGACAACCCCGACTGTGGGAGAGCGTCCGGTCTATGGTTGCAGAGAGATTCCGCTCCCCTGAGCGAACACGCACAGGGGAGCAAACGATCTCCGCGGAGGTTGCCGTTTCGACCTTGACAGAGCCGCGTCCGAGTTTGGCAACCTCCCTTGACGTCCCTCGCTGGATGCCCGGGTTTGAACCCGTATCATCACAAGGCGAGGAGCAAGGGACGATGGTCAAGGTAGTAGCAGGGGTCAGCCAGTCTGGACATCTGGCGCATTGTTTTGCGAACGACGCCACAGGCAGGTGGCTTCGCAGCCTCGGGGTGAGCCGGGTGGTGGGCGACAGGCCGCTATCACCGCAAGGTTCACCAGTGTCTTCATGACCGGGGCTTCGAGGTTATTCTCGTCAACCCGTTGCGGGCGCTTCGCCGAGGCGCCAACCGCGTCGACGCCAAGATCGGCTGGGCGATCTTGAGCCTGTGGCTCCGCCTTCCTCAAGAGCCTGGAGGATCTCCTGGTGCCGCGCTTGTCGACGCGTGGCAGATGAGGTGGATGGCGAAACCGTCACAAGGGCCTCGGCGGCCGATCTCGATGATCGCCGGTAATCCCGAGCAGAGCTACGCCATCCTGACCTCGATCCGGTGACCGCCGCCGCCCTTCTGGATGCCCGAACTCGGCAGCGTCGGCAGCCTTGATCGGGGTGGCGCCAACGACCACGGTGCTCGGCACATCCGTGGCGGGCGCCGAAGGCCACGCGATCTCCTGGCCGCAACCGGCACGCTTCAACGCGGACCTGGTGCGCCTCAAGACTGCCGGCAAGGCCCACAAAGTCGCGATTGTCGCCGTGATGCGCAAGCTCTGGCGAACACCTTGCTGCGACAGCAGCGTTGCCTGAAGCACCGGTGAGTGAGTGAAGGAGACACGGCCCTCACCCCTGCCGAGAGCGCGATCGGGACTGTCTCGACAGTCTCTCTCTACGACACGGCTTGGGGAGAACATCTGCAGATCATCGTCGAGGCCGACATCAAGGAGATCGAACCGCCTTGGGACACCTGGAACCCGGACGGTCACGTGCCCGGGGACGGCAAGGTAGCCGCGTTCACGTGACCAATGGACGGCAACCCGCCGCCGGGACCACAAGCTTCATGTCGCCTCGCTCGCAGAGCAAATCCCATACCGCTTGTGGACAACCACGGAAAACATCACCGCAGACACCCGCAAAAACCTTGCCAAGAAACATGGATGCTCGGACAGACCCTTCCGGAGCTGCGACGTGAATCGGACAGGACGCGATGTGCTTGTGAACCGACATCCCCGCACCATGACAAATCCAGTGCAGGAAAGCCAGCGAAAACTGCAAAAAAATCTCCTGCACCAACCCGCGCTCCCGCAAAACCCATCTACTGCCTTGAAAAATAAAACAGAATTTAGCGTAAGATCGCCTTGGCTGCATAGTTGTGCGCAGTAAAATTATATGTTATAATATTACTTAAACCTAACCTAATTGGCGAAGCCCGGTCGTGCGGGACATGGCCACAGGAGAAGTGTTGATGCGCAAACTCGTTGCATATGTGTGGGCAGCATCCGTCGGATTGCCGATTTTGTTCGGCGTTCCAGCGGCCCAGTCGCAATCTGGACCGCCTACGCCAGAGCAACTCGGCGGGCAGATCGAGGCTCTGAGGCAGGAATATGAAAAACGCGTTGCGGCGCTTGAAGCTCAGCTTGCGGCGATGAAGGCGAAGTTCTCGGCTGCCGGCAAGGAAACCTCGCCATCCGCTGCGATGGTGCGGCCTTCCATGCGGTCCGGTGACAACAGCTTCAATCCGGCGATCGGTATCGTTCTCAACGGCATGCTGACGGAATACTCCGAGGACAGCTCCAGCCTTCCGGGTTTCCAGCTTGGCCATCATTCCGAGCGTCCTGCAGAGGGGCTCGGCCTTGGTCACAGCGAGATCACGGCGTCAGGCAATATCGATGACAAGTTTCGCGGTAATCTCACCCTGGGTCTTGGTGCCCACGGCGACATGACCGAACTCGATCTCGAGGAAGCCTATATCCAGACCTTGCCCGGCTCAGGCATGCCGGACGGGATTCGTCTCAAGGCAGGCCGGGCGCTCTGGACGTTCGGCTACCTGAACGAGCAGCACGCCCACGGCGACGACTTCAGTAATCGGCCGCTTCCCTACCGGGCGTTTCTTGACGGCGGTTACAATGATGACGGCGCCGAGGTTTCCGTCGTGCTTCCGGGCGACTTCTACAAGGAGGTCGGGGCCGGCATCTTCCGCGGCGATGACATGCCTTTCGGCGGTTCCGAAACGGGTCGGGAAGCATGGTCCGCCTATGTGCGGCTGGGCGGCGATGTGACCAGAAATTCGGCATTCCGGATTGGCGCTTATATGCTGAATGGGAAGGCTCACCGCCGAGGTGGGGGGGGCCATGCGCATGAACATGAGGACGAGCATGAACATGAGGACGAGCATGTCCATGAAGAGCATGACGAGGAGCACGAAGAACATGCCCATGACGAATTTTTCTCGAACGGCCTGTTCACGGGCGATGCGCAGATCTTCGGCGCGGATCTCCGTTATACCCTCGCGCCGACAGGCAATGCGCGGGAAAGGGAGCTGATCCTCCAGGGCGAGTATTTCCTCCGTCGCGAGACGGGTTCCTATACGCTGGAGGAGGAATGCGAGGAAGAGGAACACGGTCACGAAGTCTGTGAAGAGACCGAGGAACTCAATGGTGACGCCAGCGGCTGGTATGCTCAGGCGGTCTACAAGTTCTTGCCGCGCTGGCGGGCCGGTGTCCGCTATTCGCATCTCTCGCCGCCGAAGGATGCGGAACTGGGCCGGGGCCACTCCTCGGTCAGCACCATGCTCGACTGGACCAACAGCGAGTTCGGGCGTGTCCGTTTCCAGTACAACCGAGAGGCCTTTGGCTCGAAGCGTGACCACCAGTTCATCCTGCAATACATCATGTCCCTCGGCGCCCACGCTGCCCACAGCTTTTGAGCCCCGGAGATGAAGCGAACGGCGCTGGCCACTGCGGTCGCGGCCGCCCTGTTGTCGCCGGCGGCGGCGAGTGCGCAGGTCCGGATCCTTGCCTGCGAGCCGGAATGGGCGGCGCTGGCAGAGGAAATCGGCGGCGAGGATGTCGTCGTCCACTCGGCGACTCACGGCAGCCAGGATGCGCACCACATACGCGCCCGCCCCAGCCTGATCGCGAAGGTGCGCAGCGCCAAAATACTGTTCTGTTCCGGGGCGGACCTCGAAGTAGGATGGCTGCCGGTGCTATTGGAAAGGGGTGCCGGACGCATGGTTCAGCCGGGCCAGCCGGGGCATATCTTGGCGGCCGACCATGTGCAAGTCCTCGACCGGCCGAAGGTCGTGGACCGCAGCATGGGGGACATCCATCCGGCCGGGAATCCACACGTCCATCTCGATCCGCGCAACATCGCCATCCTTGCAGAGGTGCTGACGGGTCGTCTGGAGCAAATCGATCCAGATCGCGCGGCAGCCTACCGGCAGCGCTTGGCCTCGTTCCAGGAGCGCTGGGCCAGGGCCTTGGCCGGCTGGCGCGAGCGAACGGAGAAGCTGCGCGGTATGAAGATCATCGTTCACCACAAGGCTTGGGTCTATCTGCTGCGCTGGTCGGGCCTGGAGCGGGTTGCAGCTCTGGAGCGGATCTCGGGGGTTCCGCCGACGGCATCGCATCTGGCCCGGGTTCTCGAATTGGTGCAGGACGCTGGCGCAAGGGCAATCGTCCGTGCGCCCTTCGAGCCCGAAGACGCCTCGGACTGGCTCTCCGGCAAGACGGGCATTCCGGTCGTCGAGCTTCCCTTCACGGTCGGCGGCCGCCCGGAGGCGACCGATCTCTTCTCTCTGTTCGACAGCACCCTGAGCTTGCTGGAGGAGGTCCCGGATAGACCCTGATCTGCTTGACATCCTGGCGCCGGGCCTTGTTGGCGGGCTGCTCGTCGCGGCGGCCCATGCGCCGCTGGGAATCGAGGTTCTCAAGCGCGGGATCGTGTTCATCGACCTCGCCACCGCGCAGGTCGTCGGCCTCGCCGTCATCCTGCTCAACGTCTGGTTGGAGGAGCCGTCTTGGATCGTGGCCCAAGGGGCGGCCTTCGCCGCTGGCATAACCATCGCGTTGTTCTTTCGCTGGATCGAACGGAAATCGCCGGACGAGCAGGAAGCGGTGATCGGCAGCAGCTTTATCGTCGCCGCTTCCGTAGCCCTCCTCGCGCTTGCTAATGACCCTCACGGCGGCGAGGCGCTGCGCCATGTGCTTTCGGGTCAACTTCTGTTCGTAACCTGGGGCAATATCGCGTCGTTCCTGCCGATATACGGTTTCTTTGCCGCTCTCTGGCTCCTCGTGCCGCGCCTTCGCGCCGGCACCGGCTTCTTCATCCTGTTCGCCCTTGTCATCACGGCATCGATGCAGCTGGTCGGTGTCTATGTCGTGTTCGCCAGCCTCATCCTCCCCGCTCTCGCGGCCCGGGCCGGCAGGGGCTACATCCACCGGCGCGCCTTCGCGAGCGGCGGGGCCGCCGTCTTGGCAGCCCTGTTGATCTCCGCGGTCGCAGATCTTCCCGCGGGCCCATTTCTTGTAGTTTGCCTCGCCGTGTCGGCGGCGGCGATGCGTCTGCTTTACCGGAAGGGAGCGTCTTTGCCCCCGGCCTGATGGCTTGTCGTGGCGGGAACTTTCAAAGTATCAGAGTAACTGCTCACCCCCTGGTTCCGGCTTGATGTCGGGGTAGAGTAACGAACGGGTTTTCGTGGAGATTTGACACTGCAGGCCGATTCGTTTAGTGGTGGTAATCGAGAACGACGGGGACCGCCAGTGGGCTACTTTGGATCGAAGGCGACGAGCGGGCTGTGCCAGCTGCTTCCGGGGCTCCAGCCTCCGCATGATCTGTATGTGGAAACGCATCTCGGAGGCGGCGCGCTGATGAAGCGCAAGGCCGGGTGATGGCGACGGGCGGCGCGCGAGGAGTTCGAAGCGGCCAAGATCGCGGCGCTGCCGGCAAGGTGGCGGAAGATGCCGTGATCCGCGTCTTCGACATCCTCATCGTCGTCCTTCTGGAGAAGACTACGCACGAGCCGGAACTCCGGTCTGCCGCCGTCACAGACGGACAAGAGCGTGCCGGGAGCAACGGCAAGGGCCCGAAGCTGAACCGGCAGATGGGCGACAACCTGCGCAAGACCATCGTCGAGGAAACGGTTGCGGCCTGCGACGCCTGCGGCGCTGACATCGACGGCCCCGTCGATCGGGAGCGCCGCACGACATCGTGTTCGAGGTCGTCGAGCGCCGCGCCGAGGAATGCCCGAAGTGCAAGGCCCGGTTCCCCGACAACATCCCGTGCAGTACGGCATCGGCATTCAGGCCCTCGTCATCAACCTGCTGGTCGCCCAAATGCTGTCCCTGCGCCGTCGCGTTCGTGCAGTCGATCTCCGGCATCAAGCTCTCCGAGGCCTCGGCTATGCTTTCACGATGCGTCATGGGAGGAGGCCGCCGTGGCGCACCTCCTGCAACGCCCGATGTCGATGATTTCGGATCAACAGCAAGTGGCTCCATGTCGTGGGACCCTGACGTGCAAGTTCCCGCACCGCAAGCAAGAGATCGGCCCGTGTTACAAGGGCGTCCTGGGCCTCGTACATGGGCCAGTGTAGCCACCAGCTGTGCGGTAGCCACCTGCTGCGCGAACTGACCTTTGTCGTCGAGGCTACCGCGCGACTTATGAAGAGCCTGCTCCGCGAGGTCTGCCACAAGATCAACAAGAGCGCATCCAAAACCCTGAACGACGCCGGGCGCTACCGCACCATCAGGGCGCCAGGGAACTGCCCGACATCCCGACGAAAGGAAAACGTGGACGCAAGTCCGACGCGCACAACCTGTACGAACGTCTCGTGAAACACGAAAACCTGCGCTTCACAGACGACCCCAACGTCAGCTTCACCAACAATGCCGGAGAACAGAAGATCAGGATGGCAAAGGTCAAGGTGTCCGGATGCTTCCGCTCCACGCAAAAGCATGGTGCCGGGGCTCAAGCTACCTCACCTCCATGGCCGCACTCGGCTACAACCCACTCGTCGCCACCCGGATCGCCCTCGACGGAAAAGCCGCAGACATCATCAACGAGCACTACGGCCAATCAGAACCCAACAAGGGGTGAGTAGATACGTATCAGACTTATATAGTGATTTGTTTCGTGCATGCTGCGGGCACGCAGGTCGGTCTCCGCCATTTCGATTCACGGACACCGGACCGGTTCGCTGGCGCGCTCCGCCGACGCCATCCGTCACGGTCTGGCTCGCGAGCTTTGCGAGCGCACCGGCTGGCGCAACGCGCCTGGTCGTCCGTGCCTGTCGGCGGCAGGTGCTGCCGGCGCTCGCCGAGCGCGTGGGTCTCGAGCTGCCGCGGAGCGTCCCCGACCGTCGTGCCCGCCGTCCTGCCCGATGACGCTCGCCTGCCTGCTGCAGGATCTCGGCCCGGTCTCGCCGGTGGGCGGCACCGACGATCGCCGGCTCCGGGAGGCGATGATGGCGATGCACCACCCGCCGGGACGGGCGCCCCGGCGGTCATGTGCGCTACCGGGTCCGCTCGCAGCACCACGGCATGCGGGATCGGCTTCGCGACCTGGCAGTTGCGGGCGCGGGACAAGTGGATGGTCTGCCGACGCCCGCGCCGCCAACATCAGGCGCGTGATCTGCCATCATCGGTTTCTTCCCGGCGTCCGGGTCTGCGGGCTGGGGTCCTGCGCATGGCGGCGGAGCGCGTCGCCGACGACCGGGAAGCCCGCGGTGCGTCCGGTGGCGGCCTGTACCCATGTCGGCGCGGAGCGGTTACTGCTGCCACTGCGCCGGCTGGACCGTGGCCGGCAGCGGGCGCCGCGGCGAGGGGTCCTGGCGCTGGAGAGCGGCTGGCGCTCCACGGGACAGGGCGACATCCACTCGGCGCCCTCGCGGGCGCCCATGACGGCACTGACGCGGAGCGGGAGTACGGGCGCACGCCGACGGGCGGCGGCCATCGTTGACATGGGCCCGGATGGAGAACATGGGGGAGGATCTGCCGGTCATCTTTCCCGAGAAGACGGAGCAGAAGGCCGCCTGCTGTCGAACCCGAGGATCTCCATGGAGCACGTTCCGGAGGCGCATGTCGAGGCGACCGTCGAGCGTTGTCGGATAGAGCCTCTTGCGATACAAGACACGACGGCACTCGACTGCAGCGGCCGGGGTCGACGAAGGGTCCAGACGGGGGTGGCAAGGGGAGCGTCGGCATTCTCGCCGGTCTGGCGGTGACGCCGGAGGGCCGGCCCCCGGGCCTGATGGACGCGGCCTTCCGGCAGGAGCCCGGGGAGGACAGCCGGTCTCGAGTGGGCACGGGAGCTTGCGCCGGCCTGCCCGGACACGCGGGTGGTCTGCGAGGGCGACTTCCGGGAGCTGCATGCCGTGGACGCCGGGGCCGCGCTGCTGGTGCGCGCGAGACAGCGCGTGCGGACGGCAACGAGGAGTGCCTGTGGGAGTATGTCGCGGCCCGTGGCCTTTCAACTGATCACTGTAGAATCGAAGCAACTGACGCCGTATATACGGTTCCATGAGAATCGGCCTGCGACATCATGGTGGCGAGACGGTTGACTGGCTGAAGGCACGGCTTGGCGCCGGGGATTGCACGCGGACCTTCCTGGCACGTGAGCTCTGCGAGCGTGAGGACTGGCGGAACGCGAAGGGAAAACTATGCCTCGCCCGCGCTTCCGAAGTTCTCCGCCGCACTCGGTCTGCCTCTGCCGGAGGCTCGTACGATGGGAGGGATGACCCCGGAGTCCCTGGCCCCGTCGCCGGATTATCCCGACAGACACCTGTCGTGCCGTCTCGGCGATCTTGGCGTGGTTCCGGTTGCCGACGAGGACAAGTCGCTGGCGCGGTCGATGATGGCATCGCACCATCCCGACGCGGCCTGTCCCGGGCATCCGCTACTGGATTCTCTCGTCCCTGCACGGCGTCCTCGGCGGCCTGGCGCTGCGTCTTGGCATCACAAGGCGCGGGACTTCCACATCGGCTGGCAGCGCGGGACGCCAACATCGGGCGGGCTGTCAACAATGACAGGTTTCTTCCCGGCGTCCGCGGGCTTGCGTCCGTGGCGCTGTTCCATGATCGCGTGACTGGGAGGAGCGCTACGGTGTTCGCCTGGCGTACAGCTACGTGGGTGCGGAGCCTACCGTGCGGCGGCGTGCTGCAAGGGGTTGCGGGTGTATGTGAAGCCGCTGTCGGCGGACTGGTCTCTCGGGCGGGCCGGGTGATCGGTTCAGGCCCGCGTCGAGGGAGGATGGCGGAGTACGGACGGAGCGCGCACGGCGATGTGCGCAAGCGCCTTGTCACGATGGGCGAGGCCTGGTGCGGTCGTCCGGGTGCACCGATAATCTTTCCCGGCGAGGCGGAGCGGCTTACAGGTTCCTGTCGAACCCGAGGATCGGCATGCAAGACAGCCGCATCAGGAGGCGATGCGTTGCCGCAGCCAGTCTGTTGCGGTTCAGGGATGCTGAACTACAGCGAGGCGACGCAGGGCCTTGTCGACATCGGCGGCTCTGGAAGCAAGGGGCTCATGTCGGCGTTGCGTTCAGCGGCTGCGCACCGGGGGTATTCAGCCTTGATTCCGCGCGGAGGACAAGGCGACGGCGGGCGAGGAAAGCGGACGGACACCTTCGCCAAGTCCGCCGAGGCGGCCTGTCCGCGAACTCGCCCGTCTGCGACCGTGAGGGCGACATGTGGTCTCTTCTGTCGGAGGCCTCCGCGCCCGGCGGCTCCTGGTCCGCGCCAGCCGTTCGGGCGGGCCATCACGGCGGACGGCAAGGCCAGGGACCTGTTCGCGGCCGAATTGGACATCGTCGCGGAGAAGACGATCGACCTGTGGCGGCCCCCGGACGCGCAAGGGGCGCAACAAGCTGCGGGCCGATCTCGTCCCGCCCTGGGCACGGCCCCACTCACCATGCTCGCAGTGCGCGTCCTGGAGAAGACGCCGCCGACAGGACCGGCTGGTTGCTCTTGACTACCGAAGGTGAGCCCACGCAGGAGAACGCGATCCGCGCCTGGGAACGCTGGCTGAGAGTGGTTCGCGGCCGTCAAGACCGGAACGCGGATCAAGGGGCTCAACGCCGACGACGACCTGAGGAAGTGCCTGCCATTACTGCATGCACCGTCATCCTCGCGCGGAGCGCCATGCCGGCGCGCACGATCGTCCACGAGGACGAGATCCATGTCCTCGCCATGTCGAAACCAAACCACCGCAGGCAACGCGGCCCAGGCGATCGCGGAGTTCGCCGTCAACACCGCGCGCCTCGCCGGATTCATCCCGTCGAACCGCCAGCCCATGCCGGGCACCCACAAACTCTGGGAAGGATACCTGATCTTGTTCACTGAAAACTACCGGGGCGACTACGCCAACATCGAGTTGACAGTGTACCATTGAAAGGGTCGAGGTAGTGCCGCCGCACCGCGAGGGCAACGCCTGTGTCCATGTTCGCGGCCAGCGAGACGGCGACGAGGCGCTGCTGACCACCGAGCGCCCGGCGCAAGCGGAGGCCGTGCACGTGGCGACCGGCTGGTACCGGACGCGCATCGAGACCTGGTTCTGCACGCTGAAGACCCGGATCAAGGACCGCCGGCGGGCCGACGATCTGAAGAAGTGCCTCGCCGTCCACATCCTGACCGTCCTCGCGCAGGAGTGTCCCTTGACCCCGGCGAGCGAAGTGTTTGCGGAGGAGGACATCGACCTGCTTCACACGCTGCCGGAAGCGCAGGGTCATCGCAACGTCGTGAGGATGGCGAACGGGAAGGCGCCCGACATCAGGGCGGTGGTCATCGATCTCGGACGCCTCGTCGGATCGCATCTTGCCGCGCGGCAATCGCTCCCGGGAACGAAGAAGGTCTGGCAGGGTCTCGAGCGGCTGCACCGGGCGATCCAGGTGCGCGACGCACTCGGCGAGAGAAGGCGGGAATGAGATACCTGTATAAGTGTGGGATGTTGAAAGGGGCGGGAGGCGGCGTTTCGGGCTGTTCGCGGGCCGTGGCGCAAGCGATATCCCTGAAGTGCCGAAAGGCGTCGAAATCCCGGGCGGGACGGTGCGAGACGATCCCGCCACGCTGGCGGCGCTTGCCGAATCGGGCCGGTGGCGGCTTCCGACGAAGGAGCGGGTCCGGATCGGTCAGGCTGCCGACCGCCGGAGGGGCGCGGCTTCGAGCAGCTTGATCGGCACGTAGCATTTCATTTGCGGCCGCCCTTCGGTAATGACGGTGGCCCGCTTCGTTATCCTGGCGACCTTGCCCCAGTAGCGGCTCTCCTCATGGACGAATGTCACCCGCATGCCCGGTCGGATTCCCTCGTCGTGCGCCTTCTGCCTTGCCGTGATCAGGTTGTGGGTAAACTTGGTGTGACCGAACTGGCTGCCGGCGATCTCCCGGAATGTCGGTCCGTGACCCCGCATCTTCCCGGTGGCCGCGTATTCCGCGACATGCGCTATCTCGTGTTCGACGATCAGCTGGGTGAGCGAGGTGGCGTTCCTGCAGTCGAGGCCCTGCATTCGGATCGGCCACCGGTTCCGTTCATGCGTTTCCCTGACGATGAAGTGGCTGACCTGGATGACCGCCTCGCCGCTGCGAATGGCAGCATTGCCGGCAGACGAAACCAGGCGCCCGGACCATTTCCCCGTCAGTGCCAGCCCCTGTTCGGCAAGGGCGCGCACCAAGAGGCCGTCCCACCAGGTCCTGTCGGTGTGCATGACGAGCATGCCGATCTCGGCGTGACGGGCTGCCTCTAGCGCCGGCGAAGAGGCAAGGCCGTCAAGCGCGATCTGGCGGAGTTCGGCCGGTTGGGGACGCTCGGCGAGTTTCCGGCGAAACAGTTCGGTTGCGGAAGGCTTGAGGCTCATGTCCAAGGGCTGTGCGGTCGGGCTGCCGAATGCGAGGCTGTCATCATGCGTCGATGATACAGTCCCGCACGCGGGTGTCCAGAATCGCCACCGACGCCAGCGGTTCCGGCCCATGCCATCGTCGCGGGCGCTGGGCGGCAACGGATTTTTGCAACCGGCCCGGATGGATCGGCGGAGGGGTTGGGTGTCGGCGCCAGACGGATTCCGAAATTCCCGGGGCCGTGATTTTGCGGTGTGTTTCCCACGACATCCGACTGCCCGACATCCATCCGGAGAACCGTTACCATGAGAACAGTGCTGGCAGCCGCCGCCCTCTGTCTCCTTCCCCTCGGTCTGGCGCGGGCCGACGATCCGTCCCCAGCCGAGAAACTCGTCAACGCGCACATGGTGGCTGAAGCGATACTGGCGGTGAACTACTAGTCCACCGGCATTGTATTGATGGTTTTTTTGTGGGTAGTATTTCCGTGTCGGCGTTCGTTGGAATCCGGACAGTGCCGATATCCACACGGGCAGATGCCGAACAGGCAGGCAGCCGCAGCCCCATGCGCAGGTCCGGACAACGGGCATGCCCGCAGGTCTTCGGCGCAATGACAGGAGCGGCGCATATGGCCAACTCTCGGGGCAGGAAGCTCTACCGCGTGACCCTTTCGGCGCAGGAGCGCCGGGATCTGAAGGCGATTGTCGACGGCACCGGGGCTGCCTGGCGCCGGGCACAAATCCTGATGCTGAGGGGTCGCTTGTCGATGCCGACATTGCGCAAGGGCTGGGCACGGCGACGATTGAGCGCTTGCGCTGCGTCCTGGAGGGGCTGGACGCCGCCCTCAGCCGCAAGGAGCAGGTGAACCGCCGGCCAAAACGGGGGCGATGGAGGCGAAGCTGATCGCCCTGTTCGTCCCCGCCCGAGGGCTGTGCCCGCTGAAGCTGCTCGCCGGCCGTCTGGTGGAGATTGTCGAGCGCATTTCAGAAGAGACGGTCAGGAAGACGCTAAAAAAAAGAGATCAAGCCGTGGCTGAACTGGTGCATTCCACCGCACCGGAGCGCACAGTTCGTGGCGGCGGATGTGCTTGACATTTATCAGCGGGACTTTGCCGGGGACGAGGTGCTGGTGTGCGAAACCAGCCGGCAGCAGACGAAGGAAACCCCCCGTCCTCCGGTCAGCCGGAGGTGGTCGACTATGAATATGAGCGCAACGGCACGGCCAACCTCTTCCTGGCCTTTGCGCCCAACGAGAACTGGCGCACGGTGAAAGTCACCGACCGTCGCGGGACTGGGCGCACTTCATCCGGGAGCTTGCCGACGTCCATTTCCCCGACAGGAAGATCGTGCTGGACAATCTGAACACGCACAGTCGCTGTATGAAGCCTTCGAGCCCGAGGAGGCGGGTACGAAAGCGGTTCGAGTTTCGCTATACGCCGAAGCACGGAAGCTGGCTCAACATGGCCGAGATCGGTGCGCTGTCGCGGCAATGCCTTCGGCGGCGCATTCCCGACAGCGACACCATGCTGCGGGAGACCGTGGCGTGGGTCGAGCGCCGCAATGCGGCCGATGTCACTGTCGACTGGCGTTTCACGACGAAGGATGCCCGGACGAAACTGAAGTCACTATATCCCTCAATACAATAATGTTAGACTACTACGTTGCGGCGGCACTCAAGGCCGACATGAGCACCGGCGAGATCAACGCCGTCCTTGCCGACATCGTCAAGCGGACGGTCATCGCCGAATTCTGAATCAGCGACGAGACCGGCAGGGTCGTCTTCACCCATGCGCCGGGAACGGACTTCACGTATCGCCACAGACGCCGCGGCAAACCCGCAGTCGGCGCCGTTCGCTCGCCTGCTCATCGACGAGGCGGCCACGGTCGTCCAAGGCGTCCGGGCGCGCGAACTCGACGGCAAGCGCTTCAAGTATGTGGTCGTCGCCGGCGTCGACGGACGGCGTATCGTGCAGGTGGGCCTGTCGGCGGCAGGCGTCGAGGGAGAGAAGCCGACCGCCAGATAGCGGCGGCCGCATCCCTGGCGCCGGCCGGGGCGTTCGGTTCCGGCCGAGCCCCTCAGATGGATCGCGACAGGCCGCCGTCGACGCGGATGTTCTGTCCGGTGATGTACATGCCCTCGTCGGACAGCAGGAAGGCCGCTGTCTCGCCGATCTCCGACGGCAGGCCGAAACGGCGTGCCGGGATCGTGCCGGCGACATCGTCGTCGGAGCCGTGGGTGTCGATGAAGCCGGGAAGGATGTTGTTCATGCGGATGCCGTGGGGCCCGTACTCGTCGGCGAACAGCTTGGCGAAGGCGGCCACTCCGGCGCGGAATGTCGACGAGACCGGATAGACAAGGCTCGGCTCGAGGGCGGCGAAGGTCGAGATGTTGACGAACGCGCCCTGCTTCTGGTCGATCATGATCGGCGTCGTCAGCCGCGCCATGCGGATGACGTTGAGCAGCACCATGTCGAGGCCGGCGAGCCAGTCCTGGTCGGGAATTTCGAGAAGCTGTCCCTTCGGCGGGAATCCGCTGTTGTTGATGACCGCATCAATGCGTCCGTGCTTCTCCATCGCGGTCTCCACGAGTTGCTCCAGATCGCCGGCGTCGGCGACCGAGCCGTTTACCCCCGTCCCGCCGAGCTCCTCCGCCAGTGCTTCCGCTGAACCGCCGGACGACATCAGCACGACTTCGTATCCGCGCACGGCGAGCGCACGGGCGCATCCCGCTCCGATTCCGCGCCCGCCCGCGGTGATGATCGCAACTCTGGTCTCGGCCATGACGGTTGTCCCTTCTGTATCTGTTTTCCGGGCTCCCCGACGGGATCCGTTGCGCCTTTGTACACCCTTCGCCGAATTCCGCGAACCCGGCATCCGTGAGCTTCGGCGCCGGGTTCGCGCCGAGACGGTTCTGCGGCGTGGCCGCTCCCGGGGTTATGGGAAGAGTAGTCCCGGCAGCCAGAGCGCCAGCCCGGGAAACAGCATCAGCAGCAGGATAAGCACGGCGTCGGCGATCAGGAACGGTCCGATTCCACGGAAGATCGTGCCGAGTTCTATATCCTCGAGTTGCGCCCTGATGACGAAGATGTTCAGTCCGACGGGCGGCGTGATGAGCCCGACCTCGACAACCACGACCATCAGCACGCCGTACCAGACAGGGTCGTAGCCGAGGGCAAGGATGATCGGCAGGAAGACCGGAACCGTCACCAGGATTATGGCCACGGATTCGAGGACGCAGCCGAGAAGGATGTAGAAGGCCAAGATCATCACGATGACCGCCCACGGTGCAAGGGCCATCGCCTCGATCAGCTGGATCAGAGCCGTCGGCAGTCGGGTCTGGACCACGAAATACGCGAATATCCAGGCACCGGCGATGATGAACATGAGCATCGCCGTCGTCCTGAGCGTGTCCGCCAGGCAGTCGAAGAACTCGGACCAGCCGAAACGGGGCGAGGCGACCGCGATGACGAGGGCGGCGAACGAGGCGATGCCGGCCGCCTCGGTGGGGCTGAACCAGCCGGTATAGATGCCTCCGACGGCGAGCCCGAAGAGCACGATCAGCTTCCACATCGCGGTGGCTGCGACGAGCCGTTCCCACCACGACATGCGCGCGCCGGCCGGAGCCCATTCCGGGCGCAGGCGGGCTATCACCCAGACGACGGCGACGAACAGGAGCGTGAGCAGCACCCCGGGGACCATGCCGGCGGCGAACAGCGCGGGAACCGATTCCTCGGCGGCGAGCGCGTAGATGACCATGATGACCGAGGGCGGGATGAGGATTCCGAGCGTTCCGCCAGCGGCCACCGATCCGGTCGCAAGCCGTTCGTCGTAGCCGTAGCGGCGCATCTCGGGAACGGCGATCTGGGAGAACGTGGCAGCGGTCGCGACAGAAGAGCCGCTGATGGCGGCGAATCCGGCGCATGCGCCGATGGTGGCCATCGGAAGCGCGCCGCGCCGCCCGGCGAATATGGCGTTCGCCGCGACGAACAGCTCCTGCGACATGCCCGCCCGGGTGGCGATGCTCCCCATGAAGATGAACAGCGGCAGCACCGAGAACGCGTATTGCGAGAGCGTGTAGGGGGTGTCGCCGAAGACGATGAAGGCCTTTTCCCAGCCGTCGATGGCCGCATATCCGATCAGGCCGGTGAGCCCCATGGCCGCCCCGAGCGGGACGCGCAGGAATGTCAGCAGTACCAGCCCGGCGATGCCGAACAAGCCTATGAGCTGGGTGGTCATGCGCCGCCGGACGGCTTCGCGGAGCGGCGAATCTCGCGGAGGAAAATCACTATCACGGCAAGGAAGGAGAAGATGACGCCGGCGAGCACGAAACCCGCCTTCCAGATCATCGGATACTGGAGGTCGGGCGTGACCTCCTCGAACTCCACGAAGTCAATGGCGGGCTGAATCATGTGGTACGCCAGCAGGCCGAGAAAGATCACGCACGCGGCGATGCCGGTGGCCCGGAGGAACGTGGCGGCGCGGAGCGGCACGATCTGGTCGATGAGCTCGATGGTGATGTGTTGGCCCCGGAAAAATGCCTCGGGTATGGCGAGGAAGGCGACCGCGGCGAGAAACAGCTCGACAATCTCGTAGGTGCCGAAGATGGGGGCGTTGAAGCCCGACCTCAGGACGACATCGACGACGTTGATGCCGACCATGGCGAGAAGGAAGACGGCGGCGACGCTGGTGAGAAACCGCGCCACCGCCGCTGCGGCGGACATCGTCCGGTCCGCGCTACATGCCGGAATACTTCGCCGACAGTTCCTTCATCCTGGCAAAGGCCTTCTTCGCCGGAAGGCCCTTCTTTTCGAGTTCGGCGATCTTGACGGCCATGATCCGGTCGGATGCCGCGCGCATCTCCATGTCGGCGGCTTTGTCCAGACTGACGGTCTCGATGTTCTGTTTCTTCATGTAATCGAGATAGACCGGGAAGTCCGCCCAGCCCATCGTCGCCATCTGCTCGACATTGGCCCTGGAGCCGAGCCCGTCGACGAGCTTCCTGTAGTCTGCCGGCAGATTGTTGTAGGCCTTCTCGTTGATGGCGAGGCCGAAGCTGATGACCGAGACGAACATGTTTGAATAGTACTTCACAAGGCCGCCGAGCTTGAACGCGAAAACGCCCAGCGCATCGGTGACGACGCCGTCAATGGTCTTCTTCTGCAGCGATTCCGCCATAAGCGGCGCCGGCAGGCCGATCGGCAACGCACCCAGCGACTTCATCATGGCGACATCGGTCGGGGTCGGGGCGCGGTAACGCCGGCCCTTGAGATCCGCGACGGTCCTGATCGGCCTGGCCGAGTCGTAGACTCCCGACGGCCGGTTGAAGACAACCCAGATCTGCCGGGTTCCCTTGTGCTCGGGCGCGAAATACTCCGGATTCAGGTCATGGGCGACCTTGGCGCCGACCAGCGCACCCTTGAACCCGGCCGGGAACAGGTAGGGGGCGTGGGTGAGCTCGGTGAGCGGGAAACGGCCCGGCGTCGTTCCGTGCTGGAAGAACGAGAGATCGGCAACGCCCTTGCGTGCGAGGTCGTAGTGCCTGGGCATCGGCCCCATCGACGCGCCGTAGAAGATCTCCAGCTTGAGCTTGCCGCCGGACTTCTCGGCAAGTTCCTTGTTCTTGGCCTCGAACCAGCGCGAGGTCGAGGCCGGCTTCGGAGTGAAGTTGGCAAGCTTCAGGGTGTAGGTCTTCTGCGCCGCCGCAGGCGTTACGGCAAGCATGGCCAGCACGGCCAGGGAGCCGGCTACGGCCAGTGAACTGCGTACAAGCATCGGTCTTCTCCGTTGTTCCGGGTTTCTCGGTAGGGGTGGAGTTGTCCGTCCTCGTTGCGGAAATCCCCCGCCGAAAGTTGCCTCGATTTCTCCTGCCACCGCAGGAAGATACCTGTAGATTGCCATAGCCCTGCGAGTAATCGCAAATCCCGGTCGGGGCCTGCCGCCCGGGGCGCCAGGATGCGCAGGCGGGAACAGGGACCGCCGGCCGCACGCGGTCTCCGTCGCGAAACGGGCTTGAAATCCACGATGTGCTGGCACATGATGACGGGGACTGTGATCTGACAGTCGATCGGAGACCGTCAAACTGCGGGGAGAACACACGATGCCGAAAGTGTTGACCGAAGAACAGGTCGAGCATTATCACAGCGAAGGATATGCCTTTCCGTTCGACGGAATATCGAAGGAACGCTGCCAGAAGCTGCTCGACGGGGTGCAGCGCTTCGAGGAGGAATACGGCGTCAATCCGGGCCTCTTCAAGCTCAAGGGTCACCTCACGATGGAGGAGACGTGGGATTTCATCCACGAGCCGGCGATCCTGGATTCTGCCGAGGACATCATCGGACCGAATATCCTCGCCTTCGGCTCACGCTTCTGGGTCAAGCCCGCCGGTGACGGTTCCTTCGTCTCGTGGCATCAGGATTCCACGTATTTCGGATGCGATCCGCACGACATGGTGACCTGCTGGGTGGCGCTTACGCCGGCAACCAAGGAAAACGGCTGCATGCGCGTGATGCCGCGCTCGCACCGCGAAGGTTATCATCACGAGGAAAGCCACGAGAATGCGCCCGGGGACGCTCCGGGCGAGAAGAAGAACCTGCTCGGCCGCGGCCAGACCATCAAGGGGCTCGACGAATCCAAGGCAGTCCACATGGAACTGGAGCAGGGCCAGTTCTCGATGCACAACGAACGGACCGCACACGCATCCTCGCCGAACTTCACGGACGAGGTGCGGATCGGCTACTCGTTTTTCCTGATCCCACCCCATGTCAAGTCGACCCTCGAACGCCGGCCCGCGCATCTCGTGCGCGGCGTCGACAAGTATGATCACTGGGACAGGGATCCAGAGCCGACCAAGGACTCGATGCCCAAGCTGATTGAGATGATGATCGAGCACAACGCCCAATACACGAATCCGAAGTTCCGGCAGAACGCCTAGTGCGGCAGGCTCCGGCCCCCGGCCCGCTCTTCGGCTTCCGGCCGTTCCGGGGCGGACCGGCCGTTTCACTGGCCGGCCGCTTTCGTTCATGACCGATACCGGTGCGGACGCCCCCGCCCGCGAAGGGGTAATGGGCGGCGACGCGGCGGCGCACGCCATGATGGTGTTCGCCGGCCTCATCTTCGGGCTGAACTACGTGGTCGGAAGATGGGCGGTGGGCGAAGTACCGGCCTATACTCTCGGCTTCACCCGCTGGACTATCGGCACGCTCATCATCCTGCCGTTCGCGTGGCGGTATCTGCGCAACGAAGGCAGGATCTTCCGCGAGAATCTGAAGCTGCTGGCGTTCGCCGGTTTCGTGATGCCGTTCGTCGGCGCCGGCGTGACCTATGTGGCCCTCAACTACACGACCGCCATCAATGGCAGCCTCATCCAGACATCACTTCCGGTCCTCATCGTTCTCCTGTCATGGGCCATTCTCGGCACCCGCGCGACCGTGATCCAGTGCGTCGGCGCCGTGATCGCGATTGCAGGGGTGTTCTACATCATCTCGAAGGGCGACCCGGAAGTCCTGCTCAACCTGAACTTCAATCTCGGCGACGCGATCCTCATTGGCTGCAACCTCGGGCTGGCCACCTACGGGGTGATCATCAACAAGGTCCCAAAGGAGCTCAATCCGCTTTCCCTCATCACCATCATTTGCGCCTTCGGCGCCCTCTATCACCTGCCGTTCTTCGCGAGCGAGATCGCGACCGGGCAGATTCCGCAACCCAGCGTGGCCGCCATCGTCTCGCTGGTGTTCGTCGCGATCTTTCCCTCGGTCGTCGCCATCATCTGCTGGAACAATGCCATCACCCGCCTCGGGCCGAACCGCGCGGGTTTCTACATGTATCTCGTGCCGGCCTTCGCAGCCGCGTTCGCGATTCCGCTTCTCGGCGAGACGGTCGGACTGTTCCATCTCCTCGGCACTGCTCTGATCGTGCTCGGCGTCACCCTTTCGACGCGAATGTTGCGGGTAAGCGTTTGTTCGTGCGGTGATGACGATCTGCGCTGAGGTTTGGTTTGGTGATTCGGAGAAGGGGGCTGTAAATTTTTTTGGCGGTGCCATCAGGTCGTGCATGGTCATGTGCATCGAGGATTTCGTGTCATCATCGGGTGCGGACGCCGCTGGCGACATGCCGCAGTCGTCGTGTCGTGATTCGGCCACCTGGAAGTCCCTGTACGATCGCGAGCGTATTCGAGCCGAGGCGGCGGAAGCCCGCACGGCGGCTGCGGAGGGTCGCTGCGAGGAGCTGCGCTTGCAGGAGGTGGAGGGCCGCGCGAATTCCCTGAAGGCGATTTTCGAGAGCAATCGCGAGAAGCTGTCAGCTGCCCGTGCGGAGATCAGGGAAGTTCGACGGACGGCGAAGCAGTCTCTTGCGCTGAAGCAGGAGGTTGCGCGTCCGGGCCAGTTTCTTGCCGAGGCCGGCGCGCGGAAGCGGTCGGCGGTGGTGTCGCTGCGCATGGAGAATGCCGGCCTGAAGACCGCGATGAAGGTTCTGAAGGGTCGGGGCGGAGAACGACAAGCTTCGTTCGAACAGGTCGTACGGGCGCAAGAGCGAGAAGAGGCAGCGGGCGCCATCGAAGCGCGGCCAGCAGCGCGGCACTCCTGGCCGCGGCCGGCGCTCGAGGAGGTGGAGGAGCGGCTGGAGGTGGCGGAGGACGCCTGCTCGTGCTGCGTTGCCAACGGTTCGCACCAGGATCATCGAGATCAAAAGCGGCGGATTGTCCGCCGGGGCTGTGACTGCCCCGGTTCACCGAGCGAGGTGGCGGCCGGCACCGCATTCGGGTGTGGACGCATGTGCTGCACGAGCGCGTGCATGCGGCCCTTGCGCCGCGTCCAGGGGCGGTCTCCCGGGAACGCTGGCCAGCGAGCTGGATGCTGCCCCTGTTCGAGCCGCTTCGGGACACGATCCTCGCGCACCGGGGTCTGCGCCATGCCGATGCATCCGGGCCCTGAGGGAGGTCCGGAAGTCGCGCCTGGCTCCGGACATCGGTCGGCCGTGACGCGGTTCTCTCCCTCGCGCAGCGCCGAGGTCGCGGCAAAGCTATTCGCGGATGTCGTCGGCCCCATGTATCCGGTCTGCGACCGCTACGGCGCCTGCAAGAAGCTGGCGCGCCTGTGGCCCTTCATCATCCTGTGCTGTTGTCGGGCGCATTGTCGGCGCGACTTTCCGGACTGCGCCGGCCGCAGCTGGAGGGGTGGGAATGGATCGATCGCGGAGATCTGCCGCCTGAACACGGCTCGACTGCCTTGCTTCCGGCGACGTTCGAGGCGGCGCCGGAGACTGCGGTCGCTGTTTGCGGAAGCGCCGAGGCTTCCGAAAGCGGCGCCGGAAGGCAGGCCGCTGCGCTCAACCATCGCGTGTTCGTCGACCATGGACAACAATTTCGGGGAAAGGGCTGTCAGGGGTCCGGCCAACGGGCGGAAGCCCGGCTTCGGCTCCGACAGCATGGACGGCTGTCATGTACACGGCACGGTCGCGAGGAGCGGCCTCGACGTTCTGCGCTGGCGCCTGCGCGGAGAACGGTGGCCCGGCGATCTGTCGCCCTGGTTGCCGTGAGCCCGGAGAGGCGGCGGAGATTCGCAGCGCCGCCGTGAGGTCGAGGGCGCGACTTCATGGTCGCGCAGTGCTGCGACGATCACGGAGCGGACTCCATCGCCCGCGCCTTCTGCCGCCGCCAGCCCCGAAGCTGATCACACTGCCGCCCCGAAGACCCTCGACGAGCTCCGCCCGCTGACACTCCCTCGGATACACGCGCCTCGGCGCCGCAGATGCGCTACCATGCGGCGAGCCGCTGCTTCTCGACCGCCGCATGGAGCGCGCGCTGCAACACCACGCCCGTGCCCTGCGAGGCCCTGGTCCCGCGCCGCGGCGTCTGCCGGATCCGCGTCGGAACAACCAGCGGCCGCTACGACCGACATGACAGAAGCCGAAGAAAGACATCTGGCCCGCTCCGCAAGGAGTGGACCCTCAGACCCCTGCAACCGGCACGGGATGGCGCTCAGCTCCTCCTCCGCAGCGCCGGGACAAAACCGCAACCAATGCGGAAAACACGGCATGGCGCCAGTGCCCCTCACCGCGCATCCCGGCGCACGAAACCGCTCCGGGTGACGCTGGAACTCCCTGACAAAAGCCTGTCAAACAGACGAAAAAAACAACACCTCACCGCACGAACAAACGCTTACTATTGTCAAATCACGCCGCAAGAACCGCCAAATGCCGACATAAATCCCGTAAATTATTCCCAGAATCGCCGTCAAATCCGGTCATATTTTGCACTTGGTCTCCTTGACCCGGAACAGTCCCGCTTCGAGGTCCACCCGCTCCGGCGCAGCGAGACGACCTCGCCCCGGCGCATGCCGGTTAGAGCGCGAACAGCATCAGGTCCCGGTGCACCGGGTTGCGCACTTCCATTTCGATGCCTTTGCGCCAGCGCGGCAGCACCTCAGCTGGCGACGATACTCCTCCGAAACCGACAGTCCATCGCGTTGCGAATAGGTCTGCTGCCGGATGCACAACCGGTCTCGACGGAGGGCGGATCTGGCCGAGCCAGTTTGCTTGACATCGGGAGATTGTGTCGTAACAAAGAAATATTCCTGATATGGGAGCAATGCACTTGACATAAAAATAGGAACGGTTCATATAGCTTATGCGGATCATCGCCAAGAAGACGCTCCGGGAGTTCTGGCGGCGTCACCCGAATGCCAAACAGCCACTTCTCGCTTGGTACCGGGAAGTGAAGCAAGCGGATTGGGATACACCAGCCAGCCTGAAGGAGGTGTACGCCAGCGCGAGCATTGTTGGCGGCAACCGCGCGGTCTTCAACATCAAGGGCAACAACTACCGGCTCGTCGTGAAGATCAATTATCGGTACCGCGTCGTCTACATCCGCTTCGTGGGTACGCATGCGGAGTATGACGCCGTAGACGTGGAGGAGGTGTGAAATGCCTCATATCAAGCCAATCCGGTCAGAGAGGGACTACGAGGCGGCGTTGGCTCGGATATCCGAGCTCATGGATATAGAGATCGACAGCCCGGAAGGCGATGAACTCAATGTTTTGGTCGATCTCGTTGAACTGTACG
The DNA here is from genome assembly GCA_964291215.2 of Alphaproteobacteria bacterium. Lineage (GTDB taxonomy): Bacteria > Pseudomonadota > Alphaproteobacteria > MPNO01 > UBA830 > JAJEBT01. The sequence continues at coordinate 2,463,181 of OZ219790.1, read as the reverse complement.
AAAGCAAAGAAGTGCCGATGAGTTATCCGAGCCCGGTCGCCGCGATCGAGTTTCGTATGGAACAGGCAGGCCTGCGCCCCGCAGACCTTGCCTCGCTCATCGGAAGCCGTGCAAAGGTCTCGGAAATTCTCTCCGGCAAACGCACAATCAACATGCCGATGGCGCGTGCCCTACATGAGCATCTCGGGATTCCGGCGGACGTGCTGTTGCAGGAACCGGATGTCGACTTGGACGACCCCCTTTCGGACATCGAGTGGAACCGGTTTCCCGTCAAGTCGATGGCAAGGTTGGGCTGGATTCCGAACGGACACGATCTGGCAGGACGTGCCGAGCATGTCATGCGGAACCTGATCGATCGTGCAGGGGGACTGGATGTCGCGGGCGCCAGGCTCTACCGGAAGAATGACCATATGCGTACGAATGCCAAGATGGACCCCTATGCGCTCAGGGCGTGGTGCTGGCAGATTCTTGCAAGGGTCAACGAGGAGCGTCCCGATACGGACTATGAGCGCGGGACCATAACTTTGGATTTCCTTCGAAATATCGCGCGGCTGAGCCGATTGGAAAACGGTCCGCGGCTGGCGAGGGACTTGTTGGCCAGGCACGGCATTCCGCTGGTGATCGAAAAACATCTGCCAAAGACGTATCTCGACGGGGCGGCACTTCGGCTCGGGGATGGCAGACCGGTAATCGGACTCACGCTGCGCTACGACAGAATTGATAGTTTCTGGTTCTGCTTGCTGCATGAGTTGGCGCATGTGGGGCGACACATGGACAACGACAGAGGCAAAGCCTTTATCGACGACTTCACGCTTCGAAAAATCGAAGGGAGACAGGAAGATCCGCGGGAGACGCAGGCGGACGAATGGGCGGAAGAAGCTCTTATTCCGCGCTCGGCTTGGCAAGCGAGCGCAGTGCGGGATCGGCCAACAACCATGGCCGTGATGAATCTCGCCAACATTCTTCAAGTGCATCCGGCGGTTATCGCTGGGAGGGTTCGATACGAGCGGAAGAACTACAGGTTGTTATCGCAATTCGTCGGGACTGGTGAGGTCCGGCAGCAGTTCAGCATGGAATGCTGAGGTGACGGGCCGATGAACTTCCCAAGCAGACTCAGAGGTCCTGACCTCGTGAGTTGACTTGGTCAGTCCGTGATCCCTTTTTCCCAGTGCAATGAATGATTTGACCGGTTTTGTGCTCGACAACAGAGCCGCATCGTGGTCCAATATAATGTGATGCCTGTAATGGGATGATCCCGACCCTGAACACGTTCGCAATGTACCCGTCTGAAGCCCCGTCCCGATCGGAACTTCGTGCTTCTCCCTTGCCAACGTCGACATGCCGACCGTCTTGTTCTCGAACCTGAAGCCCTTCGACTGCCAGACAACGCACGCAAACTCGGCCTAGAAGCATCACCCTGATTTGGAAACATCGAAGCCGAGGTCAGGACGTCTGAGACTGGGAACTGGACTGTCCTTGCTACCGCTCGGCGGAGCAATTCGCTGGTACTACGTTCGACCGCGTCGGGCGGGGACTATCCAGTTGACCTTGCGCCGCTCGACGCCAGGGCGTCGAGAGCGTCCCTCGGTCGAAACCCGTAGCCAAGGAACTCCACCTCATAAATCGGTGTCAGGATCACATCCACAACCGCCTTCTGAACGATCTTGTCCTCCAGTGCGGCAAGCGGTCGTGTCCCGGTATCTCAACCCACCGGCGACGCCCGGTACGCTCCCCCACGATGCAGGCGCGAGTGCAGATCGAGCAAGCGCTCGTCCAGACCCTCGCCGTCGACACCTGCCGAGGCTTCCTTCTTCAGACCGGCCGCCCGGAGCCCATCCGGCGTGATGGAAGAGTGCACGTTCCTTCGGGTTTCTCTCTCTGCAGCTCCGGTCCGCCTCCTGTGGCACCCGACACTGCGTTCGGTGCGTGCTTTGGCGTCCCGGATTCCCCTTGGTCGAGGCCCTTTCCTCCAGCGGCTCCGCAGAAACTCCCTTGTTCGCCGCCTTCACAGGCCCCCTTCTTCAAACCGTTCCTCATAGGCTTCGGCTTTCTCCTTCCCTGCACGGTCCCGACAGGCGGGGTGGGTGGGTTCATCTCACCAAATCGATGCCTGCGATGTTGCCTTCGACCGAGCCTCGGCACCCCGAACCATGAGCTTTTCGGTGCTCATTAGCCCCGCTACCGACGCTTCGCCTGCTCCCTCGCGGGAACCGACGCTCGCGGAGAAACGCGGTTTGGTTACTCCTTCGTTTCAGGGGACTTTCACCCCCTACCTCCTGCCAGTTCGCCTGGCACACCGGAACCATCTCTGCCCGTCCCGCTCGATCCGGGGCGCACCGTCGTCCCGGGCCTCGGCACCCAGGATCTCGCAGCGCGTACACGCTCTCACGCACCCGTCGCTCCGTTTCCTCAAAGGCCTCGGCAGAGCGCTGCGAACCGAGTTGCCGATGACAAACCGCGGTTATCTGCGTGACCGCCTCGACAACCCGAGGCGGCAAGCCGGAAATATCGATCGACGCGGAAGGCTGCGAAACTGACATGCGAGCGCTCCTGATGCTGTGGATTGTCTCCAATATCATATCGCATCTTGCGGTGCAGAACGTTCCCACCTCCACCGCTCGGCCCGTGACAAAATCCTGTCCTGAAACGGGCGATTGTCACGAAAACCCGTTTTTGCCGCTGCCTCGCAGCCACAAAACCATGTTAAATCAATGACTTGCATTCGCCATGCGAGAACTGCACCCATAACACCGGTGAGAAGAAAATCCGGATGGCAAAGGTCAAGATCAAGGTGTCCGGATGTTTCCGAACCCCGCTCTACGTCAAGGCCTGGTGCCGAATCTCAAGCTATCTCACCTCCATCACCGCACTCGGCTACAACTCACTCGTCGCCACCCAGATCGCACTCGCCGGAAACGCCGCCGACATGATCAAAATGCACAACGCCAAACCCATCTCTACGGAGGGGTGAGCAGATACCCGCCGACCTGGAATCAGAAATCGGGCCGTGAGGAAATCCCTGTCATCAGTCAGGAACCGGCGCCGCTGGTATTACAATTTTCGGGCGCTTGACGCACTGCTTCGGTCGGTCGTAGCCGAATCGACCTTCCAAGCTCCGGTATACCAGCGCGGCAGGTGCCTGCCCGCCCGGAATGCGGAGGCTGTACAGTACGCACCCCTGCGGGCCAAGGCTTGCAGGAGTGTAGATGACGCCGTCTTCCACCACCACCGCCACAATGCGCGAATCGATCGAAGCGGGCGTCCTGTCCGTCTTGCCCGGCCCCGCGCATGCGGTGTTCATGGCCATTACGAGTCCCAAGGCGAAGAAGAACGCGCGCGTCAACGGATCACCACCTCATTCGGTATGCTAACCCGATACCGCTCTCCGATACTCCGGGGATATGGCCGGCATTCATCGAATGGCTGATCTCGACCGCGATGTTGCCACCGAGGGCTTCGCGCTCGTGAGACAGGGCGAAGCGCACCGCTCTCGCATCGGGCCGCAGCGGAACACGGTACTCGTCACGAAGTCTTCTGCCGCTCTCCATGCGCCCGTTCTCGACACGAAACGTCCCGGTTCCCGACTCCGCCCGCAGTGGCTGCTCGACCGTCAGTCCCGTGCTTGCGGTACCTATTCGCATCGACGCCGCTGACATCACCGAGGGCGAAGCCGAGAATATCGCGTCGTCCTCGTACCGTGGCATGCTCCAGGCGAGGGTGCCCTCGGCATGCAGCGTCCAGCCACTACCCAGATCCCGCCCTAACGCACGCGACATCCAGATCATGCTGGAGCGAAGGTCCGAGCCAAATGCGCCCGCAGTTTCGGAGCCAAGATATCCCGCACCATCGAAGCCGAAACCATAGCCCCACCCACCGGCATGCGGTCGGCGCGCGAGGCTTACCGAGGTCCGGCCAAGCCCCAGAGCCCACTCCTGTTCGCCTGGAAAAGCGCGTTCTGTCGCGCCCTTGAGCGCTGCCCAATGCAGACCGAGCGCGCCCAGGCCGACGGCTGGCATATCGACCTGTTCCGTGTCCGTGCTCGCAAATTCGGGGATCGTCGAGCGGCTGTCCGACCGCGCGGAGACCAGCCCTGAGAGGGGCACCCAGAACGGGAAACCCTGCTGATCGAACGCCGCCAGTTCGACGTGGGCGACCCGTTGCGCGACCGAGCCATACGCGGCAGGGGGGCGAAGCCTCGTCAGGCCGAGCGACCGCGCCGACTGACCCGTATTGAGAGGGCCAATCGGCGAGAGCGCGGCGGCAATGTCCAGATGCCCCGCGCCATAGGTCTCGGCGTCCGCATAGATCCCGCTTCGATCGGCGGTATCGATCATCCGCCTCACAATCTGCGTGTTTCCGCGCGTCCCCCGGAAGTGCTCCTTGAGCAGCGCCAGTGCGCCGGAAACGACGGGTGCAGCATAGCTCGTGCCGCTCAATCCTTCTCCCGCAGCGCCGCGTCCGGGCCGGTTCCGGTCCGGAACGAGGCCGCGCACCGTGCCCGGGGCGACCAGGCAGTAGTGCCTTCCATGGCGTATGGCACTCCAGTCGGGCGGAAGAGGTCCGCACCGGTTGGAATAGCTCGCGATACGCCCCGTTTGCGGGTTCGTTGCCGCCACGGCGATGGTGTGCCCGCGCAGCTCCGGGTAACCGAAGGGCAGGAGGGCTCCGAGGGTCGGCAGCAGTGCACTCTCATTGCCTGGTTCATAGTCATTGCCCGCGGCGTATACGATGATGGTCTTGTCAGCGTCGCGTCTGTCGGTTTGCCATTCGACCCTGAGGGTATCCGGCATATTCGCACGGTACCACTTCACCAAAGCATCGGTGGCGCGCACGTTGTCGAAAAGCGTGAGAAGGTTTGTATTCGGTTTTCCATAGGACCGGTTGATGATGTCGAATTTTGCGTATTGAGTCCGCACCACATCCGCGGTCTCCCGGTCGAGCCGCCGACGCTCTGCCAGCGGCAGCCTTTCTATCTGGCGTAGCAGGTGCGTATTCGCATCGGCCTCCGCGGACTGATCATTCGTCAGGTTCGTCGCAACCGGAATGATGGTGGCTTCCGGGGCGACACCGAGATTGGTGCCCGCGGCGACGGAGGCCACGATGGTTCCGTGCGCCCCTTCCCGGCCATACGGTGTCGGGAGTTCGTGCCACCGGAGCCATTCGCGGATGGTGCCGTCCCGGCTGTAATACTGATCGAGAAAGAAAGCGCTGTCGTCGCGCGTGGACCAGCCGTCCTCACGGACAATTTGCTGTACCCACCGGTTGTGCGCCTCCTCGTCGCCTTGGCTGTTGCCTCGCCGAATGCGGCATGTGCCGCTTGCGCGGCAACGCCAGACATCGCTGAACGGCTCATCCCCGAATGGATGTCTATAGGACAGTACCGCGCCATCCATATCGCGCAGCCGGACCCTACTCCCGAACTCGGCACTCTGAGTATAGTCAACGACGCTGTCCTCAATCCCGATGCGTACGCCACGGCCGGTCAGGCCCTTGGCGTAGGCATGGTGAGCGCCGATCTGTTGCAGCACGACGGGCTGATGCGTCGTGAAACGGGCCGTGCCAAGATGATACGTCGGGTCGGCTGTCGGCGATTGACGATCGGGAGGTAACAATGGCGTGCCCGGACTCGGCTGCTTCCCTCCTCCCCCGCCGCCGCAGGCGACGAGCAGAAAACCGCTGATAACGAGCGTGACCGTCGTGATACGCCCGATGCCGCTCAGCATGTCGCTGCCTTGGCCGTCGAACAGACGAACATTGTCTGAACCACCCTTAACCGAGTTGTCCCGTTGCCGCAGTCCGCCCGATAGCCATAGCTTCCATCCCAATCCCGTCGCGGATGAAGACTCTATCCCCTTCCCCCCCCCCCGTCAAGCAAATCTGCCGCTACCCCTTTCCCGCAGCCTGCCGCGGCAGCCGGCTTCCCGGTTCTGGGGCCGGTCCGGCGCAAACACGGATCGTACAGCCGGCGCCCGGCGTAGCGCCCATTATTGCGTTTGTCCCGCACGGTGCCGGGCGTCCTCTGGCGGACTTCGACGGCAGCAGCCACCAGCGTCTTGTGGTGAACGCCGCGGCCTTCACCACGCGGCCGGCTTCCAACATCAGACGTCCTGACCTCGGCTTCGATGTTTCCAAATCAGGATGATGCTTCTAGTGTTATGTCAGCAATGATATGTCGTACATTTAGTGCTAGACTGTCCGTCCATTCGGGATGGAGGTCGGAGTATGAAACGCTACGTGGTGACCCTGGACGAACGGGCAGAACTTTCGGAGATCAAGGGCTCGCACCTGTCGCAAAAGGTAATCAACGCCCTGCTTAACTGCGACGAGGGCGCGTTCAATGAATGCCCCACTTCCAGTCTGAAGTGCAACACCCGGCCCTCATCGCAGTGAGGGCGTAGCCCGAACGGAGATGAGGGCCGGGTATTGCGCAAATTTTTCCCCTCTGCCCCTCTCGATTCCGCCTGGGAACAGCTTCAGTTCCTTCAACATCGAGCTTATGCAACGCCTTTGTCGGCTTCAAGCCACTATTCCGCCGTCGCGCGGCATGGACCCTGCTGCACGTTGCGGCTTTGGAACGCAGATGGTCAGCGCGGTTTCACTTCAAGATTACCTCCGTCGGCGATCCCAGGACTTTCCGAGTGTTGAGCCGCACCTTCTGAACATCTTCGTTGCATGTCGCGCGAAAGTCCGTGCCCTTCGGGAAGTACTCCCGCACCAGGCCGTTGGTGTGCTCATTCAAGCCGCGCTCCCAAGAATGGAAAGGCGAAGAAGAAATCTGCGTCAAGTGCGACACGCCTGTGGTCTGCGAACTCTTTGCCGTTGTGATTGTGTGGACCAATAGCGCACCAGAGCCGAGCATCATGACCGAACCAACCGTGTCTTTCTGTCCACCCGGCAAGGTGTATTTCGTGGCACGAGCGACACGACAGCTCCACTGTGAGCTTTGCCGATGATGGCTCCCGGTCGCCGATCCGTTCCTTTGCCTCCGCAGGGCGCTCGGAAATGTCCACCCGGTCGGAATGGCATCCGCCCTTCCAGTTCGGCTTCTTGCCGCGCCGCCGAAGCTTCTTCCACAAGACGCCCCCAGCTCTCCGATCTTCGGCGATCATGGATCCGTTGCCGACCCACGGCCCTCCAGTCGAAAACGGCCGCTGCTCGGGGCCCTCCCGCAGCTTTTTCTGAGCTTCAGCCCGAGGCGTCAACCGCCAGGAAACAGACGAGGCGGCCCTGCGTTTCTGCCATCCTTTGCGCCTGCTTGTGACGGTAACCCCGTCCCCCGGTGTTGCGCTTGATCTCCCGGAAAATTGTTGATCGGCCCAGCTGCCGAGCAATCGCACCTTGTGAAAGACCGCTTTTCTGCCTCAATCTGGCATCGCTCTTCGTAGGTGACGGTAGCCTTTGGACATGAACAAGCTCCCTCCATCTTGTACAGGAACTCTCGCCGCTGCTGGACAGCTCCGCAACATCATGCGTCTAAAAACACATGGCCACAGCCCATCATGTGTTGCACTTCACTATGGAACGGGGGTGTAAAAAAATCTCCCGCACCAACCCGCAACCCCGCAAAGCCCAGGTACTGTCTTGAAAAATCAGACAGAATTTAGCGTAAGACTATCCTGCCGCCAGGCCGAAATGCGCCTCCCAGCGCCGCCGCGCGCGCATGATGTCGAGGAAGCGCCGGATGTTGGCGGCCGCCGCCGGCGTCCCCGCCAGCACCTGTTCGAAATGCCGCCGCGCCAGGCTGTCCTCCTCCTTCAGGAAGAAGGCGTGCGCGAGTTCGAGACGCACCCGCACCAGGTCCGGGCGGTCCACCAGGATGGCCCGGAACGCCGCAATCGCCTCGTCGAGCTTCCCGTCGCGGGCGTCCTGGTCCGCGGCGGCCTGCGCGGCGGCAAGCGCCTCCATGCCCGCCCGGAACCGCGGGCCGGTCGCGTCCTGGCCGTGGGCGGCGGCGGCGAACAGATACAGCCCGGCGGCAATGACGAGAGCGGGTATGCGCATGGGAACCCCTGTCCGTGAAAGGGAACCTCCGGCCGCCCGGAGAGCGCCGGAGGAAAGAAGGCCCCGGCCGCGCGAAGCGGCCGGGGCCCGGGAACGCGGATGCTCCGGGAGCAGTCTACTCCGTCGTCTCCGTCTGTATCCTAGTCGAGAAGGCACCGGCAGCGTGCCCGTTCGGGAAGTGGGTGTTGAAGGTACCCAAGAAGCCGGTCGGGCGTCCCACGCCGTTCTGGCTGAAGGGCTTAACCGCCCACTCGCCGCTCTTGTCGTGGGCGGAAGCGCCGCTGGAACCCGTGGCAAGACCGGAATCGACGTTGCCGCCAGTACCGGTAGGCTCGTGGAAAGAGGTGGCGGCCTCCACGAGTTTGACGCTCCACTTCTCGTCGACGGCATTCCCCATGAACTTGTCGATCGTGCCTCCCAGTTTGGGGGCGGCGCCGAATTTGGCGTTGAGCGTCACATCCGCCGTGAACTGTGCCGACTTCTGCCCCGTGTGCTCGCCGGCGGTGAAGAGCTTCAGCACCGACAGGCCCAGGGCTTTGCCCTTGTAGGTGGCAGTGTTCGGGAGAGTGGTGCTGGCAGCAATATACCCTTCATATATGGCGGGGCTATGCGCAAGCAGCGTGATCCCGGTGGTGTTGGTGGTTTCATACAGCCAGTACCCGTAGCGGACATAGGCCGCCCACTCCGTGTAGTGGGAGTTCCTCGGCGTTATCCAGTAGTAGCGCGAAACGTTGTTTTCTCCGGCCCACTTGAAGAACAGGTTGCCGGTCAGCTTGCCGCCCTCGACAGAGCAGGTGCCCTGACAATACAGGGTCCCCTTAATCTGCCCCTTGTAATACTGGTCGGCGAACATGCCGCTGGTGAATTCGGGGAGCTCCGTCAGGGCCGTTCCACTGCTGGTGGTGAGTACGGTAAGGGGCATCCCGGCAAGGGGCAGGACATCGACATCCATGTTGTCGGCGCCGAAGGCCTTCTTCACGAGCATCCCATCCTTGGCGGCAATCTGCTCCCAGGTCATGACGCCGGCCGGAAGTTCGCCAACGTCATACCTGTGATAGAACATGGAGCGGCCAACGGAGTCGGATTCGCTCACGCTCGCGGGGGTGGCGGCGACGACCTTCGTCGGCGGCGTCTCAGACACAGTAAAGGAGACGCCGCCGGCGTTCGCGGTGGGTCCGGGCCTAAGAGGATATTGAGTCATGCTTACGCCTAGATAACCGCCGCCCGCACGAGCTGTGTCCGCAGGCTCCAAGGCAAAGAGCATCCGCCTCGCGGGCCTTGTCGAACTCTGGAGGGCGCCGGCGGGGGTTTCGCCGGCGCGGTTCTTGATTTTCGCCTCGGTATCGACACTCGAGAGATAGGCTGCGATCGAGCCGGCCCCGGTCAGATACCCCTCGATGAGCTTGATCTGCGCGGCCACATCCTTGCTCTGCTGATCGACCACCTTCTTCTGCGCCGCAAGGCCGGTCTGCCCGGCCGGCAGGGCATTCAGCGCCTTCAGCGCCTCATCGATCTTCATCTTCTCCGCCCTGGCGTCCGCCAGCGCCTTCTCGGCCGCCGCCTTCGCGGCTTTTATGGCCTCGGCGTTGGCCCTGACCATCGAGCTGTCGCCGCCTGTGGAGTAGATGCGCTCAGTCGGGGACGCCTTCTTGGCCGCATCACGCTGCATTTTGGCCACTTGCTCGGCCGCCATCGCCGCCTTTTCGGCTGCCGCGGCGGCGTCGTAGGCCGCCTGCGCCTTCTGGGCGTCCGTCATCTCCATCTGCTGGTTGCCCATCGCGACCGGCTTCTTCGACCCGCCACCGCAGCCTGCGAGCGTCAGACCCGCAGCGGCCAGCGTCGCCAAGGTCACATATTTCATAGTTCTCATCGAACTTTTCTCCTCCCCCGTTCCATAGTGAAGTGGGGCCTTAGGTTGTGGACGATTACGCAACCTGATGTCTGGAAATTGTCGTGAATCTCTCAGTCATCGAGCTGTTCATTTGATGTATGCCTTGGTTTCGGTTTCCCACCCCCGTTCCATAGTGAAGTGCAACACATGATGGGCTGTGACCATGTGTTTTTAGACGATGGATGAGGGGGGTGTCAGAACCCGCCGGGGGGGGGGCTTGCCATGGAGTGGCTTCCGACGCAGCGCGGGCGTGAACCATCCCGCTCCATAGGCTTGAATGCCAGGGAACGAATGCTCGCCGAGGGCCGTGCGACCCCGGTTGTCTGAGGTGTAAAGAGCTTCGGTCCTGAAGCAACGGCACCCGACGGCGTGGCGTGAGCCGCCGTGTTCCCGTCGAAGCAGGTCAGGGAAGTGGTGCGCCTGCGTGGCCGGCTCCCTGACCGAGAGGTTTGCGCTCAGGCGACGGGATATCTTCCCAAGGTCATCCGCCGATACAGTCCAGCGTCCGAATCGGGGGGGGGGGGGGGGGGGGGGGGTACGAAGGTCGCGCGCGCGTGAGGCACTCACGTTGTAGCCGAACGACCACGGCAGTCCGCGCATCACAACATCCCCTGATGTCTCGGTCATGCCTTCAACCTCCCGTACAACAGGTTTGCGGCCACATGCGCCGACCACAATCCTGCCATATCGCATGTACGTATAGCTCGCACAGCAGCCGAGTGCAACCCCGTCATGTGGGAACGCACGGCGATCCCACGCTAGTGTTATGTCAGCAATGATATGTCGTACATTTGGTGCTAGACTGTCCGTCCATTCGGGATGGAGGTCGGAGTATGAAACGCTACGTGGTGACCTTGGACGAACGGGCAGAACTTTCGGAGATCAAGGGCTCGCACCTGTCGCAAAAGGTAATCAACGCCCTGCTTAACTGCGACGAGGGCGCGTTCAATGAATGCCAGATGACCGGGAAGGTCATTGCCGAGATTCTGCGCATCAGCATGCGCAAAGTAGACCGAGTAAAGAAGCGTTTCGAGGGGCTGGAGGCGGCATTGGGTGGCCGGCGCCGTCCTACCTACATGCGAAAAGCCGACGGCGTCTTCGAGGCGCGCTTGGTGGCCCTGAGTTGTGGTGAACCGCCTGAGGGTTACGCGCAATGGTCGTTGCGGCTGCTGGCCGACCGCGTTGTCGAGCTTGGTTACACCGTGTCACACGAGACGGTGCGGCGTGTTCTAAAAAAAACTGCCTCAAGCCATGGCAGCGGGTGGGTGATTCCTCCTCAAGGGAACGCCGACTTCGCCGCAGCGAAGGTGCTCGATCGCCGTCCCGCCGCTTTCCCCGTGGTCTGCATGGACGAAACGCCCCGACCGGCGAGACACGGCAACCGATCGCCATGGCGCCGGGACAGCCAGCGCGTAACGACTACGAGTATCGACGTTGCGGTACCTGCAACGTCTTCACGGAACCCCTGGCCGGCAAGCGCATGACCAAGGTAACCGAGCGCAAGATCGATTGGGCGCAGTTCCTGGCCGACATCGCCGGGCGCTACCAGGATGCCACCACCATCACCCTGGTGATGGACAATCTCAACACTCCCCGGCGCCCTCTACGAGGCCTACCCGCCGGACGAGGCCAAGGCCCTGTGGGACCGCTTCGAGTTCGTCTACACCCCCAAGCATGGCAGTTGGCTGAACGTGGTGGAACTCAACGTCATGATCCGCCTGAACCGCCGCATCGACTGCATCGAGGTGCTACGCCGGGAAGTTGCCGCTTGGCAGGCGACCGCATCCAGACCAAGGTGGATTGGCAGTTCACCACCGACGATGCCCGCGTGAAACTCAAACGCCTTTATCCGACATTTTACGAATGACAAGACGCTAGTAGTACACCGGCATTGTATTGATGGTTTTGGTGGGTAGTATTTTCGTGTCGGCGTTCGTTGGAATCTGGACAGTGCCGATACGGGCAAGATGCCGAACAGGCAGGCAGCGCCATGCGCAGGTCCGGACAACGGGCATGCCCGCAGGTCTTCGGCGCAATGACGGGAGCAGCGCATATGGCCAACTCTCGGGGCAGGAAGCTCTACCGGGTGACCCTTTCAGCGCAGGAGCGCCGGGATCTGAAGGCGATCGTCGACGGCACCGGGGCTGCCTGGCGCCGGGCACAAATCCTGATGCTGAGGGGGCGCTTGTCGATGCCGACATAGGGCTGGGCATCGGCACGGCGACGGTCGAGCGCTTGCGCAAGCGCTGCGGGGGCTGGACGCCGCCCTCAGCCGCAAGGAGCAGGTGAACCCCCGGCCAAAACGGGGGCGATGGAGGCGAAGCTGGTCTCGTCCCCGCCCGAGGGCTGTGGACGCTGCTCGCCGGCCGTCTGGTGGAGATCGTCGAGCGCATTTCGGAAGAAACGGTCAGGAAGACGCTAAAAAAAAGAGGCCCCCGTTCCATAGTGAAGTGCAACACATGATGGGCTGTGGCCATGTGTTTTTAGACGCATGATGTTGCGGAGCTGTCCAGCAGCGGCGAAAGTTCCTGTACAAGATGGAGGGAGCTTGTTCATGTCCAAAGGCTACCGTCACCTACGAAGAGCGATGTCAGATTGAGGCAGAAAAGCGGTCTTTCACAAGGTGCGATTGCTCGGCAGCTGGGCCGATCAACAATTTTCCGGGAGATCAAGCGCAACACCGAGGAACGGGGTTACCGTCACAAGCAGGCGCAAAGGATGGCAGAAACGCGCCGCAGGGCCGCCTCGTCTGTTTCCTGGCGGTTGACGCCTCGGGTTGAAGCTCAGAAAAAGCTGCTGGAGGGCCCCGAGCAGCGGCCGTTTTCGACTGGAAGGCCGTGGGTCGGCAACGGATCCATGATCGCCGAAGATCGGAGAGGCGGGGGCGTCTTGTGGAAGAAGCTTCGGCGGCGCGGCAAGAAGCCGAACTGGAAGGGCGGATGCCATTCCGGCCGGGTGAACATTTCCGAGCGCCCTGCGGAGGCAAAGGAACGGGTCGGCGACTGGGAGCCATCATCGGCAAAGCTCACAGTGGAGCTGTCGTGTCGCTCGTGCCACGAAATACACCTTGCTGGGTGGACAGAAAGACCCGGTCGGTTCGGTTATGATGCTCGGCTCTGGTGCGCTATTGGTCCACACAATCACAACGGCAAAGAGTTCGCAGACCACAGGCGTGTCGCACTTGACGCAGATTTCTTCTTCGCCTTTCCATTCCTGGGAGCGCGGCTTGAATGAGCACACCAACGGCCTGGTGCGGGAGTACTTCCCGAAGGGCACGGACTTTCGCGCGACATGCAACGAAGATGTTCAGAAGGTGCGGCTCAACACTCGGAAAGTCCCGGGATCGCCGACGGAGGTAATCTTGAAGTGAAACCGCCCTGACCATCTGCGTTCCAAAGCCGCAACGTGCAGCAGGGTCCATGCCGCGCTACGACGAAATAGTGGCTTGAAGCCGACAAAGGCGTTGCATAAGCTCGATGTTGAAGGAACTGAAGCTGTTCCCAGGCGGAATCGAGAGGGGCAGAGAGGAAAAATTTGCGCAACACCCGGCCCTCATCTCCGTTCGGGCTACGACCTCACTGCGATGAGGGCCGGGTGTTGCACTTCAGACTGGAAGTGGGGAAACTATTTTGGCGAGATATCTTAGCGTGAGAATATCCGGGATCATCTTGCGCTGCGGTTGACAATGATTGCCGGAAACGGCATCTCATCAAGGTGCCGGAAGCGACAGGGCGACGCATTTCCCAAGCGCGGATATCAGTTGCAGGCTGGCGAAGCCCGGCCCGCCGGTGCGGTGAGGTCGGGGCCGCCGCGCATGCTGGCGGCGATTGTGTGGGAGGTCGCGGGAACGGCGTGGCAGCACTGCAATCAACTCGAGCCGGCCCGGTCAGCGGCCGCATCCGGGTTCCCGGCGACAAGTCGATTTCGCATCGCGCGCTGATCATCGGCGCAAGCGCGGTCGGACGCACGCGCATCGACGGACTTCTCGAGGCCGACGATGTCCTGCGGACGGCGTCGGCGCTCGCGGCGCTTGGCGCTCTGATACGCAGGGAGGACGGCGCATGGGTGGTCGACGGCGCCGGCGTCGGTGGCCTCGCCCGGCCCGACGCGGTTCTCGATTTCGGTAATTCAGGCACCGGCGCACGGCTGGTGATGGGGCTGCTCGCGACCCAGCCCCTCGACGCCCACGTCACCGGCGACGCCTCGCTGTGCCGACGGCCGATGGACCGGACGATCCTTCCGCTTTCGCGCATGGGTGCGTCGTTCGACGCCGCCAGCCGCGGGCGCCTACCGTTGCTGCTGCGCGGCGCGCGCGACCCGGTACCCATGGAATACGAGAGCCCGGTGCCGTCGGCGCAGGTGAAGTCGGCGATCCTTCTTGCCGCCCTGAACACGCCCGGGCGCACGACGGTGATCGAGCGGAGTGCCACGCGCGACCATACGGAGAACATGCTGCGCGCCTTCGGCGCGTCGATCGAGACCGCGGCGACCGACCGCGGGATTGTCGTTGCGGTCGAAGGCCATGCCGAGCTTCGGCCCGTGGACGTCTTGGTACCCGGCGATCTCTCCTCCGCGGCGTTCCCCGGGATCATGGCCCTCGTCACGCCGGGTTCCGAGCTGGTAGTAGCCGGCGTCGGCGTCAATCCGCTGCGCTGCGGCTTTATGCGGACGCTCGAGGAGATGGGCGCTGACATCGTCTTTGCCAACCGCCGCAGCGAGGCCGGCGAGCCGGTCGCCGACATCGTGTTTCGCCACGGTCCTCTCCGCGGCGTCGAGATTCCGGCGGAACGGGCACCGTCGATGATCGACGAGTATCCGGTCGTCGCAATGGCGGCGGCTTGCGCCGTCGGCGACACGAGGATGTGTGGCCTCGGCGAACTCAGGGTCAAGGAAAGCAACAGGTTCGACGCCATCGTCGACGGCCTGGCGGCCTGCGGCGTACACGCGGCAGCGTATGGCGACGACATCCTGATCGCCGGCTGCGGCGGTCCGCCGCCCGGCGGCGGCATTATCAGGGTCGATCTGGATCACCGGATCGCGATGTCATTCCTGGTGCTCGGCGCGGCCGCGCGCGAGGCGGTCCGTATCGATGACGGCGCGGCCATCGGCACCAGTTTCCCCGGTTTCGTCGACCTCATGAACGGAGTGGGCGCACAGATCACGCCCGCCGGGGGCTGACATGCCTGTCGTCGTCGCGATAGACGGTCCGGCGGCCAGCGGCAAGGGAACGCTGGCGCGCCGGCTGTCGGTCAGGCTCGGCTATCCGCACCTGGACACGGGCCTGCTCTACCGCGCCGTCGGCCTCGAGCTGCTGCGTCGCGAAATCGACCCCGGAGACCCGAAGGCAGCGGTCGCGGTTGCCACCGGCTTCGATCTTGCGGCGCTCGACGGCGCGGGTGCGGCGCTTCGCCGGGAAGCGACGGGGAACGCGGCCACAATCGTCGCGGCCATCCCGGGCGTCCGGGACGCGCTCAGGGACCTGCAGCGCGACTTCGCCACCGCGCCGCCCGGCGGCGCCGGCGGCGCGGTGCTCGAGGGGCGCGATATCGGCACCGTCATCTGCCCGGGTGCCGACGTCAAGCTGTTCATTGACGCGAGCGTCGCGGAACGGTCGCGGCGCCGACTTGCGGAGTTGCGAGACAGGGGAATGGATGCTAGACTTGAAGATGTCCTGCGGGATATGAAGGAACGTGATACGCGAGATCGCACCCGCGCAACGGCGCCGCTGGTGCCGGCCGACGACGCGACCGTCATTGACACGACGCATCTTGATGTGGATGCTGTATTCGATGTGGCAATGTCGGTCATCCTGACGCGGAACAACGGGAACTGACGCGGGGTTGTCTTCGGTGTGCACCGGAGGCCGCCGAACCGGCATGATCATGCGCGAACAACAGGGATGGACCATGAGCATAGAGAGTGGCTCCGCTGCAGAGGCAGCCCACACGGACGATTTCATCGCGCTGCTTGACGAGAGTTTCGGCGATGGCCAGCCGCTGGAAGGCGCCGTCGTCAAGGGAACGGTTCTGTCCATCCATGGCGACGACGTCCTGATCGATATCGGCCTCAAGTCCGAGGGCCGGGTTCCGCTGAAAGAGTTCGGCGTGTCCGGGCAGCCTCCCGAGATCAAGCCCGGCGACATCGTCGATGTCTATCTGGAACGAATGGAAGACCGCAACGGCGAGGCCGTGCTCAGCCGTGAACGCGCCCGGCGCGAGGAGGCGTGGACGCAGCTGGAGCTCGCCTACCAGAGAAGCGACAAGGTCACCGGCACCATCTTCGGACGCGTCAAGGGCGGTTTCACGGTCGACCTGTCGGGCGCCGTCGCCTTCCTGCCCGGATCGCAGGTCGATGTCCGTCCGTTTCGGGACGTCACCTCCCTGATGGGCAGCCCGCAGCCGTTCCAGATCCTCAAGATGGACCGCCGCCGCGGCAACATCGTGGTGTCGCGTCGCGCGGTACTCGAGGAGTCGCGCGCCGAACAGCGCGCCGAGTTGCTCGCCAGCCTGAAGGAGGGCCAGGTCCTGGAAGGCATGGTAAAGAATCTCACCGATTACGGCGCCTTCGTCGATCTCGGCGGCGTCGACGGCCTGCTGCACGTGACCGACATTGCCTGGCGGCGCGTCAACCATCCCAGCGAGGTGCTGACGATCGGCGAGACGGTGACGGTGCAGGTCATCCGCTACAATTCCGAGACCCAGCGCATCTCGCTCGGCATGAAGCAGCTTCTGCCGGATCCGTGGGAAGGCATCGCGGCCAAGTACCCGGCCGGCGCCAAGTTCACCGGACGAGTGAGCAACATCACTGACTACGGCGCCTTCGTCGAGCTTGAGGCCGGCGTCGAGGGGCTGGTCCACGTCTCGGAAATGAGCTGGACCAAGAAGAACGTCCATCCCGGCAAGATCGTCTCCACCAGCCAGGAGGTGGAGGTCATGGTGCTCGAGGTCGACGCCCACAAGCGCCGGGTCAGCCTCGGCCTCAAGCAGTGCCACGACAATCCGTGGGAGTCCTTCGCCGAGAGCTATCCGCCGGGTTCGGAGATCGAGGGCGAGATCAAGAACATCACGGAATTCGGCCTGTTCATCGAGCTGCCCGGCGGCATCGACGGCATGGCGCATCTCTCCGACCTGTCATGGGACCAGAGCGGCGCCGAAGCGGTCAAGAACTACAAGAAGGGCGATGTGGTCAGCGTCCGCGTGCTCGACATCGATCTCTCCAAGGAACGCGTCGGTCTCGGCATCAAGCAGCTGTCGGACGACCCGGTGGCCGGCCCGCTGGGCAACATCCGCAAGGGCGAAACCGTCACCTGCACCGTCACCGCCGTGACCGACAACGGTCTCGAGGTGGTCGTCAGCGGCGTCATCGCCGGTTTCATCCGGCGCTCCGAGCTCTCGCGCAAGCGCAGCGAGCAGCGCCCCGACCGATTCGCGGAAGGCGACCGGATCGACGCCCAGGTGACCAACATCGATCAGCGAGACCGCAAGCTCACGCTGTCGATCAAGGCCCACGAGACGCTCGAGGAGAAACAGGCGATCGCCGATTACGGCTCGTCGAGTTCCGGGGCAAGCCTCGGCGACATCCTGGGCGCCGCATTGCAGCGCGCACGTGAGGACAGCGACGAGTCGGCCGCGGCCGAAGAACCCGCAGCCGAGGATGCGGCCGGCGAGCCGGATGACGGCGAGGAGAAGTAGGAGCGAGGCGGACCCCTTTTGCCGGCGGGCGCCGTCCTGCCGCGGGATACGCGCCGGAAACATCTGTCGGTCCACTAACGGCTGGTTCAGGAAATGGAAAAGCAGCAAGACGAACCCCGGTCGATCACAAAGTCGGATCTGGTGATGGCCCTCTGGAGGCAGAATCCCGACCTCCGGCAGAGCGAAGTAAAGGCGCTGGTCTCGCTCGTGTTCGACGAGATTGCGCAGGCCCTGGCGGAAGGGAGGCGCGCCGAACTGCGCGGCTTCGGATCCTTCTCGGTGCGGGATCGCCGGCCCCGGAATGCGCGCAACCCGCGGACCGGCGAGGCGATCAGGGTCGGCCGGAAATTCGTCCCTTTCTTCCGCGCCAGCAAGGGCTTGCTCGACCGGGTTAACCGCGAACGGTGACCGGCGGGCCGCGCGGTGCAGCGGGATCGACGGTGACATGCAGACTTCGGCGGCCCGGCCGTGAAGCGTCTTGCGGCAATAGCCCTGTTCATACCCCTGGCGCTGGTCTTTGGCGCGTTCACAGTCAAGAACCTGCAGCCCGTATCCATCCATTTCTGGCCCCTGCCGGCCGCCATCGAGGTGCCGGTTTCGGTGTGGACCTTTGCAGCGCTGGCGACTGGCGTGTTCATCGGCATAGCGGTCGGCTGGCTGGCCGGCAGCCGCTGGCGGCGGCGCGCACGGCATGCGGAACGCGAGCTCCGGCGCCTCGAGCCGCGGGGCGGCGCAGGGACGATGTCTCCCGGCGCGCCGGACGCCCGGATTGCCGCGGCCGAGACGCGTTCGCTGCCGGCACGCTTCCTTGATGACTGAACGGACAGGGCGGAGCGGCACACCCCGTCCGACGGCCGCGCCGACGGCGGAAGTGCCGATTGCCGACCGCATCTTCTGCGCGGCCGACAGTACGCGCCTAGACGAGGTCCTCCTGCTGGCCGAACTTCTGGCCGGCGAAGTCGGCGCCATCAAGCTCGGCAGCGAATTCTTCGCCGCCCACGGGCCGGAGGGGGTGCGCCGAGTCGTCGATGCTGGCCACAGGGTGTTCCTCGACCTCAAATTCCACGACATCCCAAATACCGTCGCTGGCGCCGTGCGCGCCGCGGCCGCGCTCCGCTGCGCGTTGCTCACCGTCCACGCGTCCGGCGGCGAGGCCATGCTGCGCGCCGCCGCCGAGGCCGCGGCGAGCGCTGCCGCGCCGCGGCCGCGGATTGTCGCGGTCACCGTGCTCACCAGCCTCGATGACCGGGATCTCGACGCCGTCGGCCAGCGCGGAGCAGCGGCGGACCAAGCCGTACGGCTGGCCGGCCTCGCGGCGCGGAGCGGTATGGACGGGGTCGTCTGTTCGCCGCACGAGGCCGCGGCCATCCGCAAGGAAATCGGCCCCGGACCGGCCTTGGTGGTCCCTGGAATCCGCCCCGGCTGGGTGGGAAGGAACGACCAGAAACGCATCATGACGCCGGCCGCCGCGATCGCCGCGGGCGCCGACCACCTCGTCATCGGGCGGCCGATCACCGGTGCCGACGATCCCGCGGCCGTGGCGAGGCGTATCGCGAAGGAGATCTCGGAGGCCCTCGGATGACGGTCGACGTCAAGATCTGCGGCGTCAGCAGCCGCGACGCGCTAGAGGCCGCAGTCGTCAGCGGCGCTCGCTATGTCGGCTTCGTCTTCTATCCGGTGTCGCCGCGCCATATCGTGCCCGAGCGGGCGGTCGAGCTTGCCGCCCTGCTGCCGCCGGACGTGGTGCCGGTCGCGCTGTCCGTCGATCCGGAGGACGGTCTCGTCGACCGCCTTGCCGCGATCTCGCCGTCGGTGATGCTGCAGCTTCACGGCCGCGAGACGCCGGATCGGGTCGTCGGGATCCGCAACCGCGCCGGGCGGCGGGTAATGAAGGCGATCAAGGTGTCGGAGGCGGCGGACCTGGCGGTAGCCGACCGCTATCTCGAGGTTGCCGACATGCTGCTGTTTGATGCCAAGACGCCTGCGCGTATGATCAACGCGATGCCGGGAGGCAACGCGGTCGCCTTCGACTGGAGTATCCTGTCGGGGCGCGAATGGCGGCTTCCCTGGATGCTGTCGGGCGGACTCGCGCCGGGAAACGTCGCGGATGCGATACGGATCTCGGGCGCTCCAGCCGTCGATGTCTCGTCCGGCGTCGAATCGGCGCCCGGGCTCAAGGACCCGGCGCTTATCGGCGCCTTTCTCGGCGCCACCACGGAGGCTTCGCGATGAGGATGTCAGTCCAGGCCCCGGAGGCCAACAATCCGGTCCCTGCCCGCGGCCGCGGGGTTTTACGGCCGCGCGAACGGGCCGTGCGCCGATGAGTTCCGCGCCCAACACCTACCGCGCCGGCCCCGACACGGACGGGCATTTCGGCATCTATGGCGGCCGCTATGTCGCCGAGACGCTGATGCCGCTGCTCCTGCGTGTCGAGTCGGCCTGGGAGACGGCGCGGGAGGATCCCGGTTTCCGCGCCGAATTCAGGGATCTGCTGAAGCATTATGTCGGCCGGCCCAGCCCGCTCTACTTCGCATCGCGGATCACCGCGCACTGCGGCGGCGCCAAGGTGTATTTCAAGCGCGACGAGCTGAACCACACCGGTGCGCACAAGATCAACAACACGCTGGGCCAGGTGCTCCTTGCCAGACGCATGGGCAAGACCCGCATCATTGCCGAGACCGGGGCCGGGCAGCACGGCGTCGCGACGGCGACCGTGTGCGCGCTGTTCGGCCTGCCCTGCGTGGTCTACATGGGCGCGACCGACATCGATCGCCAAAGGCCCAACGTGTTCCGCATGACGCTGCTGGGCGCCGAGGTGGTGCCGGTCGAAAGCGGTTCCGCAACGCTCAAGGACGCCATGAACGCGGCGCTCCGCGACTGGGTCGCCCATGTCGACGACACGTTCTACATCATCGGCACCGTCGCCGGGCCCCATCCCTATCCGGAGATGGTGAGGGATTTCCAGTCGGTCATCGGCGACGAGACCCGACAACAGATGATGGAGGCGGAAGGGCGTCTCCCGGACACGCTGGTCGCCTGCATTGGCGGCGGGTCCAACGCGATGGGCCTCTTCCACCCGTTCCTCGACGAGGGCATGCGGATCGTCGGCGTCGAGGCCGCCGGCGACGGGCTGGAGACCGGGCGCCATGCCGCGTCGCTGTCCGCGGGCGTGCCCGGCGTGCTCCACGGCAACCGGACCTATCTCCTGCAGGACGCGGACGGCCAGATCCAGGAGGCGCACTCCATCTCGGCCGGGCTCGACTATCCCGGCATCGGTCCGGAACATGCCTGGCTCCACGATGCCAGCCGCGTCGAGTACGTGTCGGCGACCGACAGCGAGGCGCTGGAGGCGTTCCAGTTGTGCAGCCGGCTGGAGGGCATCATCCCCGCGCTCGAGCCGTCGCACGCGCTGGCCCATGTCCTGAAAATCGCGCCGGACCTGCAAGACGACCATCTCATCGTGATGAATATGTGCGGCCGCGGCGACAAGGACGTCTTCGCGGTCGCCGATGCCTTGGGGATTTCGCTTTGAGCCGCATCGAGGCGCGTTTCGCGGCGCTCCGCGCCGCAGGCCGCGGCGGGCTCGTCACCTTCGTGACCGCCGGCGACCCCAGTCCCGAACTGTCCGCCGACATCCTGGCCGGGCTTCCGGCCGCAGGCGCCGACGTGATCGAACTCGGCATGCCCTTCACCGATCCGATGGCCGACGGCCCCGAAATCGAGCGCGCCGGCGGACGGGCGCTGGCTGCGGGGCAGACGATGGACAGGACGCTGGCGATGGTGTCGCGGTTCCGGGATGCGGACGGCGAAACGCCGATCGTGCTCATGGGCTACTACAACCCGATCCATGCCCGCGGCCCCGCGAAGTTCGCCGAAGAGGCCAGGGACGCCGGCGTCGACGGGCTGATCGTCGTCGACCTGCCGCCGGAAGAGGAAGCCGAGCTCGCCGAACCGGCGCGGGCGGCGGGGATCGATATCGTGCGCCTGTTCGCGCCCACATCCACGGAGGCGCGGATGGACGAGCTCGTCCGTGGCGCCTCCGGGTTCATCTACTATGTCTCGGTGCGCGGCATCACGGGGACCAAGTCGGCGCAGGTTGCCGAGATCAAGGAGCAACTCGCACGAATTCGCTCGAGGTCGGGGCTTCCGATCGCGGTCGGCTTTGGAATCCGGACCCCGGAACAGGCCGCGGAGATCGTGCGCGTCACCGACGCGGCGGTCGTGGGGACGGCCATCGTCGAGAAGATCAGGCAGGCGGTAGAGGATGGCGGCATGTCGGGCGCCGCGGACCGCGTCGTCGCCCCGGCCCTGGGATTCGTGTCCGAGCTCGCGGGCGCTGTCCGCGCCGCGCGCGATGGCGGAGACGGCGCGTGAACTGGCTCACCAACTATGTCCGGCCGAAGATCCGTTCGCTTGTCGGCGACCGGTCCGAGGTTCCCGAGAACCTGTGGCACCAGTGCCCGTCCTGCGAACAGATGCTGTTTCACCGCAATCTCAAGGACGGCCTCCACATCTGCTCAAGCTGCGGCTATCACATGCAGATGCCGATAACCGAACGCTTGGAGCTGCTGTTCGACGACCGCGAATATGTCGAGGCGGAACTGCCCGAGGCGGCCATGGACCCCCTCCGGTTCAGGGACCGGCGGCGCTACTCCGAGCGGCTAAGGGACGCGCGGGCGTCGACCGGCCGCAACGACGCGATCGTCGTCGCCCACGGCAGAATCGGAGGCTCGAACGCGGTCGCCGCGATATTCGATTTCTCGTTCATGGGCGGTTCCATGGGCGTCGCGGTGGGCGACGGCATACTGGCCGCCGCCCGGCTGGCGGTCCGGAACTCCGCGGCGCTGGTAGTGGTGCCGTCGTCGGGGGGCGCGAGGATGCAGGAGGGAATCCTGTCCCTGATGCAGATGCCCCGGACCACGATCGCCGTCGAGGAAGTCAAGGAAGCGGGGCTGCCCTATATCGTCGTCCTGACGAACCCGACGACCGGCGGCGTCTCGGCGTCCTTCGCCATGCTTGGAGACATCGCGATCGCCGAGCCCGGTGCCGTCATCGGCTTTGCCGGCGCACGCGTCATCGAGGAGACGATCCGCGAGAAGCTGCCCGAGGGATTCCAGCGCGCGGAATATCTGCTCGATCATGGCATGCTGGACATGGTTGTCCCCAGACGCGACCTGCACGAGGTTCTGGCGCGGATCATCGACCTGCTGAGGCGAAAGACCCTGGGACTTTCCCATGCTGCATTCGATCTTGCCGACTGCTGATGGAGGGAGGTTGCACAGCCTGCCGGGTTTTCTGGCCTCGGGGCCGTCCACGGGTCGCCGCAGCCGGAAAACCTGGCAAGAATGCGGAAATTTGTGCCCCGTTCAGCGGTCATTCAATACATCAACCACAGCGTGGGAAAGTCCTGCGAAAGACCCCGGTGCCGGAAGACATGGATCCGGGCGCTCTTCTGCCGACGCTCGGCAGGGCCGCGAAGGCCACGGTGAGCCGCCCGCTGGCGAGTGACGCCGTCCTCGAACGGCTGACCTCGCTTCACCCCAAACTCATCGACCTGTCGCTCGGCAGGATCGAACGGCTGCTGGCTGCGCTTGGACATCCCGAGACGCGGTTGCCGCCGGTGATCCATGTCGCGGGCACCAACGGCAAGGGCTCGACCATAGCCTTCATGCGCGCCGTCGCCGAGGCGGCCGGCCTTTCCGTGCATGTCTACACGTCGCCGCATCTGGTTCGGTTCCACGAGCGCATCGTCGTAAACGGGGTGCCGGTGGCCGAGGCCGAACTCGCGGCCATCCTCGAGGAGTGCGAGGACGCCAACGGCGGCGCCCCCGTGACGTTCTTCGAGATCACGACGGCGGCAGCCTTTCTTGCGTTCTCGCGCCAGCCGGCCGATCTCCTGCTGCTGGAAACCGGGCTCGGCGGGCGCCTCGACGCCACCAACGTTCTGGCGAAGCCGGAGCTGACCGTGATCACCCCGATATCCATCGATCATACGGGTTTTCTCGGCGAGAACCTCGCCGACATCGCGTTCGAGAAGGCGGGCATCCTCAAGCCCGGCGTGCCCTGCGTCGTTGCGCCGCAGGAGCCGGAGGCGCTCGGCGTCATCAAACGGCAGGCAGCGCGGACCGCGTCGCCCCTCGATGCCGCCGGGGCGGCCTGGGAGGCGGCGCCGTGCCCGGACGGCATGGTCTTCCGCGATCGCCACGGCGCCCTCCGGCTGCCACCACCGGCGTTGGCCGGGCCGCACCAGGTCGTCAATGCGGGGACGGCGCTTGCTGCGCTCAGGCGCTGGCGGCGCGAATCCTTCGGCCGCGATGCGGCGGCGGCGGGCCTGTCGTCCGCGGCCTGGCCGGGGCGCTTCCAGCGCCTTTACGGCGGGCCATTCGCGGCGCTTGCCAGCGGGTGCGAACTGTGGATCGACGGCGGGCACAATCCCGCGGCCGGGCAGGCGCTTGCCCGGGCCATTGCCGGCCTCGAAGGAGGGCGGCCGGCGTCGCTGGTCTGCGCCATGCAGGCCAACAAGGATGCCGCCAGTTTCCTGCGCCCGTTCGTCGGCATCGTCGACCGGGTGATCACGACCGCGCTTCCGCCAGGAGCAGAGGGGCTGGCCCCGGACCGGCTCGCCGCCGCCGCCAGGGCCGCCGGGATCCCGGCGGAGACGGCGCCGACGCCCGAGAGCGCGGTCGAACTGGCGGCGCACACCCGGCGGTGGCGCCGGATCGTGCTCTGCGGATCGCTCTATCTGGTGGGTGCTGCGCTTGCTGCCGGCGGTCCGGACGGCGGCTCTTCAGCCTGACAGGCTGGCCGCCATCACGTGGTTCATGCGCCGCGAGAACGCGGCCGGATCCGGGACCTTCTCGCCCTCGACGATGCGCGCCTGATCAAGCAGCAGCCAGGCGGCGTCATCGACCTTGCTGCCGGCCCTGTCCTTTCCGATCGAGGCGACGAGCGACTGGACGAGCGGATGGCCGGGATTGACCTCAAGAATGCGCTTCGATGCCTGTTCGATCTGGCCGCTTTCCCTCAGCATGCGTTCGAGCCGGATGTCGAGGGCGGTTTCGTCGGCCACGAGGCAGACGGCGCTGTCGGTCAGGCGCTCGGAGACGCGAACGTCCTGGACCTGGTTCTCGAGGGTCAGGCGGAAGATCGAGATCAGGGCGTCGATGTTCCCCCGGTCCGCCTCGTCCTCGCTCTTTTCGTCCGGCTCCGCGTCCCCGGCGGCCGCGATCTTGTCGAAATCGGCGCCGCCCCTGGTCGCGGACTTGAAGGGCTTCTCCTCGTAGGCCCCGAGCGCCGGGATCCAGAACTCGTCGATGGCGTCGGTCATGAGCAGGACCTCGATGTCCTTGGCGACGAACCCCTCGAGCTGCGGGCTCTTGCGCGCCTGTTCGGGATCGTCTCCCGAAATGTAGTAGATCGCCTCCTGCCCCTCCTTCATGCGCGACAGGTAGGTGTCGAGGCTGACCAGCTCTTCGCCGCCGACGGTCGAGCGGAAGCGCGCGATCTTGAGGATCCTGTCGCGGTTCTCGAAGTCGTCGTAGAGGCCTTCCTTGATTACGGCCCCGAAGTTGTTCCAGAACTCCCCGTACTCGTCCGGTTTCTTGTCGGCCTTCTTGCCGAGCTCGCGCAGCACGCGCCGGGTGATCGCCTTGCGCAGGCGCGCGATCATCGGGTTGTTCTGGAGGATCTCGCGGCTGACGTTGAGCGGCAGGTCCTCGGAATCGACGACCCCGCTCAGGAAGCGCAGCCACGTCGGTACAAGGCCTTCGGCGTCGGCCGAGATGAACACCCGCCGGACGAACAGGCGAACCCCGTGGCGGCGGCTCGGATCGAAGAGGTCGAACGGCTTCATCGAGGGTACGAAGAGCAGGTTCGCATATTCGAGCGCGCCCTCGGCCTTCCAGTGCAGCGTTAACCACGGCTCGCCCATTCCGCCGACATGGTGGTAGAACTCCTCGTACTGTTCCTTAGAGATGTCCTTGCGCGCCCGCGTCCAGAGCGCCGAGGCCTGGTTGACGGTTTCCTCGTTGCCGTCGCCGTCGACGAGGACGATCGGCAATGCGATGTGGTCCGAGTAGGTATGGATGATGTCGCGCAGGCGGTCCAGCTCCAAGAACTCCTTCTGGTCCTTCTTCAGCTTCAGGCAGATGGTGGTGCCGCATTCCTCGCGCTCGGCTTCCTCGATCTCGAACTCGCCGGTGCCGTCCGACAGCCAGCGCCAGGCCTGGTCCTCGTCGGCGCGGCGGCTTGTGACCTCGACCTCCTCGGCGACCATGAACGCCGAATAGAAGCCAACACCGAACTGTCCGATGGCGTTGACGTCGGCCTTGTCCGAGTCCTCGAGCGCCTCGATGTAGGACGATGTGCCCGAGCGCGCGATGGTGCCGAGGTCGGAGATCAGGGAGTCGCGGTTCATGCCGATGCCGTTGTCCGAAATCTCGAGCATGCGGCCCCTGCCGCCGGTCGAGATCCGCACGGCGAAGCCGCTGCCGCCGGGCAGCAGTTCGGGCTTCGTCAGCGCCTCGTAGCGCAGCCGGTCACAGGCGTCGGAGGCATTCGAAATCAGTTCGCGAAGGAAGATCTCCTTCTTGCTGTAGAGTGAGTTGGCAACGATGTGCAGCAGCCGCGAAACTTCGGTCTCGAAACTCAGTTTTTCCCTTGCCATGGGCGTAACTCTCCGGTGCGCTGTGTTGAGGCGTTCACTCCCATATATGCGCTTCGTTCCGGGTTTCAAGACCTTGCCAGCGGTTCCGCAAGTCGTCATCTTGAAGCCATGTCCTCCGTTCGGCAGCGATCCCGCCTGACCGCGCTTCTCGGGCCCACGAATACCGGCAAGACGCACTACGCGATCGACCGCATGCTCGGCCACGGCTCGGGGATGATCGGTTTTCCGCTGCGGCTGCTGGCGCGCGAAAACTACGACCGCGTTGTCGCGTTGCGCGGGCGCGAGCGCACGGCGCTCGTCACCGGCGAGGAGAAGATCCTGCCGCCGCGCGCCGACTACTTCCTGTGTACGGTCGAATCGATGCCCATCGATCGCAGGGTCGAGTTCCTCGCGATCGACGAGATACAGATGTGCGCGGACCCGGAACGCGGCCATGTCTTCACCGACCGCCTGCTGCACGCCCGCGGCACGGTGGAGACCATGTTCCTCGGCGCCGAGACCATGCGCCCGATCATCGAGGCGTTGGTCCCCGGAATTGTCGTTTCCGGGCGGCCGCGGCTGTCGAGCTTGAGCTATGCCGGGCCGCGCAAGCTGACCAAGCTGAAACGGCGGAGCGCCGTGGTTGCCTTCTCGCTCAACGAGGTCTACGAGATCGCCGACCTGATGCGTCGCCAGTGCGGCGGCGTTGCCGTCGTACTCGGTGCCCTCAGCCCGCGCACCCGCAACGCCCAGGTGGAGCTCTATCAGTCCGGCGATGTTGATTTCCTGGTTGCCACCGATGCCATCGGCATGGGGCTCAACATGGACATAGACCATGTCGCCTTCGCCGGGCTGCGCAAGTTCGATGGGCGCGTGCGCCGCAGGCTTGCAACGGCCGAGGTCGCCCAGATCGCCGGCCGCGCCGGGCGCCACATGAATGACGGAACGTTCGGTCCGATCGCCGAGGCCGGGCCGTTCGAGGACTCGCTCGTCTCGGCCATCGAGGACCACCGGTTCGAGCATATCCGGGGGATCTCCTGGCGCAACGGCGATCTCGATTTCAGGTCCTCGACAGCGCTCCGCAAGTCCCTCGACGTGAGGCCCGAGCGCCCGAAACTGTGGCGCATGCGCGATGCGGATGACCGCATCGCGCTCGAGCGCCTTGCCGCCGAACCGCGGATCCGCGACCGCGCCCGCAGCCCCGACACGGTCAGGCTGCTGTGGGAGGTCTGCCAGATCCCGGATTTTCGTCAGACTACGGCCGACATCCATGCGACACTGCTCGCCCGGATATTCGGCCATCTCGCCGGTGGCGGAGAGCTTCCCGTCGACTGGGTGGCGCGCCAGGTAACCCAGCTCGACCGAGTCGACGGCAACATCGACGCCCTGATGGCGAGGATCGCTCATGTGAGGACATGGACGTACATTGCCCATCGTGCCGACTGGTTCGCCGACGCCGAGCCGTGGCAGGCGAGAACCCGGGAGATCGAGGACCGGCTCTCCGATGCGCTCCATCAGAATCTCACGCAGCGATTCGTGGACCGGCGCACGACGGTGCTTACGCGGGCGCGGCGACGCGACGACCTGTCGGCAGTCGTGGCCGAGGACGGCGAGGTTGCGGTTGAGGGCGAATTCGTCGGACGCCTGGACGGGTTCTGCTTCTTCGCCGATTCCGGCGCCGTCGGCCAGGAAGGGCGCGTCTTACGGGCGGCGGCAGGCCGCGCGCTCCGAAGTGAGATCGGATCGCGGCTCCGGGCGCTCCTCGGGGCCGCGGACGCCGACTTCGTCGTCCGTCCGGACGGCGAGCTTATCTGGTCCGGCTCGGTCGTGGCGCGCCTCGCCGGGGGACCGGACATTCTCTCGCCGGAGATCCGGGTGCGGATCGGCGAGCATCTGACTTCGAGCCAGCGCGACAGAATCGGGCGGCGTCTGTCCGACTGGCTGCAGGCCCGGCTTGTCGCGGATCTCGGGCCGCTACTTGATCTGCGTGAGAACGGGCTTCAGGGCGTGGCTCGCGGCTTGGCCTACCGGGTGGTCGAGGGCCTAGGGTCGATTCCGCGGGCCACGGCGCGTCGCGAGATTCGGGACCTGAGGTCTGCAGACCGCGCCGCTCTCAGGTCTTGTGGAATCATCATCGGCGCCGAGTCGCTGTTCGTGCCGGCGCTGGTCAAGCCGGCTGCCGTCGCGTGGCGGGCTCTGCTGTGGAGCCTGCACGCGGACAGGGCGCCGGCGGAGCCGCCACCCCCCGGCCGCGTCACCGTACCTATCGGGGGCGACCTTCCCGAGGATTTCCTGGAGGCTTGCGGCTATCGGACGCTCGGCGGGCGGGCGGTCAGGATCGATGTGCTCGAGCGTCTCGCCGTGGATCTGCGCCGCCGGTCACGGGCGGGAGCGCTCGATATCGGCGCCGCCGAACTCAACCTGCTCGGCCTGTCGCTTGCCGAGGCGCGCCCCGTCTTCGAGGCCATGGGCTATGCCGCGCGCGAGGAGGGCGGGATCTTGATGTGGGCGTGGGCGGGACGACCGGGCCTGCGCAAGGAGGCCGGCAACCGGCGCCGCCCCGACGCGAATTCGCCGTTTGCCAAGCTGCGTGAACTCAACCTGTCATGACCTTCCTTCAGGCCGATAGCTGGCAGACGGGACGGGGTCGCGCTCGGTGACGAACGACGGCAACCGCCCGGCGAACGCGGTCCGGCTCGACAAGTGGTTGTGGCGGGCGCGGTTTTTCAAGAGCCGCAGCCTTGCCGCCGGGATCTGTGCTCTCGGGCGCGTGCGCGTTGGCGGCAACATCGTGCGGAAGGCGCATTACGCGGTGCGCGTCGGGGATGTGCTCACGATTCCATCCGGCCACCGGATTCGCGTCGTCCGCATCGACTTGCTTGGCGTGCGTCGCGATCCTCCCGCCGAGGCGCGGACATTGTACAGCGAGATCAAGGCGGCCGGAACCGGCGAGGACCCGAAGGAGGCAGACCATCGCCGCACGCCGTGATCGCGGCGGTTGCCGAATCAGCCGTTCCGCTTGGTGCGCACCACGGGTTCACGCGTGGCGGAACCGTGGATGACAATGTTGGAAGAAAGATGGAGCGGGCGGTGAGATTCGAACTCACGACTTCAACCTTGGCAAGGTTGCGCTCTACCCCTGAGCTACGCCCGCATTCGATGCGCCACTACTGTACGGAATCGTGTCGTCAAGGCAAGGGGCGACGACAAATTTTTTGAAGTGATCACGCCCGGAGTTGATGAGGAGCGCAGTAACTCACATGGCTGGCGCGCCCAAAATAACCTTGAGGCCGGTCGCCAGGCTTCAAAGTGAGATAGAAGCAGACGCGAAACCCGGGCCTCGCGCCAGAGGTGCGAAGCGGTATGGATTAGATCCCCCCGTTCCATAGTGAAGTGCAACACATGATGGGCTGTGGCCATGTGTTTTTAGACGCATGATGTTGCGGAGCGGTAGCGGCGAGAGTTCCTGTACAAGATGGAGGGAGCTTGTTCATGTCCAAAGGCTACCGTCACCTACGAAGAGCGATGTCAGATTGAGGCAGAAAAGCGGTCTTTCACAAGGTGCGATTGCTCGGCAGCTGGGCCGATCAACAATTTTCCGGGAGATCAAGCGCAACACCGGGGGACGGGGTTACCGTCACAAGCAGGCGCAAAGGATGGCAGAAACGCAGGGCCGCCTCGTCTGTTTCCTGGCGGTTGACGCCTCGGGTTGAGGCTCAGAAAAAGCTGCGGGAGGGCCCCGAGCAGCGGCCGTTTTCGACTGGAAGGCCGTGAACGGATCCATGATCGCCGAAGATCGGAGAGCTGGGGGTGCCTTGTGGAAGAAGCTTCGGCGGCGCGGCAAGAAGCCGAACTGGAAGGGCGGATGCCATTCCGGCCGGGTGGACATTTCCGAGCGCCCTGCGGAGGCAAAGGAACGGATCGGCGACTGGGAGCCATCATCGGCAAAGCTCACAGTGGAGCTGTCGTGTCGCTCGTGCCACGAAATACACCTTGCTGGGTGGACAGAAAGACACGGTTGGTTCGGTCATGATCCGCCTGCTCGGCTCTGGTGCGCTATTGGTCCACACAATCACAACGGCAAGGAGTTCGCAGACCACAGGCGTGTCGCACTTGACGCAGATTTCTTCTTCGCCTTTCCATTCTTGGGAGCGCGGCTTGAATGAGCACACCAATGGCCTGGTGCGGGAGTACTTCCCGAAGGGCGCGGACTTTCGCGCGACATGCAACGAAGATGTTCAGAAGGTGCGGCTCAACACTCGGAAAGTCCTGGGATCGCCGACGGAGGTAATCTTGAAGTGAAACCACCCTGACCATCTGCGTTCCGCAGCCGCAACGTGCAGCAGGGTCCATGCCGCGCGACGGCGGAATAGTGGCTTGAAGCCGACAAAGGCGTTGCATAAGCTCGATGTTGAAGGAACTGAAGCTGTTCCCAGGCGGAATCGAGAGGGGCAGAGGGGAAAAATTTGTGCAACATCCGGCCCTCATCTCCGTTCGGGCTACGCCCTCACTGCGATGAGGGCCGGGTGTTGCACTTCAGACTGGAAGTGGGGAGGTAATATCCGATCATCTCGGCGGCGGTTGCGGCGTGGTCGACGGTGGTGAGCAGGAACCACTGGATCGGGTCCTCGTTGCCGGGCGGGTTGCGCTTGATGAGGTGGACGGCCGAGACCGGCTTTTCGACAGTGGCCGGCAGGGTGGCCTTGCAAAAGCGTAAGACGCTTTGCGCGCGCAGCTTGGCCTTGCTCGACTTACCGCGCTCGCCGAGGCATTCGACCAGGCCCGCAGCGGGGGCCGAAGCTGACAGTCGCGAACAGCTTCCGTTCGCCGGCACGGCGATCCCACGCTAGGTTTGTTGGAAGGGTCGGTTTTGCTTGTTCAGGATGATTCGCATTTTCGCTGGCTTTTTGTGAAGCGGCGTAGTATCCGTTGTCGTGGGGGCAGCGGATTTTTTTGAGACGACTCCGGAGGGTTTTGCGCTCCGGGATGTGGTTGTGCGCCTTGCGCGGCCTGATGTCGCTGGAACCGTGTCGTTGACCGTATCTTGGTTTCAAGCAGTTTGCCGGTCGAGGTCTGCGTGTTCACCTGGCGCGGGCGGTGGATTGGCACTGCAGGCTGGCAGACGGGCGCCCTCAGCTGCGCACCCGTTGGATTGGCTGGCGCCGCGAGGAACAGTTCAGGCGGTTGCCGGGAACAACACGAGGTTTGTTGTTCCTGGTGGTCGTTTCCGGGCCTTGCCTCGTTTGCGTTGTCGCGGATGGTGCGGCGGCGACTGGGAGGCTGCCGTTGCTTGTTGCGGAGTCGTTTGTCTTGCCGACGAAGTTCAGCGGCACCATGTACAAGGCGGCGAACTGGGAGTGCGTTGGCAGGAGCTATGCGCGCGCCAGCGGGCGCTATACCGACCGGGGAGGCGAAGGATCTTTACGTGTTTCCGCTGCGTCGCGATGTCGGCTGCGGGATCGTTCGCCGCTTCCTGTGGCGTGGGAGTTGCGGGCGCCGCTGGTCGGCGCAGGAGTTGCGCTCGATTTATCAGCGGCGCTTTCCGGCGTGCGCAGGGGCATCGCCTCGGTGCTGTGCGTGATTTTGCTGGCTTGCGAACCGGCACGGTGCGGTTGCGGCGGCGCACTACGACGCAGAAGGAGCTGGAGCAGCATGGAAGAACAGGGACAAGTCGGTCTCCACCGTGTACCGGGTGCTACCGACCCGGGATGGATTGAGGACGCGGCGCGCAGCCGCAGGTCGGCAACGCGGTCGACGGCAAGCGCACCGGCGAGGATCATTACGAGACGGTCTCGCTGGCCGGTATTCGATCCTCAACTGTCACGGCGGGGAGATCGCTGCCGTCCACGCCGCGACGGCCGTCTGCTCACCCTCGACGCGCTCCACACCACCCGCGAGGCTGATCATCGAGACCCATCGCGCGGACTGATGGTCAAGGGCAACGCACCTTCGAGAGCATCAACTGGAAGACCGCCAACGCTACAACGAAAAGCCCGCGCATGGCCGCCAGCGCACCATTTTCACCCCGCTGGCGAAGATGATCAACTAGTCAAGCAGATCTTCCGCGTCACCCGGCGCGTCGAATTCAGGAAATCCGGAAAACCGAACACGCCATATGACCAGGTTTTGTCCCCTTGATGATGAAATCATCCACAGCGTTGGGGGCGGGAAAATGTGGATCTGTGGGAGAGCTATGGTTGCAGAGAGATTACGCTCCCCTGAGCGAACATGCACAGGGGAGCGGGGATCAAAGGATCTCCGCGGAGGTTGCCGTTTTGACCCTTGACAGAGCCGCGTCCGAGTTTGGCAACCTCCCTTGACGTCCCTCGCTGGATGCTTGGGTTTGAACCCGTATCATCGTAAGGCGAGGAGCGATGGTCAAGGTAGTAGCAGGGGTCAGCCAGTCTGGACATCTGGCGCATTGTTTTGCGAACGACGCCACGGGCAGGTGGCTTCGCGGCCTCGGGGTGAGCCGGGTGGTGGGCGACAGGCCGCTATCACCACAAGGTTCACCAGTGTCTTCATGACCGGGGCTTCGAGGTTGTTCTCGTCAACCCGTTGCGGGCGCTTCGCCGAGGCGATGGGCCAACCGCGTCGACGCCAAGATCGGCTGGGCGATCTTGAGCCTGTGGCTCCGCCTTCCTCAAGAGCCTGGAGGATCTCCTGGTGCCGCGCTTGTCGACGCCAAGCAGGTGGCAGATGAGGTGGATGGCGAGACCGTCACAAGGGCCTCAGCGGCCGATCTCGATGACCGCATTGCCGGCGCGGCGATCAAAGCGGTGATCGCCGGTGATCCCGAGCAGAGGTACCCTGACCTCGATCCCCGGTCCGGTGACCGCCGCGGCCCTTCTGGATGCCCGAACTCGGCAGCGTCGGCAGCCTTGATCGGGGTGGCGCCAACGACCACGGTGCTCGGCATATCCGAGGCGGGCGCCGAAGGCCACATGATCTCCTGTTCATGGCCGCGACCGGCCCGCTTCAACGCGGACCTGGTGCGCCTCAAGACTGCCGGCAAGCAAGGTCGCGATTGTCGCCGTGATGCGCAAGCTCTGGCGAACACCTTGCTGCGACAGCAGCGTTGCCTGAAGCACCGGTGAGCGAGCGAAGGAGACACGGCCCTGCCGAGAGCGCGATCGGGACTGTCTCGACAGTCTCCCTCTACGACACGACTTGGGGAGAATGTCTGCAGATCATCGTCGAGGCCGACATTGAGGAGATCGAACCGCCTTGGGACACCTGGACCCGGACGGTCACGTGCCCGGGGACGGCAAGGTAGCCGCGTTCACGTGACCAATGGACGGCAACCCGCCGCCGGGACCACAAGCTTCATGTCGCCTCGCTCGCAGAGCAAATCCCATACCGCTTGTGGACAACCACAGAAAACATCACCACAGACACCCGCAAAAACCTTGCCAAGAAACATGGATGCTCGGTCGAACGCGCCTCGCCGCAACAGTTGCTCGCATGGAATCGCGGACACTGGGTAGTCGAGAGCCATCATCATGTCCGCGATGCCACCTTCCGCGAAGACGACTCCATGCTCCGAACTCGCCCGCAAACAACGCGATCACCCTCGCCGTCATCATCCGCAACAAACGCAAGCTGCCCAAACCCTTCAACAGCTTCGTCGACGCCACTATGCCAACAAGCGCAAGCAGGTCCTGCACGCAATCACAAGACCAGGCTGACCGCGCCTCTCTCCCCGACAGAAACTGCAAGCTTTCGAGCCCGGCAACCAAGGCCTCTCGCTCGCCCCGGATACGCCGACCAATCGCGCCCCGCGCCGTAACAGCACGTCAGAAAATCTCAAAATCGCAGCCTCGAACGCGTCGACCCGCGCCGCGATCAGGACTCCGATCACATCACATCAACAAGCATGGGATCACCTTGGTTCGCCGGCCAGGCAGCGGTCGTGCTTGGCCCACACCAGCAGTTCGACCCGCGGCGTCCGGCATCGAACTGCTCGAAACAGTCGGCCTCGCACACCGCGATCATCCGCGTCTTGCGCGTCAGCGCGCGCGTCGCCCGGAGCGTGTCCTCGAGCCCCAGCGCCGGGTCTTGCGCGCGCTGTCCGCCTTGTCGAAGCGCAGCGCGCCGAGCGGCAGCCCGTTCACCGCAAGCGTCAGGTGCAATCCCAGGGCGCCGGTTTGGTTCTTGCCGATGATCTGCAGGCCGTACGGACGACGCGTGAAGTTCAGACCGGCGCCATCGCGAGCACCGTCGACTGTCCGCGCATGCCCGTGCGCTCGCGGTGCGGCGCGAGGATGTTCTCGACCGTCACGTCCGCAGGATGCTCGATCAGCCGGTAGAAACCGTTCACCGCAGCCTCGTCGCTCTCGACATTGCGCGCACCCCGGATACGCCAGCGTCGCGCTCTTGACCAGCCGCGCCGTCAACCGCTTGTCGCCCAACCGCGCACCTCTAAACTCGTTCGCCGCTCACACGCCAAGCCCCTCGCCTGGATCGAGCGCCGGCGCCGCCTCCGGAACCCCCAGACGCCGCCGCTGGCGCGTACATGAATTCACCGGCCGCGGTTCTCGCGATCCTGACGGCCGCGCTCCGCCGTCGCGCCAATACGCACACAGTTCGCCGTGCGCAGGCTCGCCC
This sequence comes from Alphaproteobacteria bacterium, assembly GCA_964291215.2. Lineage (GTDB taxonomy): Bacteria > Pseudomonadota > Alphaproteobacteria > MPNO01 > UBA830 > JAJEBT01. The sequence goes on along the minus strand of OZ219790.1, from coordinate 2,428,347 downwards.
CCTGATCCTCGAGAAACGTTTCGACAAGCCACGGCCGAAAACCGTAACGCACCTCGAGTCCCTCGGCAGACGCCGCAGAACACGCCCCAGCACATGGTTGACAAGGTTGGCAACACCCGGCCGGATCAGGAAACGACTCAGACCGACAATCCGGTCAAGATTGTCCCGCCGCTGCGCTTCGTCCCACCCCCGGTCGCGTGCCGACAGTCGCGGCGGCAGAAATCCCCACTGCGCTCAAAAGACCATGCCCGGAGCCAACGAGATAGCGCAGCCGGCAAACATCGTCACGCGGATGCTCGTATGTCATCAGCGTGTTCCACACCCGGCGGCCCGCGCGCGTGTCCACCGCTGCAATCTCAAACCTCCGAAAGCCGGTCCGGAACTCCCTCCGCAGGCGCTATCGGCGTCTCCAGAAGCGACGGGCGCACCGATTCCGCCCGCGGCGGTGGAAGGACAATTGCTTCCGAGCGCACCCCCAGAGCCCGCAGAGCCTTCAGACAACCGGCAAGCTGCAAACGGCCCGCCGGTCCCTGAATCCTCGCACAGACGGTGGCCGAGCGTGTGGCGGCTGCCAAACCGCTCCCGCGCCAGAATCGCGGCAATCCGGGGCTCCGCCGCGCGTGGACTGAATCTGTGACTGTGCCATGCCGCGACTCTTCGCGCCGGAGTTGTTCAGTGGGTCTTTTGCTACCCGAGCCGCTGCACCCGCGCTCGCCGCTCAAGCCGGCGACAGCAGCCGAACCGCGCCTAAATCCCGCCAACATGGCAGGCGCAGCGGGCATCGCCAAAAAACCATCGCCTAGTAGATTTATGTCTACACGGCAGGGCTCGGCCTACCCTTTAGTCACAAATCGTGCTGAACGAGATAATTCGGATGGTGCACCGTGCCCTGCATGGAAGCGCACATTCCGATCAAACGCGTCCTCAAGGACCAGCTCGATCGCCTGCAATCGATCGTGACCGAGAGCGGCGATAGTAGTCGAAACCGCCTGGCGCTGGTAGTGTGCCGGCACTTCGGCCTGCGGGACGCACGGGGACGGGTATCCAGCTGTGTCGTTGGCCTTGGAGCAGCTTGCATCGCAGGGCAGGATCGAGAGCTTGCCAGCGCCGTCCGGTCGGCGGCGTCGGGCACGGGCGCACTGGAACGAACTGATGGCGCGGGAGCACTTTCTCGGCGCCCCCACCCTGGCCGGTCATCAGCTGCGCTATCTGGTGGATTCCGCTCACGGCTGTCTCGGCGGTTTCGGCTTTGCGGCAGCGGCGCTGAAGGTGGCGGATCGGGATGCCTAGATCGGATGCCGACCAGCGTCGTGCGGAACGGCACCGGGTGTTGTCGATGAGCCGGTTTCTGATCCGGGTGCCGGTTCCGAACCTTGCGTCGAAGACGCTGTCGATGTGCCTGTCTCGCCTGCGCGCCGATGTTTCGCAGCGCTACAGGTTCCTGCCCTGGCTGGTCGAGACCTGTGTCGACCCGACGGTGCGAGCCTGCGGGCGGCAGCTCGTGGGGTTCACCCGGGGCCGCCAGGACCGCGCACGCGAGATGGCCGAGAGTGTCAAGGCGGTGTACATGTACGTTCTGGACCGGGACTGGCGGCGGAAGCTGGGGGTGGCGGAGCCGGCCCTGTCCCCGGGGGAGGGCATCGATGTGGGCGCACCACGAGTTCGGGGGAACGCCGATCGGCGTTTGAGCGCACGCCTGGTGGAGATTGCACGAAGACAGGGAGAGAGCCCGATGTCGTCCTGCAGCAGGCGCCCGGATCCTGCCGGTCTGTTATCGGTTCCTGGATCAGCCAGAGATGTCGGCGGTGACCCCGGCGAACATCCTGGCGCCGCACCGTCAGCGAACGGTGCAGCGGATGCGCGGGTAGCGTTGTGCATTCAGGACGGGACGGACCTGAACTTCGCGACTCGTCTGCGACGGTCGGGCATCATCGGCACGAACCAGACGGCCTCGCAGACCCTGTACCTGCACGCCAGCTACGTCGTCAGCGGCGAAGGCCTGCCGCTGGCGCGTCTTGCCTTCGACGCTCCTCCGCGCCCCGGGCGAGGATACCGAGATGTCCCGGCGCAAGTCGCAGCGCTGGCTCGACGGTCTCGACGACCTCGCGGCCCGGACGACCGGGGTGAAGGTCGTGTGCGTGCGGGAAGCGGACTTCTTCGAACTGTTCGACCGGCAACATCGCCGTCTGTCGATGCTCATGCGGATGACCGGGTCCTCAAGCGCGGGGCTGCGAAGCTGTTTGCCCGGCTGCGCGCCTGCCGCGGCACCATGCAGATCGACATTCCCCGCCTGACGGCCCGGCCGAAGTCCTCGGGGCGCAAGAAGCAACGCACTCCCCGGCGGAACGCGGTGCTGGAATTGCGCTGGTTGTCGACCGCGCTGCCGGCTGCCCCGATGCGGCGCCCGTGACCGCGCTGCATCTCCTCGAGACGGACCCGCCGGCCGGGGAAGCTCCGGTGGAATGGTTCCTGTTGACCGACCTTCCGGTGGACCACGCGGCGCGGGAGGTCGTCGGCTGGTACGTGTTGCGCTGCTGGTTCCGGGTGCTTAAGTCCGGCTGCCGGGTGGAGCACCTGGCGACGCGCAAGGCCTGCCGGCTGGAACGGCAGATCACCATCCATGCCGTGATCGCCTGGCGTCTTGCCCTGATGACCCTGCTCGGGCGGGACGTGCCGACGATGAAGCCCGACTGCTTGTTCTCGGACCTGGAACTCCGATTCCTCGGTGACTATGCCCGGCGATACCGGCTGGACCCACGCTGGGGGCGGCGGTGAAGCTGGTGGCGATCCTCGGCGGATATCTGAACCGCAAGCATGATCCGCTACTGGGCGACCAGACGATGTGGCTATCCGCGACTGGCCACCGCGGCGCTGGCCTATGAATGCCTGCTCGATGCCCTCGATCTGGAGCCGACATCGCAAGGACATAATCATGCCCTGCGCGATTTGTGACTAATAGGCAGGGCTAGGCCTCGCGTCATGGCGTGTGTTGCGTCACCGGGCTGATGACGGAGAGAACGGTGCCGACGGCGCCTTCCGGGTTTGACTTACAGTCAGACTTTCCTATGATTCGGGTATGAACGACACTCGTTCCATCGGACGCTCGCGAAGAGATGGCGACCGCTACCTGTTCGACGCCATCCTCCGCCCCAATACGAGCCTTGACCGCCGGGGGTTCGTGATCCTGATGTTGGTGATCGGCGTGACGAGCTTCAGTGTCGGCCTGACTTTCACACTTATGGGCGCGTGGCCGGTCATGGGATTTTTCGGTCTTGATGTTGTGCTTATCTATCTGCTGTTCCGGCTGAACTACAGGTGGGCCAGGACGCACGAGATCGTGCAACTCAGCGAGCGGGTGCTGACCGTGGAGCGGGTTGCGCCTTCGGCTGCGTCGACGCGCTGGCGGTTCCAGCCGTCGTGGTTGCGGGTCGAATGCCGGACGCTGTCTCCCCACAGGACAGAGCTCGTCCTGACGAGTCACGGCCGGTCGCTAACGATCGGGGCGTTTCTCACGCTTGGGGAGCGCGAGGATCTGGCGCGGGCGCTGAATGATGCTTTGGCGCGTCTTCGCGGTTCCGGCCGCCTTCCTCACGCTGGCTGAATCCGCAGAACAGCAAGCTCATATGTCCCCACTTCCAGTCTGAAGTGCAACATCCGGCCCTCATCGCAGTGAGGGCGTAGCCCGAACGGAGATGAGGGCCGGGTTGCGCAAATTTTCCCCCTCTGCCCCTCATAATTCCGCCTGGAAACAGCTTCAGTTCCTTCAACATTGAGCTTATGCAACGCCTTTGTCGGCTTCAAGCCACTAATTCGTCGTCGCGCGGCATGGACCCTGCTGCACGTTGCGGCTTCGAAACGCAGATGGTCAGGACGGTTTCACTTCAAGGTCGAACATTACCTCCGTTGACGATCCCAAGGCTTTCCGAGTGTTGACCCGATCCTGTACCTTCTGAACATCTTCGTTGCATATCGCGCGAATGTCTGCGCCCTTTGGGAAGTACTCCCAGGCCGTTGGTGTGCTCATTCAAGCCGCGCTCCCAAGAATGGAAAGGCGAAGAAGAAATCTGCGTCAAGTGCTTCAGCGACACGGCTGTGGTCTGCGAACCCCGTTGTCTGACGTAGACCAATAGCGCACCAGAACCGAGCATTATGACCGACCGTGTCTGCGGTTTTTCTGTCCACCCGTCCCGGCAAGGTGTATTTCGTGGCACGATCAACCAGCGACACGACAACTCCACTGTGAGCTTTGCCGATGATGGCTCCCAGTCGCCGACCCGTTGCTTTGTCTCCGCAGGGCGCTCAGAAATGTCCACAGGGACCCGGCCGGAACGGCATCCGCCCTTCCAGTTCGGCTTCTTGCCGCGCCGTCGAAGCTTCTTCCACAAGACACCCCCGGCTCTTCGATCTTCAGCGATCATAGATCCGTTGCCGACCCACGGTCGCCGTGCGTGTCGAGCAATTGAAAACAAGAATCAGGATCGCCCTGCCGACGGCCTTCCCGAACCGCCACATGCTTGTCCTGCTGGCCGCGGGGGCGCATCAACGCGCAAGGCCCGTGACCGGCGCGGCGCAAGCCGCGGTACGAACCACACCCATCAACCCCCAACGCGTCCTTCAAGTCCAGATCGAACCCTCGCCGTCAACCCGGCCGATCACGCACGCGACGATCAATGCACAGCAGGCTCGTGAATAATTCGGGCTAAAGTTCCTCCTTAGGGCTCGCGCCAAAATAGATTGTTTTTTTGGTGTGGATCTGCTATCGATGATGTCATGGAGATTACGCAATCTGATGTCTGGAAATTGTCGTGAAGCTATCAGTCATCGAGCTGTTCCCATTTGATGTATGCCTTGGTTTCGGTTTCCCATTTTTCGTCGATGAGGACTGCAGTTGAGAGGCGCTCCAACGAGGCGAGGTTCGGAAAGACCCTGACTTTGGAGGTGCGCCGCTTGAGCTCTTGCTGGATCGGTCGCTCGATGCCGTTCGAGGTTCGCATACGTTTGCGGTGAGCATCGGGCAAGGTGAAGACAGCGAGCCCCGCATTGTTTTCCAGCCAGGAAGCCTGGATGCTTGTCGCGATAGCTGGCCACGAGGGCGGCCAGTTCAGCCTCGGCGGTTTGGAGTGAGGAGGCGTGGCTCTGAGCTGTTTTCCAATACGTTTCCTGATGTCGTTGTTCGGTGCACGGCGTTTTGCGCCAGGTGGAACTGGCAGCGCTGCCACGTCGCCGCGCCCAGCACCGCGCGTCGTGCTGCTTTCAGCCCGGCATCCGAGACGATGAAGGTCGTACCATGCAGGGCTAGCAAGCTTTCCAGGAAGGCTCTCCAATGGACCTCGGCCTCGGAGAGCGCCACAGAGAGCCCCAGAACGTGCCTGCAGCCCCTATTCGATGGCCGAGAGCACTGCGACATCGCGCACAACGCCGTCATGGCGGGCTTTTTCATAGTGCCATCCAGGATCAGGTATTTCATCAGGGGCCGGTTGCGCGGCGAGTTCTTCATCGAGCAACCTGGTGGCCCGGCTGACCTGAGAAGAGGACAGGCTCCCGAACTCGCGCATTACATCCTGCCGCGTGGAAACACCCTTGATGTACATCTCGGCCACGGCGCGAGAAGATCGCTGGCCGCGTTCAAGCGACTGGGGACGGATCGTCCCCGTGAGCGGCCGTCTTTGGCACCTGAACGGTAACAGTGGGGGTGTCGATCCGCTTGTAGCCGTTGGCATAGCCCTGTCGTTCCGGTGTCCGGTGGCCCGCTTTCAAGTGCTGCTCGCGCTCGATTTGCATCGCAAGCTCGAAGAGCTGACCAAAGACCCGCCCCAGATCCGTTGCTCCGTTTGCGATCAGATGTTCCAAAACAGTCCAGATCGTCGTAGTGTGTCGCAGGTCCATTCGCTTCCTCCATGAAGGTTTTCCAACTCCATGGGATAGCACGATGGCGCCGCGTTTCACTGGGGGGCTAGCCCCCCAGTGAAACGCCTCAAAGCGCAAACCTCAGACAAATTTCCAGACATCAAGTTACAGTACCTCCGCCCCCCCCCCCCCAGCGCCGGCTCTCCTTGTCGTCTGCCTCGTCCTTCTTCTGGCTTGAGGCGGAAGTCGGCGTCGAGATGGAACAGGCCGAGGGATGAGCCGCCTTCGCTGAAGGCAACCCCGGCATGGGCCGCCATGCCAAGGGCGCCCGAGCCGCCGATGTCGACAAGACCCACCTCCAAGCCATTGTAATTCAAGAACGTCGTGTCCTGGATGGCAAGAATCAGGCGCTGCGAACGGCAGCGTTCCACCATCGCTTCCTAGTGCTCCTCGAGGATATGATCACCCTCGGATTCGACAACAAGCGGTAGGCCGCCTTCTGCTCCGCCTCGCCGGGGAAGATCGTCGGCAGGATCTCGCCGGGACGATCGTCCCACGCCCATGGTGACAAGGCGCTCGCGGATGCGCACGTCACTGTGGCTGCTGAGGGCGTACTCCCTCATCGCCCAGCTGTCACCGCCGACAAGGGGCGCCGACACGCTCCCGGCACGGCGCGCCAGAGGCTTCATCAATACGGACCGCTGCACGCCCGGGCCAGTGGCCCCGGGAGGTCGACCCGAGGTCATCTCCTCACAGCGCTCCCAGCCCGCCGCCCGGTAGCTCACGCCGCTGTGCTCGGGACCCACATACGTGTACCGGCCTTACCCCGTACTTCTCAGTCCGCAGCCAGACGCCGGCAGGGCATGGGAGGCCAACTCCTTCACACGATGGAAGGATCAGGAAGCGATCGTTGTTGACGATCTCGCCGAGGACACGGGCTCCCTGGGACCAGAAGTCGTCGCGCGCCTTCTGGTGCCAACTCGCCGCACCAAACACCAGGCCGCCGAGGCGACCGTGGCGCGACGAGGTGATCCAGTAGCTCACCCGGGTGCGCACGCCTCGGGATGCCAGGTCGCCATCATCGAACGGGCGCTTGTCCTCGCCCACAGGCTCCAAGGTGACCTCTCCAAGGTCCTCCAGAGAACAGGCGAGGAGCTTGTCGGGATAGTCCCGCTCAAGGGTGCCGAAGGCATCAGGCCTTGGTGCAGGAAGAACGATGTCGAGCGACGCAGCAAGGTCAGGCAGACCCGCACGCGGCAAGACACAGCTCGCCCTTCGCGTTGCGCCAGTCCTCGCGCTCGCACAATCCCCGCGCCAGGGCGTGCTGCCCTCGGCAGCCGACGCCCCCCAGTCAACCGTCTTCGCAGACAGATGTCGAAAGCCGATCCTCATGGGCCACTATGTAAGGCCTCATGAATGGTGACTCAAGCCCGTCTGGTTGAAAGCCCCCTTGCCCCAGATGTCTTCCGCGATCCCGCGCGGCGTCTTGCCGGCCCAGAGCCCGGCCAGCACCGTCATCAGCCTGTCGATCTCGCGAACCGTGCCTCCCGACCCTGCCCGTTCCGAAGGACCGGAAGACCCGCCACGTTCCAGAAGTCGAGAAGGCGCCGGACCGACAGCGGCATTCGCAGCCCGAACGGATACCTGATCGAAATGCCGCCGTCGTCGGGGAACCGCACCACATTCCCGAGGTCGATCCGGACCGCCGCTCCGCCATGTTCGATCTTGAGCACCAGACCGCCGCCGAGCAGGCGCAGCCCCTCGACCGCGCCTCCCATCAGCCCGAGCAGCGGCTCCGGCACGCCCTCCGGCATCCCGTCCTGACGCCAGAAGGGCGAGGCGGGGCCGTCCGCCTTCCAGGGGTCTTCCCAAGCGAGCATCTCGAACCGCTCCGCCGCCAGGTTGGCCTCCGTCCGGATGGGGAAGGGACCAGGTTCCGGCACGTCCGACACGCCGGCGGCGTGCCGGCGCCAGGCTTTCCCGTATTCGACGACCTGCCGGAGAACCTTCCAGGCAAGGACGCCGTCCCCGGTCTCCGTCACGGATGCCTCCCCTCGCCGGCGCCGTGGCGTCGGGCCGGAGGCCGCGCCCGCCACGCGTCTGGTTTCGTTTCCGGTGGTCATGTTGCGATCTCCCGCATGGACTTCCCGGACCGGATGCCGGCCGGCGCGACCGCCCTCATCGCCGCCTCAACCCCTGTATGCTTGCCCACCATGGCGCCCTCCCGGAATCGAGTAATCTACTTGATGCCCACTATGCGTCGGCTGGCTCGACCCGGCCAATTGCCGCCCGCGATGCGGGAAATCAGCCGAATGCGGCATGGAGTCCTTCCACTACCGCGCGCTATGCGCATCTGGCGCAAGGCCCGGTGCGCGGGTCCGCCGTCCGCGTCTCCGACAGCATTGCCGCCGATATCCTCAGGGACTACCGCCCGTCATGACGGTTCCGGCCTGTCCCCGAGGCAGGCACCGGCGATTGCGAACCCGATGTTCCCGCTTAGGGTGCCGTCATGTCGAACGTCCTTCCTCTTCCGGCCCGCGAGCGGGCTGTCCGTCGGGAGCCTCCCGGAGACGATGCCGGAGGTCTTTCCCGGTGAGCCTTCCGGCGACGCCGCACGATGCGCTGTTCCGGGCGCTGGTCTCCGAGCCGGCCCGCGCCGCTTCGCTGCTCGCGGAATACCTGCCACCCGAGGTGGCAGCCCTCCTCGACTCCGAGGCCCCGCCCGAGGCGGTCGAGGGCAGCTTCGTCGACGAGAACGCCGCGCGGACCCAGTGCGACGCGCTCTTCCGGGTCAGGCTGAGGAGCGGCCACGAGGCGCGCCTCTATGTGTTGCTCGAACACCCCCGTTCCATAGTGAAGTGCAACACATGATGGGCTGTGGCCATGTGTTTTTAGACGCATGATGTTGCGGAGCGGTAGCGGCGAGAGTTCCTGTACAAGATGAAGGGAGCTTGTTCATGTCCAAAGGCTACCGTCACCTACGAAGAGCGATGCCAGATTGAGGCAGAAAAGCGGTCTTTCACAAGGTGCGATTGCTCGGCAGCTGGGCCGATCAACAATTTTCCGGGAGATCAAGCGCAACACCGGGGGACGGGGTTATCGTCACAAGCAGGCGCAAAGGATGGCAGAAACGCAGGGCCGCCTCGTCTGTTTCTTGGCGGTTGACGCCTCGGGCTGAAGCTCAGAAAAAGCTGCGGGAGGGCCCCGAGCAGATCAGCGGCCGTTTTCGACTGGAGGGCCGCCCAGTGGGTCGGCAACGGATCTATGATCGCATTCATGAAGATCGGAGAGCCGGGGGCGTCTTGTGGAAGAAGCTTCGGCGGCGCGGCAAGAAGCCGAACTGGAAGGGCGGATGCCATTCTGGCCGGGTGGACATTTCCGAGCGCCCTGCGGAGGCAAAGGAACGGATCGGCGACTGGGAGCCATCATCGGCAAAGCTCACAGTGGAGCTGTCGTGTCGCTCGTGCCACGAAATACACCTTGCCGGGTGGACAGAAAGACACGGTCGGTTCGGTCATGATCCGCCTGCTCGGCTCTGGTGCGCTATTGGTCCACACAATCACAACGGCAAGGAGTTCGCAGACCACAGGCGTGTCGCACTTGACGCAGATTTCTTCTTCGCCTTTCCATTCCTGGGAGCGCGGCTTGAATGAGCACACCAACGGCCTGGTGCGGGAGTACTTCCCGAAGGGCACGGACTTTCGCGCGACATGCAACGAAGATGTTCAGAAGGTGCGGCTCAACACTCGGAAAGTCCTGGGATCGCCGACGGAGGTAATCTTGAAGTGAAACCGCGCTGACCATCTGCGTTCCAAAGCCGCAACGTGCAGCAGGGTCCATGCCGCGCGACGGCGAAATAGTGGCTTGAAGCCGACAAAGGCGTTGCATAAGCTCGATGTTGAAGGAACTGAAGCTGTTTCCAGGCGGAATCGAGAAGGGCAGAGGGGAAAAATTTGTGCAACATCCGGCCCTCATCTCCGTTCGGGCTACGCCCTCACTGCGATGAGGGCCGGATGTTGCACTTCAGACTGGAAGTGGGGTGGAGATTTGACACTGCAGGCCGATTCGCTTAGTGGTGGTCATCGAGAACGATGGGGACCACCAGTGGGCTACTTTGGATCGAAGGCGACGAGCGGGCTGTGCCAGCTGCTTCCGGGGCTCCAGCCCCCGCATGATCTGTATGTGGAAACGCATCTCGGAGGCGGCGCGCTGATGAAGCGCAAGGCCGGGTGATGGCGACGGGCGGCGCGCGAGGAGTTCGAAGCGGCCAAGACCGCGGCGCTGCCGGCAAGGTGGCGGAAGAGGCCGTGATCCGCGTCTTCGTCATCCTGTTCGACATCCTCATCGTCGTCCTTCTGGAGAAGACCACGCACGAGCCGGAACTCCGGTCTGCCGCCGTCACAGACGGACAAGAGCGTGCCGGGAGCAACGGCCCGAAGCCGAACCGGCAGATGGGCGACAACCTGTGCAAGACCATCGTCGAAGAGACGGTCGCGGCCTGCGACGCCTGCGGCGCCGACGGCCCCGTCGATTGGGAGCGCTGCATCCTCTACGACATCGTGTTCGAGGTCGTCGAGCGCCGCGCCGAGATCAAGGAATGCCCGAAGTGCAAGGGCCGGTTCCCCGACAACATCCCGTGCAGTACGGCATCGGCATCCAAGCCCTCGTCATCAACCTGCTGGTCGCCCAGATGCTGTCCCTGCGCCGTGCCGTCGCGCTCGTGCAGGCGATCTCCGGCATCAAGCTCTCCGAGGCCTCAGCTATGCTTTCACGATGCGTCATGGGAGGAGGCTGCCGTGGCGCACCTCCTGCAACGCCCGATGTCGACGATTTCGGATCAACAGCAAGTGGCTCCATGTCGTGGGACCCTGACGTGCAAGTTCCCGCACCGCAAGCGCGGGCAAGAGATCGGCCCGTGCTACAAGGGCGTCCTGGGCCTCGTACATGGGCCAGTGTAGCCACCAGCTGTGCGGCAGCCACCTGCTGCGCGAACTGACCTTTGTCGTCGAGGCTACCGCGCGACTGATGAAGAGCCTGTTCCGCGAGGTCTGCCACAAGGTCAACAAGAGCGCATCCAAAACCCTGAACGACGCCGGGCGCAAGCGCTACCGCATCATCAGGGCGCCAGGGAACTGCCCGACATCCCGACGAAAGGAAAACGTGGACGCAAGTCCGACGCGCACAACCTGCACGAACGTCTCGTGAAACACGAAAACCTGCGCTTCATAGACAACCCCGACGTCAGCTTCACCAACAATGCCGGAGAACAGAAGATCAGGATGGCAAAGGTCAAGGTGTCCGGATGCTTCCGCTCCACGCAAAAGCATGGTGCCGGGGCTCAAGCTACCTCACCTCCATGGCCGCACTCGGCTACAATCATCACGTCGCCACCCAAATCGCCCTCGACGGAAAAGCCGCAGATATCATCAACGAGCACTATGGCCAATCAGAACCCAACAAGGGGTGAGTAGATACGTTATGACAGGATTTATGACTAATGGACAGCCCGCGCCGCAACAGCGCGTCAGCAAATCTCAAAATCGCAGCCTCGAACGCGTCGACCCGCGCCGCGATCAGGACTCCGATCACATCACATCAACAAGCATGGGATCACCTTGCCGAGCTTCGGCGGCAGGAGCGCATGATGACAGCGGATAGGGTCAAGGTGTCGGCGCGTTTGTCGTGTCGCAACATGTTGCATGAATGCAACAGATCTGGATAATTGGCATTCGGGGAATCAGTGTGAGGTTGCGGTGCGGGCCGCATACGGTTAAGATGCGGGTGTTGTTCAAATGCAGGCGGCTGGGCGGCTTTTAAACCGGTGCAGCGGTCTAGTGAAATACCAAACAGTCTGCTCGTCAGGTTTGAGCTGGGAGCTAAGGAGAAAAGTTCGATGAGAACCATGAAACATGTGACTTTGGCGGCGCTGGCTGCTGCGGGCTTGGCGCTCGCGGGCTGCGGCGGCGGGTCCAAAAAGCCGGCCGCGATGGACGACCAGCAGATGGAGATGACGCCGGTCGAAAAAGCGCAGTCTTACGTCGCCGCCGCCACGGCGGCCAAGAAGGCGGCGGAGGATGCCGCGAAAACGGCCAAAATGCAGCTTGACGCGGCCAAGTTGGCGAACGCATATGACATCTACACCACCGGAGGCGACAGCTCGGTGGTCCGGACCAACGCCGCGGCCGTGATAGCCGCGAAGGCGGCGGCCGACAAGGCGCTGGCGGACGCCAAGGCGGCGCTGACGGCGGCCAAGAAGGCGCAGACGGACCTGAACGCCGTGTCGGGCACGCCCGGCCTCGCGTCGCAAAAGGAGGTGGTCGGTCAGCGGATCAAGGACGTGGAAGCGCAGATCAAGCTCATCGAGGGGTACCAGACAACGGTCAACGGCTATGCCGCGAAGGTCGATACCGAGGCGAAAATCAAGGGCCTCGCCGGCGAAACCCCCGCTAGTGCCGCCGAGAGCGGCAACAACGCGCGGCGGGTCCTTTACATGCTGCAGCCCACCGGCGAAGGCAATGGCTCTTCTCCTCCCAAGAACTCGTCTTGGTACTTGAGCAGGCCAGAACTGGCTGCCCTGCCTAAGGGGGATACGAAGGTACCGGTGGAGCGCGTCGCCCCTACCCCCTCGGACACCAGCACAGACCCTGGCCGCTCCAAGGGCTACATCGAGTATGACCGGCGCGGCCTCCCGGAAGACGCCATGACCTGGGAGCAGATCGCCGGAGCGGGGAACCTGATCAAGAAGGCCTTCGGCACCAACATCATGGATGTCGATGTCCTGCCCCTTGCCGGGATGCCCGTTTCCGCATTAACCGACTCGGATGGAAAGGCCCTGACGGCGCTTCCTGAAATCCCCGCCGCCGGCAAACTCACCGACCAGTATTACAAGGGGATCAAGGGGACGTTGTATTGCCAGGGCAGCTGTAAGGTTGACGGCGGCAATCTGATGGGTTCGCTGTTTTTCCAGAAGGTTGGGGGAAATACGCTCTACTACCAGATGAAGGCGGGCAACTCCTACTACACGCCGTACGGCACCTATGCCCGCTACGGGTACTGGCTGTATGAGAGCGTCTCCACCACCTTTATCGCTCTCTTCGCCCACAGCCCCGCCGGCTCTGCCGGGGATGTCAGCGAGACCGCCGGGCTTGCCGAAACCGCCACCTACGAGGGCAAGGCCCTGGGCCTGTCGGTGCTGAAGACCTACACCGGTCCCACTCTCACGGGGCTCAAGTCGGGACAGTTCACGGCGGATGTGACGCTCAACGCCAAGTTCGGGGCGGCGGGGACACCAGCACTGGGAGGAAAGATCGACAACTTCATGGGGAATGCCGTCGACGAGGACTGGAGCGTTACGCTCATGGAGAAGCAGGATGACGACCTCGACTTTCGCGGCTCGAGCAACAGGGGCGATGCCCAGGGTTCCGACTCTGCCGGCGGCGTTACGCCTCGAGCCGGCGGGTGGGAGGCTATAACCTATGGCGATAGCAGCACGAAGCGTCCGGTCGGCGTGATCGGCAACTTCAACGCCCACTTCTCGAACGGGCACGTTGCCGGCAGCTTCGCAACGAGGATGAAGACGGAGACGACGGAGTAGCCGGCTCCCGGATCCGGTTCAGGCCCCGGCTGCTCTTCAGGCGGCCGGGGCCTTCTTTCCTCCGGCGCCCGGAGGTTCCCTTTCACGGACAGGGGTTCCCATGCGCATACCCGCTCTCGTCATTGCCGCCGGGCTGTATCTGTTCGCCGCCGCCGCCCACGGCCAGGATGCGACCGGCGAGCGGTTCCGGGCGGGCATGGAGGCGCTCGCCGCCGCGCAGGCCGCCGCGGACCGGGACGCCCGCGACGGGAAGCTCGACGAGGCGATTGCGGCGTTCCGGGCCATCCTGGTGGACCGCCCGGAACTGGTGCGTGTGCGTCTGGAACTCGCACACGCTTTCTTCCTGAAGGAGGAGGACAGCCTGGCGCGGCGGCATTTCGAACAGGTTCTGGCGGGGACGCCGCCGCCGGCGGTGGCCGCCAACATCCGGCGCTTCCTCGACATCATGCGCGCGCGGCGGCGCTGGGAGGCGCATTTCGGCCTGGCGGTGGCGCCCGACAGCAACCTCAACGCCGCATCGGGGGAGCGCACGATCTTTCTCGACACGCCGTTAGGGCGCCTGCCCTTCACCCTCGACGGCGACGTGTCGCGCAAGTCGGGCATCGGCGTCTCGCTGTGGGGCGGCGGCGAATACCAGGTTCCGCTTTCGCCGGCCCTGCGGCTGCGCGCTGGGGCGGACGCCAGCGCGCGGGAATACAAGGGCGGGGCGTTCGACCGCCATTCGCTCTCGGCCCATATCGGCCCGCGCCGGCTGATCGACGGGAGCACGGAGGCGAGCCTGCTGGCGGTGGTGGACCGGCAGTGGAACGCCGGGCGGCCCGAGACCGACCGCTTCGGCGTCCGGCTGGAAGGCGCGCACCGCCTGACGCCGCGCCTCGCCCTGTTCGCCTACGCCAGCGCCACCCGGCGCAACTGCCGCGGCTGCAACTGGCTCGACGGCCCGGCGGGCGATTCGATGCTCGGCGCAAGCTGGGCCGCCCTGCCGATCCTGCGCCTCGGCGGCCATGCCGGATACAACTGGACCCGCGCCAATGCCGAACACTGGCGCAACCGCGGACCCCGGGCCGGCCTCGGCGCGACGCTCGCGCTGCCGGCCGGCTTCACCCTCGGCCTGCGCGCCTCCCTGCAGCGCGCCGCATACCAGGGACAGGGCTTCGCCCACAACACCATCGACCGCAGGCCGCGCCGGGACGAGACGCGCACTCTCTCGTTCTCCGTGCACAACCGCGCCTTCACCGTGCTCGGCTTCAGCCCCCGCCTCTCGCTCATCCGCGAGGAGCGCGATACCAACGCCCAAACCCTCGACTACGACCGCAACCGCGCCGAACTCTCCTTCGTGCGGCAGTTCTGACCGGACACGCCAATAGCGGCTGCATCGGGCCGGGGTCGTGCATCAAGCCTCCAGCACGGCGCTCATGGCCTGCCCGACGCGTTCCGCGGCGGCTTCGATGTCGCGGTCGGCGAGATGGGCATAGCGCAGCGTCATCCTCACACTGGAATGGCCGAGCAGCCGGGAGACCACCGGGACGGGCACGCCGTTCATCACGGCATGGCTGGCCATGGTATGACGGAGGTCATGAAGCCTCGATTCCCTGATACGCGCGGAAGGTGTGCCGGATTGAGGCTGGCGATGCGGATTTTCGTGCACAGCGATGGCGGCGTCGGAGCGTCGAGAGGTCGGATGATGTGCGTTCGCCTGTTAGCGCGGCTGGACGGCGCGTTTGGCGGTTCGGGGGACTAGCGGGCTGCCCCGGGCCTGCCGGTTTCGAGCGGGGACGGAGCAGGGTGCGCCGGGGCCTGCTATTCGAGCTGGACGGCGGCGTGGTAGAGCCAGTCGAGCCGGAAGTTGTTGCGCGCGAAGTCGAGCCGCCGGCCGCTGCGCACCAGCCTTCCCACGACCCTCACCAGATAGCGGATCAGGGGCCGCAGGCCATGGCGCCGGGCGCGGGCCGGCAACAACTGGTATTGGACCGCGCGCAGCAGCATCTGCGCGATCTGGCCGCAGATTTAGAAGGCCTGATTGGCGCGGAACCTCCGGCACGACGGGTGATGCAGGTCGAGGTCGATCAGCGGCCCCTTGAAGGCGTTCTCCCGGCCCTGCTTCCCGCGGTGGCGGCGCACCAGCTCGTCGAGCGGAAGGTCGTCGCGCGAGACCGGGATCACGGTGTAGACGGGAAGCAGCAGGGTCTGGCCCCGGTCGCGGCGGCGGCGGACCACCACGTAGCTCTGTTCCTCCCAGCCCGCCGGCCGGCAGCGCGAGCGTCGCGCCGAGGCCGGCCCGGGGTCCGCGGTTGCGCCAGTGTTCGGCATTGGCGCGGGTCCAGTTGTATCCGGCATGGCCGCCGAGGCGCAGGATCGGCAGGGCGGCCCAGCTTGCGCCGAGCATCGAATCGCCCGCCGGGCCGTCGAGCCAGTTGCAGCCGCGGCAGTTGCGCCGGGTGGCGCTGGCGTAGGCGAACAGGGCGAGGCGCGGCGTCAGGCGGTGCGCGCCTTCCAGCCGGACGCCGAAGCGGTCGGTCTCGGGCCGCCCGGCGTTCCACTGCCGGTCCACCACCGCCAGCAGGCTCGCCTCCGTGCTCCCGTCGATCAGCCGGCGCGGGCCGATATGGGCCGAGAGCGAATGGCGGTCGAACGCCCCGCCCTTGTATTCCCGCGCGCTGGCGTCCGCCCCAGCGCGCAGCCGCAGGGCCGGCGAAAGCGGAACCTGGTATTCGCCGCCGCCCCACAGCGAGACGCCGATGCCCGACTTGCGCGACACGTCGCCGTCGAGGGTGAAGGGCAGGCGCCCTAACGGCGTGTCGAGAAAGATCGTGCGCTCCCCCGATGCGGCGTTGAGGTTGCTGTCGGGCGCCACCGCCAGGCCGAAATGCGCCTCCCAGCGCCGCCGCGCGCGCATGATGTCGAGGAAGCGCCGGATGTTGGCGGCCACCGCCGGCGGCGGCGTCCCCGCCAGAACCTGTTCGAAATGCCGCCGCGCCAGGCTGTCCTCCTCCTTCAGGAAGAAAGCGTGTGCGAGTTCCAGACGCACACGCACCAGTTCCGGGCGGTCCACCAGGATGGCCCGGAACGCCGCAATCGCCTCGTCGAGCTTCCCGTCGCGGGCGTCCCGGTCCGCGGCGGCCTGCGCGGCGGCGAGCGCCTCCATGCCCGCCCGGAACCGCTCGCCGGTCGCATCCTGGCCGTGGGCGGCGGCGGCGAACAGATACAGCCCGGCGGCAATGACGAGAGCGGGTATGCGCATGGGAACCCCTGTCCGTGAAAGGGAACCTCCGGGCGCCGGAGGAAAGAAGGCCCCGGCCGCCTGAAGAGCAGCCGGGGCCTGAACCGGATCCGGGAGCCGGCTACTCCGTCGTCTCCGTCTTCATCCTCGTTGCGAAGCTGCCGGCAACGTGCCCGTTCGAGAAGTGGGCGTTGAAGTTGCCGATCACGCCGACCGGACGCTTCGTGCTGCTATCGCCATAGGTTATAGCCTCCCACCCGCCGGCTCGAGGCGTAACGCCGCCGGCAGAGTCGGAACCCTGGGCATCGCCCCTGTTGCTCGAGCCGCGAAAGTCGAGGTCGTCATCCTGCTTCTCCGTGAGCGTAACGCTCCAGTCCTCGTCGACGGCATTCCCCATGAAGTTGTCGATCTTTCCTCCCAGTGCTGGTGTCCCCGCCGCCCCGAACTTGGCGTTGAGCGTCACATCCGCCGTGAACTGTCCCGACTTGAGCCCCGTGAGAGTGGGACCGGTGTAGGTCTTCAGCACCGACAGGCCCAGGGCCTTGCCCTCGTGGGTGGCGGTTTCGGCAAGCCCGGCGGTCTCGCTGACATCCCCGGCAGAGCCGGCGGGGCTGTGGGCGAAGAGAGCGATAAAGGTGGTGGAGACGCTCTCATACAGCCAGTACCCGTAGCGGGCATAGGTGCCGTACGGCGTGTAGTAGGAGTTGCCCGCCTTCATCTGGTAGTAGAGCGTATTTCCCCCAACCTTCTGGAAAAACAGCGAACCCATCAGATTGCCGCCGTCAACCTTACAGCTGCCCTGGCAATACAACGTCCCCTTGATCCCCTTGTAATACTGGTCGGTGAGTTTGCCGGCGGCGGGGATTTCAGGAAGCGCCGTCAGGGCCTTTCCATCCGAGTCGGTTAATGCGGAAACGGGCATCCCGGCAAGGGGCAGGACATCGACATCCATGATGTTGGTGCCGAAGGCCTTCTTGATCAGGTTCCCCGCTCCGGCGATCTGCTCCCAGGTCATGGCGTCTTCCGGGAGGCCGCGCCGGTCATACTCGATGTAGCCCTTGGAGCGGCCAGGGTCTGTGCTGGTGTCCGAGGGGGTAGGGGCGACGCGCTCCACCGGTACCTTCGTATCCCCCTTAGGCAGGGCAGCCAGTTCTGGCCTGCTCAAGTACCAAGACGAGTTCTTGGGAGGAGAAGAGCCATTGCCTTCGCCGGTGGGCTGCAGCATGTAAAGGACCCGCCGCGCGTTGTTGCCGCTCTCGGCGGCACTAGCGGGGGTTTCGCCGGCGAGGCCCTTGATTTTCGCCTCGGTATCGACCTTCGCGGCATAGCCGTTGACCGTTGTCTGGTACCCCTCGATGAGCTTGATCTGCGCTTCCACGTCCTTGATCCGCTGACCGACCACCTCCTTTTGCGACGCGAGGCCGGGCGTGCCCGACACGGCGTTCAGGTCCGTCTGCGCCTTCTTGGCCGCCGTCAGCGCCGCCTTGGCGTCCGCCAGCGCCTTGTCGGCCGCCGCCTTCGCGGCTATCACGGCCGCGGCGTTGGTCCGGACCACCGAGCTGTCGCCTCCGGTGGTGTAGATGTCATATGCGTTCGCCAACTTGGCCGCGTCAAGCTGCATTTTGGCCGTTTTCGCGGCATCCTCCGCCGCCTTCTTGGCCGCCGTGGCGGCGGCGACGTAAGACTGCGCTTTTTCGACCGGCGTCATCTCCATCTGCTGGTCGTCCATCGCGGCCGGCTTTTTGGACCCGCCGCCGCAGCCCGCGAGCGCCAAGCCCGCAGCAGCCAGCGCCGCCAAAGTCACATGTTTCATGGTTCTCATCGAACTTTTCTCCTTCTCTCAAGCCCGGACAAACCGGGCAAACCGTTCCTTCGTCGCGCGAACCGCCGCTCAGAAGCTCAGCGTGATGCCGGTCACGAAACCGGCGCCCTCGACATTGCTGCCGGCGGCATTGCTGCCGGTGCTGGGCGCAGGCTCGCCTCTTTGGCCCGAGGGCACGCCGAAATCGTACTTGCCGGGCATCGTGCCGCGGCCCCTCTCGGCCATGAACAGCGAGCTTCTCCAGGCAATGCCCGGCGCCAGCATGTAGCTCGCTGAAAACAGGCCGCCCGACTGCTCCGTGCCGTCGTCGGCCTCGGTCATCGTGCCGCTCAGGCTCACCGCCATCGCGCCCTCGGAATACATCACCCCGGCGGCCACGACCTCGACATCATCCGAGGAGTCCGTCTTCATGCCGTCATCCGCCGTGGCATAGGCGACATCGAAGCTGAACGCCCCCATGCCCACCCGCAGGCCGGCATTCGAGAAGGTGTAGTCGTCGGCGTCCATCTGGCTCTTCTGGTAGTGGCCCGCAGAGAACGCCAGGTTCATGTTGCCGAAATCGCCCTTGTAGTTGCCGGCGACCGACCAGGCGTCCTCGTCATTGTTCTTCACATTGCCGCCACGGCCTTCCTGCCCGGTGTTCAGGATGTAGCTCACGGCCATCTGCGCGCCGTTCACCCGCGGCGTGAAGTAGCTCACCAGGTTCTTGTCGCCGAGGCCGTGGCCCGCGGTCCCCAGGCCAGAGGGCCCGCACTCGTTGATTCCGTTGATCCATCTGCCCATGTCGCCGCAGAGCATGCCGAAACCGGCATCCCGCACGCCCATATGGGTGAGAACCACCGCGCTGTCCTCGGCACCCAGCGTGATCTGACCGAACTCGCCGCCAACCGTCAGCTGCGACTCGTCGATCATCGAACCCGACTGACTGTTGCCCTCGAGCTCCACCTTCATCGAGAAGGTCATGCCGTTGTCGGCTTCCAGCTTGCCCTTGAACCAGATCTCGCTGTCCGACTGCTGGGCAACGCCGCCCTCTTCCATCGGGTCCGCCGAGTCGTCCACATCGACCATTCCGAACCACTGCTGCATGTAGCCGCCGACGCCACGCTCAGCATGTCCGCCACAGACGCAGGACCCGCCGCAAGCGCAATACCCGAGGCCGCAAGAAGAACCTTGCCCGTGAAGCCCCGCGCACGGCATCCGCCATGCAGCCTGCCGTCCCCCGGCCATGCCGGGCCATGTCTTGCTGTCGTCATCGTCTCGTCTCCTTCAGGTGAAAGCCCACCCGCAGCGCCCGTCGACCGCCGCACGCCGGAGAAGGCGCACGACGGGGCGGCAGGTCACTGAGGATGAGAGGTGAAGCCGCGGCCCCGGAAAGGCCGCGGCAGAAAGCGTGCCGGGGAAAGCCGGTCCGCCCGCAAGGCGGTCCTGCCGCCAGCGCGGCGGGCGCACTCCCGCGCGCTCCCCGGCAACGTATCCATCTGCACGCGCCCGGCGATCCTCCGCAGAGGACGCACGGGCAAGAAAGACAGAAGTCAGGCGGGAGCCGCTCTCCCGAAAGCGAACCGGCAGACCGGCGCCGGAAGACGGCAAATGAAAGACATGAAGAGGCGCGAGGCGTATTCTACACCGTGTTCGAGCCGCTGAAGTCAAGTCTGGATACACCCGCCGCTGCGATGGCGCGGAACCTCTAACCCGGCCGCACGACACCGCACAAGCTCCCGGACCAACCCCCACGCCGATTTCACCGACCTGTTGCATCCATGCCACAGTCAGCCGCCGACGGGCCCCCGCAAACCGGGCCCGCGGCGCCCATCGACGACCGGCAGGCGCGGCCCCAAGCCCGGGGCCGCCGCCGCGCGGCCGTGAACCGGAAGCGGGACCGTCATGCCGGCCGCCTGCGCGCGCCCATTTCCCGCCGGGTGCGCCATCACCGCGCGCTGGCGCCGCCCTTACTTCTCCGCCGCTCATGGACGCCGGACGCCCGAAACGACGGTCACATTCCGCGAATGGGATAATTGGCATCCTGCAGAGCGTGGCGGATCGCGGTGAGTCTGTGCCCTTGGGCGATCCACGACAACAATCGTAGCGCCTCCACCAGGTTGTTCTTGCCCGAAGCATTGGCGTCCGCGAGCATGGTGAGCGGCGCGAGCGGCGGGGTGGCCGGTTCGCGGAAACTCTTGAAATTCTCAGGTGTGAACCTCGTTAACATGGTCCGCTCCCTTCCGCCGCTAACCCGACTTCCGCAACTCAGGGGTCATGAGGATGCTAACTCGTAACTGCTCACCCCCTGGTTCCGGCTTGATGTCGGGGTAGAGCAACGAACGGGTTTTCGTGGAGATTTGACACTGCAGGCCGATTCGTTTAGTGGTGGTAATCGAGAACGACGGGGACCGCCAGTGGGCTACTTTGGATCGAAGTCGACGGCGGGTTGTGCCAGCTGCTTCCGGGGCTCCAGCCTCCGCATGATCTGTATGTGGAAACGCATCTCGGAAGCGGCGCGCTGATGAAGCGCAAGGCCGGGTGATGGCGACGGGCGGCGCGCGAGGAGTTCGAAGCGGCCAAGACCGCGGCGCTGCCGGCAAGGTGGCGGAAGAGGCCGTGATCCGCGTCTTCGTCATCCTGCTCGACATCATCATCGTCGTCCTTCTGGAGAAGACCACGCACGAGCCGGAACTCCGGTCTGCCGCCGTCACAGACGGACAAGAGCGTGCCGGGAGCAAGGGCCCGAAGCCGAACCGGCAGATGGGCGACAACCTGTGCAAGACCATCGTCGAAGAGACGGTCGCGGCCTGCGACGCCTGCGGCGCCGACGGCCCCGTCGATTGGGAGCGCTGCATCCTCTACGACATCGTGTTCGAGGTCGTCGAGCGCCGCGCCGAGATCAAGGAATGCCCGAAGTGCAAGGGCCGGTTCCCCGACAACATCCCGTGCAGTACGGCATCCAGGCCCTCGTCATCAACCTGCTGGTCGCCCAGATGCTGTCCCTGCGCCGTGCCGCTCGTGCAGGCGATCTCCGGCATCAAGCTCTCCGAGGCCTCGGCTATGCTTTCACGATGCGTCATGGGAGGAGGCTGCCGTGGCGCACCTCCTGCAACGCCCGATGTCGACGATTTCGGATCAATAGCAAGTGGCTCCATGTCGTGGGACCCTGACGTGCAAGTTCCCGCACCGCAAGCGCGGGCAAGAGATCGGCCCGTGCTACAAGGGCGTCCTGGGCCTCGTACATGGGCCAGTGTAGCCACCAGCTGTGCGGCAGCCACCTGCTGCGCGAACTGACCTTTGTCGTCGAGGCTACCGCGCGACTGATGAAGAGCCTGCTCCGCGAGGTCTGCCACAAGATCAACAAGAGCGCATCCAAAACCTTGAACGAGGCTGACCGCCGGGCCGTGCACAAGCGCTACCGCACCATCCTCACTCAGGGCGCCAAGGAACTGCCCGACATCTCGCCGCCGCCGAAAGGAAAACGTGGACGCAAGTCCGACGCGCACAACCTGCACGAACGTCTCGTGAAACACGAAAACCTGCGCTTCACAGACGACCCCAACGTCAGCTTCACCAACAATGCCGGAGAACAGAAGATCAGGATGGCAAAGGTCAAGGTGTCCGGATGCTTCCGCTCCACGCAAAAGCATGGTGCCGAGGCTCAAGCTACCTCACCTCCATGGCCGCACTCGGCTACAACCCACTCGTCGCCACCCAGATCGCCCTCGACGGAAAAGCCGCAGACATCATCAACGAGCACTACGGCCAATCAGAACCCAACTAGGGGTGAGTAGATACCACCACTAAACGAATCGGCCTGCAGTGTAAAATCTCCACGAAAACCCGTTCGTTGCTCTACCCCGACATCAAGCCGGAACCAGGGGGTGAGCAGTTACGCCTTTTTTTACTCTTTCCAGTCCCAACAGAGAGAATAGCCTCGCTGGCGTTCCTCCCGCACTTTTCAAGGGGCTTGAAAGTCTTGAGAGTTGTCGTCGCGGGAACCATGCCGCTCGCATAGCCCTTAGCTAACCAGACATCGCTGATATCCAGCTTGTTCCGATGCCCCTCTATGTCGATGGAGCAATTTTCCGAAATACTTGCCCACATTAGCGGTACGCCCTTGTATTGATCTCCGGCGGTCCGCGTTACCAAGGCGATCTTGCTGCTACCAGCTCCCGAGGCATTCATTCGACTGAGCCACTTCTTCATTCCCTCTTTGTCATCCAAGTTCACCCCCTCTTTGTGATTCAAGAAATGTTGTAAGGGGTAGTTGTATACTATCGTATCATATGCCCGCTTTTGGAGATTAAGCGCGGACTTTCCCAACAGGGACAACGTGAAGCCGAGGGTAAGCGGCTTGAAATCCAAGGGGCGTCCCGCCTTTACCACACACTCGATCCGCTTAGCCTCGCGAGCGGTTTCGTCGGGCGCGTTCTGTCCTGCGGCGGGACCTGTGACCGCCAATCCGCCGGCCATGACGGCCACCGGAAAAAAACGAGTGGGAAACGCCGCTCCGCTTGGTGGGATTCAACATCCGAGCCTCCGTTTTTTCATGCCAGTTGGCCAGCCCAGCCCAGCAGCTATGGCCGGAGTCTGGGGAAATCGGCCAGCGGCAGAAGCCCGGTGGCCACCGTGATCAGGATGGCCACGAACAAGGTCATTCGCGCCGCTGTGCCGCTCATCTTATCGACAGCGCTCCCAAGCCTATCATCACGGTTCAAGGCGCCGACGTAAACGATGTGGGCGATATACAGAGGTATGGCGAAGACGGTCACGAGGACAAACGGCCAGTGCCAAACTGGCTGAGCCAGCACTGCAAGCCACGCATTCTTCACCTGCGAATCCTGCCCGGTAAGGTGGTACGCTGCCATAACCCAAGTTGGCACTTTTTGCGGCCTGGAATTTTTATCACGTTGCGCGATTTTTTTGTCGGCCGATTTCAACATGGCACTACATTCCGTTGAATTCTGTCAGCTTGTGAGGCGGCTCCTCGTGCGGTGGGTTCGACACCAGCCGCCGAGGAGATTTCGGCGACCTCGGCGGTGCGTGTCCTGTCGGTTGACGATCAACGCGCCTGGCGCAGGCGCGTGGTGACCCTGGTTCCGCGCGGATTGATGTCCAGCACTTGTCGATGCCCCGCGCGGGGATCAGATGCACCGCGGCGAGCACGGCGATCAACAGGTGGGCGGCGATGCGCTGGTCGAGCCGGATCGGGCGCAATCCGGGCTCGGATTTCAATGAACGGAAGGTGGCCTCGGTATCCGTGATCCACGTCCCGAGGATGGTCTCCCGGTCGCTGGTGCGCAGGCGCCCGCGTTGTCATCTGCCTTGTCGTCTGTGGCTGAAGCGCACGGCCGTTGCGTTGGCGCCGGCCTTCTCGACGGTGATCTCGTAGTGCCGGGCGACGGTGGAGAAGCGCTGCTCGAGACCGCTCTCCGGCACCTTGTCGTGGCGCCGGCCCTTGGAGGTGGAGCTTTGCCGCCTCGAAGCCCTGCGGCCAGGAATGGCGTCCTCGGCCCTCTTCCTGCTCTCGCTGACCACGCCGCGCCATCCTCGCTGGCAAGGCGCCTGCACCTCGTGGTTGGTGATCAGCCTCGGGCCCACCCTCGGGCGCCGCCGCCCGCGATCCAGCCGTGCTCGCCACGCGATGTTCGCCTCGGTGCCGGCGTCCATGACTACCGTCGGCTTCGCCGCCCGCCTCTAGCCTCAGCAGCGCATCCGTGCCCGGCCACGTTGCCCCGCAAGACCTCGCAACTGCGCCGAAAGCCCGCGCCGTCGAGTGCAAGCGTGGGGCAATCATTGCGCTTCTGCTTCGAGCGCCCGAAGCGGGGAAGCTTGCCGTCGGCGCGGCCGTGAACATTGGTGAGGTCGTAAAATGCGATGGTGTCGGGGATGCAGCGCGCGCTCACGGTTGAACAGCTCCTGGCGGCCCGGTGGCGCAGGTCGCCTATGCGGTACGGCGTCTTGCGCGCCTTGCCCTCCGGAAGCTCCGCGCTGTCATCGCGCAGCCAGCGCTCGCTGGCGGATCATCCTGGCGACGATCAGCGCACTCGTGATGCCGAGGTCGTGAAGCCGGGATCGCGCCTCGAGGCGCAGGCAGCCGACCGGGCGCGGGTTCTCGAGGCTGTCGAGGTTGACGGTCGCAATTTGCGTGCGTCTTCCTCTGGAGCGTCGGCGCGGAACCTCCGGGGCCCCTGTTGACGATGTCCTGCAGCCTGCACGCGGCTTCGAACAGCGGCGGGCGGCCGTGGAGCAGCGATTCGGCGGCAACCTCCTTCCAGTTCTTGCGCGCCACCGGACAGTCGGTACCGAGGCAGCGTGCGCTGCCTGACCTTGTCGCTGATGCGTTGAGAAAGCACGAGCCGGTGGACGGGTTTGCCGTCTGCGGTGCTGTGGGTTTTGGTTGCCCTGATGAACATGTTGTCTGGAGCCTTTTGTGTTGACGAGGCTCTGGATATACCGGGTTTGGCGGCGGGGTCGAGCGAATCTGCAATATCCTGGACTACAGCGCCCACCCCGGACACGCAATCAGAAATATAGTGGGTTCAAGAAAAAGGCCAACAATATATAGTATGTCGAACGGGGCGGCCGCATAAATTTCGCCTTCGACTGACGCAAAAAGTGCCAACTTGGGTTCAGGCACCGCTTCACAAAAAGCCAGCGAAAATGCGAATCATCCTGAACAAGCAAAACCGACCCTTCCAACAAACCTAGCGTGGGATCGCCGTGGTGGGCGAGGCCTGCCTGGCGCATGACGCTGTTGGCGGTGTGGCGGCTCTTGATCTTGCTCGGGACAGTAATGGTGTGACCGGATCCGTCCGCGTTCTTCCACTGCTCGTGGCTTCCAGCCTGGCGCTGGAAGCGCTTCCCCTCCTTCCGCAGACGGCGCTTCACGTCTTTCTCGTAGGTGGCCACCGGATCCCGACCTACGCCGGGATGAGCGGATCGTCCTCGACCAGGTATCGCGGCCCGATCGGTGCGGATTCACGTATCGGTTGGCGGACCCGGAAGGTAACCAGCACTTCCGCCCCCTCGGGGAGAGACAGGTTCTGCTCGATCAGCGATGGCACCGTGTCGAACGCGACGTCCAGCAGTTCGCCGAGCCGGTCCGCTTCGAGCGTCAACCCGGGAATATCTCCGCTGGTGCCGACAAACACCTTGGCCTCTTCATCCCAGAGAACATCGACGGCAAAATCCACCATTTGCGCCTCCCTCTTCCTTATCGGCTGATCGCCGCAGCGCCTCGCGGCACCCGCGACTGACACCTAGCCTTTTGGGCCTACGCCGGATGAAATCGGTGGAAACATTGCACGAATTTAGTCAGCGGTCCATTTCGCTCTTCAGTCCAAGGACCAGTGCCCCCGGCCGGATCGCGGGGTCGTGGCCCCGCTCGCCGCTATGCGCCGGCGAAGTCCGCCATGCTCTCGATGTGATCGGTGGCAGCCTTCTTTGTGGGCTTGATGATCGTCGGGCTGTGGCCCAAGTCGATCATATATGCGCCGGTGTGATCGGCCTTCGTGATGTAGCCGACTGTCCGGCGGTCTTTCTGCTGACGATTTCGCAGGACTGCGGCAAGCAGCTCGGAGCCTCGATAAATGAACTTCGTCATGGCGTCCTCTCGGTTCAGGAGCGCGTGCGGATGGCCGTGAACGCACAGGCATGGCGGCGCGGTCAAGGTTTGGAGCGAAGCGGAAAGCGCCGGGTGGTGCGGGCGCACGGAGCGCGAAGCGCGTAGGAGCCACGGCCGGCGCGGCCCTTGACCGAGAGCCGATAAGCGCCGCGAAGCGAGCGGCGCGAGCATAGACGGCAAGCAGGGCTCGCGAAGCGAGCGCATTTGGGGGTTTGGGGGCGCCCGGTGCCCCAAGTTTTCCATCCAGGGGCGGGACTGGTTCGCCCGCAGGGCGGGACGGTCCCGGCCCCTGTGTTGGGAATTCCACCGGGTAGAGGCCGTCCCCTGTAGCCGCGGTCCGGCCGCCAGGCGCGGAGCGCCGAGTCGGCGACGGTGGAGGAAATCAGTGCAAACATTGCACGAATTTAGTCAGCAGCTCATTCCCCCTTCAGTCCAAGAAGCCGGTGGCAGTGCCTGAGCAGGTGTCGCTGAGTCATTTCAAGCACCTCCTACATCGACGGCAGGGTGGCGTCTCTGCGTGCCTCCGGTGGGACGGCTAAAGACAGCTGATGCCTCCGCAAGCGCAGCGCGCCGGCCCCGTCGCAAGTCCCACAGACGCGTTCGGTGGATGTCGGCGTCGCCGGGAGAATGCCTATCCCTCTGCAATCGAGGCACTCCATGCTAAAGGGGAGGACCTGTCAATCGGGCTCGGTGGCGCGGATCATTGCCCGTTCCCGCGACCCTTACAATCCAGCTTCCAGTGCTCCCGATCCCAGTCCTTGACGACAAAATCCGTCAGTTCCCCGATCTCCATCTCCTCGCGACGCCCGCTCTTGTGCCACGCGACTTCCGCGATCCCGCCCTCGACCGAGAGCACCTCGCTGTAGTCCTCGTTCTCTACGTCTTCCGGATCAATGTATTCGAGCTTCGTGCCCGGCCCGATCGGTTCGGGCTCGGGGAAACCTTCCGGTCTCTGAAAGATCGTCATCGTTCGCCTCCTATGCTGTGCGGTACCCTCGCCGCCGCTTTTCTCGCTCCAGCCGCGCCATAGCCTCCTCGGCCTCGGCCCGGGTCTCGAAATGTCGCCTCCGCGACCGGCCTCGGTATACCAGGCGGCCCCATTCCCGGACCATCAGCCAACCGCCGACCAGGCTGCGACTGATTTCGATCCGATAGTAGCGCCGCATGCGGCGCGCCGGATCTATCCGCACCAGCAGGACACAACCGGGGACTTTCCCGGCCTCGCCCACGTCCTGTCAGGCTCCCAGCCCGACGGCTTAGCTGCGGTCCTGGTCCTTCGACATCGCGTCCACCTGCTGGCGCGCCGCTCGCTCCTGCTCATCGGCCCGTTTGCAGCCGTAGCCGACGAACAGATCGCGGCTCCTCTCTATGGTGTCCCCGGGTTTCGGCGCGTCGTCCCCGACTGCGGCCGTTACCCGCACCTGGACATGATTGCGGTCCGTCACCGCATCGACGATACCCTGGATCACACAGTGACCTCTGAGCTGTTTGCCGCCGGGGTCTCCCTGCCACAGCGGCTCTCACCAGGAAATCCGGTCGCCGTCGACCACATCGCCGCCGCACTCGATATCGTACACCGGCCTTGCGGCCGGGCCACCCTCATCACGCCGCGGAGCCGCAACCGCTACTGGCGTGCCTTCTATCTGGCTGCAGTGCCGGGAGCAGCCGTGCAGGTAGGCCGCTGCCCGCTGGGCGTGGGCCGCGGCCCGGAAGATCGCCCGGGTGTCGTTTTCGAGGACCTCCAGCCAGTTCTGGACGTAGGCGGCGTGATCCTCGCGCACCGTAAGTGTGAGTCCGAGATCGGCCGCCAGGAACGCCGATCCGATTTCGGCAACAAGCTCTTCCTTCGCGTAGACCTCCGAGCCGAAGCTGTGATGATCGCCGAAGCGCCGATCGAGGCGGGTCGCGTCCCTGGTCCAGTGCACCAGCTCGTGACACAGCACTGCGTAATAGCCTTCCGTGTCTCCGAACCGCTCCCTGTCGGGCATCTGAATGTGATCCGTCGCCGGGGCATAGTACGCACTGTTCCCGCCGTGCCGGATGTCCGAGTCCGTCGCTGCCACGAATCGTCCCACCCTCTCGATTCGCTCGTCGAGCTGAAGATCGTGGATCCCGGCCAAGCGCCGATATCGGTCCGGCAAGCTGTCGACCTGCTCCGAATTGAACACGGCGTAGCGCCGCGCGATCACGAACTGCCGTTCACGCTCCTGCCCGGTCTCGGGATCGACCTCCGATTTCGCAACTGGCCGCATCAGCACCACTCCGACGGACCGCTCACCCTTGCGCACCTGCCCGCCCTGGGCCTGAGCCTGCCTGTAGGTGAGCCAGTACGGCGAGCTGTAACCACGCTGCCGAGCTGCCATCCAAAGCGTCAGCACGTTGGTGCCGGCGTAGGGCTCGCCCGTGTGTCGGAGCGGCCGGGTCATTGCCACGCCCTCGCCCCTGTCCCAGGGCATCTGCCACGGCCGCACCCCGTCCCGCAGCTGCTCGATGATCGTGGCTGTCACCGCCACGTACAGGTCATCCGCCATCGATCTCTCCATTTTCGCGGGTACAGGCGAACCTGCGCAGGATCGGTTCGCCAAGCGTCAACTCGAAATCGGTTACGATCGCCAGGCTGATCAGTGCGTTCCTGTCCGCCCGGACCGTGATCTTGACGGATCTCGGCTCCTCGCCCGGAACGACCTCGATCCGGTCGAGGAGATCTCGGATCCGGATCATGGCCTCTCGTCGTACCTCGGCATCGTCGGAGTCTGCGCGCCGCGCCAGGATAGTGACCCGTTCTTGGAGCTACTCCCAGAGCTCGCGCGGCGCCGCCGTCTCTCGCGGCAGGATGTCGAGCGCCCTAGTCCGCAATTTTCTTCGCAGCGAGTGCCCGCTCGAGTTCGGCGATTCGGTTGCGAACCCTATCGCCACGTTTCCCCAGCTCGATCGTCTCAAAGAGATTGTCGAGCCGCTGCTGCGTGTCGGCTATTTCCCGATGTGCCTCGGTCTGCATCGCGACTACTGTCTCGCCGGCAGATTCGAGGACGCTGACCCAGTCGGCACCGAACAGCACGATCTCGCAAAGCTGCTTTATCGCCATCCGCTCTACCTCCTGGGCCGTCACCCGGCGATCGTTTTCGCACGCCTCGCGCCTCGTCTGGCAGCTGTACCGGCCTCGCCCAACGATCGTCATTCGCCCGCTGCACAGCCCGCAATGGATGAGCGGAGTCAGCGGCCGCACCGTCCTCCGCCCCCGCCCTGCCTGCCGCCGCATCTGCACGATCGTCCAGAGATCCTCGTCCACGATCCGGAGTTCCGGCACCTCCGTGACCGTCCACTCGTCACGCGGCGCGGGGCGCGCCCGCCGCCGCCCCGTGTCCGGATCGCGGCGGTTTTTGGTTCGGCCGGTAACTGCTCACCCCCTGGTTTCGGCTTGATGTCGGGGTAGAGTAACGAACGGGTTTTCGTGGAGATTTGACACTGCATGCCGATTCGCTTAGTGATGGTCATCGAGAACGACGGGGACCGCCAGTGGGCTACTTTGGATCGAAGGCGACGAGCGGGCTGTGCCAGCTGCTTCCGGGGCTCCGCATGATCTGTATGTGGAAACGCATCTCGGAGGCGGCGCGCTGATGAAGCGCAAGGCCGGGTGATGGCGACGGGCGGCGCGCGAGGAGTTCGAAGCGGCCAAGGCGCTGCGTGCGGCCGGCAAGGTGGCGGAAGAGGCCGTGATCCGCGTCCTCGTCATCCTGCTCGACATCCTCATCGTCGTCCTTCTGGAGAAGACTACGCACGAGCCGGAACTCCGGTCTGCCGCCGTCACAGACGGACAAGAGCGTGCCGGGAGCAAGGGCCCGAAGCCGAACCGGCAGATGGGCGACAACCTGCGCAAGACCATCGTCGAGGAGACGGTCGCGGCCTGCGACGCCTGCGGCGCTGACATCGACGGCCCCGTCGATCGGGAGCGCCGCACGACATCGTGTTCGAGGTCGTCGAGCGCCGCGCCGAGGAATGCCCGAAGTGCAAGGGCCGGTTCCCCGACAACATCCCGTGCAGTACGGCATCGGCATTCAGGCCCTCGTCATCAACCTGCTGGTCGCCCAGATGCTGTCCCTGCGCCGTGCCGTCGCGCTCGTGCAGGCGATCTCCGGCATCAAGCTC
This sequence comes from Alphaproteobacteria bacterium, assembly GCA_964291215.2. Taxonomy (GTDB): domain Bacteria; phylum Pseudomonadota; class Alphaproteobacteria; order MPNO01; family UBA830; genus JAJEBT01. Next base: position 2,398,106 of record OZ219790.1, on the reverse strand, counting down.
TCCGAGGCAACCTGCCTCAGCTATGCTTTCACGATGCGTCATGGGAGGAGGCCGCCGTGGCGCACCTCCTGCAACGCCCAGCCCTGCATGTCGACGAGACCGGATTTCGGATCAACAGTAAGTGGCTCCATGTCGTGGGACCCTGACGTGCAAGTTCCCGCACCGCAAGCGCGGCCGGGAGGCAAGAGATCGGCCCGTGCTACAAGGGCGTCCTGACTGCTGGGCCTCGTACATGGGCCAGTGTAGCCACCAGCTGTGCGGCAGCCACCTGCTGCGCGAACTGACCTTTGTCGTCGAGGCTACCGCGCGACTGATGAAGAGCCTGCTCCGCGAGGTCTGCCACAAGGTCAACAAGAGCGCATCCAAGACCCTGAACGACGCCGGGCGCAAGCGCTACCGCACCATCAGGGCGCCAGGGAACTGCCCGACATCCCGCCGAAAGGAAAACGTGGACGCAAACGCGCACAACCTGCACGAACGTCTCGTGAAACACGAAAACCTGCGCTTCACAGACGACCCCAACGTCAGCTTCACCAACAATGCCGGAGAACAGAAGATCAGGATGGCAAAGGTCAAGGTGTCCGGATGCTTCCGCTCCACGCAAAAGCATGGTGCCGGAGCTCAAGCTACCTCACCTCCATGGCCGCACTCGGCTACAACCCACTCGTCGCCACCCAGATCGCCCTCGACGGAAAAGCCGCAGACATCATCAACGAGCACTATGAATCAGAACCCAACAAGGGGTGAGTAGATACTTCGGCCGAATATCAACCGCCCGCGGTACAGCTCGTTCTGCAGGATTCCGGTCTTCCGCCCGCGGTTTCCGTTTATCGTCACAGCTTTCCAGATTCCGCCCCCTGGCGCCGGGATCCCTTCCGCATTGAGCTGACCCGCAATCCAGCGCGTACTCCTGCCCGCCGCGTACCATTGTAGATTCGGCGCACCACTTCTGCCTGCTCGAGGTCGACTTCGCGGTGCCCCCGCACGATCTTGCCGTCCTCTCCGACACGGTGGTGCACCCGGTATCCGTAGCTTATGCCGCCGGCCGCCCGGCCTTCGCGGATATTTCCCTGCATGCCCCGCACTGTCTTCAGCGCCTGGCTCCTGACGTAGTCCTCGGCCATCACCCCCTTGACCCAAGTTGGCACTTTTTGCGTCAGTCGAAGGCGAAATTTATGCGGCCGCCCCGTTCGACATACTATATATTGTTGGCCTTTTTCTTGAACCCACTATATTTTTGATTGCGTGTCCGGGGTGGGCGCTGTAGTCCAGGATATTGCAGATTCGCTCGACCCCGCCGCCAAACCCGGTATATCCAGAGCCTCGTCAACACAAAAGGCTCCAGACAACATGTTCATCAGGGCAACCAAAACCCACAGCACCGCAGACGGCAAACCCGTCCACCGGCTCGTGCTTTCTCAGCGCATCGGCGACAAGGTCAGGCAGCGCACGCTGCCTCGGCACCGACTGTCCGGCGGCGCGCAAGAACTGGAAGGAGGTTGCCGCCGAAGCGCTGGCCGCCCGCCGCTGTTCGAAGCCGCGTGCAGGCCGCAGAACATCGTCAACAAGGGCCCGGAGGTTTCGCGCCGACGCTCCGGAGGAAGACGCACGCAAATTGCGACCGTCAACCTCGACAGCCTCGAGAACCCGCGCTCGGTCGGCTGGCCTGTGCCTCGAGGCGCGATCTCGGCTTCACGACCTCGGCATCACGAGTGCGCTGATCGTCGCCAGGATGATCCGCCAGCGAGCGCTGGCTGCGCGATGACAGCGTGACCGCGGAGCTTCGATCTGGAGGGCAAGGCGCGCAAGACGCTGTACCGCATCGGCGACCTGCGTCACCGGACCGCCATCCGGAAAGAACTGTTCAACCACGAGCGCGCGCTGCATCCCCGACACCATCGCCTTTTACGACCTCACCAATGTTCACGGCCGCGCCGACGGCAAGCTCCCCCGCTTCGGGCGCTCGAAGCAGAAGCGCAATGATTGCCCCACGCTTGCGCGGCGCGGGCTTTCGGCGCAGTTGCGAGGTCTTGCGGGGCAACGTGAGCGAACCCGGTACGCTGGAGGACGCGCTGTCGAGGCTGGAGGCGGCCCGGCGGCGAAGCCGACGGCAGTCATGGACGCCGCCACCGAGGCGAACATCGCGTGGTGAGCACGGCTGGATCGCGGGCGGCGCCGCCCGAGGGTGGGCCCGAGGCTGATCACCAACCACGAGGTGCAGGCGCCTTGCCAGCAAGGATGGCGCGGCTCTACATGGTCAGCAAGAGCAGGAAGAGGGCGAGGACGGCATTCCTGGCCGCAGGGCTTCGAGGCGGCAAAGCTCCACCTCTCGGCCAAGGGCCGGCGCCACGACAAGGTGCCGGAGAGCGGTCTCAGGCAGCGCTTCTCCACCGTCGCCCGGCACTACGAGATCACCGTCGAGAAGGCCGGCGCCAACGCAACGGCCGTGCGCTTCAGCCACAGACGACAAGACAACACGGGCGCCTGCGCACCAGCGACCGGGATATCGAGACCGTCCTCAGGACATGGATATCGAGGCCACCTTCCGTTCATTGAAATCCGAGCTTGGATTGCGCCCGGCCAGCGCATCGCCGCCCACCTGTTGATCGCCGTGCTCGCCGCGGTGCATCTGATCCCCGCGCGGGGCATCGACAAGTGCCGGACATCAATCCGCGAGAGCATGCGGAACCAGGGTCACCACGCCCCTGCGCGCATTGATTGTCAACCGACAGGACACGCACCGCCGAGGTCGCCGAAATCTCCTCGGCGGCTGGTGTCGAACCCGCCGCACGAGGAGCCGCCTCACAAGCTGACAGAATTCAACGGAATGTAGTGCCATGGTATCTACTCACCCCTAGTTGGGTTCTGATTGGTCGTAGTGCTCGTTGATGATGTCTGCGGCATTTCCGTCGAGGGCGATCTGGGTTGCGACGTGATGATTGTAGCCGAGTGCGGCCATGGAGGTGAGGTAGCTTGAGCCCCGGCACCATGCTTTTGCGTGGAGCATGGTGCGGAAGCATCCGGACACCTTGACCTTTGCCATCCTGATTTTCTGTTCTCCGGCATTGTTGGTGAAGCTGACATCGGGGTTGTCTATGAAGCGCAAAACGGACTTTTCGTGTTTCACGAGACGTTCGTGCAGGTTGTGCGCGTCGGACTTGCGTCCACGTTTTCCTTTCGTCGTCGGCGGGATGTCGGGCAGTTCTCTGGCGCCCTGATGGTGCGGTAGCGCTTGCGCACGGCCCGGCGTCGTTCAGGGTCTTGGATGCGCTCTTGTTGACCTTGTGGCAGACCTCGCGGAGCAGGCTCTTCATCAGTCGCGCCCAGCGGTAGCCTCGACGACAAAGGTCAGTTCGCGCAGCAGGTGGCTACCGCACAGCTGGTGGCTACACTGGCCCATGTACGAGGCCCAGGACGCCCTTGTAGCACGGGATGATGCCGATCTCTTGCCTCCCGGCCGCGCTTGCGGTGCGGGAACTTGCACGTCAGGGTCCCACGACATGAAGCCACTTACTGTTGATCCGAAATCCGGTCTCGTCGACATGCAGGGCTGGGCGTTGCAGGAGGTGCGCCACGGCGGCCTCCTCCCATGACGCATCGTGAAAGCATAGCTGAGGCAGGTTGCCTCGGAGAGCTTGATGCCGGAGATCGCCTGCACGAACGCGACGGCGCAGGGACAGCATTTGGGCGACCAGCAGGTTGATGACGAGGGCCTGGATGCCGTACTGCACGGGATGTTGTCGGGGAACCGGCCCCGGGCCTTGCACTTCGGGCATTCCTTGATCTCGGCGCGGCGCTCGACGACCTCGAACACGATGTCGTGCGGCGCTCCCGATCGACGGGGCCGTCGATGTCGGCGCCGCAGGCCGCGACCGTCTCCTCGACGATGATCTTGCGCAGGTTGTCGCCCATCTGCCGGTTCGGCTTCGGGCCCTTGCTCCCGGCACGCTCTTGTCCGTCTGTGACGGCGGCAGACCGGAGTTCCGGCTCGTGCGTGGTCTTCTCCAGAAGGACGACGATGAGGATGTCGAGCAGGATGACGAGGACGCGGATCACGGCCTCTTCCGCCACCTTGCCGGCAGCGCCGCGGTCTTGGCCGCTTCGAACTCCTCGCGCGCCGCCCGTCGCCATCACCCGGCATCAGCGCGCCGCTTCCGAGATGCGTTTCCACATACAGATCATGCGGGGGCTGGAGCCCCGGAAGCAGCTGGCACAGCCCGCTCGTCGCCTTCGATCCAAAGTAGCCCACTGGCGGTCCCCGTCGTTCTCGATTACCACCACTAAACGAATCGGCCTGCAGTGTCAAATCTCCACGAAAACCCGTTCGTTGCTCTACCCCGACATCAAGCCGGAACCAGGGGGTGAGCAGTTACGTGCCATGTTGAAATCGGCCGACAAAAAATCGCGCAACGTGATAAAAATTCCAAGTCGCAAAAAGTGCCAACTTGGGTTGAGGGAGACGTGAAACGGTCCGATCTCGCCTTCTTCGACAGTCACGAGCGTGATGTCCTGGAAACGCAGCCGCTTGCATATCGCGGCGAGATCCGCGAGGTCCCGGCTGAGGCGGTCGAGAGCCTCCGCGACGACGACATCGATCTTCCCCGCCCGCACGTCGCGCAGGAGCTGCTGCAGGCCTTCGCGCTCGTGCATCGACGTCCCGCTTTCGGCACGGTCGACATAGACGGCGATCTCTCCCCCCCCCCCCCCCCCCCCGCCCTCATTGAGGGTTTTCTGTCGGCAAAGATGGATTTGATCTTCGATGGAACGCGGGTTCTGCAGGCTCGAGCAATAGCGGGCATAGATGGTGCAGCGGCGCTGGTGCGGTGGCTCCATGACGTCTCCTGTCTCACGCCGCCAGAGGGGCGCCGCCCCTTTCAATGGTACACTGTCAACTCGATGTTGGCGTAGTCGCGCATAGCCCGGTAGTTTTCAGTGAACAAGATCAGGTATCCTTCCCAGAGTTTGTGGGTGCCCGGCATGGGCTGGCGCTTCGACGAGATGAATCCGGCGAGGCGCGCGGTGTTGACGGCGAACTCCGCGATCGCCTGATCCGGGTCGGGTGGACCGCGTTGCCTGCGGTGGTTCGGTATGTGGACGGCGAGGACATGGATCTCGTCCTCGTGGACGATCGTGCGCGCCGGCATGCGCTCCGCGCGAGGCGCTCGACAGACATGACGGTGCATGCAGTAATGGCAGGCGAGGCACTTCCTCAGGTCGTCGGCGGCGTTGAGCCCCTTGATCCGCGTTCCGGTCTTGACGGCCGCGAACCACTCTCAGCCAGCGTTTCCAGGTGACGATGGGGATCGCGTTCTCCTGCGTGGGCTCACATTCGGTGGTCAAGAGCAACCAGCCGGTCCTGTCGGCGGCGTCTTCTCCAGGACGCGCACTGCAAGCATGGTGAGTGGGGCCGTGCCTAGGGCGGGACGAGGTCGACGGGACCGGCCCGCAGCTCCAGCTTGATGTTCTTGCGCCCCTTGCGCGTCCGGGGGCCGCCACAGGTCGATCGTCTTCTCCGCGACGACATCCAATTCGGCCGCGAACAGGTCCCTGACCTTGCCGTCCGCCGTGATGGCCCGCCCGAACGGCTGGCGCGGACCAGGAGCCGCCGGGCGCGGAGGCCTCCGACAGAAGAGACCACATGTCGCCCTCACGGTCGCAGACGAGCGAGTTTGTGGACAGGCCAGCTCGGCGGACTTGGCGAAGGCGTCCGTCCGCTTTCCTCGCCCGCCGTTGCCTTGTCCTCCGCACGGAATCAAGGCTGAATACCCCCAGTGCGCAGCCGCTGAACGCAACGCCGACATGAGCCCCTTGCTTCCAGAGCCGCCGATGTCGACAAGGCCCTGCGTCGCCTCGCTGTAGTTCAGCATCGTCGTGTCCTGAACCGCAAGCACGACAGACTGGCTGCGGCAACGCATCGCCTCCTGATGCGGCTCAAGGATGTCTCGCATGCCAATCCTCGGGTTCGACAGGAACCTGTAAGCCGCCTGCTGCTCCGCCTCGCCGGGAAAGATTATCGGTGCACCCGGACGACCGCACCAAGCCTCGCCCATCGTGACAAGGCGCTTGCGCGCGTCGCTGTGCGCACTCCGTCCGTACTCCATCTCGGCCCATGTCGCATCCTCCCTTGACGCGGGCCTGAACCGATCACCCGGCCCGCCCGAGAGACCAGTCCGCCGACAGCGGCTTCACGTACACCCGCAACCGGGGCCCTTTGTCCGGCTCCCGACAGCACACCGCCGCACGGTAGCTCTGGCCCGTATGCTCCGCACTCACGTAGCTGTACGCTAGGCGAACACCGTAGCGCTCCTCCCAGTCGTCCGCCACGCGACCATGGAACAGCGACAGCGCCACGGACGCAAGCCCATGGACGCGGACGCCGGGAAGCAGAAGAAACCTGTCATTGTTGACAACCTGCCCGATGTTAGCGTCCCGCGCCGCCAGCCGATGTGGAGGTCCCGCGCTTTGTGATGCCAGGACGCAGCGCCAGGCCGCCGAGGACGCCGTGCAGGGACGAGAGAATCCAGTAGCGGATGCGCCCGCCGGGACAGACCGCATCGCCCTCGGGATGATGCGATGCCATCATCGACCGCGCCAGCGACTTGTCCTCGTCGGCAACCGGAACCACCTCGCCAAGATCGCCGAGACGGCATGACAGGTGCTTGTCGGGATAATCCGGCGATGGGGCCAGGGACTCCGGGGTCACCGAGCCTCCGGCAGAGGCAGATCGAGTGCGGCGGAGAACTTTGGAAGCGCGGCCGAGGCATAGTTCGCCCTTCGCGTTCCGCCAGTCCTCACGCTCGCAGAGCTCACGTGCCAGGAAGGTCCGCGTGCAATCCCCGGCGCCAAGCCGTGCCTTCAGCCAGTCAACCGTCTCGTCGCCATAATGTCGCAGGCCGATTCTCATGGAACCGTATATACGGCGTCAGTCGATTCGAGTTAAGGACTCTCGCCAAAATAATATGTTCGTTATGTCCGTGGCGTGAGGGTGTAGTTCCACTCGCCGTGGAACGGGTCTCTGCGGATGGCGAGGCCGTCCATCTCATCGTCGCTGACCTTGACCCCGAGCGGATAGCTGTTCTCGTCGAGGTCCGAGCGTATGGTGAGGCCGGCGCCGGTGGTGGTCGCGGCGATCAGCTTGACGATCACCTGGTAGCTGACGAGGGGCCGGCCGCGCCAGTTCTGGGTGATATGGCAGAACATCCGGTGCTCGATCTTGTTCCACTTGCTGGTTCCGGGCGGGAAGTGGGCCACCGACACCTTCAACCCGAGTTCGTCGGCGAGGTGCTGCAGCTTCCACAGCCGGTTGCGGCTGTTGTTGGAGCCGTCGGCGGTGATCAGCAGGCGCTTGGCATCGGGATAGAGCAGCCGGCCCATCTGCCGCCACCAGCGGCGCAGGGTCTCAACCGCGAACGCCGCCGTGTCGTGTCCGACGCTGACCCAGCCGGCGTTGGCGGTGAGATCGTAGACCCCGTAGGGGATCGCCTTGCCGAGCTCTGGATTGGGGAAGTCATGCACGTTGACGGCTTCAGGGTCGCCCTTGGGGCCCGGCCGCCATTGCGGTACTGGATTTCCTTCTTCTTCGTGTCACCACAGGCTGGCCCAGCCTCTGGAACGCGCGCACCCGGCGCGTCGGAACTGCGCATCCCGGGCTGGCGGCCTTCCAGCGTCTTGCGATTGGCCTGGAGGCTGTACCCCAGATCGTGGAGCAGCCGGTTCACCGTGCGCTCGCTGACGCGGTGGCCCTCGACCGCAAGACGGTCCGCCAGCCGTGCGGCACTGTGACACCGCAGCGGACTCTCCGGATCGCCGCGCGTCATCGGTTCAAGCTCGCGCTCCAGCGCCGCCACCAAACCCGGATCCACATCCGCCACCCGCTTGCGCCCGCCGCCGGGGCGACGCAAACGTCCTGAAGGAATCTCACTCGAAGATTCCGAATCAAGCTCCTTCAGCCCGGCGCGAACGGTGCTGCGCGACATCCCCGTCGCCTCAGCCACTCGCGCAATGCCTCCGCGCCCGATGGCACGGGCCTCCGTCGCCGCCTACAGGCGCCGCGCACGTTCGTTCAGAACCGGACGCAACACCACAAATTTGGATCGCAGCGTATCGACTATCGCTTCCATGACACATTAGATAGCAGATCCACATCAAAAAACAATCTATTTTGGCGAGAATCCTAACAGTGCTCAGTTGAAAGGCGCCGCCCGCCTGTTCTATACCCGCCGCCCCTTTCTTCAAAGGTGTCATTGAAGATGTCCCCCCACGCTTTCAGGCTTCTCGCACTCCATTTCAGCGCCCTCACGGGCCGCCGCGCGAGCGGTCTCGCTGTGGGTGACCAGGGCCGCCCGCGCCGCCTCGTCCACCTCGGCGCGCCGGCATCCGATTTCCAGGAGGTCCAGATGACGGCGCGTCAGCAGGTCGTCGGGGCAGGGCGGGTCGACCCCCTCCGCCTCGTCGACCCGGATCAGAAGCGTGTCGTCAGCAACGTCCGTAGCGACCCGGTGTCCGCGCACCTCGCCTTCGACCGTCCGCGGGCCGGGCGGTCGGGCGCCTTCCTCTTCGGAGAGCACGTTCTCCGCCCAGCGGATCAGGTCACCGATAACGATAGGACCGTCGCACGCGATCGCGTAGTGCTCAGGCGCGGAAACGCCGCGCAGTTCCCGCCGCCGGCGGCCATCGGTCCAGTCGCGCCCCGCGAACCAGGCCCGGAACTCGTCCGCCCGGCGGGTCCAGTCCGGATCGTCCTGGTCCAGCTCCCACCAGGCTTCGATCCTGGGGCGAAGGTCGTGGATTATTGCCCCGACCGCCGCGCGCCCGGCCATGCACTCCTCGCCGACCGGCCGCTGCGCGTCGATGCTCACCGTCGCGGCCTTCCAGGCATCGCCGGCCGCCGTGTCTCCGCGGATCCCGTCAATCTCGGCCGTCCGGAGCACGATCGGCCCGGTCCGGATGTCTTCGGCCCGGAACTCGAGAACGAGAGCGGCGCTCGCGAACGGTTTCCCCAGAATAAGGTCGTAGTCGACCCAATTCTCGACCATGATCCTGGTCTGGCCAGACCGCGGGCGGATCCGGGTCTCCTCGACGGAGACAATTTCGTGCTCGTTCGCCCCGCCGCGATAGAACCAGTTTCGCGCCAGCTCCGCGGCGCGCCGCGGATCCCGGTCGGGCCCTACGTCGCTCAGGAGGTGGCCGGCGTACCGGACGGACCCCGGCGAGTCGTCGAGGAGCGCCGTCAAAGGGGCGTTGCCCGGCGCCCCGACGTGGAGGAAGACCCAAAATCCCTTGCCGCCGGCCAGCATCACGCGATATTTCATGGGCCTTCTCCGAGCTGATCTTGCTTCTGCAGCCGCTCTAGGCTGAAGTTCCAGAGCCGATCAGACGTAAGTGCCTGATAGAAATCACATTCAATAAATTTCAGCGGTCTGGGTACACTATGGCTTCACGCCCAGGAGCTTGAAAGCCCTTCTCTGGAGCGGCGTGGGCCGTGTGGTGACCGGGAAGGGTTCGGCGCCCGCAAGGCGGGGCGCCACGGTGTTGCGGGTCGCAAGATCGCCGATGAGGGTGCGGAAGCTGTGCCCCCTCCGGGCGTCCTTTTTGTGGCCGCCTTGGCCCGGGCGCTCGCCGAGACTTCTGCCGGCGCCACGACGGACGGCCGCCTTCGGCATCCTCGTCGTCGAACAGCATGGGCTTCAGTCGCATGTGCCATGTAGTAGGCGAGCATGCACAGGAAGACGCGGACTCGGGGTGCGGTGGTAGACGGGGCGCACCTTCAGGTCCTTGAGGCTGCGGAAGGTCCGTTCCACGGAGCTCAACCGCTTGTAGGTCCGCACCGTGCCGGGACCGTCGAGCTCGCTCTGCGGCAGGCGGATCACGTAGAGGCCGTCGAGCTGGGCCTCGGCGGCGATGGCAGCCGCATCGCGCCCATAGGTGAAGACCCCCTCGTCGTCGATGGACCACGTGAAATGCTTGGCCATCCTGCCGATGACCTTCCGCTCCCCGATCTTCCCGGCGCCCGGCGCTGGTCTCGCTGCGGCAATCGGTGCGAGCCTCGGTGGCCTCGAGCAGTTCCTGGCGCTTCCGGTCCTCGGCCAGCAGCGGGTTGCGGCAGAGGCGCTCGCCGGGATACGCATCGCTGGTGATCTCCACCAAGTCCCTCTCGTCGAAGAGCGACATCTCGACATCGCCGGCCTCCACCAGGGAACGGATGCCCCTCAAGGCGCTGGCCCGCAGGCTTCACCTCCTCGCGCGCCTCGGTCCCCCACCAGCACCACCTTCGCCAGGGAGAACCGCTCCTGCAGCGTGGTGATCTGCGAGGACAGCGTCGCCGGGTGTTGCCGGGGAACACCGACACCCGTCCCGGTCGCACAGAAGGCCGACTGCAGCTTGCCCTTCTTGCCATCCCGGGAATGACCTCGCCTGGCCAAGGGGCACCCCTCCATCCACACGGAAGTCAGGAGCACCAGGCAGCCTTCTTCGAGGTGCCGCCAGGGGATCCTCTCCTGACGTTCCAGGAGCCGTAGAGGGCGTCCTCGTCCATCTCCGCATCGAGGAGCTCGCCCAGAGTGCTGACCGCTGTGGCCATCCCCCTGGCCAGCTTCGAGGCGGGCTCGAGGATGCGTGCCACGATCATGGCGAGAACCTGATCGCGCTCGGGAGAAGGCTTCGGGTCGATCCGCCGGCCCAGTTTCTTCAGGGTTCCCAGCACCGCGGCCACATGGGGCAGGGAGCGGACGAGGCGTCGTCGAGACCTGCGGTTCCTCCCTTGAGCAGAATGCGCAATCCCTCGATGAGAGCGGGCTTGGAAAGGTTGGCGAGGGTGCGCTTCTTGACTGCTCCGGCTTTGCGCTAGGACTCGCGGAGCAGGATGGCGGGCGGGGACGAGCGCTTGGGGACGGATTCGATATACATGGCTACTGCATATAAGCGCAAGATCCATGGATGTCAAGCACCCAAAAACGTATTACATGGGTACATTCTGACGCACGAAAAATCCGAAAAACCACGCTGTATCAATGACTTGACGTGCATTTCAGCCGGAATTTTCCGGAACTTCGGTCTAGGAACCACTGTCGGTCGCGGTCGTCGCAGCGGTCCCAGGCCCGGACCAGCGTGTCCCGCGCCGCGCCGGGGCTGGCCGGCCGCGGCAGCGGCGAGTCGACGACATCCGCGAACTTCCCGGGTGGCGCATCCGCGTCGCGAACTCGCTCCAAGACGCGGTGCTGTTCGCAAACATCCAGCCGCGACAGCCGGTGAAGATCACCCTCGCGCCTCAGCCAGCGGGGTGCCCTGCAGCGCTTCCGCCAGCCTGGAATCCAGTCCAGAGGCGATTTCCAGGGCGCGGAACACGCCGCGACGGGACATCCCGGTCCGCTGCTGGGCCTCCTCGGCGAAAGAAATCGGTGCAAAGTTTGCACTCATTGTAACTGCTTGCCCCTGCTGGTCATGGATTGCCGTTCCTGACGGCGTTCGGGGTCAAGCATCTTTTCTCGTCCCCTTCCCTCGCTGATTGCCGGAAACCGGAGGTGCGGGTTCCGATGGGCAAGAACCGTTCCGGTCTTCGGCCGGTCTTGCTTTCCGGCCGGTGTCGCCGGGTCTGCAATGCGGTACCGAGCCCGCGGTGCGGGTTCCATCGTGCCGGCTGAGGAATCCGGCGGTGCAGCTTCAGATATCCTGACCTCTGGAGAATTGGCAGGCAAGGCCCTCCGGCGGCCGTTCAGGCGGGCTTCGGAGGCAGTTCGTAGATCATGCGGAGCTCGGTTCCGAGAACGCAGGTGCCGGTTTCATTGAGTTCCTTCAGCAGTCCTGCGATGGCGGCGTTGCAGGCGGATCCGGGGATGCGCACCCGGAGGATCCCCGGTTCAGGTTCGGGGAGGATGTCGGCGTCGGCCTGCAGGAGGGTGCGGAGGGGTTTTCGCGGGCGCGGTTTCCTGCCCTGCTCCTTCGCCACGGCCGCCATCGTCCGGGTTTCGGCGCGGTAGGCGATCATGCGCAGGATGTCGAGCCGGTGCTTCTCCCGGAACGGAAGAGCATCGAGGTCTGGATCGGCGGCGAGTTCCCGGATGCGAACGCCGTCAGGAAAGGCGGCCAATGATCAGCAGGGGCGAGCAGTTACCACTCATTTTGGAATTGCCGGCCTGTACCGCCGGCCGCCCGCGCTTCGGCGGAGGGTGCACTCGCTCGAAGATCGCCTTGCGCTCGGCCAGAAACAGCGCCCGGTCAAGCGGCGTCGGTTCGGCCCGCGCGAGGTTTTCGTCGATCTCCATCAGCGCGAGCTCATCGTCGCTGCCGTCAACCACCAAGCCGTCGATCCTCGTCCAGCCGAGCTCCGCCGCGGCCGCAATCCGGTGTGCGCCGGCCACGAGGCGGTAGCCGGCCGTATCAGCGGGATCCAGCCGCACGGCTATCGGCGACTGCAGCCCGATCTCCCCGATCGATTCGGCAATCACCTGCACTTGTTCCGGGTCGACGGGCCGCCGCCGATCCGATGCGTGGATTTCCGCCAGCGCGATCGGAATGACGCGCCGCGCGAGAGAGGTGTCGGCCGGAGGCATCGCGCCATCAGCGGCAGGCTGGGGCGTGATGTTCATTGCGTCAGTAAAACTCTTTCTCTTCATGATCCCCTCCCAGGGAATTCGGTGGCCCAGCGTGTCAGCCGACGAGCCGCAGCTCCGGCCGTTCCCGGCGCACCAGCGCCTCCCAAAGGCCGCGGATCTCCGCTGCGGCCTTGCCCCGCGGCTCGTATTCCACCACTCCGAGGCCGTGGTTGAGTGCGTGCACAAAGGCCTGCCGCTGCCCGACGGTGTGCGGAAGGATCCCGACGCCTCGGCCCGGGCTTGCTGGAAGAGAGCGACCCGCTCCCGCTGTTCGGCAGCTTCCTGCTCAAGCCGTGGCAGGATGGCCAGTAGCGGCGCCAGCTCGACGCCGTAGGCCCAAGTAACCGTGCCATCCTCGCGGCGGTGCACGCAGCGCCTGCGGTTTCCTGCGGGCGCGACCGAGATTGCGCCCAGGGCCTTGAGCGCGCGCTCGTGATTCCGGATGGTCGATGTATCTACGCCGAGTCGCGCCGCCGTCGCGTTTACCGAGAGCCAGACCACGGGCCTGGCGCCCGGCTCCCAGTCCTGCGCCCGCGTCCAGGACAGCAGCAGGTCCAAGTGTTCGATCAATGCCGGCGTCCAGCTGCCGGCCGAGCCGATCTCGCGCGCGAGCCGCACGAACTCGAACCGGCTGAGCCCGTCGGGGAGCCCGGCGATGGGGGCGGCGGCAGTGCCGCGGCCCGGATCCTGTGACGGATCGCGAGGGGTGCGTTGCCTGGTGTCCATGGCCGGCGAACCGACCCGAAAAATTTTCTGCCGAGAGATTCGTTAACGGCAGACCCCTGTTGACAGGGCATGGGACACCCGTTAGATTCTCACCATCTTTGATGGTTGGCGAGTTTCTTTGGGTTTTGCCCTTTTTGGGGACTGCCGAAACGAAACTCTCTGCACGATCGAGGGCGCTGGCGGGAACCGGCGCCCTTTTTCGTGTTGACAGCTTACAATCGGGCGTCTAGCCTCCTCACTGCGCGCACCCATGGTGACAGCGGAAGGCAAATTACGGGCCTTTACGACTCAGGAAATGCGTGGTGGCGGAGGGTGAGGGATTCGAACCCTCGGTACGCGTAAGCGCACAACGGTTTTCGAGACCGCCCCGTTCGACCGCTCCGGCAACCCTCCGGGCGGGTGTTTACAGGAACCCTGAGTAGGGCGCAAGGCACGACGATCCCATGCTGCTAATCCAGCGGCGACCGGCGAGATTTTTCGGTCTGCGTCGCGCTGCAATCGTGCCGCCAAGGCTCAATGAGACCTTCTCGCCGCGAAAAATTGCGATCAAGGGGCGATCTGTGATGACGCGAGCTCCAACGCACTCGGATTTCGCGTCTCCGAAACAGCATGGGATCACCGTGGGCGCAAGGAGATGAGCGAATATGCGTTGTAGCTTCCCGAAAGTAGTTTCCGGAGCGGCGCGCGATGACGCGCTTCCGGCATGTAGAAAGGGTGCGCGAGGGGTTGGGGCCTTGCCGCGTTTTTTCCGGACATGCCATTGACAGCGCCCTTTTCGCGTTTATATTCGCGACCTTCCGCAATCTTGTACTCCGTGGCCACCTGTTCGGATCGTGTGCGCGAGCGTCGTGCGGCGGCCGGCAATTCGCGGAATGGCCGGACGGGCCGAAGCTAAGGGAAGATGGAACGATGTACGCTGTGGTCAAAACGGGCGGCAAGCAGTACCGCGTCGCCAGTGGGGATGTCATCACCGTCGAGAAACTCGATGGCGCCGAAGCCGGCGACATCGTGGAACTCGACAATGTGCTCGCGCTCGATGTCGGCGAGGGCCTCGCCGTGGGCGCGCCCCTGATCGACGGGGCGCGTGTCAATGCGACGGTGCTCGGGCAGAAGAAGGACAACAAGATCGTCGTCTTCAAGAAGAAGCGCCGCAAGAACTACCGGCGCACGCGCGGACACCGGCAACTTGTCACGGTGCTTCGGATCGACGACATTCTCGGCAAGGGCCAGCAACCGGCTGCTGCGGACCCGGCGGAGGAGGAAGAGCGCATCGCGGACGCACTTGCCGAAGCCGTGGTCGCCGATACGGAGGCGCCTTACTCCGCGGATGACGGACCTTCCGCCGGCGATGAGGGTGCCGCGGCCGAGGATCAGGCCGAACCCGGAGATTCGACCGACAAGGCCGACAAAGACTAGGAACTGGCGCCGGAACGCAGAAGACGACGGCAGCCACGGAAACGGACGGCGAGTCCGGAGGAGACCGTAACATGGCGCACAAGAAGGCTGGCGGCAGCTCCCGCAACGGCCGCGATTCCATCGGCAGGCGCCTCGGAATCAAGAAGTTCGGCGGCGAGGCCGTGATCCCCGGTAACATCATAGTGCGCCAGCGCGGCACCAAGTGGCATCCGGGCGAACATGTCGGGATGGGCAGGGATCACACCATCTTCGCCAAGGCCGAAGGCCGGGTGGCATTCAGTCGGCGTTCGGGCGGCCGGGTCTACGTGTCGGTGGACACAGGCAGCTGATCGGACGGCGCCGGCAGGCGCTTGCGCCCGGCAGCCTCGCGCGGCCACCGCCCACGGCTCCGCCGGAGCAGGGCGGGCGCTGCGGTCCCGGACACTGACAGGCTTGCGGGTCATGAGATTTCTCGATTCGGCAAAGGTCTATGTCCGCAGTGGTGACGGCGGCGCCGGCTGCGCGAGCTTCCGCCGCGAGAAGTTCATCGAATTCGGCGGACCCGACGGCGGCGACGGCGGGCGCGGCGGCGACATAATCGTCGAGGCCGTAGCCGGGCTGAACACAATGATCGATTTCCGTTACCGGCAGCATTTCAAGGCGAGAAGCGGATCGCACGGGGTGGGCAGCAATCGGACCGGTGCCGCCGGCGCGGATGAGACCCTCGAGGTTCCGGCCGGAACCCAGGTCCTGGACGCCGAGAGCGAAGCGCTGCTCGCCGATCTTGAACGGCCCGGCGACCGGGTCGTGCTCCTGCGCGGCGGGCGCGGCGGGCGCGGCAATGCCCGTTTCAAGTCCTCGACGAACCGCGCACCGCGCCGCGCCGAGCCGGGAGAGAAGGGCGAGGAATGCTGGATCAGGCTGCAACTCAAGCTGATCGCGGATGCCGGCCTGCTCGGCCTGCCCAACGCCGGCAAGTCGACCTTCCTCGCTGCCGTCTCCCGCGCCCGGCCTAGGATCGCGGATTATCCGTTCACCACCCTGATCCCGACCCTCGGTACGGTATATGTTGATGACACGGAGTTTGTACTTACCGACATTCCGGGCCTGATCGAGGGGGCGCATGCGGGCACCGGGCTCGGACACCGGTTTCTTGCCCATGTCGAGAGGTGCAGCGTACTCCTTCATCTCGTCGACGGCACCGCGGACGATGTCGCAGCGAACTGGCGCATGATCCGGCGCGAACTCGAGCGATACGATCACGATCTTGTCGTCAGGACCGAAGTGCTGGCGCTCACCAAGACGGACGCTCTGACGGACGCGGAGGTGGCCGAGAGGCAACGGAGCCTCGAGACGGCGTCGAACGGCGAGGTTTTCCCGGTGTCGGCAGTGGCCGGAACCGGCGTGACCGAGGTCCTGCGGCGCCTCGTCGGCGTGATATCCGCCGCGCGGCCCGGCGATGCCGAAACCGCCGGCGAAGCGCTGCCGTGGACGCCATGACGGAACGGACGATTCCCGAACTCGGTTCGGCGCGCAGGCTTGTCCTCAAGATCGGGTCGACGCTTGTCGCTGACGACCGGACCGGCAGCATCAGGGAGGAATGGCTCTCGTCGCTGGGCGAGGACATCGCCCGGTTGAGATCCCGGGATATCGATGTCGCGATCGTTTCGTCGGGCGCGATCGCCGTCGGCAGGCGCGATCTCGGCCTCTCCGGCTGCGAGCTTGCTCTCGACCAGAAGCAGGCGGCTGCCGCGCGGGGACAGATTCGCCTGGCGCATGCGTGGCAGGAAGCGCTTGGACCGCACGGCGTCGCTATCGCCCAGATCCTCCTGACGCTGGCCGATACCGAGGAGCGCCGGCGCCATCTCAACGCGAGAGCCACCATGGAGACCCTGTTCGGACTGGGGGTGGTGCCGGTCATCAACGAGAACGACACCGTTGCCACCGAGGAAATCCGCTATGGCGACAATGATCGTCTTGCCGCGCGGGTTGCCCAGATGGTCAGCGCCGATACCCTGGTTCTGTTGTCGGATGTCGACGGGCTCTATACGGCTGATCCGCGCACCGATCCCGACGCGACGCTGGTGCCCGTGGTCCGCGAGGTGACGGCCGACATCGAGAACATGGCGGGCGCCGCGCTGCCTGGCTATTCGTCGGGCGGCATGATCACCAAACTGGAAGCGGCCAGGATCGCGATTTCCGGAGGTTGCGCCATGGTTATCGGAGACGGCAAGCCGGCCAATGCGCTCTCCCGACTGTCGGAAGGCGCCCGGTGCACGTGGTTCCTGCCGGCGATGGCGCCGCTCGCCGCCCGCAAGCGGTGGATCGCGGCCGCCATCGCGATAGCCGGTACGCTCACCGTCGATGACGGCGCCGCGCGGGCGCTTGGCGCCGGCAAGAGTCTGCTGCCAGCCGGAATTACCGGGGTCGATGGGGATTTCGAGCGCGGAGACGCGGTGATTGTCAGAACTGCACGGGGGTTGCTTCTCGGCCGTGGACTGTCGGCGTACTCGTCAGCCGACGCGAGGAGAATCATGGGAAGAAAAAGCCGTGAAATCGAGAGTATTCTGGGATACCGTGGCCGCGACGAATTGATTCATCGTGACGATCTGGTGCTCGATGCGCAGCCGACGGAGAGCCGGGACTCATGAACGTTGCAGCCAAGATCGCGTCCGACGACCTCGCCGCCGAGATGAAACAGTTGGGGCGTGGCGCGTGCGCGGGCGTAGAGGTGCTGGGCCTCGCGACGACCACCCGGAAGAACGAGGCGCTCCGCGCGGCCGCCCGCGAACTCGGGGCGCAGCGGGACGAACTTCTCGCCGCCAACCATATCGACATGGCCTCTGCCGCGGAGCGGAAAATAGCGCCGTCGCTTCTCGATCGCCTCAGGCTCGATGACGGGCGCATCGACGCGATGGCCCGCGGACTTGAGGAAATCGCTGCCCTCGACGACCCCGTGGGGCAGGTCCTGGCCTCGTGGTCGCGTCCGAACGGGCTGTCCATCTCGCGGGTGAGTGTGCCGCTGGGCGTCATTGGCATCATTTACGAATCGCGGCCCAACGTCACTGCCGACGCCGGCGGGCTGTGCCTCAAGTCGGGCAACGCCGCGATACTCCGTGGCGGTTCCGAGAGCTTCCATTCCTCGCGCGCCATCGTCGCGTGCCTGCATGCGGGCCTCGCCGCCGCCGGCCTGCCCGAGAATGCCATCCAGCTCGTGCCCACAACCGACCGGGCCGCCGTCGGCATGCTCCTGACGATGACCGACCATGTCGACATCATCGTCCCGCGCGGCGGGAAATCCCTCATCGAACGCGTACAGCGCGAGAGCCGCATTCCCGTGATCGCCCATCTCGAGGGGCTGTGCCATGTCTACATCGATGAACATGCAGACCTCGCGATGGCGCACGACATCACCGTCAACTCCAAGATGCGCCGCACCGGAATATGCGGTGCCACCGAGACCCTGCTCGTCGATCGGGCAGTCGCCGCGCACGCGCTCCCGCCGATCATCGACAGCCTCAGCGGTGCCGGTTGCGAACTGCGCGGCGACGAGGCCACCCGCGCCCTCGATCAGCGCGTCGTCCCCGCCACCGAGGATGACTGGCGGACGGAATATCTCGATGCCATCCTGTCGATCCGCCAAGTCGACGGACTCGACGGGGCGGTAGCGCATATCGGCGCTTACGGATCCGGGCACACAGATTCCATCGTCACTGCCGATACGGCCCGCGCCGAGACATTCCTCGACAAGGTCGATTCGGCGATCGTTCTGCACAACGCCTCGACCCAGTTTGCCGACGGTGGCGAGTTCGGCATGGGCGCGGAAATCGGCATCTCGACCGGACGGCTTCACGCCCGGGGACCGGTGGGCGTCGAGCAACTCACCACCTACAAATACGTTGTCCGGGGCGCCGGGCAGATCAGACCCTGACCATCGTCGCGGACATCCGCCGGGGGCATGCGGTCACCGGCCTTCGCATCGGCATTCTGGGCGGCTCGTTCAATCCGGCTCATGATGGCCACGTGCATATCAGCTTGCTTGCGCTCAGGCTTCTGATGCTCGACGAGGTGTGGTGGATGGTCACTCCTCAGAATCCCCTGAAGGGGGCGGCGGGCATGACGCCCTTCGAGGAACGGATGGCCGGGGCCAGCCGGCTTGCCCGGCACCCCAGCATCAGGGTGACGGACATCGAGCGAAGACTCGGCACCACCTACACGGCCGAGGCATTGGCCCGCCTCAAGCAGTGTTTTCCGAAGACCCGGTTCGTGTGGATCATGGGGGCCGACAACCTCGCCCAGATTCCGCAGTGGCAGGACTGGACGCGGATATTCAATCTCGTGCCCATTGCGGTTTTCGACCGGGCACCCTATTCTTTCGGGGCTCTTGCGGGCAAGGCGGCGAAGGCGTTCTTCCGCTTCAAGAAGCAACGCGTCCACGCCTGTCACCTTGCCGAGTCGAGGACGCCGGCTTGGATGTTCTTCCATACGAGGCTGCATCCGGGATCGTCGACCGAGATCCGCTCGGGCCGGGCCGCGACGCGCCGCCGGCATGCGGGTGCGCGGACGGGGCCAGACTTGGAGGAAGCTGTCCACTGAAACAGGAACGGTCAAGCGACGGCGGTTCGGCGCAGGACATGATCGGGGTGATCAGGGACTCGCTGGAATCGCAGAAGGCCGGGGACTTGGTAGTGATCGATCTCTCCGGCAAGTCCGACATCGCCGACTACATGGTGATCGCGAGCGGCAATTCGCGGCGGCAGGTCGTCTCGATGGCGGAAAGGTTGATTGAGGCCCTGAGAGCGCTGGGCATCAAGGGGTTGCGCCCCGAGGGCCTGGGGCAGGGAGACTGGGTGCTGCTCGATGCGGGCGATGTCATCGTCCACCTGTTCCGCCCCGAAGTCCGCGCGTTCTACAGCCTGGAGAAGATGTGGAATGTCGAGTTTCCCGACAGACGGGAACCGGCAGCGGTCTGAGGCACGGTCATGCGCGTCACCATCTGCGCCGTCGGCCGCATGAAGGCCGGGCCCGAGCGGGACCTGCTCGAGCGCTATCGCCGGCGTATCCGCTGGCCGGTCGAGATCAGGGAAGTCGAGGAGCGCCGCAAGCTGCCGGCGCTGCGGCGCGCCGAGCGCGAGGGGGCGCTCCTGGAAGCGGCCTGTCCCGACGGCGCCTACCGGGTAGTGCTTGATGCGTCGGGCGCCGCACATGACAGCGTGGCCTTCGCCCGTTTGTTCGAGCGTTGCCGCGATGCCGGGCGCGGGATCTCGTTCCTCGTCGGCGGCGCAGACGGCCTGGTGCGGCCCCAGCTCGACCGCGCGGACACGCTCCTCGCCTTCGGCACCGCAACCTGGCCGCATATGCTGGTCCGGGTGATGCTGGTCGAACAGATATTCCGGGCCCAGGAGATACTCGCGGGGAACCCCTATCACCGCGACGGGTGCGCGGCGTGAGCGCAGGCAAGCGGCGGACCGCGGCGGCTGATCGGCAGAGAACGGCCATGAGAGACAAGGTGCGTGACGGGCGGCGGCCCGCGGTGCTGTGCGTCCTCGACGGGTGGGGGCACAGCGAGGATGAGGCCGACAACGCGATCACGGCGGGCAATGCGCCGGTCTTCGCGCGGCTCTGGCGCAGCTGCCCGCACGCGCTCGTCGCGACATCGGGTGCCGATGTCGGGCTGCCGTCGGGCCAGATGGGCAATTCGGAGGTCGGCCACATCACCCTCGGCGCCGGGCGCGTCCTGATGCAGGACATATGCCGTGTGAACGCCGCCATCGCCGACGGCAGCATCCGCGCCAACCCCGCGCTTGCCGGTCTGATCGGGAGTCTCCGGCGCAGCGGCGGAATCTGCCACCTGATGGGGCTGATCTCCCCGGGCGGCGTGCATTCCCATCAGGATCATCTCGCCGAGCTTGCGGCCATCGTCGACGGCCACGGCATTCCGGTCGCCGTTCACGGCTTCCTCGATGGCCGCGACACACCGCCGGCGAGTGCCGCGAAACATGTGGCGTCCTTCTGCGAGCAGCTCGCAGGCCTCGGCCGCACGCGCATCGCCACGCTGTGTGGGCGCTACTACGCCATGGACAGGGATCAGCGGTGGGACCGTACGGAGCGCGCCTACGATCTTCTCGTTGCTGGCAGCGGGGCGGCGGCGGCCGATCCCGCCGCTGCCGTCAGAGCGAGCTATGACGCCGGGGTGACCGACGAGTTCGTCGAACCTGTCGTCATGGACGGTTATGCCGGGATGGAGGACGGCGACGGGATCCTGATGGCGAATTTCCGCGCCGACCGCGTGCGGCAAATCCTCCTTGCCCTGCTCCAGGACGAATTCGAGGGCTTCGCGCGCAGCCGCCGCGTGGCGTTTGCAGCTGCTGTCGGGCTTACCGAATATTCGAGTGCGTACAACGCGCTGATGGCGACCATGTTCCCGCCCGAGAAGCTGGAGAACATTCTCGGACGAGTGGTGTCGGACGCCGGCATGCGCCAGCTGCGTATCGCCGAGACCGAGAAATACGCTCACGTGACCTATTTCTTCAATGGTGGCGAGGAAACGCCCTTTGTCGGCGAGGAGCGGGTCCTGATCCCGTCGCCCAAGGTTGCCACCTACGACGAGCAGCCGGAAATGTCTGCCCGCGAAGTCACCGATCGCCTGGTGATGGAAATCGGCTCGGGCCGGCACGATCTCATCGTCGTAAACTTTGCCAATCCGGACATGGTCGGCCACACCGGGAAGCTCGACGCCACCGTTCGCGCCATACGCATGGTCGACGAATGCCTGGAACGTCTCGTGCGGGCGGTGGAGAGCGCGGGCGGCGTGATGCTGATCACCGCCGACCATGGCAACGCCGAGTCGATGCGCGACTGCGAGACCGGAGAGCCGCACACCGCCCACACGGTCAACCCGGTGCCGGCACTGCTCGTCAACGCGCCCGGTGCTGTCAGCGGGCTCCGCGCCGGACGGCTGTCGGACATCGCGCCCACGCTTCTCGATCTCATGGGCATGGAACCGCCGCCCGAGATGACCGGAGCGTCCCTCCTTGTCCGCCGGGACGCGGCCCGCGCCGTCAGCGGGCGGGCCGTGCCGGCATAGCGGCGGCGGCTTCCGCGGCGGCTCGCCTCCGGCAAGGCGCCGCTCGCAAATCCCGGCTCCCGATGGGCGCCGGGGAGTGTCGCCTGGGCCCGAATCCTGTTATCGTAGCCGCCATCAGGGCGGTGGAATGGACCGGGGGTATCTCCGGCCGGCCCGCGGGAGCCGGAAATACGGCAAGCGAGCGATAATCATGCGATTGATTGCGAGACTGATGACATTCTGCGTCGTGACGGTTGCGCTTGCGGGCGCTTCGGCGGCCCAGGACGCGGGAGTGAACACCCAGACCTACCGGCAGCTCGAGTTGTTCGGGGATGTCTTCGAGCGCATTCGCGCGGGCTATGTCGAGGAAGTCACCGACGAGGACCTGATGGAGGCAGCCATCAACGGGATGCTGACATCGCTCGATCCGCATTCCGGGTACCTGAGCCCCAAACGGTTCCAGGACATGCAGGTCCAGACGCGCGGCGAGTTCGGCGGCCTCGGCATCGAGGTGACCATGGAGAACGGCCTCATAAAGGTGGTGTCTCCGATCGACGACACGCCGGCCTTTCGCGCCGGGTTGAAGCCAGGCGACCTTATCACCCACCTTGACGACGAGCCCGTGCTCGGGCTGACGCTCTCCGAGGCCGTCGAGCGGATGCGCGGCAAGCCCGACACCGATATCAGGCTCATGATTCGGAGGGCCGGGCGCGAGCCGTTCGAGGTCAAGGTGACCCGGGCCGTCATCAAGATCCGCTCTGTCCGGTCGCGCATCGAGCACGACGACATCGGCTATATCCGGATCACGTCGTTCAGCGAGGCCACCACCCCGGGGCTTGAGCGAGAGATCGGGAAAGTGACGGAAGCCGCGAAAGACGGCCTGAAGGGTCTCGTGCTCGACCTCCGCAACAATCCCGGAGGGTTGCTGGACCAGTCGGTCGGCGTCGCTGACGCGTTTCTCGTCCGGGGAGAGATCGTGTCCACCCGCACGCGGGATCCGGAGGAGGGGCAGCGCTTCAATGCCAAGTCGGGCGATCTCCTGAACGGGCTTCCGATGGTCGTTCTGGTCAATGGCGGTTCGGCGTCTGCATCCGAAATCGTTGCCGGGGCGCTGCAGGATCATGGCCGAGCGGTGATCATGGGCACCCGGACATTCGGCAAGGGGTCCGTGCAGACGATCATGCCGCTCGGCCCGCATGGTGCCATCCGGCTGACCACCGCACACTACTACACCCCGTCGGGCCGCTCGATCCAGGCGACCGGGATCGAGCCTGATATCATCGTCGAGCAGGCCCGTCTCGAGAAACTCGACATCTCCTCGCGCCGGCGCGAGGAGAACCTTCGCGGGCGGCTGGATAACCCGGATACGGAGGAGGGTGGCGAAACCGAGCCCGGCGAGGCGGTTGCGCCCGACGACTCCCCCCCCGACGACTACCAGCTCTCGAGGGCCGTCGACCTTCTGCGCGGTCTTGCCCTTTACCAGCGGCGGACGACGGACTGATGTCGTGCGCGGAGCGGCGGTAACGGGGGTTCCCGGCGCGCTGCCGGAGGGCTATCGTCCGTGCGTCGGCGTCATGCTCGTCGACGGCCGGGGACGAGTGTTCACCGGCGAGCGTCTCGACAGGCCCGGTGCTTGGCAGATGCCCCAGGGCGGGATGGAGCCGGGCGAGACGCCGGAAGCGGCCGCGCGCCGCGAGCTTGAGGAGGAAACCGGCATTCGCTCGGTGTCCTGTCTGGCCGTTGCCGGCGAGTGGAAGACCTACGACCTGCCCGACGAGCTCGTCGGGCAGCTGTGGGGCGGCCGCTATGTCGGGCAGGCGCAGATCTGGACCCTGTTCCGGTTCACGGGCGCTGAAACCGAAATCGACCTCGCGACCGAAGAGCCGGAATTCGGCGACTGGAAATGGAGTGCGCTGTCGGCCCTGGTGCGGGAGATCGTGCCCTTCAAGCGCGAGGTCTATGCCGCGGTCGTCCGCGAGTTCGCCCCCCTGATCGGCTGAGCCGGAGGGCGGGCTGGCGCCGTCAGGCCTGCTGTGGCGCTGAGTCCTGTCGCGCGAACCGCCGCCTTGCCTCGACAAGAGCGACCAGAAGACGGGTCGCGACGCAGAGCCGGTACCAGACGAAGAGCCTCACTGCCCCGGCGGCCAGGCGTCCGGCTGAGCTTCGACCGTCGATGCCGACGGCATTGAAGATCATCTCCACGCCGCGCGCGACATGCTGCGGGCGGTAGTAGCGCAGTGCCCGCCGGGTGTAGGCGGCCGCATTGGCGCGCCGGTCGTAGGCCTGGCCGTCGCTGTTCGCCGCCCAGTAGGCGGAGGCGAGTTCGTCGTCCTCGGACTCCGACATCCGTCCGAACGCCACCCTGACCCTTTTCAGGCGGGTCAGCCGGTCGTGCTCCATGTATCTGCGCATGTTCCGGTGGAACAGGCAGTAATGGGCGTATTCGTCGTCGGCGATGCGCCGGCAGATGGTCCTGAGAACCGGCTCGTCGGTAGCGTCCGCGAGCGCCGAATAGAACGAGTTCGTGCCGGTTTCGACCATGCACCGGGCCACGAGCTCGCCGGCCCGTGTTCCCCGCACCGATACGCTCGCGTCGAGCTGAAGACGGAAATTGTCCCGGAACCGGTCGAATCGGGTCTCGAAGTCGAATTCGGGGTCCGCGAGAGCCGCCCAGCGGCCGAGGACACGGCCATGCTGGATCTCCTCTTCGGCCCATGAATTGATTGCCGCCTGCAGGCGGCTGTCGCCGTCGAAGACCCGGTTCAGGTATATGCGGTAGTCCTCGGCATTGTACTCGACGAGGCTTGCAGCCTTGATGATGGGGATGACGCCCGGATCGACCCGCGAAGGATCGAAGCTATCCCAGGGAATGTCGTCGAGAGTCCAATTACCCATGCCGGTCACCAACAGGCCAGTGTTGATGTGAGCGTTACTCTACGAATCACCGCCGTGAAAGTCAAGCCCGAAAACCACCAGGTCACGGTGATCCCACGCTGCTAATCCGGCGACGACTGATGAAACTTTTTCAGTTTGCGTCGCGCTGCAATCGTGCCGCCAAGGCTCGATGGGGTCTTCTCGGCACGAAATTTGCGATCAAGGAGGCGATCTGTGATGACCCGAGCCCCAACACATTCGGATTTCGCGTCTCCGAATTAGCATGAGATCATCGTGCCGCGGGAAGGGGGCGCAGCGCCCCCGGGATCGCGCCCGGTCGCTTCCGCGGTGCCGCTATGTTAGCAATGGATTCGTGCCGCGGGAGCCGGAAAGGGTGTGACGGGATGGCTGAAGTGGAAGTTGCCGGACGGGAGGAGCGCGTCGGCTTTCCAGCGGGCATGGTCCCTCTTTGCGGCGGGGCCTGGCGATGACGGCCCCGACGCTCGATCGCCGCGGCCTGCTGCCGGCGCTCTTTCCCGATCCGCAGGCCGCGCTGTTTGTGTCGGGACTTGCCGGGGCCGGGAGGGACGCCGCGGCGTTGACCGGCGAGACGGACAATCTCTTCGCCTTAGGCGGAGCGATGGGCGGTGCGGTTGCGATGGGGCTCGGCATGGCGCTGGCGGCGCCGTCCGAGAGGGTCGCGGTGATCACGGGCGACGGCGAACTCCTGATGAATGCGGGCGCGTTGGCGACCGTCGCTTCTGCGGCCCCGGGCAACCTGACCGTGGTTTGCATCGACAACGGCGCCCACGGCGAGACCGGGGGGCAGCCGGGGCACACCGCACGGCGAACCGATCTTGCGCTGATGGCCGAGGGTGCCGGATTCCCGGCGGTCATGACCCTGGAGGACGAGGCGACGATCCTTGCATCTCGGTGTTTTCTCGAGGAGTCGCCGGCGCCGCGCTTCCTGTGGGTGCGGGTCATGCCCGGCCCACCAACTCCCTTCAACCGTAACTGGGACGCAGCCGAGCGCAGGCGCCTGTTCCGCAACGGGCGGTTGCTGACCGGCCCGGGATCGCGGCCATGATCGGCGCGCGCACGAAGCGCATCGAGGATCCGCCGCTGCTGCGCGGCCGGGGGGTGTTCGTCGACGACATTCACCTTCCGGGAATGCTCCACGCGGCCTTCGTCAGAAGTCCGCACCCCCACGCGCTCGTTCATTCGGTCGAAGCGTCCGCTGCGCGCGCGCTGCCCGGCGTCCGGGCCGTCTATTCGCTGGCGGATTTCGCGCCGCATGTTGCGGACCGGCGCCTGCCGCTGCAGTTCCCGACCGGAAACCTCCCCGGCGACGTCACGCCGTGGCTTCTGGCCGGCGACGAGGTCTGCCATGTCGGCGAGGCGGTGGCGATGGTGGTTGCCGACAGCCGCTACGCGGCGGAAGACGCGGCGCCGCTCGTCGGGATTGAATACGAGCCGCTGCCGTCGGTGGCCGGCAGCGCCGCGGCGGCGGCAGACGGCGCTCCGCCCGTGCACCGCGGCCGGAGCGGCAATGTCCTGGTGCGGTTCGGACAGGATTACGGAGACGTGGATTCGGCCTTCGCCAACGCCGATCGCGTGTTTCGGGAGCGTTTCGTGCAGCACCGCGGGGGCGCCCACCCGATCGAGGGCCGTGGCGCCGTGGCGCGCTACGACCGGCCGGACGACCGCCTGACCCTGTGGTCCTCGACCCAGATGTCGCACGAGGTGCGCTCGGCGATCGTGCGGATGCTGGCGATCGACGAGGGCAGGATCCGGGTGGTGGCGCCGGATGTCGGCGGTGGTTTCGGCTCCAAGTTCATCGCCTACGGCGAGGAGGTTGCGGTGGCGCTGGCGGCGAGGCTTCTCGATGCCCCCGTCAAGTGGATAGAAGATCGCCGCGAGCACTTCACTTCCGCCATCCAGGAGCGGGAGCAGGACTGGACGATGGAGATCGCCATCGACGCCGGGGGCCGTGTCCTCGGCATACGGGGGCGGATGCTCAACGACCAGGGCGCCTACACCCCCCAGGGCATCAACCTCGCCTACAACGCGTCGACCGCGGTGCCGGGACCGTATGTCGTGCCGGCCTACCGGATCGACGTGGAGGTCGTGGAAACCAACACCGTCGCGGCGTCGCCGGTGAGAGGCGCCGGCTATCCCCAGGGCAACTACGTGATGGAGCGGCTACTTGACCGCGCTGCCGACGGCCTCGGAATCGACCGCGCCGAGATCCGCCGGAGAAATCTTATTCCCGGCGACCTCATGCCCTACGAATCGCCGCTCAAGACGCGGGCCGGCACGCCCGTCATGCCCGACAGCGGCGACTTCCCGGCATCCCTGCAGGCGGTGCTCGACGCCATCGACTACGCGGGCTTCGCCGACCGCCAGGCTGCGGCGCGGCGCGGCGGACGTCATCTCGGGATCGGTATCGCCAACAGCCTCAAGGGGACGGGGCGGGGACCGTTCGAATCGGGGACGGTGCGCATTGAGCGTTCGGGCAAGGTGCGCGTCTTCACCGGAGCGCTCGCCATGGGCCAGGGGCTGAAGACGATGCTGGCTCAGGTGGCTGCGGCACAGCTCGGCATCGACTGCGCGGAGATCGAGGTCGTCTCCGGCGACACCGATACCGTTGCGTTGGGTTTCGGTGGCTTCGCGAGCCGCCAGACCGTGACCGCGGGCTCGTCGGTGCACATTGCCTCGGCGGAGGTCCGGTCCAAGGTCCTGGCGATGGCTGCGCACCTCCTCGAGGCTGCCGAGGACGACCTCGAGATTGCCGACGGACGGGTGCGCGTCAGGGGTTCCGATCTGGTCGTTCCGATCCGCGCGATCGCGGAGGCGAGCGCTGGCGCACCCGGCTACTCGATGCCCGGCGCGATCGATCCGGGACTCGAATCGAACTGCCATTTCAAGCCCGGAGCGCTGACCTATTCCAACGGCGCGCATGCCGTCGAGCTCGAGGTCGATGTTGGCACCGGCGGGGTGACCCTGCAGCGTTATGTCGTGGTCAGCGACTGCGGCACGTTGATCAACCCGATGATGGTCGACGGTCAGATCGTCGGCGGCGTGGTCCACGGCATCGGCAACGCCCTGTTCGAATGGATGGGCTACGATGGCGCCGGTCAGCCGTTGACGACCAATTTCGGGGAATACACGATGCCGACAGCGGCCGAACTGGTGGCACTCGAACTGATCCACCGGCAGTCGCCGTCGCCGCTCAATCCGCTCGGCGTGAAGGGCGTCGGGGAAACCGGCACCGTACCCGCAGCAGCGGCCATCGTCTCGGCAATCGAGAGCGCGCTCTCGCCGTTCGACGTCCGCATCAGTGACTATCCGGTGACGCCGGCGAAGATCGTTGAACTCGTCCGTGCCGACCGCGGTGGAGGCGGGAACGGCGTCCGGGGGCACCAATCCGGTTAAGGATGGCGGGATCGTCGGCGAAGCTACGAACCGCCGCTTTCGCGTATCGCCGTGAGCACCGCTTCGACGCCAGGATACGGTTTCGAGAAACGGTGCCGCACGACCCCGTCCGCATCGGTCACGAGGATGAATTTCTCGGCCACGCCGTAAAACGGACTGCCTTCCGGATAACGGCTGTTGGCCAGGCCGAAGGCAGGGATGACCGTTGCGCCGGAATCGGAAAGGATTGTGTAGCTGATGTCGCGGGAACCTGCGAAACCGGCGATCACGCCGACATCGTCATGGGTAACCATCACGACATTGTATCCGAGCGCTTGAAAGTCGCTGACGCGGGGGTTCCAGGCGACCGCCTGGATCTTGCAGGATCGTCACCAGTCGAGCGACTTGGTGAACAGGATCACGAGGCCCCGCTTGTGGGCCAGCGCCTTGATATTCCGTTCCTGTTCGTGCTGGTCCCGGGCCGTCAGGTCGCAGGGAATCGTCGTGCCGACGGCGGGGCCGATCTTCACGTGATCGTAGGGATTGGCCTGCAGCGCCGGGCTTGCGACGATAATTGCCGCGGCCGCGATGACGAGGCCGGTGCGCAGAATTGGTGCGGTTGCAGAGAGCATCTTCAACATTCTCCGTGGGGGCAGCATACATCCCGATGATCGTCGGCGCTACTGTCTCCCGAGGTCGTGTCCCAAGGTAGGGGGCAGGGGAAAGTTGGAAGCAGCGTTCCATATTGTCGGCGGTCGCTGACAGTCTTGCTGGGATGCAGGGCCTCGTCCGGCATCGTTTTCACGCGGCCGCTCGGTGACGCCGTCGTCGGCGCTCACGGCCAACCCGTGCAACGACTCCGGCCGGCGCCGGTCTCTCCGCGACCGGCGTTGGTATCACGGTGGCCACTGAACGTCTGGATCCGGGTTCGCTGCAGACGCGCGGGCAATCGCTGGTTGGCGTTCCGGAAGACCCGTCGGAGCCTGCCCGGTTCACCCCTGTGCGGACCGTGTGGTGTGGGCGTTGTACCAGTCGAGAATCCGGTCACCGCTCATCGCGACGACTCCGGGCATCGACAGGATGTGCTCGAGGGTCTCGCGGATATAGCGGATGCGGTGTGCCGTCCCGGAGATGTACGGGTGGACGGCGAGGGACATGACGCGCACAGAGGACTCGCTCTCCGCGTAGATCGTCTCGAAGTGATCCACGGCGCGGTCGCGATAGGCGTGCGACGGCAGGTTCTGGATCATCGAGACGACGATGTCGTGTATCTCGAAATTGTACGGCAGCGCCGTGATGTCGCCATGGGTCGTCTTCAGCCGGACCGGCTGATCGTCGAACGCCCAGTCGCCGACATACTCGAACCCGGCCGCGGAGAGGTGATCGAGCGTGTCGAATGTCTCGGTAAGCCCGGGTCCGAACCACCCGCGCGGGCGATAGCCCGCGAACGCCTCGATGGCGTCGGCCGTCCTGTCCATGCTCTCGCGCTCGTCCTCGACTTCGTGCATCGGCCGCTGTTCCCATGAATGGGCGTTGAACTCCCACCCCGATTCGAGGCAGGCCTCGAGCACCCTCGGATAGGTCTCGCAGACGCGGC
Organism: Alphaproteobacteria bacterium; assembly: GCA_964291215.2. GTDB lineage: Bacteria > Pseudomonadota > Alphaproteobacteria > MPNO01 > UBA830 > JAJEBT01. The sequence continues at coordinate 2,368,444 of OZ219790.1, read as the reverse complement.
CGTTCATCGTCACCGTCATCGGGAGGCCCATTTCGTCGAACAGCTTCCTGAGGCGCCAGAATCCCACCCGCATGCCGTATTCGTGCCACGACCAGTTCGGGATGTCGGGCAGCATCTGCCGGTGTTGCGGCGGCGGCAGCACCGTGCGCGCCATGGCGCGGTCGATATCCCATACCTCGAGCGACATGAGCGGCCACACGATCATCCGTCCGCCGTCAGGCAGAGAGAGCCGCGGACGGTCCTCGATGGCCGAGAACGGCGTGCGTTCGGCAGGTTTCATGGGCGTTCCCCTTTCCGTTGGCCCCGCGGGCGGGCCGTCACGCCGGCATCTTACAGCAAGCTCCACCCGGGGTCCTTGACCGGACAGGGCGTCGGCGCGAAAAACAGTGAACGGAAAACGGGGAGGCACATGGCTGGAAGGGACCGCATTCTGGTTGTCGGCGGCGGGCCGGTCGGGTCGACCGCTGCCTGGCTCCTTGCGCGCGCCGGCATTCCGGTCACCCTGATCGAGGCCGAGGATGCTGTCCAGATCGACTACCGCGCCTCGACGTTCCATCCGCCGACGCTCGATCTGTTCGAGGAGAGCGGCATTACCGGCGCCCTGCTCGATCGCGGGCTGAAATGCCCGGTCTGGCAGTTTCGCGACCGCCGCAAGGGGCGCATCGCCGAATTCGATCTTGGTGCCATCAGCGACGAGACCTCATATCCGTTCCGCCTGCAGTGCGAGCAGTTCAAGCTGGTCGAATGGCTGTACGGACGCCTGGCCGCCGACGGCAACGCCGAGATCCTGTTCCGTCACCGCGTTACCGGCGTCAGCCAGGGCGATGACGGCGTTACCGTAAGCTGCGACACGCCCGCCGGCCCGGTCGAGATCGCCGGCGCCTGGCTGATCGCCGCCGACGGCGGACGGTCGACGGTGCGCAGGGAACTCGGAATCGCCTTCGAGGGCTTCACCCATCCGGAACACTTCCTGGTCGCCGGCACGCAGTACGATTTCCGTGCCCACATGCCCGACATCTGCTCGGTCAACTACACGGCCGATCCCGTCGAATGGTTCCTTCTTCTCGAGATTCCGGACATGTGGCGGGTGGTGCTGCCGGTCGAGACCACGGTCGGGCCCGACGACGCGATCACCGACCGCCACCTCCAGAACGCGCTCCAGAACCTCCTGCCCCGCGAGGGCGACTATCCGATTCTCGTCCGCGCCATTTACCGCGTGTCCCAGCGCGTGGCGCGGACCTATCGCAAGGGACGCGCTTTTCTCGCCGGCGACGCCGCCCACATCAACAATCCGCTCGGCGGCATGGGGTTGAACGGCGGGCTGCATGACGCTCTCGGGCTGTGCAGCCGCCTGGCGCGGGTCTGGCATGGCGATGCCGGCGAGGCGGAACTCGACGGTTACGAGGGGCAGCGCCGCCCCGAGGCCGTCAATGCCATCAACGCTATTACGGAACGCAACAAGAAGCTGATGGAGGAACGTGACCCCGAGGTCCGCCGGCGCAATCTCGACGAGATGCGTGCGATCGCAGCCGACCCCCGGCGGGCGCGCGAATTCATGCTCAACGCCGCGATGATTACCTCGCTTCGCCGTTCCGGTATGTTGGGCGCCACGACGGTCTGACCGCGGGATGCGGCGCCTTCGGCGCCGCCCCGGAACCTGTACAGGAGAAACCCGTGACCGCGTCCCTGACTGCGAGGGCTACTGCCCGTACCGTCCCCATCACGCCGGTTGAGACTGCGGTATTCGAGGCCTGGCTGGCCGGCGAGCCGGACGCGGTCCGGCAATGGGTGAACACGGCGGGGTTCGAGGCCGCGCCGGGCAAGATCAGCCTCGTCGCCGGCCCCGACGGGCGGCTCGCGCGGGTGCTTGCAGGCGTGGAGCGTCATGACGGCCTGTGGAGCTATGCCGGGTTGCCGGGCTGCCTGCCTGCCGGCAGCTACCGCATTGATGCTCGCATGGATGCGGCGGCGGCCACCGCGGCGGCGACAGGCTGGGCCCTCGGCGGCTACCGGTTCGAGCGCTACAGGAGCGCCGGAAAGGGGAAGCTGCCGACTCTGGTCTGGCCGGCCGGCGCCGACCGGAACCGCACCGACGCCGTCGTGACTGCCGTCTCGCTGGTCCGCGACCTGATCAACACCCCCGCGGAGGACATGGGACCGTCCGAACTCGCCGCCGCCGCGCGCCGACTGGGCCGCCGGTTCGGCGCTCGGGTCCGGATCACGGCCGGCGCCGCGCTTCTCCGCGACAACTACCCGACCGTTCACGCCGTCGGGCGGGCCAGCGACGATCCTCCGCGCCTTATCGATCTGCGCTGGGGGCGTGCGGGCGATCCCAGGGTCACCGTGATCGGGAAGGGAGTCTGCTTCGACACCGGCGGCCTCGACATCAAGCCGGCGGCCGGCATGGTGCGCATGAAGAAGGACATGGCCGGCGGAGCCCACGCGCTCGGGCTGGCTCACCTGATCATGGCTCTCGAGGTGCCCGTCCGCCTGCGCCTGCTCGTGCCGGCGGTCGAGAACAGCATCGCCGGCAATGCCGTTCGCCCGCTCGACGTGATCCGCACGCGCAAGGGCATCACCGTCGAAGTCGGGAACACCGACGCCGAGGGCCGCCTCATCCTGTGCGATGCTCTCTCGGAGGCGGACCGCGAAAAGCCCGATCTGATCGTCGATTTCGCGACCCTGACCGGCGCCGCGCGGATCGCACTCGGCGCGGAGCTGCCGGCGCTGTTCTGCAATGACGACACGCTTGCCGAAGCCCTCCTGGAGGCGGGCGGGGAGGTCGAGGATCCGCTGTGGCGGCTGCCGCTGTGGAAACCCTACCGGCGGCTTCTCGACAGCAGGGTGGCCGATATCTCGAACGTCTCCGAGGGCGGTTTCGCCGGCGCGATCACGGCCGCCCTCTATCTCGAGGAGTTCGTCGATCCCGGCACGCCCTGGGCCCATCTCGATCTCATGGCGTGGAACCAGTCCGGGCGGCCCGGGCGCCCTGTCGGCGGCGACGCGCAGGGCCTGCGCGCCGTGTTCGAGTGCATCGAAAGGCGGTTTCGCTGAGCAGTCCTGCAGGGGCGCGGTGCCCGCGAGGGCAGATCCGTTGCGGCTGGCCGGGCACCGCCCGCACGGCTCTTCGGGAGCGGCGTCCGGACCCGCGCGGGGCGCCCTTCTGCTGGACGGCCGCCGGCTGTTGCGATAGGTTGCCGGTACTCCAGCCACGGCTGCGCGGGGCATGCGCCGTCGACAACCCACGGGAACAGTTCATGGATACCTATCAGCTCTATATCGGCGGCGAGTTTGTCGACGCCGCGGATGGTGCAGCGAAGCCGACCGTCAACCCCTTCAACGGCGAGCCTGTCGCCATGATTCCGGTGGCTGGTGAAGGCGACGCGCTCGCTGCGATCGCCGCTGCGCGCAAGGCCTTCGACGAGGGTCCGTGGCCGCACATGTCGGGCGAGGAGCGCTGCGAGATCATTGCCGCGCTGTCGGCCAAGATGAAGGAGCGCCAGAAGGATCTGGCGCGGATCGAGTCCGTCGATTCCGGCGGCACCATCGCCAAGACCGGCGCCGATGCCTATCTCGCCCAGCGTCAGATGGGGTATTTCGGCGAGATGGCGAAGAAGTACAACGCCGAACCCCGCGAGATCGAGGGCATGTCGCGGCCCGGCCGCTCTTACAACTACACGATTCGGGAACCGATCGGTGTGTGCGCGTCGATCATTCCGTGGAACTTCCCGCTGATGATGGCGGTGTGGAAACTCGGCCCGGCGCTCGCCACCGGAAATACGATCGTCCTCAAGCCGGCCACCGATACGCCGCTGTCGGCCATGGAGCTCGCGCGCATTGTCGACCAATGCGGGTTTCCGGAGGGGGTCGTCAACATCATCACCGGGCCAGGCGGCCTCATCGGCGAGGTCATGACCACCAGCCCGGATGTCGACAAGGTCGCCTTCACGGGATCGACCGAGGTCGGCCGCGAGATCATGGCCAAGGCCTCGGGCACCCTGAAGAAGGTGACGCTCGAATGTGGCGGCAAGTCGGCCAACATCGTTCTCCACGATGCCAACTGGGACATTGCCGTCGACGGCTCGATCTTCGCCTCCTTCTACCATCAGGGACAGGTCTGTGAATCGGGAACACGGCTGCTGCTCCCGGCCGACCAGCATGACGACTTCGTCGCCAGGCTGGTGGCCCGGCTCGAAGGTTTGCCAATGGGGGATCCGCTCGATCCCGCGACCAAGGTCGGGCCGGTGGTGTCGCAAAACCACATGCGGACCGTTCTCGACTATATCGAAAAGGGCAAGGCCGAAGGAGCGACCCTCGCCTGCGGCGGCGAGCAGGCTACGGATGGCGATCTCGCCAAGGGCGCGTTCGTGAAGCCGACCGTGTTCACCGGCGTTACCAACGACATGACGATCGCCCGGGAGGAGATTTTCGGGCCCGTTCTCTGCGTCATGAAGTACAGCAGCGAGGACGAGGCGGTCGCGATCGCCAATGATTCGATCTTCGGGCTCGGTGGCGGCGTCTGGTCCGAGGACATCGACCGCGCGAGGACGGTCGCAGGCAGGCTGCGGACGGGAACCGTCTGGATCAATGACTGGCACCTGCTGTCCGAGCGCATGCCGTTCGGCGGTTACAAGCAGTCCGGCATCGGCCGCGAGTTCGGCGAGGAGGGCCTGAACGAGTACACCGAGGTGAAGGCGCTTCACGTCGACGACGCACGGACCCGCGAGAACAAGCCGTGGTACGACATGCTGGTTCCGCGGGAGGAGGCCGGGGCCGCAGAATAACGGCAGAAGGGGGTCGGAGGCGCCCCGCACCTCAGCGATGGCGGGGCATCAGCGCCGCGGCATTTGCACGGTCGATCGCGAGGCGCCGTTCGGCCGTCATCCCGTCCCAGCGGTCGAGACCGGCGGTTTCCGCCGCCACCTTGTCTTCCGAGATGTACGGGTAGTCGCTGCCGAACAGGATGCGCGACGGATCGGCGGCTGCGTGCAGCGCCGCAAGCGGCAGCGCGTCGCCCGACAGCGCCGTATCGAACCAGAAGCGGCGAATGCAGGCCATGGCACCTTCCGGATAGTTGTCGCTGAATGATGTCATGTTGTCGAACACCGCTATCCGGTGGGCGAGGAACGGCAGCGTGCCGCCGCTGTGCGAGAGGATGAAGCGTATGTTCGGCCAGCGCCGGACGACCCCCTTCAGGATCAGGTTCACCGCGACCCTGGTCGTCTCGAACGGATAGTCGATGAGCATGCGCGGAATGTCCCAGCCATGTGCTTCGGTGCCCGGCGGATAGCAGGGGTGGATGAACACGATGGCGTTCCTGCGGTCCAGTTCGGCATAGAGCGGCTCGAAATCCGGATGGCCGACATAGCGGTCGTCGACGCTGGTCAGCAGCGTGATCCCGTCGAGTCCGAGGTCGTCGTGAACCCGGGCGGTTTCGACGATCGCCGCATCAATGTCCGGCAGGGGGAGGAAACCGAACCCGCCAAACCTTCCGGGATGCCGGTGTGCGAGGTCGCTGAGAAAGTCGTTGCATTTTCGCGCCAGGTCCCTGGTCTCGGCGATGTCGCCGAACCATATCCCCGGCGAGGTAAAGGAAAGGACCGCGGTGTCGATCCCGCGGGTTTCCATCAGCGCGAGGCTCTTCTCCGCCGTCCATTCCGGAAATCCCCGATACGCCGAGCCGGTGATTCCGGCCGCGCGCTGGGCCGCGATGTAGAAATCGGGAAGTACGTGATGATGAACGTCGATGCGGCCCGAACGGTCCATGCCTGCGCCCTCGCTGCCGGTTGCGGTCTCACCCCGGACTGTAACAGAAATCCGCGCCCGGCAGCTGCGCCGTACTCCGGCGCACGAACCCTTCGGCTTTCCGGGGCTGCTGCCGGCCGAAACGCCGAACGCTGCCGGGCCGCCCGGGATGTTCATCGGCCCACGACCACACAAGCGCCGGAGGCGGGCGGTTTTGTGGAAAAACCCGTCGATATCCTGTGGTCAAGACTGTGGATTTTGCGACGAGGCACTGGATGACCGGGAACCGGTTGCGTCAAGATGCAGATGTTGCCTGCCTGCTGGCAGGCTGGGGCCGCGCCGCTCCTTCCCGAAGGAATCGCGGTTTCACATGAGCGGAAACCGGACTGCCGTCTTTGGCCGGCTAGCGGCGCCCCGGTTGCGTCATGTCGCTATCGGCATGCCGGCCGGGCCGGATGCAAGGCGCGAGAGCAGTCATGGCTGATGACGCAAGGGCGCGAGAGCTTGATCGGTGGCTGCTGTTCGGGGTTCAGGGCCTCGGCCTCTCGTCCCGATCCGCCGATTACATGCGGCGCAACGATATCGTCCACATCGGCGATCTGGTGCAGAAGGCCGAAGAGGACATGCTGCTTGGCGAGGATTTCGGCCGGAGATCGCTTGAAGAGGTCAGGAGAAAGCTCGCCGGCATGGAGCTGAGCCTGGAAATGAAGATCGGCGGCTGGTCCGCCGAGGATGCCGAAGACCGCCGACTCGAAGCCCTTGTTGCCGCCGGCCATGGCGCCGGAGACGCGCCCCCGGCTCCTGGCTCCGCGGATCCGAAGGACTCGAACGGGCTTCTTCGGCTCTATTCCGTGAAGATCAAGGATCTGGATCTCTCGGTCCGATCGACCAATTGCCTTCTCTATGCCGGCATCAGGTTCATCGGTGATCTCGTGCAGAGGAACGAGGTGGAGTTGCGGCGGATTCCGAAGTTCGGCGACAGTTCGCTGGGGGAAGTCAGGCGGATGCTCGAGGCCTTCGGCCTGCGGCTTGGCGTCAAGGCCGAGGGATGGTCGCCGGACTGGGCAGGCCGGCAGGCCGGCATCGTTGCGCCGGCCTGGGGTCCGGAGATACGCGCCGGGAAAGCCGAGTCCTTTCGGGACGAACTGCTTCTGATAACGGCCCGGATCCTCCGCAAGTGGCCCAACAGGTACATGACCGTGGTCGCTTACCACCAGCTGGACGGCGGAAGCCCCGTCACGTTGCGACAGATCGGTGTCAACGGACAGCAGTACGGTTTCGGGGGATCCGTAACCAGGGCGCGGGTCGAGCAGATCGTCTTCTCGGCCAGGGAAAAGCTCGTCCGCAAGCGATCCAGGGTGTGCTTCACCCGCTGGCAGCCGGCGGTCGAGGCCGCGAAGGGGTCGCGCGTGCTTGCGGAAGAGGCGTTCCTGGCCCTGTTCGGGTATGACGGCGCCGAGGCCGCCTTCGGCCCGCGGAGGGGGTATCGCGCTCTGCAGCTGGCATCCGAGCTGTTCGCGCTGGAATTTCCCTTCAGCCTTCTCTCCTTCGGCAACCGCGACGTGGTTGCCGCCGGCGACAACCTTGCCGTCCGCGATGTCCACAGGGGGCTTCGCGATCTCGTGCGTGGTTGGGCCTATATCGAGACGGCTGCGGCGTGCGCGGCGCTCGGCTGCGACGAGGATCTCGTCAGGCTCATCGTCGACCTTGATCCCCGTCTCGAGTTTCTTGATGACGCCGGACGCTATGTCTGGAACCGGCCCCGCCTGCCGGTTGCGAGTTTCCGCAAGACGGGCAACCCGATCCTGTCCTGCCTGTGCAAGCTGTTTACGGTTTCGCTGCGCATTTCCAAGGCCAATATCGTCCAGGCGATGTCGAAGCACAAGTCGGTCAGGGAGGCAATACCGATCCCGGTGCTCGAAGGCGTCGCTACGCGCTCGGGCCTGTTTTCTATAGACGGCGATCTCATATCGAAAAACCCCGGTCCCGATTTCGACGCCCTGGACCGTATGGATATAGCGGTTCTCAAGACCATCGCGGCCAACGGCGAGGAAATTGCCAGCAACGTTCTCTACGGCGCGTTGCTGGATTGCGGTTTTTCCAGAAACCAGGCGGCCGTGATCGTTGCCTACAGCCCGTTCCTGATCAATCTGCACCCGGGCAGGGGCAGGCGCCGCGGGGTCCACAAGTTCCTGCTTGAGTTCGCGGACCTCGACCTCGAGACGCTTGAGGCGGCATGGCGCGAGCGGTGGAAGGAACGCAACCGCGTGAGAGCCGCTCCGCCGCCGGTCCGGTGAACCGGTCCCGGCAGCGCCGTCGCATGTCGCGCCGTTACCCGTATCCGGTGGGGCCCTGCCGGCATGACGATATCCCGGAAGGGCGCCGTCTCCGGCGGTTCTGGATGCGACTTCCGCGCATAACTCCCTGCGCCGGTAGCTGAAACCGGCGCCCCCGAGGGCTTCGAGGGGGGCGTTCCTCCCGGCGCCGGAAGGGTTGGCGATCCCGGCCGCCCGCAAACCGTCAGCTGCAGGAAATCCGCGTCAGACGGTACCTGTCCGGACGCAGATGTTCACTTTATGTTCTAAGAATCATGTCCGCATACTCTCACGCTGCAGCACATGACGCCCGCGTCTCCGGGGCGACCGGTTCGTGAGCGCCGCGTCGCTCGCGGTTCGGCGGGCCGTCGACCGGTTCGCGTTCCACCGCGACCAGCATCACGGCTGGCGGCGGGCGGCAGCCTGGCTGCTGGCGTGCAACACGCTGACGGCGGCGGCGCTCGCCGCCTACATCCACCTTCATTCCACGGTCTACGTCACGGTCGCCGCGACTGGCGACGGCCGATTGATTCCGCTGACGCCGCTGGACGAGCCGGTCATGAGCGACGCGGCTCTCAGGAACTGGACCGTATCGACCGTTACCGAGGCGTTCACCCTCGGCCATCACGACTGGCGCCTCAGGCTGTCGAACCTGCGCGACAGGTTCACCGACGCCGGATACGAATCGTTCCTCGGCGGTCTCCGGGACAGCCTGTTTCTCGAGCGCCTTCGCGACAATCACCAGGTCGCGTCAGCCGTTGCCCGTGGCGCGCCGGTGGTCACCGACATGCGCCGGTTCGAGGGCCGGCTCGGATGGGCGGTCGAGTTTCCGATGCTGGTGACCTTCGCCGCCGGCGCCCGCACGGTCAGCCGGAGCCTGATCGCCCAGGCGCTCGTTGTCCGCGTCCCGCTGTCCGAACGTCCTGCGGGCATCGGAATCGCGCAACTGATCGCGACCAGGGAGGGAAAGCGCCGGTGATCCATCCGCTCCGGCCAGTCGTTCCCCTGCTCGCTGCCATGGTCGTGTCGACGATGTCGGCCCTGCCCGTCATGTCGCAGACGGCGGCGGAACAGGCTGCGTCACCTTCGCCCCGCGCCGCCGGTTCCGCGGATCCCGATGTCTGGCCGCAAGACGCGGCTTCCGAACGTGACGTGGCGCGCCGGGCGCGTGCCGCGATGCCGTTCACCCAGGCGCAGCTCGAGATGATCGCGCGCCTTGTCGACCAGACGCGCCGGGCAACCGCGCGCGGCGACAGCGTTCCACCGGCCGGCCGCATGCGCCGCATACGGGCCGCTTCCGGGGCCGCGCCGGACATTCCCGCCATATCGGTTCGGCGCGGCTACACGACGGCGATTTCCTTCACCGACATCACCGGGGCGCCGTGGCCGATAGAGGAGGTTCTGCTCGACCGCCGCTTTCTGCCCGCCGACGACAGTGCTGACACCGTCCGCGGCAGCCACCTCCTCTATGTGGCGCCCCGCCAGCCATGGCTGCACGGCAATGCCGTGGTCAAGCTCGCGGGGTTGGAGAATCCGCTCGTCATGACGCTCGGCGATGACGGCGAAAACGCGGATTTTCGTGTCGACATCCGCCTTGAGCGAGCCGGACCGAACGCCGATCCGGCGGCTCTGACCCGTCCGGAAATACGTCGGGCCGGCGATCCGCATCTTGCCGGACTGCTCTCGGGAACCGTTCCCCCGGGGGCGGAAAGCCTGACGATCACCGGCGGCAGCGGCAGCGACCGCGCCTGGCGGTTGGGGGATGAACTCCTCCTGATCACGCCGCTCGTCGTGCTCTCGCCCGGCCCCTGGGCGGCGGAACGTTCCGGCCACCGTTGGGTCTACCGCCTTCCCGACACGCCCTTTGCGCTCGCAACCCTGGACGGGCGGGAGACGCGGCTGGCGTTTCGCAGGGCCGGCGGAAGCAACGGGGCCGGCGATGCCAGATAACGTGCGTCCCGCGCGGCGGAGCCTGCCGCTGGCGGCCGGTTGCGCGCTGGCCTTCGCCCAGTTCGCGACGCTGGCCGGACATGCGCAGGTGCCGGACAATCGTGGCGTGAAGCTCAATCCCGACGATCCGGTGCCACCCGCATACCGCGAAACGCTTGACGCGCGGGATTTCGAGAGGCTGAGCGGCGCGCGCGACAGGGGCGACTCCTATGTTCCCGTTCTGCAGGGAGACGGCCGCGCGCCGCTCGCGCCGCCCGCCTCCGGGACGCAGCCCCGCACTGCGCCGCCCGCACCGGCCAGGCCTGCGACCAGGCCTGTGCTCCCGTCACCCGCGCCGCCGGTCCGCCTTCGGGTGCCGGAGCCTTCATACGAGCATGTCGATGGCCTTGCCCCGCACTCCGGCGGCGACCGGCTCTCGGAACTCCTTGGCGTGCTTCTCGAATCGTGGAGCCGGGTTCCGGAAATCGTTCACGTACGCTACCCGGCGGCTGCGGGCGGGGGGAGCGCGGTTGACGCCGTACCCGAAACCGCCGCTGGCGGCCGCCGGCCCGATGTCGTTGCCGGCCTTGGCGCCGGCAGGGGCTTCTATGCGCGCACGATGTATGCGGTGGAATCCAGCGTGTCCGGCCCGGTCTTTGTCGAGATACTGGAGCCGCCGCTTGTCGGCGCTGTCGTCACGGGAGAGTTTTCGATCGTCCGCGACCGTCTCGCGCTTCGTCTCCGCGAAATGCGCTACCGCGGGCGGCGCTACGCGATCGACGCCTGGGGCGTCGGGCCGGACTGCGCCTGCTACGGCATCGCCGGCGAGGTCGAGCCGCATTTCCTGTCGCGTGTGCTGCTTCCGGCGGCCGTCCGCTTTGCCGAGGGTTTTCTCGCCGCCGCCGGCCGGCCGGCGCGGATGGTGCACCTCGGCGACGACGGCGTGATTTACGAGAGGCGCGCCGCCACCGCCCGCGCCGCTGCCCGCGAGGGGGCCGCGACCGCGCTCGGTGCGCTCGGCGAGGTTCTTTTCGAGACCGCGCCCAAGGGGCCCACGATACGCATTCCGCGCGACAGCGAGGTGATCGTGATCCTGGCCGGTCCGCCGGCCCCGATGACGGGCCGGATGTCCCGTGAAGAGGCCCGCGATGGCGGGAAATGACGCCGGGCAGGCGATGATTTCCCTGGTCCGCGACATCGCGCCCGGGTTTGCGGCCGTGATCGCCATCGTCTGCTACGTCCTGGCGCTTGCGGCGTTCCTCCAGGGCCTGTTCAGGCTTCTCCGGATGTCGAACGGCGGAAGCGGGGCGCCGGGCGGCTGGGGGGCGGTGCTGAGCTTCGTCATCACCGCGATCATGGCCACATTCCCGTCATGGCTCGATGCCGCCGGCAACAGCCTGTTTGGCGTGCCGCGTCCGTCGGCGTCCGCCGGTCTCGCCTACGGCGGCGGCGCGGCAGGTCATGACGCGCTGCTCGCCGCCGTCTTCACGATCGTGAGGCTGGTCGGGTTGTGCGCCTTTCTCAGGGGCGTGTTCGTCCTGCGCGCGGCTGCCGACCACCGCCCGGGCGCCAGCGCCGGCGGTGCCTGCGCGCACATCGTCGGCGGCATCGGCGGCTGGCACATCACCGGCGTCATCGATGCGCTGCAGAACAGTCTCGGCATCCAGGTTCTGCGTTTTTCATGAAGGGAGACGACCAATGAAACGATCTGCCGTGCCCGCGGCCCTTGCTGCGTCCGTCGGCGCCGTTCCGGCGTCCGCGGTCTCGCTTGGCGACATGGCGAGCCGGGCGGCATCCGATCTCGAGGCCGTGCCGGCGCTTCTCGCGGTCGCGTTCTACATCATCGGCGCCGGCGTCGTGGGTTTCGGGCTCCTCAAGCTCAAGCGCCACGTCGACCACCCGCAGCAGACGACCATCGGCAGCGGGCTGATCGCAGTTCTTATCGGAGTGGCGCTGATTGCCACTCCCGCCGTGATCAACGGCCTCGCCGAGACCATCGGGCTCGACAGCGGCGCCCGAACGGTCACGCGGCCACGGCTCTAGGGCACCGCCGGTGGCGCTCCGCACGGTTTTCGAGGATGCCGCGGGTCTCGCCTGGACGCTGCGGCGCAAGCCGCTGGAGAGCTTTATGCTGCCGGCGGCCGCCCTCGGCCGCGATGTCCTGCTGTGCCGCGACGGCTCGCTGGTCTCGCTCTGCCGGATCGACGGCGCGCGTGCGATCATGGGCGCCGGCCAGCTCGACCGCTTCGTCGAACTGGCGGCGCACCGCCTCAACAACAGCTTTTCCGAACCCGGCCACGCGCTGCATGTCGTGCTCGAACGTGCTCCCGACGAAGCGGATCTTCTGGTCGAATCCGTCAATGGCCGCCAGCGGCTCCAGGCCGAAAGGCTTGGCCTCGAGCTGGACGACCTCTTGGCCGAACGCAGCCGGCATCTTGCGGGGCTCCTTGCCGCCGAAACGCTTGTCGCCGCTGCCTGGACGCGGCCTTCGGCGCTTACCGCGCAGCAGGAAAGGCGCGACCGCAGGCGTCTGCGCGCGCGCCTTGCCGGCTGGCCGGCCGACATCCGGGATTCGCAGTGCCCTCTTGCGGTCCACGATGCGCTGGTACCGCGGCACGAAGCGTTTCTTGCGGTGATCGACGGGGTGTTCGCGGAAACCGGTCTCGTGGCCGCCAGGCTCGACGCCGGATCGGCGCTCGGACACATGCGGCGGCTCTTGAACGGGCCCCGGTCGACGGCACCGGACTGGCGTCCGGCAACCGCGGCGGACGACACGCCTGCGCGCATCACCGATCCGCCGGAAGATGGCGCCTGCCCGCCGCCGCTTGCGCCCCAGATCCTTGCCGTGGATCCCGTGCGCCAGCCTGGCGGGCTGGCGATTGGCGAACGCCGCTATGGCGCGCTCGACATGACGCTTGGACCGCGGCGGGCGCGGCCCTTCGCCGAACTGATGGACAGGCTCGGCGATGCCGGGTTGCCGTTCCGGTTCTCCATGCTGGTCGAGGGCGGCGCGCTGTGCGGGCTCGACGCCCGGTTGTCGCGCATCGCGGCTTCGTTCCTCGCCTTCTCCTCCGATGACAGCCAGCTCGTGCGCAACGCGATGCGCGATCTCGACGCGTTCCGGGCCGATTCCCGGGCCGTCGTCCGCCTTCGAGTCGGGCTGCTGACGTGGATCGCCAGCGACGCGGGCGAGCGTGCGCTGGCTGCGCGGCTTAGCCGCCTGCAGCAACTCGCCGAGGGCTGGGGGGAGACCGTGTTTTCGGCGCTGGTGGGAGATCCGCTGGAGGCTTTCGCCGCATCGGTTCCGGGTTTCTGCTGCGGCGGCACTGCCCAGGCCGCCGCGGTGCCGCTTGCCGAGGCGCTCCGCCTGATGCCGGTCGACAGGCCGGCGCCGCTGACCTCGGCAAGGCCCAACCATCTCTTTCGCAGCCGCGACGGCCGGATGCTGCCGTTTTCCTTCGAGGAGGACGACGATTTCGGTTTCGAGCTGATCTACGGCGTTCCCGGTCGCGGGAAGTCCGTCCTCCTGAACAGCCTCGGCCTTGCCTTCAGCCTCCAGGGCAGCCGGTCGCAGCTTCCGTTCAACGCCGTGATCGATATCGGCCCGTCATCGGCGGGTCTGGTATCGCTCGTCCGCGAGGCGCTGCCGCCGGCGCGGCGCGCGGAAGCCGGATGGTTCCGGCTCCGGATGACACGGGACTGCGCGATTAACCCCTGTGACACGCAGCTCGGTTGCCGGGAGCCACTGTCCACGGAGCGCGCCTTTCTCGAAAACCTGCTGAGCCTCATGCTGACCCCGGCCGGCGCCTACGGCGTGCCCGACGGCATGCGCGAACTGATCGGTCCGACCATCGCCCGCGCCTACGAGATGCGTTCCGATGGCGTCGCGGGCGCAGAACCGCGCGTCCACTCTCCGGGCATCGACGGCGCTGTCGACCGTGCGCTCGCGGAATCGGGCGCCCACCTCCCCGCTGACGCGCTTTGGTGGGAGGTGGTCGACATCCTGTTCGCCGCGGGCCTCCCCGATGCCGCGGCCCGCGCGCAGCGCCATGCGGTGCCGCTCCTCGGCGACTTCGTGGCGGCCGTGCGCGAACCCCGCATCCAGGCCCTGGTCGGGGATGTGCGCTTCGGTGCCGGCAGCGAGACGGTGACCCAGGCCTTCACCAGGATCCTCTCGTCGCTGGCGGCAAGCTGGCCAGTGATGTTTGCTCCCACCGCCTTCGACATCGGCAGCGTGCGCACGGCTGCGATCGATCTCGGAGATGTCGCGCCCCGGGGATCGGTCGAGGCCGACCGGCAGACGGCCGCCTTCTACATGCTGGCCCGCCACGCGCTGACGCGCCACTGGTGGATCGGCGAGGAGATGCTGCCCGAGATTGCCGAACGCTACCGCGGCTGGCACGAGGCGCGCCTCCGCATCATCCGCGAGACCCCGAAGCGATTGTGTTTCGACGAGTTCCACAGGACAGGCGGAGCGCCGGCGGTCAGGGCACAGGTCGAACGGGACGTGCGCGAGGCGCGGAAGCTCCGGGTGCAAATGGCGTTGTCATCGCAACGGCTCGAGGATTTCGGGCCGTCGCTGGTGGAACTCGCGAACCGCTACTGGCTCCTCGGCGCCGGCGGCAAGATCCGCGAGATTGAAACGTTGTCCGGGGTCTTCGCGCTGAGCGATGTCCTTGCGGACGCCATCAGCTACGAGCTCACCGGCCCCGGCTCTGGCGGCGCGCCGGCGCTTCTGATCGCAAGCCGCCGGGGCGGCCGGTTCGAGCAGCTTGTCTACAACGTGCCGGGGCCGGTCGAGCTGTGGGCGCTGACGACAAGTCCGCGCGATGTCGCGTTGCGCGACCGGCTTTACGGCCGGCTGCCGCCGGCGGCGGCACGGGCGGTCCTGGGGCGGCATTTCCCGTCGGGCACGGCAGGCGAGCGAATCGACGCGGAATTGCGGCGGCACGAGCTTCGCGGTGGCCGCAACGCGGCTTCGGAGAGTGACGTGCTCGACCTGCTGGCCGAGAATCTGGCGGCCGCGACCTTGGCGGCCTGACCGCAGTGGCGGAAAAGGAGGCGGACGGAATGTCGAAGGCTAACGGATGCCGGAGCGCTTCGCGCAACGGCAGGGTGCCGGCCCGGCTCGCGGCAGCCGTTGTGGGCATGCTCCTCTGGGCGGGCGCTGCCGGTACGGGCGCCGCAGGTGCGCCCCCTGCCGCCTGCGACGCGTCCGTCCGCGAGGCCCTTGCCGCAAGCGGCCGGGCCGGCGTCGCCGAGGACGCGGCGCTCATTCGCGATCCGCGGAGCGGCATCCGCAATCCGGATTCGATCTTCAACTTCTCCTGTGTCGAGAATCTGTTTGCCTATCGCGCGTTCAACATGTTCTTCGATCCCGGCCGCGCGATACGGGACATTCTGGGCCTCACCCGGAGGCGGATCTGCGCTGCGGCCCGCGAGGCCTATGGTCGGTATGTGGGGCGCGGTCCCGATACCCGTCTCTATGTCGACGGCGCACCGCTTCTCCCCGGGGTCGGGCCCGTGCCGGGCTCCGGCCTCCTCTCCGACGGCGGCAGCGCCCGCAGCCTGCGCCATGTCATCGGTGCGGAGCAATGACGGCCGGGGTGGCAGCGGTTCTGCGGGCGGCCGCGGTCGCGGGCCTTGTGGGGGTTGCGGCGGCACCGGGAGGTGCGTTCGCGCTCAAGTGCGACCGCACCGACAATGACCGCATCGAGGCCAACCGGGTGCTCCGCGGCATCGGCCGCGACCTCGACGAGATGGAGGCGTCGATCGTCGAGGCGCTGCGCTTGCAGACCGGGCAGCTTTCAGGCTACCAGGCCCAGGGCACGAAGGCCGTGATCCAGGCCCTCGACGCACAGACCCGACTGCAGGCGCAGACCGTGCGCGAGGCCCATGAGGCGCAAAGCAAGCAGGCGCACCGCCCGGTGCCGAATGGCTGTGCAGCGGTTACCGGTCTTGCCGGGCTCGCGCCGAGCCGAGCCGCGGCCGCCACGGCGCACGGCCGGGCTGCCGATGTCGAAACCGCCCGCATTGCCAACGACCCGTCGGTGGTCGCGGCGACAGGCAGCGCGGCCGACACCGCCGCGCGCTTCGACACCATGGTGTCCACCCATTGCAGCGCGGCGCGCACGACCGGAGATTCCGCCGTGTGCAGCGGCGATGCTGCGCTCCATGCCGCCGACCTCAGGCCCGCCAATCTCTTCGACCACTCGACCTTCAAGGACCGCCGCGCGTTGCACACGGCAATCGAGCTGTCGCGCAACCTCGCGGCCCCGGTAATCCACGACCCGCTGCCGCTGGCATCGGCCGGGACTGACCAGGAGCGGCGGCGGGTGCTGCTCGGCCGCGCCGCCGATGCGCGGACGGCGCTGGCGAGCGACTATTTCGCGCATGCGCGGTCACTGCGGGCGCCCGGCGCCGATCTCGGCGCCTGGGCTGCCGCCGTCGTGCCGTCTTCCGGGCGCGACCCGGCGCGGCCGGTCAGCAGGTACGAGCTCATCGAGACGCTGGCCAGCAGGCGCTTCGACGATCCGAACTGGTTCGTCAGCCTCCAGGCCATGCCCGAGGCCGCCCTTCTGCGCGAACTGGTGACGCTGCAGGCGCTGTCGCTGATGCTCGGGTGGGAGAGATTCCGGCTCGACGAGCGCCGCGGCGCAATGGACGCCGCGCATCTCGGAATCGCCGCCGAAGGCATGCGCCGCCTTCCCGGCCTCGCCAATCCGGGAAGCGGAACGAACTGACTGCGATGGGGACACTGCGAATAGTGCCACGGCCTGCTGACGCGCCGCCGCGGGTCAACACCGTGCGCCGCCACAGGAGGGCGCGCCTGATGGCCCTGGTCGTGGTGTCGGGCCTGGCGCCGCGCCGCGCCGGCGCCCAGACCGTCGATCCGGGGATCTTCGGCGATGCGGATGCAGCGACACGGAGCGTGCTCGCCTTTCTCGGCGACCTGGATGTCGCGCGCCACGCGGCGCTCGGCGACATGCTTTTTGTGTTTAACACCGGAGTCCTGGTGCTCGCAGGGTTTCTCCTCGTGTTTCACGCGGTGGCGGGCACACTCGACACGGCGCGCGAGGGGCGCCCCGGCATCGGCGCGTGGGAGATCGTCCGCATCGTGACGGCGGTTGCGCTGATGGCACCCCTTCCGGGCGGCATGAACGGCGCTCAGCACGCCGCTCTCGGGCTTGCGGCGCTTGGCGGCGACTTTGCAAATGCGATCTGGAGGCCGTTCTCCGAGCAGGTGCTGGGTCAGGGCACTCCGATCGTGCCGCGGCCGAAGGCTGCTGCCTGGCGGTCCGCGATCGCGAGGACGCTGCTTTCGGAGACCTGTGCCCATGTCGCCAATGCCGGAGCCCGTGCCGTCGGCGACGGTCCGTATGTTCGGCGCAGGACCGAGCGCAGCGCGGCCGCCGTTTCGCATCATTACGACGGCGCCAGTCAGGGCATGCCGAACGACCTGTGCGGTGTGATCCGTTTCGACGGTCTCGCTGAATCGGGATCCCGCGGCATCGCGGCGCACGGTCATCGCCGCGCCCTCGAGGGTCTGTTTCCGGCGATAGGTGAGCTTGCGGCCGAGCTCGGCGACCGCTTCGTGCCCGGGTCGTCGGTCTACGGAAGTCCGCTGCCTGATCTCGAACCGGAGCTTGACCGGCGCGGCCTGGCCGACGCCTATGCTGCGGTTCTCGATGCCGAGCTCGGCCGTGCCGCAACGGCCGAACAGGTGGCGCTGCAAGAGCTTGTTGCGGCCGATGCGGCGGCAACGAGCTGGCTTGCGGCCGCCGGTTTCTTCAATACCGTCGCGTCGCGCACGGGACTGTTCCAGACGGCGGTTCACAACGTGCCCGACGCGGCGCTGCCGCTTCCCGGCCTCGAGGACTGGTCGCCGCAGGCGGCCGCGGCGGTCAAGGCACTGATCGCCGGCTTCTCCCGGTCGTCGCGCTACCAGCCCGTGTTCTTTTCCACGGCGGCCGGCGTGACCGGATCGCTTCCGGCGGCGGCCGGCGGCGATCGCGGGCTGGCGGACAGCCTGTTCGCGTTCATCGATCTTGATGCCACGATCATCGCCGATGGCGGCAATCCGGTTGCCGACCTGGCGGGGTTCGGCCATGACCTCATCGCGGCCGCAATGACGGCAATCGTCGCGCTCTCGGGCGCGGCCGCGGGATCGGGGCTGCTGGAATCGATCCCGTTCTTCGGAAAGGGGCTGGACGTGTTCGAAGCGGTGTGGCGGGTTACTGACGGCTTCGTGTCGCTGATCCTCGGCATCCTGCTGATCGCCGGGATCGTGCTTGCATACGTGCTGCCGGCCCTGCCGTTCATCCGCTTCCTGTTCGGTATCTTCGGATGGCTGCTCTCCATCGTCGAGGCGATCCTCGCGGTTACCATCCTCGCGGCCGCGCATGTCACGCGCGAGGACGGCAACCGTCTTGCGGTCCGCGCCACGCGCCAGGGATGGTTGTTCCTGCCGGCGCTGGTGCTGCGGCCGCCGCTGATGCTGTTCGGGCTGATACTCGGCTACTTCGTGTTTCTGGCGGCGATCGGTCTGTTCAACGATGTCTGGCTGCCGCAGCTTCGCGATGCCGCACGGGCGGACGGGCTCGGGCCGATCGGGTTTCTGGCGATGCTGACGCTCTATGTCATGATCGCCTTCGCGCTGATGAACGGCGCATTCAGGCTGATTGACCGGCTGCCGGAGGCGGTTCTCGGCTGGATCGGCGCGCGCGGCGGCAGCGGCGACGCCGGCGGCGAGCAGCTGATCGGAACAGCTGTTGGCGGGATTTCGCGGCTGGGTGCGCTACGTGCGCCGCGCGGCCCGGGTGCCCGGGGATAGGCCGTGAGGAACCTGGGGGCTGTGCTCGGCTATGCCATGGCGGCCGCGTCCGGTGTATGGGCGTTGCGGGCAGTGATCGGAGAGGCTGCCGACGGGCCCGACGCCATCGCTGTCGCGCTCGGCATAGCTCTGATCGCGTTCTACGCTACCGACCGCAGGAAGGGCTGGCAGGGTGATCTTACGCTAAATTCTGTTCCATTTTTCAAGGCAGTACCTGGGCTTTGCGGAGGCGCGGGTTGGTGCGGGAGATTTTTTTACAGTTTTCGCTGGCTTTCCTGCACTGGAGTTGTCATGGTGCGGGGATGTCGGTTCACAAGCACATCGCGTCCTGTCCGATTCACGTCGCAGCTCCGGAAGGGTCTGTCCGAGGAGACCTCCGAGAGGGGTTGAGGTTCGCGAAGCCTGAGGAGCGTCCGCTGCGTTGATGGACGACTATCTCGGGTTTCGCCGTCTGGCGGGGCTGCGCCATATTGCGTCCTTCAGGGGGCAGTGGTCTGGCCGGGGCCTTCAAGTGCCGCGACCGGTGGCTGGAAGCCGGGGCAGCAGTGGCTTGATCTGACAACACGCGACTGCTTGCGGCGCCGGGAACGTTTCCGAACCTTGCCTCTTTCTTTCTTGCGACGCGGCGGCTGGCCGACGACTGGGTCTGCGGCCACCAGGTGGTGGAGACGTTCTGCAATCCGGCGCGTTTTGCGGGCACAAGGCGGCGGGCTGGCGTGCCAGGGGGTTTGCCCGCGGGCGCTGCACCGCCCCCCCATGGCAAGGAGATTTTCGTTGTGCGGCGCGGCGGCTGCTGTCGCGCCCGCAGGCGCTGCCGGGCGCCGCCTGCCTCCTCGCTCCCCGGGGTTCCGAGGTGATGCGTTCGCTGCACGACGAGCTGGCGGCGATCGAGGACTTCCGCTGCGCAGGAAGCACACGGTGTGCTCACGTTCTCGCCGAGCTTGCGAACATGAAAGGCAGCTGCGCAGTTTGCGCGGTCGCTGTCCCGGGACGAGGCCATCGGTGGAAACCGAGGACGGGCTGCGCGAGCCGCCCTCCGGGGCGACCCTCCACCGGGTCGTCCGATCCCGAGGCGCTCGAGAACATGCTCGGCCGCCATGGCAGGCGCCGGCTCGCCCGGGCGCTTGCCGCCGACGGCAAGCGCATCCGCGGCGGCCACCACGAGACCGTGGCCCTCACGCCTCCGGCGCACCCTTCGCGCTGTTGAACTTCGACGACGGCGAGCTGGCGGCCACCTCCTCGAGCGCACCGATGTTCGTGGCAAGGTGATCACCCGCACGACGCCGGCGACGCTGATCACCCGGCGCTGCGGCGCAGACCACATCTTCCCGGTCAAGGGCGCCCGAAACCTTCGACCGCATTGACCGGGAGACGGATGGCCGCTTCAAGGAGGCAAGGCCCGTCTCGAGCAGCGCTCGATACGTGCCGGACCTGATCAACTACCCCGGCAGATCGCCCGCATGCTACCGCGAGCCGCCGGGAAAGAGCGCCAGCGGCGCAGCGAGCGGCAACGACCACGCCGGTACATCAGCTCGATGCGCAACACGCGTCGCCAGAGGAACTGCTGCGGCCGCGGGCCGTGGAAAACATGAACCACCGAGACTGCGTCTTCGGCGAGGACGCCTGCCTGACCCGCAAACCGCGCCAGCCTCGACAACATCGTACTCGCGGTGATCTTCCCGACGCGAGAGCTTCGCCGAAACACGGCGGCGGCTCGACCGCCGGGAAGCCGTCGCAGCCCTGAGCGCCAATGGTGTCCGGCCGCTTCCCGGACGCCGCCCACAACCCGCCGACGCGCCGATAACACCGCCGGCGACGACCGCGGACGGCCCCAAAGCCAGAAAACCTGACAAGAATGCGGAAATTCATGCTCCGTTCAGCGGTCATTCAAGACATCGACCACAGCGTGGGAAAGTCCTGATTGAATGGCGCGGGATCCGGTGCGCGGGGCCGTCGTCTGCCGTCCGTGTTTCCGACAGTATCACCGTCGGTACCTTCGGGGACTACCGCCATCATGACGGTTCCGGCCTGTCCCCGAGGTAGGCACCGGCGATTGCGAACCCGATGTTCCCGGCTTAGGTTGCCGCCATGTCGAATGTCCTTTCTCTTCCGGCCCGCGAGCGGGCTGTCCGTCGGGAGCCTCCCGGAGACGATGCCGGAGGTCTTGAGCCTTCCAGCGACGCCGCACGATGCGCTGTTCCGCGCGCTGGTCTCCGAGCCGACCCGCGCCGCTGCGCTGCTCGCGGAGTACCTGCCGCCGGAGCCTCCTCGACCCCGAGGCCCCGCCCGAGGCGGTTGAGGGCAGCTTTGTCGACGAGGACGCTGCGCGGACCCAGTGCGACGCACTCTTCCGGGTGAGACTGAGGAGCGGCCACGAGGCGCGCCTCTATGTGCTGCTCGAACACAAGAGCCGCGTCGACGCCGACACGCCACTCCAGCTCCTGAAATACATGGTCAACATCTGGCGCCGCGAGATCGAGAATGGCAGCGCCGGGGACAGGCTGCCGGCGATCATCCCGCTGGTCTTCTACCATGGCCGGGGCCGCTGGACGGCGGCGCGCTCGGTGCCGGGGATGATAGACGCGCCCGGAGAGCTGGAGCCGTTCGTCAGGGAGTTTGCCTATGTGGTGCACGACCTTGGCGAGATCGCGCCGCATCGGCTCTCGGCCTCGCCCGAGGTGCGTTCTGGCGCTCAGAGTCGTTCATGCCGAGGAGATACCGCCCGATCTTCTGGACGAGATGGTGGGCGGGCCGGTTGCGGGGAGCGCGTTCGAGCGTCATATTGTGCGCTACATTGCCGAGCGCATGAACCTGACGCCGCCATTGCTGGAGGCGTCGCTGCGCCGGACGAAGCCGGATCGCTGGGAGGCTCTGATGGGCACGGTTGCGCAAGCCTGGATCGAACAGGGAAGAGCTGAAGGAATCGAGAAGGGAATCGAGAAGGGAATCGAACGGGGCCGGAGTGAGGGCCGGGAGGAAGGCCGGATAGAGGCCTTGGCAGAACTTCTTCTTCGCCAACTGGCGTTGCGCTTCGGTGATGTGCCGGGTGTGGTCCACGAGCAGCTCCGCGGCGCGTTGGCCGCCGAACTGGAGGCCTGGGCGGAGGCGGTGCTGGTGGCCGCGAGTCTTGATGAGGTGTTGGCCGCCAAGCCCGAGTGCTGAGAAGCATGGCCTGTTCTGGCGCTTACGGAGACGTGACCGGTGCCGCGCCTCCCGCCGCGCCCATCAGTTCGTCGATCCTGTCGGCGATCCGCTGGGACGGCTCGCGGAGCTGGGCGACGGTCCAGTCGGCGACATGGCCCTCGGTGACGTCGGACGGCCGGGCGTGGTTGACCGGCCGCTTGGTCAGATCGTGCGCACTTTCTATCGCGGGGACTTAGGCCTAAGCGGTTGCACGGGGAGAACATTCCGCTTGCATCGATGTGGCCCGATCCGGGCTGCGTGTTGTCGGTGCCGCAGTCGGCGGCGCTCCGGACACGGCGTTGCTGTCAAAGCGGCAGCGCAACAAGATTGTTGATGACGCTGTGGTCGCAGATCACAACACGTTCCCGAAACAGAAGACAGTGGCCTTCGCGCACCACCGTGTCGCGATATTCGCCGGTGCTGAAAACCGTCATCGTGCCGTCCGCCATCGTGCGGGTCACGAGATAGTTGGAGCGCAGGCGCCAGCTGTCCAGTTCCGCTTCCTCGACCCCGATGCAACTGACCAGATGCCGATAGCGGTGCGGCTCGAACACGTTCGCGGTGCGGATGGAAACGACGCGGTCCTCCAGCATGCCGCGGCTGTCGCAGACGATGATGCTGGCCGGCAGCCCACGGTTGAAATTGTCGCGGGTGGTGATCCGGTATTGGCACTTCTCCGTGAACAGGGCTGGCCAGTCCTCGAACCTGCCGTCATCGATCACATGGGCGTATTCGGCCATCAGGGCGGCCACTTCCGGGGGCACGTGTGCAGCATCGCCGAATGCGGTTGGCGGGGTTCCGCTCATACCTCCATGAGTTCCCTGTAGGCGGTGTAGAATCCGCGGACGCCGCATTCCGAGGCCCGCGAACCGACGATGGTCTCGATGGAATCGCCGTCCAGCTCCATCACCGAGGCCTTGTCTCCGTCTCTTCGGACGCCCCGCTGGACGAGACTTCCGACCATTCCGTCCTCCATCGAGATGTAGCCGGCCGGGCCGATGAGATTGCCCTGCTTGAGGCGAATTTCGATCTGCCAGTCCTCGTCGTCGGCATAGCCGAGCACCGTCCACAGAAGTTCGGATCCCCCAACGCCGCGCGGGATGAGAACCCGCGTCGCAATGGTGTTGTGAATCTGCTGCAGCACGAAGTTGGGAAAGGCGGTCTGTATGGCCGTCGTGATGCCGTCGCCGTGCTCGTCCCATTGCTCGATTACCGACGGATCGTGCAGGCCGAATCCGTCGAGGGCGGCGGCGCCCGAGCGGAATTCGGCGCTGTTGTAGATCTCGCCGCCGCTGTCGGTCAGCATCCGCGACCAGCTCAGATGGTTCCATCCGCTGCGCCCCATCTCGATGGCGCCTTCCATGGTGAAGCGGTTCAGCTTCAGCCTGGTCGCCCATGCGTGAAGGATCGTTGCGTGATAGGGGTCGGAAGCGTTTTCGAAATACAGCTTCCAGTTCGAATCCAAATACTGGCTGTAATAGCCGAGGACCCTGAACTCGCGGCACGTCACGCGTTCGAAATTGTCCATGAGCTCGACGCCGAGGTAATCCCGGAGAGGCTCGACATCGGCGCTGAAGGTGCCGAACACGAGGCCGTTCACGGTCTCTACACGCAGCCGATCGAGCCCGTGGTCACAGTGTCGGAACTCCGGCCCAAGTCCCCCCTTGCCGTTGATGCCCTTGGCAAAGGGCACGTTCCTCAGATTGCCTTCGAAGTCGTAGAGCCAGTTGTGGTAGATGCACATGAGCTCGTCGACATGGCCGGATGGCTCGTAGAGCAGCATAGTGCCCTTGTGGGCGCAGCGGTTGACCAGTGCGGAGATGCCGCCGTCGTGCCGGCGCAGCATAATGACGGGCGTGTCGCCGATGTCCATGAGGCGGTAGTCGCCGGGCGAGGGAATCTCGATCTCGAGGCCGAGATAGTGCCAGATGCGTCCGCGGAAGATCCGCGACATCTCAGCCTCGTAAACGGCGGGATCGGAATAGACGAGGAACGGCGCCCGACGGACGCCCTCTTCGGGCCAGCGGAAGAGTTCCGTGCTGTCTGCCATGTCCCGGTGTCTCCGACTCACCGGCCCCGGAATGTCCGGAGCGCGGCGAAGCCGGCGTCGGTCGGGGCGACGACGGTGCGGGCGGAGGTCACGGGCGTCTCCTGAAGAACCCTCCTGCAGTGGCCTATCCGCCTGCGGCGGCGTAGGTGAGGTCGCGCGTCGCCCAGCCGGTGAAGCGCTTGTCCATCACGGCGAAGATCGCATACATGCCGATAGCCATGGCGGCGATGACGATGAGGCCTGCGAACATCAGCGGCGTGTTGAAGTTGGAACTCGCGACCAGAATCAAGTGCCCGATGCCGTTGCCGCCGGCCACGGTTTCGGCAATGACGGCGCCGACGAAGGCCAGCGTGATCGCGATCTTGAGCGCCGCGAAGAGGTAGGGCAGGGAGCGTGGAATGCCGACCTTGAGGACGATGTCGCGCTCGTGGGCGCCGAGCGCCCTCAGGACATCCTTGAGCTCGGGCTCGATGGTTGCCAGCGCCACTGCCATGTTCACGACAATCGGGAAGAAGCAGAGGATGAAGGCTGTCAGCGTCGAGGTGGCGAGCCCGATGCCGAACCAGAGCATGAGGATCGGCACGATCGCGACCTTGGGTATCGAGTTGAAGGCGACCATGAGCGGATAGAGCGCGGCATAGACCGGTCGCCACAACCCGATGGCGATGCCCATCGCGACGCCGAACACCACCGCGATCCCAAAGCCGATCACGGTGGCGATCAGCGTCGTCAGTGCGTTCTGCCATAGCGCCACGCGGAACTCGTAGATCGCGTAGAACGACTCGGTGGCCGATGGAAGCTCAATCCGAGACACGTTGAATACATGCACCGCCGCTTCCCACAGGATCAGCAGCACCACGGTGACGATCCACGGAGAGGCGCGCTCGTACATCAGTCGTCTCATCACCGTCCTCCCTACTGGTCCGACCGCGCCACGTTGATGTGGTGGCGGAGATCCTGGACGAGTTCCACGACATCCCTGCCGTACATATCGTCAAGCTTTCTCGGCCGTGGCAGCTCGACTTCGCGTTCAAGGATCACCTTCCCCGGACGTGCGCTCATCACATAGACGATGTCGGACAGGAAAACCGCCTCGCGGAGGTCGTGGGTGACGAGAATCACCGTGCAGGCGCGCTTGAGATAGAGGGTCTGCAGGACATCCCACAGCTCCTCGCGCGTGAAAGCGTCGAGCGCGCCGAACGGCTCGTCGAGCAGCAACAGGTCGGGTTCGTGCACGAGCGCCCGGCAGAGCTGCGCGCGTTGCTGCATACCGCCCGAGAGTTGCCACGGCGCACGGTCCCCGAATCCTTCAAGGCCCACCGTGGCGAGAAGCTCGTTGGCGAGCGCCTCGTACTTGACCTTCTCGGCCCGGAACTGCTGGCGGTGGGGTTGAACGATCTCGAGCGGCAGGAGAACGTTGTCGCGCGTCGAGCGCCACGGCAGCAGGGTCGCGTTCTGGAACGCCATCCCGACGATCTTGAGCGGCCGCGTGACCTCTTCGCCAGCGACGGCGACGTTGCCCTTGTTGGCGCGAATCAACCCGGCTACGACCTTGAGCAGGGTGGACTTGCCGCAGCCGCTGGGGCCGACGAGAGCGACAAAGGCGCCTTTTTCCACCTGTAGCGACGTGTCCGACAGGGCGAGGGTGCCGTCCTCAACCCGATCTCCGGCCTCGTTGCGGTAGACGAGGTCGATCCCGCTGATATCTATGAAACTCATGGCAGACCGACCCGGAGCGCGCTGGGCGCGCCCCGGGTCTCGGTCCTACTTGTGAATGAAACGCTCGGCCTTGGGCGGAAGGAACGAGCGGTCGAACATGTCCTCGGCCTTGGGCGGATTGCTCAGCCCGTAGGCCAGCGCTGCCTGCTCGATCGACCTCTGCAGCCGTGCCATGTCAACGTCGCCGTAGCCGTTCTTCTTGACGTTGGGCGTCAGGATGCAGCACTCGATGCCGAGCCTCAGGCGGTCGGCCTCGACCTTCTCGTCGACCAGCGGCTCGAACTTCTTCGCCGACGCGATTGCCAGCTTCGGCTTCATGACGGTGTCGCGGGCCGCCTTGTAGGTGGCGCGGATGAAGCCGCGCACGGCGTCGGGATTCCCCTTGAGGAACTTGGGCGAGACCGCGATGCCGTTGGCGTAGGATTCCATGCCGTGATTGCCGTAGAGGAAGCAGCGGATGTCGGACTCCTTGTAGCCAGCCGCCTTGACCGCAAGCACGGTAGAGAAGATGTGACCCGAAATCGCATCGACCTCGCCGCGGAGTAGCATTGGTTCGCGCAGGCGCGGGTCCATGTTCTTTTTCTTCACCGCATTGGCGTCGATCCCGATGGCCTTGGCGAAGGCCGGAAACAGCTTGAAGCTGGCGTCGAAGACCGGGGCGCCAAGCGTCTTGCCAGCCAGCTGCTTGGGATCCTTGACCATGGACTTGGCAAGGACGCAGATCGAGAACGGCGGCTGCTCGTAGAGCATCATCACGGTCTTGATGGCCTTGTCGGGGTTCTTCGCGTTGTACTGGATGATGGCATTGATGTCCGCCCACCCGAGATCGTGGGTGCCGGCAACCAGCTTGCGGACGGCGTCCGCCGACCCCTTGCCCGCGTCGATCTTGACGTCGAGTCCCTCGGCCTTGAAGTAGCCCTCGTACTGGGCGATGAAGGACGGGCCGTGGGTCGATTGCGGCACCCAGTCGAGCGTCAGCCTGACCTTGGTGGCCGCATATGCGTTCGCCGAGGCGAGCACGGCCGCGGCAGCGAACGCCGCGCATCCGGTGCGCAGAACCGTTGCGGCACCCTCCGAAATTCGCATTTCCCTGTCTCCCTTGTTGTCGGTCCGGGGTCGGAATCCTGTTCGGGTCCGGTGGCGCCGGAACGGTTGGGTTCGACCGTCCGCGGCGCGGAACGGCTTCAACGATTGTACACCGTACTTGATCGCGGCATGTCTTGCTAGAGCAAACAATGTGCCGGAGATGAGAAAAACCCTGTTCAGCCGCCGTTCAGCGCGAGTAGTATTCGATCACCAGATTCGGTTCCATCTGGACCGGATAGGGCACTTCCGCGAATGACGGCGTACGGACGAACCGGCCGCGCATCTGGCCGTGATCGACCTCGAGATACTCGGGGACATCGCGTTCGGCGAGCTCCGGCGATTCCAGCACCATTGGAATTTCCCGGGACTGCCTGCGCACCTCGATCACGTCGCCTTCCTTGACCCGGTAGGACGGGATGTTGACGCGTCTGTCATTGACCCGGATGTGGCCGTGGTTGATGAACTGCCGCGCGGCAAACACGGTGGGCACGAACTTCAGGCGGTAGACGACCGTGTCGAGGCGTTGCTCGAGAAGGCCGACGAGCAGCTCAATGGTGTCGCCGCGGCGGCGCACTGCCTCCTCGTAGATGCGGCGGAACTGCTTCTCGGTGATGTTGCCGTAATAGCCCTTGAGACGCTGCTTGGCCTGGAGCTGGAGCCCGAAGTCGGACATCTTGCTGCGGCGCCGCTGGCCGTGCTGCCCGGGACCGTACTCGCGCATGTTCCATGGACTCTTCGGCCGCCCCCACAGGTTGCACCCGAGTCGACGATCAATCTTGTACTTCGACCGCACGCGCTTCGACATGCGCCGTTCTCCCTCGATTTCCGAAGCTGTTTCCGGACGACCGCTTCCGGTCAGGGCGCGGAATCCGGACCGTAACGTGGCTTGTCCGTTCCGGAAGCGGGAAATATAGGCTCCGGCCGCAGTTTGTCAAACGCCTGGACAAAAAGTTTCGCGGCTGCCGCGCGGTGCCGCTGGCGCGTTACTCCGGAGCGTCGCGTCGTGGCTTCGACAGGTCGGACACGATCCCGCGCAGCGTTCGCACTTCCTGGTCGCTCAGTTCCGCCCGCGAGAAGATGTTGCGGATGTTCCGTACCATCCGCGGCCGCTTCTCGATCGGGAACAGGAAGCCGCACGCGTCGAGCTCGCGTTCGAGATGCCCGAAGAAACCTTCGAGCTCGCCGCGGGTCGCCGGCCTTCCGCCGCGCCTCCGCGCCTCCGGCAGCACGCCCGCCCGGATCTCGTGAAACCACTCGTAGGCAATCAGCAGCACCGCCTGCGCGAGATTGAGCGATCTGTGCGCGGGGTCGACTGGAACCATGATGATGGCTTCCGCGATCGCGACATCGTCGTTGTGGAGACCCTTCGCCTCGCGCCCGAAGAGTATGCCGGCCCGCGCCCCTTCTGCCGCGGCGTCGTGAAGGGCCGCCGCCAGGCGCCGCGGCGAGAGCACGGGCTTTTCCATATCGCGTCTGCGCGCGGTGGTCGCGTAGAGACGGTGGAGGTCGGCGACGGCCGCTTCCGTGCTGTCGAACAGCGCCGCGTCCTCGAGGATGCGCTCGGCCCCGGAGGCGGTGTTCAGAGCCTTGTGGTTGGGCCAGTCTCCCTTCGGCCGCACCAGGCGGAGTTCGGACAGTCCGAAATTCATCATGGCGCGGGCCGCGGCGCCGATATTCTCTCCCAGCGTCGGCTCTATGAGGATAATTGCAGGTGGGTGGGAAGCGCCTGGCATCAATCGGATTCCAGCGCGGATCTAGAACGGTTGCGCCCCGTCGCGGAAGAGCTTGTAGGCGATCGCGTCCTGCAGCGCGTTGTAGGATGCGTCGATGATGTTGGTCGAGAGCCCAACGCAGGACCACCGTGCGCCGGTGTTGTCGCCGCTCTCGATCAGCACCCGCGTGACCGCGCCGGTACCGGCGGCCGGGGTGAGGATGCGCACCTTGTAGTCGATGAGCCGCATGTCGGCGAGTTCTGGATAGGTGGGCAGCAGCACCTTGCCGAGCGCGTTGTCGAGCGCGTTGACGGGGCCGTTGCCCTCCGCGACGGCCATGCAATGGCCGTCGCCGACATCGACCTTGACCGTGGCCTCGGAAATCGTCACGAGCTCGCCGCGTGCGTTCCAGCGGCGTTCGTCGAGAACCCGGAACGACTGCAGCCGGTAGAACTCGGGTACCGTCTCGAGGGTGTGGCGCGCCAGCATCTCGAAGCTTGCCTCGGCGCCGTCATAGGCGTAGCCCTCAAATTCGCGCCGCTTGATCAGATCGAGAAGCCCGGACAGCTTCGGATGGTCGGGATCGATTTCGAGGCCGATCTCGCGGAACCGGGCGAGGATGTTGGAACGACCCGACTGGTCGGAGATGACGATGTGGCGCTGGTTGCCGACGACCGTCGGATCGATGTGCTCGTAGGTTCCCGGATCCTTCTCGACCGCCGATACGTGGAGTCCGCCCTTGTGGGCGAAGGCGGCCTGGCCGACATAGGCGGCCTGACGCGGGGGCTCGCGGTTGAGCCGTTCGTCGACCATGTGCGATACCCGCGTGAGCTGGGTGAGACCGTCGCGCGACACGCCGGTCTCGAAATTCGTCTTCAGCACCAGGTTCGGGATGATCGCGGTCAGGTTGGCGTTGCCGCAGCGCTCGCCAAGCCCGTTGATCGTGCCCTGGATGTGGCGGGCGCCGGCGTGCACGGCGGCGAGCGAGTTGGCGACCGCGTTCTCGGTGTCGTTGTGGCAGTGGATGCCGAGATGGGTGCTGGGCACTCGCCGCGCCGCGGCGGCGACGATGTCTGCGATCTCGTGGGGCAGGGTGCCTCCGTTGGTATCGCAGAGCACGATCCAGCGTGCGCCGGCCTCGTGGGCCGCGGTCACGCAGTCGAGCGCGAACTCCGGGTTGGCCTTGTAGCCGTCGAAGAAGTGTTCGGCGTCGAACAGCACCTCTGCGACCGAGCGCACCGCGTGGGCGACCGAGTCCGCGATCATCCGCCGGTTCTCGTCGTGATCGATGCCGAGCGCTACCTCGACATGGTAGTCCCAGGTCTTGCCGACCATGCACACCGCTGCAGGCGCAGCGTCGAGGAGCGCGGCGATTCCGGGGTCGTTCTCGACCGAGCGTCCCGGTCGTCGCGTCATGCCGAAGGCAGCGAACCTGGCGTGGGAAAGTTTCGGCGCGTCGGCGAAGAAAGCGTCGTCGGTCGGGTTGGCGCCGGGCCAGCCGCCCTCGACATAGTCTATTCCGAGCGCGTCGAGCGCACAGGCGATGGCGACCTTGTCGGCGACGGTGAAGTCTACACCGACGGTCTGGGCACCGTCGCGCAATGTCGTATCATAGAGATATACGCGCTTGTCGCTCATGGGACTTCCGGGGCGGGGCAGGCGATGCTGCGAGGCCCGCAGTTATAGGTTTTCCTTGGCCGGACGCAACCGCGGCCGGGCGGTCCGGGTCAGGGCCGTTCGGCGAAGGGCTTGCCGAATTCGGCCTCGAATTCGGCCTCGTCCCAATACCCGATCAGTATGCCGGGCGGCTCCTTTCCCGTCATGCTCTCTATCGTCTCGGGCCCGAGCACTATCCTGCTGTGGTGGCGCCGCGCCCAGGCAAAGATCGCCTCATGCAGTCTTGCCCGGACCTCCGCATGCTCCGGTTCGCGGCTGGCGCCGAGATCCTCGAGCTCGTCGGGGTCGGTCTCGAGATCGAAAAGCATGGGGCGGAAGCCTTCCGCGTGAATATACTTCCAGCGCATGTCGCGGATCATGATCAGCCGGGCGTCCTCCTGCGCATTCCCGATCAGCAGCCGCGCTTCACGGGTGGCGTAGTCATATTCGGAGATTGCGTAGCGCCGCCATGCCTCGGGCGCGCCCGGCCCGTGCAGGAGCGGGTCGAGGGCGCGGCCTTCCATGATGTGCGGCAGTTCGGGGCCTCCGAAGTAGTTGAGGAAGGTCGGCGCCAGGTCGATGCATTCGACCAGTTCGTCGCGCACCTGGCCGCGGGTCGCGTCGGCTTCGGGTCGCGGGTCGTAGACGATCAGCGGGACCTTGACCGACGGGTCGTGGAACAGGTCCTTCTCCCCCATCCAGTGGTCGCCCAGATAGTCGCCGTGATCGGACGTGAACACGATCATCGTGTTCTCCATCAGGCCGCGCCCCTCCATCCATGACAGCAGCCGCCCCATCTGGTCATCGATCTGCTTCACGAGGCCCATATAGGCCGGGATGATGCGTTCGCGCACATCGTTGCGGGAAACACTGCGGCAGATCCGGGAGTCGATGTAGGCGCGGAAGACCGGATGATCGGTCTCGCGCTCCCCGTCGGACCGGACCGCGGGCAGCATGTGCTCGGTCCCGTACATGGCGTGGTACGGTGCCGGCACGATGTAGGGCCAGTGCGGCTTGATATAGGACAGGTGGCAGAGCCAGGGCGCGTCGCCGGCCTGCTCCATGAAGTCGATCGCGCGCCCGGTCATGTAGGGGGTTTCCGAAAGCTCTTCGGGGACGTTGGCCGGCAGGTTCGCGTATTTCATGAGCCAGCCCGATCGCAGCGTGCCGTCCTCCGCCACGCCCGCGTTGGCGCGTTCTTCCCAGGGATTCGTCGCATTCACCCCTTGTTCGCGGAGAAAGTCGTTGTAGTGGGGGGCGGGGTATATGGAACCGTACGGGTGCAGGCCGTCGTCGCGCTCGAACGGATCGAAGCCGCATTCGGACAGCTGGACGCCGGTCTCCGACTCGGGGTCTATGCCGAGCCATTCCATGCCTCCGGTGTCCGGGGCCATGTGGGTCTTGCCGACGATCACCGGAGAGACGCCGATCCTGCGGAGATGGTCGCCGAGGGTCGGCTCGCCGACGCGCAGCGGGAAGCCGTTCCACGTTGCGCCGTGCGAGCGGCAGTAGCGCCCGGTATAGGAGGACATCCGCGAGGGGCCGCAGAATGGCGACTGCACATAGGCATTGGTGAACCGCACACCGTGCTCGGCAAGACGGTCGAGGTTCGGTGTGTGGAGATGCGGATGGCCGTAGCAGGAGAGATAGTCCCAGCGCAGCTGGTCGGCCATGATCCAGAGAACGTTTCCGGGTCGGTCCATGTTCCTTGGTCTCCTGTCGATGCTATCCGGTCCGCCGGCTTTAGCCGGGCCTCGCGGTCGTCCTGTCGTCGAACGGTAACGCGTCGACCGCTCAGGGGCCTGTCGTATGCCGTAATGTTCCGGCGTCCCGCAAACCCTCTTCCGGTGCTCTGGATTCGGCTTTCGGCCCTAGCTTTGTGGTGCCGCGGGTCAGGGTCGATCACGCTTGTCCTTTACAGCCGGTCCCG
This sequence comes from Alphaproteobacteria bacterium, assembly GCA_964291215.2. Lineage (GTDB taxonomy): Bacteria > Pseudomonadota > Alphaproteobacteria > MPNO01 > UBA830 > JAJEBT01. The sequence goes on along the minus strand of OZ219790.1, from coordinate 2,336,286 downwards.
CGGAGGATGTCAATACGGGTGCGTTGGCAGCGGCGGGTTTCATGGCGCCGCTCTGCTCCCGGCCTGCCTGAAGCTTCTCCCGGATGCGCCAGATCCGCCCGATCGCGCCTCGGTCCCTGCCGCAGTGGACCGCCAGACGGCCCGAGACCGACTACTTCGGCGTCCGGCTGGAAGGCGCGCCCCGCCTGACGCCCCGCCTCTTCATGTTCGCTCATGCCAGCGCCACCCGGCGCAACTGCCGCGGCTGCAATTGGCTTGACGGCCCGGTCGGCGATATCTTGGTCGGTGCAAGCTGGGCCGCCCTGTCCATCCTGCGCGTCGGCGGCCATGCCGGATACAACTGGCGTCACGCCAACGCCGAACACTGGCGCAACCGCGGACTCCGGGCCGGCCCCGGCGCGACGCTCGCGCTGCCGGCCGGCTTCACCCCCGGCCTGCGCGCCTCCCTGCAGCGCGCAGGATACCAGGACAGGGCCTAGTGTCCCGATTCCGACGTTCGCACAGTTACGACTGAACCGGTGCGAGTTCGAGGGTTCTTACGCAGAAGCGCTTGACGGCGGCGAGGATCTCGTCGGCCGACTTGTGCCACCGGAACGGCTTGGGGTCCTCGTTGATCGCCTTGATACACGCGGTGATGGCCTGCTCGAGTTCGACGGTCGAGCGGCGACCCCCGCGCCTGATCTGCTTCTCCGTCAGATCGACGAAGGCCCTCTCCACCTGGTTGAGGCATAGGGCGGACATCGGCGTGAAGTGCACGTGCCCGCGCGGCCTCTTGGCGAACCGGGCGCGGACTTCCTTGGTCTTGTGCGTCGAGTGGTTGTCCATAACGATGTGAATGTCGAGGTCGTCGGGCACATTGGCCTCGACGTGGTCGAGGAAATTGCGGAACTCCCGGCTTCGATGGCGGCGGAAGCACTTGCCGATGACCTTGTCGGTGGTGACCTTACGGCGCCGCGCCAAGCGCTCCAACTCGCTATGCTCGGCCCCACTCAACAGGATCGCGCTGATCTTCAATCTGAATGCATTGCGGCTGAAGCACCACGATCCCGCACGGGAGCGTCAGTCAGCGATGTTCGATGCCCTGCAGGACGCCCTTCGTGTCGCTGTCGAGGCGCTGTTCAGGCAGGAGGAACTCGACGCCTTGCCCGAGGATGTACGCGAAGCGAAGCCCTTGCGCTCCCTGATCCGTTACCGCGAGGGGCTGAGCGTCTTCGTCGACGTGCAGCGAGTCTAGCTGCTGTACTTGCGGGTGCGAGTCCCGCCGGCGCAATTTCCGGTTTGGCGCCGTAGCATATCCCACTGGGTCAGGGATAACCCTGGACCAGCGAGATGGGACGTAGAAAGCCGTTGTGGGCTGGCTGGAACACAGTGTTCAGTCGGTTCGATCAGCCAGGGCGGTGAACAAACCGGAGGGCCGTAGCGAACGGGAAGCCCCGAAATAGACGCTCCCACACGAAGCTGATTTGTCGGGTATGCCAAGGACCTGCCCGATGGCCAGAGTCGATGCGGAAGAACTGACGAGCACGCATCGGGTTCCCCGGGGTAGAGACGGCGGCAATTCGGGACGGTACAGCAGTGAAAGACCGGAAGGTGAGTGCGCCAGGCTAACTGGTGGAATGTTGCCGGGTGAAAGTCCCGGCAGGAAGAGAGGGTAACCACCACTTCCTCGGTGAACCATGCGTCGGTCGCCGTGAGGCGTCAGGCGAAGCGTTGGTGAGGCAAGCAGGGGCTCCGCGGGGTCCGAGAACCATGGCCGAAGCAGGGGCCCGGGAGATCTTTCAATTGCCCCTCTGTCGTGGAGGGGCCGCAGAGGAAAGGAACCATTCCGTAAACCGATGATGAACGAGAAGTCGGATCCGGCCATGGTACCGTCGAAGGCGGCGAACAAGGGTTCCTCGGAGCCTGCGGAGTTGCCGGAGGGAAGGGCAATGCGGTTGGCCCGCGCCGCGCGCAGAAGCGGGGGTCACAGGCGGCGGAACGCAGGTAGCGAAGAGGAACCCGGAAGAGCGTCTTGTGGCGCTACTCCACCACGTGATGTTCTGCGTTCCATTCCTTGAGGAAGGACGCGGCGGCGGGGCGTTGTGTGGCAAGCGTACGCGAAAGGGGTGGAACTGCCTGCACGCCCGTGTGCACAGGGGCGGGCGCCTCCGGGGTGTACATACCCAAGGAGGATGGAGGGCAACTTGCCTCGGACAAGATTCTTCAGCGGGCGGTGACGGACGCGATTCTGGTACCGCTCCACGAGACGGAGTTCCTCGGGTTCAGCTACGGTTTCCGGCCGGGACGCACGATGCGCTCGATGCCGTCACGGTGGAACGGCGGAAGGTCAACTGGATTGTTGATGCCCCTTCGACAACCGCGACCACCTGGTCGCGATGCTCGAGAGACGGATCGGGGTGGTCATCCGGCTGATCATCAAGTGGATGAACGCTGGCGTCATGGAACATGGAGCGACACCAGTGCTGGTTCGCCTCAGGGTGCCATGGTCAGCTCCTGCCTGGCGAACGTTTACCTGCACTACGTGCTCGACGACTGGTTCCAGAACCATTGGCGCAAACGGATGACTGACACGATCATCGTGCGCCATGCGGACGACTTCGTGTGCGGCTTTCAGTATCAGGCCAAGACCATTCTTTTGTCGGGCCTGTGGATTGCTGATGTGACAGGGACCTGGCATGGCACCCCGGGTTCACTGTGGGCCGGTTTCAGTGGCTGGTGCATCAGGCCGGGCACGCTTTTTCGAGTGTTCGAGCAGAGCTGTCCTGTTGCGCCGGCGCGTTCCCGGCTTGTGGCGCGGGGCCAGGGGCGAAGGTTTATCTGCGGGATGAGGATGGCGCGCGTCCCGGGCGGCGTAGTGCCGGTTGGCCTCGGGCATGAAGTGTCCGCCGCAGCGCAGGATGGCGGCGTTTGTCAAGAGGTTGCGCGGCGCACCCTGCAGCGGTCTTCGTCGCAGGTGAAATCGCGTACGTGGCGGAGTCGATTTTCCATGACCCGCGCGCCAGAAGCATCTCGGGGCGTTCGGGGCCGAGCGAGGTGAGGCACCAGGTGGTCTCGACGCTGCTCTCTTTGGTCTTGCAGATCTCGCGCTCGATGCGGATGGCGGCGACCGTGGAGAGCAGCGCAGCGGTCCCGCTCGGCGCCGGAGATGTCGACCACGGCGGCGGCGCTCGATGCGCCCTTGTCGAGGGTTTCGAACCGAGGCCGCGCCCTCGAAGTCGATGGCCTTGAGGTCGTCGAGCATGGTCTCCTGGTTATTCCTGATCGCCGTGACGACATGCGGCGCTCGAGAAGCTGCCGCTCGTGCTGAGCGTGCATCGCGTCCATGGTGACGATGCAGCCGGTGACGTTGATGCTGCTGGCGAGGGGGATCCCGTTGCTCTTCGCCTGGCCGAGAACCATCCGTGCTCGACCGCTGCGACCCGCCGGGCGTTCTCGGCTGGAGGCACCGCGGATGTCCTTGCCGGCGTGTCTGCTGCCGGGCCGTCCACAGGGCAGAGTCTCGGGCGGCAGGTCAGCGAGGATGGTGTGGAAGGTGTGGGTGCGGTGTAGCGCTTCGGGCTGAAGAACGAGTTCACCGCCGCAAGCTGTTCCTGGAGGGCGGCGAATGCGGTCACGCCGCGGTAGCCGGCGAGCCGCGAGAATGGTTCTCAGCGGATAGCGCTTGCGGCACACCTCGCCCGGGCACAGGCTGCGCAGTCGAGGCCCGGCACTGTCGTGCTGCGCTCTTCGGGATCGCGCCTCGGCGGTCCCAGTTCGTACATGAAGATCTCCTGGCCGTGGTGACGGAAGCGCGCGGAGCCGCTCGCGACCGCGCGTCAAGCGAGCGCCAGTTCGCCGCGCGATAGCAGGTTCCGGCGAAGCGCTTGACGAACGTCTCCGCGAGGAACGCGCGGCCTCGATGTCCAGCCGTCACGCCAGGTTCGGCATCCCCCCAACGAACCGGGAATTGTTCGCGTGCAGGCACTGCTGCTCCGCAGCGATCCAGCGGTGCAGCAAGCTTGAACGCGCCGCCAGCCGACCACCCAGGTCTCGCCGTGCAGGGCGACATGGCGCAGACCCTTGATGCCGTGAAACCGCAGCTAGTGATGCTCCTTCACCAGGCGGTCCCGGAGCTCACGGGCGCACCGTCACCTCGCGAAGGAGGGAATCCGCGGTCGCAAGCGTCGCCGGCACACTGCCACGGCGAAAACGGAATGCCCGGACCAAAATCAGCATGCGCCGATCGCTGGGACGACAACAGAATAGCCCTGCGGGATGATGCGATGCCATCATCGACCGCGCCAGCGATTTGTCCTCGTCGGCAACCGGAACCACCTCGCCAAGATCGCCGAGACGGCACGACAGGTGCTTGTCGGGATAATCCGGCGACGGGGCCAGGGACTCCGGGGTCACCGAGCCTCCGGCAGAGGCAGACCGAGTACGGCGGAGAACTTTGGAAGCGCGGGCGAGGCATAGTTCTCCCTTCGCGTTCCGCCAGTCCTCACGCTCGCAGAGCTCAGGAAGGTCCGCGTGCGATCCCCGGCGCCAAGCCGTGCCTTCAGCCAGTCAACCGTCTCGCCATCATAATGTCGCAGGCCAATTCTCATGGAACCGTATATACGGCGTCAGTTGCTTCGAGTCAATAGTGATAAGTTGAAAGGCCCTGGGCAGGGACGAGGAAGCCGGACCGGGCTGGCGGATCTGCGACCTCGCGCTGCGCTTCTGGTACGACGCGCTCCGTGACCTGTGCGGTCGAACGCACTTCGGCGCCGAAGTTCTGGCCGAGCGGATGAAGTTCATGGAGGAGGGCGCGCTGGCGCAGTTCCTGCGCGAATGCGGCCCGGCCTGGCCCGCGAACAGGTCCGGCATGGTCCGGCGCGGTCTCCCGGGGGAGCGGGCGGACCCGGGCACCGGGAAGGCCGGGCCGGTCGAGCGGCGCGCCTTCGCGTTCGACGTGACCGGGCCCGGCGTCCTGGAGGGCCTGCTGGTCCCCTATGGTGTCCCGATCCGCGTCGGCGGGGCCTTCGACGAGATCTTCGAGCCCGGTGCCGTTCTGGAGAACAACGGCCTGCTGGTGAATGTCCTTGATGACTGGGAAGGCCTGCTGGCCCGGTCCGGGAAGGGACTAGCGCCGGCCGACGGTCCCGAAGGCCTGCGCGCGACCGTGACCCTGCCGGACACGATCGACGGACGCCGGGTCAGGGCGCGCGTCGAAGCCGGCGAACTCACCGCGTTCAGCGCCGCGTTCCAGGCGCTCGAAGAGGAATGGCCGGCCGCAGACCGCCGCATCGTCCGCAGGGCGCGGCTTGTCGGGCTCGCCCTGGTGGACAGGCCGGAGCACGAGACCCCGCTCGCGGGCGCGGTTCAGGGGCGGCTCGCGCCATGACCGGCCCGAAGATCGCCGTCCTGTTCCCCGGCCGGGAGGGGCGGCCCGTGGACGAACTGCGCTACGGGACGGACGCCATCCGGCGGTTCAGCCTGTTCCGCTATGCGCCGTCCTGGCTCGAGAGCAGGGACGCCTTCGCGCTGGCCCCGGGCATGCCGCTGGAGGACCGGGACTTCCGCTGTTCGGGCCACGGCGCTTCGGGCCTACCCTTGGAGTGACCCTGCGTACAAACCTTCCGATGACGCCCTGCAGGACAACCCGACGCGCGAGGATATCCAGGCGGTGGCCGTGCTTCTCGAGATGCAGGCCTGCTATGAATTGAACGATGCGATCGGTTGCCTGGCCATGCTCGCTACCATGGACGGCGGCTGGGCGCAGGGCTCTTCTTTTTTCCGATTTCGTCCGACGAGGGGGCGTTGTAGGCAGATCTGGAGGTCCATTCGGGAGCGGATTTCGTTGTCGATATGTCGGTTCCGACCTTGAGACGGTGCCACCAACTTCAATAACGGCCACTCTGACACGGTTGTCCGCCGCCGATCGCGACAACAGAATGGTCCTGCGGCCGGGCGGCCGTCACTTGATTTGTCCGGAAGTATCCTTATATTTTGCTGCAAAGGAGCCCTCCGATGTCCACTGCAGCAACCGTCCGGTCCGCCCTGGGACGAGTGCCGAAGGGCAAGCCCTTCACCGGCGCCCGTTTTTCGGGATGCGGCAGCCCGGCCGCCGTCGGGCGGACCCTGTCGCGCCTGGCCGCGGCGGGCGAGATCCGGCGCGTCGCCCGCGGCGTGTATGTGCGGCCGAAATTCAGCCGCTATGTCGCCGGCGGCATGGCGATCGATGTTCGCGAGGTCGCCCGGACCGTTGCGCGCCGCCACGGCGAGACGCTCCAGGTCCACGGTTTCGAGGCCATAAGGCGGTTCGGGTTTAGCACCCAGATGCCGCTCTCGCCCGTGTACCATACCAGCGGAACGACCCGGACCCTTCATGTCGGGGCCGGCTCCGTCCGGCTCCGCCACACCTCGAACCGGCGCCTGCTGCAATTCCCCGGCGAGCCGGCGGGTGTGGCTCTCTCCGCACTCTGGTATCTCGGGAAGGAGGAGGTCACGCCGGAGACGGTCGCCCGGATTGCGAAGGTTCTCCGCCCGGAGGACTTCGCAAAGCTGCGCACAGCCGCCATGCCCGCCTGGATGGCGGCGGCGTTCGATGCCTCTCCGACAGGATCGGCCCATGGCTAGGCCGTTCCTTTCTCTCGCGGCCGGCGAACGCGCGGACATTCTGCAGGCCGTCAACACCAATTTCGGTCCGGACCCCGTCATTCTGGAGAAGGACATCTGGGTCTGCTGGACGCTGCATACCCTCTTCACCATGCCCGGGGCCCATCCGATGGCCTTCCGGGGAGGAACCGCGCTTTCGAAGGTCTATGGCGTCATCGACCGGTTTTCCGAAGATGTGGATGTCAGTTTCGATTACCGCGTCTTCAGCGACGGATTCGATCCTTTTGCCGAAGGCGTGAGCCGGACCCGGATCAAGCGGTTGAGCGAACAACTCAGGGCCCGTGTCGCAGACTATGTCCGCGATGTCGTGGCGCCCTTCGTCGACGAAGCGGCGCAACGGCTCGACATGGACGGCCGGCACGACATACGGATCAGCGAGGATGGCGAGAGCCTGCTTTTCGTTTATCCGTCCGCGGTCGGTGGCGCCAGCGGTTACTTCAGCAACGAGGTGCTGCTGGAATTCGGCGGCCGCAATGTCATCTCGCCGAACGAGCGACGCCCGGTCGCGGCCGATATTGCCGGTTTTACCCAGGACCTGGAGTTTCCTTCAGCGACTGTGACCGTCCTCAACCCGAAGCGCACATTCTGGGAAAAGGCGACCTTGGCCCATGTGGCCTGCCACCGCCGCCGTCTCGCGGGGCGCCTTTCCCGCCACTGGTTCGACCTGGCCTGCCTCGCCGACCACGAGATTGGCAGGGCGGCGCTCGACGACCGCGCGCTGCTGGGAGAAGTGGTCAAACACAAGAAGATGTTCTTTCATTATGGCGGCGTCAGTTACGACCGCTGTCTGGAGGGCGAATTGCGGCTCGTGCCGGACGAAGACCAGCTCCCGGACCTGAAGGCCGACTATGAGGCGATGTGCGACGCTGACGCTATCCGGGGCGACGTCCTGGAGTTCGATGCGCTGATGGAACGTATTCGGCTTCTCGAAGCGAATGTGAACGGTCGCGGTCTGAGCGACGATCTGCCGGAGTCGTCCCCGTTCCGGCACACATGGCGATAGTGTCTCGGCGCCGATTGACGACAGGAACGACTGCGGCGAACGCAATAGCGCCATACTTCGAGGAGGCCTGATTGTCGAGCAACGGATCAATGCGGAGCGGAGCGTCGGTCCAGGCAAGCACCCACTCCATCCGTACCCTCCGAGGTGGGCGCCTGTAGCTTCATACCCGCCGGGTCATGCGAACTGTGGACGTCGGACCGTCGCCAGCCGCCCGGAATGGGGCTCGATCAGGACGCCACAGCGGACCCGAAGCGCTAAACTGACACGGTCCATGAAGCTTTGGATCGTGTCGTCTGGGTCTTTTAATTCCCCATATAATCAAAGATATAGGCCACTCGCAATTCGACAGGAAATGGGGCGTGCCACAAAATTCCGTATGGCTTTCTTTTAAGCCGCAGGTTCCCGGTCCGAGTCCGGGCGGGCCCTCCGCATCTGGAGAATTGTGTCGTCAAGCGCCGGGTCCTGACCCTTCGGGATTCAACACGATCATTATTTTTTATCAGGCACGAATTACTGTAAGCGTTCGTTCGTGCGGTGATGACGATCTGCGCTGAGGTTTACTTTGGCGATTGCAACAGGACTTTCCCACGCCGCATTCGATCTTGCTGACTGCTGATAGAGGGAGGTTGCACAGCCTGCCGGGTTTTCTGGCCGCGGGGCCGTCCACGAGTCGCCGCAGCCGGAAAACCTGGCAAGAATGCGGAAATTTGTGCCCCGTTCAGCGGTCATTCAAAACATCAACCACAGCGTGGGAAAGTCCTGCGCCGGAGACTCCGCAAGGGTCGGATTTTCGTCAGAGGATGCACGATACGGCGCCGGTGATCGGCGGAATCGCCGGCTTGGCCTTGCAGACAGCGGCGTAGGATTTCCTACCGGTTTCCCCGAAACGCGTTGACCATGGGATAGCGACGGTCGCGCCCGAACGAGCGGCCCGTGATCTTGACCCCCGGCGGAGCCTGGCGGCGCTTGTATTCGGCGCCGAGGAGCATGCGCCAGACACGCAGCACCAGGGCCTGCTCGAAACCTTCCTCCACTGTCCGGCCGATGCTCATGTCGCGCTCGTTCAGGCACCTGAGGATCGCGTCGAGATCGTCGTAGGGCGGCAGGCTGTCCTGATCTGTCTGGTTCGGCTTCAGTTCGGCCGACGGCGGCTTGACGATGACGTTCTCCGGCATGACGGGCCCGGAGGGCCCGAGCGCGCCGTCGGGCCGCTTGGCGTTGCGCCACCGCGACAGTGCGAACACGTCGGTCTTGTAGACATCCCTGAGGACGGAATAGCCGCCGCACATGTCGCCGTAGAGCGTGGCGTAGCCGACCGACATCTCGGACTTGTTGCCGGTGGAAAGCACCATTGCCCCGGTCTTGTTGGACAGCGCCATCAGCGTCAGGCCGCGGGCGCGCGCCTGGATGTTCTCCTCCGTGGTGTCGGCTTCGGTGTCGGCGAAGTAGTCGGCGAGCATGGCGTCGAAGGCGGCCATGGCCGGCTCGATCGCGATCGTGTCGAGCCGGGTGCCGAGCAGGTCCGCCGCCGCCGCGGCGTCGTCGAGACTCGCGCGTGACGTATAGGGCGACGGCATCATGACGCAGTGCACGCGGTCGGCGCCGAGCGCGTCGACCGCGATCGCGGCCGTCAGCGCCGAGTCGATGCCGCCCGAAAGGCCGATTATGACGCCCGAAAAGCCGCTCTTGTCCACATAGTCACGAAGGCCGAGCATCATCGCCCTGTAAACTCCGTCAAGGCCCTCGGGCGGCGGTGCGCGGCTGGCCTGCTCGCACGTCCATCCCGCGCCGCCGCGCGTCCAGCGCGTCGCCAGGATGTCCTCGCGCCATGCCGGCGCCGCGGCCAGCAGTGCTCCGTCCGCGCCGACGACAAACGACGCGCCGTCGAAGACGAGCTCGTCCTGGCCGCCGACCTGGTTGACATAGATCAGCGGCAGCCGGCATTCGGTGGCGCGCGCGACCGCGAGCGCGAGCCGCGTGTCCCACTTGTCCGCCTCGAACGGCGACCCGTTGAGAACCGCGAGGATCTCGGTGCCCGACTCCTGCAGGCATTCGGCGACTTCGTCGGTCCACATGTCCTCGCAGATCATGACGCCGATGCGGACGTCGCGAAAATTCACCGGGCCCGGAAGCGGACCCGCGGAAAAGACCCGCTTCTCGTCGAACACGCCGTAGTTGGGGAGATCATGCTTTATGCGGACAGCCACAATTTCGCCGCCGTCGAGAAGGAGCGCCGCATTGCACAGCTTGCCGTCCTGCAGCCACGGAGCTCCGATCAGCATCGCCGGCCCGCCGTCGACGGTCTCCCGGGCGAGCGCGTCGACTTCGCGTTTGACGGTTTCCTGGAAGATCGGCCGGAGCACGAGGTCTTCGGGCGGGTAGCCGGATATCACCAGTTCGCTCGCGATGATGAGATCGGCGCTCCGTTCGGCGGCGCGCGCACGGGCTGTGCGCAGACGCTCGGCATTGCCGACGACATCTCCGACGGTCGGGTTGATCTGCGCAAGCGCGATGTCGAGCGTTTCGGTCATCCGCGACGACGACGGCCAGCAGCGGGGCCTAGGCGGCGGTGCGCCCGGGCGCGGCGCGTCTGTTCCTGCGGTGGCGCTGTTTCTTGATGTGTTCGCTGACGAGGAAGGCCAGCTCAAGCGACTGCGACGCGTTGAGCCGCGGATCGCAATGCGTGTGATAGCGGTCGGAAAGGTCCTTGTCCGAGATGGCCTGGACGCCGCCAGTGCACTCGGTGACGTTCTGCCCGGTCAATTCGATATGGATGCCGCCGGCATGGGTGCCCTCGGCGTCGTGGGCCGCGAAGAAGCCTTCCACCTCGCGCAGGATCCGTGCGAATGGCCGGGTCTTGTAACCGTTGTTGCTCTTGACCGTGTTGCCGTGCATGGGGTCGCAGGTCCAGACGACCTTCCAGCCCTCGCTGGCGACGGCGCGCAGCAGCGGCGGCAGCTTCGCCTCCACCTGGTCGTGGCCCATGCGACTGATGAGCACGAGGCGTCCGGGGTCGTTCTCGGGATTGAGGATGCCGATCAACTCAAGGAGCCCGTCAACGGTCTGGGACGGTCCGATCTTGACTCCGATCGGGTTGGAGATGCCGCGCATGAACTCGACATGGGCGCCGTCGAGCTGGCGCGTGCGGTCGCCGATCCAGACCAAGTGCGCCGACGTGTCGTACCAGTCGTCGGTCATCGAATCGATGCGGGTCATCGCTTCCTCGTATCCCAGCAGCAGCGCCTCGTGGCTGGTGTACAAATCGGTCTCGCGCAGTTGTGGGGTGGCTTCCGACGTCACGCCGCAGGAGGCCATGAAGGTCATTGCCTCGTCGATCCTGTCGGCAAGCTCGCGATATCTCTCGGCCTCCTCTCCGGAGGCGACGAATTCGAGGTTCCAGCGATGCACCTCGTGAAGGTCGGCATAGCCGCCCTGAGAAAAGGCGCGAAGCAGGTTGAGGGTCGCCGCAGACTGGTTGTAGGCCCGCAGCATGCGCCGCGGATCGGGTGCCCGGCCCGCGGCATCGAATTCCATGGCGTTGATCATGTCGCCGCGATAACTCGGCAGCGTGACGCCGTCGAGCTTCTCGACATCCGACGAGCGCGGCTTCGCGAACTGGCCGGCCATGCGGCCGATCTTGATGACCGGCTTGCCGGAGGCGAAGGAGAGTACCACCGCCATCTGCAGGAGCACGCGCAGCGTGTCGCGAATGTTGTTGGCATGGAACTCGGCAAAGCTCTCGGCGCAGTCCCCGCCCTGCAGCACGAACGCGCGGCCTTCCGCCGCGGCTGCGAGCTGACGGCGCAGGCGCCGGGCCTCGCCGGCGAAGACCAGCGGCGGGTAGTCGCGGAGTTCCGTCTCCACCGCTTGCTGAAGGCCAGGTTCCGGATATTCCGGAACCTGGACGATGGGCTTGCTACGCCACCCGTCGGGCGACCACTGGGCCGGCATGAGTTCGTTTCCCTAGCTTGTTGCTGCGCCAGCTGCCGCGTATACGCGCTTTGATCCGCGATTTCTAGTCTCGATGGCCGTGTCGGCGCGGCCGAGGCGGCCCTAGTCTGTCGCCGGTTCCAGTCTCAGCGACACCGAGTTTATGCAATAGCGCTCCCCGGAGGGCATCGGGCCGTCGGGAAAGACATGTCCGAGATGTCCCTCGCACCGCGCGCAATGCACCTCGGTGCGCCGCATCAGCATCGACCAGTCGTTGCGTGTCCCGACAGCCTCGTTGTCGATCGGCCGGTAGAAGCTCGGCCAGCCCGTGCCGGAGTCGAACTTGTGTGCCGACGAGAACAGCGGGTGTCCGCAGCCGGCACACACATATGTACCTTCGTCCTTGCAGTCGTTGTACAGGCCCGTGAACGGACGTTCGGTGCCATGTTTGCGCAGGATGTGGAAGGCCTCCTCCGAGAGTGCGGCCCGCCACTCGTCATCGGCTTTGGAAATCTTGTCGACCATGATCCTCTCCCGTTGGCGCCGCCGCGCCGCCGTCTCCTCAGGCCGGTCCGAAGCAGTGTTCGATCACGTCGCCGAACTCCTGCAACACGCGCGCGCCGTCGCCCGAAAAGCTCGATCCGTGCATGCAGGCGAGGGTCGCCGGGCTGAGCCCGGCGAGCCCTTCGAGGATGTCGCGGGTGTGGTGCGTGTAGGGGACCGAACCGGCCATCGGCCCGTCCTGCTGGCGCGTGTTGTAGTCCCGCGACCGCCCCACGATGTCGCCGTCGCAGAGCGCCTCGACATCGCCGCTGTGGCCAAGGAGATCGGAACAGAAGAGCGTCGAGCCTGTCTCCTCGAACAGGAGGCTGGCATCCCAGCCATGGGGCACATGCCGGGTCTCGATGACCCGGTAGCGGCGTGCGCCGGTAGTGAGGCGTTCGTCTTCGTCAAGTACGCGCGGCGGCCGGTCCGCGAAGTCGCCGACGCTGGTGCGGGCGCCGACGAAGCTGCAGAGCGGTTCCGCGGCGGGTGCGGCCGCAAGCCACTCGTTGAGCGAGCCGCACTCGTCGGATTCGAAATGGCTGAACCCGATCCAGCGGATGGTCGCCGGATCGAGTACGCTCTGCACGGCGCCGTGCATGTCGTTGAAGTAGGCGCGGAGATTGGTGTGATAGAGCAGGGGCTCGTCGTCTCGCACCAAGAACGAGGAAAACTGGAAGTTCGCCTGCGTGTTGAAGCAGGTGATGCGAAACAGATCCGGCGCAATCTCGTCGACCGTTGCCGACATCGGCTCAGTACTTGTAGTCGGTGGTCACGTCGTCGAGCTGCCGGAGCAGCGCCGGCCATTCGCGCTCGCCGCATCCGGAATCGTCGTACTGCCGCGCAGTATGCTCGCAGACCTCCCTGGAGGGATGGTGAATCCCGCCGCCGGCCGCTGCCGAGGCCATCAGCGACAGCTGGGCAGAGCATACCTTCTCGAGGAAGTACATCTGCACCCAGGCGTCGGCCACGGACATTCCGGTTGTCAGCAGGCCGTGATTCTTCAGAATCATCACCTTCTTGCCGCCGAGATCGCCGACCAAGCGTTCGCGTTCCGAGAGATCGAGCGCGATGCCCTCGAATTCGTGATAGGCGACATGGCCGTAGAACATCATCGAATCCTGATTGGTGAAGATCAGGCCGTCGTTGAGCGCGGAAACCGCCATGCCGGCTTCGGTATGGGTATGAATGACGCAAACCGCATCCTCGCGGGCCCCGTGGATCGCGCTGTGGATGGTGTATCCCGCATTGTTGATCTTGTAGGGGGTGTTGTCGAGGATGTTGCCCTCAAGATCGATCTTGACGAGATTCGACGCCGTGACTTCGTCCCAGCGAAGCCCGAACGGGTTAAGAAGGAAATGATGATCGGGTCCCGGTATGCGGGCCGAGATGTGGTTGTAGATCAGGGTCGTGGTCCAGCCATAAAGATGTGCGAGGCGGTAGGCGGCGGCAAGATCGACCCGGACCTTCCATTCCTCTTCGCTGACCCGGTCACGCAGCGAGAGGCCGGAAATATTGCGGACGGCTGTAGCGTTCATGGCTGATGTCCTCCTCGGGCACGGGATCAATTGCCGTATCTTATTACGTTCGCCCGGCAAAGGAAACACAACCGGCCACGGTGATTCCAGGCTAATTCGTGCCCGCGCGGAAATAACCGTTTGGCTGACCTTACGGCGAAATTTCGGGTTTGATCTACTTCCGGGACCTCCGGGTGCTCCGTTTCCAAGGAGATTCCTGCCGATTCGCAGCGGCACAGGGCCCTTTCAACCGAGAATCCAGCGTAACTTGGCCCAATTCCAACTGCGGGCGGTTAACGTTTCGCGTGACAATTCTCGCGAAGTTTTCCGAAAATCCGCCGGATTCCCGGTCTGATCGGTCAATTTCCGTCCCAAAGCGAGATTTTTCGCCCCCTCTATATCACGATTTCGCTGATAGAATCGCGCGGTTGTACATTTTTGCGCCGGCACGATTTAGCACGGTTATGCGATCGCGTGGCAGCTGCGAAAACGGGTTTTCGTGACAATCGCCGGTTTCAGGACAGGGTTTTGTCACTACGGCAGGGCCGAGCAGTGGAGGTGGGAACGCTCCGCACCCCAAGATGCGGTATGATATTGGTGACAATCCACAAAATCAGGAGCGCTCCCATGTCAGTTCGCAGCCTCAGCCTTCGGCGTCCATCGATTTTTCCGGCTTGCCGCCTCGGGTTGTCGAGGCGGTCACGCAGATAACCGCAGTTTGTCATCAGCAACTCGGTTCGCAGCGCTCTGCCGAGGCCTTTGAGGAAACGGAGCGGCGGGTGCGTGAGAGCATGCATGCGCTGCGAGATCCTGGGTGCCTGCGCCGAGGCCCGGGACGACGGTGCGCCCCGGATCGAGCGAGACGGCTGGTTCCGTGCGGCGCCGAAGACGATCATGACCTCGCGCGGTGACCTTTCGGCGTGCGCGCTAGCGCCCCGGCGCGCGCCGCCGGTCGCTGATGCCGGTGGACGAAAGCCTCGTCGACGACTACCTGACACGGCCGACGGCTTGGGCTGATGATGATGGGCCACTGCACGGCGCGGGAAGCGGAGGCGTTCTTCAGCAATCTCGGCGCCATGACGCCAGCACCTTGCAGCGCCTGACCATGCAGGAGCGCAGGGAAAGTCTCGGCCCGCAGACCCTGGACGGTATCCGGGAAGCCGAGGACATCCCGCAAGACGCGGTCACCGCCTCGCTGGACGGCGTCATGGTGGCGCTACGGGCCGGCGAGGGCGGCCGTTCCGAAGCCTGCTGGCGCGAGGCGGCCTGTGGCACGGCCTCCTTCCACGACGCCGACGGTGAGCGCCTGAAGACCGTCTATCTCGGCCGCATGCCCGAGGGCCGAAAGCACACGCTGAAGGCGCAGCTCGCAAACGAGGTCGAGCAGGCGGAGACGTCCCGATATCGGGATCAGCGCCGACGCCGCTGCCGACAACTGGACCTTCCTCAGGGGTCTTGAGCCCGAAACCGAGGTATGCCTGCGAGCATCTGCGCGTGGCGGCCGACCATGCGGCGGCGCCCCACTGGTTCGAGAAATACCGCGAGATCCTGCGTCACGACCCCCGCGGCATCGACAGGGTGATCCCGGGCGCTGCGCCACCTTCGCGACACCGCCGCGCCAGCGGGCCGACATCGACAGGGAACGGGCCTTCTTCCGCAAGCATCGCCACCGCATGCGCTACCACGCGCTGAAGCAACAGGGGATCGCGATCGGCTTGTCGAGGCGGCAAACAAGACCCTCGTCACACAGTGCATGAAACGCTCCGGCATGCGCTGGCGCATCGTCGGCGGACAATCACCTTCCGCGCCCTGCTCGACCGCTTCGAGAGCGCGTGGACGGCCATGATCGGTGCAGACGACGCACCAGCCAACGACAACATCAGCCCAAATCACCCCCCTGCACTGTGAGATGAACAAATGGAAATGAGCCTGCAACTGTGCCATACGAAACTCTCACCCAACTGGTGCGCGGCGGCACTCGCGGCGGAATTGGAATTATGCTGCGTCTTGGACATGGTACGACTGTTGCGCTGGCGCAGGCGAGGGCCAGGCACGCGAAAAGAGCGGATAGCGGCGGGCGGGAGCCGCTTCCGGACAGTCCGATCAGGATTGCCGGCAGCGCAGGCCGTGCTCCCGGGGACGGCGACTGGATTCCCTCCTAGCAATCGTAGTCCAGGCCGTCGGCGAAACCGCGCATGAATGATGGCAGTGCGGAAAGCGCCGGATCCGACATCTCCATACCCAGACGTTTGGCTATCCGTGCCACTTCCCGCGACTGTGCGCGGTTGCGAACGCGTCTTACCGGGTCCCGGTCGGCTCGCTCCGCAACCCAAGCCTTATGCAGGGCAAAGGCACGGGGATCCACGGACCAGCATCGAAGGGGAATGCCGTCCTCGCCAATGACGATTCCGTCCATCTTCGGCGCGTTGACCAGCCACTCAAGACCCTCGATGCCTGCACCGATCAGGTCTTCTTCGTTGACAGGATCGTCCGTGGCCGCTCGCAGGTCGCCGATTGGATGGATCAGATCAACCATGAAGCCGTTCCGATTGACGGCGCGGAAATGCTGACCGCTGCTGCGTCGGAATGATCGGTCAGCACGCTTGAGATAACCGATGACGCCCTCGTGGCGGAAGTCGCTGACGCCTAAACTCAGGCTTTGGCGGGCGTCCCAGAGGAGGTCCACATCATTGGTCGCGAGCAGATCGCTCCTTAGCTGGACGCCTGCCAGAGCTTCGTAAAGGTAGAGACTGTTGGTACCAACGATCGAGATGTTCCGTCCAAGGACCTGCGCGCTCGCCAGGTGGCGGAGAATTCGGGCTGTGATCAGCGGAACGCGGTTCAGACGCAGCGCCCGGTTCACCGGTGCCATCTCTTTGAGATGTGCTTCAAGATTCTTGTATCGGTTCCGCTCTGCATCTCGGCTGTCGCGGAACGCACGGTAGATCTCCTCCGTCTTCTCGGTCTTTCGGCCCAGCGAAACTTCGCTGCTGGCTTGCTTTCGCAACAGGTAGACATGCCCTTTCCGTTCCACCCACCGCATGGAGCCAACGAAGCGTCGACCGAGTTCAGCTCTGGAGTCCTCCCACGCCTCGAAAATCTGCACCACATCGACGAACTGGCGTCTTTGGGAATTGTTGAGTTCTGCGAGCATGATTCATGCTAACATATTGCAATACAAGTGGTTTCCACTGGAGAAGCAAGTTTCACGGAGCATAGGGAAACCGAAGGGGATTGCAAGAGGAATAATCATAATATGTCTATATTTATGTGGTTTCCACTATTGGATACGGTTTTCTCATTCGCAGGGGAAACCGCTATGGGAGCTCACCGCGCCACCCGAAGCGGCAGGCAGCTTGGCTCCGGAGACACGCATTGCGATCGCGGCACATGCTACTGCCTGCCTGTGCCTGTCATTGAATCCTGAGGAGCGACCTGCCTGTTGAAGAAGCATCCCGCTGGAGCTGCTTGCCAGCGCTTTGCCGTCGGGAGGTTGTGTCAGTCCGAGTTTCCAATCGCGTGGATCGGGAAATCGCGCAAGGCCGGCTTCGACAGCCGCGCGAGAACATCGACCGGACTACGAAGAGCAGCGGGTTGCGCGTCGGCCTGCCTGTTCCGGCCGGCCCCGGAAGGTGCCGGGGAGAGCCGGTCCGGCCTGCGTCCGAACGGTCTCGACATTTCCGGCTGCTGTGACAAGGATGGGGGATGACTGGACGGGGTTTCATCGAACGCCACGGGCTCTGGACCGACGAGCAGCGCCGCCGCGCCAGCGACCTGCCCGCGGAGGTGCAGACGCGCGGCCTCCAACTGGTGCGCCTCGCCTGGGCCGATCCGCACGGTGCCGCGCGTGCCAAGGCCGTGTCGCCGGACACCTTCGGCGCAGCTCTCTCCGACGGCTACAACATCAATGTCGCGACCTCGACCCTGGACGCCTCCGGCGGCCGCGTGTTCTCGTCCTTCACGAGGGGCGGTGGCATGGAGCTTGAGGAAATGACGGGCTCGCCGAACCTCGTCATCGTCCCCGATCCCGAGACGTTCCGTGTCCTCCCCTGGGCACCCGGCGTGGGCTGGGTCCTGTGCGACGAGTATTTCCGAGACGGCACACCCTTCCACTTCTCGTCGCGGCATCTGCTGCGGCACCAGGTCGAGCGGCTCCGCAGCGCCGGTTTTGGTCTGAGGATCGGTATCGAGGTCGAATGGTATCTCGCCCGCGTCATTCAGGAGCATCTGGATAAGGAAAACACTGGCGTGCCGGGGCGCCGCGGCGTTCCGGTGCGGACGGCGCCGCTCGAACCCGGCTATTCCTATCATTCAGAGACCAATCTCGATCTGATGCAGCCGATGCTCAGTGAACTTGCGCGCCGCTATGGCGAACTCGGGCTCGGGCTGCGCTCGCTCGAGAACGAGTACGGTCCGGGCCAGGTCGAGGCTACGTTCACCGCCCGCGATGCGCTCGGCGCCGCGGATGATTACGTCCTGTTCCGCACCGCGACCCGCCAGGTCTGCCGCCGGCACGGCCATTTCGCGACCTTCATGGCGTGGCCGGCGCTTGCCAACCACTTTCCGAGCGGCTGGCATCTCCACCAGTCCCTGTCGGGGGCCGAGGACGCCGACAACAGGTTCGCGTCGGGCGACGGTCGCGGGCTCTCGGTAATCGGACAGGCCTGGCTCGCCGGGCTTCTGGAACACGCAGTCTCCGGAACCGTCTTTGCATGCCCGACCGTCAACGGCTTCCGCCGCTTCCGCCCCAATTCGCTGGCGCCCGACCGGGTGACCTGGGGCGCCGACCACCGCGGCGCCCTGATGCGGGTGATCGACGGCGCTGGTGCGCGAATCGAGAACCGGGCCGGCGAACCGTCCGCCAACCCCTATCTGTTCATCGCGGGCCAGATCATCGCCGGGCTGGACGGGCTGGAGCGCGGCTTGGAGCCGCCGCCGCCCGACGACGCACCCTACGAGTCCGGGCGACCGGTTCTGCCGGTCAACCTTGACGCGGCGCTCGCCGCCCTCGAGGCCGGCGGCCTGTTTCGTGCCGCGATGGGTAACAGGTTCGTCGACTACTATCTGCGGCTCAAGCGGGCGGAACTCGACAGGTTCCATGCTGCATGCGCGGAGCGGGAGGGCGATGGCGAGGTGACCGAATGGGAACGGAACGAGTATTATGACTTTTTCTGACCGGCTCGTGCGGCGATAGACGGAGGAACTCGGCCATGGACGGCACCGACCTGCAGGTTCCTGCCCGTGGTGGCCACGATTTCGACCAGCTGATCAGGGAAGACCGGGTCCATCGCAGCATTTATACCGACCCCGCGATCTTCCGTATGGAAATGACCAGGGTCTTCGCCGCAGTCTGGGTCTATCTCGGACACGAGAGCCAGATCCCCGCAAACGACGACTTCGTGCAGACCCGGATGGGGCTTCGCCCGCTCATCCTGATCCGCGATTCGGACGGGCAGATCCGTGCGCTGTACAACCGCTGCACCCATCGCGGCTCTACCGTCTGCCGCCAGGAAAGCGGCTCGGCGAAGGCGTTTCAGTGCCCCTATCACGGCTGGACCTTCCTCAATTCGGGCCGCATCGGCGGCGTGCCCTGGCCCGAAGGCTATGCCGGCGATTTCAGCGATTCGCGGTTCAACCTGGCCCAAGTGCCGAGGGTCGAGTCCTTCCGCGGCTTCGTGTTCGGGACGCTCAACGCGGATGCGCCGCCGTTGTCCGATTATCTGGGCCCGGTCGCGCGGCCGATCGAGGAGTGGCTTGACCGCCAGCCCGGCGGCACGATCAGCCTATGCAACGCCAACCGGCTCCGGCTTCACGGCAACTGGAAGCTGGTCTACGACAACTCTGCCGACGGGTACCATGTGCTGTTCTCCCACCGCTCGCTGCTGGCGATGGAGAACCGCATGGCGACGGATGACGCCAAAGGTCTGGCGTTCTACCGCGATTCGCCTGACACCCGCCCGATGTATGTCTATGCCTATGCCAACGGCCATCATTTCAAGGATAAGCGCGGCAATGTCGAACGCGGTCGGCCCGGCGCCCTTTGGGAGATCGAGGCCAGCCATCCCGGGATGGAGTTCTTTGCCGACAAGCTCAGGCGCGAGCACCCGGCGCGCGCAGACGAGTTCCTCGACCTCGCTTCGTCGGAACCGGTGAACATCAACGTGTTTCCCAATCTTCACATTCTCGGCAATCACGTGCAGGTGGTTCAGCCGCTCGCGGTGGACCGGACCGACACGACGTGGTGGGGCACGGCGGTGGTCGACGACGCCGGGACGCTCGACGGTGCGCTGGAGGACATCAATGCCATCCGCATGCGCACCCAGGAGGGATTTCCCAACTTCGGGGAAGTTGACGACTTGATGAATTTCGAGCAGATCCAGGTCGGCCTCGCGGCCGAGGAGGACGAATGGGTCTACACCCATCGCGGCCTCGGACTGCCCGACCGCTACCGGGTAGAGGAGGACGGCGCCATCCGCGGGCCAGCGACCGACGAGGTGTTCCTGCGCGAGTATTTCAAGTTCTACAGGCAGCTCATGGCCGCCGAGCCGCGCATCGAGATCACCCGCGAGGTTTCATGACCGCTGCCGTGAACGCGGTGCGACGGCCGGGAAGCGCGGCGGCATGACCGGGGCCGGGACCCGAGACGATCCGTCGCGGACCTCGCACTATGTGGGGACTGCCTTCTATCGCGACCTTGTCACCCGGTTCGCGGACTGGCAGGCCGACGAACTGGAGATCGCCGATCCGGAGGTGCGCGAGTCCTGCCGGCGCCTGCTCGAGCGCGAAGCCCGCCTTCTCGACCAGTGTCGCCACGACGACTGGCTCGGCCTCTATGCCGATGAATGCCTCTACTGGGTGCCCGCGTCCCCGTCCGGCGGCGACCCGCGCCGAGAGGTCAGCGTCGCCTTCGATGACCGGCGCCGTCTCGAGGACCGGATTTTCCGGCTCGCGAGCGGATATGCCTGGTCGCAGCAGCCCCGTTCGCGGACCAGCCGCATCGTTTCCAACGTCACCGTCTTCGCCACCGCAGATCCCGATATCGTCATGGTGCGGTCGAATTTCCTGACCGCGGAATTTCAGGCCGGCGACTACCGCAACTGGGCCGGCTGGTACGCGCACCGGCTCCGCTGGCGCGCGGACGCGGCGTGCAGCTGGAAAATACTCGTCAAGCAGGTCAATCTCATCGACTGCGACCGCAATCTGCGCAATCCCAGCATCATGCTTTAACTCCGCCGGGAAGGACCCGGTATGGCTGCCGGAGGGGGAAATGCGGTGCCGGCGCCGCGCGAAAAGTCACGGGGAAGCGTGTGCCCGTCGCGGGATCTGCGGTCGAAACTGTCGCAGCCGATTCCGGCAATGGCGGTCGTCGAGGCCGCGGACTGGCGCACGGATGTCGCGGCCGCCGGATGCCACCGTGGCGGGACGCGGCGGCCCGGGAAGCCGACGTGTGCGGCCGGCCTTCCGTTTCGGTTCGATAGACCAAAGGAGGGCGCCTTGGCGCCGACGGAAATCAGCGCCGTGAGCCGCGCTTTCCGCTGTTTCCGGAAAGTTGTCATGCAGTGCCGGGCAGGCCGTGCATGAGAGGGGATGCGGTTAGTAGTAGTCCGCCGCGCTGCGCTTGCGGCACCTGAGGCACAGGCGATTGTGCCAGCCTTCGCTCATGAATTTCTCGCCGCAGGACAGGCATGACCGTTCGCCCGGCACGTGATGATGGGCGCGGACATCTTCTTCCGATGCCTCGTCGGTTTCGAAGGTCGCTGGCGGTGTGCTGATCATCCCGTTTTCCCCGTTAATTTGCCCGACAAGGTACCGTTGCACCCTTGCGGCGCTGGCCTGAACCTGCCTACGCATTCCTCCCGCACCGCAGCCGCTTCGCCATGTCGGAGCCTGTGGAGGCCGTCGGGCAGCGGCTAACGCTTTTCTTATGTCAAGGCACCCTACAGGAGCCGGCGCGGCGATGCAAACGCGGAAGGGCCGAAACCGGGCGCATCGCGTTCTCCGGACGGGAGCGGCCTGTCCGGGCAGTCGATTGTCAGGTGCTGGCGATGCCACGGAATGTCCCGCGCGCGTTGCGCGATGTGGTGGTGTTGTCGTGCCGGATTCGAGTCCGGACAGAGCACTCCCGAATCGTTGCGGCGGGTTGCGGTGCTTGGTTTGTCGCGCTGCCTGCTTGGGGCCAAGGCCGCGCCGATCAGATGAAGAGCCTCGATCTTCCGCAGAAAGTCGTTTCGCGGCGAGTGGAACACTGCCGCGTTTCGGGAAGGTTCACATGAACCTTGATGCCACTGCCGCAACAGACAACCCGTCGGTGGTCGTCAGACACAGAATCATCCACATGTTTATCCACAACAAATTTTCGTTTTCGACGGTTCCGGATGATGCCCTCGAGGTCAGGGCCGATTTGCTCTGGTTGCTATAGCGCGTCGAGCCGGGCGAACGCTGCGCCATCGACCGGGCACGGTCATCCGGTCGTGGAGCCGGTCCCGGTTCCTCACCGATGACCGACGCCTTGTCGGGTTTTTCGCCGACGACGAGGTTTCCATGCTGACTTGGAGCCGCAGGATCCGGCCAGGGTTCCTGCGGTCGAGACCGGCGCCTGCCGGCAACTATTTTCCGCGGCAGGGATACTCGAACGGACCGCGTGCGCAGGAGCATTCAAGAAGCTCTTGCGGAGAAAGCCGTCGACTATCAGGTGTTGTGGATGTCTTGGGAACGTCCGGAAGAGGGATGGTGGAGCCGAGGGGAGTCGAACCCCTGACCTCAGCATTGCGAACGCTGCGCTCTCCCGACTGAGCTACGGCCCCATGTCCCGGCCACCGCACGATTCCGATCGATGACGACGCCCGGAAAATGTACATGTCGCATGCGGATGTCAAGCCGCCGCGGGCACGCCGCCGCGGCCGTCCCGTGCGCCCGTGCATTGGGCCGATTCCGCGGTTTCCGGAACTCTCCCGGACCGCGGGATACGCCGACAACCCCGGCGTCTTCGTCCCGGCATCGGAAACGCGTGCGTGGACGGAGCGGGCAGGCGGATCCGGTCAGCCGATAGCGGGTGAGGCGCGGTGGATGCCGCGCGTTCGCGTGAGGATCAGGATCATGACGCCGACATTGACGAGATTCCACGCGATTCCGTTGAGGATCGCGGCTTGATAGGAACCGGTCAGGTCGAAGATCCGGCCCGACATCCAGCCGCCGAGCGCCATGCCGACAATCGTCGACATGATCAGCAATCCGACGCGCCGGCCGGCGACCTGCCAGGGCATGTATTCGCGGACGATGATCGCGTAGCACGGAACTATGCCGCCCTGGGCGAGCCCGAATGCCAGCGACACCGCATAGAGCGCCACGAGCCCGTCGAACGGCAGGAAGAAGAACAGGGCGATGCACTGCAGGACGGAGCCGCAGAGGAGCGTGCACACCCCTCCGATCCGGTCGGCAAGGAACCCGAAGGCGATGCGGCTGACGGCGCCGCCGGCCAGCATGAGGGACAGCATCTCGGCGCCGCGCGCGATCCCGTATCCGAGGTCGCTGCAGTAGGCGACGATATGCACCTGCGGCATCGACATCGCGATGCAGCATCCGATTCCGGCTACTGCAAGAAGAACCATGAGGTTGCGCTGGGACAGTGCGATCGGCAGGGGACCTGCATTCGGTGTCCTTCCGCCGCCGGCTTCGGCGACGGGCGGCTTGCGGCGCAGGCACAGCGACAGCGGCACCATCACGAGCAGGCAGACGGCGCTGATCGCCAGATAGGAGGCCCGCCAGCCATCGATCTCGAGAAAGACACGAATGACGAGGGGCCACAGCGCGCCGCCAAAATAGTTGCCACAGGCGGTCAGCGCGACCGCGATTCCGCGGCGCCGGCGAAACCAGTGCGACACGTCCGCGAGCAGCGGGCCGAAGGTGCCGGCCGAGCCGATCCCGATCAGGATGCCCTGGATCAGTGCGAACTGCCAGAATGCTGTGGCCATCGCGGCACCGGCAAACCCGATGGCGAGGGCGAGGGACGTGGCGACCAGGGGCAGGACGATCCCGAACCGGTCGACGACGCGCCCGAGCAGTACATTGCCCAGCGCGAAGCCGACCATGGTCAGCGTGTAGGAAACGGTCGCGCCGGCGCGGTCGGTGGCGAATTCCTCCTGCACCGCCGGCAGCACGACCACGACGGCCCAGAAACCGGCGCTGCCGATGGTCCCGAGCAGCGTCGACAGGCCGAGCCGGAACCAGGCGTAGCGGCCGTCTATCGGGCTGGCGCGGGAAGCTGTGTTATCCATGGTGCCGCTCGGGCCGGCATTTCGGACATGTCACGTCCGAGGGCTGCCGTTGGCCCCTGTGGCGCCGTTGGCTGCAGCATCATGACCGTTGCCACCCGTTGCCGCGTCCTCCTGCTGTCCGGCCAGCGCCAGCATCAACCCGATGGTCGAGACCATTCCGACCGGCTTGCCGTCGCGATCGACCACGCAGCATTCTTCGCCGGGCGCGGTCGTTACCACGGGCAGGGCCTCTTCGAGCGTCAACTCGGCCGGGCATTCGGGCGGCGGCTCGAGTCCCGGCCGCAGCGGCTGCATGATCGAGCCGACGACGAGCACGCGTCCGCGGTGGATGTTGCGGGTGAAGTCGGAAATGTAGTCGTCGGCCGGATTGAGGATGACGTCCTGCGCATTATCGTTCTGGATGACCTCGCCGTCGCGCAGGATCGCGATGCGGTCGCCAATCTCGATCGCCTCCTCGAGATCGTGGGTGACGAACACGATCGTCTTGTGGAGCTCGGCCTGCAGTTCGAGCAGCAACGTCCGCATGTCGGCGCGAATCAGGGGGTCGAGGGCGCTGAAGGCTTCGTCCATGAGCAGGATCTCGGCGTCTGTCGCGAGCGCGCGCGCGAGACCAACCCGCTGCTGCATGCCGCCCGAGAGGTGGTGCGGATAGGAGTCCTCGTAGCCGCCGAGCCCGACGCGGTCGACCCACCGGGCGGTACGGTCGCGCCGCTCCTTGCGCGCCAGCCGCTGGATTGACAGGCCATATTCCACGTTCTCCATGACCGTGCGGTGGGGGAACAGCGCGAAACGCTGGAACACCATGCTGATGCGGTGACGGCGGAACTGCCTGAGCGCCACGCGGTCGAGATCGAGCACGTTCTCGTCGTCGACCCTGACCTCGCCCTCGGTGGGGTCAATCAGCCGGTTGACGTGCCGGACCAGGGTCGACTTGCCGGATCCGCTAAGTCCCATGACGACCTGGATGCTGCGTGGCGCGATGTCGAGTTTGATATCGCGCAGGCCGAGCACATGGCCATGCGCTTCGAGAAGTTCCTGTTTCGAGATGCCGTCGTGCACCAGAGGCATCATCTCCTGGGCGTTGTCGCCGAAGACCTTGCTGAGATCGCGGATCCTGATTGCCGGGGCGTCGGTCATGAGCGCGCCTGCCGGTTTTCCTGGATGCGCCGGCCGTAGCTCTGGGTTACCCGGTCGAAGACGATCGCCAGCGCTACCACCGCCGTACCGTTGAACAAACCGAGCGCAAAGTACTGGTTGGTCACCGCCTGGAGCACCGGCTGGCCCAGGCCCTTGACGCCGATCATCGATGCGATCACCACCATCGACAGCGCCATCATTATGGTCTGGTTTATACCTGCCATGATGTTCGGCAGCGCCAGCGGCAGTTGCACGCCGACCAGACGTCGCCACGGATCGACGCCGAACGCGTCCGCCGCCTCGAGTACCTCGGCGTCAACCAGCCGGATTCCGAGATTGGTCAGGCGGATGACCGGCGGCACCGCATAGATGACGACGGCGATCAGCCCCGGCACCTTGCCGAGGCCGAACAGCATTACCACCGGGATCAGGTAGACGAAGATCGGCATCGTCTGCATGACGTCGAGGATTGGCGTCATGACCGCCTGCGCGCCATGCGTGCGCGACATCAGAATTCCGAGCGGAATGCCGATTGCTATGGCGATGAGGGAGGACACGAAGATGATCGCGAGCGTGCGCATCGTGTCGTCCCACATGCCGAGGAAGCCGATCAGGAGGAAGGCCGCCGCCACCCCGATCGTCAGGAAGATCTTGCGGCTGGCGGCCAGGCAGAGCCCGAGGATCACACCGATCACCAGCCACCACGGCGAGTGGAGCAGCAGGCGTTCGAACCAGATCAGGAAATAGAGCAGCGGATCGAAAAACCCCTCGATTGCGTCGCCATAGTTCCTCGAAAAGGTCCGGTAGCCGGCGTCGATCGACTTCTCAAGCGCACGCAGGACGGCGGCATCGAGCGTCGGAAACTGCTGCAGCCAGTCGGCCATGATCGGGAGCGCGGGTTGCGGCGCGGCCTCCGGTCAGGATCAGAGGCCCGCCTTGACCTTGGCTGCGACATCCGCGGGCACCCATTTCGTCCATACGGACTCGTGGCTCTTGAGGAAGTAGTTCGCGGTTTCCTCGTTGTTGGCCTGATTCTTGTCCTTCCACGCGAGAACCTTGTTCACGACCTGGTTCGGCCAGGACACCGAGGAGACGAACTTGAACGCCTCCGGCGCCTTCTTGGCGAAGCTCGATGTCACCACCGTGAGCACGACGGATTTCGGATACATGTTGGGCTTCGGATCGGCGCAGTCCTTACTGGTCACGCAGCTCCAAGTCTTGGGATCATGATTCATGCCGCCGAGCTTGACCATGGGGTGTCGGCCCATCAGCGCGGTCGGCGCCCAGTAGTAGGTGAAGATCGGGAGCTTGCGCGTGTTCGCGCGGTCGATGGCGGCTGCGAGGCCCTCGCCGGAACCCGGATTGAACAGCGTGAACCCGGCCTTGTCGAGACCGTAGGCCTTGTACAGGTTCTTGTTGATGATCTCGCACGCCCAACCGGGGGGGCAGGTGTAGAAACGGCCCTTGCCCGGTTCTTCCTTGTCCGGGAACAGGTCCGACCGCTCGAGGACCGCCTGCAGTGTCGTGAGCCCGGGGTTGGCGTCGACCAGGTATTTGGGAACGAACCAGCCTTCCTCGCCGCCGTCGCTCAGAATCTCGCCGGCGACCTTGAGGCGTCCCTCGGCAACCGCCTTCTCGACGACCTCGCGGGCCGAGTTGATCCACACTTCAGGGGCGATGTCCGGTTCACCCTTCTCTGACATCGAGGTCACGGTCGGCACCGTATCGCCGGGAACGAGCTCGGATTCGCAGCCATACCCCTTCGAGAGGATGGTATTCTCGACATGCGCCGCCACTGACGCCGACGCCCAAGTCATGTTCGCAATGGTGACCTTACCGCAGGCGGCGTACGCGCCCGTCGACAGTCCGATCGCCGCCACGGCCGTTGCCACGATGCCGCATTTGGTCAAGGTTGCTTGCCTTGTCCGCATGGTTTTTCTCCCTGTGATGACATGCTTGATCTGGTCAACCATAGGGAATTGCCTGGCGGGCCGCAAACCATGGCGGCCGTCGGGAAGGGGTGCTGCGGGTACAGTTCTCGCATGGCGAATGCAAATCATTGATTTAACAGGGTTGTGTGGTCGCGAAGCAGCGGCGAAAACGGGTTTTCGTGACAATCGCCCGTTTCAGGACAGGATTTTGTCACGGGCCGAGCGGTGGAGGTGGGAACGTTCTGCACCGCAAGATGCGATATGATATTGGAGACAATCCACAGCATCAGGAGCGCTCGCATGTCAGTTTCGCAGCCTTCCGCGTCGATCGATATTTCTGGCTTGCCGCCTCGGGTTGTCGAGGCGGTCACGCAGATAACCGCGGTTTGTCATCGGCAACTCGGTTCGCAGCGCTCTGCCGAGGCCTTTGAGGAAACGGAGCGACGGGTGCGTGAGAGCGTGTACGCGCTGCGAGATCCTAGGTGCCGAGGCCCGGGACGACGGTGCGCCCCGGATCGAGTGGGACGGGCAGAGATGGTTTCGGTGTGCCAGGCGAACTGGCAGAAGGTAGGGGGTGAAAGTCCCCTGAAACGAAGGAGTAACCAACCCGCGTTTCTCCGCGAGCGTCGGTTCCCGCGAGGGGGCAGGCGAAGCGTCGGTAGCGGGGGCAGGGCTAATCCGAAGTTCCAGAGCAGATCAGACGTAAGTGCCTGATAGAAATCACATTCAATAAATTTCAGCGGTCTGGGTACACCAGGGCTTCACGCCCAGGGTACACTAGGCCGAAGTTCCAGAGCCGATCAGGCCTAAGTATCTGATAGAAATGACATTCGATACATTTCAGCGGTCTCGGTACACTATGGCTTCACGCCCAGGAGCTTGAATGCCCTTCTCTGGAGCGGCGTGGGCCGTGTGGTGACCTGGAAGGGTTCGGCGCCCGCAAGGCGGAGCGCCACGGTGTTGCGGGTCGCAAGATCGCCGATGAGGGTGCGGAAGCTGTGCCCCCTCCGGGCGTCCTCTTCGTTGTCGCCTTGGCCCGGGCGCTCGCCGAGACTTCTGCCGGCGCCACGACGGACGGCCGCCTTCGGCATCCTCGTCGTCGAACAGCATGGGCTTCAGTCGCATGTGCCATTCGACGTAGTAGGCGAGCATGCACAGGAAGACGCGGACTCGGGGTTCGGGTAGACGGGACGGACCTTCAGGTCCTTGAGGCTGCGGAAGGCCCGTTCCACGGAGCTCAGCCGCTTGTAGGCGCGCGGGACCGTCGAGCTCGCTCTGCGGCAGGCGGACCACGTAGAGGAGCCTGGCCTCGGCAGCGATCGCAGCCTCATCGCGCCCATAGGTGAAGACACCGTCATCGTCGATGGACCACGTGAAGTGCTTCGCCATCCTGCCGATGACCTTCCGCTCCCCGATCTTCCCGGCGCTTGTCGCGTCGCTGCGGCAATCGGTGCGAGCCTCGGTGGCCTCGAGCAGTTCCTGGCGCTTGCGAGCCCGATCCAGCAGGGGGTTGCGGCAGAGGCGTTCGCCGGGATACGCATTGCTGGTGATCTCCACCAGGTCTCTCTCGTCGAAGAGCGACATCGTCGCCGGCCTCCACCAGGGAACGGATGCCCCTCAAGGCGCTGGCCCGCAGGCTTGACCTCCTCGCGGGCCTCGGTCCCCCACCACCTTTGCAAAGGAGAACCGCTCCCGCAGCGTGGCGATCTGTGAGGACACCGTGGCCGGGTGTTGTCGGGGAACACCCGCACCGACACCCGTCCCGGTCGCACAGAAGGCCGACTGCAGCTTGCCCTTCTTGCCATCCCGGGAATGACCCCGTTGAGCCAAGGGGCATGCTCTCCCCTCCATCCACACGGAAGTCAGGAGCACCAGGCAGCCCTCTTCGAGGTGCCGCCAGGGGATCTTCTCCTGACGTTCCAGGAGCCGTAGAGGGCATTCTCGTCCAACTCCGCATCAAGGTGCTGACCGCTGTCGCCAGCCCCCTGGCCAGCTTCGAGGCGGGCTCAAGGATGCGTGCCACGATCATGGCGAGAACCTGATCGCGCTCGGGAGAAGGCTTCGGGTCGATCCGCCGGTCCAGTTTCTTCAGGGTTCCCAGCACCGTGGCGACATGGGGAAGAGAGCGGACGAGGCGTCGTCGAGACCTGCGGTTCCTCCCTTGAGCAGAATGCGCAATCCCTCGATGAGAGCGGGCTTGGAAAGGTTGGCGAGGGTGCGCTTCTTGACCGTTCCGGCTTCGCGGCAGGACTCGCGGAGCAGGGTGGCGGGCGGGGACGAGCGGTTGGGGATGGATTCGATATACATGACTATAGGCGGTAGATCCATGGATGTCAAGCATCCAACATAATATTACATGGGTACAATATGACGCACGAAAAATCCGATAAACCATGCAGCATCAATGACTTGACGTGCATTTCAACCGGAATTTTCTGGAACTTTGGGCTAATGAGCACCGAAAAGCTCATGGTTCGGGGTGCCGAGGCTCGGTCGAAGGCAACATCGCAGGCATCGCTATGGTGAGATGAACCCCGCGGTGTCAGAGAACCCGTCCGCACGCCTGGAACCCCGGGAGGTCTTCGAACTATCCCGCCTGTCGGGACCGTGCAGGGAAAGGAGAAAGCCTGTGAGGAACGGTTCGAAGAAGGGGCCCTGTGAAGGCGGCGAACAAGGGAGCTTCTGCGGAGCCGCTGGAGGAAAGGGCCTCGACCAAGGAGAATCCGGGACGCCAAAGCACGCACCGAACGCAGTGTCGGGCGCCACAGGCGGCGGACCGGAGCTGCAGAGAGGAACCCGAAGGAGCGTGCACTCTCACGCCGGATGCGCTTCGGGCGGCCGGTCTGAAGAAGGAAGCCTCGGCAGGTGTCGACGGCGAGGGTCTGGACGAGCGCTTGCTCGATCTGCACTCGCGCCTGCATCGTGGGGGAGCGTACCGGGCGCTGCCGGCGGGTTGAGATACCGGGACACGACCGCTTGCTGCACTGGAGGACAAGATCGTTCAGAAGGCGGTTGTGGATGTGATCCTGACACCGATTCATGAGGTGGAGTTCCTTGGCTACGGGTTTCGACCGAGGGACGCTCTCGACGCCCTGGCGTCGAGCGGCGCAAGGTCAACTGGATAGCCGACGCGGACATTCAGGCGTACTTCGACACGGGGATTGGTTGATCAAGTTCCTGGAGCATCGCGACAGGCGGGTGCTGATCCGCAAGTGGCTGAACGCTGGCGTCATGGAGCGACACCGGTGCGGGCACGCCTCAGGGTGCCAGCCGCTGCGAACGTGTTTTCATGTGCTCGATCTGTGGTTTCACAAGGCGTCCGAAGGTTCCGAACGGTCAAGCGATCATTGTCCGGGACGATATTGTGGTCGGGTTCCAGCGGGATGCGGAGACATACCTTCGCGACGTTCGGGAGAGGCCGCTTTGGTCTCACCCTTCACCCGGACAATCGTCGAGTTTGGGCGGGGGGCGGGTTCGACTTCCTGGGCTTCACGCACTTCTGCACGGAGACCCGGAGAGGACGCTTCAGGCTCGGTCGCAAAACGGGTCGCCGCATCGAGGAGGTGCTTCGCAATCGACGGCATCACGACATATGGGAGGTCGGCGGGTCTGTCAGGGCTGGTTCAACTACTTCGCCGTCCCAGGCCGATGGCTGCACACGTTCCGCCACAGGCTGCAACGCCTGTGGATGCGAGCGATCCGCCGCCGCTCCCGGCGCCACCGTTTTGACTGGAAGCGACTGGAGCGCATGACCGAGCTTCTTTGGCCGCCCATCCGCCACCCATGGCCGGACCAGCGGTTTACCGTCAAGCACCCGAGGCCGGATGGATTAACGTCCAAGTCTGGATCTGTGCGGGGGGTGCGCAGCAATGCGCATCCCTACCGCAACTGTGGCGCCGAAGACGATGATGACCTCGCCCGGTGACCTTTCGGCGTGCGCGCTACCGCACCGGCGCGCGCTGCCGGTCGCTGATGCTGGTGGACGAAAGCCTCGTCGACGACTACCTGACACGGCCGGCGGCTTGGGCTGATGATGATGGGCGGCAGCGGAGGCGTTCTTCGGCAAGCTCGGCGCCATGACGCCGTCTGTGAGCACCTTGCAGCGCCTGACCATGCAGGAGCGCCGGGAAAGTCTCGGCCCCGACATCCGGGAAGCGGATGACATCCCGCAGGACGCGGTCACCGCCTCGCTGGACGGTGTCATGGTGGCGGGCCGGCGAGGACGGCCGTTCCGAGGCCTGCTGGCGCGAGGCTGCCTGTGGCACGGTCTCCTTCCACGACGCCGACGGTGAGCGCCTGAAGACCGTCTGTCTCGGCCGCATACCCGAGGGCCGAAAGTGCACGCTGAAGGCGCAGCTTGCAAGCGAAGTCGCGCATATCAGGCGGAGGCGTCCCGAGATCAGCACCGCCGCCGACAACTGGACCTTCCTCGGGGGTCTCGAGCCCGAAACCGAGATGATCGACTTCTGGCATGCCTGCGAGCATCCGCGCGTGGCGGCCGACCATGCAGCGGCACCCCACTGGTTCGAGAAGTACCGCGAGATCCTGCGTCACGACCCCCGCGGCATCGACAGGGTGATCCGGGCGCTGCGCCACCTTCGCGACACCGCGGCGCCAACGGGCCGACAGGGAACTGTCCTTCTTTCGCAAGCATTGCCACCGCATGCGCTACCACGCGCTGAAGCAATCGGCTCGGGAATTGTCGAGGCGGCAAACAAGAGCCTCGTCACACAGCGCATGAAACGCTCCGGCATGCGCTGGCGCATCGTCGGCGGACAATCACCTTCCGCGCCCTGCTCGAATCCGGCCGCTTCGAGAGCGCGTGGACGGCCATGATCGGTGCAGACGACGCACCAGCCAACGACAACATCAGCCCAAATCACACCCCGGCACTGTGAGATGAACAAATGGTACTGAGCCTGCAACTGTGCCATACGAGACTCTCACCCGGTGCTGCCGCCCTAAGGTTCCGTCACGAAACAACGGCGTCTGTATCGGGTGTTGGCAAGAGTGAATAGTTCCACTCGCCCTGGAATTTTGCGCACCTGATGTCGAGAGCCTTTATCTCGGCATCCTTGATTCCCTTCGGATAATAGACCTTGAGGCCGGCTTCGGTGGTGGTTGCGCTGATCAGGCTGACGATGGCGGCGAGGCTGCGCAGCGGCTTGCCGCGCCAGTTCTGGCTGATGAACGAGAACAGGCGATGTGCGGTTCCATTTGCTGGTGCCGGGCGGCAGACCATGATCTCGAGGCCGAGTTCCCTGGCGAGCTTCTGCAGTTCGACCTTCCACAGCCGGACCCCGTTCGAGCCGCTGCAGTCGGCGGTGATCAGCAGCCGCCCCGGGGCAGCGCCCGAGGCGCCGCCACCGGCACCGGGTGCTTTCCACCGCAAACGCCGCCGTGTCATGGCCGACCAGCCGATGTTGTGGGCCACATCCCCGTAGGGGGCCGCCTTGCCGAACTCCTTGTCCGCGAAGTCATGAACCTTCACCTCCTCGGGCCGGCCCTTCGGCCGCCACTGGCGGCCGGCGTTCTTGAAATCGCCGATCAGCTCCTTCTTCCTGGTGTCGATGACCGGTTCCCCGGCCGCAAGAAACTCCGCAACCTGCCCGTTTATATGGCCGAACTGCCCGTCCCGGGCAGGGTGCGCGCCGCCTTCGCGGGTCTTCGCGTTGGCGTATAGCCAAGCTTGCCCGAAGCCGCTCGACAAGCGACGCCGAACAACCCTGCCTCTCAAGACACTTCGCAAGATGCCGGGCGCTCTTCGAAACCCGAGACCGTTCCGGGTCGCCCCGCGTCGCCGGCGCAACCAGCGCCGTCAGCAAACCTGGCTGACGCTCCGTCGCCGGCTTGCGCCCGCGCGCCGGACCAAGTCCGGTGCCGGCGGTGATGTTGTTCCGTCAATCTCCTTCAGACCCCGTCCAATCGTCGACCGCGCAACTCCGTGAGATCCGAGACCTGCGTTATTCCGCCGCGCCCAAGACATTGCGCCTCAACCGCCGCGAGCAACCGGCGACCCTTCTCGTCAAGATGAGGAGAAAGGACTGCAAACCGGTGCCTTATGCTCTTTGCCTGTTCCATGCACCGAATATAAACGCCCCAACCAGCGCCGGAGAATCAGCCGGCAACCAAACTGACCGACAAATCATCTTCGAAAGACCCCAACACCAACCAACCGAAGCCAGCAGACTGACCCGTCGGCAAGCGCTCAACCAAAACCATCAGACAGACAAAAACGCCGACGCAAACAACATGGATTCGATTATTTGGTGACAAACCCTAACGTCCGGAAGTGCCCGCGGATGCCGCGCTCTCGCGGAGCCAGCGCTCGACCGGGGTGTCGTCGAGCTGCCAGTGAATCAGCGCGGCGATGCCGCCGAGAGCCATGGCGAGCCACCAGCCGACATCGTACGAATTGTAGAGATCGTAGAAATAGCCGCCGAGATAAATTCCTGCGAATCCGCCGACCTGATGGCTGAAGAAGACGATGGCGAACAGCGTCGCCATGTAGCGTGGGCCGAAGATCTGGGCGACGATGCCCATCGTGAGGGGGGCGGTGGAAAGCCAGAGGAGCCCGAAGATCGAGGCGAAGCCAAGCACCGTGAACTCGTTTACCGGCAGCATGAAAAAGACGAGGAACAGGATGCCGCGGGAGAGGTAGAGGAGGCTCAGCAGCTTCTTCTTGCGCCATCGGGCGCCCATCCAGCCGGCGAGGAGCGTGCCGAAGATGTTGAATAGCCCGATCGCTCCGAGCGCCCACGCTGCAAGCCACGGGCTCGCGCCGGCGTCCTGGAGAAAGCCCGGGAGATGTACGCCGACGAACTGTATCTGGAATCCGCAGACGAAGAATCCGAGCACCAGCAACCAGTAGCCGCGGTGGCCGCTTGCCTCGCGGAGCGCCGCCGACAGGCTCTGGGTATCCGGCGCGGCCAGGGTGGAGGCGCTGCCGGCGCGCATGGACGATGCCAGCGGCACCGTGATTGCGATGATGATCGAGAGGCCGATGATGCCATCGGACCACCCGAAACCGCTGATCAGCCCGGCGCTGATCGGAGCGAAGACGAACTGCCCGGCCGAGCCGCCGGCGGTGACGATGCCGAGCCACAGGCTCCGCCTGCTGGCGGACGCGATCCGGCCGACCAAGGCCAGGGGCAGCGTGAAGCCGATTCCGGAGGCGCCGAGACCGACGATTAGCCCGGCAGAGAGGACCATGGTTTCCGGAGTGGTCGAGATCGAGATCAGGGCCACGCCGCCAGCGTATAACAGGCTCGAGAGCGCGATGATCCGTATCGATCCGAACCGGTCTCCGAGACCGGCTACGAACGGCGCCGCCGCCCCCATCACCAGGTTCTGGATGGCGATCGCGAGCGCGAACTCGCTGCGGCCCCAGCCGAGATCGGCGCTCAGCGGAATGAGGAAGAGACCGAAATTCTGGCGCGTGCCGTTGGCGATCAGCAGCAGCAGCGTAGCTGCGAAGAGCACATATACTGGTGTTCGCCAGAACGCTTTCATCACCGGACTCCGATTTCGCCCGGAAGCCTTTAGTGCAGATGACGGGGCTATGCAACCGCATGACGGCCGGCAGCCGTGTCCGGAACCTGCGCGTCGGGTTCGTATTCCGGTCCGCAAGCCGCTTGTCTGCCTCCGGTTGAGGACGCCGACGAGGTGCTTTCCGTAGCCGGGCCTGTCGGGAAAATTTGCCGTGTCGACGCCGGATCGGGCCACGGCATGGCCTGGCGGAAAAGGGGCTTCGGATCCAGGACTTTCCCGCGCTGCATTCGATCTTGTCGACTGCTGATGGAGGGAGGTTGCACAGCCTGCCGAGTTTTCTGGCCGCGGGGCTGTCCACGGGTCGCCGCAGCCGGAAAACCTGGAAAGAACGCGGAAGTTTGTGCCCCGTTCAGCGGTCATTCAATACATCAACCACAGCGTGGGAAAGTCCTGGCCTGAACATCGAGGAAAGCCTCAACACAATCCTCAAGACTGTGCGCCTCACGATCTTCGAGAAAATACCACTGAATCAAATGCTTGAGATGGCAGAACATCAGGACTCACAGGGCTGGCCAAGCAAACAATTTAATCTATTCGACTTTTAATGGGACATTAGTGCGCGAAGATTAAACGGCGATGACCTCACGCTCAATGGATTTTCAGCACGTCCGTGTTTGCCCGGTTACATACGTAGCGCAGATCGGTACTGTAACTTGATGTCTGGAAATTTGTCTGAGGTTTGCGCTTTGAGGCGTTTCACTGGGGGGCTAGCCCCCCAGTGAAACGCGGCGCCATCGTGCTATCCCATGGAGTTGTAAAACATTCATGGAGGAAGCGAATGGACCTGCGACACACTACGACGATTGAGGCTGTTTTGGAACATCTGATCGCAAACGGAGCAACGGATCTGGGACGGGTCTTTGGCCAGCTCTTCGAGCTTGCGATGCAAATCGAGCGCGAGCAGTACTTGAAAGCGGGCCACCGGACACCGGAGCGACAGGGCTATGCCAACGGCTACAAGCGGATCGACACCCCCACTGTTGCCGTTCAGGTGCCAAAGACGGCCGGTCACGGGGACGACCCCCCCAGTCGCTTGAACGAGGCCAGCGATCTTCTCGCGCCGTAGCCGAGATGTACATCAAGGGTGTTTCCACGCGGCAAGATGTAATGCGCGAGTTCGGGAGCCTGTCCTCTTCTCAGGTCAGCCGGGCCACTAGGTTGCTCGATGAAGAACTCGCCGCCTGGCGCAACCGGCCCCTTGGGCTGATGAAATACCTGATCCTGGATGCGCGCTATGAAAAAGCCCGCCATGACGGCGTTGTGCGCGATGTCGCAGTGCTCTCGGCCATCGGAATAGGGGCTGCAGGCACGTTCTGGGGCTCTCTGTGGCGCTCTCCAAGGTCGAGGTCCATTGGAGAGCCTTCCTGGAAAGCTTGCTAGCCCTGCATGGTACGACCTTCATCGTCTCGGATGACCATGCTGGGCTGAAAGCGGCACGACGCGCGGTGCTGGGCGCGGCGACATGGCAGCGCTGCCAATTCCACCTGGCACAAAACGCCGTGCAGCACGCACCGAACAACGACATCAGGAAACGTATTGGAAAACAGCTCGGAGCCATGCGTCTTCACTCCAAACCGCCGAGGCTGAACTGGGCGTCCTCGTGGCCAGCTATCGCGACAAGCATCCAGGCTTCCTGGCTGGAAAAGAATGCGGGGCTCGCTGTCTTCACCTTGCCCGATGCTCACCGCAAACGTATGCGAACCTCAAACGGCATCGAGCGACCGATCCAGCAAGAACTCAAGCGGCGCACCTCCAAAGTCAGGGTCTTTCCAAACCTCGCCTCGTTGGAGCGCCTCTCAACCGCGGTCCTCATCGACGAAAAATGGGAAACCGAAACCAAGGCATACATCAAATGGGAACAGCTCGATCAGCTTCACGACAATTTCCAGACATCAGGTTGCGTAATCCGCAGATCTCGACCCACAAACTGCTTGAACCTAAGCATAGTGATGACGGTCAACCACACGGTTCCAGCGATACCAGGCCGCGCAAGGCGTACAACCACATCCCGGAGCGCAAAACCCTCTGGAGTCGTCTCACAAAAATTCGCTGCCCCTTCCATCACAGCAACGGATACTACACCGCTTCACAAAAAAGCCAGAAAAAATGCGAATCATCTCCCCTGTTCCATAGTGAAGTGCAAAACATGATGGGCTGTGACCATGTGTTTTTAGATTCATAATTTTGCGGAGTGGCCAAGTAGAGGCGAGATTTCCTGTACAAGATGAAGGGAGCTTGTTCATGACCAAAGGCTACCGTCACCTAGTATTCTGGCATTATTATATTGATGGATATAGTGACTTCAGTTTCGTCCGGGCATCCTTCGTCGTGAAACGCCAGTCGACGGTGACATCGGCCGCATTGCGCCGTTCCACCCACGCCGCCGCCTCCCGCCGCATGGTGTCTCTGTCGGGAATGTGTCGCCGAAGGCATTGCCGCGACAGCGCGCCAATCTCGGCCATGTTGAGCCAGCTCCCGTGCTTCGGCGTGTAGCGAAACTCGAACCGCTTTCGTACCCGCCTCCTCGGGCTCGAAGGCTTCATATAGTGATGCGGGACTGTGCGTGTTCAGATTGTCCAGCACGATCTTCCTGTCGGGGAAATGGTCGTCGGCAAGCTCCCGGATGAAGTGCGCCCAGTCCCGCGGCGGTCGGTGACTTTCACCGTGCGCCAGTTCTCGTTGGGCGCAAAGGCCAGGAAGGGGTTGGCCGTACCGTTGCGCTCATATTCATAGTCGACCGCCTCCGGTTGACCGGGGGGGTTCCTTCGTCTGCTGCCGGCTGGTCTCAGCACCTCGTCCCCGGCGAAGTCCCGCTGATAGATGTCAAGCACATCCTTCGCCACGAACTGTGCGCTCC
Organism: Alphaproteobacteria bacterium; assembly: GCA_964291215.2. Classification (GTDB taxonomy): domain Bacteria; phylum Pseudomonadota; class Alphaproteobacteria; order MPNO01; family UBA830; genus JAJEBT01. The sequence continues at coordinate 2,298,904 of OZ219790.1, read as the reverse complement.
GGTGCGGTGGAATGCACCAGTACTGCTTCAGCCCTTTCAACTGGACACTGTTAAATCCATCCCCCGTTCCATAGTGAAGTGCAACACATGATGGGCTGTGGCCATGTGTTTTTAGACGCATGATGTTGCGGAGCTGTCCAGCAGCGGCGAAAGTTCCTGTACAAGATGAAGGGAGCTTGTTCATGTCCAAAGGCTACCGTCACCTACGAAGAGCGATGCCAGATTGAGGCAGAAAAGCGGTCTTTAACAAGGTGCGCTTGCTCGGCAGCTGGGCCGATCAACAATTTTCCGGGAGATCAAGCGCAACACCGGGGGACGGGGTTACCGTCACAAGCAGGCGCAAAGGATGGCAGAAACGCAGGGCAGCCTCGTCTGTTTCCTGGCGGTTGACGCCTCGGGTTGAAGCTCAGAAAAAGCTGCGGGAGGGCCCCGAGCAGCGGCCGTTTTCGACTGGAGGGCCGTGGGTCGGCAACGGATCCATGATCGCCGAAGATCGGAGAGCCGGGGGCGTCTTGTGGAAGAAGCTTCGGCGGCGCGGCAAGAAGCCGAACTGGAAGGGCGGATGCCATCGGGGTCACATTCCTGGCCGAGTGGACATTTCCGAGCGCCCTGCGGAGGCAAAGGAACGGATCGGCGACTGGGAGCCATCATCGGCAAAGCTCACAGTGGAGCTGTCGTGTCGCTCGTGCCACGAAATACACCTTGCTGGGACGGGTGCAGAGAAAGACCGCAGACACGGTCGGTTCGGTCATGATCCGCCTGCTCGGCTCTGGTGCGCTATTGGTCCACACAATCACAACGGCAAGGAGTTCGCAGACCACAGGCGTGTCGCTGAAGTACTTGACGCAGATTTCTTCTTCGCCTTTCCATTCTTGAGAGCGCGGCTTGAATGAGCACACCAACGGCCTGGTGCGGGAGTACTTCCCGAAGGGCACGGACTTTCGCGCGACATGCAACGAAGATGTTCAGAAGGTACAGGATCGGCTCAACACTCGGAAAGTCCTGGGATCGCCGACGGAGGTAATCTTGAAGTGAAACCGCCCTGACCATCTGCGTTCCGAAGCCGCAACGTGCAGCAGGGTCCATGCCGCGCTACGACGAAATAGTGGCTTGAAGCCGACAAAGGCGTTGCATAAGCTCGATGTTGAAGGAACTGAAGCTGTTCCCAGGCGGAATCGAGAGGGGCAGAGGGGGAAAACTTGTGCAACACCCGGCCCTCATCTCTGTTCGGGCTACGCCCTCACTGCGATGAGGACCGGATGTTGCACTTCAGACTGGAAGTGGGGTCGAGAAATGCTCCATACTAACTCCTGAGAAGGGCACGGAGGGCCACGCCCTGAATGCGTTTGCAGTCGATATCGTTGCATATCAACGCCAATTCGTTTTCCTTGGTCGCCGCTTTGTTGCGAAATGGATCGCTCTGTTGCGCACTCCACTCAGCCCTCGCTCGACGCTTGGGTCCATCGAGGGGATACCTGAGCCCCTACCGACCTTGGAGATCACGCCGAGCCCGACATGGTGGCTGGCAAACTTGCCGGCGAGAGGGTTGCCTCGGGTGACAAGTATATTGGATTGTGAGAGGTAATGCCGGCAAACTTGCCGGCACGGACATGCTCGAATCTCAGACATATCATTTCCGCCTCTTTCCTTCCAACGGGCCGCGAGCACGCGCCGAGGAAGCCGGTTTTCGATTCGGCGCCATAGGAACCCACACCAGCCGGACCATGATGTTGGCAGAGTTGGAGGCGGTGCTCGACGCAGCGCCAGAGGCCGGAAAACGGGCCGACTACGCCGCAGCGATTATTGAGGGGAATTGCCTGTCCAAGGCGACTGCGGCAACGCGCCGCTTCTCGAATCAACGACTAGGTGAGCTGTATGGGTTGGACCGGGATCTGCCGCTGTTTCGGGTGCTCCGACGGCTCTGGTCTCTCGATCCCGACAGTCGACCACTGCTAGCACTTCTGGCCGCGATAGCACGTGACCCCCTGCTTGCCGCCACGTGCACGGCCGTCATCCCCTTGCCCCCCGGTGCGGAGCTGCAGCGCGAGCCGATGAAAGCCGCCCTGCGGGCTTCGGTCGAGGATCGCTTGAACGAAAGCATTCTCGAAAAAGTCTGCCGGAACGCTGCCAGCAGCTGGACCCAGTCTGGTCACCTTGAAGGACGCACATTCAAAAAGCGTCGTCTGGTGCGCGCAACCCCCGCCGCTGTCGCCTTCGCCCTCTACCTTGCCTACGCTGCGGGCTACCGTGGCGCCGACCTTTTCTCCTCGGGCTGGCTTCAACTGCTGGACTGCGATCCGGGGCAGGCCCGCCAGCTGGCACTGGAAGCGAAGCGGATCGGACTCATCGATCTGAGAATGGCCGGTGATGTGGTCGAGTTGAATGTCGCTCGCCTCGATCCTCCCGCTGCGAGGGTCTAGCCATGGCTCGCGTCGAAGATCTCGCGGAAAAGTACGGCCGTCACATCGCAACGCCCTGGCAGCGAACCGTTACCGGTGCTCAGCGGGTCGTCATGGTCGTCTACGACAAGGATCTGCACGACCTTTTGCGGGAGCTCGACACCGCCGGAAAGCGCGCTGGTGGTCTGATCGCGGCGGCAGGCGCTCTCCCGAGTGGCACGATCGATAATGTCCGTCTGACCATTCTCGGGATTCTGCTGCGCGCCGCCGGCCTCCCAGAGCAATACCCGCAGGCGTGCTTCTGTCTCTGGCTTCACTCACTCGGGCACTTTGACAAGATCAAGGTCGAGACCGCCGGCGGGTCCTTCGATCGCGAACTCAACAATCTCTACGTCAGTGGGCCGATTGCCCGTGCTGTCCTCGCCTGCGAGCACGCCTTCGCCACGAACGAAGCTGAGGCCCGGCAAGCGCTGAGAGCGCAATTTCCACTCCAGACGTCTGACATTACGACCGACCAGTTCCTGAGAACGGCGAAGGATGCGCTCCAACTGGTCGGCAAGGATGGTCGCCTGCCCTGCACGCTCCTCATCCTGGACGAGACGCAGCAGTACATTGGCGAGTCCAATGATCGCTCCGTGCTCGTGACCGAAGTGGCCGAAGCCGTCTCGAAGCAGCTCGACAGCCACGTGATGATCGTGGGTGCCGGACAGAGCGCGCTCACCGACGTGCCTCTGCTCCAGAAGTTGATGGACCGGTTCACCATCCGCGTGCCGTTGTCCGACGCCGAAGTGGAGACAGTCACGCGGAAGGTGCTGCTCCAGAAGAAGCCCACCGCGGTCGGCGATGTGCGCTCACTGCTGGACAAGCACGCCGGCGAGGTGTCGCGTCAGCTCCAGGGCACGCGGATCGGCGAGACGGTTGAGGATCGGAAGGTTGTTGTTGAGGATTATCCGCTGTTGCCGGTACGCCGCCGCTTCTGGGAGGACTGCTTCCGCCAGATCGATGCCGCCGCCACCCACAGCCAGCTGCGCTCCCAGCTGCGGATCATCCATGACGCGATCGCCAAGCTGTCGGATCGCTCGCTTGGCACCGTCGTGCCCGGAGATAAGCTGTTCGACGCGCTGGCGCCGGAGATGGTCAACACCGGCGTTCTGCTTCGCGAGATCAACGAACGCATCATTCAGGTCGGTCGGGCCGAAGGTCCTCTCGCGCAGCGCGTCTGCGGCCTCGTCTTCCTTATCGGCAAGCTGAAGCGCGAAGCCGGCGCCGACATAGGGGTGCGCGCAACCAGCGAGCACATCGCTGACCTTCTCATCGATGACCTGGCGGCCGACAACGGCAAGCTGCGCAGCGATGTCGAGGCGATGCTGAAGAAGCTCTCGGATCTGGGCGTCCTTATGCCAGTCGGCGAGGAGTATCGCCTGCAGACCCGCGAGGGCAGCGAATGGGACCGCGAATTCCGCAATCGGCAGACGAAGCTCAACAACGACGACGCGGCGATCCAGTTCAAGCGCGACCAACTGCTCTATGGGGAGATCGACAAGCTCGTCCGTGGCCTGCGTGTTGTTCAGGGCGCTGCCAAGGAGCCGCGCCAGTTCGTCGTGCATCGCGAGGCGACGCCGCCGACTGTCGATGGCAGCGGCATCCCGATCTGGATCCGCGATGGCTGGAGCGCCTCGGAGAAGGAAGTGGTCGACGCAGCGCGTGCTGCCGGAGCCGACAGTCCGGTCCTTCATGTTTTCCTTCCGCGCCAATCGGCCGACGACCTTCGCCGCCTGATCGTCGAGGCCGACGCGGCGCAGCAGGCTCTCGACGCGAAAGGCAATCCGACCTCCCCGGAGGGTCAGGAAGCCAGGCAGAGCATGGACAGCCGACGTGCGCGCGCCGTCGGCGACCGTGATCGACTTGTCCGCGAGATCGTCAGCAATGCCAAGGTCTATCAGGGCGGCGGCAGCGAAGTGCTGCTCTCCTCCTTGGATGACCGCATCAAGACCGCGACCGACGACGCGCTGGTGCGCATGTTTCCCCGGTTCGAGGAGGCGGACAGCGCGGCATGGGCGGCCGTCATCAAGCGGGCGCGGGACGGCGCGGACCACCCGTTCCAACCGACAGGCCACACCGACGCCACCGAGAAGCACCCGGTCTATCGGCAGGTGACCACCACCATCGGCGCTGGCAAGACAGGCGCGGACATTCGCAAGGCCCTCGGGCGCGCGCCCGTTGGCTGGCCGCGCGACGCCGTTGATGCCGCACTTGTTGCCCTTCACCGCTCGCAGCATATCACCGCAACGCTGAACGGCGCCGCAGTCCCCCTCGGTCAGCTCGACCAGAATAAGATCTCCAAGTCCGCGTTCCTCGTCGAGCATGTGCCCCTCTCGGTGCAAGACCGCCTGGTGTTGCGCAAGCTGTTTCAGTCTCTCAGCGTCCCCTGCAAGGGCGGTGAAGAGGGCGCCCGCGCTGGCGAGTTCCTGAGCAAGCTGATCGAGTTCGCTCGGTCTGCGGGTGGCGACGCTCCCCTTCCGACCTCGCCGGCAGTGACCGAAATCGAGGATATCCAGCGGCTCATCGGCAACGAGCAGCTGGTCGCGATCAAGGACAAGGCCCCCGGGTGGGAAGATAAGATCAAGCAGTGGTCAGCCGCCAAGAGCCTGATCACCGAGCGGCTGCCCAAATGGCAGTTGATCGAACGGCTGGCGAGGCATGCCGACGCGCTGGAGGCGGCCAAGCCGCATCTCGACCAGATCGAGGCGGTGCGGAGTCAGCGGCTTCTGCTCGACAACTCCGATCCGGCGAGCGGCATCCGCGTTGCGCTGGGCAACCTCTTGCGGAAGGCCGTGCAGGACAGCTTCGCGGCGCACCAGGACGCGTTCCAGAAAGCGATGCGTTCCCTCAATGGGAATGATGTCTGGAAACAGGTTCCGGTGGCTGACCAGGACGCAATCAAGGCCGCGGTCGGCTTGAAGCAACCGACGAAACCCGAGGTTGCGAACGACGAAGCGCTGGGGCCAACCATCTCGATCAAAGGCCGTTGGCAAGCGCGCAGGCCGAGATCGATGCGATCCCCGGTCGTATTGCTCAGGCCATCGAGCGTGCCGCCAAGCTTCTCCTGCCCAAGGTTCAGACGATCTCTCTCGAACGCGCCACCTTGCGCGATGGGGCAGAGGTTGAAGCCTGGATCGGGTGCCAGAAGAAGACGTTCCTCGAGGGGATCGCGAATGACCCGGTGCTGGTGAACTGAGGGGAGGCATAGCAATGAGAACCATCCAACGTCTCCGCCTCGATAGCTTTCTATCCTTTGCACCCGGATCAGAAGCTTTCGATTTGAATGGCCTCAATGTGCTGATCGGACCCAACGGGTCGGGGAAGTCCAATGTAATCGAAGCTTTCGAACTACTCCGCGCGACGCCCACCGATTTTGCAAAAGCCGTTCGTGACGGAGGCGGGCCAGCTGAGTGGCTTTGGAAGGGAGTGAGTGAGCAAGGGCCCGCTACGCTCGATGTCGAGTTGGACGCAAACACCCCCACCGGCCGGCCTTTGCGATATCGTCTCGAGTTCACGTCGGTTCAGAGCCGCGTCGAAGTTCTCGATGAAGCGATCGAGGAGGTCGAACCCCTCCACGGTAAGGACGATGTCTTCTTTTATTATCGCTTCCAGCGCGGGCGCCCGGCTATCAACGTACGCAATGCGAGAGGTCCTGGGACAGACCGGCCGCGGCGACTTGAACGGGAAACACTTCTTCCGGACCAATCGGTCCTGGCCCAGCGAAAGGACCCGGATCTCTACCCCGAAGTCACTTGGGTCGGCCAGCGCTTTGGTGCCATTCAGACGTTTCGTGAGTGGACGTTCGGACGTTATGCGCCACTACGCCAACCTCAACCAGCCGATCTGCCGGAAGACAGGCTCCTGCCGGATGCCCGCAATCTCGCCCTAGTTCTCAATCAAATCGAGCACAAGGATGGGCGACGGTTCAATGAGCTTCTGAAACGCTTCTTCCCTCGGTTTGAGCGCATGTCTACCAGGGTCTCGGGTGGAACCGTGCAGTTTTATTTGCACGAGCCCGGCTTCGATTCGCCTGTTCCGCCGACACGGCTGTCCGACGGAACAATCCGATTTGTGGCGCTCCTTGCGACGCTTCTGTCTCCATCGCCGCCCCCCCTCGTCTGCATCGAAGAGCCGGAACTAGGTCTTCATCCCGATGCGGTCACGTTGATAGCGGACCTACTGGTGGAGGCCTCCGAGCGCATGCAACTCATCGTGACGACACACTCGGACGCGCTCGTGTCTGCGCTCACGAACCAACCGGAAGCCGTCATCGCCTGCGAACGGCCTGGTGAGGGTACCATCCTCCGCCGGCTCGATCCCAAGAAGCTCGCAACTTGGTTGAACGACTATCGGCTGGGAGACCTATGGCGCATGGGCGAACTGGGGGCAAACCCATGAGTGGCGTCGCAATCTACATGGAGGGAGGGGGCGACGGAAGAGATACGAGGATTGCCCTTCGTCAGGGCATGGATGCCTTTTTGACCCCTCTGAAGGACAACGTCAGGGCGAAGTCGTGGCGCTGGAAGGTTGTCTGTTGCGGCGGCCGAACTGCTGCTTTCGATGGTTTCCGAAACGCGGTCCAGTCTGGAGACGATGCGATTGTCGCGCTGCTGGTAGATGCGGAGGGCCCAGTCAATAATTCTTCGCGAGCGCACCTACAATCGAGAGACGGGTGGGATCTCCAATTTGCTTCGGACGATGTGGTGCACCTCATGGTGCAGACGATGGAAGCGTGGATCGTCGCCGATCCCGATGCGCTCACGGAGTACTATGGACAGTATTTCCATGGGAATGCCCTTCCTAAAACCCAGAATCTCGAAACAGTCGCGAAAGCGGCCATTGCGTCAGCATTGGCGCAGGCGACCAGACAAACACAGAAGGGCGCATACCACAAAATCCGTCATGCCAGCGACCTCCTGAAGCGGATCGAGCAACAGAAGGTGGAACAACGTTGCCCCAGCTGCGCGCGCATGTTCGGCGCATTGGGACAGGCGATCCAGGGAGCCTGAGACTATGGCCTCGCTCGCTCGCGATCGCCGCAGGGAACTGGAACGCACTGTCCGTCAGGCGCGTCGCCGAGACGGACGCCAGGAAGGTGCTGGAGCAGCTTGCCGTGCACCATCACGAGCCTTGGGGCTTGAAGCCGACAAAGGCGTTGCATAAGCTCGATGTTGAAGGAACTAAGGCTGTTCCCGGGCGGAATCGAGAGGGGCAGAGGGGGAAAATTTGTGCAACATCCGGCCCTCATCGCAGTGAGGGCGTAGCCCGAACGGAGATGAGGGCCGGATGTTGCACTTCAGACTGGAAGTGGGGAACAATGATCCTTGCCATGGCAAGGGGACTGGTCGTCAGCATGGTCTCACGCTAAATTCTGGTGTCGGATCAGTCGGCGCTTGACGCGGGGCCTCTTTTGATCTAGATGCGGTATGCTCTGCAAGGGAAAGACGATGGCAAACACGACATCTGCAAGAAAGCGGGTGAGGCGCGATGCCCGCCAGACCCCGGTCAACGGCGCCCGGAGGTCACGTATCCGCACCTTCATCAGGAAGGTCGAGGCGGCCATCGAGGCGGGCGACAGGGACGCTGCCGCTGAAGCCCTGCGCCAGGCGCAGCCCGAAATCATGCGTGGCGTAACCCGCGGCGTGGTCAAGAAGAATACGGCCGCGCGCAGGATTTCCAGGCTTTCCCGCCGCATCAAAACCCTCTGACCGTGCCGGCCGCGCCGCGGCCCTTTATCTTTTACCCTGTCCGGACAGGACGACGGCCAGCCATGATGCTGCCGTGGGGCGCACTGATCTTCGGGATCATTGGCGAACCGGTGCCTCCGCACCAGCGGACGGGTTCCGGCAATCCGTCCGGTCCGGCGCACGGCGCCTGAGCTGCTCCGGGCATGGCGACGGACAGGCAAGAAAGCGCCGCGTCCTGGTTTCGCGAGCTCCGGGACAGCATCTGCGCGGCTTTCGAGGTGCTCGAGAATGAGGTTGCGCCTCCAAACGATGCCGCGGGGAGCGGCGTCCCCGGCCGTTTCGTCCGTACCCCCTGGGACCGTCCGGGCGGTGGCGGCGGCGTGATGTCGATCATGCGCGGGCGGGTCTTCGAGAAGGTCGGAGTCAACGTCTCGACCGTTCACGGGGAGTTTTCGGAGGAGTTCCGGAAGCAGATTCCCGGTGCCGATGACGACCCGCGCTTCTCGGCGTCCGGGATCTCGGTCGTTGCCCACATGCAGTCGCCGCTGGTCCCGGCCTTTCACATGAACACGCGCTTTATCGTCACCACCCGGCAGTGGTTCGGCGGCGGCAGCGACATGACGCCCTGCTATCCCGACGACGCTGACACGCGGCGCTTCCACGATGTCCTCAAGGAGGCCTGCGACCGGCACGACCGGTCGTACTATCCGAGATTCAGCAAATGGTGCGACGAGTACTTCTTTCTTCCGCACCGCAACGAGAGGCGCGGCGTTGGCGGCATATTCTACGACAATCTCGATTCTGGCGACCTGGACGCCGACTTTGCCTTCACCCGGGACGTGGGCCGCGCCTTTCTGGAAGTCTGTCCGGAAATCGCAAGGCGGCACATGAACCGGCCATGGACGGCCGCACAGCGCGAGCACCTGCTGGTCCGGCGCGGCCGTTATGTCGAATTCAATCTGCTCCATGACCGCGGGACGGCTTTCGGGTTGAAGACCGGCGGCAATGTCGACGCGATCCTGATGTCCCTGCCGCCCGAGGTCCGATGGCCGTGAGCGCCAGCCGTCTCGCCCTGCTGCCCGGCCATTCGGTCCCTGCAGAATTCCCAGCCGTCACCTGTCCGGGACTGTTGGCGTGACGAGGCGCGCAGAAGGGCCGCGATCCCGGTCCACATGGCGATGGCGAAGCGGGTCGATGACGAAATCGGTCGCTTGTCCGGTGTGCCGGTGGCAGGTGATGTTCGATGTCCGGTTCGGGTACGTCCGACTATTCGGGGCTGAAGAACTGCTCGGCGGCTTCGCCGTCCCGCGCCGCTGCGGCAAGATCCCGTAGCCGGCGCCGCAAGACCTTGTTTGCGGCGCTGCGCGGCAGGCCGTCGAGAAACACGTAGCCCCGCGGCCGCTTGAAGCGGGCCAGCGCCGTTTGCCGACACCAACTGTCGAGCTCGCTTGCGAGTTTCTCTCCGGGAGTCGCTGCAGGTGCGGGAACGACGCAGGCCACGGTCATCTGCCCCCATCGGTGGTCGGGAATCCCGACCACGCCGGCCTCGCGGACTGCCGCGCAGAATTCCAGCGCGGCCTCGACTTCCTCGGGGTGTATGCTCTCGCCGCCGGACCGGATCATGTCGTCGACCCGTCCGATCAGTGTCAGGTCGCCGTCGGAATCCTGCGCGAAGATGTCACCGGTGTAGTACCAGCCATTGCGCAGTTTCTCGGCAGTCGCATCGGGGCGTTCGAGATATTCGGAGAATATGGTGTCCACGGTAGCATCGACGATCAGTTCGCCCTCCTCGCCCGCTCCGACAGTGTCGTGCGGCCCGGCGCCGCGGATGCGTGCGAGACGGACATGCGAATAATAGCCGGGCCGCAATTTGGCGTGGCGGCCGACGGGGCTGGGATGATAGAGCGAGCACATCGTCTCTGTCGTGCCGTAGATGTGGCGCACGGTGCCGCCCCATTCCCGGTCCATCCGGACCAGAAGTTCAGGATCGATCGTCACCCCGCCATAGAACACGCGCTCGATCGAGGCCATCTTCGCGGGCGCATAGCCCGGGGCCGACACCATCGCCTGGAACATCGGAGGTATGCAGAAGGCGTAGGTCAACCGCTCGCGGGCTACCAGGTCGACGATCGCTGCCGGGTTGAATTCCGACACCACGAAATAGCTGCCGTTGAAGGCGAGGGTCACGAGAAAGACGCCGTAGAAACCGATCGCATGGCTGAGCGGCATGCAACCGAGCGCCCTGTTATGCGTGCCGTGGCACAGCCCGCCCTGGGTCGCGAGCCACAGGAGCCGGGGCTCGGTCGTCCGGTGGGCGAGCACCACGGCCTTCGGCAGTCCGGTGGTGCCGGAGGTGTAGAACAGGAACGCGATCTCTTCCGCGTCCGGCTTCTCGTAGGGCGCGAGTGCGCCGGCGTTGCCGCGGCAGTCCGCGAAGGCGAGGGCGGATCCCGCGTCACCGCCTGCCGACCAGATCGGCGCACCTTCCGGGAGCACGCCAGCAAGCTGGCGGGCGAGTTCCGGATCGGGTCCGATGACTGCTGCGTCGATATCGCCGGCCTTGCACAGTCCGGTCAGTTCTTCGTGCCCGAGCCGGAAGTTGAGAAGCGCCGGAACGGCGTTCAGGCGCATCAGCGCGAGCAGCGCGATGCAATGTTCCCACAAGCCCGGAAGGATGGTCGCCACCCGGGCGCCGCGCTTAATTCCGTGCGCTGCGAAGCCGGCCGCGACCGCATCGATCTCCACCATGAGCCGGCTGTAGGTCAGCCGCCGCTCTGTCCGGTCGTCGATCATCGCGAGATGGTCGGGCGTGCGGTTGGCGGCGAGCCGGATAATCTCGAAACCGCTGTGCATTCCGTTTCTCTCCTGCCTGGCGTTAGCCGCGGGGATCGCCCTCCGGCTGGCTCCGCTTCCATTCTTCGGCGACCTTTCGAAGACGGTCAAGGCAGGCGGCCCGGCCTGGTGCGAAGTCGTTGCCGATCCACCATTCCTCGACCGCACCAAGGCACTTGCCGACCCCGGGACCTTCGCCGAGGCCGGCGTTGGCGGCATCCCTTCCGTCGAGCGGAAAACGCGGTGCTTGCCAATCGTTGGCGATTCGGACGAGGTCTTCCCGGGTTCGGGCGTGCCGCGCCGAAGCGTCCGGATCGCGCGCTGTCTCCTCGGCGTGATCGAGAAGCAGCAGGTCCACGAAAAGCGCGGCGCCGGCATCGTAGAGCAACCGGCGCGCCGCGGCCTTTCCGGGCGCCGGCAGGAAAACCCCGCGCCGCGTGATCAGGGCTTTCAGGCGGGCCGTCTCGGTACGCGACATGCGGAGCCGTCGGCTGAGCTTGATGACCTCCCCTTCCGAGGCATTGATGAGCGAGGCCAGACGCCTGAGCGCCTCCGGCTTGACGGAGGCGCCGCGCTCAAGCGCCGGCAGCGCCGCAATCCGTTCCGGGCGCCGGGCCACCGGCAGCAGCCGTTCGAGCACGCCGGCCGTGTTCATGATCGCGAACACGGTTCCGGGATCCGGCGCCGTCAGCGTGCGGGACAACTCGTGCCACAGCCGTTCTCCCGACAGCCGGTCGATTCGGTCGGCAGCCGCCGTACAGGCCGCGAGCGCGCCGGCATCGGCCGCCCCTCTGGCATACCAGGCATGGAACCGGAAGAACCGGAGAATACGCAGATGATCCTCGGCGATGCGGTCCGCCGCGTCGCCGATGAAGCGCACGCGGCCGGCTTCCAGGTCCTCGAGCCCGCCGACGTAGTCGTGCACGTTTCCGTCGCGATCGGCCGACAGTGCGTTCATCGTGAAGTCCCGGCGGGCCGCATCTTCGGCCCAGTCAGCGGTGTGGGCGACGGCTGCCCGCCGTCCGTCCGTCGACACGTCTCGTCTCAACGTGGTGATCTGGACTGGACCGTCGCCAGTGACCGCGGTCACTGTGCCATGGGAAAGGCCGGTCGGCACCGTCGCGATCCCGGCGCGGTCGAGGATCTCCATGACGCGTTGCGGTGGGGCGTTGGTCGCGAGATCTGTGTCTTCCGATGGCCGGCCGAGCAGGGCGTCGCGCACGCAACCTCCCACAAAACGGACGGATGCGCCTGCGGATTCGAGAACGTCGAACAACCTGCCGAGATCGCCGGCTGCTGCTGTTCGGGGCCACGGGTTGACGGTTCGAACGGCGATCACGGATCGGTCCGGTATTGCTGCGCACCGCGCCGGCGATCATGCCGCTCCGGGCAGCAGCCCAAGCGATGTTCTGGCCACGCTGTCCGCGGCGCCGATCCTGCAGCCGGCAAAGAGAACATCGTCATCTCCGTCCGTATTTCCGCACCGATCGCAGGATGCCTGTGCGCAACGCGGTTGCCAACCGGTGCTGTGGCGGATTCCGTTTCCCGTGGGACCTGCGTGGCGGACAGTGGCGCCGTTGCCGGATGCTGCGGCCGGGCCGCAGCGCAGCCTTCGGCGTTCGCGGACCGAAGGGCTCTTCACCGCACCTGAACCGGCGAGGCGCGTTCGGGCGATCCCGGTTCCGAGCCCGCAAACAGCTGCATCGTGCGTCACGGCATTACGCCGCGATGCGGCGGGACCCGTTCCCTCGCCCGTCCGGTTCGGAGCAGTTCTGCGCCGTAGGTGCCGTGCCCTGCAGCCTATCCGCTGTAGACGAGCTGGATCTGCTGCTGCGTCTGCCTGAGGTTGACGCCGCGCGACCATTGCGCCGAATAGGGCGTTGCCGGACGGAACTCCGGCACCTTCAGCCAGAGGCGCCACAGGACGCGCTTGCGCTCCGGCTCGGGCCAGTCGATGAAACCCGTCCTCGTGTGGACGACCGTGTAGTTGTTGAGGAACTGAATGTCGCCGCGGCGGAATGACATCGCGGCATGATGCTCCTCGGCCAGGGCCGAAACGAAATTGATCGCTTCACGCTGCAGGGGCGTCATGTCAGGCGCTTCGGCCAGGGCATGGCCCTTCATGATGTGCTGCGGCCCGAGGGCGGTGCACAGCCTGCCGTCGAGGAAGTTGAAGACCGGGCTTTCGTACCACGGCTGCTCGTCCGCGTCCTGTTCGGCGTGCTTGGTCCAGCAAAAGGGGCCTATCAGCGCGTCCAGAAGGTCGGGACGTTGGCGTTGCACCTCGTTGTAGAGCCTGACCGAACTCGCAATCTTGGACTGGCCCCCGGATTTCGCGGTGTGGATGCACAGGAGGCCGACAGCGTCCGTCTGATCGCAGTGATAGTCCATCGTCGCGCTGGTCTGGTAGCCACGGTGCTTCGGATTGTTGTAGTCGCGTCCGGCGTCCAGTACATGGCCGATCATGTCGCCTTCGGGGTTGTTCGACTGGGCAACGCCCATATGCAGTCCGATCGCCCAGTACACTACCGCCGCCTCCATCAGCGACAGATCGTCCATCGGCAGGCCGCGATAGAATGCGACGCCGGGGTCGTCGCGCAGCCGGTCCAGCATGGCGGTGACTTGCTCGGTGAAGGGGCCGAGATTGAAGTCGGACCGTGAAGTCTCGAGGAGCCGGTTTGGGTCGCCGTTCAGCCGGGCGGCACAAGCGCGGGCCATGTCGACCAGATGGGCGGATTCCGCGTCTGTCGCCTCGAAGCGCCAATCGTTCCGCGACAGCAGTTCGGCGCCGGTCCAGTCCGCCGGGTCGATGACCGGCCGGCCGCTGACGGCGACGGGGCGGTCTGCGGTGTTGGTAGCAAAGGTCATTGATCTTCTTTCCGAGAAAGCTGCCGTCCCACTATAGCACCGGATTCGTCCGGCGCCGACGACGACGGTCCCACAAGCGGGCCGGTTCCGGTCAAGTGAGACGGTCGATTGCCGCGAGTTCTGCTTCAGCGAGCCGCCAGCCCGCGGCGTTGCCTGTGACCTGCGCGGGCGAGGTGGCGCCGGCGACCACGCTGAGGACGCCGGGCTGTGCGGCGAGCCAGGAGACGGCCAGTTCGAGCGGGCTGCGGCCCTCCGCCTTTGCGAAGCGCTGCAGCCGCTCGGCCGCCTGCCACTCGGCCTCGGAGACCTGTCCGGCCGACAGCCGCGTCCCGCGTGGCCAGGGCGCCCGTATTTGCCGGTCAGCAGCCCGTTGGCCAGCGGGTAGTAGGGCAGGATTCCCATTCCCGCTGCCGCACAGGCCGGCGCCATGTGGAGTTCGGCGTCGCGGTCGAGCAGGCTGTGGCGGTTCTGCGTGGTGACGAAGGCGCACCAGCCGCGCGCGTCCGAAACCGCCCGTGTTTCCGCGATCTGGTCGCCCGAGAAATTGGAACAACCGACGAAGCGGACCTCCCCCTGTGCCACCAGCGTTTCGAGCGCTTCGAGGGTGTCGGCGATGGGCGTCGACGGGTCGGGCCGGTGGAACTGATAAAGGTCGATCACGTCGGTGCGAAGGCGTTTCAGGCTGCCCTCGACCGCGCTGGCAATGGTGCGGGGCCGCGCGTCGCTCCAGCCGAACTTGGTGGCGATGACAGTCTCGCGGCACCGGTCGCCCGGCGCCTTCCCGATATAGTTTTCCGACCGGCCGCCGCCATGGGACTCGGCGGTGTCGAACAGGGTGATTACGGCATAGAGCGCGGCATGGATGACCGCCCGCGAGTCGCGCTCGTCCAGCCTGCGGCCGAAATTGTTGCAACCCAGCCCGATAACCGAGACGGTCAGCGCATTGCCTTCCGCGCCGACAATGGATCTGAACTCCATGTGTCGTGCTCTGACGTTTGGCGCCGTGCCGTAGGATGCGCAGGGGGAGGGGCGTCTCGCTGAATGTCCACCCTCAGCCTGCCAGGCGTGCTCGTGCGGTTCCGGTGGCGGCAGCGGCTTATCCCGTGCGATCCCGCCGCTCTGCCTCCGCTGCCTTCCAGCTGTTCCACGCATGCAGGTGTTCGTGTGCCGTGTCCCCGTGCTCCAGGAACTCCCGGGTTTCGGTGTCGTTCTCGGCGGTGAACTCGAACCGGTATCCGTTGGGGTCGTGAAAATAGATCGAACTGCAGATGCCATGCCTGATCGGCCCCTCGAAGGGGACCCCGGCGGCGGACAGGCGCTCGGCCCATGCGCCGAGCGCAGCGTGGCCGGCGACCCGCATGGCGAAGTGGAGATCCATGCCCCAGCGGGTCTTGTAGAGCTCGTCCGGGTCGTCGCCCTCGCGGAACGGCACATCGAAAAAGGCGAGGTAGTTCGACTGCCCCGGTGCGGCGCCGTTGTTGCCGATGTCGAAGAAGATGTGCATGTAGCTCACCGCCTCGCCGCTGGTCGGGTGTTCGTCGATCTGCAGCGCCATGACCAGGGGAAAGCCGATCCTGTCCTCCCAGAGGGCGCGGGTCTCCTCGGCGTCGCGGCAGCGATAGGCCGAATGGTGAAGGCCGAACGCGTCGATCTCGCGTCTGGTTGCAGTCATGTCTGTCCACCTCCTGCGGTTGTCCCACCGGGAACTCTATATGGTCTCCGGTTCAGGTGAAACCGTTTTCCGTCGTCTGTCAGGACTTTCCCATGTTGCATTCGATCTTGCCGACTACTGATGGAGGGAGGCTGCACAGCCTGCCGGGTTTTCTGGCCGCGGGGCCGTCCACGGGTCGCTTCAGCTGGAAAACCTGGCAAGAATACGGAAATTTGTGCCCCGTTCAGCGGTCAGTTAGAACATCAACCACAGCGTGGGAAAGTTCTGGTCATAGGCCTGCTCGACTACAATGTCCTTTGTCCGGCCGGACTTCGTGACCTGCTGGTGTGTTTCGTCGACTGCTACCTGTATGTGCCGCACCGGAGTGCCGACATCCATGTCGAATGGATGCGCGGTCTCTTGGCCGACCGCCCCGACATCGAGGCCAGCGTGCTGAAGCGGACCCGCGCGATCATGGACGGCCATTTTCCCGATGCCGTCGTGACGGGATACGAGACCCTCGCTGCCGCCCTCGACCTGCCGGATTTCGACGATTGCTATGTGCTGGCAGCGGCCGATCCGCAGTGGCGCGGACGCGATCGTGCCCCGCGATCTGCGGGACTTCCCTGCCGACCGCCCCACAAGGTTGCGGCGCATGATCCCGACGCCTTCATCGCCAGGCTGTTCGAGGCGACCTCAAAACCGCGCTCGGAGCGGTGCGCGGTCACCGGGCGGCGCTGCGCCGTCTGCCCCGGTCGGCGGGCGACTATCTGGCCGCGCTCGAACGTTTCCGGCTGACAGGCACGGTATCCCTGCTGCGGGCGCACGAAACGGCGATCTGGCCGGCTCGACCATTCGTATCGCCGGCCCCCGTCCTGCTGCGCAGCCGGCTCCGCGCCGTCCGGCCGCCCAAAGAAGTTCGCGCAAGGCGCCCGTGCTCCGCTGCCGTCCGTCCGCCGTCATCCGCGCCGCACAAGCGATAGCGTTGCAGAACGCGCCCCGGTCGGTCCGGATCGTTCGCGCCACTGCTTCGCCGGTCGTCACTCGCCGCCGCGCTGTTCGCTCCGTTCGAACTCCTCGACGTCGATCGGCCGGTACGGCTCTTCCTTGAAGCGGTCATGCACCAGCAGGAAGCCGCCAATTACGATGAGCATCAAGGCCACGCCGGCGGCGAGCAGCTTGCCTCGCGGCGCCTCGCCGAAGTCCGGCGGCAGCTGATCGCCGGTGGCGGGATCGATGCGCGGACTCGCGAAGAAGATCTTCCACAGGTACCAGCCCGCATAGGGAGCTGCGAACGGGACGAGCGTGAGAAGGAGAAGCCTGATCATGACGGGTCCAGGATGTTGCAGAGCGCGACCAGGAGCCGCGCCGTCAGGCCCCAGATGTAGAACTCCCCGTACGGCAGCACGTAGAATACCCGCTCGAGGCCCTTCTGGTAGCGGGTCTCGGTCCGGTGGTTCCCGCGGTCGAGAACGAAGGACAGCGGAACCTCGAAGATCGTCTCGACCTCGGCGTTTGCCGGCGCGAGTGGAAACGGCGGCCGCACTAGGCCGAGCACGGGGGTGACCCGGTATCCGCTGCCGGTAACGCGGTCGCCGAGCTGCCCGAGCACCTCTATGCGGTCGCGGGCGAGGCCGATCTCCTCCTCGGTTTCGCGCAGCGCCGCGTCCGCGGCGGACGCGTCATCCGGATCGATCTTTCCGCCCGGAAAGGAGACCTGTCCGGCATGGCTCGCGAGGTCGGGCGCGCGCCGCGTCAGCAGCACGGTCGCCCCTTCCGGTCGTGCGACGACAGGCATCAGCACGGCTGCCGACGTGAGCTTCGCCGGCCGGATGTCGGGTTTCTGCTCCAGCCATCCGAAGCCGTCATGGTCGGCCGCCGCCGCGCCACCCTCCGCGGCGCGGAGCGCCAAGGCGAGGCGTTCATGGAGCGCGCACGTGCCCGCGTCAGCCATCCCCGAGCGCTCCGATCTCGAAGAACGCGCCGCCGCTCCATACCCCGAGCACGGTGCCCGATGCGGTCGCGCGCTCCACGCCGAGCTCCACCAGTTCGTAGAAGACCGGCCGCGTGATCAGGCCCTCGAGCCGGTTGCGCACAAGGACATAGGGCGACGGCTCGCCGGTGCCGGCGGCGATGTCCACCCGGATGGGATGGTCGGGCCCGGCCGTGACGGTGTCGTCGAGGTTGGTGCGGAACGCAAGCTCCTGACGGTCGCCGGCGCCGGTCGCCGTCACCTCGACTGCGGTGAACGGCGCGTCGTCGACCCTGATGCGGCACATCTCGGCCGGAGTGACGAGCCAGTAGTCGCCAGCGTCGTCACGTCGCAGCACCGAGGCGAAGAGCCGGACCAGCGGCTTGCGCCCGATCGGCGAGCCCAGATAATGCCAGGTACCGTCGCGCGCGATCCGCATGTCGATGTCGCCACACATCTGCGGCGCGGCGCCTGCCGGCGTATCGCTGCGCGGCGGCAGCGCGGAGCCGAGGCTGGCCAGCGCGTCGTCAACCATGGCGCACCACCGTCCCGTGACGGCAGTCGCCGAAGCCCGTCGCGCGGCGGCGCGAAGAAAATGAGACAGGACGGTTCGACATCGGCTAGAATCTACACCCCGCAGCACGGAGTTTGAAGTGAGCGAAATCGAAGCCACCCCGGTCTCCGACCGCCTGATCGCGGACATCGAGGCGTGCGGCCGTCGCATGGCCACAGTCAGACGGAACATTGGTGCCGCCATATTCGGCCAACACGACGTCATCGAACTGGCGCTGATCGCCATCTTTTCCGGCGGGCACGCGCTGCTCGTTGGCTATCCCGGGCTCGGCAAAACTCTCCTCGTCGAGACGCTCGGCACCATTCTCGGGCTCGAGGCGCGCCGCGTCCAGTTCACGCCGGACCTGATGCCCCCGGACATCCTCGGATCTGAAGTGCTCGAGGAGAGCGAGACTGGCCGCCGGTCCTTTCGCTTCATTCGTGGTCCGGTCTTCAGTCAGGTGCTGATGGCCGACGAGATCAACCGCGCCAGCCCCCGCACCCAGTCGGCGCTTCTTCAGGCGATGCAGGAATACAAGGTTTCGGTGGCTGGCCAGGACCACGCGCTGCCGGCCCCGTTCCACGTGCTCGCCACCCAGAACCCCATCGAGCTCGAGGGCACCTACCCGCTGCCCGAGGCTCAGCTCGATCGCTTTCTGCTGCAGATCGATGTCGGTTATCCCGACGCCGAAGCGGAAAAGCGCATGCTCGTGGCGACTACCGGCATCGAGGAGTCGCGCGTCGAACAGGTCCTCACCGCCGCCGACCTCATCGCCGCGCAGCGGCTGGTGCGCACGATCCCGATTGGCGACGCCGTCGTCGACGCCATCCTCGAGCTGGTGCGGGCCGCGCGTCCCGAGGAGAGCGCCGACCCGGCGATCCGCAGCAACCTGTCGTGGGGGCCGGGCCCGAGGGCGAGCCAGGCGCTGGTGCTCGCCAGCAAGGCACGGGCGCTGCTCGCCGGCAGGCTCTCGCCGTCGGTCGACGATGTGGTCGCCGTTGCCCCCTCGGTGCTCCGCCACCGCATTGCGCTGACCTTTTCGGCCCGTGCGGACGGCATCACCGTCGACGACATCATCGGGCGCATGTGCGCGCTGCTCGCGTGAGATCGCCGCGACCAGCCGTCAACACGTCGCTCTCCGAGAGCAGGGTCTGGCTGCGCGCCGAGGAGGCGGCAGCGCCGCTACCGCCGCTGCTGGTCCAGGCGGAACGGGTCGCCACCGTGGTCGCTCAGGGCGTCCATGGCCGGCGCCGCACCGGCACCGGCGACAGCTTCTGGCAGTACCGCCGCTACCAGCCCGGCGACCCGGCGCAGGACATAGACTGGCGCCAGTCGGCGCGGGCGCAGTCTGCCTATATCCGCGAGAACGAATGGGAAGCGGCGCAGAACGTGTATTTCTGGGTCGATCGGTCGCCGTCGATGGGCTGGCATTCCCATCCCGAGCTGCCGACCAAGGCCGAGCGGGCGGCGGTGATCGCGCTTGCGCTCGCCTCGCTGCTCGCCGACGGCGGCGAGCGGATCGCGCTCCTCGAGACCGGCGCGCGGCCCGTCGGCGGGCGCGCAGCCCTGCTGCACCTGGCCGCGGTGCTGACCGGCGACAAGAACGACTACGGCCGATCCGGCCTGCCGCGGCTCGAGGCGCTGAGGCGTCACAGCCGCCTCGTCCTTGTCGGTGACTTCCTCGACGCGCCGGCGGATATCGCCCCGGTGGTCCGCGCCTTCTCGACGCGGGGATATATGGGCCACCTCGTCGCCGTCCGCGATCCGGCGGAAGAGGATCTGCCGTTTCGCGGACGAACCCGGTTCGAGGGCCTCGAAGGCGAGGGCGGGGTGCTGCTTGGGCGCGCCGACTCGGTCGACGAGGAGTACCGCCTTGCCGTCCGCGCCGACCGTGACGCTCTGGCCGACATCTGCCGGCACAACGGCTGGTCGCTAACTCTGCATCGGACCGACCGCTCCGCCGGACCGGCGCTACTTGCGCTTCACATGCTGATGTCGGAGAAGGAGAACCGCTGAATGCCGGAACTCGGCGGCCTCGTCTTTTCGTCGCCGTGGCTGCTGGCCGCGCTCGCCGCCCTGCCGGCGCTGTGGTGGCTGCTGCGGGTTACGCCGCCGTCGCCGCGCGTGGTCAGCTTCCCGCCCGTCAGGCTGCTGCTTGCGCTGCGCCCCCGTGAGGAGACGCCTGCCCGTACGCCGTGGTGGCTGATCGTGCTGCGTATCCTTGCCGCCGCGCTGGTCATCTTCGCGCTCGCGCATCCGCTTCTCAACCCGGGGGTCAAATTCCACGGTACTGGGCCGCTGGTGTTGGTCGTCGATGACGGCTGGGCGTCGGCGCCGGATTGGGCAGAGCGCCGGAACAGGATCGACGAGCTGCTGGTCCGGGCGGAACGGGAGAACCGGCCGGTGCATTTCCTGACGACCACGCTTGCGCGGGCGTCCGAACCGCTTGAGGTCAGCAGACTTATGCGTGCCGCCGATGCCAGGAGCCTGCTCGCCGGGCTGGCGCCCAAGCCGTGGCCACCCGACCGCGCCGCAGCACTGACGGCCTTGCGCGAACTTAGCGTGGAGGGCTCCGCCCATGCCGTCTGGATCGCCGACGGCATCGGAGGTCCCGCCGCGGCCGCCCTCGCCAGCCGGCTGCAGTCACTTGGAAGCCTCACCGTCATCGAGCAGCCCGCTGCGGTGCGGGCATGGCTCGTCGGTGCGCCGGAATCGGGCGATGACGGATTCTCGGTTCCAGTCTCGCGCATCGCCGTGCCGGCCATTCGCGACATCCGGCTCCAGGCGCTCGCAGAGGATGGACGCCTCGTCGCCGAGGGGCGCGCCGGCCGTTTCGAGAGCGGTGCCGCGCAGGCCACGGTTCGCATCGATTTGCCGGCCGAGCTCCGCAACGAAGTCGCGCGCGTCGCGCTGGTCGCTGCCGACAGCGCCGGCGGCGTGTTCCTCATCGACGAACGCTGGCGCCGCCGCCCGGTCGGCGTCGTTCCGGGCGATGCCGTCGAGGCCGAACAGCCTCTCCTGTCCGCCACCTACTACCTTGAGAGGGCGCTGGCTCCGTTTGCCGAGGTGCGCAGGGGGAGCGTCGTGGAACTGCTGGAGCGCGGACTTGCCGTCATTGCGCTGCCGGACGCCGGCCGGCTGCTTGCCGGCGACGCGGCGGCGCTCGCCGGGTGGATCGACCGGGGTGGGGTCCTCCTGCGATTTGCCGGACCGAAACTTGCCGCCGCTGCCGGCGTCGCCGAGGACGCGATGCTGCCGGTGCGGCTGCGCGGCGGCGACCGCTCGCTTGGTGGCACGATGTCGTGGACCGAGCCGGCGCGGCTGCTGCCGTTCGAGGAAGCCAGCCCCTTCGCCGGGCTCGCGCCGCCGGCCGACGTGCGCGTCCGCCGTCAGGTCCTCGCCGAGCCCGAGCTCGACCTCGACCGCAGGACCTGGGCGCGGCTTTCCGACGGAACGCCGCTGGTTACCGCGGAGAGGCGCGGCCGCGGCTGGCTCGTGCTGATTCACACGACGGCGAACACCGACTGGTCGAACCTGCCTATCTCCGGCCTGTTCGTGGACATGCTGCGCCGCATCGTTGCGCTAAGCGTCGGTGTTATCGGCACCCGCGCCGACGCCGTCCTGCCTCCGTTCCGGACCCTCGACGGGTTCGGCCGCCTGGGGCCGCCGCCGACGGACGCGGTGAGCGTGTCGTTGCGGGAATTGCCCGGCCTCGCGCCGTCGGCGGCGACGCCGCCCGGCTATTACGGGACCGAGACGGCGCGGCGTGCCCTCAACCTGGCGGCCGGCATCGACCGGCTCGCGGCTATCGGCGGCCTGCCTGCAGGGGTCGAGCGACAGGCGCTGGTCCGCGGCTCGGTGCTCGATTTCAGGCCGTGGCTCCTTCTTGCGGCGCTTCTCCTCGTGCTGGCCGACTTCGCCGCTAGCCTCGCACTCCGCGGGCTGCTGCGCCTCCCGCGGCCCGGAAGGGCTGTCGCCGCCGGCGTCGCCGGCCTCGCCCTGTTAGCCGCGGATCCGGGCGCCGGCGCGGCCCAGACCATGCCCGGCGGTGCGGCGGATGCTGCCGACCGCCGGGCAATTGAGGCGACGTCCGTGACCCGGCTTGCCTATGTCCGCACCGGCGATCGGGCGCTCGACGAGATGACGGAGGCTGGCATGCACGGCCTCGCCAGGGTGCTGAAGACCCGCACGTCGGTCGAGCCGGGCGAGACGATTGCCGTCGACATCGAGACCGACGACCTTGCGCTGTTTCCGCTCCTTTACTGGGCGGTTTCTCGGCGCCAGCAGGTGCCTTCGGAACGCGCGCGGCGCCAGCTCGCCCGCTTCCTCCGTACCGGCGGCACGATACTGTTCGATACGCGTGCCCGCGGCGGCAGCGGCGCAGCCGCGCTCAATCTCCGGCGGCTGCTCGACGGGCTCGACGTGCCCTTGCTGACGAGGCTGCCGGAGGATCACGTGCTCGGCAGGTCGTTCTACCTGCTCGACGACTTCCCCGGGCGGTGGGCCGGCGGCCCGGTATGGGTCGAGCGCCGCGGCGGCCGCCACAATGACGGCGTTTCGTCGGTTGTGATCGGTTCCAACGACTGGGCCGCTGCATGGGCGGTCGACCGGTCCGGCCGGCCGCTGGCCGCGGTGGTGCCCGATGGCGAGCGGCAGCGCGAGATGGCGTACCGCTTCGGCGTCAACTGGGTGATGTATGCGCTGACCGGCAACTACAAGGCCGACCAAGTGCACGTGAACGCGATCATTGAACGGCTGGGCCAGTGAAATGACGCAGATCGCCTTCACGCCGTCCTTTTCTTGGTCCGTCCTTGCTGCGCTCGCGGCGGCGATCCTGCTGATCGGGGGGTACGCGCTGTGGCGCCGCGCGCGTGGCGCCGCTTGGAGGATCGCGGCCGCGGCGGTGCTGCTTGGCGCACTTGCCGACCCGGTGCTGGTCGAACAGGAGCGGATACCTGTAGACGACGTGGCGGTGGTGGTCGTCGACGAGAGCCCGTCGCAACGCATCGGCGACCGCATCGCGGAGACCCAGGCCTCGGTCGAGCGGCTCACGACGCGGCTCGACCGCCTGCGCGGGGTCGAGCCGCGTGTCATCCGCGCCGGCGCCCGCAGCGACGGCACGGCACTTTTCTACGCGGTCGAGCGGGCGCTTGCGAACGTGCCGCGCGGGCGCATCGGCGCGACCTTTCTCGTCACCGACGGCCAAGTGCACGATGCACCCGCGGAGGCGGCGGACCTGGCGTTGCCCGGGCCGGTCCATGTCCTGCTGACCGGCGCGCCCGGCGAGCGCGACCGCCGCCTGGTCGTCGAGCGTGCGCCGCGTTTCGGCCTCGTCGGCAGGACCGTCGAGATCGAGGTCTCGATCCGCGACCGTGAGGGCGCCGCTGCCGAGGTCGAACTCAGGCGCGACGGCGCGGCGGTGCGCACGATCACCGTCCCCGCGGGCCGCAGTGTCCGCATACCGTTCCGGCTCGAACATGCGGGTGCGAACATCCTGCAGCTGCAGGCGTCGCCCGCGGAGGGCGAGATCTTCGACGGCAACAACCGCGCCGTGGTCCAGGTGAACGGCGTCCGCGAACGGCTTCGCGTCCTTCTCGTTTCCGGCGAGCCCCATGCCGGCGAGCGGGTGTGGCGGAATTTCCTCAAGGCCGATCCCTCCGTTGACCTGATCCACTTCACCATCCTGCGGCCGCCCGACAAGCAGGATTCGACCCCGGTCCGGGAACTTGCGTTGATCGCCTTTCCGGTGCGCGAGCTGTTCGAGGAGAAGATCGACGAGTTCGATCTCATCATCTTCGACCGCTATCACCGCCGCGGCGTGCTGCCCGGCTTGTATTTCGAGAATATCGTGCGCTACGTGCAGAATGGCGGCGCGGTGCTCAACGTCGCGGGGCCGGCGGCCGCATCGCCGCTCAGTCTCCATCGGACGGCGCTCGGCGATATCCTCCCCGGCCGTCCGTCGGGCAGCGTGATCAAGGGCGGCCTCAGGCCGCAGATCACGCTCTACGGCCGCCGCCATCCGGTAACCGCGGATCTGGTCGGCGCCGACGGCGAGGGGCCGCCGTGGGGACGCTGGTTCAGGCAGGTCGCGGTGGTTGCCGGGCGGGGCGAGACGCTGATGGACGGCGCCGACCGCCAGCCGCTGCTGATGCTCGACCGCATCGGTGAGGGCCGGGTTGCGCAACTGCTCAGCGACCATATCTGGCTTTGGGCGCGCGGGTTTGAGGGCGGCGGGCCGCATGCCGAGATCCTGCGACGGCTCGCGCACTGGCTGATGAAGGAGCCTGGTCTCGAGGAGGAGGCCATCAGCGCCCGGGTCGAGGGCAACGAGCTGGTGATCGTCAGCAGGAGCGCTTCGGACGAGCATGGCGAAATCACGGTGACGGCCCCGTCCGGCACTGTGCGGACGCTGGTTCTTGATAAGGGCGCAGGCGGGCGGGCGAGGGCCGCCCTGCCGGTCGAGGGGGTCGGCATCTACAGGATCGGGGACGGTCGGCGCAGCGCCGTGATCGCGGTCGGCAGCCCCAACCCGAAGGAGTTCGCAGACATGCGCGCGAGTTCCCAACTGCTGGCCAACGCAGCTGCGCTGTCGGGCGGCGGCATCGCCTGGTTGCGCGACGGCCTGCCGGACCTGCGCCGCGTGCGGCCCGGTCGTCCGGCATCGGGATCGCAGTGGATGGGCGTCGTCGCGAACCGCGACTACCGTGTCGCCAGCGTGCGTGAAATACCGCTCCTGCCGCCGCTCGCAGTCCTGCTCCTTGGCCTCGGGGCGCTGGTGTGGGCGTGGCGCCGCGAGGGACGTTGACGGCGCGCCGACGGCGCTAGTTGACGGGAATGCCGAGCCCGGCGCAGAACGCCACCACCATCGATTGCAGGAGGTAGACGTTGGCGACGGCGGGCACCGCGAGGGCGCCGATCAGCAGCAGCGCCCCGATCAGGATGTATTCGGGCCGCAGCCATTTCGAAGGCTTTTCGGGCGGTGCGTCCTTCATGGCGTCAGTATAGCATCCATGCCTCGGCGTGACAGCTGCGTCGGGAAAATAGATCACAATGATCCGACTCTGCCAATCCAGCGACGACTGGCGAGATTTTGTATCTGCTTAACCCTCCGTTGAGGCGGGTTTGGCGTTGTGTATTTTGATCATGTCGGCGGTGTTTCCGGCGAGAGCGATCTGGATGGTGACGTGTGGGCCGTAGCCGAGTGCGGCAATGGATGTGAGATAGCTTCGGCACCAAGCCTCGGCGTAGAACCAAGTTCGGAAGCATCCAGACACGTGCAACGAGTCTAGCTGCTGTACTTGCGGGTGAAAGTCCCGCCGGCGCGATTCTCAGTTTGGCACCGTAGCATATCCAATTGGTTCGGGTGTGAGAACCACCGCGCCGAAGGGCATTCCAATCGCGCTTCCTGACCGTTCAACCCGTCGGGCGATGCAACCCGTTGTGCCATCGGCAATCAGCCCGAGCGACGTTTGAGCGACAGCGCCCGCCGCGCACTTGCGGAGGCAGTCCTGCGAACCGCCGCGCGGCTTCCGAGCGGCACTATAGGAAGCACGAGGGAACGATGCAATGTGCATAGTCCTGTTCATCGGCAGCGTCATTCGCTCGGTCTGCGCCGTCGGAGGGCACGGACGCCGGACGCCACGCCAACCGGCAAGAGCGCGAGCATGAGTTGGTCCGCAGCATCCTTTACGGAAAGCGTAAGATGAGTTACGGTCGGTGCGCATGATTCGGAGCTTCAAGGATCGGGAGACGCGGCGCTTTTTCGAGGGGCGACGCGTCGCGGCATTCCAGGCCTTCGCCAATCAGGCCGCGCGCCGGCTGGTTCTGCTGGACAGCGCGGAGACGCTCGGAGACCTTGCCGCGTTGCCGAGCAACCGGCTGGAGGCGCTGCGGGGCGACCGCGCCGGGCAGTACAGCATTCGGATCAACGCGCAATGGCGCGTCTGCTTTCGCTGGACCAACGACGGGCCGGAAGATGTCGAGATCGTGGACTATCACTGAAGGAATCTGAAATGAACACGAGGAACGGCATGAGGCCGGTACATCCCGGCGAAATCCTGCGCGACGAAATCCAAGCACTCGACCTGTCGGCCAATGCGCTGTCGAAGGCGTTGGGCGTGCCGGTGAACCGGGTGACGATGATCCTGAACGGTCAGCGGGGTGTGAGCGCGGACACGGCTCTGCGGCTTGCGCGCTATTTCGGGACGACACCGCAACTCTGGATGAACCTGCAAAAAACCTGGGAGCTTCGCCGGGCGGAGATCGCGGTGGGCCACGAGATCGTAAAATGCGTGACGCCGCGGCAGGCGGCGACAACAGGTGCGGCGGCCGATGCCCGTTCCTGATTTCCAGTCGCTGATGCTTCCCGCTCTCAAGGCGTTCGTCGGCGATGGGGAGCTGTCACTTTCCGAAGTCCGCGAGCGTATTGCCGCCGCTGAGGGACTCTCGGCGGAAGATGTCCGGGAAATGCTCCTGAGCGGTCGGCAGGCGGTGTTCGTCAACCGTGTGAGTTGGGCCGTGAGCTACATGGCACGAGCCGGGCTGCTGGAGCGGGTCCGTCGCGGTGTCTATCGGCTCACGGACGAAGGTGAACGCTTGTTGTCTCGCGCGCCTTCGCGGATCGACCTGAACCTGCTTGGAGAGTACCCGAATTTCGCCAAATGGTTGCAACGCGCGAACGCTCCGCCTACCGGCGAAGATGCAACATCCGAGCAGAACGAAGACCTCGCCGACACCCCGGAGGAAGTTCTGGACCACGCCTGGCGACAGCTGAGCAGCGCTCTGGAAGCCGAGGTACTGGCTCGGGTTCGCGATGCGGCACCGGCGTTTCTCGAACGAGCAGTTGTCGATTTGCTGATCGCGATGGGCTATAGCGGCGGTGATGCCGCGATGGGCCGCGTGACGGGACGTTCGGGCGATGGCGGAATCGACGGCACGGTCCGGGAGGATGCGCTGGGTCTGGACGAGGTTTACGTGCAGGCGAAGAAATACGCGGAAGGCAACACTGTGGGCGAAGGCGAGCTGCGCAACTTTGCGGGCGCGATCGACGCCGCAGGCACGACGAAGGGCGTTTTCGTCACCACCTCCGGCTTCACGCGCGCCGCCAAGGACTATGTGGCTCGGAGTCCGAAGCGGATCGTCCTGATCGACGGCGAAGAACTGGCGCGGCTTATGGTCCGGCACGGAATCGGCGTGCGGACGCGGCTTCGTTACGAGGTCAAGCGGATCGATGAAGACTATTTCGATCAGGACGTGCCGTAAGCCGTGCGTCTGTCGTGGAACGAGGTGCGGGCACGGGCGGCGGCCTTCGCCGAAGAGTGGCGCGATGCGGCCTATGAGAAGGGCGAGACGCAGAGCTTCTACAACGCCTTCTTCGATGTGTTCGGTGTGCGGCGCCGCAACGTCGCCCGCTACGAGGCGCATGTCGCGAAGCTCGACGACCGTTCGGGCTTCATCGACCTGTTCTGGCCGGGCGTGCTGCTCGTCGAGCAGAAGAGCGCCGGGCGCGATCTCCGGAGAGCGTACGAACAGGCCGGGGAGTATTTCGAAGCGCTGCCGGACCGCGAGCGCCCGCGCTTCATCCTGGTGAGCGACTTCCGGACCTTCGAGCTTCATGATCTCGACGAGCGGGGGACCGTTGTCTTCCCGCTGGCGGACCTGCCCGCGCATGTCGAGTCGTTCGGCTTCATCCTAGGCGTGCAGCGCCGGACGTTCCGGGACCAGGACCCGGCGAACATCGAAGCCGCCGAGCTGGTCGGGCGGCTGCACGACGCGCTCGCCGATGCCGGACACGGGGGCCACGATCTCGAACGCTTCCTTGTGCGGGTCGTGTTTTGCATGTTCGCCGACGACACCGGGGTGTTCGAGCCGCGCGACATCTTCCTCGACTTCATCGAAACGCGCACCGGCGAGGACGGGGCCGATCTCGGGCCATGGCTCGCGCAACTGTTCGAGGTGCTCGACACCCCGGAGGACGAGCGCGCGGCGACGCTCGACGAGGACCTGGCGCGGTTCCCCTATGTCAACGGCGACCTGTTCGAGGGGCATCTGCGGACCTTCTCGTTCGACACGGCGATGCGCGGGGCGTTGCTGGACGCCTGCCGCTTCGACTGGTCGAACATCTCTCCCGCGATCTTCGGTGCGCTGTTCCAGTCGGTGATGGACCCGGCGGAGCGCCGCGCCCAAGGGGCGCACTACACGACCGAGAAGAACATCCTCAAGGTGATGGAGCCGCTGTTCATGGACGACCTGCGCGCGGAGTTCGGGCGGGTGAAAGCGCGCCGGGGCCGCCTCGCGGCGCTGCGCCAGTTCCAGGCGAAGCTCGGCCGCCTGACGTTTTTCGACCCGGCGTGCGGCTGCGGCAACTTCCTCATCATCGCCTACCGGGAATTGCGGCTGCTGGAAATCGAGGTCATCCGCGACATTCGGGAGGTGACCGCCGCGACCGGACAGGCAGTGCTCGACACCGCATGGCAGTCGGTGGTGGATGTGGATCAGTTCCACGGGATCGAGCTGGGCGAGTTCCCGACCCGGATCGCGGAGACCGCGTTGTGGATGATGGACCACATCATGAACAACCGGCTGAGTCTGGAGTTCGGCCGGAGCTACGCGCGGATCCCGCTCGAGAAGTCGCCGCATATCGTCCACGGCGACGCGCTGGAAACCGACTGGTCCGAATTGCTGCCGCCGGGCGAGTGTTCGTTCGTGCTGGGCAATCCGCCGTTCGTCGGCGCGAAATACCAGACGCCGGACCAGCGCGCGCAGGTGCGCGGGATCGCGGCCCTCGGCAAGAGCGGCGGCACGCTCGATTACGTCGCCGCATGGTTCATCAAGGCAGGAGAGTATGTGAAGGGCGGCGATGCCCGGGTCGGCTTTGTCGCGACCAACTCGATCACGCAGGGCGAGCAGGTCGCGCAGCTATGGCCGGTGCTGTTCGGGCGCTGCAAGCTGGAGATCGCCTTCGCGCACCGGACCTTCGCATGGGGATCGGATGCGCGCGGCAAGGCGCATGTGCATGTCGTCATCCTCGGCCTCGACCGGCGCGCGGCCGCGCGGCCGGAGAAGCGGCTGTTCAGCTATCCCGACATCAACGGCGACCCGGAGGAAAGCCGCCACGGGGCGCTGTCACCCTATCTGTTCGATGCGGGCGGGCTGTCGGACCCGCATCTGGTGGTGCGGGAGGAAAGCGCGCCGATCAACGGGATGGGACGACTGATCATCGGCTCCAAGCCCATTGACGGCGGCAACTACATCTTCGACGCGGCGGAACGCGCCGAACTATTGGAAGCGGAACCGGACGCCGCGCCATATTTGCGCCCCTATGTCGGCGCTCGCGAGTATCTGCAAGGCGGCGAGCGGTGGATTCTGGCCTTGCAAGACACATCGCCCGGGGTGCTGGCGCAGTTGCCGCGCGTCCGTAAGCGGATCGCTGCCGTTCGCTCCTACCGCGAGGCCAGCAAGAGCGCGCCGACACGCAAACTCGCGACGACACCGACGCTCTACCATGTCAACGTCATCCCCACCTCGCCGTTCCTGGTGATCCCCGAGGTCAGTTCGGAGCGGCGAGAATACGCGCCCATCGGCTGGCTGGAGCCTCCAACGATTCCCAGCAACCTCGTCCGCGTTCTGGAAAACGCGACCCTGACCGACTTCGC
Organism: Alphaproteobacteria bacterium; assembly: GCA_964291215.2. GTDB lineage: Bacteria > Pseudomonadota > Alphaproteobacteria > MPNO01 > UBA830 > JAJEBT01. The sequence goes on along the minus strand of OZ219790.1, from coordinate 2,269,246 downwards.
ACTGCTCACCTCGGCGATGCACATGGCATGGTTGCGCCATGTCGGTGGGCGGCTCAAGAGCGATTACCGTTATTCCATCGGTCTCGTCTACAACACCTTCCCGACCCCGCCCGGCTTCGCTTCCGGCGAGGCGGACCTGTTGTCGAATCTGGAGCCGCTGGCTCAGGCCGTCCTCGACGCCCGTGCCGGCCATCCGGGCGCGACGCTGGCCGACCTCTACGACCCTGACCTCATGCCCCCAACCCTCCGCCGCGCCCACACGCGCCTCGACCGAGCGGTGGACCGGCTATACCGGCAGAGGCGGTTCTCCTCCGAGCGCGAACGGGTCGAGCACCTGTTCATGCTGTATGAGAGCATGCGCGTGCCTCTGGATACTGTCATGCGCCGGCAACCGAAACGACGCTCCAGGCATCGGGTGCGCGGATCAGCCTCAAGGTGACTTGGGCAAAACAGGCCGCAATACGGAGTTTGAAATGAGCAGCCAGCACGAAAACCACGATGAAGTCATTGCCCAGAAGTGGCTGAAGGCCCAAGGATACGGTGATATTCGGAATCAGTGCAACGATCCGCCTGATTTCGTTGTGGATGGCAAATTGGCGGTGGAAGTAACTCGGCTAAGCCAAAGGATAAACGGTAACTCTGACAACCTTTCCATAGAGCAACGACAGAGACCGCTGGCAAAATGGATCCCCCCGTTCCATAGTGAAGTGCAACACATGATGGGCTGTGGCCATGTGTTTTTAGACGCATGATGTTGCGGAGCTGTCCAGCAGCGGCGAAAGTTCCTGTACAAGATGGAGGGAGCTTGTTCATGTCCAAAGGCTACCGTCACCTGGCCTACGAAGAGCGATGCCAGATTGAGGCGTTACAGAAAAGCGGATTACGCAACCTGATGTCTGGAAATTGTCGTGAAGCTCTCAGTCATCGAGCTGTTCCCATTTGATCTTGGTTTCGGTTTCCCATTTTTCGTCGACCTCGACGAGGACCGCGGTTGAGAGGCGCTCCAACGAGGCGAGGTTCGGAAAGACCCTGGCTTTGGAGGTGCGCCGCTTGAGCTCTTGCTGGATCGGTCGCTTGATGCCGTTCGAGGTTCGCATGCGCTTGCGGTGAGCATCGGGCAAGGTGAAGACAGCGAGCCCCGCATTGTTTTCCAGCCAGGAAGCCAGGATGCTTGTTGCGATAGCTGGCCACGAGGGCGCCCAGTTCAGCCTCGGCGGTTTGAAGTGAGGAGGCGTGGCTCCGAGCTGTTTTCCGATACGTTTCCTGATGTCGTTGTTCGGTGCACGGCGTTTTGCGCCAGGTGGAACTGGCAGCGCTGCCATGTCGCCGCGCCCAGCACCGCGCGTCGTGCCGCTTTCAACCCGGCATCCGAGACGATGAAGGTCGTACCATGCAGGGCTAGCAAGCTTTCCAGGAAGGCTCTCCAATGGACCTCGGCCTCGGAGAGCGCCACAGAAAGCCCCAGAACGTGCCTGCAGCCCCTATTCCGATGGCCGAGAGCACTGCAACATCGCGCACAACGCTGTCATGGCGGGCTTTTTCGTAGCGCGCATCCAGGTATTTCATCAGGGGCCGGTTGCGCGGCGAGTTCTTCATCGAGCAACCTGGTGGCCCCTGAGAAGAGGACAGGCTCCCGAACTCGCGCATTACATCCTGCCGTGTGGAAACACCCTTGATGTACATCTCGGCTACGGCGCGAGAAGATCGCTGGCCGCGTTCAAGCGACTGGGGGGGGGGGGGTCGTCCCCGTGACCGTTTGGCACCTGAACGGCAACAGTGGGGGTGTCGATCCGCTTGTAGCCGTTGGCATAGCCCTGTCGCTCCGGTGTCCAGTGGCCCGCTTTCAAGTGCTGCTCGCGCTCGATTTGCATCGCAAGCTCGAAGAGCTGGCCAAAGACCCGCCCCAGATCCGTTGCTCCGTTTGCGATCAGATGTTCCAAAACAGTCCCGATCGTCGTAGTGTGTCGCAGGTCCATTCGCTTCCTCCATGAATGTTTACAGCTCCATGGGATAGCACGATGGCGCCGCGTTTCACTGGGGGGGCTAGCCCTCGCATGTCACGGAAATTTTAGCTGAACAACGGTGTTTCGGCGTGGCATAAGTGTCCCATGTCACAGTCTCAGATCAGCCGCACATTGCGGGACGAGGCAGCAGTTGCGCGGATCGCGTCGCTGCTGTCCTGTGAGCAGTTCGACAGCCGGTCGGCTCTGGGTCGTCTGCGAGGAGTTTGCCTTTGTCGACGCGCGCGGCCGTCTGCAGCTTGCCGGCTGCATGAAGGCGCTGAGGGCGCCCGGAGATCGTCCTGCCGGTGCCGAAGTCACCGACAATCGACCGCCGGCCTCGCCTGTTGGTATCGCTGCAGAGGTTCCGGCGCGCGCATTCGGGATCATCGTGGTCGGGGATCGTATTGACCGAGCGGTCACGCTGATTGCGCGTGAACACCCGCGACGACCTTCGCCGGCTGCCAATATCTCGTGGGCTCGGCGCACGGGTGGCGCAGCGGGGTTTGCCGCCGCCGCGCGGCGCGGGACCGCTGGATGGAACGACGGGCAGCGCCGGAACCACCTGCAGCGGATCGTCTGTCTGAGCCGTTTCTTGATCAGGTGCTCTGCCCGCATCTAGCCAGCCATGTGCGCATCCTGCGCCGCGTGACTTCGAGGACCGTTTCGACCATGGCTCAGTTTTGCCGATGAAGGTTACCCTGCCTGCGCGCGGCCAACTTCCTGTGCAGGACCGAAGGCCGGCAGGATCGGGAGCACTGGGAGACGGTGAAGACGGTCTTCGTGGCCGAACTGGAGCGCGCAGGAAGCTGGGGAGGTCGATCATGCGCCCTCGCCGGGCGAAGGTCTGAACGACTGGGCGCAGAACGAGTTTGGAGGGGGGTGACAAGCGACTTTCTGCGCGCCTGGAGCGCCAGCCTTCTGGCGGCCGGTCAGAAGATCAATGCGTCTCCCAGCGCCGACAACACCGCGATCAATGCGTTTTACCGGATGGTCGCCCTCGGAGATCACGCCGGCGAACATTCTTGCGCCGCACCGTGAGCGCAGCATCCGGCGCATCCGTGGCCAGAAGACGGTTCTTGCGGCACGGACCTGAACTTCTCCCGGCTGCGACGGCCTGCAGGTGAGAACCAGACCGGGGCCTCAAGCCTGCACGCGACCCTGGCGGTGACTGACCTGCCACTCGGGGTGCTGGGTCCGGTGAAGCCCCGGTCGCAGGAGACACGCCGCAGCGCTGGCTCGAGGGGTTCAAGGATATCGCCGCTGCCACCCCGGCGGCAAGACGCGCGTCATCTCCGTCGGGAAGCCGACATCTTCGAGCTGTTCGACACGCGCTTGCCCCGCGTCGATCTGCGCGCCAAGCATGACAGGGTGCTGAAGGAGGGAAGGCTGTTCGCCGTCATGGCCGGCGGTGCAGGCCTGATTGAGATCGAGGGACTGACGGAGCAAGCCAGCCGGAAGAAGGCCCGCGCGACAGAAGCGCCTGGCGAGTTGCGGTCCGTCACGCTGCCCGTGACGGGCACCGCCCCCAGCGCGAAGCCGGTGTCCCTGCACGGGGTCAGGGAGCGCCCGAGGGTGAGGATCCCGGTGCCTGCTGACCACCGTGCGGGTTGGCGAAGGAGGCGGCCGACATCGTCGGCTTCTACCTTCAGCGCTGGCGAATCGAGGATTACGTGCTCAAATCCGGATGCAGGGTGGAACACCTGCTGTTCCGCACCGCCTGCAGCGGGCGATCAACGCCGTCATCGCATGGCGCATCATGGTCATGACCCTGCTCGGCCGCCAGGTGCGAGCCGCAGCTGATGTTCACCGACAGCGAACTCGCGCGACTACGCACACAAGTACGCCCTGAAGGAACCGGAGCGTCTCGCCGATGCGGTGCACCTGGTCGCCCATCTCGGCGGCTACCGCGACCGAAAGCACGCCCGGGTCACCAGATCATGTGGCCAGACACACCAGCGCCGCACTGGGTCACCAAATCGGCCGGGAAATCGGGTTCCGGGATAGACAAAGACACGCGTGAACACGTAAACCATTGTCAACCAGATTTGTCATGACACGGCAGGGCTAGCCCCCCCAGTGAAACGCCTCAAAGCGCAAACCTCAGACAAATTTCCAGACATCAAGTTACAGTACCGTGTGATGACGGCGCACGGCAGAACTTCAAGCCATAAGCGACTGGATATCCCGCCGTGGCGAGGACCAGCCGATATTACTGGTAGGGCGCACTCAGGTCGGTCTCGATGCGCCGGAGATGGACTTGTTGCTCAGCCGGGGTGTTAGATTTGGAACAGCTGATTTGCCGGAGGGATCTTCAACACTTGTCAGCAAGAGGTGGGGACCAATCGTTATGAGCCATGTCGGAGGGTTTGGTACGCTTGAGGACCAATTGATCCAAGGCGGCACCGAGATTGTCAGTTTGGAGTCTCTCATGCCTGAACTGACCCTTGACGACATCACACGCCACATCACCGATCACAATCCGATAATTACGGCTTTCGAAATACCTCGTTAACGTTGCGACGTGATGGGTCCGAAGAGCGTTCTCGGCACCATCATCATTGGGCTTCTTGTGAGCTCCCCGGAGCTGGCTTCAACTGGGAAAGAGTAGAACTAAACGGCCTCGTACTTCTCAAATCGGGCTGCCCTTTGTTGAAGAAATGTTCTTTCGACAAGATGGCCAGATCCTTCGACCAGTGATCTGGCGACCAACGGAAGTTCCTTCAGTGATCTTGGTCCATCGTCCAGTCCGATCGGCTTGTCGCTTTCTGGCACGTCGATCCTGAGAACATTGTTTTTGCCAGTAAGCAGATAGGTCTGCCCCAAGGCGTTTTTTGACTGCGCCCTTGAGGCCGCGTTGAAGGCGCGCAGGAATGCCCAATGCTTAATTCCGCCCTGCCGCGCAGCCTCATCAACCGTAAATGTCGATTCACCGGTGCCGATCGACAGGATACGAATGTTCTCGCGGGGCACGTCGAAGCACGCAAGAGCGTCAACCAGGGCATTCATGACCGGATTGTTCGCCCACAAACCGCCATCGAGCATGACATGGCCATTGTTTTCGACGGCCGGAAAGTATGACGGCGCCGCGGATGTGTGCAGGGCGATCTCGGCCATCTTCTTGTGGCGATCCAATTGATAGTCCGGATGGTGCGGTGTCTTGTAGAGGAAGGGCTCGCCGTGGAGACCTTCGAAACTGGGAATGACAAGTCGGGTTGACGCATCGTCGAGAAGACGATCGCCAAACACTTGTTCGAGCTCCTCCTGCAACACCGACGGATTGTGCTTGGGCCTGGTCAGCCAGCGCGCCGCCTGGGTGAGTTTCCCGACGCCGGACTTCCGGGGGAAGATCCGTTCGCCTCGCTCGGAATATATTGCCAGCGCTTGTGCCGCCGTCATTTTACTCGCAAGGGCGAGCGCTATGATACCGCCGGTCGAGGTGCCGGCTATCATGTCGAAATATCTCGAGACCGGCACACCGTTCAAGAAACGCTTCTCGATTTCCGCCAGATAAGCGGCGGGAAAAACCCCGCGTATGCCGCCGCCATCGATCGACAGGATCCTGAACAGTTTGTCTTTCGGCCAAGGTTGTTTGAGCCGGGTCTGCTGGATTGTGCCGTCGGACCGTCTTGGAACCTGAATGTTCATGCACTTTCTCCCATTCGATCAGAAGCGTCCTCCGTTGGGTGACGGCCACCGCCGGTCCATTTGCCGGTGATCAGCCACCACTCGTAACAGGCGAGCCAGTCGATGGTCCAAGGAACGATCGTTTGAGCGATCGCCATAGAAGGATGCCATTCATCGGCTGCCGGATCGAAAAGGCAAAGGGTCGGATCGTCGGCCGGCGGGTAAACATGCGGCAACGCCCCTTCGTCATTCCCTGGCAGCTGCTTCAAGGTCGGTGAAAGGATCCGGACCTCGGGAAAGTCGAGCAATCGGTATCTGATCTCGACGCGGTACTCGACGAACTGAGGTCTGAGTACGCCGATCCAGCGAATATTCTGTCGCCGATCCCCACCGCGGGCCGAAAACCTCGGCCAAGCGGCCCTCATCGCGTCAATCTGGTTGCCGAGCGACAATACCCGCGCGCTCATCAGATCTTCTTCCCGAAGAACGTATGCGGCTTGGGTTCGGCAGCTGCCCGACTTGCTGCGGCGCCGGCACCAGCGATGATCCCGGGCGTCGGCAGCAGAATCCCGCCGCGGCGGGTATAGCGCTGGCGGCTATCCTGGACAGCTCCGCCGACCTGCTGGGCGATCCGGTCGGCCGCGGCGGTTACGACCAACTGACCGAAATGCTGCCGCATCCAGTCCATCATCCCCTCGGGGTCCATCTCGCCGCGCTGGATCGAAGAAAGGCCGCGAACCAGTTCTTTCAGGAAATCTGCGTGTTCATTCTGTTGCGAGACCGTTTCGGGCCAGCGATCGGTAAAGACATCTTCGTCATGAACCGGATTGGTGACATGCAGCGTGGATCGATAAAGTGAGGCCGTTTCGATCTCGGAGATGATCTGGTTGGCGATCCGTACGACCATATCGGAGAGCCGCATGTTCGGACGCGCCGAACCGCCTGCATAATAGGACAACAGCACCGATATAGGACAACAGCACCGATGGAATGATCCGGCCGGTATTGTCCGCATAGCGGATGTTGCGTGACCTCTTGTGCAATTGCAATGCAAGTGTCGCCGTATTCTTGACGACAAAGGCCTGCTGCTCCGGTACATCGTCAACGTCGGCATCCGCCCGGTTTCGTGCCACCTCAAAATCATGCCACCGTTTGGCAAAGGCGTCATAGACGTGCTGTTCGAGGGGCGTTCGCAGATTGTACCAGCCGGCAAAACCGTAAGCATTCATCGCCACCAGGTGATCTTGGGCGGAAACCGACGGGCCTTTGGCATGCATGATGTGGCTTTGGCGCTCGGGTGTCCCCAGTTCGCGAACCGACGGCGTGATGTCGAGATGCATGCCGTCGTTGTAATAGAGTGTCACACAACGCGTCTGCTGGGCGACTTTGACACCGTGATAGTCCTGTAACGCTGTCTCAAGTTCTCTGAGAATGTCGAGCGGGCTCATCGACCGAAAGCGGCCGCCGAGTTGCAGGACAATGTCGAGATCGAATTCGTCGTCGGTTCCCCGTGTGGCGATCGTAGCATCGATCGCCATCGATCCCTGGGGATAGAAATACTCGATCAGGCCTTCAAAGGATGTGGCCGGTGAATCGAGGAACCGTTGCACGGCTTCATAGCGTTCGATCGCCTTTTTGTGCAGCGACGGCGGCAGCTGAATGCTGAAGGCGATTTCAGCAAGGATCCGGTCAAGCGGATCGTCAAACGGGTTGATGCCCGGAATTGTCGTAGGGGTCTTCAATGTCTCTCTCCCAGATGGGTTGGTGATCAGATGGCCTTTGCGTTGTCATGGCGTCCTCCTAGGTTGCGTAGGTTCAAAGTGTAAACATTCCATATATCGCTACTCCGAACAGGATATAGTGACTTGAAATTCAGAGTCAAGGGCGCTATTGTATGGCTACACTGAACAACGCCCAACCCATTGAGGACTCATGGTGAATCAATCTACCTTCGGTGCCCGCATCAAAGATCTGCGCACACAAAAAGGGATGACCCTAGACCAGCTGGCCGCGGCAACTGATTCTGCCAAGAGCTATATCTGGGAGCTTGAAAACAAGAATCCCCCAAGACCGTCCGCGGAAAAGCTATCAGCAATCGCCAAGGCGCTCGGTGTCACCGTGGACTATCTGTTTGGTCGGGACGACCAGACCCTGAGTGAAGCCGAAGACAAGGCCTTTTATCGTGAATACAGCGGGCTACCTGAGGAAACCCGCCGACAAATACGCGAGATGGCAAAGATCCTGGGGGCAAAGAAAACCGAGTGACTGATACAAAGCAGCCGCTACGCGAGGCCAACCGCATCACCAAGATGCTGGATACCGTGTTCGGCGAAGACCGATTTGACCGTCATCCAGTCGACGTTGCTCAGCTGGCCCTTGAATATTCAAAGCAAATCGCGCCCTCCGGACCGATCCATGACGTCTTGAAGAAGGACATTCCCGGATGCATGGGCGCCCTGGTCTATAGCGAAACGATCCCGCGCCAATGGGGAATCCTTTATCACCTTGATCAGTCTCCCGGACGGCGGTCTTTCACCATCGCTCATGAGTTTGGCCATTTCATCCTTCATCGCGAGCTGGTTGAAAAAAGTGACGACTTCGACGGCGGCATTTATTGCGATGAGAACAGCGTGCTTCGCAGAGCGGGCGAGGGGATCGAGAAAGAGGCAGACACCTTTGCAGCCGGCATTTTGATGCCGCTTCATGACTATCGCTCGAAGATCCCGGCGCGCGATCGACCGAGCCTCGATCAACTTGGCGATATGGCAACCCGCTATGGTGTCTCGCTGACAGCTACTGTCCTTCGCTGGCTTGAATATACCGAGACACGGGCCCTTATGGTCGTGTCCAATGAGGGATTTGCACACTGGTCAAAACCGAGCCAGGCTGCTTTGAAGTCAGGCCGGTTCATTCGCACCAAAAACACGGTCTTTGAGTTGCCGCGCGATGCGGTTGCCGTGCGTCGGGAATTCTCCGAAGAGGCGCGATCCGGCATAGAGCAATCTGCCGGCGTCTGGTTCCCCGAACCCGTTGTTGAGATGTGTATCCGCTCCGATCGCTATGATCAGGAGATAACCATTCTTCACTTGGAAAGCGATCGCACGGTTTTCCAGCCGGATGAGGCCGAGGAAGACACCTTCGATCGGTTCATGTCTTCCGTGCAATGAAAATCGTCGCGTCGTTCTTGATGGCGGCGAAGCCAGCCGACAATCTCCGTAATGTAGCTCTGCCTTATCTTTTCGATGTCCGAAATATGCCGTATTTTTCGGACTCGCAGATGTCCGAAGTATGTGGTATATTTCGGACATGACCGTAGAAGAAACGCATCGAACCCTGCCTATGCGCATCCAGGACAGGATCTCTGCCGCGCCCGGCAAGGTCTGGACTCCGGTAGATTTCGCCGACCTCGGTCCGCGAGAAGCAGTAGACAAGGCTTTGCAGCGCATGGTCAAATCGAATGAACTCCGGCGCATCGAACGCGGTCTCTACGACAAACCGACGACCAACAAGCTGACCGGCAAACGCTCGGTGCCCGATTATCGCGCGGTCATTGAGGCCGTCGCGCGGCGTGATAAGGCCCGCTTTGTTGTCGACGGGATGACGGCCGCCAACACATTGGGTCTCACAAATGCGGTTCCGGCAAAGATTGAAGTCCTGGTCGACGCACGCCTGAAGCCCATTGAGCTCGGCAACCAGAAGATCGTCTTCAAACAGGCTGCACCCAGTCGCCTTTATTGGGCTGGACGGCCTGGCATGTATCTCGTGCAGGCGCTGCATTGGATCCATGACGCCATGCAAAGTGAAGTTGAGCGCTCAAAGCTGGACCAAACCATTCGAAAACTATTGGCCGACAAGAAGGACGGTTCCCGGCTCACTGAAGATCTACGAAACGGCCTCTCGGCGATGCCTATTTGGATGCAAGACATGCTGCGCAATCCGATAACCACCGCCGAAACCGGATCGACCAAATGACGACAAAGGCGTTCTCAGAACTCATCCGGGCAGACCCGGCCGATCGAGCAGATCTCTTTTTGACAACTGCGCAGCGTCTAGGCGCGCCGTTGATCAACATCGAGAAGGACTTTTGGGTGTGCTGGACGCTCAATGCGCTCTATCATCGACTTCCCAAAAATGGGCCGCGCCTCCTCTTCAAAGGCGGTACTTCATTGTCGAAGGCTTATGGCCTGATCAACCGCTTCTCTGAAGACATTGACATCACCGTTTTCCGAGATGATCTCGGTCACCCGGATACGACGGCAGAACTCGCGGCGCTTTCCAACAAGAAGAGGAAAGCCGCTCTCGATGCGATTGCAGCCGATTGCAGCCGCTATATCACGAGCGACCTCCTTGCAGCGGTTTCTGAGGCATTGGAGGCCGACACGGGTGGGACGGGTCGCGTCGAAGTCGATGGCAGCGATCCAAGTTCTCAGACGCTCCTCGTCTGGTATCCGCGGGTAGATGCATCCGAAACCGGATATGTTCAGGCTGCGGTCAAGATCGAGTCGGGGGCGAAATCCGCCCTCGACCCCAACCGTCCTGTTACCATTGCTCCGTATATCGATGGTGATCTCGAGGAGCTGGATCTCAGAGTGTCGGATGTTACGACGATCCATGCCGAGCGGACCTTCTGGGACAAGATCGTCATTGCTCATGGCTTGCGCAGCTGGTTCGAACGGCGCGGGGAGCTTCACCAGGACGGGCAGCGGATTTCCCGACACTACTACGATCTGCATTCGCTCCTAAACTCAGATGTTGGCTACCCGGCTGTCGCCGATCGGGCACTCGGGGCAGATTGCATCGAGCATGCCCGAACGTTCTTCAGTAGGCCGGACTACAACCTCGCGGCCGCGGCGCCCGGTACGTTCGCCCTTCGGCCTGTCGGCGACATGATCGACCGCTTGGCCCGGGACTACGACAACACGCAAGCGATGATCTTTGGTGATGCCCCCGATTTCGCGGATATCCTGTCGTCGATCGGTGAGATCGAGGACAGGCTAAACCGTTGATGGCGGACTTGCGTCAAGTTGGACGAGGCACTGCCTCTGTGTCAGATCACCTGAGACCGAGACGCCGCTCAATGGTTGCGGGCTTCGCCCCTAACACGTCGCGCAGATGGCGGTGGTAGGCGAGGATGTCGTCTTTCGACAGCGGATCGGTGAGTTGATGCGCCTTGGAGAAGCGCGCGAAGGTGCGCAGGTCCTGAGCGTAGGCCCGAAGCGTGTGGTGCCCGAGGCTGCGCTCATCGCGGCGCGAGTTGACGAAGGCGGTGTGATCGAAATGGGGCATGCTGAACTCCTGTGGTGGGGTTCAGCCAGTTCAGCACAGGTGGATCACCGCGCCGAAACCGCCCGTCGAAGCGGTAACGATAGTGGGCCTCCCATTACTTCCGGAAACTGCCGTTCCAACTCGATGATCGACTGTCCGCAAAGCAGGGCGAAACCGACTTACGCTGTAATTTGCGCCAAGGCCTGCTATCGAAAAACCCCGCACCAAAACTCCATTGATTGACCTTGGAGTACCGGCAATGGCTATCGGTTCGTGTCTGAGGTAACTTCGGATCGAAAGGTTCTCGCTTTGCCGCGCCGCTACGCCGATATCTACCCCTCTATGCCGCTGCTCAACAGCGACGCAAACGCGCATACGTCTGCGGCATCTCTGATGTCAGTCCGATATTTTCAGGCTAAGCCCGACCGGATGCCGGAAGATGTGTTCGCCGAGCACCACGTTCTTCTGAACCTGCAGGACGAACCGCATCGTGTGCAGAACATGCGCGACGGCGATATGCATGATTTCACCTTCCGCAAGGACGACATCGTGGTGACGCCCGCAGGCATGCGGTCGGGTTGGCGATGGTTCGCCACCTCTGACGTGATCGTGGTCACGCTGGACCCGAAGATGGTTGAACGCTTTGCCCAAACCGAACTGGGTATGCTCCTCGACCCACAGCAATTTCGCGATCTGCCGCTGTTCTCGGATCCTGACCTTTGCGCGGCGGGCGTGATGTTGCATGATGCGCTGGAAGACGATGACATCACGTCCGGGGTCATGTTCGAGGCGATGAGCCGGGTGCTGCTGGTGAAGCTCCTGCAGCGTTATGGCCAGACGAGACCCGAAGAACTGGCACTGTCGGCGCGCTTCACCTCGGATCACTACAAGCGCGTCCTCGCCTTCATTCGTGCCAATCTGGATCGGACGATCACAGTAGACGATCTGGCGCGGGAGGCAGGGATGTCCCCCTCGCATTTCGGTCGGGTCTTCAAGGACACCGTCGGTGAAACGCCGATGCAATACGTCATGGCGTATCGTGTGGAGCAGGCCATCGCGATGATGAAGGACCCTGAGCGTCCTCTTGGCGAGATCGCGTTTGCCTGTGGCTTTGCCGACCAGGCGCATTTCTCGCGCAGTTTCAAGCAAGTGACAGGACAGACCCCACGTCAGTTCCGATCTGCATGAGATCAAAAGCGGGATCTTCCAAAAACTGAGCGTTCCGGTTCAAGTTTCTCGTGCCGGGCCGCCGTATCTCTCGTGTCATCGGGCCAACCGCGCCCACACGAACACTGGAGATACGAAAAAAGTGAAAACGCTCGCACTGACCACTGCCGCCGCCCTAATGGCCTCGACCGCCGCTATCGCGCAGGTCGAAACCCGCACCGTGACTTTCGAGAATGAAGGGTCAACGCTGTGGGGCACGCTCTACCTGCCGGAAGGCCATGATGGTTCGGCCCTGCCGACCGTTGTTGTGACCGGCGCCTGGACCTCCGTCGAAGAGCAGATGCCCAGCATCTATGCCGGGGAAATGGTCGAGCGTGGCTTTGCCGCGTTCACTTTCGATTTCCGCGGTTGGGGCAAGTCGGGCGATCTGCCGCAGAACGTGCGGTTTGTGGAAAGCCCGGAAGCCAAAATCTCTGACATTCGCGCAGCGTTCGATTTTGTCGCCACGCTGCCGGAGGTGGACGCGACCCGCATCAACGGCCTGGGGATCTGCGCCAGCGCGGGCTACATGGTCGACGCGGTTGCGGGGAACGATCTGGCCCAGCGGATCGGACTTGTCGCACCGTGGCTGCAGAATGCGGAAATTGTTGAAGCGGTCTATGGTGGTGAAGAAGGCGTTGCGGGCCTGATCGAGATGTCCCGAGCGGCTGAAGCACAAGGCGGTCAGATCATCCCGGCTGCGGGTCCCGAAGGCGCTGAAGGTGTGCTGATGCCGATTGGTGGCTACTATTACGAGCAAGATCGCGGTGCAATCCCGGCCTATGACAACCAGTGGAACAACGCAGGCTGGGAAGGCTGGCTGACCTATCACCCGGCGGACAACCCCGGGCGCCTGACCCAGCCGCTGGTCATTGTGCATTCCGAAGCCGCAGCGATCCCGCAGGGCGTGAAGACTTTCATGAACGGCTTTGCCGGTGAGGCGACGCTGCAATGGCTGGAAGATGTCACGCAGTTCGACTTCTACGACAAGCCCGAGGATGTGTCCCGCGCGGCTGACACCGTGGCGGCCCATTTCGCGGCTGCAAACGGCGCGGATAGCTGAGCGGCAGCCCAAATTCAGTGGGCGGGCTTCGCCCCCTGAAATGCTCGGCATACCCCCAATCATCTCATAGGTTTACCATGTTCAATCACATCCTTTTCATCAGTGCCCTAAGCGCGGCTTATCCTGTTTCGGCGACGGCACTCGAAATGGTCCCTGTCGCAGGCGGCACGTTCGAGCGCGGCGCGACCGGTGGTGAGCGCGACGAGCACAATACCCAACAGGTCCGGCTCTCCGCCTTCGAAATCGGCAAGTTCGAGGTCACGCGCGGCGAGTATCTGGCCGTAATGGGCTCTGTCCCAGGTGCATCGGAGGGAGACCTCGATCTTCCCGTAACGGAGGTCTCGTGGCGCGATGCACTGACCTTCGCCAATGCGCTGAGCGTCCAGGGAGGTCTGACACCGGTCTATGACTTGTCGTCAGACGAGGTTGCCGTGGACTGGTCCGCGAATGGCTATCGCCTTCCCACTGAAGCCGAGTGGGAATTTGCGGCCCGGGGCGGTGTGGACAGCGAAGGCTACATCTTCGCGGGCAGTGACAACCTGAGCACGGTTGGCTGGTATCAGGACAATGCGACGGCGGTGCGGCCGGTCGGCCAACTGGCCCCGAATGAACTGGGCCTGCACGATATGAGTGGCAATGTCTGGGAGTGGGTCTGGGATTTCTACGCACCCTATCCCAACGCGGCGACGGTCGATCCGAAAGGACCCGAAAGCGGCGACCGTCGCGTGTCCCGGGGCGGAAGCGTGACCTATGATCCAAACCGCGCGCGCAGCACCAATCGAAGTGCCGAGCTGCGCCATGCGCCCTCACCCCACGACAACGATCTGGGCTTCCGGCTGGCGAGAAACGCCGCGCCCTGACGTATTGAAGTTCTGAGAAAGGAAAGGACGCAATGAAACTGACAGGTAACTGCTCACCCCCTGGTTTCGGCTTGATGTCGGGGTAGAGCAACGAACGGGTTTTCGTGGAGATTTGACACTGCAGGCCGATTCGTTTAGTGGTGGTCATCGAGAACGACGGGGACCGCCAGTGGGCTACTTTGGATCGAAGGCGACGAGCGGGCTGTGCCAGCTGCTTCCGGGGCTCCGGCCCCCGCATGATCTGTATGTGAAAACGCATCTCGGAAGCGGCGCGCTGATGAAGCGCAAGGCCGGGTGATGGCGACGGTCAACGCGGCGCGCGAGGAGTTCGAAGCGGCCAAGACCCGGACCGCGGCGCTGCCGGCAAGGTGCCGAAAGATGTCGATGCCGTGATCCGCGTCTTCGTCATCCTGCTCGACATCCTCATCGTCGGCCTTTTGGAGAAGACCACGCACGAGCCGGAACTCCGGTCTGCCGCCGTCACAGACGGACAAGAGCGTGCCGGAAGCAACGGCCCGAAGCCGAACCGGCAGATGGGCGACAACCTGCGCAAGACTATCGTCGAGGAGACGGTCGCGGCCTGCGACGCCTGCGGCGCTGACATCGACGGCCCCGTCGATCGGGAGCGCCGCGTCCTCTACGACATCGTGTTCGAGGTCGTCGAGCGCCGCGCCGAGATCAAGGAATGCCCGAAGTGCAAGGCCCGGACCAAGGGCCGGTTCCCCGAAAACATCCCGTGTAGTACGGCATCGGCATCCAAGCCCTCGTCATCAACCTGCTGGTCGCCCAGATGCTGTCCCTGCGCCGTGCTGTCGCGCTCGTGCAGGCGATCTCCGGCATCAAGCTCTCCGAGGCAACCTGCCTCGGCTATGCTTTCACGATGCGCTCGTGTCATGGGAGGAGGCTGCCGTGGCGCACCTCCTGCAACGCCCGATGTCGACGATTTCGGATCAACGGCAAGTGGCTCCATGTCGTGGGACCCTGACGTGCAAGTTCCCGCACCGCAAGCGCGGCCGGGAGGCAAGAGATCGGCATCATCCCGTGTTACAAGGGCGTCCTGGTCCACGACTGCTGGGCCTCGTACATGGGCTATGACCAGTGTAGCCACCAGCTGTGCGGCAGCCACCTGCTGCGCGAACTGACCTTTGTCGTCGAGGCTACCGCGCGACTGATGAAGAGCCTGCTCCGCGAGGTCTGCCACAAGGTCAACAAGAGCGCATCCAAAACCCTGAACGAGGCCGACCTCCGGGCCGTGCGCAAGCGCTACCGCACCATCCTCACTCAGGGCGCCAGGGAACTGCCCGACATCCCGCCGCCGCCGCCGAAAGGAAAACGTGGACGCAAACGCGCACAACCTGCACGAACGTCTCGTGAAACACGAAAACCTGCGCTTTACAGACGACCCCAACGTCAGCTTCACCAACAATGCCGGAGAACAGAAGATCAGGATGGCAAAGGTCAAGGTGTCCGGGTGCTTCCGCTCCACGCAAAAGCATGGTGCCGGGGCTCGAGCTACCTCACCTCCATGGCGGCACTCGGCTACAACCCACTCGTCGCCACCCAGATCGCCCTCGACGGAAAAGCCGCAGACATCATCAACGAGCACTACGACCAATCAGAACCCAATTAGGGGTGAGTAGATACCGCAGCGTATCGACCATAGCATCCATGACATCATCGATAGCAGATCCACACCAAATGAATAAACTATTTTGGCGATAAATCTAGCAGAATCCGTCCACAGTGTCAAATCGTAACTGCTCACCCCCTGGTTCCGGCTTGATGTCGGGGTAGAGCAACGAACGGGTTTTTGTGAAGATTTGACACTGCAGGCCGATTCGTTTAGTGGTGGTAATCGAGAACGACGGGGACCGCCAGTGGG
Source organism: Alphaproteobacteria bacterium (assembly GCA_964291215.2). GTDB lineage: Bacteria > Pseudomonadota > Alphaproteobacteria > MPNO01 > UBA830 > JAJEBT01. The sequence goes on along the minus strand of OZ219790.1, from coordinate 2,253,343 downwards.
CTACTTTGGATCGAAGGCGACGAGCGGGCTGTGCCAGCTGCTTCCGGGGCTCCAGCCCCCGCATGATCTGTATGTGGAAACGCATCTCGGAAGCGGCGCGCTAATGAAGCGCAAGGCCGGGTGATGGCGACGGTCAACGCGGCGTCGCTGCGCGAGGAGTTCGAAGCGGCCAAGACCCGGATCGCGGCGCTGCGTGCGGCCGGCAAGGTGGCGGAAGAGGCCGTCATCCGCGTCCTCGTCATCCTGCTCGACATCATCATCGTCGTCCTTCTGGAGAAGACCACGCACGAGCCGGAACTCCGGTCTGCCGCCGTCACAGACGGACAAGGACGAGAGCGTGCCGGGAGCAACGGCAAGGGCCCGAAGCCGAACCGGCAGATGGGCGACAACCTGCGCAAGATCATCGTCGAGGAGACGGTCGCGGCCTGCGACGCCTGCGGCGCCGACATCGACGGCCCCGTCGATCGGGAGCGCCGCGTCCTCTACGACATCGTGTTCGAGGTCGTCGAGCGCCGCGCCGAGATCAAGGAATGCCCGAAGTGCAAGGCCCGGGGCCGGTTCCCCGACAACATCCCGTGCAGTACGGCATCGGCATCCAGGCCCTCGTTATCAACCTGCTGGTCGCCCAGATGCTATCCCTGCGCCGTCGCGTTCGTGCAGGCGATCTCCGGCATCAAGCTCTCCGAGGCCTCGGCTATGCTTTCACGATGCGTCATGGGAGGAGGCCGCCGTGGCGCACCTCCTGCAACGCCCGATGTCGACGATTTCGGATCAACAGTAAGTGGCTCCATGTCGTGGGACCCTGACGTGCAAGTTCCCGCACCGCAAGCGCGGGCAAGAGATCGGCCCGTGCTACAAGGGCGTCCTGGGCCTCGTACATGGGCTATGACCAATGTAGCCACCAGCTGTGCGGCAGCCACCTGCTGCGCGAACTGACCTTTGTCGTCGAGGCTACCGCTGGGCGCGACTGATGAAGAGCCTGCTCCCTGCCACAAGGTCAACAAGAGCGCATCCAAGACCCTGAACGACGCCGGGCCGTACGCAAGCGCTACCGCACCATCAGGGCGCCAGGGAACTGCCCGATATCCCGCCGCCGACGAAAGGAAAACGTGGACGCAAGTCCGACGCGCACAACCTGCACGAACGTCTCGTGAAACACGAAAAGTCCGTTTTGCGCTTCATAGACAACCCCGACGTCAGCTTCACCAACAATGCCGGAGAACAGAAGATCAGGATGGCAAAGGTCAAGGTGTCCGGATGCTTCCGCACCATGCTCCACGCAAAAGCATGGTGCCGGGGCTCAAGCTACCTCACCTCCATGGCCGCACTCGGCTACAATCATCACGTCGCCACCCAGATCGCCCTCGACGGAAAAGCCGCAGACATCATCAACGAGCACTACGACCAATCAGAACCCAACTAGGGGTGAGTAGATATGTCAAATCTTCACGAAAACCCGTTCGTTGCTCTACCCCGATATCAAGCTGGAACTAGGGGGGTGAGCAGTTACACTGACAACACTCATAACCGCCGTGGCGATCGCTGCGCCCCCCGCATATGCTGAGACGCAACTGGGCGGGGAACCACTGACTGCCGAGACACTCGTCGATCAGGCCGAGATGATCCGCATCGCCGATGCGATTGACGCCGGCGTTGACGCCAAGGACTGGGTGCTGACGCGCAGCTACTTCACAGACGAGATTACCGTTGATTTCACCTCGCTGGTGGGCGGCGAGCCTGCCACGATCCCGGCAGATGGACTGATGGCAGGCTGGTCGGGCAATCTGACCGCGGAGAAGACATCCTTCCATCTGCGCGGCAATCACCGCGTGACCTTCCATGACGCAGACAACGCCACGATGCTGTCGCATGGCTATGCCTGGAACCGGATGGAGCGCGGTGCGCTGGCCGAAAACGGCGGCGAGGCGCTCTGGGAAGTATGGGGCACCTATGAGCACGGCTTCACCCGTACCGACGGCGGCTGGAAGGTGAACGCCATGACTTTCACCATGACAGCGCAACGCGGCAGCGAATTTGTCCGCGACACGCCGGGCAGCTGATTTGACCAACGAAAGGACGATGCAATGAAACATCTCGCACTCTCTCTTATCCTCGCCGCCTCGGCGGCCCTGCCGGCGAAAGCCGATCCGGCCCGCGATGCGGTCGACGCGCTGGTCGCCGCCCTAAAGGCCGGCAATACCGAGGCCGTCGCCGCAGCTTTCACCGAGGATGCGGGCTATGCCTACTCGGTAGATGGCGATCTGAACCGCGGCGACAGCTTCGACAGCTGGCTGCAAAGCGACATCACCGGCCCGGGGTCTGTCTTTGAGATCGAAGCCGCGACGGTCGCGGACGGCACGGTCGACGCCGAGGTTCTGTGGGGCAGAGGCGGTAACGCCACGCGGCCCGCGCGTTACATCTTTGCCGTCAAGGACGGCAAGATCGACAGTTGGCGCGTGACCGGCAGGTAGCATGCCGCGATGACGATCCGTGTTGCCATATGTCTGATGCTCGGGCTGCTTGTGCCGGTTGACGCGTGGCCCGAGGATCAGGGTGACCGGATCGGCCTCGATCCCGCGTTCCGCGACACCATAGGGCACTGTGCGCGCGCAGGACCGGCGCATCGTGCAACAGTTGATTGAGCGACGATGAAAGCCGATCGCCATAACCGCCACGAAACCCAGGAACCCCGCGTTCACCCATGAATTTTCAACAGGATACCACCTTGCTTGACCTTGGCCCATCAAACATCTCGGAAATCGCGACCAGCGCCGATCTCGGCTGGCAGCGGATCACAGCCGTCGTCGAGAAATCGACGGCCGGCTATGTGGAACCGGATTTCGTGAGCGGGATCGAGGTCCACATCCAGCTTGGCAGCGGTTCGGTGGTCTGGTGGAGCGATGGCGGTCCTTACCGGATGAGCCCTGCCCCACCGGGAAAAACCGTCATCATGCGGCAGAAACCCTATTCGAAACGGGTCTGGGCGTGCGAGGCAGAGTATCTGCGTCTTTCCATCCCGCAAGACCTGGTCGAAGCGGATAATGCCTTGGCCGGGATGGTTGCACCGGGACATTGGGTGTTACCGGGTGACAGGATTCAACGTTTCGGGCCTTTGATTTTAGATGAGTTACGCACCCCGGTTTTCCACGGTGATCTGATCATAGAAACGCTGTTCGGTGCCATTCTCGGCAACAGCGGGACTCCCGGAATGCCGACGCACAGCCTGTCGCCAACGCAAATGCGGGGCGTGATCGAATATTTGATCGAACAGCACGACCAGACCGTCAGGGTTGGTGATCTGGCCAAGGTGGCGGGCATGAGCCACTATGCATTCAGTCGCGCCTTTAAGGCTTCGACAGGCTATGCGCCCTACGAATTCGTCCTGCGCCTCAAGGTCGAGCGGGCCAAGTCCCTTCTGCGGGATCATCGCAACACCGGTGCGATTATCGCGGCGGCCATGGGCTATCACGACGAGTCCCACTTCTCGCACACGTTCAAACGTCTGACCGGCACCACGCCCTCGGAGTGGCGTAACGAAATCGTGGGCAATTAAAGCACGATACTACAAGGCGGTCGGGCTTTGTGACGTGTCTAATCAAGACAACTGAATCAGGGAGGGCGATATGGTCCAACTCAAGATAAACGGTCGGGAAATTGAAGCGGATGTCGATCCGGGCACGCCGCTCTTGTGGGCAATCCGGGAAGAAGCAGGGCTGACGGGAACAAAGTTCGGCTGTGGTATCGCCCAATGCGGGGCCTGCACGGTGCATGTGGACGGCGTGGCGGTCCGGTCCTGCTCCTATCCTGCGGACACAGCGGAGGGGGCCGAGATCACCACAATCGAGGGACTGGGTACACCCGACGCATTACATGCTGTGCAACAGGCCTGGCTGGAGATTGACGTGCCGCAATGCGGTTACTGCCAGTCGGGGCAGCTGATGGCCGCCGCAGCCCTGCTGGCCGAAATTCCCGAGCCGACGGATCAGGACATCGACGATGCCATGACAAATATCTGTCGGTGCGGAACTTACCCACGCATCAAGGCCGCGATCCGTCACGCCGCCGAATCGGTTTGAGGAGGCCGAAATGACCCTGTTTCAAACGCCCACCCGCCGCGCGTTCCTGATTGGCGTGGCCGGCGCGGCAGCCGGTCTGTCGCTGTCACTGACGCCCACCGACCTTTTCGGCCAGCAGGCAGACGCGCCTTTTGTGCCGGATGCGCTGAGCTTTCTGACCCCCGTTCCATAGTGAAGTGCAACACATGATGGGCTGTGGCCATGTGTTTTTAGACGCATGATGTTGCGGAGCTGTCCAGTAGCGGCGAGAGTTCCTGTACAAGATGGGATTACGCAACCCGATGTCTGGAAATTGTCGTGAAGCTGATCGAGCTGTTCCCATTTGATCTTGGTTTCGGTTTCCCATTTTTCGTCGATGAGGACCGCGGTTGAGAGGCGCTCCAATGAGGCGAGGTTCGGAAAGACCCTGACTTTGGAGGTGCGCCGCTTGAGCTCTTGCTGGATCGGTCGCTCGATGCCATTCGAGGTTCGCATGCGCTTGTGGTGAGCATCGGGCAAGGTGAAGACAGCGAGCCCCGCATTGTTTTCCAGCCAGGAAGCTTGGATGCTTGTCGCGATAGCTGGCCACGAGGGCGGCCAGTTCAGCCTCGGCGGTTTGGAGTGAGGACGCATGGCTCCGAGCTGTTTTCCAATACGTTTCCTGATGTCGTTGTTCGGTGCACGGCGTTTTGCGCCAGGTGGAACTGGCAGCGCTGCCACATCGCCGCGCCCAGCACCGCGCGTCGTGCTGCTTTCAGCCCGGCATCCGAGACGATGAAGGTCGTACCATGCAGGGCTAGCAAGCTTTCCAGGAAGGCTCTCCAATGGACCTCGGCCTCGGAGAGCGCCACAGAGAGCCCCAGAACGTGCCTGCAGCCCCTATTCCGATGGCCGAGAGCACTGCGACATCGCGCACAACGCCGTCATGGCGGGCTTTTTCGTAGCGCGCATCCAGGTATTTCATCAGGGGCCGGTTGCGCGGCGAGTTCTTCATCGAGCAACCTGGTGGCCCGGCTGACCTGAGAAGAGGACAGGCTCCCGAACTCGCGCATTACATCCTGCCGTGTGGAAACACCCTTGATGTACATCTCGGCTACGGCGCGAGAAGATCGCTGGCTGCGTTCAAGCGACTGGGGACGGGTCGTCCCCGTGACCGGCCGTCTTTGGTACCTGAACGGTAACAGTGGGGGTGTCGATCCGCTTGTAGCCGTTGGCATAGCCCTGTCGTTCCGGTGTCCGTTCGTAGCGGCCCGCATTCAAGTGCTGCTCGCGCTCGATTTGCATCGCAAGCTCGAAGAGCTGACCAAAGATCCGCCCCAGATCCGTTGCTCCGTTTGCCAAGGTGATCCCATGCTTGTTGATGTGATGTGATCGGAGTCCTGATCGTGGCGCGGGTCGACGCGTTCGAGGCTGCGATTTTGAGATTTGCTGACGCGCTGTTACGGCGTCGATCGGGGTGCGATTGGTCGGCGTATCCGGGGCGAGCGAGAGGCCTTGGTTGCCGGGCTCGAAAGCTTGCAGTTTCTGTCGGGGAGAGAGGCTCGATCAGCCTGGTCTTGTGATTGCGTGCAGGACCTGCTTGCGCTTGTTGCCATGGTGGGAAGCTGTTGAAGGGTTTGCGCAGCTTGCGTTTGTTGCGGATGATGACGGCGAGGGTGATTGCGTTGTTTGCGGGTGCGTTCGGAGCATGGAGTCGTCTTCGCGGAAGGTGGCATCGCGGACATGATGGTGGCTCTCGACTACCCAGTGTCCGCGATTCCATGCGAGCAGCTGTTGCGGCGAGGCGCGCTCGACCGAGCATCCATGTTTCTTGGCAAGGTTTTTGCGGGTGTCTGTGGTGATGTTTTCTGTGGTTGTCCACAAGCGGTGTGGGGTTTGCTCTGCGAGCGAGGCGACATGAAGCTTGTGGTCCCGGCGGCGGGTTGCCGTCCATTGGTCACGTGAACGCGGCTACCTTGCCGTCCCCGGGCACGTGACCGTCCGGGTTCCAGGTGTCCCAAGGCGGTTCGATCTCCTTGATGTCGACCTCGACGATGATCTGCAGACATTCTCCCCAAGTCGTGTCGTAGAGGGAGACTGTCGAGACAGTCCCGATCGCGCTCTCGGCAGGGGTGAGGGCCATGAGGGTGGTCTCCTTCGCTCACTCACCGTGCCGGTGCTTCAGGCAACGCTGCTGTCGCAGCAGGGTGTTCGCCAGAGCTTGCGCATCACGGCGACAATCGCGACCTTGTGGGCCTTGCCGGCAGTCTTGAGGCGCACCAGGTCCGCGTTGAAGCGTGCCGGTTGCGGCCATGAACAGGAGATCGCGTGGCCTTCGGCGCCCGCCACGGATATGCCGAGCACCGTGGTCGTTGGCCATCGGCGCCACCCCGATCAAGGCTGCCGACGCTGCCGAGTTCGGGCATCCAGCAAAGAAGGGCCGCGGCGGTCACCGGATCGAGGTCAGGATGGCATACCTCTGCTCGGGATCACCGGCGATCACCGCTTTGATCGCCGCGCCGGCAATGCGATCATCGAGATCGGCCGCCGAGGCCCTTGTGACGGTCTCGCCATCCACCTCATCTGCCACCTGCTTGGCGTCGACGCGGTCGGTCTTCGCCAGATGGCCCATCGCCTCGGCGAAGCCCGCAACGGGTTGACGAGAATAACCTCGAAGCCCCGGTCATGAAGACACTGGTGAACCTTGCGGTGATAGCGGCCTGTCGCCCACCACCCGGCTCACCCCGAGGCCGCGAAGCCACCTGCCCGCCAGCTCGTGGCGTCGTTCGCAAAACAATGCCCGCCGCACAGATGTCCAGACTGGCCTTGCTGACCCCTGCTACTACCTTGACCATCGTCCCTTGCTCCTCGCCTTACGATGATACGGGTTCAAGCATCCAGCGAGGGACGTCAAGGGAGGTTGGCCGACCACACTCGGTCGCGGCTCTGTCAAGGTCAAAACGGCAACCTCCGCGGAGATCGTTTGATCCCCGCTCCCCTGTGCGTGTTCGCTCAGGGGAGCGGAATCTCTCTGCAACCATAGCTCTCCCACAGATCCACATTTTCCCGCCCCCAACTGCTGTGGATGATTTCATCATCAAGGGGACAAAACCTAGTGTTTTGTCATTCATAAAATGTCGGATAAAGACGTTTGAGTTTCACGCGGGCATCGTCGGTGGTGAACTGCCAATCCACCTTGGCCTGGATGCGGTCGCCTGCCAGGCGGCAACTTCCCGGCGTAACACCTCGATGCGGCGGTTCAGGCGGATCATGACGTTGAGTTCCACCACGTTCAGCCAACTGCCGTGCTTGGGGGTGTAGACGAACTCGAAGCGGTCCCACAAGGCCTCGTCCGGCGGGTAGGCCTCATAGAAGGCGCCGGGGAGTGTTGAGATTGTCCATCACCAGGGTGATGGTGATGGCGTCCTGGTAGCGCCCGGCGATGTCGGCCAGGAACTGCGCCCAGTCGATCTTGCGCTCGGTTACCTTGGTCATGCGCTTGCCGGCCAGGGGTTCCGTGAAGACGTTGCAGGTGCCGCAACGTCGATACTCGTAGTCGTTACGCCCGTCCCGGCGCCATGGCGATCGGTTGCCGTGTCTCGCCGGTCGGGGCGTTTCGTCCATGCAGACCACGGGGAAAGCGGCGGGACGGCGATCGAGTACCTTCGCTGCGGCGAAGTCGGCGTTCCCTTGAGGAGGAATCACCCACCCGCTGCCATGGCTTGAGGCAGTTTTTTTTAGAACACGCCGCACCGTCTCGTGTGACACGGCGTAACCAAGCTCGACAACGCGGTCGGCCAGCAGCCGCAACGACCATTGCGCGTAACCCTCAGGCGGTTCACCACAACTCAGGGCCACCAAGCGCGCCTCGAAGACGCCGTCGGCTTTTCGCATGTAGGTAGGACGGCGTCCTTGCCGGCCACCCAATGCCGCCTCCAACCCCTCGAAACGCTTTTTCACCCGGTCTACTTTGCGCATGCTGATGCGCAGAATCTCGGCAATGACCTTCCCGGTCATCTGGCATTCATTGAACGCGCCCTCGTCGCAGTTAAGCAGGGCGTTGATTACCTTTTGCGACAGGTGCGAGCCCTTGATCTCCGAAAGTTCTACCCGTTCGTCCAGGGTCACCACGTAGCGTTTCATACTCCGACTTCCATCCCGAATGGACGGACAGTCTAGCACCAAATGTACGACATATCATTGCTGACATAACACTAGTCATATAAGGTCATGGCGTATTCGGTTTTCCGGATTTCTTGAATTCGACGCGTCGGGTGACGCGGAAGATCTGCTTGATTAGTTGATCATCTTCGCCAGCGGGGTGAAGATGGTGCGCTGGCGGCCATGCGCGGGCTTTTCGTTGTAGCGCTGGCGGTCTTCCAGTTGATGCTCTCTCGAAGGTGCGTTGCCCTTGACCATCAGTCCGCGCGATGGGTCTCGATGATCAGCCTCGCGGGTGGTGTGGAGCGCGTCGAGGGTGAGCAGACGGCCAGCGCCGTCGCGGCGTGGACGGCAGCGATCTCCCCGTCGTGATAGTTGAGGATCGAATACCGGCCAGCGAAACTGTCTCGTAATGATCCTCGCCGATGCGCTTGCCGTCGACCGCGTTGCCGACCTGCGGCTGCGCGCCGCATCCTCGATCCATCCCGGGTCGGTGTTCTGCAGCACCCGGTGCACGGTGGAGACCGGCTTGTCCCTGTTCTTCCATGCTGCTCCAGCTCCTTCTGCGTCGTAGTGCGCCGCCGCAACCGTGCCGGTTCGCAAGCCAGCAAAATCACGCACAGCACCGAGGCGATGCGGTGCCCCGCGCCAGAAAGCGCCGCTGATAAATCGAGCGCAACTCCTGCGCCGACCAGCGGCGCCCGCAACTCCCACGCCACAGGAAGCGGCGAACGATCCCGCGTCGCGACGCAGCGGAAACACGTAAAGATCCTTCGCCTCCCCGGTCGCTATGGCGCCCGCTGGCGCGCGCATGGCTCCTGCCAACACACTCCCGGTTCGCCGCCTTGTACATGGTGCTGCTGAACTTCGTCGGCGAGACAAACGACTCCGCAACAAGCAACGCCAGCCTCCCGGCCGCCGCCGCACCATCCGCGACAACGCAAACGAGGCCCGGAAACACTCGGCGACCACCAGGAACAACAAACCTCGTGTTGTTCCCGGCAACCGCCTGAACTGTTCCTCGCGGCGCCAGCCAACGGGTGCGCAGCTGAGGGCGCCCGTCTGCCAGCCCGCAGCACCAATCCACCGCCCGCGCCAAGTAAACACGCAGACCCCGACCGGCAAACTGCTTGAAACCAAGATACGGTCAACAACACGGTTCCAGCGATATCAGGCCGCGCAAGGCGCACAACCACATCCCGGAGCGCAAAACCCTCCGGAGTCGTCTCAAAAAAATCCGCTGCCCCCACGACAACGGATACTACGCCGCTTCACAAAAAGCCAGCGAAAATGCGAATCATCCTGAACAAGCAAAACCGACCCTTCCAACAAACCTAACGTGGGATCGCCGTGGTGCTGGGGTATTGGACTCGTTGGAGTTGTCGGTAACTGCCCGCGACCGGCGACTAGTCTGGCGGTGGCGAGCAAGGAAAGTTCGGACCGGGCGGCAGCTTGGTTTTGCCGGCGAAGCGGCGTAAGGTAGCAGTACCCAAAACGGTCGGGAGACATATCATGAGCAGTGACGCTGGATCGCGCGGGCATGCCGTCGTGATTCAACCCGACGAGGGGCCGAGTTGGTGGCAACCGGTTCCGGCCAACGGCCACGCAGATCCGAAGCTGATGCCGGAGAACACCGGGTTCGATGGCCTGTCGATGGGCTACCAGACCATAGCTGTGGGCGGGCGTGTACGTCCGCACTCGCATGGGGACCAGATCGAGATCCAGGTCTGCTTCCGCGGCTGCGGCCATGTGCTCGTCGACGACGTTCGCCACGAGCTGGCGCCCGGGTCGGCCTGTTTCCTCGGATACGATGTCAAGCACGAGATCGTCAATGACGGAGATGAGGAGCTGGTGATGCTGTGGGTGATCGCGCCGCCGGGCCTTGAGAACTTCTTCGAGACGATCGGCCGCCGTCGCGAACTGCACGATCCGGAACCGGAGCCGTTCGAGCGTCCGGTTGACGTCGTCGCGATAGAACGCTCGCTCGGCATGAACGACACGGTGCGTGCGGCGGACGGGGATGCGTAGCGGCCATGCCTGCGGTTGATATCGGCGACGCCGAGATCTACTACGAGGAGACCGGCGTCGGCGAACCGTTGATGCTGGTGCCGGGCCTTGGCGGCGGCGGCAATGTCTGGCATCGTCAGGTGCCCGAGTTGGCGCGCGATTTCCGGGTAATTACTCATGACCATCGCGGATGCGGCCAAAGTACCCCATCGCTCATCGACTACTCGGTCGACCAGATGGCGGCAGATGCGATCCGCCTTCTGGATCGTCTCAAAATAGAGCGCGCGCACTGGGTCGGCCATTCCACCGGCGGTGCGATGGGCCAGATCGTTGCCCAGGACTATCCGGACCGCCTCGGAGCGTTGGTGCTGAGCGCGACCTGGCCCGGTCAGGATCCGTATTTTCGGCGCGCCTTCGCGGCGCGGCGCGCGGTGCTGACCACGCTCGGCACAGCAGAATACGCCCGTCATTCCCTGCTCAGCCTCCATTCGCCGTGGTACGTCACCGAGAACGAAGGGCTGATGGCCGAGCAGGAGGCCCATATCGCCGGTTCGGGCCAGCCGATGGAGATCATGCGGAGCCGGATCGATGCCATCTGCGCCTTCGACCGCCGCGACCGGCTCGCCGACATCAAGGCGCCGACGTTGGTCATTGTCGCTGAAGACGACATGGTGACGCCGCGCCACCTGTCCGACGAGATCGCCGAAGCCGTACCCGGGGCGGAAAAGGTGGTGCTGCCGACCGGCGGGCATTTCGTGATCCATATCCTGGTCGATGCGTACAACGAAGCGGTGGGAGGCTTCCTGCGCCGTCACCGCATGCGCGGATCCGGCCAGTAGGACCGTGGCGAAACCTTCTGCCCGACAGTCGACCGAGGTGTCGATTGTCGGAGCCTTTCCAACCCCGATCGTCCGGTGGATGCTGGATGATATACGCGCACTGAACTGGGATCTGCGCAAGACCATCTTCGACCGTCGCGCCAGCCACGAGAGCACGCAGCACAGCAACCTCGGTGGCTGGCAGTCGAGCTGGGATCTCGCAGACTGGGGCGGCGAGGCGGCCGCAAGGGTTATCGGCGAAGCGCGGAGGCTCGCCAGCCGCCTGACCTGCGACCGAGCCGGTCGGCCGGTCGACGTAAAATGGCTCGTGAACGCGTGGGCCAACGTCAACCGCGGCGGCCACGGCAACGAATTTCATACCCATCCGGGAGCGTTCTGGTCCGCCACCTATTTCGTCGACGACGGCGGTGCCGGCGCCGACGCTGCGGTCGGCGGCGAGTTCGAGATCCAGGATCCGCGCGGCGTCGCGCCCGCGATGCTCGCGCCGAGCCTTGGCTTCAGCATGCCCGGCGGGCAGTCCGCAGGCGCCAGCGAACTTGTCCCGCCGCGTACGGGAATGATGCTGATGTTTCCGTCATGGTTGTCCCACGGGGTGCGGCCCTACCGGGGCAGCGGGGTCCGCATTTCCGTGGCCGTGAACCTCACCCCTGCCGGGGGGCCGGGATAGTCGCCTTTGGCGTCATAGGCGCCGGCGCCTGGGGTACGGCGCTGGCCGTCGCGCTGTGCCGCGCCGATCACACGCCGCGCCTGTGGTCGTTCGAACCCGAGGTTGCAGATGCAATCAACAGCACCCGGACAAATCCGGCCTATCTGTCCGGCGTCGATCTCGATTCCCGTATTCGCGCGACCGCCGACCTTTCCGCCATGGCGGAATGCGGTCCGCTGCTGCTCGCGGTTCCGGCCCAGCATCTTCGCCTGACCATCGCGCCGCTGGCCGGCCGGCTGGCGCCGTCGACCGCGCTTGTCGTCTGCGCCAAGGGCATCGAACAGGAAACGCTGTGCCTGATGAGCGAGGTGGTTGCCGCGGTGCTGCCGGCGCATCCCGTCTTCGTGCTGTCGGGGCCCAGCTTTGCCCGCGAGGTTGCCCTCGGAAAGCCGACCGCGGTCACGCTTGCGGGCCCAGACCTTGCGGGCGCCGCGCGTCTTGCAGGAGACCTCGGATCGGAGCGGTTCCGCCCCTATGCGGGCGATGACGTGATCGGCGCCCAGATCGGAGGCGCGATAAAGAACGTCCTGGCGATCGCCTGCGGAATCGCCGAAGGACGCGGTCTCGGGAACAACGCGCGGGCGGCGCTGATCACGCGGGGTCTTGCCGAGCTGACCCGGCTATGCGTCGCCAAGGGCGGGCGGGCCGATACCATGATGGGGCTCTCGGGCCTCGGCGATCTGACGCTGACCTGCACGAGCAGGCAGTCGCGCAACTACGCGCTCGGCACCGAATTGGGCATTGGGCGCGAACTTGCTGCGATCCTCAACGGGCGCAACAGCGTGGCCGAGGGAGTCTATACTGCGGCTGCCGCCCGCGCTTTGGCGGCCGGGCTTGGCGTCGACGCTCCGATCATCGAAGCCGTCGACGCTGTGCTTAATCGGGGCGCCGACATCGCGGATGTCATTGGAGTCCTGTTGTCGCGGCCCCTCAGGGCGGAGACTGATGGACCAGTGCGCGGGATCACTGAACTCGAGGACGGGAAACCGAAGTCATGAACTACTGGCTGTTCAAATCGGAACCGGGGGCATGGTCCTGGGACGATCAGGTCGAGGCGGGAACGGCGGAATGGGACGCCGTCCGTAACCATCAGGCCAATAACAACATGAAGGCAATGCGGAACGGGGATCGGGGGTTCTTCTACCACTCTGTCAACGAAAAGCGCATCGTCGGAATCGTCGAGGTGGTGCGGGAGCACTATCCGGACCCCACCGACGAGTCGGGGCGGTTCGGAATGGTCGACGTCAAGGCCGTCATGCCGGTCGCGACCCCGATCACCCTGGCCGATATCAAGGCCGAACCGGCGCTGTCGAACCTTGCCCTGGTGCGGCAATCCCGGCTGTCGGTGGTTCCGGTCGCCGAGGACGAATGGATGGTAATCTGCCATATGGCCGGGGTCGACCCCTGAGGACGTGATGGCCGACGACGGAGCGGCCGGGGGCGGGCAGCGCCTGCTATGCCGGCTCGACGAGATCGAGGATCCGGGGAGTCGCGGCTTCGAGGATGTTGCCGACGAAGCTCCGCTGTTTGTCGTGCGCCGTGGCGGCGAAGTTTTCGCCTACCGTAATGTCTGTCCCCACTACGGGGCGCCGCTCGACTGGAAGCCGGACGCCTTCCTCACGCGCGATCGCCGGCTGATCCTCTGTTCGATGCACGGTGCGCTCTTCGATATCGCCAGCGGGCTCTGCGTCGAAGGGCCATGTCCGGGCCAAGCGCTGAACGCAGTACCCGTGGCGGTGAGAGGCGGCAAGGTCTATCTGACCGGCCTGCCGCCGGAAACGGCGGCCACGACGATCCCATGCTAATTCGGAGACGCGAAATCCGAATGCGTTGGGGCTCATCACAGATCGCCTCCTTGATCGCAATTTTCGTGCCGAGAAGGCCCCATCGAGCCTTGGCGGCACGATTGCAGCGCGACACAAACTGAGAAAATCTCGTCAGTCGTCGCCGGATTAGCAGCGTGGGATCCGCGTGAACGGCGGCGCTGGCGTCTTGCCCCGGCGCGGATTTGGACGGATAATCCGGCGCGGGAGTTTTCGGGACGGCACGAAAGGATGGGGCAATGTCGGAAAACGAGGTCTTCGCGGTTCCCAGGGAATGGGCGGGCACGGCCCATGTCGACGATGCGCGGTATCAGGAGATGTACCGGCGTTCGATCGAAGACTCCGAGGGATTCTGGAACGAGCACGGCCGCCGCATCGGCTGGATGCAGCCCTACACCGAGGTCAAGGATGTCTCCTACGCCTATGACGATGTCCATGTGCGCTGGTTCCATGACGGTACGCTCAACGCGTCGGCAAATTGCCTCGACCGGCATCTCGAGACCCGCGGCGACAAGGCCGCGATCATCTGGGAGGGTGACGACCCGGCCGAATCGCGGACCCTGACCTACCGCGAGCTTCATGGCGAGGTCTGCCGCTTTGCGAACGTTCTCAAGGCGAACGGCGTCGGCAGGGGCGACCGGGTCACGATCTATCTGCCGATGATCCCCGAAATCGCGGTCGCCGTGCTCGCCTGTGCGCGCATCGGCGCTGTCCATTCGGTGGTGTTTGGCGGCTTCTCGCCGGAATCCATCGCCGGGCGAATCCATGATTCCGATTCCTGCCTGGTGGTGACTGCGGACGAGGGGGTTCGCGGCGGCCGCAAGATCCCGCTCAAGGCCTATGTCGACGAGGCCTTGGAAAAATGCCCGTCGGTGCGTGGCAGCGTCGTCGTTCGCCGCACTGGCGCCGATGTCGGCTGGACCGATGGCCGCGATGTCTGGTACCACGAAGCGATGGCCAAGGTCGCGGCCGACTGCCCGCCCGAGGAGATGGACGCCGAGGATCCGCTCTTCATCCTCTACACGTCGGGCTCCACAGGCAAGCCGAAGGGCGTGCTCCACACCACCGGCGGGTACTTGGTCTACGCGTCGATGACCCATGAGTACGTGTTCGATATCCGCGAGGACGACATCTACTGGTGCACGGCGGATGTCGGTTGGATCACGGGGCATTCCTACATCGTCTACGGCCCGCTCGCCAACGGGGCAACCACGCTGATCTTCGAGGGGGTGCCGACCTATCCCGACTTCTCGCGCTTCTGGCAGGTCTGCGACAAGCACGGGGTCACCGTCTTCTACACCGCGCCGACTGCGATCCGGGCGCTGATGCGCGCCGGAAACGAGCCGGTGCACGCCGCGGACCGCGGTTCGTTGCGGCTGCTCGGGACCGTCGGCGAGCCGATAAATCCGGAGGCCTGGCTCTGGTACCGCGATGTGGTCGGCGATGGCCGCTGTCCTATCGTCGACACGTGGTGGCAGACCGAGACCGGCGGCATCCTGATCACGCCGCTCCCCGGCGCGACCGCGCTCAAGCCCGGTTCGGCGACGCGCCCGTTCTTCGGCGTCCAGCCGGCCATCGTCGACGCCGACGGCAATGTCCTCGAGGGCGCCGTCTCGGGGAACCTCGTTCTGACGGACTCATGGCCGGGACAGATGCGCACGGTCTTCCGCGATCATGACCGCTTCCGGGAGACCTATTTCGCGACCTACAGGGGATACTATTTCACCGGCGACGGCTGTCGTCGCGACGAGGACGGCTACTACTGGATCACCGGGCGGGTCGATGACGTGATCAATGTCTCGGGACACCGGATCGGAACGGCCGAAGTGGAGAGCGCGCTCGTCGGCCATGCCAAGGTCGCTGAATCTGCGGTGGTCGGATATCCGCATGACGTGAAGGGGCAGGGCATCTATGCCTATGTCACCCTGATGGAGGGCGAAGAGCCGTCAGATGCGTTGCGCGACGAGCTGGCGCGGTGGGTGCGCCGCGAGATTGGTCCGATCGCGACGCCCGACCTGATTCAGTGGGCGCCGGGCCTGCCCAAGACCCGTTCCGGCAAGATCATGCGCCGCATATTGCGCAAGATCGCCAGTAACGAGCACGACCAGCTTGGTGATACCACGACGCTGGCCGAGCCGGCGGTGGTGGACGATCTGGTGGAGAACCGGCAAAACCGCCCTTCCTGACCCGGCTTCTCGGCTGTGGCAGCTGGGTCGTGAAAGCCCAGAGGCAGCGTTTCCCCGTGTGTCGGTTCGCGGGGGTTCGGGCATCAGAAGGCGATAGAGCTTTCACGGGCCAGGCGATGATTCTCGGGTTGCCGGTGCGCCTGCGCCAACGCTGCAGCGAGACCTTGGCGCGGCGCCGCGTCGGGGGCGGGCTCGAGCCTGCGGCCGGGGACCGACAGGTCTTCTCTCTGCTCCGCTTCGAGCACCGCCACGGCGGCTTGCACCGCGCTGCGTCCCGCATCGCCTGTTTGCGGCAGACTGCTTGCGGCGAGGATGGCGCGGCCGCGGGCGATCAACCGCTCGGCGTCTGCCACGCTGTTCCGCCATGACGGGATCTCGCATGCGCGCCCGGCGTTGTGCTCCACGGCATTGAGCACGAAGGTGCGGAACCGCCGCTGGCGCGCGACTTCGGCGAGCCACGCATCGACGGAAGCGGTGTCTGCGCCGGCGGTCTCGTTCCGGAGCTGACGCGCCGCTGCGATCCTCCGTTGATCGCGCAGCCGTCGGTAGAGCGCGGCGAACTTCCGAATGTCGTTTGGTGCCAGGTCGCCGCGTGCCGCGAACATCCGCTGCACCAGAGGTGTCCACCGCCGCGGCAGGGTCTCGAGAGAGTCGATCAGCGCCCTGTGCCGGCGCAGTGTTCTGGCGACCGACGGCGCGAGCAACGCTGCATCTCCGTCGACGGAGATGCGCTCGCGGCATGCCGCCCATTCCTCGAGCACTGCGGCCCTGCCGGCGGCGAAGGCGGCGACCGTGTCGCCGTGACGGAGGTCGAGATTTGCCTGGGCGATGTCCTGTCCGAGTTGCCGCAGCGTTCCGTCGCCGCCGTCATTGGCTATAAGCCATCCTTCCGCATGGGCGTGACGGTCGGGATGGAGTTTCTGGTCCCTGCAGGGTTGTCCGCTCCTGGCAGTAAGTGACCAGCTCTGGCGCAGGCGGTTGAGAAGCGTATCGTCATCGGCCGGTGCCCCGAACGCGGCCGCCAGCTGTTCGCGGTTGACATGGATTCGGGGCCGGACACGGCAGCAGGCCGCGATGCGTTCGAGCTGGTGTCGCCGCCACCCGTCGTCGGCCAACGCGAAAATGCGATCGAACCTGCCGACCAGTTCGTCGACCGTGCAGGCGTATCCGTGCGCGAGGCGGACGCCGCCATGCCCGTCGCGGACATCGTCGTGGTAAAACTCGACCTGCCGGCCTTCGCGCGTCGCTACGCGGATGAGGAAACGCGTCTCTTCGGTGACTGACGCGATGGGGACGATGTCCTCGACGGTGACCACGGAGCCCCGGAACAGGCGCGCCTCCCACAGGGTGGCGCCGATTCTCAGTCGGTCGCCGGCCCGGATTTCCATCGGCGCGGATTTTCCGTACGCTGTGAGTTTGGTGTGCTGGTGGACCTCAATGCAGGCGTGTGCACCTTCGGCGGCGGGGCCGAGCAGGCGCGTGCGAAGCATATGGGTCAGAACCTTCTCTTCCTTGCGGGTGCGGGCGACGACCGCGACCGAATCTCGGGGAAAGGTCCTCCTATGTTGGTCCCAGTCCCCGGCCGTGCGCTCCAGTGTCTCCCTGAGCCCGTTGCTGAGCCGAACGCGATTATTGGAAAAGGCCTCGGACACAACATCGCCGGGCAGCCGTCGGTAGTAGGAACGCAGGCAGCCGGTGACGTCGGTAACGAGGCCGAGACCGGGAGCCGCCACAAGCGACGGACGCTGGCCCGCTTCCGCGACCAGGATGAACTTCGCCGAGTAGCGTCCGGCGAGCGCAAACAGCGTTCGGAACTGGCGTTCAAGCAGGATGCCGGCATCGGCGATCACGAATACCCAGGCCCGGTTGTCGTCGAGCGCGCGCTTGTCGTTCATCTTCAGGAGCCGGTTGATCTGCATCGACGCGATGCCGGTCTCATTCTGGAGCTCGGCCGCCGCGCGGAGCGTGGCCGCCGCCCCGATCACCCGGTAGCCCTCGTTGCGGTGAAGGTCGGCGGCCGGGCGCAGGGCGAGGCTGCGGTCGAGCGCGGGCGCGAGCTCGATGACTGCGATGCGGCGCCCCGATGTGACGTAGCGGATCGCCGCGATGTCGTCGGCCGAGAGCGGGTAGCCGGCCGCGTCGAGGCTCCGGATGCGCTCCTCGACCCTGGCTTGCGGTACGGCGAAGCGTGCGTCCCGGGATAACTTGCGCGCCGCCTCCCTGAGCGCGTTCCCGGATTCGGCGGTGTTTTCGAGGGCATAAAGCCGCGAATGCATCTGGTCGGCGCGGGCCGCGGGCGACCGCTCAGGATTGTCGACTCGGACGACATCAGAGCGGCGGATTGCCTCCGCGATCCACCCGCTTGCGTCGCGCCAGTCGATGTAACCGGCGGAGACGCTGCAGACGCTCTCGACCAGGTCGGGATGGGAGAATGGGGAGTGCCGCGCCGCGAGATCGTCGGGTACACGTTTCAGCTTACGGAGGATCTCGTAGCGGCTCGGTGACGGGAACCGCTCGTCGGGCTTCGACAGCGAGGCCATGAGGCGGGCCGGGTCGGAGACCCAGGACTTCCGTTCACGCGCCCATACGGGGCGGAGTTCCTTGAGGTCCGGGTGCCGGTCTCCTCCGTCGCGTGTGGCTTTGGCGATCATCGTGGTCTGTGCGCCTGTTGCGCTGCGCGCCTGCACCCCGGCCAACTCCAATGCGTTTTCCATCATCTGCTTGCGCTTCGACCACTCGCGGATCAGCCCGCGAGGCATGCCCGCGATGCGCATGAGGGCGTCGTTGCGGCCGTAGGGTTCGCAGCGGACGCCGATGCGCTCGCGGAGGTTCCAGGCCAGTGCGTGCCGGTAGGCCGCTCCCGCGGCCCTCAGCCAGCAATGGAGAGCGTTTTTGGTTGTGGCGAACCAACGATTGCTGTCGCGAAGCCGCGCAAGGTTGAAGATCACGCAATGGGTGTGAAGATGGGGGTCGTGGGCGTGGCTCGACCCGTGCCGGAACGTGGCTCCCATGACGTCTGCGGGAACGAACTCCACCCAGGTGCCGATATGGATCCTCACGCCCGACATCGCGTGTTTCGCGACGATCTCGATGAGCGCGAGACGGACGGCGTCATCATGCGCTTCCTCGATCAGCCGGCCGGTCTCCGGATCGGCAATCGCCCACAGCGCGGAGACCGACTTGTCGGCGGGGAACACAAGATCGATGCCGCTGCGTCGGCGTCCGCCAGCGTTCCGCACCAGCGCTGTGCGCCCGTCTGGGGAGACGCCGCGATGGAGGTTGGCGAACGCGGCGTCCTCGACCGGATCTCGGTCGGCGAGGCCGAACAGGCCAGCCGGGTTCCACCACCGCCCCGCGGCCTCGCGCCGCCCCCTGGCGCCGTCAAGCGGGCCGTGGAGCGTTTGCTGACTGTCGAGATAATACTCGCTCCGGCCCGGCCTGCCGAGTGCGGCTACCATCTCAGGCGGCCTCCCGGCCGGGGGTTCGGTGTCAAGTGGGGGCGGGAACGGTCGGGGGCGGCGTCAACGGGCATGGGTGACATTTCGTGCGGGATCGGGCGGCCGGCGCCCCCGGAGGGTGCCGGTTCGGGGGCTGCACCCTATCCGAACCCGCGCCTCGAACGCACGCGGTTTTGGACGCGAGTTGCCTGCGCCCGGTGTAGGCGCGCGGCCGGCCCGGACGAGCGTTTATTCGTCACTCGGACCGTGCCGGAGGCTGCGACCGTTGCTGTCGCCATCGCGCGGCGTGTTGCGAGTTCGGACGCGGCGGCGTAGAAGATCGCGTCCGTGGCATCGGGCCCCTGATGATCGACGGGCGGGGAGCGGCGCGGGGTCAATTCCGTGATGCTGTCCTCGCCCCGGACTTTGCGCCCGGTTACGGTAGACGACTACAGGCGGCTGTGGTGCGCGCCGGTCGATTCGGGCCGCTCGGGACAAACAGAAGGAGAAAGGCGCCATGCGCAAACGCATATACAGCGAACACGTGGCCGAACCCCCGCCACAGACTTGGTCCAACTTTCTCGTCAGCGGCGACCTATTCTTCGTCGCTGGCCTAACGTCCCGCGCACTTGACGGGGACACGATCGAGGGGGCCGATCCGTATGAGCAGGCGAGGCTCATATTCGACAAGATGAAGCATTATATGGATGCGGCTGGCGGATCCATGAACGACGTGTTGAAGCTGACAATTTTCGTGACCGACATATCGTTTCGCGAGGCTGTCTGGCGGGCGCGGAGGGAGTTCTTCGAGGGTGATTTTCCGGCCTGTTCCCTTGTCGAGGTCTCTGCGCTCGCGAAACCGGAAATGCTGGTGGAGATCGAGGGGACAGGGCGCCTAGGCTCAGCGCGGGGCGACATCGCGTAGCTTACGCTACGCTTGGCGATGAGGCGTAGGTGATAGGCGTGCGAGGGCAGCAAACCGATGTCGGTTTACTGCTCTCGTGGTGTCTATCATGCGCCCCCACTTGGTCCCACTTGGTCCACTTCCCACTTGGTACTGTAACTTGATGTCTGGAAATTTGTCTGAGGTTTGCGCTTTGAGGCGTTTCACTGGGGGGGCTAGTAGTCCACCGGCATTGTATTGATGGTTTTTTTGTGGGTAGTATTTCCGTGTCGGCGTTCGTTGGAATCTGGACAGTACCGATATCCACACGGGCAGATGCCGAACAGGCAGGCAGCCCCATGCGCAGGTCCGGACAACGGGCATGCCCGCAGGTCTTCGGCGCAATGACAGAAGCGGCGCATATGGCCAACTCTCGGGGCAGGAAGCTCTACCGCGTGACCCTTTCAGCGCAGGAGCGCCAGGATCTGAAGGCAATTGTCGACGGCACCGGGGCTGCCTGGCGCCGGGCACAAATCCTGATGTTGAGGGGGCGCTCGGCTTGTCGATGCCGACATTGCGCAAGGGCTGGGCACGGCGACGGTCGAGCGTTTGCGCAAGCGCTGCGTTCTGGAGGGGCCGCCCTCAGCCGCAAGGAGCAGGTGAACCGCCGGCCAAAACGGGGGCGATGGAGGCGAAGCTGGTCGCACTGTTCGTCCCCGCCCGAGGGCTGTGGACGCTGAAGCTGCTTGCCGGCCGTCTGGTGGAGATGGAGATTGTCGAGCGCATTTCAGAAGAGACGGTCAGGAAGACGCTAAAAAAAAGAGATCAAGCCGTGGCTGAAGCAGTACTGGTGCATTCCACCGCACCGGAGCGCACAGTTCGTGGCGGCGGATGTGCTTGACATTTATCAGCGGGACTTTGCCAGGGACGAGGTGCTGGAGACCAGCCGGCAGCAGGAAACCCGCATCCCCCGGTCAGCCGGAGGTGGTCGACTATGAATATGAGCGCAACGGCACGGCCAACCTCTTCCTGGCCTTTGCGCCCAACGAGAACTGGCGCACGGTGAAAGTCACCGACCGCCGCGGGACTGGGCGCACTTCATCCGGGAGCTTGCCGACGACCATTTCCCCGACAGGAAGATCGTGCTGGACAATCTGAACACGCACAGTCACTGTATGAAGCCTTCGAGCCCGAAGAGGCGGGTACGAAAGCGGTTCGAGTTTCGCTACACGCCGAAGCACGGAAGCTGGCTCAACATGGCCGAAATCGAGATCGGCGCGCTGTCGCGGCAGTGCCTTCGGCGACGCATTTCCGACCGCGACACCATGCTGCGGGAGACCGTGGCGTGGGTTGAGCGCCGCAATGCGGCCGATGTCACTGTCGACTGGCGTTTCACGACGAAGGATGCCCGGACGAAACTGAAGTCACTATATTCATCAATCCAATAATGTTAGACTACTAGCCCCCCCAGTGAAACGCGGCGCCATCGTACTATCCCATGGAGTTGTAAACATTCATGGAGAGTAACTGCTCACCCCCTGGTTCCGGCTTGATGTCGGGGTAGGCAACGAACGGGTTTTCGTGGAGATCTGACACTGCAGATCGATTCGGTTAGTGTGAACTTCCTGGGCGGCCTCCGCCAAATCCTGATTCTGGCTGAATGTCACGGCCACATCGAGAGCGCCGTTGCGCGCGATTCGCACCATGTCGAGACCAATCCGAAGGTCTGTTTCCTTCTCGCGCTGTGCCGGCACACCATGCGTCGTACCGTCCGGAAGCGGGACCCGCTCGGAGCGCGGTTTCCGGGAGGTCACGAGAATCCCGACGCGGCTCATTGCGGTCAGGCACCGCGCCCGGCACGCCGGATCTTTCCTGGCGTCGGGGTATCTCCTCGCCCCTCCGCAGAGGCGGGTTTGGCGTTGTGCATCTTGATCATGTCGGCGGCGTTTCCGGCGAGTGCGACCCGGATGGCGACGAGCGGGCTGTAGCCGAGTGCGGCCATGGAGGTGAGATAGCTTGAGCTTCGGCACCAGGCCTCGGCGTGGAGCCGGGTTCGGAAGCATCCGGACACCTTGACCTTTGCCATCCGGATTTTCTGCTCGCCGGTGTTGTTGGTGAAGCTGACGTCCGGGTCGCTCATGAAGCGCAGGACGAACTCTTCATGTCTTGCGAGACGCTCCTGGAGGTTGTGCGCGTTCGCAATCCGTCCGCGTTTTCCTTTCTGTCGGGGCGGGATTTCAGGCAGTTCCTTCGCCCCCGGGTCAGGATGGTCCGGTAGCGCTTGATGACGCTGCGGCGGTCGGCCTCGTTCAGAGTCCTGGATGCACTCTTGTCAACCCTGTGGCAGGCAGCAGTTTCTTCATCACGCGTGCCCGGCGGTAGCCACTGGCGCCGACGATGAAGGTCAGTTCCCTGAGCAGGTGGGACCCGCACAGCTGGTGGGTGCATTGATCGCAGACCAGCTATGCGGCCCGGCAGTCCAGCGTGCCGGTGTAGCTGATGCCGATCTCCTCGATCGCCTGCCTGCCGCGCTTGCGATGCAGGAACTTGCACGTCCCGTCGGTGACGACATGGAGCGATCGGGTCCTGCCGTCGACCCGGAAGCCGGTTTCGTCGACATGCAGCGCCGGGCGTTCCAGCAGCTCGGCGATGCGGCCCAGTCCCGCAGCAGGTCGTCGTACAACGCCGAGGGGCGGCCCGAGACCATTACCTGACACGGCAGACCCAGTTCAAGGAGTTCGACATGGTCGGCTTCGGTGTAGTCGTGGTGGTACCGCCGGCCCGACCGATTACGCAACCTGATGTCTGGAAATTTTCGTGAAACTCTCAGTCATCGAGCTGTTCCCATTTGATCTTGGTTTCGGTTTCCCATTTTTCGTCGATGAGGACCGCGGTTGAGAGGCGCTCCAACGAGGCGAGGTTCGGAAAGACCCTGACTTTGGAGGTGCGCCGCTTGAGCTCTTGCTGGATCGGTCGCTCGATACCGTTCGAGGTTCGCATACGTTTGCGGTGAGCATCGGGCAAGGTGAAGACAGCGAGCCCCGCATTCTTTTCCAGCCAGGAAGCCTGGATGCTTGTCGCTGGCCACGAGGGCGCCCAGTTCAGCCTCGGCGGTTTGGAGTGAGGACGCATGGCTCCGAGCTGTTTTCCAATACGTTTCCTGATGTCATTGTTCGGTGCACGGCGTTTTGCGCCAGGTGGAACTGGCAGCGCTGCCACGTCGCCGCGCCCAGCACCGCGCGTCGTGCTGCTTTCAGCCCGGCATCCGAGACGATGAAGGTCGTACCATGCAGGGCTAGCAAGCTTTCCAGGAAGGCTCTCCAATGGACCTCGGCCTCGGAGAGCGCCACAGAGAGCCCCAGAACGTGCCTGCAGCCCCTATTCCGATGGCCGAGAGCACTGCAACATCGCGCACAACGCCGTCATGGCGGGCTTTTTCGTAGCGCGCATCCAGGATCAGGTAGTTCATCAGGGGCCGGTTGCGCGGCGAGTTCTTCATCGAGCAACTTGGTGGTCCGGCTGACCTGAGAAGAGGACAGGCTCCCGAACTCGCGCATTACATCTTGCCGCGTGGAAACACCCTTGATGTACATCTCGGCTACGGCGCGAGAAGATCGCTGGCCGCGTTCAAGCGACTGGGGACGGGTCGTCCCCGTGACCGTTTGGCACCTGAACGGTAACAGTGGGGGTGTCGATCCGCTTGTAGCCGTTGGCCCTGTCGCTCCGGTGTCCGGTGGCCCGCTTTCAAGTACTGCTCGCGCTCGATTTGCATCGCAAGCTCGAAGAGCTGGCCAAAGACCCGCCCCAGATCCGTTGCTCCGTTTGCGATCAGATGTTCCAAAACAGTCCCGATCGTCGTAGTGTGTCGCAGGTCCATTCGCTTCCTCCATGAAGGTTTTCCAACTCCATGGGATAGTACGATGGCGCCGCGTTTCACTGGGGGGGGCTAGCCCCCCAGTGAAACGCCTCAAAGCGCAAACCTCAGACAAATTTCCAGACATCAAGTTACAGTACCGCCTTTTTTCCCGGACAGGCGCTCTTGGTTTCGGTTTAGACGTCCAGATTAACGACCTTGAGGGCGTTTTCCTGGATGAAGTTCCGGCGGTTCTCGACCTCCTCGCCCATCAGCGTCGTGAACAGGCCGTCGGCTTCGTCGCCATGGTCCACCTGCACCTGAAGCAGGGTCCGCACGTTGGGATCGAGCGTGGTCTCCCACAGCTGGTCCGGATTCATCTCGCCTAGCCCCTTGTAGCGTTGCACCGTGGTGCCCTTGCGCCCGAGGGCCATCACCGTGTCGACGAGCGCCACCGGGCCGGTGATTCGTTGCTCGAGGTCCTTTGCCACGAGCACGGCCGGCCGCGCGTAGAGCTCTTGGAGGTCGGAGGCCATCCGGTCAAGGCTCAACGCCTCCCTCGACCGGAGCAGGGCGCCGTCGATAAGCTGCTTCTCCGTGACCCCGCGCAGCGTGCGCGTGAACGCGATTCCGCCGCCGCCGACGAGATCCGCCGTCCACCCGCGCTCTCCCTCCGGGGCAAGCCCGTCGAGGCGCCGGGCTAGCGCTTCGGCCATCTGCAACGACCGTTCCTCCGATTCGTGGAGGTTGCGGCTGAAACATCCGAGCACCGCGGCCTGTTCCGCCACCTCGCCGTTGTTCAGCCGCGACGAGATCGGTTGCAGCAGGCGCTTGGCACGCTGCGCCTCCCTGACCTTCTCGAACAGGTCGCGGCCTGCGATACGGGCGCCGCCATGGACATTGAGGATGGCGTCGCGGAGTCCGGCTTCGATGAGGTAGTCCTCCATCTCCGGATCGTCCTTGAGGTAGCGCTCGCTGTCGCCTTTCCTGATCTTGTATAGCGGCGGCTGGGCGATATACAGGTAGCCGCGTTCGATCAGTTCGGGGAGATGGCGGTAGAAGAAGGTCAGGAGGAGCGTCCTGATGTGGCTGCCATCGACATCGGCGTCGGTCATGATGATGATCTTGTGGTAGCGCACCTTGTCGGCGTCGAATTCGTCGGTGCCGACGCCTGTGCCGAGCGCCGTGATCAGTGTGCCGAGTTCGGCCGACGACAGGACCTTGTCGAGGCGCGCGCGCTGGACGTTGAGGATCTTTCCGCGCAGCGGCAGGATCGCCTGGTTGGCGCGGTTGCGCGCCTGCTTGGCGGAGCCGCCTGCCGAATCCCCCTCGACGATGAACAGTTCGGACTTGGACGGGTCGCGCTCTTGGCAGTCGGCGAGCTTTCCCGGGAGCGACGAGATGTCGAGAGCACCTTTGCGACGGGTAAGTTCGCGGGCCTTGCGCGCCGCCTCACGCGCGGCGGCGGCCTCGAGCACCTTGCCCACGATGTTCTTGGCCTCGCCCGGATGTTCCTCGAACCACGTGCCCAGCTGTTCGGCGACGATGCCGTCGACGATCGGCCGCACTTCGGACGAGACGAGCTTGTCCTTGGTCTGTGAGGAAAATTTCGGGTCCGGAACCTTGACCGAAAGCACGCAGGTCAGGCCCTCGCGCGCGTCGTCGCCGGAAAGCTGCACCTTGGCTTTTTTCGCGAGCCCGCTCTCGTTGGCATAGCCGTTGACGGTCCGCGTCAGGGCGGCGCGGAACCCGGCGAGGTGGGAGCCGCCGTCGGACTGGGGGATCGTGTTGGTGAAGCACAGCATCGTCTCGTGGTAACTGTCCGACCATTCGAGGGCGATGTCGACGCTCACGCCTTCCCGTTCCCCGCCGAGGACGACGGGCTTGTCGATCAGGGCTGTCTTGGCACGGTCGAGGTGTTGCACGAACGCCTCGATGCCCCCCTCGTACTGCATCGTCACTGTTTTCGCCTCGACGCCGCGCTCGTCGGTGAGCACGAGCCGCACGCCTGAGTTCAGGAACGCGAGCTCGCGCAGCCGGTGCTCGAGGGTCGCGAAGTCGAACTCGGTGGTCGCGAATATCCGGTCCGACGGCAGGAAGCGGATCGCAGTGCCGGTGCGGCCCTCGGCGGTGCCCACCGCCTGCAGGCGGGACCGGGCCTCGCCGTCTGCGAAGATCATCATGTGCTCGGCGTCGTCACGCCAGATACGGAGCTCGAGTTCCTTCGACAGGGCGTTGACCACCGACACGCCGACCCCGTGCAGCCCCCCCGACACCTTGTACGAATTCTGGTCGAACTTTCCACCGGCATGCAGCTGGGTCATGATGACCTCGGCTGCGGAAACGCCTTCTTCCTCGTGAATCTCGACCGGTATGCCGCGGCCGTCATCAACGATCGTCACCGATCCGTCGCCGTTCAGCGTGACGGAAATCTCCGTGCAGTAACCGGCGAGAGCCTCGTCGATGGCATTGTCGACGACCTCATAGACCATGTGGTGGAGGCCGGAACCGTCATCGGTATCGCCGATATACATCCCGGGCCGCTTGCGGACGGCCTCAAGGCCCCTGAGGACCTGGATCGAGCCGGCGTCGTACTGTTCCTCGGCGGCGGCGGCGTCCTGCGGCGGCGTCATGTCCGACCTCCGTCGGTGCTGACCTCGGCGTTTTCGACATCAAAGTACTGCGCCCTCTCGCCGAGCGGTCGAAACAGCGACCGGTCGGTGCCCGTCATCCACGCCTGGGCACCGGTGCTGCAGATCTCGTCGAACAGCGCCGCCCGGCGGTCGGCATCGAGATGCGCGGCGATTTCGTCGAGCAGTAGCAGCGGAGCTGCGCCGCGGCACAGCGTGACGAGGCGGGCATGGGCGAGGACGATCCCGATGATCAGAGCTTTCTGCTCGCCCGTCGAGCAACCGGCCGCTGGCCGCATTCTGCCCAGATGCGTGACCTCGAGATCGGAGCGGTGCGGCCCGGCCAGCGCGCGCCCGGCCTCGCGGTCGCGGTCGCGCCCGGCGGCAAAGGCGTCGCGCAGCATGTCCTCTGCCTCAAGCGCCGAGACGCTTTCAAGCCAAGCCTCGGTCTCGCCGGTGACGGCGAGCCGGGCGGCCGGAAACGGTTCGATCCCGTGGGCGCAGATCTCCGACAGCTTGCCGACCATCTCGCGCCGCGCCGCGGCCATGGCGATGCCGGTCTCGGCCATGCGTCGCTCGAGCGCGGCAAGCCAGTTCGCGTCCGCGGGCCGGCCGCCGGTGCGATCGTTTCTGAGCAGGTTCGTGCGCTCGCGCGCGGTCCGCTCGTAGCCGCTCACCCGCCCCGGATGCTCGGGATCGAACGCGGCGACGAGGCGGTCCAGAAACCGGCGCCGCGCCGTCGCGCCGTCCGTGAAGAGGCGGTCGAGCTCGGGCGTGAGCCAGATCACCGAGAGCGCCTCGCCAAGCGCCGACTGGCTCCGCGCCGGAAGACCATCGATGCGGACGACCCGCCGCCCGCCGCCATGGTCGCTATGTTCGAGCCCTGTGCTCAGGCGGAAGCGCCCGCCCGGGCCGTCGACCGTTCCGGTTACGGCCCAGTAGACGGGTTCCGCTGCCGCTTCCGCCGGCGAGTTACAGGTCACGTCGTGGAGCCGGGCGCGGCGCAGGCCCCGACCGGGGGCCAGGAACGACAGGGCTTCGAGGAGGTTCGTCTTGCCGGCGCCGTTCCGGCCGGTCAGGACCACGGGTCGCCGGTCGGGATCGAGGCGCAGCGACCGGTAGCAGCGGAAGTTGGTCAGGGAAACGCGCAGCAGCGCTTCGCAGCCGGGTTCCGCTGCCGCTGGAGGGCTTGTGCGGGCGCTTTGGAAGGACAGGGCCCGATCCTCAGACGCGCATTGGCATCAGCACGTAGAGCGCGCTCGAATCGCTGACATCCTGCACGATCGTGGGTGATGCCTCGTCGGAGATCAGGAACCTCGTGTCGTCACCATCCATCTGTTGCGTGATGTCGAGGAGGTAACGCGAGTTGAAGCCGATCTCGATGGGGTCGTGCTGATACTGCACATCGAGTTCTTCCTGCCCGCTGCCGCTGTCCGGGTTGTTCGCCGTCAGCATCAGGATGCCGGAATCAACGGCGAACTTGACGGCGCGGCTCTGTTCGTTCGAGATCGTGGAGACGAGATCCACCGCCTTGACGAAATCCTTCCTGCTGACTTCGAGGCTCTTGTCGTTGTTGACCGGGATGACGCGGTTGTAGTCGGGAAAGGTGCCGTCGATGAGTTTGGAGACGAGTTCGATATTCTCGAACCTGAAGCGGATCTTGGTATCCGATAGCGCGACCCCGACATCCTCGGACGTCTCGTCGAGCAGTCTCCGGATCTGCGTGACGGTCTTGCGCGGCACGATGACGCCCGGCATCCCGGCGGCGCCGTCGGGAATCGGCACCTCGAACCGGGCGAGCCGGTGTCCGTCGGTGGCCACGACGCGCAGTACATCGGCACCCTCGGACGGCGTGGCGTGCAGATACAGCCCGTTGAGATAGTAGCGCGTCTCCTCGTTCGACATGGCGAAGTGCGTCCGGTTGATCAGGCGCAGGAGCGTATCCGCCGAAATCGTGAAGCTGTGGGGAAGGTCGTCTTCCTGGACGGCAGGGAAGTCCGAGTCGGGCAGAGTGGTCAGCTGGAGCCTGGAGCGGCCGGAATTGATGGCGAGCCGGCCGGTCTCGATGTCCGACTGGATGTGGACCTCCGATCCTTCGGGCAGCTTGCGGACGACATCATGCAGCATCTGCGCCGACACGGTGACTGCGCCCTCTTGGACGACATTCGCCTCGATGACCTCGACGACGGTCAGATCCATGCTGGTAGCAGTGAGGCGAAGTGAGCCGTCGGTCGCTTGCAGCAGGACGTTCGACAGGATGGGGATCGTGTTGCGCTGCTCAATGACACCCTGCGTATGGGACAACGCTCTCAGGATGGTGCCGCGTTCGATGTTGAGTTGCATGTATCCGGACCGGTTCTTGCGGAAAATTTAGGGCCCTGCCGACGCCTCGGCGCGACGGCGCACCCGGCGCTTCGTTGGGCCACCGGATGCAGGCACGACGTTTGCAGAATTGTCGTGCAGAATGCGTTTTCAGTCAAGGTTCACGGCTGTCGGCGCTTCGGTGCCAGCGGCCATGGTGCCTCCCGACCACCGCCCTGCCCGCAGCCCATGGCAGCGAAGACATCATTGGCGTACCCTAACATGTTGATTTTCAATGCTGAAAGCAGATGGCGGTCAAGTGGAGACGAAAACCGCGAAACCGGATTACCGCTGTCGGTCACAGACCCGATACGCCAGCGCCGTCCTGCGTTGCGGGCGGCCGAATCGGTCGCCTCGCGCCCCGTAGCGCCGGCTGGTCATGACGCGTTCATCGGTTCTCCAGGACATGGCGGAGGGTGTCGACATCCGTGGCGACGGAGGACTCCCTGGATTTCAGCTCCTCGACCTTCCTGACCGCGTGCAGAACGGTGGTGTGGTCGCGCCCGCCGAACTGGCGCCCGATTTCGGGCATCGACCGCTCGGTGAGCTGGCGCGCGAGATACATCGCGATCTGCCGGGGCCTGACGACGACGCGCGCCCGGCGCACCGAATGCAGGTCGGCGATGGTGACGTTGAAATGCTCTGCAACTCGCCGCTGGATCTCCTCGATGGTTATCCGGCGGTCACCGGTCTTCATCAGGTCGTGCAGCACCTCCTGGCTGCGCTCGATCGTGATGTCTCCGCCAAGCAACTCGGCGTGCGCGACCAGGCGGTTGAGCGCACCCTTGATCGTGCGCCCGTTGGAGGCGATGCGCTGCGCGAGGAACTCAAGAACCGTTTCGGGTGCCTTGGTAGCGTGGGTCCGGTCGACGCTGCGCAAGATATCGAGCCGGAGCTCGTACGTGGTCGCGCCAATGTCCGCCACGAGGCCGGATCCCAGTCTCGAGCGGAGGCGCTCGCCGATATCGGGGAGCGCGGACGGCGCGGTGTCGGCGGAAATGACGATCTGACGGTTCCTGTTCATCAGCTCGTCGAGCGTGTGAAAGAACTCCTCTTCCGTCCGCCCCTTGCCGCAGATGAACTGGAAATCGTCGATCATCAGGACATCGATGGACCGGTAGCGGTCCTTGAATCCCATGATGCGGCGTTCCTGAAGCGCTCGCACAAAGGTGTTCATGAAGCGTTCGGCCGACAGATAGACGACCTTGCGGTCCGGCTGGTTCCTGCGTATCCGCCATGCGATGCCATGCATCAGGTGGGTTTTGCCGAGGCCGACGCTTCCGTAGAGGTAGAGCGGGTTGTAGTTCGTGAGCAGCGTCGGCGAGTCCGCCACTCGCGAGGCGGCGGCGTGCGCCAGTCGGTTCGAGTCTCCGACCACGAAGTTCTCGAAGGTGTAGTTCTGGTCCAGCGGCGAGTTGCCTACATCGCCACCCTGGGTCTCCATGGACGGTTCTTCCCGGATGGCGCGGTCGGTCGTTCTTGCCTGCGGTCCGGCCGGCTGCAGGGCGCGCGTCTCCGTGCCGGCGGCGCTGACCGACTGGGCGACGACCACGATCTCGACCGCGGCGACCCCGCGGCCGTTTTCCGTCCAAAGCTCCTGCAGGCGCTCGCCGTAGTGGCTGATGACCCAGTTGCGCATGAAGCGCGTCGGCAGCGCCAGCTTGACGGTACCGCCCGCGCAGCCGAGCAGCACCAGCGGCTTGATCCATGCGTTGTAGCTCGGCTCTCCAAGCTCTGAACGCAGAACGCCGCGAACGGAGGTCCAATTCGCGTGAATATCGCCGTCGGTTCGCGGTCCGGCCATTCGACTAGGCCTGTGCCCAGGGAAGGCCTTGCGCCTTCCATCCGGTCGTCCCGCCGCGGTGCCTCTCCGCATCCGGCGGCCCCTCGAAACCTTCGGTCACGTTGTAGCAGTTGCTGTAGCCGGCCTCGGTAAGGGCGATCGCTGCTGCCCGCGAACGCGCCCCTGACCGGCACAGCAGGAAGATGGGAGCGTTGCGGTCGGTGACTGCCGCCTCCACCGTCTCGACGAAGGCGGGGTTGATGTCCATTGCCGGATAGGTCTGCCATTCGACGAAGACCGGCGCCTTGTTGAGCTCCGACAGTTCGGGAACGCCAACGAAGTTCCATTCGGCCCGCGTACGCACATCGACAAGCGTCGCGTCCGGCGCCGATCCGAGAGCGTCCCACAACTCGCCAACACTGATCTCGCCAGCGTAACCCGCGGTGCGGCTGGCAGGGTTGGTCTGATTTGGCTGGCTTGTGGCGTTCATTGGGAATGTCTCTTCATCTCATCGTCATCTTGTATATTGATATGAATCATTGCTTGATAGCAAAAATTTTACCCTCCATTATATTTGTTTTGACATGGCCTTTTTGGCTCCTTATTGAATTTGATTGACCGTAGGTGAGTATGTAGCAAACTGTAACCGTGCCCGCGGCCCGAAACAAGCGGCCCAGAGCGTAATTTTCGGAGATTTTTTTCGTTGTCGGTCAAAAAAACTGCTTGACAGGACGGTAAAGGGTTAAACCTGTGGAGAGAAATTTGTGTTCGTTTTCGGTGCGGACCATGGGGTGCGATCGCGGGGGCCGCGGTTGCGCTTTGCAAGTCATTGTTATCGTTGTGCCCGCTATCCCGCGGTCGCTGCAACCGCCTGGAATCCCCGCTGCAGGGCCTTACCCACGCTGCATTCAATTTTGCTGTCTTCTGCTGTCCGGAGGTTTCACAGCGTGCCGGGTTTTCTGGCTTCGGGGCCGTCCGCGGTCGTCGCCGGCGGCGTTGCCGGCGCGTGGGAGGGTTGTTTTCGGGATGTGGACGGCGTCCGGGAATCGGCCGGACACCATTGGCGCTCAGGGCTGCGACGGCTTCCCGGCGGTCGAGCCGCCGCCGTGTTTCGGCGAGGCTCTCGCGTCGGTTGGCGAAGATCACCGCGAGCGCAGGACTTTCCCACGCTGTGGTTGACGTTTCGAATGACCGCTGAGCGGGGCACAAGTTTCCGCGTATTGCCGGATTTCCAGTTGCGGCGACCCGTGGACGACCTCGCGGCCAGGTTAGGCCTGTGCAACCTCTCTCCATCAACAGGCGGCAAGATCGAATGCAGCGTGGGAAAGTCCTGCCGCGAGCGCGATGTTGTCGAGGCTGGCGCAGTTTGCGGGGCGGGTCAGGCAGGCGTCCTCGCCGAAGACGCAATCTCTCTGGCGGTGGTTCATGTTTTCAAACGAGCCTTCCTACTGCACCACTTCAGCATCCCCGGCCTTTTGGGCCGGTGTTCATGCGCCGTTTCCGGCATCCGTTCGACGACCAGGAGGTCAAGGTGATCGCGCGACGGCGGGCGGCGGCAGTCATCACCGGCTGAACCTGCATGTTGAACTGCCGGACGGCACCCGCATGTGGATTCCTGCGATGTGGACGAGCCTTGAGGCGCGGAGTTCGGTTGGGCCGGAACTGCTCGGCGAGTTGTCGGACTTTATCAGGCTGCGTACTCTGCTCGATGAGTTGGAGCGGCGTCTGGAGGCGACGGATTGACAGGGATCAGGAACTGTCGCTGCTGGCGCTTCTGGAGTGGGAGGAACGTGTGGAGAAATCGCTCCGGGTTCCGCCACCGGATCGGGAGGCGCTGGTGCGGGAGCTGGCGGAGCTGATGGTCGGACAAGCGAAGCGGAGGGGGGAGGTCCGATGAGCCGGTCATCGCGGATCACGAACCGGCACCTTGAGCGCTCGGCTGCGGTCCATGTACGTCAGTCGACGCAGAACCAGGTCCTGAAGAACCGGGAATCTCGCGAGCGTCAATACCGGCTGGCGGACCGTGCCCGCGAACCGGGCTGGCCGGACGATCGCATTGTGGTCATTGATTCGGACCTCGGCCAGAGCGCGGCTTAGCAAGGTACGCGTCGCGGCTTCGGAGAGTTAGTGCCTGCGTGGAAATGACCGTTTTGGCTGACCCTCCGGCGAAATTTCGGGTTTGATCCACTCCCGGAGCCTCCGGGTGCTCCGTTTCCAGGGGGATTCCTGCCGATTCTTAGCGGCACAGGGCCCTTCCAACCGAGAATCCGGCGCAACCTAGCCCAATTCCAGCTGCGGGCGGATAACGTTTCGCGTGGCAATTCTTGCGAAGTTTTCCGAAAATCCGGCGGATTCCTAGTCTGATTGGTCAATTCCCGCCCCAAAGCGGGATTCTTCGTCCCCTCTATATCACGATTTCGCCAATAGAATCGCGCGGTCGTGCATTTTTGGGCAGGCACGAGTAAAGCATGACTGTTTGAAAGGGGCTTGAATGTCCTCGAAACGCTGGCCCACCCCGACTCCATCCAGCTGATCCCGAAACTGCGCTTGTGAAATCCCTCCTCGGCGCCGCCACACCGGAACCATCAATCCACCGCCTGTGAGCACTTGCCGAAATCAGACCTGGGCAGTTACGAAAAATCAAACAGAATTTAGCGCGGGAATACCTTGCGGAGTTGTACGCGGGCGGTTGCATTGACTGGCCGTCGACGGCAAATTCGGGGATGATCTGGAGGAAACGATGACAGTGGTGCAACCATGGTGTTCAGCGACAGGTGGTGGATGTTGAAGGCTCTTGCGGCAAACGGGTTGATGGAGTGTCCGGCTTGCGCGGCGGTAGCGTCTGCCGCCGCCGAGACGGATGTGGACTGGTCATACGAGGGAGATACGGGCCCTGGGCGTTGGGAGCGGCTCGATCAGTCCTTCGCGGCGTGCGGGACGGGAAAACGGCAGTCGCCCATCGACCTAGCGCCGGGCGCGGCGATGGTGCCGGGCAGGATGGACCTCTCGTGGCGAGCCTTCCCGCTTGAGGTGGTGAATACCGGCCACACCATTCAGGCAAACGCGGCGCCGGGCAGTTCGATGGTTCTCGAGGGCCGCCGGTTCGAGCTCACGCAGTTCCACTTCCATCATCCCGCCGAGCATACCGTCGGCGGATCCCGCCATGCGATGGAGGTGCATTTCGTGCACCGTGCGGCGGAGGGGGATCTTGGCGTCGTCGGCGCGTTCCTCTCGGAGGGCGCCGCGAACTCGGTCGTCGCCGCGCTCTGGGAGGATCTCCCGGCACCGGGCGGCCGGCGGACGGGCACCAGCCTCGTCGATCCGGCGGGACTGCTTCCCGAGCGGCGGGCGTATTTCCGCTATGAGGGTTCGCTGACCACGCCGCCCTGTAGCGAGATCGTGAGCTGGGTCGTGATGATGGATCCGATCGCCGTCTCGCGCAGCCAGATCGATGCCTTCGGCCGGATCTATCCGTCGAACGCCCGGCCGGTCCAGCCTCTGAACACCCGGCCGGTGCGCCGCTTCCTCTGACCGCCGCTGCGGGAGACCGAGCTGTTGCCGCGCTTCCCGGCGGCGACCGCGGCCCTCTGCTGCCGGTGTCTGCCGCGCCGGGGGCGTGCGATGCATCCGGCGTCACGCGCGTTTCCGTCGATCGCGACCAGCCGGTTGTGTCTGGCGGATGATCGCCGCGATCTGCGTCTTCGGTATGCCTCTCTTCGACGGTCCCGGGGCTCGAGGAAGCCGTGACTGACGATATCGATACGTCGCCGCACGGTACGCGCTCGGGGCGGCCGGACCATGGCGCTTCTGATTTGCAACCTCCTGATGGGAACGGGCGCGGATTGGCGCGCGGCGATCAGTGCCGAACTGCCGGATCTGGAAGTGCGGTTTTGGCCTGATGTCGGCGATCCCGCTGACATCGAGTACCTGGCCTTCACTCGCCCTAGCAGTATGACATTATTGTAATGATGGATATAGAGACTTCAGTTTCGTCCGGGCATCCTTCGTCGTGAAACGCCAGTCGACAGTGACATCGGCCGCATTGCGCCGTTCCACCCACGCCGCCGTCTCCCGCAGCATGGTGTCGCGGTCGGGAATGCGTCGCCGAAGGCACTGCCGCGATAGCGCACCGATCTCGATTTCGGCCATGTTGAGCCAGCTTCCGTGCTTCGGCGTGTAGCGAAACTCGAACCGCTTTCGCACCCGCCTCCTCGGGCTCGAAGGCTTCATACAGTGACTGTGCGTGTTCAGATTGTCCAGCACGATCTTCTTGTCGGGGAAATGGTCGTCGGCAAGCTCCCGGATGAAGTGCGTCCAGTCCCGCGGCGGTCGGTGACTTTCACCGTGCGCCAGTTCTCGTTGGGCGCAAAGGCCAGGAAGAGGTTGGCCGTGCCGTTGCGCTCATATTCATAGTCGACCACCTCCGGCTGACCGGGGGGGTTCCTTCGTCTGCTGCCGGCTGGTTTCATCCATGCACACCAGCACCTCGTCCCTGGCAAAGTCCCGCTGATAAATGTCAAGCACGTCCGCCGCCACGAACTGTGCGCTCCGGTGCGGTGGAATGCACCAGTACTGCTTCAGCTACGGCTTGATTTCTTTTTTTAGGGGTGGGAGTTTCGTATGGCACAGTTGCAGGCTCAGTACCACTTGTTCATCTCATGCGGCCAGTGCCGGGGTGTGATTTGGGCTGATGTTGTCGTTGGCTGGTGCGTCGTCTGCACCGATCATGGCCGTCCACGCGCTCTCGAAGCGGCTGGCTTCAAGCAGGGCGCGGAAGGTGATTGTCCGCCGACGATGCGCCAGCGCATGCCGGAGCGTTTCATGCGCTGTGTGACGAGGGTCTTGTTTGCCGCCTCGACAATTCCCGAGCCGGTTGCTTCAGCGCGTGGTAGCGCATGCGGTGGCGATGCTTGCGGAAGAAGGACAGTTCCCTGTTGATGTTGGCGTCGCGGTGTCGCGAAGGTGGCGCAGCGCCCGGATCACCCTGTCGATGCCGCGGGGGGCGTGACGCAGGATCTCGCGGTACTTCTCGAACCAGTAGGGCGCCGCTGCATGGTCGGCCGCCACGCGCAGATGCTCGCAGGCATGCCAGAAGTCGATCACCTCGGTTTCGGGCTCGAGACCCCCGAGGAAGGTCCAGTTGTCGGCGATGGCGCTGATCTCGGGACGTTTCCGCCTGATATGAGCGACTTCGCTTGCGAGCTGCGCCTTCAGTGTGCACTTTCGGCCCTCGGGCATGCGGCCGAGACAGACGGTCTTCAGGCGCTCACCGTCGTGGAAGGAGACCGTGCCACAGGCCGCCTCGCGCCAGCAGGCCTCGGAACGGCCGTCCCCGCTGGCCCGCCACCATGACGCCGTCCAGCGAGGCGGTGACCGCGTCCTGCGGGATGTCCTCCGCTTCACGGATGTCGGGGCCGAGACTTTCCCGGCGCTCCTGCATGGTCAGGTGCTGCAAGGTGCTGGCGTCATGGCACCGAGCTTGCCGAACAACGCCTCCGCTGCCGCCCATCATCATCAGCCCAAGCCGCCGGTCGTGTCAGGTAGTCGTCGACGAGGCTTTCGTCCACCGGCATCAGCGACCGTCAGCGTGCGCCGGTGCGGTAGCGCGCACGCCAAAAGGTCACCGGGCGAGGTCATCATCGTCTTCGGCGCCACACGGAACCATCTCTGCCCGTCCCGCTCGATCCGGGGCGCACCATCGTCCCGGGCCTCGGCGCCCAGGATCTCGCAGCGCGTACACGCTCTCACGCACCCGCCGCTCCGTTTCCTCAAAGGCCTCGGCAGAGCGCTGCGAACCGAGTTGCCGATGACAAACTGCGGTTATCTGCGTGACCGCCTCGACAACCCGAGGCGGCAAGCCGGAAATATCGATCGACGCGGAAGGCTGCGAAACTGACATGGGAGGGCTCCTGATGCTGTGGATTATCTTCAATATCATATCGCATCTTCCGGTGCAGAGCGTTCCCACCTCCACCGCTCGGCCCGTGACAAAATCCTGTCCTGAAACGGGCGATTGTCACGAAAACCCGTTTTTGCCGCTGCCTCGCGACCACACAACCGCGTTAAATCAATGACTTGCATTCGCCATGCGAGAACTGCACCCATCAGAACTCCGATCACATCACATCAACAAGCATGAGATCACCTTGCACCGCAGGTGCGCCCGCATCGCACACCTCGGGCGACATGACGTATTGCCGCCTCAGCCAATGAAGTCGAAATCGGCCTCGGTGATTTGCGACGCCTGGATCCCCTCCAACATGATTGACCCGCCATCGTAGGTGATGACCGTGTCGTCGCCCGATTTGGACAATGGTGAGATCGTCGAAGCTCCCGCTTCCGACATTTTCTCCGACCCAGGTGAGGCCACCGTCATACGAAATACGGGTCTGCACCTGCACATCCCTGATGTTGATGACGTCCCGGCTGTCCTGAAAATCGACGATCGTGTCGCTACCGTTGTCCCGGTAATCAATAAAGATAGTATCTACTCACCCCTTGTTGGGTTCTGATTGGCCATAGTGCTCGTTGATGATGTCTGCGGCTTTTCCGTCGAGGGCGATCTGGGTGGCGACGAGTGGGTTGTAGCCGAGTGCGGCCATGGAGGTGAGGTAGCTTGAGCCCCGGCACCATGCTTTTGCGTGGAGCGGAAGCATCCGGACACCTTGACCTTTGCCATCCTGATTTTCTGTTCTCCGGCATTGTTGGTGAAGCTGACGTTGGGGTCGTCTGTGAAGCGCAGGTTTTCGTGTTTCACGAGACGTTCGTGCAGGTTGTGCGCGTCGGACTTGCGTCCACGTTTTCCTTTCGGCGGGATGTCGGGCAGTTCCCTGGCGCCCTGATGGTGCGGTAGCGCTCGCGCCCGGCGTCGTTCAGGGTTTTGGATGCGCTCTTGTTGACCTTGTGGCAGACCTCGCGGAGCAGGCTCTTCATCAGTCGCGCGGTAGCCTCGACGACAAAGGTCAGTTCGCGCAGCAGGTGGCTGCCGCACAGCTGGTGGCTACATTGGTCATAGCCCATGTACGAGGCCCAGCAGTCGTGGACCAGGACGCCCTTGTAGCACGGGCCGATCTCTTGCCCGCGCTTGCGGTGCGGGAACTTGCACGTCAGGGTCCCACGACATGGAGCCACTTACTGTTGATCCGAAATCGTCGACATCGGGCGTTGCAGGAGGTGCGCCACGGCGGCCTCCTCCCATGACGCATCGTGAAAGCATAGCCGAGGCCTCGGAGAGCTTGATGCCGGAGATCGCCTGCACGAACGCGACGGCGCAGGGATAGCATCTGGGCGACCAGCAGGTTGATGACGAGGGCCTGGATGCCGATGCCGTACTGCACGGGATGTTGTCGGGGAACCGGCCCCGGGCCTTGCACTTCGGGCATTCCTTGATCTCGGCGCGGCGCTCGACGACCTCGAACACGATGTCGTGCGGCGCTCCCGATCGACGGGGCCGTCGATGTCGGCGCCGCAGGCGTCGCAGGCCGCGACCGTCTCCTCGACGATGGTCTTGCGCAGGTTGTCGCCCATCTGCCGGTTCGGCTTCGGGCCCTTGCCGTTGCTTCCGGCACGCTCTCGTCCGTCTGTGACGGCGGCAGACCGGAGTTCCGGCTCGTGCGTAGTCTTCTCCAGAAGGACGACGATGAGGATGTCGAGCAGGATGACGAGGACGCGGATCACGGCCTCTTCCGCCACCTTGCCGGCAGCGCCGCGGTCTTGGCCGCTTCGAACTCCTCGCGCGCCGCGTTGACCGTCGCCATCACCCGGCCTCGACGGTCATGATCGTTGCGAGCATCGCCTGGCGCTCACCCGGCGGCATCTTCCGGTACTCCGCCTTGCGCTTCATCAGCGCGCCGTCTCCCGGATGCGTTTCCACATACAGATCATGCGGAGGCTGGAGCCCCGGAAGCAGCTGGCACAGCCTGCTCGTCGCCTTCGATCCAAAGTAGCCCACTGGCGGTCCTCGTCGTTCTCGATAACCACCACTAAACGAATCGGCCTGCAGTGTCAAATCTCCACGAAAACCCGTTCGTTACTCTACCCCGACATCAAGCCGGAACCAGGGGGTGAGCAGTTACTAAAGATAAACCGATCACTGCCGTCGCTACCCTTGAGGATGTCGTCACCTTCGTCGCCGTGGAGTCTGTCGTCGCCGGCCTCGCCATTGAGGATGTCGTCGCCGATGCCGCCATAGAGGAGTTCGTCGCCTTCGTGGCCGTGCGGTCTCCGTCGTTGCCGCCGTAGAGCATGTCGTAGCCGGTATTGCCGTAGAGGTAGCCGGTATTGCCGTAGAGGATGTCGTCCCCCGCCTCACCACGGAGCCAGTCTTTGCGGTCGCTGCCGTAGAGAATATCGGCCCCCGCGCTCGCGGCGATCTTCGCCAACCGACGCGAGAGCCTCGCCGAAACACGGCGGCGGCTCGACCGCCGGGAAGCCGTCGCAGCCCTGAGCGCCAATGGTGTCCGGCCGATTCCCGGACGCCGCCCACAACCCGCCCACATCCCGAAAACAACCCGCCCACGTGCCGGCGACGACCGCGGACGGCCCCGAAGCCAGAAAATCCGGCACACCGTGAAACCTCCGGACAGCAGAAGACAGCAAAGCCCAGCGAGGTTTCGCCTCAGACCGACGAGAGGTCTGCGGACTCGGTTCGCTGTTCCGCTCTGCGGAGTGATCCGCCTGATGGTCGCGGTTGGGCGTTGGTGGCAATGTGCCATGTGGTGACCCCATTGAACGGAGTCCTGACGATGACTATGGCACGGAGCGCCGGTGAGGTTCTTCGCGAGCACGTCACGCTGGAGCTTGAATGCCTCGACAGGCTGTATCTCAACGGCTACGTGCCGATGCTTCAGGCGCCGGGTGGCGTGGCCTACTTGTTGCGGAATGTTCGCGGCATGCCGGTGCCGTTTTCGGCCCTGATGGCGCCGATGACGCGGGCCTGTGTCGCGGCGCTCGAGCGGTTTGCCGGGGCGGAGGGGATCGATCTGATCACGTTCGGGCGAGGCGAGCGCAGCCCGGATCCGGTGGCGGATCGAGAGGGGGACGTTCTCTGGTGTCCATGGCGGGCGAACCGGCCCGAAAAAAATTCTGCTGAGAGAGTCGTTAGCGGCCGCTACCTGTTGACAGGGCATGGGACACCCGTAAATTCTCACCATGCACTTGGCGAGCTTCTTTGGGTGTCTTTTTTTGTCCTGTCGGGCTGACCGACCGAAACTCTCTATACAATCGAGGGCGCTGGCGACCATCGGCGCCCTTTTTCGCGTTAACAGCTAATGTTCGGGCATTAGCTTTCCTCCTGTGCGCACCCATGGTGAGAACAGATGGCAAATTATGGGCTTTACGACTTAGAAAGTGCGGGGTGGCGGAGGGAGTGGGATTCGAACCCACGATACGGGGTCACCGTATACACGCTTTCCAAGCGTGCGCCTTAAGCCGCTCGGCCATCCCTCCACGATGCGGAATATGCACGATGCCGCGGTGATCGACAATATCTCCGAAACGCGGTGGCGCCGCCGATTCCGACTACAGTGTTCTGCGGCGGCCGGATTTTCCGGCGCTTTGACCAACTCGCTCATCCCTCATAACATATGAAAAACCGTGTTTGGAGGCGCCTGCGGCAGCGGGGTGCGGGACGATAGCCATCGCTGCCCGTCACGCATGCGGAAGGATGAACATGGTGTTGCGCCTGATCGGCTGGATTCTGCTGGTGCTTGCCGTTCTCGCTGCAGGATTCGAGGTCTCTCTGGCGGTCGGCAGCGACGGGTACCGGCTGGTTCCGTTCGGCGAGATCTGGTTCCGCCTAGACCAGATTCTAGGGACGGCGTCACTGAATATCTCGCAAGCGGTTGTCCAGCGCTATGTTTGGGCATGGCTGTGGGAAGCGGTCGTGCAGACCATCCTGGAATTTCCGGCGTGGGCCGTTTTCGGCGTACCCGGGCTTGTCCTGCTGTGGATCGCCTCGAGCCGCCGCCGCCCGCGGCGGTTCTGGAGGTGATCCGTCGCCAATCTGCCTCGTGCGGTCCTTGCAGACGCCGCCGCTTGCCGGTCGAGCCCGCGCCGGTACGGCCGCGCGCATGACAAGGCGCTGTTCCGGATCCGGGTCCTGAACGGCCTGCGGTGGTGGAGATTCAGTGAAGCCCGATGTCGATGACGCTCCTGCGGAACGCGTCGCGTTCGCAGATCGCGTCATACCAGCGTCTCAGGTTGGGATAGTCCTCGCGCTCGATGTCTAGGCTGAACCAGCGATGGGTGAAGGGCGCGGCGGGAATGTCTCCGATTCCGAACTCGTCGCCCGAAAGGTAGGCGTGCGACGACAGCCAAGAGTTCAGGATGGCGTTCGCATTGCTCCAATGCATGCGCGATGCCGCGATGCGGTCATGGTCGCGCTTTTCTTCCGGCGTCCTGATCAGTCCCTGATAAACCGGCACGTGACGGCTGGCGAGCGTCGATGTCGACCAGTCCATCCATCGTCCCGCGCTGGCGCGCGCCTGCAGGTCGTCAGGCCAGAGCCCGGTGCCGGCAGCGTGCTTCTCGGCGAGGTAGCGGACTATCGAATTTGATTCCCACAGCACGAAACCGTCGTCATCGATGGTCGGGATGACGCCGTTGGGGTTGAGCGCCAAGTAATCCGGCTGATCATTGCCGCCGAAGGGGCCGCCTATGTCCGTGCGCTCGAACGGCAGCCCGGTCTCGTTGCATAGCCAGACAACCTTTTGCACGTTGGACGAGGTCGCGCGCCCCAGAATCTTCAGCATTTCGGGTCTCCCTGCAGGAACATTGCCGGTTCGGCCGTCAGTGCTCAGTCGATAGCGCGGATCGCGCCGCCGCTCAATCCAGTTGAAGAAAAAAACACTTCAGATAGGCGCTCTCCGCAAGATGCGGATGCACGGGATGGTCCGGTCCGGCGCCCCCGAGATGAAGTATGCGGGCGGAACGCCGGGCGTCGGCGAGGCCGCGCCGGATCTGCTCGCCGAGCATCGGAGCGTCGACATGGAACGAACACGATGCCACGCACAGGATGCCGCCCGGGGCAGTCGCGGCAGCGGCCAGGCGGACGAGCTTGCGGTACCCCCTGAGACCGGGCTTGAGGTCCTTGCGG
The DNA here is from genome assembly GCA_964291215.2 of Alphaproteobacteria bacterium. Taxonomy (GTDB): domain Bacteria; phylum Pseudomonadota; class Alphaproteobacteria; order MPNO01; family UBA830; genus JAJEBT01. The sequence continues at coordinate 2,211,545 of OZ219790.1, read as the reverse complement.
ACCTTCACGAACGCTGGCGGATCGGCGATCACGACATCGAAGGTCCGGCCTTCCGCCGCAAACTCCCCAAGTGCTTCGAATACCTCGCCACGCAGGAACCGGCAGCGGTCGGCGAGTCCGTTTTCCGCTGCCGTCCGCCGGGCCAGATCGAGGGCGGGTGCGGAACGGTCGACGCCGAGTACCGAGGCCGCGCCGCTGGCGGCGGCCTGCATGCCGAAACCGCCGAGATAACAATAGAGGTCGAGGACGCTGCAGCCCGCCGCCAGCGTCGCGGCCCGGGCGCGATTCTCGCGGTGGTCGAAGAACCAGCCGGTCTTCTGCCCTTCGAGAGGGTCGACAAGGAACCCGCAGCCGTTCTCTACGACCCGGATCGGCGTTTCGGTCTTGCCCAACGAAATCGGCGGGGCGCTGTCGAGGCCTTCGAAGCGGCGGCCGCTCCCGTCGCGCCGAACCACAACGCCCTCGATCGGAAGCGTTCCGAACAGGGCTTCGCCGAGCACCCCGTCAAGCTGCTCCATGCCAGCCGAATTGAGCTGCGCCACGCAGACCTTGCCGTAACGGTCGACAACAAGGCCGGGCAGGCCGTCGGCCTCGCCATGGACGAGCCGGTAATACGGCGCGTCCAGCATACGGTCGCGCAGCGCGCAGGCGCGTTGGAGCCGGCCTGCGAGCCAAGCGGCATCGATCACGGTGTCGGCATCGCGCGTGAGCATCCGCGCCGCGATCAGGTGGCCTGGATTGAAGGTTGCGGTGCCGATCCGCTCGCCGCCGGAATCGACGACCGTCACCACCGCGCCGGGGGCGAGCGCCTGCGTTTCCGGTGATGCCTCAAGCTCGTTGGAATAGATCCATGGATGGCCGGTGCGCACGCGCCGACTGTGCCTGGGACGAATCCTGATTGCCGGATGAGCTCGGTGGGGCGGATCCCCGGACGGGGAAGAATCGTTCATGATGGCATCATACCATATCGCCGGTTGCCGGCGGCTTGCTGCTTTGGCTGATCGTCCGGTCTACTCCGGACCGCGCTGCTTGCCCTCGCACACGGTGCTGTAGTAGCCTGCCGCGAATATCACCAGCGCACCGAAACCGGTCCATGCGTCCAGGATCTCGGTGAACAGCAGCCAGCCGAGTGCGACCGAAAACGGCAGGCGGAAGAAGTCGAAGGCGATCACGAACGTCGCGTCCGCCTCGGCCAGTGAACGCGTGAGGCAGTAATGGGTGGCGTAACCGGTGATGCCGAGCCCGATGATCGCCGGAAGCTCCGCGGCCGCCGGCACCTCCCAGACCATGGCGGCGGGTATTGCCGAATAGGCGAGAATGGTGACGCTCATGAAGAAAACCACGGTGCTCCCCGATTCTGTGTCGGACAGGCGTTTGGTCACGACATGGGCGCAGGAATAGAGGAAGGCCGCCAGCAACACGAGGAGGGTTCCCGAATTCATCGGGATGAGCCCGGGGCGGATGATTGCGACCGCGCCGGCGAAGCCAGCGATGATGGCGAGCGCGCGATGGCTGTCGAGGCGTTCGCCGAGGAACATGGCAGCGATCAGGGCGGTGAACAGCGGCGAGGTGAACTGGAGCGCGGCGACATCGGCGAGCGAGACCATGGTCACGCCGTAGAACCATGCCACGTTGCCGCCGTAGAGGAAAGCGTTGCGGAGCGCATGGGTCCCGAACCGCTGCGTCCGGAAGATGCCGCTGCCGTGGCGCAGCAGCGATGGCGCCAGCAGCCCGAGGTTGATGACGTTGCGCAGGAAGATCAGCAGGAGAACGGAATAGGCGGGCAGGTAGCGGATGCAGACGGCCATCGCGGTCAGCGCCGCCGCCGCACCGATCATCCACAGCGCGCCCCTGGCGGCGGCGTTCATCGACAGGCGTCCGGCCGCGGCGGTCGGGCGCGGCGCGTTGCTGTTGCGCGGATATCGGTTGTCAACACGTGCGACCTTCGATCCCTGGCAATGCGGTGGCGATTGACTATACGGACAGGGCTGGTAGGTTCCGTCCGCACTCTTCGGCGACGCGGCGTCTGGCGGCTATTGGTGTCGGACAGCGGAGGAAAACGATGAGTTCCCCTAGCCGGATCAAGCGAATTTCAGCACCGGAACTGGCAGCACGCAAGGGCGGGGACCCGATAGTCGTGCTGACCGCTTACACGGCGCCGACGGCGCGGATACTCGACAGCCACGTCGATTGCCTCCTTGTCGGGGATTCCCTCGGCATGGTGGTCTATGGGCTTGAGACCACGCTTGCCGTCTCTGTCGACATGATGATTAACCATGGCGCTGCCGTGGTTCGTGGCGCGCAGCATGCTTGCGTCGTCGTCGACATGCCGTTCGCATCCTATCAGGAGTCGCCGGAGCTCGCCTATCGCAATGCTGCGCGCATCATGTGCGAGACCGGTTGCGACGGCATCAAGCTTGAAGGCGGTGTGGCGATGGCCGGAACCGTAGAGTTCCTCGCCCGGCGTGGCATCCCGGTCATGGGGCATGTCGGGCTGATGCCGCAGTCGGTGCATGCCTATGGCGGTTTCCGCATCCAGGGCAAGGACATGGCGACAGCCCGCCAGATTATCGACGACGCCCGCGCCGTGGCCGATGCCGGCGCTTTCTCTCTGGTCGTCGAGGGGGTGATGGAGCCGGTTGCGCGCGAGATTACCGCCGTCGTTCCGGTGCCGACGATCGGGATCGGCGCTTCGCCGGCCTGCGACGGTCAGGTACTGGTGACAGAGGATCTCGTTGGCATGTTCGACGGGTTCACCCCGAAATTCGTCCGCCGCTACGCCGAGTTCGGCCGTGATCTTGGAGTGGCGGCGGCGGCCTATGCCGATGACGTCCGCGCCCGGCGTTTTCCGGCGCCCGAACAGTGTTTCGGGGCGCCGAGAGCCGATGGGGCCGAGGTCCGCCACCTCAAGTCCTGACGCCGCGTGACGCAGCGTCACGACAGCGCCGTTCCGGACGCCATCCTCCCGGCCGTTGCACGCGACCCGCCTGAGATCGACAAGGCGCTGTCGCCCCATCGCCGGAGCGGCGCAACGGTCGCCTTGGTTCCGACCATGGGCGCGCTCCATAACGGTCACCTTTCGCTGGTGCGTCGGGCGCGGGCGGACTGTGGCGCCGTGGTCGCGAGCCTGTTCGTCAACCCGACTCAGTTCGCACCGGGCGAGGATTTCGAGCGCTATCCGCGCGATGAGAGGCGCGACCTTGAACTGTTTGGTGCGCACGGCGTCGACATCGTCTACGCCCCCGGTGTCGGCGATATCTATCCCGACGGCCCGGTGGCGTCGCTCGCCGCGGCGCCGGAGCTCGCGGACGGCCTCTGCGGTGCGGTGCGGCCGGGGCACTTTGACGGGGTGGTGACCGTCGTTGCGCGCCTGCTTCGCCACTGTCGTCCCGACATCGCGTATTTCGGGGAAAAGGACTATCAGCAGTTCCGCATCATAGAGCGGATGGTCGCCGATCTCGGGTTCCCGGTCCGGGTGATTGGGATGCCGATCGTCCGCGAACCCGATGGTCTGGCGCTGTCTTCGCGAAACGCCTATCTGTCCCCGGTCGAGCGCCGCATCGCCCCGGTCCTTCACGAGACTCTCCAGAAGATAGCGCAAGACCTTGCGCCGGGCTCGGACATCGCTGCCGCCTGCGGCGGCGGCCGGGCGGCGCTGCGCGTGGCGGGCTTCGACCGCGTCGACTATCTTGAGGTCCGCGAGGCGACGACGCTGCGCCCGGCGTTGCGCCACGGTCCCGGACTCAGGGTCTTCGCTGCGGCATGGTTGGGCAGGACCCGCCTGATCGACAACATCGCCGCCGGTGGCGGCTGACATCGTCGCGCTACGCCGCCGCATTCCGCATCCGAGACTGGGAGGTAGCCATGTTCTACGAGACCGCAACGAACGATCACGGACTTCCTCGTGACCCCTACAAGTCGATCGTCGTGCCGCGGCCAATCGGGTGGATCACCACGCTCGATCCTGACGGCATAATCAACCTTGCGCCCTACAGCCAGTTCAACAATCTCGGTTACGATCCGCCCTACGTCATGTTCTCGTCGGGGTCGCACTTTGCGGATGGCGGCCCCAAGGACAGCGCGCGCAATGCGCTTCTGACTGGCGAATTCGTGTGCAACATGGCGACATGGGAGTTGCGCGACTGCGTCAACACGACGGCACGCATGGTCGAGCCGCATGTCGATGAGGCAGAATTGGCCGGGCTTGAGATGATTTCGTCGCGGCTGGTCGCGCCGCCGCGCGTCAAGGCGTCGCCGGTGCATCTTGAGTGCCGCTATCACGCGACCCTGACGCTGCCTGGCAACAGTCTCGACAACTTGACCTATGTCGTCGTAGGCGAGGTCATCGGCGTCCACATCAGCGATGAAGTGATCGCGGAGGACGGCAGGATCGACATCGTGAAGTGCCGGCCGCTCGCGCGGATGGGGTATTTCGACTACACATCGGTGGAATCGGTCTTCGAGCTGCCGCCCGAGGGCCCACATCTCGACAAGTTCAGGCGCGGCCTCGAGGGCAGGGCGCGCGGCAGGACGCAGCGGTCCGGCAACCATTCGGGCGACGCTCGGTCCTGAAGGTCGATCGCTAGATCCGGGACTGCGGGAAAACGAGGATGGAACGCATGGCGAAGGATCCCGGGAGCGTACCCTACTATCTTGAGAAGAAGGCGCCGGGCCGTCTGCCGGTCACGGTGGCCGAGGAGCGGCTTCAGCATGTTCTGGCGCCCGGCGCGCAATCTGTGGTTTCAGAGACCGTGAAACGCTGGAACGTCGCCCTCCGGGACGCGGTGCGCGCCGCCACAGCGCTCAAGCTTTCCGGCGATTCGGGCCGCGCGGTCGCATCGGTGCCGGTTTCCGTGGTCGACGGCATGCCGCAGCCCCTGGCCGAGGCAACCGCCGACATCGAGCCATGGCAATGGTGGCTGATCCTCAATGGTCCCGCGCTCGCAACGGCGCGGGAGGGGCTCAGGGTCATCGCCGACGAGCGCGGCATGCTGGCCCGGCATCTCGGCGACATCACGGACGAGATGGATTCGGTGGAATCGAGCCGCCGCTTCGTCGAACGCATTATCGACCATTCGGTCGAACGGACTCTGGCCGAACGCCTCGAGGCGATCGAGGACGACATTCTCGGTGCCTACTGGGTGCATGACTCGAAAATCCAGATCTACTGGATGCCGATAGCGATATTCGCCTCGCTCTTTGGCCTGCAGATCCCGGTGCTTACGGTCATCACGCTCTGCCACGAGCTCGCCCATGCCTACACTCACCGCGGCGTTGATCTCAACAGCAACGCGTGGAACACGAACCATTTCATTGGCACCGACAACGAGGTCAAGGAAGGACTCGCCCAGTATTACGCCGAGCAGGTAATGCGCAGCTTCCAGACCCGTATGCCAGGCATCCTGGAGGCGTTTCTGAAACTCGCCGAGAGCCAGTCGCACCTCTATAGCGACTATCAGAACTGGATCGAGAATCCCGCGGAATCGGGGCTCGAGGCAGTCCGCTACGCCATGCTCGAGCTGAGAAATTCCAGCCCGCCGCTCTACGACTACGAAGGGTTCGTCGAGAATATCCGGAGCGCGCAGCGCGTGCTCGGTGGCACGAAACCCGCTCCCGGCCTCCAGGGCAGGCTGTTCGAATAGGGCGCGCCGATGGCGGGCGGCCTGGAGGAAACTCTATGAAATTCGGCATGCAGTTCTTTCCGGACATGACACCGGACCGCAAGCCGGCGCAGCAGTACTACGACGAGTCACTGCGCCTCGTGGAACTCTGCGACAGCTGCGGTTTTTCGCATGTGCGGACTGTCGAGCACTATTTTCATCGCTGGGGAGGCTACACGCCGAGTCCGATCGTCTTCCTGTCTGCGGCCTCGCAGCGCACCCGGAAAGCGCGGATGGTGACGGGCGCCCTGATCCCGTCCTTCAACCATCCCCTGAAGATGGCAGCCGAGATCGCGATGCTTGACGGCATCTCGGGCGGGCGGCTTGATGTCGGGTTCGCGCGCGCGTTCCTGCCCCAGGAGTTCGCCCACTTCGAGGTCGACATCGACGAGAGTGTTCCGCGCTTCGAGGAAGGGATGATGCAGGTGGCGCTGCTGCTCGAGAACGAGACCGTAACCAGCCGCGGCCGGTTCCATAGCTTCGAGAACGTCACTTCATGGCCGCGCCCGACTCAGAAGCCGCGCCCGCCGTTCTTCGTTGCGGTAGTCGGGACGCCGGCCTCGTTCGAGCGTGCCGGCCGCATGGGCCATCACATCATGGCCATTCCCGGGGTTGGCTCGGATCCAATGGAGATGATGGGGAGCTATCGCGAAGCCTACCGGTCTGCGGGCCATCCCGGCGCGCCGCAGGTAATGATGGCGGTCTACATGTACTGCCGCGACAACCGCGACGATGCCCTGAGAATCGCGGAACACGGTATCGAGGGACATTTCGCGTCGATCGTCGACGCGATGGAAGGCTACCGCCACGGGACCGCGTCCGATTCGTATCGGGGCTACGATGTGCTGCGCCGGCGCATCGCCGAGCAGACGCTCGAGTCGCAGATCAAGAGTTCGGCCGCCTTCGTGGGCACGCCGGATGACATCGTCGAGCAGCTCCACGAGCTTGACCGCGCGGTCGGCGGCTGCGACCACGCGTCCATGCAGGTGAATTTCCACGACCTGTCCTACGAGGAGGCCGCCATCTCCGTGCGGCTGTTCGGCGAGAAGGTTGCGCCGGCGTTCGCCCTGACCTCGGGGTAACGGGGCAGGTGCCGGACGGTGCAGGCCGCGCTGGTGGCTTTCGCGGCGCCGGGGCCGTGTTGCAAGCCGGGATCTGAGCAGGATGCGGACGCGCCGCCTGTCTGCCGTTCGGCGAAACGCAGCTCGGGCGGCTGCTGTGGATACCGGCTTTGATGTCGTAAAGCTCAACAATCCCGCGCATGCCTTCGGTGGTGTCGATCTCGGGCTTGCTGCCGTTGCAGATTTCGCGGAGGTGGCGCATGCGCAAGCCGCAGCGGCGTACCGTCTTGCGGCCAGATCCGGTGCGTCGGCCGCGACCGGCGCAGCCATCGGCTTGCAGGATGCTGTCGAAGCTCTTCAGGAACTCTTCCGCATGTTCATCGCCGGGCCCGGCGCAGCTTCGGCGCGCAGTGTCAGGCTGGGGCGCCGACGACCCCGAGGACCGTGTTCAGACTGGGATTGCGGTCTCCCGACAGTGTCTCGTATAGGATTTCGCGGGACAGGACGGCATCGTGCGCGATGCCGTCGGCTTGAACGTCGTCTGCTGGCAGATACGGTTTTCCCGCTTGCGTCGCCTGCCCAAATTCAGACATCCTGACCTCGGCTTTGATTTCTTCCAATCAGGGTGATGCTTCTGGGTCGAGTTTGCGTGCGTTGTCTGGCAGTTCGTAGATCATGCGGAGGCCGGTTCCGGAGCTTCTTCACCGCCCGCTGCACGGTCGCGCGGCTCACGCCGCCTGCAGATCTCTTTGAGGTTCCGATCTGGACGACTTCAGGAGGGTGCATCGCGAACGTGTTCATGGCCGGGGCCATCCAATTCCAAGCATCATGGTATATCGTATCGTCGCGCGGCTACGTTGTCAAGCAAAAAAACCGGGAAAATCGCTGGTTGTGTTGGAAAAAATGGGAGCCGGGCGGATCAATTCAAATCACGAGGTCAGGACATACGAAGTTAGCAAAGTCCAACAGACGAATTGGCAAGGAGACATTCTCATGCGCATCGTCAACATGCACGAAGCCAGGACTGATTTCTTGCGTCTCGTCAAGATGGCGGCCGAAGGCGAACCGTTCGTCATCGCGCGCGCGGGCAAGCCTGTGGTCCAGGTTGTTGCCCTTGATACGCCGGACTCCCACAGCCGGATCGGATTCCTGGCCGGGCGGATCTTGGTGCCGCCGGACTTCGACAGCATGGGCGCCCGGGAAATCCAGGCCGTGTTCTCGGTCGGCAAGTGAAGCTTCGCCTCGACACGCATTTCCTGCTCTGGTCGGCAGTCCGCTCGGACCGGTTGTCGGCGGAGGTTCGCAGGCTCATCGAATCGCCGGCAACGGAGCTGTTTTTCAGCGCCGTGTCGATCTCGGAAGTCGCCATCAAGGACACGCTCGGGCGCACCGACTTCCGAATGGATCCGCGCCTGCTGCGGCAGGGGCTGCTGGACAACGGCTATTCGGAACTGCGGACAACCGGAGTCCACGCGGCAGAGATCGGGTTGCTGCTGCCGTTTTATGGAGATCCATTCGATCGCGTTCTGGTCGCGCAGGCGCGGCTCAAGGGTTTCATGCTCCTGACCGCCGATCCAATGGTGGCCCGGTATCGGCGCCGCACCCGCGCCCTGTGACAGCCGGGACACCGGAGGTTCCAGGACCGACATGTTCGCCCGCGTGACCGGAGGGCCGCAACTGCTGGACCAGGCGCCGGAACGCCGCCGGCTTCGACGCCGTCATCACCCTCGACGAGGATCGGTCGCTCGCCGCAGCTCCGGCCGGAGCGCTTCACGGGCCGCCGGTCGGGCTGAAGGACGCGATCGGCTCGCTCGACCTGCCGACGCCGGCGGGCACGCCGGCGCTCTGCAACCACGTTTCCGCGGACGATGTCGTCAGGCCGCTCACTGCCGCCGGCACCTTCGTGTTCGGCCGCCAGGAACGAGTGAGGTCGGCGGCTCTCGAACCGGCTTCGGTCGATCCCAGCATCGGCATCCGGCCTTCAGCCGGTGGTGATCTCGATTCGCTTCTTCCAGATCTCGATCGCTCGATCGACGCGATCGGACCCAGGGCCGAGGTCGCTGAGGTGGGTGCTCAGGCGAGCACACAAAGACTCGACGATATTGCGAGCCCACTCCGCACTAATGCCCATCGTCACGCCCGCCCGGACAAAGTCGCTGGACGACAGTCGATTACGTTTGCCCGCCAGCGAGAGCGCTAGGTCGTCGTCTTCAAGCCCCGGAAAGACCCGCGTTGTCACGGCATCGTAGGTCGGCGCGAACCGGACGGATGCAAAATTTTCCGCACCATCGGGCGCCACCCTCAGAACGGCCATGTTCTTCAGGTGAAAGTCGCCATCGGCTATGAGCCAGGCGAACACGGTGCGGCCAAGCAACGCTGCGAGATCCACGTTGGCGTCGCTCGAGACGCCCCGGAGCGCCCGTGCGACCTGCTCGATGGAACCGTCGTATTTCTCCGAAGGCGCGACGCCGCGAACGGACGCCATGTCTTCCATCGCCATCCTGCGACCGTCGTTACGATCTCGCCGGATATCGAAGCGCTCGACCAGCAGCGCGTCGGGGAGATCATCCGGCATCGAGACGATCGCATGGGCTGCCGTTTCGAGCCCACAGGCTCGAGCGGCCGCCAGACATGCCGCTTCAACCAGAGGGAGATCCTCAAAACCGGCACCCGGAGAAGGCTTAAGGATGTGCGTGAAGGCCCGATCCCCGGCCGACCGCAACACACCGTCATGCGAGAGGTTCATGGGCGCCTTGATCTGAACGCCCGACAGGCGCGGCGTCACCGTCGATCCGTACAAGGCGGCCATGCGGTCTTCCAGCGTCTCGTCGAAGGAAGGCGCGGGTCCGGCGTAGCTGCCGGCGAACACGCTCCCGTCAGCATATGTATCGAGCTGTCCTTCCAGCACGTCCGCGGGGAGAGCCCGAAGATCGTCCGGGTTCTCCGAGACGACGATGTTCGACATGTAGCGCTTGCCGGTGGATATTCGCTCCCGCTCTGACTTTGGCTTCAATACGTGTTCGAGCCATCCTTCCGGCAGCAGGCTTTCGATGAAGGGCGGAAGCCGGCCCGGCGCACCGGTCCGAACCGGTGTTGCGCCTTTGGCGGCGGTCGGCTCCCAGCGCCAAGCCGATCCGTCATGAAACAGGACGCCGATCTCCTCGCCGTGCCATCCGACATGAAGCGGCGTCGCCCGCTGCGGCGCCTCTCGGAGTGGTGTGGTGAAAAATGCTTCGGCCCGTCCAGCCTCCGCCTGCCACCCGTTGGCCTGAGCCAGTCGCCGACACTCGATGATTGGCCCCTGTTTACCGCCAGCGGCTTCGACGAGACGGGCGGCGATGTCGGTCTGCATTTCGATCGTCATGGCGGCGCCAGCTTCACTGCGCCGCCGGAAGGATTCCAGATAGCGAAAGCGCAGCGCCGAGCGCCTGACCCTCAGGTCGCCCGAGGGGTCGACGGTCTGAACGGTCTCTGTTTCCGGAGCGTCAGGGGCGAGCGTCTGTATGATTTCCAGATCGCGCAGCCGCGTACGCGCGATGCGTCGGCCACTCAGGAATAGACGCCTGTCCGGCGTCGGCGCGAGCCGCTCGGCGCTGGCTCCGCAAAGATAGGTGTTCGGGTACAGATAGGCAGCGATTCGCAGCGCATGATCGAACAGGACGGCGTCGGCGTCATCCTCTGCTGCCACGTAAATGCCCCGCATGATCCGGACGAGCCTGCCGGTCTCCACGCCATATTGCGCGCGGTGCTTGTCGATAGTCTCGCCAACGAGATGCAGCATTTCCTACTTTCTCGATTATCATCATCTATAAAGTAGGAATCTTGCCACATGCCGTCAAGGTTTCCAACTTTCACATATTTTATATTTGCTAAGGTCGGATTCAGATGACGAAGAGAGGTCATGGCAACGCTGCGGTCATGCGCTCACACCTCGATCGGTGACGCCGACTATACGATAGCAAACTCCCGGTCCGTGCTCCGCCGACGAGCCAGCCCGAACGACCGCGCTGACTCCTTCTCGCTTGCTGCCAACTCGCCATCGTGCCCTCCAATGAGCGCTTGAAACTCGCCATCAGCGAGGACATCGAAAACATGCCGTCCATCGTTGCCGCGCGCCGGACAATGGGTACATCCTTGTTACGCTCTTCCCCCGACTGCCGCAGCGCTTGGCACCGGAAACGGGCAGACGTGTGGTACGGCGCGGAAACGCGGGAGAAGGTGCGCAGGCGGCGGGCTGCGGCCGTCATGCGGCGATTCTGGCGAAGGTGCGCAGTTGTGGACCGGAGTGTCAGCCTACTACTGGACGGCGGGGGTCCGGAGGGCGCGGCCGTTCAGAGGCCGAGTTGTCGTGCGGGCCGAGACGCACTAGTGTTATGTCAGCAATGATATGTCGTACATTTGGTGCTAGACTGTCCGTCCATTCGGGATGGAGGTCGGAGTATGAAACGCTGCGTGGTGACCCTGGACGAACGGGCAGAACTTTCGGAGATCAAGGGCTCGCACCTGTCGCAAAAGGTAATCAACGCCCTGCTTAACTGCGACGAGAGCGCGTTCAATGAATGCCAGATGACCGGGAAGGTCATTGCCGAGATTCTGCGCATCAGCATGCGCAAAGTAGACCGAGTAAAGAAGCGTTTCGAGGGGCTGGAGGCGGCATTGGGTGGCCGGCGCCGTCCTACCTATATGCGAAAAGCCGACGGCACCTTCGAGGCGCGTGGCCCTGAGTTGTGGTGAACCGCCTGAGGGTTACGCGCAATGGTCGTTGCGGCTGCTGGCCGACCGCGTTGTCGAGCTTGTTGATACCGTGTCACACGAGACGGTGCGGCGTGTTCTAAAAAAACTGCCTCAAGCCATGGCAGCGGGTGGGTGATTCCTCCTCAAGGGAACGCCGACTTCGCCGCAGCGAAGGTGCTCGATCGCCGCCCCGCCGCTTTCCCCGTGGTCTGCATGGACGAAACGCCCCGACCGGCGAGACACGGCAACCGATCGCCATGGCGCCGGGACGGGCGTAACGACTATGAGTATCGACGTTGCGGTACCTGCAACGTCTTCACGGAACCCCTGGCCGGCAAGCGCATGACCAAGGTAACCGGGCGCAAGATCGCGCAGTTCCTGGCCGACATCGCCGGGCGCTACCAAGATGCCACCACCATCACCCTGGTGATGGACAATCTCAACACTCCCCGGCGCCCTCTACGAGGCCTACCCGCCGGACGAGGCCCTGTGGGACCGCTTCGAGTTCGTCTACACCCCCAAGCACGGCAGTTGGCTGAACGTGGTGGAACTCAACGTCATGATCCGCCTGAACCGCCGCATCGACTGCATCGAGGTGTTACGCCGGGAAGTCGCCGCCTGGCAGGCGACCGCATTCAGGCCAAGGTGGATTGGCAGTTCACCACCAACGATGCCCGCGTGAAACTCAAACGCCTTTATCCGACATTTTATGAATGACAAGACACGAGATCCACATGTTCGGCGTCGGACTTGCGGAAGATCAGGACCGTGGCGGGCCGAACATGGCAGCCCCGGTGGTTCCTCCACTGCCCGCCAAGCGCACGGTCGCGATGGTGCGGCGGGAGCGGCCGGTCCTCCGCCAGCTCGGCTACGACATGCGCGAGCTCGGCATCGGCGGTCCTGGCGCATCGGCCCTTCTTCTCGCGCCTGTAATCCTGTTCGAAGACCGCGGTCCTCTGATCGTCCGCGTGAAGGTCGGCCATCAAGCCGTCGACATCGTCGACCGTGGCCAGGTCGCCACGCCGCGCGGCCTCCATGGCCGCAATGGTCTCCGCGTTCGGCACCGGGGGCTCGAACGGCAGGCGTTTTTCGGTCGCAATCCGCACCATCATCAGGCGGAAGGCATCGGACACGGTGAGGCCGATCGCGTCGATTACGGCGGCTGCTTCCTGCTTGGTCTTTTCGTCGATACGGGCCCGAACGACGGTGCGCATGTGTCGATGCTCCATTAGGCTACGATGTAGCCTGGATGTCGGCCGCATGTCCACGCCGCGACGTTCCGGTTGCGGAAGAACAAGGATGGGTTCAGGCCAGTCAGACTGCCGCGAATTTGCGGATCTCGATCGGGTCGCGGTTCTGCTGCGCGCGCCGGAGCTCGTACTTCATCTGCTGCGTCAACCAGCTCTCGGAGGCTGCTGCCGAAGGCCTCGGACAGCAGGATCGCCATCTTCGGGGAGATGGCGAGACAATCGTTGAGCGGCATCGACAGCCTATTGCGCGAGACCGAAAGCCCCTTCGCGGCCTCGGTCACCGTCAGTCCGAGAGATTGGAGGCACTGGCGCCGGATGAATGCGCCGGGATGGAGCGGGTCGTGCATGGGCATGAGCGTTACCTCCGTAGTGGTAGTCCAGGTAGTCGACATCGGTGGTATGGCCGTCCCTCGAAGCGGAAGATCTCCCGCCAGTTGGCGCGAACCGTGACCGCCCAGAACCCGGTATGCGTACCCTTGGGTGCTCGGGTCCGCCGGGACGGTTGCCGCAATATCTGAGGCCCGTGCTGTGCTCGCGACCGGCTTCGATATCGGAGAACGAAAGCGGGCTTGCGCCGCCGGGGCGGTACCAGTGGAATGGCAATCATCGCCGTTGCGTTCCGGTCGCGCGTTGCACTGTCCCCGGCCGGTGGGAATCGTGATCCAGGTCGTTCTCATGCCGTTCCAGGCCCTTGGCGGTCAACGCGTCCGCGGATCGAGCGAGTCGCGGAGGCCATCGCCCATGTAGTTTACCGACAGCACCGTGAGAGAAATTGTCAGGCCGGGCCACAGAACCCGGCCTGGATATTGCTGCAGATAGTCGATGGCGTCGAACAGCAGGCGCCCCCATGTCGCGAAGTCCGACGGGAACCCGAGCCCGAGAAAGGAGAGCGCCGATTCCGTAATGATGGCGTTGGCCATGCCCAGCGTCGCCGAAACCGTGATGGACGAGAGAACGTTGGGCAGAACATGGCACCGTGCGATCCGGTGCTCCGGCAGCCCTACCGCCCGCGCGGCGACCACGAACTCGCGCTCCTTCACGGTGAGGACCTCGCCACGGACGATGCGGGCGGTCTGCATCCAGCCGGTGAGGCCAATTACGCCCACCATGAGGATGAAAATCCCCGCCTCGGGTCCGAAAGCGGCCCGCAGCGCGTCGCGAAACAACAGTATGACAACGAGCAAGAGGGGCAGGAGCGGAAGGGACAGAAACAGGTCGGTCAAGCGCATCAGAGGGCCATCCAGCCAGCGCACGAAGCCTGCAAGAAGACCGACGAGGCTGCCGATGAGGAGCGAGAGCAGCACCGCGGCGCCGCCGACGGCCACCGAAGCACGCCCCCCTGCCATCAGGCGCGCCAGCATGTCCCGCCCGAGCTGATCGGTGCCCAACGGATGGGCAAGGCTCATTCCCGAATTCCGCGCCCGGATGTCGATGAACTGGGGATCGACGGTCCAGATCAGCGGGCCGAACGCGACGAACACCAGGATGAAGACGAGGAACGCGAAACCGAGCAGCGCCCCCTTGTGGTGCATGAATTGACGCACCACGTGACGCTCGCGGAAGCGCTGGCCGGAAGCGACCTCAGCCATAGCGGATTCGCGGATCGAGAATACCGAGGAGGAGATCCGCCAGCAGGTTGCACGCGACGATCAGCACCGCGAAGATGAATGTCAGGGTTTGCACCGTCGGCAGGTCGCTGGCCTGGATCGACGTGATCAGCAGCTGTCCCAGCCCGTTGATCTTGAAGATCTGCTCGGTGATGATCGCGCCGCCGAATATGCTCGGAACGCCGAGTGCCACGACCGTCACCACCGGCCCGACGGCGTTTCGCAGGACATGAACGAAGATCACCCTTCGTTCCGACATACCCTTGGCCCGGGCGGTGCGCACATAATCCAGATTGAGATTGTCGAGCGCGGATGACCGCATGAAGCGGCTGATCTGCGCTGCGTTGTACAGCGCGAGCACCGTGACCGGCATTGCCATCTGCCGGAGCTGAAACAGCAGGCTGTCCCAGCCGGTGACCCTGTGGGTGGTGTCGTAGATCGACGGAAACCAGCCGAGCTCGACGGAGAACACGACGATCAGCAAAACGCTGCTGAAGAATGTGGGCACGGAGAACCCGACCATGGAGACGAAGGTTCCGAGCTGATCGAACCATCCGTATTGGTGCCGGGCCGAGATGATCCCGACCGGGAGCCCGATGGCGATACCGACGACATAGGACAATCCGACGACCCACAGCGTTTGCGGCAGCCTCTCGATCACGAGATCGACTACGGGAGAACGTGTTTGCCACGAAATCACCCTGTGCCGGTCGCTGCCGAGGTCCAGCCCCGTCAACTGCGACAACAGGTGAAGGGGTTCGTTGACGAAGAACTGCTGGAGCCAGAGCAGGTAGCGGACGTATATCGGCTCGCCCAGCCCGAGCGAGTGGCGAATCTTCTCCTTCACCTCGGGCGGAATTGTCAGCGGCAGCTGCGCGGTCGGATCACCTGGCGCCAGATCGAGCAGCAGGAACAGGACCAGGCTGATCAGGAGAAGGGTCGGAACCGCGACGAGCGCGCGCCGGACGGTATAGACGGGCATGTTCCGGGTGCCTCAATCCACTGCCGTCAGGAGCGCTCCGGTGTGTCGCGCTCCCCGGAGAATGCGACCCGCGGACGCGCCCCGGCGGCGGTGCCTCACCGTGCCCGGTGCCAGTCGGCGATGTTCCAGAGCTCGCTGTCCCAGGTATTCAGCCGCACCTCGGCAAGCGAGCGGGCATGCGCGGACACGCGCCCGCGGCGGACCAGCGGGATCAGCACGTAGTCCTGGACCAACAGGTCGTTCATCGCCCTCGCAAGCCGGGCCCTCTCGGAGATGTCGCCGGTCATGGCCATCTCCGCGAGAAGGCGGTCGTAGGCTTCGCTGCAATAGCGGGGCATGTTCAAGCCCTGCCATTGCGAGGCCGGCCGGGGTTCGTTGCCGCAACGCCATGAGGCGAGATAGGTTTCCGGGTCCGTACCCTCGAACTTGTTGGCGTACATCTCGATGTCGGCGAAGAATTTTTGAAAGGTGTCCGGACTGCCGGGGTCGCCTCCGAAGAACACGGAAGCGTCGATGTTACGAAGTTCCGTCTCGACCCCGATTTCGGACCACCATTGCTTGATCAAGGCCTGAAAGTCCTGCCGGACCGCGTTGGTCGAGGTCTGGAACAGGATGGAGAGCCGTACGCCGTCTTTCTGCCGTATTCCGCCTGGCCCGGGCCGCCACCCGGCCGCGTCCAGCAGGCGTCTGGCGCCTTCGATGTCTTGCCGGAGACAATCGTCGTTGGCTTTGGAAGCGTAGATTGCCGGAGCGGGAACCACATTGCAGGCCGGGCGCCCGGTTTGCCCATAGCCGATCTCGACGAGAAGTTCGCGGTCGATGGCCATCGACAGCGCCTTGCGAACCGCGTGCTCGGTCAGGAATGGATGGGGATGCGAGCGAGTGGAGCGCGCTTTGCCCCGTACGGGGGAAGGGTCGGTCAGATTCACGACCAGCCGCTCGACCAGGGTTCCGAAACTCGAGATCACGTTTCCCTTGCCTGCTGCCCGCATGCCGTTCAACACGTCCGGCGCGAGCTGCAGGTTCCAGGCGTAATCGAATTCGCCGGTCGCCAATACGGCGCGCGCCGCCGCCGCTGCGTCGCCGCCGCCCTTGAACGTGACTGTGGCAAAGGCAGGCTTTGCGGGATCGCGGTAGTGAGGATTCGCTTCCAGCAAGATCACATCGTTCGGTCGAAACTCGGTCACGCGGAATGGTCCCGTGCCGACCGGCCTGAAATTGGCCTCAGTGCATTCCGGAGCCCGCGCGCCCTTGCAATCGCCGAACTGGGCCTTCTGCAATATCGGCGAACCGGCCCCCGTAAACGGGCCGTAGGGGTAAGGTTTGGGGACGCCGAAGGTAATCTTGACGGTGAGATGGTCGAGCACCTCAACCGTCGTCACGTCATCGAACTTGGCGAGCTGGGAGCACCCGCCTGCCGGATCCCGGCAGTACTCGGCGGTAAACGAGACATCGGCAGCCGTCAGCGGGCTGCCATCAGACCAGAGCAGGCCTTCGCGCAGTTTCCATGTCACCGTCTTGAGGTCGGCTGACACCCCGCCGTTGGCCACCGTGGGTACCGTGGTGGCAAGCCAGGGAGACAGGTTCCCGGATTCGTCGAACCGGGCGAGCGGCTCCAGGATCATCGACGCGGCTTCAAGGTCCTTGGTTCCTCCCGAAAGGTAAGGATTGAGGATCGACGGGGCCTGCCAGTAGATGATCCTTGCGTGGCCGTCGCGTCCGCGCTCCGCCGCCGCTGCGACGGAAAGGAGCAAGACTCCGACCGCCATGAGCGCCCACCGTGCCAGTGCCATGATGCGATTCTCCCGTGGTCGCTCTGGCGTCGTCGTCGAGACTGCGCCTGCGGGAGTGGCCTCCTCGTGGGCTGCTGGCCACCGCGCGATGATGCGACATGTCCGCGTCGATACCGAATAACCACGGCCGATAGTTGTGTCAAATGTTCTTGCGGCCAACGACAGCTTGAAACACAACAAGGCCTCGTGCGTTCGCAAGGGGCCGACCTCCGGTGTGCCACGAAGACAACAGGAGGTGAAGATGTAGCCTACTGGAAGTCATGCTGTGCAAGAGATGAGGGTGGGCCCTTCGGAGCCGCCGTACAGGCGGAGGCTTCAAACTGCCCCCGGCTGCTGTGCTCAAGAGGCACGGTGGCGAGCGCGTTGGGAAAGGGCCGGCCATCAGAGTCGGTCAGGTGAGCAAGTCAGAGCTGAACGCGAGTGAACCACTGATAACGCGTCGTCAGGCCTAAGTGGCGTCAAAACCGGCGAAAGCTCAGGGTCCCCGGGGCAACTCGACGCCAGTAGCCATGAAAGAAACGGCCCTCCTGGCTGCCGTGCGGCAGGTCATTCGTTGCATCGAGATCGACAACGATCTCTTCTGGTGGCACCTCATGGAAATCCAGAAACAGATCCACCAGCAACCGGCCCAGATGTTCTTGATCGGCCACGATCTTCTTGCGGCGATGCCGCTCGGTTTCATCCGGATCGCTCAACTCCAGACGATTCGGATTACATGAGCGTGTTCGAATCCGCCAGGAGATGACCCGGTCGTGCTTGCGCCCGTCACGTTCTCGCGCCCAGCGCAACGGCGCTGTCGTCGCGAAGCCGGTCGTGATCGGTGAGATCCTCATAGCCCAAGGCCAGACCGAAAACACGCTGCCCGACCAGCGCTCGGCGCGGATGCTCGATACGCCCTCGGCACGATAGTTCGTAAAATAGGCCGCCAGCTGTCCGGTTACATCGAACATCTCGTTCGCGCCCCGAAGCCGCGCCGCTTCCGAGGACACCCGGCTGGCATCGAAACTCGCCACCACCTTGCGTCGTACCATGCGGATCATGATGTGATCGGTCGTCAATGTCATCGGATTGACTGGCGGCTTGCCACCCGGCATGCCATACATCTTGGCTGGATGATCCAGTCCCAAACCTCCTTGCGTCTCCTCGGAATTGACCACCATGGAACAGCGAGATCGATGACGAAACCGTCCATACACCACGATGCGGACGCGTTGCGCCGGATCACCGACACTACCCTCGGAGATTATGATCGGGCGGCCCGCGAATTCTGGGCCGGCACCCGGGATCACGACGTGAGCCAGAACCGGGCGGCTCTGATCGACGCGATCGGCGGTGACCCGCCATATTCGATCCTCGATTTCGGGTGTGGGCCGGGGCGCGACCTGATGGCGTTTCGTGAGGCCGGCCACGACGCAATCGGCCTCGACGGCGCGGCGGAATTTGTCGCGATGGCCCGGCGCATGGCGGGTTGCGAGGTGTTTCACCAGGATTTTCTGGCGCTTGACCTGCCTGCGGCGCGTTTCGACGGAATCTTCGCCAACGCCTCGCTATTCCATGTGCCGCGCCAGGAACTGCCTCGGGTGTTGCGCGAACTGCATGCCACCCTCAAGCCGCGCGGCATACTGTTCAGCTCGAACCCGAGGGGCGACAACCGGGAGGGTTGGAACGGCAATCGCTTCGGCTGTTTCCTCGATCTGGAAACCTGGCGCGCTCAGGTGAGCGGGGCGGGCTTCGTTGAACTCGATCACTATTTCCGCCCGCCTGGAAAACCGCGCCACGAGCAACCTTGGCTCGCCAGCGTGTGGCGCAAGGCCAAACCCGCCGGGACCGCAGGCAATTGAGCGCACCCTGAAGGCCGTGGAGCTCCGGTCAACGATACGAGAGGGCCGTCTCCAGCCTTTCCTGACAATTCAGAATGTTGTCGACAGCTCAACCGTGCGTCGCTGCCATGGTCGGAGAGATGCTGCGAGCCGGTGCGCCACAGCGATGCGCAAGAGCGGTTTCCGGCGGCTTCCAGGCAGTAGGCACTGCCTCGCTGGTTGTTGAATCCGGTGCAGTCGCGGGAACCGCACCCGCCTATCTGACGTAGAGGTGGACTTCGGCCACGGCTACGGCGCTGCTGGCCATGGCTGACATGCGTATTCGTTCGGAAGGGAAGCCCATCCCGGCCAGCGAACGCAGGACCCGCCCGCCATACGTTACCGCCTGCCCGGATATCCCGGCGTCGGCCTGGCTCGGTGTCACCGCCACCAGATCGAGGCGCAGGGCCGGATACCGGGAGAGTGCGCGGCTGACTTCACGATAGAGCGGCGTTTCGAAGCCGATGTCGTCATTCACGAAACGAATGACGACGAGGGGGCGCCGATGTTCGGCAACCGGGGTGCCGGACGGCGGCGGCTTTAGTCGGAGTCGTCCGTCTGCTGGTGGTCTGCCGGATTTCGGGTCCCCGGCCCGGTTCTCCCCTGCCAGGATCGGAAGCAGCGGGTCGTTCACCGGCAGGCAGCCGGCAAGCGGCGCTGCTGCGGCGAAAATTGCCGCCGCCACGACAGTCGTTCTGCTCCGTTGCGCGGTCATCCGTTTTCAGTGGCAATGACGCCTCTTGGCCGTGGCGGGTCTGAACATGTGTTTCCGTTATGGACCAGCATGATCGGTTGATCGTCATGATTTATGATCGAAATCGATTTTCGTTACAATATGGACCGCTCCGCAGTCCGCTGCCGCGGGCTTGTCCAGGGTGCGCCTCGAATGCCGGAATCGGGAAAGGCCGGCTGCCACCGGGCCGGCGATCACGCCGGCTCCGTCCGATTCTGCGCCGCGCACATCACCACCGACATCTCGGGCCCGAACATCTCCCGCACGAGGTCGACGAGATGACGGTGGTGCGTGAAGAACAGGACCTGCGTTTCCTCCGCCAGGCCCGCGAGCACCTCGAGGCCGGCCGCCGCCCTTTCGTCGTCGAAATTGATGAAGAGGTCGTCGGCGACGAACGGCAGCGCGGCCGCCTGCCGGAGATATTCCTCGAGCGCGGCCACGCGCAAGGCGAGATAGAGCTGGTCAACCGTGCCGTCGCTCATGCCGCCGACCTCCACCGTCTGCTCGTCCGCCCTTGCGCCGGCCAGCACCGGCCTGTCGCGGTTGTCGTATTCGATCCGGAGTCTGACGAACGATCCCCGGGTCATGATCCGGAACAGCTCCCCCGCACGCGCGAGGAGTGGTCCCTGTTTTTCGCGCCGGTAGCGGTCGATGGCCCATCTGAGCAGTATTTCCGAGGTGCCCGCCCGGACGTAACGCCCGGCGATTCGGCCGGCTTCAGCGAGGGCTTGCTGGCGGCCAGCCTCGGCCCTCGCCGCGGCATCGCCGCCGCCGGCCTTTTCGAATTCCTTCCGCGTTTCCGACAGGACGACGGCGGCGTCGGCCTTCCGGTTGTTGACCTCCTTCAGTTGTGCTTCGCAGCTTTCCTCGAGCGCCGCGACCCCGTCCGGATCGATGCCGGCGCATTCGGCCCGGAGCTCGTCAGGCGCAAGCCCGTCGCCTGCCCGGACAAGCCGGTCGTCGATATCCCGGAGTTCCCGTTCGAGCAAGCGCCGCCGGTCCGACCGCGCGATGGCGTCTCCGAGGCCCTCGGGAGTGTCGGTTCCCGCCTGGCGCATGAGATGGCTGATTCCGGCCTGAGCCTGTTCCAGGTCGCGCTCGAGGTCTGCGATTCGTTTCGCGACATCCTCCGCCTTCGACAGTTGCGTGCGACGTTGTTCGGATCTCGTTCGGGCCTCATCCGTGCGCCGCATCAGTTCATGAATGGCGTCTCCGCAGGGCCGTTCCGCGAGATCGTCTGCGAGCTCCGCGACGGTGGCCTTGACGGCGGCCTCGAAGGTCTCGATGTCGCGCCGGATCTTGCCGATGCGGCGGTCGCGAAGCTCCCGGATCGGCTCGATCCGATCCCGGATCCGGTCGATGATGTCGATCCGGGCCGTGACGTCGTCGGGCGATATGTCGGCCGGCAAGCCGAGTTTTGCGAGCTGCTCCGCCCACCCGTTCTCCCACCGCCCCACCGCGTCCCGGGCACGCTCGAGTTCCGCCTGCAGGCGGTTGATCTCCGCGCCGACCTCCCGAAGCCCCCGGTCGAGCCCGGTGATCTCGCGTGCTTCCGAGTCGAGCCGTTCCCTGAGCATGTCCGCGCGTTCGACGACCAGGTTCAGCGGCACTCCGTCAAGCGTCTGAGGGTTTTCGTCCAGCGCCGCCAGTTCGCCGACGATGGCCGCTCTCGCATCGTCGGCAGCCCGGCGCGCGACCGCGAGATCCCGGTCCGCGTCCTGTGCGCGGGCGACGGCGGCTGCGAGGTCGTCCCTCCTCTCGATCCACTGTTCCATCGCGTCGGGTGGCAACGGGTCGAATGGCGCGCCGTCCCACATGGCCTGCCATTGGTGGTCGAGTGTCCGTTGCCGCTGGTCGAGGGATTTTTCGCGCTCCTCCATGTCCGCAAGCTCCTGTTCGCGGACCGTGATTGCCTGCGCGATCTCGGAGAGCCGGGCAGAGGCTTCGGCCGTGTCGAAGCGTTGGTCCGCAAGCCGGTCGGCAGTTCGCATGGCCTCTTCCATCGCGGCGGCGGGATCCGTGGGCGCGTCGACGGGCATGACGGGCTTCGTCCCGGACGCGCCGTCGATATAGTTCAGCCGGACCAGCTCCCAGAGGTCGTCGCGGCGCCTGCGCGCTTTCTCGAGGTTGGCGGCGGATATTGTCTGCCCGTCGTTCTGCAGCACCGCCTGGTCCGCGCGCAGCCGCCCGATCTCCCGTTCGGCTTCGGCCCGCTCTCGCTGCAGCTCCTGACGTTCCCTCTCGATCCCGTCGTTCCGGCGGCCGTGCGCCTGAATCGCGGATCCCGATGGTGCTGGCATTTCCGCTGCCCGCCGCTCGTCGGCAACTGCAGGGACGAGGGTGGCGAGGATATCCCGCGTTCGACGTTCGGCGAGCGCCACATCCTCTTCCGCGTTCTGCAGCCGCGCTGTGATATCGCCTTTCCTGCGCGCGGCGGTTATGGCGGCTGCCAGGTTTGTCGTGTCCGCCGGTGCGCCGCCTTCCCCGCGCCGCTGCTGCAGTTCGGATTGCCTGGCTGCTGCCGAAGCGAGCGCCTCGCGCCGATTGTCCAGGTCCGTCTGGAGGGCGGCCCGCGCCTGAAGCAGCGTATGCGCGTCCTGGACCGCGGCGCGCGGCGGGATTCTGCCAGCCACATCCTCCGCATCCGCGTCCGTCCAGTCGAGTTCGGCCGCGAAGCGCCGTACCTCGCCCTCAAGGACTGCGAGTTCGGCTTCCCGTTTCGGAAGATCGGTCACTTCCGGCATGATCTCGATGCTCTGTCGGTGGAGATACGCGACACGCGGTTCATGCTCGATCAGCTTCTCGTCCCAGACAAGCCTGTCGATCTCCCCACGGATCTGGGCAAGCTGTTCCGCCAGGGTCTCCATCCTGGCGCCCCCCTCGGAGAGCTGGCGTTGCGCGCGGTCGAACAGCTCTCCTGCATCCTCGGGGAGAAGGGCCGGGGCGCCCGGTTCCCCGAGTTTCGCCTCGATCACGTCGCGGCGGCGGAGATCCGGATAAACCCGCCGGATGCGCGACAGGCGCCGAAGTTCGGCCGAGGTTCTGCGAAACTCCTCCTCGATCCCGTCATGGGTCTGTGCCGCGCCGTCAAGGGCGCGCTTCAGGCTTCGCCAGCTGTCCGCCGTCAACGTCACTTCGCGAAGCGCCCTGTCCGTCTCCCTGCACCTGTCGAGAGCCTGGTAGAGTTCGCGGTGCTGGGCCCGTCTCGGGGCCCACAGGCCGTCGGCCTCCTCGGTTATCTCGTCAAGAGCGGCGCGCAGGCTGCCGAGGCCCGCGCCAGCCGCGAAGATCGCCTGCCCGGCGTCGTCTTTCGAATTGAGTATGGCCCGGCCGCCGGCCTCGAGTCGGCCGTGGTCGAGGCTGAACATGCGTTCGAAGAAGGCGCGGTCGGTTCCGGCTAGCAGCGATCCGAGCCGGCGTTCGCCACCGGCGACGGGATTGCCCGCGGCGTCGACAAGCGAGTCGCTGCTGCCCTTTCTGCGAAAGAAGGAAAACGCGCCGGCCGCATTCTCGATCGTGGCGCCGATCCTCATTTCCCGGTAGTCGTGAAGGAACCTGTAGGGTGAGCGCTGCGGAATCCCGAACAACAGATCCTCTATCGCGGCAAGCACCGTCGACTTGCCGGCTTCGTTGGCGCCCAACACGACATGGAAGTCCTGCGCCCCTTCGGGAAACTCCAGAACGCGGTCGGTGAAATGGCCGTAGCGGGCAAGCTCCAGCCTCGCGATGCGCATCGTCAGTCTCCGCCTCCGGCGAGGCGGCCGCACAGCCACGGCGCCACCTCCGCGATCAGCGCCGCGTAATTCCCCGCGGCTGCGGCCTTGAGTGCGCTGTCCTCGGTACTGTCCCGCACCCCGGCCGGGAGCTGGCCGGCCAGCCTCGCGAGCGTGTCATCGAGACGGCGGATGAGCTCGGGATCGTCTCCGGCGTCAAGCAGCATGCGCCGCAATTCGCCGACGGCGTCCTCGCGCCGGGCGAGCGTCTCGGGATCGGCCATGGGCTTGGTCGCCACGATCACCTGCTCGATCCACGCCGTCCCGTCGCCGAGCGCTGCCGCTTCGGCTTCGGCCGCGAGTCTGGTTTCCAAGGCGAGGAGCTGCTCGTGAATCGGTGCACGGCCGCGGAGTTCGACCCGGCATGCGAGGAGGCGTCCGTCCGCCTCGTCGGCGACGGCATCGCCGATCGCCGCGCGCATGCGGTCCACGACATCGACGAAGCGGTCGCAGCCGTCGGCGTCGACCCGGACCACGGTCCAGCGCACGACGTCGCAGTAGCGCCACTCGAGTTCAGCCACCTCGCTGTTCGTGACGGTTACGGACACGGCTCCCTTGGGGCCGGTCTCGCGGACGTGTCGGCCCTGGAGATTGCCGGGAAAGACGACATGAGGCCGCTCGTGAACGAGTTCCGCCCGGTGCACATGGCCGAGCGCCCAGTAGTCGTAATCTCTGCCGATGAGGTCGGCCAGGGCGCAGGGGGCGTAGGTCTCGTGGCCGCCGCGCCCGTCGAGCGCGGTATGCAGCACGCCGATGTTGAAGGCGCCGTCGACGGGTTCCGGGTAGGTCCGGGCGAGGTTCCTGGTCTCCGCGCGCTGCGTGAAGCTCTGGCCGTGCAGCGCGACGCCGAGCTCGTCGAGACGGACGGTGGCAGGTTTCCTCGCGGGGAGAACATGCACGTTGCCGGGCAGCGTCAGCGACCTAGTGATTCGGCTCTCGGCGTCATGGTTGCCGTGCAGGACGCAGGTCGGAATACCGGCCTCGTTGAGGCGACCCATCTGGCTGACGAAGAACAGCCCGGTATTGTAGTCGCGCCAGTCGCCGTCATAGAGGTCTCCGGCGATGACGAGGAGGTCGATCTTTTCGTCGATGGCGGTGCCGATCAGCTGCTCGAAGGCTTCGCGCGGCGCGGCGCGAATGCGTTCGGCGGCGGCGCCCTCCTGGCCGGCCAGACCCTTGAGGGGGCTGTCGAGGTGGATGTCTGCGGTGTGGAAGAAGCGAAACGACGTCACCGGGATCCTGTCCTCAGATGGCCCGTCCGCCGCGGCTACTCCGCTGCCGCCGCGCGGGGGATCCCGATGTTGGAGAGGATTGCGGGCAGGATGCGGCCGCCCGCGTTGGCGATCTCGGCACAGACCTCGAAATGGTTGTACCCCTCGAGCACGATCTCCTCGACCTGGTGTCCGGCATCGCGCCAGGCTTGGGCGAATTCCCTGTTCTGGCGCTGGAATTCGGCAAGTTCGCCGGTGCCCCAGGCATTGACGATCGGGCAGGCGCGTTCGGGGATGTGGTGGATCGAGCTGTTGCGCAGCGCCGACTTCTCCGTCAGGTCGAGATAGGTATTGCGGTGGCTGAGGCGCACCGGTTCAAGGTCGAACATGCCGCTCATCGGCGCGCCGCTCTTGATGAGGTCCGCGGGCAGGCCGTACTCGCCCTCCCAGTCTGTCACAAGCATCATGCCGCAGATGTGGCCGCCGGAGGAGTGCCCGATGACATGGAGATCGCCGCCGTCCCAGCCATACGCGTCGCCATTGCGGTGGACCCAGGCGATGCCGGCGCGGCACTGGCGCACGATCTCGTCGAGGGAAACCGCGGGCGCGAGGCTGAAGCCGAGCACCACGAAATGTATGCCCGCGGCGGTGAAGGCCGGGGCGAGGAACGAATAGTGCTCCTTGCTTGTCCGGGCCCAGGCGCCGCCGTGGCAGTAGACGGCGACCGGGCCGCCGCGGTTGTCGGCCGAAAAGACATCGAGGCGTTCCCCGAGGCTCGGGCCGTAGGGGATTCCGGCCTCGTGCGGGACCCTGGCGCACACCTCCTCGCTTCGCGCGAGATTGCGCTCGGAATATTCCTCCGAATTGGGAACCAGGGACGCCTGGTTGTAGTTGGCGTCGAGTTCCTCCTGAGTGTAGTCGCGCCAGACCTTGCTGCTCATGGGTCCGTTCCCCCTGTTGTCGGATCGCTACGGCGGATTCTGCGACGTATCGCCGGGTGGTGCAACTGTCGCGGGTCTCGCTTTCGCCCGTTTCTCGAGCCAGGCGTTCAGGATGACGCCGCCAAAGACCACGGCGCCGCCGACCCAGATGCGGATTTCGGGAACCTCGGCGAAGAACAGCCACCCGGCCAGGCCCGCGAAGATCAGCTTGGTGAAGTCCGCAGGCAGTACGACCGTGGCGTCGGCCTCGCGGAACGCCTGCGACAGCGCAAGCTGGGTCCAGGAGCCGAAGCCAGCGATCAGCACCATCACGAGGAACTGCTGCGGCGTCGGCCACTGCCAGTAGAAGATCGCTGCGGCGAAGGTGAACGGGACCTGAAGTATCGATGCATAGAGCGTCAGCGTCACTGGCGATTCGGTGCGGGCAAGGACCTTGATCACCACCAGCGCCATCCCCCAGGTCGCGGCCGAGAGGATGAGGAGCGCCGAGCCGGCGCTGATCTCGACCGACCAAGGGCGGAGGATGATCAGCGCGCCGCCGAGGCCGACGACCAGTGCCCCGGCGCGTGCCCAGGAGACTTGCTCGCCAAGGATCAGGATCGCGGCCAGCGTCGCAATCAGCGGCGCGGCGAAGGTCAGCGCCACCACCTTGGCCAGCGGCTCCATCGTCAGCGCCACGAAATAGGCAAGCATGGCGGTGACGTTGAGAAGAGCGCGAAGCCCGTGCAGCGGCAGCCGCCGGGTGCGCAGCGGGCTGGCGCCGGTGCGCAGGAAGAACGGCGCCAGCAACCCGATGCCGATGACATGGCGGAAGAAGCCGATGACGAATGGATGGACGTCGTCCGCGATGTGGCGGACCGAGACGTTCATGCCGACGAGGCCGACGGCGGCGATCATCATGAAGGCGATACCGCGGATCGGTGCCGGGACGGCGCCATAGAGGCGGTGGATCATCGGGGGCGGGCGATCTCCGGATCGGCTGGCGGCCAGGCTCCTGGATGGCGGATCGGGACCGAACGCAGATCAGCGACCGACGGACAGCCAAGCTGGCCCAGCGTCGCGGCGAGATCCTCGGCCATGATGTCGATCAGGTGGCGGGGCCCGGCAGCTCCGAGCGCGCCGAGGCTCCACAGGAACGCCTTGCCGGCGAAGGCGGCATCGGCGCCGAGCGCCACCGCGCGCGCAACGTCGACGCCGGAGCGGACGCCACTGTCCATCAGTATCGTCGTCCTGCCGCCGACGGCGCGCGCGATCTCCGGCAGCGCGTCAATGGAGGACGGCAGCGCCTCGATCTGGCGGCCGCCGTGGTTGCTGACCAGAATGCCGTCGACGCCGACGGCGGCGGCGCGTGCGGCATCCTCGGGGTGCAGTATTCCCTTGAGCACGAGCGGTTTCTTCCAGCGCTCGCGGTAGAGCGCGATCTCGTCCCACGTGAAGGCGCCACCGCTCTCGCGACGCACGAATTCCGCGGCCTCGACGAGGCCGGCACCCGGCTTCATGTAAGGCGCCATCGAGGCGAAGCGCGGGATGCCGTTGCGGCCCATCGCCCGCATCCATGATGGCGAGGACAGCGCGTCGAGGCGGAGCCGCATCGACAGGCGGAGCGGCGTCGCGATGCCGCTCCGGACCTCGCGGGGCCGGGTCGTCCGGATCGGTGTGTCCATGGTGAGGACCAGCACATGGATTCCGGCGGCTGCGGCACGATCGACGAACTCGAGCCCGATCCGGTGACCGTTGCCGGGGAAACGGTAGAGCTGCAGCCACAGCACGTCGGGGGCGAGTTCTGCCGCGCGCTCGATGGTGATGCCCGACAGCAATCCGAGCACGTAGGGGACGCCGGCCTTCTGCGCGGCCTTCGCAAGGTAGGTTTCGGCGCCCGGGAACGCGGTGCCGGGACTGCCGATCGGGGCGATGCCGAGCGGTGCCGAGACCGGGCGGCCGAAGAGCGCAGTCCCGGTCGGCGGCGGTTCCACAACCCGTCCGTAGCGTGGCATCAGCTCGATCGCGTCGAGGGCGGTCCAGTTGCGCGCTATGTTGCCGTCGGAGCCGGCGCCGCCGTCGGCATACTCGAACGCGAAGTTCGGCAACCTGTGACGCGCCCGTGCCCGCAGGTCGTGGGCGGTCGGGAAGCGTCGCCTGAGCTCGGCCCGGTTCATGCCGCTCAGGTATCCAGCGTCAGCGCGATCTTGTCGAAATGGCGGTTGGCGCACATCTGCGCAACCGCGGCCGGCGCCTCGTCGAGCGGATAGACGCGATCTATCGGCAGCGAGAAATCATCGCCTGCCACCGCGTCCCAGAGGTCGTCCTTCATCGCGCGCACGATCTCGCGCACCTCCGCGACAGAGCGCGTGCGGAACGTTACCCCGATATAGCGGATGCGGCGCAGCGCGTGCAGGTCGCAGTCGAATTCGGTGATGCGGCCGCCGAGACGGCCGACATTGATGATGCGCCCGAGAACCCGGGTTGCCGCCAGGTTGGCATTGACTGTGTATCCCGAAACCTGGTCGACGGTGAGATCAACGCCGTCGCCGCCGGTCGCGTCCAGCACCCGGGCGACCCATTCCGGATCCCGCGAATTGACGGCCAGGTCGGCGCCGAACTCGGCAAGCCGGGCTCGCCGTTCCGGGTCGGTCGACGAGCCGATGACGAGCCGCGCCCCCATGAGGCGCGCGATCTGCATGCCGATCAGTCCGACACCGGAACTCGCGCCCTGGATGAGCACGGACTCGCCGCGGACAAGCCCGCCAGCTGTCACCAGCGCGTTATGCATGGTCTGGAGCGCGATGGGCAGGGTCGCCGCCCGGGTCCAGCTCATGCCCGGAAGCGGCACCGCCCAGCCCCAGTCGGCGACAGCGAATTCCGCCCAGCCGCCGGCGCCCGAGCACATGACGCGGTCGCCGATCGCGAGGGTACCGCCCTCGGCCGCCACCTCGGAGCCGATCTCGACGACTTCGCCCGCGAACTCGAATCCGACGACGGTTCCGGGCCCGCCGGTGCGCCTCGCCCATGGCCACGGCCGTGTCCGCCCGGTTCAGTCCGCAGGCGCGGACCCGAACCTTGACTTCGTTGGGGGCTGGGACGGGTTCGGGAACTTCAGCGATCTCGGGCCCGTTCTCTCCGACGACGACGGCTTTCATGCGGCGAGTATAGTGCATCGGCCCGGCCCCGGAAAACCGTATTGCTTCTGACGCGGCCCGCGGCGGCATCTCCGGGCCTGACCACGGAGTCCTTGCCGGATTCTCGGGACTGCGTGATTTCGAGTCACGCTCTGGCCCGTCGAAATCGTGCCATGGGAGAGAGTTGCATGTCGAAATCCGGCGACCCCGGGCTCCCGGTTGCCGTCGGCCATGTGCGGATGGACGTGAACGACCTTCACCCGGCATGCGATCTGCTGGAAGGGCTGGGCCTTCGGCCCGTGAGCAGACGGAACTCGTTCGCGGTCCTGGAGCTGCGCGGCGGCACCCACCTGATCGTCAGGGCCGGAGACTGGAACACCGAGCCCGGCCGGATGGCGCCGATTGACCTGATGGTCGACGATGTCGCGGCGATGCACGTGCGCTGCCGCGACATGGGGCTCGGCCCGTCGGAGATCGCCTCGGGGTCGATCCACAACTCGTTCACCATCCCGTTTGCCGACGGCTGGAGGCTCAAGATCACGTCCTCGCACACGTCGGGCCGGCCGGTCTGACGCAGCCCGGGCCGGGAAAGGAGGTCGAAGCGATGACAAGAATACCCGCGCTTGTCCGCGCCGAGATGAACGAGGAGCAGAGGAGGGTTCATGACGACACCGCGGCGCAGACCGGGCGCGTCGGCCGGGGGCCGGCGATCGGTTACGTCTATGCGCCAGGGATGTGGAAGACCAACAAAACCGCGTCCGACTATTTCGAGAACCGGTGCTCGTTGACCTTGTCCCAGCTACGCCTGGTCGCTCTGCTGGCCGCGCGCCACTGGAATGCCGCCTATCCCCGGGCGGCGCGTGGCGCTCGAGGACGGCCTCGAACGCTCGGTCGTCGATGAGGTGAATGCCTGCCAGCGGCCGGATTTCGCGATCCGCGAGGACGCCGCCATTCACGATGCGGCGCGAGAACTCCTCGAGACCGGCATGCTTGGCGACGCCGGGTTCGAGGCCGCCAGGGACGCCATCGGCTATCGCCGTCTCGCCGACCTTGTCGGCGTCGTCGGTCATTTCTGCAAGACCGCGATGATGGCCAACGTGGTCGGCGCCGAGGCTCCGGCCAGATCGCCGTCGCTTCTTGCGCAATAGGCTTCCGGAGCGTTTTCTCGACGGGTGCGGGTCCCGCCGCGCACGGCGTGGGCCGACGTGACGGAAAGCGGGGCCTCAGGCGTACTTGCCCGAGACCTGTGCGGGCCTTCCAACCCCTTCTCCGCGTGTTCCAGCCTCGTCATCCGGTCCCAGCCCCGTTTGAGGTCGTCGCGAACATCGATGGCGAGCCGGCCGACGCTCTCGATCTCGAGTTCGACACGATCGCCGTCCTGGAACGGATGCAGGCCGCGATGGTTGGTGCCCGTGGCCACGATATCGCCCGGCGCCAGCGGATGGATCGACGACAGCCACGCGATGCAGCGCGGTATCGCGTGCGCCATGTCGTCGGTGTTGAAGTCCTGCATCAACTCGCCGTTGTTCCACAGCCTGACCCGGAGGCTCTGCGGATCGGCGACCTCGTCCTTGGTGACAATCCAGGGGCCGATCGGCGCGAAGGTCTTGCGCGACTTGACCTGGAAGAAGGTGTTGCCCGGCGGCGGCAATGCGCGCGCCGAGCCGTCGATGAAGCAGGTCCAGCCGAAGATGTGATCCATCGCGTCGGCCTCGCCGACGTTGTCGGCCCGCCTGCCGATGATCGCGGCGAGTTCCGCTTCGCCCTCGAACACCGCGGCCGGCACGTCGGGCAGGACCATGGTGTCGTTGTGGCCGATTACCGCTCCCGGCGACTTGTGGAACGCGTTGATGGGCGCGGGCGCATCCCGTCCTCCATGTAGTTGACAGCCATGCAGTCGATGGTGGTCGGCCTCGGAACCGGCGGGCGGATGCGGACGCCCGCCAGCGGCACGCCGCCGGCAGCGGCCGCTTCGAGCCGGCCGCGGTAGTCGTCGAACCGCTCAATCAGCCCGTTGATGAGGTCGCGTCGATCGATATGGGGGATGTCGGAGACGATGTCGGTTAAATCGACTACGGCGTCGTCGGCGAGAACGCCAAGGCGGAAATCGTCGACGTACAGAAGTTTCATTGCGGTTTTCCTTCACGGATGGCGAGCCGGGCGGCCTGGTCCGGCCGGAGCCGGATGTCGAAGGCCGCAAGCAGCCCGGCGGTGGCGGCGTGCGTTACCGCCGGGGAGACGAGATTTCGGCGCGTGCCGCGACGGGCCGGCCGGCTTTTCGGTCGCGTCCCGTCCGGATCCGGCCCGTCATAGACTACCGGACCCCGGCCAGCAACCCGCGGCGGCGCGCTCGTGGCCGGGCGGCGGACTCTGGGCAGGCGGGAAGCGCAGGGCGGCCGAGTGCTTCCGCCCCGGCGGCTATCGCGTTCGTGCGGCAAACCCGGCATCATGCGCCGAAGGAGAACGATGGCATGAGTGCGCGCGGATACAGGAACCTGCACGATCACCTGGCGGCCCTCGGCGGCGCCGGACTTCTGCGCACGATTGATGCGCCCATCAACAAGGATTCGGAGCTCGGTCCGCTCGTGCGCTGGCAGTTCCGCGGCGGCATCCCCGAGACCGATCGCAAGGCTTTTCTCTTTACCAACGTCGTCGACGGCAAGGGGCGGCGATACGATATTCCGGTCGTGGTCGGTGCGCTTGCGGCCAGCGCGGAAATCTATTCGGTCGGCATGGGCCGGCCGGTGCCGGACATAGGCCGGTGCTGGCGCGAGGCGATCGCCGAACCGGTGCTGCCGGTCGAGGTTGTCGGTCCCGCCTGCCAGGAGCTGGCGTTCGAAGGCGGCGCCCTCGCGGCTGGCGACGGGCTTGACGCCCTTCCTGTTCCGGTTTCCACGCCGGGTTACGATTCGGCACCGTACCTTACGGCGACGGCCTGCATCACGAGGGACCCCGATACCGGAATCCAGAACATCGGCACCTATCGCGGCGGCCTCAAGGCTCCCGACCGCATCGGCCTGAAGCTGTTCATGAACCTCGGCCAGGGCGGGGTGGCGCACTGGGAGAAATACCGCGCGCGCGGCGAGCCGATGCCGATGGCGATGGTCGTCGGCTGTCCGCCGCCGGTGGCTTATGTCGGCCCGCAGAAGCTGCCGCTCGGCGTCGACGAGATCGGCGTCGCCGGGGGCATCGCCGGAGCGCCGATCGAGATCGCCCGGGCGCACAGCGTCGATCTCATGGTGCCCGCCGAGTCGGAGATCGTCATCGAGGGGCTGGTCGACACCGGCTGCTTCGAGCCCGAGGGGCCGTTCGGCGAGAGCCACGGCCATGTCAACCTCGAGGAGTACAATTTCATCTTCCGGGTCACCGCCATCACGAGGCGCCGGAACGCGGTCTTTACCTCCATCATCAGCCAGGTCACGCCGTCCGAATCGAGCGTCATCAAGCGCGTCGCTTACGAACCGCTGTTCCTCGATCACCTGACCAGCCATCTCGGCATCCGGAGCGTCCGCCGGGTGGCGATGCACGAACCGCTGACCAACCTGCGCAAGGTCGTCGTTCTGCAGTTCGCCCGCGGCACGCCGCGGACCGAGATCTGGCGCGCGCTCCATGGCGCGATGGCGTTCCAGGCGCCGGTCGGCAAGTATCTGATCGCGGTCGACGAGGATATCGAGCCGGACAATCTCGACGCCGTGTTCTGGGCCCTGAGCTATCGCGCCAACCTCGCGGAGGATTGCGAGCGCGCGGCTCACCAGCCGCTGGGGCACGGGCCAAGGACTGGCGCCAGCGAGGACGCGGCCCTGCTCATCGACGCGACGCTCAAGGTACCCATGGCGCCGGTGGCGCTGCCGGCGCGCGAATACATGGAGCGTGCGCGAGAGATCTGGGAGAGGCTGGATCTGCCTCCGCTCGCGCCCGAGGCGCCGTGGCATGGCTACGAACTTGGCGACTGGTCCGAGACCTGGGCGCGCGCCGCCGGGCGCGCGGCCGAGAGCGACTGGATAGCCAACGGCGAACGCTCGGCGCAGTTTCGCCGCAGCGATATCGCGCCGAACCGGGCGTTCCGCGAGGAGGATGGGGAATGAACGCCGCCGGTTGCGGGAGCGGCATAGCGCCGGCGACGCGATGATCGAGCTTCATGCGTGGCCGACGCCCAACGGCCAGAAGGTCTCGATCATGCTCGAGGAGTGCGGCCTCGCCTACACGGTGACCGTCGTCGACATCAATCGTGGCGACCAGTTCGATCCCGCCTTTCTCGCGCTGAGCCCCAACAACCGCATCCCGGCGATTGTCGACCGCGAGCCGGCCGATGGCGGGCCGCCGCTCACGGTGTTCGAGAGCGGCGCCATCCTGATCTATCTTGCGGAGAAGGTGGAGCGTTTTCTGCCTCCGCCCGGCGAGCCGCGCGCCCGCAAGTCGGTCCTGGAATGGCTGGCCTGGCAGGTCGGCGGGCTCGGCCCGATGGCCGGCCAGGCGCACCACTTCCGCCAGGTGATGGGCGGGGTCGAGGTGCCTTACGGGATCGCACGCTATTCGCGGGAGGTCCGCCGCCTCTACGAAGTTATGGAACGCCGCCTCGACTACAGCGCCTATCTTGCCGGCGATGCCTACTCGATCGCCGACATCGCCTCCTGGCCATGGGTCCGGCCGTCGCGTCGCCAGGGCATCGACAAGGCCGAATTCCCGAACGTGAAGCGCTGGTTCGATGCCGTGGCCGCGCGCGCCGGGGTGCAGGCGGGGATGCAGCTGCTCGCCGAGCATCGCGGTGCGCGCACGATGACCGCCAAGAGCCGCGAGATCCTGTTCGGCCCCGGCGCGGACGAGCGCGGCGCCTGAGCGTTCGCGGCTATGCCGCCGCCTGCAGCGCGCGCCAGACCTTTTCCGGCGTGGCCGGCATCTCGATCGCTGGGGCGCCCACCTGCGCGAGCGCGTCGTTGACGGCGTTCATCACCGCGGGCAGCGCGCCCACCGTGCCCGCCTCGCCGACGCCCTTGACGCCGAGCGGGTTGCGGGCGGTCGGCACCTCATTCGCCGCGATGTCGAAATTGCAGAAATCGTCCGCCCGCGGCATGCAGTAATCCATGAACGAGCCGGTTAGCGGCTGTCCGGTCGACGAATCGTGGCGGACATGCTCGAACAGGATTTGGCTTGCGCCCTGGGCGATGCCGCCATGTATCTGGCCGTCGAAAAGGAGAGGGTTGAGGATCGTGCCGGCGTCGTCGACCGCGGTGTAGCGCACCATCTCGACTGTGCCGGTCTCGGGGTCGATCTCCACTTCCGAGAGATGGCAGCCGTTGGGAAATGTCGGCGCCTGTCCGGCGCCCATCCCGAACTCGCCGTGCTCGTAGAATCCCGGTTCGATGCCGGGCGGCAGTTTCGGATTCTGGAACGCCGTCCGCGCGACCTCGGTGAGCGTCACCGCGCGGTCCGTGCCCGCTACCGAGAAGTGCCCGTCCGCATACGCGATGTCGTCGTCGGCGGCTTCGAGGAGGTGGGCGGCAATGCGCCGGCCCTTGGCGATGATTCGGTCAGCGGCGATGGTGACGGCCGAGCCGACGAAGACCGCGCAGCGGGCGTTGAAGGTGCCGACGCCCGTCGTCACGGTGTCGGAATCGCCGAAGCGGTAGCGGATTCCGTCCGGCGAAATGCCGAGCCGATCCGCAAGCACCTGCTTGAAGGTGGTCGCGTGGCCCTGCCCGTGGTCCATCGCCCCGGACAGCAGCGTGATGCCGCCCGAAGAGTCGAAACGTACCTCGACATGTTCGAAATTCGAACTCGCGACGGCGGTCACGGAATTGGACAGGCCGATGCCGAGCAGCCGGCCGCGGCGCTGCGCCTCGACGCGCCGCGCGTCGGCGCCGGCATGGCCGCCGGCGTCGAGGCAGTCCTCGAAGTTCTGCCGGAAGTCGCCGCAATCGTAGGTCTCGTCGAGAGCGGTGGTAAACGGCATCGCTGCGGTGCCGAGCGTGTTGATGCGGCGCAGTTCAGCGGGGTCGATGCCAAGCTCCGCGGCCGCGATGTCGACCATGCGCTCGATGACATAGACCGGTTCCGGCTTGGCGCCGCCCCGATATTGGGCGTTGCCAACGATGTTGGCGAAGGCGCCAGTGACGGTGGCGTGAATCGCCGGAATGTCATAGACGCCGGCAAGGCCGCCAAGGCCGGTAGTGGTGCAGCGCAGGTTGCGCTCGGTCGAGAAATAGGCGCCGATCGGAACCCGCGTGCGGGTGCGGAGCGCGACGAACCTGTAGTTCGCGTCGAGCGCAAGCTCGGCGTCGACCAGGCCGCCCCGCGCCTGTTCGTCGGTGAGCAGGCATTCGCCCCGGTCGGCGACCCACTTGACGGACCTGCCTACAACTTCCGAGGCCCACAGCGACAAGCTGTATTCGGGGTGGTTTCCGCCCCGCGTCCCGAAGCCGCCGCCCATGTGGTCGCAGATCACGCGCAGCCGGTTCTGCGGCATGCGGAAGATCGCCTCCGCGATCTGCTGGCGTATGCCGTGCGCCGACTGGACTGTCGCGCGTAGCTCGTAACGGTCCTCGAACGCGTCGTACGTGCCGATGCAGCCGCGGTTCTCCATGGGATTGCCGGCGACCCGGGTCACGCGGACGCGGTGACGGACGAGATGGGCGGCGCCGCGTATCGCGGCATCGGTCGCGGCGGCGTCGCCTCGGGTGTGCGTATAGGCCTCGTTTCCGGGGTTTTCCTCCCTCACCGCGGCCGCTCCCGGCGTCAGGGCCTCGTCGACATCGATAACCGGCGCTATCGGTTCATATGCTACCGCGACCGCTTCGGCGGCATCGCGGGCCTGTTCGAGCGTTTCGGCGACAATGAAGGCGACGGGCTCGCCTGCGAAGCGGACGCGGCCCTGCGCCAGCAGCGGCTGCGGCGTTGCGAATCCCGGTGAGCCGTCGCTGCGCATGCCCGCCGCCGCCGGCCGGAAGCTGCCGAGTCCGCGCGCCTCAAGCTCCGTGCTGGTGAGCACCGCGAGAATGCCGGGTGCGGCGCGCGCCGCCGCAGCGTCGAGCGACAGGATTTCCGCATGGGCCAGAGGCGAGCGGACAACCACGGCTGGCGCTTGGCGGGGTGGGACGACATCGTCGAGATACCTGCCGTGCCCGAGCAGCAGGCGCAGATCCTCTTCCCTGCGTACCGGATCGCCGATTCTCACCATGTTCTCCTCCGTTCGTCCCGTCCTCCGCCGTGCAGTTCGTGGCGGGGCGACCGTACCGTGCGGCCGGAGCGCCGGCAAGCCGTAACCGATCAAACACCACGACGATCCCATGCTGCTAATCCAGCGGCGACCGGCGAGATTTTTCGGTCTGCGTCGCGCTGCAATTGTGCCGCCAAGACTCGATGAGACCTTCTCGGCGCGAAAAATTGCGATCAAGAGGCGATCTGTGATGACGCGAGCCCCAACGCACTCGGATTTCGCGTTTCGGAATCAGCATGGGATCGCCGTGGATCAAACACGGACGTTCAGTAGATTTGCCGGTTTGGCGATGACACTGGCCGCGTTCCCCGCGCGCGAGGGCAAGCGGGATAGTGGCCAAGATCTGGCAGGAGAAGCCGTGCCTGAGCTATTGGCGCCAGATTTCAGCGCGTAGAGATCGGTGTCGCCGGGGGCGACGGTCGTTCAGGCCGCGATCCGTTGCGCTGGCGCCGCTCTGCCCTTGCCGATATCGGGCGTCATGGGATTGGCGGCAACACTGTCCCTCTACAGCCGCGGCGTCAGTTGCGCCACATCCTTTGCAGGATGGCTCGCCACCCGCTGGAGCATGTCAACCAGCCAGGGCCAAGGATCCTCGCCGTGGAGGCGACAGGTGGCGATGAGGCTCTCGATGATTCCCACATGCTTGGCCACGAGCTCGGTTCAGCAGAACACCCAGTTGCGCCGCCCTATGGGGATGGCGCGCAGCGTCCACTGGAGTTGGTTGGTGTTGGTTGGCACATCCGGGTCCGACAGAAGATCAGCCTTAACAGGACCGTCCAGGACACGAGCTGGTGCGCGTTCCGCGCCATGCTCAGATGTCCTGATCTCGGCTTCGATTTTCCCAATCAGCGTGATGCTTCGGGGCCGAGTTCGCGTGCGTTGTCTAGAAGTTCGTAGATCATGCGGAGGCCGGTTCCGGAGAAGACCGCGCACGTTCGGTTGAGTTCGTCGAGCAGTCTGACGATGTCGGCAAGGGAAAAGCACGAGGTTCCGATCCGGACGGCTTCAGGAGGATGCATCGCGGGCGTGTTCATGGCCAAGACTATCCAATTATAAGCATCAAATTATATTAGATTATCACATGGCTATGTTGTCAAGCAAAAAATCGGGGAAATCGTTCATTTTGTTGAAAAAAGAAAGGGGGGGCGGACTGATCAAGTCAACTCACGAGATCAGAACGTCTGATGCTGGACTACAAGGCCGTGGTCGCGGTGGGCCTGCGCAACAACACCCGGACCTGCGCCGCCTGCGGCCATGCCGGGTTGCGCGAGACCCGGGAACCTGTTCGAATGCACGGCCTGCGGTCGTGTCGACCACGCCGACCTCAATGCGGCGGCGAACATACTGGCCCTGGGATCCAGGGCGACCGCGCGGGGAGGCGGCGGGGCTACCCGGCCCGTGAACCGCGAAGACGCACGGAAAGCGGCAGCGTGAAAACTCGTCAAACTTTCTGTGCAAGTCCCAAAACTTACCGCCCGTCATGGGCCGACGGAACGCTTACCATGATGATCGGGCGGGTCAATTGCCCCGTATCGTGATGCCAATGAGCGTTCAAAACTGACCCGGTTTCAGCGTTTGAATTTGCCCCACCTTTTGTGGCGCAAAGCCCCTAGCAGTCCACCGACATTGTATTGATGATTTTTAGTGGGTAGTATTCCTGTGTTGGCATCCGTTGGAATCTGGACAGTGCCGATATCCACACGGGCAGATGCCGAACGGGCAGGCAGCCGCAGCCCCATGCGCACCGGACAGGTCCGGACAACGGGAGCGGCGCATATGGCCAACTCTCAGGGCAGGAAGCTCTACCGGGTGACCCTTTCGTCGCAGGAGCGCCGGGATCTGAACGGGCACCGGGGGCGCCGGGCACAAATCCTGATGCTGAGGGGCGCTTGTCGATGCCGACATTGCGCCGGGCACGGCGACGGTCGAGCGCTTGCGCTGCGTCCTGGAGGGGCTGGACGCAGCCCTCAGCCGCAAGGAGCAGGTGAACCGTCGGCCGAAACGGGGTCGATGGAGGCGAAGCTGGTCTCGTCCCCGCCCGAGGGCTGTGGACGCTGCTCGCCGG
The DNA here is from genome assembly GCA_964291215.2 of Alphaproteobacteria bacterium. Taxonomy (GTDB): domain Bacteria; phylum Pseudomonadota; class Alphaproteobacteria; order MPNO01; family UBA830; genus JAJEBT01. Next base: position 2,173,547 of record OZ219790.1, on the reverse strand, counting down.
CCGTCTGGTGGAGATCGTCGAGCGCATTTCGGAAGAGACGGTCAGGAAGACGCTAAAAAAAGAGATCAAGCGGTGGCTGAACTGGTGCATTCCACCGCACCGGAGCGCACAGTTCGTGGCGGCGGACGTGCTTGACATTTGTCAGCGGGACTTTGCCGGGGACGAGGTGCTGAGACCAGCCGGCAGCAGACGAAGGACCCCCCCCCCCCCCCCCGGTCAGCCGGAGGTGGTCGACCATGAATATGAGCGCAACGGCCAACCTCTTCCTGGCCTTTGCGCCCAACGAGAACTGGCGCACGGTGAAAGTCACCGACCGCCGCGGGACCGGGCGCACTTCATCCGGGAGCTTGCCGACGACCATTTCCCCGACAGCGTGCTGGACAATCTGAGCACGCACAGCCCCGCATCGCGAAGCCTTCGAGCCCGAGGAGGCGGGTGCGAAAGCGGTTCGAGTTTCGCTACACGCCGAAGCTGGCTCAACATGGCCGAGGTCGGTGCGCTGTCGCGGCAGTGCCTTCGGCGACGCATTCCCGACCGAGACACCATGCGGCGGGAGACGGCAGCATGGGTGGAACGGCGCAATGCGGCCGATGTCACTGTCGACTGGCGTTTCACGACGAAGGATGCCCGCACGAAACTGAAGTCTCTATATTCGTCAATCCAATAATGTCAGACTACTAGGTTGTGTACCCAAATGTTGACATTTTGCATGATCTGCCTTATTCTTGTCGAAAGCGATTCACAAGGAGAGTGAAGGATGAGCGGCGACCGACACGACATGAGCGACGCGGAATGGGAAGTTCTCCGCTCGGTGCTTCCTGACAAGCACCAGGGCCCGGAGCGGGTGCATGACCGGAGGGCCATGAACGGGATATTCTTCGTGCTTCGCACCGGTACGCCGTGGCGCGATCTGCCGGAGCGCTACGGTCCGTACACGACCTGCTTCAACCGCTTCAACCGGTGGAGCAAGAACGGCGCCTGGGCGTCGATCATGGAGAAGCTTCAAAGGCTTACGAGCGATGATGACGGGAGCGACGATGGCCCGCCCGGCTCGGTTCACCTGCGCATGGTCGACTCCTCGTCGGTGCGCGTTCACAAGCTGGGGCGTCCCGGGACGACGAGCCTTCGCAGTGAGCCGTGGCGGACGAACGACGAAGGTCCATCTTGGCGAGAACGAGAGGGTGAAGACCGTGCCCGGGCCAAGCGGCCGACTGCGCGCAGGCGCTTCTCGCCGACCTCGGGCGAGACGGTGGTCGGCGACAAGGCCTACGACACCGACGCCATCTGATCGAGACGGCAGGAGCAACCGCGGTCATGAAATCCAACCGGACATCGCCACGACCGCTCGACCGCGAGATCTACAGGATGCGCAACCTGGTCGAGCGGTTCTTCGGTAAGATCAAGGAGTTCCGACGGACCCGTTATGACAAGGAACTTCCTCTCCGCCGTGCAACTGGCTGCCAGCCGATTCTTGCTCCGCAGAATCGCAAACCAATTATTTGAGTCCACAACCTAGCAACGTCGCGTACATTTGGTCTGCAAACCAGTCACCGACCAGCTTTGAACCAAGGTGCCCAATCTTGACGCCCTCATGGAGATGATGCCGAATACTATATCCTCGCCTGCATGGGCTTCCTAAGAGAATGCCCAGATGAAAGAAAATCCTCATGTGGCACTGATCATTGCTTTGGTGTTCGCGAAATCGGCACATTCTTCGTATCTGCTCACCCGTCCGCAGAGGCGGGTTTGGCGTTATGCATTTTGATAATGTCGGCGGCGTTTCCGGCGAGTGCGATCTGGATGGCGACGAGTGGGTTGTGGCCGCGTGCGGCCATGGAGGTGAGATAGCTTGAGATTCGGCACCAGATTTCGGCGTGGAGGCGGGTTCGGAAGCATCCGGACACCTTGATCTTGACCTTTATCGGCAAGGGCAAAGCGGCGCCGACGCAACGGATCGCGGCCTGAATGCTATCTGGCGAGAAGCCGGCTTCTGCCATCGTGATTGTGAACGCGTGATCAAGGTGCTCGAAAATCGCAGCCCGGCAAACGCGGCTGACCTTGCCGCGCTGACGGTTGAAGCGTTGACGGGCATTTCCAGGAATGTCCGCGCCAGCGATACATCGAACTGGCGGAAGTACTGGAACGTGGACTGATACAATCGACCTCTGCGGCCGAAACCGGAAAGCGCATGCTGGGGTTATCTCTTGCCCGACCTGGAGAATCATTTGGCTTGGCTGGATATCCGCGTCTGGGCCGAAAGCTGCCATGTCAATGACAAGCGATCCGACATTAGGGTTGCGTACGGCAACTTCCACGTTCCGATAGAAATCAAGCAAAGCTGTCACAGCAAGCTATGAAGCGCCATCAGGGACCAGTTCGCCAACTATACCTCGGATCCCCGAGCACACGGTTACGGCATATACCTTGTGTTCTGGTTCGGAGACACAGAAGGTTGCAGCCCGACCACTGGATATGGGGGCGTCCGAAGAGCGCAGCTGATCTTGAGAGCCAGTTGTGCGACACGCTTTCTTCCGATGAAAAGTTCAGAATATCGATCTGTGTTATCGATGTCTCCAAACCTCCAATGCGAGCGACCGCTTGGGTCTTGCAAATCCCACTCCGTCGCTGTGGGATGCACGATGGAGACGAAAGGGCCTGCGGAAGCGGGCAAGCAGCAGCGGAATCGATTTAGAATGAAACGTTTCACCGGACACCGAGGCAAACCTGATGGTGTAGCCGCAACAGCTTCTTCAGGCCTTCCGCCGAGGAAAGCGCGCTCGGAATCGAAACAGGACCATCCATGCGCGCCACGATAGCGCGAACAAATCAGCGAGTCGACCGGGAAATGTGTTTGATGGGCAGAGCGGGTGAGGCGGCGGCGCCCGGGGAAACGAAAGGCGGCGATGCTCGAGGCGCCCGTCGTGGGACGGGCTGCGCCTGCTGTCAGTCCCGGCCCGCTTCAACGATCTTGGCGGCGAGCAGTTCCGGATTGGTGAAGCACGCCTCGTGCCCGCCCGGCATCTGCACTAGCCGGCACAGGCCCAGCCTCGCCGTGAACCGCGGATGCCAGGCGAAGTCTCCCGGCGGCATGGCGATGTCTTCCATGCAGTTGATGTAGGAGCGCGGGATCTGCAGTTTGTGGAAGGATTTCAGCGCCACTTGGTCGGTCAGCGTGCGTTGTGGGTGCGGTGTCGTCAGCTCGTAGGCCTTCTGGGCGAGCGCAAGGTCCGCATCGTTCATGAACGCCTCGCGCCACACCGGGAACGGCAATTTGACGGCGCCCGGGCCGTAGGCCCCGGAGGCCGCGATCGAATCCATCAATTGTTTGTAATGTGGCGGGCTGACCGCTTCGATCGATTCGCCGTCGTTCAGCACGAAGGCGTTCCAGTAGATCAGCCGACGGATGCGGTCCGTCAATTCCTCCGCCATCCGGGAGACGATCGTGCCGCCGTAGGAATGGCCGAGGAGCACGAAATCCTTCAGGTCGTTTTCCACGACATAGTCGATGGCAGATTTAACGGCGTCGCTGTGCCCGACGGTCCGGTCGATGCCGTCGCCGGGGCCGTTGCCGGCGAGCGTCGGGGTGTGGACGGTGTGTCCGGCCTTGCGCAGCGGTTCCGCAACCTCCTCCCACAGCGCACCATAGTGCCAAGCGCCGTGAATCAGCACGAATGTCGTCATGTTAGCCTCCTGTTTCAGCGTTTCGGCGGGCCGTCCGGCGTCGGCGGACAGAACTGACCTGCCCCCGTCGACTGGTCCAAGGTGAAGGTTAGCGCATTGAGGATTTCTCCGCCAGCCCAGCAGTTTTACATTATTGTATTGAGGAATATAGTGACTTCAGTTTCGTCCGAGCATCCTTCGTCGTGAAACGCCAGTCGACAGTGACATCGGCCGCATTGCGCCGTTCCACCCATGCTGCCGTCTCCCGCCGCATGGTGTCACGGTCGGGAATGCGTCGCCGAAGGCACTGCCGCGACAGCGCACCGACCTCGGCCATGTTGAGCCAGCTTCGGCGTGTAGCGAAACTCGAACCGCTTTCGCACCCGCCTCCTCGGGCTCGAAGGCTTCATACAGTGACTGTGCGTGTTCAGATTGTCCAGCACGCTGTCGGGGAAATGGTCGTCGGCAAGCTCCCGGATGAAGTGCGCCCGGTCCCGCGGCGGTCGGTGACTTTCACCGCGCGCCAGTTCTCGTTGGGCGCAAAGGCCATGAAGAGGTTGGCCGTTGCGTTCATATTCATGGTCGACCACCTCCGGCTGACCGGGGGGGGGGTCCTTCGTCTGCTGCCGGCTGGTCTCAGCACCTCGTTCCCGGCAAAGTCCCGCTGACAAATGTCAAGCACGTCCGCCGCCACGAACCGTGCGCTCCGGTGCGGTGGAATGCACCAGTTCAGCCACCGCTTGATCTCTTTTTTTAGCGTCTTCCTGACCGTCTCTTCCGAAATGCGCTCGACGATCTCCACCGGACGGCCGGCAAGCAGCGTCCATAGCCCTCGGGCGGGGACGAGACCAGCTTCGCCTCCATCGCCCCCGTTTCGGCCGACGGTTCACCTGCTCCTTGCGGCTGAGGGCGGCCCCCTCCAGGACGCAGCGCTTGCGCAAGCGTTCGACCGTCGCCGTGCCGATGCCCTTGCGCAATGTCGGCATCGACAAGCGCCCCTCAGCATCAGGACCTGTGCCCCCGGTGCCCGTTCAGATCCCGGCGCTCCTGCGCCGAAAGGGTTATCCGGTAGAGCTTCCTGCCCTGAGAGTTGGCCACGCTCCTGTCATTGCCCCGAAGACCTGCGGGCATGCCCGTTGTCCGGACCTGCGCATGGGGCTGCCTGCCTGTTCGGCATCTGCCCGTGTGGATATCGGCACTGTCCGGATTCCAACGAACGCCGACACGGAAATACTGCCCACCAAAAACCATCAATACAATGCCGGTGGACTACTAGAGCTTCTGGGCCCCGCTCCCGGCGCGGCCGCTTCTGGTCCTGAGCTCCTGAAACCGAAAATCAAACCCGTTGCACAGCTTGTGCCGAACCGACGGTGCCTGGCGCTGTCGGCGGGCTCCCATCCTACTTCTTGATCGTGTTCCGCGATAATCCCGTCGTCCGCGCAACAGACCGGATGCTGCGCCCCTCAACCAACCGTCGGATCTTCGGCACCATCAATAACACCTGCTCTTTCCTCCGCACTTTCTGTGCGGATGTTAACGAAAACAGGTGTGCAATTTTACGCGCTCATAACCCACCCAAGCGGGTCAATTTTGCATGCCGATTCACACGTATCATGAGAACAGGCGCCGCTGTGCGGGCGGGAGACTTCGGGCTTGTACGCGGTTGTCTGTCGATCACGGTTCGCAAGATGGGTGCCGCAGATGGCGATTATCGCGCACCTCGGGAGCATTACTGTGGCGGGGAGCGTGTTTTTGGCCGATTCATAACCATTTTCACGGCAACACACTCCTTCCTGGGCTGTCGAAGACGAATATGAGCGTCATGGTCGCGAGCGCATGGCCGAGCGGCGACTGTGCAGCCGTAAGCCCGATCGAGAGTGCTGCCAATTTCCGGCAGGGACACCGTTCAGGAAGGCCTGCGATAGGCAATCTGGACGACATCCGTGGTTCCTGCAGCGAAGCCTGCGGCGCTTGCTGCAAGGTAGAAGTTCCACATGCGATGAAACCGGTCATCGAATCCAAGGGCCGCGATCCGGTCCCAGCGGGTATTGAATCGATGGCGCCACGTGCGCAGCGTACGGGAGTAGCTGGTTGCGAAACCTTCGGCCCCGATCGTCCGGAGACCGACCGCTTCGGCCCGGGCCCGGAGCGCCGCAGAGCTCGGTAGCATCCCGCCCGGAAAGATGTGCCTCTGGATGAAATCGACCTTGGTACGATATTGTGGGAAGAGGCGGTCTGCTATCGTGATTGCTTGGAGTATCGCAATGCCGCCCTGCCCGAGTCGGTCGCGTAACGTCAGGAAATAGGCTGGCCAGTATTTTTCTCCCACCGCCTCGATCATTTCTATCGAGACGATCCCGTCATAGGCGCCGCGCTCGTCGCGCCAGTCGTGCAGGAGGATATCCGCCCGCTCGGCCAAGCCTGCTTCGAACAGCCGTCGCTGAGCATGGTCCCGTTGCTCGCGCGAGACAGTGAGCCCGATAACATGGACGCCGCGTTCCCTGATGGCGTATTCGGCAAAGCCGCCCCAGCCGCAGCCGATTTCGAGAATCCGGTCGCCGGGCGCCGGCGCGAGCCGGTCGCAGATCGCCTCATACTTGTTCCGCTGCGCTTCGGCGAGGCTCTCCCGTCCGTTGCGGAACAGGGCCGAGGAATAGGTCATGGTGTCGTCGAGCCACAGGCCGTAAAAGGCGTTGCCCAGATCGTAATGGTATGCGACATTGCGCCGCGATCCCTTTCGGCTATTGGCGTTCAGGCAATGGCGGAGGCGCTGTCGCAGTCGGAACAGCCCGGCGCCGGGGAAGCGGTGCGCCATGTTCTCGTTATTGAGCATGATGACGTCCAGCAGACTCTGGAGGTCGGGTGTCGTCCACCAGCCATCCATGAACATCTCGCCGAACCCCAGATCGCCCTCCATCAGCAATCGCCTGAAGAATTTCGGATTGAGAACAACGATTTCGCCGTGCGGGCCGGGCATGCCTCCGAAAGCCCGGAACCGTCTCCTGTCGGGCAATTCGACATCGATGGTTCCGCGTTCGATGCGGTTCAGGATCGACCGGAAGATCCGAAGCCGCCGCGGCAGGGCCAAGCCAGCCTCGACCGAATCCCGGCAAAAGCCAGGCCTGCCGACCGGGGCGATCACGGAGTTTCGTCCGGTTTGCCGGCAGCAAGCGCCAGTAGCGCGAAATAGACCGGCCGCGGCAGCGCTGCGAGAAGCTTCAGCGCCGCCATCATGGTGAAGGGAAAGGCGATTTCGAACCGGCCCCGCGCCATACCGCGCACGATCCGGTCGGCCGCCGCTTTCGGGGTCATGATGAACGGCATTTCGAACCGATTCTTGTCGGTCAACCGGGTGGCCACGAAACCCGGGTTGCAGACCTGCACCGTGATGCCCGATCCGCGAAGGTCGCAGCGCAGGTTCTCGGCGAGATGGATCAGTGCCGCCTTGGTCGCACCATACCCCCAGGCGTGGGACAATCCGCGATATCCGGAGAGTGAGCCGAGCAACACGATATGTCCGCATCCGTGCCGGCAGAACGTCGGTACGCAGGCCGCCAGGACGCGCAGGGCGCCGGTGAGGTTGACGTCGACGATCTCCTCAAGCGCGTCCAGGTCGGGCCTGCGCGCCGACATCGGCTCGTAGGCGCCGGCGCAGTAGATGACGCCGTCCACCGGGCCCGCGCAGTCGAACGCCTGCAAGGTGTGGGCGCTGTCGGTAACATCGAACGGTACTGCAGAGTGGCCGCCGAGGATGGTTTGCGCGGGCGTCATCTTGTCGAGCAAGCCGGCGAGCGCCACTGCGTCGCGCGCCGAAACGGCGACGGCGGCTCCCTCCTGCGCCAGCCGCAGGGCAAGCTCCCGGCCGATGCCGGCACTGGCGCCGACCAGCCAGAAGCGCTTGCCGGCGAGCCGGTTCACGGCGGATCCGCCGGCGCGACGGAGGTCTCTCCGGCGTCGCGCTTGCGGAAGGAGACACACAGCTCGCCGACCTTGAGCCCGAATTTGGACATGCGCGCCCGGTTGATAAGCGTGCCGTCGTCCATGAGGTAGAACCAGTCCTCCATACTGACGACGATATCGCCTTTCGCTCTTGGCACTCGCAGCCGGTAGTGCATCACGGCCGCGTTGCCGCACTGTGCGCCCTCAGCCATGCCTTCGACATCATGCGCGGTTGCGGTGAAGGTTCTGTCGTCGCGGAAGGTCAGGTCCCAGCGACGGCGGCCGATCTCGCCGTCGTTGTAGCGGAAGTACTCTTCGAGCCTGCCCTTGCTACCTGACCAGCGCCCAGCCATGTCGACGGTGAAGCGCCGTTCGGCCCGGCCGGAAAGGCCGAAGAACACGCCCGAAGCGGTCAGCGGCCCGTTCAGATAGTCACGAAGGTCGAGTACCGGCGTCGCGTCGGCATAATCGCCAACGCCCTGTGCGCCGAGATCGAACAGCAGGCCCGAGCCCGGGAAGTGTCTTGTTCTCACGCGTCGTCTCCCACATCGTTGACGAATATCCACAGCACCGGGATCGCGGCCAGCTTGAGAGCGCAGGGGACCAGTGCGTAGGCCGCGGCGAGTGCCGCGTGCCCCTCCTCGCCGGTCGCTCCCGGCTCGTATCCCGCAAGCGCGAGCACCGGCAGGGTTGCGCCGGCGGCGAAGGCCAGCGCGGTCTTCTGGAGCAACGTCCAGACCGAGAACACCAGCCCGCCACTGGCCTGGATCCGTGCCGCCAGCAATGCGGGCGTCAGCGTCATGTCAGCGCCGAGCGCCGCGCCGGAGGCGGCGGCAATGGCGTAGAACGGCGCGATATCGCCGGGCCCCAGCATCCAGGCCCAGACGAAGACCGGGACCGAAAGCGCCATGCCTGCCGCGAGCCCCGCCTTGCGCCCGATCCTGTCGGCCAGCCGTGCCCAGGCCGGCGCCGCTGCAGCCGCCGCAGCGAAGAAAACCAACAGCATGGGACCTGCGTGGGTTTCGGCGGCGAGAATGTCGGAAACGAAGAACAGGAAAAGTGTCGAAGTCACTGCGGTTGGCAAGGCGTTGACGAAACCGAACATCAGGACTGGCGCGACGCCCGGGACGCGCAGGGCGTAGGTGAAGCCGCCCTCCGGGCCGGAGTTGCCGGAGGCCAGCCATCGGCCGCGCATCCGTCCGAGTGCGACCAAGGAGAAGAGCCCGAACGCGGCGGCGTAGCCAGCGTAGGCATAGGCCGGGCCGAAGACCGATCCGAGCACGGCCGGAGCCGCAGCGGCGAGGCAGACGCCGGAGAGCCCCCCGGCTTCGCGCCAGAGGGCGATCCGGTTGTAGCCCCCGCCTGCCGCGTGAGCTTGTGCGAGGCCATGGTCATAGAGCGCGATCTGCAGCGCACTGAAGCCGGTGAAGGCAGCCAGCAGACCGACGGTCAGACGCGGCAGCGGCGCACCCCATCCCGGCGGTGAAAACAGCAGGCCGAAGCCGGCCACAAGCAAAAGACCTGAGCCCAGAGCCCATGCGTCCCGGTGGCGCCGCCAACGGTCCGCCAGTCGACCGATAACGGGGTCCTGCAGGCTGTCCGTCGCGCGCGCCGCCAGCATCGCGAGGCCGAGCGTGGCGAGGCCGACTCCCATCTCTTCGGCATAGTAGCGCGGCGCGTGGATGTAGAGTGGCAGGCCGCCAAAGGCGAGCATGGCCGCGACCGAGGCGGGCGGAACCAGGTCGCGTCGCGCGGGACCGCGGGTTTCAGTCATCGCAGCGCCCGGAGAGCAGCGTGTTCCTCCGCTCAGGGTCACGGCTGGCAGGGCCGAGCCAGATATCAAGAAACAGATCGGAGTCCTGCGTCAGCACGCCCGTCGGCCTGCCATTGAGGAAAAACTCGACGCGGCCGGGGCCGTTGCGCCACGCCGTATAACGGTCACCCTCGGCTACGCTTCGCATCGCCCGTCGGAGTTGCATACGCGTGGCGGCAAAGCTCGCTTCGGCCCGGCCCGATATGCGCGCCATCTCGGATATCGAGCTTGAGACCAGTTCGTCGTGGCTAAAACCGCGGTGATAGATCAGGGACAGCCCGAACTTTTCCCCAGGCAACGCAATGGCGTCCGTCCACAGTTCTGCCCTGTAAAGCCTGAAGAACATAAATCTGTAATCGGCGCAGCCTGAGGGATGCGTGGCCGCGACCCGGCCCGAGAGTTCCGGTAGCGCTGCGGCGGCGCTCTCGACACCGAGCACCAGTGCGAGCAGAACAAGGCGAAGAATCATGTGATGCTCTGCTCCGGCGGCTTCGCGCGATGCCGGTAAGGCACCCCCTTGTGCCACAGACGGAGCGCCTGCCAGTGGATCAGCGCCGTCGTTCGGGCGGCACCCAACGGCCGGCGCAGGAGTGCCCGGCCGAGTTCCCGGTCGGTAAAAGGACGGCGCGTACCGGCTATGGCCGTATCGAGCCCGCCGCCTGCGCCGTCGTCATAGACGATACGCACGGCGATACGGGCCTCATCCAGCAGGAACCGGAACCGGTATTCGCCCGCGATGTCGAAGAAGGGTGAGACGTGAAAGTGCTTAGCGATAATGGTCCAGTGGTCGCGTGCGATATCGGTGCCGTTCTTGCCCGTGCAAAGATAGCCGTGACGGTCGCCGAAGGTATTGTGGACCTCTGCCAGCACGGCCCGGAGATTGCCGGTGGCGCCTGCGAGGAACCAGAAGCTGACTGGATTGAACGTGTAGCCCCAATAGCGCGGATGGGTCAGCAGGAGCACGCTATCGATGCCGCCGATACCCGCTTCTCGAGCCAGCCGGCGGACGCCTTCGACACCGGTGCAATCGACAACGCCGTGGTCGGATGGATGCAGAGAAATGACGTTGGGCCGACCGAAGGAGAAGAGCCGGGTTCTCCGGGTTCCCGTGAGCAGCGCCTCGTCGAGCAGCAGACAGTCGATGCCGTAGGTAAAGCGATTGTTCACCGGCTTGCGCCGGGAGTGGACCACTCGCGCCCTGACGACGGACGGGTCAGTCACGCCCATGGTGGTAAAACCCCGAGATTCTCGGCGATCCGGACTGCGCTTGCAAAGCCATCCTCGTGGAAGCCGGTACCAGTCCATGCCCCGCAATACCACGTGTCCGCACGGCCCTGAATCGACGGCAGCGCAGCCTGTGCGGCGATCGTCCCGAAATCGTATTGGGGATGGTCGAACGCATGCTCGTCCAGAATGCGCGACTCGTCGACCGGTATCGACGGATTGAGCGTCGCGAACAGCGGCGTGTCGCGCGGGATACCCTGGAGCGAGTTCATCCAGTAGGTTACCGATGCCCGGTGTTCGTCAGGCCCAGTCCTTGCCAGATACACCCAGCTTGACCAGCAGGCCTTGCGCCGCGGCATCAGCCGGGCGTCCGTATGGAGCACGATCCTGTTGCGTCGGAACGGGATCCCGGCGAGGACGCGTCGTTCGTCCGGCCCGGCATCTTTCAGGATCGCCAGCGCCGTATCGGCATGGCAGGCGAACACCGCGCTGTCGAACCGCTCCAGTTCCTGCCCTACCGCCCGGACGCGGACACCGCCTGGTTCGCGGGTCACCGCCTCGACGGGCGCGCGGAGCCGCAGTTCGACGTCCATGTCGGCTACCATCCGGGAGACATAGTTGCAGGATCCACCTTCCACGGTCCACCAACGATGCTGACCTGCAAAGGAGAGCAGTCCGTGATTGTCGAAGAAGCGGGTGAGGACGCCAGCCGGAAAATTCAGCATCTGCGAGCGCGGCGTCGACCAGATCGCGCCGCTCATCGGCAGAAGATAATATCGTTCGAACCAGGTGCCGAACTGCCGTTGCCGGATCAGGCCGCCAAGGGTCAGCTCCGGGTCGTCGTCCGCGTCTGCCAGCGCAGTCCGGTTGAAGACCGCGATGTCGCGGAACATGCGCCAGAAGCCCGGTTTTGCCGCATTCCCCGGCTGAGCCAGAACGGCCCTGATATTGCGACAACCGTATTCCATGGCGCCACCGTCCACGGACACGGCGAAGGACATGTCGCTCTTGCGGACCGGTACGTCTAGACGGTCGAACAGCCGGTAGAGGCAGGGATAATTGGTACGGTTGAAGACGATGAAACCGGTATCAACCGCCACCTCCCGATCCTGCATTCTGGCTGTAACGGTACGAGCATGGCCGCCCAGGCGGTCCGCAGATTCGAACAACACGACATCATGCGCACGCGACAGGAGCCAAGCCGCGCCGAGGCCCGATATGCCCGCACCGATCACGGCAATCCTGCGTCGTGCCCCGGCCGGTACCGGGCGCTCCGTTGCCTCTTGATTCATGGTATCCAATACCATGATCTCCAATACGCAATAATGGCTCCGGTGGATCACTCCAAGCCTTTCCTGCGCTACATTCAGTTTCCTAATTCCCACTCAAACTAAGCATATCTTGGGCGGCCTTTCTGGCATTGGCGGGGTTCTGAGCGCGATAACCTCGAGATGAGGTCGAGCAGATCGAAACGACGGCGGTATTCGAACTCAGCCAGATAGCGCTGCGCGTACCTGGGGCGAACCGTATGATAGGTGCCACGCGCTCTTGATGTTGCCGAGAAGCGTGTTGATCCATCGAAACTCGGAATGCTCGACGGCGGCTCGCCCGCTGCCGACCACGACCTTGGCGTGAGCGCACCTGGTTGCGCTCACGCCGTTGAAGCACGTCAGGCCGTCGGACACGACCCGCGCCCAGGCGGCGATTTCGGTGCGCCGGAAGCCCTTGACGACGGTGAGCTTCACCCGTTGAGGGTGTGCAGCCTCTCGACGGCGGCGACGAACGGTGCCTTGCGCCGCACCCGCGCCAGGCGGTACCGCCGCGCTCTCGCCTCCGCGTTGCCGATCGCCCCCTGCCGCCGCCACTTGTCGACCGACGGCGCCGGCACGCCGAGAACCCGGGCTACCGCAGAGCCGCCCCCTTCCTGCAACGCCGTCGCTTTCTCCGTCAGCTCCGGCGTGAACACTGAAGTTCCCCGACCGCGCCGGGGCTTCAGAAACTCCGTTTCACCCAGGTAGCGCCGTCATACGCGCTGCACCGTCGCCCACGAGACACCGAATGCGTCGGCCAGATCCTGCCGCGAGACCGCGCTGATCGCAGCCAGGCGTCCAATCCGCAACAGCATGGCCGCGCAGTCATCGGTGGCTGTCAAAGGGAACGAGGTTGGAGAAGTAGGTGAAGCTGTCGTCCGAAATCAGAATGGCGAAACAACTGTTGCCGATCGGAACCGTCTCCAGAGGGCACAGGGGAAGGGTAATCGGCATGTTTGAAATCTCGTATCCAGTGTCAAATTAAAATACCCTAACCTGGACACGGCGGCCAGAGAAAATCAGCCAAAACAGCCAAGAATGAACCGAACCCAACAAGTTCCCGGAACGCAGCCTGCAACAGACATCGTCACGAGGTCAGAAAGTTTCCCCCGTTCCATAGTGAAGTGCAACACATGATGGGCTGTGGCCATGTGTTTTTAGACGCATGATGTTGCGGAGCTGTCCAGCAGCGGCGAGAGTTCCTGTACAAGATGAAGGGGACTTGTTCATGTCCAAAGGCTACCGTCACCTACGAAGAGCGATGCCAGATTGAGGCAGAAAAGCGGTCTTTCACAAGGTGCGATTGCTCGGCAGCTGGGCCGATCAACAATTTTCCGGGAGATCAAGCGCAACACCGGGGGACGGAGTTACCGTCACAAGCAGGCGCAAAGGATGGCAGAAACGCGCCGCAGGGCCGCCTCGTCTGTTTCTTGGCGGTTGACGCCTCGGATTGAAGCTCAGAAAAAGCTGCGGGAGGGCCCCGAGCAGATCAGCGGCCGTTTTCGACTGGAGGGCCGTGGGTCGGCAACGGATCCATGATCGCCGAAGATCGGAGAGCCGGGGGCGTCTTGAAGCTTCGGCGGCGCAGCAAGAAGCCGAACTGGAAGGGCGGATGCCATTCTGGCCGGGTAGACATTTCCGAGCGCCCTGCGGAGGCAAAGGAACGGGTCGGCGACTGGGAGCCATCATCGGCAAAGCTCACAGTGGAGCTGTCGCTGGTTGATCGTGCCACGAAATACATCTTGCTGGGTGGACAGAAAGACACGGTTGGTATGATCCGCCTGCTCGGCTCTGGTGCGCTATTGGTCCACACAATCACAACGGCAAGGAGTTCGCAGACCACAGGCGTGTCGCACTTGACGCAGATTTCTTCTTCGCCTTTCCATTCTTGGGAGCGCGGCTTGAATGAGCACACCAACGGCCTGGTGCGGGAGTACTTCCCGAAGGGCACGGACTTTCGCGCGACATGCAACGAAGATGTTCAGAAGGATCGGCTCAACATTCGGAAAGTTCTGGGATCGCCGACGGAGGTAATCTTGAAGTGAAACCGCCCTGACCATCTGCGTTCCAAAGCCGCAACGTGCAGCAGGGTCCATGCCGCGCGACGGCGGAATAGTGGCTTGAAGCCGACAAAGGCGTTGCATAAGCTCGATGTTGAAGGAACTGAAGCTGTTCCCAAGCGGAATCGAGAGGGGCAGAGGGGAAAAATTTGCGCAACACCCGGCCCTCATCTCCGTTCGGGCTACGCCCTCACTGCGATGAGGGCCGGGTGTTGCACTTCAGACTGGAAGTGGGGTCTGAATTTATTTCTCCACGACCTCCGGAATTCTGCATCAAACGAAGTCGAAATCCGTGGAGTCCAGCGACGCGGCCACGATGTCCTGCAGCCTGATCGTTGCATAGTCCAGGGTGATGACCGTGTCGAGCCCGTCCTGTCTGATGTCCAGCGACCGGAACCCATCGACTCCGTGAATCACGATGGTGTCATCCTCCTCGAAATCGACAATGGTGTCGGTTCCTCCTTCTTCCCTCGACCGAGTGGGGATATCCGCCCCAAACACGAATTCGTCGGCGCCATCGCCGCCCTCCAGAGTGTCATCACCCGCGCCGCCGAAGAGTTCGTCGTCGCCAGCACCGCCATACAGGATGTCGTTGTCAAAGCCACCATCAAGGTCATCGTCACCATCGCTGCCATACAGGGTGTCGTCCCCGTCGCCGCCGTAGAGGCTATCGCGAGCGGAACCGCCGTACAGGATGTCGTTACCATCTTCACCGAACGCCCTGTCGGCCCAGTCGTTTTCCCCCGTATACAAGATATCGTCGCCGGCACCGCCATACAGCAAGTCAGAACCGGCACCGCCATACAGGGTGTCGTCACCGGCACCGCCGCCCAGGTTGTCGTTGTCGTCGCCACCATACAGGGTGTCATCACCGGCACCGCCATTCAAGTTATCCCGTAACTACCCAGGTACCCTGCCAAGTGTGAGAGCTTGCTGATTTTGTTCGCCGTGTCGCTGCTCTCGGCCTTGACTGCATAGGCGCGCGCGCCTATGGGTTGCCCTCTCGCATGGGAGGAGCGGCTGGTGGGGTATTTCGGATCGAAGGCGACGACGGGTCTGAGCCAGGCGCTGATTGCGCTGATGCCGCCGCACTCTGTCTATATCGAGAGTCACCTGGGGGGCGGTGCGCTGATGAAGCGCAAGCCTGCTGCCGTGCGCTCGATCGGGATCGACCTCGATGAGCGGGCGCTTGAGGCCTTTGGCTGCGACTACCCGGTGGAGTTGGTGCATGGCTGCGCCCACTCCTTTCTGGCGTCGTTTGCGTTTCTGGGCCCGGAGCTGGTCTACAGCGATCCGCCCTATCTGCACGCGACCCGGCGTTCGTCGCAGCGCTACCGCTTCGAGTATGCGGAGGCCGACCACGTCGCGCTGCTTGAGCTGCTCAAGGGTCTGCCCTGCCAGGTGATGGTCTCGGGCCACCCGTCTGCGCTCTATGACGACCTGCTGTCGGGCTGGCGCCGGCTGGCGCTGCAGGTGACGACCCAGGCCCGGGTGCGGACCGAGGTGGTGTGGTTCAACTTCGCGCCCGACCGGGTGCACTGGGTGCGCTTCGCCGGCCGGAACTTCACCGACCGCCAGCGCATCAAGCGCAAGGCGGCCAACTGGGGCCGGCTCTACGAGGCCATGCCGGCGGGCGAACGCCTGGCGGTGCTGGCCGCGATCATGGCCGGCGAGGTCCCGTGACGGTGGCGCGAGGACCTCGCCGGCCACGACGAGGCTTTTGCGTGCCTGCAGGACCTTTTCACCCCACAATGCCTGGCGATGACGGTCATCAAAGCCATCCGGGCCAAGGGCTGCTGCGCCTGAGCGCGGCGCTGGTCAGGGAGAACGACGCGCTGGAGCGGGAGAACGCCCACTTGCGCGAGCGGATTGCCGAACTCGAGCGCAGTGCCGCGCTCGACAGCACCACCAGCTCCCGGTCGCCGGCCAGCGACGGTCTGAAGAAGAAGAGCGGACCCCAGCGCACCCGGAGCGGCACGTCCGACAGGCGGCGGTCAGCCACAAGGGAACCACTCTGGAGCGGACCGCGACGCCCGACCACGTCGTCGATCATGATCCCTGCGCCTGTGCGGGCTGCGGCGCGCCGCTGTCGGCCGCTGAGCGTCACCGAGCCCCCGTCTGCCGGCAGGTCTTCGATGTGCCGCAGCCCCTTGAGGTCACCGAGCACCGCTGCCTCTGTGCCGCCTGCGGCACCGTGACGACAGCCGTCTTCCCGAACGGCGCCCCGGTCCAGTACGGGCCGCGTATCACCGCGTGGGTGACCTACCTGCTGCACGCGCAGTTCATTCCGGAGAAGCGCGTCGCCGAAGTCATGAGCGACCTCTTCGCGGTCAGGCTCTCAACCGCCACCATCGCCGCCATGGGCAGACGCACCGCCCGGCGCTTCGAGGGCTTCCTCGACCGTGTCGGCGAGATCATCCGCACCGCGGCCCCGGTCAAACACCTCGACGAGACCGGCATCCGCATCGCCGCCCGGACCCAATGGCTCCACGTACTGTGCACCCCGTTGCTGACCATCCTGCGCATCGCCGCCGGGCGCAGCCACATCGACGAGAAGCTCAACGGCATCGTCATCCATGACGACTACGCCACCTACTTCGCTCTCCAAGGCGTGCGCCACGGGGCCTGCAATGCCCATCACCTGCGCGAACTCCAAGCCCTGATCGAGATCGAGAACTGGGCAGCCACCACGCACCCGCTCCTCAGCCGTGCCAACAGAGCCGCCCGCTTCGCCCGCAAGAATGACCGCGACCTGCCCGCTTCACTGGTGGCCCGCATCTCCCGAGCCTGGGACCGCATCCTTGAGCAGGCCATCGCCTCTCACGAAGAGATGGCGCCCCTCCAGAGCGGAAAGCACGGACGACAAAAGCGCCGCATCGGTCACAACCTCGCCCTCCGGCTCCAGAAATACAAGGAGGGCTGCCTGCGCTTCCTCACCGACCCGAGAACCCCCTTCTCGAACAACCAGGCCGAGCGCGACCTCCGCATGGGCAAGCTGCGCCAGAAAATCTCGGGCGGCTTCCGATCAATGCAAGGCGCCCGCGACTTCGCCAGCCTGCGTTCCGTCATCGCAACAGCCCGAAAGCAACGCTGGAATGTCCTCGAAACCCTGGCGCATCCCGATCCCATGCAGCTGATCCCGAGACTGCGCCTCTGAAATCCCCCGCCGCTCGCCTCCGCGTCCGCGGCAGCAGACCGGAAGCTTCAGTCCATAACCCGTGGCTGATCGCCGGAAGCAGACCTGGGCAGTTACAGCAATCCAATGATTCCGTACTACTGGGCTTGCTTGACGGTCGGGGGGGGGGGGGGGGGTAAAAAGAGTGCATCCGTGACAGGACCGGGAGGAGTTTGCAATGGCTATCGAGCGGACCGGCGGTGCGGGCGACGACACCCTGACGGGTTGTCTCGGCGACGACATCCTGACGGGTGGCGACGGCGACGACGCGCTGACGGGCGGAACCGCAAGCGCGGGTGCCGACGCGTACTTTCTCCCCATGAACCCCGGCAGTGTCGGACGATGACACGCTTTCGGGCGGCGCGGGCCACGACACGCTGTATGGCGGCGACGGGGACGACACGGTCGATGGCGGTGCGGGCAACAACCGTCTGTTCGGCGGCCCGGGGTGCCGACAGGCCGACAGACTGACCGGCGGCAGGGGCAGGCCACGGGAACGGTTCAAACGGTTTCCCGGTCGGTCCGATCTGAGAGAAGGAGAAGGTTTCGATGAGAAGGATGAAAGATGCGGCCCTGGCGGCGATGGTCGCTACGGGTCTGGCACTCGAAGGCTGCGGCGGGTCGTCGGGGACGCCGGACATGAAGGCGCCTGTAGCGAAGCCCCTGGACCTGTCCAGCCTTGATGATGCCGTGATCAAGGCCGGGACTCTGACGGTTGCCGCTGGCGAAAGCGGGAGGCTCGGCGGTGTCACCTACAGCTGCCCGGCTGGCGGCGAGGCCTGCACGGTCACCGTCGCTGACGACAAGACGGCCACCTTCACCGGCGGTATGCCGACGGTGACGCTGACGCCTCCGGCTGGCGGAACCCCTCCGGCTGGCGGAACCCCTCCGGCTGGCGGAACCCCTCCGGCTGGCGGAACCCCTCCGGCTGGCGGAACCCCTCCGGCTGGCGGAACCCCTCCGGCTGGCGGAACCCCTCCGGACGACGAAACCCCTCCGGCTGACGACACGACCCGTCCGGCAACACCTTCCCCGGAGGTCGCCAAGCTGTTCGCCGCGCTCAAGGACAGAGCTGTGGGCGCGGGCCAAGGTTCCAACCAACTCCTCTTCGATCAGGAGGCGGGCGCCCGGTCCAGCCAAATCGACAGCCACTACTGGTTCTTCACCTCGGCGGTGCACGACGAGGCGCTGGGCTTCACGATCAGCGCCGAAGAGAACGAGGAGGCGGAGGAGATCCGGCTCCCCCTGACGTCGGTGAAGCTCCCTGCCCTCCACGGATGGGCCGGCACCCGTGCGACCGGCAGCGACGACAGATACGAACACACCGTCGTCCTCTACTCGGACCTCGAGGCACCGGTCTCGGGCACAGCGGACGACAGGCACACGGTCTTCGGCTGGTGGCTGCTGAAGGACAAGCAGGCCGACACGCAGGCCTTCGAGGAGTTGGCTGGTGTCCAGTATTGGGATACCGACGACGACCGATGGATACAGGTCGTTGCGGTCGGTGCCCCGGCCGTGGCGACAGGCACGGCGAGCTACGCGGGGGCGGCGGCCGGCATGTATGCCCTGACCGACGAGGGCGGCGAGTGGACGGCCAAGGCCACGGTGACCGCCGCCTTCGGCGACGCCACAGCGCTCGGGACGGTCACGGGCACGATCACCGAGTTCATGGTGGACGGGGAGAGCCGCGACTGGAAGGTCGATCTGGAGCAGGCCGCCATCACCGGGACAGACAGATTCGGGCAGGGCGGCCGGACGAGCTGGACCATCGGCGCGGTGAAGGGTGCGAGGCTCGTACCGCATTACGGCGGTTGGGCCCACCAATTCAACGACAGCAAGGGGACGCCGGGCGCCGACAGCCAACCGACCGGCATCCACGGCCAGTTCAGTGCGCAATACGGAGCCGTGGGCCATATGGACGGTGCCTTCGGTGCCCACAAGAACTGACCCGCGTGTGGGTGGCGGCGGTCTCGCCCGATCCGGGTCGGACCTGGTGGCGATCCGGGCCCAGGAACATTTTTTTGTCGGAGACAGGATCAGAGTGGTGGAGATCCGGGGCTGAATCGGTAGTCTTCACGGGTTACTTGGGCGACGGTACGGGGTCGTGCAGGCCGAAGCTGCAAGGAATTCCGGGACTCGGGCAAGATGCTGCGTTGCGTCGTGGGCCGGTGCCGGTTCCGACGGTTGGGTTTCGTTGCTTCCGGTTCAGGGTTCGGGTGCGGTCGGGATGGCGTCGAGGGCATCCTGTGCGCGAGCAGCATCGTGACGATGGGCCTCGGGCAGGTGCCGGAAACGGCCGTTGCAAATTCCTCCCGATTCTATCACGGACGCGAAGTCTACCCCCCCCCCCCGGCCGTCAAGCAAGTCCGAGAAGCTTGCGCTCATGGTGCCTGTCCGGCCGCAGGGGATGGGGCTCCATGGCAGACCATGAAGGCGTCCCAAGCCAAAAGGCTGTTCCATGCCGGCAGCCACGGCAAGCGCCCGATCCTCCCCCAAGGAGGATTTTGGCTGATAGCCTTATCTACTCACCCCTTGTTGGGTTCTGATTGGCCATAGTGCTCGTTGATGATGTCTGCGGCTTTTCCGTCGAGGGCGATCTGGATGGCGACGAGTGGGTTGTAGCCGAGTGCGGCCATGGAGGTGAGGTAGCTTGAGCCTCGGCACCATGCTTTTGCGTGGAGCGGAAGCATCCGGACACCTTGACCTTTGCCATCCTGATCTTCTGTTCTCCGGCATTGTTGGTGAAGCTGGCGTTGGGGTCGTCTGTGAAGCGCAGGTTTTCGTGTTTCACGAGACGTTCGTGCAGGTTGTGCGCGTTTGCGATGCGTTTTCCTTTCGTCGGGATATCGGGCAGTTCCCTGGCGCCCTGATGGTGCGGTAGCGCTTGCGCACGGTCCGGCGTCGTTCAGGGTCTCGGATGCGCTCTTGTTGACCTTGTGGCAGGGAGCAGGCTCTTCATAAGTCGCGCGGTAGCCTCGACGACAAAGGTCAGTTCGCGCAGCAGGTGGCTGCCGCTGGTGGCTACACTGCCATGTACGAGGCCCAGGACGCCCTTGTAGCACGGGATGATGCCGATCTCTTGCTTGCGGTGCGGGAACTTGCACGTCCCGACGACATGGAGCCGCTTGCCGTTGATCCGAAATCGTCGACATCGGGCGTTGCAGGAGGTGCGCCACGGTGGCCTCCTCCCATGACGCATCGTGAAAGCATGGCCGAGGCCTCGGAGAGCTTGATGCCGGAGATCGCCTGCACGAGCGCGACGGCGCAGGGACAGCATCTGGGCGACCAGCAGGTTGATGACGAGGGCCTGGATGCCGTACTGCACGGGATGTTGTCGGGGAACCGGGCCTTGCACTTCGGGCATTCCTCGGCGTCGACGCGGCGCGACCTCGAACACGATGTCGTGCGGCGCTCCCGATCGACGGGGCCGTCGACGCCGTCGGCGCCGCAGGCCGCGACCGTCTCCTCGACGATGGTCCTGCGCAGGTTGTCGCCCATCTGCTGGTTCGGCTTCGGGCCGTTGCTCCCGGCACGCTCTTGTCCGTCTGTGACGGCGGCAGACCGGAGTTCCGGCTCGTGCGTGGTCTTCTCCAGAAGGACGACGATGAGGATGTCGAGCAGGAGGACGCGGACGCGGATCACGGCCTCTTCCGACACCTTGCCGGCAGCGCCGCGGTCTTGGCCGCTTCGAACTCCTCGCGCAGCGACGCCGCGTTGACCGTCGCCATCACCCGGCCTCGACGGTCATGATCGTTGCGAGCATCGCCTGGCGTTCGCCCGGCGGCATTTTTCGGTACTCCGCCGCCCGGCCTTGCGCTTCATCAGCGCGCCGCCTCCGAGATGCGTTTCCACATACAGATCATGCGGAGGCTGGAGCCCCGGAAGTGGCTGGCACAGCCCGCTCGTCGCCTTCGATCCAAAGTAGCCCACTGGCGGTCCCCGTCGTTCTCGATGACCACCACTAAACGAATCGGCATGCAGTGTCAAATCTCCACGAAAACCCGTTCGTTACTCTACCCCGACATCAAGCCGGAACCAGGGGGTGAGCAGTTACCTCGGCACAAAAATTGCGATTAAGGAAGCGATCTGTGATGATGCGAGCCCCAACGCATTCGGATTTTGCGTCTCATCAGTCTGGGATCGTCGAGTGGATCACGGTGGCGGACGGGAAGGGGTGATCCGCAGGGATACTGGGTTCGTATAGGTGAGTATGACAAACGCCGGAAAGGTAGTTGATTTTTCAAGCGGCCAACCGCTCCCGGATACGGCTCCGGCGGTCGCCGGGCATTCGATGCCGTGTGCGACGCCTGGAACGGAGCTGCCCGATGGCCCGGTTGACGACATGTCGGCCCGGCTGGTTGCTGTCGCCGAGCACAGGGACCGCGAAGCCTTCGCGGCTCTGTTCCGTCATTTCGGCCCCAGGCTAGGGGCCTGGCTGGTTCGTGGCGGCAGCGACGCGGGCAAGGTTGAAGATGTACTTCAGGATATCTTCGCCAAAGTCTGGCGCAAGGCGCACCTGTATGATAGCCGGCGCGCAACGGCGGCGGCATGGATCTTCGCCATCGCCCGCAACCAGCGGATCGACGCGTTCCGTCGTGACCGCCGGCCGGAATTTGACCCCAAAGACCCGGCCTTTCGGTCCGATTCCTTGCCCGATGGCGAACAGGCGCTCGCCGCACAGGAGCGGGCGGACGCTGTCCAGGCGGCCCTTTCCGTCCTGAGTGAGGACCAGCGCGAGGTCTTGAGGTTGTCGTTCTACGAAGGTGAAAGCTACCAAGCGATCGCGATCAGGCTCGGGATTCCACCGGGGACCGTGAAGTCGCGAGCCCGGCTCGCGTTCCGAAAATTGCGCGCCGAACTCGGCCCGAATCGGGAGGCACTGCAATGACGATCGAGCATCATGTCAGCGACGATTTGCTGCTCGCCTATGGGGCGGGAACACTTGACGAGGCGATGTCACTGCTTGTCGCAACCCATCTTGCGCTGTGCCAGGTCTGCCGAACTGGTCTGAAACTGGTCGAGGCCGTCGGTGGCGCGATGATCGACTGTGCGCCGGCCAGCGCCGCAGTGGACGAGGCCATGCTCTGGACGATATTCGACGGTCTGGACCGGGAAGACGACCTCGGCGCTGTCGATCATCTGGCGGGGGCCGAGCCGTTCGTGCTGCCGCAGCCGCTGCGCGACTATGCCGTCGGACTCCGATGGCGCACAGTCGGCGGCGGTATCCGCCAAATTCCTCTCAAGGCGGGCGCCACGAGGATGACAGCGCGGCTCTTGTCAATACCGGCCGGCCGGAGCGTTCCTGACCACGGCCATCGCGGGTTCGAGACGACACTGGTTCTTGCCGGGTCGTTCTACGACCGGGGTTCATGGTATCGGCGCGGCGATGTCGGGATTGCCGACCCTTCGATCGTGCATCGTCCCGTGGCGGGCCCGGAGGAAGACTGCATCTGCCTTGCGGTAACCGATGCGCGGCTTGAGTTTCGGGCGCCGATCCCGCGTTTGTTGCAGCCGTTTCACGGAATTTAGCTTGGCGAAACTTCGTTCAGGTCAAATGGTGTGCCAATTCCGAAACCGCTCACCCGCCTATCGGCGCTGCTGAAGCACGAAGCCGCCGGCGGCGTGTTGTTGATGTGGCCGCTGCAGCGCTGGTGATCAACAACTCATACCACCGGTCGTTGATTGGAACCGATAGTAGAGCCTCCCTTCGCAGCCCGACCCCTGAGCCAAGGCCTCGTTTCGTAAGGGGTAACCTCCGCCGGGAGAGGCCTATCGGTTCTTATCTGTGGCCGCTGGTATCACCCCTCTCTACGACGCCCTGCTGACAATTCCGGTGGTCATGCAGGTCGGCGCGCTGACTCTGGAGAAGCGGCTGCTACTTTGGATCCCCCGTTCCATAGTGAAGTGCAACACATGATGGGCTGTGGCCATGTGTTTTTAGACGCATGATGTTGCGGAGCTGTCCAGCAGCGGCGAAAGTTCCTGTACAAGATGGAGGGAGCTTGTTCATGTCCAAAGGCTACCGTCACCTACGAAGAGCGATGCCAGATTGAGGCAGAAAAGCGGTCTTTCACAAGGTGCGATTGCTCGGCAGCTGGGCCGATCAACAATTTTCCGGGAGATCAAGCGCAACACCGGGGGACGGGGTTACCGTCACAAGCAGGCGCAAAGGATGGCAGAAACGCGCCGCAGGGCCGCCTCGTCTGTTTCTTGGCGGTTGACGCCTCGGGTTGAAGCTCAGAAAAAGCTGCGGGAGGGCCCCGAGCAGATCAGCGGCCGTTTCCGACTGGAAGGCCGTGGGTCGGCAACGGATCCATGATCGCCGAAGATCGGAGAGCCGGGGGCGTCTTGTGGAAGAAGCTTCGGCGGCGCGGCAAGAAGCCGAACTGGAAGGGCGGATGCCATTCCGGCCGGGTGGACATTTCCGAGCGCCCTGCGGAGGCAAAGGAACGGGTCGGCGACTGGGAACCATCATCGGCAAAGCTCACAGTGGAACTGTCGTGTCGCTCGTGCCACGAAATACACCTTGCTGGGTGGACAGAAAGACACGGTTGGTTCGGTCATGATCCGCCTGCTCGGCTCTGGTGCGCTATTGGTCCACACAATCACGTCAGACAACGGAGTTCGCAGACCACAGGCGTGTCGCTGAAGCACTTGACGCAGATTTCTTCTTCGCCTTTCCACTCTTGGGAGCGCGGCTTGAATGAGCACACCAACGGCCTGGTGCGGGAATACTTCCCGAAGGGCACGGACTTTCGCGCGACATGCAACGAAGATGTTCAGAAGGTGCAGGATCGGCTCAACACTCGGAAAGTCCTGGGATCGCCGACGGAGGTAATCTTGAAGTGAAACCGCCCTGACCATCTGCGCCATGTTCCAAAGCCGCAACGTGCAGCAGGGTCCATGCCGCGCGACGGGGAAATAGTGGCTTGAAGCCGACAAAGGCGTTGCATAAGCTCGATATTGAAGGAACTGAAGCTGTTCTCAGGCGGAATCGAGAGGGGCAAAGGGGGAAAACTTGTGCAACACCCGGCCCTCATCTCCGTTCGGGCTACGCCCTCACTGCGATGAGGGCCGGGTGTTGCACTTCAGACTGGAAGTGGGGATCTATTTTGGCGAGGAACCTAACAGTCCCGACGGGGTGTCGATCCGCTTGTAGCCGTTGGCATAGCCCTGTCGCTCCGGCGTCCGGTGGCCCGCTTTCAAGTACTGCTCGCGCTCGATTTGCATCGCAAGCTCGAAGAGCTGGCCAAAGACCCGCCCCAGATCCGTTGCTCCGTTTGCGATCAGATGTTCCAAAACAGTCCCGATCGTCGTAGTGTGTCGCAGGTCCATTCGCTTTCTCCATGAATGTTTACAACTCCATGGGATAGTACGATGGCGCCGCGTTTCACTGGGGGGGGGGGGGCTAGCCCCCCCCCCCCCCCAGTGAAACGCCTCAAAGCGCAAACCTCAGACAAATTTCCAGACATCAAGTTACAGTACCTCAAGCCGGAACCAGGGGGTGAGCAGTTACGCTCGAAGAAGAACTCGCCGCGCAACCGG
This sequence comes from Alphaproteobacteria bacterium, assembly GCA_964291215.2. Lineage (GTDB taxonomy): Bacteria > Pseudomonadota > Alphaproteobacteria > MPNO01 > UBA830 > JAJEBT01. The sequence continues at coordinate 2,148,821 of OZ219790.1, read as the reverse complement.
CCCCTGATGAAATACCTGATCCTGGATGCGCGCTATGAAAAAGCCCGACATGACGGCGTTGTGCGCGATGTTGCAGTGCTCTCGGCCATCGGAATAGGGACTGACAAGCGTAGGCACGTTCTGGGGCTCTCTGTGGCGCTCTCCGAGGCCGAGGTCCATTGGAGAGCCTTCCTGGAAAGCTTGCAAGCCCTGCATGGTACGACCTTCATCGTCTCGGATGCCGGGTTGAAAGCGGCACGACGCGCGGTGCTGGGCGCGGCGACATGGCAGCGCTGCCAATTCCACCTGGCACAAACGCCGTGCACCGAACAACGACATCAGGAAACGTATTGGAAAACAGCTCAGAGCCACGCCTCCTCACTCCAAACCGCCGAGGCTGAACTGGGCGCCCTCGTGGCCAGCTATCGCGACAAGCATCCAAGCTTCGCAGACTGGCTGGAAAACAATGCGGGGCTCGCTGTCTTCACCTTGCCCGATGCTCACCGCAAGCGCATGCGAACCTCGAACGGCATCGAGCGACCGATCCAGCAAGAGCTCAAGCGGCGCACCTCCAAAGTCAGGGTCTTTCCGAACCTCGCCTCGTTGGAGCGCCTCTCAACCGCGGCCCTCATCGACGAAAAATGGGAAACTGAAACCAAGATCAAATGGGAACAGCTCGATCAGCTTCACGACAATTTCCAGACATCAGGTTGCGTAATCATCGAGCAAGCCGGGCTCCGGATTATCGCGCAAAAGCAGCTTCGGCTGACCCGGTCCCTAGGCCGAGGCTTTCTATGCCGTCCACAAGGAAAAGCCGTTCTTCGCCGATCTTTGTACATTCATGACCAGCGGCCGCATCGTTGTGCAGCTTGTAAGCGGTGAGAACGCAGTTTGGCGATATCGCGCCCTCATGGGCAAGACCGATCCGGCCAAAGCCTCCCCCGGCACCATTCGCAGGGACTTTGGACAGAGTATCCAGGAGAACGCGGTTCATGGCTCGGATAGTGAGCAAACCGCGCAGACCGAAATCGCCTTTTTCTTTGAGGATGGCGAAATTGACGGCTAACGGTTCAGTCGATCACCACAAAGAACGGATCGCTCTTGCCAACGCAGGAATTGGTGCGGCTGTTGACGATGAACGCCTCAACCCAGTGCACGCCGCGGAACTGGGTTTTTTCCCATCGGATGTTGGCAGGCTTGCTTGGCCAGAAGCCGCCGCGCAACTGACCCAGGCGGGCGGCGTGGCCGCCGGTATTGACCACGCGCCACCAGACCTTGAATTGCGCCGGTATGCCCGTGGGGCAGTGGGCGGTGAACCGTAGCCAGCGGTTGGTGGGAACAAAGGTGCCCGAATCCGGCTCGCGCTCAATCTCACCGTTCCTGAACGTTGTCTGCCCGGCCCTGATGGTAACCGGGAGTCGGTTTTCCATCGGCCACATTGGGGCGGCGACATGTTCCTGATTGACCGGGAAGGTGCGCAAGATAGCCCGCCCCTGCTCCCGGAGCGCGGTGAGCCAGCGGTCGGCAAAGGTGAATAGCGGTGCCAGCGTGCATGATTCGGCCTTGACCGTCTTGCCCTGGGCAAAGCCATCGCCGAACACCCTTCGCCACTTGGCAATGCTCTCATCCTGATCCGGCTCGGCGTAGGCATCGTCGGTCCATTGCCGGTAGCGATGGATCTTGTCCCTGAAATTCTCGTACTTGGCTTGGTCCCAATGGCGATTGAAGTGCTCACCCGGAAGGACCGGGTTTTTGATGACGGGCATAGCGGGGCGGGCCTGGAGGAAATCATCAAGGCGGCCAATGACCGTCTTCAAAGAGGTCGGCAGATCGGGGAACAGCTCATCGCGGCGCTACCCGTCAAACTCCTCGATCTGCATGCCGATCATCGTGGCGAGAAGGATGGACTTGGCGGAAAAGGTGCGCTTGGTATCGCGAAGGAACTTGATGAGCCGGGTGACCTCGCGAAGCTGGTTTGCGCCGGTGATCCGGTTCTTGCAGATAAGCCAGCTCGTGTATTCCTCGGGCGCGGTTTCCTCGAAAACGTCATCGCGCCGGTTGCAGGTGTAAAACCGCGTGCCGTTATGCCCGATCTCCTGGATGACCGGCACGACATCAAGATGGAAATCCCCGGCATAGTTCAGCTTCATGCAGCGCGTGCGCCGCGAGACTATGTCCTTGTAGGTGTCGCTGGCCCGGAAGGCGGTATATAGCTCCTGAACATACTGGGTGGCCGACCAGCCGTCCACGGCATCGATGATGACCAGGAGATCGGCGTCAAAATCCTTTTCGCCCGGCGGTTTGATGATGGTTTTGTGCGCCCATGATCCCTGCGGGGTAAAGCGCCGGATACGAGGCTGGTAGTCGCTGCCGCGCAGGTAGGTGGAGATAGTGTCAACGCGCTGTTCGAGCAGGTCGATGCGCGATTGGTTCAGATTGACCGTATCGGCCAGGAATTCATTGAACAGGCTGACGAGTTTCATGGGCCGGCCTCCTGCGCAAGCGCATGACACGGTACGAACGGCTCGGCCGGCGCATCCAGGAACACGCGCTGAATTGTCGGCAGGCGTTCACGGACGCGCGCAAAGCCGAGTCCCTTGAGCTCGCGAATCGCGCGCGTATCGTCAAGGGCGTAATCGCCGTATTTGACCGTGTGATCGATCCGGTGGATCGCTTCGCGCACGTGTTCATGGCCGCTTATGAGCTTTGCCATACCCATGGCGCCGCGCGCCTGGCCGTCCATGAACAGCTTGATAAGCTTCTTGTTCAGCAATCCCCAGCCGCCGGCAGGCAGGGTATAGACCTCGTCTAGGCAGCCTAGGCACAGAATGTGCAGGCTGGCAGGGTCCCAGCCGAGCAGCGTGATCGCCTCGACGGCGGCGATGGTGATCGGGTTGTTGGCCCAGACGCCGCCGTCGATCAGGCCTACATCATGCACGGTGATATGCTCCCGAAAATATGTCGGTGCCGATGCCGTGGCCAGCGCGGCGTCGATGGCTTTGGATTTGTAATCGACCTGCAGGCGCGGGTGATGCGCGGTCTTGTAGATGTAGACCGAGCGGGCAGCGGGATTCCAAGCCGGGATTATCAGCCTTGTGCCCGCCTCGCCGATGCGGCGCTCGCCGAGCACATCGGTGAGCGCTTCGCGCAAGCGCGCGGAGTTGTACTTGGATGAGCTGATATGGCCAATGGCGCGGGCGCGCTGCTTGAGCCAGCGGACGGCCGGGCTGCCGTCCTGGCCGAAGATGGATGGCCCTTTGGTCTCGTAGAGGTCGAGGATATCGGCGGCGTGCAGCCCGAGACCGACGCCAAGGGCGATGATGCCGCCGGTCGAGGTGCCGGCGATCAGGTCGAAATACGCCCCGATAGGGTGTTCGGCATGGTCTTCCAACCCGGCGAGAACGACTGCGGGAAAGGTGCCGAGAATCCCGCCACCATCAATGCAGAGTATCCGGCGTTTGGCCGGTGGTTCGACTTGGTCGGTTTCCACGATATCGGGAATATGGGATAAATGTTGCGATGTTCAAGGTGGAATGTGGCATATGTGATGCCCAACGTATGTTGTTCTCACGTTGTCCCACGACGATCCCACGCTGCTAATCCAGCGGCGACCGGCGAGAATTTTCGGTCTGCGTCGCGCTGCAATCGTGCCGACAAGGCTCAATGAGACCTTCTCGGCGCAAAAAATTGCGATCAAGGGGCGATCTGTGACGACGCGAGCCCCAACGCACTCGGTCGCACTCGGATTTCGCGTCTCGGAATCAGCATAGGATCACCGTGCACGTTGTCCCGAAAGGCGTTGACGGCTGCCGGCCGCAGCTCTAGTAGTGTTATGTCAGCAATGATATGTCGTACATTTGGTGCTAGACTGTCCGTCCATTCGGGATGGAGGTCGGAGTATGAAACGCTACGTGGTGACCTTGGACGAGGCGGAACGGTAAGAACTTTCGGAGATCACGACCAAGGGCTTGCACCTGTCGCAAAAGGTAATCAACGCCCTGCTCAACTGCGACGAGGGCGCGTTCAATGAATGCCAGATGACCGGGAAGGTCATTGCCGGGATTCTGCGCATCAGCATGCGCAAGGTAGACCGGGTGAAAAAGCGTTTCGTTGAAGAGGGGCTGGAGGCGGCATTGGGTGGCCGGCGCCGTCCTACCTATATGCGAAAAGCCGACGGCGTCTTCGAGGCGCGTGGCCCTGAGTTGTGGTGAACCGCCTGAGGGTCACGCGCAATGGTCGTTGCGGCTGCTGGCCGACCGCGTTGTCGAGCTTGGTTACATTGATACCGTGTCACACGAGACGGTGCAGCGTGTTCTAAAAAAAACTGCCTCAAGCCATGGCAGCGGGTGGGTGATTCCTCCTCAAGGGAACGCCGACTTCGCCGCAGCGAAGGTGCTCGATGTCTATCGCCGCCCCGCCGCCTTACCCGTGGTCTGCATGGACGAAACGCCCCGACCGGCGAGACACGGCAACCGATCGCCATGGCGCCGGGACGGGCGTAACGACTACGAGTATCGACGTTGTGGTACCTGCAACGTCTTCATGGCCACGGAACCCCTGGCCGGCAAGCGCATGACCAAGGTAACCGAGCGCGTAACTGCTCACCCCCTGGTTCCGGCTTGATGTCGGGGTAGAGTAACGAACGGGTTTACGTGGAGATTTGACATTGCAGGCCGATTCGCTTAGTGGTGGTCATCGAGAACGACGAGGACCGCCAGTGGGCTACTTTGGATCGAAGGCGACGAGCGGGCTGTGCCAGCTGCTTCCGGGGCTCCAGCCTCCGCATGATCTGTATGTGGAAACGCATCTCGGAGGCGGCGCGCTGATGAAGCGCAAGGTCGGGTGATGGCGACGGGCGGCGCGCGAGGAGTTCGAAGCGGCCAAGACCGCGGCGCTGCCGGCAAGGTGGCGGAAGAGGCCGTGATCCGCGTCTTCGTCATCCTGCTCGACATCCTCATCGTCGTCCTTCTGGAGAAGACCACGCACGAGCCGGAACTCCGGTCTGCCGCCGTCACAGACGGACAAGAGCGTGCCGGGAGCAACGGCCCGAAGCCGAACCGGCAGATGGGCGACAACCTGCGCAAGACCATCGTCGAGGAAACGGTCGCGGCCTGCGACGCCTGCGGCGCTGACATCGACGGCCCCGTCGATCGGGAGCGCCGCATGACATCGTCTTCGAGGTCGTCAAGCGCCGCGCCGAGATCAAGGAATGCCCGAAGTGCAAGGGCCGGTTCCCCGACAACATCCCGTGCAGTACGGCATCGGCATTCAGGCCCTCGTCATCAACCTGCTGGTCGCCCAAATGCTGTCCCTGCGCCGTGCCGTTGCGTTCGTGCAGGCGATCTCTGGCATCAAGCTCTCCGAGGCCTCGGCTATGCTTTCACGATGTGTCATGGGAGGAAGCCGCCGTGGCGCACCTCCTGCAACGCCCGATGTCGATGATTTCGGATCAACAGTAAGTGGCTCCATGTCGTGGGGCCCTGACGTGCAAGTTCCCGCACCGCAAGCGCGGGCAAGAGATCGGCCCGTGCTACAAGGGCGTCCTGGGCCTCGTACATGGCAGTGTAGCCACCAGCTGTGCGGCAGCCACCTGCTGCGCGAACTGACCTTTGTCGTCGAGGCTACCGCGCGACTGATGAAGAGCCTGCTCCGCGAGGTCTGCCACAAGGTCAACAAGAGCGCATCCAAGACCCTGAACGACGCCGGGCGCAAGCGCTACCGCACCATCCTCACGCAGGGCGCCAGGGAACTGCCCGATATCCCGCCGCCGCCGAAAGGAAAACGTGGACGCATAGCAAACGCGCACAACCTGCACGAACGTCTCGTGAAACACGAAAACCTGCGCTTCACAGACGACCCCAACGTCAGCTTCACCAACAATGCCGGAGAACAGAAAATCAGGATGGCAAAGGTCAAGGTGTCCGGATGCTTCCGCTCCACGCAAAAGCATGGTGCCGGGGCTCAAGCTACCTCACCTCCATGGCCGCACTCGGCTACAACCCACTCGTCGCCACCCAGATCGCCCTCGACGGAAAAGCCGCAGACATCATCAACGAGCACTATGGCCAATCAGAACCCAACAAGGGGTGAGTAGATACGACTAGTGTTATGTCAGCAATGATATGTCGTACATTTGATGCTAGACTGTCCGTCCATTCGGGATGGAGGTCGGAGTATGAAACGCTACGTGGTGACCCTGGACGAACGGGCAGAACTTTCGGAGATCAAGGGCTCGCACCTGTCGCAAAAGGTAATCAACGCCCTGCTTAACTGCGACGAGGGCGCGTTCAATGAATGCCAGATGACCGGGAAGGTCATTGCCGAGATTCTGCGCATCAGCATGCGCAAGGTAGACCGAGTGAAGAAGCGTTTCGAGGGGCTGGAGGCGGCATTGGGTGGCCGGCGCCGTCCTACCTATATGCGAAAAGCCGACGGCGTCTTCGAGGCGCGCTTGGTGGCCCTGAGTTGTGGTGAACCGCCCGAGGGTTACGCGCAATGGTCGTTGCGGCTGCTGGCCGACCGCGTTGTTGAGCTTGGTTACGCCGTGTCACACGAGACGGTGCGGCGTGTGCTAAAAAAACTGCCTCAAGCCATGGCAGCGGGTGGGTAATTCCTCCTCAAGGGAACGCCGACTTCGCCGCAGCGAAGGTGCTCGATCGCCGTCCCGCCGCTTTCCCCGTGGTCTGCATGGACGAAACGCCCCGACCGGCGAGACACGGCAACCGATCGCCATGGCGCCGGGACGGACGTAACGACTACGAGTATCGACGTTGCGGCACCTGCAACGTCTTCATGGAACCCCTGGCCGGCAAGCGCATGACCAAGGTAACCGAGCGCAAGATCGACTGGGCGCAGTTCCTAGCCGACATCGCCGAGCGCTACCAGAATGCTACCACCATCACCCTGGTGATGGACAATCTCAACACTCCCCGGCGCCCTCTACGAGGCCTACCCGCCGGACGAGGCCTTGTGGGACCGTTTCGAGTTCGTCTACACCCCCAAGCACGGCAGTTGGCTGAACGTGGTCGAACTCAACGTCATGATCCGCCTGAACCGCCGCATCGACTGCATCGAGGTGTTACGTCGGGAAGTTGCCGCCTGGCAGGCGACCGCATCCAGGCCAAGGTGGATTGGCAGTTCACCACCGACGATGCCCGCGTGAAACTCAAACGTCTTTATTCGACATTTGATGAATGACAAGACACTAGAATGCGTCCTCACTCCAAACCGTCGAGGCTTGAACTGGGCGCCCTCGTGGCCAGCGACAAGCATCCGGGCTTCCTGGCTGGAAAAGAATGCGGGGCTCGCTGTCTTCACCTTGCCCGATGCTCACCGCAAGCGCATGCGAACCTCGAACGGTATCGAGCGGCCGATCCAGCAAGAGCTCAAGCGGCGCACCTCCAAAGTCAGGGTCTTTCCGAACCTCGCCTCGTTGGAGCGCCTCTCAACCGCGGTCCTCATCGACGAAAAAGGCCCCACTTCCAGTCTGAAGTGCAACACCCGGCCCTCATCGCAGTGAGGGCGTAGCCCGAACGGAGATGAGGGCCGGGTGTTGCGCAAATTTTTCCCCTCTGCCCCTCTCGATTCCGCCTGGGAATAGCTTCAGTTCCTTCAACATCGAGCTTATGCAACGCCTTTGTCGGCTTCAAGCCACTATTCCGCCGTCGCGCGGCATGGACCCTGCTGCACGTTGCGGCTTTGGAACATGGCGCAGATGGTCAGCGCGGTTTCACTTCAAGATTACCTCCGTCGGCGATCCCAGGACTTTCCGAGTGTTGAGCCGCACCTTCTGAACATCTTCGTTGCATGTCGCGCGAAAGTCCGTGCCCTTCGGGAAGTACTCCCGCACCAGGCCGTTGGTGTGCTCATTCAAGCCACGCTCCCAAGAATGGAAAGGCGAAGAAGAAATCTGCGTCAAGTGCGACACGCCTGTGGTCTGCGAACTCCTTGCCGTTGTGATTGTGTGGACCAATAGCGCACCAGAGCCGAGCAGGCGGATCATGACCGAACCGACCGTGTCTTTCTGTCCACCCAGCAAGGTGTATTTCGTGGCACGAGCGACACGACAGTTCCACTGTGAGCTTTGCCGATGATGGTTCCCAGTCGCCGACCCGTTCCTTTGCCTCCGCAGGGCGCTCGGAAATGTTCACCCGGCCGGAATGGCATCCGCCCTTCCAGTTCGGCTTCTTGCCGCGCCGCCGAAGCTTCAAGGCGCCCCCAGCTCTCCGATCTTCATGAATGCGATCATGGATCCGTTGCCGACCCACGGCCCTCCAGTCGGAAACGGCCGCTGCTCGGGGCCCTCCCGCAGCTTTTTCTGAGCTTCAGCCCGAGGCGTCAACCGCCAAGAAACAGACGAGGCGGCCCTGCGGCGCGTTTCTGCCATCCTTTGCGCCTGCTTGTGACGGTAACCCCGTCCCCCGGTGTTGCGCTTGATCTCCCGGAAAATTGTTGATCGGCCCAGCTGCCGAGCAATCGCACCTTGACCGCTTTTCTGCCTCAATCTGGCATCGCTCTTCGTAGGTGACGGTAGCCTTTGGACATGAACAGGCTCCCTCCATCTTGTACAGGAACTCTCGCCGCTGCTGGACAGCTCCGCAACATCATGCGTCTAAAAACACATGGCCACAGCCCATCATGTGTTGCACTTCACTATGGAACGGGGGCTACCCACCAAAACCATCAATACAATGCCGGTGTACTACTAGCGTGGGATCGCCGTGCGTTCCCACATGACGGGGTTGCACTCGGCTGCTGTGCGAGCTATACGTACATGCGATATGGCAGGATTGTGGTCGGCGCATGTGGCCGCAAACCTGTTGTACGGGAGGTTGAAGGCATGACCGAGACATCAGGGGATGTTGTGATGCGCGGACTGCCGTGGTCGTTCGGCTACAACGTGAGTGCCTCACGCGCGCGCGACCTTCGTACCCCCCCCCCCCCCCCCCCGATTCGGACGCTGGACTGTATCGGCGGATGACCTTGGGAAGATATCCCGTCGCCTGAGCGCAAACCTCTCGGTCAGGGAGCCGGCCACGCAGGCGCACCACTTCCCTGACCTGCTTCGACGGGAACACGGCGGCTCACGCCACGCCGTCGGGTGCCGTTCTTCAGGACCGAAGCTCTTTCACCTCAGACAACCGGGGTCGCACGGCCCTCGGCGAGCATTCGTTCCCTGGCATTCAAGCCTATGGAGCGGGATGGTTCACGCCCGCGCTGCGTCGGAAGCCACTCCATGGCAAGCCCCCCCCCCCCCCGGCGGGTTCTGACACCCCCCTCATCCACCGTCTAAAAACACATGGTCACAGCCCATCATGTGTTGCACTTCACTATGGAACGGGGGTGGGAAACCGAAACCAAGGCATACATCAAATGAACAGCTCGATGACTGAGAGATTCACGACAATTTCCAGACATCAGGTTGCGTAATCGTCCACAACCTAAGGCCCCACTTCACTATGGAACGGGAGAGGAGAAAAGTTCGATGAGAACTATGAAATATGTGACCTTGGCGGCGCTGGCCGCTGCGGGTCTGGCGCTCGCAGGCTGCGGTGGCGGGTCGAAGAAGCCGGTCGCGATGGGCAACCAGCAGATGGAGATGACGGACGCCCAGAAGGCGCAGGCGGCCTACGACGCCGCCGCGGCAGCCGAAAAGGCGGCGATGGCGGCCGAGCAAGTGGCCAAAATGCAGCGTGATGCGGCCAAGAAGGCGTCCCCGACTGAGCGCATCTACTCCACAGGCGGCGACAGCTCGATGGTCAGGGCCAACGCCGAGGCCATAAAAGCCGCGAAGGCGGCGGCCGAGAAGGCGCTGGCGGACGCCAGGGCGGAGAAGATGAAGATCGATGAGGCGCTGAAGGCGCTGAATGCCCTGCCGGCCGGCACGACCGGCCTTGCGGCGCAGAAGAAGGTGGTCGATCAGCAGAGCAAGGATGTGGCCGCGCAGATCAAGCTCATCGAGGGGTATCTGACCGGGGCCGGCTCGATCGCAGCCTATCTCTCGAGTGTCGATACCGAGGCGAAAATCAAGAACCGCGCCGGCGAAACCCCCGCTGGCCTCCTCAGGGAGTCGACAAGGCCCGCGAGGCGGATGCTCTATGCCTTTCAGCTTGCGGAAACAGCTCGCGCCAGCGGCGCTTACGATAGCAGAATCATGGGTTCCTACGTTCGGCGTCCGACAGGGGACCTCGCCGCCGGCAGAGGCAGCGCCATGCCGCCGACGAAGGCCATCACCACCGGGGAGAACGACGATCGGAAATCCATGTTCTATCACAGGTATGACGACGGCGAACTCCCGGCCGGCGTCATGACCTGGGAGCAGATCGCCGCCAAGGATGGGATGCTCGTGAAGAAGGCCTTCGGCGCCGACAACATGGATGTCGATGTCCTGCCCCTTGCCGGGATGCCCCTGTCCGCACTCACCGGCTCGGATGGAACGGCCCTGACGGCGTATCCCACGCTCACCGGCGGCATGCTCGCCGACCAGTATTACAAGGGGGTCAAGGGGACGCTGTATTGCCAGGGCACATGCAATGCCGAGGGCGGCAAGCTGACCGGCAAGCTGTTCTTCAAGGCGGCCGACGAATTCGACGATGGCTACGCGGGCTCGTATCGCTACTACTGGATGACGCCGAGGAACTCCCACTACACGACGTGGAATGCCTATGTCCGCTACGGGTACTGGCTGTATGGAACCGGCGGCAGCGCAAACGCAAACGACACCGGGATCATTGTCCTCGCAAACAGCCCTGCCCTTTATCAAGGGAATGTTGCTGCCAGCACCACTCTCCCGAACACTGCCACCTACAAGGGCGAAGCCTTTGGCCTGTCGGCGCTGAAGCTCTACACCGCCGGCGAGCACACGGGGCAAAGGTCCGCACGGTTCACGGCGGATGTGACGCTCAAGGCCACGTTCAGCGCCGCCCCCAAACTGGGAGGTACGATCGACAACTTCATGGGGAATGCCGTCGACGAGGACTGGAGCGTCAAGCTCGCGGAGATCGCCACCAGTTTCCACGCTCCCAGTAGTACTGGCGGCGATGTCGACGAAGGCGTTGCCACGGGTTCCATAGGCGGCACCGACTTCGACAAGACCGGCAGGTGGCGGGCTAGATCCTTCAGCCAGGACGGCGAGGGGCGCCCGGCCGGCTTCCTGGGCATGTTCAACGCCCACTTCTCGAACGGGCACGCTGTCGGCGCATACTCGACGAGGATGGAGACGGAGACGGCGGAGTAGCCTGCTCCCGAGCATCCGCGTTCCCGGGCCCCGGCCGCTTCGCGCGGCCGGGGCCTTCTTTCCTCCGGCGCTCTCCGGGCGGCCGGAGGTTCCCTTTCACGGACAGGGGTTCCCATGCGCATACCCGCTCTCGTCATTGCCGCCGGGCTGTATCTGTTCGCCGCCGCCGCCCACGGCCAGGACGCGACCGGCCCGCAGCTTGTTGCGCCCCTTGCGCGTCCGGGGGCCGCCACAGGCGGCGATGTCGACCGTCTTCTCCGCGACGATGTCCAATTCGGCCGCGAACAGGTCCCTGGCCTTGCCGTCCGCCGTGATGGCCCGCCCGAACGGCTGGCGCGGACCAGGAGCCGCCGGGCGCGACGGCGCAGGCCTCCGGACAGGAGAGACCACATGTCGCCCTCACGGTCGCAGACGGGCGGGTTCGCGGGCAGGCCGCCTCGGCGGACTTGGCGAAGGCGTCCGTCCGCTTTCCTCGCCCGCCGTTGCCTTGTCCTCCGCACGGAATCAAGGCTGAATACCCCCAGTGCGCAGCCGCTGAACGCAACGCCGACATGAGCCCCTTGCTTCCAGAGCCGCCGATGTCGACAAGGCCCTGCGTTGCCTCGCTGTAGTTCAGCATCCCTGAACCGCAACAGACTGGCTGCGGCAACGCATCGCCTCCTGATGCGGCTCAAGGATGTCTTGCATGCCGATCCTCGGGTTCGACAGGAACCTGTAAGCCGCTCCGCCTCGCCGGGAAAGATTATCGGCGCACCCGGACGACCGCACCAGGCCTCGCCCATCGTGACAAGGCGCTGTGCGCGCTCCGTCCGTACTCCGCCATGTCGCATCCTCCCTTGACGCAGGCCTGAACCGATCATCCGGCCCGCCCGAGAGACCAGTCCGCCGACAGCGGCTTCACATACACCCGCAACCCCTTGCAGCACGCCGCCGCACCCACGTAGCTGTACGCCAGGCGAACACCGTAGCGCTCCTCCCAATCGTCCGCCACGCGACCATGGAACAGCGCCACGGACGCAAGCCCATGGACGCGGACGCCAGGAAGCAGAAGAAACCTGTCGTTGTTGACAACCCGCCCGATGTTAGCGTCCCGCGCCGCCAGCCGATGTGGAGGTCCCGCGCTTTGTGATGCCAGGACGCAGTGCCAGGCCGCCGTGCAGGGACGAGAGAATCCAGTAGCGGATGCCCGGGACAGGCCGCGTCGCCCTCGGGATGGCGCGATGCTATCATCTATCTCGTCGTCGCGCGGCATAGACCCTGCTGTACGTTGCGGCTTCGAAACGCAGATGGTCAGGGCGGTTTCACTTCAAGGCCAAACATTACCTCCGTTGGCGATCCCAAGGCTTTCCTAGGCCGCATGTTGACCTGATCCTGTACCTTCTGAACATCTTCGTTGCATATCGTGCGAATGTCTGTGCCCTTTGGGAAGTGCCCCCGCACCAGGCCGTTGGTGTATTCATCCAAGCCGCGCTCCCAAGAATGGAAAGGCGAAGGTATCTACTCACCCCTAGTAGTCTAGCATTATTGGATTGATGGGCATAGTGACTTCAGTTTCGTTCGGGCATCCTTCGTCGTGAAACGCCAGTCGACAGTGACATCGGCCGCATTGCGGCGCTCGACCCACGCCACGGTCTCCCGCAGCATGGTGTCGCGGTCGGGAATGCGTCGCCGAAGGCATTGCCGCGACAGCGCACCGATCTCGATCTCGGCCATGTTGAGCCAGCTTCGGCGTATAGCGAAACTCGAACCGCTTTCGTACCCGCCTCCTCGGGCTCGAAGGCTTCATACAGTGACTGTGCGTGTTCAGATTGTCCAGCACGATCTTTCTGTCGGGGAAATGGTCGTCGGCAAGCTCCCGGATGAAGTGCGCCCAGTCCCGCGACGGTCGGTGACTTTCACCGTGCGCCAGTTCTCGTTGGGCGCAAAGGCCATGAAGAGGTTGGCCGTGCCGTTGCGCTCATATTCATAGTCGACCACCTCCGGCTGACCGGGGGATGCGGGTTTCCTGCTGCCGGCTGATCTCCAGCACCTCGTCCCCGGCAAAGTCCCGCTGATAAATGTCAAGCACGTCCGCCGCTACGAACTGTGCGCTCCGGTGCGGTGGAATGCACCAGTTCAGCCACGGCTTGATCTCTTTTTTTAGCGTCTTCCTGACCGTCTCTTCCGAAATGCGCTCGACGATCTCCACCAGACGGCCGGCAAGCAGCTTCAGCGTCCACAGCCCTCGGGCGGGGACGAACAGGGCGATCAGCTTCGCCTCCATCGCCCCCGTTTCGGCCGACGGTTCACCTGCTCCTTGCGGCTGAGGGCGGCGTCCAGCCCCCGCAGCGCTTGCGCAAGCGCTCAACCGTCGCCGTGCCGATGCCCAGCCCTTGCGCAATGTCGGCATCGACAAGCGCCCCCTCAGCATCAGGACCTGTGCCCGGCGCCAGGCAGCCCCGGTGCCGTCGACAATCGCCTTCAGATCCCGGCGCTCCTGCGCCGAAAGGGTCACGCGGTAGAGCTTCCTGCCCCGAGAGTTGGCCATATACGCTGCTCCTGTCATTGCGCCGCTCCCGTTGTCCAGACCTGTTCATGGGGCTGCGGCTGCCTGTTCGGCATCTTGCCCGTGTGGATATCGACACTGTCCAGATTCCAACGGATGCCGACACAGGAATACTACCCACCAAAACCATCAATACAATGCCGGTGGACTACTAGCCCCCCAGTGAAATGCCTCAAAGCGCAAACCTCAGACAAATTTCCAGACATCAAGTTACAGTACCCGGTAACCCCGTCCCCCGCACGGTGATCCCACGCTAGGTTTGTTGGAAGGGTCGGTTTCGCTTGTTCAGGATGATTCGTATTTTCGCTGGCTTTTTGTGAAGCGGCGTAGTATCCGTTGTCGTGGGGGCAGCGGATTTTTTTGAGACGACTCCGGAGGGTTTTGAGCTCCGGGATGTGGTTGTGCGCCTTGCGCGGCCTGATGTCGCTGGAACCGTGTTGTTGACCGTATCTTGGTTTCAAGCAGTTTGCCGGTCGAGGTCTGCGTGTTCACCTGGCGCGGGCGGTGGATTGGCGCTGCGGGCTCGCAGACGGGCGCCCTCAGCTGCGCACCCGTTGGCTGGCGCCGCGAGGAACAGTTCAGGCGGTTGCCGGGAACAACACGAGGTTTGTTGTTCTTGGTGGTCGTTTCCGGGCCTCGTTTGCGTTGTCGCGGATGGTGCGGCGGCGACTGGGAGGCTGCGTACGGCCATCCGTTGCTTGTTGCGGAGTCGTTTGTCTTGCCGACGAAGTTCAGCGGCACCATGTACAAGGCGGCGAACTGGGAGTGCGTTGGCAGGAGCTATGCGCGCGCCAGCGGGCGCTATACCGACCGGGGAGGCGAAGGATCTTTACGTGTTTCCGCTGCGTCGTGACGCGGGATCGTTCGCCGCTTCCTGCGGCGTGGGAATTGCGGGCGCCGCTGGTCGGCGCAGGAGTTGCGCTCGATTTATCAGCGGCGCTTTCCGGCGTGCGCAGGGGCATCGCCTCGGTGCTGTGCGTGATTTTGCTGGCTTGCGAACCGGCGCGGTGGCGGCGGCGCACTACGACACAGAAGGAGCTGGAGCAGCATGGAAGAACAGGGACAAGCCGGTTTCCAAATCGACCGTGCACCGGGTGCTGCAGAACACCGACCCGGGATGGATCGAGGATGCGGCGCGCAGCCGCAGGTCGGCAACGCGGTCGACGGCAAGCGCACCGGCGAGGATCATTACGAGACGGTCTCGCTGGCACGGGACCGGTATGCCGGTTTCGATCCTCAACTATAACGACGGGGAGATCGCTGCCGTCCACGCCGCGACGGCGCCGGTTGCCGGCCGTCTGCTCACCCTCGACGCGCTCCACACCACCCGCGCGGCTGACCATCGAGACCCATCGCGCGGACTGATGGTCAAGGGCAACGCACCTTCGAGAGAGCATCAACTGGAAGACCGCCAGCGCTACAACGAAAAGCCCGCGCATGGCCGCCAGCGCACCATCTTCACCCCGCTGGCGAAGATGATCAACTAGTCAAGCAGATCTGCCGCGTCACCCGGCGCGTCGAATTCAAGAAATCCGGAAAACGGACAACCGAATACGCCATGACCTCGGCCGAACGCGCCTCGCCGCAACAGCTGCTCGCATGGAATCGTGGACACTGGGTAGTCGAGAGCCATCATCATGTCCGCGACGCCACCTTCCGCGAAGACGACTCCATGCTCCGAACGCGCCCGCAAACAACGCGATCACCCTCGCAATCATCATCCGCAACAAACGCAAGCTGCCCAAACCCTTCAACAGCTTCGTCGACACCACTATGCCGACAAGCGCAGGCAGGTCCTGCACGCAATCACAAGACCAGGCTGACCGCGCCTCTCTCCCCGACAGAAACTGCAAGCTTTCGAGCCCGGCAACCAAGGCCTCTCGCTCGCCCCGGATACGCCGACCAATCGCGCCCCGCGCCGTAACAGCGCGTCAGCAAATCTCAAAATCGCAGCCTCGAACGCGTCGACCCGCGCCGCGATCAGGACTCCGATCACATCACATCAACAAGCATGGGATCACCTTGCCGTCCCCCAGCGTTGCGCTTGATCTCCCAGAAAATTGTTGATCGGTCACGGCCCAGCTACTGAGCAATCGCACCTCGTGAAAGACCGCTTTTCTGCCTCAATCTGGCATCGTTCTTCGTAGGTGACGGTAGCCTTTGGACGTGAACAGGTGCCCTTCATCTTGTACAGGAACTCTCGCCGCTACCGCTTCGCAACATCATGCGTCTAAAAACACATGGTCACAGCCCATCATGTGTCGCACTTCACTATGGAACGGGGACATTAAGGTCGACGATGCCGAGATAAAAGCCCTCGACATCAAGCGCGCAAAACTCCGGGACAAGTGGAACTATTCACTCTTGCAAACACCCAACACAGACGCGCTTGTTTCGTGACGGACTCTGGGTTACCCCAACGCTGGGCGCAGGAAATGGCGGTGGCGGTCAGGCGGCTGACAACGCCGCTGTCGGCGGTTAGGATTGCAGAAGCGGGAGGCGGCGCCGACGGGCACGCGGTCCGCGACGGATCGGGTCGGCGAGGCGAAGTCGGTGAAGCTATCAGGGACATGGGGCGGCGGCGAGGCGCTGCCTTCTGCCGGCAATCCCGAGGCTCTCGAACTCCATCTCGGACAGTGGCACGACGCCGCGGCGCGCACCGACGACGAAGACATCGCGGCTTTCGCTGCCGAGGCCGTCGCTGACCCGGCCGCGGCGGCACTGCTCCGTTCGGTCTTCGGCAACAGCACCTATCTGAGCCGCAGCTTGACTGCCGACCTTGATTTCGCCCGACTGTTGCTGGAGGCCGGACCCGACGAAGCCTTGGCCATTGCGCTTTCTGCCCTCAAGGACGACACCGCGACCGGCCCACAATCGAAGGCCACCGTCATGAAGCGGCTCCGCCTCGTCAAGCGCCAGGCCGCGCTCGCGATAGGGATGGCCGACATCGCCTCGGCGTGGTCGCTCGAGAAGGTCACCGGTGCTTTGTCCGACCTCGCCGGGGCGGCGCTTAGCGCCGCTTGCCGCTTCCTGCTTCGCGAACTCCACGATGCCGGCCGCTTCGAACTGCCGCATCCGGAGGATCCGGAGAGGGGATCCGGGCTGATCGTGCTCGGCATGGGCAAGCTCGGGGCTCGCGAGCTCAACTATTCGAGCGATATCGATCTCATTATCCTCTACGATCCGGACCGGCTGCCCGGTGTCGACGAAGACAGGGTCCAGCAGGTCTTCACCCGGTTTGCGCGCAACCTCGTCGTGCTGCTCGACGAGCGCACCGCCGACGGTTACGTGTTCCGCACCGACCTGCGCCTGCGCCCCGACCCTGGATCGACGGCGCCAGCGCTGTCGGTGCGGGCGGCCGAGATGTATTATGAGAGCGCGGGCCAGAACTGGGAACGCGCCGCCATGATCAAGGCGCAGCCGGTCGCCGGCGACATCGAGAGAGCCCTCGAGTTCCTCGACTACCTGCGCCCCTTCATGTGGCGCCGTCATCTCGACTTCGCGGCCATCCAGGACATCCATTCCATCAAGCGCCAGATCAACGCTCACCGCGGCAGTTCGGCGATCGCGATCGCCGGACACAACGTGAAGCTTGGCCGCGGTGGCATCCGCGAGATCGAGTTTTTCGCGCAGACTCAGCAGCTCATATGGGGCGGTCGAGATCCCCGCCTGCGCGTGCGCGGGACCGTCGAGGCCCTCGACCGGCTGGTCGCCACCGGTCAGGTGCAGCGGCGGACTGCAGAGGATCTCAAGGAGGCGTACGGGTTCCTGCGCCGGCTTGAGCACCGCCTGCAGATGGTTGACGACCGCCAGACCCACAGCGTGCCCGAGGAGGCGGGCGAACTCGGGCGCCTTGCGGCGTTCGCGGGCCATGATTCGGTGGACGCCTTCTCGGCGGCGCTGCGCACGCGGCTGGAGACGGTCGAACACCATTATGCGCGTCTGTTCGAAGACGAGCCCGACCTCGCGGGGCCGGGCAACCTGGTCTTCACCGGCGGCGATCACGATCCCGACACCCTCGAGACGATTGCCGCCATGGGCTACGAGGATGCGGAGCGCGTTTCGTCGCTGGTGCGGGCATGGCATGCCGGCCGCTACCGCTCGACGCGGAGCACGCGGGCGCGGGAACTGCTGACCGAGCTCGTGCCGGCGGTCCTCGAGGCGTTTTCGGGGACGCTCGACCCCGATGCCGCGATCCTGCATTTCGACCAGTTCCTCGCGCGCCTGCCGGCCGGCATACAGGTCTTCTCCGTGTTCATGTCCAATCCCGGCCTTCTCGACCTGGTCGCCGAGATCATGGGTTCGGCCCCGGGCCTTGCCGAGTGGCTCAGCCACCGCCCGGCGCTGCTCGACAGCGTGCTCGCCCGGGACTTCTCCGATCTCGATGTGCCCGACAGCGAGGATCTCGACGCCGCGGTCGCCGACGACGCCCGCCGTGGCCTGATCCGCCTCTATTACGCGCGCGAATTCGGCCTTGACGAGATGGCGGCCGAGCTTGCGGTCGTCGCCGGCGAGGCGCGCGATCTGCAGGACTTCATGGACCTTGAGCGCCGCTGGGCCCACGATCGCGTGTTCCGCCTCGGCGTTCACATGCTGCGCGGCTTGTTCGCGCCGGCCGAGGCCGGCTCGCCGCTGTCGGCCATCGCCCAGTCCTGCCTCGTCGCGTTGCTGCCTTTCGTCGAGCGCGACTTCGCGCAGCGCCACGGCAGGATCGCCGGCGGCAGGATCGCCCTCCTTGCGCTCGGCAAGCTCGGCAGCCGCGAGTTGACGGTCGGCTCGGACCTCGACCTGCTCTTCGTCTACGACCACGATCCCGCGTGCGGCTCGTCGGATGGCAACCGGCCGTTGGCGCCGAGCCAGTATTACGCCCAGCTGTGCCGCCGGTTCATCAGCGCCGTCACCTCTCCGACCGCCGACGGCAAGCTCTACGAGGTCGACATGCGGCTCCGCCCGACCGGGAATTCGGGCCCGATCGCCACCTCCTTCGAGTCCTTCGCGCGCTATCAGGAAACCGACGCGTGGATATGGGAGCATCAGGCGCTGACCCGGGCCCGTGTCCTTCACGCCGCGGGAGACCTTGGCGAACGGCTCGATGACGTGATCCGCGAGGTTCTCACTCAGGAGCGGGATCCGGAGGAGCTGATGCTGGCGGTGACCGGAATGCGCACGCGCATCTGGCGCGAGCATGGCGGCGGCGGGCCATGGGACATCAAGCACATGCGCGGCGGGCTGGTGGATGTGGAGTTCATCGCCCAGTACCTGCAGCTGCGTCACGGGGCTGCCAGTCCGGAGATCCTCGTGCGCGATCCCGTAGCGGTACTGGAGGCCGCTGGCAGCCGGAGCCTGATCGATCCCGGAGTCGCGGAGCGCCTCGCCACCGCCGCCCTGCTGTGGCGCAACCTGCAGGGCATCCTCCGCTTGACCGTGGGCGGCGAGTTCGTCGAGAATCGGGCGACGCCGGGGCTGAAGCGGGCGATCAGCCGCGCTTGCGGGATCGCCGATTTCGACACCCTGAGGGGCGTGATGGCCGATACAGCCCTCGAGGTAACGCGACAGTTCGAAGCGCTGGTGGGGCCGGTCGATGAGCGCTAGACTGGTGCGCGCGGCACAGGCTGGGGGAAGAGAGATGGCAGAGAGTCCTTGCATTCTCATGGTCGACGACGAGCCCGATCTCGAACGGCTGGTGCGCCAGCGCATGCGGCGCGAGATCCGCGCCGGCCGCTATGTGTTCGTTTTTGCCCATGACGGCGTTGAGGCGCTAGAACGCCTCGCCGAGGAAGGCGGTATCTCCCTAGTTCTGTCCGACATCAACATGCCTGAGATGGACGGGCTCACGCTCCTCAAGCACCTCCCGGACGTCGCTCCCGGGATCCACGCGGTCATCGTCTCGGCCTACGGCGACGACCAGAACATCAGGAACGCGATGGATCTCGGCGCCTACGACTTCCTGACCAAGCCCATAGATTTCGAACACCTGCGGACCATCATCGATCGGGCGCTGCCGAAGGGCTGATCCGTGCGCGTCCGGTCGCGCAGCCCTTGACAATCACGGTCTCGTCTGGGGAAGATGCGGTGGCACCGGAACCCGGGCCGCGACGCTCGCCGCCGCGGGGTTCACCGCTGCGTCCGAAAGCGCCGTTGGCGCATACAAGATATGGGGCGGGAAGCATGACCGAGTCTCACGGTATCCTCGTGGTGGACGATGAGCCCGATCTTGAGCGACTGGTGCGCCAGCGCATGCGGCGCGACATCCGCGAAGGCCAGTACAAGTTCTATTTTGCGCATGACGGCATCGAGGCGCTCGAACGCCTTCAGGAACACGATGATATCGACATGGTGCTGTCGGACATAAACATGCCGCGAATGGACGGCCTTGCACTTCTCGAGCAGATCCAGCGCGCCGATTCCGATATCCGCGCGGTCATCGTCTCCGCCTACGGCGACATGAAGAACATACGCACGGCAATGAACCGCGGCGCCTTCGACTTCATCACCAAGCCGATAGACTTCGAGGACATGCGCATCACGATCGAGCGCACGCTGAGCAACATGAAAGTGTGGCGCGAGGCGCTGGCTTCGCGCGACAGGCTGGTCGCGTTGCAGCAGGAACTCGATGTCGCCAGCCAGATGCAGCAGTCGATCCTGACGACGACTTTTCCGACGGGCCCCAACCATGACGTATTTGCCAGCATGCTGCCGGCCAAGGAGGTGGGCGGCGATTTCTTCGATGTCGTCAATCTCGAACACGGCCGGATCGGCCTCGCCGTTGCCGATGTCTCCGACAAGGGCGTGCATGCTGCCATGTTCATGATGACGAGCCGTACGCTCCTGAAGGGTGCGGCAATCGGCCTCGATAGTCCGGGCGAGGTCCTTCGCGAGGTCAACAACCTGCTCGTCGAGGATAACAATGCGGCGATGTTCGTCACCGTCTTCTACGGCATCTACGACCCCGCCACGGGGCTCCTCACCTATTCGAACGGCGGTCACAACCCGCCGGTGATCGTGCGTGCCGATGGCAACAGCGAGGAACTGTCGACAACCGAGGGAATCGCGCTCGGCGTGATGGACGACATGCCGTACGGGACCGCCAGCATCTCGCTTAGTCCCGGCGATTTCGTCGTGCTCTTTACCGACGGCGTGACGGAGGCGGAGAAAGCCGACGGCGAACAGTTCGGGCTCGAGCGCCTGTTCGACCTGTTTGCCGGGCGTGCGGTTGCGGACGCCAGGGCCGCGAACGCGGCCGTGTTCGAAGCCGTGCATGCGTTCGCCGGAGACCACCACCAGTCGGACGACATTACCTGCATCACCCTGATGCGGACCCAGGACGCGGCAGAAGCCGGTGCCGACGACCACCCTGCCGTTGCGGAAGGCGCGGCCGAGCCGACTGGTCGGGTGACCCATCAGTCATTCTCCTTCGAGACGAGGGTCGAAGAGGTCGAACGCCTTCTGGATACCGTCGATGTGCTGGGCGAACAGGAGGAACTGCCGACGGACATCATCTTCCAGGTCAAGCTCTCGCTTGAGGAAGTGCTCATGAACGTCATCAATCACGGTCATGACGACGACGAGATTCACGAGGTCGACATCTCGCTGACGTCGAGCCCCGAGTCGCTCACGATCGAGATCATCGATGACGGAAAGCCCTTCGATCCCCTTCAGGATGCGCTGGCACCCGACACCGAATCCTCGATCGAGGATCGCAAGATCGGCGGACTTGGAGTGCACCTCGTACGCGAGCTGATGGATGAAATCCGCTACCGGCGCGAACACGACAAGAATTACCTGGTGCTGGTCAAACGGAGGCGCGAATGATCCCGGCCTTCCGTCCGGCCGCGCTTGCCGTCCTTGCAGGTCTGGTCGTCTCGGCGGCGGCCGGTGTGCGCGCCGACGAAAACGGCGTCAGCGACCAGCGCGTCCTGTTCGGCCAGTCGGCCGCCTTCTCGGGCCCGGCCGGGGATCTCGGGCGCAACATGAGACTCGGCATCGAGGCTGCGTTTGCCGAAGCCAACGCAGCCGGCGGGGTCCACGGCCGCCTCATCGAGCTGAGGTCGCTCGATGACGGCTATGAACCTGAGGCCGCGATCGCCAATACCCGTGAATTGATAGAGCAGATCAGGGTCTTTGCCCTGATCGGGGCAGTTGGCACCCCGACATCGCGTTCAGCGACGCCCGTTGCGCGCGAAGCGGGCGTGCCGTACATCGCGCCGTTCACCGGGGCCGCCTTCCTGCGCGATGCTGCAGCCGGCGATGTCGTCAACCTGCGCGCCTCCTATTACCAGGAAACGGAGGAAATGGTCAGCCGCCTGATCCGCGATCTTGACATCACGCGGATTGCGGTGATGTACCAGGATGACTCCTTCGGCCAGGCTGGCTACAACGGTGTCAGGCTCGCCCTTGAACGTCGCGGCATGAAGCCGGCATCCCTCGGCGTGTATCCGCGCAATACGCTGGCGGTGAGAACCGGGCTCCTCGATCTCCGCCGCGGGGCGCCCGACGCCGTGGTGCTGGTCGGCGCTTACAGGCCGGTGGCGGAATTGATCTCGTGGTCGCGCACGATCGGTTTCAATCCGGTCTTCATGACGATTTCGTTTGTTGGCAGCAATGCGCTTGCGCGTACGCTCGGCGCGGACGGGATCGGGGTCTATGTCACCCAAGTGATGCCGTACCCGGCCGCGGACGCGCCGCCCGTGGTGGTCCGGTACCGGCGCGCCCTGACGTCGCACAGCCCGGACGCCGCACCCGGCTTCGTTTCCCTCGAGGGCTACCTTGCCGGACGTCTCGCCCTGGCGGGCCTCGAGCGTTGCGGCCGCACGCTCACACGTGCCTGCTTCCTGACCGGCCTGCGCGGTGGAGGATCGATCGATCTCGACGGATTCGTGATCGATTTCGGTCCGCGTGACAACCAGGGATCGGATGACGTCTTCCTGACCGTGATCGGGGCGGACGGCCGGTACCATCCGGTTGCTCAGCTGCAGAGGCGCTACCCGCCCGGGTCAGGGACCGGAGGCGCGCAATGACGGAACGGCTGGCGGGTGTGGGACGGTGGCGCCACCGCATCTCGGTCCGCCTGTATCTCGGGCTGGGTTCGGCGGTGGCGCTGACCATGGTCGCGAGTCTCGTGGCCTGGCTCTCTTTTGGCGAGGTTGAGGACGCGCAGGTGCGTGTCAACGAGCTGAGCGTGCCGGAGATGGCGGCTGCGTTCGGCGTTGCGCGCCACATCGGCGCCCTTGTCGACGCCGCGCCACGCCTGACGACGGCGTCGTCGCCGGAGGAGATGGCCAGCGCCATCATCGATATCAGCACGGCGCGCCGTGGCCTCGACGAGAATCTCGAGGCCCTGGTCCGCCTCGGCGTCGATCCGGAGGGCGTCAGCCGCATCCGCAGGAGCGGAGAGGTGCTGATCTCCAATATC
Source organism: Alphaproteobacteria bacterium (assembly GCA_964291215.2). GTDB lineage: Bacteria > Pseudomonadota > Alphaproteobacteria > MPNO01 > UBA830 > JAJEBT01. The sequence goes on along the minus strand of OZ219790.1, from coordinate 2,125,649 downwards.
GGCGCTATCGAGCAGTCTGTGATCCAGCGCTTCGACCTTGCGCAGCGGAGCGAAGCCCTGAGGTGGCAGCTCGAGTATCTTCAGACGGAGTTCTCGCGGATACTGCTGCCGGTCATCGATACGCAGTTCTTTTTTGCGTCGACCGGCTATTTGGACAGGGGCCGGCCGCCGGCAGATCTCACGGCTGAGTTCAGGGAACGGGAATTCAATCGTTATCGGTTGCTCGCCGAACTGCAGTCGAGCGCCGCCATCGGCACGCAGATCCTGGTCAACGCCTACAGCCTGTCCGATGTGGATCTGCTCGAGCCCCTTCGCGAGCGTTTCGAGGCGAACGCGAAACGTGTGGAGCGTAATCTTGTCGTCCTCGACGACTCCGCGGTGCGGTCGGAGGTGGCGCCCCTGTTCGACCAGCTCCTGAGTCTCGCCATTGGCGAGAGAGGAGGATTCGACCTTCGCGGCAGCGAGCTCAGGCTCGCCGCCCGTGAACGGGAGATACTGGTTCGCAACAGGGAGCAGGCAGCAGCTCTCGCGGCCGAGGTTGAGGTGCTGGTCGAAGCGTCTCGCGCCAGCGTGGCCGAAGCGACCGTCGCATCCAAGCGGACGATGGTCCTAGGCCAGCAGCTCCTGCTCATTCTCAACGGCATCGCGATCGTCGGCGCTATCGTCATCGCCTGGCTTCTGGTCGGCCGCAGCCTGATTCGCCGTCTCGACGACCTGTCCAGGCGCATGCGGCAGATGGCCCAGGGCAAGCTGGAGGAGGTGGTGGTCGTCCAGGGCCGCGACGAGGTTGCGGAAATGGCTTCGGCGCTCGAGATCTTCCGCCGCCGCTCGCTCGACGCGCAGCGGCTCGACCTCGTGCAGGAGCTGGCCAAGGAGCTTCAGCAGAAGAACGACAGCCTGGAAACCGCGCTCGCCGACCTGGGCAAGGCACAGGACCAGATCGTTGTCCGGGAGAAGCTTGCCGCGCTCGGCGAGCTGACGGCCGGTGTCGCGCACGAGATCAAGAACCCGCTGAACTTCGTGAAGAACTTCTCCGAAGTTTCGATGGAACTCCTGGAGGAGCTTGACGAGATGATCCGCGACAAGGTCGAGCAGATGGAAGAGGACGATCGCTCGATGGTGCGTGAGATCGAGGGCGACCTTCAGGAGAACCTCAGGCTCATTCATTCACATGGCGACCGCGCCGACCGCATCGTCCATGACATGCTCAAGATGGGCCGTGGATCCGGCGAACGGCAGATTACCAAGGTCAACGACCTGTTCGAAGAGCACGCGCGGCTGGCCTATCACAGTGCCCGCGCAACCGATTCCGAGTTCCAGCTGACCATCAACGAGGATTTCGATCCCGAGGTCGGCGAGCTGAGTGTCGTGTCGCAGGAGATCGGTCGGGTTTTCCTCAACCTTGTCAGCAATGCCTGCTATGCCGCCGACCAGAAGCGCCGCATGCTGGACGGCGGGACGGCCGGTGCCGACGGAACGCCGTTTGCGCCAACAATGTGGCTGACGACGAAACGCGAAGGCGATCGGGTGCTGTTCAAGGTGCGGGACAACGGAAACGGAATTCCACCGGAGGTCATCGAGAAGATCTTCAACCCGTTCTTCACGACTAAGCCCACGGACAAGGGCACCGGGCTCGGGCTGGCGCTCTCCAACGATATCGTGCGGGAACACGGCGGCACGATCCATGTCGAATCCGAAGCCGGCGAATTCACCGAATTTGTCGTCGAACTGCCGCTGGAACTGCCAGAGGGGTCCGGATCGGACGCCGGGCCGGAAGATCATCCCGGGGGAGCTGACGGGGATGCAGAGGCCCAGCCGGCCTGACGGCCCGGCCGCAACGTCCGGCCGGAGAACTTCCGGTTCAGGCGGACCGGTTGCCGTCAGCCAGCCAGTCCAGCCGCAGATCCAGACTCTCTCCGAGCCATAGCGGATACCACGCGTGGTCGCGCCAGGCGTTGCCGGCTTCCGGATGGATCAGGATGTTCAGGCCGTCGCGGTTGAACATCAGCCACGGTATGATCTCGGTGAACAGTTCGGCAGCGAACTCGACTTGGTACATGTCGAGAGGATGCGGTCCGACCGGCCGGTCGCGAAATCGGCCCATGCGAACCTGGTCCGGCCACCTGTTCCACAGACTTTCCCGCAGGCGGGCCGCCCTCTCCCGGGCATCGTCGTCGTCGCCGTAATAGACATGGGCGTGATAACCCCTGATCCGGGTCACGTCGCCGTTTTCGAACTGTACCTGCATGGCCGCTCTCCGCTGTCCTGGGTGCTGGCGATTATGGACGATGCCGATCACCGGGCAAAGTGTTGCCGCGCCGGCGGGCGGTGCGCGAGGGGGTGACGAACGCTACCGGTGGCGTTCGTCGCGCACCCGTTTCGCCTTGAACTCGGTCTTGGCCAGCGTGTCGGGAGCAAGCACCTCGACATTCGCACGGACCTCGCAGCGGGCGCGGATCTGCTCGGCCACGGCGCCGGCCACGGCGCTGCGGTTGCGATGACTGTCATGTTCGACGCGGACGGTCATGAGGTCGAGTCCCGATCCGTCAGTCGAGAGCACGATCTCGAACTCGTCGCGGACGCCATCGACGGCGCGCACGGCCTGTTCGATCTGGCTCGGGAAGAACTTGATGCCGCGCAGGTTGAGAAGGTCGTCGGCGCGGCCGGTGAACGATCCCATGGCGCGCACGTGGCTGCGGCCGCATGCGCAGATCTCGGTGCTGAAGGTCGTATAGTCGCCCACGAGGAAACGCAATTGCGGCGAGCTCTCGGAATTGAGCGAAGTGCATACCGTGAGTCCGCGCTCACCCTCCACGACCGGAGTCCGGGTGTCCGCGTCGACAAGTTCCCAGATTTGTATGTCTTCCATCAGGTGCGTGAAGACGCTGTCGCCGTCGGTCGCGTACGGACAGGTGAACCCTCCGACATGGGGCGAAACTTCGGTGCAGCCGTAGAACTCCTCGGTGCGGCAGCCCCAGAGTTCCTCGATCCGCCTGCGTGTGCGCTCGATGCCCATCGCTGGCTCGCCACCGGTGAACAGCGTGGTGACCGAGCTTGTCGCGGGGTCGAGCCCCTGATCCTCCATGACGCGCCCGAGATAGAGGGCGTAGGACGGGGTGCAGGCGATTACCGTCGGCCTGAAGCGTTCGATGATCCCCGCCCGCGCCCGCGCGTCCATTCCGCCGCCCGGGATCACCGCCAGCTTTAGCCTGTCGGCGGCAACCATCACGCCCCACATCCATACATGGGGTCCGAAACCGACCATGGGAAAGAGAACGTCGCCGGGGCGTATCCGCATTGACCACATCGCGCGTGCGTTCGCCCACTCCCAGTATTCGCGGTCGACATGGGTGTAGCGGAACACCCGGGGTGGGCCGGTCGAGCCCGACGACGAGAACAGCATCCAGCCGCGCGACGCCCAGTCATCGTCGTCGATCGTCGAGTAGGTTCCGTAGGGCGGGTTGGCGGAGGCGTCCGCCATCATTTCGGCCTTGTCAATGATCGGCCATTTCGGCAGGTCCTCGATCGAGGCTACGTCCGTCGGTGCAAGCCCAAGGCGGTCGAATCTCGCCCTGTAGAAAAGGCTGTTTTCGTAGAGGAACGGCGTGACGGCGGCAAGCTTGTCGTTCTGGATGGCGATCAGCTCATCGCGCGACGCCGCATCGAGGGACGGCGACCAGTAGCCGTCGTCCGCCGGCCGCTCGAAGTCCCGGCGATGCCGCTCCAGGGTCTCGAGCCATACGGCCCGTGTCCGCATGCTGCGATCACCCTTTGTCATGTTCGAATTCCCGTCTGTCGATTATCCAAGCTGCAAACCTATACGGTTATGTTTGCTGCGGAAACCGCGAGTTACCGCGGACCCCCGACCGGCGCTGTTTCGCTGGTCGGCGCCATCAGCTAAACTCCCGGAGAATGCCGGTTACCGGATCCGGAGGCTGCCATGGCGCTAAGGCGCGACCCGCCCTTCCATGCCGAACATATCGGAAGCCTGCTGCGGCCGCCCGAGCTCGTCGATGCGTATCGGGCGCACAGGGCCGGCAGGATCGATGACGCGGCCCTCGACCGCGCGCGCAGGGATGCCGTCCGCTGGGCCGTGGAGATTCAGGAGGAGGCCGGGCTGGGCGTGGTGACCGATGGCGAATTCCATCGGACCACATATATCTCCCACTTCGTGAACTCCTGCGACGGGCTCGATTTCCGGCCCTCGTCGTTCCGGTTCCACGATGCGGGCGGCGGGACTCACGAATTCCTGGCGCCGCGTCCCGTGGGCAAGGTGAGGCGGACCCGTTCGCTGTCCGCCGACGAGTTCGAGCTGCTCCGGGAGCTTGCCGGCCGCACCGTCAAGTACAGCTATCCGTCGCCGGCGACAATGCACTTTCTTGGCGGCGCGCCGGATCCCGATCCCGAATTCTATGCCGGAAACGAGGAGCTTTTCGCCGACATCGCTGCCGCCTATGCCGCTGACATCGCCGATCTCGCCGGCCGCGGCGCCCGCTATGTGGCGTTCGACGACGTTCCGTTTCCGATGCTGTGCGATCCCGCCATCCGGGGCCAGCTCGAGGCCAGCGGCAAGGACCCCGAGCGGCTTCTCGACCAGTATGTCGAGCTGACCAACGCCAGTCTTGCCGGCGTGCCGTCGGACATGGTCGTAGGGTTTCACATGTGCCGCGGCAACCTCAAGGGTACATGGCTCTCCGAGGGCAGCTACCAGATGGTTGCGGAGAAGCTGTTCAGGGCGCTCAAGGTGGACGTTTTCTTTCTCGAATACGATACCGAGCGGGCCGGCGGCTTCGAGCCCCTCGCTGCAGTGCCGGATGACAGGATGGTGATCCTGGGGCTGATCAGTTCCAAGGTTCCCGAGCTCGAATCCCGCGACGCGCTCGCGGCGCGCATCGCGGCGGCCGCCGAACATGCTGACCTCAAGCGGCTGGGCATCAGCCCGCAATGCGGATTTTCTTCGGCCGTGGTCGGCAATCCGGTCACCGTCGACGACCAGATCGCGAAGCTTCGGCTGGTGGTTGATGTCGCACGGGAGCATTGGGGCAGCGCCTAGCCGCTGCCGTAGATTCGGATCCCCGCCGGCCGGAGGTCGCGGCCACGGTGATCCCACGCTGCTAATCCGGCGACGACTGGCGAGATTTTCTCAGTTTGCGTCGCGCTGCAATCGTGCCGCCAAGGCTCGATAGGACCTTCTCGGCACAAAAATTGCGATCAAGGAGGCGATCTGTGATGAGCCGAGCCCCAACGCATTCGGATTTCGCGTCTCTGAATTAGGTTGTGGACTCAAATAATTGGTTTGCGATTCTGCGGAGCAAGAATCGGCTGGCAGCCAGTTGCACGGCGGAGAGTAAGTTCCTTGTCATAACGGGTGGCGACCCGTCGGAACTCCTTAATCTTACCGAAGAACCGCTCGACCAGGTTGCGCATCCTGTAGATCTCGCGGTCGAGCGGCCGTGGCGATGTCCGGTTGGATTTCATGACCGCGGTTGCTCCTGCCGTCTCGATCAGATGGCGTCGGTGTCGTAGGCCTTGTCGCCGACCACCGTCTCGCCATGCTCGAGGTCGGCGAGAAGCGCCTCCGCCTGCGCGCAGTCGGCCGCTTGGCCCGGGGTCAGGAACACGGTCTTCACCCTCTCGTTCTCGTCGATGCCAAGATGGACCTTCGTCGTTCGTCCGCCACGGCTCAGCCCGATTTGCGAAGGCTCGTCGTCCCGGGACGCCCCAGCTTGTGAACGCGCACCGACGAGGAGTCGACCATGCGCAGGTGAACCGAGCCGGGCGGGCCATCGTCGCTCCCGTCATCATCGCTCGTAAGCCTTTGAAGCTTCTCCATGATCAACGCCCAGGCGCCGTTCTTGCTCCACCGGTTGAAGCGGTTGAAGCAGGTCGTGTACGGACCGTACCGCTCCGGCAGATCACGCCACGGCGTACCGGTGCGAAGCACGAAGAATATCCCGTTCATGACCCTCCGGTCATGCACCCGCTCCGGGCCCTGGTGCTTGTCAGGAAGCACCGAGCGGAGAACTTCCCATTCCGCGTCGCTCATGTCGTGTCGGTCGCCGCTCATCCTTCACTCTCCTTGTGAATCGCTTTCGACAAGAATAAGGCAGATCATGCAAAATGTCAACATTTGGGTACACAACCTAGCATGAGATCGTCGTGGGTCGCGGCCCAAGGCTCTTCTTTTGTCCGGTTTCGTCCGACGAGGGGGCGTTGTAGGCAGATATGGAGGTCCATTCGGGAGCGGATTTCGTTGTCGATATGCCGGTTCCGACCTTGAGACGGTGCCACCAACTTCAAGAACGGCCACTCTGACACGGTTGTTCGCCGCCGATCGCGACAACAGAATGGTCCTGGGCCGCCGACGCGTTGACGCGCCCGGCCCGCTATTATATCGTGAATTGGGCATCTGCCCGAACAGTTGGGAGCCAACGACATGCTCGTCTCGGTCAAGCCGGTTTCCGAGATTATCGGCGCCAGGATATCCGGCGTCGACCTGCGCCATCTCGATGACGCGACCATGCGGCAGATCCATGCCGCATGGGTAGAGAATTTCGTGATCGTGATCCCGGGCCAGACACTGTCGGGCGCGGAGCAAGTCGCGTTCACGGAATGGTTCGGGCCGCGTCAGCAGGTACGCACCATCAAGCTGAAGCGCGACGAGGACACGCGGGATTTCATGTATGTCGCGAACAGGACAGTCGACGGCATGGCGGGCGTGCTGCCCGACGGCGAAATGCAATTCCACACCGACCAGTGCTACTACGAGAACCCCGCGCGCGCGACGATCCTTCTCGCCATCGAGATCCCGCCGGAGGGCGGCAATACCAAGTTCGCCAACGCCTATGCGGCCTACGAGTCGCTTCCCGCGGCGACCAGGGACCGCCTGCGCGGCCTCAGGGCACTCCACGTCTACGATTACCAGGCGAACGCCACGGTCAAGACCAACACAAGCGCACCCGATGCGCCACGCTGGATCCATCCCGTCGTGATCCGCCATCCCGAGACCGGGCGTGAGGTTCTCTATGTCAATCGCCTGATGACCGATCACATCGTGGGAATGGGCCGCGGCGAGAGCGACAAACTCCTCGAGGAGCTTTACGAGGCCTTGGAAAACCCCGATCTATGCTACGAGCACATCTGGACGCCGGGCGATCTCGTGATGTGGGACAATCTGTGCACGCTGCACGCGCGCACTTGGTTCGATCCCGCTGAAACCCGGGTCCTGCGCCGAACCTCGGTCGCCGGACAGCCGCCGGACGCGGCCTTCGCCGCGGCCGCCTGAGCGCCTAGATCCCGCCTGGTTTCCGGTCGGCGCCCGCCCCGGCCACCCGTGCCGGTGCCCATTTTCTGCTTGACCGGATGCGGTAGACCGTAGGAGACTTCACGGCGCGTCCCAACCACAGTGGAGAAACCGATGGCTGCTGCAACACCGCTGATGAAGGCCCATGACGGGCTGGGCCCGCTGGCCTCGCGGTTCGTCGATGTCGACGACCTGCCGTGGAAGCCGACACCGTGCGACGGCATCGAAATGAAGGTTCTCATGGAAAACCCGGACACCGGGATGATGACCGCCATGTTCAAGTGGGCACCGGGTTCGAAGCTCACCTTCCACGAGCATGTCGAGATGGAGCAGACGTTCGTCCTCGAGGGGTCGCTGGTCGACGACGAGGGCGAGGTGACAGCAGGCAACTATGTCTGGCGTCCCGCCGGCAGTCGCCACGAGGCCTGGGCGCCCGACGGCGCGCTGATCCTGTCGATGTTCCTGAGGCCCAACATCTTCCTCGACGTAGAGAATGCGGGCGTCCAGTTGAGATAGGGCGCTTGCGCCGGGGCACCTGCGCAGAAACTCCGGCCCGTCCGGCGGCGGACGGCGCGGTCAGTGAAGATTGTAGAAGCTGATCATGTTGTCGTGCACCAGCTTCTGCTTGACCTCGTCGGAATACTCGTTGCTTGCGAGAAATTCCGGCAACTCCGTCGTCAGGTCCTCCTCGGTCGGTTCGTGAGGATAGTCCGAGGCGTAGAGGATCCGATCGGGGCCCATGGCGTCGATGGCGTATTTGAGCGCCGTCTCGCCGAGTTCCATCGCAACCCAGAAATTGTCGCCCTCGCGCATGTAGTCTGAGGGCCGCTTCTTCAGGCGCGCGCGTGCCACTGAACCGAAAATCGAATCGTACTCGTAGTCGAGCCTGTCCATCATGAACGGCACCCAGCCGCAGCCACCTTCGAGAAATGCGATGCGGAGCCTGGGAAACCTGTCGAACACGCCGGAGAAGATGATGTCTGTCAGCTGGATCATCAGCGGAAAGGGATGCTCCAGCGCGTGCACCTTGACGAACTCGGTGAAGTGGTCAAAACCGAGTCCGCGGCTTGGCGCGCCATGCAGCGCGATCGGCATGTTGTACTTCTCGGCCGCCTCGTAGATGGGCCAGAAGAATTCGTCGCCGAAAGTCTTTCCGGTATAGGTCTGGGTCGGCATCAGGACCGCAGGGAACCGCACCCGGTGCTCGGCGCAACGCGCAACCTCGGCGGCGGCGGCCTGCGGATCCTGGACCGCGAGCATGCCCACGCCGTGCAGACGCTCGTCCTTCTTGGTGTAGCGCTCCTCGAGCCAGTTGTTGTAGGCGGCGGCGCTCGCAACGGCCCAATTCACGTCCGAGATCAGCCCGCAGGCGAGGCCGGCGGTCGGATAGAGCACCGTGCCCTCGGCACCGATGAGATCGAGCATCTCGGACCAGACCTCGGCATCGGTGTGGGTGTATTTGCGGCCCTCATCCTCCGAGGCCATGATGAAACCACGGGCCCAGCCGTCAAGGCTCGGCCATATGCCGAACACATCGAACATGCGGAGGCCCTTGTACTTGCCTTCGTAGTGCTCGACAAGTTCCTTATCGTTCTCCAGCACGTGCCCGTCGCCGTCGAAAACCTTGAATCCGTTGACCGCCATCGCCGCCTCTCCCGCTTACGCGTTTCAGTATCGAAGAGAACTAGAATCCGATAGGCCGTTCTGTCAAGCGGATTCGGCCGCGATCCACGACGATCCCACGCTGCTAATCCAGCGGCGACCGGTGAGATTTTTCGGTCTGCGTCGCGCTGCAATCGTGCCGCCAAGGCTCAATGAGACCTTCTCGGCGCGAAAAATTGCGATCAAGGAGCGATCCGTGATGACGCGAGCCCCAACACATTCGGATTTCGCGTCTCGGAATCAGCATGGGATCACCGTGGCCGCGACCCAGGACCATTCTGTTGTCGGGCCTGTGGATTGCTGATGTGACAGGGACCTGGCATGGCACCTTGGGTTCACTGTGGGCCGGTTTCAGTGGCTGGTGCATCAGGCTGGGCACGCTTTTTCGAGTGTTCGAGCAGAGCTGTCCTGTTGCGTCGGCGCGTTCCCGGCTTGTGGCGCGGGGTCAGGAGCGAAGGTTTATCTGCGGGATGAGGATGGCGCGCGTCCCGGGCGGCGTAGTGCCGGTTGGCCTCGGGCATATGGTTGAAGTGTCCGCCGCAGCGCACGATGGCTGCGTTTGTCGAGAGGTTGCGCGGCGCACCCTGCAGCGGTCTTCGTCGCAGGTGAAATCGCGTACGTAGCGGAGTCGATTTTCGATGACCCGCGCGCCAGAAGCATCTCGGGGCGTTCGGGGCCGAGCGAGGTGAGGCACCAGGTGGTCTCGACACTGCTCTCTTTGGTCTTGCAGATCTCGCGCTTGATGCGGATGGCGGCGACCGTGGAGAGCAGCGCAGCGGTCCCGCTCGGCGCCGGAGATGTCGACCACGGCGGCGGCGCTCGATGCGCCCTTGTCGAGGGTTTCGAACGAGCCCTCGAAGTCGATGGCCTTGAGGTCGTCGAGCATGGTCTCCTGGTTATTCTTGATCGCCGTGACGACATGCGGCGCTCGAGAAGCCGCCGCTCGTGCTGAGCGTGCATCGCGTCCATGGTGACGATGCGGCCGGTGACGTTGATGCTGCTGGCGAGGGGGATCCCGTTGCTCTTCGTCTGGCCGAGAACCATCCGTGCTCGACCGCTGCGACCCGCCGGGCGTTCTCGGCTGGAGGCACCGCGGATGTCCTTGCCGGCGTGTCTGCTGCCGGGCCGTCCACAGGGCAGAGTCTCGGGCGGCAGGTCAGCGAGGATGGTGTGGAAGGTGTGGGTGCGGTGTAGCGCTTCGGGCTGAAGAACGAGTTCACCGCCGCAAGCTGTTCCTGGAGGGCGGCGAATGCGGTCACGCCGCGGTAGCCGGCGAGCCGCGAGAATGGTTCTCAGCGGATAGCGCTTGCGGCACACCTCGCCCGGGCACAGGCTGCGCAGTCGAGGCCCGGCACTGTCGTGCTGCGCTCTTCGGGATCGCGCCTCGGCGGTCCCAGTTCGTACATGAAGATCTCCTGGCCGTGGTGACGGAAGCGCGCGGAGCCGCTCGCGACCGCGCGTCAAGCGAGCGCCAGTTCGCCGCGCGATAGCAGGTTCCGGCGAAGCGCTCGACGAACGTCTCCGCGAGGAACGCGCGGCCTCGATGTCCAGCCGTCACGCCAGATTCGGCATCCCCCCAACGAACCGGGAATTGTTCGCGTGCAGGCACTGCTGCTCCGCAGCGATCCAGCGGTGCAGCAAGCTTGAACGCGCCGCCAGCCGACCACCCAGGTCTCGCCGTGCAGGGCGACATGGCGCAGACCCTTGATGCCGTGAAACCGCAGCTAGTGATGCTCCTTCACCAGGCGGTCCCGGAGCTCACGGGCGCCACGAGCGCACCGTCACCTCGGCGAAGGGGGGGCGCGGAGGCGAAGGGTACTGTAACTTGATGTCTGGAAATTTGTCTGAGGTTTGCGCTTTGAGGCGTTTCACTGGGGGGGCTAGCCCCCCAGTGAAACGCGGCGCCATCGTACTATCCCATGGAGTTGTAAAACCTTTATGGAGGAAGCGAGTGGACCTGCGACACACTACGACGATCGGGACTGTTTTGGAACATCTGATCGCAAACGGAGCAACAGATCTGGGGCGGGTCTTTGGCCAGCTCTTCGAGCTTGCGATGCAAATCGAGCGCGAGCAGTACTTGAAAGCGGGCCACCGGACACCGGAGCGACAGGGCCAACGGCTACAAGCGGATCGACACCCCCACTGTTACCGTTCAGGTGCCAAACGGTCACGGGGACGACCCGTCCCCAGTCGCTTGAACGCGGCCAGCGATTTTCTCGCGCCGTAGCCGAGATGTACATCAAGGGTGTTTCCACGCGGCAAGATGTAATGCGCGAGTTCGGGAGCCTGTCCTCTTCTCAGGTCAGCCGGGCCACCAGGTTGCTCGATGAAGAACTCGCCGCGCAACCGGCCCCTGATGAAATACCTGGATGCGCGCTATGAAAAAGCCCGCCATGACGGCGTTGTGCGCGATGTCGCAGTGCTCTCGGCCATCGGAATAGGGGCTGCAGGCACGTTCTGGGGCTCTCTGTGGCGCTCTTCGAGGCCGAGGTCCATTGGAGAGCCTTCCTGGAAAGCTTGCTAGCCCTGCATGGTACGACCTTCATCGTCTCGGATGCTGGGCTGAAAGCGGCGCGACGCGCGGTGCTGGGCGCGGCGACATGGCAGCGCTGCCAATTCCACTTGGCACAAAACGCCGTGCACCGAACAACGACATCAGGAAACGTATTGGAAAACAGCTCGGAGCCACGCCTCCTCACTCCAAACCGCCGAGGCTGAACTGGGCGCCCTCGTGGCCAGCGACAAGCATCCAGGCTTCCTGGCTGGAAAACAATGCGGGGCTCGCTGTCTTCACCTTGCCCGATGCTCACCGCAAGCGTATGCGAACCTCGAACGGCATCGAGCGACCGATCCAGCAAGAGCTCAAGCGGCGCACCTCCAAAGTCAGGGTCTTTCCGAACCTTGCCTCGTTGGAGCGCCTCTCAACCGCGGTCCTCATCGACGAAAAATGGGAAACCGAAACCAAGGCATACATCAAATGGGAACAGCTCGATCAGCTTCACGACAATTTCCAGACATCAGGTTGCGTAATCCAGACCCACAAACCAGCGGAACAGAAGGTTGAACTCCAGCTGCTCTCCATCAGCTGGCGCTCCGAGCGGATCGAATAGAACACCTGAAGCAAAAGCGCCCGCAGAAGCTTCTCAGGCGCAATCCCCGGACGGCCTGTGCGCGAATAAAGCGCCTCGAACTCCCCCGACATCTCCACCAGCACTGCGTTCGTCAGATCGCGGATCGCTCGCAAGGGATGACCCCGAGGCACGCGCGCCTCCAGATCAACATAGCTGAAAAGGCTGCCGCTGCTCTCGTCCTTGCCACGCATCGCCGCTCCCGCCGAATCGCTCGCTGCGCAGCGAATCACGTCAGGTCCACACGCGCCAGGAGTTTTTCAGCAGCCTGCTATTGTGCCCGGTGGGCACCCGTTTGGTAGCGTGGCCCGAACCGGGATCGGCTTCTGTCACTGATGGCGCGGCGTGCCGTGACCTCGTTTGAGAGATTGAGCATTGCCGCGCGGTTCCTTCCCGTCCACAACGTAAGGTGATTTGGGAGGGTCCTGCATGGCACGGAAGGGCAGGAGGAAGCAGCGTCTGAAAGTGGTGAACCCGGATTGTGCCGGGATCGACATCGGCAAGGACCGTCACCTCGTGGCCATCGATCCGGCACGCTCTTCGGCCGGTGCGAGCGTTTGACGGCTTCACGCGCGATCTGCAGGCGATGTCGGCGTGGCTTTCGTCGTGCGGGGTGAAAACGGTGGCGATGGAATCGACCTTATATGACTAGGTTTTGTCCCCTTGATGATGAAATCATCCACAGCAGTTGGGGGCGGGAAAATGTGGATCTGTGGGAGAGCGTCCGGTCTATGGTTGCAGAGAGATTCCGCTCCCCTGAGCGAACACGCACAGGGGAGCGGGGTGCGGGGATCAAACGATCTCCGCGAAGGTTGCCGTTTCGACCTTGACAGAGCCGCGACCGAGTGTGGTCGGCCAACCTCCCTTGACGTCCCTCGCTGGATGCTTGGGTTTGAACCCATCGTAAGGCGAGGAGCAAGGGACGATGGTCAAGATAGTAGCAGGGGTCAGCCAGTCTGGACATCTAGCGCATTGTTTTGTGAACGACGCCACGAGCTGGCGGGCGCTGAGCAAGTGGCTTCGCGGCCTCAGCGGCCGATCTCGATGACCGCATTGCCGGCGCGGCGATCAAAGCGGTGATCGCCGGTGATCCCGAGCAGAGGTACGCCATCCTGACCTCGATCCCCGGTCCGGTGACCGCCGCGGCCCTTCTGGATGCCCGAACTCGGCAGTCTCGACCGTCGGCAGGCGGCAGCCTTGATCGGGGTGGCGCCGATGGCCAACGACAGCGGCCAGCACCACGGTGCTCGGCATATCCGAGGCGGGCGCCGGAGGCCACGTGATCTCCTGGCCGCAACCTCGGCGGCACGCTTCAACGCGGACCTGGTGCGCCTCAAAACTGCCGGCAAGCAAGGTCGCGATTGTCGCCGTGATGCGCAAGCTCTGGCGAACACCTTGCTGCGACAGCAGCGTTGCCTGAAGTACCGGTGAGTGAGCGAAGGAGACACGGCCCTGCCGAGAGCGCGATCGGGACTGTCTCGACAGTCTCCCTCTACGACACGACTTGGGGAGAATGTCTGCAGATCATCGTCGAGGTCGACATCAAGTAGATCGAACCGCCTTGGGACACCTGGAACCCGGACGGTCACGTTACCATGCCCGGGGACGGCAAGGTAGCCGCGTTCACGTGACCAATGGACGGCAACCCGCCGCCGGGACCACAAGCTTCATGTCGCCTCGCTCGCAGAGCAAACCCCACACCGCTTGTGGACAACCACAGAAAACATCACCACAGACACCCGCAAAAACCTTGCCAAGAAACATGGATGCTCGGTCTACTCGATCCCGGTCTACGAGGTGCTGGAGCGCGGCGGCTTCGAGGTGCTTCTGGTGCCGCCGCGGATGACGAAGCATATTGCCGGCCGCAAAAGCGACATGCTCGATTGCCAGTGGATCTGGCAGCTTCTGTGCTACGGGCTGCTGCGGGGCACCTTTTGCCGTGGCGATGCGGGCTGCCCGCTTCGCTCCTATATGCGGCAGATGAAGCGCCTGACCGAAGACCGCGCGCTGCACATGCTATATATCTGGCTCTCGCTGGCCGCGCATCGTGACGAGCGCCCTCCCCGCGCTCTGCCCGGCAGACTGCGTGCTGGGCGGCGGCACTGTCAAGGCGCTGACGGGCCGGGCGCCGATCTGCTACATTGACGCTAGGGTCGCGCCGACTCGACAGCGGGAGACCCGCAATGCCCGACCGCCGCCTGCTGACACGCATTGTATTGCGAAACTACAAGAGCATCGGCGCATGCGATGTGAGGCCGGCGCAGCTTTCCTTTCTCGTCGGCCCGAACGGCTCCGGTAAAAGTAATTTTCTCGATGCGCTCAGATTCACCGCCGAATCGCTCGGTTACTCCATGGACCATGCGCTACGCGACCGAGGCGGCATCGGCGAGGTCCGCCGGCGCTCCGGCGGCCACCCCACCCATTTCGGCATTCGGCTCGAATTCACGCTTGAGGAATGGGTCGGCTACCACGCCTTCACGGTCGGAGCCATGAAACGGGGAGGCTATGAAGTCCAGAAGGAAGAATGCCTCGTCGCGCCGCGAAACGGCCTTGGCGAGCATCGTTACAAAACAGAGCGGGGCGCTGTTGTCGAAAGTACGATCACGCATCCTCCCGTCGCCGCCGCCGATCGACTGTATCTTGTCACGGTCTCGGGTCTGGAGCCGTTCCGCGCCGTTTACGAGGCCTTGGCGACAACCGGCTTCTACAATCTGAATCCAGAGGCGATCCGGAACCTCCAGCCGCCCGATCCGGGAAGGCTCCTGGAACGGGACGGCTACAACATAGCCAGCGTATTGCACAACCTTTCGGAGAACGCGCCGGACTTCAAGCGAAGAATCGAGGATTATCTCGGCCAGGTGGTTCCCGGGATTACTGGCGTCGAGCGGCGGACCATAGGGCCAAGGGAAACCCTGACGTTCCGCCAGAGGGTTCGAGGCGCGCGACACCCGTGGCAGTTCCTCGCCGGGAACATGTCGGACGGTACGCTGCGCGCGCTCGGGGTTCTGGTGGCGTTGTTCCAGAGCTATGCCCAGGACGACCGGAGGCGCTGGCTCGTCGGCATCGAAGAGCCCGAAATTGCGCTGCATCCCGCGGCCGCCGGCGTACTGGTGGACAGCCTTCGGGACGCGGCCGAGCACACGCAGATTCTTGTTACCAGCCACAGCCCGGAACTGCTCGACAACCCGGATATTTCGCCGGACCAGATCATCGCCGTCACGGCGGAAAGCGGCGAAAGCCGCATGGGTCCGTTGAATGAGTCCGGACGGTTGGCGCTAAGGGATCGCCTCTACACAGCCGGCGAATTGCTCAGGATGAACCAGCTTGACCCGGACCCGTCGCTTTCCAAACCAAACGCCCGTCAATTGGACCTGTTCGGCCCGATCACAGAATGATGCGCAGGACCATCCTGGCGATTGTGGAGGGGCATGGCGAGGTAATGGCGCTACCGGAATTGCTCCGCCGCATCGCCGGAGAGATATCGCCGGACATCGTTGTCGAGACGCCCCGGCCAATCCGTGTGCCGCGCAACAGGCTCGTGAAACAAGACGAATTGGAACGCGCCGTAGCATTTGCCTCGCATCTGGCGGGGACGGACGGATGTGTGCTGATACTGCTCGACGCCGACCGCGATTGCCCGGCAGAACTCGCCCCGCAACTTCTCGCCCGCGCCGTTGCGGCCAGTCCGGGACGGGACATCCGCGCCGTTCTGGCAAAAGCGGAATACGAAGCTTGGTTCCTGGCGGCCGCCGGCTCGCTCGCCGGACGGCGCGGCCTCGACGAAGCGCTTGCATCGCCGGACGATCCCGAAGCCATCCAGGACGCCAAGGGCTGGCTCAGCGCAAGGATGCCACTCGGCCGGCGTTACCGGGAAACACTCGACCAAGCTGCACTCACCGCGACTTTCGATATGGCCGAAGCGCGGCGTAATTCCCCCCTCGTTCGCCAAATTGTGGCGCGATGTCGGCAGCCTGCTCCGGTCTCCGAAAACGTAGCTCCGCCGCTCAGCGCAGGTGGCAGGCAACTGTGTGGCCGGGGGCGATTTCGCGCAGCACCGGCGATTCGATCCGGCAACGCTCCTTCGCATAGGGGCAGCGCGTGTGGAAATGGCAGCCAGACGGCGGGTTGATCAGGCTCGGCACGTCGACCTGGATCAGGGCGAACAGCAAGAAGTTGCGGGTGGCGCGACGAATACCTGTCTCGGGCCCCTGTGTCGTCCACGAAACGGTCTCGCATGACGACCATGAACTGCACCCCGGAAAGTCCTTGCTTGAGCGAGCATGAGCACAACTCCGTTGACGGTCAACGGACAGAAATTTGCGCTGTGGTGTTTTTTTGGTCGCGAGGGACCGTCGGTCCGGGTGGGGATGTCGTTTGTTCCGGCGTTCGGGGCGGTCGCACCGGTTGATTTGCCGTGAAAATGGTTGGGGATCGGGCGCACAAAAAACCACTCCCCGCCAAAGTACTGCTTCCGAGGCGTCCGATACTCGCCATCTGCGGCGCCCGTCTTGCGGATCGTGACCGGTAGGCAACCCCGTACAAGCCCGAAGTCCCGCCCGCGCGGCCGGCACCTGTTTTCATGATACGGGGTGGCCGACCCGCCCGGCAATGGATGTTTTGGAGCTTGAGCGGCTCGGCACGGCAGCATCGCCGTGCCTCGGTCGCGTTTGTCCGTCTGCCGGTGTTCCGGCGGGTTCGATCGGGGCTGTCGGGAGTCTGTTGAGGGCTCAGCCGGTGTCGAGCCAGGGCACGGTGCCGACCAGGAAGCGCATGCGTGCGGCGCGTCCGGCGCGAGCCTGGGCAAGCGCCATGGCCATCATGACCGCGAGCGCTAGGCCGAGGCGTGTCTTCATCCTGGCGCGGCCGCGGATGTAATGGGTCTCGAAGTTGAACCTGCGGTCGAGGCGGGCGTTGATCTGCTCCATGGCGGTGCGCCGGTTGTATCCGCGCCGCCATGACGGGCTGCCCCAGGGCGTGGGCGTGAAGATGCGCCGGTCATGGCTGTCGAGGTCGGCGCGCAGGATGCGGCCGTATTCGCCGGACTTCACCCCACCCGCCCGATGGCAGGCCCGGCGTCCCTTGCACTCGAAGCCGAAGGCGGCTGCGGGGCAGCGGTATTCGAGCGTGCCGCAGACGCCGCGCCCGGCCTCGAACCCCTGGAAGGCCATGGTGCGGACCTCGCCGGTCTGCGGGCACACGCAGGACACCCGGCCGCGTTCGTCATGAACGATGACGTCGGCGCGCCCGGGGAACAGCGGTCGCGTGATCGGCCGGGTCATGGCCCGGCTCCTTCTTCTCGACCCGCCACATCAGGCGCGTGTCGATCAGCGGGCGGATATGCCACCTGTCCCACAGCAGCGCCTTCAGGCGGGCGTTGTCGAGACAGCGGTCGGCGCTGAAGGTGGCGCAGCGACCGGCCACCTCCGGCGCCCCGGCGAACAACTCCTCCACCATCCCGGACAGCGCCCCGGGCTCGGACGCCGACGCCCGCGTCACCTCGAAGGCTACAGGAACCTCGTAGTCCGTGTCGGCGATCAGGTGCAGCCCGTAGCCGAACCACGACTTCACCTTCTTCCACACCGCGCCGGTCTTCGCGTTCACCCCGCCCGTTTCGTGCTTGCCCCCAATGTAACGGGATATTTTGAATCTTCTATATATCGCTGATTTTACTGGTTTTTTCTGGCCTCCGGCAAATCAAGCCTGTTTCCAGATAGCGGCCCGAGACCGGATCGATCCGAAATGAGGCGTTGCCGGCTCGCGCATGCCGACAAACGGTCCATCGCCCGAAGGGCATGACGGCAAGCGTTCCGCCAGACCGTGAAAAAAGGCCATGCTTGCCGGGTGCCTTCTTGCGCGCAGTGCACGAGGGAACTCATACCAACGGCGCTGGTTCAGAACCCATGGGCCCATTTTCGAGTTCCGATGGAGGCGATGCGTTCTGGTTGTGAGACGAGATTGTTCCAGGCCTGGCAGCAGTGATCGAGTATGTCGTCGTAGTTCTGGAAGACGCGGTTCGAGAGCCAGTTGTCGCGCATGAACTGCCAGACATTCTCGACAGGATTGAGCTCGGGGGACCGGGGCGGGAGCGGCATGAGGGTTATGTTGTCGGGCACTTGGAGGGTCGAGGAGATGTGCCATCCGGCCCGGTCGAGCATGACGAGGGCATGGGCTCCGGGTTCGACGGTGAGGGCGACCTCGGCGAGGTGGGCGTTGAGTGCCTCCGTGTTGGCGTGGGGCATGACGAGGCCGGCGGCCTTGCCCTTATGCGGGCATATGGCGCCGAAGATGTAGGCCGATATCGTTCTCTGGTCCTTGGGCGCTGACGGTCGGGTGCCGCGTTTCGCCCATCGCCGGGTGATCTTGTTCTTCTGTCCGACGCGCGCCTCGTCCTGCCACCAGACTTCGACCTCGACGCCGTCACCAAGTGCAGCGCGGATTTCCCTCAGAGTCCGGCCCATAATTAAGGTGTTTATTTTCAATATCTTGCCAGTCTTCTGGTGATGAGTTGAACGCTGGCGATGAAGAGCCAGGCTTGGGCGGTGGTGACGCTGGCCTCGAAGTCCTTTGCGAGCCGTCGATTGCGGTTCAACCAGGCCAATGTGTGCTCGACCACCCAGCGGCGCGGCAGGACATCGAACCCGCGCGCACCGGCCGGGCGCTGGACAATCTCCAGGGTCCACCGCCCGATCCGTTCCAGAGCCGCCGCGAGCTTGGGGCCGGCACAGGCGCCGTCGGCGAAGACGTGACGCAGCCAAGGGAAGGCGTGGCGGATGGAGGCAAGCACCGAGGGGGCGCCGTCGCGGTCCTGGATGTTGGCGGCGTGGACCTGAGCGGCAACCAGCAGGCCGCCGGTGTCGGTGAGGATGTGGCGTTTGCGGCCCTTGATCTTCTTGCCCGCGTCAAAGCCCCGTGGACCGCCGCTTTCCGTGGTCTTGACCGACTGGCTGTCGATGACGCCGGCCGACGGGCTGGCCTCGCGCCCCTCGGCCTCGCGGGCCGCCATCAGGAGACGGTGATTGATGCGCGCCCACAGCGCCTCGTCCCGCCACGCGGCGAAATAGCGTTGCACCGTCGAACGGGGCGGAAAGTCGTTCGGCAGCAAGCGCCAGGGGCAGCCCGAACGCAGCACATACAGGATGGCGTTTACCACCTCCCGCAGGTCCGTCGTCCGTGGCCGGCCCAGAGCCTTCGGCGCCGGCATATGGGGCTCGATCACGCGCCATTCGCCATCGCTCAGATCGCTTGCGTAACGAAGCCCCGTGCGGTCATATTTCGGTCGAGTGATTTCAGTCCACATCTTGTGCCTCGCTGATTGCCTGGACACTGCCAGTGAAGCACAACACACTGAAATCACTCAATTCATTCCGGGCCGGACACTCAGGCGGTCGGGGAACTTTTTTTGAACGCCGCCAACGCAGCTTCGTCCCGGGCATGGTGGCGCGGGCGCGCAGAGAGCTTGGCGTAGCCCATGCGACGCAACTCCTGTCCGACCGTCGTCACCCCCAGCGACACGCCGAACTGCTCGCTGAGCCATGCCGCCAGGTCGCAGCGCCGCCACCGCACCACGCCGTGGATCGCCGGATCCGGACCATTCTCCACTACCGCATAACTGCTAATCCCGCTTGCCTCCGTGGTTTTCAGTCTGCTCAGAGAGATATATTGACTCTGCCGCCATGTCTGGCTGTCGATGACGCCCGCGCTCGGCTGGGCTTCGCCCCCCTCGCGTTCACGCACCTGCACGGCCAGATGGAAGCGGATCGTCCGCCGAAGCCTACTGTCTACTTGAAAATAAAATCTCTAAGCTCGACTTTGTACAAAATTACCTCACGTCCATGTCCAGAAGATCTCGTTTTTGGCGATTTCGTCGAGGGCCTGTTCGAGCGGGAGCACGAGGCCCCCCATGTCTCCGACATCCTGCCAGGACTGGCGCCAGGACCAGTAGCGCATCCTCATCTTGTTACCTGAGCCTTTCGGCTGGAGCCTTGCGATCGGTGCCTGCGTGGCCGTGAGATACAGATTGTAGCCGCCGCGCACCCTAGTGACCGTCACGCCTCCGCCCCTGGATTTGTTGAACGCTTCGATGCGCGCCAGACAGGGGTCGGATGCGGCCATGAAGCAGTGATATCGGATTGGATGGCTTCTGTCGCTGCAGCGATGCTGATTCACCCGGTCGCATGCGGGCGCCCTTGCATGCCGGGTGCTTCTGGATTCGAAGGTCGTCATGACACATTTCGACGACCCTTCGAGCGCCATTGGCGATCCGGTTCCGCCGTTCCTGATCGACTGGCTGGAGCCCTTTCGAGGCGCCTTCTCATCCCCGACCTGGCGGCTGGTGGTGGTTCTGGTCATGGGAGCGTTGCTGGCGCCGGGCAAGAGAACCGTGTCGTAAGCGGGGCGGCTGAGCCCCCTTCCAGTTGAAGGCGTGATTTGGGATTCCCCTTCTGTGATTTGAGCAGGAGGTGAGTTTCACAATGTTGGGCTCAGTTGAGACACTCAGGAGCGTAGAAGTGCTTCCGGTTGGAGGCGGTCGTCGTCGCTGGCCGGATGATTTGAAGGCGCGGATTGTGGCGGAGACGCTGGAGCCGGGTGCGACGGTTCGCGAGGTTGCGCGCAGACATGGCGTCCATGCGAACCAGTTGACGGGCTGGCGTCGCCTGGCGCGGGAAGGTCGGCTTGTTTTGCCTGCGGTGGAAGTGGCGTTTGCGCCGCTGGTTGTCCGGGCGGAGGGTAGCGGTGTCGGTGAGGCGAGCGGCGCGCGTCTGGAAGTCGTTATGGACAGGGTTACGGTCCGTCTGGACGCGGCCGTGCCGGCGGGACGGTTGGCGGAGATCGTTTCTGCGCTGAACGCGGCGTCATGATCTTCCCATCGAACCGTGTGCGGATCGTCGTTGCGACGAAGCCCGTGGACTTCAGGAAGCAGCACGACGGCCTTGTTGCGCATGTGAAGAGCGTGTTGCGCAAGGACCCGTTCACGGGAACGGTCTTCCTCTTCAGGGCGAAACGAAGCGACAGGCTGAAGCTCGTCTTCCATGACGGGACCGGGTTGGTGATGGTCTACAAGCGTCTGGAGGATCAGGGCTTCGTGTGGCCTGCGATCCGCGACGGCGTCATGACGCTGAACCATGCACAGTTCGAGGCGCTGTTCTGCGGGCTGGACTGGCGTCGTGTTCGGGCGCTGTCCGTCCGGGCCCCGGCTGAGGCGGAATGACTCAGCGGATCGGGGCCCCCGGCTCCCCGACACAGTGCTATCGAGCGGGCCATGGCAGCGCTTGCGGAGATGGACCTCGACACGCTGACGCCGGAACAGGCGGCGGCTGCGAGGCAGGCGCTTGCGGCGCTGGAGACGCTTCGCACCGAGAACAGGACGCTGACGGAAGAGAAGGTCTGCCTCGCGGGTGAGAATGAGGCGCTGTCGGCGCGCATCCGCCGTCTGGAGCATCTGAACCTTGAACTGGTCCGCCTTGTGTATGGCAAGAGGTCGGAGAAGCTGTCGGCGGACGAGCGCCAGCTGGCGTTCGAGGAGCTGGAGGGCGCGTCTGCGGAGGGGGAAGCACAGGCCGCGGCCGACAATCCGTCGCCGCCGCGCGCACCGAGGAAGCCCCGCTTGGAGCGCAATCTCGGCCATTTGCCGGAGCACCTGGAACGGATCGAGCAGGTGATCGAGCCGGAGAGCACGCTGTGCCCCTGCGGCTGCGGGGAGATGGTGAAGATCGGCGAGGACCGCGCCGAGAGGCTCGACATCGTGCCGGCGCAGTTGCGGGTGATCGTCACGGTGCGCCCGAAATACGCCTGCCGCAAGTGCGAGGAAGGCGTCACCCAGGCGCCGGCGCCGGCGCGGCTGATCGAGGGCGGGCTGCCGACCGAAGGCGCCATCGCCCATGTCCTGATCTCCAAATATGCCGACCACCTTCCGCTGTACCGCCAGGCTCAGATCTATGCCCGCTCGGGGCTGCAACTGGACCGCTCGACGCTGGCCGGCTGGGTCGGCAAGGCGTCGTTCCACCTCGGGCCCGTGTATGAGCGCCTGAAGACGGCGCTGAAGACGTCGAGCACCCTGGGTCTGGACGAAACCACGGTTCGGGTTCTCGACCCGGGCCGGGGCAAGACCAAAACCGGCTATCTGTGGACCATGGTGCGCGACCAGCGGGCCTGGTCCGGGGCGGACCCGCCGGGGGTGGTCTATGAGTATGCGCCCGGGCGCAGCGGCAAGCATGGCGAGAAGCTCCTCGAGGGCTTCCAGGGATCGGTGCAGGTCGACGGCTATGCCGGCCACAACCGGCTCGGCCGGGCGGATCGCCCGGGCGGGGCGCTGACGCTCTGTGCCTGTTGGGCACACGCCAGGCGCGGCCTTGAGACGGTGTTCGACAGCAGCCGCTCGCCGATCGCGAAGGCCGGACTGGAGCGCATCGCGCAGCTCTACAGGATCGAGGACAGGATCCGGGGTGAGGAGCCGGCGACGCGCCAGTTCGTCCGCTGGACCGAGTCCGCGCCGCTGGTGAACGCCTTCGGCGTGTGGCTCGACGAGCAGCGCTCGCGCGTCTCGCCCAAGTCCCGCCTCGGCGAGAAGTTGACCTACATCGCCAACCAGTGGGACGGGTTGCTGGTCTTCCTGCACGACGGGCGCGTCGAGATGGACAGCAACTTCGTCGAAAATCGGATCCGGCCGATCAAGCTCACCGCGAAAAATGCGTTGTTCGCCGGCCACGACGAGGGCGCGCGCTCCTGGGGCCGCATCGGCTCGCTCATCGAGACGGCGAAGATGAACGGCGTCGAGCCCTACGCCTGGCTCAAGATCACGCTGGAGAGAATCGCCGCCGGCCATCCAAACAGCCGCATCGACGAACTCCTGCCCTGGAGCTTCAAGCCCCCGTCAAGCTGAAAGCCGGGTGCCTCCGCCGCACCGCTTACACCGTGTCGGCCTGCCTGCGGGTGACCGGGCGGGCGATGTGCGAGACATTCTCGTCCTACCATCAGGTTCTCAATCGCGCCCGCTGGGACCCGCGTGACCTTTCACGCCGGCTCGTGCTCGTGCTGGTGGCGCGGCTTGCCGGGCAGGGACCGATCATCATCGGGCTCGATGACACCATTGAGCGCCGCTGGGGCGCGCGTATCAAGGCGCGCGGCATCTATCGCGACCCGGTGCGTTCCAGCCATGGCCATTTCGTCAAGACCAGCGGGCTGCGCTGGCTCAGCTTCATGCTGCTTGTCCCGCTGCCCTGGTCGCCGGGCATCAGGGCCCTGCCCTTCCTGACCATCCTGGCCCCGTCCGAACGCTTCGCCGCCAGGCAAGGCCGGCGTCACAAGCAACTCACCGACTGGGCGCGACAGGGCATGCTTCAAATCCTTCGCTGGGTCCCGCAACGCGCGATCGTCTTCGTCGCCGACAGCAGTTTCGGAACCCACGAACTCGCCTGGCGCATCGGACAGCGCGCAACCCTCATCAGCAGGCTGAGGCTCGATGCCAACCTCTTCGCGCCCCGCCGCCGCGCGACCCGAACAAACGCGGTCGACCCCGGCAAAAGGGGCCGCCCCTGCCCAAGCTCCAGACCCGCCTTGACGACCCCGATGCCCGCTGGACGTAACTGCTCACCCCCTGGTTCCGGCTTGATGTCGGGGTAGAGTAACGAACGGGTTTTCGTGGAGATTTGACACTGCATGCCGATTCGCTTAGTGGTGGTCATTGAGAACGACGGGGACCGCCAGTGGGCTACTTTGGATCGAAGGCGACGAGCGGGCTGTGCCAGCTGCTTCCGGGGCTCCAGCCTCCGCATGATCTGTATGTGGAAACGCATCTCGGAGGCGGCGCGCTGATGAAGCGCAAGGCCGGGTGATGGCGACGGTCAACGCGGCGCGCGAGGAGTTCGAAGCGGCCAAGACCCGGATCGCGGCGCTGCCGGCAAGGTGGCGGAAGAGGCCGTGATCCGCGTCTTCGTCATCCTGCTCGACATCCTCATCGTCGTCCTTCTGGAGAAGACTACGCGCAAAACGAGCCGGAACTCCGGTCTGCCGCCGTCACAGACGGACAAGGACGAGAGCGTGCCGGAAGCAACGGCAAGGGCCCGAAGCCGAACCGGCAGATGGGCGACAACCTGCGCAAGACCATCGTCGAGGAAACGGTCGCGGCCTGCGACGCCTGCGGCGTCGACCCCGTCGATCGGGAGCGCCGCACGACATCGTGTTCGAGGTCGTCGAGCGCCGCGTCGACGCCGAGGAATGCCCGAAGTGCAAGGCCCGGACCAAGGGCCGGTTCCCCGACAACATACCGTGCAGTACGGCATCGGCATCCAGGCCCTCGTCATCAACCTGCTGGTTGCCCAAATGCTGTCCCTGCGCCGTGCCGTCGCGTTCGTGCAGGCGATCTCCGGCATCAAGCTCTCCGAGGCCTCGGCTATGCTTTCACGATGCGTCATGGGAGGAGGCCGCCGTGGCGCACCTCCTGCAACGCCCAATGTCGATGAGACCGGCTTTCGGATCAACAGCAAGTGGCTCCATGTCGTGGGACCCTGACGTGCAAGTTCCCGCACCGCAAGCGCGGCCGGGAGGCAAGAGATCGGCATCATCCCGTGCTACAAGGGCGTCCTGGGCCTCGTACATGGGCTATGACCAGTGTAGCCACCAGCTGTGCGGCAGCCACCTGCTGCGCGAACTGACCTTTGTCGTCGAGGCTACCGCGCGACTGATGAAGAGCCTGCTCCGCGAGGTCTGCCACAAGGTCAACAAGAGCGCATCCAAAACCCTGAACGACGCCGGGCCGTGCGCAAGCGCTACCGCACCATCAGGGCGCCAGGGAACTGCCCGATATCCCGACGAAAGGAAAACGTGGACGCAAGTCCGACGCGCACAACCTGCACGAACGTCTCGTGAAACACGAAAACCTGCGCTTCACAGACGACCCCAACGTCAGCTTCACCAACAATGCCGGAGAACAGAAGATCAGGATGGCAAAGGTCAAGGTGTCCGGATGCTTCCGCTCCACGCAAAAGCATGGTGCCGGAGCTCAAGCTACCTCACCTCCATGGCCGCACTCGGCTACAACCCACTCGTCGCCACCCAGATCGCCCTCGACGGAAAAGCCGCAGACATCATCAACGAGCACTATGAATCAGAACCCAACAAGGGGTGAGTAGATACCGCTGGACAAGCATCACGCTTCCGCGCTGGTACGGAAGTTCGAAGGAAAAGACACTCCAGATCATCTCCGATACCGCGCTCTGGTATCGTCCCGGCACACCTCCCAAGGCCATCCGATAGGTGCTGGTGCGAGACCCGGAAGGCGAGCGAGACCCGCAGGCGTTCTTCTGCACCGACACCAACATGGAGCCGGCCAAGATCATCGCCACCTTCGTGCGGCGCTGGCAGGTCGAGGTCACCTTCCAGGAACTGCGCGCCCATCTCGGGCTCGAAACACAACGCCAGTAGTCACACGCGGCGATCGCACGAACCACCCCCGTCCTCTGCGGGCTCTACAGCCTCGTCTGCCTCTGGGCCACAGACGTGCTCTTGACAAACCACCTGTCCTACGCCGCCGCCTGGTACCAGAAAACCAGCGTCACATTCTCCGACGCAATCGCGGCCATACGATGCCAACTCTGGCTTGGAAACAATTTATCGCGCTCCCCGCCAAACCGGGAACCAAACATAATTCCGCCCAACAAGATGATGCGTATGCAGTACGCCCTCTGCTTCGCAGCGTAATGCACAAAGTCGAGCTTAGCAAGGAAGTGGCAATTTCGGCAACAATGTCGTTTCATAGCCTGCAACGCTTTCTTTGGATCAGTCTTCGGCTTCGGCTGCCAAGTTCAACGCCAGCAACTTTCCAAGCGCCTCCTCCTCACTCAGATCCGTATCCCAGCCATACGCTTCCGCGACGGCGGCGTCGAGCTCGGCGTGGGCGTCGGCGAGCCATTGGGGGCGGGCGTTGTAGAGGTTGGTCAGCGTGCGGGTCTTGAGGTGCTTTGCCGCCGCTTCGTCGCGAGCAACCGGGCGTTTCGGATAGCCCGGCACCGGTTCGTCCACCCACGTCACCCATTCCGGCGGGTGGAGCCAGCGGTCGCGCAACTCCACCAGTCGCCGCGCGGCCTCGGCGATGGCGACGGCGCGCGGGTCGGCAGCGTAGTCGGCGGCGGGAATATCCGGCGAGAGGCCCCCCGGGAAGGGGAAGGTCTCGAAGGTGGTGGTCGGCGTGTAGCGCGGATCGTTGCCCTTGCCGAGCCACGTCCCCAGCCGCAAGGACCAAGCCTCGTGAAACCGGCTGTGCAGGATGCCGAAGGTAACATCGTCGTCGCGTGCGATGACGATAAGCTGGTGGTCGGGACAAACGCCTGCGTCCAGCCATACGAACAGACGATGCTTAGCCAATGTCGGCGTTGCGATATAGCGGGCCATACCACCAATGGCCCGCCGCATTGCCGGGCGAGGCCGCCAGTGCTGCCACCAATTGTCCCTGAGCGCCTTGACCTGGTTACTTGCCCGCACCGGCTTCACATGCTCGGCAACCTGCGCGAAGGGCGCTTCGTAAAGTGCGGCTTCCGCTTCGGTCATGGCAGAGCCGAAGTCGATTATCCATTGGTCGGAGGAACGCTGGACCACATCCCTGCCGACGATTCGGGGTTTCAAGACATCGGCGTTCAAGCGTCCATTCGGGTTGGAGGGGAGCCGCAGCCATTCCCGCGCCAAGCTGCCCGGAATGTCGAATGCGCCGTTCTTGTTGACGCCCAGAAATGCGGTATCCCCGTTCTCGTGCAGCTCGCGTCAGATCGATTCCATCTGCCGTAAGGTCGGCGTGGATATGCGCCGTTTTCTTACCGTTCAGGAAAACCGGAAGGTCCGCATCCTTCGCCCCGAAGCAAACGAGCGACACCCGCACGGCGGCCCCGTCGATAACCCAAGGCTCGTCCGGCCAAGCGTCGAAAACAATACCTTCACTGGCAATTCGGTCGAGGACCTTCCGGTTGTTCCCGCCCCGGATCGAATTCGTGGCGACAAGGCCGGCGCGGGCGAACCTGTCTTCCGCAACCAGCCTGCCTGCCTTGTGGAACCAGTAGCAGACGAGATCGCCCGACGCCGGCACCCTGCCCCGGTATCTGCGGCGCAAACGCTCCGTGTATTCGTGGCCGAGGCCGTCCCGCATGACTCGATCGCCCAGAAACGGCGGATTACCGACCACGACCTCGGCCTCCGGCCAGTCCGGCTCGCTCCCGTCCGGCGCGAGGATCGCGTCGCGGCATTCGATGGTGTCGAGCGGATCGAGAACCGGGTCTTTTGAGGCGCCGAAGCCGTTGCGCCGCATCCACTGGATTTCGCCGATCCACACCGACACGCGGGCAAGCTCCGCCGCATAGGCGTTGATCTCGATCCCCTTCACATTCGCCGGGCCGACTGCCGGGAACCGGCGCTCAAGGCCCAGCGCCTCCGCTTCAAGCTGGACCCGGTGTTCAATGTCCTTGAGCTCATGCAGCGCGAGATACAAGAAGTTGCCCGATCCGCAGGCCGGGTCGAGCACGATGAACGCCCGCAGCCGTTCGAGGAAACCGCGCAACGCCTCGTCCGCCCGGCGCCGCAGCCGTGTCCGGGCCGCTGGCGACCGGGCTGCGTCCGCGCGCTCGATCAGGGCTGCAATCCCGGCCTTCGCCGTGTCCCACTCCGCAAGCAGCGGTCGGACGATTACCGGCTCGACGATGCGCATGATCTTGTCGCGGTCGGTGTAGTGCGCCCCGAGTTGCGAGCGCTTGTCCGGGTCGAGGCCGCGTTCGAACAGCGTGCCGAGAATCGACGGGTCGATCTCCGACCAGTCGAGCGCCGCGGCCTTGAGCGCCGTCTCGATCCCCGCGCGGTCGAGGGGCAACGCCGCGTCGTCGTCGAACAAACCGCCGTTGAACCAGGCCACCGATTCAAAGCCGATCCGGCCACCTGTGGACATTGCGCTGAACAGATCGCCCGCCAATTCGGCAAATTCGTCGGGCTGCCTCCGCGCCTGTTCCAGCATCCGGGTGAACATGCTGCCCGGCAGCAGGTCCACATCCTCCGCGAACATGCAGAACACGAGCCGGTTCACGAAATGCGCCACCGCCTGCGGAACGTGGCCCCGCTCGCGCAAGCCCTGCGCAAGCGCCGCGAAGGTCGCCGCCGCGCGTTCCGTCACCGCCTGTCGCGTCTCACCCGGCCGCAGCCGCTCCGGGTCCGACATCGCCCATTTGAGCTTGTCGCGGGTCGCGCCGTCGGCCAGATCGTCGAGCGTGAACTCGTGCGTCTCGCTCACGCTGTTGGTCCAGTTGGTGCGGATGCGGAACCGCGCCATGTCCGAGACGATCAGCAGCGGCGGGTTATCCAGCGCAAGCGCGTACTGGCGAAGCTGGTTGAACGCCGCGTCGAGGTCGGCGTGCTTGCCCTTGTACTCCCAGGCGAAGCAGCCGCGCTTCCACACATCGGCCCAGCCGTCGCCGCCGCTGTCCTTCCGCGCCCCGCGCTCGAAGCAGTACTGTTCGCCCACCGGGTCGGCTTCCGCCGGCGTCGGCTCACCCAGCAGGCGGCACAGGTCGATGAAATGCTCCTGCGACGCCGAGCGTTCCTTCAATTCCGACGCCCGCCACTTGGCGATGAACGCGTCCGGCGTCATGGCGTCGGGCGCCGCAAGGATATGGACAGGGGCCGGCAGCGCCGACCGTCCGTGAAGCATGCTTCCGCTGCCGGCAGTTTCTTGTTTGTTTCTGCCATGCGTCTGTTGTCGCCGACGACGGAGCGACATGCAACCATCCCGACAATGAAACATCGCTCACGCGATCGACATAATGCACCTGCCGGATGCGGTAGGTCCCCGCCTTGATTGCTGGCCGCCCGACAGTTCACGCGGGCCGCCGTCGAATCTGCGCTCCAGCCTGCATCGTCATGCCCACCGCATTGAAGCGACCATGCGGCGACATGCGCACGACGCGGTTCGCCGCTACAGGCAGCCATGTAACCGCGATTGTATATCGGCCGGACCGGTCGGGCCCGCACCGCCGCCGATGATACGGGCCGAGCGAATGACGCTGCCGATGAACGGGACTTCGCGCATTGTATCGCTCCCTCGTGCTTCCTATAGTGCCGCTCGGAAGCCGCGCGGCGGTTCGCAGGACTGTCTCCGCAAGTGCGCGGCGGGTGCTGCCGCTCAACCGCCGCTCGGGCTGAATGCCGATGGCACAACAGCTTGCAGCGCCCGACGGGGTGAGCGGTCAGGAAGCGCGATTGGAACGCCCTTCGGCGCGTCAGGATCACACCCGACGCAGATCGCCGATCAGGGGAAGACGACTGGGGTTACCTCAAGAAGACGGACCTGTTATGATCCGGAAATGGGCATTTTCGCATATAGCCCCCAAAATTATGGCCGCCGGCATAATGGCCACGAGATGATTGTCGTCTGGTAGCGACATGGTAACCTTTTTGGGGCGGTAACGAGCTGAGCACTAGAGTATCCAATGGCTAAACTCGAAATCCATCTGGGCGACAATCTGGAAGTGCTCTCCCGCTTCGGGGACGGCAGTTTCGACCTCATCTATATCGATCCGCCTTTCAACACCGGTAAGGCACAGGCGCGCACGCGGCTCCGCACGGTCCGCGACGACGAGGGCGACCGGACGGGCTTCCAGGGCAAGCGCTACCGCACGGTCCGCCTCGGCGCCTCCTCCTGGAACGATGTCTTCGACGACTACATGGGCTTCATAGAACCTCGACTCAGAGAGGCGCACCGGCTGCTCGCGCCCCACGGCTCCTTCTTCCTGCATATCGACTACCGGGAATCGCATTACTGCAAGGTGCTGCTGGACGAAATCTTCGGGCGCGAATCGTTCCTCAATGAGATCGTCTGGGCCTACGACTACGGCGCACGGTCGAAACGGCGTTGGTCCACAAAGCACGACAACATCCTCTGGTATGCGAAAGACCCGGAAAACTACACCTACCACTATGATGACATCGACCGCATCCCCTACATGGCGCCGGGCCTTGTGGGACCCGAGAAGGCGGCGCGCGGCAAGACGCCCACCGATGTGTGGTGGCAAACGATCGTGAGTCCCAACGGTAGGGAAAAGACCGGCTACCCGACCCAGAAGCCGATCGCGATCCTCAATCGCATCGTCAGCGTGCATTCCAATCGGGGCGACCGGGTGCTGGATTTCTTCGCCGGCAGCGGCACGACCGGCGAGGCGGCGGTCCGCAAAGGCCGTCAAGCCGTTCTTATCGACATTAGCCCCGAAGCCGTGAACGTGATGGCCCGCCGCCTCGCCTCCGCCGGCCCGCGCTTCTACCAAGAGGGGTATCTCGTCGCCGCCCCGCAGCTGGAGACCGACCAGAATGGCTCGAATCCAAGACCCGGAAGTGGAGATACTGGCCTCCTATTCCAGGACCCTCCAAAATGACTATCAAAGTGCCGATGACGCTTCGTGGGTCGGTAGCCCCTTTGCATGGATAAAGACTAGGCCGTCAAGACAAGTTGGCTCCATCGGAGAAAAATTGGTCTCAGGGTTTCTTACTACCAAAGGGTTTGACGTGACCCGGTCTCCGGACGCCCACGCCGACAGAATCATTGCGGGACGGCGAGCTGAAATAAAGATGAGCACCTTGTGGAAGGGTGGATCGTATAGATTTCAGCAATTGCGTGATCAAGACTATGAATTTGCGGTATGCTTGGGCCTTAGTCCATTCGACGCTCATTGTTGGGTACTGCCGAAGGAGTTGATTTTACGACAATGGTCGGCGGGGATTATCTCATCACAGCACGGTGGGAGGTCTGGCAGCGATACGGCATGGCTGCATGTCTCGCCCGAGGCAATTCCCGACTGGCTAACCGATTGGGGAGGATCATTATCCGATGCAGTGAAGATGATCGTTCAATTAACTGGACAAACCCCATTGAATTGAATATAAACCGGCATTCACTAAGGAGAGCTCTGTGCAGCAAGAGCAGACTGTAGGTGCATTTCTGGACTTCCCCGAGACGGGAGAGGACGGACGTATTGATCGCATCTATCCGAGGGCAAACTTCTCGGAGTTGATGTCGCAGGTTCGCAGATGCGAACCAGGCCCCCTGAAAATGATCGGGGTCATCATGATTGTTGATGCCCTGATTACCCGTATCAAAGAGGGGGGTCTTGGTGTGGAATCAGGAATGATGGATCCCTCGACCAAGAAGAAAGTGCCGAACGCAACTGGCGAGTTGCTCCAGTTCGACGACCGACTTAGGAAATTCAGGTGCGACAGGAATGGGCGTGAGTCTGGCATGGCGACGCCGGGATCGCTGGGCTGATCGGGTTTATGCGGCGCGCTTGGGGGCGTAGCCGGGACAGCTGTTGTCGTTGGCCGGGGTATCGGCATCGCTCATGAGAGTTTCCCATGCGCGGTCGAAGCGTCCGGATTTGATGAGGGCGCGTACGGTGAGTACGGCCTGGCCGCCGGCGATGCGCCATCGCATGCCGGAGCGCTTCATCCTCTGTGCGACGAGGGTTTTGTTTGGTATGCATCCGGCAAGGGCCGCAGGGTGTGTTGCTGTGAACCCGGGGCGGTTATGCCGTTGATGAAGCGCGAAGCGGCAGTTGCGAGCTATGCGGCCTGATCGTGCCGGCGTTGTTCCTGCCATTTCCATGGCAGGAGTTCGTGGAGGCGGCTCTGCGGCGTCCCGGCGATGCGGGCGAGCACGTCGGCGAGCCAGGCCTGGGGATCGACATCGTTGAGCTTGGCGGTGCCGATCAGGGTGTACATGGCGGCCGCGCGCAAGCCGCCGCGGTCGGAGCCGGCGAACAGCCAGGAGCGTCTGCCCAGGGCCAGCGGCCTGATTGCGCGCTCCGCGGCGTTGTTTGACAGGCAGATACGTCCGTCATCGAGGAAGCGGGCGAAGCCGTCCCAGCGCTTCAGCATATAGTCCATGGCCCTGGCCACGGGGGAATGGCGCGACAGCCCGGCACGCTCGGTGCGCATCCAGTCCTCGAGGTCGGCGAGGAGCGGTGCGCTCTGCTCGCGGCGCACCGCGAGGCGGCGCTCGGCGGTCTCGCCGTTGATCCCGCGCTCGATGTCAAACAGCGCATCGATCCGCTTCACGGCTTCCATCGCCAGCGGCGAGATCGGCGGCGCGTTCCTGCCGCGCCTCTTGCCGGCCGCGATGTCGGCGAGCTCGTAGAACTTGCGCCTCGCATGGGCGAAGCAGGCAGCTTCGGTCACGGGCCCCGGCGATCGGGCGGGCTCGTAGAGCCGGTTATATCCGGCAAAGGCGTCGGCCTGCAGGATGCCGGCGTAGCTCCGCAAATGCTCGAGCGGGTGATCGCCCGAGCGGTTCCGCGAGTAGTGGAACAGGGCCGCCGGCGGGTCCGGACCGCCGAACGGTCTGTCGTCGCGGACATAGACCCAGGCCCGCCCGGTGTCGGTCTTGCCCCTGGCCAGAACCGGCACCGGCGTGTCGTCGCCATGCAGACGCTCGGCCGCCAGCACATGCGATGCGATCAGGTCGTGCAGCGGGCGTAGCGCCACGGTGCAGGCGCCCACCTGGTCGGCCAGGGTCGACAGGCTGAGATCGACGCCCTCGCGCGCATAGCGGTCGCGCTGGCGGTTCAGAGGCTGGTGCGTCCCATACTTCTCGAACAGGATCATCGCCAACAGGTTGGGGCCCGCCCAGCCGCGCGGCGTCGGGTGGAACGGCGCCGGCGGCTGGCTGATCTTCTCGCAGTCCCGGCAGGTGAACTTCTCGCGCACCGTCTGGATCACCTTCCACTGGCGCGGAATGACCTCCAGCGTCTCGGTGATGTCCTCGCCGATCTTCGAGAGCTTCTGCGAGCCGCAGCACTCACAGGCGGCCGGTGGGGGTACAACCACCCGTTCGCGGGGAAGGTGTTCGGGGAACGGCTTGCGCCCGGACCGGCGGCGGCGGGTGAACGCCTTGACCTGCGTCGTGCCGGTAGCCGCCTGTTCGGCCGCCAACTCGTCCTCGGTGGCGCTCGCCTCAAGCTCATCGAGCTGGAGCTCCATCTGGTCGAGAAGGCGCTGCTTGCGCTCCGATCGCTGGCCGAAGAGCGCGTGACGGAGCTTCTCGATCATCAGCTTCAGGGAGGCGATCTGCGCCTCCGCGTCCGACACCTTCGCCACGGCGTTGGAAGCCTCGGCCTCCGCAACTGCGGCCCGCTCCTCGGCCTCGGTCGCCTTCGCCTCGGCATCAGTCGCCTTGACTTCCGCCGCAGCCAGCGCCGCCTTCAGAGCGTCGATGTCCGATCCGTCCGGCATGCCCGGAAGCGAATCATAACAACCGCCCCGCCGCCATGACAATCCTGTCGGATGAGTCCATTTGCCGCCTGTCAGCCGGCCCGCGACGGCCGCCAGGTCCGGACCGGGTTCCGCCAGTCGATCCCTTCCAGCAAATAGCCAAGCTGCGCCGCGCTGATCGACACCGCCTCGCCCGAAGCAGCCGGCCAGGGGAACCGGCCACGCTCCAGACGCTTGGCGTAGAGCGAGGTCCCGATCCCGTCAGTCCAGAGGATCTTCACGAGATCGCCCGCATGCGGATCGCGGCCGAGACCTTGCTGGACCTGCAGCGCCAGCGTGTTCATCCCGCGACGCATGTCCGTCACGCCCGTCGCAAGCCAGACCCGCGCCCCGCTCGGAACCGGGATCATCGCCGTTCCAGAACCCCGAGAACCCGCGACAGCGCCGCCGCGTCCACATCCCGGTCGACCGTCACGCGCGAGCCGTCCGCCAGCGCAATCTCGATCCGTCCGGAGGCAGACGGTTCGGCCTCCGGCGCCGGCAGCAGCTTCGCCGGCTCCGCCCCTTCCGTCGAAGAGACAACCACCGGGACGAAGCCGCCCACCACGCGCGCCAGCTCCCGATACTGGCGCCGCCACTTGAAGACCAGGTTCGCGTTCACGTCATGTCGGCGCGCCACGACCGAAACCGAAACCCCGGGCTGGTAGCTCTCCGCAACGATCAGGCGCTTCCGCGCCTCGCTCCATCGACGGCGAAGGCGGCGCCCCCGACCGTCGACCCCGGAGCCTGCATGCTCGGCTGCGTCCCACATCCGCATAGTGTCCACTTATCCTTGGTGGGCACCTGCGACGCGCGCCCACCTCCGAGCGCGTACCCTCCCCGATCCCGGAGAAATGCGACAGGCGGCCTACCTCGGAGGGTTACTTTGTTTGCGGCCTCGACAACGCCGGAACCGATGGTGATGCCCCGGTCGCTGAGGTTGCGGTATCGCATGCGCTTGCGGTGCTTGCGGAAGAAGGCGAGTTCGCGCTTGATGGCGGTGCGCGCGGTGTGGTTGCCGCCTGCCTTGTCGCGCAGGTAGCGCAGCGCCCGGATCACCTTGGCGCTGCCGTGCAGGTCGTGTCGCAGGGTATGGCGGCAAGTCTCGAACCAGTTGGGATCGACGGCATGGTCGGAGGCTGTGCGGAGATGCTCGCAGGCGTGCCAGAAGTCGACGGCCTCGGGCGAGAGGCTCTCCAGGAAGGTCCAGTTGTCGGGGGCGCCGTCGGCGAGCGCAACGACCGCGATATCGGGGCGCGCGCGGCGGATATGCGCGACCTCGCTTGCGAGCTGGGCCTTCAGCGTGCGCTTGCCGCTCTCGGGCATACGGGCGAGATAGAGGGTCTTGAGCCGTTCGCCTTCCCGGCCGTGGAAGGAGACCGTGCCGCAGGCGGCCTCGCGCCAGCAGGCCTCGTCGCGCCCGTCCTCGCCGGCGCGCAACGCCACCATCACGCCGTCCAGCGAGACCGGGGCGCTGACCGCCTCGGGCGGGATGTCCTCCCTGTCGCGGATACTCTCCAGCGCCTGCGGTCCGAGGCCTTCCCAGCGCTCATGCATGGTCCGGACGAGCCGTTGCAGCGTGCTCGCGGACGGCGCCATGGCACCCATCTCCGAGAAGAACGCCTCCGCTTCCCGCGCCGTGCAATGGCCCATCATCATCAGCCCGAGCCGCGCGGCCGGGCGCATCAGCCAGTCGTTCACCAGCCCCAGGCTCTCGTCCACCGGCACGAACGAGGGGCCGCCCACGCCGTGGCGATAGCGCGCCCGCCTGTAGGTCACCGGGCCGAGCGTGCTCATGATCGTCTTCGGCGTCGCCGCCACACGGAACCGCTACTGCCCGGCCTGTTCGACCCGGCCCGTAGTCGAGGCGCTTGATCCACGACCCCAGCACCGCGCAGCCCAGCACGTTCACGCCCTCCCGAACTCGCCGCTCCACCTCCTCGAACGCCGCCGGACAGGGCTCCGGGGCAAGCGCCGCACGGCACACGGCCGCCAACCCCGTCAGTGCCTCGAGAACCCCAGCCGGCAAGCCCGACAGATCGATGGACGAAGACTGCGCAGACTGCGACACTGGCATGGGACCGCTCCCGAGGGTGACGTGCACACAACATCCTGACCGCCTCTGGCGGGGCGGAGCGGTCCCGCACAACCTCCCCGCCATCGTGCAACCGTGACAAATGCCGGCCCTCCAACCACCGATTGTCACCAAACCCCGGTAATCGGGAACCGGAAACAAAGGCAAAATCTCAATATATCAAACGGTTACGATAGCCATACCGGACTTGCACCCACAGGAATCTCGTCGTCCACAACTTTCTCTGGGAGGAACAAAGCGTAACTGCTCGCCCCTGCTCAGTCCGCGTGAGTGGACGGAGCGGTGAGAACGCCATCGGCAGGCCTTTCTGCATCGGGGTCCGGCACGATCGTCGAGATGAACTCCCGGATTTCCTCTACTTCGGCCTGGCGTCCGTCGGCAATGAGGTTCCGGGCGATGGCCTGGGCGGCGAACAGCGAGGCCCGGGCCACCTTGATTTCAGCCTCGGTATCGGGCCATTCGCGCCGGTCGAGGGCTTCGATGGCGAGCTCGACGACGAGCCGATTGGGCGAAACCTGCCGCTCCCTTGCCGCCGTTTCGATACGCTTCCATTGGTCTGCGGTGACCCGGATGTTCTTCTGGAGTGACGATGTCATGCGGTTTTGTCCGTTCTTGCGTATGGATTCGGAAGAGTTCCGGTTCCGGTTCTTTCAGATCCCCGGAGCCGCGCCGCCCCCGGTCGTTCGGTGTGACGGACCGAAGTCGCGGGCGAACGCGGCCTTCGGACAGCTACCGGACCGGTAGCTGTCATGGTGCAGCGTATGCGAGGGCGATACCAGACTGGTAGTTCCGCAGGAGCAAGTCCATATCCAGCGGGGGCAGGCTAGGGCTGCCGTGTAGCCACAAGTTTGCTACCCAACATGTTTTTGCACCTGTTCGAGCATGTATCGCTTGCCGTCCTCGAAGCCGAATTGGTGTCCGATTCTGTGGCCGATGGTGGCTTTCGTGAGGGTTCCGTAGCCCTGCCACATGATCTGGTTTCCGGGGTCGGGCGTTCGCCCGCGGTATCCGCCGAGATGGGCGACGAGGCGGACGGCGTTCCCGAGCGTGTCGGGAGCATCGAGCCGGCTGTTGAGGGCGTAGTGACGCAGGAAGCTGAGTTCGTGATCGGTGAACAGCAGTTCGGGCTCGCACTCGGGGACCTGCCGCAGGGTCATGACCATGATGCGCCAGGCGATGACGGCGTTGATGGTGATGGCGCGTTGCAGGCGGTGCGGAACATGAGGAACTCGGTTCGGCAGCCGGACTTGAGGACTCTGAAGAAGTCCTCGACGCCTTTGGAGGTAATATCCGATCATCTCGGCGGCGGTTGCGGCGTGGTCGACGGTGGCGAGCAGGAACCACTGGATCGGGTCCTCGTTGCCGGGCGGGTTGCGCTCGATGAGGTGGACGGCCGAGACCGGCTTCTTGACAGTGGCCGGCAGGGTGGCCTTGCAAAAGCGCAACTCGCTTTGCGCGCGCGGCTTGACCTTGCTCGACTTCCTGCGCTCGCCGAGGCGCTCGACCCGGCTCGCGGCGGGGCTGACGGTCGCGAACAGCTTCCGTTCGCCGGCCAGGCAGCGGTCGTCCGCACCAGCAGTTCGACCCCCGGCGCTGGGCATCGAACAGACAGTCGGCCTCGCACACCGCGATCACCCGCGTCAGCGCGCGCGTCGCCCGGAGCGTGTCCTCAAGCGCCGGGTCTTGCACGTGCGGTGACCGAGGCGCAGCACGCGGCAGCCCGTTCACCGCAAGCGTCAGGTGCAATCCCAGGGCGCCGGTTTGGTTCTTGCCGATGATCTGCAGGCCATCGGTGTACGGACGACGCGTGAAGTTCAGATCGGTGCCATCGCGAGCACCGTCGACTGTCCGCGCATGCCCGTGCGCTCGCGGCGCGAGGATGTTCTCGACCGTCACGTCCGCAGGATGCTCGATCAGTCGGTAGAAACCGTTCACCGCAGCCTCGTCGCTCTCGACATTGCGCGCGCCCTGGATACGCCAGCGTCGCACTCTTGACCAGCCGTCAACCGCTTGTCGCCCAACTGCGCACCTCCAAACTCGTTCACCGCCCACACGCCAAGCCCCTCGCCCGGATCGAGCGCCGCCTCCGGAACCCCCAGACGCCGCCGCGTACATGAATTCACCGGCCGCGGTTCTCGCGATCCTGACGGCCGCGCCCCGCCGTCGCGCCAAGAAGTTCGCCGCACGCAGGCACGCCCCCTGATCCTCGAGAAACGTCTCGACAAGCCACGGCTGAAAACCGTAACGCGCCTCGAAGTCCCCCGCCGCAGAACACGCCCCAGCACATGGCTGGCAAGGTTGGCAACACCCGGCCGGATCAGGAAACGGCTCAGAACCCGGTCAAGATTGTCCCGCCGCTGCGCTTCGTCCCACCCCCGGTCGCGCGCCGACAACCGCAGCGGCAGAAAACCCCGCGGCGCCCAAAAGACCATGCTCGGAGCCAACGAGATAGCGCAGCCGGCAAACGTCGTCACGCGGATGCTCGTATGCCATCAGCGTGTTCCACACCCGGCGGCCGGCGCGCGTGTCCACCGCCGCAATCTCAAACCTCCGAAAGCCGGTCCGGAACTCCCTCCGCAGGCGCTATCGGCGTCCCCAGAAGCGACGGCCG
The DNA here is from genome assembly GCA_964291215.2 of Alphaproteobacteria bacterium. Taxonomy (GTDB): domain Bacteria; phylum Pseudomonadota; class Alphaproteobacteria; order MPNO01; family UBA830; genus JAJEBT01. Next base: position 2,087,589 of record OZ219790.1, on the reverse strand, counting down.
CACCGCCGCGGCGGTGGAAGGACAATCACTTCCGAGCGCGCCTCCAGAGCCCGCAAAGCCTTCAGACAACCGGCAAGCTGCAAACGGCCCCGCCGGTCCCTGAATCCTCGCACAGACGGCGGCGCGTGGCGGCTGCCAAACCGCTCCCGCGCCAGAATCGCGGCAATCCGGGGCTCCGCCGCGCGTGGACTGGATCTGTGACTGTGCCATGCCGCGACTCTTCGCGCCGGAGTTGTCCAGTGGGTCTTTTGCTACCCGAGCCGCTGCACCCGCGCTGGCTGCTCAAGCCGGCGACAACAGCCAGACCGTGCCCAAAATCCCGCCAACATGGTAGGCGCGGCGGGCATCGCCAAAACCATTGCTTGGTAGATTTATGTCTACACGGCAGGGCTAGGGCCTCCATGTCCGACGGAGTGCGGCGGGGCGGCGCCCAACCTCCTGATATCGCGCATGTGTTTGCAGCAAACACGGGAGCTACCAATTCGGTGCGACCTTTCCCGGCGTGACAGGGGTGGACAGACCTGCGCCTGCCCGCGGCATGGGCAGCCAACAGCGGACACGGGCAGCCATGGCAACGCCTGCATCAAGGATGCGTCGGGTGTGACGGTAAAACTCCGAACGGAGTCGAGATCGGGCGAGGTTGCCCTGCACACCACCATCGCCTGAAACGCCGGCGTCACAAGGGACGGGAGCCGTCGCGGCGATTGAGCGAGACGACCGGTCCGCGATCTTCGGGCGCGTTCCGCGTTGTCGTCCGGTCGCAGAGGTAACAGAACGCGGCGCGGCGTGCAAACGGCGGAGGGCAGTCTTCACACATGGCGCACCGGAGCCGGCGGCGTTACCTCGGCGGCACGGGCGCCGCCGCACATGTTCCGCGGAGCCGAAGGACGCCGCGCACATGTTACCGCGATACAGGCGTGCTCGACGAAAGCGGGGCTGTTCAGGGTGATTGCGTGCTGCTCACACATTACCGCAGACGCAGACGGGGATGGCGCACCCGTTACCGCGGCGTCGGCCGCGCGGGTGCGGTGACGGTTGCGATAGCCGTTGCGATCGGAGGCGCCGACGGCGGCGCCTGCACGACTGCGGGCAGCGGTGCGAAGCACGGTGTCGTGCTGGTCCGGCAGCAGCGCCGGCATTGGGCGGGTTAGCAGTGCCGGCGGCACTGCGCCGGGCTCGGCGCAGCCCGCGATGCACCCATGCGCAGCATGGTGCAGCGGCGCGTGATGCGGCAGCCCCGGATCGCAGTCCGGGGCAGGCTCCGCACGAACGCGGCGCGAAGCGCGCGCGAGGCGTAGCTGCCGCGTGACGGGTGTGCGCCTATGGAGACGGACCGCGCCGCCGCCGGAGCGGAGACGACGCGGCCCGTGGGTGCTGCGTGTCAGGCGGGGCAGCGCATGACCGGGATGCCGAGGCTGCGGGCCTTGTCGACGAGGTTGTCGGTGATGCCGGAGCCGGGGAAGGCGATGACGCCCTTCGGCAGGAGGTTGAGCAGTTCGTCGTTGCGGCGGAAGGGGGCGGCGCGACCGTGGCGGTCCCAGTCGGGCTTGCAGACGACCTGGTGGACGCCGTTGCGCTCGGCCCAGCTTGCGGCGATCTTCTCGACGCCGGGGCCGCCGCCATGGACGAGGACGAGGTCGGCATACCTGGCGCGGACCTTGTCGAGGCGCTCGATGACTGCCGCCGGATTTGCGATGTCCTTTCCGCCGGCGATGGCGACGAGGGTTCCCTGGGGCAGGTGAGCCTGTGTCTTGCGGTCCTTTCGGGCGCGGACGAAGTCGCGGGCGTCGATGGCTGCGGAGGTCAGATGTCCGGTCTGGCTGGCGTGGCTGCCGCGCCGGGGCCGCCATGTGTCGCCGGTGTCTGCGCGGTAGGCTTCGGCGGCCTCGTCGCGCAAGGTCTCGAAGGCGTCGCGTCGGTCGCCGAGGTTCTGCGCGCGGTCGGTCGTGAGTTCCAGTTCCAGGGACCTGATCTCGGAGCCGTCCTGTGTGCGCTGGAGGTTCTGGAGTTCGGGGGTGAGCCTGTCGGCGGCGCGGTCGAGGCGCTGCGTCTGGGCGTGGAGCATGTTGACGAAGCCCCAGAGGAGGTGTTCGCGTTCGTCTGCCATCTGGTATCCGTCGGGCGCGACGCCCTGGCTGAGGATGCGGAAGGCTTCGGCGGCGATGGCCTCGTCCTGGTCCCAGATCTCGCGATGGAGTGTCCTTCCGGAGTACGCCTTGACGCGGGCGCGCTAGCGGCCGTCCGGCGCCATGATCCTGGCGCCGATGTCGGCGGCGATCCGGGCCGAGGACACCCGCACCGAGTCCCGCGCGAGGTAACGCGCGGTGGCGCTCACCTTGCGGTGGCCGAGCAGGTCGCCGATCATCGCCAGGCCCTCGCCCAGCGCGAGCACCCTGGAAGCGAAGGTGTGGCGCAAGTCGTGCAGGCGGATGCCTTCGAGACCCGCGTCCTTGCGGATGCGGCCCCAGGAGTCGTTGAGGTTGACCAGGTGCGCGCCCTTCTTCCTGCCGGGGAAGACCCAGGGATTGCCGGGCGTGCGGGGCAGGCCGGCGAACACCGCGGCCACCCTTGCCGGCATCGGCGCCATCCGCGCGCCGGTCTTGGAGTCGCGCAGCCGTATCTCGCCGGTGTCGAAGTTGAGGTCGTCCTACCGCAGGCCGAGGATCTCGTTGCGCCGGCAGCCGGTCAGCACGAGAAGATAGATGGCGGCCGCCGCATGGGGGGACGCCCGGCGGGCGCGGCCCTGAGCGCCTCGCCGGGAGAGTTCCTCGCGGGTGAGGAAGCGCTCGTGCTTCTCGACCCTGAAACGGGGCACGCTCCGGGCCGGGTTGCGCCCCGAGGGACACCAGCCCCACGCGTCGGCCAGATTGAACATCTTGACCAGAATGTCGGCCGCCCGGTTGGCGACACTGGGGCTGTGATGCAGCGCGTCGTGGAAGCGCAGGATGTCCTTGTGCCCGACCTCGGCGACGAGACGCCCGCCGAGGGCGGGCACGATGTGCTTGCGCAGCGTGATCCGGTAGCGGGAGACGGTGGCCGGCTTGCAGTGCATCTCGACATGTTCGCGGAAGTAGCGGTCCGCGAGGTCGGCGACGGTGGGATCGTTGGCCGGGTCCTGCGGGGGCTGCCCCGTCTTGATGCGGACGATGACCTCGGCGGCCTCCTTGCGGGTCGGCGGAGAGCGGGTTGCCGTGCTCGCCGAGGGTCACGCGTCTGGAACGGCCGAAGGCTCGCGTCTGGACGACGAAGACCTTCTTGCCGCTCGCGTAGACGCGCAGGCCGAAACCGGGCAGCTCGCGGTCCTAGTAGACGGTGTCCCTGCCATCGGCGGGAAGACTGTCGACGATACGCTTGGAGAGGGTGCGGTACTGGCGTTGCGTCATGGCGTCCTGCTCCGGAGACGAGGGCGTTCGGTCATGGCGACGATGAAAACGACGATGCCGGCTCCGCGTTCCGGCAGGTCCGGTCCGAATTCGGTCTGCGCCATCGCTCCCTCCGTCACGGCCTCGCCGAACCGGATTCGACGGATGGCGTCCTGTGGTGGAACGGGTCGATTTTCTCGTAAGCGCAGCGGGAATGCGAGCGTGCGAAACGGATCGTAAGCACTCGCTCTCTTGTCTCGTTTGGCGACTGTGGGTTCCATGGCCGCAATCTAGCGGACAGAAATAACCCTGTCAACGCAACTACTTATGTCATACATGCCTCGAATGGAAGGGCTTGGCAGGGATGCCGAAGTGGGTGCTTCGTGGGAAGTTATTTACTTGCCCCAGTCCGCATCGGGGTCCGATGTCTTCCCCCTGTCACCGGCAATCCGGCCCGTCGAGTGGCTCGCCACCGCCTTGCCGTCATACCCGAGATGGCGACCGAAGTCCGGCAACTCCTCGAACAGCGAGGCGCGCAGACGCCCGATCATCCCCGACACAAGGCCGCGCTCGTCATCAAGCCGCACCACGCGCCCTAGAAAGTGCGAGAAGTTCCAGGAAACCCGGCACCGTCGAGCGCAACGGCGCCGGACGCCTCACCGCGCGCCCTGCCAGGGAAGCGCCTCGAACCCGCAAATCTCCAGAAGCGCCGGGTTGCGGCCCAGCTCCCGCAGAAGCAACTGCATCAAGGCGTGCTGGAACACGATCCCCGCTATCAGAGCCCGCCACATCGCCCGCACCGGGTAGTCGTTGCGACCCCGGCCACGACCCGCCTCAAGCGCCGCCACAACCTCCTCGTCCGGAAGCACCTCCAGCACCACACGCAACCGCGCAAGATCCGGAAGACCTTCGACAGACCGCCACGAAAACGGTAACGTCTCTCCCGTCGCCATCATGTTCTTCCAATCGTCTGGACACGTAGGGGAACAGGGCCCAGGCCCGATAGCGACAACTTCTATCTCATGACGAACGCACAACGCGACGCGCCAGCAAAGACGACGACCGGGCACGCCCGGCCCTCCTCCCGGCGTGGGGTGAAAATCGACAAACCCGACCCCGCGTCACGCCGAACACCGCGGAAATCAGACAAACCGCCGGGGTAAGAAAAATCTCAGCCCGGCCCGAAGCCCTTGCCCAGAAACGACTTCAGAACTGCGCAAACGCCTCACGGAGTTGTGCCCAGCCTGCTGAGCGTTCCTGCCCTGTCGTGCGATCCGGCAGTCGGGTATCAGGGTGGACTCCCGTAATCGACTGGCCCGCCAGCCAAAGCCTTGGCGATTCTCGCCCCGATGCGTTCTGCGGCGTTTTCGACCTCATGGTCCCGACATGGGCGTATCTGAGCGTCATGATCGGCTGCGTATGACCGAGCATCCGAGGACGATCGGCAGCGGAACGTCACTGGCCACGGCCTGACTGGCCACCGTATGGCGCAAATCGTGCAGGCGCGCATCCTCGATTCCGGCTTCACGCCTTGCCAGAAGCCAGAGACCCAGATTGCTGGATTGCGGCCTTGCCGGGTCTCCCGGCGACGGAAACACGAAGGCGCTCCCGTTTCGCGGTTGGCGGGCGATGACGGCCTGCGCCGCCCCGCTCAGCCATACCGTGCGCGCGCCCATCTTGGCCTCCGCCAATCTGAGTGTGTCGCCGTCGACCTCCGACCATCCGAGCTTCAGGATTTCGCTCTTCCGGCAGCCGGTCAGCAGCAGCAGGCGGATGATGTCGGCCTGCGGGCGGCGCGAGGGCCGTTCCCGCACCAGCCGGTCCAGGGTTCGGTGAAGCCGGGCGATCTCTTCTGCGGACAGGAAGCGGATCATCTTCCGGCGCGGGTTCGGCCTGACGCCGGCGGCAGGGTCGGTTCCAACATGACCGACGGCCCTGGCGGCGGTCACGATCTGGCGCAACACGACGAGCGCGATGTTGGCGGCGCCCGGCGTCTTGCGGCTCATGGCGTCGAACCAGCGTTCGACATGGGCCTGGCGATGCGGTCGAGGCGGAGCGCCCCGAAGGCGGGCAGAAGCCGTCGCCGGACCATATGCTCCACGCGCTCGCCCCAGACCGGGCTGCAATGGCCCCGGCGCGCCGGCAGCCAGTCCTGCATGACGAAATCCCGGAACAGGGGAACGGAAGTCCGGGCGGCAGGGTCTGCGGCGCAGAGCGAATGCGAGCCGTCCAGCAGGGCCCGGCATGCGACCCGGGCTTCCTCTACCGTCATCAGCGCGGCCGCGCCTATGGTCGTCCGCACCATCCTGCCGTTCACGGTCCCGTGCCACACGAAACCGCGATGCCCGGAAGGACGGACCCGCACGCCCGGACCGGCGATACGCGTGTCCTTCACGATATATTCCGTCCCGCCCGGCTTCAATCTTGCGACGCCTGCATCCGTCAGGCGGACCTTCCCCGCCCTGCCCGTCATGACTGCGCTCCCGAGAGCAGCGGCGCCAGCGCCTCGACCGTCTCCCTGACCGTCGCGTCGGAGAGATGCGCGTATTTCAGCGTGGTCGCAGCCTTCTCATGACCCAGCAGCCGGCCCACCGTGCGGATCGTCTCGCCGCCCGACAGCGCCATGCTGGCGTAGCTGTGCCGCATGTCATGCAGGCGCATGTCCTCGAGGCCCGCCTCGGTGCGCAACTGCATCCAGAAGGCGTCCAGCCAGCTCCAGGGCGTGCGCCGGCCTGCGATGGGGAACACGAAGCGCGACGAACGCGGCAGCCCGTCGAGGACCTCCCGCGCCGCCTTGCACAGCCAGACCGTGCGGGGACCAGTTTTGGAATCAGCCAGGTAGAGCCTGCCATCGCGGTAGAAGCGCCATTCCAGGGTGACGATCTCCGACTTGCGGCAGCCGGTCAGCAGAAGCAGGCGGAGCGCCGCGACCCGGAACGGCTGCCGGGCCTCATGGCGGTCCAGCGCCCTGCCGAGGCGGCGGTATTCCTCGGGCGACAGGAAGCGCTCCGACCGCTTCTGCCGGTAGCGCCGGATGCCCTTGCAGGGATTGCCGCCATCGGTGCGGTATCCCCAGGCCTCGGCCTGCTGCATGATGACGGACAGGATCGGCGCCGAACGGTTCGCCGCCGCCGGCACCGCATGGAGCGAGCGGAACCAATGCTGCACCTCCTCGCGGTCGATCTCCGCGATCGGCCGGCCCGCGAAGAAGGGCAGTATCTGTCGCCGGAGATAATGGCGGTTGACGGCGAGCGTGCGCGGCTTCCAGCGCCTGCCGTAGCGGGTGAAGACCTCTTCGGCGACGCTCTCGAACAGCGCGTCGCCGGATGCTTCCGCTTCGATGTCCCTGTCGTCGCGGAGAGCGGCGAGCATGGACCGGGCGCGCGCTTCGGCCTCGGTCATGACCGCTGCGTCGCCGACGATCTTCCAGACCCGGTGGCCGCGGTGCTGGCTGTGGATGAAGTAGCGCTTCGTGCCCGAAGGCATGACGCGCACGCCGTAGCCCTTCAGTCCGGCGTCCCGGACATTGCGGACGGACTTGCGGGGCCGGAGGGTATCGACCCGGCGCTGGGTGAGGCGGATGGCTGCCAAGATTGCGGCTCCCTGATCTGTTGCACTCCTGTGCAGAACCGGGTTCGATGCCGCGCTCGGTTGCACCGGAAACGGGAAAAATCCACAATCATGTCAGATGGTTAGCACCAAAGGTGCGGTTCTCTGTTTGACGAGGGTTTTGTTTGCGGCCTCGACGACACCGGAGCCGATGGCGATGCCCCGGTCGCTGAGGTTGCGGTATCGCATGCGCTTGCGGTGCTTGCGGAAGAAGGCGAGTTCGCGCTCGATGGCGATGCGCGTGATGCGGTTGCTGCCTGCCTTGTCGCGGAGATAGCACAGCGCCCTGATGACCCTGGCGCTGCCGTGCAGGTCGTGTCGCAGGGTATGGCGGTAAGTCTCGAACCAGCGGGGATCGACGGCGTGGTCGGAGGTTGTGCGGAGATGCTCGCAGCTGTGCCAGAAGTCGACGGCCTGCGCCTGGGGCGAGAGGCCTGCCCTGGATCGAGATCCCCAACCTCGGCTCGCACATCCTCGCCATCGTCCGCCGCCGCCTGCCCACAGACTGGACCGAGCGCTACAACATCACCCCCGTGCTCATCGAGACCCCGCGATACACCGGTGCCGTCTACAAGGCTTCCGGCTGGACCCGCGTCGGCACAACCCAGGGCCGGGGACGCTACGACAGGCACAACAAACGAGACCAGCCGAAAAAGCACATCTGGCTCAGAACCCTCAATCGCTAAAATGGGTCGATCAGGCCCGTCACGGCCCGACGGAACTTTTACGGACAAACGGGCGCACGGGGTTGAAAACATCTGATCTCGAAATGAAGACACATCAGGTAATGCAATTTTAACTCATTGATATAAAATCCCCACTTCCAGTCTGAAGTGCAACATCCGGCCCTCATCGCAGTGAGGGCGTAGCCCGAACGGAGATGAGGGCCGGATGTTGCACAAGTTTTCCCCCTCTGCCCCTCTCGATTCCGCTTGGGAACAGCTTCAGTTCCTTCAACATCGAGCTTATGCAACGCCTTTGTCGGCTTCAAGCCACTATTTCGTCGTCGCGCGGCATGGACCCTGCTGCACGTTGCGGCTGCGGAACATGGCGCAGATGGTCAGGTCGGTTTCACTTCAAGATTACCTCCGTCGGCGATCCCAGGACTTTCCGAGTGTTGAGCCGCACCTTCTGAACATCTTCGTTGCATGTCGCGCGAAAGTCCTTGCCCTTCGGGAAGTACTCCCGCACCAGGCCGTTGGTGTGCTCATTCAAGCCACGCTCCCAGGAATGGAAAGGCGAAGAAGAAATCTGCGTCAAGTGCGACACGCCTGTGGTCTGCGAACTCCGTTGTCTGACGTGATTGTGTGGACCAATAGCGCACCAGAGCCGAGCAGGCGGATCATGACCGAACCGACCGTGTCTTTCTGTCCACCCAGCAAGGTGTATTTCGTGGCACGAGCGACACGACAGCTCCACTGTGAGCTTTGCCGATGATGGCTCCCAGTCGCCGATCCGTTCCTTTGCCTCCGCAGGGCGCTCGGAAATGTCCACCCGGCCAGAATGGCATCCGCTCTTCCAGTTCGGCTTCTTGCCGCGCCGCCGAAGCTTCTTCCACAAGACGCCCCCGGCTCTCCGATCTTCATGAATGCGATCATGGATACGTTGCCGACCCACGGCCCTCCAGTCGAAAACGGCCGCTGCTCGGGGCCCTCCCGCAGCTTTTTCTGAGCTTCAGCCCGAGGCGTCAACCGCTAGGAAACAGACGAGGCTGCCCTGCGTTTCTGCCATTCTTTGCGCCTGCTTGTGACGGTAACCCCGTCCCCCGGTGTTGCGCTTGATCTCCCGGAAAATTGTTGATCGGCCCAGCCGCCGAGCAATCGCACCTTGTGAAAGACCGCTTTTCTGCCTCAATCTGGTATCGCTCTTCGTAGGTGACGGTAGCCTTTGGACATGAACAAGCTCCCTTCATCTTGTACAGGAACTCTCGCCGCTACCGCTCCGCAACATCATGCGTCTAAAAACACATGATTAAATCCCATCATGTTTTGAACTTCACTATGGAACGGGGGAATCATTATTTTATTAATATCAAGAACATGGCAAAAGAAGAGCCTTGGTCGGCGGTCGCAGGCCATGCGACAAACCCCGGCGAGGGTTCATGAACAGCTGACAACTTGGCGATGTCCGCATAGATCGTGTCCTCGAATTCGAACAGCCGCTGCTTGCGCTCGAAGTGCTGTTTACTGCTATCCGGCCGGACATCGTCGAGGCGCAGCGCGGCTGGCTCGGACCCGGCTTTCTCGACCCGGTGTCGGACCTTCTCGTCCTTGCCTTCCACAGCTTCGTCATCACCACGCCGCAGACCGTTGTCCTGGCAGACACCTGCAGCGGCAACGATCGCGAACGGCTGCGCAAGCCGCGCTATCACCGCAGGTCGTGGCCTTACCTTGCCAATCTCGACCGCGCCGGCGTGGCGCCAGAGGCTGTCGACCGTGTGCTCTGCACTCATCTGCATGTCGATCACGTCGGCTGGAACACGCGGCTCGTTGGCGGCGTGTGGGTGCCAACTTTCCCCAATGCCCGCTACCTGTTCGGCCGCCGGGAATGAGAATTCTGGGAACGGCACTATCGCACCGAGAACTTCGCCGACGACCCCTATCACGAGGACTCGATCACGCCGGTGATGCGTGCCGGGCAGGCGGACCTCGTGGCCGACGATCACGTGATCGACCGCTGGGTTCGCCTCGAGCCGTCCCCGGGCCATGTCTGCGTGCGCATCCGGAGCCGCGGGCGCGAGGCGGTCATGAGCGGCGATCTGATGCATCATCCGCTGCAATGCGGAGCACCAGAACAGCTGCTTCTGCGTCGATGCGGACGGCGCGCGGGCCACGCGCCGCGCGTTTCTCGAAACGCAGGCCGAAAACGATGCTCCGATGATGCCGGCGCATTTCGCGACGCCGTCCGCGGGCCACGTGAGAGCGCACGGCGACGCCTTCCGCTTCGCCTTCTGCGGCGAGGCTTGAGAACGCGTCCAACCACTGGCGCCGCGCCGGGGCAGTGTAGTCTTTGGCAATGTCGGGAAGCATGGCGCGCCCGGGAGGATTCGAACCCCCAACCCCCTGATCCGTAGTCAGGTACTCTGTCCAGTTGAGCTACGGGCGCCTAGAAGACGGGAGTATATTCGATGTCTGCGCAAAAGGCAATCTCCAAGCTATCGTGGACATCCCTGTCAGGGTCGTGGTCGCGCCGCAGGAAGCTGCTGGCATCCAGGTGGTGCCGGTCGGGGCTTTCCGGCGGTAGAATCGGTGAAGCGCCGCGTGCTGTCCCCGAGAACCGGTATCAGTCAATCACGGCCAGCGTGTGCGTCCAGTGGCGCCGGGGGTGTATTTCCGCGATAGTCAGCCGGTGGCCCCAGCCGGCGCCGGTGTCGAGATAATGGATGTTCGCTACGGTCGTCGGTTCCTTCATCGGTGTGTGGCCGCAATAGATGCGGTCGATGTCGCCGGCAACCGGCTTGCCGCTTTCGGGCAGGCGGCAGCGCTCGCGGAGCCACAGCGCGTGGCAGATGGCCTCGCGGTCGCCCGCTCCGAGGCGGGTGCACATGGAGTCCCAGTCCCAGCCGCTCGGGATATCCGCATGGATGACGCCGACGCCGCCGGTGGCGGTCTCAATGCGGAGCGCGAAAGGCAACCGGGCAACGGCGTCGCGGAACCGGCTCTGCCGGCTGTCGTCCTCCGCATGCCACCAGTCGCCACCGTTCGACATCCAGAGCTGCACGGCTCCGAAGCTTGTTGCCGAATCGAGCAGGAGTTGCTCGTGATTGCCGCGAACGGAATGAAACCACGGACGGCCCTCGATCCAGTCGAGGGCCTTTCCCGAGGCGGCGCCGCGATCCACCAAGTCGCCAACCGAGAACAGGCGGTCGTGGCGAGTGTCGAACGATACCTCGTCGAGTAGCGCTTCGAGCGTGGCGAACGCGCCGTGAAGGTCGCCAACGACGAAATCCCGGCCGCCTTCATTTCGTGCAAAGCGGCGCGGCGTGCCGGTTCCGGTCAGTGCGACCGTGACGAAATCGTGACGGTCCGGATACTCTCCCATCCTGCGCCACCTCCGATAGCGTGGTACTGGTCCGCCAGCGTCGGGCCGGATCCCCCGTTGCGTCATGCTCCGGCCCGCGTGCCACTACAGCCCGGTTTCTGCCACCGACCGGATTGCCGCGCAACTTCAATACCGTTTTGCTGTCGCAGCGGCGCGTGTTGCCGATTTTACGGGGCGCGTTTTCGGCCGCCGCCCGGGTCTGACAGGGAACTGCATCACCATTCTCGCGCGGCGCCGTGTCGGAACATCGCGGATTGGCGGGCCTTGCGGAGCCGGCGGGCCGGCAGTTCCCTTGTCGTCCGGAATCGGGTCGAGTAGGCTGGACCGTCCGCCGGTTCATGGCGGCGCCACCCTCGGGGGCGGTCCCAATGACTCACAGCCACATGACGCGAGACTGATGGCCATTTCGCGCTATTCACGGCCGCGGATGGCGGCAATATGGACGCCCGAGAACCGGTACCGCATCTGGTTCGAGATCGAAGCCCATGCCTGCGATGCCCAGGCCGAGCTTGGCGTGATTCCGAAGGAAGCTGCGAGGGCGGTGCGCGAGCGCGGCCGCTTCGAAGTCGAGCGCATCGACGAGATAGAGCGCGAGACCCGGCATGACGTCATCGCGTTTCTGACCAACCTTGCTGAACATGTTGGCGACGAGGCGCGCTTCGTCCATCAGGGCATGACGTCGTCCGATGTTCTCGACACCTGCCTTGCGGTCCAGCTTTCCCAGGCAGCCGAAATCCTTCTTGAGGATCTCGACATCCTACTGGCGGCGCTTCGTGCGCGGGCCGAAGAGCACAGAATGACGTCGGTCATCGGCCGCAGCCACGGGATCCACGCCGAACCCACCACCTTCGGCCTGAAGCTCGCCGGCCACTATGCCGAGTTCGACCGCAACCGTGCCCGCCTGCGCGCAGCCCGCAACGAAATCGCGACTTGCGCGATATCGGGGGCGGTGGGCACCTTCGCCAATATCGACCCCCGGGTTGAGGAACATGTCGCGCGGGCTATGGGTCTCGAGCTGGAGCCGGTGTCGACCCAAGTCATCCCGCGCGACCGGCACGCGATGTTCTTTGCTACTCTCGCTGTCATCGCGTCCTCGGCCGAGCGCCTCGCCGTCGAAATCCGCCACCTCCAGCGCACGGAGATGATGGAGGCCGAGGAGTATTTCGCGCCTGGCCAGAAAGGCTCCTCGGCGATGCCGCACAAGCGCAATCCAGTGCTCACCGAAAACATCACGGGGCTTGCGCGGCTGGTACGGTCGAGCTGCATTCCGGCGATGGAGAATGTGGCCCTCTGGCACGAGCGCGACATCTCGCATTCGTCGGTCGAGCGGGTGATTGGCCCCGACGCGACGATCACGCTTGACTTTCTTCTGGCCCGCGCCGCCAGCGTCATCGAACGGCTCGTCGTCTATCCCGAAAACATGGCGGCCAATCTCGACCGGCTCGGCGGCTTGGTCCATTCGCAGCAGGTGCTGCTCGCGCTCACCCAGGCCGGGATGAGCCGCGAGGACGCCTATTCTGCCGTGCAGCGCAATGCGATGGCGGTGTGGAATGGCGGCGGTTCGTTTCTGGAGCGGCTGCAGGAGGATGACGAGATCGGCAGTTTCCTCGATCACGCCACCCTCGCCGGCCTGTTCGATCCGGGCCATCATGCTAAACATGTGAACACGATCTTCCGGCGCGTGTTCGGTTGAGCGCGGGAGATGCAGGACGGCGCGCCGTCCTTGCGGTCGGCCGGCTCCTGCATGTCTGCAAGGGTGTCGGGCCGTCCGAGACCGGCCCGGCGGAGTTCGATCCGTCAGTCTTTCCGTGCGGCGGCGGTGAAATACGTGCCGCGCCCGCTCGCGACCAGCCTGCCTTCACCATCCCGCAGATAGGCCTCGGCGACCGAGTTCGTGCTCCCGAGGCGGACGATGCGGCCGGTGCAGGTGAGATCGCCGGGCATCGCAGCGCGGTGGTAGTCGATGCGGATGTCGACCGTCGGGACGGGCATGCCGACCTTTGCCGCGATCATGAAATCCGCCACCGTGTCGATGACGGCGCCGATGATCCCGCCATGGGTGTAACGGGCGGCCGGGTTCGAAATCATCTCCTCGCGCCACCCCACCGACACCGTGATCTCGTCTTCGGTCAAACTCTCGATCCTGAGGCCCATCCAGTCGTTGAACGGGCTGGCGCTCATCCGCTCCTGCAGAGCTTCCATCGATGTTACGTTGTCGGGCATGCTTCGTTCCTCGAAATCGCTCGGATTCCAGTCCGCGCCGGGCGGCGTTTCCGGTTCGCGTGGCGCCGGCCCGGGAAAGACAGCCGAAGCGGCATCCTCCGCAGACGGGGCGCTGAGCGGCGCACTGTCGGGATTTTGCCGGTTTTGTCAGATAAGCGGGCGGGCTGCAACCCTGCTCCGGACCGGCTGCTGACGGTGGCGCTGTTCGTTTTCCGGCCGGACCGTCTGTGGCCGGTATTAATTCTGCCCTCGAGTCTTGCCGTGAACACGGAAGGCTCCCGCAGAGCTGTGGCACCAATGCGGATGGACAGGAGATAGGACGCGTCCGTCAACGGAAAACTGTTGCAACGAGGCCTGCGCGCCGCGGCGGCGTTCTCGATCCCGCTGCATGGCGCTCCAGCGGCAACTTTACACTGTTATGACTCTTCGTTTGTCCCTTCTGGTTTCCGCCTGTCCGGACAATCGAGGACAAATGGGGACAGACAAGCTGGCGGTCCGGAAAAGCCCCACGGTGATCCCATGCTAATTCGGAGACGCGAAATCCGAATGCGTTGGGGCTCGCGTTATCACAGATCGCCTCCTTGATCGCAATTTTTGTGCCGAGAAAGCTCTATCGAGTCTTGGCGGCACGATTGCAGCGCGACGCAAACTGTAAAAATCTCTCCAGTCGTCGCCGGATTAGCAGCGTGGGATCTTCGTGGGAGAAGCCCGGTCAGTCCGCTTTTGTCCAGACAGAAAGGGACGGACCCATGATTCGGATTCGAGGAGAATGGGATTCCGGTTGTCGAAACACCATCAGTCGATTATAGCACCGCCGGTCCTGGTTGTTTCAGCGTGGCGCAAAAGTTCGTCGGGAGGCGGAAGAAATTCCCGGCGGTATGACGTATGAGCGTTGGCACACTGTCTGATGGGGATTCCGTTGGCGGCACCCTGTCGGTAGTCGATCGTCGCGGAACAGGGCAGGTTGGATCCGTTGTCCGGGAAGAGCGGCTGTCCGTTCCACATTCGTCGCGACTTCCTAGATGATCGGACGGGCCTGCGCCAGCGTCAGCGCAAAATACCCTGAGACGGCCTCCAGCAGATCGAGCGAACAGGTGCCCTCGTCGAGATCGATGTTGGTCGTCAGGACATGTGCCTTGAGGTCTGCGGATACAGGATTGAGGTCGTAGGCGGGAAAGAGTGACCATCTCGTCCTGCCGAGTTACAGGAAGCCGTCGTTGCGCAGGTGATTGTCGACATCGGAGATCAACACGTTGAAGACGATGCGCCGATAAAGAGCATGGGCGTCCGTCTTTCCTTGGGCGCTATGTTCCGCGAGACCATCGACGATCTCGGGGTAGCTGCCGCGCTCGCCATCTCGCGCACCCATCATCGCCATGGCCGACAGGAATGGAATACGGATTGCGCCTTAGCGATCGAAGCGCCGTGACAGCATGACCTTCTTGCCGGTGACATCGATCAGATCATGCGTGGGCGTGATGACCCCCGCCTGGTTGGCCAGACGCAGCGCAATCTCCTCCCAAGTTTCCATGCAGTAACCGTCGGTCTCCTTCGGAAACTTGGCGATCGAGAGGCGGCCGTACTGGTCGACCGCCGACGCCTTCGGGCGCGCGCCGCCCAGGGAGGAACCGGGCGCGAAGATGAGCCGGAGATATTCGTCGGTTTCCTCGTCGCGGAGAATTCGCTCAGTGATCTGAAGCAGACGGTCAAGCGCGATCAGAGCCGGCATGCCTGTGCGAATCGGAGCCTCGAACGTCTGGTCGCCAGCCCGACGGAAGCGCAATGCGCCCAGCCGGGTTTCGTCGGCCACGCCAAGGAGATAGTCGTTCTCCAGGAGCGTGCGAACTGCGCGACCCTCGCATTCCGCGAGTCATCGCTCGGCGCGCTTCATCGACCGGCGGCCCGAGTTGTCGGGCACCGAATTACCGATGGATTCGAAGGTCGCGAGGCATGCGGGCGGCGCGTACCCGCCCGCATGCGCGGCCTTGAACGCCGTGCATGCCACGCTAGACTGGGGTTCTCTGTACGGATCGCCGGTCCCGGGCGTTGCCACCTGGTTGCCGGCACCGTGACAACACGATGGAGAGCGCGGCGGGCGTCCCGGACCCGTCGTCCCTGAGCCCGGACATGAATCAGCCACTGACGGATCCGGAACGTCTCTTCTTCGGTACGCGCATCCTGCCGTGTCCCTATATCCAGGGCCGCATGGAACGGAAGGTCGTTACCCATCTGTCGGGACCCGACGCCGACGATCTCTACGAGTGGTTGTCGGAAGCCGGTTTTCGGCGTAGCCACGGCGTCGCCTACAGGCCCGCCTGCCCGCAATGCGACGCCTGCGTGCCGGTCCGCATCGTGGTCCCGGACTTCCAGCCGACCAGGTCCTTCAGACGGGTCATCAACCGCAACGCCGACCTGACGCTGGTCGACATGGATGTGATGGCAACGGAGGAGCAGTACTGCCTCTTCGAGGCCTACCAGCAGACTCGCCACGGCGGCGGCGAGATGTCGTCGATGTCATTCGAGGACTATCGTGAGATGGTCGAAGACTCGCCGGTGGCGTCGCGCATTGTCGAATACCGCGATTCCGACGGGACGCTCGTTGCGGTCATGCTGATGGATCGCCTGCGCGATTCGCTGTCGGCGGTCTACAGCTTCTTTGACGCCCGGCTCGAGCGCCGCAGTCTTGGCACCTACATGATCCTGTCAATGGTCGCCCGCGCCCGGGAACTCGGCCTGTCGATGGTCTATCTCGGCTACTGGATTGAGGGTTCGGAGAAGATGGACTACAAGGCGCGCTTCCGTCCGCTGGAAGTCATGGGCAGCCGGGGGTGGCGCATCCTCGAAGCGTAGAACGCAGAGCGTCCCGTACCCGGCCTCCTCATGGAAAACGGCCACCTGTCTGGCGAAGGCGCCGGCGGTGGGACAGTAATGGAGCAAGCATGCGCGCAGCGGTCGTGAAGGCACTCGGGCCTCCCGAGAATCTAGTCGTTGAAGACATGTCCGGGCGGGAACCCGGTCCTGACGAGGTGGTGGTCGGATGCAGGGCCGCTGCGGTCAATTTTCCCGACCTGCTGGTCATCGAGGGCAAGTACCAGGTGCGTCCGCCGCTTCCGTTCACGCCGGGCAAGGAAGGGGCCGGAGTCGTCACTGCGGTCGGCGGAGAGGTAACGCTCTTTGAGCCCGGCGACCGCGTCATGGCGCAGGTGGAATGGGGCGCCTACGCGGAAGAGATCGTCGTTGCCGAGAAAAACTGCTACCCGGTTCCCGACGGCGTGAGCTTCGAGCAGGCGGCTGCCTGCGGCATCGCGTTCCAGACGGCGCATTTCGCGCTCCACGAACGCGCGCGCGCGGCGGCCGGCGATCGGGTACTGGTCACGGGCGCATCTGGTAGCGTCGGGCTGGCGGCGCTGCAGCTTGCTGCAGCGCATGGCTGCGAGGCCATTGCCGGGCTGACGACCATGGACAAGAGCGATGCTGCCGTTGCTGCCGGTGCGCGGCATCTGGTCGACCTGTCGGCCGGCGACCTCAGGGATTCGATTCGGGAGCAGGTCCGGGCGATCACCGGCGGCGGCGTCGATGTCGTGGTCGAGATGCTTGGCGGCGATGCGTTCGACGGCGCCATCAGGGCGCTCGAATTCGGCGGCCGCGCGATCGTCGTGGGCTTTGCCAGTGGAACGATTCCGGCGGTTCGCACCAATTACACGCTTCTCAAGAACATCGCCGTCGCTGGTCTGAACTGGGCTGAATACCGCGAACGAGAGCCGGCGCGCGTGCGCGAAGTGCAAGCCGAGATATTCGACCTGATCGCATCCGGTAGCGTCGAAATGCCGATCCAAGCCGTCTATCCGCTCGAGGACGTTACCGTGGCCTGCAAAGTCCTGCGCGACCGCCGGATCCGCGGCAAGGTAGTTCTGGCGATGGGCGCGTAGGGACGCGGCCGTTCTCCGTGTCCGGGGAAGGGCGGGTCAGCCGGTCGGCATCCACTCCGAAACGATGTCGTCATAGTCCGGGCGGTTGCGTTCCGTCGGCTCCTCGGCTTCGTGCCCGAGATAGAGAAAGCCGGCGATCTGGTCGTCTGTATCCAGCCCTAGCGCCCGCTTTACCTCGGGATCGTACGCGTACCATTCGGTGATCCACTGGGCCGCGTATCCCATGGAGAGTGCAGCGATTAGCATGGTCTGGCAGGCGGCCCCGGACGACAGTATTTGCTCCCATTCCGGGATCTTGTGTTCCTTGACGGTCTTTGACACGACCGCGATCACGACGGGCGCCCGGGTAAGGCGTTCGCGTTCGAGCCCAACCTGCTCCTCGATCGCATCGGGGTTGTTTTTGAGGAAGGCGGTGCCGAGGGTCGCGCCGAGCCTTTCGCGTGCATCTCCGCGTATGACGATGAAACGCCACGGCGCCAGCCGCCCGTGATCGGGAACCCGCATTCCCGCTTCCATGATCTTGCGCAGGTCCTGTTCGTCGGGACCGGGTCCGTCCATCATGCGGGCGAGGATGGAGCGGCGCGACAGGAGGAAGTCGATGGTGTCGCCATCGCGAAGGTTGAAATCCGACATGCTGCTGATTCCGTGCTCGGGAAGCTGATACCAGCGTAGACTACCACAGGGCCGGGCCGATGTGTATGGGATCTCCTCGGGACCATTTTTGCGCGGGCTGGGCTTTGGTTCGGGAAGAACGGGCCTGTCAGGGGCATTCGACACCATCAAATATGGTTGCGGCCCAACAGGCAATATCATTGCAGCCTTTCCGGCTTGCCGGACGACAAAAGGGAGTTCCGACACATCTTGGTGGCTCCATCGGTTCGCCTGCAGGACGGCGTCAGGCGCTGAAGGTGGCGGGGTCGTTCAGGCCGGGCGGAAACCCAGCGTCACATACATGGCCCGCATCAGGCAAGTCAGCAGGCCAAGGCCTCATTGCAATATTCGATAAATCAGGCGATCGCCTGTTTCATGCTGCATGCCAACAGGTTATCGCCTTGTGATTATCGGCAGAAAAACTGATAAGCGTTCGTTCGTGGGGTGAGGTGTTGTTGTTTTCGTCCGTTTGACGGGCTTTTGTCAGGAAGTTCCAGCGTCATCCGGAGCGGTTTCGTGCACCGGGATGCGCGGTGAGGGGCACTGGCGCGATGCCGTGTTTTCCGCATTGGTCGCGGTTTTGTCCCGGCGCTGCGGAGGAGGAGCTGAGCGCCATCCCGTGCCGGTTGCAGGGGTCAGCGATTGAGGGTCCGCTTCCAGTCCTTGCGGAGCGGGCCAGATGTCCTTCTTCGGCTTCTGTCATGTCGGTCGTAGCGGCCGCTGGTTGTTCCGACGCGGCCGGCAGACGCCGCGGCGCGGGACCTCGACCAGGGTCTCGCAGGGCACGGGCGTGGTGTTGCAGCGCGCGGTCCATGCGGCGGTCGAGAAGCAGCGGCTCGCCGTTCCGGTCATGAACCGCGTAGCGCATCTGCGGCGCCGCCAGGCGCGTGTATCCGAGGCAGTGTCAGCGGGCGGGGCTCGTCGAGGGTCTTCGGGGCGGCGGTGTGATCAGCTTCGGGGCTGGCGGCGGCAGAAGGCGCGGGCGATGGGGTCCGCTCCGTGATCGTCAGTTCGCTCAGCAGCCGCATCTGCGCGACCATGAAGTCGCGCCCTCGACCTCACGGCGGCGCTGCGAATCTCCGCCGCCTCTCCGGGCTCACGGCAACCAAGGCGACAGATCGCCGGGCCGCCGTTCTCCGCGCAGGCGCCAGCGCAGAACGTCGAGGCCGCTCCTCGCGACCGTGCCGTGTACATGACAACCGTCCATGCTGTCGGAACCGAAGCCGGGCTTCCGCCCGTTGGCCGGGCCCCTGACAGCCCTTTCTCCGAAATTGTTGTCCATGGTCGACGAACACGCGATGGTTGAGCGCAGCGGCCTGCCTTCCGGCGCCGCCTGGGGCGGGCGCGGGCGGCGATCGGTACTGTAACTTGATGTCTGGAAATTTGTCTGAGGTTTGCGCTTTGAGGCGTTTCACTGGGGGGCTAGCCCTGCCGTGTCATGACAAATCTGGTTGACAATGGTTTACGTGTTCACGCGTGTCTTTGTCCATCCCGGAACCCGATTTCCCGGCCGATTTGGTGACCCAGTGCGGCACTGGTGTGTCTGGCCACATGATCTGGTGACCCGGGCGTGCTGCGGTAGCCGCCGAGATGGGCGACCAGGTGCACCGCATCGGCGAGACGCTCCGGTTCCTTCAGGGCGTACTTGTGTGCGTAGTCGCGCGAGTTCGCTGTCGGTGAACATCAGCTGCGGCTCGCACCTGGCGGCCGGGTCATGATGCGCGATGACGGCGTTGATCGCCCGCTGCAGGCGGTGCGGAACAGAAGGTGTTCCACCCTGCATCCGGATTTGAGCACGTAATCCTCGATTCGCCAGCGCTGAAGGTAGAAGCCGACGATGTCGGCCGCCTCCTTCGCCGACCCGCACGGTGGTCAGCAGGCACCACGGGATCCTCACCTTCGGGCGCTCCCTGACCCCGTGCAGGGACACCGGCTTCGCGCTGGGGGCGGTGCCCGTCACGGGTGACGGACCGCAACTCGCCAGGCGCTTCTGTCGCGCGGGCCTTCTTCCGGCTGGCTTGCTTCGTCAGTCCCTCGATCTCAATCAGGCCGCCGGCCATGACGGCGAACAGCCTTCCCTCCTTCAGCACCCTGTCATGCTTGGCGCGCAGATCGACGCGGGGCAAGCGCGTGTCGAACAGCTCGAAGATGTCGGCTTCTCGACGGAGATGACGCGCGTCTTGCCGCCGGGGTGGCAGCGCCTTGAACCCCTCGAGCTGCGGCGTGTCTCCTGCGACCGGGGCTTCACCGGACCCAGCACCCCGAGTGGCAGGTCAGTCACCGCCAGGGTCGCATGCAGGCTTGAGGCCCCGGTCTGGTTCTCACCTGCAGGCCGGGAGAAGTTCAGGTCCGTGCCGTCCGGCAAGAACCGTCTTCTGGCCACGGATGCTGCCGGTGCGGCGCAAGAATGTTCGCCGGCGTGATCTCCGAGGGCGACCATCCGGTAAAACGCATTGATCGCGGTGTTGTCGGCGCTGGGAGACGCATTGATCTTCTGACCGGTCGCCAGAAGGCCGGCGCTCCAGGCGCGCAGAAAGTCGCTTGTCACCCCCCTCCAAACTCGTTCTGCGCCCAGTCGTTCAGACCCTCTCCCGGCGAGGGCGCATGATCGACCTCCCCAGCTTCCTGCGCCACGAGCGCTCCAGTTCGGCCACGAAGACCGTCTTCACCGTCTCCCGGTCCTGCCGGCCTTCGGTCCTGCACAGGAAGTTGGCCGCGCGCAGGCAGGGTAACCTTCATCGGCAAAACTGAGCCATGGTCGAAACGGTCCTCGAAGTCACGCGGCGCAGGATGCGCACATCGCTGGGCGGGCAAAGCACCTGATCAAGAAACGGCTCAGACAGACGATCAGCTGCAGGTGGCCCCGGCGCTGCCCGTCGTTCCATCCAGCGGTCCCGCGCTGCGCAGCCGCGGCAAACCCCGCCGCGCCACCCGTGCGCCGAGCCCACAAGATATTGGCAGCCGGCGAAGGTCGTCGCGGGTGTTCACGCGCAATCAGCGTGACCGCCCGGTCAATACGATCCCCGACCACGATGATCCCGAATGCGCGCGCCGGAACTTCTGCAGCGATACCAACAGGCGAGGCCGGCGGTCGATTGTCGGTGACTTCGGCGCCGGCAGGACGATCTCCGGGCGCCCAGCGCCCTCAGGCAGCCGGCAAGCTGCAGACGGCCGCGCGCGTCGACAAAGGCAAACTCCTCGCAGACGACCCAGAGCCGACCGGCTGTCGAACTGCTCACAGGACAGCAGCGACGCAATCCGCGCAACTGCTGCCTCGTCCCGCAATGTGCGGCTGATCTGTGACATGGGACACTTATGCCACGCTGAAACACCGTTGTCCAGCTAAAATTTCCGTGACATGCGAGGGCTAGCCCCCCCTCCCCCAGTAAAACGCCTCAAAGCGCAAACCTCAGACAAATTTCCAGACATCAAGTTACAGTATCCCCGTTTTTTTTCTATCCCCAGTCGCTTGAACGCGGCCAGCGATCTTCTCGCGCCGTAGCCGAGATGTACATCAAGGGTGTTTCCACGCGGCAGGATGTAATGCGCGAGTTCGGGAGCCTGTCCTCTTCTCAGGTCAGCCGGGCCACCAGGTTGCTCGATGAAGAACTCGCCGCGCAACCCGCCCCTGATGAAATACCTGATCCTGGATGCGCGCTATGAAAAAGCCCGCCATGACGGCGTTGTGCGCGATGTTGCAATGCTCTCGGCCATCGGAATAGGGGCTGCAGGCACGTTCCGGGGCTCTCTGTGGCGCTCTCCGAGGCCGAGGTCCATTGGAGAGCCTTCCTGGAAAGCTTGCTAGCCCTGCATGGTACGACCTTCATCGTCTCGGATGACCATGCCGGGCTGAAAGCGGCACGACGCGCGGTGCTGGGCGCGGCGACGTGGCAGCGCTGCCAGTTCCACTTGGCACAAAACGCCGTGCAGCACGCACCGAACAACGACATCAGGAAACGTATCGGAAAACAGCTCGGAGCCACGCCTCCTCACTCCAAACCGCCGAGGCTGAACTGGGCGCCCTCGTGGCCAGCTATCGCGACAAGCATCCAGGCTTCCTGGCTGGAAAAGAATGCGGGGCTCGCTGTCTTCACCTTGCCCGATGCTCACCGCAAACGTATGCGAACCTTGAACGGTATCGAGCGACCGATCCGGCAAGAGCTCAAGCGGCGCACCTCCAAAGTCAGGGTCTTTCCGAACCTCGCCTCGTTGGAGCGCCTCTCAACCGCAGTCCTCATCGACGAAAAATGGGAAACCGAAACCAAGGCATACATCAAATGGGAACAGCTCGATCAGATTCACGACAATTTCCAGACATCAGGTTGCGTAATCTCCCTCGACAAGGGTGCTGGTGATCCGTGAAGGCGACATCCGGGACCTGCTGGCCCGGAGCTGGTCTGCTGGTGCGCGTCAGGCGCTCGACATGCCGCCGCGTGGTCACCGCAACGGGCGCGCAACGGGACCTTCGGGACCACATGGCCGATGAGCCGTGCATCGCGACCAGGCCGATCGACATCGCAGCCTGCGGAGGGCCGCGCCGCCGCAAGGAGCGCAAGGGCCTCGAAGGCCGCACGGCAAGGGTCGACCTTGCGCCACCGGACCGGAAGCCCCGGGGAACGCCGCCGCTCTCCATGATGGCCGTACACATCACGGAACCCGGCCCACCGGCAGATCCCCTCGACTGGATGCTGCTCACCACCGAAGGCGACGTCACCGCTGCCCTCGACACCATCTCCTTCCACGAAAGGCGATGGCTGATTGAAGAATACTTCAAGGCCCTGAAGGTCGGCACACGGATCGAGGACCGGCCAGGCCGACGACCTGAGGAAGTGTCCGGCCTTCGACGCCATCACCGCATGCCGCGTCATGACTGTCGAGCGTCTCGCACGCCGGCCAGCTACATCGTCCACCGCGACGAGATCACGGTCCTGAACATCCACAAGCCCGTCAGACGACACCAACCGCGTGGACCTCCCGATCCTGAACCGACCATCAAAGTCTTCGCCATCGAGGTCGCACGCGTGGCAGGCTTCATCCCCGGCAAACGCCAACCCCTGCCGGGAACCGAGAAACTCTGGCAGGGTTACAAGATCCTCCTCAATTTCAACGAATATCACCGAGCGATGCGGAAACTCGATATGCAGAAATCAATGAACTCAATGGTGTCAGATTGAAAGGGCCGCGGCCGTTTGCATGAGGCAGGGAGAATCTGACAGACATCGGAGAAATGCGCACCAGATATATTGCCGCTCTTCGAGCCGCAGACAACACGACATCGGGCCAGCGTTGGGGTTCGTATGTTCGCAGATCCTGCGTCGCCACGCGCACTCATGTTGGGTTGGCCGCGATTAGCCGCCGGCCGCCGGTATGCACAGTTGCCCAAGGGAGAGGTCGATGCGCAGATTGGCGAGACGGCAGCCCTTTGCCGCGAGGGCTTCGCCTTACTCGCTCGATTCCGGATTTCCGGGCATTGGCGATGGAAGGCAGAAATGCCTGCGTGAGGATTGCCGTCCCGGCAGTGAAGCTGGAACGGGGGCGGTTTTCGGGGCCGCAACCGGCCCCGGCGGGGTGGCATCAGCAGAATCGCGGGTTTCTTGCGCAGGGGGATCCGTTGTGCCAGTTTCGGCGCCCAGCGGGTCCGATAATTTCGAGGATCCGTCCCCTTCCGGATACGCCTCAACCTGCCACGGGAGATCAAGGCATGGCTATTGAACCAACTAACGAAAAACTATTCGACGCGGGTCTCGCAGTGCGCAGGAAAGTGCTTGGCAAGACCTATGTCGACCCCCAGATCGAACGGGCCAAGACGGATCCGTTCACGGGCGTGATCCAGACCATGGTCACCGAGTATTGTTGGGGCGGGGCGTGGACCAACGACACGCTGGATCACAAGATGCGGAGCCTGATGAATCTGGCGATCCTCACCGCGCTTGGCAAGATGCATGAGCTGAAGGCCCACACCCGCGGCGCGTTGAGGAACGGCTGCACGGTCGAGGAAATCCGCGACGCACTTGCCCATGCAACCGTGTATTGCGGTATTCCGGCAGGTGTCGATGCGTTCCGCAGCGCCGCCGAAGCCCTCGACCAGGCTAGGGAAGAAGGACTGCTGGACGGATGATGTCGTTCTCCCGATCCGCAGTTCGGCCGGCGGGCGCGCATTCATGAGAGGC
This sequence comes from Alphaproteobacteria bacterium, assembly GCA_964291215.2. Classification (GTDB taxonomy): domain Bacteria; phylum Pseudomonadota; class Alphaproteobacteria; order MPNO01; family UBA830; genus JAJEBT01. Next base: position 2,063,604 of record OZ219790.1, on the reverse strand, counting down.
GATGATCGCGTTCTGATAGCCGGTGCCGGCCCGGTCGGCTGTGTGGCGGCGCTGCAGCTGTCGCAAAACGGCATTCCGGTAACGCTTCTCGAAGCGTGCGCCGAACTCCCCGAGGATCTGCGCGCCTCGACGTTTCACCCGCCGACCCTGGACATGCTCGACGAACTCGGCGTCGTCGAGCGCCTCATTTCGGAGGGCATCATCTGTCCGGTCTGGCAGTATCGGGATGCCCGAGACGGCGTCATCGCGGAATGGGATCTCGGAGTGCTCGAAAACGATACCAGGCACCCCTATCGCGTGCAGTGTGAGCAGTACAAGCTGACCCAGATCATCGTCGAGGAACTCGCCCGGGCGGGCAGCGTCGACGTGCGTTTCCAGAACCGCGTCGTGGCTGCGGCACAGGATGATGACGGCGTTTCCGTCGAAGTCGAGACGCTAGGGGGCCGCGAAACGCTGCGCGGGCGCTATCTCGTCGCGGCCGACGGCGCCTCGAGCGTCGTCCGCATCGAGCAGGGCATCGGATTCGACGGTCTGACCTTTCCGGAGTTGTGGCTGTGCGCGAGCACGGCGTATCCGTTTGATGAACATTTCGAGAATCTGGCGCCGATCGCCTATGTTGCGGGTGTCGATTTCTGGTTCGTCTTCGTGCGGGTGCCCGGCCTGTGGCGTCTCCTGATGCCGTCGCGACCGGGGGAGAGCGCCGAGATGCTGGTGACCAACGAGTCGGTGCAGCGGCGCATGCAGCGGATATGCCCCAAGGACGGCGACTACGAGACGTATCACCGCACGGCCTACGCGGTGCATCAGCGGGTTGCCGACACCTATCGCAAGGGACGGATCTTCCTTGCCGGAGATTCAGCGCACATAAACAATCCGCTGGGAGGAATGGGCATGAACGGCGGTATTCACGATGCCGTCAATCTCTGCGAGAAGCTCGATGGCGTCTGGCACGGGCGAATGGACGAGAGTGAACTTGATCGCTACGATGCGCAACGGCGTCCGATAGCAATCGAATACGTCCAGCTGGCGACCTTGCGCAACAAGGCGCTCCTCGAGGAGGTCGACGCGGATGCGCGCAGGACAAAGCACGACGAATTGCGGCGGACGGCCGCCGATCCCGTGGCGGCAAGGAACTATCTTCTCCAGTCATCCATGATCGGAGTCCTGGCGCGGGCAAGGGAACTGGGCTGACGGAAAACTCGGCGGACGCGGCTTCTTGCGCATCGAGGGCCCGTGGCGCCGGCGCGAGGCGCGCGCAGACGTCAGACCGGTGGCGGCACGAGGAACTCCGCTTGCTACGACTGCCAAGTGCGCCACTTCGCCGCCTACTCGGCGTCTCGTGATTGCTATTGGGCGCAGGCTAGCCCGAAGTTCCAGAAAATTCCGGTTGAAATGCACGTCAAGTCATTGATGCAGCGTGGTTTATCTGATTTTTCGTGCGTCATATTGTACCCATGTAATATTATGTTGGATGCTTGACGTCCATGGATCTGCCGCCTATAGCCATGTATATCGAATCCATCCCCAACCGCTCGTCCCCGCCCGCCATCCTGCTCCGCGAGTCCTGCCGCGAAGCCGGAACGGTCAAGAAGCGCACCCTCGCCAACCTTTCCAAGCCCGCTCTCATCGAGGGATTGCGCATTCTGCTCAAGGGAGGAACCGCAGGTCTCGACGACGCCTCGTCCGCTCTCTTCCCCATGTCGCCGCGGTGCTGGGAACCCTGAAGAAACTGGACCGGCGGATCGACCCGAAGCCTTCTCCCGAGCGCGATCAGGTTCTCGCCATGATCGTGGCACGCATCCTTGAGCCCGCCTCGAAGCTGGCCAGGAGGCTGGCGACAGCGGTCAGCACCTTGGGTGAGATGCGGAGTTGGACGAGAATGCCCTCTACGGCTCCTGGAACGTCAGGAGAAGATCCCCTGGCGGCACCTCGAAGAGGGCTGCCTGGTGCTCCTGACTTCCGTGTGGATGGAGGGGAGGGCATGCCCCTTGGCCCAACGGGGTCATTCCCGGGATGGCAAGAAGGGCAAGCTGCAGTCGGCCTTCTGTGCGACCGGGACGGGTGTCGGTGCAGGTCTTCCCCGGCAACACCCGGCGACGCTGTCCTCGCAGATCACCACGCTGCAGGAGCGGTTCTCCCTGGCGAAGGTGGTGCTGGTGGGGGATGCTGACCGAGGCCCGCGAGGAGGTGAAGCCTGCGGGCCAGCGCCTTGAGGGGCATCCGTTCCCTAGTGGAGGCCGGCGATGTCGAGATGTCGCTCTTCGACGAGAGGGACTTGGTGGAGATCACCAGCGATGCGTATCCCGGCGAGCGCCTCTGCCGCAACCCCCTGCTGGATCGGGCTCGCAAGCGCCAGGAACTGCTCGAGGCCACCGAGGCTCGCACCGATTGCCGCAGCGAGACCAGCGCCGGGCGCCGGGAAGATCGGGGAGCGAAAGGTCATCGGCAGGATGGCCAAGCATTTCACGTGGTCCATCGACGACGAGGGGGTCTTCACCTATGGGCGCGATGCGGCTGCCATCGCCGCCGAGGCCAGGCTCCTCTACGTGATCCGCCTGCCGCAGAGCGAGCTCGACGGTCCCGGCACGGTGCAGACCTACAAGCGGTTGAGCTCCGTGGAACGGGCCTTCCGCAGCCTCAAGGACCTGAAGGTGCGCCCCGTCTACCACCGCCCCGAGTCCGCGTCTTCCTGTGCATGCTCGCCTACTACATCGAATGGCACATGCGACTGAAGCCCATGCTGTTCGACGACGAGGATGCCGAAGGCGGCCGTCCGTCGTGGCGCCGGCAGAAGTCTCGGCGAGCGCCCGGGCCAAGGCGGCCACGAAAAGGACGCCCGGAGGGGGCACAGCTTCCGCACCCTCATCGGCGATCTTGCGACCCGCAACACCGTGGCGCCCCGCCTTGCGGGCGCCGAACCCTTCCCGGTCACCACACGGCCCACGCCGTTCCAGAGAAGGGCTTTCAAGCTCCTGGGCGTGAAGCCATAGTGTACCCAGACCGCTGAAATGTATCGAATGTCATTTCTATCAGGTACTTAGGACTGATCGGCTCTGGAACTTCGGCCTAGTGTACCCTAGGCGTGAAGCCCTGGTGTACCCAGACCGCTGAAATTTATTGAATGTGATTTCTATCAGGCACTTACGTCTGATCGGCTCTGGAACTTCGGGCTAGCACTAACTTTTAGTGTAACTGCTCACCCCCTGGTTCCGGCTTGATGTCGGGGTAGAGTAACGAACGGGTTTTCGTGGAGATTTGACACTGCAGGCCGATTCGTTTAGTGGTGGTAATCGAGAACGACGGGGACCGCCAGTGGGCTACTTTGGATCGAAGGCGACGAGCGGGCTGTGCCAGCTGCTTCCGGGGCTCCAGCCCCCGCATGATCTGTATGTGGAAACGCATCTCGGAGGCGGCGCGTTGATGAAGCGCAAGGCCGGGTGATGGCGACGGTCAACGCAACGTCGCTGCGCGAGGAGTTCGAAGCGGCCAAGACCGCGGCGCTGCCGGCAAGGTGGCGGAAGAGGCCGTGATCCGCGTCTTCGTCATCCTGCTCGACATCCTCATCGTCGTCCTTCTGGAGAAGACCACGCACGAGCCGGAACTCCGGTCTGCCGCCGTCACAGACGGACAAGGACGAGAGCGTGCCGGGAGCAACGGCAAGGGCCCGAAGCCGAACCGGCAGATGGGCAACAACCTGCGCAAGATCATCGTCGAGGAGACGGTCGCGGTCGATGCCTGCGACGCCGACATCGACGGCCCCGTCGATCGGGAGCGCCGCACGACATCGTGTTCGAGGTCGTCGAGCGCCGCGCCGAGGAATGCCCGAAGTGCAAGGCCCGGACCAAGGGCCGGTTCCCCGACAACATCCCGTGCAGTACGGCATCGGCATTCAGGCCCTCGTCATCAACCTACTGGTCGCCCAAATGCTGTCCCTGCGCCGTGCCGTCGCGTTCGTGCAGGCGATCTCCGGCATCAAGCTCTCCGAGGCAACCTGCCTCAGCTATGCTTTCACGATGCGTCATGGGAGGAGGCCGCCGTGGCGCACCTCCTGCAACGCCCGATGTCGACGATTTCGGATCAACAGTAAGTGGCTCCATGTCGTGGGACCCTGACGTGCAAGTTCCCGCACCGCAAGCGCGGGCAAGAGATCGGCCCGTGCTACAAGGGCGTCCTGGGCCTCGTACATGGGCCAGTGTAGCCACCAGCTGTGCGGTAGCCACCTGCTGCGCGAACTGACCTTTGTCGTCGAGGCTACCGCGCGACTGATGAAGAGCCTGCTCCGCGAGGTCTGCCACAAGATCAACAAGAGCGCATCCAAGACCCTGAACGACGCCGGGCCGTGCACAAGCGCTACCGCACCATCAGGGCGCCAAGGAACTGCCCGACATCCCGACGAAAGGAAAACGTGGACGCAAGTCCGACGCGCACAACCTGCACGAACGTCTCGTGAAACACGAAAAGTCAGTCCTGCGCTTCACAGACGACCCCGATGTCAGCTTAACCAACAATGCCGGAGAACAGAAGATCAGGATGGCAAAGGTCAAGGTGTCCGGATGCTTCCGCACCATGCTCCACGCAAAAGCATGGTGCCGGGGCTCAAGCTACCTCACCTCCATGGCCGCACTCGGCTACAATCATCACGTCGCCACCCAGATCGCCCTCGACGGAAAAGCCGCAGACATCATCAACGAGCACTACGACCAATCAGAACCCAACTAGGGGTGAGTAGATACCTTTTAGTCATAAATCGCGCAGGGCATGATCATGTCCTTCCGACATCGGATCCAGGCCGAGAGCCTCGAGCAGGCATTCATAGGCCAGCGTGGCGGTGGCCAGTCGCGGATAGCCACATCGTCTGGTCGCCCGGTAGCGGATCATGCTTGCGGTCCAAATATCCGCCGAGGATCGCCACCAGTGTCATCGCCGCCCCGAGTGTGGGTCCGGCCGGTATCGGCGGGCATAGTTGGAGAGGAAGCGGAGTTCCAAGTCCGAGAACAGGCAGTCGGGCTCGATCGTCGGAACGTCCTGCCCGAAAAGACGCCAGGCGATCACGGCGTGGATGGTGATCTGCCGTTCCAGCCGGCAGGCCTTGTGCGTCGCCAGGTGTTCCGCCCGGCAATCGGACTTCAGCACCCGGAACCAGCATCCGCCAGCGCAGCGCATACCGGCCGACGACCTCCCGCGCCGCGTGGTCCACCGGAAGGTCGGTCAGCAGGAAGCATTCCACCGGTAACTCCCCGGTCGGCGGGTCCGTCTCGAGGAGATGCAGCGCAGTCACGGCCACGGGTGCGGCATCGGAGCAGTTGGCAGGCGCCGGCAGCGTGGTCGACAGCCAGCGCAATGCGAGCACCGCGTTCCGCCGGGGGGGGTGCGGCCGAGCCGCTTCGTGCGCCCCGAGGACTTCGGCCGGGCCGTCAGGCGGGGAATGTCGATCTGCATGGTGCCGCGGCAGGCAGACGCGCGCAGACGGGCAAACAGCTTCGGGCCCCCGCGGGTCAGGACTCGGTCGTGTCGGGCCCGCACCAGAATCGACAGATGGCGATGCTGCCGGTCAAAGAGTTCGAAGAAGTCCGCTTCCCGGTCCATCACGCACACGAACTTCACCCCGGTCGTCCGGGCCGCGAGGTCCGCAATGTCGTCGAGACCGTCGAGCCAGCACTGCGACATGCGCCGGGATCTCTCGGCATCCTCGGACGACCCGGTCTTCGTCCGGGGGCGGGGAGGAGCGTCGAAGGCGAGACGCGCCACCCCCAGCGGCAGGCCGTCGCCGCTGACGACATAGCTGGCGTGCAGGTGAAGGCCCGGGGTTTCCGCGGTCGTCTGGTTCGTGCCGATGATGCCGAGCCCATCGCAGACGGGTCGCGAAATTCAGGTCCGTCCCGTCCTGAAGGCACAACGCCACCCGCTGACCGCGGATTACGCAACCTGATGTCTGGAAATTGTCGTGAAGCTCTCAGTCATCGAGCTGTTCCCATTTGATCTTGGTTTCGGTTTCCCATTTTTCGTCGATGAGGACTGCGGTTGAGAGGCGCTCCAACGAGGCGAGGTTCGGAAAGACCCTGACTTTGGAGGTGCGCCGCTTGAGTTTTTGCTGGATCGGTCGCTCGATGCCGTTCGAGGTTCGCATGCGCTTGCGGTGAGCATCGGGCAAGGTGAAGACAGCGAGCCCCGCATTCTTTTCCAGCCAGGAAGCCTGGATGCTTGTCGCTGGCCACGAGGGTGCCCAGTTCAGCCTCGGCGGCTTGGAGTGAGGACGCATGGCTCCGAGCTGTTTTCCAATACGTTTCCTGATGTCGTTGTTCGGTGCACGGCGTTTTGCGCCAGGTGGAATTGGCAGCGCTGCCATGTCGCCGCGCCTAGCACCGCGCGTTGTGCTGCTTTCAACCCGGCATGGTCATCCGAGACGATGAAGGTCGTACCATGCAGGGCTAGCAAGCTTTCCAGGAAGGCTCTCCAATGGACCTCGGCCTCGGAGAGCGCCACAGAGAGCCCCAGAACGTGCCTGCAGCCCCTATTCCGATGGCCGAGAGTACTGCGACATCGCGCACAACGCCGTCATGGCGGGCTTTTTCATAGCGCGCATCCAGGACAAGTATTTCATCAGGGGCCGGTTGCGCGGTGAGTTCTTCATCGAGCAACCTGGTGGCCCGGCTGACCTGAGAAGAGGACAGGCTCCCGAACTCGCGCATTACATCTTCGGCTTGCCGCGTGGAAACACCCTTGATGTACATCTCGGCTACGGCCAGCATGACGGCGCGAGAAGATCGCTGGCCGCGTTCAAGCGACTGGGGGGTCGTCCCCGTGACCGGCCGTCTTTGGCACCTGAACGGTAACAGTGGGGGTGTCGATCCGCTTGTAGCCGTTGGCATAGCCCTGTCGCTCCGGCGTCCGGTGGCCCGCTTTCAAGTGCTGCTCGCGCTCGATTTGCATCGCAAGCTCGAAGAGCTGACCAAAGATCCGCCCCAGATCCGTTGCTCCGTTTGCGATCAGATGTTCCAAAACAGTCCCGATCGTCGTAGTGTGTCGCAGGTCCATTCGCTTCCTCCATGAAGGTTTTGCAACTCCATGGGATAGCACGATGGCGCCGCGTTTCACTGGGGGGGGGGCTAGCCCTCGCATGTCACGGAAATTTTAGCTGGACAACGGTGTTTCAGCGTGCCCCCGTTCCATAGTGAAGTGCAACACATGATGGGCTGTGGCCATGTGTTTTTAGACGCATGATGTTGCGGAGCTGTCCAGCAGCGGCGAGAGTTCCTGTACAAGATGGAGGGAGCTTGTTCATGTCCAAAGGCTACCGTCACCTACGAAGAGCGATGCCAGATTGAGGCAGAAAAGCGGTCTTTCACAAGGTGCGATTGCTCGGCAGCTGGGCCGATCAACAATTTTCCGGGAGATCAAGCGCAACACCGGGGGACGGGGTTACCGTCACAAACAGGCGCAAAGGATGGCAGAAACGCAGGGCCGCCTCGTCTGTTTCCTGGCGGTTGACGCCTCGGGTTGAGGCTCAGAAAAAGCTGCGGGAGGGCCCCGAGCAGATCAGCGGCCGTTTTCGACTGGAGGGCCGTGGGTCGGCAACGGATCTATGATCGCCGAAGATCGGAGAGCCGGGGGCGTCCTGTGGAAGAAGCTTCGGCGGCGCGGCAAGAAGCCGAACTGGAAGGGCGGATGCCATTCCGGCCGGGTCCTGGCCGAGTGGACATTTCCGAGCGCCCTGCGGAGGCAAAGGAACGGATCGGCGACTGGGAGCCATCATCGGCAAAGCTCACAGTGGAGCTGTCGTGTCGCTCGTGCCACGAAATACACCTTGCTGGGACGGGTGGACAGAAAGACTGCAGACACGGTCGGTTCGGTCATGATCCGCCTGCTCGGCTCTGGTGCGCTATTGGTCCACACAATCACAACGGCAAGGAGTTCGCAGACCACAGGCGTGTCGCACTTGACGCAGATTTTTTTTCGCCTTTCCATTCCCGGGAGCGCGGCTTGAATGAGCACACCAACGGCCTGGTGCGGGAGTACTTCCCGAAGGGCACGGACTTTCGCGCGACATGCAACGAAGATGTTCAGAAGGTACAGGATCGGCTCAACACTCGGAAAGTCCTGGGATCGCCGACGGAGGTAATCTTGAAGTGAAACCGCCCTGACTATCTGCGCCATGTTCCAAAGCCGCAACGTGCAGCAGGGTCCATGCCGCGCGACGGCGAAATAGTGGCTTGAAGCCGACAAAGGCGTTGCATAAGCTCGATGTTGAAGGAACTGAAGCTGTTCCCAGGCGGAATCGAGAGGGGCAGAGGGGAAAAATTTGCGCAACCCGGCCCTCATCTCCGTTCGGGCTACGCCCTCACTGCGATGAGGGCCGGGTGTTGCACTTCAGACTGGAAGTGGGGGTGGCATAAGTGTCCCATGTCACAGATCAGCCGCACATTGCGGGACGAGGCAGCAGTTGCGCGGATTGCGTCGCTGCTGTCCTGTGAGCAGTTCGACAGCCGGTCGGCTCTGGGTCGTCTGCGAGGAGTTTGCCTTTGTCGACGCGCGCGGCCGTCTGCAGCTTGCCGGCTGCCTGAGGGCGCTGGGCGCCCGGAGATCGTCCTGCCGGCGCCGAAGTCACCGACAATCAACCGCCGGCCTCGCCTGTTGGTATCGCTGCAGAGGTTCCGGCGCGCGCATTCGGGATCTCGAGATCATCGTAGTCGGGGATCGTATTGACCGGGCGGTCACGCTGATTGCGCGTAAACACCCGCGACGACCTTCGCCGGCTGCCAATATCTCGTGGGCTCGGCGCACGGGTGGCACGGCGGGATTTGCCGCGGCAGCGCGGCGCGGGACCGCTGGATGGAACGACGGGCAGCGCCGGGGCCACCTGCAGCGGATCGTCTGTCTGAGCCGTTTCTTGATCAGGTGCTTTGCCCGCCCAGCGATGTGCGCATCCTGCGCCGCGTGACTTCGAGGACCGTTTCGACCATGGCTCAGTTTTGCCGATGAAGGTTACCCTGCCTGCGCGCGGCCAACTTCCTGTGCAGGACCGAAGGCCGGCAGGATCGGGAGCACTGGGAGACGGTGAAGACGGTCTTCGTGGCCGAACTGGAGCGCGCAGGAAGCTGGGGAGGTCGATCATGCGCCCTCGCCGGGCGAAGGTCTGAACGACTGGGCGCAGAACGAGTTTGGAGGGGGGTGACAAGCGACTTTCTGCGCGCCTGGAGCGCCGGCCTTCTGGCGGCCGGTCAGAAGATCAATGCGTCTCCCAGCGCCGACAACACCGCGATCAATGCGTTTTACCGGATGGTCGCCCGTCGAATCGGAGATCACGCCGGCGAACATTCTTGCGCCGCACCGGCAGCATCCGGCGCATCCGTGGCCAGAAGACGGTTCTTGCGGCACGGACCTGAACTTCTCCCGGCGTCCCGGCTGCGACGGCCTGCAGGTGAGAACCAGACCGGGGCCTGCACGCGACCCTGGCGGTGACTGACCTGCCACTCGGGGTGCTGGGTCCGGTGAAGCCCCGGTCGCAGGAGACACGCCGCAGCTCGAGGGGTTCAAGGCGCTGCCACCCCGGCGGCAAGACGCGCGTCATCTCCGTCGGGAAGCCGACATCTTCGAGCTGTTCGACACGCGCTTGCCCCGCGTCGATCTGCGCGCCAAGCATGACAGGGTGCTGAAGGAGGGAAGGCTGTTCGCCGTCATGGCCGGCGGCCTGATTGAGATCGAGGGACTGACGGAGCAAGCCAGCCGGAAGAAGGCCCGCGCGACAGAAGCGCCTGGCGAGTTGCGGTCCGTCACCCGTGACGGGCACCGCCCCCAGCGCGAAGCCGGTGTCCCTGCACGGGGTCAGGGAGCGCCCGAGGGTGAGGATCCCGGTGCCTGCTGACCACCGTGCGGGTTGGCGAAGGAGGCGGCCGACATCGTCGGCTTCTACCTTCAGCGCTGGCGAATCGAGGATTACGTGCTCAAATCCGGATGCAGGGTGGAACACCTTCTGTTCCGCACCGGCTGCAGCGGGCGATCAACGCCGTCATCGCGCATCATGACCCTGCCGCCAGGTGCGAGCCGCAGCTGATGTTCACCGACAGCGAGCTCGCGCGACTACGCACACAAGTACGCCCTGAAGGAACCGGAGCGTCTCGCCGATGCGGTGCACCTGGTCGCCCATCTCGGCGGCTACCGCAGCACGCCCGGGTCACCAGATCATGTGGCCAGACACACCAGCGCCGCACCGGGTCACAAAATCGGGTTCCGGGATGGACAAAGACACGCGTGAACACGTAAACCATTGTCAACCAGATTTGTCATGACACGGCAGGGCTAGCCCCCCAGTGAAACGCCTCAAAGCGCAAACCTCAGACAAATTTCCAGACATCAAGTTACAGTACCTCGGCCCATCCTGCGTTGCGCGGACGGACTTGGCAACAAGGCGGTGGCCGCAGAGATCGGCGTGCACACCGTCGGCAAGTGGCGCAGGCGCTTTGTCAAGGACCGCATCGAGGGGCTGAGCCGGGACGCCCGCGGAGCATCGCGGACGAGAAGGTGGCGGAAGTGATCGAGCGCACGCTCACCTCGACGCCCGCGACCCACTGGTCGCTGCGCTCGATGGCGAAGGAGGCGGGGCTGACGTCGATTTGGCGCATCTGGGGCGCCTTCGGCCTGCACCGGGCCGAGACGTTCAAGCTCTCCCGTGATCCGCACTTCGTCGACAAGGTCCGCGACATCGTCGGCCTCTACCTCTCGCCGCCGGATCGCGCGCTGGTGCTCTGCGTCGACGAAAAGAGCCAGGCCCGCACCCAGCCGGTCCTGCTGCCCGGCATCCCTGAGCGGCGCACCCATGACTACAAGCGCAACGGAACGACCTCGCTGTTCGCGGCGCTCGACATCGCCACCGGCGCGGTCATCGGCAACAGACGCCACCGGGCCAAAGAGTTCCTCGACTTCCTCAAGGTGATCGACCGCAATGTCCCGGACGGCCTCGACATCGTCATGGACAACTACGCCACCCACAAGACCGCCGCGGTCTGGCTGGCGCGGCGGCCGCACTGGCACGTCCACTTCACGCCGACATCCGCCTCGTGCAGGTCGAGCGCTGGTTCGCCGAACTGACCCGCAAGCAGTTGCAACGTGGCCGCTCGACCCTGCAACTCGAAACCGACATCCGGGCCTTCAACCCACAACGAAAATCCCAAACCCTTCAAGTGGACCAAATCAGCCGACGAAATCCTCGCCGCCGTCAAGCGCTTCTGTCTCCGCGTCGAACAAAACTTATGCCACGAACTTTAGATTCAGGTGACTAGCTCGGGAAATGGGTCATCTCGTCTTCCTCCGCAGTCTGGCCTAATGCGCGGCGATTAGGTGCCGTGGAAGGGCGCATCGGATCTGCCCCGCCGGCGGGGGCGCCGTTGCGACGACACCTTCCGGTCCGCGGCCCGGACCGCGCAGGCCGTGGAGGCGGGTGTCTCCGGACGTCAGCCGCCCGTCGCTTCGAATGGCCGACGCTGGCCGGCTTGTTCCATCAGCGGCATGACCTCGTCGATCCACTGGCGGCATTCGGTTTTGTAGTCGACCCAGGAAATCAGGATCCCATCGACGCCGATCCTGACCAGCGTGTCGATCTCGTCGACGATCTGTTCCGCCGTGCCGACCAGCGGGTAGCCGCCATGCCCGGCAATGAAGTGGAAGCGGAATTCATCGAGGACATCCGGTGGCAGGGTCTCCGACTGCATGCCGAAGATCTTGAGCAGGTTGTTCACGGCGACATAGTCGCCACGCTCCACGACATAATGATTGAGGTAGTCGCGGGCTTCCTTCTCGGTCTCACGGCAGACGACATAGACGTGAATCCAGCTCTGGACCTCGCGGCCGGCCTCGCGCGCCATGTCCTTCAGCTTGCGGATCTGCGTCCGGCCACCTTCGATGTCCCGCTGCTTGAGAATGACGAAGTTCATGTCCGCCTGCGTGGCGGCGAATTTCTGGCCGGCCTGCGAGCCGCCGGCATTCATCACGGGGGGCATGGGTTTCTGGATCGGCTTGGGCTGGCTCCAGATATTCCGCGAGGTAAACCAGCGGCCCTCGAAATCGAACTCGTTCTCCTCGGTCCATATCCGCCGTACCAGGTCGAGCCATTCGGTCGCGTATTCGTAACGGACATCGTGCTCGCGCCATTCGGCGTTAAACATCTCGAATTCGTTCTTAAACCATCCACAGACGACGTTGAGCGCAAAGCGCCCGCCGGAGATATGGTCGATCGTCGCGCACTGCTTGGCTGCGGCGACCGGGTGCGTGAGCGGGACGTGCGAGGTCGAGAAGATGCAGGAATAGTCGGTGACAGCAGCCACGCCTGCGGCCCAGTTGTAGGTCTCGAAGGTGCGGTTGTTGAAGTTCGTCTCGCCGCCATAGCCGCGCCACCGGGCAACCGGCAGAAGGATCTCGAAACCCGCGCGATCCGCCATCACCGAGACCTCGCGGGTGTCCGGCCAAGTCATCTCCCACGAATTGTCGGCGGTGGTGATCGTCGACCCGTGGCTGCAGTTCATGGCGATGATACCGATCTTCATCCGGTTCTGGTTGTAGAGCGGGTTGTCGCGGACCGGCCTCTGCTCCATGAAATGCAGCCCATCGTTTCCTTTTTCCGACCGTCCGGGCCATCTTGTCATTAAGGTCTGCTTGCAACAACCGGCGCTTGCGTGCCAGCCAAGCCTTTCCCACGCTGCATTCAATTTTCTTGTCTTCTGCTGCCCGGAGGTTTCACAGGCCCAACCCTGCCGGGTTTTCTGGCTTTGGCTGCTGTCGGTTGGTAACTGCTCACCCCCTGGTTCCGGCTTGATGTCGGGGTAGAGCAACGAACGGGTTTTCGTGGAGATTTGACACTGCAGGCCGATTCGTTTAGTGGTGGTAATCGAGAACGACGGGGACCGCCAGTGGGCTACTTTGGATCGAAGGCGACGAGCGGGCTGTGCCAGCTGCTTCCGGGGCTCCAGCCCCCGCATGATCTGTATGTGGAAACGCATCTCGGAAGCGGCGCGCTGATGAAGCGCAAGGCCGGGTGATGGCGACGGGCGGCGCGCGAGGAGTTCGAAGCGGCCAAGACCGCGGCGCTGCCGGCAAGGTGGCGGAAGAGGCCGTCATCCGCGTCCTCGTCATCCTGCTCGACATCTTCATCGTCGTCCTTCTGGAGAAGACCACGCACGAGCCGGAACTCCGGTCTGCCGCCGTCACAGACGGACAAGAGCGTGCCGGGAGCAACGGCAAGGGCCCGAAGCCGAACCGGCAGATGGGCGACAACCTGCGCAAGATCATCGTCGAGGAGACGGTCGCGGCCTGCGACGCCTGCGGCGCCGACATCGACGGCCCCGTCGATCGGGAGCGCCGCACGACATCGTGTTCGAGGTCGTCGAGCGCCGCGCCGAGATCAAGGAATGCCCGAAGTGCAAGGCCCGGGGCCGGTTCCCCGACAACATCCCGTGCAGTACGGCATCGGCATCCAGGCCCTCGTTATCAACCTGCTGGTCGCCCAAATGCTGTCCCTGCGCCGTCGCGTTCGTGCAGGCGATCTCCGGCATCAAGCTCTCCGAGGCAACCTGCCTCAGCTATGCTTTCACGATGCGTCATGGGAGGAGGCCGCCGTGGCGCACCTCCTGCAACGCCCGATGTCGACGATTTCGGATCAACAGTAAGTGGCTTCATGTCGTGGGACGCTGACGTGCAAGTTCCCGCACCGCAAGCGCGGCCGGGAGGCAAGAGATCGGCCCGTGCTACAAGGGCGTCCTGGGCCTCGTACATGGGCCAGTGTAGCCACCAGTTGTGCGGCAGCCACCTGCTGCGCGAACTGATCTTTGTCGTCGAGGCTACCGCGCGACTGATGAAGAGCCTGCTCCCTGCCACAAGGTCAACAAGAGCGCATCCAAAACCCTGAACGACGCCGGGCGCGAGCGCTACCGCACCATCAGGGCGCCAGGGAACTGCCCGACATCCCGCCGAAAGGAAAACGTGGACGCAAGTCCGACGCGCACAACCTGCACGAACGTCTCGTGAAACACGAAAACCTGCGCTTCATAGACAACCCCGACGTCAGCTTCACCAACAATGCCGGAGAACAGAAGATCAGGATGGCAAAGGTCAAGGTGTCCGGATGCTTCCGCTCCACGCAAAAGCATGGTGCCGGGGCTCAAGCTACCTCACCTCCATGGCCGCACTCGGCTACAACCCACTCGTCGCCACCCAGATCGCCCTCGACGGAAAAGCCGCAGACATCATCAACGAGCACTACGACCAATCAGAACCCAACTAGGGGTGAGTAGATACGTCGGTTGCATAAAACGGCGGGATTTCGGCGAGGCTCTCGCGTCGGTTGGCGAAGATCACCGCGAGCGCGATGTTGTCGAGGCTGGCGCGGTTTGTGGGGCCGGTGCGGGTCAGGCAGGCGTCCTCGCCGAAGACGCAGTCTCGGTGGTTCATGTTTTCCACGGCCCGGTGCCCGCGATCGAGCCGCAGCAGTTCCTCTGGCGACGCGTGTTGCGCATCGAGCGAGGTGATGATGTACCGGTGTGGTTGTTGCCGCTCGCTGCGCCGCTGGCGCTCTTTTCCGGCGGCTTGCGGTAGCGCTTGATGCGGGCGATCCGGCTGACGCCGGGGTAGTTGATCAGGTCCTCGATCGGCACGTATCGAGCGCTGCTCGAGGCGGGCCTTGCCTCCTTGAAGCGGCCGGTGGCATTCGCCTCCCGGTCGATGCCGTCGAGGGTGTCGAAGGTTGCGGGCGCATTCCCTTTGACCGGGAAGATGTGGTCTGCGCCGCAGCGCCGGGTGATCAGCGTCGCCGTCTTGCGCGTCGTGTGCAGCGCGTCGAGGGTGATCACCTTGCCGCGGACATCGGTGCGCTTGAGGAGGTCGTGCGTGGCCGCCGGCTCGCCGTCGTCGAAGTTCAACAGCGCGAAGGGTGCGCCGGAGGCGTGGTCGACAAGGGCCACGGTCTCGTGGTGGCCGTTGCGGTTGGCGCCGCGGATGCGCTTGCCGTCGGCGGCAAGCGCCCGGGCGAGCCGGCGGCCGAGCATGTCCTCGAGCGCCTCGGGGTCGATCGACCGGACGACCCGGTGGAGGGCCGCCCCGGAGGGCGGCTCGCGCAGCTCCGTCCTTATATGACTAGGTTTTGTCCCCTTGATGATGAAATCATCCACAGCAGTTGGGGGCGGGAAAATGTGGATAACCTCGACTATGGGAGAGCTATGGTTGCAAAGAGATTCCGCTCCCCTGTGTGAGAACGTACAGGGGAGCGGGGATCAAACGATCTCCGCGGAGGTTGCCGTTCCGTCCTTGGCTTTATAGAGCCGTTCCCGAGCGTGGCAACCTCCTTTGGCGTCCCTTGCGTCCTGAATGGATGCTTGGGTTTGAACCGTATCATCATAAGGCGAGGAACGATGGTCAAGGTAGTAGCAGGGGTCAGCAAGGCCAGTCTGGACATCTGGGGCGTCGTTTTACGAACGACGCCACGAGCTGGCGGGCACTGGGCACGTGGCTTCGCAGCCTCGAGGTAACCCGTGTGGTGGGCGACAGGCCGCTATCACCGCAAGGTTCACCAGTGTCTTCATGACCGGGGCTTCGAGGTTGTCCTGCCCGTTGAGGGCTTCGCCGAGGCTTTGGGCCATCTGGCCAACCGCGTTGACGCGCTGGCCAAGATCGGCACGGTGCTCGGCGATCTCGAGCCTGTGGCTCCTCAGGAAGCCTTCCTCAACTGCCTGGGGGATCTCCTGGTATCGCGCGCCGCGCTTGTCGACGTGCGGACCAAGTTGAGGCAAGTGGCAGATGAGGTGGATGGCGAGACCGTCACAAGGGCTTCGGCGGCCGATCTCGATGACCGCATTGCCGGCGCGGCGATCAAAGCGGTGATCGCCGGTGATCCCGAGCAGAGGTACCCTGACCTCGATCCCCGGTCCAGTGACCGCCGCAGCCCTTCTTTGTTGGATGCCCGAACTCGGCAGCGTCGGCAGCCTTGATCGGGGTGGCGCCGATGGCCAACGACAGTGGCCACGGTGCTCGGCATATCCGAGGCGGGCGCCGGAGGCCACGTGATCTCCTGTTCATGGCCGCGACCTCGGCAGCACGCTTCAACGCGGATCTGGTGCGCCACAAGACCGCCGGCAAGGCCCACAAAGTCGCCATTGTCGCCGTGATGCGCAAGCTCTGGCGAACACCTTGCTGCGACAGCAGCGTTGCTGGTCGACCGAAGCACCGGCACGGTGAGTGAGCGAAGGAGACACCCTCATGGCCCTCACCCCTGCCGAGAGCGCGATCGGGACTGTATCGACAGTCTCCCTACTACGACACGACTTGGGGAGAATGTCTGCAGATCATCGTCGAGGCCGACATCGAGGAGATCGAACCGCCTTGGGACACCTGGAACCCGGACGGTCACGTGCCCGGGGGCGGCAAGGTAGCCGCGTTCACGTGACCAATGGACGGCAACCCGCCGCCGGGACCACAAGCTTCATGTCGCCTCGATCGCAGGGCAAATCCCACACCGCTTGTGGACAACCACAGAAAACATCACCGCAGACACCCGCAAAAACCTTGCCAGGAAACATGGATGCTCGGGTTCCGCCGATGGCCTCGAGCTCGTCCCGGGACAGAGACCGCGCAAACTGCGCAGCTGCGAGACAGCCTTTCATCCGAAGTTCTAGGGCCGATCAGGCGCAAGTATCTGATATGAATGACATTCGATGGATCTCAGAGGCGTCTGACTGGGTACACTACGGCTTTACGCCGAGGAGTTTGAGTGCTCTTCTCTGGAGCGGCGTGGGTCGCGTAGTGACCTGGAAGGGCCCGGCGCCCGCAAGGTGGAGCGTCACGGTGTTGCGGGTGATGGTGCGCTTCTTGACCTTTCCGACTTCGCGCCGGGGGCTCGCGGAGCAGGATGGCGGGTGGAGGGGATCGGTTGAGGAGGGCTTTGATGTACATGGCTACCGTGCATAGGCGCACCACAGACATATGTCAAGCACAAGGTGCATTCGTACATGGGTACACTGTGAAGCCCGACGAATCCGACAAATAGCGCAAAATCAGCGAGTTGTTGTGAAGATCAGCAGGAAATCATCTGGAACTTCGGACTAGACAGGAGCCGCCAACTATGGGCGACAATCCGAAGTCCACCGTCGCACGGTGCGTTCACGTCGTCAGACCGCGCGAGAAGCGCTACGACCGACATCCATGATGATACCATCCCCGGCCTGCTCCTGCGCGTCTTCCCCTCGGGCGCGCACAACTTTGCCTTCGGGACGCAACGCAGGGCCGCGGTGGCGGCTCTGCGCGCGAAACGCATCACAGGAAGTCGAAGTGTTCGGCTTCGAGTGCCTGCAGGCTGGACGTGACGGTCAGGGCGTTGCCGTCACCGAAGGTGATCTCGAAGCCGCCTTCCGTGGAATCAACGGTGATGTCGCCGAACGCGGTGACCCCATCAATGTTCCTCAACGCGATGGTGTCCCCCGCAGCGAAGTCCGAGATGGTGTCATTGCCCATTCCGTTGTAGAGGAAGGTGTCGTTGCCGGTGCCACCCTGGAGCCAGTCGTCGCCGTCGCCGCCCGTCAGCGTATCGTTGCCCGCGCCGCCATTGAGCCTGTCGTGGCCGGCGCCTCCGTTCAGAATGTCATTGCCGGCGCCGCCATACAGCGTGTCGTCGCCCTCGCCGCAATCGTAAAGTCTGTCGAGCCGATATTCCCGATGTCTGCGCCTGTCAGCGTGATCGTTTCCTGGTCCCCGCCGGCGCCGTAGGTGATGACGACATCGTCGCCATCTTGCTGCATCGTCAGATCTTCGAAATCGTCCACCCCGGGCACGCTGTCGAACTTGATCTTGTCGCCATCCTGGAAATCGGTGATCGTGTCGTTGCCGTCCCCGGCCTTGAACACGAACGTGTCATTGCCCGTGCCGCCGGTGAGGGTGTCGTCGCCCGCGCCGCCTTGCCCGAGGTGTCCGCAAACGCGAAGTCTGCCGAGCCGATATCCCCCATGCCCAGGCCGTTCAGCGTGATCGTGTCCCGGCCGGCCCCGTTAGGTGATGACGACTTTGGCGCCGGTCTTTTCACCATCGCTGTTGGTAACATCAGATTCCTCCACCGTCAGATCGCTGAACTCGCTCACCCCGGGCACACCGTCGAACTTGATGATGTCGCCGTTCTGGAACCAGCCAATGATGTCGTCGCCGTCTCCGGCCCTGAACACGAACGTGTCGTCTTCGTCGCGGCTGAACAGAAAGTCGTCGCCTTCGCCGCCGTAGAGCGTGTCATCCCCCGCGCTGCCGGTAAGGGTGTCGTCGCCCGTGCCGCCATACAGCGCGTCGTCGCCGTCGCTGCCGACTTTGGTGTCGTCGCCGGACGTCCCGGCCCAAGTTATGCCTGTCGTCATCGTTTCGTCTCCTTCAGCTCAAGTTAAGTCCATCCGCAACGCTCATTGGCCGACAGGCGTCGGAACAGGCGCCCGTCGGGGCGGTGGGTCACTGCGGATGAAGGATGGAGCCACGGCCTCGGGAAGGCCGTGGCAGAAGTCGTGCCGGGTGTAATCAGTCCGGTCGAGAAGCGGTCTTGCCACCGACGCGACGTGCGCACTGCCCGGCAACGTATTCATCTGCCTGCTCCCGGCGCTCCTCCGGAGAGGACGCACGGGCGGGGAAGACAGTATCAAAGGAGGAGGGTCTCCCGAAGGCGACCAAGCACATCGGCGCCGAAATCCGGCACATAGAAGAGACGCGATTTCTACACCAAGATCAAGGCAGGAAGTCAAGTCCGAAAAACACCCGTCACAACGATCATGCAGAACTAATAGACGGATAATAGACGGTACTGTAACTTGATGTCTGGAAATTTGTCTGAGGTTTGCGCTTTGAGGCGTTTCACTGGGGGGGCTAGCCCTGCCGTGTCATGACAAATCTGGTTGACAATGGTTTACGTGTTCACGCGTGTCTTTGTCCATCCCGGAACCCGATTTCCCGGCCGATTTGGTGACCCAGTGCGGCGCTGGTGTGTCTGGCCACATGATCTGGTGACCCGGGCGTGCTGCGGTAGCCGCCGAGATGGGCGACCAGGTGCACCGCATCGGCGAGACGCTCCGGTTCCTTCAGGGCGTACTTGTGTGCGTAGTCGCGCGAGTTCGCTGTCGGTGAACATCAGCTGCGGCTCGCACCTGGCGGCCGAGCAGGGTCATGACCATGATGCGCCATGCGATGACGGCGTTGATCGCCCGCTGCAGGCGGTGCGGAACAGCAGGTGTTCCACCCTGCATCCGGATTTGAGCACGTAATCCTCGATTCGCCAGCGCTGAAGGTAGAAGCCGACGATGTCGGCCGCCTCCTTCGCCAACCCGCACGGTGGTCAGCAGGCACCGGGATCCTCACCCTCGGGCGCTCCCTGACCCCGTGCAGGGACACCGGCTTCGCGCTGGGGGCGGTGCCCGTCACGGGCAGCGTAACGGACCGTAACTCGCCAGGCGCTTCTGTCGCGCGGGCCTTCTTCCGGCTGGCTTGCTCCGTCAGTCCCTCGATCTCAATCAGGCCGCCGGCCATGACGGCGAACAGCCTTCCCTCCTTCAGCACCCTGTCATGCTTGGCGCGCAGATCGACGCGGGGCAAGCGCGTGTCGAACAGCTCGAAGATGTCGGCTTCCCGACGGAGATGACGCGCGTCTTGCCGCCGGGGTGGCAGCGCCTTGAACCCCTCGAGCTGCGGCGTGTCTCCTGCGACCGGGGCTTCACCGGACCCAGCACCCCGAGTGGCAGGTCAGTCACCGCCAGGGTCGCGTGCAGGCCCCGGTCTGGTTCGTCCCGATCACCTGCAGGCCGTCGCAGCCGGGAGAAGTTCAGGTCCGTGCCGCAAGAACCGTCTTCTGGCCACGGATGCGCCGGATGCTGCGCTCACGGTGCGGCGCAAGAATGTTCGCCGGCGTGATCTCCGAGGGCGACCATCCGGTAAAACGCATTGATCGCGGTGTTGTCGGCGCTGGGAGACGCATTGATCTTCTGACCGGCCGCCAGAAGGCTGGCGCTCCAGGCGCGCAGAAAGTCGCTTGTCACCCCCCTCCAAACTCGTTCTGCGCCCAGTCGTTCAGACCTTCGCCCGGCGAGGGCGCATGATCGACCTCCCCAGCTTCCTGCGCGCTCCAGTTCGGCCACGAAGACCGTCTTCACCGTCTCCCAGTCCTGCCGGCCTTCGGTCCTGCACAGGAAGTTGGCCGCGCGCAGGCAGGGTAACCTTCATCGGCAAAACTGAGCCATGGTCGAAACGGTCCTCGAAGTCACGCGGCGCAGGATGCGCACATGGCTGGGCGGGCAGAGCACCTGATCAAGAAACGGCTCAGACAGACGATCCGCTGCAGGTGGTTCCGGCGCTGCCCGTCGTTCCATCCAGCGGTCCCGCGCCGCGCGGCGGCGGCAAACCCCGCCACCCGTGCGCCGAGCCCACGAGATATTGGCAGCCGGCGAAGGTCGTCGCGGGTGTTCACGCGCAATCAGCGTGACCGCTCGGTCAATACGATCCCCGACCACGATGATCTCGAGATCCCGAATGCGCGCGCCGGAACCTCTGCAGCGATATCATCCACCAACAGGCGAGGCCGGCGGTCGATTGTCGGTGACTTCGGCACCGGCAGGACGATCTCCGGGCGCCCTCAGCGCCTTCATGCAGCCGGCAAGCTGCAGACGGCCGCGCGCGTCGACAAAGGCAAACTCCTCGCAGACGACCCAGAGCCGACCGGCTGTCGAACTGCTCACAGGACAGCAGCGACGCGATCCGCGCAACTGCTGCCTCGTCCCGCAATGTGCGGCTGATCTGAGACTGTGACATGGGACACTTATGCCACGCCGAAACACCGTTGTTCAGCTAAAATTTCCGTGACATGCGAGGGCTAGCCCCCCAGTGAAACGCGGCGCCATCGTGCTATCCCATGGAGCTGTAAACATTCATGGAGGAAGCGAATGGACCTGCGACACACTACGACGATTGAGGCCGTTTTGGAACATCTGATCGCAAACGGAGCAACGGATCTGGGGCGGATCTTTGGTCAGCTCTTCGAGCTTGCGATGCAAATCGAGCGCGAGCAGCACTTGAAAGCGGGCCACCGGACACCGGAGCGACAGGGCTATGCCAACGGCTACAAGCGGATCGACACCCCCACTGTTACCGTTCAGGTGCCAAACGGTCACGGGGACGACCCGTCCCCAGTCGCTTGAACGCGGCCAGCGATCTTCTCGCGCCGTAGCCGAGATGTACATCAAGGGTGTTTCCACGCGGCAGGATGTAATGCGCGAGTTCGGGAGCCTGTCCTCTTCTCAGGGGGCCACCAGGTTGCTCGATGAAGAACTCGCCGCGCAACCGGCCCCTGATGAAATACCTGATCCTGGATGCGCGCTATGAAAAAGCCCGCCATGACGGCGTTGTGCGCGATGTCGCAGTACTCTCGGCCATCGGAATAGGGGCTGCAGGCACGTTCTGGGGCTCTCTGTGGCGCTCTCCGAGGCCGAGGTCCATTGGAGAGCCTTCCTGGAAAGCTTGCTAGCCCTGCATGGTACGACCTTCATCGTCTCGGATGACCATGCTGGGCTGAAAGCGGCACGGTGCTGGGCGCGGCGACCTGGCAGCGCTGCCAGTTCCACTTGGCGCAAAACGCCGTGCACCGAACAACGACATCAGGAAACGTATTGGAAAACAGCTCAGAGCAACGCCTCCTCACTCCAAACCGCCGAGGCTGAACTGGCCGCCCTCGTGGCCAGCGACAAGCATCCAGGCTTCCTGGCTGGAAAACAATGCGGGGCTCGCTGTCTTCACCTTGCCCGATGCTCACCACAAACGTATGCGAACCTCGAACGGCATCGAGCGACCGATCCAGCAAGAGCTCAAGCGGCGCACCTCCAAAGTCAGGGTCTTTCCAAACCTCGCCTCGTTGGAGCGCCTCTCAACCGCGGTCCTCATCGACGAAAAATGGGAAACCGAAACCAAGGCATACATCCCCACTTCCAGTCTGAAGTGCAACACTTGGCCCTCATCGCAGTGAGGGCGTAGCCCGAACGGAGATGAGGGCCGGGTTGCGCAAATTTTTCCCCTCTGCCCCTCTCGATTCCGCCTGGGAACAGCTTCAGTTCCTTCAACATCGAGCTTATGCAACGCCTTTGTCGGCTTCAAGCCACTATCTTACCGTCGCGCGGCATGGACCCTGCTGCACGTTGCGGCTTCGGAACGCAGATGGTCAGCGCGGTTTCACTTCAAGATTACCTCCGTCGGCGATCCCAGGACTTTCCGAGTGTTGAGCCGCACCTTCTGAACATCTTCGTTGCATGTCGCGCGAAAGTCCGTGCCCTTCGGGAAGTACTCCCGCACCAGGCCGTTGGTGTGCTCATTCAAGCCGCGCTCCCAGGAATGGAAAGGCGAAGAAGAAATCTGCATCAAGTGCTTCAGCGACACGCCTGTGGTCTGCGAACTCCTTGCCGTTGTGATTGTGTGGACCAATAGCGCACCAGAGCCGAGCAGGCGGATCATACCGACCGTGTCTTTCTGTCCACCCAGCAAGGTGTATTTCGTGGCACGAGCGACACGACAGCTCCACTGTGAGCTTTGCCGATGATGGCTCCCAGTCGCCGATCCGTTCCTTTGCCTCCGCAGGGCGCTCGGAAATGTCCACCCGGCCAGAATGGCATCCGCCCTTCCAGTTCGGCTTCTTGCCGCGCCGCCGAAGCTTCTTCCACAAGACGCCCCCAGCTCTCCGATCTTCGGCGATCATGGATCCGTTGCCGACCCACGGCCTTCCAGTCGAAAACGGCCGCTGCTCGGGGCCCTCCCGCAGCTTTTTCTGAGCTTCAGCCCGAGGCGTCAACCGCCAGAAAACAGACGAGGCGGCCCTGCGGCGCGTTTCTGCCATCCTTTGCGCCTGCTTGTGACGGTAACCCCGTCCCCCGGTGTTGCGCTTGATCTCCCGGAAAATTGTTGATCGGCCCAGCTGCCGAGCAATCGCACCTTGTGAAAGACCGCTTTTCTGTAACGCCTCAATCTGGCATCGCTCTTCGTAGGTGACGGTAGCCTTTGGACATGAACAAGCTCCCTCCATCTTGTACAGGAACTTTCGCCGCTGCTGGACAGCTCCGCAACATCATGCGTCTAAAAACACATGGCCACAGCCCATCATGTGTTGCACTTCACTATGGAACGGGGGCATCAAATGGGAACAGCTCGATCAGCTTCACGACAATTTCCAGACATCAGGTTGCGTAATCAAGATGTTCAGAAGGTACAGGATCGGCTCAACACTCGGAAAGTCCTGGGATCGCCGACGGAGGTAATCTTGAAGTGAAACCGCCCTGACCATCTGCGCCATGTTCCGCAGCCGCAACGTGCAGCAGGGTCCATGCCGCGCGACGGCGAAATAGTGGCTTGAAGCCGACAAAGGCGTTGCATAAGCTCGATGTTGAAGGAACTGAAGCTGTTCCCAGGCGGAATCGAGAGGGGCAGAGGGGAAAAATTTGCGCAACACCCGGCCCTCATCTCCGTTCGGGCTACGCCCTCACTGCGATGAGGGCCGGGTGTTGCACTTCAGACTGGAAGTGGGGTGAAAAATCTCCCACACCAATCCGCGCCCCCGCAAAACCCAGGTACTGCCTTGAAAAATCAACAGAATTTAGCGTGAGAATGTTCTCCCGCCGTCATGGCCGCTGCTGCCTCGTTTTCGTCCAGGTCGCCACACAAATTTCGGGCATGTTGCCTGAATTCAGATCGTCCGCAGCGACGGTTGCGCAACGCACCGAACCCTCCATCCGGTCCTGTCCGCATTCGCTCGGTGAATGCGGACAGGCGGCTCAATGCGGGATGCGTGCCGCCCCGAGCCGCCGGATCACTCCGCAGGCGCGGTTCCGGGGGCGTTGCGTCCGAGGATGTATGCTTCGACGAAGTCGAGCTTTCCCTTGATCTCCGCTTGGCCGGTCTCAAGCGCCCGCAGCCGGTTGTCGATTCCGTCGATGCGTGCGCCGAGCGCGGCGGTGGTGTCGTCGATGCGTGCGCCGAGCGCGGCGGCGGTGTCGTCGATGCGTTTGACGAGCGCGGCGGCGGTGTCGTCGATACGCCTGTTGGTGTCGTCGATACGCTTGTTGGTGTCGTCTATACGCTTGTTGGTGTCATCAATGCGTGCGCCGAGTCGGTCTTCGAGCCGCAGCATGCTGCGCCACATGAGACCGAGAACGGTCAGCAGGACGACCGGTGTTAGCCAAGGAGAAATCTGGGCGGCGAACTGCGGTGTCTGGTCCATGCCGGCAATATGACACGGCGTGGCATCGAAAGCGAGAGCTTTTTCGGTCCGGCTGGCGTCAGCCAGTGTTATAGCCGCGCCCGCCGCAAACGGAAGCCTGCTATGTGCGGACGACATCCCCGATTGGAGAGAGCATCGGCGGTTTGGTACTATCGGTTCTGGAATGCGGCCATATATTGTTCACGTGGTTGTCGTGAACCGACCCGGTGTCGAGAGTCGCGCACGGCCGGCGGTACGTAAGCGTTCGTGCGGTGAGGTAATGATGTACGCGGTCTCGGTGCAGTCGTTGTCGCTCGCTGCGCCGCTGGCATCCGTCTCCCGGTCGATGCCGTCGAGGATGTCGAAGGTTTCGGGCGCCCTTGACCGGGAAGATGTGGTCTGCGCCGCAGCGCCGGGTGATCAGCATCGCCGGCGTCGTGCGGGTGATCACCTTGCCGCGAACATCGGTGCGCTCGAGGAGGTGGCCGCCAGCTCGCCGTCGTCGAAGTTCAACAGCGCGAAGGGTGCGCCGGAGGCGTGAGGGCCACGGTCTCGTGGTGGCCGTTGGCGCCGCGGATGCGCTTGCCGTCGGCGGCAAGCGCCCGGCCGAGCTCGCGGCTGAGCACATCCTCGAGCGCCTCGGGATCGATCGACTGGACGACCCGGTGGAGGGTCGCCTTGGAGGGCGGCTCGCGCAGCTCCGTCCTCGGGTTCCGCCGATGGCCTCGAGCTCGTCCCGGGACAGCGACCGCGCAAACTGCGCAGCTGCGAGGCAGCCTTTCATGTTCGCAAGCTCCGCGAGAACGTGAGCACATCGTGTGCTTCCTGCGCGGCGGAAGTCCTCGATCGCCGCCAATTCGTCGTGCAGCGAACGCATCACCTCGGAACCCCGGGGAGCGAGGAGGCAGGCGGCGCCCGGCAGCGCCTGCGGGCGCGACAGCAGCCGCCGCGCCGCAGCGGCACAACGAAAATCTCCTTGCCATGGGGGTCGGTGCAGCGCCCGTTGGCGCGGGTAAACCCCTTGGTCTGGCCCAGCGCATGCCAGCCCGCCGCCTTGCGCCCGCAAAACGCTCCGGATCGCAGAACGTCTCTGCCACAACCACCTGGTGGCCGCAGGCCCAGTCGTCGGTCAGCCGCCGCGTCACAAGAAAGAAGGAGGCAAAGTTCGGAAACGTTCCCGGCGCCGCAAGCACCGGCAGTCGCGCGTTGTTCGCGATCAGATCAAGCCACTGCTGCCCCGGCTTCCAGCCACCGGTCGCGGCCAGGACTTTCTCACGCTGCATTCGATCTTGTCGACTGCTGATGGAGGCAGGTTGTACAACCTGCCGGGTTTTCTGGCTTCGGGGCCGTCCACGGTCGTCGCCGGCGGCGTTGCCGGCGCGTGGGCGGGTTGTTTTCGGGATGTAGGCGGGTTGTGGGCGGCATCCGAAAATCGG
This sequence comes from Alphaproteobacteria bacterium, assembly GCA_964291215.2. Classification (GTDB taxonomy): domain Bacteria; phylum Pseudomonadota; class Alphaproteobacteria; order MPNO01; family UBA830; genus JAJEBT01. The sequence goes on along the minus strand of OZ219790.1, from coordinate 2,037,945 downwards.
CCGGACGCCATTGGCGCTCAGGGCCGAATCAGAGCTGCGACGGCTTCTCGGCGGTCGAGCCGCCGCCGTGTTTCGGCGAGGCTCTCGCGTCGGTTGGCGAAGATCACCGCGAGCGCGATGTTGTTGAGGCTGGCGCGGTTTGCGTGTCAGGCAGGCGTCTTCGCCGAAGACGCAGTCTCGATGGTTCATGTTTTCCACAGCCCGCGGCCGCAGCAGTTCCTCTGGCGACGCGTGTTGCGCATCGAGCGAGGTGATGATGTACAGTCGTTGCTGCTCGCTGCGCCGTTGGCGCTCTTTCCCAGCGGCTCGCGGTAGCGCTTGATGCGGGCGATCTGGCCGGGGTAGTTGATCAAGCCCTTGAGCGGCACGCGCTGCTCGAGGCGGGCCTTACTCTTCCTTGAAGCGGCCGCTGGCTCCCAGTCGATGCCGTCGAGGATGTCGAAGGTTTCGGGCGCATTGCCTTTGACCGAGAAGACATGGTCTGCGCCGCAGCGCCGGGTGATCAGCGCCGCCGGCGTCGTGCGGGTGGTCACCTTGCCGCGGACATCGGTGCGCTCGAGGAGGTGGCCGCCAGCTCACCGTCGTCGAAATTCAACAGCGCGAAGGGTGCGCCGGAGGCGTGAGAGCCACGGTCTCGTGGTGGCCGTTGCGGTTAGCGCCGCGGATGCGCTTGCCGTCGGCGGCAAGCGCCCGGGCGAGCCCGCGGCCGAGTACATCCTCGAGCGCCTCGGGGTCGATCGACTGCCCGGTGGAGGGTCGCCTTGGAGGGCGGCTCGCGCAGCTCCGTCCTCGGGTTCCGCCGATGGCCTCGAGCTCGTCCTGAGACAGCGACCGCGCAAACTGCGCAGCTGCGAGGCAGCCTTTCATGTTCGCAAGCTCGGCGAGAACGTGAGCACACCGTGTGCTTCCTGCGCGGCGGAAGTCCTCGATCGCCGCCAACTCTTCGCGCAGCGAACGCATCACCTCGGAACCCCGGGGAGCGAGGAGGCAAGCGGCGCTACCGCAGCGCCTGCGACAGCAGCCGTCGCGCCGCACAACGAAAATCTCCTTGCCATGGGGGTCGGTGTAGCGCCCGCGGGCAAACCCCTTGGCACGCCAGCCCGCCGCCTTGTGCCCGCAAAACGCGCCGGATCGCAGAACGTCTCCGCCACTTGGTGGCCGTAGGCCCAATCGTCGGCCAGCCGCCGCGTCGCAAGAAAGAAGGAGGCAAGGTTCGAAAACGTTCCCGGCGCCGCAAGCAGTCGCGTGTTGTCAGATCAAGCCCTGCTGCTCCGGCTTCCAGCCAATCCACCAGTCGCGGCACTTGAAGGCCCCGTCACGCCGCCAGCCACTGCCCCCTGAAGGACGCAATATAGCGCAGCCCCGCCAGACGGCGAAACCCGAGATAGTCGTCCATCAACGCAGCGGACGCTCCTCAGGCTTCGCGAACCTCAACCTTATATGACCAGGTTTTGTCCCCTTGATGATGAAATCATCCACAGCAGTTGGGGGCGGGAAAATGTGGATCTGTGGGAGAGCTATGGTTGCAGAGAGATTCCGCTCCCCTGAGCGAACACGCACAGGGGGTCAAACGATCTCCGCGGAGGTTGCCGTTTCGACCTTGACAGGGCCGTGTCCGAGTGTGGCAACCTCCCTTGACGTCCCTCGCTGGATACTTGGGTTTGAACCCGTATCATCGTAAGGCGAGGAGCAAGGGACGATGGTCAAGATAGTAGCAAGGGTCAGCCAGTCTGGACATCTGGCGCATTGTTTTGCGAACGACGCCACGGGCAGGTGGCTTCGCGGCCTCGGGGTGAGCCGGGTAGTGGGCGACAGGCCGCTATCACCGCAAGGTTTACCAGTGTCTTCATGACCGGGGCTTCGAGGTTATTCTCGTCAACCCGTTGCGGGCTTCGCCGAGGCGATGGGCCAACCGCGTCGACGCCAAGATCGGCTGGGCGATCTTGAGCCTGTGGCTCCGCCTTCCTCAAGAGCCTGGAGGATCTCCTGGTGCCGCGCTTGTCGACGCCAGGCAGGTGGCAGATGAGGAGGATGGCGAGACCGTCACAAGGGCCTCGGCGGCCGATCTCGATGATCGCATTGCCGGCGCGGCGATCAAAGCGGTGATCGCCGGTGATCCCAAGCAGAGGTATGCCATCCTGACCTCGATCCGGTGACCGCCGCGGCCCTTCTTTGCTGGATGCCCGAACTCGGCAGCGTCGGCAGCCTTGATCGGGGTGGCGCCAACGACCACGGTGCTCGGCACATCCGTGGCGGGCGCCGAAGGCCACGCGATCTCCTGTTCATGGCCGCAACCGGCACGCTTCAACGCGGACCTGGTGCGCCTCAAGACTGCCGGCAAGGCCCACAAAGTCGCGATTGTCGCCGTGATGCGCAAGCTCTGGCGAACACCTTGCTGCGACAGCAGCGTTGCCTGAAGCACCGGTGAGTGAGCGAAGGAGACACGGCCCTGCCGAGAGCGCGATCGGGACTGTCTCGACAGTCTCCGACACGACTTGGGGAGAATGTCTGCAGATCATCGTCGAGGTCGACATCAAGGAGATCGAACCGCCTTGGGACACCTGGAACCCGGACGGTCACGTTACCATGCCCGGGGACGGCAAGGTAGCCGCGTTCACGTGACCAATGGACGGCAACCCGCCGCCGGGACCACAAGCTTCATGTCGCCTCGCTCGCAGAGCAAACCCCACACCGCTTGTGGACAACCACAGAAAACATCACCACAGACACCCGCAAAAACCTTGCCAAGAAACATGGATGCTCGGACAGACCCTTCCAGAGCTGCGACGTGAATCGGACAGGATGCGATGTGCTTGTGAACCGACATCCCCGCACCATGACAACTTCAGTGCAGGAAAGTCAGCGAAAACTGTAAAAAAATCTCCCGCACCAACCCGCGCCTCCGCAAAGCCCAGGTACTGTCTTGAAAAATCAGACAGAATTTAGCGTAAGATCACCCTGGGTCGCGGCACTTGAAGGCCCCGTCACGCCGCTAGGCCACTGCCCCCTGAAAGATGCAATATGGCGCAGCTCCGCCAGACGGCGAAACCCGAGATAGTCGTCCATCAACGCATCCCGCAGCGGACGCTCCTCAGGCTTCGCGAACCTCAACCTCGGACAGACCCTTCCGGATCTGCGACGTGAATCGGACAGGACGAGATGGGGTGCAGTTCTCGTATGGCGAATCCAAGCCATTGATTTAATACGGTTGTGCGGTCAGCGAGGCAGCGGCGAAAACGAGTTGTATCTACTCACCCCTAGTTGGGTTCTGATTGGTCGTAGTGCTCGTTGATGATGTCTGCGGCTTTTCCGTCGAGGGCGATCTGGGTTGCGACGTGATGATTGTAGCCGAGTGCGGCCATGGAGGTGAGGTAGCTTGGCACCATGCTTTTGCGTGGAGCGGAAGCATCCGGGCACCTTGAGCTTTGCCATCCTGATCTTCTGTTCTCCGGCATTGTTGGTGAAGCTGACGTCGGGGTTGTCTATGAAGCGCAGGTTTTCGTGTTTCACGAGACGTTCGTGCAGGTTGTGCGCGTCGGACTTGCGTCCACGTTTTCCTTTCGGCGGGATATCGGGCAGTTCCCTGGCGCCCTGATGGTGCGGTAGCGCTTGCGCCCGGCGTCGTTCAGGGTTTTGGATGCGCTCTTGTTGACCTTGTGGCAGACCTCGCGGAGCAGGCTCTTCATCAGTCGCGCGGTAGCCTCGACGACAAAGGTCAGTTCGCGCAGCAGGTGGCTGCCGCACAGCTGGTGGCTACACTGGCCCATGTACGAGGCCCAGCAGTCAGGACGCCCTTGTAGCACGGGATGATGCCGATCTCTTGCCTCCCGGCCGCGCTTGCGGTGCGGGAACTTGCACGTCAGGGTCCCACGACATGAAGCCACTTGCTGTTGATCCGAAATCATCGACATCGGGCGTTGCAGGAGGTGCGCCACGGCGGCCTCCTCCCATGACGCATCGTGAAAGCATAGCCGAGGCAGGTTGCCTCGGAGAGCTTGATGCCGGAGATCGCATGCACGAGCGCGACAGCGCGGCGCAGGGACAGCATCTGGGCAACCAGCAGGTTGATGACGAGGGCCTGGATGCCGATGCCGTACTGCACGGGATGTTGTCGGGGAACCGGCCCCGGGCCTTGCACTTCGGGCATTCCTCGGCGTCGACGCGGCGCGACCTCGAACACGATGTCATAGAGGACGCGGCGCTCCCGATCGACGGGGCCGTCGATGTCAGCGCCGCAGGCGTCGCAGGCCGCGACCGTCTCCTCGACGATGATCTTGCGCAGGTTGTCGCCCATCTGCCGGTTCGGCTTCGGGCCCTTGCCGTTGCTCCCGGCACGCTCTTGTCCGTCTGTGACGGCGGCAGACCGGAGTTCCGGCTCGTGCGTAGTCTTCTTCAGAAGGACGACGATGATGATGTCGAGCAGGATGACGAGGACGCGGATCACGGCCTCTTCCGCCACCTTGCCGGCAGCGCCGCGGTCTTGGCCGCTTCGAACTCCTCGCGCGCCGCCCGTCGCCATCACCCGGCCTTGCGCTTCATCAGCGCGCCGCCTCCGAGATGCGTTTCCACATACAGATCATGCGGGGGCTGGAGCCCCGGAAGCAGCTGGCACAGCCCGCTCGTCGCCTTCGATCCAAAGTAGCCCACTGGCGGTCCCCGTCGTTCTCGATTACCACCACTAAACGAATCGGCCTGCAGTGTCAAATCTCCACGAAAACCCGTTCGTTGCTCTACCCCGACATCAAGCCGGAACCAGGGGGTGAGCAGTTACAACGAGTTTTCGTGACAATCGCCCGTTTCGGGACAGGATTTTGTCACGACCCCCGCGGCATCGACAGGTGATCCGGGCGCTGCGCCACCTTCGCGACACCGCGGCGCCAACGGGCCGACATCGACAGGGAACTGTCCTTACTTCCGCAAGCATCGCCACCGCATGCGCTACCACGCGCTGAAGCAACCGGCTCGGGAATTGTCGAGGCGGCAAACAAGACCCTCGTCACACAGCGCATGAAACGTTCCGGCATGCGCTGGCGCATCGTCGGCGGACAATCACCTTCCGCGCCCTGCTCGAATCCGGCCGCTTCGAAAGCGCATGGGCAACCATGATCGGTGCAGACGACGCACCAGCCAACGACAACATCAGCCCAAATCACACCCCGGCACTGTGAGATGAACAAATGGTACTGAGCCTGCAACCGTGCCATACGAGACTCTCACCCACGCGATGTGCTTGTGAACCGATATCCCCGCACCATGACAACTCCAGTCCAGGAAAGCCAGCGAAAACTGGAAAAAATCTCCTCGCACCAACCTGCGCCCCCGCAAAACCCAGGTACTGCCTTGAAAAATCAAACAGAATTTAGCGTGAGAATGTTCCGCCGCCGTTACGGCCGCTGCTGCTCCGTTTTCGTCCAGGTCGCCGCACAAATTTCGGGCATGTTGCCTGAATTCAGATCGTCCGCAGCGACGGTTGCGCAACGCGCCGAACCCTCCATCCGGTCCTGTCCGCATTCGCTCGGTGAATGCGGACAGGCGGCTCAATGCGGGATGCGTGCCGCCCCGAGCCGCCGGATCACTCCGCAGGCGCGGTTCCGGGGGCGTTGCGTCCGAGGATGTATGCTTCGACGAAGTCGAGCTTTCCCTTGATCTCCGCCTGGCCGGTCTCAAGCGCCCGCAGCCGGTTGTCGATTCCGTCGATGCGTGCGCCGAGCGCGGCGGTGGTGTCGTCGATGCGTTTGACGAGCGCGGCGGCGGTGTCGTCGATACGCCTGTTGGTGTCGTCGATACGCTTGTTGGTGTCGTCGATACGCTTGTTGGTGTCATCAATGCGTGCGCCGAGCCGGTCTTCGAGCCGCAGCATGCTGCGCCACATGAGACCGAGAACGGTCAGCAGGACAACCGGTGTTAGCCAAGGAGAAATCTGGGCGGCGAACTGCGGTGTCTGGTCCATGCCGGCAATATGACACGGCGTGGCATCGAAAGCGAGAGCTTTTTCGGTCCGGCTGGCGTCAGCCAGTGTTATAGCCGCGCCTGCCGCAAACGGAAGCCCGCTACGTGTGGGCGATATCCCCGATTTGGAGAGAGCATCGGCAGTTTGGTACTATCGGTCCTGGAATGCGGCCGTATATTGATCGCGTGGTTGCCGTGAACCGACCCGGTGTCGAGAGTTGCGCACGGCTGGCGGTACGTAAGCGTTCGTGCGGTGAGGTGATGATGTACCGGTGCAGTCGTTGCCGCTCGCTGCGCCGCTGGCGCTCTTTCCCGGCGGCTTGCGGTAGCGCTTGATGCGGGCGATCTGCCGGGGTAGTTGATCAAGCCCTTGAGCGGCACGTATCGAGCGCTGCTCGAGGCGTCCGTGGGCCTTGCTTCTTTGAAGCAACCGCTGGCATCTGTCTCCCAGTCGATGCCGTCGAAGGTTTCGGGCGTATTGCCTTTGACCGGGAAGACATAGTCTGCGCCGCAGCGCCGGGTGATCAGCGTCGCCGGCGTCGTGCGGGTGATCACCTTGCCGCGAACATCGGTGCGCTCGAGGAGGTGGCCGCCAACTCGCCGTCGTCGAAGTTCAACAGCGCGAAGGGGGCGCGGAGGCGTGAGGGCCACGGTCTCGTGGTGGCCGTTGCGGTTGGCGTCGCGGATGCGCTTGCCGTCGGCGGCAAGCGCCCGGGCGAGCCGGCGCCTGCCATGGCGGCCGAGCATGTTCTCAAGCGCCTCGGGGTCGACCGACCGGACGACCCGGTGGAGGGTCGCCCTGGAGGAGCGGCTCGCGCAGCCCCGTCCTCGGGTTCCGCCGATGGCCTCGAGCTCGTCTCGGGACAGCGACCGCGCAAACTGCGCAGCTGCGAGGCAGCCTTTCATGTTCGCAAGCTCGGCGAGAACGTGAGCACACCGTGTGCTTTCTGCGCGGCGGAAGTCCTCGATCGCCGCCAACTCGTCGTGCAGCGAACGCATCACCTCGGAACCCCGGGGAGCGAGGAGGCAGGCGGCGCCCGGCAGTGCCTGCGGCGCGACAGCAGCCGTCGCGCCGCAGCGGCAAAACGAAAATCTCCTTGCCATGGGGGTCGGTGCAGCGCCCGTTGGCGCGGGCAAACCCCTTGGTCCGGCGCACGCCAGCCCGCCGCCTTGTACAGGGTGCCCGCAAAACGCGCCGGATCGCAGAACGTCTCCGCCACCTGGTGGCCGCAGGCCCAGTCGTCGGCCAGCCGCCGCGTCGCAAGAAAGAAGGAGGCAAGGTTCGGAAACGTTCCCGGCGCCGCACGCACCAGCAGTCGCGTGTTGTTCGCTATCAGATCAAGCCACTCCTGCTCCTACTTCCAGCCGATCCACCGGTCGCGGCACTTGAAGGCACCGTCACGCCGCCAGACCACTGCCCCCTGAAGAACGCAATATGGCGCAGCCCCGCCAGACGGCGAAACCCGAGATAGTCGTCCATCAACGCAGCGGACGCTCCTCGGGCTTCGCAAACCTCGGACAGACCCTTCCGGAGCTGCGACGTGAATCGGACAGGATGCGATGTACTTGTGAACCGACATCCCCGCACCATGACAACTTCAGTACAGGAAAGCCAGCGAAAACTGCAAAAAATCTCCCGCACCAACCCGCGCCTCCGCTATACCCAAGTACTGTCTGGAAAAATCAAACAGAATTTGTAACTGCTCACCCCCTGGTTCCGGCTTGATGTCGGGGTAGAGCAACGAACGGGTTTTCGTGGAGATTTGACACTGCAGATCGATTCGGTTAGTGTGAACTTTCTGGGCTAGCTCCGCCAAATCCTGATCCTGGCTGAATATCACGGACACATCGAGAGCGCCGTTGCGCGCGATTCGCACCATGTCGAGACCAATCCGAAGGTCTGTTTCCTTCTCGCGCTGTGCCGGCACACCATGCGTCGTACCGTCCGGAAGCGGGACCCGCTCGGAGCGCGGTTTCCGGGAGGCCACGAGAATCCCGACGCGGCTCATTGCGGTCAGGTACCGCGCCCGGCACGCCGGATCTTTCCTGGCGTCGGGGTATCTCCTCACCCTCCGCAGAGGCGGGTTTGGCGTTGTGCATCTTGATCGTGTCGGCGGCGTTTCCGGCGAGTGCGATCCAGATGGCGACGAGCGGGCTGTAGCCGAGTGCGGTCATGGAGGTGAGATAGCTTGAGCTTCGGCACCAGGCCTCGGCTAGAGCGGGGTTCGGAAGCATCCGGACACCTTGACCTTTGCCATCCGGATTTTCTGCTCGCCGGTGTTGTTGGTGAAGCTGACGTCCGGGTCGCTCATGAAGCGCAGGACGGACTCTTCATGTCTTGCGAGACGCTCCCGGAGGTTGTGCGCGTTCGCAATCCGTCCGCGTTTTCCTTTCTGTCGGGGCGGGATTTCAGGCAGTTCCTTCGCCCCCCGGGTCAGGATGGTCCGGTAGCGCTTGATGACGCTGCGGCGGTCGGCCTCGTTCAGGGTCCTGGATGCGCTCTTGTTAACCCTGTGGCAGGCAGCAGTTTCTTCATCACGCGTGCCCGGCGGTAGCCACTGGCGCCGACGATGAAGGTCAGTTCCCTGAGCAGGTGGGACCCGCACAGCTGGTGGGTGCATTGATCGCAGGCCGGGTATGCGGCCCGGCAGTCCAGCGTGCCGGTGTAGCTGATGCCGATCTCCTCGATCGCCTGCCTGCCGCGCTTGCGATGCAGGAACTTGCACGTCCCGTCGGTGACGACATGGAGCGATCGGGTCCTGCCGTCGATCCGGAAGCCGGTTTCGTCGACATGCAGCGCCGGGCGTTCCAGCAGCTCGGCGATAGCGGCCTGGAGTGCAGCGCGTCATGCAGGCGCCTGACGTCGCCGAGGCAGGTGGCTTCGGAGAGCCTGAGCCCGAAGATCGCCTGCACCAGCGCGACGGCGCAGGGACAGCATTTGGGCGACCGGCAGGTTGATGACGAAGGCCTGCAGACCGACGCCGTACTGCAGCGGCCCGGGCATGGTCTCGGGAAACCGCCCCCGGATCCGGCATTCCTTGACCTCGGCGTCGACGCGGCGCTCGATGACCTCGAAGACGATGTCGTGCGACGCTCCCGGTCGACGGCGTCGACGTCATCGAGGTCGGCGCCGCAGGCCTTGACGGCGACCGTCTCCTCGATGACGGTCTTCCGGAGGTTGTCACCCGTCTGCAGGTTCGGCTTCGGGCCCTTGCCGCTGGCGCCCTTGCGCCGCTCGTCCTTGTCCGTCTGCGACGGCGCAAGGCCGGAGTTGGCGCGGGTCGTCTTCTCCAGCAGGACGGCAATCAGGATGCTCACCAAGGTGGACAGCACGCGGATCACGTCATCGGCCTCTCCGGATATCTTGCCGGCAGCGCCGCGGTCCTGGCCGCCTCGAACGCCTCGTGCGCCGCTCGTCGCCATCACCCGGCCTCGCCGCGAGCATCGCCTGGCGCTCGCCCGGCGGCATCTTCCGGTACCCCGCCTTGCGCTTGATGCGCTGACGGTCCGTGCGGTTCCGCCCGGCATCGCCGGCCGAGTGCATCCGCCCGGGCTCGAAGTCGAGCCACACCACCTCGGTGCGGACCCGGGTCGTCACCTGCACAGCGATGCGGCGCCAGTCCCGCGGCAGGTCGTCGTACAACGCCGAGGGGCGGCCCGAGACCATCGCCTGACACGGCAGCCCCTTGAGTAGTTCAAGGAGTTCGACATGGTCGGCGTCGGTGCAGTCGTGGCGGCACCGCCAGCCCGACCGCCGGCCCGACCGGCGGCCCGACCGGCGGGTCGCCTGCAGGGGTCGCTGCAGAACAGTTCCGTGCGCCGGAACGCAAGGCCGGCAGGAACGCGTGGGCGCAGCCGTGGATCAGTTCCACCGCATAGTCGCACCCGAACCCGTCCAGCGATCGCCGGTCAATCCCGATAGAGCACGGCGCCTTGCGCTTCATCAGCGCGCCGCCGCCTCCCGGATGCGTTTCCACAAACAGATCATGCGGGGGCTGGAGCCCCGAAAGCAGCTGGCACAGCCCGCTCGTCGCCTTCGATCCAAAGTAGCCCACTGGTGGTCCCCGTCGTTCTCGATGCCCACCACTGAACGAATCGGGCTGCAATGTCAAATCTCCACGAAAACCCGCTCGTTGCTCTACCCCGACATCAAGCCGGAACTGGAGGGTGAGCAGTTACCAGAATTTAGCGTGAGAATGTTCCGCCGCCGTCACGGCCGCTGCTGCTCTGTTTTCGTTCAGGTCGCCGCACAAATTTCGGGCATGTTGCCTGAATTCAGATCGCCCGCAGCGGCGATTGCGCAACGCGCCGAACCCTCCATCCGGTCCTGTCCGCATTCGCTCGGTGAATGCGGACAGGCGGCTCAATGCGGGATGCGTGCCGCCCCGAGCCGCCGGATCACTCCGCAGGCGCGGTTCCGGGGGCGTTGCGTCCGAGGATGTATGCTTCGACGAAGTCGAGCTTTCCCTTGATCTCCGCCTGGCCGGTCTCAAGCGCCCGCAGCCGGTTGTCGATTCCGTCGATGCGTGCGCCGAGCGCGGCGGTGGTGTCGTCGATGCGTGCGCCGAGCGCGGCGGCGGTGTCGTCGATGCGTTTGACGAGCGCGGCGGCGGTGTCGTCGATACGCCTGTTGGTGTCGTCGATGCGTGCGCCGAGGGCGGCGCCGGTGTCGTCGATGCGTTTGACGAGCGCGGCGGCGGTGTCGTCGATACGCCTGTTGGTGTCGTCGATACGCTTGTTGGTGTCGTCGATGCGCTTGCCGAGCCGGTCTTCGAGCCGCAGCATGCTGCGCCACATGAGACCGAGAACGGTCAGCAGGACGACCGGTGTCAGCCAAGGAGAAATCTGGGCGGCGAACTGCGGTGCCTGATCCATGCCGGCAATATGACACGACATGGCATCGAAAGCGAGAGCTTTTTCGGTCCGGCTGGCGTCAGCCAGTGTTACAGTCGCGCCCGCCGCAAACGGAAGCCCGCTACGTGCGGGCGATATCCCCGATTGGAGAGAGCAGGACTTTCCCACGCTGCATTCGATCTCGCCGACTGCTGATGGAGGGAGGTTGCACAGGCCCAACCTTGCCGGGTTTTCCGGCTGCGGGGCCGTCCACGGGTTGCCGCAGCCGGAAAGCTTGGCAAGAATGCGGAAATTTGTGCCCCGCCAGCGGTCATTCTGAACATCATCCACAGCATGGGAAAGTCTTGGGGCGCCGCGCAGAGAAATCTCACGCTAAATTCTGTTTGTTTTTCAGAGCAGCACCTGGGGTTGGGGCGGGTTGGTGCGGGGAGATTTTTTTTGCAGTTTTCGCTGGCTTTCCTGCACTGGAGTTGTCATGGTGCGGGAATGTCGGTTCACAAGTACATCGCGTCCTGTCCGATTCACGTCGCAGCTCCGGAAGGGTCTGTCCGAGGTTTGCGAAGCCCGAGGAGCGTCCGCTGCGTTGATGGACGACTATCTCGGGTTTCGCCGTCTGGCGGGGCTGCGCCATATTGCGTCCTTCAGGGGGCAGTGGTCTGGCGGCGTGACGGGGCCTTCAAGTGCCGCGACCGGTGGCTGGAAGCCGGAGCAGCAGTGGCTTGATCTGACAACACGCGACTGCGTGCGGCGCCGGGAACGTTTCCGAACCTTGCCTCCTTCTTTCTTACGACGCGGCGGCTGGCCGACGACTGGGCCTGCGGCCACCAGGTGGCGGAGACGTTCTGCGATCCGGCGCGTTTTGCGGGCACAAGGCGGCGGGCTGGCGTGCCAGGGGGTTTGCCCGCGCCAACGGGCGCTGCACCGACCTCCCATGGCAAGGAGATTTTCGTTGTGCGGCGCGACGGCTGCTGTCGCAGGCGCTGCGGTGGCCTGCCTCCTCGCTCCCCGGGGTTCCGAGGTGATGCGTTCGCTGCACGACGAGCTGGCGGCGATCGAGGACTTCCGCCGCGCAGGAAGCACACGGTGTGCTCACGTTCTCGCCGAGCTTGCGAACATGAAAGGCAGCTGCGCAGTTTGCGCGGTCGCTGTCCCGGGACGAGGCCATCGGCGGAACCCGAGGACGGAGCTGCGCGAGCCGCCCTCCAGGGCGACCCTCCACCGGGCAGTCGATCGATCCCGAGGCGCTCGAGGATGTGCTCGGCCGCCGGCTCGCCCGGGCGCTAACCGCAACGGCGACCATGAGACCGTGGCCCTCACGCCTCCGGCGCACCCTTCGCGCTGTTGAACTTCGACGACGGCGAGCCGGCGGCCACCTCCTCGAGCGCACCGATGTTCGCGGCAAGGTGATCACCCGCACGACGCCGGCGACGCTGATCACCCGGCGCTGCGGCGCAGACCACGTCTTCCCGGTCAAGGGCGCCCGAAACCTTCGACGGCATCGATCGGGAGACGGATGGCCGCTTCAAGGAGGCAAGGCCCGCCTCGAGCAGCGCGTGCCGCTCAAGGGCTTGATCAACTACCCCGGCGTCAGCCGGATCGCCCGCATCAAGCGCTGTCGCAAGCCGCCGGGAAAGAGCGTCAGCGGCAACGACTGCACCGGTACATCATCACCTCGCTCGATGCGCAACACGCGTCGCCAGAGGAACTGCTGCGGCCGCGGGCCGTGGAAAACATTAATCACCGAGACTGCGTCTTCGGCGAGGACGCCTGCCTGACTCGCAAACCGCGTCAGCCTCGACAACATCGCGCTCGCGGTGATCTTCGCCAACCGACGCGAGAGCCTCGCCGAAACACGGCGGCGGCTCGACCGCCGGGAAGCCGTCGCAGCCCTGAGCGCCAATAGCGTCCGGCCGATTCCCGGACGCCGCCCACAACCCGCCCACATCCCGAAAACAACCCGCCCACGCGCCGATAACGCCGCCGGCGACGACCGCGGACGGCCCCGAAGCCAGAAAACCCGGCATGCTGTGAAACCTCCGGACAGCAAAATTGAATGTAGCGTGGGAAACACCTGGGGCGCCGCGCACGGTGATCCCATGCTGTTTCGGAGATGTGAAATCCGAGTGCGTTGGGGCTCGCGTGATCACAGATCGCCCCTTGATCGCAATTTTTCGCGCCGAGAGGGTCTCATTGAGTCTTGGCAGTACGATTGCAGCGCGACGCAGACCGAAAAATCTCGCCGGTCGCCGCTGGATTAGCAGCGTGGGATCGTCGTGGTGCCGCGCCGATGCCCTTGACAGAAAAATCACCGATGCCCTAGGTTCTGTACCCAAATATTGACATTTTTGCACGATCTGCCATATCTTGTCGAAAGCGATTCACAAGGAGAATGAGGGATGAGCGGCGACCGACACAACATGAGCGACGCGGAATGGGAAGTTCTCTGCTCGGTGCTTCCTGACAAGCACCAAGGCCCGGAGCGGGTGCATGACCGGAGGAACGGGATATTTTTCGTGCTTCGCACTGGTACGCCGTGGCGCGACCTGCGCTACGGTCCGTCTGCTTCAACCGCTTCAACCGGTGGAGCAAGAACGGCACTTGGGCATGGAGAAGCTTCAAAGGCTTACGAGCGGTGATGACGGGAGCGACGATGGCCCGCCGGTTCATCTGCGCATGGTGAACTCCTCGTCGGTGCGCGTTCACAAGCTGTGGTGTCCCGGGACGACGAGCCTTCGCAAAAAATCGGGGTACTGTAACTTGATGTCTGGAAATTTGTCTGAGGTTTGCGCTTTGAGGCGTTTCACTGGGGGGCTAGCCCCCCAGTGAAACGCAGCGCCATCGTGCTATCCCATGGAGTTGTAAAACATTCATGGAGGAAGCGAATGGACCTGCGACACACTACGACGATTGAGGCCGTTTTGGAACATCTGATCGCAAACGGAGCAACGGATCTGGGGCGGATCTTTGGTCAGCTCTTCGAGCTTGCGATGCAAATCGAGCGCGAGCAGCACTTGAGAGCGGGCCACCGGACACCGGAGCGACAGGGCTATGCCAACGGCTACAAACGGATCGACACCCCCACTGTTACCGTTCAGGTGCCAAAGACGGCCGGTCACGGGGACGACCCCCCCAGTCGCTTGAACGCGGCCAGCGATCTTCTCGCGCTGTCATGCTGGCCGTAGCCGAGATGTACATCAAGGGTGTTTCCACGCGGCAAGATGTAATGCGCGAGTTCGGGAGCCTGTCCTCTTCTCAGGGGGCCACCAGGTTGCTCGATGAAGAACTCGCCGCGCAACCGGCCCCTGATGAAATACCTGGATGCGCGCTATGAAAAAGCCCGCCATGACGGCGTTGTGCGCGATGTTGCAGTGCTCTCGGCCATCGGAATAGGGGCTGCAGGCACGTTCTGGGGCTCTCTGTGGCGCTCTCCGAGGCCGAGGTCCATTGGAGAGCCTTCCTGGAAAGCTTGCTAGCCCTGCATGGTACGACCTTCATTGTCTCGGATGCCGGGCTGAAAGCGGCACGGTGCTGGGCGCGGCGATGTGGCAGCGCTGCCAGTTCCACTTGGCACAAAACGCCGTGCACCGAACAACGACATCAGGAAACGTATTGGAAAACAGCTCGGAGCCATGCGTCCTCACTCCAAACCGCCGAGGCTGAACTGGGCGCCCTCGTGGCCAGCGACAAGCATCCAGGCTTCCTGGCTGGAAAAGAATGCGGGGCTCGCTGTCTTCACCTTGCCCGATGCTCACCACAAGCGCATGCGAACCTCGAACGGCATCGAGCGACCGATCCAGCAAGAGCTCAAGCGGCGCACCTCCAAAGTCAGGGTCTTTCCGAACCTCGCCTCGTTGGAGCGCCTCTCAACCGCGGTCCTCATCGACGAAAAATGGGAAACCGAAACCAAGGCATACATCAAATGGGAACAGCTCGATCAGCTTCACGACAATTTCCAGACATCAGGTTGCGTAATCCAAATCGGGCCGTGGCGGACGAACGACGAAGATCCATCTTGGCGAGAACGAAAGGGTGAAGACCGTGTTCCTGACCCCGGGCCAAGCAGCCGACTGCGCGCAGGCGCTTCTCGCCGACCTCGGGCGAGACGGTGGTCGGCGACAAGGCCTACGACACCGACGCCATCTGATCGAGACGGCAGGAGCAACCGCGGTCATTCCGTCAAAATCCAACCGGACATCGCCACGGCCGCTCGACCGCGAGATCTACAGGATGCGCAACCTGGTCGAGCGGTTCTTCGGTAAGATCAAGGAGTTCCGACGGGTCGCCACCCGTTATGACAAGGAACTTCCTCTCCGCCGTGCAACTGGCTGCCAGCCGATTCTTGCTCCGCAGAATCGCAAACCAATTATTTGAGTCCACAACCTAGACCGAAGGTAAGCGTTCGTTCGTGCGGTGATGACGATCTGCGCTGAGGTTTATTTTGGTGATTCGGAGAAGGGGGCTGATAAACTTTTTTGGCGGTGCTATCAGGTCGTGCATGGTCATGTGCATCGAGGATTTCGCGTCATCATCGGGTGCGGACGCCGCTGGCGCACGACGATCCCATGCTAATTCGGAGACGCGAAATCCGAATGCGTTGGGGCTCGGGTCATCACAGATCGCCTCCTTGATCGCAATTTTTGTGCCGAGAAGGTCCTATCGAGCCTTGGCGGCACGATTGCAGCGCGACGCAAACTGAGAAAATCTCGCCAGTCGTCGCCGGATTAGCAGCGTGGGATCAACGTGCCGCTGGCGACGTGTCGCAGTCGTCGTGTTGTGATACACAACAGGGCCGACAAGCCGAAGAAGGACATCTGGCCCGCTCCGCAAGGACTGGAAGCGGACCCTTGATCGCTAACCCCTGCAACCGGCACGGGATGGCACTCGGCTCCTCCTCCGCAGCGCCGGGACAAAACCGCAACCAATGCGGAAAACACGGCATGGCGCCAGTGCTCCTCACCGCGCATCCCGGTGCACGAAACCGCTCCGGGTGACGCTGGAACTCCCTGACAAAAGCCCGTCAAACGGACGAAAACAACAACACCTCACCGCACGAACGAACGCTTACGTGCCAACTTGGGTTGAGGGAAACCGCCGGGAGAGCGAACGCATCCAGACGCGGCTCCGCCTGCTAGGTGCGCTGCCCGACCGTACTGCGCGAGAAGCAGAGGAGGAGCGGGTACGGTTTGCCGAGGCGGCGTGGGTCGGTCACCTGACGCGGGAGCGGGTGCGGCGCCGGACCGCCCAAATCGAGGGATCGCTCAAGGACCGCGCTGCGGCTGTTGGGCGCGCGCGACTTGAGACGCGCATCCTGCTCGCGCTTGCGAACCGCATGGCCTATGAGTTCCGTGCGGACATCGAACGGATTCGTACGCTGCTGGCGTCGACCGGCGTCGGGCTCGAACAGCTGATCAAGGGGAGTACTGTGCGGATGCTGGCCCAGGGAGGGCCGTTCGAGGGAGTCGAGGATGCATTCGGCGCTACCGTGGCCACTCTTGAGGAGGAGCTCGATCGCAGGAGGGCGCTGCGGTAGATTCCGTTTGCATTGCCGCTTGATTATTATTATCTGTCAAGCAAGTACGACATGCGAAAGGATCCCATCAACCGTCGGCGCGCGATGCATCATGGCATTGACATGGTGCCGCCCTTCCTTCAGAGGGTTCTTGCCCCCGTCCCGGGCGTGGTCACGTTTTCCGGACGCAACGGAGGGTTCGTCGAGATCGATCATGGCAACGGCATCATGACACGGTACGGGCATCTGCACCGCGTGTATGTCAGGCGCGGGGACGAGGTGGGGTTCCGCGACCGGATTGCCCAAGTGGGCCGAAGCGGACGCTCGACCGGTGTGCACCTGCATTACGAGATTACCATCGACGGCGAGTCGGTAGATCCGCTCAAATTCACCATGGCGGGGAAACATGTTTTCGAAGACTAAACGAAATGCCGGATTCGGCGGCGATCTTGCGCTGTCCTATCTGGCCGAGGGCGTTGAGATCGCCGGAGACATCTTCAGCGACGGAGAGGTCCAGGTGGATGGCACCATGTCGGGGAACATCAGGTGCCGGAGTTTCCTGCTTGGTGAGAAGGCCCGGTTTGTCGGGTCGGTCACGTGCTCCGAAGGCGTCATTCTCGGCGAGATCAGCGGGGACGTCAGGGCCGGCTCGCTGACGCTGGCGAAGACGGCGCGGATTGAAGGCGACATCCTCTATGAGACCCTTGTCATGGAGGCCGGCGCCCGTGTCGACGGACGCTGCAGCTTCAGCGAGGTCTCGGGTTCTCCTGAGCCCGATTCCGATGAGGGGAACGACGATACCCGCAACCCGGATCCCGAGTACCGACAGTTAAACGTTGTCGCCAAGTCGGGTTCCGTAAAATCCGGCTAGCGGTCCGCCGCCGGGCCTGCCGCATGCGCGGTGCGTACGTCCGGCATCGGCCGACCGGTGCAGCCTGTCCGGCGTCTGCCCGGGGCAGCCAGCGGTCTCCGCGACAGGAGGAGTGATGGACACCAGGCGTCTTTACACGGTTGTCGAGGAAACTGTCCACGACATGGGTCAGCCCCGCGAGCAGGTGCTGCGCAAGGTTGCGGCGGTTGCGGTAGTTGCCAACCCCTATGCCGGGCGGGCCTATGCCGAAAACCTGGACGGGCTGATCGAGCCCAGCGCCGCACTCGGCGCGAAGATTGCCGCGATGGCGGTCGCCCAGATGAAGCCCTATGCGGTGGAATCCTACGGCAAGGCGGCGCTCGTCGGCAGCGCCGGGGAGCAGGAGCACGGCGTGGCATGCCTGACCACGGTGTTCGGCAACGCGCTCCGCGACGCGGTTGGCGGCGGCCAAGCCTGGATATCGTCCTTTTCCAAGCGTTGCGCGCCGGGGGAGACGCTCGACATACCGCTTGCCCACAAGGACGCGCTTTATGTGCGCTCACACTATGACGGCATGACCATAATGGTCCCCGACGCGCCGCTCGCGGACGAGATCTGCGTCATCTGCTGCGTCGCCAATCGCGGGCGCCTCAATCATCGGGTCGGGGGCCTGTCGAGCGGTGAGATCGCCGGCACAGACGGGCTGAGATAGGGACGGACTGCGAGATGAGAACCGCCATCGTCAACATCGCCACCATCGTGACCGGTGACTGGCGCGCGCCCTTTGCGAAGGGCGATTCGATCCTGATGAACAATGACAGGATCACCAAGGTCGGCACGCTGACTGACCGCCAGTTGGAATCCTGCGACTTTATCCTCGATGCCGGCGGTACGACCGCGGCCCCGGGACTCATCGATTCTCAGGTCCATGTCGCCTTCGCCGACTACACGCCGCGCCAGCGGGCGATAGGCTTCCTCGAGAGCTACCTCCATGGCGGTGTGACGACATCAATCTCGGCCAGCGAGGTCCACGTGCCGGGCCGGCCCGGCGATCCCGACGGGGTCGTGGCCCTGGCCATTGCCGCCAAGAAGAGCTTCGACAACTATTCGCCGGGCGGCATGCACGTCCATGCCGGCGCCGTCATCATCGAGCCCGGTCTGACGCAGGCTCACTTCGACCAGGCGGCGGCACAGGGAGTGTGGCTGGCCAAGGCCGGTTTCGGGAAGTTCAAGTCGCCCTTCGAATACACGCCCTATGTTCGCATGGCGCAGAAGGCGGGAATGATCGTCAACGTGCATACCGGCGGCGCGTCGATCCCGGATTCCTCACCGATTACCGGCGACCACCTCCTCGACATGCGCCCCGACGTGTCGTTCCACGTCAATGGCGGCCCGGTGGCGATGCCGGACCGGGACTTTCCGAGGGTGATCAACGAGAGCGATATCGCGCTCCAGATCTGCCAGGCGGGCAACATCCGGACCGCGCTGATGTGCCTCGACATGGCGGTCGAGGCAGATGCCTACGACCGTGTGATCCTCGCGACCGACACACCGACGGGCACCGGCGTCATGCCGCTCGGCATGATCAAGTCGGTGTGCGAGCTGTCCTGCCTGTCGAGCTACCCGCCGGAGATGCTGCTCGCTGCGGCGTGCGGCAACAACGCCGCGGTCTACCGGCTCAATACGGGCTTTATCAGGCGCGGCAAGGCCGGCGACGTGATGCTTCTCGACGCGCCGCTCGGCGGCAGCAAGCGGACGGCGCTCGAGGCCATCAAGAACGGGGACTATCCGGCGATTCCTGCAGTCTTCACCGACGGCGTGCCGCGGTTCGTCGGCCGCTCGCGCAATACGCCGCCGCCGACGCGGCGCGTGAAGATCGTGCAGAACAGCATCATGCAGGAATTCGGTCCGGGACGGCATACAGTGTGACGGAGGCGGGCAGTGGACGGAACAATACACCACACCGGCATGGGCGGGTTGCTCGAGGACGATACCGAAGCCGGAATCTTCCGGGTCGACCGCGCCATCTATCTCGATGAGGCGGTCTTCGAGGCCGAGATGAAGACCATCTTCGAGGGCGACTGGCAATATCTGTGCCACGAGAGCCAGCTGAGCGAGCCCGGGGACTACCTGGCGACACGTCTCGGCCGCCAACCGGTCTTCGCTCATCGTCAGCAGGACGGCAGTCTCAAGGCCTTCCTCAATGTCTGCTCGCACCGCGGCGCGGTGCTCACGCCGTTGCGCCAGGGCAACGCCCGCACCATCACCTGCCGCTTCCACGGCTGGACGTATGACTGCTCGGGCGCCTGCATCCGGATCAAGCAGCAGGATACCGGCTACCCCGGGGACTTCGACCGCAGCGCCTACGACCTCAGGGAAATCGGCGCGCTGGGCAGTTACAAGGGCTTTGTCTTCGGCAGCTTGTCGCCCGATGTCGCGCCGCTCGAGACCTTCCTCGGGCAGTCGCGGGCCTTTCTCGATTTCGTCGCCGACCAGTCGGCGGCGGGCATGGAGGTCCTGTCCGGCTCGCAGACCTACCTCGTCGGCGGGAACTGGAAGATGTCCGTCGAGAACGCCGTCGACGGCTACCACACGAGCACCGTACACCGGGTCTTCGCCAACACAGTGCGCCGGCGCGAGAACCGGGAAGGCTATGAGGGTATGATGAGGACGGAGGTCGGGAGGCTGGCCAGGAAGGTGCGCACGGGCTGCTACGATCTTGGCCGCGGCCACATGGTGATCTGGGCCGACCGCGACCCGGTGGCCACGTCGCCGCTGTCGGAGGCCGAAGAGCGCCTCAAGCGGGAATACCCCGCGGGCAAGGTCGACTGGATGCTGCGCCGCGGCCGCAACCTGATCGTGTTTCCGTCGCTGATGATCAACGATTTTGCGGCCACGCAGATTCGTGTCTTCCGGCCGCTTTCGGTGGATCAGACGGAAGTCACCATCCATTGCCTCGCCCCGTCCGACGAGAGCAGGGAGGCGCGCTATGCGCGGCTGCGCAAGTTCGAGGACTTCTTCATGGCCAGCGGAATGGCGACATCCGACGACGTGTCGGCGCTCGAAGCCTGCCACGAGGGAAGCCGAGGCCGGCTCGCGAGATGGTGCGAGTTCCATCGCGGGATGTCGTCGATGGTGACGGGGCCGGACGATGCCGCCGGCGGCGGTGGGTTCCATCCGGAGACGAGCAACTCGAGCTGGGATCACGAGACGCTTTATCACAGTTTCTACCGCCTGTGGCGCGAGAAGGTGGAACAGGCATAGGGAGGGCGCGATGGATTCGGGAGTGATGTCGCCGGGTGTCCCGCCGTTGGTGGACGACCGTGTCGCGGAGGGCGTCTTTCGGGTCGACCGTGCCGTCTACACCGACCCGGAGATTTTCGAGCGGGAGATGGACAGCATCTTCGCCAGATGCTGGGTATTCCTCTGCCACGACAGTCAGGTTGCCGCCCATGGCGACTATTTCTGGACCGAGATCGGGCGTCAGCCCGTATTCGTGCATCGCCAGAAAGACAGTTCGCTAAAGTGCTTCATAAATGCCTGTTCCCATCGCGCCGCGGTGCTCACCCCGTTCCGGCAGGGCAACGCGAAGACCCTCACCTGCCGCTTTCACGGCTGGACCTATCGCTGCGACGGCGCTTGCATCGGAATCAAGAACGAGGAGGAGGGGACGGACCGCGGTCGCTACGATCTGCGCGAGATCGCCCGGCTCGACAGCTACCGGGGCCTTGTCTTCGGGTGCCTCGACGCGGATGTCATGCCGCTTCGGGATTGGCTCGGCGCCGCCTGCAGCTGGATCGACCTCCTTGCCGTGCAGGCGCCGGACGGGCTGGAAGTCGTCCCAGGCAGTTCGACCTACGCTGTCGACGGCAACTGGAAACTCCAGGCCGAGAACTCGGTCGACGGCTACCATGTCTCGACCGTCCATCGAGTGTTTGCGAATACCATCGCCGCGCGCGAGAGCAAGGGTGAATATACCGGCATCCGCAGGACCGAATCGGGGCGCCTCGCCAGCGCCCTGGTGCCGTCGGCTCAATACGATCTTGGTCACGGGCACATGGCAATCTGGGCCCAGCACACGACGCCGGAGGTGAGGCCGATCTGGGAGGCGAAAGAACGCCTCGAGCAGGAGCTTCGCCCGGTCGAGCTCGACTGGATCCTGAATCGCGGCCGCAACCTCTATCTCTTCCCCAATGTCATGCTGATGGACAACCCTTCGACCCAGATCAGGGTCGTAAAGCCGCTTGCCGCCGACCGCGCCGACGTCACCGTCTATTGCATAGCGCCGAAAGGGGAAAGCGACCGTGCACGCGCGGGCCGCCTGCGCAAGTTCGAGGACTTCTACCTGACGTCGGGCATGGCGACATCCGACGACATTGCGGCGCTCGAGAGCACCCATGAGGGCGCGGGCGCCGCGGACGCGAAGTGGAACGATTTTAATCGCGGCATGGACGAGGTAACCGAGGGTGCCGACGAGGACGCCCGGCGCCTCGGATTCGAGCCGGCGGCCTCGGCCGCCAACTGGGACCACGAGATCATCTATCACGGCTTTTACCGCCAGTGGCAGCGCATGTTGAACGGGGACGCGCAGGAATGACCGATTTGCAGACCGAGGCGAGCAATCTGATCTGTCGCGAGGCAACGCTTCTCGACCGACATCTTTGGGACGACTGGATCGACCTCTACACCGAGGATGCCGTCTACTGGGTGCCGTCATGGGTAAACGAGGAAGAGACGACCGACGACCCCGAGCTGCAGCTGAACCTGATCTATCTGCGCAATCGCGGGGGCCTTGAGGATCGGGTGTTCCGCATCGAATCTCGTGATTCCTACGCGTCGGTGCCGCTCGACCGCACCGTCCACCTGGTCGGCAACATCGTCGTCGGCGAGGAGAATGACGGCGAGGTGGAGGCGACGGCAAGCTGCCTCGTGCATTCCTACGGCAAGAAGGGAGGTCTGACCCGTGGCAGCCTCTATGACTTCAGGCTCAGGCGGGTCAACGGCGCCCTCAGGATCTGCCGAAAGAAGATCGTCTTCATCGATGATCGACTTGAGGGGCCGATCGACGTGTATCACCTGTGATGCTTGCGTTGTGCAAGATTGAGGAGGGTCTCGGCGGCGTTGCCGTCCGCTCCGTGGAGCCGCGCGATGCAGGCGCGGGCGAGATCCGCCTGAGTCTCGGCGCTGCCGGGATCTGCGGGACGGACATGCAGATCTACGACTGGGCGCCCCGGATGGCGCGCAGGATGAAGCTTCCGCGCGTGCTCGGCCATGAGGCCAGCGGCGTCGTCGACCAGGTCGGCGAGGGGGTCGACGACATCGAGATCGGTGACCATGTCAGTCTCGAGAGTCACATCTATTGCGGCGTGTGCCGGCCGTGCCGCCTTGGGCGCGCGCACCTGTGCAATGCCACCACCTACCCCGGAATCGACATCGACGGCGTCTTTGCCGATCACGTGACCGTTCCGGCGCGCATAGCGTGGCGGAATCCGCCGGACCTGCCCCATGAGGTTGCGGCCATGCTGGAGCCGTTCGGTATAGCCGTTCATGCCTGTCTGGAGGGTTCAGGCGTCGCCGGCCAGACGGTCCTCGTCAATGGCTGTGGACCGATCGGACTCATGGCCGTCGCTGCCGCGCGCTCTCTCGGCGCCGCCCGCGTGTTCGCTGCCGACCTGAATCCGCTGCGCCTGGTGACCGCCGAGGCGATGGGCGCCGACCGGGCGCTGAAGGCGGACGAGACGGATGTCGTGGCCGCGGTGCGCGATATGACGTCGGGCGAGGGCGTGGATGTCGGAATCGAGTTTTCCGGCTCCGAGGCCGGCTTCCGGGTGGTGTTCGAGAGCCTGTGCAAGGGCGGCGACTTCCGCCTCGTCGGGGCGCCGCCCGCAGCGATCCCGGTGGATTTCACATGGTGGCTTCTCAAGTGCCCGCGCATGATCAACATCCACGGCCGCCGCATCTGGGAGACTTGGCAGCAGGCGACCGAATTGATCCATGCGGGGGCCGTCGATCTCGGTCCCGTTCGAAGCCATGTGCTGCCGCTGTCGGAGGCTGCGGAAGGTTTCGAATTGATCCGCCGTGGCGAAGCCGTCAAACCGCTTCTAGTTCCGGGCGCGTAGGCCATGGGCGCGCACGAGGTGACGCTGGTCTTCGAGGACGGGCGGGTGGCGCGGTTCGAAGCCAATGAGAACGACAGCGTCTATCTTGCCGCCCTCAAGAACCGCGTGCGGATCCTCACCGACTGTCTTGAGGGTGCGTGCGCGACCTGCAAGGGCGTGTGCACGTCGGGGGACTACTATCTCGACGAATACGAGGCGCTGTCGGCGGCCGAACGTGAACGGCGCGAGGTGCTCACCTGCCGGATGCATGTCACGTCCGACTGCGTGATCGAGTTCCCCTACGCATCGCGCATCGCGCTCAAGACGGCGCCGACAAGCATTCCGTGCAAGGTCGTCGAGGTCGACATGGTCGCGTCCGCAGTGGCTCGCCTCGTGATTGCGCAGGACGCAGAGAGCGCCCCGGTTTCGTTCATGTCCGGCCAGTATGTGCATCTTTCGGTCCCGGGAACGGACGTGCAGCGGTCCTATTCGTTCGCCAACAAGGTGGCGACGAATCGTCACGCCTTCTACATCAAGATTCTCGAACAGGGGGCAATGAGCGACTACATTTCGAAAAGGGCCGCGCCCGGGGACGAGATCACGATGACGGGTCCGTTCGGCCGGTTCTATCTCCGCCCGCAGGAACGCCCGTCCGTGATGGTGGCAGGTGGGACTGGCCTTGCGCCAATGCTCAGCATGCTCGACACGCTTGGTTCGTCGGAGGCGGAAGGGGAGCCGGTGCGCCTGCTCTACGGTGCCAACAGGCCGGAAGAGCTCTTTGCCCTCGACCAGCTGTCCGACTATCGGGAAAAGGGTGTCGATCTCGAGATCGAACTGTGTGTTGTCGAGGCTTCGAGCGGCTGGACCGGCAGTTCAGGTCACATCACGTCGCTGCTGCGCGACGAGATCCTGAATGGCGGCAACTGTGAGGTCTATCTCTGCGGTCCGCCGCCGATGATCGAGGCAGCGGAAGCGGCGCTGGCAGCCCGGGGCGTCGACTCGTCGCGGATTCACGCGGAGAAATTCGTCGCGAGTTGACGCCTGTCAGCAGTTGACGTCATCCGGATCCGCGCCCCGGCACCGACCGCAACTGGTGAGATACGAGGCTCGGGGAGGACGCCGCTGCCGAGCGTACTGCGCCGGGCCCAGCTCACTCGTAGTTTCCGAAACGGTTGTTCCGGGGAAAGCCGCGCATCGCGGCGCGCCCCGCCTGGGCGCGCTTGCCCAGGTATTCCGGCGGTACCTTCTCTGTTCGCACGCCGGCTCCCGTCTTCCAGGACAGGCCGTCGTCGCGCACGAACGTGGTCACGTCCGAAAGCCCGCCCCCCCGGTAGCTCTGGAGCTTGACCCCGCGGCCGCGCGTCTGTTGGGGAAGGTCAGACAGCGGGAAGATATTGAGCTTGCGGTTGTCTCCGACCACGGCGACCATGTCGCCGCGCACTGGTGCACAGGCTGCGGCCTCGACGCCGTCGCCGACGTTGAGCACCTGTTTGCCCGCTCGCCGCGGCGCGACCACGTCGTTCTCGGCCACCACGAAGCCACGGCCGTCCTGCGATGCGACCAGGAGTTTCTCGCCGGGCCGGTGGACGAACAGTGCGACGATGTCCTGGCCGTCGGGCAGGTCGATCATCAGCCGCAGCGCCTCGCCGTATCCGCGCCCTCCGCGAAGCCGCCCGGCATCGAGCGTGTAGAAGCGGCCGTCGGTCCCGAAGGCAAGCAGCCTGTCGGTGGTCTGTGACGGGACGACGAACCGGCGCCGGTCGCCCTCCCGGTATTTCAGGTCGTCGCCCTCCCTCGTATGACCGCGGACCGTGCGGATCCAGCCCTTGTGCGAGCAGATCACGGTGATCGGCTCGCGCTCAACCAGCACGTCTTCGGGTATGTCGACCTCCGCGGGCGCGCCGGAAATCTCGGTGCGGCGCGCGCCGTCCGGGGTCTTCTTTCCGAACCGGGATCGCGCGTCGCGGATTTCGGCCGCGACCACTTCCTTGCGCTTTTTCGGGTCCTCGACCAGATCTCGAAGCGCGCTCATTTCGGTGGTGAGTTTGCCGTGTTCGGTCCGGATCGCCATTTCCTCGAGGCGCCGCAGGGCGCGGAGCCGCATGTTGAGGATAGCCTCGGCCTGGATGTCGCTGAGGCTCCATTTCGCCACCATCACCGGTTTCGGCTCATCCTCTTCCCGGATGATGCGGATCACCTCGTCGAGGTTGAGATAGGCGATCAGGTAGCCGTCCAGCACCTCGAGCCGGTGTGCGATCCTGTCGAGCCGGTACCGCGTCCGTCGAACGAGGACATCGTCGCGATGCCGGAGGTAGGCGTCGAGGACATCGCGCAGATTCATCACTCGGGGAACCGTGCCGGCGTCAAGGACGTTCATGTTCAGCGACACGCGGCTTTCGAGGTCGGTAGCCCGGAACATCTGCTCCATGAGGATGTCGGGATCGACGGTACGGTTGCGCGGCTCGAGCACCAGCCGGGTGGCCTCGGCGCTTTCGTCGCGCAGGTCTCCGAGCAGCGGCAGTTTGCGCGCGTTCAGAAGGTCGGCAATCTTCTCGACCAGCCGTCCCTTCTGGATCTGGTAGGGAATCTCGGTAACGACGATGCAGTACTGTCCGCGGCTGAGTTTCTCGACGTGCCACCTAGCGCGGACGCGGAAGGAGCCGCGGCCGGTGCTGTAGGACTCGATGACCGACTCGCGATCCTCGACCAGGAGTCCGCCGCCCGGAAGGTCGGGCCCCGGAACGAAGTCGACGAGTTTGGCGATGGTCGCCCGTGGATGCCTGATGAGATGCAGCAGCGCTGCGCAGACCTCGTCGAGATTGTGAGGAGGAATGCTGGTTGCCATGCCGACGGCGATTCCGGCTGCCCCGTTGCAGAGCAGGTTGGGCACCGAAGCGGGCAGGAGCGCCGGTTCGCTCTCCGAGCCGTCGTAGTTGTCGCGGAAATCGACAGCATCCTCGTCGATGCCCTCGAGCATGGCGATCGCGTAGCCGGTCAACCGCGCCTCGGTGTAGCGCATCGCGGCTGCATTGTCGCCGTCGATATTGCCGAAATTTCCCTGACCCTCGACCAGCGGATACCGGACCGAAAAATCCTGCGCGAGGCGCACAAGCGCGTCATAGACGGCCGTGTCGCCATGGGGGTGGTACTTGCCGATCACGTCGCCGACGACGCGGGCGCATTTCTTGAATCCGGAATCGGGATCGAGGCGGAGTTCGCGCATCGCGTACAGAAGGCGGCGCTGGACCGGTTTCAGGCCGTCGCGAACATCGGGAAGCGACCGCGAGGTGATCGT
This sequence comes from Alphaproteobacteria bacterium, assembly GCA_964291215.2. Taxonomy (GTDB): domain Bacteria; phylum Pseudomonadota; class Alphaproteobacteria; order MPNO01; family UBA830; genus JAJEBT01. The sequence goes on along the minus strand of OZ219790.1, from coordinate 2,011,390 downwards.
CGACAGCGCGTATGCCAGATAGCGCTCGCCGAGAGCGTCGGCGAGAGGCACTTCCTCGATGCGGGAGGCGACAATCGAATCCGCCATGGCGGTCTATCTCCGGGCAGGTGTCATGCGGAAACGGCCGCGTCCCGGCGCAGCGCGTCGATCATCTGCGCGCGAGCTGGCGGCAGGCCTTCGCCCAGCGTCTCCCTGGCGCAGCGCTCGAGGAAATGGCCGGTCAGGGCCAGCCCGTCGATGATATCGGACATCCCGGTCGGCCCGCACGAGCGCAGGAACGGCGGCAGCAGCAGCAGCTTCGCGTGCCACGGTCGACCGGCTTCCGCTGACACCGCGCTGCCGCTCCGGGGCGAGACATAGACGAGGCCTTCGGTGGTGCCGGTTGCCGCGCACTGCGACAGGTCGAGGCCGTAGCCGAGGTGGCCGAGGAGAGCCAGCTCCCACCGTACGAGTTCGGCATGCCAGTCCCCGTCTGCGACGAGGCCCTCGACGAGGCCGCGGAACTCCTCGAAGACCCGCGGCTGGGGTTCGCGCTCGGGTATAAGACGGTCGAGGGTCGCAACCGCCGCCGCCAGGGCCAGAAGCCGCAACCTCTCGGAAAGAAACGCCGCGGCATAGGCTTGCGCGAGTTCGCATTGGTAGGCGCCCAGATGTTCGTTGAGTCGCGCCCGCCAGCGCGCATGGACGAGATTGCCGGCCTGATAGACGCCCCGCGCCCGCCGCCCCGCGCCGCCATGCACGAAGCCGGCATGGCGACCGTGGTCACGGGTCAGCAGCGAAACGATGGCCGCATTCTCGCCGTGTCTGCGTGCCGACAGCACGAAACCTTCGTCACTCCACTCCATGGCGCATTATACCCGTTCTCCGGAGCGGGCGCGGACGCGTCGATTCGTCCCCCATGGCGGCGGAAGCGGCCGGCGGAGCCGCGCTACCGCGAGTGGAAGTCGAGGCCCCACGTGCGGTAGCGTTCGGGATCGTCCTTCCAGTTGCCCCGCACCTTGACGAACAGGAACAGGTGCGTCCGGCAGCCCAGCGCGTCCGAAAGCTCTTCCTGCGCGCTGGCGCGAATCCGCTTTATGCGCTCGCCGCCCCGGCCGAGGACAATTCCCTTCTGGCTGTCCCGCTCCACATAAATGACCTGTTCGATCTTGACGCTGCCGTCGTCGAACCGTTGCCAGTTCTCGGTCTCCACGGTCAGCGCGTAGGGCAACTCCTCGCGAAGGCCGAGGAACAGCTTCTCGCGCGTGGTCTCGGCGGCGAACAGCCGCTCGTTCATGTCGGAGATCTGGTTGTCCGGAAACAGCCATGGTCCGGCCGGCAGCCAATCTGCGAGGGCGTGCTTGAGGTCTTCGACGCCATCTCCGGAAAGGGCGGAGATCATGAAGAAATCGGTGAGAAACTCCCGGCTCCGTAATTCGTCCGCAAGCCCGAGAAGACGGTCCCTGCGGATCAGGTCGATCTTGTTGAGGATGCAGGTTGCCGACCGCCTTCGGTCGCCGAGCCTGTCGATGATGCGGCGTGTGTCCCGGGTAAGCCCGGCCTCGGCGTCGACCATGACGGCGACGAGGTCGGCATCCGAGACGCCCTGCCACGCGGCGGCGATCATCGCCCGGTCAAGGCGCCTGCGGGGATCGAATATGCCGGGTGTGTCGATGAGGATGATCTGGGAGGCGCCCGACATGGCGATGCCGAGGATTCGTGTGCGCGTGGTCTGCACCTTGTGTGTGACGATCGACACCTTGGCTCCGACAAGAGCGTTGACGAGGGTCGATTTGCCGGTGTTGGGCGCTCCGACCAGGGCGACGAAGCCACAGTTTGTATTCGCCGACGCCGGCCCAACGGTCATTCCGCGCCGCCGATCTGCTCGAGCATCTTCTCGGCGGCGCGCGCTCTGGCGATCCGCTTGGACGGCCCCTTCGCACGCACCGGTTTCAGCCCGGCGGCCGTGACCTCGATCGTGAACTCGGGTTCGTGGTCGGTTCCGGTGCGGTTCACGACCCGGTATTCCGGCAGCGGCAGTCCGCGCGTCTGCAGCCATTCCTGGAGGTCGGTGGCCGGCACCTTTGGAATCTCTGCGTCGATATGGGTCTCCCAGTGGCGGGCGACGAATGTTCGCGCCGGAGCAAGCCCACCGTCGCGGTACAGAGCGCCGATGACCGCCTCGCAGCAGTCGGCGATGACGGACCGGCGCTCTGCGGCATTGCTGCTGTCCTCGGCGCGGATGAAGCGGGAAAGCGAGAGGGCGTCTCCGACCCCGGCGAGGGTGTCTTCGCTGACCAGGATCGAGTGCCGTCTGGCAAGTTCGCCTTCGTTCGCTTCGGGAAAGCTCTCGGCGAGGAGGTCGGCGACCGCCAGCGCAAGAACCCGGTCACCGACGAATTCGAGGCGTTCGTAGGTGGCAGTGCCGCCAGGCAGGTTGAGGCTGCCGTGGGTCAGTGCCTGTTCAAGAAGTTCCGGCTTCCGGAATTCGTATCCCAGCAGGCCTTCCAGGGCATCGACAGGATCGCGCGTTGCCGGCATCGCAGCCTCTTCCCTTCATTGGACGGACTGCAACAGCCGCGACCAGCGAATGGCCGTCGGCCATTTCCAGACCTCCCATATATATGCGCTCGAATTGTGCGAAAAAAACAGGAATTCGGCGCGCCCGACCAGATTTTCGACCGGAACGAATCCGACTTCGCTGAGCACCCGGCTGTCCAGCGAGTCGTCGCGATTGTCGCCCATCGCGAAAACGTGGCGTTCCGGCACCGTATAGGTCCGCGTGTTGTCGAGGCCGCCACGGTCGCCCTGGCGCTCGGCGATCAGGTGCTGGCGGCCGCCGGGGAGCGTCTCGACAAATTGCGGCACCCCCGCGTCGAGCGGCCCCAGCGGAAGATTGCCGATCCGGCGGCGCTCGACGAGTTGGCCATTGATGTAGAGGCGGCCCTGTCGCACCTGGATGCGGTCGCCCGGCAGGCCGACGATCCGCTTGATGTAGTCCGTGCTGTTGTCCCTGGGCAGCTTGAATACCGCCACATCGCCGCGTTCGGGCAGGGTCTCCAGTATGCGTCCCGGAATCAGGGGCAGTGAAAAAGGCAGCGAGAACTTGCTGTAGCCATAGGAATATTTCGAGACGAACAGGTAATCGCCCACGAGCAGTGTCGGTATCATGGAACCGGACGGGATATTGAAGGGTTCGAAGCCGACCGTCCTGATCGCCACTGCGATCAGGACGGCATAGACGAGGGTTTTTGCGGTTTCCCGGAAACCGCCGGATTTCTTCGATGTCATGAAGGTGTCTTCCAGTTCGGACAGGCCATAGTGAACTAATTTGTCTGAACTCTCAACTGTCGGGGTTGGAACGCCAGGACCATTCTGTTGTCGCGATCGGCGGCGGACAACCGTATCAGAGTGGCCGTTCTTGAAGTTGGTGGCACCGTCTCAAGGTCGGAACCGGCATATCGACAACGAAATCCGCTCCCGAAAGGACCTCCAGATCTGCCTACAACGCCCCCTCGTCGGACGAAACCGGACAAAAGAAGAGCCCTGGCGAAGCGTTCGGCGTAACCTGCAGGCAAAACATCGAGAGCAGGATCGGCGCCACCTTCCAGGTGGCAGGCCACAAGACATCGCTGCTTCAGGATCTCGAGCGGGGACATCCCATGGAGGTCGACGGGACCACCGGCGCCATCGTCGAACTCGGACGGCTTGCCGGTATCTCGACGCCGATGGTCGATCTGGTCTACGGGTTGCTGCGCTCCGCGAGGCGGGTCTCTATCCCGAGACTGGCTTCGCCCCCCTCGGCTTTCAGGTGAACTGAAAGGTCGCCTCGACCTCGATTGCCACGCCGAACGGCATCGACGCCGCCCCGATTGCGGTCCGCGCGTGGCGGCCGGGCTCGCCGAACAGGTCATTGAAGAGATCGGATGCACCGTTGACGACGGCGGACACAGCCGTGAACTCGGGATCGACGTTGACGTAGCCCTTGACGCGCACGATTTCCTCGATGCGGTCGAGATCGCCAAGGGCGTCCTTGGCGCAGGCGAGCACCATCAGGGCGCTTGTTCGCGCCGCCGCCTGCCCCTCTTCCAAGGTGAATTCGCGCCCGACCTTGCCGATGAAAGCGATCTCGTTGTCGATTCTCGGCACCTGGCCCGACACGAACAGGAGCGAGCCGGCAATCTTCCAGTTGCGGATCCGGGCCACCTTCGGCGACGCCGCGTCCGGGAGCTTGAAACCCATTTCGACAAGTCTCGCTTCGACTGCTCCGGACATGGACATTCTCCCGGTCGGCCGAACGCGGCCTCAGCCCGCGGCGCCGGACTGTCGGCAGCACTACCGGCACCCGCCACCTCCGATGCAGGAAGCAGGCAGAAAGACCGGAAACGCCGTGCAGCAGACGTCAGTGGCAACCCGTCTCCAGGGCTGAAAAACCGCGTTGTTTGCCGTACTACTCCGCCATCCGCTTGAGGCCGCTCAGCGCCTGGATCTTCAGGCCCCTCGACGCCGGCTTGGCGGCCACGGTGACTTCCTCCCCATTGAAGGGATTGGTCATCTTGCGGGCCTTCCTGGCCGGTTTCCGCACAATCTTGATCTTCAGAAGTCCCGGCAGCGTGAAAGTGCCGACGGCGCGTCTCTTGACGTGACGCTCGATGACGCCTGAAAGCTCATCCAGCACCAAGCGCACCTGTTTCTTTTCGAGCCCGGTGGATTCCGAGAGCGATTCGATGAGTTGTACCTTGGTCATCGCCTCCTTGATCGGCGAGGCCTTGCGACTCGGGGATGTAGCCATTTTGCGTATCCTTCCATGATCACACCGACATCATGTGTAACATTGCGGTCGGGCCTTCGCCACCCCGATTCCGAATCGGCCCCGAAATATTGCCGTCCAGGCCGCAGCGGCGCATGTCTTCCGGAGATCGCGGACATCGCTCCGGTCCATGCCGGCCGGTCAGCGAATTTCCTGGAGCAGATCCCTGATCAGCTTGTCAGGATCGAACTGCGGACCCTCATCCCGTCCCGGCTGTCCTCCGGATTCGGAGGGTTTGTCACCGGCCGCAGGCGTTGCGGCCGGTGCCACCGCATCGGGAGTCGCCGATGCGGTCTCTGGCGCCGTTTCGGGATCTGACGGCACCTTCGCGGGTACCTTCTGCAACGCCGCTGCCGTTCCGAACTCCGGTGCCGCTTCGGGAGTTCTCACCGCCACCGCGGGCACTGCCGACGGCTCCAACACCGCTTCGGAAGCGCGCGCTGCCGCCTTCGGAGGTGCGGGCGCCGTCCCCGCCACGCCCGCCTCCGGAGTTTCCGGCGCCGCAACCTGAGGCGCAAGGCCCGTTCCGGTGGACTCCGCTTTCGTGTCCGGACGCGAGGACCGGTCCGGCTCGGCTGTCGCCTCCCTGGGCGCCTCGGGTTCCGGCACGTTCTCGACACCGCGCGCAAGCGCCCACAGGTGCAGGTCCTCGAAATCGAGAATGCGCCGCGGCTGGTCCGGCGAACCGACGAGGCGCATGTGGACGGCCGGCACATCCGGATCCGTCAACCGGTATTCCGCTTGTATATCGATGTCCCACCGCGGCAGATCGATGCGGCCGGCCGCGTCTCCGGCTGCCGTCGGCGTTCGCAATCCGAGATTTCCGACCCGCAGGATGCCGTGCTCCAGATCGAAGCTGCCGTCAAGCGCCGAGAAGACGGTTTCTCCGCCGCTCATGGCCCGCTCGAACAGATCCGCGAGATTCGCCGCCGGATCAGAGTCTTCCACCGCTTCGGCGATGCGGCCGAGATCGAGGCCGCTGATGCGGCCGTTCCGGATCGAGAACCGGCCCGCACCTCCGAGTGTCCGCACCATTTCGTGTTCGGAGCGTCCCCGAGCTTCGAGATCGACATCGATATCCAGCTCGCCGCCGACGATGTCGAAGGCGCCGGCTTCGAACAGCGGTGCCGCTACCTCGGCCCCGTCGACTGCCAGGGATAGCCTGGCAACCGGAAGATCACGGACATCGAGTGCGCCGGTTGCCCGGAACGCGCCGCCGGAAATCGTTCCGGTCATCTCTTCGATCGACAGGACCCCATCCTGAAGGGTGGCGAGCAGGCGCGGCGTGTCGATGCGAAGAGACCTGTGGAGCAGCGCCCGGGCCTGCAGCCCGATCCGGGAATCGAACCGCCGGAGGAGTCCGGGATCAAACGGCGCCCGCGACCATAGTTCCGTATCCCCCTGTGCCGCCGCCCCGTCAGGCGGGGCGGCCCCGGGCGGCGACTTTCCGGAGAAATCATCCGTGGGAACGAGGCCCAAAGACAGGCTCAGCTCCACCCTTGGACGCGGCTCGGCCAAGCGGTAGGAACCGCCGCCGGCGATGTCAACGGCCCCGACGCTGCCCGTCAGACGGTCGATCGAGAAATGCCCGCCGTCGCCCTCGAGCGCGGCTTCGAGGAATACACCGCCGAAATCTCCTCCAACCGGCCCGAAATCCGCGCCAAAGAGCTGCATGAGGCGAACCAGATCGGGATGGCGGAGACTGGCTTCAACATCGAACCCCGGCGACGCAAGCGGCTCGAGAATCCGGCCCGAAACGCTTGCGCTTCCGCCATCGAACCTGGCCTCGCCCCGGATCCCGATGCTCCCGTCCGCGCGCGTCGCGACGACGCTTGCACGGATTTCGCCATCCTGGCTCTCCGCGGTCCCGCCAAGGAGGGCGGCAAGCCGGCCAGGATCGGGATGCTGCACCTCGAAGCGCAGTTCACGACCGCCGTCGAGCGACCCCGCAAGCAGGGCGTCGAGCGACGGGCCCGTCCCGGCGACGGCCAGGGTGGCGCCCGCGATTTCGAGCGTGCTGTCGATTTCGAGCCCGTCGGGCACCGACTCGGCACGAGCGGACAGGCGCAGCGGTCCCGGCTTCTCGATGCCAGCGAGCGTATTGAACCCGAAAAGCCCGAGCAGCGGTCCCGGGTCATCCGCTGCCGCGGCAAGGCTGGCGCTAGCCTTGAGCGCTCCAGCGAGGTTGGCCAGCGTCCCTCTGAACCGGAGACTCGCGCCGGCAAGGTTGCGCACGCTCGCCTCGCGTATCGTCAGCGCACCGTCCTGCAGCGTTCCGTCGAGGCGCACGCCGCTTGCGATGATCCCGCGATAGCCCAGTGCGCCAACCCGAAGCGCGACGTTGGCGTCAAGCTCCCCGAGGGCGGCAGGAAGGACGCTGACCCGGTCCCGCGGTGCAGTCTTGCTGCCGCCGGATGTTCCGTCCGCGGCGGGCGGCACGGCCTCGGCGGGTGTGCGCGCGTTGTCGGCGTAGCCATCGATATTGAGCTGGTCGATGCTCAGATTGGCGCCAAATGACGGGCGGCGGCTCAGGGCCAGCGTGACGCCACCGCGCAGGTTCGATGCATCGAGCTGACCGCGTATGTCGACGAAACGCATCTCGGACAGGTTTCCGGTTATTTCCGTCCGGACCGAGAGCCTCTGCAGGCGGTCTTCTGCCACCGCCGCCGCATCCACGCCGATCCAGCCCAGCAGCGAGCGCGTATCGCTTGCGCGAAGCAGCAGTCTTGCCCGATATTCGAGCTTGCCGCGATGCGCTTCGGCACTGCCGCTCAGTTCGACGGCCGCCTCCCCCGGCAGGCGCGCGGAAAGCCTCGTGACGGAGAGCTCGCCATCCCTGAGCGAGGCCGTTATCCGCAGGTCCCGGACCGGCCTTCGCGCGACGACAAGCTCGTCGGATGTCAGTTTCATCTTCACGTCGATATCCGTCGGCAGGTGAACAGCCTCCCCGATGGCACGGTCCGGCGGCAGACGGGCCATTCCGACCAGAGCGTCGACATCGAGCCGATCCGCATCGAGCACTATCCGTGTTGCGGCACTGCCGCCGAGCGGAAGCGTCGCCGTCCCGGTCGCGCTCACGCCGCCAAGGATGACCGACATGCCCGCAAGCCTTAGCTCGCGCTGGTCGGCATCAACGGTGGCCGCAAGGCTGAACGGATGGTCGAAACCCGACGACGTGCCGAACTCCGGCAGCACGGCAAGGAATGCCCCGAGGCTGGGTCCCTTGAGCGCGGCGTCCACGAGCAACCATGGCCCCGCGCCCGAGAAATCCATGTGGCCCTTTGCCGACAACGCGACAGTGTCGCCGTCGGAAACCGCCCGCAGCGAAACCGCCAGTGGCTCGCCCTCGACGTGCCGTCCAACATAGGCGTCGACCCGGACGGCCTGGCGGCGCACCGTCATCGCCCCCCTGACGGTGAACGGGCCGGCCAGCGATCCGGCCGTGACATCGGCGGTCACGCCGTCGATCCGTTCGACCCCACCCGCCGTATCACGGTAGCTGAACGTGCCGTCCGTGATCCTCAGCGAATTGATCCGCAGATCGCCCCCGGCTCCCAAGATCCCCCGAGCGTCGGCGGGCGCCGCGGGCGCCGGGTCGAACGGCGACCCGACGGTCGCCGATTGCCAGTTACCGCGGCCATCGGGAAGCCGTTCAAGCCGGACCACCGGTTCAACCATCTCGATGTCGGAGATCTCGATCTCGCCGCGCAACAGCGGCAACAACCGGACACCCAGCTTGAAGGCCTTCAGTGTCATCAGTTCGAAGGCGGCATCATCCCTGGTATTGAGGACCCGGACATCGGACGCGGCCAAGCGCGGATAGGGCACGAAATCGATGTCGAGCTTTCCGTCGAGCGCCAGGACCCTGCCGGTCGCTTTCTGGAACTCCGCGGCGATGCGCGGCTTGAAACCGTCGAGGTCAACCAGTCTCGGAAAGGCGAGGAAAACCAGAATCAGGGTGATCGCGATGCCACCGATGCCGTATATCACGCGCCGGATCATGGTGCCACGTCAGGAACCGGATCCACATGCGCGGACATATCGGGGCCGGCCGCGATGGCGCGCCAGCCCGCGACCTCCCTGCAGGCGGGATCGATTCCGGCACTCCGTTCCCGATTGATTTCCCGGCAGCATGACAGGCATCGAATCAAGGGGCTCCGCGGCGTCCGGAAGGGCCGGTTCCGAATCCCGCCGCATCCTGAACTGTCCGGCCGGGTAGCGCCGTCGGCCCGCTTCTACCGACGCATGCAACATAGCGGGCCAGCGCCCCCCCTCATGGTGTTCACGGACGCTATCACGAATTGCGCAAACCGACAATGCGGGCAGCGCCATCGAGCACGACGATCCCATGCTAATTCGGAGACGCGAAATCCGAATGCGTTGGGGCTCGCGTCATCACAGATCGCCTCCTTGATCGCAATTTTCGTGCCGAGAAGGTCCCATCGAGCCTTGGCGGCAAGATTGCAGCGCGACGCAAACTGTAAAAATCTCGCCAGTCGTCGCCGGATTGGCAGCGTGGGATCGCCATGCGGCAGGAGCGCTCTCCGTCACGCCAGCTTGACTGCAACCGGGCGAACCTGCACTTTGGACGACATTCTCGGGCCAGATCGCGCGGCGGGAGGGCGGCAATGGACTACACGACGTTGTTGGTCGAGTTCGATGACGGGGTAGCGACGCTCACGCTCAACCGGATCGAGAAGCGCAACGCGATGAATCCGGTTCTCGGCGAGGAGATGACCGATGCGCTCGAACGGCTGCGCAATGATCCGCGCTGTCGTGTGCTCGTGCTCACCGGCGCCGGCAAATCCTTCTGCGCCGGCATGGACCTCAAGGAGTTCTTCATGGATCTCCGCGACGATCCGGCTGCCTACGACCGCGCGTCGCGGGTCGCGATCGAATGGCGCGGACGGACACTGCGCCTTTTTCCCAAGCCAACCATCGCCATGGTCAACGGCCACTGCTTCGGCGGCGCCTTCACCATCGTCGAGGCCTGCGACCTCGCCGTCGCCGCCGAGGACGCAAAGATGGGGCTCAGCGAGATCAACTTCAAGATGTTCCCCGGCGGCAGCGTATCGAAGTCGATGGGCAACCTCCTGCGTCCCCGGGATTACAAGCTCTACGCCCTGACCGGCCGGCCGTTCGACGGCCGGCGCGCCGCGGAGATGGGTTTCGTGAACTACGCGGTGCCGCGCGACGAACTGCACGACAACGTCATGGCGCTGGCCCGCGAGATCGCGGCGAAGGACGCCTCGGCGCTGCAGGCGACCAAGGAGGCCTATTTCCATTCCCTCGCGATGGACTGGGATTCAGCGATGAACTATGCCGGAGCGATGCAGGCATGGCACACGCAGCGTCAGGATGACGCGTTCCGCAACGAGGGGATCGGCGAATTCCTCGACAAGAAGTACAAGCCCGGCCTCGGCAGCGCCGATCAGGCGCGATCAGGGTCCGACAACGATGCGACAACCTGACTAAGGACGGCGAGCAACATGGCAGAATGCACGGAGAGCATGGTCGGAATCAGGAAATGCAACATCTTCCTGCGCCGTGGAGGCTCGGGCGACCCGATGCTGTTCCTGCACGGGGCAAGCGGCGTCCCGGGCTGGATACCGGCCTTCGACACGCTTTCGGACTCCTTCGACCTCCACGTTCCCGACCACCCGACTTACGGTCGGTCGGACGAGCCGGAATGGCTTGACGACATCGGCGATCTGGCGATGTTCTATCTTGATTTCCTCGAGGAGCGGCTGCTTGAGGGCGTTCATCTCGTCGGCAACTCGCTCGGCGGCTGGCTTGCGATGGAAATCGCCGTGCGCAACTCCACCCGGCTCCGGAGTCTGACCCTGATCGGCGCGGCCGGGATCCGCATCAAGGGCAAGCCGATCGCCGACATTTTCATCATGGACCCGGACGATCTCGCCCGCGAGTTGTTCGTCGACCAGAGTTTCGCGGACGGGATCATCAACGCGGAGTTGACCGAGGAAGAAACCGACATCCGGCTCCGCAACCGGGTCTCCACCGCCCGCCTCGGCTGGCAGCCGCGGCTGTTCAACCCGTCTCTTCGCAAGTGGCTGCACCGGATCACGGTCCCGACCCACGTGATCTGGGGCGACACAGACCGCATCGTCGACATCTCCTATGCAGACGAGTTCAGCCGCATCATCCCGGGCGCCGAAGTGACGATCATCGACCGCGCCGGCCACCTGCCGCATATCGAGAAACCCGGCCCGTTCGTCGATTCGCTGACCGGCTTCCTCGGGAGACAGGCCGCCTGACATGAAGCTGTTCATGTTCCACCTGATGCCGTACGCGGCGCTGGACATGGAAGAGCGGGACCGGCATCCCTCGGCCTGGGTGACCCTCCCCAACAGGCTGTTCGACCCGCGCATCGGACATGAACTCTACAACCGCTATCTCGACGAACTCGAACTCGCGGCCGGGCTCGGATTCGACGGCATTGCCGTCAACGAGCATCACCAGAACGCCTATGGGCTGATGCCGTCGCCCGTGGTCATGGCCTCGTCGCTGGCGCGGCGCACCGCGGACTGCAGGATCGCCATTCTCGGCAACGCGTTCGCACTCCGCGAACATCCGCTGACCCTTGCCGAAGAACACGCCATGATCGACTGCATCACCGCGGGCCGCCTGATCACCGGTTTCGTGCGCGGCATCGGCGCCGAGTTCTACTCGATGGCGGCCAACCCCACGCTCAGTCATGAGCGCCACATGGAGGCGCATGACCTGGTCATCAGGGCGTGGACCGAGGAAGGCCCCTTCGCCTTCGAGGGCCGACACTATCATTTCGAGTACGTCAATGTCTGGCCACGGCCCTATCAGGATCCGCACCCGCCGATCTGGTGCCCGTCGCTGGGCTCCACCGAGACCATAGAATGGGCGGCGCATCCGGACCGGCGCTACGTCTATGCCCAGAACTACAGCCCGTTCCGCAACGTCTGCAGGTTCCTCGACCAGTATCGCGAGGTCGCCCGGACGCGTTACGGATACGAGGCGGCTTCGGAGCAGATCGCCTGGACCGCTCCCGTCTATGTCGCCGAGAGCGACGAACGCGCGGTCGCGGAAGCCAGCAGCCACATGGAGGCGTTGTTCAACAAGTTTCTCCATCTGCCCTTCGACACGCTCTTCCCGCCGGGCTACCTCACCCTCCAGTCCTGGAAGAGGGTCGCCGCCCACAAGCGCAGCATCATGTCGGAGCAGACCATCGAAGGGCTGATGGAGAACGGTGTCGTCATCGTCGGCAGCCCGGACACGGTGCGCCGCAAGCTGATTGAATGCCATGCCGCCCTGGGCTTCGGCACCTTCGTCGCACTGGCTCATTTCGGAACCCTGCCGGCCGATCTCACCGAGAAGAGCATTCGGCTCTTCGCAACGGAGGTGATGCCGTCCCTGCAGGCGCTACCGGAAGGGAACTATCGCGGGTTCGAGATGTCCGACCTGGCGGCGGAGTGAACAACCGGCCGCGTCCGGCCGCAAACGGGGGACGACAGACCATGCCCTATATCGATGCCGATTCCCACGTGTACGAGGTCGAGGAGACCTGGGACTACCTGCCCGCGAAGTTTATGCATCGACGGCCGCTGCCGATCACGATACCGCCAAGCGACGCACCCTACATGGGCGTCGACAACTCCTTCTGGCTGATCGACGGAAAGGCGGTCCAGTGGACCTGGGGACCGGGCACGGTCCAGATCGGCTGCCCGCTGGGTTCGGTGCATGCCGGCATGAAGGAATTCTCCATCGGCAACCAGTCGCTGATGGATGTTCCCGCACGGCTTGCGGATCTCGACCGCGCCGGGGTCGACGTGCAGGTGATCTATCCCACGCTGCTGTTCGTCCCCCTCACCGATGACGACGAGTTTCAGGCGGCCCTGGAGGTCAGCTACAACAGATGGATCAGCGAGCGCTGCGCCGAGGCCCCCGACCGCCTGAAGTGGGCCGCGTCCCTGCCGCTCCGGGATCCGGATGCCGCCGAGGCAGAAGTACGGCGCGCGAAGGACGCCGGTGCCGTCGCCCTGATGTGCTACGGCACCGTCAACAACACCCTGCTTCACGACCCGAGATACGAGCGCGTGTGGGCCACCGCCGCGGAGTGCGGCCTGCCGATCGCCGTGCATGTCGGCTGGCCGGGCCCGCTTCGCGACCTGTGCGACGAGCATTCGTCGTCGCTCAACGTCTCGTTCACGCTGCCGCTGCTGATCGGTTTCTATTCCTTCGCCGGCGGCGGCATTCTCGACCGCCACCCCGGTCTCCGCGTCATCTTCCTCGAAGGCGGCGCAGGCTGGATCCCGTGGTATCTCGAACGCATGGATCACTACTATCCGGTCGGCGAATTCTTCCGCAAATCCTTCGGCTTCGAACCGATAACGTCGAAAAGCCCTGAATCCTACAAGGACAGGATCTATACCACCTGCGAGGCCGGCGAACGTCTGCTGCCTCAGGTCATCGACTATCTCGGCGAGGACAACATCCTGATCTCGGAAGACATGCCTCACCTCGAAGCCAGGGAAGGCTCCGGCGAGGATCTCGGCGGACGCACCGACATTGCCCCGGACCAGCGCCGGAAGATCCTCTACGACAACCCGGCGCGGTTCTACGGCATAACCGCCGGGCAGGACACCCGGGAAACGCGAACCGAGCCGGCGCCCGCCGGCGCCTGAACCGTCCGAGGGAAGGAGAACCGGAATGCTGGACCGGCTGCGCTTCGGCGGCGCCCCGGTGGTCGTCACTGGCGGCGGCCAGGGAATCGGACAGGCCTGCTGCGAGGTTCTGGCCGAGCTCGGCGCCCATGTCATCATCGCCTCCAGGACGGCGGAAAACGTGCTCAGTACCGAGAAGATGCTCATCGCGGCCGGCGCGCCGTGCGAGGGCCACATCACCGACGTTGCCGACCGCCAGCAGGTCGATGCGCTTGCCGCCGCGGTCGCCGGCGGCCACGGCCACGTCAAGGCAGTGATCAACAACGCCGGAACCAATTTCGTCAGCAAGATCGAGGATCTCGGCGAGGAGGACTGGCAGCGGATTCTCGCCATCGACCTGTCCAGCGTCTACTACATGTGCCGGGCCTTCCTGCCGCTCCTCAAGGCGGCCCCCGGCACCGCCTCCATCGTCAATGTCGCGTCGACGTTCGGCATCATCGGCCACCCCGGGATGCCGGTCTACTGCGCCGCCAAAGGCGGCGTGCTCTCGCTGACGCGCCAGCTTGCGGTCGATTACGGTAGGGAGGACATCCGCGTCAACGCGGTCTGCCCCGGGGCGACGCTGTCACCGCGGGTCAAGGGGTATATCGACTCGGGGCTGGTCGACGGCACTGTGATCGAGGACATGGCGCTGCTAGGCCGTCTCGCCGACTGCCGGGAGATCGCCGACGTAATCGCTTTCCTTGCCTCCGACGCCGCTTCCTACGTTCACGGCGTCTCGATGGTGGTCGACGGCGGCCAGACCGTGCATTGATGCGGGCGGCGTCGGCCGCCCGACGCCGCTCTCGCCGCGGTCAGTTCATCACTTCGCCGCCGTCGATGGTCATGACATGGCCCGTCAGATAGCTTGCGGACGGTGACAGCAGGAAGGCTATTCCCGAGGCGATCTCCCCTGGGGTCCCGATCCGGCCGGCCGGGATGGTCTTCACGCGCTCGGCAAATCTCCGTTCTGCCTCGTCCATGTCGCCGCGCAGCATCGGCGTGTCGATGGGACCGGGCGCAACCGCGTTGACCCGGACGCCATGGGGCGCCTTCTCGCGTGCCAGCGCTTTGGTGTAAGACAGGATCGCGCCCTTGGCGGAGGCATAGTGGACGGCGTTCGCCTGTCCTCGAATGGCGTGAATCGACGCGATGTTGACGACCGCGCCGCGGCCGCGGACGGCCATGCCGGGCACCACCGCGCGGCAGACGGCGTGCATGCCGAAGACATGGATACGGAACATGGCCTCGAAAGCGTCGTCGTCGATGTCCTCCATCGCCGCCCAGCCGAAGATTCCGGCAGCATTGACAAGCCGGTCGACCGGACCGAGTTCCTCCCCGACCGTGCGGACCGCCCGCGCGACTGACTCCCGGTTGGTGACGTCCAGCCGGACCGCCAGCGCCCATCCGCCGTCGGCGCCGATCCGCGCCGCGGTCTCGTCCGCAAGGTCCGGGCTGACATCGGCGACCGCGACCGCGATGCCGTCCGACGCCAGAAGCCGCGCTGTCGCACTTCCGATTCCGCCGCCGCCGCCGGTGATGAATGCAACGCCCGCCCCGTTGCCCTCGACAGCCATCTCCGTCTCTCCTTGCTCAAGCGCCGATCCGTTTTCGCCGGCCATTATAGCGCCCGGGCCGGCGGCGTGCGGGAGCTGGAACGGCGATGACGGATCTGCCGGAAATCGAGATTCTCGAGATCGACCCCGCCCGCCGCGACATCGTCGTCCTGCTGACGGTCGGACGCAACACGCGGTCGATCAACAAGACCAGCGACGTGGAAGCGATCATCGCCATCGACCGGGCGGGCGAGATCGTGTGGCATCGCCGGTTCGGGGTCGCCTGTTTGATCGACGAACGCGGAATGACCGCCCGCGAGACCCGGCGGTACGGGGCCGGGACCTGCCCTACTCCCATTACGTGAGCGGCGGGTGCGAGACCCCGTCGGGCAACCGGTTCCTGGCCTGCACCGGGCTGTGCCACATCCCGGCAGGCGCCCGTGTCGAATTCCCGCCGCAGGGCATCGGCTCGATCGTCCCGAAGGAGGTCGCTTCCGGCAACGAAGTCGTGTTCAATGCCTGGATCAGGGACGCCGAGGCTGCACCCGACCGCGGCTGGAACGGTTTCAGGCCGGAATACCTGCCGCGGGAATTCGCGCGGCGCCTGCGCTGAGCCGGCGGCCCGGCGGAGGCGCAGGACCGGTGCCGCGGGGGTCGCAGCATCGCGGAGTGCTGTTGCTCCCCGGCAACCGCCGCTGTAAGTTTCCCCGCGGTTATCAGGCATCTTCAGGGAGGCGGCGATGTTCAGCGGTTCCATCTGCGCGCTCATTACCCCGTTTCGCGGCGGCGACATCGACGAAGCCGCATACAGCGCCTTCGTCGACTGGCAGATCAGCGAGGGGACCCACGGGCTCGTGCCCGTCGGCACCACCGGCGAGTCGCCGACTCTCGACCACGCGGAGCACAAGCGTGTCGTCGAACTCTGCATCGAGGTCGCCGACCGGCGGGTGCCGGTGATCGCCGGTGCCGGGTCGAATTCCACAGCCGAAGCGCTCGACCTCACGCGCCACGCCAAGGATGCCGGCGCCGACGCGGCGCTGATCGTGACCCCCTACTACAACAAACCGACGCAGGAAGGGCTGTACCGTCATTTCGAGGCCCTGAATCAGGTCGGCCTGCCGCTGATCATCTACAACATCCCCGGCCGTTCCGTGGTCGACATGTCGGTGGAAACGATGGCCCGCTGCGCACGGCTCGAAAACGTCATAGCCGTGAAGGACGCCACGGCGGCGGTCGGGCGCGCGACTGAGCAGCGCACGGCCTGCGGCGAGGATTTCTGCCAGTTGTCGGGGGAAGATGTCACGCAGATCGGCTTCCTCGCCCAGGGCGGCGACGGGTGTATTTCGGTCACCGCGAACGTCGCGCCCAAGCTGATGTCGGAAATGCACTGCGCGTGGCAGGCCGGCGATGTCAGGCAGGCGCAGCAGATCAACGAGCGCCTGACGCCGCTTCACGTCGAGCTGTTCTGCGAATCCAACCCGGCGCCAGCCAAGTACGCCGCCAGCCTGCTCGGAAAGTGTGCCGACGAGCTTCGGTTGCCCCTAGTGTCTATCAGCACCGAGTCCCGGGCCAGGGTCGAGAAGGCGATGCGGCACGCGGGGCTCCTGAACTGACGGCCCGTTGATGGCCCGAGCCGACGCTGAGACCCGGCACTTCGTCGCCCGCAACCGCAAGGCGCGCCATGCCTACCATGTCGAGGAGTTGATCGAGGCCGGGCTGGTTCTCGCCGGAAGCGAGGTCAAGGCCCTGCGCGAGGGCCGGGCCAATATTGCCGATGCTTATGCGAGGCCGGAGCAAGGCGAGATCTGGCTCGTGAACGCCCACATCCCGGCCTACCGCCAGGCAGGCCGCATGAACCATGAGCCCGAACGCCGCCGCAAGCTCCTCCTGAAGAAGCGCGAGATCTCGAAACTGGCCAGCGCCGCCGACCGCCAAGGAATGACGCTGGTGCCGCTCAACCTCTATTTCAATGACCGCGGCATCGCAAAGCTCGAACTCGGCGTGTGCCGCGGCAAGCACCGCTACGACAAGCGCGAGAGCGAGAAGAAACGGGACTGGGAACGCCAGAAAGCGCGCATGCTCCGGAACAAGGGGTAGGCGCCGGCCCGTTCGGGCGGCTGCCTATCCTTCCGCGCCGCCGAGATGGCGGACGATCGCGCGAAACACCGACTCGAACATCTCGACCGTGAGCACGCCGGTGTTGGTGTTGTAGCGCGAGCAATGATAGCTGTCGGCCAGAACGAGGCCGGCACCGAGCCCGTGCATGGCTCCGTGGACGAAGCGATAATCCGCTCTTCGTTCGCCGAGCGCCGACAGGGTGGCGTCGTGCGCTGTCCGCCCGAGTGCGAGGATCACGCTTAACCGCGTCATGGCCTCGATCTCGCCCGCGAGAAACGGCCGGCAGGTGCGTGCCTCGGCACCGGTCGGCCGGTTCTTCGGCGGCACGCAGCGCACCGCATTCGCGATCCGGCAATTGACGGCTGCCACGCCGTCGTCTGGTCTTCGATCATAGCGCCCGTCGAGGAAACCGAACTTCGCGAGCGTCGAAAAGAGGAGGTCGCCGGCATGGTCGCCGGTGAACGGGCGCCCGGTCCGGTTGGCGCCCCGAAGGCCGGGAGCGAGACCGACGATCAGGAGCGCGGCAGAGAGCTCGCCGAACGACGGGACGGGCGCGTTGTGCCAGTCAGGAAACGCGGCGGAATTCTCGGCGCGGAAGCCGGCAAGGCGCGGACAGAGCGCGCAGTCGAGCGGCGGCGCGACCGGCCGCCCTTCGAGATCCTGCGGCAATGTCAGGCGTCTTCAAGAAGGTCCGCGGCATCCAGATCAGGGTCGGGGTCGCCGGGCGTCGGCATCCGAACATGCCGCCGTTCTGCGTAGTGGGCGTTGTCGTCCGTCGGGCGGCGCCCCTCGCGGGCGATCCGGGGACCGATCTCCTGCAGTTCGACGAAGATGTCGGCCTGCCGGCGCAACTCGTCGGCAGCGATCGGCGGATGGGACCGGAAGGTGCTGATGACGGTGACCCTCACGCCGCGGCGTTGCACCGCCTCGACGAGACGGCGGAAGTCGCCGTCGCCGGAGAACAGCACCGCGTGGTCGATGTGCTGCGCCATCTCCAGCATGTCGATCGCCAGTTCAATGTCCATGTTGCCCTTGACCTTGCGGCGCCCCATTTCATCGATATGCTCCTTGATCGGCTTGGTGACCATCGTATAACCGTTATAGTCAAGCCAATCTACCAGCGGGCGTATCGGGGAGTATTCCTGATCTTCTGCGAGTGCCGTGTAGTAAAAGGCACGGACAAGACGGCCTTCGTTTCTAAAAAGCTCAAGCAAATTCTTGTAGTCAATATCAAAACCAAGGGCTCGAGCTGCCGAATATAGATTTGGGCCGTCAATGAACAGCGCCACCCGTTCTTCAGGATTGAAGTGCATCATATCCCTCTGGGTCTTCCGGTTGCAATCTTCCGCAGGCGCTGAGTTGACAACAGCCTGGAACGGAGTTTGAACTCAATATACGGCCTTCTCCCCGTGAGGCAAGTGCCCGAACGAGATTCGAGGCGAATCCGTGATCCTGATCGGTATAGGTTCCAACCTTTCGCACCTCGAGGCCGGGATGCCGCTGCAGCTGTGCATGGCGGCGCTTGCGGAACTCCAACAGCGGGACATCGCGGTCGAACGCTGCTCGCGATGGTACACGAGCGCGCCCGTCCCGGCCTCCGAGCAGCCGGACTTCGTCAATGGCGTCGCTGCGGTGGCCACGTCGCGCGACCCGCAGGACCTGCTCGCGGTCCTGCACGATGTCGAAGCAATGTTCGGCCGGACCCGGTCCGTCGCCAACGCGGCCCGGACCCTCGATCTCGATCTTCTCGCCTATCACGACCTCGTGCGCGGTCTTGAGGGCCCGCCGCTGATACCACATCCGCGCATGAGGGAGCGGGCCTTCGTGCTGCTGCCGCTGCGCGAGGTCGCGCCGGGCTGGCGCCACCCGGCGGACGGGCGCGGCATCGACGACCTCGTCCGCCAGCTGCCCGGAGACCAGGTCTGCCGACCCTGCTGACGCAGCCGGGCGCGGTGACCGCCCGGGATCACAGCTTGCCTTGATCGACCGTATCCGCCTATATTAGCGGCCTACCGGCTTGGCCGAAACTGGAGAAACCCGCCAATGGCTCGCGTTACAGTCGAAGACTGCATTCTGATGGTACCCAACCGCTTCCGGCTGGTGATGATGGCCGCGCACCGGGCCCGCATGATTTCGGTCAATTCCGATCTGACCGTCGAGCGCGACAATGACAAGAACCCCGTGGTCGCCCTGCGCGAGATCGCGGAGGAGACGATCGAACTGGGCGACTTGGAGGATTCGATGATTGCGACGCTGCAGGACTATTCGGATCCCGACGAACCGGTCGAGGAAGAGAGCGAATTCGACAAGGCGGCCACGCCGCTGGGCATGCCGGTTCTCCTGCCCGAAGAGGACGAGGCCATCGTCTCGTTCCACGACGAGGCGCTCCCCGACGATGAGGATGAAGAAGACGGGGATGGGCCCGAGCCTGAACCCGAGGAGTCTTGGTCGGACCCGGTCGGCGGTTTCGAGGATGTCCCGGAGGAGGCTCTCGAAGGGGAAGATTAGCGGACGCCGAAATCCCGGCCCGGAGTTCCGATACTCCCCTTTCCCTGGGCAGCGACCGGATCGGCCGCCGGACTGCAGGTTGCCGCCATGATGGAACAGCAGGAACTGATCAAGCGCGTCCGCGGCTACGATCCGTACGCGGACGAAGAAATGCTGGCGCGGGCCTACGACTTCTCGATGGAGGTCCACGGCGCGCAGAAACGTGCCTCGGGCGAGCCGTATTTCCTGCATCCGCTCGAAGTCGCGCGAATTCTCACGGAATACCGGCTCGATACCGAATCCATCGTCACGGCGCTGCTGCATGACACGGTCGAGGACACGGCTGCGACCGTCGCGCAGATCAGCGGCCTGTTCGGCGCCGAGGTCGCCCAACTCGTCGACGGGGTCACGAAGCTCTCGGAACTTGAGCTCAGGCCCAATGCCAGCGGGCAGGCGGAGAATTTCCAGAAGCTCCTGCTGGCGATCTCCAAGGACATCCGCGTGCTGCTCGTCAAGCTTGCCGACCGGCTCCACAACATGCGCACGCTGGAGCATGTCGGCTCGCCGGAAAAGCGGAGCCGCATAGCGCGGGAGACCATGGACATCTACGTGCCGCTGGCCGCCGGCATGGGCATACAGGAGATCAAGGAAGAGCTTGAGGATCTCGCGTTTCGCGAGATCCATCCCGACGCCAGCGAATCTATTGTCAGCCGCCTCGATTTCCTGCAGCAGCAGGCCGGAGACATCGTGGACAGGATCGCGGAGGAAATCGACCGGATCCTCACCGATTCCGAAATCGACGCCGGGGTGTCGGGGCGCATCAAGAGACCGGTGTCGATCTGGCGCAAGATGCAGCGCAAGAATGTGCGCTTCGAGCGCCTGACCGACATCATCGCGTTTCGCGTCGTGGTCGCGTCGGTCGAGGACTGCTACCGGGTGCTCGGGAGGATACACTCCGAGTACCGTGTGATCCCCGGCGAATTCGACGACTACATCTCGACCCCGAAGAAGAACGGCTACCAGTCGCTGCACACCGCGGTCATCGGTCCGGAGCTGCACCGCATCGAGATCCAGATCCGCACCACTCAGATGAACCGGATAGCCGAGTTCGGCGTTGCCGCCCACTGGCAGTACAAGTTCGGCGCCGCGCTGATCGAAGGCAAGCATTATCACTGGGTGCACAAGCTTCTCGACATCCTCGACAGCGCAGGCAGTCCCGACGAGTTCCTCGAAAACACGCGCCTCGAGCTCTATCCTGACCAGGTATTCTGCTTCACCCCGACGGGCGACATCATCTCGCTTCCGCAGGGCGCCACGCCCGTGGATTTTGCCTATGCGGTGCATTCCGAGATCGGCGACTGCTGCATCGGCGCCAGGATCAACGGCAGGATGCTGCCGTTGCGCACCGAACTGGCCAACGGCGATCAGGTCGAGATACTGACCATCAAGGGAGGCGCGCCATCGCCGACCTGGGAGCAGTGGGTGGTGACAGGCAAGGCGCGCGCGCGCATCCGCCGCCATGTGAGGAACACCCAGCGCAACGAGTTCGCGCGGCTCGGACGCGCCATGCTCGACCGGGAGTTCCACACCTCGACGGGCGCGCCGCCGGGCCAGATAACGAAGGAGGTTCTGGCACGCTTCGATCTCGACAGCACCGATATGCTGGTCGAGGCCGTGGGCCGGGGCGACATCGCCGTGGCGGATGTCATCAAGGCAATGATCCCGCCGCAGCTCCTCGCCGACCGCAAACCGCGCCGCGGGACAGGAGCCGGCGACGGGCGGAACGGCGCGGCGGCCATCCCGATCCGCGGACTCACGCCGGGCATGGCCGTCCATTACGCAAACTGCTGCGATCCCATGCCCGGGGAGCAGATCATGGGGATCGTAATACCAGGACGGGGAATCTCGATCCATACCCGCGACTGCTCGGCGCTCGCGAACTTTACCGAAATGCCGGAGCGATGGATCGATGTTGCATGGGACCTCGGGCCGGCGCCGTCCGACCATCGCGCCGGACGACTCGATCTGGTAGTGGCCAACCGCCGCGGCGCCCTCGGCGAACTCACCACGCTGATCGCGCGCCAGGACGGCAACATCACCAATCTCAAGATCACCGGCCGGTCCCGGGATTTTTACCAGATGACCATCGATTTCGAGGTCGAGGACGCGCGCCGCGTCAGCGACATCGTCGCCGCTCTGCGCACGGCGTCCGACGTGTCATCCGTAGAGCTGGCCCAGAATTGACATGGCTGCTGCCACACGCTCTTCAGCCGGCGGCGCCACGGTCGGAACAGGGCGAACGATTACCGTGCGTCCGCTGAGACTCGGCGTCAATATCGACCATGTCGCCACCGTTCGGAATGCCCGCGGCGGCGTCCATCCCGATCCGTTGCGCGCGGCCGCGGCCGCGGCCCGGGCCGGAGCCGACGGCATTACCGCTCATCTCCGCGAGGATCGCCGACATATCACGGATGACGATATCCTTCGCCTGGCCCACGGCAGCGACCTGCCCCTCAACCTTGAGATGGCGGCGACCGACGAGATGCTCGGAATCGCGCTGCAGCACCTCCCCCACGCCGCCTGCATCGTTCCCGAGAAACGGGAGGAACGCACCACCGAAGGCGGCCTCGACGCCGCCGGCAAACACAATCAGCTGGCGCCGATCGTCAACGGCCTGGCGGGCGCCGGCATCCGCGTGTCGCTGTTCATCGAACCGGTGACCGAACAGATAGACTCTGCCGTCGCGCTGGGCTGCCCGGTCGTCGAACTTCACGTCGGCGCCTACTGCGAGGCGAATGGCGAAGCGCGCGAGCGCGAACTCGACCGCATCGCGGAGGCTGCGGCGCATGCCGAATCTGCCGGTATCGAGTGCCACGCCGGCCACGGGCTGGGTTTCGAGACGGTATCGGCCATCGCCGCCATCCCGACGATTGTCGAGCTCAACATCGGACACTTCCTGATCGGCGAGGCGATTTTCATGGGGATCGAGGATGCCGTCGGACACATGCGGCGCCTCATGGACAACGCGCGCAGCGGCGGGCCGGCGACCGCATCCGGCGATCATGGCGACGACGCATGATCATCGGGCTCGGCAGCGACCTTATCGACATCCGGCGCATAGAGCGGACACTGGAACGCTTCGGCGAGCGCTTCACCCATCGGTGCTTCACCGGCGTCGAACGACAGAGATGCGACCGGCGCCGGCTTCGCGCGGCCAGCTATGCAAGACGATACGCAGCCAAGGAGGCCTGCGCGAAGGCTCTCGGAACCGGCTTCCGACAGGGCGTCTACTGGCGCGATCTCGCGGTGGTAAACATTCCCGGTGGTCAGCCGACGATGGAGCTGACCGGAGGCGCGGCCCGACATTTGCGGGAACTGACGCCCGAAGGGATGAGCGCACAGATCAACGTCACGATAACCGACGAGCCGCCGATCGCTCAGGCGGTGGTCATCATCACCGCAGTCTCCTGATCTACGACGTGATCGGAGCGGGAGCGACGGGATCACCCTATAACTCCGAGCAGAAAAATACCCGGAATTTTACCGTCGCTGGAACTTCATGCCGACATCGGTGATTGACAACGCAACTCCATGTCTAATGGTCGGCCCGAACAGTGCCGGGCGGGCGAATACCGGAACGCAGGTACCGCCATCATTACGAGCGGAGGCTGTAAGGAAACCTTCAACACCGTATTCGACAGCCTCCAAAGCAAGAGACTGGCAAAAGGGATAGCCCGGTTTCGTCTCGCTGACCAGATCGGGACAGGTCTCTTCCTGTCCACGCAAATCAACGGTAGCGCCCAAATAACCGCAGTCAATCAAATTGTAGAAGCGCAGGTAGGGTAATGTCGGACTTCCTTTTTCGGCGAGTTCCGCCTCCAGGTGAAATTCAAGCTCCCGTTCGCAGGTAATCTCTTCAGTCGCACCCCCGTTCCATAGTGAAGTGCAACACATGATGGGCTGTGGCCATGTGTTTTAAGACGCATGATGTTGCGGAGCGGTAGCGGCGAGAGTTCCTGTACAAGATGAAGGGAGCTTGTTCATGTCCAAAGGCTACCGTCACCTACGAAGAGCGATGCCAGATTGAGGCAGAAAAGCGGTCTTTCACAAGGTGCGATTGCTCGGCAGCTGGGCCGATCAACAATTTTCCGGGAGATCAAGCGCAACACCGGGGGACGGGGTTACCGTCACAAGCAGGCGCAAAGGATGGCAGAAACGCGCCGTAGTACAGCCTCGTCTGTTTCTTGGCGGTTGACGCCTCGGGTTGAAGCTTAGAAAAAGCTGCGGGAGGGCCCCGAGCAGCGGCCGTTTTCGACTGGAAGGCCGTGAACGGATCCATGATCGCCGAAGATCGGAGAGCCGGGGGCGTCTTGTGGAAGAAGCTTCGGCGGCGCGGCAAGAAGCCGAACTGGAAGGGCGGATGCCATTCCGGCCGGGTGGACATTTCCGAGCGCCCTGCGGAGGCAAAGGAACGGATCGGCGACTGGGAGCCATCATCGGCAAAGCTCACAGTGGAGCTGTCGTGTCGCTCGTGCCACGAAATACACCTTGCTGGGTGGACAGAAAGACACGGTCGGTTCGGTCATGATCCGCCTGCTCGGCTCTGGTGCGCTATTGGTCCACACAATCACGTCAGACAACACAATCTCGTCAGACAACGGCAAGGAGTTCGCAGACCACAGGCGTGTCGCTGAAGCATTTGACGCAGATTTCTTCTTCGCCTTTCCATTCTTGGGAGCGCGGCTTGAATGAGCACACCAACGGCCTGGTGCGGGAGTACTTCCCGAAGGGCACGGACTTTCGCGCGACATGCAACGAAGATGTTCAGAAGGTGCGGCTCAACACTCGGAAAGTCCTGGGATCGCCGACGGAGGTAATCTTGAAGTGAAACCGCGCTGACCATCTGCGCCATGTTCCGCAGCCGCAACGTGCAGCAGGGTCCATGCCGCGCGACGGCGAAATAGTGGCTTGAAGCCGACAAAGGCGTTGCATAAGCTCGATGTTGAAGGAACTGAAGCTGTTCTCAGGCGGAATCGAGAGGGGCAGAGGGAGAAAATTTGTGCAACATCCGGCCCTCATCTCCGTTCGGGCTACGCCCTCACTGCGATGAGGGCCGGATGTTGCACTTCAGACTGGAAGTGGGGTAGGAGCAAGATCCATGGATGTCAAGCATCGAACACAATATTACATGGGTACACTCTGACGCACGAAAAATCCGACAAACCATGCTTCATCAATGGCTTGACGTGCATTTCAGCCGGAATTTTCTGGAACTTCGGTCTAAAAGAATCTAGTTTTTGAACGGTGCCCGCACTCGTTAATCCGGCGCCGACTCTGCACAGGGGCCGCGCCCGTGCAAGGCGCGGCCCCGTTGTGGCGCAAAGGGTTGACCCGCCTCAGCCCGCTGCGGCCAGCGCCTGGTCGAGGTCGGCGAGGATGTCGTCGATATGCTCCAGGCCGATGGAGAGGCGGACATAGCCGGGCGTGACGCCGGTGGCCGCCTGCTCCTCTTCCGAGAGCTGCGAATGGGTGGTCGTCGCTGGGTGGATGGCGAGGCTGCGCGCATCGCCGATATTGGCGACATGGAAGAGCAGCTCCAGCGCGTCGATCAACGCCCGCCCGGCCTCGCGGCCGCCCGCGAGCTCGAAGCCCACCAGCGCGCCGTAGCCGCCGTCCAGATAGGCGTCGGCGCGGCGCCGCGCCTCGCCGTCCATCAGGCCCGGATAGATCGTCTTCGCGACCCTGGCGTGGCCGTTCAGGAAGTCGGCGACGGCCGCGGCATTGGCGTTATGCCGCTCCATTCTGAGCGGCAACGTCTCAAGCCCCTGCAGGAACAGGAAGGCGTTCATCGGCGTGGTCGCCGCGCCGAGGTCGCGCAGGAGCGTCGTCCGGGCCTTGATGATGTAGGCGATGGGCCCGAGCGGCTTGACCGCCTCGGTCCAGACCGCGCCGTGGTAGCTCGGGTCGGGCCGGTTCAGATAGGGCTGACGCTCCGGGAATGCCTCCCAGTCGAAATTGCCGCCGTCGATCAGCAGGCCGCCGATGGAGGTGCCGTGCCCGCCGATATATTTCGTCGTTGAATACATGACGACCGCCGCCCCGTGGTCGAAGGGCCGGCAGATCAGCGGCGCCGCGGTGTTGTCCATGATGAGCGGGATGCCGTATTCGCGTCCGATATCGGCGACTTCCCTGATCGGGAAGACTTCGAGCTTCGGGTTCGGCAGCGTCTCCGCGTAGAAGGCGCGCGTCCTGTCGTCGATGGCGCGGCGGAAGTTCTCGGGGTCGGCCGGATCGACGAACCGCACCTCGATGCCCTGGTCCTTCAGCGTGTTGGCGAACAGGTTCCAGGTGCCGCCGTAGAGGTCGGTCGAGCTCACCACATTGTCGCCGGCATGGGCGACGTTCTGGAGGGAGAACGCCGTCGCCGCCTGGCCTGAGGCCAGCGCCAGCGCCGCAACCCCGCCCTCCAGCGCCGCCATTCGATCCTCGAACACGGCCTGGGTCGGATTCATGATCCGGGTGTAGATATTGCCGAGCTCGCTCAGCGCGAACAGGTTTGCGGCGTGTTCGGTGTC
Organism: Alphaproteobacteria bacterium; assembly: GCA_964291215.2. GTDB lineage: Bacteria > Pseudomonadota > Alphaproteobacteria > MPNO01 > UBA830 > JAJEBT01. The sequence goes on along the minus strand of OZ219790.1, from coordinate 1,985,172 downwards.
CCGGAACTGGTAGGACGTGGTCTGGTGGATCGGAACGGCGACCGAACCGGTATTGGGGTCGCCCCGGTGGCCCGCATGGAGCACGATGGTCTCCGGACGCAGGCTGCGGTTGCTTGACACTGGCAGGGAACTCCTCTCTTGCCTGAACCGGCGCGCGATCATAGGCGAGCGGCCAACGAAATCAAATCGGACGGGAGGCGAATTCCAGATGCAGGTGCTGATTCTGCCGGGCGACGGCATCGGTCCCGAGATCGCGGCGGCGGCGCGGGATTACGCAACCTGATGTCTGGAAATTGTCGTGAAGCTCTCAATCATCGAGCTGTTCCCATTTGATCTTGGTTTCGGTTTCCCATTTTTCGTCGATGAGGACCGCGGTTGAGAGGCGCTCCAACGAGGCGAGGTTCGGAAAGACCCTGACTTTGGAGGTGCGCCGCTTGAGCTCTTGCTGGATCGGCCGCTCGATACCGTTCGAGGTTCGCATACGTTTGCGGTGAGCATCGGGCAAGGTGAAAACAGCGAGCCCCGCATTCTTTTCCAGCCAGGAAGCCTGGATGCTTGTCGCGATAGCTGGCCACGAGGGCGCCCAGTTCAGCCTCGGCGGTTTGGAGTGAGGAGGCGTGGCTCCGAGCTGTTTTCCAATACGTTTCCTGATGTCGTTGTTCGGTGCGCGCTGCACGGCGTTTTGCGCCAGGTGGAACTGGCAGCGCTGCCACGTCGCCGCGCCCAGCACCGCGCGTCGTGCCGCTTTCAGCCCAGCATCCGAGACGATGAAGGTCGTACCATGCAGGGCTAGCAAGCTTTCCAGGAGGGCTCTCCAATGGACCTCGGCCTCGGAGAGCGCCACAGAGAGCCCCGGAACGTGCCTGCAGCCCCTATTCCAATGGCCGAGAGTACCGCGACATCGCGCACAACGCCGTCATGGCGGGCTTTTTCGTAGCGCGCATCTAGTAGTCTAGCATTATTGGATTGATGGGCATAGTGACTTCAGTTTCGTTCGGGCATCCTTCGTCGTGAAACGCCAGTCGACAGTGACATCGGCCGCATTGCGCCGCGACACCATGCTGCCGTCTCCCGCAGCATGGTGTCGCGGTCGGGAATGCGTCGCCGAAGGCATTGCCGCGACAGCGCACCGATCTCGATTTCGGCCATGTTGAGCCAGCTTCCGTGCTTCGGCGTATAGCGAAACTCGAACCGCTTTCGTACCCGCCTCCTCGGGCTCGAAGGCTTCATACAGTGACTGTGCGTGTTCAGATTGTCCAGCACGATCTTTCTGTCGGGGAAATGGTCGTCGGCAAGCTCCCGGATGAAGTGCGCCCAGTCCCGCGGCGGCGGTGACTTTCACCGTGCGCCAGTTCTCGTTGGGCGCAAAGGCCATGAAGAGGTTGGCCGTGCCGTTGCGCTCATATTCATAGTCGACCACCTCCGGCTGACCGGGGGGATGCGGGTTTCCTGCTGCCGGCTGGTCTCCAGCACCTCGTCCCCGGCAAAGTCCCGCTGATAAATGTCAAGCACATCCGCCGCTACGAACTGTGCGCTCCGGTGCGGTGGAATGCACCAGTACTGCTTCAGCCACGGCTTGATCTCTTTTTTTTAGCGTCTTCCTGACCGTCTCTTCCGAAATGCGCTCGACGATCTCCACCAGACGGCCGTCGAGCAGCTTCAGCGTCCACAGCCCTCGGGCGGGGACGAACAGGGCGACCAGCTTCGCCTCCATCGCCCCCGTTTCGGCCGACGGTTCACCTGCTCCTTGCGGCTGAGGGCGGCGTCCAGCCCCTCCAGAACGCAGCGCTTGCGCAAGCGCTCAACCGTCGCCGTGCCGATGCCCAGCCCTTGCGCAATGTCGGCATCGACAAGCGCCCCCTCAGCATCAGGACCTGTGCCCGGCGCCGACGCCAGGCAGCCCCGGTGCCGTCGACAATCGCCTTCAGATCCCGGCGCTCCTGCGCCGAAAGGGTCACGCGGTAGAGCTTCCTGCCCCGAGAGTTGGCCATATACGCTGCTCCTGTCATTGCGCCGCTCCCGTTGTCCAGACCTGTACATGGGGCTGCGGCTGCCTGTTCGGCATCTTGCCCGTGTGGATATCGACACTGTCCAGATTCCAACGGATGCCGACACAGGAATACTACCCACCAAAAACCATCAATACAATGCCGGTGGACTACTAGGATCAGGTATTTCATCAGAGGCCGGTTGCGCGGCGAGTTCTTCATCAAGCAACCTGGTAGCCCGGCTGACCTGAGAAGAGGACAGGCTCCCGAACTCGCGCATTACATCTTGCCGCGTGGAAACATCCTTGATGTACATCTCGGCTACGGCCACGGCGCGAGAAGATCGCTGGCCGCGTTCAAGCGACTGGGGATAGAACGGGTCGTCCCCGTGACCGTTTGGCACCTGAACGGTAACAGTGGGGTGTCGATCCGTTTGTAGCCGTTGGCATAGCCCTGTCGTTCCGGTGTCCGGTGGCCCGCTTTCAAGTGCTGCTCGCGCTCGATTTGCATCGCAAGCTCGAAGAGCTGACCAAAGATCCGCCCCAGATCCGTTGCTCCGTTTGCCAAGGTGATCCCATGCTTGTTGATGTGATGTGATCGGAGTCCTGATCGTGGCGCGGGTCGACGCGTTTGAGGCTGCGATTTTGAGATTTGCTGACGCGCTGTTACGGTGCGGGGCGCGATTGGTCGGCGTATCCGGGGCGAGCGAGAGGTCTTGGTTGCCGGGCTCGAAAGCTTGCAGTTTCTGTCGGGGAGAGAGGCGCGGTCAGCCTGGTCTTGTGATTGCGTGCAGGACCTGCTTGCGCTTGTCGGCATAGTGGGAAGCTGTTGAAGGGTTTGGGCAGCTTGCGTTTGTTGCGGATGATGACGGCGATTGCGAGGGTGATCGCGTTGTTTGCGGGCGCGTTCGGAGCATGGAGTCGTCTTCGCGGAAGGTGGCATCGCGGACATGATGATGGCTCTCGACTACCCAGTGTACACGATTCCATGCGAGCAGCTGTTGCGGCGAGGCGCGTTCGGCCGAGGTCATGGCGTATTCGGTTGTCCGTTTTCTGGATTTCTTGAATTCGACGCGCCGGGTGACGCGGAAGATCTGCTTGACTAGTTGATCATCTTCGCCAGCGGGGTGAAGATGGTGCGCTGGCGGCCATGCGCGGGCTTTTCGTTGTAGCGCTGGCGGTCTTCCAGTTGATGCTCTCTCGAAGGTGCGTTGCCCTTGACCATCAGTCCGCGAGATGGGTCTCGATGATCAGCCTCGCGGGTGGTGTGGAGCGCGTCGAGGGTGAGCAGACGGCCGGCAACCGGTGCCGTCGCGGCGTGGACAGCAGCGATCTCCCCGTCGTGATAGTTGAGGATCGAATACCGGCCAGCGAGACTGTCTCGTAATGATCCTCGCCGGTGCGGCCGCGGATGCGCTTGCCGTCGACCGCGTTGCCGACCTCCAGGCGCGGCTGCGCCCAGCGCCGCAGAGCATCCTCGATCCATCCCGGGTCGGTGTTCTGCAGCACCCGGTGCACGGTCGATTTGGAGACCGGCTCATACTTGCCGGTGTCCCTGTTCTTCCATGCTGCTCCAGCTCCTTCTGCGTCATCGCGTAGTGCGCCGCCGCAACCGTGCCGGTTCGCAAGCCAGCAAAATCACGCACAGCACCGAGGCGATGCGGTGCCCCTGCGCGCGCCGGAAGTCGGAAAGCGCCGCTGATAAATCGAGCGCAACTCCTGCGCCGACCAGCGGCGCCCGCAACTCCCACGCCACAGGAAGCGGCGAACGATCCCGCAGCCGACATCGCGACGCAGCGGAAACACGTAAAGATCCTTCGCCTCCCCGGTCGGTATAGCGCCCGCTGGCGCGCGCATGGCCCCTGCCAACGCACTCCCAGTTCGCCGCCTTGTACATGGTGCCGCTGAACTTCGTCGGCAAGACAAACGACTCCGCAACAAGCAACGGATGGCGCAGCCTCCCAGTCGCCGCCGCACCATCCGCGACAACGCAAACGAGGCAAGGCCCGGAAACGACCACCAGGAACAACAAACCTCGTGTTGTTCCCGGCAACCGCCTGAACTGTTCCTCGCGGCGCCAGCCAATCCAACGGGTGCGCAGCTGAGGGCGCCCGTCTGCCAGCCCGCAGCACCAATCCACCGCCCGCGCCAAGTGAACACGTAGCGCAGACCTCGACCGGCAAACTGCTTGAAACCAAGATACGGTCAACAACACGGTTCCAGCGACATCAAGCCGCGCAAGGCGCACAACCACATCCCGGAGCTCAAAACCCTCCGGAGTCGTCTCAAAAAAATCCGCTGCCCCCACGACAACGGATACTACGTCGCTTCACAAAAAGCCAGCGAAAATGCGAATCATCCTGAACAAGCAAAACCGACCCTTCCAACAAACCTAGTGTCTTGTCATTCGTCAAATGTCGAATAAAGACGTTTGAGTTTCACGCGGGCATCGTCGGTGGTGAACTGCCAATCCACCTTGGCCTGGATGCGGTCGCCTGCCAGGCGGCAACTTCCCGGCGTAGCACCTCGATGCAGTCGATGCGGCGGTTCAGGCACTGGCGGATCATGACGTTGAGTTCGACCACGTTCAGCCAACTGCCGTGCTTGGGGGTGTAGACGAACTCGAAGCGGTCCCACAAGGCCTTGGCCTCGTCCGGCGGGTAGGCCTCATAGAAGGCGCCGGGGAGTGTTGAGATTGTCCATCACCAGGGTGATGGTGGTAGCATCCTGGTAGCGCTCGGCGATGTCGGCCAGGAACTGCGCCCAGTCGATCTTGCGCTCGGTTACCTTGGTCATGCGCTTGCCGGCCAGGGGTTCCGTGAAGACGTTGCAGGTGCCGCAACGTCGATACTCGTAGTCGTTACGCGCTGGCCGTCCCGGCGCCATGGCGATCGGTTGCCGTGTCTCGCCGGTCGGGGCGTTTCGTCCATGCAGACCACGGGGAAGGCGGCATCATAGGGGCGGCGATAGACATCGAGCACCTTCGCCGCGGCGAAGTCGGCATTCCCTTGAGGAGGAATTACCCACCCAACCCGCTGCCATGGCTTGATGCAGTTTTTTTTAGAACACGCCGCACCGTCTCGTGTGACACGGTATCAATGTAACCAAGCTCAACAACGCGGTCGGCCAGCAGCCGCAACGACCATTGCGCGTAACCCTCGGGCGGTTCACCACAACTCAGGGCCACCAAGCGCGCCTCGAAGACGCCGTCGGCTTTTCGCATATAGGTAGGACGGCGTCCTTGCCGGCCACCCAATGCCGCCTCTAGCCCCTCTTCAACGAAACGCTTCTTCACTCGGTCTACTTTGCGCATGCTGATGCGCAGAATCTCAGCAATGACCTTCCCGGTCATCTGGCATTCATTGAACGCGCCCTCGTCGCAGTTAAGCAGGATCAGGGCGTTGATTACCTTTTGCGACAGGTGCGAGCCCTTGGTCGTGATCTCCGAAAGTTCTTTCCGTTCCGCCTCGTCCAGGGTCACCACGTAGCGTTTCATACTCCGACCTCCATCCCGAATGGACGGACAGTCTAGCACCAAATGTACGACATATCATTGCTGACATAACACTAGCGTGGGATCGCCGTGCTCCGTTTGCGATCAGATGTTCCAAAACAGTCCCGATCGTCGTAGTGTGTCGCAGGTCCATTCGCTTCCTCCATGAAGGTTTTGCAACTCCATGGGATAGCACGATGGCGCCGCGTTTCACTGGGGGGCTAGCCCTGCCGTGTCATGACAAATCTGGTTGACAATGGTTTACGTGTTCACGCGTGTCTTTGTCCATCCCGGAACCCGATTTCCCGGCCGATTTGGTGACCCAGTGCGGCGCTGGTGTGTCTGGCCACATGATCTGGTGACCCGGGCGTGCTGCGGTAGCCGCCGAGATGGGCGACCAGGTGCACCGCATCGGCGAGACGCTCCGGTTCCTTCAGGGCGTACTTGTGTGCGTAGTCGCGCAGGAAGGCGAGTTCGCTGTCGGTGAACATCAGCTGCGGCTCGCACCTGGCGGCCGAGCAGGGTCATGACCATGATGCGCCATGCGATGACGGCGTTGATCGCCCGCTGCAGGCGGTGCGGAACAGCAGGTGTTCCACCCTGCATCCGGATTTGAGCACGTAATCCTCGATTCGCCAGCGCTGAAGGTAGAAGCCGACGATGTCGGCCGCCTCCTTCGCCAACCCGCACGGTGGTCAGCAGGCACCGGGATCCTCACCCTCGGGCGCTCCCTGACCCCGTGCAGGGACACCGGCTTCGCGCTGGGGGCGGTGCCCGTCACGGGTGACGGACCGCAACTCGCCAGGCGCTTCTGTCGCGCGGGCCTTCTTCCGGCTGGCTTGCTCCGTCAGTCCCTCGATCTCAATCAGGCCGCCGGCCATGACGGCGAACAGCCTTCCCTCCTTCAGCACCCTGTCATGCTTGGCGCGCAGATCGACGCGGGGCAAGCGCGTGTCGAACAGCTCGAAGATGTCGGCTTCCCGACGGAGATGACGCGCGTCTTGCCGCCGGGGTGGCAGCGCCTTGAACCCCTCGAGCTGCGGCGTGTCTCCTGCGACCGGGGCTTCACCGGACCCAGCACCCCGAGTGGCAGGTCAGTCACCGCCAGGGTCGCGTGCAGGCCCCGGTCTGGTTCTCACCTGCAGGCCGGGAGAAGTTCAGGTCCGTGCCGCAAGAACCGTCTTCTGGCCACGGATGCGCCGGATGCTGCGCTCACGGTGCGGCGCAAGAATGTTCGCCGGCGTGATCTCCGAGGGCGACCATCCGGTAAAACGCATTGATCGCGGTGTTGTCGGCGCTGGGAGACGCATTGATCTTCTGACCGGCCGCCAGAAGGCTGGCGCTCCAGGCGCGCAGAAAGTCGCTTGTCACCCCCCTCCAAACTCGTTCTGCGCCCAGTCGTTCAGACCTTCGCCCGGCGAGGGCGCATGATCGACCTCCCCAGCTTCCTGCGCGCTCCAGTTCGGCCACGAAGACCGTCTTCACCGTCTCCCAGTCCTGCCGGCCTTCGGTCCTGCACAGGAAGTTGGCCGCGCGCAGGCAGGGTAACCTTCATCGGCAAAACTGAGCCATGGTCGAAACGGTCCTCGAAGTCACGCGGCGCAGGATGCGCACATGGCTGGGCGGGCAGAGCACCTGATCAAGAAACGGCTCAGACAGACGATCCGCTGCAGGTGGTTCCGGCGCTGCCCGTCGTTCCATCCAGCGGTCCCGCGCCGCGCGGCGGCGGCAAACCCCGCCACCCGTGCGCCGAGCCCACGAGATATTGGCAGCCGGCGAAGGTCGTCGCGGGTGTTCACGCGCAATCAGCGTGACCGCTCGGTCAATACGATCCCCGACCACGATGATCTCGAGATCCCGAATGCGCGCGCCGGAACCTCTGCAGCGATACCAACAGGCGAGGCCGGCGGTCGATTGTCGGTGACTTCGGCACCGGCAGGACGATCTCCGGGCGCCCTCAGCGCCTTCATGCAGCCGGCAAGCTGCAGACGGCCGCGCGCGTCGACAAAGGCAAACTCCTCGCAGACGACCCAGAGCCGACCGGCTGTCGAACTGCTCACAGGACAGCAGCGACGCGATCCGCGCAACTGCTGCCTCGTCCCGCAATGTGCGGCTGATCTGTGACATGGGACACTTATGCCACGCCGAAACACCGTTGTCAGCTAAAATTTCCGTGACATGCGAGGGCTAGCCCCCCCCCCCCCAGTGAAACGCCTCAAAGCGCAAACCTCAGACAAATTTCCAGACATTAAGTTACAGTACCCGGCGCGCGTTGGAGGCGCTGGATACCCGCTTCGCGCTCGGATTGCGGCTCTCGGAAGGCCGCGTCGGCCTCGATGCGCTGGAGCGGGACGGGGACGATGTGGCCGGATGCGGCAGAGGCGGCGGTGCGCGCCGCGGACCTCACCATTCTGGGGCCGGTCGATACGGCCGCTTATCCGCCGCCGGAGGAGGGCGGCGTCAATCCGAGCGCCGCCGTCCGCACCCGGCTGGAACTCTACGCAAACATGCGCCCGAGCCGCGCGCTCCGGGGGCGTGCCGGCGCTCGCGCCCGGCATGGACCTGCTGGTGGCGCGGCCGTGAACATTGGCGAGATCGCAAAAGGCGATGGTGTCGGGGATGCAGCGCGCGCTCGTGGTTGAACAGCCCCTTCCGGATGGCGGCCCGGTGACGCAGGTCGCCGATGCGGTACAGCGTCTTGCGCGCCTTGCGCTCCAGAAGCTCCGCGGCCGCGCTGTCATCGCGCAGCCAGCGCTCGCTGGCGGATCATCCTGGCGACGATCAGCGCACTCGTGATGCCGAGGTCGTGAAGCCGAGATCGCGCCTCGAGGCACAGGCAGCCGACCGGGCGCGGGTTCTCGAGGCTGTCGAGGTTGACGGTCGCAATTTGCGTGCGTCTTCCTCCGGAGCGTCGGCGCGGAACCTCCGGGCCCCTGTTGACGATGTCCTCGGCTGCGGCCTGCACGCGGCTTCGAACAGCGGCGGGTGGCCGTGGAGCAGCGCTTCGCACCTCCCGATCACTCTCCGGCCAGGGCGCGCGGCACGAACTCGCGCCAGCCGCCGTCGGCAAGCGCCTCCGCCTTCGGGACCCAGCGCCGCACCTGCGAGCGCATCCAGCTGTCGGAGGTCCATGTCGCTGCCATGTCCCCCTTGCCCCCAATGTTGCAGGATATTTTAAATATTCTATACAACACTGATTTTACTGGTTTTTCCCGGCTTTCGGCAAATCAAGCCTGTTTCCAGATAGCGGCCCGAGACCGGATCGATCCGAAAAGAGGCGTTGCCGGCTCGCGCATGCCGACAAACGGTCCATCGCCCGAAGGGCATGACGGCAAGCGTTCCGCCAGACCGTGAAAAAGGCCATGCTCACGTCAGCACGGTTGCACGCATGCCCGGTCGCCTGGATTCTATCGGTTGAGGGTGCGCCGCCAATCCCTTCCGAGGGACCAGACGTACTTGCGAGGTTTGTTCCAGAGTTTGCTCCACGGGTCTGGCGGAACGCTTGCGCATGACGATCTCCACGTGCGACGCCCGTCGCAACCGGTCCGGTCCTTCATGAGCGAATGGCGCCGCCACCGATGCTTGCGACAGGTTCGCCCGGATGAAGCGCCGCGCCGCCATCGGCAGGATCAGGACACGCCGGGCGTTTTCCTACCATCGCAGCGCGCCGCGCAGCATGAGGCTGTCTTCGGGGCCCGGCCGGTGCGCGCCCTCGAGGCCGAGGGAGAGCCCCGCGCAGAGGCGGTAGCGCGCGCCGAGCCGCAGGGTGCGCCCCTCCGCCAGGCAGAGCCCGGCCCAGGGGGTGAGCACCGCCAGCGGCCCCGGACCGGCAAGGCCGAACCCGTGCCCCACCTCCGCCTCCAGGCGGCTCCCGGCCTCTGCCGCCGCCGTTCTGTCCGCCGCCGCGGGCAGGCCGTGGTCGAACAGCTGCCCCAAGCCGCTCTCCGCCCGCCCGTGCGCGGGACCGAAGGCGAGGAACGTCCCGCGCTTGTCTGCCCCGGGGTCGAGGCGCACAAGCGCCCTCCAAGCGCGCTCACACCCCACGCGCCTGGGGCGCAAAGAGCGAGGACAATCCGGCCTGCATCGGTCGGGAGTTTTCCTTTATCTGACAGATGGTTAGGCCAGATCCGTTCACTGGCCGCGATCCCGTGTGCGGGGCGTGCTGTCCGTTCAAAACCGCCGTTTTGTTCCCTTGGGACGGACGGCACCCGAGGAAACAGACAACGGAGACACGCCCATGCGCATCCACGCCACCATCAACGATCGGACGGTCCGCCGCACCTTCAAGGAGAAGAAACCCGGACGATACGGCCTGACCGTCATCGACAGGGACCTGCCCGCCTTTGGCTTCACCGTCGCCAGGAACGGGACGAAGACCTTCTTCGTCCGGGCCCTGCGACCCGTCGGCGCATCGAAGACCGTCCTCGGCACCGCCGACGATATGACCGCCGCCGAGGCAAGAGAGAAGGCCATTGCCGCCATCGCCGAAGCCAAGACCGTGCGCGAGAGCGGCCTGCTGTTCGCCGATTTCGCGGCCGACTTCATGCGCCGTCAGGGAAGGCGCTGGAAGCCCTCCACGAGGGCGGGCAACGCCCACCTGATCGACCGCTACATCGTGCCCTTCTTCGGCACGATGCGCGTCGCGAAGATCGAGCGCGCCGATGTGCAGCGCTGGTTCGATTCCCTCAGCGGCACCCCCAGCAACGCCAACCGGATCCTGCCGGTGCTGTCGGTGATGATGCGGCAGGCGGAGCTCTGGGATATTCGCCCGCAGGGATCGAACCCCTGCCGCAACATGCGGCGCTACAAGACAACGCCGCGCGAGCGGTTCCTGTCGCTGGACGAGTTGAAGCGCCTCGGCTTCGTGCTCGACCATGCGGAGGACCGGCAGGCTGCCGCCGCGATTCGCCTGCTGCTCTTCACCGGCGCGCGGTCGTCCGAGATCGTCGGCCTGCAATGGGACTGGATACGCGACACTCGCGCGGTGTTGCCCGATTCCAAGACTGGGCCGAAGGCGATCCAGCTTCCACCGCCTGCACGGGCCGTTCTGAGCAGCCTGCCGCGTGAAGGATGCTTCGTCTTCCCGAACCGGAATAGCGACGGCCCGATGGCCGACCTCGGGCTGCGCTGGCGGAAACTGCGCAATCTCGCCGGGCTGGACGATGTGCGCATTCACGACTGCCGGCACACGTTCGCCTCCTATGCCGTGATGAGCGGCCTCGACCTCTACACCGTCGGCCGCCTGCTTGGCCACGCCGACACCGCCTCCACCGAACGCTACGCCCATCTCGCTGATGAGCATGTCCGCGAGGCGGCCGGGCGCATCTCCGGCATCGTCCATAGCGCCATGACCGGCAACGGGAAGGAGAGCGCACGATGAACCGCGGAAAGCACCGGGTGCGGCTCACCGTGAAGGCCGTCGCTGCCGCGAAGCCAGCGGAACGGGAATACACCCTCTGGGACAGTCTGCTCGCCCATTTCGGGGTCCGTGTGCAGCCCTCGGGAGTGCGCTCCTGGATTGTCCAGACCCGCGTCCGGGGACGCATGCGCAAGATCACCCTCGGCCGTTTTCCCGAACTGCCCCTTGATACGGCTCGCCGGGAAGGCGCGGCTGTGCTCGCCCGCCTGTGGGGCGGCGAGGAGGTGACGCCGATGCGCAAGAAGAAGGCGCCGCTGTTCCGGGACTTCGCCAAGCATTACCGCGAGCGTCGCCGGCATCGCTGGAAGCCGTCGTCACTGGAGACCTTCGATGTCTACATGAGAAACCGCCTGGCACCGCACTTCGGCAGGCTCCGGCTCGACGCCATCGACCATGCCCGCGTCTCGGCGTGGTTCGACTCCGCGAGTGCGGACAAGCCCGGTGCAGCCAACCGCGCGTTCGAGATCCTGCGCGCCATGCTCAGGACGGCCCGCCAGTGGGGCGATATTGGTGAGCATGTCCCCGATGCCTGCGCCAATATCGTGAAGAATCCTCGCAAGCCCGTCGCGCGTTACCTCAACCGCGAAGAGTTGGAGCGTCTCGGCACGGTGCTGGAGCGCCACCGTCAGGAACACCTTTGGCCAGTCACAGCAGTCCGGCTGCTGACGCTCACCGGGGCGCGCCTCTCCGAAATCCTCAACCTCAAATGGGATGAGGGCGGCGAGCTTGGCAAGGATGGTGCAAGTGCGCGCATCGAAGACTCGAAAACCGGGCAGCGCACCATCTGGCTCGGGCCGGAGGCGGCTGGCCTGCTCGCCGTGCTGCCGCGCATCAATGGCTGCGCCCGCGTATTCCCCGAAGACCTCACGTCGGACCGGCTTTACACCTTCTGGTGCGGCATCCGCGAGGAAGCGGGGCTTCCGGGTCTTCGCATCCACGACTGCCGCCACACTTGGGCCTCGCAGGGCGTAATGAGCGGTGTGGGGCTCACCACCGTCGGCCGACTTCTCGGACACCGCCAGCGCGAGACCACGGCGATCTACGCCCATCTCGACGATGGCGCATTACGCGCCGCCGCAGCGCAGGCCGCTGCCGTCATAGCGCGAGCGATGGGATACGAAGCCGAGTTACCATCGTTGTCAGACGAAACGGACGATGTATTGAGCGCCACGCCCGAGCTCCAAAGTCCCGGAAAGCCAGCTGCGCCAGAAAGAGAGCGAGTTCCTCTTTGGGTCAGAACCAAGGATATGGAGCAATCAGATGGTACGAAATCGGCATGTGTCTCGGGTGCGCCTCGAAAACGCCCTGACTTGGACTGGATATAACCGTATTCTGGTGAAATTCACATTCGGCGACTCGCATCGGAAAGGGGGGGGGGGTGTTTCGCGCCCCGGGACCGTGAGGGTGTCGATTAAGCCAACGCAGCGTACTCACAAAACGCCACTGGCAGATATTCGGTAACGAACCCCAAACCATGGGCACCCAGCACCAAAGAAGACATCGAAATCAGGAGTCGCGCTGAACCAAAAACGCGCAAAGCGAACCGGCGATTGCAACAATCAATTCGGCTTCGGAGTCATCAATGGACTTCCCCTCGTGGATGTGGCGAGCGTACTCGGAAGCATAGCCCCATAGTTTGTGCACGGCTTGATCGAGAGGCGTTGGCAAATCAAGTTTGGACACGAGCTTGCCCAAGGTCAAATTGGGTTGGCTGCTTATCTCGCGCGCGGTTGCCTCAAGGGCCGCCATCGCATGTTGAATGGCGCCGGTGATGTCCGGCTCCGGACGACGAGAAATGTCTATCAGGGCCTCGCGCATTTCTTTTGCAGTGCGTTGAAAGCCTTTCTTTTCCAAACGGTCAGGAACTTCACGCGTACTCTTGGCGAAAGTATCCGAGCCTCTGCGAATGATCTGGCCGTTGCGGAGTTCCCAACCGATGCCGTTTTCTACGAAGAATTCGTTCAGGAGCCGCACGAACTTGTTTGCCGGCTCAGAAGGTTCCAGCGGCGGGCCTTTTACGGCGAGTTTCGCATAAAGAGCCTCGGCTATGTCGTAAATCTTGTACCAAGAGGCCTCTTGAATAAGCAGAGTGACCTCCTCGAAGATGTTTGGGTAATCGGACCAATTGCTCAGGTCGGGAGGCACCAGCAAGACTTTACAAATCACCTTCCGCATGACGGATGGCTTCATGCCTGCCTCTTCAGCAATCAAGGGAATAACGCCACGCAGTTCCGGGGGAGCATCCTCACGAACTGTGATCTTTGGAGCGGTTGGTCGATAGCCGTGCCGTTCCGAGAATCTTTTGGTCATCAAATGTGGGCCCTCATGGTTGTCGTGCCAAATCAATAATGGCAATCTGACAACGGAGTGTCAAGATGAAAGTTGATGTCAAATCATATTTTCTTGACGTATCTTGATATATATCTTACTATCAATGCCTAGGCAGATAGTATGGGCCAGTAAATGAACGAATCACCCGTGAATCGCGTAAGGCGTCGCCGCAAGAAACTGGGTGACGAAATTGCCAAACTGCAAGAAGAGTTGGATCGGCTGAATGCGTACCTGCTGGTCCACGAAGAGTTCAGTCGCCCCCCGCCTCGGACGGTGTCCGGCAGGGAGATCGACGCTCTGTGCCAAATGGCGCTGCGCGATACTGGGACTCCGATGATGCCAGCGCAACTGGTGGACGCGATCAAGGATCGATTCGGCGCGGTGATCGACGCCGCGAGCCCGGCGAGACTGGTGTCCACACGCATGTCGACGCTTTCCTCAGTCGAAAGCACGGAAGAGGGCTGGCGGCTGGTACCGGATCGCATAGAACATGAGTCGGAGACATACCAATGACAGGCAAGATTGCCTACAAGAAGCGCTTTTTGTCCCGGTTGGAAACAGCGCTGAAGATGGAACGGAAAAAGTATGCAGCAACTCCGATAACGCCAGATCTGATCCCGGAATACGAAGTGGCTCAGGGTTGGGGATACGTTGTTGCCGGATATTTTCTGATCGAACAAGGTTTCAAGGCGATTCTGTATGCACGCGGTGTGCAGCCACGGAAGACACACGCACAATCCGTTTTGTTCGCCGAACTTCCGGGGGGAGATCGAGATGTTCTGTGCGCGTACTACGACGACTTCCGCCACAGTTTCCCCAGCATGAGCTCATTTCCATTCTCGACACTCAACGAATTTCTGGCAAATCTGGACGGCCCTCAAGAGAGTTCCAAAGGGTCGCTTGTTTGGCGGTACTTCCCGATAGAAGGAGAAATCCTCAGCCCAATGCCCATTGTCGGCATCGATGTGATGCATGAGCTTGTGCACGGATGTGTATGTCTGATAAGAGCGATTGTGCGGAACGAAGATACAGAAAGCGCGTTGAGGCACACCTACAGCTGGCGGTGCCAACGGAAAAGGTGGAAGCGCCAGCGGGATTGGCTGACAGTTCGTATGAACTCGCCAGAGTGGGGGAAGGAGGGCGACCGGCTTGAAATTCTGTCGGGGCCCGCTTATGGCGAGCGGTACGACTATCTGGTGTTCGAAGGCAAGCGGTTTCGGCACTTTTTCGCACCGCTTCCAGACGCCGAGAAAGTCGGGCTTCCGATTCTGGACAAGCGGGACGAACTGGAGTCTTTCGACCCGGTGAAAGGATTTCAGAGCATCGGTGTCGTCATGAACAGCCCGACGATGTAGTCAGAATCTTTATTCTGGTCCGAACGTATCAAGACACGGTTCGCAGTAAATGAGGATTCATGAATTCGTTGCCTTCCGGGAAGACACGGGGCTTCAAGCGGCGGCCCAAAGGCGGACGGGCGCCTGCCTCTTGCGTTTCCGGCCAAATTGGCCAGAATGGCGAGAATGTCAACGGGAAGGCCCATGCAGACCCTGAGCGCCAAGGATGCGAAGTACGGCTTCGGCCGGTTGATCGATCTGGCCCGCGTCGAACCCGTGGTCGTAGCCAAGCACGGACGGCCGGTCGTCGTCGTGCTCTCCGTTGAGGAGTACCAGCGGCTGAAGTCGCTCGATGCGCCCGAGGCCGCGGCGACCGCGCGGGAGGAACGACGATGAGTAGCATCGGGTTGGCAAGCCAGTGACCTCCCTGGACAAGCGCAGCCTCTCCGAGCGCGACATCTGCACCAAGTTCGTCACCCCCGCCCTGCGCCGGGCAGGGTGGGACGAGATGCGGCAGATCCGCGAGGAGGTGAGCTTCACCAAAGGCCGCATCATCGTTCGGGGAAAGCTGGTCGCGCGCGGGCAAGCCAAGCGCGCCGACTATGTGCTCTACGTCAAGCCCAACATCCCGCTGGCGGTCATCGAGGCCAAGGACAACAACCACAGCGTTGGCGACGGCATGCAGCAGGCCCTCGGCTACGCCGAAACGCTGAACGTTCCCTTCGCCTTCTCGTCCAACGGCGACGGCTTCGTGTTCCACGACCGCACCGGCGCGAGCACGCCGCGCGAGACGGACCTTGCCCTAGACGGGTTTCCGCAGCCCGCCGACCTTTGGGCGCGTTACCGAATCTGGAAAGGCCTTGCCCCGGAGGTCGAGGACATCGTCCTTCAGGACTATCACGACGATGGCAGCGGCAAGACTCCGCGCTACTACCAGACCAGCGCCGTCAACGCCGCTGTCGAGGCCATCGCCAGGGGGCAGTCGCGCATTCTCCTCGTCATGGCTACCGGCACAGGCAAGACCTACACTGCTTTCCAGATCATCTGGCGGCTGTGGAAGGCGGGACGCAAGAAGCGCGTCCTGTTCCTCGCCGACCGCAATGTGCTGGTCGACCAGACGATGGTGAACGACTTTCGCCCCTTCGGCGGCGCGATGGCCAAGCTGTCCACCCAAGCCAGGACCATACAGCGCGACGCCGGAGGCACCCTGCGCATCGACACGGCCTGCGAAATCTATCTCGGACTCTATCAGGCAATCACCGGCCCCGAGGAATACCAGAAGGCTTACCGCGAGCTCTCTCCCGGTTTCTTCGACCTGATCGTTGTCGACGAATGCCATCGCGGCAGCGCTGCCGATGATTCGGTCTGGCGCGAGATTCTCGAGTACTTTTCTTCCGCCACCCAGATCGGCCTTACCGCCACGCCGATAGAAACGAAATACGCCTCCAACATCGTTTACTTCGGTGAGCCGGTGTTCTCCTACTCGTTGAAGCAGGGCATTCGCGACGGCTTCCTCGCACCCTACAAGGTGGTCAAGGTTCATATCGACCGCGATGTGGAAGGCTACCGCCCGGAAAAGGGCCAGCTCGACCGCTGCGGCGAGCCGGTCGCGGACCGCATCTACAACGGCAGGGACTTCGACCGTACGCTGGTCATCGACGGGCGCACGAAGCGGGTGGCGCAAAAGGTCACGCAGTTCCTCAAGGAAAGTGGCGACCGCTTTCAG
This sequence comes from Alphaproteobacteria bacterium, assembly GCA_964291215.2. Classification (GTDB taxonomy): domain Bacteria; phylum Pseudomonadota; class Alphaproteobacteria; order MPNO01; family UBA830; genus JAJEBT01. Next base: position 1,968,882 of record OZ219790.1, on the reverse strand, counting down.
AAGGCCATCGTCTTTTGCGTCGACCGGGAACACGCCGCGCGCATGCGTCAGGCCCTTATCAACGAAAACGCCGACATGCTGGACAGCCATCCGCGCTATGTCGTGCGCATCACGGGCGGCGATGTCGAGGGACTGGCCGAACTCGACCGCTTCACCGACCCGGAATCGAGGGATCCCGTGCTTGTCACCACCTCGCGGCTGCTCTCCACGGGCGTCGATGTGCAGACCTGCCGGCTGATCGTGCTCGACCGCAATATCGGTTCGATGACCGAGTTCAAGCAGATTGTCGGTCGCGGCACCCGCGTACATGAGGACACGGGCAAGCTCTATTTCACGCTGATCGACTTCCGCGGCGCCACCAGCCATTTTGCCGATCTGGAGTTCGACGGCGAGCCCGTGCAGATCCACGAACCGGGGGAGAACGATCCCATTGATCCGCCCGACGGGCCGCCAATCGATGATGACGGAGGCCCGCTTCCCGGCGACGACGAGAAAGTCGGCCCCGGTCCCGGCTTTCCGTCCCCGCCGGGGGGCGGGCCGATAAAGAAAATCTATGTCGATGGTATCGACGCGACCGTCGTAGCCGAGCGTGTGGAGTATCTCGACGAGCACGGCAAGCTCGTGACCGAGTCGCTGCGCGACTTCACCAGAAAGGCCCTGCGCAGGCGCTTTGCGAGCCTCGACCATTTCCTGAGGCGCTGGAATGCCGCCGAGCGGAAGCAGGCGATCATCGAGGAGATGGCGGCCGAAGGCCTGCCGATGGATGTGCTGGTCGACGAGTTGGGCAAGGACCTCGATCCCTTCGACCTCATCTGCCATGTTGCCTTCGACGCCAAACCGCTGACGCGCCGCGAGCGGGCCGACAAGGTACGAAAGCGCGATGTGTTCTCGAAATACGGAGAGCGCGCCCGCGCCGTGCTCGATGCGCTGCTCGACAAGTACGCCGACGAGGGCTTGCTCAACCTCGATGACGCCAATGTGCTGAGGATTCCGCCTATCGACAGGCTGGGCACTCCGCTCGAGCTGGTCCGGGCATTCGGCGAAAGGTCCGATTTTGAGCGGGCCGTTCACGACCTTCAGTCCTCTCTCTACAGGGAAGCCGCCTGAACATGGCTGTCAGCACCCTCGTGAAGTCCATCCAGGACATCATGCGCCAGGATGTGGGCGTGGATGGCGACGCCCAGCGCATCGGCCAACTCTGCTGGATGTTCTTCCTCAAGATCATCGACGATCAGGACCAGAAACTTGAAGAGCTCAGGGAGGGCTATCGCTCGCCAATACCCGCCGGCCTGCAATGGCGCGCCTGGGCCGCCAACCCGGAGGGCGTTACCGGCGAGGAACTCCTCGACTTCGTCAACGGGAAGCTCTTTCCGGCCCTGAAGAATCTCCCGCCGGGGAGTGGCCCCCGCGCCCATGTAGTTCGCGCCGTGTTCGAGGATGCCTGGAACTACATGAAGTCGGGCCAGTTGATGCGTCAGGTCCTCAACAGGATCAACGGCGTCGACTTCAACGATCTGGCCGAACGCCGGCATTTCGGCGACATCTACGAGCAAGTCCTCAACGACCTGCAGTCGGCCGGCAACGCGGGCGAATACTACACGCCGCGCGCCGTGACCTCCTTCATGACCCGGATGATCGACCCGAAGCCCGGCGAGACGCTGTTCGACCCGGCCTGCGGAACTGGCGGATTCCTCACCTGCGCCATCCGCCACATGCGCGAGCGCCACGTCAGGCGCCCCGAAGACGAGGCCCGCATGCAGGCTTCGTTGCGCGCCGTGGAAAAGAAGCCGCTTCCCCACATGCTGGCGACCACCAACATGTTGCTGCACGGCATCGAGGATCCGTCCTTTCTGCGCCACGACAACACGCTGGCGCGTCCGTGGATTTCGTGGGGACGGGACGAGCGCGTGGACATCGTTCTGACCAATCCGCCCTTCGGCGGCAAGGAAGAGGACGGCATCGAGTCCAATTTCCCGAAGCGGTTCCGGACGCGCGAGACCGCGGACCTGTTTCTGGCCCTCATCATCCGGCTGTTGAAACCCGGCGGCCGGGCTGCCGTGGTCCTGCCCGACGGCTCGCCGTTCGGCGAGGGCGTCAAGACCCGGCTCAAGGAGAGCCTGATGAAGGAATGCAAGCTGCACACTGTCGTCCGGTTGCCTAACTCGGTTTTCCGCCCCTACGCCTCGATCGGGACCAACCTGCTGTTCTTCGAGAAGGGCGAACCGACGCGGGAGGTCTGGTTCCGGGAACATCTTGTGCCCGAAGGGCAGAAAGCCTATTCGATGACGCGCCCCATCCGGCTGGAGCATCTCGACGACTGCTCCGCCTGGTGGGGCGGACAGGAGCGCAAGGGCCGCACCGAAGGCAGGCGCGCCTGGAAGGTAAGCGCCGGGGACATCGAGGCGCGCGGCTACAATCTCGACATCAGGAACCCGCACACGGAGAGTGCCGACCTCGGCGACCCGGAGACGCTGCTCGCAGAGTTGAACGCTGCCGAGGCGGAAGTCGCATCGTTGCGCGACCGGCTGAAGGCTGCCCTGTCGGAAGCGTTGCTGCGATGACGCCGGGCAAGGGTATTGTTTGCCGCCTGCGCAGGAGGACTGGCCATGCATCCCGCCATTGCTGACAAGAAAGACGAGTTGGCGGAACTGTGCCGCCGCTACGATGTGGTGCGGCTGGAAGTGTTCGGTTCGGCGGCGCGGGGCGCGGATTTCGATCCCGCCACCAGCGACGCCGACTTCCTGGTCGAATTCGATCCCGCCAGCGAACTGCGGCCGTTCCACCGGCGTTTCGATCTCGCCGAGGCCTTGCGGGAGGCGCTTGGCTGTCCTGTCGATCTGCTCGAAACCCGTGCAATCGGCAACCCCTATCTGCGCGCGGCCATCGACAAGTCCCGCGAGCTCGTCTATGCGCCGTGATCCTCGCGTCCCGTTGTGGGATGTCGAGCAGGCGGGCGCCGATATCGAGCGGTTCGTCGAGGACATGGATCGCGACGCCTGGCTTCAGGATCGGCGCACCCAGGCCGCGGTTGAGCGCAAGTTCGAAATCATCGGCGAAGCGTTGAACCGCTTGCACAAAAGCCATCCCGAATATGCGGATCAAATCCCCGATCTGCCCAGGATTATCGGTTTCCGGAACGTTCTGGCCCACGGCTACGACAGCATCGTGCCCGAAGATGTCTGGGACTATGCCCGCAACGATCTGCCGGCCCTGCGCGTCGTGGTGCAGGCGATGCTGAACGAGCTGGGACCGCCGGAGGCATGAATCCCGCCGGGCGTTTGCTTGCTCTCTACGACCGCGTGGCCGAAGCGCCCGAAGCTGTTCCCTGCTTGCGCCGCTTCGTGCTTGATCTCGCCGTTCGGGGGAAGCTAGCGGAGCAGGATCCGGCGGACGAACCAGCATCGGAACTGCTGAAGCGGATCGCGGCGGAGAAGGCGCGGCTGGTGAAGTTGAGGGCTATCAGGCGGCAAAAGACTTTCTCCCCCGTAACAAACTCGCCTTTCAGCGTTCCCCAGAATTGGTGTTGGGCAAGAATGCGTCAGGTTACCAGCGATAGAGAGCAGAGAGTTCCAGAGTCAGCGTTTACCTACATCGACGTATCCACTATCAACAAAGAAGTCGGGTATCTACTCACCCCTAGTTGGGTTCTGATTGGTCGTAGTGCTCGTTGATGATGTCTGCGGCTTTTCCGTCGAGGGCGATCTGGGTTGCGACGTGATGATTGTAGCCGAGTGCGGCCATGGAGGTGAGGTAGCTTGGCACCATGCTTTTGCGTGGAGCGGAAGCATCCGGACACCTTGACCTTTGCCATCCTGATCTTCTGTTCTCCGGCATTGTTGGTGAAGCTGACGTCGGGTGCGCCAGGCAAACTGGTGGAATGTGGCCGGGTGCAAGTCCCGAGAGAGGCTAATTTCTCCGTGAACCATGCGTCGTGAGGCGAAGCGTTGGGGAGCGGCAGGCTATTGAGCCACGAGATGCTTTGAAACCGGAGTGCCGAGGTCGTGGCCGAAGGCAACGAGCCGCGTTGGTGAGGGGGGCTCCGCGGGATCCGAGAACCAGGGCACGCGCCGAAGCAGGGACCTGGGAGGTCTTGCCCCTCTGTCGTGGAGGGGCCGCAGAGGAAATTCCGTAAACCGATGATGAACGAGAAGTCAGATTCGGCCATAGTACCGCTGAAGGCGGCGAACAAGGGTTCTTCGGAGCCTGCGGAGTTGTTGGAGGGAAGGGCAATGCGGTTGGCCCGCGCCGCGCGCAGAAGCGGGGGTCACAGGCGGCTGAACGCAGGTAGCGAAGAGGAACCCGGAAGAGCGTCTTTACTCCACCACGTGACGGTCGACGTTCTGCACGATGCGTTCCATTCCTTGAGGAAGGACGCGGCGGCGGGGCGTTGTGTGGCAAGCGTACGCGGAGGGTGTGGAACTGCCTGCACGCCCGTGTGCACAGGGGTGCGTACCGGGCGCCTCCAGGGTTTACATACCCAAGGAGGGGCAACGACCGCTTGCCTCGGACAAGATTCTTCAGCGGGCGGTGTGATTCTGGTGCCGCGAGACGGAGTTCCTCGGGTTTAGTTACGGCTTCCGGCCGGGGCGCATCATGCGCCGTCACGGTGGAACGGCGGAAGGTCAACTGGATCGTTGACGCCCCTTCGACAATCTCGACCATCTGGTCGCGATGCTCACGGATCGGGGGGTCTGATCATCAAGTGACGCCGGCGTCATGGAAGGGACCGACTGGCAAGGTAACGCCGCAAGGGGCGGCGCCATGCCTTGCGAACCTGCACTACGTACGACTGGTTCCAGAACCACTGGCGCAAGCGGATGGCTGGAGGCGACACGATCATTATGCGGACGACTTCGTGTGCGGCTTTCAGCATCTGGGCGGCGCTGAGACCTTGGGGAGAGACTGGCCCACTTGAACTGCACCCGGAAAATCATCGAGTTCGGTCGGTTTGCCAGAGCGAACCGCCGGAAGCGTGGACAGGGCAAGACGTTCGACTTCCTCGGCATGACGCACTTCTGCGAACAGACGAGGAAAGGCAGGTTCAGGGTCGGTCGCAAACGGGCACCCTGCGGCGGATCAAGGAGGCCTTGCGCAGGCGGTGGCACGATAACCGGCACGAAACGGCCAAGTGGTGAGTTATCAACGGCTGCTACTACGCCGTTCCAGGAAGCAGCCTGCAGAAGTTCATACACCAATGCAAACAGCTGCGTGCCCTTCGGCGACGCTCCCAAAAGGACTTCACCGGGGACATAGACACCCTCACCGCTGCCCAATGAGCCAGCATCCGTGGCCAAACCAGCGCCTTGTCGTCAGGGGAGGAGCGAACAGCGCACGTCCGGTTCTGTGCGGGGGGTAACCCGGTTCCCTACCGCGATGGTTGTCTATGAAGCGCAGGTTTTCGTGTTTCACGAGACGTTCGTGCAGGTTGTGCGCGGATTACGCAACCTGATGTCTGGAAATTGTCGTGAAGCTGATCGAGCTGTTCCCATTTGATGTATGCCTTGGTTTCGGTTTCCCATTTTTCGTCGATGAGGACTGCGGTTGAGAGGCGCTCCAACGAGGCGAGGTTCGGAAAGACCCTGACTTTGGAGGTGCGCCGCTTGAGCTCTTGCTGGATCGGTCGCCCGATGCCGTTCGAGGTTCGCATACGTTTGCGGTGAGCATCGGGCAAGGTGAAGACAGCGAGCCCCGCATTCTTTTCCAGCCAGTCTGCGAAGCTTGGATGCTTGTCGCGATAGCTGGCCACGAGGGCGCCCAGTTCAGCCTCGGCGGTTTGGAGTGAGGACGCATGGCTCTGAGCTGTTTTCCAATACGTTTCCTGATGTCGTTGTTCGGTGCACGGCGTTTTGCGCCAGGTGGAACTGGCAGCGCTGCCACGTCGCCGCGCCCAGCACCGCGCGTCGTGCCGCTTTCAGCCCGGCATCCGAGACGATGAAGGTCGTACCATGCAGGGCTAGCAAGCTTTCCAGGAAGGCTCTCCAATGGACCTCGGCCTCGGAGAGCGCCACAGAGAGCTCCAGAACGTGCCTGCAGCCCCTATTCCAATGGCCGAGAGTACTGCAACATCGCGCACAACGCCGTCATGGCGGGCTTTTTCGTAGCGCGCATCCAGGATCAGGTATTCCATCAGGGGCCGGTTGCGCGGCGAGTTCTTCATCGAGCAACTTGGTGGCCCGGCTGACCTGAGAAGAGGACAGGCTCCCGAACTCGCGCATTACATCCTGCCGTGTGGAAACACCCTTGATGTACATCTCGGCTACGGCGCGAGAAGATCGCTGGCCGCGTTCAAGCGACTGGGGGGTCGTCCCCGTGACCGTTTGGCAACAGTGGGGGTGTCGATCCGTTTGGGCTTATAGCCGTTGGCATAGCCCTGTCGTTCCGGTGTCCGTTCGTAGTGGCCCGCTTTCAAGTGCTGCTCGCGCTCGATTTGCATCGCAAGCTCGAAGAGCTGACCAAAGATCCGCCCCAGATCCGTTGCTCCGTTTGCGATCAGATGTTCCAAAACAGTCCCGATCGTCGTAGTGTGTCGCAGGTCCATTCGCTTCCTCCATGAAGGTTTTGCAACTCCATGGGATAGCACGATGGCGCCGCGTTTCACTGGGGGGCTAGCCCCCCAGTGAAACGCCTCAAAGCGCAAACCTCAGACAAATTTCCAGACATCAAGTTACAGTACCAGCGGGGGGACCAGCGGGAGTGTGAATCGAAAACACAAGCGCCTAACAGCTAATCTTCAGGTATCTACTCACCCCTTGTTGGGTTCTGATTGGCCATAGTGCTCGTTGATGATGTCTGCGGCTTTTCCGTCGAGGGCGATCTGGGTGGCGACGAGTGGGCTGTAGCCGAGTGCGGCCATGGAGGTGAGGTAGCTTGAGCCCCGGCACCATGCTTTTGCGTGGAGCGGAAGCATCCGGACACCTTGACCTTTGCCATCCTGATTTTCTGTTCTCCGGCATTGTTGGTGAAGCTGACGTTGGGGTCGTCTGTGAAGCGCAGGTTTTCGTGTTTCACGAGACGTTCGTGCAGGTTGTGCGCGTCGGACTTGCGTCCACGTTTTCCTTTCGTCGGCGGCGGGATGTCGGGCAGTTCCTTGGCGCCCTGATGGTGCGGTAGCGCTTGCGCACGGCCCGGCCTCGTTCAGGGTTTTGGATGCGCTCTTGTTGACCTTGTGGCAGACCTCGCGGAGCAGGCTCTTTATAAGTCGCGCGGTAGCCTCGACGACAAAGGTCAGTTCGCGCAGCAGGTGGCTGCCGCACAGCTGGTGGCTACACTGGCCCATGTACGAGGCCCAGGACGCCCTTGTAGCACGGGCCGATCTCTTGCCCGCGCTTGCGGTGCGGGAACTTGCACGTCAGGGTCCCACGACATGGAGCCACTTGCTATTGATCCGAAATCCGGTCTCGTCGATATCGGGCGTTGCAGGAGGTGCGCCACGGCGGCCTCCTCCCATGACGCATCGTGAAAGCATAGCCGAGGCCTCGGAGAGCTTGATGCCGGAGATCGCCTGCACGAACGCGACGGCGCAGGGACAGCATCTGGGCGACCAGCAGGTTGATGACGAGGGCCTGAATGCCGATGCCGTACTGCACGGGATGTTGTCGGGGAACCGGCCCTTGGTCCGGGCCTTGCACTTCGGGCATTCCTTGATCTCGGCGCGGCGCTCGACGACCTCGAACACGATGTCGTGCGGCGCTCCCGATCGACGGGGCCGTCGATGTCGGCGCCGCAGGCGTCGCAGGCGGCGACCGTTTCCTCGACGATGGTCTTGCGCAGGTTGTCGCCCATCTGCCGGTTCGGCTTCGGGCCCTTGCTCCCGGCACGCTCTTGTCCGTCTGTGACGGCGGCAGACCGGAGTTCCGGCTCGTGCGTGGTCTTCTCCAGAAGGACGACGATGAGGATGTCGAGCAGGATGACGAAGACGCGGATGACGGCCTCTTCCGCCACCTTGCCGGCCGCACGCAGCGCCGCGATCTTGGCCGCTTCGAACTCCTCGCGTAGCGACGCCGCGTTGACCGTCGCCATCACCCGGCCTCGACGGTCATGATCGTTGCGAGCATCGCCTGGCGCTCGCCCGGCGGCATCTTCCGGTACTCCGCCTTGCGCTTCATCAGCACGCCGCCTCCGAAATGCGTTTCCACATACAGATCATGCGGAGGCTGGAGCCCCGGAAGCAGCTGGCACAGCCCGCTCGTCGCCTTCGATCCAAAGTAGCCCACTGGCGGTCCCCGTCGTTCTCGATGACCACCACTAAGCGAATCGGCCTGCAGTGTCAAATCTCCACGAAAACCCGTTCGTTGCTCTACCCCGACATCAAGCCGGAACCAGGGGGTGAGCAGTTACATCTTCAAAAGCGATTCCCCTAGGTGTTGATCACGGTGATTCCATGCTGATTCCGAGACGCGAAATCCGAATGTGTTGGGGCTCGCGTCATCACGGATCGCTCCTTGATCGCAATTTTTCGCGCCGAGAAGGCCTCATTGAGCCTTGGCGGCACGATTGCAGCGCGACGCAGACCGAAAAATCTCGCCGGTCGCCGCTGGATTAGCAGCGTGGGATCGTCGTGGATCCACCGTCTGCAATGCGCGGTTGTCGAACGGGCCGCCGTGGGCGTGGAAGTACCAGAACGGTATTCCGTTCTGTGCTGAGACGACCACCGTTTTCGGACCCATCAGCGGTCTGGCAGCCTGCGCCGCCGCGGCGAGGCCATGCGCCTTGACAGCCATGAACACGACATCCTGCAGACCAGTTCCTGAGGCCTGTCCGTTGCCGGGACCTTGACCGTGAACTGCTCGCCATCGGCGATGACTTCGAGGCCGTCGGCACGACGCGCGGCAAGGTGGGGTCCGTGCGCTACCAACGACACCTCGGCAACGGAACGGGCGACCATGCCGCCGACGAATCCGCCGACACCGAACACGCAGAATTTCATCTGACGGACCTGTTCCGGAGGAGTTCGGCCAAGCGGTGCCGTGGCTGGATCGACCGCCAGCGCCGTGCTGCGCCGGGGATCGACGGCAGGGCGAACATCTGCGTCGGGCCGATCGTCTGCGCCTGGAGGCGGCAGTCGGATGCCGAACGGTTCGGCGAGAGGGCGCTGCGGCGGTGCCTTGGCGTTGAAGGCCGGGAGGCGCGGGCAGAGGGCTTGGACCTTCCGCCGCGGTTTATCGGTGTCGCAGGCGTCTGCCGCGGAGCCGCACCGGGCCGTGACCGCGCGTCGGTCAAGTATCGGGAAGCGCCGTCATCGCCCGAGGCAGGCCCGTCAAAATCCGGCGAAAAAATCGTTTCCCTTGTCGTCGATCACGACGAACGCGGGAAAATCCTCGACCTCGATGCGCCAGATCGCCTCCATCCCGAGTTCGGGATACTCGATGCAGTCGACCTTTCTGATGCAATCCTGCGCCAGCCGGGCAGCTGGACCCCCTATCGAGCCAAGGTAGAAGCCGCCATGCTTTTTGCACGACTCCGTCACCTGCCGCGACCGGTTGCCCTTGGCCAGCATCACGTGGCTACCGCCGCGGGCCTGGAATTCCTCGACATAGGAATCCATCCGGCCTGCAGTGGTCGGGCCGAACGAGCCCGAGGCATATCCCTTCGGTGTCTTGGCTGGGCCCGCGTAATAGATCGCATGGTTCCGGAAATGGTCGGGCATCGGCTCTCCGGCGTCGAGCCGTTGCTTGATTTTGGCGTGAGCGGCGTCGCGCGCCACGACCATCGGCCCGGTGAGCGAGAGGCGCGTGCTTATGCCGCAGCGCCCGAGCGTACGCCTGAGATCTTCCATCGGGCGGGCGAGGTCGATCTCCACCACCTCGCCGGCGAGATCGGCGGGTTCGATTTCGGGCAGGAACCTGGCGGGGTTCATCTCGAGCTGTTCGAGGAACACGCCGTCCCTCGTGATCCTTGCAAGCGCCTGGCGGTCGGCCGCACAGGAGACGCCGAGGCCTATGGGAACGCTCGCGCCGTGCCGCGGCAGGCGGATCACGCGGACGTCGTGGCAGAAATACTTGCCTCCGAACTGGGCGCCGATGCCGGTCTTGCGGGAGAGCTCGAGAACCCTCTCCTCCATCCCGAGGTCGCGGTAGCCGGTCCCTCGATCGCCGCCCTCGGTCGGCAGCGAGTCGAGATAGCGGGTGGTGGCGAGCTTGACCGTCTTCATGGTGAATTCGGCCGACGTACCGCCGATGACGATTGCCAGATGGTATGGCGGACAGGCCGCGGTTCCGATCGAGCGGATCTTCTCGTCAATGAACGAGAGCATCGCCTTTTCGTTCAGCACCGCTGGTGTCAGCTGGTAGAGAAACGACTTGTTGGCCGAACCGCCGCCCTTGGCAATGAAGAGGAACTTGTACTCGTCGCCGCGGCTGGAATAGATCTCGATCTGCGCGGGCAGGTTGGTACCGGTGTTGGTTTCGCTGAACGTCGCAAGCGGCGAGACGTGGGAATAACGCAGATTTCGTTCCCGATAGGTTCTGAGAACCCCGTCCGACAGCGCCGATTCGTCGTTGCCGTCCGTGCGAACATTGTGTCCCTTCTTGCCCACGATGATCGCGGTCCCGGTATCCTGGCACATGGGCAGGATACCGCCGGCGGCGATGTTGGCGTTCTTCAGGAGATCGAGAGCCACGAAGCGGTCATTGTCCGACGCCTCCGGATCATCGAGAATATCGCGCAACTGCTGCAGATGCCCCGGCCTCAGGAAGTGGGCGATGTCGGAGAACGCCTCCGCGGAAAGCTGTTCGAGACCCTCGGGTTCGACCTTGAGGATCTCCTCCCCTTCGAAATCGGCGACCGACACGAAGTCCGACGTGAGTTTGCGGTACTCGGTCTCATCGGGACCGAGAGGAAGGATATCATCGTAGGAGCCGTCGGCCATGTCGGATCAACTCCCTGGTTGCTGGTTGGTGCGGGGTTGGGCGGCGGGCGCGGCACGCAAACTCACCGGCTCAGGTCCTGTTCTTGCGAAAGGCATCAAGGGCGATGACCTCGCTGGTGCCTTCGCCGCGGTCGGCCTGAGCCGGCGGCGCGTCTTCATCGGAATCTGCCGGACCCTCCGCGACGGTCCCGTCGCCTGCGCCGTCGAACTGAAGGCTGAAATTGACGGACGGGTCGGCGAAGACGGTTATTGCCTCATAGGGGATATGGAGAACCTCGTGCCGGCCGGAAAAGCTCAGCGTGACGTCGAAGGTGTCCTCGCGCGCGGCAAGGCCCCAGAACTTGTGTTGAAGGACGATGGTCATCTCTTCGGGGTATTTGTGCCTCAGGAAATCCGCGATACGGACATCCGGATGCTTGGTCCGGAACGAGATGTAGAAATGGTGCTCGCCGGGCAGGCCTTCCTGTTCGACGCGTGCGAGCGCTTCGCGCATGATTCCGCGCATTGCCCGTGCAGCCAGTTGCGCGTAGTCGATCAGGTCGTCAGCCATGAGCCGGCAAGTCCCGCATTTCTGCTGTCCGTGCGCTGCACCTCGCAGCCGGATCGCAGAATAGCTCCGGAACCGGACCTAGCCAAGCGCTTCGGCCAGGTTTGCAGCCCGGGCAACATCGGACTGTCCGCTTCCAGAGGCCTGTCGGGTCGTGGAAGTCGGGGGCTTCTGTTGCCCGGTGCCCCCGGGACCGCGCTTTCCTAGATCTAGGCAGCGAGGGCCAATTCGTTGTCATTGGCATTTGTAAAGGCGGCCCGCTAACGGCGGTACCATACCGGGCGAAAAGCAAGTCTTTAGACGCGTGTCGATCCTGTTTCGCCCCCGTCGGAACATCCGCGGCAGTTCCCGCAGGATGCGTTGGTGGAGGCGCCGGGTACTGCCCCCGGGTCCACGGCGCTTATTGCACAAGCCGTTTATCGCCATAGTCGGCAAGCCGACAGGACGAATATGGCGTATGCAACCGGGACAGTAAAGCCCGTTCCGGACAAAAATTGGCCGGACCGCACCATGCACCGGAGGAGCCTTCCAGGGTAGCGCCCGACACCGATTGACCGGAAAGGCCGGAGACATAATTTCAGAGGTCCTGACCGCGGCTTCGATTTCTTCCAATCGGAGTGATGCTTCCGGGCCGGGTTTGCGTGCGTTGTCTGGCAGTTCGTAGATCATGCGGAGGCCGGTTCCGGGGAAGATCGTGCGCGTCCGGTTGAGTTCGTCGAGCAGTCCGGCGATGTCGGCGTCCGACTGGAACAGTTCGGCGAGAGGGCGTCGTGGACGCTGCTTTGCGCCCTGCGCCGCGGCGACGGCGGACATCATCCGGGTCTCGGCGCGGTAGGCGATCATGCGAACGATGTCGAGCAGAAGCTTCTCGCTGGAGGGCAGGGCGTCGAGTCTCTCGTCGAGCTCGGCCACCGTGACATGCTTCGGGGTTTCTGAACGCCGGACCTTGAGCGCCTCGTGCTCGGCGTCGAGCGTCACGATCTCGTCCTTCAGCGTGACAGCGGTGTCGGACGGGGTGCCCCCGAGCAGGTCGGCGACGCGGTTGCGCAGCGTGCCGAGATTCTGGCGCAGTTGCCGGATGCGGCGGTCGCAGCGGCGCCAGTCCGGGACGCGCGCTGCGGGGTCCTGCTCGACAAGGCCGTGCACGGGCGTCGAGGCCGAGCCCCTCGCGCATGTACTTGAAGAAGTTCTCCCGGGACCAGCGCCAGAACAGCGCGCCAGCGACCCGCTCCATGGGCGTGTGCATGTCGGTGGTGACAAGCGGCACCTGCCGGCCGCTGTCCGGAAGACGCCGGATCTGGCGCACCTCCGGCCCGCCGGACAGCGTGATCCGTTTCTCCGCGAGCCGCACCTCGGCGGTCCGGAACCTGGACCGTGGAGCGGCCGTGCGGAACTCCCCCTCCGGCCAGGGATCGCCCCCGAACCCCTTGTGCCAGGCGATCACCGCCATCCTGCGCCGGGCGAGGCGGGCGAACAGCGCCGGGCTCCAGCGGTCGAACACCAGCGTCAGCGCGGCCGCCTCTCCCTTGGCGAGATCCGGCGCCCCGGCAGGCCGCTCCAGCGCAGGCAGGATGTCGTGCTCCAGCGCGTGCGTCATGGTCGGGTCCTTGTGCAGGCACAGGAGCGGCCTGCCGCCGAGCGCGTTGACCCAGCAGCTGATCAAGGCCGGCAGGCAGAGCTGCGACACGAAGTGCTTCTGCAGGCGGCCCTTGCGGCCCGAATACACCTTCACGTGCTCGTCCACCGACAGCGTCGCGCGTCCGCGATCCAGGCCAGCGCGTCCTGCCAGTCCCGGACCCGCTGCGGGTCGCTCGCAAGCGTCCTGATCTTGTGCCGCAGCGTCCTGGCCTCCGGGCAGCGGTCGAGCCCCACGACCGCGCCCCGTTCTCCGAGCGCCTCGGGGTTCCGGCCCATGAACAGGAACGCGAGCATGAGAAGCACGCCCGTCAGCCCGTAATACCCTTTCGGCAGCGACAGGAACCTGTTCGCGTGCTCCGGGAGACCCTCCTTCAACAGCGCCGAGAGCGGCTCGTCGAAGCGCGGCGGCGCTTCGGTCATGGCCCCCGTCGAGGCCGCGACGCGCCCGGCGCTGTCGCGCGCGCCCCATCGGCGCGACCCTGTCGCGACGGTCCCGCTCGCCGCGGCCGAGAAGATCGTCCGGACATCTCGTGGCCTCGTCGACTTTCGCCGCCTCCGGCTGCGGCCGCCCTCCGGCGCCGACAAACCCGTTGCCGAGGTTGTAGTACACCGTCGATCTCGCAATCCCCGGTTCCCGGGCCAGTGCCGCGGCGCTCATGCCCTCGGCCAGGAGACGATTCGCCGCGTCCGCCGTCTCGCCGGTGAACACGCTGATACCGCGGCTCCTGCGCGCCTCGTGGAAGCTCGCTTCGCCCCTGTCCCGGAGCTTCTTCACCGCCCGCTGCACGGTCGCGCGGCTCACGCCGCCTGCAGGTCTCTTTGAGGAATGCGGTGCCTGGCGATCCGCAGCAGCATCGCCGCCCTCGTCGTGGCAGGGCTCCATGTTCGAGAAGTAGACGGTCTGTCCGTCGACATCCGCAAGGGAGAAGCACGAGGTTCCGATGGCTTCAGGAGGGTGCATCGCGAGCGTGTTCATGGCCGGGAGTATCCAATTACAGGCATCATGGTATATCGGGCCATCACGCGGCTACGTTGTCAAGCAAAAACCGGGAAAATCGTTCATTGTGTGTATCTACTCACCCCTAGTTGGGTTCTGATTGGTCGTAGTGCTCGTTGATGATGTCTGCGGCTTTTCCGTCGAGGGCGATCTGGGTTGCGACGTGATGATTGTAGCCGAGTGCGGCCATGGAGGTGAGGTAGCTTGGCACCATGCTTTTGCGTGGAGCGGAAGCATCCGGACACCTTGAGCTTTGCCATCCTGATTTTCTGTTCTCCGGCATTGTTGGTGAAGCTGACATCGGGGTCGTCTATGAAGCGCAGGTTTTCGTGTTTCACGAGACGTTCGTGCAGGTTGTGCGCGTCGGACTTGCGTCCACGTTTTCCTTTCGGCGGGATGTCGGGCAGTTCCCTGGCGCCCTGATGGTGCGGTAGCGCTTGCGCCCGGCGTCGTTCAGGGTTTTGGATGCGCTCTTGTTGATCTTGTGGCAGACCTCGCGGAGCAGGCTCTTCATCAGTCGCGCGGTAGCCTCGACGACAAAGGTCAGTTCGCGCAGCAGGTGGCTACCGCACAGCTGGTGGCTACACTGCCATGTACGAGGCCCAGGACGCCCTTGTAGCACGGGCCGATCTCTTGCCTCCCGGCCGCGCTTGCGGTGCGGGAACTTGCACGTCAGGGTCCCACGACATGGAGCCACTTACTGTTGATCCGAAATCCGGTCTCGTCGACATGCAGGGCAGGGCGTTGCAGGAGGTGCGCCACGGCGGCCTCCTCCCATGACGCATCGTGAAAGCATAGCTGAGGCAGGTTGCCTCGGAGAGCTTGATGCCGGAGATCGCCTGCACGAGCGCGACGGCGCAGGGACAGCATCTGGGCGACCAGCAGGTTGATAACGAGGGCCTGGATGCCGATGCCGTACTGCACGGGATGTTGTCGGGGAACCGGGCCTTGCACTTCGGCCATTCCTTGATCTCGGCGCGGCGCTCGACGACCTCGAACACGATGTCGTGCGGCGCTCCCGATCGATGGGGCCGTCGATGTCGGTGCCGCAGGCGTCGCAGGCCGCGACCGTCTCCTCGACGATGATCTTGCGCAGGTTGTCGCCCATCTGCCGGTTCGGCTTCGGGCCCTTGCCGTTGCTCCCGGCACGCTCTCGTCCGTCTGTGACGGCGGCAGACCGGAGTTCCGGCTCGTGCGTGGTCTTCTCCAGAAGGACGACGATGATGATGTCGAGCAGGATGACGAGGACGCGGATGACGGCCTCTTCCGCCACCTTGCCGGCAGCGCCGCGGTCTTGGCCGCTTCGAACTCCTCGCGCGCCGCCCGTCGCCATCACCCGGCCTTGCGCTTCATCAGCGCGCCGCTTCCGAGATGCGTTTTCACATACAGATCATGCGGGGGCTGGAGCCCCGAAAGCAGCTGGCACAGCCCGCTCGTCGCCTTCGATCCAAAGTAGCCCACTGGCGGTCCCCGTCGTTCTCGATTACCACCACTAAACGAATCGGCCTGCAGTGTCAAATCTCCACGAAAACCCGTTCGTTGCTCTACCCCGACATCAAGCTGGAACCAGGGGGTGAGCAGTTACCATTGTGTTGGAAAAAGGGGGGGCGGACTGATCAAGTCAGCTCACGAGGTCAGGACGTCTGAATTTGGATCATGCCGGATGGCCAGAATCCGGCGAATGTCGATTCGGTGGAGCCAGGGAAAATGCGAACGGCTGCCAAATCTGCGGTTGGGCTGGTCGTGGTTGCCGCTTGTGCAACGGTTTATCTGCTTGCGACGGGGGAACGCGGTTTGTCGGCGTGCGACGGGCAGGCGAGAACCCTCGTCGTCTCGCGATTGAGCGCAGAGGAGACGACAGGGCTGGGCTGGAGTTCCGAGGGTCTGGACGTCGCGTTCGAATACACCGCGTCGTTGAGCACGGATGCCCTGGTGATCGTGACGAAGGGCAGGACCGTCGCGTCATTTGGCGATCCTGGCAGGGCCTATGACGTTCATTCGATTCGCAAGGCGCTGCTGAGCGCGATCCTGGGACAGTACGTCGGGACCGGACGCGGACGGATCTCTCTGGCGGACACCCTGGGCGACCTGAATATCGGCGAGGCGCCGCGGCCGCTTACGGCCCTGCAGAAGACGGCAACCGTCAGGCATCTGCTGAAGAGCGTTTCGGGCATAAATCGCCCCGCAGCCGGCGAAGGCGGGCTGACCGCCGAGAAGGACCGGCTACTGGGCCGGGGGGAAAACACCCCCGGCACCAAATGGGCCTACAACAACTGGGACTACAATGTTCTCACGACCATCTTCGAGAAACGCACTGGGCTGACTGTCGCCAACGCATTTCTGAACGGGATTGCCCGGCCTGCCGGGATGCAGGAATTCACGACGGGCGCGGTCCGGTATATGGAAGAACCGGAGGTCTCGAGGCATCGCGCGGCCGCGTTCAGAATGTCGACGCGAGACCTCGTCCGGTTCGGCCGGCTCTACCTCGACCGGGGCCGGATCGGCGCCAGGGAGATCATTCCCGCCGGATGGATCGACCGCATTCACGAGGACATGACCTCGACCGGGCGAAACGACCTGCGGTGGGGACACGGATATCTGTGGTGGGTTCCCGGTCCGGACACAGGGTTTCCCGAAGGCACCTACTGGGCTTGGGGGCTCGGCAACCAGGCGGTTTTCGTCATACCGGCCTGGGACACGGTCATCGTTCACCAGGCGGACACGACGGAATTCAGGAAGCGTTTCTCTGCAGCGGCCAGACGGGGCGGGGACGCGGAAGACATCCTGTTGAAGATGATACGGGATTGCAGAAGCAGGGATAACAGGGCATCCGAATACTGCGTCGAGCACCGCTTCATCACGCGACGGGAATTCGACGGATTGATCGCCCGCATCGTCGATGCGCGGCTGTAGACGCCGAAGAAGGGGCTTTCTGCCTCCGGGCCAGCGAGTGGCCGCTGACCGTGGCCGCCGAAGCCGGCAGCGAAGGCAACGGTCGGATGGCGCCGGCTGTCACAGAAAATCGGGCCCTGCAAGGGCGGAATCGTGCGCCTGCGCCTGTCCGAGGTCCGGAACGGCCACACCCGTACCGGTTGCCAGCAAGATCGGGTGGACTGCGGAACCCCGGCCAGACTGGAGCGATGCCGTGGCTTGCCGGTCCGGAGCGGTTCGACGGTTTCGCCCTGTTGACAAGCTGTGGATCCCCCGGGGGAACGGGTGGGAAGATCGCCCGCAACGGCGTATTCTGCTTGATCCGCTGGCCTCCAGGGATAACGATAGGGCTGACCGGGATCGGCTGCGTCGGTTGACGCCGGGGCAGGTGTTACGCGCCGGTCCGCCCGCCCGGGATTCCGGTGCACTGGCAGTCTGGGCTGCGGGAACAAAAGTGAGGCATGGAACAGTATCTCGAACTTCTTCGCCGCGTGCGCGACACCGGCGTCTACAGGGACGATCGCACGGGTACCGGAACATACAGCGTCTTCGGCCACCAGATGCGTTTCGACCTCGCGCACGGATTTCCGCTCGTGACCACCAAGAGGATTCATGTCAAGTCGGTGATTCACGAGCTGCTGTGGTTCCTGCGCGGCGACACCAATATCGGCTATCTCAACGAGAACGGCGTTTCGATCTGGAACGAATGGGCTGACGAAGACGGCGATCTGGGGCCGGTCTATGGCGCGCAGTGGCGCTCCTGGAAGGGCGGTGACAGCGCCGAGATCGACCAGATTTCGCGCGTGGTGGAGGCAATCAGGGTCGACGGCGCGTCGCGGCGCCTGATCGTCAGCGCCTGGAACGTGGCCGATATCGGCCGCATGGCCCTGCCGCCGTGCCACTGCCTCTTCCAGTTTCATGTTGCCGAAGGCCGCCTCTCCTGCCAGCTCTACCAACGCAGTGCGGACATCTTCCTCGGCGTGCCGTTCAATATCGCCTCGTACGCGCTGCTGACCATGATGGTGGCCCAGATAACCGGCCTCGAGGCCGGAGAATTCGTCCATACCCTCGGCGATGCCCATCTCTATGCCAACCATCTCGAACAGGCGGATGAACAGGTCGAACGCGAACCCCATCCTCTGCCCGCGATGCGCATCAATCCCGAAATCCGCGACATCTTCGGTTTCCGTTACGAGGATTTCTCCCTCGAGGAGTACAGGTTCCATCCCCATATCCCGGCAGCCGTTGCGGTCTGAAGGTCCGTCTTGCGCGTTGCGATAATTGCCGCCGTCGCCGGAAACGGCGTCATCGGCAGGGACGGGGGGCTGCCCTGGCGCCTGTCCGGCGACCTGTGGCGGTTTCGGGCGCTGACCATCGGAAAACCCGTGGTGATGGGCCGCAAGACCTACCAGTCGATAGGACGGCCGCTCCCCGGCCGCCGGAACATCGTGATCACGCGCGATTCCACGCGCCTGTCCGGTGCCGTCGACGCGGTACCCGACTTGCGAGCGGCGCTTGATCTCGGTGCCACCGCTGCCGTGGAACTCGGGGCGGACGAAATTCTCGTCATTGGCGGCGCGGAGGTCTACCGCGAGGCGATGAACATGGCCGACATCATCTACATGACCGAGGTGCATGCCGCGGCTGAGGGCACTGTGACATTTCCTCTGCCTCTCGGCGCCGAATGGCGGGAGGTCTCGCGTGAGCGCCGCCCCGCGGGCGATGGCGACGACCACGACTATTCCTTCGTGACATTCGAGCGTGCGCCGAACTGACCGTCCCGCGCGGCGGCTGCGGCGCGGACCGGCCGCAGCGTTTGCTCGCGCTGTTCCTGTCCAGGCGCCGGCGGGTTTCAGCGCTGGGTAAGCTTGAGCTCGATTCGCCGGTTGAGGCGGTAGGCGTCCACGGTGTTATCCTTGGCGATGGGGTGGTTGGATCCGAAGCCGGCCGCAAACAGCCGATCGGCGGGTATCCCACGGTCGATCAGTTGACGCACCACGGCAATTGCCCGTCCGGTGGACAGTTCCCAGTTCGAGGGAAATGCCGGTGTATTGATCGGAATGCGGTCGGTATGACCATCGATCCGGAGCACCCAGTCCACGCTATCGGGAATACGCGCCGAGACGTCCTTCAGCGTGTTCGCCAGCCCGTTGATCTGTACGAGCGCGTTCTCGCTAAAGTCCGTCGATCCCGAATCGAACAGTATCTCCGACTGCACCACGAAGCGGTCACCCACGATCCGGATGCCTTCCTGGTTGCCGAGCACCTCGCGCAGCTTGCCAAAGAACTCGGACCGGTATCGTGCCAGTTCGGCGACCCTGGAGATGAGCGCCCGGCCGAGTCGTTCTTCAAGATCGACGATTTCCGCCAACCTTGCGTCTTCCCTGGTTTCGGACGCCTCGAGCGCCGTGTTGACCATGGCAAGTTCCCGGCGCAGCGCCGCAACCTGCTCCGCTACGGCCTCTGCCCGTTTGCGTGCCGCGGCGCCGATTTCACGCTCTTCGGCGAGACGGACGCGCTCCCGCTCCAGAGCGCGTCCTTTCGATTCGGCCTCTTTTTCGGCCCTGTCCGCCCGCTCCTCCTCGGCCGCCAGCAGATCCGAGAGTTCCTGAGAACGGATACCGAGGATCGAGATGGCCTGCCGATGTTCGGCGATCTCTTGGTGAAGGGTTTCCGTCAAGGCGGTCGACACCTCTATCTCCGTGCGGGCCTGCGCGCCGGCCTCGCGCGCCTTGGCGAGCTCGCTGCGCGTCTGCGCGATCGTGCGCGCCCTGGCTTCGAGTTCCGCTTCGGCTCTTGCGGATCTTTCCCTTTCGGCGGCCAGCAGCGCCTGTAGCTGCCGGGAACTGGCGCGCGACCGGGCGATTGTCTCGGCGCGGTCCGCGAGATCTTGCTGAAGCGCCGCCGCCCGGGCTGTCAGCGACCTGATTTCCTCGAGGGCTTCGGCGCTGGCCTTCTTTTCGGCGGCCAGTTCGGCACGCGCCTTTTCAAGCAATCGCGCCGTCGCATCCAGGACCTTCTCAGCCGTCCCCGACCGTTCCCTTTCGGCAGTCAGGGCCGTCGTCAGCTCTTCCGACTTGGCGGTCAACTGCGAGACGGTCTCGGTACGTCTCGCGAGGTCACCGCGGATTTCCGCAAGCAGAATACTGAGAATTTCGATCTGCCTGCGTACTTCCGCGCTGACGTCCTGCTCTTCCTTCAGTTCGGAGCGCGTCTGTTCGAGCGCCTGCTTCGTGGTCTTGGCGTCTGCTGCCGCCTCCCGGTACCGCTCCTTCTCTATGGACAGCAGGGCGATGAGTTCCTTCGAACTTGCGATCAGACGGGCTATGGTCTCGTCGCGCTCGGCAATTTGCTGTCCGAGATCCGCGATTTGCTGCTCAAGATCCTCGCGCGCTCGGCTTGCCTTCGTCCGTTCGAGCGACAGGAGTTCGGATACTGTGGTGACCTCCCGCTTCAGATCGTCGAGAGCCCTTTCACGCCCTACAAGAACGTCGCTGAGAAAAAACTGCGCTACGGTAAAGATCATCACGAGAAAGATGATCACCACCAGCAGCGCCGCCAGGGCGTCGACGAAGCCCGGCCAGATGTCCGGCGTCTGTCGTTGCCGCTCGGGGATGCGTGCCATCTCGGGCGGCTCCCGGAACCTGCCTAGCGCCGCGCCTGTTCGGCCGCTGCGGCGAGGGTGCGCGACAGTACGCGGATCTCGCTGCGGAGATCCTCGACGACTTGGGCCCGTCCCTTGACCGATTCGTCAAGCATCCGGGTGAAATGGTTGTCGATGCTCCGCAGATGGCCCCGAATTTCGTCGCTGGCGTCCCCAAACCCTGGACGCGAGAGAATCGCTGCCATCTGGTCCAGGACCACCTTGATCTCGAGTTGGGCTTCGGTGAGCCGCGACAACAGCGGCTGTTGCTGCTTCATCTGTTCGCTGATCACACCGATATGCTCGGCGAGTTCGGTAATGCTGGTGTTGGCGCTGATGCGGGCTTCCTCGCCGCGCTGCAGCGTGCGCTCGAGATTCTCCAGATTGTCCGATGTCTGCTCTAGGAGAGCCTCGATATACGCCGGAACGGAAGCTTCTCCAGCCGCTCTCGCTTCGCCCGTCCCGAGGCGGACCTGTCCCGAGAGCCAGTCCTCGAGTTCGTTGGAGAAACGATTCTGGGCCTGTCCGGCCTGAAGTTCGAGGAAACCCAGCACGAGCGAGCCGGCGAGTCCGAACAGCGAAGACGAGAACGCGGTGGCCATTCCCGCCATGGGAGACTGCAACCCGGCCTTGAGGTCGGCGAAGACCGTCTCCATGTTGCTGCCTTCCACGGTCAGGCCGCCGACTACGTCGCCAACTGCTCCGATGGTCTTCAGCAGCCCCCAGAAGGTTCCCAGCAGGCCTAGGAATATGAGGAGACCGATAAGGTAGCGCGAGATCTCGCGCGACTCGGCGAGCCGGGAGAAGATACCGTCGAGCAGTGAGCGCATGGCCGTAGAGGACATCCTGAACGGCTCGGCGCCGTTTCCCAGCATTGCTGCCATCGGGGCCAGCATCCTTGGATTCCGCTCGCGCCCGTCTGCAAGCACGCCGGCCTGTTCTGCGCGGAAATTCTCCAGCCAGCCGACATCGCTGATGAGCACGGTCACCGTGTGGTAGATGTAGACTATGCCGAGGAAAAGCACCCCGAGGATGAGCCCGTTGAGGCCGGGGTTGGCCATGAAGCTGTCGCTGACGCCCTCGGACAACAGGGCTATGCCGATTGCGACGGCAGCAAGGAACCCGGTCATGCGGAACAGGTAGCGTTGCGGATGGGTCATCGGTCGCTTCCGTCCTCTGGTTTTGCCACCGGGGGCCTCCTGCAGGCTGACACCGCTATTCCCGAACTCGAGCCGGGTTCGACCCCCGGCCGGTTTGTGCCCGCGCCCGGCAAGAGTACTGGGTGACCGGGTGGCCGGCCCCTTCCGGTTTCCGGCGCCGGTCGGGACAGTACCTGGTCCCCGCCTATCAATCTGTGAACTCGAGGCCGCGGTTCTGGACAGCCTCAGTCAAAAGTCTGCGAATGTCGTTGTACAGGCGCGGGTTGGTAGCAAGAATCGTGTTGCCGTGCAACATTTTGGAACCGCCGCCGATCTCGCTGACCATCCCGCCGGATTCGCGAACGATGATGATGCCGGCGGCGACATCCCATGGCGACAGGCCGACTTCCCAGAAGCCGTCAAAGCGGCCGGCCGCGACATATGCGAGGTCGAGGGAGGCCGCGCCGAAGCGCCTGACGCCCGCGGTGCGGTCCATGGCGGCCCCGAGCATGGTCGTGAAGGCCTTCTTGCCTGCGCGGGCCCCGAAAGGGATGCCGGTCGCTAGCAGGGCATCCGCCAGCCGTCCCCGTTCCGACGCGCGCAGCCGGTAACGGTTCATGTAGGCGCCCTGGCCGCGCTCCGCCCAGAACATCTCGTTGCGCAGCGGCTCGAAGATGAGCCCGGCCACCAGTTCTCCCTCGCTCTCTGCGGCAATGGAGATGGCGAAATGGGGGATGCCGTGCAGGAAGTTGGTCGTGCCGTCGATGGGGTCGATGATCCAGCGGCGATCTTGTCCGGACCCTGCGACGGCGCCTGCCTCCTCCATGAGGAAGCCAAACTCGGGGCGGGCCTTGTGGAGCTCTTCGCGGAGAATGCTCTCGGTGCGACGGTCGGCCTCGGTAACGAAGTCGCCGGGGCCCTTGACGGAGACCTGGAGTTGCTCGACCTCCCCGAAATCGCGCATGAGAGGCCGCGCCGCCTTGCGCGCCGCCTTCTCCATCAGGTTGATCAGGGGACCCGGCCGTGCCATCGCATCCTTGCCTCGTCAGTGATGCGGCTCGTTGCGGGATCCGGTATCGGCCACGCGGTCAGTCCTTGGCGCGCTCGACGTAGGAGGCGTCCTCGGTGTTGACGACGATGCGCGTGCCCGCCTCGATGTGCGGCGGCACCATCACGCGCACGCCGTTTTCGATGATGGCCGGCTTGTAAGAGGACGAGGCGGTCTGGCCCTTGACCACGGGATCAGCCTCGACGACCTCCATCGCGACGTGCTGGGGCGGGCGAATGCCGGCGAGCGCGCCCTCGATGGTGTTCGCGGTGACCGCCATCCCTTCCTGCAGGAACGAGGCGGCGCCGCCGATGGTGTCGCGCGAGAGCTCGAACTGGTCGTAGGTCTCGCTGTCCATGAAGGTCAGCTTGTCGCCTTCGGCATAGAGAAAGGTGCACTCCCTCTCCTCGACCATGAGCTTCTCGACGGTCTCCGAGGTGCGGAACCGCTCGTTCGCCTTGTTCCCGGTCCGCACGTCGCGCATCTCGACCTGGATGAAGGCGTTGCCCTTGCCGGGCAGCAGCAGTTCGATCTTCATCACGTTCCACTGCTTGCCGTCATGCTCGATGACGTTCCCCGCACGAATGGTGTTGGCCTGAATCTTCATGGTGTCTTCCGTGGTCGGCTGCCGGAGGGTGGGCCAAACTATCAGCCTGCGCCGGGCCAGGCAATTCGGAAGCGCGGTTCGCCCCGTAACGCTCCGTGCGGCACAGTCGGGACGGGCGCGTGTTCCGGGGTTGCGCGGGCAATGAAGGGCGGGGCGGACAATCGGCCGTTGCTCTCCGCGGGAGCGGCAGACCGGCGACCGTGCGATGGCCCGCGGCGAAAGGGCCAAGGTCGGTCAGCGCGGTTCAACTGCGCCGGCCGTGGTTTTCGTTGCCGTGGCGCAGCCTGCCAGCTCCGGGAAATACCCTCCTGCGGAGCGAATTCCGGACGCGCCGACCGGTCACGGGATCGCGTCGACCGCACGCCCGGGCCTGCCCGTCAGGGTCAGCAGCCTTTCCGGCACCATCACGCTTCCGCGCATGATCATGCGGGCGGTGCGCACCGTCCCGGCAGCCTCGATTCCGGGTTCGGGCGCATCCTCGCCGAGGGTCAGCACCAGATCGAGGCGGCCCGCGGGATGTTCGATCGAGAACACCGGGCGCCCGGCCGCCGGCAGGCGGTCGGCCAGCGGCTGGACCACGGTGCCGTCAGACAGCGCCGCGAAGGCGAGCGCAATTCCGCCGGTGATGGCATGGGTCTCGTGGGGCCGGTCGGGCACGAAATACCTCGATGCGATCGTTCCGCCGTCCACCGCCGGCGCGGCGATGATGATCTTGGGCACGACCTTGCCGCGAACGTCTCCGAGTTCCATGCGCCGCCCGGCCTCCCGGCGCATGGGCTCGACCCGGTCGAAGAAGGCGCGGTCCGAGCCGAGCTCGGCCGCGGTCTCGCGTCCGGTCTTGCCGACATCGGCGGCGCGCAGGATCATGACCGGCATGGCCGCATCCACGAGCGTGACGGCAATGCCGTCGATCTCCTCCTGGCGCTCGCCACTCGGAAAGAGCGCTCCGGTATGGGAGCCGGTCGCTTGCATGAAGTTCAGAAGGACGGGCGCTCCGGTCCCCGGCACGCCGTCTATCACCTCGTCGCCCTCGTACTCGACCCGTCCGCCGGGGGTGCGCACCACCGCCTCGACCAAGCCTCCGGTGTTGACCTGGTGAATGCGCACGCTGGTCTCCCCGTCGGCGCCCGGCACCATGCCAGTCTCGACCGCGTAGGGACCGACGCCGGCAAGCATGTTGCCGCAGGTAGGGCCGTAATCCACATCCGGCCGGTCGACGGCAACCTGGGCGAAGAAGTAGTCCACGTCGCAGTCGTCGCGGGCGGAGGGCGAGATAACGGCGGCCTTGCTGGTCACCGATGTGGTGCCGCCGACGCCGTCGATCTGGCGCGGGTCGGGGGATCCGAATGCCGCCAGCAGGATGCCGTCCCAGAGGCTGCGGTCTTCGGGCAGGTCCGCACGGTCGAAATACAGTCCGCGCGACGTGCCGCCGCGCATGAATATGGCAGGTATCGATGACAGCATGTTCCTCTCCCGGTCACCGCTGGCGCCCGGCGGCGCCGATCCTATAGCCGAAACCGGCGCGCCGCCACCGCCGGGACCTGCCCGCTCCGGGAGCGCTGTCGGTCAGTCCGTGTAGGCGTGCTCCCGGCCCGTGAAGTCCCTGAGCGTCCATTCGCCGTCGCGGTCTCCGGGAACGGCGTCGAGGACCGGGACCTTGCCGTAGCCGCCAGGGATGTCAACGACATATGTAGGCTGACACAGGCCCGAGACGCGGCCCCTGAGCGCACGCACGAGGTCCAGGCCTTCGGCCAGAGGCAGGCGGAAGTGCGCGGTGCCTGCGGCCCGGTCGGGATGGTGGAGGTAGTACGGCTTGATCCCCGCCGCCACGAGACCCCGCATCAACTCTGCGAGCGTGTCCGCGTCGTCATTGACGCCGCGAAGGAGCACCGACTGCGAGAGCAGCGGGACGCCGGCCCCGGCAAGCCGGGCGAAGGCCGCCTCGACCTCTGGCGACAGTTCGCGGGGATGGTTGCAGTGCACCACCATCCACGGCCGCCTCCGGAGCGTCAGGGCGTCGATGAGGCTTGGCGTCACGCGCGACGGTACCGCGACCGGCGCCCTTGTGTGGATGCGGATGACCGAGACGTGGTCGACGGCCTCGATCCTTTGCAGGATGCGGGCGAGCCGCGCATCCGAGAGCGTGAGCGGATCGCCTCCCGACAGGATGACTTCCCTGATCTCCTCGCGATCCTCGATATAGGCAAAAGCCGCGTCGAGTTCGCCGGCGTCGGGCGCGCCCGACGCCCGGCCGACGCGATTGCGGCGGAAGCAGTACCGGCAGTAGACCGGACAGGCGAGTGTCGGCATCAGCAGGACCCGGTCCGGATAGCGGTGGATGAGTCCCGTGACCGGAGACCGGACGCCGTCGCCGATCGGGTCCGCGAGTTCGTCGCCGCCGACGGCCATCTCCTCGGTTGACGGCACGAACTGGCGCGCGATGGGATCGCTGGGATCGGCGCGGTCGATCAGTTCTGCAAGATGCCGGGAGAGCGCGACGCTGTAGCGCGCGCCGACGGCGTCGGTGGCCGCTTCCCGGCCCGGTTCGATCAGGCCCGCTGCCGCGAGCTCGGCGCCGGTTCGCAATGTGGACGGGATCGGGTTCATGTGCGAATTCCGCGAGGGGATGACGGTTGCCGCCGGGATCGTGCATTATCGCGACATGAATAGCACCGGACAGCCTGCAGGCAAGGCATGGTGGCAGCCGCCGCTGTTCGAGGGGCGGCGGCAGATCCTCGAACGGCGTCAGGAGATGATCCGCCGGCTCCGCCTGTTCTTCTCGGCGCGCGGCTACGCCGAGGTCGAAACCCCCGCACTTCAAGTCTCGCCGGGCCTCGAACGGCACCTGACTGCGTTCGAGACGGCGCTGGCGTCGCCGGCCGGCGACGTTCGGCGAATGTACCTTCATACCTCGCCCGAATTCGCGATGAAGAAACTGCTGGTCGCGGGCATGGACCGGATCTGGCAGCTGGCGAGAGTGTTTCGCGACGGCGAGCGGTCGTGGAAGCATCATCCGGAATTCTCCATGCTCGAATGGTACCGGGCCGGGGCCGGATGGCGGGACATTGCCACCGAGGCGGCGGAGCTGGTGCGCGCGCTGGCCGGTCCCGCGCTGTCGCGCGACGGGGTGGAATGCGACCTGTCGGAGCCATGGAGATTGGTGACCGTCGCAGAGGCCTTTCGCGAACATGCAGGCATCGAGCTTGCGGCGACGATCGACGATCCACGGCAGCCGTCGCCCGGCCGCCTCAGCGGGGCAGCCGGCGCGGTCGGCGTCCGCGCAGCCGACGGGGACAGCTGGGAGGATGTTTTCTTCCGGATATTCCTCGAGCGCGTCGAGCCGCATCTCGGACACGACGTGCCCGTCATTCTCCATTCCTGGCCGGTATCGATGGCCGCGATGGCGCGGACCGCGCCCGGCGATCCGTCGGTGGCGGAGCGTTTCGAGATCTTTGCTTGCGGTGTCGAACTCGCCAACGGCTATGGCGAGCTGACGGATCCCGCCGAGCACCGCCGCCGCTTTGCCGAGACCGCCGAATGGCGCCGGCGCGAAGGCCGGGCGGCATGGCCGGCCGACGACGACCTGCTGCAGGCGATCGAGGCCGGGATGCCGGACTGCGCGGGCATTGCGATGGGTTTCGACCGGCTGGTGATGCTTGCAACCGGCGCGGCGCGGATCGAGGATGTGCTCTGGGTTCCGGTCGTGTCGCCGTGATGCCGGGACAGGGCTGGTCCCTCTGCCGGCCGTCCGACGTCAGGTGAGCCGGCTGCCGAAGTCCCGCACCGCGACGGCCGGTCCGCCGGGATGGTCCCAAACGCCCGACGCCACGGCGAGCAAGTCGGCGCCGGCCGCGACCAGCGGGGCGCAGTTCTCCACGGTGATGCCGCCGATGGCTACGCACGGGACCGTGACCGTCTCCTGCCACCACGACAGGATGTCCGGGTCCGCGGGGGTCGTCGCCTCCTTGGTGGGCGAGGCGAAGAACGCGCCGAACGCGACATAGTCGGCGCCGGCTTCGCAGGCCTCGAGGGCGAGATGCCGGGATGTCTTGCAGGTGACGCCGACGATTGCGTCGGGACCGACCAGCGTGCGGGCCTCGGCGCAGGCAACATCCTCCTGGCCGACATGGACGCCGTCGCAGCCGAGCTCCGCCGCCAGGTCGGCGCGGTCGTTCAGGACGAAGGCGACGCCGCGCTCCTGGGCCACGGGGCGAAGGATGTCGCAGGTGGCGCGGATTTCGTCATCGGAGGCGTTCTTCAGACGAAGCTGGAGACAGGCGACCGGCCCCGCATCGAGGGCCGCGGCCGCAATGTCGGCGAATTCTCCGGCGCCGCCTTCGAGGCGGGGCGGGGTGACGAGATAGAGCTGGCAGCGCGCGGCGCGAATGTGATCAGGCCTGTCCCCGGTAGATGCGGATGATCGTATCGAGCATCTTCAGGGCGTCGTTCCGCGGGCGCTGGAAAGTGTTGCGGCCGATGATCGATCCGTTGCCACCACCGTCGCGGATCGCGCGAACCTCATCGTAGACGCCGTCCAGATCCTTGGCCTCGCCGCCGGAGAACACCACCAGCCGCCGCCCATTGAAGCAGGATTGCACGACATGCGCAATTCGTTCGGTCAGCGTCCCGACCGGTATCGACAATTCCTGGTAGACCTTCGCGGCCGCGTCGAGAAAGAGTGCGTCTGTCGGCGGCTTGACCTTGATGATGTGAGCGCCGATCAGCGCCGCCATGTGCGCCGCGTAGGCGCAGATATCGGCCGCGGTCTCGCCTTCCTTCGACAGCGCCGGTCCGCGCGGATAGGACCAGATAACCACGGCGAGGCCTGCGGACTTCGCTTCTTCTGCGAGTTCGCGGATCTCCTCGATCATCTCGTACTGGTCCTCGCAACCGGGATATACGGTGAAGCCGATCGCGGCGCAGCCGAGGCGCAGCGCGTCACCGACCGATGCGGTGACCGCCTGGTCGGTATTGGACGCCAGCGAGTTTGCCGAATTGCACTTGAGAATTGTCGGCACCGCGCCGACGAAGCTGTCTGCGCCGGCCTCGAGCATGCCGAGCGGCGCCGCATAGGCCGACAGGCCGGCGTCGACGGCCAGCCGGAAATGGTAGTGCGGATCGTAGGCTTCGGGATTGGCCGCGAAACTCCGCGCCGGACCGTGCTCGAAACCCTGGTCAACTGGCAGGATTACCAGCTTCCCGGTGCCGCCGAGACGGCCGCTCATCAGTATGCGGGCGAGATTGCCTTTGGTTCCCGGATTGTCACTTTCGTATTGCGCCAGGATTGTCCTGACTTTTCGGCTGATGCGCATGCTTCATTTGCTCCAGGGCGTGTCGACGTTCCACCTCGCAGATTCGCTGCATAGCGCAACGGGGCGCCGTTTTCAAACGGCGGCGCCGCCCCGGGACGGCGTTCGGGCGAGGAAGTCGCGGCACGCTTCGTCGATGTCGCGGATCTTCCCGAGATCGAGCGCCGGTCCGGCAGGGCCGTTGAGTCTGGCTCCTGCCGATTCGGCAAGTTCGGCGACTTCCCGCAGGACCGTCCCGGCGCCGTCGAGGCGGATCCACCGCGCACCCGCATGCAGGGCCTCGATGGCTGCTGCAGCGTCGTCGCCGCAGTCGAGAAGGCCGTCGATGTCCGCCGCCGGCTGCGTTTCGGCCAGCGCGGCGAGGACGGCCAGGAACCATCCGGCGCCGGCATAGCCCGTCGCCCCCGGCGCGCTCGAAAGCGTAACCGCCTTTCCCGCCTTCGTGGCCGCCAGCGCCGCCGCCGCGGCATCGGCCAGCGAGTGGATGATGAAGACCGGGCGGATGTCCTGCGGCTGCTCCACTTGTCCTTCCTGTCCTGCCGGCGCCGCGTGGCGGAAGCCTGCCGCCAAGGTCTATATAGGCGTTGACATCTTCCAGGGGAACAGGATATAGTGTAAATAACAAGATAATCCATGCGTTAGGGGTTTTCGTGTCCGGACTGCCCGAAGCGAGAGCGAGACTTGACCAGGCCATTGCGTCCCTCGAGGGTTCGGTGCGGCACCTGACCCTCGAACAGCGGACAGTGGCGGCGCTGGAGGCCGACGGCGCCGAGATGCGCGTGCGCTGCTACGAACTCGAACGGACGCTGGCTGCCGCGTCCCGGCGGCTGACCGCGGTCATCGGACAGATCCGGACTTTGCTCGGTGAATGACATGGCGACGATTGCGATAACGGTCGGTGGGCGGAGCTACCAGATCGCGTGCGAAGACGGCACGGAAGACCAGGTGATCGCGCTCGCCGGAGGTATCGACAAACAGGTCGGCGAGCTGGCGACGCGCGTCAGCTCCGCCAGCCAGCCGCTGCTGCTCGTCATGACTGCGCTCATGATTGCCTCCGACCTCGAGGAGGCCCGCGCCGCGCTTGCCGAAAAGGGCGCGGAGGCTGCTGCCGCGCGGCAGGCGGCGGACAGTGCCGAGAGGGAGCGCGCGGAACTGGCGGATGGCCTGGTCGACGCCGCCGGCCGCATCGAGGGACTCGCGGCTGCGCTCGCCGCCCTTCGCACCCGTGACGACGCCGGATCGGCGACCGGATGACGGTGACACGATGGAGTGGTCCGGGCCAGCGGCGTGCTGATGTCTGCGCCGGGGACCGGCGGTGCGGACGGCCCGCGTGACTGCTGTCGGCGTCCAGGCGGCGGATAACGGGGCTGCAGGCGCGGAGGCTGCGAAGGCGGCGCTCCGCGCAGAGGCGGCCGACCGCCGCGCCCGGGCGCATGCGCGCCTGCACCCGGCGGTGGGCAGGGCGCTGGCCGGCCATTTCCTCGCAAGTTTCGCCGATCGGCTCTCTGCGGACGCGGTGGTGGCGCTGTACTGGCCGATCCGTACCGAAATCGATGTGCGGCCGCTCATCGATCGGCTTGCGGTGGCCGGGCATCGGATCGTCCTCCCGGTACTGCGCGGCCCCGGCAAGCCCCTCGGGTTCGTGTCCTGGCGCCCGGGCGAGCGTCTCCGGACCGCGGCGTTCGGCCTGTCGGAACCCGCGGACGGGCGTTCTGCGACGCCGCAGGTGGTGGTCGCCCCGCTCCTTGCCTTCGACAGGACGGGCACCCGGCTCGGATATGGCGGGGGCTACTATGACCGCACCCTGCGCGAGCTTCGTGGCGCCGGACCGGTCTTTGCTGTCGGCGCCGCCTACGCGGCCCAGGAATCGGCGCGGGTACCGGTCGCGCGTGGCGACGAGCCGCTTGACGCCGTGATTGCCGAAAGCGGTCCGGTACCGCTCGCCGGCGGCCGATAACCGGGGAGTTCGGGCGAATGCGCATTCTTGTGTGTGGCGACGTGTTCGGGCGCGCTGGCCGCAAGGCAGTCGAGACCCACCTTCCCGCCTTGCGGGAACGGTATGACGTGGATTTCGCGGTGGTCAACGGCGAGAACGCGGCCAGCGGTTTCGGGATCACGCCGAAGATCTGCGAACAGCTGTTCGCGGCGGGGGCGGATCTTCTGACTACCGGCAACCATGTCTGGGACCGCAGGGAGATCATCTCCCATTTCGACAAGGAGGTCCGGCTCCTGCGGCCCGACAACTATCCTGCGGGCACGCCCGGCTGCGGCGTGGCAAGGATCTCGGACGGGCGCGGGCGCAACCTTGTCGTCCTCCACCTGATGGGGCGGCTGTTCATGGATCCGCTCGACGATCCCTTTGCTGCAGTGTCCGCGATGCTCGGCACGTGGCGGCTTGGCGGCAACTGCGACGCCATTCTCCTTGATTTCCATGGCGAGGCGACCAGCGAGAAGATGGCCATGGGCCATTTCGTCGACGGCCGTGTCTCCGCTGTCGTCGGCACCCACACGCATGTACCGACTGCCGATGCGCAGATCCTGCCAGGCGGAACCGGTTACATCTCCGACCTCGGCATGTGCGGCGACTACGACTCGGTCATCGGGGTGCGCAAGGAGATCAGCATGGAGCGGTTCGTACGCAAGATGCCGACCGTGCGCATGGAAGCGGCGGGGGCTGAAGCGACGCTCTGCGGTGTCCTTGTCGACACTGACGATGCGACCGGACTCGCCGTGGCGATACAGCCGGTGCGCGTCGGCGGGCGGCTGCAGGAGGCGTTGCCCGACTGACCGCCCGCGACAGGAGGGTGGCAGGGTGATCCTACGCTAAATTCTGTTTGATTTTTCAAGGCAGTACCTGGGCTTTGCGGGGGGCGCGGGTTGGTGCGAGAGATTTTTTTGCAGTTTTCGCTGGCTTTCCTGTACTGAAGTTGTCATGGTGCGGGGATGTCAGTTCACAAACACATTGCGTCCTGTCCGATACACGTCGCAGCTCCGGAAGGGTCTGTCCGAGGCGCGGATACGCGAGGAGGTGAAGCCCGCAGGCCTGGACTGGATCAGCGCCTTGAGGGGCATCCGCGCCCTTGTGGAGGCCGGCGACATCGAGATGTCGCTCTTCGACGAGAGGGACCTGGTGGAGATCACCAGCGATGCGTATCCCGGCGAACGCCTCTGCCGCAACCCCCTGCTGGACCGGGCCCGCAAGCGCCAGGAACTGCTCGAGGCCACCGAGGTCCTGCCTGAACCGATCGCAGCAGCGACACGGCGCGACAAGCGCCGGGAAGATCGGGGAGAGGGTCGGCAAGGTCATCGGCAAGTACAAGATGGCGAAGCACTTCACGTGGTCCATCGACGACGACGGTGTCTTCACCTATGGGCGCGATGAGGCTGCCGCCGAGGCCAGGCTCCTCTACGTGATCCGCCTGCCGCAGAGCGAGCTCGACGGCACGGTGCGCGCCTACAAGCGGTTGAGTTCGGTGGAACGGGCCTTCCGCAGCCTCAAGACCGTGGATCTGAAGGTCCGTCCCGTCTACCACCGCCCCGGACCCACGTCTTCCTGTGCATGCTCGCCTATTACGTTGAATGGCACATGCGCCAGAAACTGAAGCCCATGCTGTTCGACGACGAGGATGCCGAAGGCGGTCTTCCGTCGTGGCGCCGGCAGAGGTCTCGGCGAGCGCCCGGGCCAAGGCGGCAACTAAGAGGACACCCGGGGGTGGCACAGCTTCTCCACCCTCATCGACGATCTCGCCACCCGCAACACCGTGGCGCCCCGCCTTGCGGGCGCCCCAACCCTTCCAGGTCACCACGCGGCCCACGCCGCTCCAGAAAAAGGCCCTGGACTACCTCGGCGTACGCTTGTAGCGTTCCCAGTAGCGACACACCCGATTTTTTCAAACGTCAATACATTCATAATGATACGTCTGATCGGTGCTGGAACTTCGGGCTAGGGAATTGCCATCTCATGTGCGTAACCGTGTCCATGACGCTGCACGATAGGTCGGCTACGTGAGCTTGGACTTTTCGCAGAAAAGACACGTCGATTGGCGTCTCAAATATCTCTTTCTGTCGATTCACGAACAATGGAATAGACGCGCCGTTGGCGTCGGGCGCGCGCCAGCTTCCGTGGCAAAGCACATTGCGGATAGCCGCAGCACACTTGATATCCTTGACAAGATCAGAGACATTTTCGGTTGTCGTGTCGGGATTGTCCCGGGTCGCCTTGCCGTACGCCTCTGCAAGATTAACAAGCTGGTCGGTCAAAGCCCGTTCAAGTTTTGGAAGCCAAGCCTGGTACGCTTTGTCAATCTCGTCTTCGCTGTAGCGCCGGGTAGCGGTGAACGCGAAGATCGCTTTCCCTAGAACTTCCTCTAGGAATCCGAACGATGCGATTGTCCGCCCAAGGTGTTCCCAAAATTCGGGTTCATGCCGATGCGTAGGAAACATCTGCGGCAAATTTGCCCGGTCAATAATCGTTCTGTTTACTGGCTCTTCGTCGCTCATGATCGGCTTTCCATTCGGAGTTTGACGAAGCATCGCAGCGGTTTCTGTATTTGTCACGCCAGAACGCCCGAAGATCGGCCATGCACGCTTTTCGGTTGTTCGTTCAATGCCCAGCATCCCGTAGATTGGGCTTGAAGCGGTCGTAGGCGAGAGACGCGTCTCGGACTGCGACCGGCGCTCGCGGCCCTCCCGTTCGGGTGAGAGGGCCGCTCCCGCCTGCCGCCGGTTTCAGGAAACGAACGATTTGATGCGTGCCGTGTTCTCTGTGAGCCGCCCGCCACCTGCTTTCGTGTAGGCCTTGAAGGCCTTGAAAGGGAACTCCATATAGCGCGGCAGCCAGCCTTCGGCTTGTCTCCGACCATCGCCGGTGATGAAATCCCGGATGATCTTCTTCTGCACCTTGGTCGTAGCCGTCACGTTGGCGTCGGCCACGGCCTTGCCGCCGATATGACGGAGCATGGCGTTGACCGCCGCCTTGTTGCGGAGAAGGTCGAAGAAGGCGTCGTCCGCCTGCCAATAGTCTCGCATGTCCACCTTGATGTGGCTGCCGAGCGCTTCGACGACGGCGGTTCCGACTTCCAAGGTCTCGGCCATGACGAGGGCGAGCACCCGCATCACCTCGTCGTCGCCAAGTTTCAAGAGCGCGGCGAAAAGCTCGGCCACGCGATAGTCGTCGCCGTTCGAGCGGAC
Organism: Alphaproteobacteria bacterium; assembly: GCA_964291215.2. Classification (GTDB taxonomy): domain Bacteria; phylum Pseudomonadota; class Alphaproteobacteria; order MPNO01; family UBA830; genus JAJEBT01. The sequence goes on along the minus strand of OZ219790.1, from coordinate 1,934,966 downwards.
GACGGAATGACCGTGCGCGGGCAATCCGAGACACTTCAAAACGGCCTTGCGTTCTTCGGTCAATGCGGTCTCGGCCTTCGATTTCGCGATGCTCCTGGCGATTTCCTCCTTGCGCGTCGTCTGCGGGTCGGGCTGGGTTTGCCACAGCGCTGAGCCGCCGATGGCGTAAGCGACCATGAGCCGGAGGGCGATGCCCGGATGGCTCAACAAGGCGTGGCGCACGGCGGCGTGGCGGTGGAGCTCAAGATCATTCTGCGCCGGATTGGTGAGTTCGGGTCGGTCGGCAGTGGCGACGTTCTTCTCGTCTTCGTTTCCCGCTTTCCGCAGTCGGCGCTGATGCTCTTTCGAGGTGACAAAGCCCTCGTGAACGGTGACTTCGCCGTTCTCTCGCACCTCGATATAGACCCGTCCGCCTTCGTCCTTGGGCGTTGTCACATGGTCCCATTTGTGGAATCGCTCGCCCATGTCGAGCACGACAACCTCGGTCCAGCCCTTGGAGAGAAGCGCGTACCGCTTGGCGGCAACGGCCTCGTTCTGCAATTTCCAGAATTGGTCTAGCAGTCCTACTACATTGTATTGATGGTTTTTGGTGGGTACCCCCGTTCCATAGTGAAGTGCAACACATGATGGGCTGTGACCATGTGTTTTTAGACGCATGATGTTGCGGAGCTGTCCAGCAGCGGCGAAAGTTCCTGTACAAGATGGAGGGAGCTTGTTCATGTCCAAAGGCTACCGTCACCTACGAAGAGCGATGCCAGATTGAGGCAGAAAAGCGGTCTTTCACAAGGTGCGATTGCTCGGCAGCTGGGCCGATCAACAATTTACCGGGAGATCAAGCGCAACACCGGGGGACGGGGTTACCGTCACAAGCAGGCGCAAAGGATGGCAGAAACGCAGGGCAGCCTCGTCTGTTTCCTGGCGGTTGACGCCTTAGATAGTGGCTTGAAGCCGACAAAGGCGTTGCATAAGCTCGATGTTGAAGGAACTGAAGCTGTTTCCAGGCGGAATCGAGAGGGGCAGAGGAGGAAAACTTGTGCAACACCCGGCCCTCATCTCCGTTCGGGCTACGCCCTCACTGCGATGAGGGCCGGGTGTTGCACTTCAGACTGGAAGTGGGGACATATAGTATATCGAGTGAGGCTGCCGCATAAATTTCCCCTTCAACTGACGCAAAAAATGCCAACTTGGGTTAAGTGCGTTAGACTGATAAGACTCGGACGGCGGCCCTATTCTTGCCATATTGGTGCAGCATTATGCCACACGGGCGTCTAGCGCTTGGCGGACGGGTGGTGGAATTCATGGCGGAGCGGATATGGCGGGTCATTCCAAGTTCAAGAACATCATGTATCGCAAGGGCGCACAGGACCAGAAGCGCGCCCGCGTGTTCACGAAGATCATTCGCGAACTGACCACTGCGGCGCGCGCAGGCAGCGATCCCGACGGAAACCCGCGTCTCCGCGCGGCGATCGCCTCGGCCAAGAGCGCCAATATGGGCAAGGACACCATGGAGCGCGCGATCGCCCGCGGTTCGGGCGGCGACGACGGCGAACAGTTCGAGGAAATCCGTTACGAAGGCTACGGGCCCAGCGGCGTCGCCATCATCGTCGAGGCGCTCACCGACAACCGCAACCGCACCGCGAGCGAGGTCCGCGCCGCCTTTTCGAAGTTCGGCGGCAATCTCGGAGAAACCAACAGCGTCAGCTTCATGTTCGAGCGCGTCGGGCAGATTGCCTATTCTGGGGGTGCCGCGACGGTCGACGAGATGTTCGAGGCTGCCCTTGAGGCCGGCGCGCAGGACGTCGAATCCGGCGGCGGTGGTCACGAGGTGGTATGCGGGCCCGACGATTTCAACGACATCCGCCAGGCGCTCGAGGAGCGGTTCGGCGCCGCCGGTCGCGCCGGGCTTTCCTGGCGTCCCCTGAGCACGGTGGCCGTGGACGCCGACAGCGCGGCGCCGCTGTTCAGGCTTCTCGAGACCCTCGAGGACAGCGACGACGTGCAGTCGATCTCCGCGAACTTCGAGGTCGACGATGACGTGCTCGAGGGTCTGGCGGGCTGAAGACGTGGTAATGGCGTGGGCCGGAGCAATCAGGCTGATCGGACTCGACCCCGGGCTCCAGCGCACCGGGTGGGGCGTGATCGATGTCGACGGCAATGTCCTGCGCCACGTTGCCAGCGGTGTCGTCGCCTCCAGTCGCGCCGCGCCGCTGGCGCACCGTCTGCTTGAGCTCTTCGACGGCATTGTCGATATCGTGGTCACCTACCGCCCCGACGAGGCCGCGATCGAGGAGACCTTCGTCAACCGCAATCCGGCCTCGACGCTCAAGCTCGGCCATGCGCGTGCGGCGGTGATGCTGGCGCCGGCGCAGTCGGGGCTGGATGTAGCGGAATATTCCGCCAACCACGTCAAGAAGACGCTCGTCGGCAACGGGCACGCCGCGAAACGCCAGGTGCAGGCGATGGTGCGGGTGCTGCTGCCAACTGCGGGATCCCAACAGGCTGACGCCGCCGACGCCCTGGCGGTGGCGATCTGTCATGCGCACAACCGCAGCACCCGGAAGGTGGTCCGCGAAGCCGCGGGTGCCGGGCCATGATTGCCAAGCTCACCGGCCTCCTGGACGGAATCGATGATGACAGCATCGTCGTGGATGTCGGCGGGGTAGGCTATCTCGTCTACTGTTCGACGCGGACGCTGTCGCGGTTTCAGGCGCCCGGAGAGCCTGTCTCGCTGGTCATCGAGACCCATGTCCGCGAACAGCACATCCATCTCTACGGTTTTCCCGACGCGACCGAGCGCAACTGGTTTCGCAGGTTGACCACGGTACAGGGGGTCGGCGTCCGGGCGGCACTCGCCATCCTGTCGGTGCTGGGCCCGTCCGACCTGTTGAACGCCATCGTCGCCGGCGACACAAGGACAATCGCCAGAGCACCCGGCGTCGGCCCGCGGCTGGCCGGGCGCATCGCAGGTGAACTGCGCGACAAGGTGGACGACATGGGCGTGTCCACGCCGGCGGCCGACACCGGAGGGCGCGAGGCTGCCGGCGATGCCGTCGCGGCGCTGGTCAATCTCGGCTACAGCCGCGCCGACGCCCACGGTGCGGTGGCCGCTGCGGCGCGCACTCTTGGCGCGGACGCCAGCGTCGAGGGCCTGGTCCGCCACGCGCTGCGGGAACTCGCGTCATGAGCGACAGCCGCGAGATAGCCGCGTCGTTCGCCGAAGAGGACGTGGCGGAGGTTTCGCTGCGGCCGCAGCGCCTTGGCCAATTCGTCGGCCAGCAGGCGCTGCGGGAAAACCTGCGTGTGTTCGTCGATGCCGCCCGCAACCGTGGTGAGGCGCTTGACCATGTCCTGTTCCACGGGCCGCCGGGACTCGGCAAGACCACGCTCGCGCAGATCGTTGCGCACGAGCTCGGGACCGGGTTCCGGGCGACGTCAGGGCCGGTGATCGCGAAGGCCGGAGACCTCGCGGCCATCCTGACCAATCTGGAACCGCGCGAGGTGCTCTTCATCGACGAGATACACCGGCTCAACCCCGCGGTGGAAGAGATCCTCTATCCGGCCATGGAAGATCTCAGGCTGGACCTCATCATCGGCGAGGGACCTGCGGCGCGGTCGGTGCAGATCGAACTGGCCGAGTTCACGCTGATCGGCGCGACCACGCGGTCCGGGCTTCTCACGACGCCGCTGCGCGAGCGCTTTGGCATTCCGCTGCGCCTCGAGTTCTACACGGTCGAGGCGCTGTCCGCGATCGTGCTGCGCAACAGCCAGGTCCTCAAGGTCGCGGTGTCTGATGACGGTGCGTCCGAGATTGCGGGACGCTCGCGCGGCACGCCGCGCATCGCCCTGCGCCTGCTGCGCCGCGTACGCGATTTCGCCGGTGGAGACACGATAACCGCCGCGGTTGCCGACCGGGCGCTGCGGAGGCTCGATGTCGACGGGTTCGGGCTTGACGCCATGGACCGGCGCTACCTGACCTGCGTCGCCGACAACTACGGGGGCGGACCGGTCGGCATCGAGACGCTGGCCGCCGCCCTGTCGGAGCCGCGCGATGCGATCGAGGAGATCATCGAACCCTATCTGCTGCAGAGCGGGCTCCTCCAGCGCACACCGCGCGGCCGGGTGCTGACCGTGCATGCCTTCAGGCATATCGGCCGCACGGCGCCGGCAGAGCACGAGGGCCAGCTCGATCTGCCGGCGGTCGACGGCGACGGTGGTGATGATGTCTGAGCAACACGACGCGCATGTGCCGGAGACGCGGGTCTATTACGAGGACACCGACGCCGACGGTGTGGTCTACCACACCGCCTATCTCCGCTTCGCCGAGCGCGCGCGCACCGAGTTGATGCGCGCGCTCGGCTTCGATCACGCCGGGCTTCTCGAGCGGGACGGCCTCGCCTTTGCCGTGCGCCGGTGCGAGGCCGAGTTCCTCAGGCCGGCCCGCCTTGATGATCTTGTGGAGGTGCATACACTGCTTGCCGGCGCGTCAGCCGCCCGGCTGCGGTTCAGACAGACCGTACGCCGGGGCAGCGAAGTTCTCGTCGAAATGACTCTGCAGATAGTCTGCCTCCGCTCCGACGGCCGGCCGGCCCGCATTCCCGACCAGTTGCGCCGGATGGCGCCGCGCGCGCCGTCGTCGCGCTGAAGAACAGGAAACTCATGGAACAATCAGCCATACAGTCCGTCCCGCTTGCCGGCTCGGTCGCTGCGGACCTGTCGCTCGTGGGCCTGTTCGCGCAGGCCGACATTGTCGTCAAGGCGGTGATGATCGCGCTTCTGCTGGCCTCATTCTGGTGCTGGGCGATAATCTTCGAAAAGCTCGGCCGCATGCGTCGTCTGGGGCGTCGCGCGAACGAGTTCGAGAGGACGTTCTGGTCAGGCGGATCGCTCGACGACCTGTTCGAGAAGATCGGCGATCATCCCGACGATCCGATGTCGGCCATATTCGTGTCCGCGATGCGGGAATGGCGGCGGGCGACCGATGGCGCGCTGCGCGGCACGGAGTCGCTGCGCAGCCTTTCGGAGCGCATCGATCGCGTCATGCAGGTGACGCTCACACGCGAACTCGAGCATGTCGAGCGCTACATGACCTTTCTTGCCTCGGTGGGCTCGACGGCGCCGTTCATCGGCCTGTTCGGCACCGTCTGGGGGATCATGAACAGCTTCACCGCGATTGCGGTGACCAAGAACACGTCGCTCGCCGTCGTTGCGCCCGGCATCGCGGAGGCGCTGTTCGCAACGGCGCTCGGCCTCGTTGCCGCGATCCCCGCAGTGATTGCCTACAACAAGCTGTCGAACGATATCAACCGCTATGCGGCACGGCTCGAATCGTTCGCCGGCGAGTTCGGCGCGATTCTCTCGCGCCGCTCCGACGAGGGGTACTGAGCGATGGCGATGGCTCCGTCGGGCAGGAACGGTCACGGCCGCGCCAAGGGATATGTCCCCATGAGCGAGATCAACGTTACTCCGCTGGTCGACGTCATGCTGGTGCTTCTCGTGGTATTCATGATCACCGCGCCGCTCCTGACTGCCGGGGTGCCGGTCGACCTGCCGAAGACCGAGGCGTCGAAGATGGTGGGGCAGGACGAGCCGCTCGTCATAACGGTCAACCGCGACAATGAGGTATTCCTGCAGGAGACCAGGGTCGCGCTGGATTCGCTGGCCGCGCGGCTGCGGGCGATCACCGAGATCCGCCGCGATACGCGGATCTTCATTCGCGCCGATCAGGCGCTTGCCTACGGCAAGGTCATGGAGGTGATGGGCACGCTCAACCTTGCCGGCTTCAGCCGCGTCGCGCTGGTCACGGATTTCGGCGCGACGGCTGGCGGTGCAGAGGACGGGGAGCGCAGGTGATGGGATACGGGAGCTTCCTTTCCGTGCTGCTCCATGTCTGCATCTTTGCGCTCGCGGTGCTCGGCCTGCCCAGGCTCTTCGATCCCGAACCCGTCGAGATGGGCGCCGTCGCCATCGAGATCGCCTCGCTTTCCGAACTAGAAGCGACAGGGCCGCCGGCCAGGCCTGAGCCTGTCGCACCGGTCGCGAAGCCGCCGCCCGCGGCCAAGGCCGCACCGCCGCAGGCGCCGTCCCTGCCGCCGTCGCCGGCGCTGACGATCCCGGAACCGCGGCCGGTGCCCCCGGAAGCCGCTCCTGCACCAGCCGCGGTTCCGAAGCCCCGGGCCAAGCCGGCGCCGCCGGAGCCCGATCCGGCGCCGCCTCCCAAGCCCCAGACGAAACCGTCGCCGAAGGCCGTGAAGAAGGTTGCGGCGAAGAAGCCGCCCAGGCCACGCGCCAGGCCTCCAGACCGGATGGGGACGATCCTCAAGAACCTGGACCGTATCGCCGCGCCGGTACCGAAACCGGCGCCCGACGAGGAGAAGGCAGTCGCGGCGGCGACGCCGTCACTCCAGGAGCGGTTTCAGCAGCGGCGTCGCGGCGACGAAACCGTGATCATCGCCGAGCTCAGGCACCAGCTCGAGCCATGCTGGAGCGTTCCGGCCGGCGGCAAGGATGTCGCCGGCATCACGGTTCCGATTCGCATACGCCTGCAGCCTGACGGCTCGCTCGCCGGCCGTCCGGTGGTCGAGAATGCAGCCCGGCTCGCAAGCGATCAGGTGTACCGTGCCGTGGCCGAAAGCGCGCTCCGGGCCCTGCGGGACCCGCGTTGCGTGCCCTTCAACCTGCCTTACGGGCAGTACAACATCTGGAAGGATGTCGTGTTCAGTTTCGATCCAAAGGAAATGCTTGGGGAATGAAAGCTATGCCGGAAATCAGGAGAGTTCTGCAGCTGTTCGTCACCGTGGCCGCGATACTGTGCGCCGCCGGCGCGGCCAACGCCCAGATCCGGGTCGACATGACGCGCGGCACCGTCGAGCCGCTCCCGATCGCGGTGCCCGTGTTTCACGACCCCCGGCCGGCCGGTCTGCCTCATGGCCGCCTGATCGCTGATGTCGTGTCGGCCGACCTTGCAAGATCCGGGCTCTTCAGGCCCATCGACCGCCGCGCATTCATACAGGAGGCGGCCTCGCTGGCCGTGCAGCCGCGCTTCGGGGACTGGCGCCAGATCAACGCTCAGGCCCTGGTCGCGGGCGACGTCAAGCGCCGCCCCGGCGGTCAGCTCAGGGTCGAGGTCCGGCTGTGGGATGTCTTCCGCGGTGTACAGATGACGGGTGTCGCCTATACCACGACGCCGGACAAGTGGCGGCGGGTTGCGCACATCATCGCCGACGAGGTCTACAAGCGGATCACCGGGGAGGACGGGTATTTCGATACCCGCGTCGTCTACATTTCGGAAAGCGGTCCGCCGATGGCGCGGATCAAGAGGCTTGCCATCATGGATCAGGACGGGGCGAATCACAGGTTCCTGACCGACGGGCGGGCGCTGGTGCTGACGCCGCGTTTCTCGCCGACGGCGCAGGAGATCACCTACCTGTCCTACACGGCCGGCCGGCCGCGGGCCTATCTCTACGATATCGACACCCGGCGCCAGGAAGTCATCGGGGATTTCCCGGGCATGACTTTTGCTCCGCGCTTCTCTCCTGACGGCAACAAGGTCGTCATGAGCATGGCGCAGGACGGCAATTCCGAGATCTACGCGATGGACCTGCGGACCCGCAAGGTCCGGCGGTTGACCCGCAATCCGGCGATCGACACGTCGGCCTCCTATTCCCCTGACGGTCGCCGCATAACGTTCAATTCCGACCGTGGCGGCTCGCAGCAGATCTACGTCATGAATTCCGATGGCAGTGGTGTTCGCCGGATCACTTTCGGTAAAGGCCGCTACGCGACGCCGGTCTGGTCGCCCCGCGGCGACCAGATCGCCTTCACCCGAATCAGGAACGGCCGATTCGCCATCGGTGTCATCGGTCCCGACGGCTCGAACGAGCGCATTCTGGTCGAGGATTTTCTCGTGGAAGGGCCGACATGGGCGCCGAACGGGAGGGTGCTGATGTTCTTCCGACAGGCCCCCAATCAGGCGGGTCCCAAGCTCTATTCCATTGATCTTACTGGCGATAACGAACGCGAGGTGGTAACTCCGGTGGGCGGTTCGGATCCTGCATGGTCGCCGCTCGTGAAGTGACCGGCCGAGAAACGGATCCGGGGCGCCCGCTGCTGCGGTGCGGGGGCGTCACGCCCGGCGCCGCCGTTGCGCGGGGTGTTGAGCCGCGGCACCGGTGCGGCTAATATCGGGGTCAGGTCGGTCACGTTTTGTCGGCCGATCCGGCGCTTTTTCATCAACCGATCAGGGAACAAACGCAATGCGACTCGTGTATTTAGCCTGCGTGTGCGCGGGGCTGGCTCTTGCAGCATGCGAGTCTTCGCCGGTCGAGGACGCCGACAGCGTGGCCGATGGCCAGAAGGGTCCGGCCGTCGACCAGGCGCCGGTCGTCGACAACAGCGGCCCGATCGTGGAGCGTCTCGGCGCCGGCGCCCCCGGCAGTTCGGAGGACTTCGTTACCAATGTCGGGGATCGCGTGTTCTTCGGATTCAACCGGCACGACCTGTCGGAAGAGGCCCGGATCGTCATCCAGAACCAGGTCGTGTGGCTGAGGGACTATCCGGATGTGAGGATCATGCTCGAGGGACACGCGGACGAGCGGGGCACACGGGAATACAACCTGGCGCTGGGCGAACAGCGCGCGAATTCGGTCCGCGACTACATGATAGCGCTCGGCGTCGCGGCCGATCGCATCACGACCATCAGCTACGGCAAGGAACGGCCGGTCGATCCCGCCTCGACAGAGGATGCCTGGGCCCGCAACCGGCGTGCGGTGACGGTCGTCGGAGGCGGCTCCACCTGAGCGGCCGGGGCCGGATACGGCCGGTGGTGTCCGCAGAGACCGTGCGGCTCCGTCGGAACAGTTGACATGAAGGCCTGTTCCAGCGCGCGCATCGCAAATGGCCGGGATCTTCGCCGGGCCGGGCCCCGCCGGTTGTTCCGTGTGGTCTGCGTTCTGGCGACCGCGGCACTCCTGGATCCGGTTGCCGCCGCGGCCCAGACCACGGACACCGGAGAGCTCGTCAACCGCCTTGACCGATTGCAGCGCGAACTTGGTGCGCTGCAGCGGGAGGTCTACGGGAACCGACCCGCTGCGTCCTCGCGCCCGGCCGCGGATGCGCCGCAGACCAGCGCCCGGAATTCGATCCGCCTCGCGCAGCTGGAAATCGAGATCAGGAAACTGACCGGTCTTGTCGAAGAGCTCGATCACAGGCTGAGCCGGCTCGAAGCGCTGGCGGCGGATCTGCAGAAGGCGCCGGCCGTCGTTGCCGGCGGGGCGGACCTGTCACAGCCGGAACAGGGCGCAGAAGCCGCCGAGTTGCCTGCTGCTCCGCCGGCCGCCGGTCCCGTCCTTGGAAAGCCCGAGGGCGTGCTCGGCACCATCCCCGCCGCCGATGCTGTGGCCGGAACCGGGGCGCTGACGTCGCCGGCGGAACCCGTTCTTCCCGAAGGTTCGCCGCAGGTCCAGTATGACTTCGCCCTCGACCTCATGCTGGACAAGAACGACTATGCGACGGCCGAGAAGGCGCTTCAGGAGTTCCTCCAGCGCCACGCCGGCCACAGGCTGGCCGGCAACGCCTATTACTGGCTCGGTGAGACTCATTACGTGCGCAAGGAGTTTCGCGAGGCGGCTTTGGCCTATGGCCAGGGCTTCCGCAAGCACTTGCGAAGCTCGAAGGCGCCCGATACGCTGCTCAGGCTCGGGATGGCGCTTGCCGAGCTCGGCAAGCGCAAGGAGGCATGCACCGCCTTCAAGACCCTTGCGGAACGGTTCCCCGGAGCTGCGCCGCGGCTCGGCAGGCGCATCGAGCACGAGCAGAACCGCAACAAGTGCCGGTGAGCGTAACCGGGCCAATCGAGGCTTCCGAGTTCAGCGCTCTTGTCGCTCCGCTGGGACCGTTCGGCGGCTGGTCGAGGGTGGCGGCTGCGGTATCGGGCGGCCCCGACAGCATGGCGCTTCTGGTGCTGGCGGGGCGGTGGGCCGCTGGCGCCGGCATTCGGCTTGTCGCGCTGACCGTCGATCACGGCCTCCGCGCGGAGTCCGCCGACGAGGCGTCGAGGGTCGCGGAATGGTGCGCGGCGCGGCGCATCGAGCACCGGATTCTGGAATGGCGCGGTGACAAGCCGTCCGCCGCCATCCAGCAGGCGGCGCGTGCAGCCCGTTACGAATTGATGGTCCGCTGGTGCCGCGACCACGGGTTCGCACACCTGTTGCTGGCTCATCATCTCGGCGATCAGGCCGAGACCCTGCTCATGCGCCTGCAGCGCGGCAGCGGCGTTGCCGGCCTTGCCGGGATGTCTGCGGTCGCGCTGCGCGACGGGGTGCGTGTCGTCCGCCCGCTGCTTGCGATTCCGCGCGACAGGCTGGTGGTGACGCTCGAGGCTGCCGGTCAGGACTGGCTCGACGATCCCAGCAACGATGACCGGAGATTTGCCCGCGTCCGGATTCGCCACACCGCCATGCGGCTTGCCGAACGCGGTGTCGGGGCAGACGATATCGGCCGGGTGGCGGCAGCGCTCGGCAGGGTGCGGGCGGCGCGGGAACGCGAGCTTGCCGATCTCGCCGGGCACGCGGTGGCGATTTTCCCGGAAGGATATGCGGAAGTGGACGGCGAGGCGTTCCGCCAGGCTGCGCCGGTGCTCGCGCGCCGCCTGCTGTCGACGGTGCTGCGGACGGTGGGCGGATGGCGCTACGAGCCGCGCAGCCGCCGGCTCGAGCGGCTGGCGGCGGCGCTCGAGATCGGCCGGCCGGTGCGCCGGCACACGCTTGGAGGCTGCCTGGTCGAGCCTGCGGGGAATGGATTTCGCGTCTGCCGCGAACCGCGGGCGATCGGTGCGGTGCGGGAACTCGGCAGCTGCGCTGCCTTCCGCTGGGACCGTCGTTTCGAGGTCGCCGTTTCGGCGGCCGGTGCGGCGGCGCATCGGGACGCGCGAATCAGCGCGCTCGGCGAGGCGGGCTGGCAGGCGATCGCGGAGACCGCCGGTGCGCCGTTGCGTCGCCTGCCTCCGGCCTCGGCGCTGTTTGGCCTGCCTGCGCTGTGGGCGGACGGACAAGTTGCCGAGGTCCCCTCGATCGGCTACCGGCGCGGGGACGGGCCAGCAGCGCAGATTTCGGTGCGGTTCCGGCCGTCGGTGCCGCTTTGCGGCCCCGCCTTCAGACTTGCATTATCGGAGCCGTGTATTATCTAATGCTGCTGTAAGGGACAGGACGCGGTGCGGAACCGGCGCAAGGGCGGCCGGAGGCCGCCTGCCACTCTGCAGTTGGAGCGCTCGTCTGTGGGCAACTTTGGCAAGAACCTCGCATTATGGGTCATAATCGGGCTCCTCCTCGTGGCCCTGTTCAACCTGTTTCAGCAACCCTCGGGGCGTTCGGGCGAAACGGCGACCGCTTTCTCCGAATTCCTTGCCGATGTCGAGGCTGGGCAGGTTCGGGAAGTCACGATCAAGGGCAACGAGATCGTCGGTGTGCGCAAGGACGGCCGGCCGTTCTCGACCTACGCGCCGCAGGATCCGGGCCTCGTCGAAAAGCTTCACAGCAATGGCGTCATGATCCGGGCGGTGCCGGCCGACGACGGGTCCCCGTCGCTGCTCAACATCCTGATATCCTGGTTCCCGATGCTGCTTCTCATCGGTGTGTGGATTTTCTTCATGCGCCAGATGCAGTCCGGTGGCGGCAAGGCGATGGGGTTCGGCAAGTCGCGCGCGCGGCTGCTGACCGAGCGCAGCGGCCGTGTCACCTTCGAGGATGTCGCCGGCATCGAGGAAGCGAAGCAGGAACTTGAGGAGGTCGTCGAATTCCTGCGCGATCCGCGGAAGTTCCAGCGCCTCGGCGGAGAGATTCCGAAAGGCGTGCTGCTGGTTGGCCCCCCGGGGACGGGCAAGACGCTTCTCGCCCGGGCGATCGCCGGCGAGGCCAATGTTCCGTTCTTCACGATATCGGGTTCTGACTTTGTCGAGATGTTTGTCGGCGTCGGCGCCAGCCGCGTGCGCGACATGTTCGAACAGGGCAAGAAAAATGCGCCCTGCATCATTTTCATCGACGAAATAGACGCGGTCGGGCGCCACCGCGGCGCCGGACTCGGCGGGGGCAACGACGAGCGCGAGCAGACCCTCAATCAGCTGCTGGTGGAAATGGACGGGTTCGAGGCCAATGAGGGCGTGATCCTGATCGCCGCAACCAACCGGCCCGATGTGCTCGATCCGGCATTGCTGCGCCCGGGGCGTTTCGACCGCCAGGTGACCGTGCCCAATCCGGATGTTCTCGGGCGCGAGAAGATTCTTGGCGTGCACATGACAAAGGTGCCGCTGGGCCCGGATGTCGACGCCAAGGTGATTGCGCGCGGAACGCCGGGTTTCTCGGGAGCCGACCTCGCCAACCTGGTGAACGAGGCGGCACTGCTCGCGGCGCGGCGCAACAAGCGGCTGGTGACGATGGCGGATTTCGAGGACGCCAAGGACAAGGTGCTGATGGGCGCCGAGCGGCGTTCGATGGTCATGACCGAGGAAGAGAAGGCCCTGACCGCCTATCACGAGGCCGGACACGCGCTCGTTGCGCTTGCGGTGCCCAAGCATGACCCGCTTCACAAGGTCACGATAATTCCGCGGGGACGAGCGCTTGGCGTCACCATGTCGCTGCCCGAACGCGACCGCTACGGATTCTCCAAGGTAGAGCTCACGTCGAGGCTGGCGATGATGTTCGGCGGGCGCGTTGCCGAGGAGCTGGTTTTCGGCATCGAGAACGTGACCACGGGCGCAGGCGACGATATCCGCCAGGCAACCGACCTTGCGCGCCGGATGGTGACGGAGTTCGGGTTCTCGGACGATCTCGGGCCGCTGCGCTACACCGACAACGAGGAGGAGGTCTTTCTCGGCCACTCGGTGACGCAGCGCAAGAACGTGTCGGACAAGACGGCGGAAAAGATCGATATCGAGATCCGGCAGTTGATCGACGAGGCCGAAGGGACGGCTCGCAAGGTGCTGACCGAACGCCGTGACGATCTTGAGACTCTGGCCCGGTCATTGCTCGAGTTCGAGAGCCTGTCCGGCGAAGAGGTCGATGCGGTGCTCCGCGGCGAGGAAATCGTCCGTCCGTCCGACGACAGCGCTGCGCCGGCGCCCGGGCGGAAATCGTCGGTGCCGACCTCCGGAGGCCGGCGGTCGTCGAGCGCCGGCCCCGCAACGGGCGGGCTTGAGCCCGAACCGCAGCCCGGGAGCTGATCCGCGCCGGCCCGCTGCCGGCCGGGTGGTTCGCAGCGCCTGCGGGCACGGCGGCTTTCCCGGGAAACGGCTGATGAGGAATTCCGTCCTGCACCCGGTTGGCCTCCTCGCGGATGGCGGCAAGCAGGCGCTGGCCGGCGGCTGGGTGTCCTTTGCCGAGTATCAGGAGATCAGCCTCGCGGGTGGGGGAGAGCCGTCGTTCGGGATCCTCGGTGCGGCCGAGGCGGACAGGCGGTTTCCGGAGCGGGTGGCGGCGCTGACCAGCGCCCGCCCGCCATTTGCCGGCGTCAGCCTTGAGCGGCCGCGCATCGTCGCAGTCGTGAACGTCACACCGGACAGTTTCTCGGACGGCGGGCGGTTCAGCGATCCCGCGTCGGCGATCGATCGGGTGGCCGAGTTGGTGGAAGCCGGTGCGGATATCGTCGATATCGGCGGCCAATCGACCCGCCCCGGCGCCGCGGAAATCTCCGTCGGCGAGGAGCTCCGGCGCGTAATGCCGGTGGTCGAGGCGGCCGTTGGGTCGGGGCTGCCGGTATCCGTCGACACGTGGCGCGCCGAAGTCATGCGCGAGGCCATCGCCGCCGGCGTTTCCGTCGTCAATGACGTGACGGCGCTCTCGGGCGACGCGGCCGCGCTCGAAACCGTCGCCGGGTCGTCGGCATCGGTTGTCCTGATGCACATGCAGGGGACGCCGGCGACGATGCAGGACAGGCCCCGCTACAGGCTTGCTTCTGCTGAAGTCATCGGTTGGCTCGAGAGCAGGGTCGAAGCCTGCGTCAGCGCGGGCATCGGGCGCGACCGCATCGCCGTCGACCCCGGGATCGGGTTCGGCAAGACGGACGCACACAATGTCGAGATACTGGAGCGTGGCGCCTTGTTCCATGGCCTGGGATGCGCGGTGATGATCGGCGTTTCGCGCAAGAGCTTCATTGGACGGCTTGCGCAGGTCGCCGGGCCCGCGGACCGCCTTGCAGGGACCGTCATGGCGACCGCAATCGCGCTTTCGCGGGGCGTCCAGCTTCATCGCGTGCACGATGTTGCGGACATTCGCCAGGCAATCGCCGTATGGCAGGCGGTGGCGGGTGAGCGGCTGATGCTAGACTGGAGCGGGTCCGGTGCGAAGCCGGTGGGGAAGGATCGGGATGGATGACCGCTAGACTGTTCGGCACCGACGGCCTTCGCGGATGGGTTAATCGCGAGCCGATGACCGCGGAAACGGTGCTGCGGCTCGGCATGGCCGCCGGCAGCCTCCTGACCCGCGGTGACCATCGCCATTCGGTGGTGATCGGCAAGGACACGCGCCTTTCCGGGTACATGTTCGAGGCCGCCTTGATGTCGGGTTTTACCGCGGTCGGCATGGATGTCATCCTGCTCGGCCCGATGCCGACGCCGGGCGTGGCGATGCTGACGCGCAGCCTGCGGGCCGACCTCGGCGTCATGATCTCGGCTTCGCACAATCCCTATCAGGACAACGGGATCAAGCTCTTCGGCCCCGACGGTCACAAGCTTTCCGATGCGGTCGAGGGGCAGATCGAGGATCTGGTCGCCGCCGCCGTCAGGGACGGCCTCGCGGCGCCGTCCGGGCTCGGGCGGGCCCGGCGGCTTAGCGATGCCGAGGGGCGCTACATCGAGTTCGTCAAGGCCATATTCCCGCGGGAGTTCAGGCTCGACGGGGTGAAGATCGCGCTCGACTGCGCCCACGGTGCCGCCTACAAGGTGGCGCCTGCCATGCTGTGGGAGCTGGGCGCCGATGTCGTGACCTGCGGGGTTTCGCCCGACGGGCTGAACATCAACCGGGATTGCGGCAGCACCCATCCCGAGGCCATGCGTCGCCTGGTCCGCGACAGCGGCGCCGATATCGGGATTTCACTGGACGGCGACGCCGACCGCGTCGTCCTTGCCGACGACGCCGGAACGGTGCTTGATGGCGATCAGCTCCTCGCCATGATCGCCCGTTCATGGCGCCAGGAAGGGCGCCTGTCGGGGGACGGGATCGTTGCCAGCGTCATGTCCAACCGCGGCCTCGAGAGGTTTCTCGACGATCTGGACCTCACGCTCGTGCGTGCGCCAGTCGGTGATCGCTATGTCGTCGAGCACATGCGCTCAAGCGGGTGCAACATCGGCGGCGAGCAGTCGGGCCACATCGTGCTCGGAGACTACTCCACCACCGGCGACGGGCTGATCGCGGCGCTGCAGGTGCTGTCGATCATGGTTGCTGCCGGTCGGCCACTACGTGAGGTTGGCAGGTGCTTTGATCCGTGGCCGCAGGTTCTGCGCAACATCCCGGCCGTGGCCGACCGTTCGCTCGCCGACGGAGCCGTGGCCCGGGCTGTCCGAAACGGCGAGCGGCAACTCGGGGCCGGCGGGCGGGTGCTGGTCAGGAAATCGGGGACCGAGCCGGTCATCCGGGTCATGGTTGAAGGCGAGGACTCGGGCGTCGTCGAGGTTGTGGTCGGCCAGATCGCTGATGCGATCTCCGACGCAGCGGATCCCGTCCCGTCGTGAAGGGGAGGGTACTTGTAATCGCCGGATCCGATTCCGGCGGCGGCGCCGGCATCCAGGCGGACATCAAGACGGTGACCGCGCTTGGCGGCTATGCTGCAACTGCGATCACCGCGCTCACGGCCCAGGACACCCGCGACGTGCATGCGGTGATGGCGGTTGACATCGGGTTCATCCGCAAACAGATCGAGGTGGTGCTCGCGGATATCGGAGCCGACTGCCTCAAGACGGGAATGCTGCATAGCGCGGAGGTCGTCGATGCGGTATGCGACGTCATCGAATCGGAAGCTGCCGGGGTGCCGTTGGTGGCCGATCCGGTAATGGTGGCCAAAGGCGGGGCATCGCTGCTCGATGCCGACGGTGTCGATGCGGTGCGCCGTCGGCTGTTGCCGGCAGCGGCCGTGATCACGCCGAACATTCCTGAGGCGGAGACGCTGCTCGGCGGGCGTATCGAGAGCCTCGGCGACATGAAGGATGCGGCCCGGCAGCTTGTCGGGTTTGGGCCTGCCGGTGCGCTCGTCAAGGGCGGCCACATGACGGGTTCGGAACTGGTCGATGTCCTCTATGACGGTCAGACGTGCCATACATTCGCGACCGCGCGTATCGCCACGGCCCATACCCACGGAACCGGCTGCACCATGGCGTCTGCCATCGCTGCCGGGCTTGCTGCAGGTCTGCCGCTGTTTGCCGCGGTCGAACGGGCGCAGGCCTATGTGCTCCGGGCCATCCGTCTCGCGCCCGGCCACGGCCACGGCCACGGCCCCCTGGATCATGGCCATACGGTTCGGCCCATCGCCGGGACCCGATAGGATGAGCGGGATACGGATTTACCAAATCGATGCGTTTGCGGACCGGGTGTTCTCCGGAAACCCGGCGGCTGTATGCCCCCTGACCGAATGGCTGCCCGACGAGCTGATGCAGGCGATTGCTGCCGAGAACAATCTCTCGGAGACCGCGTTCTTCGTCCCCGACGGTGAGGACGGTTACGATCTGCGCTGGTTCACGCCCACGATCGAGGTCGAGCTGTGCGGCCATGCGACGCTTGCGTCGGCATTCGTGATCCTTGAGCGCATGGCGACGGGCAGGGAGGCGGTGTCGTTCAACACGCAGAGCGGGAGGATGACGGTTGCCCGCCGGGATGATCTCCTGTACCTGGACTTTCCGGCGCATCAAGCCGTCGAGACCGAAATTCCGGAGGCGCTGGCCGGGGGTCTGGGCGTGGTCCCGCGGGCGGTTTTCGAGGGGCGGAACTACATGGCCGTCTTCGCGCACAAGGCCGAGGTCGCGGCGCTGGAGCCCGAGTTCCGCAGTCTTGCGAAACTCTATCCGCGCGGTGTGATCGCAACGGCGCCGGGCGAGGACTGCGATTTCGTGTCGCGCTATTTCGCGCCAGCGCACGGCGTCGACGAGGATCCCGTAACCGGGTCCGCGCACTGCATGCTGATTCCCTACTGGTCGGCGAAACTGGCCCGGAAAAATCTGCTCGCGCGCCAGATATCGGCGCGCGGCGGAACGCTCCATTGCGAAGACCGGGGTCCGCGCGTCGGCATCGGCGGACGGGCCGCGCTCTATATGGAGGGAACGGTCAGGATATGAGCGGTCCGCGGCGCTGCTTCTACTTGCCGCCGCAGGCATCGCGGCGCTGGCCGAGGACACGATTCCGGCCCTCCTCTCCGATCATGCCGGCAAGAACCTGGCAGTAGCCTTCGACTGCCTCGGCGCCAGCTTCGCGGTACGCCTGCGCTATCTTGCTGCGCTGGATCTCGGAAAGGCGCCGTTCGAGTTGGACGCCCTTGGGCGTGAGTTTGAGCAATCTCTGGCGCCGGTCGCCTTCGCTCTTCATCTGGACGATGAATCCGTCGCGGACGAGCTGGCCCAGGACCCGTGACAGGCTCTGCTTGGTGATCTTCAGAATCGACAGGAGTTCGGAGACCGTTATTCCGGGATTGCTGTTCACGAAATGGATTGCGCGGTGATGGGCGCGGCCGAAGCCGTATTCGGCGAGAATCTGGTCGGCGTCCCGGGCAAGGTCCTGATAGGCGAAATAGAGCAGTTCGATCCCCTGGCGGAGATCCTCGTCACGAAGGAAGAGCGGATTCGTCGTCAGTTTCGCGCCAGTCATATTGACCTGTATGCCTGCAAATGATAAGGCAGGCAAGCTGGATTGATGAAATGTCCTCGCGATCCGGCGGTGGAGAATATACCGATGATTAATTTCGACGATCAGGATGGCCTTGTCTGGTATGACGGTGCTCTGAAGCCGTGGCGCGATGCGCGTCTGCATGTCCTTTCTCATGGGCTTCATTACGGGAGTTGCGTGTTTGAGGGTGAACGTGTCTATGGTGGCGAGGTCTTCAAGCTTCGAGAGCATACGCAGCGATTGCTGGATTCCGGCGCCGCACTCGGATTTGAAATACCCTATTCGCTGGAAAGACTCGAGCGGGCAACGCTCGAGACGGTGGCCGCGCAAGGTTACGCAGACGCCTATGTGCGGCCTGTGGCATGGCGCGGCAGCGAGATGATGGGGGTGTCGGCGCAGCTGACCACCATACATGTCGCAATCGCGGTCTGGGAGTGGCCGTCCTATTTCTCGCCCGAGGCGCGGAACCGCGGAATCAAGCTCAAGACCGCCAGGTGGCGCCGTCCGGCGCCGGATACCGCCCCCGTGCATGCCAAGGCGGCCGGGCTCTACATGATCTGCACGATGAGCAAGCACGAAGCCGAAGGCGAGGGCTATGACGACGCGCTGATGCTCGACTGGCGGGGACTGGTGGCGGAGAGCACCGGCGCGAACATCTTTCTCGCCCGCGAGGGCAGGCTGCACACGCCGGCACCGGACTGTTTTCTCGACGGCATCACGCGCCAGACGGTGATCGGCCTGGCCAGGGCGCGCCGCATCGAAGTGATCGAGCGCGCGATCCAGCCGGAGGAATTGCCCGGGGCCGACGAGATCTTCGTGACCGGCACGGCGGCCGAAGTCACGCCGGTCGGCTGCATCGACGACCACCATTTCCCGGTCGGTTCGATCAGCCGGGCATTGCGCGAGGATTACGAGGCCCTTGTGCGCGCGAAGGCGGACGTGGCGGCCTGAGACGCCGCCGAAGGCGCAACCCCGAAACAGATGCCCTCGCAGCCCGTCCGCGGCGGAGCGCGTCTGCGGGCCTTTACGGCAGGACCGGAACCGCACGCAGATATCCGAACAGGGCCTTCGCGATCCTTTGGCGCTCGCCTTCCGCGAGGCGGTCGGAAAGGGGCGGCATCGTTGTTCGACTCAGTATCGACGAGGGAGCCAGCACCCAGCGGACGAATTCGGGCTCGGACATGTCTTTCGCTATTTCGGCCAGATTGCCCTCGAATTTCTCGCCGCCAAAGCCGTTGATCTTGTGGCAGCTCAGACAGTGGGTCTTGGCCAGCTGGACGCCCCCGCTCAAGCGCGGATCAAGCCCCTTCGGCAACAGGGCTCGGTCGGACAAACTCACCAGATTCACCTCGTTGACCTGATAGGGCCATTTGCCAGCGCCCTCCTTCAGCAGCGCGGGATTCGAGATGTTGTCCCATACGAGATAGTACGGTCCAAGCGGCACGTCCCGCTGGTTCTGGGCGAGATTGTCGACCGTGAATGCGCTGCCGTCCTTGCGGGCAAAGACAAGAAAGGCGTTTTCCCTGCGGAACCGGGTGACGGCGATGCGCGAGACGTAACCGTCGAGGGCGCGGAATTCGACCGTCTCGCCCTGCCTCCGCCAGTCCCTGCCGAAGAGGCGCTCAAGCACGTCGACGGCTGGAAAACCGACATATTCGATCGCGACATGCCTGTCGCCCACGCTGAGGTGCGGCTCGTGGACAGCTACGGCCTGGGCGGGAACCGTCATCTGCTGCCGCAACTTTGCGGTCGAAGGCAGCTCGACGGCATGCGCCGCACCCGAGATCAGGATGGCTAGGCCGACGATGCGGCACAGGCACGGCAGGTTTCTCGACATATCGGTCCTTCCCGGAGGGGCGTTTTCGAGTTCGACGGTATGCAGCCCCAACCAGGTGGACGGAACATGGGGACGCATGATGTCGGCTCGATTCGAGTCGCGGAAACTCGATTTTAGCACGGTTTTCTGGTTCGCGGCGCGGTTCCCGTTGGTCTGACACCACCGCCGGATTCCGGAGTATGCCGGTGCGGTGGGCGTATCCGGTGCTTGCGGCCGACAGATTATCCCGTTTACCATCCGGGCGGCGCGAGCTCGAAACCGGAGAACCCGAATGCAGGGGCCACCGTGCAACCGGCCAGGCGCCATCGGACCGGGCGCATTGCCAAGTGCCGGCGGGAACCACGATATGCGGTACCGCGCCAATATCCGTCGACAGACGCGATTTCGTGGTCGTGCGGCCGTCAGGTGACAGCGTCAAGTGAATCGGAGCGCCTGCGCAATAATGCCAGATCTCCGTGGCATCGATGCGGTGCCAGGCCAAGACTATTCTGTTGTCGCGATCGGCGGCGGACAACCGTGTCAGAGTGACCGTTCTTGAAGTTGGTGGCACCGTCTCAAAGTCGGAACCGGCATATCGACAACGAAATCCGCCCCCGAATGGACCTCCAGATCTGCCTACAACGCCCCCTCGTCGGACGGAACCGGACAAAAGAAGACCCTGGGTGCCAGGCGAGGTCCCGCCAGCCTTCGGCAGATAGTAGATTGCGGTGGCGGCGCCGCGGCTGCCATCCTCCGCGACCGCACGAAATGTCTCCCGGTAGTGGCCGCCTTCCGGATGGGGCACAAGCCCGTATCGGGCGATGATTTCGTCGGCTTCCATCGTTGCTGCTCCATTCGTCGATGCCGCCGGATCCGGTGTTCAGTGCCGCCGTCTGCGTCCGGGAAAGGCACCATCGAGCCTTGGCTGCACGATTGCTGCGCGAGGCAGACTGAGAAATCTCGCCAGTCGTCGCTGGATTGGCAGCGCCGGATCACCGTGGGCCGCGAAGGGGCACGGTTGCGCGTTGTTCCGGGATCGCGAAAATCCGGCTCTCAGGGGCCTGCATCCAGGTCCCGCGAATTCTGGGTTACCCATACCGGTCCCGATTCACGGTCTTCCAGCTTCCAGAACGGCGCTCCGGTTTTCAGCCAGTCGATGAGAAACTGGCAACTCTCCAGAGCGGCTTTCCGATGCGCTGATGCGGTGATGACGAGCACGATCTGCTCGCCCGGTTCGAGCCGTCCGTACCGGTGAATGACAAGGACATCAAGCAGCGGCCATCTGGCGCGCGCTTCGCCTTCGACCTTGGCCAGCTGTTTCTCGGTCATTCCCGGATAGTGTTCGAGCGTCATCGCGCTGATCTTTTCGCCGTCGGCCATCTCGCGCACGAGGCCGACGAAGCTGGCCAGACCGCCGATGTCCGTTCGCCCGGCCGTGATGCGGCCGATTTCGGCACCGATGTCGAAATCCTCCTCCTGCACCCTGATCATCGGACCTATCCCCCCGTCATCGGCGGAAAGAAGGCGATTTCGTCTCCATCTCCTACCGGCGCGTCCGGCGGCACGATCTCCTGGTTGACAGCTGCGCGTATGGCCGCGGCGTCATCGAAGGCATGGGCATAGCCACCGCCGCGGCCCCTCAGGTGCTCGACAAGGGAAGCGATGTCATGGACTCCGTCCGCCAGTTCCATGGTCTCGACCGATGTCCCGATTCGTGAACGGACCCATCCAAAATAGAGTATCTGCATCATCCCATCTCGCTGAACGGCAGGAAATCCACCGGGTGCCCGGGGCTGGCCTCGGCGAGCTCCTCGGGGAGTTCCGCCAGACCGTCGGATTCCACCATTGAAGTCAGTATGCCTGCGCCGTCGCGCTCGAACTTGTGGGCAACCGTCCGCCCGTCCTCGCCCCGTTCCAGCCTCACACGCAGCCATTCGCGACGGCCCGCTTTCTTGCGGATCGGGAACGCCGTGCGCACACGAAAGCTCTTTGGCTCGGTGTCCGTGCAGCCGCTGAGACGGAGGATGGCCGGCCTGGCAAAGCGCATGAAAGTCACCAGAACCGCTACTGGATTGCCCGGAAGGCCGATAAAGGGAACCGTGCCGACCTGGCCGAACGCCACCGGCCGTCCTGGCCGGATGGCGAGTCTCCAGAGATGGATCCGGCCGTTCGCCTCGACGGCGCTGCGAACATGATCCTGTTCTCCCGTCGACACGCCAGCCGACGTCATCAGCAGGTCGTGCGCGTCGGCGGCTTCGGCAAGCGTGTCGCGGATGGACCGGAAGTCATCGTGCAGAATGCCGAGATCGGTCACTTCGCAGCCGAGGCGAGAGACAGCGGCGCGGAGCGAATAGCGATTGGCGTCATAGATGCATCCGGGCGGCAGATCGTGTCCGGGTTCCCTGACCTCGTTTCCGGTCGAGAACAGGGCTACGCGCAAACGGCGGCGGACCGGAAGCCGCACGCGGCCCGTCGAGGCGGCAAGTCCGATATCCTGCGGCCGCAACCGCAAGCCGACCCTCAGAATCCGTGAATCTGCGGCAATGTCCTCGCCTGCGAAACGCCGGTTTGCGCCTTGCGCGATCCCCGGCGGAACGGACACGTAGCCATCCGCCTCGCGGCAGTCCTCCTGCATCAGCACGGTGTCCGCCCCGGCCGGCATCGGCGCTCCCGTGAAGATGCGTGCTGCCTCGCCTGTCCCGACGGACGGGCCGGGAAGGTCCCCGGCTGCAATGCGCTGGGACAGGCGCAGCCGGGTTTCATCGTCGCCGGACAGATCGCAGAAGCGCACTGCGTAGCCGTCCACGGCGGCGTTGTCATGCGGCGGCACCGAGAGGGGAGACCGGATGTCGGCAGCGAGTATTCGTCCGTCGGCTTCATCCAGGCAGATGTGTTCCGTGCCGACGACAGTGTCGAGGCGTTCGGCAAGAAGCCCGAGCGCCTCGTGCGTCCGCATCAATTCGCCGCCGAAGGCAAAGCAGTCATCGGATAGCTGGGCCATATCAGCCGGCCTTCTCGACCGCCATCGCGAGGCCGTAGCGTTCGATGATGAAGCTGGCGACGCCGGCGGCGTCGTTGATGTCGAGAGTCGGGATCGAGCGGATTCCTGCCGGATCATCGGTCGCGACCGCCACGATGCTGGGATTGTCCTCGTAGAGCGGCCGCCTGTCGGCGTTGCCGCGCCACACCTCTATCTTCTCGTGCGGCTCGTCCTTGTAGCCTTCGACAAGGATGATATCCGCCGGCGACAAGCGGTGAAGAATGTCGCCAAGTGCCGGTTCGGGCTCACCGCGGTTCTCGTGAACGACGGCCCAGCGGCGCGCCGACGAAACGACAACCTCGACAGCACCGGCAGCGCGGTGTTCGTAGGAGTCCTTGCCCGGTATGTCGATGTCGAATTCGTGGTGCGCATGCTTGACGGTCGCCACCCGGTATCGTTTTGCCACGAGGGCGGGAATCAACCGCACGATCAGCGATGTCTTGCCGCTGCCGCTCCATCCGGCAATGCCGACAACCGTGCCGTGCCGGGTCATGACCTGTGGTTCCCGGCGCTGGTGTCCATGTGGCGGAGGCCGGTGCGCATATAGTCGAGGCCGGTGAACACGGTGACCGCGGCGGCGAGCCAGAGGCCGGCTTCTCCGATCAACCGGATCGGTATCTCGGGCGGGACCGGCGGATGGCTTGCGTCGCCGACGATCAGGAAGCCGAGAGCGAGCATCTGGATCGTCGTCTTCCACTTGGCGACGTAGCTTACCGGCAGATCGACCTCGATGGCGGCCAGGTACTCCCGCAATCCTGAGACGAGAATTTCCCGGCACAGAATGATTACCGCCGGGATGATCGCCAGCCCGGCGATCTGGCCGAAGGCGACCATCATCATGAGCGCTGTCGCAATCAGGAGCTTGTCAGCGACGGGATCGAGGAAACGCCCGAAATCCGAATACAGGCCGTCACGGCGCGCAAGATAGCCGTCAAAGAAGTCCGTGACCGCGGCGGTCGCGAAGACCGCGAGCGCGAGCCACTGGCCGCTGGCGCTGTCGAGGAAGAAGGCGCCGACGAAAACCGGAACGGCGGCCACGCGCAGCAGCGTCAGCACATTGGGCAGGGTTGGGCTCATGGAGCGGCCAGAACAAATTTCCGAAGATCTGCCGCATTCTATTCGTTTGGGTGAAAATGGTCATATATTCTTTGGGCCATCGCCTTGCTGATTCCGTTGACCGCCTCGAGGTCGGCAAGCCCGGCCCGCGATACGCTGGCCGCGGAGCCGAAATGGTGGAGCAGCGCGCGCTTGCGCGCCGCGCCGACCCCGGAGATCTCGTCGATCAGCGAACGTCCGATGTCCTTCTTCCGCTTCTGGCGATGGCCGCCAATCGCGAACCTGTGGGCTTCGTCGCGCAGGCGCTGGAGGAAATAAAGCGCCGGATCGTTCACGGGTAGAGAGAAGGGCTGCCGGCCGGGGATGTGGAAACGCTCCCGCCCCGCGTTCCGGTCCGGACCCTTCGCGATCGCGACGGTCGCAAGGTCATGGATGCCGAGTTCTGACAGCACTTCGATTGCGGCAGAGAGCTGGCCGGGCCCGCCATCGATGACAACCAGGTCTGGCCAGTTTCCGGTTTCGCGGCCGGCATCTTCCCGAAGGGCGCGCGAGAATCGCCTCGTCAGGACCTGGCGCATCATCGCGTAGTCGTCGCCGGGTGCCATGTTGCCGGGCCTGATCCCGAAACGGCGGTAGGCGGCCTTCTCGAGCCCACCCGGGCCCGAGACGATCATCGCGCCGAGCGCGTTGGTTCCCCCGATATGGCTGTTGTCGTAGACCTCGATGCGCCGGGGCGGAGTGTCGAGGTCGAACAGTTCGGCAACGCGCTCGAGCAGAGTTCTCTGGGCGGCGCTTTCCGACATGCGTCGCGACAGCGCATCTGCAGCGTTGGCCAGCGCGTTCGAAACCAGCTTGCGGCGCCGCCCGCGCTGGGGCCGGATCACGGCCACCCGGCGGTCGGCGCGCACTGACAGGGCTTGGCGGACGAGGGGCTGGTTCGGAAGGTCGTGGCTGGTCAGGACGAGCGCCGGCGGTTTCTTGTCGGCATAGAATTGGCCGACGAAGGCTTCGAGAACTTCGTCGACGGACACGGACCGGGGATGATTGGGGAAATAGGTGCGGTTGCCGTAGTTCTGTCCGGCCCGATAGAAGAACACTTGGACGCAGGTCTGACCGCCGTCCTGATGAGCTGCGATGATGTCGGCCTCGCCAACCTTCTCGACATTGATGTCCTGGCGTGCCTGGACCTGGGTCAGGGCGCGGATCCGGTCGCGATAGATGGCCGCAGCCTCGTATTCGAGCGCCTCGCTGGCTGCTGTCATCTTCTCCGAGAAAGCCTGCTGGAGGTCGCGGCTGCGTCCGTGCAGGAAATCGCGGGTCTGATCGACGATCTCGCGGTAGTCGTCCTCCGATATCAGGTTGACGCACGGCGCCGTGCAGCGCTTGATCTGGTACTGGAGGCAGGGCCGCGTGCGGTTGGCGAAGATGTTGTCGGCGCAGGTCCTCAGGGGAAAGACCTTCTGCAGGACATTCAGCGTCTGGTTGACCGCGCCGACGGTGGCAAACGGCCCGAAATATTCCCCGTCGCGCCTGCGCGCGCCGCGGTGCTTGATCAGCTGCGGCCATGGGGTGTCGGTCCGCAGGAGTATGAACGGCATCGACTTGTCGTCGCGCAGGATGATGTTGTAGCGGGGCCTGAGGCTCTTGATCAGGTTGCTCTCAAGCAGCAGCGCCTCGACCTCGGTGTGGGTCGTGACGATCTCAAGGTCATGCACCTGGGCGACCATCTGCCGGATCCGTTCGGGATGGCGCTGCGGGCGCGTATAGGCGGCGACGCGCTTGCGCAGGTTGCGCGCCTTGCCGACATAGAGGACCTTGTCCTTCGCGTCGATCATCCGGTAAACGCCGGGACCGGTCGGCAGGGTACCGAGCCGCGACGCGATAAGCGCCGATCCGGCCGGCGGCCCGCCGCCGTCGGCGATGTCGCCGGCTTTTCCTTCAGCCATAGCTGGAAGGCGCCGGACCGACGGGCGCGACGGCGGCCTTCTTCCGGGTCATTTCACGCGTTCGATCTCGACGCCGACGCTGGCCGCGTCGGAGAACACGTCGAGCTTGTCGACCCGCACCCGGACCGCGGCCACAAGCTCCTCTTCCAGGCAGAGCGCGGCCATGCGTTCGGCGAGCGTCTCCACCAGATTGACATGCCCCGAAGCGACCAGCTTTCGCAGCTTGGAGATCACCTCCTCGTAGCACAGGACGTTGGACAGCCTGTCGTCGAGCGGCTGGCCCGGTTCCGGAACATCGAGTTCGAGATTGACGCGAATGCGCTGCGTTCCGTCCCGCTCGTGGCGGTGTACGCCGATCAGGCAATCGAGTACCAGATCGCTGATGTGGACCCTGCGCACGCCGGCACCGGCCAAGGCTCGGGACGGAGCGGCGTGAACCTGGTCCGCCGTTGTCAGCGGCACGGGCCGTATCCGTTTGGTGGTCATCGCGCTATTCCTCGATCCCGTCATGGTCGCGGCCGGGAAAATGCCAGCCGAGATGCTGGCCGCCATCAAGCGTGATCAGTTGTCCGGTCATCGACGGCGACTGAAGAATATACAGCACCCCGCGGGCGATTTCCTCGGCCGTGGCGCCGTGTTCCAGCGGCACGGCGGCCGCCTGGAGGGCAAACTGTTCGGCTGTCTGGCGCGGGCTCGGGAGGGTGGGGCCGGGGCCAACGGCGTTGACGCGGATGCGCGGCGCGAGCGCGAGCGCGAGACAGCGCGTCATTGCCCAGAGAGCCGCCTTGCTCGTGGTGTAGGAGATGAAGCCGGGCGGCAGGTTGACCACCCTCTCGTCGACGATGTTGACAATGTTGCCCTGGCGGCCGCCGGGGAGGCCGGCGGCCATGATCTGGGACAAAAGAAGAGGCGCCCACAAGTTGGTGTTCATGTGCTGGTCCCAGCCCTCCCGGGACACGTTCTCGATGGTGTCGCGCCCGAAAACCGAAGCGTTGTTGACGAGGCAGGCGACCGGGCCGGCGGCCGCTGCCGCTGCTGCCATCATGCGGCGGCAGGCCGTGTCGTCGCACAGGTCCGCGTCGACAAGGTAGGCGGTTCGGCCGGAGCTGTTGATCTCGCCGGCCAGCGCCTTGCCTTCCGCCCGGGAATTTCGGCAGTGTATGCCGACCGCCCAGCCGTCGTCGGCAAGCGCGAGGGCGATGGCGCGCCCGATTCGCCTTGCCGCGCCGGTCACAAGCGCGTTGCCTCTGGAACCCGAAATCATCGTCGAAGCATGCAGCGGCGGCGCCGGACGATCAAGACGCGCCGGCGATGCGGCTGCCCCAGCCAAGGAAGACCGCGGTCACATAGGCACCGTAGAGGACAGCGAGGATGGCGCCCTCAAGGCGGCTGATGCGAAGGCCGGTCAGCATGAACGGCAGCAGGAGCAGGGTGGCGCCGAGCATTGCCCAGAGATCGAACCCGATGATCTGGGCGGAGAACGGAAGCGGTGCGAACAGGGCGGTGATGCCTGCTATTCCGAAAAGGTTGAAGATGTTGCTGCCGAGAACGTTGCCTACGCACACGTCCGGATGACCGCGATAGGCTGCAACTATGGCGGTGGCGAGTTCGGGCAACGACGTGCCGAAGGCGACCAGGGTCAGGCCGATTACCTCGTCGGGAACGCCGACCTGCCGCGCGACCGTCGTCGCGCCGTCGACCAGCCATTCAGCGCCGACGACGACCGCGCAGATTCCGGCGATGACGATGGCGAACACGAGGCCGGTGTGCAGCCTGGCAAAGCCGGGCTCTCCGGCTTCGTTGCGGTGGAGGTCCGCCGCCGCGTCCTGGGTCCGGGTATCCTGCCAGACGGTTCCGAGGATGTAGCAGCACAGCACGCAGACGAGAAGAGCGCCGTGCCACCAGACGAGGCCGCCGGTCAGGCCGAGCCCGATGAAGACAAGCGTTGCCGCCACCATGCAGAGCGCGTCGCGCCGCACCGCCAGCGGGGTGACGGCGATCGGGAGGATAAGGGCGCCGACGCCGAGAATGAGCATGCTGTTGGCGATGTTGCTGCCGATGACATTGCCGACGGCGATGCCGGGAGAACCGGACAGGGCGGCGTTGACGCTGACCACCAGTTCGGGAACCGACGTTCCGAATCCGACGATGGTCAGGCCGACGATGAGCGGCGAGACGCCGAGGCGGTCGGCAAGGGCCACCGAGCCGCGGACGACCGCTTCACCGCCGAACAGGAGAAGCGCGAGGCCTGCGGCGATGAGCAGATAAGTCATCGGCGACGCCTGCCGGGTGCGCGTCCAATCGCTCGAGCACCGCCGGAAACCCCCGGGGATATAGGAACTGCTGCTGTCTGCATGGGATCTCCGGACACAGGGCTCTGCCGCGTTTTCCCGGAACGGGAGGTAACCTGATTCGGTATGAACCCTGCGAACTGCGATATCTTCGGCGCAGGGGACGGTAGCAGCCGACACGATTATACACGACGCCGCGCGCGTCGGGAGTGCTGCCGGAAGATTCGGGCCGGGAGGCGGCTCCGCAGTCCCCGTCGGGAGCAAGCCCGCGGCGCAGGCGCGAAACGCCCATGCATGACGCAGATTTCCTTTCCGAAGCGCTGATCTTCCTGATCGCAGCTGTGATCGTCGCCCCGGTGTTCCAGCGTCTGCGGTCCAGCCTGGTGCTCGGATATCTGGCGGCTGGAGTTATAATCGGGCCGGACGTGCTCGGGCTGGTCGCGAGTTCGTACACGGTCCAGAGCATCGCCGAGCTCGGTGTCGTCTTCCTGCTGTTCTCGGTTGGGCTTGAACTCAGCGTGGAGCGTCTGCGGGTCATCAGAAACCTGATCTTCGGACTCGGGACTGCCCAGGTGGCGTTGACCGCGGCCGCCATCGCCGCAATAGCAGTCGCCGTCGGCTACCCGATCCACAGCGGCGTCGTCATCGGCGCCGGCCTGGCCCTGTCGTCGACGGCGGTTGTCCTTCAGCTTCTGTCCGAGCGCGGCCAGCTTACCTCCCGCAGGGGCCGCCTCGCCTTCGCCATCCTCCTTCTCCAGGATCTGGCCGTTGTGCCGCTTCTTGCTCTGGTTGCTGCGATGGCAGACAACGGTGGCGGAACGTTCGGATCCATCCTCCTGCCGCTCGGCAAGGCGGTATTGGCGCTGGCTGTCGTTGTCCTGGTCGGCCGTCTTGTCTTGCGTCCGCTGCTCCGGGTCATTGCGGTCGGGCGCAGCACGGAACTGTTCGCTGCGGTGACGCTTGCCGTGCTTCTCGGGATGAGCTGGCTGACGGCGTCGGTCGGGCTGTCGCTTGCCATCGGTGGCTTCCTCGCCGGCCTGCTCCTCGCCGAAACCGAATTTCGCCACCAGGTCGCGGCCGATACCCGGCCGTTCGGAGACCTGCTCCTCGGCCTTTTCTTCATGACCGTCGGCATTGGCCTGAGCCTGGACGTGATCGGGAATCACGTGTTGCTGGTGCTCGGCCTGGTCGCGGTGCTGTTCGCCCTCAAGGCTGCGATCATATTCGGACTCTGCCGATGCTCGGGTGTCCCGGCCGGCATCGGCGCCAATACGGCGTTCCTGCTCGGCGGAGCAGGCGAGTTCGGTTTCGTGATCTTTGCGATGGCGGGGGAGCTGGGAATTCTCAGTCGGAACGATACCACCATCCTCGCCGCCGTCATCGTCGTGAGCATGATCCTGACGCCGCTTGCGCTGGCGATCGGGAGCCGTCTTCACGACTATTTCGATACCCTTCCAGCTGACGATCACGAACAGATGCGGGCGGAGACGACCGATCTTGCCAACCATGTCGTGATCGCGGGTTTTGGCCGTGTCGGGCAATCGCTGATGAAGGCCCTGACGACAGCGGATATTCCGTATGTTGCGCTCGAGTTCGAGCCGACGCGGGTCGCGCGGGCGAGGGCCATGGGCCTGTCGGTGTATTATGGCGACGCGAGCAGGCTCGAGGTTCTCGAGGCGGTGGGGATCTCGCGCGCCCGCGCTGCCGTCATCATTCTCGACAACGCTGCCGGGGCGGAGCGGGTGGTGCACCAGCTGCGGGCCCGCTACCCGGGGCTCGAGATCTATGCGCGCGCGCGCGACAACCCGCACATGCACCGTCTTCACGAGGCGGGGGCCAGCGGCATCGTCCACGAAACCTACGAATTGAGCCTGCAGCTTGGTGAAGCGGTCCTGCGCGGATATGGCGCCGACGAGGGCCAGATCCGCCGCATCATCGATATGCACCGCGCCGACGACTACGCCCTTCTGGCCGATGTCATCATGCCGTCCGATGACTCCTCCGCGGACGGGGTATCGGGAGGGCGCGCCGGATCCGGCTGACACCGGCCACCATTGCCGCCGGGCCGTTCCGTGCGCCCGTTCCACGCCAGATACCGGCACGGCTCGCAGGAGTTCTCCGGGAAGGTGCTTGCGGCGACAGCTCCGGTGGCGCCGCCGCGAGGAACCCGGGCTCCTCCGATGGCACATGTTCACGCCCGAGGATGCCGGGACCGCTGTGCGGGCATCCGACTGCGAGGTTGATGGCGGGCGGGAAGTCGTGCATATCGCCCTCGACGTTGCGGGAACGGCCTGGGACGGGCCGGCAGCCGCCGCACCCCGGCGCTTCGCACAAGCAGGTCGCATTACGACTGTCCCGCCGGCTCGGCGGGCGCGGGTCGTGCGCATGCCGTGACAGCATGGAGGAGACGCGCAATGGCATATGAAAGTCTGCGGACATGGCTCCGGGTCCTCGAACAGCAGGGGCTTTTCAGATGGGTTGACAAGGAAGTGGACAAGGACTGGGAGGTCGGCACCGTCCTCCGAATGATCTTCCGGGCGATGGACGAGGACAACCGCTACGGCATCGGTTTCCGCAATGTCAGGGGCTTTGCGGACGGGCGCATCGTGGCCGGCGTGACCGCATCGTCGCGCCGCATGATCGCCACCGCGCTCGGCTGCGAGAACAGCCTTGAGGCGATCCATGCCTGCGTGACCGCCGGAATGACGGCGCCGATCGAGCCCGTCGTCGTTGAGGGCGGACCCTGCAAGGAGGTGATACTGCGCGGCGACGCGGTCGACCTTGGCAAGCTGCCGGTGCCTGTGTGGACGCCGGAAAAGGACGCGGGTCCCTATCTGACGCCGCTCTGGGTGACGAAGGACCCGGACAGCGGGCACCGCAACATCGGCATCCGCCGCTGCCAGATCAAGGGGCGGGATCGTACGGGTATCCTGTTTGGTGCACCCGACCGCGGCGGCGCGATCCACTACGAGAAGTGGAAGCGCCGCGGGCAGCACATGCCGGCGGCCTTCTTCATCGGCGGCGATCCGGTGCAATACCTCGTGGCGCCGGCGCGCTACGGGGCCGACGAACTTGCGGTCGCGGGTGGAATCCGCGGCGCGCCAATCGAGCTCGTCAGGTGCGAAACGGTGGATCTCGAGGTCCCCGCACACGCCGAGATCGTGGTTGAGGGCGAGATACTCATCGACGAGACCGAGCCCGAGGGGCCGTTCGGAGAGTTCACCGGCCATATGGCCGGCGGCCGCGAGGGGCCGGTGTTCCGCGTCACCTGCATCACCCACCGCAGGGAGCCGATCGTCATGGGCGTCATCAGTCAGTTTCCGCCGTCCGAATCCTCCATGATCAAGCGCGCGCTGCTGGAGGCGGGCCTGAAGAAGCATCTGGCCGAGGATCTCAACCTGCCCGGAATCCGCGCCGTTCATGTCCTTGAGGCCGGTGGCGGCACGGCGACGCTGTGGATCAGCATGCGCAAGATGTATGCTGGCCATGTCGACCAGACGGCATTTGGCGTGCTCGGGCATTTCGGGATGAGCTACTTCAAGTGGATCGTCGTGTGCGACGACGATGTCGATATCGAGGACCCGTTCATGCGGGACTGGGTGATGGCCTGGCGTGTGCGGCCGGACAGGGACATCAGGCTGATCGGGGATACGGCGCCGGTCGAACTCGATCCCTCGTCGTTCGAGCCCGGCCGCAGCGGTTCGGAGATCAGAGGCGCCAAGATGATCGTCGATGCGACCAGGAAATGGGACTTTCCGGCCCTCTCCCTGCCGCCGGCGGCGCGGATGCGCGAGGTTGAGGAAAACTGGGGCGAGTACGGTCTGCCGCCGCTGGACGAACTGAAACTGCCGCGGGACTGACGCGCCGGCCGGACGCGCATGCCCCCGGGCGGTCAGACCAGCGGGCTGGTGGGTTCGAGCCCCAGGGCCATCTGGCCGTAGATCGGGCCGGAGATATCCCAGCTGTTGATGTAGTGGACGCTGATAGCCCGGA
Organism: Alphaproteobacteria bacterium; assembly: GCA_964291215.2. Lineage (GTDB taxonomy): Bacteria > Pseudomonadota > Alphaproteobacteria > MPNO01 > UBA830 > JAJEBT01. The sequence continues at coordinate 1,902,972 of OZ219790.1, read as the reverse complement.
TGTCGGCGTGATGGCGCCTCATGTCGTTGCCGTCGAACAGCCCGCCGGCGCCCACGGCCTGAAACAGGCGGTCAGCCGCGCGCATGCAGAGTACGGCTACATACGCCATGTCCCGACGGTTCCTGGCCCGCTGTTCGAGATCGAGACCGCCGTCCTCCATCATGCTTGCCATGGTGTCCGCGGTGGCGCGCTGCAGCAGCAGCCTCGCGCAGTCGCGCTCCGCCGTGGATTCGGCGAGGCGCAACTGCATGGTCGTCAGCTCGGCATGGCGGAAACCACGCGTCTCGCGGCCGCCGACGCGCTCGATGAAGGCTTCTATCATGGCATCCAAGATGCCGATCGCCGGCGCGACCAGGGAAAACGGAATCGTTGCGATCCGGGGGAGACGGTAGATCGCGCCCTCGTTGACCTGGCCGCCGGGTCCGGTCCCGGCATTGAACAGCTCCAGTGCCTGGATGCGATGTTCGGGAACGAAGGCCCCGTCGATGACGATGTCCTTGCTGCCGGTTCCCTTCAGCCCGGCGACGTACCATGTGTCGACGATCTCGAAGGAGTCGCGCGGCAGGAGGAAGTAGCCGGGTGTTGCGGCGCCGCCCTCGTCATCGGGAGGGATGAAACTCTGAACGAAGACCCAGGCCGCGTGGTCGCAGCCGCTCGAGAACTGCCATCTCCCGCTGAGCTTCACGCCGCCCGGCATCCGCTCTGTCTGGCCGGCCGGCGCGAGCCCCGAGGACACCAGCGTGTCGGAGTCCTCGCTCCAGATCTCGTCCTGGGTCTGCCGAGGCATCATGCCCATCGTCATCATGTGATCGCAGAAGATCCCGAACACCCATGCGGTCGATCCGCAGCCGCGCCCGAGGCGCGACACGGCCTCGATCACGTGATCCAGGCCGAGTTCGTGGCCTCCGTATCGTTTCGGAAGGGCTGCCCGGAAAAAGCCTGAACGGCGGAGATCGTCGATCGAGCTGTCGGGAACGCGGCGCAACGCTTCCGCCTCTTCGACGCGTTCTGCCAGCACCGGGACCAGCGCCTCGGCCTTGTCGATCAGGTCCTGTGCCGGCCCGTTCGGGTCATCCGGAGTTTGCAGCATCGGTCTTCCGATTCCAGAAACGGGATCGCCGGAATCGGGCAGATTCAGGAAAATCGCGCGTCGCTTCCCCAGCCTGTCACCCGCGCCGGCCCTCGAAAATCTAACATCACGCGGTCCTCGGTCAACTCGCGCCGGACCGTCCGCGTTCGGCAGGGCTGGCCGCAGGTTCACCGATGAGGGTCCTGCGGAGCATGTTGAGGAGATTGATCACCGCGTATTCCCGCACCTGCGGCGGATCTCCTGGAAGCGCGACCTGGTGCGCCACCGTCTCCCGTGCGGTGGCGATGGCCATGAAGACCGTTCCCGGGGCGGCCTGTTCGCCGGGCAACGGACCGGTTGCGGCTATGCCAACATCGGCCTCATGCGCGGCCCGCACATCGCTGGCCATCCACTTCGCGCGCTCGGGACCCGGTAGCGGCGCCGCGGTGTTGGCGGCCGCCCAGGGCCGCGTCCAGCCGCCGACAAAGGTCGCCATCTCCGGGTCGGCGGCGCTGAGTCGGGTCGAGATCAGGCCGCCGGTCAGGCTCTCGGACACGGCCAGCGTCTGTCTCTCGGCGCGCAGCCGCTCGACGATCACCGCTTCCATGGTTTGGTCATCGACGCCGAAGACAATCTCGCCCAGGAGCGCCCGCACGCGCTCTTCCTCCCGGGCGATGATCCGCTCCGCTTCGGCCTCGTCTGAGGCCTTCGCGGTGATCCGCACCTTGAGGCCCTCGACGCCGCTCGCCAGAAAGGCAAGGGTCGGATTACCGGTCCTGTCGAGCGCCTCGATGCGGCCGGCGAGCATCTCCGCAAGCCCGGATTCACTGTGCCCCCAGGTACGCAGAGTCCGGCTCCGGATGACGGCCGTCGTTCCCGAGCGGCGCCGGAGGTCGGGCAGCACGAAACCCTCCATCATCTGCCGCATCTCGGACGGAACTCCGGGCACGGCATAGATCGCCCGGTTCTCGACCGGGCACATGAAGCCCGGCGCGGTTCCCGGCATCTGGGGTATGACGGTCGCCCCGTCGGGGATATTGGCCTGGTGGCGGTTGTTCTCGGTCATGGTCCGGCCGCGCGCGGCGAACCTTTCGACGATCCGCCGTTCGACCTCCGGATCGCGAAGCAGGCCGACTCCGGCGACCTCGGCGATGACCTCGCGGGTGATGTCGTCCTGGGTCGGCCCCAGTCCACCGCAGCAGATCACGGCGTCGGATCGCTCGAGCGCAAGGCGCAGGCAGGCGGTGATGCGCGTAAAGTTGTCTCCGACCTTGACCTGATAATGGGAATCGATCCCGACCCGCGCGAGCTGCTCGCCGATCCAGGTCGAGTTCGTGTCGGTGATCTGGCCTAGGAGCAGTTCGGTTCCGATGGCAACCACTTCGCAGCGCACGTCGGCCTCTTCCGGTTGGGTTGCCGCACCTGGGTCCAAGACTGCAGGCCGGTTGCTGTTGACGTGACGAAATGCAATCGGACATGCCCGAAAAGGGCGATCCGCCAAGTCCGGCGTGGGTAGCGGGGCGGCCGGGTCACTCGAAATGAGCGTCGCACGGGTGAGCGCTGATGTCAACGCGCGCCCTTCGATCCTCGCGACGATCCCATGCTGCTAATCCAGCGGCGACCGGCGAGATTTTTCGGTCTGCGTCGCGCTGCAATCGTGCCGCCAAGGCTCAATGAGACCTTCTCGGCGCGAAAAATTGCGATCAAGGGGCGATCTGTGATGACGCGAGCTCCAACGCACTCGGATTTCGCGTCTCCGAAACAGCATGGGATCATCGTGTTTGATCCCCCGGGACTTTCCCACGCTGCATTCGATCTTGCCGACTGCCGATGGAGGGGGGGGCACAGCCTGCCGGGTTTTCTGGCCGCGGGGCCGGGTCGCCGCAGCCGGAAAACCTGGCAAGAATGCAGAAATTTGTGCCCCGTTCAGCGGTCATTCAAGACATCAACAACAGGCGGGAAAGTCCTGGCCTTGAGCCTGCGCAGCTTGACAAGCCTCCATTGGACGGCGGGAAGCCGTTCGGCCTGAGGCAGGTTGATGAGAGCGAAATCCGGTTGGGCGTCGTGAAGCGACAGCAGGAATGTTGCGGACTTGCCAGTCGAGCGGCTTTGGATATCCGCGATCAGACGCGTCCGCGCTGTTTCGAGATCGGACAGCTTCGAGATTGGACAGCGCAATCTCCTCTCGCGTCATCTCAACGAATTCCTCCGTGTACCGTTCTTCTGTCGGGATAGCCGGCGGCGCCAGCAGTTCGTGCGGCGGACGACCGGATGCACGGACATAGACCAGAAAGGCCCGGCATAAATCGTCCGTCAGCCCCTCATTCTCGTAGAGCAGGTGGACATCATGGAGACCGCGCGGATGCTGGCGGTCGAGGGCGGCATGCAGCTTGCCGGCAAAGAGATCCTCAATGGCGACCACCGGCATCTCTGCAAAGCCGAAGGCCTCCTTTACCGCGCCCGAAACCCTCATCGGCACCGGCGACAGCACCGTCCCGCGCATGACAGGCGAGGTCTCGATCTTCACCCTCGCCGTACCGCGCGAGGCCATTTTGCGGGTTTCCAGGTTCCCACCGCCGGCGATGCGCTGGAACCGCCCATCCCCGTTGCTGCGGCCGAACGAGGCCATAATCCGGTCGAGCGTGGCATTGATATGGTGAAGAGAGGAGGCACGATTCTCGATCGGCACATGGGTCAGATCGATGTCGACCGACAGACGCGGCATATCCCGGTAGAAGGGATTGATGGCTGAACCGCCTTTGAGCGCAAAGACCTCCGCCGCCGCAATGGCCGGCAGAAGGCGCATCAGCAAACGGACCTGCTCGACACAGCGTTCATGCATGGCTCGCGTCGTCGTCGAGATCGACAGGCAGAAGCGCCTCGGGCACATAGATCCGGTAGACCGGGTGCAGTTTTCCACCCTTCATCAGCGCGTGCGGACCGGAACCGAAATCGATGGCGCTCTTGTCCAGATGCTTCAACCAGACATGCTCATGCCGGTCGGCGAACACGAAAAACAGGCGCTTGACCTTGATGCTTCTACAAGCGCGCAGCAGGGTCATCAGGCGCTCGGGGCGCAGGTTCGCCAACCCCTGAAAGATCATGTCCAGATCGTCGAAGGTCGCGTGGGCCGGCAGTTCGCCGAGCGCTTCGAGGATGGCACGTTCGGGAGACGAAACCTTGAGCGGCCAGCGCCAGGGGCTCACCGTCGGGCCGTGCCCTGTCCTCGCCCCGGGCGCGCTCTCAAGCTGGTGCTCGGTATTCTCGACATCGGTGAGGCCATTGCCGAACAGGGCGCGCGAGCGGACGACAAACTGTGTCTTGCCTGGAAGGCGCGCCAGCCGGGAGGGGGCTTCGCCATAGAGACAGACACGCTTCCCGCCACCAAGCGGCCGATAGTGGGCGAGCCCATGGAAGCCGAGCACGCTCAAACCACCCAGATGGGCATCATGTTCCATGATCCATTGGATCGACAGCAGCAGGAACTGCCAGTCGGTCTCCAGTCGGATAATCGGGTGCCCCGCCTGATCGGTATGGGGCAACGGGCGGCGGTAGACTCCGCGCACCACCCGCTCCAGCCAGCCCCGCTCGGCGTAATTGTGGATAGATTTGGGGTCGATCCCGAAGCGCTTCAGCCATGCTGCATCGACGAGGAAACCGGGTAGGCCTCGGTCCAGAAAGGGCTTCAATCTTGGTGTTCTTTGATGCCTCTAAACATCAAATTCGGATATTTTCAGTATCTACTCACCCCTAGTTGGGTTCTGATTGGCCATAGTGCTCGTTGATGATGTCTGCGAGCTTTTCCGTCGAGGGCGATCTGGGTGGCGACGAGTGGGTTGTAGCCGAGTGCGGCCATGGAGGTGAGGTAGCTTGAGCCCCGGCACCATGCTTTTGCGTGGAGCGGAAGCATCCGGACACCTTGACCTTTGCCATCCTGATCTTCTGTTCTCCGGCATTGTTGGTGAAGCTGACGTTGGGGTCGTCTGTGAAGCGCAGGACTGACTTTTCGTGTTTCACGAGACGTTCGTGCAGGTTGTGCGCGTCGGACTTGCGTCCACGTTTTCCTTTCGTCGGCGGCGGGATGTCGGGCAGTTCTCTGGCACCCTGATGGTGCGGTAGCGCTTGCGCACGGCCCGGCGGTCAGCCTCGTTCAGGGTTTTGGATGCGCTCTTGTTGACCTTGTGGCAGGGAGCAGGCTCTTCATCAGTCGCGCCCAGCGGTAGCCTCGACGACAAAGGTCAGTTCGCGCAGCAGGTGGCTGCCGCACAGCTGGTGGCTACACTGGCCCATGTACGAGGCCCAGGACGCCCTTGTAGCACGGGCCGATCTCTTGCCCGCGCTTGCGGTGCGGGAACTTACACGTCAGGGTCCCACGACATGGAGCCACTTACTGTTGATCCGAAATCCGGTCTCGTCGACATCGGGCGTTGCAGGAGGTGCGCCACGGCGGCCTCCTCCCATGACACGAGCGCATCGTGAAAGCATAGCCGAGGCAGGTTGCCTCGGAGAGCTTGATGCCGGAGATCGCCTGCACGAACGCGACGGCACGGCGCAGGGACAGCATCTGGGCGACCAGCAGGTTGATGACGAGGGCCTGAATGCCGTACTGCACGGGATGTTGTCGGGGAACCGGCCCTTGGTCCGGGCCTTGCACTTCGGGCATTCCTTGATCTCGGCGCGGCGCTCGACGACCTCGAACACGATGTCGTGCGGCGCTCCCGATCGACGGGGCCGTCGATGTCAGCGCCGCAGGCGTCGCAGGCCGCGACCGTTTCCTCGACGATGGTCTTGCGCAGGTTGTCGCCCATCTGCCGGTTCGGCTTCGGGCCGTTGCTCCCGGCACGCTCTTGTCCGTCTGTGACGGCGGCAGACCGGAGTTCCGGCTCTTGCGTGGTCTTCTCCAGAAGGACGACGATGAGGATGTCGAACAGGATGACGAAGACGCGGATCACGGCCTCTTCCGCCACCTTGCCGGCAGCGCCGCGGTCTTGGCCGCTTCGAACTCCTCGCGCGCCGCCCGTCGCCATCACCCGGCCTTGCGCTTCATCAGCGCGCCGCCTCCGAGATGCGTTTCCACATACAGATCATGCGGGGGCTGGAGCCCCGGAAGCAGCTGGCACAGCCCGCTCGTCGCCTTCGATCCAAAGTAGCCCACTGGCGGTCCCCGTCGTTCTCGATTACCACCACTAAACGAATCGGCCTGCAGTGTCAAATCTCCACGAAAACCCGTTCGTTGCTCTACCCCGACATCAAGCCGGAACCAGGGGGTGAGCAGTTACTATTTTCAAAGCATAGGCAACCAGAGAAAAAACTTGGAATAGTATCTACTCACCCCTAGTTGGGTTCTGATTGGTCGTAGTGCTCGTTGATGATGTCTGCGGCTTTTCCGTCGAGGGCGATCTGGGTGGCGACGAGTGGGTTGTAGCCGAGTGCGGCCATGGAGGTGAGGTAGCTTGAGCCCCGGCACCATGCTTTTGCGTGGAGCGGAAGCATCCGGACACCTTGAGCTTTGCCATCCTGATCTTCTGTTCTCCGGCATTGTTGGTGAAGCTGACGTTGGGGTCGTCTGTGAAGTGCAGGTTTTCGTGTTTCACGAGACGTTCGTGCAGGTTGTGCGCGTCGGACTTGCGTCCACGTTTTCCTTTCGGCGGCGGCGGATGTCGGGCAGTTCCCTGGCGCCCTGATGGTGCGGTAGCGCTTGCGCCCGGCGTCGTTCAGGGTTTTGGATGCGCTCTTGTTGACCTTGTGGCAGACCTCGCGGAGCAGGCTCTTCATCAGTCGCGCCCAGCGGTAGCCTCGACGACAAAGGTCAGTTCGCGCAGCAGGTGGCTGCCGCACAACTGGTGGCTACACTGCCATGTACGAGGCCCAGGACGCCCTTGTAGCACGGGATGATGCCGATCTCTTGCCCGCGCTTGCGGTGCGGGAACTTGCACGTCAGGGTCCCACGACATGGAGCCACTTACTGTTGATCCGAAATCGTCGACATCGGGCGTTGCAGGAGGTGCGCCACGGCGGTCTCCTCCCATGACGCATCGTGAAAGCATAGCCGAGGCCTCGGAGAGCTTGATGCCGGAGATCGCCTGCACGAGCGCGACAGCACGGCGCAGGGACAGCATCTGGGCGACCAGCAGGTTGATGACGAGGGCTTGGATGCCGTACTGCACGGGATGTTGTCGGGGAACCGGCCCCGGGCCTTGCACTTCGGACATTCCTTGATCTCGGCGCGGCGCTCGACGACCTCGAACACGATGTCATAGAGGACGCGGCGCTCCCGATCGACGGGGCCGTCGATGTCGGCGCCGCAGGCGTCGCAGGCCGCGACCGTTTCCTCGACGATGGTCTTGCGCAGGTTGTCGCCCATCTGCCGGTTCGGCTTCGGGCCCTTGCCGTTGCTTCCGGCACGCTCTTGTCCGTCTGTGACGGCGGCAGACCAGAGTTCCGGCTCGTGCGTAGTCTTCTCCAGAAGGACGACGATGAGGATGTCGAGCAGGATGACGAAGACGCGGATGACGGCCTCTTCCGCCACCTTGCCGGCAGCGCCGCGGTCCTGGCCGCTTCGAACTCCTCGCGCGCCGCGTTGACCGTCGCCATCACCCGGCCTTGCGCTTCATCAGCGCGCCGCTTCCGAGATGCGTTTTCACATACAGATCATGCGGGGGCTGGAGCCCCGGAAGCAGCTGGCACAGCCCGCTCGTCGCCTTCGATCCAAAGTAGCCCACTGGCGGTCCCCGTCGTTCTCGATTACCACCACTAAACGAATCGGCCTGCAGTGTCAAATCTCCACGAAAACCCGTTCGTTGCTCTACCCCGACATCAAGCCGGAACCAGGGGGTGAGCAGTTACCTTGGAATATCGAATTTCCATTGCTGGCTGGTGTATGTCCCTCGGCATTTCGCAGCGGCAGATCAGCCCCGCAGTCGATCCAGGGAAGCTATTCTGCCAAACAGCAGGCTTGGCTCTTTCACCAATCCTCCCTGCCATTGTTCGGGTTCCGTCCATTGTGGACGGGACAGGCCAAGGGATCGGGAGCGCCTCCTTCGTCGCGATTGAGTAGCGTGTTGCTTCGTTCCGCGCGGCATCTGGCAGCCTGTTTCCAGCCGGGCAGCCCGACCGTCCCCTGACCGCCCCGGCTGCACGGTGATTCCACGCTGCTAATCCGGCGACGACTGGCGAGATTTTCTCAGTTTGCGTCGCGCTGCAATCGTGCCGCCAAGGCTCAATGGGGCCTTCTTGACACGAAAATTGCGATCAAGGAGGCGATCTGTGATGAGCCGAACCCCAACGCATTCGGATTTCGCGTCTTCAAATTAGCATGGGATCGTCGTGGCCCCGGCTGGCTCGATCCTCCTTACCGACTTGCCGCCCAACCCACCGAATCCGCCCCGTTGTCGCCGGCAACCCGGGCGCGACCGTCGGCGCGCTGAAGAACGAAGAACGTGTAGCCCGCCTCGTCGCAGTAGCGTCGGACGATGTCGATCTCCTTTCGAATGCCCTCGTGCACTTTCAGCACGTCCGCGTCGGCGCTCCCCGCAAACTCGGCCATGCGCGCCTCCAGCGGGACGTAGTAGGCCTCGTGCGCGTCCCTCGGCATCCGGAAACTGCAGACAACCCGGTAGCCGGCGGCTCCCGCGCGCGAACGAATCTCCGCTTCGGACGCCATGTCCGGATATTCGACCGCCCAGAACGCGCGGGCTTCTTTCGAAAGGCCGCCGGCCCACCGAACGAAGTCACTGAATGCCAGGCAACCGTCCGATCGAAGCCAGGGGCGCCACATGACGAGCGCTCGCTCCATGCCCACGACGTAGATTGAGCCTTCGGCCCAGATCAGGTCGACACTCCCCGCGACAACATCAATCTTCGCCATATCCCCGCACATCGCATGGACGCGGTCCGCATGGCCTGACTTGCGGAAGCGTTCGGCGATTCGCTCGACGAAGGGCTCGTGGATCTCGACCGCTGTGATGAGGGCATCCGGAAGCGCCTGCGCCAGGGCGAGGGTTGTCCGTCCGTGGCCCGCACCCAGGTCGAGCACTCGTCGAAGGGTATCCCGGTGCGGCACCGCATCCAGAGCGCGCAGCGTCGAAGCGTCGTTTCCCGGAGCGCCTTGCGACAGCGGCCCGAATATTTCGTACATGACGTCTTCTATGGACACGACGCACATCCGGCCGCCACTGCTTCGGCTCTATCCGTTGCTCCGGCCGGCCACTCGTCCAGTCGCAACCGGCGCCGGCGTCTTGAGGCGTTGCGCACTGCCATGGCGACCGCCTCCTTCTGGCCACCAGCACCACCAGCTGCTTGCCGCCCGTCATCCCGGAATAGATCAGGCTTCTCTTCAGCATTGCGTAGTGCTGGGTCAGCATCGGGATCACCAAGGTGAAGGAGGGCGCCCGGGCAAATCGGTGTGGCTTCGGGCAGGGCCGAAGCATGATCCATGATCTGTTTCGGGTGGCCGCGCATGGCTCGATTCCGCTCCGATGTTTGTCAGAAATACAATGGTGAGATTGTGATATGGCGCTTGCGGCGCGACAAGGCCAGAAATCGGTTCCGCCGCCGGCCCGTGGATTCCACCTCGGGCGCCTCCTTGCTCAGTGCCGCTTTCGGCCCTTCGACTTGCGGTGACGCCTGGCGGCAGCGTCCATGCGCGCCTGCAAGCGGCGCGGCCCCATCGGGATGCCAAGCTCGACATTCTCGATGCGGCGGAGTTCGTCGCGAAGCCGTGCCGCCTCCTCGAATTCGAGATTGGCGGCGGCTTCCCTCATCCGTTCCTCGAGATCCGCGATGTAGCTCTCGATATTGTGCCCGATCATGTGTGGGGTCTCGTCGTCATCCGTTCCGATCGTAAACGAATCCTGGGCGTAGACGCTCTCGAGGACATCCGCGATGTTCTTCTTCACGCTTTCCGGGGTGATTCCCTGCGCGGCGTTGTAAGCTTCCTGCAGGTTGCGACGGCGGTCGGTCTCCTCGATCGCGTAGCGGAGCGATTCCGTCTCGATGTCGGCATAGAGTATGACACGGCCGTCGACATTGCGGGCGGCGCGTCCAATTGTCTGGATCAGGGATGTCCGCGAGCGCAGAAAACCTTCCTTGTCCGCGTCGAGGATGGCGACGAGCGCGCACTCGGGAATGTCGAGCCCCTCGCGCAACAGGTTGATGCCGACCAGGATGTCGAAAGCGCCCAGCCGCAGATCGCGGATGATCTCGATGCGCTCCAGCGTGTCGATATCGGAGTGCAGGTAGCGGACCCTCAGGCCGGCTTCATGCATGTATTCCGTCAGGTGTTCCGCCATGCGCTTGGTCAGGGTCGTCACCAGGACCCGCTGCCCGGCCTCGGCGCGGGTCCGGCATTCCCGCAACAGGTCGTCGACCTGGTTGGCGACCGGACGAACCACGCAGATCGGATCGATCAGCCCGGTCGGGCGGATGACCTGCTCGACGAAGGTTCCGCCGGCCTGTTCCAACTCCCACGGGCCCGGCGTTGCGGAGACATAGATTGTCTGCGGCCGCATTGCGTCCCATTCCTCGAATTTGAGCGGCCTGTTGTCGACGCATGAGGGGAGCCGGAAGCCGAACTCGGCGAGAGTGGACTTGCGGTTGAAGTCGCCCCGGAACATTCCGCCGACCTGGGGGATCGTGACATGGCTCTCGTCCACGATCAGGAGCGCGTTGTCGGGAAGATATTCGAACAGGGTGGGTGGAGGTTCTCCGGCCGCCCGGCCGGTCAGGTAGCGTGAGTAGTTCTCGATCCCGGTGCAGTGATCGGTCGCTTCCAGCATCTCGAGATCGAACCGCGTGCGCTCGCGCAGCCGCTGCGCCTCGAGCAACTTGCCCTCGGCCTCGAACCACTCCAGCCGTTCCTTCAGCTCGTTGCGGATGTGCTGAATCGCTTGGCGGATCGTCGGTCTCGGCGTCACGTAGTGGCTGTTGGCATAGACGACAATTTCCTGAAGCACGGCTATGCGTTCGCCCGTCAGCGGATCGAATTCGCTGATCGCTTCGATCTCATTGCCGAAGAAGGACAGGCGCCAGGCCCTGTCCTCATAGTGGGCAGGAAAGATCTCGACCGTATCGCCGCGCACGCGGAAGGTTCCGCGGATGAAGTTCGTGTCGTTGCGCCGGTACTGCAGGGCGACGAACTCTCTCGTGAGGTCGCCCATCTCGATGGTCTGCCCCGGATGCAGGGGAATCGTCATTGCCTGGTAGGTCGCGAGCGATCCGATGCCGAAGATGCAGGACACGCTTGCAACGATGATCACGTCGTCCCGTTCGAGCAGCGCACGGGTAGCGGAATGGCGCATGCGATCGATCTGCTCGTTGATCGAGGCATCCTTCTCAATGTAGGTGTCTGACCGGGGTACGTAGGCTTCCGGCTGATAGTAGTCGTAATATGAAACGAAGTATTCGACGGCGTTGTATGGAAAGAACGTCTTCATCTCTCCGTAGAGCTGGGCGGCAAGGGTCTTGTTGTGCGCCAGAATGAGCGTGGGTCGCGCGTGCTGCTCGATGACATGGGCCATCGTGAAGGTCTTGCCCGAGCCCGTCACCCCGAGCAGCACCTGGTCCCGTTCGCCGGCAGTGACGCCGTCAAGGAGCGCCGTGATCGCCTGCGGCTGGTCGCCCGCAGGCCTGAAGTCCGAGACAATCTCGAAGGGACGGGACGCGTCGGAGCGGGGCCGCTCGGCGATGGCTGTATTCATGGCGATGGCACCGTGCGCTAGCTTGGGTCGCTGCAGCCCGGCCATCGTTATACCGGATCGTGCCATCGGGAACCAGATGGTGGTGCAGCTCCAGGACTTTCCCGCGTTGCATTCGATCTTGCCGACTGCTGATGGAAGGAGGTTGCACAGGCCCAACTTTGCCGGGTTTTCTGGCCGCGGAGCCGTTCACGGGTCGTCGCAGCCGGAAATCCTGGCAAGAATGCGGAAATTTGTGCTCCGTTCAGCGGTCATTCAGAACATCAACCACAGCATGGGAAAGTCCTGAGCGGTACCGCTATGGCACGGGCCAAATGACGTTCGGCATGGAGCTTGAGTGTGCTGACGGAGGAAGAGCAGCGGCAATGGCGCGACAGCTTGCGGGAGTTGGGTGCCTTCGTGCTGGCGTTCAGGCTTGTGCTTCCGGGGGGGCAGCGGCCTTGGTCTCTTGGTCTGCCGGGACGGTTTCTTTGCTGGCCGGTGAGCAGTCGCGATGATGAGGTGAAGGCCCGCCGGCGATTGGACAGCCTTGCCCGTGTTGGCGTATGTTTCGCGCAAGCGTTGACTGGCGGATACGAGGCGGGAGCGACGATGGCTGCCGTCTGTGTCGTGACGGCGCGAAGCCGCGGCCTGTCGCCGATGGAGACATGCTGGGCCGGCGGTTCCGGAGATCCGGGATCGGCGCAGCGGGCCCGGTTGACAGAAGCAGGAGGGCCGAGGGCGCGCGATGACGATACCGACGATTTTCGAGTCCTGCCGCCCGCGCGCTGATGTCCTGGCGGGCGCCGTGACGGAGGCCGATTTCGCGGCGGACCTGTCTCAGGTGGTGGTTGGCGAGGGCGCGGCCGACTATGTCGATCCGGCCCGGTTCTTCGCCAATACCTACCCGACGAGAGGTTTGAAGAGCCTTCTGGCCAATGTCTGCGCCCGGCTGAGCGGCGCGGGCGGCGAAGCGGCGTCGATCTTCCGTCTTGACACCTCCTATGGCGGGGGCAAGTCGCACGGCCTGATCGCGCTGTGCCACGCTGCGGGCGGCGGCGTCGATTTGCCGGGGATTTCCGAGTTCGTCGATCCCGCGCTTCTGCCGCGGGGCCGTGTGCGCATTGCCGCCTTTGACGGGGAAAACGCGGATCCGGCCAACGGGCGCCGGATGGAAGGCGGGCATCTCGCCTTTACGCCGTGGGGCGAGATCGCCACGGCCTTGGCGGGCCGGGACGGATATGAGCGGGTGCGCACGAGCGCCGGATCGCGCCCGGGGCCGAAACGCTGCGTGAGCTGTTCGGCGGCGAACCGGCGCTGATCCTGCTCGACGAGCTGTCGGTCTATCTGCGCAAGGCAGCGGCTCTCGGCCACGCCCGCGACCAGTTGACAGCGTTCCTGACCTCGCTGTTCAAGGCCGTGGAAGGCGCGCCGAACGCCGCCCTCGTCCATACGCTGGCGATCGGCAAGGACGGACGGGCGACCGACGCTTACCGCGACGAGAACCGGTTCATCGCCGACGGCATGGCGGAGGCGGAGAGCGTGTCGGCGCGCAAGGCTACACTGCTCAACCCCACCGAAGAGGACGAGACGGCTTGGGTGCTCCGCCGCCGCCTGTTCGAGTCGATAGACGAGACGGCGGCCGCTGCTGCCGCGGACGCCTACCGGGCGCAGTGGAGCGCCCACGCGGACGCTTTGCCGGAGGCTGCCAACCGCCCGGAAGCGGCCGCGGCGTTCCTTTCGAGCTATCCTCTTCACCCGGAGGTTCTGGACACGTTGACGGCGAAGACGGCGACGCTCGGCAATTTCCAGCGTGTGCGGGGCATGTTGCGGCTGCTGGCGCGCACGGTGGCCCATCTGTGGGCGGAGCGGCCGGCCCACGCGACGGCCATCCACCTGCACCATATCGACCCGGGCCACGGACCCGTCCGGCAGGAGATCGTGACCCGTCTCGGGCAGTCGGCGTTTGCGCCGGCCATTTCCAACGACGTGTCCGGGGGCGGCAAGGCGGCGCTGTCCGAGGAGATAGACGCCGCGCATCACGGGGGACTGCCGCCCTACGCCTCCTGTGTCGCCCGCGCCATCTTCATGCACACGCTGGCGTTCAACGACCCGCTGAAGGGGGTATCGCCGGAGCGGCTGCGCTATTCGGTGCTGGGCGCGTCGATGGACATCGGCTTCGTCGAGGAGGCGCGCAAAAGGTTCATTGCCGAGTCCGCCTACCTCGACGACCGCCCCGGCGCGCCGATGCGCTTTCTGGCGGAGGCCAATCTGAACCAGATGATCCGGCGCACGGAAGACCATATCGACGCCGGGGACGTGCGGGCGGAGCTGAACGACCGGATCGGCACGATTTTCCGCGGCGGGACGCTGGAGGCGGTACCGTTTCCGGGCGGCCCGTTCGACGTGGCCGACGAGGTTGGGGACGGCCGCCCGAAACTGGTGGTTCTCGGCTATGATGCCGTGACCGTCGGCGCCTCGGTCGAGGCTGTGCCGGCGTTGATCGGGCGCATCTTTGAGCGGAAGGGATCGGAAGGTGCCGCCCTGCGCTTGCTCCGCAACAATCTGGTCTTCGTGGCCGCCGACGGGGAGCGCGGGGAGGACATGCGCCGCCGGACCCGCCGCCGGCTGGCGCTGCGGGACATGAAGAAGCCGGAACGTCTGGTCGATCTGGCGGAGCACCAGCAGGCCCAGCTGCGTGAGATGGAGGCGCGTTCGGAGCATGACCTGGCGCTTGCCGTGCAGCAATGCTACCGGCATGTGTTCTACCCCTCGCGCCACCGTGTCGGCGGGGGCGACATCGATCTGGCGCATACGGCGATCGACATGCACTCGGCCTCGGATCGGCCGGGCGCGGGGCAGCAGCAGGTCGTGCGGGCGCTGCGTGATCTGAACAAGCTGCGCCTGCCCGAGGACGAGCCGGATTCGCCGGCCTATGTGCGCGACCGGACGCCGCTCGGGAAGGGGCAGATGTCGACGCGGTCGTTGCGCGACGAGTTCCGCCGCGACCCGGCCCTGCCGATCCTGGCGGGCGACGACATCTTCGTGCGCGGCGTGCGGCGGGGCATCGAGCAGGGCGAGTATGTGTATCGGCGCGGAGACCTGCTGTGCGGGCCGGGCGATCCGCCGGCCGCGATCGGGATCGACGAGCAGGCGACGGTCTTTACGATGGCCTATGCGCGGAATAAGGAGATCTGGCCGCGGGAGAGGCCGCCCGATCCCACCACGGGCAGCGTTGGCGGCGAGGAAACGGAAGGGGCGGAAAACGGAGGATTGCACGAAGCCGGGGAGTCTTCCGACCCGTCTGTCGTCTCCCTGGCCGCGGAAGGCGTTCTTCGCGAAGCGCTCCAGCAGATCTGGGAGCAGGCGCGCGCGAAGCAGGTGGAGGCGATCGCGGCACTGACCGTGCGCCTGTTCGATGCCGATGACGCCTTCCCGCTTTTCAGTGCGGTGGGCGCGATTTCCGGGGCGGAACGGATCGTTACCTTGACCGGGGGGTACGAGACCCGCGGCGGCGGCAGTTTCGAGCTGGAGTTCCGGGGGCCGGTGGCGGATGCGCAGCCGGTCCGGGAGTTCCTGGAGCCGCAGCTTCGCGACGCCATCTCTGCCAACCTTGAGGCCGGGTTCGAGTTGACCTTCGAGAACGGGCTGCCGATGGCCGGCGACGCCGCGGAGAAACTGACCGGACGGCTCAGCCGGTTCGCCAGCGGCGCCGCGTATGTTGCCGCCCGGGCGGAGGCCAGGGCGTAGTGGCGCGGGCGGAACGGGCGGCGCAGGCGTCCGCGCCGCGTTACGAGTTGCGGGTGCGCCGCCACGGGCCGGCGGACTCTGCCTACGAGGTCTGGCAGTTGCCGGCCGCCGCCTCGCCGCATGTGGCCTGCGCGCTGCGCGTCGCCGGTCTCAGGGGCCGCAATCTCGACCTGGTGGAGCACCGGGTGCTGAAAAGGCTGTCGCAGGCAGGCGTGAAGCCGGGCCGGCGGGGCGATGCGGCGGAACGGAGCCATGCGCTGACCGAGGACCTTGCTCTCATGCTCGGCCTGCTCTTCCGGACGCTGGCGCCGATGCGCAGCCGCGACAACATGCGCGCCGTGGCGGAAGGCATAGAGGCGATGGGGCGCGAGGAGGCGGCCTACTGGCTGGGCATGGCCATGCACCGCAAGAACCCGCGCCGGGTACTGACCGCGCTGCGGCGCCTCTTGACCGAGCCGAAAAGGTAATGCCGGGAGACTGACATGCGTATCGAACCAGAGATCAGCAGCGTGAGCGTCGTGTTGCTGGGTAATTTCAACCCGGCGACTTTTACTCCCGCCTGGTTCGCTCTGCACGGCCTTCTGCCGGAGGGCGCCGCGGACAATGCAGAGCTGCAAGTCGCTTCTCCGGAACTGACCGTGTTTTCCACGGAATGGCTCCATTTCGAGGCCACCACCGACCGCTTTCAGGCCGTAACTCGATCGGCGCCGAACATTCGGATTCGCGACTTCGTCGCGCGTGTCTTTGGAGAGCACCTCTTCCATACTCCTATCAACGCGCTTGGTGTCAACCGGGATGTGCATTGCCGCGCGCCCAGCCAGCGCGCCCGGGATCGTGTTGGCAGAGTGCTAGCGCCGGTGGACCCTTGGCTCCCATGTGTCGAGAAACTCGGACTGGCACTGGACAGCGAATACGGCGGGATGCGGTCGCTGACCATGGCGGATACCCGACCCGAAGGACGGCCGACGGGAGGACAGGTGCAAGTCACTGTGGAACCATCTGTCCGGATCGACAACGGGCGGTCGGGAATATATGTGAGAGTTAACGATCATTATGCGGCCAACAGCGCCGACGCCAAGGGAAATGCACAACTGCTGGCGTTTCTGGAGAACGATTTCGACTCGTCAATCCGGCGCAGCGATGCCATTATCGATCACATCATGTCGCTGGCGAAGGAGGAAGGGGGGTGGGCTTCATGATGCAGGCCAACAGTTCCACGGCGGCCCGGAACTTCAACCCGCTAACTGACGGTGACGGGATTTCAGCCGGGATATCTCAATATGCGTCGCTTGCGACCCCGGTCCAGGTAGTGGATATGGATGCAGCGGTAAATCGAGTGTTGGCGTCCGCGAAGCGCAAGACGGAACAGGATATGCCGGGTGGCGAAACCGGGATGCGGCCGGATTCGCTTCTCGATCACACGCGAAGCTGCAGCCGGACTGTTCCGGTCGTGGATTTTCCGCCGCCACCGGCCCCCCGGCCCCGCACTGCCACATTCCATGCGTTGCAGGAATGGGAGGGGCATGTTGCCCGAATCGATGCCGATGAGTTCGTCGCGCAACTCGTCGACCTGACGGCGGGACATTCTCACGAGAGCGAAGAGGCGGTCATTCCCATGGCCGAAATCTCCGAACACGACGCCTCCTGCATGGCCGTCGGCAGCATCTTCCGCTGGGTGATCGGCTACGAACGCTCTCCCGAGGGAACACGCAAGCGGGTTTCGCAGATTGTCTTCCGGGACCTGCCCAGAATGACCGCGAACGACCTTGCGCACGGCGCGGCATGGGCCCGCAAGGTTGCGTCGGCTCTCGGCTCGTGAGCGAGGCGGAAACGAGGCCGGCAGAAAGCGAGTTCGAACTGACGCTCCTTGGCCTCGGCTATGGCGAGAGCATTGTCATGCATGTCGGCGCCGGCCAATGGATCATTGTCGACTCCTTCGCCGATTCCGATGGGCGGCCAGCTGCGGAACGATATCTGAAAGGGATCGGCGTCAATCCGGCAGTCGTCGCACTGGTCGTGGCGACGCATTGGCACGACGACCACATAGGCGGGATCGCGCGCCTTCTCGAATTGTGTCCTGCGGCGGGCTTCTGTTGCGCGGGCGCCCTGTGCCGGAAGGAGTTTCTGACGCTGGCGGGCACGTTGGAGGGTCGGCCTTTTTCCGCCTCCGGTTCCGGGTTGCGCGAAATATACGAGGTGTTTTCCCGATTGGAGGCAACGGGGAGAAAGCCGACCTATGCGCTCGCCAACCGTGTTGTGTTTCGAGGAAAGGCAGGCGCCATTACGGCTCTGTGGCCGGACGACGAGATCTTCCAGCGCTTCCTGAAATCCGTGGAGCGCCTGATGCCTGGTCGAGGCGCGAACAAGACGCGGCTTCCTGACCTTTCTCCGAACGAGGCCTCTGTTGCACTATGGGTTGAGTGTGGCGGGCGCCCGGTTCTTCTTGGTGCCGACCTGGAGCGGCAAGGCTGGACCGCGATACTGGCGGACGCGGTGCGGCCGGCAGGCAGGGCTTCGGTGTTCAAGGTCCCGCATCACGGCTCTGAAAATGCGGACGACCCTGCGGTGTGGGATCAAATGCTCGAATGGGAACCCGTGGCGATCCTCACGCCTTGGCGCCGCGGCCGCGGCACCCTGCCAACCGGGCGCGATGTCGAGCGCATCTTGGCAGCGACGCCGAAGGCCTGGATTACGAACAGGGGTTTGCCGGGGCTGGCCAGGCCAAGGCACAGGAACGCGGCGGTGGAAAAGACCCTGCGCGAAAGCGGCGTACAGTTTCGCCGTCTGGCGGGCAAGCGGGGCATGGTGCGCTTGCGGCGTCCCATCACTTCGGACAGTCCATGGGCGGTTGAGGCGTTCGGCGATGCCTGTCCTCTCAAGGACTTTGCAGCGTAGCGCGCCGATGGGGGAAGATGTCCGTCTGATTGAGCGTTGGCTTCCGATTGCGGCGCTTGGGATCGAGAGTGTGCGGGAGCGGACGCCGATGACGCCGTTTCCGGCGCCGAACCGTCTGCATGTCTGGTGGGCGCGTCGGCCATTGGTTGCATCGCGTGCGGCCGTTCTGGCGTCGCTGCTGCCGGCGGATGCGGACCGTGACAGGTTCCTTCATGTGCTGGGCATTCATGGCGACCCGGTGGCCACGCGCCGAAGGATCAATGCTGCGCGGCGGCGCGGCGAGCGGTTCGAAGGCCAGGCATACAGCTACCCGCGGGCATTCGGTTACGTTCCCGATGAGAATGATGTCGGGTGGATGACGGCCGCTTTTGGAGAGCCGCCGGAGAACCTCGCGGTGCTTGATCCGACCGCAGGCGGGGGCAGCATTCCCTTTGAGGCAGCCCGTCTTGGCGCCACGGCGGTCGCGAACGATTTGAATCCGGTCGCCGCCCTGATCATGCGGGCGACGGTAGAGTGGCCATCGCGATACGGCGCTGACCTCGGATGTGAATTTGCCGAACTGTCGGAGCGGTTGGTCGTCGAGAGGGAGGAGCGGCTCGCGACGTACTATCCCGACGAGTCTGATCCGGATGCCGTATCGACCAATTTCCTCTGGGCTCGGACGATCACGTGTCCGTATTGCGCGGGTCTGGTGCCTTTGTCTCCGAATTGGCGGCTGGCGCCGGACGGCACCGGGGTCCGGCTGAAGCCGGAGACGGGCGCGGGGCCGGCTGGCCGGGTCTGCTCGTTCGAGATCGTGGGCGATGCGCGGGACCAGTCGTCGGGCACGGTATCGCGCGGGGCGGGGGCCTGCCCGTATGCGGACTGCGGGCGCGTCATCGACGGCGACGAGATCAAGCGCCAGGCACGGGCCGGGGCCATGGGCGAGCAGCTCTACGCGGTGGTCTACAAGCAGCGCGTACCGGGCAAGATACTGAAGTCCGGCAGGCGGGGCCAGGACCGGTGGGTGCGCGGCTACCGGGCACCGCAGCCGGAGGACGACAATGGTGCCGAGATTGCGGCGCTCCTCGACGAGAAACTCCCCGAATGGGAGGCGTTTGACATCATCCCCGGCGAGCGGTTCCCCGAGGTCAGCAATGATGACCGGCCGATACAATACGGGATGCCGTACTGGCGCGACCTGTTTTCGCCCCGGCAGCTTCTGTGCCACGGCACGAGCGTCGAGGTCTTCCGGGAGATGCTGGAGGCTGACCGCGAGGCCGGCCGGCTGACCGACATCCGCCAAGCGGCATACGGGTACCTGGCGCTCTCGCTCGACAAGCTCCTGAACTACAACGCGCGGATGACCCGCTGGCACGCCAACCGAGAGGTGTTGTTGGGAGCATTCGACCGTCACGACTTCTCGTTCAAGTGGTCCTACGCCGAAATGGCCCCTCTCGTCGCTGGTGTGGGTTACGACTGGGCCATCGGCCAGACCGCCAAGTGCATCAAGGAACTCGTGTCGCTTGTCCGTCCGCAAGCCGGCGGCGATGGCAGTCTGTTCGCCGTCGAACATACACCTCCGCCGGTCACCGTCACCTGCAAGTCGGGCGACAGCCTCGACCATGTCGCGGACGGCAGCATCGACGCGGTGGTCATGGACCCGCCCTATTACGACAACGTCATGTATGCGGAACTCTCGGACTTCTTCTATGTCTGGCTGAAGCGCACCGCCGGGCATGTGTTTCCGGACCTGTTTCGGCGCGTCCTGACCGACAAGGAGAACGAGGCGGTGGCGAACCCGGCGCGTTTTCGGGGCGAGAAGGGGGCGAAGGCGTTGGCGGGCCGCGACTACCGGGAGCGCATGGCGTCGATCTTCGCCGAATGCCGGCGGGTGCTGAAGCCCGACGGCGTCATGACGCTGATGTTCACGCACAAGGCGACAGGGGCGTGGGACGCGCTTGCCGCGGGCCTGATGGAAGCGGGGTTCACGATCACCGCGTCCTGGCCGGTCAACACGGAAGCCGAGGGCAGCCTGCATATCCGGGACAAGGCGGCGGCGAACAGCACGGTTTTCCTGGCCTGCCGCCCGCGCGCGAAGGACGCCGACACGGAGCAGGGCCTCTACTGGGAGGATGTGGAGCCGCAGGTGGCGCAGGCCGTCCGGCGGCGGATCGGTGAGTTCCAGGAGGCGGGGATCGCCGGGGTGGATCTCTATCTGGCCTGCTTCGGCCCGGCGCTCGAGGCATTCTCGCGCCACTGGCCGCTCAGGCGCGGCTCGCCGCGCGAGATGCCGGAGGAGCGGCGGCAGCAACTACCGTTCGAGTGGGACCCGTACGCGGCGACGCCGGAGGACGCGCTCGACGCCGCGCGCCGCGAGGTCAAGCGCTGGCGGCTGGAGATGCTGACGCACATGAAGGCCGATTCCGACCTTGACGCCCCGACCGCCTTCTTCGTGCTGGCGTGGGACGCCTTCAAGGCGCCGGCGTTCTCCTATGACGAGGCGTTGCGGCTGGCCCGCGCCGTGGGTGCCGACCTCGACCGCGGCATCGTGGGCCGGCTGGGCGAAAGGAAGGGCGGCGACATCCTGCTGTGGGACAGTGCGCGCCGGGCGGCCAAGGGAACGCTCGGCCCCGCCGACGGTTCGCGCGGCATGATCGATGTCATCCACCACGGCGCCAATCTGGCGCGCCTGCGCTCGCTGGACGCCGCGCGGGAGTTGCTCGCGGATGCGGGGATGGACCGAAACCCTCGTTTCTTCGCGGCGCTTGAAGCTGTGCTTGAGGTGCTGCCGGTGTCCGGGGCGTTCACGGGCATCGCCCTCGAAGGCGAGGCGGCGGCTTCGGGCAACGACTTCGAGGCGCTCTACAAGCTGAGCCGGCTGGCCTACGGCGAGCATGTCGATGAGCCGGAACAGCTCAGGCTCTGGCGCGACGACGAACACTGACCCATGCTGCGGGATCGCGCATGGCGCCTGAAATACACGCCCGAGGACGGCGGCCTTGTCCGGCTGTTCTACGTTCCCGCGCTTGAGGACGCGGAGCGCTACGACCGGCTGACCGGGTATTTCAACGCCGGGGCGCTGGCGCTGGCGGCGCGCGGCATCGAAGGGCTGGTGCGCAATGACGGCCGGATGCGGCTGGTGGTCGGCTGCACGCTGGGGTCGGACGAGATCGGGGCGATCCGGCAGGGAGACGACCTCCGCGCTTTGGTTGAGCGGCACTTGGCATGTCTGCCGCTGGCCCCGCCCGACCCGGCGGCGGCAGGCGCGCTGGAACTGCTGGCGTGGATGGTCGCGGGCGGGTTTCTCACAGTCAGGGTCGCCGTGCCCTGCAATGCCGCACGAGAGCCGGTGGCCGACAGCGGTATTTTCCACGAGAAGACCGGGATCATCGAGGACCTGGCCGGCGATCGGCTGGCCTGGACCGGCAGCATCAACGAGACTGGTGCCGGCTGGCAGGCCAATTGGGAGAGCATCAGCGTCTATACCAGCTGGGGACCTGAGCCGGGGCGGGTCGATGCGGAGGAGGCGAATTTCGCCAACCTCTGGGCCGACAGGGCGCAGCGCGCGATTGTGCTGGACGTGCCGGAGGCGGCGCGCCGCGACCTGATGCGCTTCATGCCGAAGACGGGCCGGCCGGCGCGGCTGGAACGGGTGGACGAGGTGCCAAGGCTGCTCGTGCGCCGCCCGGACCTCCGGCCCGATGACGGCGCCGACCCGCCGCCGGCTGGCACGCTGCGCGCGCGGATCTGGGCCTTCATCCGGGAGGCCCCGTCGCGGCCGGGCGGCGGCGTACGGGTTGGCGAGGCGACTGCGCCGGTCGATCCCTGGCCGCATCAGGCGCGGGCATTCGAGCGCCTGTACGGCAACTGGCCGCCCCGGCTGCTGATCGCCGACGAGGTGGGGCTGGGCAAGACCGTCCAGGCCGGGCTGCTGCTGCGCCAGGCATGGCTGGCGGGGCGGGCCAGGCGCATCCTGATCCTGGCGCCGAAGGCCGTGCTCGGCCAGTGGCAGGTCGAGTTGCGGGAGAAGTTCAACCTGAACTGGCCGATCTACGACGGCGGCAAGCTGGCATGGCATCCCTCCCCGGCGTTGCGGGGGCGCCATGAGCGCGCCGCCGGGCGCGGGGAGTGGCATCGCGAGCCGGTCGTGATCGCCTCCAGCCAATTGATGCGCCGGAGCGAGCGGCAGGCGGAGCTGCTGGAAAGGGCGGAGCCGTGGGACCTTGTGGTGCTCGACGAGGCGCATCACGCCCGGCGCCGCGCCCCCGGCAGCCAGCAGGGAGGCGGTCCCAACGCCCTGCTCCGGCTCATGCGTGGCCTGAAGGACCGCACGAAAGGCCTGGTCCTGTTGACGGCGACGCCGATGCAGGTGCACCCCGTCGAAGTCCACGACCTGCTCGACCTGCTCGGCTTGCCGCCGGAATGGCATGAACGGGCGTTTCTCGGCTTCTTCGACGATCTCGAACAGCCGAACCCTTCGGCGGAGGCGATGGAGCGCATGGCGTCGCTGTTCCGCGCGGCCGAGCGCGCCTATGGCGAGGTCGGGAGAGCGGAGGCGGAACGCCTGACCGGCCTCTCCCGGCTTAAGGCCGGCAAGGCGCTGCGCGCGCTGCGCGACGAAGCGGGCATTCCGCGCCGCCGGCTTGAGAACGACGAACGCCGGGGCGCGGTCGCGCTCGCGCGGGCCGGCGCCCCGGCGCGCAGGCTGATCTCGCGCAACACCCGCGAACTGCTGCGGCGCTACTTCCGGGAAGGGACGATGACGACGCCGATCGCGGAGCGCCGGGTCGAGGACCGCTTTCTCGACATGACGGACGGCGAGCGGGCGCTCTACGACGCGGTCGAGGACTACACTGCCGGGGCATACGGCCGGGCGAGCGGGAAGGAACGCACGGCGGTCGGGTTCGTCATGACGATCTACCGCCGCCGGCTCGCCAGCAGCTTCGCGGCGCTGCGCGAGACGCTGCGCAAGCGCCGCGACGCCATCGCCGGCGACGTGCGCGCGAACCTCTTCGGCCTCGACGAGGATTTGCCGGACGACGACACAACCGAAGAGGCCACCGACACCGACGATGCGGCGGGCCTCGAACGCAGGGCCCTCGCCCTCGAACAGGCTGCGGAAATCGACCGCCTGCTCGGCGCGGTCGGGCAGCTTCCGCCGGACAGCAAGCTCGACAGCCTGAAGGACATCCTGCGCGAATTGCGCCGGGACGGCTACCGCCAGGCGATGGTCTTCACCCAATATACCGACACCATGGATTTCCTGCGCGACGCCCTCCTCGAGAACGGCGAGTGGACGCTGCTGTGCTTCTCCGGGCGTGGTGGAGAGGCGCCCGGAGCAGACGGCGCATGGTGCGGCATGAACAGGGACGATGCGAAACAGCGGTTCCGCGAAGGGCAAGTCGATATCCTGCTGTGCACCGACGCCGCGGCCGAGGGCCTGAACTTCCAGTTCTGCGGTGCTGCGGTCAATTACGACATGCCGTGGAACCCCATGCGGGTCGAGCAGCGCATCGGGCGCATCGACCGGCTGGGCCAGGCGCACGCGACCGTCCGCATCGTCAATCTGCACTGCAAGGGGACGGTCGAGACCGACATCTACCGCGCGCTCCGCGAGCGCATCGGCCTGTTCGAGACCGTGGTCGGGCGCCTGCAGCCGATTCTGGCGCGGCTGCCCGGCGCGATATCGCAAGGCGTGCTCTCGGGCCGGGACGCGCGCGGACGCGCCGGCCTCGTCGCCGCGATCGAACGCGAGGCGGACGACGCCCGGGGCGCAGGGTTCGATATCGACGCCGTGACGCAGGACGATATCGCCATGTTGACGTGTCTGACCCCGATCGTGACGATGGAGGATCTGGACCGGATCGTCGCAGCGCCCGGCCTCATGGCGCCGGGCGTCGAGGTCCGGCCGATGGGGCGGCGCGAATACGGGTTGCTGGCGCCGGGCATGACCGAAGAGTTGCGGGTGACGACGGACCCGGAGTATTTCGAGGACAATGCCGGGAGCGTGGAGCTCTGGTCTCCCGGCAACCCCCTCTTCATCGCCCCGGAGTGCGCGGACAGCGTGGAGCCGGCCTCATCCTGCGAGACGCTGAAGGACATTCTCGACGGCGGGTGAGGGGCCCCGACAAGCCACGCATGGTTTGACCGAAGGTAAGCGTTCGTTCGTGCGGTGAGGTGTTGTTGTTTTCGTCCGTTTGACGTATCTACTCACCCCTAGTTGGGTTCTGATTGGCCGTAGTGCTCGTTGATGATGTCTGCGACTTTTCCGTCGAGGGCGATCCGGGTGGCGACGTGATGATTGTAGCCGAGTGCGGCCATGGAGGTGAGGTAGCTTGAGCCCCGGCACCATGCTTTTGCGTGGAGCGGAAGCATCCGGACACCTTGACCTTCTGTTCTCCGGCATTGTTGGTGAAGCTGACGTCGGGGTCGTCTGTGAAGCGCAGGTTTTCGTGTTTCACGAGACGTTCGTGCAGGTTGTGCGCGTTTGCGATGCGTTTTCCTTTCGGCGGGATGTCGGGCAGTTCCCTGGCGCCCTGATGGTGCGGTAGCGCCCGGCCTCGTTCAGGGTCCTGGATGCGCTCTTGTTGACCTTGTGGCAGACCTCGCGGAGCAGGCTCTTCATCAGTCGCGCGGCAGCCTCGACGACAAAGGTCAGTTCGCGCAGCAGGTGGCTGCCGCTGGTGGCTACACTGCCATGTACGAGGCCCAGGACGCCCTTGTAGCACGGGCCGATCTCTTGCTTGCGGTGCGGGAACTTGCACGTCCCGACGACATGGAGCCACTTGCTGTTGATCCGAAATCGTCGACATCGGGCGTTGCAGGAGGTGCGCCACGGCGGCCTCCTCCCATGACGCATCGTGAAAGCATGGCCGAGGCCTCGGAGAGCTTGATGCCGGAGATCGCCTGCACGAGCGCGACGGCGCAGGGACAGCATCCGGGCGACCAGCAGGGACGAGGGCCTGGATGCCGTACTGCACGGGATGTTGTCGGGGAACCGGGCCTTACACTTCGGGCATTCCTCGGCGTCGACGCGGCGCGACCTCGAACACGATGTCGTGCGGCGCTCGACGGGGCCGTCGGCGCCGCAGGCGTCGCAGGCCGCGACCGTTTCCTCGACGATGGCAGGTTGTCGCCCATCTGCCGGTTCGGCTTCGGGCCCTTGCCGTTGCTTCCGGCACGCTCTCGTCCTTGTCCGTCTGTGACGGCGGCAGACCGGAGTTCCGGCTCGTGCGTGGTCTTCTCCAGAAGGACGACGATGAGGATGTCGAGCAGGATGACGAGGACGCGGATGACGGCCTCTTCCGACACCTTGCCGGCAGCGCCGCGGTCTTGGCCGCTTCGAACTCCTCGCGCGCCGCCCGTCGCCATCACCCGGCCTCGCCGCGAGCATCGCCTGGCGCTCGCCCGGCGGCATCTTCCGGTACTCCCCCGCCCGGCCTCGCGCTTCATCAGCGCGCCGCCTCCCGGATGCGTTTCCACATACAGATCATGCGGGGGCTGGAGCCCCGGAAGCAGCTGGCACAGCCCGCTCGTCGCCTTCGATCCAAAGTAGCCCACTGGCGGTCCCCGTCGTTCTCGATGACCACCACTGAACGAATCGGCCTGCAGTGTCAAATCTCCACGAAAACCCGTTCGTTGCTCTACCCCGACATCAAGCCGGAACCAGAGGGTGAGCAGTTACCGTTTGACGGGCTTTTGTCAGGGAGTTCCAGCGTCACCCGAAGCGGTTTTGTGCGCCGGGATGCGCGGTGAGGGGCACTGGCGCGATGCCGTGTTTTCCGCATTGGTTGCGGTTTTGTCCCGGCGCTGCGGAGGAGGAGCTGAGCGCCATTCTATGCCGGTTGCAGGGTTCTGAGGGTCCGCTTCCAGTCCTTGCGGAGCGGGCCAGATGTCCTTCTTCGGCTTCTGTCACGTCGGTCGTGGCGGCCGCTGGTTGTTCCGACGCGGATCCGGCAGACGCCGCGGCGCGGGATTAGGGTCTCGCAGGGCACGGGCGTGGTGTTGCAGCGCGCGGTCCATGCGGCGGTCGAGAAGCAGCGGCTCGCCGCATGGTAGCGCATCTGCGGCGCCGCCAGGCGCCGAGGCAGTGTCAGCGGGCGGGGCTCGTCGAGGGTCTTCGGGGCGGCGGTGTGATCAGTTTCGGGGCCGGCGGCGGCAGAAGGCGCGGGCGATGGGGTTCGCTCCGTGATCGTCGCAGCAGCCGCATCTCTGCGACCATGAAGTCGCGCCCTCAACCTCACGGCGGCGCTGCGAATCTCCGCCGCCTCTCCGGGCTCACGGCAACCAGGGCGACAGATCGCCGGGCCGCCGTTCTCCGCGCAGGCGCCAGCGCAGAACGTCGAGGCCGCTCCTCGCGACCGTGCCGTGTACATGATCGCCGTCCATGCTGTCGGAACCGAAGCCGGGCTTCCGCCCGTTGGCCGGGCCCCTGACAGCCCTTTCCCCGAAATTGTTGTCCATGGTCGACGAACACGCGATGGTTGAGCGCAGCGGCCTGCCTTCCGGCGCCGCTTTCGGAAGCCTCGGCGCTTCCGCAAACAGCGACCGCAGTCTCCAGCGCCGCCTGCGCGGCCTCGAACGCCGCCGGAATCAAGACAGTCGAGCCGTGTTCAGGCGGCAGATCTCCGCGATCGACCCGTTCGTCCGCCCACCCCTCCAGCTGCGGCCGGCGCAGTCCGGAAAGTCGCGCCAACAATGCGCCCGGCAACAGCACAGGATGATGAAGGGCCACAGGCGCGCCAGCTTCTTGCAGGCGCCGTAGCGGTCGCAGACATGGGGGCGTCCGCGAACAGCTTCGCCGTGACCTCGGCGCTGCGCGAGGGAGAGGACCGCGTCACGGCTGACCGATGTCCGGAGCCAGGCGCGACTTCCGGACCTCCCTCGGGGCCCGGATGCATCGGCATGGCGCAGACCCCGGTGCGCGAGGATCGCGTCCCGAAGCGGCTCGAACAGGGGCAGCATCCGGCTCGCTGGCCAGCGTTCCCGACGAAAGCCCTTGGCCGGGCGACGCGGCGCGCATGCACGCGCTCGTGCAGCTCATGCGTCCACACCCGAATGCGGTGCCGGGAAACAGCCGCCACCGGTGAACCGGGGCAGTCACAGCCCCGGCGGACAATCCGCCGCTTTTGATCTCGATGATCCTGGTACGAACCGTTGGCAACGCAGCACGAGCAGGCGTCCTCCGCCACCTCCAGCCGCTCCTCCACCTCCTCGAGCGCCGGCTGCGGCGTGCGGCCATGTGTCGCACTGCTGGCCGCGCTTCGACGACGCCCGCTGCCTCTTCTCGCTCTTGCGCCCGTACGACCTGTTCGAACGAAGCTTGTCGTTCTCCGCCCCGACCCTTCAGAACCCTCATCGCGGTCTTCAGGCTGGCATTCTCCATGCGCAGCGATACCACCGTCGACCGCTTCCGCGCGCCGGCCTCGGCAAGAAACTGGCTCGGACGCGCAACTTCCTGCTCCGGCGCAAGAGACTGCTTCGTCGTCCGCCGAACTTCCCTGACCTCCGCACGGGCAGCTGACAGCTTCTCGCGATTGCTCTCGAAAATCGCCTTCAGGGAATTCGCGCGGCCCCTCCACCTCCTGCAAGCGCAGCTCCTCACAGCGACCCTCCGCAGCTTCGGCTCGAATACGCTCGCGATCGTACAGGGACTTCCAGGTGGCCGAATCACGACTGCGGCACGTCGCCAGCGGCGTCCGCACCCGATGACGACACGAAATCCTCGATGCACATGACCATGCACGACCTGATAGTACCGCCAAAAAAATTCACCAGCCCCCTTCTCCGAATCACCGAAATGAACTTCGGCGCAGATCGTCATCACCGCACGAACGAACGCTTACGACCCGGTCATCTCGGTCGACACCAGGAAGAAGGAGCTGATTGGCGATTTCAAGACCAGGAAGAAGGAGCTGATTGGCGATTTCAAGAATGTCGGCCGCGAGTGGCGGCCGAAGAGACGGCCCGAGGAGGTGAAGGTACATGACTTCGCGGACAAGGAGTTCGGCAAGGTGGCCCCCTACGGGGTCCATGACGTGGCCCACAACATCGGCCGGGTCAATGTCGCATCGGCCATGACACTGCGGCGTTTGCGGTGGAAAGCCCCGGTGCCGGTGGCGGCGCTTCGGGCGCGAGCGCTACCCGGGGGCCAGGCGGCTACTGATCACCGCCGACTGCGGCGGGTCGAACGGGGCCCGGGTGCGGCTGTGGAAGGTCAAACTGCAGAAACTCGCCCAAGGAGCTCGGCCTCGAGATCATGGTCTGCCGCCCGGCACCAGCAAATGGAACCGCACATCGCCTGTTCTCGTTCATCAGCCAGAACTGGCGCGGCAAGCCGCTGCGCAGCCTCGCCGCCATCGCCAGCCTGATCAGAGCAACCACCACCGAAGCCGGCCTCAAGGTCTATTGCGATGTCGACGAAAACACCTGTCCGAAGGGAATCAAGGATGCCGAGATAAAGGCCCTCGACATCAAGCGCGCAAAATTCCAAGGCGGGTGGAACTATTCACTCTTGCGAACACCCAATACAGACGCGATTGTTTCGTGACGAGCCCTCAGGGATCCCGGCTCAGCCCAGCAGCTCCCATCGCAGCGAGATATTGCTGCCACAGCGTCTTCTGCTGCCGGCACAACCGGTGGAGATACCGCCACGAATAGATGCCGGTGTCATGCAGGTCGTCGAAGATGATCCGGATCGCGTAGTTGCCCACCGGCTCGACGGCCGCAATGCCGACATGGCGGCGGCCGGCGACCAGGGTCTTCTGTCCGGGTCCGTGCCCCTGAACCTCCGCCGAGGGGCTCTCGACGCGCAGGAATTCGGCGGGCAGGTCGCATGACGTGCCGTCGTCGAAGGTGATGTTGAGGGTCTTCTCCGCACGGCGGACCTTGATTTCGGTCGGACGCGGTACCGCTTCGCCAGCCAACGGGTTTCGTCTCGCCGCCTAGCCCGCGTCGGGGTCATCAAGCTGACGCGCCTCGTCGATCAGCATGATCGGAATGCCGTCGCGCACGGGGTAGGCGAGGCCCGCCTGTCGACTGATCAATTCCTGCGCCGCCTCATCATAGACGAGAGGTCCCTTGGTCAGCGGACAGACGAGGATCTCAAGAAGTCTGGGGTCTATGGCCGCGGTGTCCCGTGTCATCGTACTGCAGTCTCCGGATCTCTCCTCCTCTGCCGCACCGGGGCGCAGCGCCCGAGGCTGGGAAAGGTCAGTTCTTCTTCTGATTCTCGTAATCCTCGGTGCTCGCCAAGGCCATCTCGAGGAGAGTGGTGAGGATATCGGCGCGATCCGCCAGCGCCCTAGCCTCAAGGAAGGCCTGCTTCTCGCTAGGCTGGAACGGTATCATCATGGCCAGCGAGTTGACAAGGCGTCCGAGTGGCGCCTCTTTGATGGCCTGCCAGTTCGCATCTACGTTGTTCTGCGTGAAGTACGCATGCAGGGACTGAAGAATGCGGTCGCGGTCGATGCCGTCGGTCTCCTCCTCGTCGATATCGTGGCGATAAGGTGTCCAATCCGGCCTGACGATGCGAAAACCGTCGCGAAGCGGCAGTTTCTCGGCAAGGTTGAACCGGATCAGGCCATGAAGTGTGATCAGATAGCGGCCGTCGTCGGTTTCGCTGAACGCGACGATGCGGCCGGCGCAGCCGGTCCTGTAGAGTTCCGGATTGTCCCCGGTGTTGGGGGCGCTCGGCTGAATCATGCCGATCATTCGGGAGCCCGCAAGCGCGGCGTCCGTCATGTTCAGATAGCGCGGTTCGAATATGTTCAGCGGCAGGGTGGCACCAGGCAGAAGCAGCACGCCGGTAAGGGGAAAGATCGGAATCTCCGACGGCAGATCCTCGAAGGTGGGATCAAACGCGCGGGGCACGGAAACAATCCGCGGTCATGAGAACAGCACCGAAGACATCTTCCGGCGCCCGGCCAGCGTCTCCTCGTCGGTCGGCCCCATGACACTGAAGAACTGGATCAGCTGCTCGCGTGCGGCCCCGTCCTGCCAGTTGCGGTCGATCCTGAGAACCTCGACGAGTTGGTCTATGGCCTCGCTCCGCCGTCCGGCGGCGAACAGGCCGATCGCCAGGTCGAAGCGCGCCTGCGGCTCGCGCGGAGCGGCGGCGGCGGCGGCTTCAAGTGCGGCGAGGTCGCCGACGGATTCGCTCTGGCGCGCGAGGTCCACGGCTGCCCGCGCCGTAGCCGCGTCCGGATGGCTGGCTTGATCCCCGGGAATCCCGCCGAGGATCTCCTCGGCCTGATCGGTTTCGCCTTGGGCTGCAAGCGCCCTCGCAAGCCCGGCCTGAGCATCCATATTGTCGGGTGCGTGCTGGACGACCTGACGGAAGATCTCCGCCGCCACGCCATAGTCCTCGTCGGCAAGCCGTTCCCGCGCTTGGTCGATCGCGTCGGCGACGGGATCCTGCACATCGGTTCCGGCCGCCTCGCAGAGTTTCTTGACGAAGGCCTTAACCTCGCTCTCGGGAAGTGCGCCCTGGAACGCGTCGACCGGTTGGCCGCGAAAGAACCCGAAGACCGTCGGCACCGACTGAATGCCGAGCTGGGCAGCTATGGTCTGGTTGGCGTCGATATCGACCTTGGCCAGCTGCACCGCGCCGTTGGCCTCGACCACCGCCTTCTCGAGCACCGGCGTGAGCTGCTTGCAGGGTCCGCACCAAGTGGCCCAGAAATCGACGATCACCGGCACCTCCTTCGAGGCTTCTAGCACATCGGTCCGAAACGACTCCACGGTGACGTCCTTGATGAGATCGGCACCTTCGCCGATAAGAGGTTCCATTCTTCAAACTCCGTGCTGCGGGCAACCGTGCGCACCCTACCGTTCAAGATGGCGTCTTGCTGCCTTTCTGGCAAGTCCCGCGGGCGGCTTCATTCGTCGCTGCCCGGGAGGTTAGGCCGCATCGGCGAAATCGACCACACACGGCGTATGTCCGCAGCCTTCGATGAAGCGGAAGAGGTCCGTCGTCTGGATCGCCGTCGTCCGGTCGTTGACCAGCGGATGGAAATTCGCGAGTTCCTTGGCCATGACGCTGGCGTCCAGCACGACATTGATGGCGGCGCCCGCATCGTTGATCAGCGCGAACGGCGTAACGGCGCCAGGCTCGATGCCGAGATGTTCCCTGACCCGGTCGGGCCGGGCGAAACTCAGCCGTGCTGATCCGATTACGTCCGCCAGTGTCTTCATATCCAGGCGCCTGCTCTCGTCGCAGACGACGAGCCACAAGGCAGCCTTCTTGTCCTTGAGGAACAGCGTCTTGCAGTGCGCCCCGGGAAGCTGTCCGCGGAGCTCACGGTTCTCCTCGACGGTAAAGACCGGCGCATGGTTGTGGGTGGCGGTCTTGATCCCGAGTTCGGCGAAACGCCGGAACAGATCGTCGGGCGTCGCCGCGCCGGGCATCGTCCGTGTTGCAGTTGTCATCGAAACGATCCTCCGCGGCCGGGCGGGGTCCGGCAGCCACCGGATTCCAACAAGCCCCTTGTATAACTCTCCCCAGCCCGAAGGGCTCAATCTTGTTCACAGTTGTAATAGCGGCACAACTCTTTGGACAATTGGAGCCCCGACGAGCTTCGCGAGGAGCACAGTTACATGGACTATCCTCTCTCCTGCGTCACATACAGAAGGGAGAATGCGGGGCAAGTCTCGCGGAAACGGGTCGGCCTGCAAGTCCCTTGGCCTTGAGGCCGTGAGCAAGCTTGGACAGCCCGTCTCCGTCTGGTTCCCTTGGATCTTGGATGGATGCATGGGCGATACCCCGATCATCACAAGGAGAGGAGCAAGGGAGCATGACCACGATAGTCGCAGTCGCAGGAGTTGTCAGCAAGGCCGAGCTCGGGACTTTCCCACGCTGTGGTTGATGTTTTGAATGACCGCTGAACGGGACACAAATTTCCGCATTCTTGTCAGGTTGTCCGGCGGCGGCGACCCGTGGACGGCCTCGCGGCCAGAAACCCGGCATGGCTGGACCTGTGCAGCCTCCCTCATTAGCAGTCGGCAAGATCGAATGCAGCGTCGGAAAGTCCTGCAGGACGTGACACGGCGATCCCACGCTGATTCCGAGACGCGAAATCCGAGTGCGTTGGGGCTCGCGTCATCACAGATCGCCCCTTGATCGCAATTTTTCATGCCGAGAAGGTCTCATTGAGCCTTGGCGGCACGATTGCAGCGCGACGCAGACCGAAAAATCTCGCCGGTCGCCGCTGGATTAGCAGCGTGGGATCGTCGTGAGGACGTGATGAATCGCATTGCGTCATATGCAACATTGCGCTATATATGACGTATGCAACTTGTGGTCGACACGAACGTGCTCGTTGCAGCGCTGCGCTCGCGACACGGCGCGAGCAACGCGCTGCTTGTTCGCGTCCTCGGCGGCGATGCGGTCTGGCTTTGCTCGGTGCCTCTCTTCGTCGAGTATGAGGACGTGTTGATGCGCGCGGAGTTCGTGCTTGAAACGGGCCACACGCGGCCTGTGCTGGCGGCCTTCCTGAGCGATATCGCCGCGACGATCGAACCTGTGGAGCTGAACTTCCTGTGGCGGCCGCAGCTCCTTGACCCTAAGGACGAGATGGTGCTGGAGGCGGCCGCGAATGGTCGTGCTGACGCCATTGCGACCTTCAACAAGAAAGATTTTCGTCCCGCAGCGGCGCGGTTCGGCTTTAGCGTCTGCACCCCTGCGGAAACTCTTAGGAGGATCGGAGGATGACCCAATCGACCAAAGCCCGCGTCTCGCTGAATCTGCCGGCGTCGCTCAAGATGGCGGCTGAGCGTTACGCAGAACGTGACGGCGTGTCTCTAAACCAGTTCATCTCAGTGGCGCTCGCGGAAAAGATCGGCGCTCAGGACGCGGCCGCCTTCTTCGATCGCCGTGGTGCCGGCGGGGATCCGGCACGCGGAATCGCGTTTCTGCACAGCGCGTCCGACACGCCTCCCGCTGAAGGTGACGAGATCGTCTCATGACAGAGATCCTACCGGCGGAGCGTACTGCCCGAGAGCTTGCCGTTACGACCCCGGCACTGATCCAGCGCAGCGGATCACTGGCCGAGACGCGCTTCCTCGAGTTCTTTGCCGTAACGATCCGCAACCGCAATAGACCCCATTGGCAGGTTTCTTCGTAAAACCATGCCAAGGAAGAACAAAGCCTGAACACGTGTTGCTGTGCGGCGTTTCTGATCACCTAGTAGTCTGGCATTATTGTATTGACGGATATAGAGACTTCAGTTTCGTCCGGGCATCCTTCGTCGTGAAACGCCAGTCGACAGTGACATCGGCCGCATTGCGGCGCTCGACCCACGCCACGGTCTCCCGCAGCATGGTGTCGCGGTCGGGAATGCGTCGCCGAAGGCATTGCCGCGACAGCGCACCGATCTCGATCTCGGCCATGTTGAGCCAGCTTCCGTGCTTCGGCGTGTAGCGAAACTCGAACCGCTTTCGTACCCGCCTCCTCGGGCTCGAAGGCTTCATACAGTGACTGTGCGTGTTCAGATTGTCCAGCACGATCTTTCTGTCGGGGAAATGGTCGTCGGCAAGCTCCCGGATGAAGTGCGCCCAGTCCCGCGGCGGTCGGTGACTTTCACCGTGCGCCAGTTCTCGTTGGGCGCAAAGGCCATGAAGAGGTTGGCCGTACCGTTGCGCTCATATTCATAGTCGACCACCTCCGGCTGACCGGGGGACGGGGGGGGGGGGCCTTCGTCTGCTGCCGGCTGGCCTCGCACACCAGCACCTCATCCCCGGCAAAGTCCCGCTGACAAATGTCAGGCATGTCCGCCGCCACGAACTGTGCGCTCCGGTGCGGTGGAATGCACCAGTTCAGCCACGGCTTGATCTTTTTTTAGCGTCTTCCTGACCGTCTCTTCCGAAATGCGCTCGACGATCTCCACCAGACGGCCGGCGAGCAGCGTCCACAGCCCTCGGGCGGGGACGAGCAGGGCGACCAGCTTCGCCTCCATCGCCCCGTTTCGGCCGGCGGTTCACCTGCTCCTTGCGGCTGAGGGCGGCCTCCAGCCCCCGCAGCGCTTGCGCAAGCGCTCGACCGTCGCCGTGCCCAGCGCAATGTCGGCATCGACAAGCGCCCCCTCAGCATCAGGACCTGTGCCCGGCGCCAGACAGCCCCGGTGCCGTCGACAATCGCCTTCAGATCCCGGCGCTCCTGCGCCGAAAGGGTCACGCGGTAGAGCTTCCTGCCCCGAGAGTTGGCCATATACGCTGCTCCTGTGATTGCGCCGCTCCCGTTGTCCGGACCTGCACATGGGGCTGCCTGCCTGTTCGGCATCTTGCCCGTGTGGATATCGACACTGTCCGGATTCCAACGGATGCCGACACAGGAATACTACCCATAAAAAACCATCAATACAATGCCGGTGGACTACTAGCCCCCCCCCAGTGAAACGCCTCAAAGCGCAAACCTCAGACAAATTTCCAGACATCAAGTTACAGTACCGGATGGATGGTATCTACTCACCCCTTGTTGGGTTCTGATTCATAGTGCTCGTTGATGATGTCTGCGGCTTTTCCGTCGAGGGCGATCTGGGTGGCGACGAGTGGGTTGTAGCCGAGTGCGGCCATGGAGGTGAGGTAGCTTGAGCTCCGGCACCATGCTTTTGCGTGGAGCGGAAGCATCCGGACACCTTGACCTTTGCCATCCTGATCTTCTGTTCTCCGGCATTGTTGGTGAAGCTGACGTTGGGGTCGTCTGTGAAGCGCAGGTTTTCGTGTTTCACGAGACGTTCGTGCAGGTTGTGCGCGTCGGACTTGCGTCCACGTTTTCCTTTCGGCGGGATATCGGGCAGTTCCCTGGCGCCCTGCGTGAGGATGGTGCGGTAGCGCTTGCGCCCGGCGTCGTTCAGGGTCCTGGATGCGCTCTTGTTGACCTT
Organism: Alphaproteobacteria bacterium; assembly: GCA_964291215.2. GTDB lineage: Bacteria > Pseudomonadota > Alphaproteobacteria > MPNO01 > UBA830 > JAJEBT01. The sequence goes on along the minus strand of OZ219790.1, from coordinate 1,867,726 downwards.
GTGGCAGACCTCGCGGAGCAGGCTCTTCATCAGTCGCGCGGTAGCCTCGACGACAAAGGTCAGTTCGCGCAGCAGGTGGCTACCGCACAGCTGGTGGCTACACTGGTCATAGCCCATATACGAGGCCCAGCAGTCAGGACGCCCTTGTAGCACGGGCCGATCTCTTGCCCGCGCTTGCGGTGCGGGAACTTACACGTCAGGGTCCCACGACATGGAGCCACTTACTGTTGATCCGAAATCGTCGACATCGGGCGTTGCAGGAGGTGCGCCACGGCGGCCTTCTCCCATGACGCATCGTGAAAGCATAGCCGAGGCCTCGGAGAGCTTGATGCCGGAGATCGCCTGCACGAACGCGACGGCGCAGGGACAGCATTTGGGCGACCAGCAGGTTGATGACGAGGGCCTGAATGCCGATGCCGTACTGCACGGGATGTTGTCGGGGAACCGGCCCCGGGCCTTGCACTTCGGGCATTCCTTGATCTCGGCGCGGCGCTCGACGACCTCGAACACCTCGACGACCTCGAACACGATGTCATAGAGGACGCGGCGCTCCCGATCGACGGGGCCGTCGATGTCGGCGCCGCAGGCGTCGCAGGCCGCGACCGTTTCCTCGACGATGGTCTTGCGCAGGCTGTCGCCCATCTGCCGGTTCGGCTTCGGGCCCTTGCTTCCGGCACGCTCTTGTCCGTCTGTGACGGCGGCAGACCGGAGTTCCGGCTCGTTTTGCGCGTAGTCTTCTCCAGAAGGACGACGATGAGGATGTCGAGCAGGATGACGAAGACGCGGATCACGGCCTCTTCCGCCACCTTGCCGGCCGCACGCAGCGCCGCGATCTTGGCCGCTTCGAACTCCTCGCGCAGCGACGCCGCGTTGACCGTCGCCATCACCCGGCCTTGCGCTTCATCAGCGCGCCGCTTCCGAAATGCGTTTCCACATACAGATCATGCGGGGGCTGGAGCCCCGGAAGCAGCTGGCACAGCCCGCTCGTCGCCTTCGATCCAAAGTAGCCCACTGGCGGTCCCCGTCGTTCTCTATGACCACCACTAAGCGAATCGGCATGCAGTGTCAAATCTCCACGAAAACCCGTTCGTTACTCTACCCCGACATCAAGCCGGAACCAGGGGGTGAGCAGTTACACCGGATGTTTTGTTGCGCGAGTTCGGGAGCCTGTCCTCTTCTCAGGTCAGCCGGGCCACCAGGTTGCTCGACGAAGAACTCGCCGCGCAACCGGCCCCTGATGAAATACTTGATCCTGGATGCGCGCTATGAAAAAGCCCGCCATGACGGCGTTGTGCGCGATGTTGCAGTGCTCTCGGCCATCGGAATAGGGGCTGCAGGCACGTTCTGGGGCTCTCTGTGGCGCTCTCCGAGGCCGAGGTCCATTGGAGAGCCTTCCTGGAAAGCTTGCAAGCCCTGCATGGTACGGCCTTCATCGTCTCGGATGCCGGGCTGAAAGCGGCACGACGCGCGGTGCTGGGCGCGGCGACGTGGCAGCGCTGCCAGTTCCACCTGGCACAAAACGCCGTGCACCGAACAACGACATCAGGAAACGTGTCGGAAAACAGCTCGGAGCCACGCCTCCTCACTCCAAACCGCCGAGGCTGAACCGGGCGCCCTCGTGGCCAGCTATCGCGACAAGCATCCAGGCTTCCTGGCTGGAAAACAATGCGGGGCTGGCTGTCTTCACCTTGCCCGATGCTCACCGCAAACGTATGCGAACCTCGAACGGCATCGAGCGACCGATCCAGCAAAAGCTCAAGCGGCGCACCTCCAAAGTCAGGGTCTTTCCGAACCTCGCCTCGTTGGAGCGCCTCTCAACCGCGGTCCTCATCGACGAAAAATGGGAAACCGAAACCAAGATCAAATGGGAACAGCTCGATCAGCTTCACGACACTTTCCAGACATCAGGTTGCGTAATCCTGAAACGTTTGTTGGCGAGTTTCGCAGGTTTGGTGGCGCCGTTCCGGTCATCGCCCGGATAGCGAAAGGCCAGACCGACATGTCCGCAATTCTCGCCGGGTTGGCTGCCGCCAAGCCCGGCGGCATGTTCTTCTCGCTCTTTCCGAAAAAGACCGTGTCCCTGATCAGCCAGGCGGCCAGGCTCAAGGCGCTCGAAGGCGTCAAGGTGATCGGCGGCGCGGCCACGTTGACGAGGGCACTCCTTGCTCTGCCCGAGAGCGAAGGACCCTACTTCACGGCCCCCGATCCGGGAGAGAGCGGGAACATCAATCAGGCGACGGGCAGGAGTGCCGCAAAGATGTTGGCCGCGTTGGAGGCCACCTTCGGCGGGCCGCCAACATCCGCCCATCGGGCGCACGGCAATGACGCCACGACGCTGTTGCTTTCGGCCATTGAGCAGGTTGCGGTCCGCAACGGAGAGACGCTTTCCATCGGCTGCGCGGCGCTCCGTGATGCGCTGGATGCCGCCGCCGACTTTCAGGGTCTCATCGGCGTGTCGACCTGAGATGACTTTGGAGACTGCGGCACGGGCCGCAGCGCGATCCTTCTGCGCGAGGATTCCAGCATCTCGGATCCGTTGCCGTTGGCCGTCGGGTACAGGGGCGAGCGATCCGAGCATGGTCCAGGAGTGACTGCGCGAAAGGGTGAGATCCCTTCATGACGCCAGGCGTTCGCGACGCCTTGCGGTTCATCAGGTTGCTGCGCCCGGCTTGCGTCCTTTCCGCGTGGCCGGATTCGACCAAGCTGCCAAGCTGTCTGCGGATCACGGAACTTCGTCCAGTCTGGACGCACCGTATGGATCGCGGTAAAGATCGCTGCTTGCTGCGATGCGGGGCGGGACCCGTAGCGCTTTGAGCTCTCCAGCAGTACCGACGAGGAGGCTGCCGCCATGATGAAATTGCCGAAAGAGTTTCTCAGGGGGTCGATTCCGCCCCTGATCACGCCGTTCAGGAACGGCGATGTCGATTACGACGCCTATGCCGGGCTGGTCGAATACCAGGTCGACAGCAGTTCGCACGGCATTCTCGTCAACGGCACCACATCCGAGCCGTCTTCGCTGACAGTGGACGAGCGCAATCGCATCGTCGATGTCGCGATAGAGGCATGCTCCGGGCGCCTGCCGGTGGTTGTTGCCACGGGATCGCAGTCACTGGCCGAGACCCAGGCGCTGACCGCCCATGCCGAGAGGGCGGGCGCTGACGCCCTGCTGATCGTCACGCCTTACTATTCGCGCCCGCCACAGCGCGGTCTTGTCGAGTATTACAAGGCGCTCGGCAGCCGGACAGCGCTACCCTGGATGATCTATCACATCCCCGGGCGCGCCGCCGTGTCGGTCACGCTCGATACGCTGCAGCAGGTCTCGGCGGCCTGCCCGAACTTCGTCGGCATGAAGCATGCCGTCGACGATCTGGGCTTCGCCACCACATGCCTCGATGCGCTCGGCGCCGACTTCCGTATCTTCGTCGGCCTTGAAGACCTCAGCTATCCCCTGATGGCGGTGGGGGCCTGCGGCCTGATGAACGCGGTCGGCAATCTTCAGCCGAAGAAACTGGTGCGGATGTGCGAGGCGGTATGGGCGGGCGATCTCAAGAAGGCGCGGAAGCTGCATTACGAACTGTTCGAGATCAACCAAGCGGTGTTCTACGACACCAATCCGATAGCCATCAAGTACATGATGAAGAAGCTCGGAACGATCCCGGAAAACGAGCACCGGTTGCCCATGGTCCCCGCCACCCCGGAACTGGAACAGCGCCTCGACGGCGTACTCAAGCGGGCCGGCCTTGCGCCGGAGACGGCCAAGGAAGCTGCCTAGGAATCGCCGCGCGCGTGCTGCCGGCAGGGTCTTCAGCGTTTGCGCCGCACCTCGTCGAGCCTGTCGGGCGGGCAGAGAATTTCGAGGAGTTTGTCGTCGACGGCCCTAGCGAGCTGCAGCCCCTCCCTCACCTTGAGTTGCGCCGGTGCCGCGGTCCCGTTTGCCAGACAGGCCTCACAGGCATGAAAGCTCGTGAACGGCGCGGCGGCGACCGTGATCAACTCCATTAATGCGTTCACCTCGTCTGGTGTCGGGTCGGTGAGCGTGTAACCGTCGGCGAGCAGCCTGGCGGCCGCTTTGTCGTCTCCGGCATGTCGTCGCAGGTTGCCGAGAAAGACCCCGAAATACTGCACCGAGCGCTCATGGTGGCGCTCAACGCAGCACCGGGGATAGTTGAGCAGCCGCGCCTCCTGCTCGATAGTGGCAATGTCGGACCCGCACAGTTCCGAAACTTCTCTCGCCGTCCTGCGATCGCGACAGATATACCGGTGATGGGTCCTCGACAGGGTGTCGTAGACATGTTCGTGGAGCCAGTCCGGAAACCGGTCATAGCTACCGATCCGCCACTGCGGACCCTCGATGATCGTGAAGCCGTACCGTTCGGCGATGTCAACGATTGCCGTGTTCCAGTAGGCGCCGCCGTAATCCCGGGCAAGCATCTGGACGGGCTTGGTCCCGGCCTGCACCGCGAGGAAGTCGAGCAGATCTTGGGCCATCGCCTCGGCGTCTTCGGGCGTGACCGGTTCAGCGATCGACGCGCGGAGCTTCCTGAGCGTGTTGCGCAGTTTCGGGGTGCTTACGGATGCCATGGCCTGCGGGTTGCGGCGCGGCTCTGTCGGAAATCCGGGATTTTCCGGCCGCGCGCTTGGCTGTATACTCCGGTGAGCGAACCATTATAGGGCCTGTTCCGGAACAGCAATAGCGCTGCCGACCATCCACCGACCCGTCGGAGGAGGGGCGGAGCACCGGCACGGAGCGGCCGGAGACAAGGCCACGAGGGCATGAAAGTCGTTCCTCTTTCAGACGCGCTGGGAGCAGAGATTCGGGGGGTTGACCTGTCCCGTCCGCTGGATGAGGCAACGGTTGCTGCCATCGGCAGGGCTTGGGAACAGCACATCGTGCTGCTGTTTCGCGGTCAGGAGCTCGCCGAAGACCAGCAGATTGCCTTCGCATCGCGCTTCGGGGAGATAGCAGCGCGCTCGCGTCCCCCTGAGCGGCGGCCCGAGGGCATCGATTACAACGATGCGGTGATGATGGTCTCCAACGTCAAGAAGAACGGCAGGTATGTCGGTTCGCTCCCCGACGGCGAGATGTGGTTCCACCACGACATGTGCTACGACCCGGCGCCGTCAAGGGGCACCTTTCTCTATGCGATGCAGCTGCCCTCGACCGGGGGCGACACGTTGTTTGCCAACATGTACCGCGCCTACGAGGCCCTGCCGGAGGGAATCCGTGATCGGATCAGGGGCCGCCGCGCACTGCAGATCTATGATTACGCGATGCGCGAGCAGGTCGACATCGCCGGCGATATCGCGAAATACAAGCACCATGTGCAGCCGGTGACGATCTCGCATCCGCTCACCGGACGCCGCGCGCTCTATGTCAACCCGCTGATAACGGCCCGCATCGAGGACATGGCCGAGGCGGAGAGCCGGGAACTGCTTGCGGAGCTGTTCCGCTTCACCGCGAATTCCAGTCTCATCTACAGCCACAGGTGGCGGGTCGGCGACCTGCTCATGTGGGACAACTGGTCCTCGTGCCATGCGCGGACGGACTTTCCGGCCGGTGAGATCCGCACGCTGCGGCGGTGCGCCATAAAGGGCCAGGCGCTGCACGAATAGCGGAGGCCGAGGGAGAACGGGAATGGCATTCACGGTCAGGAAGCTCGCGCCCAATATCGGTGCGGAGATCTGCGACATCGATCTCCGACAGGACCAGAATGCGGAGGTGACCGCCGAGATCAACCGGATATGGCTGGACAGCGTGATCCTGTTGTTCCGCGGCCAGGAGCTTGCCCCGGAGCGCCAGGTGGAGGTGACCGGATGGTTCGGGGAGGTCGGCGATCTTGCGCGGCCGAAGAAATACCGCACCAGCGGCCACGATGACCTGCCGCCGGGAATGATGCTGATATCCAACGTGCGCGAAAACGGCCAGCCGATCGGCAACCTGCCGGATGGCGAGATGATGTTCCATCACGACATGATTCACGCCCGGGAGCCGCACAAGGCGACACTGCTCTATGCCGTCGAGATTCCGTCATATGGCGGCAACACGCTGTTTGCGAACGGCTATACCGCCTACGAGACGCTGCCCGACGAGATCCGCGAGCCGCTTGAGGGGAGGCTCGCCTTCCACCACTACAATTACGGAACCCTGCGCAAGGGAGACAACGAGGGCACGCCGGCATTCTCCGAGGCCGAACACCCGGTCTTCCGCACCCATGACGACACCGGCCGCAAGGCGGTCTATGTCAACCGTCTCATGACCGAGGGCGTGGTCGGCATGGACCAGGAGGAGGCCGGCCCCCTGCTTGCGGCCGTGTTCGACCACGCGGAGCGCCCCGAGTTCGTCTACGAGCACGAATGGGCGGTCGGCGATCTGCTGCTGTGGGACAATCGCTGCTCGATGCATGCTCGCCGCGATTTTCCGGGAACCGAACGCCGGCTCATGCGCCGCACCACGGTTATCGGCAACGGCCCGCCGGCCTAGGCCCGCCATGGGAAAGCTGCTCTCCGACCGCGAGATCGCCTCCTACCGCGAGGACGGGTGCGTGTTTCCGTTTCGCGCCCACGGTCCCGAGGAGGCCGCCGCCAACTATCGGCGCTACCGGGCGCTCGAGGAGGCGACCGGCGCCGAACCGCAGAGCCGCTACAAGATCAAGGCGCATCTGCCGTTTCCGTGGATGTGGGACATCATCCGCAACCCCGCCATCCTCGATGCCGTCGAGGATCTGATCGGCCCCGACATCATCTGCTGGGGGTCGTCGTTCTTCACCAAGCGCGCCAACGATCGCCGGTTCGTGTCCTGGCACCAGGATTCGACCTATTACGGCCTGTCGGAACCGGAGACTGCGACGGTCTGGTATGCGTTCACGGATTCGAACGTCAGCTCCGGCTGCATGAAGTTCATCCCCGGAACTCATCGCAGCGGCATACTGGAGCATGACGAGACCCATGACGGGGACAATCTGCTGATGCGCGGCCAGACGATCCACGGTATCGACGAGGCGGCGGCGATCGGTGTCGAGCTCCGGCCCGGCGAGTTTTCGATCCACCACGAATCCGTCATCCACGGATCCGGACCCAACGGCGCTGCAGAACCGCGGATCGGGCTTTCAATCCACTACATCGCGCCCCGCATTCGCCAGACGAAGCTCGCGAACGCGACGGCGACGCTGGTCCGGGGCACGGACGCCCACGGCCACTGGCATGAGGATCCGGAGCCGCGCAAGGATTTCGACCCCGCTTGCCTGGCCGCGCTCGACGCGACCTACGGCGAATACAAATCCGGAATAGGTAAGGCCGAGATCCGGGCCGAGGGAGGCTAGAATGCCGAACGTACTGACTGACGAACAGGTTGGACGCTGGCGCCGCGACGGCGCGATCTGGCCCATAGACCTGTTAACTCCGGAGGAGGCCGGCGAATACGCGAAGCGCTTCAGGGCGCTCGAAGACTCGATCGACGGCGAGGTCCAGGACCGCTTCCGCATCAAGGCTCACCTGCCGTTCCCGTGGCTCTGGGACCTGATCCGCCATCCGCGCCTCGCGGATGTGGTTGAGGATCTCCTGGGCCCGGACATCGTGTGCTGGGGGTCGTCCTTCTTCACCAAGAAGGCGCACGATCCGCGTTTCGTCTCATGGCACCAGGACACGACCTATTACGGTCTTGAGCCGCCGGAATCGATCACCGCATGGATTGCGTTCACCCGCTCCGACACGGTGAGCGGCTGCATGAGGTTCATTCCCGGTTCGCACGCAGCTGGAACGGTCCTGTCCCACGATGAAACCCACGATGCCGAGAATTTGCTGGCGCGCGGCCAGACGATACATGAAATCGACGAGTCGACGGCGACGGAAATGCCCCTCAAGCCCGGCCAGATGTCGATTCACCACAACATGACGGTTCATTCTTCCGAGCCGAACCGCGCCGATTACGCACGCATCGGTTTCGCGGTTCACCTGGTGTCGGCCGATGTCAGGCAGGTTCATTTTGACGGCGCGCTCGGCATCCGCCTCCGCGGTGAGGACCGCAACGGCAACTGGATCGAGGATCCGCCTCCGGCATATGAGATGGCGCCCGAGAGTCTTGCCGCCGTCGACGAGTATTGGCTGCGCTACAAGAACGCGATGCCGGCGCGCGTGTGAACCCGGTTCTGGCCTGCCCGTGGCCAAACGAGAACGCGAGACAGGCGAGACAATGAGCAAGAACTCCGGCGCCGGCCCGGCCTTCGATCCGATGGAGATCGAGGCGCAGGCGCGAAACCCCTATCCGCCGCCCCATGACCGTGTGCTGGACGGCCGTGCGAGGCGCGCGCTGGGCGACGCTCGCGGCCTGACCAAGTTCGGCGTGAACCTCACCGAGCTTGCGCCGGGCGCGGTGTCTGCGCTGCGCCACTGGCACACTGTGGAGGACGAGTTCATCTACATCGTTGCCGGCGTCCCGACACTGGTAACCGACGACGGCGAGCAACTCCTCGGCCCGGGAATGTGCGCGTGCTTCCCGGCTGGCGACGGCAACGGCCATCGGCTCGAGAACCGCTCGGCATCGCCGGTGCGCTATCTCGAGGTCGGCAACCGCTCTGCGGAAGAGGACGTGCACTATCCCGATGCCGACATGGTGATGGAAAAATCGGCTGACGGCACCCGCAGATTCCGCCATTTTGACGGGACGCCGTATTGATCCGCCGCGGCCTCGAGTCCATCGCCCGCCGTGCCGCCTGGTTCATGGCCGGCGGGCTGGTGATCGGTTTTGCGCTGCCGACGGCTGCTGATTTCTTCAGGCCGGGGATCGTCTTCGCGATGCTTGGCCTTCTCACCATCGCCATGATCCGGCTTGATGTCGAGCGCCTGAAGGGCTACGCCCGCCGTCCCGCGATGCTGGCCGTCGTCGTCGTCGTCACCATGGTTGCGGCACCGCTCCTGATGTGGGGGTTTCTGCGGCCGGCGGGTGTGCCGGAGGGCCTCGAGCAGGGGCTGATACTCATGGCCGCCGCGCCGATGATCAGTTCGGCCATCGCGATCGCCATCATCCTTGAACTCGATGCCGCGCTGGCGGTTGCCGTCATGATCGCGACTTACGCCGTGACACCGCTCACGCTTCCCGCTCTCTCGCTCTGGCTCGTCGGGCTCGATCTTGGCGTCGGGTTCCTCGAGCTCTCGGTGCGCCTGTTCACGATGATCGCAATTCCGACAGCGCTCGCTTTTGTCGTACGAAAGTGGATTCTCGGCCAGCGTCGGCGGGTCGCCTATGCCCAAGCGATCGATGGTATCGGCGCCCTTGTCATGGTGGTGTTCTGCGTCGGCATCATGGCCGGCCTCCAGGACTTCGCGTTCGAGCGGACGGACTACGTGGTGCTGACGCTGGCGGCAGCGTTTGCGGCCAATATCGGCTGCCAGGCGCTGGGCACCCTGGCGTTCCTGCGGCTCGGTCGGCGTGAGGCGCTGACCGTCGGCCTAGTGGCTGGCAACACCAATCTCGGGCTGATCATGGTCACGCTCGCGGACAAGGCTTCGCCGGAGCTGATCGCGTATTTCGTGCTCGGACAGGTGCCGATGTATTTCCTGCCCGTGTTCGCACTGCCGGTGTACCGGCGCATCATTGCCGCCGGCGGACCTGTCTGATGGTTCTGAGCACGCTCGACATGATCGGTCGCCGGGCGACCTGGTTCCTGGCGGGCGGTGTGTTTCTGGGCATCGCCTGGCAGCCGCTCGCGCAGATGCTGGCGCCGTGGCTCGAAGCGATGATCGTCATGAACCTGTCGTTGTCGATGATGCGCATAGAGCCCGCGCGCCTGTTCGCCTATCTCCGCAGGCCGTGGGTTGCAGTGGCGGCGTTCCTGTTCTCGATGATCGTGGCGCCGCTGCTCCTGTGGGCGCTCGTTGAGGCGGCCGGCCCTTCGGAGGTGTTCGGCGCCGGCATCGTGTTTCATGCCCTGACCACCCCGATCATGTCGGCACCGGCGCTCTGCATCCTGTTCGGGCTGGATGCCGCGCTTGCGCTGATCGTCACGGTGGCGTCGTACGCGCTGGTGCCTCTCACGCTGCCGCCGCTTGCGCTGTGGCTCCTTGGCATCGAGCTCGACGTGACGGTTGTCGAGCTGATGTGGCGGCTCGGGCGGATCGTCGCCGCGAGCTTCGTCATTGCCGCCATCGCGAGAAGCCTGGATGTCACCGGGAGAATGGTCGAGGCGCACGCCTCGCGGATCGACGGCATCCTCGTCATCGGCATGGTCGGTGTTGCCGTGTCGCTGATGTCGGGTCTTCCGGATTATGCTGCCGCGAACCCCGTCCACACGTCGATCACGACGGCGGCAACCTTCGTCACCAACGTCGCGCTTCAGGTCGCCGCGGCTGCTGCCTTCTGGCGCATGGGGAGGAAAACGGCAATCACCGTAGCGCTGATGACCGGCAATACGAATGTCGCGCTGGTTTTTGCGGCCGTCTCCGAAAGCGCGTCGTACGATCTCCTAGTGTATTTTGTGGTCGGACAGTTTCCAATCTATGTCCTGCCCCTGGTTGCCGTGCCCCTCTATCGCCGCGTCATCGCTGGCGGGACGGCGGCCTCGTGAAGAGATAGCGGAAGATCATCCGGCTCTCTCGCCCCATAAGCGCCGCCAGTGCCAAAGAGTGCCTTGCGCTGCCCCGGAGCGATGGCAGGACGCGCCCGTTGGCGACTGTCAATTGCGATTGCTACTGGGTTGCGGCGCCGAAAGACGGAGACCGAACGGGGAGAGGTTGTCGGCTGCTACTGTCCCGTCGTGCCGGCAGTGGAGTTACGGGCCTGCAGCAGAAAGCGTCCGGTCTTCGCAAATGAGGCCCTCGATGCGTTCAAACTCCCGGCTGTTGGCGGTGACCAGTGCCAAATTTCGGGTGCGGGCCTGCCCGGCAATCAGCAGTTCGTACGGGCCCATCGGAAGGCGAGCTGCTTCAAGTTCGCTGCGCACCGCCCCGGCTGTGCGCGCATCCCGCAAGCAACGGTCCATCAAATTGCGTGAGAAAGGCATCAGCAATTGTATCTACTCACCCCTAGTTGGGTTCTGATTGGTCGTAGTGCTCGTTGATGATGTCTGCGGCTTTTCCGTCGAGGGCGATCTGGGTGGCGACGAGTGGGTTGTAGCCGAGTGCCGCCATGGAGGTGAGGTAGCTTGGCACCATGCTTTTGCGTGGAGCGGAAGCATCCGGACACCTTGAGCTTTGCCATCCTGATCTTCTGTTCTCCGGCATTGTTGGTGAAGCTGACGTCGGGTGCGCCAGGCAAACTGGTGGAATGTGGCCGGGTGCAAGTCCCGAGAGAGGCTAATTTCTCCGTGAACCATGCGTCGTGAGGCGAAGCGTTGGGGAGCGGCAGGCTATTGAGCCACGAGATGCTTTGAAACCGGAGTGCCGAGGTCGTGGCCGAAGGCAACGAGCCGCGTTGGTGAGGGGGGCTCCGCGGGGTCCGAGAACCATGGCCGAAGCAGGGACCTGGGAGGTCTTGCCCCTCTGTCGTGGAGGGGCCGCAGAGGAAATTCCGTAAACCGATGATGAACGAGAAGTCAGATTCGGCCATAGTACCGCTGAAGGCGGCGAACAAGGGTTCTTCGGAGCCTGCGGAGTTGTTGGAGGGAAGGGCAATGCGGTTGGCCCGCGCCGCGCGCAGAAGCGGGGGTCACAGGCGGCAGGTAGCGAAGAGGAACCCGGAAGAGCGTCTTTACTCCACCACGTGACGTTCTGCGTTCCATTCCTTGAGGAAGGACGCGGCGGCGGGGCGTTGTGTGGCAAGCGTACGCGGAGGGTGTGGAACTGCTGCACGCCCGTGTGCACAGGGGCGGGCGCCTCCAGGGTTTACATACCCAAGGAGGGGCAACTTGCCTCGGACAAGATTCTTCAGCGGGCGGTGTGATTCTGGTGCCGCGAGACGGAGTTCCTCGGTTCCGGCCGGGGCGCATCATGCGCCGTCACGGTGGAACGGCGGAAGGTCAACTGGATCGTTGACGCCCCTTCGACAATCTCGACCATCTGGTCGCGATGCTCGGGAAACGGATCGGGGGGTCTGATCATCAAGTGACGCCGGCGTCATGGAAGGGACCGACTGGCAAGGGAACACCGCAAGGGGCGGCGCCTTGCGAACCTACGTGCGACTGGTTCCAGAACCACTGGCGCAAGCGGGACACGATCATTATGCGGACGACTTCGTGTGCGGCTTTCAGCATCTGGGCGGCGCTGAGACCTTGGGGAGAGACTGGCCCACTTGAACTGCACCCGGAAAATCATCGAGTTCGGTCGGTTTGCCAGAGCGAACCGCCGGAAGCGTGGACAAGACGTTCGACTTCCTCGGCATGACGCACTTCTGCGAACAGACGAGGAAAGGCAGGTTCAGGGTCGGTCGCAAACGGGCACCCTGCGGCGGATCAAGGAGGCCTTGCGCAAGCGGTGGCACGATAACCGGCACGAAACGGCCAAGTGGTGAGTTATCAACGGCTGCTACTACGCCGTTCCAGGAAGCAGCCTGCAGAAGTTCATACACCAATGCAAACAGCTGCGTGCCCTTCGGCGACGCTCGCAAAAGGACTTCACCGGGGACACAGACACCCTCACCGCTGCCCACTGAGCCCGTGGCCAAACCAGCGCCTTGTCGTCAGGGGAGGAGCGAACAGCGCACGTCCGGTTCTGTGCGGGGGGTAACCCGGTTCCCTACCGCGATGGTCGTCTGTGAAGCGCAGGTTTTCGTATTTCACGAGACGTTCGTGCAGGTTGTGCGCGTTTGCGATGCGTCCACGTTTTCCTTTCGTCGGGATGTCGGGCAGTTCCTTGGCGCCCTGATGGTGCGGTAGCGCCCGGCCTCGTTCAGGGTCTTGGATGCGCTCTTGTTGATCTTGTGGCAGGGAGCAGGCTCTTCATCAGTCGCGCGGTAGCCTCGACGACGAAGGTCAGTTCGCGCAGCAGGTGGCTGCCGCTGGTGGCTACACTGCCATGTACGAGGCCCAGGACGCCCTTGTAGCACGGGCCGATCTCTTGCTTGCGGTGCGGGAACTTGCACGTCCCGACGACATGGAGCCACTTGCTGTTGATCCGAAATCGTCGACATCGGGCGTTGCAGGAGGTGCGCCACGGCGGCCTCCTCCCATGACGCATCGTGAAAGCATAGCCGAGGCCTCGGAGAGCTTGATATCGCCTGCACGAGCGCGACGGCGCAGGGACAGCATCTGGGCGACCAGCAGGTTGATGACGAGGGCCTGGATGCCGTACTGTACGGGATGTTGTCGGGGAACCGGCCCTTGCACTTCGGGCATTCCTTGATCTCGGCGCGGCGCGACCTCGAACACGATGTCGTGCGGCGCTCGACGGGGCCGTCGGCGCCGCAGGCGTCGCAGGCCGCGACCGTCTCCTCGACGATGGTCTTGCGCAGGTTGTCGCCCATCTGCTGGTTTGGCTTCGGGCCGTTGCTCCCGGCACGCTCTCGTCCGTCTGTGACGGCGGCAGACCGGAGTTCCGGCTCGTACGTGGTCTTCTCCAGAAGGACGACGATGAGGATGTCGAGGACGCGGATCACGGCCTCTTCCGACACCTTGCCGGCAGCGCCGCGATCCTGGCCGCTTCGAACTCCTCGCGCGCCGCCCGTCGCCATCACCCGGCCTCGCCGCGAGCATCGCCTGGCGCTCGCCCGGCGGCATCTTCCGGTACTCCGCCTTGCGCTTCATCAGCGCACCGCCTCCGAGATGCGTTTCCACATACAGATCATGCGGAGGCTGGAGCCCCGGAAGCAGCTGGCACAGCCCGCTCGTCGCCTTCGATCCAAAGTAGCCCACTGACGGTCCCCATCGTTCTCGATAACCACCACTAAACGAATCGGCCTGCAGTGTCAAATCTCCACGAAAACCCGTTCGTTACTCTACCCCGACATCAAGCCGAAACCAGGGGGTGAGCAGTTACTGGCAATGATATATTCCATCGAAGGCGTGGCCGGTCCAGACTGAACCTGGGATCAAGGCCCATTACCGCCTGTCCGACCAGTTTGCGCTCTTCGCTACCCGGACCGTTCCGGCCATGGCGCATGAAGCTCCCATATTCTGCGGGCCTGTTGCGCGTACCGGGTTGTCGCCTGCAAATTCCCGGGCGACGGACGGTTCAAGCCGCCGCGGCGCTGCCCGTTGGCAGGGCGACCTCGGGCATCGCGCTCCTGGCCTTTCTCGCGGTCGGCGCTTCTGTGCCCGGAACCGCAAACGCGGCGGTGATCGCCGAGCGGAGCTATGCGCCGGAAAGGGGGTGGGTTACATTAAGCGGCGAGTGCAGGGGAAAGGGTCGGCCGTGAGGTGCCTCCTGGCCTCAGGAAGAGAACGGCGGTACGAGCGGCCTGCGAGGAAACGGGCGTAGCGCCCGAAGCGGCGCGCTCCTGCCCTGGTCGGCAGCACCCTAGGGTCGACCATGTGATGCGAGAGGTGACCATGCGGCGATTTGTCTGGATATTCCTGTTCGGCGGCATCTTCGGTACAGCGTTCGGCGTGGCCGTCGGCATCTTCGTATTCCCCTATGTGTTCCCGCCGCCGGCGGCGATGGAAACCCTGGCGCCGGGGGAGCAGACTGCGGTCGTCGCCCGCGGAACGTTCATTCATGCCGATCCCGGCGACCCCATCCATTACGGAAAGGGCGGGGTCACGATGCGCGAGACCGTGGTCTTTCTCGAAGACGATTTCGAGGTCGGGCCCGGGCCGGCGTTTCACGTCTATCTTGTGCCGCGCGAGAAAATCCGTGATTCCGCCGCCGTCAGGGGAACGATGTTCGTCGATCTCGGCAAGCTGCGCGCCTTCAGGGGCAGCCAGAGATATCCCATCCCCGCAGGCGTCGATCTGACGAAATATTCCAGCGTGGTGATCTGGTGCGTCCAGTTCGGAGTGTTGATTTCGCCGGCCGATCTGGAATTCGGCGCCTGACCTGAAGGGCCTTCCGGCCCAGTTCCTGCCCGCGCGCCCGGATTCGGACTGGCGGCCACAAAAAAGACGGCGGGCACGAAGCCCGCCGTCTGTTCTTGACCCCAAACGGATCGCTACTCGGCGGCGATCGCCAGCGTTTCCCGTTCGGCGGCGACCTCGCGGTCGATCATCGCCCGCGCGGCGATCGAGCCCGCGTCCTGGATGGTATCAATGGTCGGCCTGTCGTCCCAGTTTTCCTGCTGCTTGTTGAAGACCTCCCAGTCCTGGTGGAACGCCGTGAAGATCTGCTTGTACTGCAGCTCGGTCATTTCCGGGGTGATCGGCTTGCCGTCGATCTGGTAGGCGTTCGACCAGAAGTAGTGGGTCGTGGTTGCGGTCTCCGGGGTGACGAAGTTGAGGTTGTGGAAGCCGAACCCGCTCTTCGGCACGTCGCGGTCGATCTCGGTAAACCCGAACTCCTGGCCCTCGGCGGCGTCGGGCGCGGCACCGGTGAACAGCCGCACGGCACCCGGCATCCGGAATTCGATGATCTGCCAACGGTCGACGATGTCGTCCTCGGTCCAGCCGCCCATCTTCTGGTAGGTCGGCGCCGGGTTCTTGCCGACGGTCCAGCGCGCGACGGTGACCGAATCATCGTCCTTGAGGGTGCGGACCCTTGCCGCCTCGGCAACCGCGACATTGCCGATGGTCGAGCGATGCACGAAGCCGAGATGGGAGAGGTCGAGCAGGTTGTCGATGATCAGGCGGTAGTCGGACTTGACGTAGAAATAGGTTCCCTTGTCGCCCCAGTCGTCCGCGGTCTTCCACGGATAGGGCACGATCCGGTCCTCGTCAGCGAGGGCGAGATCGCCCATCCAGATCCAGATCCAGTTGTATTTCTCGACGATCGGGTAGGTTCTGACCTGCGCTCCCGGCGGGATGGTGTTCTGGCCGGGCACATGGACGCAGGCACCGCTCTGGTTGAACTGGAGACCGTGATAGTAGCATTCCAGCACATCGCCGATGATCTTGCCCTTCGACAGCGGCATGCGGCGGTGGCAGCAGCGATCCTCAAAGGCGACCGGAGTACCGTCCTCCATGCGCCAGAAGACGATCTTCTCGTCGCAGATGGTGCGCGTCATCGGAGTGCGGTCGATTTCCTCCGGCTGAGCACAGACATACCAAGAATTCCTTACGAACATGGGGTTGCCCTCCTGATCGGTTCATCCCGTGTTTCGAGCATGTGAATGCAGAAAGTCTATGCGGCTCCGTTCGGCATTGCAACTCCTGAAACGGTGTCTACGGGTTGAATTTACGTTCGACGGCGGCGGACCCCATGGCTCCGTTTGCGCTTGTTTGTCGAAACCTGTCGAGTCTGTCCCGATGCCAGCGCCCGAACGCCTCATCGCCCACGAAAACGGCGTCCGAGGGTGCGAAGTGGCAACTTCGGCCGCGGAGTCGCCATACTTCCCGGAGGCGTTTTGGCAAGCGTCCGGTACGGGTGCCAGGTGGTCCCGAACGAGAGCGGTCGATTGCAATAGCATGATGGGGCAAAATTCACGTTGACGCCTCGCGACCGCAGGGAATCCTGACATGGCCGACACGAAGAGCGACAGCGCCGGACCGCTCGGCCGCTTCATCCGTGCCTTCTACGAGGCCCGCCGTGCAGCCAGCCTCGCCGACGACCTCGACTCTCTCCGACAGTTCATTGCAACCGACGTGTGCTGGAAGGAACCGGATATTGGCGCACATATGGGAAATCTCCGGGGCCGTGACGCCGTTCTCGACATGATTCATCGTGCGCTCGCCACTACCGGCGGCACTTTCGATCTCACAGTCACATCGACCGTCGAGACGAACAGCCACGTTGCTGCGTCCATCGCGTGGTCCGCGGACAAAGGCGGTTGCCGGATCGACGGACAGGAACTTGCTGTCTATGAGATTCGGGACGGATTCATCGTTTCAGCCTGGTTCCACCCGGAGAACATCGCCGACGACCGGAATTTCTGGGACGAAGCCGCCCCGCCCCGTCGTGAGATGACCGGGCGTACGACCACCTGTCTGGGCGGATGACCGCTGAGTGCGCATGTCACGCCGACTTCGGATGTCGTGAGGGCGATGGGGAAGAAGACATCGCCGGCGAGCGTCCGGGCCGGCGCGAACTCTCTGTCTCCCGGATCGTCTCCGGTTGCGGCCGTGCCCGGCCGCGCCGTCATTCGCCAGCCTGGCGAAGCTCCTCGGCATTGGTCTCGAAGCCCGAGTCGGCGCCGAGCACGGACCACGGATGCTTGAGATCCTCCTGCCACAGCAGGCTCTCCATGAAGATGTTGAGCGGCTGGTCCTGGACCGTAAGCTCATAGACGGATTCATCGTATGATGCATGGTTGTGGACGCCCCAGCCGGGCGCCGACAGCATGAGATCGCCGGCCTTCCACTCGTAAACCTTGCCTTCCACCGTCGAGCGCCCGCTGCCGTGGAAGTAATAGTTGATTGCCGATGATACGTGCCGGTGCGGCCGGTCGACGATCTTCGGCGGCCGCACGGTCATTGTCGCGAAGAAGTTCGGCGTCGTGCCGTTGAACCGCGCGGTCATCGGGTTGAACAGCAGGTAGAGCCGGCGGCCGCGGTATTTGGGGCCGAGCGCGGTGAGCTTGTCGAGCTCCTGCTTGACGTCCTTCCACGGCCAGTGGAGCGCTTTCGATTCGACCGATGCCGGGTTGATCAGCGTCTCGTAAGGCATCAGCCACGCCCCGTCGTCATTGAGCTGGAACGTGCCGTAGGGGCTCTTGCTGGTGGGGTCGTTTTCGGTTTCCTCGGCGCGCGCCTTTTCCTCGCTCGCCTGGCGCGACGCCTGGCCGACGAGTTCCATCATCGGTGGCGGGTTCTCGTCGACGATATGGATGTTCATCTTCTCGAGGAGCGGCGCATTCGAGTAGGTCAGGCGGGCATGGAGGTCACGCGAGTCGTTGACGTGCCAGTAGGTGCCCATCGACGGGAAGTTGTAGACATCGTGCTCGGCAAACCCGATCTTCTTTCCGTTGATGATGGAGTGGCCCTCGCCGCGGATGCAGAAATTGACCTGGGTAGAGTTGTGCCGCATCGCCGACGTCTGCTCGCCGGGCTTGAGCACCTCGAGCGTGACCCGCACGCCCGGGTTGAGGCCCGGGCCGATGCCGAGTTCCTGCCATCTCGGATGCACGATCAGCGATTGCCTGCGGCCGTTCTCCGGGCGCGGGAGTTCCGCCAGGCGCTCAATTTCCTCGTCGATCTCCTCCTTGGAGATGATGATCGGTTCCCAGAGCTCCAGCTTCTCGGGGTTCCTGTATCCGGTGCGGTCAATGAATTTGGGGTTGTCGCTCATCGGTGTTCCTCCATCGCCGGAAGACGGGACGGGCGGACATCCAGATTCGCGGCCCGCCTCGCAACTCTGCAGTTGCCTTGCCCGGAGAGTAGTCCCGGGGACGGCCCGGCGTCAAGTATCAGGGCCGTGCGTTCGACCAACTCGCGGCGGTCGCCGGAGCGTGTCGAGACCGGCCGGGCTGTCCCCGCGGCCCCGGTGGGCCGCTGCCCGCGGTCAGTCGGGCAGGAAGTCGGCCAGCGCCACCGACTCGTGGGCGAACGGCATCGCCGGCGAAAAGCGCTCGCGCACCTCGGCCTCCGCGCCGGCCGGCCTCGTCGCGTCGATGATGACCTTGGTGCCGATGCGGTACATCGGGCTCATGCCGGGCACGATGTCGGAGACGTTGTCCAGCGACCAGATCCGGGTGTTGGGTATCTTGACGACATCCCGGCTGGCCTCGACACGCGTGGTCAGCGACCAGAACACCTGCCTCAGGTCTCCGGCGTCCACATCCTCGTCCACGGCGATCGCCATCTTCGGGTGCAGATAGGGGCTCGACAGGGCTGCCATCAGCGCCGTCTTGGCCTGGCCCTCGACCCGCGGCCTGAGCTTGATGACGACGGCCATCAGGCCGGCAATGCCGAGACAGCGCACATCGAGAAGGTCAAGGCCGCCCTCGATATTGCCGAGATGATCCGTCACCACGGTTTCGATGCAGGTGGCGGTGATCGACTGGGTGTCGGTCATCGGCGCGCCGCATTGCATGGCGTAGAATACCGGGTCATGCCGATGGGTGATCGCCTTTACGCGGAAGATCTCCGTCGCGCCTTCCATGGCGTAGGTTCCGGTAGCTTCGCCGAACGGTCCTTCATCGACCATACCCTCGGGGAGGACCTCGCCCTCGATGACGATTTCGGCCTCGGCCGGAACCTCGAGATCGACGGTCTCGCACTTGACCAGACGGACGGGATCCTCGAGGAGCGAGCCCGCTATTTCGAGCTCGTCGAGACCGTAAGACGAGGTGAAGGCCGCCGAATAGTAGAGCGCCGGGTGCGCGCCGATCACCATGGCGACCGGCATCGCTTCGTTGCGGGCCTGGTATTTCTTGTAGATCCTGAGCGCGTGACGCGGACAGATCAGGAAACCGGTCGCGTCCGGCCCCATGATCTGCTGGCGGTGAATCGACATGTTGCGGATCCCGGTGTCGGGGTCCTTGATAATGGCCATGCCCGAAGCGATATACGGGCCCGGATCGTGTTCGGCGTGCCACAGGGCGGGCAGGCGGGTCAGGTCCGCGTCGGCGCCGCGCAGCACGACCTCCCTCACCGGAGCCGGCGCGGAATCGACCTCGACCGGCTTCACCGGCGTCCTGATGCGCTCGACCAGCGTCGGGATCAGCTCGTCCTCCTCGATGCCGAGGGCGATCGCCCATTTGTGCCGGTCGGCGACGATCTGGCTGACAATTTGCCAGCCGGGAAAACCCTTCAGGTCCTCGAATCGCGTCGCCTTGCCGAGGCGGTCATAGGCCTTCCAGCCGATGGCCGACACGTTGGCGTGCGGATCGGTCTCCCTGGTTATCCGGACCATTTCCCCGCGCTGTTCGAGATTGGCGAGATGGCCGCGCAATGACTGGTCGCGCATGGACATGTCCTCTGCTATTTTCCGTTCCGGGGACCATCGGGCCTGGAAGTTATCGGCGTCCCGCGCCGGTTGCGCGGGATCGGGAACGGCCGGGATTGCAGGCGCCCGCCCGACATTCTTGCCTAGTCTTGTAGCGCCGGGAAAGGCTGATGAAAAGGGTGAACGATATCGGCGGCGAAGACTGGGGACCCGTGCCGCTCACGCAGCGGGAGACTCCGGACTGGGCCAAGCTGTCCACGGCGCTCCGCAGCGTGCTCGGCGAACGCGGCGCCGGCCTTGTCAGCCTCCACGAGACGCGCCGCGCGCGAGAGGATCTCGGACGCGAGCGCTACCACGCGCTGGGGTATTTCGAGCTTGGCATGCAGGCAATCCATGATGTGCTGGTCGAGAAAGGCGTCGTGACGGTCGAGGAGGTCGAAGCGCGGATTGCCGAATTGCGGCGGCGGCGGGGAACCGGTTGAATTTGGCCGTCGGGAACCGCAGAATGGTCGCGTGCACGGGAGGAGACATGAACCAGCGCCAGCATGACATGGGCGGCATGGAGGCTGGATCGATGGAGATCCGCGAGCACGATGCCGGACCGTGGGCCAAGACCATAACCGCCATTGCCGCTGCGCTGCGCGAGGATGACACCATGCGCATCGACGAGTTGCGGCGCGCGCTTGAGGATCTTCCGCCCGAGGTCTATGCGCAGGATTATTTCGAGCGCTGGTCCGAGGCCATCATCAACTTGCTTGAGGAAAAGGGCTTGCTCACGCGCGCCGAGGTCGAACGGCGCATGGAGACTATCCGAGACCGGCTGGAGGCCCCGCAATGACGATTTTCAATATTGGCGACACGGTCCGGATAAAGGCCAGCCATCCGCCGGGCCATCGGCGGACGCCGTTCTATGTGAGGGGAAAGACCGGCGTGATCGAGCGCTATTGCGGCCGCTTCCGCAACCCCGAAGAACTGGCCTACGGCTTTGACGGCGTTCCCGAGCGCGAGCTTTACAGGGTGCGCCTCCGTCAGACGGACCTGTGGGACCATTACGAGGGCCAGCCCGGCGATACGCTCGACCTCGAGATCTACGATCACTGGCTGGAAGCAACCGGAGATCAGGAGAATGACAATGGATGATCGTGGCGCACATGACCACGCTCATGACCATCCGGGGACGACGCCGGATGTGAACGAGACCGGACATTACGAGTTGATGGCTGAAGCGATCAGGGAAATTCTGGTCGAGAAGGGCGTGGTTCGCGCCGAGGACGTGCGGCGCAACCTCGAGTTCCTCGACAGCCGTGACCCCGCCGACGGGGCGAGGATCATCGCGCGCGCCTGGACGGATCCGGACTTCAAGCGGCGCCTGCTCGAGGATGGCACGGCGACGGTCGAGGAGATGGGGTTCACGATGGGCGATACCGAACTGATCGTCGTCGAGAACACGGCGGATGTCCACAACGTGATCGTCTGCACGCTCTGTTCCTGTTATCCGCGCACCATCCTTGGCCTGCCGCCGGACTGGTACAAGTCCAAGAGCTATCGCAGCAGGGCGGTGATCGAGCCGCGCGCGGTGCTCAGGGAGTTCGGTACCGAGATACCGGACAGCGTCGGCGTGAGGGTCCACGACTCCAATGCGGACATGCGCTATCTCGTGCTGCCGATCCGGCCGGACGGCACCGATGGCTGGTCCGCTGAACAGCTTGCCGAACTCGTGACGCGCGACTGCATGGTCGGGGTTGCCGTACCGCAGGCGTAGCGTACCGGCCGGCGCCTCGGGCGCTCGCCAAAGCGGTTGCCGCCCCGAACCCGGCAGCGGCCGGACTGTCCCCGGCCGCAATGGCCGGCCCCGCCCGGGATTCCTGCCGCATGGCCGGCGTTTCCAGACGCTGCGTCGTGGCAGCATGACGCCATCGGGCTGCGGCGTTCAGCTGCTTCGGGCGTGCACGACGGCGAGCCAGATTCCGGCGGCGATCAGCACGATCCCGGCAGCGTGAAACCCTCTGAATTCCTCTCCGAGCAGGCCGACGGCCATCAGCACCCCGAAGACCGGGGTGAGATAGATCATGTATCCCGCAGTCGTGGCGCCGACGCGGCGGATCCCTTCCGCGAACAGCAACTGCGCAAGGGCCGAGGGGATCAGGGCGATGAAGGCGATGGTCGCCAGCGCCGGTCCGGTCAGCGGCAACTGACGGACCCAGAGGTGCTCGGCCACATAGAATGGGGCGATGTGGATCGAGCCGAACGCCAGCAGCACGAACAGGAAGGTGAGCATTGGCAGTTCGGCGGGGCGCCTGAACAGGAAGACGGCGTAGGTGGCTGACGAGAACACGCCGAGGAACACCAGGGGATCGCCAGCATTCACCGAGAGACCGAGAAGCGTCTGCAGGTCGCCACGCACGACGATCGTGACGAGGCCGGCGAGGCCGAGAAACATGCCGATCGCCTGGCGCGTGGTCACCACCTGGCCGGCGAACAGCAGGCCGGAGACGAGGATGCAGAGTGGCAGCGCGCCCTGCAGCAGGTTGCCGTTGATGGCCTCGGTGTAGTGCAGGCCCGTATAGACGAGGGCGCTGAACGCCGTCATCTGGAGCAGGGCCAACAGGTTCAGCAGCCCGAAATGGCGGCCGATGATGTCGCGTTGGCGCCATGCGTCGCGGAGCGCGAAGGGGGCGAAGACCGCCGCCGACAGGAACAGGCGCCAGAAGGTCAGCGAGATCGGCGGCACTTCGTCGGTGGTCGCTCGGGCGACGATGGTGTTGCCGGCCCATGACAGTGCGACCAGCGTCAGGAGGATGAAGGCGACCGCCCGGCCTTCGGCCGGCGTTTCTGGCGCGGCGCCGTTCACCCGGACCCTCCATTCCCGCGCATCCGGCGGGCGTGATGGCTGGTCGCCAGCCAGATGCCGATGACGACGAAGGCTGCGGCGACGGTGTGATACCAGCGCAGGGTTTCGCCGAGCAGCAGGATTGCCAGGGTGCTTGCGAATATCGGGAATAGGTTCCCGA
Organism: Alphaproteobacteria bacterium; assembly: GCA_964291215.2. Taxonomy (GTDB): domain Bacteria; phylum Pseudomonadota; class Alphaproteobacteria; order MPNO01; family UBA830; genus JAJEBT01. The sequence continues at coordinate 1,844,876 of OZ219790.1, read as the reverse complement.
AATAGCCGGCTTGGGCGCCTCCGGCGCGATAGGTTCCCTCGTTCCAGTAGCTGGTGCCGACGAAACTCGCCATGAGGCCGAGATAGAGGACGAACAGGAAACTGGTGCCGGTGGCCGGCATCGGCGCCACTGTCAGGGTTTCCCACAGGTAGAGCGGCGCCATGGCGACGACACCGATGACGGCGATGCTCGTCATGAAGGGCATGATCTCGATGTCCCTCGGCTTCCATCGGATCGTGAAGGCCTGAATCGCCCACAGCAGGACGGAACCGAGCGCCCAGAGATCCCCCTCGTTCAGCCGCACGGTCTCCAGTATCGACGAGTCGCCCCGCAGGATGATCAGAGCGGCCCCCGACACCGAAAAGGCGACTCCCAGCCACTGGCGGGCGGAGATCGCTTCGCGCAGGAAGGCGAAGCCGAGCAGCAGCACGAGAACCGGCAGCACCGACTGGATCAGGACGACCTGGAGCACGGTGCTCTTCTGGAGCGCGAGGTAGAACAGGGAATTGAAGCCCGCGATCGACAGCAGCGAAAACGGGACGATGAACTTCCATGCAGCGAGGATCCTGCGGCGCTGGCGCCAGGCCGCGGGTCCCGCGAAGGCGATGAAGAACACCGATGCGCAGGTCCAGCGCCAGAAATTCAGCGCCAGCGGCGGGATGTCCTCGCCGGCGGAGAGCCGTCCGACGATCGAGTTTCCGGCCCACATCAGGAGTGCCAGCACGAGGAGTGCGTAGCCGCTGTAGAGCCGGCGCCGGTCCGGCCGCCCGGCTTCCGCTATCGGCCGGTCAGGCGCAGCCATGAAGACGCCTTCCGGCAGGCATCGGGCCGGGCGCCGGCATCCTGGAACATTGCGTAACTCCCGGCCCGCCCGCCCGATGCAGGCCGAACGCCGGTTTCCGGTGGAACGCGATCACTGCCTTCGACCGTGGAATGATGCCTGTGCTTCGCAAGACCGTCGGAGTTTCCTTCTGCGGCCGCGCAGGCCCGTTCCATCCATAGCATTCGGGCGTTCCGGCCGAAAGCCCGGGGACCGGCGCCAGGCGGCTCCGTGTCCTGTCCGCTAATGACGTGGCGGCAGAAAACGACTATTCCTGCCGGCGAAGGCGCGGAGGGCGGAAAGATCGCCTTGCGACGCAGATCCGGACGAAGCCGGCGCTCGGGCTCCGTGCCCGCCATGCCGACCGGCGCTGGTCCGAGGATTGCCCCTGGCGGCCCCGTCATGATCAAAATCAACGAGGAAATCACGATCGCTCCGGACGAAGTCCGAGAGACCTTCATTCGCGCCAGCGGGCCGGGCGGCCAGAACGTGAACAAGGTCGCGTCTGCTGTGCAGTTGCGTTTCGACGCTCGTCATTCACCGTCGCTCGACGCCGAGGTGAAGCAGCGGCTCGAGGAGCTGGCCGGATCGCGGATGACGCGCGACGGCGAGATCGTGATCACCGCGTCGCGCCATCGCACCCAGGCGGCCAACCGCAGGGATGCCATGGTTCGGCTCGTCAATCTGATCGCTCAGGCGGCGCGCGCGCCAGCGGCCCGGGTTACGACCCGTCCGACCTCGGCCGGCCGCGCCCGGAGGCGCGACGACAAGACGCGGAGATCCCGGCTCAAGAGGCAGCGCGGCGAGCGGTTCAACGCTGACGAATGAACGGTCGGCCCGGGCGTAGCGAGGCAGTATCCGCTGCTGCGGCCTCGGGAGGCGGTGTCCGGCCCGGGCCTATTCCGCGGCGGCTTCCTCGAGTGCGGCCGATGCGCCGAGATGGCGAACCCTCGGAATGACCTCCTCGGCGAACATGCGCAGGTTCTTCTCCGTGAGCCCGGCGGGCAGAGTTCCGAACTGGAGCATCGGCACGAGATTGCCGAATCCCATGTCCGCCTGATAGGCCTCAAGCTTCTCGGCGATCGTCGCCGGGCTTCCGCAGAGAAACATGCCGTTCTCGATCAGCGTGTCGGCGCTCAGGTAGCTCTCGCGCACCTTGTACTTGGACTCCATGACAGCGCGGTAGCTTTGCAATGACGAGTATCCGGGCGGCAGCTTGTACTGCGAAGGCGACTTGATGAAGGTGTTGAACAGCGATTCGACATGCTGGCCGCCTTCCCGCCGGGCAATCTCGTCGGTTTCCGCGACATAGGCCGGCATCGCCCAGCCGAGCTGCTCGGGCGGGCACACATAGCCGTAGGCCTCGCACTGGTCGCGGTAGGCGGCAAGGTTCCGGCGCACTGATTCCACGGGGCTGAAGGTGATGACGAAGGTGTAGCGGCGGTCCGGGTGGGCGGCGAATTCGACGGTTTCCGAGGAGCCCTGGGACGGTATCCAGATCGGCGGGCGCGGCTGGCTGTAGGGTCGGGGCCAGAGGTTGACGTACTGGTAGTGGTAGTGCTTGCCGTAGAACTCGAACGGGCCGGGCTCCGTCCATGCGCGTACGATTAGGTCGTGGGCCTCCCTGAACCGCTCGTGGCTGAAGCCCGGATTGGTCATCGACGCGTGATATTCGCAGCCGATGCCGCGCACGAAGCCGGCAATGAACCTGCCCTTCATCAGGTTGTCGATCATCGCGAACTCTTCGGCGATCGTCAGCGGGTTGGCGACGATGGGAAGCGCCCTCCCGATGACGCCGATGGCGGCCGTTTTGAGGCGTCGCGACAGGGCGCCGGCCAGGATGTTCGGTGTCGGCATCATCCCGTAGGCCGTCTGGTGGTGCTCGTTCACGCAGACGCCGTCGAACCCGACCGTATCGGCAAGCTCGAGCTCGTCGAGATAGCGGTGATAGAGCTTCGCGCCTTCGCGCGGATCGTAGTAGCTGTTCGGAAGGTCGATCCAGGCGGACTTGTTGGTCTCCAGGAAGTCGGGATCGATCGCGCTGTAGGGCATGAGATGGAAGAAGTAGAACTTCATGACGCGGCTCCATTCGTATGCGCGAGGACCCGGGAGACGAATTCGTCGGTTTTTTCCTGCTGCGGCAGATGTCCGCACTCGGGGATGACGGTGAGCGTCGAGCCGGGAATGAGCGTCTGCATGGCTTCGCCGTAGGCGGGCGGGAAGATCTTGTCGTCCGCGCCCCAGAGGAGCAGGGTCGGGACCGTGATGCGATGCAGCCACTTCTGGAGTTCGGGGTTGTAAAACCGGGGATGCCAGGCAAGTTTCGCCGTCATGAAGTGATTGCGAAGCGCGATTTCCGTCTCTTCCTCGCCGAGCACCTTCGCAAGCCGCGCCTCGGCCAGCGACGGATCGAAGAACGTGTTGTAGACGCGTTCGGTCTCGTCCCAGAGAAAGATGTCCCCCTTGGGGACACCAGCGAGATGAATGCCCGCCGCTGATACCAGGGTCAGCGTCTCGATGTGCGCTGTCGAGCGCACCGCAATTTCCAGGGCCAGCCATCCGCCGAGCGAGTTGCCGACGACATGGAACCGATCCTCGCCGAGGTCTTCCAGGAAATCGAGATAGAAATAGGCGAGGTCGCCCATGGCATCGAGCCAGTCGGGAGTTTCCGATCTGCCATATCCGGGATGGCTCGGCACATGCAGGCGATAGTGTTCCGCCAGCCGGTCCATGAAGGGCATCCAGCTTGCCGCACCGCCAGCCCCGTGGAGGAAGAGGAGCGGAGACCCTTCGCCTCCCGACAACATCTCGATTTCGCAACCGGCTGTGCTCATGCGCGTCGACGTGTAAGCTGCCATTGCTTCCTGCAATTCGTGAATTGGCTGTCGGGCCCTAATAACAGACCCGCTGCGGGATTGCATCCTGAGATGGCAAGGATAGTGAAAGGGAAGACGCTTGTCGTTGTTCGCCGCACACGCAGCAATGACCCGTCAGATTCGCGGCAAACGGCTGGCGCCGGTCCGTGGCGGGCGCTTTCGCGAGAGATCTACCCGGCGAGCACGACCAGATCGATCGGTTCTTCAAGCCCTTCGATGTTCCGGCCGGCCAGGAGCTGCGGTTCGCCGCCTGCCGGACGATAGTCCTGTGCGCACGCCGTCTCGTAGGTCTCGCGCGTCGTCAGCGCCCGGCACCGCTCGGCCTTTGTCGCCTTCTCGAGCTTGGCGGCGAGATTGACCGCATCGCCGATGACCGTGTATTCGAGCCGGTTCTCGTTTCCCACCGCGCCGAAAACGATTCGTCCCGCCGCAACTGCGGCCCCGACGCGGAGTTCGGGCTGGCCGGCCGCCATGCGTTCCCTGTTCCATCGATCGGCCGCTGCCGCCACCGCGTCGACCGCCCGGCAGGCGTCAGCGGCATGGGTGGCGCTCGGCAGGGCGGCTCCGAACGTCGCCATTATCCCGTCACCCATGAACTTGTCGATCGCGCCGCCATTCTCCTGCAGGATCGGAACCAGCAGGCGCTGGTACTCCGTCAGCATGGCAATGATCTCGTCAGGCTCGTGGGTGTGCGAGAAATCGGTGAAACCGCGGATATCGCAGAACAGGATCGCGGCCTCGCGGGTCTGGCCGGATCCTGCCGACACCGCTTCGTCCGATGCCGTGATCTGCTCCGCTATCTCGGGAGAGAAGAATCTCGAAAGATCCTGCGCTGCCTGACTCTCCGCAACCGAGCGGATCAGGAGTTTGCGGGCGCGTCCGATGGCGACGGCCAGGATCGCCGTCACCACGAGAATTGAGATGATCTTGTCGAACTCCGCACCGATCAGGATGGAATTGCTGGTCATGTACAGAACATAGTCGCGGGTAACCAACGCGCCGTCGCCCGCCTCGACCGCATACCAGGCGAACCCGAACCAGCCCGCCGCAGCGGCCAGACCCGCGGCCACGACGTAGCGAGCCTCGAATCTGAGCGCGCGCAGCGAGATGAAAATGAAAACATAGAGCAGTGTCGGCGACTTCAGATAGAACGAAGGCGGCTGGTCATACTGGAGATGAAAGCTCCAGATCAGGCCGAGCAGCAGGCTCATGTCGAGAATGGCCGAGGCGTAGAGCATGGCCGGGCCGATGCGTCCCCGATAGGCGAGGAAGAGCCGGATCACGGTGAAGGCAAAATATGCGCCGAGCGCCCACGGGACCGGGGTGAACGCCGCGTCGTCGGCAAATGTTTTCGGCGATAGGGTGTAAAGCGTGCCGAAGGCGCAGACCACGGTGAGCTGGAACCAGCCGATGAGGCGTTCGCTGGCGTCCCGCTGCGCGGCGATGGCGGCCTGCACACGGGCCGGGAGCTCCGTGCGGTGGAGTTTGCCGGAGAACAGGTTCGCGGCACCGGCCTTGAGGCGGGAAAGTGACGCCATACCCGGAAAATCGGGCATTTGGCCGCTTGCGGCAAGTCAATTCTTCTGCATCCATATGCCGGTCTCGATCGCTCCGGGCATGATCGGCAATCTGCTTGCCGCACATCCTGCGAAGGCGGCCGCCATTCTGGTCGTGACGTACCGGCTCGAGAACAGGGGCGAGGCTGCGCCGCCGGACAGCAGGGGCGCTACGCCGAGCTGTTCGTTGTATCCGCGCCATGTCCAGGCAGCGGGATAGCCGTCGGGCAGGAGGATGTCGTGGAAATGCACGACGACGCCGGCCGCGAGCGCCGGCCAGACGCGGTTAAGGAGGTGGTCGACATCGCTGCCCGGCATGAGGATGTGGCTCGAATCGACGAACAGCATGTCGCCGCTGCAAAGGGCTTTGAACGGCGCCGCGTCCGCGTGTTGCACTGTTGTCGCGAGGTGTTTGATGCCGAGGCCCGACAGATCGGCTCTCGGCGCCGGGTCGATGGAGGTAATTCGCACCTCGAGACCGCAGTCAGCCGCCGCGCGCGCGAGGAAACGGGTGGAATGGCCGGAGCCGACTTCCACGATGCGGGCCGGGCGGCGCGTGCAGACCATCGCGTAGCAGGCCGCGGCATCGAGCCTCGGAAACCACCCCTGTTCCCATCTCGGTTGCGGCGGGCCCTCGCGGCCGATGGCCGCGAGGGCCGCGGCACGGGAATCGATTTCGTCGAGCAGCGCGGCGAAACGCGGCCGGGCGGCGGCGAACAGACCTTCGAGTTCGGGATAGCTCTCTGGAGCGTTCGCGGATCCCGCATAGCGATGCGGTATGAACCAGCCGCGCGGCGCCAGCCCGAGTATGGTGGCGAGGCCCATGCCGAGGCGGCGCAGCCGGAGGCCGGGCCCGGTACTCGCCACGGTCAGGGCTCCGTCCGATTCACGGCGCCAGTGTCATGCCCTCGCGGGCGACGACGGCGCCGGCGAACGTCTCCCGGGCCTCCAGCGCGATGCGGTCGAGGTCGGCATCCGCACGTTCGGGAAGATGGTGGAATATCGCCAGCGTCCGAACGCCGGCGGACCGGCAGAGGCGGGCCCCCTCCTGCCAGGTGGAATGCCCCCAACCGGCAAAATCGGGATATTCGTCGTCGGTGAACATGGAATCGTAGATCATCACCTCCGCGCCCTCGATCAGGGCGAGGATATTCTCGTCGGGGTGGTCCGGTCGATGTTCGGTGTCGGTCACGTAGCAGATCGATTTCCCGTTGTAGTCGACGCGGTAACCGGTTGCGTTCTGCGGGTGGTTGAGGGCGGCCGTGCGCAGGCGGATGCCGGGGCGGGGAGCCAGGGTGTCGCCGGCGCCGAAATCATGGAAGCTCACGCCGCTGCCGAAGACATCGATGGAAACAGGAAACACGGGCGCGTTCATGAGGTGGCGCAGCGCGCTCTTGGTGTTCATGTTGTCCTCAAGATGGCCCGACCATATCCGCAGCCTGTTGTCGGGCAGGTAGGCGGGACGGAAGAAAGGCAGCCCCTCGATATGGTCGATGTGGGTGTGGCTGAGGAACAGGTCGGCATCTGTGGACCCGGCTGCAGCCAGCTCCAGCCCCAGCTTGCGGAGTCCGGTCCCGGCGTCGAACACCAGCAGATGCGGGCCGCAATGGACGGCGACGCACGACGTGTTTCCGCCATAGGCCACGGTTTCCGGGCCGGGGCAGGCGATGGAGCCGCGCACACCCCAGAACCGGACGAAGAAATCACTGCCTGTCATCGCGTGCCGGGTCGGTCGGGGGGGGGGTGCGCATGGAGCTTCTCATCCTGGCGGTTCGGAAGCGCAGACCATTGCCGCGACCTGTATACCACGCAAACGCGCGTCGCGCGTGCCCGGCGGCGATGCCGTCCGATGTCCCCGGCTGTGTGCCGGTGCCGCGGCGCGGTTACGGAAACAGCCTGTAGCCGCCGGAGACAGTGCGGAGTATCTCCGCCCTCGAGGGATCCTGCTCGATCTTTTGCCGCAGAAGATAGATGTGAGTTTCCAGCGTATGGGTGGTCACGCCGGAACGGTACCGCCAGATCTCCCTCAGCAACTCGGTTCGGTCGACGACCCTGTGCTCCGTCCGCAGCAGGTATTCGAGTATCGCCGCCTCCTTCTCGGTCAGGCGGATCGTGGCGCCGTCTCCCTCGAGACCGACGAGGGTTCTGGCAGTGGGGCGGAAACTGTACGGCCCGACGGTAAGGACCGGATCCTCGTTGCGTTCGGGCTCGTCGAGCTGCACCCGGATTCTGGCCAACAGCGTACCGAAGTGGAATGGCCTGGAGATACAATCGTTCGCGCCAACCTCCAAGGCCACGGTCATCCCGCGACCGTCGGGTCCGGCGAGCATAATGACTGGACATCTGATCCCCTCAAGCCGCATCAGCCGGCACACCTCGACACCGTCCATGTCGGGCAGATCGGTGGCAAGAACGATAAGGTCGTGTTTGCCGGCACTGCACGCTGCCAGGGCGTCGGCGCCCGTGCCGGCTTCCTCGATCGTGAATTCGCCGTCCGTCGTGAACTGGTCGCGCAGCGAATCGCGAAGCAGATCGTCGTGATCGGCCAGGAGCAATTTCTTCACGATGGACATCGTGCAGCCGCCTTTCGATGGTGTCGGCCACCTGGCCCGCTGCCGGCCCAACATAATCTGGTAGGATCGCGTTCCGTTTCAACAGGGCCTGCAGCATCCGATCCGGGTCGATTCTGCCCGAATGGCTCCCGAACGGAAAGGTGCGTCATGAATCTCGTGGTCTCGGCCGAAGGGCTCGCGCGGCGTGGCGACGCCGCATATTCCTGCGCTCTCGGCCGAGGAGGCGTGCGGCGAAACAAGCGGGAAGGCGACGGCACGACCCCGGAAGGCGGGATGCGTCTTGTCGATGTCTTCTATCGCCCGGACCGGATCGGGCTGCCCGCCACCATGCTGCCGGTGTCGGAACTCGACCCGTCACTGGGCTGGTGCGACGATCCGGCGGACACGGCCTACAACAGGAGGGTGACGCTGCCTTACCCCGCGAGCTGCGAGCGCCTGTGGCGCGACGACCGGCTCTATGACCTGATGGCGGTGACCGACTACAACATGGACCCGGTTGCCGGCGGGGTCGGAAGCGCGATCTTCGTTCATGTCGCCGGCGAGGGCTTTCCTCCCACCGAAGGGTGCATCGCGTTTGCGCTGCACGACCTTCGCGAAATCCTGGCGGGATGGCGTCCCGGCGACCGGCTGATCGTCGGCTGAGCTGCAGGCGCGCCCGTCGCGTTGTCCGGTGCGTTCGCTGCTGGTACGGTTCGGCAAGGCAAGCTTGGCTGCGCGTGCCGCTGGCCGCCGGGCCCGACAAGTGCAACGCCCGTTCGGGAGATTCGGAAATGACCGCAGCGCTGACCGTGCATGATCCGCGGGGCTATCCGCCGAAGGTTACCGGCAAGCGCCTCGCGCCGCGCCTGCAGGGCCTCGACGGCAAGACCGTCTGTCTCGTCGACTGCCTGTTCGACAACTCCGATCTGTTCATGGAGCAGCTGCGGGCATGGTTCGCCGAGAACCTGCCGCTGGTCGAGACGACGGTCATCAGGCCGCGCGAAAGCTGGGTCGACGATCCCGAGATGCGTGCGCGGGTCGCCGCCCGCGGGGACGCCGCGATCCTGGGGGTCGGCCTGTGAAGTACCTGCAGCCCGACGGTCGTCGGGCTCGCCATGTCGCTCGAGGAAGCTGGTATCCCCTCGGTCGCCATCCACACGGACATCTTTGCGCGTCTTGTGGGATCGGTTGCCCTCGCCAACGGCATGCCGACCACGCGCCAGGCCTTTGTGCCGCAGCCCGTGGTCGACCGGTCCGCTTCGGACCTGCGCGGCTATATCGAGGGGGCCGACCCCGTCAGCCAACGCCCTTTCATGCAGGAAGTGATCGAGGGGCTCACGAGTCCGCTGACGGCCGAGGATGAAACCGGCGTTTCCTTCGAACGATCGATGCCACGGCTCCTTGAACCCGATACCGAAGACAACCTCCGGCAGCTCTTCATCGACAGCAACTGGACGGATTTCCTCCCCGTCATTCTCCCGATCGAGGAACGTGTCGAGAAGATGGTGGCCGGCACCAGCCACCCTCCCGACGAGGTCGTGGGACGGCTGCGTCCGACGGCATTCCGGGAATTCTGGGAGTTCACGGTCGAGAAGGTCGCGGTCAACGCGGTCATGGCGGGTTGCCGGCCGGAGTACCTGCCGGTTCTTCTTGCGATGGCGTCGAGCGGCGTTACCGCGCGTTCGAGCAGCACCACATCGTTCTCAGGCATCGCGGTCGTCAACGGACCGGTTCGCCACGAGATCGGCATGAATTGCGGCATCGGCGCGCTGGGCCCTTGGAACCACGCGAACGCGACCATCGGCCGCGCCTGGAACCTCGTCTGCACGAATCTCCAGGGTGGTTCGGTGCCCGGCGACACCTTCATGGGCTCACTGGGCAACCTCAATTCCTTCAGCGCGACATTTGCCGAGAACGAGGAGCGCAGCCCGTGGGAGCCGCTGCATGTGAGCGCCGGGTTTGATGCGGCGGAAAGCGCCGTGACTGTGTTTCGGGGAGGGCGGTATACGCAGTCGGGGTTCGGGCCCCGTGACGAGTGGCAGTCCAAGATAAAGCGAGTCTTCGCAGCCTGCGAGGCGCGCGAGGCGCCATTGATGATCATGGATCCCATCGTCGCGCGGGGCTTCGTCGAGAAAGGGTTCGCCACCAAGGACAAGCTGATTCGGTGGTGCGCCGAAAACGCGGTTTTGCCGGCGCGGGACTACTGGAACGACCAGTGGGTCCAGACCCTGGTAAAGCCGCTGGCGGTGGCCGGCGTCGAACCCTATGCAGGCAACCTCAAGGCCGCTCCTGACGACATGGTCAGGCTGTTTCAGGAATCGGAGATCGATGTCGTTGTAACCGGCGGCGAGACCCAGGGCGCCTGGCGCATCATCGAGGGGCGGCGCGCAGACAACAGTATGATATCGGTCGACGCTTGGCGGTAAGCGGATTCCGGCGGCGGCCACGCCGGTTTCTTTTCTATCTCCTTTTTGGCTGCTGTGCCGCATCGGGTCCGCCGACGGCGGGAAATGCGACGGTCCGCCGGCGTTGGCTGGTTGGCGGAGGTCAGTCTTTCCTGTCGGGTTTTTCGGATACAGAGGAAGGGGCAGTGCCGAGGGCAGCGGATCAGGGCGCGGGCCGTGCTCCGAATATCGCCGTGCCCACGCGCACCTCGGTAGCGCCAAGGCTGACCGCGGTCTCGAAGTCGGCGGACATGCCCATGCTCAGGCGGCTGACGCAGTTCCGGGCCGCGATGGTGGCAAGCATGGCGAAATGGGGTTCGGGATTGTCCCGGACCGGCGGAATGCACATCAGTCCGGCGATCGGCAGCCCGTATTCGCCCCGGCATCGCGCGATGAACGCGTCCGCGCTGCCGGGAATGACCCCGGCCTTCTGCCCTTCTTTTCCCGTATTGACTTGGACGAAGAGCGCCGGCGCCCGGTCCTGCCTCTCGAATTCCCGAGCCAGCGCGCGGGCCAGCCTTTCGCGGTCGAGGGTCTGGATGACGTCGAACAGCGCAACGGCGTCGGCAGCCTTGTTGGTCTGGAGCGGCCCTATCAGGTGCAGATCGATGCCCGCGAACCGCTGCCTGAGTTCCGGCCATTTGGCAGCGGCCTCCTGCACGCGGTTCTCTCCGAAGGTCCGGTGGCCCGCCGTCAGGGCGGAACATGCGCTGGTCTGCGGATGAGCCTTGGAAACCGCAATCAGGGACACGTCCCGCGGATTGCGTCCTGCGGTGCGCGCTGCGTCGGCGATCCGGTCGCGAACTCGGGCAAGGGCGGATTCGATGGCGGTGGTTGTCATGACCCGAAGGTAATGCAAATCCCGGAATCCGCAAACATTGCATGGGCGTAAGGAAGTCGTGCACGAAACCGCTCCGGGTGACGCTGGAACCCCTGACAAAGGCCCGTCAAACGGACGGAAACAACAACACCTCACTGCACGAACGAGCGCTTACTCGAACTGAATCTCGAGTTTTTGGAATCTGGCATGCAACATGCCGAAAGACAAGAACAATTTCAGAAGCCTCCAGACAGTTGCAAGTCCGCCGCTCCAGCTTTACGCGGTGAGAGTGGCTCGCGGAGGCAGAGAGGTGCTGTTCTGGCCGCCTGATCAGCTGCCCGATGGTTGCGGCAGATCCCCGGCAGGAACGCTGAGCTTCGGCGACAGGGCGATGACAGATTTACGGGATGAAAGCCTGTCACGAAGATTGCGTGAATGGGCCTGGTCGGTGACAAACTTCAGGATAGCGGCCTTTGATCAAGGCTGGATATCCAGAGCCTGCTTGACCTTGAACCGCGATTCCAGTGTCGTGACGATGCTGCGCGAGCTGGCCAGCCCGGAATAAATCTCGCTCCCGCCACCATCCTTGCCAATGACAAGGCAAGCGGTCGGCACCCGCACCGTTTCGAACAGATCGTGAGATCGCGCAATCGTGAGTTCATTAGCGCCGCGTCGGGACTCGCGGAGGCGCGACCATTTCTCGCCTTCGAACTGAGACAGCACGACGGGCTTTTTCTGCACCAGATATTTCAGGTCATCGAGCTGGTCATCTGTCATGATTTCACGCCGCCTGCTCCAGCGACCATTAACCCTTTCGGCCACAAACCGCGCGAACCGGTTTATGTCCTGATCGATGCTGGCGGCTTCTAACGCTGCCAAGTAGACATCACGATCCTCGACCCGGATGACGATCCATGGATAGCCGCTGGAGGTGAGCATCACGTTCATGACAAAGTGCGCCATGCGTCCGTTGCCGTCCGGATAAGAATGGATATAGCCGAACAGCCAGTGCCCGAGCACGGCCCGCACCGACGGCTCGGACTCACTTTCCAGCAGATCGAACAAGGTCGGCATAGCGTCCCGCACCTTTCAAACAGCGTAACTGCTCACCCCTGGTTCCGGCTTGATGTCGGGGTAGAGTAACGAACGGGTTTTCGTGGAGATTTGACACTGCAGGCCGATTCGTTTAGTGGTGGTAATCGAGAACGACGGGGACCGCCAGTGGGCTACTTTGGATCGAAGGCGACGAGCGGGCTGTGCCAGCTGCTTCCGAGGCTCCAGCCCCCGCATGATCTGTATGTGGAAACGCATCTCGGAAGCGGCGCGCTGATGAAGCGCAAGGCCGGGTGATGGCGACGGGCGGCGCGCGAGGAGTTCGAAGCGGCCAAGACCGCGGCGCTGCCGGCAAGGTGGCGGAAGAGGCCGTCATCCGCGTCCTCGTCATCCTGCTCGACATCATCATCGTCGTCCTTCTGGAGAAGACCACGCACGAGCCGGAACTCCGGTCTGCCGCCGTCACAGACGGACAAGAGCGTGCCGGGAGCAACGGCAAGGGCCCGAAGCCGAACCGGCAGATGGGCGACACCCTGCGCAAGATCATCGTCGAGGAGACGGTCGCGGCCTGCGATGCCTGCGGTGCTGACGGCCCCGTCGATCGGGAGCGCCGCACGACATCGTGTTCGAGGTCGCGCCGCGCCGAGGAATGCCCGAAGTGCAAGGCCCGGGGCCGGTTCCCCGACAACATCCCGTGCAGTACGGCATTCAGGCCCTCGTCATCAACCTGCTGGTCGCCCGGATGCTGTCCCTGCGCCGTCGCGCTCGTGCAGGCGATCTCCGGCATCAAGCTCTCCGAGGCCTCGGCCATGCTTTCACGATGCGTCATGGGAGGAGGTCGCCGTGGCGCACCTCCTGCAACGCCCGATGTCGACGATTTCGGATCAACAGCAAGTGGCTCCATGTCGTCGGGACGTGCAAGTTCCCGCACCGCAAGCAAGAGATCGGCCCGTGCTACAAGGGCGTCCTGGGCCTCGTACATGGCAGTGTAGCCACCAGCGGCAGCCACCAGCTGCGCGAACTGACCTTTGTCGTCGAGGCTACCGCGCGACTGATGAAGAGCCTACTCCGCGAGGTCTGCCACAAGATCAACAAGAGCGCATCCAAAACCCTGAACGACGCCGGGCGCTACCGCACCATCAGGGCGCCAGGGAACTGCCCGACATCCCGCCGCCGCCGAAAGGAAAACGCATCGCAAACGCGCACAACCTGCACGAACGTCTCGTGAAACACGAAAACCTGCGCTTCACAGACGACCCCGATGTCAGCTTCACCAACAATGCCGGAGAACAGAAGATCAGGATGGCAAAGGTCAAGGTGTCCGGATGCTTCCGCTCCACGCAAAAGCATGGGGCTCAAGCTACCTCACCTCCATGGCCGCACTCGGCTACAACCCACTCGTCGCCACCCAGATCGCCCTCGACGGAAAAGCCGCAGACATCATCAACGAGCACTACGACCAATCAGAACCCAACTAGGGGTGAGTAGATACGGCGCTAAGGCGTCATCTGTCGTCTCCATTGCGGTGCGATCGGTCAGCGACGACACCGTGCGAAACAGTGCTCGCCGGTGCATCCGCAACCGATTGTCAGGACACGACAGAAAGATGGCAACGGCTGAAGGCGCAAACCAGGACCTGTCAACCGCGAAGAACTCAGCCAGGAACATCACCCGACGCAGAAAAACCACCGCCGCGGAACGCGGCTCAGTTCAATCACCCATATGGGCCAAGACGCGAAAATCGCGGCTTGGTGACGCAGCCATAGAGCACGCCCGGATGCCCGGAAATTGGACAAAAACCAATCGGAACGATCAGGCCGGATCGCTCGGCTGATCCGCCTGCCCCGCGTCCACGAATGCCAAGAGAGGCGCATAGTCTCCGCCGTCAGCCGCGCGCAGTGCGGCGATATAGGCGCTGCGGCGCTCATTGTCCGCCTTTAGATCAAAACCATGCGTCCACTCGATTTCGTCATGCCCGAAATGTCGCTCCAGATAGAGGTCTGCCGCGATGCGCGCATGGCGGCCATTGCCATTGGGGAATGGATGTATCTGCACCATGCGGTGGTGAAAGCGCGCGGCAGATTCGAGCGGCGGATAGGTACCATGTTCGGCCCAGTAGCGCGCATTATCGACCAGCGTGCGGAGTTCTGCGCCGATATGAAGCGGATCGATGCCGATATTCTTTTCTGTCTGGCGATAGGTCCCGGCCCAATCCCATACCTCTCCAAACAAACGTTTGTGGAGCGTGCGCAAGAACTCATCATTCAAGATGTCGCGCTGGCGAGTCCTCGATACCCATTGCAGGCCGGTCTGAATATTGGCCTGCTCCAACTCATCTAGTTCACCACGTGTGATGATGTGTTGGTGCTTGAGACCTTCACGCTCGTCGGGATCAAGGGGTGTTGCATCTTCCGGTGCGTCGTCATTGATCATTTGCCCTCCCAGAAATCGGAAGGCATTTCGCGCATCAGATCATCACGCAGGCGTACGATCTCCTCTTTGAGTTTTTCAGGTGGAAGGGACTGGCTTTCCAACGCCATGTATCCACTTGCACGGCGGACAAGTTTGGTTGCCTTGCGCTCGGCCTGATTTCGGATCACATCTTCAATGCGACCTTCGGGCACGATGGCGCAGACAAACCGGCAGCCAAGCGCTTCGGCGACATTTTGCATGTGCTTGAGCGTTACACTGCCGCTTACCTCGTTCTTTTCAGTTTGCGAAACGGCAGCACGTGTCACACCGAGACGGCGCGCAAGCTGTGCTCCGGACATGCCCAGCGCTTTGCGTACAGTGAAGACCCAGCCTTCCGATGGCGTTTGGACATCAGAAAGCTGAGAGGCTGCACGATCCACGATCAACCGGTGTTGTCGTTCTATGGTCTTTCGAACACTCATCGTATATCAATTTCTTAACATCACATTCTATTTGTCAATATATTCATATGCGGCATAAAACGCAACGTCAATTAATTAATTGACATTCAAGACCTGTATGTCAATCATTTGATTGACAAGACCTCACTTCCAGTCTGAAGTGCAACACCCGGCCCTCATCGCAGTGAGTGCGTAGCCCGAACGGAGATGAGGGCCGGATGTTGCGCAAATTTTGGGGATTATATATCTAAGTGACCAAGCGGGCGACTAGTCGTCCGCCTCCCGCAGATACCGCCAGTCCTTGTCCTTCTTCGGTGGTGTCGAGAGGATCGCCCGCATCACATTTTCCGGGGAATCGTCGATAGGTTTCGGCAAAGGCTTCTCCACCGGACGGCCGGGGCCGCGCTTGGGATTGTCGGTCATGATGCACTATCTGCGGAAGAATAGCGCAAATGACCGATTTGCTTGAACTTCGACAGGGACAGTTGCCGTCACATCCGCGCCTTGCTACCTGGTCGGTTCAACTCACCGTCTACAGCAGCCCTATCCGCTTCCCAAATCTCTAACACCGTAAACTGCCGGTCCATGAGAGCCAAAAGAGCTGCGTCCCACTCTTTATCGTTCAGCGCGCCGGTTTTTTCCGACCCCTTGCGCAACGGGTCATCCAGCGAGCGAGCTATGATTTGGTATCGTCGGCCCGCAGGGTCCTTTGCGTCATAACCGGGATTTCTCGCTGGTTCGAGTTCCAGTTCCAATAGGCGAGCAACTTCAAATTCACCTATTTCTGAGGTGACACCGAGCGGTTTCCCCGTCAGGCGATAGTACTCGACGGCCAACGGCTTTACTCGGGCAAGAACATCTTCAACGGTCATTCGTCATCTCCATCCCGTTTCATGACCGCGCTCCCGACTCCAGCCCGTTGTCGGCGATCAGGTCGCGATACCGCAGCCGCTTCCCGACTAGCCCGGCGACGGTCGCGGCCATCTGCTCCAGCGTGTCGGCAGGCCGGATGTTGTGTCGACCGGAGAACTCCCCGACATAGCGTTGCAGGTGCTTGGGGTTCATCTTGTGGTAGGTGCCCTGATAGCCGCGCTTCACCATCGCCCAGAAGGATTCCATCCCGTTCGTGTGAGCCATGCCCCGGACGAATTCGGAGACGGAGTGATTGACACTCTCCCTGTCGAACCACGGATCGAGCGCACCGTACACCTTGGCGTCATCGGTGTAGACCTTCGCGCCCGGCTTGGTCTGTTCCGCCACGAACCCGGCGACATGAGGAATACCGGTCTCGGCGACATGGCGGGCGCGGACCTCGTTGGTCTCCCGGTCCTTCGTGCCGACCACGGCTTCCATGTCCACCGTGCCGCGCCCCGTCGCGACCTTGCGCTCGGCGTTGGACTTGTTTTTACGCTTCCCGCCAATGTCTAGGTCTCATCCGCTTCCACCGGCCCGGCAAACAGGTTCCCGCCGTTGTCTTCCCATGCCTCGCGGATACGGTGCGCCAAGTGCCATGCCGTCTTCTGCGTCACGCCTAGGTCGCGATGCAGTTTCATGGACGCCTGTCCCTTGAGCCCGGTGTTCAGCAGGTAGACCGCGATCACCCAGACCTGCAGCCCGAGCTTCGAGGACTCCATGCAGGTTCCGGTGCGGACCGAGAACCACTTGCGGCAGGCCTTGCAGCGATGGGTCATCGTCTTGTGCTTCACCGGATGGGTGATCCGGTCGCTGCCGCAATGTGGGCAGGTCGCCCCGCCCGGCCAGCGGATGCCCGCGACCCATGCCGTTGCGGTCTCGTCGTCCGGGAACCTCTTGAAGAGCTGGGTCAGCGTGATCCCCTTGCGGTGGCTCTTTCGGGGTGCCTTCTGCGTCATCTATCGCCCCTTCCCAATAAAAAGAATATAGTGACCAATCCGGCTCGGTTCAAGAGGGGTTGCGGGATTTATCGGCGGAATCTGGATTCCATTTTTGTTCTGTTGTAGTATCTACTCACCCCTAGTTGGGTTCTGATTGGTCGTAGTGCTCGTTGATGATGTCTGCGGCTTTTCCGTCGAGGGCGATCTGGGTTGCGACGTGATGATTGTAGCCGAGTGCGGCCATGGAGGTGAGGTAGCTTGAGCCCCGGCACCATGCTTTTGCGTGGAGCGGAAGTTGACTGGCTCGTACAGTTCGTACAAGAGTTTCATAGCTTTGGATATGGCTCTGCCCGTGGCATCAGGTTGCGTAATCCGCAAGTCCGGCCATGTGTGGGCTACGTCCGAGACCGGACCTGTGGTGTACATGCTCGGTGAAGGTAGATCAGGTATGGGGAAACGCTTGCTTGCCTGGGAGCGACACCACGGGGCTAAGGTAGAGTCGAAAAATATTTTGTTTGTTGATTCGTAACTGCTCACCCCCTGGTTCCGGCTTGATGTCGGGGTAGAGCAACGAACGGGTTTTCGTGGAGATTTGACACTGCAGGCCGATTCGTTTAGTGGTGGTAATCGAGAACGACGGGGACCGCCAGTGGGCTACTTTGGATCGAAGGCGACGAGCGGGCTGTGCCAGCTGCTTCCGGGGCTCCGGCCCCCGCATGATCTGTATGTGAAAACGCATCTCGGAAGCGGCGCGCTGATGAAGCGCAAGGCCGGGTGATGGCGACGGGCGGCGCGCGAGGAGTTCGAAGCGGCCAAGATCGCGGCGCTGCCGGCAAGGTGCCGAAAGAGGCCGTGATCCGCGTCTTCGTCATCCTGCTCGACATCCTCATCGTCGTCCTTCTGGAGAAGACCACGCACGAGCCGGAACTCCGGTCTGCCGCCGTCACAGACGGACAAGAGCGTGCCGGGAGCAACGGCAAGGGCCCGAAACCGAACCGGCAGATGGGCGACAACCTGCGCAAGACCATCGTCGAGGAAACGGTCGCGGCCTGCGACGCCTGCGGCGCCGACATCGACGGCCCCGTCGATCGGGAGCGCCGCACGACATCGTGTTCGAGGTCGTCGAGCGCCGCGCCGAGATCAAGGAATGCCCGAAGTGCAAGGCCCGAACCAAGGGCCGGTTCCCCGAAAACATCCTGTGCAGTACGGCATCGGCATCCAGGCCCTCGTCATCAACCTGCTGGTCGCCCAGATGCTATCCCTGCGCCGTGCCGTCGCGTTCGTGCAGGCGATCTCCGGCATCAAGCTCTCCGAGGCCTCGGCTATGCTTTCACGATGCGTCATGGGAGGAGGCCGCCGTGGCGCACCTCCTGCAACGCCCGATGTCGATGATTTCGGATCAATAGCAAGTGGCTCCATGTCGTGGGACCCTGACGTGCAAGTTCCCGCACCGCAAGCGCGGGCAAGAGATCGGCCCGTGTTACAAGGGCGTCCTGGTCCACGACTGCTGGGCCTCGTACATGGGCTATGACCAGTGTAGCCACCAGCTGTGCGGCAGCCACCTGCTGCGCGAACTGACCTTTGTCGTCGAGGCTACCGCGCGACTTATGAAGAGCCTGCTCCGCGAGGTCTGCCACAAGGTCAACAAGAGCGCATCCAAGACCCTGAACGAGGCCGACCTCCGGGCCGTGCGCAAGCGCTACCGCACCATCAGGGCGCCAGGGAACTGCCCGACATCCCGCCGCCGCCGAAAGGAAAACGTGGACGCAAGTCCGACGCGCACAACCTGCACGAACGTCTCGTGAAACACGAAAACCTGCGCTTCACAGACGACCCCAACGTCAGCTTCACCAACAATGCCGGAGAACAGAAAATCAGGATGGCAAAGGTCAAGGTGTCCGGATGCTTCCGCTCCACGCAAAAGCATGGTGCCGGGGCTCAAGCTACCTCACCTCCATGGCGGCACTCGGCTACAACCCACTCGTCGCCACCCAGATCGCCCTCGACGGAAAAGCCGCAGACATCATCAACGAGCACTACGGCCAATCAGAACCCAACAAGGGGTGAGTAGATACGTTGATTCTGTACCGCGGATCAGTACACCGGAGGAGAAAGTAAATGAGCTCGTTGACAGTCTACTTGATCTTGACGAACGCTATACCCTTGTTGTTGTGGATACTCTAGGGAGAGCTATATCAGGACATAACGAAAATGCGAGCGAGACGGCCAGTCTGTTGACGGAAATGGCGGGCTACTTGCGCGACGAACTGAAATCAGCTATAATGATCGTGGCTCATACGAAAAAGGAAAGCTCCGGTGGGCGCGGTGCTACTCGCGGCTCCGGAGTTTTCGAGAACGACGCCGACACAATTATAGTGGTGGAAAAGACTGGCGATATGATGGCTGAAGTAGAAGTCGTGAAGCAGAAAGATGGCCCGGAAGGGTTCAACAAGCAACTGAAAATGTAAGAGGTCCGCGTCGGTCTGACAGATACGACGCTGATAGTGACTAACTCAATCACTGTTGCGCGGTCGACGATTGGACGGGGTCTGAAGGAGATTGACGAAGCAACATCGCCGGCGCCGGACCGGGTCCGGCCGCGCGGGCGGCGGGCGCAAGCCGGCGACGGAGCGTCAGCCGGGTTTGCTTGAGGCGCTGGTTGCACCGGCAATGCGGGGCGACCCGGAACGGTCTCTGCTGTGGGTTTCGAAGAGCACCCGGCATCTTGCGAAGTGTCTTGAGGAGCAGGGTTGTTCGGCGTCGCTTGTCGGGCGGCTTCTGGGCGAGCTTGGCTATACGCCAACGCGAAGACCCGCGAAGGCGGCGTGCACCCGGGACGGGCAGTTCGGCCACATAAACGGGCAGGTTGCGGAGTTTCTTGCGGCCGGAGAGCCGGTCATCGACACCAGGAAGAAGGAGCTGATCGGCGATTTCAAGAACGCCGGCCGCGAGTGGCGGCCGAAGGGCCGGCCCAAGGAGGTGAAGGTACATGACTTCGCGGACAAGGAGTTCGGCAAGGCGGCCCCCTACGGGGACATGGCCCACAACATCGGCCGGGTCGGCATCAGCCATGACACCGCGGCGTTTGCGGTGGAAAGCACCCGGTGGCGGCGCCTCGGGCGCGAGCGCTGCCCCGGGGCGGCTGCTGATCACCGCCGACTGCGGCGGGTTGAACGGGGCCCGGCTGTGGAAGGTCGAACTGCAGAAGCTCGCCAGGGAGCTCGAGATCATGATCTGCCACCTGCCGCCCGGCACCAGCAAATGGAATCGAACATCGCCTGTTCTCGTTCATCAGCCAGAACTGGCGCGGCAAGCCGCTGCGCAGCCTCGCCGCCATCGCCAGCCTGATCAGAGCAACCACCACCGAAGCCGGCCTCAAGGTCTATTGCGATGTCGACGAAAACACCTGTCCGAAGGGCATCAAGGATGCCGAGATAAAGGCCCTCGACATCAGGCGCGAAAAATTCCAGAGCGAGCGGAACGGGGGACTCTTGCCAACACCCAATACAGACGCGATTATTTCGTTACGGACCTTAAAGATGCCCGGGAGAGCAGCAGGATGATGGAATCGACAATTCTGCCAACAGGATCGGCCTGACGCTACGCGTTTCGATAGTATCGAGCAGTATCTCCGCCCGGCGCTGGCCGGAATCATGGAGATTTCCGACCGTGCAGACTTCTGTGCGGGAGATTTCGACCGGCGCGGCTGGCAACCGCGGACCGAAAAAAGAACTGCCCGGGACGAGGTGACGAGTTCTATCGGTCGCGGCCGTAGGCCCTCAGGGCCTCGACGCGGCCTCCGGTTGCCGGATGGGTCGAGAACCAACCGGACTTGTCGCACGCCGGTCCACACGCCGCGCCAAGCTTCTCCAGAGCGTCGGCGAGATCCCCGGCTGACCGGCCGCCGGCAGTGAGAAGATCGGCCGCAAACATGTCGGCCTCACGCTCGAAATCGCGGGAATAGCCGAGCGTTGACAGCGAGGACGCAAGCGCCACGATCTCCTCAACCAGCGAGCCGTCGCTGCCGAAAACCATGGATGCCACGAGAACCAGCCCGCCCGCGCGCACAATCCGCCGCAGGCCGTGCCGCTTCTCGATATGTCCGAACTCGTGGGCGAGGACGGCAACTGTCATGTTGTCGTCGAGGAGCTTGACCAGCCCGTCGGTAACCAGCACGGGCCCGCCGGGCAGGGCGAAGGCGTTGGCGCCGAGGATCGGGGTTTCGCGAAAGACGATTTCCGGAACCCTCTCCAGACCGCCCCGTGCCGCGAGGGCGCGCGCCGCGGACCTGATCCGCGATTTCCGGTCGGGGCGGAGTCGGCTCCCGGAGAGCAGCAGGCCGTCCAGGCTTCTGAATGCTCGCCTGCCGATCTCGGCCTCCAGACTTGCGGGAACCAGACCGACGGCGAAGTCGGCAACGACCGGCATCGCGGCCCTGACGCCGGCGGCACCGATGACGAGACCGGCTAGCACGATAATCAATCCGGCCCAGCGAAGGCGTTCCAGCCTGTCGATCCATAGCCATCGCCCGCTCTCCTCGCCGCTGAAGAAGCCCGGCGGCACCTCGTGCGACGGCAGGAAGCGCCTGCCGTCCTCGAAGGTGACCGACTGCGGAACGCCGGCCAGCCGCCAGCCTGTTCGGCGGATCGTCACCGGGGATTCGGGTCTGCCCTCGATGCCGGTCAGCAAGAAACCCGAATCGGTGCGCGCTAGCGACGCGGCGACGCGAGCCGATGATTCCGGTTCATGGAGATGGCCGGCGACGATCACAATCCGATCTCGATGCCGGCGAACTCGCCGTATTCTTCGCCGACAGCGCCTGTCGGTCCGGCGAGGCTGTCGGAAAACGTCGCGTCGGCCGCCATGGGCGTGACCGTGATGCACCCGGCCTGGTAGCGGTAGCGGCGGATGGCGGCCCACGGCACCATCATCAGCGCCGAGAGTATCGAGACGATGAAGTTGGTGGCGACGATCCAGGTGTAGCGGAGCGGGCTGAGCGACGAGCGAAAGGTGGCCGCGTCGCCGAGTTTCAGCGCGTCGATGGCGATGTTGCGCACGGCGATCCGGAAATAGATGAACGGAAGGGACCAGACGGCCAGCCCGGTCACCAGCTGGACCGCGGGTACCGCCATGTTGGAGCCCGAAGATGCAGATCGCAGGACCAAGATGACCAGAAATGCGACCACGCTCCCGACCATGCTCATCAGGGCTCCGAGCATGATGGCGCGCAGATAGGCGCCCCAATAGCGCCTGGTGCGCGTGGCCGCGGCGAATCGGGTCTGGCCGAGGGCATGGTGGCAAGCGACATATTCGCGGCTTGCCCGCGCCGCCCGAGGCACCAGCAGCCCCAGCGTGAGGATGGCGGCAAGGGGCCAGAAAACGGCGATTTTGAGCACGCCCCAGTACCTGCCATCCCAGGCGAAGCGTACGTTTCTCCAGGACGTCATGCGGGCATTGAACCGCAAGGCGTGATTGATGATTACCGGGTAGAGAGGGACGAGGGCGGCGAGGACGACGGGTTGTGCCCAAGGTTCGACGAAACCCAGCCCGGCATAGGCCGCGATCGCCGCCACGGCGATCAGGCGGCCCTTGAGGATCATGATGCCGTTCGCATGATATTCCATGCGGTCGCCAAGGATGAGGGTGTGGCCAAGAAAGTACTGCCGGGACCGTACCTTCGCCCAGGCCGAATAGACCCCGACGGTGGCGATGCCGAGCGCTAGGTTGACAATCCAGATACCGAAATACTCGCGGGCCAATCCGGTGAATTCAACGGGGCGCGGCACCCTGCCGCAGCTTGGCGCGGACGGCACTTGCGATGGCGGTTGGATGTCGTTCACTGGCGATGTCCCGATGCGGGAGCCGGAGATCTCCGAAGGGCATATAGCGTCATCCCGGGTGCGCCGGCAAGCCCGTCCCGGCAGCCCGGACGGATGCCGTGCGCTTGACTTGACAGCGACCGGGCCATGACAATGCGGCGTCGAAACAGAGCCAGGCGCGGGGGCCAGCGAGCATGAATAAGGACCTTCACCAGTTTCTTGCGGAGATCCGGCAGAGGGGGCCGGACTATTTCGCGTCGGTGTCGCGGCCCGTGGATCCGGTCTACGAACCCTGCGTCATCCAGCAGAAGCTCGCTGCGCGCGACCGGTATCCGGTCATCAGGTTCGAGAACGTCAACGGCAGCGACATCCCGCTGGTAACCAACATGTTCGGAAAGTACGAGCTTCTCGGCCTCGCACTCGGCGTCGAGCCGGACGAGCCCAAGAGCGCGATCCTGTCGACGTTCCGCGAGCGCATCGCCAATCCGATCGATACCGTGACGGTCGGCCGCGGGGACGCTCCGGTCAAGCAGGTGGTGATCGAGGGCGGCGACATTGATCTCTCCCGGATTCCGGTGATCAGGCACGCCGAGAAGAACTCCGGCAAGTACATCTCGATCGGTGTTCTCGTGGTCCGCGATCCTGAAACCGGCGTCCTCAACGCCGGCGTCTACCGACACGAGATCAAGGGGCCGCAGGAGATCGCCTGCATGTTCAACCCCGCCCATCACGCCGGCTACATCTACAGGAAATACCGCGAACTCAAGCGGCCCATGGAAGCGGTGCTGTTCATCGGGCACCATCCGGCCGCGATCCTCGGCTCGCTGTCGAAACAGTCGATGGACAGCGACGAGTACCGCGCCATGGGTGCGCTGATGGGCGAGGCGCTCGAGGTCGTCGCTGCCGAAACGGTTGATATCCCGGTGCCGGCATGGGCCGAGATCGCCATCGAGGGCGTGCTCGACCCGGCCTGCGAGACCAGCGACGGGCCGTTCTCGGAATATACCGGCTTCTACGGACCCCGGAAGGATCCGGTCGGGCTGATGCAGGTGCGCGCGCTCACCATGCGCAAGGACGCGATCTATCACGATCTCGACCCGTCGCACCGGGAGCACAACCTGGCGGGCGTGCTCAGCCACGAGAGCACGGTATACAACTCGGTCGCCAAGCTGGTGCCCTCGGTGACCGCGGTGCACATGCCGGCCTGCGGCACCTGCATCTTCACGGCGTTCATCTCGATCCGGAAGCGCGTCCAGGGCGAGGGCAAGTCGGCCGGCATAGCGGCGGTCGCCGCCGAGCCCAATCTCAAGATCGCGGTCGTCGTCGACGAGGATATCGACATCTACAACGAACAGGAGATGTGGTGGGCGATTTCGACCCATCTGCAGGCGGACAGGGGAGTGACGACCATTCCTTATGCCATGGGCGCGCATCTTGATCCGTCGGCGTACGGCGAGGTGCGCACCGAGAAGGGGCCGATGCAGACCAAGCTGATCATCGACGCGACCCGGCCGGTGACCCTGCCCTTCGCGGAACGCATCCGTCCGCCTCGTGACGCCTGGGAGCGCATTCGCCTCGAGGACTATGTCGACGGGTTGAACTGACCGCGCGGAAGCAGCGTCAGGCGAAGCTCTCGGCGATCTCTTTCGCGATACGCCCGACCGACGGCATTGCCGCGTCTTCCAGTGCGGGCGCCGACGGCAACGGCACGTGCGGCGTCGTGATGCGCACCGCCGCCGCGTCGAGATCCCAGAAAGCTTCCTCGAACACGATCGCCGCGACTTCCGCGCCCCAGCCACAGAGCCGGGGGTTTTCCTCGACCGTGACCAGACGCCCGGTCTTCGCGACCTCGGAAAGGACCGTTCTTGTGTCGAGCGGCACCAGCGAGCGCAGGTCGATGACCGTGGCCTCGATGCCGTGGACCGCGGCCAGCTCCTCGGCCGCGTCGAGCGCACGCGGCACCATGGCGGCCAATGCGCAGACCGTGACGTCGCCGCCCTGGCGCAGGACCCTCGCGGTGCCCAGCGCATCCACGTGCTCGCCGTCCGGGACCTCCCCGGTGGCGCCGTAGAGCGACTTCTGCTCGAAGAAGATCACCGGGTCGGGGTCGCGGATGGCCGCGGCCAGCAGCCCCTTGACGTCCGCGGGCGAAGACGGGGCGACCACCTTCAGGCCCGGAACCATCATCGCCCAGTTCTCCACCGACTGCGAATGCTGCGCGCCGAAGCGGCCGCCGCCGCCGTTGGCGGTGCGAACGACAAGCGGCATCGAGATCTGGCCACCGGTCATGTAGCGGGTCTTGGCTATCTCGTTGGCGACGATGTCCCAGCACACGGCGAGGAAGTCGGAGAACATGATCTCGGCGATCGGCCGCAGGCCGGTCATTGCCGCGCCCATTGCGGCGCCGAGAATCGCCTGCTCGGAAATCGGCGTGTCGCGCACCCGCAACGGTCCGAACTCCGCGAACAGCCCCTCGGTCGCCTTGAACACGCCGCCGGCGGCTCCGATGTCCTCGCCGAGGAAGACGACGCTATCGTCGCGGCGCATCTCCTGCGCGATGGCGGCGGCGACCGCGCTGCGATAGGTCAGTTTCGCCATGCCGAGCTCCCGTCGGCCCAGACGTCCGTCACGATCAGCCCCTCGGCCGGCGGTGGCGAGGCCTCTGCGGTCCGGGTGGCCTCCTCGACCGCGGCCGCCACTTCGCGCTCGACGGTGTCGATCACCTGATCGCCGATTCCGAACTCGGTGAGCCGGATCCGGTAGCGCTTCAGCGGATCGCGCTTGAGCCATTTCTCGAGTTCTCCGGGCGGCCGGTACTTCGCCGGGTCGCTGCGGCTGTGGCCGGCGTGGCGGTAGGTCATGCACTCGATCAGGGACGGGCCGCCACCGTTGCGCGCCAGGTCGAGCGCGCGGCCGGCCTCGCGGTAGACGATGTCGGCGTCGTTGCCGTCGATGACGATTCTCTCCAGGCCGTAGGCGGCGGCGCGGCCGGCCGCCGGGTGCTCGACAGCGGTCACGTCGGCGATTGGCGTATATTCCATGTAGAGATTGTTCTCGCACACGAAGACCGCTGGCAGCTTCCAGACCGCCGCCAGATTGAGAGCCTCGTGGAAGGCGCCGATATTGGTGGTCCCGTCGCCGAAGAAGCAGACGGCGGCCTGGCCGGTGTTCCTGTATTGGGCCGTCCACGCGGCACCCACCGCGATCGGGAGGTGGGCGCCGATGATTGCGTAGGAGCCCATGGCGCCGTGCTCGACCGAGGTGAGATGCATCGAGCCGCCCTTGCCCTGGAGGAGCCCGCATTCGCGGCCCATGAGCTCGCCGAGGATGCCCTCCATCGCAGCCCCACGCGCAAGCGTATGGTGATGGCCGCGGTAGGTGCAGAAGGTCCAGTCATCTGGCCGCATCGCGGTCGCGAAGCCCGCGGCGACGGCTTCGTGCCCGAGCGCGAGGTGGCTGGTGCCGCTTATCAGGTTGCGCAGGTAGAGGTCGTGGGCGCGCTGCTCAAGGTGACGTATCTCGAGCTGCGAGCGCCACAGGGCGAGGCGCACCGCTTCGCCGATGTCGTCGTTGGCGGCGTCTTGCCCGGGCGCGGCGGTGGTCGCCGGGTTTGCTGAACCGGCGCGTTCCACATCCGCGCCGCCGCCATGCGTGCCGGAACGTCCTGCCATGAGCCGGGCTCCCGGTGCCGCAGCCCGTCAGTACCGGTTGGAGATTGGCAGATCCTCGGCCGGATAGAGGCTGATGACGCGGGCGCCGTCGGGCGTCACGATCATCTCCTCCTCGATCCGTGCCGCCGAGAAGCCGTCCTTCGCCGGACAGTAGGTCTCAAGGGCGAAGACCATGCCTTCGCGGATCTCCTTTGGATCGTCGAGCGAGCACAGGCGGGAGATTATCGGGCGTTCGTGAAGCGCCACGCCGAGGCCGTGCCCGAACTGGAGGGCGAAGGCTTCCATCTCGTTGGCAAAGCCGAACTCCTCGGCCCGCGGCCAGACCGACGCGATTTCTGCCGTGGAGACTCCGGGGCGCACGAGCTCTATAGCAGCATCAAGCCATTCGCGACACTGCTTGTAGGCATCCTCCTGCACGGGCGTGGCGCGGCCGACATTGAACGTGCGGTAGTAGCAGGTGCGGTAGCCCGAGTAGGAGTGGAGAATGTCGAAGAACGCCTGGTCGCCGGGACGCACGAGGCGGTCGGTGAAGTTGTGCGGATGCGGGCAGCAGCGTTCGCCCGAGATCGCGTTTATGGCCTCGACATCATCCGATCCCATCTCGTAGAGCATCTGGTTGGCCCTGGCGACGATGTCGTTCTCGCGGACGCCGGGTTTCAGCTCCTCGCCGATCATCTGGTAGACGGCGTCGACCATCGCGGCGGCCTGGTTGAGAAGCGTGATCTCGTCGATGTTCTTGATCTCGCGCGCATCGAGCATGACCTGCTGGCCGTCGACCACCGTCAGCCCCTCGTCCTGAAGGGCAAGCATCATCGGCGGCTCGCAGAAATCGACGCCCACGGGCATGCCGGCGACGCCGGCATCGGCCAGCATGGCGGCGATCTCCGCTGCCGCCCGTTTCATCAGACCGGCATCCGGCGGTACCGTGCCCCGCAGCCCCAGCATGCCGGCGTGGCAGTGGTCGACCGGCAGCCACGGCGCATGCAGGCGGTGATGCGCCGCTGCCGATCCGAAGTCCCACAGATGCGGCTGGTCGTCGCCGGCGAGCAGCGCGTAGCGGCACATCTTGTCGCGCGACCATTCGCCGATGACGGTTGAGGTCAGGTAGCGGATGTTGTTGTTGTCGAAGCAGAGGAGCGAACCGAGATGCGAATCGCGAAGCGCCTCGTGCGCGTGCGCCAGTCGGTAACGGTGCAGCCGGCCAAAATCCACGCGCTGCTCGAAATCCACCCCCGAGTGGCCGGGAGCCGGAATCGCCCGGTCCCAACTGTAGCAGGGATCGAGATCGTCGATGGCCCCGCCGGAAACCGTGCTGTCTGTCGCATCCCGTGGCATCTGGTCCTCCCTCGTTGTCGGCCCGTTCCCGGGCGGAGGCTAGCAGCAAATCCCCCGCGATGCACCGCCGGGCGCCGTGAATCGCGGCCGGCGCGCCGTCATGGCGCGCATTGCGGTGCCCTGCGGTGCCCTGTCGCCTGTTCGTAGGCGTGAGCGAGGCACAGCATGCCGGCATCCGAATAGGGCCGGCCGAGAAAGGTGATGCCGGCCGGCAGCCCGTCGTCGGTGAAACCCGCCGGAACCACGATCGAGGGCACGAACACGAGGAAGGTGTTGATGTGCGGTGCGCCCTTCTGGTCGACCCACGGCGGATTGACCCCGTGTTCGATGAGCGTGGGCTGGTGCTCGACCGACTTGTGGACGACGGCGTCGAGCCGGTGCTCCGCCATCTTCGCCAGCAGCGTGGTCATCAGGCTGTCCCGCGCCTTCAGGTAGCGGCCGTGAGCTTCGGCGGACGGCCGGTCTTCCCAGCGGCGGCGGACGCCCTGGAAGGTCTCGGCATAGAGCGGCGAGGCCATCGCTTCCTGCCGGGACGCGAACGGGCTTCCGGCGCTTCCCGTGGCGTAGATTCGGAACGCCTCGTCCTCGGCCTCGACATCGCCGGCGCGCTGGGCGAGGAGGTCGTTGAGGCCGGGGATGACCAGCGGGTCGACGAGATCGGCTCCGGCATCGGCGAGCTCGCTGACCGCCCGGCAGAACACGGCGTCGACCTTTGCGAAATCGTCGGAATCGGGTTCGCTCGCATAGCCCATCGGTTCGCGAAGGATGCCGATGCGGGCACCATCGAGGGCGTTCCGGGCAGCCTCGCCTTCCAGCAGCGCGTGGCAGCTTGCCGGAAGCCGGCCGGCGCCGCGCCCTGTCAACGGGTCGTCGGGATCGAATCCAACCATGCTGTCGAGGAGGCGCGCGAGATCGGCCACGCGGCGCGTCATCGGGCCGAGAGAGCCGTTGATCGATGGCCATCCGGCATAGACGCCGCCGCGGCTGACGAGGCCGGCGGTCGGCCGCATGCCGGCGACGCCGTTCCAGGTCGAGGGACGCCTGATCGAGGCGAAGCCCTCCTGCCCGATGGCGGCCGCGGTCAGGTTGGCGGAAGCGGCGGCGCCTGACCCGCCCGATGAGCCGCCGGCGGTGCGCGCAAGGTCGTAGACGTTGCGCGTCGAGCCGAACAGCGAGCCGTGCGTGTCGCCGGCGCCCATCTCACCGAGCGTTGCCTTGCCGATGAAGATGGCGCCGGCGCGCCGGAGCTTGGCAGCGATGAAGCAATCTCTCTCCGGCATGTGGCCGCGGAACAGCACCGAGCCCATCGTGGTCGGCATTTCGAGGACGTCACCTTGGTCCTTCATCACCAGCGGGATGCCGTGAAGCGGGCCGACGGGGCCCGAAGCAGCAAGCGCGGCGTCCAGGCGGTCGGCCTCCTCGAGCGCCTTCGGGTTGACGCAGACAAGCGAATTGATCTTCGGGCCGTTGCGGTCGTAGGCCTCGATTCGTTCCAGGTAGGCCTCGACCAGCCTGCGCGCGCTCAAGGCGCCGCTGGCATAGGCCGCGTGAATGTCGGCGAAGGTGGCTTCGGCGAGGACGAAGTCTCCAAGCCCTGTGTTGCTGCCTGCCACGACGGTTCCTCCGAAGCTGTGGATTTGCGGATCTTCCAGCCCATCGTGCCCCGAAGGGATGCGGGAGTCGAGATGCGCCCGCCCCGCCTTCCGGCGCCGTTTCACGATGCGGCGGCGCGCAGGATCATCGCCGCCCCGAGCGCGATCAGGCCGCAGAGAACCCAGCGGCGGAAGGTCTCGACGGGCACGCGCCGCCGCATTGCCTGACCGCCGGCCATGCCGGCGAAGGCCGTCAGCGTTGCGCAGACGCCGGGAAGCGCGATGTCGACGACGGCGAAATGCCCGTGGAGGCCGAGGCCGGCGGCGAGGCCGACGGTCGCTGTCAACGCCGTCAGGGCGATGGCCTGGGTGAACTCCGTCTTGTCGAACTCAAGCGCCTGGATGTAGAGGACGGACGGGATCACGAACACTGCCGTGGCTCCGGTGATCAGGCCGGTGCTGGTCCCGACCGCGAGGCCGAGCGCCGGCTCGCGGCTGCTGCGGACCCTGAAGCGGGTGCCACGGAGGCTGAGGACTCCGAAGACGATCAGCATGAGGCCGAGCAGGCTCAGCGTCAGCGCGTTTCTCGCTCCTGTGATGACCGTCGTGCCGATGACCGCGAATACCGCCAGCGTGACGATCATCGGCCACAGCCGGCGCCAGCACCGCGCCAGGTGGGGACCGTCGAGCATCTGCCAGACATTGGTAAGGAAGGCCGGCAGCACGAGGAGCGCTGCCGCCTCGGCTGCCGGCAGCCACGCGCCCATCAGCCCCATCGACACCGTCGGCAGACCGAGCCCGATCGCGCCCTTGATCCCACCGGCGAGCAGGAAGATGGCGGCGATCACTGCAAGTTCGATCGCATCGTGTTCCATCGCCTCTTGTCCCATATCGGCCGGGCCTCTGCCACTCCGGCCGGCGCCGGGAGGTTGCCGGGGCGGGCCGCCGGTACAGATGGACATGACGCCGTTTCCGGCGTAAGGACCGGTGCGATGAGCCTTCCGGAACGATAAGGGGAACGCAGCCATGAAGCTCGGTCTGACCGTCGGGTATTCGGGCAAGAGTTTTAGCGTCGATATGGACTTGATCCGCGAGGCGGAAGCGCTGGGCTACGAATCGGCGTGGACATCGGAAGCCTATGGCTCGGATTCCGTCACGCCTGCGGCCTGGATCCTCGCGCAGACGAGCAGGCTGAAGGTCGGAACGGCGATCATGCAGATGCCGGCGCGGGCGCCGGCGATGGCGGCGATGACGGCGATGACGTTGCACAACCTTTCCGGCGGCCGCTTCATGCTCGGCGTCGGGCCGTCGGGACCGCAGGTGGCGGAAGGGTGGTACGGGCAGGCCTACGGGCGGCCGATGGAGCGGACCCGCGAATATATCGGGATCGTGCGAAAGATACTGGCCCGCGAGCAGCCCCTGGTCCATCACGGGAGCCACTACCGGATCCCCTATGACGGTGACGATGCGACAGGCCTCGGAAAGCCGTTGAAGAGCATCCTGCATGGCGACCCGGGGCTGAAGATATATACCGGCACGATCTCCCCGGCAGGCATACGCACAGCGGCGGAGATCGCGGATGGCTTCTTTCCGGTCTGGATGAGCCCCGGGCGCTTCGACCTGTTCGCACCGGCGATCCGCGAGGGGCTCGACGCTGCCGGGGGCGGCAAGAGCGCCGAGGACTTCGAGGTCGCGCCATTCGTTCAGATCAGCGTCGGACCGGATCTCGATGCCTGTCGCGAGCCCCTGAAGAGGCATCTTGCGCTGTATGTCGGCGGCATGGGATCGCGCGACCGCAACTTCTACAACAGATTTGTCAGGCGCATGGGCTACGAGGACGCGGCGCTGGCGATCCAGGACGCCTTCCTCGACGGCCGCCCCGGCGACGCGGCGGCGGCAGTGCCCGACGCGCTCGTCGACGAGGTTGCCCTGGTCGGCCCGCCTGAGCGCATCGCCGACCGCCTGGCGGCATGGAAGGAGTCCGCGGCGCGCGGCGAGATCACCGCCCTGCTGCTCGGCGGCGCCACGGTCGATGCGCTTCGGATCGTGGCCGCGGAGGTTCTCTAGCGTCCCGGTGCGCGCGCCGTCCGGCCGCGCAGGACCTAGACAGGAGGAGGCGCCGCCCGGCAAGGGCGCGGCCTGCCAGCGACAGTCGTCCCCGGGAGGGAAAGGTCATGGCGGTATCGAATCCACGCGCATGGTCGGGCTTCCTGCCATGCGTCGTCGCCGGGATGCTCTTGATGTTGCCGCCGGCGCTCGCCGACGAGCGCGTGTTCGACACCGAGCGGGCGCGGATACGGCTCGCGGTGCTCACCGACCGGCTGGCCTATCCGTGGGCAATCGACTTCCTTCCCGACGGGCGGATGATCGTCACCGAAAAACCGGGCCGGCTCCGGATCGTCAGCCGCGCCGGACGCCTGTCGCCGCCGGTCAACGGCGTGCCGGCGGTCGCCGATGCCGGCCAGGGCGGCCTGCTCGACGTCACTCTCGACCCGGCCTTTGCGGACAGCCGTCTCGTCTATCTGTCCTACACCGAACCCGGATCAGGGGGCAGGAACTCTACCGCGGTCGCGCGGGGACGGCTCAATGCTGCCGGGACAGCTCTCGAGGGCGTCACGGTCGTGTTCCGCCAGCTGCCCAGGCTGTCCGGCAGACTGCACTACGGCTCGCGAGTCGTGTTCGCCCGCGACGGCAACATGTTCGTCACGCTGGGCGAGCGTTCGCGCCGGTCCTACCGTGTGCAGGCTCAGGAGCTCGGCTCCCATCTCGGCAAGATCGTCCGCGTCCGCCCGGATGGTAGCGTTCCACGCGACAATCCGTTTGTCGGGCGGCCCGGGGCCCGCCCCGAGATCTGGTCCTACGGGCATCGCAACGTCCAGGGCGCGGCGATACATCCGGTTTCCGGCAAGCTCTGGGCGATCGAGCACGGCCCGCGGGGCGGCGACGAGATCAACATTGCAGAACCGGCACGCAACTATGGCTGGCCGGTGGTGTCGCACGGGGTGGAATATTCGGGCCTGCCGGTCGGCAGCGGCCGCAGGTCGGCGCCGGGAATGGAGGATCCGCTGGTGATCTGGACGCCGGTGATCGCGCCGGGAGGCATGACGTTCTACACCGGCGCCGCCTTCCCGGGTTGGCAGGGAAACCTGCTTATCTCCGGGTTACGGTCCCGCGCTATCATCCGCCTTGAGCTCGACGGCGCGAGGCTCCTGGGCGAGGAACGGCTTCTCGAGGCGGAACGCCGCCGGATCCGGGATGTCGGCGTCGGACCGGACGGTTTCGTGTATGCCGTGACCGATGAGCGCAGGGGGAAGATTCTCCGTCTCGCGCCGGCCTCCTGACGCGCCGCCGCTTCCGGCCGGATTCGCCGGAACCGGGCCTGCCCGGGGCGTGTCCGGCGCGTCTTCAGAGCTGCCGCTTCGCGGCGGTGTTTCCCGTCTGGTCGGACGCTTTCGCGGCGGTCCTCTGGCTCGCCTCCTCGCGGGCGATGAACAGCGTGCTTCCGGCGATGATCAGTGCGCCGGCAACTGTCCAGCTGGTGGGGATTTCGGCAAAGATGAGGAAGCCGAACAGGGCGGCGTAGATCAGGCGCATGTTCTCGGCCGGTCCGACGGCGTTGGCCTCGCCAACGGAGAAGGCGCGCACGAACGACACCATCCCGCCGGTCGTCAGGACCCCGATTCCGCCGAGAAGCACCCATTCGAGGCCGACGGGGGTCTTCCAGAACCAGTAGGTCGGTCCCGCAAAGACCAGCACGCCGCCGATGTGATAGTAGAACAGGATCCGGACCGTGGGTTCGGTCCGCGCGAGCACGCGGATCAGGACGTTCGCGATGGCGAAGGTCAGCGCCGCGCCGAGCGCGACGACGGCGATCGCGTCGATGCCCGACGCCCCGGGGCGCAGAATCACGAGGACGCCGGCAAACCCGACAAACGTGGCCGTCCAGCGGCGGCCGGTAACGATCTCGCGAAGCATGATGACCGCGACCACGGTCGTGAACAGCGGTTTGGAAAACATGAACGCGGTGGCGTCGGCCAGCGGCATGTGGATCACCGAAATGATGACCAGGACCTGGGCGACGAACGCGAAACTCATGCGTGTGGCATGCAGGCCGAGCTTCCGTGTGCGCATGTCTTCCGCGGTCATGCGCAGAAAGAGCGGCGTGAGCACGACCAGTCCGGCGACGTAGCGGAAAAACGTGATCTCGGTCGCGTCGAACTTCTGGCCCAGCCCCTTGACGAACACGTCGACGGTCGCGAACAGCAGCGTCCCGAGGCTAAGCCATAATATGCCCCGGAAATTCGCCGGCAGGGCGAGCCAGTAGTGCGCCAGACGGGCGGCGCCGGGTTCCACGGAGCGCACCCGGCCCCGCGGTCAGCCCATGGTCGGCATGATGAACTCGGCGCCGGCCCTGATGCCCGTCGGCCACCGGGAAGTGACCGCCTTCTGGCGGGTGTAGAAGCGCACCCCTTCAGGTCCGTGCATGTGGGTGTCGCCGAAGAGCGAGTTCTTCCAGCCGCCGAATGAATGGAACGCCATCGGCACCGGAATCGGGACATTGATGCCGATCATTCCGGTCTCGGAACAGGCGGCGAACTCGCGCGCGGCATCTCCGTCGCGGGTGAAGATGGCGGCGCCGTTGCCGAACTCGTGCGCGTCGACGATCTCGACGGCCTTGCCGAAGTCGGGAACGCGGACGACCGAGAGCACGGGGCCGAAGATCTCCTCCCGGTAGATGCGCATGTCGGTGGTCACGTTGTCGAACAGGCAGCCGCCCATGAAGAACCCGTTCTCGTAGCCCTGCAGCGTGTAGTCGCGCCCGTCGACCACGAGGTCGGCGCCTTCCGCGATGCCGGTATCCACGTAGCCGCGCACCCGCGCAAGGTGCTCGGCAGTGACCAGCGGTCCCATGTCCATCTCGGGATCGATCCCGGGCCCGATCTTGAGGGCTTCGACACGGGGCTTGATCCGCTCCATCAGCGCGTCGCCGGCGCTGTCGACCGCCACTGCGACCGATACCGCCATGCAGCGCTCCCCGGCGGAGCCGTAACCGGCTCCGACCAGCGCGTCCGCGGCCTGGTCGAGGTCGGCGTCCGGCATGACGACCATGTGGTTCTTGGCGCCGCCGAGCGCCTGCACGCGCTTGCCGGCTGCTGCTGCGGTCGTGTAGATGTGCCTGGCGATCGGCGTCGAGCCGACAAAGCTCACTGCCGCAATCCCGGGATGGGCG
The DNA here is from genome assembly GCA_964291215.2 of Alphaproteobacteria bacterium. Taxonomy (GTDB): domain Bacteria; phylum Pseudomonadota; class Alphaproteobacteria; order MPNO01; family UBA830; genus JAJEBT01. The sequence continues at coordinate 1,810,382 of OZ219790.1, read as the reverse complement.
AGGATCGCCTCGACGGCCTCCCTGTCGCCATTGACGACGCTGAACACGCCGTCGGGCACGCCGGCGTCCCGTGCCAGCTCGGCGAGCCGGAGCGCGCAGGAGGGATCCTTCTCCGACGGCTTGAGAACGAACGCGTTGCCGCAGGCGATGGCCATTGGGAACATCCACATCGGCACCATGGCCGGAAAGTTGAACGGCGTGATGCCGGCGCACACGCCGATCGGTTGTCGGGTCGTCCAGGCGTCGATACCCCGTCCCACCTGTTCGGTGAATTCGCCCTTCAGCATCTGGGGGATGCCGCAGGCGAACTCGACGACCTCGAGGCCGCGGGTCAGCGAACCGTGGGAATCGGACAGCACCTTTCCGTGCTCGGACGTGATTATTGCCGCGAGTTCGTCGGCATGTTCCTCGACCAGCGTCTTGAACTTGAACATGATCCGGGCGCGGGCAAGCGGCGGCGTTGCCGCCCACTCCGGAAACGCGCTCCGCGCCGAACTCACGGCGGCGTCGACTTCGTCGGCCGAAGCCAGCGGCACCCGGGCCGTAATCTCGCCGGTCGCCGGGTTGTAGACGTCCCCGAAACGCCCGGAGGTTCCCGCGTGATGCGTACCGCCGATCCAGTGTGTGAGCTCCTTGCTCATTGCACGTCTCCAGCTCTGCCTTGGCGCAGCCGCGCCGGTGGGCTGGTCTCCCGGCGCGCGATCCGCCAACCGGGCCCCTCTCCGTGAGCGAAGCAGACCACCTCGTCCCCGCCTGTCCGAATGACCGGCGCGCTGCGGCGCGTGCCGCGTTCCAGAGCGACCGTGTCCCGGTTCGGCGGCAATCCGTAGAATGCCGGCCCGTTCAGCGACGCGAATGCCTCAAGCCGGTCGAGCGCCCGCTCGTCGTCGAAGACCTGGGCATAGGTCTCGAGCGCGGTCGGGGCGTTGAAGATGCCGGCGCATCCGCACTCCGCGAGTTTGGCGGATACCGGATGGGGCGCCGAATCCGTTCCGAGAAAGAACGACGGTTCCCCGGAAACCGCGGCGTCGCGCAGCGCCAGCCGGTGGTGCTCGCGCTTGGCCACCGGAAGACAGTACATGTGGGGCCGGATACCGCCGGCGAACAGCGCGTTGCGGTTGAGGACGAGATGGTGCGGCGTGATGGTGGCGCCGACGCGGCTTCCGGCGCTGCGCACGAACTCTACGCCGTCCGCCGTCGTCACGTGTTCGAGCACGACCCGCAGGTCGGGATGGCGGTCGAGGGCGGGCCCGAGGATCCGTTCGATGAACGCGGCCTCGCGGTCGAAGATGTCGATTTCGGGATCGGTGACCTCGCCGTGCAAGAGGAGCGGCATGCCCAGCTGTTCCATGCAGGCCAAGACATCCCGGATCGCGGCGGTGTCGGTCACGCCGCGGTCCGAGTTCGTCGTGGCGCCTGCCGGATAGAGCTTGGCGGCGGTGAGCACGCCCGCGGCGTGGCCCGCGGCGAGATCATCCGGGCTGGTGTTGTCGGTGAGATACGCCGTCATCAGCGGCGTGAAGCCGGCTCCGGGCGGAGTTGCCGCGAGGATCCGCTCGCGATAGGCGCGGGCGTCCGCGGTGGTGACCACTGGCGGCACGAGATTGGGCATGACGATCGCGCGGCCGAAGACGTTTGCGGTGAAGGGCGCCACGGCGGCGAGCATCTCGCCGTCACGGAGATGGACGTGCCAGTCGTCTGGCCGGCGCAGGATCAAGGCGGAGCCGTTAGTCATTGGTAGCGCGGTCCTGACCGCCGGGGACTGCGATGCGGTCGAAATCCTGGCCGTATGCCGCGCAGACCACGACATTTGCAAGCTCGGGCGCCAGTGTGCGGTAGAAGCGCCGTGCGCGACGGTCGTTCTTGAGGACCGACCAGAAAACCCATCGACCGCCCTCGGTGCTGGCCAGCCGGGCAAGGCCGCGCACCAGCGCCCGTCCGATGCCCCTGCGGCGCCAGTGCTCATCGACGAACAGTGCTGCGAGATAGACACCCCGTGTAGCGCTCCCGGGATCATACCCCCAAAAATAGATCGCGTATCCGCGCGCAGCTCCGTTGGCCTCGGCGATGAGCGTCCGGAAAGCGGCATTGTTGCCAAATCCGTCGCGCAGGAATATCTCTGCCGACAGTTCCGACGGCCTGCTCCTGCCCGGCGGGCGGGACTGCTGCGCCAAGGTCGCAACCGCCTCGGCGTCTGCGCGAACCGCTGGGCGAACAAGGATGGTGGCTGTGGAGCTCATGTTCACTCCTTCGGAGCGTCGGCGACGAATGGCTTTCGAATCGGCATATTACATGTAACGCGATGGCGGGAACACGACGCAGAGGTACCCGATCCGGCCACGCGGCCGGAGGATCGGCCGGGTCCGGCAAGGGCTCCGGATCGCAAAGGGCGAACGCGTCCCGCCCGGCCCGGCGCGCAAAGACGGAAGGGTCCGACAAGGGTTCCGGTCGTCCTCCGGCGAAGCCCGCGCGGCGGCGGTTGGCTGCGGTGATGCGCTGGACATTGATTGTGGCGGTCTGGGGAGCGGTCGGTCTGGCTGGGCTCGTCGCCTGGTTCGCCTACGATCTGCCGCAGGTCGAACGACTTGAGGCGCCGACGCGCCGCGCCAGCGTTACGCTCACCGACATCCGCGACCGGCCGATCCTGACCTATGGCGATTTCTACGCCGAATCACTGTCGCTCGACGAAGTGCCGCCGCATCTGAGGGATGCGATCCTGGCCATCGAGGACCGCCGCTTTTTCGATCACGGCGGTTTCGATCCAGTTGCCATCGCGCGGGCGCTGTTCGTCAACCTCTTCGCCGGGGGGGTCAGGCAGGGTGGCAGCACGCTGACCCAGCAACTTGCTAAGAATCTGTTTCTCACGCCGGAACGCACAGTGCGCCGCAAGGTCCAGGAGCTGCTGCTCGCGTTCTGGCTCGAGGCCAGCTTCACCAAGAAGCAGATATTCACGCTTTACATGAACCGCGTCTATCTCGGCTCCGGCGCCTATGGCGTCGACGGCGCGGCGCGGCGGTTTTTCGGCAAGTCGGCGCGCCGGCTCGGCCTGCTCGAATCGGCCGCGATCGCGGGCCTTCTCAAGGCGCCGTCGCGCTATTCACCGCTGCGCAATCGCGAGCTTTCCGAAAAGCGCGCACGGGTCGTGCTCCGCGCCATGCGTGATGCCGGGTTTATCGACGAAGGGCGCCTCGACCGGGCGCTTCGGCAGAAACTCTCGGTCGCCGTGCCCTTCCGCGCGAGCCGCACCGCACGGTATTTCTTCGACTGGGCGCTGGAGCAGGTAGCCGGTTTCGTCGGGTCGGGAAACGGCGACCTCGTCGTGCGGACGACTCTCGATCTGCGATTGCAGCGCCTCGCCGAGGAACGGCTCCGCAAGACGGTTGCCGGCGTCGGGCGGCAGCGTGGCGTCGGTCAGGCGGCGCTGGTCGCGATGACTCCCGACGGCGCGGTGCGTGCGCTCGTCGGCGGCACGGACTATGCCAGGAGCCAGTTCAACCGGGCCAGCCGCGCGCTGCGCCAGCCGGGATCGGTCTTCAAGCTGTTCGTCTATCTCGCTGCTCTCGAAAGCGGCCTCCGGCCGGGCGACACCTTCGTCGACGAGCCGTTCGCCGTCGGCAAGTGGCGGCCGCGCAACTATCCGGATCGCTACCGCGGCCGCGTCACCATGCGCGAGGCGCTGGTGCAATCGATCAACACGGTGGCAGTCCGGGTATCCGAGACGGTGGGCCGCGGCCGCGTCATCGACGTGGCTCGGCGGCTAGGTGTCACCGCGCCGCTGCGGGCGCATCCGAGCCTGGCGCTCGGCGCAAACGAACTGTCGCTGCTCGAACTCACGGCCGCATACGGCGTGATCGCGAACCGCGGTGTTCTCGTCTGGCCCCACGGCATCGTCGAGATCCGCCGGCGTTCGGGGGAAGTGCTGTACAGAAGGCGGCCCGGCGTTTCGTCGCAGGTCGTCGGGCGCGACGAGGCGCGGCAGATGGACAGGTTGCTGCGCGCCGTGATCTCGTCGGGCACGGGAAGGCGCGCCAACCCCGGTGTGCCGGCCGCCGGGAAGACCGGCACCAGCCAGCAGTTCCGGGACGCCTGGTTCGTCGGCTATACCGACTATCTCGTTGCCGGCATATGGATGGGCAACGACGACGGGAAGCCGATGAAGCGGGTTACCGGCGGCACTCTGCCGGCGGCGCTGTGGCGCGAGTTCATGGCCGCCGCCCTCCGGCCGCAAGGGTAGGTGCTGCCGCACCTGGCCTATTTCGGCCAGGAGACGATGTGGTCCTCGGGGTCGATGCGCCGGGATTCGTGAATTACCCGGTGGCGGACAGAGATGCCGGCTTCGTGCACGGTACCGGGATCGCCGGATACCAGGGGGTGCCACCAGAAGAGATCCTTGCCTTCTGCGACCAGGCGGTAGGCGCAGGTTGACGGCAGCCATTCCCCGCTGCGCGCGAATTCCGGCGTCACCCGCACGCAGTCCGGCACCCGGGCCGCCCTCTTCGCGTAATCCGTGCAGCGGCAGGTCCCGAGGTCGAGCAGGCGGCAGGCGATCTCGGTATAGGAAACCTCGCCGCTATCGACATCCTCGAGCTTGAGCAGGCAGCAGCGGGCGCAGCCGTCGCAGAGCGACTCCCATTCTTCGGGGATCATCTCCTCGAGCGATTTGGTCTTCCAGAACGGTTCGCTGCCGGGCATGCTCAGGTTCCGACATGCTTGCGCAGCGCGGCGACGATCCGGTCGGGTGCCGTCGCGTGGGTGAAATGAGTTACGTAGCCGCCATCCGGGCCCATCAGGAAAATGATGGAGCTGTGGTCCATCAGGTAGTCGCTGTCCGAACCGCTGTCCGCGGACTTCCCGAAATAGACGCGATACGCCCGGGCCGCTGCCGCTATCTGTTCGTTGGAACCCGTGAGGCCGACCATGCGCGGGTGGAAGCTGGCGACATACTCGGCAAGATGCGCTGCGGTATCGCGTCCGGGATCTATGGTGATGAAGACCGGTGTGATCCGGTCGCGGCGCGGCGTTTCGAGTTTATCCAGGGCGGCGGCCATGATCTGCAGCGTGGACGGACAGATGTCCGGGCAGAACGTGTAGCCGAAATAGACCAGCATGTAGCGGCCCCGGAAATCGGTGTCGTGCGTCGCCCGTCCGCGATGGTCCACGAGCGAGAACGGGCCTCCGATCTGTACGATCCCGCCCTTGCCGGTGCCGTAGAGCGCGTACCCCGCGGCCCCCGCCAGCGCGATGACGGCAAGGCAGGCTGCCGCCATGATCAGCGCTCTTCGATATCCCCGCATTCTCGGCCCCTCGTCCGTTACTTGCGTTCCGCGCGGAAGGTTCCGGCCGCTTCGGCCCGACCGCATCATACGACGGCATTCTTGCTGACGGACACGGAGAGTCAATGTTCAACGGCGTCGAACCGGGCCGGAACGAGACGGAGAGCATGATGACCGATGCGCTCATCGATGGGGTCCGGATGTCTCCGGGGGGACTCCCGAGTTGTCTGGAGCCCGGGTTCCGGCGCCAAATCCTGGAGGTTGTCGAAGAAGGCGGCTGCTTCGACAGCCTCCACGCATGCGGCTCCGCCGTGTCGAGAGCGGGGCCGGTGCGCTCCCGGAACATACGATGCCGGCATCCGGCGGCGATGAAGCTGCACTTGTTGAATTCGCTACCGAGGCGCCTTTTTTCGTCTCTGTTGCCAATTGTTCACTCCACGCATGGTTCGGAAAACGGGCTGGCCCGGTATCGGAAACTGCCTCTTGCTGTCCCGATCTGAGGTTCGGGGCTTCGACACCGTTGTCCGCTCGACCGCGCCACCGGACATCGGCAGAATGCAAGCGGACCGCCGATCCCGGCCATCGTCATGCCAGCCGCCCGCAATCGTCCGGCGGAACTGCAGCCAGCTGTCCCGAGTTGGGGTGTGTGCTGGCAAGCGGTCTGCAGATTCGCGCCCGTCGTGTCCGGGGCAAGCCGGAGAATCGCGCCGGTGGCAAATAATTTTGTCCAAGGCTGGATTTTCTCGCAATAATCCCTATATTGCCGTTGTCGTCAGACAAGATATCACGAAAATCTCGAAGGGCGCTGCGTCGCACCATCGCGTGTGCGAAGCGGCGCTTTGTATGATCAGGTGTCGAAGGATGAGCCAGAAACAACGAAACACCCTTAGTATCGCGCGTCTGTTCAATCATGGACCGTCGCCGTATCGGACATGCCAGTGGCCGTTCGGCGAGCCAGGCGAGGACGATTTCCATTTTTGCGGCGATCCGACGGATCAGGGCTATTCCTATTGTCAGAAACATGCGGAAATGGCTTATCGCGAACCGGAACCGCGGCGCAAGGTCGCCTGATTACGGCTCGCGCCCTCCGGATTCGCCTTGCGCACGTCCCGGACGAGCGGGGCGAGCGAGACGTCTGTCCCCGCCATGCCCCGAAGTCTTCCGCTGGCTGTCCTGGTACTGATGCGGGAGCTGCCGGAGGGGGCGTGGAAGGCCGCATTCGCCGGACCATGAACACCGCGTTCGAAACCTTCTCCTGAGTTGTCTGCGGTGCCCGACGGGCACCTGTGCGCAGGAAGTTCTTCCGAACTGGGCCTGTGGCGGGACGGCTCGGGGCGATCCGGAAACCGCAGTGAGAGAACACCGTGCAGACCGGCCGATCCGGCTGCACGGTTGATGAACTGCAGATCGGAAGGACCGGGTCCGAAAAGCAGGCCATGGAGCGGCCGTTCCGTCGACGCTCTCCCGATCCGGCGCGAGACCCCGGTGATCGATCAGGTTTCCGGCGTGACGGCAGGCAGAACAGAGCCACCAGTTCGGCAACCGTGCGTTTTCTCCTGCGGTGCCCTATGTGGCGGAGGGCGGCGGATCGTCGTGGATGTTTCCGCATGCCCGTCGCTGCTCTGTCCGGTGACGCCGCTCGGCGCTGGTGATACACTGCCGGAGTGCAATCAAGAATTGCGAGGCTGCCATGATCGTTCAGACTGCCGAGGACGGTGCGCCGCGTTTTGTCATTCCGATGGCGGAGCACACGTCGCTGTCTGCGCAGATGGCACGCGCATTCGGAAACGACGGTTTCGAGCCGGTTTCCGCGGACGACGAGGTCCATTTCGCTATCGCCAACCACGATGCGGGATGGGCTGATCTGGACGCCCGTTTCCTGATCGATTCGGTCACAGGATATCCCTACAACTTGGCCGAGACTCCGTTCGATCTGCTGATGACCACGAGCCGGAAGTCGCCCGATTTCAACGAGGCCCATTACCCGTTTTCCGGATTGCTGTCGAGCATGCATTCCTGGGGGCTCTATAACGGTCGCTACGGACTGTCCGATATCGTGCTTCTCGACAAGGTCGCGGCAGAGTACGTGGATGCGGCGCGCGAAATGCTTGGGCATGAGGAGAGTCGTCAGGAACGGCTGAAAAGGCTGCTGCGGAACAATCCCGAAACGGCTTCGTGGGTTCTCGAGCAGCGACTGATGACAACCTACAAACACCTCCAGTTCTTCGACACGCTCGCGCTCTATTTCAATCGTGTCCACGAAGGCGCTCGCGGGACGGCTACTTTTCCGCATGTGCCGAGATCCGAAACCGAGGATGCAGACGTAACCGTCACACCGCTCGGTGGTGGCCGCTATCGGGTCGATCCGTACCCCTTCTCCGAGGACCCGCTGGAGTTGAGCTTTGGCGGGCGTTATGTGACGCGCCGGGACGATGATGCGGATTCGGCCGCCACCATGGCGTCGGTTCCCCTGGTGCGGCAATCGGTGACGCTCCGGTCGCGTTCGATGCGCTGGTAGCGGCGAGGTTGACTTTTGGCATTGGTCCGCGGCACGGAATTGGCGTGGTGACGGTTCGTTGACCCAATCGATTTCGGGTTTGTCTCCGTGTCTATGCTCCGGCCCGGCCGGCGGCGAGACTCTCCTCGACTTCGAGGACAGGTCGGTGAGCATGGGTCGGATACAATCGGGCTGACATGACGGGCGCACAACCGCCTCTGTCCCGGGGGTCCGAGGAGGGCTTCCTGTCTCTCGGCTACCGGCCCTTCTTCCTGTCCGCCGGGTTGTGGGCGGTGATCGGCATGGCGCTCTGGGTGTTGATGCTGCTGGGGCAGTTCGATCTGCCAAGCAGGTTCGATCCGGTGTCGTGGCATGCGCACGAGGCGCTGTTCGGATATCTGGGGGCAGTGCTTGCGGGGTTTCTGCTGACCGCTGTGGCGAACTGGACGGGACGGTCCCCACTCACTGGTTGGCCGTTGCTGGGACTGCTCGCGATCTGGGCACTCGGCAGGTTCTCGATCGCGGTGTCGGCCTGGGTGACGCCCGTGGTCGCGGCGCTGATCGACATCTCGGGTCTCGTCGTGCTTGGCGGCTATGTGCTGCGCGAGATCGTTGTCGGCAGGAACTGGCGCAACCTCGTGGTCGTCGTGATTCTTGGTGCATTGGTCACTGGCAACGCGCTGTTCCACTGGGAAGCAGCCAGCGGTGCTCACGCGGCTTCGGGCTACGGACTGCGCATCGGCCTCGCAGCCGCGATCATGATGATTTCGCTGATCGGCGGGCGCATCGTGCCTGCCTTCACGCGAAACTGGCTGGTGGCGCGCGGGGCCAGCATCCTGCCCGCGGAGTTTGGACAGCTCGACAGGCTCGCCCTCGCGCTCACCCTGCTCGCTCTCGTCGTCTGGGTGGCGTTTCCCATTGCGGCGGAGACGGCATGGCTGCTGCTTGTCTCGGGCTTTGTGCAGGCCGCACGGCTGTCGTGCTGGCGCTGGCGGGACACGCCCGGTGAACCCTTGCTCTGGGTGCTTCATTTGGGATACGGCTTCGTGCCGCTCGGTATGCTGGGCATGGCTGCGGCGATCCAGTGGCCGGATATCGTGCCTCCGGCCTCCGCCCAGCATCTCTGGATGGCGGGCGCCATCGGGATGATGACCCTTGCCGTGATGAGTCGCGCTACGCTTGGCCATGCCGGCCGGGAGCTGACGGCGGGCGCTGGCACGGCGGCGTTGTACCTGCTGGTCGTCGCCTCGGTGTTCACGCGGCTTGCAGGCGGGATGTTCCCCGGCCACGCAATGGCGTTGTGGATGCTCTCAGCGATCCTGTGGTGTTGTGGATTCGGCGGGTTTGTGTTGCTCTACGGAAGGCTGCTGACCGGCCCGGTGCGGCAGTAAGGGATGGCGTCCGCGCGATCATGCATGACTGCACCTTGTCGGCAGTCAGCACTGTCTCCCCACTCCCTGCGAAACAATGGATAACAAGGCGGTACCAGACGCCATTGGCAGATCGCCGAGCCGCCCGGCAAGTGGCGCAGGATAACCCTCAAGAACATTGGACGCGTCTACCGCAATCCGCGCATCCTCGAACAGAAAATCGACCTCAACACCTACCCCGCAAAAATCCGACAGATCGCCATTACCGACCTCGGACACGAAAGACCCACCCTCCTCATCACCAACCAGATAAACGAACCCGCAGCCGTGCGGCTCAGGGTCAATGTCGACATTCAACTCACCCTCATGACCAGCGCACTCTGTAGGATGCTCGCCAACTGCGCCGGCAGGGAAATGAAGGCGGCAAAGGCGCAAACCATCTACCGAAAACTCGTCAACGCAAGCGCAACCGTCGAAGTCACCGACCACGAATTCACCATCAGCCTCGGACGCCGCGCCAACAATCCGCTCCTGCTCGCTGCCGGATATGGCGATATCAGACAAAAAACGTATCTACTCACCCCTAGTTGGGTTCTGATTGGTCGTAGTGCTCGTTGATGATGTCTGCGGCTTTTCCGTCGAGGGCGATCTGGGTGGCGACGAGTGGGTTGTAGCCGAGTGCGGCCATGGAGGTGAGGTAGCTTGGCACCATGCTTTTGCGTGGAGCGGAAGCATCCGGACACCTTGAGCTTTGCCATCCTGATCTTCTGTTCTCCGGCATTGTTGGTGAAGCTGACGTCGGGTGCGCCAGGCAAACTGGTGGAATGTGGCCGGGTGCAAGTCCCGAGAGAGGCTAATTTCTCCGTGAACCATGCGTCGCCAGGCGAAGCGTTGGGGAGCGGCAGGCTATTGAGCCACGAGATGCTTTGAAACCGGAGCGCCGAGGTCGTGGCTGAAGGCAACGAGCCGCGTTGGTGAGGGGGGCTCCGCGGGGTCCGAGAACCATGGCCGAAGCAGGGACCTGGGAGGTCTTGCCCCTCTGTCGTGGAGGGGCCGCAGAGGAAATTCCGTAAGCCGATGATGAACGAGAAGTCAGATTCGGCCATAGTACCGCTGAAGGCGGCGAACAAGGGCTCTCCGGAGCCTGCGGAGTTGCTGGAGGGAAGGGCAATGCGGTTGGCCCGCGCCGCGCGCAGAAGCGGGGGTCACAGGCGGCAGGTAGCGAAGAGGAACCCGGAAGAGCGTCTTTACTCCACCACGTGATGTTCTGCGTTCCATTCCTTGAGGAAGGATGCGGCGGCGGGGCGTTGTGTGGCAAACGTACGGGGTGGAACTGCCTGCACGCCCGTGTGCACAGGGGCGGGCGCCTCCAGGGTCTACATTCCCAAGGAGGGGCAACTTGCCTCGGACAAGATTCTTCAGCGGGCGGTGTGATTCTGGTGCCGCGAAACGGAGTTCCTCGGTTCCGGCCGGGGCGCATCATGCGCCGTCACGGTGGAACGGCGGAAGGTCAACTGGATCGTTGACGCCCCTTCGACAACCGCGACCATCTGGTTGCGATGCTCGGGAAACGGATCGGGGGGTCTGATCATCAAGTGACGCCGGCGTCATGGAAGGGACCGACTGGCAAGGGAACACCGCAAGGGGCGGCGCCTTGCGAACCTGCACTACGTGCGACTGGTTCCAGAACCACTGGCGCAAGCGGGACACGATCATTATGCGGACGACTTCGTGTGCGGCTTTCAGCATCTGGGCGACGCTGGGACCTTGGGGAGAGACTGGCCCACTTGAACTGCACCCGGAAAATCATCGAGTTCGGTCGGTTTGCCAGAGCGAACCGCCGGAAGCGTGGACAAGACGTTCGACTTCCTCGGCATGACGCACTTCTGCGAACAGACGAGGAAAGGCAGGTTCAGGGTCGGTCGCAAACGGGCACCCTGCGGCGGATCAAGGAGGCCTTGCGCAAGCGGTGGCACGATAACCGGCACGAAACGGCCAAGTGGTGAGTCATCAACGGCTGCTACTACGCCGTCCCGGGAAGCAGCCTGCAGAAGTTCATACACCAATGCAAACAGCTGCGTGCCCTTCGGCGACGCTCCCAAAAGGACTTCACCGGGGACATAGATACCCTTGCCCACTGGCCCAAAGCCAGCATCCGTGGCCAAACCAGCGCCTTGTCGTCAAGACCTGAGGGAGGAGCCGGATGCGAACAGCGCACGTCCGGTTCTGTGCGGGGGGTAACCCGGTTCCCTACCGCGATGGTCGTCTGTGAAGCGCAGGTTTTCGTGTTTCACGAGACGTTCGTGCAGGTTGTGCGCGTTTGCGATGCGTTTTCCTTTCGTCGGGATGTCGGGCAGTTCCCTGGCGCCCTGATGGTGCGGTAGCGCACGGCGTCGTTCAGGGTCCTGGATGCGCTCTTGTTGATCTTGTGGCAGACCTCGCGGAGCAGGCTCTTCATCAGTCGCGCGGTAGCCTCGACGACGAAGGTCAGTTCGCGCAGCAGGTGGCTGCCGCTGGTGGCTACACTGCCATGTACGAGGCCCAGGACGCCCTTGTAGCACGGGCCGATCTCTTGCTTGCGGTGCGGGAACTTGCACGTCCCGACGACATGGAGCCACTTGCCGTTGATCCGAAATCGTCGACATCGGGCGTTGCAGGAGGTGCGCCACGGCGGCCTCCTCCCATGACGCATCGTGAAAGCATGGCCGAGGCCTCGGAGAGCTTGATATCGCCTGCACGAGCGCGACGGCGCAGGGACAGCATCTGGGCGACCAGCAGGTTGATGACGAGGGCCTGGATGCCGTACTGCACGGGATGTTGTCGGGGAACCGGGCCTTGCACTTCGGGCATTCCTCGGCGTCGACGCGGCGCGACCTCGAACACGATGTCGTGCGGCGCTCGACGGGGCCGTCGGCGCCGCAGGCCGCGACCGTCTTCTCGACGATGGTCTTGCGCAGGTTGTCGCCCATCTGCCGGTTCGGCTTCGGGCCGTTGCTCCCGGCACGCTCTTGTCCGTCTGTGACGGCGGCAGACCGGAGTTCCGGCTCGTGCGTGGTCTTCTCCGGAAGGACGACGATGAGGATGCCGAGCAGGATGACGAAGACGCGGATCACGGCCTCTTCCGCCACCTTGCCGGCAGCGCCGCGGTCCTGGCCGCTTCGAACTCCTCGCGCGCCGCCCGTCGCCATCACCCGGCCTCGCCGCGAGCATCGCCTGGCGCTCGCCCGGCGGCATTTTCCGGTACTCCGCCTTGCGCTTCATCAGCGCGCCGCCTCCCGGATGCGTTTCCACATACAGATCATGCGGAGGCTGGAGCCCCGGAAGCAGCTGGCACAGCCCGCTCGTCGCCTTCGATCCAATGTAGCCCACTGGCGGTCCCCATCGTTCTCGATTACCACCACTAAGCGAATCGGCCTGCAGTGTCAAATCTCCACGAAAACCCGTTCGTTACTCTACCCCGACATCAAGCCGGAACCAGGGGGTGAGCAGTTACGATACGGGTTCAAACCCAGGCATCCAGCGAGGGACGTCAAGGGAGGTTGCCAAACTCGGACGCGGCTCTGTCAAGGTCGAAACGGCAACCTTCGCGGAGATCGTTTGATCCCCTGTGCGTGTTCGCTCAGGGGAGCGGAATCTCTCTGCAACCATAGCTCTCCCACAGTCGGGGTTGTCCACATTTTCCCGCCCCCAACCGCTGTGGATGATTTCATCATCAAGGGGACAAAACCTGGTCATATAAGGTCGAGGTTCGCGAAGCCCGAGGAGCATCCGCTGCGTTGATGGACGACTATCTCGGGTTTCGCCGTCTGGCGGGGCTGCGCCATATTGCGTCCTTCAGGGGGCAGTAGTCTGGCGGCGTGACGGTGCCTTCAAGTGCCGCGACCGGTGGCTGGAAGCCGGAGCAGCAGTGGCTTGATCTGACAACACGCGACTGCTTGCGGCGCCGGGAACGTTCCCGAATTTTACCTCCTTCTTTCTTGCGACGCGGCGGCTGGCCGACGACTGGGCCTGCGGCCACCAGGTGGCGGAGACGTTCTGCGATCCGGCGTGTTTTGCGGGCACAAGGCGGCGGGCTGGCGTGCCAGGGGGGGTCCCGTGCCAACGGGTGCTGCACCGACCCCCATGGCAAGGAGATTTTCGTTGTGCGGCGCGACGGTTGCTGTCGCAGGCGCTGCGGTGGTGCCGCCTGCCTCCTCGCTCCCCGGGGTTCCGAGGTAATGTGTTCGCTGCACGACGAGCTGGCGGCGATCGAGGACTTCCGCCGCGCAGGAAGCACACGGTGTGCTCACGTTCTCGCCGAGCTTGTGAACATGAAAGGCAGCTGCGCAGTTTGCGCGGTCGCTGTCCCGGGACGAGCTCGAGGCCATCGGCGGAAACCGAGGACGGGCTGCGCGAGCCGCCCTCCGGGGCGACCCTCCACCGGGTCGTCCGATCCCGAGGCGCTCGAGAACATGCTCGGCCGCCATGGCAGGCGCCGGCTCGCCCGGGCGCTTGCCGCCGACGGCAAGCGTATCCGCTGCGGCAACGGCGACCACGAGACCGTGGCCCTCACGCCTCCGGCGCACCCTTCGCGCTGTTGAACTTCGACGACGGCGAGCTGGCGGCCACCTCCTCGAGCGCACCGATGTCCGCGGCAAGGTGATCACCCGCACGACGTCGGCGACGCTGATCACCCGGCGCTGCGGCGCAGACCACGTCTTCCCGGTCAAGGGCGCCCGAAACCTTCGACGGCATCGACCGGGAGACAGATGTCAGCGGCCGTTTCAAGGAAGAGTAAGGCCCGCCTCGAGCAGCGCGTGCCGCTCGAGGACCTGATCAACTACCCCGGCAGATCGCCCGCATGCTACCGCGAGCCGCCGGGAAAGAGCGCCAGCGGCGCAGCGAGCGGCAACGACCACACCGAGACCGCGTACATCACCTCGCTCGATGCGCAACACGCCAGAGTAACTGCTGCGGCCGCGGGCCGTGGAAAACATGAACCACCGAGACTGCGTCTTCGGCGAGGACGCCTGCCTGACCCGCAAACCGCGCCAGCCTCGATAACATCGCGCTCGCGGTGATCTTCCCGACGAGAGAACCTCGCCGAAACACGGCTGCAGCTCGACCGCCGGGAAGCCGTCGCAGCCCTGAGCGCCAATGGTGTCCGGCCGATTCCCGGACGCCGCCCACAACCCGCCCACGCGCCGGCAACGACCGCGGACGGCTCCGAAACCAGAAAACCCGGCACGCCGTGAAACCTCCGGACAGCAGAAGACAGCAAAATTGAATGCAGCATGAGAAACGCCTACTGGCAAACACGATGATCCCATGCTGATTCCGAGACGCGAAATCCGAGTGCGCTGGGGTTCGCGTTATCACAGATCGCCTCTTGATCGCAATTTTTCGCGCCGAGAAGGTCTCATTGAGCCTTGGCGGCACGATTGCAGCGCGACGCAGACCGAAAAATCTCGCCGGTCGCCGCTGGATTAGCAGCGTGGGATCGTCGTGCCTGCTGGCAAAGCAGGGCCGCTGGACGGAACCGGCAAAATGGGCGAAGATCAAAAGCCTGTTGCCACTGGCGGTGAGGATTCATCGGCACTCATGACGACAGTCGTCCAGATCTCTGATTACCGCGCCGGTCAGGCGAACCGGTGCCGTCGCGGAACGCCCGACCTCCGGTTCGACCGCCACGAACTCGACCTGATCCTGTCCGTGTATAGCGACCGGGTCATCGACGGAGAATGGAGAGATTACGCGATTCGCCACGAGGCCAGCACGGCCGCATTCCAGATCTACTGTAGATCAAGCCAGCGGCCTGCTGTGACGGTAGCGAAGCATCGCTTGGCCGGCGGCAAGACGGAATTCGTGGTCTATGACGGCACCGGACGGCCGGTGAGCAGGAGCGTCGGGCTCCGCGACGCCCTTGCCGTGTTGCGGAGACGGTTCCGCCTGGTGCCCAATTGAGGCAACAAACGGGAGACGCCCATGTCCGGACAGATCGTGCGCATGCCCGGCATCCGTCCCACCGAGCCTGGTGATGAGGTCGGGCGCCTTCGCCAGAAACTGCTGTTCGCGTTTCACATCGTCGACATGCTTGGCCAGCCGAGCGGGATGGGAAGCCATCTGACCGCTCGACTGCCAGGAGCCGACCGCTTCTTCTTTCATGTCCACAATTTCGGGTTCGGGGAAGTGACCCAGGACCTGATCCACGAGGCGGATTTCGAACTCAATGTCCTTTCCGGCGACAATGTCGACATCAACCCCACCCTCCACATCCACACCCGCCTGTACTTGGCACGCCCCGACGTGACCTGCATTCTGCATACCCACGCGAAGCACGTCACCGCCCTGAGCGCGACCGGAAAGACCATTGAGGTGCTCACGCAGGGCGGCGCCCGGCTGTTCGAGGAATGCATTTTCTTCGACGAGGACGACGGCGTCGCGCTCGGCAAGGACCCCGGCGAAGCCATGGCGAGGCACCTCGGAAACCGCTCGTGCATGGTCCTCAAGAACCACGGCCTCCTCACCGCGGCGTCCTCGATCCCGGCGGCCGTGATTCTCGCCGACACCATGGAGCGCGAGGCCGAGATCCAGCTGATGGCGATGGCCGCCGGGTCCCTCAGTCCGCCGTCGCGGCAGGGATCGCTGCGCTCCAAGGAGTACCTGTCCAACGACAGGATGTTCGACCGCGCCTGGACCTATCTGATGCGGCGACTGGCGCGCGAACGGCCGGAACTCATGACAAGGTGAAACTGGCGCGCCGGACTCGGAACGGCGTGCGAGCGCATCCGCGCAGCCTACTGATAGATCCGGGCATGCGTGCCGCCCGGGACATGCCTGAAGAATGGAATCTTCTCTGTGGTCCGCGCCCTGCCCGACACCAGTTCCGCTGCGTAGTCCAGGATGGCACGCGTTACCTGGGCGAGTTCAAGATCACCTGCATCGCCAAGGGGGATCCAGTCGAGGTCTTCCAGCTCACCGGACCCCCGGATCCTTCCTTCGACATGGGTGGCCTTGACCATGAAGAATCTTGCGTCGAACCGCACAGGCCTGAAGGACGGCGTGACCGCCCGGGCAATATAGAGAAGACAGTCGAGCCGCGGCGCCATACCCGTGGCAAAGAACGGCTGCCAGCCCCGGGGCGGCGGCCGGTGCGGCCGCGGGTCCTTCGCGCCGATCATCAGCCCCGTCTCCTCGAACGTCTCGCGCACGGCCGCGACGGCGATTGACCGCCCCCGTCCCCGCGGCGTGGTGCGCGCGAGTTGTCCGGCGACCGTCGGCGTCATCTCCGTCGCTGAACGGACCCGAGCGTCATGGCCATCCACCCGCCCGCCGGGAAAGACGTGACGCTGCGGCATGAAGCTGTGGCCGCTGTGCCTCTTTCCCATCAATACCTGGGCCGTGTTCCGCCATTGGCGCCATATGACCACGCTCGCAGCGTCCCGCGGCCGCGGCGCCCGCGTGCCCGGATCGCGGACCGGGAGCGGCGGCAGAGCAGCGGCAGTCATCGGCCGCATTCCCTGCCCTGTCGGTAGAGGCGCGCCTCGCGAAGCGCCCCGAGATCGCGGCTGCCGGTGCAGAACATGGTGATCTGGAGTTCCCTTATCGTGGTCTGGAGTTGGCCGGCCGCAGCTTCCGCGGTGCGTGTTACCGTTTTCAGCATCGGCGCTGCCATTCCGACCAGACCGGCTCCCAGGCGCAGCGCCTTGGCCGCATCAATGCCCGAACGGATGCCTCCGGAGGCAAACACCGGCAGAGCGGGAACCGCCTCCACGGTCTCGACAAGGGCTGTCGACGTCGGTATGCCCCAGCCGGCAAAGGCACGTGCCACGGTGCGCGCGCAAACATCCGGGTGGCGCTCGGCTTCAACCTCGCTCCAGCTCGTCCCGCCAGCGCCCGCAATGTCGATCGCGGCCACGCCGGCACGTTCCAGTTTTCGCGCAACCCCTGCCGAAATCCCGTTGCCGATTTCCTTGGCGACGACCGGTACGTCAAGCGCCCGTACGAGCGCCTCGATCTGTTCGAGGAGTCCCGACCAGTTGCGGTTTCCCTCCTTTTGTACTGCCTCCTGAAGCGGGTTGAGGTGCAGGAACAGTGCGTCGGCGCCGATCATGTCCACGGCGCGGCGGGCTTCGTCGACCCCGAAGCCGTAGTTCAGCTGGACAGCGCCGAGATTCGCGAACAGCAGGATGTCCGGAGCAACGGGCCGGACCTGAAAACTGTCCTCGAATGCGGGCGACTGGAGGGCGGCGCGCTGCGAGCCGACCCCCATCGCCAGACCGAGCTCTTGCGCCGCTTCGGCCAGCCGCAGATTGATCTCGCGTGCGGCCTCGGTGCCGCCGGTCATGCTCGATATCAGGAACGGGGCCGCAAGCCTGTGTCCGAAGACTTCAATGGACAGGTCGATCTCGTCGAGGTCGAGCTCCGGCAGGGCATTGTGCTCGAAAGCGTACTGCTCGAACCCCGTTGTCACCCCCTTCGCGGCAACATCCCGGTCGAGGACGATCTCGATGTGCTCGCGCTTGCGGCTCTCAATGTCGTCGCCTGTTGCCCCGGCGACCGTGCCGCCTGCGGGCGCGGCCGGCCGGCCGCCATCGCCATGCATCCAAGTCCCCTTCTCCTAGACCCGCGACGGGTCCGCGTCCCGCTGCCTAAGAGGTCGTCGGTGGGTTCAGGATATTCGGCACGCGGCGGAAATGCGAATCCTTCGTGCCCGGCTCAGGTGAACACCAGACTGAGCTCGGGAATGAGAATCAGCAGCACGGTTACAACCAGCATGACCAGCGCAAACGGGGCAGCTCCGAGGAAGATCTGGTTCAGCGTGATGCGTTCGTCTCCCAGCGTGGACTTTACAACATAGCAGGTTATGCCGAGCGGCGGCGTCAGCAACCCGATTTCGACAGCGATCACCGTCACGATGCCGAACCAGATAGGATCGCCGCCGAACTCGAGGAGCACCGGCAACGCAAGAGGCAGGATGATCAGCATGATCGAGATCGAATCGAGGATCATGCCGAGAAGGATGAGAATGATCACATAGAGGACGATGAAGCCGGCAAAGCCAAGCCCTGTGGAACCTATGAATTCGCCGGTCTGCTGCGGAAGCCCGGACAGCGCCAGCATTCTCGCATAGACGTTCGCAGCGAGGATCAGAAACAGAATCGAGACCGTGATGTGGCCGGTCTCGACCAAAACGCTCCATAGGGTTTTCGGGTCGAGCTTGCGCCGCACCGCGCCGATCACGAGCGCGCCCAGTGCGCCGGCGGCTCCGGCTTCCGTGGGCGTCAGCAGGCCGCCATAGATTCCGCCAATGACAAGTGCTACGAGCAGCAGCATGGGAAAGAGCTTAAGCGACGCCCCAAGCACCGATTGCGAGGAATCGTCGTCGGCCGCGCTGACGGGATTGCCGATCCAGTGAGGGCGCCAAGCCGCCATGCCGAGAATCAGCAGCGCAAAAGCGAACGCCAGTATCAGCCCCGGGATGATAGCCGCGATAAAGAGGATGCCTACCGACTGTTCGGCGAGGAACCCGTACACGATCAGCAGCAGGCTCGGCGGAATGAGCATGCCCAGCACCGACGAGCCGGCGACCACGCCGACCGAGAAGCGGGGAGTATATCCGTGAGACAGCATTTCCGGCGTCGCGACACGGGTGAACACGGCTGCCGAGGCAATCGATGATCCGGTGATCGCGGCGAACACCGCATTCGCGGCCACGGTCGCGATGCCGAGGCCACCACGCACCCTGCGCAGCAGCCATCGGGCAACTTCGAACGTTTCGCGTCCCATGTCGGAAGCGCTGACCAGCAGGCCCATGAGCACGAACAGCGGGACGACGCCGAAGAAGTAGTTGCGCAGATACTCCGAGGCGGCTAGCGCCAAGGTGCGTTCGGCGACGATCGTGTTGCCCTTCATCATCCATATACCGACGAACCCGAGAACCATGAGCGCGAGGCCAATCGGCATGCCGGCATAGATAAGGATGAGCATGAACAGGATCGAAAGCGCACCGACCTGCACATTGCTCAACTGTGCCGCCAACATCAGGTAGACGACGAGGATGAGCGCGCACAGAACCGAAAGCCAGGTCCAGCCGCGACCGGCGGCCGGCTCCTTTGCCACCCTCGCGCTCGCCGTCAGATCGCGCAGGAATTGGATCGCAAACTCGACCGCCGTGGTCGCTGCACCGGCGACCACGATGAGCTTGAAGGGCCAGATGATGAAGGAGAAGTCACCGGGAACGCCGGCAACCTCGCCTTCGCGCCAAGCCTCGACGAAGCCCGGCCATACGCCAGCGGTGATGACGGCAAATACGACCGCGCCGGTCAGGTCGAAACCTGCCCGGAATAGCAAACCGGCGAGCGGGCGGCACGAATCCAGCCAAGTCAGGAAAAGCTCGGCGCGGGTAAAACGTCCAGCATGAAGTGTGTTCGCGAGCTGCAGATAGACGGTCCCGACGATCGAGTAACCGACAATCTCTGCGACGCCCCTGATTGGCGCTGCGAACAGGTTCCGCGCTGTAATGTCGGCGCAAACGAGAAACATGAGCCCGAAGATCCAGAGCGTTCCGGCCCTGTTCATCAGGCTGCACAGGCCTGTAAAAGCCGGGACGAGGCGCCCCAGCCGGCGCGCCCCGTCCTCGATCATCGGGAAGCGACCCGGAAACCTCACGGGTCAGTATGGGTTGCGACGAACTCCTAGAGATTCGCGCCCCAGTCGCGAAGCGGTTTCCCGCCACGCGAGCGCGCGCCGTCCATGAACGCCTTCAGGACCTCCCCGGCCGGGATTCCCTTGGCCTTGTTGGCCTTCACCCAGTCGCCGGCGATATCCGGCAGTGCCTCCGCCCATTTGCGTCGTTCCGCTGCCGGCAGTGTGCTGACGACGGCGCCCTGCTTGGCCATCAGTCCGAGGAATTTCTCCGCGTTCTTGGCCACAATGCCGCCTTGGACACGGGCATATTCGACGCCGAGCTTGGTGAAGATGTCCTGCATGTATGCTGGAAGCGAATTCCATGTATCCTTGTTCATGGTCAGCGCCCCCGAGATCGGCCCGCCCATGTCAACGACGGTGATGTACTTGCCGACCTCGTGCAGCTTGAACGGGAACATGCCGGTCGTGATGACGATACCGCCATCGGCGATGCCGGTCTTTATGCCGTTGTAGTAGACGGGCAGTCCGCCATTGATGCCAACGGCGCCGGTCCCCTTCATCCAGCTCGCGACCGCACCCGGGGTGTAGAGCTTCTTGCCCTTGAGATCGGCCACCGACTTCAGCGGGAACTTGCTGACGACATTGTAGGTGTCCGCGACCTGAATGCCGAGGAAGACCTGGTTGTGCTTGTCCCATTCCGCGTTCATCGCCGGAACCTTCCGGTGCAGTTCCTGACCGATCTCGATCAGAGCCTTGACATCACCCGTTACAAACGGCGCATAGAACGTCACATTCATGAGCGGCATCTTCACGGGCTCCCACAGCGTGCCAACCCAGCCGATGTCCGCGAGGCCGTTCTGCACGCCCTCAAGGGTGTTCTTGAAGTTGTAGAGCGCCCCGGCATACGCCTCGGTCCACTGGATGCTGTCGCCCTTGCCCGCTGCCGCTACCCGCTTGGCCGATTCGGGCACCACCAGGTTGTTGATGGTAGCAACCCAAGGCACGATGGGCGGATGGCTCGATCCCGCGGTCAGCTTGTAGACCTTGGCCGACGCCGGTGACGACGCAAGCAGCATGAAGCCGGCAATTAATGCGACAGACATGTGCAACAACGATTTCATTATGCAGTCCTTTCGGTTCGGAAACCCGATGATTGCCAGCGCTCTGACACGAGCGCCGACGACAACCTGCATCTATAGTAGCGATATACGGATGATCGGCCAAACATGGTCGGACCACTCGACAGGCACCGGCCGATCGATGTCCTGTCCGGACGTTTCGGATTCAGCGGGCGAAACGGGAGCATGGTAATGCAGAAAATACTGATCAAGGGCGGTACGGTGATCTCGATGGATCGACGCACCGGCGATCTGCCCAAGGGCGACATTCTGGTCAACGGATCGGTTATCGAGAAAATCGGGAAGTCGGTCCGATCGCCGGGCGCAAGGGTCCTCGACGCGACGGACAAGATCGTCCTGCCCGGATTCGTGAATGCCCACCTGCACACTTGGCAGACGGCAATTCGCGGCATCGCCGGCAAATGGCCAATCGCGCGGTACCTTCATCTCATGCATTCGCGGATCGCCCCGCGCTACACCGTAAACGACACCTATCTCGGCAATCTCGTCGGCGCGCTCAACCAAATCAGCAACGGCGCTACCGCGATTTTCGACTGGTGCCACAACAACAAAACACCGGACTATACGGACGCGGCGATTGCCGGACTTCGCGAGGCCGGAATCCGCGCGCTGTTCGGTCACGGTTCCCCAAAGCCCGACACCCTGAAAGGCGGCCTGCCCTTCACGCACATTCCCCATCCGAGAGGCGAACTCGAACGCCTGCGAAAGACGGAGTTCAGTTCCAACGACGGGTTGCTCGGCCTGGCAATGGCTGCGCTCGGGGTAGATTTCTCGACATGGGACGTGACCGAGCACGACTTCCGGCTTGCCAAGGAACTCGACATCATCATCAGCACCCATGTCTGGGGAGCTCCGAATCGGCTCAACCCTGACGGCTATAACAAGCTTGCCGGAATGAATCTGCTCGACCGGCGCCACAACATGGTGCATGGCAACTACCTGTCGGACGACGAGCTCGGGATCGTCGTCGATTCTGGCGCGTCGGTAACGGTGACGCCCGAAGTCGAACTGCAGATGAGCCACGGAGCGCCATTGATTGGGCGTCTTCGCGCGCTCGGTGGGCGGCCGTCTCTCGGCGTGGATATCGAGTCCAACATTTCCGGCGACATGTTCACCGTCATGCGCATGGCCCTTCAGCCGCAGCGCCAGAGCGACAACAAAGCGATCATGGAAGAGACCGGTGCGCCCCCGGAGAAACTTTCCATCACCCCACGAGAGGCGCTGGCTTGGGCAACCATGGAGTCCGCCAGAGCGATGGGGCTGGAGCGCCGGATCGGTTCCCTGAAACCGGGCAAGCAGGCCGACATCATCATGATCGACGCCCAGGCGCTCAACCTGTTCCCGGTTCACGACCCCGTGGAAACCGTGGTGTTCCACGCCAACGGAAGCAATGTGGACACGGTGTTGATCGCCGGAAAGATCCTGAAACGAAATAAGAGACTCACCTACAGCAAACTCAGCGACAGGATGATCGAACTGGAGCGCTCCGGCCGGAGGATCCTGAAAGGGGTCGGGCTCGCAACCGGGTGAGAGTCTCGTATGGCACGGTTGCAGGCTCAGTGCCATTTGTTCATCTCATGCGGCCAGTGCCGGGGTGTGATTTGGGCTGATGTTGTCGTTGGCTGGTGCGTCGTCTGCACCGATCATGGCCGTCCACGCGCTCTCGAAGCGGCCGGATTTGAGCAGGGCGCGGAAGGTGATTGTCCGCTGACGATGCGCCAGCGCATGCCGGAGCGTTTCATGCGCTGTGTGACGAGGCTCTTGTTTGCCGCCTCGTAACTGCTCACCCCCTGGTTCCGGCTTGATGTCGGGGTAGAGTAACGAACGGGTTTTCGTGGAGATTTGACATTGCATGCCGATTCGCTTAGTGGTGGTCATCGAGAACGACGGGGATCGCCAGTGGGCTACTTTGGATCGAAGGCGACGAGCGGGCTGTGCCAGCTGCTTCCGGGGCTCCAGCCTCCGCATGATCTGTATGTGAAAACGCATCTCGGAGGCGGTGCGCTTATGAAGCGCAAGGCCGGGTGATGGCGACGGTCAACGCGGCGTCGCTGCGCGAGGAGTTCGAAGCGGCCAAGACCCGGATCGTGGCGCTGCGTGCGGCCGGCAAGGTGGCGGAAGAGGTCGTGATCCGCGTCCTCGTCATCCTGCTCGACATCATCATCGTCGTCCTTCTGGAGAAGACCACGCACGAGCCGGAACTCCGGTCTGCTGCCGTCACAGACGGACAAGAGCGTGCCGGGAGCAAGGGCCCGAAGCCGAACCGGCAGATGGGCGACAACCTGCGCAAGACCATCGTCGAGGAGACGGTCGCGGCCTGCGACGCCTGCGGCGCTGACGGCCCCGTCGATCGGGAGCGCCGCACGACATCGTGTTCGAGGTCGTCGAGCGCCGCGCCGAGGAATGCCCGAAGTGCAAGGCCCGGGGCCGGTTTCCCGACAACATCCCGTGCAGTACGGCATCGGCATCCAGGCCCTCGTCATCAACCTGCTGGTTGCCCAGATGCTGTCCCTGCGCCGTCGCGCTCGTGCAGGCGATCTCCGGCATCAAGCTCTCCGAGGCCTCGGCTATGCTTTCACGATGCGCTCGTGTCATGGGAGGAGGCCGCCGTGGCGCACCTCCTGCAACGCCCGATGTCGACGAGACCGGATCAACAGCAAGTGGCTTCATGTCGTGGGACCCTGACGTGCAAGTTCCCGCACCGCAAGCGCGGGCAAGAGATCGGCCCGTGCTACAAGGGCGTCCTGGGCCTCGTACATGGGCCAGTGTAGCCACCAGCTGTGCGGTAGCCACCTGCTGCGCGAACTGACCTTTGTCGTCGAGGCTACCGCGCGACTTATGAAGAGCCTGCTCCCTGCCACAAGGTCAACAAGAGCGCATCCAAGACCCTGAACGACGCCGGGCGCAAGCGCTACCGCACCATCAGGGCGCCAGGGAACTGCCCGACATCCCGACGAAAGGAAAACGTGGACGCAAGTCCGACGCGCACAACCTGCACGAACGTCTCGTGAAACACGAAAACCTGCGCTTCACAGACGACCCCGACGTCAGCTTCACCAACAATGCCGGAGAACAGAAGATCAGGATGGCAAAGGTCAAGGTGTCCGGATGCTTCCGCTCCACGCAAAAGCATGGTGCCGGGGCTCAAGCTACCTCACCTCCATGGCCGCACTCGGCTACAACCCACTCGTTGCCACCCAGATCGCCCTCGACGGAAAAGCCGCAGACATCATCAACGAGCACTATGGCCAATCAGAACCCAACAAGGGGTGAGTAGATACCAATGAAGAAGAATATGTTTGTCATCACCGTGTCGGCGCTGGCCTTGTCCGCCTGCGCCACAAAGCCTTTGCCGCCTGCGATCAGCTACGACGCCGACAATTTCAAGCCGGCCATCATCGACAAGGAACCGGCCAGGCCGGTGAAGATCGTCGAGGTGCCGAAGGTTCTGCCATTGCCGGGCCAGCTTCAGCCGGAACCCGGCGAGGGGACCGAGGACAAACGCCCGCCGACCGAGCGGGTCGAGGACGCCAATAAGGCGGCGACGCAGGAGCCGACGAAGTACGGCTATGTCAACGCCATCCAGGTCTATCCCTATACGGAAAGGGCGCTCCACCAGCTCTATGCAGCGCCCGAGCGGGTGAGCGACATCGCCCTGCAGCCCGGCGAAAAGCTGACCTCGGTGTCCGCCGGCGACACCGTGCGCTGGGTCATCGGCGATACGGTGAGCGGCACGGGCGACAGCGAGCGCACCCACGTGCTGGTCAAGCCCTTCGCGCCGGGGCTCAAGACCAATCTCGTCATCACCACCGATCGGCGCGCCTATCACCTGCAGCTCGAAAGCACCGAGAATACCGCCATGGCGGCGATTTCCTGGACCTATCCTTCCGATCAGCTTGTCGCCCTGCGCCGACAGAACGCGGCACAAGCGGCGCTGCCGGTCGCCTCGAATGTCGCGTTGGAGAACATCCGCTTCCGTTACGCCATCACCGGCGACAACCCGCCCTGGAAGCCGCTGCGCGCCTTCGACGACGGCCACAAGGTCTATATCGAGTTCCCCCGCCGTATAGACCAGGGCGAGGCGCCGCCGCTCTTCGTGGTGGGCGCCGACGGCGGCAACCAGCTCGTTAACTACCGCGTGCGCGGCAACTACTACATCGTAGATCGTCTCTTCGCCGCCGCAGGTGGTTCGGATTTCCCGGACCGACGGGACGCCGCGGCGCACCGCGCTGGTTCCGCGCGCGGACCGGTAGGGAGAGGGGCCATGACGGATACCGCCGCACCCCCGCCGCAACCCGCCGGTTCGTCCAAGCGCGATCCGGGCAAGCTGGACCTGCGCGCCGCGCCCCGTCGCGTCGTGCGCTTCAGGCGCGGCCTTGTCATCGGCGTGGCCGTGCTCGGCTCCGGCGCCATCCTCGGCGTGACCATGATGGCGCTGCAAGGCCCGGCCCTGCGTATCCAGGACCAGACCGAGGAGCTCTATAACACCGAACGCAAGCCGACCCCGGACGGCCTTGCCGCGCTGCCCGGTGATTATTCGCAGGTCCGTCCCCAGACACCTGAATTGGGGCCGCCGCTGCCCGGTGATCTCGGCCGACCGATCCTCGAACGCCAACGCCAGCTTGGGATTGCGCCGGGAGCGCCGGAATTGTCCGCCGAGGAGCAGCGCCTCGCCCAGCAGGCTATCCAGGCGAAGGAGGCCGGCGTTTTCTTCCGTATCGAGAACCGGCCCCAGCAGAGCGCTCCGGCATTAACGAGTTAGCCTCCGCAAACGGCAGCAGCAACCGTCTCACCCGACGCCAACCGCCTGACGCTCGACCCCAAGCGTGACCAGAACAACCGGCAGCGCAAACTGGACTTCGTGAGCCAGCGTGACACCGGCGGCATCTACAATCCCCATATGCTGCAAACGCCGATCTCGCCTTATCAGGTGATGGCCGGCAGTGTGATTGCCGCGAGCCTGATCATCGGGATCAATTCCGACCTGCCGGGTCTCGTCGCCGCCCAGGTCACCGAGAACGTCTATGACACGGTGAGCGGCCGCACGCTGCTCATCCCGCAGGGCACGCGCCTCATTGGCACCTATGACAGTGTCGTTGCCTTCGGCCAGTCCCGTGCGCTGCTTGTCTGGCAGCGCATCGTTCTGCCCGACGGCTCCTCCATCGAGATCGACAATCTGCCCGCCACCGACACCGCCGGCCATGCCGGGCTCGAGGACGAGGTCGACTACCACACCTGGCGGCTCATCAAGGGCATCGCGCTCGCCACCTTGCTTGGCGTCGGCACGGAACTGACTCTGGGCAGCGACGAGAGCGACCCCGGATCGGGGTCCGGGGCAGGCCTGGTCCGGGCGATCCGTGAATCCACCCAGCAGAACGTCAATCGGGCCGGCCAGCGCATCACCGAGAAGAACCTCGATATCCAGCCGACCATCACCGTCCGTCCCGGCTGGCCGCTCAGGGTCATCGTCCACAGGGATCTCGTATTGCGCCCTTACCAAGGCTGAAAGGATCGATCATGGCCAATCTGAAACTCGGAAAACTGCCCGACCGCACGCCGGCGAAGATCACCATCACGGTGGGTGCTGACCTCAACCAGGCACTCCGGGATTACGCGACCCTCTACCGCGCCACCTATGGCGAGACCGAATCCATCGCCGAGCTCATTCCCTTCATGCTGGAGGCCTTCCTCGACAGCGACCGCGCCTTCGCCAAGGCGCGCAAGGAGGGGTTGCCGGAGACGAACATCGACAAACCGGCCCGCCGCGCCCGCTCATCACGCGCGGGCGATACCGAAGCGGCGTCGCCCGCTGTCTCATCCCCATCGCAATTCCAGGAGTAACTCATGCAAATCGGCGCCTTCTCTTTGTCCAATGACGGTGGCTGGGTCGGCTCCATCCGCACGCTCACCATCGACGCCAAGGTCCGGCTCGTCCCCAACGATGATCGTACTCATGACAACGCCCCGGCATTCCGCGTCCTCGTCGGCAACGCCCGCATCGGTGACGCCTGGGATGCCCGGACGAATGGCGACAACCCGAAATACTATCTCCGCGTCCGTCTCGACGATCCGAGCCTTCCCGAGCCCTTCACCGCGGCCCTGTTCCCCTCCGAGGAGGGTGATCGGGCGCAGCTCGTCTGGAACAGGCGGCGGGAACAGTAGCAGCATGAGCGCCATACTCGTGGTCAAGTTGTTTAGTTCCGGTTGCAGGGGGTCAGGGGACGCGATACAAAGTCTCGGCATTTGTGTACTATTGCCGAGCATATGGAACATGGCAGGAACGGCTCAAGGAACGCTGAAGGATCGTGCGATCACCGTCGCCAGGGAGCGCGGTATCGTGCGCGCGCGCGATTTCGATGCGGCGGGCATTCCGCGCACCTACCTGCGGAGGCTGCAGGACGAAGGGCTTCTGGTGCGTATGGGGCGCGGCCTCTATCAGCTTGCCGATGCGGAATGGTCCGAGTCCCACAGCCTTGCCGAAGCCGCTCGGGCCGTGCCCCACGGTGTTATCTGCCTGCTCTCCGCGCTCAGATTCCACGAACTCACCACCCAACTGCCGCATCAGGTCTGGATGCTGATCGGTCACAAAAAGTGGGCGCCCAAGAATCCTCCAGTGTCCCTGCGCATCATCCGCGCCACCGGCGACGCCCTGACCGCCGGGGTGGAGCGGCACACAATCGAGCAGGTGGAAGTGCCTATCACCAATCCGGCCAAGACGGTCGCTGATTGTTTCAAATACCGCAGCCAAGTCGGTCTCGATGTCGCCATCGAGGCGCTGAGAGACTGTCTCCGAAGCCGCCGCGCCACGGTCGACGACCTCTGGCGGTTCGCCGCCATCGACCGCGTGCAGAACGTCATGCGGCCCTATATCGAGGCCACGGTATGACCCCGAAACCGCCCCTGAAGAATGTCGGCGCCTCGGTCCGGGCTCGACTCACCCGGCGCGCAAGCGAGCGCAAGGAGAACGTCCAGCTTGCGCTTACCCGCTTCGCCATCGAGCGGCTTCTCTACCGGCTGAGTCTGTCGCCCCACAAAGATCAATTCGTGCTGAAGGGCGCCATGCTGTTCAGCCTCTGGACGCCCACGCCTTATCGGGCCACCGGCGATCTCGATCTTCTAGGGTACGGCGACGCGGCGCCGGAGCGGATCGCTGCGGTCTTCCGCGAAATTTGCGGGATCGACGTCGAGGACGATGGCGTGGTCTTCAAGCCGGATACCCTGCGGGCCGAGCCGGCTCGGGCTGAAGACGAATATAGCGGCGTCCGGATCACCATGACCGCCGAGATCGCCGGCGCGCGCCTGCCCATTCAGATCGACATCGGATTTGGCGATGCTGTGACTCCGGCCGTGCAGGAAATCGACTATCCCTCGCTGCTCGACATGCCCGCGCCCCGGCTACGTGCCTATCCGCCCGAGACGGTCGTGGCCGAGAAGTTCCAGGCGCTGGTCGCACTCGGCATGCTCAACAGCCGTATGAAGGATTTCTTCGACCTCTGGGCGATCTCGGAGACGCTTTCCTTCAGCGGACCGATCCTCGCGCAAGCTATCGCCGTGACCTTCGATCGCCGCCGCACGGACATCCCCACGGATACGCCTATCGCCCTGACGCCGGCCTTTGCCGATGACGCCGCGAAACAGGCGCAGTGGCAGGGGTTCCTGCGCCGGACCGCGATCGCCATGGCCCCTGGTCCCTTTGCCGAGTTGCAGGCCACGGTGGCCGCGTTCGTTCTACCGCCCGTCCATGCTCTTGTGGCTGGTAAGCCCTTCGATGGGACATGGAACGCGGGCGGTCCGTGGAGGTGAGGCGTCATACTGGTTCGCAAGATCACATGGAGGATGCCTCACGCGGCCTGTGATTCTGCACTCCTGCGCGTTCTCCGCGTTCAGATGTTGAGATTGTTCGCTTTTTGTTCCATTCTATCTTGACCGCATACAGGACAGCAGAGGGAGGTTGGTCGCAGATGAAGGCAAAGAAGTTCTTTGAGGAACGCTCGGACCAGTCCGAGGTAAAGGCGCGAATTGTCACGAAATATTTCTTCGCTTGGGCGCGAGTGATAATGCCGACCGCCGCCAAGCATGGCGGCAAAATCGCCTATATCAACCTTTATGCGGGGCCGGGTCGTTACAAGGATGGCGCCGCTTCTACACCTCTTCTCGTCCTTCAGACTGCGCTCGACGACTCTCGCATGGCGCAGATGCTTGTCTCCTACTTTAACGATGCAAGGAACGAGAATACCGCGACCCTCCAAGAAGAGATAAACAAGCTGTCGGGTATCGATAGACGGAAATACAAGCCGATCGTCACCTGCGGCGAGGTTGACGATGAAGCCGCACGATATTTCAACGAGACGAAACTCATCCCCTCTTTCTCGTTCATCGATCCCTTCGGGTACAAGGGGCTTTCTTTGAACATCATCAAGGGGGTGATCAAGGACTGGGGCTGTGACTGTGTTTTCTTTTTCAACTACAATCGCATCAATGCGGGTATCGGCAATCAGTTCGTCGCCCAGCATATGGACGACCTCTTCGGCAAGGAGCGGGCCGAAGCGCTACGCGAGCGGCTGCCAAGGCTGAGTCCTGAGCTGCGCGAGGCGGCGATCCTTGAGGAGCTAGCGAACGAAATAAAGCGGCTTGGCGGTACGTACGTCCTTCCGTTCACTTTCAAGAATGCAGCAGGAACTCGGACATCGCATAAGCTGATTTTCGTTTCGAAGCACTTCCGTGGATATTCCATAATGAAAAGTATCATGGCTGGAGAAAGCTCCACCCATGATGAAGGTGTTCCGTCTCTCACATATTCGCCAGCAGATGCGTCGATGCCGTTGCTGTTCTCGTTGGCCCAGCCCCTCAGTAAACTCAAGGATAGTCTCCTCGCTACCTTTGCAGGGCGGGAGGTGAATTTCACTCAGATCTATGAAACACACAGCGTTGATACGCCTTATATTGACAAGAACTATCGCGAAATACTGAATCAGCTTGAAAGTGAAGGGGTTATCAACGTGCGCTCGACAAAGGCTAAGCGCCGCGCCGGAACCTTCGCCGATCATGTGCTGATCAAATTCCCCGGGGGAGGACATATTGGCCACTAACTCGTCAATCGAATGGACGGAGTCGACCTGGAATCCGGTTGTCGGCTGTACGGTCATCTCACCGGGATGCACCAACTGCTACGCCATGAGGCTGGCGCGGCGTTTGGAGGCAATGGGGCAGCCGAAGTACGCGGGTACGACCCGCATGTCCGGCGGTAAGCCCAAGTGGAACGGTGTGGTTCGTGTCGATGAGGACAGCCTGAATCTCCCGGCCACTTGGAAAACGGGGAGAATGATCTTCGTCAATTCGATGTCGGATTTGTTTCATGAAGATGTGCCGCTGGAGTTCATCCAACGAGTGTTCGCAACAATGCAGGAGACTCCTCAACACACTTACCAGATTCTGACGAAGCGAGCTGAGAGGCTGGAGAAGTTATCCAATGCTCTTACCTGGCCGCAAAACGTTTGGATGGGCGTCAGCGTCGAGAATGCCGACTATCAGTTTCGCATTGATCACCTGCGCAGGACAGGCGCGGCCGTTAGATTTCTGAGTCTCGAGCCCCTACTTGGATCAATGGATGATCTTGATCTAGAGCGCGTCGACTGGGTGATTGCTGGCGGTGAGAGCGGGCCGGGCGCACGCCCAATAAACCCGGACTGGGTGCGGTCGATTCGTGACCAGTGCATCCAAGCCGGTGTTGCCTTCCACTTCAAGCAATGGGGCGGCGTGAACAAGAAGAAGACTGGCCGGACGCTTGACGGAAGAACCTGGGACCAGTTTCCGATCCCCGCGGGATCGAGAGTCGATGCTGCGGACTCCCAGATGTCGGTAGGCATCCTTTGAGCGACATGCAAGTCGGCATGAACGCATGATGAGCGTACATAGGGGTCATAAGAGTAATCCGCGCCTTGGGTGATCCTTTTCCAGTGTGTACTAATACTGTAAAGGTTCGGCTCATGAAGGAAACGGAGGACTAGCCGGCCGCGGTCATCCCGCCTCCGGCGAACGATAACGGCCCCGAGCAACGGGCGGTGCAAGAAGCGGAGCGGCACTTGGACACCATCGCGCGGGCCATCGGGCGCCAGATCGCGCGGGAGCACTACGCGGCCTGGGAGAGGAAGCGGCGGAGGCAGGCGGCCAACGACAATCTGGAGCGAGAGGAAGAGGGGCGGAAGCCGGAGGGGTGACCTTCCGGCTTTGAAAGGAAGGAAAATCTCATGACCCGCGTTGCGTTATACGCCCGCTACTCCTCGGACAACCAGAGCGTCTCCTCCATCGAGGACCAGTTCCGCATCTGCCGGGACCAGGCGGCGCGGGAGAAGTGGAAGGTCGTGGGCGCTTTCAAGGACGCCGCTATTTCGGGCGCCAGCGTCACTCTGCGGCCGGGCATCCAGGCGCTCCTGCAGGACGCGCAGGCGGGCAAGTTCGAGGTCGTGCTGGCGGAGGCGTTGGACCGCATCAGCCGCGACCAAGCCGATGTCGCCATTCTCTACAAGCATTTCAAGTTTGCCGGCGTGACGCTCATGACGCTTGCTGAGGGCGAAATCTCCGAGCTGCATGTCGGTCTCAAGGGCACGATGAACGCCCTGTTCCTGAAAGACCTCGCCGCCAAGACCCACCGTGGCCTGCGCGGCCGCGTCGAGAAGGGAAAGGCGGGCGGCGGGCTCTGCTATGGCTATGACGTCGTGAAACGTCTCAACGGCGATGGCGAGCAGGTGCGCGGCGAGCGGAAGATCAACGAGGCCGAGGCCGAGATCGTCCGCCGCATCTTTCGCGAATTCGCCGCCGGCAAGAGCCCCAAGGCTATCGCCGCCGATCTCAACCGCGACGGTATTCCCGGTCCCAATGGCAAGGCTTGGGGCGACACCACCATTCGCGGCCATGTCTGCCGGGGCACCGGCATCGTCAACAACGAGCTCTATGCCGGTGTGCTGGTCTGGAACCGGCTGCGCTACATCAAGAACCCGGCGACGGGAAAGCGCGTCTCGCGGGTCAATCCGGAGTCCGAATGGATCAGGACCGAGGTGCCGGACCTGCGCATCGTGGACGAAGACCTATGGCAGGCGGCGCGGCAGAGGCAGGAGGAAATCGCCAGGCAGTTCGAGAATGTCACCAAAGGCGTGCGCGCCTATCGTGCCAAGCACGTCAACGAGCTGCGCCGTCCGGCCTTTCTGTTCTCGGGCCTACTCAAATGTGGCTGCTGCTGCGGCAATTACGGCATCATCACCCGCGACCGCTATGGCTGCCTCAACCGCTATCGCCGCGGGACCTGCGACAATGGTCACACGATCCATCGTGAGAAGATCGAGGCCCGCATTCTGACGGGCCTCACCGAGAAGCTCGTTTCTGCCGATGCGGTGGCGGAGGCCGTCCGGGCCTACGCAGAAGCGCTCAATCAGCAGAACCGTGAACGCCGGGCGCAGGCGGAATTTGACCGCAAGGCGCTGGAGAAGGTCGAACGCGGCATCGCCGGCATCATGGCAGCGATCGATGACGGCATGTATCAGCCGGCCATGAAGGATCGGATGGAGGAACTGGAACGCCAGAAGGCCGAACTTCTGGCGCGCATGGAACAGGCGCCTGAGGATGTTCCGGACATCCACCCCAACATCGCCGAAATCTACAAGGCCAAGGTGACGCTGTTGAGCGAGGCTCTGGCCGATCCCGAACTGCGCGATCAGGCCGCCGAGGCGTTCCGCGCGCTGGTCGACGAAGTGGTGCTTGAGCCCGGCGACAAGCGCGGCGAGGTCAACGCCACCTTACGCGGCGAGGTAATGAACATCCTCGACATCGTTTCCGGGCGCAAAACCCGAAGCCGATTCCAAGTTATAACAAAAGACGTTGCGAGCCCCCGCTACCACCGAGACCGACATTCTGCCTCGCAGGATGTCGGTCGTTCCCTTCGCCCTGCCGCTCCCGGCCCATTCGAGGATGGTGCCGAGGTCGCCATGGAGCGCGGCGTGCAACTCGCCATGCTTCGCGCCGGGGGTCAGCACGATCCGCTCGATCAGCCCCCTTATGGCTTCCGCCGCCTGGTCGCGGGGATCGGCCAGCGCCTCCGCGAGTCGCTCCACCTTGCGGCGGTAGACGCCGGCAATGTTGGGGTGAACGTCCGGGATGTCGACCGGAGCGGCTGACAGCCGTTCGTTGATCTCGTCCTGGCGGGCCTCCAGCTCGCGGAGCCGGTCGGACATACCCCGCACGTAGCCACCCTCCTCAATGGCGTCGAGCATCGACGCGATTTTCTTCTCGATCCCGGCCAGCTCCGCGCGGTCGCTCGCGCCCGACGCTCGCGGTTGAGCCGGTTGGTCTCCCCGGCATACCCCCGCCCCCCGCTTTGGTACTGTAACTTGATGTCTGGAAATTTGTCTGAGGTTTGCGCTTTGAGGCGTTTCACTGGGGGGGGGGGCTAGCCCTCGCATGTCACGGAAATTTTAGCTGACAACGGTGTTTCGGCGTGGCATAAGTGTCCCATGTCACAGATCAGCCGCACATTGCGGGACGAGGCAGCAGTTGCGCGGATCGCGTCGCTGCTGTCCTGTGAGCAGTTCGACAGCCGGTCGGCTCTGGGTCGTCTGCGAGGAGTTTGCCTTTGTCGACGCGCGCGGCCGTCTGCAGCTTGCCGGCTGCATGAAGGCGCTGAGGGCGCCCGGAGATCGTCCTGCCGGCGCCGAAGTCACCGACAATCGACCGCCGGCCTCGCCTGTTGGTATCGCTGCAGAGGTTCCGGCGCGCGCATTCGGGATCATCGTGGTCGGGGATCGTATTGACCGGGCGGTCACGCTGATTGCGCGTGAACACCCGCGACGACCTTCGCCGGCTGCCAATATCTCGTGGGCTCGGCGCACGGGTGGCGGGGTTTGCCGCCGCCGCGCGGCGCGGGACCGCTGGATGGAACGACGGGCAGCGCCGGAACCACCTGCAGCGGATCGTCTGTCTGAGCCGTTTCTTGATCAGGTGCTCTGCCCGCCCAGCCATGTGCGCATCCTGCGCCGCGTGACTTCGAGGACCGTTTCGACCATGGCTCAGTTTTGCCGATGAAGGTTACCCTGCTTGCGCGCGGCCAACTTCCTGTGCAGGACCGAAGGCCGGCAGGACTGGGAGACGGTGAAGACGGTCTTCGTGGCCGAACTGGAGCGCGCAGGAAGCTGGGGAGGTCGATCATGCGCCCTCGCCGGGCGAAGGTCTGAACGACTGGGCGCAGAACGAGTTTGGAGGGGGGTGACAAGCGACTTTCTGCGCGCCTGGAGCGCCGGCCTTCTGGCGGCCGGTCAGAAGATCAATGCGTCTCCCAGCGCCGACAACACCGCGATCAATGCGTTTTACCGGATGGTCGCCCTCGGAGATCACGCCGGCGAACATTCTTGCGCCGCACCGGCAGCATCCGTGGCCAGAAGACGGTTCTTGCGGCACGGACCTGAACTTCTCCCGGCCTGCAGGTGAGAACCAGACCGGGGCCTCAAGCCTGCACGCGACCCTGGCGGTGACTGACCTGCCACTCGGGGTGCTGGGTCCGGTGAAGCCCCGGTCGCAGGAGACACGCCGCAGCTCGAGGGGTTCAAGGCGCTGCCACCCCGGCGGCAAGACGCGCGTCATCTCCGTCGGGAAGCCGACATCTTCGAGCTGTTCGACACGCGCTTGCCCCGCGTCGATCTGCGCGCCAAGCATGACAGGGTGCTGAAGGAGGGAAGGCTGTTCGCCGTCATGGCCGGCGGCCTGATTGAGATCGAGGGACTGACGGAGCAAGCCAGCCGGAAGAAGGCCCGCGCGACAGAAGCGCCTGGCGAGTTACGGTCCGTCACCCGTGACGGGCACCGCCCCCAGCGCGAAGCCGGTGTCCCTGCACGGGGTCAGGGAGCGCCCGAGGGTGAGGATCCCGTGGTGCCTGCTGACCACCGTGCGGGTTGGCGAAGGAGGCGGCCGACATCGTCGGCTTCTACCTTCAGCGCTGGCGAATCGAGGATTACGTGCTCAAATCCGGATGCAGGGTGGAACACCTGCTGTTCCGCACCGCCTGCAGCGGGCGATCAACGCCGTCATCGCATGGCGCATCATGGTCATGACCCTGCTCGGCCGCCAGGTGCGAGCCGCAGCTGATGTTCACCGACAGCGAACTCGCGCGACTACGCACACAAGTACGCCCTGAAGGAACCGGAGCGTCTCGCCGATGCGGTGCACCTGGTCGCCCATCTCGGCGGCTACCGCAGCACGCCCGGGTCACCAGATCATGTGGCCAGACACACCAGCGCCGCACTGGGTCACCAAATCGGCCGGGAAATCGGGTTCCGGGATGGACAAAGACACGCGTGAACACGTAAACCATTGTCAACCAGATTTGTCATGACACGGCAGGGCTAGCCCCCCAGTGAAACGCCTCAAAGCGCAAACCTCAGACAAATTTCCAGACATCAAGTTACAGTACCCGCCCGACGACCTCCCCGACGAAATCGTCGTGAAGGGGCGCGGCGGCACGGACTTCCGGCCGGGCTTCGAGTGGCTCGACGAGCAGGGAATCCGGCCCGCGGTCTGCCTCTATTTCACCGACATGGAGTGCTCGGACTACCCCGAAACCGAACCTGGTTTCCCGACAGTTTGGTGCAATTGGTCGGAGCCGCCGGAGGAGTGGAACCGCGAGCCCTGGGGCGAGCGCATCGACATGGCCCTTTCCGGGAGCGCGGCGCCGTGACCCGGGCCGTCCACGGCGCCCCGGCCGAGGCGCTCAGGCGGGCGCTCGAAACCTTGGCGAAGCTCGCCTTCTGGATCGCATGGACCGCCGACGCCGACCTCTACCCCGACGCCCCGGTCAGCGCCCGTTGCCTGCGCGATGCGGCGGGCGGTCTTCGCAAGGCCGCCGATCTCCTCGACGCCGCCGCGAAACAGGTCGAGGCCCAGCACGAAACCGGCTTCGACATCCGCCATCGTGCGCAAGACGGTCGGCCATGATACGGCGCTTCCGGAGCCGGGCGCCCGGGCGGTTCCTGGTACGCGGCGACCAATGCCACATCCATCCAGAGCATGTCGCGACGTGGACATCCCGCCAACCACAGGCTACATTGTGGCCCAATCAGGAGGATCGACAAATGCGCACCGTCGTTCGGGCTCGCATCGACGAAAAGACCAAGCAGGAAGCCGCCGCCGTGCTCGACGCGATCGGCCTCACCGTGTCGGACGCCTTCCGCCTGATGATGGTGCGGATCGCGACCGAGAAACGCCTGCCGTTCGAGCCCCTGGTGCCGAATGCGGAGACCGTCGCGGCCATGGAGGCCGCGCGGCGGGGCGACCTGGTCACGGTCGGCGATGTCGACGGCCTGATGGCCGACCTCCATGCGGACGATTAGACGGACCACGGCCTTCAAGCGGGATTACAAGCGCGAGAAGAAGGGCCGCTTCGCCAGCACCGTCGATTCCGAACTTGCCCATGTGGTGGCCGAACTGGCGGAGGACCGGCCGCTCCCGCCGCGCCATCGCGACCACGCGCTGGGCGGGCAATGGAAGGACCACCGCGACTGTCACGTCCGGCCCGACTTGGTCCTCATCTACCGCAAGCCCGACGCCGAACATCTCGAACTCGTGCGTCTCGGCTCGCACAGCGAACTCGGCCTCTGAACGGCCGCGCACTCCGGACCCTCGCGATCACGGCCGTCCAATAGCCGGCCGACTCTCCGGTCCACGACCCGGGACACTTTCCCCAGCGCCGGCCACCGCTCATCCGCCGCCGCCCGCGCGCCTTCTTCCACCGTTTCCGATACCGCCGTACCGCACCGTCCGCCGTTTCCGGCGGCGGTGACGGTCGGGCTGCGCCTCCCGGAGCCGGAGAGCAGCCGGTCGGGGGCGGGCGTGGCGGCAGGCGGCGAGAGCCGGCTGCGCCGCGCCGGTGCAACCCTCCATGGAGACTGGAATGAACTACATCGCCCCCAGGGCCGAACCGCTCATCCGGGACATCCCGCTCGCCCGGCTCGCGCTCGCCCCCGAGAACGTCCGAAAGACCCCGCCCGATGCGCAGGCCGACGCTTCGCTCAAGGCCTCCATCGCCGCCCTCGGCCTGCTGGAGAACCTCGTCGTCCGCGCCGATGACCCGGCCGAGGACTGCATCGAGCGCTATGCCGTGGTCGCCGGCGGCCGCCGCCTGAAGGCCATGCAGGAGCTGGTCGAGGACAAGGTGATCGATGCCGACCATCCGGTTCCCTGCCAGGTCAGGTCTGGCGACGCCGATCCCTCCGAACTCTCGCTCGCCGAGAACGTCATCCGCGTGCCGATGCACCCCGCCGACCAGGTGGTCGCGTTCAAGGAGCTGGCCGACGCCGGCCAGTCGGTCCTGCGCCGTCTGCCTCGCCAGAATGCCGACCAGACGCAGAAGGCGAGGGTCGGGATTGCCGTGCGGCGTAAACGTCAGCTCCGGCTCGTCCAGCAGCAAGAATTCGAGCAGCGCTTCGTGCTCTCCTCTTGTCATCTTTGCTGGGTTTTCTGGGGCTCGCAAGGTCATAACTTGCAGAATTCGCCCTGAGAAAAGCATAAGCAACGGAATTTTAAGGCGAAGATTCGGCGGCGATTGGCGCGGAAAATCGTGTCATAGCGTGGCCCGGCGTAGTCTGGCGTGCCTTGGCATAGTGAAATAACCTATCGGAAACTCTCGCTGGCCCGATCATCATCCGCCTCGGCGCCTCTCCTTATGAGCATCCATGGTTTCTGGCAAGGTTTTTGCGGGTGTCCGCGGTGATGTTTTCCGTGGTTGTCCACAGGCGGTCTGGGGTTCCGCCTTGTCGATGTCCTGCGAGCGAGACGACATGCAGCTTGTGGTTCCGGCGGCGGGTTGCCGTCCATTGGTCACGTGAGCGCGGCCACCTTGCCGCCCAGCGTCCCCGGGCATGATAACGTTACCGTTGTCAATGCGGCCCCGAGTGTCATGTGTCCCGTCCGTAGCCGCGTGGCGGTTCGATCTCCTCGAGGATCTCGATGTCTGCCTCGACGATGATCTGCAGACGTTCTCCGTAAGCCGTGTCGCGCAGGGAGTCGGGGAGGCTGTCGAGACAATCCCGATAGTGCTCCTGCAATGCACCGAGCTCGGCGACCGCATCGCGCCAGCGTTGCGCACGGGAACGACGGGGCTTTCCGTGGTGGACGGCGGAGATTTGCGGCGTTCCCGATAACGGCGCTGTTTCTAGGCAGGGGTGAGGGCCATGAGGGGGTCTCCTTCGCTCACTCACCGGTGCTTCGGGCGACCAGCAACGCTGCTGTTGCAGCAAGGTGTTTGCCAGCACGTTGCGCATCACGGCGACAATGGCGACCTTGTGGGCCTTGCTGGCGGTCTTGAGGCGTTCGAACACCAGGTCCGCGTTGAAGCGTGCCGCCGAGGTTGCGGCCATGAACAGGAGATCGCGTGGCCTTTTGCGCCCGCCTCGGATGTGCCGGGCACCGTGGTCGTTGGCCATCGGCGCCACCCCGATCAAGGCTGCCGACGCTGCCGAGTTCGGGCATCCAGAAGGGCGGCGGCGGTCACCGGACCGGGGATCGAGGTCAGGATGCCGTACCTCTGCTCGGGATCACGGACGATCACCGCTTTGATCGCCGCATCCAGCCCGTCAATCATCGAGATCGGCCGCCGAGGCCCTTGTGACGGTCTCGCCATCCACCTCATCTGCCACCTGCCTGGCGTCGACAAGCGCGGCACCAGGAGATCCTCCAGGCTCTTGAGGAAGGCACCCTGAGGAGCTACAGGCTCGAGATCGCACCGTGCCGATCTTGGCCAGCGTCGACGCGGTTGGCCAGATGGCCCAACGCTTCGGCGAAGCCCGCAGCGGGCAGGACAACCTCGAAGCCCCGGTCATGAAGACACTGGTAAACCCTGCGGTGATAGCGGCCTGTCGCCCACCACACGGGTCACCTCGAGGCTGCGAAGCCACGTGCCCGCCAGCTCGTGGCGTCGTTCGCAAAACGACGCGCCGCCGCACGGATGTCTAGACTGGCCTTGCTGACCCCTGCTACTACCTTGACCATCGTCCCTTGCTCCTCGCCTTGTGATGATACGGTTCAAACTCGGGCATCCATTCAGGACGCAAGGGACGCCAAGGGAGGTTGGCCGACCAAGCTCGTTCGCGGCTCTGCAAGGCCAAGGCCGAAACGGCAACCTCCGCGGAGATCGTTTGATCCCCGCACCCCCGCTCCCCTATGCGTGCTCGCACAGGGGAGCGGAATCTCTCTGCAACTATGGACCGGGCGCTCTCCCACAGTCGAGGTTATCCACATTTTCCCGTCCCCGGCCGCTGTGGATGATTGCATCATCACGGGGACAAAACCTAGTCATACAAGGTCGTTGACTGTTGAGATAACCTTGGTGTATTGTAATTAGCGATACAAGGCGCTATATGCCGACCAAGGAGACTCGCTATGGCCACGACCGTCGAACGCAAGGAATACCCGATCTCGATGCGCCTGCCCGAGGCGGACGTCGCAATGATCGATCGCGCATCGAGCCTGCGCGGCCGCTCGCGAACCGACTTCGTGCGCGACGCTGCCGTGCGCGCGGCCGAGGAGGTCGTGATGGAACAGGGGCTGATCCGGATGAGCCCGGAAGGCTTCGCCCAGTTCATGGACGTGCTGGCGCGCCCTGCCGCCCCGGTTCCGGAGATGGTGGAAGTGTTGAAGCGGCCCGCGCCATGGGAGCCCGGCTACGTGGCGAAGCGGTGAGCCATTGCAACTGACCGGCCCCGAACCGCTTACCGCCGCTCACGATGTATCCGAGTTCACCTGTGGCAAACCCACGCTTGACCACTGGCTTAAAACCCGCGCCCTCTCCAATCAGCAGAAGGGGTTCACCGCTGTTCTCGTGGTGCATGAGGCCGGGCGCGTAGTCGGATACTATGGCCTCGCGCCTACGGCCGTTGTGCCATCGGTCCTGCCGCGGGCGATTCGGACAGGCCAGCCGCCCAACCCGGTCCCCTGCATGCTGCTCGGCCAACTCGCGACTGACACTGGATGGGCAGGGTTGGGCATCGGCACCGGCCTTGTGAAGCATGCTCTCCAGCGCTGTGTGCAGGCTGCCTCGCTGATCGGTGGGCGGGCTTTGATGGTCAACGCCGTCGACGGCGAGGCCGCCGAATTCTGGAAGCGGCGTGGCTTCGAGCCGTCCAGGGATGAGCCCCTGGTCCTGCTCCGATCGATCAGCGACATCGCAGCTTCGCTCGGCGAGGGTGGCGGATGAAAGCCGAAACGGCTTGCAAACGTAGTATTCCGCCCAACCACCCAGATTGCAGCAGATTAGATCTGACCATGCAAATTCGTGTTTCTCTATTCTCCAACCTTCGCCAACAGATGGCTGTCCTCCCCCTGACGCTTTGTGCCGCCGCTGGCGCTCCGCTCGAACCCGCCGCAGCTCAACCTCGCCCGCAGATTGCCAAGTGTATTCCGGGACAGACGCGTGCCGCTGACGAATATTGCCTTGTCGATGGCGACACGATCTGGATCGACGGGGAGAGGTTTCGGATGGAGTACTATAACATACCGGAACCGCAAACTCACATCTGTGGAGGTGACGCCGAAATCCCGCTGGCGCAGCGAGCCAGCGACCGGGTGATCGAGTTACTGAACTCGAACGACTGGACCGTCGAGTATGGCAAGCCGGACAACACCGGGACGCGGACCTTGGTGACGATCAGGATCGCCGGCCGGGACATCGGTGACATCCTGATCGCCGAGAGGCTGGCGAGAGCCTAGTAGTCCACCGACATTGTATTGATGGTTTTCGGTGAGTAGTATTTCCGTGTCGGCGTTCGTTGGAATCCGGACAGTGCCGATATCCACATGGGCAAGATGCCGAACAGGCAGGCAGCAGCGGCCCCATGCGCAGGTCCGGACAACGGGCATACCCGCAGGTCTTCGGCGCAATGACAGGAGCAGCGCATATGGCCAACTCTCAGGGCAGGAAGCTCTACCGGGTGATCCTTTCGGCGCAGGAGCGCCGGGATCTGAAGGCGATCGGGCACCGGGGCCACCTGGCACAGGTCCTGATGCTGAGGGGCGCTTGTCGATGCCGACATTGCGCTGGGCACGGCGACGGTCGAGCGCTTGCGCAAGCGCTGCGTTCTGGAGGGACGCCGCCCTCAGCCGCAAGGAGCAGGTGAACCGTCGGCCGAAACGGCTGGACGGGGCGATGGAGGCGAAACTGGTCGCCCTGCTCGTCCACGCCCGAGGGCTGTGGACGCTGCTCGCCGGCCGTCTGGTGGAGATCGTCGAGCGCATTTCGGAAGAGACGGTCAAGTAGACGCTAAAAAAAGAGATCAAGCGGTGGCTGAAGCAGTACTGTTGCATTCCACCGCACCGGAGCGCACAGTTCGTGGCGACGGACGTGCTTGACATTTGTCAGCGGGACTTTGCCGGGGACGAGGTGCTGGAGACCAGCCGGCAGCGGACGAAGGCCCCCCCCCCCCCGTCCCCCGGTCAGCCGGAGGTGGTCGACTATGAATATGAGCGCAACGGTACGGCCAACCTCTTCATGGCCTTTGCGCCCAACGAGAACTGGCGCACGGTGAAAGTCACCGACCGCCGCGGGACCGGGCGCACTTCATCCGGGAGCTTGCCGACGACCATTCCCCCGACAGGAAGATCGTGCTGGACAACCTGAACACGCACAGTCGCTGTATGAAGCCTTCGAGCCCGAGGAGGCGGGTGCGAAAGCGGTTCGAGTTTCGCTACACGCCGAAGCACGGGAGCTGGCTCAACATGGCCGAGATCGGTGCACTGTCGCGGCAGTGCCTTCGGCGACGCATTCCCGACCGCGACACCATGCTGCGGGAGACGGCAGCATGGGTGGAACGGCGCAATGCGGCCGATGTCACTGTCGACTGGCGTTTCACGACGAAGGATGCCCGGACGAAACTGAAATCACTATATCTATCAATCCAATAATGCCAGACTACTAGTTACGAAAAATCAAACAGAATTGTAACTGCTCACCCCCTGGTTCCGGCTTGATGTCGGGGTAGAGCAACGAACGGGTTTTCGTGGAGATTTGACACTGCAGGCCGATTCGTTTAGTGGTGGTCATCGAGAACGACGGGGACCGCCAGTGGGCTACTTTGGATCGAAGGCGACGAGCGGGCTGTGCCAGCTGCTTCCTGGGCTCCAGCCTCCGCATGATCTGTATGTGGAAACGCATCCGGGAGGCGGCGCGCTGATGAAGCGCAAGGCCGGGCGGCGGAGTACCGGAAGATGTCGCCGGGTGAGCGCCAGGCGATGCTCGCAACGATCATGACCGTCGAGGCCGGGTGATGGCGACGGGCGGCGCGCGAGGAGTCCGAAGCGGCCAAGACCCGGATCGCGGCGCTGCCGGCAAGGTGGCGGAAGAGGCCGCGATCCGCGTCTTCGCATCCTGCTCGACATCCTCATCGTCGTCCTTCTGGAGAAGACCACGCCCGAGCCGAAACTCCGGTCTGCCGCCGTCACAGACGGACAAGAGCGTGCCGGGAGCAACGGCCCGAAGCCGAACCGGCAGATGGGCGACAACCTGCGCAAGACCATCGTCGAGGAGACGGTCGCGGCCTGCGGCGCCGACGGCCCCGTCGAGCGCCGCACGACATCGTGTTCGAGGTCGCGCCGCGTCGACGCCGAGGAATGCCCGAAGTGCAAGGGCCGGTTCCCCGACAACATCCCGTGCAGTACGGCATTCAGGACCTCGTCATCAACCTGCTGGTCGCCCAAATGCTGTCCTTGCGCCGTCGCGCTCGTGCAGGCGATCTCCGGCATCAAGCTCTCCGAGGCCTCGGCCATGCTTTCACGATGCGTCATGGGAGGAGGCCGCCGTGGCGCACCTCCTGCAACGCCCGATGTCGATGATTTCGGATCAACAGCAAGTTGCTCCATGTCGTGGGACCCTGACGTGCAAGTTTTCGCACCGCAAGCGCGGGCAAGAGATCGGCCCGTGCTAAAAGGGCGTCCTGGGCCTCGTACATGGCAGTGTAGCCACCAGCGGCAGCCACCTGCTGCGCGAACTGACCTTCGTCGTCGAGGCTGCTGCGCGACTGATGAAGAGCCTGCTCCGCGAGGTTTGCCACAAGATCAACAAGAGCGCATCCAGGACCCTGAACGAAGCCGGGCGCTACCGCACCATCAGGGCGCCAAGGAACTGCCCGACATCCCGACGAAAGGAAAACGCATCGCAAACGCGCACAACCTGCACGAACGTCTCGTGAAACACGAAAACCTGCGCTTCACAGACGACCCTGACGTCAGCTTCACCAACAATGCCGGAGAACAGAAGATCAGGATGGCAAAGGTCAAGGTGTCCGGATGCTTCCGCTCCACGCAAAAGCATGGTGCCGGGGCTCAAGCTACCTCACCTCTATGGCCGCACTCGGCTACAATCATCACGTCGCCACCCAGATCGCCCTCGACGGAAAAGCCGCAGACATCATCAACGAGAACTACGACCAATCAGAACCCAACAAGGGGTGAGTAGATACACAGAATTTAGCGTGAGACTCTCCTGCTTTGCCAGCAGCGCCCATCATCCGTGCGGCGTCGGAGACTGTCATCGGCGCCGATGCCACGCTAGACTGCGGGCGGTGGGTCGCACCGCTCGGTGGAGTTTCGGCAGTTGGCGATGAACGGCACCGTTGCAATCGGGACGCCGTCCGGCAAGGGCGCGAAGGACGAGAACTTTCCCGTCGGATCGTGGCTGCTTCCCGGCCGTCTGCGGCCGCACATCAAGGCGTTCTATGCCTATGCGCGGGCAATCGACGACATCGCGGACAATCCGGACCTCGAGCCGGGCGACAAGGTCGAAAGGCTCGAGGGTTTCGCCGCGGCCGTCAGCGGCTGTCTGACCGACGATCCGGCTTTTCGGAAGGCGCATGACATCCGCCGCAGCCTGTCCGCGACGCAGGTAACGCACCAGCACTGCGTCGATCTGACGCACGCGTTCAGGCAGGACGCGATCAAGCTGCGCTACGACGACTGGACCGACCTAATGGGCTACTGCAACCTTTCGGCGGCGCCGGTTGGCCGCTATCTGATTGATCTGCATGGCGAGTGCAGGTCGGCATATTCGGCCTCCGACGCGCTCTGCAATGCTCTTCAGGTGATCAACCACCTGCAGGACTGCGGGGACGACTATCGGAGCCTGGACAGGGTCTACCTGCCCGGGGACTGGATATCCGAAGCCGGCGCCGATATCGACGCGCTTGGCGGGAACTGTTCCACGGCTGCCCTGCGGCGGGTCCTTGATCGCTGTCTTGACGCGACCGATCGCCTGCTGGACGCGGCAGACGGGTTGCCGGGCCGGCTCAGGAACATCCGCTTTGCGGTCGAAGCCGCGACGATTGTTGCGATCGCGAGGAAGCTTGGCGTGGAGCTGCGTCGCCGGGATCCATTGGCAGAACGCGTCGTTCTGACGAAGACTCGGTATGCGGCCTGTTTCGCGCGCGGCCTCTGGCAGGTCCTGTCCACGAGGACCTGCCGCCGGCCGGCGCCGTAAGCAGCGTCGCGCTGCCGTCCCCGGCCGGCGGCGGATCGGGGTCCTGCATCAGGGCAATTTCACGCTAACCCGAAGGTAAGCGTTCGTTCATGCGGTGATGACGATCTGCGCTGAGGTTTATTTGGGCGGTTGCAAGAAGGGTGCTGGTAATCGGAATTCGGCGGTGCTATCAGGTCGTGCATGGTCATGTGCATCGAGGATTTCGTGTCATCATCGGGTGCGGACGCCGCTGGCGACGTGCCGCAGTCGTCGTGTCGTGATTCGGCCACCTGGAAGTCCCGGTACGATCGCGAGCGTATTCGAGCCGAGGCGGCGGAAGCCCGCACGGCGGCTGCGGAGGGTCGCTGTGAGGAGTTGCGCTTGCAGGAGGTAGAGGAGCGCTGCCGCACGAATTCCCTGAAGGCGATTTTCGAGAGCAATCGTGAGAAGCTGGCAGCTGCCCGTGCGGAGATCAGGGAAGTTCGGCGGATGGCGAAGAAGTCTCTGGCGCTGGAGCAGGAGGTTGCGCGTCTGGGCCAACTTCTTGCCGAGGCTGGCGCGCGGAAGCGGTCGACGG
Source organism: Alphaproteobacteria bacterium (assembly GCA_964291215.2). GTDB lineage: Bacteria > Pseudomonadota > Alphaproteobacteria > MPNO01 > UBA830 > JAJEBT01. The sequence continues at coordinate 1,765,421 of OZ219790.1, read as the reverse complement.
TGGTGTCGTTGCGCATGGAGAATGCCGGCCTGAAGACCGCGATGAAGGTTCTGAAGGGTCGGGGCGGAGAACGACAAGCTTCGTTCGAACAGGTCGTACGGGCGCAAGAGCGAGAAGAGGCAGCGGGCGTCATCGAAGCGCGGCCAGCAGTGCGGCACTCCTGGCCGGCGCTCGAGGAGGTGGAGGAGCGGCTGGAGGTGGCAGAGGACGCCTGCTCGTGCTGCGTTGCCAACGGTTCGCACCAGGATCATCGTGATCAAAAGCGGCGGATTGTCCGCCGGGGCTGTGACTGCCCCGGTTCACCGAGCGAGGCGGCGGCTGTTTCCCGGCACCGCATTCGGGTGTGGACGCATGTGCTGCACGAGCGCGTGCATGCGCGCCGCGTCCAGGGGCTTTCGCCGGGAACGCTGGCCAGCGAGCCAGATGCTGCCCCTGTTCGAGCCGCTTCGGGACGCGATCCTCGCGCACCGGGGTCTGCGCCATGCCGATGCATCCGGGCCCTGAGGGAGGTCCGGAAGTCGCGCCTGGCTCCGGACATCGGTCAGCCGTGACGCGGTTCTCTCCCTCGCGCAGCGCCGAGGTCGCGGCGAAGCTGTTCGCGGACGCCCCATGTATCCGGTCTGCGACCGCTACGGCGCCTGCAAGAAGCTGGCGCGCCTGTGGCCCTTCATCATCCTGTGCTGTTGTCGGGCGCATTGTTGGCGCGACTTTCCGGACTGCGCCGGCCGCAGCTGGAGGGGTGGGCGGACGGACGGGTCGATCGCGGAGATCTGCCGCCTGAACACGGCTCGACTGCCTTGCTTCCGGCGGCGTTCGAGGCGGCGCCGGAGACTGCGGTCGCCGCGCTGTTTGCGGAAGCGCCGAGGCTTCCGAAAGCGGCGCCGGAAGGCAAGCCGCTGCGCTCAACCATCGCGTGTTCGTCGACCATGGACAACAATTTCGGGGAAAGGGCTGTCAGGGGCCCGGTCAACGGGCGGAAGCCCGGCTTCGGTTTCGACAGCATGGACGGCTGTCGGCGGTAATGTACACGGCACGGTCGCGAGGAGCGGCCTCGACGTTCTGCGCTGGCGCCTGCGCGGAGAACGGCGAGGTCGAGGGCGCGACTTCATGGCCGCGCAGATGCGGCTGCTGCGACGATCACGGAGCGGACCCATCGCCAGCCCGGACCCCGCCGGCCCCGAAGCTGATCACGTCGGATACCGAGCCGCCGCCCTGAAGACCCTCGACGAGCTCCGCCCTCTGATACTACCTCGGATACACGCGCCTGGTCGGCGCGCAGATGCGCTGCGCGGTCCATGACCGAAACAGCGAGCCGCTGCTTCTCGACCGCCGCATGGACCGCGCGCTGCAACACCACGCCCTGCAAGACCCTGGTCCCGCGCCGCGGCGTCTGCCGGCCGCGTCGGAACAACCAGCGGCCGCTACGACCGACATGACAGAAGCCGAAGAAGGACATCTGGCCCGCTCCGCAAGGACTGGAAGCGGACCCTCAGACCCCTGTAACCGGAAGAGCTGACCAAAGATCCGCCCCAGATCCGTTGCTCCGTTTGCGATCAGATGTTCCAAAACGGCCTCAATCGTCGTAGTGTGTCGCAGGTCCATTTGCTTCCTCCATGAATGTTTTACAACTCCATGGGATAGCACGATGGCGCCGCGTTTCACTGGGGGGCTAGCCCCCCAGTGAAACGCCTCAAAGCGCAAACCTCAGACCCCCACTTCCAGTCTGAAGTGCAACACCCGGCCCTCATCGCAGTGAGGGCGTAGCCCGAACGGAGATGAGGGCCGGGTGTTGCGCAAATTTTTCCCCTCTGCCCCTCTCGATTCCGCCTGGGAACAGCTTCAGTTCCTTCAACATCGAGCTTATGCAACGCCTTTGTCGGCTTCAAGCCACTATTCCGCCGTCGCGCGGCATGGACCCTGCTGCACGTTGCGGCTTTGGAACGCAGATGGTCAGGGCGGTTTCACTTCAAGATTACCTCCGTCGGCGATCCCAGGACTTTCCGAGTGTTGAGCCGATCCTGCACCTTCTGAACATCTTCGTTGCATGTCGCGCGAAAGTCCGTGCCCTTCGGGAAGTACTCCCGCACCAGGCCGTTGGTGTGCTCACTTAAGCCGCGCTCCCAAGAATGGAAAGGCGAAGAAGAAATCTGCGTCAAGTGCGACACGCCTGTGGTCTGCGAACTCCGTTGTCTGACGTGATTGTGTGGACCAATAGCGCACCAGAGCCGAGCAGGCGGATCATGACCGAACCAACCGTATCTGCGGTCTTTCTGTCCACCCAGCAAGGTGTATTTCGTGGTACGATCAACCAGCGACAGCTCCACTGTGAGCTTTGCCGATGATGGCTCCCAGTCGCCGATCCGTTCCTTTGCCTCCGCAGGGCGCTCGGAAATGTCCACTCGGCCAGGACCCGGCCGGAATGGCATCCGCCCTTCCAGTTCGGCTTCTTGCCGCGCCGCCGAAGCTTCTTCCACAAGACGCTCCCGGCTCTCCGATCTTCGGCGATCATAGATCCGTTGCCGACCCACGGCCCTCCAGTCGAAAACGGCCGCTGCTCGGGGCCCTCCCGCAGCTTTTTCTGAGCTTCAGCCCGAGGCGTCAACCGCCAGGAAACAGACGAGGCTGTCCTGCGGCGCGTTTCTGCCATCCTTTGCGCCTGCTTGTGACGGTAACCCCGTCCCCCGGTGTTGCGCTTGATCTCCCGGAAAATTGTTGATCGGCCCAGCTGCCGAGCAATCGCACCTTGTGAAAGACCGCTTTTCTGCCTCAATCTGACATCGCTCTTCGTAGGTGACGGTAGCCTTTGGACATGAACAAGCTCCCTCCATCTTGTACAGGAACTTTCGCCGCTGCTGGACAGCTCCGCAACATCATGCGTCTAAAAACACATGGCCACAGCCCATCATGTGTTGCACTTCACTATGGAACGGGGGGACAAATTTCCAGACATCAAGTTACAGTACCAGGTCAAAAAATCTGCACCTGCACCGCCGGACTCCTCAGCCGGCACGATGAAACCCGCGCGCTGGCGCGGGCTCGGTACCGCATTGCAGACCCGGCGCCACCGGCCGGAAAGCAAGACCGGCCGAAGACCGGAACGGTTCTTGCCCACCGGAACCCGCACCTCCGGTTCCCGGCAATGGGCCAGGGAAGGGGACGAGAAAAGATGCTTGTTGAAAGGTCTGCGCGTTCTCTTTACCAAGGTCCGGCGTGCTCGATCGGCGCTTCTGGCGGGCGGCCTGAAGGTCAGCCTGTGTCGCGGCAAGGCACGGCACCGACAAGGGATCGCATCCGCTCCGCGCGGGCCGGCGCGCGCCCGGACAAGCACCAAGGCCATCAACAACCGCATAGACACTGACCTGGAGCGGCTGTTTGTCATCGATCCATCTCCTCTTGGTGAACCGTCGCTCGATCGCGCGCTGGAAAGGATCGTCTCCGAAGGCATGGAACGGACGATCGAGTATTGGATTCGCGAACTCTCCGACGACCATCCGGCCCTCGAAGGGTCGCTGGTAGAGCGGCTGATTTCCCGCGACATACTGTTCCGCCGACAGTACGACCGGCTATGCGTGATGGGCGCCGGATACAGTGTAACCGAGGACGGACAACCGCTGGCCGACGTGAGGCGGCGGATAGTGCGCGAACTCTCGGACGAGACAATTCCCGATCCCAGAGACATGATGATCTTCAGCCTCGCCGATGCCTGCGAGTTGTGGCATGTGCTGATCGACAAAGCCGATCTGACAAGGCTGGCGCCCCGAATCAGACAAATCGCCGGGATGGACCTGATCGGTCAGGTGGTCGTGCAGGCCATACAGGAACAGATGGGCTGATCAGGCAAGTTCTGCCGCAGACGACCCGCTATGGCAGGTTGGCGCTGCATGGCGGCGTCGCAGCAGTCGGGATCTGCGGGCGTCAGCCGCCCGCAGGGACAGGAGAGGCCCAACATGGCAGCGCCGACAATCAACGGCCACTGTCGGGACGGACCAGGAAGCGGAGTCCGAGACTGAGCACGAAAAGTACCATTGCCGCGACCACGATGCTGGGGCCGGACGGCGTGTCAAGCCACAATGAGCCCCAGAGCCCGGATATCCCGGCCACGACCCCGCTGGCGACGGCGATCAGCGCCATCTGTTCGGGTGTGCGCGAAAGCGCCCGTGCTGCAGCTGCGGGAATGATCACCAGCGCCACGATAAGGAGAACGCCGATCACCTTCATGCCTGTGGCGACCACCGTCGCCATCAGCACGACATAGACGAGCTGGTTGCGAAGGACGGGCACACCCTCGGCGCGCGCAAGATCCTCGTGCAGTATCGAAGCGACAAGGCCGCGCCAGATCCAGGCGAGCACGACGAGGCAGGCCGCCCCGCCGCCCCAGATCACGACGAGATCCTTACCCGTGACCGCGAGTACATCGCCGAAGAGGAGGCTGAGCAGGTCATGGCGCTGGCTGGTGTCCGCGAGCACCAACACCACGAGACCGAGGGCTAGGGCGGAATGTGACAGGATTCCGAGCAGGCTGTCGCTTGCGAGGCTCGTGACGCGCTGGAGGAGCAGGAGCAAAAGGGCGATGGCGATCGCGACCACGAACACGCTGATTCCGGGGTCCAGCCCGACGATAAACCCGAGCGCCACGCCGAGCAGCGCCGAGTGCGCCATGGTGTCCCCGAAATACGCCATGCGGCGCCACAGGATGATGCAGCCGACCGGCCCGGCAAAGCACGCGGTCCCCGCTGCGGCGAGAAGCCCGCGTACGAAGAAGTCGTCAAGCACGGTCAGCACCCTTCCCGTCGCGCACCGGAACCGAAACGAGGGAGCGTGCCTTGCCCGAAGGTTCGTGCCTGTGGTCGTGGGCGTGAAGATAGAAGTCCCGCCCGGCCAGGGCGGAGCCGAACAGCCGCTGGAACTCCGGATGTCCGGCAACCTCTGACGGCTTGCCGGTGCAGCAGACGTGGCCGTTGACGCAGAGCACACGGTCCGTCGCGGCCATGACCATGTGCAGGTCGTGGCTCACCATCAGGATCCCGCAACCATGGTCGGCGGCGACTTTCGCGATCAGCTCATACAGTTCCGTCTCGCCGAAATGATCCACGCCCTGCAGCGGCTCGTCGAGGATGAGAAGGTTGGGGTTGCACAACAACGCCCGCGCCATGAGCACACGTTGGAGTTCTCCGCCAGAAAGATCCGACACAGATGAGGAGAGATGGCTTTCCATCCCCGTTTCGGCAAGCGCCGCGAGCACCCGGTCGCGCGGGTAGCGGATAACCGACGTCATCAGGCGTCCGACGGTCAGCGGCAGGGTGGGATCGAAATGCACACGCTGCGGCACATAGCCGACAGCAAGGTCATTGCGCCGCGTCACCGTTCCCGAATCGGGCTGCACGAGGCCCAGCAGCGCACGGACCAGAGTGGTCTTGCCGGCGCCGTTAGGCCCGATGAGAGCGACGATTTCGCCAGGGGCAATGGCGACATCCACACTGTCGATGATCCAGCGGCGCCCGCGCCGGATGCCAAGCCCTGAAGCGGCGACGAGGGGCGCCTGTCCTGTCGGCGTTATACGAGGTATCTCACTCATGATTTCCGGCGTTCCCGGCGCTGTTCATGTCCCGCCAGCATCGACTGGCTTCGTACGGATCACGCGGTCCGGACATGCCGACCGGTTCCTCGCGACATTTCTTTATGTTATAATGTTTTTCTACCCGCAATCCGAGGACCCTATCCATGAAGATCCGAGACCGACTGATTCCGATCCTTGCCGCCCTGTCGCTTCTGGCAAGTCCTGTGGCGCTGGCGTCGAATGGCGTGCCCGTGGCGGTGGCGAGCATCAAGCCGGTCCATTCGCTGTTGTCGGGCGTCATGAAAGGCGTCGGCGCTCCGAAACTCCTTGTGCGAGGTGGCGCATCGCCCCATACCTTCGCACTCAAGCCATCGGACGCGCGCCTCCTGGAGCAGGCCGACATCGTCGTATGGATCGGCGAAGGGCTAGAAGCATTTTTATCGCGTCCACTCCATTCGCTCGCCGGCAACGCCTACAAGGTGGAACTGTCCCGAGCCGAAGGCATCATGCTGGAACGTACGCGCACGGGCGCCATCTGGGAAGAGGCGGCGGAGCACCACGGAGAGGAATCTCATCGGGCAGAAGGGAAGGAACACGGCCGGGAGGATGCCCACCGGGAAGAAAAAGAGCGGCACGGGAAGGAGGGCGACGCCCATGCGCATCGTGAGGATGCTCACGAGCACCGCGGGGAAGCGCACAAGCATCGCGAGGACGGACATGAACATGCGCATGGGAAATTTGACATGCATGTGTGGCTTCATCCCAAGAATGCCAGTGTCATGGTCAGGGCCATGGTGGCTGGGCTTTCCAAGGTCGATCCGTCCCGTGCTGCCGTCTATCGCGCCAACGGACACCGGATCATGAACCGCTTACGGGGCCTCGATGCCGAGATCCACCAGATCTTGGCGCCGGTCACTGACGCTGGCTTCATCGTCTTTCACGACGCGTGGCAATATTTCGACAAGCATTACGGGCTTCGCGCACTAGGCTCGATCACGGCAAGTCCCGAAGACGCGCCGGGAACTGCCCGGCTGGTGAGACTCCGCAAGAGGCTTGTGGCGGACGATGTCGCCTGCATATTCGTCGAGCCGCAATTCGAATCCCGCATGGTCACCGCCCTCATCGCCGGCACCGACACCAGGACCGGCAAGGTCGACCCCCTAGGCGCTGCTCTGGAAGACGGAGAGAATCTCTATTTCGAACTCATGCGCAGCAATGCGCATGCTTTCCGGAATTGCCTCCAGCATTAGCGCACCCACCGGTTTGAGACCCGCGGATCGAGCGACGGCAACCCAAAACGGATACGGCCCGCGTTTATCGACTGGATGTCCCAGGCGACGGTGATCTGCAGCGAGGCCGCGCGGATGTCGCTGTACATCCGCAGAAACGGATTCTCGCGGGTCAGGCCCCGCGCGCCGACCAGCGGCGCAAGACGCTCGACCGCGCGCACGCAGAGCTGCACCGCAAAGGCATTGTTTCGCCGCCAGCGCGCACGAGTTCCGATATCAGGCACATCCCCGGCTTCCGCGATCGCCATTGTGTCCGCACAGTCCTTGAGGAGCAGGGCTTCGGCTGCATCGATCTCGGCACCGGCTTCGGAGACGCGCGTCTGCGCCGCGGGCAGTTCGGACATCTGCAGGTTGCCGACGGTGCGACGCTCGTGTTGTCGGTTGCATAAAACGGCAGGATTTCAGCGATTCGCCGCGCTTTTCAGGACAGGACTTTTCCACGCTGCATTCGATCTTGCCGACTGCTGATGGAGGGAGCTTGCCCAAGCCCAACCCTGTCGGCTTTTCTGGTCGCGGGGCCGTCCACGGGTCGCCACAGCCGGAAAACCTAGTAGGCCACCGACATTGTATTGATAGTTTTTGGTGGGTGGTATTCCTGTGTCGGCATCCGTTGGAATTCGGACAGTGCCGATATCCACACGGGCAAGATGCCGAACAGGCAGGCAGCCGCAGCCCCATGCGCAGTTCCGGACAACGGGCATGCCCGCATGTCTTCGGCGCAATGACAGGAGCGTGGCCAACTCTCAGGGCAGGAAGCTCTATCGGGTGACCCTTTCAGCGCAGGAGCGCCGGGATCTGAAGGCGATCGTCGACGGCACCGGGCACAGGTCCTGATGCTGAGAGGCGCTTGTCGATGCCGACATTGCGTTGGGCACGGCGACGGTCGAACGCTTGCGCAAGCGCTGCGGGGTCCGGAGGCTGTCCTCAGCCGCAAGGAGCAGGTGAACCGTCGGCCGAAACGGCTCGACGGGGCGATGGAGGCGAAGCTGGTCTCGTCCCCGCCCGAGGGCTGTGGACGCTGCTCGCCGGCCGTCTGGTGGAGATCGTCGAGCGCATTTCGGAAGAGACGGTCAGGAAGACTCTAAAAAAAGAGGTAACTGCTCACCCCCTGGTTCCGGCTTGATGTCGGGGTAGAGTAACGAACGGGGTTTCGTGGAGATTTGACATTGCAGGCCGATTCGCTTAGTGGTGGTCATTGAGAACGACGAGGACCGCCAGTGGGCTACTTTGGATCGAAGGCGACGAGCGGGCTGTGCCAGCTGCTTCCGGGGCTCCAGCCTCCGCATGATCTGTATGTGGAAACGCATCTCGGAGGCGGCGCGCCGATGAAGCGCAAGGCCGGGTGATGGCGACGGTCAACGCGGCGCGCGAGGAGTTCGAAGCGGCCAAGATCGTCGCGCTGCCGGCGAGGTGGCGGAAGAGGCCGTGATCCGCGTCTTCGTCATCCTGCTCGACATCCTCATCGTCGTCCTTCTGGAGAAGACTACGCACGAGCCGGAACTCCGGTCTGCCGCCGTCACAGACGGACAAGGACGAGAGCGTGCCGGAAGCAACGGCAAGGGCCCGAAGCCGAACCGGCAGATGGGCGACAACCTGCGCAAGACCATCGTCGAGGAAACGGTCGCGGCCTGCGACGCCTGCGGCGCCGACATCGACGGCCCCGTCGATCGGGAGCGCCGCACGACATCGTGTTCGAGATCGTCGAGCGCCGCGCCGAGATCAAGGAATGTCCGAAGTGCAAGGCCCGGGGCCGGTTCCCCGACAACATCCCGTGCAGTACGGCATCGGCATTCAGGCCCTTGTCATCAACCTGCTGGTCGCCCAGATGCTGTCCCTGCGCCGTGCCGTCGCGTTTGTGCAGGCGATCTCCGGCATCAAGCTCTCCGAGGCCTCGGCTATGCTTTCACGATGCGTCATGGGAGGAGGCCGCCGTGGCGCACCTCCTGCAACGCCCGATGTCGACGATTTCGGATCAACAGTAAGTGGCTCCATGTCGTGGGACCCTGACGTGCAAGTTCCCGCACCGCAAGCGCGGGCAAGAGATCGGCATCATCCCGTGTTACAAGGGCGTTCTGGTCCACGACCAAGGTGATCCCATGCTTGTTGATGTGATCGGAGTCCTGATCGCGGCGCGGGTCGACGCGTTCGAGGCTGCGATTTTGAGATTTGCTGACGCGCTGTTGCGGCGCGGGGCGCGATTGGTCGGCATATCCGGGGCGAGCGAGAGGCCTTGGTTGCCGGGCTCGAAAGCTTGCAGTTTCTGTCGGGGAGAGAGGCGCGGTCAGCCTGGTCTTGTGATTGCGTGCAGGACCTGCTTGCGCTTGTCGCCATGGTGGTGGCGGGCGCCGACGAAGCTGTTGAAGGGTTTGGGCAGCTTGCGTTTGTTGCGGATGATGATTGCGAGGGTGATCGCGTTGTTTGCGGGCGCGTTCGGAGCATGGAGTCGTCTTCGCGGAAGGTGGCATCGCGGACATGATGGTGGCTCTCGACTACCCAGTGTTCGCGATTCCATGCGAGCAGCTGTTGCGGCGAGGCGCGTTCGGCCGAGGTCATGGCGTATTCGGTTGTCCGTTTTCCGGATTTCTTGAATTCGACGCGCCGGGTGACGCGGAAGATCTGCTAGTTGATCATCTTCGCCAGCGGGGTGAAGATGGTGCGCTGGCGGCCATGCGCGGGCTTTTCGTTGTAGCGCTGGCGGTCTTCCAGTTGATGCTCTCGAAGGTGCGTTGCCCTTGACCATCAGTCCGCGCGATGGGTCTCGATGATCAGCCGCGCGGGTGGTGTGGAGCGTGTCGAGGTTGAGCAGACGGCCGGCAACCGGCGCCGTCGCGGCGTGGACGGCAGCGATCTCCCCGCCCTCGTCGTTATAGTTGAGGATCGAAACCGGCATACCGGTCCCGTGCTCGATCAGCGAGACTGTCTCGTAATGATCCTCCCCGTGCCGGTCGGTATAGCGCCCGCTGGCGCGCGCATAGCTCCTGCCAACGCACTCCCAGTTCGCTGCCTTGTACATGGTGCCGTTGAACTTCGTCGGCGAGACAAACGACTCCGGAACAAGTAACGGATGGCCGTACGCAGCCTCCCAGTCGCCGCCGCACCATCCGCGACAACGCAAACGAGGCAAGGCCCGGAAACGACCACCAAGAACAACAAACCTCGTGTTGTTCCCGGCAACCGCCTGAACTGTTCCTCGCGGCGCCAGCCAATCCAACGGGTGCGCAGCTGAGGGCGTCCGTCTGCCAGCCCGCAGCACCAATCCACCGCCCGCGCCAGGTGAACACGTAGCGCAGACCTCGACCGGCAAACTGCTTGAAACCAAGATACGGTCAACAACACGGTTCCAGCGACATCAGGCCGCGCAAGGCGCACAACCACATCCCGGAGCGCAAAACCCTCCAGAGTCGTCTCAAAAAAATCCGCTGCCCCCACGACAACGGATACTACGCCGCTTCACAAAAAGCCAGCGAAAATGCGAATCATCCTGAACAAGCGAAACCGACCCTTCCAACAAACCTAGCGTGGGATCGCCGTGGGTCCACGACTGCTGGGCCTCGTACATGGGCCAGTGTAGCCACCAGCTGTGCGGTAGCCACCTGCTGCGCGAACTGACCTTTGTCGTCGAGGCTACCGCGCGACTGATGAAGAGCCTGCTCCGCGAGGTCTGCCACAAGGTCAACAAGAGCGCATCCAAAACCCTGAACGACGCCGGGCGCAAGCGCTACCGCACCATCAGGGCGCCAGGGAACTGCCCGATATCCCGCCGCCGCCGAAAGGAAACCGTGGACGCATAGCAAACGCGCACAACCTGCACGAACGTCTCGTGAAACACGAAAACCTGCGCTTCACAGACGACCCCAACGTCAGCTTCACCAACAATGCCGGAGAACAGAAGATCAGGATGGCAAAGGTCAAGGTGTCCGGATGCTTCCGCTCCACGCAAAAGCATGGTGCCGGAGCTCAAGCTACCTCACCTCCATGGTCGCACTCGGCTACAACCCACTCGTCGCCACCCAGATCGCCCTCGACGGAAAAGCCGCAGACATCATCAACGAGCACTATGGCCAATCAGAACCCAACAAGGGGTGAGTAGATACAAAAAGAGATCAAGCGGTGGCTGAAGCAGTACTGGTGCATTCCACCGCACCGGAGCGCACAGTTCGTGGCGGCGGACATGCTTGACATTTATCAGCGGGACTTTGCCGGGGACGAGGTGCTGGTGTGCGAGACCAGCCGGCAGCAGGAAACCCGCATCCCCCGGTCAGCCGGAGGTGGTCGACTATGAACGAAACGGCACGGCCAACCTCTTCCTGGCCTTTGCGCCCAACGAGAACTGGCGCACGGTGAAAGTCACCGACCGCCGCGGGACCGGGCGCACTTCATCCGGGAGCTTGCCGACGACCATTTCCCCGACAGGAAGATCGTGCCGGACAATCTGAACACGCCCAGTCGCTGTATGAAGCCTTCGAGCCCGAGGAGGCGGGTGCGAAAGCGGTTCGAGTTTCGCTACACGCAGAAGCACGGAAGCAAGCTCAACATGGCCGAGATCGAGATTGGCGTGCTGTCGCGGCAATGCCTTCGGCGACGCATTCCCGACCGTGACACCATGCGGCGGGCACGGCGATCCCACGCTAGGTTTGTTGGAAGGGTCGGTTTCGCTTGTTCAGGATGATTCGCATTTTCGCTGGCTTTTTGTGAAGCGGCGTAGTATCCGTTGTCGTGGGGGCAGCGGATTTTTTTGAGACGACTCCGGAGGGTTTTGAGCTCCGGGATGTGGTTGTGCGCCTTGCGCGGCCTGATGTCGCTGGAACCGTGTTGTTGACCGTATCTTGGTTTCAAGCAGTTTGCCGGTCGAGATCCGCGTGTTCACCTGGCGCGGGCGGTGGATTGGTGCTGCGGGCTGGCAGACGGGCGCCCTCAGCTGCGCACCCGTTGGATTGGCTGGCACCGCGAGGAACAGTTCAGGCGGTTGCCGGGAACAACACGAGGTTTGTTGTTCCTGGTGGTCGCCGGGTGTTTCCGGGCCTCGTTTGCGTTGTCGCGGATGGCGCGGCGTCTCGGTGGCGACTGGGAGGCTGCGTACGGCCATCCGTTGCTTGTTGCGGAGTCGTTTGTCTTGCCGACGAAGTTCAGCGGCACCATGTACAAGGCGGCGAACTGGGAGTGCGTTGGCAGGAGCTATGCGCGCGCCAGCGGGCGCCGACCGGGGAGGCGAAGGATCCTTACGTGTTTCCGCTGCGTCGTGACGCGGGATCGTTCGCCGCTTCCTGCGGCGTGGGAGTTGCGGGCGCCGCTGGTCGGCGCAGGAGTTGCGCTCGATTTATCAGCACTCGGTCGAGCGCGCCTCGCCGCAACAGTTGCTCGCATGGAATCGCGGGCACCGGGTGGTTGAGAGCCATCATCATGTCCGCGACGCCACCTTCCGCGAAGACGACTCCATGCTCCGAACGCGCCCGCAAACAACGCGATCAACCTCGCAATCGCCGTCATCATCCGCAACAAGCTGCGCAAATCCTTCAACAGCTTCGTCGACACCACTATGCCGACAAGCGCAAGCAAGTCCTGCACGCAATCACAAGACCAGGCTGACCGCGCCTCTCTCCCCGACAGAAACCGCAAGCTTTCGAGCCCGGCAACCAAGGCCTCTCGCTCGCCCCGGATACGCCGACCAATCGCGCCCCGCGCCGCGATCAGGACTCCGATCACATCACATCAACAAGCATGGGATCACCTTGTGCGGCGGGAGACGGCAGCATGGGTGGAACGGCGTAATGCGGCCGATGTCACCGTCGACCGGCGTTTCACGAGGAAGGATGCCCGGACGAAACTGAAGTCACTATATGCATCAATACAATAATGTCAAAATACTAGCAAGAATGCGGAAATTTGTGCCCCGTTCAGCGGTCATCCAAAACATCAGTCACAGCGTGGGAAAGTCCTGTTTTCAGGATCGTGTTTCTTCCCTGTTGTCGTTTCGGTCCGGTTCCGGTTTTTCTGCCGACATGTGATCCGGGCTCCTGCGCTTTCAATCTGACACTATCGAGTTCGTTGATTTCTGCATATCGAGTTTCCGCATTTTTGGTAATTTTCGACGAAGTAGAGGAGGAGTTGGTATCCCTGCCAGAGTTTCTCGGTTCCGTGCAGCGAGTCCAGCTGCTGTACCTGCGGGTGTAAGTCCCGCAATTGTCAGTTTGGCACCGTAGTATATCCCACTGGCTCAGGGGCGACCCTGGGCCAGCGAGCTGGGAAGTAGAAGCCGCTGTGGTTGGGACGCAGTGCCCAGCCGGTTCTCGGTCAGCTAGGGCGGTGAACAAACCGGAGGGCCGTAGCGAAAGCGAGTGCGCCAGGCTAAGGATTCTCGCCAAAATAGATCCCCACTTCCAGTCTGAAGTGCAACACCCGGCCCTCATCGCAGTGAGGGCGTAGCCCGAACGGAGATGAGGGCCGGGTGTTGCGCAAATTTTTCCCCTCTGCCCCTCTCGATTCCGCCTGGGAACAGCTTCAGTTCCTTCAACATCGAGCTTATGCAACGCCTTTGTCGGCTTCAAGCCACTATTCCGCCGTCGCGCGGCATGGACCCTGCTGCACGTTGCGGCTTTGGAACATGGCGCAGATGGTCAGGGCGGTTTCACTTCAAGATTACCTCCGTCGGCGATCCCAGGACTTTCCGAGTGTTGAGCCGCACCTTCTGAACATCTTCGTTGCATGTCGCGCGAAAGTCCGTGCCCTTCGGGAAGTACTCCCGCACCAGGCCGTTGGTGTGCTCATTCAAGCCGCGCTCCCAGGAATGGAAAGGCGAAGAAGAAATCTGCGTCAAGTGCGACACGCCTGTGGTCTGCGAACTCCGTTGTCTGACGTGATTGTGTGGACCAATAGCGCACCAGAGCCGAGCAGGCGGATCATGACCGAACCGACCGTGTCTTTCTGTCCACCCGGCAAGGCGTATTTCGTGGCACGAGCGACACGACAGCTCCACTGTGAGCTTTGCCGATGATGGCTCCCAGTCGCCGATCCGTTCCTTTGCCTCCGCAGGGCGCTCGGAAATGTCCACCCGGCCGGAATGGCATCCGCCCTTCCAGTTCGGCTTCTTGCCGCGCCGCCGAAGCTTCAAGACGCCCCCGGCTCTCCGATCTTCGGCGATCATAGATCCGTTGCCGACCCACGGCCCTCCAGTCGAAAACGGCCGCTGCTAGGGGCCCTCCCGCAGCTTTTTCTGAGCTTCAACCCAAGGCGTCAACCGCCAGGAAACAGACGAGGCGGCCCTGCGGCGCGCTTCTGCCATCCTTTGCGCCTGCTTGTGACGGCAACCCCGTCCCCCGGTGTTGCGCTTGATCTCCCGGAAAATTGTTGATCGGCCCAGCTGCCGAGCAATCGCACCTTGTGAAAGACCGCTTTTCTGTAACGCCTCAATCTGGCATCGCTCTTCGTAGGTGACGGTAGCCTTTGGACATGAACAAGCTCCCTCCATCTTGTACAGGGACTCTCGCCGCTACCGCTCCGCAACATCATGCGTCTAAAAACACATGGCCACAGCCCATCATGTGTTGCACTTCACTATGGAACGGGGGGATTGTTTTTTGATGTGGATCTGCTATTAATGATGTCATGGAAGTGATAGTCGATACGCTGCGATCCAAATTTGTGATGTTGCGTCCGGTTCTGAACGAACGTGCGCGGCGCCTGTGGGCGGCGACGGAGGCCCGTGCCATCGGGCGCGGAGGCATTGCGCGAGTGGCTGAGGCGACGGGGATGTCACGCGGCACCGTTCGCGCCGGGCTGAAGGAGCTTGATTCGGAGTCTTCGAATGAGATTCCTTCAGGACGTTTGCGTCGCCCCGGCGGCGGGCGCAAGCGGGTGACGGATGTGGATCCGGGTTTGGTGGCGGCGCTGGAGCGCGAGCTTGAACCGATGACGCGCGGCGATCCGGAGAGTTCGCTGCGGTGTCACAGTGCCGCACGGCTGGCGGACCGTCTTGCGGTCGAGGGCCACCGCGTCAGCGAGCGCACGGTGAACCGGCTGCTCCACGATCTGGGGTACAGCCTCCAGGCCAATCGCAAGACGCTGGAAGGCCGCCAGCATCCGGACCGGGATGCGCAGTTCCGACGCGCCGGGTGCGCGCGTTCCGGAGACTGAGCCAGCCCGTAGTGACATCAGGAAGAAGGAAATCCAGTACCGCAATGGCGGCCGGGCCTCAAGGGCGACCCTGAAGTCGTCAACGTGTATGACTTCCCCGATCCAGAGCTCGGCAAGGCGATCCCCTACGGGGTCTACGATCTCACCGCCAACGCCGGCTGGGTCAGCGTTGGGCACGACACGGCGGCGTTCGCGGTCGAGGCCGCTGGTGGCGGCAGATGGGCCAACTGCTCTATCCCGATGCCAAGCCGCCGACGGCTCCAACAGCAGCGGCAACCGGCTGTGGAAGCTGGAACTGCAGCACCTCGCCGACGAACTCGGGTTGAAGGTGTCGGTGGCCCACTTCCCGCCCGGAAAGTGGAACAAGATCGAGCACCGGATGTTCTGCCACATCACCCGGAACTGGCGCGGCCGGCCCCTCGTCAGCTACCAGGTGATCGTCAAGCTGGTCGCCGCGACCACCACCGACGCCGGCCTCACCATACGCTCGGACCTCAACGAGAACAGCTATCCGCTCGGGGTCAAGGTCAGCAACGATGAGATGGACGGCCTCGCCATCCGCAGAGACTCGTTCCACGGCGAGTGGAACTACACCCTCACGCCACGGACATAACGATCAATTTATTTTGGCGATAGTCCTAACTGGTGGAATGTTGTCGGGTGCAAGTCCCGGCAGGAAGAGAGGCTAACCACCACTTTCTCCGTGAACCATGCGTCGTGAGGCGTCAGGCGAAGCGTTGGGGAGCGGCAGGCGTGGGCCGGGCTATTGAGCCACGAGATGCTATGAAACCGGAGTGCCGAGGTCGTCCGTTTGGCCGAAGGCAACACCCTGCGAGCCGTTTTGGTGAGGCGAGCAGGGGCTCCGCGGGGTCCGAGAACCATGGCACGCGCCGAAGCAGGGACTTGGGAGGTCTTTCAATTGCCCCTCTGTCGTGGAGGGGCCGCAGAGGAAAGGAACTAATCCGCAAACCGATGATGAACGAGAAGTCAGATCCGGCCATACTACCGTTGAAGGCGGCGAACAAGGGTTCTTCGGAGCCTGCCAAGGTGATCTCATGCTTGTTGATGTGATGTGATCGGAGTCCTGATCGCGGCGCGGGTCGACGCGTTCGAGGCTGCGATTTTGAGATTTGCTGACGCGCTGTTGCGGCGCGGGGCGCGATTGGTCTGCGTATCCGGGGCGGGCGAGAGGCCTGCCGGGTTTGGTTGCCGGGCTCGAAAGCTTGCGGTTTCTGTCGGGGAGAGAGGCGCGGTCAGCTTGGTCTTGTGATTGCGTGCAGGATCTGTCTGCGCTTGTCGGCATGGTGGGAAGCTGTTGAAGAGTTTGGGGAGCTTGTTGTGGATGATGACGGCGATTGCGAGGGTGATCGCGTTGTTTGCGGGCGCGTTCGGAGCATGGGGTCGTCTTCACGGAAGGTGGCGTCGCGGACATGATGATGGCTCTCGCTCCCCCCCCCCCGGTGTCCGCGATTCCATGCGAGCAACTGTTGCGGCGAGGCGCGCTCGACCGAGCATCCATGTTTCTTGGCAAGGTTTTTTGCGGGTGTCTGTGGTGATGTTTTCTGTGGTTGTCCACAAGTGGTGTGGGATTTGCTCTGCGAGCGAGGCGACATGAAGCTTGTGGTCCCGGCGGCGGGTTGCCGTCCATTGGTCACGTGAACGCGGCTACCTTGCCGTCCCCGGGCACGTGACCGTCCGGGTTCCAGGTGTCCCAAGACGGTTCGATCTCCTCGATGTCGGCCTCGACGATGATCTGCAGACATTCTCCCCAAGTCGTGTCGTAGAGGGAGACTGTCGATACAGTCCCGATCGCGCTCTCGGCAGGGGTGAGGGCCGTGTCTCCTTCGCTCACTCACCGGTGCTTCAGGCAACGCTGCTGTCGCAGCAAGGTGTTCGCCAGAGCTTGCGCATCACGGCGACAATCGCGACCTTGTGGGCCTTGCCGGCAGTCTTGAGGCGCATCAGGTCCGCGTTGAAGCGTGCCGGTTGCGGCCATGAACAGGAGATCACGTGGCCTTCGGCGCCCGCCACGGATGTGCCGAGCACCGTGGTCGTTGGCCATCGGCGCCACCCCGATCAAGGCTGCCGACGCTGCCGAGTTCGGGCATCCAGCAGGGCCGCGGCGGTCACCGGATCGAGGTCAGGATGGCGTACCTCTGCTCGGGATCACCGGCGATCACCGCTTTGATCGCCGCGCCGGCAATGTGGTCATCGAGATCGGCCGCTGAGGCCCTTGTGACGGTCTCGCCATCCACCTCATCTGCCACCTGCTTGGCGTCGACAAGCGCGGCACCAGGAGATCCTCCAAGCTCTTGAGGAAGGCGGAGCCACAGGCTCAAGATCGCCCAGCCGATCTTGGCGTCGACGCGGTTGGCCCATCGCCTCGGCGAAGCCCGCAACGGGTTGACGAGAATAACCTCGAAGCTCCGGTCATGAAGACACTGGTGAACCTTGCGGTGATAGCGGCCTGTCGCCCACAACCCGCCTACATCCCGAAAACAACCCGCCCGCGCACCGGCAACGCCGCCGGCGACGACCGCGGATGGCCCCGAAGCTAGAAAACCCGGCAGGTTGTACAACCTCCCTCCATCAGCAGTCGACAAGATCGAATGCAGCGTGAGAAAGTCCTGACCTCCAAGCACGGCGATCCCACGCTAGGTTTGTTGGAAGGGTCGGTTTTGCTTGTTCAGGATGATTCGCATTTTCGCTGGCTTTTTGTGAAGCGGCGTAGTATCCGTTGTCGTGGGGGCAGCGGATTTTTTTGAGACGACTCCGGAGGGTTTTGAGCTCCGGGATGTGGTTGTGCGCCTTGCGCGGCCTGATGTCGCTGGAACCGTGTTGTTGACCGTATCTTGGTTGTAACTGCTCACCCCCTAGTTCCGGCTTGATGTCGGGGTAGAGCAACGAACGGGTTTTCGTGGAGATTTGACACTGCATGCCGATTCGCTTAGTGGTGGTCATCGAGAACGACGGGGACCGCCAGTGGGCTACTTTGGATCGAAGGCGACGAGCGGGCTGGGCCAGCTACTTCCGGGGCTCCAGCACCCGCATGATCTGTATGTGGAAACGCATCTCGGAGGCGGCGCGCTGATGAAGCGCAAGGCCGGGTGATGGCGACGGTCAACGCGGCGCGCGAGGAGTTCGAAGCGGCCAAGATCGCGGCGCTGCCGGCAAGGTGGCGGAAAAAGCCGTCATCCGCGTCCTCGTCATCCTGCTCGACATCCTCATCGTCGTCCTTCTGGAGAAGACCACGCACGAGCCGGAACTCCGGTCTGCCGCCGTCACAGACGGACAAGAGCGTGCCGGGAGCAAGGGCCCGAAGCCGAACCGGCAGATGGGCGACAACCTGCGCAAGACCATCGTCGAGGAGACGGTCGCGGCCTGCGACGCCTGCGGCGCCGACATCAACGGCCCCGTCGATCGGGAGCGCCGCGTCCTCTATGACATCGTGTTCGAGGTCGTCGAGCGCCGCGCCGAGATCAAGGAATGCCCGAAGTGCAAGGCCCGGACCAAGGGCCGGTTCCCCGACAACATCCCGTGCAGTACGGCATCGGCATTCAGGCCCTCGTCATCAACCTGCTGGTCGCCCAGATGCTGTCCCTGCGCCGTGCCGTCGCGTTCGTGCAAGCGATCTCCGGCATCAAGCTCTCCGAGGCCTCGGCTATGCTTTCACGATGCGTCATGGGAGGAGGCCGCCGTGGCGCACCTCCTGCAACGCCCGGCCCTGCATGTCGACGAGACCGGATTTCGGATCAACAGTAAGTGGCTTCATGTCGTGGGACCCTGACGTGCAAGTTCCCGCACCGCAAGCGCGGCCGGGAGGCAAGAGATCGGCATCATCCCGTGTTACAAGGGCGTCCTGGGCCTCGTACATGGGCCAGTGTAGCCACCAGCTGTGCGGCAGCCACCTGCTGCGCGAACTGACCTTTGTCGTCGAGGCTACCGCTGGGCGCGACTGATGAAGAGCCTGCTCCGCGAGGTCTGCCACAAGATCAACAAGAGCGCATCCAAGACCCTGAACGACGCCGGGCGCAAGCGCTACCGCACCATCAGGGCGCCAAGGAACTGCCCGACATCCCGCCGCCGACGAAAGGAAAACGTGGACGCATAGCAAACGCGCACAACCTGCACGAACGTCTCGTGAAACACGAAAACCTGCGCTTCATAGACAACCCCGACGTCAGCTTCACCAACAATGCCGGAGAACAGAAGATCAGGATGGCAAAGGTCAAGGTGTCCGGATGCTTCCGCTCCACGCAAAAGCATGGTGCCGGGGCTCAAGCTACCTCACCTCCATGGCCGCACTCGGCTACAATCATCACGTCGCCACCCAGATCGCCCTCGACGGAAAAGCCGCAGACATCATCAACGAGAACTACGACCAATCAGAACCCAACTAGGGTGTGTACCCAAATGTTGACATTTTTGCACGATCTGTCATGTCTTGTCAAAAGCGA
The DNA here is from genome assembly GCA_964291215.2 of Alphaproteobacteria bacterium. Classification (GTDB taxonomy): domain Bacteria; phylum Pseudomonadota; class Alphaproteobacteria; order MPNO01; family UBA830; genus JAJEBT01. The sequence continues at coordinate 1,745,988 of OZ219790.1, read as the reverse complement.
TCCACAAGGAGAGTGAAGGATGAGCGGCGACCGACACGCGACGCGGAATGGGAGGTTCTCCGCTCGGCGCTTCCCGATAAGCACCAGGGCCCGGAGCGGGTGCATGACCGGAGGGTCATGAACGGGATATTCTTCGTGCTTCGCACCGGTACGCCGTGGCGCGATCTGCCGGAGCGGTATGGTCCGTACACGACCTGCTTCAACCGCTTCAACCGGTGGAGCAAGAACGGCACCTGGGCGTCGATCATGGAGAAGCTTCAAAGGCTTACGAGCGATGATGACGGGAGCGACGATGGCCCGCCGGTTCATCTGCGCATGGTCGACTCCTCGTCGGTGCGCGTTCACAAGCACGGTGCTGGGGCGTCCCGGGACGACGAGCCTTCGCAAATCGGGCTGAGCCGTGGCGGACGAACGACGAAGGTCCATCTTGGCATCGACGAGAACGAGAGGGTGAAGACCGTGTTCCTGACCCCGGGCCAGGCGGCCGACTGCGCGCAGGCGGAGGCGCTTCTCGCCGACCTCGAGCATGGCGAGACGGTGGTCGGCGACAAGGCCTGCGACACCGACGCCATCTGATCGAGACGGCAGGAGCAACCGCGGTCGTTCCGTCGAAATCCAACCGGACATCGCCACGGCCGCTCGACCGCGAGATCTATAGGATGCGCAACCTGGTCGAGCGGTTCTTCAAGACCGCACGGAACTTCCTCTCCGCCGTGCAACTGGCTGCCAGCCGATTCTTGCTCCGCAGAATCGCAAACCAATTATTTGAGTCCACAACCTAGTGTAGTGTCCCGTAAATAAGTGTGATATATTTTCGGTCTCTCTCGCAACAGGAGGCCTTTCGATATGCCCCGCGGCCGCCAACTTCCCCTCTGGTTGCCCACCGAAAATCCACATCCCCTTTCGTATGGGTCGTAACCGCAGATTCGATCTTCGACAAGCTTGAAAGATTATATGCGCGTATTTACGGGACATAACACTAGGGGTGAGTAGATACTCTTGGTTTCAAGCAGTTTGCCGGTCGAGGTCTGCGCTACGTGTTCACTTGGCGCGGGCGGTGGATTGGCGCTGCGGGCTGGCAGACGGGCGCCCTCAGCTGCGCACCCGTTGGATTGGCTGGCGCCGCGAGGAACAGTTCAGGCGGTTGCCGGGAACAACACGAGGTTTGTTGTTCTTGGTGGTCGTTTCCGGGCCTTGCCTCGTTTGCGTTGTCGCGGATGGTGCGGCGGCGACTGGGAGGCTGCGCCATCCGTTACTTGTTGCGGAGTCGTTTGTCTCGCCGACGAAGTTCAGCGGCACCATGTACAAGGCAGCGAACTGGGAGTGCGTTGGCAGGAGCTATGCGCGCGCCAGCGGGCGCTATACCGACCGGGGAGGCGAAGGATCTTTACGTGTTTCCGCTGCGTCGTGACGTCGGCTACGGGATCGTTCGCCGCTTCCTGTGGCGTGGGAGTTGCGGGCGCCGCTGGTCGGCGCAGGAGTTGCGCTCGATTTATCAGCGGCGCTTTCCGGCGTGCGCAGGGGCACCGCATCGCCTCGGTGCTGTGCGTGATGGCGCGGCTTGCGAACCGGCGCGGCGGCGCACTACGACGCAGAAGGAGCTGGAGCAGCATGGAAGAACAGGGACAAGCCGGTTTCCAAATCGACCGTGCACCGGGTGCTGCAGAACACCGACCCGGGATGGATCGAGGATGTGGCGCGCAGCCGCGCCCGGAAGTCGGCAACGCGGTCGACGGCAAGCGCATCCGCGGCCGCACCGGCGAGGATCATTACGAGACGGTCTCGCTGGCACGGGACCGGTATGCCGGTTTCGATCCTCAACTATTACGACGGGGAGATCGCTGCCGTCCACGCCGCGACGGCGCCGGTTGCCGGCCGTCTGCTCACCCTCGACGCGCTCCACACCACCCGCGCGGCTGATCATCGAGACCCATCGCGCGGACTGATGGTCAAGGGCAACGCACCTTCGAGAGAGCATCAACTGGAAGACCGCCAGCGCTACAACGAAAAGCCCGCGCATGGCCGCCAGCGCACCATCTTCACCCCGCTGGCGAAGATGATCAACTAGCAGATCTTCCGCGTCACCCGGCGCGTCGAATTCAAGAAATCCGGAAAACGGACAACCGAATACGCCATATGACTAGGTTTTGTCCCCTTGATGATGCAATCATCCACAGCAGTTGGGGGCGGGAAAATGTGGATCTGTGGGAGAGCGTCCGGTCTATGGTTGCAGAGAGATTCCGCTCCCCTGAGCGAACACGCACAGGGGAGCGGGGTGCGGGGATCAAACGATCTCCGCGGAGGTTGCCGTTTTGACCTTGACAGAGCCGCGACCGAGTGTGGTCGGCCAACCTCCCTTGACGTCCCTCGCTGGATGCTTGGGTTTGAACCCGTATCATCGTAAGGCGAGGAGCAAGGGACGATGGTCAAGATAGTAGCAGGGGTCAGCCAGTCTGGACATCTGTGCGGCGGGCATTGTTTTGCGAACGACGCCACGGGCAGGTGGCTTCGCGGCCTCGGGGTGAGCCGGGTGGTGGGCGACAGGCCGCTATCACCGCAAGGTTCACCAGTGTCTTCATGACCGGGGCTTCGAGGTTATTCTCGTCAACCCGTTGCGGGCTTCGCCGAGGCGATGGGCCATCTGGCGAAGACCGACCGCGTCGACGCGCTAGCCAAGATCGGCTGGGCGATCTTGAGCCTGTGGCTCCTCAGGATGCCTTCCTCAAGAGCCTGGAGGATCTCTTGATGCCGCGCTTGTCGACGCCAAGCAGGTGGCAGATGAGGTGGATGGCGAGACCGTCACAAGGGCCTCGGCGGCCGATCTCAATGATCGCATTGCCGGCGCGGCAATCAAAGCGGTGATCGCCGGTGATCCCGAGCAAGCCGAGAGGTACGCCATCCTGACCTCGATCCCCGGTCCGGTGACTGCCGCGGCCCTTCTGGATGCCCGAACTCGGCAGTCTCGACCGTCGGCAGGCGGCAGCCTTGATCGGGGTGGCGCCGATGGCCAACGACCACGGTGCTCGGCACATCCGTGGCGGGCGCCGAAGGCCACGCGATCTCCTGTTCATGGCCGCAACCGGCACGCTTCAACGCGGACCTGGTGCGCCTCAAGACTGCCGGCAAGGCCCACAAGGTCGCGATTGTCGCCGTGATGCGCAAGCTCTGGCGAACACCTTGCTGCGACAGCAGCGTTGCCTGAAGCACCGGTGAGTGAGCGAAGGAGACACGGCCCTCACCCCTGCCGAGAGCGCGATCGGGACTGTCTCGACAGTCTCCCTCTACGACACGACTTGGGGAGAATGTCTGCAGATCATCGTCGAGGTCGACATCAAGGAGATCGAACCGCCTTGGGACACCTGGAACCCAGACGGTCACGTTACCATGCCCGGGGACGGCAAGGTAGCCGCGTTCACGTGACCAATGGACGGCAACCCGCCGCCGGGACCACAAGCTTCATGCCGCCTCGCTCGCAGAGCAAATCCCACACCGCTTGTGGACAACCACAGAAAACATCACCACAGACACCCGCAAAAACCTTGCCAAGAAACATGGATGCTCGGTTGAGCGCGCCTCGCCGCAACAGCTGCTCGCATGGAATCGCGGACACTGGGTAGTCGAGAGCCACCATCATGTCCGCGATGCCACCTTCCGCGAAGACGACTCCATGCTCCGAACGCGCCCGCAAACAACGCGATCACCCTCGCAATCATCATCCGCAACAAACGCAAGCTGCCCAAACCCTTCAACAGCTTCGTCGACGCCACTATGCCAACAAGCGCAAGCAGGTCCTGCACGCAATCACAAGACCAGGCTGACCGCGCCTCTCTCCCCGACAGAAACTGCAAGCTTTCGAGCCCGGCAACCAAGGCCTCTCGCTCGCCCCGGATACGCCGACCAATCGCGCCCCGCGCCGTAACAGCACGTCAGCAAATCTCAAAATCGCAGCCTCGAACGCGTCGACCCGCGCCGCGATCAGGACTCAGATCACATCACATCAACAAGCATGGGATCACCTTGTCTCGAAGGTGCGTTGCCCTTGACCATCAGTCCGCGCGATGGGTCTCGACGATCAGCCTCGCGGGTGGTGTGGAGCGCGTCGAGGGTGAGCAGACGGCCGTCGCGGCGTGGACGGCAGCGATCTCCCCGTCGTGACAGTTGAGGATCGAATACCGGCCCCGTGCCAGCGAGACCGTCTCGTAATGATCCTCGCCGGTGCGGCCGCGCTTGCCGTCGTTGCCGACCTGCGGCTGCGCGCCGCATCCTCGATCCATCCCGGGTCGGTGTTCTGCAGCACCCGGTGCACGGTGGAGACCGGCTTGTCCCTGTTCTTCCACGCTGCTCCAGCTCCTTCTGCGTCGTAGTGCGCCACCGCGCCGGTTCGCAAGCCGCGCCATCACGCACAGCACCGAGGCGATGCCCCTGCGCGCGCCGGAAAGCGCCCTGAAGTGCTGATAAATCGAGCGCAACTCCTGTGCCGACCAGTCGCTCTCATCACAGTCATCGCCCCATACCTCGTCCTGGACCTCCTTCGAGGCCATGGCAACGATTCCGTTCTGGGCGGCGATGTTGGAGAAGATCCACGCAGCGGATCCGCAGCCGCGCCCGATCTCGGCCGCGATGTCGAGCATGCCTCGGTGGTGCATCTCGTAACCGCTGTAGCGCACCGGCATCTGCACCCGGTAGAGGTCGGCATTGCGCAGCTGTTCGTGCGTCTCGCGGTGGATGCGCCGCCGCTTCTCGGCCTCCGCCGCGCGCGCGAAACTGCTCGATCATGGTTTCGCGGCGTTGAGCAGCCGATGCTCCGCCGAATCCTCGTTTGACGGCGCAGCAGTTCCGTCGGCCATCATCGCGACTGCAGCAAAGATGCAGGATACGGCATCGATCACCGGTTCCGCAACTGCGGGGGCGACCGCCCAGCCTCAGCCCGTGTCATCCATATCGTCGCCAAGAAGATAACGCCGGCCCCTGCCCAAGTCCAGATTTCGGTGTCCTGACCGAACCACAGATAACCGACAAGAGCGATGATCGGCAGCCGGAGGAAAAGGACCGGAGCCACCAGTCCCGCTTCCGCCACGCCGAGAGACCGCGTCAGGCAGAACTGGGCACCGACGCCGGCAACCGCAAATGCGAGCACCGACCACCAGGCGTCCGCCGGCGGGGATACCCACCAGACGATTCCCGGAATCGCGGCCAGAGGAATGGTGAACAGAAAATTCCAGATCATGATTGCTGGCAGCGGGTCGTCACGCGCCAGCCGGCGTGCATTGACGTCAGAGGCCGCATAGAAAGCGGCCCCGGCCAGGGCGAACAAAATGCCGTAATTGAGGTCGCCGAAACCAGGCCGGATGATCAACATGACGCCGACAAACCCGATGGCTGTGGTGATGATACGCTGCGCCCGCAAGCGTTCGCCAAGAATCCATACCGCAAAGATCATCACGAAGAACGGGAGCGTGAACTGCAACGCGACCGAGTCGGCGAGATGAATCAGCGACAGGGAATAATAGGCTGAACACATGCCGAGGAATCCGAGCGCCGCACGCACGAAGTGCCTTGACAGCACGCTGGAGCCAATGATCTCCGGCCAGTTCTGCACTAACACCGGCAGGAAGATGATCAGGCCCAGTACCTGGCGTATGAGGACGGCCTGGAAGACGGTCAGGCCGAAATCCTGAAGGGCCTTGACCAGGGACAGCGAGGCCGAAAAACAGAGCGCCGCCGCCGCCATCCAGAGGATACCCGTGAGCGGCAGATGTTTGTCGGGACTGTCGGAAACGGCCAACGCGGCGTCACTCAGGAAACGGCAGGGGAGAATGCCGATCCGATCAGCAAAACGGTGCGGCGTCAAGGTGCGGTCCGCCGAAGCCACGGTGATCCCACGCTGCTAATCCGGCGACGACTGGCGAGATTTTTACAGTTTGCGTCGAGCTGCAATCGTGCTGCCAAGGCTCGATAGAGCTTTCTCGGCACAAAAATTGCGATCAAGGAGGCGATCTGTGATGACGCGAGCCCCAACGCATTCGGATTTCGCGTCTCCGAATTAGCATGGGATCACCGTGTCCCTGCCGGCTTGCCGGTTCCATCGCCATGCAATATGTTCCGGCATCCCAGATCACAGAGGCGTCAAGATGGAATTTCACGAAACCGGATATCCGGAACCTTCGGACGAATACCTGAAACCGACACCGTTCTTCGACTTCGATCATCCGACAACCCGGGGATTCGCCGAACGCGTGGTCGACGGCGCCGCCGATGCCCGCGAAACCGCGATCAGGGCATTTTATGCCGTCCGCGACGCCGTCCGCTACGATCCCTACCGGATCACCGACCGCGCAGACTCCTACAAGGCCAGCGATGTGCTCGAGACCGGGGCTGCATACTGCATTCCGAAAGCGTCCCTGCTTGCTGCCGTTACCCGCTATGCCGGCATCCCGACCGCGATCGGACTGTCGGACGTGACCAACCACCTGTGCAGCCCACGCCTTCGCGACGCAATGGGCGGCAAGGACCTGTTCCTGCATCACGGGTATGCCGTCATGCTCATCGAAGGCAAGTGGGTCAAGGCGGCACCCGCATTCAATATCGAACTCTGCGATAAGTTCGACGTCACACCGACCGAGTTCGACGGCGCCGAAGACGCGCTTCTGCAAGAGTTCGACAAGCATGGACGCAAGCACATGCAGTATGTCGCGAACCATGGAATCTGGTCCGACCTGCCGTTCCAGCGAATCCATGACGACTTCACCGCATATTACGGACCGGATATCTGGGAGCGCTGCCGAGCCGAAACGGCGCGCAACGAGAGCCGGCAGGCGCGGAATTTTGAGGACGAGAAGCCGGTGACCTGATGGATGCGGAACGGACCGCCGCGTTCTTGGTCGGCGCGTGGCTCGCTCGCCAGCCTGTAACCCGGCTGGCCGATGCCGACCGGCCCCAGGATCTTGCGGAAGCCTACGCCGTCCAGGCTGCACGCCAGGCCCTCCTGCTGGAACGGGTGCCGGATTCGCCATCGGGCTGGAAGGTCGGTGCGACCACGGCTTCCATGCAGCGCTATCTGGGTGTCGACGGGCCGGCCTATGCCCGGATACTGCGCAACGACACCCACGCCGATGGAGCCGCGTTTGCACGCGCAGACTTGCTCAGCCCGGGTATAGAATGCGAGATCGCGGTGAGGATCGGGCACGACGCGGAAGATGTGCCCTACGATCGCGCCTCCGTTCTTTCGATCATTGGCGATGTCCTGCCCGCCATCGAGATCGTCGAGAACCGCTACGACGACTTCGCGGCGCTCGAAGCGCCGACGCTGGTCGCCGACAACTTCTTTCACCGCGCCTGCGTGCTCGGTCAACCGGCCGCGGGCTGGCAGATGATCGATCTCGCCGCGGTCCGGGGAAACACCCTCATCGACGGCGAACAGCGCGGCACCGGACTGGGGGCCGAAGCCATGGGGCACCCGTTCGAGGTCGTCGCATGGCTTGCCAACACGTTGCGCAGCCACGGCCACACGCTGCAGAGCGGCGAGATCGTCATGACCGGTTCGGTGGCGCCGGTGATCTGGCTTGACGACAGCGACAGCCTGACGACGATATCCCTTGACGGGCTCGGCGAGGTCAGCGCAAGGTTCGAGTGACTTCGCGTTCAGCCGCCCCGGCCACCGCTGATCTGCTGCCCGACAGCGGGAATCCCGCCCTCCTCGCCCCAGCGCGGCGCCGATTCGATGTGGATGTCCAACTGGTCAAGCATGCGCATGCAAGACTGATCGACAACATCCTGAAGGGAAGCCGGACGGTTGTAGAACGCGGGAACGGGCGGAAAGATGACCGCGCCGATGCGCGCCAGCCGGGCAAGGTTCTCGATATGGCCGAGATGAAGCGGCGTCTCGCGAATCACGACAACGAGGGTGCGCCGCTCCTTGAGAACGACATCCGCGGCGCGGCTGATCAGATCGCCCGTATTGCCCATCGTGATGTTGGACATCGTCTTGATCGAACAGGGCGCGATGACCATGCCGCTGGATTGGAAGGAGCCCGACGAAATCGATGCTCCAATATTGCCGGGGTCATGTACTTCGTGGGCCAGACCATTGATGTAATCAAGCTCCAGATCATGCTCCATCTTGAGTGTCAGCTTGGCTGACCTGCTCATGATCAGATGGATTTCCGTTTCCGGATTGGCCTGCATCATCTCCATGAGGCGCACACCGTAGATCGTCCCGGTCGCACCGGTGATACCAACGATAACCCTTTTCATGAAACATCCCCGACAATTGCCAGCCCACTATAGCGAAACCGGTGGCCATGTCCACGCGCCGCCGCACTGTCGCACCGCAACCTGATCGGGCGTGATGCCGGTGGCGGAACGAGGTCGCGGCTCCGGGCGCGACAGAAATTCGATGGCCAATCAGGCTTGAACACCCTTTTGCAGAACTTACTGTACACAAACTGGAAATCAGGTTGGATCGACGGCTTTCCCACCCTATATTGGAAGTTGAACGTAGCGGAACCGCACGGACAACGGTGCGCTGACGCCCGGGGGCCGCAGACTCGACGCCGCACCCGCAGCGGATCGGGAGCATGCAGGATGACAGAGATCGGGCGCAGGCAGTTTTCCGGAACGATGACCGCCATCGGCGCAATGATCGCCGTTCCGGGAGCGATGGCCGCCGGGATGCGCGTCGACGAGCCCCGTGACGGATATCCGGACATCGTCGGCGAACAGCAAATTTACTTTGCCAAATACACGGACACGTTTCCCGACCTCGCGCGTGCGCACGGCCTCGGATACACGGAGATCGTCGCCGCGAATCCGGGAATCGACCCCTGGGTACCGGGCGCGAACACCCGGATCATCCTGCCGACCGCCCACATCGTTCCGAAGTCCGCACGGAAGGGCATCGTGGTCAACCTTGCGGACCAGCGTCTGTATTTTTTTGAGCCCGACGGCACCTCCGTCCGCTCGGCGCCGCTCGGGGTCGGAAGCGACGGATGGAACACGCCCACCGGGTCGACAACGGTCATCCGCAAGGCGCGCAACCCGTCCTGGTACGTGCCCAAATCGATACGTATGGAGCAGCCCGAACTTCCCCGCGTCGTCAGACCTGGGCCGGACAACCCCCTTGGTAAGCACGCGCTCTATCTCGGCTGGCAAGCCTACCTGATCCACGGAACGAACAAGCCATTCGGTATCGGACGCCGCGTCAGCCACGGCTGCGTCCGCCTCTACCCGGAAGACATCGCCTGGTTCTACGACAATCTCCCGGTTGGCACTCCGGTAACGGTGGTCGATCAGGAGGTGAAGCTTGCCCGCCGGAACGGGCAAGTGTTCCTTGAGGTTCACCCGAGCCAGTCGCAGGCCGACGAAATCGAGCAGACTGGCCGCTTCACGCCATCAATGCCGGCAGAACTTGAATACAGAGTTGCGGAAGCCGCAGGCAACCGGCACGAAGCCATCCACTGGCAAACGGTCAAGCAGGTGGCTCGCGGGCGCCGCGGTATCCCGGTACCGGTGCTGTCGGGCTAGCAGCCGAAGCGCCCCCTCGCAGGGGCGCGCTCGGCAGACGACCTACTTGCGCAGGTTCTTCTGGAAGATCCGATCGGCCTTGTCGGCAGCCATCTTGGCTTCGCCGGCAGCCGACTTGGCGTCGCTGGCTGCCTTTCCAGCGCTACCGACCGCAGCGTTTGCCGCCTTGGTGGCCATCTCAGCAGCCTTGGTAGCCATCTCAGCAGCCTTGGTGGCCGCCATCGCTGCAGCCTTCGCATCGTTCGATGTCGCAACCGCCTGATCGATCCGCTCCAGTTCCGAGCAGCCCGTAGCGAGCAGGACTGTGGTTGCCGCAACAGCGATGAACTTGATGTGTCTCATGGACATTTTCTCCTTGAAGCTCCCCTATGGTCAGGATCGCGACCAAGCCGACCTGACAGCCGCTTCATCGCAGCCCGCGCCTGCCGACATCGGCGGGTTGACATGAGCGTACACTAAACACATCTGACGCATCTTTGCAACATGCCCGGGTTCCCCTGAATCCGCGAACCGAAGCGTCCCGGGCCGGTGCGACGAACCGCAAGACGAATCGAGGCCCGTCTTGGCAGAAACCGTCCTTGCAGAGTATTCTTTGCCGGCCCGCCGGTCACCGGTGCAACCGGAGGCTTTGCGGAACCCGCGCGGCACGGAGACCTGAATATGCTGTTTACGTCCCTCATGAAATACGCGGTCCAGACCGGAGCCGTCCGCGTCATCGACGCGGCGGGAAACGACAGAATCTACGGCGACGGTTCGGCGCCGGTCTGCACTGTGCGCATGAAGAAGGCAAGCCTCGACTACTCGCTGGCGATGAACCCGGCGCTGCATGTTCCGGAAGCGTACATGAACGGCGACCTCGCCATCGAGGATGGAACGCTCTACGACTTCATCAAGCTTGCGGCCCATAACTACGGGCATGTCGAGAACTTTCCGCTGGCGAACGCGTTGCGCTGGATTGGCATCGGCAGCCGCAAGATCAAACAATACAACCCGATCGGAGTCGCGCAGCGGAACGTCGCCCACCACTACGATCTGTCTGACGAGCTCTACGACCGCTTCCTCGACCGCGACAGACAGTATTCCTGTGCTTATTTTCTCGATCGCGACGAGGACATTGAGACGGCCCAGGCCAACAAGCGGCGTCATCTCGCATCCAAGCTTCTGCTCGATGAAAACGGCCTCAAAGTGCTTGACATCGGCTCGGGCTGGGGCGGGCTGGGCCTCTATATCGCCGGCCTCAGAGACGCCGACGTGACCGGGGTCACCCTATCGACGGAACAGCACAAGGTCGCAAATGAACGCGCGCACGCGGCCGGACTCGACGAACGCGTCCGCTTCGAACTCCGCGACTACCGGACACTCGATTCCCGGTTCGACCGCATCGTCTCGGTAGGCATGTTCGAACATGTCGGCAAGCGCAACTTTGCCGAGTTCTTCGAGAAGCTGAGAGACCTACTGACCGATGACGGAGTCGTGCTCCTGCACTCGATCGGCCGTCTCGACACACCAGCGCCCATCAATCCGTTCATAAGGAAGTACATCTTCCCCGGCGCCGATCTTCCGGCGCTGTCGGAGATCACGCCCATAATCGAGCGCACGGGCCTGCTGTGCACCGACATCGAAATCCTCCGTCTCCATTACGCCGAGACCCTGCGGCGATGGCACGAAGCCTTTTCGGCCCATCGCGAGGAGGTGGCGGAAATCTACGACGAGCGGTTCTGCCGCATGTGGGAACTCTATCTGATTATCTGCGAGATGGGTTTCCGCTACGAGAACCTGATGGTGTTCCAGATGCAGCTCTCGAAGAGCCTTGAAGCAGTCCCGATTACCCGCGACTACATGTTCGAATGGGAGCGCGCCCAGGCCGCAAAGGAACGCTCGCCCGCCCGCGGTCTGGCCGCCTGACCGGCTGCACGAGTCTCCGAGCGCGGACGGGACAAGCCTGTCCAAAACTGCCGAAAAGGCGGTGAAGAAACCGTTCGTCGGGCGCGCATTTTTCCGCCCGCTCCGGGTTTCGCCCCCTGCCCGCCGCGCTTCCGGCTGCTATAGTGGCGGCAGCTTTCCGCTGCCGCCAGCCTTGCAGCATCCGGGCCGGAAGGACATTGTGGCGGACGCCGCCCAACCGGTTCAGCCTTCCCGGTCCGGCACAGGTGCAATTTGCATGTACGGGAGTTCGATGTGGCCACTTCAATGATCGATATCGAGGAGAGCAAGGAAAGCTACCGCCAGCCGCCGAACAACATCGAGGCCGAGATGGGCCTTCTCGGCACCATTCTCGGCAACAACCGCGCCTATGAACGCGTATCCGATTTCCTCGAACCGGAACATTTCTTCGATCCTATCCATGCCAAAATCTATGATGCCTGCCGGCAACTCATCGAGCGCAACCAGCAGGCAAACCCGACAACACTGAAACATTTCTTCGACGGGCCGGAGTACGAGCAGATCGGCGGACACCGCTATCTCGCCGAACTGGCGGGCGCCAGCTTCACGATCATCAACGCACAGAACTACGGGCGCCTGATCTACGACCTTTACCTGCGCCGGCAACTCATCGAGCTGGGCACAGATGTCGTCAACCACGCCTATTCGCATAACCCGGATGAGCACGCCACCAACCAGATCGAGGTCGCCGAGCAGGGCCTTTTCAACCTCGCCACCAGCGGCAATGTCGATGGCGGCTTCCAGAGTTTCTCCGATTCGATCAGGGACGCGGTCGAGATGGCGGCAAGCGCTTTCAACCGCGAGACGACGTTCGCAGGCGCCCCCACGGGATTTCACAAGCTCGACCTGCTGCTCGGCGGCCTGCACAAGTCCGATCTTATCGTGCTCGCAGGCCGCCCCGGCATGGGCAAGACTGCGCTCGCGACCAATATCGCGTTCAATGTCGCGACCAAGCCGGACATATTCACCGACGACAACGGCATCGAAAGGCCGGTCAGCAGCCCCGTCGTCGGTTTCTTCTCGCTCGAGATGTCGTCCCAACAGTTGGCCACCAGGGTGCTCGCAGAGAATGCCGCAATCGCATCGGACAAGATACGCCGGGGCGAACTCAATCAGCCCCAGTTCGACGACCTTGTGCGGACGAGTCAGCGGCTGCAGGCCACACCGCTTTATATCGACGACACCCCCGCGCTGTCCGTGTCAGCGCTCAGGACGCGCGCGCGGCGGCTCAGGCGCAGGCCCGAGGGCCTCGGGCTGGTCGTCGTCGACTATCTGCAGCTCCTCCATCCCGCGCGGACCGGCCGTGAGGTGAACCGCGTCCAGGAGATCTCCGAGATCACCCGGGGACTGAAGGCGCTGGCCAAGGAGCTCAACGTGCCGGTGCTCGCGCTTTCCCAGCTCAGCCGCGCCGTCGAGCAGCGCGACGACAAGCGCCCCCAACTCTCCGACCTTCGCGAGTCGGGGACCATCGAGCAGGATGCCGATGTCGTGATGTTCGTGTACCGTGAGGAGTATTACCTTCAGGGCAGGAAGCCCGGCGAACGGCCCGACTGGACAGCCGAGAGGCGCCAGCAGAGGCAGCAGGACTGGGAGAACGCCCTTGAGTCGGCCCGCGGCAAGGCCGAAATCATCATCGCCAAGTCGCGTCACGGGCCGACCGACACGATCGAGCTGCGATTCCACAGCGAGGCTACCAAGTTCGATAATCCCGAAGACAGTGACGGCGGACCGCCCCCGCCAGACGGCCACACGTACTGAGAATGACCACCGGACACGGTGCCGCAGCAACCCTGATCATCGATCTCGGCGCCCTCGCCGCAAACTGGCGCCTCCTGCGCGACCTCTCGCGGCCGGCCGAATGTGCTGCAGTCGTCAAGGCCGACGGCTACGGCCTCGGACTCGAACAGGTCGGCCGCACCCTCCGTGCCGCCGGTTGCAGGCGCTTCTTCGTCGCACGGGCCGAAGAGGGGCTGGCGTTGCGCGAGGCCCTGGGCCGCGACGGTACGATCTACGTCCTCGACGGTCCGGGCCGGCCGGCCGACGCGCCGGCGTTCGAGGCAGCAGGCCTGATTCCTGTCCTCAACTCTCCCGAGGACATCGCCGTCTGGGCCGCGGATGCCGGCGCAGACCGGCCGCGGCGGGGGATTCTCGCTGTCGACACGGGCATGAACAGGCTCGGGCTTTCGCCATCCGAGATGCGTGACCTGACCTCTCGCTCCGGCGCCCTCGACGGTTTGGAGATCGATTTCGTCATGAGCCATTTGGCCTGCGGCGAGGAACCGGACAATCCGGCGAACGGGCTGCAGCGCGCCCTGTTCGACGAACTGCGGGCGCCGCTAGCCGGGGTCTCCGCCTCGCTTGCCAATTCCGCCGGCATCTTTCTCGGCCCCAACTACCACTATGCACTGACGCGTCCTGGCGCGGCGATCTACGGGATCTCGGCCGCGACCGGCGCCCCGCGGAGGATGCGCGAGGTCGTGCGCCTGAAGGCCCCGATCCTGCAGATACGGACCGTTGACCGCGATTCCACGGTCGGATACGGTGCGACTTGCCGCGTCTCGAGGGGCGCCAGACTCGCCACGGTGGCCGCGGGCTATGCCGACGGATATCTCCGGGCGCTCGGAAATCGCGGTTACGGATATGTCGGCGACATCAGAGTGCCGGTGATGGGGCGCGTGTCGATGGATCTCGTCACGTTCGACATTTCCGACACCCCGGAAGGCGGCGTGAAGCCGGGCGATCACGTCGATCTGATCTGCGGGCGCCATACGGTCGACGACCTGGCGGCGAAAGCAGACACCATCGGCTACGAAATCCTGACCGCGATGGGACGGCGCTACCGGCGGCGTTACGAGAACGGGGACAGCTCAGGAACATGACCGTTCTCGCTGCTATCGGACGCGTCTTCATCGGCTTTCTCGCCGCGACCGGCCGCCTGACCTTGTTCGGCGCAACCGGCGTCAGCCACATCTTCCGGCCTCCGTTCTATCCTGGCCTGATTTTCAGGCAGATCGTGGAAATCGGCTACTATTCCCTTCCCGTCGTCGGGCTCACCGCGGTGTTCACCGGAATGGTCCTCGCGCTCCAGAGCTACACCGGGTTCGCCCGCTTCAACGCTGAGAGCGCGGTCGCCACCGTCGTCGTCCTATCGATCACCCGGGAACTTGCGCCAGTCCTTGCCGGGCTCATGGTGGCAGGACGCATAGGCGCGGCTATGGCCGCCGAGATCGGCACCATGCGGGTGACCGAGCAGATCGACGCCCTTTCGACGCTGGCCACCAACCCCTACAAGTACCTGATCGCGCCACGCCTGCTTGCCGGAACGCTAATGCTGCCCTGCTGCGTCTTCGTCGCCGACATCATTGGTGTGTTCGGCGGCTATCTGATTTCCGTGCACAAGCTCGGCTTCAACGGCGGCGCCTACATCGACAACACTTGGAAGTTCCTCGAGATTCTCGATGTCGTATCCGGCCTCGCCAAGGCCGCCGTCTTCGGTTTCCTGATCGCGCTGATGGGCTGCTATCACGGTTACCACTCGCGCGGCGGCGCCCAGGGCGTTGGCGCTGCGACGACCAATGCCGTGGTGTCGGCCTCGATCCTGATCCTGGCCTCGAACTATCTCATCACCGAGGCCTTCTTCGCCCAATGACCGGATCATCCCCGAAGATTGTGATCCGAGGACTCGAGAAGTCCTTCGGCGCCAAGGCCGTGCTCCGGGGCGTCGAACTCGATGTGCTGGAGGGCGAGAGCCTCGTCGTCATCGGCGCGTCGGGCAGCGGAAAGTCGGTGCTGATCAAGAACATCGTGGGGATTCTTGCTCCCGATGCCGGCTCCATCCGGTATGACGGGGTGGAGATCGCAAACCTCGCGGGAAATGCGCGGGATCACATCAATCGCGGGATCGGCATGCTGTTCCAGAACGGAGCGCTCTTCGACTCTCTCCCGCTGTGGGAAAACGTCGCGTTTCCGTTCCTGTCGACGCGTACCATGGCCAGATCCGGAGCCCGCGAACGGTCGATCAAACTGCTGCGCGAGGTCGGGCTCGGCCCCGAGACCGCCGACCGCTATCCCGCTGACATCTCGGTCGGCGCACAGAAACGGGTAGGTCTCGCCCGCGCCATCGCTACCGCTCCCCAAATGCTCTTCTTCGACGAGCCGACCACCGGCATCGACCCCATCATGGGCGCCGTCATCGATCGCCTGATCGTGAAATACGTCCGCGACCTCGGGGCCACGGCGCTGACCATCACCCACGACATGGACAGCGCGCGCCGCATCGGCGACCGCATCGCGATGATACATGACGGCAAAGTGGTCTGGATCGGAAATGTCGAAGATGTTACCTGCAGCGGCAACGCCATTGTCGACGCTTTCGTGCGCGGAGCGCCCGCAGCGCGGCGAACAGGAGTCTAGACCGCGTGGTGCGCCGGGCATCGCGCTTCGTGTGCCAGAGTTGCGCCGCCGTCTACGGCAAATGGCAGGGCCGGTGCGACTCCTGCGGCCAATGGAACACCATCGCTGAAGACGTGACCGGACACGCGGGCGGCGCGGTTCCAGGATCGGGCGAAGGACGCCGGATACCTCTTGCGTCTCTCGCCGGAACCTCGGCCGCGCCGCCGCGCCTGACCACCGGGCTTGCGGAATTCGACTGCGTAAGTGGCGGCGGACTGGTGGCAGGCTCGACAATACTGATCGGCGGCGACCCCGGAATCGGCAAGTCGACCCTGCTCATGCAGGTCGCAGGCGCCGTATCCCACGCTGCGGCCTGCGTCTACATCTCGGGCGAGGAGGCAGTCGACCAGGTGCGCATGCGCGCCGAGCGGCTGGACCTCTCGGATGCTCCGGTGCAGATCGCCGCAGCGACCAGCATTCGCGATATCGCGGCGACCTTCGACGGCGCAGATACGCCGCGGCTGCTCGTCGTCGATTCCATCCAGACCATGCATCTCGACAGTCTTGAGGCCCCGCCCGGCAGCGTGTCACAGGTACGCGCCGCGGCCGACATGCTGATCCGGCTTGCGAAGCGGCGCGGCTTCAGCCTGATTCTGGTTGGCCATGTCACCAAGGAGGGGACCATCGCCGGTCCCCGCGTCCTCGAGCACATGGTGGACACCGTGCTGTATTTCGAGGGCGACCGCGGCCACCATTTCAGGATACTGCGCGCGATCAAGAACCGGTTCGGGCCGACCGACGAGATCGGCGTCTTCGAGATGACTGGCGCCGGGCTGGTCGAGGTCGGGAACCCGTCGGCCGTCTTTCTCGCCCAGCATCGGGACTCCGTTGCCGGAAATGCCGTGTTCGCGGCCATCGAGGGCACTCGTCCCGTACTCGTGGAGATACAGGCTCTGGTCGCCGCAGCGGCGCCCGGTACCCCGCGGCGGGCAGTCATCGGCTGGGATGCGGGGCGACTCGCCATGGTTCTCGCCGTCCTCGAGGCGCGGTGCGGCATCAGCCTTGCCGGCCGTGACGTATTTCTCAACGTCGTTGGCGGGTTGCGCGTCTCCGAGCCAGCTGCGGATCTCGCGGTTGCCGCAGCACTGATTTCGGCTACACTCGACGATCCGGTCGCTTCCAGCACGGTCGTCATCGGCGAAATCGGTCTCTCCGGTGAGGTGCGGTCGGTTATCCAGACGAGCCTGCGTCTCCGGGAAGCGTCCAAACTCGGTTTCGGGGCCGCATGGATACCGGCGCGACAGACCGGCAGCCGTGATGTCGATATGGCGGATGTTTCCGAGATGAAGATTGTCGAGATCAGCCGGTTGCGGGACCTAGCTAGCCTTTTCGGACAGGCCGGCGGCGCCATCCCGGAAACAGTACGATGAGTCCGGCAGATATCCTGGTTGCGGCCGTGATCATCGTCTCGGGCTTCTTTGCCTTTCGCCTCGGGCTGGTGCATGTCATATTGTGGCTTGCTGGCTGGGTTGGCGCGACGGTGGTAACCATCTATGGATTCCCGCACGTCAGCCCGTTCGCCAGACAGTGGATGGGCGACGGGGTTGCCGCCGACATCCTCGCCGGAGCGGCACTGTTCCTGGTCAGCCTGGTCGTACTTACCTACGTCAAGCACGCGCTCGCCGGCCGCGTGCGCCGAAGCGCCGTCGGGCCGCTCGACCGGACGCTCGGGCTTGCGGTCGGGCTGGTTCTCGGTATCGCCGTCGTCAGCGGCGCCTACGTGGCCGGGCGGCACTTTGGGCTGTCCGACAACTGGGAGTTCTACCGCGATGCCCGCTCGCTGCCACTGGTGCGGCAGGCGGCCGGGCTTATGGTGGCCTTGATGCCCCCCGACTGGGCGGAAATGCCCTCTTCCGCTCCCGTGCCGGACGCCGAGCAGCAATTCCGGACCCTGTTATCGCCACAGACGAAAACCGAACCGCCGAAAACCGAACCGGGTTACAATGCCGAGGAGCGCCGGGAGATGGACCGGCTCTTCAACACGCAGCGATAGGCATGACATACGCTTCACCACCCGCAAACGATGTCGGCGCCGACAAGCTGCGTGAGGAATGCGGCGTATTCGGCATTCACGGTCATGCCGACGCGGCGGCGCTGATCGCGCTCGGCCTCCACGCCCTTCAGCATCGGGGGCAGGAGGCAGCCGGCATCGTGACTTTCGAGGATGGGCGCTTCTTCAGCCATCGGGGACCCGGCAACATCGCCGACAATTTCGGCGACGAGTCCGTCATCCGGGGGCTGCAGGGCAATATCGGGATTGGCCACAACCGCTACTCGACCACCGGCGAAACGCTTGCCCGAAACATCCAGCCGCTCTTCGCAGACCTCGCGTCGGGCGGCTTCGCCATCGCCCATAACGGCAATCTCACCAACGCCCTCACCATAAGGCAGAAACTCGTGGCCGACGGCTGCTTGTTCCAGTCGACGACCGACACCGAAGTACTGATTCATCTGATCGCAACCAGCAGGGCAGAATCACTCGTCGAGCGCATGGTAGCGGCGCTCGGGCAGGTCGAGGGCGCATATTCGCTGGCCGCTCTGCACAACGATACGCTGATCGGCGTTCGCGATCCCCACGGCATCCGCCCGCTGGTCCTCGGGCGTCTCGAGAACAGCCACGTGCTGGCCTCCGAAAGCTGCGCCCTCGACATCATCGGCGCCAGCTACGTCCGGGATGTCGAGCCGGGCGAG
Organism: Alphaproteobacteria bacterium; assembly: GCA_964291215.2. Classification (GTDB taxonomy): domain Bacteria; phylum Pseudomonadota; class Alphaproteobacteria; order MPNO01; family UBA830; genus JAJEBT01. Next base: position 1,727,379 of record OZ219790.1, on the reverse strand, counting down.
ATGATCCTGATCGACTCCGACGGCGTGCGGACAACGCACCCCTTCACACCGCAGCCGCACCGGTTCTGCGTCTTCGAGTATATCTATTTTGCCCGGCCCGACAGCACCATCGAGGGACGGAACGTCTACGAATCTCGGAAGCGCATCGGCGTCGAGCTCGCGCGGGAAACTCATATTCCCGCCGACATTGTCGTTCCGGTGCCCGACTCCGGCGTCCCGGCGGCGCTTGGCTATGCCGAGCAGTCCGGGATTCCCTACGAACTCGGAATCATCCGCAATCACTATGTGGGCCGCACCTTCATCGAACCGACGGAACGCATCCGCCATCTCGGCGTCAAGCTCAAGCACAACGCCAACAGCGAAATCATCCGGGGCAAGAGCATCGTACTGGTCGATGACAGCATCGTTCGGGGGACCACCTCGACCAAGATAGTCGAGATGGTCCGCGCAGCGGGCGCACGCAGCGTACATATGCGGATAGCGAGCCCGCCAACCGCGAATTCATGCTTTTACGGCGTCGACACGCCCGACCGCAGCGAGCTTTTCGCCGCGCAGAATACCGTCGAGGACATGGCGCGCATCATTGGCGTCGACAGCCTCGCCTTCCTCTCGATTGACGGCCTCTACCGCGCGATGGGCGAGACCGGACGCGATCCGGACTCGCCCGGATATTGCGATGCCTGTTTTACCGGCGACTACCCGGTCCGACTGACAGACCTGTCCGGCCGCAAAGCGGACCGGCAGCTCTCTTTCATGACGCGACTCGCGTGACCGGCGGCATTCTTGCGGACCGCGTCGCCCTGATCACCGGAGCCTCGCGGGGCATCGGCGCGGCGGTGGCGCGGCGACTTGCCGCCGAGGGCGTGCATGTCGTTCTGACCGCGCGCACCCGGGGCGCGCTCGAGGAGGTGGACGACGAGATCAGGGCCGCACAGGGCGGTCGTGCGACGTTGATCGAGCTCGATCTTGCCGACTTCGATCGGGTCGACGGCATCGGTCCAGCCCTGGCAGAGCGTTTCGGCAGGCTCGACATCCTTGTCGCCAATGCCGGCGCACTCGGCGAGCTGGCGCCGGTCCAGGACATCGACGAGGCCCGGTGGACGGAAGCCTTCGACGTCAATCTGCATGCCAACTGGCGCCTCATCCGTACGCTTGCGCCGTTGCTGAGCGCGTCCGACTCGGGACGCGCTATATTCGTCTCCGCGCCCGTCGCGCGGAACCAGGCTCCGTACTGGGGGGCCTATGCGGCGAGCAAGGCGGCCCTTGAGGCCTTGGTCGCCTGCTGGGCCGCGGAAACCCGTCGCACCCGGATTCGGGTCAACATCGTGCAGCCGGGTGCGACCCGGACGCGCTTGCGTGCTCAGGCCTATCCCGGTGAGGATCCGACAACCCTGAAATCGCCCGAATCCGTCGCCAGCCTGTTCGTCGAGCTGGCTTCCCCCGCATGCCAGCGCCACGGTGAGACTGTCCTGCCCGATCCCTGACCGCGCGCTCCTGCGTCCATCTCGCCGCTCCATCCGAGGCCCGGTGCCGAAAAGTAGTCCTGCCCGGTACACGCCGCCGAATGGTGGCTGACCCGCGGCGATGTTCTGCTGCCGATGGAACCCCGCCCGGCCGCCTGCGAAACCATCCCGCCCGTCGACAACCAACCACCGTTTTCCGGGCGTCGCTATCAGCGCCGCGCTCCCAACCTTCGCGCTCTCGACCGGTAACAAAAGACCAGCCGCGAAGACCGTCCGATGACAACCTTCCGCCCTACCTGCCCCGGTCAGCCGCGTAGGGATTGTCCTGGCGCCGGAGCTGAATTCGGATGGGGACGCCGGAAAACCCGAAACTGTTGCGGATATCGTTGACAAGATAGCGAATGTACGATTCGGGCACGCCGCGCGGCCGGTTGACGAACACCGCGAAGGTGGGCGGGCGCACACCCGACTGGGTGACGTAGCGGATGCGGACCCGGCGGCCCCGGTGAAGCGGCGGCGGGTGGCGCTCGACGACCTCCGCGACCCAGCGATTGAGCGGCCCCGTCGCAACGCGGCGGTTCCAGGTCTCATGGGCGGACAGCACCCGGGGGAGAAGGTCTTCGACGCCCTTGCCGGTAAGCGCCGACAACGTGACGACAGGCACGCCGCGGACCTGCGGCAACGAGATCTCGAGACGGTGACGCAGGCGGTCTGTCGCTGCACGGCCGTCATCAACCGCATCCCACTTGTTGACGGCGATGACGATCGCACGCCCCTCGTCGATCACGTGGCGTGCAATCACCAGGTCCTGCCGTTCGGGCATCTGGTTCGCGTCGACCACCAGTACGACGACATGGGAGAGGCGGATCGCTTCGAGAGTATCGCCAACCGACAATTTCTCGAGCCGCTCAGCTATCCGCGCCTTGCGCCGCAGTCCCGCAGTGTCGACAAGTTCGAACTGTCGGCCGTCCCAGGTCCAGCGCACGGCAATCGCGTCATGCGTCGTACCCGGCTCCGAACCCGTGATGACACGCTCTTCGCCGAGGAGTCGGTTCAGAAGGGTCGACTTTCCGACATTCGGCCGCCCTGCAATCACCAGGCGCAACGGGCCCTGATCCCCGTCGCCGCCTGCTCCGGACCCTTCCGCCAGGAGTTCGTCTTCGCCGGTGGCGTCAGGCGGCAGCGCGCTGCGAAACCGGTCCCGGAGCGCCAGTTCCAGCTCCAGCATCCCGATTCCGTGTTCTGCGGCGACAGCCACCGGCGGCCCGAGACCGAGCCGGGCGCACTCCAGGACTCCGGCGTCTGCGGCACGAGACTCACACTTGTTCGCGACAAGGATCGACGGCGTTCCGTCCCGTCTGACCTGTCTGGCGAAGAATTCGTCCACGGGCGTGACGCCGGCTCTGGCGTCCACCACCAGCAACACGACATCGGCGGAGAGGGCGGCGCACCGGGCCTGTTCCTGCATCGCGCCGACGAGCTCCGTCGCAGGAGCCTCCTCGAGGCCGGCCGTATCAACCGCGGTGAATTCCAGCTGCCCGATTCGCGCCTTATCCTCCCTGCGGTCCCGGGTCACGCCGGGCGTCGGCGCGACCAACGCGCGACGAGATCCAACCAGGCGATTGAACAGAGTCGATTTGCCGACATTGGGCCGCCCCAGAATGGCGACAACCGGTTTCATGGCCGGGTATTCAGCGCAGGGCTGTCAGGAGAGCATTCTCGGTGAGCACGAACAGCGTCTCCCCGGCAACGGCTGGGGGAATCAGGACCGGCCCTCGAGCCTCTGCGCGGCCGACGATTTCTCCGTCCCGTGGCGACAGGAACAGGATTTCACCGTTGCTGTTGGCAACGACCAGTCTTCCGCCGGCAAGAACCGGACCGGTCCAGAGTATCTCGTCCTCGAGGTCCTTCTCGTCCTCGTAGCGCTGCAGCTGCTTCACCCAGCGCACCAGTCCGCCACGACGGGTCAGGCAAACCAGCGCCGCCTCGCCAGTCACCACGTAGACGAAGTCGCCTGCCACCCAAGGGCCGTGCACGCCTCCGACCCGGGCCACCCAGAGGCGGCCGCCCGTCCGAAGGTCCACGGCCATCGTGCGGCCGGCGTGGCTGACGACATAGACCACGCCGCGGTCGATCACCGGCCAGCCGCGAATGTGTGCGAGCGATGTAATCGCATCCGGCCGCCGAACTGCGGCGAGCGATTCGGTCCACACCACACGGCCGTTCTCGACCCGCAACGCCGCGACCTCGCCGGAACTGTACGGAGCGACCACGACCCCGGAACCGGCAGCCGGTGCAGCGGCGCCGACCAGTCTCGCGACTTCGCTCAGGCCCGGATAGTTCCAGAGTTCACGGCCGTCACCAGCATCGAGCGCAAAGAGCTGGTCGGCGACGGTTAGGACGAACACCCGCCCGTCACTGACTGTCGGCGCAGCTCTCAGCGGCGCATTCAGCGCCTTTCGCCAGATTTCGGTGCCGTCCGCAGCCGAGAGCGAGACGACATGAGAGAACCCCGTCGTCGCAAAGACCCGGCCCTGCGCTACGGCCAGCCCGCCGCCGAGTATGCCGTCGTCGTCATCGTCGTCGCGAACGAGAGTGACGCGCCACAGCACATCGCCGTTTCCGGCATCGAAAGCGCTCACGGCAGCATCGGCGTCAATTGTGAAGACGCGGCCGCCCGAAATCACCGGCTGGCCGAGAATCTTGGCGCTGCCTCCCGAGCCGGCGCCGGCGTCACCGCTCCACAGGGCCGCAAACTCGCCGGAAGCGGCCAAATGCCGCATTGCGTGACCCGGCTCACCCCCTTCTTGGGGCCAGTTCGCGTTGACGCGCTGCGCCGGTAGCGTTATCGCGACGTTTGCAACCTGGGCGTCAGGGGATGGAACGCCAATGCGGTCGAGGATCGACACGCGCTCTCCCGCCAGCCTCTCCTCTTCGGATTCGCCAAACCATCCGGAACACCCGGACAACGCCAGCACCGCCAGAAGGATCACAACCGCACGTGATTCCGTCATCGCCGGACTCTCCGGTTGTTCTCAGGAAGCCCCGAGAATGTTCAACATTTGCGCCGCGCGAGTCCGGATTCCCGAAGGCGTTTCGGCATCGTCGACGAGCTTGCGATAGTACGACACTGCCGTCTCCCGGTCACCTGCCCGCTGTGCCGCCATGGCGAGTATTTCTTGCGCGATATGGCGGTAGGCCGCTCCCGGCCCGGTCAGTGGAGCGATTCTGTCCGAAATCGCATCCGCGGGGATATCGTCCACCCGGAGGGCCTGCAGACCGGCAAGAACGGTCGCCAACCCACGAAGGGAGGGCGAGGTGTCGCGGTCGGCCGCGAGCCTGTCATAGATGTCGACAGCCGACGCGTGATCGCCGCCGGCAGCGCGAATCGACGCTTGGTGGAACCGGGACAACACGCCGTAGCCGGCACTGGCGCTCAACGTGGCAAAGGCGGTTTCCGCCTGCTCGATCCTGCCCTCGCGCACGAGCCGGGTGGCGGCGCTGAACTCAAGCCCCCCGGCCTCCTGCTGAGAGACCCTGTAACTGCTCCAGCCTTGCCATGCGGCTACTGCCGCGACGACAATCACGGCGGCGGCGATGAGGTATTTCCCGTACTGGCGCCACAGCCTCTCGTAGCGCTCCTGTCTGAGTTCCTCATCGACCTCTCGAAAGATGTCGCCCACTAGGCTGCTCCGAATTCCCTGACAAAACGGCCGCTAACATAACGAATGGCTCAGGCGCGGGCAACGTCAGCGACACGTCAGCAGTCCTGCCACGAATTTCCCGACTGGCGGTTGCGGCCCAGCCCCCGTCCGCTGCCATGCGGCCTGCCCTGCCTGCCCATGCAACGCCTGCCGCCATGACACGGTAGCACGGTTTGGACGGCGCGGGACGCAAATATGCCGTCCGCTGCCCCCCGGTCGGCGCTTCTGGAGAGCTCCTGTTCATGATCGACGCAGTCTTGAAAATTGCACTCGCATCCCCAAATCGATATCCATACTCGTGACATGTTGGTGCGGGTGGTCGCCTCATCGCCCGTGGATTCGGTTCCCGACGCTACCAAGTGAACCTGGACCATCATGTCCCCTTGGTGGCAGCCGGTCACGCCTGCGACTGGCTCTGAAGGCAAGCGGCGGCGGTGGACGGGAACCGGAAACACTGCGGAGAGTTGGAGCGATGGGCACGATATGCGTTCCGGACGAACTTTCCGATTTTTCCGGACAGATGGAGGGGGTGCTCGCCGCGCTGCTGCCATCGCAGCACGGCCCCGAGGAGAAGTTGTACGAAGCGATGTCGTACGCGGTGCTCGGCGGAGGCAAGTATCTGCGGCCCTACATCGTGGAGACCTCGGCGAGCATGTTCGGAGTACCGGCGGCGCAGCGCAGGAGGGTTGGCGCCGCCGTCGAGATGATCCACGCCTATTCCCTGGTGCACGATGATCTGCCGGCGCTGGATGACGATGACCTGCGCCGCGGGAAGCCGTCATGCCACAAGGCTTTCGACGAGGCGACAGCGATACTGGCGGGAGACGCGTTGCACAGCCTCGCATTCGAGACCCTGGCGGCGCCGGACACCCATCCCGACACCGGCGTCCGGGCAGACCTGGCGGCCACCCTTGCCGCCGCTATCGGCCCACGGGGGATGGTGGGCGGGCAGATGATCGACCTCGAGAGCGAACATGTCACCGTCGGAGCCGATGTCGCGACGAGGCTGGCCCGGCTCAAGACTGGTGCCCTGTTCTCTTTTTCCGCCACGGCTGGCGCCATACTGGGACAGGCGCCTCGCGAGGCTCGCGGAGTGCTCCAGACGTTCGGTTCCGAGTTGGGACTCGCCTTCCAGATCGTCGACGACCTTCTCGACGTCGAGGGTGACGAGACGGCGCTGGGCAAGAAGGTCCACAAGGACATGGCCGCCGGCAAGGCAACCTTCATCTCGATCCTCGGAATCGAGGGCGCGAGGCGCGAACTCCGGCGAATCGCCGATTCGGCACTCGCGAATCTCGAAATGTTCGGCGAGCGCAACACCGCTCTCAGGGCAGTCGCCGAATACGTGTTGAAACGCGACCGCTGACAGCTCTTGACGACCCCGGCATCAGGTCAGTGCAGCAAAGGACGGACAATGCCAGAGACAGCACTGCTTGACATCGTCAACGAGCCGCGGGACCTGAGGAAACTCAGACTCGACCAACTGCGCCAGTTTGCCGACGAGTTGCGGGCCGAAACCATTGATGCGGTGTCCATGACCGGCGGACACCTCGGCGCGGGCCTCGGGGTTGTCGAGCTTACCGTGGCGCTTCACTACCTGTTCAACACCCCGGACGACCGGATCGTCTGGGATGTCGGGCACCAGGTCTATCCGCACAAGATCCTGACCGGGCGCCGCGACCGGATCCGCACGCTGCGCCAGGGCGGCGGGCTGTCGGGTTTCACCAAGCGCGCGGAAAGCGAATATGACCCCTTCGGCGCCGCTCACGCCTCGACATCAATCTCGGCGGCGCTCGGCTTTTCTGTGGGGCGTGACCTGCAGGGCGGAAAGAACAAGGTGGTGGCGGTGATCGGCGACGGCGCGATGACCGGCGGCATGGCGTTCGAAGGGCTCAACAACGCCGGGGCCATGGACAACAAGCTTATCGTCATCCTCAACGACAACGACATGTCGATCGCGCCTCCGACCGGGGCGTTGTCGGCCTACCTGTCGCGGCTGATTTCCTCCAAGTCCTACCGTTCCCTGCGCGACATCGGACTTCACCTGTCCGAGCGATTTCCGAGAACGGTCAAGAAGTCCGCGCAGCGGGCGGAAAGCTATGTCCGCGGAATGTTGACCGGCGGCACCCTGTTCGAGGAGCTCGGCTGCTTCTATGTCGGACCGATTGACGGCCACAATTTGGACCATCTTGTCCCGGTGCTGCGCAACGTCCGTGACGACGAGGCCGACGGTCCGGTCCTGGTTCACGTTATCACCCAGAAGGGCAAAGGGTATGCGCCGGCGGAGAGTTCGGCCGACTACTATCACGGCGTCGGCAAGTTCGATGTCGCCACTGGAGAGTTCGCCGGCGGCGGGTCCAACCTGCCGAGCTATACCCGCGTTTTCGCGGACAGCCTCATCGACCAAGCGCGGCGCGACGACCGCATCGTGGCGATCACCGCAGCAATGCCGTCCGGCACGGGCATCGACCGCTTCGGCGAGGTGTTTCCGGACCGGACCTTCGATGTCGGCCTTGCCGAACAGCATGCGGTTACCTTCGCTGCCGGCCTTGCCGCCGAGGGCATGAAGCCGTTCGCCGCCATTTACTCGACGTTCCTGCAGCGAGCCTTCGACCAGATTGTCCACGATGTCGCGATCCAGGAACTGCCGGTGCGCTTCGCGCTCGATCGGGCAGGATATGTCGGTGCCGACGGGCAGACGCATTGCGGGGCTTTCGACATTGCCTATATGGGGTGTCTTCCGGGAATGGTGCTGATGGCCGCAGCAGACGAAGGCGAACTGGTCAGGATGGTGGCCACCGCGGCGGCGATAGACGACCGGCCGAGCGCCTTCCGGTACCCGCGCGGCAGCGGTATCGGCGTTCCGCTTCCCGAGCACCCCGAGGCGCTCGAAATCGGCAAGGGACGGGTCGTGCAGGAGGGTACACGGGTCGCGCTGCTGTCCTACGGTGCGCGTCTTCAGGACTGCCTCGAGGCCGCCGGTACGCTCGAGACGCACAACCTGTCGACGACAGTCGCCGACGCGCGTTTCGCAAAACCCCTCGACGAAAAGCTCGTCACCGATCTCGCGGCCAATCACCAGATCCTGGCAACCATCGAGGAGGGTTCGATCGGCGGTTTTGCCACCCAGGTAATGCATGTGCTGGCGCGGGAGGGAATCTTTGATTCCGGGCTTGTGTTCCGGCCGATCGTAATGCCCGACGCGTTTCTCGACCAGGACACTCCGCAGCGACAGTTGCAGAGCGCCGGGCTCGATGCGGCAAGCATAGTGGCGACCGTTCTCTTGGCCCTTGGGCGAGAAGAGGGCCTGAAGATCGCGCGGCAGGGTTGAGGATGCGGGCACCCGGAAACAGCCTTCGGCGCGAAGGGCCGCAGCGCCGGTCCGGGCGTGGTCTGCATCTGTCCGGGGCGGTTACGGTCGTTCCGGGCGCAGCTCCGCAATGCGTTCTGCTGCCTGCAGGCCCGACAGCAGCCATAACGGTCGGCCCCGCGGAACGGGCGAGGGAGGCCGCAACCAGGTGAACTCGACGCATCGGCCCATGGCCGACCCCCGTGGCCCGGCCGACGACGGAGCCGATCCCTGGACTCATGTCCATCGCGTCGTCGCGCAGTCGGGAACGTCATTCCTCTGGGGGATGAGGGTGCAGGCGGCGGAACGGCGCCGTGCCGTCTATGCCATCTATGCTTTCTGCCGCGAAGTCGACGATGTCACGGACGAGCCGGGCGAGCTGGTTGATAAGAGGCGCGCCCTTGCGGCCTGGCGCGAAGAGATCACCCTGCTCTTTTCGGGAACGCCAAGACGGCCGACCACCAAAGCGCTGCTTCAGCCGGTGCGGCGCTTCGATCTCCCGGAGCAGGAATTCCTTGCCATCATCGATGGCGTGGAAATCGACACCGTGCAGACAATGCGGATGGCGGATCTCGACGATCTCCTGCAATACTGCCGCAAGGTCGCCGGCGCAGTCGGCATGCTCCTGATCCGCGCATTCGGCGTGCCGGAGCACCCCGCGCCCCGGGTAGCGGAAACGCTCGGCTACGCGCTCCAGCTAACCAACATCCTGCGCGACCTGCGCAAGGACGCCGGGCTGCAACGCATCTATCTGCCCATGGACATGCTCGCCCGGCACGGCGTCCCGACACATTCGGCGAGCGCTGCCCTCGCGCATCCAGGCCTGGCGGAAGCCTGCGCGGAATTGGCCGCGATTGCGCGGGAATATTACGGCGAGGCCGACAGGCTGCTGGCCGACGAGATCGGATACCGGCGCATGCGCCCGGCAGTGGTGATGATGAAGGTCTACCGCGAGATGCTCGATCTCCTTGAGAAACGGGGCTGGAATTCCATCGACAGTCCCGTCCGGATCACACAATACCGGAAAATCTGGCTTGGCCTGCGTTATGGGCTGTTCTGACCGCCGCCCTCCGATCACTCATGTCGTTGGCGCCGGAATGGCGGGTCTGGCCGCCGCAACTCTGCTGGCACGCCAAGGGCACGCCGTGACGCTTCACGAGGCCGCGGGCACTGCTGGCGGGCGCTGCAGGTCCTTCGTCGACAGCAGCCTCGATTGCCTGATCGACAACGGAAACCATCTCCTGCTGAGCGGCAACCGCGAGACGATGCGCTATCTCAAGACCATCGGGAGCGACGACATGCTGGCTGGCCCCGCTTCGGCCTGTTTTCCGTTTCTCGACCTGCGCACCAGCCAGCGATGGCTGTTGCGGCCCAATGCCGGGCGCCTGCCCTGGTGGATCCTCGATTCCCGGCGGCGCGTACCGGACACGGTTTTCGCCGACTACCTTCCCGGACTTCGGCTGGCGCTGGCCGGCAGCAACCGGACGGTGACGGAGTGCGTCGGCAACGGCGGCGTTCTGTTCGAGAGGTTCTGGGAACCGCTTGCAGTCGCAGCGCTGAACACGCCGGCCGAACTCGGCGCGGCACGTCTCTTGCGCCCGGTCCTCGGCGAAACCTTCGCGCGCGGTGAAGCTGCCTGCCGGCCGCGGATCGCCAGGACCGGCCTCTCGGATACCTTCGTCACTCCGGCCCTCGGGTTTCTCGGCCGTCACGGAGCCGTCGTCCGGTTCAACAGTCGGCTGTGTGCGATCGGCGGCGCAGCCGGCCGCGTGGAGCGCCTTGAGTTCTGCCACGAAACAGTAGCGCTGGGAGAGAACGACAGCGTCATTCTTGCCGTTCCCCCGGCGGCAGCGGCCAATCTCGTTCCGGGCCTCGACGCGCCGGAGGAAAGCCAGCCGATCGTCAATGTGCATTTTCGCCTTCCGAAATCCACCGGACTGCCGAACGAGTTGCCATTCCTCGGGCTGATCGGCGGCACCGCGCAATGGCTCTTCACCCGCGGCACTGTGGCGTCGATCACGATCAGCGCAGCAAACGCGCATGTCGGCGAACCGGCAGAGAGGATCGCCCGCCAGACTTGGCGGGATGTCGCCACTGCGCTGGACCACGATCCCGATGTCGTGCCGCAATATCGCGTGGTCAAGGAAAGACGCGCCACGTTCGCGCAGACGCCCCGGAACCTGAAACGCTCTGGGACGCGGAGCCGACTTGTCAATCTGTATCTTGCAGGTGACTGGATCGATACCGGGCTGCCGGCAACGATTGAGGGCGCCGTGCGGTCCGGCGTAATGGCCGCGCGCGCAATCTCGGACGATCATCTTCGGGCGCGGGGAAACGGCCGTGTGGGGACCGGCCTGGCCTGAGCCGCGCCGGCAGGATCAGAAGCTGTAAACTAGGTACAACTCGGCGAAGCTGTCACGCCGGGTCGAGTAGGGGAGCAGATCCCTTTCGGCAACGTCAAAGGAGACGGTCGCCTCGAAACGCAGTGACCACTGGTTCGAGAGCCGCCGGTTGAATTCGACGCCCGCGGCCTGGGTCGAGTAGTCCAGATCCTTCAGCAGGCTGAAGGTCAGATCAGTACTTTCGGCGTCGTTGAAGGCGAAACGCGCAGCCACGAAGATGTCGTTCTGGAAGGCGTTGGTCGCCTGCCGCAGCCATCCGTCATGGAGCCATTCCGCGAACAGGGTGAGGCCAATGTCCGAGCCGAAGACGGACGCGCATGCATATTCTCCACCGATGATGAACGCACCAAAGTCGTTCTCCCGAAGGGGCTGGTTGCGGGCACCCTCGCGGCGAATCGCCTCGAGCTCGAGAAGCAATGGCCTGGTGGTCAGTTGCGCGTCAAGCCCGAACTGGCGGATCTGCTCGTAATTCGGCACCAACACCGTGGTCCGGAGACGCTACAGATACAGCAGATAGGGGTCTCGGGCGGTCCCGTCGAACACGCTGGCGCCGAATTCCAGCGCTCGGATGCTGTGGCGTAACTGCCCAGGTCTGATTTCGGCGAGCGCTCACAGGAGGTGGATTGATGGTTCCGGTGTGGTGGCGCCGAGGAGGGATTTCACAAGCGCGGTTTCGGGATCAGCTGGATGGGTTCGGGGTGGGCCAGGGTTTCGAGGACATTCCAGTCCTGTTTTCGGGCGGTGGTGATGACGGATCGCAGGTTGGCGAAGCGCCTTACATGGAGCGGAAGCCGCCCGAGATCTTCTGCCGCAGCTTGCCCATCCGGAGGTCGCGCCTCGTTGTCGGAGAACGAGGGTCGGTGAGAAAGCGCAGGCCCCCGTCCTTGTGCTTGCGGAGCGGGAGCGCGAGGTTGTGACCGATGCGGCGTCTTTGTCGTCCGCGCCTTGCGGGCTGGAGCGGCGGCCTGTCTTCGTGGGAAGCGATGGCACGCTCGAGAATCCTGTCCCGGGCTTGCGAGATTCGGGCGCCCCGTGAAGCGGGCATGTCGCGGTTGTTCTTGCGGGCGAAGCGGGCGGCTCTGTTGGCACGGATGAGGAGCAGGTGCATCGCGGTGGCCCGGTCTTCCTTCTCGATCAGGGCCTGGAGTTCGCGCAGGTGATGGGCGTTGCAGGCGCCGTGGCGCACGCCCTCGAGAGCGAAGCAGGTGGCGTAGTCGTCATGGATGACGATGCCGTTGAGCTTCTCGTCGATGTGGCGGCGCCCGGAGGCGACGCGCAGGATGGTGAGCAACGGGGTGCACGGCACATCGAGCCACCGGGTCCGGCCGGCGATGCGGATGCCGGTCTCGTCGACGTGTTTGACCGGTGCCCGAGTGCGAATGAACCGGGCGTGCGACAGACCCACGCGGTGATGCGTGGCCCGTACTGGACCGGGGCGCTCATGCCGTGTGGGAAGGCGGCTGTTGTCACGGTGGCGCAGGCGGCGCAAAGGCAGCGATGGGCGCGATGTTCGGTGACCTCGAGGGGCTGCGGCACATCGAAGACCTGCCGACAGACGGGTTCTGCGTGACGATCATCATCCGACAGCGGCGCGCCGCAGCCCTTGCAGGCGCAAGGATCATGATCGACGATGTGGTCCGGGCTTTCGGCCTGCTCCGGAGTGGCTCCCTTGTGGCCCGGCTGGCCGCCGCTGGGCCTGTCGGACTTGCGGCCCGGCTCCGGGTGCGCTTCTTCCGGGGTCCGCTCTTTTTCTTCAGATCGTCGCTGGCCGGCGGCCTGGAGCTGTCGAGTGCTGCGCTCGAGTGCGACAACCCGTTCGCGCAAGTGGACATTCTCGCACTCCAGCGCGTCGACCTCCTTGATCAGCGCCGCGCTCAGGCGCAGCAGCCCCTGACCCCATTCCCTTGACGGTTGTCACGGCGAAGGAGGGTGGACTGAAAAGATCCTGCAGGCGCACGAAGGCCTCGTCATGGGCAGCGAGGTCCTCGCGCCAGCGCAAGACTGTCACGAACCCTCGACGGCCATGATCGCGACCAGCACCGCGAGACGTTCCCCCGCCGGCATCGCCTCGTAGCGCCGCCCCCAGTTGGCCGCCTTGCGCTTGATGCGCTGGCGGTCGGTGAAGTTCCGGCCCGCGTGGCGCGACCAGTGCACCCGGTCGGGGGCAAAGTTGAACCACATCACCTCGGTCCGCACCCGGGCCTGGGTCGTCACCTGCAGCGCAAGACGGCGTCAACCCGTCAGCAGGTCGTCGTAAAGCGCAGACGGGTGGCCTGAAACCATCACCTGACACGGCAAACCCTTGAGCAGTTCGAGGAGCGCGACATGGTCGGCCTCCTCGTATTCGAAGCGGCAGCGCCGCGACGAACGCCGAGCCGCATGTAGATAGGGAGGATCGCTGTAGATCAGCTCCGGACCCAGGAACGGGAACGAGGCCAGGTAAGGAGTGGGTACAGCTGTGCACCAACTATCGCGATAGGGAACCGGGTTTCCCCGGTTCCGCCGCACGGATCCGGACATGCGCTGTTCGCATCCGGCTCCTCCCTCAGGTCCTGACGACAAGACGCTGGCTTGGCCACGGGTGGCGGATGCTGGCCTTGGGCCAGTGGGCAAGGGCGTCCATGTCCCTCCATTCGGTGCGGTCCTTTTGGGAGCGCCGCCGGTCTCCGGATCGTTTGGACTTGGAGGATGTTCGGACCTTTCAGCTCCCCCTTGCCTCGGCGGGGATATTGTGGGGCCCGTTGAACCAGACCCGCCCGATCCGCGGGGTTGGACAGGCCTTGTCGAACGGGCGCCGCGGCAGAAAACAGGCCGGGGAAAGCGCATGAGGCCGCAGGCGCGCCCGGGCCGCATGTGCCGGGAGGGAACGGGCAGGCCACCCGAACGCCGATTGCCCGGACCTGTTGCATCCGTGCCACAGTCAGCTGCCGCCGGGCGCCCGCATGTCGGGCCCGCAACGCTCCTGCCCCTCTGGCTGGCGCTCAGCGCGGCGCTTCTCGCATAGCTCTGGCGCCGCGCGACAGGTGTGTCAGCCGACGAAGTCGAAATCGGCCTCGGTCAGTTGCGACGCCTGAATCCCCACCACGGTAACAGTCCCCAGGGACCAGGTGATGACCGCGCCGCTGTCGGACTGCCGGATCACGAGGTCGTCGAAGTCGAGCTCCGAGTCTTCCGTGTAGAAGTCGATGCGGTCTATTCCGTCCTCGTAGCCGACGATCGTGTCGTCGCCACCATTCGCGAATCCGAACGAGTCGTAGCCCGGGCGGCCTCGGAGCGTGTCGTCGCCCTTGCTGTCGTCGAGTGCCCAGTCGGGCAGGCCGACGAAGTGAAAATCGGCTTCGGTCAGTTGCGACGTCTGGATCCCCTCCAGGGTGATGGTCCCCAGGGACCAGTTGATGGCAGCGCCGCTGTCGGACTGCCAGATCTCGAGGTCATCGAAGCCGAGTTCCCCGTCGACCGAGTGGAAGTCGAGGCGGTCCGTTCCATCCTCGAAGTCGAGGATCGTGTCGTCGCTGCCATCCTTGAATCCCCACTGGCTGTAGTAGCCCTTCTCGAAGAAACCGAATCGGTCGGCGCCCTCCCCGCCCCGGAGCGTGTCAACCCCCAAACCACCCGAGAGAAAATCGTTGCCCTTGCCGCCTTCCAGCGTGTCGTCGCCGTTACGACCGGTCAGAAAGTCGTGCCCGTCCCCACCCCAGAGCTCATCGTCGCCCGAATTGCCGCGGAGGAGGTCGTTACCCCCGCCGCCATAGATTATGTCATCGCCTTTTCGACCGTAGAGCTTGTCGTCACCCGAGTTGCCGTAGATCGTGTCGTCGCACGCGGTGCCAAAGAGCCAATCGCGGTCCGCGCTGCCACGAATGGTCACGCCGCAGGCCTCAATGTCTGGCGGATCATCGCCCGAAGTGCCCGGGATCGTGTCCGTGTCCTCGCCGCCATCGTTGCCGGCATTCGGGTTGCCGCCATCGTTGCCGGCATTCGGGTCGCCGCCATCGTTGCCGGCATTCGGGTTGCCACCGTCGTTGTCGTTATCGAGGGGATTGCCGCCGTCGTTGTCGTCGTCGCTCGTACTGGCGCCGTAAGCGGCCTTTTCGTGATCGTCGCCGCCACCGCCAGCAGGCAGGATGAAGTCGTTCGCATCCAGGCTGTCCGCCGACACGCCCGACAGGGTGATCGTGTCGCCGCCGCCGTAGCGAATGACGGTATCGGCGCCGTCCTGCTCGATGACCAGCGCCGCGAATCCGCCGGACTCGCCGTCGAGGCGAATCCGGTCGCCGGCTCCGAAGTCGGTGATCGTGTCGTGGCCGTCTCCCGCCACGAACACGAAGGTGTCGGCGCCCTTGCCGCCCCCCAGCGTGTCATCGCCCGCGCCGCCGCGCAGGGTGTCGGCACCCCTGGCGCCGCGCAGCGTGTCGTCGCCCGCGCCGCCGTCCAGCGTGTCGTTGCCCTTGCCGCCCCCCAGCGTATCGTCGCCAGCCCCGCCGGTCAGCGTGTCGGCGCCCAGGCCGCCATAGAGGAGGTCGTCGCCAGCCCCGCCGGTCAGCGTGTCGGCGCCCCCGTAGCCACGCAGGGTGTCGTCGCCGGCCCCGCCGGTGAGCGTGTCCGCGTCCTTGCTACCCTTCAGCACCTCGCCGCCAGAAGGCCCGCCGCTCGAGGCGTCGCCGGACGTGCCCTCCGGCGGCGCGCCCTGTGCAAGAGCGTCCTCGCCGCCGCCCTCCGGCGGGGCTGCCTCGACGGGAAGGAACCGGAAGTCGTCCGCGCCAAGGGAGGCCGCCGACACGCCCTCCAGCTTGATCGTGTCGCCGTCGCCGTAGCGGATGACGGTATGGAAGCCCTTCTGCTCGATCACCAGATCCCCGAAACCGCCGGACACCCCGGCAATCTCGATGATGTCGCCAGCCTCGAAATCGCCGATGTAATCGGCCCCGTCGCCGACCGCGAACGCAAAGACGTCATGGCCACTGCCGCCATAGAGCGAGTCCGCGCCCCGGCCGCCGGTCAGCCTGTCGGCGCCCCGGCCGCCTTCCAGACGGTCGTTGCCCGCACCGCCATCCACCGTGTCGTCCCCGTCGCCGCCATAGAGCGTGTCGTTGTCCGTGCCGCCGTCCAGCGTGTCGTCGCCAGCACCGCCGTCCAGCGTGTCGTCGCCAGCACCGCCGTCCAGCGTGTCATCGTCCGAACTGCCGGGGTTCATGAGGAGAAAGTCCGCGTCGGCACCCGGGCTTGCGGTTCCGCCCGTCAGCGTGTCGTCGCCAGCGCCGCCCGTCAGCGTGTCGTCGCCGAGGCCGCCTTTCAGGATGTCATTGCCGACGCCCCCCGTCAGGGTGTCGTCGTCAGCGCCGCCGGTCCGGGAAATATTCTGTGTCATCGCGCTTCTTCCCCTTTGTGGTCGATCTGTCATGTGGCAGATGAACATGCTTCAGTGCGGCAATCCTATCCCATAACCGCGGCCGGGGCAAGCACCCCGGCGGTCACAACAAGGTGATCCCATGCTTGTTGATGTGATATGATCGGAGTCCTGATCGTGGCGCGGGTCGACGCGTTCGAGGCTGCGATTTTGAGATTTGCTGACGCGCTGTTACGGGGCGGGGCGCGATTGGTCGGCGTATCCGGGGCGAGCGAGAGGCCTTGGTTGCCGGGCTCGAAAGCTTGCAGTTTCTGCCGGGGAGAGAGGCGCGGTCAGCCTGGTCTTGTGATTGCGTGCAGGACCTGCTTGCGCTTGTTGGCATAGTGGTGTCGACGAAGCTGTTGAAGGGTTTGGGCAGCTTGTTGCGGATGATGATTGCAAGGGTGATCGCGTTGTTTGCGGGCGCGTTCGGAGCATGGAGTCGTCTTCGCGGAAGGTGGCATCGCGGACATGATGATGGCTCTCGACTACCCAGTGTCCATGATTCCATGCGAGCAGCTGTTGCGGCGAGGCGCGTTCGGCCGAGGTCATGGCGTATTCGGTTGTCCGTTTTCCGGATTTCTTGAATTCGACGCGCCGGGTGACGCGGAAGATCTGCTAGTTGATCATCTTCGCCAGCGGGGTGAAGATGGTGCGCTGGCGGCCATGCGCGGGCTTTTCGTTGTAGCGCTGGCGGTCTTCCAGTTGATGCTCTCTCGAAGGTGCGTTGCCCTTGACCATCAGTCCGCGCGATGGGTCTCGATGATCAGCCTCGCGGGTGGTGTGGAGCGCGTCGAGGGTGAGCAGACGGCCAGCGCCGTCGCGGCGTGGACGGCAGCGATCTCCCCGTCGTGATAGTTGAGGATCGAATACCGGCCAGCGAGACTGTCTCGTAATGATCCTCGCCGGTGCGCTTGCCGTCGACCGCGTTGCCGACCTGCGGCTGCGCGCCGCATCCTCGATCCATCCCGGGTCGGTGTTCTGCAGCACCCGGTGCACGGTGGAGACCGGCTTGTCCCTGTTCTTCCATGCTGCTCCAGCTCCTTCTGCGTCGTAGTGCGCCGCCGCAACCGCACCGTGCCGGTTCGCAAGCCAGCAAAATCACGCACAGCACCGAGGCGATGCCCCTGCGCGCGCCGGAAAGCGCCGCTGATAAATCGAGCGCAACTCCTGCGCCGACCAGCGGCGCCCGCAGACTCCCACGCCACAGGAAGCGGCGAACGATCCCGCAGCCGACATCGCGACGCAGCGGAAACACGTAAAGATCCTTCGCCTCCCCGGTCGGTATAGCGCCCGCTGGCGCGCGCATAGCTCCTGCCAACGCACTCCCAGTTCGCCGCCTTGTACATGGTGCCGCTGAACTTCGTCGGCAAGACAAACGACTCCGCAACAAGCAACGGCAGCCTCCCAGTCGCCGCCGCACCATCCGCGACAACGCAAACGAGGCCCGGAAACGACCACCAAGAACAACAAACCTTGTGTTGTTCCCGGCAACCGCCTGAACTGTTCCTCGCGGCGCCAGCCAACGGGTGCGCAGCTGAGGGCGCCCGTCTGCCAGCCTGCAGTGCCAATCCACCGCCCGCGCCAAGTGAACACGCAGACCTCGACCGGCAAACTGCTTGAAACCAAGATACGGTCAACAACACGGTTCCAGCGACATCAGGCCGCGCAAGGCGCACAACCACATCCCGGAGCTCAAAACCCTCCGGAGTCGTCTCAAAAAAATCCGCTGCCCCCACGACAACGGATACTACGCCGCTTCACAAAAAGCCAGCGAAAATGCGAATCATCCTGAACAAGCGAAACCGACCCTTCCAACAAACCTAGCGTGGGATCGCCGTGCGGTCACAACCAAGGCGATCTTGCGCTAAATTATGTCTGATTTTTCAAGGCAGTACCCGGGTTTTGCGGAGGGCGGGTTGGGTAAGCGTTCGTTCGTGCGGTGAGGTGTTGTTGTTTTCGTCCGTTTGACGGGCTTTTG
Source organism: Alphaproteobacteria bacterium (assembly GCA_964291215.2). Taxonomy (GTDB): domain Bacteria; phylum Pseudomonadota; class Alphaproteobacteria; order MPNO01; family UBA830; genus JAJEBT01. Next base: position 1,709,094 of record OZ219790.1, on the reverse strand, counting down.
TCAGGGAGTTCGAGCGTCACCCGGAGCGGTTTCGTGCACCGGGATGCGCGGTGAGGGGCACTGGCGCGATGCCGTGTTTTCCGCATTGGTCGCGGTTTTGTCCCGGCGCTGCGGAGGAGGAGCTGAGCGCCATCCCGTGCCGGTTGCAGGGGTCAGCGATTGAGGGTCCGCTTCCAGTCCTTGCGGAGCGGGCCAGATGTCCTTCTTCGGCTTCTGTCATGTCGGTCGTAGCGGCCGCTGGTTGTTCCGACGCGGCCGGCAGACGCCGCGGCGCGGGACCTCGACCAGGGTCTCGCAGGGCACGGGCGTGGTGTTGCAGCGCGCGCTCCATGCGGCGGTCGAGAAGCAGCGGCTCGCCGCATGGATCGCGTAGCGCATCTGCGGCGCCGCCAAGCGCGTGTATCCGAGGCAGTGTCAGCGGGCGGAGCTCGTCGAGGGTCTTCGGGGCGGCGGTGTGATCAGCTTCGGGGGGGCCCCCGGCGGCGGCAGAAGGCGCGGGCGATGGGGTTCGCTCCGTGATCGTCGCAACAGCCGCATCTCCGCGACCATGAAGTCGCGCCCTCGACCTCACGGCGGCGCTGCGAATCTCCGCCGCCTCTCCGGGCTCACGGCAACCAGGGCGACAGATCGCCGGGCCGACGTTCTCCGCGCAGGCGCCAGCGCAGAACGTCGAGGCCGCTCCTCGCGACCGTACCGTGTACATGACAGCCGTCCATGCTGTCGGAACCGAAGCCGGGCTTCCGCCCGGGCCCCTGACAGCCCTTTTCCCGAAATTGTTGTCCATGGTCGACGAACACGCGATGGTTGAGCGCAGCGGCCTGCCTTCCGGCGCCGCTTTAGGAAGCCTCGGCGCTTCCGCAAACAGCGCGGAGACCGCAGTCTCCGGCGCCGCCTGCGCAGCCTCGAACGCCGACCGGCCGCCGGTGGCCGCAGACCGGATACATGGGGGCGTCCGCGAACAGCTTCGCCGCGACCTCGGCGCTGCGCGAGGGAGAGGACCGCGTCACGGCTGACCGATGTCCGGAGCCAGGCGCGACTTTCGGACCTCCCTCGGGGCCCGGATGCATCGGCATGGCGCAGACCCCGGTGCGCGAGGATCGCGTCCCGAAGCGGCTCGAACAGGGGCAGCATCCGGCTCGCTGGCCAGCGTTTCCGGCGAAAGCCCCTGGACGCGGCGCAAGGGCCGTATGCACGCGCTCGTGCAGCACATGCGTCCACACCCGAATGCGGTGCCGGCCGCCACCTCGCTCGGTGAACCGGGGCAGTCACAGCCCCGGCGGACAATCCGCCGCTTTTGATCTCGATGATCCTGGTGCGAACCGTTGGCAACGCAGCACGAGCAGGCGTCCTCCGCCACCTCCAGCCGCTCCTCCACCTCCTCGAACGCCGGCCGCGGCCAGGAGTGCCGCGCTGCTGGCCGCGCTTCGATGACGCCCGCTGCCTCTTCTCGCTCTTGCGCCCGTACGACCTGTTCGAACGAAGCTTGTCGTTCTCCGCCCCGACCCTTCAGAACCCTCATCGCGGTCTTCAGGCCGGCATTCTCCATGCGCAGCGACACCACCGTCGACCGCTTCCGCGCGCCGGTCTCGGCAAGAAGCTGGCCCGGACGCGCAACCTCCTGCTTCAGCGCAAGAGGCTGCTTCGCCGTCCGCCGAACTTCCCTGACCTCCGCACGGGCAGCTACCAGCTTCTCACGATTGCTCTCGAAAATCGCCTTCAGGGAATTCGCGCGGCCCCTCCACCTCCCGCAGGCGCAGCTCCTCACAGCGACCCTCCGCAACCTCGGCTCGAATGCGCTCGCGATCGTACAGGGACTTCCAGGTGGCCGAATCACTACACGACGACTGCGGCACGTCGCCAGCGGCGTCCGCACCCGATGATGACACGAAATCCTTGATGCACATGACCATGCACGACCTGATAGCACAGCCGAATTCCGATTACCAGCACCCTTCTTGCAACCGCCCAAATAATCCTCAGCGCAGATCGTCATCACCGCACGAACGAATGCTTACGCCCGAAGTTCCAGAGCCGATCAGACGTAAGTGCCTGATAGAAATCACATTCAATAAATTTCAGCGGTCTGGGTACACCAAGGCTTCACGCCCAAGGTACACCAAGGCTTCACGCCTAGGAGATCGAGGGCCTTTTTCTGGACCGGCGTGGGCCGCGTGGTGAGCTGGAAGGGTTTCGGCGCCCGCAAGGCGGGGCGCCACGGTGTTGCGGGTGAGGGTGGCGAGATCGTCGATCAGGGTACGGAAGCTGTGCACCGGATCACCGTCAACGCTCCTCTTGCTGCCGGCCCGGGCGCTTGCCGAGACCTGCGCTGGCGCCTTCGGCATCCTCGTCGTCGAACAACATGGGCTTCAGTTTCTGGCGCATGCCATTCGACGTAGCAGGCGAGCATGCACAGGAAGACATGGGCCCGAGGTTCGGTGCGGTGATGGCGGGCGGTGAGGAGCGGTTGGGGACGGATTCGATATACATGGCCACTATACATGGCCACTATATATAGCTGATATGTTTTTCTCTGTCAAAAATCGGCCCACAATTATATGGGTACATTTTGATGTATGGAAAATCCGATAAACCACGCCAAATCAATAACTTGAGGTGGAAATCAGCCGAAATTTTCTGGAACTTCGGACTAGCCGAATCGATCTACAGTGTCATGTCTCCACGAAAATCCGTTGGTTGCTCTACCCCGACATCAAGCCGGAATCAGAGGGTGAGCAGTTACACAGAATTTAGCGTGAGACTCCTCTGCTCCGCCGTCGCCGGCACTACGAGACCACTGTCGAGAAGGCCGGCGCCAACGCAACTGCCGTGCGCTTCAGCCACAGACGACAAGGCGGATGACACCGCGGACGCCTGCGCACCAGCGACCGGGAGACCGTCCTTATATGACTACCCCCGTTCCATAGTGAAGTGCAACACATGATGGGCTGTGGCCATGTGTTTTTAGACGCATGATGTTGCGGAGCTGTCCAGCAGCGGCGAGAGTTCCTGTACAAGATGGAGGGAGCTTGTTCATGTCCAAAGGCTACCGTCACCTACGAAGAGCGATGCCAGATTGAGGCAGAAAAGCGGTCTTTCACAAGGTGCGATTGCTCGGCAGCTGGGCCGATCAACAATTTTCCGGGAGATCAAGCGCAACACCGGGGGACGGGGTTACCGTCACAAGCAGGCGCAAAGGATGGCAGAAACGCAGGGCCGCCTCGTCTGTTTCCTGGCGGTTGACGCCTCGGGTTGAAGCTCAGAAAAAGCTGCGGGAGGGCCCCGAGCAGCGGCCGTTTTCGACTGGAGGGCCGTGAACGTATCCATGATCGCCGAAGATCGGAGAGCCGGGGGTGTCTTGAAGCTTCGGCGGCGCGGCAAGAAGCCGAACTGGAAGGGCGGATGCCATTCTGGCCGGGTCCTGGCCGAGTGGACATTTCCGAGCGCCCTGCGGAGGCAAAGGAACGGATCGGCGACTGGGAGCCATCATCGGCAAAGCTCACAGTGGAGCTGTCGCTGGTTGCTCGTGCCACGAAATACACCTTGCTGGGTGGACAGAAAGACACGGTCGGTATGATCCGCCTGCTCGGCTCTGGTGCGCTATTGGTCCACACAATCACAACGGCAAGGAGTTCGCAGACCACAGGCGTGTCGCACTTGATGCAGATTTCTTCTTCGCCTTTCCATTCCTGGGAGCGCGGCTTGAATGAGCACACCAACGGCCTGGTGCGGGAGTACTTCCCGAAGGGCACGGACTTTCGCGCGACATGCAACGAAGATGTTCAGAAGGATCGGCTCAACACTCGGAAAGTCCTGGGATCGCCGACGGAGGTAATCTTGAAGTGAAACCGCCCTGACCATCTGCGTTCCAAAGCCGCAACGTGCAGCAGGGTCCATGCCGCGCGACGGGGAAATAGTGGCTTGAAGCCGACAAAGGCGTTGCATAAGCTTGATGTTGAAGGAACTGAAGCTGTTCCTAGGCGGAATCGAGAGGGGCAGAGGGGAAAAATTTGCGCAACACCCGGCCCTCATCTCCGTTCGGGCTACGCCCTCACTGCGATGAGGGCCGGGTGTTGCACTTCAGACTGGAAGTGGGGCTAGGTTTTGTCCCCTTGATGATGAAATCATCCACAGCAGTTGGGGGCGGGAAAATGTGGATAACCTCGACTATGGGAGAGCTATGGTTGCAGAGAGATTCCGCTCCCCTGTGTGAGAACGTACAGGGGAGCGGGGATCAAACGATCTCCGCGGAGGTTGCCGTTCCGTCCTTGGCTTTATAGAGCCGTTCCCGAGCGTGGCAACCTCCTTTGGCGTCCCTTGCGTCCTGAATGGATGCTTGGGTTTGAACCGTATCATCATAAGGCGAGGAACGATGGTCAAGGTAGTAGCAGGGGTCAGCCAGTCTGGACATCTGGGGCGTCGTTTTACGAACGACGCCACGGGCACGTGGCTTCGCAGCCTCGAGGTAACCCGTGTGGTGGGCGACAGGCCGCTATCACCGCAAGGAGTGTCTTCATGACCGGGGCTTCGAGGTTGTCCTGCCCGTTGAGGGCTTCGCCGAGGCTTTGGGCCAACCGCGTTGACGCCAAGATCGGCACGGTGCGATCTCGAGCCTGTGGCTCCTCAGGAAGCCTTCCTCAACTGCCTGGGGGATCTCCTGGTGCCGCGCTTGTCGACGCCAGGCAAGTGGCAGATGAGGTGGATGGCGAGACCGTCACAAGGGCTTCGGCGGCCGATCTCGATGATTGCCGGCGCGGCGATCAAAGCGGTGATCGCCGGTGATCCCGAGCAGAGGTACCCTGACCTCGATCCAGTGACCGCCGCAGCCCTTCTTTGCTGGATGCCCGAACTCGGCAGCGTCGGCAGCCTTGATCGGGGTGGCGCCGATGGCCACGGTGCTCGGCATATCCGAGGCGGGCGCCGGAGGCCACGTGATCTCCTGTTCATGGCCGCGACCTCGGCAGCACGCTTCAACGCGGATCTGGTGCGCCACAAGGCCCACAAAGTCGCTATTGTCGCCGTGATGCGCAAGCTCTGGCGAACACCTTGCTGCGACAGCAGCGTTGCCTGAAGCACCGGTGAGTGAGCGAAGGAGACACGGCCCTGCCGAGAGCGCGATCGGGACTGTCTCGACAGTCTCCGACACGACTTGGGGAGAATGTCTGCAGATCATCGTCGAGGCCGACATCGAGGAGATCGAACCGCCTTGGGACACCTGGAACCCGGACGGTCACGTGCCCGGGGGCGGCAAGGTAGCCGCGTTCACGTGACCAATGGACGGCAACCCGCCGCCGGGACCACAAGCTTCATGTCGCCTCGCTCGCAGAGCAAATCCCACACCGCTTGTGGACAACCACAGAAAACATCACCGCAGACACCCGCAAAAACCTTGCCAAGAAACATGGATGCTCGGGACATGGATATCGAGGCCACCTTCCGTTCATTGAAATCCGAGCCCGGATTGCGCCCGGCCAGCGCATCGCCGCCCACCTGTTGATCGCCGTGCTCGCCGCGGTGTATCTGATCCCCGCGTGGGGCATCGACAAGTGCCGGACATCAATCCGCGAGAGCATGCGGAACCAGGGTCACCACGCGCCTGCGCGCATTGATCGTCAACCGACAGGACACGCGCCGCCGAGATTGCCGAAATCTCCTCGGCGGCTGGTGTCGAACCCACCGCACGAGGAGCCGCCTCACAAGCTGACAGAATTCAACAGAATGTGGTGCCATGTTGAAATCGGCCGACAAAAAAATCGCGCAACGCGATAAAAATTCCAGGCCGCAACAAAAAGTGCCAATTTGGGTTGACTTAACTTGGCGGCAAAACAGAATTGCGGACGGTGGTGCCTGCACCGACGCGCCCGGAGGGAGAACAGGGTATGCCAAAGACAGGAGCGGAACATCTGCAATCGCTTCGCGACGGTCGCGAGGTTTATCTCGATGGCGGCAAGGTCGATGACGTGACGACGCATCCGGCATACCGGAATGCCGTCGAGACGGCGGCCGGGCTGTACGATTTCCAGGCCCAACCCGATCATGTCGAATACATGACGTTCGAAAGCCCGACATCGGGCGAGCGGGTGAACCGATGCTGGCAGCTTACGAAGTCCTATGCGGAACTCGTCGTCCGCCGCAAGGCGATCACAGCATGGTCAAGGCTCTCCGGCGGTTGGCTGGGGCGCTCTCCGGATCATATTGCGTCGTCGATGGTCGGGCAGGTCATGGGGCTTCCCGTCTTCGAGCGGCATTCGCCGGAGCGGGCGGCGGCGCTCTGGGAGTACTTCCAGTGGGCACGCGACAATGATGTCTACATGACGTATGTGATCATCAATCCTCAGGCGGAGCGCTCGAAATCCACCGGAGAGCAGCCGGCCGAGTATCTTGCCACCGGCGTCGTCGACGAGGATTCCGAAGGCATCACGGTCCGTGGCGCAAAGATGCTCGGTACCGGCTCGATCATGGCCAACGAGGTCCTGTTCGCGAACATCCAGCCGCTCAAGCCCGGCGAGGAGAAATACGCCATCTCCTTCGCCTTGCCGATGAACGCCAAGGGGCTGAAGATCATGTCGCGGCGCTCCTACGAGGCATCGGTCACCACGGCCTATGACTATCCGCTGTCGGCCCGGTTCGACGAGAACGACGCCTTGGTCTATTGCGATGATGTCAAGGTGCCGTGGGAAAGGGTCTTCATCTATCGCGACGCCGACACCGCCCGCGCCCAGTTCCAGGACACCTACGCCCACTACATGCAGAACTACCAGGCGCAGATTCGCCTGATGGTCAAGATGCAGTTCCTCGTCGGCGTGGCGCGGCGAATCTGCGAGACCATCGGCACCATCGGCATGCCGCCGGTGGCGGAGAGGCTGGGGCACTTGGCTGCTCAGACGGCCATGGTCGAGGGGCTGGTCTACGGCATGGAATCAGGCGGTGGCGAGTACAATGGCTATTACGTGCCGGATCGCAATCTCATGTATACCGCGCAGGTCCTTACGCAGCAGCTGTACCCGGAATTCATCACCTCGATACGCGAGCTTGCCGGTGGCGGGCTGATCATGCTTCCGTCTTCGGCGCGCGACTTCGCGAATCCCGAACTGAACGCCCTGATCCACGCTACGCAGAAATCGGCCGTCGGCTCGTCCGAGGAAAAGGTCAAGTTCATGAAGCTGGCTTGGGATGCGATCGGTTCCGAGTTCGCGAGCCGTCATGCCCAGTACGAGATGTTCTACGCCGGCGCGCAGTTCGTGACGCGCGCGCACGCCTTTCGCACTTATGACTGGGACCGGGCCGCGGAGCTGGTCGATTCCGTGCTCGACAGCTACAGTCTTGAGGACGAACTTGGCCGCAGTGGCGCGAGCTTGGCCGCCGAGTAGGGGGGCTTCGCGGCACATCGCCGCCCGGGTGGGTGGCGCCGCGCCCGGGCGGCGGTGGTTCAGGACACGTTCCGGGATGCAGCCAGTGCGCCCTCGATGGCCAGACCGATCCGCGCGAGCCAGCCGTCGTGGTGGCCCGCGGCCATGACCATCAGCCCGACCGGAGCGGTTTCCGGCGCGTGGCAGGGCAGCGACAGCGCACAGGCATCGAGGAAATTGCCCACGGTGGTGTTGCGGAGCATCAGGAAATTGGCCTGTCCGTAGGCCTTGTCGTCCTCGTCCAGGTCTGCGACCGGCGGAGCTATGGCCGGGCATGTCGGCATCAGCAGGGCGTCGAACGACATGGAGATCTCGGCGGCCCGGACCATGATGTCCCGGCGCATGGCGTGGCAGTCGATAAGGTCCGCGGCTGAGAGATTCTCTCCGCGCCGGATGCGGATCCAGACCCGCGGGTCGTAGAGGTCCTTCTTCTCGTCCATCTGCCCGCGATGCAGGGCGAACGCCTCGGCGCCGAGAATGCCGCCATGGGGCATTGCGCCCGGGATTTCCTCGAAGACCCGCGAATCGATCTCGGTGACGGACGCGCCGGCCCTTGAAAGCCCCTGCAGGGCGGCTTCGAACGCGCTCGCGACATGCGCGTCGAGATCGTCAAGTACGTAATGCTGCGGCGCGGCGAAACGGAGCCCGCCGAGCGGCGGTGCCTTGGGGACTGCCGGCGGACTGGCGGCCATTATTGCCTCGGCGACGATGCAGCAGGCGATCGTAGGCGCCAGCGGCCCGACGCTGTCTAGCGTCGAGGACAGCGGAAATACACCGTCGCACGGTATCCGCCCCGTCGTCGTCTTGAAGCCGGTCACCCCGTTCAGGGCCGCCGGTATGCGTACCGATCCGCCGGTGTCGGTACCGATGCCGACCGCCGCCATGCCGTCAGCGACAGACACGCCGGCACCCGAGGAGGAGCCCCCCGGTATGCGGCCGGTGGCGCGGTCCCAAGGGTTGCGCGGCGTGTCGAAATGGCAGTTGAGTCCGAGTCCGGAATAGGCGAATTCGGTGAGGTTGGTGCGTCCGATAAGGACCGCGCCCGCGGCGCGAAGCCGCGCCGTCACGGTGGCGTCGCGGGCGGCGGGCGGCGCGTTGTCCCGCGCCCGCGACGCCGCGCGGGTCTGCTGTCCCTGCTCGTCGAACAGGTCCTTCAGCGAAACCGGCAGGCCGGCCAGCGGCGACGGCACGATGCCGTGGGCGCGCAGCCGGTCCGAGGCGTCGGCGGCGGCAAGCGCGGCGTCGCGGTGAACGGCGAGAAAGGCGCGGCCGCCTTCGCCGTCGGGATCGTCGATGCGCGCCAGCGCCTGTTCCGTGAGTTCGCGGCTCGTCGTCTTGCCGCTCCAGAGCGCGGCCTGCAACTCAAGAACGGGTTTCATCGCGTCGGTCATGTTGCGCTCTTCCAGCGATCGTCGGGCCGGCCTTCAGGTACCTTCGTCGTAATAGTGACTTTCCAGCAAAACGCAGCCTTCGTCCGACTTGAATGGGCCGTGCGGCGTCGCCGGCGGGCGGCACGCATAGGTGTTGGGATCGAACCTGCGGCCGCCGTTGCCGTTCTCGTCATTGCCGACGATGAGGTCGCCGGTGATCAGGTAGACCTCTTCCCAGTAGTCATGCGTGAACGGCTTCGTGGTGAAGACGCCGGGTTCGAACTTGAGAAGCCGCGTGCGGCCGCCGGTCTTCTTGACCTCGTCGAGATGCCCGACGAGGATCTTCTGCTTGATGCCTTCCGGATAGCCTTCGGGAACCTCCCATTCGCCGCCGAAATCCAGAGCATGGAATTCCTTGTGTTCCTTGTTCACGGGCATCGCCGTTCTCCCTTCCTGGTCATGTTACGGGCAGACAATTGATGCTATAGCCATGGGAGATGCTGCGGTCCAGCACCGGATCGTGGATTTCGAATTCAAACCGCCCTGCGGTCCGAATGCCCCCGATGGCAGCCAGCGTGCCCCCGAACATGGCCGTCCCTGCGGGCAGAGTCTGTGCGCCGTCGAGATAGCGCGCGATCAGTTCCCCGGGCGGCCGCATCGCGGCGGCGCTGCCATCCTGGTAGAGTTCCCTCGCGTCGCCGGTGCCGATCCAGGCGCGCAGAAGCAGCGCGTCGAAATGATCCGCGACATCGTCATAGCGCCAGGCGCTCGTGGAAACCGGCTTTGCGCACATCTGCTTCGACACCGGTACCGAATAGGTCTCAACCTCGCGGTCCGTATGGTCCGAGCCGACGGCGACGAGCATGCCGTCCTCGGTCCCGATCAGTACGAACTCGACTTCGCCCGACGATGCGTCGCCGAGGCACTGGATGGAGTCTGCGCCAGTCAGGTTGCCGCAGCCGACCCTGTAGAAGCAGGGAACTGCCGGCGGACGGGCGACACCGAGCTCTTCGAGCTCCTTGATGTGCCGTTCAAGCGCCTCGATGTCGCGCCCGGTCCAGCCGGCAATGATGAGCTGGTCCACCTCGACGCTGCGGGCGCCGCCTTCCGGTTCCACGGTCAGTGAAAGCTGCATCGGTAGATCGGATCCCCAAGCGGTCATTGCCGGTGTCGCGCCAGACTACTTGCAGGAGTCGGGAAGGACAATACTATGGGCGTGAACGTATCCCGCGCTTTGCGGGGCAGGCACGGTAGGCAATGGCTGCATCGACGAACAGGAACGGCGCGGCCGGCGGCCGAAGCCTGCCGGCTGGCGCGCCGGAGCCCTTTTTGTGAGCGCGGAGGAGCGCCGGACGCCCAGCGGCCCCCGAATTATCTTTGTCGTGTTTCTCCCGTTCGGATGCGGGTACTACCTCTCCTATCTGTATCGCACCGTCAACGCGGTCATCTCCGAGAACTTGGCTACGGAGCTCGACATCGGGCCGGCCGATCTCGGGCTCCTGACAAGCATCTACATGATCGCGTTCGCGTCGTCCCAAATCCCCCTCGGCGTGGCGCTCGACCGCTACGGTCCGAGACGGTTGAATGCGGGGCTCCTCATGTTCGCCGCGGCTGGCGCCGCGGTGTTCGCCGTCGCCGACGACTTCGTTCCGCTGCTGATCGGCCGCGCGTTGATCGGCTTCGGCGTGTCGGCCGCCCTGATGGGCTCGTTCAAGGCCAACGTGATGTGGTTTCCCGCGGACAGGCTTCCGCTGATGAACAACCTGACCGGCGCCTTTGGCGCCGTCGGTGCGATATCAGCCACCCGGCCGGTGGAAATGCTGCTCGACTTGGCGGGGTGGCGGGACATCTTTGCCGGACTCGCGGTGGTGACGGTGGCGGTCTCGCTGGCGATCATGGTTCTGGTGCCCGAAAGAAAGACTTCGATGCCGGCGGGCGAGAGCTTCGCAAGACAGCTCTGCGGCTTTGCCGATGTCGTCAGGGACCCCTTCTTCTGGCGGGTGACGCTATTCTATTCGGCCGCCTATGCCACCTTTGTGTCCTATCAGACCCTGTGGGCGGATCCGTGGCTCAGGGATGTGGCCGGCCTTGATCAGACTGCGCGCGCCAATCAGCTCTTCACCCTGCAGGTCTGCTTCCTGCTCGGGCTGCTGGCGAGCGGGGTGCTCGCGGATCGTCTCCGCAAGACCGTGGTTCAGGCGGTTCACGTATTCGCCGCCGGCCTGCTGCTGCTCGCGCTGCTGGAGGTGCTGCTGGCGCTCGGAGTTACGTCGGGCCTGGTCGTGATCTGGGGGAGCCTCGGTTTCCTGTCATCGGCCGCCTATCTGGCCTATGCGATGTTGACCGTGCGCTTCCCCGAAAGGCTTACGGGGCGGGCCATGACGGCCACGAACTTCTTCATGTTCGTCGTCGCTTTTGCCGCACAGTGGGGGATCGGCGTCATTATCGAGGCGTTTCCGCTGCAGGCGGACGGCGGCTATTCGGCGCGCGGGCATTCGGTGGCGCTCTGGACGATGATCGCTATTCAGCTGGCATGCTTCGTGAATTTCGTGCGGCCTGCGGCGCGGGAGCGGCGCGATGGCTGACAGGGAGGGCAGTGCATTGCCACCTGGTGCACGCCGCAGGTCCCTTGTGGTGCTGACGCTGACCATCGTCCTGCCCTTCGGCATCGGCTACTACATGTCCTATCTGTTCCGCACCGTGAACGCGATAATCTCGCCGCAACTGGCTCGTGATGTCGGCCTGTCGCCAGCCGACCTCGGGTTCATGACCAGCGCCTATTTCATCGCGTTCGCCGCGACGCAGCTGCCCCTCGGCATCGTCCTCGATCGCTATGGCCCGAAACGCGTGCAGACAGCGCTCATCATGGTAGCTGCCGCAGGGGCGGCCGTGTTCGCGCTCGGCACCGATGCGGTGACGCTGGTGGTCGGACGGGCGCTGATCGGAATCGGGGTGTCGGCGTGCCTGATGGCGTCGCTGAAGGCCAACGTGCTGTGGTTTCCGCGTGAGAAGATCCCGCTCGTCAACGGCGTGATTTTTGCCTTCGGCACGTTCGGCGCGCTGTCGACAACGGTTCCGCTTGAGCTCGCGGTCCGGGAAATCGACTGGCGGATCGTGTTCTGGTGCCTTGCAGCCGTGTCGGTCCTGTCCGGCCTCCTGATCCGGTTCGTGGTGCCCGACCACCCCCCGTCTCGCGCGGATGCCGGCGGCGGCGCGGCGCCGGGCCGGCAGCTTGCGGAGCTGGGGCAGGTGTATCGCAGCGGGTTCTTCTGGCGTCTTTCCTGCATGGTCTTCGTGCACAACGGAGTCTTCCTGTCCTATCAGGCGCTGTGGGCGGCCCCATGGCTCCGCGATGTGGCGGGTCTGGACAGGGTGGCAGTTGCCGACGCCATGCTGATGTTCAATGCCGGCATGTTTGCCGGCGTTCTCTCTGTCGGCGTCTTCGCCGAGCGGCTTCAACGGGCCGGGATCCCGACGATCGCTCCTGCGGTCGCCGGCATCATGGCCTCGATCACGGTCCAGCTGCTGTTTGCCCTCCAGTGGACGGCCTTCCCGGCCCTCCTGTGCCTTCTCTTCGGATATTTCGGTTCTGCGTCGACGCTGGCCTATGCGGTCCTGAACCAGAACTTTCCGGCGCATCTGATCGGCCGGGTCAACACCGCGCAAAACATGCTCACCTTCATCGCGGCATTTGCGACCCAGTGGCTGGTTGGCGTGATAATCGGGCTCTACCCGTCGCCCGGCGACGGGCTCTACAGCCCCGAGGGCCATCAGACGGCATTGCTGTTCTTCATAGCCATCGAAGTTTGCGGCCTTGCATTTTTCCTGTGGCCGCGCCGCCGTCGGGAAACGGTGTTATGAGCGACCGCGAATATCCCGAGCGGCCGATTTGCGGTGTCGGCGTGGTCTGTTTCAGGGACGACCGGGTGCTCCTGATCCGGCGGGCTGGTCCGTCGATGTATTCGGAGTGGTCGATTCCCGGCGGCGGACAGGAGCTCGGAGAGACCACGCGGGAAGCCGCGCTTCGCGAACTGATGGAGGAGACCGGTATCGAGGCGCGTCTGATAGGCCTCGTCGATGTCGTCGATTCGGTCCGCCACGACGATGCCGGAAGAGTGCGCTATCACTACACCCTGGTCGATTTCGCTGGCGAATGGGTGGCCGGCGAACCGGTGGCCGGGGACGACGCTGCCGCGGCAAGATGGGTTGCGCTTTCGGAGATCGACCGGCAGGGCCTCTGGTCGGAAACCGTGCGGGTGATCCGGAAGGCCGAAGGATTGCGCTGAACGGCACCGACAGGCGCTGTTCCGGATTGTGCAAACCCCTCTCGATGCTATCCTGGGTGCTGCTGCGGGGAAGATCCCGAGGGCGCAGAGACGGGGGCGGGATGACATCGGACGGGATGCGCGCGATCGTTGTCGAGAGGGCCGGCGGCGCGGACGTGCTTGAACTGCGCGGCGACTGGCCGCGGCCGCCGGTGCGCGAAGGGCGGGTGCTGATCCGCGTCAAGGCCTTCGGCCTCAATCGCGGAGAACTCTATACGCGTCTCGGGCATTCGCCCACTGTCAAGTTTCCCCGCGTGCTGGGTATCGAGTGCGCCGGCGAGGTCGAGGCCGCGCCCGGGACGCCGTTCACGCCTGGACAGAAGGTCGTTGCGACCACTGGCGGCATGGGCCGAGAATATGACGGATCCTATGCCGAGTACGTCTCCGTGCCGAGCGCGAGCGTTCATGTCGTTGACACGTCGCTCGATTGGCCCGCGCTCGCCGCTGTGCCGGAGACCTTCCATACCGCGTGGGGCGCGCTGGAACTCGGCCTCGGCATAGCGGCGGGCGACACGCTGTTGATCAGGGGCGGGACGTCGGCGGTAGGGCTGATGGCTGCCGACTATGCACGGGTCCGAGGGGTGAAGGTTCTCTCGACATCCCGCCGCTGCGCCGCCGGGGAACGGCTGCGGGAGTTCGGCGCGGAACATGTCCTGATCGACGATGGCAGGATCGCACCCTCCGTCCGCGAAATCGTCGCTGATGGCGTCGACAAGATGTTCGATCTCGTCGGAACGGCCGTCCTCGTCGACTCGTTTGCCTGCATCAGGACCGGCGGAACGCTCTGCATGGCGGGCATCCTGGGCGGGGAGTGGACGCTCAGGGAGTTTTCCCCGGGCGCCGAGATCCCGTCGACGACAAGATTGACGTATTTCTCGAGTTCGCAGACGCCGATGGACGCCGCGTCGCTGCAGGCTTTCCTCAAGGGCCTGGAGCGCGGCATCTACCGGAGTTCGCTGCAACAGGTGTTCCGGTTCGAGGAGATCCGCGAGGCGCACGCGATGATGGAAGCGGGCTCGGCGCTCGGCAAGATCGTGGTCGCGGTTGACGGCTAGGCCGGTGGCAAGATCATGACCGGCCGTACCGGAGACGGGTGCCGCCGCCAATGAGTTCGCGGTCTCCCGTGCTGCTGGTGGCCTCGCTCTGCGTCGCTCTCGTGCTCTCGCTCCTGGGCTTCATGGCTCCGGCTGCGGTGCTCGGCGAGATCAGCCGCGACTGGTCGCTGTCGAACAGCGAGGCCGGATGGCTCGGCGGCGCGCTCTTTCTCGGCTACATCGCGACCGTGCCGGTGCTGACAGCCTATACGGACCGCGTTGATCCGCGTCGGATCTACTTGGCCTCGGCGATAGTCGGGGCGGTCGGGAATTTCGGTTTCGGATTTGTCGCCGACGGCCTGTGGTCGGGCGTCGCGTTTCGCATACTGACCGGAATCGGTCTTGCGGGTACCTATGCTCCCGGCATGAAGGCGCTGGCCGACCAGCTTCTGGACGGGCCGGTGCAGCAGCGCGGCGTGACCTACTATACTGCGGTCTTCGGATTCGGATCCGGCCTCTCGATCCTGTCGGGCGGCGTCTTTGCCGACTGGCTCGGCTGGCACTGGGCCTTCGCCGTCGCCGGCTGCGGCGCTCTCGGGGCCGCGCTTGTGGTGGCCGCGGCGCTTCCTGCGGCGCCGCCCAGGGTCGACCCGGCGGGGCGGGGGGCCGTGCTCGATTTCCGGCCGGTTTTTTGCAACCGGGCGGTGATGGGGTACGTCTTCTCTTTCCTCGGCATTGCCTGGGAGGTGTTCACGAGCCGGATCTGGCTGGTCAGCTTCTTCGTCTTCCTTGCCGAACGAACCGGCGACGGCGACATTGTCCTGAGCGCTGCGGCCTGGGCGACGGCGGTCGCGCTGGTCGGACCGCCCGCAGCCATGGTGTTCGGCGAACTCGCGGTGCGCTTCAACCGTCGTGCGCTGCTGGTCTGCGTTGCCATCGCGTCGCTCGTCCTCGCCGTTGCGATAGCGCTGACCGCCGAGATGCGCTACGAAATTCCGCTTGTGCTTTGCATCCTGTTCGGCATGGTTTCCTACGGCAGGAATTCGGCGACATCGGCCGGCATGATAACGGCCGCCGACCCGTCGCGCCGTGGCGCGACCCTTGCGGTGCAGGCATTTGTCGGTTTCTCCGGGGGCGTGCTGGGCCCCCTTGCCTTTGGTATCGCGCTCGACGCGGCGGGAGGAAGCGGTTCTGGCGGAGCGTGGACCGCGGCTCTTGTCGTTATGGCGCTGGGCTCGGCGCTGTCCATTCTGTCGCTGACCGTCATGCGCGGGGAAGGGCCGGGCACGGGGTGATGACGCCTCCGTTTCCGGATTGCGTTCGATGCGGCGGCAGGGGCGGGCCCCGATGGAACGCGGCCACGACGATCCCATGCTAATTCGGAGACGCGAAATGCGTTGGGGCTCATCACAGATCGCCTCCTTGATCGCAAGTTTCGTGCCAAGAAGGTCCCATCGAGCCTTGGCGGCACGATTGCAGCGCGACGCAAACTGAGAAAATCTCGCCAGTCGTCGCCGGATCAGCAGCGTGGGATCACCGTGGAACTTGACCCGGTGGATGGCGCGGTTCAGTCTTTGTGGCGCCAGACGGCCGGATGGCCGCTTTCCGGGGTCGGGGAAACCTGCCGGGAAGAGGAAAGTCCGGGCTCCACGGGAACACGGTGCCGGGTAACGCCCGGCGGGGGCGACCCCAGGGAAAGTGCCACAGAAAGCAAACCGCCGGCCCGGGGAGCCGGCAAGGGTGAAAGGGTGCGGTAAGAGCGCACCGCGTCTCCGGCGACGGCGACGGCATGGTAAACCCCACCGGGAGCAAGACCGAATAGGGGCGGCCACCGGGTTCCCGCGCCGTCGCCCGGGTAGGTCGCGCGAGGCGTCCGGCGACGGGCGTCCCAGATGAATGGCCATCACCCGTCAAGGGTACAGAACCCGGCTTACAGGCCGTCTGGTCCTCCTGCCGCCATCCAGGCAGCACGATGCCGCGGCAGCGCATTGTTTCGATACGCCGCTATTAGAACAAAACAAGTACAAATAAAAAAAATCAATCTATAAAAATATCCATGATTTCCCATGAACAGGCATTGATACCCATAAAATCCCATATTAAAATGACAGCTTTCGCATGCCGTTGCATGAACAGAGGCGGATCAGGTTGTGACCTCGTTTATCTCGACGTACGAAAACAGGGTCGACCGCAAGGGCAGGGTCTCGGTGCCTGCCCAGTTTCGGGACAGGCTTGCTGATTTCGGCTGCCGCGAACTGGTCGCCTATCCCTCGCCCCGGCAGAAATCAATCGAGAGCCTGCCGAAGACGGTATTCGACAGGCTCATGCAGCAACGCACGGATCGGAATGTCGAGGAGGGCGAATTCGAGCGCGTCCTGTTCGGGGATCACAAGGATTCCGTTGTCGAGACGATGATGGGGCTGGCTACGCCCCTGCTGATCGACAACGACGGAAGGGTGTTGCTCCCGTCCCACCTCTTGGCGCATGCCGAAATCGACGGACGCGCGACCTTCACGGGTCGGGGCAACCGCATCCAGATCTGGTCCCCCGAGAATCACAGCAAGCAGCTCGAGTCCGCGCTCGAGACGCTGCGTGACCGGCTGGCCACGGAGGACGGCAAATGACGGCCGGCGCCGCAGATCATCACGAGCCGGTGATGGTGGCGGAGATGCTCGAGGCGCTGCGCCCCCGCGACCGCGGCTGCTATGTCGACGGCACGTTCGGTGGCGGCGGGCACAGCAGAGCCATCCTGAACGCCGCCGACTGCGCTGTCTGGGCCATCGACAGGGATCCCGAAGCAGCGGCGCGCGGCGCTAAACTGGTCCGCGAGTTCGATGGACGGCTCGCAGTGATGGAGGGGCGCTTCGGCGACATGGACGAACTCCTCGCCGAACGCGGCGTGACCAGGGTCGATGGCATTGCGCTCGATCTCGGCGTATCCGCGATGCAGCTGACCGATCCGGCCCGCGGCTTCAGCTTTCGCCATGATGGCCCTCTCGACATGCGCCAGGAATCGTGCGGCGCGAGCGCCGAGGATTTCGTCAACGATGCCGATGAGGCGGCGCTTGCGGACGTCATTTTCCGTTTTGGCGGCGAACGCCGTGCGCGGCGGATCGCGGCGGCGATCGCCGACGCACGCGGGCGTCGGCGCATCACGACGACTGGACAGCTCGCCGCCATCGTCCGTACCGCCCACGGCACTGCCGGTCATCAGCGCCTGGACCCCGCCACGCGCACATTTCAGGCGATTCGCATCGTTATCAACCGGGAAATCGAGGAACTCGGGCGCGGACTTTGCGCCGCCGAAGTGGTTCTCGCGCCCGGCGGCTGTCTCGCCGTGATCTCGTTTCATTCGCTCGAGGACAGGCTGGTCAAGCGCTTCCTCCGCAAGCGGTCGGGGGTCCGGCGATCCGTCTCGCGCCATGCACCGGCGCTTCCCCAAGCTACGGAAAGGCCGACCTTCAGGCCGTGCCGCGGCGGCGCGCGCAAGCCGTCTCAGGAGGAAATCCGGCGCAACCCGCGTGCGCGCTCGGCCCGGCTTCGGATTGCCGAGCGCCTGGCAGACGAGTGACCGAGAAAAACGGAAGCGAAGACATGCGACCTGCAACCGCCCTCTGGACTGTATTTGTCATAGCGACGGCCGTCACGATCTTCGTCGTGAAGCAGAACGTGAAGGAACTCGAGGAAGAGTTGCACGGCGTGCACGCCGAGATTGCGACCGAGCGCGGGGCAATCGCGGTGCTGGACGCCGAATGGACCCACCTCAACCAGCCGTCCCGGCTCGAGGATCTCGGGCGCCGCCTGCTTGGACTGGATGCACCCAGATCCGAGCAGATCCGCACCATCGAGGGCTTCCTTGCCGACGGCAAGCGGGAGCGGCGCGGCGCGGCGGCACGTACGCCGACCGTTTCCGCCCAGCCCGTATCGAGGAATTCGCCATGATCGATCTATCCCGGAAGACTCGCCTCGACGGTTACTGGAAGGCCGCGCTCGATACGTCCCGCAACCGGATTCTCCTGGTCGGCACCCTGTTCCTTGCCGCATTCCTGGTCACTGCTGTCCGCCTCGTCGATGTCAGCCTGTTTTCCCGTGACGGCGGCCAGCGCCACGCCGGGGAGCCGGCGCGTCCGGTCTCCGGCCCCGGACCGGCGGCGGTCCGCGCCGCCATCGTCGACCGCAACGGTACGCTCCTCGCATCGAGCCTGGCTTCGGCCTCGCTCATCGCCGATCCCCGCAGGATCCGCAATCCCCGGAAAGTGGCGGAGCAGCTGGCCGGCGCGTTGCCCGGACTTGACCGCGGGGCGGTCGAGCGAAAACTCGCTTCCGACCGCGGATTCGTGTGGTTGCGCCGGCATCTGACACCCAACCAGCACTACAGCGTCAACCGCATGGGCATACCGGGCCTTGCGTTCCGCAAGGAATCCCGGCGCATCTATCCGCTGGGTTCGCTCACCAGCCATGTGGTCGGGTTCACCGACATCGACGGGCGCGGTCTTGCAGGAATCGAGAGCCACTTCGATGAGGCGCTGCGTGCCGGCGGCGACGGCCTTGCGCTTTCCATTGACGTCCGCGTGCAGCATGCGGTGGCGAGCGAACTGGGACGCGCGCTTGAGAAGTTCCGGGCGATCGGCGGATCCGGACTGGTCATGGATGTCGACACTGCGGAGATCGTCGCCATGGTCTCGCTTCCGACCTTCAGCCCCCATACCCCCGATGCCGCCGACGAGAAGGTGCGTTTCAACCGTACCACGCTCGGCATCTACGAGATGGGCTCGACGTTCAAGATATTCACGACGGCGATGGCTCTGGACACCGGCACCGCCGGCCTCCAGGACCGTTATGACGCGACCAAGCCGCTGCGCGTGGCGAGGTATCTGGTCAAGGACTATCACCCCAGGAATCGCTGGCTCTCGGTCACCGAGATCTTTGCCTACTCGTCGAACATCGGCACGGCCCGGATGGCGCGCGCCGTCGGGCTCGACCGGCATCTCGAGTTCATGTCGAGACTGGGAATGCTGAAGCCAATCCAGCTCGAATTCTCTGAGCTCGGGACGCCGATGTCGCCGCCCCGCTGGCGGGCGATAAACTCGATCACGATATCGTATGGCTACGGACTCGCGGTCAGCCCGGTGCATGTCGTCGCCGGGGTGTCGGCGGTGGTCAATGGCGGCATCTATCGCGATCCGACGCTTCTCAGGCGCGAGGAAGCGCAGGCCGAAGCCGGGCGCCGCGTCGTCTCGCCGACGACATCGGACCATATGAGGCGCCTGCTGCGGCTCGTCGTCGAGAAGGGCACGGCCAGCAAGGCCGGCAACTCGGGCTACCTGATCGGCGGCAAGACCGGGACGACCGAGAAGGCGTCCGGAGGCGGCTACAGGAAGTCGTCTCTGCTGTCGTCGTTCGTCGGCGTGTTCCCAATGCACGATCCCCGCTACGTGATCCACATCATGCTCGACGAGCCGAAGGGCAATGCGGAGACCTACGGCCGCGCCACCGGCGGATGGGTCGCGGTGCCGACAGCAAGGTCGGTCATCGAACGCATCGCCCCGATCCTCGGAGTCCTGCCAGTCGACGGCAACGACAGCGCCAGGACGGCGCTGGCGCTCGATCTCGACGGAGGGCGCCAGGTTGCGTCTCGCTGAGCTCATTGAGCGGGCCGGGGAGCGCGACAGGATGGCGGACAGCGCCGGCGGTCCGGAGATCACCGGAATCGCGGCCGACTCCCGCGATGTCGCGCCGGGTTTCCTGTTTGCCGCCCTGCCCGGGACCTGCACCGACGGGCGCCGCTTTATCGCCGATGCGATCGCACGCGGCGCACGGGCGGTGCTTGCTCCCGACGGAACTGCGCTCGAGGACGACCGCGTCGTCCTGCTTACCTCGCCGGATGTCCGTGCGAGCCTCGCCAGGATCGCCGCCGCCCACGCCGGCCGCCAGCCGGACACGGCAGTCGCCGTCACCGGGACCAACGGCAAGACCTCGGTCACTTGCTTCACGCAGCAGCTCTGGTCGATGCAGGGCCGCGCTGCGGCGAGCATCGGCACTCTCGGGGTGTGCGGGCCCGCGGGGACCTCTGATCCCGACCTGACCACGCCCGAGCCGGTCGCGCTGCATGGTTGCCTTGCGGATCTCGCGCGGAACGGCGTGGAGTGCGTTGCGCTCGAGGCCTCGAGCCACGGCCTCGACCAGAGACGCCTGGACGGCGTCCGGCTCAAGGCTGCCGGATTTACCAGCTTCTCGCGCGACCATCTCGATTACCACGCGACGCCGGCGCTGTATCTTGCAGCCAAGCGGCGCCTGTTCGAGGAGCTCCTGGATCTGGACGGCGTCGCCGTCCTGAATGCCGACATTCCCGAATTTGAGCCGGTTTCGGCGGGTGTCCGCGGCTCGGTCATGTCCTATGGCCGCAAGGGCTGCGATCTCCGGTTCGCCAGCATCGCGCCGTCGCCCTGCGGTCACGTTCTCGAGATCGAGGTGTTCGGCCGCGCGACGAGTGTTGAGATCCCGCTCGTCGGGGAGTTCCAAGTTCGCAACGCCGTCTGCGCCGCAGGGCTGGTCGTGGCCACCGGTGCGGACCCGGAGACCGTTCTCGATCATTGCACCAGACTTGCGGGAATCCGCGGTCGCATGCAGCTGGTTGCGCGCAGCGCCGGCGGGGCGCCGGTCTTTGTCGACTACGCGCACACGCCGGACGCGCTCGGTGCCGTCCTCGGGGCGCTGCGCGCCCACGGCGCCAGGCGCCTCGTCGCGGTGTTCGGCTGCGGCGGCGACCGCGATCCGGGCAAGCGGCCGATGATGGGCAGGGTTGCCGCCTCGCTGGCCGATGCCGTCATCGTTACCGACGACAATCCGCGCACCGAGGATGCCGCGTCGATCCGCTCCGAGATCCTTGCTGCGGTGCCGGATGCGACCGAGATCGGAGACCGCGCCGAGGCGATTGCGGAGGGCGTGCGCCGGCTCGGGGCCGGCGACATGCTGGTGGTGGCCGGCAAGGGTCATGAAACCGGCCAGATCGTCGGCACGACGGTCGTCCCCTTCGATGATGCGGAGGTTGCGCGCGTGGCCGTCGCGGCCTCGGGGGGGACGGCGCAATGACAGGCTCCGCCCTCTGGGAATCGAAACAGGCCGAGGTGGCGACCGGCGGCCGGTCGTCGGGCCGGTGGCGGGCGACCGGCGTCTCCATCGATTCGAGAACCCTGCAGGAAGGCGACCTGTTCGTGGCCATCCGGGGTCCCAGCCTTGACGGCCACGCCTTCGTCAAACCGGCGTTCGCGGCCGGTGCAGCCGCCGCGGTGGTGTCGACGCCGCCGGTAGAGCCGGGCAGCGGCCCGGTGCTTGTCGTCGACGACACGCTCGAAGCGCTGAACGGCCTCGCCCGTGCCGCCCGCCGGAGAACCGGCGCCCGCATTGCCGCGGTGACCGGAAGCGTCGGCAAGACCAGCGTCAAGGAGGCGCTGGCCCATGTGCTTGGTGCCCAGGGCGCGACCGCATCGAGCGAGCACAGCCTCAACAACTGCTGGGGCGTCCCGCTGTCGCTCGCCCGCATGCGCCGGGACGCCGCTTTCGGAGTCTTCGAGATCGGGATGAGCGGTCCCGGGGAAATCGTGCCCCTCGTGGCGCTTGCCGCGCCCCGGGTCGCGGTCGTGACCGCCGTCGCTCCTGCGCACAGGGCGTATTTCGATTCGCTCGAGGCCATCGCCCGCGCCAAGGCGGAGATCTTCACCGGACTTGATGGCGGTATCGCGGTGATCAATCTCGACACCCCGTTTCACGAGCTGCTCACGGATGCCGCGCGTGCTGCCGGTGCGGCCGAGACGGTCGGTTTCGGCAGGCACCCGGATGCCGACCTGCGCCTCATCGCCGCCCGCTCCGACCGGAACGGGCTCGATGTCAGCGCGTCGTGGCGCGGAGAACGCCTCGAATTCCGGGTCGGCCAGCCCGCGGCACACTGGGCGTGCAACGCGCTGGCCGTGCTGTGCGCCGTCCACGGCCTCGGTGCCAGCATGCGCGAGGCCGCCGCCGCGCTGCCCACGCTGCCTGCGCTCCCGGGGCGTGGCATGGTCCATACCCTGCGCTGGGGAGACGGCGAGCTTAGGCTCGTGGACGACAGCTACAACGCCAACCCCGACTCGATGCGAGCGGCGCTGGCCACCCTCGGCGCCATGACCCCGGCCGGCGGCCGGCGTATCGCCGTCCTCGGCGACATGCTCGAACTCGGCGGCGTCTCACGCCAGGCGCACGGCGATCTCGGCGCCGACATCGAGCGTAACGGAATCGACCTCGTCCATCTCGTCGGTCGCGAGATGCGCGCGCTGGCCGAGGTGCTGGATGCCGGCCGTCTCGGTCTCGTTGCCGACCGGGTCGACGACATTGTGTCCGGCCTCGTCGACAATCTGCAGGGCGGCGACATCGTGACCGTCAAGGCCTCGAATGCGGTAGGCCTGTCGCGCGTCGTCGACGCCATCGTGGAAAACGCGAATCCGGCGGCTGCGGATCGGCAAATGAGGGTGTCGGGTCGTGCTCTATAACCTGCTGTTCCCGTTGGCCGATGAGTTCGGGCCGTTCAACCTGTTCCGCTACATCACGCTGCGGACGGGCGGAGCGATCGTGACCGCGCTGTTCGTCAGCTTCGTTCTCGGCCCGGCCGTCATCCGCCGCCTCAGGCAATACCAGGGTGCGGGCCAGCCGATCCGCCTCGACGGCCCGGCTGGCCATCTGATCACCAAGAAGGGGACGCCGACCATGGGCGGCGTGCTGATTTTGCTCGCGATTGGCATCGCGACCCTCCTGTGGGCCGATCTCGCCAACGCCTATGTGTGGGCGGTGCTCTTCGTCACCTTGGGATTCGGCGCCGTCGGTTTCGTCGACGACTACCTGAAGCTGACCCGGAACTCGAGCGATGGGCTGCGCGGGCGGACAAAGCTCCTCGCGCTTGTTGCCGCCGGTGGCGGCGGCGCGCTGTGGATCATGCACCTGACCCCGGCGCCGCTGTCGACCGGCCTCGCGGTGCCGTTCCTGAAGGATGTCCTCCTGCCGCTCGGCTGGTTCTTCGTTCCGTGGGCCGTCCTCGTCCTGGTTGGCTCCGCCAACGCGGTCAACCTGACCGACGGCCTCGACGGCCTCGCGATCATGCCGGCGCTGATTGCGGCCGCCTGCTTTGCCCTTATCGCCTATCTCGCGGGCAACTTCGTATTTTCCGGCTACTTGCAGATTCATTTCGTACGCGGCGCCGGCGAGCTGGCTGTGTTTTGCGGCGCCCTGGTCGGCGCCGGCCTCGGGTTCCTGTGGTTCAACGCCCCTCCGGCTACCGTGTTCATGGGCGACACCGGTTCGCTCTCCATCGGCGGTGCGCTCGGCGCCGTGAGCGTGGTGACCAAGCACGAGCTTGTGCTTGCGGTCATTGGCGGGCTGTTCGTGCTCGAGACAATCTCCGTGATCGTGCAGGTGGTGTCGTTCAGACTCACCGGCCGGCGCGTTTTCCGCATGGCGCCGCTCCATCATCATTTCGAGCAGAAGGGGTGGGCAGAATCGACGATCGTGATCCGGTTCTGGATCATCGCGACCATCCTCGCCCTCGTCGGCTTGGCTACCCTGAAGCTGAGGTGATCTTGCCGTGATGATTCCCGTGACTACACGAGCGGCGCAGAACCTCGCCGTGTTCGGCCTCGGCGCCTCGGGGCGGGCAACCGCCCGCGCTCTCGTCTCGGGCGGCGCGGAGGTGGTGGCATGGGATGACGCGGCGGCCTCGCGCGCGGCCGCCGCCGCCGAGAACATACCGCTCGTCGAGCCGGACGGAATAGACTGGGCGCGGCAGTCGGCCCTTGTTCTCAGCCCGGGCGTGCCGCTCACCCATCCGCGGCCGCATGCGGTTGTCGAGCGCGCCGCCGCCGCCGGCATAGCCGTCATCGGCGACATCGAGCTCATGGCGGAATGCTGCCGCGATGCGGTTCTCGTCGCCGTCACCGGCACAAACGGCAAGTCGACGGTGGTGGCGCTGCTGGCCCATATCTGCGGCACGGCCGGCCGCCGGGCCCAGCTCGGGGGCAATATCGGACGCCCGGTGCTCGATCTCGATCCGCCCGCGCCCGGCGAGGTGATCATTCTCGAGCTGTCTTCCTTCCAGCTCGAGCTGACGCGCAACACCGCCTTCGACATCGCCATCCTTCTCAACCTGACCCCGGACCATCTCGACCGCCACGGAAGCATGGCCAGTTACACCGCTGCCAAGAAACGCATCTTCCGCGACGCGCGGGACGGCCGGCCGCAGTCTGCCGTTATCGGCATTGACGACGACCGCTGCCGTGCCATCCACGACGAGCTTGCCGGCAGCGGCCGGTTCACCGTACGGCCTGTTTCGGCGGGCGCCGGCACCGGGGTTACTGTCGTTGATGGAACCTTGGTCGATGATGCGGACGGAGAATCCTGCGACCTCTCGGCAGCCTCCAGCCTGCGCGGACCGCACAACTGGCAGAACGCGGCCGCGGCGTGGGCGGCGGCGCGGATACTCGGGATCGCGCCCGATGCCATCCGCGCGGCGCTGCCGACATTCCGCGGGCTGCCGCACCGGATGGAGACCGTCGCGGTGATCGACGGCATCCGCTACGTCAACGATTCCAAGGCGACCAACGGTGCCGCAGCGGCGCGGGCGCTCGCGAGCTTCTCGAAGATCTATTGGATCGCCGGCGGGATCGCGAAGGAAGACGGGCTGTCGCCCGCCGCCCCCTGGCTCGGCAATGTCAGCCATGCTTACCTGATCGGGGAGGCGGCTGCGTCCTTTGGCCGCGAGCTCCGGGGCCGTGTTCCGTGCACGCAGTCCGATTCCCTGGAGCGCGCCGTGCACGCGGCCCGATGCCAGGCTGCGGTCGACCGTGCACGGGAGCCGGTGGTTCTGCTGTCGCCCGCCGGAGCGTCTTTCGACCGCTACCGGAATTTTGCGGCTCGCGGCGAACATTTCCGCGCCCTTGTCCTCGACGGCGCGTCGGGAGAGGCGAGATGACCGCCTTCGCCCGCTCCGACACCTCGATCGTTGGCCGCTGGCTGTGGACCGTGGATCGGCCGACCCTGGTTGCACTCGGCCTCCTCATCGTTGCCGGGATTCTCATGGCGTTCGCCGCGAGCCCGTCAGCAGCCGATCGCTACGGGCTCGACCACTTCTACTTCGCATGGCGCCAGAGTTTCCATTTCTTCGTCGCCGTCGCCGCGATGTTCGCGGTTTCGCTGCTGTCGCCGCGCGGCGCGCTGGCGGTTTCAGTCCTGGTGCTCGTCATTGCCGTTCCTCTCGTCGTCGCGACGTTCGTCGTCGGCAGCGAGATCAAGGGTGCCAGCCGCTGGCTCAGGCTCGGCATGATCGTCGTGCAGCCCTCGGAGTTTCTCAAGCCGGCCTTTGCAGTCGTCGCCGCGGCCTTGTTCGCCGGCTGCCGCAGCGGCGCGCTGCCAAGCGGCAACCTGATCTCGACAGCGATGTTCTGTCTCCTGATATTCCTTCTTTCCCGCCAGCCGGACATCGGAATGGCCGTGGTCGTCGCGGTGGTCTGGATGGGCCAGTTCTTCATCGCCGGCCTCCGTCTCCTGACCACCGCCGTCCTGGCCCTGTGCGGTATCGGCGTGATGATCGGCGCCTATCTGGCGTTTCCGCACGTCTCCAAGCGGGTTGACAACTTTCTCGATCCGCAAGCCGGCAACAGTTATCAGATAGAGCGTGGACTGGAGGCTATCCGCAAAGGCGGCCTGTTCGGACTCGGGCCCGGCGAAGGCACGGTCAAGAACGCGCTTCCCGACTCGCATTCCGATTTCGTGTTCGCCGTCGCCGGCGAGGAATTCGGCACCGTTTTCTGTCTGGCGCTCATCGCCCTGTTCGGCTTCATCGTGCTGCGCAGCCTCGTTCGGATCATGCGCGAGACCGATCTGTTCGCCCTCCTTGCAGGCTCTGGCTTGGCATTTCTGTTCGGGGTGCAGGCCCTGATCAACATGGGCTCGACGCTCCACCTGATACCGACCAAGGGCATGACGTTGCCGTTCGTCAGCTACGGCGGCTCCTCCCTGACCGCGACTGCCCTCGGGATCGGCCTGCTTCTCGCGATGACGCGGCGTCGCCCGGAACAGGTGACGGCCTCATGACACCGTCCCGCCATGTCGTGCTGGCCGCCGGCGGCACGGGGGGACATTTGTTCCCGGCTGTCGCTGTCGCCCGGGAGCTCGTCCGCCGCGATTATCCGGTTTCGCTCGCGACCGACCGGCGGGGCGAGAATTTCGAGACCGGCGTGGACGGCGTTCGCGCCCACCGAATCAGTTCGGCCGGCTCGGCCGGCGGGCCGCTGGCGCGGATCGGCGCCGCGCTCGCCATCGGTGCGGGAGTTATCCAGGCTTGGCGGCTGCTGGGCAGGCTGCGGCCGGCCGGCGTGATCGGCTTTGGCGGATATCCCTCGATGCCGACCATGCTCGTAGCCGTGGCGCAAGGCCTGCCGAGCCTGATCCACGAACAGAACGCGGTGCTCGGACGAGCAAACCGCCTCGTCATGCGGCGGGTGTCAGCGGTCGCGACCTCTTTCGAGACAACCGCCGGACTCGGTGATGCCGGACGCGCCAAGGCGGTGACGACCGGCAATCCCGTCCGCGGCGCGTTCAGCGAGGCGCGGATGCTGGCCTACCCGGAAAGCGTCGCCGGGGACGGCGAGATCAGGGTACTGGTGCTTGGCGGCAGCCAGGGGGCGCGCGTGTTCAGCGACGTGGTGCCTGCCGCCTTGTCGCGATTACCCGATGCGATGCGCCGCCGCTTTCGGGTGGTCCAGCAGTGCCGTCCCGAGGACATCGAGGAAGTCCGGCGCGCCTACCGGCGGAGCGGCATCGATGCCGAACTCGCCCGCTTCTTCACCGACGTTGCGGCGCGCATGGCGGCGGCGCATCTGGTTGTTGCGCGTTCGGGCGCCTCGACGGTGGCGGAGCTGGCCGAGGTCGGCCGCCCGGCCATACTCGTGCCCTATCCCCATGCCACGGACGACCACCAGACGGCGAACGCCCGGGCCATCGAGGAGGCCGGCGGCGCGTGGCTGATCCCCGGGGGCGCCTTCACTGCCGAAGCGCTGGCCCTCCGCTTCGAGGAATTCGTCGTCGGACCCGAGCTCCTCGCCACTGCAGCCGCTGCGATGCGCCGCGCCGGCGGCCGCGACGCGGCAGCTGCGCTGGTCAACCGGTTCGAGCAGCTGCTGGACGCCGCTCCGGGGCTCCGAGAGGCCACGGCATGAGCCCGCTCCCCTTCGATATCGGGATTTTCCACTTCGTCGGCATCGGCGGCATCGGCATGAGCGGCATCGCCGAGATACTCCACAATCTCGGCTATTCGGTGCGCGGTACCGACATCGCGGACGGCAGCGGCGTCCGGCGCCTCCGGTCGCTGGGCATCGAGGTCACGATCGGCCACGATCCGGCCCGGGTCGCGGGCGCGGCCGCAGTGGTGATTTCATCGGCCATCGGGTCGGACAATCCCGAGGTTCTTGAGGCGCGCGCGCGCCTTATTCCGGTAGTCCCGCGGGCCGAGATGCTCGCCGAGCTCATGCGCCTCAAGTGGTCGATCGCGGTCGCCGGAAGCCACGGCAAGACGACGACGACATCGATCGTCGCGGCCGTGCTCGACGCCGGCGAGTTCCATCCCACGGTCATCAATGGCGGCGTCATCAACGCCTACGGCACCAACGCACGGCTCGGCAAGGGCGACTGGATCGTCGTCGAGGCCGACGAATCGGACGGCACCTTCGTCAAGCTGCCGGCGACCATCGCCGTGACAACGAACATCGACCGCGAGCATCTCGATCACTACGGCGATTTCGATTCCCTGAAAGACGCGTTCGTGTCCTTCATCCAGAACATACCCTTCTACGGTTTCGCGACGCTCTGCATCGACGATCCGGACGTGCAGGCGCTGATTCCGTCGGTGTCGGATCGACGGATCGTGACCTACGGCTTCAGCCCCCAGGCCGATTTCCGGATCACCGAGCTTGCGGCGAGCACTCTCGGCACCAGCTTTGCCGTCGTCGCTGCCGACCGGGCTATGGGACCGGTGCGTGCACTCGGGCGGTTCACGCTGCCGATGGCCGGCGACCACAACGCCCGGAATGCCCTGGCGGCGATAGCCATCGCCGACGAAATGGGCATCGAACCCGATACCGTGCGGCGCGCGCTGGCCGGGTTCGGTGGCGTCAGCCGGCGCTTCACCAGGACCGGCGTCGTCAATGACGTCACCGTGATCGACGATTACGGCCACCATCCGCGGGAGATCTCCGCGGTTCTTGCAGCGACTCGCGCAAACGCGGCCGGCAAGGTCGTCGCCGTCCTTCAGCCGCACCGCTATTCTCGTGTCAGCGATCTCTTCCACGGCTTCTGCACGTGTTTCGATGATGCCGATGTCGTCATTGTCGCCGACATCTATGCGGCCGGCGAGGCCCTGGTCCCCGGCATCGACAGAACGGCGCTCGTGCAGGGGCTTCGGGCCCACGGGCACCGCCACGTCATCGATCTCAAGGATCCGGCCGCGCTGGCCGGCATCGTCGCCGATGTCGCTCGCCCCGGGGATTTTGTTGTCTGTCTCGGAGCCGGCGACGTTACCAGCTGGGCGCACGAACTTCCGGGGTCGCTCGAGGAGTTGTGGAATATGGCCGGGGCCGGCCGGGCGGAGAGGACCTGACCATGCTCGCCGCCGCCGCAACCCATCCCGGCGACGGGCTGCCGCCCGTGCGCGGACGCATCGACCGCGATGCGGCACTGGCCTCGCTCACCTGGTTTCGCACCGGCGGGCGAGCTGAGATCCTGTTCCGCCCCGCCGACATCGAGGATCTCCAGGACTTCCTCGGCGGCCTGGATCCCGATATCGACGTTACCGTCATCGGGATCGGCGCCAATCTGCTGGTTCGCGACGGCGGCGTTCCAGGTGTAGTGGTTACGCTGGGCCGGCCGTTTTCGAGCATCGCCTTCGGCGATGCGGGCCGTGTCGAGGCCGGTGCCGGAACGCTCGGCGCCGCCCTGTCGCGCGCCTGTCGCGACCGCGCCCTCGCCGGCACAGAATTCCTTTCCGGGATTCCGGGAACGGTCGGTGGGGCGCTTCGCATGAACGCGGGCGCCTATGGCAGCGAGGTTTCCGACATCGTCATCGACGCCAGGCTGGTCGATCGCGGCGGTGACCTGCATACGCTCTCGAAGGTCGAACTCGGGATGTCGTACCGGCATTGCGCCGTCCCCGAAGGCTGGATCTTCGTCTCCGCCTGCTTCCAGGGCATTCCGGGCGACAGTGCCGACATCGCCTGCCGCATGGCCACGATTGCGGACCGCCGCCGATCCGACCAGCCAATGCAGGTGCGCACGGGCGGGTCGACTTTCAAGAATCCTCCCGGTGCCAGCGCCTGGGAGCTGGTCGAAGCCGCCGGTTGCCGCGACCTGTCAGTCGGCGGAGCCCGTGTTTCTGAACAGCACTGTAACTTCCTGATCAACGATGGCGGCGCCACGGCTGCTGACATCGAAACGCTCGGCGAGACGATTCGGGCGCGGGTTTTGGCCCATAGCGGCGTCAAACTGGAATGGGAGATCAGACGAATCGGCAGGCCGGCCGCCTCTTCGGTCGGAGGACCCTGCCGATGACCGGGTCGGTGGCGGTCCTGATGGGCGGCTGGTCCAGCGAGCGTGAAGTCTCGCTGACCAGCGGCTCCGAAGTGCTGAAGGCGCTCGCCAGCGCCGGATACGATGTCCGCCCGATCCGCGTCGAAAGGCAGCTTGACGATCTCCTCACGCAACTTGAGCCGCGTCCGGCCGTGGTCTTCAACGCGCTTCACGGGCGCTACGGCGAGGATGGTTGCATGCAGGGAGTTCTCGAATGCCTAGGTATCCCGTATACCCATTCGGGCGTGCTGGCCTCGGCGCTTGCCATGGACAAGCCTGCAGCGAAGCAGCTGTTTGCCGCGGTCGGAATTCCGTGTCCTGCGCATCGCATTCTTGCGCGGGACGAGTATCTGTGCGCGGATCTGGGACCGCTGCCAGCTGTCGTCAAGCCGGCCAACGAGGGTTCGAGCGTCGGCGTCCGGATCGTGCAGGAGCCCGGCGACAGGCGTGATGCCGATGTCAGCGACTGGCGGCTCGGCGATCGGATCATGATCGAGGAATTCGTTCCGGGGCGTGAGCTGACGGTCTGCGTCATGGGCGACCGTGCACTGGGCGTCACGGAAATCCGGCCGCGAATCGGATTCTACGACTACAGCGCCAAGTACACCGCCGGCGCGTCCGATCACGTGCTTCCGGCGCCCATCCATGAGGAGGCCTATCGGGCGGCGATGGACTATGCGGTCAGGGCGCACCGCGTCCTCGGTTGCCGCGGCGTGTCGCGAGCGGATTTCCGCTATGACGACACCGGTGGCGAGCCAGGCCGGCTGTATCTCCTCGAAGTCAACACCCAGCCTGGCATGACCCCGCTTTCTCTGGTTCCCGAGGCGGCGGCGCACATTGGCATCGGCTTCGAGGAGTTGGTGTCGTGGATGGTGGAGCAGGCGACATGCGACGCCTGAGGCTGCCCTTCCGCTCCCGAAGCGCCGCGAAAAGGCGCCGCCGGCCGGCGTCGCGCAGAACGCGGTGGATACGGCGCTTCGCCGTCGCGGCTGCGCTCGCCTCGACGGTTACGGCCGGCGCTATCCTGTCCTGGCACGCCGGTTGGCCGGCGGCGGTCATGGACAATGTGCGCAGCACTGCCGAGACCACCCTCGCCGGGGCCGGCCTGCGGGTCGATCAGATCTATCTGAAAGGCCGGCGTCAGGCGTCGGTGAAGGAGGTCTCGGGAGCGCTGGCCGTGGCCCGCGGGACGCCGCTCCTGTCCGTCGACCTGGAGGCCGCACGGCAGAGGCTGGAGCAGCTGTCCTGGGTGCGGGCGGCGAGCGTACGACGGGTCTTTCCGGATGCGCTGCGGGTGGTGATCGCGGAGTGGAGGCCGGTCGCGTTGTGGCAGCGGCGCAAGCAGCTGGTTCTCATCAATGATGAAGGCACGGTGATTCGGCACGACGACCTGGAAGGGTTTTCGGACCTTCTGGTTGTCGTCGGCGCCGACGCACCGGCGCATGCCGCGGAGTTGATGACGATGCTGGCAGCAGCGCCCGAGCTTGAGAAACGGGTGGATGCCGCCGTCCGTGTCGGCGGCCGGAGATGGAACATCCGCATGGACAGCGGGGTCTATGTCTGGCTTCCCGAAACCGGCGCTCGCGACGCCTGGGACAGTCTGGTGCGGCTAGAGCGCGAGCACGGGCTGCTCGAACAGAATCTGGTCGCCATTGATCTCCGTTTTCCGGGCCGCCTCATCGTGCGCACGCGGGAATCGGAATCGCCGCAAAGACAGGAACGTGCGGACGGCAAGGGGGATCGGACATGAGATGCCGGCAACGCGCGGGCAGGCGCGACCGGAGGGGAGGCTGATCGTGATCCGACCACGCACCGGACTCGTCGCGGCGCTGGATGTCGGCAGTTCGAAGATCTGCTGTTTCATCGCCCAGACCGAGGCTGACGGGCGCATTCGCGTCATCGGCGCCGCCCACCAGGCATCTGCCGGAATTCGCAATGGCTGCGTTGTCGACATGCAAGCGGCCCAGCGGGCCGTCGTCGAGACGGTGGGTGTCGCCGAGGAGCGGGCGGGCGAACAGGTGCAGCGTGTCGTCGTCAACCTGTCGGCAGGCGAGTTCCGCTCGAGCATGTGCCGGATCGAGGTTGCGCTCGACGGCCACCAGATCGGCGATGCCGATCTTCGCCGGATGCGCCGGCAGAGCCTTGAATGCCTGCAGCCAGAAGATCGCGCCGTCCTCCACTGCAAGCCGGTTGGTTACGACATCGACGGATACCGGGGGGTCCGGGATCCGAGGGGCATGTTCGGGGAGCTGCTGGGTGCTCGCTATCACCAGGTCACCGCGGCCGCGGCCACGGTCCGCAATCTTCACAACTGTATCGCACACTGCCATCTCGAGCTCGAGGATGTCGTGGTGTCGTCCTACGCGTCAGGTCTTGCATGCCTCGTCGAGGACGAAAGGGAAATCGGCGTGACGCTTCTCGATATGGGCGGCGGGACGACCACCATTGCGTCGTTCGTCGGCGGTGAGATGGTATTCGCAGACTCCGTTCCGGTCGGCAGCAATCACATCACCAAGGACATCGCCTGCGGATTGTCGACACCGCTCGGCGATGCCGAACGCATGAAGATCCTCTGCGGCGACGCGGGCACCTCTCTGTGCGACGACAACGAGCTCATCGATGTTCCCGTGGTCGGCGAGGGCGAGCACCAGCAGGCCAATCACGTGCGGCGGTCGATCCTTGCCGGAATCGTCGGGCCGAGGATCGAGGAAATTTTTGAACTTGTCCGCGAACGCCTCGAGCTCGCTCATCTCGACCCGACGGTTTCCCAACGTTTTGTTCTTACCGGTGGCGGCGCGCAACTGCAGGGCCTGCAGCGCTTCGCCGAACAGGTTCTGTGCAAGCAGGTCCGGGTCGGTCGTCCGCTTCGCATTTCGGGACTGCCCGACGCCAACGGCGGTCCCGCCTTTGCGGTCTGCGCCGGCCTGCTGCGCCACAGCCTCGAGCGGCATGGCGATTTCCCTGACGATGAAATCGACCATGGCCGCGGGAGGCGCCTGTTCGGAGTTCGCCGGTGGCTGAAGGAGTGTTTTTGAAACGATGGAGTTCATTAACCGCAATCCCGGGCACTGCGCCCACACCCACGGAGGCCGGGCGAACATCCTGTCCCCGCCCCTGTCCATGGCAACCAGGAGGTAAACATGGCTATCAATCTCTCAGTTCCCGAACATGACCAGCTGTCGCCGAGAATAGCCGTTATCGGCGTCGGGGGCGCGGGCGGCAACGCCGTCAACAACATGATTGCAGCTGATTTGCAAGGCGTCGAATTCATTGCCACCAACACCGATGCGCAGGCGCTGTCGCACAATCTTGCGCCGCGCAAGATCCAGCTCGGAATCGAGACCACGCAGGGTCTCGGTGCCGGCACCCGGCCGGAAATCGGACGCGCCGCGGCCGAGGAGGCTGCCGATATCCTGTCGGATGCCCTGTCCGATACCCACATGCTGTTCATCACGGCCGGGATGGGTGGCGGAACCGGAACCGGCGCTGCGCCTGTTGTTGCAAGAGTGGCGCGGGAGCAGGGCATTCTCACCGTCGGCGTCGTCACCAAGCCTTTCCAGTTCGAGGGTTCCAAGCGGATGAAGATGGCCGAGATGGGGATAGAGGGGATGCAGCAGCACGTCGATACGCTGATCGTCATCCCGAACCAGAACCTGTTCCGGGTAGCCAACGAAAAGACGACCTGCGCGGACGCCTTCGCAATGGCCGATGATGTGCTGCACAGCGGCGTGCGGGGAATCACCGATCTGATGGTGGTGCCTGGCTTGATCAATCTCGACTTTGCCGACGTCCGCACCGTGATGAGCGACATGGGCAAGGCGATCATGGGCACCGGCGAGGGCCAGGGAGAAGATCGTGAGATCGTGGCGGCGGAAACCGCCATCTCCAATCCGCTGCTCGACGAGGTCTCGCTGCAGGGGGCCCGGGGTATCCTGATCAACATCACGGGTGGAAGCGACATGACCCTGTTCGAGGTCGACAAGGTCGCCAACCGGATCGGTGAGGAAGTCGGAGGGGACGCCGAAATCGTGTTCGGATCGGCCATTGACCCCGAATTGGACGGCAAGATACGGGTATCTGTCGTGGCCACCGGCATCGACGCGCCGGTACCGGGCCAGACGGCGCGTCCGTCGCTGCGTGCGGTTCCTGGCACCCAGCCCGTAGCGCCCGAGACGACCATCCCGCCGGAACCGGCCGCAGAGGAGCCCGTGACCGAAATCCGCGACGACGGTAATGAGACGCAGCCCGGCGGCCTCGGTGAGGACGCAACTGTCGCGCGCACGACAGCGGATGACCCGCCCACCGCACGGCCGGCGGTGTTGAGAGACGGTGCGAATCCGGCTGCCGTCGGTACTTCGTCGCCTGCCGGACTCGCGCCCGAGAGGGTGCCGATATCGCAGCCGCAGGCCATTACCGTAACTCCGCCGACCCGGGGCGGCGTACCGCTGACGCCCGACGGCGACCGGGCACCGAAGACTGCTGGCACGCCGGATCTGTTCAAGGCCGACGCGCGGCCGGCTCAGGAACCCAAATCGTCAGGGTTGTTCGGAACCGGCCTCTTCCGGAAGGGTCCCGGCGCTGGCAGGAAGGAGGCCCGAAAGGCCGCCGATGCCGAGGCGGCCAAGGTGCCGGCCAGGACAGAGCCATCGGTAGCGATCGAACGGCCGCCGGCACTGGAGCAGGCCCGGCTCGAGGGTGTCGATTCGGGTGACCGCATCCGGACCTCGCAGGTCGACGATGATCTTCTCGAGATCCCCGCGTTCCTGCGACGCCAGGCTAACTGACCTCCGCGGTTCCGGGACCGCGCGCGCCGCCGCCTCTCGTGGTCGCAGGCGGCGGCGCGTCCCGGCGCCGCCGGCCCGTGTTCAGTTACGCCGCGGGTGGCGGAGGAATCCGGCAAGCGCGTAATATTCCTGCAATATTTGTTGATTTGCCAAATGTCGATTGTGGCTGAATTATGACTGTCACCACAATAATTTAGCAAACAGCGTGATCGGCATGGTGGTCAGACAGAAGACGATCGGAACCTCGATAGAATGCCGCGATGTCGGGCTGCATTCGGGACACGAGATCGGTCTCGCCCTGAAGGCGGCGGACGCGAATTCCGGTATTCGGGTCGTGCGCACCGACCTGATGAACGGTGCACGGGAAATCGTTGCCGACTGGCGTGGCGTCTCGAGCACGCGCCTTGCGACAACGATCGCGAACGATCGCGGCGCGACTGTGGGGACCATCGAGCATCTGATGGCGGCCCTTGCGGGATGCGAAATCGACAATATTGTGGTCGAGATCGATGGACCCGAAATTCCGGCGATGGACGGCAGCGCGGCGCCTTTCGTCTCGTTGATCGAGAAGGCCGGCATCGTCGAACAAGATGCAGCCCGCAGGACGGTCAAGATCCTCAAGCCGGTATCCGTCGGCGACGACACCAGATCGGTATCGATCGTCCCTGCCGAGCGTTTCAGCATCGACTTCGAGATCGCTTTCGCCGCGACGGCAATCGACCGCCAGCGCTACCGTTTCGAGCCCGCCGGTGGCGGCTTCCGGTCCGAGATCTCCCGGGCCCGGACCTTCGGCATGGAGCAGGATGTGGACGAGCTGCTGCGAAGTGGATACGGGCGCGGCGGGTCCCTGAAGAACACCGTCGTGGTCGGCGTCGACGGAGTCCTGAACGAGGGCGGCCTTCGCTATCGGGACGAATTCGTCCGCCACAAGATTCTCGACTGTTTCGGCGATCTGTATCTGGCCGGCGCTCCGCTCCTCGGTGCCGTGCAGGCGTACCGGTCCGGCCACGAACTCAACAACCAGTTGCTCAGGACCCTGTTTACGGATGAAACGGCGTGGGCAATGGTCGATGCCTCGGCGCCGGGTGAGGCGGCCATCGGCTAGCCGGTACCCGGACACGACGATCCCACGCTGCTAATCCAGCGGCGATCGGCGAGATTTTTCGGTCTGCGTCGCGCTGCAATCGTGCCGCCAAGGCTCAATGAGACCTTCTCGGCGCGAAAAATTGCGATCAAGGGGCCATCTGTGATGACGCGAGCCCCAACGCACTCGGATTTCGCGTCTCGGAATCAGCATGGGATCACCGTGCGCGCCCGGAAGGCCGGGGCTGACAGACGGTTTCGGTTTCGTTATACAGGACAGGTCGGTTCGGTGATCGGCCCGACAGTCTCGCGAAACAGACGGGATCAGCCTCATGCCGCCTTCACGGTCAGCAATGTTGGTTGTGCAGGCAACGCGCTTGGCGGCAGTACTGCTGCTGGCCGCCGCACTCCATGCCTGCGGATCCACCGAAGAGGAATATGTCGAGAGGCCGGTAGAGACCCTCTACAACGAGGCAATGGACTCTCTCGAGCGCGGGAATTACCCGGATGCGGTGACACTGTTTGAGGAGACAGAGCGCCAGCACCCCTACTCGCAATGGGCGACCCGGGCCCAGCTCATGACGGCCTATGCGAACTATCAGGCCAACCGGTATGACGAGGCGGTTGCGGCGCTCGATCACTATATCCAGCTGCATCCCGGAGACCGCAAGGCCCTCGCCTATGCCTATTATTTGCGGGCGCTCTGCCACTACGAGCGCATGTCCGATCCCGCCCGCGACCAGAGCATGACCGAAGAGGCCCTCGGATCGCTCCAGCAGGTCGTGCGCAGGTTCCCCGAGACAGCCTATGCCCGCGACGCGAAGATCAAGATCGACGTGACGCACGGTCACCTGGCAGGCAGGGAAATGGAAGTTGGCCGGTTTTATCTCCGACGCGGGCACTATTCGGCTGCGATCAACAGGTTCCGCCGTGTCGTCGATCTCTATCAGACCACGACCCACGTACCGGAGGCCCTGCACCGGCTCGTCGAAGCCTATCTCGCGCTCGGCATCACCGACGAGGCGAGCAAGGTTGCCGCTGTACTCGGGCACAACTATCCGGGCAGCGAGTGGTACCGCGACAGCCATGCACTTGTCACTGGGGTCGGCAGTGGCCGGCGCGAAGCCGATAACAAGGGACTATTCCGGCGAATATGGGACCGGTTGATCTGATCCCGGTCGACGATGCGCGGCCCGCCCGGACGCCGGCGATGGACATGTAGTCCGGTCCGCCGGCCCGGCCTGCCATGCTCACGGCTCTCGCCATCCGCAATTTCGTGCTGATCGACCGGCTCGATATCGAGTTCGGTGCTGGCCTGTGCGTGCTCACGGGCGAGACCGGAGCCGGCAAGTCGATCCTCCTTGATGCGCTCGGCCTCGCCATCGGTGCCCGTGCGGATGCCGTTGCCGTCGGCAGGGACGGCGGCCAGCGCGCCCGCGTGACGGCAACTTTCGAGCTCCCCGACGGTCATCCGGTTCGCAGACGCCTTGCGCAGCAGGATGTCGAGATCGGTGGCGGCGAACCGCTGATGCTGCGCCGCACGATTTCCGCCGAGGGACGCAGCCGCGCCTTCATCAACGACCAGCCCGTGAGCGTGTCCGCGCTGAGGGCGGTCGGGGAGATCCTCGTCGAGATCGAAGGCCAGTTCGCACGCCATGGCCTCCTGGACCAGGCCAACCATCGCCAGATGCTTGATGCATTCGGTGATCTTGGCGAACCGCTGGACGAAACACGCCGCGCGTGGGATGACATGCAGGCCGCCGAGGCAGAGCTCAAGACGGTGCGAGCGGACATCGAACGGCTTGCGAAGGAAGACGATTTTCTCCGCCATGCCCACCGCGAACTTGCGGAACTCGACCCGCAACCGGGCGAAGAGGCGGAACTTGCGGAAGCTCGCGAGGTGATGAGAAGGGGCGAGAAGATCATCGAGGCCGTTGACGAGGCGGCTCTCCTGTTTGCCGGCGACGACGGGATCGAGAGTCGTCTCGGCCGTGCGATGCGCGCTGTCGAGCGCGCGGACCAGCATGCTGCAGGCCGCATGGCGGATACGCTGGCGGCGCTGGAACGGACGGCTGCCGAGGCGTCGGCGGCCGTGGAGGCGCTGTCTGCCGCACGCGACGCGATCGATCGGGACCCGGGCCGGCTCGCGATGCTCGAAGACCGGCTGTTTGCCCTCCGCCGCCTGGCGCGCAAGCACGACACCGATGTCGATTCCCTTGCTGCCCTGAAGGAAGGGGTGGCGGGCCAGCTCGCGGGTCTTGATGCGGCCGACCGGGATCTTGCGCGGCTCGGGGATCAGGCGCGGGATGCTTGCGCCCGATATGCTGCGTGCGCTGCCGCGCTCAGCAGCGCAAGGACGGCGGCCGCCGCGGCCCTTGACGGGGCTGTGGCCGATGAATTGCCGTGCCTGCGGCTGGGCGGCACCCGGTTTGTTACCTCGATCTCCTCCGACGCGGCTGCGTCCCGCGGCCGCGACGGCGTCGACCAGGTGCGTTTCGAGATCGCCAGTGATCCGGAGCTTCCGTTCGGGCCGATCGACAAGGTGGCGTCGGGCGGTGAGTTGGCGCGCATTCTTCTGGCTCTCCGAGTGGTGCTACTGCGGAGCAACAGGATTGACACGCTGGTCTTTGACGAGGTCGATGCCGGTGTGGGCGGGGCCACGGCGGCGGCCGTGGCCGACCGGCTCTACCGGTTGGCCGGGGAGGCGCAGGTGCTGGTCGTAACTCACTCGCCGCAGGTTGCGGCGCGCGGGGTCTCGCACCTCCAGGTCAGGAGAACCGAGGGCAGCGGGAACGGCAGCGGTGCAACCACGACCCAGGTGGTGCCGCTGTCGGCGCGCGGACGGCGCGAGGAGATCGCGCGGATGCTGGCGGGTGCGGAAATCACGGATGAGGCGAGGGCGGCGGCGGGACGGCTGATGGCAGGAGACGGCCAATGAATTCCGGCACGGCAGGGATCGAAACCGGCAGGCTGAGCGCCGCGGAGGCAGTCGAGGAACTCGCCCGCCTCGCGGCGGAAATCGCCAAGCATGACGATCTCTACCACCGCCAGGACGCGCCGATCATCCCCGACGCCGACTATGATGCGCTCCGCCGGCGCAACAGCGAGATAGAGGCGCGTTTCTCCGATCTTGTTCGCGACGACAGCCCGAGCAGGCGGGTTGGCGCTCCTGCGGCGGGCGGTTTTGACAAGATCGCGCACAGCCGTCCAATGCTGTCGCTCGAGAACGCTTTCGACGACGGAGAGATCGCGGGTTTCGTTGAACGCGTACGGAGATTCCTCGGTCTCGACGGGAGCGAGATCATGGATTTCGTGGCCGAGCCCAAGATCGACGGGTTGTCGGTTTCGCTTCGCTACGAGAAACGGAGCTTCGTCGAGGGGGCGACCCGGGGCGACGGCGCCGTCGGTGAGGACGTGACCGCAAATCTCCGAACCCTGGACGACATACCGGACAGCCTTTCGGAGGACGCGCCGGATGTCGTCGAGATCCGCGGCGAGGTCTACATGCTCCATGAGGAGGTTGCTGCGCTCAACGCGGAACGTGCGAGGGAGAATGAACGCCTCGAAGAGGAGAACAAGAAGCTTGAGGCGGAGGGAAAGCGGACGAGAAAGCTCATCCATCTCTTTGCCAATCCGCGCAATGCCGCCGCAGGCTCGCTCCGCCAGATCGATTCCGGCATCACGGCGGGGCGCAGGCTGCATTTCTTTGCCTACGCCGCCGGCGAGATCTCGGAACCGGTGGCGGCAACGCACTGGGACTGGCTCGGAAAGCTTGCCGCATGGGGGTTTCGGGTCAATCCGGAGGCCAGGCGATGCCGCGGCCTTGAAGAAATGGTCGCAGCCTACGAGGCGATTGCCGCCGGCCGTCCGGACCTCAACTACGACATAGATGGCGTTGTCTACAAGGTTGACCGGCATGACTGGCAGGAGCGGCTCGGCATGATCAGCCGTGCGCCGCGCTGGGCAATTGCCCGCAAGTTTCCCGCCGAGCAGGCAGAGACGGTGCTTGAGAGGATCACCATCCAGGTCGGCCGCACCGGCGCGCTTACGCCGGTTGCCAATCTGAGGCCGGTGACCGTTGGCGGTGTCGTGGTGAGCCGTGCCACGCTGCACAACCAGGATGAGATCCGGCGCAAGGACATACGGGAGGGGGACGAGGTCGTCATTCAGCGAGCCGGCGACGTCATTCCGCAGGTCGTGCGCGTGGTCGCCGAGAAGCGGCCGGCGGCCAGCGAACCGTTCACCTTTCCGACCCGATGCCCGTGCGAGCTGGCGACGCCGGTGGTGCGGCCCGACGACGAGGTGGTCGCACGCTGTTCCGGGGAGCTCGCCTGTCCACATCAGCAGGTGGCGCGCCTGCGCCACTTTGTGAGCCGCGATGCCTTCGATATCGAGGGGCTGGGGGTGAAGCAGATCCAGGAGTTCTTCGATGACCGGCTGATCCGCACACCGGCCGACATATTCGATCTCAGGTCCGGCGACGGGAGATCCGGCGCGTCGCTCAGGGACCGGGAGCGCTGGGGAGAACAGAAGGTGCGAAATCTCTTCGCCGCCATCGAGGTGCGCAGGAGGATTCCCCTAGACCGGTTCATCTACGCGCTCGGCATACGCCGCATAGGGACGGCTACAGCGCGCCTTCTTGCCAGGCATTACGAAGATCTCGAAAACTGGCGCGGCGCCATGAAGGTGGTGGCCGGCGAACGCGCGGGATGCGCCTCGGTTCCGAAAAGGCCTGAAGAGGTCGGGGAGAGCTATGCCGAGTTGTGTCATATCGACCAGATCGGGATTGGTGTTGCCGACGATCTCGCGGCGTTCTTCGGCGAGCCGCGCAATGCTGCGGTCGTCGACGAACTCGTCGAGCGGGTGACCGTCGAGCCCGTGGAGACGGTATCTGTCGACACGCCGTTTGCGGGCAGGACCGTGGTGTTCACCGGTACGCTCGAGACCATGACAAGAGGCGAGGCCAAGGCGAGAGCAGAAGCTCTGGGGGCCAAGGTGTCGAGTTCGGTGTCGGCGAAGACGAACTACGTCGTTGCCGGGCCCGGCGCGGGGGCGAAGGAAAAAAAAGCGCTGGAACTCGGCGTGACGATCCTGTCCGAAACCGAGTGGCGCGAAATGATCGGTGCGCCGCCCGGCTGACAGCGAGGCCCGCCGGTCTCGTGCGGGCTGAAGACGCAAGTGCCGTGCCGCAGGTCATCGCTGCGACCGGTTGCCCGTTGTCGATGCGCGCCGGGCGGCGGTGGCGAAGGTGGGGCTGCGGCAGGACCATTCTTTTGTCGGGCCTGTGGATTGCTGATGTGACAGGGACCTGGCATGGTTGAGGCACCTTGGGTTCACTGTGGGCCGGTTTCAGTGGTCACTGCTGGTGCATCAGGGCTCACGGGCACGCTTTTTCGAGTGTTCGAGCAGAGCTGTCCTGTTGCGCCGGCGCGTTCCCGGCTTGTGGCGCGGGGTCAGGAGCGAAGGTTTATCTACGGGATGAGGATGGCGCGCGTCCCGGGCGCGGGCGGCATAGTGCCGGTTGGCCTCGGGCATGAAGTGTCCGCCGCAGCGCACGATGGCGGCGTTTGTCAAGAGGTTGCGCGGCGCACCCTGCAGCGGTCTTCGTCGTAGGTGAAATCGCGTACTTAGCGGAGTCGATTTTCCATGACCCGCGCGCCAGAAGCATCTCGGGGCGTTCGGGGCCGAGCGAGGTGAGGCACCAGGTGGTCTCGACACTGCTCTCTTTGGTCTTGCAGATCTCGCGCTTGATGCGGATGGCGGCGACCGTGGAGAGCAGCGCAGCGGTCCCGCTCGGCGCCGGAGATGTCGACCACGGCGGCGGCGCTCGATGCGCCCTTGTCGAGGGTTTCGAACGAGCCCTCGAAGTCGATGGCCTTGAGGTCGTCGAGCATGGTCTTCTGGTTATTTTTTATCGCCGTGACGACATGCGGCGCTCGAGAAGCCGCCGCTCGTGCTGAGCGTGCATCGCGTCCATGGTGACGATGCGGCCGATGACGTTGATGCTGCTGGCGAGGGGGATCTCGTTGCTCTTCGCCTGGCCGAGAACCATCCGTGCTCGACCCCATCATCCGCCGTCGGCTGGAGGCACCGCGGATGTCCTTGCCGTCGTGTCTGCTGCCGGGCCGTCTACAGGGCAGGGTCTCGGGCGGCAGGTCAGCGAGGATGGTGTGGAAGGTGTGGGTGCGGTGTAGCGCTTCGGGCTGAAGAACGAGTTCACCGCCGCAAGCTGTTCCTGGAGGGCGGCGAATGCGGTCACGCCGCGGTAGCCGGCGAGCCGCGAGAATGGTTCTCAGCGGATAGCGCTTGCGGCACACCTCGCCCAGGCACAGGCTGCGCAGCCAAAGCCCGGCACTGTCGTGCTGCGCTCTCCGGGATCGCGTCCCGGCGGCCCCAGTTCGTACATGAAGATCCCCTGGCCATGGTGACGGAAGCGCGCGGAGCCGCTCGCGACCGAGCGTCAAGCGAGCGCCAGTTCGCCGCGCGATAGCAGGTTCCGGCGAAGCGCTTGACGAACGTCTCCGCGAGGAACGCGCGGCCTCGATGTCCAGCCGTCGAAGGCACGCCAGGTTCGGCATCCCCCCAACGAACCGGGAATTGTTCGCGTGCAGGCGCCGGAATTGCTGTTCCGCAGCGATCCAGCGGTGCAGCAAGCTTGAGCGCCGCCAGCCGACCACCCAGATCTCGCCGTGCAGGGCGACATGGCGCAGACCCTTGATGCCGTGAAACCGCAGCTAGTGATGCTCCTTCACCAGACGGTCCCGGAGCTCACGTGCGCCACGGGCGCACCGTCACCTCGCGAAGGAGGGAATCCGGGGTCGCAAGCGTCGCCACGCCGGCACACTGCCACGGCGAAAACGGAATGCCCGGACCAAAATAAGCATGCGCCGATCGCTGGGACGACAACAGAACAGCCCTGGGGGCTGCGGCTCCGGGGCAACCTCATCGGACACATATGATATAAGGGCGGCAGGCTTGGTCCTGTGGCAACCGGAGA
Organism: Alphaproteobacteria bacterium; assembly: GCA_964291215.2. Classification (GTDB taxonomy): domain Bacteria; phylum Pseudomonadota; class Alphaproteobacteria; order MPNO01; family UBA830; genus JAJEBT01. Next base: position 1,666,456 of record OZ219790.1, on the reverse strand, counting down.
GGCTCGGGGCGGTGGGTTCCGCGATCCGGATTTGATCCGGCGCTGTTGCGACGTGGACGGATTCGAGACACAGCCGGAACGGAGGTACAGATGAACGCTGCGGCTGCCGCAGAGTCTGCCGGATCCGGGCCGGATGCGTTCCGGCTTCGGCGTTTTGTCGAACGTCTCGAGGAGACCGGAGAACTGGAACGGGTCGGGGCCCGTACGGATCTCATCGATGTGGCATCCCGCCTCGACGGCAATGACAAGGCTGTGCTGTTCGAGGCCGTGGGCCCTGAAGAGGCCGAGATCGTCGGCAATGTCATGGGCGGGCGCCGACGGCTTGCGATGGCGCTCGGTGTCGAACCGGGCAAGCTTCAGCAGACCGTCATCGAACGGCTGCGCGGGTCCATTGCTCCGGTGGAAGTCACCGCGGCTGAGGCGCCTTGCCAAGAGGTGGTCTGGGAGGGCGGAGATGCGGACTTCACGCGCCTTCCGGTTCATCTCCAGCACGAACTCGATGGTGCTCCGTACATTTCGGCGGGCATCGACATCACCTGCAGTCTCGACGGAACGAAACGTAACGTGGGATATCGCCGCATCATGCTTCGCGGACGCAGGGAAGCGGGCATCGACCTCGTAGCGCCCAGCGATCTCCGGGGCATGTATGCGCCCTTCGTCCGGGAGGACGCACGCATGCCGATGGCCTTTGTCGTCGGATCCCATCCTGCCGACGGCATTGCCGCCACCAGCATGACGGTCCACGAGGATGAACTCGGTGTCATGGGTTCGGTGCGTGGCGCCCCGGTGCCCTTGGTCAAATGCGTGACGATAAATGCCTGGGTTCCTGCCGATGCGGAGTTCGTGCTGGAGGGCTATCTGGACGAGAAGGGCTGGCACGAGGGCGAGGGGCCGTACGGCGAATATGTCGGCTATTACGGCCACATGAAGATTAATCCGGTCTTTCATCTGACGGCGATCACGAAGCGGCGCGACGCGCTGTTCCAGACGCTGACCATAGGCGGGCGGCATCTGGACTGCACCGATACGGCTCAGCTTTGCGCGCTTCGCACCGAAGCTGCAGTGTGGCAGGCCCTTGAGACCGCGGTGCGCAATCCGCGTGGCGTATATGTCACGCCGTCGTGCGGCGGGATGTTCAATGCGCGCATCTGCATTGAGCAGAACTATCCCGGCGAAGCGCGCAACGCGATTTCTGCAGTGCTCGGATCGAAGGCTGATGTCAAGCATGTCTTTGCGGTCGATCCCGACATCGACATTTTCTCCGATCAGCAGATGGACTGGGCGCTGGCGACCCGCTTTCAGGCCGACAGGGATTTCATCCCGACCAGCGGTTATCGTGCGGTTCCGCTGGATCCGTCGCTTGATGGTTCGCGTCTCGGCGCCAAGGCGGGATTTGATCTAACCTTCCCCTTCGGGTGGAATCCGGAGACCGACTATCTGGTGCCGGAACCGCCGACTATTGCGGCCGGAACACCGTGCTCGGTGCTGGAAGCACTGCAGCTTGGCCCACGGACCTTCCGGGATCTCATGGAGGCGGCCTGTAGCCGGGATGGCCGTGAGGTCGTGACGGCGCTCGATGACGTCCGGAGGACACACGGTCTGGAAAGGTTGGAAGACGGGCGTTACGCACTTTCCTCCGGTGCGCAATGAAGCTTGGGGGCAGCGGCCGGCTTTCAGCTCGCGAGGAAATTCCGCAATGAATGCGACGACTGCCGACGGGGGTTCGCTGTGGTTCGAAGAGGGCGGATCCGGTGATCCGACACTGGTGCTTCTGCACGGTCTCGGTGCCAACGCTTCGGTGTGGGATCCGTTGATTCCCATTGTTCGGGAAGCCTGGCCCCATCGCTGGATCGCGCCTGACTTCAGGGGGCACGGGCGTTCCGGTCATGCATCGCCCTACGGTTATGCGGTCCATGCTGCGGACGTGGCGGCGACCGTCGGCGGGCAGGGTCGGGAAATCGTCATTCTCGGCCATTCGATGGGTGGTGCCGTCGCGATGGCGCTGGCGACCGGCTGGTTCGGAGTGACCGTGAATTGTGCGCTGGCCTTCGGCGTGAAGATCAGCTGGACCGAAGAGGAGATTGCGAGGCTCAAGGACCTGGCTGCCAGGCCGGTGTGCTGGTTCGACGAACGCGACCAGGCAATCGACCGTTACCTCAAGGTCTCGGGACTGATCGGCCTGGTCGCCCCGGATTCGCACATGGCAACGGCTGGCGTCGTGGAAGAGAACGGGCGTTTTCGCTTGGCCGCGGACAATGTGGTCAATGCCGTCGCCGGACCGGAGCTCGCCACCTTCTACCATGCGGCGGACGCACGCGTACGGCTTGCTGCCGGCGGCGAAGACCGGATGTGCACGCTTGACGATATGCGGGTGCTGGATCTCGATGCTGTCGTCCTCGACGGGCTAGGACATAATTGCCATGTCGAGCGTCCGGACATTGTCTGGCGCCTGTTCGAGGACACGTTCCGCCCGAGTTGGTTGCCGACTATTGGACAGACATGAAAACGCCTGTGCAGCAGTAACTGCTCACCCCTTGGTTCCGGCTTGATGTCGGGGTAGAGCAATGAAATGCCAAACTGCATGTCGGAGACCTGACGCGCCATCTCCGGGCGTTCGACCAGCGCAGCGCGCCGCGCAGCATGAGGCTGTCTTCGGGAGCCGGACCCGGCCGGTGCGCGCCCTTGAGGCCGAGCGAAAGCCCCGCGTCCATGTGGTAGCGGGTGCCGAGCCGCAGCGTGCGCCCGCCAGGCTCAGCCCGGCCCAGGGGGTGAGCACCGCCAGAGGCTCGGACCGGCAAGGCCGAACCCGTGCCCCACCTCCGCCTCTGCCGGCGCCGCAGCGGATGCGGCCGCGGGCAGGCCGTGGTCGAACCACTGACCGAGACCGCTGTCCGCCCGCCCGCAGACGTGCTTAGGTCTCTCGCCAAAATAGGTTATTTTTTGGTGTGGATCTGCCATCGATGATGTCATGGAAGCGATGGTCGATACGCTGCGATCCAAGTTTGTGGTGTTGCGTCCGGTTCTGAACGAACGTGCGCGGCGCCTGTGGGCGGCGACGGAGGCCCGTGCCATCGGGCGCGGAGGCGAGTGGTCGAGGCAGGTTGCCTCGGAGAGCTTGATGCCGGAGATCGCCTGCACGAGCGCGACGGCGCAGGGACAGCATTTGGGCGACCAGCAGGTTGATGACGAGGGCCTGGATGCCGACGCCGTACTGCACGGGATGTTGTCGGGGAACCGGCCCTTGCACTTCGGGCATTCCTTGATCTCGGCGTCGACGCGGCGCTCGACGATGGTCTTGCGCAGGTTGTCGCCCATCTGCCGGTTCGGCTTCGGGCCCTTGCTCCCGGCACGCTCTTGTCCGTCTGTGACGGCGGTAGACCGGAGTTCCGGCTCGTGCGTAGTCTTCTCCAGAAGGACGACGATGAGGATGTCGAGCAGGATGACGAGGACGCGGATCACGGCTTCTTCCGCCACCTTGCCGGCAGCGCCGCGGTCTTGGCCGCTTCGAACTCCTCGCGCGCCGCCCGTCGCCATCACCCGGCCTTGCGCTTCATCAGCGCGCCACCTCCCGGATGCATTTCCACATACAGATCATGCGGGGGCTGGAGCCCCGGAAGCAGCTGGCACAGCCCGCTCGTCGCCTTCGATCCAAAGTAGCCCACTGGCGGTCCCCGTCGTTCTCGATTACCACCACTAAACGAATCGGCCTGCAGTGTCAAATTTGATTACGCAACCTGATGTCTGGAAATTGTCGTGAAGCTGATCGAGCTGCTCCCATTTGATGTATGCCTTGGTTTCGGTTTCCCATTTTTCGTCGATGAGGACCGCGGTTGAGAAGCGCTCCAACGAGGCGAGGTTCGGAAAGACCCTGACTTTGGAGGTGCGCCGCTTGAGCTCTTGCCGGATCGGTCGCTCGATGCCGTTCGAGGTTCGCATGCGCTTGTGGTGAGCATCGGGCAAGGTGAAGACAGCGAGCCCCGCATTGTTTTCCAGCCAGGAAGCCTGGATGCTTGTCGCGATAGCTGGCCACGAGGGTGCCCGGTTCAGCCTCGGCGGTTTGGAGTGAGGAGGCGTGGCTCCGAGCTGTTTTCCGATACGTTTCCTGATGCCGTTGTTCGGTGCACGGCGTTTTGCGCCAGGTGGAACTGGCAGCGCTGCCACATCGCCGCGCCCAGCACCGCGCGTCGTGCCGCTTTCAACCCGGCATCCGAGACGATGAAGGTCGTACCATGCAGGGTTTGCAAGCTTTCCAGGAAGGCTTTCCAATGGACCTCGGCCTCGGAGAGCGCCACAGAGAGCCCCAGAACGTGCCTGCAGCCCCTATTCCGATGGCCGAGAGCACTGCAACATCGCGCACAACGCCGTCATGGCGGGCTTTTTCATAGCGCGCATCCAGGTATTTCATCAGGGGCCGGTTGCGCGGCGAGTTCTTCATCGAGCAACCTGGTGGCCCGGCTGACCTGAGAAGAGGACAGGCTCCCGAACTCGCGCATTACATCCTGCCTCGTGGAAACACCCTTGATGTACATCTCAGCTACGGCCACGGCGCGAGAAGATCGCTGGCCGCGTTCAAGCGACTGGGGACGGGTCGTCCCCGTGACCGGCCGTCTTTGGCACCTGAACGGTAACAGTGGGGGTGTCGATCCGTTTGGGCTTATAGCCGTTGGCATAGCCCTGTCGCTCCGGTGTCCGGTGGCCCGCTTTCAAGTGCTGCTCGCGCTCGATTTGCATCGCAAGCTCGAAGAGCTGACCAAAGATCCGCCCCAGATCCGTTGCTCCGTTTGCGATCAGATGTTCCAAAACAGTCCCGATCGTCGTAGTGTGTCGCAGGTCCATTCGCTTTCTCCATGGTATCTACTCACCCCTTGTTGGGTTCTGATTCATAGTGCTCGTTGATGATGTCTGCGGCTTTTCCGTCGAGGGCGATCTGGGTGGCGACGAGTGGGTTGTAGCCGAGTGCGGCCATGGAGGTGAGGTAGCTTGAGCTCCGGCACCATGCTTTTGCGTGGAGCGGAAGCATCCGGACACCTTGAACTTTGCCATCCTGATTTTCTGTTCTCCGGCATTGTTGGTGAAGCTGACGTTGGGGTCGTCTGTGAAGCGCAGGTTTTCGTGTTTCACGAGACGTTCGTGCAGGTTGTGCGCGTCGGACTTGCGTCCACGTTTTCCTTTCGGCGGCGGCGGGATGTCGGGCAGTTCCTTGGCGCCCTGAGTGAGGATAGTGCGGTAGCGCTTGCGCACGGCCCGGCGTCGTTCAGGGTCTTGGATGCGCTTTTGTTGACCTTGTGGCAGACCTCGCGGAGCAGGCTCTTCATCAGTCGCGCGGTAGCCTCGACAACAAAGGTCAGTTCGCGCAGCAGGTGGCTGCCGCACAACTGGTGGCTACACTGGTTATAGCCCATGTACGAGGCCCAGGACGCCCTTGTAGCACGGGATGATGCCGATCTCTTGCCTCCCGGCCGCGCTTGCGGTGCGGGAACTTGCACGTCAGGGTCCCACGACATGAAGCCACTTACTGTTGATCCGAAATCGTCGACATCGGGCGTTGCAGGAGGTGCGCCACGGCGGCCTCCTCCCATGACGCATCGTGAAAGCATAGCCGAGGCCTCGGAGAGCTTGATGCCGGAGATCGCCTGCACGAACGCGACGGCACGGCGCAGGGACAGCATTTGGGCGACCAGTAGGTTGATGACGAGGGCCTGAATGCCGATGCCGTACTGCACGGGATGTTGTCGGGGAACCGGCCCCGGGCCTTGCACTTCGGGCATTTCTTGATCTCGGTGCGGCGCTCGACTACCTCGAACACGATGTCATAGAGGACGCGGCGCTCCCGATCGACGGGGCCGTCGATGTCGGCGCCGCAGGCGTCGCAGGCCGCGACCGTCTCCTCGACGATGGTCTTGCGCAGGTTGTCGCCCATCTGCCGGTTCGGCTTCGGGCCCTTGCTCCCGGCACGCTCTTGTCCGTCTGTGACGGCGGCAGACCGGAGTTCCGGCTCGTGCGTGGTCTTCTCCAGAAGGACGACGATGATGATGTCGAGCAGGATGACGAAGACGCGGATCACGGCCTCTTCCGCCACCTTGCCGGCAGCGCCGCGGTCTTGGCCGCTTCGAACTCCTCGCGCGCCGCCCGTCGCCATCACCCGGCCTTGCGCTTCATCAGCGCGCCGCCTCCGAGATGCGTTTCCACATACAGATCATGCGGGGGCTGGAGCCCCGGAAGCAGCTGGCACAGCCCGCTCGTCGCCTTCGATCCAAAGTAGCCCACTGGCGGTCCCCATCGTTCTCGATGACCACCACTAAACGAATCGGCCTGCAGTGTCAAATCTCCACGAAACCCCGTTTGTTGCTCTACCCCGACATCAAGCCGGAACCAGGGGGTGAGCAGTTACTCTCCATGAATGTTTACAGCTCCATGGGATAGCACGATGGCGCCGCGTTTCACTGGGGGGCTAGCCCCCCCCCACCGGATAGTCGGTGCCGAGATTGAGCAGGGTGCGCTGTCTGACCTTGTCGCCGATGCGTTGAGAAAGCACGAGCCGGTGGCTGCGGACGGGTTTGCCGTCTGCGGTGCTGTGGGTTTTGGTTGCCCTGATGAACATGTTGGCTGGAGGCTTTTGTGTTGACGAGGCTCCAGATATACCGGGTTTGGCGGCGGGGTCGAGCGAATTGGCAATATCCTAGCATTACACCGGCCATCTTGGGCAGGAAACCGCAGATACAGTGAGTATAGCACATGAAGCACCAACATATACTATATGGAGCGGGGCTGGCGCATAAATTTCCCCTTCAACTGACGCAAAAAGTGCCAACTTGGGTACAGTGTCAAATCTCCACGAAAACCCGTTCGTTGCCTACCTCGACATCAAGCCGGAACCAGGGGGTGAGCAGTTACGTGCAGCATTGAGTATGGACGAACCTGTCCTGCAGGCTCCGCGATCAGATGGCGCCGCTACCGTGCCGGCGGGACGAAGCCGGTCGCTGGGCTTTTGCGGGCGGACCGGGAGGTAATGGACTGGCCGCCGGCATTCTCCGCCTGCACACGGTCCCTGCAGGCGGTCGAATCTGGTTGCCAAGGTCCAGGACAGGCGGAAACCCTCGATCAGATCGGGGCCGTGACTTCTTCGAGCCAGTGTCTTGCCGTTGGCGACAGGTTTGGGGCGAGCGTTTTGCGTACCCATATGTGGTAACCGTTCAGCCAGTTCCGTTCCTCGGGCGTCAGCAGCGCGGATTCGATGAGGAAGCGGTCGATCGGTGCAAGAGTGAGAGTCTCGAAACACAGCATGTTCCGGCCGTCCTCTCCGCCACCTTCCCATTTCTGCACGACGACGAGATTCTCGATGCGAATGCCGTACGCGTCGGGCCGATAGTAGCCGGGCTCGTTGGAGAGGATCATCCCGGGCTCGAGGGCCGTCGAATCCTGGCGCGACGAAATGCGCTGGGGCCCCTCGTGAACGCCGAGATAGCTTCCGACCCCGTGGCCGGTGCCGTGATCGTAGTCGAGGCCCGCCTGCCACAGTGAGGCCCTGGCCAGGGTGTCGAGCCGTCCGCCGGTGGTGCCCTCCGGGAACCGGGCGGTGGCAATGGCTATATGGCCCTTTAGCACCCGCGTGAAGCGGTCCTTGGCCTCGTCGGAGGGCCGTGTGGCGGCATCTCCGGAGATGAAGACGGTCCGCGTGACGTCGGTGGTGCCGTCGGGATACTGGGCGCCCGAATCGACAAGGTACATGTCGCCATCAGCAATGGTCCGATCCGTCCTTTCCGACACCCGGTAGTGCACGATCGCGCCGTTGGGTCCCGACCCCGATATGGTGTCGAAACTCGGACCCCTGTAGGTCGCATCGCGCCGCCGCAATTCTGTCAGGCGTTCCGCTGCCGAAAGCTCCGTCACCCCGCCGCCCGGCGCTTTTCGGGACAGCCATGCGAGGAATTCGCACAGCGCGGCGCCGTCGCGGATGTGGCAGGCGCGGGCGCCGTCAAGCTCTACCGGGTTCTTTGTCGCCTTGGCCGCCTCGCAGGGGTCGCTGCTGGTCGAGGACGCAACGCCCGCGTCGGCAAGCCGCCGCACGATCCATTCTGGTGTCGTCGCGGGATCGGCCAGGACGGAGGCGCCTTCACTGCCAAGACGGTCAAGCGTTTGGCCGAATCCGTCCGGAGCCCGGACCACGACTTTCGGACCAAGCGCTGCGCGGACGGTATCGCCGACCTTGCGCGGATCGATGAACCAGTCGACGCGGCCATCGGCATAGATGATGGCCCGGCTCAGCGGGAGTGGCGTGTTGGCGATGTCTGATCCGCGTACATTGAGCAGCCACGCGACGGAGGGCGGCGCGCTGATCACCGCTGCTTTGTGCCCTTGTCCGGCGATCTTCCGGGCAATTTGCCGGCGCTTGTCCTCGGCGCTGACGCCGGCGTGGCGGATTTCGTGCGGCGCCACCGGGCCGACTGGCTCCGGCGGACGGTCAGTCCAGACCGTATCGACGGGATTGGGCACCGCGGGCACAAGTTCGGCGCCTGCCTTTCGGCATCCTTCGCTGAGGCCGCGGAGGCCGTTTGGTGTGTGAATCCACGGATCGAAGCCTACCCGCGCGCCGGATCTGGCGTGGGTGGCAAGCCAGTCGCGCGGCGGGGACCGCGTCAGATGATGCAAATCAAACATATCGGCATCGACCTGGTCAATGGCCTGCAACTCGTATCTGCCGTCAACGAAGATCGCGGCCCTGTCCACAAGGACGACGGCGAGCCCGGCGGATCCGCTGAAACCGCTGAGCCATCTCAAGCGTTGTGCGCTGGGCGGGATGAACTCCCCCTGATATTCGTCTGCCACCGGAACGAGAAAGCCGTCGAGTTTCCGCTCGGCCAACAGCTGGCGAAATGTCGCCAACTCCCTTTCCGACGCGCGGCTCGGTGGTGCGCCGGCGTTGGTGTTCCGTACGGTCTCGATTCGGAGGCGTAATTGCACGGCGTCGAGATCCGGCAGGACAGATGCCAAGACCGCTTCGGCGTCGTCTCTTGCGGTATCGAAGGCAGATGCGGCAATGCCCCGGATCAGGGCGTCGTCGATATCAGTCGTCCGAGAAACCATGTGAACTTCCGGAACACCCAGATGCGAAATCCCCGGGACCCCGCCTGCTCGCCGGACAAGTCGGGAATGCTGGTTCGCCAGCATATCACAGCCGCTACGGCTCTTTTCTCGTCGGCACGATTGCGACGTAAGCGTTCGTTCGTGCGGTGATGACGATCTCCGCAGAGGTTTATTTTGGTGATTGGTAACTGTTCACCCCCCTGGTTCCGGCTTGATGTCGGGGTAGAGCAACGAACGGGTTTTTGTGGAGATTTGACACTGCAGCCCGATTCGTTTAGTGACGGTCATTGAGAACGATGGGGACCGCCAGTGGGCTACTTTGGATCGAAGGCGACGAGCGGGCTGTGCCAGCTGCTTCCGGGGCTCCAGCCTCCGCATGGTCTGTATGTGGAAACGCATCCGGGAGGCGGCGCGCTGATGAAGCGCAAGGCGCCGGCGCTCTATCGGGATCGACCGGGAGCGCTGGACGGGTTCGGGTGCGACTATCCGGTGGGTGCGTCAGGCTAACTGGCAGAATGTCGCCGGGTGAAAGTCCCGGCAGGAAGAAAGGCTAACCACCACTTCCTCCGTGAACCATGCGTCGCGAGGCGAAGCGTTGGGGAGCGGCAGGCGTGCAGCGAGTCTAGCTGCTGATCTTGCGGGTGAAAGTCCCGCAATTCTCAGTTTGGCGCCGTAGCATTGGTTCAGGGGCGACCCTGGACCAGCGAGCTGGGACGTAGGAAGCCGTTGTGGGCTGGCTGGAACGCAGTGTCCAGCCGGTTCGGTCAGCCAGGGCGGCGAGCAAACCGGAGGGCGAAAGCGAACGGGAAGCCCCGAAATTCCCCACCCACACGAAGCTGATTTGTGGGATAGACGGTGAACGCCAAGGTTGCTACCCGATGGCCAGTGTCGATGCGGAAGAACGGAGGAACACGCATCGGGTTCCCCGGGGTACAGACGGCGGCAATCCGGGACAGATCAGCAGTGAAAGACCGGAAGGTGAGGAGGACAGACAGGATGAAGTGACCCGTCAAGGACCGCGTCTATAACCGGGAAACGGGAAAGGACGCGGAGTCCTCCTGACTGGCGGATGAGGTCGCCTAAGCGTTTACGGGCGGGACAACACAACCCGTCCCGAACGAGGACCTCAGGGCTCAGGTGGCCTATGCGGCAGGTCAAGCCGGTACGCAGAGACCGGCACCGACCGACAGACTGCAAGGCCGAAGGACGGAGCAAACGCTCGGAGATGCCGTGGGTATGGTTGGGTCAGCCTTGACCATGGCGTGGGAAGGCTCCGCACCGAACTCCAAGTGGGTGCCTGATGCTTGAACCGGGAAAACCGGACGTACGGAATTTTAGGGGGGCTGCTGGAAACGTGGTCTATGGCGATTCTGCGAACCCGCCCGCAATCGAAAGAGCGGTGACGGATAAAGCCTTCGCCTAAGGATGCGCGCGCCAGCGGCCTACCCGACCGGGCTATCGAGCCACGAGATTCAGGTCAAACCGGAGTATCGAGATGGTCCGCCAAGCCGAAGGCAACACCCTGCGAGCCGCGATGGTGAGGCGAGCAGGTGCTCCGCGGGGTCCGAGAACCATGGCACACGCCGAAGTAGGGACCCGGGAGGTCTTTCAATTGCCCCACTGTCGTAGAGGGGCCGCAGAGGAAAGGGACTATTCCGTAACCCGATGATGAACGAGAAGTCAGATTCGGCCATGGTACCGTCGAAGGCGGCGAACAAGGGTTCTTCGGAGCCTGCGGAGTTGCTGGGTGCGCCAGGCTAACTGGTGGAATGTTGCCGGGTGCAAGTCCCGGCAGGAAGAGAGGCTAACCACCACTTTCTCCGTGAACCATGCGTCGTGAGGCGAAGCGTTGGTGAGCGGCAGGCCGGGCTATTGAGCCACGAGATTCTGTGAAACCGGAGTGCCGAGGTCGTGGCCGAAGGCAACACCCTGTGTGCCGTATTGGTGAGGCAGACGGGGGCTCCGCGGGGTCTGAGAACCATGGCCGAAGCAGGGACCTGGGAGGTCTTGCCCCTCTGTCGTGGAGGGGCCGCAGAGGAAAGGAACTAATCCGTAAACCGATGATGAACGAGAAGTCAGATTCGGCCATAGTACCGTTGAAGGCGGCGAACAAGGGTTCTTCGGAGCCTGCGGAGTTGTTTGAGGGAAGGGCAATGCGGTTGGCCCGCGCCGCGCGCAGAAGCGGGGGTCACAGGCGGCTGAACGCAGGTAGCGAAGAGGAACCCGGAAGAGCGTCTTTACTCCACCACGTGACGGTCGACATTCTGCACGATGCGTTCCATTCCTTGAGGAAGGACGCGGCGGCGGGGCGTTGTGTGGCAAGCGTACGCGGAGGGTTTGGAAGACCGTCTGGTTGACCTGCACGCCCGTGTGCACAGGGGTGCGTACCGGGCGCCTCCAGGGTCTACATACCCAAGGAGGATGGAGGGCAACGACCGCTTGCCTCGCTGGAGGACAAGATTCTTCAGCGGGCGGTGTGATTCTGGTGCCGCGAGACGGAGTTCCTCGGGTTTAGTTACGGCTTCCGGACGGGGCGCATCATGCGCCGTCACGGTGGAACGGTGGAAGGTCAACTGGATCGTTGACGCCCGGGGGTTCTTCGACAACCGCGACCAGCTGGTTGCGATGCTTGAGAAACGGATCGGGGGGTCTGATCATCAAGTGACGCCGGCGTCATGGAAGGGACCGACTGGCAAGGGAACACCGCAAGGGGCGATTGTAACGCCTCGAACGCAAAAGGTAACTTCCGCTTTGAGCGCGAAATTGTGCATTGGCGCGACCGCCCTTTGATTGACTTGAGACGCAAACGGTAATATCGTTATGACAAATGGCCCGATCATCGCGATCCCAAAAGGTCGAGCGGCACCGCGTACACCTTGCTCGCCCAAGGCGTGACGGCAAGCGAAGCGGTGCCTGTCTCAGCGCTTCGGTTTGTCACGGCGTATCGCTACCTCCAGGAGGCGTGCGCCAGCCGGCCGAGGCGGTGATCCCGATCACCATCAAGATTCCAGGCACGGAGGCTTTGCGGGCGCATTCCAGGAGCAGCGGCGATTCGATAGGGGAGATTGTCGCGCGGGCTTTGAGACGCTCGGACATGGGTCGTCATTGCTGAACGCCGCTCAAGCTCTCGGCCCGCCGTTCACCTTGACTTTGATCGTCTGCTCGCCGCCAAGCTCCAGAACGCCTACGCGATCCTGGTGCCCGGCCCACAAGATCCCAACCCACGACGTAGGAGACGATCATGAAGATTGCAGCCCTGTGGGTCTCGGGCGAGCAGGGATAGCAACACGATCGCCAGCCAGGCCTTGGTTGCCTACACGCCATGGCTACTGCGTGGCGCCCGACATGGTCATCGAGGATGACGGCTATACCGGCGCGGTTCTCGAACGCGTGTCAGGGACCTCGCCGCGGAGGGGCGCGCCGTCCTGGTCCATGCCCCGGATCGCTTGAGCCGCCGCCTATCAGGTTCTGATCATCGAGGAGCTGGCCCGGCGTTGAGACCGTGTTCCTGCCGTCGATGGAAACCCCCGAAGACCATCTCCTCGTCCAGGGAATGATCGCGGAATACGAGCGGGCGCAGATTCTGGAGCGTTCCCGTCGCGGCAAGCGTCATCGGGCGCGGCGAGGTCGCCGTCCTCGCCGGCGCACCCTATGGCTACCACAAGAAAACCCAGGACAGCGACGCTTTCTACGAAATCACCGAACCGCAGGCGTCCGTGATCTACCGCCATTACACCGAAGATCACGTCAGCATCGGCGCGATCGCTCGCACACTCAACAAGTGTCCCCACGTCTTCCGGGCGCTGGGAACGCTCGGTGGTGATCCTGCGGAGTACAAGGGAAGGGCGTGCAAGACCCGGGTTGCGCCGCAGCGTGCGGCCTCTGCGCCGCCGCGACGGGTTCGCCGACAGCAACACTGCCGGTCACGAACGGCCGCGGGAAGACTGGATCGAGATCCCAGTGCCGGCGATCGTCAGCGAAGAGACCTTCGCCCTCGCCGAAGAGCAACGCAACAAGGTCTTCTCCAGGCGTAGGACCAAAACGCCCAGCGTCTCGCAGGGGCGTGCGGCAAATGCGGCTACGCGCTGTATCGCACGTCGGCCCGCACCACTGCGCGCAAGATCTCCTACTACCGCTGCCTGGGTTCCGACGCCTGGCGCCATCTCAACGGCCCGCTGTGCAACAGCCGTCCCGTGCATCTGCTCGATGACATCGTATGGCTGGTCCGCTTGCTCGAAGATCCGGCGCTCGTGAAAGCAGAGATCGGACTGGAGGCAGCCCGTGTCTCCGATCCAAGCCAGCAGCCGACCTTCGGCATCGGCTGGGTCCGCAAGGCCATCGACCGCCTCGTCACGGCCTATCAGGAGGAGTTGATCACCATCGACGAGTTGCGCAACAGAACGCCCGAGCTCCGCCGTCAGGAACAAGCGTTGCATCGCGAACTGCAATCCACTGTCGATCGGGCCAAGGATCGAGAGACTTATCTTCGGCTCGCCGAGACTCTGACCGGCTTTCTGGCGCGGCTGCGTTCGTCAGCCGAAACTCTGGACATCGCCGAACGGCAGCGTATCGTCCGGCTCCTCGTGAAGGAGATACTTGTCACCGAGGACAAAATCACTATCCGCCATTCCATCCCGATCTCGGGCTCGCCGGGCGCGGACCCGTCGAAACCCGACAACGGCGGACCCGAAGGCGAGAGTTACCTTTTGCGTTCGGGGCGTCGTATCGCCATGCCTTGCGAACCTGCACTACGTACGACTGGTTCCAGAACCACTGGCGCAAGCGGATGGCTGACACGATCATTGTCCGCTATGCGGACGACTTCGTGTGCGGCTTTCAGCATCTGGGTGATGCGCAGCGCTGGGACCTTGGGGAGAGACTGGCCCGCTTGAACTGCACCCGGACAATCATCGAGTTCGGTCGGTTTGCCAGAGCGAACCGCCGGAAGCGTGGGCAAGACGTTCGACTTCCTCGGCATGACGCACTTCTGCGAGCAGACGAGGAAAGGCAGGTTCAGGGTTGGTCGCAAACCGTCTCGCAAACGGGCACCTTGCGGCGGATCAATGAGGCCTTGCGCATGCGGTGGCACGACAACCGGCACAAGACGGCCAAGTGGTGAGTTATCAACGGCTGCTACTACGCCGTTCCGGGAAGCAGCCTGCGGGAGTTCATATACCAATGCAAACTGCTGCGTGCCCTTCGGCGACGCTTCCAAAAGGACCGCACCGATTGGAGGGTCTTGGACACCCTTATCGCTGCCCACTGAGCCAGCATCCGCCACCCGTGGCCAAGCCAGCGCCTTGTCGTCAGGACTTGAGGGAAGAGCCGGATGCGAACAGCGCACGTCCGGATCCGTGCGGGGGGACCGGGGTAACCCGGTTCCCTACCGCGATAGGGAAGGGCAATGCGGTTGACCCGCGCCGCGCGCAGAAGCGGGTCACAGGCGGCGCATACGACAAGCTGCGAAGAGGAATCCGGAAGAGCGTCTTGTGACGTTGCTCCACCACGTGACGTCCTGCACGCTGCGTTTCACTCCTTGAGAAAGGACGCGGCAGCGGGGGTGGACGAAGTTACGTGGCACGCGTACGCGGAAGGCGCGGAACTGGCCGACCTGCACGCCCGTGTGCACAGGGATGCGTATCGGGTGCCCCCGTCGCGGCGGGTATACATACCAAAAGAGGATGGAGGGCAACGACCGCTTGCCTCGCTGGAGGACAAGATTCTGCAGCGGGCGGTGACGGACACGATTCTGGTACCGCTCCACGAGACGGAGTTCCTCGGGTTCAGTTACGGTTTCCGGCCGGGGCGCACGATGCGCTCGATGCAGTCACGGTGGAACGGCGGAAGGTCAACTGGATTGTTGATGCCCGTGGGTTCTTCGACACGATCCCGAGGGATTGGTTGATCATGCTCCTTGAGCACCGCATTGGCGACAGGCGGGTGCTGATTCGCAAGTGGCTGAACGCTGGCGCCATGGAGCGACACCGGTGTTGGATCGCCTCAGGGTGCCATTGTCAGCCCCTGCGAACGTGTTTCTGCACTACGTGCTTGATCTGTGGTTTCACAAGGCATGGCGCCCGAAGGTTCCGGATGGTCAAGCGATCATTGTCCGGGACGATATCGTGGTCGGGTTGCAGTACAAGCGGGATGCGGAGCAATACCTTCGCGATGTTCGGGAGAGGCCGCTTTGGTCTCGACCTGCACCCGGACAATCGTCGAGTTCGGCCGGTTCGCCACGGCGAACCGCCGGAAGCGCCGGGCGGGTTCGACTTCCCGGGCTTCAGGCACTTCTGCACGAAGACCCGGGCAGGGCGCTTCAGGCTCGGTCGCAAAACGGGTCGCAAGGACCTGCATCGAGGAGGTGCTCCGCAAACGATGGCATCACGACATATGGGAGGTCGGCGGGTCTGTCAAGGCTGGCTCGACTACTTCGTCGTTCCGGGCCGATGGCTGTGCACGTTCCGCCAAAGGCTGCAACGCCGGTGGATGCGGGCGATACGCCGCCGCTCCCAACGCCACCGTTTCAACTGGAAGCGACTGGAGCGCATGACCAAACTTCCTTGGCCGCCCATCCGTTACCCATGGCTGAACCGGCGGTTTACCGTCAAGCACCCGAGGCCGGATGGACTGGCGTCCAAGTCCGGATCTGTGCGGGAGGTGCGCAGCAATGCGCATTCCTACCGCGACGGAACCGGCCGTCATCGTCGACGCCAACGGCTACCGCCGGGCACGCGTGATGAAGAAACTGCTGCCTGCCACAGGGTTGACAAGAGCGCATCCAGGACCCTGAACGAGGCCGACCGCCGTGCGCAAGCGCTACCGGACCACCCTGACCCGGGGGGCGAAGGAACTGCCTGAAATCCCGCCCCGACAGAAAGGAAAACGCGGACCGATCGCGAACGCGCACAACCTCCAGGAGCGTCTCGCAAGGCATGAAGAGTTCGTCCTGTGCTTCATGAGCGACCCGAACATCAGCTTCACCAACAACACCGGCGAGCAGAAAATCCGGATGGCAAAGGTCAAGGTCTCCAGATGCTTCCGAACCCCGCTCTAGCCGAGGCTTGGTGCCGAAGCTCAAGCTATCTCACCTCCATGGCCGCACTCGGCTACAGCCCGCTCGTTGCCATCCAGATCGCACTCGCCGGAAACGCCGCCGACATGATCAAGATGCACAACGCCAAACCCGCCTCTGCGGAGGGGTGAGGAGATACCCCGACGCCAGGAAAGATCCGGCGTGCCGGGCGCGGTACCTGACCGCAATGAGCCGCGTCGGGATTCTCGTGACCTCCCGGAAACCGCGCTCCGAGCGGGTCCCGCTTCCGGACGGTACGACGCATGGTGTGCCGGCACAGCGCGAGAAGGAAACAGACCTTCGGATTGGTCTCGACATGGTGCGAATCGCGCGCAACGGCGCTCTCGATGTGGCCGTGACATTCAGCCAGGATCAGGATTTGGTGGAGGTAGCCTAGGAAGTTCACACTAACCGAAACGATCTGCAGTGTCAGATCTCCACGAAAACCCGTTCGTTGTTCTACCCCGACATCAAGCCGGAACCAGGGGGTGAGCAGTTACAAGATCTATAAACAGTACAAACCGCGTGAACCTCTCGACCCCGAACCGACCATCAAAGTCTTCGCCATCGAGGTCGCACGCGTGGCAGGCTTCATCCCCGGCAAACACCACCCCCTGCCGGGAACCGAGAAACTCTGGCAGGACTACAAGATCCTCCTCAATTTCACCGAATATCACCGAGCGATGCGGAAAGCCGATATGCAGAAATCAATGGACTTAATAGTGTCAGATTGAAAGGCCCACAACCCGAAAACAACCCGCCCCACGACGATGCCATGCTAATTCGGAGACGCGAAATCCGAATGCGTTGAGGCTCGGATCATCACAGATCGCCTCCTTGATCGCAATTTTCGTGCCGAGAAAATCCCGTCGAGCCTTGGCGGCACGATTGTAGCGCGACGCAAACTGAGAAAATCACGCCAGTCGTCGCCGGATTAGCAGCGTGGGGTCACCGTGAACCCGTCTACGCGCCGATAACGCCGTCGGCGACGACCGCGGACGGCCCCAAAGCCAGAAAACCCGGCACGGTTGGGTCTGTGAAACCTCCGGACAGTGGAAGACAGCAAAATTGAATGCAGCGTGGGAAATGCCTGCGATTGCGACCGCGGCGTGCGGACGGCTGCCGTCACCGTGCCTGCGCACCGACGAGGGTGGTCCAGTCGGACAGTTCCACGCGGTCGATGCGCGCGATACCGGCTGCCGCAAGGGCCTCTGCGACGCGGTCAGCGCTCTTGGCCTGAAGCCCGGAGAGAACGACATGACCACCGACAGCGAGCGCCGGAGCGATCAGGGGCGCGAGGTCGATGAGTTGCCTCTCGAAGATGTTTGCGACGATCAAGCCATAAGGTTGGTTGCGGACAACTTCGTCGTCGCCGAATCCGTCGGCCACGAGGGCCGAGAACCGGTCAGAGACCCCGTTTATGCGGGCGTTGGCGTTGGCCACGCGCACGGCAACCGGATCGATGTCGGTGGCGATGACCGGGCTATCGAGCCACCGCGCGATCGCGATTCCGAGAATCCCGCTTCCGGTTCCAATATCGAGAGTTCGGGGTGGCGACCGGCCGCTGCCGTACAGGCGGTCAACGGCGAGGAGGCAGCCCGCGGTACTCTCGTGGTGTCCGGTTCCGAACGCCAGACCCGCATTGATCCGGACCGGGACGCGTCCGGCCGGAACGGGATCGGTCACGTGGGATCCGAAGACACGGAAGCGGCCGATGTCGAGCGCCGGCAGTGCGCGTTCCTGTTCGGCGATCCAGTCCGTCGCGGCGAGGCGGGAAATCGTGATTGCGGGTGTGGCGATGCCGGCGGCGTGGGCAGCAACGGCAAGGGAACGGACGACGGCCGAACGGTCGGGCCGTTCCGCCGAGTGGCCGGTAAGCCGCCAGATTCCCGCGCGTTCGTCGTGCTGCACCGAGACGGCAACTATCAGATCTGCGATCGCCACCTCAAGAACAGGCACTGCAGCCGCGTTCGGGGCGTCGACCCTGATCGTCCACGATCCTGACTCCGTCATGCCGGCCTGACGAACTCTTTCATGACCTTCTTGTCGCCGGCCTTTTCGAAACTGACTTCGAGGCGGCCGGCGTCGCTGGCTGTCACGGTGCCGTATCCGAACTTTTCGTGAAATATCCGGGTTCCGACCTCGATCGGCTCGCCGCTTCCGCTTCGGAGCAGTTGTGTTTCGCGTGATCTCCGGGTCCCGGCGCGCAGGCGCCGGTAGCCCGGCCCGCGACCGCTGCTGTCGAAGCCGTCGCTGTCCCATCTGGTGCCGCCATGGCGTCTTGTCCGCACGATCGTTTCGACATGTTCAGCCGGCAGTTCCCGGAGGAAGCGGGATTCGACCCCGGCAAGCCACTGGTTGAAGATCCTCCGGCTGACTGCGCGGGATATCTGGACATGCTGCTTTGCCCGCGTGAGCCCGACATAGGCCAGCCGGCGTTCCTCTTCCAGCGCCCGGTTGCCGCCATCGGCCAGCGCTCGCTTGTTGGGGAAGATCTCCTCCTCCCATCCGGGAAGAAACACATGGGCGAACTCGAGGCCCTTGGCGGCGTGGAGCGTCATCAGGCTCACCATTTCGCCGGTATCGCGCCGCTCGCGGTCCATCACCAGGCTCACATGCTCAAGGAACTCTTCAAGCGATCCGAAGTCGTTGAGCGTCGAGACCAGCTCCTTAAGGTTCTCGAGGCGTCCCGGGGCGTCTGGCGTGCTCGCCTTGAGCCACATGTCCGTGTAGCCGGATTCGTCGAGCACCATCTGCACCAGTTCGACATGGCCATCGGTCCCGGCATCTGCGCGCCACCGCGCGAAATTGGCCATCAGGTTCCGAAGTTCGTGTCGTGGTCGTGCGCTGATCTCTTCGGTCTTCACGAGATCGAGCACGGCATCGCAAAGCGGCACTGAACGCGCGCGCGCGAATTCGCGAAGCTTCTGCAGCGTCGCATCGCCGATTCCCCGGCGCGGTACGTTGATAATGCGTTCGAGGGCCAGATCGTCGCTAGGCCGGACAATCACGCGCATGTAGGCGACTGCGTCGCGGATCTCCTGACGTTCGAAGAAACGCGGTCCGCCGTATACTCGGTAGGGAATCTGCTCTTGAAGCAGATGTTCCTCGAACAGCAGCATCTGGAAGCCGGCGCGAACCAGAATCGCAACCTCGTCGAGCGATGCGCCCTGGCGCCGCAGGTTCGTGATCTCGCCGCACACGAATCTGGCCTCGTCATCGCCGTTCTCCACGACACAAACCTGGACGGGAGCACCCTCCTGGACATCCGTCCAGAGAACCTTGCCGAGCCGGTCCCTGTTGTGTGCGATCATTGTCGAGGCAACGGTCAGGATCGGTTGCGTCGAGCGGTAGTTCCTCTCGAGCCTGACAACATGCGCACCCTCGAAATCTCGTTCAAACCGCAGGATGTTGCCGACTTCGGCGCCGCGCCAGCTGTAGATCGCCTGGTCGTCGTCCCCGACGCAGCAGATATTGCGCCGCCCCTGTGCCAACAGCCGCAGCCACAGATACTGTGCCACGTTGGAATCCTGGTATTCGTCCACCAGAATGTAGTCGAACCGGTCGTGATAGGTGGCGAGAATATCGGGATTCTCGGAAAGGATCCTGACGCATTGGAGGATGAGATCGCTGAAATCGGCCGAGTTGAGTGTCGCCAGGCGCTCCTGGTACATGCCGTAGATCTCACCGATGCGGCCGTCGACGAGATCTCCGATATCGCCGGGCTTCAGCCGTTCCGGGGACAGGC
This sequence comes from Alphaproteobacteria bacterium, assembly GCA_964291215.2. Classification (GTDB taxonomy): domain Bacteria; phylum Pseudomonadota; class Alphaproteobacteria; order MPNO01; family UBA830; genus JAJEBT01. The sequence continues at coordinate 1,646,552 of OZ219790.1, read as the reverse complement.
CGCGATCCTTGAAGCGCTCAATTGCTGCACGCACGACTCGTGGTGGCCATCGCTTGTGGTCGACCTGCTCGGCGTCGAGGACCTGCTTGACCAGCCTGGTCTGGTCGTCCTGATCGAGAATGGTGAAGTCTGGCCTCAGACCGACGAGTTCGGCGTGGCGGCGCAGGATGCGGGCCGAGACCGCATGGAATGTTCCGATCCAGAGGCCTGCAACATCTTCTCCGGTCATCGCGATGATGCGCTCCTGCATCTCGCTGGCGGCCCTGTTGGTGAAGGTGACCGCGAGGATCCGGCTCGGCCAGGTGTTGCGGGTGGCCAGGATATGGGCGATCCGCGTTGTCAGGACGCGAGTCTTGCCGGTGCCGGCTCCGGCGAGCACAAGCAGCGGCCCGTCCAGGGTCTCGACGGCTTCGCGTTGCGCATCGGTAAGGCCGCGCATGTAGCGCGGCTCCGTCGTCAACTCCCGGGGGTCGGAAGGTTCGAGTATCTCCTCCATTGCTCCAGTATACAGTCCCCCGACACTAGGAAATACAGCCCCGGCTGCGCGAACGTCGACTCGTGCCCGCCGCCGCTGCCGGATGTCGAAGCGGGAATTTGGCGGCCTGCAACCGGAACGCGAAGATCTGGACAGGGGGCCGTGGTAATACGGCCGCGGGACCCGCCATCAGATCCCGCTCGTTTCCGAACACCGCCTCGTATCAGGGATCAGCAACTTTCGCGAAGGCGATTGCACCCGGTGTGGCGCCGGGTCTGGACAAGGCCTTGTTCGTGCCCGTTCGGGATGGTCGTTCGCAAGCGGCCGGGAAAGGCAACCGCGGAGCTCGACAGCAAACTCTATTTCCGCTGGATTCCGATAACCTGTCCCTGCTGGTCGGGCCGGGGAAAGTTGCGATGATCCTCAAGTTCTCGGGACAGTCTTTCAAGCAGGCCCGGAGTCATCGGCGCGGTCTTGCGAAGGCCGAGATCGACATGGACGGCCAGCAGTTCCGTGGTTGCCGACAGATACCGCTTTTCCGAGTGGTAGAGGCGATGGAAATAGTGCAGGCGGCGCTCGTCGTAGTCGAGAATCTGGGTCGTGCAGAACACCTCATCGCCGTCAAGGAGTTCGGCGAGATAGACCGTGTGCGACTCTACCGCGAATGTCGAACAGTTAGTTGCCTCGCGGTAGGACCGATCTAGACCGAGGGAGTCGTAGAAGGCATCCGTCGCGTGATCGAAGATCAACACATAGTATGCGAGATTGAGGTGGTCATTGTAATCGCACCATTCGCTGCGGACATGCTCGCGCCATGTCTCGGGTATCTCGTGCCGGATAACGATGGGTCCGTGCTCCTGAAGGCGATTTGTCCCGCATGACGACGAATTGCAAGGCGCGGTTACAATCCCGCCGCCGGCAGCCACTTCCTACCGAGGCTTGCGTCGGGGAGCACCCGATGGTAACGTTCCCTTTCGTTTGTGGCAAAGGCCGGGTTGGCGGGCAATCGAACGGCCGGATCCTGGAGCAGGCCTTTTTGGGCCTGTCGAGGCCGGAGTTGCGATGCTTCCCGTCTCACCGGTTTCCGGTCCGAGAACCTGCCGGATCGGCGCGGCAGTGGCAGAACTGGGACAGCAGATGTATCGAGATTCTGCCGGGGCTTCGGCTCGGTGCGCCTTTCGGAGTCTCCGCCGCATTGCTGCGATGTCTTGCGCGTTTCTTGCAATGGTGGCCTGCGCGACGCCGCCACCGGACGATGATCCTGACGCCCTTGAGGCATTCGCCGAAATCAACGATCCCTACGAGCCGCTCAACAGGGCTGTGTTCGAGGCGAATCTGTTGCTTGACCGTACGGTGCTGCGCCCGGCCGCGTATGCATACCTGAAGGGCGTGCCGCGTCCGGTACGGGTTGGGATTTCCAATTTCCTGGGTAACCTGAGGGCCCCGATTGTCTTCGCCAACGAGCTGCTGCAGGGCAAGACGGACCTTGCGGCCGACACGTTCACCAGGTTCTCCATCAACTCGACCATCGGCCTGCTCGGTTTCATTGATGTTGCCTCCGAGTTCGGAATCGAGGGGTATGGAGAGGATTTCGGCCAGACACTCGCATCCTGGGGTTTCGGAAGCGGCCCCTATCTGGTCCTCCCGGTGCTCGGTTCCTCGAATTTCAGGGATGTTGGCGGGCGGCTCGTGGACTCGGTGGGCGATCCGGTGATATGGACGACGCCGGTCGGCTTCCGCATGGGTGCCGCCGGGCTCTCGGTGCTGGATTTCCGCGCCCGGAACTACAGTGCGCTTAACGATCTTGAAGAAAACTCGCTCGACTTCTATGCTGCCGCACGGAGCCTCTACCGCCAGTACCGGGCCAGGGAGATCGACGACCGTCGCCTGCCGCGGGTACCGCCGCCGAGTGTGCCGGCGCGCGTGATCACCGAGAGCGTCAGGTAACCGAATTCAACGGAGGCCACGAAGGCAGGTGTTTGGAAGAATGTCACGCGTAAGCGCCCTCTGCATGGTGTTTCTGGTTCTGGCGGCGCCGGCGTACGCGGCGGCTTCCGAAGCGTTCGTTCGTGATTTGGCAGCCAATGCCCTGACCTCTCTCGGCGAAGAAGGGGTTGCCGATGAAGAACATAATCGACGGTTCCGCGGGCTGTTGACGCAGAGTTTCGACCTTCCGGGGATTTCCCGGTTCGTGCTGGGGCGGTACTGGCGCAAGGCAACCGATGAACAGCGGAAGAGCTTCGTTTCCCTGTTCGAGGATTTCACCGTTCTGGCTTATGCCGTGCGCTTCCGCGAGATCGGCAGCGCCCGGTTGAGCGTGGTCAAGTCGACAGAGGTTTCCGCGAATCAGGTGTTGGTGTCGTCGCTGATCGAACTCCCGGACAGGGCGCCGATAGAAGTCGGCTGGCGGATCCAGACCCGCGGGTCGGAACTGAAGATCGTCGATGTCCTTCTTGAAGGGGTGAGCATGCGGATCTCGCTGCGTGACGAATTCACCGCTGTCATCCGTCAGAGCGGGGGCAGGGTAGCGGGGCTCCTGGATGCACTGCGCCGCAAGACGCAAGCGAAGCGCTGAACAGACTCTATCGTCTTGTTCCGGCTGGCTGGCCGCGCTATACGGGCGCGATGACTGCGCGGAAGAGTTGCCGGTTTAGCTCAGCTGGTAGAGCATCTGATTTGTAATCAGGAGGTCGGGGGTTCGAGTCCCTCAACCGGCACCAGCGCGTTCCTTGGCAGTGCGGGGTGCAGAGGCAAAGCTGTCCGGGTGACACCGGCGTTGTTGCCGGCGAACCGGCTGCGGGCGCGGAGATCGATATGAAGCTGTTTCCGCGCGAAAAGCACCGGATTGATTTTCTCGGCCTTGCCACGAGGAAGGAACGGAATCCGTGGCTTGCCCGCTTCTATCTGGCGGTCGGCGTCCTCTTCTTCGGCTATATCGCCTTCGAGCTGATAACGGCGCGGCTGTAGGTTGCTCCGGTTGGGCGGACGGGGCGGTTTCGTGGCTTCCAGAGTCGGCGACGATGCGTCTTGCGGGATTCATCGTGAGAGCCGGTATACGGCGCCGATGATCTTTCGTGTTGCCAGATCGGGCTCTCCCGTGACTGTATCCTGTGCGAACCGGCGCTGGAATGCGGCAACAACGCTTGCCAGCGGCGCGTCGGCGTCATAGCCGATAGCGGTGAGCATCCCACGCATGTCAACGTGTGTGTCGTCGGTGTCTTTGGTGTCGGGCCATATCGCGAGCCCCTTCTCGGCCAGTCTCTGCCAGTCGAACAGTTCCCCGGGGTCGTGTTTGCGTGTCGGCGCGACATCTGAATGTCCGAGGATCCGCGCCGGCGGGATATCGTGCCTCCGGATGAGATCGTCGAGGAGTTCTTCGAGGGCCGCCATCTGTGGTTCCGGAAAGGCGCGGTAGCCGAATTCATGGCCGGGGTTGACGAGTTCGATGCCGATCGACCTGTCATTGATGTCGGTATCTCCCCGCCACCTGGATCGTCCCGCGTGCCAGGCGCGTTGGCTCTCGTCGACCAGACGGAAGACTTCGCCGACTTCGTCGATCGCGTAGTGCGCGCTGACTTCGGATTCTGGGTCGCAGAGCCGCTCGATCGCCTCTGCTGCAGTGCGCATGCCGGTGTAGTGAAGGATCACCGTGTCGACCGCTGTGGCGGCCGGGCGGTGGCCAAAATTGGGGGAGGGCCGGTCGATCAGCCTCATGGCGCCGCCTGCTGTTCCCGACCCTCGCCTTTCTGCGTGCCGTCGAACATCACGGTGGCGACACCGGCGATCGTGATCAGCCCGTCGACGAAGACGCGCCAGGTGACGCCTTCGTCCAGAAGCACGATGCCGAACGTCACACCGAATACGGGAATTAGCAGGGTCAGGGGCATGATTTGGTTGGTCCGGTACTTGGGCACCAGATGGTACCACAGGCCATGGCCAAGGATGCTCACGACGATGCTCATGTGAAGAATGGCGAGCGTTGCCGGAAGGGAGGTGTCGGAGAGCGCCGCGATCTGGTCGTTTTCGAGCAGCAGTGACAAGATCGCCATCTGAGGCACGGCGAAGACCGCCATCCAGCCGTTGACCGCGAAGACATTGACCTCGCCGAGGCCACGAAGCTGGATGTTGGCAATCGCGAAGAAGAAGGCCGAAGCGAGGACCATGGCGGCGGCGGACAGGGGAACGCCGGCAGGTGCATCGGGTCCGCCGACGAGCAGCGCAACGCCGGCGAAGGCGCCAGCGATCCCGGCGGCGCGGAGCCAGCCAAGGGGTTCGCGGTAAAGAATCCAGGTCAGGGGCGCGGCGAAGGGGACCGCCGTCTGTATCAGCAGCGCTGCTGGCGCTGCGTCGACGCGCTGGAGAGCGACGAACATCAGGCCGAAATGACCTGTCCCCATCGTGATCGAAAGCGCGAATATCCTGCCGAGATGGGCGCGCGGGAAACGCACGAAGGGAATGAGCAGCGTCGCGAGCACGGCCATGCGGACGGTGATCACCAGCCACCCCGGCATTTCCAGGACGGTGTGTCGCGCGGCAACGATGTTGGAGGCCCATACCGTCATGACGATGACGGGCAGAGCGATGTGGGAGGGAATCATGAAGGTGAAGAATCCTGCGGAGCGGCACGGCTGTCAAATCTGCCGTCGCTGCCGTGGCGAGGCTGACACCCGAGGGGGCGCTTGGTAGACTGGCGGGCGTGAGCTTGCGCGAACAGCGGGAGGCGCCGATGGCGAGCAGTGACGGATACCGGGTGATTGCGCTCGAGGAGCACTATTTCGACCCGAGCATTGCTGCAAGATACGATGCGAACACGGGATTCGAGGGCACGCCCGTGCGCAACCGGCTGGACGATCTCGACGACCTCCGGATCCGGGAAATGGATGCGGCAGGTATCGATGTCCAGGTGCTTTCGCAAGGCGCGCCGGGGGTGCAGCGATTCGACGCGGAAAGCTCGGTTGCGCTTGCCCGTGAAGCGAACGATCGCCTCTACGAAACGGTGCGGCGCCATCCGGAACGTTTTGCCGGGTTCGCGACGCTGCCGACGCCGGATCCGCGGGCCGCGGCCGACGAGCTTGAGCGGGCCGTATCGGACTTCGGATTCAAGGGCGGCATGGTCCACGGCCTGACCCATGGCAAGTTCATCGACCTTCCGGAATTCTGGCCGATCTTCGAGCGCGCCGAGGCGATTGACGTGCCGATCTACCTGCATCCCGCGATACCGCATCCCGATGTCGTCAAGGCGTATTACGCCGACTATGTTGGTGACCACCCGGCGCTGCTCACGGCTGGCTGGGGCTTTACCGTGGAGACCGCCACGCAGGGCATCCGCATGGTGCTCAGCGGCGTGTTCGACGCTCATCCGAAACTGCAGGTGATCATCGGGCATCTCGGCGAGGGGCTACCGTTCCTGCTGTGGCGCATCAACGACGCCCTCAGCCGCGGCAAGGACTATTCGTTCCGCGAAATCTTCTGCAGGCACGTCCACGTTACGACAAGCGGTAACTTCTCGGATACCGCCATGACCTGTTCGATCGCGGAGCTCGGCATCGACCGAATCATGTACTCGATCGATTATCCGTTTGCTTCCAACAAGGCCGGCGCCGACTGGATCGAGGCGTTTCCGCTTTCAGCAGAGGACAAGAGAAAGGTCCTTTCCGGGAACGCGGAGCAGCTGCTCCGGATGTAGCGTGGCTGGGAGGCCGGCGTTGGAATTCAGGATAGTGCGTGGCGATGAGGCGGAGGCCGTCGCCATGCCGCGGGGACGCGGCCTCCAGAAGCGCTTCGTCGATGTCGCTGCGGTCGATGTCCATCTTAACCTGCTTCGCGCCGGCGAGCCGGGTGGCCGTTATCACCGTCACACCTCATCTGACAATGTCTATATCGTCAAACGCGGAACGGGCCTTCTGGTGGTTGAAGGGAAGAACCACACGATTCGCGAGGACGACGTGGTCTACATTCCGGCGGGGTTGCGGCATTCGCTTACCAATGCTGGCGAAGGCGAGCTTGAACTGTTCGAGATCTATGCGCCGGCCGGCGACAGTTTCGACTTCGTGATCGACAGCTGATCCGGGCCGGCCGGATCGGCAAAAGGAGACGAGATGCCCGACGGCGTCCTGTTCGTACCCTATCGCGAGACGCTAGACCTTCTCGGAGTCTAGGACGCGATGCGGATCTGCGAGGATGTCTATCGCATGCACGCCCGGGGAACCGTGCAATGGTCGACGCCGCTGTCTTGGCGTATCGACACCTCCGCCCCATGGCATAACCACTGGCATGTGAAGGGGGCTTTCCTTCCCGACATCCCGGCGTCGGGCGTGCGCATGTACAACTATTACGACGATGGTGTGCGCAACACCGTCGGCCAGCTGGATTGCACGCGCTATGTGACGCTGTCCGATCCCGCTACAGGCCGGGCACAGGCGATCGTCGAGGAACACTGGTCCTATGCGATCCGGAGTGCGGCGGCGGCCGTTCTTGCGTTACGCTGGCTCGGGCCAGCTGCACCGCGCGTGCTGGGGCTGGTCGGCGTCGGGACGATGGGGGTCAACGCGCTCCGGTGCCTGTTGACACTCTACGATTTCGAGAGGATCGTCTGTACTTCGCGGCGGCACGAGACCCGCGAGAAATTCGCTGCCGACTGGTCATCCCGGCTTGGGATCGTGGTCGACGCCGTCGATTCGATCGAGAAGGTGGTGCGTCCGGCCGACATCTGCGTCGGTGGCACCACATCGAATGACATCAACGCCCGCGAGGGGTGGGTCAAACCTGGTGCCGTCTACATCTCGCTGGCGCGGCGGGAGATGGATCCGGGGGGCTGGTCAGCGTTCGACAAAGTCGTGGTCGATGACTGGAACACCAACATGCTGTATCCGGAGTTCGTGCAGATGGTTGGTGACGGGCAATTTCCGCGCGAGCGCCTCCACGGCGAGATCTGCGATGTCGTCACAGAGAGGGTTGCCGGACGCGAGCGCGACAGCGAGCGCGTGCTGATTCACACTGCGGGTCTGGTTTCGCACGATGTGGCCGTCTGCCACCACATCTACGAGGCCGCTCGTACCGCAGGCCGCGGCATCCCGCTGCCCCCGACCGGAGGTCTGGCCCCGGAGTGAACTGGTGCCCGATTCGGCGCGGTCCCGCTCGCTATTCGGCGGCCTCTGCGATCGCCGTGCCGGCGAAACGTTTCCGGAATCTCTCGCGCTCCGACTCGTCCGCCGGAATTACCTCCTTGACGGAACCGCCCCATCCGAGATGGGTGCAGTCGACGATCACCCCGTGCGGATCGCGGAACTTCATCTCGTAGAAGGTGCTCGGTGCATCGTCTTCGGGACGCCCCATGAAGTACTTGCCGCCAGCTTTCTCGATCTTTTCCTCGGCTTCGCGCAAGTCGTCGACCCAGAAGCCGATGTGATGCAATCCGACATGGTCCTTGCCGCGCTCGTCCTCGCCTTCGACGTAGCCGGCCCATTCGTCGGTCTTGTAGGCGAGAAGCGCAACCGTGATCACCCCGTCCGAGACATAGCACCCCTTGGCAAGCGGCGAATCCGTCTTGCCGACGCGGACCATATCGAAGGCCTCGCAGTAGAAGTCGGCCGCCTTCTCGGGATCCGGAACCGAAAGTGCGATGTGCCTGAGCTTTGCCATGGTCTCCCCTTCCTTCTCCGGCCGATCGGAGAGTTCTGTTTCCCTACACCGGTGGTCCCTCGAGGTCAAACACCTCAAGGCAGCGGTCGAACACGATCTTGCGGCGGAGTCCGTCGTCGAGACCCTCGAACATCCGGTCCATCACCGGACCGGCGTCCGGCCACACGCCCTGGCCGTGGGGATAGTCGGCACCCCACATCAGGATGTCCGCCATTCCGGATTCGGGATGGTGGAGCAGCATGCCTGCGACATAGTCCTCCTCGTAGGTGATCGTCACCTGGCGCCTGACATAGGCGCTCGGCATGTCCTTCAGCCCGGTGTCGGCGAACAGGCCGGGCCGCTCGACGGCCTGGCGGTCCATCCACTGCAGCAGCATCGGCCCCCAACCGGCGCGGCATTCGCCATAGTTGTAGCGCAGCCGCGGATGGCGCATAAGGGTGCCGGAATACGCAAGTTCGGAGATCGGCTTCGCGGCGCTGAACGGCACGCATGAGAAATAGGCCATGCGCGCGCCGCGCGTGGTCGGGGGATAGGGTGCACCGGCGCTGTCGCCGATGTGGCTGCACACGGTTACGTTGCCGTCCTCGCAGGCTGACCAGAACGGATCCCAGCATTCCGCCCAGATATCCTCCGCAAGATCGGCGACGGGAAACTCCACCGCCTTGCAGCCCAGCGTCTTCATGCGCTCGAGCTCGACGAGCGTGGCTCCGGGATCGAATACCGGCATGATCGGAAGCATGAGCAGACGGTCGGGCTGGACCGCGTTCAGCTCCATCATCCAGTCGTTGTAGACCCGGTGAATCTCGTGGCGCAGCGCGACATCGCCGACCTGCCACTTGCGGACCGCGGCATAGCCGACATAGGCCCAGATTCCGGCCATGTCCATGTGCCGGAGGATGATCTCGGGATCGGCGGGCGGCAGCGCTCCGTCCGGCAGGCCGTCCGCATGCGCGCCATAATGCTCTTCGAGAATGCGCCGGTTGTCGGGGCTGTCGGCGCTTCCGCCGTCGCGACCGCCGAAAATGCGGCCCTCCCATTCCCAGACCCAGCTTCCGTCGCGTTCGACCACCTTCGGGGCGTTGCGGCGAAAGTTCGATGTAACGCGGCTCTGCCAGAGGTTTGCCGGAATCCAGCGCTGGTCGAGATGGTTGTCGGCGGAATTGTACTTGTAGGTTATCATGATGCTGCGCCAGAAGACGAACGGCCCTTCACGGGGAAGGGCCGTTCGCGACCGCTGCGGCGACCGAGCGCCGATGCCGGTCTATTTCTTGGTGCCGTAGGCGAGCGCGGCGGCCTGCTTGGCGACACTCTGATCAGTGTTTGCGATGGCGTCATTGACGACCTTCTGGATATCGGCTCCGCTCCCCGGAATGACGCGAAGCTTGCGCTTCTTCGCGTCGGCGATGAATGCCGGATCGACGACCATCTTGTCCCATGCCGTCCGCATCACCGAGATGGCGCCTTTCGGAGTGCCCGGCGGGGCGGCGACGCCGCGGCCGATGAGCCCGAGCGCGCCGATGAATTTGAGGACCGGAAGATACTTGGGATCGGCAATGTCGTTCATCATGGGGACGTTCGGGAGTTCCGGATCCTTGAAATGACCGAGCTGCAGCACGGCGCGGGCATAGGGCTTGTCGCCCTGGAACCATCTTTCGTACTTGGACTTCCAGAACAGCCAGTTGAACGCGGCGCCACGCACCTCGCCCTGCTCGACTGCGAGGCCGGTCTTCGACGAGCCCTTGTAGCCGGTGACGATCTTCATCTTCGTTCCCAGCATGCGGTTGACGAGCCCCGGCATGATGGTCGATGTCGAGCCTAGGCCCGTTGACCCCATCGGAACCGCGGTCGTGCGGAGATCCTCCCATTTGGTGACGCCGGTGTCGCTGCGCACGACCATGATCACGTTGGTCTGGTTGGCGCTGCCGATCCAGGTGAACTTGCTCATGTCGAACTTGGCCTTCTTGGGACGCATGAGCTGCACGATGACCGAACTGTCTGGCGGCACGAGATAGTTGAGACCGTTTGCGGGCATCGCCTTGGCCGCGTAGTTGGTGGCCAGCACGCCGCCGGCGCCGGGCCGCGATTCGACGATGATGTTCGGGGTGCCCGGGATGTGTTTCTTCAGATGCTCGGCGAACATCCGCGTGTACTTGCCGTAGGTGCCGCCGAAGCCGAAGCCGATCACCAGCTTGATCTGCTTGCCGGCAAAGTCGAAGTCGGCAGCCTTAGCCGGTGCCGCCAGAATGGCGGTCGCGGCGAGAACGCCGCCGGCAAGCGGTACGAGTTTTCTGAATTGCATGAAAGGGCTCTCCATCTGGGGTGCGCAGCAGGCGCACATAATAGGCATCCGGCAGCATAGCCGTTTGGCGACGCTCAAGCGCCAGCGCTTCCGCCTGCCGTAGGTCAACATTTGAAAGGTTAGCATTTGCAACAGTTTCGTGCAACTTGACCTCGTCTGCGGCTGTGGGATTATAAGCGCGACGGTAATCGAGACGGAACGGGACGGGATGGTGGCGGTACGGATCTACCAGCCCCGCAAGACGGCGATGCAGTCCGGCCGGGCGCGGACGCGGAACTGGCTCGTGGAGTTCGAGCCAGGTGCCCGTCAGGTCAGCGATCCGCTTATGGGCTGGGCTGGTCGGGGCGACACCAGGAACCAGTTGCGCATGGTCTTCGACAGTCGAGAGAATGCGATCGCGTTTTGCGAGCGTGAAGGGCTCGACTACCAGGTGATCGAGCCCCGGACACGTGCGCCGCAGCCGAAGAGCTATTCCGACAATTTCCGTTTCGGACGCGAAAACAACTGGACGCACTGAACGTTCGCCGTCAGAGGCTGCCAAGCCCCTCGATGGCCTGGTTCATGATCTCGCGTCCGCGCATCCACACGAGTTCCTTCCAGTCATCATGGTCGGGATAGAGCGCCCTGCGGATGCCGGCCTTGATGCTGCGGCCGGTCCCGTCGCCGGGATCGCCTCTGAGATGCAGCCAGTTGTCAGCAATGATCGGCATCAGGACATCGCGTGGCGGGTAGGTTCCGAACTCGACCGTCAGGCTCGTAACCTCTGTAGGCGCTGCGGCCAGCCGGCGGCGCAGCCCGGAACCGATGGTGCCCGAGACCGGTGCCGAGGACGATGTTCCGTCCTTCGTCGAGGTCAGACCGGTGACGAACCATCGCGACACCCGGTCGCCATGCGCGGTTCCCGGGCGGGTCTGCCCGATCAGCTCGGCAGCCCCGTACTCCCCGAGACCGGTGTGCCAGTCAAGGAAGAAGAGGTGGCTGGCCCCGGACGCGTGCGCGTCGATGATCTTGAGAAAACGTCGGCGCGCCGCCGTCTCCTGCCGCCCGCCATAGAAGATGCCGTCCTCGTACTCGTACTGGCCGGCGGTCAGGACGCATTGCAGCCGGAAGGGTGAGTGCTTGGCCGAATAGCGCTCGAACGCGGCGATCATCGGCGCAGTCGACTGATCATCCCACCTGTCCGGGAGCAGCACTGTGTGGAACTGGCGGTATTCGGAATTTGCGGGAAGTGTCGCGGAATGATCGACGAAGTTCCGGTTGAGATCGACATTCTCCTCGGTCACGCGCCGCAGCCACGCAAAACCGTGGCAGTTTAGAGCGTGGATCAGTACGACCTTGACGGAGTCTGGAAGCTGCGCGACGCCGTTGCAATCGAGCCAGCCGGTGAATACGCCGGAACCGCAGAAACCCTCGACGCCGTGTGTTGCGGAATTGCATATCAGGACATGGGGTGCGTCCTCGGCGCCGATGACTGCGACGTCGGTATGGAGTGGTTTGCCGTCCGGCCCCGTCGACGGCGCCATGTAGCTGGTGAGCCGCGCTCCTGCGGTTGCGGCCGCGGCGCGGAAGGCGGCGCGCCCGCTGCGATAGTCGGCCGGAAAATATGCGATAGGCGGCATGGCGGCGGAGAATGGCGAAAGCAGCGGATTCTGTCCAGGGGGAAGCGGGCGGGGGCCGAAGACCGGTTCCGCGGCTCGCGGACGGGCCCGTCCGTTCCCGCCCCGTCAGACGGCGGTGTATCCGCCGTCGACCAGAAGATCGGATCCCGTCATGAACGCGGCCTCATCGCTGGCGGCGAACAGGACGGCGTTCGCGATCTCCTCGGGCTGGCCCAGCCGTCCGATCGGATGTCCGGGCACAAGCCGCTCGCGCACCCGTTCGAAGGTCTTGTGGCGGGCCAGAAGGCGGTTGGTCTCGATGGCCCCAGGAGAGATGCTGACTGCGCGGATGCCGTCGGTTGCGTTCTCGACAGCTAGCGCGCGGGTGAGTTGAATGACGGCACCCTTTGTCGCGTGATAGGCGGGACGCCCGGCCGTCGCGACACTGCCGAATTGGGAGGCGATGTTGATGATCACGCCGCCGCCGTCGGCGCGCAGGTGAGGAAGCGCGTATTTGCAGAGATAGAACATGCTCGTGAGGTTTACGCGTACGACCTCGTGCCATTCCTCGACGGCCAACTCCTCGATGGTGGCTGTCGCCTCGCGGGCGGCTGCGGAATGAACGGTGATGTCAAGGCCTCCGAGTTCGGCGGCGGCCTGGTCTACGGCCTCCTTCGCGGCGCCGGGCTCGCCGATGTCGGTTGCGAGCGTCAGGACCCTGCCGCTACCGGAACTCTCCCGAAGCGCGTCCGCCATACGCACGCCGGCCTCGGCATCGACATCGATGATGGCGACGCTGGCACCCTCGGTGTGAAACCGTTTGGCGGTTGCGCCGCCAATACCACCGCCGCCGCCCACGATCAGCGTTCTCTTTCCGTCAATCCTTCCGCCCATTGCCGTCATCCTTCCGTCGCTGTTCAAGTGGCGGATCCGCCCGCCAGAGGAACCAAATATACAGGATCGGTAGTGCGGCGCATGCTGGCTGAGCCGTCGTGGATCTGCGCCGCTCGCTCCCATCCTCGTCGCCATTGTGCTATGGAGCGATGATGGCACTAGGCGCCCGTAGCTCAGCCGGATAGAGCAGCGGACTTCTAATCCGCAGGTCGAGGGTTCGAATCCTTCCGGGCGCGCCAGACCTTTCGCCGAACAGCGCCCGGCCGGGGAGTGTGCTCCGGAAGAGTCCCGACGTTCGCCGGCATGTCACAAACCGCGCTTCCCCGCGGTTTTTCGCCGGCCGCTGCCAGAACCCGTCACGGCATTCCGCGGAGACGGTGAGGCGCGTCCGGCCGGTCATGGCGAATTGTGGCACCGGGGGAATTCTGGTAGCCTTGCCAAGGTGCGGATGCCGTGCGAATCACGCTTTGCAGGAGAATTTCCACCGTGCCACCGTCAGAGAGCTTCGATTTCGTGATCGTCGGCGCCGGATCCGCGGGATGCGTGCTTGCACACCGGCTGAGCGAGGACGGAAACAGCCGGGTTCTCGTTCTGGAAGCTGGTATCCGCGACCGCAGCATGCTGATTCACCTGCCGCTCGGTGTCGGCAAGGTATGGAACGACCCGCGTTTCAACTGGTCCTACATGTCAGAACCCGAACCTCATCTCGGGGGGCGTCAGATCTTCCATCCCCGCGGCAAGGTGCTTGGCGGCGGGTCGTCGATAAACATGATGGCCTATGTGCGCGGCAACCGGGGAGACTTCGACCGGTGGCGGCAGACCGGGCTCGGCGGCTGGTCCTACGACGACGTGCTGCCGTATTTCAGGCGGGCGGAGTCGTTCGAGGGCCGTGACAACCCCTATCATGGGGCGGACGGTCCGTGGAAGATCCGCACGACGCCGATTGCCGATCCGATCATCGACACCTTCTTCGACGCTGCGCGCTCCGCCGGATACCCGCAGACGCCGGACTACAACGGCGCCGTCCAGGACGGTGTCGCCCGTCTCCAGATCAATGTCGACCGGGGCCGGCGGCAGAGCATGGCGGTCGCCTATCTGCGGCCTGCGATGCAGAGATCCAACGTCAAGGTGGAGACCGGTGCGCATGTGACGCGGATCCTGCTCGAGGATGGTCAGGCGGTCGGCGTCGAATACGTCATCGGCGGAGAGACCAGACGAGTCGGTGCGGAGCGCGAGGTGATCCTGTCGGGAGGCGCCATCAACTCGCCTCAGGTCCTGATGCTGTCCGGGATCGGTCCCGGGGACCATCTTGCGGAGATCGGCATCGAGACCAGGCATGAACTGCCCCAGGTCGGCGGAAACCTGCAGGACCATCCTGCGATCGGCGTCGAATATGAATATGCGACGCCGTCGCGATTCCACGAGCACCTGCGGATGGACCGGCTTTTCCTGAATGCGATCCGCGCCATGTTCTTCGGGAGGGGTCCGGTCGCCCTGCCGCCGTCGTCGCTGACCGGCTTCTTCAAGAGCCGCCCTGAACTCGAACTGCCCGACATCCAGATGTTCTTCCGGCCAACGGCCTTGGACGCGCGCGAGTGGTTTCCAGTGATCCGCCCGCCGGCGGACGAGAGTTTCGCTTTCCGGACTTGCCATTTGCGTCCCGAGAGCCGTGGCACTGTGCGCCTGCGTTCGGCCGATCCTGTCGATCCGGTACGCATCCAGAACAACTTCCTTGCGACCGAGACCGATCGGTTAGTGCAGCGAGAGAGTTTCCGGCTTATCCGCCGGCTAGTAGCGCAGCCGGCATTCGACGGCGCGCGCGGCAAGGAACTGATGCCGGGAGACGACGTGAACAGCGATGACGAGGTGGATGCCTTCGTTCGCGAGACGTTGACGACGGTATATCATCCGGCAAGTACCTGCCGGATGGGTGCCGACCAGAACTCGGTTGTCGATTCGGAACTCAGGGTGCGCGGAGTGGACGGGCTTCGCGTCGCTGACGCGTCGATTTTCCCCGACCTCGTCGGAGGAAACATCAATGCGGTCGTGGTGATGGTGGCGGAAAAGGCCTCCGACATGATCCTTGGCAGGTCGGCGCCGGCCGCATCGGAAGGGGCCGGATGATGGACGGCACCGCATCCCGCTAATGTCGGCCAGCTGGCGTCGCCGCAGCCCGCTGGTTAAGCAAGGGAGACAAGCGAATGTTGCCTATGCCAGTTGCTGACCTCAACGCGATATCCGAGGAACTCGGCCGAACGGGGGCACATGTCCACGTGTTGTGGCAGACGCCTGAATCTCTGGTGTTCGTCGCGCGTGGCCGCCCGTATCGCAGCGAGTTCCACATCAATCCCGGCGATGAAACCATGACCATGCTGCGCGGCGAGATGAATCTTCACTACCGCACGCCGGAAGGAGAGGAGGATGTGGCCGTCGTCAGGGAGGGCTGCACGATCTATACCGCTGCCGGCATACCGCATTCGCCGCGGTTTCCGCCGGACGCCTATCTTCTGGTCTCGGAGCGCATGCGCCGCGGCGGCGAAATCGACCGTTTCCAGTGGTACTGTCCCTCATGCGATGCTTTTCTGCACGAGGAGACGTTCGTGGTCGACGACTACGCGAAGGATCCGGTCTCGAATGCCTATGCAAATTTCTTCGATTCCGAGGAACACCGCACCTGCGGAAGCTGTGGCCATGTTGCGTTGCGGCCGTGACCGCGGGCGGAAACCGTTGATCCGAACGGCCGTACCCTAACGCCGGAGAAGCTGCCGCTACAGGGCGTTCGGCCAGCGCCGAAACTGCGTCGCCGCTTGCCGCTCACGGCCCCCGGCGCTGCTGTTCAGTAGAACAGCAGCGTTCTGACTTCTATGCTCTCTCGCGCGGGAAGGCTGCTGTCGTTGCCATCCGGGTCCTCGAACGCGGCATGCGCGGTCCAGCGGGCGCGACCGTCGCGCTCGGAATCGAAGCACTTGAGCAGGATGACCTCGTCGCACCCCATCTCCGGGAAATAGTACCAGCGCTGCCGGGGGTTGTAGCTGAGATTGAGGATGCTGCCGACGCGGTCCTTGTAGACGCGCCGGGCAACGATCATGTCGTTTACCCCGATACTTTCCCATTCGCAGATGGCGATCGGATCGGTCTTCACCGGCCCGGTCAGCGGGCGCCAGACGTTGATGGACGTGAAGCGCCGGTTGAGGCGCTCTTCCGCCTCGTCGGCGGGCAGCAGGTCGCGGACGCGCTGGGGGGCGGACTCGTCGGTGAAGTCGTTGTGTGCGTTGCGCACCGGATCGCGCACGCCGAGCGCATCCCTCTTTGCCGGATCGCCGATGCGTATCGTATGGTCGAAAATGACAACCTTGGCGGCACCGGTTTCCCTGAGCAGCAGCCGTTCGAGTTCCGGGTAGTAGACGCTTTCGACTTCGGAACGATCCGTAAAATCCCTGACCGCGGTGGGATATCTCAGGAAATTGAAGCCCTGTCGTTCCAGATCGAAGCTGTCCGCCATGGGTCGTCCGTTGTGGATCGCCACCTGCTTCATTTCGTAGGTTCCGGTCTTGGGATCGCTGCGCCCACCCCCGTCGCCGACCTGCGTCGTCGGGATCTCGCCGGTATGCACGGTGAACTGGAGAATGCCCTGGACCGTGTCGTCATGAGCCTGTGCTTTGAGTGTCATGATTTCACGTCTTCCGTTGTTTGTCGGCCCGAGAATACCATGGCTTGGCGCCTTGGCGCCAAGATTTTCCTTGAAACTCTGCGGATGCCGCCGGTTCTCGGTGCACAGCTTCTACACGCTGCTCGACGATCTCGCGACCCTGATGCGGAACCGCATGAGCCTGTCCCACGCTCCAGGACTTTCCCACGCTGCATTCGATCTTGCCGACTGCTTATGGAGAGAAGTTGCGCAGCCTGCCGGGTTTTCTGGCCGCAGGGCTGTCCACGGGTCGCCACAGCCGGAAAACCTGTCAAGAATGCGGAAATTTGTGCCCCGTTCAGCGGTCATTCAAACATCAACCACAGCGTGGGAAAGTCCTGCGCCACAACCATCTGGTGGCCGCAGGCCCAGTCGTCGGCCAGCCGCCGCGTCGCAAGAAAGAAGGAGGCAAGGTTC
The DNA here is from genome assembly GCA_964291215.2 of Alphaproteobacteria bacterium. Taxonomy (GTDB): domain Bacteria; phylum Pseudomonadota; class Alphaproteobacteria; order MPNO01; family UBA830; genus JAJEBT01. The sequence continues at coordinate 1,629,540 of OZ219790.1, read as the reverse complement.
GGAAACGTTCCCGGCGCCGCAAGCAGTCGCGTGTTGTCAGATCAAGCCACTGCTGCTCCGGCTTCCAGCCACCGGTCGCGGCACTTGAAGGCCCCGTCACGCCGCCAGACCACTGCCCCCTGAAGGACGCAATATGGTGCAGCCCTGCCAGACGACGAAACCCGAGATAGTCGTCCATCAACGCAGCGGACGCTCCTCAGGCTTCGCGAACCTCGGACAGACCTTTCCGGAGCTGCGACGTGAATCGGACGGGACGCGATGTACTTGTGAACCGACATTCCCGCACCAACCCGCGCCCCCGCAAAACCCAGGTACTACCTTGAAAAATCGAACAGAATTTAGCGTAAGATCGTCCTGGGTTGTGGCGGAGACGTTCTGCAATCCGGAGCATTTTGCGGGCACAAGGCGGCGGGCTGGCGTGCCAAGGGGTTTGCCCGCGGGCGCTGCACCGACCCCCATGGCAAGGAGATTTTCGTTGTGCGGCGCGACGGCTGCTGTCGCAGGCGGTGGCGCCGCCTGCCTCCTCGCTCCCCGGGGTTCCGAGGTGATGCGTTCGCTGCACGACGAGCTGGCGGCGATCGAGGACTTCCGCCACGCAGGAAGCACACGGTGTGCTCACGTTCTCGCCGAGCTTGCGAACATGAAAGGCAGCTGCGCAGTTTGCGCGGTCGCTGTCCCGGGACGAGGCCATCGGCGGAACCCGAGGACGGAGCTGCGCGAGCCGCCCTCCGGGGCGACCCTCCACCGGGTCGTCCGGTCGATCGATCCCGAGGCGCTCGAGGATGTGCTCGGCCGCGGGCTCGCCCGGGCGCTTGCCGCCGACGGCAAGCGCATCCGCGGCGGCCACCACGAGACCGTGGTCACGCCTCCGGCGCACCCTTCGCGCTGTTGAACTTCGACGACGGCGAGCTGGCGGCCACCTCCTCGAGCGCACCGATGTCCGCGGCAAGGTGATCACCCGCACGACGCCGGCGACGCTGATCACCCGGCGCTGCGGCGCAGACTATGTCGTCCCGGTCAAGGGCGCCCGAAACCTTCGACGGCATCGACCGGGAGACGGATGGCCGCTTCAAGGAGGCAAGGCCCGCCTCGAGCAGCGCGTGCCGCTCGAGGACCTGATCAACTACCCCGGCAGATCGCCCGCATGCTACCGCGAGCCGCCGGGAAAGAGCGCCAGCGGCGCGGCGAGCGGCAACGACTGCACCGCTTGTGGACAACCACAGAAAAAATCACCGCAGACACCCGCAAAAACCTTGCCAAGAAACATGGATGCTCGCTCGATGCGCAACACGCGTCGCCAGAGGAACTGCTGCAGCCGCGGGCCGTGGAAAACATGAACCATCGAGACTGCGTCTTCGGCGAGGACGCCTGCCTGACCCGCAAACCGCGCCAGCCTCGACAACATCGCGCTCGCGGTGATCTTCGCCAACCGACGCGAGAGCCTCGCCGAAACACGGCGGCGGCTCGACCGCCGGAAAGCCGTCGCAGCCCTGAGCGCCAATGGTGTCCGGCCGATTCCCGGACGCCGCCCACATCCCGAAAACAACCCGCCCACGCGCCGATAACGCCGCCGGCGACGACCGCGGATGGCCCCGAAGCCAGAAAACCCGACACGCCGTGAAACCTCCAGACAGCAGAAGACAGCAAAATTGAATGCAGCGTGGGAAACACTTGGTCCGGACGCGATGTGATCTATTCCTGACCGGCGATGGAAAGGGCCGTGACAGACTGCCGAAGGCGTTTCGCCGTGCCGCTGTCGCCGGAAATCCCCTTGTGCCAAACGGGGTTCGCAGCCTGCCGGCTAGTTGAAGGTACGGTAGAGCACCGCCGCTATCTCGCTCTCAAGCGGGAAGGACAACATGCCCATGATCGAGTATCCGAGTAGTCCGGGCATGGCGTAGAACCGGATCATGTAGAAGAACCAAGCTACGTAGAGCGGGATGATGGCGTCGAGCAGAAAACCGGGAGTGACGGGTCTGAACACTCGCAGTACCGGATCGGTCAGCTTCACGAACGCCTTCATGAAAAAGAAGTCTGACGTGACCGGCAGGAATATATTCATCGCCGACCGCCCGATCAGCGTCCACATGACCATGCCTAGGAGATAGTCGAGCGCGATCGCCCAAAGCGGAATCGCCATGTCTCCCCCGAAATAAAACCGTTCAACTTCTCGCCTGTCTGGAAGACGTTCGCCGAAGCGAGGCGATGGTACGTATCAATGCGCCCGATTCTACAGCGCGTCGGGGCGCCTTTCCGTCCCGGACTGCGGACGCATGGACACAACCGTCAGCCGCAAAAAAAGTCGAGAGCGGGACAGGGTCCCGCCCTCGAAACGCAACGGGAAACTTCAGCTATTGCTCGGAAGCGAGGATGGTTTGACCCGTTGGGTCGCGCACCTCGTCCACCATGGCCTTGGTTTCCTCATCCGGTTCCTCGGTCATGAGACTGACCACAACCATCACTATGAGGCTGACCGGCATGCCGATCATCCCGAAGCGGAGATGGTCAATACCCCACCATTGAGCACCGCCATTGTATACGTACGCCAGATAGGCGGACCCCGCAATGAAACCGGCGATCATGCCGGCTATGGCACCGGCCCGGTTCGCCCGACGCCACCAAATTCCGAGGACAAGGGGAAAAAACAGTCCCGAGCAAGCGAAGCAAAACGCCCAGGCGACCGCGCCGAGGATGCCCGTCAGCTTCATGCTTGCGACCAGGGCGCCGAGTGCGCCGATCACGATCAGCAAAACGCGCGCCACTATGAGCCGGTGGCGGGTGTCCGCCTTGGGATCAATGATCTTGTAGTACAGATCGTGGCTCAGCGCGTTTGCGATGGCGAGCAGCAGACCGTCGGCGGTCGACATGGCCGCGGCCATTCCGCCGGCCGCGACGAGGCCTGAGATGACGTATGGCAGGCCGGCGATTTCCGGTGTTGCCAGCACGACGATATCAGGCCGCATGAAGAACTCGTTGATCTGCAGTATGCCGTCGGCATTGCTGTCCTTGATCGCCAGCATTCCCACCGAGGCCCACTTCTGCACCCATTCGAGGGCGTTCACATCGGCAATCGCCTTGCCGATGATACTGGTAGCCAGGTTCGGGTCCAGGAGCTGGAGCTTGGTCAGGGTCGCCAGCGCCGGAGCCGTGAAGTACAGCAGGAAGATGAACAGCAGCGACCAGGCCACCGATTTCCGCGCCGCACGCACGCTCGGCGTGGTGAAATAACGCATGAGAATGTGCGGCAACGAGGCGGTGCCGGCCATCATGCAGAGGGCGAGCGTGACGAACTTCCACGCCGCTATGCCGCCCTCGGGGGCGTTGTGCAGATTGGTGAGAACCTTCACGCCGGCGACCTGTTCTGCGGCTGCCATGCCGACCTTCAGCGTCTGTTCGAGTTCCGCGATGCGCGCCACTGCGTCGCCGTAGGTAAAATGCGGAATGACCCCGAAGCCCTGCTTGTTCGACATCCAGATCACCGGAACCAGATAGGCGATGATGAGCACGATGTACTGCGCCACCTGAGTCCAGGTCACGGCCCGCATGCCGCCGAGCATCGAGCACAGCAGAATGCCCAAGAGCCCGATCCACACGCCGGCCTCGAACGGGATCTGAAGCGCGCGCGCGGCGATGGTGCCGGTGGCGTTGATTTGCGCCGTCACATAGGTGAAAGACGCGACCACCAGAATGACGACCGCGACGAAGCGCGCCGTGTTTCCGCCGTAGCGCGTGCCGATGAAGTCTGGAACCGTGTAGCAGCCGAACTTCCGCAGATACGGCGCCATCAGCGAATTTACCAGCACATAGCCGCCGGTCCATCCGACCACGAAGGCCAGGTAGCCATGCCCGCCGAAATAGATGCCGCCGGCAAGGGCGACGAAGGAGGCGCCGGACATCCAGTCCGCCGCCGTCGCCATGCCGTTGAAGACTGGTGGCACCTCCCGGCCCGCAACATAGTAGGCCTCGACCTGCATGGTTCGTGACAGCCAGCCGATGCCGGCATAGATGACGATTGTGAAGGCCACGAAGAGGATGCCGATCGTATCCGCACCCAATCCCGCCTGCTCAAGGATAGCCATGAGCAGGATGAAGACGATGAACCCGCCCGTATACAGCCCGTAGATCTTCGGCAGGTTATCGATGAAGTTGCCTTTGAAACTGAACATGGTGCCGCTCCCTTCACTCGCCGAGTCCGGACTCGTCGTCGATCTTGTCCTGCCGCCAGTTCTGGTAGAAGATCAGCAGCACGAAAATGATGAGCGAGCCTTGGACCGCCAGGTAGTAGCCGAAGGGGAAGCCGATGAACGACATTTCGTTCAATCCCTTGGCAAACCAATGAACAACGAAGGAGAAGATGAACCAGATGACCAGAACCAAGATCGTCAGGTTCCGGGTCTTCTCCCAATGGAGTCTGCGCTTCTCCGATTTATTCTGAGACATTAAACCCATCCTCGCCTTGAAATTATCTTGCTTGCCGAACGACCAGCCTCCGTGTAGGTCTCATAGTCTGCAGGAGTGCCGACTTCTCCGACAAGCCATATCTAACGATCTTGCGTTAACAAATGCAAGACAGAATTTCTTTCGGTCCGCGACCCGCCGGATTGCACGGGCTAGGCGCGCTCGACATCCGCGGCGATGACACGGTTGCGAATCAGGCTGGCGCGAATGCCGGGGCCCGACATATTCTCGGGTGGCGGCGGCATCTCTGGCAGCAAGATGATGTGTCCGTCAAACCGGCAAAAATCATGCTCAACATGTTGATTCATATAATACATGAAATTATTATCTGGATGTCCCGAGTTCGTGCAAGTGGTTCCGGGTCGTGGTCTAGGCCGCCGGTCCGGTGTCGCGAACGAATATGTTGCGCGTGCGGCCCGCCTGCGACGGGCGTCGGCAAACTCCAGCGATCGGCTGGCCTCGCCGGCGAAGACGGTATCGATTCGGTCTGGCTCTGCGTTTTCGAGGTGGGATGACGAACGGTTCGGACCTTGAAACCGGTCTGCACGGAGCTCAAGCGGAGGCTGCGATCCGATCTCTTTTCTTCGCCATTACCATCTGGCATCGTTGGCACCGGTTCGCGGTGTGGCCGGCGTCAGCCGACGGAGGCGGGCGCGGTTTGGCTGCCCGCTCTTCCATCCCGATTGCCTGACCATGGGGTCTTCCGATGCTTCAACGCGTTGCCGCCCTGTTGCCCGGACCGCTGAAGGTGCTCGCCGAACGCTTCGATCGGAGCCCGATCGATTCCGTCGAGACGCTCACGCATTTCGTGCAGACGCGGTCCGCCTATGTCGCGCAGACCGCGCTCTACGGCTATCTGAAGACCCGCATGGGAACCCGGTACCGCGACCTGTTTCAGGATGAAGTCTTCGCCGGCGCCATCAGGCTGGCGGCGATCAGGGTCTTCGTCTCCTCGCTCGCCGACCTGACTGTGTTCACGGTAGCGGTAACTCGCGAACACGGCGGTCTGGATGCCGATGATGCGGCGGCACTCGCGCGCCTCTGCTTCGCCGGCGCCATGCGACGCGTTCTCGAAGGGGAGGATCCCGACGAGGTCGCGGCGAGTATGGCGGCGGACTTCCGCGGACGCGTGGAAGGGATCCGCTGGCATGACGCGGCCGTCGGCGAGAATGCCTTTGCCGGCAGCGCCGCCGACCTTGTCCGGTTCGCGCCGGTCATCGACGAGTTCAAGCAGTTGGACAGCGGGATCGTCAGCAATTCGATCCGTTTTCGCTGGCGCGACGTCCGAACCCAGTTCCGCAAGCGGGTCGACGGGCCCGCTGTCTGCCGGGCGTGGCGGCGCACGGCGCGCTCGGCAGAATGAGCTTCCTGCCGTCTCCGCCGGGCCTTTCGGCCCTTCCACTGGCGTCGCTTACGGTCGTCGTTTTTGATACCGAGACCACGGGCCTCGATACGACGCGGGACCGCGTGATCGAGATCGGTGCCGTGCGGCTCGCGGCGGGTAGGATCGACGACAGCGACAGCAATTGCCACCTGATCGATCCCGGAGAGCCGATTCCGCCCGCTTCCACCGCCATTCACGGAATTACGGACGGCGAAGTTGCGGGCGCGCCGGGATTTGTTGCCGGCATGCGGAGTTTCGCGGAGTGGGCCGGACCGGCCGTGTTTCTCGGCCATTCGGTGGGGTTCGACCTCGCGATCCTCGAAGCCGAGCATCGGCGGCACGGACTCTCATGGCAGGCGCCGCGCACACTGGATACGCGCGATCTGGCTCAGGCGGTCGGTTCGGACCTGCCGGACTGGTCGCTCGAGACCCTGGCTGGCTGGCTGGGCGTGCCGGTCGAGGGACGGCACCGGGCGCTTGCGGATGCGGTGCTGACGGCCCGGATCTTTCTCGCGCTTCTTCCGAAGCTGCGCGGGCGCGGCGTCTCCACTCTTGCCGAGGCGGAAAGGATCTGCCGCCGGTCGTGCGAGCGAAGCCAGGCCGCCGGCCTTGGGGTGCGTGAGATTCCGTCATCCGCCCCGGCCGAGTACGCGCGCATAGACAGCTTTCCGTACCGTCATCGCGTCGCCGAATTGATGACCGCGCCGCCGGTTTTCGCGGTGCGCGACCTGCCGCTTGCCGACGCGCTCGCGCGCATGATCGACGAAAGGGTGGGTTCGCTCATCGTCACACCGGAGGCGGAAGAGCCATACGGGATCATCACCGAACGCGACGTGCTGCGCGCCCTGCGTCGCGGCGGCGCGCAGGTGCTTGCGGATCCGGTCGGCGATGTCTGCTCGAGTTCGCTGAGGACTGTCGGACACTCGGAGTTGGTGTACCGGGCGCTGGTGTCGATGAAGACCGGCGGCTTCCGGCACCTCGGTGTCGTTGACGCAGATGGGACTGTCGTCGGCGTACTGAGCGCCCGCGATCTGCTGCGCGGGCGGGCCGACGACTCGGTCTCCCTCGGCCACGAGATCGAATCTGCGAACGATGCGCCGGAACTCGGCCGTGTCTGGTCCGAACTCGCGGGCGTCGCGCGCGCTCTGGTCGACGAGGAGGTGGATGCTCGACTTGTCGCCGCGGTCATCTCGCGCGAACTGCGTGCGCTTACCCGCCGGGCATGCGAGATCGCCGAAAGCGAGCATGCCGCAACGGAGGCGCCACCCTATGCGATGCTGGTCCTGGGTTCCGGCGGGCGCGGCGAGAGCCTGCTGGCAATGGATCAGGACAACGCAATCGTGTTTCGCGAAGGGTCACCGGGTTCCGACGCCGACCGCTGGTGCGAGGCGCTTGGACGGCGCGTCGCCGATATCCTCGACCAGGCCGGTGTCCGCTACTGTACGGGTGGCATCATGGCGTCGAACGCTGCCTGGAGACACGATCTCGATGGCTGGCGTGCCACCGTGGAAATATGGCTGGCGCGTACCCGGCCCGAAGACATTCTCAATGCTGATATCTTCTTCGATGCCGCGCCGGTTCACGGCGACGATTCCCTTGCCGAGGCGCTGGGTGCCGAGGCGCGGACGATGGCGCGCGCCAGCCGTCCCTTCCTGCGACTGCTGGCCGGGAATGCCGCGCAGTTCGCCAAGCCGCATGGCTGGTTCGGCCGCTTGCGGCTTAAGGAGGGGCGGATCGACCTCAAGATGGCCGGCCTCATGCCGGTGTTCTCGGCGGCTCGGGTGCTGGCCATTTCCAACGGCATTGCCGCCCGTTCGACCGAGGCGCGTCTACGCGCTGCAGCTGAGGCGGGAAGCGTGCCGGAAGACCTTGTCGGTGACCTGATCGCGGCGCACGAAATTCTGCTCAGAGTGGTTCTCCGCCAGCAACTCCGTGATCTGGAGGCGGGCATCCCGCTCTCCAACCTGGTCGCGCCGCGTCAGTGCGGCGAGGTCGAGCGCCGGGAGCTCGACTGGGCGCTCCGCCAGGTTCCGAAGGTCGTGGATCTTGTCGGCGTTCCCGCGCCTGTGTGACGGTCCTGCGTGCCGGCTGTCACGCCCGGATCCGACACGGCGGACATAGGGGCCGCTCCGGCGTTTTCGGGTCAGTTTTCGGCCGCCCGCCCCCGGCACGCCGTCCAGACCGGTCCGCTGGCGCCGTCCTAAGAGGACATCAGCGCGCCGACATGCGCCTGCACACTGTTGCTCAGGGCCTCGAGGTCGTAGCCTCCTTCGAGGGTTGATATGAGGCGCTCTCTGGAGAACTCGTCCGCGATCTCCATGAGTTTGCGAGTCGCCCATTCATAATCCGCTTCCTCGAAATTCAGTGACGCCAGCGGGTCGCGCGAGTGGGCGTCGAACCCGGCCGAAACGAAGACGATGGCAGGCGCGAAGCCGCGCAGCGCCGGCAGGATCCGTTCTTCCATTGCCGCCCTGAACTCGGCGCCGCCCGAGCCGGCGGCGAGCGGTGCGTTGAAGACATTGCCCACGCCGGTCTCTCCGGCGGCTCCGGTGCCCGGATAGTGCGGGTACTGGTGCGTCGATGCGAACAGCGTGTCCGGATCACTCTCGAACATCGCCTGCGTGCCGTTTCCGTGATGCACGTCGAAATCGACAATTGCTACGCGCTGCAGGCCGTGGACGTGACGGGCATGCATCGCGCCCACGGCTACGTTGTTGAATAGGCAGAACCCCATGCCGCGGCTGGCCTCGGCGTGATGACCCGGCGGCCGCACCGCGCAGAATGCATTGTCGGCGTTGCCGGCGACTACGTCGTCCACGGCGGCAATCATCGCGCCAGCGGCATGGAGGGCGGCAGTGCCGGAACCGGACGAGACCACCGTGTCGGGATCGAGCCGGGAGAAGCCGGCAGCGGGAATCCGCTCAAGGGTATGGGTGACATAGTCGTCCCGATGCACCCGACCGAGCTCGCCGACGGACGATGGTGGCGCTTCCCTGCGGCGGAGCGCGGCGAAGCTGGCGTCGTCGAGGGTCGTGTAGACGGTCGCGATCCGCTCAATCCGCTCCGGGTGTCCGGGGCTCGTGTCGTGATCCAGCGAACTCGGGTGGGTGTATAGTCCGGTGGTCATGGTGGCTTGTCCTCGATCGGGCGGATCATATGCGGTTGAGCGGAATGCGGATGTGGGCTACGCCGCCGGAATCAGGCGGCGGCAGATTCCCGGCCCGCATGTTGACCTGGATGGCCGGGAAGAAGAGACGCGGAAGGCCCAGGGTCTCGTCCCGCGCGCGCCGCATCTCGATGAAGTCGTGTTCGAGGGTGCCGCCGCTGACATGGATGTTGCTGTCGCGCTGCTCGCCGACGCTCGTCTCCCAAGCGATGTCGCGACGACCGTTCGCGCCGTAGTCATGGCCGACGAACATGCGCGTCGCGTCCGGAAGCTCGAAGATCTTCTGCACGGAGGCAAAAAGCTGCGTGGCGCTGCCACCGGGAAAGTCGCAGCGTGCAGTGCCCGAATCCGGCATCAGCAGGACATCGCCGACAAAACATGCATCGCCGACGACATAGGTAACGCAGGAGGGCGTGTGGCCCGGCGTAGTCAGCACCTGGCATTCGAGTGTGCCGATCATAAACGTGCTGCCGTCCTCGAACAGCTCGTCGCAGGTCGGGGAATCGTCCGCCGCTTCGTCGGCGATACCGAACATCGGCGCGAGGTTCTGTCGGACCTCGATCAGGCCGCGGCCCATTCCGGTTCTTGAACCGCACCTTTCTCCCAGGAGCGCGGCGGCGGAAAGGTGGTCGGCATGAAGGTGGGTGTCGAGGACCCATTCGACCGTCAGGCCACGGTGGCTGACATGGGCGAGCAAACGTTCGACGGTGACGTTTCCGGTACGTCCCGAAACCGGATCGAAGTCGAGGACCGCGTCGATGATCGCGGCACGGGCGGTTGCGGGGTCGCTGACCACGTAGCATGCGGTCCCGGTCGTGTCGTCGAATGCGCAGAAAACAACTGGACTCATGGAACAGGCCCTGTTTGTCGTTACGCCTGAATCATAGCGTTGCGGCAGCGCGGTGTCATGCGGTCCACGGTGATCCCACGCTGCTAATCCGGCGACGACTGGCGAGATTTTTTTCAGTTTGCGTCGCGCTGCAATCGTGCCGCCAAGGCTTGATGGGGCCTTTTTGGCACGAAAATTGCGATCAAGAAGGCGATCTGTGATGAGCCGAGCCCCAACGCATTCGGATTTCGCGTCTCCGAATTAGCATGGGATCGTCGTGCATGCGGTCGCTGGCGGACGACAGAACGATCTCACGCTAAATTTTGTTTGGTTGTAACTGCTCACCCCCTGGTTTCGGCTTGATGTCGGGGTAGAGCAACGAACGGGTTTTCGTGGAGATTTGACACTGCATGCCGATTCGCTTAGTGGTGGTCATCGAGAACGACGGGGACCGCCAGTGGGCTACTTTGGATCGAAGGCGACGAGCGGGCTGTGCCAGCTGCTTCCGGGGCTCCAGCCCCCGCATGATCTGTATGTGGAAACGCATCTCGGAGGCGGCGCGCTGATGAAGCGCAAGGCCGGGTGATGGCGACGGTCAACGCGGCGCGCGAGGAGTTCGAAGCGGCCAAGACCGCGGCGCTGCCGGCAAGGTGGCGGAAGAGGCCGTGATCCGCGTCCTCCTGCTCGACATCCTCATCGTCGTCCTTCTGGAGAAGACCACGCACGAGCCGGAACTCCGGTCTGCCGCCGTCACAGACGGACAAGAGCGTGCCGGAAGCAACGGCAAGGGCCCGAAGCCGAACCGGCAGATGGGCGACAACCTGCGCAAGACCATCGTCGAGGAAACGGTCGCGGCCTGCGACGCCTGCGGCGCCGACATCGACGGCCCCGTCGATCAGGAGCGCCGCGTCCTCTATGACATCGTGTTCGAGGTTGTCGAGCGCCGCGCCGAGATCAAGGAATGCCCGAAGTGCAAGGCCCGGACCAAGGGCCGGTTCCCCGACAACATCCCGTGCAGTACGGCATTCAGGCCCTCGTCATCAACCTGCTGGTCGCCCAGATGCTGTCCCTGCGCCGTCGCGCTCGTGCAGGCGATCTCCGGCATCAAGCTCTCCGAGGCCTCGGCTATGCTTTCACGATGCGTCATGGGAGGAGGCCGCCGTGGCGCACCTCCTGCAACGCCCGATGTCGACGAGACCGGATCAACAGCAAGTGGCTTCATGTCGTGGGACCCTGACGTGCAAGTTCCCGCACCGCAAGCGCGGGCAAGAGATCGGCCCGTGCTACAAGGGCGTCCTGGGCCTCGTACATGGGCCAGTGTAGCCACCAGCTGTGCGGTAGCCACCTGCTGCGCGAACTGACCTTTGTCGTCGAGGCTACCGCGCGACTTATGAAGAGCCTGCTCCCTGCCACAAGGTCAACAAGAGCGCATCCAAGACCCTGAACGACGCCGGGCGCAAGCGCTACCGCACCATCAGGGCGCCAGGGAACTGCCCGATATCCCGACGAAAGGAAAACATGGACGCAAGTCCGACGCGCACAACCTGCACGAACGTCTCGTGAAACACGAAAACCTGCGCTTCATAGACAACCCCGACGTCAGCTTCACCAACAATGCTGGAGAACAGAAGATCAGGATGGCAAAGGTCAAGCTCAAGGTGTCCGGATGCTTCCGCTCCACGCAAAAGCATGGTGCCAAGCTACCTCACCTCCATGGCGGCACTCGGCTACAACCCACTCGTCGCCACCCAGATCGCCCTCGACGGAAAAGCCGCAGACATCATCAACGAGCACTATGGCCAATCAGAACCCAACTAGGGGTGAGTAGATACGTTTGGTTTTTCAAGACAGCATCTGGGTGTTGCGGGGGCGCGGGTTGGTGCGAGGAGATTTTTAAATCCCCACTTCCAGTCTGAAGTGCAACATCCGGCCCTCATCGCAGTGAGGGCGTAGCCCGAACGGAGATGAGGGCCGGATGTTGTGCAAATTTTTCCCCTCTGCCCCTCTCGATTCCGCCTGGGAACAGCTTCAGTTCCTTCAACATCGAGCTTATGCAACGCCTTTGTCGGCTTCAAGCCACTATTTCGCCGTCGCGCGGCATGGACCCTGCTGCACGTTGCGGCTGCGGAACGCAGATGGTCAGGGCGGTTTCACTTCAAGATTACCTCCGTCGGCGATCCCATGACTTTCCGAGTGTTGAGCCGATCCTGCACCTTCTGAACATCTTCGTTGCATGTCGCGCGAAAGTCCGTGCCCTTCGGGAAGTACTCCCGCACCAGGCCGTTGGTGTGCTCATTCAAGCCGCGTTCCCGGGAATGGAAAAGCGAAGGTATCTACTCACCCCTAATTGGGTTCTGATTGGTCGTAGTGCTCGTTGATGATGTCTGCGGCTTTTCCGTCGAGGGCGATCTGGGTGGCGACGAGTGGGTTGTAGCCGAGTGCCGCCATGGAGGTGAGGTAGCTTGAGCCCCGGCACCATGCTTTCGCGTGGAGCGGAAGCATCCGGACACCTTGAGCTTTGCCATCCTGATCTTCTGTTCTCCGGCATTGTTGGTGAAGCTGACATCGGGGTCGTCTGTGAAGCGCAGGTTTTCGTGTTTCACGAGACGTTCGTGCAGGTTGTGCGCGTCGGACTTGCGTCCACGTTTTCCTTTCGGCGGGATGTCGGGCAGTTCCCTGGCACCCTGATGGTACGGTAGCGCTTGCGCACGGCCCGGAGGTCGGCCTCGTTCAGGGTTTTGGATGCGCTCTTGTTGACCTTGTGGCAGATCTCGCGGAGCAGGCTCTTCATCAGTCGCGCGGTAGCCTCGACGACAAAGGTCAGTTCGCGCAGCAGGTGGCTACCGCACAGCTGGTGGCTACACTGGTCATAGCCCATGTACGAGGCCCAGCAGTCAGAACGCCCTTGTAGCACGGGCCGATCTCTTGCCTCCCGGCCGCGCTTGCGGTGCGGGAACTTACACGTCAGGGTTCCGTCGGTGACGACATGGAGCCACTTGCCGTTGATCCGAAATCGTCGACATCGGGCGTTGCAGGAAGTGCGCCACGGCGGCCTCCTTCCATGACACATCGTGAAAGCATAGCCGAGGCAGGTTGCCTCGGAGAGCTTGATGCCGGAGATCGCCTGCATGAGCGCGACGGCACGGCGCAGGGACAGCATCTGGGCGACCAGCAGGTTGATAACGAGGGCCTGGATGCCGATGCCGTACTGCACGGGATGTTTTCGGGGAACCGGCCCTTGCACTTCGGGCATTCCTTGATCTCGGCGCGGCGCTCGACGACCTCGAACACGATGTCGTGCGGCGCTCCCGATCGATGGGGCCGTCGATGCCAGCGCCGCAGGCGTCGCAGGCCGCGACCGTCTCCTCGACGATGGTCTTGCGCAGGTTGTCGCCCATCCGCCGGTTCGGCTTCGGGCCCTTGCCGTTGCTCCCGGCACGCTCTTGTCCGTCTGTGACGGCAGCAGACCGGAGTTCCGGCTCGTGCGTGGTCTTCTCCAGAAGGACGACGATGAGGATATCGAGCAGGATGACGAAGACGCGGATCACGGCATCGACATCTTTCGGCACCTTGCCGGCCGCACGCAGCGCCGCGGTCTTGGCCGCTTCGAACTCCTCGCGCGCCGCCCGTCGCCATCACCCGGCCTTGCGCTTCATCAACGCGCCGCTTCCGAGATGCGTTTCCACATACAGATCATGCGGGGGCTGGAGCCCCGGAAGCAGCTGGCACAGCCCGCTCGTCGCCTTCGATCCAAAGTAGCCCACTGGCGGTCCCCGTCGTTCTCGATGACCACCACTAAGCGAATCGGCCTGCAGTGTCAAATCTCCACGAAAACCCGTTCGTTGCTCTACCCCGACATCAAGCCGGAACCAGGGGGGTGAGCAGTTACAAGCGAAGAAGAAATCTGCGTCAAGTGCGACACGCCTGTGGTCTGCGAACTCCGTTGTCTGACGTGATTGTGTGGACCAATAGCGCACCAGAGCCGAGCAGGCGGATCATGACCGAACCGACCGTGTCTTTCTGTCCACCCAGCAAGGTGTATTTCGTGGTACGAGCGACACGACAGCTCCACTGTGAGCTTCGCCGATGATGGCTCCCAGTCGCCGACCCGTTCCTTTGCCTCCGCAGGGCGCTCGGAAATGTCCACAGGACCCGGCCGGAATGGTATCCGCCCTTCCAGTTCGGCTTCTTGCCGCGCCGCCGAAGCTTCTTCCACAAGACACCCCCGGCTCTCCGATCTTCGGCGATCATGGATCCGTTCACGGCCTTCCAGTCGAAAACGGCCGCTGCTCGGGGCCCTCCCGCAGCTTTTTCTGAGCTTCAACTCGAGGCGTCAACCGCCAGGAAACAGACGAGGCTGCCCTGCGTTTCTGCCATCCTTTGCGCCTGCTTGTGACGGTAACCCCGTCCCCCGGTGTTACGCTTGATCTCCCGAAAAATTGTTGATCGGCCCAGCTGCCGAGCAAGCGCACCTTGTGAAAGACCGCTTTTCTGTAACGCCTCAATCTGGCATCGCTCTTCGTAGGTGACGGTAGCCTTTGGACATGAACAAGCTCCCTTCATCTTGTACAGGAACTCTCGCCGCTACCGCTCCGCAACATCATGCGTCTTAAAACACATGGTCACAGCCCATCATGTGTTGCACTTCACTATGGAACGGGGTACGTGATAAAAATTCCAGGTCGCAAAAAGTGCCAACTTGGGTCAAGGTCCGGCGTTCAGAAACCCCGAAGCATGTCACGGTGGCCGAGCTCGACGAGAGGCTCGACGCCCTGCCCTCTAGCGAGAGGCTGCTGCTCGACATCGTTCGCATGATCGCCTACCGCGCCGAGACCCGGATGATGTCCGCCGTCGCCGCGGCGCAGGGCGCAAAGCAGCGTTCGCGACGCCCTCTCGCCGAACTGTTCCAGTCGGACGTCGACATCATCCCCGACCCGGAGAACGGCGTCCTGCGGGTGCGCATCCTCGGCACCGCCAGCAACGCGCGCGACGCTGACATCGCCGGACTGCTCGACGAACTCAACCGGATGCGCACGGTCTTCCCCGGAACCGGCCTCCGCATGATCTACGAACTGCCAGACAACGCACGCAAACCCGGCCCGGAAGCATCACTCTGATTGGAAAAATCGGACCCGAGGTCAGGACATCTGATGTTGGAACCTTGGGCGTGGATCTCAGTCTCGATGCCGAAGCCTTGGGTGACGGCGAATACGCCCGGCTTGTCGAGTCCCCCTCGAGGCAGCGCTACCACCAGTCCGAGAATCGGCCCCGCTTCCAAATCGTGCGTACCGTGCCCGCCTGCGATGGCGGAGCCGACATCGACATCATCGTCGACTTCCTGATGCCGCGCGACGCCAAGATCGCGAAGAACGCGCCTCCGCTCGTGGCGGACTTCGCGGTTCAGCGCGCCGATGGCGTGGATTTCACCTTGCGGTTCTACCAGCTCGTTGCCATCGATCGCGACATGCCCGACGGCGGCGCAAACCGCGTGCACATCGCCGTCGCGTCCATTCCCGCGCTGCTAGCCATGACGGGCTATGCCATCGCCAACCGCCGCAAGCAGAAGGACGCCTACGACATCTACTTCAGCATCCGCAACTTCCCGGGCGGCGTCGATGCCCTCGTCGCGGCAGCGGAACCACTCCTCGCGTTCAATACGGCGAGGACCGGCTATCTCCAAATTGCGGAGAAATTTCGCCGTCTGGATGATTTCGGTCCGACCAGCGTACGACAGTTCGTCGATCGGCCCGAAATCCTCGAAGAGCGCACCGCTGACCAATGGCAACAGGGCGCGTTCGGGCAGGTCGATGCCTGCTCTTGGCGCTGGGATTGAGGTGAGGCGAGGTCGGATGACGCCGGGCTGGGTCGCGAGGGAACCCGCGGAGAGCAGGGGGGCTGGGGTGGCTAATGGGATTCGAACCCACGACCTCCTGGACCACAACCAGGCGCTCTAACCAACTGAGCTATAGCCACCGCGAATGTCAGAACGCGGTTATGTAGGGAATTCCCGCCCCGGGG
The DNA here is from genome assembly GCA_964291215.2 of Alphaproteobacteria bacterium. Taxonomy (GTDB): domain Bacteria; phylum Pseudomonadota; class Alphaproteobacteria; order MPNO01; family UBA830; genus JAJEBT01. The sequence continues at coordinate 1,613,685 of OZ219790.1, read as the reverse complement.
TCAAGGCGATGCCGGCATCGCCGCCGCAGAGGGCGCCGGTCTACGCGCGGCCGAAATGGTGCTTGAGGCGACGGATTGCCTCGTCGATGGTCTCGGCCTTCTTGCAGAACGAAAAGCGCGCGAAGTGTCTGACGTCGTCGGCGGTGTAGAACGCGCTGACCGGCACGGCGGCGACGCCGGCCTCCGTGGTGAGGTGTTTGCAGAATTCGGCGTCTGAGCCGTTGTAGCCCAGCGGCCGAAAATCCGTGGTGATGAAATACGTCCCCTGGCACGGAATGATCTCGAACCCGACTGCGGCGAGCCCCGACGCAAGATGGTCGCGGCGCGACTGCATGTCGCGGCGCAGTCCCTCGAAATACGCGTTGTCCTTGCCAAGCCCGTAGGCAACGGCGGCCTGGAGGTTCGGCGGCGTCGTGAAGGTCAGGTACTGGTGGGCCTTGGCGATCGGGGTCAGCACCGCCGGCGCCGCGGTGATCATACCGATTTTCCAGCCCGTGAGCGAGAAGATCTTGCCGGCCGACTGGATGCGCACCGTGCGTTCGCGCATGCCCGGAAGGGTGATCAGCGGGACATGCGGGGCATTGTCAAAGACGAGATGTTCGTAAACCTCGTCGCACACGGCGAAACAGTCATGTCTGATGCACAGGCTTGCGATGAACTCGAGCTCGTCGCGGCTGAAGACCTTGGCACACGGATTCATCGGGGTGTTGACCAGGATCAGCTTGGTACGGTCGGAGAACGCCGCCGCGAGCTGTTCGCGCGGCAGTTCCCAGCCCGGTGGTTCGAGGCGCACGAACTTAGCGATGCCGCCGCCGCGTTCGACGATCGGCAGGTAGCTGTCATAGAGTGGTTCGATGAGAATCACCTCGTCGCCCGGCTCGATCAGACCGAGAAGTGCTGATCCGAGCGCCTCGGTGCCGCCCGAGGTCACCATGGCCTCCGTCTGCCAGTCGATCTCGATGCCGTAAAAGCGCTGGGCATGCTCGGCTACGGCGCGGCGCAGATCGGGGATGCCGAACATCGAGGGATACTGGTTGACGCCGTTGCGGAGGTAGTCGGCGCCCGCCTCGACAACATCCTCGGGGCCGTTGCCGTCGGGAAATCCCTGGCCGAGATTGACCGCATCGTGCTCCTGCGCGAGCCGCGACATGACCTCGAATATCGTCGTCCCGAAACCGGAAAGGACGCTGTTGCCTGCCTTCATTCCCGTCGCTCCGCTCCGTCTAGCGCGTGCCGCCCGGCGAGGGGCGGCGACGGCGTGTTTTAGACCATTGCTGCCGATCTCTCCACCAATTCCGGACCCGCCTTGAGTTCCGCGTCCGCAGCCCATATGCTCTGCGGCAGCGTGGAACCGTGTACTCCGCCTCCATGCGGAGGCTGGCGCGGGGTCCGGTTTGCGGGGAGATGGAAGGCGAGCCCATGCCGCGTGTCCTGATCAATTGCTCCGGGTGCGAGCGTCCGGTCTATACGGGCCTGAACTTCGAACAGTGGTTCACCTTCGACTGGGTCGACGTTCAGGCCGCGACGACGGAGTGCAACGCCTGCGGGATGGCTACCCGGTGGACCAAGGACGACGCCTATCTCGAGGCTGACGGCGGCGGCGACTGATCCGTCACGCGCCCGCGATATAGTCCCTGAGGGCGTTGGCCTCCGACATGATTTCCTGGAGGCGGCTCTTCACGACGTCTCCGATGCTCACCAGACCGACGAGCCGACCGGCCTCGACGACGGGGACATGGCGCATGCGGTGCTCGGTCATGCGTCCGAGCACGACGCGCCCGGTGTCTTCGGGGGAGCAGGTGACGACATCGGCCGTCATCGCGTTCCTGACCGCGAGGTCGAGGAATCCGCCCCCGTGCTCGGCGAGGCCATAGACGATGTCCCGCTCGGAGATGATGCCGGTGATCGCGGCTCCGTCCTCGGACACGATCAGGGCGCCGATCCCGAGATCCCTGAGGCGGACCGCGGCCTCCGCGATGGTGGCGCCGGGGCCGATGGTGTGGATGTCGGTACCCTTTTCCCGGAGTATCGTGTGAACCTGCATCGTCAGACCTCGTCAGGCTGCGCCGCGTTCCTGCGCGGCCAAACCACCGGATAGAGGTTATCGCCGAGAACGGAGCCGGGGACAAGGTCGGGCTTGTCGGGCCGCGATGGAACGTAGGTGCGAGGCTGCCAGCGCGCAGCCTCGCTGGCATAGCGCAGCGATAGTGCGCGGCGGCGGTCCGGTTGGGCTTGGCGGCGTGCAGCGTCGCCGTCTGGAAGAACAGCGCGTCGCCGCGGTCCATTTTGAAGATCTCGACATCGTAGTCGCCGGGACTGGCGTCGATTTCCGGCGCCGGGCCGTCGAACCTGTCGGCGCCCTCGGCCTCAAGTCCGGTGCCGATCCCTATCGGCCTGAACAACTTGTTCCACCGGTGCGATCCCTTCACGAATTTCATCGCACCCGATGTTGCGGTGACCATGTCGAGCGGGATCCAGAGGGACGCGAAGCCGTCCCGGGAAATGTCGTAGTAGGGGAGGTCGTGATGCCAGTGCGTCGGGACATCGGTTCCCGGCTCCTTCACCAGCAGGTGCTCGTCGACCAACCAGAGCCGGTTTGCCCGGAGCAGCGTGGCGGCGATGATTACGCAACCTGATGTCTGGAAATTGTCGTGAAGCTGATCGAGCTGTTCCCATTTGATCTTGGTTTCGGTTTCCCATTTTTCGTCGATGAGGACCGCGGTTGAGAGGCGCTCCAACGAGGCGAGGTTCGGAAAGACCCTGACTTTGGAGATGCGCCGCTTGAGCTCTTGCTGGATCGGTCGCTCGATGCCGTTCGAGGTTCGCATACGCTTGTGGTGAGCATCGGGCAAGGTGAAGACAGCGAGCCCCGCATTGTTTTCCAGCCAGGAAGCCTGGATGCTTGTCGCTGGCCACGAGGGCGCCCAGTTCAGCCTCGGCGGTTTGGAGTGAGGAGGCGTGGCTCTGAGCTGTTTTCCAATACGTTTCCTGATGTCGTTGTTCGGTGCACGGCGTTTTGCGCCAGGTGGAACTGGCAGCGCTGCCATGTCGCCGCGCCCAGCACCGCGCGTCGTGCCGCTTTCAGCCCGGCATCCGAGACGATGAAGGTCGTACCATGCAGGGCTAGCAAGCTTTCCAGGAAGGCTCTCCAATGGACCTCGGCCTCGGAGAGCGCCACAGAGAGCCCCAGAACGTGCCTGCAGCCCCTATTCCGATGGCCGAGAGCACTGCGACATCGCGCACAACGCCGTCATGGCGGGCTTTTTCGTAGCGCGCATCCAGGTATTTCATCAGGGGCCGGTTGCGCGGCGAGTTCTTCATCGAGCAACCTGGTGGCCCGGCTGACCTGAGAAGAGGACAGGCTCCCGAACTCGCGCATTACATCCTGCCGTGTGGAAACACCCTTGATGTACATCTCGGCTACGGCGCGAGAAGATCGCTGGCCGCGTTCAAGCGACTGGGGGGTCGTCCCCGTGACCGGCCGTCTTTGGCACCTGAACGGCAACAGTGGGGGTGTCGATCCGTTTGTAGCCGTTGGCATAGCCCTGTCGCTCCGGTGTCCGGTGGCCCGCTTTCAAGTACTGCTCGCGCTCGATATGCATCGCAAGCTCGAAGAGCTGGCCAAAGACCCGCCCCAGATCCGTTGCTCCGTTTGCGATCAGATGTTCCAAAACGGCCTCAATCGTCGTAGTGTGTCGCAGGTCCATTCGCTTCCTCCATGAAGGTTTTACAACTCCATGGGATAGCACGATGGCGCCGCGTTTCACTGGGGGGGCTAGCCCCCCAGTGAAACGCCTCAAAGCGCAAACCTCAGACAAATTTCCAGACATCAAGTTACAGTACCCCGGCGGAATCGCGGCTGCCGGCGACTCCTCGATGAACTGCTGGAAGTCCTCGCTGTTCTGACTCATGTGATGGTCGGCAAAGAAGTGGCCGCGGCCTGTGGGTGCGTATTCGCGCGACAGCGGGCTCGGCGTTGCGAGCGCTGCGTCCACGGCCTCGTCGAGCATGCCGAGCCACCGGTCGGTGAAGGCTCGCCGGACCAGCGCTACGCCGTCGCGCTCGAACGCGGCGATCGCGTCTCCGGTTGTTGCCGCGGCGAACGGCATGTCGGGCCGTCAGTTTCGCGCCGTGCCGCCGGCCTGCTGTACGAGCTGTACGAGCGCCTCGTAGGGCTGGGCGCCGACCACACCGTAGCCGCCGACGACATAGGTTGGCACCCCGGTCACGCCGTAGCTGCGGGACCGCGCCCAGTCCTCGTCGACGGCATCACTGAAAGCGCGTGTGGCGATGACCTCGCGTGCCTGGTCGGCCGGCAGTCCGAGTCCGTCCACGAGATCGAGCAGCACCTCGGTATCGCCGATGTTCCGCGCGTCCACGAAATAGGCGCGATAGAGCGCGTCATGGAGAGGTTCGCCGTCCTCAATGGTGTCGGCCCACTTGCCGAGCTCCTGGGCGAGACGGCTGTTGTAGGTATGGGTGCGCCGGCTGTAGGGAAGGCCCTCGGCGTCCATGCGCGCCTTCATCTCCCGGTACATCCTGTCGGGATCGAGGCCGCGGGCGGCGTAGAACCCGGCCATCTCGCGCCCCTCTTTCGGTGTGTCCGGATGCAGCGGGAAATGCACGAGCTCGACGGCGATGTCGTAGGCCTTGCGGAGTTGGTCGACACGCACGGTGCCGAGGTAGCACCAGGGTCAGACGTAGTCGGTAAAGACCATCAGCGTGACGGGGTCGGACATGGCGAACTCCGGTTGCCGGGTGGTTGCCGGCGCAGCAAAGGGTTGCGGGTCGCCAGATTAATAGCAGAATGGTATCAGTGATGCAGTGGCTGCAGGACGGGTGCCGCTGCGGCGTTTCCGGACGCGCGGTCCGGCTGCTGACGGGAGGCGACATGGCGGAGATGCCGATGCCATCAGGACGGTTCACGATTCTAGGCGCCGGCGTTGTCGGGCTCTGCTGCGCTGCCTTCCTGCAGCGCGACGGCCACGAGGTCACGCTCGTCGATCGTGCCGAGCCCGGAACCGGAACCTCGTTCGGCAATGCCGGCCTCATCCAGGTCGACGCGATGACGCCGATAGCGACGCCGGGCGTGGTGCGGCGAATTCCGCGCATGCTGCTCGATCCCACCGGACCGCTGGTAGTGCGCTGGCGCTACCTGCACCGCGTCGCCCCGTGGCTCGTGCGGTTTGCGTGGGCGGCGCGGAAATCCAGCGTCGAGAAGATCTCGATCGCGCTCGCGTCGCTTCTCGACCGGTCGGATGAAGCGTGGCGGATCCTGATCCGCGAGGCCGGCGCCGAGGATGTATGGCGCGAGACCGGCGAGCTCCATGTGTACCGCAGGAAGGAGGCATGGGAGGCGGCACAGGAGAGCCACGCGCTGCGTCGCCGGCGCGGCGCCCGGCTCGAGGAACTCACGGTCGCCGAGATGCGCCAGCTCGAGCCGGCGCTGGCGCGCGACCTCCACGCCGGCGTCTATTCGCCTGCGGCAAGTTCGGTCACCCATCCGCTTCATCTTTCGCAGCGGCTGGTCGAACTGATCCGGCGCAAGGGTGGCGCCTTCGTCCGCGAGAACGTGACGGGGATCGAGACTGGCGCGGCGGGCCGGGTCCGGCTCCTGACCGACGGCGGCGCCCACGAGGCGGACTCCCTCGTGATTGCGGCCGGCGCGTTCTCCCGGTCGTTTGCGCGGGCTTCCGGATCGCCGGTGCCGCTTGACACCGAGCGCGGCTACCATCTCTGGCTCCCGCAGCCCGGCGTCGAGATGCGGCGGCCGATCGTGGTCGGTGACCATTTCTTCGCCATCGTGCCGATGACGGGCGGGATTAGGCTTGCGGGCACGGCCGAACTTGCCGGCCTCGACCTGCCGCCCTACTGGGAGCGGGCCGACATCCTTGGCGATCTCGCGAGGCCGTTCGTGCCGGGTCTCCGTCTCGAAGCAGCGGAACGGTGGATGGGCGACCGTCCGGCATTGCCCGACAGCCTTCCGGTCATCGGGCGCGCGCCGAGGCGCCGGGACGTGTTTTTCGCCTTTGGGCATGGCCATCTCGGTCTTACAATGGCGGCAGTGACCGGACGCCTGATCGCTGATCTTGCCGGCGGCCGGACGCCTCCGATGGACATGGCGCCCTTCGCCGCCGAACGATTCTGACCGAGGAGCAGTGATGCAGATTCAGGCTGAGGCGCTGACCGGACTGACAGCCGGCATATTCGAGAAGATGGGAAGTCCAGAGGACGAGGCTGCGCTCGTCGCGGAATCCCTGGTGACGGCGAACCTAATGGGCCATGACAGCCACGGGGTCGGGCTGGTGCCGGCCTATGTCGAGCATTTCGAGGCCGGGCGCCTGCGTCCGGGCACCGCGGTCGAGCAGGTGGGAGACGACGGCGCCATTCTGATGTTCGACGGCCGCCACGGCTTCGGGCGGCGGGTCGGCGGCGAGGCGATGGCGGCGGCCGTCGCGAGGTGCCGCGAGACCGGAGTCGTCCTGATGACCCTGCGCGACGCCCACCATCTCGGGCGCATCGGCGCCTACGGCGAAATCGCGGCCGACGCCGGGCTGATCTCGCTTCATTTCGTGAATGTCGTCGACCATGAGCCGTGCGTTGCGCCGTGGGGAGGCGCCGAGGCGCGTTTCGTGACCAATCCGGTCTGCATCGCGGTGCCAGCGACCGATAACACGCCGATGACGCTGCTCGACATGGCAACGAGCCGGATCGCGATGGGCAAGGCGCGGGTCGCCATGACCAAGGGCGAGAAGCTCGATGACGGGCTTGTCATCGACGCCCGCGGACAGGCGACGACGGATCCCGCGGTAATCTTCTCCGAGCCGCGGGGCGCCCTGCTTCCGTTCGGGCTGCACAAGGGATCGGGACTTGCCCTCGTATGCGAATTGCTCGCCGGCGGCCTGTCCGGCGGCGGCACCATCCAGCCGAGAAACCAGCGCCTGGGAGGGATCGTCAACAACATGCTGACGGTTGTCATCGATCCGGCACGCCTGGTCGACAGGTCCTGGCTTGAGACCGAGATCGACGCGACGGTTGACTACGTCAAATCAGCGCGGCCCGTCGATGCGGCGACGCCGGTGATCGTGGCCGGCGACATGGAACGGGCGAACAACAAGGTCCGCAGTGCAGACGGCGTCTTCATCGACGACACGGCCTGGAGCGGGATTCTTGCGGCTGGCGAACGGCTCGGGCTGGATTGGGCCGGGGAAATGAAGGTGGCCGCCGGATAGCGGATGCCGCGGACCCGGGCGCTTCCTTTTGCGAGCCGGCCCGAGACTGGTATCATCGGCGGCAGCACACATCCGACGGCAGGAGTTCATCCATGGCAAGAGACATACCCATCACGATCGTGGCCGGGGACACGGACAGGCTCGCGGCGATCAAGGACGGCAGCGTCAAGGTAGAGGGGTGCGACGTCACCTTCATCCCGATGGAACCGGAGGAGGTGTTCTTTCGGGCCTTCCGTTTCGCCGAGTTCGATTGCTGCGAACTGTCGTTTTCCAGCTACATCAGGGTGATGTCTCAGGGCAAGAGCGACTATGTCGGCATTCCGGCCTTCGTGAGCCGCCTGTTCCGGCATTCGGCGTTCTATATTCGCACCGACCGGGGGATCGAGAAGCCGGGAGACCTGCGCGGCAAGCTCGTGGGGGTGCCCGAATACCAGATGACGGCGCCGGTCTGGATGCGCGGCATTCTTGAGGACGAATATGGCGTGAAGCCGACCGAGATACGCTGGCGCTCCGGCGGCCAGGAGGAGCCGGGACGAGACGAGCGCACGCCTTTCGAACCTCCCGCCGGCCTCGATCTCGAGCCGATCCCCGGGGATCGCACCTTGGTCGAAATGTTCGAGGCAGGCGAACTCGATGCGCTGACCACGGCGCGCGCACCCTCAAGCTTCACGTTGGGCAAGCCCAACATCGGGAGGCTGTTTTCCAATTTCCGGTCGGTCGAGCGGGAATATTACAGCAAGACCGGAATGTTCCCGATCATGCATCTGATGGGCGTCCGCAAGAATCTAGTCAAAAAATATCCGTGGCTTCCCTGCAGCATCTACAAGGCGCTGGTCGAGGCGCGCGACGCTGCCTACGAGCAGATCGCCAAGACCGCGGCGCTCGCGATAACGCTTCCGTGGGTCGATGCGGAACGGCGCGATACGGTCGCGCTCATGGGCGACGACTTCTGGCGGTACGGCGTCGAGGAATGCCGCCACGAGATCGAGGCGCTCGCGCGCTACTCCTACAGCCACGGGCTTTCCGAACGCCTGATGACGCCTGAGGAACTGTTTGCGGAATCGACGCACGAACTCTCGAAGATCTAAACGGAACTTCATCGGCTAAATCATGTAATTGGTCCATGATATTTTGGGGTTTAGGTGATATCAAGGTGAACTCATGCTGGTAGGGTGCAGTTCTCGTATGGCGAATCCAAGTCATTGATTTAGCACGGTTGTGCGGTCGCGAGGCAGCGGCGAAAACGAGTTTTCGTGACAATCGCCCGTTTCAGGGCAAGATTTTGTCACGACGGCAGGGCCGAGCGGTGGAGGTGGGAACGCTCCGCAGTAAGCGTTCGTTCATGCGGTGATGACGATCTGCGCCGAGATTTGTTTTGGTGATTCGGAGAAGGGGGCCGTAAATTTTTTGACGGTGCCATCAGGTCGTGCATGGTCATGTGCATTGAGGATTTCATGCCATCATCGGGTGCGGACGCCGCTGGCGACATGCTGCAGTCGTCGTGTCGTGATTCGGTCACCTGGAAGTCCCTGTACGATCGCGAGCGTATTCGAGCCGAGGCGGCGGAAGCCCGCACGGCGGCTGCGGAGGGTCGCTGCGAGGAGCTGCGCATGCAGGAGGTGGAGGAGCGCAGCCGCACGAATTCCCTGAAGGCGATTTTCGAGAGCAATCGCGAGAAGCTGTCAGCTGCCCGTGCGGAGGTCAGGGAAGTTCGGCGGACGGCGAAGCAGTCTCTTGCGCTGAAGCAGGAGGTTGCGCGTCCGGGCGGGCTTCTTGCCGAGGCCGGCGCGCGGAAGCGGTCGACGGTAGTGTCGCTGTGCATGGAGAATGCCGGCCTGAAGACCGCGATGAAGGTTCTGAAGGGTCGGGGCGCTCGAGGCGGAGAACGACAAGCTTCGTTTGAACAGGTCGTCGATGTACGGACGCAAGAGCGAGAAGAGGCAGCGGGCGTCATCGAAGCGCGGCCAGCAGCGCGGCACATGGCCGCGGCCGGCGCTCGAGGAGGTGGAGGAGCGGCTGAAGGTGGCGGAGGACGCCTGCTCGTGCTGCGTTGCCAACGGTTCGCACCAGGATCATCGAGATCAAAAGCGGCGGATTGTCCGCCGGGGCTGTGACTGCCCCGGTTCACCGGTGGCGGCTGTTTCCCGGCACCGCATTCGGGTGTGGACGCATGTGCTGCACGAGCGCGTGCATGCGGCCCTTGCGCCGCGTCCAGGGGCTTTCGCCGGGAACGCCGGCCAGCGAGCCGGATGCTGCCCCTGTTCGAGCCGTTTCGGGACGCGATCCTCGCGCACCGGGGTCTGCGCCATGCCGATGCATCCGGGCCCTGAGGGAGGTCCGGAAGTCGCGCCTGGCTCCGGACATCGGTCAGCCGTGACGCGGTCCTCTCCCTCGCGCAGCGCCGAGGTCGCGGCGAAGCTGTTTGCGGACGCCCCCATGTCTGCGACCGCTACGGCGCCTGCAAGAAGCTGGCGCGCCTGTGGTCCTTCATCATCCTGTGCTGTTGCCGGGCGCATTGTCGGCGCGACTTTCCGGACTGCGCCGGCTGCAGCTGGAGGGGTGGGAATGGATCGATCGCGGAGATCTGCCGCCTGAACACGGCTCGACTGCCTTGCTTCCGGCGGCGTTCGAGGCCGCGCAGGCGGCGCCGGAGACTGCGGTCGCTGTTTGCGGAAGCGCCGAGGCTTCCGAAAGCGGCGCCGGAAGGCAGGCCGCTGCGCTCAACCATCGCGTGTTCGTCGACCATGGACAACAATTTCGGGGAAAGGGCTGTCAGGGGCCCGGGCGGAAGCCCGGCTTCGGTTCCGACAGCATGGACGGCTGTCATGTACACGGCCGCGAGGAGCGGCCTCGACGTTCTGCGCTGGCGCCTGCGCGGAGAACGGCCGCCCGGCGATCTGTCGCCCTGGTTGCCGTGAGCCCGGAGAGGCGGCGGAGATTCGCAGCGCCGCCGTGAGGTCGAGGGCACGACTTCATGGTCGCGGAGATGCGGCTGCTGCGACGATCACGGAGCGAACCCCATCGCCCGCGCCTTCTGCCGCTGCCAGCCCCCCCGAAGCTGATCACGTCGGACACCGCCGCCCCGAAGATTCTCGACGAGCCCCGCCCGCTGACACGACCTCGGATACACGCGCCTGGTCGGCGCCGCAGATGCGCTACCATGCGGCGAGCCGCTGCTTCTCGACCGCCGCATGGACCGCGCGCTGCAACACCACGCCCGTGCCCTGCGAGACCCTGGTCCCGCGCCGCGGCGTCTGCCGGCCGCGTCGGAACAACCAGCGGCCGCCACGACCGACATGACAGAAGCCGAAGAAGGACATCTGGCCCGCTCCGCAAGGACTGGAAGCGGACCCTCTGAACCCTGCAACCGGCACAGGATGGCGCTCAGCTCCTCCTCCGCAGCGCCGGGACAAAACCGCAACCAATGCGGAAAACACGGCATGGCGCCAGTGCCCCTCACCGCGCATCCCGGCGCACGAAACCGCTCCGGGTGACGCTGGAACTCCCTGACAAAAGCCCGTCAAACGGACGAAAACAACAACACCTCACCGCACGAACGAACGCTTACCTATAAGAGAACGGATCGAGATCTTCGAGGGCGACATCACGACGCTCGCAGTCGATGCCGTCGTGAACGCGGCCAACAACGCCCTCCTGGGCGGAGGCGGCGTCGACGGCGCAATTCATCGCATGGCGGGACCTCGTCTCCTTGAGGAATGCCGCGCGCTCGGCGGCTGCGACACCGGCGACGCCAAGGCTACCGGAGCCTATCGCCTTCCCGCCCGTATCGTGATCCACACCGTCGGCCCGGTATGGCAGAGCGGCAACCGCGGCGAACCCGGTCTGCTGGCATGCTGCTATCGCCGCTGTTTCGAGGTCGCGGAGGACACGGGCGTGGCCTCCATCGCGTTTCCGGCGATCAGCGCGGGTGTCTATGACTACCCTCTCGACCGGGCAACGCGCGTCGCGGTGGCCGAAACCGCGAGCCATTTCGAAAGCGGCAGTACCGTCGAGAAGGTCGTGTTCGCCTGTTTCGGCGCCGAGGCCAGGGACATGTACACGGCCGTGATCGACGAACTGGTCGCGAGCTGACGTTCCGGCCGGCCAGAAGGCGGCTGCGAACGATCATGGGCTCGGAATTCCGCTGTCACAGGACCCGCGGGCCCGGGATTCGCGCCTGCGATTGAAAGCCGGGCAGGAACGGGATATGGCTGCCGGACAGACCGGAATTGCGGCTGGCCGTGCAGTTCGGATGTTTGGAGACGGCAACCTGCGGGAGATTGTTCCGATGGCGGTATGCGAGGTTCTGCGGATGGGCGATCCCCGGTTGCGGCGCCGGGCTGAAGACATGGAACGGTTCGGCGATGTGGCGCTCGAAAACCTGGTCGCCGACATGCTCGATACCATGAAGGCCTGTGACGGCGTCGGCCTCGCGGCGGCGCAGATCGGCGTGCCGCTCCGCGTCGTGATATTCGGCATCGAGAACAGTCCGCGTTATCCCGACGTGCCGCCCGTGCCGCAAACGGTTCTGATCAATCCGGAAATCGTCCCGATCGGCGAGGCCAGCGAGGAGGGTTGGGAGGGCTGTCTGAGCGTCCCCGGAATGCGGGGGCTCGTCCGCCGGCACGCCCGCATCCGCTATCGCGGACGCGACGGCGAAGGGCGGCCGATAGACCGGCAGGCCTCGGGGTTCCATGCCCGGGTCGTCCAGCACGAATGCGATCATCTCGACGGTATTCTCTATCCCGATCGCATAGAGGACAGGCAGATGTTCGGCTTCATTACCGAACTCCAGGCGGCCGGGCTCCTTGGAACCGCTGGTCTGCCGGCGGAACCGGCGTGACCCGGGTACCGGAGGCCTGGGCCGTACGGCGCCGTCATCCCTTGACCGGTTTCGGCGCGTCGCGACACTGTGCCGATGAACGCCTACGAACTCATTGGTGTCGACCGGAACGCCGATCTCGAACAAATCAAGCAGGCCTACCGATCACTCGCCAAGGAGCTTCACCCCGACGTCAATGCCGGCGACGAAGCGGCGGCCGAGCGCTTCAAGGAAATCACGACCGCCTACAACCTGCTTGCCGACCGCCACAGGCGTGCCGCCTATGACCGGTTCACCAAAGCCCAGGCACAGCCTGACGGCGCCAAGCCGTGGGCGCGTGGCGGCGCATGGTTCGATTTCGAGATCAACGAGGCCACCGGCGAACGCGTGATCGACCTGTTCGGCGATATCGCAGGAACGCGGCTCGGACAGGTCAAGGGCGCCGCCGCCACATCGCTGTGGATGCGGGGCCAGGACATGGCGGAGCACCTTGCGATTACCGAGACCGAATCGCGCGAAGGTGCCTGCAGGCTGATCGCCACCATGACCGGCCTCACCCTGGCGGTCGATATTCCGTTGGGCACCTCGAAGGGCGATGTCGTGATAGTCCCGGGATTCGGCATAGAGGGCTACGGCGGCGGGCTGCCCGGCGATCTCAACGTCCTGATCGCATCGTCTCCGATCTCGCGCTTGCGTCCCCGGAGCCGGGCGAGAACTGATCCGGCGGAGCGCACCCGCAGGACCGCCGGACCGGGCCTCACTCAGGCATCCGCCGACGATGCGCAGATGTCGACGCCGGCGTCGCGCTCGAACAGGCGGATCAGCTGGGTGATATCGACATCCGCGCCAAGCTCGTTGAGCGCGCGCCGGAACACCTCACGGGCATGGCCCCCCGCGGCGAGCGGCACCTCGAGATCCTGTCCCAGCCGGGTCGCGAGCGCGAGATCCTTGTACATCAGCGCCAGCCCGAACCCCTGATCGCTGCGGTCGGCGAGGACGTAGCGGGGAAGCGTCGTGTCGGCGACATAGCCGCGGCCCGAACCCCTGGAGAGAATTTCGGTGAACCGGACCGGCTCGATGCCCGCCTTGACCGCAAGCGCGAGTCCCTCGAAAACGGCGACCCGAGCGCAGGATGAGATCATGTTGTTGATCAGCTTCATCGCGTGCCCGCTGCCGGCGCCGCCTGCATGGAAAACGTTGGGGCTGATGTCCTCAAGCACCGGTCGCACCCGTTCGAACAATGCCGGAGACGCCCCCGCCATGATTGTGATCGTGCCTTCCTCGGCGCCGATTACGCCTCCCGACACCGGCGCGTCGACGAGGTCGACGCCGAGCCCCGCAAGCCGTTCCGCAAGCGTGTCCGTGACCAGGGGATCGCCGGTCGTCATGTCGATGACCACGGTTCCGGGCTCCAGTCGGGCGGCAATGCCGTCCGCGCCGAACAGGACATCCTCGACATCCTGCGAGGTCGGCAGGCAGGTGACGATGGCGGCCGCCCCGCAGCTGGCGAGACCGGCAAGCCCGTTGACCGCAACCGCGCCGCTTCCGACGAGGCCGGCAACGGCGGCGGGCTCGAGGTCCCAGACGTGAAGACGGTGCGCCTGCAGCAGGCGGCGCGCGAGCGCACCGCCCATGTTGCCGAGCCCCACGAAACCCAGATCAGCCATCCTGCGCTTCCCCTCTTGCCACCGCCGCGACCGCCAGCCCTGTCAGGAGGCGAACCGGAACACCGTACTTCCGCCCGGCCCGGCGCTCTCGATATAACCGCCGCCGTCCTTTGCAAAATGCGCCGGCAGCACCATGGTGCCGGTATCGGCGTGGCGTTCGACGAAAGCGGTGCGGGTCCTGCGCGAAAGATCGGGATCGCTGCAGAACACGCTTGACCAGTGCGGCGCCGGGACCTGAATGGGATGATGCATCAGGTCGCCGCAGAAGACGCCGCGACCATCACCGTCGTGCAGGTTGAGGCACACCGCGCCCGGGGTATGGCCCGGCGCCGGCTCGAGCCAGAGCCCGTCCGCGATCTCGTGATCACCTGCCACCATCACCGCCTTCCCCGCCTCGACCACCGGCAGAACGCTGTCGATGAAGGCGTCGCGCAGCCAGTCCTCGGCGGTATGGCGCGCCAGCCAATAGTCGTATTCCGTTTCGTGGAACAGATAGTGCGCATTGGGAAATGTCGGTACCCAGCGGCCGTCCCGCAACCGAGTGTTCCAGCCCACATGATCGGTGTGGAGATGGGTGCACAGCACGACATCGATGTCCTCCGGCTCAACGCCGCGAGCGCGCAGATTGTCAATCCAAGGCCACTTGCGCCGGTGCCAGTTGGGCCGCAGCGGGCGCTCCTTTTCATTGCCGATGCAGGTGTCCACGAGAATTACGAGACCGCCGGCGCGCACGAGGTAGCTGCGATGGGTGGTGATGAGAGCGCCGCCGACCGGTTCCACGCTGTGCGGTTCAAGCCACTCGCGATGAAGCCCGATGACCTCGGTCGCCGCGTCGGGGAGAAGATCCCGGGGCGACCAGAACGTCCGGTGCCCTTCCGCAACCGCATCTATGGTGGCGCCGCCGATTCTGAAGGTTGCCATGGCCGATCCGTCGCTCCAATGGCAGGGTGCGGACGCAATTCTGATCAGGACACCGCGCGGTTTCCGTCAGCGCCTGCAGTGGTTTCTTGCCGGTCCGCGCAGCACGTCAGCCGGCGAACCGGAACATGGCCTTGTCACCGGAGCCGCCGCCCTCGATATGGCCGCCGCCATTCTTCACGAAATGGGTCGGCAAAACCATGATGCCGGTCTCCGCATGGCGCTCGACGAACGCGACGCGGGTCTCGCGCGACAGGTCGGGGTCGGTGCAGAAGATGCTCGACCACTGCGGCTCGGGGACCTGCAGGGGATGGTGCATCAGGTCGCCGCAGAACACAGCCCGGTCGCCGCCGTTCCGCAGGTTGATGCATACGGCCCCCGGCGTGTGCCCGGGTGCGGGCTCAAGCCACAGGCCGTTGATAATCTCGTGATCGCCGGCCACCATTTCCGCCTTTCCGGCCTCGACGACCGGCAAGACGCTGTCCTCGAAGGCGTCGCGAATCCATTCTTGCCGGCGATGTTCCGCCTCCCAGTAGGCGTACTCCTTCTCATGGAACAGGTAGCGCGCGTTGGGAAATGTCGGCACCCAGCGGCCGTCCTCCAAACGCGTGTTCCAACCCACGTGATCGGTGTGCAGATGGGTGCACATCACGATGTCAACGTCTTCCGGCGTCACGCCCCGAGCGCGCAGATTGTCCATCCACGGCCAGGACTTGCGGTGCCAGTTGGGGCGCAACGGGCGCTCCTTGTCGTTGCCGACGCAGGTGTCGATGAGAATCGTGAGGCCGCCCGTGCGGACGAGATAGCTGCGAAACGCGAGGATGACGTTGCCCGTCTCGGGGTCGATGCTGTGCGGCTCGAGCCAGCCACGGTGGCTGTCCACCAGCTCGGATGTCGAGTCGGGAAAGATGTCGGCCGGCGCGCGAATCGCGTCAAAGGCTTCAATGACGCCGTCTATGGTGGCGTCGCCTATTCTCAGCGTAGTCATCGCGGAGAGGTCCCGGCAAAGGCGGGATTTTCGCCATG
Source organism: Alphaproteobacteria bacterium (assembly GCA_964291215.2). GTDB lineage: Bacteria > Pseudomonadota > Alphaproteobacteria > MPNO01 > UBA830 > JAJEBT01. Next base: position 1,598,020 of record OZ219790.1, on the reverse strand, counting down.
GGCGCGTGCGCAAAGAGCGCCGAGCGCGGGATAGTCGCCGCGGTCGAAGCGGTCCGCAAGCACGATTTCGCAGAATTCCTGGAAGATCACCACCGTGATGTCAGCCTGCGTCATGCGATCGCCGACCAGCCAGCCGCCGTCCACCGCCGCCTTCTCCAGCATCCCAAAGGCGGATCTGATCTGATCGACATTGCTTTCGACCGCGGGCAGGAAGATCTTGTCTTCGGGTCGGCGGGTAAGCTCGTAATGGACAACCACCGCCTTGTCGCCGGCCCCTGTCGCCCACGAGACAAGCTGCAGGACGTCCCGCCTGGCGGCGCCGGACACGGGCACCAGCCGGCGCTCCGGCTCGACCTGCTCGTCAAGCCAGTCGACGATCGCGGCGCTGTCGACAAGGACGGTTCCGTCTTCGAGCACGACGGTCGGCACCCGCCCCATGGGGTTGTATCTGCGAATTTCGTCGATATCGGTCATCGTCGACAGGTCGACATGTTCGAATTCCAAGCCGAGCGTGCGGGCGGATACCGCCACCCGGCGAGTGAACGGCGACATGAACCTGCCGATGAGTTTCATCCGTTGCGACCTCCCGTTGTTTCGTCAGGCCTCGAGCCTGAACAGCCTGCGTGCGTTCTCGCCCAGAATGTTGCGCTTCGCCTGCTTGTCCAGGCAGTCGAGATCCCAGATCACGGACGGCACGTCCATGTCGGGCAGCGGATAGTTCGAAGCGTAGAGAAGCCGGTTTTCCGCGTCGACGGCCTTGAGCGTCTGCTCAAGGAGGTAACCGTCACCCACTTCCAGCGGTTGCGACGTGTAGTACATGTCGCGCATGTAGTGGCTCGGCAGTTTCCTCAGGCCCGGCACCTCGGCCGAGCGCATGCGGTATTCGGAATCGATCCGCTGCATCACCCACGGTACCCACGCGAGGCCGCCCTCCATCCACAGGACATCGAGCTCCGGGAAACGCTCGTTCATGCCATTGCACAACCAGTTGACGCAGTGGATGACGTTATAGAACGGATAGCCGATGGCCTGGATGGCGACGAACCGGCTCGGGCTTCCGAAGGTCGGATCGTCCCAGTCATAGCCGGTGTGGAAGGCAAGGACCTTTCCCGCCTCCTGGATCGCCGCATAGCTCTTCGCGTACACGTTGTCATGCACCGCATTGTGGCGCACCGACGTTATCATAAACCCGACGATTCCAGGCGCGTCCCTGAACTCGCTGACGATCCTGAAGGTCATCTCGGGGTCGTTGAACGGCAGATAGGCAAAGGATAAAAGCCGGTCCGATTGCGACGTCACCTTCTCGACCAGCCACGTGTTGTAGGCCAACGCGATCTGCGCCTCGAACTCGATCTGCGGATGCATGCCCATCAGCATCATGGGCGTCGGCAGAAGAACGGCCAAATCGACCCCCATCGCGTCCATGCGCTTGTGCGCGAGCGCGATGTCGCGGTGCTCGGCGCCCGCCGTCTGTTCCAGACCGCGCAGGGGCTCGCGGGTGATGCGGCCGCCGAGATCCTGATAACCCACGCGTGAATAAGGGAAGCCGCGGGACTTCCGGGCAACGCCCAGAGCCGACATCGAGAGCTGTTTCATCACCGGATCCTCAATGTACCCGAGGAGTTCGGTGACCGATTCTGTCTCGTAGTGATGCGAATCCGCATCGACGATGAACACGTCGGCAAGGTTGCGCTCGTCGCACTGCCGCGCCGCGTTTGCCAGCAATTGCGCGGTATCGAATTCGTCAACCTTGAGAGCATACAGGCTGTCGCTCGATGGGAGTTCCATGGAATACTCCGCGTCGGAATGCGCACCGGATCGGATCCGGAAGCTCGAATGGCTACGCTATGATGCTCGAATGGCTACGCTATGATGACAGCCTTTGCTTGCGCTGTCACGTTCAGGCAGGCTCATATCACGCTATATTCTGTGTGGTCAGCTGAAGGGCGCAGCATTTTTTAGACCGAAGGCGTAACTGCTCACCCCCTGGTTCCGGCTTGATGTCGGGGTAGAGTAACAAACGGGTTTTCGTGGAGATTTGACACTGCAGGCCGATTCGTTTAGTGGTGGTAATCGAGAACGACGGGGACCGCCAGTGGGCTACTTTGGATCGAAGGCGACGAGCGGGCTGTGCCAGCTGCTTCCGGGGCTCCAGCCCCCGCATGATCTGTATGTGGAAACGCATCTCGGAGGCGGCGCGCTGATGAAGCACAAGGCCGGGTGATGGCGACGGGCGGCGCGCGAGGAGTTCGAAGCGGCCAAGACCGCGGCGCTGCGTGCGGCCGGCAAGGTGGCGGAAGAGGCCGTGATCCGCGTCCTCGTCATCCTGCTCGACATCCTCATCGTCGTCCTTCTGGAGAAGACCACGCACGAGCCGGAACTCCGGTCTGCCGCCGTCACAGACGGACAAGAGCGTGCCGGGAGCAACGGCCCGAAGCCGAACCAGCAGATGGGCGACAACCTGCGCAAGATCATCGTCGAGGAGACGGTCGCGGCCTGCGACGCCTGCGGCGCCGACGGCCCCGTCGATCGGGAGCGCCGCACGACATCGTGTTCGAGGTCGTCGAGCGCCGCGCCGAGATCAAGGAATGCCCGAAGTGCAAGGCCCGAACCAAGGGCCGGTTCCCCGACAACATCCCGTGCAGTACGGCATCCAGGCCCTCGTCATCAACCTGCTGGTCGCCCAGATGCTGTCCCTGCGCCGTGCCGTCGCGTTCGTGCAGGCGATCTCCGGCATCAAGCTCTCCGAGGCAACCTGCCTCGGCTATGCTTTCACGATGCGTCATGGGAGGAGGCCGCCGTGGCGCACCTCCTGCAACGCCCGATGTCGACGATTTCGGATCAACAGTAAGTGGCTTCATGTCGTGGGACCCTGACGTGCAAGTTCCCGCACCGCAAGCGCGGGCAAGAGATCGGCCCGTGCTACAAGGGCGTCCTGGGCCTCGTACATGGCAGTGTAGCCACCAGTTGTGCGGCAGCCACCTGCTGCGCGAACTGACCTTTGTCGTCGAGGCTACCGCGCGACTGATGAAGAGCCTGTTCCGCGAGGTCTGCCACAAGGTCAACAAGAGCACATCCAAGACCCTGAACGACGCCGGGCGCAAGCGCTACCGCACCATCAGGGCGCCAAGGAACTGCCCGACATCCCGACGAAAGGAAAACGCATCGCAAACGCGCACAACCTGCACGAACGTCTCGTGAAACACGAAAACCTGCGCTTCATAGACAACCCCGACGTCAGCTTCACCAACAATGCCGGAGAACAGAAGATCAGGATGGCAAAGGTCAAGGTGTCCGGATGCTTCCGCTCCACGCAAAAGCATGGTGCCGGGGCTCAAGCTACCTCACCTCCATGGCCGCACTCGGCTACAACCCACACGTCGCAACCCAGATCGCCCTCGACGGAAAAGCCGCAGACATCATCAACGAGCACTACGACCAATCAGAACTCAACTAGGGGTGAGTAGATACAAAAAATTTACTAGCCCCCTTCTCCGAATCACCAAAACAAACCTCAGCGCAGATCGTCATCACCGCATGAACGAACGCTTACGATTGCACTGGACGAGCTGCTGGACGCGCTGCCGAAGAAGGGACAGCCTAGTCGGGCGGACCGGGAAGCTGAGACGACGTTCCGGGAGATGCGCCGACAGCACGTGGAGTCGGCGATCAATAATCTTGAGCAACGCGGCATGGACCGGGTCCTGTGGGGCGGACGGCTTTGCGCGGATGGTGGCGCTGTCCATGGTCGCCTTCAATGTCCACCGCCTGCTGTTGCACGGACGGGCCCGACGACGACGAAAACGCGCCGCCTGACGGCGGCGTCCCTCCACCCCACCTGTGAAACCCGCCGGGAGCGGGAACGGAGCCGCTCGTCCGGCTTCTCGGCTGGAAGAGCCCTGATACCGCTGCGAATCAGCAGGAATCCCCCCGAAAACGGAGCGGGACCCGGAAAGGCGATCAAACCAGAAATTTCGCCAGAATCTCAGCCAAAACGGTCATTTCCGCGCGGGCACGAATTAGCACAGGATCACCGTGGCGCGACCCTGTCTCGACGGTCCCGCTCGCCGCGGCCGAGAAGATCGTCCGGGCATCTCGTGGCCTTGTCGACTTTCGTCGCCTCCGGCTACGGCCGCTCTCCGGCGCCGACAAACCCGTTGCTGAGGTTGTAGTACACCGTCGATCTCGCGATCCCCAGTTCCCGGGTCAGTGCCGCGGCGCTCATGCCCTCGGCCAGGAGACAGTTCGCCGCGTCCGCCGTCTCGCCGGTGAACACGCTGATACCGCGGCCCCTGCGCGGCTCGTGGAAGCTCGCTTCGCCCTGTCCCGGAGCTTCTTCACCGCCCGCTGCACGGTCGCGCGGCTCACGCCGTCTGCAGGTCTCTTTGAGGAACGCGGTGCCTGGCGATCCGCAGCAGCATCGCCGGCCGGTCGCCCTCGTCGTGGCAGGGCTCCATGTTCGAGAAGTAGACGGTCTGTCCGTCGACATCGGCAAGGGAGAAGCACGAGGTTCCGATGGCTTCAGGAAGGTGCATCGCGAGCGTGTTCATGGCCGGGAGTATCCAATTACAGGCATCATGGTATATCGGGCCATCAGGCGGCTATGTTGCCAAGCAAGAACCGGGAAAATCGTTCATTGTGTTGGAAAAAAGGGGAGCCGGACTGATCAAGTCAACTAACGAGGTAAGGATGTCTGAGTTTGGCTCCGGCGTGCATCCCGGACAACAGGAAATTTCCGGTTATCCAGAACTGCCCGAAAACACTCGAGGAAAAGCCCGGGACGTGCTGAGGACAGCATGTGGGGTTTTGCGATCGGGGGGGGCATCCGTCAATACCCCGGCCACACGGTGGCGCCAACTGTCCGGTCGGTGGCACGAGACGGGTTCATGGTGCCGCCGGAGTGGATTGAACACTCGACCTCACCCTTACCAAGGGTGCGCTCTACCACTGAGCTACGGCGGCTTGCCAGGATGGCGGCATAATGGCACCTTGCCGGGTGGGATTCAACCCGCCAGCACCCCATTGAACGATGCGGATCCGGCCATGGTAGACGTACCCTCCGGGAAACCCCGTGGCAGCAAGCCGGCGCGACAGCGGCGTCAGGCGCAGGAGCTTCGCGCCAACCTGCTGCGGCGCAAGGCGCAGGCACGCGCACGCGAAACGGACATTCCGGCATCGCGCGCGCCGACGAAGCCTGACGACAACCGGCGATCGCCGTGACTCGACCGTCGCGCAGCGGCGACGGCGCGTCCGTGAGCCGTTTTCCTGCCCGGGTGGCGACCCGGAGCCGGAACTGCCGGCGCTGGTCGGCGCGTCCGGCCTGACCGGGAATGGACAGGATCCTGATCCAGGGCGGTACGCCGCTCTCCGGCTCGATTGACATCAGCGGTGCCAAGAATGCGGCGCTGCCGCTGATGGCGGCATGTCTGCTGACAGAAGAAACCCTCACGCTCCGGAACGTGCCGTCGCTGGTCGACATATCGAGCATGGCGAGGTTGCTGCGGCAGCTCGGCGTTGCGGTCGAGGGCATGGAGGAGGACACGGATGCCGGCGGTGTCGGCGGCGCGGTCTCGCTCGACGCAGCCGGTGTCGGAGATACGTTCGCACCCTATGATCTTGTGCGGCGGATGCGTGCGTCGATCCTGGTGCTTGGGCCGCTGGTAGCGCGGTTTGGCGAGGCGCGGGTTTCGCTTCCCGGCGGTTGCGCAATCGGCACGCGGCCGGTCGATCTCCATCTTGCGGGCCTCGCCGCGCTCGGCGCCGAGATCGCGGTCGAAAACGGCTATGTCCGTGCGCGGGCGGCGCAGGGCCTGCGTGGTGGCGCGATCTTGCTCCCGTTCGCCTCCGTCGGTGCGACCGAGAACCTGATGATGGCCGCGTCGCTGGCTCGCGGCGAGACGGTGCTCGCCAATGCCGCGCGCGAGCCCGAGATTGTCGATCTGGCGGATTGCCTGGTTGCCATGGGCGCAGCCATCGAGGGTGCGGGTACAGAGCGGATAATGATCCAGGGCACTGACCGGCTCGGCGGCGCTGATCACGCGGTGATTGCCGATCGCATCGAGGCCGGCACCTGGGCGATGGCTGCGGCGATCACCGGAGGGTGCGTGGAGCTCAGGGGTGGGGGACCTGTGATCCTGCAGGCCGCGCTCGCCAAGCTTGCCGACGCCGGTCTGAAGATGGAGCCCGGAGATGGTCGCATCCGGGTCGGCCTCGCCGGCGGCCGGGTGCGGGGGAGTGACGTGGTTACCGAGCCCTATCCCGGATTCCCGACCGACCTTCAGGCCCAGATGACGGCCTTGATGACGCTCGCCGAAGGATGCTCGACGATAACCGAAACGATCTTCGAGAACCGCTTCATGCATGTGCCGGAACTCTGCCGTATGGGCGCCGACATCCGCATCGACAGGGGGTCTGCCGTCGTCAGCGGCGTCAGCCATCTTACCGGTGCGCCGGTGATGGCGACCGACCTCCGCGCTTCGGTATCGCTGATACTGGCGGGTCTCGCGGCGCGGGGGGAAACGGAAGTAAATCGCGTGTATCATCTGGACCGCGGCTATGAACGTATCGAAGACAAGCTTGCCGCCTGCGGCGCCGTGATCGAGCGCGTCGGCGGGTGACGGCTCCGGAAATCGGATACGGTGAACCCAGATGTATCGTGAAGATCTTTTTCCGGCGTCTCGCGGGGCGTCGCAGAGGCGGGCTGTTCTGGCTGCGTCGCCGTGCGCTGTGTGCCGGGGGAGGGAACGGTGACTGCGGGAGGAGATCGGCTGCGCTTCGCGGTGCCGCGCGGCCGCATTCTCGGCGAACTCCTGCCGGTCATGGCCAGCGTCGGGATCGAGCCCGAGGACGCGTTCCTCGACGAGAACGAACGCAAGCTCGAGTTCGCGACCAACGTGCCCGACCTGTTCCTGCTTCGCGTCCGCTCGTTCGATGTTGCCACCATAGTCGCCTTTGGCGGCGCGCAGCTCGGGGTCGCCGGTCGCGACGTGCTGCTGGAGTTTGGCTATCCCGAGATCTATGCGCCGCTCGACCTCGGCATTGGACACTGCCGGATGGTCGTTGCCGAATCTGAGGCTCTCCGCCAGAAGGATAATCCGCTGCGCTGGAGCCATGTCCGGGTTGCGACCAAGTACCCCGACCTGACGCGCCGGCACTTTGCCGCGCGGGGCGTGCATGCGGAGTGCGTCAAGCTGAGCGGCGCCGTCGAGATTGCGCCGTCACTGGGGCTCTGCCGGCGGATCGTCGATCTCGTCTCGACGGGATCGACATTGCGTGCGAACGGACTCGTCGAAGTCGAGGAGATCACGATGGTGACGTCGCGGCTGGTCGTCAACCGGGCCGCGCTCAAGACCCGCTCGGCCGAACTGCACGGCTGGATCCGCCGTTTCCGAGCCGCGGTCGATGGCGCGTAGGCTCGCCGCCGGGGCGGCGTCGTTTGCCGAGGAGCTCGAACGGCTGGTCGAGGGGCGACGCGCGCCGGAAGCGGATGTCGGTGCCGCGGTCTCGGCGATCATCGGCGACATGCGTCGCCGCGGAGACGACGCGCTTCTCGATTATACACGCCGCTTCGACGGCTTCGATGTCGGCGTGGCTGCCGAACTCCAGGTCGATCCCGGCGAGATCGCCGGTGCGCGTGCCGCGTGCGCGCCCGACCGGATCGCGGCGCTAGAGCTTGCCGCGTCGCGGATACGCGCGTTTCATGAGCGCCAGCTGCCGGAAGGTTTCGCCTACACCGACGGCGACGGCATTCGGCTCGGGCTGCGCTGGACGCCGCTTGCGGCGGTCGGGATATATGTGCCGGGCGGTTCCGCCGCCTATCCGAGTTCTGTTCTGATGAACGCGATTCCCGCAACGGTCGCCGGCGTCGGGCGTCTCGTGATGGCGGTTCCGGCATCGGGCGGCGTCGTGAGCCCGCTGGTCCTTGCGGCGGCTGATCTCGCGGGCGTCCGCGAAATTTACCGCATCGGCGGTGCGCAGGCGATTGCGGCGCTGGCCTATGGCACCGCCACGGTGAGTCCCGTCGACAAGATCGTCGGCCCCGGGAACGCCTACGTGGCGGAAGCCAAACGGCAGGTATTCGGGGCCGTTGGAATCGACCTGATCGCGGGACCGTCGGAGATACTCGTGGTCGCCGACGGCGAAAACGATCCGGCGTGGATCGCCGCCGATCTGCTGTCGCAGGCGGAACACGATCCGCTTGCGCAGTCGATCCTGATCACCGACGATGCGGAGTTTGCGGATGCCGTCGAAGCGGCGGTCCGGGCGTGGCTCGGCGAATTGCCGCGTGCGCGGATCGCCGGGGAGAGTTGGGAGGATTTCGGGGCGATCATCGTCGTCGATCGTCTTGAGGATGCCGCCGGCATCGTGGACCGGATCGCGCCCGAGCATCTCGAGCTTGCGGTCGCGGATCCGGATTCCCTCGCCGGCCGCATCCGCCACGCCGGCGCGATCTTTCTCGGCCGGTACACGCCGGAGGCGGTGGGCGACTATGTCGCCGGTCCCAACCATGTGCTTCCGACGATGGGCAGCGCACGCTACGCTTCCGGCCTTGCGGTCACGGACTTGATGAAGCGGACCACGCTGGTCGGCTGCAGTGCCGCCTCGCTGGCCCGGATCGGGCCGGCCGCGGAGACCTTGGCGGCAGCTGAAGGCCTCGATGCGCATGCGCTGTCGCTGGCGGTACGCCGCGGCAACCGGCCGCCGGGCTGACGCGAACGCCGGAGCGGCGGCCGGCTGTCATCCGGCACGTTCCTGCCTTGCCGGGAGATACCGTTCGGCAATATGCCAAGCTGGAAGCGTGAACAGGGTAATGAGCACAATCCGGACAATGTGATAGGCGGTTACCAGCGGTACGCCGAGATTGAGAACGGCGGCGGTGAGACTCATCTCCGCGAGGCCACCCGGCGCGGCGGCGGCTATCATCGCCGCGCCCGGAATGCCGGTACGATCGGCGATCAGGAGTGCGACGAGCACTGACGCCGCCATCATGACGACAGTTACCGCGGCTGATCCGATGATCACCCGCGGCGCCGACCGCATCGCGGACCGGTCGAACCGTTCGCCGAGGGCGACGCCGATCAGGATCTGCGCGATGCCGAGAATCTCTCTCGGCATGGCCGAGAGTTCGATGCTGAACACGGTGAGCGAGCCCGCGAGCATTGCGCTCCCCAGCATCCAGCTGTTCGGCATGCCGATGCGGTTCAGTGCCAGCGACGTCACTATGGCTGCAGCGAGCAGGAGCGAGAGCCAGTCGAGGTTGACGGTTTGGGTAAGCGGCACGAAGACATCGTCGCCGCTCTGGCCCAAGAGGGTGAGCGCCGGCGGGATTGACAGGATGACGATGGTGACGCGGGTAAGCTGCGACAATGCAAGCGGCACCGGGCGGGCGCCGAAGCGATCTCCGAACTCCATCATTTCCGCCATGCCGCCGGGGATGTTGCCGAAGAACCCGGTGGCACGGTCGAGTCTCGCGAAGTGCGCGACGAAGATGGCGCCGATTCCGCCGAAGGCGATGGAAGTGATTCCGACGAGAACCATCCACGGCAGGTGGGCAGCCACGATGCCGGCGACGGCCGGCGTGAAATACAGCCCGATCGTCGTGCCGACGAAGATCTGGCCGAGCTGGCGGGATCCACGCAGACCGCTGACGCGCCAACCGAGGAGATTGGCGCCTGCGACCGCGAACAGCGCGCCGAAGAACCAGGGCAGCGGCGCGTCGACGAGCCAGAACAGCCAGCCGCCGATCGCGGCAAGTCCGAGCGTCGGGAGCCGTGGCGCAAGCTCCCGAAGGTGTCTGCTTACCTGCGGCACGGGTCAGGGCGTCGTCGGCTGACGCCTGGAAACGCCGTCGCCTGCTTCGCTTCTGCCGTCATGCCTTGTCGCGGCGGCCCTGTTTCTGATTCTCGGGCGTCTCGGTGCGTCCCTGGGGCCGGGGTCGGGTCGGGATGTGGCTTTCGTGATTCTCGAGATACCATTTCGCGATCTCTTCGCGGGTCGTCCACCACACGTCCGGGAACTGTTTGGCGTAATCGATAAACTCGCGCACGCAGCGCACGCGAAACGGCTGTCCGACGACATGTGGGTGCAGGCCGAGATTCATCAGCCGCCCGCTTTCCGCGCCCTCCGCATAGAGCGTGTCGAACTGCTCCTTGAAGACCTCGAATGCCTCGGTGGTGGTGTTGCCTCGGCGCATGAAGATCATGAAGTCGTTGACTTCGTTGGAGTAGGGGATTGAGACGATGGGGCCGTGGTCGGTGTGGATCAGGTAGGGCTGGTCGTCGTTGAGAAAGTCGGTGGTGTAGAGGAGGCCCTGGCTGGCGAGAAGGTCGACGGTGGATGGATTGCCGCGTAGCGACGATGACAGCCACCCGGAGGCTTTCCTGCCCACGACCTCCTCATAGATCCGGAGCGTCTCGAGCACCAGTTCCCGCTCGCCCTTATCGTCGAAATAGTAGTTGGTCAGCAGGTCGCTCTGCACGTAGTTGTGCGCCACCAGTTCCCAGCCGCGTTCGACGCAGTACCGGATCGCCTGCGGGCGCTCGAGGCCCATCTTGGCGTTCATCGTGCAGCTGGCCGGCACCCCGGCCCGGTCCATGATGTCGAACAGGCGCCATATGCCGACGCGCTGGCCGTATTCGCGCCAGGTGTAGTTCGGGATGTCGGCGACATTGCCCGGCAGGGGGTCGGGCAGGATCGCCGGGCCGCCGGCATAGTAGGCACCCTCGGAATCGCGGACCAGGTCCCAGTATTCGAGGTTGAAGGTGATCAGCAGGGCGACGCGGGCGCCGCCAGGCCATTTGAGTGGCTGCCTTTCGGGCAGCGGGACGAAATCGTAATGCATCTTGCGCTGTTTCTCCGGGAATCGTTCGGTTTCTGGTCTGTGCGTCCCGGGCGGCCGATGCGACCGTTTGGTCCTCGCATGGCCGGTGTCCGGGGGTTCCTTTTGCCGGACATCGGGCCCGCCGGGGTTCCAGGGTCGGGGACGATGTTGCGCGAGGCGTCACGCGCGGCGTCCGAGACGAAAGGCGTCCCGTGGCATCCACGGCGCTTGGCGCGTGGATTTGTCGATGAAGACCTCATCAACTCCTTGGGCGGCAAAAATCGCTTTAAAGCCAGCCGTTGAAATCCGCAACAGAGTTGCGAATGCCTGCGCCCGCGCCGCCTCGGGAACCGGTTCAAACGCTCCTCTGACTGTCGCAGAAGCGTCTCCGCCCGTGGCTATGGATTTACCCCCCCCCTCCCGGAATTGCTCTGGTATGCGTGTTTCCGCGACTGTTGTCGTCGTCCTGCCGCCCGGTTCGGGATCGACGTTGCGGAACAGCTCCTCGGCCACCACCTCAAGTGCTTGATCGTGGTTCGCAACCGTATAGTGGAAGCCCTCTTCTGTCAAGCTCCCGAATTCGTTCACGGTCCTCTGGCGTTGTGGCGGTTCCGTTGCGAACACGAACTTGAGAAGCCTGGTGCCAACCTCCGAATAGTGCCGACAGATCCCTTTGGCGGTGTCCGCGGGGCTGCATAAGGCATGTAAGTCCGCGGCCAGCGAGGCGCCAGCCTGGCCGGCATCCCCACTGCCTCGGAGACCGAAGGCGGGACAGTCACGACCTACTGCGCCGGGCTGGTCCGACCGAATCAGGGCGTGGCGGTTCGGGTAGCGGTCAAGCTGCGCCGTCCCCGGGGAAGCCCTTTCGACGGCAGAGGAAAAGCACGGGATTCCGGCGGTGAGCCAAGTTCAGACGTCCTGACCTCGTGAGCTGACTTGATCAGTCCGGCCCCCCTTTTTTTCAACACAATGAACGATTTTCCCGGTTCTTGCTTGGCAACATAGCCGCGTGATGGCCCGATATAACATGACCCCTGTAACTGGATACTCCCGGCCATGAACACGCTCGCGATGCACCCTCCTGAAGCCATCGGAACCTCGTGCTTCTCCCTTGCGGATGTCGACGGACAGACCGTCTACTTCTCGAACATGGGCCCTGCCACGACGAGGGCGACCGGCCGGCGATGCTGCTGCGGATCGACAGGTTCGCCAGGCACCGCGTTCCTCAAAGAGACCTGCAGGCGGCGTGAGCCGCGCGACCATGCAGCGGGCGGTGAAGAAGCTTCGGGACAGGGGCGAAGCGAGCTTCCACGAGCCGCGCAGGGGCCGTGGCGAGGTTGTGGGTCCTGGCGCTGGAGAGCGGCTGGCGCTCCACGGGACAGGACGATATCCACTTGGCGCCTTGGCGGGCGCCCATGACGGCACTGACGCGGAGCGGGAGTACGGGCGCACGCCGACGGGCGAATGCGGCGGCGCATCGTTGACATGGGCCGGGCCTGGATGGAGAACATGGGGGAGGACCTGCCGGTCATCTTCCCCGAGAAGGCGGAGCAGAAGGCCGCCTGCCGATTGCTGTCGAACCCGAGGATCTCCATGGAGCACGTTCCGGAGGCGCATGTCGAGGCGACCACGATGATCCCACGCTGCTAATCCGGCGACGACTGGCGAGATTTTCTCAGTTTGCGTCGCGCTGCAATCGTGCCGCCAAGGCTTGATGAGGCCTTCTTGGCACGAAAATCAGACGTACTGACCTCGGCTTCGATGTTTCCAAATCAGGGTGATGCTTCCAGGCCGAGTTTGCGTGCGTTGTCTGGCAGTCGAAGGGCTTCAGGTTCGAGAACAAGACGGTCGGTACGTCGACATCGGCAAGGGAGAAGCACGAGGTTCCGATCGGGACGGGGCTTCAGACGGGTACATCGCGAACGTGTTCAGGGTCGGGGTCATCCCATTACAAGCATCACATTATATTGGACCACGATGCGACTCTGTTGTCAAGTACAAAACCGGTCAAATCATTCATTGTACTGGGAAGAAGGGATCACGGGCTGACCAAGTCAACTCACGAGGTCAGGACCTCTGAAAATTGCGATCAAGGAGGCGATCTGTGATGAGCCGAGCCCCAACGCATTCGGATTTCGCGTCTTCGAATTAGCATGGGATCGTCGTGCGAGGCGACCGTCAAGCGTTGTCGGACAGAGCCTCTTGCGATACAGGACACGATGGCACTCGACTGCAGCGGCCCGGGGTCGACGAAGGGTCCGGACGGGATCGGCAAGGGGAGTGTCGGCATTCTCGCCGGTCTGGCGGTGACGCCGGAGGGCCGGCCCCCGGGCCTGATGCACGCGGCCTTCCGGCAGGAACCCGGGGAGGACAGCCGGCGCCGGGCGGGCACGGGAGCTCGCGGCGGCCTGCCCGGACACGCGGGTGGTCTGCGAGGGCGACTTCCGGGAGCTGCGGACGCCGGGGCCGCGCTGCTGGTGCGCGCGAGCCAGCGCGTGCGGACGGCAACGAGGCGTGCCTGTGGGAGCATGTCGCGGCCCGTGACGGAGCTGACGATCCCGGCGGCCCGCGCGCCCGCAAGGAGCGCGTTGTCCGTCTCGAGATCCGCACAGGTGGCGCCGCCGCACTGCGGGGGCGACGCCTATGTCCATGTTCGCGGCCAGCGAGACGGCGACGAGGCGCTGCTGACCACCGAGCGCCCGGCGCAAGCGGAGGCCGTGCACGCGGCGACCGTCCTGCGATGGAGCATCGAGACATGGTTCCGCACGCTGAAGACCCGGATCAAGGACCGTCGGCGGGCCGACGACCTGAAGAAGTGCCTTGCCGTCCACGTCCTGACCGTCCTCGCGCAGGAGCGTCCCTTGACCCCGGCGAGCGAGGTGTTTGCGGAGGAGGATGTCGACCTGCTCCACACGCTGCCGGAAGCGCAGGGTCATCGCAACGTCGTGAGGATGGCGGACGGGAAGGCGCCCGACATCAGGGCGGTGGTCATCGATCTCGGACGCCTCGTCGGATCGCATCTTGCCGCGCGGCAATCGCTCCCGGGAACGAAGAAGGTCTGGCAGGGTCTCGAGCGGCTGCACTGGGCGATCCAGGTGCGCGACGCACTGGGCAAGAGAAGGCGGGAATGAGATGCCTGTACAAGTGTGGGATGTTGAAAGGCTCGGGGGCGCCCCGTCCGGCACCGCCGTCACGGGACGCTGAAGGACGAGATCGTGACGCTCGACGCCGAGCACGAGGCGCTCAAGGTCCGGCGTTCAGAAACCCCGAAGCATGTCACGGTGGCCGAGCTTGACGAGGACGAGAGGCTCGACGTCCTGCCCTCCAGCGTGAGGCAGGGCTCTTCTTTTGTCATGTTTCGTCCGACGAGGGACGTTGTAGGCAGATCTGGAGGTCTGTTCGGGAGCGGATTTCGTTGTCGATAGGCCGGTTCCGACCTTGAGAAGGTGCCACCGACTTCAAGAACGGCCACTCTGACGTGCTTGTCCGCCGCCGACCGCGACAACAGAATGGTCCTGCCAGCGAGAGGCTTCTGCTCGACATCGTTCGTATGATCGCCTACCGCGCCGAGACCCGGATGATGTCCGCCGTCGCCGCGGCGCAGGGCGCAAAGTAGCGTCCGCGACGCCCTCTCGCCGAATTGTTCCAGTCGGACGCCGACATCATCCCCGACCCGGAGAACGGCGTCCTGCGGGTGCGCATCCTTGGCACCGCCAGCAACGCGCGCGACGCCGACATCGCCGGACTGCTCGACGAACTCAACCGGATGCGCACGGTCTTCCCCGGAACCGGCCTCCGCATGATCTACGAACTGCCAGACAACGCACGCAAACCCGGCCCGGAAGCATCACTCTGTTTGGGAAAATCGGACTCGAGGTCAGGACATCTGAAATTTGTGTCCCGTTCAGCGATCATTCAAAACATCAACCACAGCGTGGGAAAGTCCTGGGCAAGCCCACGGCTGCCTTGACCGGCATTCCGGCGGTGGCTACCATCGCAGCGTTCCCGGCACGCGGTTTCCGCGTGGTCCCACCCGGCGCAGCGGTCCTGTGAACCGTCGGTTGGAACGCCAGTCACGGAGACCCGCCGTTGAAGTTCCCGACATATGATGTCCGCTCCGGCCCGGGTGCACCGATGGCGGAAGGTCGGTCATGAAGGCGGCAGCGTTCGAATATTTGCGTCCCGACTCTCTCGATCAGGCGTGCCGCCTGCTCGCCGAGGCGGGAGACCGAGAATACAAGGTCATCGCCGGCGGACAGACCCTCGTGCCCCTGATGGCCATGCGCATGGCGCGGCCCGACGCTCTGGTCGACATCAACCACATCGCCGGCCTTGCTGGCATCAGCGATTGCGGGGACCATGTGGCCGTCGGAGCGATGACGCGGCAGCGTGCGGTCGAACGCTCCGATGTGGTGGTTGCGCGGTTGCCGCTTCTTGCGCAGGCGATCCGTCATGTCGGCCACCAGCAGACACGCAATCGAGGCACCGTCGGCGGCAGCATCGTCCATGGCGATCCCGCTGCCGAGATCCCGCTCGTTGCCATCACTCTCGACGCTTCCCTGGTTCTCCGTGATCTCGGCGGCGTGCGCGAGATCGGGATCGACGGGTTCTTCGAGGCCGCAATGATGACCGGCATTGAGCCAGACCAGATACTCACGGAAATCCGCCTGCCGGTATGGGACCACGCTCGCGTCGGCGCCAGCTTCGTGGAAACGGCGAGCCGTGAGGGGGATTTCGCGATCGTTGCTGCTGCCGCCCAGATCGCGCTCGCGCCGGATGGCGCCGTCGAGCGTGCGGCGATCGGTGTCGGTGGCGTCGCCGCGGCACCGGTGCGTCTCCCCGAGGTCGAGGCGGCGCTCGTCGGCGGACCGACGGATGCAGGCCGGATCGGGGCCGCGCTTGAACGGCTCGACGACTTTATCTCGCCCGAGAGCGACGTTCATGCCACGGCAGCGTACCGGACGCGTGTTGTCAGGCGCCTGACCGCCCGCGCCGTTGCCATGGCGGCGTCATGACCTCGCTGGTGAGGCTTTGCGTCAACGGGCGCGAACACGTGGCTGACGTGCTGCCGCGCATAACGCTGGTCGACTGCCTGCGCGATATCCTGCGCCTGACCGGCACGCATGTAGGCTGCGAGCATGGCGTATGCGGAGCCTGTTCGGTCCTCCTCGATGGCGAGCCGGTGCGCTCGTGCCTGATCTTCGCGGTGCAGGCCGAGGGCCACGAAGTGACGACGGTGGAAGGCCTCGGGACCGAAAACGGAGACTTGGGCGATCTGCAGGACGCCTTCTGGGAATGTCACGCGATGCAGTGCGGCTACTGCACGCCGGGGATGCTGATCGCCGCCCATGCGCTGCTTGCCGAAAACCCCGATCCGGGCGCCGGGGATGTCCGCGACGCGATCGCCGGCAATCTTTGCCGCTGCACGGGCTACCAGCAGATCGTCGAGGCGGTGCAGCTGGTCGCACGGCGGCGGCGGGAAAGGACGGACGATGGCTGACGTGACGCACCCGCTCTCGAACTACCGCTATGTTTCGCGCAAGCGGCGCGTCCGCGAAGACCGGCGCTTCATCTCGGGGCGCGGCAAGTTCGTTGCGGATGTCGATGTGCCGGGCATGAAGCATGTCGCGGTGCTCGCGAGTCCCCATCCGCGCGCCAGAATCCTCGACATCGACACGCGGGCGGCGCTGGCTGTTCCCGGCGTTCACCGTGTCGTCACGGGCGAGGAGCTCAGCGCTGCGACCAACTCCCTATTTCACGGGCTCGATCTCCCGAATGTCCTCTGGTACCCGCTCGCGGTCGGGCTCACGCGTTATGCTGGCGAGTGGGTCGCTGCAGTGGTTGCCGATTCGCGCCACATCGCGGAGGACGCGGCGGAGCTGGTGAGCGTCGATTACGAGCCCTTGTCGGCGGCGGTCGAATCGGAGCGCATGATCGAGCCGGGGCAGCCGCTCGTGCATCCGGATCACGGCTCCAACGTGCTGTTTCGCGATACCTTCTCCTGGGGGCCGGTGGAGCGGGATTTTGCGGCGGCGGCGCACCGGGTCAGCTATCGCGCGCGCTGGGGGCGGTCTTCGACGGTGCCCATCGAGACCTTCGGCGTCGTTTGCCAGTGGGACGACGCCCGCGAGATCCTCGATGTCTGGGCCTCGATCCAGATGCCGCAATATCCCGAACAGATCTCGGCGGCGCTCCGTCTGCCGCTCAACAGCGTGCGTGTTCACAACGATGTCGATGTCGGCGGATCCTACGGCGTCAAACGGGGCATCAAGCACACGGTGCTGGTCGGGTACCTTGCGCGGAAGCTCGGGATGCCGGTGCGTTTTCTTGAGGATCGGCTGGACAACATGTCGGGCGGCGATGCCCACGGGCCCGACCGGATCTTCGACGTGACCATGGCCTGCGGCGAAGACGGCGTCATCAGCTCGATGAAGATCAGGGCCCTCGATGATGTCGGGGCCTATCCCGGGCGCGCGCCTCTGCAGCTCGGCAAGCCGATCACGGGACTCTGCGGGCCGTACCGGATGAGCTCCATCGAATACGAGGCGATATCGGTGACGTCGAACAAGACCGGCCAGGTGCCGGTGCGCGGTTTCGGGCAATCGCCGACTAACTTCGCCATCGAGACCGGTATTGAACGGGTAGCGCGGCATCTCGGTATCGACAGGACCGAGATCCGCCGCCGGAATCTCGTGCGAAACGACGAATTTCCGTGGAAGATGCCGACCGGATCGCTCTACGATTCGGGCGATTACGAGGCGGTGCTCGACAAGGCGCTCGCAGCCGCTGGCGCACAGGCGCTCGCCTCGCGCCGCGACGAACTGCGCGCCGCCGGGCGTCTCGCCGGGGTCGGTCTCTCGACCTGCCTCGAGCCTGGTGGCGGCAACAACATCTTCGAGTACATGTTCAATCCCAAGCTCAAGATCACGACATTCGTCGAGTCGGTGCTTCTGAAGGTCGAGCCCGTCGGCACCATCACCGCCGTCATGTCGACCACGACCTCGGGACAGGCGCACGAGACTCTTGTCGCCACCATCGCCGGCGAGGAGCTCGAGCGCGATCCCGATACTATCCGCGTGGTCCACGGCGATTCGCTCGAAGGCCTTCCGACGCGAAGCCCGGTGGCGAGCCGCATGGCGATTGTTCTTGGCACCGCCACGTCGCGCGCGGCGCGCGAGATCAGGGACCGGATGATTGCCATCGCTGCCCACGACCTTGGTGTCGGGTGCGAGCACATCGAATATGCCGATGGCGTGTTCGAGGTGCGCGGAGAGCCCGGGCGCCGCCTGTCCTTCGAGGAGATCGCGCACATCGCCCACCGACAGTTCCACCGCATGCCCGAGGGCCAGGAGCTTGGGCTGCAGGCGATGGCCGTCGAGCAGGTTCCGGGCGGCGGCCGCATGCCGGACGAAAACAACGAGGTGCCGCTCTATCCGTGCTTTTCCTTCCAGGCCCATGTCCCGCTGGTCGAGATCGACCCGGACACCGGTAAGGTGGCGGTGCTCGACTACGTTATCGCGCATGACTGCGGCACGCCGATCAATCCGGATGTCGTGCGCGGCATGATCATCGGCGGCGTCGCCCACGGCATTGGCGCAGCACTTTACGAGAAGTTCGCTTATGACGGTGACGGCCAGTTCCTTGCCGGGACGTTCGTAGACTACCTGCTGCCGTCGGCGCACGAGATTCCGCCGGTCACTGACCTCGAGCATTGCACACCGTCGCCGATGACCTCGCTCGGCCAGAAGGGCTCGGGCGAGGGCGGTTATCTGGGCGCGCCGGCGGCGATCGCCTCGGCGATCAACGACGCGCTGGCGCCGCTCGGCGTCGAGATCAACGAGCTTCCGATCCGGGCCTGCGACATCGAGGCGGCGATTCACGCCCGGACGGATGGAGGAGAGGTCTGATGATTGTCGACACCCATGCGCATTTCGTGCCCCAACCGATGCTCGACGCGGTCGTCTCGGGCAAGGAGGATTTTGCCAATATCGAGGTGTTGCGCGAGGGCCCTGGCTTCAGGCTCGCCTTCATGGGCAATGCGCCGACGCGGCCGATCATGCCGAAGCTGCGCGGCCTCGAGGCGCGTGAGGAATGGCTCCGGGACAACGACATCGATGTCCAGATTTCCGGGGGCTGGCTCGACAGCTTCGCCTACGAGACCCCGGCTGACGAAGGGGCTGCCTGGAGCAGGTTCATGAACGAGCACCTGCTGGAATGCATGCGCGGCAAGCCGTGGATCGAGCCGCTGGCAACGGTGCCGCTCCAGGACGGCAGGCTGGCTGCCGAGGTTCTGCGTGAGGCCATGGCGGCGGGCTTCACCGGCGCGATGATCGGCACCCAGCCCAAGGGCGGGCATGGCAACCTCGACGACCCGGATCTCGACCCGTTCTGGGAGGCGGCGTCCGAACTCGGTGCGGTGCTCTACATGCATCCGATGTTCGGATGCGGCGACGACCGCCTTCTCGATTACGACATGATCAACGCGGTCTGGCGCGGCGTCGACACGACGACGGCCATCGCCCGCATGATCTATGCCGGTCATTTCACGAAATACAGCGGCATGAAGATGGTGCTGTCGCACGGCGGTGGCGCCCTACCGTTCATTCTTGGACGCATGTGCCGCAACTACGAGATGCACCGGGACGACGGCTATGCCGATCCTGCAGAGCAGATGCGGATGCTGTGGTATGACACGGTCCTCTTCGATCCGCGCGCCCTGAACTTCCTGTGCGCGTGCTTCGGCGCGGAACGGGTCGTGCTGGGGTCCGACTACCCGTTTCCCATCGGCGACATGGCACCGTGCCGGATCGTGCGCGAGGCAGGGCTTTCGGAGATCGACACCAGCGCGGTTCTCGGAGACAACGCTGCCGCGCTTTTCAGCCTCGAAGGCGGCTGTGCGGGCTGCTGACGGCCGGCCGGCGAGACGCAACCGGTCGCCGGTTGCGCGGGGCCGGTCGCCGGGCGTGACCGCCCGTGGCTGACGGACATCCGTCAAAGGCCGAAGGCTCTGCTCTCCGGAAAACCCGATCCGGGCTTGCCGACGCGGAGCTCCAGGCCGGCCTGCCGACGCGGAAACCCGTCAGGCTTCCGCTCCCGCGAGCAGCGCGGATCCGATCACGTGCAGTCCCTGATCAGGTGACGCGGTGGAGAAGATCGTCTCCGTCGCGAAGCCGTCGGCAGTTCTCGAAGGCGACATGCAGGCTGCGATCCAGGGTCTCGGGTGTCAGCCAGGCGACGTGCGGCGTCAGCACGACATTGGGCAGCGTGAGGAGCGGGTTGCCGGCCGGAACCGGCTCGATGGCGGTCACGTCGAGGCCCGCTGCCATCAGGCGACCCGAGACGAGCGCGTCGACGAGCGCGCCTTCGTCGACGAGGCCGCCGCGCGCCGTGTTGACCAGCACGGCGCCGGGCTTCATGCGTCCGATGGCCTCAGAATCGATCATCCCTTCCGTCGCTGGGTTCAGCGGCAGATGCAGGGAAACGATATCCGATTCCCGGAGAAGGGCGGGCAGGTCGCGCCACTCGGCCTCGGCTTCCGGCTTGGGCGCCGTTGCAGTGTAGAGCACCCGCGCGCCCATGGCGGCGAGAACCGGGGCCAGCAGGCGCACCACTTCGCCGTAGCCCAAGAGTCCGACCGCGCGGCCGCCGATTTCGCCGACCGCGTCGAAGCCAAGGGGATCCGGTGGCCGCGATTCGCGCGTCAGCCGATCAAGTCCAGCGACCTTTCTGAGCGCGGCGAGCATGAGGGCCAGCGTCATTTCCGCGACCGCGCGCGAATTGGTGCCCGGCATGTTGCAAACGGCCACCCCGTGACGCGAGGCGGCATCGAGGTCGATGGTATTGACGCCGACGCCGATCTTCTGGATCAACCGGAGGCCGGGTGCGGCCCGGATCGCTCCGGCTGTCACACGTTCCAGCACGTGCAGCAGAACCTCAGCACTGGCCATCTCCCGCGCAAAGGTCTCCGGGTCGGTCTCGGGAACGACGATGATACCGAGCCAGTCCGGTGCGGCCCCGACGATCCGGTTCCGAAAGCCCGGGCTGGCGTCATGGTGGAGAACCGCCTTCATGGCCGCGCGAGCTCCGCCTTGTCGCCCATCTGCTCCTCTATCCTCAGCACCTCGTTCCATTTGGCCATGCGCTCCGATCTGGCAAACGATCCGACCTTGAGCTGGCCGGCGTTCCAGCCGACGGCGAGATGGGCGATGGCAACATCTTCGGTTTCGCCCGAGCGGGCTGACGCGATGGTTGCCCAGCCGGCGGCGCGGGCGGCATCGAGAGCGGCGCGGGTCTCGGTGATCGTGCCGGCCTGGTTGGGCTTGATCAATGCCGTATTGCAGAGACGCTCCCGCGCTGCATGCTCGATGCGCGTGGCGTCCGTCACAATCAGGTCGTCGCCCACGACCTGGACGCGGTCTCCGCAGGCTTCGGTGAAGGCGCGGAAGCCGTCTGTGTCGTCCTCGGCGATAGGGTCCTCGACGGAGACCACGGGGTAGCGGCCGAGCCATCCCAGGAGCGTGTCGATCCACTCGCCGCGTTCGAACTCGCGGCCCTCGATGCGGTAGCGCCCTTCGCTCCCGAATTCGGACGCCGCTATGTCGAGCGAGACGGCAACCTCGTCGCCCGGCTTCAGCCCGGCGCTCTCGATCGCCCGCGTCAGGGTGGCGAGAGCTTCATCGTTGGATTCGAAGGCGGGCCACCAGCCGCCCTCGTCGGCGATCCCGAACTTCCTGCCCGAGGCCTCGAGAATCTGTCCGGCAGCGCGATAGACCTCGGCTACCATCTCCAGCGCCTCGTCGAATGTCTGCGCGCCGACCGGCAGCGCCATCACGTCCTGTATGTCGATGCGGTTGCCGGCATGGACGCCGCCGCCGAAGATCTGGATCTCGGGCATCGGCAGCCTGACGGGGCGGCCACCGGCAAGGTATTGCCAGAGTGGTGCGCCCTCGTCCGCGGCCGCGGCGTCGAGCACGGCCATCGACACCGCGATCGTGGCGTTGCCGCCAAGCCGCGACCTGTCGGCGGTCCCGTCGGCGCGGACAAGCGCTTGGTCGATCGCCTCCTGGTCGGAGGCGTCCCGTCCCTTCATCAGGTTCGCGATCTCGCCGTTTATGCCGGCGACGGCGGCGCGCACCCCGAATCCCCCGAATTCCGGGCCGCCGTCGCGCAGATCGACTGCCTCGCCGGAGCCGCGCGAGGCCCCGGCAGGTGCGATCCCGCGTCCGACGACGCCGTTCGACAGTGTGATTTCCGCCTCGACGGTCGGGCGGCCTCGCGAATCCCAAACGCGGCGTCCGCGAAGCGCGGCGATCTCGCTCATGCGGCGGTCTCCGAACGGAAGAGGCGGCAGAATCCGGCCAGGGTTTCCGGGGGATCGCGGAGCGCGCGGCGCGCGGTGCGCCGGACGCAGTCCCGATCGGGCTCGGCGGTGAGGTATTCGACCGGCGACGCGCCGTCGATGCGGGCCAGCATCAGCCCGCCGAGCAGGGCTGCGGCGCGCGCCTCGAGCCGGCTCGGGGACTCCCAGTCGACATGCCCGAAATACGCCGCCGCGAGAGTTGCGAACGCCTCGACATAGGCGTCGGCGAACTGCGGCCGCCAGATGCATTTGAGGAGGAGGTGGTTGAGGCAGAAGCTGATGTCGAAGGCGGGATCCCCGTACCAGGCGCATTCGGCGTCGAGAAAGACGGGTCCGCGGGGGCCAGCCAGGATGTTCTTGGGGCTGACGTCGCCGTGCACCAGAGTCTTCCGGGTTGCCGCCGTCGCCTCGGCAAGGCCTGCGAGGGCGGCGCGGAGATCCGGATGGGCCGTGGCGGTCCTGAGGAGGTAGGGCTCGATCCGGATGGCGTGGAAGATCCTGTCATTAGCGAAACGCTGTGCGATCCGGTCACTGCCGGCGGTAGCGGCGTGGATGGTGCCGAGCGCGGCGCCGACAAGCGCCGCTGTATCGGCGGAAACGATGCCGTCGCGGAGTTGTGCCTTCCATACCGGGTGGGTGCCGGGGGCGAAAAATTCCATGACGAAGAGGCCGCGCTCCCGGTCCTCGGCGATCAGGCTCGGTACGGCGTCGGGCAGGATGCCGGCGGCTGTCCGTATCCACTCGGCCTCGCTCGCGTTCCTGGAGACCGGGGCGTGCCATTCCTTTTCGGTCCTGAGGCGGGCGAGGGCGCGCTTGACGCATATGCTGCCGTCGGTGCGGTCGACGCGCCAGATGTCGGAGGACACGCCGCCCTCAAGCGGCCGGAAGGTCGGAACCTCGTTCGGGCCGATGACCTCGTGGTCGCGCAGTGACCGGAGAATCTCGGGGTCGGTCATCGGCGAGTCCGGGGCATATCGAACCCGGTCGTCCGCGGCGGTGATCGTGTTTCGGCGATTTCGTGCGGTTCGACGCCAGCAAGTGTCTGGCGGAGCAGGTCGAAAACCGTTTCGCCGATGTGGTTCTGCTTCACGATTTTCCCGGCAGCAGGTCGTGGTCGATATTGGATTGTCATGGCCTCTTGGGCGATCGAAGCGATGCGTGATGCTCGCTGATTGACACGCATGTGACAATCCCCGGACATGCCGCGATCATCCTACGCAACCGATCGTCAGGTTTCACCCGCTTGACCGTGGCTGTGCGCGGGGGCGCATTCGGACATGGGCGTGTCGTTTGCGGAGGATTGTCGGGCCTTTTTCTTTTCCGGTTGGCCGTGTGTACGCTTGTCCCCGCTCCAGATCACATTGCGCGATCGTAGCGACACGAGGGTACAACAGTAAGCGTTCGTTCATGCGGTGATGACGATCTGCGCTGAGGTTTATTTTGGTGATTCGGAGAAGGGGGCCGGTAATTTTTTTTGGCGGTGCTGTCAGGTCGTGCACGGTCATGTGCATCGAGGATTTCGTGTCATCATCGGATGCCGCTGGCGACGTGCCGCAGTCGTCGTGTTGTGATGCGGTCACCTGGAAATCCCTGTACGATCGCGAGCGTATTCGAGCCGAGGCTGCGGAAGCCCGCACGGCGGCTGCGGAGGGGCGCCGTGAGGAGCTGCGCTTGCAGGAGGTGGAGGGGCGCAGCCGCGCGAATTCCCTGAAGGCGATTTTCGAGAGCAATCGCGAGAAGCTGGCAGCTGCCCGTGCAGAGGTCAAGGAAGTTCGGCGGACGGCGAAGAAGTCTCTTGCGCTGAAGCAGAAGGTTGCGCGTCCGGGCGGGCTTCTTGCCGAGGCCGGCGTTGATGCGCGGAAGCGGTCGACGGTGGTATCGCTGCGCATGGAGAATGCCGGCCTGAAGACCGCGATGAAGGTTCTGAAGGGTCGGGGCGCTCGAGGCGGAGAACGACAAGCTTCGTTCGAACAGGTCGTACGGGCGCAAGAGCGAGAAGAGGCAGCGGGCGTCATCGAAGCGCGGCGCTTCTGGCCATGGCCGTACGCCGCGGGCCGGCGCTCGAGGAGGTGGAGGAGCGGCTGGAGGTGGCGGAGGACGCCTGCTCGTGCTGCGTTGCCAACGGTTCGCACCAGGATCATCGAGATCAAAAGCGGCGGATTGTCCGCCGGGGCTGTGACTGCCCCGGTTCGCCGAGCGAGGTGGCGGCTGTTTCCCGGCACCGCATTCGGGTGTGGACGCATGTGCTGCACGAGCGCGTGCATGCGGCCCTTGCGCCGCGTCCAAGGGCTTTCGCCGGGAACGCTGGCCGGCTCCACGAGCCGGATGCTGCCCCTGCCGCTTCGGGACGCGGTCCTCGCGCACCGGGGTCTGCGCCATGCCGATGCATCCGGGCCCTGAGGGAGGTCCGGAAGTCGCGCCTGGCTCCGGACATCGGTCGGCCGTGACGCGGTTCTCTCCCTCGCGCAGCGCCGAGGTCGCGGCGAAGCTATTCGCGGATGTCGTCGGCCCCATGTATCCGGTCTGCGACCGCTACGGCGC
Organism: Alphaproteobacteria bacterium; assembly: GCA_964291215.2. Lineage (GTDB taxonomy): Bacteria > Pseudomonadota > Alphaproteobacteria > MPNO01 > UBA830 > JAJEBT01. Next base: position 1,573,301 of record OZ219790.1, on the reverse strand, counting down.
CTGCAAGAAGCTGGCGCGCCTGTGGCCCTTTCATCCTGTGCTGTTGCCAGGCGCATTGTCGGCGCGACTTTCCGGACTGCGCCGGCCGCAGCCGGAGGGGTGGGCGGACGAATGGATCGATCGGATTTGCAGCGAGTTCAGCTGCTGTACTTGCGGGTGTAAGTCCCGCCGGCGCAATTCTCAGTTTGGCACCGTAGCATTGGTTCAGGGGCAACCCTGGACCAGCGAGCCGGGACGTAAAAGCCGTTGTGGGCTGGCTGGGACGCAGTGCCCAGCCGGTTCGGTCAGCCAGAGCGGCGAGCAAACCGGAGGGCCGTAGCGAAAGCGAACGGGAAGCCCAGAAATGGACTTCCCGTTCTCTCAAACACCAATATATTCATAATGATACGCCTGATCGGCGCTGGAACTTCGGGTTAGCGGGGGTGGGGCTGCAGATCATTCGGGACTGGGTGCTGCGCTTCAACGCGGAGGGTCCGGCGGGCCTGGTGAACCGCAAGGCTCCGGGTCCGGCTTACAAACTGAGCGAGGAACAGCGCGCGGCACTGGCGGCGGTAGTGGAGAGTGGTCCGGACCCGGCGATCCACGGCGTGGTGCGGTGGCGGCGCTGCGACTTGGCGGCATGGCTCAGCAAGCAGTTCGGCGTGTCGCTGGGGGTGACGACGGTCGGACAGGAGTTGCGTCGCATGGGCTACGCCAAGCTCTCTGCGCGCCCGCGCCACTATGCCCAGGACGAAGCTGCGCTGGCGGCGTTCAAAAAAACTTCCCCGACCGCCTGAGGGAAATCCGCGCTGCACTCGGTGACGGCGTCGAGGTCGAAGTCTGGTGGCAGGACGAAGCGCGCGTCGGGCAGAAGAACAAGATCACCCGGCGATGGGCGAAACGCGGCACCCGACCGTCAGCGCCCAAGGACCAGAGAACGACATCGGCCTACATCTTCGGCGCCATATGCCCGCATAAGGGCAAGGCCGCCGGCCTCGTCATGCCTCACGCCAACACGGAGGCACTCAACGCCTACCTCGCCGAGATCGCCCTCACCGTCGAACCCGGAGCCCATGCCCTCGTCATGCTCGACCGGGCCGGATGGCACACCTCCTCGACCCTCCAAGTGCCCGACAACATAACCCTCATGCCGCTCCCGCCCCGGTCCCCCGAGCTCAATCCTGTCGAGAATGTCTGGCAGTTCATGCGCGACAACTGGCTCTCGAACCGCGTCTTCCAGAACTACGACGACATACTCGATCACTGCTGCCAGGCTTGGAACAATCTCGTCTCGCGGCCCCCACGCATCGCCTCCATCGGAACCCGAAAATAAGCGCATGGGTTCTGAACCGGCACCGTTGGTATGATACGCTAAGAAAATCTTGGTATGATACGCCAAGAAAGTCAAAGTGAGACACTACCGCAATGGGAGAAGCGCATGTTTCGATTACGCAACCTGTCGAGCTGTTCCCATTTGATCTTGGTTTCGGTTTCCCATTTTTCGTCGATGAGGACTGCGGTTGAGAGGCGCTCCAACGAGGCGAGGTTCGGAAAGACCCTGACTTTGGAGGTGCGCCGCTTGAGCTCTTGCTGGATCGGTCGCTTGATGCCGTTCGAGGTTCGCATGCGCTTGCGGTGAGCATTGGGCAAGGTGAAGACAGCGAGCCCCGCATTGTTTTCCAGCCAGGAAGCCTGGATGCTTGTCGCTGGCCACGAGGGCGGCCAGTTCAGCCTCGGCGGTTTGGAGTGAGGAGGCGTGGCTCTGAGCTGTTTTCCAATACGTTTCCTGATGTCGTTGTTGGGTGCACGGCGTTTTGTGCCAAGTGGAACTGGCAGCGCTGCCATGTCGTCGCGCCCAGCACCGCGCGTCGTGCCGCTTTCAGCCCGGCATCCGAGACGATGAAGGTCGTACCATGCAGGGCTAGCAAGCTTTCCGGGAAAGCTCTCCAATGGACCTCGGCCTCGGAGAGCGCCACAGAGAGCCCCAGAACGTGCCTGCAGCCCCTATTCCGATGGCCGAGAGCACTGCGACATCGCGCACAACGCTGTCATGGCGGGCTTTTTCGTAGCGCGTATCCAGGTATTTCATCAGGGGCCGATTGCGCGGCGAGTTCTTCATCGAGCAACCTGGTGGCCCGGCTGACCTGAGAAGAGGACAGGCTCCCGAACTCGCGCATTACATCCTGCCGTGTGGAAACACCCTTGATGTACATCTCGGCTACGGCGCGAGAAGATCGCTGGCCGCGTTCAAGCGACTGGGGACGGGTCGTCTCCGTGACCGTTTGGCACCTGAATGGTAACAGTGGGGGTGTCGATCCGCTTGTAGCCGTTGGCCCTGTCGCTCCGGCGTCCGGTGGCCCGCTTTCAAGTGCTGCTCGCGCTCGATTTGCATCGCAAGCTCGAAGAGCTGGCCAAAGACCCGCCCCAGATCCGTTGCTCCGTTTGCGATCAGATGTTCCAAAACGGCCTCAATCGTCGTAGTGTGTCGCAGCTCCATTCGCTTCCTCCATGAATGTTTACAGCTCCATGGGATAGTACGATGGCGCCGCGTTTCACTGGAGGCTAGTAGTCCACCGGCATTGTATTGATGGTTTTTGGTGGGTAGTATTCCTGTGTTGGAATCTGGACAGTGCCAATATCCACACGGGCAAGATGCCGAACAGGCAGGCAGCCGCAGCCCCATGTGCAGGTCCGGACAACGGGAGCGGCGCAATGACAGGAGCAACGTATATGGCCAACTCTCGGGGCAGGAAGCTCTACCGGGTGACCCTTTCAGCGCAGGAGCGCCGGGATCTGAAGGCGATTGTCGACGGCACCGGGGCTGCCTGGCGCCGGGCACAAATCCTGATGCTGAGGGGGCGCTTGTCGATGCCGACATTGCGCTGGGCACGGCGACGGTCGAGCGTTTGCGCAAGCGCTGCGTCCTGGAGGGGCTGGACGCAGCCCTCAGCCGCAAGGAGCAGGTGAACCGTCGGCCGAAACGGGGGCGATGGAGGCGAATCTGGTCTCGTCCCCGCCCGAGGGCTGTGGACGCTGCTCGCCGGCCGTCTGGTGGAGATCGTCGAGCGCATTTCGGAAGAGACGGTCAGGAAGACGCTCAAAAAAAAAGAGATCAAGCCGTGGCTGAACCGGTGCATTCCACCGCACCGGAGCGCACAGTTCGTAGCGGCGGATGTGCTCGACACTTATCAGCGGGACTTTGCCAGGGACGAGGTGCTGAGACCAGCCGGCAGCAGACGAAGGACCCCCCCCCCCCCCCCGTCCTCCGGTCAGCCGGAGGTGGTCGACTATGAATATGAGCGCAACGGTACGGCCAACCTCTTCATGGCCTTTGCGCCCAACGAGAACTGGCGCACGGTGAAAGTCACCGACCGCCGCGGGACCGGGCGCACTTCATCCGGGAGCTTGCCGACGACCATTTCCCCGACAGAAAGATCGTGCTGGACAACCTGAACACGCACAGTCGCTGTATGAAGCCTTCGAGCCCGAGGAGGCGGGTGCGAAAGCGGTTCGAGTTTCGCTACACGCCGAAGCACGGAAGCTGGCTCAACATGGCCGAGATCGAGATCGGTGCGCTGTCGCGGCAATGCCTTCGGCGACGCATTCCCGACCGCGACACCATGCTGCGGGAGACCGTGGCGTGGGTCGAGCGCCGCAATGCGGCCGATGTCACTGTCGACTGGCGTTTCACGACGAAGGATGCCTGGACGGAACTGAAGTCACTATATTCCTCAATCCAATAATGCCAGACTACTAGCCCCCCCAGTGAAACGCCTCAAAGCGCAAACCTCAGACAAATTTCCAGACATCAAGTTACAATACCCGGCCTTCTTCTTCTGACGTTCTCCGGCCTCGTCGTGGTCCTGCGCGAGGACGATGGTCCTGACGTTGGGAGGGCTCCTTGCGGCGAGGCTGATCTGTTGGTGCTGGCGTCGCGAGGGCGCGCCGGGCCCGGACAACAGGACCCGGGCGACAGGGAAGCAGACGATCCCGCGAAACACCAGAACCCTCCCGACAACCCTCAGGAGCCCGGATCACATGCCGGCAGAAAAACCGGAACCGGACCGAAACGACAACAGGGAAGAAAACGGGCGGCATTCACAGAGACAAACAGACAAACACTGAAACCGCGACAACAGGACCTGACAACAGCAAAGAAACACGACCCTGAAAAGCGCGGCGAATCGCCGAAATTCCGCCGTTTTATCCAACCGACAACATGTTGCGGGCCGCATCGCGGGATCCGATTCGGTCTGTGCCGCTGACGGGGTCGTCAATCGCCGCTTCCACTGTCGGATGCTGGTGGCGCGGCGGGGGAGGTGGCCCGCTGGTTCCGGGCGGCCGGCCCGCGTCGCCGCAGGCCGGCGGGTTCGCATTTCCGGGGAGGGCGCGCCGGGAGATCGGCTTCAGAAGTCGCGGAGCAGGCGTCCGCAGGAAGTGATCCGATCGTCGAGCCCGAGTGCCCGCAACGACGCCCAGAGCGTCGCCGTGTTGCTGGTGATCACTGGCTTGCTCAGCTCCTCCTCAAGCGGCGCGATCACGTCGATCGTGTTGAAATCAGTGCAGCAGATCAAGAGCGCCTCGGCCTCGGGCCGATCAACCGCGCGGGCATGGTCGAAGACTGCCCGCGGCGCGATGCGCGAGATCTGCCGGATCTTCTCCATCGTGGCGTCGAGCCCGAGCCCCGATGTGGCGGCAACCTCGATACCGTGGCCCTTGAGGAATCCGGCTTCATGTGCGTTGGTCTCTTTGGTGTAGGGCGTTGCCATCGCGATCCGCCCGATGCCCAGAGCGCCGAACGCATCGAGGATCGCGCCTGCGGTCGATACGGCATCGCTACCCGAGGCCCTGCGCAGTCTTCCGAGGAGCAGGTCGGCCGGGCAGGCCATCGATCCCGCGGTGCAGCCATAGGCCACCAGATCGACGCCGCAATTCGCGAGATCGCCACCTGCTCGATCGAGATCGCGCATCATCGCCGCAAATCCGTCCGCGGCCGGATCGGCGTGAAGCGGCGATCGGGTGAAATGGAAGGTCACCCCTTCCGGCCTGAGCCTATTGAACTCGGTCTCGTTGACGGTGTTGCTTGGCGGAACGATAACCCCTATCCGGGCGCGCCAGCCGCCGGGTCTGACGTGATCCAGGAACATCGACGCTCCCTCTTTCAGCATGAGCGCATCCTGCCAGACGGCCCGGGGCCCAGCAAGCGGGCGCATCGCATCATCGCATCGAACGGATGCGCGACGGCCGTTCGGGCAGACAGCAGCTGTGGGGCAGGGTGGTTGCGGCGGCCTTTGGCGGCGACGGTGGCGTGCAGCGGTTCGAAGAACCTTGCTGCTGACGATCGGTCATGGCGGTTTTCCGGCGGCGGAAATTTGGTCCACGACGACTGAAGAAACAGGTTGGCGCCAGTCCCGGATCATGGGAGGGCGCCAGAGGCAAAGCCTGCAGTCTGCGTGTGCCGGAAGAGCCGCTCGAGCTACGAATGGTGGTATCGCGCTACGGGGCTGCCTCCGTCAGGCGACACGGAGTGATGGATTCCAGACGCGATTCCGCCTGCTCGCCTTGGCGCTGCGGACCGGTCCGTTCACCCCGCGGGGCTCGACTCCCGCAGGTGTTCGAGAATCTCGGACGTGTGCATCACATCGGCGTATTTGTGATGGAGATCGAACAGGTTGACCTTGTGGGAAAGCAATGACCGGTCGAAGACGCATTCCTCGGCGATCGTCACATGAAAGCCAGCCGAATAGGCGTCCACCACCGAGGCGCGGACACAGCCCGATGTGGTTTCGCCGCAGACGATCAGGCTTGAGACGCCGCGCCGGGTCAGTTCGGCAAGGAGCGGCGTGCCGTAGAACGCGCTTGCCCGTTCCTTGACGATCAGGATGTCGGTGTCGTCCGGCGCGAACTCGTCAAATATCCCGTAGTCGTCGTCACTGCTGCTGTGCCCGACCCTGCGGTTGGTGGCGACCACGGCCGACATCGTTGGCGCGGTCGTGTAGATGACGGGCAGGCCTGCCTGTCGGGCGGCGGAAAACAGGAGTTTTGTCGGTTCGACCGCGTCCCACGCATGGCGTCCGCATGTGCTTGGCCAGTCATCGACGAGATCGTGGGGCTCTCTGGCTCCGCCTCGATAGACGAGATTGTAGAGGTCGATCGCCAGCAGCGCCGGATGTTCGCCGAACCGGGTCTCGCGCCGGTACGGTTTGTAGACCTTCAGGATCTCCGCGGAAACGATGTCCTTCCAGCAGTGGTCCTCGAAACGGTCAGTCATCGTCCTTCTCCCCAAGCGGCTCTGCGCGTCCGGCCCGTCCGAATTGTATTGCAGCAAGGCCCACGAGGACAGATGGCGCGGCCCTTCAGGGTGTGTGCGGTTGCGGATCGGATTTCGGAAGGCGTCGGGAAGCGGAGGCAGGTTGTGCGTGTTCGGTGGCGAGGACAGGGCGGATGATGCGGGCGGCGGCCCGCATGCAATGCCCGGTGTCTACGAAATGCGGCGTTCGTTGCAATGGCCTACGGTCGGGGAGCGTCCGGAATGTTCCCGGGATATCCGCAATGGTCCGAAAACGGTGGATCCCTTTCAGCCCATGTCGACGGCGGGACTCAGCGGAACTCCTGTCCGGCAACCGCCGGCCAGATCTGGCCGGCCATCGTCGCCGGGCAAGGCCGCATTGGCATTCGCTATTGTCCCGGCGCCCGAGGTGCGCGTGTCCTCTGCTGTCGCTGGCCGCTTGGCCCGAGGTCGGGCTATGCGAGCGGCAACAAATGCCGCCGGGCGCAGCGTTCGGGGTCTGTCGAGTGCCGACCGGTCGTGCCGGCGCCACGGCCGGCGAGTTCAAAACTGTCGGACGAAGCTCAGCTCAATGCGGTTTCGCCGGGTGCGTAAGCGTTCGTTGGTACGGTGGGGTGTTGTTTCAGTCCGTTTGACGGGTTTGTGTCAGGGAGTTCCAGCGTCACCCGGAGCAGTTTCGTGCACGGCTGGGCGGGATGCGCGGTGAGGTTGGGCGAGCACTGGCGCCATGCCGTGTTTTCCGCATTGGTCGCGGTTTTGTCCCGGCGCTGCGGAGGAGGAGCTGAGCGCCATCCTGTGCTGGCCGCGGCCGCGCTTCGATGACGCCCGCTACCCCTTCTTCGACGACCTGCTCGAACGAGGCTTGTCGTTCTCCGCCTCGAGCGCCCTAACCCGCTTCTTCAGCGCCTTCGTCTCGGCCCTCAGGCAGGCTTTCTCCATGCGCAGCGACACCACCGTCGACCGCTTCCGCGCATCAACGCCGGCCTCGGCAAGAAGCTGGCCCAGACGCGCAACCTCCTGCTCCAGCGCAAGAGACTGCTTCGCCGTCCGCCGAACTTCCCTGACCTCCGCACGGGCAGCTACCAGCTTCTCACGATTGCTCTCGAAAATCGCCTTCAGGGAATTCGTGCGGCTGCGCCCCTCCACCTCCTGCAAGCGCAGCTCCTCACAGCGACCCTCCGCAGCCTCGGCTCGAATACGCTCGCGATCGTACCGGGACTTCCAAGTGGCCGAATCACGACACGACGACTGCGGCACATCGCCAGCGGCGTCCGCACCCGATGATGACACGAAATCCTCGGTGCTCATGACCATGCACGACCTGATAGTACAGCCGAATTCCGATTACCCCCCTTCTCCGAATCACCAAAATAAACCTCAGCGCAGATCGTCATCACCGCACGAACGAACGCTTACACATGTCCTGCCCGTGCAGGACCTCTGCCTGCCGCAGCAGCCCCACGATCTCCTCAGCCTTGTAACGTTTCCTTGCTATCGTCGGTCCTCCTCTTTCCATAACTTCAGACGTCCTGACCTCGTGAGTTGACTTGATCAGTCCGGGCCCCCTTTTTTCAACACAATGAACGATTTTCCCGGTTCTTGCTTGGCAACATAGCCGCATGATGGTCCGAATATACCATGATGCCTGTAATTGGATAATCCCGGCCATGAACACGCTCGCGCTTCACCCTCCTGAAGCCATCGGAACCTCGTGCTTCTCCCTTGCCGATGTCGACGGACAGACCGTCTACTTCTCGAACATGGAGCCCTGCCACGATGAGGGCGACCGGCTGGCGATGCTGCTGCGGATCGCCAGGCACCCTGTTCCTCAAAGAGATCTGCAGGCGGCGTGAGCCGCGCAACCGTGCAGCGGGCGGTGAAGAAGCTCCGGAACCGGCCTCCGCATGATCTACGAACTGCCAGACAACGCACGCAAACTCGGCCCAGAAGCATCACCCTGATTGGAAGAAATCAAAGCCGAGGTCAGGACGTCTGAACTTGAGGGTGGACCACTTCGACGGGAGAGGATTACTCTTCCGCCTGGTACGGAAATTGCCGTTTCTTGCGATCGCAGGCGCATGCGGATATGGTCCTTTCTGTCGGAGCGGCATTCAGCATAGCGAACAGCGCCTTCGGACGGTCATGGCCAGCGTTTCCCGTCGACCCGCTCCGGTCGATCTGCGGCAGCCATCGATCCCCGCCCGCCCGTTTGTGCTAGGGCCGTCGGCAAAGACATGACCGCCGGACGCCCTGATCCAAAGCCGAAAATCTTGATGACGCCGCTCCGAGACACGACACTGTCCGAACTGCCCCGACACCTCCTGGAATATCTGGCAGGTCGCCAGTGTTCCGGCGGCATGCCGGCAACGGATCCGGAATCCGCTCAGGGCGCCGCCATCCTGAACGGCGCTCCGGCGCCTGCCGCCCACAGCATTGCCTCTGCGCAAAAACCGTCCAAGGTCTGCCTTCCATGCAGATGACGGCCCGACGCGCGGAGAATCCGCCGCTCGGGATCCTGCTGATATGTGCCGGCGCGGGACTGTTCGGCCTCGGCGAAGCATGCGTCAAGATCCTTGCCCGCGACTACGAGATCGTGCAGATCGTCTGGGCGCGCTACACCTTCCACGCCCTGATCTTCCTGCTGGTCTTTTCCCGCGGCGGTGTGCTGCGCCAGATTGCCACGAAGCGCCCTTTTCTGCATCTGGCCCGGTCGGTGACGCTGCTTCTGGGGACCGCGACCTTCTTTACCGCGCTGAAGTACCTTTCCCTTCCCGAAGCGGGGGCCATCAATTTCGTGGCCCCACTGCTCGTCACCGCGCTGGCGATCCCGCTCCTCGGGGAACGGGTGGGCATCCGCCGCTGGATCGCGATCCTGATCGGATTCTGCGGTGTTCTCGTGATCATCCGGCCGGGATTCGGCATCGTGCATTGGGCGGCAGTTCTACCGCTGGTGACCGCCGCCTGCTATGCGCTCTACCAGATCATGACGCGCATCGCCGGACGGAGCGAGGACACGCGGACCAGCCTGTTCTGGACTTCGGCGGTCGGCGTCCTCGTCATGACCTGCATCGCTCCCTTCTTCTGGTCGTCTCCGGACGCCCTTGCCTGGGTAGTGATGGTCGCCACCGGTTGCCTGTTCGGTCTTGGCCACTACCTGCTGATCCGCGCGTTCGAGGTCGCCCCCGTCTCGACCCTCTCGCCGTTCCTCTATACCCAGCTCATATGGGTAACCGTCATCAGCATCACCGTGTTCGGCGAGTTTCCGGACGAATTCACCGTAACCGGCGCGATAATCGTGATCGGAAGCGGCCTCTATGTCTGGCATCGGGAAAGACGCGTGAGCCTCCGCAGCCCGAACGCATGACGCGGTCCGGCCAGGGGCCGCCGGAATCGCCGCAGCGGCGGCACTCCGACGGGTTTCTTCGAGGCCTCGTTCCCGAAGCGCGCGTCATGTCGGCAGGGCCTGCGTTTTGTGTCGCGTTTTGTTGCCATGAAACGCGCTTTCCGATAGGGTTTCCGCCACCAGCAAGCAGGGAGCAGGCATCATGGCCGGTTTCAGGGACTATGTGCCCCAGGGTGTCATTCCAGCAACCCTCGCCGCATTCGATGCGGACTTCGCGTTCGACTGGGCCGAAACCCGCCGGCATCTCGCCTTCGTCGCAGCCACCGACGGCGTCGACGCGATCACCGTCAACGGCCATGCCTCAGAGGTGCACGCCTGTTCGTTCGAAGAGCAGACGCGCGTTATGGCCGAATCGGCCGAGGAGGTCGGCGACCGCCTGCCGCTGATCTGCGGCGTCTATGCCGACGGTAGCCTCGAGGCCGCGCGCATTGCGCGGATGGCCGAGGCCGAAGGCGCCTCGGCGCTGCTGTGTTTTCCGCCCAATTCGCTCGGCATGGGCGGCATCCGCCACCGTCCCGAAATGGGCGTCATCCACATGAAGACGATCGCCGACGCCTCGTCACTTCCGATAATCGTGTTCCAGTATGCGAACGAACTCGCCTACCCGCTCGGTACGCTGGTGCAGATATGCGAGGAGGTTCCGAACATCAGGGCGATCAAGGACTGGTCGCCGGCCCAAGTCCACGACCGCCACATCCAGACGCTGCATGGGCTGTCGCGGCGGGTCAATGTGCTGTCGACGAACTCCGCTTGGCTGATGTCGTCGCTGGTCATGGGGGCTGACGGCCTCCTTTCGGGCGCGGGCTCGGTTATTGCCGACCTGCATGTGGCGCTGTTGCGGGCTGTCCGCAACGACGACCTCGGCACCGCGCGCGAAATCGCGGCGCGCATCTATCACACCACGCAGGTCTTCTACTGCGATCCGTTCGGCGACATGCACAACCGGATGAAGGAAGCCCTGGTCCTGCTCGGGCGGATGACCGGCCCTGCCGTCGTCCGTGCGCCGCTGGTCAAGCTCGACGAAGCCGAAATCCGCCGTATTGAACAGGCGATGGACGCTTCAGGAATCGGAACGAGCGGCGCCTTCGGACTCACGGCCCCCGCCCTCGCCGCCGAATAGGCGGCCCCGGCTCTTTCAAAGCGTCAGATTTGTATAGGTGATTCGTTTTGTGCATGCTGCGGGCATGCAGGTCGGTCTCCGCCATTTCGATTCACGGACACTTGACTGGTTCGTCGGCGCGCTCCGCCACCCGTCACGGTCTGGCTCGCGAGCTTTGCGAGCGCACCGGCTGGCGCAACGCGCCTGGTCGTCCGTGCCTGTCGGCGGCAGGTGCTGCCGGCGCTCGTCGAGCGCGTGGGTCTCGAGCTGCCGCGGAGCGTCCCCGACCGTCGTGCCTGCCGTCCCGTCCGATGACGCTCGCCTGCCTGCTGCAGGATCTCGGCCCGGTCTCGCCGGTGGGCGGCACCGACGATCGCCGGCTCCGGGAGGCGATGATGGCGATGCACCACCCGCCGGGATGGACGCCCCGGCGGCCAGATACGCTACCGGGTCTGCTCGCAGCACCACGGCACGCGGGATCGGCTTCGCGACCTGGCGGGCGCGGGACAAGTGGATGGTCTGCCGACGCCCGCGCCGCCAACATCAGGCGCGTGATCTGCCATCATCGGTTTTTTCCCGGCGTCCGGGTCTGCGGGCTGGGGTCCTGCGCATGGCGGCGGAGCGCGTCGCCGACGATCGGGAGGCCCGCGGTGCGTCCGGTGGCGGCCTGTACTCATGTCGGCGCGGAGCGGTTACCGCTGCCACGGCGCCGGCTGGACCGTGGCCGGGCGGGGGCGCCGCGGCGAGGGGGCTTGGCGCTGGAGAGCGGCTGGCGCTCCACGGGACAGCGACATCCACTCGGCGCCCTGGAGGGCGCCTGTGACGGCACTGACGCGGACCGGGAGTACGGGCGCACGCCGACGGGCGGCGGCGCATCGTTGACATGGGCCTGGATGGAGAACATGGGGGAGGACCTGCCGGTCATCTTTCCCGAGAAGGCGGAGCAGAAGGCCGCCTGCTGTCGAACCCGAGGATCTCCATGGAGCACGTTCCGGAGGCGCATGTCGAGGCGACCGTCGAGCGTTGTCGGACAGAGCCTCTTGCGATACAGGACACGACAGCACTCGACTGCAGCGGCCCGGGGTCGACGAAGGGTCCGGACGGGGGCGGCAAGGGGAGTGTCGGTCTCGCTGGTCTGGCGGTGACGCCGGAGGGCCGGCCCCCGGGCCTGATGGACGCGGCCTTCCGGCAGGAGCCCGGGGAGGACAGCCGGGTCGCCGGGCGGGCACGGGAGCTCGCGGCGGCCTGCCCGGACACGCGGGTGGTCTGCGAGGGCGACTTCCGGGAGCTGCGGACGCCAGGGCCGCGCTGCTGGTGCGCGCGAGACAGCGCGTGCGGACGGCAACGAGGCGTGCCTGCGGGAGCATGTCGCGGCCCGTGACGGAGCTGACGATCCCGGCGGCCCGCGCGCCCGCAAGGAGCGCGTTGTCCGTCTCGAGATCCGCACAGGTGGCGCCGCCGCACCGCGAGGGCGACGCCTGTGTCCATGTTCGCGGCCAGCGAGACGGCGACGAGGCGCTGCTGACCACCGAGCGCCCGGCGCAAGCGGAGGCCGTGCATGCGGCGACCGGCTGGTACCGGACGCGCATCGAGACCTGGTTCCGCACGCTGAAGACCCGGATCAAGGACCGCCGGCGGGCCGACGATCTGAAGAAGTGCCTCGCCATCCACGTCCTGACCGTCCTCGCGCGGGAGCATCCCTCGACCTCGGCGAGCGAGGTGTTTGCGGAGGAGGACATCGGCCTGCTCCACACGCTGCCGGAAGCGCAGGGTCATCGCAACGTCGTGAGGATGGCGAACGGGAAGGCGCCCGACATCAGGGCGGTGGTCATCGATCTCGGACGCCTTGTCGGATCGCCTCTTGCCGCGCGGCAATCGCTCCCGGGAACGAATAAGGTCTGGCGGGGTCTCGAGCGGCTGCACCGGGCGATCCAGGTGCGCGACGCACTCGGCGAGAGAAGGCGGGAATGAGATACCTGTATAAGTGTGGGATGTTGAAAGGGGCTGGTCTGCCGTCAGCCTCGGCCCGCCGGTGCCGCTGTCTGCGCCGCGTGGCGGATCGGCAGTCGGCTCAGGACTTCGGCATCAGGAACGCGCGCATCCGCTCCCTGTGATCGGCGTCGCGCATCAGCCGCTTCATCAACTCCTCGGATGCGATGCCGCCAAGGTCTTCGGGCGGCGTACCGTCGCGTAGCGCGCGCAGCGCGTCCCAGGCCGCCTGTACGGCAGCCCTGATGGGAAGATGCCCCTGAAGGCAGACCCGGACGCCGTGTGTCCCGAGAAAGTTGCGGCCGGCGTCCGCGATACCGCCTCCGCCGAGGACGAACGGCCCGTCGAGAGCTGCATCGATCATCGCGACCTCTTCCTTGGAGGCGATTCCGGTGAAGAAAAGCGCATCCGCGCCGACGGCCCGACACGCCTTGGCGCGCAGGATCGCGTCCTCGATGCCGGTCACCGAGGCAGCCGCCGTGCGTCCGATGATCGCCAGTGCAGGCTCGCGGCGGGCTGCAAGCGCTGCCCCGATCTTGCCGGCGAGCTCCTCGACAGACAGAAGGCGCGTCGCGCCCACCGTGCCATAGGGCTGCGGCAATTCGGTGTCCTCGATGGTCAGCGCCGCGACGCCGGCGATCTCCAGCTCCTCGACCGTCCGTCCGACATTGAGCGCGTTCCCGTAGCCGTGATCGGCGTCGACGACCAGCGGCAGTTCGGCGGCGCGGCCTATGCGGCAGGCCTGTTCCGCAAACTCCGAAAGCGTGAGTACTACCAGGTCGGGGGCGCCGAGCACGGCCAGCGAGGCCACCGATCCCGCGAACATGCCGGCCTCGAATCCGAGATCCTCCGCCATGCATGCCGACAGCGGATCCCACACCGAGGCCGGGAAGATGCAGTCGTCACCCTCGAGGACTGCGCGGAATGCCTCCCGCCGCTTCATCCAGCGCATGGCCGAGCCTTTTCCGTGAAGAAGGGGTGCGCGCGGAAGCGCGCCGTCCAGTCAGACCGTCACGATCTTTCCGGGGTTCATCAGGTTGAAGGGATCGAGCGTCTGCTTCAGCCCGCGCATAACGTCGAGGGCGTCGCCGTGCTCGGCGGCGAGATCCTCCATCTTGCCGTAACCGATGCCGTGCTCGCCGGTGCAGGTGCCCTCCATTGCAAGCGCGCGGGACACCAGCCGCGCATTGAGCGCCCGCGCCCGCGCCACCTCTTCCGCGTCCTCGGGGTCGAGAACCATGTCGATGTGGAAATTCCCGTCGCCGACATGCCCGACGATGGGCGCGAGAAGGCCGGATTCGGCGATGTCGGCGCGAGTCTCCGCGATGCACTCCGCGAGCCGCGAGATCGGTACGCAGACATCGGTCGGCCACGCCTTGGCGCCCGGCCGCAGCTGCATGTTGGCATAGTGTGCGTCGTGGCGCGCCTGCCACAGCTTGTTGCGATCCTCGGTCGATGATGCCCACATGAAGTCATCTCCGCCATGGCCGTCGCTGATCGCGCGCACATCCTCGACCTGCTCGGCGACGCCGGACTCCGAGCCGTGGAACTCGAAGAAAAGCGTCGAGCGCTCGCGGTAGCCGAGTCCCGAGAAGTTGTTGAGCGCGCGCATCTGGATGTCGTCGACGAGTTCGATCCGCGCGATCGGGATGCCCGACTGGATGGTCTCGATCACGGTCCGCACCGCGTCGTCGACCGTGGGATAGGTGCAGACTGCCGCCGAGACCGCAGCCGGTATGCCGTAGAGCCTGAGCGTGACCTTGACGATGATGCCGAGCGTGCCCTCCGAACCTACGAAGAGGCGGGTCAGGTCGTATCCCGCGGACGACTTGCGGGCGCGGGTGCCGGTCCGGATCAGGCACCCGTTGGCGAGCACGACGGACAGCGAGAGCACGTTCTCGCGCATGGTGCCGTAGCGTACCGCGTTGGTTCCCGACGCCCGGGTCGCCGTCATGCCGCCGATGGTGGCGTCGGCGCCGGGGTCGATGGGAAAGAAGAGGCCGGTGTCGCGGAGATAGGCGTTGAGCTGCTTGCGCGTCACGCCGGGCTCGACCGTGACATCGAGATCCTCGGGATTGACCCGGAGCACATCGTTCATGCGCCCCAGGTCGATGCAGACCCCGCCATGCAGGGCGGCGATATGCCCCTCGAGCGAGGTGCCGACGCCGTAGGGGATCAGCGGCGCGCGGTGGTCCCGGCAGACATCGACGATCTCCATCACCTCCGCAGTCGTCTCGGGGAACACCACCGCGTCCGGTGCCTTGGGCGCATGATAGGACTCGTCGGTACCGTGGCGCTCGCAGACGCTCGCATTGGTGGTCAGCCGGTCGCCGAAACGCCGCTTCAGGATGTCCACGGCATCCCGGATCTCGCCAAATGCTCCGTCCATGACAGTCCTCCCCCGGTCCGCTTCTAGGGCCCGTCGCTCGCCGCCAGGTCCGAAACGAACATGTGCCCGGGCGCGTGGGTGATCGCGATCTCCGGGCGTGCGTTCAAAAGCGCGGCCTGGGGGGTCACCCCGCAGGCCCAGAAGACCGGCAGCTCGCCGTCGCGGATGGCGACCGGAGCACCATATTCGGGCGCATCGATGTTGGCAATGCCGAGCGCGTCGGGATTGCCGATCTGCAGCGGCCCGCCATGGGCCATCGGGTAGCGTTCCGTGATCTCGGCAGCGCGGCGCGCGTCCGCGGGCGTGTAGGGGCGCATGCTGACCACGACCGGCCCGCGGAACCGGCCGGCCGTCACTGCCGCCCACGTCGTCCTGTACATCGGTACGATGCCGGTCTCGGCAATGTGGCGCGGCTCGAGCCCGGCCGCGATCAGCGCCTCCTCGGCGGTGAACGAGCAGCCGAGGAGGAAGGTCACCAGGTCATCGCGCCAGAAGTCCGAGACATCGGTCGCCTCGCCGGCCGGCTCGCCGTTCCTGAAGAGTCGGTAGCGCGGCAAGTCGGAGCGCACATCGGCGCCCGGAGCCGAGGATTTCGGTTCGGGGTCGCCGGCCCCGAGGATCTCAAGGACCGGGCACGGCTTCGGATTGTGCCGGCAGAACTCGGTGAAGTCGGCTGCGTCGGCGGCCGGCAGAATCACCATGTTGGCCTGCACGAAGCCCCGCGCATGGCCAGATGTCGGTCCGTCATAGGCGCCCGAGCGGCACGCCGCCCTCAACTCCGCTGGCGTTCGGAAGAAATCCATGGCGTTGCTCCGGGCGCCGGTCCGGTCAGGCCGCCGGAGCCGGCCACAAGCGCGGCATCATAGCCCGCTCACCGCTCCGGCGCCACGCCGTAACCGCCGCCGCCCGGTGTTTCGATGACGTAGACATCGCCGGGGCCGACCTCGGTCGAATCGGTGCCGCCCTGTTCGGTGACCGAGCCGTCGGCGCGCTCGACATAGTTGCGCCCCGTGCGTCCGGGTTCGCCGCCCTTCATGCCGTAGGGCGGGATGCGCCGGTGCCCCGAAAGGATGGACGCCGTCATTGCCTCCCTGAAACGGACGCGGCGGACGACGCCGTTGCCGCCGCGATGGGCGCCGTCTCCGCCCGAGCCGCGGCGGATCTTGAACGACTCGAGGATTACCGGAAAGCGCCACTCGAGGATTTCGGGATCGGTGAGGCGGGTATTGGTCATGTGGGTGTGCACGGCATCGGCGCCGTCGAAGTTCGCGCCCGCTCCGCTGCCGCCGCAGATGGTCTCGTAGTACTGGCAGCCGGCGTTGCCGAAGGTGAAGTTGTTCATCGTGCCCTGCGACGCGCCCATCAGGCCGAGCGCTCCGAGAATGGCGTCGGTGATGGCCTGCGAGGTTTCGACGTTGCCAGCAACGACGGCAGCCGGATAGGATGGCCGCAGCATGCAGTCCTCGGGCACGATGATCTCGAGCGGCTTGAGGCATCCGGCGTTGAGCGGGATGTCCGAATCGACGAGCAGGCGGAAGCTGTAGAGGACCGCGGCGACGGCAACCGCGTGGGTGATGTTGAAGTTGTTGTCCTGCTGCGGCGAGGTTCCGGTGAAGTCAATGGTCGCCGACCGCGTTTCCGGATGGACCGTGATCGTCACCCTTATTCGCGCCCCGAAATCCATCTCGTATTCGAAGCTTCCGTCCGAGAGCCGGTCGATGACGGCGCGTACGCACGCCTCGGCGTTGTCCTGGACATGGTCCATATAGGCGAAAACCATGTCGAGCCCGAAATGGGAGACCATGTTGCGGAGTTCGCGCACGCCCTTCTCGTTGGCCGCGATCTGCGCCTTGAGGTCGCCGAGATTGTGGTGGAAGTTGCGCGTCGGCCACGGTGCGCCGAGGAACAGCGCCTCGAGCTCCTTCTCCCGCAGCCGGCCGCCATCGACGAGGTGGAAATTGTCGATCAGGACCCCTTCCTCGTCGATGTGCCGCGAGTCCGGCGGCATCGAGCCCGGTGTCTTGCCGCCGATCTCGGCATGGTGCCCGCGCGACGCGACATAGAACAGTATGCGGTCCGCGTGCTCGTCGAAGACCGGCGTCATCACCGTTACGTCGGGAAGATGGGTGCCGCCGTTGTAGGGCGCGTTGAGAGCGAACACGTCGCCCCGCCGGACGGTGTCGCCGCGCTGGCGAATGATCGTCTTCACGCTTTCGCTCATCGAGCCGAGATGCACCGGGATGTGCGGCGCGTTGGCGACGAGATCGCCGCGGTCGTCGAAGATCGCGCAGGAAAAGTCGAGCCGCTCCTTGATGTTGACCGAGTACGAGGTGTTGCGGAGCACCACGCCCATCTGCTCGGCGAGCGACATGAACAGGTTGTTGAATACCTCGAGCATCACCGGATCGCTCGCCGTGCCCGACGCCGCCTGCGCCGCCGGACGCGGCACGACGCGGCGCATGACGAGATGGTTGCGGGCGGTGATCTCGGCTTGCCATCCCTCCTCGACCACGGTCGTGGCGTTGGCGTCGACGATGATGGCGGGGCCATCGGCGGCGGCGCCCGGCACCAGCGCCTTACGGTCGAACACCGGAACCTCGCGGGGGCCGGCGCCGCAGAACATGCGGGCATGGTCGAGCGGCTCGGGAACCGCATCCGCGTCGACAGCCGAGAGCTCCTCGTCCGCAGCTTCGCCGCCGCCGACGATCTCGACGGTCAGCGCCTCGACGATATGGGCCTTCTCCGGGCTCACGAAACCGAACTGCTGCATGTGGGCGGCCTCGAACGCGGCCCTCATGCGGTCGCCGGAATCGAGATCGACGACCAGCGCCGTGTCCGTACCCTCGTAGCGGAGATGCACCTGTGCGCCGGCTTCGATGCGCGAAGGATCGACACCCTGGCCCGCCATCTCTGCCGTGCCTGCGGCAGCGAGCTCCCGGGCGATCGCCGCGAGGTCTTCCTCGAGCGCGGCGTCGAGCGCCTGCTCCACCGCGCGCTCGCGGATCAGCCGGTGATCGGCGAGCCCCATGCCGTAGGCCGACAGCACTCCGGCGAAGGGATGGATGAGGATGCTGGTCATGCCGAGCGCGTCGGCGACGAGGCAGGCATGCTGCCCGCCAGCGCCGCCGAAGCAGTTGAGCGTGTACTCGGTGACGTCGTAGCCGCGCTGCACGGAGATCTGCTTGATCGCGTTGGCCATGTTGTCGACCGCGATCTCGAGAAAGCCGGCGGCGACCTCGGCCGGCGTGCGGTCGTCGCCGGTCGCATCCGTGATGTGCGCTGCCAGCGCCTCGAACTTTTCGCGCACGATCCGGGCGTCGAGTGGCTCGTCGCCGCTCGGGCCGAACACGTTGGGGAAGAAGGCGGGCTGGATGCGGCCGAGGAAGACGTTGGCGTCGGTCACGCAGAGCGGTCCGCCTCGGCGGTAACAGGCCGGCCCCGGATCCGCGCCGGCCGATTCGGGACCGACGCGGTAGCGCGCGCCGTCGAAATGCACGATCGAGCCGCCGCCGGCGGCGACGGTGTGGATGTCCATCATCGGCGCCCGCATGCGGACGCCGGCGACCAGCGTGTCGAACGTGCGCTCGTACTCGCCGGCGAAGTGCGCGACATCGGTCGAGGTGCCGCCCATGTCGAAGCTGACGATCCTGTCGAAACCAGCCATCCGCGCCGTCCGCGCGGCGCCGACGATGCCGCCGGCCGGGCCCGACAGGATCGAGTCCTTGCCCTGAAAGACATGCGCGTCGGCAAGGCCGCCGTTCGACTGCATGAACATCAGCCGTGCGTTGCCGCCGATCTCGCCCGCCACCATGTCGACATAGCGCCTCAGGATGGGCGAGACATAGGCGTCGACCACGGTGGTGTCGCCGCGGCCGACGAACTTCATGAGCGGACTGACCTCATGGGACACCGAGATCTGGGAAAAGCCGATATCGCGCGCGATCGCCGCGACCGCCTTCTCGTGGCCGTGGTAACGGTAGCCGTGCATGAAGACGATGGCGACCGAGCGGATACCGTCGTCGAAAGCGGCCTGCAACTCTGTTCGCGCACCTTCCGCGTCGACCGCGCGGAGCTCGTCGCCGTCGGCGCCGTAGCGCTCGTCGATCTCGACAATCCTCTCATAAAGGAGCTCGGGAAGCTCGATGCGCCGCGCAAAGATATCGGGCCGGTTCTGGTAGCCGATGCGGAGCTGGTCGGCGAACCCGCGGGTCACCGCGAGGACGGTTCGTTCGCCCTTGCGCTCGAGAAGCGCATTGGTTGCCACGGTCGTGCCCATCTTGACCGCGGCGACGAGATCGGCGGGTAGCGGCTGGTCCGCGGCCACATCGAGCGTGTCGCGGATGCCCTGCAGCGCAGCGTCAGCGTACCGTCCGGGATTCTCCGACAGCAGCTTCGCCGTCGAGAGCGTTCCGTCGGGAGCCCGGATCACGAAATCCGTGAAGGTGCCGCCGCGGTCGACCCAGAACTGCCACCCGCCGCCGTCTGTCTGTTTGTCATCACTCAACGCACATCTCCCTTTGCCGGACGCCGTCCGGAAAGCTGTCGTACAGGGCCTCCGGACCGCGCCGCACCGGGCTGGCGGCTACAGCCCCCTCGGGGCCCGAATCGTGGTCATGTCGCCTGCCGCTTCATCCCGGCGAGTTGCGCCCGGAGGCGCCGCAGGTCCCGGGGCCTGTCGAGGTCGAGGCGCAGCCTCGGCAAATCGATCACGGTCACCGCGAGACCTGCGCGCCGCGCCGCGCGGTGATGCTCGTAGAAGCTGTCATAGCCGAACCGGAACCGCATGGCACCGGGCCGCGGTACGCTGAGCACGTTGGTGCCCATCTTCTCGCGGTCGGGCGATATGCCGACGCCGTGGACCAGGGCATGGGCACGGATGTCCCTGGCGTCGAGGTGGGGAATGTCGGCGGGGACGATGACCGTTCTGACCGGTTGCAGCCGCCGCCGCAGCTCGTTGAGGCCGTCATTGAGGCCGCTGCCGTTCTGCAGCAGGCCCCGAATGCCGCTCTTGCCGGCGGCCGCGACGACTTCGGCGTCCGGGCTCAGCAGATAGGTCGCGTCGGGTCCGACAACGGCGACGGCGCAGCCGATCGTGCGCTTCACGAGGTTTCTCACGAGCGTCGTCCTCTCCTCGTCGGTCAGCGCCGCCGCGAGCCGCGACTTTCCGGTGTCGAAACCCTTGATCGGGATGATGACATTGGCGTCGATCACGGTTGCAGCCTCCCGGCGAAGGCGATCACCTCTGCGGCGAGCCGACAGCGGTCGGCGGCGGAGCGCATCACGGTCCCGGTCACCAGCACCTCCTGTCCGAGCTGGCGGATGCCGTCCGCCTCGCCACGGTCGGCCTCGTCGACGACCATGGCGTCGACGAGGCCGCGATAGTGCCCGGCGACCGCAGACGCCGTTGCCGGCAGCCCCAGCTCGCGCATCATCTTGGCTGCCGGACCCTTGAGCGCCCGTCCGCCGACGATCGGCGACACGGCGACGACGGGAAACGACCTCTGCTTGAGGAACCGGCGGATCGCCGGCACGGCGAGAATCGGGTCGATGCTGACGAACGGGTTCGATGGGCAGAACACCACCGACTGCACATAGCCGCCGTCGAACGCGCCGGCGACCGCCGGGGACGGGCCCGCGTCCGCGGCGCCGGCGAACTCGAATCCGGCAACTTCGGGCCGGCACTGCCGGCGCACGAAGTACTCCTGGAACGGCATCCGCCCGGTGGCGGTGACGACGATCGTCGACATCTCGTCGTCGCTTACGGGAACGATCCGGTGGCCGACGCCGAGCCGGGCGGCAAGTTCCGCCGTCGCGGTCGAAAGCGGCCGCCCTGCCGCGAGCGCTGCGGTTCGCATGCGGTGGGTTTCAAGATCGCGGTCGCCGATGCGGAACCATGTCTCTCCCTCTTTCGCCGCGACCTCGTCCATGAACGTCCAGGTGTCGCCACGAATTCCCCACCCCGTCTCCGGGTTGGCTATGCCGGCCAGCGTGTACATGACAGTGTCGAGATCGGGGCAGATGCGGAGGCCAAGATGGGTGAAGTCGTCACCCGTGTTTACCACGATCAGGAGCTCATCGGGAGCGAACTCAGCCGCGAGGCCCACCGCCAGCCTGGCGCCGCCCACGCCGCCTGCGAATGCGACATGCATCCCGGGGCTATCTGAAGAGGTCGAGGTCGCGGGAGCGCACGAGATCCGCCGCGCGGCCGGCTCCGGCCGCCCAGCCGCATCCCCTGACGAGCGCGAACGGCAACCCTTCCCGCCCCTGTCCCATCATCAGCGAGGCCGCCGCGGCGATTTCGTCGGCAAGCGCGATGACGCTCGATTCGAGAATCCTGCCGTCGCGGTCGGGGCCGCCACGTGCGTCATGCAGCGCGTCCACGCCGGCCGCGCCGATCGCAGTGCCGACCGTGCCGGAACGCCATGCGCGCCCCATGCTGTCGTTGATCACGACCCCAACATCGCACCCCGTCCGCTCGACGATGCGCGCGCGCAGGCGCGCGGCGCTCCGGTCGGCGTTCTCGGGCAGGAGGATGGCGGCATCGGCGGTCCCCGCGTTGGAGCGGTCGATGCCAGCATTGGCGACGACGCAGCCGTTGCGGTGGCGGGCGACGATCAGCCCGGGGCGCACCCTGACGATTTCCGTCGATTCGCGCAGGATCAGTTCGACCATCGCCGGTTCCTTGCCGGTCTCCGCGGCAAGGCGCACGGCCTCGGGGCGCGCCGCGACCCGGTCGAGGCGAATCGCGCGGCCCTCGGCCTTGGAGACGATCTTCTGGGCAACGACGACAATGTCGCCATCGGCCGGCCGCTCCCCGGCGTCGCCGAGCGAGGCCAGGAGAACGGCGGCGAGGTCGTCGCCGGCGCGGATTTCCGGAACGGTGTCCGGCGCTATCATCGTCAGGGTTCGCATGTTCACCGGCGGGAGTGGTTTGATACCGACAGTCTAGAGTAATGCGCCTGCCGCCGCACCGCCGACCTCCCGCCGATCCGCGCCCGCCCGCGGCGGCGAATCGGCCAGAGACTCCCAGCCGGCCCGACAGGAGCCGCCGGGTGGGGGGCGAAGGGAGGCGGCCGAAGGCCCTCGCTGCCCTCCCGTCGGGTTGCAATCGGGACCCCGACCCTGTAACGACGCACATGAAGCGAAACAGCGTTCGTCTGCTTTCCCGTCCCGGAGCATGCCATGACACCCAACGAGATCAGCCGCGTCCAGCAGTACCTGCGCCAGACATTCTCGAACAACCGCATCAGGATCATGATGTCGGGCCGGGCCGACGCGCCCGTGGAGGTCCATGTGGGTGAAGAGTTCATCGGAACGCTCTACAGCGACGAGGAGGACGGGGAGAAATCCTACGCGCTCACCGTCTCGATTCTCGAGGAAGACCTGCCTTCGGCCGGCTCCCTGTGAGGGCCGCGCCGTCCGGCGAATGCGAAGCCGGCAACGGAGAAAAGAACATGACCGTCAAGTACCACATGATCAGCTCCTTCACGTGACCCTGGGTTCAGCGCGCCGTGATTGCAATGCGCGCAAAGGACGTCAAGTTCGAGGTCACCTACATCAACCTGCGCGACAAGCCGGACTGGTTCCTCGAGATCTCGCCGCACGGCAAGGTACCGGTGCTCAAGGTCGGCTCCGACATCCTCTTCGAATCCAACGCCATCGCCGAGTTCATCGACGAGACCGTGCCGCCGAGGCTGCATCCGGAAGACGCGGTCAAGCGCGCCCGCAACCGCGCATGGACGGATTTCGTGCCGGCGTTCTCGAAGGCGCTGTCCGGCGTCTACTATACGAAGACCGTGGCCGAGACCGACGACGGGCTCGCGGGCGCGAGGACGGCGCTGCAGCGTCTCGAGGACGCGATTACGATCGAGCGCGGCAATGACGGACCGTATTTCAACGGACCGGAACTGTGCCTGGTCGACGCCGCCTACGCCCCGTTCCTGCAGCGCTTCGCGATCGCCGACGGCTATCTTCGGACAAACCTGCTCGACGGGTTTCCCGCCGTTCGGGCGTGGGCCGAGGCGCTCCTGTCGAACGACATCGTGACAGGCGCCGTTCCGTCCAATTTTGTCGACGAGTTCCACGCCAACCTGGCGCGACGCGGCTTCCACATCGCGTCGCTCTTCGGCACGGCGCAGAGGGCAGCCGCCGAATAGCCGCTACCGAAGGGCGGCGCACAGCCGCCCCTCGTGTGGCCGCCGCCTACGCGCCCCGCGCGTAGGCCGGGTCGGGCTCGGTTTTGGCCGTCTCGATCAGATCGAGCAGCTTCGGCGGCGACATCGGCAGTGACTGCGGGCGGATCCCGATGGTATCGCCGATCGCGTTGCCGATGGCGGCCATGGTCGGCACGACCGGCACTTCGCCGACGCCGCGCAGCCCGAATGGATGCCTGGGGTTCGGGACCTCGACGATGACCGTGTCGATCATCGGCACGTCGGACGTGACCGGCATTCGGTAGTCGAGAAAACTCGCGTTCTGCAGGCAGCCGTCTTCGCCGTAGACATACTCCTCGTTCAGCGCCCAGCCGATGCCTTGCACGGCGCCGCCCTGGTACTGGCCCTCGACCTGAAGGGGGTGGATCGCCTTGCCCGCGTCCTCGACCACCGTATAGCGGGTGACGTCCGCTCTACCTGTCTCCTTGTCGACCTTGACGTCGACGATGTGGAGCCCGAAGCCGGGGCCGGCACCGGTGACATTCATCGATGTGCTCGCCGTGATCGCGCCGTGCGACATCGTCGTCTGTTTCGTGATGTCGGCGATGCTCAGCGGGTCGAACTCGCCGACATTCTGGCTCGCCGGACGGCATTGGCCGTTCTCATAGACGACCGCGTCCTCCGGCACGTCCCAAATCTGGGCGGCGCGGCGGCACAGCTCGCCGATGCATTCGCGGGCGTTGTCGACCACCGTCATGCCAACCGAATAGGTGGTCCGGCTCCCGGCGGTGACGCGGTTGAAGCCGAGGGAGTTGGTGTCGGCCATGGTGATCCGCACCTTGTCGACATCGATGCCGAGTTCCTCGGCTGCCATCATCGCGATCGAGATGCGCGAACCAGCAACATCCGCCGTGCCGGTGATGATGGTCACCGTGCCGTCGGGGGCGATGTTGAGGGAGGTCGACGTTTCGCCGCCGCGATTGAACCAGAAGCCGGCAGCGACCCCGCGCCCCTGCCCCTCGGGCAGCGGTGCGTTGTAGTGGTCGCACTTCTTCGCGGCCTCAAGTGTCTCGACGAAACCGATCGGCCCGAAGGTCTCGCCATAGACGGTCGTGTAGCCTTCGGTGGCGGCATTCCTGAGGCGGAGGTCTATCGGGTCCATGCCGATCTTCCGCGCAAGCTCGTCGATCACCCCCTCGACGCCGAAGACGATCTGCGGCACGCACGGCGCCCGGAAGGAATTGACCTTGGGCCGGTTGGACACGACCTCGAACGATTCGATGTGAACGTTCTCGAGATCGTAGCGGGTGAACATCGCGTTCGGCGCGTTGAAGTACATCGAACCGGTGAACGCGCCGGTCTGGAAGATCAGGCGGCCCTGGGCAGCGGTGATGCGCCCGTCCCTGGTCACGCCCATCCTGATCGAATAACTGGTGCCCGAGACCGGGCCGGTGCCGCGGAAGACCTCGTTGCGCGTCATCACGACCTTGACCGGGCGCGACGCCTTCTGCGACAGCAGCACCGCGATGGGCTCAGCATAGAAGCCGGTCTTGCCGCCAAAGCCGCCGCCGAGTTCGGACTGCTGAACGTTGATCTTGGCGGCGTCGATCCTGAGGATCGCCGACAGACGGTCGCGATAGACGAACGGCGCCTGGGTGCAGCACCACAGATAGACCTGGCCGTCATCCGAATGATCCGCGATGCAGGCCTGGGGCTCGATGTAGCCCTGATGCATCGGCCGCGTATCGAACTCCCGCTCGACGATTACGTCGGCGGCGTCGAATCCGGCCTCGACATCGCCGATAGCGGTCACCATGCGCTCGACGACATTGGTCGGCCGGTCGTCCTCGGTCTCGAGCCCCTTGGTGCGCAGGTGGTCATGGAGGATCGGCGCGTCCGGCTTCATCGCCTCGACCGGATCGATCACGTGGGGAAGGATGTCGTACTCGACCTCGATGAGCCGCGCGGCGCGTTTCGCGACCGCCTCGCTGGTCGCGGCCACGGCGGCGACCGGATGGCCGTCATAGAGCGCTTTCTCGCGCGCCATCGCGTTCCTGGTCATGTCGCCGGCGGGGCTGCCGGCGGGGATGTCGGGGAAGTCGTTGCCGGTGACGATCGCCTTCACGCCGGGCACGGCGGCGGCCTTGCTGACGTCGATCGAGCGGATGACGGCGTGCGCGTGCGGACTTCTGACGATGCGCCCGAACAGCATGCCCGGCAGCGAGAAATCGGCGCCGAAACGGGCGCGCCCGGTGACTTTTTCCAGCCCGTCATGCTTGACCGGGTTGGTGCCGACGATTGCGAGTTCCCGGTCGGGATCGAACCTGCTATCCTCAAGTATCGTCGCCATGATTCAGGCTCCTCTCATCTCTTCGGCCGTCGCGAGGACCGACCGGACGATCTTGTCGTACCCGGTGCAGCGGCAGAGGTTTCCTGCCAGCCAGTAGCGGGTCTCGGTCTCGGTGGGATCGGGGTTGCGCTCAAGCAGCGCCTTGGCGGCAACGAGTATGCCGGGCGTGCAGATTCCGCATTGCAGGCCGTTGAGCTCGAGGAAGTTCCGCTGCAGGGGATGAAGTTTGCTCCCGTCAGCCATGCCCTCGATGGTCTCGACGTTGCGCCCGTCGGTCTCCACCGCCAGCACCAGGCACGAGCAGACGAGCTCGCCGTCGAGGATCACGCTGCAGGCGCCGCAATCGCCGGTCGAGCAGCCTTCCTTGGTCCCCGTGAGTTCCAGCTCGTTCCTGAGCACATCGACCAGAGTCTGGCCGGGCTCGCATAGATACTCGTAACTGTCGTCGTTTACGGTCGTCGTGACATAAGTCTTCTTCGCCATCTCCGTCCTTTCCCGCCGGGCCCTACGCCCGTGCCCGTTCAAGTGCCTTGAGGGCAGCGCGGCGCGCCATCACGCCGGCCGTCCTGATTCGGTATTCGCTGGTGCCGCGCTTGTCGCTGATGGGATCGCAGGCTGCGCGGCATGCTTCGACCATCGCCTCGAGCGCCGCGTCGTCAACCCGCGTACCGACGAGCGGGTCCCCGGCTTCGGCAACCAGGAGCGGCGTCGGGGCGACCGCGCCGAGCGAGATCCGAGCCTCCGTGCAGACGCCGTCGCCGTCGAGCACGACATTCACGGCGGCGCCGACGACGGCGATGTCCATTTCCGTCCGCGGCGTCAGGCGCAGATAACAGTCGCCGGCATGGGCGGGGCGGGGCGGGAACTGGAACGAGGTCACGATCTCGCCGCTCGCGAGCGATGTCCGGCCGGGACCGACGATAATGTTCTCCACCGGTTCCTCGCGGGTGCCGCCGGGCCCGGCAATGGCAGCTCTGGCGCCCGCGGCAATGAGCGGCGGCACGCTGTCGGCAGCCGGCGACGCGTTGCACAGATTGCCGCCGATGGTGGCGCGTCCCTTGATCTGCATCGACCCGATGAGGGCGACGCCCTCGACCACGCCCGGCCACGCCTTCGCGAACCCCGCGTGATCCAGTATCGTCATTCCGGGTGCGGCCGCGCCGACGCGCCAGCCGCCGCCTTCGTGGACGATCTCGCGCAATTCCGGAATCCGCTTCACGTCGACCAGGATGTCCGGCTCGATGAGTTCCGAATGAAGGAGCACCAGCACGTCGGTGCCGCCAGCCAGCGCCTTCGCCCCGGCGGAGCCGAGGAGCGCGACCGCGGCCTCAACCGTCCGGGGTGCCTCGTATTGCAACATCAAATGCCTGCCTCCAGCTTCGCGGTGCCCGCAATATAACGAGCCGGTCCCGGATGATCCAGACGGGCTCGCGCCCGATCACGGGCCGTACCGGCCGGGGCGGCGCCTGTGGCGAGCCGCAGCGTTCGGTCTCCGGAAAGTCTGCCTTCGCGGCCGATCAGGACGATGCGGGACCGCAGGCCGGGCCTATGGCTGGTTCCCGAAAATGTCCCCGAACTTCTGCTGGAGCCGCGAATCGAGGTCGGAACTGTTGCGTGCCACCACCGGAAAGGTGTCCCGCCGGTTGAAGGGGCGGCAGGCATCGACCACCGCGCGCGAGTTGCGGCGGTCGTCGTGGCTGTAGCTCATCGGATCGAGATGGGTGCTCCAGCAGTTGTTGAGGATGTCGATGCCGTCCTTCGGGTCGCAGCGCGTGCACATCGCCCAGATCACGTCGTTCATGTTCGACGGATCGATGTCGTCATCGACGACGACCACCCACCGGTTGGCATAGGCGCCGGCATGGCACTGGGAGGCGACCAATCCGGCCTGCTTCGATTGGCCGCCATACATCTGCTTGATCGACACGGTCAGCCACATGCGGCTTCCGCCGGCCTCATGCGCCCACACGCCGCGGACCTCCGGAATGCCGGCCGCCTCAAGCTGGTTCCACACGGCGCCGCACCTGTAGGTTCCGCGGTAGAATGTGTCGTCGTTGGGCGGCACCGCGGGGATGGCGCCGAGCAGGATCGGGTTGTCGCGGTGCATGAAGGTCTCGATCCGGATGGCGGGTTCCGGGTGCATGTCGCCCGCGTAGTATCCGGTCCATTCGCCGAATGGCCCCTCGTCGACCAGATCGTCGGCATGGACGAACCCCTCGAACGCGATTTCCGCGGCGGCCGGCACCGGCAGGCCGGTCTTCGGCATGTTGATGATCTCGACGCCTTCGCCGAGCAGCCCGCCGGCGCAGTCGTACTCGTTCTTGCCGTACGGCATTTCGAGGCCGGCGACCATGAACAGCGCCGGATGCATGCCGGCGACGACGGCGATCGGGCACGGCTCGCCGCGCTCGAAATACTTTTTCATGATGAGATTGCCGTGCTTGCCCTTGGATACCATCACCGACGCCGTCTTCCGGTCGTGGGCCTGGACCCGGTAGGCGCCGTAGTTGATCCATTCGGTGTCGGGATCCTTCATCACGACCATGCAGGCGGTGCCGATGAAATACCCGCCGTCATGCTCGTGCCACTTGGGCGTCGGAATCGTGGTGATGTCGATGTCGTTGCCTTCGAACACGTTTTCGTCGAGCGGGCCGCCATTGACCTCGACCGGAGTGTGGACCGGCTGGTCGCGCATATAATCGCGCCAGAACTGGACCAGCGAGATTTCCGGAGAGTCCGCGGGCAGCCCGAGGGCAAGATTGATCCGCGGCACGGAGGTGAGGATGTTGGCAAGCACGCGATGGCCCGTTGCGTGACCCGGAACCTCGTCGAACATCACCGCCGGGTTGGTCATCTTGCGCATTGCGATATCGACGATGCCGCCGATTTCCTCCTCGTGATCGGCGCCGGTTACCGTATGAAGCTGTCCCGCAGCCTCGAGTTCGCCGATCCAGTTCCGCAAATCCTTGTTGGCCACGCGCCGACCTCCCCTTGTCCCGGTTTCGGTCAACGAGTCGCCCGCCAACCGCTCTTCGCGCCATGAAACGGCCTGTTCCGGCCACGTTGGCATGCTAGCCGACAGGGCGGTTCGCGGCAATCTCGCATGGGCTGGCCGACAGCACGCCATTCGAGGTCCAGCCCGGGCCGGCCACAGGACCATTCTTATCCCCGTTCAGTCCGCGGTCTCGGAGCGAATCGGACTGACCGGAGAAGCTCCAACCGGGCGTGGCGACGAGCAGCGCGACGGAAAGCCCGTGACCCGCCGCCCGACACCCGTTCACGAGCGTAAAGGGAGGTAAGGAGCACCACAAGCCACACGGAGGAGGAGTGCCCACGTCAAGCCGCCAGAATCAGGTGCTTCTACGCGAATCATCCACTTGTCCATGTTCAGACGTCCTGACTTCGGAAAGCCGTCTTTGGTCTGACGGAGCCCTTTTCCACAGGGAAACCAAGGGTTTTCAGGGTTTGGCGGGCTTGACAAGTGAATCTGCTATCGAGTAAGGTACGCAACCCCGCTTTCTTGCTCCAGGTGGCCCATGTACACGCTTTCCCTGTCCCCTCCCGAGGCGGTTCCGATCGGACATTCCTGCTTCTCGTTCGCCGAGAACGAACGCGGTCAGGTGGTCTATTTTTCGAACCTCGAACCCTACGACTTTCACGATGTGGACGATCGCGGCTCCTGCGGGCGGCCCGCCTGGCCGAGAGCGGGGTGCGCCGAGCGGACATGGCCTTCGGTCTCTCTCGCACGACCCTGCAGCGGTCGGTGAACCGATTGCGCGATGAGGGCGAGGCCGGCTTCCTGCAGTTCTGTCCGGTACGCGGGGTGAGTGCGATCACGGGGGAGATGAAGGAGCGTGCGACGCGTCTGCTGACCGAGGGGATGAGCGGTGCGGCGGTGGCGCGGGAACTGGGGCTGTCGAAGGAGACGCTGAACTACAACCGCCGGCGCGGCCATCTTGCGCCCGCGGGTTCGGGGGACGGTGCTGCCGCTCGCGGACTTCGTCCGTGCCGCGAGGTCCCGGCGCTCTCGGCCGCGACGAAGGAGAAGGCTCTCGGTCTGCTGGCCGAGGGGAGGAGCGATGCGGCGGTGGCCCGTGCTCTGGGGATGTCGAAGGAGATGTTGCAGGCCCACCGCCGGAAGGGTCATCTGCCTTCCGCGGGACCGGTTGCAGGCTCCGGCGTGTCCGTCCGGGTGGGAGTGGCCTGATCACGCAGGAGATCCGCGAGGAAGCGGACCGTCTGCTGGCCGAGGGCAAGAGCGTGTCGGCCCGCGAACTCGGCGTGAACGCCGCGACCCTGAACTACCATTGCCGGAAGGGTTCGATCGTCGCGGCCGGAGGCCGCGACTGCCGGGTCCGACGCATCGGAGAAGGGCCGCAAGAAGCGTCCATGCCGGCCTGCGACACCGAGGGATCCCCGGCGCCGCGTCCGCTCGCCCGCGACGATCGGGACCGTTCGGCGCCGATGGGTCGCGGCCGCAGTCGGAAAGTTGCCCGAGGCGCAGCCCCGGTTTGCCGAGGCCCTGTCGGCGGTGGCGCACGGCGGCGTGCTCGCGGCGCTGCCGGCGCTTCTCCGGGAGGGGCTGCTGAAGCACGCGTTCCTGTCGTTGGGGTACTACGGGGTGACGAGCATCCTGTTGCTGCAGGCCTTTCTCCTGCTGGCCCGGGTGCGGAACGCGGAGGCGCTACCAGTCTCCGGGGGAATGGGGCGCCATCCTGGGTCTGGACCGCTGTCCGGAGGTCAAGACGCTGCGGAGCAAGGTTCGCGCACTGGCGGCGGATGGCTCACGGCGTGGCTCTGGCGAGGGACTGGTGCGCGGAGGACCCGGAGGCGACCGCGACGCTGTCGGTCACGTGAAAGTGTATACCGGCCGCAAGGGGCGTCTGCCGAAGCACTTCGTGTCTCGTCAGAAGCCTGCCGGCTTCGGTCAGCTACTGGGTCCATGCGCTTGGCGGCCGGCCGCTGCTGTGCCTGCACAAGAACCTCGATCCCGCCCTGACCCGCGCCCTGGAACGGGATGTTCTGCCGGCGCTGGAGGAGTTGGGCGTGGCAGGGCCGGATGCCTCACCACTGCCGACATGGCCGGCCCTGACCTTCGACCGGGAGGGCTGGAGTCCGGCCCTGTTCCGTCGTCTCGCGGGATCGCGGTGATCACCTGGCACAAGAATTTCAAGGGCAAGGACTGGCCGGAAGAGGAGTTCTCCCTCGAGACGGTGCCGATTCACGGCCCTGGAGGCGACCGCACGAGCGACATCTGGCTGGCCGAGAAGCGCATCCGCCTGCACGACGGTCCCGAGGTCCGGCAGATCCGCCGTCGGCGACGGCCGCCAGATCGCCCTGATCACCACGGACTTCCGCCTGTCGCGGGTCGCGAGTGCCCTGTTCTCGCGATGGTCCCAGGAGAACTTCTTCAAGTACGCTCGGGAAGAATTCCACCTCGACTCCCTGCCGGTGCACAGTCTGGTCCCCCAGGATCCGGACGCATCAACCCGGACTGGCGCAACAGGGACCGCGAGCTGCGCCGCAGGCACTCGGCACGCTCCGCAACTGGATCGCCGAACTGGAACGCAAGCCCGAACCCTCCAACGCAATCCTCCAGAAAGTCGGACAACTGCAGGCCGAGAAGGAGACACTCGAAACCAGGATCAAGGCCCTGCAACAAGAACGCAAGGAGACCCCGAAGCATGTCCGGGTCAAGGATCTCAGAGACGATCAAGCCCTCGATGCCCTGGCGTCCCGGGAACGGCACTGGCTCGACATCCTGCGCATGATTGCCTACCGCGCCGAAACCCGGATGATGGCGGCCGTGGCCAGGGAGCAGGGCAAGAAACAGCGACCGCGAAGACACCTCCGCGCACTCCTGCAGGCCGACGCCGACATCCTCCCCGACCCCGAACGGGGCATCCTCCGGGTGCGCATCCTCGGAACCGCATGCAACGCCAGCGATGACGCCATCGCAGGGCTGCTGCAGGAACTCAACGATACCCGCACACTCTTTCCAGGAACCGAACTCCGCATGGTCTACGAACTGCCCGAGAAGCCCACCTGAACGGCCACCAAGGGTTCACACTTCTTGATCGCCAACACTCCCGAAGTCAGGACATCTGAGCCTCGGCTACGGGACCGGCGAGGTGCGGATTGCCGAGGAGGGCGCGGCGGCGCGCAGCGCCGGCCTGACGCATTGGAGCGCGGCGGCGGGCGGGCGCAGCGTCCTGCTCGAGGATGCGGAGCTCATCGGGGGCGGCATGACGCGCCTTGCGGTGAAGGGCGAGGGTTCGGCGGCGCGCCTGCGCACGGGGTCCGATGACGGCCTGACGGCGAAGACGACGCGGCTGCGGCTGCTGCTGGAGGGCTCGTACGAGCACGCGCTGGCGGGCGGTGCGACGCTGACCCCGGCGCTGGAGGCGGGGGTGCGCCATGACGGCGGCGACATTGCCGAAGGGGCGGGCCTCGAGGCCGGGGCGTGACCTGGCATGACCCGGCGGCGGGTCTGACAGCGGAGCTGCGTACACGGCTTCTGGCGGCGCATGAGGCGGACCGCGACGAGTGAGCGCGCTGGTGCGCCTCGACCCCGGGGCCGACGGGCGCGGGACGTTCCTCGCCTTCGGTCCCGCGCACGGGCGCACGGAGAGCGGCCTCGGGCAGCTGTTCGACTTGCCGGCGGCCGCATCTGGCGCGGCAGAGAGCCGTCTGGAGGCCGAGGTGGGGCACGGGTTCGGCCTTGCCGGTCCGGGGCCGCTGGCGGTGCTCACCCCCTGGGCCGGCTTGAGCCTGGCGGGCGCACGCACCCTGCGGCTCGGCGCGCGCTACCGCATGGGCGCGGGGGTCTCGCTCGGCCTCGAGGGCGCGCACCGGCCGGGCCCCGAAGACAGCCTCATGCTGCGCGGTGCGCTCCGCTGGTAGGAAAACGCCCGGTAGTGGTGCGTCAGGTCTCCGGCACGGCGTTCATGGCCGCGCGGCGCTTGCCGTCAAAGAGCGGGACCGCGCCGCGCCGTCGTTCGGTGACCGGTTGAGTTCCCTCGTGCACTGCGCGCAAGAAGGCGCCCGGCGCAGCATGCTGCGCACGATCGCGGCGCATCGGGTCAACCTCGTCCGCCTTCCGGACTTGCAGGAGTGCCGAACGCGTCAGCCTCACGCGGACAGAAGCCGGGCGGCTCAATGGTCGTTGCACGACGATCCCATGCTGATTCCGAGACGCGAAATCCGAGTGCGTTGGGGCTCGCGTCACTACAGATCGCCCCTTGATCGCAATTTTTCGCGCCGTGAACGGCTCACGCGCAGACGCGGCGATGAAGGAATCGAGAGCCCGCGCCGATATCCGTGTGCCCGGCGCATGACACTTGCACTGGATGGCGCAGAAGCCGCCGTCCCGCTCCTCGGCAACTAGTAGTCTACCGGCATTGTATTGATGGTTTTTCGTGGGTAGTATTTCCGTGTCGGCGTTCGTTGGAATCCGGACAGTGCCGATATCCACACGGGCAGATGCCGAACAGGCAGGCAGCCGCAACCCCATGTGCAGATCCGGACAACGGGCATGCCCGCAGGTCTTCGGCGCAATGACAGGAGCGGCGCATATGGCCAACTCTCGGGGCAGGAAGCTCTACCGCGTGACCCTTTCAACGCAGGAGCGCCAGGATCTGAAGGCGATCGTCGACGGCACCGGGGCCGCCTGGCGCCGGGCACAGGTCCTGATGCTGAGGGGGCGCTTGTCGATGCCGACATTGCGCAAGGGCTGGGTATCGGCACGGCGACGATTGAGCGCTTGCGCAAGCGCTGCGTCCTGGAGGGGCTGGACGCCGCCCTCAGCCGCAAGGAGCAGGTGAACCGCCGGCCAAAACGGGGGCGATGGAGGCGAAGCTGATCGCCCTGTTCGTCCCCGCCCGAGGGCTGTGGACGCTGAAGCTGCTTGCCGGCCGTCTGGTGGAGATCGTCGAGCGCATTTCGGAAGAGACGGTCAGGAAGACGCTCAGTGCGCTCCGATCACGCTTCGCGAAGGTGGGCGTCGCGGCGGTGAAACAGCTCGGAATCGGCATAGCCCATGGTTTCGGGGCGCCCGCGTCCCAGCATCACCTGAAACCACACCGGCTCAAGGCTGTTGTTGTCGTAGCCGTGAATGACCCCGGGCGGACAGCTGATGCAGTCCCACCGGCTAAGACGCGTGGTCATGCGGCTCCCGTCCTCCTCCTCGACGAAGACATCGAGCAGGCCCTGGAGGACGAAGAACGTCTCCTCGACCTCATGGGTGTGCGCAGCGTTGCCCTGACCGGGCTCGACATACATGATGCTCAGCGTGTGGGCGCGCGCCGGGATGACCGACGGATCGTCATGCTTGCCCGAACCGCCGGCGCCGATGAAGCGGTGCTGGGCACGCTTGTAGCCCTCGATCTTCGCGTCTTCGAACGCGTTCCAGTCGGGCTTGCGCTCGCTGAAGCGCGCCACATACCGGTCCATGATCTTCGCGATTCCGACGCCCTCAAGCTCGGCCGGCCTGGGATGTCTCGCAACGCTCATGTTCTGATCCTCCCTGGATTTGGTCCTGCCGCCCGGACACGGGCGGGCCTCACGGCGCCGACCATTGACGTCGACCGCGGACCGTGCACCTATAGCGGCATGCCCGCAAAACACAGAACACCATATCGTGAAACCTGCCGCCTTTGAATACATGGTCCCGGCCGACATTGAGGACGCGCTCGAGATGCTGGCGTCGGGCGGCTCCGAGGCGCAGCTTCTCGCCGGCGGTCAGAGCCTGGTTCCGATGATGAATTTCCGCCTTGCGCGGCCGCGCCTCCTCATCGACCTCAACGGGGTGGCCGGGCTCGACGGCATCGCCGCTGCCGACGGCCACTACCGGATCGGCGCCATGGCCCGTCAGCGCACGATCGAGAACAGCGATCTCGTGCGCCACAGGGCGCCGCTCCTGCACGAGGCGACGACCCATGTCGCCCATCTCCCGATCCGGAGCCGCGGCACGATCGGCGGCAGTCTCGCCAACGCCGACCCGGCTGCGGAGTATCCGGCCGCGGCCATCGCGCTTGGCTGCACTATGGTCGCGCGGAGCGTGCGAGGCGAGCGCCGCATCGCAGCCGCGGACTTTTTCCTCGACGTGTTTTCGACGGCCCTCGATGCCGACGAGATCCTGACCGAGATCCTGGTTCCCGAAATGCCGCCGGCAAGCGGCTCGGCATTCGCCGAGATCGCCCGCCGGCGCGGCGATTTCGCGCTGGCCGGGGTCGCGGCGCGGATCACCCTTGCCGGCGATTCCGTCGCCGACATCCGCCTCGCCGCCTGCGGTGTTGGCTCCGCCGCCCGCCGCCTGGCCGGAGCTGAGGCCGCCATCCGCGGCAGCGGCACGGGCGCGGATGCCGTCGAGGCCGCGGCCGCCGCGGCTGCTGGCGAGGTCGAGCCCGAAACCGACATTCACGCCAGCGCCGAATACAGGCGGCGCCTCACTGCGGCGATGACGCGGCGCGCCCTTGCCGCCGCGATCGCCAGGGCGGAGGCCGGCCGGTGACCACGGGACGCGCGCTTTCGCTTACCGTCAACGGCCGCCGCCGCGCCGGCGAGGCCGAACCGCGGATGCTCCTCGTCGATTTCCTGAGGGACGGTCTCGGCCTGACCGGCACCCATGCCGGCTGCGAGCACGGCGTCTGCGGCGCCTGCACCGTTCTTGTCGACGGCGCGGCCGTGCGCTCCTGCCTGATGTTCGCTGTACAGGCCGACGGCGCCGACATCACCACCGTCGAGGGACTCGCCGGCGCCGACGGCTTGCATCCGCTCCAGGAGCTTTTTGCCGAGCATCGCGCTCTGCAGTGCGGCTTCTGCACCCCGGGCATGCTGCTGACGGCCCTGGATCTTGTGGAGCAGGCCAATGCGCGCACCGGCGACGAGATCCGCGAGGGCATGTCGGCGGCGCTCTGCCGCTGCACCGGATACGAGGGCATCGTCGCCGCGGTCGAGGCCTACGCGCGTCTTGTCGACGGCGGCGAGGCGAGCGATGCCTGACGCGCTTCCCGGCTATGTCGGACAGCCGGTGCCGCGCCGCGAGGACCGGCGGCTGCTGGCCGGCGAGGGCGAGTTCGTCGCCGACATCCGGCTTCCGGGGATGCTTCACGCCGCCTTTGCGCGCAGTTCCCTGGCGCACGCGCGCATCGTCTCGGTCGACCTCGACGTCGCACGCGCCGTCGACGGCGTCGCCCTTGCCGTGTCGGGAGCCGAACTGCACGGCGTGCTGCCGCCGATCGACGGCATGCAGGTGGTGACGCCGAAGGGCTGGCGCGAGCGCGTCGACACCGACATCGTGATCCCCGAACAGCAGTTGATCCCCCGCGACAAGGTCCGCCATGTCGGCGAGGCCTACGCCGCCGTCGTCGCCGGGGACCGCTATGTCGCCGAGGACGCGGTGGAGCGGATCGCGGCCGTGTTCGACCCGCTGCCCGCGGTCGCCGACGCCGCGGCCGCGCTTGCCGGCGTCGCGCCGCTGGTGCACGAGCATCTCGGCCGCAACGTGGCCGCCTCGCTCCATGCCCGGAAGGGCGACGGCGCCGCCGCGCTTGCTGCCGCACCGCACCGCCTGCGCCGGCGCTTCGTCCATCATCGCTACGCCGCGATGCCGCTCGAGTGCCGCGGCGTGGTCGCCGATCATGACCGGCGCACCGATACGGTCACGGTCTGGTCGTCGACCCAGGTCGTTCACTGGGTGCGCCGCGAAGTCGCGGCGGCGCTCGGCATGCCCGAGGAGCGCGTGCGCTGCATTGCTCCCGATGTCGGCGGCGGGTTCGGCGGCAAGGGCCACGTCTATCCGGAGGACATTCTCGTCGCCTGGTTCGCTCGCCGTCTTGGCCGCCCCGTGAAATGGGTCGAGGACCGGCACGAGCACATCCTCAACGCTGCCCATTCGCGGGACAACGTCTACGATGTCGAGGTCGGCTTCAACCACGACGGGCGGATCGTCGCGGTTTCCAGCGACTTCGTGGTCGATTCGGGCGCCTACACCCCCGTCGGCGCGGGCATCGCCGGCAACTCGATTGCCCACATGCTCGGCCCCTACGACATCAAGCACTACGAGGCGCGATGCAAGGTGGTGCTGACCAACCGCACCGCCAACGCGCCTTATCGCGGCGCCGGGCGGCCGGAGGTCGTCTTCGCCATGGAGCGCGTGGTCG
This sequence comes from Alphaproteobacteria bacterium, assembly GCA_964291215.2. GTDB lineage: Bacteria > Pseudomonadota > Alphaproteobacteria > MPNO01 > UBA830 > JAJEBT01. Next base: position 1,536,488 of record OZ219790.1, on the reverse strand, counting down.
ATCTCGTCGCCGGCGCGCTCGGGCTCGAACCGGCCGAGGTGCGGTTCCGCAACATGATCCCCGCAGAGCGCATGCCCTACGAGGTCGGGCTCGCCTACCGCGACGGCGCGCCGATCGTCTATGACAGCGGCGACTATCCGAAGGCGCTCGAACGGGCGCTCGACGAAATCGGCGGGCTCACGGCGTTCCGCGAACGCCAGCTGGCGGCGCGCGCCGAGGGTCGCTATATCGGGCTCGGCCTCGGCTGCTACACCGAGGGTACCGGCGTCGGCCCCTTCGAGGGTGCCACCGTCAAGATTGATCCGACCGGCAGGATCATGGTTGCCACCGGCGCCTGCCCGCAGGGCCAGGGACACGAAACTGTCTTCGCCCAGGTTGCGGCCGACATCTGGAAGGTGCCGATCGACGACGTCTACGTCACCGTTGCCGATACCGCGCAGGTGACGATGGGCTACGGGACGATCGCGAGCCGCAGCACCGTGACCGCGTCAGGCGCGATTCTCGGAGCGAGCGAGACGGTCAGGCAGAAGCTGTTTGCGGTCGCCGCCGAACTTCTGGAGGCGGCCGAGAGCGATCTTGAGATTCGCGACGGCGGCGTCGGCGTCCGCGGCGTTCCGAACCTGCACGTGGACTACCGGGAGCTCTCGCGCGCTGCCCGCCCGGGTTGGGACAACAGGCGGCCCGGCGGCGTCGAGGCCGGACTTGAGGCGGCGCACTACTACGAGCCGCCGACGGTCACCTGGGCCTACGCGGCGAATGCCGCGATCATCGAGGTCGACCCGGAGACCGGCCGCGTTGACGTCGAACGCTATGTCGAGGTCCATGACGCGGGCGTGCTGGTCAACCCGGGGATCGCCGACGGCCAGGTCAAGGGCGGCCTCGTGCAGGGGCTCGGGGGGGCGCTGCTGGAAGAACTCGCCTATGACGATGCCGGCCAGCTGCTGACCGGGAGTTTTGCCGACTATCTGCTGCCGACCGCCTCGGACGTGCCGCCGATCACGGTCGTCCACTACGAGACGCCGTCGCCGCTCAACGCGCTCGGCGTCAAGGGGCTCGGCGAGGGCGGCGCCATCGCGCCGCCCGTTGTCATCGCCAACGCGGTATGCGACGCGCTTGGCCCGTACGGTCTCGAGATCAACGCAACGCCCGTCCGTTGGGGCGACATCGCCGCCGCCCTCGCGCGGCGCGCGGACGGCGCGGCGTGACGGGCGAGCGGCGGCGCACGAACGGACGACAGGTCCTCCGCCGCGCGATTTCCGGAGACGCCTGACGGCGTCGCGATGGACGCCCTGACCCGACGTCTCGCGACGGCGCTTCTGGCGGTGCTGTGGCTCCTCGCCGTGTTCTCGATCGTGTTTCCCGAAGGTGCCGCGGCCGCGGTGCCGGTCATGGCGGGCCTGCTTGCCGCCTTCGTCCTTGTCGCGCTGCCGCGGACGACTTGGCATACCCGGATCCTGTGCGGCGTGCTGGGCGCCGCGACGGCGCTGCTCGGCGCCGTCTACGGGCACTGGGAGGCGGTGCCCGAGGGCCTCGCCCGGGCCACGATATTCGCACCCTTCCTGAGCACCATCGTGCTTCTTCGCGCCACCGCCGAGCAGCGCCCGGAGATCACCGCCGCGCGGCGCATGTTCGGCGCCCTCGACCCCGAGCGCCGCGACAGCGCCGTCGTCCTTGGCACCCATCTCCTGGGGTCCGTCCTCCAGGTCGGGGTATTCGCGATCCTGGCGCCGATACTCGGCCGCGATGCCTCGGACGAGCAGCGGCGCGAGGTCTTCGTGGTCGCCACTCGAGGCATGTCCCTGGTGCCGCTGTGGTCGCCGTTCGTCGTCGGCATGGCGGTCGCCACCCAGCACCTGCCCGCCGTGCCGCTGTGGGAGATCATGGCGCTCGGCATGACGATGACGGTGGTCGCCATCCTGATCTCGTTCTTTGCCTTCGACCGCCGCAGCGGCCTTCGGAGCTTCGTCGCGGCGCTGCGCTCGCTCGCGCCGGTCGCACCGTCGATCGCCGTCGCCGCGATGATCGTCGTTGCGGCGACGGCCGCAGGCGGAGTGTCGACGCTTCAGGCGCTGATCATCGGCCTGCCGACGCCGTGCCTGCTGGTGCTCCTCGCGCAGCGGGGAGCGAGCCCGGTGCAGGCGGTTCGCGAGACCGCGCGCGGACTTCATCGCATTGGGCCCGAGGTCTCGATCCTGACGTTCGCGACGACACTCGGGCTGGTGTTCGAGGCGTCGCTGCCCGGCACCGGGCTGCTCGACTGGCTGACCCGGCAGGCGCCGCCGCCCTGGGTCATCATCTTCATCGTCGTCATGGCGATGAACGTTGCCGGGCTCCTCGGCGTCCACGCCATCGTCTCGGGGACCGTGCTTCTGGTGGTGTTCACGAGCATCCCGACACCGCTCTCCGATCTGGTGCTGATGCAGGCGCTGCTCACGGGCTGGGGCCTGTCGACCGCGATCTCCGTCGGCAGCCTGTCAATCGCCACCGGCGCGGCGATGTTCGGGATCCCGCCAACACGGTTGATCACGGCGCGGAACATCGCCTTCGTGTTCTCGGCATCGGCCGTGATCGCCACCCTGCTGTCGCTCCTCGACGGAGTCCTCGCGGGCTGACGCTGCCGCCGGCCCATTTCCGACAGCCGGTTCCGAAGCGCGGATGCGGGATGAACGGGCTGCGTTCGTGCTGTCGGAACTCATGTCATCGCGCGGTTTCGGGAAGGAGCATGCGGAAAGGGCCCGACTCTCCTGTTCCCAGAAGGGTTGAATCGGCAAGGCCCGGATGACCGAGACCATAATCCGGCGGCGAAGCGGCGCTGCGCCGGGACGGTCGGAATCGAGGCGGCCGCGCATACCGGACAAGAGCGCACCTTGTGCGATGCCGGGAGCTTGGCCAATGTTGCCGCCGAAGGCATGGAGATTTCCGTAAGCCCCGGCCTTGACGATGGATGTGCATGTCGGATCGAAGCGTTTTCCACAAGCATTGCAGCAGCCCGAAAGGCGGACGACTAGCCATCGGTCATGGGCATGGCAATCTTCTCGATCCCGGCGATCGCGTCCAGCTTTTCGCCAATCTCGAGATCGATTTCATTGTCGGGAACGTAGTCGGCGAGTTCGTGGAACTTATTCTTTTGCAGCAAATTCGGTATACCAAGCTTCTTGAAATAGGTTCTGAAAAGGTAACTGCTCACCCCCTGGTTCCGGCTTGATGTCGGGGTAGAGCAACGAACGGGTTTTCGTGGAGATTTGACACTGCAGGCCGATTCGTTTAGTGGTGGTCATCGAGAACGACGGGGACCGCCAGTGGGCTACTTTGGATCGAAGGCGACGAGCGGGCTGTGCCAGCTGCTTCCGGGGCTCCAGCCTCCGCATGATCTGTATGTGGAAACGCATCTCGGAAGCGGCGCGCTGATGAAGCGCAAGGCCGGGTGATGGCGACGGGCGGCGCGCGAGAAGTTCGAAGCGGCCAAGACCGCGGCGCTGCCGGCAAGGTGGCGGAAAAGGCCGTCATCCGCGTCCTCGTCATCCTGCTCGACATCCTCATCGTCGTCCTTCTGGAGAAGACCACGCACGAGCCGGAACTCCGGTCTGCCGCCGTCACAGACGGACAAGAGCGTGCCGGGAGCAAGGGCCCGAAGCCGAACCGGCAGATGGGCGACACCCTGCGCAAGACCATCGTCGAGGAAACGGTCGCGGTCTGCGACGCCTGCGGCGCTGACATCGACGGCCCCGTCGATCGGGAGCGCCGCGTCCTCTATGACATCGTGTTCGAGGTCGTCGAGCGCCGCGCCGAGATCAAGGAATGCCCGAAGTGCAAGGCCCGGGGCCGGTTCCCCGACAACATCCCGTGCAGTACGGCATCGGCATCCAGGCCCTCGTCATCAACCTGCTGGTCGCCCAGATGCTGTCCCTGCGCCGTCGCGCTCGTGCAGGCGATCTCCGGCATCAAGCTCTCCGAGGCAACCTGCCTCGGCTATGCTTTCACGATGCGTCATGGGAGGAGGCCGCCGTGGCGCACCTCCTGCAACGCCCGATGTCGACGATTTCGGATCAACAGCAAGTGGCTCCATGTCGTCGGGACGTGCAAGTTCCCGCACCGCAAGCGCGGGCAAGAGATCGGCCCGTGCTACAAGGGCGTCCTAGGCCTCGTACATGGGCCAGTGTAGCCACCAGCTGTGCGGCAGCCACCTGCTGCGCGAACTGACCTTCGTCGTCGAGGCTACCGCGCGACTGATGAAGAGCCTGCTCCCTGCCACAAGGTCAACAAGAGCGCATCCAAAACCCTGAACGACGCCGGGCGCTACCGCACCATCAGGGTGCCAGGGAACTGCCCGACATCCCGCCGAAAGGAAAACGTGGACGCAAGTCCGACGCGCACAACCTGCACGAACGTCTCGTGAAACACGAAAACCTGCGCTTCACAGACGACCCCAACGTCAGCTTCACCAACAATGCCGGAGAACAGAAGATCAGGATGGCAAAGGTCAAGGTGTCCGGATGCTTCCGCTCCACGCAAAAGCATGGTGCCGGGGCTCAAGCTACCTCACCTCCATGGCCGCACTCGGCTACAACCCACTCGTCGCCACCCAGATCGCCCTCGACGGAAAAGCCGCAGACATCATCAACGAGCACTACGACCAATCAGAACCCAACTAGGGGTGAGTAGATACCTGAAAAGAGGCGTCAGAAAGTCATCGCTGGCCTTGACGTCGCTGTCCCACGGGGATCCCTTGCCAAGGGTCTCCAAGGCCCCGCTGACTTCGGTGACGGCTTCGTTCATCGTTCATAATCGCCGTCAGTCGCTTGTCCACCTCCGATGTCGTGAAGAGGGGCATCGGCATTGCTGCCGTCGCGGATGCGCGCGCATAGGCTTCGAGAGTCGCCTCGGTGCAAAGATAGTTTTCGATTGCCCGCCTTTTCCAGACCAGATACCTGAGCACGGGGTCATTCGGCGTTTCGCGATCCAGGCGGTCGAAGAGAGCTACTCCCTGGAGATCGGGCCGCGCTTCCCTCAGGCCGTGGAAATGACGTGCGGCGGCTGAAGGGCTATTGCCAACGTAACACACGAACGGCCGCTCCAGCGCTTGGATGGCGCCGGTTTTGCCGAGACGCTCGGCGAAAGCCTGCAATATCGCGAGATCCGTTGAACCTTCAAGATAGAGCATCCAACCGGTCTGTTCGGCCTGAGAGTATTGATCGAACCCGATTTCGGCAAGCGCCTTGCGGACCTGACCTCGCCCATCTCCGATCTGGTGCGGTTTGCCGACGAAGGCGATGACCGTATCCTCTCCCGCGGCCTTGTTCAGCAGCACTTCCGAGTGGCTCGCCGCAATGATCTGGCTGCCGCTCTCCCGGGCGACCTCGGCGATCAGGCGGTAGATCTGCCGCTGACGCAGGATTTCGAGGTGGGCGTCGGGTTCGTCCAGCAGAATCACGGCTCCGGGGTTGGCGTACATGTAGGTGAGGATCAGGAGGGTCTGTTGCAGTCCGCGCCCGCTCGACGACAGGTCGAAAACCGGGCCATCCTCCCGGTACCCCATCGTGACCTCGCCCCGCTCTTCCACATAGCGGGGCTTCTCGAGGGTTGCGCCGAACAACGCCTTGATCCGTTCCACCAGCGCAGCCCACTGATCGGGATTCTCCTCCAGGATACGGAAACACAGGTTGCGCAGGACTTCGGCCGTCCGACCCTCGCCCACCCGCACGTTTACCGCGCCCTGGTCGAGCCGAGTCTCCGTAACGGCAAGGCCGGACATCGGGGGGAGAAATGCGATTCGTACGGAGCCCGCTTGGTCGGGGATCGGCATCCGTCCAGGGTGCTTGCTGTCTTCAAGCTGCATCGGGCGGCAGTAAAACGACTCTTCATTGGCATAGTCGAATTCCATGCCGCAGGTCCATGGCTGGTCCTCGTTGATCCCTTCCACGACAAGGTCGATCCGCACATTGCTCGTCTGCTGACGACCGTCCGATTGCCTGACATCCCGCACACGAAGGTCGCGCCAAAGGTGAACGGCGCTCGGATGGGGGATGGCGAACAGGTCCCTGCGGTTGACCGTCACGCTAGGACGTTTTTCCGGCGCGCTTCTCCCCGCCCGTTTCTCGTTCCAGCGCCTGACGCCGATATCCCATAGGGCGAGCGCCTGCATGGCCGAGGTCTTGCCGAATTGTTGGGCCCGACGAACACGACCGGATTGCCCAGCTCGATTTCAACCTTGCCAAACCTTTTGAAATTGCGGATCGTGAGCTTGGCAAGCATCTGGCGCCTCCCCGGTGAACGGTGTTCCTTCGCTCACCTTCCTGCCACTTATAGCAGTTTCTCAAGGTTCCGAATCGCTGGTTGTTTGTTCCTCCTGTCATGTCGTCGCAGAACCGGTCGGTACCCGTCGTATCGATATCCGGGGCATGCCGGACGCATAGCGTTCCGTTTCGGGATTCGCACGTGCAACGGCCTGGCGGCCGTGCCGCTTGCCGGCCACAACACCGGCTACACTATCAGGAATGCGCGTATCTACTCACCCCTAGTTGGGTTCTGATTGGTCGTAGTGCTCGTTGATGATGTCTGCGGCTTTTCCGTCGAGGGCGATCTGGGTGGCGACGAGTGGGTTGTAGCCGAGTGCGGCCATGGAGGTGAGGTAGCTTGAGCCCCGGCACCATGCTTTTGCGTGGAGCGGAAGCATCCGGACACCTTGACCTTTGCCATCCTGATCTTCTGTTCTCCGGCATTGTTGGTGAAGCTGACGTCGGGGTTGTCTATGAAGCGCAGGTTTTCGTGTTTCACGAGACGTTCGTGCAGGTTGTGCGCGTCGGACTTGCGTCCACGTTTTCCTTTCGTCGGGATGTCGGGCAGTTCCCTGGCGCCCTGATGATGCGGTAGCGCTTGCGCCCGGCGTCGTTCAGGGTCTTGGATGCGCTCTTGTTGACCTTGTGGCAGGGAGCAGGCTCTTCATCAGTCGCGCGGTAGCCTCGACGACAAAGGTCAGTTCGCGCAGCAGGTGGCTGCCGCACAGCTGGTGGCTACACTGGCCCATGTACGAGGCCCAGGACGCCCTTGTAGCACGGGCCGATCTCTTGCCCGCGCTTGCGGTGCGGGAACTTGCACGTCAGGGTCCCACGACATGAAGCCACTTACTGTTGATCCGAAATCGTCGACATCGGGCGTTGCAGGAGGTGCGCCACGGCGGCCTCCTCCCATGACGCATCGTGAAAGCATAGCCGAGGCCTCGGAGAGCTTGATGCCGGAGATCGCCTGCACGAGCGCGACGGCGCAGGGACAGCATCTGGGCGACCAGCAGGTTGATGACGAGGGCCTGTGAATGCCGTACTGCACGGGATGTTGTCGGGGAACCGGCCCTTGCACTTCGGGCATTCCTCGGCGCGGCGCTCGACGACCTCGAACACGATGTCGTGCGGCGCTCCCGATCGACGGGGCCGTCAGCGCCGCAGGCGTCGCAGGCCGCGACCGTCTCCTCGACGATGATCTTGCGCAGGTTGTCGCCCATCTGCCGGTTCGGCTTCGGGCCGTTGCTCCCGGCACGCTCTTGTCCGTCTGTGACGGCGGTAGACCGGAGTTCCGGCTCGTGCGTGGTCTTCTCCAGAAGGACGACGATGATGATGTCGAGCAGGATGACGAAGACGCGGATCACGGCCTCTTCCGCCACCTTGCCGGCAGCGCCGCGGTCTTGGCCGCTTCGAACTCCTCGCGCGCCGCCCGTCGCCATCACCCGACCTCGACGGTCATGATCGTCGCGAGCATCGCTTGGCGCTCGCCCGGCGGCATCTTCCGGTACTCCGCCTTGCGCTTCATCAGCGCGCCGCTTCCGAGGTGCGTTTCCACATACAGATCATGCGGAGGCTGGAGCCCCGGAAGCAGCTGGCACAGCCCGCTCGTCGCCTTCGATCCAAAGTAGCCCACTGGCGGTCCCCGTCGTTCTCGATGACCACCACTAAACGAATCGGCCTGCAGTGTCAAATCTCCACGAAAACCCGTTCATTACTCTACCCCGACATCAAGCCGGAACCAGGGGGTGAGCAGTTACGAATGCGCATGATCTCGTCGATGTATGCAACCACAAGCGGCAGGCGCACCGCCGGAGCCTCGCGCTCTTGCCGACCGCGTGGCTGAACAGTATTACAGGTCCGGGCAAGGTGCGGAGAAGCTTCGGGGGACTTATGCTCAGGATCATCGGACGCGGAACCTCTTCCAACGTCATGAAGGTGCTCTGGGCTTGCGCCGAGCTCGGCCTGCCGTTCCGGCAGGAAGATGCTGGCGGCCCATTCGGCGGCAATACCACCCCCGAGTTTCTCGCGCTCAACCCGAACGGGCTGGTGCCGGTCATCATCGAGGAGGACGGGTTCGTGCTGTGGGAATCCAACAGCATCGTCCGTTATCTCGCGGCCCGGCACGACGCTGGCGGGCTGTGTCCGGCGGATCCGCGGGTCCGGGCCTCGGCCGAACGCTGGATGGACTGGCAGGCGACACGGGTAAGCCCGGCCATGATTCCGCTATTTCGCGGGCTCGTGCGCACGCCGCCCGAACAGCGCGATGCCGACGCTATAGCCGGCGCCCGAGACATGCTGTCGGGGATGATGGCAATCATGGATGACAACCTCTCGCGGCACGCCTTCATGGCCAGCGACCGCTTCACGATGGCCGACATCCCGGTCGGAATCGCCGCCTGGCGCTGGTACAACCTGCCCGTGGAACGCGAGGCCTACGCCCACCTCGAGCGCTGGTTCAAGGCACTGGGCACGCGCCCCGGATATCAGGCCCACGTGATGAAGCCGCTGGCATAGGTGGCACGGCCGGCGGCGCGCCTTGCCGGCGAGGGAGGCCGATATGGAAGAAAGCGCAGCCGTCACGGCGACCGGCCTGAGCGGCCCCGTCCAGCCGTCCCACCGCTTTGACAGCGGCGCCCTCGAGGACTGGTTGGCCGCGCGCGTGGACGGCTTCAGCCCTCCTCTCGAACTCGGCCAGTATCACGGCGGGATGTCGAACCCGACGTTCCTGTTGACCGACCGCGGCGGGCAGCGCTACGTCCTCAGGAAGAAGCCGCCGGGAGAGCTCCTGCCGTCGGCCCATGCCGTCGACCGCGAATACCGGGTGATCTCGGCCCTCGCCGGCACCGGTGTCCCGGTGCCGGCGGCGCTGGCGCTGTGCGAGGACGATTCGGTGATCGGCCAGGCCTTCTACGTCATGGCGTTCGTCGACGGGCGCGTGTTCCGCGGCGTCGAGCTCCGCGGATGCGCGCCTTCGGAACGCGGCCGGATCTACGGCGCGATGGCCGAGGTCATAGCGAGCCTCCACGACATCGACTACCGCGCCGCCGGCCTCGGCGACTTCGGCCGCGAGGGCGGCTACTGCACGCGCCAGGTGCGACGGTGGTCGCAACAGTACCGGGCGAGCCAGACCGACGACCTCCCCGAGATGGACGGGCTCATGGCGTGGCTTGCCGACAACATCCCCGACGACAGCCTGACCGCGCTCGTGCATGGCGACTACCGGCTCGAGAACCTGATCTTCGATGTCTCCGAACCGAGGGTGCTCGCGGTCGTCGACTGGGAGCTCGCCACGCTCGGCAGCCCGTGGGCCGACTTCGCCTACAACTGTCTGCCCTGGTACGGGGCGGATCCCGGCGGCGGCGACCTTCTCGACAACGATCCCGCGGCCACGGGCATCCCTTCCGAATCGGCGCATGTCGAGCGCTATTGCCGGCTCCGCGGGATCGGCGGGATCCCTGACTGGAACTTCTATCTCGTGCTGTCCCTGTTCCGGCTCGCTGCCATCGTCCAGGGCGTCTACTATCGCGGGCTTCAGGGGAATACCCCGACCCCGAACGCGCTGCGCTTCAAGGAGCTGTGCCGCGACCGCGCGCGCGCCGCCTGGAAGCTGGTCGAGCGCGCTGGCGCCTGAACCGTTCCCCGTCAGCGCCGCCCCGAAAGCTCTAGGCCTGTTTCGAGATCGGCGTAGTCCGGCCGCGGCGCCGCCATCAGGAACCGGTATCCTTGGTCGAGCAGGTCCTGCATGTTGTCGGCGCCGGCGTGCGGATGGCCGGCGATGACGCCATGGCGTTCGCAGATGTCGACGATCTCGGCGATGGCGTCGAGGAGCGCCGGATGGTTGTACTGGCGCGGATAGCCGAGCTCCTGCCCCAGGTCGCCCTCGCCGATCAGCACGGCGCTGATGCCGGGTACGTTCTCCAGCATGTCGGAGAGGTTGGCGATCCCCGCCGTGTCCTCGATCTGGATGACGACAAGGATCTCGCCGCCCGGATCGAGAGGCCAGACGTCGGCGCGGGCGTAATAATCCTGCTGGGTGACGCCCCAGTAGCGCGCGGCGCGCGCGGGGCCGTCGCCGCGGATGCCGCGGGGCTCGTAGAGCGGCTTGTCGGCGAGCCGCGGGTAGCGGCAGGCGGCGACGGCGTTGTAGGCCTCCTCGACCGTGCTGACATGCGGCCAGACGACGCCGTACACTCCGATGTCGAGCGCCTGCTTGGCATGCCATTGTCCCTTCTCGACGCCGTTGACCGGCACTCGGCACATCGGCGTCACCGGCGGGGCGACGGTCCCGGACTCGGCGATGCGCCGCGGATCGAGCATGTACTGGAGGGAATTGCGCAGCGCCACGATGTCCCAGGGCGCGTGCTCGCCCTCGAACACGATTCCGTCATAGGCGGAACCCGCGAGCGCGAGCGCCGACTGGATGTCTATCGGCGCGAAGGTGGTGAATGCCGGCCCGCCGCCCTCGAGCGCGCGAATGATGCCGTTGAGCCTTGTTCTGCCGTTCATCCGGATGTCACTCCCCGTGGTTTTCCGTGCCCCGCCGTCCGGCGGCCAGTGCGCCGCCGGCGTTACGCGCCGCACACCGTCATCTGCCGCCATGGGCCGTGTTGCGCCGCAGCGCCGTCAGCACCTGCGGAAGGGTATCGCAGATGTCCTCCGCTATCAGCCCCGGGCCGAACTCCCGCGCCGCGGCGCCGTGTAGCCATGCGCCGGCGCAGGCGGCCTCGAACGGCGGCATGTCCTGGGCCATGAGGCCGGCCACGAGGCCGGCGAGAACGTCGCCGCTTCCCGCCGTCGCCAGCTCCGGCGGCGCGTTGTCGTTGATCGCGGCGCGCCCGTCGGGCGCGGCGATCACGGTATCGGCGCCCTTCAGCAGCACGACCGCGCCCGAGATCTCGGCCGCGCGCCGCGCGCGGGCGAGCTTGTCGCCGCGGATCCGGAACAGCCGCGAGAACTCGCCGCCATGCGGCGTCAGCACGCAGGGGAGGTCCCTGACCGCAGCGAACAGTTCCCGTGGTTCCGCCTCGAAGACCGTGAGCGCGTCGGCGTCAACGACGAGGCGCCGCCCGCGGACGGCAGCGGCCAGCGTCACGTCGTGGATCGTCCGGTTGACGCCACTGCCGGGCCCGACGAGAACGGCATTCTTCCTCTCGTCCTCGAGGATGCCGTCGAACTCCTCGGCGGTGGTGAACGGCAGCGTCAGCAGGCCCGGCGCGTCCGCGCTGCAGGCGTTCAGGCAGTCCGGACTTCCGGCCACGGTCACCAGGCCGGTGCCGACGCGCCTCGCGGCGCGCGCCGCGAGGCGCGCCGCGCCCGTCATCGCCGCCCCGCCGACGATCAGCGCGTGGCCCCGGGTGTATTTGTGGTCCGCGAAATGCGGCCAGCGGAACGCCGCCTGCCAGAGCCCCGGGCGGTTGGCGGAGGTCAGGGGCCGGATCTCGTCGAGCACGGCTTCGGGGATGCCGATGTCCGCGACCACGGTCTCTCCGGCATGCATCCGGCCCGGAAGCAGCAGGTGGCCGGGCTTGCGGCGGAAGAAGGTTACGGTCACGTCGGCGCGCGGCGCGGCGCCGAGGACCAGGCCGCTGTCGCCGTCGACGCCGCTCGGGACATCGACGGCGACGCAGGGAACCCCGAGCCCGTCGAGGGCGCGCACGATCTCGAGCGCGAGGCCTGCAAGTGGACGCGCGAGGCCGGCGCCGAAGATGGCGTCGATGACGAGCCCGGCTCCACCGAGAATCTCTGTCGAGAGTGGATGGACATCGCCCTGCCAGCGCCTGGCATTGACCGCGGCAGCCCCGGACAGCGCGTCGGGCGCGCCGAGCATCCCGACCGTGACCGGCCAGCCCGCCGCGGCGAGGAGCCGCGCGGTCACGAAGCCGTCGCCGCCGTTGTTGCCGGGACCGCAGAGGACGGAGACGGGGCGCTTCGCCCATCTCCGGGTGACTTCGCGGGCGACGGTGCCGCCCGCCGCCTCCATGAGCTCGATCTCGGCAACGCCGCCCTCGACGGCCAGGCGGTCGGCCGCGTACATCTCGTCGACGGACAGGAGCTCCTCGCCGGAAGCCGGGGTCATCGGCCGCTCACCTCCCATCCGGAGCCGGGAGCGGTCCGGGCGCCGAGCCGGCGGCGGCCCGGCATTCGCGGGCGCGGCACCGCGTCCGGTTCACGCGGCAAGTCTCGACGCCAGGAGATGCTCCAGGATCTCGTCGATATGCAGCATGTCGGCGTATTTGCGGTGCATGTCGAACAGGTTGACCTTGTGCGACAGTGGCGACCTGTCGAAGACGCATTCCTCGGCAATGGCAACATGGAAGCCGGCCGAATAGGCGTCGACCACCGATGCGCGCACGCATCCCGAGGTGCTGGTGCCGCAGACGATGAGGCTCAAGATGCCGCGCCGGGCAAGCTCGGGCAGAAGCGGTGTGCCGTAGAACCCGCTCGCCCGCTCCTTGACGATGAGCACATCGCCGTCCTCGGGCGCGAACTCGTGAAAGATGCCGTAATCCTCGTCGCTGCTGCCGAGTCCGACCTGGCGGTTGGTGGCGGCCACGCGCGACGACGCTGGCGCCGTGGTGTGGAGCACCGTCAGGCCGGCGGCGCGGGCGGCGGCGAACAGCCGCTTCGTCGGCTCCATCGCCTCCCAGGCGTAGCGCCCGCACGAGCTCGGCCAGGTCCCGACCAGGTCGTGCGGTTCCCGGGCGCCGCCCTGATAGACCAGGTTGTAGAGATCGATCGCCAGCAGCGCCGGGCGCGCCCCGACCGCGGTCTCGTGCCGGTAGGGCTCGTAGATTTTCAGGATCTCGTCGGAAACGATGTCCTTCCAGCAATGGTCCTCGAAGGCGTCTACCATGCTGCTCCTCTCACGGGCGCGTTTCGCGGCCAGGCGTCCGTCCCCGCCGTCCGCTTCGCGGCCCGGGCGGAAACGTTCCCGGAAAGCGTATCTCCTGTGCCGGGGAGACGCAACGGACCCGCGGACAGGACCAAGGTGATCCCATGCTTGTTGATGTGACGTGATCGGAGTCCTGATCGCGGCGCGGGTCGACGCGTTCGAGGCTGCGATTTTGAGATTGCTGACGCGCTGTTGCGGCGCGGGGCGCGATTGGTCGGCGTATCCGGGGCGAGCGAGAGGCCTTGGTTGCCGGGCTCGAAAGCTTGCGGTTTCTGTCGGGGAGAGAGGCGCGGTCAGCCTGGTCTTGTGATTGCGTGCAGGACCTGCTTGCGCTTGTCGGCATGGTGGGAAGCTGTTGAAGGGTTTGCGCAGCCTGCGCTTGTTGTGGATGATGATTGCGAGGGTGATCGCGTTGTTTGCGGGCGCGTTCGGAGCATGGAGTCGTCTTCGCGGAAGGTGGCGTCGCGGACATGATGATGGCTCTCGACTACCCAGTGTCCGCGATCCCATGCGAGCAACTGTTGCGGCGAGGCGCGCTCGACCGAGCATCCATGTTTCCTGGCAAGGTTTTTGCGGGTGTCTGTGGTGATGTTTTCTGTGGTTGTCCACAAGCGGTGTGGGATTTGCTCTGCGAGCGAGGCGGCATGAAGCTTGTGGTCCCGGCGGCGGGTTGCCGTCCATTGGTCACGTGAACGCGGCTACCTTGCCGTCCCCGGGCACGTGACCGTCCGGGTTCCAGGTGTCCCAAGGCGGTTCGATCTCCTCGATGTCGGCCTCGACGATGATCTGCAGACATTCTCCCCAAGTCGTGTCGTAGTAGGGAGACTGTCGATACAGTCCCGGTCGCGCTCTCGGCAGGGCCGTGTCTCCTTCGCTCACTCACCGGTGCTTCGGTCGACAAGCAACGCTGCTGTCGCAGCAAGGTGTTCGCCAGAGCTTGCGCATCACGGCGACAATCGCGACCTTGCTTGCCGGCGGTCTTGAGGCGCACCAGGTCCGCGTTGAAGCTTGCGGCCAGGAGATCTCGTGGCCTGCCCGCCACGGATGTGCCGGGCACCGTGGCCATCGGCGCCACCCCGATCAAGGCTGCCGAGTTCGGGCATCCGGAAGGGCCGCGGCGGTCACCGGATCGAGGTCAGGATGGCGTACCTCTGCTCGGGATCACCGGCGATCATCGAGATCGGCCGCCGAGGCCCTTGTGACGGTCTCGTCATCCACCTCACCTGCCTGGCGTCGACAAGCGCGCCACCAGGAGATCCTCTAGGCTCTTGAGGAGCCACAGGCTCACCGTGCCGATCCTGGCGTCGACGCGGTTGGCGCCTCGGCGAAGCGCCCGCAACGGGTTGACGAGAACAACCTCGAAGCCCCGGTCATGAAGACACTGGTGAACCTTGCGGTGATAGCGGCCTGTCGCCCACCACCCGGCTCACCCCGAGGCCACCTGCCCGCCAGCCCGTGGCGTCGTTCGCAAAACAATGCGCCAGATGTCCAGACTGGCTGACTCCTGCTACTACCTTGACCATTGCTCCTCGCCTTGTGATGATACGGGTTCAAGCATCCAGCGAGGGACGTCAAGGGAGGTTGGCCGACCACACTCGGACACGGCCCTGTCAAGGTCGAAACGGCAACCTCCGCGGAGATCGTTTGCTCCCCTGTGCGTGTTCGCTCAGGGGAGCGGAATCTCTCTGCAACCATGGACCGGACGCTCTCCCACAGTCGGGGTTGTCCACATTTTCCCGCCCCCAACTGCTGTGGATGATTTCATCATCAAGGGGATAAAACCTAGTCACCTTACTTCCAGTCTGAAGTGCAACACCCGGCCCTCATCGCAGTGAGGGCGTAGCCCGAACGGAGATGAGGGCCGGGTGTTGCGCAAATTTTTCCCCTCTGCCCCTCTCGATTCCGCCTAGGAACAGCTTCAGTTCCTTCAACATCAAGCTTATGCAACGCCTTTGTCGGCTTCAAGCCACTATTTCGCCGTCGCGCGGCATGGACCCTGCTGCACGTTGCGGCTTCGGAACATGGCGCAGATGGTCAGGGCGGTTTCACTTCAAGATTACCTCCGTCGGTGATCCCAGGACTTTCCGAATGTTGAGCCGCACCTTCTGAACATCTTCGTTGCATGTCGCGCGAAAGTCCGTGCCCTTCGGGAAGTACTCCCGCACCAGGCCGTTGGTGTGCTCATTCAAGCCGCGCTCCCAAGAATGGAAAGGCGAAGAAGAAGTCTGCGTCAAGTGCGACACGCCTGTGGTCTGCGAACTCCTTGCCGTTGTGATTGTGTGGACCAATAGCGCACCAGAGCCGAGCAGGCGGCTCATACCGACCGTGTCTTTCTGTCCACCCAGCAAGGTGTATTTCGTGGCACGAGCGACACGACAGCTCCACTGTGAGCTTTGCCGATGATGGCTCCCAGTCGCCGATCCGTTCCTTTGCCTCCGCAGGGCGCTCGGAAATGTCCACCCGGCCGGAATGGCATCCGCCCTTCCAGTTCGGCTTCTTGCCGCGCCGCCGAAGCTTCTTCCACAGGACGCCCCCGGCTCTCCGATCTTCGGCGATCATGGATCCGTTGCCGACCCACGGCCTTCCAGTCGAAAACGGCCGCTGATCTGCTCGGGGCCCTCCCGCAGCTTTTTCTGAGCTTCAGCCCGAGGCGTCAACCGCCAAGAAACAGACGAGGCGGCCCTGCGTTTCTGCCATCCTTTGCGCCTGCTTGTGACGGTAACCCCGTCCCCCGGTGTTGCGCTTGATCTCCCGGAAAATTGTTGATCGGCCCAGCTGCCGAGCAATCGCACCTTGTGAAAGACCGCTTTTCTGCCTCAATCTGGCATCGCTCTTCGTAGGTGACGGTAGCCTTTGGACATGAACAAGCTCCCTCCATCTTGTACAGGAACTTTCGCCGCTGCTGGACAGCTCCGCAACATCATGCGTCTAAAAACACATGGCCACAGCCCATCATGTGTTGCACTTCACTATGGAACGGGGGTCATATAAGGTCATGGCGTTTTCCGGATTTCCTGAATTCGACGCGCCGGGTGACGCGGAAGATCTGCCTGACATAGTTGATCATCTTCGCCAGCGGGGTGAAGATGGTGCGCTGGCGGCCATGCGCGGGCTTTTCGTTGTAGCGCTGGCGGTCTTCCAGTTGATGCTCTCTCGAAGGTGCGTTGCCCTTGACCATCAGTCCGCGCGATGGGTCTCGATGGTCAGCCTCGCGGGTGGTGTGGAGCGCATCGAGGGTGAGCAGACGGCCGGCGCGGCGTGGACGGCAGCGATCTCCCCGCCGTGACAGTTGAGGATCGAATACCGGCCAGCGAGACCGTCTCGTAATGATCCTCGCCGGTGCGGCCGCGCTTGCCGTCGACCGCGTTGCCGACCTGCGGCTGCGCGCCGCATCCTCGATCCATCCCGGGTCGGTGTTCTGCAGCACCCGGTGCACGGTGGAGGCCGGCTTGTCCCTGTTCTTCCACGCTGCTCCAGCTCCTTCTGCGTCGTAGTGCGCCGCCGCGCCGGTTCGCAAGCCGCGCCATCACGCGCAGTGCCGAGGCGATGCGGTGCCCCGCGCCGGAAAGCGCCGCTGATAAATCGAGCGCAACTCCTGCGCGACCAGCGGCGCCCGCAACTCCCACGCCGCAGGAAGCGGCGAACGATCCCGCGTCACAACGCAGCGGAAACACGTAAGGATCCTTCGCCTCCCCGGTCGGCGCCCGCTGGCGCGCTCATGGCTCCCGCCAACGCACTCCCGGTTCGCCGCCTTGTACATGGTGCCGCTGAACTTCGTCGGCAAGACAAACTTCTCCGCAACAAGCAACGGATGGCCGTACGCAGCCTCCCGGTCGCCGCCGCACCATCCGCGACAACGCAAACGAGGCAAGGCCCGGAAACGACCACCAAAAACAACAAACCTCGTGTTGTTCCCGGCAACCGCCTGAACTGTTCCTCGCGGCGCCAGCCAACGGGTGCGCAGCTGAGGGCGCCCGTCTGCCAGCCCGCAGCACCAATCCACCGCCCGCGCCAGGTGAACACGTAGCGCAGACCTCGACCGGCAAACTGCTTGAAACCAAGATACGGTCAACGACACGATTCCAGCGACATCAGGCCGCGCAAGGCGCACAACCACATCCCGGAGCTCAAAACCCTCCGGAGTCGTCTCAAAAAAATCCGCTGCCCCCACGACAACGGATACTACGCCGCTTCACAAAAAGCCAGCGAAAATACGAATCATCCTGAACAAGCGAAACCGACCCTTCCAACAAACCTGGCGTGGGATCGCCGTGGCAAACGGAGCAACGGATCCGGGGCGGGTCTTTGGCCAGCTCTTCGAGCTTGCGATGCAAATCGAGCGCGAGCAGTACTTGAAAGCGGGCCACCGGACACCGGAGCGACAGGGCTATGCCAACGGCTACAAGCGGATCGACACCCCCGCTGTTGCCGTTCAGGTGCCAAAGACGGCCGGTCACGGGGACGACCCCCCAGTCGCTTGAACGCGGCCAGCGATCTTCTCGCGCCGTAGCCGAGATGTACATCAAGGGTGTTTCCACACGGCAGGATGTAATGCGCGAGTTCGGGAGCCTGTCCTCTTCTCAGGGGGCCACCAGGTTGCTCGACGAAGAACTCGCCGCGCAACCGGCCCCTGATGAAATACCTGGATGCGCGTTATGGAAAAGCCCGCCATGACGGCGTTGTGCGCGATGTTGCAGTGCTCTCGGCCATCGGAACAGGGGCTGCAGGCGCGTTCCGGGGCTCTCTGTGGCGCTCTCCGAGGCCGAGGTCCATTGGAGGGCCTTCCTGGAAAGCTTGCAAGCCCGTGGCCTGCATGGTACGACCTTCATCGTCTCGGATGCCGGGCTGAAAGCGGCGCGGTGCCAGCGCTGCCAATTCCACCTGGCACAAAACGCCGTGCACCGAACAACGACATCAGGAAACGTATCGGAAAACAGCTCGGAGCCATGCGTCCTCACTCCAAACCGCCGAGGCTGAACCGGGCGCCCTCGTGGCCAGCTATCGCGACAAGCGTCCAGGTTTCCTGGCTGGAAAACAATGCGGGGCTCGATGTCTTCACCTTGCCCGATGCTCACCGCAAACGTATGTGAACCTCGAACGGCATCGAGCGACCGATCCAGCAAGAACTCAAGCGGCGCACCTCCAAAGTCAGGGTCTTTCCGAACCTCGCCTCGTTGGAGCGCCTCTCAACCGCAGTCCTCATCGACGAAAAATGGGAAACCGAAACCAAGATCAAATGGGAACAGCTCGATCAGCTTCACGACAATTTCCAGACATCAGGTTGCGTAATCGAGGGGTGAGCAGATACGTTCCTCCTATAGTGTCAAACGGAAATTTCCGGCGGAATGGAAAGGCAGCCAACGGAACATGCACCACCGGCCAGCACGATCGACACGCGATGTCGGCGCGGGGGTTGGCAGATCGCGTTTCAGATCCGTCCCTACGGGCCGCAAAGGGAGCTCTGAGGCTGAAGACCGGATCGGTTCCTGCCAATCGGAGCCCGCATAGGTCATCGGCAGCGAGCGAGTGAAGGTGGCAAGAGAAGATGCCTGATCCGAACGTCGTCAGGAAAAACGATTCGTGATCAGTAGGGGCGAGTAGATACGGCGCCAGAAAAGAGAATGAGGGGTTGTTCATGTATCCGCTTTTGCCAATTTCTTCCAAACTGGTGTGCTTGTCGTGGACGGATCGGCAATGCGGTCGGCAACTTGGTCATGGAACCTCTTTGCCTACGATGCCCGAGGCAACTGCCGTTTTTGGATTTTCTGAAGGAGGCTGCGGTCTCTGTTCTGCCCCCGAAAGGACAAGCGACGGCCGGCACTCTCAACTACCTTGTGGTATAAGGTTGTAGCAACTTCGCGGATGGTCGCACGCCGAAAGCGGGCGCATAAAATCTTGGACGAAAGACCACGAACGTGAACCAGTTTGAAGACTTGGTCAAGCGTATTCGGCTCGGCGAGGACTCGGTCTTGGAACTCAAGAGAATCGAGATGGCCGGAGGTCGCGTGGCGGCGCCGAGCCGAGACGATTTCGCGGATGAGCTGGCAGCCTTCGCCAACGCAAAGGGCGGCACGGTAGTTCTTGGGGTGGATGATAAGACGCGAACGGTGATGGGCATACCGCTCGACAGCCTCGACGCAGTGGAAGGCTGGGTTCGCGAGATCTGCAACGATTCCGTCGAGCCAGCGCTGGATGCTCACATTTGCAAGCTGAGCTTGCCAGATACGTCCGACAGGGATGTTCCCGTCATTTGCATCGAAATTTCACGCAGTCTCTTCGTGCATCGAAGCCCTGGCGGCTACTTTCGTCGCTTGGGTAGTTCGAAGCGTGAAATGGCTCCGGGAATTCTGGCGCGCCTGTTTGAGCAACGAAGCCAGAGCCGGATCATCCGTTTCGATGAGTCAGTGGTACCCGGTACGAGACCAAGCGATCTGGATTACGCGCTGACGCGTCGTTTCCTGCGGCAAGGGCTGGTGGATGAAGGCGTCGACGAGGAGCTAGCACGCAAGCTTCGCGTGGTTGCAGATGATGGTCAAGGCGTTTCGCGGCTTACGCTGGCTGGGGTTCTCTTGTGCACGCGCGAACCTCAAAGATGGCTCCCACATGCGTACATACAGGCAGTCAGCTACACGGGGGAGCGCACCGACATCGATTATCAGACGGACACGCGCGACATTGGCGGGCCGCTCGACGAACAGGTCACGGAAGTGTTGCATTTCGTGCAACGGAACATGCTTGTCCGTGCGACAAAATCAACCGCGCGGACCGAACAACCGCAGTTCAGCGAGAGAGCTGCATTCGAAGCGCTGGTGAACGCGGTCGCACACCGGGATTACTCGTTGGCAGGCGCGCGCGTGCGATTGCACATGTTCGGTGATCGCATCGAACTCTATGTCCCTGGGGCGCTGCCCAATACGCTTGCCCCGGACTCGATGCATCTCCGGCAGTCCAGCAGGAATGAACTTATTGTGTCCCTGTTGGCGCAGTGCCAGGCCCCAGCGAATATCGGACGCTCGCGCCTGATGGACCGTCGCGGGGACGGAGTGCCTATTATCAGGGACGAATGCGAGAAGCTTTCCGGTCGCCTTCCCGAGTACACCATGATCGATGAGACCGAATTGCTGCTTGTGATGCCGGCGGCGAAGGCGCTTACTGCAACATGAAGAGGCGGCGAACTCGATGCAGAACCTGAAGCGCATCGTCTGTCTCGCGAATTCCCGGAAACTGCGCGGCCGGTGTGTCGCCGGCCGGGAGTGGAACGACGGCCAAGCTGGCCCCTGGATCCGACCGGTCAGCGATCGCGAGCATGAGGAGGTATCGGAGTACGAGCGTCAATACGAGGACGGTAGCGACCCGCGAGTCCTTGATGTGATCGACATTCCGATGGTGGGGCCGCGTCCACGGGGCTGCCAGGCCGAGAACTGGCTGATCGATCCCGAGTGCTACTGGGAGAAGGTAGGCAGGATGTCGTGGTCTGACTTGCCGAAGTTCGTGGATCCCCCAAGTCCTCTATGGCTTGATGGCTATAGCACATACAATGGGCAAAACGACAGGATTCCGGAGGAAATTGCAGATTCGGTCGAGGGCTCTCTGAAGCTGGTTCATGTCGACAATCTTCAAATCTGGGTATTTAAACCTACTGAAGCATTTGGAAACACGAAGCGGCGTGTCCAAGGGCGCTTCAATCACGAGGGAATCGAATACGGCCTGTGGATCACTGATCCTACATACGAGCGGCAATATCTAGCAAAGCTGGACGGAACCTACTCCGTTGGCGAGTGCTTTCTCACCGTCAGCCTCGCGGAACCCTACAGTGGCGCCGTCTACAAACTCATCGCCTCAGTCATTGAGGAACAACGCAGGTAGGTCCAATGAACGCAGTCTGCGACAGCGTGTTCACCATTGGTCATTCGACACATACGCTGAAGGCATTTGTTGTACTGTTGCAGATGCACGGCGTAACTGCCGTAGCCGATGTCCGCTCCAAGCCCTATAGCCGATTCAATCCTCAGTTCAACCGTGAAACATTTGCGGAAGCCCTGAGCATGGAAGGGATCCGGTACGTGTATCTCGGGAATTTGCTCGGAGGCCGGTCCGAAGACCCCGCCTGCTACGAGGATGGACAGGTCTGCTACGACCGTATCGCTACAACGGAATCGTTCAGGAGCGGGCTGGCCCGCGTCGTTCGCGGTGCCGTCAAATACCGAATCGCACTGATCTGCGCGGAGAAGGAGCCACTCGACTGCCACCGGACGCTCCTGGTATCTCCGGCTCTGCACGAGCAGGGCGTCAATGTCGTGCATATTCACGCGGACGGTCGAATGGAAACGCACGACGAGGCCATGGACCGCCTGCTCGACTTGCATCGGCTCCATCGCGAGGATCTCTATGCTACGCGGGCGGAGCGGATCGCCACAGCCATCGCGCAGCAGTCTGAACGAGTTGCGTACGTGGACGATAAGCCGGCCGTCGAGGCCGTTGGGCCAGCTTCGTGAAGATCTATACTATCGGCTTTACTAGGAAGTCGGCGGACCGGTTCTTTGGTCTGCTGCGTGCGTCCGGCGCGCGGCGCGTGGTGGACGTTCGGCTCAACAACATGTCGCAACTTTCAGGTTTTGCAAAGCGTGACGACCTCGCATTTTTCCTCGCCAAGATCTGCGGAATGGAGTACGTTCACCTGCCTGAGCTTGCGCCCACGAAGGAAATTCTGGACGAGTATAGGAAGGGCGGCAGTAACTGGGAGACCTATGAGGCCCGCTTTCTTGAGCTCATGCGCCAGCGCCGGATCGAAAGCACCGTTCCCGAGGAAGTCGTTGCGGATGGATGCCTGCTGTGCAGTGAGGACAAGCCCCATCATTGCCATCGCCGATTGGTAGCGGAGTATCTGAACGACAAATGGGGAGGCATCGAGGTCTCTCATCTCGGACAACGACAAGCAGACCAACAGACAAAGTGACAATTTCGGCCGGTGCCACTGCAGCTCGGACGGCAGCTGTCGCGCGGTGCCACTGATTTGGCTGAAACCGACAGCGCCTGTCCGCATGCTCCCGACCCGTCAAAGACGATGGGCGGCCAGCCCCTGCTGCCAGCAACTACGGAAGGAACACCACCGAAAACCGGGAGAGAAGCGGAGCCTTTCAACTTATCACCATTGACTCGAATCAACTGACGCCGTATATACGGTTCCATGAGAATCGGCCTGCGACATCATGGTGGCGAGACGGTTGACTGGCTGAAGGCACGGCTTGGCGCCGGGGATTGCACGCGGACCTTCCTGAGCTCTGCGAGCGTGAGGACTGGCGGAACGCGAAGGGAGAACTATGCCTCGGCCGCGCTTCCGAAGTTCTCCGCCGCACTCGGTCTGCCGGAGGCTCGGTGACCCCGGAGTCCCTGGCCCCGTCGCCGGATTATCCCGACAGACACCTGTCGTGCCGTCTCGGCGATCTTGGCGTGGTTCCGGTTGCCGACGAGGACAAGTCGCTGGCGCGGTCGATGATGGCATCGCACCATCCCGACGCGGCCTGTCCCGGGCATCCGCTACTGGATTCTCTCGTCCCTGCACGGCGTCCTCGGCGGCCTGGCGCTGCGTCCTGGCATCACAAGGCGCGGGACCTCCACATCGGCTGGCGGCGCGGGACGCCAACATCGGGCGGGTTGTCAACAATGACAGGTTTCTTCCCGGCGTCCACGGGCTTGCGTCCGTGGCGCTGTTCCATGGTCGCGTGACCGGGAGGAGCGCTACGGTGTTCGCCTGACGTACAGCTACGTGGGTGCAACTACGTGGGTGCGGAGCCTACCGTGCGGCGGCGTGCTGCAAGGGGTTGCGGGTGTACGTGAAGCCGCTGTCGGCGGACTGGTCTCTCGGGCGGGCCGGGTGATCGGTTCAGGCCCGCGTCGAGGGAGGATGGCGGAGTACGGACGGAGCGCGCACAGCGCCTTGTCACGATGGGCGAGGTCTGGTTCGGTCGTCCGGGTGCGCCGGTGATCTTTCCCGGCGAGGCGGAGCGGCTTGCAGGTTCCTGTCGAACCCGAGGATCGGCATGCAAGACAGCCGCATCAGGAGGCGATGCGTTGCCGCAGCCAGTCTGTTGCGGTTCAGGGATGCTGAACTGCAGCGAGGCGACGCAGGGCCTTGTCGACATCGGCGGCTCCGGAAGCAAGGGGCTCATGTCGGCGTTGCGTTCAGCGGCTGCGCACCGGGGGTATTCAGCCTTGATTCCGCGCGGAGGACAAGGCAACGGCGGGCGAGGAAAGCGGACGGACGCCTTCGCCGAGCTGGCCTGTCCACGAACTCGCCCGTCTGCGACCGTAAGGGCGACATGTGGTCTCTTCTGTCGGAGGCCGCCGCGCCCGGCGGCTCCTGGTCCGCGCCAGCCGTTCGAGCGGGCCATCACGGCGGACGGCAAGGCCAGAGACCTGTTCGCGGCCGAATTGGATGTCGTCGCGGAGAAGGCGATCGACCTATGGCGGCCCCCGGACGCGCAAGGGGCGCAACAAGCTGCGGTCGTCGACCTTGTCCCGCCCTGGGCACGGCCCCACTCACCATGCTCGCAGTGCGCGTCCTGGAGAAGACGCCGCCGACAGGACCGGCTGGTTGCTCCTGACCACCGAAGGTGAGCCCACGCAGGAGAACGCGATCCGCGCCTGGAAACGCTGGCTGAGAGTGGTTCGCGGCCGTCAAGACCGGAACGCGGATCAAGGGGCTCAACGCCGCCGACGACCTGAAGAAGTGCCTCGCCTGCCATTACTGCATGCACCGTCATCCTCGCGCGGAGCGCATGCCGGCGCGCACGATCGTCCACGAGATCCATGTCCTCGCCGTCCACATACCGAACCACCGCAGGCAACGCGGCCCAGGCGATCGCGGAGTTCGCCGTCAGCACCGGGCGCCTCGCCGGATTCATCCCGCGCCAGCCGGGCACCCACAAACTCTGGTGCGCCAGGCGAACTGGCAGAAGGTAGGGGGTGTAAGTCCCCTGAAACGAAGGAGTAACCAAACCACGTTTCTCCGCGAGCGTCGGTCCCCGTGAGGGGGCAGGCGAAGCGTCGGTAGCGGGGCTAATGAGCACCGAAAAAGGGATGATTCGGGGTGCCGAGGCTTTCAGAGTGGTCGAAGGCAACATCGCAGACATCGGTATGGTGAGATGAGCCCCGCGGTGTCCAAGAACCCGTCCGTACGCCTTTTGTTGGGACCCTGGGAGATCTTCAAACTATCCCGCCTGTCGGGACCGTGTAGGGAAGGAGAAAGCCTGTGACGAACGGTTTGAAGAAGGGGCCCTGTGAAGGCGGCGAACAAGGAAGCTTCTGCGGAGGAGGAAAGGGCCTCAACCAAGGGGAATTCGGGACGCCAAAGCACGCGCCGAACACAGAGTCGGGTGCCACAGAAGGCGGACCGGAGCTGCAAAGAGGAACCCGAAGGAGTGTGCGCTCTTCCACCACGCCGGATGCACTCCGGTTGGCCTGAAGAAGGAAGCCGCGGCAGGGGGCGTGACGGCGAAGATCTGGACGAGCGCCTGCTCGACTTGCACTCGCGCCTGCGGGGGAGCGTACCGGGCGTCGCCAGTGGGTCCAAGCCGGGATACGACCGCTTGCTGCACTGGAGGACAAGATCGTCCGGAAGGCAGTTGTGGATGTGATCCTGACACCGATCTACGAGGTGGAGTTCCCTGGCTACGGGTTCGGGCCGAGGGGCGCTCTCGACGCCCTGGCGTTCGGGATCGAACGGCGCAAGGTCAACTGGATTGTTGATGCGGACATTCGGGCATACTTCGACACGGGGATTGGTTGATTACGTTCCTCGAGTACCGCGACAGGCGGGTGCTGATCCGCAAGTGGCTGAACGCTGGCGTCCATGGAGCGACACCGGTGTCGGGACGCCGCAGGGCGCGATTGTCAGTCCCTGCGAACATATTCCTGCACTACGTGCTTGATCTGTGGTTTCACAAGGCGTCCGAAGGTTCCGGACGGTCAAGCGATCATTGTCCGGGACGATATCGTGGTCGGGTTTCAGCACAAGCGGGATGCGGAGCAATACCTTCGCGATGTTCGGGAAAGGCCGCTTTGGTCTCACCCGGACAAGACTCGTCTTGTCGAGTTCGGCCGGTTCGCCATGGCGAACTGCCGGAAGCGCGGGTTCGACTTCCTGGGTTTCAGGCACTTCTGCACGAGGACCCGGACAGGACGGTTCAGGCTCGGTCGCAAAACGGGTCGCAAGGACCCGCATCGAGGAGGGGCTTCGCAAACGATGGCACTACGACATATGGGAGGTCGGCAAGTGGCGAGTCTGTCAAGGCTGGCTCAACTACTTCGCCGTCCCTGGCTGTACACGTTCCGTCAGAGGCTGAAACGCCGGTGGATGCGGGCGATACGCCGCCGCTCCCAACGCCACCGCTTCAACTGGAAGCGATTGGAGCGCATGACCGAACTTCTTTGGCCGTGCATCCGTCACCCATGGCCGGACCAGCGGTTTGCCGTCAAGCACCCGAGGCCGGATGGACTAGGCTGTGGACTCAAATAATTGGTTTACGATTCTGCGGAGCAAGAATCGGCTGGCAGCCAGTTGCACGGCGGAGAGGAAGTTCCTTGTCATAACGGGTGGCGACCCGTCGGAACTCCTTGATCTTACCGAAGAACCGCTCGATCAGGTTGCGAATCCTGTAGATCTCGCGGTCAAGCGGCCGGGGCGATGTCCGGTTGGATTTCATGATCGCGGTTGCTCCTGCCGTCTCGATCAGATGGCGTCGGTGTCTTGTCGCCGACCACCGTCTCGCCCGAGGTCGGCGAGAAGCGCCTGTGCGCAGTCGGCCGCTTGGCCCGGGGTCAGGAACACGGTCTTCACCCTCTCGTTCTCGCCAAGATGGACCTTCGTCGTTCGTCCGCCACGGCCCGATTTGCGAAGGCTCGTCGTCCCGGGACACCCCAGCTTGTGAACGCGCACCGACGAGGAGTCGACCATGCGCAGATGAACCGGCGGGCCATCGTCGCTCCCGTCACCATCGCTCGTAAGCCTTTGAAGCTTCTCCATGCCCAGGTGCCGTCTTGCTCCACCGGTTGAAGCGGTTGAAGCAGACGAACCGTAGCGCAGGTCGCGCCACGGCGTACCGGTGCGAAGCACGAAGAATATCCCGTTCATGACCCTCCGGTCATGCACCCGCTCCGGGCCCTGGTGCTTGTCAGGAAGCACTGAGCGGAGAACTTCCCATTCCGCGTCGCTGATGTCGTGTCGGTCGCCGCTAATCCCTCATTTTCCTTGTGAATCGCTTTCGACAGGAATAAGGCAGATCATGCAAAATGTCAACATTTGGGTACACAACCTAGCGTCCAAGTCCGGATCTGTGCGGGGGGTGCGCAGTAATGCGCATTCCTACCGCGACGGAAGGATACCTGATCTTGTTCACTGAAAACTACCGGGCTATGCGCGACTACGCCAACATAGATTCTACAGTGTACCATTGAAAGAAGCGGGGCCGCGGTCGATCCGACCAGCTTGGGACCGTGGTCAAATGTGGCCGGAATCGCGGTTAGGTATGCAGCAATCCGCAGAAACCGATGCGCTGAACCTTGCCGCCCCGGTTCAGGCGCAATCCTGCATCAGCGCCAGCAGGTCGCCAGGCGCGAGCGGGATTGTCGACAGGCCGACGCCGTCATCGGACAGGGCATCCTCGATCGCGGATGCTATTGCGGCCGGCACCGGCACCAGCCCGCTTTCTCCGACGCCCTTCACGCCGAGCGGATTCTGCGACGACGGCACGACGATGTGCTCGATGGCGATATCGGGAACCTCCATCGAGCCGGGCACAAGGTACTCCGCGAGATTGGTCGACTGCGGCTGGGCCTCGCCGTCCCAGATCATCTTCTCGAACAGCGCAAAGCCCAGCCCGTGCGCGGCGCCGCCTGCGACCTGCCCGTCGATCACGAGCGGATTGATCATCACCCCGCAATCGTGCGCGATCACGTAGTTCAGCACCCGCACTTCGCCGGTTCCGGCGTCGACCTCGACCTCGGCGACATGCGCACCGTTGGAGAACGCCAGCCCCTCGATGGGCTCGGCGGCGGTGAACTCGAGGCCCGGGCCTTCGCCAGCCGGCAGCGCGAACCCGGTCGCCGCCCCGGCCAGCCGCGTCGCGATCTCTCCGAGACCGATGTCCATCCCGGGCACGCCCTTCACGTGCACGCGACCGTCGACGATCTCGAGATCGTCGATTCCGACCTCGAGCAAGTCCGCGGCTACGCGGATCGCCTTTTCGCGCACCTCAACGGCAGCCGCGCGCGCCGAGGATCCCGCGGTCACTGCTTGGCGGCTTGACGCCGCGCCCATGCCGTAGGGGATGCGCGCCGTGTCGCCGGTCACGACATCGACCTCCGACATCGCGACGCCGAGGGCCTGGGCGACGATCTGCGCGAGCATGGTGCGCGTGCCCTGGCCGATGGCGGAAACGCCCGAGACGACATTGACGCGCCCGGATGGACCGACCCGCACGGTCGCCGCCTCGAATGGGCCGCGGCCGGAGCCCTTGAGATAGGCTGCCAACCCGATTCCGATCTTCTGGCCCTCGGCGGCCGCGGCCGCCTGCCGCGCCGGAAACTCCTTCCACCGCGCCGCCTCCAGCGCGGTCTCCAGGCATTTCGGGAAATCCGCCTCGTCGATCGTCACCGACGGGTCGGCGCGGGTCGCGAGCGGCCGCACATAGGGCATGTCCCCGGGCCGGATCAGGTTGCGCCGGCGGATCTCGTCGCGCCCGAGCCCGAGCGCCGCCGCCGCCCGGTCGAGCAGCCGCTCCATCACGAAGCATCCCTGCGGGTAGCCGGCGCCGCGCACCGGCGTCACACACGGCCGGTTGGTCAGCACCAGCTTCACGTCGAGATGGTAGGCCGGCACCTCGTAGGGTCCGGGCACGATGCTCGCCGCGTTCTGGGCGACATTGACGCCGCGCGCGGTATAGGCGCCGTGGTCGTGCAGCATCGCGCCGCGCACACCGAGAATGCGGCCGTCGCCGTCGACGCCGAGCTCCATGTCCCAGATCTGGTCGCGCTCCTGCGTCGATGTCGTGAAATGCTCGCGGCGGTCCTCGATCCACTTGACCGGCGCGTCAAGAGCCAGCGCCGCAGCTGCCACCGCGACATCCTCGGGATAAAACACCAGCTTGGGCCCGAACCCGCCGCCGATGTCGGGCGTGACTACGCGGGTGTCGGTCTCGCTCCGCCCGAGAAGCCGCACCAGCGTGCGGTGCGCCATGTGCGGCATCTGCGTCCCCAGCCACACCGTGAGCAGGTCCTCGAGCGGATCGTGGCGCGCCACCACGCCGCGCCCCTCGATCGCCATGCCGAGGCCCTTGTGGATCGCGAACCGTCCGCAAACCGTGTGCGCCGCACCCGCCATCACCGCCGCGGCGTCGCCGTAGCCGGTCTCGAACTCCGCGACGATGTTGTGCGGCGCATCCTCGTGGGCAAGCGGCGCGCCGGGCCGGGCCGCCGTCTCCAGATCCGCGGAGACGGGCAGCGGATCGAACGCCACCGCCACCAGCGCCGCGGCGTCCTCGGCGACATAGCGGTCCTTGGCGGCGACGACGGCGACCGGTTCTCCGACATGGCAGACCTCGCGGTCGGCGAGAATCGGTCGGTCGCGGGTCTGGCGGTAGTCCTTGCTCGGCATGCCGACGGCGAGCACGGAAGAGGTTAGCCGCGGCGCGAGATCTGTCATCGTGAAGACGGCATGCACGCCCGGCAGCGCCCGCGCGGCGGCCGCGTCGACGGCGCCGACGCGGGCATGAGCGAACGGGCTGCGCACGAAGGCGGCGTGCAGCATGCCGGGAAGGTGGATGTCGTCGGCGAACCGGCCGCGCCCGGTGAGTAGCGCCGGGTCCTCGATGCGGCGGACGGGCTGGCCGAAGGGGCCGGCGGCGGCGGCGGGCGCGAGCTTGGGGTGGGCGGTCAAGCGTGTCTCCTTCACGGATCGCGGTCAGGGTCCGGTCCGCGGCGCGGCGGCGGGGCCGGAGATGGCGGGCACTATATTCGCCTGGCGCACCCATTCATACAGGGCCACCGCGGCGGTCGCCGACACGTTGAGGCTCTCCATCGCGCCGGGTGTCGGGACGCGCACCGCAAGATCGCAACACTCGCGCGTGAGTTGCCGGAGGCCGCGCCTCTCGGCGCCGAGCACGAACGCGCAGCGCCCGGGAAGCTCGGCGCTGCCGAGCGCGAGCGGGGCCGCCATGTCGAGCCCGACGATCCAGAACCCGGCAGCCTTCAGCTGCCGCAGCGCGCGCGCTAGATTGGCGGGCCGGACAACCGGCACCGTCTCGAGGGCACCGGAAGCGGCCTTGGCCAGCGCGCCGCCCTCTTCGGGCGCGTGGCGGCCGGTGGCGAGCACGACGGCGGTGGCGAAGGCCGCGGCCGAGCGCAGCACTGCGCCGACATTGCGCGGATCGGTGACCTGGTCGAGCGCGACGACGACCGTGCCGGCGTCGGCGGGAAGCGCCGCCAGGATATCGTCGAGCGCCGGCACCGGCAGCGGATCGACGAGCGCGGCGACGCCCTGATGGACGGCGCCCGGGGGCAGCAGCGCCGCGAGCTCGGCCGCGGTCACGGTTTCGGTGCGCGCGGCTGCGCCGCCGGGCGCGGCGCCCCCGGCGGTGGCGAGCCGGCGCACCCGGCGGCCGGGGTTGGCGAGCGCCGCGGCGACAGGATGGGTCCCGTAGAGCCAGTAGGGCGCGGCGCCGGCGCGGCCGCCGGACGGCGCGCTTTTGCGCCGCCGCGGGCGCCTGCGCATGCGGCGGGCCGGGCCGTCGTCGACAATATTCACGATGGGGCGATTTTCGGGTTGCGTTGGCGACCGAATCAGCCTAGACTGCATTCATGAAACGGGCAAATCGGCCCGTGGACCCTGTGGTCGGGCGCGCTGCAGGGCCTGCGGTTGCTTTGCCTTTGCTTGTTGACAACGGGCGGCAGGTTTCCTATCCTTGTACGTTCCGGCGCGGGTCGCTGAGCTGGAGGGATGCCCGAGTGGTTAAAGGGGACGGGCTGTAAACCCGTTGGCTATGCCTACGTTGGTTCGAATCCAACTCCCTCCACCAGGCCGCCCGGACAGGAAGAAAAGAAAAGGATGCAGCCGGACGGCGCGCGTGGACGGGCGGGCGCCATTGGCATGCCGGAAACCGGCGGCTCCACCAATGCAGAGCGGGTGTAGCTCAATGGCAGAGCAGAAGCCTTCCAAGCTTACGACGAGGGTTCGATTCCCTTCACCCGCTCCAGCCATACGGAATGCCGCCTGACGGCCGCGACGGGGATGTCAGGCGTTTGAAGCTTACTCGAAGACGGGAACACGGCAATGGCGAAGGCGAAGTTTGAGCGTACGAAGCCGCACTGCAACGTCGGTACGATTGGTCATGTTGACCATGGGAAGACGACGTTGACGGCGGCGATTACGAAGATTCTGGCGGAGTCTGGCGGCGCGGAGTTTACGGCGTACGACCAGATTGACAAGGCGCCGGAGGAGCGCGAGCGCGGGATCACGATTGCGACGGCGCATGTCGAGTACGAGACGTCGAATCGTCACTACGCGCATGTCGACTGTCCGGGTCACGCGGACTATGTGAAAAACATGATCACCGGCGCGGCGCAGATGGACGGGGCGATTCTGGTTGTGAGCGCGGCGGACGGTCCGATGCCGCAGACGCGCGAGCACATACTTCTGGCGCGTCAGGTCGGTGTTCCGGCGATAGTCGTGTATCTGAACAAGGTTGACCAGGTTGACGATCCGGAGCTTGTGGAGCTTGTGGAGCTTGAGGTGCGCGAGCTTCTGAGTTCGTATGATTTTCCGGGCGACGACATCCCGGTTATTCAGGGATCGGCGCTTGAGGCGCTCGAGGGCGGCGACGGCGAGCAGGGTCGGGGCTCTGTGATTGCGCTGATGGAGGCTGTGGATTCGTATGTTCCGCAGCCCGAGCGTCCGCGCGACCAGCCGTTTCTGATGCCGATCGAGGACGTGTTCTCGATATCGGGCCGTGGCACGGTGGTGACGGGCCGCATCGAGTGCGGCGTGATCAATGTCGGCGACAATGTGGAGGTTGTGGGCATTCGCGACACGTCGTCGACGGTTGTCACGGGCGTCGAGATGTTCCGCAAGCTTCTGGATTTGGGCGAGGCTGGCGACAATGTCGGGTGTCTGCTGCGCGGTGTCGACCGCGACGGCGTCGAGCGAGGTCAGGTTCTGGCGGCGCCGGGCTCGATACGTCCGCACACGAAGTTCAAGGCGGAGGCGTATGTTCTGACCAAGGACGAGGGCGGCCGTCACACGCCGTTCTTTTCGAACTACCGTCCGCAGTTTTACTTCCGGACGACGGACGTGACGGGTCAGGTTGCGCTTCCGGAGGGCACGGAGATGGTGATGCCGGGGGACAACGTGTCGATGGAGGTCGAGCTGATCGCGCCGATTGCGATGAGCGAGGGGCTGCGCTTCGCAATCCGCGAGGGCGGACGCACCGTCGGCGCCGGCGTCGTCGCCGCCATCACCGAATAAAACACCAAGACGCCGGCAGTCAGGGGCGATGACCTCAGGAGTGTAGCTCAACTGGCAGAGCACCGGTCTCCAAAACCGGGGGTTGGGGGTTCGAATCCCTCCACTCCTGCCACCTCCGGGACATCGCCGGGAACGGCCCGTGGCGACGCGCCGGGGCCGGGAAGGCACGGAAAGCCGATGGCAAGAACCAATCCGGGCGAATTCGTCCAGCAGGTACGGCGCGAGATGTCGAGGGTGACGTGGCCGACGCGTCGCGAAACCCTGGTCACGACGGTGATGGTGTTCATCTTCGTCACCATCGCCGCCATCTTCTTCCTCGCCGTCGACCAGGTCCTCTCGGTCGGCGTCAAGGCGATTCTCGGACTCGGAGGCGCCGCATGACCGCCCACTGGTACGTCGTCCAGACCTATTCCGGCTTCGAGAACCGGGTCGCCGAATCGATCCGCGACCAGGCGCGCCAGCTCGGCCTCGACGACGTCATCGAGGAGGTCATGGTGCCGACCGAAGAGGTGGTGCAGATGCGCCGCGGCGCCAAGGTCCAGTCCGAGCGCAAGATCTTCCCCGGCTACGTGCTCATCAGGATGGACATGACCGACGATGCCTGGCATCTTGTCAACGACACGCCTAAGGTCGCCGGCTTCGTCGGCTCGGCCAACCGTCCGAGCCCGCTGTCGGAGCGCGACATCCTGAACATCAAGAACCAGATCCGCGAGGGCGTCGAGCGACCCAAGCCGTCGATCACCTTCGACATCGGCGAGCAGGTGCGTGTCGCCGACGGCCCGTTCACCTCGTTCAACGCCCTCGTCGAGGACGTCGACGAGGAGCGGGCACGGCTCAAGGTCGCGGTCTCGATCTTCGGGCGCTCGACCCCGGTCGAACTCGAATACGGACAGGTGGAGAAACTCTGAGGCGCGCCGCCCGGCGCGCGCCGACGCCGCCGTCGGTGCAGGATGCGAGGAACGATGGCCAAGAGGATTGAAGGATACGTCAAGCTGCAGGTTCCGGCCGGGCAGGCCAACCCGTCGCCGCCGATCGGCCCGGCGCTCGGGCAGGCGGGCCTGAACATCATGGAATTCTGCAAGGCGTTCAACGCCCACACCCAGAACGAGGAAGGCGGCGTTCCGATCCCGACCGTGATCACGGTGTTCGCGGACAAGTCCTTCACCTTCGAGACCAAGACGCCGCCGGCGTCGTACTTCATCAAGAAGGCGGCGCGCGCCGCCAAGGGCGCGTCCGAGCCCGGCGTGCAGGTCGCCGGCGCGGTGACCGTGGCTCAGCTCCGCGAGATCGCGGAGCTGAAGAAGGCCGATCTCAACGCCAACGACGTCGACGCCGCGGTCCGCATTCTCGCGGGCTCGGCGCGGTCCATGGGCATCCAGGTGCAGGAGTAGGATCATGGCAGCGAAGGGAAAGCGCCGCGCCGCGATCGATGACGGGTTCGACCGCGAACAGCCGCGCCCGCTCGACGCGGCGGTCGCGCTCCTCAAGGAGAACGCAACCGCGAAGTTCGACGAGACCATCGAGCTCTCGATCAATCTCGGCGTCGATCCGCGCCATGCTGACCAGATGGTCCGCGGCGTCGCCTCGCTGCCCAAGGGCACCGGCAAGTCGCTCCGCGTCGCGGTGTTCGCGCGCGGCGACAAGGCCGACGAGGCGCGCGAGGCAGGGGCCGAGGTGGTCGGTGCCGAGGATCTCGCCGAGGCCGTGCAGAAGGGCGACATCGACTTCGAGCGCTGCATCGCGACGCCGGACCTGATGCCCGTCGTCGGCCGTCTCGGCAGGGTGCTCGGGCCGCGCGGACTGATGCCCAACCCCAAGCTCGGCACCGTGACCCAGGATGTCGCCCAAGCGGTGCGCGACGCCAAGGGCGGGCAGATCGAGTTCCGCGTCGAGCGCGCCGGCATCATTCATGCCGGCATCGGCAAGGCCAGCTTCTCCGCCGAGGATATCGCCGAGAACATCTGTGCGCTCGTCGACGCCGTGAACCGGGCCAAGCCGAGCGGTGCCAAGGGGACCTATATCCGCAGGATGTCGGTGTCCTCGACCATGGGCCCCGGGATCCGTCTTGAGGTGGGCCCGGTGCTTGAGCGCGCGACCCAGGGCTGACGCGCGGAGGCGGCCGGCGGGCCGCAATGGATACCGGAACGCGAGTGTCCCGCGGGGGCTGCGTTACGAACGGACGGGAGACGGTCAGGTGAACCGGAGAGAGAAGGAACAGGTGGTCGCCGAACTCCGCGAGACGCTCGCCGACGCGACCCTCGTCGTCATCGTCAGCCAGCACGGCATGACGGTTGCCGAATCGACGCGGCTTAGGCGACAGATGCGCGAGGCTGGCGCCGCCTTCAGGGTGGCCAAGAACAGCCTTGCCAGCCTCGCCGTGAGCGGTACCGGGCTCGAGCCGCTCGCCGAGTTGCTCCAGGGACCGACCGCGATCGCCTGGTCGGAGGACCCGGTCGCGGCGGCGCGCGTCATCGTCGGCTATGCCGATGATAACCGCGGCATCACCGTCCTCGGCGGCATCCTCGACGATCGGACGCTTGATGTGCCCAGCGTCGTCACCCTCGCCAGAGTGCCGTCGCTCGACGAACTCAGGGGGCGCCTCGTCGGGCTCCTCCAGGCGCCGGCGGGCCGCGTCGCCGCCTGCACGCAGGCTGCCGGCGGCCAGATCGCGCGCGTGCTCGCTGCGCGCGCACGCCAGGACGAGGCCGCTTGAACCGGACACACATCAACAACATCCAATCGAGAGAACGGGAGAAACACGAAATGGCCAATCTTGAACAAATTGTCGAGGACCTGTCCAGCCTGACCGTGCTGGAGGCGGCCGAGCTGTCGAAGATGCTCGAGGAGAAGTGGGGTGTCTCGGCCGCCGCTCCGGTCGCGGTCGCTGCCGGCGGCGCTGGCGGGGCCGAGGCCGCCGCTGCCGAGGAGAAGGACGAGTTCGACGTCATCCTCGCCTCGTTCGGCGAGAAAAAGATCAACGTCATCAAGGAGGTGCGCGCCATCACCGGGCTCGGCCTCAAGGAGGCCAAGGATCTCGTCGAGGGCGCGCCCAAGGCGGTCAAGGAAGCCGTGGCCAAGGACGAGGCCGAGGCCATCAAGTCCAAGCTCGAAGAAGCGGGGGCGACCGTAGAGGTCAAGTAATGGCGGCCGGCGCCCCGTGCGGGGCCGCCGGCCGCTCCGGTACCAGTGCCGCCGGCGCCCCGGCGCCGGCATCCCGTCGATTCGATTGAGGGCCCCATGACGAACTCGTTCAAGGAGCGCAGGCGTCTGCGCAAGGATTTCGGAAGCATCCAGGCGGCGGCGCCGATGCCCAACCTCATCGAGGTGCAGAAGAGTTCCTACGATTCCTTCCTGCAGGTCCACGGCCGGGTGGAAGACCGCGCCGACCATGGCCTTCAGGAGGTTTTCAAGTCGGTGTTCCCGATCAGCGACTTCGCCGAGCGCGGGCTGCTGGAGTTCGTCGGCTACGAGCTCGAGGAGCCCAAATACGATGTCGAGGAGTGCCAGCAGCGCGACCTCACCTACGCTGCTCCGCTCAAGGTGACGCTCAGGCTCGTCGTCTTCGACATCGATGACGAGACCGGCGCACGCTCGATCCGCGACGTCAAGGAGCAGGACGTCTACATGGGCGACATGCCGCTGATGACCGACCAGGGCACCTTCGTCGTCAACGGCACCGAACGGGTCATCGTGTCGCAGATGCACCGCTCGCCCGGCGTCTTCTTCGACCACGACAAGGGCAAGTCGCACAGCTCCGGAATCCTGCTTTACGCGGCGCGCGTCATCCCCTATCGCGGTTCGTGGCTCGACTTCGAGTTCGATGCCAAGGATATCGTCCACGTGCGCATCGACCGCCGCCGCAAGCTGCCGGCGACGACGCTCCTGCGCGCCCTCGATTCCGACGACACGGCGGCGCATCGCGCCGCCGGCAATCTCGAGCCCGAAGAGGCCGAGGGCATGAGCAGCGAGGAGATTCTCGGCTGCTTCTACAAGTTCGTCGAGATCAGCCGCTGCGCCGCCGGCTGGAAGGCGCCGTTTGACCCCGAAGCGATGCGCGGGGTGACACTGGCCGCCGACCTCGTCGACGCCGGGACCGGCGAGATCGCGGCCGCCGAGGGCGAGCGCCCGACACCGCGCGCCTGGCGCCGCCTGGCCGAGAACGGGCTCCGCGAGGTCGTAGTCTCCGAGGACGATCTTCTCAAGGCAACCGCCGGGCGCGACATCGTCGACGAGAATAGTGGCCTCGTCCATGTCGATGCCGGTGGCGAGATCACGCGCGAGCATCTCGACCTGTTCGACGCGCATGGCGTCGACTCCTTCGCCATTCTCGCGATCGGCCCCAACGCCACCGGCGCCCACATTCGCAACACGCTTGCCGTCGATCGCACGCAGTCGCGCGAGGAGGCGCTGATCGAGATCTACCGGGTCATGCGCCCGGGCGAGCCGCCGACGCTCGACAGCGCCGAGGCGATGCTCCACAGCATGTTCTTCGATCCCGAGCGCTACGACCTGTCGGCGGTCGGGCGCGTGAAGATGAATGCGCGGCTCGGCCTCGAGTGCGACGACTCGATCCGCGTGCTGCGCCGCGAGGACATCATTGCCGTGATCCGCACCCTCGTCGAGCTCAAGGACGGCAGCGGTGACATTGACGACATTGACCATCTCGGCAACCGCCGCGTGCGTTCGGTCGGAGAGCTGATGGAGAATCAGTACCGCATCGGGTTGCTGCGCATGGAACGCGCGATCCGCGAGCGGATGGGCTCGGTCGATCTCGATTCGGTGATGCCGCAGGACGTGATCAACGCCAA
This sequence comes from Alphaproteobacteria bacterium, assembly GCA_964291215.2. Taxonomy (GTDB): domain Bacteria; phylum Pseudomonadota; class Alphaproteobacteria; order MPNO01; family UBA830; genus JAJEBT01. The sequence goes on along the minus strand of OZ219790.1, from coordinate 1,499,996 downwards.
GCCGGCGGCCTCGGCGGTCCGCGAGTTCTTCGGCTCGTCGCAGCTCTCGCAGTTCATGGACCAGACCAACCCGCTCAGCGAGATCACCCACAAGCGGCGCCTGTCGGCGCTCGGTCCCGGCGGGCTCACGCGCGAGCGCGCCGGCTTCGAGGTGCGCGACGTGCACCCGACCCACTACGGCCGGATCTGTCCGATCGAGACGCCGGAAGGCCCCAATATCGGCCTCATCAACAGCCTCGCCACCTTTGCGCGGGTCAACCCCTACGGCTTCATCGAGACGCCCTACCGCCTCGTCGAGGACGGCCGCGTCACCGACGAGGTCGCGTACCATTCGGCGATCGACGAGGGCCGCTACACGATCGCCCAGGCCAACGCTCCGGTCGATGCCGACGGCCGCTTCACCGAGGACTTCGTGAGCTGCCGCAAGGGCGGCGAGTTCGTGATGGCGCGGCCCGAGGCCATCGACCTCGTCGACGTGTCGCCCAAGCAGCTCGTGTCGGTCGCGGCGGCGCTGATCCCGTTCCTCGAGAACGACGACGCCAACCGCGCGCTCATGGGCTCGAACATGCAGCGCCAGGCGGTGCCGCTGGTGCGCGCCGAGGCGCCGCTCGTCGGCACCGGCATGGAGGAGGCCGTGGCGCGCGGCTCGGGTGCTGCGATCGCGGCCCGGCGGGCGGGCATCGTCGACCAGGTCGACGCCACCCGCATCGTCGTCAGCACCACCGAGGAGACCTCGCTGTCGGCGTCCGGGGTCGACATCTACAACCTCTCGAAGTTCCAGCGCTCGAACCAGAGCACCTGCATCAACCAGCGGCCGCTGGTTGCCGTCGGTGACCGCGTCGAGGCCGGCGACATCATCGCTGATGGCCCGTCGACCGACCACGGCGAGCTTGCGCTCGGGCGCAACGTGCTCGTTGCCTTCATGCCGTGGCACGGCTACAATTTCGAGGACTCGATCCTGATCTCCGAACGCATCGTCCGCGACGATGTTTTCACCTCGATCCACATTGAGGAGTTCGAGGTCATGGCCCGCGACACCAAGCTCGGCCAGGAGGAGATCACCCGCGACATCCCCAATGTCGGCGAGGAGGCGCTGCGCAACCTTGACGAGGCGGGGATCGTCTATATCGGCGCCGAGGTCGGGCCCGGCGACATCATGGTCGGCAAGGTGACGCCCAAGGGCGAGAGCCCGATGACGCCCGAGGAGCGGCTTCTTCGCGCCATCTTCGGCGAGAAGGCCTCGGATGTCCGCGACACCTCGCTCAAGCTGCCGCCAGGCGTCTCGGGCACTGTCGTCGAGGTTCGCGTCTTTTCACGGCGCGGCATCGACAAGGACGAACGCGCCAAGGCCATCGAGCGCGAGGAAATCGAACGCCTCGACAAGGACCGCCAGGACGAGTACGCGATCCTCGAGCGCTCCTTCTCGTCGCGCATCGGCGACCTTCTCGTCAACCACATCACGGTCTCCGGCCCCAAGCAGCTACGCGCCGGGAGCCGCATTACCCGCGCCGTGCTCGAGGGGCTTACGGTGCGCCAGATCGGCCAGATCACGGTTCGCAACGAAGAGGTGATGGGCAAGGTCGAGGCCCTGCGCCGCCAGTTCCTCCAGAGCGAGCGGCGGCTGCGCGCGCGCTTCGAGAACAAGGTCGAAAAGGTGCAGACCGGCGACGAGCTCGGCCCTGGCGTGATGAAGATGGTCAAGGTCTTCGTCGCCGTGAAGCGCAAGCTGCAGCCGGGCGACAAGATGGCCGGCCGCCACGGCAACAAAGGCGTGATCTCCAAGATCGCCGCCGTCGAGGACATGCCCTATCTTGAGGACGGAACGCCGGTTGACATCGTGCTCAACCCGCTCGGCGTGCCGTCGCGCATGAATGTCGGCCAGATCCTCGAGACTCATCTCGGCTGGGCCGCCGCCGGGCTCGGGCGCAAGGTCGCCGGCATGCTCGACGAGGCGGTGCGCGAGGGCGAGCTCGGGCGGCTGCGCGACGAGCTTCTCGGGCTCTACGGCCACAGCGAGCTCGGCAGCGAACTCGCGGAAATGGAGACCGGCGAGCTCATCGAGGTCGCCCACGGGCTGCGCGGCGGCGTGCCGATGGCGACGCCGGTGTTCGACGGCGCCGGCGAGGCCGAGATCGTGCGTCTGCTTGGCGACGCCGGCCTCGATGACACGGGCCAGGTGACGCTGTATGATGGCCGCACCGGCGAACGGTTCGATCGCCCGGTTACGGTCGGCTATATCTACATGATGAAGCTGCATCATCTCGTTGACGACAAGATCCATGCGCGCTCGGTCGGCCCCTACAGCCTCGTCACCCAGCAGCCGCTGGGCGGCAAGGCGCAGTTCGGCGGCCAGCGCTTCGGCGAGATGGAGGTCTGGGCGCTCGAAGCCTACGGCGCGGCCTACACGCTCCAGGAAATGCTGACCGTGAAGTCGGACGACGTGTCCGGCCGGTCCAAGGTCTACGAGGCGATCGTGCGCGGCGACGACACGTTCGAGGCGGGGGTGCCCGAATCGTTCAACGTGCTCGTCAAGGAACTGCGCTCGCTCTGCCTTGATGTCGAGCTCAACCAGCACCAGTAGGCGCCCGGTGCCTGCGGGCGCCGGGGCCCTCGAGGAGACGGCGGATGAACGAATTGGCAAACATCTTCGGTAACGACAGGAGCGGCGCCGCTCCCGAGTTCGACCAGGTGCGTATCTCGATCGCCAGCCCCGAGCGCGTGCGCTCGTGGTCATTCGGCGAGATCAAGAAGCCGGAGACCATCAACTACCGCACCTTCAAGCCCGAGCGCGACGGGCTGTTCTGCGCCCGCATCTTCGGGCCGGTCAAGGACTACGAGTGCCTGTGCGGCAAGTACAAGCGCATGAAGTACCGCGGCATCATCTGCGAGAAGTGCGGCGTCGAGGTGACGCTGTCCAAGGTGCGCCGCGAGCGCATGGGCCATATCGAGCTCGCCGCCCCGGTCGCCCACATCTGGTTCCTGAAGTCACTGCCGAGCCGCATCTCGGTGCTCCTCGACATGACGCTCAAGGATGCCGAGCGGGTGCTGTATTTCGAACAGTACATGGTCACCGAGCCCGGCCTCACCAGCCTCAGGCGCGGCCAGCTCCTGACCGAGGACGACCTCGTGCGCTACCAGGACGAGTTCGGCGAGGACGGATTCGAGGCCATGATCGGCGCCGAGGCGCTCAAGAAGCTGCTCGGCGAGATCGACCTCGGCGACGAACGCGAACGGCTGCGCCGCGAGCTCGCGGAAGCGACCTCCGAGGCCAAGCGCAAGAAGTGCGTCAAGCGCCTCAAGCTCGTCGAGGCGTTCCTGCAGTCGGGCGCCGATCCCGAATGGATGATCATGGAGGTCATCCCCGTCATCCCGCCCGAGCTGCGCCCGCTGGTACCGCTCGACGGCGGCCGCTTCGCGACCTCCGATCTCAACGACCTCTACCGCCGCGTCATCAACCGCAACAACCGCCTCAAGCGGCTGATCGACCTGCGCGCCCCGGACATCATTGTTCGCAACGAGAAGCGCATGCTCCAGGAGGCGGTCGACGCGCTGTTCGACAACGGCCGGCGCGGGCGTACGATCACCGGCGCCAACAAGCGCCCGCTCAAGTCGCTGTCGGACATGCTCAAGGGCAAGCAGGGTCGGTTCCGCCAGAACCTGCTCGGCAAGCGCGTCGACTATTCGGGGCGCTCGGTGATCGTGGTCGGACCCGAACTCAAGCTCCACCAGTGCGGCCTGCCCAAGAAGATGGCGCTCGAGCTGTTCAAGCCGTTCATCTATTCGCGGCTCGAATCCTACGGCTACGCGACCACCATCAAGGCCGCCAAGCGCGCCGTCGAGCGCGAGGCGCGCGAGGTCTGGGACATCCTCGAGGAGGTGATCCGCGAGCACCCGGTGCTGCTCAACCGCGCGCCGACGCTGCATCGCCTCGGCATCCAGGCGTTCGAGCCGGTGCTCGTCGAGGGCAAGGCGATCCAGCTCCACCCGCTGGTGTGCACCGCCTTCAACGCCGATTTCGACGGCGACCAGATGGCGGTCCACGTACCGCTTTCGCTCGAGGCGCAGCTCGAGGCAAGGGTGCTGATGATGTCGACCAACAACATCCTCAGCCCGGCCAGCGGCAAGCCGATCATCGTGCCGTCGCAGGACATCGTGCTCGGGCTCTACTATCTCAGCCTCGAACGCGAGGGCGAGCCCGGCGAGGGCCGCGCCTTCGCCAGCATCGGCGAGGTCGAGCAGGCGCTCGACGCCGGTGCGATTTCGGTCCATGCCGGCATCCGGGTGCGCGTGCCCGGAGCCGACGGCCGTCCCGCGTCGCGGCGCCTCGAGACCACGGCCGGGCGCCTCGCCATCATGCAGGTCCTGCCGAGCAGTCCCGACGTTCCCCTCGATGTCGTCAACAAGGTGATGACCAAGAAGGATGTCCAGGACGTCATCGACCTCGTCTACCGCCACTGCGGCCAGAAGGACACCGTCATCTTCGCCGACCGGGTGATGCAGCTCGGCTTCTCCTACGCCTGCCGCGCCGGAATCTCGTTCGGCAAGGACGACCTTCTCATCCCGGCGGCCAAGGAAGGGCTGGTGCTTGAGACCCAGAACCTGATCAAGGACTACGAGAACCAGTATCTCGACGGACTCATCACCCAGGGCGAGAAGTACAACAAGGTCATCGACGCGTGGTCGCAATGCGCCGACAATGTCGCCGACGAGATGATGTCCGGACTGAAGAACGTCGAGGCCGGCAAGCCCGTCAACTCGGTGTACATGATGTCCCACTCCGGCGCCCGCGGCTCGGCGGCGCAGATGAAGCAGCTCGCCGGCATGCGCGGCCTCATGGCCAAGCCCTCGGGCGAGATCATCGAAACGCCGATCATCTCCAACTTCAAGGAGGGGCTGAGCGTTCTCGAGTACTTCAACTCCGCCCACGGCGCCCGCAAGGGCCTCGCTGACACCGCGCTCAAGACCGCGAACTCCGGTTATCTCACGCGCCGTCTGGTCGATGTCGCCCAGGACTGCACGGTGACCGAGGATGACTGCGGCACCGACAACGGGCTGACCGTGCGCGCCGTCATCGACGGCGGCAACGTCATCGAGCCGCTGTCGGAACGGGTGCTCGGGCGGACCGCGCTCGACGACATCACCGATCCGGCTGGCGGCAAGACCATCGCCGCCGCTGGCGAGATCATCGACGAGACCATGGCCGAGCGTATCGACGAGGCCGGGGTCGAGTCGGTGCGCATCCGTTCGCCGCTGACCTGCGAGACCCGGCGCGGCATCTGCGCGCGTTGCTACGGCCGCGACCTCGCGCGCGGCACGCCGGTCAATCTCGGCGAGGCCGTCGGCATCATCGCCGCGCAGTCGATCGGCGAGCCGGGCACCCAGCTCACCATGCGCACCTTCCACATCGGCGGCGCCGCGCAGCGCGGCGTCGAACAGTCGAGCGTCGAGGCCTTCCTCGACGCCACGGTGCATGTCCGCAACCGCAACGTCGTGGTCGACCGCAAGGGCAAGCCCATCATCATGGCGCGCAACACCGAGATCGTGCTCCTCGACGACCAGAAGCGCGAGCGCGCGGCGCACCGCGTGCCCTATGGCGCGCGGCTCCTCAAGGACGAGGGCGACAGCGTCAAGCGCGGCGAGAAGCTCGCCGAATGGGACCCGTTCACGCGCCCCATCATCACCGAGAAGGAGGGCAGCGCCAACTATGTCGACCTCATTGACAACCAGTCGATGACCGACGTTACGGACGAGGCGACCGGGCTCTCGCACAAGACCGTGATCGACCAGTGGAAGCGCGACCGCAGCCAGGAGGAGTTGCGCCCGCGCATCACGCTGCGCGACGACGACGGCGAGGTCATCCTGCTCGAATCCGGTGCCGAGGCACGCTACTTCCTCACCGCCGGCGCCATCCTCTCGGTGCGCCACGGCCACAAGGTGCATGCCGGGGACGTGCTCGCGCGCATCCCGCTCGAGACCACCAAGACGCGCGACATCACGGGCGGCCTGCCGCGCGTCGCCGAGCTGTTCGAGGCGCGCAAGCCCAAGGAGCCGTCGGTCATCGCCGAGACCGGCGGCCGCGTCGAGTTCGGCAAGGACTACAAGAACAAGCGCCAGCTCCTGATCCATGCCGACGACGGCCGCGATGAGCCGGCCGTCTACATGCTGCCCAAGGACAAGGCGATCGCGGTCCAGGCCGGCGATGTCGTCGAGAAGGGCGATTCGCTGGTCGACGGCAGCCCGGTGCCGCACGACATTCTGCGTGTGTTCGGCGTGCCGGCGCTCGCCGACTACCTGATCAACGAGATCCAGGACGTCTACCGGCTGCAGGGGGTGAAGATCAACGACAAGCACATCGAGGTCATCGCCCGCCAGATGCTGCAGAAGGTCGAGATCAGCGATCCCGGGGAGACCACCTTCCTCGAGGGCGAGCTCGTCGACCGCCTCGAGTTCCAGAGCGTCAACGAGGGCCATGAAGCCGAGGGCCGGCGGCCGGCGGCGGCGCTGCCGGTATTCCAGGGCATCACCAAGGCCTCGCTGCAGACCGGGTCGTTCATCTCGGCGGCGTCGTTCCAGGAGACGACGCGGGTGCTCACCGAGGCAGCGGTCTCGGGCAAGGTCGATTCGCTCGGCGGGCTCAAGGAGAACGTCATCGTCGGGCGCCTGATTCCGGCCGGCACCGGCTCGGTGATGCGCGAGATGCGGGTGACGGCCAAGGAGCGCGACCGCCTGATCCGCGAGGAGGAGAACGCGCGCCAGGAGGCCGAGGCGGCGCTTCTCGAGGCGCCGCAGGACGAACCGGCGCCGCAGGCGGCGGAGTAGGCGGCGGCAAAAAAAATCGTGCGGCCGGGTTGACGGCGCCGCGGCCTGCGGCTAGGTTCCGCGGGCCTGCATCGCGACGCTGGCCCTCCGAAGCTGCCGCGGCAGGAAAACGGATAAACAGACAGCGTGGGCTGTGAACCGGATCAGCGGCCGCGTGCACCCTTGTGCGCGAACGTTCCGGTTCAGACGCCACGCAACCACAGTGACAGGACGGACGGCGTGCCGACGATAAACCAGTTGATTCGCAAGCCGCGCAAGTCGCGGACCGTGCGCAGCAAGGCGGCGGCGATGGAAGAGTGCCCGCAGAAGCGCGGCGTGTGCACTCGCGTCTACACGACGACGCCCAAGAAGCCGAACTCGGCGCTGCGCAAGGTCGCGCGCGTGCGCCTGACCAACGGCTTCGAAGTCACGAGCTATATCCCGGGCGAGGGGCACAACCTCCAGGAGCACTCCGTGGTCATGATTCGCGGCGGCCGCGTCAAGGATCTTCCGGGCGTGCGCTACCACATCATCCGCGGCACGCTCGACACCCAGGGCGTCTCCGACCGCCGCCAGCGCCGTTCCAAATACGGCGCCAAGCGGCCGAGATAGGGGGTCCGCCATGCCCCGCAGACGCGCCGCCGAGAAGCGCGATGTGCTCCCCGACGCCAAGTTCGGCGACCTGGTGGTGACCAAGTTCATCTCCAGCGTCATGCATGACGGCAAGAAGTCGACCGCGGAGCGCATCGTTTACGGTGCCTTCGATACCATCGCCAGGCGCTCCGGCCAGGATCCGGTCAAGGTCTTCCACGATGCCCTCGAGAACGTCAAGCCGACCGTCGAGGTGCGCTCGCGCCGGGTTGGCGGTGCCACCTATCAAGTGCCGGTCGAGGTGCGTCCGAGTCGCCGTCAGGCGCTCGCCATCCGCTGGATCATCGGCGCCGCGCGCCAGCGTCACGAGAACTCGATGGCCGATCGGCTGTGCGCCGAACTGCGCGATGCGGCGGAGAACCGCGGCAGCGCGGTCAAGAAGCGCGAGGACACCCACCGCATGGCGGAGGCCAACAAGGCGTTTTCGCACTACCGCTGGTAGGCCAGCGGAACGTCGGTTCAGGAAATCCCGTCATGTCGCGCAGTACACCCGTCCACCGCTACCGCAATATCGGCATCATGGCGCATATCGACGCTGGCAAGACGACGACGACGGAGCGCATCCTCTACTACACCGGACGGTCCTACAAGATCGGCGAGGTGCATGACGGCACCGCGACGATGGACTGGATGGAGCAGGAGCAGGAACGCGGCATCACGATCACCTCGGCCGCCACCACTTGCGCATGGGACGATCATCGCATCAACATCATCGACACGCCGGGCCATGTCGACTTCACCATCGAGGTCGAGCGCTCGCTGCGCGTGCTCGACGGCGCCGTTGCCGTGTTCGATTCAGTCGCCGGCGTCGAGCCGCAGTCGGAGACGGTGTGGCGCCAGGCCGACAAGTACGGCGTGCCGCGCATCTGCTTCGTCAACAAGATGGATCGCACCGGCGCCGATTTCTTCCGCTGTGTCGACATGATCCGCGACCGCCTCGGCGCCAGCCCGGTGGTACTGCAGCTGCCGCTGGGCGCCGAAGCCGGCTACGAGGGTGTCATCGACCTGATCCGCAACGAGGTCGTGGTGTGGAAGGACGAGACCCTCGGCGCCGAGTTCGAGACCGGCCCGGTACCGGCCGACAGCGCCGCCGAGGCCGCGCTGTGGCGCGAACGGCTGATCGAGGCCGCGGTCGAGTTCGACGAGGCGGCGATGGAGGCTTATCTCGACGGCACTGAGCCGCCGGAGGAGGTCCTGATCGCGTGCTTGCGCCGGGGCACGGCGGCCAACGCGATCGTGCCGGTTCTCAACGGCAGCGCCTTCAAGAACAAGGGCGTGCAGCCACTGCTCGACGCCGTCGTGCGCTACCTGCCCTCGCCGACTGACGTCGCCGCCATCCGTGGCGTCGCCGCCGACGACGAGACCGAGATCACGCGCTCGAACAGCGACGACGAGCCGTTTGCCGCGCTCGCCTTCAAGATCATGACCGACCCGTTCGTCGGGACGCTCACCTTCGTGCGCATCTATTCCGGGGTGCTGCGGTCCGGCGACAGCATGCTCAACCCGGTGCGCGGCGCGCGCGAGCGCGTCGGCCGCATGCTGCTCATGCACGCCAACAGCCGCGAGGATATCCGCGAGGCGCGCTCCGGCGACATCGTGGCGCTTGCCGGGCTCAAGAATGTCGGTACCGGCGACACGCTGTGCGATCCTGCCGCCGCCGTTATTCTCGAGCGCATGGAGTTTCCCGAGCCGGTCATCGAGGTCGCCGTCGAACCGCGCACCGCCGGTGACCAGGAAAAGATGTCGGTCGCGCTGTCGCGGCTCGCCCAGGAGGACCCGTCCTTCCGCGTCGCCAGCGACCAGGAGAGCGGCCAGACCGTCATCGGCGGCATGGGCGAGCTTCATCTCGAGATTCTCGTCGACCGCATGCGCCGCGAGTTCAAGGTCGACGCCAATGTGGGTGCGCCGCAGGTCGCCTACCGCGAGACCATCTCGAGGTCGACCGAGATCGACCATATCCACCGCAAGCAGACCGGCGGCGCCGGCCAGTTCGCGCGCGTGAAGATCCTGTTCGAGCCGCTCGAAGCGGGCAACGGGCTCGAGTTCGAATCGCGCATCGTCGGCGGCGCAGTGCCGCGGGAATACGTGCCCGGCGTTGAGAAGGGGCTGCGCGGCGCCGCCGCATCGGGCGTGCTCGCCGGCTTTCCCGTCACCGGCGTGCGCATGACGCTCGTCGATGGTGACAGCCACGACGTGGACTCCTCGGTCATGGCCTTCGAGATTGCGGCGCGCGCCGCCTTCCGCGAGGGCCTCGAGAAGGCGTCGCCGAAGCTTCTCGAGCCGATGATGCTCGTCGAGGTGGTCACGCCCGAGGAGTATATGGGCGACATCATCGGCGATCTCAACGGGCGCCGCGGGCACGTCCAGGGCATGGACACGCGCGGCAACGCGCGCACCATCAGCGCTCGCGTTCCGCTCGCCAACATGTTCGGCTACGTCAACAACCTGCGCTCGATGAGCCAGGGGCGGGCGCAGTTTACCATGCATTTTGACAGCTACGAGCAGGTGCCGCAGGGCGTCGCCGACGAGGTGCGCGCCAGCTTGGCGTGACCGGGCGGCGGTTTTCGAGGAACACGGCAATGGCGAAGGCGAAGTTTGAGCGTACGAAGCCGCACTGCAACGTCGGTACGATTGGTCATGTTGACCATGGGAAGACGACGTTGACGGCGGCGATTACGAAGATTCTGGCGGAGTCTGGCGGCGCGGAGTTTACGGCGTACGACCAGATTGACAAGGCGCCGGAGGAGCGCGAGCGCGGGATCACGATTGCGACGGCGCATGTCGAGTACGAGACGTCGAATCGTCACTACGCGCATGTCGACTGTCCGGGTCACGCGGACTATGTGAAAAACATGATCACCGGCGCGGCGCAGATGGACGGGGCGATTCTGGTTGTGAGCGCGGCGGACGGTCCGATGCCGCAGACGCGCGAGCACATACTTCTGGCGCGTCAGGTCGGTGTTCCGGCGATAGTCGTGTATCTGAACAAGGTTGACCAGGTTGACGATCCGGAGCTTGTGGAGCTTGTGGAGCTTGAGGTGCGCGAGCTTCTGAGTTCGTATGATTTTCCGGGCGACGACATCCCGGTTATTCAGGGATCGGCGCTTGAGGCGCTCGAGGGCGGCGACGGCGAGCAGGGTCGGGGCTCTGTGATTGCGCTGATGGAGGCTGTGGATTCGTATGTTCCGCAGCCCGAGCGTCCGCGCGACCAGCCGTTTCTGATGCCGATCGAGGATGTGTTCTCGATATCGGGCCGTGGCACGGTGGTGACGGGCCGCATCGAGTGCGGCGTGATCAATGTCGGCGACAATGTGGAGGTTGTGGGCATTCGCGACACGTCGTCGACGGTTGTCACGGGCGTCGAGATGTTCCGCAAGCTTCTGGATTCGGGCGAGGCTGGCGACAATGTCGGGTGTCTGCTGCGCGGTGTCGACCGCGACGGCGTCGAGCGAGGTCAGGTTCTGGCGGCGCCGGGCTCGATACGTCCGCACACGAAGTTCAAGGCGGAGGCGTATGTTCTGACCAAGGACGAGGGCGGCCGTCACACGCCGTTCTTTTCGAACTACCGTCCGCAGTTTTACTTCCGGACGACGGACGTGACGGGTCAGGTTGCGCTTCCGGAGGGCACGGAGATGGTGATGCCGGGGGACAACGTGTCGATGGAGGTCGAGCTGATCGCGCCGATTGCGATGAGCGAGGGGCTGCGCTTCGCAATCCGCGAGGGCGGACGCACCGTCGGCGCCGGCGTCGTCGCCGCCATCACCGAATAAAACACCCGGCAGCGAGAGGCCCCGAGATGGACAGACAGACGATCAGGATACGGCTGAAGGCGTTCGATCACGGGGCGCTCGACGCGTCGACGGGCGAGATCGTCAATGCGGCCAAGCGCATCGGCGCCGAGGTCCGGGGGCCGATTCCGCTTCCCACCAGGATCGAGAAGTTCACGCTGCTGCGCTCGCCGCACGTCAACAAGAAGTCGCGCGAGCAGTTCGAGATCCGTACCCACAAGCGTCTCATCGACATCGTCGATCCGACGCCGCAGACCGTCGACGCGCTGATGAAGCTCGACCTCGCGGCCGGCGTCGATGTCGAGATCAAGCTCTAGGGCGGCCGGCCGATGCGTTCCGGACTCATAGCGCGCAAGGCCGGCATGACGCGGGTCTTCTCGGATGACGGCCGCCACGTGCCGGTCACCGTGCTTGAGGTCGATTCGTGCCAGGTCGTCGATGTGCGCACGCGCGACAGCCATGGTTACTCCGCGGTCCAGATCGGCGCCGGCCGGGCCAAGGCCAAGAACGTCTCGAAGCCGATGCGCGGACATTTCGCGCGCGCCCGCGTCGAGCCCAAGCGGGTGCTGGCGGAGTTCCGCGTCGACGACGACGCGCTTCTCGAGGTCGGCGCAGAACTCACCGCCGGCCATTTCGTTCCGGGTCAGTTCGTCGATGTTGCCGGCGTGTCGATCGGCAAGGGCTTTGCCGGTGGCATGAAGCGGCACAATTTCGGCGGGCTCGAGGCCAGCCACGGCGTCTCCGTCAGTCACCGCAGCCACGGCTCGACGGGCAACTCCCAGGATCCGGGAAAGGTCTTCAAGGGCAAGAAGATGGCCGGCCATCTCGGGGCGCGGCGGGCGACCGTGCAGAACCTCGAGGTCGTGCGCGCCGATGCCGGGCAGGGCGTCATCCTGGTGCGCGGCAGCGTGCCCGGCCATGACGGCGCCTGGGTCGAGGTGTTCGACGCCAGCAAGCGGCCGCTTCCCGACGGCGTGCCTTTCCCGGCCGGACTGCGCGGCGACGCATCGGCCGACGACGGCATGCCGGCGGACGGCGAAGCCGCATCGTGAATGTCGAGGCGGGGACAGGACGGAATCGCGCACCATGAAACTTGATGTCATCACGCTCGACAACGGCGCCGCCGGCTCCGTCGACCTTTCCGAGACCGTCTTCGGCGCCGAAGTTCGCCACGACATCGTGCACCGCATGGTCAACTGGCAGCTCGCCAAGCGGCGCTCGGGCAACCACAAGACCAAGACCGTCAGCGAGATCCGCGGCAGCACTGCCAAGCCGTGGCGCCAGAAGGGCGGCGGACGCGCGCGCGCCGGCACCACGCGGGCGACCCAGTTCCGCGGCGGCGCCACCGTCTTCGGTCCCGTGGTCCGCGACCACGCGCACCGGCTGCCGCGCAAGGTCCGCCGGCTCGCCATGCGCTCGGCACTCTCGGACAAGCAGGCCGCGGGTCGGCTTGCCATTCTCGACGACGCCGCGCTCGATGCGCCGAAGACGCGCGAGCTTGCGGCTAGGCTCGCCGCCCTCGGCTGGTCGAACGTGCTCATCGTCACCGGTTCCGAGGTCGACTCCAACCTCGCGCGCGCCGCCGCCAACCTGCCCAACGTCGACGTCCTGCCGCAGCAGGGCGCGAACGTCTACGACATCGTGCGCCGCGACATGCTGGTGCTCACGCGCGCGGCGGCCGAACATCTTCAGGAGCGGCTGTCATGAGCTGGAAGTACTACCGGCCGGCCCGTGTGAGTCCGGACGCGGCCTGCGACATTATCCTCAGGCCCGTCGTCACCGAGAAGTCGGTGCACGGCTCCGAGTTCAACCAGGTGACCTTCCGGGTGCCGCTCCGCGCTACCAAGCCGGTGATCCGCGCTGCCGTCGAGTTGCTGTTCGAGGTTGAGGTCAGGTCGGTCAACACCGTGCGCTGCAAGGGCAAGGTCAAGCGCTTCCGCGGCCGCATCGGCCGCCAGGCCGACTACAAGAAGGCGATCGTCTGCCTTGAGGACGGCTATTTCATCGACATCGAGACGGGGTTCTGACCGATGGCGCTCAAGCACTACAACCCGATCACGTCCGCAACCCGCGGCCTCGTGCTCGTCGACCGCTCCGAACTGTGGAAGGGCCGCCCGGTCAAGACGCTGACCGAGGGTCTGAGCAAGAGCGGCGGGCGCAACAACCAGGGCCGCATCACTTCGCGCCGCCGCGGCGGCGGTCACAAGCGGCTCTACCGCGTCATCGACTTCAAGCGCCGCAAGTTCGGCGTGCCCGGCTCCGTGGAACGGCTCGAATACGATCCCAACCGTTCGGCCTTCATCGCGCTGGTGCGCTATGAGGACGGCGAACAGGCCTACATTCTGGCGCCGCAGCGGCTCGGCCCCGGCGACGTCATCGTCTCCGCCGAGCGCGCCGACATCAAGCCCGGCAACGCGATGCCGATGGAGAACATGCCGGTCGGCACCATCATCCACAATGTCGAGATGAAGCCGGGCCGTGGCGGGCAGATGGCGCGCGCTGCGGGCACCTACGTGCAGCTCATTGGCAAGGACTCGGGATACGCGCAGCTCCGGCTGTCGTCGGGTGAGCTGCGCATGGTGTCGGCCAAGTGCATGGCCACGGTTGGCGCGGTCTCGAACTCCGACAACCAGAACATCAACCTCGCCAAGGCGGGCCGCAACCGCTGGCGCGGCCGCCGGCCGCAGGTGCGCGGCGTGGCGATGAACCCGGTCGACCATCCCCATGGCGGCGGCGAGGGCCGCACCTCGGGCGGCCGCCACCCGGTGTCGCCGTGGGGCAAGCCGACCAAGGGCGCGCGAACGCGCTCGAAGAAGAAGTCCGATGCGCTCATCATGCGCCGTCGGCGGCGCAAGAAGTAGGAGGCCCGCACCATGGCCCGCTCCCTGTGGAAAGGCCCGTTCGTCGACGGCTACCTGCTCAAGAAGGCGGAACGCGCGCGCGCTTCGGGGCGCAATGACGTGATCCGCACCTGGTCGCGGCGTTCGACCATCCTGCCCCAGTTCGTGGGGCTCACCTTCGGCGTGCACAACGGCCACAAGCACATCCCCGTGCTCGTGACCGAGAACATGGTCGGCCACAAGTTTGGCGAGTTCGCGCCGACACGGACCTATCACGGCCACGCTGCCGACAAGAGGGCGCGGAGGGGCTGACATGGGCAAGCGTTCCCGACCGCGCCGGCTGCGCGGCAACGAGGCAATGGCGTTCTCGCGCATGATCCGCGGGAGCGCGCGGAAGCTCAACCTGGTGGCGCAGTCGATTCGCGGTCTGCCGGTCGAAAGGGCGCTCAACGAGCTCGCGATGTCGCGCCGCCGCGTTGCCGGCAACGTCAGGGCCGTTCTCGAGTCGGCGATCGCCAACGCCGAGTACAACCACCAGCTCGATGTCGACCGCCTCATCGTCGCCGAGGCGACGACCGGGCGGACCATGGTCATGAGACGCTCCCGGCTGCGCGGGCGCGGCCGCTTCAACCGTATCGAGAAGCCGTTCAGCAACCTGACCATCGTGCTGCGCGAGGTCGAGGAGGAGTTCTAATGGGCCAGAAGGTCAATCCGATCGGGCTTCGTCTCGGCATAAACCGCACCTGGGATTCGCGCTGGTACGCCCGCGACGGGCAGTATGCGGATCTCCTGCATGAGGACATCCGTCTGCGCAAGTTCCTGATGAAGCGGCTCTCCGAAGCCGCGGTGAGCAAGATCATCATCGAGCGGCCGGCCAAGAAGGCGCGCGTCATCATCCATTCGGCGCGCCCCGGGGTCGTCATCGGCAAGAAGGGCGCCGACATCGAGAAGCTGCGCCGCGACGTCGCGGCCATGACCGAGAGCGAGATCCACATCAACATCGTCGAGGTGCGCAAGCCCGAGATCGACGCCCGGCTGGCGGCCGAGAACATCGCCCAGCAGCTTGAGCGCCGCGTCGCCTTTCGCCGCGCCATGCGCCGCGCCGTGCAGTCGGCGATGCGGCTCGGCGCCGACGGCATTCGCATCAACTGCTCGGGCCGCCTCGGCGGCGCCGAGATCGCGCGCACCGAGTGGTACCGCGAGGGGCGGGTGCCGCTGCACACGCTGCGCGCCGATGTCGATTACGGCACCGCGACCGCGCGCACCACCTACGGCACGTGCGGGGTCAAGGTCTGGGTCTTCAAGGGCGAGATCCTGGCCCACGATCCGATGGCCCAGGATACGCGCAGGCAGGAAAGGGAAGGCGGCCGCTAGGCGCGGCGCAGGGGAACCGGAACCATGCTGGCACCGAAGAAGAGAAAGTTCCGCAAGGCGCACAAGGGGCGCATCAGGGGCAAGGCCAAGGGCGCGACGACGCTCAATTTCGGGTCGTACGGACTCAAGGCAATGTCCCCGGGACGCATCACGGCACGCCAGATCGAGGCGTCGCGGCGCGCGATCACGCGTCACATGCGGCGCTCGGGCCGGGTGTGGATACGCATATTTCCGGACCTGCCGGTATCCCAGAAACCGGCCGAGGTGCGCCAGGGCAAGGGCAAGGGCACGCCCGAATACTGGGCGGCGCGGGTCAAGTCGGGGCGCATCATGTTCGAGGTCGACGGCGTGTCCGAGGATGTCGCCAAGGTGGCGCTGCAGCTCGCCGCCGCCAAGCTGCCGATCAGGACCCGGGTTGTCGCGCGCCTCGTGGGCGCGGGGAGTTGAAGCAATGACGAGCGCCGCCGATCTGCGCCAGAAAACCGACGACGAACTTCGCGACCTGCTCGCGCACCTCAAGCATCAACGCTTCCGCCTCAGGTTCCAGGCCGCGGCGGGAACGCTCGAATCGACGAGCCGCGTCCGCGAGGTGCGGCGCGACATAGCGCGCATCAGCACGATCATGAACGAACGCAGC
Source organism: Alphaproteobacteria bacterium (assembly GCA_964291215.2). Taxonomy (GTDB): domain Bacteria; phylum Pseudomonadota; class Alphaproteobacteria; order MPNO01; family UBA830; genus JAJEBT01. The sequence continues at coordinate 1,483,908 of OZ219790.1, read as the reverse complement.
GCCGCGGTCGGCGGCTAGGGAGCGCAGGGGCATGCCGAGACGAGAACTGCAGGGGACGGTGGTGTCGGACAGGCAGGACAAGACCGCGATCGTGCGCGTCGACCGCCAGGTTCGCCATCCGCTGTACAAGAAGATCATGCGCAGGTCGAAGAAGTTCGCCGTCCATGATCCGGAGAACCGGTGCCGCGAGGGCGACCGCGTGACCATTCGCGAAAGCCGCCCGCTATCGAAGACCAAGCGATGGGAGCTCGTTGACGCCGGCGCCGCGGTCGGCGCCCAAGGGGAACAGGGCAATGATCATTCCGGAGACTAATCTGGAAGTCGCCGACAATTCGGGTGCGCGCCGCGTGCAGTGCATCCGCATCCTTGGCGGTTCGAAGCGGCGCTGGGCCACCGTGGGCGACGTCATCATCGTCTCGGTCAAGGGCGCGATCCCGCGCGGCCGCGTCAGGAAGGGCGATGTCCACCGCGCCGTCATCGTGCGCACGGCCAAGGAGATCTTCCGCGAGGACGGCACCTCGATCCGCTTCGACCGCAACGCGGCGGTGCTGCTCAACAACGCCGACGAGCCTGTCGGCACCCGGATCTTCGGACCGGTGACGCGCGAACTGCGCGCCAAGCGCTACATGAAAATCATCTCGCTGGCGCCGGAGGTCCTCTGAGGGCCGGCGGCGGGGAAAGGACAATGGCAGCACGCATACGCAAGGGCGACGAGGTCGTGGTGATCTCGGGACGCGACAAGGGACAGCGGGGCACCGTGCTTCGAGTCATGCCTGACGAGGGCCGCGCCCTCGTCAGCAATGTCCACATGGTGGTCCGCCATTACCGCCCGACCCAGAGCCAGCACGGCGGGAAGGTGCGCAAGGAGGCCCCGATCCACCTCTCGAACCTGGCGCTCGCCGACCCCGGCGACGACAAGCCGACGCGTGTCGGCTTCCGCCTGCTCGAGGACGGCCGCAAGGTGCGCTTTGCCCGGCGGTCCGGCGAAGTGCTCGACTGAGGACGAACCATGATTCCGCGCCTCCAGGAACACTATCAGACCACGGTCCGCGATGCGCTCCGCACCGAGTTCGGCTATGCCAACTCGATGCAGGTGCCGCGCCTCGACAAGGTCGTCATCAACATGGGCGTCGGCGAGGCGATCGGCGATTCCAAGAAGGCCGACAGCGCCGCCAAGGACATGGCGGCGATCGCCGGCCAGAAGCCCGTCATCATCCGGGCGCGGCGCTCGGTGGCTGCCTTCAAGCTGCGCGAGGGCATGCCCATCGGCGTCAAGGTCACGCTCAGGCGCCAGCGCATGTACGAGTTCGTCGATCGGCTGGTCAATATCGCGCTGCCGCGCGTGCGCGATTTCCGCGGCCTGTCGCCGCGGAGCTTCGACGGCCGTGGCAACTACGCGCTTGGCTTGCGCGAGCAGATCGTGTTTCCAGAAATCGACTACGATTCGGTCGATGAGTTCCGCGGCATGGACATCGTTGTATGCACCACCGCGCCCGACGACGCGCAGGCGCGGGCGCTGCTCGGCGGGCTCGATTTTCCGTTCACCGGCTGATGGACCAGGAGGGGCGTCATGGCTAAGAAAAGCGTCATTGAACGCAACCGCAAGAGGCAGCGCCTGATGCGCAAATACGCCGCCAAGCGGGCGCAGTTGAAGGCGATGGCCGAGGACCGCTCGCTGGCGATGGACGAGCGCTTCCAGGCGCGTCTCAAGCTTGCGAAGCTGCCGCGCAACTCGTCGCCCGTGCGCGTCGGCAACCGCTGCGAGATCACCGGGCGCCCGCGCGGCACCTACCGCAAGTTCCGGATGTCGCGCATCACCCTGAGAGAACTGGCCTCGCTGGGCCAGATCCCGGGGATGGTGAAGTCGAGCTGGTAGGAGGGGCAGGCATGACCATGACGGATCCCATCGCCGATCTGTTGACCCGTATCCGCAATGGCCAGCGGGCGAAGAAGGCCGCCGTGACCTCGCCGGGTTCGAAGATGCGGGTCGGCGTGCTCGATGTGCTCAAGCGCGAAGGCTACATCCGCGGCTATCAGGTCGAGGAGATAAAGCCGACCATCACGCAGCTCCGCATCGAACTCAAGTATCACGGCGGCTCGCCCGTCATCCGCCACATCCAGCGCGTCTCGAAGCCGGGGCGCCGGGTTTACTTCAAGATCAGGGACCTGCCGCGCATCTATAACGGCCTCGGGATCTCGATCCTGTCCACGCCCGCCGGCGTCATGTCGGACAGCGAGGCGCGCGCTGCGCGCGTCGGCGGCGAAGTCATCTGCGAAGTATTCTAGGAACGGAGGCGTCCGATGTCGCGAGTTGGCCAGTCGCCGGTCGAGATCCCGGAAGGCGTGGATGTCCGTATCGAGAACGGCGCCATGACGGTTGTCGGCAAGCTTGGCGAGTTGACGATGAACATCGACCGGCTGGTCGAGGTCGAGAGCGGGGACGGCGCCGTCCGCGTGCGCCCCGCCGGTCCGGGCAAGCGCGCGCGCGCGATGTGGGGCACGACGCGGAGCCTCGTGGACAACCTCGTCGTTGGCGTCTCGAAGGGCTTCGAGAAGAAGCTGCAGATCGTCGGCGTCGGCTACCGTGCCCAGATGCAGGACCGCGAACTCGTGCTGCAGCTCGGCTACAGCCACGAGATCCGTTATCCGGTGCCCGACGGGATCACCATCGAGACGCCGACCCAGACCGAGATCACCGTCTCGGGCATCGATCGCCAGAAGATCGGGCAGGTCGCGGCCGAGATCCGCGGCTTCCGCAAACCCGAACCCTACAAGGGCAAGGGCGTGCGCTATGTTGGCGAACACGTCCTGCGCAAGGAAGGCAAGAAGAAATAGCCATGACCGTCCAACACCAGTTGAGGGTGCGCCGGCAGGGCCGCGTGCGCCGCCGCATCCGCCGGACACCGAACGCGCGCCCGCGCCTGTCGGTGTTCAGGTCGAACCGGCACATCTACGCTCAGGTCATCGACGATTCGCGTGGCGAAACGCTGGCCGCTGCATCCTCCCTCGAGGAGGCGGTCGCGGGCGCGCCGGGCCGCGAAGCCGCAGTCGCGATAGGGCGTCTCGTCGCGGAACGCGCCGTCGACAGGGGCCTGCGCGAGGTCGTGTTCGATCGCGGCGCCTATCTGTATCACGGCCGCGTCAGGGCGCTGGCTGAGGCAGCCCGCGAGGCCGGGCTGGTATTCTAGGGGAGTGACCGATGGCACGTAACCCGCGGCGGGGCCGCGAACAGCCCGAGGAACGAAGCGACCTCGTCGACCGGCTGGTCAGCATCAACCGCGTCGCCAAGGTGGTCAAGGGCGGCCGCCGTTTCGGCTTCGCCGCGCTCGTCGTCGTCGGCGACCAGAAAGGCCGGGTCGGCTACGGCGTTGGCAAGGCGCGCGAGGTTCCCGAGGCGATCCGCAAGGGCACCGAGAAGGCGAAGCGCAGCATCGTGCGGGTGCCGCTGCGCGAGGGGCGCGCGCTGCACCACGATGTGCAGGGGCGCTACGGCGCCGGCCGGGTGGTGCTGCGCACGGCGCCGCCGGGCACCGGAATCATCGCCGGCGGACCGATGCGTGCCGTTTTCGAGAGCCTCGGCGTGCAGGATGTCGTCGCCAAGTCGCTCGGCACCCAGAACCCCTACAACATGGTCAAGGCAACCTTTCAGGCCCTGGCCAGCATGGAATCGCCGCGCAACGTCGCCGCCCGCCGTGGTCGCAAGGTCTCGGAGATCTGGTCGCAGCGCGATGGCAGCCAGGCCGAGGGCTAGCATCATGGCCGGACGCAAGACCCTGCGCGTCACCCAGGTGCGGAGCGGCATCGGGCGCCCGCGGGATCAGCGCGCGACGCTCGCCGGGCTCGGGCTCAACAGGCTCCGGCGCACGCGTGAGCTCGAGGACACGCCCGCAGTGCGCGGCATGATCAACAAGATCCGGCACCTCGTCCGGGTCGAGGACCAGTAGCGCGGCGCGGCACCAGCGCGCGGCGTTTCGGGAGACAGGCAATGCGCCTCAACGAACTCTCCGGCCGGCTTGGGGCGCGTACGCCCCGCAAGCGGGTTGGCCGCGGCATTGGCTCGGGCACCGGCAAGACCGCGACGCGCGGGCACAAGGGCCAGAAATCGCGCAGCGGCGTGTCGCTGCTCGGTTTCGAGGGCGGGCAGATGCCGCTCCACCGCCGGCTGCCCAAGTCAGGCTTCACCAACATCTCCCGCAAGCGCTACCGCGCGGTCAATGTCGGGCGCCTGCAGCAGGCCGTCGATGCCGGCCGGCTCGATGCGGACCAGCCCGTCGACGCCGGGGCGCTGGTCGCCGCCGGCGTCATCAAGTCGGTGCGCGACGGCGTGCGGCTGCTCGGCGGTGGCGAGATCACGGCCAGCCTGGAGATCACCGTCGCCGGCGCCTCGAAGAGCGCGGTGGCCGCGGTCGAGAAGGCCGGCGGCCGGATCACGGTTGCGGCGCCGGCGCAGAAATCCGGTGCGAACGGCAGCGGGACGCCGGCGTCCGAGGACGGCTGAGCAATGGCATCGGCGGCCGAACAGCTCGCATCCCAAATCAGCTTCTCCAATCTGGCGAAGGCAACCGAGCTCAAGAAGCGGATCTGGTTCACCCTCGGGGCGCTGATCATCTACCGCCTCGGCACTTGGATTCCGCTGCCCGGAATCGACCCCGCCATCCTTGAGGACATCTTCCGCCAGCAGGCTGGCGGCATCCTCGGCATGTTCGACATGTTCGCCGGTGGCGCGTTCGGGCGCATGACGATCTTCGCCCTGAATATCATGCCCTACATCTCGGCGGCGATCATCATGCAGCTCCTGCAGGCGATCCACCCGCATTTCGAAGCGCTCAAGAAGGAAGGCGAGGTCGGGCGCAAGAAGCTCAACCAGTACACGCGCTACGGCACCGTGCTGCTCGCTGCGCTCCAGGCCTACGGCATCGCCGTCGGGCTCGAGGGCACGACCGGACAGCAGGGCTCGGCGGTCATCGACCCGGGCATGTTCTTCCGCGCGACCACGGTTATCACGCTGGTCGGCGGCACCATCTTTCTGATGTGGCTCGGCGAGCAGATCACCGCGCGCGGCGTCGGCAACGGCATCTCGCTGATCATCTTCGCCGGGATCGTCGCCAACCTGCCGGCGGCGCTTGCAGGCACCCTCGAGCTCGGGCGCACCGGTGCGCTCTCCGGCCTCGTCATCCTGTTCCTGTTGGTGCTCGCGCTTGTGGTCGTCACCTTCATCGTTTTCGTCGAGCGCGCCCAGCGCCGGGTTGTCGTGCAGTACCCCAAGCGCCAGCAGGGCAACCGCATGTTCGGCGGCGAGAGCAGCCACATTCCGCTCAAGGTCAACACCGCAGGCGTTATCCCGCCGATCTTCGCAAGCTCGCTGCTGCTGCTGCCGATCACGGTAGCCAGCTTCTCCGCGAACTCGGGACCCGAGTGGCTTGGCGCCGTGACTGCCTATCTCGGGCGCGGCCAGGCCGGGTATCTCTTCATCTACGGCGCCCTGATCGCGTTCTTCGCCTTCTTCTACACCTCGGTGGTCTTCAACCCCACCGAAACCGCGGACAACCTGCGCAAGTATGGCGGGTTCATCCCCGGCATCCGCCCGGGGCGCAATACGGCCGAGTATCTCGATCACGTGCTGACGCGGCTCACGGTGGTCGGCGCCGCCTATCTGACCGCCATCAGCATCCTGCCAGAGATCCTGATCTCGCAATACGCGGTGCCGTTCTATTTCGGGGGGACGAGCCTCCTGATCGTGGTGACGGTGACCATCGATACCGTGGCCCAGGTGCAGTCGCACCTGATCGCCCACCAGTACGAAGGGCTGGTGCGCAAATCGCGGCTCAGGGGGCGGCGGCGATGAACCTCATACTCCTGGGGCCGCCGGGTGCCGGCAAGGGCACGCAGGCGAAGGAACTCGAGGAGGGCCACGGCCTTGCTTGGCTTTCGACCGGTGACATGCTGCGGAGCGCGGTGGCGTCGGGCAGCGAGATCGGGTGCCGCGCCAAGGCGGTCATGGAGCGCGGCGAACTGGTCTCGGACGACATCATGATCGCGATGATCGGTGAACGCATCGGCCGCTCAGATTGCGCGCGCGGCTTCATCCTCGACGGCTTTCCGCGCACTGTCGCGCAGGCCGAGGGACTTGACAGCATGCTCGCACAGGAGGGCCGCTGTCTCGACCGCGTGATCGAGATGCGGGTCGACGACGACGCGCTTGTCGACCGCATCTCCGGGCGTTTCAGCTGTGCCGCCTGTGGCGCCGGCTATCACGATCGTCACCGCCGGCCGCGCACCGAGGGCGTGTGCGACAGCTGCGGCAGCATCGAGTTCTCGCGCCGCAAGGATGACAATGCGGAGACCGTGAAGACCCGGCTCGCCGCCTATCATGACCAGACGGCGCCTCTGCTGCCCTACTATCGCGCGCGCGGCGCTCTCGCGACGGTCGACGGCATGGCGTCGATCGACGAGGTGAAGCGCCAGATCGCTGCCATCGTGGAGGCCGGTGATGTTTGACGCAGCTGCGGCAGCCATGCTATACTCGCACGGGCGCGGCGCGAGGCGGTCCGCAGACCAGTCCCTTCTTCAGATCGGAACCCAGAAACTCGGGAGATAGCGTCGTGGCACGCATATCGGGCGTTAACCTGCCCAACAAGCCGGTGGAAATTGCGCTGACCTACATTTACGGCATAGGCCGGTCGACGGCGGTCACCATTTGCGACCGCGCCAACGTTCCGGGCAATGTCCGGGCCAACGACCTCGGCGACGACGAGCTCGCGCGCATCCGCGAGGTCATCGATCGCGAATGGGTCGTCGAGGGCGACCTGCGCCGCGAGATGGCGATGAACATCAAGCGCCTCATGGATCTCGGCTGCTACCGCGGTCTCCGCCACCGCCGCGGCCTGCCGGTCAGGGGCCAGCGCACCCATACCAACGCGCGCACCCGCAAGGGGCGCGCGCGGCCGATCGCCGGCAAGAGATGATCGCGGGCTACGGAGAGCACGATGGCGAGACAGACACAGGGCCGCGTCCGCAGACGCGAGCGCAAGAACATCACCGCCGGCGTCGCGCATGTGAACGCGACCTTCAACAACACCATGATCACGATTGCCGATGTCCAGGGCAACGTGATCGCGTGGTCGTCGGCAGGCTCGCAGGGCTTCAAGGGCTCGCGCAAATCGACGCCCTATGCTGCGCAGATGGCCGGTGAGGAGGCGGGCCGCAAGGCCCAGGAACACGGCATGAAGACCCTTGAGGTCGAGGTCAAGGGCCCGGGTTCGGGCCGCGAGTCCGCGCTCAGGGCGCTTCAGGCCATCGGCTTCACGATCACGGCCATCCGCGACGTGACGCCCATTCCGCACAATGGCTGCCGGCCGAGGAAGCGCCGCCGCATCTGAGGCAGCCGCGCCGCCTGCGGCGCATCGGTCAGAACCCGGGGACAACTCGCGGACTCCATCGCGAAAGGATGATTGTATGACGGTGATCAGCAAGGATGTGCAGGAACTTATCAAGCCTGCCGGTCTCAACATACAGGGCGGCGACGATCCGATGCGCTTCGCGACGGTGACTGCGGAGCCGCTTGAGCGCGGTTTCGGCATGACGCTCGGCAACGCGCTGCGGCGCGTGCTGCTGTCGTCGCTGCAGGGCGCTGCGGTCACCGCCGTCGAGATCGACGGGGTGCTGCATGAATTCTCGTCCATCCCGGGGGTGCGCGAGGACGTGACCGACATAATCCTCAACATCAAGTCGCTGGCGCTGAGCAAGATCGGCGATGACAGGAAGCGCATCGCGCTGCGGGCCGACGGACCCGGCGAAATCACTGCCGGCATGATCGAGACCAGCCACGACATCAGGATCGTCGATCCCGACACGGTTATCTGTACGCTTGATCGCGGTGCCAAGATCTCGATGGAACTCACCGTCGAGACCGGCAAGGGCTACGTGCCGGCGGCCGAGAGCCGGGAGGAGGACTGGCCGATCGGACTCGTGCCCGTGGACGCGATTTTCAGCCCGGTGCGCCGGGTCGCCTACAAGGTCGAAAACGCCCGCGTCGGCCAGCGCACCGACTACGACAAGCTGATCATGGACATTGAGACCGACGGCATCATCTCGCCCGAGGATGCTGTCGCCCAGGCGGCGCTGATCCTTCAGGACCAGCTCAAGACGTTCATCAACTTCGAGGAGCCGAAGGTCGACCCGGAGATTGCCGAGACCGTCGAGCCCCGCTTCAACCGCCATCTCATGCGCAAGGTTGACGAGCTTGAATTGTCGGTGCGCTCGGCCAATTGTCTCAAGAACGACAATATCGTCTATATCGGCGACCTGGTGAGGAAGACCGAGCACGACATGATGCGGACCCCGAACTTCGGACGGAAGTCGCTCAACGAGATCAAGGAGGTGCTTGCCGGCATGGGCCTCGAGCTCGGCATGGATTGTGGCGACTGGCCGCCCGAGGAGATTGGCGGCAGTCTCGACGAGACCTTCTGAAGAGGGACAGGCGGAGAGAGGGAGCGGACAATGCGCCACCGGATGAGCGGCCGCAAGCTGAACCGTACCAGCGCCCATCGCAAAGCGATGTTCGGCAATATGGCCGCAGCACTTATCAAGCACGAGCAGATCAGGACCACCTTGCCCAAGGCAAAGGAACTGCGCTCCGTGGTCGACAGGCTGATCACGCTGGGCAAGCGCGGCGACCTGCATGCGCGGCGCCTTGCCGTGGCCCGGTTGCACGGCGACCGCAAGCTCGCGGACAAGCTGTTCAGCGTCCTCGCTCCGCGCTATAGCGACCGGCCCGGCGGCTATACCCGGGTGCTTCGGGCAGGCTACAGGTACGGAGACAACGCGCCGATGGCGATCATCGAACTCGTCGATCGCGACGAGGACGCAAAGGGCCTGGATTCGGGTCCGGTCGAGCGCAGCGGGCCCGCTAGGGAAGACGCCGCCGCATGATCTAGCCGGGTGCCGGAGGAGGCATGGGCACGTTCCGCAGGGACCGGCCGTGGCGCCGCGGCGCCAGCTGCGCGGCGCACCTTCTTTGTGCGGCCCTGCTCACGGTCGGAGGCGCTACCGATGCCCGCGTGCCCGCCTCGCGCGCCGAAATCGGCCTGTCGTTCGCGCCGCTCGCCAAGGCTGCCGCTCCCGCCGTCGTCAACATCTACACCACCCGCCGCGTCCGTGCGCGGCGCGGTGGATCACTTTTCGACGACCCGTTCTTCCGCCGTTTCTTCGGCGGCGTCCACCCGTTCGGCGACGCGCCCCGCGAACGCGTCCATAATTCCCTCGGCTCGGGCGTCATCGTCCGCCCCGACGGGCTGGTCGTCACCAATGACCACGTCATCGAGAATGCCGACGAAATCCGCGTCGTGCTCGCCGACCGCCGGGAATTCCGCGCCGAGGTCGTGGTGCGCGACAGCCGTACCGACCTCGCCGTGCTGCGCGCCGCCGCCGGCAAGCAGCTGCCCCATCTCGAGCTCCGCGATTCCGACACTCTCGAGGTCGGCGACATCGTGCTTGCGATCGGCAATCCCTTCGGCGTTGGCCAGACGGTCACAAGCGGTATCGTCTCGGCGCTCGCGCGTCCCGCCGACGGCGTGTCGGACTTCAGCTTCTTCATCCAGACCGACGCGGCGATCAACCCCGGCAATTCAGGGGGCGCACTGATCTCCGGAGACGGCCGGCTCGCCGGCATCAACACGGCGATCTACTCGCGCGCCGGCGGTTCCAACGGCATTGGCTTCGCGATCCCGTCCAACATGGTGGCGACGGTGATCCGGGCCGCGGTTGCGGGCGGCAAGGTCGTGCGGCCGTGGCTCGGCGCCGGCGGCCAGAGCGTCGACCGCGAGCTCGCAAAGGGGCTGGGGCGTTCGCGCGCCGTCGGCGTGCTGATCAACCGGCTCCATGAGGGTGGCCCCGCACAGCGCGCCGGCCTTCGCGTGGGCGATGTCGTGCTGTCGGTGAACGGCAGGGAAATCGCCGATGCGAACGCGCTCAAGTTCCGCATCGCGACGCTCGGGACCGGAGGCACCGCCCGCCTCGAGATCCTGCGCCGGGGACAGCGCAGGACGCTTCACGTGTCGCTGGTGCCGCCGGTTGAAGCGCCGCCGCGCAACGTGACCCTCCTCGGGGGCCGGAACCCGTTCGCCGGCGCCGAGGTCGCGAATCTCTCGCCCGCGCTGGCCGAGGAGCTGTCGCTCGACACCGCCCGCGCGGGCGTCATCTTGCTCGGCGTCGCCGACGGCTCGCCGGCGGCCCGCGTCGGCTTCGAGCGCCGCGACATCGTGATCGGCGTCAACGGCCGCCGGATCGCCCGTGTGCGCGATCTCGCTCGCATCCTGGAACGTCCCGCCGGACAGTGGCGGATCGAGATCGAGCGCGGCGCCCGGCGGCTCAGCGTCATGATACCGGGTTGAATCCTTGACCGGCGACGAGCCAACCTTCTTCGAGAGTCAGGCGCCGCGGCCCCTTGCCGATCGCCTGCGGCCGGCACGCCTCGCCGATGTGCTCGGCCAGGACCACCTGCTGTCGGCCGACGGTCCGATCGGACGCATGGCGGCGGCACGCCGCGTCGTCTCGACGGTACTGTGGGGGCCGCCGGGCTCGGGCAAGACCACGATCGCGCGGCTTCTCGCCGACGTCAGCGACATGCATTTCGAGCCGCTTTCCGCGGTGTTCTCCGGTGTTGCCGACCTTCGCCGGATATTCGAGGCTGCGCACAGCCGCCGCGGCGGCGGCCAGGGGACGCTGCTGTTCGTCGACGAGATCCACCGCTTCAACCGCGCCCAGCAGGACGGCTTCCTGCCCTATGTCGAGGAGGGCACCGTGACCCTCGTCGGTGCCACTACCGAGAATCCGTCCTTCGAGCTCAACGGCGCGCTCCTGTCGCGTTGTCAGGTACTTGTCCTCCACCGGCTTGACGATGCGGCACTCGAGGAGATGCTCGCGCGCGCCGAGCGCGAACTCGGCTGCCGTCTTCCGTTGGCCGGCGGCGCCCGCGAAGCGTTGCGCGCGATGGCCGACGGCGATGGGCGCTACCTTCTCAACATGGTCGAGGAGCTGGCGCTCCTCGACGCTGGCGATGCGGTTGATCCGGCCCGGCTCGCTGAACTCGTGCAGAAGCGGGTGCCGCTCTACGACAAGGCTCAGGAGTCCCACTACAACCTGATCAGTGCCCTTCACAAGTCGCTTCGCGGCTCCGATCCCGATGCTGCGCTCTACTGGCTCGCGCGCATGCTTTCGGGCGGCGAGGATCCGCGCTACATCGCCCGACGCCTGACCAGGTTCGCGTCCGAGGATGTCGGCCTAGCCGATCCCGCGGCGCTTGCCCAGGCAGTCTCGGCCTGGGAGGCGTATGAGCGGCTCGGCTCGCCCGAGGGCGAACTCGCGCTCGCCCAGTGCGTCGTCTATCTCGGCACGGCGCCCAAGTCCAATGCCGTCTACCGTGCCTTCGGTCAGGCCATGGCGGCAGCCGCCGAGAGCGGATCGGAAGCGCCGCCGAAGCACATCCTCAACGCTCCGACGCGGTTGATGAAGGACCTCGGCTACGGCAGCGGCTATAACTACGACCACGACGCTAGGGGAGCGTTTTCGGGCCAGAACTATTTTCCCGATTCGGTTCCGCCGCGCACGTTCTATCGCCCGACCGACCGCGGCTACGAGAGCGATGTGGCGGAGCGCCTCGGGCGCTGGCGGGAACTCCGCCGCCGGCAGAACGCGGAGGGCGGAACATGAACGCTGTTCTCATGGTCGCGCTCGGCGGCGCGCTCGGCGCAAGCGGGCGCTATCTCGCGGGCGCGGTCATTGGCCATTTCTGGGGCGGCGCCTATCCGTGGGCGACGTTTGCCGTCAATTCCGCGGGATCCGTCCTCCTCGGGCTCCTCGCCGGCTTCATGGCGTTCGCCTGGACGCCGTCGCCCGAAATGCGGCTGTTCCTCACCGTCGGCGTGCTTGGCGGGTTCACGACCTTTTCCGCGTTCTCGCTTGAACTGGTGCTGCTCCTCGAGCGCGGCCGCGCCGACCTCGCCGCGCTCTATCTCGCCTCGACGGTGGTGGTGGCGGTCGGCGGCCTGTTTGCCGGGCTGCGCCTCGCGCACCTGGTTGCCTGACATGGCCCGCGTTGCCTTTCACAGCGTCGGGCCGGGCGAGGCCGATATCCGCCTCGACCGCTGGTTCGGCCGCAACTATCCGGGGCTGACCCACGGACGTCTCGAGAAGCTCCTGCGTACCGGCCAGATCCGCGTCGACGGCCGCCGGGTGCGCTCCGGCACACGCCTGTCCCCGGGTCAGACCGTCAGGGTGCCGCCGCTCGACGCCGCCGCGGCGCAGCCGGACGGAGCCCGCGGCCGCACCGTTTCGCCGTCGGACCGCGCCTGGATCCGCGCGCTGGTCATTCACAGCGACGACGATGTCATCGTGCTCAACAAGCCGCCCGGTATTGCTGTCCAGGGCGGAAGCGGCGTCGCTACCCATATCGACGGCATGCTCGGTGCGCTCGTCGACGATGGCGGTGGAGCCCCGCGCCTGGTCCACCGCCTCGACCGCGATACCGGCGGCGTGCTCGTGGTCGCCCGCCATGCGGCGGCGGCGGCGGCGCTGGCGGCAGCGTTCCGCCGACGCGACGTTCACAAGACCTACTGGGCGCTGGTCGCCGGAGTGCCGCGTCGGCGCGCCGGCGTGGTCGACAGCGCGCTTGCCAAGAGCGTGGGCGGGGACGGGCGCGAACGGGTCGTGGCCGGCGCCGCCGGCCGGCAGGCGGTCACCAGGTACCGGGTGGTCGAGGCGGCGGGCCGCCGGGCAGCCTGGCTGGCGCTCCACCCGCTCACCGGCCGGACCCACCAGCTCCGGGTGCATTGCGCCGGGCTCGGGACGCCGATCATCGGCGACCGGAAGTACGGCGATGCGGCGGATCCTGTCGCGGACCTTCCCGCCGGCCGCGGCCTCCATCTTCACGCCCGCGCCATAGAGATCGCGCACCCGTCGGGCGGCACACTCCGCTCCGAGGCGCCGCTCTGCGCGCCGATGGCCGAGAGCTGGAGATTCCTTGGTTTCGACCCGAACGTGGAACGCTCGTGACCGGCCGGCGGAAACTCATCGCCTTCGACCTCGACGGTACGCTCCTCGACAGCATTCCGTCGATCGTCGCTGGCGTCACGGCGTGCTGGGAGGCGCTCGGCTTTCCGCAAGCCCGTCCGGAGGCGATCAGGCAGATCATCGGCTTGCCATGGGAGCGTGGCGTGGAGATGCTCATACCCGGTGGCGGCGCCCGTGAGGTCGAGATGATCAAGGCGTATCAGGCCGAGGTCAGCAGCGGCCAACGGCCGCGGCCGGCACGGCCGCCCGAGCGCCTGTTCTCCGGGGTCGACGACCTTCTCGACCGGCTGGTGGCCGGCGGCTACGGCCTTGCGCTGGTGACCAGCCGGTCGGGCCGCCGCATCGACGAGTTGATTGCGCATGCCGGGCTCGAGAACCGGTTCCTGTCCGTGCAGACCGCCGATTGCGGCCCGGGAAAACCGGATCCGTTCCTGCTTCTCCAGGCGATGCGTGAGGCCGGAGCCGATGCTCGCGACACCGTCATGATCGGCGACACGACCTATGACGTCGAGACCGCGCGCAATGCCGGCACCGGCGCCGTCGGGGTTGTCTGGGGCGTCCATGACGCGAGCAAACTGCGCGCCTCCGGCGCCCACCATGTCGCCCGCCGACTTGAGGATCTGCCGGGCCTCGTCGCGGCCCTCGCCGGGACGGCGCGGCGGCAATGAAGCGGCAATACGCGACAGTCGACGCGGCGCCTTGTGGCGGCGGGACCGCGATCCGTCTCGACGGCCGCCCGGCGCGGACGCCGCGCGAGCGGGCGCTCGTCCTGCCGAGCTGCGCACTCGCCGAGGCGGTGGCGCGGGAATGGTCGGAGCAGGGCACGGACATCGATCTCTCGGCAATGCGCCTCACCCGCCTCGCCAACACCACCATCGACCGGGTCGCCGGCAACCGCGAGGCCGTGCTGACAGAGATTCAGCGCTACGGTGAGACGGATCTCGTCTGTTACCGCGCCGACAGGCCCGAGGATCTCCGCCGCGCCCAGTGCGCGGCGTGGGATCCGCTTGTCGTTTGGATGCAGGAACGGCACGGCGTGGCGCTCAACGTCACCGACGGCATCCTGCCGGTGCCGCAACCTCCCGGCTCGCTGGCGCGGATTCGCGAGCTTGCCGCCGCTCACGGGGACTTCCCGCTCACCGCGGTGCACGCGGCGACCGGGATCTGCGGCTCGGTTGTGCTTGCTCTCGCCCTTGCCGGACGCCGGATCGGTGCGGCCGAGGCGTGGGAGGCCTGCCGGCTCGACGAGAACCGGCAACTTGAGACTTGGGGCAGGGACGGGGAGGCCGAAGAACGCGGCGCCAGGCTCCGTGCCGACCTTGAGGCTGCGGCTGCGTTTCTGGCGCTGGCGGAAGACGGCCGGTGAAAACCGTTCACGTCTTCGTCGCGGGCCGCGTGCAGAACGTCTGGTATCGCGCCTGGCTTTGCGAAACGGCGCGGCGGCACGATGTCCGGGGGTGGGTGCGAAACCGCCGGGACGGGAGCGTTGAAGCGGTTCTCTCCGGATCAGAGGCGGCAGTCGACGCTGTCTTCAATGCCTGCCGCTCGGGGCCGCCCGCGGCCCGTGTCGATGAGATCCGGGTCGCGGGTGCGGAGGCAGCCGACGAAGACGGATTCTCCATCCTGCCGACGGCCTGATCGGCGGCTATGCGAACACCCGCGCAAACGATGCGCGGAGCGCGTCGTCGATGTCTTTCGGGGACGCGCGGACGCCGAGATCGGCGAGCGAGGTGACGCCGTGGCCGGTGACCCCGCAGGGCACGATTCCGTCATAGTGGGAGAGGTCGGGATCGACGTTGAGCGAGATGCCGTGATAGGTCACCCAGCGGCGTACACGCACGCCGATGGCCGCGATCTTGTCCTCGCGGCGTCCCTCACGGGCGACCCATATGCCGACCCGCCCGGCGCGCCGCTCGCCGACGACGCCGAATCCGGCGAGGGTGGCGATCATCCACTCCTCGAGGCCGCACACGAAACTGCGCAGGTCGCGACCCCTGCGATTGAGGTCGAGCATGACGTAGGCGATGCGCTGGCCGGGCCCGTGATAGGTGTATTCTCCGCCGCGTCCGCTCCGGTACACGGGGAACCGCTCGGGGTCGAGCAGGTCCGAGGCGCGGGCGCTGGTCCCCGCCGTGTAGAGCGGGGCATGCTCCAGCAGCCACACGGTCTCGCGCCCCGTCCCGGCGGCGATGGCTGCGACATCGCGCTCCATCGCAGCGACGGCGAGATCATAGTCGATCGGGCCCGCATCGATGCGCCAGTCGACGGTAGAAGGGTCATGCATCGCGGTCCCATCCTTGCAACCCTGTCGGCGATCTGATATGGTAAATCCTCTCTGGAAATCAAGCGTTCGGGAGATCTGCAGCACGGTGCGGTCGTGGCGGAATTGGTAGACGCGCAGCGTTGAGGTCGCTGTGGGAGAAATCCCGTGGAAGTTCGAGTCTTCTCGACCGCACCATTTGCAGGCCCGCCGGCCATCGCGCGGGCCTGGTTTTTTGGGGACCTGTCCGTTTCCATCTTCGCGGGATGCGGAAGGGGGCGTGATGGCGGAATTTGCGACGGATCCGGAGACGACGCCCGCCGTGCACCCGGTGCAGGCCGAGGATCTCCTCGGGCTCGACGCAGAACTCGTGCGCAGCGCGGTGGCGGCGCTTGACGCCGGCGACGACGACGCCCTTTGCGAGATCCTGGCGCCGATGGGGCCGGCCGGGGTCGCCGACCTCATCGAGATCCTGCACGGCGCCCAGCGGACGCTGATGGTCGAGCATTTCGCCGGGTTCTTCGATCCGCTGGTCCTTGCCGAGCTTGACGAGACGGTGCGCGAGGAGGTCGCTGCGCAACTGGGCACGACGGTGATCGCGCGCGCGATCGCGGCGCTCGATTCCGACGATGCGCTGGCGCTGATCCTGACCCTCGGCGAGGACATGCAGCGCCGTGTCCTCCATGCGGTGCCCGAAGCGCTCAGGAACATGCTCGAGGAAGGTCTCGCCTTCCCCGAAGACAGCGCCGGCCGCCTCATGCAGCGCGAGCTCGTGGCGGTACCCTCGTTCTGGACGGTCGGAGAGGTCATAGACTTTCTCAGGGAGAGCGATGATCTGCCCGACGACTTCTACGACATATTCGTCGTCGATCCGCGCCACCGGCCGATCGGGATGATCGCGCTCAGCAGGGTGCTGCGGACGCGGCGTCCGGTGGCGATACTCGACCTGATGGCGCCGGTGCTTGTCACCATACCGCTTGCGATGGACCAGGAGGAGGTCGCATACGTCTTCTCCAGGCAGGACCTTGTGTCGGCACCGGTCGTCGACGCGTCGAACCGCCTCATCGGTGTGATCACCGTCGACGATGTCGTCGATGTCATTCACGAGGAGGCGGCGGAGGACATCATGCGGCTTGGTGGCGTGCGCGAGGACGACCTCTATCACGCCGTCCTCAATACTGGCCGGTCGCGGTTCGGCTGGCTGTTCTTCAACCTGCTGACCGCGATCGCGGCGTCGATCGTGATCGGCTTCTTCGAGGGCACGATCGAGCAGATCGTCATCCTCGCCGTGCTGATGCCGATAGCCGCGTCGATGGGCGGGAATGCGGGGACCCAGACGCTGACGGTTGCCGTCCGCGCCATTGCGATGAAAGAGCTTACGGTGGCCAACGCCCCGCGCATGCTGTCGAAGGAGATCCTCGTCGGGCTCTTCAACGGCATCCTGTTTGCGGTCATCGTGGGCGGCGTGGCGTGGCTGTGGTCCGACAACCCCGCGATCGGGGGGGTGATGGCGGCGGCCATGGTGATCACGATGATCGTCGCTGGTCTCGCCGGCCTCGCGATTCCGCTCGGCCTGTCTCAGACCCGCTTCGATCCGGCCGTCGCGTCGGGCGTGTTCCTGACGACGGTCACGGATGTGGTCGCGTTCCTCGCCTTTCTCGGCCTCGGCGCCTGGTTCCTGCTGTAGGCGTGGCGGACCGGGCAGCGATGACGGTGCATCTCGTCAAGCTTGCGGTCGGCATCGACAGCGTCTCGGGGCTTGCCGAACGCCAGCGCCTCCGGCTCGAGGCGGCGCGCACAGCGGGAGGCCTGGTGCGGCTCCGGCACGTGACCCGCGCGACGCCGCGCCGTGCCGCCGAGATTCTCGACGGCGGCTCGATCTACTGGGTGATCAGGCGCGCCATTCGCGCCCGCCAGGTGATTCTCGGAATCGAGCCCGTCGTCGGCGATGACGGGCGGACGCGCTGCGCCCTCATCCTCGACCCGGCGATCGCACGGGTTGAACCGCGGCCGAGCCGCCCTTTCCAGGGATGGAGATATCTCGAGGCGGCTGACGCGCCCCGCGATTCCGGTGCTGGCCATGACGGGGTCGAGGATCTTCCCGACGAGATTGCGGAGGAACTCCGGTCCCTCGGACTTCTCTGATGCGGGCGGCGGCGCGGGACACCGGATCAGGACCGGAGAAGCTTCTGCAGCCGGACATCGGGATCGGCGAGCGTCGCGGCGTCATAGGTCCGGTCGGCCATCATCAGGCGCCGGGTAAATCTCAGGTCGCGGGGGTTGTTGACCGCTGCCGCGCCCTGGAGGCGTCCGCCGGCAAGGTAGAACTCGATGAATCTGCCCTCGTCGCGGCTGCCGCGGACGACGGTCTCGTCCCAGCTCTCGGGCAGGCCCATGAGCTGGATGTTGGCGTCGTACTGGTCCGACCAGAACCACGGGATTTCCGCGTAGGGGGCAGTGTTGCCGAGCATTGCCTTCGCGGTGCTGATGGCCTGGTTCTGGGCGTTTTCCCAGGATTCGAGGCGGACGCGCCGCCCGAGAACCGGATTCGGGTGGTTGGTGACGTCGCCAGCCGCGTAGATGTCGGGATGCGACGTGCGGCCATGCTCGTCGGTGACGATGCCGTTGTCGATCTCGAGCCCGGCGGCGGCGGCGAGATCGGTGTTGGGCGCCAGCCCGATGCCGATGACGGCGACGTCGCAGGGCGCTTCGCTGCCGTCCCCGAGCACCGCGGCCCGCACGCTTCCGTTGCCCTCGAAACGGGCGACCGACGCTCCAAGACGGATGTCGACACCGTGGCGCTGGTGAAGCCCGAGAACCCATTCCGACATCTCCGGGGTCAGAGCCCGCGCGCAGACGCGATCGGCGGCCTCGATGACGACGACGTGGGCGTTGCGTCTTCTTGCCGCTGCCGCGACCTCGAGCCCGATCCAGCCGGCACCGATGATCAGCACAGCGGCGCCGTCGACGAGGCGCGGGCGTATCGCCTCGGTGTCCGCGATCGTGCGGAGCGTGAAGATCCCGTCGAGGCCGGACCCGGGAATGCCGAGGGTGCGCGCCGAGCCTCCTGTTGCCAGCAGGAGCCTGGTCCATTCCAGGGTTTCGCCGCCGTCGAGGGCCAGTGTATGCGCCGCGGGGTTGATCGACGCGACGCGCTCTGAAAGACGCAGCTCGATCCCTGCGTCGGTCAGCGTCTCCGGCGGCCAGAGCAGGCAGGCCTCCTTCTCGGCGTCGCCGACGAGCACCTCCTTTGACAGCGGTGGGCGTTCATAAGGCGCGTACGGCTCGTCGCCGATGACGACGATGCGCCCGTCAAACCCTTCGTCGCGAAGCGTTTTGGCCGCCCAGCCGCCGGCCTGTCCGGCGCCGACGATTGCGAAGGTCGAACTCACGGCGCGGGCGCCGGCGGGTGTGGTCAGCTGCTGGCGACGGCGACGAGGATGTCTTCGCCGTCGACCGTGACCTCGTAGCTCTTCAGGTCTTCCGTTGCTGGCGGCGTTTCGGCCTTGCCGGTCCTGATGTTGAACTGGGCGCCGTGCAGCGGGCATTCTATGCAGTCGCCCTCGATATAACCGTCGGCCATCGATGCGTAGGCATGGGTGCAGATGTCGTCGAGCGCGAAGAACTCGCCGCCGAGTTTGATGATTGCGATTTCCTTGCCGTCGACGAGGACCTGCATGGCCTCGTCCTCGTCGAGATCGGACGTACTGGCGACTCTGTGAAGGGTCGTGTCACTCATGGTGGATCGGCTTCCTGTGCATGTTGGGATTGTCGGCCTGCCGTGCGACCAGGCGAGCAAAAGTCGGCGGATACTACTCAAGTCCCTTCAAGACCTCAACCTTCGGCGTGGGTGAGACACGACGATCCCATGCTAATTCAGAGACGGGAAATCCGAATGCGTTGGGGCTCATCACAGATCGCCTCCTTGATCGCAATTTTCGTGCCAAAAAGGCCCCATCGAACCTTGGCGGCATGATTGCAGCACGACGCAAACTGAGAAAATCTCGCCAGTCGTCGCCGGATTAGCAGCGTGGGATCGCCGTGGGGGTGAGAGTTTCGTATGGCATAGTTGCAGGCTCAGTACCATTTGTTCATCTCACAGTGCCGGGGTATGATTTGGGCTGATGTTGTCGTTGGCTGGTGCGTCGTCTGCACCGATCATGGCCGCCCACGCGCTCTCGAAGCGGTCGAGCAGGGTGCGGAAGGTGAATGTCCGCCGACGATGCGCCAGCGCATGCCGGAGCGTTTCATGCGCTGTGTGACAAGGGTCTTGTTTGCCGCCTCGACAATTCCCGAGCCGGTTGCCTCAGCGCGTGGTAGCGCATGCGGTGGCGATGCTTGCGGAAGAAGGCCGGTTCCCTGTCGATTTGGCGCCGCGGTGTCGCGAAGGTGGCGCAGCGCCCGGATCACCCTGTCGATGCCGCGGGGGTCGTGACGCAGGATCTCGCGGTACTTCTCGAACCAGTGGGGCGCCGCTGCATGGGCCACGCGCAGATGCTCGCAGGCATACCTCGGTTTCGGGCTCGAGACCCCCGAGGAAAGTCCAGTTGTCGGCGGCGGCGCTGATCTCGGGACGTCTCCGCCTGATATGCGCGACTTCGCTTGCGAGCTGCGCCTTCAGCGTGCACTTTCGGCCCTCGGGCATGCGGCCGAGACAGACGGTCTTCAGGCGCTCACCGTCGTGGAAGGAGACCGTGCCACAGGCCGCCTCGCCGCCAGCAGGCCTCGGAACGGCCGTCCTCACCAGCCCGCCACCATGACACCGTCCAGCGAGGCGGTGACCGCGTCCTGCGGGATGTCCTCAGCTTCCCGGATCTCATCCAGGGGGCCGAGACTTTCCCGGCGCTCCTGCATGGTCAGGCGCTGCAAGGTGCCCACAGACGGCGTCATGGCGCCGAGCTTGCCGAAGAACGCCTCTGCTTCCCGCGCCGTGCAGTGGCCGATCATCATCAGCCCAAGCCGCCGGCCGTGTCAGGTAGTCGGCGACGAGGCTTTCGTCCACCGGCATCAGCGACCGGCAGCGCGCGCCGGTGCGGCACGCCGAAAGGTCATCGGGCGAGGTCATGATCGTCTTCGGCGCCCCATCTCTGCCCGTCCCGCTCGATCCGGGGCGCACCGTCGTCCCGGGCCTCGGCACCCGGGATCTCGCAGCGCGTACACGCACCCGCCGCTCCGTTTCCTCAAAGGCCTCGGCAGAGCGCTGCGAACCGAGTTGCCGATGACAAACCGCGGTTATCTGCGTGACCGCCTCGACAACCCGAGGCGGCAAGCCGGAAATATCGATCGACGCGGAAGGCTGCGAAACTGACATGGGAGCGCTCCTGATGCTGTGGATTGTCACCGATATCATCTCGCATTTTGCGGTGCAGAGCGTTCCCACCTCCACCGCTCGGCCCGTGACAAAATCCTGTCCTGAAACGGGCGATTGTCACGAAAACCCGTTTTCGCCGCTGCTTCTTAACCACACAGCCGTGTTAAATCAATGACTTGCATTCGCCATGCGAGAACTGCACCCTTCGGCGGTGGCGCAGAGACACCGAGGCCAAGTCTCCGAGCGGTTCCATTTGCGGTTCTCGGTTCCCGGCGGTGTTGCCTGGCCCGGGCGGGCGCACGATCCTGGCCTAGGCGCCGTCAGGGTGTCCTCAGGCTGGCGAGGGCGTGAAGATGTTCAAGGCTGAGGCCGCAGCAGCCGCCCAGCGCCTGCACGCCGAGGCTGCGCCAGACCTTGGCCTCCCTCACCAGATCGTCTGGCGAGATGACTTCCTCGAACTGCCAGTGCGGCATCGTGAAATGGCCGGACTCGGGATAGGCCATCATGGGGCCCGGCCAGCTCTGCCTGAGAAGTTCGAGGGCCGGCGTGGTGACGTCGACGCCGCTGTGCATGACGCCGACGACCTCGGCGTTCCCGGCAAGGCCCGCGGCGATACTCTCGGAAAACGGAAACCGTTCGCCGGCAAAGCTGACAATCGCGCCATTCTCGCGCACGGCGCTCAAGCCGCACCAGTAAGACAGCCCGCTCTCGTCGACGGCCTGTAATGCGAGGGCGATATGCTCGGGGCGCGAGACCGCCTCGAGGATGATCATGTCGATGCCTGCATCGACGCCCGCGGCAACGAGTTCGCGGAAATTATCGAGCAATTGACGGGATGGCGGCCACCGCTCCGGATTGCTGTCGCCGGTTCCGGATATCAACGGCATTTGATGGGAAAGTGAAAGCGCAATGGCGACATCGCGCCCGCCCGCGGCGCGGTCTCGCGCTCGCATGGCAGTCTCCACCGCGCGTTGCGTGAGGTCTGCAACCCTGTCCGGAACCCCGGCTTCGTCCAGCATGTGCCGTGCGTTCGAGTAGGTGTTGGCGGTCACGATGTCGGCTCCGGCGCGGACGTAGTCCTCATGAATCTCCAGGAGAAGGTCCGGATTGGTCTCGGTTGCGAGCGCGCACCAGGCGCCGCCGTCCATGCGCGCCCCGCGGCGCTGGAGTTCGGTTCCTGTGGCGCCGTCCAGAAGGATGATCTCGCCCGAACCGAGACGGCGCCGTATCGATTGCATCACCATTGCGCCATCTTCCAGGTCAGATATCTGCACACCCGGAGAAGTGCCGGGCGCGGGCAGGGGGTCAACTCAAAACCATATCACGAAACGGTGCCTTCCCCCGCCTCATTCTGATTGGCGCGAAAGTCTCAGGTCTGGTCAAGTAAGTCAGACAATCGGCCTGATGCGATGATCGTGCATCGATTTCGGTTGAGGGTCGGGACAATCGCAGTACTTCTGCGGGCTCGGTCGGGCTGGCCCGACCCGAACAGGCTGCCTTGGTTGGCACGCGTAGCATAAGCATGGGTGTGTGTGCCGGACTCCGGAGGTATAGGAAGTCGCGCCAGAAACATGGTGAGTTCTGTTGGGGCGGCGTAACTGCTCACCCCCTGGTTCCGGCTTGATATCGGGGTAGAGCAACGAACGGGTTTTCGTGGAGATTTGACACTGTAGACGGATTCGTTAGTGGTGGTCATCAAGAGCGACGGGGACCGCCGGTGGGCTACTTTGGATCGAAGGCGACGAGCGGGCTGTGCCAGCTGCTTCTGGGGCTCGGGTCAGGACTCTCCCACGCTGCATTCGATCTTGCCGACTGCTGATGGATGGAGGTTGCACAGGCCCAACCCGGCCCAATTTTCCAGCTGCGACGATCCGCAGACAGCCCCGCAGCCAGAAAACCCGACAGGATGCGAAAATTTGTGCCCCGTTCCGCGGTCATTCAAAACATCAGCTACAGCGTGGCAAAGTCCTGCGGCTCGGGTCAATTTGATCTTGTGCTAAATTCTGTTTGATTTTTCAAGGCAGTACTTCGATTTTGCAGGAGCGCGGGTTGGTGCGAGGGGATTTTTTTGCAGTTTTCGCTGGCTTTCCTGCACTGGAGTTGTCACGGTGCGGGGATGTCGGTTCACAAGCACATCGCGTCCTGTCCGATTCACGTCGCAGCTCCGGAAGGGTCTGTCCGAGGTTCGCGAAGCCTGAGGAGCGTCCGCTGCGTTGATGGACGACTATCTCGGGTTTCGCCGTCTGGCGGGGCTGCGCCATGTTGCGTCCTTCAGGGGGCAGTGGTCTGGCCGGGGCCTTCAAGTGCCGCGACCGGTGGCTGGAAGCCGGAGCAGCAGTGGCTTGATCTGACAACACGCGACTGCTTGCGGCGCCGGGAACGTTTCCGAACCTCGCCTTCTTCTTTCTTGCGACGCGGCGGCTGGCCGACGACTGGGCCTGCGGCCACCAGGTGGCGGAGATGTTCTGCGATCCGGCGCGTTTTGCGGGCACAAGGCGGCGGGCTGGCGTGCCAGGGGGGGTGCCCGCGGGTGCTGCACCGATCCCCATGGCAAGGAGATTTTCGTTGTGCGGCGCGACGGCTGCTGTCGCAGGCGCTGCGGTGGCCTGCCTCCTCGCTCCCCGGGGTTCCGAGGTGATGCGTTCGCTGCACGACGAGCTGGCGGCGATCGAGGACTTCCGCCGCGCAGGAAGCACACGGTGTGCTCACGTTCTCGCCGAGCTTGCGAACATGAAAGGCAGCTGCGCAGTTTGCGCGGTCGCTGTCCCGGGACGAACTCGAGGCCATCGGCGGAACCCGAGGACGGAGCTGCGCGAGCCGCCCTCCGGGGCGACCCTTCACCGGGTCGTCCGGTCGATCGACCCCGAGGCGCTCGAGGACATGCTCGGCCACGGGCTCGCCCGGGCGCTTGCCGCCGACGGCAAGCGCATCCGTGGCGGCCACCACGAGACCGTGGCCCTCACGCCTCCGGCGCATCCTTCGCGCTGTTGAACTTCGACGACGGCGAGCTGGCGGCCACCTCCTTGAGCGCACCGATGTTCGCGGCAAGGTGATCACCCGCACGACGCCGGCGACGCTGATCACCCGGCGCTGCGGCGCTGACCACGTCTTCCCGGTCAAGGGCGCCCGAAACCTTCGACATCGTCAGGGCGCTGAGTTTGTCGGCAGCAGTTTCCGCCGGTACGACGCAATGGATTTCGGGGATTTCCGGGGGATGGTCATGCGCCTGGGCCACCAATGAACGCAAAGGCCTTTGCTCCGGACGGAGGGCCGGAGGCTTCAAGGTTATTTCCAGCCTGATGCTTGTACGCAGTGGTTGAGAGGGCGTATACATCGGAGAATATGCTATGTCGCCAGCGAAGGAATTGCCCTTCGTCGCCGACGGCTATGCCGTCTTCCGATAGTATTCAGGCTCCACCGGCCCGAATCGCATCCTTGACCGCAGCGCGATAGCTGCGGCGAGCATCGCGATCGATACCGGAGTCCGGCAGCAGGAGCTTGAAGTCGAGGTCTTCGGAGAAGCGCTGTACGAGACCGTAACCTTTCGACAGGCTCGTGCTACCCGAGAAGACGAGCGCTGGTGTGGCGGAACCCCGCGTGGTTATGCTGGCGATAATTTGGGTGGCGTGCCAATCTTTTTCGACGAAGTACGGGTCGACGGCGAACTCCGGGGCGACCGCCTAAAGAAGCTCTTGACTGGGGGAGGTGCTCAAAGGAGACGTATTTTCCGTGGTAGCCGATCTTGCGGGAGATACGGCTCCGGACCGCGATCACGCGTCCGGGCGGGACTTGGATTCTGGTGCCTGCACTATTGGCCTGGGCAAATGTGGATGGCATGGCTTGCACATCAAGTCGCTCCAGAGCTTCAAGCGTAAGCAAGGGAAGGGGCTTGGCGACGACAGTCCGGCCGGATACGGGTAAAATGATGGTGCGGGCGTACAGGCCATAACCGATCTTGACGAGGCGGCCCTTGGCGATAAGGCGTTTCAGCGCGTGACCTACTTGGTCGTAACTGCCAAGATCCTCGAAGTCATGGCACAGAAAGACGCTGGCCTTCTTGCGCGCAATGCGCCGGGCGATCCGCTTTTCCAAAGGCTGGGACCGTGGTGATGTCATGTTTGCCAACTTGCAAAAATACGACACTCGATAGCATGCGAATTATGGTGTCGGCGGGCTGCCGTCAAGACCTCAGGAGAAGGTTGACAGGAGCGCTGTCGATGGTTTGGAGCAGTGCAGCTCGGTTGAGGTCTTCCATCTCCCGGCGAAGTTGCACGGCCGGATGCGTGGAGTCTGCCGCCGCATCGGACCACCGGACAAGCTGTCCCTTCGCGAGCGGGTTGACCAGGCGAACCTGATGGGTGAGGCCCATGGGCAAGGCGCTTTCCGCCAGTGAGCGCGCGGCCGGCATCAGCTTGCCCGAAACCGTGTAGCCGCCCTCGCCGTCGAGCATCTCGCCCGCCTGCAGATCGCGCTTGGCGACTGCCACGGCGTCGGCCCGCCAGCCGGTCGCTACGCCCGTCGGTTCGCGGCGGAGCGCCACGCTGGCGACGCTGACGCCGAGCTCCAGCCCGATCAGGTGCCAGCGCTTGTACATGGCGGCATGACGGCCGCTGTCGTCGGTCTGCAGGCCGTATTCCTCGAAGCACCGGGCGATGTAGTCTGAGTTCGCCTCGAACGCGACGAAAACGCCGAACCGGATGTCGTAATCGAGCGGCCGGCCGTCGCGCCGCAGCGACGAGACGACCTCCACCTGCCCCTTGTGGTCGAGCGCGCCGCCTTCGGACCGCAGCCGGCAGACGTTCGGCAGCTGGTCAATGCTGGCGGGTGGATAGCCAAGCCCGTCGGGCGCCGGCGTGAGCCCGGTGGCGTTGGCGACCGCTGTGCTCTCGATCGCCGGCTTGGTGCCGTCGAGGAAGGACGTGAACATCTTCGGGTTGAGGCCGCCCTGTTCGGCCTGTTGCGGCGTCAGGCCGTAACCGTCCCAGACATTGTCCGGGGTGTAGAACTGGTATTCGGGCAGCCATTTGTGGCCGCGGCCGGCGGCGGTGACCTCGAACCCGCTGGTTCGCGCCCAGTCGACAAGGTCGCAGATCAGGGCCGGCTGATCGCCATAGGCCAGCGAATAGACGATGCCGGCTTCGCGCGCCTTCTGTGCCAGCAGCGGCCCGGCCAGCGCGTCAGCCTCGACATTGACCATGATGATCGACGTGCCGTGGCGGCAGGCCAGCAGGACATGCTGCACGCCGGAGGCCGGATCGCCGGTGGCGTCGATCACGAGCTCGATCGAGTCTTCGGCGAACAGCGCTTCGACATCTTCCGTAACCCAGGTGCCACCGGAGTGCAGCGCCGCGGCGCAGTTCGCCGCCGCATGGCGTTCGGCCGGCCAGCCGATGCGCGTCAGCCTGTGCCGTGCGGCCTCCGGGTTAAGATCTGCGATGGCGGCGACATGGATGCCCGGCGTGCGGATTGCCTGGGCCAGGAACATCGAGGCGAACTTGCCGCAGCCGACAATTCCGATCCGGACGGGATCGTCCAGAACCTGGCGGTCGAGCAGGAGGCGGTGAAGGTTCACGCCACCCGTTCCGCTGCCCCCGCTTGTGTCGGTGCCGGCGCGGTCAGGCAATCGTCCGGAAGCGCCTCGATGGGCGCGAAATCGCGATGCGCGATCCATTCCGGCCTCTTGAAGCGCCGGATGTGGTTGTCCACATGGCACAGCGAGAGATAGACGATCGTCCGCCCCCAGGGCGACAGGTTGGGTGAAGACGCGTGCACGACGTTGCTGTGGAACATCAGCACGCTGCCGGCGTTGCCCTTGGCCGAAAAGATGCCGCCCCGTTCCGCCAGTGTGGTGACCGTGGCCTTGTCCAGCGTCCACAGCGGGTAGCTGGTGGTCTTGAGGTCGTGGCCGGCATCGAAAACGCCCTCGCGGTGCGAGCCTGGTATGATCCACAGGGGGCCGTTGAATTCTGTGACGTCGTCGACGAACAGCGCGATGTTCATTGCCCGCGCTTCAGGCATCAGGTCGTCGCGCGACCAAGTGCCGTAGTCCTGGTGCCATTGCCAGACATCGCCGTCGAAAGCCACCTTGGCGTTGACCTTGTACTGATGCATGTAGACGTGCCCTTCGAGGATCTGCATGACCGGCTCGATCAGGCGTGGATGGCGACCGAGCCGCCGGAAGGCGTCATGGTAGCAATGCGCCGCAAAGGCGGTGCGCGGCGACACGCCGTCCCTCTCGCACAGCACCTCCTCGCGGTCCATGGCGTAGACCTCGGCAGCTGCCTGGCGGAGGATCTGCGCCTCGGCCTCCGAGAACAGGTTCTGCAGCATCAGATAACCGGTCTCGTGGAACCGGTCGATCTGGTCGCGGTTTAGCTTCATGACCGTGCTCCCTGCCGCCTGGAACGCGATAGCCGAAGGCTAGTCGGGTGCCGGCGAAACGTCAACGGCGGGTGCTGCCGCCAGCGGCGCGTCCTGTCTCAGGAATGGCTCGCGCGCCTGAGCGCGCGCACGAGAAACGGCACCGGCGCCGCGACGATGCATATGACGACGGCGCCCATGACGAAGAAACCAAACGCTATGTCGGTGGCGGCGATCACCGCCCCCATGATCACCGGAATCGTCAGCGATGCCGTCCTGTTGGTCGTGGACCGCAGTCCGGCGCTGAGCCCCTGGTCGCCGATGGATATTTCCCGGGTCAGGATCGACAGGACCAGCGGGAAGGCCAGTCCCGTGCAGATTCCGGTTGCCAGGGACACGGCCAGCAGCGCCCAGAATCCCGTAAACAGGGGCAGGGTCGAGAAACTCAGGGCACCGAGCACGGTCGCCGCTATCGTGAGCCAGTGCGGCCGGACATAACGCGACAGATAGCCGACTGTCAGGCCCGCGATGCCGCCCGAAAGGGCCATTGAGCCGAAGATGATGCCGATCTCGGTGCCCTGAAACGCGATCCCGTCGAGAAAGGCCGAAAGAAAGGTGTGGCGCATGGCGTAGGTGGCGGCAAGCGCGGCGGAGATCACCATGAAGCAGGCGATGATCGGCGACCGCAGAAGCCCGAAGCCGGCCGCGTAGTCGGCCCATTTCGGGGCCAGGTCCGCGGGTCGGACAGACGCGCGGGACGCGGCGCCGCCAGCGCGCGGGGTCGCGGCTGCGGTCAGGGCGAAGGCGAGCGACCAGCCTGACACTAGCGTGAAGGCGCCCCACGGTCCGAGAAACTCCCAGACCAGCCCGACCAGGAGGGGGCCGAGGAAGGTGCCGAGCGTGGTGACGAAGGTGAAGCGGCCCATGGTCCCCGGGTTGCCGCCGGCGAGGGTGCCGATCATGGCCTGGGCGCCGATCCAGCACGTGACGTGCAGGAAGCCGAGGAGGGTCTGCAACAGCAGCAGGCCGCTGATCGAGGGCCACAGGGGATAGGCGAGCGTGCAGCGAGTCTAGCTGCTGATCTTGCGGGTGAAAGTCCCGCAATTCTCAGTTTGGCGCCGTAGCATTGGTTCAGGGGCGACCCTGGATCAGCGAGCTGGGACGTAGAAAGCCGTCGTGGGCTGGCTGGAACGCAATGTCCAGCCGGTCCGGTCAGCCAGGGCGGCGAGCAAACCGGAGGGCGAAAGCGAACGGGAAGCCCCGAAATTCCCCACCCACACGAAGCTGATTGTGGGATAGACGGCGAACGCCAAGGTTGCTACCCGATGGCCAGTGTCGATGCGGAAGAACTGAGGAACACGCATCGGGTTCCCCGGGGTACAGACGGCGGCAATTCGGGACAGATCAGCAGTGAAAGACCGGAAGGTGAGGAGGACAGACAGGATGAAGAGACCCGTCAAGGACCGCGTCTATAACCGGGAGACGGGAAAGGACACGGAGTCCTCCTGACTGGCGGATGAGGTCGCCTAAGGGGCGGGACAACACAACCCGTCCCGAGCGAGGACCTCAGGGCTCAGGTAGCCTATGCGGCAGGTCAAGCCGGTACGCAGACCGACAGACTGCAAGGCCGAAGGACGGAGCAAACGCTCGGAGATGCCGTGGGTATGGTTGGGTCAGCGTGCAGCGAGTCTAGATGCTGTACTTGCGGGTGCGAGTCCCGCCGGCGCAATTTCCAGTTTGGCGCCGTAGCATTGGTTCAGGGGTGACCCTGGATCAGCGAGCTGGGACGTAGAAAGCCGTTGTGGGCTGGCTGGAACACAGTGTCCAGCCGGTTCGGTCAGCCAGGGCGGCGAGCAAACCGGAGGGCCGCAGCGAAAGCGAACGATTGGATGAAGCCCCGAAATAACCATCCCACACGAAGCTGATTAGTGGGGTAAACGGGAATGCCAAGGGCCTGCTGACTGCCCGATGGCCAGCGTCGATGCGGAAGAACTGGAGAGCACGCATCGGGTTCCCCGGTGGTAGAGACGGCGGCAATCCGGGACAGTACAGCAGTGAAAGATCGGAAGGTGAGGAGGACGGACAGGATGAAGTGACCCTTGAATGTCAAGGACCGCGTCCATAACCGGGAAACGGGAAAGGACGCGGAGTCCTCCTGACTGGCGGATGAGGTTGATTAAGCGTTGACGGGCGGGACAACACAACCCGTCCTGAGCGAGGACCTCAGGGCTCAGGTGGCCTGTTCCGCGGTAGGTCAACGCCAGTGCTCAGAAACTGGCACCGACCGACAAAGGCCGCGAGGTCGAAGGACGGAGCAAACGCTCGGAGATGCCGTGGGTACGGTTGGGTCAGCCTTGACCATGGCGTGTCCGGCGGAAGGCTCCGCACCGAACTCCAAGTGGGTGCCTGATGCTTGAACCGGGAAAACCGGACGTACGGAATTTTAGGGGGGCTGCTGGAAACGTGGTCTATGGGAGAACTGCGACCCCGCCCGCAATCGAAAGAGCGGTGACGGACAAAGCCTCTGCCTACGGATGCGCGCGCCAGTGGCCTACCCGACCTTGACCATGGCGTGGGAAGGCTTCGCACCGAACTCCAAGTGGGTGCCTGATGCTTGAACCGGGAAAACCGGACGTACGGAATTTTAGGGGGGCTGCTGGAAACGTGGTCTATGGCGATTCTGCGAACCCGCCCGCAATCGAAAGAGCGGTGACGGATAAAGCCTCCGCCTAAGGATGCGCGCGCCAGCGGCCTACCCGACGCGAGCAGCGCGGCGGCCACGCCGAGAACGCTGCAGACCCGGGCAGTGCCGAGCCTGTCCATCAGCGCGCCGGCCTGGATCGAAAAGACCATCGCAAGGGCGGCGCGCAGCGAAACCGCGATTCCGATCCACAGCGGGCCGGCGCCGATGTCGGCCGCCCACAGCGGCACGATGAGCGTCATCATCGGGATCTGGCTCAGACTGAAGAAGCCGGCCGCGAAGATAGCCAGCCGGTTCAATGGCGTGATGTCGGCCGCCTCGCGGGGAGCGCTCACCGCTGAAAATCTGCGCCGGCAGGAAAAAGCGCGGAACTGCTCGTCACGACCCGTCTCTCCTGCCGTCCCGCCCACACCGGTTCCCGCGATCAAGGCTTGCACACGGTTCGGGGCCGCACAAGCGCCGGAATTCCCGTGGCCGGTCGCCATGCGTCCGGCCGCGCCCGGTTTCCGACAACGCTGCCGTCCGGACGCCGTCCCGCGACCGGGTGGCCGATAGATAGCGTTTTTGTATGATGAGGCCGAAACATATAGCAAATCGCGATGGAAGGACAAGGATGGACATCCGCCAGCTTCGCTATTTCGCGGAAATCGTCGAGGCCCGCAGCTTCACCCGCGCTGCGAACCGGCTGCGTGTCGCCCAGCCGGCGCTCGGGGCCCAGGTCAAGAAGCTCGAGGAGGAACTCGGAACGCTGCTCCTCGTCAGGCATTCGCGGGGGGTCGAGCCGACCGAGGCAGGAGAGCTCCTTCTCAAGCATGCCGTCGCCATCATCCGCCAGGTCGAGCGCGCGCGCCACGAGGTCACCGACCTTTCCGGCCCGCCGCGGGGCGAGATCGCGCTGGGCATCACGCCGACCGCGACCGCGCTGCTGGCGACACCGGTGATCTCCGCGTGCCGCGCCACCCATCCCGAAATCGCCCTCAAGCTCGTCGAGGGCATGAGCGAGGAGATCATGCAGAGGCTGGACGAGAACTCGGTTGACATTGGCTTTACCTACAATCCCGCGGCCGCTCGCGGCATCGTGGCCGAGCCGCTCCTGGTCGAGGACCTCTATCTCGTGCGCCCGGGGCGGGCGCCGGAGCGCGAAGCGGTGGTGTCCCTCAGCGAGGCCAGCCGTGAGCGCCTGATCCTCCCCGAGGCCAGGTTCGGGCTCCGCGAGACCGTCGAGACGGCGGCGCGGGAACGCGGCCTGTCGCTCGACATCTGTCTCGAGATCAACTCGGTTGCGACGATGCGCGAACTCGTCGAGGGCGGCATCGGCGCGACGATCCTGCCTTTCGCCGCGGTCCAGTCCCTGGCCGAGGCCGGTCGGCTCTCGGCCATGCGCATTGCCCGCCCGCGGGTATCGCGTACGCTTTACTTTGCCCGCGCTTCCGACTACCTCGAAACCAACGTGTCCCGCGCCGTGCGCCGGATCATCGACCGGGTGATCGCCAACATCATCGCCACGAGCGGGGGCC
Organism: Alphaproteobacteria bacterium; assembly: GCA_964291215.2. Classification (GTDB taxonomy): domain Bacteria; phylum Pseudomonadota; class Alphaproteobacteria; order MPNO01; family UBA830; genus JAJEBT01. The sequence goes on along the minus strand of OZ219790.1, from coordinate 1,452,691 downwards.
GCTGGCGCAATCCGTAAATCGACTGTCGAACGCCCTGGTATAGGATTTCGATATATCTCATATTGCCGGACAGTGTTTGAACGCAGCCGTCCTTCGAGGATAGATTCGGAGCCCGTTACCAACATCGGACAAGGAGGAGCGTCAGCATGAGCGCCAAGACCGTGATTGCCGAACTCGACAGGGTCGTCGACGACTATTCGAAACGCGTTGCCCTGATCAACCAGCCGCTGACCAAGGGCCGGGCCTACACATTCGTGATGCAGCACCGTCAGAACACGCGGCAGCGCAATTCCGTCCTCAAGCTGCGGGTCGCGACCAACTGTCCCGAGTGGGATGTGAAGCTCGGCATTCTCGAGGCCTGTGTCGAAGAGATCGTCTCCGATGTCGAGCATGGCGACGGGCGTCCACACTGGAAGGTGCTCGAGGATCTCGGCGTCGATTGCGGGATGGAGCGAGAGGACATCATCGGCGCGCCGCTCCTGCCGTCGACCCGTCTCGCCTGGCGCGCTTGGGACGGCCTGATGAGCAACCGGCACTGGCTGCTCGGCTTGATGGCCAACACCTGCGCCGAGCGCTCCAACATCCCGGGCTACGGCAACGGCGAAGTCCGCAAAAAGGGCTGGTTCGGCAACGAGAATCGTCGCTGGGGCAAGATGTTCGGTCTCAACGAGGAGCAACGCTTGTTCTTCGGCATGCATTCCGAGGCCGATATCAAGCACTCGAACCTCGGATGGCAGACGGTCGCCAAGTATGCGAGCAAGCTTCGCATGGAGGACGAGGTCGTGGATGCCTGCGAGGAGAATCTGATGGTTTGGGAGCACTATCTCGACGGTATCGCCAAGGCCGGCGACGAGATGGACAGGCAGATGCGCTGGCGCAGGAAGGTGGCCTGACTGCCGCTCTTCCTGTGGCACCGCGGATGACGGTGGGCGTCAGGCCCTTCGCAATCTTGACAAGGAGGGAGGTCCTTTAATGAACGCACTGACGCTTACCTTCGCGGGCAGCGACTACGAGCACATGCGGGACCTGACCCGCGGCGACATTGGCGCCGAGGGCATAGACCTCCGCTACCTCAACCTGCAAATCGAGGAGACATTCTACCGGTTCACCAAGTTCCGGGAATGGGACGTCTCCGAGATGTCGTTCGGCAAGTATATCGCGCTCAAGTCCCAGGACGACGACAGCGTCACCGCCATTCCGGTGTTCCCGTCGCGCGTGTTCCGCCAGTCGTCGCTCTTTGTGCCGGCGGGAAGCGCGATCAAGGATGCCGGCGACCTTCGCGGCAAGAGGCTCGGCATTCCGGAATGGGCGCAAACGGCATCGATCTACACCCGCGGCTGGCTCGTCCACAATGTCGGCATCCCGCTCCAGGAGATCGAATGGGTGCAGGCCGGCGTCAACCAGCCGGGGCGTCAGGAGAAGGTGCAGCTGCATCTTCCCGACGGGGTCTCTTACACGCCGCGCCCCGACCGGTCGCTGACCGACCTGCTTCTCTCCGGCGAGATCGACTGCGTCATGGCTGCCCATCCGCCGGCGCCGGTCGAGGACGGCAGCGACGAGATAGTCCATCTCTATGCGGATTATCAGGAGATCGAGGAGGCCTATTATCGCGACACCGGGATCTTTCCGATCATGCATGTCATCGCGATTCGCGGGGACGTGTTCCACGCCAATCGCTGGATCGCGATGAATCTCTTCAAGGCCTTCGAGGAGGCGAAGAACCGCGCCATGGCCCGCGCCCTCGAGATCACCGCCACACGCCTGCCCTTCGCCTGGTGCTATGAGAGCGCGCGCCGCGCCCAACGCCTGTTCGGCGGTGATTTCTTTCCCTACGGCATAGAGAAGAACCGCACCACACTCGAGGCGTTCCTGCAGTACGGTTTCGAGCAGGGCGTCTGCCGCCGCCGGGTCGCGGTCGAAGAGCTCTTCCCCGAAGAGGTGCAGAGCGAATTCCGGGTATAGAAAGGCGCGCCGCGCGGCCTGTCTCCACTCCGACTATGGAGTATCCTGTCGCAGCCGTATCACACGGGATCGTCGGCGCTGCCCGAGCCGCGTCTGCGGCCGGTGCCTGATTTCCGGTGCGTACCGGCCCCTGAACCGATGCAGGAGGCGTCATGCTGATAATCGACAATGCCCTTGTTGCCGAACTCCTCTCGATAGAGGATTGCATAGACGTCCAGGAGCAGGCCTTCTGCGCGATCCCGTCCGGAAACGCTGCTTACCGGCCCCGCCTCGACATGTACGCGCCGTGCGAACGCGATGACGGAGACTATCGCTGGGGCACCATGGAAGGCGTCTTCGACGGAATCTTCGCGATCCGCATGAAGTCCGACGTCATCACCTGGCCGCGCGATGCCTCGGGACGCTGGAGCAAGGACAAGTACTGCGTCGAGCCGGGAACCCATTGCGGGCTCGACGCCCTGTTCTCGATCCGGAACGGCGAGCCCTTGGCCGTGATCGATGACGGTGTGATCCAGCACGTGCGGGTAGGTGGCGGGGCCGGGATCGGTGTGCGCCATCTGTCGCGGAGCGATTCCGGCGTCGTCGGCCTGCTCGGTTCGGGAGGCATGGCGCACACCTACCTCGAGGCATTTTGCGCCGTGCGCAGAATCGAGAGCGTGAAGGTCTACAGCCCGACGCCGGCAAACCGCGAGCGTTTCGCCGAGGAGATGGGCGGCGAACTCGGAGTCGAGGTCGTGCCGGTCGACAGCGCCCGCGAAGCGGTGCGCGGCGTCGATATTCTCGCGCCTGCGACGGATTCGATGGAGCCCACTTTCGAGGCGGACTGGCTAGAGCCCGGCATGCACGTCACCAATCTCGGCCCGGACGAGATCAGCCGCGCCGCGCTCGAGCGCTTAGACGTTCGAATTCGCCAGGGAACTCCGGGAATCGAGGTCAAGGGAGGCACACGCCTGAAAAGCGGCGTAGGCCATTCGCCGATGGCCTTCATCGCGGGCACCGACGACGAGATGCGGCGCCTGCCGCTGCAGAGCCGCGGGCGGAGCAATTTTCGGATGGCCTATCCCGATTATTGCGACCTCGTCGCCGGGACGGAGTTCCGAAACCGAAATCACCTTCTACCAGAATGTCGGCAACCAGGGCCTCCGGTTCGTCGCGGTCGGCGGCCTTGTCTATCGCAAGGCGCTCGCCGAAGGGCGCGGCCGGACGATTCCCACCGAGTGGTTCCTACAGGACATTCGCGACTGAGCCGGAGGGATCAGGAAGAGATGGAAAGTCAAGACTTGGACGCGATGCTCGGTGCGGCCGCACGCCCGCCTGCGAAGCCGGATCGGGGCCGGATTGCGCCATGACGCGCCCGACGGTGCTCGTGACCTTCGCCGCCAGAGCGGCGGAGCGCGCAGCGATAGCGGACGCGCTGGCGGACATCGCCGAGATTCGCTACTGGCCTGACGAGAAGGATAGCGATCGCGACGCCGTCCTTCGCGCGAGTGACGTTCTGCTGAGCTACGATCCTTTCACCGATCTCGGCAGTGACGCCATTGGCAGGCTCGACAACTGCCGGCTCCTCCAGTGCCTGACCGCGGGGATTGACTTCCTGCCGCTCCGTTCCTGGCCCGGCCATATCTCGGTGGCCTACAACGCCGGTGCTTATGCCGAACCGATGGCCGAGCATGTGCTGGCCATGGCCCTGAGTGCGGCAAAGCGCCTGCCACAGGAACACGAGGCGATGCGTGGCGGCAAGTTCAACCAGTTCAAGTCGACGAAGCGTCTCGCCGGCCGGGTCTGCGGCATTCTCGGTTACGGCCAGACCGGTCGCGAGGTCGCACGGCTCATGCGGCACCTCGATGTCCGGATCCAGGCGCTCAACCGGTCCGGGAGAACGGAGGATCCGGTCGATTTCATTGGCACGCTCGACGATCTTGACCGGGTGCTGGAGGCCTCGGACATCCTCGTGATCACGGTGGCGTTGACGCGGCGGACCGAGGGAATTCTCGATGCCGCCCGTCTCGGGCGCATGAAGCGGGACGCCATCCTCGTCAATGTCGCGCGCGGCGAGATCGTCGATCAGGGGGCCCTGTACCGTCACCTGCAGGCGCAGCCGGAATTCACCGCCTGTCTCGAGGCCTGGTGGGTCGAGCCGATCCGCCACGGCCGGTTCGCGCTTGACTATCCGTTCCTTGAGCAACCCAACGTGATCGCATCGCCGCACAATTCGGCGATGACCGATGGCGCCATCGCCGGGTTTGTCCGCCGCGGCGCCGAGAACGCGCGCCGGCTGCTTGTCGGCGAGGAGCCGCGTTTCATCGCCGGCGAGGACGATCTGCTGCAATGATCGGGAGCGGACCCGCCAGCTGGGGGCGCGCTACGAGATGGCACCCAGGCTCGTGGCGACGTCGAGCACCGCGACGCGCCCTTTCTCGACTTCGCGCACGGCTTCGCCAAGTGCCCGGGCGAGGCTGTCCGGGTCGCTGACGGGACCCTCGGCCCAAGCCCCGAAACCGCGCGCGACTTTGGCGAAATTGATCGCCGGATCGCGCATCGCCTGGCCGATCCAGGCGTTTTCGGACGGTCGACTTCGATTGTGTGCAACCTCCATCTGGTGCACCTCGTCATTGCCCCAGGTCGAGTTGTTGTTGATCACGTAGAGGAGCGGAATGCCGTAATGGGCGGCCGTCCATATGCAGCCGGGCGCCATCAGGTAGTCTCCGTCTCCACCGATCGCGACGCAGAAGCGGCCCTGGCTGCGGCAGGCGAGCGCGGCGCCAATCGCTGCGGACGCATTGTAGCCGACGCCGCCCCCGCCGTCGGCGCCAAGGTAGGCGCCGGCGCCCGGAAAACTCCATACCGCCTCGCTGAAACTGCGGTGGTTGGCGGTTGCGAGCAGCCAGGGCCGGTCTTTCACCGCCTGATAGACCTCGTGGATCATGCGCTCGATCTTCAGCGGCGACGAATCCCAGCCGGTTTGCGCCGCCTCGGCCTGGGCTGCGCGCAACGCGTCGTGGCGCGCTGCCAGCCTCTCCTTGCGCTCCACCATGCGTGCCTCGGCGGTGGCGCTCTCTCCGATCGCCGTCTTCAGCTCCGCGATCAGGCACCGCAGCCCGTGCTCGGGCTCGCAGGCAATCTGCAGGTCGATCGGCGGAACCGGCCCGCCGAAACCTGACCAGGATGTGTGATCTACGGCATTGAGCGAGAGGTCGACAACCCTCGGCGGCGGCTTCTGCCTCGCCTCGAGTTGGTCCGACCGCCTGCGAACCGCGTAGGCCCCCATCGTCTGGTTGATGTCGATGACATCGATGCACACCACCACGTCCGCTTCAAGAAGCGCGTTGCGGTCGCCCGAGAGGTTCTGCGGATGATCGCTCGGCCAGCAGAAGACGGCGCGGTCGTTGAGGCCGCCGGCGCCGGACAGGTCGAGAAGCTCGATCAGGGGTGCGCGCATTCTCTCGTGGATTCCGAGGCGTCCGCCGACGATTACGGGAAATTCTGCACCGGCGATCCATCGGGAAGCCCGGGCAAGGGCCTCGGCGTTCGGCGCCATCGGCGCCGGCGGGTCGAAACGCGCAAGGCCCGGATCTGGCATCTCGATGTCTTCGCCGGCGGGCTCCTCCTGGACGTGGCTGTCGATGGAGACGTAAACGGGCCCGGCCGGCGGGGTGGCGGCGATCTTGCGGCCGCGGAGAATGGATTTGAGCATGGTGTTGGCGGTCGGAGGCTCGTCGGCCCACTTCACCCACTTCTTGACGATATCGGACTGGGTGCTTGCGGAATGGACCCAGTCGATGAACCGCCTCCGGTCGGGATCGAGCGGTCCCGCGCCGCCGAGGAAGACCACGGGCGCGCGGTCGCACCAGGCGTTGTAGAGGCCCATGGAGCCGTTCATGACGCCGACGAGGTCGTGCAGTATGCAGAGCGACGGCTTGCCGGCGGCCTTGGCGTAGCCGTGCGCCATCGATGCGGCCGAGAGTTCGCTGGTTGCAAGAATGATCTGCGGGTTCAGGTTGCGGTTGTGATTGACCAGGGAGTCGTGCAGGCCCCGGTAGCTTGCGCCGGGAAGAAGGAACACATACCCGAAATCCATCGCGCCAAGCAGCTCCGCTATGGCGTCCGAAACATATTCGGGGTCCGCCCTGTTGGACGGCAGGTTGACGGGAGCTTCGTGGCGGGAAAAATCGTCCGGATGGTCGTGCATGTTGTCCTCGTCGGCTGTCGGGCATCGCTCATCGGGCCGGGAAGTGCCCGGGGCCCGGACAGGGTATGACATGGTGCAGCGGATTGGAACGGATTCGCCGGCCGCTGTCCGGGGTCGGCGCCTGGCGGCGCAGGAATAGCGTGTACACGACGAGTGAAGGGTCATGATCAGAGCACTTGTTCGCGGGATTGCCGACTTGCGCGACGCCCGGATACGCGCCGTCCTCATGGCAATCGTGCTCTGGACCATGGCTCTGTTCGCTGCGGTGCTCGCGCTGCTGTTTGTCGGCGTTGACAGCCTCGATCCCGGAGCGTGGGCGGCGGGCCTGCTGCCGGGCTGGCTGGCCAGCGTCATCGCCGGCCTTCTCGCGGTGGCCGGTTTCGCGATGCTGTTGTGGTTCTGCTTTGTCGTCGTCGCGCAGAATGTCGCTGCGTTCTTTCTCGATCGCGTCGTCGCCCGCGTCGAGGAGATCAACTATCCGGAGCTGCCTCCGGTTCCGGGGCTCGGGCTGACCGACAGCGTTGCCGCCAGTATCCGCTTTACCGCGCTTCTCGTCGCCGTCAACCTCTTTGCCGCCCCGGTCTACCTTGTCGGGCTCCTGGTTCCGGTGGTGAGCCTGACGCTGTTCTACCTGCTCAACGGCTGGCTCGTGGGGCGGGAATATGCCGACATCGTGATTCTGCGGCGGTTGCCGCCGGCACAGGCCGCGGACTGGCGGAAATCACATCGCCGTCCGCTGTTCGTGGCCGGTGTCGCGATCACCTTCATGATGATGATTCCAGTGATTAACTTGCTGGCGCCCGTCTTCGGCGCCGCATTAGTAACCCATCTCTTCCATGCGATAAGGGCGCGTGAGGCCCGGTGACCCCCGGGCCGATTCATGCCTGCGTCCGCTGCCATCCGGGACCCGCACACCCCGTGATCCGTCATTGATCATGGGGTGCCGGTTTGTGCTGCGGGGCGGATCGCCGTATTATCGGCAGTGGTCAGCAGGACATTGCGTGGCGGGCGGCAACCGCAGTCGCTATCCGGCAATCATCAGCAAATCAGCAGAAGGAAACAGGCTAATGGCCGACGATATGGGAAATGCGATTGGCAAGGTGTCCGGCGGGCCCGTTGCCCTCGCCCCGAACGAGCTTCGCATACCGTACGACAATCTTCGCGACTGGCTTGAGGAAGCGGAGAAGCTTGGCGAGGTGAAGCATGTTGAGGGCGCGACCTGGGAACGCGACATCGGCATGGCCTCGGAAGTGGTGCTTCATGACGAGAAGGCGCCCTGCGTGGTTTTCGAGAACATTCCCGGATCGCTCGACGGCTCGCGGGTACTGGTCAACTTCTTCGCCGGCAAGCGGGCCAACATGACGCTCGGCTTTGATGCCGAAATGCGGAAGCTCGAGCTCACCGATTCCTTCCGCGAGAACTACATGGCGGATCTCCGCGAGATCCCGCACGAGATCGTCACCGACGGCCCTGTCCTCGAAAACGTCATGGAGGGCGACGACATCGATGTCGAGACCTTCCCGACCCCGATGTGGCACGAACAGGATGGCGGCCGCTACATCGGCACCGGGTCCTACAATGTGACCCGTGATCCGGACACCGGCTGGATCAACATCGGCACCTACCGCGTCATGGTCCACAGCAGGAACGAGGTTGGCTTCTACATCTCGCCGGGCAAGCACGGGCGCATCCACCGCGACAAGTACCAGCAGCGGAACGAACCGATGCCGGCGATCATCGTCTGCGGCGGCGATCCGATGACCTTCCTGATGGGATGCTCCGAGGTCCCGCCCGGCGTCTGCGAGTTCGATGTCGTTGGCGGCTTCCGCGGCAAGGCGATGAAGATGATCGAGGGCCGGCATACCGGTCTTCCGTTCCCCGCCGACGCGGAAATCGTGCTCGAGGGGTTCGTGCATCCGGTTGACAAGCGGCCTGAGGGCCCCTTCGGAGAGTGGACCGGCTATTACGGTTCGCTGATGCGCGAGGAGCCGGTGATGGAAGTCAAGGCGGTCTACTATCGCAACAATCCCATCCTCCTCGGCTGTCCGCCGCAGCGTCCGCCTGACGAGCTTGCGCGCTACCGTGCCGTGACGCGCTCGGCTCTCCTCAAGGAGAACATCGCCAAGGCCGGCGTGCCTGACGTCACCGCGGCGTGGCTTCACGAGGTCGGCACTGCGCGTATGCTGATCGGCGTCTCGATCAAGCAGCGTTATCCCGGCCACGCTAGGCAGGCCGGCCATATCGCCTGCCAGTGCCATGTTGGCGCCTATGCCGGCAAGTACGTCATCGTCACCGACGAGGATGTCGACGTCTCGGATCTCGAGGAACTCATCTGGGCGATGCTCACGCGGTCGGATCCGGCAACGTCGATCGACATCATCCACAATGCCTGGTCCACCCATCTTGATCCGCGGATTCCGCCGTGGGAGAAGGAGAAGGGCAACCTCACCAACAGCCGTGCGATCATCGACGCGTGCCGCCCGTTTCACTGGAAGGACGAGTTTCCGCCGGTGAACGCGCCGTCGCGGGAAATTGCCCAGGAATCGCGCGAGAAGTGGGGCCACCTCTGCGACTGACCTGACCCGGCCGGGAGCGGCGCGCTGCGGCTCCCGGCTTGCCCCGCTGCCGGTCCCGCGCCGCCGTCCGATCCCGGGAGAAACTGCCCGGCCGCTCTGCAGCGGAACCTTTCGGTCGTCCGTGGTGCGGCCGGCGCGGACGGAGGAACGAAATGACAGGCCAGACCGGCTCCAACCGGCAGGTGCAGACCGATCTCCGCGACTTCCTCGCCGCGGTCGCCGATGGCGGCGAGTTGCGGACCGTCGACGGCGCTCACTGGGACAAGGAAATCGGCGCCGTCACCGAGGTTCTCTATCGCGAGAAGGTCGACCGCTCGCCGCTGTTGCTGTTCGACCGCGTAACGGACTATCCGGAGGGCTTCCGCTGCCTCTATGGCATGCTGGGTTCGCCGCTGCGTCTCGCCCTCGCGCTCGGACTCGACCCATCTGTCTCAGGCGACCGGCGCGCCATGCTCGACCTCTACAGGAAGAGGATCCGCCAGTACGAGCCGATGCCGCCGCGCATCGTCGCCGACGGTCCCGTGCTCGAGAACATCGACCGTGGCGATGATGTCGATCTCGCGAAGTTTCCCGTGCCTGTGCACCACGAGAAGGACGGCGGGCGCTATATCGGAACCGCCTGCGGTGTTGTTACCCGCGATCCCGACAGCGGCCGCGTCAATGTCGGCACCTACCGCGTCATGCTCAACGGCAGGAACCTCGCCACGTCGTACATCTCGAACGGCAAGCAGGGCCGGATCCATCGCGACAAATATCTGAGCGAGGGCCGGAAATGCCCGATGGTCATCGTCGTCGGCATCGACCCGGCGACTTATGTCGCTGCGCGCTATACGCTCGCCGATAACGTCCCTGAACTCGACTGGGCCGGCGGTCTCGCGGGACAGCCGCTCGAATGCGTCGAGGGCGAGGTTACCGGACTGCCGTTCCCGGCCCGCTCGGAACTGGTGCTTGAGGGGTGGGTATCTGCGGACGAGACCGCGCTCGAGGGGCCGTTCGGCGAATGGACCGGCTACTATGCCGGCGCCGCCCGGGAGGAACCGCTGATCCATATCGAGCGGGCCTATTATCGCGACAATCCCATCCTGACCTGCGCCGCTAGCCAGAAGCCGCCTCATTCGCACCTGTTCGAGCGTTGCTTCATCCGTTCGGCCGGGCTTCTCGATTCGCTCGAGGGCGCCGGCATTCCGGACGTCAAGGGTGTCTGGGTCCATCAGGCCGGGTCGGGCCGTACCTTCGTCGCGGTGTCGATCAAGCAGCGCTATTTCGGCCATGCCAACCAGGTCGGGCTTGTGGCCTCGCAGGTCAACCCGACAGGCTATGTCGGGCGCTACATCGTTGTCGTCGACGACGACATCGATCCGACCGACATCAACGACGTCATCTGGGCCATGGGAACGCGGTCTGATCCGAAGCGCGACTTCACGGTGCTCGACCGCAACTGGTCGTCGCGTCTCGACACGATGGTCTTCGACGACCGGCTCTACAACAGCAGGGTTGTCATCGATGCCTGCATTCCCTACGAGCATATAGACGACTTTCCGGATGTCGCGATGACGTCGCCCGAACTGGCCGCCGAGGTGCGACAGAAGTTCCCCGAGGCGTTTTCCTGAGCCCGGAACATGGTGCGGCGGGCGATCCGCCGTGATAAGATCCCGCCACCGGGCGGTTAGCTCAGCTGGGAGAGCGACGCGTTTACACCGCGTAGGTCGGCGGTTCGATCCCGTCACCGCCCACCAACCCCTGTTCCGAGAATTTTCGATGCGCTCCGTGGCGGCTGGCGGGGTCACGTCATGCAGGCTTTGGACGCCTGCTGTGTCCCCGCATCGTCTTCCGCATGGCCGAAAAACGTCCAGATCAGCTCATACCGGTCAATGCCCTCCGGAATCACGTGACGGGTAGCCAGGGTATCGGACCGTGCCTGGATGATCAGGCTCGGAAATATGGTCTGGGTCGAGAGCGCGATGTTGTGGGAGAATTCTGTCTTCGGCTGGATCAGGGTATGGTCGTGAAGCGAGCAGCCTGGATCCCTCGGCCGCATGTCGCCGAGATCCTCCTGTCCCCGCCCGGCCCGGCACACATCGCCCCGGGAGATCACTATTCGGTGTCGGCGAGCACCTGCTTGCCGGCTGCGGGAAGGAAGGCACGATCGTTCTCTCCGACCTTGCCGTATACCCGGTCCATTACGTCCGTGACCTCGTCCTGCGCATGGCGCGCGAGATCCTCGTCGAGCGCGGCCGCGTACCCTTCGCTCCGGGACCGCCGTTTCTGCAAGGCCAGTCGCTCGGCGCGTTCGAAAATGTCGTCGGGAATCGAGACGGTTGTTTTCATACCATTATTGATACTCCTTGCCGCGGCCCGCGATCAATAGGTATCCGGACGTGGCAAGCGTTCGTTCGTGCGCAGATCGTCATCACCGCACGACGAACGCTTGCAAGTTCCGACTAATTCCAGACAGCACCTATGCGAACAGTTCTCGGAGGAAATCGGACATTTCCGCGAACGCCTCGGAACCGAAATCCCACACACCCTGCCGGGCGCCTTCGCCGACCCGCGCCACGGGGTCCTTCCCGGCGGCCAGGTAAGCATGGGCGAAGGTCTTGTCCTCATTCCGGGGGCACAGGACGCGCCGCTCCTTCAGGCAGTCGATAAAGGCTTCGACGCACCGGCTTGCCTTATCCCCGGTGACGGATTGCCGACAGAGGGTCTCGACAGCGCCGGTTCCTGCGCCGTCCGGCAGAATGAAAACGCCCACCCGCGGGTTGCCGTCCGAAACCGCTCCATGGGCCGAAGGCGGTTCGTAGCCGGCATCGCGAAGCGCGTAGCAAATGCTCTGGAATGCGCTTCGAGCGTTGTCGTCCGCATCCCGAACCGCGCCGATTGCACGGAGTGGCGGCGGTACGCGGGCGGCAGCTGCGATTGCCGCGAGATTATTTCGGAATCTGTGCTTTCCCCCCGCATCGATAATCTGTATGTCCCGCTTCCCTGTGGTGCCGAGAGAGTGTTTGAGGAGCGGGTCGAACAGGTTGACCTCGTCCCGACCTTCCACAAGCAAGAGACAGTCCGAACGTATTTCCAGCCTTGGCGCACCATCGTCCGCGGCCGCCATTACCGGGTCTCCAGATTGATCTCGCGCGCACCTTCCAAGGCCCCGCTGGTGAAGGTCGTCGCCTCCACTTTCCCCGTTTCACCGTTCCTGTAGAGCTTGTGAATTGCCAGTTCGTCCGGTGCGTCCTCGAACGCAGCCATCGCCGCCCGGATGCACTCGCCGCTATGGGTCGTTGCCACCAATTGCACGTCCCATTCGCGCATCCACGTGCGCGAATGGGACCAAACATTTTCCAGAACGGAATGATGCAGTCCGTTTTCCATTTCATCCGCAAAAAATGCACCACCGCGAGAGCCGAAAAAACCCAAGTACAACTGGGACAACTGCTGGACACCGCCACCCAAGTCGTGGAGCGGTAACTGCATACCGTCGTTCGTGTGAGCAGAAAGATACGACTCACCGATTTCGTTCGTAAGGATTTCTATATCGCGAATTTTCGGAAGAATCATGTTGACCGCTTCCGTAAAACTATTCTTGAAGTTCGCTCTGACCATATCCGAATATCGTAGAAGAAAATCGTTTTGTGTTGGGGGGTGGAAACTTGTTCCAAAAATAATAGAATTATTTCGTTCCGCAGGTATTTGCGGTTTTTTGAATACAACGCCCCCCCAAGGCGTTATCGTTGTTCCTGTAGTTTCTTCACTCACAGCGCTTTCATCTAACTCGATATCGATGCGCGCGATCACCGGCGCTATCTCAGGTAGAGTTCCTGGCACAGGTCCTGTCAGAATTTTGTCGTTTCTTTCTATATCCGCCAATTTCCGGTAAGCAGCCCTAAGACTATGGCATGAACCTCGTTCCTTGCCCCGGAGTTCCAGTGCTTCTTTCGCCAGCCTTGCAACAGGGTTAAGTACTGGCTTATCGGTGCGTTGCACATGTTGATTCCACAGCAGGGATGTGTTGTCTCGCCCGGTAAATAACCACATTGCTTCCAGGACCGCCGTCTTTCCCACTCCATTCACACCCGTGATGAGGTTTGCGCGTGCAAGGTGTGGGAACGACAGGCCATCTATGCCTCGATAGTGGACGGCCTCGAAACTGTTGAGGAAGGTCATTTCTAGCCTCCGGCGCTCCATCAGCCTCGTCGGGGTGCGATTGTACGCGATTATATCTCAAACGGCCTTCGATAGGGAAGCCATGCGCGCGACTCGGCGCGCATGCACGCAAAGTGCTCGTGCAGCACATGCGTCCACACCCGAATGCGGCGCCGGGAAACAGCCGCCACCTCGCTCGGTGAACCGGGGCAGTCACAGCCCCGGCGCGGGCGGACAATCCGCCGCTTTTGATCTCGATGATCCTGGTGCGAACCGTTGGCAACGTGCCGCAGCACGAGCAGGCGTCCTCCGCCACCTCCAGCCGTTCCTCCACCTCCTGTAAGCTGTCGGCGGCGATTCAGAACGGCGGGATTTCGGCGGAGAACCGCGCTTTTGAGCGGTTGGCCGTGTGGATTGGGCGAACACGGGTACGAGGACATGCGGCGTTGACGAGAGGCCGCGCGGTCTTCGTTTTCTGCCTGTTGTCGGGTCCTGTGCTCTGGTGTTGATGATGTCGTTCCAGTCGGCGTTTTCTTGCGGTCGGCGTCTGTGGAGCGTGACGCGAGGGGGACCTTCAGCCTTGTGCGCAGGGTTTCTGCCTGACGTTCTCCGGTCTCATCGTGGTCCTGCGCGAGGACGATGGTCCTGACGTTGGGAGGGCTCCTTGCGGCGAGGCTGATCTGTTGGTGCTGGCGTCGCGAGGGCGCCCCGGGCCCGGACGACAGGGAAGCAGACGGTCCCGCGAAACACTAGCAGTATGACATTATTAGATTGATGGATATATAGACTTCAGTTTCGTCCGGGCATCCTTCGTCGTGAAACGCCAGTCGACAGTGACATCGGCCGCATTGCGCCGTTCCACCCACGCCGCCGTCTCCCGCCGCATGGTGTCACGGTCGGGAATGCGTCGCCGAAGGCACTGCCGCGACAGCGCACCGATCTCGGCCATGTTGAGCCAGCTCCCGTGCTTCGGCGTGTAGCGAAACTCGAACCGCTTTCGTACCCGCCTCCTCAGGCTCGAAGGCTTCATACAGCGACTGTGCGTGTTCAGATTGTCCAGTACGATCTTTCTATCGGGGAAATGGTCGTCGGCAAGCTCCCGGATGAAGTGCGCCCAGTCCCGCGGCGGTCGGTGACTTTCACCGTGCGCCAGTTCTCGTTGGGCGCAAAGGCCATGAAGAGGTTGGCCGTGCCGTTGCGCTCATATTCATAGTCGACCACCTCCGGCTGACCGGAGGACGGGGGGTTTCCTTCGTCTGCTGCCGGCTGGTCTCAGCACCTCGTCCCTGGCAAAGTCCCGCTGATAAATGTCAAGCACACCGCCGCCACGAACTGTGCCCTCCGGTGCGGTGGAATGCACCAGTTCAGCCACGGCTTGATCTCTTTTTTAGCGTCTTCCTGACCGTCTCTTCCAAAATGCGCTCGACGATCTCCACCAGACGGCCGGCGAGCAGCGTCCACAGCCCTCGGGCGGGGACGAGATCAGCTTCGCCTCCATCGCCCCGTCCAGCCGTTTTGGCCGGCGGTTCACCTGCTCCTTGCGGCTGAGGGCGGCGTCCCTCCAGGACGCAGCGCTTGCGCAAACGCTCGACCGTCGCCGTGCCGATGCCCAGCCCTTGCGCAATGTCGGCATCGACAAGCGCCCCTCAGCATCAGGACCTGTGCCAGGCGGCCCCGGTACCGTCGACGATCGCCTTCAGATCCTGGCGCTCCTGCGTTGAAAGGGTCACGCGGTAGAGCTTCCTGCCTTGGGAGTTGGCCATATGCGCCGCTCCTGTCATTGCCCCGAAGACCTGCGGGCATGCCCGTTGTCCGGACCTGCGCATGGGGCCGCTGCTGCCTGCCCGTTCGGCATCTTGCCCGTGTGGATATCCGCACTGTCCAGATTCCAACGAACGCCGACACGGAAATACTACCCACCAAAAATCATCAATACAATGTCGGTGGACTACTAGAACCCTCCCGACAACCCTCAGGAGCCCGGATCACATGCCGGCAGAAAAACCGGAACCGGACCGGAACGACAACAGGGAAGAAAACGGGCGGGGTTCACAGAGACAAACAGACAAACACTGAAACCGCGACAACAGGACCTGACAACAGGAAAGAAACACGATCCTGAAAAGCGCGGCGAATCGCCGAAATCCCGCCGGTTTATCCAACCGACAACACAAGCGCAGATCCTCACAGCGACCCTCCGCAGCCTCGGCTCGAATACGCTCGCGATCGTACAGGGACTTCCAGGTGACCGAATCACGACACGACGACTGCGGCACGTCGCCAGCGGCGTCCGCACCCGATGATGACACGAAATCCTTGATGCACATGACCATGCACGACCTGATAGCACAGCCGAATTCCGATTACCAGCGCCCTTCTTGCAACCGCCCAAATAAACCCGCCGCAGATCGTCATCACCGCACGAGCGAACGCTTAGGACTCACGCCAAAATAGATTGTTTTTTTGGTGTGGATTTGCCATCGATGATGCCATGGAAGCGATGGTCGATACGCTGCGATCCAAGTTTGTGGTGTTGCGTCCGGTTCTGAACGAACGTGCGCGGCGCCTGTGGGCGGCGGCCCGTGCCATCGGGCGAGTGGTCGAGGCGACGGGGATGGGCACCGTTCGCGCCGGAGGAGCTTGATTCGGACGCAGCCTGCGAGTCTTCGAGTGAGATTCCTTCAGGACGTTTGCGTCGCCCCGGCGGCGGGCGCAAGCGGGTGACGGATCCGGGTTTGGTGGCGGCGCGCGAGCTTGAACCGATGACGCGCGGCGATCCGGAGAGTTCATTGCGGTTTCACAGTGCCGCTGGCGGACCGTCTTGCGGTCGAGGGTCAGCGAGCGCACGGTGAACCGGCTGCTCCACGATCCGGGGTACAGCCTCCAGGCCAATCGCAAGACGCTGGAAGGCCGCCAGCACCGGGATGCGCAGTTCCGACGCGCCGGGTGCGCGCGTTCCAGAGGCCAGCCTGTGGTGACACCAAGAAGAAGGAAATCCAGTACCGCAATGGCGGCCCAAGGGCGACCCTGAAGCCGTCAACGTGCATGACTTCCCCGAGCTCGGCAAGGCGATCCCCTGCGGGGTCTACGATCTCACCGCCAATGCCGGCCGGGTCAGCGTCGGACATGACACGGCGGCATTCGCGGTCGAGACCCTGCGCCGCTGGTGGCGGCAGATGGGCCAACTGCTCTATGCCGGGCGCCTGCTGATCACCGCCGACGGCAGCAGCCGCAACCGGCTGTGGAAGCTGCAGCACCTCGCCGACGAACTCGGGTTGAAGGTGTCGGTGGCCCGCTTCCCGCCCGGAAAGTGGAACAAGATCGAGCACCGGATGTTCTGCCACATCACCCGGAACTGGCGCGGCCGGCCCCTCGTCAGCTACCAGGTGATCGTCAAGCTGATCGCCGCCACCGGCCTCACCATACGCTCGTACCTCGACGAGAACAGCTATCCGCTCGGGGTCAAGGTCAGCGACGATCAGATGGATGGCCTCGCCATCCGCAGAGACCTGTTCCACGGCGAGTGGAACTACACCCTCACGCCACGGACATAATGACCTATTTATTTTGGCGATAGCCCTTACTCTTCCAGCCTTGAGAGAGGTTCCCGTTACTGTATGCGGAGGCCCACCTTCGGCATCACCTCGTCGACGAACAGGTCGAGCGCGGCGCGCGACTGCTCGTAGGTGAGCGAGCCGTACGCGAAGCGGGCGACGAAGTAGTTGGTGCCTGACACTTCGAGGGAGCGCTCGATCTCGGCGGCGACCGTAGCCGGCGAGCCGACGACGAACAGGTCCTTGGCCCGCGAGGCATCGAAATCCTCCTCGTACTGAGCGACCACAACATCGGCGCCGTGGCGCTTCCACAGCGCGATGAAGTGATCCCACCACGCCCTGTAGGCCCCGCGCATCACCGCCACCGCCTCAGCGTCCGTGGGCGCCACGTAGATGTGGCGGCAGACGGCCATCTTCGGCAGCTCCCCACCGCCGTGGTTCTCGGCATAGGCGTCGGCATAGAGCTTCATGATCTCGCCGGCGAAGGCGAGTGGCGAATTGGTCAGCACGTTCCGGCCGAGCGCCCCGGCGCGCCGCGCGCCGTCTGCCGTGCCGATGCCCGCCCAGACCGGCGGGTGCGGTCGTTGTACGGCCTCGAAGGCTACGGGCACGTTCTCGAAATCGAAATGCCGGCCATGATGGGTGAGGTCGTCTGCGCCCATGGCCAGGCCCTTGAGGAGGATCTCCAGGGTCTCGTCATATATCGTCCGTGCCTCGTTGCGGTCGACGCCGTAATGCGCGAGCTCGAGCGGTGACACGCCGCGCCCGACCCCGAGTTCGAACCGGCCCGCCGAGAGCTGGTCCAGCATGCACACCTCCTCGAGAAGGCGGAGCGGATGATGCAGCGGCAGCACGTAGACCATCGGCCCGAAGCGGATGCGCTCGGTTCGCTGCGCGACCAGGGACAGGAAGATCCCCGGCGACGGCGCCATAGCGAGCGGCGTCGCGTGGTGCTCGGCGATCTGGTAGGCGTAGAACCCGGCACGATCATAGGCCTCGACGAGCTTGAGGCGGTCCTCGTAGGTCTGCTTGAGCGAAACTTCGGGGCGGCGGTCGACATGGTCGAAGACGCCGATCGGTACGGGATTCATGGAGCGCTGCCCTCCCTTTGCCGTCGTCGCGCGCAGGGTACACCAATTTCCGTCGCGGACGACCCTCGTGATGAATGGCGGCCGGCGACGACACCGCGCGCAGCCGGGCATCTCGCCCGGGAACGGTGGCGAGACATCACCCCGATGCTGGCGTCGCCCGGCGGCGGAACATCGGCCGGCGCTGGTCCTGGGGCGGCTGGACACGTTCCGTGCCAGCGCGGCATGCGGGCTGTCCGGACGAGGCCGGAATGCGAACGTGCAGTCTGCTCGCGGGCCGCCCGCGAGTTTGTCCTTGCAGCTGCCGGCATGATGGAAGGAACAACGCGTTCCCGGTTCGCGACGATTCCGTGTCGGTCCGGTCGGCGGATGCGCGAGGCAGAGGGGGAGAAGAGATCGCCTCGCAATACATCGACGATGCCACGTGGTGATATTGCTGGCATCCCGTGTGCAAGCTTTCCGAACTCCGGGCGGCTGCCGACGGCGGTCACCCGCCGGCAGCGACCTTGCTTGTGGAATCTCCTGCCGTCGCCGAGATCGCGGAACCGTTGCCGCCTTTCCCGACCGGCGCATCCACCGCTCGACCAGGCTGGCTGCGGATGTCCGTGCCTCCACCGGTTCCGGAGCGTCGGCGCGGTGGCCACGGGCCGGCCGTTGTCGGGCTCAGAGACCGAGGCCGGGAAGCTGCTGTTCGGGATAGCGCGTGCCCGCCACCGCGCCCGCGGCTATCGAATCGCCGATCCGCCGCGCCTCCTCGGGCGACAGTTCGAGATCGGCTGCCACGATGTTGTCCGCGAGGTGGGCGCGCCGGCGCATGCCCGGAATCGGCACGATGTCGTCGCCCTGCGCGAGTAGCCAGGCGAGGGCGAGCCGCGCGCTGCTTACGCCCTTTTCGGCCGCGATATCCGCAAGCGGCCGGACGATCCTGACGTTGGCCTCGATGTTGCCCTCCTTGAAGCGGGGGTGGTCCTTCCTGCGGTCGTTCTCCGCGAGGCTTCCGAATCCCTCGATGGCGCCTGTCAGCATGCCGCGGCCGAGCGGCGAATAGGCGACGAAGCCGATGCCGAGTTCCCGCAGGAGCGCGAGGTAGTCGGTCTCGACGAAGCGCGTCCACAGGGAATACTCGGTCTGCAGCGCCGCGATCGGATGCGTCGCGTGCGCCCTGCGGATGGTTTCGGGCCCGGCTTCGGAGAGGCCGAGCCAGCGCACCTTGCCCTGTTCGACGAGGCGCGCCATGGCACCGACCGTGTCCTCGATCGGCACGTCGGGATCGACGCGGTGCTGGAAATAGAGATCGATCACGTCGATCCCGAGCCGGGCAAGGCTCCTTTCGCAGGCCTCGGCGACGTACTCCGGCCGACCGTCGGCGCGGCTGCCGAGATTGCCGAACTTGGTGGCAATGAAGGCCGTGTCGCGGCGGCCCTTGAGCGCACCGGCGAGCATCTCCTCGTTCTGGCCCGCGCCGTAGAAGTCGGAGGTGTCGATGAAGTTCATCCCGGCATCGAGCGCGGCCTGGACGGTGGCCACCGATTTGCCGTCGTCGGCCGGCCCGTAGAGGCCGGTCATCGTCATGCAGCCGAGCCCGATCGCAGAAATCTCGTCGGTGCAGCAGCCGAGTGTGCGGTATTTCATGAGGTCGTCTCCCGTGGCCTGGACGCTGCATCCGGGCGGGTGCGGCGGGATGCAGGCTCGCGGCCGACCGTGGCACAAAGGCCCGCGGCTGTCGAACCGCCGCCGCCGGGCGCGCGCACGGCGGGGAGGCTTGACCGGACGATGGTCCGCAAGATTGCTGTGGACGGCGGCCCGGCCATGGTGTAGATTGACGCTCCTGTCGGGCGAACGACAACGCTCGCGCCCCGCGTCCGCGCGGCGGCCGGGTTCCCCGGGGGTGTAGCTCAGTTTGGTTAGAGCGCTGGCCTGTCACGCCAGAGGCCGCGGGTTCGAGTCCCGTCACTCCCGCCACATTCCCTGTCTGTCTGCCGCCCCGGCGGCCGGGTGCGGAGATTCGCAGGGGACTTTGAATTCCTGTTCCATTGGCCGTATAAACGGCCCGGCGTCGCGCCACCGGGCGCGGCCGGAGCGGCCCTGCTGCTCGCACGGTCCGGCATGTCCGTGCCTGCCGGGATGGAACCAGCCATATGCGGAGCGCGCACATGCACGACATGCTGCGGGAATACCTGCCCATCCTGCTGTTCATCGGGATCGCCGCAGGCATGGCTGCCGCGGCGGTGATCGCGTCTTACATCGTCGCCCGCCAGCGCCCCGACCCCGAGAAGGTGTCGGCCTACGAATGCGGCTTCGACGCCTTTGACAACGCGCGCGGCCAGTTCGACGTCCGATTCTATCTGGTCGCGATCCTGTTCATCATCTTCGACCTCGAGATCGCGTTCCTGTTTCCGTGGGCGGTCTCGTTGTCCGATACCGGCCTGTTCGGGTTCTGGTCGATGATGGCGTTTCTCGGCGTGCTTGCCGTCGGCTTCGTCTATGAATGGCGCAAGGGGGCTCTGGAATGGGAGTAGGTGATTCCGGCGTGACGCCCGCGCTGTCGGCGGCGGCTGGGCGCGAACTCGGCGACAAGGGATTCCTGGTTACCCGACTGGACCGGCTGGTGTCGTGGGCGCAGGCCGGCTCACTGTGGCCGATGACCTTCGGGCTCGCCTGCTGCGCCGTCGAGATGATGCATACGGCGGCCAGCCGCTACGACCTCGACCGCTTCGGCGCGATCTTCCGCCCGTCGCCGCGCCAGTCCGACGTGATGATCGTCGCGGGTACGCTCACCAACAAGATGGCGCCGGCGCTGCGCAAGGTCTACGACCAGATGGCCGAGCCGCGCTGGGTGATCTCCATGGGCAGCTGCGCCAACGGCGGCGGCTACTACCACTATTCCTATTCCGTGGTGCGCGGCTGCGATCGCATCGTGCCGGTCGATGTCTATGTTCCGGGTTGTCCGCCGACGGCTGAGGCGCTTCTCTACGGAATCCTGCAGTTGCAGAAGAAAATCGGACGTACCAGCACCATCGCGCGCTAGGCCAGGGCAGGTTGTCGAAAACTGATGGACGAAGCGCTCCACGAACTTGCAGAGTATGTGCGATCGGCGCCGCCGCTCGCGTCGTCGGCGTCGGAGATCACGCACGGCGAGCTGGTGCTCGAGACCGGGCGCGACGAACTCCTCGCCGTCCTCAAGTTCCTGCGCGACGACCCCAGCTGCCTGTTCAAGATGCTTGCCGACATCACCGCGGTCGACTATCCCGAGCGCGGCGAGCGCTTCGAAGTCGTCTACAATCTCCTGAGCCTGACCCACAACCAGCGCATCCGCGTCAAGGTGACGGCCGGCGAGTCGGAGCCGGTTCCGTCCGCGGTCCCGCTCTTCAGTGCCGCCGGCTGGTTCGAGCGCGAGGTCTGGGACATGTTCGGCATCGCGTTTTCCGGCCATCCGGATCTGCGCCGCATGCTGACCGATTACGGTTTCGAGGGCCATCCGTTGCGCAAGGACTTCCCGCTGACCGGCTATGTAGAGGTGCGTTACGACGAGGAGCAGAAGCGGGTGATCCAGGAGCCCGTGAAGCTGACCCAGGATTTCCGCAACTTCGACTTCATGAGCCCGTGGGAGGGCGCCCCCCACATCCTGCCCGGCGACGAGAAGGCCGGGGATGACGGGAAGGCCGCATGATGACCGATGCCGGGATCAAGAACCTGACCATGAATTTCGGGCCGCAGCATCCGGCGGCGCACGGCGTGCTGCGGCTTGTCGTCGAGATGGACGGCGAGATCGTCGAACGCTGCGACCCGCATATCGGCCTCCTCCACCGCGGCACCGAAAAGCTGATCGAATACAAGACCTATCTCCAGGCGGTGCCGTATTTCGACCGCCTCGACTACGTGTCGCCGAT
This sequence comes from Alphaproteobacteria bacterium, assembly GCA_964291215.2. GTDB lineage: Bacteria > Pseudomonadota > Alphaproteobacteria > MPNO01 > UBA830 > JAJEBT01. The sequence goes on along the minus strand of OZ219790.1, from coordinate 1,431,292 downwards.
GTGCCAGGAGCACGCCTTCGCGCTTGCCGTCGAGAAGCTTGCCGGCATCGCCGTGCCGCTTCGCGGACAGTATATCCGGGTGCTGTTCAGCGAGATCACGCGGCTGCTCAACCACATCCTCAACATCAGCGCCTTCGCCCTCGATGTCGGCGCGATGACGCCGCTCTTGTGGGGCTTTGAGGAGCGCGAGAAGCTGATGGAGTTCTACGAGCGCGTGTCCGGGGCGCGGCTGCACGCAGCCTATTTCCGCCCGGGCGGCGTGCACCGCGACCTGCCGTCGGGGCTGGTCGAGGACATCGCCGCGTTCTGTGACAGCTTTCCCGCCATCATCGACGATGTCGAGGCGCTGCTCACCGACAACCGCATCTTCCGCCAGCGCACGGTCGACATCGGCGTCGTCGACCGCGACGACGCACTCGACTGGGGCTTTTCCGGACCCATGCTCCGCGCCAGCGGCGTGCCTTGGGACCTGCGCAAGGCGCAGCCCTACGACGTCTACAGGCTGATGGAGTTCGATATCCCGGTTGGCCGCAACGGCGACTGCTTCGACCGCTATCTCGTCCGCGTCGAGGAGATGCGCCAGAGCCTGCGCATCATCCGCCAGTGCATCGAGAACCTGCCCGCTGGCCCCGTGCATACGAGCGACCCCAAGATCGCGCCGCCCCCGCGCATCGAGATGAAACGCTCGATGGAGGCGCTGATCCACCACTTCAAACTCTATACCGAGGGCTATCACGTGACCGCGGGCGAAACCTACACCGCGGTCGAGGCGCCCAAGGGGGAGTTCGCCGTGTTCCTCGTCGCCGACGGCTCCAACAAGCCCTACCGTTGCAAGATCAGGGCGCCGGGCTTTGCCTTCCTGCAGGCGACCGACTTCCTGTCGCGCGGGCACATGCTGGCCGACATGGTCGCGATCGTCGGCTCCATGGATATCGTGTTCGGCGAGATCGACCGATGACCGGCGCCGCTGACAGCTTCGCGTTCACCGCCGAGAACGGCCGCCTCGCCGCCGCCCATGTCGCCAGGTATCCCGCGGGGCGCCAGGCCAGCGCGGTGCTCGCGCTTCTCGATCTCGCCCAGCGCCAGTGCGGCGGCTGGCTGCCGCGCGCGGCCATCGACCATGTCGCGGACATGCTCGACATGGCGCCGATCCGGGTCTATGAGATCGTCTCCTTCTACGAGATGTTCCACGACAGCCCGCGCGGGCGCCACGAGCTCCGGGTGTGCACGACGACGCCGTGCTGGCTGCGCGGCAGCGCCGGCATCGTCTCCGCCCTCGAGGACGAGCTCGGCTGCGCCACCGGCCAGACCAGCGCGGACGGGTTGTTCTCGCTGAGCGAGTTCGAGTGCCTCGGCGCCTGCGTGAACGCGCCGATCGTGTGGATCGACGACGACTACTACGAGGATGTTGATCCCGAGGGTGCGCGGGAACTCGTACGCACGATCCGCAAGGGCGGCGCCCCGGCACCGGGATCGATGGCCGGACGCCAGGCATCGGCTCCGGCGGGCGCGCCGACCACCCTGGCCGGGTCTACCGGGAAGACACCGCAATGCTGACCGACAAGGACCGCATCTTCACCAATCTCTACGGCCTCGAGGACTGGCGGCTGGCGGCGGCGCGGGCGCGCGGCGACTGGGACGGTACCCGCGACATCCTCGCCCGCGGCCGCGACTGGATCGTGAACGAGATCAAGGAGTCCGGCCTCCGCGGCCGCGGCGGCGCGGGCTTTCCCGCCGGCCTCAAATGGTCGTTCATGCCCAAGGAATCTGACGGCCGCCCGGCCTATCTCGTGGTCAATGCTGATGAATCGGAGCCCGGCACCTGCAAGGACCGCGACATCCTGCGCCACGATCCGCACAAGCTCGTCGAGGGATGCCTGATCGCGGGTTTCGCGATGGGAGCCGAGGCCGCCTACATCTACGTGCGCGGCGAGTTTTTCCGCGAGACCGAGGTGCTGCAGGCGGCGGTCGATGAGGCCTACGAGGCCGGACTCGTGGGCAGGGACGCCTGCGGCAGCGGCTACGATTTCGACATCTTCGTCCACCGCGGCGCCGGCGCCTATATTTGCGGTGAGGAAACGGCGCTTCTCGAGAGCCTCGAGGGCAAGAAGGGCCAGCCGCGGATCAAGCCGCCGTTTCCCGCCAATACCGGGCTCTACGGATGCCCGACCACGATCAACAATGTCGAGACCATCGCCGTCGCGCCGGCCATCTGCCGCCGCGGCGCGTCGTGGTTCGCGGGCTTCGGCCGGGAGAACAACACCGGTACCAAGATCTTCTGCATCTCGGGGCACGTGAACCAGCCTTGCAATGTCGAGGAGGAGATGAGCATCCCGCTGCGCGAACTCATCGAGCGCCATGCCGGCGGCGTGCGCGGCGGCTGGAACCGGCTCAAGGCGGTCATCCCGGGCGGCTCCTCGGTGCCGCTGATCCCGCGCTCGATCTGCGACAGCGTGCTGATGGATTTCGACGCCCTGCGCGAGGTGTCCTCGGGACTTGGCACGGCTGCCGTCATCGTCATGGACGACACGACCGACGTCATCGCCGCCATCGCGCGGCTCTCGAAATTCTACATGCACGAGAGCTGCGGCCAGTGCACCCCGTGCCGCGAGGGCACGGGATGGATGTGGCGCGTCATGGAGCGGCTGGTGCGCGGCGAGGCCGAGGTTGCGGAGATCGACATGCTGCTCGACGTGTCGCGCGAGATCGAGGGCCACACGATCTGCGCTCTCGGCGATGCCGCGGCCTGGCCGATCCAGGGCCTCGTCCGTCACTTCCGCGACGAGATCGAGGACCGCATCGCGCGCCGCCGCGCGGTAGCGGCCTGACGTCCGGGAGTCCGGCCATGCCCACGCTCACCATCGACGGCGTCGAGATCGAGGTCGCCGCCGGCCTCACGGTGCTGCAGGCCTGCGAGCAGGCCGGCGCCGAAATCCCACGCTTCTGCTATCACGAACGCCTCTCGATCGCCGGCAACTGCCGCATGTGCCTCGTCGAGATGGAGCGCTCGCCGAAGCCGATCGCCTCCTGCGCGATGCCGGCCGCCGACGGCATGGTCATCCGCACTGCAACCGAGACCGTGCGCAAGGCGCGCCACGGCGTCATGGAATTCCTGCTTATCAACCATCCGCTCGATTGTCCGATCTGCGACCAGGGCGGCGAATGCGACCTCCAGGACCAGGCCATGGCCTACGGCGCCGGCCGCTCGCGCTTCCTGGAAAACAAGCGCGCCGTCGCCGACAAGGATTTCGGACCCCTGATCGAGACCCACATGACGCGCTGCATCCATTGCACGCGCTGCATCCGGTTCTCGACCGAAGTCGCCGGCGTCGAGGTGCTGGGAGCGACCGGACGCGGCGAGCACATGGAGGTCGGCACCTATGTCGAGAGCACCATCGCCTCGGAGCTGTCGGCCAACATCATAGACCTCTGTCCGGTCGGCGCGCTGACCTCGAAGCCCTACGCCTTCGCCGCCCGGCCATGGGAACTAGTCAAGACCGAATCGGTCGACGTCATGGACGCCGTCGGCAGCAACATCCGGATCGACAGTCGCGGCCGCGATGTCATGCGCATCCTGCCGATGCTGAACGAGGACATCAACGAGGAGTGGATCTCGGACAAGACTCGTTACGCCTGCGACGGGCTCGCGCGTCAGCGCCTCGACCGCCCCTATGTGCGCCGCGACGGGCGGCTCAGGCCGGCGACCTGGCCCGAGGCGTTTACTGCCATTGCCGAGCGGCTTGACGGCGTTCCCGGCAGCCGCATCGCGGCGATTGCCGGCGACCAGTGCGACGCCGAATCGATGGTCGCGCTCAAGGACCTGATGGCGGCCCTTGGCTCGCCGCATGTTGACTGCCGCCAGGACGGCGCGCGCCTGCCGGCATCGCCGCGCGCGGCCTATCTCTTCAACACCACCATCGCCGGCATCGAGGAGGCGGGCGCCTGCCTGCTGATCGGCACCAATCCGCGCCGCGAGGCGGCGCTCGTCAATGCCCGGCTGCGCAAGCGCTCGCTTGCGGGACGCTTCCCCGTCGGGCTGGTCGGCGAGGCGGCGGACCTCACCTACCGCTTCGAGCATCTCGGAACCGATCCGGCGGTTCTGGCCGCGATCGCCGACGGCAGTCACCCGTTCGCGGCGGTGCTCGCCGGCGCCGAGCGGCCGATGCTGGTGGTCGGGCAGGGGGCGATCGCGCGCCCCGACGGCGCCGCGGTGCTGACGCTGGCGCGCGGGATCGCCGAGTCCTGCAGTATGGTCGGCGACGACTGGAACGGCTTCAACGTTCTGCACACGGCTGCAGCGCGGGTCGCCGGCCTCGATCTCGGGCTGGTCCCGGGCGCGGGCGGCCGCGATGTCGGCGCCATTCTCGACGGCGCCGCCGCGGGCGACCTCGATGCCGTGTACCTGCTCGCCGCCGACGAGATCGATACAGCGAAGCTAGCCGGTGCGTTCGTCATCTACCAGGGGCATCACGGAGATGCCGGGGCGCATGCCGCTGATGTCGTGCTGCCGGGCGCCGCCTACACGGAGAAAGACGGCACCTACGTCAACACCGAGGGCCGCGCCCAGCGCGGCCGGAGGGCGATGTTCCCGCCCGGTGAAGCGCGCGAGGATTGGGCGATTGTCCGTGCGCTGTCCGCAGAGCTCGGACGGACGCTCCCCTATGACGACCTCCCGGCGGTGCGGGCGCGCATGGCCGAACTCGCGCCGCCGCTCGGTGCGCCCGACGGGGTCGAACCGGCGCCGTGGGCACCGTTCGGCGGCGATGGCAGCGTCTCGGACGCGCCGTTTGCGATCCCGTTCGCCAATTTCTACATGACCGATCCGGTGTCGCGCGCCTCGGCGACGATGGCCGCCTGCACGGCGGCGTTCACGCCTGCGGCCGGCGGCGGGGATGGCGGCGATGTCTGAGTTCCTCGACGGCTATCTGTGGCCCGGGCTCGAAACAGTCGCCTACATCCTGCTGATCATCATTCCGGTCATGGCTACCATCGCCTATCTCACCTTCGCCGAACGCAAGATCATCGCCGCCATGCAGCTGCGCCGGGGGCCGAACGTGGTCGGTCCGTTCGGGCTCTTCCAGCCCATCGCCGACGCCGTCAAGCTGCTGTTCAAGGAGACCATCATCCCCTCGGGCGCCAACCGGGTGGTGTTCATGGTCGCGCCGATGCTTACCTTCGTCCTCAGCCTCGTCGCCTGGGCGGTGGTGCCGTTTGATGTCGGCTGGGTGCTTGCCGACATCAATGTCGGCGTACTCTACATCTTCGCGATCTCCTCGCTCGGCGTTTACGGCATCATCATGGCCGGCTGGGCAAGCAATTCCAAATACGCCTTCCTCGGCGCCCTGCGCTCGGCCGCGCAGATGGTGTCCTACGAGGTTGCGATCGGGTTCGTGATCATCACCGTGCTGCTGTGCGTCGGATCGCTCAATCTCTCCGACATCGTGCTCGCCCAGCAGGGCGGCGGATTCTGGAACTGGTTCTGGCTGCCGCTGGCGCCGATGTTCGTGATCTTCCTGATCTCGGCGCTGGCCGAGACCAACCGCCACCCGTTCGACCTCCCCGAGGCCGAGGCCGAGCTGGTGTCGGGCTACAATGTCGAATACTCGTCGATGACCTTCGCCCTGTTCTCACTTGGCGAGTACGGCAACATGGTTCTCATGAGCGCCATGACTGCGGTGCTGTTCCTCGGCGGTTGGCTTCCGCCGTTCGATTTCGTGCCGTTTACGTGGATTCCGGGCGTCGTCTGGTTCGCGCTCAAGATCGCGGTCTGCCTGTTCGTGTTCATATGGGTGCGTGCGACGTTCCCGCGCTACCGCTACGACCAGCTGATGCGGCTCGGCTGGAAGGTGTTCCTGCCGTTCACGCTTCTGTGGGTGGCGTTGACGGCGGGCGCGCTCGTCGCCTTCGACTGGTTGCCGGTCCGCTGACGGCAGGGGAGGACGCGATGGCCCTCGTGACACGCCCGCTCAGGGCACTTCTGCTCTCGGAACTGGTTTCCGGACTGGTGCTCACGCTCAGATACATGCTGCGGCCGAAGGTAACGCTCAACTACCCGTTCGAGAAGGGGCCGCTGAGCCCGCGCTTCCGCGGCGAGCATGCGTTGCGCCGCTATCCCAACGGCGAGGAGCGCTGCATCGCCTGCAAGCTGTGCGAGGCAATCTGCCCCGCCCAGGCGATCACCATCGAAGCCGAGCCGCGGGCCGACGGCAGCCGGCGCACGACGCGCTACGACATCGACATGACCAAGTGCATCTATTGCGGCTTCTGCGAAGAGGCCTGTCCGGTCGACGCCATCGTCGAGGGGCCAAACTTCGAGTTCGCCGCCGAAACCCGCGAAGAGCTGATGTACAACAAGGAGCGGCTGCTCGACAACGGCGACCGCTGGGAAAGCCATCTCGCCGCCCGGCTTTCCGCCGACGCGCCCTACAGGTGATCCGATGATCGTCTCCGTCATCGCCTTCTATGCCTTCGCCGCGGTCGCGGTCGCCGCCGGCGTGATGGTGATCTCCGCGCGCAATCCGGTGCATTCGGTGCTGTTCCTGATCCTTGCCTTCTTCAACGCTGCGGGGCTGTTCGTGCTGATGGGCGCCGAGTTCATCGCGATGATCCTCGTCATCGTCTATGTCGGTGCGGTCGCGGTGCTTTTCCTGTTCGTCGTCATGATGCTCGACATCGACTTCGCCGAGCTGCGCACCGGCTTCCTGCAGTACCTGCCGGTCGGCGGCCTCGTGGGGCTGGTGCTGCTCGCCGAGCTCGTCCTTGTCCTCGGCACCTGGGCGGCGGCACCCGGGAGCGAGGCGGCGCGGGCAGCGCCGGCGCTGCCCGCCGATCCGGCCATCGGCAATACGCGCGCCATCGGCAATGTGCTGTACACCGACTATGTCTTCCTCTTCCAGGCGGCCGGCGTGATCCTGCTCGTCGCCATGATCGGGGCCATCGTGCTGACGCTGCGCACGCGCGAAGGCGTGCGCCGCCAGCGCATTGGCGCTCAGGTCGGCCGCACGCGCGGCGACGCGGTGGACGTCAGGTCGGTCGAGCCGGGGAGCGGCGCCTGACATGGCGGCGGTCGGGCTCTTTCACTATCTTGCGGTGAGCGCGGTGCTGTTCACGCTCGGCGTGTTCGGGATCTTCCTCAACCGCAAAAACGTCATCATCATCCTGATGTCGATCGAGCTGATCCTGCTCGCCGCCAACATCAACCTGGTTGCGTTCTCGGTGCACCTTCAGGACCTGACCGGGCAGATACTTGCGCTTCTGGTGCTTGCCATCGCCGCCGCCGAGGCGGCCATCGGGCTTGCCATCATCATGGTCTATTTCCGCAACCGCGGCTCGATCGCGGTTGAAGACGTCAATCTCATGAAGGGTTAGTGGACGGATGTATGCGTCCGCCGTCTTCCTGCCGCTGATCGGCGCCGTCCTCGCAGGCCTTGGCGGTCGCTGGATCGGCGATCGCGGATCGCAACTGGTGACCTGCGGCGCCATGCTGCTGTCGGCGGGGTTCGGCTGCGTCATCCTCGCGGAGGTGGCGCTCGGCGGACGCCCGCAGGCAGTCGAACTGTTCCCGTGGATCATCTCCGGCGCCTTCGAGGCGAGCTGGACGCTGCGCTTCGATCAGCTTGCGGCGGTCATGGTCTTCGTCGTCACCGTGGTCTCGGCCATGGTCCATGTCTACTCGATCGGCTACATGAGCCACGACCCGCACATTCCGCGGTTCATGGCCTATCTCAGCCTCTTCACCTTCTTCATGCTGATGCTGGTCACCTCGGACAACCTGCTGCAGCTGTTCTTCGGCTGGGAGGGAGTGGGGTTGTGCTCGTACCTGCTGATCGGCTTCTGGTACGACCGGCCATCGGCCAATGCGGCTGCGATCAAGGCGTTCATCGTCAACCGCGTCGGCGATTTCGGCTTCGCGCTCGGGATTCTCGGCGTCTTCCTGATGTTCGGCTCGATCAGCTATGACGCCATATTCGCCGCGGCCCCGGATCGCGCCGGCACGACGCTCGCCTTTCTCGGCATCGAGACCCCGGCGCTCGACGCGCTCTGCATCCTCCTGTTCATCGGTGCCATGGGCAAGTCGGCGCAGCTCGGCCTCCACACCTGGCTTCCCGACGCCATGGAGGGCCCGACCCCGGTTTCGGCGCTGATTCACGCGGCGACCATGGTCACCGCCGGCGTGTTCATGGTCGCCCGGCTGTCGCCGCTGTTCGAGTACGCGCCCGTCGCGCTCACCGTGGTTGCCGTCGTCGGCGCCAGCACCGCGCTGTTCGCGGCCACCGTGGCGCTGTGCCAGAACGACATCAAGCGGGTCATCGCCTATTCGACCTGCAGCCAGCTCGGTTACATGTTCTTCGCCTGCGGCGTTTCCGCCTATGCGGCCGGCATCTTCCACCTCACGACCCACGCCTTCTTCAAGGCGCTGCTGTTCCTCGGCGCGGGCTCGGTCATCCACGCAATGTCCTCCGAGCAGGACATGCGCAGGATGGGCGGCATCTGGCGCCTGATTCCGGTTACCTACGGGCTGATGTGGGTCGGCAGCCTCGCGCTCGCCGGCATGCCGTTCTTCGCCGGCTTCTATTCCAAGGATCTGGTGCTCGAAGCGGCGTTCGGCGCCCACAGCGCGGTCGGCCAGTACGCGTTCTGGATGGGCATTGCTGCCGCCGTGCTCACCGCGTTCTATTCCTGGCGCCTCATCATCATGACCTTCCACGGCGAGAGCAAGGCCGACGAGAAAACGCTGGCCCATGTCCACGAATCGCCGCGGGTCATGCTGGCGCCGCTGTTCGTGCTTGCGTTCGGCGCCGTGTTCGCCGGCTGGCTCGGCTACGACTACTTCGCCGGCGACGCGATGGCGGCGTTCTGGGGCGATTCGATCTTCGTGCGGCCGGGCACCGATCCGATCGCGGCCGCGCACCATGTGCCGCTCTGGGTCAAGATCATTCCGGTCGCGGTCGGCGTCGCCGGCATCGCCGGCGCCTATTACGCCTACATGGTCAGGCCGGACCTGCCGGGCGCGCTCGCGGCGCGCCTGCCCCGGCTCTACCGTTTCCTCCTCGCGAAATGGTATTTCGACGAGCTCTACGACGCCGTGTTCGTGCGTCCCGCTCACCGCCTCGGGCGCCGCCTGTGGAAGGACGGTGACGGTGCCGTCATCGACGGCGTCGGCCCCGATGGCGTGGCTGCGGCGGCGCGCTACCTCGCGCGCCGCGTGGCCGCGCTGCAGTCGGGCTACATCTACCACTATGCCTTCGCGATGCTCGTCGGTGTCGCCGGCATCGTGACCTGGCACCTGTTCGGCCAGGCCTAGGGACAAGCCGGCATGTTGCAGTTTCCGATCCTGTCCCTGATCACCTTCCTGCCGCTGGTGGGGGCGCTCGCGATTCTCATGATCCGCGGCGATGCCCGGGTCGTGGCGCGCAACGCGCGCGCGACGGCGCTGTGGGTGTCGCTTATCGTGTTCGCGCTGTCGCTGCTGCTGTGGATCGAGTTCGATCGCGGGACCGCGGCCTTCCAGTTTGTCGAGAAGGTGGCATGGATTCCGTCCTTCGGCGTCTCCTACCACATGGGGGTCGACGGGATCTCGGTGTTCTTCGTGCTGCTGTCGACGTTCCTCACCCCGATCTGTGTGCTGGCGAGCTGGGATGCGATCCAGGAGCGGGTCCGGGAGTACATGATCGCCTTCCTCGTTCTCGAGACGCTTATGGTCGGCATGTTCTGCGCGCTCGATTTCGTGCTGTTCTATGTGTTCTTCGAGGGCGTGCTGATACCGATGTTCCTGATCATCGGCGTCTGGGGCGGCCCGCGCCGGGTCTACGCCGCCTTCAAGTTCTTCCTGTTCACGCTCACCGGCTCGGTGCTGATGCTGATCGCGATCCTCGTGATCTTCCGGGAAGCCGACACCACCGACATTCCGAGGCTCCTGCAGGTGGCGCTTGATCCCGACCTGCAGCTGTGGTTGTGGCTTGCCTTCTTCGCGAGCTTCGCCGTCAAGGTGCCGATGTGGCCGGTGCATACATGGCTGCCCGACGCCCACGTCGAGGCGCCAACCGCGGGTTCGGTCATCCTCGCCGGCGTGCTCCTGAAGATGGGCGCTTACGGGTTCCTGCGGTTCTCGGTGCCGATTCTGCCGCTGGCCACGGACTTTTTCACGCCGATGATCTATGCGCTCTCCATCGTTGCCATCATCTACACCTCGCTGGTGGCGCTCGCGCAGGAGGACATGAAGAAGCTGATTGCCTATTCCTCGGTGGCGCACATGGGCTTCGTGACCATCGGTATCTTCACGCTCACGCATCAGGGCGTGCAGGGCGCCGTCGCCCAGATGCTGAGCCACGGTTTCGTATCGGCGGCGCTGTTCCTCTGCGTCGGTGTCGTCTATGACCGTATCCACAGCCGCGACATCGAGACCTATGGCGGGCTGGTGGAGCGCATGCCGCGCTACGCGGTGGTGTTCATGGTCTTCATGCTCGCTTCCGTGGGCCTGCCTGGCACCAGCGGATTCGTCGGCGAGTTCCTGGTGCTGGTCGGGGCCTTCCAGGTCAACACCTGGGTGGCGCTCCTGGCGACGACGGGAATCATCCTCGGCGCCGCCTACATGCTCTATCTTTACCGCCGGGTGATTCTCGGCCGTCTCGAGAAGGAGCACCTGAAGTCCATTCTCGATCTGAATGCCCGCGAGGTTCTCGTGTTCGCACCCTTGGTTGTGGTGACGGTCTGGATGGGGGTGTGGCCGGCGCCGTTCCTCGATGTCATGGAGGTTTCGGTCGCCAACCTCGTCGAGCAGCACCGCGCGGCGCTCGATGCGGTCCGCCCGCTGGCCGCGGCCGGTCGGTAGGAGCGGGCGATGGTGACAGTGCACGATCTCCATGCGGTGATGCCCGAGCTCGTGCTCGCCTGTCTGGCGATGACGCTGCTGATCTACGGTGTCTTCAGGACACCGGATGCCGGGCGCCGGCTGTCGTGGCTTGCCGTTGCCGCGCTCGCGGCGACCGGGATCGTCATGGCGGTGGGCTGGTCGGGCGCGTCGGGCGCTGTTGCCTTCGGCGGCCAGTTCGTGGACGACATGTTTGCGCGCTTCATGAAGTGGCTGATCCTGCTCGGTTCAGCGCTCGCGATCGTGATGTCGCTCGGCTACAACGAGCGCGAGGGCATCCAGCGCTTCGAGTACCCGGTGCTGATCCTGTTCGCGACCGTGGGCATGCTGCTGATGGTGTCGGCGGGCGACCTGATGTCGCTCTATGTCGCGATCGAGCTGCAGAGCCTGCCGCTCTACGTGATCGCAGCCTTCCGGCGCGATTCGGTCAGATCGTCCGAGGCCGGGCTGAAATACTTCGTGCTCGGCGCCCTGTCGTCCGGCATGCTGCTCTACGGCATCTCGATGATCTACGGCTTCACCGGCACCACCCGCTTTTCCGAGCTGAGCGACCTCTTCGTCGGTCCCGACCTCAGCCTCGGCGTCGGTGTCGTCGTTGGCCTGGTGTTCCTGCTCGCCGGCCTCGCCTTCAAGATTTCCGCGGTACCGTTCCACATGTGGACGCCCGACGTCTATGAGGGCGCGCCGACGCCGGTCACGGCATTCTTCGCGGTCGCGCCCAAGATCGCCGCGGTCGGGCTGCTGGTGCGCACGATGGTCGGACCGTTCGGCGAGCTGTTCGGCGAGTGGCAGCAGATCATCATCCTGCTCTCGGTCGCGTCGATGATCCTCGGTGCGCTGGCCGCGATCTGGCAGACGAGCATCAAGCGGCTTCTCGCCTACAGCTCGATCGGCCATGTCGGTTACGCGCTGGTCGGCCTTGCGGCGGGCTCGGAGGAAGGGGTGCGCGGCGTCGCGCTCTACATGGCGATCTATCTCGCAATGAATGCGGGGGCCTTCTGCTGCGTGCTTGCAATGCGGCGCCAGGGCGCGCAGGTCGAGGAGATCGGCGATCTCGCGGGCCTCGCGCGCACCCAGCCCATGATGGCCTGCGCGATGGCGATCTTCATGTTCTCTATGGCAGGAATTCCGCCACTTGCCGGATTCTTCGGAAAGCTCTATGTCTTCCTTGCGGCAGTCAACGAAGGGCTGTACCTGCTGGCCGTCGTCGGCATCCTGACCAGCGTGGTCGGCGCCTATTACTATCTCCGGATTGTCAAGATCATGTATTTCGACCAGGCGGAAGAGGCCTTTGACCAGGGTTCGGGCCGCGAGGTCGGCGTCGTCATGGCCGCAGCGGCCCTGTTCACGCTCCTGTTCTTCGTCTATCCGGCGCCGGTGGTCGCTGCCGCCGAGGCGGCGGCAGCCGTCCTGTTCGCGGGCAGCTAGACCATGGCTGCCGGGGCCGCCTGCCCGGAAATGCCCGGGGCGTACAGGCTGCATGGCTTTGCCACCCTCGACAGCACCAACGCCGAGGCGCTACGCCGGATGGCCGCCGGTGCAGCGCAGCCGGGCGACGTGTTCGTTGCCGCTACCCAGAGCGCCGGGCGTGGGCGCGACGGTCGAAGTTGGCATTCGGCGTCCGGCAACCTCCACACCAGCATGGTATTGCCCGTCGTGACCAGCCGCCATGCCGGCCAGCTTGCCCTGGTGGCGGGGGTCGCGGTCCGCGAGGCACTCGCCGCGCTTGCCCCTGGACCGGCCTTCACCCTCAAATGGCCCAACGACGTGCTTTGCCGGGGCCGGAAGGTCGCCGGAATCCTGATCGAGGCCGGCGAGGGCGGCTTCGTCGCGGGTATCGGCGTCAATCTTGCCGCTGTGCCGCCCGCTTCCTCGATGCGGTTGCCGGCGACCAGCGTCCTTGCCGAGGGCGGCCGGCGGGTGTCGCCTGAACGGATGCTCGACGGGCTCTATCCGGCGCTCGCTGCGTGGCACCGGTGCTGGGCGACAGCCGGTTTCGCGCCGGTGCGCGCCGCCTGGCAGGCGCACGGCCTGCGCCGTGGCGACGCGCTCTGCGCGACCACCGCCGCCGGCGCGGTCAACGGCCGATTCGACGGCCTCGACGGCGATGGCGCTCTCGCTCTTATCGATGCTGCCGGCGTGCGGCGGATCATTGCCGCCGGCGATGTCGCCGTGGGGCAATAGCGCCATGCTTCTCACCATCGATTCGGGCAACACGAACATCGTCTTCGCTCTCTATGACGGAACCGAGCAGCGCGGAGTCTGGCGCCGTTCCAACGACTACCGGCGGACCGCGGACGAGTACGGTGTGTGGCTCATGCAGCTGATGGGATTGTCGGAGTTCGCACCGGCGGACATCAACGGTGCGGTCATCGCAACCGTGGTTCCCGACACGCTGTTCAGCCTCAAGACCCTGTGCCGCGACTTTCTCGGGGTGGAGCCGGTCGTTGTCGGCGAGCCCGGAGTCCGGCTCGGGATCGAGGCGCTGGTGAACTCCCCCGAATCGGTCGGCGCCGACCGGCTCGTCAATGCGCTCGCGGCTCACGAGACCTATGGCGGCCCGCTGATTGTCGTGGATTTCGGAACCGCGACCACGTTCGACGTCATTGATGGGGACGGCAACTATTGCGGCGGCTGCATCGCGCCCGGGATCAACCTGTCCGTCGAAGCCCTGCACCAGGCCGCGGCGATGTTGCCCCGGATATCCGTGGAACGGCCGCCGACGGTGATCGGCAAGCGGACGTCGAGTGCCATGCAGTCGGGAGTCTACTGGGGCTATGTCGGCCTGATCGAAGGTCTCGTCGCGCGCATTCACGCCGAGGCCGGCGGCGAACTGCCAGTGGTTGCGACCGGAGGGCTGGCGCCGCTTTTTGGTGCCGCCACCGATGTCATCGGGAAAGTGGACCGGGACCTGACGCTGCGCGGGCTGGTGAGCGTCTTTGGGAGAAACGTGTCGTGACGGATACCGACGAACTGTTCTTCGTGCCTCTTGGCGGGGCCGGGGAAATAGGCATGAACATGAGCCTCTACGGCATCGGCGATCACTGGATCATGGTCGATGCGGGAATCGCGTTCGGCGACGACACGACCCCCGGCGTCGACGTCATGACCCCCGATCCCGCGTTCGCGCTTGACCTCGGCGACCGGCTGCTCGGGCTGGTGATCACGCATGCCCACGAGGACCATATCGGTGCGGTTCCCCATCTGTGGCCGGAGCTTGGCTGTCCGATCTACGTCACGCCCTTCGCCCGCGGCCTGCTTCTCCGCAAGCTGGAACAGGCCGGGCTTGCCGGCGAGGTCCCGTTGACCACGGTGCGCACCGGCGAGACGATTCGCATCGGGCCGTTCGGCGTTACCTATGTCGCCGCCGCCCATTCCATTCCCGAAGGCCACATTCTCGCCATTCGCACGCCGGGCGGGATGGTGGTCCACGCCACGGACTGGAAGATCGACCCGGCACCGGTGATCGGCAGCCGCACCGATGAGGCGGCGCTTCGCCGTCTCGGGGACGAGGGTGTTCACGCGCTGATCTGCGATTCGACCAACGCATTCGTCGACGGTGTCGCGGGCTCGGAGGCGGCGCTCGGTGACAGCCTCCTCGAGGTTGTCCGGAAATGCCCGGGCCGTGTCGCGCTGGCGAGCTTTGCGAGCAACGTTGCGCGCATGGCTGCGGTCAACCGGATCGCTGGCGAAACCGGGCGTCAGCCGGCGCTGGTCGGCCGCTCGTTGCGGCGCATCGAGGAGATCGCGCGCGAGTGCGGCTATCTCGACGGCATGACGGAGTTCGTTCCGGAGGCCCTCGTCGCGAGCTTGCCGCGGCACGAGGTGCTCATGGCAGTGACCGGCAGCCAGGGCGAGCCGCGTGCGGCTCTTGCCCAGATCGCCGCGGGCAGCCACCGCCACGTCTCGCTCGACGCGGGCGACACGGTCATCTTCTCGTCACGCGAGATACCGGGCAACGAAAGAGCCATCGGCAGGGTCCAGAACCAGCTGGCGCGGCGCGGCATAGAGGTGATCACTGAGCAGGATGCGTTTGTTCACGTGTCCGGTCATCCCGCCCGCGACGAACTCCGCCAGATGTATGGTTGGCTGAAGCCGGACATGCTGATACCGGTCCACGGCGAATCGCGGCATCTGCACGAACATGTGCAACTCGCCGAGGCTGGCGGAATCCCGCGCACGGCGATCGCCGAGAATGGAGAGATGCTGCGCATCGGCGCCAGCGGTGCGGAGATCTGCGACGAAGTCCGGGCGGGACGTCTTGCGGTCGACGGCTACCGTCTCGTTCCGCTTGCCAGCAACGTGTTGAAGGAGCGTCACCGGATGCGGTTCGATGGCGCCGCAGTGGCGACGGTGGTGCTTGACCACGACGGCTGGGTCATCGGAGATCCGCAGCTCTCGCTGACAGGCGTCCTCCACGACGGCGCCGAGGACGAGATTCTCGAGGACACGATCGAGATCCTTCGCCAGGCCGTCACCAACATGCGCGGAAAGCGGCGCCGCAACGACCACGAGATCGCCAAGGTCGGCCGCAAGGCGGTTCAGTCCTATCTCCGCGAGTGCGTCGGGAAACGGCCGGTGACCGAGATACACGTGGTGAGGATATGACCTGGTTTTCCGGGGCTCTGGTCTACACGGTGCTGTGGTGGCTCGTGTTCTTCATGACGCTGCCGATAGGGGCCAGGTCCTATCACGAGGCCGGCGAGGCGACGGAGGCCGGCAATGTCGAGAGCGCACCGATGCGGCCGCGGCTGAGAGCCAAGGTTGCGGCCACGACGGTGATCGCAGCCGCACTCTGGGGCCTCGCCTGGTACCTGATCGAGAGCGGCCTGATCAGTTTTCGCCCCTGACGGGCTTCGTTCGCCAGCACGGAATGCTCGGGTCCGGCACATCGGCCGCCGGCGTTCCGTAGGATGCGTCAGCCGGTGGTGGACGCCAAAACCGCGATCAGTGCCCTTGAGGCACTCGCCCCGCCGGATGAAACGTGGAGCGGATTGGTTCAATTGATCGGTCCCCGAGACATCAACATTCTGGAGTGGGTTTCGAGTTTCCTCGCCCGAAGCCATGATCGGCAGGCTGCGAGGCCGGAACCATACCGGCGGAGGGGTGAACGGTTACAAGGCAAAGCGGCAAGTGTCATCAGATTATCGGATTTTGCGGATTGACGGCCGCCGGGACTGCACCCGCGTTGTCGGGACAACGAGAAGAGGTGCGATCGTGTTGAACTTCAGCGATGTCACGGCGTCCCCGGAGGAGAGGGCGACCGACAATATCGGGATGCGGGTCAGGCCGAGCGACAGGAACCGCATTGCGCGGGCGGCCGAGTTGACCGGCGTCAACCTCACGACGTTCGTCCAGGCATCGGCGGCCAGGGAATCTAAACGCATTCTGCGCGAGCATCAGACCACGACGCTCTCCGGGCGCGACAGGCGGGCGCTGCCGGAGACGTTGGAAAATCCGCCGTCACGGGCGGCGCGGGACGCGGTTAGCGACTTACCGGTCCCGGATCGCCAATGCCCGGTGACCGCGAAGGCTCAAAAGTCCCCCGAATCGTCATCGAGTCGTTCGATCCCGGCCGGCACGACCGGTTGGGCTTTCCTGCGTAACCGAGCGCCTCGACAACTTTCCGGGGCTCAGTGCGAGGAAGCAGCAGAAAGACGACGTCACGCAGATATTCGTCGCGGTGGCTGAAGGGCCGACGGAAGTTCTTGGCTACTACGCGATGAACGCGCATGCGGTGGCGACGCCGGGGGCGGACCGCCCCCGACGGACACCCGGGACCGGGAGCATTCCGGCACCCTGCCTCTCGAAGAGAGCGGTAGACGAACGCCGTCAAGTCGTCTTCACTTGGATTGCGTGGAGTGTGACGGTAAAACCCCGAACGGAGTCGAGATCGGGCGAAGTTGCCCTGCACACCACCATCGCCTGAAACGCCGGCGTCACAAGGCAATGGAGCCGTCGCGACGATTGAGCGAGACGACCAGCCTGCGATCTTCGAGCGCGTTCCGCGTTGTCGTCTGGACACAAAGGTAACAGAACGCGGCGCGGAGTGCAAACAGTGGGCGGCAGTCTTCACACATGGCGCATCGAAGCCGGAGGCGTTACCTCGGCAGCACGGGCGCCGCCGCACATGTTCCGCGGAGCCGAAGGACGCCGCGCACATGTTACCGCGATATAAGCGTGCTCGACGAAAGCGGGGCGGTTCAGGGTGATCGCGTGCTGCTCACACATTACCGCAGACGCAGACGGTGATGGCGCACCCGTTACCGCGGCGTCAGCCGCGCGGGTGCGGTGACGGTTGCGATAGCCGTTGCGATCAGAGGCGCCGACGGCGGCGCCTGCACGACTGCGGGCAGCGATGCGAAGCACCGTGCCGTGCTGGTCCGGCAGCAGCGCCGGCAGTGGGCGGGTCAGCAGTGCCGGCGGCACTGCAGCGCGACGGGTATGCGCCTATGGAGACGGACCGCGCCGCCGCCGCAGCGCATGACCGGGATGCCGAGAGTGCGTGCCTTGTCGACGAGGTTCTCGGTGATGCCGGAGCCGGGGAAGGCGATGACGCCCCTGGGCAGGAGGTTGAGCAGTTCATCGTTGCGGCGGAACGGAGCGGCGCGACCGTGGCGGTCCCAGTCGGGCTTGCAGACGATCTGGTGGACGCCGTTGCGCTCTGCCTAGCTGGCGGCGATCTTCTCGACACCGGGGCCGCCGCCGTGGACGAGGTCCGCATACTTGGCGCGGGCCTGGTCGAGCCTGGCGATCACGGCGGCGGGGTCGGTGACGTTCTTGCCGCCGGCGATGGCGACGAGGGTTACCTGGGGCAGGTGTGCCTGTGTCTTGCGGTCCTTGCGGGCGCGGACGAAGTCGCGGGCGTCGATGGCGGCGGAGGTCAGATGTCCGGTCTGGCTGGCGTGGCTGCCGCGCCGGGGCCGCCAGGTGTCGCCGGTGTCTGCTCGGTAGGCTTCGGCGGCTTCGTTGCGCAAGGTCTTGAAGGCGTCGCGGCGTGCGGTGAGGCACTGGGCGCGGTCGGTCGTGAGGTCCAGTTCGAGGGACCTGATCTCGGAGCCGTCCTGGGTGCGCTGGAGGTCCTGGAGTTCGGGGGTGAGCTTGTCGACGCTGCGGTCGAGGCGCTGTGCGTGGAGCATGTTGACGAAGCCCCAGAGGAGGTGTTCGCGTTCGTCGGCCATCTGGGTGCCGTCGGGCGCGACGCCCTGGCTGAGGATGCGGAAGGCTTCGGCGACGGCGGTGATGGCATCGTCCTCGTCCCAGACGTCGCGGTTGTCGAACTCGTCGCGCTCGGGGGTTGCGCCGTAGAGGGCGGCGTTGTCGCAGACGATCGCGGTTGCGGACTGTGCTGCGGTCTTGATGGTGTCGGTATTGAAGGTCATGTCGTTTTCCTTTCGGTTTTCACGTTCGGGGCCGATCCCCGCTGTGATGTCCTGTTGAGTCACGCGCGCGGACCACAGCCACCGGGGCCGGAGTGAATTGCCTGGCGGGATGCGCGAGTGGTGCGGGCGCACAAGCGAGCGTGAGCGAGCGCGGAGCCACGGTCGCGCATGGTGCCAGGCGCCAGCGCCGTTTCATTCCGAGTCCCGGCCGGAACGGAGCGCCAGCGGAGTGGAGGACCCCGCCTCCGGCGGGGTTGGCGGAGGGAGCCCGTGTGGCACAATGGGACAGCGCAGCACTCGGCCAATTCTCTCCAACAGCACGGACCCCATCGGCGGTTCGGCCGGCACGGCGCCGGAGGCGCCGCTGCCCGCCCTTGCGTCAACCCCACAGGGGATGGGAGAGGACCAGGCCCCCGGCGACCTCGCGGATGCGGTCGTGGAGATACACCGGCCCGCGCGGGTCCTCGTCGAGATGTATGACGAACACCCTGCGCTCCGGCCGGATGTTGTCGTCGAAGGCGTGGACGTCGCCGACATGGTCGCCGTCCCGGTAGAGGCGGGTTTCGTCGGTGGTGATGCGGCGAAAGGAGATGGTGCTCATCGGGTTCTCCGGGTCGCGTGATGGGTGCGCGAGCGGCCTCCCTCTCCTCCTCGCGCGGTTCACCCGCTTCCAGCCTTGCTCCCACTCCCGTATGCGCCGCGGCGAGACTCGAACCTGCCTGCATGAAGAAAGGGCCGACGCGCGGGGCGCCGGCCCTCTTTGGGAGCGAAATGCGGTATCAGAACGGGATCTGGTCCGGGTCGGCGTCGCTGTCCGGCGCGGGCGAACCGTTGGCAGGCGCTTCCGCCGCCGCGCCGTTGTCGTTCGGCCGATCGAGGAACTGGATGCGCGAGCCAGGCGCCAGCAGGATATCGGTGGAGAAGCGGTCGGAGTCCTCGCCCTCCTTGCGCCAGCGCCGGGTCTGCATCTTGCCGGCGAGGTAGACCAGCCGGCCCTTCCTCGCGTGCTTGACCAGCATGTCGATCAATCCGTCCTGGAAGGTCACGACCCGGTGCCACTCGGTCTTGTCGATGCGCTCGCCGCTGCCGTTCCAGTCGATGTAGCTCTCGTCGGTCGCAATGCTCAGATTGGCGACACGGCCTCCCGATGCGAGGTGGTTCACGGTGACGTCGGCGCCGAGGCGGCCGATGACTTCCGCGCGGTTGAGTCCGAAGCTCATGGGATTCTCCTTCAGGTTTCGGATGATGAAGATGGGATGCGAACGACGGGGACCGCGACACCTTTCCCCTGCTTTCCTCCAACTCCCGTCCGCCGGGACCTCGCGGTCCGGGCACCGGCGGGCGTAGTCGTCGATCAGCGTCTCGCGGACCCGTCGGGGGTCCACGCCGATCTCGGCGAGCAGGGCGCCGGTGGACGGGGCGATGGGATCGAAGTCGGTGCAAGGGTCGAACATGCCGGGTCTCCTCTCGGGTTCGAGCCCGGCAAGCGAGAGACCCACTCTCTCCGGCCCTGCCGGGCGCTTGCCCGGCATGCGCTGTCCTCTTCCCCGAAACCGCCCCCGCCGGACGGGGCCGCTCAGGACCGGCCGGTCGCCGTGGCGGTGACCGGCGCGTCGCTCACGATCTCGCCCTGGTCGCGCGAGAGCTTCGCGAACACCAGGCTGGCCGCCGCTTCGGCCTCCGGCTCGTAGGGGCCGTGCTCCGCCCCTGTGGCGAGCTCGACGACGATGAACTGCGGGTCCCATGCAGGGATGCCCCTGAAGTGCGCGGACCGCTCGTGAGACCGTGCGGCGCACGCGGGACAACGGCAGGCGCCGAATGCCGGCCGGCCGCAATCGGTACACCCGGAGCGGGCGCGCCGCCGGGCGTAGCGCTCGCGTTCATTCTTTCCGTCCTTGTCGCGGCGCTCGGCCTCGACGGCAGCGCAGACGCCGCACCGGGACTGGCCGTCGATGGCCGGGCGGCCGCAGGAGACGCAGAGGCCCGCCGCCCGGTGGACGCCGTACCGCTCGCGGTCCGCGACGCGGCGGGCTTCGAGGCATGACCCGCAGGTCGTGCCTCCCTCGATGGAAGGTTGGCGGCCACATCGGGTGCACACGCCGGCATCGAGCCGGGCCTGCCGGCGTTTCGCGCTGGCGAGACGGGCGCTCCGGCGCTTGGCCTCCGGGTCCTTGCCCCCGTAGAGTTCGCCCCGAGCGCTGGCCTCGGCGTAGCGCCGACGGTCGGCGGCGCGGCGCTTCCCGGCGCAGCCGGCGCCGCCCGTCCTGCGGAGGATTGGCGCCGCACTTCGTGCAGCCCCCCGCCGCGCGGCGGCTTGCCGGCGGGACCGCCGCGCTGGCAGGACTTCGCGCGCTCCGGGGCCCTGCGCGGTTTGCCTTCGGCCCGCAGCCGGGCGTCGCGGGCGCGGCCGGCGGCACGGGCACGCTCGGCGCACGGCTCGCAAATGCTTCGATCAGGCTCCGGCTGGTGCTTTCCGCACTTCGGGCACAGGCCGGCGTCGCGATGTTCGGCAGTGCGCCGGGCCACTCGTTCGCGCTCGCGGCCGACGGCGGGGTCGCGGTAACTCATCGGCTGCTCCAGGTCGGGGGGTGAAATACGGCCGGCGGAGGCGGGCCGGCAGGACATCCGGGACGATCAGCCGCGCTGGCGGCGGTCGGCGAAGATCCCGAGGCTGCGCCAGACTCACAGCTGCACCCCGCAATGCCGCAGTCTGACCCCCGTCGCGATGATGATCTCGTCTCGGGCCGGACATATCTCCTCAAACGCCTTCGCGGTGACGATCGTGCCCCGGGCCTTGCGACGGCCCTTGTGTGCCGTGCCGCTGGACGGGAACGATCTCGCCGTTGGCCTTCGAGACGTAGCGCTCGACGACATAGCGCTTGTCCTCGAGACCGCCTCCGACGAAATGAATGAGATAGGTGCGCGCGTCGCCGTGCGATTGCTGCCTGCATCGTGCCGTGCTCCTTCGACAGGTGAATGGGAACGGCGGCAGCGCCCCCTCCCTCCGGAGCGCCGACCGCCGCCCCGCTCACGGCCAGACCTTGCCTCTGGGTGGCGGGAGGCGGTGCTCCGGCGCCGACGAGTGACAGCCCCTGCGACGGCTATACGGATACGACCTGCGCCGAGCGATCGAGAAAGGTCATCTCGTGCCCTACCGCATCTACAGGGCGATGACGGTGAAGACCGCCGCCGAAGACGGGTTCCCCGTGCGCCGCGGCAGCGCGACTGGAGCGCGATGGACGAGGCTGCGCCGGCTGAATTCGAAGCGCTGTTCGCCGGTTCAGACACGATCACGGTGGACCCGCAGGCCCTGGAGCGCCGGTTCACCATCCCGGAGCGCAACCGCGCTCTGGTGCGCGAGTTTCGCGATGCGCACGACAAGGACTTCGTGGGCCGGGCGGCATCCGGCGCTGGCCGCCTTCGGGCAGCGCCGGATGCCTTTTGGACGGGCGGCGCATGCCCGCCGTCTACTGGACCGCCTTGCCTGTTTTGGCGTATGTTTCGCGCAAGCGTTGACTGGCGGATACGAGGCGGGAGCGACGATGGCTGCCGTCTGTGTCGTGACGGCGCGAAGCCGCGGCCTGTCGCCGATGGAGACATGCTGGGCCGGCGGTTCCGGAGATCCGGGATCGGCGCAGCGGGCCCGGTTGACAGAAGCAGGAGGGCCGAGGGCGCGCGATGACGATACCGACGATTTTCGAGTCCTGCCGCCCGCGCGCAGATGTCCTGGCGGGCGCCGTGACGGAGGCCGATTTCGCGGCGGACCTGTCTCAGGTGGTGGTTGGCGAGGGCGCGGCCGACTATGTCGATCCGGCCCGGTTCTTCGCCAATACCTACCCGACGAGAGGTTTGAAGAGCCTTCTGGCCAATGTCTGCGCCCGGCTGAGCGGCGCGGGCGGCGAAGCGGCGTCGATCTTCCGTCTTGACACCTCCTATGGCGGGGGCAAGTCGCACGGCCTGATCGCGCTGTGCCACGCTGCGGGCGGCGGCGTCGATTTGCCGGGGATTTCCGAGTTCGTCGATCCTGCGCTTCTGCCGCGGGGCCGTGTGCGCATTGCCGCCTTTGACGGGGAAAACGCGGATCCGGCCAACGGACGCCGGATGGAAGGCGGGCATCTCGCCTTTACGCCGTGGGGCGAGATCGCCACGGCCTTGGCGGGCCGGGACGGATATGAGCGGGTGCGCACGAGCGACGAGCGCCGGATCGCGCCCGGGGCCGAAACGCTGCGTGAGCTGTTCGGCGGCGAACCGGCGCTGATCCTGCTCGACGAGCTGTCGGTCTATCTGCGCAAGGCGGCGGCTCTCGGCCACGCCCAGTTGACGGCGTTCCTGACCTCGCTGTTCAAGGCCGTGGAAGGCGCGCCGAACGCCGCTCTCGTCCATACGCTGGCGATCGGCAAGGACGGACGGGCGACCGACGCTTACCGCGACGAGAATCGGTTCATCGCCGACGGCATGGCGGAGGCGGAGAGCGTGTCGGCGCGCAAGGCGACACTGCTCAACCCCACCGAAGAGGACGAGACGGCCCGGGTGCTCCGCCGCCGTCTGTTCGAGTCGATAGACGAGGCGGCGGCCGCTGCTGCCGCGGACGCCTACCGGGCGCAGTGGAGCGCCCACGCGGACGCTTTGCCGGAGGCTGCCAACCGCCCGGAAGCGGCCGCGGCGTTCCTTTCGAGCTATCCCCTTCACCCGGAGGTTCTGGACACGCTGACGGCGAAGACGGCGACGCTCGGCAATTTCCAGCGTGTGCGGGGCATGTTGCGGCTTCTTGCGCGCACGGTGGCCCATCTGTGGGCGGAGCGGCCGGCCGACGCGACGGCCATCCACCTGCACCATATCGACCCGGGCCACGAACCCGTCCGGCAGGAGATCGTGACCCGTCTCGGGCAGTCGGCGTTCGCGCCGGCCATTTCCAACGACGTGTCCGGGGGGCCGGGCGGCAAGGCGGCGCTGGCCGAGGAGATAGACGCCGCGCATCACGGGGGACTGCCGCCCTACGCCTCCCGTGTCGCCCGCGCCATCTTCATGCACACGCTGGCGTTCAACGACCCGCTGAAGGGGGTATCGCCGGAGCGGCTGCGCTATTCGGTGCTGGGTGCGTCGATGGACATCGGCTTCGTCGAGGAGGCGCGCAAGAGGTTCATTGCCGAGTCCGCCTATCTCGACGACCGTCCCGGCGCGCCGATGCGCTTTCTGGCGGAGGCCAATCTGAACCAGATGATCCGGCGCACGGAAGACCATATCGACGCCGGGGACGTGCGGGCGGAGCTGAACGACCGGATCCGCACGATCTTCAACGGCGGGACGCTGGAGGCGGTACCGTTTCCGGGCGGCCCGTTCGACGTGGCCGACGAGGTTGGGGACGGTCGCCCGAAACTGGTGGTTCTCGGCTATGAGGCCGTGACCGTCGGCGCCTCGGTCGAGGCTGTGCCGGCTTTGATCGGGCGCATCTTTGAGAGGAAGGGATCGGAAGGCGCCGCCCTGCGCCTGCTCCGCAACAATCTGGTCTTCGTGGCGGCCGACGGGGAGCGCGGGGAGGACATGCGCCGCTGGACCCGCCGCCGGCTGGCGCTGCGGGACATGAAGAAGCCGGAACGTCTGGTCGATCTGGCGGAGCACCAGCAGGCCCAGTTGCGCGAGATGGAGGTGCGTTCGGAGCATGACCTGGCGCTTGCCGTCCAGCAGTGCTACCGGCATGTGTTCTACCCCTCGCGCCACCGTGTCGGCGGGGGCGACATCGATCTGGCGCATACGGCGATCGACATGCACTCGACCTCGGACCGGCCGGGCGCGGGGCAGCAGCAGGTCGTGCGGGCGCTGCGTGACCTGAACAAGCTGCGCCTGCCCGAGGACGAGCCGGACTCGCCCGCCTATGTGCGCGACCGGACGCCGCTCGGGAAGGGGCAGATGTCGACGCGGTCGTTGCGCGACGAGTTCCGCCGCGACCCGGCCCTGCCGATCCTGGCGGGCGACGACATCTTCGTGCGCGGCGTGCGGCGGGGCATCGAGCAGGGCGAGTATGTGTATCGGCGCGGAGACCTGCTGTGCGGGCCGGGCGATCCGCCGGCCGCGATCGGGATCGACGAGCAGGCGACGGTCTTCACGATGGCCTATGCACGGAATAAGGAGATCTGGCCGCGGGAGAGGCCGCCCGATCCCGCCGCGGGCAGCGCTGGCGGCGAGGAAACGGAAGGGGCGGAAAACGGAGGACGGTGCGAGGGCGGGGAGCCTCCCGGCCCGTCTGTCGTCTCCCTGGCTGCGGAAGGCATTCTTCGCGAAGCGCTCCAGCAACTCTGGGAGCAGGCGCGCGCGAAGAAGGTGGAGGTCGTCGCGGCGCTGACCATCCGCCTGTTCGATGCCGACGACGCCTTTCCGCTTTTCAATGCGGTGGGCGCGATTTCCGGGGCGGAACGGATCGTCACCCTGACCGGAGGGTACGAGACCCGCGGCGGCGGCAGTTTCGAGCTGGAGTTCCGGGGGCCGGTGGCTGATGCGCAGCCGGTCCGGGAGTTCCTGGAGCCGCAGCTTCGCGACGCCAGCTCTGCCAACCTTGAGGCCGGGTTCGAGTTGACCTTCGAGAGCGGGCTGCCGATGGCCGGCGACGCTGCGGAGAAACTGACCGGACGGCTCAGCCGGTTCGCGAGCGGCGCGGCGTATGTTGCGGCGGAGGCCCGGGCGTAGTGGCGCGGGCGGAACGGGCGGCGCAGGCGTCCGCGCCGCGTTACGAGTTGCGGGTGCGCCGCCACGGGCCGGCGGACTCTGCCTACGAGGTCTGGCAGTTGCCGGCCGCCGCCTCGCCGCACGTGGCCTGCGCGCTGCGCATCGCCGGTCTCAGGGGCCGCAATCTCGACCTGGTGGAGCACCGGGTGCTGAAAAGGCTGTCGCAGGCAGGCGTGAAGCCGGGCCGGCAGGTCGATGCGGCGGAACGGAGCCATGCGCTGAGCGAGGACCTCGCCCTCATGCTCGGCCTGCTCTTCCGGACGCTGGCGCCGATGCGCAGCCGCGACAACATGCGCGCCGTGGCGGAAGGCATAGAGGCGATGGGGCGCGAAGAGGCGGCCTACTGGCTGGGCATGGCCATGCACCGCAAGAACCCGCGCCGGGTACTGACCGCGCTGCGGCGCCTCTTGACCGAGCCGAAAAGGTAGCACGGGTCATGCAAGAAAAAGAAACCACACCAGACTACGAGGAACCGGAAGGTCTGGACCAAAAGGACACATCGTGGGGCGACTATCCGCTCGATGATCTCCTGATCAGGCACGAGAACCGGACAGTCCATGACGTCATCCGGCGGATCGACCAGTCCAACTACATCATGGACCCGGACTTCCAGCGTGACTTCATCTGGCCGGAAAACAAGCAGAGCAAATTGGTCGAATCGGTCATCATGCGAATACCCCTGCCCGTCTTCTACATCGCGGAGGATGATCGGGGACGCATGGTGGTAGTGGACGGCTTGCAGCGTCTCTCTACATTCCACCGTTTCGTCAAGGATGAGTTGAGGCTAAATCTCCCCGACAGGATAGGGCTCAATAACCGGAGATTTTCGGACTTGCCCGTCAAGATCCAGAACCGTGTCGAGGACTGCAATCTCATCTTCTACGTTATCGACTCGAAAGTGCCGGAGCGCGCCCGGCTGGATATCTTCGAAAGGGTCAATGGAGGCGTCCCGCTAACCCGCCAACAGATGCGGAATTCCTTGTTCATGGGCGCAGGGACTCTCTTTCTCAAGAAAGAAGCGCAAACGGATATTTTTCGAAAATCGACTGGTAATAGCTTGAATTTTAAGACCATGAGAGATCGAGAATTTGTCAACCGATTTTGCGCATTCAGACTCCTGGATCTGAACGATTACCGTGGAGATATGGACCAATTTCTGGCCGATTGCTTGCGTAAGATGAACAAGATGAATCGAATACAATTAGCGCGCGTTTCCGTTGCTTTCCGCCGAGGCCTTTCCAACAATTTGCAGTTGTTCGGCAATTTCGCCTTCCGAAAACACCAACCAGGTCAGGAAAGGCGTTCAGTATTGAATGCTTCTTTCTGGGATGTCATGTCCACGGAGTTTTCCCATTACGATGAAAATCTTGTCGAATCATCTGCTGATCTGGTTCGCGGAGCGGTTTATCAACTACTCGACAATGAGAATTTCAATATTGCGATTACCTATGGGCCGAATGATGCGACAAAAGTGAGGACCCGCTTCGCCATGACACGGGAAGCGATTCGGGAGGTGCTCGGTGATTACTCAAATTGACCTTCGGCACTTCAAGTGTTTCGAGGTGCTGAAGCTGCAGCTCCAACCCCTGACGCTGCTGTCCGGCGGCAACGCCTCAGGAAAGTCATCGGTCATGCAGGCGCTGGTATTGATGCATCAGACCATGCGAGAGCACCAATGGTCTCCGCGGCTAATGCTCAACGGGGAGACGATATGCCTTGGCACAGCGGCGGATGTGATCGACGAGGAGTACGGGCGTCGGGAATTCAGCCTTGAGTTGGTTCACGAGAGCAGAACTTACAAATGGGTATTTTCCGGTGAACGCGAGAACATGGCCATGCATGTGGCGCATGTTTCGGTCGATGGAAAGGAAAAGTCAAGGCCCGGTCCGCTCAATAATCTGTTGTTTCATCCGCACGGACAAGGCTTCTTGGCGCAACAGCTGCGGGGGTTGACCTACCTTTCTGCCGAGAGGCTCGGGCCACAAGAGACGTATATGCTGAAGGATCCTCAAGAAGCACAGGTAGTGGGACCTCAAGGTGAGCATGCGGTCAGCATGCTGTTTTCGAAGGGGCACCTTGAACTGACGGGAGGGCTCGTGCTTTCTGGCGCACCTCCTACATTGCTTCACCAGGTCGAAGAAAGAATGGCGCGATTTTTTCCGGGGTGCGGGCTGGTTGTCGAGAAAGTCACTCGCGCCAACGCCGTAACCTTGGGTCTCCGGACTTCTACCGGAACGGATTTCCATCGGCCGATGCATACCGGCTTCGGGCTTACACAGGTCCTTCCTATCGTGGTTGCGGCACTGTCATCGGAAGCAGGTAATTTGCTGTTGATTGAGAATCCCGAAGTGCATTTGCACCCGGCGGGGCAAGCTGCAATGGGCGAGTTTCTGGCGGAGGTTTCGTCCACCGGTGTGCAGGTCATGGTCGAAACACATAGCGATCATATCCTGAGTGGTATTCGCCGGTCGGTAAAATCCGGTGTTTTGTCGCACGAGGATATCGCGCTCCACTTTTTCCGACCTCGAGCGGAGACAAGTGACGCCAAGCCGCAAGTCGAGAGTCCGGCAATCGACCGCGGTGGTAACATCGATGGCTGGCCAGATGGTTTCTTCGATCAATTTGATCGTGACATGAGCTACTTCGCCGGCTGGAGTTGACATGGACCTGCTGGTCAACGACCTGTCCGTCCACGGGCAATTTCACGATCTGGCGGGGTTTCGGGATGCATTGTCCCGGCTGATGGCCTTGCGCAAGACGGCCAAGAGCTTCGGCATCGAAGTCCAAAGCAATGGGGCATTCTTGAATACCAAGCCGATACCGGGGCTGCCGCTGCGGAGAGCAATCGGGAGCCTTGACATCGAACGCCAGCGCGCCGTCATGAGTTGGCTGACCCGGTCCGGCCCGTTCTGGGACGATGTGCGAAGGCACCGCGATGATGACTGGCTGGAACATGACGGCGAGGTCGTCACAGACACGGCCATCGGCGAAGCGGCCTTCAGATCCCTGCACGGCGTAGATTGCGGCCTGGTCAGCCTGGCTCCGTCCGAGTGGTGCCTTTCCCCCATAGATATAATCTGGGTTCGCAAGGCCGAGGGTCTGGACGACCGCAACGCCGCGGTCGAGAACTGGTGGGGTGCGGAAACGCTGGAAGAATCGCTACGGCATCGCGCGCCGCCGCTGCGTTCGTGGAACGATTTGCGTAAGGCATCAAGCAACCGTTTCCCAAACCTGGTGTTTGCGAAGGAGTGCTTTGCGCCGCTCGAAGCGGTTCCGTTTGCCAGAAGCGCTGCTGATCGACTTGTGGTGCTGATCGAGGTGTTGAACCGTTTCGCGAGCGCTTTTGATGATGACGGCAAACGCAACGAAGAGGGCCACCGAATCTACAATGATTATTTCACGGGCGACCGTGCGTGGTTTTCTGACTCGTCGGACACAGAAAAATTGAAATTTCGACAAGAGTTGACGTTTACCCATCCGGAGAACCGGGCAGACACGCTGTTTTGCACATGGCACGGCAAGGTGCAGCACCAGACGCTGCGTCTGCATTTTTCCTGGCCCGTCGAGGCAGACAAGCCTGTTTATGTGGTCTACGCCGGTCCCAAGATCACGAAGCGATGATCCGGCAAGAGCGTAGCGCGCCGATGTCCGACACCCGTCTGATCGAGCGTTGGCTTCCGATTGCGGCGCTTGGGGAGGAAAGTGTGCGGGAGCGGCGGTCTATGACGGCGTTGCCTCCGACGTATTACCTCCACGTCTGGTGGGCGCGTCGGCCTCTGGTTGCATCGCGTGCGGCCGTTCTGGCGTCGCTGCTGCCGGCGGATGCGGACCGCGACAGGTTCCTTCATGTTCTGGGCATTCATGGCGACCCGGTGGCCACCCGTCACCGGATCGACGCTGCCAAGAGAACTGGACGGAATCTCGGGCCCGATCCCTACGGGTACCGACGGGCGTTCACCTATTCTCCGAGTTCCGACGAAATTCGGTGGATCGGATCTGTAGCAGGCAGCGCGTTGTCTGGCACGACGGTTCTTGATCCGACCGCCGGCGGGGGCAGCATTCCGATCGAAGCTGCCCGTCTCGGATTGGCTTCCTTTGCCAACGACCTGAACCCGGTGGCTGCCCTGATCCTCAGGGCCACGACAGAGTGGCCTGCTCAATATGGTTCTCGATTGTTTTCCGAGTTCCATGAATTGACGGCCGACTTTCTACGCCGGGCGGAGCCGAAATACCAAGGGATATTTCCCGCTGAGTCAGAAGGCGCTCGGGTAGAAGGCTACCTTTGGGCGCGGACGATTTCGTGCCCGTATTGCGCGGGTTTGGTGCCTTTGTCGCCGAATTGGCGGCTGGCGCCGGACGGCACCGGGGTTCGGCTGAAGCCGGAGACGGGCGCGGGGCCGGCTGGCCGGGTGTGCTCGTTCGAGATCGTGGGCGATGCGCGGGACCAGTCGTCGGGCACGGTATCGCGCGGGGCGGGGGCCTGCCCGTATGCGGACTGCGGGCGCGTCATCGACGGCGACGAGATCAAGCGCCAGGCGCGGGCCGGGGCCATGGGCGAGCAGCTCTACGCGGTGGTCTACAAGCAGCGCGTACCGGGCAAGATACTGAAGTCCGGCAGGCGGGGCCAGGACCGGTGGGTGCGCGGCTACCGGGCACCGCAGCCGGAGGACGACAATGGTGCCGAGATTGCGGCGCTCCTCGACGAGAAACTCCCCGAATGGGAGGCGTTTGACATCATCCCCGGCGAGCGGATTCCGGATGGCAACAAGACCACCGAGCCACAACGATACGGGATGCCGTACTGGCGCGACCTGTTTTCGCCCCGGCAGCTTCTGTGCCACGGCACGAGCGTCGAGGTCTTCCGGGAGATGCTGGAGGCTGACCGCGAGGCCGGCCGGCTGACCGACATCCGCCAAGCGGCATACGGGTACCTGGCGCTCTCGCTCGACAAGCTCCTGAACTACAACGCGCGGATGACCCGCTGGCACGCCAACCGAGAGGTGTTGTTGGGAGCATTCGACCGTCACGACTTCTCGTTCAAGTGGTCCTACGCCGAAATGGCCCCTCTCGTCGCTGGTGTGGGTTACGACTGGGCCATCGGCCAGACCGCCAAGTGCATCAAGGAACTCGTGTCGCTTGTCCGTCCGCAAGCCGGCGGCGATGGCAGTCTGTTCGCCGTCGAACATACACCTCCGCCGGTCACCGTCACCTGCAAGTCGGGCGACAGCCTCGACCATGTCGCGGACGGCAGCATCGACGCGGTGGTCATGGACCCGCCCTATTACGACAACGTCATGTATGCGGAACTCTCGGACTTCTTCTATGTCTGGCTGAAGCGCACCGCCGGGCATGTGTTTCCGGACCTGTTTCGGCGCGTCCTGACCGACAAGGAGAACGAGGCGGTGGCGAACCCGGCGCGTTTTCGGGGCGAGAAGGGGGCGAAGGCGTTGGCGGGCCGCGACTACCGGGAGCGCATGGCGTCGATCTTCGCCGAATGCCGGCGGGTGCTGAAGCCCGACGGCGTCATGACGCTGATGTTCACGCACAAGGCGACAGGGGCGTGGGACGCGCTTGCCGCGGGCCTGATGGAAGCGGGGTTCACGATCACCGCGTCCTGGCCGGTCAACACGGAAGCCGAGGGCAGCCTGCATATCCGGGACAAGGCGGCGGCGAACAGCACGGTTTTCCTGGCCTGCCGCCCGCGCGCGAAGGACGCCGACACGGAGCAGGGCCTCTACTGGGAGGATGTGGAGCCGCAGGTGGCGCAGGCCGTCCGGCGGCGGATCGGTGAGTTCCAGGAGGCGGGGATCGCCGGGGTGGATCTCTATCTGGCCTGCTTCGGCCCGGCGCTCGAGGCA
Source organism: Alphaproteobacteria bacterium (assembly GCA_964291215.2). GTDB lineage: Bacteria > Pseudomonadota > Alphaproteobacteria > MPNO01 > UBA830 > JAJEBT01. The sequence goes on along the minus strand of OZ219790.1, from coordinate 1,400,462 downwards.
TTCTCGCGCCACTGGCCGCTCAGGCGCGGCTCGCCGCGCGAGATGCCGGAGGAGCGGCGGCAGCAACTACCGTTCGAGTGGGACCCGTACGCGGCGACGCCGGAGGACGCGCTCGACGCCGCGCGCCGCGAGGTCAAGCGCTGGCGGCTGGAGATGCTGACGCACATGAAGGCCGATTCCGACCTTGACGCCCCGACCGCCTTCTTCGTGCTGGCGTGGGACGCCTTCAAGGCGCCGGCGTTCTCCTATGACGAGGCGTTGCGGCTGGCCCGCGCCGTGGGTGCCGACCTCGACCGCGGCATCGTGGGCCGGCTGGGCGAAAGGAAGGGCGGCGACATCCTGCTGTGGGACAGTGCGCGCCGGGCGGCCAAGGGAACGCTCGGCCCCGCCGACGGTTCGCGCGGCATGATCGATGTCATCCACCACGGCGCCAATCTGGCGCGCCTGCGCTCGCTGGACGCCGCGCGGGAGTTGCTCGCGGATGCGGGGATGGACCGAAACCCTCGTTTCTTCGCGGCGCTTGAAGCTGTGCTTGAGGTGCTGCCGGTGTCCGGGGCGTTCACGGGCATCGCCCTCGAAGGCGAGGCGGCGGCTTCGGGCAACGACTTCGAGGCGCTCTACAAGCTGAGCCGGCTGGCCTACGGCGAGCATGTCGATGAGCCGGAACAGCTCAGGCTCTGGCGCGACGACGAACACTGACCCATGCTGCGGGATCGCGCATGGCGCCTGAAATACACGCCCGAGGACGGCGGCCTTGTCCGGCTGTTCTACGTTCCCGCGCTTGAGGACGCGGAGCGCTACGACCGGCTGACCGGGTATTTCAACGCCGGGGCGCTGGCGCTGGCGGCGCGCGGCATCGAAGGGCTGGTGCGCAATGACGGCCGGATGCGGCTGGTGGTCGGCTGCACGCTGGGGTCGGACGAGATCGGGGCGATCCGGCAGGGAGACGACCTCCGCGCTTTGGTTGAGCGGCACTTGGCATGTCTGCCGCTGGCCCCGCCCGACCCGGCGGCGGCAGGCGCGCTGGAACTGCTGGCGTGGATGGTCGCGGGCGGGTTTCTCACAGTCAGGGTCGCCGTGCCCTGCAATGCCGCACGAGAGCCGGTGGCCGACAGCGGTATTTTCCACGAGAAGACCGGGATCATCGAGGACCTGGCCGGCGATCGGCTGGCCTGGACCGGCAGCATCAACGAGACTGGTGCCGGCTGGCAGGCCAATTGGGAGAGCATCAGCGTCTATACCAGCTGGGGACCTGAGCCGGGGCGGGTCGATGCGGAGGAGGCGAATTTCGCCAACCTCTGGGCCGACAGGGCGCAGCGCGCGATTGTGCTGGACGTGCCGGAGGCGGCGCGCCGCGACCTGATGCGCTTCATGCCGAAGACGGGCCGGCCGGCGCGGCTGGAACGGGTGGACGAGGTGCCAAGGCTGCTCGTGCGCCGGCCAGACCCGCGGCCCGATAACGGCGCCGACCTGCCGCCAGCCAGCACGCTGCGCACGCGGGTCTGGGCCTTCATCCGGGAGGCGCCGTCGCGGCCGGGCGGCGGTGTGCGGGTTGGCGAGGCGACCGCGCCGGTCGATCCCTGGCCGCATCAGGCGCGGGCATTCGAGCGCTTGTACGGCAACTGGCCGCCCCGGCTGCTGATCGCCGACGAGGTGGGGCTGGGAAAGACCGTCCAGGCCGGGCTGCTGCTGCGCCAAGCATGGCTGGCGGGACGGGCCAAGCGTATCCTGATCCTGGCGCCGAAGGCCGTGCTCGTCCAGTGGCAGGTCGAGCTGCGAGAGAAGTTCAACCTGAACTGGCCGATCTACGATGGCGGCAAGCTGGCATGGCATCCCTCGCCGGCGTTGCAAGGGCGCCATGAGCACGCCGCCGGGCGCGAAACATGGCATCGCGAGCCGGTCGTGATCGCCTCCAGCCAATTGATGCGCCGGAGCGAGCGGCAGGCGGACCTGCTGGAAAGGGCGGAGCCGTGGGACCTTGTGGTGCTCGACGAAGCGCATCACGCCCGGCGCCGCGCCCCCGGCAGCCAGCAGGAAGGCGGCCCCAACGCCTTGCTCCGGCTCATGCGCGGCCTGAAGGACCGCACGAAAGGGCTGGTCCTGCTGACGGCGACGCCGATGCAAGTGCACCCCGTCGAGGTCCACGACCTGCTCGACCTGCTCGGCTTGCCGCCGGAATGGCATGAACGGGCGTTTCTCGACTTCTTTGACGATATTGAACAGCGGAACCCTTCGGCGGAGGCACTGGAGCGCATGGCGTCTCTGTTCCGTGCGGCCGAGCGCGCCTATGGCAAGATCGGGAGAACCGAGGCGGAACGCCTGACCGGCCTATCCCGGCTGAAGGCCAGCAAGGCGCTGCGCGCGCTGCGCGACGAGGCGGGCATTCCGCGGCGCCGGCTTGAGAGCGACGAACGCCGGGGCGCGGTCGCGATCGCGCGGGCCGGCGCCCCGGTGCGCAGGCTGATCTCGCGTAACACCCGCGAATTGCTGCGGCGCTACTTCCGGGAAGGGACGATGAAGACGCCGATCGCGGAGCGCCGGGTCGAGGACCGCTTTCTCGACATGACGGATGATGAACGGGCGCTCTACGACGCTGTCGAGGATTACATTGCCATAGCATACGGCCGGGCGAGCGAGAAGGAGCGCACGGCGGTCGGGTTTGTCATGACGATTTACCGCCGCCGGCTCGCCAGCAGCTTCGCGGCGCTGCATGAGACTCTGCGCAAGCGCCGCGACGCCATCGTCGGCGATGTGCGCGAGAACCTCTTCGGCCTTGATGAGGATTTGCCGGACGACGATGCAGCCGACGAGGCCACCGACACCGACGATGCAGCGGGCCTCGAACGCAGGGCCCTCGTCCTCGAACAGGCTGCGGAAATCGACCGCCTGCTCGGCGCGGTCGGGCAGCTTCCGCCGGACAGCAAGCTCGACAGCCTGAAGGGCGTTCTGCGCGAATTGCGCCAGGACGGCTACCGCCAGGCGATGGTCTTCACCCAATATACCGACACCATGGATTTCCTGCGCGACGCCCTTCTCGAGAACGGCGAGTGGACGCTGCTGTGCTTCTCCGGGCGCGGCGGAGAGGCGCCCGGAGCCGACGGCGCATGGCGCGGCATGAACAGGGACGATGCGAAACGGCGGTTCCGCGAAGGGCAAGCCGATATCCTGCTGTGCACCGACGCCGCGGCCGAGGGCCTGAACTTCCAGTTCTGCGGCGCAGCGGTCAATTACGACATGCCGTGGAACCCCATGCGGGTCGAACAACGCATCGGGCGCATCGACCGGCTGGGCCAGGCGCACGCGATCGTCCGGATCGTCAACCTGCACTGCAAGGGGACGGTCGAGACCGACATCTACCGCGCGCTCCGCGAGCGCATCGGCCTGTTCGAGACTGTGGTCGGGCGCCTGCAGCCGATTCTGGCGCGGCTGCCCGGCGCGATATCGCAAGGCGTGCTCTCGGGCCGGGACGAGCGCGGACGCGCCGGCCTCGTCGCCGCGATCGAACGCGAGGCGGACGACGCCCGGGGCGCAGGGTTCGATATCGACGCCGCGACGCAGGACGATATCGCCATGTTGACGTGTCTGCCCCCGATCGTGACGATGGAGGATCTGGACCGGATCGTCGCAGCGCCCGGCCTCATGGCGCCGGGCGTTGAGGTCCGGCCGATGGGGCGGCGCGAATACGGGTTGCTGGCGCCGGGCATGACCGAAGAGTTGCGGGTGACGACGGGCACGGAGTATTTCGAGGACAATGCCGGGAGCGTGGAACTCTGGTCTCCCGGCAACCCCCTCTTCATCCCCCCGGAGTTCGCGCGCAGCGTGGAGCCGGCCTCATCCTGCGAGACGCTGAAGGACATTCTTGACGGCGGGTGAGGACCCCGACAAGCCACGCATGGTTTGACCGAAGGTAAGCGTTCGTTCGTGGGGTGAGGTGTTGTTGTTTTCGTCCGTTTGACGGGCCTTTGTCAGGGAGTTCCAGCGTCATCCGGAGCGGTTTCGTGCACCGGGATGCGCGGTGAGGTTGGCAGGCACTGGCGCCATGCCGTGTTTTCCGCATTGGTTGCGGTTTTGTCCCGGCGCTGCGGAGGAGGAGCTGAGCACCATCCTGTGCCGGTTGCAGGGTTCAGCGATTGAGGGTCCGCTTCCAGTCCTTGCGGAGCGGGCCAGATGTCCTTCTTCGACTTGTCGACCCTGTCATGTCGGTCGTAGCGGCCGCGCCCCTGGTTGTTCCGACGCGGCCGGCAGACGCCGCGGTGCGGGACCTCGACCAAGATCTCGCAAAGCACGGGCGTGGTGTTGCAGTGCGCGCTCCATGCGGCGGTCGAGAAGCCGAGCAGCGGCTCGCCGTTCCGGTCATGGACCGCGTAGCGCATCTGCGGGTCGACCAGGCGCGTGTATTCGAGGTAGTGTCAGCGGGCGGAGCTCGTTGAGGGTCTTCGGGGCGGCGGCTCGGTGTCCGACGTGATCAGCTTCGGGGCCGGCGGCGGCAGAAGGCGCGGGCGATGGGGTCCACTCCGTGATCGTCAGTTCGCGCAGCAGCCGCATCTGCGCGATCATGAAGTCGCGCCCGTGGCAGCGGCACTCGACCTCGCCGCTCACGGCGGCGCCGCGAATCTCCGCCGCCTCTCCGGGCCACGGCAACCAGGGCGACAGATCGCCGGGCCGCCGTTCTCCGCGCAGGCATCAAGCCAGCGCAGAACGTCGAGGCCGCTCCTCGCGACCGTGAACAGGACCGTGTACATGACAGCCGCACGCCGTCCATGCTGTCGGAACCGAAGCCGGGCTTCCGCCCGTTGGCCGGGCCCCTGACAGCCCTTTCCCCGAAATTGTTGTCCATGGTCGACGAACACGCCTGCGCGATGGTTGAGCGCAGCGGCCTGCCTTCCGGCGCCGCTTTCGGAAGCCTCTCCAGCTGGCGCTGCCGCAAACAGCGCGGCGACCGCAGTCTCCGGCGCCGCCTGCGCGGCCTCGAACGCCGCCGCCGACCGGCCGCCGGAAGCAAGGCAGTCGAGCCGTGTTCAGGCGGCAGATCTCCGCGATCGATCCATTCGTCCGCCCACCCCTCCAGCTGCGGCCGGCGCAGTCCGGAAAGTCGCGCCGACAATGCGCCCGGCAACAGCACAGGATGATGAAGGGCCACAGGCGCGCCAGCTTCTTGCAGGCGCCGTAGCGGTCGCAGACCGGATACATGGGGCCGACGGCGTCCGCGAACAGCTTCGCCGCGACCTCGGTGCTGCGCGAGGGGTGGAAGAGGACCGCGTCACGGCTGACCGACGTCCAGAGCAGGCGCGGCGCGACTTCCGGACCTCCCTCAGGGCCCGGATGCATCGGCATGGCGCAGACTCGCCTCGTTCCGGTGCGCGAGGATCGCGTCCCGAAGCGGCTCGAACAGGGGCAGCATCCGGCTCGTGGAGCTGGCCGGCGTTCCCGGCGAAAGCCCCTGGTCGGGCGGCGCGGCGCAAGGGCCGCATGCACGCGCTCGTGCAGCACATGCGTCCACACCCGAATGCGGTGCCGGGAAACAGCCGCGCCGCCACCTCGCTCGGTGAACCGGGGCAGTCACAGCCCCGGCGCGGGCGGACAATCCGCCGCTTGTGCGCCCTGATCTCGATGATCCTGGTGCAAACCGTTGGCAGCGTGCCGCAGCACGAGCGCGCGTCCTCCGCCACTTCCAGCCGCTCCTCCACCTCCTCGAGCGCCGGCCGCGGCCAAGAGTGCCGCACTGCTGGCCGCACTTCGATGGCGCCCGCTGCCTCTTCTCGCTCTTGCGCCCGTACATCGACGACCTGTGAAGCTTGTCGTTCTCCGCCTCGAGCGCCCCGACCCTTCAGAACCCTCATCGCGGTCTTCAGGCCGGCATTCTCCATGCGCAGCGACACCACCGTCGACCGCTTCCGCGCGCCGGCCTCGGCAAGAAGCCTGCCCGGACGTGCAACCTCCTGCTTCAGCGCAAGAAACTGCTTCGCCGTCCGCCGAACTTCCCTGACCTCCGCACGGGCAGCTGCCAGCTTCTCGCGATTGCTCTCGAAAATCGCCTTCAGGGAATTCGCGCGGCTGCGCCCCTCCACCTCCTGCAAGCGCAGCTCCTCACAGCGACCCTCCGCAGCCTTCGTGCGGGCATCCGCAACCGCCGTGCGGGCTTCCGCAGCCTTGGCTCGAATACGCTCGCGATCGTACAGGGACTTCCAGGTGGCCGAATCACGATATGACGACTGCGGCACATCGCCAGCGGCGTCCGCCCCCGATGATGACACGAAATCCTCGATGCACATGACCATGCACGACCTGATGGCACCGTCAAAAAAAATTTACCAGCCCCCTTCTCCGAATCACCAAAACAAACCTCAGCGCAGATCGTCATCACCGCACGAACGAACGCTTACGCACCCGCTGCACGTAAGCGTTCGGTCACGAGGTGATTGCGGGCGATTTTCACCGGTTGAGGATGCATTTCCAGTACTTGCGCAGAGGCCTCAGCCAGATGTCTTTTTTTGGCTTGTCGAATTTCTTGTGCGTAGCGGCCTCGTCCTTTCTTGGTTCCGACACGGATCCATCCTGAGGCCTTGTAGACGGCTTCGGTGTAGCGCGGTGTCTGGACGAAGGTCTCGATGAGGACCGGGGTGATGTTGTAACGTCTGGTCCAGTCATCGGGCAGTCGGCGTCGCATGATGGCGAGGATGCGGGACCCAGGGTTCGCGACGGAAAGCCAGGGCATGATGAGGAATCCCGGGTTATCGACCACCAGCGGCAGGGTATCTACTCACCCCTAGTTGGGTTCTGATTGGCCGTAGTGCTCGTTGATGATGTCTGCGGCTTTTCCGTCGAGGGCGATCTGGGTTGCGACGTGATGATTGTAGCCGAGTGCGGCCATGGAGGTGAGGTAGCTTGGCACCATGCTTTTGCGTGGAGCGGAAGCATCCGGACACCTTGACCTTTGCCATCCTGATTTTCTGTTCTCGTAACTGCTCACCCCCTGATTCCCGCTTGATGTCGGGGCAGAGCAGCGAACGGGTTTTCGTGGAGATTTGACACTGCATGCCGATTCGCTTAGTGGTGGTCATCGAGAACGACGGGGACCGCCAGTGGGCTACTTTGGATCGAAGGCGACGAGCGGGCTGTGCCAGCTGCTTCCGGGGCTCCAGCCTCCGCATGATCTGTATGTGGAAACGCATCTCGGAGGCGGCGCGCTGATGAAGCGCAAGGCCGGGTGATGGCGACGGTCAACGCGGCGCGCGAGGAGTTCGAAGCGGCCAAGACCCGGATCGCGGCGCTGCGTGCGGCCGGCAAGGTGGCGGAAGAGGCCGTCATCCGCGTCCTCGTCATCCTGCTCGACATCATCATCGTCGTCCTTCTGGAGAAGACCACGCGCAAAACGAGCCGGAACTCCGGTCTGCCGCCGTCACAGACGGACAAGGACGAGAGCGTGCCGGAAGCAACGGCAAGGGCCCGAAGCCGAACCGGCAGATGGGCGACAACCTGCGCAAGACCATCGTCGAGGAAACGGTCGCGGCCTGCGACGCCTGCGGCGCCGACATCGACGGCGTCGACCCCGTCGATCGGGAGCGCCGCGTCCTCTACGACATCGTGTTCGAGGTCGTCGAGCGCCGCGCCGAGATCAAGGAATGCCCGAAGTGCAAGGCCCGGACCAAGGGCCGGTTCCCCGACAACATCCCGTGCAGTACGGCATCGGCATTCAGGCCCTCGTCATCAACCTGCTGGTTGCCCAAATGCTGTCCCTGCGCCGTGCCGTCGCGTTCGTGCAGGCGATCTCCGGCATCAAGCTCTCCGAGGCCTCAGCTATGCTTTCACGATGCGCTCGTGTCATGGGAGGAGGCCGCCGTGGCGCACCTCCTGCAACGCCCGATGTCGACGAGACCGGATTTCGGATCAACAGTAAGTGGCTTCATGTCGTGGGACCCTGACGTGCAAGTTCCCGCACCGCAAGCGCGGCCGGGAGGCAAGAGATCGGCATCATCCCGTGCTACAAGGGCGTCCTGACTGCTGGGCCTCGTACATGGGCCAGTGTAGCCACCAGCTGTGCGGTAGCCACCTGCTGCGCGAACTGACCTTTGTCGTCGAGGCTACCGCTGGGCGCGGCTGATGAAGAGCCTGCTCCGCGAGGTCTGCCACAAGGTCAACAAGAGCGCATCCAAGACCCTGAACGACGCCGGGCCGTGCGCAAGCGCTACCGCACCATCAGGGCGCCAGGGAACTGCCCGACATCCCGACGAAAGGAAAACGTGGACGCAAGTCCGACGCGCACAACCTGCACGAACGTCTTGTGAAACACGAAAAGTCAGTCCTGCGCTTCACAGACGACCCCAACGTCAGCTTCACCAACAATGCCGGAGAACAGAAGATCAGGATGGCAAAGGTCAAGCTCAAGGTGTCCGGATGCTTCCGCTCCACGCAAAAGCATGGTGCCGGAGCTCAAGCTACCTCACCTCCATGGCCGCACTCGGCTACAACCCACTCGTCGCCACCCAGATCGCCCTCGACGGAAAAGCCGCAGACATCATCAACGAGCACTATGAATCAGAACCCAACAAGGGGTGAGTAGATACCTGTTCTCCGGCATTGTTGGTGAAGCTGACATCGGGTGCGCCAGGCAAACTGGTGGAATGTGGCCGGGTGCAAGTCCCGGCAGGAAGAGAGGCTAACCACCACTTTCTCCGTGAACCATGCGTCGGGCGTCGTGAGGCGCCAGGCGAAGCGTTGGGGAGCGGCAGGCCAGGCTATTGAGCCACGAGATGCTTTGAAACCGGAGTGCCGAGGTCGTGGCCGAAGGCAACGAGCCGCGTTGGTGAGGCGAACGGGGGCTCCGCGGGGTCCGAGAACCATGGCCGAAGCAGGGACCTGGGAGGTCTTGCCCCTCTGTCGTGGAGGGGCCGCAGAGGAAAGGAACTAATCCGTAAACCGATGATGAACGAGAAGTCAGATTCGGCCATAGTACCGTTGAAGGCGGCGAACAAGGGTTCGTCGGAGCCTGCGGAGTTGCTGGAGGGAAGGCCAATGCGGTTGGCCCGCGCCGCGCGCAGAAGCGGGGGTCACAGGCGGCTGAACGCAGGTAGCGAAGAGGAACCCGGAAGAGCGTCTTTACTCCACCACGTGACGGTCGACGCTCTGCACGATGCGTTCCATTCCTTGAGGAAGGACGCGGCGGCGGGGCGTTGTGTGGCAAGCGTATGCGGAGGGTGTGGAACTGCTGCACGCCCGTGTGCACAGGGGTGCGTACCGGGCGCCTCCGGGGTTTACATACCCAAGGAGGATGGAGGGCAACGACCGCTTGCCTCGGACAAGATTCTTCAGCGGGCGGTGTGATTCTGGTGCCGCGAAACGGAGTTCCTCGGTTCCGGCCGGGGCGCATCATGCGCCGTCACGGTGGAACGGCGGAAGGTCAACTGGATCGTTGACGCCCGTGGGTTCTTCGACAACCGCGACCATCTGGTTGCGATGCTCCGGGGGGGTCTGATCATCAAGTGACGCCGGCGTCATGGAAGGGACCGACTGGCAAGGGAACACCGCAAGGGGCGGCGCCTTGCGAACCTGCACTACGTGCGACTGGTTCCAGAACCACTGGCGCAAGCGGGACACGATCATTATGCGGACGACTTCGTGTGCGGCTTTCAGCATCTGGGCGGCGCTGAGACCTTGGGGAGAGACTAGCCCACTTGAACTGCACCCGGAAAATCATCGAGTTCGGTCGGTTTGCCAGAGCGAACCGCCGGAAGCGTGGACAAGACGTTCGATTTTCTCGGCATGACGCACTTCTGCGAACAGACGAGGAAAGGCAGGTTCAGGGTCGGTCGCAAACGGGCACCCTGCGGCGGATCAAGGAGGCCTTGCGCAGGCGGTGGCACGATAACCGGCACGAAACGGCCAAGTGGTGAGTTATCAACGGCTGCTACTACGCCGTTCCAGGAAGCAGCCTGCAGAAGTTCATACACCAATGCAAACAGCTGCGTGCCCTTCGGCGACGCTCCCAAAAGGACTTCACCGGGGACATAGACACCCTCACCGCTGCCCACTGAGCCCGTGGCCAAACCAGCGCCTTGTCGTCAGGGGAGGAGCGAACAGCGCACGTCCGGTTCTGTGCGGGGGGTAACCCGGTTCCCTACCGCGATGGTCGTCTATGAAGCGCAGGTTTTCGTGTTTCACGAGACGCAGGTTGTGCGCGTTTGCGTCCACGTTTTCCTTTCGGCGGCGGCGGGATGTCGGGCAGTTCCCTGGCGCCCTGATGGTGCGGTAGCGCCCGGCGTCGTTCAGGGTTTTGGATGCGCTCTTGTTGACCTTGTGGCAGGGAGCAGGCTCTTCATCAGTCGCGCCCAGCGGCAGCCTCGGCGACAAAGGTCAGTTCGCGCAGCAGGTGGCTGCCGCTGGTGGCTACACTGGCCCATGTACGAGGCCCAGGACGCCCTTGTAACACGGGATGATGCCGATCTCTTGCCTCCCGGCCGCGCTTGCGGTGCGGGAACTTGCACGTCAGGGTCCCACGACATGGAGCCACTTACTGTTGATCCGAAATCGTCGACATCGGGCGTTGCAGGAGGTGCGCCACGGCGGCCTCCTCCCATGACGCATCGTGAAAGCATAGCCGAGGCCTCGGAGAGCTTGATGCCGGAGATCGCCTGCACGAGCGCGACGGCGCAGGGACAGCATCTGGGCGACCAGCAGGTTGATGACGAGGGCCTGGATGCCGATGCCGTACTGCACGGGATGTTGTCGGGGAACCGGCCCCGGGCCTTGCACTTCGGGCATTCCTTGATCTCGACGCGGCGCTCGACGACCTCGAACACGATGTCGTAGAGGACGCGGCGCTCCCGATCGACGGGGCCGTCGATGTCAGCGCCGCAGGCGTCGCAGGCCGCGACCGTTTCCTCGACGATGGTCTTGCGCAGGTTGTCGCCCATCTGCCGGTTCGGCTTCGGGCCCTTGCCGTTGCTCCCGGCACGCCTCGCGCTCTTGTCCGTCTGTGACGGCGGCAGGCCGGAGTTCCGGCTCGTGCGTGGTCTTCTCCAGAAGGACGACGATGAGGATGTCGAGCAGGAGGACCCGGATCACGGCCTCTTCCGACACCTTGCCGGCCGCACGCAGCGCTGCGATCCGGGTCGCTTCGAACTCCTCGCGCAGCGACGCCGCGTTGACCATCGCCATCACCCGGCCTCGACGGTCATGATCGTTGCGAGCATCGCCTGGCGCTCGCCCGGCGGCATCTTCCGGTACTCCGCCTTGCGCTTCATCAGCGCGCCGCCTCCGAGATGCGTTTCCACATACAGATCATGCGGAGCCCCGGAAGCAGCTGGCACAGCCCGCTCGTCGCCTTCGATCCAAAGTAGCCCACTGGCGGTCCCCGTCGTTCTCGATGACCACCACTAAACGAATCGGGTGTCAAATTTCCACGAAAACCCGTTCGTTGCTCTACCCCGACATCATGCCGGAACCAGGGGGTGAGCAGTTACGCGGCAGGTTCTTCTGACGCTGCTCGGGTGTCCATCCGATGAAGGTGTCGCGCGGGGCGATTTTCCAGGCGGCGGGCATCGCGCCGAAGAAGGGTACGAGGTAGCGGTCGATCAGGTGGGCGTTGCCCGCCCTCGTGGACGGCTTCCAGCGCTGCCCCTGGCGGCGCATGAAGTCGGCCACGAAGTCGGCGAACAGCGGCCCGGTCTCGCGGTCGGCCCTGGCTTCCGCGATGGCGGCAAGGGCCTTCTCCCTCGCCTCGGCGGCGGTCATGTCCTCGGCGGTGCCGAGGACGGTCTTCGGAGCGTGAGGCCCGGACGAAGAAGGTCTTGGTCCCGTTCCTGGCGACGGTGAAGCCGAAGGCGGGCAGGTCCCTGTCGATGACGGTCAGGCCGTATCGTCCGGGTTTCTTCTCCCTGAAGGTGCGGTGGACCGTCCGCTCGTTGATGGGGGCATGGATGCGCGTGTCTCCGTTATCTGTTCCCTCGGGCGCCGTCCGTCCCGGGGGAACGGAACGACGCTCTTGAACGGACAACGCGCCCTGCGCGCGGAACCGCGGCCAGAGACCGGGCCCAACCGTCTGTCACGCAACGGAAAACTCCCGACCGATGCAGGCCGGCCCAGCCTCGCTCTCTGCATCAAGGATGCGTTGGATAGTCCTGCGTGAAGAAGGCAGGATTGTATCCGCTCAAGCCGGATTGTATCTCTATTGTCCGGTGCGCCGCACATGCAGCTGTTCCCGGGCAGCGGGGGATTCCGGCCGGGTGCGCTTCCGGGGAACATCAGGGGGAGGGGTGGATTATCCGAAGGACTCATGGCCCGCTATTCGATCTTCAGCCTTGCCCGTAACGCCCTTGCCTATCATCGGAACTGGCCGCGGGCGTGGCGCAGCCCGAATCCCCGCCCGTCCTACGATGTGGTCATCGTGGGTGGCGGCGGCCACGGTCTGGCGACAGCCTACTACCTTGCCAGGGAGCACGGTCTCGACAACGTCGCCGTGCTGGAGAAGGGATGGCTTGGCGGCGGCAATACGGGACGCAACACCACCATCATCAGGTCGAACTACCTGTGGGACGAGAGCGCGCATCTCTACGAGAAATCGCTGAGGCTGTACGAGGGCCTCAGCCGGGAGTTGAACTTCAACATCATGCTCAGCCAGCGGGGCGTACTCAACCTGGCGCACAACGAGCATGACCTGAGAGAGATGTCCCGCCGCGTCCGGGCGATCCGGCTGAACGGCATCGATTCCGAAATGCTCGATCCAGACGGCGTCAAGGCCGCGGTACCGATCATCAACACCGCGCAGGATGTCCGCTACCCGATTCTCGGCGCCTCCATTCAGAAACGCGGCGGGGTCGCCCGGCACGACGCCGTCGCATGGGGATTCGCGCGGGCGGCAGATGCCCGCGGCGTCGACATCATCCAGAACTGCGAGGTGGTCGGAATCACCGTCGCCGGCGGCCGCGTGCGCGGCCTCGACACGACCCGCGGATACATCGCTGCCCGAAAGATCGGCCTGGTGGCGGCCGGGCACTCGAGCGTGCTTGCCGCGATGGCCGGGCTCCGGTTGCCGATAGAAAGCCATGCGCTGCAGGCGCTGGTGTCCGAGCCGGTCAAGCCTATCCTGCACAGCGTCGTGATGTCGAACGCGGTGCATGTCTATGTCAGCCAGTCGGACAAGGGCGAACTGGTCATCGGCGCCGGGATCGACGGCTACAACTCCTATTCCCAGCGCGGCAGCTTCCAGATCGTCGAGGCCCAGATGGGAGCGCTGGTCGAACTGTTTCCGGTCTTTTCGCGGCTGCGCATGCTGCGCCAGTGGGGCGGCATCGTCGACATCTGCCCGGACGCCAGTCCCATCGTCGGCAAGACCCCGGTCGAGGGCCTCTACATCAATTGCGGCTGGGGCACCGGCGGGTTCAAGGCGACTCCGGGGTCGGGCTGGGTGTTCGCCCACACCATCGCCCGGGACCGGCCCCACGATCTGAATGCTGCTTTCGCCCTGAAGCGGTTCGACAGCGGTCGGCTGATCGACGAGCACGGCGCGGCCGCGGTTTCTCATTGAGGACGGGATGCTCCTGATTTCCTGCCCCTGGTGCGGCGAGCGCGACGAGAGCGAGTTCACGTGTGGCGGCGAAGCCCACATCCGGCGGCCGGCCGACCCGGATGCTCTCGACGACGCGCAGTGGGCCGACTACCTGTTCATGCGCGCCAATCCCAGAGGCCGGCACCGCGAACGGTGGTGCCATAGCCACGGCTGCGGGCGCTGGTTCAATGTCGAGCGCCACACGGTGACCCACGAGATCATTTCGGTCTACCTGATGGGCGAGGTGCCGCCGGACGATGGCGGCGGAGACGCCCCGTGACCGGTCAGCCGCACCGTTTGCCCGACGGAGGCGCGGTCGACCGGTCGCGGTCGGTCGGCTTCTCCTTCAACGGGCGCAGCTACACCGGTCTTGGCGGCGACACGCTGGCCTCGGCACTCCTCGCCAACGGCGTGCACCTGGTCGGGCGGAGCTTCAAGTACCACCGTCCCCGCGGCATCCTGTCCGCGGGTGCCGAGGAGCCGAACGCGCTGGTGCAACTGGAGTCGGGCCCGCGCAGCATCCCCAATCTTCGGGCCACCCGGATCGAGCTTTATGAGGGACTGGCCGCGGCGAGCGTCAATTGCTGGCCCGGACCCGGTTTCGACGCCGCGGCAGTCAATGACCTGGCGCATCGGCTCATTCCCGCCGGATTCTACTACAAGACCTTCATGTGGCCGCGGCGCGGCTGGCATTTCTACGAGCGGATGATCCGGCGCATGGCGGGTCTCGGTCGTGCACCCGACGGTCCGGATCCGGATCGCTACGAGCGCATGAATGCGCATTGCGATGTCCTGGTCGTCGGCGCCGGTCCGGCCGGGCTTGCTGCGGCGGAGGCCGCCGCGCACGGCGGAGGCCGGGTCCTGCTTGCCGACGACGGGAGTCTCCCGGGCGGTTCGCTCCTGAACATGGCCGAACCGGAGGACGGGTTCGGCGCCCGGTGGGCTGCGGAAACGGCCGTCGCCCTCGAAGCCATGAACAATGTCCGGATCTTGGCGCGGACGACCGTGACCGGGTATTTCGATCATAATTTCCTGACCGCGCTGGAACAGGTCACCGACCACCTCGGCCCGCTGGCGCCGGAGCATCTTCCGCGTCAGCGCCTGTGGCGGATCCGCGCGGACGCCGTGATCCTGGCTACGGGTGCGATCGAGCGGCCGCTGATCTTCGCGAACAACGACCGGCCCGGAATCATGCTGGCCGGCGCGGCGCGCGCCTACGCGAACCGCTTTGCGGTGCGCCCGGGCCGGCGTGCGCTGGTCGTCACCAACGACGACAGCGCCTACGGCACGGCCCTCGATCTCGCGCGGCGCGGCATCGAGATCGCCGCGGTCGTCGATCTCAGGCAGGATGAAGCGGCGCCTGCGGCGGCGGCTCGCGCGGCCGGGGTCGAGGTCCTGCAAGGCCAGGCCGTGGTCGATACCGCCGGGCGCCGACGCGTGCGTTCGGCCCATGTCGCCCCGCTTGGCGCCGATGGCGCCATCGCGGGGCCGGGGCGCAGCCTTGATTGCGATCTGATTGCCATGTCCGGCGGCTGGAATCCGGCCGTGCATCTCCATTCCCAGTCCGGGGGAAAGCTGCGCTACGACGAGGCGTTGCGTGGTTTCGTGCCCGTGGGCTCACTGCAGCGCCTGCGCTCGGCGGGCGCGGTCAACGGTGCCACCGATACCATCTCCTGCATCCGCGAGGGCCGCGCCGCCGCAGGCGCGGCCTCGAACGACAGCGACATCGCGGAGGCCGCCGTTGCAGCCGAGGCGCCGCCGGTTGCGCTGTTGCTGGTTCCGGCCCGGACGGCAGGCGGTGAAGCGCGGCGTTTTGTCGACTTCCAGAATGATGTCACCGCCGCCGATGTCGAGCTCGCTGCGCGCGAGGGATATGAATCAGTCGAGCATCTCAAGCGGTACACGACCCTTGGCATGGGAACTGATCAGGGCAAGACAGCGAATCTGGCCGGGCTCGCCATCCTCGCTGGCGCGCGGGGCGTGCCGGTTGCGGATATCGGCACGACGACTTTCCGGCCGCCTTACACGCCCGTCACCTTCGGCGCCATGGCGGGCCGCGATGTCGGGGACCTTGCGGATCCGGTCCGTCGCACGCCGATGCAGTCCTGGCACGAGGAGAACGGCGCCGTCTTCGAGGATGTCGGTCAGTGGAAGAGGCCCTTCTACTATCCGAAGCCCGGCGAGAACAGGCACGACGCCGTCTCGCGGGAGTGTCTTGCCGTGCGCCATGCCGTCGGCGTCATGGATGCGTCGACGCTCGGAAAGATCTCGATCCAGGGACCGGATGCGGCTGAATTCCTCAATCGCATCTGCACCAACGCATGGGACCGGCTCGAGGTGGACCGTTGCCGTTACGGGTTGATGCTGGGCGAAGACGGCATGGTGTTCGATGACGGGGTGACCGCGCGTCTCGGCGAGAACCGATACCTGATGACCACGACCTCCGGCAATGCGGCCCGTGTCCTTGCATGGCTGGAGGAGTGGCTGCAGACCGAATGGCCCGAACTCAGGGTCTATCTGACGTCGCAGACGGAGCAGTTCTGCACTGCCGCTCTCGCGGGTCCGATGGCCCGCGAGGTACTCGCCGGGCTCACTGGTGACGTCGATCTCGCACCGGGAGCTTTTCCGTTCATGAGCTGGCGCCGGGGCCACGTAGCGGGGCTTCCGGCGCAGCTGTTCCGGGTCAGCTACACCGGCGAGCTGTCCTACGAGATCGTGGTCCCGTCAGGCCACGGCATGACCCTGTGGACGGCGCTGATGGAGCAGGGGCGCGGCATCACCCCTTTCGGAACCGACGCCATGCATGTGCTGCGGGCGGAGAAGGGCTTCATTGCAGTCGGCCAGGAAACCGACGGCACGGTCACGCCGCATGATCTCGAGATGAGCTGGATCCTGAGCAGGAAGAAGGACTTTATCGGCCGCCGTTCGCTCTCGCGAAGCGGGATGATCGATCCGATGCGCAAACGTCTGGTCGGCCTCAAGACGGAGGATCCGGAACAGGTCCTGCCCGAAGGCGCACAAATCCTGCCGGCGCCGCCGTCCGGTTTTCCCGAAACCATGATCGGCCATGTCACGTCGAGCTACTGGAGCGCAACCCTCGGACGCTCGATCGCGCTGGCGCTGGTGAACGGCGGTCGCGACCGCGAGTCGCCAACCGTCCATGTACCGCTCGATGATGGCGTTGCGCGGGCGGCAATCTGTGATCCGCGTTTCTACGATCCCGGCGGAGAGCGCCTCCATGGATAAATCCGCCGAAGCCTCGGTCCCGCCGGTGGCGCTGACGGAATGCCCGCCGCGGGGGCGCATCAATCTGCGCGGCAACCCGGATGACCCGGCCTTCGCGGGCGGGGTTGCGGCCGTCATCGGCGTCGAGCCGCCCGTCGTGCCGGGCGCCGTGCATCAGGGGGACGACGCGCGGATCCTCTGGCTTGGACCCGACGAGTGGCTGGTCGAGACAGACCGCGGGAACGAGGTCGCAAAGCGGCTCGAAGAGGCGCTTGCCAGGTTGCATGCCGCGGTCACCGTCGTTGGCGACGGCAGCGTTACCTTCTTCCTCACCGGCCAGCACGCGCAGGATGTGCTGGCCAAGGGCATGACCCTGGACCTCGACCGGCTGGGCGCCGGTCGCTGTGCCCGCAGCCTGCTTGCGAAGGTGCCTGTCCTGCTGCGTCGTCCGGCCGACGAGCCGGGTTACGAGATCACGATTGCGCAGAGCTTCGCCGACTACGCGCGGCGCTGGCTTGAGGACGCGGCGCTCGAATACGGGCCGCAGGCCTGACGCCAGATCCGGCGTCGGCCGGAGGCGCGGGGGACGTCAGGCGCGGAGTCGCTCGTTGCCGGGATCGTGCGGGGATTCGGGGATCACGCGCGCCGGATGACGCTTCCCCAGGATCTCGATTTCGAGCAGCGTGCCGACCTCTCCGTGCCCGGCATCGACATAGCCGATCGCCAGCGACTTCTCCACGTGATGGCCGTAGGCGCCGGCGGTGGCGCGTCCGATCATGGCGCCATCCCGCCACAATGGCTCGTTGCCGTTGGGGTCGGCGTCCTCGATGCCCTCAACCTCCATGGTGACGAATTTCCGCGGCACGCCTTCCGCCTGTTGGCGTACGAGTGCTTCGCGGCCGACAAACTCCCCCTTGTCGATGGCGGCGAACCGTCCGAGGCCTGCTTCCAGGATGGTGTATTCGCGGGTCAGATCCTGGGCCCACATGCGATAGGACTTCTCGATCCTCAACGAATCCATGGCCCGCATCCCGCACTGGCCGATATCGAATTCGGCGCCGGCGCGCATGAGTTCGAGGAAAATGTGCCGCTGGTATTCGACGGGGTGGTGAATTTCCCAGCCGAGCTCGCCGACGAAATTGAGCCGCATCAGCCGTGCCGGCGCCAGTCCGACATGGGTGTGCTGCCCGGTCAGCCACTTGAACGATTCATTGTCGAGATCGGTCTCTGTAATCTTCGACATTACCGCGCGTGCGTTCGGACCGGCGATCACGAGCGTGGCATGCGACGTCGTCAGGTTGTCGAGGCGGACGCTGCCGTCGGGCGGCAAATTCTTCGCGAGATAGTCGCCGTCAAACCGCTCGGCGGCGCCCGAGCTTACGAGGTAGAAGCAATGTGGGCCGTCGCGCATGATCGTGAATTCGGAGCGCACGCCGCCCGTCGGGGTCAGGGCGTGCGACAGGTTGACGCGGCCCGTCGCTCTGGGCAGCCGGCGGCAGACGAGCCGATCCAGCCAGGCTTCGGCGCCGGGTCCGGAGACCAGGAACTTGGAGAAGCCCGTGATGTCGATGATGCCGACATTGTCGCGGACGTTGCGGTGCTCGCGCCCCACATGGGGGAAATAGTTGGTGCGCCGGAAGCTCCAGACATCCTTGCGCTCGACGCCCTCGGCCGCGAACCAGTTGGGCCGCTCCCAGCCATAGCGCTGGCCCCAGACCGCGCCCATGCCGTCGAGGAGATCGTGGATCGGGCTGGTCTTGGCCGGACGCGCGGCAGGCCGCTCCTCGTCCGGATAGTGAATGATGAAGACGTGCTCGTAGGCTTCCTCGTTCTTGGCCTTGACGTAAGGCTTGTTGGCATAGGCGCCGAAGCGGCGGGGGTCGACATCCATCATGTCGATCGACGGCTGACCTTCGACGATCCATTCGGCCAGCTGCCAGCCGGCGCCGCCAGCGGCGGTGATGCCGAAGCTGTGGCCCTCGTTCAGCCAGACGTTCCGCAGGTTCCAGGCCGGTCCGACCAGAGGATTGCCATCCGGGGTGTAGGCGATCGGGCCGTTGACGATGTCCTTGATGCCGGCATGCTCGAAGCTTGGCACGCGGTTGATGGCCGCCTCGACATGCGGCATCAGCCGGTCGAGGTCGCCGGGAAACAGGTCGCGTTCGAAGCTGTCAGGGACGCCGTCCTTGAAGCGCGCCGGCGCGCCCTTCTCGTACGGTCCGAGAATGTAGCCTTGGCGCTCCTCGCGCAGGTAGTAGGACGCGTCCGATTCGCGTAGCACCGCCATTTCCGGGAGACCCTGCCGGTGCCGCTCGACGAGTTCGGGCACCTCGTCGGTGACGATGTACTGGTGCTCGACCGGGATGGTCGGGATGTAGATTCCGAGCATCTGGCTGGTATGCCAGCTGTAGTTGCCGGTTGCGCAGACGATGTGTTCACAGGTTATGTCACCACCCGTCGTCCGGACCAGCCATTCGCTGCCGGGCGTCTGCTCCAGCGCGGTGACGGAAGTGTTACGGTAGATCTCCGCGCTTCTGTTGCGGGCGCCCGTCGCCATTGCCTGGGTGATGTCCGCTGGCGCGATGTGGCCGTCATGGGGATGATAGAGCGCACCGACGAGCCCCTCGACATTGCAGAGCGGCCACAGCTCCGCGATCTCGGCAGGCGTGACGATCTCGAACGGCACGCCGATGGTGTTGGCGGTTCCGCAGTACTTGCGGTACTCGTCCATGCGTTCGCGGTTGGTCGCGAGTCGCAGGTTGCCGGTGACATGGAAGCTCACATCCTGACCGGTCTCGGCCGGCAAGGCCTTGTAGAGGTCGACGGAATACTTGTGCAGCTGTCCGACGCCGTAGCTCATGTTGAACAGCGGCAGCAGTCCCGCCGCATGCCATGTCGACCCGGCTGTCAGTTCGGTGCGTTCGCAGAGAACGACATCGGACCACCCCTTTCTGGCAAGGTGGTAAAGCGTCGAGACGCCGACCACGCCGCCGCCGATCACGACTACCCGCGCATGCGTTTTCAACGTGCCCTCCGCGCCTTGCTGGCTCGCCCGATCTACTGTCGCACAATCGTCGCCCGACTGCGATAGCGCCCGGACGATGCCGCCCAGCGCCGGGTCCTCGTCGCATTCCCCTGTCCAGGCAGGTATGCCGGACCGTCCGTTCGGAGCGGTCCAGAACGCCTGGCGGACGACATGTGACACCGTGCAAAAAAAGACCGGAATGCGGTATTGACTTGCCGCCGCCTGGGGCATAAGGACCACCTCCACAGATTCGCGGTTGCCCTGTGGGTCCGTTCCGATCGGGACGATGCCGCGGGCAGGTTTGCCGGAGTTCCCCGCCCGGAGGCGGTATCCGGCGGGGAGCGCCGCCCGCGGAGGCCTATGCAATCACTGCGCGACACCATAAGCGTCGACGCATCACAGGATGAATGTCCGATGGCCGTCAATTATGAGAATTCGGTCGACCAGTCCGACCGCAAGGTGCCGATCAACCTGCGCCAGTCGGGGCCGACGCCGACGGAACTGCTGATATCGACACGGGTGCGCAAGTCGCCCTACTGGCACCTGTCGCACGAGGCCGGTTGCTGGCGCGCGACCGTCTATAACCGAACCTACCATCCGCGCGGCTATGTCAGACCGGAAGACGGCGGCGCGATGGTCGAGTACGGTGCTCTGGTCGACCATGTCACCATGTGGAACGTCGCGGTCGAACGCCAGGTCCGCGTCGCCGGCCCGGACGCCGAAGCCTTCGTCAACCACGTCATTACCCGCGACGCCGGCCGCATTGAGCCGATGAACGGCAAGTACGTCATTCTCTGCAACGAGAAGGGCGGGATTCTCAACGATCCAGTGCTTCTGCGCCTGTCCGAAAACGAGTTCTGGTTCAGCCTGTCCGACTCCGACATCATGTTCTGGCTCCAGGGCGTGAACACCGGTTTCAAGGCCGATGTCGAGATCGACGAGATCGATGTCTGCCCGCTGCAGATCCAGGGACCGAAATCCGTCGATCTGATGGCCGACCTGATCGGCGAGGAGGTTCGCAACCTGCGATCCTACGGCCTGATGGAGGCCCACGTCGCCGGCTGCGACGTCGTTGTTTCCCAGACAGGCTTTTCCGGTGAGAAGGGCTACGAGTTTTATCTCCGCGATGCGACGCTGCATGCCGAAAAGCTCTGGTATGCCGTTCTCGAGGCGGGAAAGCCACATGAGCTGATGGTCATTGCGCCGGCGCATCATCGCCGGATCGCCGCCGGTATCCTGTCCTGGGGCCAGGACCTGGATGCCGAGACCCTGCCGTTCCAGTGCAATCTCGGCTATCAGGTGCCACGCACCAAGGAGGCCGACTACATCGGCAGGGCAAGGCTGGAACAGGTGCGCGCCGAGGTAGAGGCCGGCAACCCGCCGTTCAAGCTGACGCTTGTCGGCATGGCATTCGAAGGCAAGCCTGTCGAAGACTATGCCTCTGATTTCTGGCTGATTTCCGGAGCCGACGGAGGCGATCCGGTCGGTTACGTCACCTCTCCGTGGTATTCGCCGGAACTGGAGACCAACATCGCGATGGGGTATGTGCCGATCGCAATGTCGGAAATCGGCACCGCCGTCAGGATATGGCTTCCGGAGCAGTACCAGACCGAACCCGGCAAGGCGGCCGGCGGGCGGGTGGTCGAGATTCCGTTTCGGCCGTCGGTCAACCCGAATGCCAGGGAGATCGCGAAGGTGCAGGGCCGGGACGCAGCCTTCTGACGGGTTTTCCGGGTACCCGCTGTCGGTCGCTTGCTCGTAGCGTACAGTCGGCTGTTCCCCGCACTCGCGAGGCACCGGCGGAAGCGGTTTCTGGACGGTGCTCGGCCTCGAGGGCGCACACCGGCAGGGCCGGCTCCCGAAGACAGCCTAATGCTGCGCGGCGCGCTCCGCTGGTAGAACGTCCGGCGATCGCGGGTCAGGTCTCCGGCATGCAGTATTGCATTTCGTTGCTCTACCCCGACATCAAGCGGGAACCAGCGGGTGAGCAGTTACGTCGGAGGTTCATCTTGGCGCCGCCGGTTGGTTCTGGCCGGCTACGACGGGAGGAGGCTGCGACTTCACATCGCCCAACCGCCGCCAATCCTGAGAAGGGAAGCCGGGATGGCGCGAGGAATTTGGCGAAGCGAAAAAATGGCCTCCGCCGCCCTGACCCCTCTTCCCGTTGAACTCGGACGCCTCGGAACCGGCTCGTCCAACCTTTCGGTGGGCCACCCACCCATCAAGTGCGAGTTCCATCGTGCTGACAGGACGATGACGTCCGCGGATGCCGCGGCGAGCAAGGCCGCAATTGGCCGAGGCGTCGTTTCGTCCACTGTTCGAGCAGATTTTCCGGGGAAATCCCGGGGAAAAACCGTGCGTTCCAGCCATTAGGGTGTTTGTGCTGGCCGATCGGCATGGCACCGCGTGCGAGCGCCCGACATCGAAACAGACGCTCACGATGCACTGCGTCGCTGTATTTGGGCCCTCGCAGGCCAAAACCGCCAGGGCCGGTGTGGGCAGCCGGTACGGGCGGGGACTGCCGGAGCGTCTCTTTGCCGTCCGTCAGAATCTATCCTCGAGGCGCAACCGCGCGATCCTGTGCACTTGTTCAAGTGCCTCCGTGAACTCCGCGCGGCGGTCATTGTCCACGCGTTGGCGGAAGATGCGCAGTATCTCGCTGCGGGCGCGGCCGCGCACCGCGAGGATGAAGGGAAACCCGAACTTTTCCTTGTAGCGATCGTTGAGCGACCGGAACTCCTCGAATTCCTCCGGCGAACACCGGTCCAGTCCTGCGCCCGCCTGTTCGCCTGCGGAAGCATCGGTGAGAGCTTCGCCGACGGCAAGCCTGCCGGCGAGATCCGGATGGGCGCGCAGCAGCGCGAGCTGCAGGTCTTCGCCGGCATTGTCGACGATGTTGCGCATGGCCGTGGCCAGAGAGGCAACGACATCCGCGCCGACGGAAATCACTGCCGGATCGATCCGCTCGGCGACCCATGGCGAGTGCTCGTAGATGCCGTCGAGGGTGCTTGGGAGCTCGGCGGGCAACAGGCTGCCGGCATGCCGGGTTTCGGGGGGAGCCACGACGCTACCGCGTCCCGTCGCCGTGAGGATGGCGCTCGCGCCAGTGGCGGGCGATGTCGATGCGCCGGCAGAACCAGACATCATCATGCCCTCGTGCGTATTCGACGAAGCGCTTGAGGGCGGCGAACCGTCCCGGGCGCCCGGCTAGCCGGCAGTGCAGTCCGACCGACATCATTTTCGGGGTGGTCGCGCCCTCTTCGTAAAGCGTGTCGAACGTGTCTTTCAGGTAGGTCAGGAACTGGTCGCCCGAATTGAATCCCTGGGCGGTTGCGAAGCGCATGTCGTTAGCGTCCAGGGTATATGGGACCACGAGGTGCGGCTTGCCGGCGGCTTCTGTCCAGTAGGGGAGATCGTCATTGTAGTCGTCGGCGTCGTAGAGGAATCCGCCCTCATCGGCGACGAGGTGCCGGGTGTTGGGACTGGTACGTCCGGTGTACCAGCCGAGCGGGCGTTCACCGCAGATCCGGGTGTGGATGTCGATGGCCCGCATGAGGTGTTCCTGTTCGACATCGGGGGGCACGTACTGATAGTCGATCCAGCGCCAGCCATGGCTGCACATCTCGTGTCCGGCGGCGAGCGCGGCGTCGGCGACTGCTGGGGTGCGCTCGAGCGCCATTGCAATCGCGAAGAAGGTGACCGGGATCTCGTGGTCGCCGAACAGCCGTAGCAGCCTCCAGACTCCGGCCCTGCTGCCGTATTCGTAGATCGACTCCATGCTCATGTGGCGGACGCCTGCGCGTGCGTCGGCGCCGATGATCTCGGAGAGAAATGCCTCGGAGGCCGGATCGCCGTGGATGACGGCGTTTTCTCCACCTTCCTCGTAGTTGATGACGAACTGCAGGGCCAGGCGGGCGCCGCCGGGCCAGTTTGCCTGCGGCGGGCTGGCGCCGTAGCCGGCGAGGTCGCGCGGGTAGGGTGAATCCATCGGAATCTCAACTCGCCTGTCGGGACCCTCGGGCCGAAAGCAGGTGCATTTTCGCCTGCGCCCGCAAAAGTTCAAGGCGGATGTCCGCGAGGACGGTGGTGCGGGCGGTTCCGCGGCGCAGTTCCAGACAGGTTCTCCACGGTTGCGCAAGCCCCGCATGTTGCCGGGAGGCATGCAGCGGTCGCCAATCCCGGGGCGGCCGGACTGTCCTTTCCCGGCCCGTCTGACGGAACTCGCCAAGTTTTCCGTGGCGCGGTATTATGCGGATTGACGTTGCGGGACGGCGATGGTGGCGACCTCCGGGCCGACCGCGGCACGGTCGGACAGTCCGGCAGCCGGGAGATGACGGCGGATAGCCTGTCGCCGCTGTCCGGCAATCCTTCTCTTCCCGGGAGACGGGTATGGGGCGTTTGACGACGCATGTACTTGACCTCGCTGGCGGTATGCCGGCAGCGGGCGTCGAACTGGATCTCCACAGGCTGGATGGTTCTACCCTGTTCCGCATTGCGAGAAGTCGGACCAACGAGGACGGGCGTTGCGAGGAGCCACTGCTCGAAGGCGTCGATCTTGCCGCTGGCATCTACCAGCTGGAGTTCCATGTCGGAGACTATTTCGGCAGGAAGGCCGACGGTTCGTCACCGGCCTTTCTCGACATTGTGCCGGTTCGCTTCCGCATTTCGGATCCGGCGCAGAACTACCATGTGCCGCTCCTGATCTCTCCTTACGGCTATTCGAGCTATCGCGGTAGCTAGGAGCCGTACATGCTGGAAATTGCCTACGCCGACTGGCTGGAGTTGGGCCTCCGGTGGCTTCACGTGATCGCTGGCATCGCGTGGATCGGCACGTCGTTCTATTTCATCTTCCTCGACTTCAGCTTGCGGAAGCATGCCGGCTTGCCGTCAGGCGTCGGCGGCGAATCGTGGAACGTGCATGGTGGCGGATTCTATCTCATGCGCAAGTACGTGGTCGCGCCCGAGGAACTTCCGAAAGAGCTCCACTGGTTCAAGTACGAGGCGTACTTCACCTGGCTCTCGGGCTTCGCGCTTCTCGCGGTGATCTACTACTGGGGCGCCGAGAGCTACCTCATCGACAAGGAGGTGCTCGACCTCCAGCCGTGGGAGGCGGTCGCCATCAGCGTCGCGTTCTTCGCTGGCGGCTGGCTTATCTATGACGGGCTGTGCCGCTCGCCGTTCAACAGCCATCCGCTTCTGCTGTCGGCCGCCGTCTTCGCCCTGATCGCTTTTTCGGCCTATTTCCTGACCCATCTGTTCAGCGGCCGCGCAGCGTTCGTTCATGTCGGCGCTATGGTCGGCTCGATCATGGTGGGGAACGTGTTCTTCATCATCATTCCCAACCAGAAGAAGGTCGTGAACGCGCTGATTGCCGGCGAGGAGCCCGATCCCGCGCTCGGCATCCAAGGCAAGCACCGTTCGACGCACAACAACTATCTCACGCTGCCGGTCATTCTGATGATGATCAGCCAGCATTACCCGATGCTGTACGACAACGAGCACAGTTGGCTTGTGGTGACGCTGGTGCTGCTGGTCGGGGCGACGATACGGCATTTCTTCAACCTGATGCACAGCGGGTGCCCTATCCGCACCCTGCGCTGGCAGTGGCCGACGGCGGTGGTTCTGATGATCCTGCTGATCGCCTATCTGAGCTGGCGGCCCGAGGATCCGTCCCTCGCCGATCGCGAGGTCCCGTCAGCCGGCGATATTCTTGCGATTTCACAGGCCCGCTGCGTGAGCTGTCATGCCGAGAGACCTGCCGATCCCGACCTCGACAAGGCGCCGGGCGGCGTCATGCTTGATACTGTCGCCGACATTCGCCGGCACAGTGCCCGCGTGTTCAAGCAGTCGATCCTGTCGAATGCCATGCCGCTCGGCAACAAGACCGGGATGACCGTGACGGAACGCCAGGCCTGGGGACTGTGGATCCGCTCGGGCATGCCGGAGGGCGAGGATGCAAAGGACGAGCCGGCGGCGGAGGCCACCGGGAACGAAAAGGCGTCAGAGCGCGCTACGCCTGGCGGCGGTAGCTGATCCGGCCCGAGGGTCCCCGGCCTCCGCAGGCGGGATTGGTCGCCTGGACAGGCATCGCGGTAACGCCGCTGCCGGCCGGATGCAATTCCACGTCACGTGCTCCGCAGCCGCCGGGTACCGGCGCGGGCAAGATATATCGCGGCGCAGATGATGATGACTGTGCCGGCAATCGACCACAGGTCGGGGATTTCGCTGAACACGATGTAGCCGAGCAGCGCCGCCACCGGCAGGCGCACGAAATCGAGCGGCGCGACAATGCTGATCTCGCCGGCGTCGTAGGCGCGGGCGAGAAACGCCTGGCCGACGGCTCCGAGCACACCTGTCAGGACCAGCCATCCGAGCTGTTCGAGGGTCGGCGTTTGCCAGGTGGCGGCAGCCGGCGGTACCAGCAGCAGCGTTCCGAACAGCATGAAATAGAACACGATCCGGGTCGGCGGTTCGGTCGAGGACAGGTGCTTCATCGAGATCATTGCGCTCGACGTCATCACCGCACTGCCGAGAGCGAGAAGCATTGCAAGTTCGATGCCACCCTGCGGCTTGACGATCATCACCACGCCGCAGAATCCTACGAGGGCAGCTGCGATGCGGTTGCCGCGGATGGCCTCGCCGAGCACCAGAGCGGAAATCAGGATCGACCAGAACGGTGAGGTGAAGGCAAGTACCATCGCATCGGCAAGAATCAGCCACTGCAGGGCGTAGACAATAAGCACGAACGCCGCGATACCGCAGAAGCTGCGCAGGAAATGCATGCCGATCCGGGTGGTGCGGATGCCGGCAGGACCGACGCGGGCCAGCCAGGGCAGCAGGCATGCAAGGGAAAAGAAGGTCCGCGCCAGCGCGACCACGAACACCGGCAGTTCGGTGATCATCTGCTTGATGACGACGAACATCGCCGTCAGCAGGGTCACCGCCGCGAGCATCCACAGGACGGCGCGCAAGTTGTTCAGCGCCGGTGCGTAGGAGCCGTCGGATCGCGTCGGCAACGCATCATCTCCCCGACGGGCAGAGGCCGGTGGCACGCGTCATGTCAGGTCGCCGCGGCGCGGCGGTCGGCGAGGACCTCCGAGACCGGCCGGTCATCTATGGGCCAGTGGAGCAGGGATGCGAGTGCGCCGCCGATGATCACGATCCACCAGGCGAGTTCGTAGGAACCCGTCAGATCCCAGATCCTTCCGCCGAGCCAGACGCTGGTAAAACTGCCGGCCTGGTGGCTGAGGAATACGATTCCGTAGAGCGTGGCCATGTAGCGCGCGCCGAACATGTGGAACACGATGCCGGAGGTGAGCGGCACGGTCGCGAGCCACAGGAGCCCGACGCTGGCGGCGAAGATGTAGACGGACCACTCGGATAGCGGGATGAGGATGAAGATCATGAATATCAGCGAGCGCAATAAATAGAGAACCGCCAGCAGGTACTTCTTGCGGTAGCGGTCGCCCAGCCAGCCCGAGACCCAGGTTCCGATCATGTTGAAGATGCCGATCACCGAGATCGCGAATGCGCCGACAATGGGATCGAGATTCATGTCCTGGAGATAGGCCGGAAGGTGGTTGTTTATGTACTGGATCTGGAAGCCGCAGGTGAAAAAGCCGAGAACGAGAAGCCAGAATCCGCGGTGGCGGCGCGCCTCGCCGAGCGCTGCGAAGAGTCCTCGGTTGTCCTTCTCGTCGGGTGTGATCCGGCCCGCGGCGGTGCCCAGCATGAAGCCGAGCGGCAGGATCAGGAGGACGAACAGCGACAGTGCGATCAGGGCGATAAGCCAGCCGTGATCGTTGATGATGTACTGACCGGAGGGGACCAGAACGAACTGTCCCGCTGTCGCTCCCGAGGTGATAACGCCGAACCACAGGCTGCGCCGGTGGTCGGGGGCGATGCGGGCGATGATGGCCAGCACCATCGAGAGTGCGCACCCCGCAGAGCCGATGCCGCCGAGAAGCCCGGCACTCAGCAACATGCCTTCCGGCGTCACCTGCTGCGACATCAGGAAGATGCCGCCGGAATACATCAGGCCCGCGGCCATGAGGACCCGCGC
Source organism: Alphaproteobacteria bacterium (assembly GCA_964291215.2). Lineage (GTDB taxonomy): Bacteria > Pseudomonadota > Alphaproteobacteria > MPNO01 > UBA830 > JAJEBT01. The sequence continues at coordinate 1,372,607 of OZ219790.1, read as the reverse complement.
CGGACCCCACTTGTCGGCGACCGCGCCGACGAACGGCGCCGCCAGCCCGTAGACCAGCGCCTGGGTTCCGAAGACCAGCGACAGGCTTTCGCGCCCCCATCCCATCTCGACGGTGATGGGGCGGAGGTAGATTCCGAAACTCTGGCGGCTGCCATAGGCAAGAAAGACGATGCCGACGGCGCAGAACAGGGCAAAATACGGATTCTTGACGACGGTTCGGAGCATTGCGGGTTTCGGCGGATCTGGAAGGAGGCCGGTTGCCGGCCATGGATCGGCGCGCCAGGGTGGATGCCACGAGAATGCCCGCCAGCCTCATCCAATGCCGACGACGCACCACCATGTTCAAGCAGGGGCAAGAAATCCGACGATACCATCGGCCGGTACCGAATTGAAGAGCAGCGGCAAAATCCGCGCCGCAGGCTCTCCGCAGGCGGGTGCAACCAAGGAGCGCCGGAACCCTGCCGGAGCGGCGCGTTTCGGAGCCGTGGGCATGCTCTTTACCAGACGTTTTGTCGGAATTCGGGCTGTGGTATAAACGGCGGCAATCGTGGTGGCCGGACATGATAATCTGAATGCTGAAATCTTGGATGGTCGAGTGGTTTCGCCGGGCGCCGCTTCAAGAGATGGAGGATGGTAAGTGATGACCAACGACAACAAGCAGATCACGGAAAAGGGGGGGGGCGCCAAGACCGCGGGACGGCGGTCCTTTATTAAGGGTGCGGCGCTTGCCGGGGCAGGGGCAACTGCTGCGATCTCTGCGCCTGCGGTTGCCCAGAAGCGCACCGAAATGGCGATCGTTACGACTTGGCCGCGTGACTTTCCCGGCCTTGGCACAGGCGCCCAGCGCTTTGCCAAGCGCGTCGAGGACATGACCGAAGGCCGCATCAAGGTCCAGTACTTCGCGGCCGGTGAGCGGGTCGGCGCGTTCGATTCGTTCGACGAGGTCGCGTCCGGCAACGCGCAAGCCTATCACGCCGCTGACTACTACTGGAAGGGCAAGCATCCCGGCTGGGCGTACTTCACGTCGGTGCCTTTCGGCCTGACCTACACCGAGATCAACGCCTGGATCCGCTTCGGTGGCGGACAGGAGTTGTGGGACAAGCTGGCCGGTGACTTCGGCCTCAAGGCCGTGATGTGCGGCAATACGGGCGTCCAGATGGGCGGCTGGTTCAACAAGGAAATCAACTCCTCGGACGACCTCAAGGGGCTCAAGATGCGCATTCCGGGCCTCGGTGGCGACGTCATGGCCAAGCTCGGCGCCTCGCCGGTGTCGCTTCCCGGCGGCCAGATCTACGAGAACCTGGTGTCGGGCGCGATCGACGCCACCGAGTGGGTCGGCCCGTGGAACGACAGCTTCATGAAGTTCTACGAGGCGGCGAAGTTCTACTACTATCCGGGCATGCACGAGCCGGGCGCGATGCTCTCGCTGGGCATGAACGCATCGTGGTGGGGCAAGCTGACAAAGTCCGACCAGATTCTGATTGAGGCCGCCGCCGGCATGGAAAACGACGTCATGATGGCTGAGTACAATGCCAAGAACGGTGCCGCGCTGGCCAAGCTCCTGAGCGAGCACGGCGTCAAGCTGCGCAAGTTCAACGACGATGTCTATGACAGTTTCGGAGAGGCTGCGGCCGAGGTCTTCGAAACCGTGGTCTCCCACAGCGCGCTCGCCAAGACCATACACGAGAGCTTCCTGGCTGCACGCAAGGATCTGGGCGGCTGGTCGAAGATTTCCGACCAGGCCTATGTCGCCCAGCGCAACCGCGTCCTCGGCGTCTAGCGGCCGGATACGATTTACGGAGAAAGCGGAGCCTTCGGGCTCCGCTTTCAGTATCCGGCATCCCCCGGGAGACGGGTGACTGCGTGGGGATCATGGCCTCGGCATCGCAGGGTACGGGACGCCGTTCGCGGGCCCTTGGAAGGGTGCTTCGGGCGGCGGCGCTGGCGGTTGCCGGGATGGCGCTGGCCTTCACGCTGAACAACTTCCTGATTTTCTGGGGCGGCTGGCCGGGCGTCGGAACCCTGCTCGCTGACGTCGGCTGGCCAGGTGCTGCCGAGCCTGACCAGCCCCTTGACGGCGCGGGTGTCGTACTCGGGTCGCTTCAGCTCCTGTTCTATGTTGCCACCGTGGCCGTGGCCTGTGCCTTCGTGCTCCTCGCGCGCGGCCGCACGTTGATGACGGACGCGACCAGCTTCGCCGCCGTCGCCGCCTACATTGCCCGGGCGGCGTTCTGGGGCGTCCTTCTCGTCGGCGTCGCCGACATGGTGATCTCGTTCCTGCGCGTCGAGGGGCTGCTCCGCGACATCGTCGGCGAGAGCCTCGCCAAGGACCTCGGGCGGTCCAGCTACCGCGGCAAGCTGATTCACTTTCCGTTGATGGCGGTCGCGCTGGTGATCGCGTATTTCCGGCGTTCTCTGGGATTCATATGGCTGGCGCTCCTGATCGTGCTCGCCGAATTCCAGATCGTGGTGGCGCGGTTCGTTTTCTCCTACGAGCAGGCCTTCATGGGCGATCTTGTTCGTTTCTGGTACGCTGCCCTGTTCCTGTTCGCGAGCGCCTACACGTTGATCGAGGAAGGGCACGTGCGTGTCGACGTGATCTACACGGCGCTTAGCGACCGGGCCAAGGCCTGGTCGAATGTCGTGGGTTCGATAATTCTCGGGGTTCCGCTCTGCTGGGTCATCCTGACCTCCGGGATGTGGGGCAAATCCAACCTGATAAACGCCCCGCTTCTCAGCTATGAGGTCACCCAGAGCGGCTACGGCATGTATGTGAAGTATCTGATGGCCGGTTTCCTGCTGGTCTATGCGTTGAGCATGCTGATGCAATTCCTCGGCTACGCACTGCGCAACGCCGCGGTGCTTCTCGGCGACAGCGACGCCCGGTCCACCGGCCACCAGGGCGCGCCCTAGCGTATCGCGGCGCGGCAGCCCGGCCATGGAAATCGTCTTTCTCGTCATCCTCCTCGCCACGATGGCGGCCGCCTTGGCCTCGGGCTATCCCGTCGCCTTCGCGCTCCCCGGATCCGCGATCCTGTCGATCGGGCTTGCGGCGCTCTGCGGTTACGTCTTCACCGGCAATCCCGACGCGTATTTTCTCCATGGTGGCCCCCAGCAATGGCTGAACGCCGGCGTTACCAACTTCCGCGGCGTCTACTGGGAGGTCGAGCGAGACACGCTGATCGCGATTCCGCTCTTCGTTTTCATGGGCATCATGCTCGAGCGCTCCAAGGTAGCGGAAGACCTTCTTATCACGATGGCCCAGCTCTTCGGGCCGATCCCCGGCGGCCTTGGCATCGCGGTGGTGTTCGTCGGCGCGCTCTTGGCGGCGACCACGGGAATCGTCGGCGCGACGGTCGTGGCGATGGGACTCATCTCGTTGCCGGTAATGCTGCGCGCGAACTACTCGAAATCGCTCGCCACCGGCACCATCAGCGCTTCAGGGACACTGGGCCAGATCATCCCGCCGTCTATAGTGCTGATCATCCTCGCCGACCAGCTCGCCAGCGCCACCGACCAGGCCAGCACGCTCCGCAAGGCCGAGTTCAAGGCGGCTACAGGTCAGGCGTCGCTGCCGAGCGAATTCAGCCTCACCTCGACGAGCGCGGGCGACATGTTCCTCGGCGCGCTGCTGCCGGGACTGGTGCTCGTGGGCCTCTACATGGCCTACATCCTGATCATTTCGCTGCTGCGCCCCAAGGTCGCGCCGCCGGTGCGGTCCGACAGCGGCTTCGACGCCCGGTTCCTGCTCAAGGTCGCATTGGCGCTGGTGCCGCCGCTTGCCCTGATCTTCATCGTCCTCGGTTCCATCATCATGGGTGTCGCGACGGTGAACCAGGCCGGTGCGATCGGCGCGATCGGCGCCGTGATCATGGCCGGGTACCGCCTGAAGGCCCGGGAGCGCGGAGCGTTCGCGCCCGCCATCCTGGCGATCGCAGCCGTCGCCGCCCTCGTGGCGCTTCTCTACAGCTACGACATCAACATCAAGAACACGCAGACCATGTCCGAATGGACCGGCGTTGCCCTTGCCGCGGTCGCGGTCGCGGCGCTGCTGACGGCCGTGGTCTGGAGCCTCTGGCGCACCTATCGCATCGAGGGCATCCTCCAGGGGGTGATGATCGAGACCGCGAAGACGACGTCGCTGGTCTTCATCATCCTTCTCGGCGCCGCCATGTTGACGGCGGCGTTTCGCGCGTTCGGCGGCGAGGATCTCGTACGCGATTTCCTGTTCGGGCTTCCCGGCGGCTTCATCACGAAGTTCGTCGTCGTCATGGCCGTCATCTTCATTCTCGGCTTCTTCCTCGACTTCATCGAGATTGCGGTCGTCGTGGTACCGATCATCGCGCCGATACTGCTCGCCGACACCTCGGCCAACGTCACCGCCGTATGGCTCGGTGTCATGATCGGGGTCAACATGCAGACATCGTTCCTCACCCCGCCTTTCGGATTCGCGCTGTTCTACCTGCGCGGCGTCGCGCCGCCGTCGGTCAAGACCATCCAGATGTATGCGGGCGTCGTCCCGTTTATTCTCCTGCAGCTCGCCGGCCTCGCCGTCGTTGGCGTCTGGCCGGGGCTCGTGAACTATCTTCCCACGAGGGTCTATCTGACCTCGGAGACCGCGCCGCCGCCGAAGAACCCCCGCCTCCAGCTGTGCATGGAGGAGATGCTGTTCGAGGCCTACGGCGCGCGCCGCGACGAGTTGCGCAGCGCCATCGCCGCGGCCGGGGAGCTCGACAGGTCGTATCTGCCGTCGCCATTGCGTTCTGCCTTCGACGAGGGACTGCAGTCGGCGGACAGCGTGTTCGGGCATGTCGCTGCGGTGCAAGTTGCGGCGTCGGATGTCCAAGCGTTCACTCCCGTCTACCGGCCGCTCCACCGTACGGTCAGGAGAATTCAACTCGATATTCGCGAACTGGCCGCCGAGGCGGCGGATGTCGAGGACGGGATTCGCCAGCGACGGCGCGATGGCGTCGATGCTTCGGACCTGCGGGTGCAGATCGAGGAGGTCTCGCGCGAGATTGCGGCCCTCGAGGCGACGCTGCCCGAAGGGTGGGAGGCCGATCACAAGACCTATGTCGCGCTTGCCAAGGCGGAAACCACTGCCCGCAGGAAGTATCGCCGCGCGGTCGACGACGCCTACGAGCCCGTGGCGAGGATTCTCGCGATCGTCGACCAGACTGAGAACCTCGCCGCGATTGGCGGGCGGCTGGAGGCGCTGAAGCCGGTTGTCGATACCCTGGCGCCGGCGGAAGCCGTGCTGCGGTTCAAGGAGGCGGAAAAGCTCTTCGAAGGGCTTGACGGCGCGAGCCACGTAAAGTCGCGTTTCTCACGCGCGCGCCGGGCGCTCGCCCGCGCCAAACCGGACCGCGAACGCGCTGCACGCAACCTCACCGAGGGCCTGCAGCGCTACGCGGCTGAACTTGTCTGGCGGCAGCGGGCGGTCGCCGAACTGCAGCCCGGGCTTGGCGCCTACGAGGCGGCGATCAGGGACACGATCGGCCTGCGCTCGCAGGTGCGCCTCAACAGCAGGCAGGCCTCGACGATTGCCGGCTGCATGTCGTCCCACCGCGACATATCGCTGAATTTTTGACCGGCGATAGAGTTCGGTACGCGCATCTGGCACCACCGTGGATGTGCGAGCGCCGCGACAGCCCGCAGGGCGGACGCCGCAGGTCGCGGTCAGCCGTCGATCTTGAGGAGGGCCCGTGCGTTGCCGCCCCAGATGGCCTGCTTGTCGGTGTCCGACAGCGTCTCGACGGAATCCACCAGCCCGACCGGATCGTAGTCGCCCATGTCGTAGGGATAGTCGGTGCCCATCACGACCTTGTCGACGCCGTACTGTCTGATGAGGTATTCGAGCTGGTGGGTCGTGAAGACCACCGTGTCGAGCCACATGCGCTTTAGGTAGGTCGTGGGCGGATGGGGAAGGTTCTGGCGCCCGTCCTCCCGCGCTCCCCAGACATGGTCGATCCGCCCAGAATAGGCCGGCAGGTAGCCGCCGCCATGAGCGAGAAGGATGCGCAGGCCGGGATAGCGTTCCATCACCCCGTCGAAGATCAGGCGATGCACCGCGACCGTGGTTTCGAGGGGGTTTCCGATCACGTTGTTGAAGTAGTGGTCGGTGAAGCGCTCGGCAGACGTGAAGCCGTTGGGGTGGATGAAGATCAGTGTGTCGAGTTCCTGGGCCTTCTCCCAGAACCGGTCGAGCCGCCGGTCGGAGATCTCGCTGCCGTTGACGTTGGTCAGGATCTGGAATCCGTTGAGACCGAGCCTATTGACGCCACGCTCGAGCTCGGCGATGGCCATGTCGGTATCCTGGAGGGGAATGGTCCCGAATGCGATGAACCTGTCGGGCATGCCGTCGACGATCTCGGCGAGCCCGTCATTGACCCGTTCGGCTGCCTTCATGCCGACATCGGGATCGAGCCAGTAATAGGCCTGGAAGGGTGGCGGGATGATTGTTTGGAGATCGATGCCCATCTTGTCCATGTCGATCAGCCTGTGATCGATGGTTGTCAGGTGCGGCATGCGGTCGGTAGCCTGTTGCTGGTTCACTACCTGCGAAAGTTCGCCTGCGAATCGCAGCGCTGGCTCGAACTCGAGACGGAAATGAGGCTCGGCGATCTCGGCGGCGGCCGGTATGTGCACGTGGCAGTGTATGTCGACGGTGAAGCTGTCGGGCTTCGGGCCGTGCGCGTCGGGCTGTGGACGCGCCGCGGTAAAGACATAGGGTTGTGCGCCGGCCATGATCGCTTGCTCCCTGTTGCTGGGGGGGGCGGACGATTGTCGCTGGCCGCACCATAGCGGTGCCTCGTGAGTCTGTCATCCACCGGCAGCGCCAGGCGGGGCCGGGCGTAGCGCTCGGGGTCCGGGAAACCAGCGCCTGGCCAATGGTATAGCCCGGCGATCCGCCGGGCCTTGCCGATGGCGGTCGACCGTGGGCACCTCGTCGAGATCGGCTATGGCCGGACAGGTCGCACGGTGTGCAGTATTCTTCCGGTGCCCGCGGTCTGCGCCTCAATCGCTAATGATTCCGGTCTTTGCCAGGAGGTCGCCGGCGCCCCGCGACAAGGGCGCTCTTGATGATCTTGCGCGTCGGCGTCATCGGCATCTCGTCGACGAATTCCAGCGCTTCGGGCCATTTCATCTTGGCGATCCCGTGCTCGTCGAGCCAGCGGCAGATGTCATCGAGAGTGAGGGCGGCGCCCTTGAGAGGCTGGACGTGGACGGCGGCCCTCTCGCCGAGCACGTTGTCGGGAACGGGTACGATGGCCGAAGCGACCACGGCCGGATGGCGGTCGATCACGGCCTCTACATCCGTCGGATTGATCTTGATGCCGCCGCGGTTGATGATGTCCTTGACGCGTCCCGTGATGCGGACATCGCCATTGCCGTCGCGGGCCGCGAGGTCTCCCGTGCGGAACCAGCCGTCGGCGGTGAAGGCGTCGCGGTTGGCCTGCTCGTTGTCGAAATAGCCTGCGATCACTGAACAGCCGCGGATCTGCAGCTCGCCCTCGCCGCCGTCCTCGGCGGAGGAATCGTCGGGGCCTGCGATCCGTATCTCGAATGTCGGCGTCGGACCGCCGAGGCTCTCGCACCGCCGTGCGGCCGGGCCGTCGAACGGTGTGTGCAGGCCCATGAAGCACTCGCTCATGCCCCACATCTGTCCGACCGAACCGTTGGGCATGGCGTCTTCGAGGGCATGGGCGACCTCGGGAGGACAGGTCGAGCCCGAAATCGTCGCAATCCGGAGCGACGAAAGGTCGCGCGTCCCGAGGAGGCCAGCGGCCATGCTGGCGGCGATGTGGGCGGGTGCCGCGAACAACACCGACGGGCGGCCGGTCTCGATCAACTCCATCAGGTCCTCGGGGCTGAACGCCCGCATCAGCAGGCCGGTGGCGCCCGCCATCAGAGTAAGGTTCATGACGCAAATGCCGAAGGCGTGGGTGAACGGCGGCAACCCGAGCACGATGTCGTCGGGTGCGAGCGCATAAAGGGCGGCCGCGTTCCGGTTGTTCGAGAGCATCGTGTGATAGTTGTGAACGACCGCCTTCGGTGCTGCCGACGTGCCCGATGTGAAGCACAGGATTGCAGGGTCGGCGGCGACCGGGGGATTGGCAATACCGGTGACTGCACCGCGCAGCTGCGGTAGGGCAAGCGTGCCGGGCGGTGCGCTGTCGCTGGCGACGATCACATGCTCGAGCGTTGCAACGGAATCGCGGAGCGCCAGCATGGTCGCCGGCGCATCATGGGAGTCGGTTGCGGGGCCGCACAGCACGGCGCGGACATGGCCGTGACGCAAAAGCGGCTCCATCTCTCCGCCGCGGTACGGCATGTGCATCGTCGAGACAATGGCGCCGATCATCGTCGCCGCGAAATAGAAGGTCATGAAATCCAGCGTGTTGGGAAGCTGGACTCCGACCACGTCGCCCTTTCGGATACCGAGCTCGAGAAGCCCGTTCGCAGTGCGCAGCGCCGCCTCGAAGACCTCACCGTAGGTCATCCCGGCGCCCCCCTCGCGCGCGGCCGCTGTATCCGGGGCCGCCTCTGCGCGAGCGGCCAGCCAGGAGCCGACTGTATCGGCGTTCCAGTGGCCATCGCGCAGGAACCGGGTGGCGTGCGCGGGATCGAACGCCAGCGCGCCGCGGAGCGCGAGCGCCTCGGCGCTGAAGGCGAAGCGGTCCTCGTGGGGGGTGAAGCGCTCGGCGCGGAAGCGGCGGCCGCCACCAAGATCGTAGAGCCGCGGATACCGCCGCCGGTTGAAGCGGCGGTGTTCGGTCATGACGCGGATATAGGTAACCTGCTCGTGGGTCAGTCCAAGCTTGCGCGCGATCTCCGGGTCGGAGAGGCCGGCGTTCTCGCGCTGGCGCTCGATTTCTTCCCAGTCGAGTTCGCGGACCGGGTCGCCGCGCCGGATCTGGTAGTTGTGGCTGAGCTCGAAGATGGTGTTGCCGTAGGTGCCGATGAGGGCTTCGGTAACGCCGATCTGGTCGCGGCGAAGTCCGCGGCTCATCGGCCGTCCCGGCCGTCCGCCGCCCGCGCGTTGCGGCGGCGGATCGGATCGGCCATCGGCGCTTGGGTCGCGATCGGGCAGACCCGCATGCATTCGAAGCACTGGGCCAGCAGCCCGCCGGAGCCGACCGACATCTTGTACCACAGCATCTTGTTGTCAGGGCCGAACAGGAGGTCTTCGCGCTCGCCTTCGTCGCTGCCGCCGATGGCGGCTTCGAACAGGTCGGGCAGAGTCTCGAATTGCTGCGTCATCTCCGCGCAGGCCGCCATGTCGTAGCGCATCTCGCGCTGCCTGCCGTCCTCGTCGATGTCGCCGGACAGGCACTGGACCGGGCAGAACTTCATGCACGGGGTCTGGCCGGATCTGCGGAACAGGTCGACGCAGGACGGCGTCGGGCACGGATTGTCCTCCATCGGCCGGTCCGGCGGCAGTTCGAGCTCGGTGAACACCGAGGCGAAGTACATGTAGCCGAACTCCGGATGCAGGAGGATGTCGCCGGCGAGCGAACGCGCGCCGATGCCCGCGATTTCGGCGTGCAGCTTCAGACTCTGGAACGGCGTCCGCGGCCCGGCCTCCGGATCCATGTCCGGAGGGCAGTAGATTGCGCGCTGGCCATAGGTGTTCTCGATGAAGAAGGCGCAGCCATAGGCGATCGTGTAGGCGCGCGTCTCGGTCGAGCCGAAATAGCTCATCGCGCGGGCGGGTATGCTCCAGGCGCCCTGTGTCTGGCCGCCGACGCCGAGCGCGATGATCGAGCGCGCACGCGGCCACATGTCGCTCGGCCGGTGGCCCTCCGGAGCGATGCGCTCGACCACGTCTATGTCAGCCACGCCGGCAGCGAGCGCGCCTTTGCGAAGGCAGTAGCCGAGTATCTTCTCCTTTGCTTCCTGGGGGTCGATGTCGGATCCTGGCGCCATCTCCGGACTTCCCTTGATTGCAGTGCGCGATTTTGCGCTTCGCGGACCTTTCTTAGACGAAGGTTGCCTGTTTCTCAACCCGCCGGCCCATGGTCAAGCCTTGGGGGCGACGCCGGCCCGCACTCCTTCGACGACCGGTTTCGGGCTACGCCCTCGCTCCGGGAAGGGCCGGGCGTTGCACTTCGGACTGGAAGCCGGCAAATATGATGCCACGCAAGCTGTTGTCCGACTGTCAATCAAACTGCGCCACGCTCATAGGCAGCAGGTGTGGCCTTCTGCCGTCAGCCATTGCGTTCTTGGACGCGAAATCCGGCAAAAGGGGCAGCTAACGGTATTGCACACCGAACCTGTTCTGTAGCTTGCCGCCCATTCGAAGGTCGTTGGAGGTACCTGCGGCTCGAACTCGGTGTAAGATCCCGCGAGACAACTCGCCTACTCGAAGTCATGTTCCGTCGCGACCGGATCAGGCTGCCGACACCAGTCGTTCGACACGGATACGATGAGCCCTCTTTTTTGGCTGAGCCAGGGTCCATGTTCGAGGAGAGACGAGAGGTGTTTTTCATTTGGTTGGCACCGAAGGTGCGGGCGAGGTGCGCTGTGAATAGACCTGTCATCGTCGGCGCCGCTGCCGCAGCAATAGTCGTGGCGGCCATAGTGCTCACGTTCTTCATAGACCGGAAGCCTGATGATCCGGTCTGGAAAACTTCGTCCCTGTGGGAGCGGGAGGCGCCGGTGCAGGCCTTGAGAATCCGCTCGCCGGACCGTCGTGGCGGCGAGCCTCGCACGGCAATCGCACGGGGAGGGCAGGAGGCTGTCGCCCCACTGCAGACCTCCGCGGGATGACCGCCGGCACCGGCGCTGGTATAAGGCCGCAGACGCGGTGCCTGACGGGTTGGCGGCCACGGCTGCTGCGCTCTTCTCAGGTCCGGCTCGGCAAGCGGGCTGGTCCCCAGGGTCCGCGCAACGCAGCGGGAGAGCGCGGGAATGGCAAACGATATCGAGTTGACCTTGGCGACCTGGGACTACGACCATGTGCGCGACATTGCCTCGGGCGCGGTCAAGCCGAACGGGATCAGGATCACCCATCTCAAGATGGAGGTCGAGGAGATATTCTATCGCTTTGCCAAGTCTCTCGAATGGGAGGTCTCGGAGCTGTCCTTCGCCAAGTACTGCTCTATCCTCTCTCGCGATGATCCGCCGATTACCGGCATCCCGGTGTTCGTCAGCCGTGTGTTCCGCCATTCGGCGTTCTATATCCGGAGCGACGGCAACATCGGGACGTCGGAGGATCTCAGGGGAGGGCGGATCGGGATTCCGGAATGGTCGCAGACGGCGACCGTCTACGCCCGCGGCTGGCTCCATCATCACGGCGGCGTCGCGCTCGACAAGGTCGAATGGGTCCAGGCTGGCGTCAACGCGCCGGGCCGTGTCGAAATGGCCGATCTCCGGCTGCCCGAAGGCGTGCGTTATGTCCAGGTGCCGGACAGGTCGCTTTCGGACATGCTCCTCGCCGGCGACATAGACTGCATGATCTCGGCGCATCCTCCGGCCGTGTTCGAGCAGGGCCATCCCGGCGTCGCGCGCCTGTTTCCCGATTACCGGCCGGTCGAGGAGGCGTATTTCGAGGAGACCGGCATCTATCCGATCATGCACACGATAGCCATTCGCCGCGATGTCTATGAACGCAACCGCTGGATCGCCCGCAATCTCATGACCGCGTTCGAGGAGGCTCGGGATCGCAGCGTTGCACGCCTGACCAGTGTCACGGCATCGCAGATACCGGTGCCCTGGGGCTACGAGCATGCCGGGCGCGTCGGTTCGAAGGTGTTCGGCGGAAACGGGCTCTGGCCCTATGGAATCGAGGCCAACCGCGTTACCATAGATGCATTCCTCCAGTACTGCCACGAGCAGGGCGTCTGCCACCGCAGGCTGACACCGGAGGCGCTGTATGCACCCGAAGCCATGAGCGAGTTCGTGATATGAAGACCGATTTCCTGAAGCTGTTGATAGGGCCCCTTGTAGCTGTCATTTTCGTTGCCATCATGACGGCATCGCCACATACTCCGCAGGCTGCCGATCTTGAGAACACGGTCTATCTTGAGCTCAGGGACGGGCGGGTGACCATCGAGTTGCTGCCTGCGCTCGCCCCCAACCATGTGCAGCGCATCAAGGAGCTTGCCCGCGAGAAATTTTATGACGGGCTGAAGTTCCACCGCGTGATCGACGGCTTCATGGTGCAGACCGGCGACCCCAGGGGCAACGGCACCGGAGGATCCGACAAGCCGGATCTTCGGGCCGAGTTCTCCTCCGAGCCGCATGTGCGCGGCATTGCCTCGATGGCGCGGGCGCAGGATCCCCACAGCGCCAACAGCCAGTTCTTCATCGTGCTCGCCGATTCAAATTTCCTCGACGGGCAGTATACGGTCTGGGGACGCGTCGTCTCGGGTATGGAGTTCGTTGACCGGATCAAGAAGGGTGATCGTGCGCGCAACGGCGTGGTGGTCGACCCCGACAGGATCGGAACCATGAGGGTTGCCGCTGACGTGGAGGGCAAGTAGCAGTCCTATAGCGGGCGAACGAACGCCGCCCGTGCCCGTTCGACGCTCTCATGCGCGAAACATCCCGCGATGTGATCGTTGACCATGCCCATCGCCTGCATGAAGGCATACATCGTGGTGGGGCCCACGAAAGACCATCCCCGCCGCTTCAGTTCCTTTGACAGCGCTGTCGATTCGGCTGTCCTTCCGAGGGTGCGGAGCGTCGCATAGTCGATGGCCGGGGGGCGCGTTTCGGGGTCTGGCTCCCACCTCCAGAAGAACGCGCCGAGAGAACCGTATTCCGCCGCCATCTCGCGGGCGCGGCGGGCATTGTTTATCGTGGCCTCGATCTTGCCGCGATGGCGGATGATGCCGGTGTCCTTGAGAAGGGCGGAGATTTCGCCGTCGCCAAAGCCGGCAACCGTCTCGTAATCGAAGTCCGCGAACGCGTGGCGGAAATTCTCCCGCTTGCGAAGGATGGTCAGCCAGGACAGGCCGGACTGAAAACCCTCAAGGCAGATCTTCTCGAACAGGCGTCGGTCGTCGGCGACCGGCATACCCCACTCGTCGTCGTGATAGGCGGTATAGGCCGGGTCGGCGCCGGGCCAGAAGCACCGCGTACGACCGTCGGTTGCGAGCATCAGGCCTTCTGCAATCTGTCCGGACATGGTGGCGACTCGTCGTGAGGGAGGTGTTAGCTTCCGGGCAATAAACCACGAAATGCTGCAGCTGTCCCGACCCAATGACTCGTGAAAGCCATAGCCGGGTCTGGCGCATCGCTGGCCCGATCATCGTCTCCAACGTCTCGGTACCGCTCCTCGGAGCCGTCGACACGTCCGTGATGGGGCATCTCCCGGAACCGAAATTCCTCGGCGCGGTGGCGGTTGGGGCAATGATCTTCACTTTCCTCTACTGGGGTTTCGGCTTCCTCCGGATGGGGACGGGCGGTTTGACGGCGCAGGCTTTCGGCGCCCGCGACGGCGACGAGGTGCGCGCGTGCCTGGCGCGTGCCGCGATCATTGCGGCACCGGTGTCGCTGGCCCTGATCCTGCTGCAGTATCCGGTGTTGCTGGCCACGCTTGCGCTCGTCGACGCCTCGCCGGCGGTCGAGGATCTCGCCCGGGAATATTACTCGGTGCGGATCTGGGGCGCGCCGGCGACGTTGATGAACTTCGCGCTGCTGGGCTGGTTCATCGGTTGCCGGCAGGCGCGGACCGCGCTCTGGCACCAGCTCTTCCTGAACGGTGCCAACATTGTCCTCGACCTCGTCTTCGTTTTGGGTCTCGGATGGGATGTAGAGGGTGTGGCGGCAGCCACGGTCATTGCTGAATTCGGCGCCATGGGCCTCGGGCTGTGGCTTGCGCGCCCGATTCTGAGACGGGTGGGCGGCGCCTTCGTCCGCGAACGCATTCTCGACCGCGCCGCGCTCCGGCGCACCTTTGTGCTGAGCGTGGACATCTTCGTGCGCACGATATGCCTGGTGTTCGCCTTTGCCTATTTTACAGTGCGCGGTGCCGCGTTCGGGGATGTCGTGCTCGCCGCCAACGCGATCCTCCTGAATTTCCAGACCTTCATGGCGCATGCGCTGGACGGGTTTGCCCATGCAGCCGAGGCCCTTGGCGGCGGTGCCGTCGGCGGCCGCGACCGCCGGGAGTTCCGCGAAGCCGTACGGACATCGGCATTGTGGGCGCTGATGGCGGCTGTCGGATTCGCCGCGGTGTATGTGGCCGGAGGACCGTTGATCATCGATCTCCTGACCGGGATTGTCGAGGTCCGGGATTCGGCGCGGGAATATCTCGTCTGGTCGCAGATCCTGCCGCTGGCATCGGTGATACCGTTCGTGCTCGACGGCGTGTTCCTCGGTGCCACGCGCGGTCGCACGATGCGCAACGCCATGGTGGTCTCGCTGGCCGTTTACCTCGTCGCATGTGCTGGCCTGATCCCGGTATGGGGAAACCACGGGCTGTGGGCCGCCCTGACGATCTTCATGGGAGCGCGGGGGATCACGCTGCTGGCACGCTATCCTGCCCTCGAACGCTCGGTTGGCCGCTGACCCCGCCGGCAGGCGATACCTGTTGGCAGCATGGCTGATGCCGAGCTATTCGGGGTCGCGATATTCGATGCCGTTGATGAAATCCACCACTGCCGGAACGATCGGATTGTCCATCTCCTCGTGGACATGCGCGATCAGGCCGGCCGCGCGCCCGACGGCGGCAACCGAGCGCATCACCGCGACCGGGAAGTCGATCTCGTTAAGCACCGCGCCGAGGGCTCCGGTGACGTTGAGCGTCAGCGGTTTGCCGCGGGTGCTCGCAATCTCCTCTCCGAGGATCCGCGCCAGTTCGATATAGCGGCCTTCGCAGCCAGCCTCGGCTGCAATCTCGAACATTCGGTCGGCCCGCGGATCGGTTGGGAAGTAGTAGGGGTGGCCGTAACCCGGGATGAACTTCTTCTGTTCGCGGAAACGCCGCACGACGCCCGCGGCCCATTGCCGCGCGTCTTCCTCCGCAGCTGCGCCTTCCCTGTAGAGCGCCCCGGCGCCGGCCATGGTTCCGGCGAACTTGTTGCCGACCATCATCGCGCCGGCGATCATCGGGAGCTGTATGTCGTCGGACAGCGAGTCGTGAACCATTCGCGCGACGAGCGCCGTCGGCGTCAGCCCGTGATCCATCAGGATTACCATGCAGGCGTCGAAGACTCGGACCTTTTTGGGAGCGAGTTCGCGCCCGGTGACGATGAAGTAGAAGGTTTCCGAGAATGACTTCTCGCCGACGATCTCGTTCAGCACGTCCTTTCCGCGCATGCGGAAGCGCTGGGTATCCGAAGTGGGCGTGCCGATCCTGGTGTG
The DNA here is from genome assembly GCA_964291215.2 of Alphaproteobacteria bacterium. Taxonomy (GTDB): domain Bacteria; phylum Pseudomonadota; class Alphaproteobacteria; order MPNO01; family UBA830; genus JAJEBT01. The sequence goes on along the minus strand of OZ219790.1, from coordinate 1,357,292 downwards.
GGGTTCGTCGGCCATGGTCTCGGTCCTCCTGACGGTGGTGGTTCGGCGGTCTGGCACTGCCGCCGGAGCCGATGCTCCGGGACCGGGCTGGACCGGCGGCACCGCGGCACCTAAGAACCCTGCCACCATCCCGGTGCCTGCACAAGCGCCCGGAGCATGCATCCGGCGCCGGATCGGGCACCCCGGCGGCCATCATCGCGGCTCGTTCCGGGCTGGCGCCACCCCCAGGACCATTCTGTTGTCGCGGTTGGCGGCGGACAACCGTGTCAGAGTGGCCGTTCTTGAAGTTGGTGGCACCGTCTCAAGGTCGGAACCGGCATATCGACAACGAAATCCGCTCCCGAATAGACCTCCAGATCTGCCTACAACGCCCCCTCGTCGGACGAAATCGGACATTTCACAACACGGCGCACGGACCCCCGGCCGCAACGCGGCGGCGCGGGACGGGCGCTGCCGCCGCCGCGCTTCATTACGGTCGGATACCGCACTAGTGTCTTGTCATTCGTCAAATGTCGGATAAAGGCGTTTGAGTTTCACGCGGGCATCGTCGGTGGTGAACTGCCAATCCACCTTGGCCTGGATGCGGTCGCCTGCCAGGCGGCAACTTCCCGGCGTAGCACCTCGATGCAGTCGATGCGGCGGTTCAGGCGGATCATGACGTTGAGTTCGACCACGTTCAGCCAACTGCCGTGCTTGGGAGTGTAGACGAACTCGAAGCGGTCCCACAAGGCCTCGTCCGGCGGGTAGGCCTCATAGAAGGCGCCGGGGAGTGTTGAGGTTGTCCATCACCAGGGTGATGGTGGTGGCGTCCTGGTAGCGCCCGGCGATGTCGGCCAGGAACTGCGCCCAATCGATCTTGCGCTCGGTTACCTTGGTCATGCGCTTGCCGGCCAGGGGTTCCGTGAAGACGTTGCAGGTACCGCAACGTCGATACTCGTAGTCGTTACGCCCGTCCCGGCGCCATGGCGATCGGTTGCCGTGTCTCGCCGGTCGGGGCGTTTCGTCCATGCAGACCACGGGGAAGGCGGCGGGGCGGCGATCGAGCACCTTCGCTGCGGCGAAGTCGGCGTTCCCTTGAGGAGGAATCACCCACCCGCTGCCATGGCTTGAGGCAGTTTTTTTTAGAACACGCCGCACCGTCTCGTGTGACACGGTGTAACCAAGCTCGACAACGCGGTCGGCCAGCAGCCGCAACGACCATTGCGCGTAACCCTCAGGCGGTTCACCACAACTCAGGGCCACGCGCCTCGAAGACGCCGTCGGCTTTTCGCATATAGGTAGGACGGCGCCGGCCACCCAATGCCGCCTCCAGCCCCTCGAAACGCTTCTTTACTCGGTCTACTTTGCGCATGCTGATGCGCAGAATCTCAGCAATGACCTTCCCGGTCATCTGGCATTCATTGAACGCGCTCTCGTCGCAGTTAAGCAGGGCGTTGATTACCTTTTGCGACAGGTGCGAGCCCTTGATCTCCGAAAGTTCTGCCCGTTCGTCCAGGGTCACCACGTAGCGTTTCATACTCCGACCTCCATCCCGAATGGACGGACAGTCTAGCACCAAATGTACGACATATCATTGCTGACATAACACTAGCCGGCAAGCGCATGACCAAGGTAACCGAGCGCAAGATCGATTGGGCGCAGTTCCTGGCCGACATCGCCGGGCGCTACCAAGATGCCACCACCATCACCCTGGTGATGGACAATCTCAACACTCCCCGGCGCCCTCTACGAGGCCTACCCGCCGGACGAGGCCAAGGCCCTGTGGGACCGCTTCGAGTTCGTCTACACCCCCAAGCACGGCAGTTGGCTGAACGTGGTGGAACTCAACGTCATGATCCGCCTGAACCGCCGCATCGACTGCATCGAGGTGTTACGCCGGGAAGTCGCCGCCTGGCAGGCGACCGCATCCAGGCCAAGGTGGATTGGCAGTTCACCACCGACGATGCCCGCGTGAAACTCAAACGCCTTTATTCGACATTTGACGAATGACAAGACACTAGGCGTTTGCGCAGGCGATGGTTCGGAAGCAGCCGGAGACCTTCTGCTTGACCTTGGCCATCCGGAAGTCTCGTTCAGCGCGATTGTTGAAGAACGGTGTGTCGGCCCGCCTTGAGAAGCGCAGGACGTTCCGTCTCTGGGCGGCGAGGCGTTCGAGAAGGTTGTGGGCATCGGACTTGGCGACCGGTCCCCGGCGGCCTTTTTCTCTTTTCGGGATCTCGGGCATTTCCTTTCGGCCCTGCTCCAGGATCTCCCTGTAGCATCGTGCGATTCGCCTGTACTGGCGCATGGAGAGGCGCCTGTCCGGCCGCCGCATGACCTGCCGGCGCGCGATAAGCCTGCGCATTCTCTGCGCCCACGGCCAGCCGTTGCTGTCGGTCACGGCCTGAAGCTCGCGCAACAGATGGGCGCCGCACAGCTGATGCTTGCAGTGTGCGTAGGTGAGTTCCAGCAGTCGTGGACGATGACGCCTGGGTAGCGTGGGATTCGGCGAGATGGGTATCGCCAACACGACCTCGGCCGCCGCCATTGCGCACGCGCTGCACGGGGGCAGGGCGGAGGACTGGACCGGGCCCGGAACGGGGGTTTCCGGTGCGCGGCTCGAAGCCAAGGTCGAAACGGTGCGGCTCGGCACCGCCCGGCATGGCGGCCGGCCGCCGCTGGAGGTGCTGCGCCGCCTCGGCGGCTTCGAGACCGCCGCCATGTTCGGCGCGCTCGTGGCCGCCCGCATGGGCCGCGTGCCGGTGCTGCTCGACGACTACGGCGCGGCGGCGGCGACGGCCGTGCTCCACGCGCTCGACCCCTCCGGCCTCGACCCCTGCCAGGCCGGCCACCTCTCCGCCGAGCCGGCGCACGGGCGGCTGCTGGCGCTCTGGGGCAAGGCGCCGCTGCTCGATCTCGGCATGCGCCTCGGCGAAGGGTCGGGCGCGGCGCTGGCGCTCGCGCTGCTCAGGGCCGCCGCCCGTTGCCATGCGGACATGGCCACCTTCGAGGGCGCCGGCGTCTCGGGCCCGGAGACCCGCCCGGCAGGCCGGTAGCCCGGAAAGGGCCCTACAGCACCGGCACGCCGAACAATGCGGCGTGGAAATATGCGAAGACGGCAGCGGCGACGAGCCCCGACGCAAGCGCCGCCGCATCCATCGCGAGGCGCGGCTTCCTGTCGGCGGGGGGCCGTTTGCCGCGCGCTACGGCGCTCACCGCCGCCGCCACGGAGAATCCCGCCAGGCCCCCGAAGAGCATGAGCGAGCGCAGGTCGCCGTTCGCTGCCAGATGGGCGAGCGCCCAGAGAAGGAGCCCGAGCAGCATGGGGTGCTGGACGACGGACCGGATGTGCGTCGGCATATTGGCCGCCGCAAACAGCACGAACGCCGCCGGCACCAGCCACATCGTTGCCTGCCGCCCCCAGTCCGGAGGCGAATAGACCGGCTCGAACGGAGCCGCCGAATAGCCCCACACGATCATTACGAGGGCCAGGAGCGCGAGGCCCGAGAACGCGCCGCGATACCGCTTCTCTCCCATACCGGCGACAAGGCCAGCGCGAAGGGGGGGAACGCTCGGAACCAGGTGCAGGACGATGAAAAGCGCGAGTCCGGCAACGAGGAGAGTCATGGCGGGTCCCTTCTGGCTTCAGCGTCGGAGAAATCCGCTCGGCGCAGGCGGTTCCGGACAGAACGGCGCGTCAGGAAGAGGTGGCGGCGGGCAATGCTGGAGGGCGGCTCACTCCCGGTCGTCCAAGCTTTTCGCCCAATCCTCGAATGCAGCGTCCAAGGTAACTACTTGCCCCGATATTATTCGAGTTGATTGAGACAGTCAACGGCCTTTTCCTGAAGGGCGATGTTGATGGTGACGAGCGGGTTGTATCCGAGTGCCGCCATTGTCCGGAGGTAGCTTGATATGCGGCACCAGGCGTTTGCGCAGGCGATGGTTCGGAAGCAGCCGGAGACCTTCTGCTTGACCTTGGCCATCCGGAAGTCTCGTTCAGCGCGATTGTTGAAGAACGGTGTGTCGGCCCGCCTTGAGAAGCGCAGGACGTTCCGTCTCTGGGCGGCGAGGCGTTCGAGAAGGTTGTGGGCATCGGACTTGGCGACCGGTCCCCGGCGGCCTTTTTCTCTTTTCGGGATCTCGGGCATTTCCTTTCGGCCCTGCTCCAGGATCTCCCTGTAGCATCGTGCGATTCGCCTGTACTGGCGCATGGAGAGGCGCCTGTCCGGCCGCCGCATGACCTGCCGGCGCGCGATAAGCCTGCGCATTCTCTGCGCCCACGGCCAGCCGTTGCTGTCGGTCACGGCCTGAAGCTCGCGCAACAGATGGGCGCCGCACAGCTGATGCTTGCAGTGTGCGTAGGTGAGTTCCAGCAGTCGTGGACGATGACGCCTGGGTAGCGTGGGATGATGCCGATGTCGTCGATGGCCTCGCATCCGCGCTTGCGGTGCAGCCGCTTGACGGTGACCGGTCCGCCGGAGCAGACGTGGATCCAGTGGTTCTTTCCGTCCACCCGCAGCGAGGTTTCGTCGACGTTCAGCACGGGCATGGCGAGGAGTTTCCCGGTCGTGGCGGCCTCCCATGGTTCCAGCGCCTGATGCAGGCGCGAGACGAAGCCGAGAAGCGTGGCCTCGGAGAGCAGCCGTCCGGTCATCGCCCGGATCATGGCTGCGGTGCGCTTGAACGGGACCATCTGCGCGCAGAGCAGGTGCACGGCACAGGCAACGATGCCGGGTCCATACTGGAGCGGCCCCGGCATGGTGTCGGGGAACGCGCCCTTGTTCCGGGCGCGGCAGCGCGGGCAGTCCTTGATCTCGGCCTCGACCCGGCGCTCGACGGTCTCGAAGACGATGTCGATCTCGACACGCTCCTCGTGTCCGGCGCACACGGTTGCGGACAGGTCATGGCCGCATTGCCGGCACTCGGTGACCGGGCTGGACCCGATGACGGTGACCGTGCGCAGGTTGCCCGATGCCGTCTCCCTCGCCTTCGGTCCCTTGCCGCGGGAGCCTTTGCCGGCGCGCCGCGCGGTCTGCGACGGCGGGAGGCCGGAGTTGCGCGAGGTCTTCGGCGTGGCCTTCTCGAGGAACACCGCCACCAGGATGCCCGGCAGCAGGACCCCGATCACGGCGTCGACCTCTTCGGACACCTTGCCGTCCGCGCGCAGCGTGGTGATCCGGGCCTTCGCGTCATCGAGTTCCGCGCGCAGCGATGCCCCGTTCACCGTTGGCATCACTCCGCCTCCGCCGCCATGATCGCAGAGACCACCGCGAGGCGCTCGCCCGGCGGCATCTTCTTGTAGCCCAGCGGGCGGCCTTGCGCTTGATGCGCTGGCGGTCGGTCCTGTCCCGCCCGGCATGGCCGGCCCAGTGCATCCGGTCGGGCGCGAAGTTGAACCAGACCATCTCGGTGCGGACCTGGCCCCGGGTCGTCACCTGAAGCGCGATCCGGCGCCAGTCCCGCAGCATGTCGTCATACAGCGCCGAGGGGTGTCCCGAGACCATCACCTGGCACGGCAGGACCTTGAGCAGGTCGAGGAGAGCGACATGGTCGGCCTCGGTGTAGTCGTGGCGGTACCGCCGTCGCGATCGGCGGGTCGCGCGCAGATGGGTCGCTGTAGACCAGGTCCGCGCCCTGGAACGGGAAGCCGGCCAGAAACGCGTGGGCGCAGCCGTGAACAAGCTCCACAGGGTAGCTGCACTCGAACCCGTCAAGCACACGCCGGTCGCGGTCGATCCCGATGCTGCGCGCCGCAGCGGCCTTGCGCTTCATCAGAGCCCCGCCTCCCAAGTGCGTTTCGACATAAGCACAATGCGGGGGCTGGAGGCCCAGAAGCATCTGGCACAGACCGTTCGTCGCCTTTGATCCGAAATAGAAGCCCCGTCTGAAGCGACGAAACTACGTAGCCGGCGCGGTCTGCGGTGTCAACCCGCTGTCACGAAACCGTGGCCCGCTCGGGAAGGTTCTCGGGAAATAACGACCAAAGCAAGCCGAAACCAAGGGGAAAGTAGTTACGTGTCATGAAAGGATAGCCGTGTGTTTCCGGATGTGACTGTCGTTTCGGTCGTCTGGCGGCCATGAGCGGCGGAGAAGAAGGGCGGCGCCAGCGCGCGGTGATGGTGACCGACGGGGAATGGGAGCGCGTCTCCCGGGGCGGGCGGCCGCCAGCGGCTGGCGCGAGTTCGTGCCGCGCGGCTTGGCCGGGGAGTGATCGGGAGGTGCGAAGCGCGGGTGGAGGAAACCGGCGCTCGCGCTACGGCCCATGACCTGCTTGAGGGACGCGGCGGTTCGCCTGGAAGCGCCATGCTGCAGATCGTCGGCGAGGTGGACATACACTTGGCGGTTGTTCGGGGCATGCGCATTCTGTGGCGCAGATCCGCCATGTCGTCGTGCGCCAGCGCCGTTACCTTGAGCGCGGAAAGGTCGTTTGCGTCTCCCCTTACCCTACCCGCCGATGGCGTGGCCGGACGCCGCGTTCCCTGATCTCCTGCGCAGGCTCGACAGTTCCACGGCCCCATAAAACAAATAGGGAACATTGACGAAATGGTTGCACCCCGGCCTTCACAAGTGGACAAACGGGCGCACGGGGTCGAAAACATCTGATCTCGACATGAAGACATATCACGTAATTCAAATTCAACTCATTGAGTAACTGCTCATCCCTGCTGGTCATAAATTGCCGTTCCTGACGGCGTTCGGGCCAAGCATCTTTTCTTGTCCCCTTCCCTGGCCCATTGCCGGGAACCGGAGGTGCGGGTTCCGGTGGGCAAGAACCGTTCTGGTCTTCGGCCGGTCTTGCTTTCCGGCCGGTGGCGCCGGGTCAGCAACGCGGTGTCGAGCCCGCGGCGCGGGTTCCATCGTGCCGGCTGAGGAGTTCGGCAGTGCAGCTTCAGATGTCCTGACCTCGGGAGAATTGGCAGGCAAGAACCATGGCCCTCCGGCGGCCGCTCAGGCGGGCTTCGGAGGCAGATCGTAGACCATGCGGAGTTCGGTTCCGAGAACGCAGGTACCGGTTTTGTTGAATTCCTTCAGCAGCCCCACGATGGCGGCATCGCCGGCGTTGCAGGCGGATCCGGGGATGCGCACCCGGAGGACCCCGGTTCGAGTTCGGAGAGGATTTCAGCGTCGGCCTGCAGGCCACGGCGATCCCACGCCGCTAATCCAGCGGCGACCGGCGAGATTTTTCGGTCTGCGTCGCGCTGCAATCGTGCCGCCAAGGCTCAATGAGACTTTCTCGGCGCGAAAAATTGCGATCAAGGGGCGATCCGTGATAACGCGAGCCCCGACACATTCGGATTTCGCGTCTCGGAATCAGCATGGAATCACCGTGGCCTGCAGGAGGGCGCGGAGGGGTCTTCGCGGGCGCGGTTTCCTGCCCTGCTCCTTCGCCGCGGCCGTCATCCTCCGGGTTTCGGCGCGGTAGGCGATCATGCGCAGGATGTCGAGCCAGTGCTTCTCCCGGGACGGAAGAGCGTCGAGGACCGGATCGGCGGCGAGTTCCTGGATGCGAACGCCATCAGAAAAGGCGATCAATGATTAGCAGGGGCGAGCAGTTACGACTTGACGTGCATTTCAGCCGGAATTTTCTGGAACTTCGGGCTAGCCCTGCATGGTACGACCTTCATCGTCTCGGATGCCGGGCTGAAAGCGGCGCGGTGCTAGGCGCGGCGATGTGGCAGCGCTGCCAGTTCCACCTGGCACAAAACGCCGTGCACCGAACAACGACATCAGGAAACGTATTGGAAAACAGCTCGGAGCCACGCCTCCTCACTCCAGTTCGCCGAGGCTGAACCGGGCGCCCTCGTGGCCAGCTATCGCGACAAGCATCCAGGCTTCCTGGCTGGAAAACAATGCGGGGCTCGCTGTCTTCACCTTGCCCGATGCTCACCACAAGCGTATGCGAACCTTGAACGGCATCGAGCGACCGATCCAGCAAGAACTCAAGCGGCGCACCGCCAAAGTCAGGGTCTTTCCGAACCTCGCCTCGTTGGAGCGTCTCTCAACCGCAGTCCTCGTCGAGGAAAAATGGGAAACCGAAACCAAGGCATACATCAAATGGAAACAGCTCGATCAGCTTCACGACAATTTCCAGACATCAGGTTGCGTAATCGGGTCAGACGGCGGCTCCGCGCCATCGTCTGGATGCAGTGGAAGCGCGGGCGGACCCGCTTTGCGGCGCTACGCCGTCTCGGTGTGGGCAAGGACCTAGCGGCGAAAACCGCCGGCAGTGCCCACGGCCCATGGCGGCTCAGCAACAGCCCCGCGCTCGCATACGCGCTACCCAATGCCTTCTTCGACAGGCTCGACCTCGCCACCCTGCGATGCCGTGCCGCAGCTTAAATCCGTCGAACCGCTGTGTACGGACCCGTATGCACGGTGGTGTGGGAGGGGTGGAGCCGTGAGGCTCCACCCTATCCCGATCATGCAGGCAAGTTCGAATCTCACTGCGGCGCATACGGGAGTGAGAGCGGGACTTCACGGAACCGCGCTACGGGCCGGTCGAGATATGGTCGCCGCGCGCGTTTCTCGACCGTACGGGCTGACCGGGCTTCGGCCGGTCCATCGCCTCACGGCGCGCTGAAAACGGCACTTCCCGGGGCCGCTATGACCGCAACAACGAACAATAAGGCCAACAACCCCACCACCACTCGGAAACCATCAGCTACATTCTTTCGAAGTTCAGGGCCGCCAATAAACCACAGTAGGATCATAAACCACGGGGCCACGATCCAACCACACACGCTCGCAAAAACGCGCCATCGGTTCGGTTCCGGATCACCCACGAAATTGTAGTTATCAGTGGCCATCTATGCCGCCTCCGATGGAGAACAACTACAGCGCGACGTTACAATATCGTCACGGGCTCGGTGATCGGCATGTGCTACCGGCGCCACCGGGCCAGGGAGTTTCTCAAGGAGATCGACCGCTCCGTCCCCGAGGGGCTGGATATCCACATCGTCATGGACAACTACGCCACCCACAAGACCGCGACGGTCAAAGCCTGGCTGGCGCGGCGGACGCACTGGCACGTCCACTTCACACCAACCTCTGCGTCCTGGATCAACCAGGTCGAGCGATAGTTCGCCGAACTGACCCGCAAGCAGCTGCAGTGCGGGGGACCGTAGTCTTTCAACGTCCCGCACTTGTATAGGCAATCCTATTCCCGCTTTTTCTCGCCGATAGCGTCTCGGACCTGGATGGCCCAGTGCAGCCGCTCAAGACCCTGCCAGACCTTTTTCGTTCCCGGGAGCGGCTGCCTCAGCGAGGGATGAAAGCCGACAAGGCGCCCGATGTCGATGACTGCCGCCCTGATGTCGTGCCGTGCCCGACCGCACGACGTTCCGGTGCCCCTGCGCCTCGAGCAGCGTGGAGAGAAGGTCGAGGTCCTCTTCCTGAAACACTTTGGTCGCCGGGGTCTCGGGGCGAACGAGGACGGTCAGGACATGGACGGCGGTGACCGCGTCGAAGGCGAGGCACTTGCGAAGGTCGGCGGCGTTGTCGAGCCGGCGGTCCTTGATCCGGGTCCCGGTTTTCAGCACCATGTCTCGATGCTCCATCTCACCAGCCGGTCGCGGCGTGCACGGCGTCGGCCGGCCGCTCGGTCGTCAGAAGCAGCCAGGGGTCGCCGTCGGTCGCCGAGACGGCAAACATGGGCAGCGGCTCCGCACCGCGGTTCCGGCGGCGTCACCTCGACTTCCGCCGTGCGGATCTCGAGGCGGGCGATGCGTTCCTTGCGCGCACGCGGGCGGCCGGGATTGTCAGTTCCGTGACCGCGGGCGGGCCGCGACATGCTTCCAAAGGCACTCTTTGCCGCCCGTTCGCACACACTGTTTCGCGGCTCGCGCGCACCAGCAATGCGTTTCCGTCCTTCACGGCGCAGGCGAGCAAGTCGCGGTCGCAGCCACACGCACATCCGGGCAGGCCGCCGCGAGCTCCCCCGCCCGCGCCGGCTGTCTTCCCCGGGCTCTTTCCGGAAGGCCGCCGCGAACAGGCCCGGAGGCCGGCCCTCCGGCGTCACTGCCAACCCGGCAAGGATGCCGGCGCTGCCCTTGCCGCCGATCCTCTCCAGGCCCGCCGTCAGTCCGGTGCAGTTGATCGCCGTCGTGTTCTGCAAGGATGAAAGGCTCCGTCCGGCAGCGGTCGCCTCGAAATGCGATTCCAGAACATGGATATCCTCGGGTTCGACAGCAACCGGCAGGCGGCCTTCTGCTCCGCCTTCTCCGGAAAGATGACCGGCAGATCCTCCCCCATGTTCTTCGCCCATGTCAATGATGCGCCGCCGCCCGTCGCTGCAGCGCGTGCGCCCATACTCCCGCTCCGCCCAGTCCGCATCGGTGCCGTCACAGGCGCCCGCCAGCGCGCCGACCGGGCGCCGCTGCGTCCTGCCTCTTCCGCCAGCCAGGACCCGCACCGTGCCGGCCTCGCCCGGCAACGGCCGGCGCAATGATAGCAGTAGCTGCTCCGGGCGGACATGGGTGCAGGCCGCCGCCGGGCGCACCGCGAGCTTCCCGGTCGTCGGCTGCCCGCTGCGCGGCCATGCGCAGAGGCCGTGGACCCGGACGCCGGGAAGAAACCGATGATTGCAGATCACGCACCTGATGTTGGCGGCGCGGGCGTCGGCGGACCATCCACTCGTCCCGCGCCCGCAGCTGCCAGGTCGCGGATCCGATCCCGCCGCAGCGGCGGATCCAATAGCGCACCTGCCCGCCCATCCCGGCGGATGGTGCATCGCCATCATCGCTTCCCGGAGCCGACGATCATCGGCGTCCGGGCGAGGTCGGGCCGAGATCCTCCAGCGGGCAGGCTGCCCTGGTGTCGGGAACCTCTTCGGCCGGGACGGCGGGGCCGGCGCTCGGATGTCGCACGGCAGCGGAAGCTCAAGACCTGAGCGCTTCGCCAGCGTCGGCAACGCCGCCGCCGACAGGCCGGCCGCAGGAATTCTGCCAACCGGTGCGCTCGCACAGCTCGCGGGCCAGACCGTGACGGGTCGTCGGAGCGCAGCGCACCAGGCAAGCGAATCGAAATGACGAAGACCAATCTGCATCCCCGCAGCATGCACAAAACGTATCTACTCACCCCTAGTTGGGTTCTGATTGGTCGTAGTGCTCGTTGATGATGTCTGCGGCTTTTCCGTCGAGGGCGATCTGGGTTGCGACGTGATGATTGTAGCCGAGTGCGGCCATGGAGGTGAGGTAGCTTGAGCCCCGGCACCAAGCTTTTGCGTGGAGCGGAAGCATCCGGACACCTTGAGCTTTGCCATCCTGATCTTCTGTTCTCCGGCATTGTTGGTGAAGCTGACGTCGGGTGCGCCAGGCAAACTGGTGGAATGTGGCCGGGTGCAAGTCCCGAGAGAGGCTAATTTCTCCGTGAACCATGCGTCGTGAGGCGAAGCGTTGGGGAGCGGCAGGCTATTGAGCCACGAGATGCTTTGAAACCGGAGTGCCGAGGTCGTGGCCGAAGGCAACGAGCCGCGTTGGTGAGGGGGGCTCCGCGGGGTCCGAGAACCATGGCCGAGGCAGGGACCTGGGAGGTCTTGCCCCTCTGTCGTGGAGGGGCCGCAGAGGAAATTCCGTAAGCCGATGATGAACGAGAAGTCAGATTCGGCCATAGTACCGCTGAAGGCGGCGAACAAGGGTTCTTCGGAGCCTGCGGAGTTGTTGGAGGGAAGGGCAATGCGGTTGGCCCGCGCCGCGCGCAGAAGCGGGGGTCACAGGCGGCTGAACGCAGGTAGCGAAGAGGAACCCGGAAGAGCGTCTTTACTCCACCACGTGACGGTCGACGTTCTGCACGATGCGTTCCATTCCTTGAGGAAGGACGCGGCGGCGGGGCGTTGTGTGGCAAGCGTACGCGGAGGGTGTGGAACTGCCTGCACGCCCGTGTGCACAGGGGTGCGTACCGGGCGCCTCCAGGGTTTACATACCCAAGGAGGATGGAGGGCAACTTGCCTCGCTGGAGGACAAGATTCTTCAGCGGGCGGTGTGATTCTGGTGCCGCGAGACGGAGTTCCTCGGGTTTAGTTACGGCTTCCGGCCGGGGCGCATCATGCGCCGTCACGGTGGAACGGCGGAAGGTCAACTGGATCGTTGACGCCCCTTCGACAACCGCGACCATCTGGTTGCGATGCTCGGGAAACGGATCGGGGGGTCTGATCATCAAGTGACGCCGGCGTCATGGAAGGGACCGACTGGCAAGGGAACACCGCAAGGGGCGGCGCCATGCCTTGCGAACCTGCACTACGTACGACTGGTTCCAGAACCACTGGCGCAAGCGGATGGCTGGAGGCGACACGATCATTATGCGGACGACTTCGTGTGCGGCTTTCAGCATCTGGGCGGCGCTGAGACCTTGGGGAGAGACTGGCCCACTTGAACTGCACCCGGAAAATCATCGAGTTCGGTCGGTTTGCCAGAGCGAACCGCCGGAAGCGTGGACAAGACGTTCGACTTCCTCGGCATGACGCACTTCTGCGAACAGACGAGGAAAGGCAGGTTCAGGGTCGGTCGCAAACGGGCACCCTGCGGCGGATCAAGGAGGCCTTGCGCAGGCGGTGGCACGATAACCGGCACGAAACGGCCAAGTGGTGAGTTATCAACGGCTGCTACTACGCCGTTCCAGGAAGCAGCCTGCAGAAGTTCATACACCAATGCAAACAGCTGCGTGCCCTTCGGCGACGCTCCCAAAAGGACTTCACCGGGGACATAGACACCCTCACCGCTGCCCACTGAGCCCGTGGCCAAACCAGCGCCTTGTCGTCAGGGGAGGAGCGAACAGCGCACGTCCGGTTCTGTGCGGGGGGTAACCCGGTTCCCTACCGCGATGGTCGCCTGTGAAGCGCAGGTTTTCGTGTTTCACGAGACGTTCGTGCAGGTTGTGCGCGTTTGCGTCCACGTTTTCCTTTCGTCGGGATGTCGGGCAGTTCCCTGGCGCCCTGATGGTGCGGTAGCGCTTGCGCCCGGCGTCGTTCAGGGTTTTGGATGCGCTCTTGTTGACCTTGTGGCAGACCTCGCGGAGCAGGCTCTTCATCAGTCGCGCGGTAGCCTCGACGACAAAGGTCAGTTCGCGCAGCAGGTGGCTGCCGCACAGCTGGTAGCTACACTGCCATGTACGAGGCCCAGGACGCCCTTGTAGCACGGGCCGATCTCTTGCCTCCCGGCCGCGCTTGCGGTGCGGGAACTTGCACGTCAGGGTCCCACGACATGGAGCCACTTGCTGTTGATCCGAAATCGTCGACATCGGGCGTTGCAGGAGGTGCGCCACGGCGGCCTCCTCCCATGACGCATCGTGAAAGCATAGCCGAGGCCTCGGAGAGCTTGATATCGCCTGCACGAGCGCGACGGCACGGCGCAGGGACAGCATCTGGGCGACCAGCAGGTTGATAACGAGGGCCTGGATGCCGATGCCGTACTGCACGGGATGTTGTCGGGGAACCGGCCCCGGGCCTTGCACTTCGGGCATTCCTTGATCTCGGCGCGGCGCTCGACGACCTCGAACACGATGTCGTGCGGCGCTCCCGATCGACGGGGCCGTCGATGTCGGCGCCGCAGGCGTCGCAGGCCGCAACCGTTTCCTCGACGATGATCTTGCGCAGGTTGTCGCCCATCTGCCGGTTCGGCTTCGGGCCCTCGCCGTTGCTCCCGGCACACTCTCGTCCTTGTCCGTCTGTGACGGCGGCAGACCGGAGTTCCGGCTCGTGCGTGGTCTTCTCCAGAAGGACGACGATGAGGATGACGAAGACGCGGATCACGGCCTCTTCCGCCACCTTGCCGGCAGCGCCGCGGTCTTGGCCGCTTCGAACTCCTCGCGCGCCGCCCGTCGCCATCACCCGGCCTTGCGCTTCATCAGCGCGCCGCCTCCGAGATGCGTTTTCACATACAGATCATGCGGGGGCTGGAGCCCCGGAAGCAGCTGGCACAGCCCGCTCGTCGCCTTCGATCCAAAGTAGCCCACTGGCGGTCCCCGTCGTTCTCGATTACCACCACTAAACGAATCGGCCTGCAGTGTCAAATCTTCACGAAAACCCGTTCGTTACTCTACCCCGACATCAAGCCGGAACCAGGGGGTGAGCAGTTACAAATATACACTGGTAAATATACACTGGAAGCAGTGACAACGGCCCGGCTATTCCGGCCGGGCGGTAACCGGGAGGGATTCCAATGCGCATTGTGTTCGCTATAGCCGCCGTCATGCTGCTTGCCGCTTGCGGTGGAGGAATGACCGGGGAAACTGTGAAATACACTTCTTCCAATTTCGACTTTTGGCGAGACGCCTTCGCCGGCAAATGGGGTAAGCCGGTAACTCTGGAAGGAAGGTTAATGCTTCCCGAAGGCAAAGGACCGTTCCCGGTCGTTGTCTTTCAGCATGGCAGCGGCCCAGCCTATGGCAAGCACTCAAGGGGGTTTCGCGCCGCACTCCGTGACGGGCTGGCCGCAGAAGGTATCGGCCTGTTCATTGCCGACAGTTTCACCGCGCGGAACATCGAAGGCACCTCCGGAAATCAGGGTCAGTTATCCTTCGCCTCGCGCCTCACAGACGCCCTGCGGGCGCTGGAATCACTCGCGAAGCATCCGCGTGTCGATCCCGACCGGATCGGCATTTCTGGCCTCAGCGCAGGCGGCACGATGACTATCCGCTCTACTCATAAGCCGTGGGCTGATGCGGTTCTAACAACCAAGACCCGTTACGCCGCCGGCGTCGCGCTCTATCCTTGGTGCGGCTCCGATTTCGAACAATACATGCCGACAGGTGCGCCGCTGTTAATGCTGCTTGGCGAAGCCGATAACGTCACTCCTCACGATGCCTGCTTGACGCAGGCGGACAAAATGCGGAAAGCAGGCGGCAAAGTCGAAACAGTCGTCTATCCGGGCGCACATCACAACTTTATAAGCCACAGATCGCTCTATCGGAGCGACATACGCTCCCTTGCCGACTGCCCAATCGGCGTTCAACGCCTCGACGGCGAAGTAGAGTTTGGAACCCTCTCTTCCGAGGGCCTTACCTACAAAGAATTCCTCCGAAAAGCATACAAGCTCGACTGCATGAGGCGGGGTGTCACCTATGGCCGCAATGAAGCGGCAGCCCTAGACTCGGTGGAGCGTGCCGTTGCGTTCTTCGCCAAACATCTGAAATAGCTCAGAAAGGATGCCGCCCGGTGTTAGGCCGTGGACTCATAAGCGCGTAGCCAGAGCCTGACAGTAGCGATCTTGATCATGGCGAGGAAGTTGGCCGCGAGCTTTTCGTATCGGGTGGCGATGCGGCGGAACTGCTTGAGTTTGTTGAAGGCGCGTTCGATCCGGTTTCGCAATTTATACAAGGGTTTGGAGAAAGCGTGCCTGGTCTTCGCGCCTTCGCGGTCGGGGATGATCGGGACGGCATCGTGTTGCTCGATCAGGTCACGGATCCATTTGGCGTCATAGGCCTTGTCGGCGACGAGGAAACTGTCGGGCGGCAGGGTCGCCAGCATGGCACCGGCGGCCGTGGTGTCGTGCGCCTGGCCGGGGCTGAGGTCATAGCGGACCGGCAGGCCGCTCACGTCCGACACGGCGTGGATCTTCGTGGTCAGTCCGCCACGGGAACGGCCCATGCAACGATCCGGACCCCCTTTTTTGATCCCGCCGCATGCTGGTGAACCCGGACGCTCGAACTGTCGATCATTTGCACATTGCCGTCGTGAGCCTCCACCACCGCATCCATCAACTGATCCCAGATGCCCTTCTTGCGCCAGCGGTTGAACCGGTTGTAGCAGGTCGTATAAGGCCCGTAGTGCTCCGGCAGGTCTCGCCACGGCGCCCCCGCGCGAAGCACCCACAGAATGCCGTTCAACACCCGCCGGTCGTCAACCCGCGGCACCCCACGGGTCTTGTTCGGCAGCAACGGCTTGATCACCCGCCATTCGAAGTCTGTCAGATCGTACCGGCCCATGTCCTCGCTCCCTGAAGTTGGGAGCTTGAATCACAGCTTCGCTGAAGAAGAAACCCCTTATGGGTACACGACCTAATCTGAGCGAGGCGGCGCACTGTTACCTCCGACATCTCGGCCTTGGCGTCGAGGACCTGTTCCACCACGTCCTCGCCACGCTGCACGATCCCGCTTGGCGCGAGGCCAATGCTGGGGCATTGCGCATGGAGTGGCCGCGCATCCCGCTGCCGGGCTGGCCGAACGGTAGCGACGAGGACGCGGCGGAGGAACTCGCTCGGTCGGCGGCGCGCGGGCGCGAACTCGCCGTGCTGCTCGATCCCGACACCCCGGTTCCCGGCGTGACGCAAGCACCCCTGCGCTCGGAGATTGCCGCCCTCGCCGTCCCCGCCACTGTCGGCGGGCGCAACATGACGGGTGCCGACTTCGCGGTAACGGCGGGCTGGGGCCACCACGGCCAAGGCGACGCCGTGATGCCCGGCCAGGGCCACGCTGTCGAGCGCGCCTTGACCCCCGCCGAACGCGCCGGCCTGGACGATTCCCTACCCGCCCTCGGCAGCACGACCTTCGACATCCACCTCAACGACGAGGCGTTCTGGCGCAACGTCCCCGCCGCCGTCTGGGCTTACCGCTTGGGCGGCTATCAAGTGCTCAAGAAATGGCTGTCTTACCGCGAGCGCGCCGTCCTCGGCCGACCCCTTTTTCCCGAGGAAGTGCAGCACTTTGCCGATACGGCTCGTCGGATCGCAGCGATATTGACCATGATCCATGCGAGGACAAACGCATGACTGAAAATTTTGCCTGCCCAATCTGGGGAACGCCAGCAACTGACCACAGCGTCGGTGACCGAGATGGATGTAAAGTCAATTCGCCCCGCGCCGGTGGCTTCTATTTCATAAGCGGATCCGCAACAGCGACAATTAGAGAAAGCGATAATTCTTTAAAGGGTCGTCTGACCACATGGCTGAACAACCAACGGCGCTTAGGCATTGATTGCCCAGAAGTGAACACGAATACGATCAAAGATGCCGAGAGAAGCCGCCCATTGCACGTTCGCGAGCGGGCCGACCGGCTTCTACGATTTATGGCTGGTCTCGAATCATATCCAGGTTCTGGCTTTCACGCGATTGGCCATCAATCCAGTCCCGAAAATTTTTTCCTAGCTCTGTCGTGGATCGAGGCTTCCTCATCCGCATTAATTCCGGAGGGCGATAGAGAGATTGGTTTCTTTGATAACTATCTTGAGCAGCAAGGATGGATAGAGCTTATTGAAGCGCAAACCGTATCTACTCACCCCTTGTTGGGTTCTGATTCATAGTGCTCGTTGATGATGTCTGCGGCTTTTCCGTCGAGGGCGATCTGGGTGGCGACGAGTGGGTTGTAGCCGAGTGCGGCCATGGAGGTGAGGTAGCTTGAGCTCCGGCACCATGCTTTTGCGTGGAGCGGAAGCATCCGGGCACCTTGACCTTTGCCATCCTGATCTTCTGTTCTCCGGCATTGTTGGTGAAGCTGACATTGGGTGCGCCAGGCAAACTGGTGAAATGTGGCCGGGTGCAAGTCCCGAGAGAGGCTAATTTCTCCGTGAACCATGCGTCGCCAGGCGAAGCGTTGGGGAGCGGCAGGCTATTGAGCCACGAGATGCTTTGAAACCGGAGTGCCGAGGTCGTGGCCGAAGGCAACGAGCCGCGTTGGTGAGGGGGGCTCCGCGGGGTCCGAGAACCAGGGCCGAAGCAGGGACCTGGGAGGTCTTGCCCCTCTGTCGTGGAGGGGCCGCAGAGGAAAGGAACTAATCCGTAAACCGATGATGAACGAGAAGTCAGATTCGGCCATAGTACCGCTGAAGGCGGCGAACAAGGGTTCTTCGGAGCCTGCGGAGTTGTTGGAGGGAAGGGCAATGCGGTTGGCCCGCGCCGCGCGCAGAAGCGGGGGTCACAGGCGGCTGAACGCAGGTAGCGAAGAGGAACCCGGAAGAGCGTCTTTACTCCACCACGTGACGGTCGACGTTCTACACGATGCGTTCCATTCCTTGAGGAAGGACGCGGCGGCGGGGCGTTGTGTGGCAAGCGTACGCGGAGGGTGTGGAACTGCTGCACGCCCGTGTGCACAGGGGTGCGTACCGGGCGCCTCCGGGGTTTACATACCCAAGGAGGATGGAGGGCAACTTGCCTCGGACAAGATTCTTCAGCGGGCGGTGTGATTCTGGTGCCGCGAGACGGAGTTCCTCGGGTTTAGTTACGGCTTCCGGCCGGGGCGCATCATGCGCCGTCACGGTGGAACGGCGGAAGGTCAACTGGATCGTTGACGCCCCTTCGACAACCGCGACCATCTGGTCGCGATGCTCGGGAAACGGATCGGGGGGTCTGATCATCAAGTGACGCCGGCGTCATGGAAGGGACCGACTGGCAAGGTAACGCCGCAAGGGGCGGCGCCATGCCTTGCGAACCTGCACTACGTACGACTGGTTCCAGAACCACTGGCGCAAGCGGATGGCTGGAGGCGACACGATCATTATGCGGACGACTTCGTGTGCGGCTTTCAGCATCTGGGCGGCGCTGAGACCTTGGGGAGAGACTGGCCCACTTGAACTGCACCCGGAAAATCATCGAGTTCGGTCGGTTTGCCAGAGCGAACCGCCGGAAGCGTGGACAGGGCAAGACGTTCGACTTCCTCGGCATGACGCACTTCTGCGAACAGACGAGGAAAGGCAGGTTCAGGGTCGGTCGCAAACGGGCACCCTGCGGCGGATCAAGGAGGCCTTGCGCAGGCGGTGGCACGATAACCGGCACGAAACGGCCAAGTGGTGAGTTATCAACGGCTGCTACTACGCCGTTCCAGGAAGCAGCCTGCAGAAGTTCATACACCAATGCAAACAGCTGCGTGCCCTTCGGCGACGCTCCCAAAAGGACTTCACCGGGGACATAGACACCCTCACCGCTGCCCACTGAGCCCGTGGCCAAACCAGCGCCTTGTCGTCAGGGGAGGAGCGAACAGCGCACGTCCGGTTCTGTGCGGGGGGTAACCCGGTTCCCTACCGCGATGGTCGTCTGTGAAGCGCAGGTTTTCGTGTTTCACGAGACGTTCGTGCAGGTTGTGCGCGTTTGCGTCCACGTTTTCCTTTCGGCGGGATGTCGGGCAGTTCCCTGGCGCCCTGATGGTGCGGTAGCGCCCGGCGTCGTTCAGGGTTTTGGATGCGCTCTTGTTGACCTTGTGGCAGGGAGCAGGCTCTTCATCAGTCGCGCGGTAGCCTCGACGACAAAGGTCAGTTCGCGCAGCAGGTGGCTGCCGCACAACTGGTGGCTACACTGGCCCATGTACGAGGCCCAGGACGCCCTTGTAGCACGGGCCGATCTCTTGCCTCCCGGCCGCGCTTGCGGTGCGGGAACTTGCACGTCAGGGTCCCACGACATGGAGCCACTTACTGTTGATCCGAAATCGTCGACATCGGGCGTTGCAGGAGGTGCGCCACGGCGGCCTCCTCCCATGACGCATCGTGAAAGCATAGCCGAGGCCTCGGAGAGCTTGATATCGCCTGCACGAACGCGACGGCACGGCGCAGGGACAGCATCTGGGCAACCAGCAGGTTGATGACGAGGGCCTGAATGCCGATGCCGTACTGCACGGGATGTTGTCGGGGAACCGGCCCTTGGTCCGGGCCTTGCACTTCGGGCATTCCTTGATCTCGGCGCGGCGCTCGACGACCTCGAACACGATGTCGTGCGGCGCTCCCGATCGACGGGGCCGTCCATGTCGGCGCCGCAGGCGTCGCAGGCCGCGACCGTTTCCTCGACGATGGTCTTGCGCAGGTTGTCGCCCATCTGCCGGTTCGGCTTCGGGCCGTTGCTCCCGGCACGCTCTTGTCCGTCTGTGACGGCGGCAGACCGGAGTTCCGGCTCGTGCGTAGTCTTCTCCAGAAGGACGACGATGATGATGTCGAGCAGGATGACGAAGACGCGGATCACGGCCTCTTCCGCCACCTTGCCGGCCGCACGCAGCGCCTTGGCCGCTTCGAACTCCTCGCGCGCCGCCCGTCGCCATCACCCGGCCTTGCGCTTCATCAGCGCGCCGCCTCCGAGATGCGTTTTCACATACAGATCATGCGGAGGCTGGAGCCCCGGAAGCAGCTGGCACAGCCCGCTCGTCGCCTTCGATCCAAAGTAGCCCACTGGCGGTCCCCGTCGTTCTCGATGACCGTCACTGAACGAATCGGGCTGCAATGTCAAATCTCCACGAAAACCCGTTCGTTGCTCTACCCCGACATCAAGCCGGAACCAGGGGGTAAGTGTGGGAAAGGTTGGGCTTGGAAGTATCGGCGTCTTGACAGGAATGGCGCGGATTGGCATGGGAGAGGCAGGCGGATGCTTTCGAAAGGGCTGGCGGCCGACGGTCCCTTGCGGCCTGAACGTTGGTCTGAAATGGCTCCTTCGAGAGCCGGGGCGGACGGGAAAGCGGGATCGTATATGACGGGCACCACACGAGATAGCGGCTTCTTTTTCTGGTTGGCGCGAAACGCGCGCAAATGTCCGGATCGCATGGTCATCCGTTCTCTCGACCAGAACGTGGAGATTACCCACGGCGAACTCTTTCGCCTGTCCAACCGGATCGGTCATTTTTACGAGGCCAACGGCATCGGCCGCGGTGACCGCGTCGTGCTGTTGTCGAACAATTCCATCGAACACCTGATCGTCTATCTCGGTTCGCTTGCCTATGGCTGCACCATCTGCACGATCCATGTGGAGATGAATGCGTCTCATCTGAAGGGGATTCTGGGAATCCTCAGGGCGAAGCTGATCCTCTGCGAGGACGGGATTCCGGAGATCGATCTTCCCGTCGGCAAGGTTGGTGGACAATGGAAGCCTCTCGGGAGGTGGAGTCGTGACGGTGCCTCTGGCGTTTTCGCTGAATTGACGGATTTCGGGGATACTCCGGGCGACTGGCCGGTGGCGTCGAGGAACGACGATGCGTCGATTTTCTACACGTCGGGTACCGCGACGCGGCCGAAGGGTGTCCTGTGCACGGTGGCCGAACTCCACGACAACACCCTGCCGATCGCCGACGCGTTTGGGGTCACGTCCGATGATCGCATACTCGATTACCGTTCGATGAACTGGATGTCGGCGCAGGTGCTGTCAGCCCTTGGTCCCGTCGCGAAGGGGGCGACATTGCTTCTGGCGCGCAGGTTCTCGGTGTCGAAGTTCTTCGACTGGGTCAACGACAACCAGGCCACGATCGCCGCCGGAAATCCGACGATCATCAACATGCTGGTCAACCGCGAAGCGGATCGGGGTCATGGCGCGGCGCTGAGCCTGCGCTTCCTGACATCGAGTTCGGCACCGCTTCTGTTATCCGAATGGCGCCGATTCGAGACCACGTTCGGCATTCCCGTGTGCCAGGGTTACGGGGCCAGCGAAGTTGGGTGGATTGCCGGGAGCCATGAAGGCACCCGCAAGATGGGGTCCGTCGGAAAGCCGCTGGCGTATCAGAAGGTGCGGATCGTCAATGGTGACGGCAACCCCTTGGCACCGGGCGAAATCGGGGCGATTCAACTCAACGGCAACCCGGCCGGACGCTATCGGTATGTCGACAGCGACGGCTCGATTCGCGTGCATGCTGAAGGATCGGCGCTGACCGGCGATCTCGGCTACATCGACGACGACGGTTTTCTCTTCGTCACCGGCCGCGAAAAGGACCTGATCATCCGCGGCGGGGTGAATATCTCGCCGCTGGAGATCGACAACGTCATCCTGCAGATGCCCGATATCGCCGATGTCGCCACCGTCGGTGTACCCGACCCGACCTACGGCGAGAAGGTCGTCACCTATTTCGTGCCTGCCGCCGATACTCGGGTGGAGCCGGATGCGGTGATGGCGCACTGCGTCCGGTACCTCGCGGATTTCAAGGTGCCGGGCGAGATCATCCTCCGCGATGCGCTGCCGCGAACGGCGCGCGGCAAGATGGACCGCAGGGCACTTGCCGAGGAATGGAAGGTGTTGCAGGGCGCGGACTGACCGCTACGCCCAGACAAGGATCCGGCGTCCGCATCCGGCGCCGTCAGGCGGCTTCCGCGCCTTCCCTTGCAATCATGTCGCCGAGAATGCGTCTGAACTGCATCGGTGCATTGTCGATTCGGATGTCGACAGTGGCGCGATCACCGACCGTGGAGATGGACCGTTGCTGGGCCTCAAGCACTGCCGTGTCCTCCAGGAAGGTTCGAAGCCCGTCCTGGGCGATGGTTTTGCTCACGGTCTCGTCGCCGAGCTTGAAGTTGCGGGCGAACGACCACAGATAGTGCGTCGTGGTCTCGGTTTCCGGCGTGATGATGTGGTTCGACCACATCGAGATTCCGTGGCTGCGATCGCCTTCGGGAGCGCCTGTGCCGGCATCCGCGCAGCCAATATCGAGGGTGACCGTCGACGGCGCCTGCCATCTGATCAGCTGCCAGCGATCGACCTTGCCGGCGAACCTCCTCGCACGGTTGTACATGGGGGGCGCGGTGAAGCCCCGCATCCACCGCTCGACGCGAATCGCGTCGCCTTCACGCGTCGTCGTCACCGGCACCAGCGCCTCCGCAGGATCGCCGGCGAGAGTGTTCTTGTGAATGTAGCTGACATGGGTCAGGTCGAGGAGGTTGTCGATCAACAGGCGGTAGTCGGCCCCAAGGTCGATGCAGCCGCCGGTCCGGGTCCAGCCCGGGTCGTCGAGCCACGGGAGGTCGGGAATGAGCGCCGTGTCGGCAGCCCCGGCATCTCCCGGCCACAACCAGATCAGCCCGTGGCGTTCGCAGACCGGATAGGCGCGGACGGTACTGCCCGGGGGGATGTGCGACTGGCCCGGTACCTTCACGCATCGGCCGGCTCGGTCGAACTCGAGACCGTGATATCCGCATTGCAGCGTGGTTCCGATCACCCGTCCGAGCGAGAGCGGGAGTGACCGGTGGCAACATCTATCCTCGAGTGCGGCGACGCCGTCGGTGGTGCGCCACAGCACGATGTGCCGGCACAGCAGCGTCCTCGCCAAGGTCCCGCCGGATGCGAGATCCTCCGACCAGCACACCGCATACCAGGCATTCCTGACGAACGACATCGCCGGCCCTCAGTGCACCACCATGCCGCCGTCGACGACGATGGCCTGACCGGTGACAAAATCCGAATCCGGCGAGGCGAGATAGACCAGTGTGCCAACCAGATCATCGGGAACCTGTTCGCGCTTGATGGACCGGGCGTTCAGACTGAGATTGACATAGAACTCAAGCTGGTGGCGCTGAGCCTCGATGCGGTCGCTCATGGTGAAGCCCGGCGCGATGGTGTTGATGCGAATTCCCGAATCGCCGAGCTCGCGCGCCAGCGCCTTGGTCATGGCGTCGACGGCGCCCTTCGAGGCCACGTAGTGCAGCATCAACGGCACACCGGAATAGATCGTGCTGGATGAGATGTTGATGATCTTCCCGTAGCTCCGTTCCTTCATGACCGGCACAGCAGCCTTAATGCAGTTGAACACGCCACGTGTGTTGACGGCCATGACCTGGTCCCATTCCGCGGCGCCGATTTCCAGGAAGCTGCGGCGCTCCAAGGTGGCGAACACGGCGGCGTTGGTAACGAGGATATCCGCAGATCCGAAGGCGGCGACGGTTTCGGCGACCATCGCTGCGCAGGCGTCCGGATCACCGACATCGGTCGAGTTGGCGATCGCGTTGCCACCGGTCGCGCCGATCTCCTCGACGATAGCAGCCGTATCGAGTATGTCGGAGACGCATACGCTGGCCCCTTCCGCCGCGAGCGCCCGCGCATAGACTGCGCCGATTCCCTGGGCCGCGCCCGTCACGATTGCCGCCCTGCCGTCAAGTCTGCCCATGTTCCTCTCCCGTGGATGTTGTAATCCGGTTGCTTTGCTGATCGGGGGCGAGCATATATCAGGGTCCGCGGGCGCGCGAGAGGATACAGGGTCTGGAGGCGTTGATGACGGGACCATATGTGGCCGCAGCAGGGACCTGCCTTCTTGGTGAATCGCCGGTCTGGCATCCGGATCATCAGGCCCTCTACTGGGTCGATGTCAGAAATCCGACGATTCACCGCCTCGATCCGGCGACCGGGGGGCGTCGTAACTGGCGCGTGCAGACCGAGATAGGCTGTATCGGGCTGGCTACCGGAAACCGGCTGGTCGCCGGCACCCGTATGGGCTTTGCCCTCATCGATCTTGATAGCGACGGTTTCGAACTGCTCGCCGATCCCGAGGGCGACGGCCGGCTCAACCGGGCGCGCCTCAATGACGGCCGCGTCGACAGGCGCGGACGTCTGTGGTGCGGTTCGATGCAGGATCCGGTCTTTGCCGAAGTCGGATGGCTCTATCGCCTGGATCCCGACCGTTCCGTGGAGAGGATGGAAGGTCCGATAACCATACCAAACACGATCTGCTGGAGCCCCGACGACACCGTGATGTATTTTGCGGATTCACTGCGTCAGGCCATCTGGGCGTACGATTTCGACATCGAGACCGGGGCCATCGGCAACAGGCGCGTCCTGGTCGAGATCCCGGAAGCGGACGGGCTGCCCGACGGCGCCGTCGTCGACAGTGAGGGATTCCTCTGGGTCGCCCTCATGCGGGGCGGGGCAGTCCGGCGGTACGATCCAGCCGGGAAGATGGAACGGGAGATCGGGTTTCCCGTCTCGCTGACCACATGTCCAGCGTTCGGCGGGCCCGACATGACGACGCTTTATGTGACCACCGCGTCGAGCCGCTTCGGCCCCGAGGATTTTCAGCGTGAACCGCAGGCGGGATCCCTGTTCGCGGTAGACACCGAAGTGAAGGGCCTGGCGGAACCGATATTCGGAAACTGACGGCGAGAATGCCGGACCCGGCGCCGATGATTGCCGGAGTGCCTGCGGGGCCGCCGTCACAATCCGAGCAGGCACCTCGCATTCTCTTTCAGGATCAGCGGGCGAACCTCTTCCTTGATCGCGATTTCCTCGAAATCCGAGAGCCATCGGTCCGGTGTAATCGCGGGCCAGTCGGAGCCGTAGAGCATCTTGTGCTTGAGAAGCGAATTGCAGTAGCGCACGAGGACCGGCGGGAAATATTTGGGGGACCAGCCTGACAGATCGATCCAGACGTTCGGTTTGTGGGTCGCCACCGCCAGCGCCTCTTCCTGCCACGGAAACGAGGGGTGGGCGAGGATGATAGGCGTGTCGGGGAAATCGACGGCGACATCGTCGATCGCCATCGGATTCGAGAACTTGAGCCGCATTCCCATGCCGCCGCGCATGCCGGCGCCCACGCCCGTCTGGCCGGTGTGGAACAGCATTATGGCGCCTTGCTCGGCGATCGCCTCGTAGAGCGGATAGGCCATACGATCGTTGGGCCAGAAGCCCTGCATCGTCGGATGGAACTTGAAACCGCGAACGCCGAATTCCTCGACCAGCCGTCGCACTTCCCGCGCGCCGACGCGGCCCTTGGCGGGATCGATGGAGGCAAAGGGAATCATGATGTCGCTGTTTTCCGCGGCGATCCGGGCAACTTCTTCGTTCGAATAGCGGCGGAAACCGGTTTCCCGCTCGCTGTCGACGGGAAAGATGACGCAGCCGATCCTGCGTTCGCGGAAATAGTCGGCGGTCTCCGGGACCGTCGGCAGGCGGTCGAAGCTGCCGGCGCTTCCGAAATACTTCGCCATGCCCTTCACGAAAACGTCATAGCCGTCATCCCGTGGGCCGCGGCAGGGTT
Organism: Alphaproteobacteria bacterium; assembly: GCA_964291215.2. Classification (GTDB taxonomy): domain Bacteria; phylum Pseudomonadota; class Alphaproteobacteria; order MPNO01; family UBA830; genus JAJEBT01. Next base: position 1,331,690 of record OZ219790.1, on the reverse strand, counting down.
CGTCAGCATGTGTGTGAATGTCTATGGCGACCAGATCATCGACGTTCATGGGTGGTCTCCTCGGCAAGTTCCAGCCGCCGAAGGGCGCTGCCGGTGGTGGCTATTCCCTTCCGCTGCCGTGCATGCGGATGGACGAAGGATGTCACGGGGGCGTCGGCAGATGATTCTCCGAAGCCCGTGAACCGCGCGGGATTGCGAAGGATGCCGGACAAACGGCAAAATGCCAACCGCAGGCGCCAATGGTATAGTTTCCGGAGAAAGGAAATCTGCCCGATGGACAACCAGTTCCGACCCCGCCGAAGCCTGCTGTTCGTGCCAGGACTGCGCCCCGATCGGTTCGCCAAGGCGCTCGGGGCGGGCGCCGACATCGTCTGCGTCGATCTTGAGGATGCGGTGCCGCTCGCGCGCAAGGATGAGGCGCGCACCATGACTCTGCCGCTGTTTTCGGGCCGAAGCGATCGTGGCGTCGAAACCATGGTCCGGGTGAACCCGCTCTCGACGGCGGAGGGTCTCAGGGACATCCTCGCACTCGCCGAGTGTGATGCGCCGCCGCCAGCGCTGATGCTTGCCAAGCCGGGCTCTGCCGCGGAAATCCGGCTGTATGAAGAGCTGCTCCAGGGAAGCTGCGCCGGAACCCGGTTCCATGTGATCATCGAATCGGCCGAGGGGCTTGCAAATGTCATGGAAATCGCCGGCGCGTCGCCGCGCATCGATTCGCTGCTGTTTGGCGCAGTCGACATGGCGGCCGATCTTCGGGCTGCCAAGTCGTGGGACACGCTCCTCTACGCTCGTTCTCGGGTGGTCCACGCGGCGGCCCGCTTTGGCCATGATCTTCTGGATGTGCCGTGGCTCGATCTCGACGATTCGGAAGGGCTGGAAGCGGAAGCGGGGAAGGCTGCAGCGCTGGGCTTCACCGGAAAGGCAGCGATACATCCGAAGCAGATCCCCGTGCTCAACGCGACCTTCTCGCCATCGCCGGAACTTGTCGAGCGCGCGCGGCAAATCGTCGACGAATTCGAAAAGGACGAGACGGGTCTTCTGGTTGTCGACGGCGAGCTGATCGAACGCCCGGTTCTGCGTTCCATGCTCCGGGTTCTTGCCGTCGCCGGGCATCTTCGCGGCACTCCCTGATCCTACGCGCACACGGCCGTCCACCCCGTTGTCGGGGTCATCGCGACCATTTCGTCACCGGCTTTTCCAGCTCCCTGCCGTCGACGAGAATGGCGTCAACATTCTCGTTGTAGAAGCAGATCAGGTCCTTGATCTTCGGGCACTCGGGAACCGGATCCTCGTAGCACCACGCTATGTTCTCGTGCGTCGTGCCGTCGACCGTCGCCGACCAGTAGCGCGCCACGCCCTTGTAGGGGCAGCGCGACGATGAGGTGGTCGGTTCGAGAAGGTCCATGCGGACATCGTCGCGCGGAATATAGTAGCGTGTCGGCAGGTTGGTCTCGAACAAAAAATGGGCGCGCGCCGTCTCGGCCACGGTCTCGCTACCGACAATGACCTGCACGGGACGGGATGACGCAATAGCGTCGACCCGCTTGTGAGGATCGCGGGGATGAACGAAGATTTCCTCGTCTTCCTCGTACCAGTGATCGATCCGATCCCAGTAGAAGGCGCAGTATTTCTCCAGATTGATGGCTGTCATTTCGGCATAAGGCGCAGGATAGGCCCAGACGGCGTTTTCGGAAGTCCGGCCGCCAGCATTGATCGTCCAGTAGGACGCGTCCCCCTTGTAAGGGCAGTGGGTGAAATGGTCCGTCGGAGCAAGGAGGTCCGTGCGGACATCTTCCAGGGGGAAATAGTAGACGGGCAGGTGGTGGGCCTCGTACATCAGCATCATGTTCACGGAGTCGGCGATCCACTCGCCGCCGAACCTGACCCGCACCCGCCTCGGCGATGACTCAAGACGGATGTGGTGGTCGGGGTTTTTCCGATAGCCGGGTGCCGGATTCGCCATGAGTTTCTCCCTTGCCTGACAGCGGCCGAGCTTTCCCGGCAGCGCGGCAATCATCGCGCCCCGGTGCGACCGGCGCAAGCGGGATCGCAGGAAATCCGGTCGGAGCACCCGTGCGCTTCACTCCCGCACGTGGTGGAATTCGGTAGGATGCCGGTCCGCCGTATGGTTGAATGGAGGGATCCGGGCTGAGAAACGGTTTCGATCCCGAAGGAACACTGCGATGAAGAGCAGGTGGACTTGCGGTTGCGCCTTGTCCGGCGACGACGCCCGGAAGGGGCGGATGCGTGATGCCTGAACGGGCTGATGGCGCAGGCGTCGGTGCCTCGGTCCGGCGACGCGAGGACTCGCGTCTGTTGACGGGCCGCGGAACTTATTCCGACGACATCTCGCTCGCCGACGAACTGTGCGCGGTCATGGTCCGGAGTCCGCATGCCCATGCCCGCCTGCTTGGCGTCGACATCCGGCGGGCGCGGCCGTTGCCGGGCGTGGCGGCGGTCCTGACCGGTGCCGACTACGCCGCCGACGGTCTTGGCGGCATCGCTCATGCAGCCAACCCGTGGGGTGCCGTCGACTGGAAAGCCCCGGGTTTCATCAATCTCGACGGCGGCGAGCCGTTCGACGCCCCGCAGCCTCCCATCGTTGGGGACCGGGTCCGGCATGTCGGCGAGATCGTTGCCGTCATCATCGCCGAAACCTGGGAGGCGGGCCGCGATGCTGCCGACTTGGTCGAGGCAACCTATGATCTGCTGCCAGCGGTGACCGATGCGACTCTGGCAATTCTTCCAGATGCGCCTCAACTCTGGGACGGCTGTCCCGGGAACCTGCCGGTCAATGCGGAACTCGGTGACGCTGCGGCCACCGATGAGGCGTTCGGGCGCGCGGCGCATGTCGTCGGGGGCACTTTCTCCAACAATCGGATCGTCAACTGCCAGATGGAGCCGCGGGCCGCGATCGGGGTCTGGAGCGACGAAGACGGCAAGTTAACTCTCCTTGCCGGCGGACAAGGGGTGCACAGGCACAAGAGCATGCTCGCGGCCGTGTTCGATGTGCCGCCGGACCAGGTGCGCGTTGTATCCCGGGATGTCGGCGGCGGCTTCGGGCCGCGCAACATGCTCTATCCCGAGTTCGTTCTCTGCTGCTGGGCCGCGAAACGCCTGAAACGGCCGGTCAAGTGGTCCGGCGACCGTTCCGAGGCGTTTGTGTCGGACTACCAGGCGCGCGATCAGGTCACCCATGCGCAGCTTGCGCTCGACGCAGACGGGCGATTTCTTGCGCTCAGGGCCGACATCATCGGAAATATCGGCGCGCACACCGTCTCGTTCGTGCCGCTCTACAACGGGCCGCGCCTCCTGCCGTCCGTCTATCGCATGGACGCGGCCTACGCCCGCATTCGCGGGGTACTGACGAACACCATGCCGACAGGCCCGTACAGGGGCGCGGGGCGGCCAGAGGCCATGCATGTGACCGAGCGTCTGATCGACATGGCGGCCGCCGCGACGGGTATCGACCGCATCGAGCTGCGCCGGCGCAACATGGTGGCCGCGGACGCTTTTCCGGCCGTCAACGCCATGGGCACTGGCTATGACTGCGGCGAGTTCGAGGCCTGCATGGACAAGGCGCTGGAAGCTGCAGGCTGGCAGTGTTTCGCGGAACGCCGGGAAGAGGCGCGGCTGCGCGATCGGTTGCGCGGCATCGGTTATGCGAGCTACATCCAGGCGCCGGTTGGCGCCCCGGTCGAGTACGCCGAGCTCAGGATCGCCGACGATGCTGTCGAACTGATGATGGGCATACAGTCGAGCGGGCAGGGCCATGAAACCGTCTTCGCGCAACTGGTAGCCGACACGCTCGGCGTACAGCCGGATTGCGTGCGGCTGGTTACCGGAGATTCGGACGTGGTGCCGGCTGGCGGTGGATCGCACTCAGACAGATCGATGCGGCTCGGCGGCATCGTGGTTGGCGAAGCTTCGGAACGGGTTATCCGCAAGGGCATCGACATTGCTGTTGAAATGCTCGAGGCGGCCGCCAGCGACATCAGCTATGCCGACGGCACCTACCGCATCAAAGGCACGGACCGGTCGGTCACCCTGTTCGAGGTGGCGAAGCGCTCGGAGGGCGGCGTTCTTTCGGAGGACTCGCTGTTCCGTGGGCGGTCGCATGCCTTCCCCAACGGGGCAGCGGTATCGGAAATAGAGATAGACCCCGAAACCGGAACGGTTACGCTGGTCGCGCACGCCGCAGTCGACGATCCGGGCAGGGCCGTCAATCCGCTGATCCTGACCGGTCAGGCGCACGGCGCCATCGCCCAGGCGATCGGCCAGGTACTTACCGAAAACGCGGTATTCGATCCCGAGACCGGCCAGCTGATCAGCGCGTCGTTCATGGATTACGGCCTGCCGCGCGCCGCCGACCTGCCCTCGTTTGCGACCGTTCTCCACGAGGTGCCGACCGCCAACAATCCTCTCGGGGTGAAGGGTGGGGGTGAAGGGGCAACGGTTTCGGGAACGGCGGCTTTCATGAATGCCGTCTGCGACGCGCTGCGCGATCACGGCGTACGCGATCTCGACATGCCCGCCGCGCCGGAAAAGGTGTGGCAGGTGCTTTGCGAAGGGCGCCAGGAAGAGTAGCTGGCGTCCCCTAGGGGACTCGAACCCCTGTTTTCGGCGTGAGAGGCCGATGTCCTAGGCCACTAGACGAAGGGGACGCACTATCGCCAGCATAAGCGGAGTCGAATCGGATTGCAACAGTTGGCACAATCGGTCCACGACGATCCCACGTTGCTAATCTGGCGACGACTGGCGAGATTTTCTCAGTTTGCGTCGCGCTGCAACCGTGCCGTCAAGGCTCGATGGGGCCTTCTTGGCACGAAAATTGCGATCAAGGAGGCGATCTGTGATGAGCCGGGCCCCAACGCATTCGGATTTCGCGTCTCCGAATTAGAGTATGGGATGGTCGTGCAATCGGTCACACGATGATCCCACGCCAAGTTTGTTGGAAGGGTCGGTTTCGCTTGTTCAAGATGATTCGCATTTTCGCTGGCTTTTTGTGAAGCGGCGCAGTATCCGTTGTCGTGGAGACAGCGGATTTTTTTTGAGACGACTCTGGAGGGTTTTGCGCTCCGGGATGTGGTTGTGCACCTTGCGCGGCCTGATGCCGCTGGAATCGTGTCGTTGACGGTCATCACCATCTTGGTTTCAAGCAGTTTGCCGGTCGAGGTCTGCGCTGCGTGTTCACCTGGCGCGGGCGGTGGATTGGCGCTGCGGGCTGGCAGACGGGCACCCTCGGCCGCGGGACCGTTGGATTGGCTGGCGCCGCGAGGAACGGTTCAGGCGGTTGCCGGGAACAACACGAGGTTTGTTGTTTCTGGTGGTCGCCGAGTGTTTCCGGGCCTCGTTTGCGTTGTCGCGGATGGTGCGGCGGCGAATGGGAGGCCGCGCCATCCGTTGCTTGTTGTGTAGAAGTTTGTCTCGCCGACGAAGTTCAGCGGCGCCATGTACAAGGCGGCGAACCGGGAGTGCGTTGGCAGGGGCCATGCGCGCGCCAGCGGGCGCTATACCGACCGGCACGGGGAGGCGAAGGATCCTTACGTGTTTCCGCTGCGTCGTGACGCGGGATCGTTCGCCGCTTCCTGCGGCGTGGGAGTTGCGGGCGCCGCTGGTCGGCGCAGGAGTTGCGCTCGATTTATCAGCACTTCGGGGCGCTTTCCGGCGCGCGCAGGGGCATCGCCTCGGTGCTGTGCGTGATGGCGCGGCTTGCGAACCGGCGCGGCGGCGCACTACGCGATGACGCAGAAGGATCTGAAGCAGCGTGGAAGAACAGGGACAAGCCGGCCTCCACCGTGCACCGGGTGCTACCGACCCGGGATGGATCGAGGATGCGGCGCGCAGCCGCAGGTCGGCAACGCGGTCGACGGCAAGCGCGGCCGCACCGGCGAGGATCATTACGAGACGGCCTCGCTGGCCGGTATTCGGTCCTCAACTGTCACGGCGGGGAGATCGCTGCCGTCCACGCCGCGACGGCATCGGCCGTCTGCTCACCCTCGACGCGCTCCACACCACCCGCGAGGCTGATCGTCGAGATCCATCGCGCGGACTGATGGTCAAGGGCAACGCGCCTTCGAGAGCATCAACCGGAAGACCGCGAGCACGGGACGCTATAGTGAAAAGCCCGCGCATGGCCGCCAGCGCATCATCTTCAACCCGTTGGCGAAGATGATCAACTAGTCAAGCAGATCTTCCGCGTCACCCGGCGCGTCGAATTCAGGAAAACCGAACACGCCATATGACCAGGTTTTGTCCCCTTGATGATGAAATCATCCACAGCAGTTGGGGGCGGGAAAATGTGGATCTGTGGGAGAGCTATGGTTGCAGAGAGATTCCGCTCCCCTGAGCGAACACGCACAGGGGAGCGGAAATCAAACGATCTCCGCGGAGTTTGCCGTTTCGACCTTGACAGAGCCGCGTCCGAGTTTGGCAACCTCCCCTGGCATCCCTCGCTGGATGCCTGGGTTTGAACCCGTATCATCACAAGGCGAGGAGCGATGGTCAAGGTAGTAGCAGGGGTCAGCCAGTCTGGACATCTGGCGCATTGTTTTGCGAACGACGCCACGGGCAGGTGGCTTCGCGGCCTCGGGGTGAGCCGGGTGGCGGGCGACAGGCCGCTATCACCGCAAGGTTTACCAGTGTCTTCATGACCGGGGCTTCGAGGTTATTCTCGTCAACCCGTTGCGGGCGCTTCGCCGAGGCGATGGGCCAACCGCGTCGACGCCAGGATCGGCACGGTGAGCCTGTGGCTCCGCCTTCCTCAAGAGCCTGGAGGATCTCCTGGTGCCGCGCTTGTCGACGCGTGGCAGATGAGGTGGATGGCGAGACCGTCACAAGGGCCTCGGCGGCCGATCTCGATGACCGCCGGCGCGGCGATCAAAGCGGTGATCGCCGGTGATCCCGAGCAGAGGTACGCCATCCTGACCTCGATCCGGTGACCGCCGCGGCCCTTCTGGATGCCCGAACTCGGCAGCGTCGGCAGCCTTGATCGGGGTGGCGCCGATGGCCAACGACCACGGTGCTCGGCACATCCGTGGCGGGCGCCAAAGGCCACGTGATCTCCTGGCCGCGACCGGCACGCTTCAACGCGGACTTGGTGCGCCTCAAGACTGCCGGCAAGCAAGGTCGCGATTGTCGCCGTGATGCGCAAGCTCTGGCGAACACCTTGCTGCGACAGCAGCGTTGCCTGAAGTACCGGTGAGTGAGCGAAGGAGACACGGCCCTGCCGAGAGCGCGATCGGGACTGTATCGACAGTCTCCCTACTACGACACGACTTGGGGAGAATGTCTGCAGATCATCGTCGAGGCCGACATCGAGGAGATCGAACCGCCTTGGGACACCTGGAACCCGGACGGTCACGTTACCATGCCCGGGGGCGGCAAGGTAGCCGCGTTCACGTGACTAATGGACGGCAACCCGCCGCCGGGACCACAAGCTTCATGTCGCCTCGCTCGCAGAGCAAATCCCACACCGCTTGTGGACAACCACAGAAAACATCACCACAGACACCCGCAAAAACCTTGCCAAGAAACATGGATGCTCGGTCGAGCGCGCCTCGCCGCAACAGTTGCTCGCATGGAATCGCGGACACTGGGTAGTCGAGAGCCATCATCATGTCCGCGACGCCACCTTCCGCGAAGACGACTCCATGCTCCGAACGCGCCCGCAAACAACGCGATCACCCTCGCAATCATCATCCACAACAAGCGCAAGCTGCCCAACCCTTCAACAGCTTCCCACCATGCGGACAAGCGCAAGCAGGTCCTGCACGCAATCACAAGACCAGGCTGACCGCGCCCCTCTGCCCGACAGAAACCGCAAGCTTTCGAGCCCGACAACCAAGGCCTCTCGCTCGCCCCGGATACGCCGACCAATCGCGCCCCGCGCCGCAACAGCGCGTCAGCAAATCTCAAAATCGCAGCCTCGAACGCGTCGACCCGCGCCGCGATCAGGACTCCGATAACATCACATCAACAAGCATGGGATCACCTTGGGAAATCGTCATCCTCGGATGCTTGAATGTGGCGGGTCTCGTACCGTACTCGGTTGGCAAAGTTCCAGTAGCTGTTCCAAGACTTGAATTCGTTCATGGCGTTAACTTGGTGTATGTGATAACCGAATAGTCACGCAATATACTTCTTGGCCTTCATACTGATCACTTCTGCTATCGTGTGGATGTGATGAATGTCGATTCTGCCTAGGCGGACAGGGGCGGGTGAATAGAGGGCGATATGAGGCGCTTGCTCGAACTCTACCGGTTCTGGTTTTCCCGCGTGACTGGTGCGGCCGCGCTGTGCCTCGTCTCGGCCCTGCTCGTTTCGGCGTGCGGTGGCGGAGGCACAGGAGAGCCACCGCAGTCACCGTTATCGCCGCCGGACCCTTGCGCGCTCGAAGACATCATTCCGACGGCGGGTTTCGGGTGCCTCTCCACGCAGGACTATCGGCAACAACGCCAGATCCTTGCGGCGCGCCATGCCGACCGGGCAGACTTCAGAGAACAGTGGGGGCTGACCGCGGTCCGCGCGGACCGGGCCTGGGCGCAGGTCGAATTGGCGCACGGCGTCGGCGTCGAGGCGGGCTCCGGCTACACCGCCGGGCTGATCGACGACGGTATTGATACCAGCCACCCAATGTTTGCCGGCAAGACGGTGAGGGAGAGCATCGTCAGTGGGCCGGGCGCCGGGGACGGCAGCGAGTCCTCGCACGGCACGACGGTCGCGAGCGTGCTCGCCGGGCGGCCGCCGACCACCTATGTCGCCAGGGGCGCCGGTCCCGGGATCGCGCCGGGCGCCGATGTTGCGATGCTCGCCATCGATCTCGGATCGGGGAGCCGCCCGTACAAACCGGCATCACTGGCCTCCTTGCGCGCCGCCGACCGCGGGCCAGACGGGTGGGGGCAACTGTTCGCCCGCGCCGCCGACTGGTCGCACGATGGGCGGAAGATCGATTTCGTCAATGCGAGCTGGGGTCCGGAGGGAATGATCGAGCAGTACGGCAAACAGGAACTGCGCCGCAACCTGCGCCAGACGATCACCGCGCTGGCGCAGGCCGGCGCGGCCGACAAAACCGTCTTCGTGTTCTCGGCCGGCAACGCCCACAATGCCCCCTGCGACCCGGCGAACTTCACCGACAATCCCGACCTTTGCACGGGGGGCGCATTGCAAGCCCGCGTCAATGCCCGGTCGGTCAAGATCCTTCCCGGCCTGCCGGTGCACTTCCCCGAGCTGCGCGGCCACGTGATCGGCGCCGCTGCCGTGGCGCCCGACGACGACGGCGACGGCGAACATGAAATCGCCGACTTCTCCAACCGTTGCGGTATCGCGGCCGAGTGGTGCATCGCGGCGCCCGGGGACGCAATCAGGGCGGCCTATTTCGGCCCTCCCTGCGGATCCAATCCCAATTGCCGCCCTGTTTCCGGCAGCGGCCCCGGCACGCGAGGGGTTGCCGCCTATGTCAGGGGCACTTCCGCTGCCGCGCCGTTCGTGACCGGCGGGCTTATCGTGATGAAGCATGTCTTCCGCGGCCAGATGACCAACACGGAACTGGTCTCCCGGCTGATGGCGACGGCCAACAAGCAGGGCATCTACGCCGACAGCAGCATCTACGGCCAGGGGCTGATGGACCTGGGTGCCGCGACGGCGCCGGTCGGCGCCACTATGCTCACTCTGGGTGACCGCATCGACAGCCCCGGCAGCCCTGTGACGGAAACCGGCCTTGTCCCCGGCGGCGCGCTGGGCAACGGGTTGGCGCAGGCGCTCTCCGGCGGCAGGGAGGTCGTGGCGTTCGACACGCTGGGGGCGCCGTTCTGGTTCTCCCTGGGCGACTTCGTTGCCGAAGGGGCCGGCCCCGGCCTCGCCGCCCGGCTGCACGCCTTCATGGCGCCGCAACGGACCGGCCGGACTTTCGGAACCCTGCAGCCCGGCCTCGTCCCGCTGATCGGCGGCGCCTATGCGGCGGGCACCTCCTTCCGCCCGGGCCTTCTGGACGCGGCGCCTTTCCGCGGTGGTGGACACCTCGCGCTCGCCGGGTCGGGCCTCGCGGTGGATGTGCCGGGCGCGCACGGGTTCGCCGTCACCGCCTTTTCCACCGAAGGGGTGCGCAGCCGGCCCCCGGCGTCGGGCGCGGCCCTGACATGGCAGCCCCCGGAACAGCCCTTCGCCCTCACAGGCGGCATGGTGGCCGAGCGCCGGACCTTGCTCGGCAGTACTGCCAGCGGTGCCTTCGGACGGATTGCAGGCCAGTCTGTCTTCGCCGGCCTCGAGAGTGGGTTCCGCGCCGGCGCCTGGCGTCTGGGCGCCGACGCGGAAATCGGCACCGTCAGGACAGCAACGCACGGCGGGATGCTCGCTGACGTGTCGCCGCTGGTTACCAGCGCCTTCGCGCTGCGAGCGCAACGGGCGCTGGGCGGCCGGGATGCGCTCACCTTCTCGGTGGGCCAGCCCCTGCGCGTCGAGGCCGGCTGGGCCCGGCTTTCGGTTCCGGTCGGCCGCACTGGGGACGGACGGGTCCTGCGCCGGTCGATGGCCGCGGACCTCGAACCCTTGGGCCGGCAGATCGACATCGCCGCCGAGTGGCGCCGGTCGCTCGACAATGGCGGCGAATTGCGCCTGGGCGCAGGCTGGAGCCGGCAGCCCGGCCACGACGCCGCCGCCGCCGCCGAACTCAGCATCCTCGCAGGCTGGCGCCACGCCTTCTGAGCCGCTTCCCGCGCGCTCCCGGCCCGGCGGACGGGTTAGTACTGGCACCGAAACCGGCGAGCAGGTTGACCTCCTCCCGGTCGTCCCTGAGCACGCCGGCTATCTCTTGGTGGGCCGGACCGTAGAAGCTAGGTCTTTCCTACGCTGCATTCAATTTTGCTGTCTTCTGCTGTCCGGAAGTTTCACGGCGTGCCGGGTTTTCTGGCTTCGGGGCCGTCCGCGGTCGCCGGCGGCGGCGTTATCGGCGCGTGGGCGGGTTGTGGGCGGCGCCCGGGAATCGGCCGGACACCATTGGCGCTCAGGGCCGGGCTGCGACGGCTTCCCGGCGGTCGAGCTGCAGCCGTGTTTCGGCGAGGCTCTCGCGTCGGTTGGCGAAGATCACCGCGAGCGCGATGTTGTCGAGGCTGGCGCGGTTTGCGGGTCAGGCAGGCGTCCTCGCCGAAGACGCAGTCTCTCTGGCGGTGGTTCATGCTTTCCACGGCCCGGTGCCCGCGACCGAGCCGCAGCAGTTCCTCTGGCGACGCGTGTTGCGCATTGAGCGAGGTGATGATGTACCGGTGCAGTCGTTGCCGCTCGCTGCGCCGCTGGCGCTCTTTCCCGGCGGCTTGCGGTAGCGCTTGATGCGGGCGATCCGGCTCTGACGCCGGGGTAGTTGATCAGGTCCTCGAGCGGCACGTATCGAGCGCTGCTCGAGGCGTCCGTGGGCCTTGCCTCCCTGAAGCGGCCGCTGGCATCCGTCTCCCGGTCGATGCCGTCGAGGATGTCGAAGGTTTCGAGCGCATTGCCTTTGACCGGGAAGATGTGGTCTGCGCCGCAGCACCGGGTGATCAGCGTCGCCGTCTTATATGATCAGGTTTTATCCCCTTGATGATGAAATCATCCACAGCGGTCGGGGACGGGAAAATGTGGACAACCCTGACTGTGGGAGAGCGTCCGGTCCATGGTTACAGAGAGATTCCGCTCCCCTGCGCGAACACGCACAGGGGAGCGGGGATCAAACGATCTCCGCGGAGGTTGGTCGGACCGTTTCCGTCTTGGCCTTGCAGAGCCGTGCGCAAGCTTGGTCGGCCAACCTCCCCTAGCGTCCCTCGTGTCCTGAATGGATGCCTAGGTTTGGAACCGAATCATCATGAGACGAGGAGCAAGGGACGATGGTCAAGGTAATAGCAGGGATCGATGTCAGCAAGGCCAGTCTGAACATCTGGCGCATTGTTTTGCGAACGACGCCACGAGCTGGCGGGCACGTGGCTTCGCAGCCTCGAGGTGACCCGTGTGGTGATGGAGGCGACAGGCCGCTATCACCGCAGGGTTTACCAGTGTCTTCATGATCGGGGCTTCGAGGTTGTCTTGCCCGCTGCGGGCCCGGCGCTTCGCCGAGGCGATGGGCCATCTGGCCAACCGCGTCGACGCGCTGGCCAGGATCGGCACGATGTTCGGCGATCTTGAGCCTGTGGCTCCTCAGGATGCCTTCCTCAAGCTCCGAACCGGCCTCCGCATGATCTACGAACTGCACCCTGATTGGAAGAAATCAAAGCCGAGGTCAGGAGATGAGGGTGAGGGGGAGGATGTCCCCATGTCGGTACTGTAACTTGATGTCTGGAAATTTGTCTGAGGTTTGCGCTTTGAGGCGTTTCACTGGGGGGCTAGTAGTCCACCGGCATTGTATTGATGGTTTTTTGTGGGTAGTATTTCCGTGTCGGCATTCGTTGGAATCCGGACAGTGCCGATATCCACACGGGCAGATGCCGAACAGGCAGGCAGCCGCAGCCCCATGTGCAGGTCCGGACAACGGGCATGCCCGCAGGTCTTCGGCGCAATGACAGGAGCGGCGCATATGGCCAACTCTCGGGGCAGGAAGCTCTACCGCGTGACCCTTTCAACGCAGGAGCGCCAGGATTTGAAGGCGATCGTCGACGGCACCGGGGCCGCCTGGCGCCGGGCACAGGTCCTGATGCTGAGGGGGCGCTTGTCGATGCCGACATTGCGCTGGGCATCGGCACGGCGACGATTGAGCGCTTGCGCTGCGTCCTGGAGGGGCTGGACGCCGCCCTCAGCCGCAAGGAGCAGGTGAACCGTCGGCCGAAACGGGGGCGATGGAGGCGAAGCTGGTCGCCCTGCTCATCCCCGCCCGAGGGCTGTGCCCGCTGGACGCTGAAGCTGCTCGCCGGCCGTCTGGTGGAGATGGAGATCGTCGAGCGCATTTCGGAAGAGACGGTCAGGAAGACGCTAAAAAAAAGGAGATCAAGCCGTGGCTGAAGCAGTACTGGTGCATTCCACCGCACCGGAGCGCACAGTTCGTGGCGGCGATGGAGGATGTGCTTGACATTTATCAGCGGGACTTTGCCAGGGACGAGGTGCTGGTGTGCATGGATGAAACCAGCCGGCAGCAGGAAACCCGCATCCCCCGTCTCCCGGTCAGCCGGAGGTGGTCGACTATGAATATGAGCGCAACGGTACGGCCAACCTCTTCATGGCCTTTGCGCCCAACGAGAACTGGCGCACGGTGAAAGTCACCGACCGCCGCGGGACTGGGCGCACTTCATCCGGGAGCTTGCCGACGACCATTTCCCCGACAGGAAGATCGTGCTGGACAATCTGAACACGCACAGTCACTGTATGAAGCCTTCGAGCCCGAGGAGGCGGGTACGAAAGCGGTTCGAGTTTCGCTATACGCCGAAGCATGGAAGCTGGCTCAACATGGCCGAGATCGAGAGCGGCGCGCTGTCGCGGCAATGCCTTCGGCGACGCATTCCCGACCGCGACACCATGCTGCGGGAGACCGTGGCGTGGGTCGAGCGCCGCAATGCGGCCGATGTCACTGTCGACTGGCGTTTCACGACGAAGGATGCCCGGACGAAACTGAAGTCACTATATCCCTCAATCCAATAATGCCAGACTACTAGCCCCCCAGTGAAACGCGGCGCCATCGTGCCATCCCATGGAGTTGGAAAACCTTCATGGAGGAAGCGAATGGACCTGCGACACACTACGACGATCGGGACTGTTTTGGAACATCTGATCGCAAACGGAGCAACGGATCTGGGGCGGGTCTTTGGTCAGCTCTTCGAGCTTGCGATGCAAATCGAGCGCGAGCAGTACTTGAAAGCGGGCCACCGGAGCGACAGGGCTATGCCAACGGCTACAAGCGGATCGACACCCCCACTGTTACCGTTCAGGTGCCAAACGGTCACGGGGATGACCCCCCAGTCGCTTGAACGCGGCCAGCGATCTTCTCGCGCCGTAGCCGAGATGTACATCAAGGGTGTTTCCACACGGCAGGATGTAATGCGCGAGTTCGGGAGCCTGTCCTCTTCTCAGGTCAGCCGGGCCACCAGGTTGCTCGACGAAGAACTCGCCGCGCAACCGGCCCCTGATGAAATACCTAGATGCGCGCCATGAAAAAGCCTGCCATGACGGCGTTGTGCGCGATGTCGCAGTGCTCTCGGCCATCGGAACAGGGGCTGCAGGCATGTTCTGGGGCTCTCTGTGGCGCTCTCCGAGGCCGAGGTCCATTGGAGAGCCTTCCTGGAAAGCTTGCAGGCCCTGCATGGTACGACCTTCATCGTTTCGGATGCCGGGCTGAAAGCGGCACGACGCGCGGTGCAAGGTGCGGCGATGTGGCAGCGCTGCCAGTTCCACCTGGCGCAAAACGCCGTGCACCGAACAACGACATCAGGAAACGTATCGGAAAACAGCTCGGAGCCACGCCTCCTCACTCCAAACCGCCGAGGCCGAACTGGGCGCCCTCGTGGCCAGCGACAAGCATCCAAGTTTCCTGGTTGGAAAGGAAATTATATACCAAACTCCCATTTTTCCTTGACGCACCGGGCGTAATCCGCCATGATGAGGATAGGGCGAAACACGCCATAAGAGGTTGTTCCGATGGTCAAAAAGGCACCCGGCAAAGCGTTCCGCAAGGGCATCAGCGTGAAGCGGCTGATGACCATGTTCCCGGACGACGAGAAGGCGCGGGAGTGGTTCGAGTCGCACATGTGGCCGGAGGGTCCGTTCTGCCCGCACTGCGGGTCCTACGATGTGCAGCACCCGATCGGGCACAAGACGATGACGCACCGCTGCCGGTCCTGCCCGAAGCGGCCGCAGTTCAGCCTGAGGACCGGCTCGGTCATGGAGGGCTCGAAGCTCGGCTACCGGGATTGGGCGATTGCGCTCTACCTCGTCATGACGAACCTCAAGGGCGTTTCGTCCATGCGCTTGCATCGTGAGCTGGAGATTACGCAGAAGAGCGCGTGGCATCTGGCGCACCGGCTCCGCAAGGCGCTGGAAAACGGAGAGGTTCCGATGTTTCTCGGCCCCGCAGAAGCCGACGAAACTTTCATCGGCGGAAAGCGTAAGAACATGTCGAACGCGAAGCGCAAGGCACTGGCGGAGGCTGGTGCCGGACGCGGGACGGTTGGGAAAGCCGCCGTGGCGGGCGTGAAGGACCGGGACACGAACCAGGTAGCCGCTCGCCGCATGGAGGGAACCGACGCCAGCGCGCTCCAGTCCTTCGTGCGGGAGCACGTAGCGCCCGGCGCGACCCTCTATACCGATGAAGCGCCTGCCTACGCTGGAATGCCCGAATATGCCCACGAGGCGGTGAAGCACTCGGCCAAGGAGTTCGTGCGGGGCATGGCCTCAACGAATGGCATGGAGAGCTTCTGGGCAGGCCTCAAGCGCAGCTTTGTCGGGACCTTCCACAAGTTCAGCGAGAAGCATCTCGACCTCTATGTTGCCGAGGCGGCGGGCCGGCACAACATCCGGCCCCTGGACACCGAGGACATGATGGGGCGCACCGCCGCCGGCATGAGAGGCAAGCGGCTGCGGTATCAGGACCTCATCGCAGACAAGGGCCTGCCGTCCGGCGCAAGGCCAGTCGCATGAGAGCCGGGTGGGTGACGGCACGGGCGAACTGCTCCGTTGACGATTGCCTCAACTCCATCATCAAGCGGGTGAAGGACGATGTAGCCGAGTTCAACCGGCTCCCGGCGCACAAGAGAGGCAGCCATGAGTTTCGGGCTGCGTTTGCGGACGGCGAACTGGTCGTCCGCCGCATCGAGTTGGTGAAGGACTATCGTGGCACACACGAAGTGGATGCCGACGACGGCAAGGATGTGGTCGTCGTCCGGCGGTCGGATGAAGCCATTACCGCCTGCCGCTCGGGGAAGCTGCATTTGACGATCGTTCCGCAATGGAACCCCGAACGGCAGGAATGCGACCTGCAAATCGACGAAGCGACATATCCGCTCTGGCAGATCAGCGAGCGTATTCTCGGCGAGTTTCTGTTCGACCGCTGACCGGTGCCTATGCCCTGCGCTGGGCGTCTATCTCAAGCTGAAGCCGATTGATGAACGGCCGCACTGCGCCCTTCGGCACGTTCTTGATCTGCCGTGCAGCGAAGCCATCGTTGATGATGATCTTGCCGAAGATGAGGCCAGTCTCCCCGGAGACGCCGTTGACCCTGTCGAGGGGTATCGAGGACTCCTTGAGGCCCCACAGCATTCCCTTGTCGAGGAAGAGCACCCGACGATCCGTCAGGGCGATCAGCCATGTGTTCCCGTCCAAGATGCCTGATGCGAAGCCAAGCACCTGCTCATCGTCCGTCAGGAGCTGCGGCAGATGCTTCAACTCCTTTTTGGTCCCGAACCTATCATCGCCGGACTCTCTGGCGATCTCCTTGAATTTCTGCTCAAGCTCCTGTTTCGATGCTCGCTTGAAATCGAACATTCCGCCCTCCCTCCGCTATCGCACTGGTTCCCGGCGCCACCGGCTGGCGTCGGGCCGTTGTCAACACTGCACACGAAGTGAGAGTCCCACCTATTCGCCAGGCGGCGGGTGATCGGCCCGCTGCCGGGTTCAGGCTGTTCTATTCGGTGGGCGACCCGACAGAGCGGGCGCGCACAGTGTTGACGGGGATACGATAGCAGGGGGTTTTTTCTGTTCCTATCCCTTGCATCACCGGCCAAAAACGGGCAGGCTGCCAGCCTGATCCCGCGAGCGGTGAGGCAAGGAATATGACGGCGCGCCAAGAGGTTCGATTGAAGTCTAACCGCTACCAGCCGACGAAGGCGGAAATCGAGGAAGTGTTCACGCCGCCGCGCAAGGCCGACGGGACCGAATACAAGGTCGGCGAGGCGGTGCGGACGCTCATGCGCCCCGTGAAGGTGGTAGAAGACCCGGAAGCCTGAAAGCGCAACGCCCCGCAGGTTGGGGGACCGACGCGGGGCGCTACTGGACTTAGGAACGTCCGGGAGGTTCGACCAACCTAACCGGGAGCTTCCGCCATGGCAAGCAACATCACTGCTTCGGATACAGAGATTCCAGATCGACAAGCAGGTGCGCGCGTCCGTGAATTGATGTCGAAAGCAACTGGTGAAGCGCTCGAAGAGCTTGAGACTGCTTTTCCTCAGTTGAGAATGGCGGCCGAGCGGCGCATATCAGTTCCAAGATATACCCGGCCTCATCAAGGACAGTCTCGGCAGAGAATGCGTCCTCTGCCGGACGAGCTTCAGCCCTACGCAACGCTACGGCAATGCACACGGTGAATGCCCTGATCTGATCTCCGTCATGCGCTTCCTCCATGCCTTGGCGGCCCGTTGACGGCGCAACCGGCTGGCGCTACATGGAGCGGCAGACGGGGCACGGCCGGCCTCGGCTCGCAGGTTCAACAACGCCCCGGTGTTCCAAGCACCGGGGCGTTGGCGTTCTAGGCTATGGTGCGGAAACGGTCAAGCGAAAGTGGGACTTTGGTATATAATTCCCGTTGGAAAACAATGCGGGGCTCGCTGTCTTCACCTTGCCCGATGCTCACCGCAAGCGTATGCGAACCTCGAACGGCATCGAGCGACCGATCCAGCAAGAGCTCAAGCGGCGCACCTCCAAAGTCAGGGTCTTTCCGAACCTCGCCTCGTTGGAGCGCCTCTCAACCGCAGTCCTCATCGACGAAAAATGGGAAACCGAAACCAAGATCAAATGGGAACAGCTCGATCAGCTTCACGACAATTTCCAGACATCAGGTTGCGTAATCGGGATGTCTGAAACTAGGGGGTGAGCAGTTACCGGTGAATTTCAAATCATGATGGGTGCACGATGAAGCCAACCGGCTAGGTCGAGCATTGGTCGTCTGCCGTCTTGCTGGGCAGTCATCGCGCGATGTCGTTGTCGCGGCACATCAGGCTACAGCGCGCGCATGGTGGCATGGGACGTCAGACCGGTTCCAGCCTCTTGAACAGTCGAATCAGGTGGCTGCCGGCTAATCCTGGACCTCGGCTTGCGCCGTGAAATCCACGATGCCCAGTTGCTTTCCCGTTTCGGCGTCAATAAGAATCAGCTGGGACTGATTGTTCTGAAGCACGGTGTGCACGACGATTAGCCCGTCTTCCAGTCGCGCCTCCTTTATCTCGGCGCCCGGCGGCAGGTTTATGACGGAATGTTCGGGAAATTGCGCGCGCGGTGAATACTCAAGGGCGGCGACAATGATCCCGACAGTTCCGCAGATGATCAGTACACCCATCGCTGCGACCAGCAGCTTGAGCCAGCGCGGCGCGCCGGAATCGGTGTTCTGACGATCAGCCATCGGTCTGTTGCCAACCATGAATGAAGATCCCGCTTCCGAAGAAATCATCCGGATTGCCGTGCCGGAGACGATGGCGGGCGAGCGGGTCGACCGAGTATTCGCGGCGCTGGCGCCCGGACATTCACGTTCCGAACTGAAGCGTCTGATCATCGGCGGATGCCTGATCGGAGACGACGGCGACCGGACGATAGACATAGCTTCCTACCGCGTCAAACCGGGCGAACGCTTCGTACTTCGCATCCCACCGGGAGTTCCTGCGGAGCCGGGTGGCGAGGAAATCCCGCTTGCCGTGGTCTTCGAGGACGAGCATCTCATTGTCGTCGACAAACCACCTAGTCTCGTGGTCCATCCCGCGCCGGGCAATCTTCAGGGGACGCTGGTGAACGCGCTCATCGCGCATTGCGGGCCGAGTCTGAAGGGTATCGGAGGCGTGTTGCGTCCGGGGATCGTGCACCGGCTGGACAAGGACACGAGCGGCCTCTTGGTCGCTGCCAAGACGGCTGCAGCCCACGAGAGGCTCTCTGCCGGTTTCGCGGAGCGGACCGTTTCCCGAGCCTACGCGGCATTCGTTTGGGGCGTTCCTTGCCCCGAAGAAGGAGAGATTGCAAGAAATATCGGCCGCGACCGGAAGGATCGCAGGAAGATGGCCGTACTGTCGGCCGGCGGACGTCCAGCCCTGACACGGTATCGCACCGAGGTTCGGTATCGCGACGGAGCAGCAGCGCAACTCCAATGCCGTCTTGCAACCGGCAGGACCCACCAGATCCGGGTGCATCTCGCGTCCCGGGGCCATCCCGTCATCGGGGATCCCGTCTATGGCGGTGGCGCGACTCGAGCGCGGCGATCGGTACTGCCCGACAGTATCCGGGAAGTCGTGGCCGGATTCAGCCGCCAAGCTTTGCATGCCAGACTTCTGGGCTTCCGACACCCGGTGACCGGTGAGGAAATGCTGTTTGAAAGCGGATTGCCGGCAGATCTCGAAGAGCTTGAACAGGCACTTAATGGCGCTTGAAAACGACAACTGCGGAGCTACACTGTATCCATCATGCAAATATCGGCATCTTCTGGACCGGAACGCCCGCACCACGGAAGAGGTGCCACGACATGAACGCGAAACTGCCATCGGCACCGATTGATCCGGAAAACAGCTTGTCGAGGTATCTGCGCCATATCCGCACGTTCCCGATGCTCGAAGCGGAAGAGGAATACATGCTCGCCAAGCGGTGGAAGGAGCATGGCGATGCGGAGGCTGCTGAGGCGCTCGTGACGAGCCATCTGAGGCTCGTTGCCAAGATTGCCAGAGGGTATCAGGGATACGGTTTGCCGTTTGGCGAGATCATCTCCGAGGGCAACGTAGGCTTGATGCAGGCGGTCAAGAGATTCGATCCGGAAATGGGTTTCCGTCTGGCGACCTATGCCCTGTGGTGGATTCGTGCCTCCATTCAGGAATACATCCTCAGATCTTGGTCTCTCGTGAAGATCGGAACGACGGCCGCGCAAAAAAAGCTCTTTTTCAATCTCCGTCGGCTGAAGGGTGAGATCAAGGCGATCGAGGAAGGCGATCTCGATCCAAAGAACGTCAGGGAGATCGCAAAACGTCTTGATCTCAGCGAAGATGACGTGATCAGCATGAACCGGCGCCTGGCGGGGCCCGATTCATCGCTCAACGCACCGGTTCGGCCCGACGCGGAGGGCGAGTGGCAGGATTGGCTCGTCGATCAAGCTCCGAATCAGGAGCAAGCCCTGCTAGCGCACGACGAAATGATCGAACGCCACCAGCTTCTCGTGCGGGCGATGGAGAAACTCGGCGAGCGCGAGCGTGAGATCCTGATCGCGCGACGGCTCCAGGAACGGCCGCTTACCCTCGAACAGCTCAGCCAGAAATATGGGGTTTCCCGCGAACGGATACGGCAGATCGAGACGCGGGCGTTCGAAAAGCTGAGGGATGCCATGATCGGCCCCGGCGGCAATCCGGCAGCAACGGCAGCCGCATAAGGCTGTTTGCCAAACCTCTCCCGCGCACGCGCTGCAGGCGCTTTCCCCAAGTTGGCACTTTTTGCGACTTGGAATTTTTATCACGTTGCGCGATTTTTTGTCGGCCGATTTCAACATGGCACTACATTCCGTTGAATTCTGTCAGCTTGTGAGGCGGCTCCTCGTGCGGCGGGTTCGACACCAGCCGCCGAGGAGATTTTGGCGACCTCGGTGGCGCGTGTCCTGTCGGTTGACGATCAATGCGCGCAGGCGCGTGGTGACCCTGGTTCCGCATGCTCTCGCGGATTGATGTCCGGCACTTGTCGATGCCCCGCGCGGGGATCAGATGCACCGCGGCGAGCACGGCGATCAACAGGTGGGCGGCGATGCGCTGGCCGGGCGCAATCCGGGCTCGGATTTCAATGAACGGAAGGTGGCCTCGATATCCGTGTCCTGAGGACGGTCTCGATATCCCAGTCGCTGGTGCGCAGGTGCCCGTGTTGTCTTGTCGTCTGTGGCTGAAAGCCGTTGCGTTGGCGCCGGCCTTCTCGACGGTGATCTCGTAGTGCCGGGCGACGGTGGAGAAGCGCTGCCTGAGACCGCTCTCCAGCACTTTGTCGTGGTGCCGGCCCTTGGCCGAGAGGTGGAGCTTTGCCGCTTCGAAGCCCTGCGGCCAGGAATGGCGTCCTCGCCCTCTTCCTGCTCTTGCTGACCATGTAGAGCCGCGCCATCCTCGCTGGCAAGGCGCCTGCACCTCGTGGTTGGTGCTGGTGATCAGCCTCGGGCCCACCATCGGGCGGCGCCGCCCGCGATCCAGCTGTGCTCGCCACGCGATGTTCGCCTCGGTGCCGGCGTCCATGACTACCGTCGGCTTTGCCGCCGGGCCGCCTCCAGCCTCGACAGCGCGTCCTCCAGCGTACCGGGTTCGCTCACGTTGCCCGGCAAGACCTCGCAACTGCGCCGAAAGCCGGCGCCGCGCAAGCGTGGGGCAATCATTGCGCTTCTGCTTCGAGCGCCCGAAGCGGGGGAGCTTGCCGTCGGCGCGGCCGTGAACATTGGTGAGATCGCAAAAAGCGATGGTATCGGGGATGCAGCGCGCGCTCGTGGTTGAACAGCTCCTGGCGGCCCGGTGACGCAGGTCGCCGATGCGGTACGGCGTCTTGCGCGCCTTGCGCTCCAGATCCAGAAGCTCCGCGCTGTCATCGCGCAGCCAGCGCTCGCTGGCGGATCATCCTGGCGACGATCAGCGCACTCGCGGCCCGTGATGCCGAGGTCGTGAAGCCGAGATCGCGCCTCGAGGCACAGGCCAGCCGACCGAGCGCGGGTTCTCGAGGCTGTCGAGGTTGACGGTCGCAATTTGCGTGCGTCTTCCTCCGGAGCGTCGGCGCGGAACCTCCGGGCCCCTGTTGACGATGTCCTGCGGCCTGCACGCGGCTTCGAACAGCGGCGGGCGGCCAGCGCTTCGGCGGCAACCTCCTTCCGGTTCTTGCGCGCTACCGGATGATCGGTGCCGAGGCAGGGTGCGCTGTCCGACCTTGTCGCCGATGCGTTGAGAAAGCACGAGCCGGTGGACGGGTTTGCCGTCCGCGGTGCTGTGGGTTTTGGTTGCCCTGATGAACATGTTGTCTGGAGCCTTTTGTGTTGATGAGGCTCCGGATATACCGGGTTTGGCGGCGGGGTCGAGTGAATCTGCAACATCCTGGCACTACAGTGACCATCCCGGACGGGAAATCACAAATATAGTAGGCAATATTAAAAAACCGCCAACATATGGTATATCGAGTGAGGCAGCCGAATAAATTTTGCCTTCAACTGACGCAAAAATGCCAACATCAGACATCCTGACCTACCCCTCTGAGGAGGCCTATCGCACCGGTCAGGAAATCCCCTGTTTTCCTGTGGTTCCGGCTGTTTCAGCGCAGATTCCGCTTGACCTGTGGCGAACAAGCATGTCCGATATCGCATGTTGCACTTTTGGTCTGAGATGACACCCTCCCTGCCACCCCAAGGGAGCCCATGCCACACCCATCGCAGCATCCTCCTCATGGGCCGTCATCGACAATCAGGCATGGTACTTCACCCACCTCGAGCCCTGCGACTGCCACGCTGCCCATGACACCCGTCGACAGGCCCTGCGCATCGCCCGGTTCTACACGGTCGCCGGCGTTGAGCTGTGCCGATCTGACCAGGCCTTCGATGTCTTGCACGAAGGCGTCTACCGTAAGACGAAGCTCCTGAAGGCCAGGGGCGAGACGGTCCTTGGTGCATCGCAGCGGCCACGCAGACGCGAGGGTGATCTCCTCGGCGATGGCGCAACACTCCAGAATCGTCTCACCTGACATTGGACGAGGTCAGGATGTCTGAAATTGGGTTTCGCAAACTCTCAGGCAGAAAACGGATCGCGAACGAGGATCGTGTCGTCGCGCTCCGGGCTAGTCGATAGCAGCGTTACGGGTGCACCGATCAGTTCCTCTATCCGGCGCACGTATTTCACCGCCGTCGCCGGCAGATCCGCCCAGCTTCGTGCGCCGCGTGTACTCTCGGACCAGCCCTCCAGTGCTTCGTAGACGGGCGTGAGGGAGGCCTGGAGGCTGTGGCCCGCGGGCAAGTAGTCGTAGGTTCTTCCGTCGCCCCGGTAGGCGACGCAGACGCGCAGCTCGCCCAGGCCGTCGAGAACATCCAGCTTGGTAAGCGCAATGCCATCGATCCCCCCGGTCGTTACCGCCTGACGAACCAGTACTGCGTCGAACCAGCCGCAGCGTCGTTTTCTGCCGGTTACGGTGCCGAATTCGTGGCCCCGTTCTCCGAGGCGAAGACCGATTTCGTTGTCTTGCTCAGTCGGGAAGGGTCCGGCGCCCACCCTCGTCGTGTAGGCCTTGGTAATTCCCAGAACGTGGCCCGCCGCAGCCGCCCCGATGCCGGAGCCGGCGGCCAATTGGCCGGCGACTGTGTTGGACGAGGTGACGAAAGGGTAGGTTCCATGGTCGATGTCGAGCATGAAACCCTGGGCGCCTTCGAAGAGTATCCGGTCGCCGCTGCGATGGTGCCGGTCGAGCTGGCGCCATACGGGCGCGGCGAACGCGAGAATCCTGGGCGCAATTGCTAGCAGCTCGCCGACAAGTCGGCTGCCATCGACGAGGGGCAGCCCATAGCCGGCCATCAGCGCATTGTGGTGCGACAGCAGGTTGGCGACGCGTTCGCCGAGAATTTCGGGATCGGCCAGATCGCAGACCCGGATTGCCCGGCGGCCTACCTTGTCTTCGTAGGCGGGTCCGATTCCACGGCCCGTGGTGCCGATCCTGTCGTTGCCGCGGGCTGTTTCCCGAGCGCGGTCAAGCGCACCGTGGAGCGGCAATATGAGCGCCGCATTCTCGGCGATCTTGAGGATCTCCGGTGAAACCTCGATCCCCTGTTTCCTGATTCCGTCGATCTCTTCGAGCAGGGCCCACGGATCGATCACGACGCCGTTGCCGATTATCGACAGTTTTTTTCGTACGATTCCTGACGGCAGCAAACTCAACTTGTAGGTCTTGCGGTCAATGACCAACGTATGGCCGGCATTGTGTCCGCCCTGGAAACGCACCACGAGATCGGCACGTTCGGAGAGCCAGTCGACGATCTTGCCTTTCCCCTCGTCGCCCCATTGGGACCCGACAACGGCCACGTGTGTCATGAGTCTCGTTCCCGGTCGACTGGCACCGGCTGGCCGTCGCGCAGGATGTGACAGCAACCGAGGCGCCTAGCCTCCGTCTCCATGTCGCTGCCGCCCCCGAGATCGAGGATGGTCACCCAGCCGTCACTGCGCAACTGTGCCGTCGTCGCAGCATCGGCATCGGCTGCGACGAGGATTCTGGCCGGCTTCCGGGGATCGGGCAGTACCCGCAATATGTTATCGATGTAGAGCGTGAAACCGGTTGCCGGTTCGCCGTCCTCATCATCACCGATCGAGGCCATGTAGCGTCCGCCCGAGCCGATCTCGCCGCGTTCGTTCTTGCAGAAGAACGTGAAACTGACCCCGGTGTGGTATTCGAAACCGCGATTCTCGACCGGGTCGATCGTGATGTCGAGATCGGATCTGCGTTCGGCGAGACCGTTGAAGACAGTGCGCAGCCGGTCCAGTTCCTGCGCGGCGGGAGCGGGCAGCGTCAGCCTGTCCAGGATCGTCAGGGCCTGTCGGGCGGGACCGGTGCCTTCGAGCAGGAGGCAGAGGGTCTCCGTGATCGGGGTGTCCGTATCGCGAACGGCGCCGGCATCCTTTCTGTCGAGCGCCTCGCGCAGAGCCTGTCTCTCCGCTTCCGGCAGGTCGGTCTCTTCGAGGAGGAGCGGCACAAGCGGCGGTATCGTCAGATCCAGCGACAAACGGGGAAGGCCGATCTCGCGCAGCGAATCGGCGGCCATCTGGATGATCTCGATGTCCGCCATGGCGCTGCCTGCGCCGATCAGCTCTGCGCCGGCCTGGGCGAACTGCCGTTCGGGGCGCAGCTGTGCGCTGCGGACGCGGAGTACTTCGCCGGTATAAACAAGCCGCAGCGGCCTGGGCGCGTCCGAGAGTCTGGTCAGCGCGATCCGGGCAAGTTGCGTCGTTATGTCGGTCCGTAGGCCCATCATGCGCTGAGACACCGGATCCATCAGGCGGAAAGTCTCGTTTGCCATCGCGGCGCCGGCGCCGCTCATCAGGCCTTCCTCGAACTCGACGAGCGGCGGCTTCACGCGTTCATAGCCATAGCTTGCGAAAGTCGCGGCCAAGGTCTCGCGGATACCAGCCTCGAAAGCGGCTTCGGGCGGAAGGATATCGCGGAATCCGGCGGGCAGCAGCGCTTTCCGTCCGGTTTCGTTCATGACTTGTCCCCTTGCCGGTATGGCCGTTTCGGTGCGTGTCCCTGCATGAGACGGTCCTTGCTAGCCGCGCCGCTGGTCGCGATTCAGAAGGACAACGACCTCACCTGGACGATGTCGGGCAGCCGGCGAAGTTCCTCGATGATACCCGCCGGAAGCTCGCCGTCGATTTCGATGAGTGCCAGCGCGTCGCCACCCGGTTCGGTGCGCCCGAGCTGGAACGTCGCAATGTTGATCCCCGCGTTGCCGAGCGCCGTGCCGAGGCGTCCGATGATTCCGGGTTTGTCGTGGTTGACGAAATAGAGCATGTTTCGTCCCAGTTCTGCTTCCAGCGGGATTCCGTTGATTTCCACGATTCGCGGCCGGTTGTCGCCGAACAGCGTTCCGGCCACGGTGTGCCTGCGCTCTTCCGTCTGAAACGTGAGGCGGATCAGCGACTGGAACTGCCCGTAGCGTTCATGACGCGTCTCGGACACGTCGATACTGCGTTCGCGCGCGAGAATCGGCGCGTTCACCATGTTGACGCCGCTGATCAGCGGTGAAAGCAGACCTTCCAAGAGGTAGCCGGTCACGGGGCGCATATTCAGTTCCGCAGCACGGCCTTCATATTCCACCGTCACCGTTCTCAGTCCACTGTCAATGACCTGGCCGGCAAGCCCTCCGATCTGACGCGCCAGCGTCATGTAGGGCCGGATCCTGGGCGCCTCTTCGGCCGAGATCGAAGGCATGTTCAGCGCGTTCACCACAGCGCCTGTCTTGAGATAGGCGGACATCTGTTGCGCAATCTGCAAGGCTACCTTCTCCTGTGCCTCGACGGTGGCGGCGCCGAGATGCGGCGTGGCCACCACCTGCTCCATTCCGAAGAGGCTGTAGTTCGACGGCGGCTCCTCGGGATAGACGTCGACTGCGAACCCTCCCACCGTTCCGTTTTCGATTGCCTCCTTCATGTCCTTCTCGACGACGAGTTCGCCACGCGCGCAGTTCACGATCAAGACGCCATTGCGCATCTTCGCGAAACTCTCCGCATCCAGCATGTTCCTCGTGTCGTCGGTCAGGGGGGGGTGCAGAGTGATGACCTCGGCGCGCTTGAACAACTCATCGAGCGTGACTTTCTCGACACCCAGAGAAGCCGCGCGTTCCGGCGTCAGGTAGGGGTCAGCGGCAATGACCTTCATCCTGAGGCCGAGGCCGCGTTCGGCGACAATTGCGCCGATGTTGCCGCAGCCGATGATGCCGAGGACCTTGTCGGTCAACTCGGTTCCCATGAAGCGCGCCTTCTCCCATCCGCCGGACTGCGTCGACTGGTTAGCGAGCGGTATCTGACGGGCCAACGCAAACATCATCGCTATTGCATGTTCGGCGGTCGTGATCGAGTTGCCGAACGGGGCGTTCATCACGACGATGCCGCGGGTCGACGCGGCATCGATGTCGATGTTGTCGACGCCGATGCCGGCGCGGCCGACCACCCTTAGCCGGTTGCCGGCATTGATGACGTCTGCCGTCACCTTGGTGGCCGATCTGACGGCCAAGCCGTCATACTTGCCGATTCGTTCCAGCAATTGCGCCGGCTCCAGCGCGGTGGCTACGTCAGCGGTTATTCCGTTTTCCGAAAAGATCTCGACCGCCTTCGGACTTAGGCTGTCGGCGATGAGTACTCTCGGCATCGGTGGAAGCCTTCCAGATTGGTGATGACACCCCGTCCGTCCGCGCCGAATCTTGCGGAACGCAGGGCATCCCGGCGGAACAGGACTGGACGAATGTCAGGCGGCACCCTCGGCGGTTTGCCGGAACTCCGCCTGTACGACTGTGTACGCCCATTGCAGCCACGGAAAAAGCGCTTCGAGATCGGACGTCTCCACGGTTGCGCCTGCCCAGATCCGCAGCCCCGGGGGCGCGTCGCGATAGCCGTTGATATCATAAGCCACGCCTTCCGATTCGAGGAGCGCATCGATGCGGCGCGGCACAGCAGCCTGCAGACCCGCGTCAAGGGATGCGAACCAGGGATCTGTCATGGTCAGACAAACGGAAGTGGATGATCGCACAGCTGGATCGGCCGCGAGGAAGTCGATCCAGTCGCAGGCGCCAACCCATTTGGCAATTGCAGCGAGATTTCTCTCGCTACGTCCGACGAGAGCAGAAAGCCCGCCGATCCCTTCGGCCCAGGCAAGGCTGTCAAGCGCGTCCTCGACGCAGATCATCGAGGGCGTGTTGATGGTGTCGCCCCGGAAAATCCCCTCGATCAGCCTTCCGGCCGTGGCCAGCCGGAATATCTTTGGAACCGGCCATGGCGGCGTATGGCTCTCGAGGCGTTCCACCGCCCGTGGCGACAGGGCGAGCATGCCATGTGCGGCTTCGCCGCCGAGCACTTTCTGCCACGACCAGGTGACGACATCGAGCTTGCTCCAGGGAATCTCCATCGCAAACACGGCCGATGTGGAATCGCAGATGGTCAGCCCTTCGCGGGCCGGCGAAATCCAGTTGCCGTCCGGTACCCGGACACCGGATGTCGTCCCGTTCCAGGTAAAGACAATGTCGCGGGTTGGGTCCCAGAGGTCGAAATCGGGTAGCTGGCCGTAGGGAGCCACGAACCGCCGCGCGTCCTCCAGTTGCAATTGATCTACGACGTCAGCCACCCACTGGGCGCCGAAGCTCTCCCAAGCGAAGAGATCAACCCCGCGTGCGCCGAGAAGCGACCAGAGCGCCATTTCCACCGCGCCGGTATCGGACGCCGGCACGATGCCGAGGCGGTAGTCGGAGGGCATGCCGAGGAGTGCCCGCGAGCGGTCAATCACTGCCGCCAGTCGGGCGCGCGCCGGAGACGAGCGGTGAGAGCGGCCGACCAAGGCGTTGCCGAAGATTGTTGGCGACCAGCCGGGCCGTTTCGTGCAGGGACCGGAGGAGAAGCAGGCGACATCCGGCCGTCGGGCAGGTTTCGTGGAAATGCCTGTCATCATTGTCTCGCTTGCGCCGTCGGCGCCGTCTGTTGAAATGAAGAAGCCGGTCCGGACGGCGGACCAGCAGGAACGAACAACCCCGGCTACGGGTTTCCCTGTCCGTGCGGATCGGGCCGATGCGTATCCGGATAGCGCGGGCGGCAAGACCCGTCCAGTCGGTCACGCTCCATCCTACCGGATAGCACAGTTCGAGCGAGTTCTGAACATGGCCAGCGAAGAGGATATACTGCGTACTGCCATGGACAGCCAATCGCATATCCTCGTCGTCGACGACGATACGCGTACCCGCGACCTGATCCGGAGGAATCTTGAGCGCAACGGGTTTCGCGTCACCACCGCAGCCAGTGCTGAAGAGGCTCGCGGACGCATGCGTGGCCTTCTGTTCGACCTGGCAGTGGTGGATATAATGATGGAAGGGGAAGACGGCCTGTCTCTCCTGCAGTGGGTTCGCGGCAATTCAGGCATGCCGGTGCTGCTCCTGACTGCAATGGGGGAGGCGGAGGATCGCGTCAGGGGCCTCGAACTCGGGGCGGACGACTACCTTGCCAAGCCGTTCGAGCCCATGGAATTGGTGCTGCGAATCCGGTCAATCCTTCGGCGCGCTGTCGCAGAGGAGCCTCCGGCCGCCGTCGGTCTGGGTTCCTGCGCCTACGATCCCGTGCGCCAGGAGCTTACCAGTGGCGGGGCGGTTATCGACCTTACCGCAATAGAGCAGACGCTCCTCTCGGTCCTCACCCGCCGCGCCGGAGACACGGTATCGCGTGAGGAACTCCTGCGGGAATGCAACATCAGGGGCAGCGAGCGGAGCGTCGACGTTCAGGTGACGCGGCTGCGCCGCAAGATCGAGCCGGTTCCCCGCAGACCGAAATACCTGCACACGGTTCGCGGCCGTGGCTATGTCCTGCGTCCCGACCGTATGACGGGCGAAAGATGATCGGGAGGCGCGTCCTGTGCGCGTTCAAACGCTATCTGCCGAAATCCTTCTTCGGCAGGTCGGTCCTGATCATCATCATGCCCCTCCTCCTGGTGCAGCTGGTGTCGGTCTGGATCTTCTACGACCGGCACTGGACAACGATCACTCGCCGGCTTGCCGCCGCCGTGGCCAGCGAGATCAGCCTGATCATCAACCTGAAAAACGCTGCCGACAATTCGCTGGGGGCGGAACGGATGATCGATTCGGCCCATGGTCTAGGAATGACGTTCATCTTTCTCGAGGGAGAGGTCCTGCGCGATGTGGCTTCGGTCTCCGGCGGTGGCATCCTCAACGCAATTCTTGCCGAGGCGATGCGTTCGGCGGTACGGCGCCCGTTCGAAATCGACACATGGAGCCACGACCGCCTCGTCCGCCTGAAGGTCCAGATTTCCGACGGCGTCATGGAGATCTCCGTGCCGCGCAAGCGGCTGTTTAGCTCGACCACATACATCTTCATCATGTGGACCGTCGGAACCTCGATCGTGCTGTTCGGAGTTGCCGCTGTCTTCATGCGCAATCAGGTGCGTCCAATCCAGCGTCTGGCCGCTGCCGTGGACAGTTTCGGCAAGGGGCGCACGGTGTCAGGTTTCAGGGCGTCAGGTGCAACCGAGATTCGGCTGGCGGCCCAGGCCTTCGAACGTATGCAGCAGCGAATCCAGAGTGCATTCACGCAGCGGACGGAGATGCTGGCGGGCATTTCCCACGACCTGCGCACACCGCTGACCAGAATGAAGCTTCAGCTCGAACTATTCGACGAGTCCGAGGAAGTCGAGGCGCTCAAGGCCGATGTGCGGGAGATGGAGGTCATGGTCGACGAATATCTCGCCTTCGCTCGCGGCGAGGGAGGTGAAGACGTTGTCGAGGCCGACATCGGCGAGATTGTGCAGGCGATCGCGGTTGGCGTCGATACCGGCTGTGGCGGCATCGAGACCAGCTTCGACGGGGATCTTCGCATGCTGGTGAGGCCGAACGCGCTTCGGCGGTGCCTGACAAATCTGGTGGAAAATGCCCTGATCCATGCGCAGAACATCCGCATCTCGGTGCGGAACCGGAGGACCCAGATCGAGTGCGTGGTGGAAGATGACGGCGACGGCATTCCCGCGGATCGACGCGAGGATGTCTTTAAGCCTTTCTACCGCCTCGATGTCTCAAGAAACCCGGAGACCGGCGGTGCTGGTCTTGGCCTTTCGATCGCCCGTGACATCGCCCGCGGGCATGGCGGCGACGTGACCCTGGACGATTCGCCGATGGGCGGCCTCCGCGCCACCGTACGCATCCCCTTCTGATAGCGGCCCCGGAGAGTTTTGTGCGCCGCGGAAGGGTGGGGCGGCCACGGAACCGTAAGTCACGGCCGCCGACCTGGTCGAGCCTCGCCAGGCGCCAGTCTGCCTGAGAGCGGAGCTCTCATCCGGTGACGCCCTGAGAACGGCCGTGCTGCATCCACGAACAATCGCTGCCCGACAGGAACCCGGAGCGGTCTCCTGACTCGATCACCGCAATGCCCGGGTTGCCTGCGGCATCATCGCAGCCTTCGATTGCTGATGGCCGATTTCCGGTGCGTCGGTTGGTTCGTCTTATTCTCCGTCCGAAACCAAAAGATAGCCGCGGTTTTCAACCGTATCGAAAGTACGCATAGCCGCGATCAAGTCGTCGGAGCCGGCCCAAACCCAAGGCGCCCGGTTGGGGTTCACATCCATGATCAGGAAGGAATCGCTGCCTTCGTCATACGCCCCGAGTGGCGAGATATGACCGCCACCCTTCTGTCCCAGGGCCCGGCGCGCATAGTTGACCAGCACGAAATCGTCCCTTGAGGCGAGGTTGGCTGCGATCTCTCGCCTGATCGCCGTGGCGTCCGTGTCATCATCCACGACCCGGGCCGCGACCTTGAGGCCGTGGCTCCTCAGGACCTGTGCGAGCTGGTGCAGCTGCAGACCAAAATCACTCTTGGCATCGCCGTTGATGAGGATGGGCTTGCCCAGTACCTCCAGTCGCGTCTTGCTCCGGTCGTTCAGGACATTGTTGGGTGTGTACTTTCCATAGAACGGGTCCGCGCCCGGCGGGAGCCAGGCCAATTCGTGCTGCGCAATGGAATGCCGGTCGCGCGGCAGCCCCTCCTTCTTGCCGAGCCGCAACGCATTCAAGACGATTGCCGACGAGACGGGGCCGCAGAAGATAGTGTTGTCCTGGCTGATGAAGTGATTGCTGAGCGGGAAGAAATCTGCCTTGTGGGATGAGCGGGAAAGGCGCTCCAGGCTCTCACCGGACTGCCATTCGACAAGGGTCGCCGGCGGCGAAGCCGGGCTGTTCGCTGCGCGGCCCTCGATCGAAACGGTCATGAGGGCGCACAGCAGCGCCAGAAACGAAACCACGAACTTTCGTTTCATCGTGCGTCCTCCCGATCGAGGTTCCGCGCTGGCGTCGGGCGGTGTACGAGCCACTCCGAAAAAGCTGCTCCTCGTGCGATCTCTTCGGCGAATCGACTTCTCCTGCATCATGGCGATACCTCCTCGAGCGGTTTTGCTGACGGTCCGCGGTCCCGGCGGCACCGCTGTTTTCTCCGGTGTCGCCCGCTTGGGGAGGGTACCTTGCGACAGGCGCTGCGCCAACTCCCGGGCACTTCCTGTGCGCATCGGCCGATCCGCCAGGCAGGGTACTTCTTTCTCGCCCTCGCGCCGGGCCCGGTCAGCGCATCGACCGGTCCGCCGGTGTCGAGACAGGCCGCGATCCCGCTTTGATGTCGTGAGGCACGAAAGCGAGATGTGCGCCAGCCGAGCACCTGCATCACGTTCCGGTCATGCGGGTTCCCCGGGTCTCGAACCAGCAGCAGCGACTACCCCCCCTTTGGCAAATGTGGACACTGCCTGATGCCGGCAGCGTACTAACGACGCCCGCCGTCACGAAGCATGTTTCCGGGTCGCAATACATGTCGGCGGAGTAAATCCCCGTCGTCGCCTCTCCCCCGGCGGAAACCTCCATGGCTTCAGCCCCGAGCTTCGAAGCGGTCAGCCGTGCCACGACATGCGCCGCATGCGTGTCCCCAGACTGCTCCGGCCTTTGCCCTGACGGTTCTGCAGCCGCGTCCGCAGGCCCGGACTACCCGGAACATCGTAATTTCGAGCATCGAATCTCCGTTCCAGGCTGGGGGGAGAAGGGCGGACCACAAGGGTCCGCCCAGGTAATCTCGGGAAGCTTCATTTCCACGTCCGGGGAAAGGTCCGCGCCGGCCCCTCTACCATGGACCCCGTTCCCCGCGTTCAGGTGAGATCGAACCGGTCGAGATTCATCACTTTGTTCCAGGCAGCTACGAAGTCGTCCACGAATCGCCGTCCGGAATCCGAGGCTCCATAGACCTCCGCGATCGCCCGGAGTTGGGAATTCGACCCGAAGATGAGATCGACGCGGGTACCCGTCCACCTCAGATCGCCGGTCGTTCGATCGCGTCCTTCGAACACATCCTCGGATTCAGAGGCCGCTTCCCAGGTTGTGCCCATGTCGAGCAAATTCACGAAGAAGTCATTGGTCAGCGTTTCCGGCCGCTCGGTAAAGACCCCATGGCGGGAATGTCCGAAATTCGTATTCAGGACGCGCATCCCACCAACGAGAACCGTCATCTCGGGTGCTGTCAGTCCCAGCAGTTGTGCCCGGTCGACCAGCAGTTCCTCCGCCGACACGGCGTACCGGCCGCCGAGGTAGTTCCGAAACCCGTCCGCGGCCGGTTCGAGCACGGCAAAGGATTCGATGTCGGTCTGCCCTTGCGTGGCATCCGCGCGGCCCGGTGCGTAGGGCACCATTACGTCGTGCCCGGCGTCATTCGCGGCCTGCTCGATGGCCGCGCACCCGCCCAGAACGATAACGTCGGCCAGGGACACACCCTTTCCGTTGGTCTGCGCGTCGTTGAACTCCTGCTGGATGCTTGCGAGATTTTCGAGCACGGATGCCAGCTGGGCCGGTTGGTTGACCTCCCAATCCTTCTGCGGCGCGAGGCGGATGCGTGCGCCGTTCGCTCCGCCCCGCATGTCGGAGCCGCGGAAGGTCGACGCCGATGCCCATGCAGTTGAGACCAGCTGCGAGACGGAGAGCCCCGACGCCATGATCCTGGCCTTCAGCGCGACGATGTCCTCTTCGTCAACCGAGTGATGCGTGACGGGCGGTATGGGATCCTGCCAGATCATTTCCTCCCCGGGAACCTCCGGGCCGAGATAGCGCCCGCGAGGGCCCATGTCACGGTGGGTAAGCTTGAACCACGCCCGGGCGAACGCGTCGGCGAATGTGTCCGGGTTCTCGTGAAAGCGCCGCGAGATCGGCTCGTAGATGGGATCCATCCGCATGGCCATGTCCGCCGTGGTCATCATGGGCGCGTGCCGCTTCGACGGATCGTAGGCATCGGGCACGGTATCCGCTCCGGCGCCATCCCTTGGCACCCACTGCCAGGCGCCGGCGGGACTCTTGGTCACTTCCCACTCGTAGCCAAACAAGGTGTCGAAGTAGCTGTTGTCCCATGTCACCGGGCTGGGCGTCCACGCGCCTTCGATGCCGCTGGTGATCGCGTCGCTGCCCTTGCCAGTACCGAAGCTGCTCTTCCAGCCGAGACCCTGGGCCTCGATGGGCGCACCTTCGGGCTCGGGACCGACCTCGGTCGGATCGCCGGCGCCGTGGGCCTTGCCGAAGGTGTGGCCGCCAGCGACGAGAGCGACGGTCTCCTCGTCGTCCATGGCCATGCGGCCGAAGGTCTCGCGTATGTCGCGGCCCGAGGCGACCGGGTCGGGATTGCCGTTGGGCCCTTCGGGATTGACGTAGATCAGGCCCATCTGAACGGCGCCCAGCGGGGTCTCGAGTTCCCGGTCGCCGGTATAGCGCCTGTCGCCGAGCCACTCGTCCTCGGCGCCCCAGTAGATATCCTCTTCGGGTTGCCATACGTCCTCGCGCCCGCCGGCGAAGCCAAACGTCTTGAAGCCCATCGATTCAAGCGCACAGTTGCCGGCCAAGATCATGAGATCCGCCCACGAGATCTTGCTGCCGTACTTTTTCTTGATCGGCCAGAGCAGCATGCGCGCCTTGTCGAGGTTGCCGTTGTCTGGCCAGCTGTTGAGCGGCGCAAAGCGCTGCGTGCCAGTCCTCGCGCCGCCGCGGCCATCGCCTGTGCGGTAGGTGCCGGCGCTGTGCCACGCCATCCGGATGAAGAGCGGCCCGTAGTGACCGTAGTCGGCCGGCCACCAGTCCTGTGACGCGGTCATCAGCTTGAAGAGGTCTTTCTTGATCGCATCAAGATCGAGGCTCTTGAACTCGTCCGCATAGTCGAATGTCTCACCCATCGGGTTGGAGAGGGCGGAATGCTGGTGGAGCACGTTGAGCCGCAACTGGTTTGGCCACCAGTCACGGTTCGTCGTGCCACCGCCGGCGGCGTTTCCGCGAGCCCCGTGCATGACCGGGCATTTGCTTTCGTTCATGACTTTCTCCTTCGCATGTTCACTGGTTTGAGACGTTCCTGGAGACCGCGTTTCGGGGTCTGTCGAATCGGGCCTCGCGCGGGAACGCGTGGCGAGCGGCTTCGGGCTGCAATACGTTGATTCACTCCCAAGGCACTCCGTCTGACGACAGCCGGTACGGCGGCAAGGATCAGGGTAGTAATTGCTATTTTTAGTGTACAACGATAAATTATTATCATAACAATCGTATATTACGAATATTCAATCCCGGAGATGCCGGATGAAGCGCTTGCCCACGATGAAGCAACTCGAGTATCTGGTGGCGCTGGCCGATGCGCAGCACTTCGGCCATGCGTCCGAGCGCTGTCACGTCACCCAGTCGACACTGAGCGCGGGTATTCGCGACCTCGAGTCGGTACTTGGGACGGCGGTTGCGGAGCGCTCGAACCGGCGCGTGCTGATCACGCGTGTCGGCATGCAAATTGCCGAGAGAGCAAGGGTGCTGTTGCGCGACGCCGAAGAAATCATGGAAATATCCACGGCGGACCGTTCTCCGATGACGGGGGAGATGCGTCTTGGCGTGATCCCGACGATCGGCCCGTTCTATTTGCCGCGCGTCCTGCCGGTGCTCCGGGAGAAGTTCCCGGAGCTGACGCTTTATCTGAGAGAGGATCAGACGGCGCCGCTACTCACCCGGCTGGAAGGCGGGGATCTGGACGTGGCCCTGATCGCACTGCCCTACGAAGTCGGAGACCTTACCATCGAGGTTATCCTTGAGGACGAGTTTCTGTTTGCCTGTGATTCGACTCACACGCTCGCCGGCGTGCGCGAGGTGTCGCTAGAGGCGCTCGCCGGTGAACCTCTCCTGCTGCTGGAGGAAGGCCACTGCATGCGCGGCCATGCGCTTGATGTTTGCCGGATGGGTGATCGGAGGGTGCGGGCCCAGTTCGAGGCTAGCAGCCTGCACACGCTGGTGCAGATGGTGGCGGCAGGAATCGGCGTCACTCTGGTACCTCGGCTCGCGGTCGACGCCGGGATCGCGCCGGAACCCGACATCTCGCTTTCGCGACTTGCTGCG
Organism: Alphaproteobacteria bacterium; assembly: GCA_964291215.2. Taxonomy (GTDB): domain Bacteria; phylum Pseudomonadota; class Alphaproteobacteria; order MPNO01; family UBA830; genus JAJEBT01. The sequence continues at coordinate 1,296,175 of OZ219790.1, read as the reverse complement.
CCCGCGTCGCGACAGATTGGATTGGTATGGCGCCGAACATCGTTGAGAGCAAAAGAATTCCGTTGGCTTGCGAACGCGCTGCAAGAGCTGATCGGCGTGTCGTGACCTTCGGCCTGGCGTTGCCCGTGAACCAGTCCCGATACCGCGCAGCCGGTCGGATGAAGAAACGGTATGCCGAACGGGAGCGGTCAGGGACCGGCGCGGTGCGCCTTTCCCATGCGCTCGCCCGGATGTTCACGGTCAGCGGCTTCGACAGGGTAGTGTCTTGTCATTCGTCAAATGTCGAATAAAGGCGTTTGAGTTTCACGCGGGCATCGTCGGTGGTGAACTGCCAATCCACCTTGGCCTGGATGCGGTCGCCTGCCAGGCGGCGACTTCCCGGCGTAACACCTCGATGCAGTCGATGCGGCGGTTCAGGCGGATCATGACGTTGAGTTCCACCACGTTCAGCCAACTGCCGTGCTTGGGGGTGTAGACGAACTCGAAGCGGTCCCACAGGGCCTTGGCCTCGTCCGGCGGGTAGGCCTCGTAGAGGGCGCCGGGGAGTGTTGAGATTGTCCATCACCAGGGTGATGGTGGTGGCATCTTGGTAGCGCCCGGCGATGTCGGCTAGGAACTGCGCCCAATCGATCTTGCGCTCGGTTACCTTGGTCATGCGCTTGCCGGCTAGGGGTTCCGTGAAGACGTTGCAGGTACCGCAACGTCGATACTCGTAGTCGTTACGCCCGTCCCGGCGCCATGGCGATCGGTTGCCATGTCTCGCCGGTCGGGGCGTTTCGTCCATGCAGACCACGGGGAAGGCGGCGGGGCGGCGATAGACATCGAGCACCTTCGCTGCGGCGAAGTCGGCGTTCCCTTGAGGAGGAATCACCCACCCGCTGCCATGGCTTGAGGCAGTTTTTTTAGAACACGCCGCACCGTCTCGTGTGACACGGTATCAATGTAACCAAGCTCGACAACGCGGTCGGCCAGCAGCCGCAACGACCATTGCGCGTAACCCTCAGGCGGTTCACCACAACTCAGGGCCACCAAGCGCGCCTCGAAGACGCCGTCGGCTTTTCGCATGTAGGTAGGACGGCGCCGGCCACCCAATGCCGCCTCCAGCCCCTCGAAACGCTTTTTCACCCGGTCTACCTTGCGCATGCTGATGCGCAGAATCTCAGCAATGACCTTCCCGGTCATCTGGCATTCATTGAACGCGCCCTCGTCGCAGTTAAGCAGGGCGTTGATTACCTTTTGCGACAGGTGCGAGCCCTTGATCTCCGAAAGTTCTGCCCGTTCGTCCAAGGTCACCACGTAGCGTTTCATACTCCGACCTCCATCCCGAATGGACGGACAGTCTAGCACCAAATGTACGACATATCATTGCTGACATAACAGTAGTGCGAATCTGCAGGACCGAGACCGAAGCGCCCGCGTCGATGGCCGGCTGACACGCGTTGTCCGGCTACAGCTCGAACACCGTGGGAAATCGTCTCATCCCTGCAGCCGGAACCCGGTGCCGTTTCGCCGCAGGCTCGGAATCAGAACAGTCGCGCTCCGTTCTCCACCTCGTGGTCCGGGCCGACCAGCACAACTTCTCCGTCTTCGTCGGGAAAACCGACCACAAGCACTTCGGACATGAACTTGCCGATCTGCTTGGGCGGGAAATTGACAACGGCCGCCACCTTGCGCCCGGGCAGGGTTTCGGATGTGTAGTGACGTGTGATCTGTGCCGAACTTTTCCTCTCCCCGATCTCTGGACCAAAATCAATCCATAACTTGATTGCCGGCCTGTGCGCTTCGGGAAACGGTTCGGCACGGATGACCGTACCCGCCCGTATGTCAACCTTGAGGAAATCGCTAAATTCGATCGTCATCGGGCCCATCTTGCTTTCGTGCGGGATGCACGCACCATGCCGGATTGCGAACTCCGACGGTTCGCGGCCTTGCTGCGACACTGCGGTCAGGCGTGTCGATCAGCTCCCTGCGGCGCGCTTCGGCGACGGGCACATCACTCTGGCGAACGATTCCGCCCGCCGCAGGTTGCGGTCGAGATACGCCGTCGTCGGGCCGAGATCCTGGGTCTCGTCGCGCAGCCATACCGGCAGTGCGGACGCGAAGATCGCTGCCAGGCCCTTGACACGAAGCAGTCCGCCGGGCCCCCAGGCCATGATGCCGGCCGCGTCCAGCGACCATGCCATGGCCTTGCCCATGTTCGGCGCCAGATACAGCAGGGTAATCGGATCGCAGACGGTATCGCGCCAGATCGAGCGCATCGCGTCGCGGTGCCGCCCGAGCACATCCAGACGCCTGAGCAGCACGTCCAGCAGGCGCTCGCGCGGCGGCTCGTCCCGGTCGCTGAAATCGTGCTCCTTCAGCACCTGTTCGTCGACGCGGCGGAAGAATGCCCCGAGCACGGCCGCCTTCGACGGATAGAACCCATACACCCGCGCCAAGGTGGTGCCGGCGCGTTCGGCAATCATTTCCATTGAAATGGTGCGCCATGGCATTTCAGCGGCAAGCTGCAGCGCCGCATCAAGTATGCGGTCGGCTCCCGGAGCGCGCTTGGAAGGCTCCTTGGCCATCAACCCTCTCCCTTCCGCAAACAGTGCTGACATTACCATACGGCGGGATCAGTGACAAAATCCGCCCGAGGGGTATCGCTAGCGGTACAGGGAATTACGGTTAACTTGCGAGTTCCCGGGATCTCCTTGTGGCGGCCTCCACGGCGCGCGACATCAGCGCACCAAGCCCGTCTTCGGACATGAGAACCTCGAGCGCGGCCGCTGTGGTGCCGCCGGGGCTGGTGACGTTGCGTCGCAGCGTGTCTGCGGCGTCTTGCGACTGCCGTGCCAGCTCGCCGGACCCGGCGACCGTTGCGCGGGCCAGGCGCTCCGCGACATCCGGTGGAAGGCCCTGTTCGACTCCGGCTTGCGCCATGACCTCGATGAGCAGGAATACATAGGCGGGACCGCTTCCCGAGACCGCGGTAACCGGATCGATCAGCGTTTCGTCCTCAAGCCAGACCGTTTCGCCGACGGCTTCGAGCAGGTGCTGGCAGACGCTCCGCTGCGCAGCGGTCACGGTCTCGCTCGCGCAGGCCGCCGTGATGCCCCGGCTCACCGCGGCCGGTGTGTTGGGCATGGCGCGGACAATTGCGGCGTCGTTGCCAAGATGTCCTCGGAAGAATGCGATCGGCTTGCCCGCTGCGATCGACAGGCAAACGGCCCCCCGCTCGGCCATTGCGCGATAGTGCGGAATGATCCCGTCCATCACCTGCGGCTTGACGGCAAAGACCACCGTATCTGCCACGAAGTCGGCGGGCGCCTGAGCCAGCGAAGCGATCACCGCGACCCCCAGTTCTTCGCCGACAGCTTCCGCCGCTTCCGGAGCAGGTTCGACCACGTGTATCTCCGTCCGGTCAAGGCCCTGGCGCAGCCAGCCGCGCAACAGCGCACCTCCCATCTTGCCGCAACCAACCAGAAGGATTGGCGAGTCTCTTTTCATGGCAACAGGCCCTTCAGGCTTCACCGACGGTCTCGAGGATCGCCGCCTCGATCGCCTCATGCGGCGACTTGCCAGCCCAGACGACGAACTGGAAAGCGGGATAGTAGCGCTCGCATTCAGCAAGAGCGATGCTGAAAATGCCCTCCAATTGCTCGATTCCGACGTTCTCGTGCCCCCGCAGCAGAACGGTATGGCGAAAGACGGGCAGTTCTTCCCCCGCCCACAGATCGAAATGCCCCACGAGGAGGCGCTCGTTGATGATCGCCAGCAGCGCGTAGAGCCTGTCCGTCTTGCGGTGCTTCACTCGTGTGTCGAACGCGAACGCGAACAGCAGGAGTTCGGCTTCCGGATGCAGGGAGACGACGATCCGGTAGCCGCACCATTCGCCGCTGAGTTCAATGACGACTTCGGCTTCGCCGGCGCGGTCGCAGATCCAATCATGGCGCGTCGCGAATCTTTCCACAATGTCAAGAGGGTTGACACCGGTTTCTTGGAAGTCCCTGACCAGTTCTGTCATACTGGTGCCCCTGACGACGGCTTCGAAAACCCGGTTTTTTTCCGGGCTTTCCACAGTTTGCCCACCAAATCGTGAGGGTGGACGACCATTGCCTACCAGATTTAGAGTGCCAGAGGGCAGGGATCGTGGCAAGAGAAAATAGTGTCTTTTTCTGGCGGGCACGCAAAATATAGTGGATAACGGGTCGGCGGGAACTGGCCGCGGATGAACGTGCAGTGCGAGCCGGCCGGGCGGCCATCTCCTCGGACTTAATGGCGCAGGACTCGGGGCTGCGCTGCTCGGTCCGCGTGCTGGCAGCGACCTCGATAAGGATTCTCGCCAGAATAGGTTGATCATTATTTCCGTGGCGTGAGGGTATGGTTCCACTCGCCGTGGAACGAGTCTCTGCGGATGGCGAGGCCGTCCATCTGATCGTCGCTGACCTTGACCCCGAGCGGATAGCTGTTCTCGTCGAGGTCCGAGCGTATGGTGAGGCCGGTGGTGGTCGCGGCGATCAGCTTGACGATCACCTGGTAGCTGACGAGGGGCCGGCCGCGCCAGTTCCGGGTGATATGGCAGAACATCCGGTGCTCGATCTTGTTCCACTTTCCGGGTGGGAAGTGGGCCACCGACACCTTCAACCCGAGTTCGTCGGCGAGGTGCTGCAGCTTCCACAGCCGGTTGCGGCTGTTGTTGGAGCCGTCGGCGGTGATCAGCAGGCGCTTGGCATAGAGCAGCCGGCCCATCTGCCGCCACCAGCGGCCTCGACCGCGAATGCCGCCGTGTCGTGTCCGACGCTGACCCGGCCGGCGTTGGCGGTGAGATCGTAGACCCCGTAGGGGATCCGAGCTCCGGATCGGGGAAGTCATGCACGTTGACGGACTCAGGGTCGCCCTTGGGGCCCGGCCGCCATTGCGGTACTGGATTTCCTTCTTCTTGGTGTCACCACAGGCTGGCCCAGTCTCCGGAACGCGCGCACCCGGCGCGTCGGAACTGCGCCTCCCGGGCTGGCGGCCTTCCAGCGTCTTGCGATTGGCCTGGAGGCTGTACCCCGGATCGTGGAGCAGCCGGTTCACCGTGCGCTCGCTGACGCCCTCGACCGCAAGACGGTCCGCCAGCGGCACTGTGACACCGCAGCGGACTCTCCGGATCGCCGCGCGTCATCGGTTCAAGCTCGCGCCGCCACCAAACCCGGATCCGTTGCGCCCGCCGCCGGGGCGACGCAAACGTCCTGAAGGAACCTCGCCCGAAGACTCGCAGACCGCATCAAGCTCCTCCGGCGTGAACGGTACCTATCCCCGTCGCCTCGGCCACTCGCCCGATGGCACGGGCCGCCGCCCACAGGCGTCGCGCACGTTCGTCCGGAACCGGACGCAACACCACAAATTTGGATCGTAGCGTATCGACCATCGCTTCCATGACATCATCGATGAGAGATCCACGCCAAAAAACAATCTATTTTGGCGAGGTACCTAACGGCGCCGAATTCGTTCAGGGCCGCGAGATTTCGGGTTGAGAGATTCATGTCGACGCGTCGGCGAATCAGGCCTTCGCGCGCGATCGCGGCAAGGGGTCCGGGCATGCCGCCGACAGCCCGCGCGGCGGCATGCAATGTCGCGAGAGTGCCGATCCCGCACTTCTCTCGCGCGGGGGAATGGACAGGATCCGGAGTCCCCGCCGAAGCGCTATTGAGTGCGGGACCGGAGCATTTCCGCAACCTCGTCGGCGGTCCCGATGCCGCTTGCCGGGGCGCCGTTGACGGAGGATACCTCCCATGTAGTCTCCGGCGAGGAACAGATTCCTGACCTCTCGCCGGAGCTGGCTGCGAATGTCCGTGATCGTCCTGAACGGGCCGGGGTGAGCCATGCACACCGCCTCCTTCCACCGGTAAACTCGCTTGAACAGCCCTTCGTCCTCCTCGGGGAGGGCGAGCCGGGCGGAGGATTTCGTCTCGCCTCGCGCAACATCTGGCGCCTGATCTCCTCGTCGTCCAGCGGAAACAGTTCCTCGGCGCGGTCACGGCCGACCATCATGTCAAGTGCCCGATGGTGCGCAGGCGGGCAGATTGATGGAGTAGTCCAGGAGTAACGGCGTCTCGTCTTCGGGATACAGTGCTCCATGCCATCCCGGGGGGAAGCCGGCGGGCGCACGATACGATACATGACGAGAGAATGCGCATCCGCACAAGGACATCTCGCTCTGCTCGCTCCGGAAGAACTGGAATGCGGGCGCTCAACCGCTGAACCTCATGCCGCCCGAACCGGAAAATGAGGATCCGTGCCGGACTCTCATGCCGGTCAGGACCGCAAGTGACCGATCGGAGCACTTTTCCGATGCAGACGATTTGCCTGTTGCAGAGCCGATAGCTGGTTTTCCGCCTGAACGCGAAATGCGGCGGGACAGCGTGATTTCGCAGTAGATGAAAGGGCCGTCGGGGTCGGCCGTCAGGCCACGGTGATCCCACGCTGCTGATCCGGTGACGACTGGCGAGATTTTCTCAGTTTGCGTCGCGCTGCAATCGTGCCGCCAAGGCTCGATGAGGCCTTCTTGGCACGAAAATTGCGATCAAGGAGGCGATCTGTGATGAGCCCCAACGCATTTCGCGTCTCCGAATTAGCATGGGATCGTCGTGGCCGTCAGGCCCTCACCGGCGCCCGGAGCCGGTGCGACGGGCTGTCCGGGCCGATGTCCGCGCCAGCCGGGCAATCTTCTCCTCGAGTTCGACGACGCGCCCCTCGAGCCGTTGCTGTTCGGCCCGTGCGCTGACCGCGATCTCCTTCACGGCGTCGAATTCGTCCCGGGTAACGAGGTCCCGGTTCGACAGGATCACATCGATGCGATGACGGATCATATCTTCGATCTCGCGCCGCATCCCGGACAGGGTTTCGAGCGCACCGCCGGCAACCCGTGCGGCGTCGTCAAATATCCTGTTGCGACTCTGCATATCGATTCTCCTTGCTCCGCGCGGGACGAACCTGCTGACGCGGCATGCTGAGATTTTGGCAACAGCGCTGTGTGCCTCTACCTTGAAGCTGGCACGGCGGAAACCTATAAAGGACGCGCTCCGGGCGCAATCCCGAAGCGCGTCGCGAACCGTGAAGGCGACATGCTGACCCTGACTTACCCCGTCATAGATCCCGTCATCGTCGAGGTCGGTCCCTTTGCGATCCGCTGGTATGCCTTATCCTATGTGTTCGGCATCCTGCTTGCATGGCGCTATATGGTGTGGCTGGCTCGGCGGCGTCCGGGTGATCCCTCGCCGGCAGCCATCGACGACTTCGTGATTTGGGCGACGATCGGCGTCGTGATCGGCGGGCGCCTCGGTTACGTGCTGTTCTACAAGCCCGGATACTATCTTGATCATCCGCTCGCCGCGCTTGCGTTGTGGCAGGGCGGGATGTCGTTTCACGGCGGGCTGGTCGGTGTTGTCGCGGCACTGTGGCTCTTTGCGCGCCGGCGCCGATTTGACTGGATTGCGCTCGGCGACATCACTGTTTGTGGTGCACCGATTGGTCTGTTTCTCGGCCGGCTCGCGAATTTCATCAACGGTGAGCTCTATGGCCGGGTGACGGACTCGCCACTCGGCATGGTGTTTCCCCATGCCGGCTCGCTGCCACGACATCCCAGCCAGATCTACGAGGCCTTTCTCGAGGGCCTGGTGCTGTTTGCCGTACTCCTGTGGTGTGCCGCCAGGACCAGCAGCCTCTCCGTGCGTGGACGGCTGTCGGGCATTTTCCTGATCGGCTACGGCATCGCGCGCATCATCGCCGAGTTCTTCCGCCAGCCAGACGCACATCTTGGCTTCCTCGTGGCTGGTACGACGATGGGCCAGTGGCTCTGCGTTCCGCTCGTGTTCGCTGGCCTCTGGCTGCTCAGCATGTCGCGGCGACATGACGCCGCTTGAGGAGCTGGTGCGGGAGCGGATCGGCCGCAGCGGCCCGATCGCCGTCGAAGAACTGGTTGCATCCGCCCAGCTTCATCCCCGACATGGCTACTACGCTACCCGCGACCCGCTCGGCGCGGCGGGCGATTTCATTACCGCTCCCGAAATCTCGCAGATCTTCGGCGAACTGATCGGCGCCTGGGCAGCTGTCGTCTGGGAACAGATGGGATGGCCGAAACGTGTGCTGCTGGCCGAGGCCGGTCCGGGACGCGGCACGCTGATGGCGGATGCCTGCCGCGCCCTGGAGCCCATGAGCGACATCCTTCGGCATGCCGAGATCCATCTGATCGAGAAGAGTCCGGCCATGCGCAGGATTCAGGAAAAGACGCTCCTGCACCTCTCGCCACGCTGGCATGACGGGCTTGCCGGCCTGCCTGAGGCTCCGCTGGTCCTGATCGCGAACGAGTATCTGGACTGTATTCCGCCCAAACAGCTTGTCCGCACACCACGGGGCTGGGCCGAAAGGCAGGTCGGGCTCGAAGCCGGCCGCTTGGCCCTTTTGTCCGGCCAGCCGGCAAGGAAACATGCTGATCTGGTTCCGGTGCATCTCCGTGACTCGCCGGCTGGAACGGTCTTCGAAGCACACACGGCGCTGGAGCAGGCCATGTTACCGGTGGCGGACCACTTGGCACGCCACGGCGGTGCGGCCCTGTTCGTGGATTATGGCCATGATCACCCCTCTGTCGGCGATACGCTCCAGGCCGTGCGCAATCACCGACCCGTGGATCCGTTGGTCGATCTCGGTGAATGCGACATCACCGCGCATGTCGATTTTTCCGCCATTGCCAGGGGTCTTGGGGGACACGGGAATGTGGTGCACGGCCCGGTTACGCAGCGGCAGTTCCTCAGGAGCCTCGGCATCGAGGCCCGCGCCGGCAGGCTCGCCCGATCCGCTCCCCGGAAGCGCCAGCAGGATGATATCCGTGCTGCGACGGCGCGGCTGATCGATCCCGCCGGGATGGGGACGCTGTTCAAGGTCATCGCGGCGACGGCGTCGGGGATGCCTCCGCCTCCGGGTTTCGACCCGGTGCCCGAATGATGCTGACGGCACCCCTGCTTTCCGCGGTCGACGGCGTGCGCCACGGTTTCTTCACACGTGAGGGCGGCGTGAGCGAAGGTCTTTACGCGTCGCTTAACTGCGGCATGGGTTCGTGCGACGAGCCGGCGCAGGTGCTTGAGAACCGCCGGCGCGCGGCGGCGCATCTTGGTCGGACCGGGGGAAATTTGGTTACGCTCTATCAGGTGCACAGTGCCCGGGCAGTCCGCATCTCGGACATGCCCGCTTCGCCGGATGCCGTACCGAAGGCTGATGGCATGGTTACGGACCAGCCTGGCATCGTCCTCGGAATCCTGACTGCCGACTGTGTTCCGGTCCTCCTTGCGGACACCGGGAACGGAATCATCGGTGCTTCCCATGCCGGCTGGAAGGGGGCGCTTGCGGGCATAGTGGAAAACACGGTGGAGGCAATGGTATCGGCGGGAGCGCGGCGGGAAACCGTGGTCGCGGCGACCGGGCCCTGCATCGCTCGGGAGAGCTATCAGGTGGGACCGGAACTTCATGAACGCTTCGTCAGCGTCGATGCCGACAGTGCGCGCCATTTCCGCCCCGACAGGGATCCGGAACGACACCTGTTCGATCTTCGCGCCTACGTCCGCAGCAGGCTCGAACGCGCCGGGATAGGCGAGGTAGCCGCGCTGCCTCACGACACCTATGCCGACCGGACACTCTTCTTCAGTTATCGTCGCGCCTGCCATCACGGCGAGAGGGACTATGGCCGCGGCCTTTCGGCAATCGTGCTTTCGCGCTAGCAGATCCTGTGCCATGCCTTACATGATCATCTTCCTGCTGGCCCTGTTTCTCAGCCTTCTCGTCAGCTGTGTCCTGTAGACCGATGATCCTGGGGTCGGCGGTGAAGTTGCCGCGCGCGTGTTCGGTCCGGCTTCGTTCCGGCCGGCCAGGTTTGCACTTTGCCGGCGTGCTGGTAGTTTGGGCCGCCGCTGGCGGCTCGCGTGGGCATCTCCGGCATGGCTTTCCTGCACCGGCGCGGATTGCGATTTCCGTTTCCGGACAACAAGGGACAACTGCCGAAAATGAAGATCATCGCGGGCAACAGCAATCGACCTCTTGCCGAGGCGATTGCCGCCTACCTGAATCTGCCGCTTACCGATGCCAGTGTCCGGCGTTTTTCAGACATGGAGTGTTTCGTCGAGATTCACGAGAACATTCGCGGCGAGGATGTCTTCATCATCCAGTCCACCTCCTATCCGGCCAATGACAACCTCATGGAGCTGCTGGTCGCCATCGACGCCGCCCGCCGGGGATCGGCGAGCCGGATCACCGCGGTCATGCCCTATTCCGGATATGCACGCCAGGATCGCAAGTCCGGCCCCCGCACGCCGATATCGGCAAAGCTCGTCGCGAACCTGATCACCGTGGCCGGGGCCGACCGGGTGCTGACCATGGATCTGCATGCCGGACAGATCCAGGGATTCTTCGACATTCCGCTCGACAACCTCTATGCGGCGCCCGTTTTCGTTCGCGATATCAGCGAGAATTTCGACAACGGCGATCTGGTCATCGTGTCGCCGGATGTCGGGGGCGTTGGGCGCGCGCGGGCCTTTGCCGCCCGCCTCGACACGGTGCTTGCCATCATCGACAAGCGGCGGGAGCGGGCCGGCATGTCGGAAGTCATGCACATCATCGGCGACGTGAAGGATCGCACCTGCGTCCTGATTGACGATATCGTCGATTCTGGCGGAACGCTCTGCAATGCCGCCGAGGCGCTGATCGGGCAAGGTGCCAAGGCGGTGCACGCCTACATCACCCATGCCGTCCTTTCCGGAGGCGCCGTCAGCAGGATTTCCGCGGCGCCGCTCGAGACGCTGATAATCACGGATTCGATCCAGGGCACGGAGGCCGTGCGGGTGGCGCGAAACATCAAGCAGTTGTCGATTGCACCTCTGATTGGCGAGGCAATCGATCGCATCAGCGGCTCCCGGTCGGTGTCGAGCCTGTTTGACTAGCCCGCTTCGGGGCGCTACAAGGTGGCCCGCTCTGCCCCATAGCGGTGGCGCGGGACAGGTAGCCAGCCATTCAGAGATCCCGAGGGCGCGTCAGCGCGCAGTGGACACCGATTCGGTCCCGTCGGCTCTCCAGGAGAAGGTTCATGGTCGATTTCGAGACGATCAGCAGCACCCGGCGCGAGCCGGGCAGCAAGGGCGTGGCACGCCGTCTGCGCCGGGACGGCTTCGTTCCGGGAATTATCTACGGCAACAGCGAAGCGCCTGTCGCAATGGCGATCGAGCGTCGTGTGCTTTCCCAGGTGATCAGCGACCCACGCTTTTTCATTCGCCTGGTCGACTTGGAAATCGAAGGGACGAAACATCGCGTGCTGCCTCGTGAGGTGCAGTTTCATCCGGTTTCGGACCAGCCAATGCATGTTGACTTCCTGCGTTTTGACCCCGACCGGAAGATTGCCGTTGCGGTGCCCGTGGGCTTCGAGAATGACCGCGAGAGCATCGGCATTAAGCGCGGGGGAATCCTGAACGTGGTCCGTCACGAGGTCGAGGTGTACTGCACGGCCGACAAGATCCCGGACGATCTCTCCGTCGACCTTGAGGGGCTGGATATCGGCGATTCGGTTCGCGCAAGCGACATTTCCCTGCCCGAAGGCATCGGGTTCGTCATCACCGATCGAGACTTCACCGTTGCCACGATCGCGCCGCCGACAGTGCTGGCCGAGCCTACGGCGGAAGAGGAAGAGACCGACGAGGGCGCGGTTGCCGCCGAGGATGAGGCCGATGCGGAGGACGCGTCGGAGGCTGCTGGCGGCTGACGGCGCCGGTTTCCTGCCGGATCGCGTTTCCCGCCATGCTGCTCGTCGCCGGGCTCGGCAATCCCGGTTCGAAGCACGCGCGTCAGCGTCACAATATCGGTTTCTTGGTGGCGGACGAGATCATCCGCCGCTACCGGCTGTCCCTGCGCAAGGGGCGGCACCACGCCTATGTCGCCGACGGCAACGTCGACGGCGAGAAGCTGCTGGTCATCAAGCCACGCACGTTCATGAACGATTCCGGCAGGGCGGTGCGTTCCGGCATGAGTTTCTACAAGCTTGCTGCCCGCGACGTGATCGTGGTCTATGACGAGTTGGATCTCGTGCTGGGAAAGGTCCGCGTGCAAAGCGGCGGAGGGCATGCCGGCCATAACGGTATCCGCAGCATTATCTCCCATATCGGTCCGGATTTCCGGCGGGTGCGGGTCGGAATCGGTCATCCCGGAGACAGGCGGCGCGTGCTCGGCCACGTCCTGTCCGATTTTTCCCGTGCCGAGACCGAGCAGCTGGCTCCCGTACTGTCGGCGATTGCCGAGGCCCTGCCGATGCTGGTCGCGGGCGACAATCCCGGTTTCATGACCCGCGTCGCCCTGCTGGCACCGCCGCCGGGACGCAAGCGAGGCGGCGAGACCGACGGCTCGGAGGCTTCCCGGTGAGCCTTCGCTGCGGCATTGTCGGCCTGCCCAATGTTGGCAAGTCGACCCTGTTCAACGCGTTGACGGCGTCGGCCGCCGCTGGTGCGGCCAACTATCCCTTCAGCACGATCGAGCCGAATGAGGGTGTGGTGCCAGTGCCCGATCCGCGGCTTGCAAGGATTGCTTCGCTCGCCGCATCTGCGGCCACGGTTCCGTCACGGTTCGATTTCGTCGATATCGCCGGCCTTGTTGCCGGCGCCAGCACCGGGGAGGGGCTTGGCAACCGGTTCCTTGGCCATATCCGTGAAGTTGATGCCATTGCCCATGTGCTGCGCTGTTTCGAGGATGACAGCGTTACCCATGTTGCAGGGCGTGTTGATCCCGTTGCTGACGCCGAGGTAGTGGAGACCGAGTTTCTGCTCGCGGACCTCCAGAGTCTCGAGGGACGGCGCGATGGACTCGTGCGGAAGGTCCGCGGCGGTGATGGCGAGGCCCGCGCGATGCTGTTGCTGGTTGACCGTGCGATGGAGCTTCTGGTGGCGGGTCGGCCGGCGCGCGACATGACCCTCGCTGACGATGAGCGCGCGCTCTATCGTCAGATGCAGTTGCTGACCTCCAAACCTGTCCTCTACGTGTGCAATGTCGGCGAGGGCGACATTGCGGGAAACGCCCTTTCACGAAGGGTCGAGACGATGGCTGTGGCAAAGGGGGCGGCCAGCGTGACCATATCCGCCGCCATCGAGGCAGAGATCGCGCTGCTCGAAGACGATCACGAGCGAGGTGATTTCCTCGCCAGCCTCGGTCTCGAGCGGGCCGGGCTGGAGCGTTTCGTCCGTGCCGGTTACCGGCTTCTCGGGCTGATCACCTATTTCACAGCCGGCCCGAAGGAAGCCCGGGCTTGGCCTTTGCCGCTTGGCGCGACTGCAAGCGAGGCGGCAGACAACATCCACACCGACTTCGCGCGCGGCTTCATCTGTGCCGAGACGGTGTCCTATGAGGACTTCGTCGCCTGCGGTGGCGAGCAGGGAGCCCGGGATGCCGGACGCATGCGCCAGGAAGGCCGCGAATACAGGGTAGCTGACGGCGATGTCATGCTTTTTCGTTTCAATACATGATCGGTTTTGCTAGATTGCGGCGGGCCGTCGTGACCAGCGGCTGGCCAGTCATGTCAGCCCGGCTCGAGCGCCCGGCAGCCCCAGCCAGAACGAAAGGAAGACCTATGGGACAGACGATTTCGCTTTCCGCAGCCGACGGCCATCAGCTCGATGCCTACAAGTCCGAACCTTCGGGGCCCGCAAAGGGCGGGTTGGTCATCATTCAGGAGATTTTCGGCATTAACGGCCAGATTCGCCGGACCACTGACCATTTTGCCGGGCAAGGCTATTTTTCGATAGCGCCAGCGCTGTTCGACCGCGTCGAGAAAGGGGTGGAGCTGACCTACAATGAGGACGACTTTGCGAAGGGACGCGAGATCCGCGGGAAGATCACCGACGAATGGATCATAGCGGATATCGGCGCTGCGGTGCGCGAGGTTTCGTCGGCCGGAAAGGTCAGCGTCATCGGCTTCTGCTTCGGCGGTTATGCGACCTACGTCGCGGCCTGCAAGGTTGACGGTGTTGCGGCCGCAATGCCGTTTTACGGTGGCGGCATAGCGGCCAAGGTCGGTGAAATGGCGCCCAGGTGCCCGACCCAGTTCCATTTTGGTGATAAGGATGCCGCGATTCCCCTCGACGACCTGCAGACAATCAAGAATGCGCTGCAGGATTGCCCGCTCTACGTCTACGACGACGCGGGGCACGGCTTCACCTGCGATGATCGCGATGCCTACAATCCCGGCGCCACCGAGCGTTCCTACACGCGCGCGATGGAATGGATGGCGCAGCACGCGAGCTGACATGCCGGAAGCCCGTGGTTGATCCGGGCATGCCGATGACGGTTGTCCGGCCGCCAGGATAGCGCGGACCGGGTAGGTCTGAAACGAAAACCGGGGCGCAGCGCCAAGTGCGCCCCGATCGTTTCGAGCCGCTGTTCTGAAGGAAGCTGCTGGCGCTACTCGGCCGCCACCGCCATTATGTTGCGGTCTTCCTCAATCAGCTTTGCGAGCGAGAGCCGGGCCAGCGAGAGGGCGCTGTCGGCATGGATTCCCACCAGTGCACGCTCGGGGTCGAGATTTACCCGCGTCTGCTGGGCTTCCATGATCTCCTTGTCCTCGATGAACGTCGGATAGATCTCGTCATACATCTCCTGGGTGGCTTGCGGATCGTCCTGACGATAGCCGTTGGCGGAGGACCAGAAATAGTGGAACGAGGTTTCGGTCTCCGGTGTTGCACCATGCAGCAGCCGCAGGTGGAAACCTGTCTTGTTGCGATCCTCCCGTGCACCCTTGCCGACATCTAGCGCCCCGGACCACTGCAGCACGATGCTCGGTCCGACATATTCGAATTCCTGCCAGCGGTCGACCTTGCCATCGAACTTGCCGCCCTTGCGATAAGTCGGCGGCGGATCGTGGTCCAGCATCCAGCGGATGAAGTAGGCTCCGCGATCGGTCTGCCGGGTGTCCATGTCCGCGGCAACATGCTGGCCCGGATTGCCGCCTATGGTCTGGCGGTGCACATATCCGAGATGGGTCAGATCCATCAGGTTGTCGATCATCAGCATGTAGTTGGCCTTGATTGGGAACATCGCCTTCCGGTGCGGCCACTCCCCGGGCTGATTGTGATAGGGATAGTCAACGATCAGCGTCTCGTCCGCACGTGCCGGGTCGCCCATCCATATCCACAGGATCTGATCCCGTTCGACCACGGGATAGTTGCGTACGCGCGCTTGTGGCGGGATGTTTTTCTGGCCAGGAATACGGACGCAGTTGCCCTTGGTATCAAAGGTCAGGCCGTGGTAGCCGCATTCCAGTCCGGCCTCGACTATGGTGCCATGGGTCAGTGGAGCGCCGCGATGACAGCAACGGTCCTCAAGGCCGCCGGGCGTGCCGTCGGCATCCCGGTAGAGTACGATCGGTTCGTTCATGATGGTGCGGGCAAGGAGCCCGTCATCAAGTTCTTCCGACCAAGCGGCTATATACCACGCGTTGCGAATGAACGGTTGAATGGTTTCACGCGTCATGTCTGAAGTCTCCTGCAGAGTCCGGCGTAGATCTTGCTTGGGCAACAATTCCACATCTCCGGCCCGATGTCCATCGTGGTATGCAAGAGTTTCCCACGCTGCATTCAATTTTGCTGTCTTCTGCTGTCCGGAGGTTTCACGGCGTGCCGGGTTTTCGGGGCCGTCCGCAGTCGTTGCCGGCGGCGTTATCGGCGCGTGGGCGGGTTGTGGGCGGCGTCCGGGAATCGGCCGGGCACCATTGGCGCTCAGGGCTGCGACGGCTTCCCGGCGGTCGAGCCGCCGCCGTGTTTCGGCGAGGCTCTCGCGTCGGTTGGCGAAGATCACCGCGAGCGCGATGTTGTCGAGGCTGGCGCGGTTTGCGGGTCAGGCAGGCGTCCTCGCCGAAGACGCAGTCTCGGTGGTTCATGTTTTCCACGGCCCGCGGCCGCAGCAGTTCCTCTGGCGACGCGTGTTGCGCATCGAGCTGATGTACCGGTGTGGTCGTTGCCGCTCGCTGCACCGCTGGCGCTCTTTCCCGGCGGCTTGCGGCAGCATGCGGGCGATCTGCCGGGGTAGTTGATCAGGCCCTCAAGCGGCACGCGCTGCTCGAGGCGGGCCTTGCCTCCTTGAAGCGGCCATCCGTCTCCCGGTCGATGCCGTCGAAGGTTTCGGGCGCTCTTGACCGGGAAGACGTGGTCTGCGCCGCAGCGCCGGGTGATCAGCGTCGTGTGCAGCGCGGGTGATCACCTTGCCGCGGACATCGGTGCGCTCAAGGAGGTGGCCGCCAGCTCGCCGTCGTCGAAGTTCAGATATCCTGACCTCGGCTTTGATTTCTTCCAATCAGGGTGATGATTCTGGGCCGAGTTTGCGTGTGTTGTCTGACAGTTCGTAGATCATGCGGAGGCCGGTTCCGGAGCTTCTTCACCGCCCGCTGCACGGTCGCGCGGCTCACGCCGTCTGCAGGTCTCTTTGAGGAACGCCGTGCCTGGCGATCCGCAGCAGAATCGCCGGCCGGTCGCCCTCGTCGTGGCAGGGCTCCATGTTCGAGAAGTAGACGGTCTGTCCGTCGACATCCGCAAGGGAGAAGTACGAGGTTCCGATGGCTTCAGGAGAGTGCATCGCGAGCGTGTTCATGGCGGGGAGTATCCAATTACAGGCATCATGGTATATCGGGCCATCACGCGGCTATGTTGCCAAGCAAGAACCGGTAAAATCGTTCATTCGTGGTGGAAAAAGGGGGGCCGGACTGATCAAGTCAACTCACGAGGTCAGGATATCTGAACATCGGCCGGGTCAATGTCGGCCATGACACCGCGGCGTTTGCGGTGGAAAGCACCCGGTGGCGGCGCCTCGGGCGCTGCCCCGGGGCGGCTGCTGATCACCGCCGACTGCGGCGGGTCGAACGGGGCGCGGCTGTGGAAGGTCGAACTGCAGAAGCTCGCCAGGGAACTCGAGATCATGGTCTGCCGCCCGGCACCAGCAAATGGAACCGCATCGCCTGTTCTCGTTCATCAGCCAGAACTGGCGCGGCAAGCCGCTGCGCAGCCTTGCGACCATCGTCAGCCTGAATCAGAGCAACCACCACCGAAACCGGCCTCAAGGTCTATTGCGATGTCGACGAAAACACCTGTCCGAAGGGAATCAAGGATGCCGAGATAAAGGCCCTCGACCGCGCAAAATTCCAGGGCGGGTTGGAACTATTCACTCTTGCCAACGCCCGACACAGACGCGATTGTTTCGTGACGGGCCCAAAACGGACCCATGCCGATGTTACACTGCAGGCGAATGGTGATGCTTCACGCGGTTGCACTGCTTCCGTGTTTGGTCTCGGCAATCATGAGATCGACCACGGAACGTAGCGCCTCTTCGTCCGAATCGCCTTCGAGAAGCCTCAGCCGATAGTGGTCGACTTGGCGGTCGGCAGCGCTTCCCTCACGGATGACGGTAAGTATCTGGCCAATCTCGGCGTCGCATCCGAGCGCATGGGCATCCTCGTCAAGACCCTCCAGCAATTGCTCTGCGTAATCCTGTATGTCGATGCGGCCGCCGTTGTTCAGATCGCCGAGGAAGGCGAGGACGCCATAGCGTTGCGCGACCCATCGATTCTCGAATATGAGCTCCGTCAGCGGTTCCGCCTCAAGGCGTCCGTCCCGGGCCCGTCGCAGGAGGTTCCTGAGCAGGCTCGCGTAAAGGGCGGCGATGCTGATCGCGTCCTCAATCCGCGGACAGACGTCACAGATGCGCATTTCGATGGTCGGGTACTTGTGCGAGGGGCGTATGTCCCACCAGAGTTCGCTGCCGTCAGCGATGAAATTCATGTCCTGGTAGTTTTCGATCAGCCGGTCGTATTCGGCATACGATGACAGTGGTCCAGGCAAGCCGGTGCGCGGGAGCGTGCCGAAAATGCTCAGGCGATAGGATTTGAATCCAGTCGTGCGGCCGGCATTGAAAGGTGACGAGGTCGACACCGCCAGCAGCAAGGGCAGATAGCGGCGGATCGCCGTCATCACCTCGATGCGCGTGTCGGGATCCCCGAAGCCGGCGTGAATGTGCATGCCGCCGATGAGAAGCCGACGCATATTCTCCTGAAAACTGTTCTCAAACTCCCTGTAGCGATTCTTCGGGGTTGTCATCTGCGTTTGCCATCGCGCAAAGGGATGCATCGAGCAGGCGAGCACCGCGGCGTCAAATTTGGCCGCTGCCTCGATCACCAGACGTCGGGTCTCCTCGACTGCCGTTCGCAGTTCGGCTATCGATCCGCAAACTTTCGTGTTGGTTTCGATCTGCGCACGCAAGGCTTCGGGCACCACCATGTGTGGTCCCCTGGTACGTTCGCATTCCTCGAAAATCCTTGGGTCGGGGTTGGTAAGGAGATCCCGGGTTTCGGGATCAATCAGGAAGAACTCTTCCTCGATTCCAAGGGTGATCGGAATATCGTCCGAAACCATTGCGTCGATTCCTAGAGGATGCGTCCGGCCACAGCGTCCAGCTTTGCCAGCAGCGCCGGGTCACGTGCTTCGGGGGGCGTGACGACGGCACTGTCGAGCGCCGTGTGACAGCCTGCACCGCAACGCGCCTTCCGGTTCGAAAGGTGCGGCAGGAGGTTCTTCACCAGCATCTTGGCCTTGTCGGCGTTAGCATGCAACACTTCGAGAATGGTTTCCACGGACACATCCTCGTGACCCTGATGCCAGCAGTCATAGTCGGTAACCATAGCGACGCTGACGTAGCATATCTCGGCTTCGCGGGCGAGCTTGGCCTCCGGCATGTTGGTCATGCCGACCACGTCGCAGCCCCAGGAGCGGTATAGTTCGCTCTCCGCCCGGCTGGAGAACTGCGGTCCCTCCATCGCCACATAGGTACCGCCGAGGCTGTGCGGAACGCCGAGATCGGCGAGTGATTCGGCTACGGCGCCAGCGAGCCGGGAGCATACGGGATCGGCCATGGAAACATGAGCCACGCAGCCGGCACCGAAGAAGCTCTTTTCGCGGGCATGGGTGCGGTCGATGAACTGGTCGACGATCACGAAATGACCGGGCGGGTATTCCAGCTTGAGCGAGCCTACGGCGCCGATTGAGAGGATTTCGGTGACACCCTGGCGCTTCAGGGCGTCGATGTTGGCGCGGTAATTGATCGCGGTGGGAGGGAGTTGGTGGTCAGGACCGTGCCGCGGCAGGAACACGGCCTGTTGTCCGCCGATCGTACCGCAGACCAGTTCCCCTGAGGGGTCGCCGAAAGGCGTATCGACGCGCTTCACCGTGGCATCGCCGATATCCTCGATATTGTAGACGCCGCTGCCACCGAACACTCCCACGACCGACGGCACACCTGGTTCCGACATTGCGTGTTTCCCCGTATTGCGCTCCGATCCTAGGCCACCACCGTATTCCCGGCAAGGAAATCGCTGGCAGCACTCCCGTCCTGCCCCCGAGTGGCGGAGCAGATACGGATCCAGGGTGACTACGCGCTGCCTGGTTGTACGATACCGGGTGCGTCCGGTGCCCGGAAGCCGCGCATCGAACGTTCTGGAGGACAGAGTCTGTCGTTCTGCATGGAGACCGCTGCGGTGTATAGCCGGACACGCGGGCGTCCGGAGAGATCATGGTACAGGTGTCGGGCGGAGAAGCCGTTGTCGGCGAAGATATCGTCGACCTCCTGCTGCTGTGAATGACCGATTTCGACGGCGACAAGGCCGTCCGGTTGAAGCAGGGGTCTGAGGGAACCGGCGAGCTTTCGGAATCCCTCAAGACCGTCGCGGCCGCCATCTAGGCTGACGGCGGGATCGTGCGCGCGCACTTCCGGTGCAAGCGCGGAGATTTCCGACGATGGAATGTACGGAGGATTGGAAACGACGATGTCGAACCGTCCTGCCAACGGCTCAATCCAATTCCCGGAAACGAATGCCGCTCTGCCGTCAAGACCCAGGCGTCTGGCATTGGCTGCCGCAACCATGCAGGCTGCCGGAGAGATGTCGATTCCGACCCCCATGGCCGCCGGCAGTCCATGGAGCAGGGCAAGGAGCAGGCAGCCGCTGCCAGTGCCGACATCGAGAATCCGGGGCATCCGCGCAAGCGTTTCCTTTCGGTTCAGGATCGCTTCGACCAGAGTTTCGCTGTCCGGGCGAGGGTCGAGAGTTGCCGGAGTAATCATGAATTCGAGCCCCCAGAATTCCCGCCGCCCGACGATTCTGGAGACCGGTTCGCCCAGCCGGCGCTTGGCGACCAGCGACTCAAAGTGCCCGAGAACCTCTTGCGAAAGCCGGGTGTCGGGGACGCGCAGCATCTCCTCCCGGCTGAGACCGGTCGCTTCGGAGGCCAGTATCCGCGCATCGCGGGCCGCACCGGCAATGCCGACGGCGGTCAAGCTGTCGACGGCATCGCGAAGGGCAGTGGCCAGCGTTGCCGCCGGTTGGCCGATCATGGTTCGGCGGCAAGCCGGCGGGCTTGGTCCTCGGCGATCAGCGCATCTATTATCTCGTCGAGTGCTTCGCCCTCAAGCACCGAATTCAGCTTGTGGAGCGTCAGGTTGATGCGGTGATCGGACACCCTGCCCTGGGGAAAGTTGTAGGTGCGGATTCGCTCGGAACGGTCGCCGGAGCCGACTTGGCTTCGACGTTCGGCTGCGCGTTCAGCCTCCATTGCCGTGCGCTGGGCGTCATACAGTCGGGCCCTGAGGATCTTGAGTGCCTTGCTGCGGTTCTTGTGCTGGGACTTTTCATCCTGCTGCGAGACCACGATGCCCGTGGGAATGTGGGTAATCCGTACGGCGCTGTCGGTGGTGTTGACGTGTTGGCCACCGGCGCCCTGGGCTCGGAACGTGTCGATGCGCAGATCGGATTCATTGATCTCTATGTCGACCTCCTCGGCTTCCGGCAGCACGGCGACGGTTGCGGCCGAGGTATGGATGCGTCCGCCCGACTCGGTGTCAGGTACGCGTTGCACCCGGTGAACGCCCGATTCGAACTTTATGCGCGCAAACACGCCTTCGCCAACGATTTCCGCGGCAGCTTCCTTGAAGCCGCCGAGTCCGGTATCCGATCCGTGCAGGATATTGAAGGTCCAGCTGCGCCGTTCCGCATAGCGCTGGTACATGCGGAGCAGGTCGGCCGCGAACAGCGCGGCTTCGTCGCCTCCGGTCCCTGCCCGAATTTCCAGAATGGCACTCTTGCGGTCGGCGGCGTCGTTCGGCAGCAGCATGATCCGCAGCTTCTGTTCCAGCTCGGGCAGGCGGGCATGGAGTTGCTGTAGCTCGTCCGTGGCCATCGCGACGATTTCGGGATCGGAATCCTGTTCGGAAATCAGGGCGTCGAGGTTGCTGGCCTCCTGCCTGACCGCATGCAACTTCTCTATGCACGCGACCACCGGTGAGAGCTCTGCGTAGTCCTTGGACAGGCGGACAAACTGTTCCGGATCAGCGCCGGCGCCCTCGGACAGCTGCTCGGACAGCCTGTTGTGATGGGCGACGATCTGATCGAGTCGTTTTTCGAGGTTCACGTTTCGGTTCCCGCCGGTTCTCGCGCCATATGCCGAGATCTCCCCGCCACAGCAGGACATGTGTCGCTGGAGTTGCTGCCCGACAATGACTGCATGGCATCCTATCCGTACTTTCGCAGGAAGGTCTCCAGTTCGTTCAGCGGCACCGAGGTTTGTTCTCCGGACTGCAGATCCCGGACGGTCGCCGAATTCTCCTCCAGCTCGTCGTCGCCGATGAGGATGGCCGCCGATGCGCCGATGTCATTCGCCCTCTTCATACGTTGCCGGATCCGGCCGCGATACCCGATGTCGATTCTGAAGCCCGCTTTCCGCAAACGGTCCGCCATTTGCATTCCGACGGTTTCCGCCTGTTCGCCGATCGGGACGATGGTGACCGGCGCGCGTCTCGGTGGCACGGCCTTGATGAGCATCGACAGTCTTTCTATGCCCGATGCCCATCCGACTCCGGGTGTCGGCGGGCCGCCCATGGCTGCGACGAGGCCGTCATATCGTCCGCCAGCAAGCACCGCGCCCTGGGCGCCCAGGGCATCGGTGGTGAACTCGAATGCGGTGTGACAGTAGTAGTCGAGACCGCGAACCAGTCGTGGATTGCGGTTGAAGACGATTCCGAGATCCTGGAGGCCGCACTGCACAGCGTCGAAAAACTCTCTCGATTCGTTGTCGAGGCTATCGTCGAGGTCTGGCGCGCCGGCAATGATCGCGCGATCCTTCTCGTCCTTTGAATCCAGAATGCGCAGCGGGTTCTGCGTGAGCCGCCTGCGGCTGTCGTGGGACAGTCGGTTTTCATGATCACTCAAATATTCCACCAGCTCGGCGCGATAGGCGGCACGGCTCAAGGCGTTGCCCAAGGTGTTGAGTTCGAGGGTGGTTGACCGGCGTATGTCCAGCGCCTCGAGGATGGCTGATCCGAGAGCGATAACCTCCACATCGCCTATCGGCTCGGCGACGCCGAGCAATTCTGCGCCGATCTGGTGAAACTGGCGCAGCCGGCCCTTCTGCGGGCGTTCGTATCGGAACATCGGTCCGGAATAAAAGAACTTGAGGGGAAGGTGCTGGCCGAGCCCGCCCGAGATCAGCGCTCGCGCGATGCCGGCAGTGCCCTCGGGACGAAGCGTCAGAGAACCGCCGCCCTTGTCTTGGAAGGTGTACATCTCCTTCGAGACGATGTCAGAAGTCTCTCCCAGCGTGCGCGAGAATACCTCGGTTGCTTCGAAGATGGGCGTCGCAACCTCGTCGTAGCCGTAGCAGTCGGCAATGATCCGTCCGGTTTCGATCACGTGCCGCGCGCCCAACGCATCGTCGGGGAGGAGATCGCGGGTGCCGCGAACAGGTCTGAGAGTGGTCATGGCAAGTTGTATTCGCCGACTGCGGCCGGCAGACATGTTATCACCGGTTGCGTTCCAGCAGTCCCTGGGGATCAAGCGGGATGTCCCGAACTACGGTGCCGACTGCGCCGAGCGGCGGAAGCGTCCTACCGTCAACAACGATCTGGAGCGCACCGGCGTTCCCGGTGTCGAGAGTTAGTGCCGGGTTCTCCGGTGGAATTCTGTAGATCTCGCCGGCCCGCAGGAGTCGTGACAGGAAGATCTCTCCGTCCGGAGTTCTGAGCGCAATGAAGGTCTCGCCAGTGGCTTGCAAGAGGACTCGCGGCGTTGTGCCGTCATTCGTTGGTGCTGCAGGTTCGGGAACGGGTTCCGATGTCGACGCAGCGGCCGATGGGGCCTCGGCAGGCGACGCAGTGTTCGGCAGGACCTCGGTCGGCGATTCGGCGGCTATGCCGTCTGTCGGTTGCGGTACGGGCGGCGCTGTTGTCCCGCTGCCGACAGGGTCCGGCGGTACCGTCGCAACCTGTGCCTTGCCGGCATCGATGGCGGGTGCCGCTCCGGTTCCATCCGCCTGAATCCGTTCGTCAGCCTGCCCGGCCGTTTCTGGCGAACTGGTCGCGGACGTCACCGGGTTGCTGCCGGGTTCGGCAGCCGACGACGCGACATTGGCGGTCTCCGATTCGCCCTCTTGCGACCTCGGGCCCGCGGCCTCGGGGATTGCAGAAGAGCTGTCCTTGAATATCCCGCCGAGATCGGTGATGGACAGGTTGTTTGATGAGAAATAGTACCAGCCGGCAATGGCCAGCACGACCGCGCCTGTGGCCACGAGCGGGATCGCTACGACCGCCAGCTTCCCGTACTTGGCGGTTCCTGACGGCACAAGCTTGTATGGGGCTGGTTTCTGCTGAGACTGACATGCTCGGACACGGTCGACAATATCGTCTGCGTCGAGTTCGAGAAGCCGTGCGTAGCTGCGTATGAAACCCATGACATAGGTCGGTCCCGGCAGATCCGAGAACTGCCCAGCCTCGATGGCCTCAAGATAGCTATACCGGATCCGCAGGTAGGCCTCGACATCGGCAAGTGTGTAGCCACGGGTTTCACGTTGTTGCCGTAGTTCGAAACCAATCGTTGCGGCGCCGTCAAGTTCTCCTTTGTCACCGAAGGTTGCCGTTGCCGCTGAAGTGTTCATTCTGAATTTCCTGACGCCCGGAGAGTTTCGCTGGGGCACCGTACCGCGCCGCAGTATATCATGTAAGCGGCCGTGCTCCCAATCGACGCGAAATCCTGGAGGAACGCGGGCCCTTCTTCCGCACCAGCGATGGTATCGTGAAGAGGTCGTGTGCGGCCCGTTGGTGCAAGTGCTTCGCAAGGAAAGCGGCAGGCCGTGATCCGGTCGGCGCCGCGGCAGGTTTTCTGCAGACGCGCGGATCCCCTCCCGGGGGTCAGTGGGACGATTCGGCTACCACTCGGCCAGCCAAGGCCGCTACCGCCTGGTCCACCAGTTCCTCAAGGATACTGGCCACCGGCTGAATCCCGTTCACCATGCCCACGCTCTGGCCGGCCATCATCGAACCGGTCTCGACATCGCCGTCGATCGCAGCACGGCGAAGTGCACCCGCCCAGAAATGCTCGATTTGGAGTTGGGCCTCCTCCTGAACGATCTCTCCGCGCCGAAAGGCCGCAATGACATCGCGCTGCAACTCCTGGAATTCGCGGGTCGCCGCGTTTTGCAGTGCTCGGACAGGAATCACCGGAAATCCCGGATCAAGCTGGACGGATGGTACGGCGTCGCGGGCGGCGGCACGAATGAAAGCCTGCTTGAAACGGTCATGGGCGATGGATTCGCAGGCGCAGACGAAGCGCGTGCCAAGCTGACAACCGGCAGCGCCCATCTCGAGATAGGCTACGATCGCGTCACCGCGCCCGATCCCGCCGGCCACGAACACGGGTACGTCGCGAAGATGCGGCAATATCTCCTGAGCGAGAACCGTCGTGGATACTGGGCCGATATGACCGCCGGCCTCGGCACCCTCGACAATGATGGCGTCGGCACCTTGGCGTACCAGGCGCCGTGCAATTGCGAGTGTGGCGGCAAAGCAGATGACCCGTGCGCCGCCGTCCTTGACCTGCGCGATTCTCGGAGCGCCGGGGAGGCCGCCAGCGAGAATAATGTGGGTGACCTTGTGTTCGAGGCAGACCTCGATCAGCCGGTCGAGTTCGGGGTGCATGGTGATCAGGTTGACGCCGAACGGCCTGTCCGTGCGTTCGAAGGTTTCGGAGATTTCCTCCGCCAGCATTTCGGGAGTCATGGCGCCACAGGCGATGACGCCGAATCCGCCAGCGTTGGATAGGGCCGAGACGAGGTTCCGTTCCGAAACCCAGGTCATGGCGCCTCCGAGAATGGCGAGCGGTACGCCGAGGAAATCCTGTCCGGATTTCCACAGCGCATCCAGCTGCGCTCGCGAGGCCTTGGCGTCGATGCCTTGCGAGCTCATTTCGCATCAAGCCCGTAGGCGCTGTGGAGCGACCGAAGGGCCAGTTCCGTGTAGGTGCTGGCAACGAGGACGCTAATCTTGATTTCTGATGTCGAAATAACCTGGATATTAATTCCGCGCTCGGCCAGTGCGGAGAACATCGTCGTCGCCACGCCGGCGTGACTGCGCATGCCTACCCCGATCACCGATATCTTCACGACATCCGCATCGCCGACGACACGCTCGAATCCGAGCTCCCCCCGTTGTTCTTCGACCAGCCGGAGTGTCCGCTCCATGTCGTGTTGCGACACGGTGAAGGTGAGATCGGTCGTGTTGCCGTCTTCCGAGACGTTCTGGACGATCATGTCGACATTGATGTTGGCGGCGGCCAGCGAGCCGAAAAGGCTGGCGGCGACGCCCACCCTGTCGGGAACCCGGATCAGCGTGATCTTCGCTTCGTTGCCGTTGTGCGCGATTCCGCTGACGACTGCGTGTTCCACGACTTCTTCCTCATCGACTACCAGGGTTCCGGGTGTATCATCGAAGCTTGAACGAACCTGCAGGCGCACCCCGTGGTTCATTGCGAGTTCGACGGATCGAGGCTGGAGCACCTTGGCGCCCAGGGACGCGAACTCCAGCATCTCCTCATAAGTGATCTTATCGAGCTTTCGGGCCTTCGCAACGATACGCGGGTCGCTTGTATAGATGCCGTTGACATCGGTGAAGATGTCGCAGCGGTCGGCGTGAATCGCGGCGGCGAGAGCTACCGCCGAGGTGTCGGAGCCGCCGCGCCCCAGCGTAGTGACCCGGCCGTCGGAGCCGAGTCCCTGGAAGCCTGCCATGACCGCGACCTGTCCGCTGCCGAGCCGCTGGACTATTTCATCGCCGTCGACGGCAGAGATCCGGGCCCGGCCGTGAACATCGTCGGTTTCGATCGGGATCTGCCAGCCAAGCCATGATCGGGCGCCGACACCCTCCGCCTGGAGGGCGAGGGCGACGAGTCCGGCGGTGACCTGTTCGCCCGAGGACACCACGACATCGTATTCGCGGGCATCGTGGATCGGGGAGAGTTCCCTCGTCCATGCGACGAGCTGGTCGGTTGCGCCGGCCATTGCCGAGACCACGACGGCGACCTGATCGCCCGCCTCGACGGTCTCCTTAATTCGTCCAGCGACCGCACGGATGCGGTCGAGATTGGCAACCGAGGTTCCGCCGAATTTTTGTACGATCCGTGCCATGATCCTGATCCAGCCGGCCCTGCCCGCCAGCGAAGCGATGCCGGCAGGGAACCAGGTGTTTCGGAGACAGTGCGGGAATCTCGCGCTTGCCCCGAGCGGTGCGGGCGCATAGATACTCGCAGGCAGGTTTTGTGGCAAGGAGACTGGGCGATGGTGGAAACCGGACGCGATGACGGCCGGACGACAGTCGATCCGGCGGAGATCGCCCGATTTTCGGCGCTTGCCAGCCAATGGTGGGATTCCGGCGGTGATTTCGCGCCGTTGCACAGGTTCAATCCCGTCCGCCTTGAATATATCCGGGATCGCCTGTGCAAGGTTTTCGGCCGGAACTGCCGTTCGTTCGACGCGCTCGCCGGACTCAGGATCCTCGATGTCGGATGCGGAGGCGGTCTGGTTTCGGAGCCATTGGCGCGCATGGGCGCGTCAGTGACCGGGATCGACGTTTCGGGCGCCAATGTCGGTGCCGCCCGGGCGCATGCACGCGAGGAGGGCGTCGATATCGACTACCGTTGCGTCACTATCGAGGATATGCAGGACGCCGGTGAGCGGTTCGATGCCGTGCTATGCATGGAGGTTGTGGAGCATGTGGCGGATGTTGGTCTGTTCATCGAGTGCTGCACGTCTGCGGTTGCCGATGGCGGGGCGATAATAGCGGCGACGCTGAACCGGACGCCGCGGGCATTTCTGGAGGGAATTGTCGCTGCCGAGTACCTTTTGCGCTGGTTGCCGCGCGGGACGCATGACTGGCGCAGGTTCGTTCGTCCTTCCGAACTCGCGCGTGCATTGCGGCAGAACGGCTTCGCGGTCAGCGACCTCTCGGGCCTCTCGTTCGATCCGCTGGCGGGTGAGTGGCGGCGGAGTGCCAATGTCTCGGTAAACTACATCCTGACGGCCGAGCGCTTGAGCCGGTGACCACGCGGAGGCCGTCCCCGGAGACACGTTGGTCGGTTACGCGTCGGGCTTTGCGGGCCAGGGGATGCGGTGAAACTCGATGCCCTCGTCGTTGAGTTTTGCCGCTTCCTTCGACGTGGCCTCGCCGTATATCGACTGCGGCTCGGTCTCGCCATAGTGAATCTTGCGGGCTTCTTCGGGAAACCGGTCGCCGACATAGGTGCTGTTCTCTTCCACATGCCGCTTCAATTCGTGGACGGTAGAGAGGAATTCCCTGAACTCTTCGGCATCCGCCTTTTTCTTGTCGCCGTCGGCCTTGCCGTGATCCACTGCCTGCACGGCCTCTGCAGGCTCTGGCGCGGAGAGGCTGTCCTTGCCCTTGCGCATCCCGCCGAGCCGGGGCGCGACAAGGCCTTTTCTGACATGTGTATCGCCACAGATCGGGCACGCGACTTCGCCCTTTGACACGAGGCTGTCAAAGGTATCGCTGTCCTTGAACCAGCCTTCAAAGGTATGGCCGTTCTTGCAGGTGACATCAAATACGATCATGTCTTCTAGATTAGAACAAAATCTTCATTTGCCAAGCGGCAATTTCCTGTTTCGGATCGACAGGTTAATCGGTGATCCGCGGCAAGGGGGAAGACTGTTGCCTCTCAAGGCGTCCGCGGATGATGCGACAGCCATCCGCGAGTTGCCGGTGGGCCGGAAAACCGCTCGATGGTGTGGCACCGGGCGCTGTCGGCCTGCGACAGCTGGCCGGATCTGAACTGCGCGCGGCTGCCTCCTAACGCTCCTGTACGGCTGCGGGCGCGAAGTCGCGGGCGTTGGCGAGCACCGGAATCGCCTCGCGCGCTTCGGCCGTGCGGGCCGGATCGATGTCGGCCACGATGACGCCGACATTCTCGCCGCCGTCGGCCAGCACGTGGCCCCAGGGATCTACGATCAGGGAATGTCCATAACTTTCGCGCCCGCCGCCATGGCTGCCACACTGCGCGGCAGCAAAGATCCAGGAACCGGTCTCGATTGCCCGGGCACGAAGGAGGATCTCCCAATGGACGCTGCCGGTTCGCCGGGTGAAGGCCGACGGCACTGCAATGAAAAGCGCCCCGCAGCGAGCGAGATGCCCGTAAAGGGCCGGAAAGCGGACATCGTAACAGATGGTCAGCCCGAGCCGACCCCACGGGAGATCGGCGAAGACCGCCTTTGTGCCTGGCTGGTAGGAGTCCGATTCGCGAAAGGTCTCGCCGTTCGTCAGGTCGACATCGAACATGTGAATCTTGTCGTATCTGGCAATCACGTGCCCGCCGGCATCGATGAGATATGTGCGATTGGCAATGCCGCCATCTCCGCGGCGGACCGCCAGCGACCCGACATGCATCCAGATTCCGAGTTCACGAGCCATCGAAGCGAAGGCGCTCAGCGCCAGGTGCTCCTCCTCGAGAACAGCCTTGCGGCGAAAGGCTGCACGGTCCGGTTCGATGAGCGCGGCGCACTCAGGAAGCGAGACCAGATCCGCGCCTGCATCGGCCGCTTCGCGCACGAGGTCTTCAGCATGCGCAATATTCCGTGCGATGTCGTTTCCGGTGCAAAGTTGCACACAGGCGAGGCGCAGGACGCCGGTCATCACGGTTGTCCGGCGACGCCCAGGAGTTCGTCGAGGCCTCCGGAGCGGTCGAGCGATGCGAGATCGTCGGAGCCGCCGACATGGGTGCCATCAATGAATATCTGCGGCACGGTTTTCCGACCGTTTGCGCGGGCTGTCATTTCACGGCGCCGGACGGAATCAGTGTCGACATCGATCTCATCAAAGGAGACGCCTCTCGCCGACAGGAGGCGTTTGGCGCGAAAGCAGAACGGACAGAACATGCTGGAATAGATCTCGACGTGTGCCATCGGGTTGTCCCTGCTTGCCGTTGGAGAAATCCGGTGTCATCCCGCCTGAGGCATTGCCGAGCCGGGCATGGTCGGTGCCGGACATGCTGGTGTATATGTATAGCCAAATGGTCGTTTCGCCAATGGTGGTGGCGTGTCCGGAGGAGGCGGCGCGGCTTCGGCCGCGCAGAACGGGCCGCAGGGCCCGGGAGGCCGTTCAGTGGCTGACAGCACGATGATTTTCGATCGCCGCGCAGTCCGCCGCCACCGCAGCCGCGCGGCTGCCTCGAATGCGGCGGATGATTTTCTGCGCCTTGAGATCGCGGAGCAGCTGGTCGAGCGCCTGCGGGATACCGGCAGGAATTTCGGGGCAATCCTGGACATCGGCAGGGGGGGCGGAGAGCCAGCGGACCACAGGCTGGATCCGCCGTCGGCGCTCCTGGTCCGCGGAGATCTTGCCGAAGGGATGTTGCGCTGCCGCGGGGCCCGTCCGGCAGTGGTGTTCGACGACGAATTCCTGCCCTTTGCGGAGGGCGCGTTTGACCTCGTCCTGTCCCGTCTTGCGCTGCACTGGGTGAACGATGTCCCGGGTGCGCTTGTCCAAATTCGTCGCAGCCTGAGGCCAGACGGCCTCTTCATCGGTGCGCTGCTCGGCGGCGATACGCTGATCGAGTTGCGAGACGCCTTTCTTGGCGCGGAATACGAGATCACAGGCGGCGCCCGTCCGCGCACCTCACCGATGGCAGCGCCTCCCGATGCCGTTGCGTTGATGCAGCGTGCGGGTTTTTCACTGCCGGTTGTTGATGTCGACACTGTCACCGCCACTTATGCTGATCTGCTGGCGCTGATGCGTGATCTTCGTGCGATGGGTCAAACCAATGCCGTCCTCCAGCGCAGCCGCGGCTTCCTGCGGCGCGACATGCTCGGCGCCGCAGCCGACCGCTACCGGGCCGTTCATGGATGTCGGGACGGGCGTATTCCGGCTACCTTCCAGATCATCTGGATGACGGGCTGGGCGCCTGACGACGCGCAGCCTCGGCCTTTGCAGCCGGGGTCTGCCGGTCAGCGGCTTGCTGCGGTGCTCGGTACTGAAGAACGGCCCGCAGGGGAGCCTGCCGGCCCCCGACAGTGAGCGAATTCAGGCTGCTGCGGTACGCGCCACGGTGCGGGGGGTGCGGGTCTCGTGTACAAGAATCGCGAACACGCCGGCAAGCGCCGCCAGCGGGATCGCCATCCACCAGATCCACTCATATCTCGCTGTGAGATCGAATAGCCAGCCTCCGCTGGCAACACCGATGGCGGCGCCCAGCGAATGCCCGCCGAACAGGAGACCGAGGGTGAGGCCGAGAATGCGAATGCCGATGTGGGTGACCACGATATTCGCGATGACGGGAAAGGTCGCGAAATTCAACACGCCGAACACTGCCGCGAACACGAACATCAACCTGATGTCCGCGGCGATCAGCAGGAGGAGCCCGAAACTTGCGGCGCGAAGGAAGAACATGCTGGCCAGCAGGTGTGGCCGGTGGACATGGTCGGCCAGCCAGGAGAAGAATATGACGCCGACAAGGTTCCCTATCCCGTGGACCCCATAGGCTGCTGATCCTTCGACGAGGGTGTAGCCGCAGGTAATGGCATAGGGAATGAAATAGACATCGATAATCCCGGCGGTTGTGAAGCCGCACAGAAAGAACGCCGCGAACAGAAGCAGGAACGTGCGGTTGACGAAGAGGGAGCCAAGCCGTTCGTATAGCGGCCCCGTTTTGTTGCCGGACGCTTCACCGGCGGTTGCGTCTTCCGGGGGCCTGAACCGCAGGGCGACGAGGGCGGCGAGCGCCACCATGACTGTCGCGAGGATCAGATAGGTGTCGCGCCAGCCGACCGTGGCGATCAGGATACCGAGCGCGGACAGCACCGGAAGCTGGCCCCCGCTTGCTCCCGATACCGCGATGCCAACCGCGAGGCCGCGCATTCGAGTGAAATACCGTGATACCGCCGCGGTCACGAGCGGGATCGAGACGGACGCCCAGCCGATGCCGCCGATCAATCCGAACAGGATGTAGTAGTGGAAAGGCTGAGTGGCGAAGGCGGTACCTCCGATTCCGAGAGCGAGCGCGATGAGGCCGCCGCTGAAGATGCGCCGTGCGCCATACTGATCCATGAAATTGCCCGCAACCGGCGAGCCGATGGCCATCATGACGAGAACCAGCACCGCCCCGGTTGCCGATTCCGATCCTGTCCAGCCAAGTTCGGTACGCCACGACGGCAGCACCATGCCGACGGAAGATCGTGCGCCGAACGTGCACGCGAGCGCGATGAAGGAAATCGCAACGACAATCCAGCAGTGGTGCGAATCGCTGCGGACGACGGTGGTCATGCGTTACCCCGCTGCGCGCGAGCAGCCGATCCGAAAGCGAGCGCGGACTCGGGCATCATTGTCCTTTCTGGTCCGGGCGGAAGCGCGAAGCGGCAGCTGCTTCAAAGGAAGTCGCGAAGCATGGCAACCAGCGGTCGGTCCGCGGGCGGCATCGGGTACGCAGCCATCTGGTCGGTTCGAACCCATTTGATTTCTTGTCCTTCCATCGGTTGCGCACGACCCTTCCATTTCCGACAAACATAGAGCGGCATCAGCAGATGAAACTCGCCATAGGCGTGCGAGGCAAATGTCAGGGGTGCGATGCAGCTCTCGTCCGTTTCGATTCCAAGCTCCTCGTGAAGTTCCCGGATCAGCGCCTGTTCCGGCGCTTCGCTGCGGCCGACCTTGCCGCCCGGAAATTCCCACAGCCCGGCAAGGTGTTTTCCAGGTGGGCGCCGGCTGATCAGCACGCGGCCATCGACATCGATCAGTGCGACCGCAACGACGAGCGTGATGGGGAGCCCCGTCATGTTCGGGGTGCCGGTTCGCAACAGGTTCCTGACCGCGTACGCTCCTGCTGGATATCAGGGGGAGTGGAGAAGAGCGTTTGACCGGGCTTCCGGGTGGCTCGCGCCGGAGCGGTTTGCGAAGCCGTCCTGTCCGCGACGCCCGTCAAGACCTGTAGTCCCCATTGATCGAGATGTAGTCATGGGTAAGGTCACAAGTCCAGACGGTGGCTGCGCCCTTGCCGATCTGCAGATCGACATTGATGTCTATCTCACGTCCCTGCATGTGACGTGCTACCGGCGCCTCGTCATAGTCCGGGACGGCGCGCCCCCCGTCAGTCACGCGAATGCCACCGATGCTGATGCGGAGGCGGTCGCGGTCGGCCTTTTCTCCCGACTTTCCGACGGCCATCACGATCCGGCCCCAATTGGCGTCTTCGCCGGCGATTGCGGTCTTGACCAGCGGTGAGTTGGCGATCGAAAGGGCGATTCTCTTCGCTGCGCGCGCGGACCGCGCTCCGCTGACGTTGACGCTGACGAACTTGCTGGCGCCTTCTCCGTCACGGACGACCTGATGGGCAAGATCGACGAGAATGCCGTCGAGCGCGGTGCGGAAAGCGTGGAGCCTGCGATCGTTCATGGCAACGATCGGCCTGTTTCCGGCGGCGCCGGTGGCAAACAGGAGAGCAGTGTCGCTTGTCGAGGTGTCGCCGTCCACGGTGATCGAATTGAAGGACCGGTCGATGCCGCGCGACAGGATGTTCTGCAGCACCGTCGCCGAGACCGCCACGTCGCTGAAGATGAAGGCAAGCATGGTTGCCATGTCCGGTGCAATCATGCCGGAGCCCTTGGCGATGCCTGTCAGGGTGACCTCGGTATCGCCGATGGAGGTTCGCCGCCAGGCGCCCTTCGGGAAGGTGTCGGTTGTCATGATCGCGGTCGCCGCGTCCTTCCAGGCGTCAGGAGAGAGGGCATCGCGGAGGCCGGCAAGCGACCGTCGGATGCGGTCGTCGGGGAGCGGCTCTCCGATGACGCCTGTTGAGGCCACGAACACTTGGGATTTCGGACAGTTCAGCGTGTCCGCGACCTTGTCCACGGTTCTCTCGACGGACTTGCGCCCTTCGAGGCCCGTAAAGGCATTCGCATTGCCGGAGTTGACGATGACGGCCCTGGCGCGGCCACGTCGCAGGGCCTTGCGGCACCAGTCGACCGGGGCGGCGGCGGTTTGCGAACGGGTGAGAACGCCGGCTGCCTGCGTGCCCGGGATCATCGACGCCAGGAAGACATCCGGCTTGCCGGAATAGCGGACGCCACTGCAGGCAGCGGCAACTGAGACACCGGATACCGCCGGCAGCGATGGAAACTCGGTCGGCGCCAGAGGCGAAATCGTCGTCATCCGGTTTCTCTTCACGTTGGGCCGGGCACGGCAGCTGTCACCGCAGTGGCCGCAATCAGGGACATGTATGCCGTTCCGACATGCGGCAGGACCGTGTCCCGGCGACGCAGGCTGCTAGGCGGGCGGCGAGGCCGGGAGGAAGGGCAGTCGCGGCTGTTCTCACTGTCAAGCGCAGCACGAGTTGGCGGTGCGGCGGCTTCCCCACGGCGGAATTCACTAGCATGACAGGTTTACATAAACAAGATCCTGGCGCCCGCGCGCTGACGCAACAGGTCTCGCGGCGCACGGCTCGGATTGGCCTTCTTCCGTTGTGGTGTGCGGTGCGGAAACGGCAGGCAAAGGGCGTTGCAACTGTCCTTTTCCGGCCGGGTGTGCTATATGGTCTGTGCCGCTGCACAACACCATTATGGACAGCACGGAACTTCGGACGCGGGGCCGCGAAAGAACATGCTCGACGGATTGGCGCGCCGCCTGTTTGGCAGCGC
This sequence comes from Alphaproteobacteria bacterium, assembly GCA_964291215.2. Classification (GTDB taxonomy): domain Bacteria; phylum Pseudomonadota; class Alphaproteobacteria; order MPNO01; family UBA830; genus JAJEBT01. The sequence continues at coordinate 1,262,144 of OZ219790.1, read as the reverse complement.
AAATGACAGGGAAATTAAGAGGCTTCTGGACGGGGTTGCGAAAATCAATGCCCTGGAACCCGAGTTTGAAAAGCTGTCGGACGACGCCCTGCGCGCGCGAACCGACATGTTTCGCGAACGGCTCGCGGCGGGAGAAGACCTTGGCGACCTGTTGACCGAGGCCTTCGCGACGGTGCGCGAAGCGGCCAAACGCACGCTCGGCCAGCGCCACTACGATGTGCAGTTGATGGGCGGCACGGTGCTGCACGAGGGCAAGATCGCGGAAATGAAGACGGGGGAAGGCAAGACGTTGGTGGCGACGCTGCCGGTCTACCTGAATGCACTTTCCGGCCGCGGCGTCCATGTCGTTACCGTCAATGACTATCTTGCGCAGCGCGATGCCGAATGGATGGGGGCAATCTACCGGTTTCTCGGTCTGACGGTGGGTTGCATCACGCAGGGGCTCAGCGAGTCCGGCCGCCGTGATGCCTACGCCAGCGATGTGACGTACGGAACCAACAACGAATTCGGTTTCGACTACCTGCGCGACAACATGAAATTCAGTCTTGAGGACATGGTGCAGCGCGAGTTCAACTATGCGATCGTCGACGAGGTCGACAACATCTTTATCGACGAGGCGCGAACCCCGCTGATCATCTCCGGGGCTGTCGAAGATGCGGCGAACCTCTATTTGGCCATCGACAAGGTCATTCCTCAGCTTGCTCCGGAAGACTACGAGAAAGACGAGAAGCAGCGCGCCGTGACGCTGACCGAATCGGGAACGGAACATGTCGAGCGGACCCTGGAAGGGATGGGCATGCTCGCCGGCGCGTCGCTCTATGACGTCTCGAATGTCGCGCTGGTCCATCACGTCAATCAGGCCCTCAGGGCGCACAAGCTCTTCGAGCGGGACACCGAATATATCGTCAAGGACGACTCGATCGTCATAATCGATGAATTCACCGGCCGGATGATGGAGGGCCGGCGGTATTCCGAGGGGCTGCATCAGGCGATCGAGGCCAAGGAGGGGGTTTCGGTCCAGCGGGAGAACCAGACCCTCGCTTCGATCACGTTCCAGAACTACTTTCGTCTCTATCCCAAACTTGCCGGCATGACGGGAACGGCAATGACGGAAGCTCCGGAATTCGCAGACATTTACGGCCTCGAAGTGGTCGAGATTCCGACCAATGTGCTGATGATCCGCGCCGACGAGGATGACGAGGTCTACCGGACCGCCGACGAGAAGTACGCGGCCATCCTCGATGAGATCAGGGAATGTCAGCGACGACAGCAACCGATTCTCGTCGGCACCATTTCCATCGAGCGTTCGGAGCAGCTGTCGGAGCTGCTGACGAAGAACCAGATCGAGCACAACGTTCTCAACGCCCGGTTCCACGAGCAGGAAGCCTACATAATTGCCCAGGCTGGCCGGCCCGGAACCGTGACGATCGCGACCAACATGGCGGGGCGGGGCACCGACATCCAGCTTGGCGGCAACATCGAGATGCAGTTTGAGCAGCAGCTGGCCAAGCTTCCCGCGGCCAAGCGCGAGAGCCGTGCCGAGGCGCTGCGCACCGAGATCGAGGCCGAAGTGGCGGCCGCAAAGAAGATCGTGATCGATGCTGGCGGGCTCTACGTGATGGGTACAGAACGGCACGAGGCGCGGCGCATCGACAACCAGTTGCGTGGCCGATCCGGACGCCAGGGCGATCCCGGGCGTTCGAAGTTCTATCTGTCGCTTGAGGATGACCTCATGCGCATCTTCGGATCGGAGCGAATCGACAACATGCTTCAGCGCCTCGGCCTCGAGGCCGGGGAAGCGATCGTGCACCCGTGGATCAACAAAGCGATCGAAAAGGCGCAGCGCAAGGTCGAGGAGCGCAACTTCGAGATCCGAAAGAATCTCCTGAAATTCGACAATGTGATGAACGACCAGCGCAAGGTGATCTACGAACAGCGCAAGACCCTCATGGTCACGGAAGATGTGTCGGACACCATCAGCGACATGCGCGAACAGGTGATCGATGGCTTGGTGACGTCGTGCATTCCGGAAAAGGCCTATCCGGAACAGTGGGATACCGACGTCTTGCGCGACGGTGTGCGGGATCTGCTCAACCTCGATCTGCCGATCGGGGACTGGGCATCGGAAGAGGGCATAGCGGACGAGGAAATCCGGTCTCGCATTACCGAACGGGCAGAGGACCTCATGGCCGCGAAGACGGCGAACTACGGTCCCTCCATCATGCGCCTGGCCGAGAAGAGCATATTGCTGCAGCACCTCGACCAGGCATGGAAGGAGCACCTGCTCTCGCTTGACCATCTGCGGCAGGGCATCGGGCTGCGGGCATACGGCCAGAAAGATCCGCTGAACGAATACAAGCGCGAAGCGTTCGACATGTTCGAGGACATGCTCTCGGGCCTGCGCTCCGACGTGACCACGATGATGACGCGGCTTGAGATATCGATCACGGCCGACGAGATCGCGGCGCTTGAGCATGCGGATCCGGCAGAGGGCATGATGACCCGCGAGGATCCGGCTTTCGCGCATGCCGGTGCGGGAGCAGGACCCGATTCGGCACCGGTTGCGATTCCGGCCAGCGTCGCCGACGACATGGTGCCCTCAGGCTGGGTTCTTGACGACCGCCTCGGACGCTGGATCGATCCCGAGGATGTCAGCACCTGGGGCAAGGTTCCGCGCAACGCACCGTGCCCCTGCGGATCGGGGCGGAAGTTCAAGCACTGTCACGGCCGGCTTGTCTAAGTCCTGCGTGTGAAACAGCGGGTGTTCGGCCCTGGTCTGCTTTATCAGGTCGGCGCGCTTCTCGGGATGCCGGGCGGTGGCGAACACCGGCGGCTCGACCCCGCTACCGCAGATAGAAATGGCGTTGACGCGTGTTCCATCCTTGCGTCGCGGATTGCGGGGCGGATGGCACCCCCAGCGCGATGCGCGCGTTCATGAAGTTTCTCTTGTCCGCAACAACGGCAGGCCGGCAGTGGCGGTGGCTGCGGCGAGGATGAGATAGCTGGCGGAAAATCCTCCCGTGACCTGCGTGATCAGACCGAAGATCGCCGGTCCGATGACCACCCCCGAAAAGGTGATGAAGAGTCCGCCACCGGTTGCCCGGCTCGCCTCTTCGGGCGCAACACGTCGCGACACTTCGGCAAGATAGACACCGTTCCATGCGATGCCTGTGAGGCCGAACGCCGCGCAGATGGCGAGAACGGACCAGTCGCTCCAATCGGGCGTGATCGTTGCGGTGATCGCCGCGCTCGCTGCCATGCCGAAGGCGAGGAAGGCGAGCACGGTGTCGCTGCGGCCGGTCGCATCGGCGACGGCGCCCCACAGGACGCGGCCGACTACCCCGGAGGCGCCGAGAATGGACAACGCAAGCCCGGCTTTCTGGTTGGACCAGCCGATATCGGTCTGAAGAAATGTCACCAGAAAATAAGTGTAGCACTGTTGCAGGGCGGCAAACAGAAACGATCCGGCTATCAGGATGCGGAGTTCCCGTCTCGAGAACACGAGGCGCAGGGGGCCGATGATATTTCCCCTCAGGAGCGGAGCGCCGGCTTCGAGACTACGGTCGAAACGCCGTCGCGTCGGTTGCAGGCAAATCAGCCCGAGAAGTACGGTGGCGGTGACCGCCCACATGGCGCCCTGCCAATCGAACCATACGAGGAACAGCGGGATGAGCAGTCCGGCGATCAGGCCGCCGAGCGGCACTCCTGTCTGCTTGATGGAGAATACGAGCGACAGGAACCGGGGCGGCGTGTGGCGGGAAAGAATGTGACTGCTTGCCGGTGTCGTCGGGCCGTAGCCGAGCCCGCAGACGAGAGCAGAAACCAGCAGCAGGCTCCAATGCGCGCCGATGCCGATAACCAGTCCGACTGCGCATGTCAGCATGACGATCTGTGAAAACCTGATAGCACCGAAGCGAAGCACGAAACCGCCCGCGGTCAGCGAGCCCACCATGGCGCCGACATAGACGATCGAGGCGTAGAACCCGATATTCTCGGCGGGAATTCCGATATCCTGCGCCGCACGCGGCGCCAGGATCGACATCGTCAGCGTGGCCATCGTGACCAGAGCCTGGACGGCGGTGGTTGCGACGAGGGCGATCGCGACCGTACCGGCGGAACGATCGGCGGATCCCACCGGCCGTTCCTCAGTCAAGTGGCTGGGAGATCAGCCCGTCTGCGAGCTTGGGGTCAAACCATGTGGATTTGGGAGGCATGACGAGCCCGGCGTCCGCGACTGCCATCAACTCCTCGAGCCGCGTGGGAAACATCGTGAAACCCACCGCCATCTCTCCCGAGTCGACGCGCGCGGCAACGGCTTCGATGCCGCGTCCGCCACCGACGAAGTCGATCCGCGGGTCGGTGCGCACGTCGCCAATCCCGAGTACCGGCTCAAGAACCAGGCGGCTCAGGCGGCTGACGTCGAGTCCGTCGATGGGGTCTTCGCTCGCCGCGACTACCTTCGGTTCCAGAAAATACCAGCTTCCGGCCAGATACATGCCGAACAGCGCCGACCTGTCGGGTCGCACCGGCATCTCTGCCGACCGGATCGTGAACCGTTCGGAAAGAACAGAGACGAACTCGTCGGGAGACCGGTCGCCGAGGTTGGTCACGACGCGATTGTAGTCGAGAATCGCCACCTCGTCGTCGGAAAAGCTGACGGCAAGAAAGCCGCGGTACGCGTCATCCTGGCGCTCTATTCCTCCCTCGCGGGATGTGTCGAAAACCTGGGCGGCGGCCGCGGAACGGTGATGCCCGTCGGCGATGTAAAGCGCGTCCATCCCATTGACGATCCGCGAGACGTCGTTCACCATCGAATGGTCGTCGATCACCCAGAGTTCGTGACGGACCCCGTCGAGATCGGGCTTGACCGCATCCGGGCTGGTCGATGTCGCGAGCGCAAGCAGGCTCGACAACGGCGCATTTGCGCGGTGAACAAGCTGGACCGGACCGGTAATCGCGTTCACGGCCCTGATCTGGCGGGCGCGGTCGTTTTCCTTGTCGGGGCGGGTCAATTCGTGCCTGCGGACGCGGTTAGCTCTATAGGCGTCGATCGACGCCGAAACCACAATGCCCGTCTGGGATCGATCCTGCCCGGTCATGCGATAGGCGTAGTAGCAGGGTTCGGGATCGCGGATCAGGGCGCCGGAAGCCAGCAGATCGCGCATGTAATGACGTGCGGCTGCATAGACCTGATCGGAATGGGGATCGGTGTCTGGCGGCAGGTTGATTTCCGCGCGCGAGACATGCAGGAAGTTGAGCGGCTGGCCAGCGGCGAGGGCGCGCGCCTCGTCGGTGGTCACGACATCGTAGGGTGGTGCCGCGATCTGACCGGCTTTGTCGGGTGCTGCGCGGATGCCGGCGAAGGGGCGTACGAGGTCATCTGTGAGTGTGCTCATGGTGCTAGGGCATCCCATTCGGATAAGGGTCGGCAAGTCGGGCCGAACCATCTGTTGCGGCTGCTTCCGGCTGCGGTTTTCGGGGCATTCTCCGGTGCGGCTGCCGCGGTGATCGGGCGCCGCCGCGATTGCCTACAGGGAATCGGCGCCGGCGCGTCGGCGGAAATACTCCCATGCTCGCTGGACCGAGAAATCACTCAGGAACGTCTGCGAACAGTTCTCGATCTCGCCGTCGGACAGGTACTCGATTTCGTCGTGCAGCCGCATTGTGTCCTGCAGCAGGCGGGCATTCACCTGCAGATAGATTGAGGTCATGACCGCGGCTTCGATCGTTCGCCCGGTCACGGCGCAGCCATGTCCACGCATCAGGGCGACCGTGTTTCCACCAAGCTTGGCGGCGAGATCGCGGCCGTGTTCCATGTTGACCACGAGGAGGTTGGTGTCGCCGAATCGCGTTCTGATGTCCCAGACCGGAATATCCTTGCCTATGGCGGCGCCGACATGCGCTATCGCCCGCAGGCGGCTGGGTGTGACACTGAAGGGTATGACGGCGTGGGAATGGTTGTGCACCACCGAATTCACATCGGGACGCGCTTCGTAGATGGCGCCGTGGATATAGCGTTCGGCGTAGGGCGTGCGGTCGTCGTCTATCGGCTCGCCATCAAGTGTGAATTCCATGACGTCGTCGATGGTCACGAGTTCCGGGCTGCGCGACCGGCTGAGAAGATAGCGGCCGGGATCTTCCGGATTGCGGATACTGACATGACCATAGGCGTCGACGACCTCTTCGCGCGCCAGAATGCGGTTCGCGATCACGACATCGCGCATGGTCTCGATCAGCCTGTTCATGCCAGCATCCTAGCTCGCGTCAGGGAGCGTAGCCGATCATAGCATGGCGCCCGTGGAGTCGCCACAACGGAAGAGTTCGGTTCCACGGTGATCCCACGCTGCTAATCCGGCGACGACTGGCGAGATTTTCTCAGTTTGCGTCGCGCTGCAATCGTGCCGCCAAGGCTTGATGGGACCTTCTGGCACGAAAATTGCGATCAAGGAGGCGATCTGTGATGAGCCGAGCCCCAACGCATTCGGATTTCGCGTCTCCGAATTAGCATGGGATCGTCGTGAGTTCGGTTCCAAGACTTTCCCACGCTGTGGCTGGTGTTTTGAATGACCGCGGAACGGAGCACAAATTTTCGTATCTTGTCGGGTTTTCTGACTACGGGGCTGTCTGCGGGTCGTCGCAGCTAAAAAATTCAGCGGGGTTGGGCCTGTGCAACCTACGTTCATCACCAGTCGGCAAGATTGAACGCAGCGTGGGAAAGTCCTGGACGTGATGTTCGTCTCGGCAGTATGTCGGGGTGGCCTGTATTCGGAGGGCAAACATCTGGACACGAAATTTATACAATAAAAACAATCGTATCTACTCACCCCTAGTTGAGTTCTGATTGGTCGTAGTGCTCGTTGATGATGTCTGCGGCTTTTCCGTCGAGGGCGATCTGGGTTGCAACGTGATGATTGTAGCCGAGTGCGGCCATGGAGGTGAGGTAGCTTGAGCCCCGGCACCATGCTTTTGCGTGGAGCGGAAGCATTCGGACACCTTGACCTTTGCCATCCTGAAGTCCCGTAGCAGGTCGTCGTACAACGCCGAGGGGTGGCCCGAGACCATCACCTGACACGGCAGCCCCTTGAGCAGTTCAAGGAGTTCGACATGGTCGGCTTCGGTGTAGTCGTGGCGGTACCGCCGCTTCGATCGGCGCGTCGCCAGCAGGGGTCACTGTAGACCAGTTCCGTGCCTCGGAACGCAAAGCCGGCCAGGAACGCGTGGGCGCAGCTGTGGATCAGTTTCACCGGACAGTCGCACCCGAACCCGTCCAGCGCTCCCGGTCGATCCCAATCGAGCGCCGGCGCCTTGCGCTTCATCAGCGCGCCGCCTCCCGGATACGTTTCCACATACAGATCATACGGAGGCTGGAGCCCCGGAAGCAGCTGGCGCAGCCCGCTCGTTGCCTTCGATCCAAAGTAGACCACTGGCGGTCCTCGTCGTTCTCGATAACCACCACTAAACGAATCGGCCTGCAGTGTCAAATCTCCACGAAAACCCGTTCGTTGCTCTACCCCGACATCAAGCCGGAACCAGGGGGTGAGCAGTTACAAACAATCTTCTATATGCATTGACCGAAACCGGCGCAGGGAACTTTCGGCTTCCGGGTATCGAATAGGTACCAGTTGATTTCAAAGCTCCGCGCCCGAATCCGCGTCGATGCCGCATTCACCGCGTCTCCGGTTGCCGGCTGGGCCGGCTGCCGTCAGGCGCCGGGCCCCGACCCTTCACGATCGAATGCGGTCGATCGCCTGTGGCGCCGACCGGCGTCGAAGCGATGCGCCGGGCAACAGCCAGCGTCCCGGGTCCCCGGAGATGCCCGATGGTCGGGCTACCGAAGGGACGAGGCATGGGGAAAGCTTTATCGGATATCCGGGATGTCGGTCAGGAAGATCGTCTCATCCCGATGGCCCGTATACGCGCGGAAGACGTATTCGTTCCAGTGGTTGGGGTCCGGGCATCGGATGGCGTCCTAGTGTCTTGTCATTCGTCAAATGTCGAATAAAGGCGTTTGAGTTTCACGCGGGCATCGTCGGTGGTGAACTGCCAATCCACCTTGGCCTGAATGCGGTCGCCTGCCAGGCGGCAACTTCCCGGCGTAACACCTCGATGCAGTCGATGCGGCGGTTCAGGCGGATCATGACGTTGAGTTCGACCACGTTCAGCCAACTGCCGTGCTTGGGGGTGTAGACGAACTCGAAGCGGTCCTACAGGGCCTTGGCCTCGTCCGGCGGGTAGGCCTCGTAGAGGGCGCCGGGCCGATGAGTGTTGAGATTGTCCATCACCAGGGTGATGGTGGTAGCATCCTGGTAGCGCTCGGCGATGTCGGCCAGGAACTGCGCCCAGTCGATCTTGCGCTCGGTTACCTTGGTCATGCGCTTGCCGGCCAGAGGTTCCGTGGCCATGAAGACGTTGCAGGTACCGCAACGTCGATACTCGTAGTCGTTACGCGCTGGCCGTCCCGGCGCCATGGCGATCGGTTGCCGTGTCTCGCCGGTCGGGGCGTTTCGTCCATGCAGACCACGGGGAAGGCGGCATCATAGGGACGGCGATAGACATCGAGCACCTTCTCCATCGCCGCGGCGAAGTCGGCGTTCCCTTGAGGAGGAATCACCCACCCGCTGCCATGGCTTGAGGCAGTTTTTTTTAGAACACGCCGCACCGTCTCGTGTGACACGGTATCAATGTAACCAAGCTCGTAACTGCTCACCCCCTGGTTCCGGCTTGATGTCGGGGTAGAGCAACGAACGGGTTTTCGTGGAGATTTGACACTGCAGGCCGATTCGTTTAGTGGTGGTCATCGAGAACGACGGGGACCGCCAGTGGGCTACTTTGGATCGAAGGCGACGAGCGGGCTGTGCCAGCTGCTTCCGGGGCTCCAGCCCCCGCATGATCTGTATGTGGAAACGCATCTCGGAAGCGGCGCGCTGATGAAGCGCAAGGCCGGGTGATGGCGACGGTCAACGCGGCGCGCGAGGAGTTCGAAGCGGCCAGGACCGCGGCGCTGCCGGCAAGGTGTCGGAAGAGGCCGTGATCCTCGACATCCTCATCGTCGTCCTTCTGGAGAAGACCACGCACGAGCCGGAACTCCGGTCTGCCGCCGTCACAGACGGACAAGAGCGTGCCGGGAGCAAGGGCCCGAAGCCGAACCGGCAGATGGGCGACAACCTGCCATCGTCGAGGAGACGGTCGCGGCCTGCGACGCCTGCGGCGCCGACCCCGTCGAGCGCCGCACGACATCGTGTTCGAGGTCGCGCCGCGTCGACGCCGAGGAATGCCCGAAGTGCAAGGCCCGGTTCCCCGACAACATCCCGTGCAGTACGGCATCGGCATCCAGGCCCTCGTCATCAACCTGCTGGTCGCCCAGATGCTGTCCCTGCGCCGTCGCGCTCGTGCAGGCGATCTCCGGCATCAAGCTCTCCGAGGCAACCTGCCTCGGCTATGCTTTCACGATGCGTCATGGGAGGAGGCCGCCGTGGCGCACCTCCTGCAACGCCCGATGTCGACGATTTCGGATCAACAGTAAGTGGCTTCATGTCGTGGGACCCTGACGTGCAAGTTCCCGCACCGCAAGCGCGGGCAAGAGATCGGCCCGTGCTACAAGGGCGTCCTGGGCCTCGTACATGGGCCAGTGTAGCCACCAGCTGTGCGGTAGCCACCTGCTGCGCGAACTGACCTTTGTCGTCGAGGCTACCGCGCGACTGATGAAGAGCCTGCTCCGCGAGGTCTGCCACAAGGTCAACAAGAGCGCATCCAAGACCCTGAACGACGCCGGGCGCAAGCGCTACCGCACCATCAGGGCGCCAGGGAACTGCCCGACATCCCGCCGAAAGGAAAACGTGGACGCAAGTCCGACGCGCACAACCTGCACGAACGTCTCGTGAAACACGAAAACCTGCGCTTCACAGACGACCCCAACGTCAGCTTCACCAACAATGCCGGAGAACAGAAAATCAGGATGGCAAAGGTCAAGGTGTCCGGATGCTTCCGCTCCACGCAAAAGCATGGTGCCGGGGCTCAAGCTACCTCACCTCCATGGCCGCACTCGGCTACAACCCACTCGTCGCCACCCAGATCGCCCTCGACGGAAAAGCCGCAGACATCATCAACGAGCACTACGACCAATCAGAACCCAACTAGTGTTATGTCAGCAATGATATTTCGTACATTTAGTGCTAGTCACGTGACACTGAAGTAAGGTTCATTGTAAAGTTGTGTCCCGAGTCGGACAATGGAGGTTATCTCGATGGGGCGCGGTACGGGACGGCCGCTGGCGGCCTTGACCACTCAAGACCAGCACCGCCAAGGGCCGTCCCATACCGCGTGGCATCGCCATGACCTCCGTGTTCACACTCCAACCGCCATCATACAATCATGCTTACTTCAGTTCCAGATGACTAGACTGTCCGTCCATTCGGGATGGAGGTCGGAGTATGAAACGCTACGTGGTGACCCTGGACGAACGGGCAGAACTTTCGGAGATCAAGGGCTCGCACCTGTCGCAAAAGGTAATCAACGCCCTGCTTAACTGCGACGAGGGCGCGTTCAATGAATGCCCCACTTCCAGTCTGAAGTGCAACACCCGGCCCTCATCGCAGTGAGGGCGTAGCCCGAACGGAGATGAGGGCCGGGTATTGCGCAAATTTTTCCCCTCTGCCCCTCTCGATTCCGCCTGGGAACAGCTTCAGTTCCTTCAACATCGAGCTTATGCAACGCCTTTGTCGGCTTCAAGCCACTATTTCGCCGTCGCGCGGCATGGACCCTGCTGCACGTTGCGGCTGCGGAACATGGCGCAGATGGTCAGGTCGGTTTCACTTCAAGATTACCTCCGTCGGCGATCCCGGGACTTTCCGAGTGTTGAGCCGCACCTTCTGAACATCTTCGTTGCATGTCGCGCGAAAGTCCGTGCCCTTCGGGAAGTACTCCCGCACCAGGCCGTTGGTGTGCTCATTCAAGCCGCGCTCCCAGGAATGGAAAGGCGAAGAAGAAATCTGCGTCAAGTACTTCAGCGACACGCCTGTGGTCTGCGAACTCTTTGCCGTTGTGATTGTGTGGACCAATAGCGCACCAGAGCCGAGCAGGCGGATCATACCGACCGTGTCTTTCTGTCCACCCAGCAAGGTGTATTTCGTGGCACGAGCGACACGACAGCTCCACTGTGAGCTTTGCCGATTATGGCTCCCGGTCGCCGATCCGTTCCTTTGCCTCCGCAGGGCGCTCGGAAATGTCCACCCGGCCAGAATGGCATCCGCCCTTCCAGTTCGGCTTCTTGCCGCGCCGCCGAAGCTTCAAGACGCCCCCGGCTCTCCGATCTTCGGCGATCATGGATCCGTTCACGGCCTTCCAGTCGAAAACGGCCGCTGCTCGGGGCCCTCCCGCAGCTTTTTCTGAGCTTCAGCTCATCGTTGAGGCGTCAACCGCCAGGAAACAGACGAGGCGGCCCTGCGGCGCGTTTCTGCCATCCTTTGCGCCTGCTTGTGACGGTAACCCCGTCCCCCGGTGTTGCGCTTGATCTCCCGGAAAATTGTTGATCGGCCCAGCTGCCGAGCAATCGCACCTTGTGAAAGACCGCTTTTCTGCCTCAATCTGGCATCGCTCTTCGTAGGTGACGGTAGCCTTTGGACATGAACAAGCTCCCTCCATCTTGTACAGGAACTCTCGCCGCTGCTGGACAGCTCCGCAACATCATGCGTCTAAAAACACATGGCCACAGCCCATCATGTGTTGCACTTCACTATGGAACGGGGGTGTAAAAAAATCTCCCGCACCAACCCGCAACCCCGCAAAGCCCAGGTACTGTCTTGAAAAACCAGACAGAATTTAGCGTAAGACTACCCTGCCGCCAGGCCGAAATGCGCCTCCCAGCGCCGCCGCGCGCGCATGATGTCGAGAAAGCGCCGGATGTTGGCGGCCACCGCCGGCGTCCCCGCCAGCACCTGTTCGAAATGCCGCCGCGCCAGGCTGTCCTCCTCCTTCAGGAAGAAGGCGTGTGCGAGTTCGAGACGCACCCGCACCAGTTCCGAGCGGTCCACCAAGATGGCCCGGAACGCCGCAATCGCCTCGTCGAGCTTCCCGTCGCGGGCATCCCGGTCCGCGGCGGCCTGCGCGGCGGCAAGCGCCTCCATGCCCGCCCGGAACCGCGGGCCGGTCGCGTCCTGGCCGTGGGCGGCGGCGGCGAACAGGCACAGCCCGGCGGCAATGACGAGAGCGGGTATGCGCATGAAAACCCCTGTCCGTGCAAAGGGAACCTCCGGCCGCCCGGAGGGCGCCGGAGGAAAGAAGGCCCCGGCCGCGCGAAGCGGCCGGGGCCCGGGAACGCGGATGTTCCGGGAGCGGGCTACTCTGCCGGCGCCTGTATCCTCGTCGAGAAGGCGCCGGCAGCCGACCCGTTCGGGAAATGGGTGTTGAAGACGCCCATGTAGCCGGCCGGGCGCCCCACGCCGTCCTGGCTGAAGGGGTTACCCTGCCAACTGCCGGGCTTGTCGAAGGCGGTGCTGCCGCTGGAACCCGTGGCCAAGCCCTCGGCATCGAAGTCGGCATGCTTTGTCTGCGCGAGCTTGACGCTCCACTTCTCGTCGACGGCATTCCCCTTGAAGTTGTCGATCTTTCCTTCTATTTTGGGATCAGCCCCGAACTTGGCGTTGAGCGTCACATCCGCCGTGAACCGTGCGGACTTCTGCCCCGTGTGTTCGCCGGCGGTGTAGAGCTTCAGCGCCGACAGGCCAAGGGCTTCGCCCTTGTAGGTGGCGGTGGCGGGGAGACCAGTGACGCTTACACCAGTAAACCCGCGATAGCCGGCAGGGCTGTCTGCGAGGACCGAGACCCCGGTGGTGGTGCCGGTTCCATACAGCCAGTACCCGTAGCGGACATAGGCATTCCACGTCGTGTAATGGGAGTTCCTCGGCGTTATCCAGTAGTAGCGATAGTTGCCCGCGTAGCCATCGTCGAATTCGTCGGCCGCCTTGAAGAACAGCTTGCCGGTCAGCTTGCCGCCAGGGGCAGAGCAGGTGCCCTGGCAATACAGCGTCCCCTTGACCCCCTTGTAATACTGGTCTTCGGAGATGTCGGTGGGATACGTCGTCAGGCCCGTTCCGCTCGAGTTGGTGAGTGCGGACAGGGGCATCCCGGCAAGGGGCAGGACATCGACATCCATGTTGTCGGTGCCGAAGGCCTTCTTCACGAGCATCCCATCCTTGGCGGCGATCTGCTCCCAGGTCATGACGCCGGCCGGGAGTTCGCCGTCGTCATACTTGTGATAGAACATGGATCTCCGATCGGCGACCTCCCCGGTGGCGATGACCTTCGTCGGCGGACGAGCGCCATCGGAGTCGCCGTAGCTATTTGTCGGCCTCCGATTGTATTGATTCACGCCGCCTCTGCCATCGTAACCGCCGGTGCGGGTCGAGCCGGGGCGAGCTGAGTCCGCAGGCGACAAGGTATTAAGCAGCCGCCTCGCGGGCCTTGACGATGTAGCGTTGTCGAAGCCAGCGGTAGCGAGGGTTTCGCCGGCGCGGTCCTTGATTTCCGCCTCGGTATCCATCCTCGAGAAATAGTCTCCGATCGTGCCGGCCCCGGTCAGGGTCTTCTCGATGGCCTTGATCTCCGCTTTCACTGTTTCGATCTGACCCATGACCACCTTCTTCTGCGCCGCAAGGCCGGTCGTGCCGGCCGGCAGGGCGTTCAGGTCCGTCTGCGCCTTCTCGGCCGCCGTCAGCGCCGTCTTGGCGTCCGCCAGCGCCTTGTCGGCCGCCGCCTTCGCGTCTTTCACGAGCGCGGCGTTGGTCCGGACCACCGAACTGTCGCCGCCTGTATAGTAGATTTGCTGAGCGAATTGGGGCGGCTCGACCGCCTTCTTGACCGCGGCCAGCTGAGCTTCCGCTGTCTTCCTGGCCGTCATCGCCGCCGTCTCGGCTGCCGCGGCGGCGTCGTAGGCCGCCTGCGCCTTCTGGGCGTCCGTCATCTCCATCTGCTGGTTGCCCATCGCGACCGGCTTCTTCGACCCGCCACCGCAGCCCGCGAGCGCCAGACCCGCAGCGGCCAGCGCCGCCAAAGTCACATATTTCATAATTCCCATCGAACTTTTCTCCTCTCCCGTTCCATAGTGAAGTGGGGCCTTAGGTTGTGGACGATTACGCAACCTGATGTCTGGAAATTGTCGTGAATCTCTCAGTCATCGAGCTGTTCATTTGATGTATGCCTTGGTTTCGGTTTCCCACCCCCGTTCCATAGTGAAGTGCAACACATGATGGGCTGTGACCATGTGTTTTTAGACGATGGATGAGGGGGGGTGTCAGAACCCGCCGGGGGGGGGGGGCTTGCCATGGAGTGGCTTCCGACGCAGCGCGGGCGTGAACCATCCCGCTCCATAGGCTTGAATGCCAGGGAACGAATGCTCGCCGAGGGCCGTGCGACCCCGGTTGTCTGAGGTGTAAAGAGCTTCGGTCCTGAAGCAACGGCACCCGACGGCGTGGCGTGAGCCGCCGTGTTCCCGTCGAAGCAGGTCAGGGAAGTGGTGCGCCTGCGTAGCCGGCTCCCTGACCGAGAGGTTTGCGCTCAGGCGACGGGATATCTTCCCAAGGTCATCCGCCGATACAGTCCAGCGTCCGAATCGGGGGGGGGGGGGGGGGGGGGGGGGGGGGGGTACGAAGGTCGCGCGCGCGTGAGGCACTCACGTTGTAGCCGAACGACCACGGCAGTCCGCGCATCACAACATCCCCTGATGTCTCGGTCATGCCTTCAACCTCCCGTACAACAGGTTTGCGGCCACATGCGCCGACCACAATCCTGCCATATCGCATGTACGTATAGCTCGCACAGCAGCCGAGTGCAACCCCGTCATGTGGGAACGCACGGCGATCCCACGCTAGTGTTATGTCAGCAATGATATGTCGTACATTTGGTGCTAGACTGTCCGTCCATTCGGGATGGAGGTCGGAGTATGAAACGCTACGTGGTGACCCTGGACGAACGGGCAGAACTTTCGGAGATCAAGGGCTCGCACCTGTCGCAAAAGGTAATCAACGCCCTGCTTAACTGCGACGAGGGCGCGTTCAATGAATGCCAGATGACCGGGAAGGTCATTGCCGAGATTCTGCGCATCAGCATGCGCAAAGTAGACCGAGTAAAGAAGCGTTTCGAGGGGCTGGAGGCGGCATTGGGTGGCCGGCGCCGTCCTACCTATATGCGAAAAGCCGACGGCGTCTTCGAGGCGCGCTTGGTGGCCCTGAGTTGTGGTGAACCGCCTGAGGGTTACGCGCAATGGTCGTTGCGGCTGCTGGCCGACCGCGTTGTCGAGCTTGGTTACACCGTGTCACACGAGACGGTGCGGCGTGTTCTAAAAAAAACTGCCTCAAGCCATGGCAGCGGGTGGGTGATTCCTCCTCAAGGGAACGCCGACTTCGCCGCAGCGAAGGTGCTCGATCGGCGGCCTTGTCCGACGCCGGCCAGCACGCTGTCGACCCGAATGCGCGAGAGGCGGAACTCCCGCGCGATCGCCACGGGTTTGAGGCCAGCCTCGAAGGCGGCAAGAATCGGCTTTTCCTGCCCCTGCGTCACCGACGCGGGCTTGGCATGCGCCCTTCCTCCAGACGTCTTGCCGGCCTGCCGCCCGCGCCTGCGGGCCTCGGCTGTTGCCGCTTCGACCAGCCGGTCGAGGTCCGCGTCGTCGAGATGGCGCAGCGAGCGGTCGAGGTCGGCGGGCAGGACGAGCGCGTCCGGCCGTCTCCCGTCCCGCCACCCGAGCGTGCCGTCCTTCCCGAGGGTTGTCCCATCTTCGCGGTCCTTCCTGTCGCCGGTGAGCGCGTCGGATGTGACGGTAAAACTCCGGACGGAGTCGAGATCGGGCGAGATTGCCCTGCACACCACCATCGCCTGAAACGCCTCAAAGCGCAAACCTCAGACAAATTTCCAGACATCAAGTTACAGTACCCCCGCAAAAAATTCGATTTTTGCAAGAGGCTCAGTCGTCTGTATGTGGCGCATGCGCCGCCTCTCTGTCGGTCTGCACACAGATTCGTTGCTGACCGGCGCGTCAGCCTGTTGATTTGCTTTCGTTCGGAGAGGTCAGGCGGCCGGGTCGAACAACAGGCGGTGTGCGCAACCGCTGATGCACCGGTTCGCTGCCTTCGGCCAGAAGAACATGGCCCGCCCTGTCGGGAAGGCCATGCCATGGAGTAGCTTGCGTCGCCACGAGCATCGAAATTCATTGAGTCGACCAATGCTCGTACTTATTGAGTAAATTTACTCAATGCTGTAGAATGGCTCTATGCCAGCCTATGAACGAGCCCAGATTTCCACGCTATTCAATCGCCTGAGCGAAAAGCCTCAGCGTCTCACAATCGTGACCGGTCCGCGCCAAACGGGCAAGACCACACTGGTTGACCAAGTCCTCAGACAGCTGGACGCTCCTTCTCGGTATGTGTCTGTCGATGAACCGGATCCTGCGATTCTCCCCCCAAGTCCAGACTTGGGCAGTTCTCAGCTCCAGTTCGCGGAACCGCAATCGGCCCCGCTGGACGGCTCAAGAGACGCGCGATGGCTGATCATGCAGTGGGAACAGGCTCGGTTGGCGGCCGAAAGTGCCGATCGGGGCCTCGTTCTGGCGATCGATGAGATTCAGAAAATCCCGAACTGGTCGGAGACGGTCAAGGGGCTATGGGATGCCGATCGGCGGCTTGATCGGCCCCTACACGTCATTCTACTTGGCTCCGCCCCATTGCTCATGCAGCAGGGAATGAGCGAGAGCTTTGCCGGCAGGTACGAGACCGTACGCCTGATGCATTGGTCGTTCGCCGAAATGTCGGCAGCATTTGGCTTCGATCTCCAACGCTACGTATACTTCGGGGTTATCCGGGAGGCGCCCCGTTCGTTCCCGAGCAGAGCCGATGGCGCGCTTACATAGCCGAGGCGCTGGTCGAACCCAACATTGAGCGAGACATTCTCGCCTTGCAGCGGGTCGACAAGCCGGCTTTGCTGAAGCGGCTGTTCCAGCTCGGCGCCGAGTATTCCGGGCAGATCCTTTCGTACAACAAGATGCGTGGCCAGCTTCAGGACGCCGGCAACACGACCACCCTGGCGCGCTACATGGACCTTTTGTCCAATGCAGGTCTGATTGCTGGTCTCACCAAATACGCCGCCGGGGCCCATCGGCGGAGATCCTCCAACCCCAAGCTCAATGTTCTCAACACCGCACTCATGGCCGTTGCATCGGGATACACGTTCGAGGAAGCAAAGGCCGACCGCAGCTATTGGGGACGCCTTGTCGAAAGCGCGGTGGGGGCGCACCTGTTCAATACGGGCACACCAGCACACGGTCTGTACTATTGGCGAGAGAACGGCTCCGAAGTGGATTTCGTTCTGACACGCGGTCGCAGACTGGTTGCCTTCGAGGTGAAGAGCGGCGCGCGTAAGCCAAGGACAAGCGGGCTCGAACGATTTGCGGAGCGCTTCGACGCCCAGGCAACCATTGTCATCGGCGAGGGAGGACTTCCTGTTTCCGAGTTTCTTTCAACACAGGCATGGGAATGGTTCGACAACCCATGACGTGCACTGTTCGACGGACATGCCACGACATCGGCGAGCGCGACTCCCGTGACCCTACGCATATTTCGTCCCGACCTGTTGAGGATTGGAAGGACGAGGCGGCCTATGTGCTTCTTGGTCCTCCAGGCTCCGGCAAGACCACCATTTTCAAGCATCTGGTGGAACGCCAAGGCGGGCATTGTGTCACTGCGCGCGATTTCCTCACCTTCGACGACCGGGCCGAGTGGCACGATACGACTCTCTTCATCGATGGGCTCGACGAGACACGGACCGGAACCACCGACGGGCGTACTCCATTCGACCGTATCCGTGCCAAACTTGACCGAATGGGCCGTCCCCGTTTTCGCCTGTCGTGTCGTGAGGCTGATTGGTTCGGAGCCAATGACAAGGATCATCTCAAACAGGTATCACCCAGCGGAGCCGTCAAGGTGCTCCGCCTCGATCCGCTGTCCGAACAAGATATCCACCAATTTCTACGCGGTGTTCTGAGGATCGATGATCCGGAGGATTTTGTCGCGGCGGCCCAAGAGAAGGGCCTCCACGAACTACTGGTCAATCCACAGAGCCTCAAAATGCTCGCGGTTGCGGTCGGAGCCGCCAGTGGCTGGCCCGAGACCAGAACGCAGGCATTCGACATGGCATGCCGAACTCTGCTTGCAGAGCACAATGAAGAACATCGCATATCCAGTCTGGATCCGGGCGCCATCGCCGATCTCATCGAGGCCAGCGGGAGGCTTTGCGCAGTGCAGCTTCTGACTGGTGCCGCGGGGTACGCACTGCCGGGTGCGAAGAGCGATCAGCATTTCCTCGAACTTGATCGGCTTCAGGGAACCGAACGGGAGATTCTCCGCCGAAGCCTGGAATCCAAACTGTTCGAATCTCCCACAGAGCGCCGCATAGTTCCCGTTCACCGGCAGGTCGCGGAGTTTCTCGCCGCCAGGTACTTGGCCGCTCTTGTCGAGAACGGGCTGCCGATCGGGCGCATTCTCGCTCTAATCACCGGATACGATGGCGTGGTGGTCTCCGAACTGCGCGGTCTTTCCGCATGGCTCGCAGCACACAGCAGATCCAGCCGAGCGGAGGTAATTCCGCGCGATCCTCTTGGAATTGTCCTTTACGGAGACGCCCAACACTTCTCGCCAGAAGAAAAACGCCTGCTTCTGGATGGTCTCAAACGGCAAACTGCAGCGAACCCCCGCTTGATTACCACCGTCCAGCTGGATTCGCGGCTCGGCGATCTTGTGTCCTCCGACATGGAGAACCAGATTCTAAAGATTCTAACCGCTCCGGCGCGGAAGGATTCGTGGCAATCGTTCGTCGTTATCTTGCTCGAAGCCCTTTGGCATGGCGAACCGATTCCACGCCTTGTCGATCCGCTGAAAGAGCTAATCCGTGACGGCACACGTTGGCCAAGGATTCGGGATCGCGCCGTGTACCTGTTCGTGCGGCATCACCGGGATCACACCCAGGCTCTCACCGAGCTGAAAGAGCTGACTGCTGACGTTTATGCCGGCAGGGTGCCCGATTCCGACGACGCTCTGCTCGGCCGCCTGCTGTCCAAGATATACCCTGAAGCGATATCGGAAACCGAGGTCATTCGATATCTCAGGGTCCCGCAAAGACCCAACCACAGCCCCGAGTACGACTATTTCTGGAACGGACAACTTCCCAAGAGATCGACACGACGCCAGCTCGCCACGCTCCTCGACCAAATCGTGGAACGCTACGATGATTTGCTCGCGGATGAGAGGGCGCATGGACTGCCCACTTTCTTCATAGGTTGCCTGCCCTCGAACCTGTTGGCCCGGTTTCTTCTGCTATCGGGGGACGAGGTGGACTTGACCCGCTTGTTCCATTGGTTGGAACCAGCCGCCAAGGCAGGCGACTGGACGTACGATCCGGATATCGGCCGCGAAGAATCACGAGAGATTCGCAGGTGGCTTGAAAGCCGCCCCGACGCGTGGAAAACCTTGCTGAAGATGAGCCTGGAGCGTTGCGGCGAACGGCCTGACTGCACGGAGCCCTACTGGTTCTACAGATGCATGCGCGAAGAAGAACGTGGCAGGCTCTTGGGTGCCGCACGGCCCCGGGATTTCGGAATGTGGTGCCTTGACCAAGCAGTCGCTGCCAAGAACCGGATCATCACCGAGTGGCTGATCGGCGAAGTTGCGGAAAGCCTGCACTACGGCCGTTTCGACGAGGGCCTTTCCCGCGAGGCTGTCTCGAGACGCCTGGTCGGCTTCGCCCGTCTCAGCGATGCGTTTGAAAAGATAATGGTTGAGCTTGAAGCCCCAACTTTTGACGGGGACAGATTCAAACCCCGCTCGCAGGCTCGGTCGCGAACCGAGCGGCCGGACTGGCACGACCATGTAAAGCCGTACGAGGACGAACTGCGCGGAAATATGGCAAACCCCAAGCTTCTGTACGAACTCGCCAAGGTGTATTTCGGTGGATACCTCAACGTTCGCGGCAATTCACCGAGAGACAGACTGAACGCTCTCCTCGCCGGTGACGAAAACTTGGTCGACGCCGTCCTGTCCGGGTTTCGCAATACCATCGACCGGGACGATTTACCTTCGGACACGAGGGTCATACGCCTCGGAATCGCGAACCGGACGCACTATCTCGCGCTGCCATTCATGGCGGGCTTGGAGGAAATGGCGAAAATTGCGCCATCCGGCGAGATCGGCATAGATCGCCAGCGCTTGCGGCTCGCCCTAGCGGTTCACTACACCGTGCCTATGTGGCCCACTGCCCGGCACTCTGCCGATCGTCCGCCTCGCTGGTTTGCCTGGACGCTTTCCGACCGCCCCGAGATCGCCGCCGAAGTGCTCGTACGGTCCGTTCTCTCTAAACTGCGCAAGGGCGCGGAATCTCCTACAGGCATCCACGAATTGGCATATTCTCCGGACCATGCCCGCGTTGCGCGCCTGGCCACGATGTCTCTGCTCGGGCAATTCCCCGCCCGTTGTGCATCCGGGCAGTTGTCGAGCCTGAATCACTTGCTGCTGGCTGCCAGGCGCCACTGCGACATTGAACCGCTTCGGGAATTGATCGACGAGAAGCACGCCGATCACCGAATGAGCGTGGCACAGCGCGTCCACTGGCTGGTCGCCGGCTTGTGCGTCGCACCGGAGTCTTACGTCGAACCGCTAGAATCCTATGTCGCTGGCAAAGAACGCCGCATTCGTTTCCTGGCGGAAGCGGTGACCGGGCAATTCAGCACTTCACCCGATCTGAAGTACCGGCAGAGCGCGCCTGCGCTTCGACTTCTGATCCAACTCGTCGGCACCTCCTACCGGCCCTATTCTCATGACGCGGATTCCGATGAAGGCATCATGGTCACGTCGGAAATGACTGCGGCCGATCGGGTCCAAGACTGCATAGAACAACTGGCGAGCATCACGACGGGAGACGCCTCGTTCGCTCTTGAAGCTTTGTCGTCCGACAACGACCTGCGTCCCTGGCATTCCCTTCTCATGGACGCCGCGTATCGACAAAAAGCGGCCCGTCGCGAAGCCGAATTCGCCTATAGCAATACTGCTCGGGTTCTTGAGACCCTCGCCAGCGGTGCACCCGCAAACGTGGCGGACCTCGCCGCGTTGACCCTGGAACACCTGAACGAGATTGCGCGCACCATTCGCGCCGGTAATACGTCCGATTGGAAACAATACTGGAATGTGGACCATTACAGCCGCCCACAGAATCCTCGCCCGGAGGACGCGTGCCGAGACGCTCTCTTATCGGATCTGCGGAACAGGTTGATGCGCCTCGATATCGAAGTTCAACCGGAGGGGTGCTACGCTAACGACAAACGAGCAGACATTCAAGTTTCTTGTGCGGGTTTCAATGTCCCCGTGGAAATCAAAAGGAGCTGCCATCGCGATCTCTGGAGTGCGATCCGATCCCAGTTGATGGCTTGCTACGTCGTCGATCCAGGAACCGACGGGCATGGCATCTATCTTGTATTCTGGTTTGGAGACACGGAAGACTGCCGACCCACGCCACCCGCGATAGGATCACCGGTGGTTGCTCCCCTTGAACTGGAAGACCGCTTGTCGTCGATCTTGTCTGCCGAGGAGAGAAGGAAAATCAGGATTCGAGTTATCGATGTTTCGGACCCCAATGCAAGCCCCCGTTCCATAGTGAAGCGCAACACATGATGGGCTGTGGCTATGTGTTTTTAGACGCATGATGTTGCGGAGCGGTAGCGGCGAGAGTTCCTGTACAAGATGAAGGGAGCTTGTTCATGTCCAAAGGCTACCGTCACCTACGAAGAGCGATGTCAGATTGAGGCAGAAAAGCGGTCTTTCACAAGGTGCGATTGCTCGGCAGCTGGGCCGATCAACAATTTTCCGGGAGATCAAGCGCAACACCGGGGGACGGGGTTACCGTCACAAGCAGGCGCAAAGGATGGCAGAAATGCGCCGCAGGGTCGCCTCGTCTGTTTCTTGGCGGTTGACGCCTCGGGTTGAAGCTCAGAAAAAGCTGCGGGAGGGCCCCGAGCAGCGGCCGTTTTCGACTGGAAGGCCGTGGGTCGGCAACGGATCCATGATCGCCGAAGATCGGAGAGCTGGGGGCGTCTTGTGGAAGAAGCTTCGGCGGCGCGGCAAGAAGCCGAACCGGAAGGGCGGATGCCATTCCGGCCGGGTGGACATTTCCGAGCGCCCTGCGGAGGCAAAGGAACGGGTCGGCGACCGGGAGCCATCATCGGCAAAGCTCACAGTGGAGCTGTCGTGTCGCTCGTGCCACGAAATACACCTTGCCGGGACGGGTGGACAGAAAGACACGGTCGGTTCGGTCATGATCCGCCTGCTCGGCTCTGGTGCGCTATTGGTCCACACAATCACGTCAGACAACGGAGTTCGCAGACCACAGGCGTGTCGCACTTGACGCAGATTTCTTCATCGCCTTTCCATTCCCGGGAGCGCGGCTTGAATGAGCACACCAACGGCCTGGTGCGGGAGTACTTCCCGAAGGGCAAGGCCTTTCGCGCGACATGCAACGAAGATGTTCAGAAGGTGCAGGATCGGCTCAACACTCGGAAAGTCCCGGGATCGCCGACGGAGGTAATCTTGAAGTGAAACCGCCCTGACCATCTGCGTTCCGAAGCCGCAACGTGCAGCAGGGTCTATGCCGCGCGACGGCGAAATAGTGGCTTGAAGCCGACAAAGGCGTTGCATAAGCTCGATGTTGAAGGAACTGAAGCTGTTCCCGGGCGGAATCGAGAGGGGCAGAGGGGAAAAATTTGCACAACATCCGGCCCTCATCTCCGTTCGGGCTACGCCCTCACTGCGATGAGGGGCGGATGTTGCACTTCAGACTGGAAGTGGGGTCTCTATTCCCATTTCAGGTTAAACAGGAGGCTCAGAACTGCTCAGCCAAGGCTGTCGTATCCGTGAAGCGCTTGTCACCATCGCTCCGCCACCTGCCCTCAACCGTCGCCATGCCCGCCTGAACGAATACGGCTTATAGCGCACCCTACCAATGTAACCAAGCCAGCCCTTTCGACTACGCCGCCCTGTCACCAAATGTTGGTTGCGACCTTAACCCAAGTTGACACTTTTTGCGGCCTGGAATTTTTATCCCGTTGCGCGATTTTTTGTCGGCCGATTTCAACATGGCACTACATTCTGTTGAATTCTGGTAACTGCTCACCCCCTGGTTCCGGCTTGATGTCGGGGTAGAGCAACGAACGGGTTTTCGTGGAGATTTGACACTGCAGGCCGATTCGTTTAGTGGTGGTAATCGAGAACGACGGGGACCGCCAGTGGGCTACTTTGGATCGAAGGCGACGAGCGGGCTATGCCAGCTGCTTCCGGGGCTCCAGCCTCCGCATGATCTGTATGTGGAAACGCATCTCGGAGGCGGCGCGCTGATGAAGCGCAAGGCCGGGTGATGGCGACGGGCGGCGCGCGAGGAGTTCGAAGCGGCCAAGACCGCGGCGCTGCCGGTAAGGTGGCGGAAGAGGCCGTCATCCGCGTCCTCGTCATCCTACTCGACATCATCATCGTCGTCCTTCTGGAGAAGACCACGCACGAGCCGGAACTCCGGTCTGCCGCCGTCACAGACGGACAAGAGCGTGCCGGGAGCAACGGCCCGAAGCCGAACCGGCAGATGGGCGACAACCTGCCATCGTCGAGGAAACGGTCGCGGCCTGCGACGCCTGCGGCGCCGACGGCCCCGTCGATCGGGAGCGCCGCACGACATCGTGTTCGAGGTCGTCGAGCGTCGACGCCGAGATCAAGGAATGTCCGAAGTGCAAGGCCCGGGGCCGGTTCCCCGACAACATCCCGTGCAGTACGGCATCGGCATCCAGGCTCTCGTCATCAACCTGCTGGTCGCCCAGATGCTGTCCCTGCGCCGTGCCGTCGCGCTCGTGCAGGCGATCTCCGGCATCAAGCTCTCCGAGGCAACCTGCCTCGGCTATGCTTTCACGATGCGTCATGGGAGGAGGCCGCCGTGGCGCACCTCCTGCAACGCCCGATGTCGACGATTTCGGATCAACAGTAAGTGGCTCCATGTCGTGGGATCCTGACGTGCAAGTTCCCGCACCGCAAGCGCGGGCAAGAGATCGGCCCGTGCTACAAGGGCGTCCTGGGCCTCGTACATGGGCCAGTATAGCCACCAGCTGTGCGGCAGCCACCTGCTGCGCGAACTGACCTTTGTCGTCGAGGCTACCGCTGGGCGCGACTGATGAAGAGCCTGCTCCGCGAGATCTGCCACAAGGTCAACAAGAGCGCATCCAAGACCCTGAACGAGGCCGGGCGCAAGCGCTACCGCACCATCAGGGCGCCAAGGAACTGCCCGACATCCCGCTGAAAGGAAAACGTGGACGCAAGTCCGACGCGCACAACCTGCACGAACGTCTCGTGACACACGAAAACCTGCGCTTTACAGACGACCCCGATGTCAGCTTCACCAACAATGCCGGAGAACAGAAGATCAGGATGGCAAAGGTCAAGGTGTCCGGATGCTTCCGCTCCACGCAAAAGCATGGTGCCGGGGCTCAAGCTACCTCACCTCCATGGCCGCACTCGGCTACAATCATCACGTCGCAACCCAGATCGCCCTTGACGGAAAAGTCGCAGACATCATCAACGAGCACTACGACCAATCAGAACCCAACTAGGGGTGAGTAGATACGAATTCTGTCAGCTTGTGAGGCGGCTCCTCGTGCGGCGGGTTCGACACCAGCCGCCGAGGAGATTTCGGCAACCTCGGCGGTGCGTGTCCTGTCGTTTGACGATCAATGCGCCTTGGCGCAGGCGCGTGGTGACCCTGGTTCCGCATGCTCTCGCGGATTGATGTCCAGCACTTGTGGACGCCCCGTGCGGGGATCAGATGCACCGCGGCGAGTACGGCGATCAACAGGTGGGCGGCGATGCGCTGGCCGGGCGCAATCCGGGCTCGGATTTCAATGAACGGAAGGTGGCTTCGATATCCGTGATCCATGTCCTGAGGACGGTCTCGATACCCCGGTCGCTGGTGCGCAGCACACAGGCGCCCGCGTTGTCTTGTCGTCTGTGGCTGAAGCGCACGGCCGTTGCGTTGGCGCCGGCCTTCTCGACGGTGATCTCGTAGTGCTGGGCGACGGTGGAGAAGCGCTGCCTGAGACCGCTCTCCGGCACCTTGTCGTGGAGCCGGCCCTTGGCTGAGAGGTGGAGCTTTGCCGCCTCGAAGCCCTGCGGCCAGGAATGGCGTCCTCGGCCCTCTTCCTGCTCTCGCTGACCACGCAGAGCCGCGCCATCCTCGCTGGCAAGGCGCCTGCACCTCGTGGTTGGTGCTGATCGATCAGCAGAGCCTCGGGCCCACCCTCGGGCGGCCTGGCGCCGCCCGCGATCCAGCCGTGCTCGCCACGCGATGTTCGCCTCGGTGCCGGCGTCCATGACTACCGTCGGCTTCGCCGCCGGGCCCGCCTCCAGCCTCGCCAGCGCATCCGTGCCCGGCCACGTTGCCCCGCAAGACCTCGCAACTGCGCCGAAAGCCCGCGCCGTCGAGCGCCAGCGTGGGGCAATCATTGCGCTTCTGCTTCGAGCGCCCGAAGCGGGGCAGCTTGCCGTCGGCGCGGCTGTGAACATTGGTGAGGTTGCAAAAGGCGATGGTGTCGGGGATGCAGCGCGCGTTCGTGGTTGAACAGTTCTTTCCGGATGGCCGCCCGGTGGCGCAGGTCGCCGATGCGGTACAGCGTCTTGCGCGCCTTGCCCTCCGGATCCGGAAGCTCCGCGGTCGCGCTGTTATGGCGCAGCCAGCGCTCGCTGGCGGATCATCCTGGCGAAGATCAGCGCACTCGCGACACGCCCTTCGCGGCCCGTGATGCCGAGGTCGTGGAGGAGAGGAGATCGATCTGAGATAACGCAAACTTTGATGCACTCCGAATTCCCCATCCCCGACCGGCATGGGATCACCATGCGTCGATACGCAGGGCTCTTTTGTCATGTTTCGTCCGACGAGGGGGCGTTGTAGGCAGATCTGGAGGTCCATTCGGGAGCGGATTTCGTTGTCGATATGTCGGTTCCGACCTTGAGACGGTGCCACCAACTTCATGAACGGCCACTCTGACACGGTTGTCCGCCGCCAATCGCGACAACAGAATGGTCCTGCGTCGATACGCAATCTTGTTGCATCGGATCTCAAAAACGGCCATGCTCCGAAATCCTCGATCGGCGCTTGCGACAGGATGCCGCGCCTCCCAGCGCCGGTGTGGTCGGCAAGCGGAACGGGATGTGAGGGAAGGTGGAGCATGGCGCGAGATTTCGAAGACCACTGCTGGAAGGACATCGTTTCAGCAGAAATTCTGAAGATCTACGAACCCTATCGCCGTGAAGTCTTCGTGGGGCCGCGTCCGGCGCTTCTTGCTATCGATCTGTACAATCTCGTGTTTCGCGGCGACCCCGATAAGGCGCCCCATGAGCTGGTTGCGGAATTTCCCAACAGTTGCGGACGGTTCGCCTGGGAAGCGGTCGGACCGATCCAGCGGCTTTTCGCTGCCTGCAGGGAAGGCGGGCTCCCCGTGTTTCACGTCACCGGTTCCGTCCGGAAAGGGCGCGTCCAGTCGACCCTCCGACAGCACGGAAACGGAACCTCTGCGGACATGCTGGACATCCATCCGGCGTTTGCGCCAGAGGCCGGTGAGGTCGTCATTCGCAAGGAGCGCGCAAGCGCGTTTCACTCGACGCCGCTGGTCGCGCATCTGGTCCAAGCCGGGGTTTCCAGCCTGATCGTGTGCGGTGAAAGCACCTCGGGATGCGTGCGCGCGTCGGTCGTCGACGCCTATTCCAATGGCTATCACGTCACGATTGCCGAGGAGTGCGTGTTCGACCGCTTCGAACTCTCGCACAAGGTCAATCTGTTTGACATGCATCACAAATATGCCGATGTCATGGTTCTTGACGACATCGTGGAACATATTCGCAGAACCTACGGTGCCGCGCAGGCGGCGGAATGAGGGGAAAATGGCAACCGTGATCCAGGAGAACCGGGCCAACGGTGAGCTTGAAGCCGCCCTTGACCGGCATTGCAAGACGTTCTCGACGCGCAACGCGAGTTGGCGGGTGTGGGGATTTGAAACCAGGGTTGACAAGAAGTTCGCTCGGTCCCAGCGCCGCTATCTCGGAACCAGCGGCAACGTCGATCACAACGATCCGCACGCGCTGATGGGGGCAAGTTTCACACTCAGCATACTGGAGATGCCTCCAGGCCATGAGCAGCCGATGCACAACCATCCGGACGAGGAGGAGGTCTTTTTCGTCCTCAAGGGGCATCCCACGGTGGTCTGGCAGAAGGATGGTGAGATTATCACGCGGACACTCGGGCCTTGGGACATGGTCTACAATCCGCCGGGACAGGTCCACTGCATCCGCAATGACGGTGACGAGGACTGTTTCTTCCAGGTCATGCTGGGGAATCCGAAGCCCGCGCGCCCGCTCTATGCGGATCCCGAATTGCTGCGCCTGCAGCGGGAGGACAACCCGGACGCTGAACTGCGCACCACTACATAACTCCGGGCGGGTGCGGTTCCGGCACCCCGCTCGCAACTCGCCATCGACCGGTCTGACTTCGCGAAATGGAGACGATGTGGCACGCAAACTCGAACTGACTCTGGCCTGTGGCGACTACGAGATCATACGCGCTCTCAAGGAAGGCACGATCGAGGCCGACGGCATATCGCTCAACGTGCTTACAGACATGGATTCGTCCTCCCGCCACTGGCGCATGATCCGCAATCGGGAGTTCGACATATGCGAGCTGTCGGGTTCGTCTTATCTGATGGCCAGGGACCGCGGCCGGCCGTTCACCGCAATACCGGTATTTCTGCACCGTCGCTTTCGTCACGGCTTTATCTATGTCAATGCGTCAAGCGGGATTTCGGAACCAAAGGATCTCGAGAGCAAGCGGGTCGGCCTGAAAACCTACCAGACGACGGCAACGCTCTACCTGCGGGGGTTGCTGGCCAACGAATATGGCGTCGATCTGACTTCGATCGACTGGATCACCGAACTTGACGAGGACATACCGTTCGAGCCGCCCACGGGCCTCAGGTTGTCGCGCGCACCCGAGGGTTCCGATATTTCCGAGATGCTGGCCGAGGGCGAACTGGACGCGGCCCTGCACCCCGACATCATTGCTCCGATCCTGCGCGGAGACCGGCGGGTAGTGCGCCTTTTCAGCGACTATCGTTCGGAAGAGAAGGCGTATTTCGAGCGCACCGGCATATTTCCCATCATGCACGTTACGGCGCTTCGCCACGAGATCGTCGAGCAGCATCCGTGGGTCGCGAGCAATCTGGCGCTTGCCTTCGAAAAGGCGAAGGTCGAGGCCTATCGCCGGCTCACCAACCCGCGTACGGTGCCGCTCGCCTGGTTCATGGACGAATGGGAAGCGCAGCAGGAACTGCTCGGGCGCGATCCATGGGAATACGGTCTAGGCACTGCCAATCGCCGAAATCTGGAAAGCCTGATCAGCTATTCGCATCAGGGCGGGCTGATCTCGTCACCGATTCCGGTGGAAGAACTCTTCGAAGGCGTAATGCTCGAAAGCCGCGGGAAGGGGGAGTGGGTAGCCAACTGACCCCACTGTCCGGCGTTCGGCGCGGCAGTCCTCAGCGGGGTGCCTGGCTTCCCACGATGGTCGTGCGCCGCAGCAGGCGGCGCTCGTTCTCCGGAAAATCGGTGCGCGCATGGGTGATGCAGCGATTGTCCCACATCACGAGGTCGCCCGGTTTCCAGACGTGTTCATAGACCAGCGACCGGTCCTCCGACGCCGTAAAGAGTTCCTCGAGAAGCGCGTTGCTTTCCGCAGGATCGAGCCCTTCGATGTGGGCTGTCATCAACCGATTGACATAGAGCGCCTTTCGTCCGGTTTCGGGATGGGTGATGAAGACCGGATGGGCAAAGTTCCCGACCTTGTCCAGATCGACATCAAGGCTCGGCCGGTCAGTGCGTTTGTAGTCATGGATGTGAAGCGCCCGACAATCTTCCAGCCTGTTGCGGAGTGAATCCGGAAGACTGTCATAGGCGGCATACATGTCGGCGAAGAGCGTGTTGCCGCCCCATGACGGCAGTTCAACGGCATGGAGCAGTGTTGCAGTGTGCGGGACTTCGACATAGCACATGTCGCTGTGGAACCACATCTCCCCGTCATGCGGCAACCCCATGGGTTTGCCGTCCACGCGAATGTTCGATACGATCATGACCTCGGGTGGCAGGTCGGGCAGGATGTCGCGCACGGTGCGCGACGGCATGCGGGGCTTGCCGGGTTCGCCCAACTGGCCGGTGAAATCCACCATCTGCTGCGGTGACAGATCCTGGTCCCGGAAAACCAGCACCTGGTGGCGATACCAGGCAGCGAGGATTTCCGCCACGGTCTCGCGGTCGAGAGGTTTGCGGAGGTCAAGTCCGGTGATCTTTGCTCCAAGCGGTGCATCAAGTTCCCGCACGTCCAGCTCCAGTCTGGTTGCCATCACCCGATACCTCCGATCTGATCTCCTGTTTGCCAGCGTCTCCCCAGCACCTATGTTCACCATACCATGAGCCTCGATCTCTACAATACGCTGACACGCCGCAAGGAAGCGTTCGTTCCGGCTGATCCCTGCCGCGTGACCGTCTATGTGTGCGGTCCCACGGTCTATTCCTATGCCCATATCGGAAACGCCCGGCCTGCCGTCGTGTTCGATGTGCTGGTGCGGCTGCTGCGCCACATGTGGCCCAAGGTGGTCTATGCCCGCAACATCACGGACCTTGACGACAAGATCAACGCAGCGGCGCAGGAACAGGGCGTGAAGATCGGCGAGATCACCGGAAAATACGAGCGGCTGTATCGCGACGACATGGCTGCGCTGGGCGTGGAACTGCCGGATATCGAGCCGCATGCGACTGACCACATTCCCGAAATGATCGCCATGGCCCAGAGGCTGATCGAGGACGGCTTTGCCTACGCGGCCGAGGGGCATGTCCTGTTCCATGTACCGCGCTTTGCGGATTATGGCGGGTTGTCGCGGCGCGACCGGAGGGAGATGATCGCGGGCGCCCGTGTCGAAGTCGCGCCCTACAAGCGCGATCCGGCGGATTTCGTGCTGTGGAAACCGTCGACGCCGGACCTGCCGGGCTGGGAGAGCCCTTGGGGCCGCGGCCGGCCGGGCTGGCATCTGGAATGCTCATGCATGATCGAGAAGCATCTCGGCGAGACCATCGACATTCACGCCGGCGGCGGCGACCTCGTCTTTCCGCATCACGAGAACGAGATTGCACAGTCGACCTGCGCTCATGGCGGGCAGCCGCTGGCGCGTTTCTGGCTGCACAACGGTTTCGTGAATATTGATCGCGAGAAGATGGCCAAGTCCGTCGGCAACGTCGTGACGGTTCACGAGATGCTCGACAGGGTGCCCGGCGAGGCAATCCGGATGGCGCTTCTCAACACCCATTATCGGCAGCCTCTGGACTGGTTGGACGAAAGCCTCGCCCACGCCAGGGACATGCTCGATCGCCTGTACGGAGCGCTCCGGGCTCTGTCAGACGTCGATTCCGATGATCACCTCCGGCCCGATGGAGAATTTCTCGCGGCGCTCGGCGATGACATCAACACGCCGCGGGCCGTTGCGGCCCTGTTCCGGCTCGGACGGCAGGCCAATTTGGCGACCGATCCGACGGAGCGGCGGCGCCTAAAGGGAACGCTTCTCGCCTCCGGAGCGTTGCTGGGTATCCTGCAGCAGGATTGCGAGCAATGGTTTGTCGGTGCCGACCCGGTGGACGCTGCGCGAATAGGAGAGATGGTCGAGGAGCGCGCGCGCGCGCGCGCCGAACGGCGCTTCGACGATGCAGACCGTATCCGCGACGAATTGGGAGCGCGCGGCATCATGCTTGAGGACGGAGCGGAGGGTACGCGGTGGCGCAGGATCCAGTAATGGGCGCACGGCGTTTCTTGGTCGTCCATGGGCATCCGCTGCCCGACAGCCTCGCGGCGGCGCTGCGTGACGCGGCCATCGACGGAATTGCGACGGCGGGGCACCAAGCCGACCTCGTCGACCTTTATGCGGACGGTTTTGATCCGTGCCTGTCCGGACGGGAGCGCGCGGTCTTCGCGATGCCCAATTACGAGCCTCCGCTGGAGATCGCCGGGTATTGCGAGCGTCTGGCATCTGCCGACGGCCTCGTTCTCGTCTTCCCGCAATGGTGGTTCGGAATGCCGGCAATTCTCAAGGGTTTCATCGATCGTGTCTTCGTTCCTGGTCGTGCCTTTGCGGTCAATCCCGGTGCCCGAGCCCTTGAACCCCGGCTCGCGACGCTGCGGAGCTGCCATGTCGTGACGACCACGAATTCCTCATGGCGTATCACGGAGCTCTACATGCGCAATCCCGTGCGCCGGCAGATCAGGAACGGAATCGTCGGGGTTTGCGGCAAAAGGGTCTCGTTTCGCATGCTGTCCATGTACGGACTCGACAGGGCAACGCGTGAACAGTGCGAGCGGTTCATTGCGAAGGTCCACAGGGAGTTCTCCGCATTGTGAGAGCCCGGGGAGCGCGACACCCTGCATCGCTGCCGCTGGACGGGAAAATGTTGAAGAGGAGCATTGGCCACTTCCCTGCAGAAGGGCCGATTCCGGCCGGCACCGCGGCGGATCGGTCGGCGAAGGCGATGAACTTCTGCCGGGTTCGGCCCGGGATCAGAAGGATGGCATGACCGACGGCAGGAAGATCGCCAGTCCGGGTATGAGAAAGATCAGGGCAAGCACGATGAGGTCGGCGAACACGAAGGACACGACGCCAGCGAAGATCTTGGTCAGTTCGACATCGGGAATGACCGACTTGACGGTGAAGACATTGATTCCGATTGGAGGCGTGATCAGCCCGAGTACGACAACGATGATCACGACGATTCCGAACCAGACCAGATAAAAATCGGGGTCGATCGCGGCGTCGCCGGCCACCGCCTCCAGCGAGGGCAGGAACACCGGGACGATAAGCAGCAGAATTCC
Source organism: Alphaproteobacteria bacterium (assembly GCA_964291215.2). Classification (GTDB taxonomy): domain Bacteria; phylum Pseudomonadota; class Alphaproteobacteria; order MPNO01; family UBA830; genus JAJEBT01. Next base: position 1,230,134 of record OZ219790.1, on the reverse strand, counting down.
GATGCTTTCGAATATCATTTCCAAAACGACGCAGATTGCACAGATCACCAGCGGCAAGGTCAACGGGCCGAGATTGAAACTCTCGGTGAACTCGACCAGCGCACCGGACAGACCGGCGAAATTCAGAAACTGGCCGAAGATCAGGGCTGCGCCGCCAATTATGATGATTCTCTGTAACTGCTCACCCCCTGGTTCCGGCTTGATGTCGGGGTAGAGCAACGAACGGGTTTTTGTGGAGATTTGACACTGCAGGCCGATTCGTTTAGTGGTGGTAATCGAGAACGACAGGGACCGCCAGTGGGCTACTTTGGATCGAAGGCGACGAGCGGGCTGTGCCAGCTGCTTCCGGGGCTCCAGCCCCCGCATGATCTGTATGTGGAAACGCATCTCGGAGGCGGCGCGCTGATGAAGCGCAAGGCCGGGTGATGGCGACGGGCGGCGCGCGAGGAGTTCGAAGCGGCCAAGACCCGGATCACGGCGCTGCGTGCGGCCGGCAAGGTGGCGGAAGAGGCCGTGATCCGCGTCCTCGTCATCCTGCTCGACATCATCATCGTCGTCCTTCTGGAGAAGACCACGCGCAAAACGAGCCGGAACTCCGATCTGCCGCCGTCACAGACGGACAAGGACGAGAGCGTGCCGGGAGCAACGGCAAGGGCCCGAAGCCGAACCGGCAGATGGGCGACGGTACTGTAACTTGATGTCTGGAAATTTGTCTGAGGTTTGCGCTTTGAGGCGGCATGCCGCGTGTTTGCCGTCGGGTCACAACCACACTATTCTGTGCCACTTGGCAGCCTGACGAAACACGCGGTTGCGGAGAAATCCGGCATATGCGGTTTTGCCTACTGGCCGGTGGCTGACATCCGGGCGGTTATCGGCAGTCAGGCAGGGAGTTGGAGTGCTTCAAGCGGGTCATTCGTGCGACAGCGGTTCTCGCCGCGGCCATGCGATACTGCATTGGCGTTGGGCAGGACCGATGTCATGCGTTCCTGATGAACCACAGGGATTTGCGACGATGCCTGACTGTCCGATCGAACCTCTTGTCCACAACGCATGGTATATTGCCGCTTGGTCGCATGAAGTCACGGACGCGCCGTTCGCGCGCAGACTCCTCGGCGAAGATGTCGTTCTGTTCCGTGATGCCTCTGGCGACGCTGCCATTCTCGAAGACAGGTGCTGCCATCGTGCTGCTCCGCTCAGCCTCGGCAGCGTCGTTGGAGACGGTATCCAGTGCTGCTATCACGGCATGATTTATGGCCGCGACGGTGCATGCATCGGAAATCCGGGAGAGGAAGACGATCGGGCGCTCTATCGGGTGCGCTCGTTCCCTGCCGTCGAGCGGCAGAGTTTCGTCTGGGTCTGGATGGGTGATCCCGGCCTCGCCGATGAGTCCGCGATCATCAACTATCCGTTCCACGAGGCGGGCGAGGAATGGCCGTTCCAGTTCGGTCACTACCACTATGACGCGAATTTTATGTTCGTGATCGACAACCTCATGGATCTGACGCATCTCGGATATGTCCATGGTTCCACCATCGGAGGATTTCCGCAGTCGCATGTCGATGCGACGCTTGAGACGGCTGCAACGGAAAACGGCGCCAGATTCATCAGGTGGATGATGGCTTCGCCTCCTCCCCCGTCCTTCGTCGCCGCTGCCGGATTCCAGAGCCCCGTCGATCGTTGGTCCGATTTCGAATACGTGGCTCCCGGCTCGGTGCTGCAATGGGGTGGCGCACTGGAAGTCGGCCGCGGAGCGAAAGAGAACCGGAATCAGGACGGTGGCGTGTCATTGCGGCTGTTCCATCACGCGACACCGGAATCGGAAACTAGCTGCCATTATTTCTGGTCGGTAGCGAACCGCAACTGCCCGGCCACAACGGCCGCCGGGAAGCAGTTCTACAAGGACATCGCCGACGCGTTCATGGAAGACAAGGCCATGATCGAGGCACAACAGGCTACGATTCTGCGTGATCGGGAACGCGGGCTGCACTACCGTCGGCATGACGAGGCAGTTGCGCTGGCGCGCCGTGCGCTCCATCGCATGCGCGTTGCGGAATTCAGGTCGGCTGCCGCCGAATAGCGCTCCGGCAGATGCCCGTCCGGCGCCGGGTATCTCAGTCTTCGACAGTCGCAAAGACCCGGGCTGGGGAGCCGTCCAGGCCCTCCAGCCGCAGCGGCACGGCCGACAGGGTGAAGTCGCCGGCACCGATCGCGCCTACGTTGGTAACCATCTGAATGATGATGATGCGGTTGCCGAGGAGCAGCCGGTGATTGTGCCCCGGCGGCTGCCCTTCGGGCCGTTCTATGCCGTTACGCCAGAACGGGAACTCGGGGAAGAAGTCGATCGCGACCGCGCTTACCTCGTGCTCGACCAGCAGTTCTGCGGCATCGCGGTGCATGTAGACCGTTTCATCCCAGAATTCGGGAGTTCCCCAGGTCTTCTCGGTCCAGCCTGTGTGCAGGATCGGAATGACGGTCTCGTCGAAATCGACGCCGCTTTTCAGCATCGCCGCGGCCGTGACCATGCCGCCCGCGGGAACATCGGTCAGCGGAATGATCCGGCCGTTCTTCACTAGGCGCTCCAGCGGTATCTGGTCCACCGACCAGGTGTCCTCGAGCATGTGCAGCGGTGCGTCGATATGTGTTCCCACATGGGTGACGATTTTCAGCTTGCTCAGCATGTGGTTAGAAATCTCGGGCTCCGACTCGGTCTTAAGTCCGCGTTCAGCGAGCGTGGCCTTCTGCCGATCGCTGATGACCGACAGCGGATAGGTTCTTGTCGGGTTGTTTCGATAGGTCTCGAACCCGGGAAGCCCTGCCATGTTTCCGTTGATCGGCAGGCTCAGATCGACGATGCGCATCGGCCCCTCTCTAGTGTATTGTCATTCGTCAAATGTCGGATAAAGACGTTTGAGTTTCACGCGGGCATCGTCGGTGGTGAACTGCCAATCCACCTTGGCCTGGATGCGGTCGCCTGCCAGGCGGCAACTTCCCGGCGTAGCACCTCGATGCAGTCGATGCGGCGGTTCAGGCACTGGCGGATCATGACGTTGAGTTCGACCACGTTCAGCCAACTGCCGTGCTTGGGGGTGTAGACGAACTCGAAGCGGTCCCACAAGGCCTTGGCCTCGTCCGGCGGGTAGGCCTCATAGAAGGCGCCGGGGAGTGTTGAGATTGTCCATCACCAGGGTGATGGTGGTAGCATCCTGGTAGCGCTCGGCGATGTCGGCCTGGAACTGCGCCCAGTCGATCTTGGTCTTGCGCTCGGTTACCTTGGTCATGCGCTTGCCGGCCAGGGGTTCCGTGAAGACGTTGCAGGTGCCGCAACGTCGATACTCGTAGTCGTTACGCGCTGACCGTCCCGGCGCCATGGCGATCGGTTGCCGTGTCTCGCCGGTCGGGGCGTTTCGTCCATGCAGACCACGGGGAAGGCGGCGGGACGGCGATAGACATCGAGCACCTTCTCCATCGCCGCGGCGAAGTCGGCATTCCCTTGAGGAGGAATTACCCACCCAACCCGCTGCCATGGCTTGATGCAGTTTTTTTTAGAACACGCCGCACCGTCTCGTGTGACACGGTATCAATGTAACCAAGCTCGACAACGCGGTCGGCCAGCAGCCGCAACGACCATTGCGCGTAACCCTCGGGCGGTTCACCACAACTCAGGGCCACCAAGCGCGCCTCGAAGGTGCCGTCGGCTTTTCGCATGTAGGTAGGACGGCGTCCTTGCCGGCCACCCAATGCCGCCTCTAGCCCCTCTTCAACGAAACGCTTCTTCACTCGGTCTACTTTGCGCATGCTGATGCGCAGAATCTCAGCAATGACCTTCCCGGTCATCTGGCATTCATTGAACGCGCCCTCGTCGCAGTTAAGCAGGGCGTTGATTACCTTTTGCGACAGGTGCGAGCCCTTGGTCGTGATCTCCGAAAGTTCTTTCCGTTCCGCCTCGTCCAGGGTCACCACGTAGCGTTTCATACTCCGACCTCCATCCCGAATGGACGGACAGTCTAGCACCAAATGTACGACATATCATTGCTGACATAACACTAGTCTCGTCCGGCCGGACAGGTTGCGAGAAAGCTGCGGAGAGCGGCATTGAACTCGTCGGGACGCTCCCATTGAACGAAGCGCGAAGCTCCGGGGATCGGGGGAAGTTCCTGAAATGCCGCCATGCCGGCCAGTGTCTCCGGCCGGTCCGGGAACGGGTCATTCGATCCGCAGATGCCCCGGACCGGTACGTCGAGCCCGGCTAACGGGGTCACGAGGTCGGGCACCGATTCCGCGAATTCAAGCATGCCGCGTTCGTATTCCTCCACGGGATGACGCGCGAACATCTGAATGCATCGCTCCCGGACATGTGAATCGAGAGGGATGACCAGATAGAGGGTGCGCTCGGCTTCGCGCCTGAGATAGTCTATCAGTTGCTCGCGGCCGCCACTCTTCAGGATCCGGACCACTTCTCCGTTCGCTGCCTTCCACCAGTCGAGATATTTCCGCGCCTCGTGAAGCTCGCTCCATGCGACCATGAATATGCCGCGAACCCTGTCCGGGTTCGCCAGCGCAAAATCGACGGCGATCGTGGTTCCGAACGCGACCGCAATGATGATCGGATCAACAATGCCGAAGTGATCGACGAGCGCCTCGAGATCCCTCCGCTGGTTCTCAAGTTCGTACCCGCGGCCCGGTGCGCCGGTCCGCCCGTGGCCACGCCTGTGGTAAACGAGACATCGATGGTCGCGCGAGAATTTCGCTATCTGGTGTTCCCAGTATTCCGTCCCGTGAATCTCTACGTGAATGAAGATCAGGTCGGGCCCTTCGCCCGAGACTTCGCAATCGAACGACCAGCCATTCACTTGTACAAGGCCCATAGCCTGTTTCCGAATTCACGAGCCGGTTGGGCTCCCGGTCCTGACGGGACACCGATCCTGATAGTCAGGTGACCGATCCTGCGCCAACACCGGCCGGCACGCAACAATCCCTCTCCGGCGCTCGCGATTCCGTTTCGGTGTCCGGTCTCGGCTGTCCCCGGAACTGGTCCGCGTTCCGTGCCGGCCGTCAGTGAAGAACGCTCCACCGTCCGCGCCGTCCGTGCCCATCGAACCCGAAGGTTGGATCTTGGCCTGCAGGCTTCCCTCCGACCGCCTGCCCATCGTCGGTCCGAAGGGACGAGGCTTTGTCGTCTACCGCCAGAACAGGAAATCTGTATCATTCGGGGATGTCATACCCTGCCCGCGTGAAACGCCATGCCTGACACCCTGAACACCATCTTCGGCCGGGAGGCTTTCCTTTCGCTGCTCGAGAGCGAAGGGGTAACCCATCTGTTCGGCAATCCCGGCACCACGGAACTCCCGATCATGGCCGCGTTGCCCGACCGGTCGGCAATGACCTATGTCATGGCGCTGCAGGAGGCGCTGGTGGTGGCGATGGCGGACGGCTTCTCGCGTGCATCGGGCAAGCTCAGCGCCTGCAACGTTCATGTCGCACCCGGGCTCGGCAACGCCATGGGTTCGCTCTTCAACGCCAACTGGATGGGCTCGCCGATCATCGTTACTGCAGGGCAGCAGGAGCAGGGGCACGGGCTGACCGAACCAATGCTCTACGCGCCGCTGGTGCCAATCGCCCAACCGCTGGTGAAATGGGCGGTGGAGGTCAACCGGCTCCAGGATCTGCCGCGCATCGTGCGCCGGGCCGCGAAGGTCGCAATGACACCGCCGACCGGACCGGTGTTCATCTCGCTGCCGGGCGATGTCCTGAACGAGCAGGACGCGCTCGAACTCGGCCGGCTCACCCGGGTCGATGCCGCCGGCCGGCCGAGCGACGCGGCGCTCGATCGACTCGCAGACCGGCTGCTCGCGGCCAGGCGGCCGGTGCTCCTTGCCGGGCACGAAATCGCGACCTCGGACGCGTTGAGAGAAGCGGCAGCGGTTGCGGAGGCGCTGGGCGCGCCGGTCTATCAGCAGACGGTCTGCGACGGCGCCCATTTTCTCTCCGAACACCCCGCATTCATGGGCGGACTCAGCCGTGAACAGCCGGATGTCCGCGATACCCTCTCGCCCTATGACCTGATGTTCTGCATGGGTTCCGATGTGCTGCGCATGTCGGTGTTCAGCGAAACCGACCCGTTACCCGAAGGCATGGCGCTGGTCCAGGTCGGACTTCGGGATTGGGAGATGGGAAAGAACTATCCGGCGGAGATCGCCTTGCGCGCCGACGTCAAGGAAACGCTTGGCGCCCTAGCGGTTATGATCGAGAGGAAACGTGGCGCCGAGGGGGCCGAGAAGGCAGCGGCCTCGCTGACGGTGCTCCAGACTTCCAACTGGTCCGCCAAGCGCGAGGCCCTCCGCGCCAGGATACTGGCGCGTCCCGACGCTGCGGTGATCGCCCCTGAGCTTGCGATGCTTCGGATCGTCGACGCGCTGCCGGAAGACGCGGTCATCGTCGAGGAGGGCATCCTGAGCGGCCGCTCCCTTCCGGCGCTCTATCCCTTCCGCGATGCGAAGGCGCTTTTCGGGCTCGGCAGCGGCGGGATCGGGTTTGCGATGGCGGGCGCGGTGGGAGTTCAGCTTGCACTCAGGGACCGGCCGGTCGTCGCCGTCGTCGGCGACGGCAGCGCGATGTACAGCATCCAGGCGCTCTGGACGGCGGCGAACGCGAAACTTCCGATCACCTACGTCATCGCCAACAATGGCGGCTACCGCATCATCAGGGAGCGGCTGAAGGCATTCCACGGCGTTGAGGATTACACCGGCATGGAGTTCAAGGACCCGCCGATCGACTTCACCGGCCTCGCCCGCTCAATGGGTGTGGCGGCGGTGCGAATCGAGGACCCTGACGACATCGGGCCTGCCATCGTCGAGTCGACCCGGCGCGACGGGCCGACGCTGCTCGATGTCGTTGTCGACGACGGCTCGGGGAGCGAGGGATGGTATGCTCCGTGAGGCGGCGGCGTGGGTGTGATGGATCCGGAAGCGGCGGCGTGGCCGTAGCGGAGCGCGATTGCAGGACCAGGGGCGTCCCTGCATGACCATGGGTGCGAGCCTTGCGGCCGCCGCCGCCGGCAACCCGAAGAAGACCGCGTTCATTTGCGAAGGACGCGAACTGACTTATGGCGAAGCCGACAAAGCCGCCAACAGGTTCGCCAATGCGCTGATCGATCGTGGAGTGGGGCGCGGAGACCGCGTGGCAGTCATCGCGCACAACAGCCTCGAATATGCCGTGACGTATTTCGGAATAGCGCGCGCTGGCGGCGTGTCGCTTCATCTGTCGGCGTGCCTTGCCCCCGACGCGATCGCCCATTGTCTTGGCAGGGGGGATGCGGTGGCCGCGCTGTGCGATCCGGAACTGGCGGACGCGGTGTCGTCGACCGGCAGGCGGCTTGCCGTCGTCTCCACGGGGCGCGGCTGCGTTTCTTGGAGCCGGCGCTCCAGAGGATCCGGGACGCGAGCAGCCGCCGGACGCGCCGTCTTCGGCAGCCTATACCAGTGGCACGACGGGGTTTCCGAAGGGAGGGCTCCATACTGCCCGGTCGCGCCTGAATTGGGCCGAGATCGCCGTGGATTGGTTCGGTCTCGAATCCGGCGAAGTGATGGCGGTTGCGGCGCCGATGAGTCGTGCGGCCGGCGGCTTCATATGGTTTCAACCTGGCGTATGCGTGGCGGCGACCCAGGTTCTCCTCCCGAAGTGGGACGTGCCTTCCTTCCTTGCGGCCGCGGAACGTTGTCGGATAACGGCGACATTTCTCGTTCCGACCCAGATAGCGCTTCTTCCGGATCACGAGGCGTTCGGGCCGGCCCGGCTGTCGGGTCTCCGCAAGATGGTCTATGGCGGCGCGCCGCCGCCGCCCGGCCTGATCAAACGGGCGGCGGAACCGCTGCCGCGGTACGAGTTCATACAAAATTACGGCATGACCGAGATCGGTCCATTGGTAACGCTGTACAGGGAAGACCGGGACAGGCATCCCGGTGCGCTCGGTCGCCCAAGATCGAATGCGCCGTGTATGCCGCCTCCGGCAGCGAAGCGGAGCCCGGTGAAGTCGGCGAGCTCTGTTTCAGGGGCGAGACCCTCATGCAGGGCTATGTCGGGGGACCGGAACAGACGCAGGTGTTCTTTCGCGGCGGCGATGGTTGGGCCTGGACGGGAGATCTGGCCATCCGTGACGAAAAGGGCTGTTGACCCTTGTCGGGCGCAGCGGCGACATGATCAATTCGGGCGGTCTCAATATCCATCCCGCCGAAATCGAGCGCGTATTGCTGGAAATGGCCGAGATCGATGACTGCGCGGTATTCGCATTATCGGATCCGGTGTTCGGCGAACTGCCGGTCGCTGCCGTGGTCGCCGCCGATCCGTCGGTGAAGATTACCGCCGAAGCGCTGCTCGGCGACTGCGCCGGGCGGATCGCCCGTTACAAGCGTTCGCGCCGCATCATCTTCGTGAATGAGGTACCGAAGAACGCAACTGGAAAGATCCTGCGCGACCGGCTGCGGGACCGCTATACGGGATGAGCAGCAAGACGGCACCGGCGCCAGATGCTCGGTGCCGTTGCCGGACAGAAGGGCCGGGTTCAGAGCAGCTCGCGACTGCCGTCCGAATACCGGACCTTGACCGTTACTGCACCTTCGTTGAGGAGCCAGGGGCGGACGGTGTAGCTTCGTGCGCCCGATTTGTGCATCGGATCGCTGGCCGCGATGTCCTTGGCTTCCGCAAGGGAGCCGGCGCGGATGATGACCATGCCCTCGCCTTCCCATTTTTCCTCGGCATCATCCCAGAACGGACCCGCGCCGAACATAATTCCTTTTTCCTCGAGCTCTATCTGGAACTTGAGGTGGGGCTCGATATTCTGCATGACCGGACCGAGGCCATCGGTCGGAAAGGTATGGACGACATAGAGCTGCTTCTGGAGCATGCCTTCGCAGGCGTTGAGAATGTCCTGTTTGCTGATTTCAGGTCCGGACATGTGTGCGGTCTCCCTTGGGCTGGTTGGTGCGGCTGAACATAGACCGCTGCACGTGGAGTGCAACAGTCACGGGCGTGACGTCACGTCGGCGTAAAATCGCCGGCCTGAACGATCGTGAGCTCGTTCTCGCCGACATTGTTGCGCCGCCTGAATGCGGCAGCCTCGCGATATTCGTCGGAGTTGAAGCAGGCTTCCGCATCCTCGATGGAGGGAAATTCGATGACTACAAATCGCTCGAAATGGTCTGGACCCTCCAAGGTCCTGTGATGCCCACCCCTCGTGAGGATCTTGCCGTTGAACTTCCGCAGGATTTCGGGGACCCGCTTGGCGTATTTCATGTATTCGTCAAAATCGTTGATCCTGGCGCGTGCCAGCCAGTAGGCGGTCATCGGCGTCCCTCCCCGTGGACTGAGTTTTTCGGCCTAGCCGGGACGGATAGTGTCGCGATCCACGTCTGCAATCAAACGCTGCAGACGCGGCTGCCCCCGTGCCGCAGCGGGCAAGGCGATATTGCTCTCCCACATACCGGCAGTGTAGGGTCCCGGCTTCGCGTCGGTGATGCAAGGAGGCTGCGATGCCGCTTTCCCGTCTTGAACACTTCCTGATCCAGACCGGGGACATGGACGCCACCAGGGACTGGTACGTGGACGTTCTCGGCATGAGAGAGGGGCCGCACCCGGACTTCAAGTTTCCGGTCTGCTGGCTCTATCTTGGCGAGGAACCCGTGCTGCATCTTACCGTCGGCGGGGATGCGGTGAGTAACAACCGCAAGAAATATCTCGGTCAGCAGTCGACGGCCACCTACGGTTCGGGTGTTGTCGATCATGTTGCCTTCCGGGCGACGGGCCTTCGCGAGATGATGGCCGACCTTGACGAGCGCGGCGTCGTCTACACCCGCAGACGGGTCGACGATCAGGGTCTGTTCCAGCTCTTTCTTGTGGATCCCAACGGCGTCAAGATCGAGTTGAATTTTGCAACCGAAGAGGCGGGTGATATCCGGGCTGACGTGATGGCCTCGGAACTGTCCGGCTGATATCGCACTTCTTCAGGGCTCTTCTTTTGTCCGGTTTCGTCCGACGAGGGGCGTTGTAGGCAGATCTGGAGGTCCATTCGGGAGCGGATTTCGTTGTCGATATGCCGGTTCCGACCTTGAGACGGTGCCACCAACTTCAAGAACGGCCACTCTGACGCGGTTGTCCGCCGCCGACCGCGACAACAGAATGGTCCTGCGCACTTCTTGTTTCGCTCGGCAGGCTCTGTACAATTCAGGCATACGCGCATGTCCGTGTCGCGTCGCGATCCGCCTCCATGGGTTTCCCCGAACAGGCCCCTGTCCTGCAATGGGCCCGCGTGGGCGGCATGAAGGGAAGGGGCTTCCGTCGTCAGATGCAAGGCGATTTCGGGACTCGGGCATCAAGCGAGGAGAACAGGCTCATTTTTCGCAGCTTCGAACGGTTGTGTGTCTGGTTGAACTACATCGCGGCTGGTTGGCTGATGCTGATCGCACTGGTCATCTTCGTTGAGGTGACCGGCCGTGGCGTCTTCAACACTTTCCTTGGCGGCGACGAGATCGTCACCAATTCGGTGCCTGCGATCGTTTTTCTCCAGGTTCCTCTCGCCATTCTTGCCGGCAGCATGCTGCGGACGACTATCGTCTTCGAGCATCTGGGACGCCGCTGGCGGCGCGTTGTGAATGCAGTCGCCTACACGCTCGGAATGGCACTCTTCGTCGGCATTGCCGTTGGTGGCTGGAGCGACATGGTCAAGGGCTGGGAGATCGGTGAATATCAGGGTATCGGCGCCCTTGAGGTGCCTGTCTATCCCGTTCGAACCATCATCATCGCTTCCGCGGTCCAAATAACTGTGATCTATTTGATGCTGCTGGTTCGCACGGCGATCGGCACCGACGAAGCGGCCGACTGGTCCGATCGGGCGGACGGAATCTGAAACCTCTCCCGAACCGGACGACAAGGTACGGCGATTAACGGGGCCGAGCGATGGATCTCAATATTCTGATGGCGCTTACGCTTGGCGGCATGCTGATCGCCATATTCGCGGGTATTCACATTGCGCTGGCCTTGGGGCTGACTGCGATGGTCGGCACCTATTTCATTTTCGAAGACTGGTACCTCGCATCGGCGCAGGTCGGCGGCGCGGCCTACGAGCTTGTCCGCCACTACGTCTTCGCAACGATCCCGCTCTTCGTGCTGATGGGGGATTTCGTTGCGAAATGCGGTGCCGCCGGTGATCTCTACAAGGTGATCAACCGCTGTCTTCGCCGCATTCCCGGGCGTCTGGCGGTGGCGACAGTCACCGGCAACGCCGCCTTCGCCGCGGTAACCGGAACCTCGATCGCGTCGGCTGCAGCCTTCAGCCGCATCGCCTATCCCGAAATGACCCGGTTCCGCTACAGGCGCGAGTTCGCCCTCGGTTCGATCGCCGGCTCGGCGTGCCTCGGAATGCTGATTCCCCCGAGCGTGCTTCTGATCGTCTGGGGGATCATCACCGAGCAATCAATCGGTAAGCTGTTCGTTGCCGGCGTCATACCCGGAATCATCCTTTCGCTCCTGTTTATCGCCTATACCGTGGCGGCGGTGCTCATTCGTCCGGCGACGGCGCCGACGGCGCCGCCGGAAGTCAGGGAAGAACCCCTGACAGGCGGAGAAATCGCCTCGGCATGCGGTGTACTGGCAATCGTCGTGATCGTGCTTGGCGGAATCTGGGGCGGCGCTTTCACGGCCACGGAGGCGGCCGGAATCGGTGCACTCGTCGCGATGCTGTTCGCGATCGCGAAGGGGTTGCGTCTGCGGGGAATTGTCGAAGCCGTCGTCGATGCCGGACGGACCTCGGCGCCGATCATGATCCTGCTGGTTGCCGCAGGCATGTATTCGAGGTTTCTCGCCCTCGCTGACATCCAGACGATCATCAAGGATGCGCTGCTCTCGTTCGGCTTTGGCGCGCTCGAGCTTACGCTGATGATGATCGTTATCTGGCTCCTTCTCGGAATGCTCCTCGATTCGATCTCCATCATATTGCTGACTGTTCCGATATTCGCGATTTTTGCGCCGCTGATAGGCATGGACAGTTTCGCGTTCGCCATCTTTGGCATTCTCCTGATAGAGGCTGGACTTCTGACCCCACCGTTTGGACTGGTCGTTTATGTGGTAAAGGGGGCGATACCAGACTCAAGCGTGGCGCTTGCAGAGATTTTTCGGGGCTCGATACCCTACTGGATCCTGATGCTAGTTACCGCCGGGCTGATCTGGGTCTTTCCGCCGCTAGCGAGCTGGCTTACGCGCTTCATCTGAGCGCCGTCGGACGAAGGACACCGAGGACGGGTGTCAGGCGCCGCCCTCGGCCTTGAGCGGACAGCCGTGCGGGATCTGAGGTGGTCCGAGATAGGGCCACGGTGACCCCACGCTGCTAATCCGGCGACGACCGGCGAGACTTTTTCAGTTTGCGTCGTGCTGCAATCGTGTCGCCAAGGCTCGATGGGACCTTCTCGGCACGAAAATTGCGATCAGGGAGGCGATCTGTGATGACCCGAGCCCCGCCGCACTCGGATTTCGCGTCTCCGAATTAGCAAGGGATCACCGTGAGATACGACGCGGCTGCCTTGACCGCTTGCAGCTTTGTGTTAGCTTCCCGCACTTCATCTGGTCCGAGACCGACCCCTCCCGAAAACCGATTGAGGAGTAAATCATGCAAATCCTTCGTGGACCCGCGACTGTCCTGGCGGCTGCTGTCGCGGCATCGCTTGCCGTTTCCGCCGTTGCCGAGGCCAAGACCATCGTCTTGCGGCTGGGTTCGGGTCATCCCAGCAAACCCACGCCCTATGTTCGCAACATGGAGCACTACCTTGCCGACGAGATCAAGAAACGCGTGGAGAGCGAGACTGAGCACAAGGTAAGGATCATCCACGCCTATGCCGGCAAGATCGCCAAGGTGCACGAAACGCTGGAAGCCGTGGAAAAGGGGCTTCTCGACATCGGCGGCTGGTGCGTGTGTTTCGAGAGCGCCAAAATGCTACCGATGAATTTCGACTACTTCACCCCGTTCACGACCGGCGACATCCGCCGTCAGGTCAAGGTCAAGCAGCGGGTGATGGACGAACACCCTGAACTCTACGACATGCTCGACAAGAAATACAACCAGAAGCTCATCGCGATGACCGGCTTCGACAATTACGGGCTCGGCACCAAGTTTGAATGGACCGACGTGAGCGCACTCAAGGGCAAGAAGATCATTGCGGCCGGACCGAACTTGCCATGGGTCGAACGCTACGGGGCCATTCCAGTGACGACCACACTGCCGACAGCCTACAATGCGCTTGCAACTGGCGTGGCCCAAGGCTTCATCATGTTCCCGGGCGTCTATTTCGGCTTCAAGTTTCACGAGCCGGCACCCTACTTCAAGGTGACCAATCTTGGCGCGATGGCCCAGACCATCCTGACCATGAACCACAAGACCAGGAAGGGGCTGCCGGCGAAGGTGCTCCAGATCATCGACGATGCCGGAAAGGGCTACGAGACCGCAGCTACGCTCGATGCCTACAAGAGCGAGGCGATCGGGCTCGACAAGCTTCGCAAGGCGGGCGCCAAGGTATCGACCCTTCCGGTTGCGCAGCAGGCCAAGTGGGCCGAGGCGCTCAAGGACTGGCCCAACGAGCGGGCGCATGACATTGCTAAGGGTTACAAGATCGACGGCCCGGCCATCATGGAGAAATACATGAAGTACATGGAAGAGGCCGGGCACAAGTGGCCATACCGGTATCAGTTCAAGCCGCTGGGCAGCTAAGACGAACAGAACTGCGGGACTTGGGGGGCGGTCTTTGGACCGCCTCTTTTCGTCGGGGTATCGGCCGTTGCGAGAGGCAGGATTCCGGCTATTCCGTGTCTACCTCGGTCTTTGGCGACGTACGCGTGGCACCGGGTCGGCCCCGGACCACCTTGCTTTCGGCAGGTGACCGGGGGCTGAACTGTCGAGGCGCCTGAGACGGGCATCCTGCGTACACGTCTCCGCAAATCCGATCGTGTATCCGGCCGTGCGACGGTCAGTTCCGGTCAGGCCGCCGGCTTGCGCCTGTGCGTGTTGTAATCCTTGACAAGGATGATCGCACCGAGGACAAGCCCGGATCCGTTGACGGCAAGCCCGTAGGGAATTGCGTCGGCAGGGAGCAGGAGCAATATGCCGGCGGCGAAGAAAATTACGCGGTCGACCGGATTCAGCGGTCCGAACATATAGCCGATCAGGCCGCATGAGGCGATCCAGACGCCGATTATGGCCGTCACCGCCGCCAACAGGATCTCCGTCGCGGAACCCTGTCCAATCAGCGCTGGGGAAAGCACGAAAACGAACGGAATCACGTAGGCGATCCAGCCGAGACGTACTGCCGTCATGCCTGTTTCCATGGGTCTGGAACCGGCCAGGGACGCCGCCGCGAAGGCGGCTATTGCAACGGGCGGGGTGATCATTGACATCAGCCCGTAATACAGGACGAACATGTGGGCGGCGATCGGGTGAATGCCGAGCTTGATCAGTGACGGCGCAATCATGGTGGCAAGCAGCAGGTAGATGGCCGAGGTGGGCATTCCCATCCCGAGCAGAATCGAAACCACTGCCGTGAGTACCAGCAACAGGAAGAGACTTCCTTCGCCGACCGCGGCCAGGATAAGCGTCAGCGCCTGTCCGAGGCCGGTGCGGTCGAGAATTGCGATGATGATGCCGGCCATTGCGCCGATCACGATGATGTCCGCGGATGCCCGCCCGCACGAGGCGATGGCGTCCCAGAACTGCTTCGGCGATATACGGTGCTTATTGTAGGAAAAGACAATGCTGACGACGATTACCGACACTGCGGCCCAGAACGCTGCCTGCTGCGGTGGCAGGTTCATCCAGAACAGCACGTATATGAGGACAACATACGGAAGCAGGAAGAACCAGCCCTGTTTGGCGATGCGCAAAAAGGGCGGGATGCGGTCCTTCGGAACTGGCGCGATGCCCTGCTTGGCGGCTTCCAAGTCGGCCTGCACGAACACTGCAAGATAGTAGAGCACCGACGGCAGGAGGGCAGCCAGAATTATTTCGGTGTATTCGAGTTCCAGCAGTTCCGCCATCAGGAACGCTGCCGCCCCCATGATCGGAGGCATGATCTGTCCGCCGGTTGATGCGACCGCCTCGATGGCGCCGGCGCTCTTGGCGTCATAGCCGGCCTGGCGCATCAGCGGGATGGTGATGACGCCGGTCGACGCTACATTCGACACCGCCGAACCGGAGATCGAACCGAACATGCCCGAAGCGACGACCGCAATCTTTGCCGATCCGCCGCGCGAGTGTCCCATCAGGGCGGTGGCGACATCGGTGAACCATTCGGAGGCCCCCGAATGGAGCAGCAGCTGTCCCATCCATATGAAGAGAACCACCGTCAGCACGATGATCTGGAGTGGCAGGCCGAGCAGGGCGACATTTGTCGTGCCGAGTTCTGCTATCAGGCGGATATTGTTCTGCTCGACACCCTTAAGCATGCCCGGCATCAGGTGGCCGACAAACGCGTAGAGGATGAAGGCGCTGAACACGATCGTCAGGCTCCAACCCGTAGTCCGGCGCAGAGCTTCCCATACGAGAGGGAGGAGAATGGCGCTGAATACGAACGCCGTGTCACGCATCATGAACGGATTCGCCTCGATATCACCGTAGATGTAGACGACATACAAACAGGTGGCGACGCCGAGTACGGCGAGTACGGCGTCATACCACGGCAGCCTTAGCCGACGCTTCGAGCCATCCGCCGGGAAACGCAGGAAGATTATTCCAAGCGTGAGGCCCAGGCACGTCATCATTGCCTGCTCGTCAAACCACTGGAACCCGAGTTCCAGCCACAGGTCGATGGCCCAGGTGACGGAGATGATTGTGACGATCGCTCCGAGACCGAGAGAGATGCGGGCGATCAGCGGGGCTTCTTCGCGCTGTGCTAGCAGGCCTGCCCCCCTCCTTTCTTCCGGAGCGTCGTTCTGGCTGGTATCGGTCACGTCCCGATTCTCCGTCCCTGCCGCGTCGGCCGGAACGCGTCGGCCCGCAACGGCGCGGTTCTTGTGGTCCGGCGGTCGGTCATGCAATGCCAGCGGAACCGCGTTCAGCCAACCCATCCAGCGCAGGCGGGGGCTCCGGCCGCCCACGGTTCGCGGGCAGCCGGGCCGGTAGCCGCGTGATTCGGGCCTAGCCGCCCTGCCAGAGACCAACTTCCTTGTAGTACTTGATCGCGCCGGGATGATACGGATGGCCTTGCGGCTTCGACAAGCGCTTGTTGGCCTCGTAACTCTTCCACAGCGGGCCTCCCTCCGTGAGCTGTTTCTCCTGGGTGTGCATGACCTTTGTGACCTTGTAGACGATGTCGTCGCTCACCTTGTTGTTGGACCACAACAAGTAGTCATAGGTGATGAACACAGTCGGCTCGAGCACCCCCGTCAGCCCCTTGGAAGGCTTCACGATGCTGTATTCGGTCTTGGGGAACCAGCTACGCATTGCCTTCAGCGATTCGGGCGTGTTGGGCAGGGAAATGTGCCGTACGCCGCCGTCGATCTTGGCCTGCATCTGTTTGACGAAACCCGATCCTGCGGCTGCGATCACCCAGTCGATCTTTCCGGCGATGAACGCGCGCCAGTGCTGCACGAGGCCGACCTGGGGCACCGACTTGATATCAGCCTCTGTAAGTCCGGCTGTTGCAAGCGCGCCATTGTGAATGTTGACGAACAGCGGAGCTCCCTTGAAGCCAGTTGCCATCCGCGTACCCTTGAGTTGGGATGTCTTGGTGATTCCCGACTTGATTGGCACGACCGGGCTCACCGTGAATTTCATCATCGTGGTCAGGAGCCGCAGGTTCTCGTACTTGGTGCCCTTCGACAGCCCGGTGCCGGTCCGCGCCATGTGGTACTGGGCAATGTTCGAGATTCCGAATTCGAGTTCGCCCGCGTTGATGACCGGGATGTACTGTTGCGTCCCGCCCATGGTTTGCTTGCGCATCTGCAATCCGCCGGAATGTTCTGAGACCGCCTTCGAGATTGTCGCCGTAATCTGCGACACCGCTCCGCCTTTGGTGGAGCCTATGCCGACGGTCTGCGCCGACGCGGAGGCAGCGAGTGCCGCGCCGACTGCCGCGCCGAGGGCAAGATTCAGATATTTCATGGGAAACCTCCCGCTTTCGTGATGACAGCAGTGTGCGGTGCTGTGTAACATGGTCGTTATCTTAAACCAAACTCGCCGGTCGCACCCGGACTGGCGCGGCGCCGATGTCGAGGAAATCCCGCGACAAAGTGTGGCGAGCGGCAGCGATGCCGTGATATAGTCTGGACGAAAGCGGATCGATCGGGAGGGAGCCATGGCGATCAAGTACATGCTCGTGCCGCTGGGGGATATCGTCCACGACGAGAGTGCTATCGGTACCGCGCTGCTTCTCGCCGAACTGTTCGGCGGCCACGCTGACTGCCTGTTCGTTTCGGGTGATGTCAGCGACATGATTCCTGCCGGAGCAATGGGGCTGTTCGAGGCCATCCACGGACAGATGTCTCGGGAATTCGAGGAAGAACGGGAGCGCCAGTGTACGCTGGCGCGCCAGCGTTTTGTTGAAATGCTGTCGGACCGCAAGATCGACAACCGGGAAACCGCTCTTCCGGCCGAAATGCCGTCCGCGTCGTGGGAGACTGCAAGTGGAGCGGCGTCGGAGGTGGTCGCGGCGCGCGGCGGCGCCTACGACCTCATCGTGGTCGGGCCTGCGAATCCGGATCAGGCGACAGTCGGCGAGATGTCCGCGGAGGCGGCGCTTTTCCGAACGGGGCGCCCGGTGCTGATCGCCCCCCCTGCCGTGCCGCAGTCCGTCGGGGAGAATGTGGTCATCGGCTGGAACAGAAGCGCAAGTGCGGCGCGCGCGGTGGCGGCCGCGCTGCCGTTTCTCGTGTCGAGCCGGTCCGTGACGGTGGTTGCGGTGAAGACCGGCGCCAAGCAGGGACCTGCGCCGCAGGACATCGCGAAATACTTGTCTTGGCATGATGTCTCGACCGAGGTCGTCGAGATAGAGCCTGATCACCGTGCTGTCGGGGAAGTCCTGCTCGAGGAGGCTTCCGGTCTCGAAGCCGATCTGCTCGTCACGGGAGCCTATTCACACAGCCGGCTGCGCGAACTCATTCTCGGCGGAGTTACTCGCCATGTCCTCCAGAATGCCCAGGTTCCACTGTTGATGGTGCATTAGTAGTCCGCGCGGGGACGATCCGCGGAGGAGAGTCGATGGAAGGCGACTGGCAGCTGGCGCGTGAGCTGACCCAACTCCGCAAGGATTCCGATACCCGCGAGACGCTGGCGCGGGAAGGCGTACCGTGCGCGAGCGCGGCCTTGATGACTGGCTAGTCGTGGATGTCAATGTCCATCACTTCGAACGCCAGTCGTGGGCCGAGGTGGTCGAGTGCATACCCGGCGAAGTGGTGCGCGACATCGCGAAGTCATTCGGTTTGAATCACATGACGAATGACTGCCTGAAATAATACATGAATTACAACCCCACTTCCAGTCTGAAGTGCAACATCCGGCCCTCATTTCCGTTCGGGCTACGTCCTCACTGCGATGAGGGCCGGATGTTGCGCAAATTTCCCCCCTCTGCCCCTCTCGATTCCGCCTAGTAGTCCACCGGCATTGTATTGATGGTTTTTTGTGGGTAGTATTTCTGTGTCGGCGTTCGTTGGAATCTGGACAGTGCCGATATCCACACGGGCAGATGCCGAACAGGCAGGCAGCCGCAGCCCCATGTGCAGGTCCGGACAACGGGCATGCCCGCAGGTCTTCGGCGCAATGACAGGAGCGGCGCATATGGCCAACTCTCGGGGCAGGAAGCTCTACCGCGTGACCCTTTCAACGCAGGAGCGCCAGGATTTGAAGGCGATCGTCGACGGCACCGGGGCCGCCTGGCACAGGTCCTGATGCTGAGGGGGCGCTTGTCGATGCCGACATTGCGCTGGGCATCGGCACGGCGACGATTGAGCGCTTGCGCTGCGTCCTGGAGGGGCTGGACGCCGCCCTCAGCCGCAAGGAGCAGGTGAACCGCCGGCCAAAACGGCTGGACGGGGCGATGGAGGCGAAGCTGGTCTCGTCCCCGCCCGAGGGCTGTGCCCGCTGAAGCTGCTCGCCGGCCGTCTGGTGGAGATGGAGATCGTCGAGCGCATTTCGGAAGAGACGGTCAGGAAGACGCTAAAAAAAAGGAGATCAATCCGTGGCTGAAGCAGTACTGGTGCATTCCACCGCACCGGAGCGCACAGTTCGTGGCGGCGATGGAGGATGTGCTTGACATTTATCAGCGGGACTTTGCCAGGGACGAGGTGCTGAGACCAGCCGGCAGCAGGAAACCCGCATCCCCCGGTCAGCCGGAGGTGGTCGACTATGAATATGAGCGCAACGGTACGGCCAACCTCTTCATGGCCTTTGCGCCCAACGAGAACTGGCGCACGGTGAAAGTCACCGACCGCCGCGGGACTGGGCGCACTTCATCCGGGAGCTTGCCGACGACCATTTCCCCGACAGGAAGATCGTGCTGGACAATCTGAACACGCACAGTCACTGTATGAAGCCTTCGAGCCCGAAGAGGCGAGGCGGGTACGAAAGCGGTTCGAGTTTCGCTATACGCCGAAGCATGGAAGCTGGCTCAACATGGCCGAGATCGAGAGCGGCGCGCTGTCGCGGCAATGCCTTCGGCGACGCATTCCCGACCGCGACACCATGCTGCGGGAGACCGTGGCGTGGGTCGAGCGCCGCAATGCGGCCGATGTCACTGTCGACTGGCGTTTCACGACGAAGGATGCCCGGACGAAACTGAAGTCACTATATCTCTCAATCCAATAATGTCAGACTACTAGGAACAGCTTCAGTTCCTTCAACATCGAGCTTATGCAACGCCTTTGTCGGCTTCAAGCCACTATTTCGTCGTCGCGCGGCATGGACCCTGCTGCACGTTGCGGCTTCGGAACATGGCGCAGATGGTCAGGGCGGTTTCACTTCAAGGTCGAACATTACCTCCGTTCCTTTGCCTCCGCAGGGCGCTCGGAAATGTCCACTCGGCCAAGGACCCGGCCGGAATGGCATCCACCCTTCCAGTTCGGCTTCTTGCCGCGCCGCCGAAGCTTTTTCCACAAGACGCCCCCGCCTCTCCGATCTTCATGAATGTGATCATGGATCCGTTGCCGACCCACGGCCCTCCAGCCGAAAACGGCCGCTGATCTGCTCGGGGCCCTCCCGCAGCTTTTCCTGAGCTTCAACCCGAGGCGTTAGCCGCCAAGAAGCAGACGAGGCTGCCCTGCGGCGCGTTTCTGCCATCCTTTGTGCCTGCTTGTGACGGTAACCCCGTCCCCCGGTGTTGCGCTTGATCTCCGGAAAAATTGTCGATCGGTCACGGCCCAGCTGCCGAGCAATCGCACTTTGTGAAAGACCGCTTTCCTTTAGCGCCTCAATCTGGCATCGCTCTTCGTAGGTGATGGTAGCCTTTGGGCATGAACAAGCTCCCTTCATCTTGTACAGGAATTCTCGCCGCTACTTGGCCGCTCCGCAACATCATGCGTCTAAAAACACCTGGTCACACCGCACCATGTTTTGCACTTCACTATGGAACGGGGGTCAGAAATGTATTAACACTATGTCAGCACGAAGACCGCATCGTCGCGGTAGGCATTCCGCGAGGCCGTGGCGGGAAGGGCGACCCGCCGGTTCCATAAGGCTCGTGTTGTCCGGCGGCCCTCCGGCATTGAGAATGCGGACATGCATCTCTGGAGCATTCATCCCGGGCATCTCGACCCCCGCGGGCTGGTCGTGCTGTGGAGGAGTTGTCACGCAAGTCGGAAGCCCTGCGCGGACGCCCGAACGACCGAGAGCAGGGAGGGCGAGATCATGTCGCCGCCGAAGGTGAGCACGACATGGCCGCCCTCGGCTGCGTCCTTGGCGCGCTCTTCCGCCGCGACGGTGGCGATTTTCGCCGCGCCGCCCGCTCCCTTGATGCCGGCCATCTGGTTACAGCCGTTGACGTGAACGAGCGTGAGACGGAGCAGCGCCGCCTCGGCAGGCACCACGGCGGCCGATGCGGCGAACAATGCCGCGACTGCCAACGCCCTCAAGTGGTGGATCGTTCTCATGGGCCGTCCTCGTGTAACCCATCGGTGCCGGACGCAAGGATGACGGAGCCCGCGCGCAGGTCGCCTGCGGCAATGGCATCGTGGGTCATCGCCGCAAGTTCGATTGCGGCCCGCTCGTCGAACGATTCGATACGGAAACAACGGCTACCGTTCAAGAGCTTCAGATACGCCGGTCCCGCATCGCCGGCGTGCACTAGTAGTCTAACATTATTGTATTGATGTATATAGTGACTTCAGTTTCGTTCGGGCATCCTTCGTCGTGAAACGCCAGTCGACAGTGACATCGGCCGCATTGCGCCGTTCCACCCACGCCGCCGTCTCCCGCAGCATGGTGTCGCGGTCGGGAATGCGTCGCCGAAGGCACTGCCGCGACAGCGCACCGATCTCGGCCATGTTGAGCCAGCTTCCGTGCTTCGGCGTGTAGCGAAACTCGAACCGCTTTCGTACCCGCCTCCTCGGGCTCGAAGGCTTCATACAGCGATGAGGGATTGTGCGTGTTCAGATTATCCATGACCAGCACGATCTTCCTGTCGGGGAAATGGTCGTCGGCAAGCTCCTGGATGAAGTGCGCCCAGTCCCGCGGCGGTCGGTGACTTTCACCGTGCGCCAGTTCTCGTTGGGCGCAAAGGCCATGAAGAGGTTGGCCGTACCGTTGCGCTCATATTCATAGTCGACCACCTCCGGCTGACCGGGGGATGCGGGTTTCCTGCTGCCGGCTGGTCTCAGCACCTCGTCTCTGGCAAAGTCCCGCTGATAAATGTCAAGCACATCCTCCATCGCCGCCACGAACTGTGCGCTCCGGTGCGGTGGAATGCACCAGTTCAGCCACGGCTTGATCTCTTTTTTTTAGCGTCTTCCTGACCGTTTCTTCCGAAATGCGCTCGACGATCTCCACCAGACGGCCGGCGAGCAGCGTCCACAGCCCTCGGGCGGGGACGAACAGGGCGACCAGCTTCGCCTCCATCGCCCCGTCCAGCCGTTTTGGCCGGCGGTTCACCTGCTCCTTGCGGCTGAGGGCGGCGTCCAGCCCCTCCAGGACGCAGCGCTTGCGCAAGCGCTCGACCGTCGCCGTGCCCAGCCCTATGTCGGCATCGACAAGCGCCCCCTCAGCGTCAGGATTTGTGCCCGGCGCCAGGCAGCCCCGGTGCTGTCGACAATCGCCTTCAGATCCCGGCGCTCCTGCGCTGAAAGGGTCACCCGGTAGAGCTTCCTGCCCCGAAAGTTGGCCATATGCGCTGCTCCTGTCATTGCGCCGAAGACCTGCGGGCATGCCCGTTGTCCGGACCTGCGCATGGGGCTGCGGCTGCCTGCCTGTTCGGCATCTGCCCGTGTGGATATCGGCACTGTCCAGATTCCAACGAACGCCGACACGAAAATACTACCCACAAAAAAACCATCAATACAATGCCGGTGGACTACTAGGACCTCACTAAGCGCGGGCGTCGGTATCACAATGGCCTCGTGCCGCTCTTCCAGAGCTTTCACCAGAAATTCGACACGTGCGCCCACATCGGCAATGGGGGTTCCTGCTTCGGGATCGAGCGGGGGTTTGGCATTGGGTTCGAGAAACAGCAAAAGCGCCGTGGCGTCGAAGACCGCCATTAACGCCCTCCATCCTGTCCGCGCAATCTTCGAAGTTCCGTCCAGGAGTCTTCGACAACTTTCCAGCCGTTACCTTCCACTCCGCGCAGCCGTTCGACGACTTCACCGAGAGGCGCGTCGTCGAGCAGCTTGAATTCTTTTATAGTGAAGCGCCTCATCCACCACTGGCCGTCGCCATCGCGCTCCCACCGCCCCTCTCCCTGAACGCGCAGGGTCGGACCGTAAAGATACGGTCCAAGGCGCTTGGCCATGTCACGATTGGCGTTGCAAATATGGATCGTCCCGCCGTCCTGAAAATGCACGGGCACGGTATCGTCCCGCCCGCCGACCCGGATTAACTGGCCGTCGAGCACGCCTGCCTGATTGAAGTTGTCGAAGGCAGGCATCGGTCGTTGCTCGCAGCCGGGAAACCGGACCACTTCGCCGCCGCCGTCTTGCAAGCTGCCCGTCGCCCTGTCATCGGCCAGACATCGGTTCAACGCGCGAAAAGCCTTCAACACATCGTCGGGAGCGCTGCCGTCCGCGAGCGAACCTATCCGGCCCCAGACTTCCGGCTCGGCCTCGTGTTCGACGCGCTGCACCAGCACCGCGCTGCCGCCCTCGATACGCACGAAATGCACCTGTTCGGCCCGGCCAAGAAGCCGTGCGAGATTGGCCATATATTCCGCCAAGCGCACCATCGGGAGTGTCTCGGGACTATAGGCGTCGATGACAAACCGGTATTCGTTGCCGCCTTTCATCGCCTCGCCTCCACGCATAAGCAGTCAGCCGCCAGTCTGGCTGCAACTATAGCAGACAATTGCAAACCAGCGCCAAGCGCTTTTTCCGGCACGGTCAGCCGCAGGGCGTGCCCCGGAGGCGGGCGAAGCGCTTGCGGCGCTGGAGGCCGTGGCACCTGAGGAAGCCGTAGACCGGGCGGATGCTTTGAACAGAAGGCCCTCGGTGGCGAGCGCATCGCGCAGCCTGGGGGCCCGTCAGGTCCGGCTGTTCCTCTAACGGGCGGAAGGTCCGCTCTAGCTCCGCTCATCCGGTCTCTTCCCGTCGCGGGCCCCACTTTCCGAGTCCGAGGAATGCAACCGCGCTGGCCACCAGCGGCACGGGTCGCCGGCGGCGTCAGGCCAGTTCGACAGGGCCAGCGCCGCGCGGCACTACTCCTCTGTGCCGAAGGCCTCCCGAAACGCCTCGTCGCTCAACCCGCGCACCTGCAATACCAGCTTGAACGCCATATCCGTGACCCCCGCATCAGTAAGAGTTTGAATCATAAACTATTAATATCCCCACTTCAGACTGGAAGTGGGGTGATGAAACAGAAGAAAGTTGAGTGCGCAGGAGCGGGAACTGTGGAGTCATCACATATGGCAGCAGATCCGGATCCTGCGCGGCGGCGCAGACTGACGGCTGCGCGAAAGCAGGAAGCGGTGCTGCGTGTTCTTCGCGGCGCGGATGTCGAGTTGGTCGCGCGATCGCTTGAGGCGACGGCTGCGGATATGAGCAACTGGCGGGATGCGTTTCTGGAAGGTGGTGTCAGCAATCTGAAGTAGCGCCCGCGCGATGCCCGGGACGAGGAGATCGACAGGCTGCGCGCCAAGGTGGTCGAGGTCACGATGGATAACGAGCTTCTCCATGAGAAGATCGCGAAGATGGAGGCGGGCCACCCTTTTGGGCGCCGGAGGTCGAAGCGATGAGCACCGTCCCATCTCGGTCTCCACGGGCAAGAGCTACGGTATCTCTCGGGTGTGCCGGGTCCGGGGCTTGAGCCGGGCCAGCGTTTACCGTGATTTGCAACCGGCGCCGCCTCCGGTGCGCCATGGCCTTGGGCCACAGGGACCGATGTCCGACGCGGAACTGGTTGAGGAGATCAAGCAAGCGATCACCGACAGCCCGTTCTACGGCGAGGTCTACCGCAAGGTCCGGGCATGTCTGCGTTACAAGGACATTCGCACTTCGAAGGCGCGGGTTCTGCGGCTGATGCGTGGCCTATGCGCCAGGGCCTGCCACGGGGTGGCCCATGGACCGCGCGCGCATGACGGGACCATCATCCCGGACAACATCGACGAAATGTAGGGATGACCGCGACACTCCCGAGCACCGGTCAGCAGGTGGCGGTCTTCGTCGCAGCAGATCATTGCTCGGCGAGGTGTGCGGGCATCCATGCCGCCAGGCGGGGGACCCGCTTCGAGGCGCTTCAACCGATCCGCCAGGGGGTGCGTGAATGCCTCGGAGCCGTCGGAAAAGACGTAGCCGCCAGCCTGACGATCCGCCATGATAACGGCTCGCAGTATATCAGCCACGACTTCCAGAACGAGAGTGCCTAGTAGTCCACCGGCATTGTATTGATGGTTTTTTGTGGGTAGTATTTTCGTGTCGGCGTTCGTTGGAATCTGGACAGTGCCGATATCCACACGGGCAGATGCCGAACAGGCAGGCAGCCCCATGCGCAGGTCCGGACAACGGGCATGCCCGCAGGTCTTCGGCGCAATGACAGGAGCGGCGCATATGGCCAACTTTCGGGGCAGGAAGCTCTACCGGGTGACCCTTTCAGCGCAGGAGCGCCGGGATCTGAAGGCGATTGTCGACGGCACCGGGGCTGCCTGGCGCCGGGCACAAATCCTGATGCTGAGGGGGCGCTTGTCGATGCCGACATAGGGCTGGGCACGGCGACGGTCGAGCGCTTGCGCAAGCGCTGCGTCCTGGAGGGGCTGGACGCCGCCCTCAGCCGCAAGGAGCAGGTGAACCGCCGGCCAAAACGGCTGGACGGGGCGATGGAGGCGAAGCTGGTCGCCCTGTTCGTCCCCGCCCGAGGGCTGTGGACGCTGCTCGCCGGCCGTCTGGTGGAGATCGTCGAGCGCATTTCGGAAGAGACGGTCAGGAAGACGCTAAAAAAAAGAGATCAAGCCGTGGCTGAACTGGTGCATTCCACCGCACCGGAGCGCACAGTTCGTGGCGGCGATGGAGGATGTGCTTGACATTTGTCAGCGGGACTTTGCCAGGGACGAGGTGCTGAGACCAGCCGGCAGCAGGAAACCCGCATCCCCCGGTCAGCCGGAGGTGGTCGACTATGAATATGAGCGCAACGGCACGGCCAACCTCTTCATGGCCTTTGCGCCCAACGAAAACTGGCGCACGGTGAAAGTCACCGACCGCCGCGGGACTGGGCGCACTTCATCTGGGAGCTTGCCGACGACCATTTCCCCGACAGGAAGATCGTGCTGGACAATCTGAACACGCACAGTCGCTGTATGAAGCCTTCGAGCCCGAGGAGGCGGGTGCGAAAACGGTTCGAGTTTCGCTACACGCCGAAGCACGGAAGCTGGCTCAACATGGCCGAGATCGGTGCGCTGTCGCGGCAGTGCCTTCGGCGACGCATTCCCGACCGCGACACCATGCTGCGGGAGACGGCGGCGTGGGTGGAACGGCGCAATGCGGCCGATGTCACTGTCGACTGGCGTTTCACGACGAAGGATGCCCGGACGAAACTGAAGTCACTATATCCATCAAAACAATAATGTTAGACTACTAGTCGGGCGCGAAATCCTCACCATCCTTTGTCCGAGCCCCTGAAGGCAACGGTTGTGCCGAGCGCTTCATCCGCATACTGAAGGAGAACCTGCTCCGGGTCAGGACATTCGAATCCATTGAGGAGCTGCAAGCGGCCCTTCAGAAGTTGAAGGACGACTACAACGAACAATGGCTGATACAGCGGCATGGACACCGCTCGCCAAACCAGTTCAGACGCGACGCAATGGACAAAATCCCAGCCGCCACATAAGCTTCACAAGCGTCTCAATAACCCTAGGGCGCTACACGGTCCCAATTGGCAGCATGAAGGCTATGTCGGACAACTCAACCGTTTCATTTCGATACATGCGATGAGTTTCGAGCTGTGCAACATCGTTCATCTCACGAACCGGGTTATCAACGGCCTGCCCGAACCTGCCGGTGGTCTGGATAGAATCGGGGCTTGCTTGGGTCCCGTTCATGCAACAACGCCTTGACAGCGAGTACCTGATGCGCTCGTCCGAGGCCCCGAATCTGAAACGGCTGCCGAGCGAATACATCCGCGAGATGTATTTCACCTGCCAGCCCATGGAGCGCACCAACATGAAGCTCCTCGAGGCCACGTTCGAAGCCATCGATGCGTCGACCCGACTTCTCTACGCTTCGGACTGCCTGTACTGGGACTTTGATCTCCCCACGGTGATCACGGATCTGCCCTTTCTGGACGAACAGGTGAAGCGAAATGTCCTCGGATACAACGCGGCGCGCTTGTTCGGCCTCGACACCAAGGGCAAGTAGACTCTTCCTGTAGAGCGCATCCCGGCGGCCGGAGCGATCCTGACAGGCAGGATCGCAGCTTTCCCGAAAACATGTGCCTGCGGATGTTCCGGCCCGGAAGCAGAGGCACCGTCTTGAACGGAATTGTTTTAGATCTAAAATAATATTCTTGGGGCGTTTTCGTGTCTGCGCCCCGGCATGCGGAGGGCAAGATGAAGATCGAGGTCATCGGTGGCGGTCCGGCAGGTCTCTATTTCGCCCTGCTGATGAAGAAGGCGGATCCTAGGCATCGGATCAGGATCTACGAGCAGAACCGGCCCGACGACACGTTCGGGTTCGGAATCGTGTTCTCGGCCGAGACCCTCGGACATTTTCGCGGGTACGATCCCGTCTCGTATGACCGCATCCATCGGTCGTTCGCTCATTGGGACAGCATTCACACCTACTTCAAGGGGGAGAGAATCGATTCGGGCGGACATGGCTTCTGTGGCATGTCGCGCAAAGACATGCTTCTCCTGCTTCAGGACCGTTGCCGCGAGGTCGGGGTAGAGTTCGAGTTCGAACGCGAGATCACCTCGCTGGACCAAGTCTCGGGGGATGCAGATCTGATAATTGCCGCCAACGGAATCAACTCTTGGATTCGCGACCGTTACGCTGGTCATTTCAGGCCGAGTTTCGACTGGCGGCCGAACAAGTTCGTATGGCTCGGCACGACCTGTCCGCTGGACGCGTTCACGTTCGATTTTCGCGAAAACGATGCCGGGATCTGGAACCTGCACGCCTACCAGTACAACGATGAGATGAGTACATGGATTGTCGAGACCACCGAGGACACTTGGCGAAAGGCGGGACTCGCGGATGCCACCGAAGCGAATACGGTTGCGTATGTCGCCCGACTCTACAAGGATTTCCTTGACGGCTACGAGGTTATCGCCAACCGCTCGATCTGGCGCAACTTCCCGATGATCCGGTGTGAGAACTGGGTTCGCGACAATCTTGTGCTGATCGGAGACGCCGCGCATACCGCGCATTTCTCCATTGGCTCGGGTACGAAACTGGCGATGGAAGACGCAATAGCGCTGTTTGAGTGCTTCCAGGAATCCGGCTCAGTCGCCGATATTCTCGCCAACTACAGCGCCACCCGTCGTGGCGAGGTCGAGCGTCTCCAGCATGCGGCGGACGTGTCGCTGTCATGGTTCGAGCATGTCGAGCGTTATCGGGACATGAACCCGATCCAGTTCACCTTCAGTTTGCTGTCGCGCTCAAAGGCGATTACGTACGACAATCTCCGCCTGCGCGACGGTGGTTTTGTTAACGAGGTCGACCGGTGGTTCTCGAAAGATGCTGCCGAACGTCACGGCGGCAGGGCAAGGCCGATGCCGCCGATGTTCACGCCGCTACAGCTTCGCGACATGCGCCTTGCCAACCGTGTCGCTGTCTCTCCCATGTGCCAGTACAGCGCGGTCGACGGTTTGCCGGACGACTGGCACTACGTTCACCTCGCGAGCCGGGCCATGGGCGGTGCGGGCTTGATCTTTACCGAGATGGCGTGCGTGAGCGCCGACGGGCGCATCACCCCCGGCTGCGCCGGCATCTGGAATGATGTGCAGGCTGCCGGCTGGGAGCGGATTGCTGCCTTCGTGCATACGCAGACCGATGCGAGGCTGGCGATTCAAATTGGCCATGCCGGCCGCAAGGGCGCGACGAAAGTCGCTTGGGACGGCATCGACCAGCCGCTTGACGAAGGCGGCTGGGAGCTCATTTCTGCATCGCCCGTTCCCTATCTCGAAGTCTCACGGGTGCCGCGGGAGATGTCGCGGACCGACATGGATGCGGTGAAGGTGGATTTCGTTGCCGCAGCAGAACGGGCTGCTGCTGCCGGATTTGATCAGCTGGAATTGCATTGTGCGCACGGTTACCTGCTTGCTTCCTTCCTGTCGCCTTGGACCAATCGCCGGACCGACGACTATGGTGGCAGCGTCGAAAACCGCCTGCGTTATCCGCTTGAGGTCTTTGACGCCTGCAGGGCAGTATGGCCAGACGAGCGCCCGATGTCGGTCCGGATATCGGCCACCGACTGGATGGAAGGGGGCACCACGGGCGAGGACGCGGTTGCGTTCGCTCGCGTTTTCGCCGTACATGGCTGTGACCTGATCAATGTGTCCACCGGGCAGACTGATCCCGCGGAAAGGCCCATCTACGGACGTATGTTCCAGACGCCGTTCTCCGAACGCATCCGTATAGAAGCCGGTATTCCCACAGTGGTCGCCGGTAATATCTTCACTTGGGACCAGGTAAACACCATAATCGCTGCCGGGCGAGCCGATCTTGTGGCGCTGGCTCGTACCCACCTTTACAACCCGTATTTCACGATGCAGGCTGCGGCCTATTACGGCGTCGAGGAGGTGGTCTGGCCGGAACAGTACCGCGCTGGGCAGTTTGCCGCGTTTCGGGAATTCGAGCGTGAACGAGCGCAGTTCGAAGATCTGATGGAACAGGCAAGGCCGGGATCCGTGGATGCCCCGCGCGCGACGCTGCATGCCAAGGGGGTTGACTGGGAGACGAGGGATTCCGCCGTAGGCGCTGCCGGCGCGGCAAGAACGGGAAGCGGCCGCGCCGTATAGGCAGCCATGTGCCAGGAAGGTGGGAGGTGGGTCGGAAGAGACCGTCGCCGAAGTGCTTCCGCTCAAGAGATGGGCAGATCCTCCTGAACCGCCGCGTAGGCCGAGGCTGCGAACCACCCGGTACTGTGGTGTTCAAGATGCATGGTCGCAAGCGGGTTGGGAAAGATAGGGTCTGATCCTGTCAGGGTAAGCGTTCGTTCGTGCGGTGAGGTGTTGTTGTTTTCGTCCGTTTGACGGGCTTTTGTCAGGGAGTTCCAGCGTCACCCGGAGCGGTTTCGTGCGCCAGGATGCGCGGTGAGGGGCACTGGCGCCATGCTGTGCTTTCCGCATTGGTTGCGGTTTTGTCCCGGCGCTGCGGAGGAGGAGCTGAGCGCCATCCCGTGCCGGTTGCAGGGGTCTGAGGGTCCGCTTCCAGTTCTTGCGGAGCGGGCCAGATGTCCTTCTTCGGCTTCTGTCATGTCGGTCGTGGCGGCCGCTGGTTGTTTCGACGCGGATCCGGCAGACGCCGCGGCGCGGGACCTCGACCAAGATCTCGCAGGGCACGGGCGTGGTGTTGCAGCGCGCGGTCCATGCGGCGGTCGAGAAGCAGCGGCTCGCCGTTCCGGTCATGGACCGCGTAGCGCATCTGCGCGCCGACCAGGCGCGTGTATCCGAGGTCGTGTCAGCGGGCGGAGCTCGTCGAGGGTCTTCGGGGCGGCGGCTCGGTGTCTGACGTGATCAGCTTCGGGGGCTGGCGGCGGCAGAAGGCGCGGGCGATGGGGTCCGCTCCGTGATCGTCGCAGCACTGCGCGACCATGAAGTCGCGCCCTCGACCTCACGGCGGCGCTGCGAATCTCCGCCGCCTCTCCGGGCTCACGGCAACCAGGGCGACAGATCGCCGGGCCGCCGTTCTCCGCGCAGGCGCCAGCGCAGAACGTCGAGGCCGCTCCTCGCGACCGTGCCGTGTACATGACAGCCGTTCATGCTGTCGGAACCGAAGCCGGGCTTCCGCCCGGGCCCCTGACAGCCCTTCCCCGAAATTGTTGTCCATGGTCGACAAACACGCGATGGTTGAGCGCAGCGGCCTGCCTTCCGGCGCCGCTTTCGGAAGCCTCGGCGCTTCCGCAAACAGCGACCGCAGTCTCCGGCGCCGCCTGCGCGGCCTGCCGCCGCCCGGCCGCCGGAAGCAAGGCAGTCGAGCCGTGTTCAGGCGGCAGATCTCCGCGATCGATCCATTTGTCCGCCCACCCCTCCAGCTGCGGCCGGCGCAGTCCGGAAAGTCGCGTCGACAATGCGCCCGGCAACAGCACAGGATGATGAAGGACCGCAGGCGCGCCAGCTTCTTGCAGGCGCCGTAGCGGTCGCAGACCGGATACATGGGGGCGTCCGCGAACAGCTTCGCCGCGACCTCGGCGCTGCGCGAGGGAGAGGGCCGCGTCACGGCTGACCGATGTCCGGAGCCAAGCGCGACTTCCGGATCTCCCTCGGGGCCCGGATGCATCGGCATGGCGCAGACCCGCCTCGTTCCGGTGCGCGAGGATCGCGTCCCGAAGCGGCTCGAACAGGGGCAGCACACGGCGATCCCACGCTAGTCCGAAGTTCCAGCGTCGATCAGACGTATCGTTATGGTATCTACTCACCCCTTGTTGGGTTCTGATTGGCCATAGTGCTCGTTGATGATGTCTGCGGCTTTTCCGTCGAGGGCGATCTGGGTTGCGACGTGATGATTGTAGCCGAGTGCGGCCATGGAGGTGAGGTAGCTTGAGCCCCGGCACCATGCTTTTGCGTGGAGCGGAAGCATCCGGACACCTTGACCTTTGCCATCCTGATCTTCTGTTCTCCGGCATTGTTGGTGAAGCTGACATCGGGTGCGCCAGGCAAACTGGTGGAATGTGGCCGGGTGCAAGTCCCGGTAGGAAGAGAGGCTAACCACCACTTTCTCCGTGAACCATGCGTCGTGAGGCGCCAGGCGAAGCGTTGGGGAGCGGCAGGCTATTGAGCCACGAGATGCTTTGAAACCGGAGTGCCGAGGTCGTGGCCGAAGGCAACGAGCCGCGTTGGTGAGGCGAACGGGGGCTCCGCGGGGTCCGAGAACCATGGCCGAAGCAGGGACCTGGGAGGTCTTGCCCCTCTGTCGTGGAGGGGCCGCAGAGGAAAGGAACTAATCCGTAAACCGATGATGAACGAGAAGTCAGATTCGGCCATAGTACCGTTGAAGGCGGCGAACAAGGGTTCTTCGGAGCCTGCGGAGTTGCTGGAGGGAAGGGCAATGCGGTTGGCCCGCGCCGCGCGCAGAAGCGGGGGTCACAGGCGGCTGAACGCAGGTAGCGAAGAGGAACCCGGAAGAGCGTCTTGTGGCGCTACTCCACCACGTGACGGTCGACACTCTGCACGATGCGTTCCATTCCTTGAGGAAGGACGCGGCGGCGGGCGTGGACGGCGTTGTGTGGCAAGCGTATGCGGAGGGTGTGGAACTGCCTGCACGCCCGTGTGCACAGGGGTGCGTACCGGGCGCCTCCATCTCGGCGGGTTTACATACCCAAGGAGGATGGAGGGCAACGACCGCTTGCCTCGGACAAGATTCTTCAGCGGGCGGTGTGATTCTGGTGCCGCGAGACGGAGTTCCTCGGGTTTAGTTACGGCTTCCGGCCAGGGCGCATCATGCGCTCGATGCCGTCGCGGTCGGAGTGGAACGGCGGAAGGTCAACTGGATCGTTGACGCCGACATCCGGGGGTTCTTCGACAACCGCGACCATCTGGTCGCGATGCTCGGGAAACGGATCGGGGGGTCTGATCATCAAGTGGCTGAACGCCGGCGTCATGGAAGGGACCGACTGATACGGGCAAGGGAACACCGCAAGGGGCGGCGCCATGCCTTGCGAACGTCTACCTGCACTACGTGCTCGATGACTGGTTCCAGAACCACTGGCGCAAGCGGATGGCTGGAGGCGACACGATCATTATGCGGATGACTTCGTGTGCGGCTTTCAGCGTCTGGGCGACGCGCGGCGCTTTCTCCGAGACCTTGGGGAGAGACTGGCCCACTTGAACTGCACCCGGAAAATCATCGAGTTCGGTCGGTTTGCCAGAGCAAACCGCCGGAAGCAGGGCAAGACGTTCGACTTCCTCGGCATGACGCACTTCTGCGAACAGACGAGGAAAGGCAGGTTCAGGGTCGGTCGCAAACCATCTCGCAAACGGGCACCCTGCGGCGGATCAAGGAGGCCTTGCGCAGGCGGTGGCACGATAACCGGCACGAAACGGCCAAGTGGTGAGTTATCAACGGCTGCTACTACGCCGTTCCAGGAAGCAGCCTGCAGAAGTTCATACACCAATGCAAACAGCTGCGTGCCCTTCGGCGACGCTCCCAAAAGGACTTCACCGGGGACGTAGACACCCTCACCGCTGCCCACTGAGCCAGCATCCGCCACCCGTGGCCAAACCAGCGCCTTGTCAGGACCTGAGGGAGGAGCGAACAGCGCACGTCCGGTTCTGTGCGGGGGGTAACCCGGTTCCCTACCGCGATGGTCGTCTGTGAAGCGCAGGTTTTCGTGTTTCACGAGACGTTCGTGCAGGTTGTGCGCGTTTGCGTCCACGTTTTCCTTTCGTCGGGATATCGGGCAGTTCCCTGGCGCCCTGATGGTGCGGTAGCGCTTGCGCCCGGCGTCGTTCAGGGTTTTGGATGCGCTCTTGTTGACCTTGTGGCAGACCTCGCGGAGCAGGCTCTTCATCAGTCGCGCGGTAGCCTCGACGACAAAGGTCAGTTCGCGCAGCAGGTGGCTGCCGCACAGCTGGTGGCTACACTGGCCCATGTACGAGGCCCAGCAGTCGTGGCTCAGGACGCCCTTGTAGCACGGGATGATGCCGATCTCTTGCCTCCCGGCCGCGCTTGCGGTGCGGGAACTTGCACGTCAGGGTCCCACGACATGGAGCCACTTACTGTTGATCCGAAATCGTCGACATCGGGCGTTGCAGGAGGTGCGCCACGGCGGCCTCCTCCCATGACGCATCGTGAAAGCATAGCTGAGGCAGGTTGCCTCGGAGAGCTCGATGCCGGAGATCGCCTGCACGAACGCGACGGCACGGCGCAGGGACAGCATCTGGGCGACCAGCAGGTTGATGACGAGGGCCTGGATGCCGATGCCGTACTGCACGGGATGTTGTCGGGGAACCGGCCCTTGGTCCGGGCCTTGCACTTCGGGCATTCCTTGATTTCGGCGCGGCGATCGACGACCTCGAACACGATGTCGTGCGGCGCTTCCGATCGACGGGGCCGTCGATGTCAGCGCCGCAGGCGTCGCAGGCCGCGACCGTTTCCTCGACGATGGTCTTGCGCAGGTTGTCGCCCATCTGCCGGTTCGGCTTCGGGCCGTTGCTCCCGGCACGCTCTTGTCCGTCTGTGACGGCGGCAGACCGGAGTTCCGGCTCGTGCGTGGTCTTCTCCAGAAGGACGACGATGAGGATGTCGAGCAGGATGACGAAGACGCGGATGACGGCCTCTTCCGCCACCTTGCCGGCAGCGCCGCGGTCTTGGCCGCTTCGAACTCCTCGCGCGCCGCGTTGACCATCGCCATCACCCGGCCTCGACGGTCGCCGCGAGCATCGCCTGGCGCTCGCCCGGCGGCATCTTCCGGTACTCCGCCGCCCGGCCTTGCGCTTCATCAGCGCGCCGCCTCCGAGATGCGTTTCCACATACAGATCATGCGGGGGCTGGAGCCCCGGAAGCAGCTGGCACAGCCCGCTCGTCGCCTTCGATCCAAAGTAGCCCACTGGCGGTCCTCGTCGTTCTCGATGACCACCACTAAGCGAATCGGCCTGCAGTGTCAAATCTCCACGAAAACCCGTTCGTTACTCTACCCCGACATCAAGCCGGAACCAGGGGGTGAGCAGTTACTCGTTATGAACGTATTGACGTTTGAGAGAATCGAGTGTGTCGCTACCGAGAACGCTACAGGCGCACGCCTAGATAGTCCAAGGCCTTTTTCTGTAGCGGCGTGGGCCGTGTGGTAACTTGGAAGGGTTTGGCGCCCGCAAGGCGGGGCGCCACGGTGTTGCGGGTGATGGTCGCGAGATCGCCGATGAGGGTGGAGAAGCTGTGCCATCCCCGGGCGTCCTCTTGGTTGCCGCCTTGGCCCGGGCGCTCGCCGAGACCTCTGGCGGCGCCACGACGGACGGTCGCCTTCGGCATCCTCGTCGTCGAACAGCAAGGGCTTCAGTCTCTGGCGCATGTGCCATTCGATGTAACAGGCGAGCATGCACAGGAAGACGTGGCCCGGGGCTCGGTGCGGTGGTAGACGGGACGCACCTTCAGGTCCACGGTCTTGAGGCTGCGGAAGGCCCGTTCCACGGAGCTCAGCCGCTTGCAGGCGCGCACACCGTGCCGGGACCGTCGAGCCTGGCCTCGGCAGCGATGGCAGCCTCATCGCGCCCACAGGTGAAGACACCGTCATCGTCGATGGACCACGTGAAGTGCTTCGCCATCTTGTACCTGCCGATGACCTTGCCGACCCTCTCCCCGATCTTCCCGGCGCTTGTCGCGCCGTGTCGCTGCTGCGATCGGTGCGAGCCTCGGTGGCCTCGAGCAGGTCCCGCGGGCCCGGTCCTCGGCCAGCAATGGGTTGCGGCAGAGGTGTTCGCCGGGATACGCATCGCTGGTGATCTCCACCAAGTCTCTCTCGTCGAAGAGCGACATCTCGACATCGCCGGCCTCCACCAGTGAATGGATGGCCAGTCCCCTCAAGGCGCTGATCCAGACCCGCAGGTTTCACCTCCTCGCGGGCCTCAGTCCCCCGATCCCCCACCAGCACCACCTTCGCAAGGGAGAACCGCTCCTGCAGCGTGGTGATCTGCGAGGACAGCGTCGCCGGGTGTTGCCGGGGAACACCTGCACCGACACCCGTCCCGATCACACAGAAGGCCGACTGCAGCTTGCCCTTCTTGCCATCCCGGGAATGACCTCGCCTGGCCAAGGGGCACGCTCTGCCCTCCATCCACACGGAAGTCAGGTCATGGAGCACCAGGCAGTCCTCTTCGAGGTGCCGCTTCGCCAGGGACCGCTCGATCCTCTCCTGACGCTCCAGGAGCCGGCGCCGTAGAGGTCGTCCTTGTCCCCTTCCGTCTCGAGGACCTCGCCCGGGGTGGAGACCGCTGTCGCCAGCCCCCTGGCCAGCTTCGAGGCGGGCTCGAGGATCCGTACCACGATCATGGCCAGCACCTGATCGCGCTTGGGAGAGGGCGTCGGATCGATCAGCCTGTCCAGCCTCTTCAGGGTTCCCGGCACTGCGGCGACATGGGGAAGGGAACGGACGATGTCGAAGGCATCGTCACCGAGGGGTTCGTTCTTCAAGAGGCGCCGCAGGATCTCGACCTTCTCCATGGGCCAGGAGGAGAGATTGGCGATGGTGCGTTTCCTGACCTTTCCGTTCTCGCGCCATCCTTCGCGCAGGAGGATGGCGAGTTGCGGTTGGGGACGATGTCGATGTACATGGCAACGCATACAGGCATTGCATCGTCCGTTGTCAAGAGGCAACTTCACTGTTACATGGGAGCATCTCCATGTCGCCATCATGCAATTTTGCCAACAATATCAACGGCTTGGTGTGATTCTCCCGCTGAAATCATACGGAACTTCGGCCTAGCGTGCATGTCCGACAATCCCCTGCATTTGACTTCTCCCGGCGCGCCCTCGACACTCGCCTTCGACTGCACCCCGAAGGCCTAGGAGATCCCAATGCGCCAAGCCTCAGTCCCGGTGACGCGCCGCCGCTTCCTTGCCGGCGCGGGTGCGGCGGCGGGCCTCGCGATCCTGCCGCAAGGCGGCCTTGCCGGGGAAGGGCCCAAGCTCAATTTCTACAACTGGGATACCTATGTCGGCGAGACCACGCTCGCGGATTTCGAGGCGCGGACCGGCGTCGCGGTCTGGATGGACCTCTTCGCGAACAATAACGAGTTGTTCGCGCGGCTGAGGGACGGCAATCCCGGCTATGACGTGATCGTGCCGACCAACGATTTCGTCGAGCGCATGATCGCCGCCGACATGCTCATGCCGCTCGACCATGCGGTCATCCCCAACATGGCGAATATCGAGCCGGCCTTTCGGGACGCTGCTTTCGACCCCGGCCGGCGCCACTCCATCCCCTATATGTGGGGCACGATGGGTATCGGCTACCGGAAGTCCCGCTGCGACGGGGTGCCCGACAGCTGGTGCTGGCTCTACGACTCCGACCGCTATAGCGGCCGCTGCGCGCTGCTGAGCGAGGCAGGCACGGTGCTGGGCGCAGCCTTCAAGTATATGGGCCATCCGCTCAACACGGCCGATCCGAAGACCGTCGAGGCGGCCGAGAAGCTGATCGTGGCCCAGAAGCCGCATCTCAAGCTGTTCGCGCCGGACAACGGACAGGACCTGCTGCTGTCCGGCGAGGTGGACATCGCGATGGAGTGGAACGGCGACATATTGCAGGCGACGGCGGAGGACGACGACATTTCCTATGTCGTGCCCCGCGAGGGGTCGATCCTGTGGGAGGATACCCTCGCGATCCCGCGGGGTGCGCCGCATCCCGGAAACGCGCACGCCTTCATCGACTTCATCCTGGAGGCCGAGGCCGGCGCGGCGATTGCGGAGGCAATCCGCTACGCCACGCCCAATGCTGCCGCGAAGGCGCTGCTGCCAGCGAGCTATACAGAGAATCCTGGCATTTTCCCGAGCGAGGAGACGCTCGCGGCCTGCGAGCCTGCGCTCTACCGGGGCGAGGAGGCCACAAGACTCTACGAAGCGGCCTGGGCCCGGATCCGGGCGGCCTGACGGCATCGGTCGGAACAGAACGGCTTGACCTAGAGAGGATCTTCGCATGACCGATACGGGAACCCGCAAGCGCCGCCTTGCAGAAGGCCGGCCGGCGCTGATCGCGGTCGAGATACCGCGCTCCCGCCTCAAGCGTTTCCGCCACGACCCGCGCCTTCAGACCGTCCGGCCAGCGACGATACCCCTTCACTCCCGGGATCACTTCCGCCTCTGTCAGAACCTCAACAGTGCCCACCATGGTGAAACTCACCTCCAGTTTCCGAAGAAGCGGTGAATCTCAAATCAGGGGCTCTCCTAGAAGGTGGGGCGCCCGAAGCGCTTAGGGTTTGTCACCAAATAATCGAATCCGTGTTGTTTGCGTTGGCGTTTTTGTCTGTCTGGTGGTTTTGGTTGAGCGCTTGCCCACGGGTCAGTTTGGACGAAGGCCGCTTCGCGGCCATGGGTGCTTGTGATCGAGCACTGTGCTGAGCGATCGATGTGAGTGGTTGTGTTGAGAGATCGTCGTTCCTGATGTTTCGATGATCTGATCGAGGCACCACACTTCCTGGTCTCCCGACTGTTCGGGAGGACCATCAACCAGGGAGTGAGAGGCAAAGGAAGTTTCGCCTCTGCGCCAGAAGACGATCGAGACGATGAAGGGTCTGTCGCACGCAGGAGAACTATCTGCGTGAGATTACGATGTTCGACCTCCATACCGGACATCAGCTGGAGAGTCAGACGGGCGAGGCCTGGATCCTGGAGCGGAGGGTCTGGCGCCGCGCACGACCAACGTCACGGCGATCCGCCTGTTCTATGATAGTGTGCTCGGTCAGCCCGAGAAGGTCCTGCGTTGTCGCCGGGTTCCCGACCGCCTGCCGCGGACGATCCCGGAAGAGGATGTCGAGCACCTGATCCAGGCGATCACCGACGTACGCACGGCAACCGTTGTCGCCTACGGCGCTGCGCATCTCGGAAGTGGTGTCGCTGCAGGTCACGGACATTCACCGTGAGCAAGGTCTCCTGCACATCCGCGAGGGCAAGAGCCACCACGAGCGCCTGCCTGCCGTGCTCAAGGAACTGGAGCGCTACTGGAACTGGCCACGTCCCCAAAGCTGGCTCTTCTACAGCCACACGCCCGATGCGCCGATCACCGTGAAAGGACTGCAGGCCGCCTTTCAAAGGACCAAGTCGGCCTCGATCACGGGGTCACCTTTCACAGTCTGCGGCACCGCAACACATCTTCTCGAAAGAGGTGCGCCGCAGAGTGTCGTGCAGGACATCCTGGGACACAAGTCCCCGGAGACAACAAGGGCTCGCACCACGGATGTTCCGCAACCACCCGGTGGAGGGGTTCCTGGCCGCCCCTTGACCCGTCCCCAGCATAGATGGCTACTGTATATGGGAGCAAGATCCATGGATGTCAAGCATCCAACACAATATTACATGGGTACACTCCGACGCACGAAAAATCCGACAAACCACGCTTCATCAATGGCTTGACGTGCATTTCAGCCGGAATTCTCTGGAACTTCGGTCTAGATTCGATGATAGTAGATTCGAAGACAAGGCCACAAATTTCTCGGGTCGGGTATCCGGTTGGCGGCATGTGTTCGATTTTCTGGCGCAGATTTATGGCCTGCTACCGGCATGAAGGAACGGCTGGCAGACCAAAACCCTCCAAAACACCCGTGCGACGCTCGCTACCGGCCTACATACTTGCAGCCGGACAGGCGAGCGCTCAGGAACTTGCTGCGGCCACGGCACGACCGGTGAGCACCTTGATCAGATGCGCCCGGTAGCGCGGCGGACCGTGCAGGTCGTTGATCATGCTGTCGGCGTCGACATCGAGCGATGCGAGCGAAGCGTCGGAAAAGGATTCCCCGAGTGCGGCTTCTGCTTCCCGCCACCGGTAAACGCCGTTCTCCGAAGCGCCGGTTACCGCAATGCGTGTCGAGTTGCCGCATCTTGCGACGAACACACCGACAAGCGCAAAACGCGAAGCTGGTTGTTCGAATTTCTTGTAGGCGGCCGCATCCGGGATCGGGAAAAGTACTTCCGTGATGATCTCGTCCGAATCGAGAGCCGTCTCGAAAAACCCGCAAAAGAAATCATCGGCGGAAATCTCGCGACGGTTGGTTCTGATCGTGGCATTGCTGGCCAGGACGGCCGCCGGATAGCATGCAGATGGATCGTTGTTGGCTAGGCTGCCACCTATGGTGCCCATGTTGCGGACTGCCGGATCGCCGATTTTTGCGGCGAGGCCGGCTAGGGCAGGAAACGATGCAGTCGTGTCACGGGCGACCTCGGCATGGACTGTCGTGCCACCGATGCGGATGGTGCCGTCGGTACCCGTCGAGACGCCACGCAGTTCCGCGATCGCGGACAGCGATACCAGTCGGGTGGGGCTGGCCAGCCGGCTCTTCAGCGTTGGGATCAGGGTCTGTCCACCGCCGATCGGCTGTGCGCCGTCGTCGGCCACGGCCGTGACGGCGTCGGCGAGCGTCTTGGGGCGCACATATTCGAAATCGTACATTTCCACCTCCTTGATGGCCGCTTCCGGAACCGCACGGTAGCGGTACCGGGTTCTAGCCGTCGATGGCTGCCCAAACCCGGGCGGGGCTGACCGGCATGTCGATATGGTCCACGGAGTGGCCGCCTCGTGTCAGGGCATCGATCACGGCATTGACCACCGCTGGCGGCGAGCCGATGGCGCCCGCTTCGCCACATCCCTTGACGCCGAGTGAATTGTGGCTGCACGGTGTCTTGCAGGAATGATCAACCATGAGCTCGGGCAGATCCTTGGCCCGTGGCATCGCGTAATCCATGTACGAACCGGTCAACAGCTGTCCGTTGTCGTCATAGACCGTGTTCTCGAGCATGGCCTGACCTATTCCCTGGGCGATTCCGCCGTGAACCTGACCGTCGACAATCATCGGATTGATGATGTTGCCGAAATCGTCGGCGGCCGCGAAGGAGCAGATATCGACCTTGCCCGTTTGCGGATCGACCTCGACCTCGCAGGCGTAACAGCCGGCCGGGAAGGTGAAGTTGGCGGGATCATAGAAGGCGGTTTCCTCAAGCCCCGGTTCGAGTTCTTCGAGCGGATAGTTGTGCGGAACGTAGGCCGCCAGGCAGACATCGCCCCATGCCACCGCCTGGTCGGTGCCGGCAATCGTGAAGCTGCCGTCCGAGAACTCGATGTCGGCTTCATCCGCCTCAAGAAGATGTGCGGCAATCTTGCGGGCCTTGGCAATGATCTTCTCGGTGGCCCGAACCATGGCGGCACCGCCGACTGCAATCGAGCGTGATCCATAGGTGCCCATGCCCATCGGCGTGTTCGCCGTGTCTCCGTGCACGATGTTGACCTGGTCCTCCGCGATCCCGAGCATCTCAGCAACCACTTGCGGAAAGGTCGTTTCGTGACCCTGGCCGTGTGAATGGCACCCGGTGAGCACTGTCACCGATCCGGTTGCGTTGACCCGCACCGTCGCGCTCTCGTAGAGGCCTGCGCGGGCGCCGAGCTGGCCGACGAGATTGGACGGCGCGATGCCGCAGGCCTCGATATATGCGTTGACCCCGAGGCCGCGAAGCTTCCCGCGAGCGCCGGACTCTGTCAGCCGGGCCTCGAAGCCGTCGAGATCGGCGATCTCGACCAGCCTGTCCATCGTTGCGTGGTAGTCGCCGGTATCGTATTGGAGCGCGACCGGCGTCGCATACGGAAACTGGTCAGCCTTGACGAAGTTCCGCCGGCGGATTTCGACGGGGCTGATCCCCAGTTCGCGGGCAGCCTTGTCGATGACCCGTTCGAGCTGGAAGGTCGCTTCCGGACGACCCGCGCCGCGATAGGCGTCGACCGGCACCGTGTTGGTGAAGACCGCCTTGACGTTCACATAGATCAGCGGCGTCACATAGTTGCCCGCCATGAGCGTCCCGTGCAGCCATGTCGGCACCGACGGCGCAAAGGTCGAAAGATATGCGCCGAGATTAGCATGGGTGTCGGTGCGGATGGCGAGAAACCGGCCGTCGGCGTCCAGCGCCAGCTCGATCCTGGTCAGATGGTCGCGCCCGTGCGAGTCGGTGACGAAGGATTCCGATCGGCTTGCGGTCCACTTCACCGGCCGCCTGATGGCTCGGGCAGCGAAGGTGCAAAGCGCTTCCTCCGCATAGTGAAAGATCTTGGAGCCGAACCCGCCGCCGACATCGGGAGCTACCACCCGAAGCTTGTGTTCCGGAAGCCCGAGAACGAAAGCACCCATGAGGAGGCGGATGACATGGGGATTTTGGGAAGTCGTGTATAGTGTCGATTCGTCGGTGGCGGCGTTGTAGTCGCCGATCGCGACACGCGGTTCCATTGCGTTCGGAACCAGACGGTTGTTCGTCAGTTCTAGGGTCGTGACGTGATGGGCGTTGCGGATCGCCTCGTCGACCGCTTCGCGGTTTTCCTCGACGAAGCCCCAGTCGTAGCAGAGGTTGGTGCCGATCTCGTCATGCACCAGCGATCCGCTGGTTGCTGCTGCCTTCATGTCGATCACGGCTGGCAACTCTTCGATATCGAGTGTGATTGCTTCGGCGGCATTTCGCGCCTCGGCGAGCGTATCCGCCACGATCGCCGCAATCGGATCGCCGACATGGCGCACCTTGCCGCGGGCGAGCACGGGATGGCCCGGTTCCTTCATCGGTTCGCCATGGCGATCGGTCACCTGCCAACCGCAGGGCAGGCCGCCGACCTCGGCAAA
The DNA here is from genome assembly GCA_964291215.2 of Alphaproteobacteria bacterium. Taxonomy (GTDB): domain Bacteria; phylum Pseudomonadota; class Alphaproteobacteria; order MPNO01; family UBA830; genus JAJEBT01. The sequence continues at coordinate 1,188,030 of OZ219790.1, read as the reverse complement.
GTCGTCGCCGGTGAAGATCCGGATGACGCCGGGCATGCCTTCGGCCTTTGAGACGTCGACCGAGTTCAGGGTTCCGTGTGCGACCTCGGATCTGAGGAAATGAACATGGGCTTGGCCATGGATGTCGATGTCGTCGGTATAGTTGCCGGTTCCCGTGAGGAAACGGACATCTTCGCGGCGCTTCGAACTGGCACCGATACCGTGATCCTTGGGCATTGCTTTCTCCTGGTCTCTCTCGCGGTCCGGTCAACCGGCGGCCGCAGCCTTTATCGCGGAGACAATGTTATGGTAACCGGTGCAGCGGCAGATATTGCCGTCGAGATATTCGCGGATCTCGATCTCGGACGGGGCCGGGTTCTCGGCGAGCAGCGCGGCTGCCGACATCACCATCCCGGGGGTGCAGAACCCGCACTGCAGGGCGTGGTTGTCCTGGAAGGCTTGCTGGATCACCCCGAGGGTTCCGTCCTCGTTCGCCATGCCTTCGATGGTGACGATGTCGGCATCCTCGGCTTCGAGGGCGAACATGGTGCAGGACTTGGCGGCCTTTCCATTCACGTGTACGACGCAAGCGCCGCATTGGCTCGTGTCGCACCCGATGTGAGTTCCCGTCAGGCGCAGATTCTGGCGCAGAAAGTCGGAAAGCAAGGTACGGCCCTCGACTTCGCCCGAGACCTTGCGACCATTGACGGCCATATTCACTGTTTGCATCGTCGGCCTCCTCGTTACGGCATTGGCAGAATAGAGTATTTTAGTGCCGAGTGGCAAGCTCGGATGCATTTCCCGGAACCGTGCCGGCGATGCTGTCGGAGCGGTCCGCCAATGTCTGTCACGCCGGCCGGCTCCCCGGCGGTTGGTAGTTTCGCACCTTGGCGGTATAGTTCGCGTTTCAGGTCAATGTAAACTGGAGGAGTGGTGAAATGGCAGGTCGCATGATCGAGATTCGCGCCCGGGACGGTGGCAGTTTCAACGGATATCTGGCCGTGCCGGAAGCTGGCTCGGGTCCGGGTCTGATCATCGGTCAGGAGATCTTTGGCGTCAACCCGACGATGCGCGCGACGGCGGACTATTTTGCTGAAGAGGGGTACACGGTTCTCGTGCCCGACATGTTCTGGCGTCTTGAACCGGGTATCGAGCTGACTTATTCCGAGGCCGACTTCGAGACGGCGTTCGGCTATTTCGGACGCTTCGATATTGACAGGGCGGTCGAGGATATCGGGGCCGCGATGGAAACGCTTAGCAACCTCGATGAATGTACCGGAAAGGTAGGGTTTATGGGGTTCTGCCTGGGGGGCAAGCTCGCCTACATGACTGCGGCCCGGCTCGATCCCGAGGTTTCGATTTCCTTTTACGGCGTCGGCCTTCCGGAAATGCTTGACGAGGCTGCGAACATCAGCTGTCCGATGGTCTTTCACTGCCCCGAGCTTGACCAGTTGATGCCGCCGGAGGGCGTGGCTGCGCTTCGCGAGGCCTTCGCCGGGCGCGGCGAAATCGAGATCTATGCCTATCCCGGGGCGGACCACGGCTTTTACAACCGCGACCGGGATGTCTTCGACAAGGCGTCAGCCTCGATGGCCCATTCACGGACCATCGCGATTCTTCGCCGGACGATGGGCCCGCATTATGATCTCGAGGCACTGTGGGACAAGCACTGCGAGCACGAGTTCCTCACCCGCGACGTTGATGCCACGATGGCGACAATGGTCGCAGAGCCTTATGTCAACCACATTCCCACGCTGACCGGCGGCGTAGGCTACAAGGAATTGCACCGCTTCTATCTCAACCACTTCGTCCATGCCAATCCCGAGGACACGAAACTGATTCCGGTCTCGCGCACCGTCGGCGCGGACCGTGTCGTGGACGAGATACTTTTCTGCTTTTCCCACACCCGTGAGATTGACTGGATGCTGCCCGGCATAGAACCTACGGGCAAGTACGTCGAGATTCCGGTAGTCGCCATCATCAATTTCCGGGGCGACAAGCTCTACCACGAGCATATCTATTGGGATCAGGCTTCGGTGCTCGCGCAGATCGGGCTCCTGGATACGGACAAGTTGCCGCTGGCGGGCCATGATGTAGCGAAAAAGATGATGGACGCGGCGAGCATGCCGTCCAACGGAATGATGGCACGCTGGTCGGAATCCGCTCCGGCGGCTGCAGAATAGCCGGCCTGTACGGCCGTCACGTCGAATACGGAGGGATAGAGAGATGGAACTCACGACAGCAACCGTCCTCGTCACGGGGTCCAATCGGGGTCTTGGGCGGGCGCTGGTCGGTGCCTTGGACGCGGCGGGCGCAAAGAAGATTTACGCGACGGCGAGAAATCCGTCCCTGACTGAGGATCTGACACTTGGCGATCGCGTCGTCGGTGTTGCGCTCGACATCGGATGTCCGTCGCACGTGGATGCCGCGACGGTACGGTGCGGAGACGTCAACCTGCTGATCAACAACGCGGGGGTCAACTTCAACGTACCGCTGATAGGATCGGAGAGTATTGATCCGGCGCGGATAGAGGTCGAGACCAACTACCTGGGCACGCTCCGCATGTGCCGTGCCTTTGCGCCGGTGCTCAAGGCCAACGGGGGCGGAATGATCGTCAATATCATCTCGCTGCTGGCGCGGGTCTCGATTCCTGCTATCGGTTCCGTTTGCGGATCGAAGGCGGCGGTGCTGTTGATGACCAACGGCATCCGGGCGGAACTTGCGGGCCAGGGCACGCATGTGATGAGCGTTCTTCCGGGTCCGATCAGGACCGACATGAGCCCGGACGGCGAGTCGCTGCCCGAGGACATAGCGGCGGATGTGCTGCGAGCCGTCGCCGACGGGGAGGAGGAGATCTGGCCCGGCCCGATGGCGCAGAAAGTCCGCGCCGGCCTGCTGGAGGATCCGAAGGCGGTGGAGAAGCAGTTCGCCGCCTACCTGCCGGAATAGGGCGGGGTTTCCATCACGGACCGTCCGCCGCCAGCCACCCCGGTTCGACGCGGGGCAGCGGAATCGCGGCCAGCAGTTCGCGGGTGTAGGGGTGTTGCGGCCGGGCGAAGATGTCCGCGCACGCGCCCTCCTCGACCACGTTTGCGTCCAGCATGACCAGGACGCGGCTGCACACGGTGCGGACCACCGACAGGTCGTGGCTGATGAACAGCAGCGCGAGCCCCATCTCGTCGCGTAGCCTGCGCAGGAGATCCAGAATCTGCGCCTGCACCGAGACGTCGAGCCCGGAGACGATCTCGTCGGCGACCACGAATTGCGGTGTCACCGAGATTGCGCGGGCGATGCCCACCCGCTGGCGCTGCCCACCCGAGAGCTGGTGGGGATAGCGCGCGCCGCAGTCCGGCGGGAGCCCGACGCGCCCGAGAAGCGGCCCGACCCGTTCCTTCGCTTCGGCCCACGACGATGCGAGACCGAACGTGACGAGGGGATCCGCGAGTATGCGGGCGATGCGGTGGCGTGGATTGAGCGAGGACTGCGGATCCTGGAAGATCATCTGCATGTGCCGGCGCAGCGGGCGCAACCGCTCTTCCGGCAGGTGGGTGATGTCCTGGCCGCGGAACAGGATGGTGCCATCCGCCGGTTCGTGAAGGCGCAGCACCGTTCTCCCAAGGGTGGTCTTGCCGGAACCCGATTCGCCGACCACGCCGACGGCTTCGCCGGGCGCGATCGCGAGATCGACGCCGGACAGCACCGTCCGCTGCGGCGGCTGCCCGATCAGCGGCTCGCGGCTGCGGTCGGGGAAGGCGACCGAGAGCGCGCGCGCCTCAAGCATCGCCCCGCGCCGCATCGTAGTCGCGGGCCTCGCGCCACAGCCTTGCCGTCAGTTCGTCGGAAACCGGGCGGAGCGTGGCGTCCGGCCGGTCGTGGCGCGGCGTCGCGCCGAAGAGGGCGCGGGTGTAGTCGTGGCCGGGCCGGTCGAAGACATTGGCAACCGGCGCGGTCTCAAGGATGCGGCCGGCATAGATGACGCTGACCTCGTCGCAGATTTTGGCGACGACCCCGAGATCGTGGGTGATGAACAGAACGGCCGCGCCGGTGCGGGCCTGCTGTTCCTTTATCAGCTGCAGGATCTGCTTCTGCACGGTCACGTCTAGGGCGGTCGTCGGCTCGTCCGCAACGACCAGGTCCGGATCGCAGGCGAAGGCAACCGCGATGATGACGCGCTGGCGCATTCCGCCCGACAGCTCGTGAGGGTACTGCTTGAGGACGCGGCCGGGTTCGCGGATATGGACGGCGTCCAGGAGTTCCAGCGCTCGCGTCCGCGCGGTGCGGCGGGACAGGCCGAGATGCCTTCGCAGCACATCGCAGATCTGCGCCTCGATGCGGAGAACCGGGTTGAGCGCCGTCATGGGATCCTGCAACACCATGGAAATCCGGCGGCCCAGTAACCCCGTGCCCGATACCGCGCCTGGACCGAAAAGCGGATTCCCGCGGAACCGTACCGTCCCTCCGGTCACTAGGACGGATCGTGGCAGGATGCCGAGGACGGCCTTGCCGACCATCGTCTTTCCCGCCCCCGATTCTCCGACCAGGCCGTGCACCCGGCCCTGCTCGATCCGAAGCGTCACGTCCCGCAGCACCGGCGCGGGGGTCCGGCCCTCGACGATTTCGGCGTGCAGATTCTCGACGGACAGGATCGGGGCCGCGGTCATTTGCGCATCACCGGATCGAAGGCCTGGCGGAGCCCGTCGCCCAAGCAGTTGAGGCCGAAGACGGAAACGATGAGGCACGCGATGGGCAGCGCCATCACCCACCAGGCCTGATGGAGGTATTCGCGGCCCTCGGCGATCATGCCGCCCCACGTGGCGATGTTCGAGGACGAGAAGCCGACAAAGCTCAGGATTGCCTCGACGACGATCGCGATGCCCATTTCAAGCGCGAACAGCACGAGCATCAGCGGCGCCACGTTGGGCAGGATCTCGCCGAGCAGGATACGTCTTCGGCTCTTTCCCGCCGCTACGGCGGACGCGATGAAGTCGTGCTCGCGCAGCACCAGAGTCTCGGCGCGCACGACGCGGCAGAAACGCGTCCAGTCGATGACGACGATGGCGATGACGACGGCGTGCAGCCCGGAGCCGATCACCGCGACCAGGATGATCGCGAGCAGCACTGGTGGAAACGACATGAATATTTCGACCGTTCTCGAGATCAGCGCGTCCACCCAGCCTCCGTAGAAGCCCGAGAACAGCCCGAGTGAAATGCCGATGGCGGCGGCGAAGAACGCGCCGAACGCGGCGACGATGACCGCGGGCCGGGCGCCGTGGATGAGCCGGGACAGCACGTCGCGCCCGAGCGAGTCGGTCCCCAGGAGATGACCGGCATCTGCCGACGCCGACCAGAATGGCGGCAGGTACTGCGCCATGAGTTCCTGGTCGAGCGGATCCCGCGGCGCCAGCGCGGGCGCGAACAGCGCGCTGACGACCAGCATCGCGATGACGGCGAGGCCGAAAGCCAGGCGCGGGTTCGGCCTAACCATGGCGCACGCGGGGGTTCATGAGCGTATAGGTGAGGTCGATCAGCAGGTTGAGGAGGACGAACAGGACCGCGAACGTGAGCGTGATTCCCTGGATCAGCGGCAGGTCGCGGTTGATCACCGCGCTTACTGCCAGATTGCCGATGCCGGGGTAGGAGAAGATCAGCTCAATCAGGACGGTGCCGCCGGTCAGGAACATGAATTGTACGCCGCTCAGGGTCACCGTCGGAATCAGCGCGTTGGGAAGCGCGTGGCGCAGCAGGGTTCGGGCACGGCCGAAACCCTTCACCCGGGCGAGGAGAATGTAGTCCTGCGCCATGGCCTCGATGAGAGAGGTCTTGAGGACCCGGGCGACGACGGCGGTGAGCGGAAGCGCCAGCGCGAGGCCAGGCAGCAGGAGGTGCCGCAACAGCGTCGCCAGGACTTCTCCGTTGCCGCGGAGGACGCTCTCGGCGAGGAAAAATCCGGTCTCGAAGTCGACTGCGAGCGCCGGATCGATGCGGCCGGAAACCGGAAGCACCGGGATCAGGACGCCGAAAAAGAGGATGAGCAGCAGCGCCCACAGGAAATCGGGAATCGCGACCGCGATCCCGTTCAGCCCGTCGACCGCCATCTCGGGCCACCGCCCGCGCCAGTACACGGCGGCGCAGCCGAGCGCGACGCCGAGCGCGATGCCGACGGCGATCGCGAAGGCGACGAGCTCGAGGGTCGGCGGCAGGTGGGTCAGGATCAGCGCCGTCACGTCCTGCTTGAAGCTGATCGAGATGCCGAAGTCCCCGGCCGCCGCGTTGCCGAGATAGATCAGGAACTGGTCGAGGATCGGCCGGTCGAGGCCGTAGAAGCCGCGCAGCCTCTCGATGTCGGCCGTCGTTGCCTCGGGCCCGATCATCATCGATACCGGGTCGCCGGGAACGACCCGGAGGAGCACGAACACGATCACCGCAACGCCGACCAAGGTCGGCACCGCGAACAGCAGCCGTTTCAGGACATATTTTGCGGGCATTGCCGGTTCCCGCGTCCGGCGGCGGCCGGGCGCGGGTTACGGGGCTCGCTGCGGGTTCCTCGTGCCGCCAGACTTACTTCCGGCCCATCGCTGCCGGCAGGACGAAATTCGCGACATGCGGCGAGAACTTCAGTTCGGCCTTGTGAACCACCGGCTGGTGGAACTGCCACAACGGCAGCACCAGGGCTTTCTCCGCGATGTAGCGGTTGGCCTCGTCATAGCCCTTGATGCGCTTGTCGTAGTCGCGCTCCAGGAACAGCTTGCCGATCATCGCCGTCAGCGTCTTTCCGTCCCACACGGAATGGGGGCTCGGTCCGAACATCGCGTGGCCGGTCGAACTCTCGGGGTCGGCTGACGAATTGCCCCAGCTGTAATAGGCCGCCGGCGCGAGCTTGTCCTGCGCCCGGAGCTGGAAGTGCTTGGCGATCTCGTAGACCTCGATCTCGGCCTCGATGCCGACCCGCCGCCACATGCCCACGATCGCCTGGACCGTTTCGTAGTCCTTGGGCTTGTAGCCGCGCGTGGTCTGGATCTTGAACCGGACCGGCTTTTCGCGCGAAAAGCCGCTCTCGGCCAGCAGTTTCTTCGCGAGTTCCGGATCGTGGGGCGTCTTGATCCCCGCGTTGTAGCCGACATAGTTCGGCGTCAGCAGGGTGTCGATCGGTGTTGCGTACCCGCCCATGAGGCGGTCGACGATGGCCTGCTTGTCGATCGCATGTACTGCCGCCCGGCGCACGTTGGCATCGAGCATGGGGCCGATATCGTTAATGAAGATCATCGCGATGTCGCTTACCGGATGCACGACGCCGGCGAGTCCGGGCTTGGCGCGAAGCCTGTCGAACTGTTCGTGCGGAAGATCGAGCGTGAGGTCGGACGAGCCGCTCTCGATCTCGGACACCCGGCTCGAGACGTCGGTAACGAACTTGAAGATGACGGTCTCGAAAACCGGTTTCGGGCCCCAGTAGTTCGGGTTCCGCTTGAGCCGCGCGAATGATCCGCGCGAGTATTTCTCGAGCTGGTAGGGTCCCGAGCCCATCGGCGCCTTCTCGAAACCCGCCTTGCCGACCTTCTCGAAATAGTGCGGCGGCAGCAGGTAGGCGCCAAGGAAGCTCATCCAGCCCAGTATCGTCGCCCGGTACGGTTCCAGATCGGCGGTGATCACGTCGCCGTCGACCTTGAAATTCTTCAGGCTGCCCCAGATGAACTGGATCGGGTTGCCGGTCTTGGGATCACCGAGGCGCTTGAGGTTCCAGACGATGTCCGCGGCGGTGATCGGCTTTCCGTCGGCCCAGCGGCGTCCCTTGCCGACCCTGAGGCGGATGCCGGTGTTGTCCGCGTTGAAGGACCACTCGGTCAGCACGCCCGGAATCTGTTTCAGGTCGGGAGCTTGGTCGACATACTGGTCGAAGACCGACTTGTATATCGAGGCGAGGGCCGGGTTGACAGCCGAGGTGCCGGTTGTCGGATCCCACGACGGAACCGGAAGGTTGTAGGCAATGGTCAGCGTATCGCCAATGGCGGCGCGGGCCTCGTTGGACCACAGAAGCGATGTCGGCAGCGAGGCTCCGAGAACGGCGGCCCCTGCAAGAAAGTCCCTGCGTTGAATTTCGATCATGGTTGCTGTCCTCCCTGTCTGATGATGCATGCACCGTCGGCGGGTGTCAAGTTCGCGCCGCCCGGATTCGCCCTGATCCTGCGACGCGTCGGGCACGGACACGGTCTCGCGACGGGCTGTCCGGCGCGCATGCCGAGGGTTTGACTCCCGCCTTGGCCGGCCCTTGCTTTCGACCCGCGATACGTTCGCGCAGGCACTGCCGCCGAATCCATCGGCGGCCTCAGGCAATGTGGCGAAAACCCGTTTTGGAATGCCGCTGGCTGCGACGGAACCGGACAGAAACTCCTCCGGCGCGAAAACCGGGTCTTCCGATTCCGCTTCTTCCGGGCGCGCGTCCGACGAGCCGGCCGGCGGCTCCGGCGCCGTTATTCCTCCGTGGTTCGGAAACGAGAGCAGGGCCGTCACGCTCGCCATCGGCGCCTGCATCGACTGCGGTCCGCTGGAAGGGTAGAGTCCCGCGTGTCGCTGGAGCGCCAGCCGCCGATCGGCGGGTCTGTTTTCTTTGCATGCGGCGGTGCGGGCCGATAAACTCATGCCGCCCGTCTGACCGACGCTTTCCCGCCAATGACTGCCGCAGCCATGACCGGGCCATGCCCGCCGCGGCCGTGAAGAGGAGCCATGATCCAGCTATTTGAACTGCTAGGTGCCGAAGATCGCCGCTACAGCCAGTTTTCCTGGCGTGCCAGGATGGCGCTGAAGCACAAGGGATTGAAATTCGAGATCACGCCTATCCGGCTGACCGACAAGGAATCCATCGCCTTCGCCAACTCGAGCAGCGTTCCGGTCATGGTTGATGGCGAGGCGGTTCACACCGATTCATGGGACATAGCCGTGTATCTGGAAACCGCGTATCCTGACGCGCCGTCGTTGTTCGGCGGCGAGATCGGCTTTGGCCTGACCCGCGTGATCAATTCGTGGTGCGACCGTGCGGTCAACGTGGCGTTCGGTCCGCTGATCGTGCGCGATGTCCTCGATGCCGCCCATCCCGATGACCGGAAGTATTTCCGCGAGACCATGGAGAGAATGTTCGGGCGCACGCTTGAAGAGGTGCAGGAAGAGCGAGAGGCCCGGGTCAAGAACCTCTATCGAACACTCGACCCCATCCGGACTTCCTTCCGGAAGGGGCAGGCCTATGTGTGCGGAGAGGTGCCCGGTTACGCCGACTATGTCGTCTTTTCCCAGTTTCAGTGGGCGCGGGTCGTCAGTCCCTTCAAGCTCCTCGACGCGGACGATCCGGTTTTTGCCTGGCGCGAACGCATGCTCGACCTCTTCGACGGTTTTGCGCGTCGGACGGTTGCCTATGAGATCACGGCCTGAGCGGGCATTCCGGGCAAGCGGCTGTTTCGGAGAAGGGTGATTCGGGGCTGCCGCGCTACGGCGCGTGCCCCCCGCGTTCGTGTTCGCGCAGCCGGAAGCGTTGCAGCTTGCCGGTTTCGGTCTTGGGAAGTTCGCCGACGAATTCGATCTCGCGCGGATACTTGTAGGGCGCGATTTCGTTCTTGACATAATCCTTCAGCGTCTGATCCATCGCCGGGCCGGCGGCGAAGCCCTCTCGCAGCACAACGAAGGCCTTGACTATGCTGGTGCGCTCGGGATCCGGCTTGGCGATCACGGCGCACTCCGCGACCGCATCATGGTCGAGCAGTGCGTTCTCCACCTCCGGCCCCGAAATGTTGTAGCCGGCAGAGATGATCATGTCGTCGGCGCGCGCGACGTAGCGGAAATATCCGTCTTCGCTCATCTCGTATATGTCGCCGGGGTAGTTCCAGCCGTTGCGCACGTAAGAGGACTGGCGCTCGTCGGCAAGGTAGCGGCAGCCGGTCGGTCCCTGAACGGCGAGCATTCCTGGCTCTCCGGGTGGCAGCTCGGCCCCGCTGTCGTCGACGATCCGAGCCCGGTATCCGGGTATTGCCTTGCCGGTGAATCCCGGACGCATGTCGGCGGGGGCGGCGGAGATAAAAATATGGATCATCTCGGTGGAACCGAGTCCGTCGACGACCGGTATGCCGGTAGCGTCGTGAAACGCCTCCCATGTTGCCTTCGGCAGGGTCTCGCCGGCGGAGACACATTTCTCAAGGCTGGAAATGTCGTAGCCGTCGGCGAGGTCAGCGAGCTGCCGGTACATCGTCGGAGCGGTATAGAGGCTGGTCAGTCGGTACCGTTGCACCGCCTGGAGAAGATCGTCAGGGCCGACCGGGCCCGGGAAAAACCGGGTCGAGGCGCCAAACCGCATCGGAAAGCATGTCAGGCCGCCAAGTCCGAACGTGAAGGCAAGCGGCGGTGTGCCGGCAAAGACGTCATGCGGCTCCGACATCCGAAAGGACCTCGGAAAGCAATCGCACATCGCCATGACGTCGCGGTGGAAATGCATCGTTGCCTTGGGCTGGCCGGTGGTGCCCGAGGTAAATGCAATCAGGGCGGTATCGTCGGCCGCGGTGTCGCAGGACCGGAAGCCGCCGCGGGCGCCGGCTACGGCTTGGTCCAGCGTCGCGTCGCCATCGGTGCTGTCGCCCAACGCCGAAAAATACAGAACATGCGCAAGCTCCGGCTGGTGCGACCGTGTCTCCTCGAGCGCGTCGGCCAGCGTGAGATCGGAAAGCGCGTGGGTTACCTCGGCCTTTTCCACGATGTAGCCGAGTTCGCGCGCGCGCAGGAGCTGCATGGTAGTGACGCATATTCCGCCCGCCTTCAATACTGCGCACCAGCAGGCGACCAGCATCGGATTGTTGGCGGCACGGAGCAGAACCCGGTTGCCCGGCACGAGGCCGAGGTCCCCGACCAGCACGGTGGCAATGCGATCCGAGATGTCCCGGAGCTGACCATAGCTCCAAGTCGTTTCCCCGTAATGCAGCACCGGGCTTGCGGCGTGGCCCGTTTCGCACTGGCGGTCGAGCAGTTCGACGCCGGCATTGATGCGATCCGGATAGGCGCGGAGGACCGGCAGCGAGCCATAGTCCATCACCGGCCACTGTTCGCGCGGCGGCAGGTGTTCGGCCGCGAACCGGTCGATGTGGGCGCTAGGTCCTCCCGGCAGGCGTCCTGGCATGTCTTTTCTCCGAAGGCTTCATTCGGCCGCTTCGGCCTCGATTTCGGCGCGGGCTTCAGCCAGCGCCTGACCCGCTATGATCAGGCGCTGGATCTCGCTTGCACCCTCGTATATGCGCAGTGCGCGAACCTCGCGATAGAGACGTTCGACGGTCGAGCCGACCACGACCCCCATGCCGCCGAAGATCTGGACGGCTTCGTCCACAACCTCCTGCGCACTCTCGGTGGCATAGAGCTTTGCCATCGCCGCTTCGCGGGTCACCCGGCCGGGACGAGTGTCCCGCGCCCAGGCCGCGCGGCAGACGAGGAGGGCGGCGGCATCGATCTGGAGAGCCATGTCCGCGATCTTGGCCTGGATCAGCTGGTGTTCGGCCAGCGGCTTCCCGAACGACTGGCGGGCCTGCGCATGGGCCAGCGCCTCGTCGCAGGCGCGCCGGGCGAAGCCGAGCGCTGCGCCGCCAACGGTCGGGCGGAACACGTCCAGAGAGGCCATGGCCACTTTGAAGCCGTCGCCGGGTTTGCCGAGCATCTGCGATGCGGGGACGCGGCAGTTCTCGAATCCGAGCCTCGCCAGCGGATGCGGCGCGATGATGTCGAAATGTTCGATGACCGAAAAACCCTGCGCATCGGCATCGACCACGAACGCCGACAGGCCGCGCGCCCCCGGCGCCTCTCCGGTACGCGCGAACACCACGTACTGATCCGCCAGCCCGCCGTTCGAGATCAGCGTCTTTTCGCCGTCGATCACATAGTTATCACCGTCCTGTCGTGCGGCGGTCGTCATGGCGGCGACATCGGATCCCGACTGTGGCTCCGAGAGTGCGAAGGCGGCGATGCGTCTGCCGGCGGCAACGTCCGGCAGGTACCGGTGCCGCATGTCTTCGGAACCGAACAGCGAAATCGGGCCCGTCCCCAGTCCCTGCATGACGAAGGCGAGGTCGGCGAGGCCCGAATGGAAGGCCAGCGTCTCGCGGATCAGGCACAAGGCCCGCACATCGAGCGTTCGCGTCCGCCCGCCCCACGGCGCCGGCACCGTGTATTGCAGCCAGCCGCCCGCTGCGAGGCGGTCGACCAGCTCCCTCATCTGCGCATCGAGGCCAGCCCGGTCAACCGGTTCCTCCTCGGCCAGTGGCGCAATCTCGCGTTCGGCCCAGGTGCGGATGTCGCGGGCCAGCGCCCGGTGCGAGTCCTCCAGGAACGGCCACTCGAGATAGCTCTGGTCGGACACTGTCAGTTTCCCTCGAATTCGGGTCTTGCCCGGTTGATGAACGCCTGGTAGGCGCGCCGGAAGTCCTCGGTCTGCATGCAGATGGCCTGCGCCTCGGCTTCGGCGGTGATCGCGTCGTCGATGCTCATGTTCCACTCCATGTGGAGCTGGCGTTTGGTTATGCCGTGCGCGAATGTCGGGCCTTTCGCCAGCCGCGCCGCCTGTTCCCTGGCCGTCTCAAGCGTTTTCCCGGGATCGCAGAGGGCATTGAAGAAGCCCCACTGCAGCCCCTCCTCGCCGCTCATCGAACGTCCGGTATAGAGCAGTTCGGATGCTCTGCCCTGGCCGATGATGCGGGGCAGGATGGCGCAGGCGCCCATGTCGCAGCCAGCGAGACCGACGCGGGTGAACAGGAACGCGGTCTTCGATTCAGCGGTTCCGTAGCGCAGGTCGGAAGCCATCGCCAGTATCGCTCCGGCGCCGGCGCAGACCCCTTCGACGGCGGCGATCACCGGTTGCGGACAGGCGCGCATGGCGCGCACCACATCTCCGGTCATCTCGGTGAAGCGCAGGAGATCCTTCATGTTCATCTCGACGAGAGGGCCGATGATGTTGTGCACGTCGCCGCCGGAGCAGAAATTCCCGCCGGCGCCGGTGATCACGACTGCGTTGATGTCATCGACATGGCGAAGCGCGGCGAAGGTGTCGCGTAGTTCCGCATAGGAGTGGAACGTCAGCGGATTCTTGCGCTCCGGGCGGTTCAGCGTGATAGTTGCGACCGCTCCGTCCACTAGCCAGTCAAAGTGCTGTGGGGAGATTGCCGCGGTCGTCGGTTTGTTCATTCAACCTTCTCCGGTGTCTGTTCGCTGATGTTGGCAAGCACCGAATTCTTGAGACCCGCCAGCAGCGTGTAGAGTGCCGCCATTTCGTCCGGGGACAGCCTGCCCATCATCTCTGTCACCCATTGGCGGTGTTCGTCGGCGATCCTCGCAAAGAACGCCTTGCCTGCGGCCGTCAGCTCGACCATCTGAAAACGCCGGTCCTCGGGGGACCGGCTGCGCGCCACCAGCCCGTCACGAGCCAGACGGTCGATCAGGCCGGTGACGTTGCCCTTGGAGACCATCAGGCGCTGCGAGAGTTCGCCCATGGACACCGGCGCGCGATGGCGGTCGAGCTGTGCGAGTACGTCGAAGCGGGGGAGGGTGGTTCCGGCGGTCCGCGTCAGCCTTTGCCTGAGTTCGTGATCGAGAAGATTCGTGCAGGCCAACAGTCTCAGCCAGACGCGCAATTCCATGTGGTCGCTGTGGCAGACGCCGAATTCACAGTCCGTGCGCATGTCGTCTGCGCGGGCGTTGCTCCGGTCCATTACATCACTTCTCCGCCCGCCACGGCGACAGCCTGTCCGGTGATTGCCGCGGAACCGGGCAGAGCGAGCCAGGCGACGGCCTCGGCGACCTCCCGGGGCTGGACCAGACGCTTCTGGGGGTTGAGCGCGGCGAGCTCGGCCATGGCGTCGTCGGCGCTTCGCCCGGTCCTGGACACGATGTTGTCGATCGTCCGCGTGGTCAGCTCGGTCTCGGTATAGCCGGGACAGACGGCATTGACCGTGACGTTCTGCCGCGCCGTCTCGAGCGCGAGTGCGCGCGTGAGGCCGATCATGCCGTGCTTGGCAGCGCAGTAGGCTGTGACGTAAGGATAGCCCTTGAGGCCGGCCGTGGAAGCGATGTTGATGATCCGGCCGAAACCGGCCTCGATCATGCCCGGAAGCACCTCGTGGGTGCACATGTAGGCGCTGGTCAGGTTGAGTTCGAGCATCTCGTCCCACAACGCGCGTGAGGTACGTCGAAACGGCGCGCTCTTGCCGGTGCCGGCGTTGTTGACCAGAATCGAGATCGGGCCCCGCGATCCGGCTGCGGCCTCCATGGCCGCCCTGACCTGATCAGGCCGCGTGACGTCGGCCGGTTCAGGCCCGACCGGGATGCCGAACCTGCCGGAGAGGTCGGACACGACATGCCGAAGCGCCTGCCGGTCGCGGCTGATGACCGTGAGACTGGCGCCGAGCGCGGCGAGCCGGCCGGCGATTGCGGCGCCGATGCCTCGGCTTCCGCCCGTGACCACCGCGTGCTGTCCCCCGAGCGGCGCATCCCGTGCGTCGGCTGCGCCTGAGCCGGTCGTGCCTGTGGCGGAGAGATCCGTCATCACGGAACCATCTTGTACGATAATGATTTAAGCCTAAACTGTTGGACGGCTATTCGCAAGACAGGCAGGCTTCGCGGAGCGCGGGGAAGGACATGCAGATTCTCAATCCGCCCGGCTGGAAGAGGCCGAAGGGTTACTCGAACGGAATTGCGGCGTGCGGCCGGTTCGTGTTCGTGGCCGGCATGGTTGGCTGGAACGCCGAGGAGAAGTTCGAGACCGACGATTTTGTCGATCAGTTCCGTTGCGCTCTGAGCAACACGGTCGCGGTGCTGCACGAAGGCGGTGCCGGTCCGGAACATGTTTGCCGCATGACGATGTACTTCGTCGACAAGCAGGAGTATCTCGCCCGCTTGCCGGAGATCGGTGCTGCCTGGCGCGAGGTCATGGGCCGGAACTTTCCGGCGATGGCGGCGGTCCAGGTAGTGGCGCTGATGGAGGACCGGGCCCGGCTCGAAATAGAAACGACCGCGGTCGTCCCCGACGGCCGAGGAGACGCCGGCGGCGTGCCGGATTCGGAACCGGGAGACTGATTCGTCGATGACGCGCGGCGCCTTCATCGTCGACGATGCCGCAGGCCGTGATTTCCGGCTGAATCGCCGCGTGCTGGTCGAGCCCACGATTCTCGAGGCGGAACGGAAACAGGTGTTCGACCGGAGCTGGATCTATGTTGGACACGAGTCGGAAATTCCGGATCCCGGCGATTTCGTAACCCGCAAGGTGGCCGGTCGACCGGTTATCTTCTGCCGCGATTCGACCGGCTCGGTGAGACTGTTCCTGAATACCTGCCGGCACCGTGGCGCTCGCGTCTGCCGCGAGCGGCGCGGTAACAGCAGCCGCTTCTACTGCTTCTACCATGGCTGGTCATATGCCAATGACGGAAGTCTTGCCGCGGTCCCCGGAGCCGATGCCTATCCCGATACGTTCGACCGAACGTCGCTCGGCCTCATGGCGCCACCGCGCCTCGATTCTTATCGCGGGTTCTGGTTCGCGAGTTTCGACAAGGCGATCTGCGAGCTTCACGCCTATCTGGCCGGCGCACGGGACTATATCGATCTCGTCGTCGAGCAGTCGGCGTCGGGCAGCCTGACGGTCGTGAGCGGCGTCCAGGAGTACGACATTCGCGCCAACTGGAAACTTCTGGTCGAGAATTCGTTCGACGACTACCACCTTCATTCCACTCATGCGACCTGGCTCGAATACATGAAGGACAGCGGCGTCGACGTGACGGTTCCCAAGGGCCTGCTGCTGCCGAAAAGAGGTGTCGGCAAGAATCTCGGCAACGGCCACGCCGTCATCGACAATCTCAATTTCCGGGGCCGCCCGGTTGCCTCCTGGATACCGGTCTATGGAGACGAGGCAAAACCTGCCATCGCCGCGGCCAAGGCGGAACTCGTAGCGCGCCTCGGACCGGAGCGGGCCGAACGTGTCGCCAACACCAACCGCAACCTTCTGGTGTTTCCCAATCTCATGGTCAATGACGGCTCCTCGGTAACCATCCGCACCTTCTGGCCGGCAGCCGCCGACCGCATGGAGGTCACCGCCTGGGCGATCGGACCGGTAGAGGAAAGCCCGGTGATGCGGAAGGTGCGGCTCGATTCTTTTCTCACCTTCTACGGCCCGGGCGGCCTTGCAACGCCCGACGATGTTGAAGCGCTGGAACAGGTCCAGGAGGGCGTCGGCGCGACGGTCGACGAGGTGCCGTGGTCCGTCATGACACGCGGCATCTCGAAGGAGGGCGAACAGCTTAACTCGGACGAGTTGCATCTTCGCACGTTCTGGCGGCGCTGGAACGCACTGATGGCCGAAGACGCCGCAGCGCGGCCGGACGCGGGGTAGCGGCCGTGGCGCTGACGCGGGAACGGGCGGAGGAGTTCCTGTATCGCGAAGCCGCCCTACTCGATGCTTGGGAACTCGATGCGTGGCTCGCCCTGCTGACCGATGATGGCCGCTACCTGGTGCCGCCCAACGAGGCGCCCGACAGTGATCCCGACACGACGCTGTTCATCATCGCCGATGACATGCAGAGGCTTCGCGGACGCGTCAAGCGGCTGCAGAGCCGGGATGCCCATGCCGAGTTCCCGCCGTCGCGCACCCGCCGGCTGATTACCAACGTCAGGATCGTGGAGGGTGACGACAAGGAGGCGCTTGTCGCCTCGAATTTCTCTGTGCACAGGTTCCGGAGGGGTGGCCGCGGCGGCGTGTATGTCGGCCGCTACCTGCACCGCCTGGCAGCGGACGGAGACGAACTCCGGATCGCAGAACGGCGAGCAATCCTCGATTCGGAGGAGCTCGGATCTCTCGGCTCCGTGAGTTTCATCCTCTGAGCGGGACGCAGCCGCGCAACAGCCGTTTCATCACGGACCTTCGTCCGGCCACCGGAGGCTGCGCTGTGGCGATCACGCGTTCGGGCCCGTCGCCGCAGTCCCGGATGGTCCGGCGGAAGCTTGCAACCGGGAGGCCCGGGTTGGATGCGGTCATGCACCCCTTCCGGCACCGGCGGCTGATTCCCATCGGTCAAGGTATCGGCATTCCGGCCGGCCACGAATGCGGCCGCAGCGGCAACTCGTTATACTGCCATGCGCGGAACAGATGCCTGACAATGCCGAAATTCGATTACGCCAGCTATTTTGGTCCCATTGAGCCGCTCGCGGACGCCACCCGGGGCGACGAGACGCGGTGCTGGGGCGCAGGCACCGAGAAGAACAGGGCGGCGCACGACTATGTCCTCTATCTCGGTTGCAACGTCCTGAGGACCGTCGCGCTTGCCGAAACCATCACCGCGATCCTGAGCGAAATGGGCATCGACTTCGTTGCCCTTGGCGGGCCGTCCACCTGTTGCGGGATCATTCACAGCGCCCACGGCGATGTCGAGTTGTCGGAGACCATCACCCGGCAGACGCTCAGCAAGTTCGAGGGCTATGCCCCGAAGGCGGTGCTGACCTACTGCCCGTCATGCCACGCGCACATGGATCACACCTTCGCCGAGACCGGTATTTCCCTCGATGTGCCCTATCTGCATGTCACGGAGTTCATTGTCCAAAACCTGGACCGGCTCGAATTCCGCAATCATGTGGAGCGGAGGGTGATGCTCCATACCCATGGGGACAATGAACAGGCGCGCCGCGATTCCCGTTTCGCCCGCGCCATTCTCGCCGCGGTCCGCGGGCTCGAGGTAATCGACGGCTCCGCGGGGCCCGAATGGGGACACGATTGCGGCAATCTGCAGATCGGCCTTGTCGGAAAGGAGAAACATGCCCGGCTGGTGAGCGGACTGTTCGAGGAGGCCAAGCGGTGCAGGGTGGACGCCGTTGCCGCACTTTACCACTCATGCTACCGCAACCTGTCTCCGCAGGAGAAGAGCAGCGGCGTGGAGGTGATTCACTATACCGAGCTCGTCGCCAAAGCGCTTGGCCTTGCCCGTCGCGAAGACGCGTACAAGCGCCTGCACAAGGCTGCGGATCCTGGTGGCGCCTTTGAGGAGTTGGCTGGCGTCGCCGCGAGGCGCGGACTGAATCCGGGGCGCCTGCGGAGAAGCCTGAACGCGCATTTCGGTTCGGGTTGAGTTCGTGGCGGCCCACGGCGGTGCGGTCACGGGCTGCTGCCGAGAACGTCTCAGCAGTCGCCCGTTTCGCGCGGCGGCCCGTCTGCATGAACCGCGCATCAGCTTGTCGATGAAAAAGGCGTCGAAGTCCGACGGCGGATATCTCGCCGGCGAGCCGTGAGGCAGCGGATCCCGGCATCGTAGTTGGGATTGTGGAAATACACGATCGAGATCCGGTCGGGGCTGTCGTCTCCGGTCTCGGGCGGCCCGACGCGGTGAAGCGTCGAAACCCGGCGGTCGTTGGTCCGGCGCATCATCGCGTCGCCGATATTGCAGATGAAACTGCCTTCGGGGCGGACGACATCGATCCATCCGCCGTGGCGCAGCTTGACCTGCAGTCCGCCGGGCAGGTTGCTGCCATGCAGAATGGTGAGCGCGCCGTAATCATGGTGCTCGCCGGCGCTGCCTTTCCGCAGCGCCTGTGATGCGGCCGGGATACCGGATCAGCCGCAGGCTCGACGAATGACGGTCGATCTTGTCGTCGAAAAAATCGTCGGGCTTGCCGAGCGCGCGGGCGAAGACCTCCACGACCGTGTGCGAAAGCCCCTTCATCACGCGGTAGTAGCGTTCCATGATTTTACGGAGTTCGGGCGCCGCCGGTGACCACAGGTTGGGGGCGAAGAAGGCTCTCGCCCGTCCGCAGGTGAAGTAGAGTGCGTCGGGCATCTCGACAGGCCGGTCGCGAAGCTCTCCTGGAGATCCGGCGGTGTTTCGTTGCCGAGCGAGTAGGCCAGCGCCCGGTCGCCGATCGCGTTCCAGCCGCGGCTGATGCGGTCTTCGGGGCGCTCGACCGTGCGCTTGTCGTCCTTATATGACTAGGTTTTGTCCCCTTGATGATGAAATCATCCACAGCAGTTGGGGGCGGGAAAATGTGGATAACCTCGACTATGGGAGAGCTATGGTTGCAAAGAGATTCCGCTCCCCTGTGTGAGAACGTACAGGGGAGCGGGGATCAAACGATCTCCGCGGAGGTTGCCGTTCCGTCCTTGGCTTTATAGAGCCGTTCCCGAGCGTGGCAACCTCCTTTGGCGTCCCTTGCGTCCTGAATGGATGCTTGGGTTTGAACCGTATCATCATAAGGCGAGGAACAAGGGACGATTGTTAAGGTAGTAGCAGGGGTCAGCCAGTCTGGACATCTGGGGCGTCGTTTTACGAACGACGCCACGGGCACGTGGCTTCGCAGCCTCGAGGTAACCCGTGTGGTGGGCGACAGGCCGCTATCACCGCAAGGTTCACCAGTGTCTTCATGACCGGGGCTTCGAGGTTGTCCTGCCCGTTGAGGGCTTCGCCGAGGCTTTGGGCCAACCGCGTTGACGCCAAGATCGGCACGGTGCGATCTCGAGCCTGTGGCTCCTCAGGAAGCCTTCCTCAGTTGCCTGGGGGATCTCCTGGCGCCGCGCTTGTCGACGTGCGGACCAAGTTGAGGTAGGTGGCAGATGAGGTGGATGGCGAGACCGTCACAAGGGCTTCGGCGGCCGATCTCGATGATTGCCGGTGCGGCGATCAAAGCGGTGATCGCCGGTGATCCCGAGCAGAGGTACCCTGACCTCGATCCCCGGTCCAGTGACCGCCGCAGCCCTTCTTTGTTGGATGCCCGAACTCGGCAGCGTCGGCAGCCTTGATCGGGGTGGCGCCGATGGCCAACGACAGTGGCCACGGTGCTCGGCATATCCGAGGCGGGCGCCGGAGGCCACGTGATCTCCTGGCCGCGACCTCGGCAGCACGCTTCAACGCGGATCTGGTGTTCGAACGCCACAAGACCGCCGGCAAGGCCCACAAAGTCGCCATTGTCGCCGTGATGCGCAAGCTCTGGCGAACACCTTGCTGCGACAGCAGCGTTGCTGGTCGACCGAAGCACCGGTGAGTGAGCGAAGGAGACACGGCCCTCACCCCTGCCGAGAGCGCGATCGGGACTGTATCGACAGTCTCCCTACTACGACACGACTTGGGGAGAATGTCTGCAGATCATCGTCGAGGCCGACATCGAGGAGATCGAACCGCCTTGGGACACCTGGAACCCGGACGGTCACGTGCCCGGGGGCGGCAAGGTAGCCGCGTTCACGTGACCAATGGACGGCAACCCGCCGCCGGGACCACAAGCTTCATGTCGCCTCGCTCGCAGGGCAAATCCCACACCGCTTGTGGACAACCACAGAAAACATCACCGCAGACACCCGCAAAAACCTTGCCAGGAAACATGGATGCTCGGGAAGGGCAAAGAAATCGACCGCAGATCCTCGCAGCTGCGCGACCAGTTCATCGCACACGCCGTGGCCGGTGATCGCGAAGAATCCGGTGCAGGCCTGGTCCACGGCCCGCGCAACACTGTCCCGCCCGTCTTCGCTGCCACGGACGAAGGGGGCGATGTCGATCGTCGGAACCGGATGTGCAGTCATGTCAGGCCCTTCCCGGCACCACCGCTATGTGCGGACGAATCGAAACCGGCAGCCTGTCCGCCACGGTTGCGACATCCCCTTGCCGGTTCGGGATCCAGGATCGCCCCACGAACCGACTGGCCGCGAATTTCGCGTCGGTCCGAAGGGCGCTGCAGGACGTATCGCCCGTCGGCATCCTGCATCTTTGCGGACTCCTGATCGAGGCGCGGCGGTTGGGGTGGACGCCGGCAAATTGCGGGCGCCTGGCAACTGAAGTAGAACTGCCGCGAACGGGCCTGCCCGAGGTTGTGGCTGCGGCGCGTTGTCCTTGTGTTCCGTTTGCGGGCCGCTCGGATCGGATTTTGCGATCGCCCTTGGGCCGGAGTTTCAGCAGATGCCGGACGGACAACGAGACAGGAGCGGCGGGCCGCTTGGTGGCTTGCGGGTACTGGATCTGACCCAGTTTCTTGCCGGGCCGTACGCCACGATGGTCCTCGCCGATCTCGGGGCCGAGGTGCTTAAGGTCGAGGCGCCGGCCGGCGACTGGTCGCGGGCCCTGCCGCCGAACTTCGTCGGCGACGACAGCTGCTATTACCTGTCGGTCAATCGCAACAAGAAAAGCATCGTTGTGGATATGAAGACGACCGAGGGCCTCGATCTGGTCAAGAAACTGGCCGACAGGTCGGATTTCCTGTTCGAAAACTTCCGCCCCGGCGTTCTTGACCGTCTGGGGCTCGCCTATGACGATCTGTCGCACCGCAATCCCGGGCTCATCTGGGCTTCGATCAGCGGTTTTGGCCAGACCGGACCCGATCGCAACCGCCCGGCCTATGACATGATCGTGCAGGCGGTCTCGGGAGGCATGGGCATGACCGGAGAAGCCGGTCGTTCGGCGGTCCGGTCCGGTATCCCGATCGGAGACCTGTCTGCCGGCATGTTTTCGGTCATCGGCGCTCTTGCCGCGCTGGAAGAGCGACGCCGTTCCGGCAAGGGCCAGTACATTGACGTCTCGATGCTGGACTGCCAGGTCTCGATGTTGTGTTACCAGGCCGCCTATTATCTGCATTCGGGCAAGAACCCGGGCCGGCAGGGGTCGGGCCACGATTCGATCCCGACCTATCGCGGCTTCGATTGCGCCAACGGAACGTCCCTCGTGATCACGGCCAACACCGAGCGAATGTGGCAGGGACTCTGCGATGTGCTCGGGCTTGAGCGGCTAAAGGAGGACCCGCGCTTTGTGCGCAACGAGGACCGTTACGTCAATCGTGACCTCTTGTGGCAGCTCCTTGAGGAGGCGTTTGCCGGACACGAGGCGGATCACTGGGTGCCGCGGCTCCTTGAAGCCGGCATCCCGGTCGGTGAGGTCAACACGCTGGAAAAGGCGCTCTCCAACCCCCAGATCACGGGACGCGACATGGTTCTGGACCTTGACGACGGTGCTGGCCGGGCGGTCAGGGTTGCGGGGAATCCGGTCAAGATGTCGCGGTCCGGCGTCGACCGGCACAGCTATCCGCCCGCGCTTGGCGCCGACACGGCCGAAATCCTGCGTGATGTGCTCGAGCTGGACGAAGAAGCCGCCACGCGCCTGCTCGAGAGCGGCTTCGTCCATGCGCAGGTCCGCAAGAGCGGGGGCGAGAAGGGGTGACGCCGCCCGCTTGGCGGCGCGGCTGGAGGGACATCGCAGCTGGACGCGCTCTAACCGTCGGCCATGCAATCGGTGCAGAGCGGGGTGTGAGGCAGGAGCTCGAGGCGCTTTTCCGGGATTTCCTCGCCGCATTGCACGCAGATCCCGTATGTGCCGTCGTCGATCCGCTGGAGGGCAGCCTTGATCTGCGTGGCTTCTCGCTGACCCTGCAGGCCGAGCCCTTCGAGGACTTCGTCGCCGGCAATTTCCGTGGCCCGTTCCTCGAAGTCGGCCTCGGCTCCGTGCTCCTTCAGATCCTCGTCGATTTCCGTCAGTTTGGAGGTCAACGCCTGCAGGCGTGCCTCCAGTCGCTTCCTTGCTGCCACCGTATCGATCATCGCGGTCTGGTCCCCGGATGGTGTTCGTGCAGCCGCAGCCCGGCTGCAGCGGACCTTGCCAGTATTCCAGATTTTGGGAATGTTGTCATCGCCGGTTGCGATAGCCGGCACGGCGATCCCACGCCAGGTTTGTTGGAAGGGCCGGATGTTGCACTTCAGACTGGAAGTGGGGTTGTGATGGAAGAGGCAGCGGATTTTTTTTGAGACGACTCTGGAGGGTTTTGCGCTCCGGGATGTGGTTGTGCGCCTTGCGCGGCCTGATGTCGCTGGAGTCGTGCGGTTGACGGTATCCTGGTTTCAAGCAGTTTGCCGGTCGAGGTCTGCGTGTTCACCTGGCGCGGGCGGTGGATTGGCGCTGCGGGCTGGCAGACGGGCGCCCTCGGCTGCGCGGGACCGTTGGATTGGCTGGCGCCGCGAAGAACAGTTCAGGCGACCACCAGGAACAACACGAGGTTTGTTGTTCCTGGTGGTCGTTTCCGGGCCTCGTTTGCGTTGTCGCGGATGGTGCGGCGGCGACCGGGAGGCTGCCGTTGCTTGTTGCGGAGAAGTTTGTCTCGCCGACGAAGTTCAGCGGCACCATGTACAAGGCGGCGAACCGGGAGTGCGTTGGCAGGAGCCATGCGCGCGCCAGCGGGCGCCGACCGGGGAGGCGAAGGATCCTTACGTGTTTCCTCTGCGTCGTGACGCGGGATCGTTCGCCGCTTCCTGCGGCGTGGGAGTTGCGGGCGCCGCTGGTCGGCGCAGGAGTTGCGCTCGATTTATCAGCGGCGCTTTCCGGCGCGCGCAGGGGCATCGCCTCGGTGCTGTGCGTGATTTTGCTGGCTTGCGAACCGGCGCGGTGGCGCACTACGACGCAGAAGGAGCTGGAGCAGCATGGAAGAACAGGGACAAGCCGGTCTCCACCGTGCACCGGGTGCTGCAGAACACCGACCCGGGATGGATCGAGGATGCGGCGCGCAGCCGCAGGTCGGCAACGCGGTCGACGGCAAGCGCACCGGCGAGGATCATTACGAGACGGTCTCGCTGGCCGGTATTCGATCCTCAACTATCACGACGGGGAGATCGCTGCCGTCCATGCCGCGACGGCGCTGGCCGTCTGCTCACCCTCGACGCGCTCCACACCACCCGCGAGGCTGATCATCGAGACCCATCGCGCGGACTGATGGTCAAGGGCAACGCACCTTCGAGAGAGCATCAACTGGAAGACCGCCAGCGCTACAACGAAAAGCCCGCGCATGGCCGCCAGCGCACCATCTTCACCCGGCTGGCAAAGATGATCAACTAGTCAAGCAGATCTTCCGCGTCACCCGGCGCGTCGAATTCAAGAAAACCGAACACGCCATATGACCAGGTTTTGTCCCCTTGATGATGAAATCATCCACAGCAGTTGGGGGCGGGAAAATGTGGATCTGTGGGAGAGCGTCCGGTTCATGGTTGCAGAGAGATTCCGCTCCCCTGAGCGAACACGCACAGGGGATCAAACGATCTCCGCGGAGGTTGCCGTTTTGACCTTGACAGAGCCGCGTCCGAGTTTGGCAACCTCCCTTGACATCCCTCGCTAGATGCCTGGGTTTGAACCCGTATTATCACAAGGCGAGGAGCGATGGTCAAGGTAGTAGCAGGGGTCAGCCAGTCTGGACATCTGGCGCATTGTTTTGCGAACGACGCCACGGGCAGGTGGCTTCGCGGCCTCGGGGTGAGCCGGGTGGTGGGCGACAGGCCGCTATCACCGCAAGGTTCACCAGTGTCTTCATGACCGGGGCTTCGAGGTTATTCTCGTCAACCCGTTGCGGGCGCTTCGCCGAGGCGATGGGCCAACCGCGTCGACGCCAGGATCGGCACGGTGAGCCTGTGGCTCCGCCTTCCTCAAGAGCCTGGAGGATCTCCTGGTGCCGCGCTTGTCGACGCGTGGCAGATGAGGTGGATGGCGAGACCGTCACAAGGGCCTCGGCGGCCGATCTCGATGACCGCCGGCGCGGCGATCAAAGCGGTGATCGCCGGTGATCCCGAGCAGAGGTACACCATTCTGACCTCGATCCGGTGACCGCCGCGGCCCTTCTGGATGCCCGAACTCGGCAGCGTCGGCAGCCTTGATCGGGGTGGCGCCAACGACCACGGTGCTCGGCACATCCGTGGCCGGCGCCGAAGGCCACGCGATCTCCTGTTCATGGCCGCAGCCGGCACGCTTCAACGCGGACCTGGTGCGCCTCAAGACTGCCGGCAAGCAAGGTCGCGATTGTCGCCGTGATGCGCAAGCTCTGGCGAACACCTTGCTGCGACAGCAGCGTTGCCTGAAGCACCGGTGAGTGAGCGAAGGAGACACGGCCCTGCCGAGAGCGCGATCGGGACTGTCTCGATAGTCTCCCTCTACGACACGACTTGGGGAGAATGTCTGCAGATCATCGTCGAGGCCGACATCGAGGAGATCGAACCGCCTTGGGACACCTGGAACCCGGCCGGTCACGTGCCCGGGGATGGCAAGGTAGCCGCGTTCACGTGACCAATGGATGGCAACCCGCCGCCGGGACCACAAGCTTCATGTCGCCTCGCTCGCAGAGCAAATCCCACACCGCTTGTGGACAACCACAGAAAACATCACCACAGACACCCGCAAAAACCTTGCCAGGAAACATGGATGCTCGGTCGAGCGCGCCTCGCCGCAACAGCTGCTCGCATGGAATCGCGGACACCGGGTAGTCGAGAGCCATCACCGCATACCCACCTTCCGCGAAGACGACTCCATGCTCCGAACGCGCCCGCAAACAACGCGATCACCCTCGCAATCATCATCCGCAACAAGCTGCACAAACCCTTCAACAGCTTCCCACCATGCGGACAAGCGCAAGCAGGTCCTGCACGCAATCACAAGACCAGGCTGACCGCGCCTCTCGCCCCGACAGAAACCGCAAGCTTTCGAGCCCGGCAACCAAGGCCTCTTGCTCGCCCCGGATACGCCGACCAATCGCGCCCCGCGCCGCAACAGCGCGTCAGCAAATCTCAAAATCGCAGCCTCGAACGCGTCGACCCGCGCCGCGATCAGGACTCCGATCACATCACATCAAAAAGCATGGGATCACCTTGCGATAGCCGGCCTCCCGCCAGGTGGAGAAGCGTCCGCAATGACCGCGGCGTCCGGCGCGTGCGCGGCCTTGGCGGTTGCTGAAGGCTGTCGTCTTCGGAGCCGCTGTGCGACTGCGGGCGGCGTTTCAGACCACCGTTTCGGCGTCGTAGCCGGCCATCAGCTCGGTCACGGCCGCCTCGAGCTCCGGCCACGGGCAGCTTGCGAAGCTGTAGGAATCCATCACGAAGCCGGGGCCGGCGTAGAATTTCTCGTATTGCGTGTTGCGGCCCGCAAATTCCGAATTCAACAGGTCCCAAGCGAGTCTGAGCAGTTTCATGCGGTCCTTGGCCGATTGTTCCGGCGTTGACCAGTACCTTTCGAATTTCTGGCAGAGCTCCGGATCGGCGAGTATCGACGAATCGGCTGGCATCTGCATCGGGCCGCCGCCAAGGAGCTCGCGTACCGTGTCGCAGATTTCCGAATGGTGGTTCGTGCACCAGTGGAGGGCTGC
Source organism: Alphaproteobacteria bacterium (assembly GCA_964291215.2). GTDB lineage: Bacteria > Pseudomonadota > Alphaproteobacteria > MPNO01 > UBA830 > JAJEBT01. The sequence continues at coordinate 1,161,930 of OZ219790.1, read as the reverse complement.
GTACATGTAGCGGCGGTTCACGGTGACATATCCGGAGCCAGGCACCATTTTCTCGCAACCATGCAGCTGCCCCATCACCAGCCCCTCGAGAAGGCCGAGCCGGGCGGCGAGTTGCCCGAGAACGTCCTGCACCGCCGGGATATGCAGCGTGTTGTTGGCACGGCATACCGCGTGGGCGACCCCCGTCAGCAGCTTCAGCTTCTCGAGGAAGCGGATATTGGCCTGATGATTGGCAAGCGAGTGGCCGGGCGTCCGCATGTAAATCTCCCGGGTCATCTCGACATTGTCGTGGAGAAAAATACTCTCCCACGGAACCCGGACGTTTTCGAACAACACGGCGGCGTCGGTTTCATCGTAGCGCCATGTCAGCGGCATGTCGAACTCACTTCCGGCAAACCGCTCGTAGGGCTTGCGCGACCAGATGGAGACTCCCGGCGCGCTGAGTGGCACCGCGCAGGTGATGGTCTCGTCCTCGTGGCCGTCGGGAACTGGCTGGAGGTTGCCGACCCACGCGTCGTGGCAGAAGACAGCCGAGGTGCCGATCATCTTGAGGCCGTTTATCGTGACGCCGGCATCGTCCTCGTCCACCACCCTGAGGGTCGGAGAGGCGCCGCCGGCCGGCCCGGGGCGGCCTGGCCGGCGTGTCGTCTGCGGATTGGTGACGGTGTGGGTGATGAACAGGTCATTGCGCCTGGCGCGCCGATAATACCCGGACAGGTTGTCGCCGGATCCCTCACGGAGATCGTTAAAGAGTTGTGGATGGGTGGCGAGGCCGCTCAGATAGCTCGGGAAATTATCCGGCGAACGGCCGAGCAACCCGTAGCTCCATGATGCGATCCTGCGATGGGTTTCGAAACGCCGCTCGAGATCCCGGCGCGACCGCGGCATCAGAAAATAGGTAGAAAACTCCTCCCCGCCCTCTTCCGAGACCATCGGATCACGGTTTTCCGTTGCCCGCTTGAGATCGTAGATCTTCGCGAATGATGCGGCCGCATTGCGGAAAGCGGCATGGGTTGTGACGTCATCAACCCGCTCCCTGCCGAGATAGATGCACCTGCCGTCACGCAGGCTGTCGAGGTATTCTGCTCCGGTGAGCATCGCGATGATCTCCGACGTTGATTTTTCGGAAGAATATCGTTTCGATGGCCTCCGTCCAGCAGAAGGGAGGCCGGGATGACGGACGCGACGGCGGCGCTGGCGGAATTCGCTTCGGGTCTGTGCGTCGAGGATGTGCCGCAGGCGGTGCGCGAATCGGCGAAGACCCTCCTGCTCGACGCGCTGGCCTGCGCGCTCGCCGGTCATCGCGGCGAGGAGACGACGCAGGTAACCGGGATGGCATCGACCCTCGCGCAGTCCGGCGAGAGTACTGTCGTCGGCGGCGGCGGCCTCTCTCTTGCCGGCGCTACGCTTCTCAACGGCTACCTGATCACCGCTGTCACGATGTCCACAGGTCTACGCTCACGCACATCACCCCCGAGGTGGTGCCTCCGGCGCTGGCGATTGCGGAACGCGACCGCGTTGCGGGCGGCGAACTGCTGGCGGCGCTCATCGCTGGACTGGAGGTCACGGCGCGAATCGGGCTTGGACTCGACCATGCGGCGTTTCGCAAGCGCGGCTGGCACGGTCCCGGTGTCATCGGGCCCTTCGGTGCCGCGGCCGCGGTCGGTCGGCTCCGAGGTTTCGATGGCGACTGCATGGCGCGCGCGTTCGGGCTGGCCGGCAGCCAGTCGGCCGGCACCTTTGCGGCCTGGGGAACGCCGACCGTCAAGTGGCACCAGTGCCGTGCCGCGCTGTCCGGGCTGATGGCGGCGCTGCTCGCCGAGCGGGATTTCATTGCCACACGGGAGTTCCTGACGGCGCCGGACGGCGGCCTCTACGCGACCTGGGCCGGGGGCGGGACTCCGGAGCTGGCGACAAGGGATCTCGGCCGACGCTGGGAGCTGCAGCAGATTTCACTGCGGCTCTGGCCTGCGGCGACTGCGCTTCAGGAGGTCCTCACCGCGCTGTCTGTGCTTATCGCCCGCGACGGCATCGCGTTCGATGACATCGCCAGGGTCGAGGTCGCGCTGAGCCAGACTCCGTTTGACATGCACGGCGGTTTCGGGACCTACGAGGGCAGGTTCGAAGCCCTGCTGTCGGCCCACTACGTCGCTGCCGTTTTCCTGCGGGCCGGGACCCTGACCCTCGATCAGTTCGAGCCGCCTGCTACGACGATCCGGTGCTTCGCGCATTCGCGGCAGAACAGGTCGAGGTGCGGCCCGAACCCGGCTTGGCGCCCGGCGAGGCTACGGTCGAGATCACGATGCGGAACGGCGACGCATTCAACGGCCGCTGTGATCACCCGCTGGGAACGTCGGAGAACCCGTTGTCCCACGCGCAGGTTGCGGACAAGTTCCGGGCCTGTGCCGCCGACATGCTGGCGAGCGACCGGATCGATGAGGTCGCGGCAATGGTTGCCGAACTTGAAACCCTCGAGGACGCGCGGAAACTCCTCGCGATTCTCGGTGGGCCGGCGGGCCGCGCCTGAAAGAGGCACCGAAAGCCTATGCTGCAGTCCAGCCGCCGTCGATCGGAAGCGTGACGCCGGTCACCATCGACGAGGCGCGGCTGGCCAGGAAAAGCAGGCCGCCGGCAAGTTCCCATGGCTCTCCGAAGCGTCCAAGCGGCGTTGCTTCTTCGATTTTCTGCACGAACTCGGGACTCGACTGCATGAGACCGGCACCAAAATTGGTCCTGAAAAACGACGGTGCGAGAGCATTGACCCGTATGCCCCGGCCCGCCCATTCCACGGCGAGCGACCGCGTCAGGTTGACGAGGGCTCCCTTGGTCGCCTGGTAGCCGGTGTGCGGGAACATCCTGTTGCCGACCAGGCCCATGATCGAGGATATGTTGATGATGCGGCCGTCGCCGTGCGCGAACATGTGCGGCGCGGCCGCGCGGCACCCGGCGAAGACGGCGCTCAGGTTGACTTCGACGATGGCATTCCAGTCCTCGTCAGACAGGTCCTCCGACGGTCCGCGGCGGGCAATGCCGGCATTGTTCACGAGCACATGCAGCCCGCCGAGGATCTGTGCGGCGCTGTCGATGAGCTCACCGACTGCGTTTCGGTCCGACACGTCGAGGTGCAGTGCGACAGCGTGGCCGCCGCCCTCGGTGATCTCCCTGGTCACTGCTTCGGCCGTCGTCATGTCGATGTCGGTCACGGCGACCGAGGCGCCGGCATTGGCGAAGGTCAGGGCTGCGATTCTGCCGAAGCCGCTGCCGGCGCCGGTGACGAGGGCGACCTCTCCATCCATGCGGAACAGCCTTTCCACGGCCAAGTCGCTATAGGTGTTCATCGTGCTTTCCTTCCATGAAGACTTGCTTGGCGCGGCTGTTTCGCTGGCGAGCATCGCGCACCGGGCATCAGACGATGCGTATCGTCAGCTGTCCCACGCCCTTTATGTGACCCTCGATCAGGTCGCCGGCGACAACCGGCGCCGGGCCCCTGGGCGTGCCGGTAAAGACGATGTCGCCGGGCTCCAGCCGGCTGTAGCGGGACAGGCGGGAGACAATCTCGGCCGGCTTCCAGATCATCTGCGAGATGTCGCCTCGTTGGCGCGGGGCGCCGTTGACGCTCAGGGCAATGGTCCCGGAGACCGGATGACCGATTTCGGAAGCCGGGCGGATTGCGCCAACCGGCGACGCGCCGTCGAAACTCTTGCACAGATCCCACGAGTGCTCGCGGGCGATGCATTCGCGCATCAGGTCGCGGCGGATAAGGTCGAAACCGACCGCGTAGCCGAAGATGTGCTCGGTTCCCCGTTCTGTCGCAATCGAGGCGCCGCCCTTGCCGATGGCGATGACCATCTCGATCTCGTGGTCGAGTTCAGCGGTCGCCGGCGGGTAGGGCAGGTCGTTGCCGTCGGCGACAACCGAGTCGGCGGGCTTGAGCGAAATCCCCGGCACTGGCCCGTCCTGTGCGCCGAGACCGGTCTCGGCAGCATGATCGGCGTAGTTGCGGCCGATGGCGTAGATCCTGCGCACCGGAAACACCGTTTTGGTTCCCGCGATCGCGATGGTCGGCCGTATCCAGTCCGAAACGGCAAGTTTCATGGCTGTGGAACCTCTCTCGGACTGCTCGGCGGTCGCATGCTGCCGCGTTGCCGGCAGCATAGTCGGCATGCTCCCAGCAGCGCAAATTTCCTGCCCAGCTCTGCAGTGCCCGGCGGCTTGCTTTTTGGGCGACGGGATATAGTCTCCAGACAGCACGGTACGGTGCACCTTACGCCTTCGGTCGCATGGCAACTGTTTCCATGTCACGTCCTCTCATCATTACCTGCGCTGGCGACAACGGGAAGGACTTGCCGCTTCCATTCCCGATCCGCCCCGTGACGCTGGCTGCGTTCGCTGTCCTGTGGGTGTCGGCCTGTGCCCAGGGCGGCCCTGGACAGCCGGTCGAGTCGGCTGTCCGATCCGACCGCGTCAGCGCCGGGGCTGGCCCTCCGGGATCGGTGGATGCCGGGCGGGGAGGAGATGGCAGGCCCTTTCCGCGGTTGGCAGTTGTTCCCGCCCGTTCGCCGGTGCGGGACGGTGCCGAGCGGGACAGGGTCTACGCTGAACTGGCGGCCGACCGCGCCGGCGCAGCCCGGATCTCGGCCGAGATCGGCGGTCGCACACCATCGGGCGGGGAGGCCGACAGAGCCGGAACGGATCCCGGACGCCGGATGGCGCCCGTGCGCGTCGGCTCCCCGCCACCCCCGATCGCCGCCTCGATCCGCGCCGCCGAGGGAGGTGTGGTTCCTGGAGGCCTGCTGCTCGTTCCGGCGTTGCAGCCTCCGCTTTCGGCAGGAGATGTGCTGCTGGGCAATCGGGGCGCTGAGGTGCGGTTTGCCTCCGGATCGGCCGACCTCGACGCAGGCGCCCTCGATCTCATCGACGCGGTTGCAGAGGCTTGGCGGCGGCACGGCGGGAGGGTCCGCATCGAGGCGCACGGGCGTGCGGGGCCACCTGAACGGCCGGATATGCGTGTGGCGGAGCTTGAGCTGTCGGTACAACGGGCCAATGCCGTTGCCGGGCGGTTGCTGTGGCGGGGTGTGCCGCAGCCGAGGATTGTGATCGGAGTCGTGGCGCCCGGCACGCCGCTTCCGGGGTTGCCGGCATCTTCCGGCGCTGCCGAAACCGAACGGGTTGAAGTATACTTGTCCAACTAGACCGGAAACTTGGCCGCCGGATTCCGGCGGGAATGTCGGGAATGTCGCGATGGAACATGATTTCCACCGCATAAGGCTTCTGCCGCCTTATGTGTTTGCCGAGGTAAATGAAATGAAGGCGCGGGCGCGGTCTGCCGGGAGGGACGTGATCGACTTCGGGATGGGCAATCCCGATCTGCCTACGCCGCCGCATATAGTCGAGAAACTGGCGGAAGCGTCGCAGAATCCGCGCACCCACAGATATTCGGCGTCGCGCGGCATTCCGGGGCTGCGCCGGGCGCATGCGGCCTATTATGCCCGCCGCTTCGGCGTAGATGTCGATCCCGAAACCGAAATCATAGTCACGCTGGGCTCAAAGGAGGGATTCGCCAGCCTGGCCCAGGCCATCTGCGCACCGGGCGATTCGGTCATCGTGCCCAATCCCACCTATCCCATTCATGCCTTCGGGTTCCTTCTCGCCGGCGCCCTGATCCGCCATCTGCCGGTGGGACCGGCAGACGACTTCATGCAGCGCTTCGAGCATGCGGTAAGGTTCAGCCTGCCACCGCCACTGGCGCTCGTTCTCAACTACCCGGCCAATCCGACGGCGCAGGTCGTCGATCTCGCGTTCTACGAAGAGGTCGTCCGTTTCTGCCGCGACGAGGGAATTTACGTGCTCTCCGACCTCGCCTATTCGGAGGTCTTTTTCGAAGATCCGCCACCGTCTATTCTCCAGGTCCCCGGCGCGAAAGAGGTTGCGGTCGAGTTCACCTCGATGAGCAAGACCTATTCGATGCCCGGCTGGCGCATCGGTTTCGTCGCCGGCAACCCCCGCGTCATCGCCGCGCTGACGCGGATCAAGTCCTATCTCGACTATGGCGCTTTTACGCCGATACAGGTGGCCGCCGCAGCCGCGCTCAACGGGGCGCAGGACTGTGTCGACGAGATGCGGGACACCTATCGCCGGCGCCGGGACGTGCTGGTGGAGAGTTTCGGCCAGGCCGGATGGGACGTGCCATCGCCGTCGGCGACGATGTTCACATGGGCGCCGATACCCGAACAGTTCGCCGGGCTCGGTTCGCTCGAATTCTCGAAGTTGCTCCTGTCCGAGGCTGATATCGCGGTATCTCCGGGTCTTGGCTTTGGCGAATACGGCGACGGGTTCGTGCGCATCGCACTGGTGGAAAACCGGCAGCGTATCCGACAGGCGGCCCGCAACCTGCGCCGTTTCCTGTCCGATGTGCGGGTTGCCGCAGATCCTGCGCCGCGCCGCGCAGTGGCTTCTTGACCGCGGCGGTACGAGTTGCCGTCGCTGGCCTCGGTACGGTCGGCGCCGCAGCGGTCGGTATATTGCAGTCGAGCCGCGAACTCGTCGCGGCGCGGTGCGGGCGTCCGGTCGACGTGGTCGCGGTGTCAGCGCGGGACCGGAACCGGAACCGCGGCGTGGATCTTTCCGGATGTGTCTGGTACGACGATGCGGCCGCGATGGCGTCCGAAGCCGATGTCGAAATCGTACTCGAACTTATTGGCGGAGAGGATGGGATCGCTCGTGCCGTGTGCGAGCGCGCGACGGCAGCTGGCCGTCATGTCGTGACCGCCAACAAGGCGCTCTTGGCCCACCATGGCAGGGAACTGGCCCTGGCGGCCGAGGAGACGGGCGTGGTGATCGCGTGCGAGGCTGCGGTGGCTGGCGGAGTGCCCGTGGTAAAGGCCTTGCGCGAGGGGTTCGCTGGCAACCGGATCTCGCGCGTCTACGGCATTCTCAACGGGACCTGCAATTTCATTCTCAGCACCATGCGCCAGACCGGCCGGGGTTTCGACGAAGTGCTGGCTGAAGCGCAACGACTCGGATATGCGGAGGCCGACCCGGGTTTCGATATCGACGGCATAGATACGGCGCATAAACTTGCGGTAATCGCTGCCATTGCGTTCGGGTGTGAGATCGATTTTTCCGGAATTCACGTCGAGGGCATTCGTCAGGTTACCGCCGAGGACATTGGCTATGCTGACGAGCTCGGCTACCGCATCAAGCTTCTCGGGATTGCAAGCGACACCGGCGACGGGATCGAACAGCGGGTGCATCCCTGCATGGTGCCGGCAGACGCGCCGCTGGCTCATGTCGAAGGCGTGCTCAACGCCGTCGTCGCCGAGGGTGACGCAGCAGGCATCGGCATGCTGGAGGGCCGGGGCGCTGGCGCCGGACCGACCGCGTCAGCGGTCGTCGCCGATGTCATCGACATCGTTCGCGGCGCGAGGCTGCCGCTCTTTACCGTGCCGGTGTCGCGACTTCGGCCGGCGAGGACCGTGCCGATCGATCGGCGCACGGGGCCTTACTATGTGCGCCTCACGGTTGTCGATCGTCCGGGGGTTATTGCCGACATTTCGGCGGCGCTGCGCGACGAGCAGGTGTCCGTCGAGTCGCTGATCCAGAGGGCGCGTGCGCCGGAGGATGCGGTGCCTGTCGTCTTGACCCTGCACGAGACCCGCGAAGACGCGTTGCAACGCGCGCTCGCGCGCATCGCAGCCATCGATATGGTGGTAAAGCGGCCTTGCATGCTTAGAATGGAGAGCTCGTGACGGTCGGTTCCGTCATGGAACGTGTGACGGGAGGCTGTGCTGCATGTCCAACACCGAAAAGATGGACCGGAACCTCGCGCTGGAAGTGGTGCGCGTGACCGAGGCAGCGGCGCTTGCCGCGTCGCGCCTTATGGGACGTGGTGACGAACGCGCGGCCGACCAGGTGGCTGTCGATGCCATGCGCGCCGCGCTCGACAGCCTCGATATCGCGGGAACCGTGGTCATTGGCGAGGGCGAGCGCGACGAAGCGCCGATGCTCTATATCGGCGAGGAGGTGGGAACTGGCAGCGGTCCCAAGGTCGATATTGCTCTCGACCCCCTTGAGGGCACCACGATCACCGCCAAGGGACTGACCAACGCCCTGTCGGTGATCGCCATCGCCGACCGCGGCAACTTTCTCTATTCGCCCGACACCTACATGGACAAGATCGCGGTCGGCGGCGGACTGCCGGAGAAGGTAGTCGATCTGGACCTGGAACCGGCGGATAACCTTGAGAACCTGGCGGACGCCAAGGGGTGCAACGTCTCGGATCTCGTGGCCTGTATTCTCGACCGGCCGCGCCATGAGGCGCTGATCAGGAAGGTGCGCGAGGCCGGTGCCCGCATCACGCTGATTTCCGACGGCGACATTTCCGGGGTTATCGCCACATCCGAAGGAGCCAGCGGCATTGACATCTATTTGGGCATGGGTGGAGCCCCGGAAGGCGTCTTGGCGGCTGCTGCACTTCGATGCATCGGCGGCCAGATGCAGGGGCGCCTGGTGTTCCGGAACGACGATGAGCGGGCTCGTGCGCAGCGTTGCGGAATTACGGATTTCGATCGCAAGTACGACCTTCACGACCTCGCTGACGGTGATGTCGTGTTTGCCGCAACCGGCGTGACCGACGGCGCGATGCTGGGCGGCGTCCGCCGATTTTCCGGCGGAGCGAAAACCCATTCGCTGGTTATGCGCTCGAAGTCGGGAACGGTTCGCTACATCACCGCGCTTCACAACTTCAGCCGCAAGACCGGATTCGATCCGCTGGACCAATGACTGCGGACGGCTATCACGGGAGCGGCCTGCTGTGACGGGCGCCAGCGAGCCTGCTGTACTGAACGTCGAGCGTTCGGTGCGTGGCCGGAGGTGGCGTGCGCGGCTCGACGACGAGCGCGCGGCGCTGACCATCGTCCAGGAATACGGCCTGCCCGAAATACTTGCGCGGGTGCTGGCCGCGCGCGGAGTCGCGCCGTCCGAGGTCGCGGACTTCCTGTCGCCGAAGCTCAGGGACCTTCTGCCCGACCCGTCACATCTCCTCGATATGGACCGTGCCGTCGAACGCGTGACCGCGGCGATAGTCGACGGCGAAAAGATAGGCGTGTTCGCCGATTACGATGTGGATGGCGCTGCCTCGGCGGCGCTTATTGTCAACTTTCTGTCGGCAATCGGCCGCACCACCAGGGTCTATGTTCCCGACCGCCTGCGCGAAGGCTATGGCCCGAACGTTGCGGCGCTGCTGAAGCTCAAGGCGGAAGGGGTGTCGCTGGTGATCACGGTCGATTGCGGCACTACTGCGTTTGAAGCGCTTGACCAAGTGTCGGAGGCCGGTCTGGACGTGATCGTGGTGGACCATCACGTGTCCGGAGAGCGGCTGCCCCGGGCAACGGCCGTGATCAATCCGAATCGCCTGGACGAGTCTAGTCCGGTGCCGCAACTGTGCGCCGCCGGCGTCGCTTTTCTTCTGGTGGTTGCCGTCAATCGGGCTCTGCGCGAGCAGTGGTGGTACGAAGAGGGGCACCCGGAACCGGATCTGATGGCCTGGTTGGATCTGGTTGCGCTGGCGACGGTTGCCGACATGGCGCCGCTTACCGGAATCAACCGGGCGCTTGTTCGCCAAGGAGTCGCGGTCATGAGCCGCGGACGGAATCCGGGTCTGGTATCGCTTTCACGAAGCGCTAGGCTCGACGGCAAGGTCGAACCCTGGCACCTCGGCTTCGTGCTCGGACCGCGCATCAATGCCGGCGGTCGCGTCGGCGATTCGGGGCTTGGAGTGCGGCTGTTGACGGCGGCCGACGAGAGCGAGGCATCGGCGATTGCCGCCCGCCTCGATCTGCATAACGGCGAGCGGCGCGAAATCGAGCTCGCGGTTACCGAAGCGGCGGTCGAGCAGGCTAGGAGCCAGATGGAATCGGACCCGCTGTTTCTCCTAGTGGCGTCTGAGGGCTGGCATCCCGGCGTGATTGGAATCGTTGCTTCCCGGCTCAGGGAGACCTTTGATCGTCCCGCTTGCGTTGTCTCGCTGCACGACGGTATCGGCAAGGGCTCGGGCCGTTCGGTGCGCGGCGTTGCCTTGGGGCCCGCTGTTGTCGCTGCCCGCGCCGCAGGCCTGCTCATTGATGGCGGTGGCCACGAGATGGCGGCGGGATTCACCGTCCGCGAGGACAGGCTCGGTGAGCTTCACCGTTTTCTTGCCACCCGGGCGGCTGAACAACTCGGGGACGCCGGCCTCTCTCCCGAGATCGGCATCGATGCTGTGGTGACTCCCGGTGGCGTGACGACCGAGCTGATCGAGCAGCTTGAAGCGGCGGGGCCGTTTGGACCGGGAAATCCGCGTCCACGCCTGGCGTTGCCGGCGGTCAGACCCGTCCATGCCAGGGTAGTCGGCCGCGACCATGTCCGATGTTTCCTTCAGCGGGCCGAGGGTGGAGAGCGGCTCAGTGCCATTGCCTTTCGATCTGCCGGTACCATACTCGGCAAGATTCTGATCGACAACGCTGGCGCTCCGCTCCATCTGGCAGGGCATCCGGACATAGATTCGTGGCGGGGTAATCGCCGGGCGCAACTGGTGATCGAGGACGCCACCGTCGCGACATGACGGGGCTGGCCGCAAATTGCCACAGGTGGAAGGTCCGGTCGCGCCCGGGCATCCGTCGCTTCGCGAGATCGCCGGCAAATGGCTGAAAGACAGACGCCCCAACGTCCAGAGCGGACATTTCGGGAACGGATAACGCGCGCAGTTCGGCTGCGGCTCATCGTACCGGTTGTCCGCTCGCGTCGGAGCCCAGAATATGCGGCGACGGCCGTGGCGACAGGGCTGTTCTGGGCCTTCACGCCGACCTTCGGCATCCAGATGGCGTTGTGCTGCGTACACTGGTGGATCTCGCGCACGTTCTTCTGCCGCGATTTCAGCGTCGTCATTGCGATGGCGTGGACATGGGTAACCAACGTGTTCACCGTGGGGCCCGTTTATTATGTCTGTTTCCTCATGGGCCAGCTCCTCCTCGGAAACTGGCACGACCTGACCGGATACCATAGATTCCTCGAGTTCCTGCAGACGATGAAATCGTCGACGGCAACCGGTCCGAGACTTGTCGACCGCGGCCTGTGGGACGCCTTTTTCGAACTTGTCGTTCAGGGATGGGGACTTTCGACCGTGGTCGGTTCGATCCCGGTGGCAATCCTGTCCTACCTGATAGGATATCAGTTGACGCTGCGCACGGTGCGCCGCTGGCGGCAGCGGCGGCGGGCGAGGGCTGGAAGACGGCTTCGGCGCCGCGCTGCCCGGGCTGGAGACAGCTGAGCATCCGACCGGTTCGATGATGGGCAGGGACGAGACTCGCGCCAACCATACGGGAGAAAATCGTCCTGATCGTGGGTCAGGGGTTGATTTTCCCGCCGTGCTCGTTTACTTCGCGTCTCCGAAGACCCCATCGTCTAGAGGCCTAGGACATCACCCTTTCAAGGTGAAGACACGGGTTCGACTCCCGTTGGGGTCACCACGATATCGGCCGGGGCTCGAGCGAGCCTTCCGGCGGCCACGGATTTTGCTTGACTGCACTCACCGAAATGCCGCTCGAAGATCCGGCGGGCAGGGGGAGTTCTTTTTTCCCCCTGCCCCTCTCGATTCCGCCTGGAAACAGCTTCAGTTCCTTCAACATCAAGCTTATGCAACGCCTTTGTCGGCTTCAAGCCACTATTCCGCCGTCGCGCGGCATGGACCCTGCTGCACGTTGCGGCTTTGGAACGCAGATGGTCAGGGCGGTTTCACTTCAAGATTACCTCCGTCGGCGATCCCGGGACTTTCCGAGTGTTGAGCCGCACCTTCTGAACATCTTCGTTGCATGTCGCGCGAAAGTCCGTGCCCTTCGGGAAGTACTCCCGCCCCAGGCCGTTGGTGTGCTCATTCAAGCCGCGCTCCCAGGAATGGAAAGGCGAAGGTAACTGCTCACCCCCTGGTTCCGGCTTGATGTCGGGGTAGAGCAACGAACGGGTTTTCGTGGAGATTTGACACTGCATGCCGATTCGTTTAGTGGTGGTCATCGAGAACGACGGGGACCGCCAGTGGGCTACTTTGGATCGAAGGCGACGAGCGGGCTGTGCCAGCTACTTCCGGGGCTCCAGCCCCCGCATGATCTGTATGTGAAAACGCATCTCGGAAGCGGCGCGCTGATGAAGCGCAAGGCCGGGTGATGGCGACGGTCAACGCGGCGCGCGAGGAGTTCGAAGCGGCCAAAACCCGGATCGCGGCGCTGCGTGCGGCCGGCAAAGTGGCGGAAGAGGCCGTCATCCGCGTCCTCGTCATCCTGCTCGACATCATCATCGTCGTCCTTCTGGAGAAGACCACGCACGAGCCGGAACTCCGGTCTGCCGCCGTCACAGACGGACAAGGACGAGAGCGTGCCGGAAGCAACGGCAAGGGCCCGAAGCCGAACCGGCAGATGGGCGACAACCTGCGCAAGACCATCGTCGAGGAGACGGTCGCGGCCTGCGACGCCTGCGGCGCTGACATCGACGGCCCTGTCGATCGGGAGCGCCGCGTCCTCTATGACATCGTGTTCGAGGTCGTCGAGCGCCGCGCCGAGATCAAGGAATGCCCGAAGTGCAAGGCCCGGGGCCGGTTCCCCGACAACATGCCGGGCCCCGTGCAGTACGGCATCGGCATCCAAGCCCTCGTTATCAACCTACTGGTCGCCCAGATGCTGTCCCTGCGCCGTGCCGTCGCGTTCGTGCAGGCGGTCTCCGGCATCAAGCTCTCCGAGGCAACCTGCCTCGGCTATGCTTTCACGATGCGTCATGGGAGGAGGCCGCCGTGGCGCACCTCCTGCAACGCCCGATGTCGATGATTTCGGATCAACAGTAAGTGGCTCCATGTCGTCACTGACGGGACGTGCAAGTTCCCGCACCGCAAGCGCGGCCGGGAGGCAAGAGATCGGCATCATCCCGTGCTACAAGGGCGTCCTGACTGCTGGACCTCGTACATGGGCCAGTGTAGCCACCAGCTGTGCGGCAGCCACCTGCTGCGCGAACTGACCTTTGTCGTCGAGGCTACCGCGCGACTGATGAAGAGCCTGCTCCGCGAGGTCTGCCACAAGGTCAACAAGAGCGCATCCAAAACCCTGAACGACGCCGGGCCGTGCGCAAGCGCTACCGCACCATCAGGGCGCCAGGGAACTGCCCGACATCCCGCCGCCGACGAAAGGAAAACGTGGACGCAAGTCCGACGCGCACAACCTGCACGAACGTCTCGTGAAACACGAAAACCTGCGCTTCACAGACGACCCCAACGTCAGCTTCACCAACAATGCCGGAGAACAGAAAATCAGGATGGCAAAGGTCAAGCTCAAGGTGTCCGGATGCTTCCGCTCCACGCAAAAGCATGGTGCCGGGGCTCAAGCTACCTCACCTCCATGGCCGCACTCGGCTACAACCCACTCGTCGCCACCCAGATCGCCCTCGACGGAAAAGCCGCAGACATCATCAACGAGCACTATGGCCAATCAGAACCCAACTAGGGGTGAGTAGATACAGGCGAAGAAGAAATCTGCATCAAGTGCTTCAGCGACACGCCTGTGGTCTGCGAACTCCGTTGTCTGACGTGATTGTGTGGACCAATAGCGCACCAGAGCCGAGCAGGCGGATCATGACCGAACCAACCGTGTCTTTCTGTCCACCCAGCAAGGTGTATTTCGTGGCACGAGCGACACGACAGCTCCACTGTGAGCTTTGCCGATGATGGCCCCCAGTCGCCGATCCGTTCCTTTGCCTCCGCAGGGCGCTCGGAAATGTCCACCCGGCCGGAATGGCATCCGCCCTTCCAGTTCGGCTTCTTGCCGCGCCGCTGAAGCTTCTTCCACAAGACGTCCCCAGCTCTCCGATCTTCATGAATGCGCGATCATGGATCCGTTGCCGACCCACGGCCTTCCAGTCGAAAACGGCCGCTGCTCGGGGCCCTCCCGCAGCTTTTTCTGAGCTTCAACCCGAGGCGTCAACCGCCAGGAAACAGACGAGGCTGCCCTGCGTTTCTGCCATCCTTTGCGCCTGCTTGTGACGGTAACCCCGTCCCCCGGTGTTGCGCTTGATCTCCCGGAAAATTGTTGATCGGCCCAGCTGCCGAGCAATCGCACCTTGTGAAAGACCGCTTTTCTGCCTCAATCTGGCATCGCTCTTCGTAGGTAACGGTAGCCTTTGGACATGAACAAGCTCCCTTTATCTTGCACAGAAACTCTCGCCGCTACCGCTCCGCAACATCATGCGTCTAAAAACACATGGCCACAGCCCATCATGGGTTGCACTTCACTATGGAACGGGGGAAACATGAAACGATAAGGCCGGTATCATAACCGGATAGCCGCAGTCGCCAGTAACCTTACGCAAGTGCGCCTTCCAACAGGTTGCTCCATTGCTCCGGGTCAAGTTCGCCTAAACAGTGGATTTTGCTCCCGATCACGCCTGCATTGCAGAGGTATCCGGAATTGATCAGGGACTGACCATTGAAGCGAGAAAATGCTGTCTGGCGCCTTCGAAATTTCTCCTGCTCTCGTCAAATCATGATCGAAATGGCTTCCGGCCATCATCGATCATCCCGATTGACTGCATGCCGAGGACCCGGGCCGGCACAAGCAAAAATGGTCTTGGCAGCGGGCCCGAGGCTGCCTACGGAACTGGTTTGCCGATGGCGTCCATTGGACCGGTTTTTTCGTGGACATGCTGCCCTTGGGCGTTACAATCGCTCCTCTTTCTCGCTACGATTGCGGAGGCGGTAATGGCGGACTACTGGCTCAACAAGTTGATGTTTGATCTCCAGGGCGACGACGGCAAGGACCGGTGGACGAACAGCCGCGAGGATGTCGTCGACAGCTATCCGCTTTCGCCCGAAGTTCGCAAGGCGCTCCTCGAAGACGACTATGACGTGATTCAGCCGCTTGCCAATCCCTACCTGCTGCGGTTCTTTCTGCTGATCAGCGGCCATGACGACGCGGGCTCGATCAGGATTCTCAGCGACATCGGAAAACGACAGCAGGAGGTCGCCAATGGCTGAATTCGTCGGCGGTTTCGCGGCCGGCCACGGCCCCAACATCGCCCGTCACTGGACCACTCTCGATCCGGGAACGCGTGACTGGATCGTCGACTCCTATACCGAGCTCGGCCGTCGCGTGAAGGCGCTGGAACCGGATGTCCTGGTCGTGCAGTCCAACGATCACTGGGTCAACTTCTTTCTCGACAACATGCCGGCATTCTGCATCGGCATTGGCGATGAGCATGATGGCCCGCCGGAGCCCTTCATGAAGCCGCTGTTTCCCCACCGTATGTGGCCGGGCCACGAAGCGCTCGGACGCCATATCCTGGATGTTGCGCTGGACTCCGGCTTTGATCCCGCCTATGCGCAGCGGCTCAAGCTCGACCATGGAATCTGCGTGCCGCTCTGGCAAACGGGCATCGGCCCCGAAGTCGCGGTCGTGCCCCTGTTCATCAATCTTATGGAAGAGCCCTTCCCGAAACCCGGCCGCTGTATCCGCTGGGGTCAGATGGTCAGGCAGGCTATCGAGAGTTTCCCGGGGAAACTCCGCGTTGCAATGCTCGGAACCGGCGGGCTGAGCCACTCCATCGGCGAGGTCACCACGGGCTGGATCGATGAGCCGTTCGACGACGCCTGCATCGGAATGTTCCGCGACGCTTCCGACGAGGAGTTCGCGAGCGAACTCGAGCGCAGACTCAAGACGACCGGCAATGGCAGCGCCGAGCTCCGAAACTGGCTGATCGTTCATGCCGCATGCGGCAGCCGCGGTTTCGACCTGATCGATTACAGGCCGGTTCCCGAGATCCTCATCGGCTGCGGTTTGGCGGAATGGAAGATGGCGGCGTAGTCGGCTCTTCACGACGCCGCCGGCACACTATTAACTGGCCCGGGCGGAATTGTTCGGGCCGGCAGAAGGTGGCAGAATCGCCGCGTCTGCTGTTATGTCCGGCACACAACCGCACGAGTTTCAGGCAATGGCAAAATTCGACTGGACTAGGGATCATGTCCGCCGCTATCTCGAAACCGGCGGCGCCGACGGTCATATCTGGCGCGGCCACGACGGCAAGGGGCACTTCCCGTGCCTCCTGCTAACCACAACCGGACGGAAATCGGGCGAGCGGCGGACGACTCCGCTGATATACGGGCGCGATGGCGACGACCATGTCGTGGTCGCTTCCCAGGGAGGCCTTCCGAACCATCCGGGCTGGTTTTTCAATATCGAGGCAGACCCCCGGGTCACGGTCCAAGTCGGCGCCGACACCTTCACGGCCCGGGCCCACGCGGCGAGTGCCGAGGAACGAGTACGGCTCTGGCCAATGATGGCCGGGATCTATCCGCCTTATGACGCCTATCGCAGGAAGGCGTCGGCGATACGCGAGATACCGGTCGTCGTACTGGTTGCCGACTGACCGGTTCCGCTTTCGCGGCGAACGGAACAGGCAGCGCCTTCGTGCGCCTCCGTCACAGGATCTGGGCCAGCCAGTCGGCCATCGCGGTGCGGTATTCGAAGGCGTGATTGTGGCAGCAATGCACGCCGTCCTCGTCCATCAGGAGCGTCGGGTTGCACTTGAGCGCCCCGGCGATCCGTTCGGCCTGCGTCCAGTGAAATATCGCGTCGCGCCGGCCATGGACGATCAGCGTCGGACAACCGACCCGATCGATGCAGTCGTCGAGCGAGCTCGCTTCCATCCGGTTCCGGGCCTCGTCGGCGGTTGCTGAACCGGTGGCGTGGCGGAAGCCGTCGAGAATGGTCTGCGGCATGTTGTCCCAGTCCGACAGGTCGTAGGCTCCACCGAAGACGGTGCAGGCAGCGATGCGGTCATCTGCCGCGGCGGCGCGCAGAATGTAGTGGCCTCCGAGGCTGCGTCCGAGCAGGCCGATCCGGCTTCCGTCGATCTCGTCGCGAGCGGCCATTAGCTCGAAGACATCACCGATACAGCCTTCGTAGCCAGGCGCGAGCACGCTGTGCGACCGCGCCTCGCCCTGACCGGGCCCGTCAAATGCGAAAGTGGCGAGCCCGCGACGCACGCACATGTCGGAGACGGTGATGAAATCCTCCTTGGTCGAATCGAGCCCCGGCACGAGAATCGCGCAGGCATGGGGCCCGACACCAGCCGGCAGGCGTAAGTATCCCGGGAAGAGACTGTTCCCGTGCCGGAATTCGAGACGCTTCGCCGGAGGATCAATCAGCGGTGCAGCTTCCCGAAATCGCTCGACCTTGCGCTGCTGGAGGCCGGCCTTGAGTTCGGGCGTCCGGGTCGGAACCAGTTGGGCAACATGGTAGCAGAGGCTGGACCGGACCAGCGCCTCGCCGGCAGTCAGTTGGGCATCCGCTGCCAGGCGGGCGGCAGCCAGGGACTGGTAGGTTTCGGCAATGCCGGACCAGACGCCGGACCAGTCAGCCCAGCTCTTGATTTGCGTTCGGGCTGTTCGGGCATCGTTGGCATCAATGCCGTCGGCCACGAGGCGAGGGATCCAGTAGTCGAGGATTTCCCGGTCGAAGTCCGCGTCCGCCGGTGGCTGCGACATGTGGCTCGTCTCCTCCTGTTGCCACCGTCAGATGACGGCGACGGCGTTGATCTCGATCAGGCAGCGCGGGTCGGTCGCGAGCTGCACGACCTGCACCGTCGTGGTCGCCGGCTTGGCCTGTCCGAAATACTCTGCCCAGACCTCGTTCATTGCGTCCTGGTCGGCAAGGTCCGTCACGAATCGGGTTGCGGTGACGATGTTGGCAAAATCTGCTCCGACGGCGTCCAGCCCGCGTTCGAGGTTGGCGAGCGCCGCACGGGTCTGACCGCGCATGTCGGTCGGCATGGAATCGAACTCTTCGGCGCGATGCGGGTGGTGGTGGTAGACCGGCGCCGCGGTGACGCCCGCGAGATGCACGGTGGTGCCGCCGGTGACCTTTATGGCGGGGGCGTAAGGCATCCACATGTCCGGCGCGTCGGGCCAGTGGACATGTTCAATCGTCTTGGTCATCGGGCCTTCCAGTCTGTTGTTGCGAAAGGGAGTCTGCGGGTTGTCGTGGCCTTGCGCAACTCCGGTCTCGCAGCGGTGCCTCCGGTCATGTCGCGTTGGCGGGACGGGGCTGGCGGGCCGCCGGAGACGAGTCCGTTCAACGCGGCTTTCCCTTCAGCCATTTGACCGCGGTCACGGCTGCGAGAACGATGGCGGCGCCGATGAGCTGGCGCGGCGTGAGAGCCTGACCGAGGAGCAGGAACCCGAGACCGATACTGGCAATCGGCTCGAGATTCATGACGAGGGACGCGCGCACGCCTCCGATTCTTGCGATGCCGGCGAAGAACGTGGCAATCGCTACGGTATAGAGGATCAGGACGCCGATCGCACCGATCCATCCCTCCGACGCCACCGGCACGGACAGGTCGCCCGTCGCGGCGTACAGGACAGCGAACATGCCGGCTGCCGCGAGGTGCATGTATAGCGTGACGGTCCGGGAGTTGTTGCTCCGGAGCACGCGGGTGCTCAGTATGATCGTCGCCGCCATCATCGCCGCCGCGGTCGCTGCCATTGCCATGCCCAGCGTGCTGTCGGCGTCGCCGGAGAATTCGAGAGCAAGGGAGAGGCCGGCGAATCCGCCGATCAGGCCGACCACTAGGCTGCGGTCGAGCCGATCCATTCCGGTTGTCCAGGAAAGGATGCCGGTGAGTACGGGATAGAGGTAGAAGATCAGAATCGCGAGGCCGACCGCGATGTGGTCGAAGGCGGATATCAGGAAGAAGGCCATTACCCCGTTCAAGATGCCGAGGCCCATTGCCGCATACCGGTCCCGGCGAGGCAGGGTCAGCTCACCGCCCGTGATCTTCAGCAGGACGGCGAGTGCGCACAGGGTAAAGGCAGTTCGCACCGTGACGAGCGTCAGCGGTGCCGTGCCGTTTTCGATGGCGAGTCCGGCAAACGCGTTCTGGCCGGCAAAGGCCAGGGCGGAGACAAGAGCGATGATGTAGCCCGTGATGGGCGACTGCCACGATATCCTCATTGTCCTGACCGGCAAGGTTCTCGATGGACGGGCATGATGACGAGCCTGGTGGCAGTGCGCAATGCCGGGCCCCGAAGGGGGCGCCGGAAGGACTGGCGGGACCGTCCTGTTGTCTTGTCGGCCGGCCCATGCCGGGCTCGGCGCGCTCGACTTGGATCTGCATCTGATGTAGGTCGCGATCTGCCGGGCAGGTTGTCAGCGGCCGTCGAAAACGCTGCGGTCCTTTGCCTCCGGCGCAGCGCCGCTTTTCCCTTCCGGTTTTCCTGTTCGAAGAGGCCCCCCCATGTTTCAGTCATTCTTTCCCCGACCGCGCATTTTCGTTCTCTCCGCAACAGCATGGGCCATCGCCTGCATCGTTTTCTGGCATTCCGTCGCGTCGGACTGGGCTGAACCGTCCGGAGTCGCCGAACTGACGGGCTGGGCGCCGGCCAAGGTCTGGCTCTATGAATTCGTCGTCGCCTGCTACGCCGTGTTCGCGTTCGCTTGGCTGATGCTGGCGCGCCATCCCTGGGCGCGCTGGTCGGTGGGAGGCTCCACTCTCATCGTCTTCGCCATCTGGTTTCAGGTCCAGCTGGACGTGATGATCAATGAGTGGTTCGGCAGGTTCTATGACATTATTCAGAAAGCCCTCGGAAAGCCCAACTCGGTGACCGTGGACGAGTATTTCGGGCAGCTTCTGACCTTCGTAACGATCGCAATGGTCTACATCCTGACCGCGGTTCTGGCGGCCTTTCTGACGAAACACTACGTGTTCCGCTGGCGAACCGCGATGAACGACTACTATGTTTCGGTCTGGTCCCGCATCCGCCATGTCGAGGGAGCGTCGCAACGGATCCAGGAAGACACGATGAAATTCGCTGCCATCGTGGAATCCCTCGGCTCGAGATTCATCGATGCGGTAATGACGCTGCTCGCCTTCCTGCCGATTCTTTGGCACCTGTCGGGACATATCACCGAACTGCCCCTCGTGGGCCATGTGCCCCAACCCCTGGTCTTCGTCGCGATACTCTGGTCCGTGTTCGGGACGACGATCCTGGCGTTGGCCGGCATACGGCTGCCCGGGCTCGAATTCCGCAACCAGCGCGTCGAGGCGGCCTACCGCAAGGAACTGGTTTTGGGCGAGGATGACACCGAACACGCAAGGCCACCGTCGCTCGGGCAGCTTTTTTCGAACGTACGCCGGAACTACTTCAGGCTGTTCCTCAACTATCTGTATTTCGATATTGTCCGTTACAGTTACCTCCAGGTGGGAGTGGTGCTTCCCTACATCGTGCTCGGTCCTTCGATCGTCGCGGCCGGTTTCACGCTCGGTGTGATGCAGCAGATCATTCGCGCGTTCGGGCGTGTGGAGGACTCCTTCCAGTATCTCGTCAAGTCCTGGACCACCATCGTCGAGCTGATGTCCATCTACAAGCGGCTGGCTGCATTCGAGCGCGCGATCGCGGGTGACCGGCTCGCCGCGATCGAATTCGAGGTCGACGGGAGGCGGGCGTGAAGGTGCCTCGCCGCTGACGCCGCTTCCCGATCACGGGCCTTGTTCGGCAAGAAGCGCTGCTGATTCGCCCGCCGGGTCTTAGAGTTTGAATCATAAGTCATTGATATTATTAAGCTCCCGCGCTCACCCGCCGCATGAGAAACCGGCAAGCCGCCAGCCTGGCCCAGGCCAAGGAGCTCGCCTCGGTGCGCTCGAAGTCCTTGGCCAATCGACGGCACCGACCCATCTAGGCAAAGGTCCTCTCCACAACCCAGCGACGAGGGAGAACAGTGAAATCCCTGATACCCTTGGGTTTTTCGACAACCTCGATCAAGTCCGGCAAACCCCTGCGGGCCAAGGCAGCACGCAGCTTGGGACCTCTATAGCCGCCGTCGGCAAACACCCGCGAGACCTCCGGGGCCTTGCACAGAAGATCCACGAGAACAGCCGCATCCTGGTTCTGGATGTCGGCCGCATGAACCTTGAGGACAATCGGTGACCCCTTGGTGTATACCGTGACGCTTGCGGCCCTTGATCTTCTTATCATAACCAGAAGGACGACCGCATTCCGTCGTCTTCACACTTTGCGTGTCGATCACCGCAACCGTGGGTTCAATCCGGCGTCCCGAAAGACAACGCGCATAAGTGCGCAACACATCCAGCATGCGCTCGAGAACACCGCTGCGGGACCAGGCGTAGTTCTGAACCGTGGAAAACGGGTAACTGCTCACCCCCTGGTTCCGGCTTGATGTCGGGGTAGAGTAACGAACGGGTTTTCGTGGAGATTTGACACTGCAGGCCGATTCGTTTAGTGGTGGTAATCGAGAACGACGGGGACCGCCAGTGGGCTACTTTGGATCGAAGGCGACGAGCGGGCTGTGCCAGCTGCTTCCGGGGCTCCAGCCCCCGCATGATCTGTATGTGGAAACGCATCTCGGAAGCGGCGCGCTGATGAAGCGCAAGGCCGGGTGATGGCGACGGGCGGCGCGCGAGGAGTTCGAAGCGGCCAAGACCGCGGCGCTGCCGGCAAGGTGGCGGAAGAGGCCGTGATCCGCGTCTTCGTCATCCTGCTCGACATCATCATCGTCGTCCTTCTGGAGAAGACCACGCACGAGCCGGAACTCCGGTCTGCCGCCGTCACAGACGGACGAGAGCGTGCCGGGAGCAAGGGCCCGAAGCCGAACCGGCAGATGGGCGACAACCTGCGCAAGACCATCGTCGAGGAGACGGTCGCGGCCTGCGATGCCTGCGGCGCCGGGGACATCGACGGCCCCGTCGATCGGGAGCGCCGCACGACATCGTGTTCGAGGTCGCGCCGCGTCGACGCCGAGGAATGCCCGAAGTGCAAGGCCCGGGGCCGGTTCCCCGACAACATCCCGTGCAGTACGGCATCCAGGCCCTCGTCATCAACCTGCTGGTCGCCCAGATGCTGTCCCTGCGCCGTGCCGCTCGTGCAGGCGATCTCCGGCATCAAGCTCTCCGAGGCCTCGGCTATGCTTTCACGATGCGTCATGGGAGGAGGCCGCCGTGGCGCACCTCCTGCAACGCCCGATGTCGATGATTTCGGATCAATAGCAAGTGGCTCCATGTCGTGGGACCCTGACGTGCAAGTTCCCGCACCGCAAGCGCGGCCGGGAGGCAAGAGATCGGCCCGTGTTACAAGGGCGTTCTGGCCCACGACTGCTGGGCCTCGTACATGGGCTATGACCAGTGTAGCCACCAGCTGTGTGGCAGCCACCTGCTGCGCGAACTGACCTTTGTCGTCGAGGCTACCGCGCGACTGATGAAGAGCCTGCTCCCTGCCACAAGATCAACAAGAGCGCATCCAAGACCCTGAACGACGCCGGGCGCAAGCGCTACCGCACCATCAGGGCGCCAGGGAACTGCCCGACATCCCGCCGCCGACGAAAGGAAAACGTGGACGCAAGTCCGACGCGCACAACCTGCACGAACGTCTCGTGAAACACGAAAACCTGCGCTTCATAGACAACCCCAACGTCAGCTTCACCAACAATGCCGGAGAACAGAAGATCAGGATGGCAAAGGTCAAGGTGTCCGGATGCTTCCGCTCCACGCAAAAGCATGGTGCCGGGGCTCAAGCTACCTCACCTCCATGGCCGCACTCGGCTACAACCCACTCGTTGCCACCCAGATCGCCCTCGACGGAAAAGCCGCAGACATCATCAACGAGCACTATGGCCAATCAGAACCCAACTAGGGGTGAGTAGATACGAAAACGGTAAATAATCAGATGGTATCAGGCGCCATTGACATCCCGATGCCAACATATATTGGATCGCATCGAACACCCGGCGGAGGTCCGCCGTGCGGGGACGGCCCTCTGCGCCGGAATCAGAGGCTCGATGAGTGCCCACTCCTCGTCGCTCAGATCGTTTTGCCGGAAGTCGTCGCTACGCTTATACTTCGCTTGGGTGGCTCCATTCCAAGCCATGATACCCTCCATCTGCGGGTTGTGTACCTGATGGAATACCATGGATTGGGGCTACCCGCGACTTTAGGAACAAACTCTTAGCCACCCCAGCCGGGCTGTGATCCGTGCGTCCTGCCGTTCTCGGCCGAAATGGCGGGGCGTGGTCGTGGGCCGGCTCGGATGGCGCTGGAGCACCTTTCCGCGCAGGCGCCTCTCCTGAGCTCCGACTGCTGGCATCGCTGGACATCCAATGCGGTGCCTGCGGCACCGCGCGCCGTCCTGTCGCAACGCCCGGGCGCATGGTAGGGTGGCATATTGAGCGAGAAGTGTCTTTGACGGAGGGGGGCATGCTCGAACTCTATGAGCACTCAACTTCGGTGTGCGTTATCAAGGTGCGGATGACCCTGGCTGAGAAAGGTCTCGCCTACCGGGGTCGTTTCGTCGATCTGCGCCGCGGTCGCCAGTTCGACCCCGAATACCTGAAGATCCATCCGGGCGCCGTGGTGCCGGCGCTCGTCCACGACGGTAACGTCATTCTCGAGTCATCCGTAATTCAATACTACCTGGAGGACGCGTTTCCGGACCCTCCGATGATGCCCGACGATCCGCTGAGACGTTACCGTGTGCGCTGGTTCATGAAGCTGATCGACGACCCGATCCACCCGGCGGGCGGGCTCCTGACCCACGCGATCGCGTTCAGAAAAGACTATCCGTCGCCGCAGGCCATCGAGAAGCGGATGGCGCAGATACCCGATCCGCGGCGGCGAGAGCGCCAGTATTCGGCCTACACTCATGGCATCGCAAGCGAGTACGTGGTCGATGCGGTTGGCGATTACCAACGGTTTGTTGACGAGATGGAAGAGGCCCTGAGCGGCGGTCCGTGGCTCGGTGGCGATGTTTTTTCACTCGCCGACGCGGCGGCGACCCCTTACGTGTACCGGCTCGACATGCTGGGGCTGCTTGATGCCTTTCTCGAAGGGCGGCCGCACGTGACCGGGTGGTTCGACAGGATCCGGCAGCGTGCGAGCTTCCGGGACGCTGTCCTCTCATGGTTCTCGGAGGACGATGCGGACCGTTTCGCTCCCAGCGAGTCAGACAGTGCGAAGAAGGTTGCAGCGCTTCTGCGAGCCCGCTCCTGAAATGGCCTTCGCTCCGCCAGCGCGGATCTGCCGTTGCTGCGCTCCGGCCCGGCGCGGAAAGCGCCGTTGCCGCGCTTGCGGGGCGGCTGTCCCGGACGTGATCAGGAACATCCACCGCTTCGGTGGAACATGGTGTCGAGGCCGCTCTTGCCGTCCGAACGGCAGAGCATCGGGCGGGGTCGGTATTGGTTTCAACCCCAGATAACGCACGGCGATCCCACGCTAGGTTTGTTGGAAGGGTCGGTTTTGCTTGTTCAGGATGATTCGCATTTTCGCTGGCTTTTTGTGAAGCGACGTAGTATCCGTTGTCGTGATGGAAGGGGCAGCGGATTTTTTTGAGATGACTCCGGAGGGTTTTGCGCTCCGGGATGTGGTTGTGCGCCTTGCGCGGCCTGATGTCGCTGGAATCGTGTCGTTGACCGTATCTTGGTTTCAAGCAGTTTGCCGGTCGAGGTCTGCGCTACGTGTTCACCTGGCGCGGGCGGTGGATTGGTGCTGCGGGCTGGCAGACGGGCATCCTCAGCTGCGCACCCGTTGGATTGGCTGGCGCCGCGTAACTGCTCACCCCCTGGTTCCGGCTTGATGTCGGGGTAGAGTAACGAACGGGTTTTCGTGGAGATTTGACACTGCAGGCCGATTCGTTTAGTGGTGGTAATCGAGAACGACGGGGACCGCCAGTGGGCTACTTTGGATTGAAGGCGACGAGCGGGCTGTGCCAGCTGCTTCCGAGGCTCCAGCCTCCGCATGATCTGTATGTGGAAACGCATCTCGGAGGCGGCGCGCTGATGAAGCGCAAGGCCGGGTGATGGCGACGGGCGGCGCGCGAGGAGTTCGAAGCGGCCAAGATCGCGGCGCTGCGTGCGGCCGGCAAGGTGGCGGAAGAGGCCGTCATCCGCGTCCTCGTCATCCTCATCGTCGTCCTTCTGGAGAAGACCACGCACGAGCCGGAACTCCGGTCTGCCGCCGTCACAGACGGACAAGAGCGTGCCGGAAGCAACGGCAAGGGCCCGAAGCCGAACCAGCATATGGGCGACAACCTGCGCAAGACCATCGTCGAGGAGACGGTCGCGGCCTGCGACGCCTGCGGCGCTGACGGCCCCGTCGATCGGGAGCGCCGCACGACATCGTGTTCGAGGTCGTCGAGCGCCGCGCCGAGATCAAGGAATGCCCGAAGTGCAAGGCCCGGACCAAGGGCCGGTTCCCCGACAACATCCCGTGCAGTACGGCATCGGCATTCAGGCCCTCGTCATCAACCTGCTGGTCGCCCAGATGCTGTCCCTGCGCCGTGCCGCTCGTGCAGGCGATCTCCGGCATCAAGCTCTCCGAGGCAACCTGCCTCAGCTATGCTTTCACGATGCGTCATGGGAGGAGGCCGCCGTGGCGCACCTCCTGCAACGCCCGATGTCGACGATTTCGGATCAACGGCAAGTGGCTCCATGTCGTGGGACCCTGACGTGCAAGTTCCCGCACCGCAAGCGCGGCCGGGAGGCAAGAGATCGGCATCATCCCGTGCTACAGGGGCGTCCTGGTCCACGACTGCTGGGCCTCGTACATGGGCCAGTGTAGCCACCAGTTGTGCGGCAGCCACCTGCTGCGCGAACTGACCTTTGTCGTCGAGGCTACCGCGCGACTGATGAAGAGCCTGCTCCGCGAGGTCTGCCACAAGGTCAACAAGAGCGCATTCAAAACCCTGAACGACGCCGGGCGCAAGCGCTACCGCACCATCAGGGCGCCAGGGAACTGCCCGACATTCCGCCGCCGCCGAAAGGAAAACGTGGACGCAAGTCCGACGCGCACAACCTGCACGAACGTCTCGTGAAACACGAAAACCTGCGCTTCATAGACAACCCCGACGTCAGCTTCACCAACAATGCCGGAGAACAGAAGATCAGGATGGCAAAGGTCAAGGTGTCCGGATGCTTCCGCTCCACGCAAAAGCATGGTGCCGGGGCTCAAGCTACCTCACCTCCATGGCCGCACTCGGCTACAATCATCACGTCGCCACCCAGATCGCCCTCGACGGAAAAGCCGCAGACATCATCAACGAGCACTACGACCAATCAGAACCCAACTAGGGGTGAGTAGATACGGCGCCGCGAGGAACAGTTCAGGCGGTTGCCGGGAACAACACGAGGTTTGTTGTTCTTGGTGGTCGTTTCCGGGCCTTGCCTCGTTTGCGTTGTCGCGGATGGTGCGGCGGCGACTGGGAGGCTGCCGTTGCTTGTTGCGGAGTCGTTTGTCTTGCCGACGAAGTTCAGCGGCACCATGTACAAGGCGGCGAACTGGGAGTGCGTTGGCAGGAGCTATGCGCGCGCCAGCGGGCGCTATACCGACCGGGGAGGCGAAGGATCTTTACGTGTTTCCGCTGCGTCGCGATGTCGGCTGCGGGATCGTTCGCCGCTTCCTGTGGCGTGGGAGTTGCGGGCGCCGCTGGTCGGCGCAGGAGTTGCGCTCGATTTATCAGCGGCGCTTTCCGGCGTGCGCAGGGGCACCGCATCGCCTCGGTGCTGTGCGTGATGGCGCGGCTTGCGAACCGGCGCGGCGGCGCACTACGACGCAGAAGGAGCTGGAGCAGCATGAAAGAACAGGGACAAGCCGGTCTCCACCGTGCACCGGGTGCTGCAGAACACCGACCCGGGATGGATCGAGGATGCGGCGCGCAGCCGCAGGTCGGCAACGCGGTCGACGGCAAGCGCACCGGCGAGGATCATTACGAGACAGTCTCGCTGGCCGGTATTCGATCCTCAACTATCACGACGGGGAGATCGCTGCCGTCCACGCCGCGACGGCGCTGGCCGTCTGCTCACCCTCGACGCGCTCCACACCACCCGCGAGGTTGATCATCGAGACCCATCGCGCGGACTGATGGTCAAGGGCAACGCACCTTCGAGAGAGCATCAACTGGAAGACCGCCAGCGCTACAACGAAAAGCCCGCGCATGGCTGCCAGCGCACCATCTTCACCCCGCTGGCGAAGATGATCAACTAGCAGATCTTCCGCGTCACCCGGCGCGTCGAATTCAAGAAATCCAGAAAACGCCATGACCTCGGCCGAACGCGCCTCGCCGCAACAGCTGCTCGCATGGAATCATGGACACTGGGTAGTCGAGAGCCATCATCATGTCCGCGATGCCACCTTCCGCGAAGACGACTCCATGCTCCGAACGCGCCCGCAAACAACGCGATCACCCTTGCAATCATCATCCGCAACAAACGCAAGCTGCCCAAACCCTTCAACAGCTTCGTCGACACCACTATGCCGACAAGCGCAGGCAGGTCCTGCACGCAATCACAAGACCAGGCTGACCGCGCCTCTCTCCCCGACAGAAACTGCAAGCTTTCGAGCCCGGCAACCAAGGCCTCTCGCTCGCCCCGGATACGCCGACCAATCGCGCCCCGCGCCGTAACAGCGCGTCAGCAAATCTCAAAATCGCAGCCTCGAACGCGTCGACCCGCGCCACGATCAGGACTCCGATCACATCACATCAACAAGCATGGGATCACCTTGCCAGATAACGATGTCCTGCAAGACAGATTACGCAACCTGATGTCTGGAAATTGTCGTGAAGCTGTCAGTCATCGAGCTGTTCCCATTTGATGTATGCCTTGGTTTCGGTTTCCCATTTTTCGTCGATGAGGACCGCGGTTGAGAGGCGCTCCAACGAGGCGAGGTTCGGAAAGACCCTGACTTTGGAGGTGCGCCGCTTGAGCTCTTGCTGGATCGGCCGCTCGATGCCGTTCGAGGTTCGCATACGCTTGTGGTGAGCATCGGGCAAGGTGAAGACAGCGAGCCCCGCATTGTTTTCCAGCCAGGAAGCCTGGATGCTTGTCGCTGGCCACGAGGGCGCCCAGTTCAGCCTCGGCGGTTTGGAGTGAGGACGCATGGTTCCGAGCTGTTTTCCAATACGTTTCCTGATGTCGTTGTTCGGTGCACGGCGTTTTGTGCCAAGTGGAACTGGCAGCGCTGCCATGTCGCCGCGCCCAGCACCGTGCCGCTTTCAACCCGGCATCCGAGACGATGAAGGTCGTACCATGCAGGGCTAGCAAGCTTTCCAGGAAGGCTCTCCAATGGACCTCGGCCTCGGAGAGCGCCACAGAGAGAGAGCGCCAGAACGTGCCTGCAGCCCCTATTCCGATGGCCGAGAGTACCGCGACATCGCGCACAACGCCGTCATGGCGGGCTTTTCCATAACGCGCATCCAGGTATTTCATCAGGGGCCGGTTGCGCGGCGAGTTCTTCGTCGAGCAACCTGGTGGCCCCCTGAGAAGAGGACAGGCTCCCGAACTCGCGCATTACATCCTGCCGTGTGGAAACACCCTTGATGTACATCTCGGCTACGGCGCGAGAAGATTGCTGTCCGCGTTCAAGCGACTGGGGATAGAACGGGTCGTCCCCGTGACCGTTTGGCACCTGAACGGTAACAGTGGGGGTGTCGATCCGCTTGTAGCCGTTGGCATAGCCCTGTCGCTCCGGCGTCCGGTGGCCCGCTTTCAAGTGCTGCTCGCGCTCGATTTGCATCGCAAGCTCGAAGAGCTGGCCAAAGACCCGCCCCAGATCCGTTGCTCCGTTTGCGATCAGATGTTCCAAAACAGTCCCGATCGTCGTAGTGTGTCGCAGGTCCATTCGCTTCCTCCATGAAGGTTTTGCAACTCCATGGGATAGTACGATGGCGCCGCGTTTCACTGGGGGGCTAGCCCCCCAGTGAAACGCCTCAAAGCGCAAACCTCAGACAAATTTCCAGACATCAAGTTACAGTACCCCCCCCTGTTGATCGCCGTGCTCGCCGCGGTGCATCTGATCCCCGCGCGGGGCATCCACAAGTGCCGGACATCAATCCGCGAGAGCATGCGGAACCAGGGTCCCCACGCGCCTGCGTCAGGGCGCATTGATCGTCAACCGACAGGACACGCACCGCCGAGGTCGCCGAAATCTCCTCGGCGGCTGGTGTCGAACCCGCCGCACGAGGAGCCGCCTCACAAGCTGACAGAATTCAACAGGATGTAGTGCCATGTTGAAATCGACCGACAAAAAAATCGCGCAACATGATAGAAATTCCAGGCCGCAAAAAGTACCAACTTGGGTTAAGCTGATTCCAAGGGATGATTGAGGTGTTTGATGATGAAACAGAAGAAAGTTGAGTGCGCAGGAGCGGGAACTGTGGAGCCATCACACATGGCAGCAGATCCGGATCCTGCGCGGCGGCGCAGACTGACGGCTGCGCGAAAGCAGGAAGCGGTGCTGCGTGTTCTTCGCGGCGTGGATGTCGAGTTGGTCGCGCGATCGCTTGAGGCGACGGCTGCGGATATGAGCAACTGGCGGGATGCGTTTCTGGAAGGTGGTGTCAGCAATCTGAAGTAGCGCCCGCGCGATGCCCGGGACGAGGAGATCGACAGGCTGCGCGCCAAGGTGGTCGAGGTCACGATGGATAACGAGCTTCTCCATGAGAAGATCGCGAAGATGGAGGCGGGCCACCCTTTTGGGCGCCGGAGGTCGAAGCGATGAGCACCGTCCCATCTCGGTCTCCACGGGCAAGAGCTACGGTATCTCTCGGGTGTGCCGGGTCCGGGGCTTGAGCCGGGCCAGCGTTTACCGTGATTTGCAACCGGCGCCGCCTCCGGTGCGCCATCGCCCTGGGCCACAGGGACCGATGTCCGACGCGGAACTGGTTGAGGAGATCAAGCAAGCGATCACCGACAGCCCGTTCTACGGCGAGGTCTACCGCAAGGTCCGGGCATGTCTGCGTTACAAGGACATTCGCACTTCGAAGGCGCGGGTTCTGCGGCTGATGCGTGACAATGGCCTATGCGCCAAGTAGATAGCGTAGATGTCCGAGATCGGCGGAGTTTTCAGTCGTTTCCTGGGGATGTCCCGCGAACCGGATGCTCCAGACCTCCATGTCGCTCCAGTTCGGTTCGGCCGGAGGCGCCGCTGGAATACCCCATTGCGGCGGCCGTCCGCCATTTTCCCGTCAGGCAAAGACCAAGCCCAGTATTTCTCGTGTCTCGAATACCTTCAGTTTGGCAGACTTGGGTGCCAGCGTGTAGGGTGTCGCGACGCATTGACCGCTGACATCTTACTCGAATCCGTGAAAGGGACAGACGAAGCAACCGTTGCGTACCCGGCCTCCGGCTTCGGGCCCCAGTGCGGCGCCCAGGTGCGCGCAGGTCGCTTTGGCCACGCAGATGTCCCCAGCTTCGTTGCTCCAGACGACGATCTGTTCGCCAAGCTAGGTTTTCTGTAACAGCTTTTCTTTGTCTATCGTCTTGCGGCTGACAACAAAGTACCAGCGTTCCGGAAATGGAGAAAGCAAGGCGACGTCACTATGCTGATACGGAGATATTCTCATGTACCACGGTCTCGCTCAGGTCGGATGGACGCAACGTTGCTTTTCGAGTAGCCGGATTGACAGGCTCATTATGCGGCTCCTTACAATATCGGGTGGCCCGGAGTAATTTCAATGGATCATTTGCGGGGTGGACATTCGCGACGCCCGCAGTCGCTTTTCAGTCAAATCTTCACCTCCGGGGTCAATGTCCCGGTAGATCTGAACCCTTGCAACAGGCGACTTGGTATCGATCAGTCCCTTGAATGTCGGACTGCGGTACGCTTCATTCCGAACGATTTCGCAGATGCATTTGAGGCACCGGACTACAGCGTCGCGCCTGATATTGTCCTGACGTTCGAAATGTAAGAGCGGGCGCCTGCGGCTGGCGATCAGCCGCATGTCGGTGCACTCGATGGTCAACGCAGGTGCCGACTGGTTGCGCCCGATGCCGGGCGGAGACTTTCGCAGGCCGCTTTAACATGATAGACATCGATCATGAGTCGATGCCTTGCGATATGATGGGCCTAGGCCGGTTGCGGATCCGGGGTCCTCGGCTCCGCAGAAACGGTCCCGGGGCACGGCGGAGTTCAAGGGCGTCTCGGCCCGCTCGGCCCGGGTTCGATGCCCGTCGGTGAGGTCTGAAGACCATCCCCAAGACATGTGAGAACCCATGAAATTCGGAACCCGATATGCGGATGGCGAAGAGACCGCCATCATTCTTGGGAGCGATGGCCAGGCCCGCAACCTGGCCGACGTGACCGAATCTGCAGGCAAGGGTCGCATTGACTCGATGCTGGAACTGGTGCAGGCGGCAGATCGCGACAGCGAACTGCTGATCGCGCTCGATGCTGACGCGGTGCCGGGTCTTGACGTGGAGCGGATCGACTGGGCGCCGCCCATGCCAAATCCTTCGATGATCCTCAATGTATCGTTCAACAACAAGGAACTGATGAGGACGGCGCATCGAGACCCAGGGGTGCCGAATTATTTCCTGAAACCGCCATCCTGCCTGCAGGGTCACGGAAAACCGATTGTGGTGGACCCCGATTGGGGCGCGGTGATCCCCGAGCCCGAGGTCTGCGCTGTCATCGGCAGACGCGCCAAGCACATCTCGGAAGACGAGGCTCTGGACCATGTCTTTGGCTATCTGATCCACAACGACATCACCAGCCACGGGTTGAAGTTCCAGAAGGACTCCATCGCCGTTACCTATGACGCCGATATGGCCCGGCCCGAGTTTTACCAGTGGCGCAACCTTCACGGAGACAACGATACCGACGCCTATTTTGTCTATCACACGAGGTCGAAGGGTACCGATACATTCGGTCCGATGGGCCCGTGGATCACGACGGCCGATGAGGTGCCCGACCCCAACGACCTGCATGTGACCGGCACGCTGAACGGCGAGGAATTTGCCCGTGACCATACCGGGAACTATCGCTTTGCGATCCAGCGATGCATTTCTGAAGCCAGCCATTACTTCACGCTCCGTCCCGGCGATCTGCTGTCTTTCGGAACGACCGGAAAGGGCAACGAGAAGTTTCCGCGAGGACATAAGAGCGTGCTAATCGGTGAACGCCAGGGCACGATTGCCATCGAAATTGAACCGCTCGGCCGTCTGGAGAACCCGATAAGGCATCAGAAGGGTGGCGCCTGACTACGGTGCGGCCTGTCACCGGTTTCGGGGCCGGACAGCGTCAGAGCGTCGCCTCGAAACGACCGTGCCCCGTAGCCTCATAGTGCAAGGGTCTGTCACCAAATAATCGAATCCATGTTGTTTGCGTTGGCGTTTTTGTCTGTCTGGTGGTTTTGGTTGAGCGCTTGCCCACGGGTCAGTTTGCTGGCTTCGGCTGGTTGGTATTGGGGTCTTTCGAGGATGATTTGTCGGTCAGTTTGGTTGCCGGTTAATTCTCCGGCGCTGGTTGGGACGTTTATATTCGGTGCATGGAACAGGCAAAGAGGATTAAGGCACCGGTTTGCAGTCCTTTCTCCTCATCTTGACGAGAAGGGTCGCCGGTTGCTCGCGGCGGTTGAGGCGCAATGTCTTGGGCGCAGCGGAATAACGCAGGTCTCGAATCTCACCGGAGTTGCGCGTTCGACGATTGGACGGGGTCTGAAGGAGATTGACGGAGCCATGTCGCCGCCGGCACCGGACCGGGTCCGGCGCGCGGGCGGCGGGCGCAAGCTGGCGACGGAGCGTCAGCCGGGTTTGCTGGCGGCGCTTGAGGCGCTGGTTGCGCCGGCGACGCGGGGCGACCCGGAACGGTCTCTGCTGTGGGTTTCGAAGAGCGCCCGGCATCTTGCGAAGTGTCTTGAGGAGCAGGGCTATTCGGCGTCGCACTCGCTTGTCGGGCGGCTTCTGGGCGATCTTGCTTATACGCGCCAACGCGAAGACCCGTGAAGGCGGCGTGCACCCTGCCCGGGACGGGCACAGTTCGGCCATATAAACGGGCAGGTTGCGGAGTTTCTTGCGGCCGGGGAGCCGGTAAGCGTTCGTTCGTGCGGTGAGGTGTTGTTGTTTTCGTCCGTTTGACGGGCTTTTGTCAGGGAGTTCCAGCGTCACCCGGAGCGGTTTCGTGCACCGCTGGGCGGGATGCGCGGTGAGGCAGGACGATCTTACGCTAAATTCTGTTTGGTTTTTCAAGGCAGTACTTGGGTTTTGCGGAGGCGCGGGTTGGTGCGGGAGATTTTTTTTCAGTTTTCGCTGGCTTTCCTGCACTGGAGTTGTCATGGTGCGGGGATGTCGGTTCACAGGCACATCTCGTCCTGTCCGATTCACGTTCTTTCGGTGCTGTAACTTGATGTCTGGAAATTTGTTTGAGGTTTGCGCTTTGAGGCGTTTCACTGGGGGGGCTAGTAGTCTGAAATTATTGTATTGATGGGTATAGAGACCTCAGTTTCGTCCGGGCATCCTTCGTCGTGAAACGCCAGTCGACGGTGACATCGCCCGCATTGCGCCGTTCCACCCACGCCACGGTCTCCCGCAGCATGGTGTCTCTGTCGGGAATGCGTCGCCGAAGGCACTGCCGCGACAGCACACCGATCTCGGCCATGTCGAGCCAGCTTCCGTGCTTGGGCGTGTAGCGAAACTCGAACCGCTTTCGCACCCGCCTCCTCGGGCTCGAAGGCTTCATACAGTGACTGTGCGTGTTCAGATTGTCCAGTACGATCTTCCTGTCGGGGAAATGCTCGTCGGCAAGCTCCCGGATGAAGTGCGCCCGGTCCCGCGGCGGTCGGTGACTTTCACCGTGCGCCAGTTCTCGTTGGGCGCAAAGGCCAGAAAGAGGTTGGCGGTACCGTTGCGCTCGTATTCATAGTCGACCACCTCCGGCTGACCGGGGGACGGGGGATTCGGGTTTCCTTCGTCTGCTGCCGGCTGGTTTCGCACACCAGCACCTCGTCTCCGGCAAAGTCCCGCTGATAAATGTCAAGCACATCCGCCGCCACCAACTGTGCGCTCCGGTGCGGTGGAATGCACCAGTACTGCTTCAGCCACGGCTTGATCTCTTTTTTTTAGCGTCTTCCTGACCGTCTCTTCCGAAATGCGCTCGACGATCTCCACCAGACGGCCGGCATGCAGCTTCAGCGTCCACAGCCCTCGGGTGGGGACGAGCAGGGCGACCAGCTTCGCCTCCATCGCCCCGTCCAGCCGTTTCGGCCGACGGTTCACCTGCTCCTTGCGGCTGAGGGCGGCGTCCCTCCAAGACGCAGCGCTTGCGCAAGCGCTCGACCGTCGCCGTGCCCAGCGCAATGTCGGCATCGACAAGCGCCCCTCAGCATCAGGACCTGTGCCCGGCGCCAAGCGGCTCCGGTGCCCGATCGCCTTCAGATCCCGGCGCCCCTGCGCCGAAAGGGTTACCCGGTAGAGCTTCCTGCCCTGAGAGTTGGCCATATGCGCTGCTCCTGTCATTGCGCCGAAGACATGCGGGCATGCCTGTTGTCCGGACCTGCGCATGGGGCCGCGGCTGCCTGCCTGTTCGGCATCTGCCCGTGTGGATATCGGCACTGTCTGGATTCCAACGAACGCCGACACAGGAATACTACCCACAAAAAACCATCAATACAATGCCGGTAGACTACTGCCCCCCCCCCCAGTGAAACGCGGCGCCATCGTACTATCCCATGGAGCTGTAAACATTCATGGAGGAAGCGAATGGAGCTGCGACACACTACGATGATTGAGGTCGTTTTGGAACATCTGATCGCAAACGGAGCAACGGATCCGGGGCGGGTCTTTGGCCAGCTCTTCGAGCTTGCGATGCAAATCGAGCGCGAGCAGCACTTGAAAGCGGGCCACTACGAACGGACACCGGAGCGACAGGGCCAACGGCTACAAGCGGATCGACACCCCCACTGTTACCGTTCAGGTGCCAAAGACGGCCGGTCACGGGGACGACCCGTCCCCAGTCGCTTGAACGCGGCCAGCGATCTTCTCGTGCCGTGGCCGTAGCCGAGATGGTATCTACTCCCCCCTGCTGATGACGAATCGTTTTTCCTGACGGGTTCGGATTCGACATTTTCCCTTGTTCCCTTCACTTGCTCGCTGCCGATGACCGGATGTGCGTGTTCCGGCTGACAAGAAGCGGATCGCTCTTCAGCTCCACGTTCCAGCCTTGTGGGGAGGGGTCTGCAACGCGACCTGGCATCCCGCGCTGACGTCGCGTGTCAACCGTGCTGTCCGGTGGAGCGGGTTCCGTTGGCTGCCTTTCTAATCCGCCGGACCTATGCGCTTGACATTGTAGAAGGGATACTCCACAGGACTGGCCATCGGGGCGGATCTCGTCGGAGGTGTAGATGGCGGCATGGTACGGATCGAAGGCGACGACGGGCGATCGTCGCGGCCGCCGCATGACGTGTACATCGAGGCGTTCCTTGGGGGCGGCGCGATCCTGAAGCGCAAGCCGCCGGCGCTGCGCAGCATCGACCTCAACCGCCGGGCGATCGACACCTTCCGCCGCCGGAAGGTGGGTTAGACGCAGCGCATACGCCGTTGTTCGGAGTTCGGCGGACTCAATTCCTGTTGAAGCCGAATTCCCCACGCGATTGCAGAACCCGCTTCCAGTGCGTTTCGCGTTCGACAATCATGGCGTCGGCAATACGGGCGGTATGGCTTTCCAGAAGCGAAAACCGGAAATGCTCCCGGCAATAGTCCAGACCGCGATTCCCGAGCAATTCCTTCAGGTTGGCATTGTTGCCATGTCCGGTCGTGCTGTATTCGCGCCAACGAGACCAGACGCCGCCATCGCCGTAGGCAGCCCCGACATACAGCCGTCCCGTTCCTGCGTCGGTGATCAGATAAACGCCTTTTGCGTTCTCCAGGGCGCCGCGCCAATCGGGCCGGTCGTTGCGGATGAGCGATTCGAGCTCGCCGAAACCGATGTCGATCCGGTCATGGCCCGGAAAATCGATCCCGGAATACTCCTCTCCGAGAATTTCGCTTACCGTGAATTCGTTCAGGCGTTTCTCGAAATCCACGCGGGTTGCCCGTTGGCGCCAGGGAGAATGCAGTTTGAGGCGTCCGATGAAGTCGCGGCCCTGTTCGGTCAGGGATACGACGTATCTGTCCGGCAGCCGCTCCACGACTTCCCACACACCGCCGAACAACCAGATTTCAGGCTCCCGATGGAAATCGATCACCGAGAAGATGTACGGGCGGTTGAAATCGTTGTTTTTGGGTCGATGCTCCTGCCAGCCTTGCCATTCTTCCCGGCTGCGAACGAAAACGTCGAGCGGTTGATCGAGCTTGTTGTAGCGGGCGAAGTGCAGCTTGTAGAGAGCCGGCTCCCGTATCGGCCAAATGTCGGTGAGATGAATCACTGCCTGCATTCTCCTGCCATGCGCCGCGCAGCATGAGGCTGTCTTCGGGGCCCGGCCGGTGTGCGCCGGCCCTGCGCCGAAGCGGTGCCGCAGCAGGTTGGCTCAGGCGGTCAGGAAGTCCCTGTACTCCTCCATCGTCAGCACGTTGAAGTTGTCGGCCGACAGCATGTCGAAAGTCACGCCCTCGAGGATGATCTCGCTGCCTTCAAGCATCTTCGACGTGATCCTGACGCCGCCCGCCTCGTAGTCGTCGACGACCTTCAGGTCGGAGATCTGGAGGAACAGCTGTCCGGGGTTCTCTAGGTCCATTGCCTGCGTCTTGGTCTGGGCCAGGAAGAGGATGGTGTCCTCCTCGACCGAGAAGTCGGTGATCACATCGGCGCCATCGCCCTGGCGGAAAAGGAACCGGTCGGCGCCCTTGCCGCCTTCCAACCGGTCGTCGCCTGTGCCGCCCACGAATTTATCGGCGCCGGCGCCACCGGAGAGGTAGTCGTCACCTGCTCCGCTGTAGAGCTTGTCATTGCCAGCGCCGCCGTAGAGTTCGTCGGTGCCAGCGCCGCCGAGGATCGTGTCGTTGCCCTCCCTGCCGTAGAGTTCGTCGTCGCCATCCTGGCCGTAGAGTTCGTCGGCGCCATCTTGGCCGTAGAGCTTGTCGTCGCCTGCGCCGCCCTCGATCCTGTCGTCACCCTCTCCGCCGTAGAGTTCGTCGTCGCCCTCTTCGCCGTAGAGTTCGTCGGCGCCATCCTGGCCCCGGAGCAAGTCGTCGCCATCGCCGCCGAAGAGCTTGTCGGCGCCACTGCCGCCGTAGAGTTCGTCGGCGCCATCCTGGCCGTAGAGTTCGTCGGCGCCATCCTGGCCGTAGAGCTTGTCGTCGCCTGCGCCGCCCTCGATCCTGTCGTCACCCTCTCCGCCGTAGAGCCTGTCGTTGCCATCGCTGCCGTAGAGCTTGTCGTCGCCCTCGCCGCCGTAGAGTTGGTCGTTGCCCTTTTCGCCGTAGAGCTTGTCGGCGCCCTCCCCGCCGTGGAGCTCGTCGTTGCCCTCGCCGCCGTGGAGCTCGTCGTCGCCTGCGATGCCCTCGATCCTGTCGTTGCCATTCCCGCCGTAGAGCCAGTCGTGACCCCCGCCGCCGTGGAGCTTGTCGTCGCCGTCCTGGCCCCAGAGCCAGTCGTCGCCATCGCCGCCGAGGAGCCTGTCGTTGCCGTCGCCGCCGTAGAGCCTGTCGCCGCCATCGCCGCCGAGGAGCCTGTCGTTGCCGTCCTGGCCCCAGAGCCAGTCGTCACCCTTCCCGCCGTAGAGCCTGTCAGCGCCATCGCCGCCTTCGAGATAGTCAGCGCCGGCGAAGCCTTCGAGCTTGTCGTTGCCATCGCCGCCGAAGAGCTTGTCGGCGCCTGGGCCGCCGTAGAGTTGGTCGTTGCCCTCTTCGCCGTAGAGCAGGTTGTTGCCGCCGAGGCCGTAGAGTTCGTCATTGCCGCCGCGGCCGAAGAGCCTGTCGTCGCCCGGGCCGCCGAACAGGCGGTCCTTGCCGCCGCCGCCAGTAATGTCTTGCGTCATGATGGTCCCTTCCTTTCAACGATTGTTCCCGAACGCATCCTGCCGCTCCTGATTGAATCGAGCTGGCCTGATTTCGGGGTATTGGTTTTCGGTTCCGCCTTGCGGTATCCCGGGACAGCCAGAAGCGGCTCAGCCGATGTCGAGGTGTTCGTTGTACTGATCGACCGTCAGGAAGCCGAAGTCGTCGGCCGTCAGCATCTCGGACGTCACGCCCCTGACGATGATCTCGTTGCCTGCGAGCTTGGCCGAGGTGATGACCACGCCGCCCGCCTCCTCGCTGTCGGTCAGCACCAGGTCGGAGAACGAAAGGAACTTCTTCTCGGTCTCGGCATTCGCCCCGGTCTGGGCCAGGAAGATAATGGCGTCGGTCCCGTCCTCGAAGTCGGTGATGACGTCCACACCGTCGCCCCGGCGGAACAGGAACTCGTCGGCGCCCTCGCCGCCACGCAGACGGTCGGCATCCCTGCCGCCCTCCAGACGGTCGTTGCCGCCATTGCCGAACAGCCGGTCTTCGCCCGCGCCGCCGGCCAGCACATCGAGATCGCCCTCGCCGCCTTCCAGCCGGTCATTGCCGTCCCCGCCGTCCAGCTCGTCGCTGCCGGCGCCGCCATACAGCATGTCGTCGCCATTGCCGCCATTGAGCGTGTCATCGCCGTCTTCGCCGTACAGCCGGTCGGCGCTCTTCCCGCCGTTCAGCGTGTCGCCGCCGGCGCCGCCGTGGAGGATGTCGTTGTTGTCATCCCCGAACAGGGAGTCGTCGCCGCTGTCGCCATACAGCGTGTCCTTGCCATTGCCGCCGAAGAGCCTGTCGTCGCCGCCGCGCCCGTAGAGCACGTCCGCCGCGCCCTTGCCGTCAATGGTGTCGTTGTCCTTGCCACCGACGAGCATGTCCTTCCTGTTCGTGCCCTTGAGCGTCTTCCCGGCCTGCGGGTCCGGATACTCCTCGTTCGGGTCGAAGTCCCAGATGAAGTCGACCTTGTTCTTGAGCTCCTGCAGCTGCTGGGCAGTGAGATTCTCGAAGCCCTGGAACCGGGCCAGCACCTTCTGCGAGTCGCCCGTGCCAGTGACAAGGTGCGTGGTCACATCGTTCGGGTCCGTGATGCTCCGGACAAACCGGACATCGTCCCACGAGATGCTGAACGGCAACCGGATGTAGTCCTCCTCGACCTTGAAGTCCCCGATGATGTCAGCGGCCCCGTCGCTGCTCCGGCCCTCGCTGATCACGAAGATGTCCCGGCCGGCGCGGCCGTAGAGCACATCCCTGCCGTCGCCGCCATCGAGCCGGTCGTGGCCGTCGCCGCCGTAGAGCCCGTCGTCGCCGCCGCCGCCGTAGAGCAGGTCGTTGCCGCCGTCGCCGTCCAGCGAGTCCATGCCCGCGCCGCCCCAAAGCGTGTCGTTGCCGTTGCCGCCTTGCAGCCGGTCGTCGCCGTCCCCGCCGCGGAGGGTATCGTTGCCGTTGCCGCCGACGAGAGCGTCGTCCCCCGCGCCGCCCTTGAGCGTGTCTTCGCCGCCATGGCCGTAGATATGGTCGGAATGCGCGGTGCCCTGAATGGTGTTGCCATTGTGGTCGCCGTTGATCCAGTCCCCGCTCGCGGTCTCCAGGAACTCGTCAATCTTCCCTTTCGCCACCCTCACGGCTTCGGCGTCATCGGGATTGACATCCTCCTCGAACTTGAGCTCGGCGAGCACCTTGTTGCCGAGCATGATCCGGAAGTGGGCATTCCCGTAATGGCCGTCGGGGTGGTGGACAATGGTGAGCTCCGCCCCGTCCCGGATACCGGTCACGTAGATGTAGTCGTAATAATGCCGGAAGTCCTCGATATAGACATAGCTGTCGGGGTTGAGGATGAAGTGGTCGCCGCCATGGCCGCCATGGAGGAGGCTTCCCTGCGGATCCCCGGCCTGGTTGGAGATCGGCCCCCGGCCAAGCGTCGCGTCGGTCAGCGCGCCGGTGCCGTCGTCCTGCCGGTTGCTCGCCTTGAGCTTGCCCGCGATCAGGAAGTCGTTGTGGGAGCCGCCGTAGAGGCGGTCGGCGATCTGGTCCTTCTGGTTCCCGACCAGGATGTCGTTGCCCCAGCCGCCGCGCAGGGTGTTCGGTCCGTTGCCGCCTTCGAGATAGTCGCGCCCGCCACCGCCGTGTGCGTCGCTGCCGCCGCCGGAATCCTTGAACCAGTCATTGCCCTTCTGTCCGATGAAGGTGTCCTTGCCTGCCCCTCCGACAACGTTCATCGGGCCTTCGTAGGGACTTCCGCCCTCCCCGCGCCTGGCCTCGTATCGGTTTTCTCCGGTATCCCGGGATCGATCCACCGTCTCTTCGCTGTCGATGTAATGGGTTGCCATGACGATCTCTCCTCAAGGTCAGGTGAACAATGTCCTTGACAATACCGGGGGGGGGGGGGAAGTCAACACATGGAATACGGCCTTGCCGAGAGCGGCGCGGCCTCCCTGTCACGGCCGGGGCGGCGGCCCCTGTCCTGCGCCATCGGCAGGACACGCCGGGTGTTTTCCTACCAGCGGAGCGCGCCGCGCAGCATGAGGCTGTCTTCGGGGCCCGGCCGGTGCGCGCCCTCGAGGCCGAGGGAGAGCCCCGCGCCCATGCGGTAGCGCGCGCCGAGCCGCAGCGTGCGCCCGCCCGTCTCCGCCAGGCTCAAGCCCGCCCAGGGGGTCAGCACCGCCAGGGGCCCCGGACCGGCAAGGCCGAACCCGTGGCCCACCTCCGCCTCCAGACGGCTCCCGGCCTCTTCCGAAGCCGCGCCTGATGCGGCCGCGGGCAGGTCGAACCACTGGCCGAGGCCGCTGTCCGCCCGCCCGTGCGCGGGACCGAAGGCGAGGAACGTCCCGCGCCCGTCGGCCCCGGGGTCGAGGCGCACCAGCGCGCTCACTCGTCACGGTCCGCCTCGTGCGCCGCCAGGAGCCGCGCGCGCAACTCGGCCGTCAGGCCCTCCGCCGGGTCCTGCCATGTCACGCCCGCCCCGGCCTCGAGGCCCGCCCCTTCGCCAACGTCGCCGCCGTCATGGCGCACCCCCGCCTCCAGAGCCGGCGTCAGCGTCGCACCGCCCGCCAGCGCGTGCTCGTACGAGCCCTCCAGCAGCAGACGCAGCCGCGTCGTCCTCGCCGTCAGCCCCGCCAGGCCGTCATCGGACCCCGTGCGCAGGCGCGCCGCCGAACCCTCGCCCTTCACCGCAAGGCGCGTCATCCCGCCCCCGATGAGCTCCGCATCCTCGACCAGGACGCTGCGGCCGCCCGCAGACGCGCTCCACTGCGTCAGGTCCGCACTGCGCGAAGGCGCGCCTTCCTCGGCAATCCGCACCTCGCCGGTCCCGTAGCCGAGGCTCGCCCACAGGGTCGAGCCGTCCGGCAGCAGCCACGCCGCATAGGGGTGCACCGACGTGATCGTGGTCTCGTGCACGCCCTTCACCCGGCCGCCGGCAGCGCCGGTCGTCCGCGTGTCCAGCTCGCCCCGCGCATGGGAGAGCGCCGCACCCGCCAGCAGGTCCGGGCGCACCCGCACATCCGCCCCCAGCTGCGCCGACCACAGACCGCCGTCCCAGGCGACATCCTTCTCCGAACCCGACAGCCACTCGCCCCGGCCCCATACCGCCAACGGCGGCACGGACGCCTCGCCGTCGGCGCCCGCCGCCAGCGTGAAGGACGCCCCGTCCAGTATCTCGCTCAGGGCCGGCTCCTCAGGGCGCGGCGGCGCGGACCGGGCGGACCGGGCATGACTGACCGGCGACGACGGCAGGGCGCCGAACCGCAGCGAGCTGCCCGGCCTGCCGGCCGCCTCGATGCGCCCCGTCACCGCCCCCAGGGTCTGCGACATCGCCGCCGCCGCCACATGCGGCAGCACCGCCGCATTCACCCGGTTCGCCCGCGCCGCGGAACCCCGGTCGCGCAGCACGCCCGCAGCCGTCGCGTCGCTCCCCACCGCGTAGTCCGCACCATCGTTCAGCGTGATGCGGTAGGCTTCCGTCCCCTCCGTATCCGCATCGGCCGCGGTCGGGATCGTCACCACCCCCGTGGTGCGCGCCGCGGCGCCGAACACCGCATCGAACGAACGCGGCCCCAGACCGCCCGGAACGTCACCGGCATCGAAGCCGCTTGCGTTGCGCGCCGACAGCGTCAGGCTGACCGTCAGGCTGCCCGTCAGCGCCCGGTCGGCGGTCACCGCGAGGCGGATATCCTGCCCCTCGGTCACCGCCGCAGGATCCTGCGCCAGCGTCAGCACCGGCAACAGCGTCGTGTCCGTCACCGCCACCGAATCGATGGTCACCGAACCGTAGCCGCCGCCCGAGGCGCCGTGGGTCAGCGTCGCCGTGTCGTCGGTCGTGTCCTCGTCACGGGCCGCGCGCACCGTCACCGTCTGCGCCGTGTCCCAGTTGGCGGTCGTGAAGGTCAGGCTGGCCGGTTCCACCGTCACGTCCCCCGACGCGCCGCCCACCGTCACCGTGACATCGCCCGAGGGTTCCGTGTCCAGCACCACCGTGTAAACGGCGCTGCTGCCCTCCGCCACCGTCAGCGCGGTCGGCGTCACCGTCACGCTTGCGGCGGGGGTCGTACCGCCGCCACCGCCTCCGCCGGACGCCGCCGGCGCCACCGGCGTCGCCGTCACCGGCGCATCCGGGCCGGCGCCGTTGCCGGCCCCGTTCACCGCGCGCACCTCGAACTGGTAGGCGGTGCCGTTGGTCAGACCGCTCACCTCGTAGCTGGTGGTGCCCGCACCGGAGCCGGGAATGTCCTCCCACTCGCCCCACTCGCCGCTGCCGGCCTTCCGCCGCACCTGCCACTTCGTGATGGTGGGGTTGTCCGGGTCGGTCCAGCTCAGCGTCACCGAGCCGCTGCCCGCCGCGCCGGCAAGGCCGGCCGGCTTCAACGGCGCCGCATCCTTCTCCGCCACGCTCACCACCACATCGGCGATGCTCACCGAGCCGTAGCCGCCACCCGAGGCACTGTGCGTCAGCGTCACGTCGGGGTCCGTGTTCGTGTCCGTGCCTGCGTTCACCGTCACCGTCTGCGGCTGGTTCCAGTCGGTCCGGGTGAAGGTCAGCGCGCTCTGGTTGCCGGTCATGACGGTGTCGGTGTCCACCGTCACGTCCCCCGACATGCCCGCCACCGTTATCGTCACATCCGA
Organism: Alphaproteobacteria bacterium; assembly: GCA_964291215.2. Classification (GTDB taxonomy): domain Bacteria; phylum Pseudomonadota; class Alphaproteobacteria; order MPNO01; family UBA830; genus JAJEBT01. The sequence continues at coordinate 1,119,043 of OZ219790.1, read as the reverse complement.
TGATGGCGGCGTGTTCAGCCGCATCGTGTACGTCCTGCTGCCCCCTTCCGCCACCGTCAGCGCCGCCGTCGACACCGTCACCCCCGGCGTATCGGCCACCGTCACGTCCACCGTGCCCGCATCCGGGATCGCATCCGCAGAAGCCCCCGTCAGCCGGAAGGCGTGGTTGATCACCGCCGTGCCGTTCGCCACACCGGTCACCGTCACCGTCCGCGCCGTGTTGTAGTTGGTGGTGGTAAATGTCAGGCTCGTCGGACTCACCCGCGCCGCCGCCGTGGCGTCGCTCGTCACCCGCAGCGTCCCCGCATACGCCTTCGTCAGCGCCACCGTGTAGGTCGCCGTGGAACCGGGCGCCACCGTCACCGGCGTCCCGGTCAGCGTGAGCGCCGCCGTGGTGTCGTCCTTGAAGGTCACCGTACGAATGTTCGACCAGGGACCCTGAAGGTTGCCCGTTCCCCCGGCGACACCCGCCATGCGATAGCCCGTTGCCCGAACCCGGACCTCGACCGATGCCCCGTCGGGATAGTCCAGCAGAAGCCGATTGTTGCGAGAGCCCGGGTTCTGTCTGGCACTCGCCTGGTTGAGACTGCGATCCGTCCAGGTGCTGGCCCCCTTCAGCCGGGTCTGCGCTCTCCACCAATGGAACTTGGCCGCGTCCTTCACATAGTCGTCCGCATCCGACAACTCGTTCGAGCCGCCGGCATGGGTCCAGGTCAGGTCGATCTGCCCGTTCGTCGTCGAGGTCGCCGCCGTCAGAACCGGGGCCGCCGGATCGGTCTTCGCCGTCACCTGGTCCGACCACACCGACTGCACCCCGGGACGGACCGCCGCAAACAGGCGGAACGTGTAGTCCGTGCCCTTCGTCAGCCCCGTCACCCGGACGCTCGTCCTGCTTCTGCCCGTGACCGTCGTGGTCGTGTTCCAGCCGCCCGTGCTCTTGTACTGGTAGCCCCAGCTCGTTATCGGAATGCCCGTCAAGGCGCTCCAGCTCAGGGTGACCGAGGCATCGCCTCCGGCCGCCGTCAGAACCGGCTTGGGAACCGTATTCGTCGGCGTCGCCTTCACCTGGTCCGACCACACCGACTGCACACCGGGACCGACCGCGGCGAACAGCCGGAACGTGTATTCCGTCCCGATCGTCAGGCCCGTCACCGTGGTGCTCGTCGTGCTGCCGCCGGTGACCGTCCGGGTCCTGATCCAGCTGCCGCCCGCGGGCTTGTACTGATAGCCCCAGCTCGCAACCGTCACACCCGACAAGGCGCTCCAGCTCAGGGTGACCCTGGCGTAGCCCGGTTCGGCGCTCAGCACCGGCTTGGGAACCGCCGCCGACGGCGTCGCCTCCACCACCGCCGACGCGGCGCCGTTGCCGCCGCTGTTCCGCGCCCGGATGCGGAAGCGGTACTCGCTGTCGTTATCCAGACCCGTCACCGTGTGGGTCGTGGTGTCGGCGTCCGAACCGGAGATGTCGGACCAGCTTTCCCAAGCGGCGCTGCCCTTCCTCTGCTGCACCCGATACCGCGTGATCGAATCGTCGTCCGGGTCGGGCCACGTCAGCTTCACCTGACGGTTGCCCGCCTCCGCCGACAACCCCGTCGGCGCCGCGGGGACGGCGACGGGCGTGCTGCTGCCCGTTGGCGTGGCAGTTGCCTAGCTTTCGAGACCTTTACCCGCACTGTTCACCGCTCGTACCTCGAAGGTATAACTCGAGCCCCCATCCAATCCACTCACCGTGTGGCTCTCCGTGCTGGCGCCGGAGCCTGGTATGGCGGTCCATTCGCTCCATGCAGCGCCTGTCTTGACGTATCTCACTTCATAGCCGGTGATGGTGCCAGGGGGCTTGGTCCACGCGAGACTTACCTGCCTGTTGCCCGCCGTCGCCCTTAAGTTCCTTGGCTGCGCCAGGGTGGGGGTGACGCTCGCTGATGTTCCCGTGTCCGTGATCTTGACGGCGGTTGTATCCGAAATTGACGGGTAGCCTCCCCCGGACACTGCGTAGGTGATGGTGGCATTCTCATCATCCGCATCCGTGTCCCCCGCCGCACTCACGGTCATGTTCTGGTCCTCGCCCCAGTTTGTGGTGCTGAAGGTCAGGGATGTGGGGCTAAAACTCAGATCGCCATTGGTGCTGCCGGGCGTCACTGTCACCGGGCCCGTACCACGGCTGATAAGCCTGATAGAGTAGGTTTTGGAACCGCCCTCGTTTACGGTAAGAAAGGCTCCAGAAAGGAGCGTATGCACGAGGCCACTCCGCACATTTGCTGACCCCGTTGCCTTGGTACTGAAACGGGATCCATCGGTGGCCTGAAGTTCCACGTAGTAGGTATAGTTCGTACTTAACCCGGTGATCGTGTGGCTGGTGGTGCCGGCACCGCTGATGGCACTCCAATCGCCCCAACTGGTCCCTGATACTCCCGCCTGACCATGGCGCACACGCCAGCCGGTCCCGTTGCTGTCTGTGGGGGCCGTCCAACTCAGATACAGACGGTCCGGACCGGGAACAACCGTCAGTCCTGTCGGGGGCTTCAGGACGGCGGGATCGTCGTCGTCGGTGATGGTCAGGGTGAGGGTGCCGTCTGTCCAGCCAGGCCCCACAGCCGAAGAAACGAGCTTGATGGTCTCGTTCGGCTCGTCCCGGGTGTCGCCGAGAATGCGCACTTTCTTCGTGCCCGTGGTCTCGCCTTCGGCGAAGGTGATGTTGGCCCCGTCCGGATGGCACCAGTCGGTATCCGCCGGGTTCAGCGGCGCCGTGCAGGGATTCGCCCCCTTGACGGAGCCTGTGGCCGTGCCAGAGGGAGAGGCAGAAAGAAGGCTGATCGAAAAAATCCCCAATCCGGATCCGCCGCCGGCGCTCCCTCGCCGAGCGTGGCGGTCACCGTCACGTCCGTCGAACCGGTGTTGCCCTCGGTGATCGAGGTTGAGGTAGCCGACAGGGTGATCGTCTTGGCCGTGGCCGCCACCGGCCTGGCGGTGGCCGGGTTGATGGTGTTACTTTCAGCCAAGATATGGGAGGTCTCTACACCCGGGAACCCCATGCCAATAATGAATTTATAGATGGTTCCGTTTGTCAGGCCTGTGACCGTATGGCTTCTGGTTGTTGGACCGGAGCCCGGAATTAGGGAATACTCATTGGGGAAAGCTGAACCGCTTGCTTGCTTTATCCCCCAAACGACGCCCGCAGTGTTGCCGGAATATGTCCAATTGAGCGTGACCTGCCCGTCGCCCGCCGTGGCGGTGAGGACCGGCGATTGCGCTTGCGCGTCCTGGGGCGCGAGGGCGGCGGCCAACGCGATGAGGAAGAGGGCAGCGAGTCCCGCCTTCAGGCGGCGGGCGGTTCTCCCGGGGGCGCCCACCGGCTCAGCCCCGCGCCCTGACTCTTGAGGGGGGGGGGGGTACAACGAGTTCGGGTTCGCGTGAGGCGCCCCGCCCGAACGGCCGCAGGTCATGCATCCCGACATCGCCTGGCATCCGCGTCATGACCTCATCCTCCCGTGCCGAATTCCAAACCTGCGCCGCGCCCGCACGGCCGCAGCGAACCCGTCATCGCAACCCATAACCCGTCCGCAGGCCGGTTTCAAGGCGCGCCGCGCCCGATACACGGCGATCCCACGCCAGGTTTGTTGGAAGGGTCGGTTTCGCTTGTTCAGGATGATTCCCATTTTTGCCGGCTTTTTGTGAAGCGGCGCAGTATCCGTTGTCGTGGAGGCAGCGGATTTTTTTGAGACGGCTCCGGAGGGTTTTGCGCTCCGGGATGTGGTTGTGCGCCTTGCGCGGCCTGATGTCGCTGGAATCGTGCGGTTGACGGTATCCTGGTTTCAAGCAGTTTGCCGGTCGAGGTCTGCGTGTTCACTTGGCGCGGGCGGTGGATTGGCGCTGCGGGCTGGCAGACGGGCGCCCTCGGCTGCGCACCCGTTGGATTGGCTGGCGCCGCGAGGAACAGTTCAGGCGGTTGCCGGGAACAACACAAGGTTTGTTGTTCCTGGTGGTCGCTGGGTGTTTCCGGGCCTCGTTTGCGTTGTCGCGGATGGTGCGGCGGCGACCGGGAGGCTGCCGTTGCTTGTTGCGGAGAAGTTTGTCTCGCCGACGAAGTTCAGCGGCACCATGTACAAGGCGGCGAACCGGGAGGGCGTTGGCAGGGGCCATGCGCGCGCCATACCGACCGGCACGGGAAGGCGAAGGATCCTTACGTGTTTCCACTGCGTCGTGACGCGGGATCGTTCGCCGCTTCCTGTGGCTTGGGAGTTGCGGGCGCCGCTGGTCGGCGCAGGAGTTGCGCTCGATTTATCAGCGGCGCTTTCCGGCGCGCGCAGGGGCACCGCATCGCCTCGGTGCTGTGCGTGATTTTGCTGGCTTGCGAACCGGCGCGGTTGCGGCAGCGCACTACGACGCAGAAGGAGCTGGAGCAGCGTGGAAGAACAGGGACAAGCCGGCCTCCGGATCGACCGGGCAACGATGTGCTGGACGGCGGCGCGGTCGATGACACGCTGGACGGCGGCACGGGCAACGACACGCTCTATGGCGGTTCGGGCAACGACCGTCTGTTCGGCGGCCGGGGCGCCGACAGGCTGACCGGCGGCCGGGGCGCGGACTCGCTCTATGGCGGCAGTGGCCATGACGTCTTTGCGTTCGCGGTCGGCGACGGGGCCGACCACATCAACGGTTTCGAGGCTGGCGACATCATCGAGATTGCCGGGGTGCCGGGCGGTTTCGGGGATCTTGTGATCGAGCAGAAGGGCTTCCATACCGTCATCCGCTACGGCGACGGCGACACGATCAAGCTGGAGGGCGTGACGGCGGCCTCCCTTGGCGCGGACGACTTCCGGTTCCTTCCCGTCGAGGCAGCCCCGCCGGAGGGTGGCGGCGAGGACGCTCTTGCACAGGGTGCGCCGCCGGACGATGACGACGACGCTCCGAACGGCGGGTCCGCCGGCGGGACGGTGCTCACGGGCGGCAAGGGCGCGGACACGTTGACCGGGGGTGATGGCGACGACACCCTGCGCGGCGGCATGGGCGATGACACCTTGGGGGGCGGCAAAGGCGACGACACGCTGGAAGGCGGCAAGGGCAACGATTTTCTCTCGGGTGGTTTGGGGGTTGACACGCTCCGGGGCGGGGAGGGCGCCGACCGATTCGGTTTCTTCGAGAAGGGCTACTATGGCGAGTGGGGCTTCAAGGATGGCAGCGACGACACGATCCTCGACTTTGAGGACGGGACGGACCGCCTCGAGTTCCACTCGGTCGACGGGGAACTCGGCTTCGAGGACCTCGAGATCTGGCAGTCCGACAGCGGCGCTGCCATCAACTGGTCCCTGGGGACCATCACCCTGGAGGGGATCCAGACGTCGCAACTGACCGAAGCCGATTTCGACTTCAAAGGCCCGCTCGACTGGCTACTTAACGGGTATCTACTCACCCCTAGTTGGGTTCTGATTGGTCGTAGTGCTCGTTGATGATGTCTGCGGCTTTTCCGTCGAGGGCGATCTGGGTGGCGACGTGATGATTGTAGCCGAGTGCGGCCATGGAGGTGAGGTAGCTTGGCACCATGCTTTTGCGTGGAGCGGAAGCATCCGGACACCTTGAGCTTTGCCATCCTGATCTTCTGTTCTCCGGCATTGTTGGTGAAGCTGACGTCGGGTGCGCCAGGCAAACTGGTGGAATGTGGCCGGGTGCAAGTCCCGAGAGAGGCTAATTTCTCCGTGAACCATGCGTCGTGAGGCGAAGCGTTGGGGAGCGGCAGGCTATTGAGCCACGAGATGCTTTGAAACCGGAGTGCCGAGGTCGTGGCCGAAGGCAACGAGCCGCGTTGGTGAGGGGGGCTCCGCGGGGTCCGAGAACCATGGCCGAGGCAGGGACCTGGGAGGTCTTGCCCCTCTGTCGTGGAGGGGCCGCAGAGGAAATTCCGTAAGCCGATGATGAACGAGAAGTCAGATTCGGCCATAGTACCGCTGAAGGCGGCGAACAAGGGTTCTTCGGAGCCTGCGGAGTTGTTGGAGGGAAGGGCAATGCGGTTGGCCCGCGCCGCGCGCAGAAGCGGGGGTCACAGGCGGCTGAACGCAGGTAGCGAAGAGGAACCCGGAAGAGCGTCTTTACTCCACCACGTGACGTTCTGCACGATGCGTTCCATTCCTTGAGGAAGGACGCGGCGGCGGGGCGTTGTGTGGCAAGCGTACGCGGAGGGTGTGGAAGACCGTCTGGTTGACCTGCACGCCCGTGTGCACAGGGGCGGGCGCCTCCAGGGTTTACATACCCAAGGAGGATGGAGGGCAACTTGCCTCGGACAAGATTCTTCAGCGGGCGGTGTGATTCTGGTGCCGCGAGACGGAGTTCCTCGGGTTTAGTTACGGCTTCCGGCCGGGGCGCATCATGCGCCGTCACGGTGGAACGGCGGAAGGTCAACTGGATCGTTGACGCCGACATCCGTGGGTTCTTCGACAACCGCGACCATCTGGTTGCGATGCTCACGGATCGGGGGGTCTGATCATCAAGTGACGCCGGCGTCATGGAAGGGACCGACTGGCAAGGGAACACCGCAAGGGGCGGCGCCCTGCCTTGCGAACCTGCACTACGTGCGACTGGTTCCAGAACCACTGGCGCAAGCGGGACACGATCATTATGCGGACGACTTCGTGTGCGGCTTTCAGCATCTGGGCGGCGCTGAGACCTTGGGGAGAGACTGGCCCACTTGAACTGCACCCGGAAAATCATCGAGTTCGGTCGGTTTGCCAGAGCGAACCGCCGGAAGCGTGGACAAGACGTTCGACTTCCTCGGCATGACGCACTTCTGCGAACAGACGAGGAAAGGCAGGTTCAGGGTCGGTCGCAAACGGGCACCCTGCGGCGGATCAAGGAGGCCTTGCGCAGGCGGTGGCACGATAACCGGCACGAAACGGCCAAGTGGTGAGTTATCAACGGCTGCTACTACGCCGTTCCAGGAAGCAGCCTGCAGAAGTTCATACACCAATGCAAACAGCTGCGTGCCCTTCGGCGACGCTCCCAAAAGGACTTCACCGGGGACATAGACACCCTCACCGCTGCCCACTGAGCCCGTGGCCAAACCAGCGCCTTGTCGTCAGGGGAGGAGCGAACAGCGCACGTCCGGTTCTGTGCGGGGGGTAACCCGGTTCCCTACCGCGATGGTTGTCTATGAAGCGCAGGTTTTCGTGTTTCACGAGACGTTCGTGCAGGTTGTGCGCGTTTGCGTCCACGTTTTCCTTTCGTCGGGATGTCGGGCAGTTCCCTGGCGCCCTGATGGTGCGGTAGCGCTTGCGCCCGGCGTCGTTCAGGGTCTTGGATGCGCTCTTGTTGACCTTGTGGCAGGGAGCAGGCTCTTCATCAGTCGCGCGGTAGCCTCGACGACAAAGGTCAGTTCGCGCAGCAGGTGGCTGCCGCTGGTGGCTACACTGGCCCATGTACGAGGCCCAGGACGCCCTTGTAGCACGGACCGATCTCTTGCCCGCGCTTGCGGTGTGGGAACTTGCACGTCCCGACGACATGAAGCCACTTGCTGTTGATCCGAAATCGTCGACATCGGGCGTTGCAGGAGGTGCGCCACGGCAGCCTCCTCCCATGACGCATCGTGAAAGCATAGCCGAGGCCTCGGAGAGCTTGATATCGCCTGCACGAGCGCGACGGCGCAGGGACAGCATTTGGGCGACCAGCAGGTTGATGACGAGGGCCTGAATGCCGTACTGCACGGGATGTTGTCTGGGAACCGGCCCTTGCACTTCGGGCATTCCTCGGCGCGGCACGACCTCGAACACGATGTCGTGCGGCGCTCGACGGGGCCGTCGGCGCCGCAGGCGTCGCAGGCCGCGACCGTCTCCTCGACGATGGTCTTGCGTAGGTTGTCGCCCATCTGCCGGTTCGGCTTCGGGCCGTTGCTCCCGGCACGCTCTTGTCCGTCTGTGACGGCGGCAGACCGGAGTTCCGGCTCGTGCGTGGTCTTCTCCAGAAGGACGACGATGAGGATGTCGAGCAGGATGACGAAGACGCGGATCACGGCCTCTTCCGCCACCTTGCCGGCAGCGCCGCGGTCCTGGCCGCTTCGAACTCCTCGCGCGCCGCGTTGACCATCGCCATCACCCGGCCTCGACGGTCATGATCGCCGCGAGCATCGCCTGGCGCTCACCCGGCGGCATCTTCCGGTACTCCGCCTTGCGCTTCATCAGCGCGCCGCCTCCGAGATGCGTTTCCACATACAGATCATGCGGGGGCTGGAGCCCCGGAAGCAGCTGGCACAGCCCGCTCGTCGCCTTCGATCCAAAGTAGCCCACTGGCGGTCCCCGTCGTTCTCGATGACCACCACTAAACGAATCGGCATGCAGTGTCAAATCTCCACGAAAACCCGTTCGTTGCTCTACCCCGACATCAAGCCGGAACCAGGGGGTGAGCAGTTACCTTAACGGCAGCATAGGCGACGACACGCTTCGGGGCCGCGCGGGCTACGACGCGTTCGGATTCACGGAGGGCGGCGACGACACGATCCTCGACTTCGAGGACGGGATGGATCTCATCTGCTTCTACACGGCCGACTCGGAGCTCGACTTCGACGACCTCAAGATCCGGCAGTCCGACAGCGGCGCCGTCATCACCTGGTCCCTGGGGACTGTGACCGTGGTGGGGATTCAGGCGTCGCAACTGACCGAGGTCGATTTCGACTTCATCGGCTGATATATGCCTGCCGCGCGCCGCCAGAGCCATGCGAGAAGCGCCGCGCTGAGCGCCAGCCAGAGGGGCAGGAGCGTTGCGGGCCCGATGTGCGGGCGCCCGGCGGCAGCTGACTGTGGCACGGATGCAACAGGTCCGGGCAATCGGCGTTCGGGCGGCCTGTCCGTTCCCTTCCGGCCCAGGCGCGCCTGCGGCCTCATGCGCTTTCCCCGGCCCGTTTTCTGCCGCGGCGCCCGTTCGACAAGGCCTGTCCAACCCCGCGGATCGGGCGTGTCTGGTTCAACAGGCCCCACAATATCCCCGCCGAGGCAAGGAGGAGCTGAAAGGTCCGAACATACTCCAGGTCCAGATGATCCGGAGAGCAGCCGGAATGACGACTGAACTTCGACACCGCGTGCAGGTAGGATCGCTGCGTCGCCGGGTGGCAGATTGCGGACCGTCATGTCCTCGATCATGCGGCGGTGAAGAGGGCTCAACTCGGCCATCGGGATATATCCTGTCTCGTGATGGGGCTATCCTCAAACGCCATCATCACGGGCAGCAGACCTTCACGCCACAGCCATCCCGCGAATGCGGGTTCGTTCAATCAGAAATCACACCGTCAGGGAGTCCCCGGCATGAGCCGGAAACCAGCGCTGCCGGTATAAGTCTTCAACGGGCCGCTGGCGTGGGCAGACGCTCAAGAATGCGGTTGATCTTGGCGTCGATCTTGGCATCAAGGCTGTCGATCTTGGCGTTGACCTTGGCATCAAGGCTGTCGATCTTGGCGTTGACCTTGGCATCAAGGCTGTCAATCTTGGCATCGAACTTGGCATCGAGAAGGTTGATCCTTTCGTCCAGGTGATCGAGCTTGGCGTCAACCCTTGCAAAGGCGGCCTTGAATGCCTTTCGATCGTTGTTGACGGAACCCGCCCACATGCCCCCGCTGAACAGGATAGCCATCAACGTCAGGGCAGCAGCCCCGACCCGCAGGGGGTCCGCCAATATCCACTCAAACACCGTCTCAAACACCATCGTTTCCCTTCCTTCTCGCGCTAATTCTATCCCCGTCGCACCTGCCTGATCAAGCCGCGGCGGTAACCCCTGATCGGCGAGCTTCGGTGAGTGGGCGGCGCTGGACCTGGTTTCGTGCGGGCGGGTGCAAATCCTGCCGACGGGCGGCGGTCCGGTCTGTCAGGCGCGCGCCGTCATGGCGGAGTTTCTGCGTCTCTTCGGGCTTGTGCCCGCGTGGGATTGGTCGCGCTGTGCGGTGATCGCGCGCGAGTGGGAGTATCTGGTTCCCGTACGGGCGTTTTGCGAGGCGCATGATATTTCGCTTCAGATGGCGAACGAGGAGATCTCGAGTTTCTGGCGCCTGCGGGAGGCTCGGGCGTTCGTTCGATGGCTGCACGGGCGGGACCCCCGGATCGTCGACGGCATGGCCCTGCGCGCCCGCGTGGACGCGCGGCGGCCCGCCGGTCCCTGGCACGACCTGCTGCGCCAAGCCGTCGAGGAACATGCGCTGGAAGCCGGGGGCGGAGACACCCCGGTAGACCATTTCGTCGAGTGGCTGGCCGAGTGGGGGCCGGGACATCCGCCGCCGCCAGCGGGGATTGCTGCTGCTCACCGCAGCACGCCGCATACCAGGGACAGGGCTTCGCCCACAACACCATCGACCGCAGGCCGCGCCGGGACGAGACGCGCACCCTCTCGCTCTCCGCGCACAACCGCGCCTTCACCTTGGCCGGCTTCAGCCCCCGCCTCTCGCTCATCCGCGAGCAACGCCCAGGCCCTCGACTACGACCGCAACCGCGCCGAACTCTCCTTCGTGCGGCAGTTCTGACCGGACACGCCGATAGCAGCTGCATCGGGCCGGGTCGTAGATCACGCCTCCAGCACGGCGCTCATGGCCTGCCCGACGCGTTCCGCGGCGGCTTCGATGTCGCGGTCGGCGAGATGGGCGTAGCGCAGCGTCATGCGCACATTGGAATGGCCGAGCAACCGGGAGACCACCGGGACGGGCACGCCCGTTCATGATGGCATGGCTGGCCATGATATGACGGAGGTCATGAAGACGGATGTCTTCCATCCCTGCTTCGCGGCGCACGCGATACCAGAACGGGAGGTCTGGACCGCGCGGGCGGGCGGGGTCGTGCGGCGAGGGAAACACGGACGCGCTGCTCGTGCGCGGTTGCCGGTCGAGAATGGTCTTGGCCCGGCTGCTGAGTGGAACCGTCCTCGGCCCGGTCTTGGCATCGGTGAGCGCCAGGATTACGCAACCTGATGTCTGGAAATTGTCGTGAAGCTGATCGAGCTGTTCCCATTTGATCTTGGTTTCGGTTTCCCATTTTTCGTCGATGAGGACTGCGGTTGAGAGGTGCTCCAACGAGGCAAGGTTCGGAAAGACCCTGACTTTGGAGGTGCGCCGCTTGAGTTCTTGCTGGATCGGTCGCTCGATGCCGTTCGAGGTTCGCATACGTTTGTGGTGAGCATCGGGCAAGGTGAAGACAGCGAGCCCCGCATTGTTTTCCAGCCAGGAAGCCTGGATGCTTGTTGCGATAGCTGGCCACGAGGGCGGCCAGTTCAGCCTCGGCGGTTTGGAGTGAGGACGCATGGCTCTGAGCTGTTTTCCAATACGTTTCCTGATGTCGTTGTTCGGTGCACGGCGTTTTGTGCCAAGTGGAACTGGCAGCGCTGCCATGTCGCCGCGCCCAGCACCGTGCCGCTTTCAGCCCGGCATCCGAGACGATGAAGGTCGTACCATGCAGGCCACGGGCTAGCAAGCTTTCCAGGAAGGCTCTCCAATGGACCTCGGCCTCGGAGAGCGCCACAGAGAGCCCCAGAACGTGCCTGCAGCCCCTATTCCGATGGCCGAGAGCACTGCAACATCGCGCACAACGCCGTCATGGCGGGCTTTTTCGTAGCGCGCATCCAGGATCAGGTATTTCATCAGGGGCCGGTTGCGCGGCGAGTTCTTCATCGAGCAACCTGGTGGCCCCCTGAGAAGAGGACAGGCTCCCGAACTCGCGCATTACATCCTGCCGCGTGGAAACACCCTTGATGTACATCTCGGCCACGGCGCGAGAAGATCGCTGGCCGCGTTCAAGCGACTGGGGACGGGTCGTCCCCGTGACCGTTTGGCACCTGAACGGTAACAGTGGGGGTGTCGATCCGCTTGTAGCCGTTGGCATAGCCCTGTCGCTCCGGTGTCCGGTGGCCCGCTTTCAAGTACTGCTCGCGCTCGATTTGCATCGCAAGCTCGAAGAGCTGGCCAAAGACCCGCCCCAGATCCGTTGCTCCGTTTGCGATCAGATGTTCCAAAACGGCCTCAATCGTCGTGGTGTGTCGCAGGTCCATTCGCTTCCTCCATGAAGGTTTTACAACTCCATGGGATAGTACGATGGCGCCGCGTTTCACTGGGGGGCTAGCCCCCCCAGTGAAACGCCTCAAAGCGCAAACCTCAGACAAATTTCCAGACATCAAGTTACAGTACCGCTGGGACCGCCGGGGGGGGGGGGGCTGCCGGTCGAGGAACTCGGCGGCGAAGGCGTCCATCGGATGTCCCGGTGTGCGGGGTCCGTTGTCCGTCTTCGCCGGTTCGATATAGCTGGCGATGAGCCTGCGGGCCTCGCGCCGCGCCTCGGGAACCGTCATCGTGTCGGCGCTGCCGATGGTGGCGTAGCGCCTGCGCCCGCACACCATGCGGGCGAGGAAGAAGGTTCGGACTCCGGTAGGCTGGACCGTCAGTGCGAGTCCGCTCACGACATCGTCGCGGATTTCGTATTTCGTCGTTCGGGGCTTCGCGATGCGGACGCACCGGGCGAAGGTGGACTTCGGATTGTCGCCCATGGTCGCGGCTCCCTGTTCGGGCCGCGCGGCTGAGCGGTAATGCAGGAAGCAGCCGCGGCGGCGTTTCGTCGGGGAAGCCGTGCGGCGGAGCGGGAGAGGCTGATCCGCAACCCTATGGTGTTGCGGGAGTTTCCTCCGGTTCACACACGGGCGGACGCTTGCGGGATTTGCGCCCTTGGCGCGTCGGGTGTGATTATACGCCTGTACCCGCATGCATTGATTGACCGAATGCCGCGGGCGACAGTATACAAGCATGTTCTCAAGGGCTTGGAGAAACATGCTCCGCCTGCGATCCTCCGTGGTCCGCGCGTCCATTGTTGAAGAGAAGGGAATCAGCGAATGAAAGCAGCTTATTTCGAACGGCATGGCGGTCCGGAGGTCCTCGAATACGATGATCTGCCTGATCCGGTCGCGCGCAAGGGGGAGGTTGTCATCGACATCCATGCCGCCAGCATCAACGGCGCCGACTGGAAAGTTCGGGCCGGAGCCTACAGCCAGATCACTGAGTTTCCCTATGTCTGTGGACGCGATTTCTCCGGAAGCGTGAGCGGAATCGGCGACGATGTCGACGAATTTGTTCTTGGGGACCCGGTCTTCGGCGTCTGCCAAGTTGGACAGGAAGGAACTTACGCGGAGAAGATCGCCATGGATGCGGCGCTGGTCGCCCGCAAGCCCGATGGCGTCTCGCATGTCGATGCTGCCGCGCTCTCGCTGATCGGGTTGACCGCGCTGGTTTCGGTCGAGGACACGCTGGCGCTTCATTCCGGCGAGACCATTCTGATCCAGGGCGGGGCGGGGGGCGTCGCCGGTTTCGCTATCCAACTCGCCAAGCATATCGGCGCATACGTGATTACGACCGCGAGTGCAAGGAACCACGACTATGTCCGCAGTCTCGGAGCTGACGAAGTCATCGACTACAATGTCCGGGACTTCACGCAAGCGGTCTCGAACGTCGATGCGGTGTTCGACACCGTGGGCGGCGAAGTCGCGATGCGTTCGTTTTCTGTCATCAGGAGTGGCGGACGGGCTGCGTTCATAGCCTCAGGCTCCACAGCGCCCGAATCTCCGCGCGATGACGTGCATTCGCTCAGGCCTCGGGTCGGCCGTGACCGGCCGCATCTGGAACGGATTCTGGAACTCGTTGATGCCGGCGCGGTGACCGCGCCGGAAGTCATTACCTACGGGCTTGAGGAAGCAGCGGCCGCCCATCGCGTGAGCGAAGGTCGCCACCTCCGGGGGAAGCTCGTGTTCAGCATACGCTGATCCCGATAAGTTTCACTTCCGGGGCCGCTGTTCTCGCTGCGGCGCAGTCCCGGGTTGAGAATCTGTTGCCGAGGTCGGACAGTGATCTCGTGGTTTTCCGATGTTGCCGCTGGCTTTCATCCGCGGGGGCCGCGGTGCTCAACCGCCCTTTCCCATGCTTAGGAACTTCTCGCGGCGCTGCTGGCGCAGCGCGTCCCCGTTCTCGCTGCACAACTCCTCCAGGGCGGCGGAAATAGCCCTGCCGACCGCGGCGACGGTGTCTTCGCGGTTGCGGTGCGCCGCTCCCGGCGGTTCCGGGATGATCTCGTCGATAACGCCGTGTTCCAGCAGGTCGCGTGCGGTCAGCTTCAGGGCTTCGGCTGCTTCCGTCGCGTGGGCGGCGTCGCGCCACAGGATCGACGCGCATCCTTCGGGCGAGATCACCGAATAGATGGCGTGTTCGAGCATCAGCACGCGGTTGGCGACGGCGATCGCGATCGCTCCGCCCGAACCTCCCTCGCCGATGACGACGCTGACGACCGGTATGCTCAGCCGGAGCCCGACTTCTATCGCCCTGGCGATCGCTTCGGCTTGGCCCCGTTCCTCGGCGCCGACGCCCGGATAGGCGCCCGAGGTGTCGACGAACGTGACTATCGGCAGACCGAAACGGTCCGCAAGTTCCATAAGGCGCCGGGCCTTGCGGTATCCTTCGGGCCGCGCCATCCCGAAATTGTGCTTTAGCCGCGTCTCCGTATCGATTCCCTTTTCCTGCCCAAGGATTACGACTGATCGGCCGTCGAGCCGGCCAAGGCCGCCGATGATGGCCTGGTCCTCGCCGAAATTGCGGTCGCCGGCGAGTGGCGTGAAGTCACTCACGAGGCCCTTGACGTAGTCGATGCAGTGCGGACGTTGCGGATGGCGCGCCAGCTGCACCTGCTGCCATGGCGTGAGGCGGGCGTAGGTCTGGGCGATCAGCCGGTCGACGCGGTTCTGAAGCCGCTCCACCTCGCCGGCAATCCGGATCTCGCCGTCGTCGCTAAGATGGCGTAACTCTCTTATCTTGCCTTCGAGTTCGACAATCGGTTTCTCGAAGTCGAGGAAGGAATGAACCGGGTTGTCGGCCATGGTCTGACTGTATCGTTCCGCTGCCGGCCGTCAGATCCGCAGATCGGACAGGGGATGGACATCGCGCACCAGCGACCGGAGCCGGTCATCGAGGACGCGCGTGTAGATTTCCGTTGTCGAGATGTCGGCGTGGCCGAGCATCTGCTGAACGCTGCGGAGATCGGCTCCGTTGGCGAGAAGATGCGTCGCGAAGGCATGACGCAGTACATGAGGTGAGATCCGGCGCGGCTCGATGCCGGCCGGGATCGCCAGGTCGCGCAGCAGCTTGGCAAAGCGGTCGCGTGTAAGATATCCCGCGGCCGAACGCGACGGGAACAGCCATGAGACGAGAGCCGGACGCGCCACGCCGCTCGATTCGAGCAGTTGCTTGCGCACCGGAAGCCACGCCTCCAGGGCATCGCGGGCGGGAACGTTTAGTGGCACCAGCCGCTCCTTGCCCCCCTTGCCACGAACGACGATGGTGCGTCCGTCGCGTGCCACCGAAGCGCATTTCAGCGACACCAGCTCCGATACCCGGAGTCCGGTTGCGTAGAGGATCTCGACCATCGCCCTCAGACGCACGCCGCGCCAGCCGGGTACCACCTGAACGGCTTCGAACAGGCGATCGACTTCGTCCGCGGTCAGAAACTTCGGCAGCGGCTGTCCGCGCATTGGCGATTCTATCGTCATCGTCGGATCGTTGTCGCGATGCCCCTCCGCCACCAGAAAACCGTGGAACTGGCGCAGGGCCGAGAGCTTCCGCGTCTGGCTGCGCGCCGACAGTCCTCGTACGGCCATATCCGCGACAAAATCGCGGATATGGGAGGTGTCGGCGTCGGTTGACGAAGTCCCGGACTTCGTCAGATGGCACAGGTACTGACCGATATCGAGCGCGTAGGCGTCACGGGTATTGGCAGCGGCGCCGCGTTCTGCCGACATCGCCTCGAGAAACATCTCGACAAGATGCCGATCGGAGGCAGTGACGCCGTGCAACTTTTCCAGGGCGGAATCGTGGCGTCGCCCGCCGGCGGCCGGACCGCTGCCGGTCCTCACGTTCAGAGGCCCGCCGCCATGGCGCCCTCGAGCGCTAGGCGCATGGCGTCGTCGCGGAGCCCGGCCCGGTGAAGTGCGGCCACGGCAGCGGCTGCGTTGGCGCTCGATTCGTAGGCGGCGCCACCGGCGGCGGTGGCGGCAGCGGTGACCAGAAGAGCCGTCTCGCCGACCTGCATTTCGGCTGCCGCTGCCGCGAGCCTTTTGTGCCAGATCGCATTGAGTGCGGGCGCGCTGTCGACGAGTGGTGCGGTGAGCAACGCCTGCCACGTCGCGGGCGGCAACTTGTTTCCTAAGGCGCCGAGCAGCGCCAGCAGGGTTGCAGCCTTGGCAAGAGCCTCCTCCCCATCGGCGCCGCGGACATCCTCGTTCCAGCTGTCGAGCCGGGCCGGATCCGGGGCTTCGCCGTCTGCCGCGCGCACCAGTGTTGCCAATGGCCACAGGTCGGCCTCGACGGCCTCTGCTTCCTCGCTATCGGCGCGTGCGCCGACTGCCGTGTTGTACCATGCCATTGCCGCATCAACGCGCCCGGCCGCGAGCAGCACGCGGGCGGCATTGCGGGCAAACCAGATCAATTCCGGCGTCGCCTCGACGGTCGTGACCACGGCCGCGCTGGCGCGGGACAGTTCGTCATAGCCGCCTTTCTCGCGGGCGATGTCCCAGCCTTGCCGCAATGTCTCGGCCTTCGCTGCCGGCGTTTCCTGAGCTGTGGCGGCGCTCAGGAGCAGCGCTCGCCCGCGCGGTCCCCAGTTTGCCTGGGCGTGCGCCACCGGTGCTTTCAGTTCCTGGTCGAGGAACGGCAGTGAACCGTAAATGCCGATCATCTCCTCGGACGTCATCGCGCCGAGAGCCAGCGCCTTTTCTGCCGCTGCGAGGCGCGTGTCCAGATCGGCGTTCGGAGACCTCGCGATCCAGCGCAGCACGATCGGCGAGTCCGTTTCCGCGATCGCCGGAGGAAGTCCGATGCTGGCGGCGCGCATCATGGCAAGCACCAGGCCGCTCGGTGCTCCGACCGTATCGACCTCGCTTGATCCGCGTCCGGCGAGCACGTCAATGGCGGCAAAGAAGGCCGGCTCGATCTGCTGTTCGCGCTCGCGCAGCAGATCGCTGATCAGTCCGGCCCGTACATGGTTACCCCCGAGGGCGAGGCAGAATGCTTCCAGCTGCCTCCAGTAGGTCCCCCTGTATCGTCCGTCGAGCGCAACCGCGCGGGCGCAGGCTTCGCCATTGCGGTTGTGGAAGAACAGCGCTTCGATCTCGGTCATGGAGAACGCCTCGTCGCGGTCCTGTTCCGGAACCGCCTGCATGAGCGAGAGGGCGCCGGCTACATCCGCCATGGCGAGCAGCCGGTCCGCGCGCAGACCCAGATAGCTTTCGTCTTTTGGCTTGTCGACCGGCAGGATCGCACGCGACAGGAGGAGCCGGGAAGCAAGGGTGCGCATCGCCCGGGACCTGGTGTGGCCGGGCACCCGCGGCAGCAGGCCGCGTATGACGTTCCAGCCCACGTCCTGCCACAGGTCGGTCGGCAGGCCGCCCTGCTTCTCGTCGAGGGGGCCGAAGCCGTCCGGATTGAAACTCTCCAGCACATCGATCACGATCCCGTCCTTGATCAGCGGTTGCTGGGCCCGCAGCGGCGTATCGGGATCGGGTTGGGCTTGTTGGGGCGGAGGGGCGCCGTCGTCCGGAGTGTCCGCGACGAGTTCAGGAGTCGGCCGGCGAAGCTCCACAGGCTGGGCCAACGCGGCTGAAGACAGGACGAGGATTAGCAGGCCGCTGCTCAGACCGAGCCGTGGGCTAGCGCTGAAAGCGGTCATTTGGAATTACTTTCTCTGTCCCGGCCGTGGGCGCGGGGATTCCGACGAATGCCACATAGGCCCCGGCCGCGACCAAGATGGCGACAACGCCTGCCACGGCAATGCCCCAGACGGTCCTCATGCCGGCAGTCCCGATAGACTCGGTGGCGCCGGGCAGCGTTGCGGCCCTCGACGACGATTGCGGCGCGCGCGGCACTTGCCAGTCTTCATCGTGTCTTCGATTTTCCTGCCGTTCGGTGTATTGTGCACCCAACCTTCGCGTGCCCTTCAGTCTACAGGCTGCAGGATGCGCGTTCAATGCCGCGGCGGTCCGGATTCCGGCTATCGAGGGTGGTACGGGCCGCATTGTGAGGTGCGTGTTGCTTGAAAGGCTTCCCGACCAGCCTGTGGTCCTGGTTGGTCTCATGGGGGCGGGAAAGACCCGCGTGGGACGGCTGCTGGCAAGCCGGCTGAATCGCAAATTCATCGATGTGGACAGCGAGATCGAAGCAAGCGCCAAGTGTTCGATCGAGGATATCTTCGTGCGCTACGGCGAGGGAGCATTCCGCGACGGCGAACGCCGCGTGATCGAACGGCTGATGAAGACGAAAAACAGCGTGATCGCTACCGGTGGCGGTGCCTTCACCTGCGCCGAGACTCGCGCCAATGTCCTCGCTCAAGGGCTCTCCGTATGGCTTCGGGCGGATCTCGACATGCTCGTCGAACGCGTCTCGGAGCGAAACAACCGGCCGCTCCTCAGGGATGGGGACAAGCGGGCGACACTCGCGCGGCTGATGACGGAGCGTTACCCCCAGTATGCCGAGGCCGACATCACCGTCGAATCGGGAACCGACGGCCCGGATACGGTGGTCGAGAGCATTCTGAGCGCGCTTTACGCACACTGCCAAACCGGCTCCTTGGAAGCGTCCAGCGGATGAATCGGGCCGAAGACACAGTTCGCGTCGAACTCGGTGACCGCTCCTACGACATCGTGATTGGCGCCGGCCTGCTGGCGCGCGGCGGCAGCGGTGCTGCGCGCATCGCCAAGATCGCCGGTTCCGGGCCGGCCTGGATCGTGACCGATGCGACCGTGGCTGACCTGCACCTGCGACCTGTCCTCTCGGCGCTCGCCGCCGCAGACGTGGATGCGACGCCCCTGATCCTGCCGGCCGGAGAATCGGCGAAGACCATGGCATCGGTGGAACGGATCGTCGGCACCGTCCTCGACGGCGTGCCGGAGCGGTCATCGAGCATCATTGCCCTCGGCGGCGGTGTGGTTGGAGATCTCGCAGGCTTTGCCGCGAGCATGATTCTCCGCGGCATCGGTTTCATCCAGGTGCCGAGTACGCTTCTGGCCCAGATCGACAGTTCGGTCGGTGGCAAGACCGGAATCAATACCGCGCACGGCAAGAATCTGGTCGGAGCGTACTATCAGCCGCGGCTTGTCATCGCCGATACCGGCCTGCTCGAATCGTTGCCAAGGCGGGAGATTCTTGCCGGCTATGCGGAAGTCGTGAAATACGCGCTTCTCGGCGATCGCGGATTCTTCGACTGGCTTGAGGACAATGCCGTCAGCGTGATTGCCGGCGATGCGGATGCCCGCCGCCAGGCCGTTCGTGCCTGCTGCGCCGCCAAGGCGGCGATTGTCGGTCGCGACGAGCGCGAGGCCGGTGCAAGGGCGCTGTTAAATTTGGGCCATACATTCGGACATGCCCTCGAAACCGAGACCGGCTACGGATCGGAGCTGCTGCACGGCGAGGCGGTAGCCATCGGCATGATGATGGCGTTCGAACTGTCCTCCGCGATCGGACTGTGCGCGGCCGGCGACATCGAGCGGATACGCCGTCACTTCGCCCATGTCGGACTGCCGGTCGGGCTGCCGTCGGCGCCGGGCCGGGTATGGGATCCGGACAGGCTGCTTGATCACATGAGGCACGACAAGAAAGTGCGTGACGGGCACATGGTCTTCGTGCTCGCGCGCGCCATCGGCGAGGCCTTCGTGACTGCGGACGTCGACCCCGCCGACGTGAGAACGGTGCTCGCCAGGGCCGTCGCGGCATGAGGCGCACCTGCGGGAGGGATGCCGGGGTCCGACGCACCGACATGGACATGGACTGATGGAAATCGCGCTGTTGGCAATCCTGGCCGGCATCCTGCTGCTGCTGGTGCTCTCGGCATTCTTTTCGGGCTCGGAGACCGCGTTGACCGCGGCTTCACGTCCGCGCATGCATCAACTTGAGGTCAAGGGAAACCGGCGCGCACGCACCGTGAACCGTTTGCGCGAGCGGGAAGAGCACCTGCTCGGTACTGTGCTGCTCGGCAACAATCTGGTGAACATCCTCGCGTCGGCGCTGGCCACGAGCGTGCTCATTGCGCATTTCGGCGAAGCTGGCGTTGTCTATGCCACGCTCGCGATGACGCTGCTCGTGCTGCTGTTCGGCGAGATGCTGCCGAAGACCTACGCGTTCCGCAATGCCGACCGGCTGGCGCTCGTGGTCGCGCCCGTCTTCCATTTTCTCGTCGTCGTGCTGTCGCCGGTCATGACGGTCGTCCAATGGGCGTTTCGCGCCATCGCCTACCTGTTCGGAGTGGAAAAGGATCGGCAGGAGGATTCGGCGGCGAACATCGAGGAACTCCGCGGGGCCATCGAACTCCATCCCGACCAGGCCGGCGACGGGGAGGAGCGCGAGGGCCATCAGCGGGCGATGCTTCACAGCATTCTGGACCTTGCTGATGTCGATGTCAGCATGGTCATGCGCCACCGCCGGGACGTCTTCATGATCGATGCGTCGCAGCCGACTCGGGCGATCGTCGAGCAGGCGCTCGAAAGCCCCTATACGCGGATACCCCTGTGGCGCGACTCGCCCGACGATGTGATCGGCGTCATGCATGCACGTGCGCTGCTGCGCGAAATCCAGGCCCGCGACGGAAATCCCGACAGGCTTGTTCTCGATCGCGTGCTCACACCGCCGTGGTTCATTCCCGACACCACTTCGCTGCTCGATCAACTCCACGCTTTCCGTCGGCGCCGCGAGCATTTTGCGCTGGTGGTGGACGAATACGGCGCGCTGATGGGCGTCGTCACGCTCGAGGACATCCTCGAGGAAATCGTCGGCGACATATCCGACGAACATGACGTCGTCCCCGTCGGTGTGTATCCGCAGCGCGACGGCTCGTTCGTTGTCGCCGGCGACGTCACGCTTCGCGATCTCAACCGGCGTTTCGGCTGGGATCTGCCGGACCAGGACTTTGCAACGATCGCCGGTCTTGTCATTCACGAGGCGCGGCTCATCCCGGAAGTCGGGCAGATATTCAGCTTCTGCGGCTTCCGCCTTGAGATCGTCGGCCGTCAGAGCAACCGCATCACCCAGATACGAATGACCGAAATGGCAGCGGCCGACGACGCCACGCCGGTCACCTGAAACCGCCTCGAGGCACCGAAACATATGGAGGTATGGCATGCCGCTAACCGACCCGGACCCCGAACGGGAGCCGATCGCAGCGCGCGAGATCGCGTGTCGCAGCTATCGCCGCAGCGACGGGCTGTGGGACATCGAGGGCCATCTCACCGACGTCAAGGCCTATCCTTTCTCCAACATCTTCCGCGGCCGCATCGAGGCGGGGGAGCCTCTTCATGACATGTGGATTCGCCTGACCGTTGATGCGGATCTGGTCGTCTGCGGCGTCGAGGCGGTGACCGACGCCGGGCCCTACGAGATATGCCCCGCGATCCTGCCGTCGTTCCAGAAGCTCACAGGCCTGAAGATCGGCCCCGGCTGGAACCGGCGCGTGCGCGAGCACCTGGGCGGTGTGCTCGGCTGCACGCATCTCGTCGATCTCCTGCGACCGCTTGCGACGGTCGCTCTCCACTCGGTGCTTTGGTCGCGATCCTCGCCCGCCAACCGGGACGACACCACGGAGAAGGTCGCGCAGCGTCCGCCGCTCAATACCTGCCATGCCTGGGCATCCGACAGCGAAGTGGTGCGGACCGAGTTTCCCGAGCATTACACGGGGCCGTCCGGCACGGGCTGAGGATCGCAGGTCGGTGCGGGCGCTGACTTCTATACCCTTCGTGGTAAAATCGCGGCGCTTGGCCGCCGCCCGGCAGAGAATGTGAGCCGGGGCCGGCGGTATGGCTCCGCCGCCGCCTGTTGCGAGGTCGTTCATGCCCAGCGTTCTCACCGAAAGCCAGCTACACGCCTACGACGAACAGGGCTATCTGGCGCCCTTCGACGGCGTTGATCCGGCGGAGGCGACCGCGATGTGTCGGGATCTCGAAGCCTTCGAACGCGAAGAGCGGATGTCGGCGGCGGCTCTCGTGGTGAAGGGACATCTCGGCTTCCAGAGATCCTGGGAGTTCTCGCGTGATCCACGCATTCTCGATGTGGTCGAGGACCTCATCGGGCCGAACATACTCGTGTTGTCGTCGCGTTTCTGGATCAAGCCGGGCGGCGATGATTCCTATGTCTCGTGGCACCAGGATTCGGCGTATTTCGGCCTCGATCCCCACGAGTTGGTGACCGTGTGGCTGGCGCTGACCGACAGCAACCGGAACAACGGCTGCATGCGCGTCATTCCGGGCTCGCACCGCGGCCGCGCCCATTCCCATGTCGAGACATTTGCGGAAAAGAACCTGCTCGCGCGCGGCCAGTCCATAGAGGGTATCGACGACCGCGAGGCCGTCGACCTCGTTCTCAGGGCCGGGCAGTTCTCCTGCCACCACGAGCGGATCGTCCATGGCTCGCCTCCCAACGTCTCGCCGGACACCAGGATAGGGCTCGCCTTCTTCTATTTTCCGACCCATGTGCGTTCGACGATAGGCCGGCGCCCGGCCAGCCTGGTGCGGGGGCGGGACGAGTTTGGCCACTGGGATGCCGATCCGGTGCCAGTCGGCGACCGCGACATGGCGGTGCTTGCCCATATCCGGGCGGCGAGCGAACGCTATACCGATCCTTGCTACGCCCAGGAGGCGATGGCCCTGCAGAGGCTACCGGAGGCCGGGTAGCGGTCGGTTCGACTGGCGCCCGGCGCTGTTTTTGCGGGTGCCGTCAGCTTGTATATGGCCTGCGATCCTGTATTATCCGATCTGGTCGGGTGGCACATCTGGCTCGGTGGCCAAGCGGAGGCGCGAAATGGAACGTTCGTTCGCACGCGAAGTCGAAATGCTGCGCCGGGGCGACGGGGAGTATTTCGAGGGCGAGGGCATTCTCGCGATCACCAAGGCCCTGCTGCAGTCCGGGGTTTCCTATGTCGGCGGCTATCAGGGGGCGCCGGTCTCGCACCTGATGGATGTGCTGACGTCCGATTCGAAGGGACTCATGTCGGAACTCGGCGTCCATGCCGAGGTCTGCGCCAACGAGGCCGCGGCCTGCGCCATGCTCGCGGCCTCTGTCAACTATCCGATTCGTGGCGCCGTGACCTGGAAGTCCACGGTTGGAACCAATGTTGCTTCGGACGCGCTTTCGAATATCGCCTCTGTCGGCGTGAAGGGCGGTGCGCTGATCATCCTCGGCGAGGACTATGGCGAGGGCTCGTCGATCATCCAGGAGCGCAGCCACGCCTTCGCCATGAAGTGTTCAGTGTGGTTGATGGATCCCCGCGTCGACCATCCCAGAATCGTCGAACTGGTCGAAAAGGCTTTCGAGCTGTCGGAGGTCAGCAACAGCCCCGTGATGATGGAGTTCCGAATCCGCGCGTGTCACGTGACCGGCAGGTTCGCGACCAAGGACAACCGCAAACCGCGCTACTCGATGAACGATCGGATCCCGATGCCGGACAACAGCCTTGACCGTATTGCGCTGCCGCCGGCAACCTACATGCAGGAGCGGATGAAGGTCGAGAAGCGCTTCCCCGCGGCGATCGACTTCATTCGCGAGAATCGCCTCAACGAAGTCTTCGAAGGCGACTGCCACGATGTCGGCATCATCTGCCAGGGTGGCCTTTACAACTCGGTGATTCGCGGGCTGCAGCAGCTCGGGCTGGCCGATCCCTTTGGCGCGTCGCGCATTCCGATCTACTGCATGAACGTCACCTATCCGATGGTCCCGGACGAGATCGTCGCATTCTGCGCCGGAAAGCACTCGGTCGCCATCGTCGAGGAGGGCTTTCCGGACTATCTTGAGCAGGCCCTGAACGCCGCGCTGCGCAAGGCTGACCTGAACACCACCATTGTCGGCAAGGGGGTGTTTCCTGAGGCCGGCGAGTACCAGTCCGAAGTCATGATCCGGGGCCTTGCCGGCTTCATCGAGGGTTCGGCGCCGAAGGGCATCGATCTCTCGACTGTCGCCGCCGTCGTCAAGTCGATAGACGACAACAAGGCGCTGGCAGCCGACCTGCTTGGCTCCCCGGTGCCTCCGCGTCCGCCTGGCTTCTGCACCGGCTGTCCGGAACGGCCTGTGTTCTCGGCCCTCAAGCTGGCGCAGCAGGATCCCGAAATCGGCAAGATGCATATCTCCGCTGACATCGGCTGTCATACGTTCGCGGCCCTGCCGCCATTCAACCTCGGCAACACGGTCACCGGTTACGGGCTCGGCCTCGCAAGTTCAGCCGGCGTCAAGGACTCGATGAAAGGGCACACGATCTCGATCATGGGCGACGGCGGGTTCTGGCACAATGGGCTCTCGACCGGCATCACCGGCGCCGTCTTCAACAAGCACGACAATCTTCTGATCGTGATGGCCAACGGCTATTCCTCGGCTACCGGACAGCAGCAGCTGCCGTCATCGACTGCCGGCGGAGCGCGGCCGCCCGACACCGTGATCCCGATCGAATCGGCGCTCAAGGGCGTCGGCGTCAAGTGGATCCGCAAGCAGTACACCTACAAGGTCGGCAAGATGCGCGCGCTGATCAAGGAGGCGCTGACCTCGCCGGAAAAGGGTCTCAAGGTGATCATCGCCGAGGCCGAATGCCAGATCGCCAAGCAGCGGCGCGAGAAGCCGGTGGTCGCGAAGGCGCTCCGGTCCGGAAAACGTGTGGTGCGTACTCGCTTCGGTGTCGATGAGGACACCTGCACGGGTGACCATTCCTGCATCCGCCTCTCCGGATGCCCGTCGCTGTCGGTCAAGCCCAATCCTGATCCCTTGCGCAAGGATCCGGTGGCCACGGTTCTCAATTCCTGTGTCGGCTGCGGCCTGTGCGGTGAGGTCTCCGATGCCGCCGTGCTGTGCCCGTCCTTCTTCAAGGCGGACATCGTCCAGAATCCGTCCGTCGTCGATACCCTCCTTCATCGCATCCGCACCGCGGTCATCGGCCTTCTCCAGGGCCGCGATGAAAAGGCGCCGGCGGAGGAGGCCGGGATGCCCGGTTCGGTGCCCGATGGGGTCGGGGTGGCGGCCGAATGACGGCGCTGCCCGAACGTCCGGTCTCGATGGTCGTCGGCGCCCTCGGCGGCGAGGGCGGCGGCGTTCTGACCGCCTGGATCGTGCGGGCCGCCGAGATCTGCGGCTATCCGATCCAGTCGACCTCCATCCCCGGCGTCGCCCAGCGGACCGGCGCGACGACCTACTACATCGAGATCTACCCCGCGAAGCACGAGGAACTCGACGGCCGGCGCCCGGTCATGGCCCTCTATCCGGCGCCCGGCAACATGGACATCGTTGTCACCTCGGAACTCATGGAAGCCGGACGCATGCTGGAAAGGGGCATGGTCACCCCGGACCGGACGACTCTCGTGAGTTCGACCCATCGCGTCTATTCGATACTCGAAAAGTCGGCGATGAGCGACGAGCTGTTCCGGGGCGACAGTCTCCACAACGCAGCCGAAAAGCTTGCCAAGCGCGCCGTGATGTTCGACATGGCGAGGCTTGCTGAGGAGCGGGGGACGGTGCTCAATGCGATCGTTCTCGGCGTCATTGCGGGATCCGGCGAACTTCCGATTCCGATCGAGAATTTCGAGGCTGCAATCGGTGAGGCCGGCGTGGCGGTAGAGTCCAATCTTCGGGGGTTCGAAGCCGGGCTCGCCTTCATGAAAGGCGAGTTGTGTCCTCCGGCGGAGGAGCGGGAGCGCCGGAGCGGTCCCGCAAGGCCAAGTGCCGAAAACCTTCTTGCCGAGGTCGCGTCGACCTTTCCCGCCGATGTCCAGATGATCGTGTCGGAAGGCGTCAAGCGGCTCGCCGACTACCAGAATGCCGTATATGCCCGCCTCTATCTCGACCGCCTCGCCGCGGTCGTCGCCGCTGACCGCGAACGGGGCGGGGAAGCGGAAGACTGGACGCTGACCCGGGAAACCGCACGCTATCTCGCTCTCATGATGGCCTACGAGGACATCATTCGGGTCGCCGACCTGAAAACGCGGCGTTCGCGCATGGAACGGGTGCGCCGTGAGGTGGCGGCGGGAAGCAGCGAGCCGGTGCACGTCAGCGAGTTTCTCAAACCGGGATTCGATGAGTTCACGTCGGTCATGCCGCCGTGGCTCGGGCGGCCGATCATGGCTTGGGCGCGCACCAACGACTGGGCGCGCGGCTTCCACTTCGCGATGCGCGTGCGCACCGATACCGTTTTCGGGTTCCTGCGGCTGTGGGTGCTCGCGAAACTGCGCTTCTACCGTCCGAAGACCTTTCGCTACGTCGAGGAACAGCAGGTTATAGAGAACTGGCTCGACACGGTTTGCAAGGCTGCGGCGCGGCACTATCGTTTGGCCGTTGAGACCGCCGAACTCGCCAATCTCCGCAAGGGGTATTCGGATACCCACCGCCGCGGGGCGGCGAATTTCGAGCGCGTGATGCGCGAGATCGCCAGGCCCTCAGCTCGCGGAGAGCGCGAACCGGCATCGGCCGCACATGCAGTCGCATCTGCACGCGCGGCAGCGCTGGCCGATCCGGACGGTGAGGCGCTCGACAAGGCGATGGCGGAACTCGCCGAAGCGCCGACGCTGGCCGCCGAGTAGGTGCATGTTGCGTATTGATACGGTGCCCGCCGCTTGCCTGGTCCTACACCATCTTGTGCGCCAACCTTGACGTGCGGTTTCATCCGCAAATTGATAGACAACACAATCCTGATCGTCCGCAAGTACCGAGGTCACGCGCCCGGGCCCGTAGCTGCGTCCCCGCGCGCCAGAACAGGCGCTCCTGCAGGCGCAGGTCGTCCAGCAAGCGTCCGAGACCCGGGAGCCCGTTAGCGCCTCGACCCCGCAGCTGACGGTCAGACGCGTGGCGGTGGTCCCATGGCTGTGGATGAGTTGCAACGGATGTCCCCGCTTGTGGGCGGGTTGGAGCCGACAACCGCACTCTTCTGGCAACAAATTGTGTGCACGGTGCGGAATATGCGATGAGTAAGCGGTTGCCTCGGGGGTCTGGACAATGCCGCCTCGGGCTTATAGCTCGTCGTGAGGTGAAAGGTCCTGCTGCATGGATATCTGTCATGGAGTGTGGTCGGTTCCTTCCGATCCTGCGTTCGATAATCCCGGACGATTTTTGTTCTGGGTTGAGACATCCCGTCCCGATGGGAAAACGGGGAGGTTGTACCAGCATCCGGGAAGTCTCTTGCACTCTGACCGGATTCGAGAATTCCTGGTTTCAAGACTTGGTTTGTCGAACTCAGCGATAACTCTGGCTGAGGCGCGAAACGCGACGTTTCGGGCAGCGCTCCCGACCGAAAACGGACGACCATTGCCCAGTCTTGAGATGGCACAATTGACTGGTGAGTACCTGCCGGACAGCTGCACTTGGGAAACGTGGGAGATCAGTGCGATCGAGATTGCAAGACCCCTTGCATTTCTGCGCGAACTTGAAGTGTTGTTTGGTTACGGAGTTGAGCAAACCCAACCCGGGTACAGTCTGCAGTTTTGGACCCGATATGCTCGACAACTCAGATATATCGTGCGCCAACACCAGTTTCTGCCGGTCATGAAGTCCCGCCAGGTTGACGCAAAGAAAGACCGGGTTGAGATTTTGACCGGATGGGCTCCGGTTGCACGACATTATGAAAGCGGGCTGCATGAGTTTGCGCAGGCGATGCCAGACGTCTGTGCGATCCAGGCTATGGCGACGGGCACAAAGGTGTTTCAGGTCACGAAACCGATACTGCTCGATCGACTGGGAATGCTCAGGCATTTTAGTGAACAGCAGCTTGAATCCTTGGTCGCCAACACCTCTTTTACCCGGGGTTTTCTGAACAAAATCAAGGACACCTGGCTCGTATGTGCTCTTGGAGGATCAAAGGCCGCTGCCGACGGTACGACTCCAGACAATCCGTCAGCGGAGGATTTGAAGCAGTGGCGAGCATGGTACGACAAAATAGTTGCTCGGACTCATGAACCGGGCTTTGTTCTTGGCGTGCGTCTTGACGAGGTCAAGGAAGGTGATGACGGCTACTGGAGCTTGCATTTTTTCGTGTCGTCCGGACGCGACCCGTCACTCAGACTCGATCTGGAGGAATGGTGGAAACTGTCCGATGCCGACAGGGAGCAATGGCTGAAGGAGTTCGGCGCCCAGTTTGAACGCAATCTGCTGATCGGGCTCGGCCATGCGGCACGCATGTGTCCGCTCCTGTGGCAGGGAATGGAATCTGCAAGGCCGACAGGGCTGCGCATCAATCTCGATACCGCGTATGAGTTCCTGAAAGACGATGCGGCGGTACTCGAATCTGCCGGATTCAAGATCGTGCTTCCAAGCTGGTGGACGCTGGAAGGAAGACGCCGCGCACGGATCCGGATCAAGGCGGCCGCGCACCCGGCGAAGGCCACCGAGACAGGCCACGGCATGCTCAGCCTCGACTCTCTTGTGGACTATCAGTACGACCTGTCCATCGACGGTGAGCCGGTCAGCGAACAGGAATGGCTGGCGCTCGTTAGCGCGAAATCACCATTGGTCCGGTTTCGTGGCGAATGGATGGAAATCAACAGCGAGCAGTTGTCGGGTATGCTGGAACTGTGGCGTGGCAAGGGCACTGATGACGACAGTATCGGATTCAACCAGCTTGTGAAAGACATCGCGGAAGCTGACGAGGATGCTGTCACATTCGAGTTTGACGAAGTCTTGAACAAGACCCTGCGCCAGCTGCAAAACCAGGATGCAATCGATCCGGCCGATGACCCGCATGGCCTGCAGGGAAGCCTGAGAACCTATCAGAAGAAAGGGTTGGCGTGGCTCGCGATGCAGGAGGCCTTAGGGCTCAACCCGTGCCTCGCGGACGACATGGGGCTCGGCAAAACCATACAGTTGATCGCGCTGTTGCTGCGCGAGCGCCAAGAACTGCACCCTGAAGCGCCTGCGCCAACCCTGCTTATTGCACCGACATCGGTGCTCAGCAACTGGAAACGCGAGGTCGGGAAATTTGCTCCCGATCTGGCGTGTGTGATCCATCATGGCTCTGACCGGGCACGGGATCCAGAGGCGTTCGCTGCGGCGATCGACCACGCTGATCTGATCGTTACCTCATTTGCACTTGCCCGGTCCGACAAGGACCTGTTGAAATCAACTGACTGGCACAGAGTGGTGGTAGACGAGGCGCAGAACATCAAGAATCCGAAGTCGGCACAAGCACGTGCGATCTGCGCGCTGCGCGCCCCGCGTCGAATCGCTGTGACCGGAACACCGGTTGAAAACCGGCTGATGGACCTGTGGTCACTGTTTAACTTTCTCAACCCTGGCTACCTTGGCACGGTTGCCCGGTTCAAGCGTGCCTACGAAACGCCCATCCAGCGGGACTCCGATCCCTCGCGCAGCCGACAGCTTCAAAGTTTGGTGCGGCCTTTCATCCTTCGGCGCCTGAAGACAGACAAGTCGATCATTAGCGATCTGCCGGACAAGGTCGAACAGAAGGTGTACTGCAATCTAACCAGAGAGCAGGCGTCACTCTATCAGGCGGTTGTCGACGATGTCCAAAAGCAGATCGAAGAGGCCGAGTCCATGCAGCGCCGCGGACTGATTCTCTCGACGCTCATGAAGCTCAAGCAGATTTGCAATCATCCCTCCCAGTTTCTCCAGGACGGAAGCGCCTTTGAGGCTTCGCGCTCGCACAAGCTGACTCGCCTCAACGAAATGATCGAGGAGGCGCTTGACGGGTCTGACAGCCTGCTTGTCTTTACCCAGTTTACCGATGTCGGCCATCGGCTCGAGACACTCTTGAGAGAGCGTCATGGTTGTCCGGTTCATTATCTGCATGGCGGGACGAGCCGCAGCCGTCGAGAGAAAATGATCGAGAGTTTTCAGGACCCGCAGGCGTCTCCCGGCATCTTCATCCTCTCGCTCAGGGCGGGCGGGGTCGGCATCACCCTGATGCAGGCCAATCACGTCTTTCATTTTGACCGTTGGTGGAATCCGGCTGTCGAGAACCAGGCTACCGATCGGGCCTACAGAATCGGACAGGAAAAGACGGTATTCGCCCATAAGATGGTGGTCCTCGGCACCCTCGAAGAGCGGATCGATTCAATGATCGAATCCAAACAGGCGCTCGCAGAGAATATCGTCGGTTCAAACGAAGACTGGCTGACCGAGATGGACAACGCGGCTTTCCGGGATCTGATCGCGTTGAACCGACAACTGATACTGGAGACCTGATCATGGTCAGAAAGAGCAGAACATGGTGGGGCGAGGTCTTCCTGGACGTCCTGGAGGGGTGCATGGACGAAGGTCGTTTGCGACGCGGCCGGTCATATTCCGGCCCGAACCGGTTGCTGGAATTCGAGATTGCGGGCAGCAAGGTGCGAGCGGTGATGCGTGGGAATATCAACCCGTATTTCGGCGTCTACAAGGAACCGCGTTACAAGGTGTCTGTCGAAACGGGCAAAAGCCTGTTACCGCATGATTCTGGTGAGTTGATCAGCACATGTTCATGTCCGGATCGGGCATCGCCCTGCAAACACGTGGCTGGGGTGTACTACAAGATTGCTTCCCTGCTTGATCGTGACCTGATGCTCCTGTTCCAGCTCCGCGGGATGAGCTTCGACAGTCTGCAAAAGAGACTCTCGCAATCTCCGCTTGCTCGAGCTCTGACCGAGCAGCGCACTGAAGACGATATAATCATCGAACACCATTCCCACCGCTTTAGCCAACCAGCGCATCGGACGGCGAATGAACTTGATCCGGCTTCCTTTTGGAAGGGATCGGCCCCTTTGCCCCATGTCGCTGTTGTCAGCAAAAAATCCACCGACACCTGCCGTTCTGATCAAGAGAGGAGGTGATTATCCGGGGTTCTGGCACATTGACAAATCATTCATCTAAACAATGGAAGAAATAAGTTTACGAATTGTTTATAAAAACAAAAATTTAATTTGATATATTTAAACATAGGAGGTCGTGCGCATTGTTTGACGTCGAGGATATCCATGAGATATTCATTCCTCAGATTGAAACTCGCGAAAAGGGGCCGCAGGGTATCGTGCATCGCTTGTCGGCGACTATTCCATGTTGCAGATGTACGATTTCGCCCGTGACCAGGACTGCTACCGGGCCAGGATGCGATGTAAAATGGACACCGCCATCGTTCGATCCCAAGACCGCCTCCGCTATCTCCCCGAGGCCAATGCCATGTTGCCAACAGCCATGCATGCCAGCTGAAGAACCGGCCAATGGGAAATCAGGCGTCGTACCAGGACACGCCCGGTAGCAGGGGGGCGAGCAGTTGCGCAAAGTTGATGTGACGAAGCGCCCCACCGGTGAGGGCGGGGCGCGATGGACTTCACGGGAGCGTTGATCGGCTCTTGCCCAACCTTCCGGACACCTTCGCGCTGTCGTGCCAATGCACAACCCTGCGGTCTTGACCGTTCATTAGCCAGACAACCCGGCTGCCTCCCCGTCCGGCTGCGTCAGAGTTCCCTGACGCCGGTTGCCGACATGGTACAAGCGGGGTACTACTGTCCCTGCCAACGTACAACGCCGTGCTGCTAAAGCAGTGCATCGGGTGTTGTCAACCATTCGTTGTAAGTCCCAGTGGAATTGCATGTCTTGCAAGGGAGAACACAGATGACCCGTTTGATAGTGACCGCTGCCGCGACAGCGCTGTTCATGGCCGGATCGGCAGGTGCGCAGACCATCGGCATCGGCAGCACCAAGGGTTCGGTGGTCGCGGCCATGACGACTGCGATCTCCAAGATCGTCAACAACAAGACAGATCTGAAAATGCGCCGTCAGGTCATGGGCGGCACCCAGAAGTACATTCCGGTCGTCGACGCCGGGGAGCTCGAGTTCGGCCTGTCCAACATCGTCCAGTACACGATGGCCAAGGATGGGCGCGATCTCTCGAAACAGCCTTACAAGAATCTCGAACTTGTGGCCACGCTGGTGCGGTTCCGCACCGGTCTTCTGGTCCGCAACGACACCGACATCCGCAAGATCGAGGATCTCAAGGGCAAGCGCATGGCCAGCGGCTTCAAGGGTGCGCCGCTGTTCCAGGCCTATTTCAGCGCATTCCTGGCAAATGCCGGCCTGACCTGGAAGGACGTCAAGCAGGTGCCCGCAGTCGGACTCAGGCAGCACTGGAACCTGTTCAAGCAGGGCAAGGTCGATGTCGCGATGGCGGGGGTCGGCGGCGGTCCGAACAAGGATATGAATGCGAAGATTCCGAGCGGTGTCCGTTATATCAGCCTGAATACCGATACCGCCGGTGCCAAGACCGCGGTCAAGCACCTTCGTGGCGGCCAGTATGAACGGGTGGAGAAGAAGAAGGCCTATGTAGCCATCAGGGAACCGGCCGTGCTGTTCGGCTACGACTTCATGCTCTTTACCCACAACAAGGTGCCGAACGAGACGGTGTACAGGGTCGTCAAGGCACTGGCCGGGAGCGAGAAGGAACTTCATGCCGTCAGCCCGATCTGGGCAAGCTTCAGCGCCAAGCGGATGCCCAAGGATCAGGGTCTGTCCTATCATGCGGGAGCGTTGAAGTTCTACAAGGAAGCCGGCATCTAGGCGAGCCCGGATTCCGTCCAGGTTCGATCCGCCTGCCCACGGCGCGGGTCGGCGCCATGTCCGCCGGACCGGTCCGGCGGACATGGCGTACAGGCGATTCACGGCATGGCAAACACGGAACGGGCACGGCCTGACGTCGTCCACAGCGAGGGCGATACCGACCTCGAACTCGTGCAATTCTGGGCTCGAGCCGTGGCGTGTCTGGGCGGGTGCCTGGCGCTGATTCCGATTTTCTACGCGTCCCAGATCCATCTCGAGATGGGCTGGCAGATCTTTACCGAACAGGGCATGGCCCTTGCGCTCGGCCTTGCTCTCGGCATCATCTTCATCAAGTCACCGTTTCGCCCGGGAGTTGTCAAACGGACGGTTCCGGTCTGGGACATCGCGCTTGCAGTGATCGGCCTCGGCGCCGGCGCCTACCTTGCGGTTCGCTTCCCCGTGCTGCAGGACGAACTGTTCGAGCTCCGCTCCGAGGCGGCGACGATCGGCTTTGTGCTCATCCCGCTCACCGTGGAGGCGATCCGGCGCACCGCCGGCTGGAGCCTGACGGCGATCATGCTGGTGTTCATAGCCTATGCGATCCTCGGCCACCATGTCCCGGGAATGCTGCAGGCCAGCGAGAACAGCCTAGAGTACCTTACCTCGTCCCTGACGGCGGACAGCGTCGCGATTCTCGGGCTGCCGCTGACGATTGTGGTGATCGTTGTCCTGCCGTTCGTTTTCTTCGGCCAGCTTCTGCTCAAGGGCGGGGCCTCGGAATGGCTGACCAGCATCGCGACCGCGCTGATCGGGCGCCAGCGTGGCGGCTCGGCCAAGATCGCGGTTATCGCGTCCGGCATGTTCGGCGCGATATCGGGAACGGCCGTGTCCAATGTTGCGTCGACCGGGCTCATCACCATTCCGCTGATGAAGCGCGGCGGCTATGAGGCCAAGGTGGCCGGGGCCTTCGAGGCGGTGGCGTCGACCGGCGGCCAGATCATGCCGCCGATCATGGGCGCGGCCGCGTTCCTCATGGCCGAAATTCTCGAGATCTCGTACACCGAGGTCGTGATCGCGGCCGTCATTCCCGCTCTTCTCTACTATGTCGCGGTATTCATCTATGCCGATCTCGAAGCGGCGAAGAAGAACATCCTGCCGGTGCCGTCCGAACTCATTCCGGCAATCTGGCCGACCTTCAAGGAGGGATGGTTCTTCATCCTCCCCTTCATGGTGCTGGTCTACGCGCTGTTTTCGCTCAACCGGCCGCCCGAGACTGCTGCACTGTGGTCGGGAGCGACGGTCGTCGTCATGAACTGGATCTTCAGCCACAAGGGCCGGCGGATGCGTGTCCTGGAGATCGTCAGCGCGGTTCGTGACACCGGCGTACGCGGCGGGAGCGAGATCGTTGTCATAGGCGCCATGGCCGGGGTGATCATCGGAATTCTCGGCGCCACCGGCCTCGGGGAGGCGCTCACCCAGGCCCTGGTGCGGCTGGGCGAGGGCAACCTGGTCGTGCTGCTGGCGCTGACCGCGGTGATCTGCATCATCCTCGGCATGGGCATGCCCACGACCGCAATCTACCTCCTGGTGTCGATTATTGCCGCGCCGCCATTGATCCAGCTCGGGATCAACCCCATAGCCGCCCACATGTACGTGTTCTATTTCGGGATCGTGTCGCTGATTACGCCGCCGGTGGCGATCGCCGCGTTCGTTGCCGCCAACCTTGCGGGTGCGGGGCCGATGGCGACCGCGGTGACGGCCGTTCGCCTCGGGTGGACGGCGCTGGTGGTTCCGGTCATGTTCATCATGTCACCGAACCTGATCATGCAGGGAGCGCCGCTGGACGTGGTATTCGCCTTCGTCACCGCCGTCGCCGGCGTGTGGGTGACGACCTGCGGCATACAGGGATATTTCCGGCGCCCTCTCAGCGTGGTCATGCGCATCGCATTCATGGCTGGCGGGATGATGCTCCTGATTCCGGCCGAGGCATTCGCGGTGGCGATCTATGTCGAGGCGGCCGGATTCGTCATTACCGTGGCAGCGGTCGGCAGCGAAATTCTGGTCGTACGCCGGGCCGCGGCGAGGTGAGCGCGCCGCGGTGTCTGCGCGCGGCAGCCGCGGCGGACGGACAATCTTGCATCGGAACGCCGTCTGCAGCATATTGTGCGAGAGCTTCGCGCTCGGGCCTCACGCTGTGCGGGCGGCGGACGCGGCCGGATTCCGGGAACCGAATTGTCGGTGTTGAGCGTGCAGTCCGGTTGCGTCATGGCGTGATCGGTGCGGACGCCGCGAGACAGCGGCCATCGCACCAGCGCTCTCTTGCGACCAGCGAAGCATGAAGTCGAACACGCTGGGGCAATTCGGCAATGGCCGGTCCGAGGAAATGAGGGAAATGGCAGCCAAGAAGACCAGAACCGAGAAAGTGGTTAGTGAAATCGGCGAAATCGAGCGTCCGGACACGGTGGTGTCCGCGCGGAAACTCTTCGACATGGATGTCGACATGGAGATACCGGCCTTCAGGAAGGGCACCGAATACGTTCCCGATCTCGATACTACCTACTGCTTCGATCACGATACGACGCTTGCCATCCTCGTGGCCTTTGCTCACAACCGGCGCCTCCTCATCCAGGGCTATCACGGCACCGGAAAGTCGACGCATATCGAGCAGGTTGCTGCCCGCCTCAACTGGCCCTGCGTGCGCGTCAACCTTGACAGCCACATCAGCCGGATCGACCTCATTGGCAAGGACGCCATCGTAATCCGCGATGGCAAGCAGGTTACCGAATTCCGCGACGGCATACTGCCGTGGGCGCTCAAGAACCCGGTGGCGCTAGTGTTTGACGAGTACGATGCCGGGCGGCCGGACGTGATGTTTGTCATCCAGCGGGTGCTGGAGGTGGACGGAAAGATGACGCTCCTCGATCAGAACCGCGTCCTCAAGCCGCACCCGGCTTTCCGGCTTCTCGCGACCGCCAACACGGTCGGCCTTGGCGACACGACCGGGCTCTATCATGGCACTCAACAGATCAATCAGGGCCAGCTCGACCGCTGGAACCTCGTGACGACACTGAACTACCTGCCCCACGACGACGAGGTCGCGATCGTGTTGTCGAAGGTGCCGAACTACGATAGTGAGGACGGCCGCGGGATGATCGCGTCGATGGTGCGCGTCGCTGAACTGTCGCGTGCCGGGTTCATGGCCGGCGACATTTCGACGGTCATGTCGCCTCGCACCGTGATCACGTGGGCCGAAAACACGAGAATATTCGGAGATATCGCCACCGGTTTCCGCATGACGTTCCTGAACAAGTGCGACGAACTCGAACGTTCGACGGTCGCCGAATACTACCAGCGCTGCTTCGGCGACGAGCTTCCGGAACTGAAGCTGGCCAGGACTGCAGCCTGACCGTCCGATGAGCGACGCCGGGCCGAACGAGGAATTTCGCCGGATAACCGCTGCGGCCATGCGGGCCATCTCCGAGCGCGACGATCTCACCCTGGTCTACGGCTCGGAGGCACGGCTCGTCGACAATCAGGCGCGTCTTCCGGTCCCGTCACGCGAATTCACCGAACGCGAGAAGTCCTCGCTGCGCGGCGAGGCCGACGCAATGGCGCTCCGTATCCGGTTTCACGACGAAGAGGTCCATGCGCAGTGCGCGCCGCGCGGAGAGAACGCGCGCGCGGTCTTCGAATCCCTCGAGCGTGTCCGGGTCGAGGCGATCGGCGCCCGCATGATGGCTGGCGTTGCCGGCAATCTGCGGATCGCGCTCGAGGATCGCTGCGATGCCTTTGGCTATACGCGCGTCAACGTGCGCGAGGACGCGCCGCTTGCCGAGGCCATCGGCCTCATGGTCCGTGAGCAGCTGACCGGAGAGGCGCTGCCCGCAGGAGGCGAACAGCTGGTCGGGCTGTGGCGCGACTGGGTCAGCGACAAGGTCAATACCGACTTCGATCGCCTGTGCGCCGCGGTCGAGGACCAGTCGGCCTATGCCGATGCGTTGAGGGACCTGCTTGTCGATCTCGAGCTGATCGACGAGGACGCCGAGGCTGCCGACCAGGAGGAGGGCGAACAGGGCGAGGATGCCGAGAACCAGGAGGACAGCGATTCCGAATCCGACGATGCGGAAACCGAGGGCGTTTCGGCCGAGATGAGCGGCGCCGACAACCCCGACTCTGACGAGATGGAGATGGAGGACGCTGACGAGACCATGTCCGAGGAGGGCCAGGAAGAGATGATGCCGGGCATGGGCGACGATGACGGCGATCACTCCGAAAATCACCGTCGGCCCGACGGGAGCATTCCCGAGCACCTGCGCCAGCCCTTCTACCGCGCCTTCACGGTCGAATTCGACGAGACGGTCGACGCCGCCGAACTCTGCGATCCCGATGAGATGAACCGGCTTCGCAACCATCTCGACCAGCAGTTGGTGAAGCTCCAGGGCGTCATCGGGCGGCTTGCCAACCGGCTGCAGCGGCTGCTCCTCGCGCAGCAGTCGCGGTCGTGGGAGTTCGATCTCGAGGAGGGGCTCCTTGATGCAGCGCGTCTGTCCCGCGTGGTCACAAACCCGCTCTATCCATTATCCTACAAGGTCGAGAAGGAGACGGATTTCCGCGACACGATAGTCAGCCTGCTGATAGACAACTCCGGTTCGATGCGGGGCCGTCCCATCACGGTCGCCGCGATGAGCGCGGATATCCTCGCCCGTACCCTGGAGCGCTGCGGCGTCAAGGTCGAGATTCTCGGTTTCACGACCCGGGCGTGGAAGGGCGGACAGGCGCGCGAACATTGGCTCGCCCAGGGCAAGCCGGCACATCCCGGACGGCTCAACGATCTCCGCCACATCATCTACAAGTCGGCCGATGCACCGTGGCGGCGCGCCCGGCGCATGCTCGGGCTGATGCTCCGCGAAGGGCTTCTCAAGGAGAATATCGACGGTGAGGCGCTGCTCTGGGCCTATAACCGGCTCATCGTCCGCCCCGAACAGCGCAAGATCCTGATGGTCATCTCGGATGGCGCACCGGTTGACGACTCGACCCTTTCGGTCAACGCCGGCAACTATCTCGAGCGCCATCTGCGTGAGGTCATCGAACTGATCGAGACGCACCCCGAAGTCGAACTCACCGCCATCGGCATCGGGCACGACGTTACGCGGTATTACGCCAAGGCGGTCACGATCACGGATGCTGAACAGCTTGGCGGCACGATGCTGGACCGCCTGACTGAACTGTTCGACGACGGACGCAACCTGCCTTTCGGGCGTGCCCGGTCACGCCGGGAAGCAGCCTGACGGAACGGAACGGTCGTTTCTTGCGACGGCGAACCGCTGCCCCGGAAAGCGGTTCCGGACCATGTCAGGACGCAGCGCCCGCGGCTGCCTCGTGCGCCTTGCGTATCTTGCGCTTCAGGCGACGGGCCTCCAGAGGAAGTCTGGAATCGGACGTGTTGAGCAGGTAGGCGTCCAGGCCGCCCTTGTGTTCGATCGAACGTATGGCATGGACCGACAGCTTGAGCCGGACCGTGCAGCCGAGCGCATCGGAGAGGAGTGAAGTAATCTGCAAATTCGGCAGAAACCGGCGGCGTGTCTTGTTGTGGGCATGGCTGACATTGTTGCCGGCCATGACACCCTTGCCGGTGATCGCGCAGCGTCTGGACATCGTCTCGATCCAATGAGGCAGGTAAGGGGAAGCTTTGCAACCCGGAAAGCAGGGTTTCTAGCGTTGTCCGGGAAGCGCGTCAAGCCAGTGTCGGCTGCCGGCTAGCGCGTTCGGTGATTTCAGCGCGCCAACGAACCCGGAATTCCGCGCAACAGAACCTTTCCGTCCAGACGACATCCGGCCATTTCAATTCATGTGGCGTCGTGCGGGCAGGTACTGCATCGCCGGAAGTTGTGCCAGATATTCTCCGCGATTCGGTCGTGGCATGAGCCTCCGGTGTTGCGGCTGCCGGCCCGGCGGGCATGCGGTTGCGCTTCTGACGGTCACGCCGGGGCGCGCGCGGAGACTCAATAGGACCGTTCGACCACGAACTCGACAGCCTCAGAGAGCGCCGTCCGAATCCTGCCGTCAGGAAACTGCTCGAGAGCTGCCCGGGCCTCCGCGGCGTATTCCCGTGCGCGGTCGATCGTGCCCGTGAGCGCGCCCGACTGATCGAGCAGCTTGAGGGCGTGGCCGAAATCTCCCTCTCCCTGCTCAAGGTCGACCAGCGTTCGATGCCAGAATGTCCGCTCCCGTCTGTCGGCGGCGCCGTAGGCGAACAGGACGGGGAGGGTGATCTTTCCTTCCCTGAAATCGTTGCTTACCGTCTTGCCGAGAACCGCCTGGTGCGCCGAATAGTCGAGTACATCGTCGATAAGCTGGAAGGCAATCCCGGTGTTGTATCCGAAACTCTCGAGAGCCCGGCGTTCGGTCTTGGAAGCGTCGGCGACAATCGCGCCGACTTCCGTCGCGGCCGCAAACAGCCTCGCCGTCTTGGAAGAAATGACCTCGAGATAGGCGGCCTCCGACGTCTCGACATCGTTGGCGGTGATGAGCTGCATCACTTCGCCCTCTGCGATCGTCGAGGACGCCTGCGACAGGACGCGCAGGACTTCCAGGGCACCATCGGCAACCATCAGTTCGAAGGCGCGACTGAACAGAAAGTCTCCGACGAGTACGCTGGCCTTGTTGCCCCACACAGCGTTGGCGCTGGCGGTGCCGCGGCGCAGCATGTCTTCGTCGACGACATCATCGTGAAGCAGGGTCGCGGTATGGATGAACTCGACGCAGGCGGCTAGGCCGATATGGCGTTCGCCCGTGTAGCCGCACAGGTCGGCGCTGGCGAGTGTGAGCATCGGGCGAAGGCGCTTGCCGCCAGCCGCGACGACATGTTCGGCGACCTTGCGAATCAGGATCACCGGACTGTCCATGTGCGCGATGATCGTCTGGTTGACGCGCCGCATCTCATGGGCGGTCAGCGATGTAAGCGCGTCCAACGAGGGCGTGAACTGGTCCCGCCGTATCTGCTTCAGGTCAACGACGGAACTCATGAGCTTCGCAATCCTTGACGGAAATGACAGAGATGTCGAACATAGCGGCAGACTCCGTCCGGTCAAGGCAATGTGCAAATGAAGGAACTGGTACGAACCAACGACTCGGTGTTCCTGTCCTGGGTGCAGGCCATGCTTCGCGCGGACCTGATCGAGACCTTCGTGCTCGACAGTCACATGAGCGTTCTCGAAGGCAGCGCCGCTGCCATCGCCCGTCGCGTAATGGTCGCCGATGAGGACTATGAGCGCGCCAAGGCGCTGCTGCAGGATACCGGCGAAGGGGACCGCATTGTCTGAGGCGCCCGGACGATGCGAAGGTGCCGTCGACCGCCACTATACGGAAGACGGCTTCCTCGATGGAAGGCTTCGTCTGCGTCAACCCGTCGACGGCTATCGTGCGGCCATCGATCCTGTCTTCCTCGCAGCCTCGGTCGATGCCGCCGCAGGCGACCGTGTTCTCGATGTCGGAGCCGGCCACGGCGCAGCGGCGCTGTGTCTCGCCCGGCGGGTTCCAAGCTGTCATGTCACCGGGATCGAGATACAGCCGGACCTGGCACGGCTTGCGGGCGAGAATGTCCGCGCCAACGGTCTTGCAGGGTTTGTTGGCATCGTTGCCGCCGACCTCATGCAGCCTGTGATGGCACAGGCGGATTTCGACCACGTGATGGCCAATCCGCCCTATCTCGAACAGGGCCGCAGCACTCTTCCCCAAGGTCGCCACGCGGCGGTGGCGCGACTGGAAGGAGGCGCAGGGCTCGATGAATGGATCGGCTTTATGTACCGCATGGCCCGGCCCGGCGGCATTCTGACTCTCGTTCACCGTGCCGACCGGCTTGATCGGATTCTGTCGCTGTTCAATCACCGGTGCGGTGCGATAGCAGTATTTCCGCTATGGCCGAAATCCGGTGTCGCGGCAAAACGGGTCATTGTTCGCGCTCGCAAGGACGCTGCCGCGCCGGCGGTCATGGCTCCGGGGCTCATCCTGCACGAGGACGACGGCGCGTTCACGGCGGAGGCCGACGCGGTGCTTCGCGGGGCGGCCTTGCGAGTCGCCGGCAGATGATGATGATGTAAATTGTGATGAATTGGGCAACGACAAAGGACGCCATCGTGCGGCTGGTCGCCAGGCTGCCGGTGGAGCGTCTACGCAACCCGCCCCCGCGGGTTGGCGTGATGCGTCTCGAAGGCGTCATCGGAGGCGGACCGCAGCGGCGCGGCGGGATCATGCTGGCGACCTATGAGAAGGCGCTTGGCCGGCTGTTCACCGCGCGAAATCTCAAGGCCGTCGCATTGGTCATCAACTCTCCGGGCGGTGCGCCGGTGCAGTCGGCCCTGGTCGCGCGGCGCATCCGCGACCTCGCTGCGGAAAACGAGATCCCGGTCATCGCATTCTGCGAGGATGTCGCGGCGTCGGGCGGCTACTGGCTGGCCTGCGCCGGGGACGAGATCTTTGCCGACGAGAGCTCGATCGTCGGGTCGATCGGTGTGATCTCCGCGGGTTTCGGATTTCCGGACCTTCTCGACCGTTTCGGCATCGAGCGCAGGCTTTATGCCGTCGGCGAGCGCAAGGGGATGCTCGATCCCTTCACTGACGAACGGACGGCGGATGTCGAACGCCTGCGCGAACTTCAGGAGAGCATCTTCGATGCCTTCCGCGACCATGTGCGCGAGCGCCGGAAGGGCAGGTTGCGGGCGCCCGAGGACGAGCTGTTCACGGGAGACGTCTGGACTGGCCGGCAGGCGCTGGAGGTCGGGCTCGTGGACGCGCTTGGCGAGATGCGTTCAGAGATGCGGCGCCGGTTCGGCGAACGCGTGCGCTTTCATCGCGTCGCCGTCAGGTCCGGAGTGCTGGCCCGGTTCCGGCGCGGCATCCGGATTGGCATCGATCCTGGCGAACTGGCCGCCGCCCTCGACGAATGGGCGGCCTGGCAGCGCTTTCGCATGTGAGGTCGGTACCATGATTCTCAAATGGCTTGTCCTTGCTGCGATCGTCGCCGGCGTCTGGTACGGCTTCAAGATCATCATTCGCCGCAACAAGGCGCGGCA
The DNA here is from genome assembly GCA_964291215.2 of Alphaproteobacteria bacterium. GTDB lineage: Bacteria > Pseudomonadota > Alphaproteobacteria > MPNO01 > UBA830 > JAJEBT01. The sequence continues at coordinate 1,077,469 of OZ219790.1, read as the reverse complement.
GATTGCAGCCGGGCGGCGGCGCACCGGCAGTGTCGAGGATCTCCGCGCCTGCCGCGTGTGCGGCAGCTACGTTGCCGAAGGACAGGAGGGCTGCGGGCGCGACGACTGTCCCCACCCGAACTGACAGGCGGTGTCGGCCGGCCACTCTGGAGAAAGGGCCCGGGACGAGATTGACCGTCGCGCGGCCGGATCCTATGTTGCGATCCGGCTACGCGGTGGCACCGGATCGGCAGGCATGACACACAATGGAGACACGGGCGCGTCCTTCCAGGCCCTCGTCCTGAAGCTCCACGCCTACTGGGCCGCCCGGGGTTGCGTGATCCTGCAGCCCTACGACATGGAGGTGGGCGCCGGCACCTTTCACCCTGCGACAATGCTGCGCGCGCTCGGCCCCGAGAGCTGGAATGCCGCCTACGTTCAGCCGTCCAGACGGCCGGCCGACGGGCGCTACGGAGAAAACCCGAACCGGCTTCAGCACTACTACCAGTACCAGGTCATTCTCAAACCGTCGCCCGCCGACAGCCAGGAGCTCTACCTGGACAGCCTGCGGGCACTCGGAATCGAGCCCGAGCGCCACGACATCAGGTTCGTCGAGGACGACTGGGAGAGCCCGACCCTGGGTGCCGCCGGGCTGGGGTGGGAAGTCTGGTGCGACGGCATGGAAGTAACCCAGTTCACCTATTTTCAGCAGGTGGGCGGGATCGAATGCGCTCCGGTACCGGTGGAACTGACCTACGGGCTCGAGCGGCTGGCAATGTACATACAGGGCGTCGAAAGCGTGTACGACCTCGACTTCAATGGTAGCGGTGTCCGCTACGGAGACATCTTCCGACGTGCCGAGCGTGAATATTCGATCTACAATTTCGAATGCGCGAACACCGACATGCTGTTCGCGCAATTCCGGTTTGCGGAAGAGGAATGTGGCCGGTGTCTGGAACGCGGACTGGCCTTGCCTGCCTACGACCAGTGCATCAAGGCGAGCCACGTGTTCAACTTGCTTGATGCCCGCAACGCCATCAGCGTGACCGAGCGGGCCTCCTATATCGGTCGCGTCCGCGCACTCGCCAGGGGCTGTTGCGAGACCTGGCTGGACGCCGCCGCGCGAGTGCGGACGGCGGCCTGAAAAATGCCCGAACTTTTGCTCGAACTTCTCTCGGAGGAAATTCCGGCGCGCCTGCAGGCGCGCGCCGCCGACGAGCTGAAACGCCTTGTCGCCTCGGAATTGCACGGGGCTGGACTCGCCCATGATTCGGTCGACGCGCACGTGACGCCCCGTCGGCTCGCCGTGGTCGTCGCAGGAGTTCCGGAGCGCCAGCCCGACCTGCGCGAGGAGAGGCGGGGACCCCGGGTCGGAGCGCCCGATCGTGCGATCGAGGGATTCCTGAAGTCCTGCGGCGTGGCGCGCGAGCAGTGCGAGGAGCGTGACACTGGAAAGGGCGTGTTCCTGTTCACGATCCTCGAACGTACGGGGGAGGCCGCGGTGGACATTCTGCCGCGGCTGCTTGCGGCCGCGATCGGACGCATGTCGTGGCCGAAATCCATGCGCTGGAGCAGCGGCCGCGGACGATGGATCCGGCCGCTCCAGCAGGTCATGTGCGTGTTCGACGGAACTGCCCTTCGCGTCGCGACGCCGGCGGCGTTCAACGACGCAGGGGAGCCCCAATTCGCCACCGGCGGCAACGAGACCGTGGGGCACCGTTTTCTCTCGCCGGCGCGCTTTGCGGTTAGCGATTTTGCCGACTACCGAAGCAGATTGGCTGATGCCCACGTCATCCTGGAGCGCGACCGGCGCAAGGCGATGATCAGCGAAAGCCTGGACGGGTTGGCCCGCACCGAGGGCCTCGTCCTGCGTCAGGACGAGGCGCTGCTCGACGAGGTGGCCGGGCTTGTTGAATGGCCGGTGGCATTGTGCGGCAGGATCGACAAGGCGTTCATGGATGTCCCTGACGAAGTCCTGACGACATCGATGAGGTCGCATCAGAAGTACTTCTCCCTTCTCGACCGGAATGGCGGGCTGGCGCCGCGTTTCGTCGTGATCGCCAACATCGACACCCCGGATGGCGGCGCGGCGGTCGTCGCCGGCAACGAGCGCGTCCTGCGCGCACGGCTCTCCGACGCGCAGTTCTTCTGGGACCAGGACCGCAAGTCGCCGCTCGAATCCCGTCTCCACCGTCTCGCCGACAGCGTGTTCCACGAGAAGCTCGGCACGATGGCCGCAAAGGCGGCGCGCATCGAAAGGCTGGCGCGTGCTGCTGCCGATTCGATTCCCGGCTGCGATGCCGACGCCGCGGCACGCGCGGCGCGGCTCGCCAAGGCCGACCTCGCGACCGACATGGTGTTCGAGTTTCCCGAACTGCAAGGCGTCATGGGCCGCTATTACGCGCTCCATGACGGCGAGGACGAAGTCGTGGCCGACGCGATCCGTGACCATTACTCGCCCGCTGGCCCGGGCGACACCTGTCCGACGGCGCCGGTATCGGTCGCCGTCGCACTCGCCGACAGGCTGGACACGCTTGCCGGATTCTTCGCCATTGGCGAAACGCCCACCGGGTCTCGCGATCCCTATGCGCTTCGCCGCGCGGCGCTCGGCATCATACGCCTGGTCCTCGAAAACCAGCTGCATCTGCCGTTCCGCGCGCTGTGTCGCACGGTCGTCGAACAGACTCGCGCGGTGGATCCGGCTGCCGCGGACCCATGCGCCGAGGTGCTGCAGGATGCAGGCTGGATCGAGGAGTTGTTCAGCTTCGTCACCGACAGGCTGAAGGTTCATCTTCGCGACCGCGGCATGCGCCATGATCATGTCGCCGCCGCCTTTGCGGACGGGGATGACGACGACCTTCTCGCCGTTGTTGCGCGCACGCAGGCGCTCGCCGAATTCCTCGCTTCGGAGGACGGATCGAACCTGCTGATGGCACACCGGCGTGCCGGCAATATCGTTTCCATCGAGGAGCGCAAGGACGGAGCGTCCCACGACGGGGAGATCGACGACGCGAACCTGGTCCAGACCGAGGAGTTGACGCTGGCGAGGGAACTCGCGTCTGCCGAGGCAGCTGCCGCGGCTGCAATCGCGGATCGCAGCTATGTCGACGCGATGAAGGCGATGGCCGGGTTGCGTGCGCCCGTGGACCGCTTTTTCGACGAGGTCACCGTCAACGCCGAAGATCTGGACCTGCGCGCAAACCGCCTGCGCCTGCTATCCCGGTTCCGGGCAACGGTCGACAGGATTGGAGATTTCTCGCTGATCGAGAGTTGAACGGCTCAGCGCTCCGGCTCCGCTCCATCCGTCATCCAGACCGGCAGGCGCGGCGCTATCGGCAGGCCGTTGGCAGTGAGGCGGCGATCTTCCATGCGGTCGTGCCGGAGCATCGCCATCGCGCGGCCGCGAATGCCGGAACGGATCTCGCCGACCTCGACGCGGCCGCTCGTGATGGGCGTTCCGTGCGCCGGGGCGGGACCTTCGAAATCCACGGCGATCAGATGCCGGCGTACGAGTTGGCGGTGCTTCATGCGGGTTGTCACTTCCTGGCCGACATAACAGCCCTTGTCGAACGAGACGCCGTTCAGGCGGTCGAATCCGGCTTCGAGGGGCCGCTCTCGCGCGGCGACCAGATCGGTGGCGCAATCGGGTATGCCGAGCCGGATCCGCCGGGCCGTATATTGCTCGGCGCTGGCGCGCTGCTGTCCTGGCGGATCGTGGGCGGACAGGTCTGTCGGCACGATGGCGCGGTCGCCGAGGGCTGCATGGCGCGGGTCGGTGAAGACGATGCCGCCAAGCCACGGCCGGGCTGCGCCCGGGCTTCCGGAGGTCGGCCATAATGCCAGCACCTGCCAGTGGTCGCTTCGATCGTCGATGCGGACATCGGCGCGCAGCCGATACATACCCAGACGCATGACGAGATCGGGTATCTGTCCGGCATCGCAGTCGAGCAGCAAGACTCCGTCGAGGTCGGCGATCAGAAAATCGTGAAGGAAACCGCCCTGGGGCGTCAGCAGCGCGCCGTAGATCGATCGCGACGGCGAGATCAGGCCGATATCGTTGGTGATGAGCCCCTGCAGGAAGCTTCGCGCCTCGCCACCCTCAAGCGCCACGACCCCCCGCTCCGGGAGTTCGACCCATGTATCGTAGGACATGCGCTCCCCTTCTCTCGTGCGGCTTGCTGCCGGACGGCCGGTTTTCGCGACGGCGCGCAGGAGGAATTTACCTGTTGTCCGTCCGCTGGTCATCCCCCCCGGGCGCCGCGACAGCCCAGGCACGGCCTCCGGGCGGCCGATCGCGGGACGGGCGAGACGCCCCCGTTCGGCTTGACCCGTTGTACAGGCGTGTCACGATGACGGCATCACAAACAGCCGGCAGTTACGGGCCAATGGATGCAGCTTCCCCCGTCGTCGACGACCGCGAGACGCTCGTCGCGCGCGCCGCAGCGCTCAAGCCCGTGTTGCGCGCGCGCCAGCGCGACGCCGAGAGGGCGCGCCGGGTTTCGGATGAAACCATCGACGATCTGAAGTCCGAGGGGCTCTATCGGGTTGTCCAACCGGCCCGGTACGGGGGCCTCGAGACCGATTTCGGGACGCTGGTGCGCTGCGCCGCGGAAATCGGGGCGGGTTGTGGGTCCACGGCCTGGGTCTATTCGACGGCGGCCCTCCACCAGTGGCAGATCGGCATGTTCGACGATCGTGCGCAGGCCGATGTCTGGAGCGTCGATGCGCTTGCGGTCGCGGCCTCGTCCTATTCGCCCGGCGGCACGGCGATCGAGACCGGAGAGGGGTATCGGCTGCGTGGGCGATGGCTCTACTGCTCTGGCGTGCTCAACGCCCAGTGGATGATTCTCGGCGTGCGCATAGCCCGGGACGCGGAAACCGAGCCCCACACCCAGGGTTACGTCCTGGTACCGCGATCCGAATACCGGGTTGAGGACAACTGGGATGTCGTCGGCCTGATCGGCACCGGCAGCAGCGATGTCGTGATCGACGACGGGTTCGTTCCGTCGCATCGCATGCTGACCCTCACGGACGCACTTTCGGGCAGTCCCCCCGGGGCGTCGGTCAATCGCAGCGACCTGTGGAAGGTGCCGTTCTTTGCCGCCGTGACGATCTGTCTGTGCGCACCGGCGATCGGCATGGCGCAGGGCGCGCTGGAGACCTATGTCGAACAGGTCGGGAGTCGCAGGACCAGGGGTGCGGCACTCAGCCAGCCGCAGCGGATGGCGGACTTCCCGACCATTCAGACGCGTGTCGCCGAGGCCGCAGCGGCCATCGACGGTGCGAAACTCCTGGTGCTCTCGGACTGTGCTGACATTCTCGCCGTCATGGCCTCGGGACGCCCGCTGACGGAGCGTCAACGGGCGCGCAACAAGGGAGACCTGAGCTACGCGGTAAGACTTGCCCGCCGGGCGGTCGATTTGCTTTTCGAGAGTGTCGGTGGCGCCGGGCTCTCGAATGACGGTCTGACCCAGCGTTTCTGGCGCGATATCCATGCCGCGTCGAAACATATCAGCCTGAACTGGGACATGTGCTCGACACTCTATGGCCGGGTGCTGCTCGGACTGCCGGCGGGGACGGCCCAGTTCTGATCCGGCGGTGCGGCGGCGGCGTGATCGGTCAGGCCTTGCGTACGAGAAGCCTGTGGATGGCAGCGCCTGACGTGTGCGGTTCTGCGGCAAGAGACAGGATCTCGTGGCCCAGTTCGGAGAGCGATTCGGGCACGTTTCGCAGCGGTTCGGCGCCGACAAGGCGGATCTCGAGGATTTCGCCGGATTTCATCTTTTCGATCTGCAACCTGGTCCGTACATACGTCATCGGACAGACATCTCTGGTGATATCGACAAATCGATTCGGTCTCGCGGGCTCCATTCTTGTCAAGTAAAGGAAAACCTGATGTATTGCAACGCTGTCCAATGTGGTATAGAATACGCATTGTCGCTTTGACAATGGTTGAACAGGGGTCGAGACTATGAGTGATGAGACAACACCCGAGGGTCAGGATATTATCGGCTGGACGGCCGAAATTGTTGCTGCGCATGTCAGCAACAACAGTGTGACAGTTCAGGAAATGCCGGACCTTATCCGGACGGTGCATGACTCGCTTGCCAGGCTGTCTGGTTCTCCGCCCGAGGAAAAGCCGGAGCCGAAAGTTCCGATCCGCAGTTCGGTGCGGCCCGACTATATCGTCTGCCTTGAAGACGGTCGCAAGTTGAAGATGCTCAAGCGACACTTGGCAACTGCCTACGGAATGACGCCCCAGGAATACCGCAAGAAGTGGGGCCTGCCGGACGACTACCCGATGGTAGCGCCGAAATATGCTGAACAGCGCAGCGAACTTGCCAAGCGCATCGGGCTCGGGCGGCAGCGTCGCCGCAGCGATGTCGCGGGTGCTGTGCCGGCTGCGCCGCCGGTTGCGGAGTAGCCGAGAGAACGGAGCCAGGATGGGGTGCGGTCCACCGGACTGCACCTCTCATTGACTGTTCGGTGCAGGTCGCCTAACCTTTCCGAAAGGATGGGTCATGGCATCTTTGATCGAGGACTTGTGCAGGGACAAGGGGCTTCGGATCACCGGCCCCCGGCGGATTATTGCTCAGGTCCTGTCGGATTCCGACGATCATCCGGACGCTGAAGAACTGCATCGCCGGGCCAGCGCCGTCGATGATCGTATCAGCATCGCAACCGTCTATCGTACGCTCAGGCTTTTCGAAGAAGTCGGCATTCTTGAGCGGCACGATTTTCGCGACGGGCGCGCACGTTACGAGACGCTGAGCCGCGGCGAAGGGCACCATCACCACATTATCAACATCCGTACCGGCGAGGTCACCGAGTTCGAGGACGAGCAGCTCGAGGCGATCAAGCGCGGGATCGCCGCCAACCTCGGTTTTCGTATTGTCGGTGAACGCCTGGAACTCTACTGCGTGCCAGTCGAGACCGATGATGACGCGGCATGAGCAGGGGCAGCCTGGCGGCCGTTCTCGCGCAGGGGACAGTGCTTGACCTTCGGCGCTGACGATGCCGCCGCAATCTTCGAACCCGTCCTCGTAGGGGGACTCGAGGGGCGGCTGGCGCGGACGGACGAAGAGGTCGCGGCCGCCCAAGCTTTGCGCTACCGCGTATTCTACGACGAGATGGCGGCGATACCATCGGCGGAGGTGGCCAGGTCGCGCCGTGATTTCGACAGGTTCGACGACTTCTGCGATCATCTCCTCGTCGTCGACGCCAGCCGCGACGACCTGCCCAGCGGCGTCGTCGGCACCTACAGGCTTCTGCGCAGTTCGGTGGCCGTGCGGCATGGCGGGTTCTACTCTTCGGACGAGTTCGAGATCGGCAGCGTCATCGACCATGCAGGTGAGACGCTTGAACTCGGCCGGTCCTGTGTGGAGCCGGAATACCGCACACGGTCGGTCATGCAACTGCTGTGGCAGAGCATCGCCCAGTACGTCTTTCGTTACGGCATCGAGATCATGTTCGGCTGCGCGAGCATGCCGGGGACCGAGCCGGCGCGGCTTGCGCTGCCACTGTCCTATCTTTACCATTTTCATCTCGCGCCGCCGGACATGCGCCCGCAAGCGATAGCCGGGCGGAGGGTGGACATGCAGATCCTGGCTGCCAGCGACATTGACCGCCGTCGGGCGGTCACCGAACTGCCACCGCTGATCAAGGGCTACCTGCGCCTTGGGGGATTTGTCGGTGACGGCGCGGTCATCGACCATGCCTTCAACACCACCGACATCAGTATCGTCGTGAAGACCGATCTCGTAACCCGGAAGTACTACCGGCATTATGAACGCAGCAGCGGCAGGGATGGGGGCGGCCGGGCTGAAGGCACGGGCTCATGAGTTCGCCGCTTCGCGCCCTCAGCCGCGTGCTCGTCTACGTGATCCTGACTTTCGCGCTTTTGCCCGTGCAGGTGATAGCGGTGCGCGCGAACCTGCGCCTCGCAACCGCGCTGCCTGTCTTCTATCACCGGCTGTGCGTGCGCATCCTGGGTTTTTCTATCCGCACTCATGGATGCGCCGAGACCGACGGGCCGTCCCTCTATGTCTGCAACCACATGTCCTATGCCGATATTCCGATACTGGGGGCGTTGCTGCCGGCCTCCTTCGTGGCCAAGAGCGAGGTTGCGACCTGGCCTTTCTTCGGCATGCTGGCGCGGCTTCAGCGCTCCGTCTTCATCGACCGCCATGGCCGCCGGGCGACCGAACATCGGGACGAAATGGTGCGGCGCCTCGAGACCGGCGCCAATCTGATCCTGTTTGCCGAGGGCACCAGCTCGAACGGCAATGTCGTGCTGCCGTTCAAGAGCGCCCTGTTCAGTGTCGCCGAGATCCGGCCCCGCGAACGGCCGCTTCCCGTACGGCCGGTATCGATCGCCTATACCCGTCTCGACGGAATGCCCATAGGACGGGCAATGCGTCCGCTTTTTGCGTGGTACGGAGATGCTCCGCTGCTGGCCCATTGCTGGTCGGCCGTGGGCTTGGGCCGGATAACCGTCGATGTCGTGTTCCACGAGCCGGTGACCATCGAACAGTTCGGTTCACGCAAGAGACTCGCCGATCACTGTTTCGAAATCGTCTCGGAAGGCGTTTCGACGGCCAACTCGGGCCGCCTGGACCAGCTCGCCGACCGGAGCGGCCAGGCGTTGCCCGCGGAACGGTCCGGAGCGCCCAGACGGGCCGCCGCGCGGCCGGGTTCGCAAGGGGGGGCGGGCGAAACTCCGCTCGCAGCCGCCTCGGCCCGGGCTGTCGGCAGCGAGGAGGCGGCGCCGGACAAGGCGCTGTTCTGATCCGGGAATCCGGCCGGGTAGCGCCTTGACAGCCGTTCCGACTGTGCTAGATGAAGATTCCGTTTCTTCCGCATGCCATCCCGCATTCGCCGCTGCCGGGATCACGCGTCGCGGGAAAGGACCGGAGGTGACGAGCGCTGATGCAACGTCGAAGCGGAGCCGGTTCGTGAGCGCCGACAGGATTCAGCGAGGAGAAGTTGCACCGGCGCGTGATGCTCCCTTGACGAAGAACGTCCATATCAAGAGCTACGGCTGCCAGATGAACGTCTACGACGCCACCCGCATGGCGGACGTGCTGGCCCCGCTTGGCTATCGTCGGGTTGACGATGCTCGAGATGCCGATCTTGTCATTCTCAATACCTGTCACATCCGCGAGAAGGCGGCCGAGAAGGTGTATTCGGAACTCGGGCGTCTGCGCGCCATGCGTGACCGGCCGGGTGGCGGGCGTAGCGGCTTCATGATCGGGGTGGCAGGTTGCGTTGCCCAGGCCGAAGGCGGCGAAGTCCTGCGCCGGGCGCCCTATGTCGACCTGGTGCTTGGCCCCCAGACCTATCACAGGCTTCCGGAGATGCTGGCCCGTATCGCGCGGGAACAGACAGCGGGCGCCGGCGCGCGCGCAGGACGCGGAATCGTCGATACCGAGTTTCCGCCCGAACCCAAGTTCGATTTTCTGCCCGAGTCCGGCGGCCAGGGGCCTTCCGCGTTCCTGACCGTCCAGGAGGGGTGCGACAGGTTCTGCGCCTTCTGCGTCGTGCCCTATACGCGCGGCGCCGAATACTCGCGCCCGGTCGACGCAGTACTCGACGAAGCCCGCAGGCTGGTCGCTGGCGGCGCGCGGGATATCACGCTGCTCGGCCAGAACGTCAATGCCTATCACGGCCTGCTGGCCGATGGCCGCGAGTGCAGCCTTGCGGAACTGATCCGGCGAATGGCTGACATTCCCGGGCTGTTGCGCCTGCGCTACACGACATCGCACCCCCGGGACATGACAGCCGATCTGGTTGCCGCGCATCGCGATGTGGACAAGCTCATGCCGTGGCTTCACCTGCCGGTCCAGTCCGGTTCCGATGCGGTTCTTGAGGCCATGAACCGCCGCTACCGGGCCGACGAGTATCTGCGCATCGTCGACGATCTTCGCGCGGCGCGTCCGGACATCGCGCTGTCGTCGGATTTCATCGCCGGCCATCCGGGGGAGAGCGACGCGGACTTCGAGAAGACACTGGATCTGGTGCGGAGAGTCGAATATGCGCAAGCCTACTCCTTCATGTTCAGCCCGCGGCCGGGGACGCCGGCGGCGGCGATGGAGGAGATGGTCGACGAGGACGTCAGGAGCGAACGCCTGCAGCGGCTGCAGGCATTGCTCGCGGATCAGCAGCTCAGCTTCAACCGCCGGTTCCGCGGCCGCCGCGTTCCGGTGCTGTTCGACCGCCGCGGGCGCCGGAAATCGCAGCTTGCCGGGCGCAGCCCATGGATGCAGGCAGTCCATACGGACTTTGCGAGCGCCGCCGAGGCCGACGGGGCCATGGGGCGGGTCATCGATGTCGAGATCACGGCCGGGCACGCCAATTCGCTTGCCGCCGGTGTCGTCGGCACCGGGAGCGAAGCATCATCGGGGGTGGCGGCTGCTTGAGACCGGGCCTGACATCGAACGGCGTCGCGAAGCCGTTGTTTCTCGAATTCGATGATAATCGGCTCCTGCCCATGCTGTTTGGCGACTTCGGGCGCCATCTTGCACGCGTGGAGCAGGGGTTGGGCGTGTCGATTTCCTCGCGCGGCAACAGCGTCACGATATCCGGCGCGCCGTCGATGGTGGCGGCTGCCGGCAAGGCCCTTCAGGCGCTCTATGTTCGTCTGACCGGGGGAGAGGAGATCGACATCGCGGAAGTCGACGCCGCGATCCGTCTCGCACGCAGCGCCGGCCAATACGACGCCGACGAGGAACCACCGCTGTTTGACGCCGAGATCGGGATTCGCACGCCGAAGCGGCGAATTTCCCCGCGCTCGCCGGGTCAGGCGCACTATCTGCGGACCCTGCGCGAAAACGAGCTGGTGTTCGGGGTCGGCCCTGCGGGGACCGGCAAGACCTACCTCGCCGTCGGCATGGCCGTGTCGTTCCTGGTTTCCGGCCGCGTTGACCGGCTGGTACTGTCCCGCCCGGCGATCGAGGCGGGCGAGCGGCTCGGTTTCCTTCCCGGCGACATGCGCGACAAGATCGACCCCTATCTGCGGCCGCTTTATGATGCACTCTATGACGTCATGGGTCCCGACCAGGTGGATCGTCGCCTCGAGAGCGGACAGATCGAGGTTGCGCCGCTTGCCTTCATGCGCGGCCGTACCCTGTCCAACGCATTCGTGATCCTCGACGAGGCGCAGAACACGACCGTCGTGCAGATGAAGATGTTCCTGACCAGGCTTGGCGAGAACGCACGCATGGTGGTTACCGGCGATCTCGGTCAGGTCGATCTTCCGACCGGAGCGGTTTCTGGACTTCATCATGCGGTCAGGACGCTCGACGGGATGGCTGGCGTTGCGACGACCCGTTTCGGCACCGGCGACATCGTCCGTCACGAACTCGTGTCGCGGATTGTCGAGGCTTATGATGCGGACGGCAGCGATCGTGAGGGAAATGCCTGACATCGTACCGGTAGTCGATCTCAGGATCGACGACGATTCGTGGCGCGATCCCGAACTGGAGGTTGCGGCGGTGGTCCGGGCGGCGGCGGCGGCGGCGCTCGCAGAAGCCGGCCTGCAGGACACCCGGGTCGAGGTGAGTGTCCTGCTGACTAGCGACGACGAGATGGCACGGCTGAACACCCGCTGGCGGGGCCGGGCACGGGCGACCAACGTACTCTCGTTCCCTGCCGTCGACAGGGCGGCGCCGGGTGCCCGCGGCGGCTTCCTCGGCGACATCGCGCTTGCCTTCGGAACCCTGACGAGAGAGGCGCGGAATGACGGGATGACGCTCGCCGATCATGTCAGCCACATGATGGTTCACGGCATCCTGCATCTTCTCGGTCACGATCACGAGACCGATCACGAGGCGCGGGAGATGGAGCGGCGCGAGGCGCGGGCGCTGGGCGCGCTCGGCATCGCTGACCCGTATGGCGACCAGGGGGCGCCGATGCGGCGCGAACCGGCATGAAACCCGGTCCCGGCGGCCAGCGGCGCGGCGGCCAGCGTGACGGTTCGGGCGACCGGACGCCGCGTTTCCGCGATGCCTTGCGCATGCTGTTCCGATCACGCAACGGCAGCGACGATCTTCGCGACACCATCGAGGAGCTGATCGAGCAGGAGGACTCGCCGCAGGCGAAATATGCCGAGGAACTGGTACTTCTCCGTAATGTCCTCAGCATCCGCGACGTCACCGTGGACGACGTCATGGTGCCACGGGCGGACATCGTGGCGGTCGCCATGGATTCGTCCCTCGATGAGGTCGGAGGGCTGATGAGCGATTGTGGGCATTCGCGGCTGCCGGTCTACAGGGACAGGCTGGACGATGTCATCGGCATGATCCACATCAAGGACCTCCTTGCCGGCCGCAACGGCAATCAACCGGGTGACGTCACGGCGATCATACGCGAACTCCTTTTCGTGGCGCCGTCGATGCCGGTGCTGGAATTGCTGCTGCAGATGCGGGTGAAGCGGGTTCACATGGCGCTAGTGGTCGACGAGTTCGGCGGCATCGACGGTCTCGTGACCATCGAGGACCTGGTCGAGGAAATCGTGGGCGAGATCGAGGACGAGCACGACGACGAGAACCGTCCGCGCCTAATTCGTCGCGGCAGCGACATGATCGATGTCGATGCCCGGGTGGAAATCGCCGATTTCGAGGACGAGGCCGGGGCGTTCCTGACCGACGACGAACGGACCGAGGATTTCCACACGTTGGGCGGGCTCGTGTTCTATCTGGCCGGCCACGTGCCGCGACGCGGCGAGATCGTCCGCCACCAGTCGGGAATCGAGTTCGAGATTCTCGACGCCGATCCGCGCCGTATCCGCCGCATGCGGGCCACCGGGGTTCCGAACGCCGCGGCCGCGGATGGCTGCTGATTCGGGGCCGGCGGTCGGCCGCATCGGGTTTCTCGCCCGGCGCGTCGGGGATCTTCGGGGCTGGCGGCGCTGGCTGACGGCGGCCGGGCTCGGCGTCCCTGCGGTTGCCGCGCAGGCACCGCTGCATGTCCTGCCGGGCCTCGTCGTCGCCTTTGCCGGGCTGGTATGGCTTCTTGACGGTGCCGACAGCCGCCGCAGGGCGTTTCTTGACGGCTGGCTGTTCGGTGTCGGTTATTTCGCAGCCGGCCTGTACTGGGTGGCCAATGCCTTCCTTGTCGAGGCCGCTCGGTTCGCCTGGATGATACCGGCGGTGGTTCTCGGCCTGTCCTGCGCCCTCGCGCTCTTTATCGGCATGGCAACCCTCGTGGCACATCGTTTTTGGCCGTCGGGGATCATGCGGATTTGCCTGTTGGCGGCGGCGTGGGCCATGTTCGAATGGTTGCGGGGCTGGGTGCTGACCGGCTTTCCCTGGAACTCCGTCGGGACCGTCTGGGTCGCGGTTCCACCGGTTCTTCAGGCGGCGGCATGGATCGGAGTTTACGGGTTATCGATGGTCACCGTCTATGCAGCCGCCGCGTTTGGCGCGCTCGCCGCGCCGGGCCGCCTGAGATGGCCCGCCGCGGTTTCCGGAGTCCTCCTGCTGGCGGCATTCGGCGCGGCGGGCGCCGTCCGCCTTGCGACGGCGCCGGACGGGACGGTGCCGGAGGTCCGCCTGCGCATCGTCCAGCCCAATGTCGACCAGCGCGACAAGATTCGCAGCGACCGCCGGCAGGCCGGACTCCGCCGTCTCGCCCTGATGAGCATGGAGCAAGCCGGCGGCGGCGCGACCCATGTGATCTGGCCGGAGGCTGCGGTCCGACTGTCGATGCTGGCCGATCCGCGGAACCGGCCTCTCGTCCGGGCGGTCGTGCCGAGGGGCGGCCTGCTGGTGACCGGCGCGGTGAGAGTGCGCCGCGGTCCGGGCGGGCGGGCGACCGCAGCCTGGAACAGCGTCATCGCCGTGGATCACGATGGCGGCCTGGCCGGAGTCTACGACAAGCATCATCTGGTTCCGCTCGGGGAGTACGTGCCGCTGCGCGGCATATTGCCGCTGGCCAAGCTGACCCCCGGGCGGATAGATTTTTCGGCCGGTCCGGGTCCGCGGACGCTGGATCTGCAGGGGCTGCCGCCGTTCAGCCCGCTGATCTGCTACGAGGTGATCTTTCCCGGCGCTGTCGTCGCTTCCGGAGAACGTCCGCGGTGGCTTTTGAACGTGACCAACGATGCGTGGTTCGGTTACAGCAGTGGACCCTATCAGCATTTTGCGGCCGCGCGCATGCGCGCTGTCGAGGAGGGGCTGCCGCTGGTGCGTGCGGCCAATACAGGGATTTCCGGTGTTGTCGACGCCTACGGCCGCGTCGCGAATCGGCTCTCCCTCGGAGAGCGCGGCGTGATCGATGCCCCGCTGCCGGGGCCGGCTGTTGGGCAGACTCTCTATGCGCGATTCGGGAACATTCCGGCAGCAGCCGCGGTGATTTTGATTTTCGGCGGGGTTTTGGTTATGTACCGGCGCCGGGCCGGGAACAGGGCAGGGGGCTGCCTTCGGCTTGGCGGATGACGAAGCCGGGTCTCCGTGACCGAAGCCGGGCGGCGCAACGGTCCTGCGGTGGCGATGTGTGTCCGGAACTCCCGGTCATGCTGTGATAACGCGCCGCCGGGAGATCTTCAGTGACACGAGGCAACTTTCTCTTTACCAGCGAATCGGTATCCGAGGGACATCCCGACAAGGTCTCCGACCGGATTTCGGATGTTGTCGTCGACGCCTATCTCGCTGCCGATCCGTTGGCCAGGGTGGCATGCGAGACGCTGACGACGACCAACCGGATCGTCATCGCCGGAGAAATCCGGGGACCCGAATCGGTATCCTCGGCGCTGGAGGGGCTGGTGCGCGACGCCGTCAGGGACATCGGATACGAGCAAGACGGGTTTCACTGGGAGGAGGCGAGTTTCGAGAATCATTTGCACCGGCAGTCCGGCGACATAGCGATCGGAGTCGATGCCGCGGGCAACAAGGACGAAGGCGCGGGAGACCAGGGCCTGATGTTCGGCTACGCGTGCAACGAGACGGACACGCTGATGCCGGCCCCGCTTCATTACGCCCACAGGATTCTGGGCTCGCTTGCCGAGGCCCGGCATGGCGGTGCCGAACCCGGCCTTGGACCCGATTCGAAGAGCCAGGTGACGCTCGAATACGAGGATGGCATGCCGAAGCGGGCGAAATCGGTGGTTGTGTCGACGCAGCATGACGAAGATCTGGATGCGGACCAGGTGCGCGAGATCGTCCGCCCCCATGTCGAGAAGGTTCTGCCCGACGGCTGGATGTGCGGCGAGGAGGAATTCTACGTCAACCCCACCGGTCGCTTCGTCATCGGCGGCCCGGACGGTGACTGCGGACTCACCGGACGCAAGATCATCGTCGACACCTATGGCGGCGCAGCGCCGCATGGTGGCGGCGCGTTTTCCGGCAAGGATCCGAGCAAGGTCGACCGTTCGGCAGCCTATGCCGCGAGATGGGTCGCCAAGAATGTCGTTGCGGCCGGCCTCGCCGACAAATGCGTTATTCAGGTCTCCTATGCCATCGGGGTATCCAAACCGCTCTCGGTCTACGTTGACACCTGCGGGACGGCGACCGTCGACGAGGATCGCCTCGCCGACGTGATCCGGAAGGGCGATGTCGTCGATCTCTCGCCCCGGGGAATTCGAGAGCGCCTGGGTCTTAGCCGCCCGATCTACGGACGCACCGCAGCCTATGGCCATTTCGGGCGCGAGCCCGACGAGGACGGCGGGTTCTCGTGGGAGCGGACGGATCTCGTCGACGACCTGCGATCCGCGCTCGCGTGAGCGACGGGCCACGCCCGCGCCGCCGGATACTATACGGCCGCCGCCGTGGCAGGCGGCTCCGCTCCGGCCAGCGCGAACTCGTTGCCGGCCTGCTGCCGGCGCTTGACATCCGGTTGACGCCGGGCGAGCCGGTTGCGCCGGCGGCGCTATTTTCTTCCGAGGTCGACGATATCTGGCTCGAGATCGGGTTCGGCGGCGGCGAGCATCTCGCTTGGCAGGCGTCACGGAATCCCGGCATCGGCATGATCGGATGCGAGCCGTTCGTGAACGGCGTGGCAAGACTTCTCGCCGAGGTCGAGACGCGGAACATCAGCAATATCCGCCTCTTCCGCGATGATGCGAGACTCCTCCTTGCCGAGTTGCCGGAGGCCTCGATAGGCCGCGTCTTCATCCTGTTTCCCGATCCTTGGCCGAAGGCGCGCCATCACAAGCGCCGCATCGTCTCGGGGCCGGTACTGTCACATCTTGCCCGCATCATGGGCGACGGTTCCGAGCTGCGGATGGCTACTGATGACCCAGGCTATCTCGAGTGGATCCTGGATCATGTCGACGGCCACGAGGCCTTTGCGGAGATATCCGGGGCGGACCGGGGGAACCGGACAGCCGACTGGCCGCCGACCCGTTACGAACGGAAGGCCGCGGCGGCCGGGCGCGCCAGTACCTTCCTCCGCTATGTGAGGAGGCCTCGCAGGCCATCCTGACGCCGGCGAACCTGCTGCTACAAGGGATGACGATCCGGCAACTGCCGCCCTGGCGCTGTATGCTGGCCGAATCCGTCCGCTGTCAGCGCGTCTGCTCGCGCTCGTCGACAAAGCGGGACGCCTTGATCGTGTTTTCGAATGCCCGGGCAAGCGTCCCGGTTTCCAGTATCTCGACCTGCGGCGTGATCTCGAAACTGCGCCGGATTCCGGCCACCAGTTCCCGCGCCAGCGGTTCGGGATCCTGGCCCCGCCTCGCTTCCGTCCGCACCGTCAGGAATTCCAGGCCGCTGGGGCCGGTCGACAGCACGCCCTGAAAGTCGCCGACGCCTGCAATGGAAAACATGTGGTCCTCGAACTCGGCATGGTTCACGTTGACGCCGCGGATCTTGAAGAATCCGGTCGTCCGGCGGCTGTGCCGGATCATGGGAAACAGCTCCGCCTCCCGTGTGCCGCTCCCGCCGCGATCGACATACGAGACGATATCCCCGGAATTCCAGCGCAGGAACGGCGTTGCGTGGCCGGTAAAGAGCGGGGTCACGCACAACGTCCCGGTTTCTCCGTGCGGCACTTCCCGTCCGCTTTCGGGATCGACGACCTCGATATGGAACATGTCGGTCCAGATGTGGATGCCGTCATGGGCCGGCCCTTCGGCTCCCATCAGGCCGGATTCCGACATGCCGAACACGTCGAAGACTTCGGCGCCCCACATTTGCTCGAGCTTGCGGCGCTTCGCTTCGGACAGCGTTTCGGCCGAGGTGATAATCCTTGTGACGGTGCTGGCGGCGAGGTCGATGCCTTCGGCGTCCGCCAGGTTGGCGAGATGCAGCGCGAAGCTGGGCATGGCAATGAGCACGGTCGGCCGCAGCACCGAGATGAGCTCGATCTGCGTGGCCGACGGGACCGCAGCGCCGGAACCGATCCAGCTCATGCCAATTCCGTAATCGTGCGCGCTCCGCGCCCAGATCTGGCCGGCGGGATGGAGCCCGATCGGAAACGAGATATGGCACAGGTCGCCGGTACTGATGCCGATGCACGGAAAGGAGCGGCCCCAGGAGAGAAGGCCGTACGTCACGTCCTCGAAGGTGCGGGGATAGAATACGGGGCGGCCGGTGGAGCCGCCGGAGCGCCAGTACTCCGAGATCTCTCCGAACTCCGCAATGCTGATCTGTTGCAGAAACTCGTCATGGTTCCACTGCCGCAACGTGTCCTTGTCGATGATCGGGATCCTTGCCCACTGATCCGGATCGTCCAGCCGCTCGGGATCGATGTCGTCCAGCCTGCCCCGGTACCATCGCGCCTTGCGGGCGTGCGCGAACTGGACGCGCTTGCGCGCGCTCTGGATGCGGGCGATGTGCTCGCGCGAGGCTGGCAGGGTCCTGTCCGGCTGGTATTCAGATGGTTCCGGCATCGCTCTTTTGAGGTACGGTCCCGTCTCTTCACACGGAACGGGCAGGCGGTATCCTGCATTTGCGGACAACAATAGTAACGCCGGACCAGCGGCGCAATTCTGGCGGGGGCAGGCAATGGACATCGTGATCGCGGGTGGCGGCCCGGGCGGGCTTTATTGTGCGCTCCTGATGAAGAAGGCGATTCCTGCAGCTCGTGTCCGACTCTATGAACGCAATCGCGCCGATGACACGTTCGGTTTCGGTGTCGTGTTTTCCGACGAGACGCTCGGCAATTTTCTCGACCGCGATCCCGAGAGCCATGCGGCGATCATGAATGTCTTCGCCTATTGGGACGAGATCGACATGCATTGGGGCGGCCAGGTCGTGCGTACCGGAGGGCACGGTTTCTGCGGTTGCGGACGGGTCGAACTGCTGCGCATCCTGCAGCGTCGCTGCCGTGAGGTCGGTGTCGAGCTTCACTTCGAGACCGAGGCGCCGGACCCGTCAAGTCTGGAGGGCGTCGACCTGGTGGTCGGTGCGGATGGCATCAACAGCGGCATCCGTGAAGCATACAAGGATCATTTCCAGCCCTCGTTCGACCTCAGGCGCAATCATTTCGCCTGGATGGGAAGCGACAAGCCGTGCCCTGCATTCACCTTTCAATGGGCCGAGGACCGGCACGGGATCTGGGTGCTCGGCGAATACCAGTACAGCGATCGCATGGCGACCTGGATCGTCGAGGCGCCCGAGGAGACGTGGGAGAGTGCGCGTCACGAGGTAGCGCATCTCGATGGGGACAGGTTGGTCGCGTGGATGGAGAGACTCTGGAACGATTATCTCGACGGCCACCGGCTCTACGCCAACCGGTCGATATGGCGGCGCTTTTCGGTGATCCGCTGTGAACGCTGGTATCGCGACAATATCGTGCTCATTGGGGACGCCCTGCATACCGCGCACTATTCGATCGGCTCCGGCACCAAGCTTGCGATGGAAGATGCCATCGCGCTGACCGATGCCTTGGTCGAGACCGGCACCGTCGCCGACGCGTTGCCGCGTTTCGAAGAGATGCGCCGGGCGGAGGTCGGGGCGACGCAGCATGCGGGAGACGTCAGCGTCGTCTGGACCGAGGATCCGCGGCGCTACGCTGGTTTCGCGCCGATTCAGGCGACCTATTCGATGCTCACCCGGGCGAAGGCAGTAACCCACGAGACTCTGCGCCTGCGCGACGCCCGCTTCGTGAGCGAGGTCGAAAGCTGGTTTGCCGCGGAAGCGGGGCATGCCGATTCCGGAACACGCGCTGCCGCGCCGCCACCCATGTTCGTGCCCTTCCAGCTTCGCGACATGTCGCTGGAGAACCGCGTTGTCGTCTCTCCTATGGATATGTATTCGGCCGAGGACGGCACCATCGGGGACTTCCACTTCGTGCATTTCGGGGCGCTCGCGCATGGCGGTGCCGGGCTGATCTTCTCGGAAATGACGTGTGTTTCGAGGGACGGCCGCATCACGCCCGGATGCGGCGGCCTCTACAAGGCGGAACACATCGCCGCGTGGAAGCGGATCGCCGACCATGTACACGGTTCGTCCGATGCGAAATTCGCCATCCAGATCGGCCATTGCGGGCGCAAGGGATCGACCCGTGTCGCGTGGGACGGCATGGACCTGCCGCTGCCAGAAGGAAACTGGGAGGTGATCGGCCCTTCGCCGCTTGCGCACGCGGAGCACATGCATGTTCCCCGCGAGATGACGCGCGCCGACATGGACGCCGTCACCGCGCAGTTCGAGTCCGCGGCCCGCATGGCGTTCGATGCCGGAGCTGACATGCTCGAACTGCACATGGCGCACGGCTATCTGCTTTCGAGTTTTCTCACGCCGCTTGCCAATTGGCGGGACGATGCCTTCGGCGGATCGCTCGCCAATCGCATGCGCTGGCCGCTGGAAGTCTTCGATGCCGTGCGTGCAGTCTGGCCCGAAGCGAGACCGTTGTCGGTGCGGATCTCGGCAACCGACTGGGTCGGAGACAGGGGGGTCACGTCGGCTGACGCGGTCGAGATGGCGCGTGCGCTGCGCGACCATGGTTGCGACATCATCGATGTTTCCGCGGGACAGACGACGCCGGATGCTCGTCCCGTCTATGGCAGGATGTTCCAGACGCCGTTCTCGGACCGTATCCGGAACGAAGCCCGGATCCCGACCATGGCGGTCGGCAACATCACCACCTGGGATCAGGTCAACACCATCCTTGCTGCGGGCCGGGCCGATCTTGCCTGCCTGGCCCGGCCCCATCTGACCAATCCCCATTTCACCTTGCAGGCCGCGGCGTGGTACGGGCACGAGGGGCAACGCTGGCCGAAGCAGTACGAATCCGCACGCGAGCAGTCCATGCGCCTCGGCGCGCGCGACCGCGACGAGTGGAAAACTCTCAGACAGGCGGCAGCGCCGCGCCCGCATTCGGTGCTTTCTGGCGGTAGTGTGGACGGTGCGTCCCGGTGCGATGCCGGCTGACCCGGAGCGCGATTCGCACACCGGCCGTGTGTTTCCTGACGGCACTCACCGATGCGCTGCAATGCACCGTGCGGGTGACAACCAGCCGAGATCCCGCATCTGGAGGCTTGCTCGGCGCTGGATCGGCAGGTTGGGAGAAGGCGGTGGCGGAAGGGGATTACAGCATCTGGCCGCCGTCGACGGCGATTGTCTGGCCGGTGATCCAGCGTCCGGCGTCCGAGCCCAGGAACACGGCGAGGGATGCGACTTCGTCGGTAGCTCCGAGGCGGCCCGAAGGTATGCTCGCCCTGATGCTGTCATAAAGTTCCGGGTTTTCCCTGCGCGCCTGGTCCCAGACGCCGCCCGGAAATTCTATCGAACCCGGTGCGATGGCGTTGACACGGATGCCGCGGGCCGCGAGGTCGAGCGCCTGAGTCCTGGTGTACTGGTTGAGCGCGGCCTTGATGGCGCCGTAGGGTGGTGTCCTGACGCTTTCGGTCAGCCCGGAAATCGACGAGATGTGAATGATGGCGCCTCCGCCGGATTCGGCTATCAGCGGTACCGTGTGCCAGCTTGCCCGCACGCTTGCCATCAGGTCGACTTCGATCGCGAGGCGCCATCCCTCTTCGTTGTCGACTCGACCGAAGCCGGACGGGTTGTTGACGAGGACATGAATTTTCCCGAGCGCCGCATGGGCCCGGGCGACATAGTCCTGGAGCGCGGCCGCGTCGGCCACATCGCAGACCGCGTGGTGCACTTGCCCACCATCGGCCTCGATCCGCGAAGCCGCTTCGGCCAAGGCCGCTTCTCCGCGTGCGCAGATCGAGACCCGGGCGCCCTCGCGTGCAAAACCGTTGGCGATGGCCCGACCGATGCCCTTGCTGGCGCCGGTCACGATGACGCCCTTTCCCTCAAGTCCCAGTTCCATGCGCCATAGACTCCCGCGCAGCATGAGCGAGGCCGAGCGATTTCACCGAAGCGCCAAGCCGTCGACCGGAAGCCGTGACATAGCGTGTCGGAGATCGGGCGGCAAGGATGCCAATGGCTTCCGGAAGGAACGGGGAAGGCTGCATCCTCCGACCGCCGGTCGACAGCCATCAAGCCCTTTCCGCTGGATGCCGCTCTTTTCACCGGTGATCCTGGCCATCGGCTGCGGGAAGCATCCCCTCCCGAGTTGCTTGCACGCCTGCCGAATCCGCGGCACAGCGCTTGCCGTCGCCACGGAGACAGGCTATAAAAGGACACCGGTCATTCACCGGCATGACTGAAAACGGGAACTGGGGAGCGGGCGATGCCCGCTTTTTTGTTTGCTGGCTGGCGCTGCGGGATGAATTGCGGCTGCAAGGTTGCAACCGTCGCCAGGCGGGGCTAGCGTTACGGAGAGCCGAAGATCAGGGGTTCGGAGAAAACTGTCTCGGGTCTTGTGGAGCCCTCGCTGAATGCGATGGGTTACGATCTCGTTCGTGTGCGGCTGGCCGGAGGCGCTGGCCAGACGTTGCAGATCATGGCCGAGCGCCGCGATCGGGCTGAGATGACGGTCGAGGATTGTGCACTGATCAGCCGCGATGTTTCGGCGATTCTCGATGTCGAGAATCCGCTTTCGGGCTCCTACACGCTTGAGGTCAGCTCGCCGGGAATTGATCGGCCGCTGGTACGGATCGCGGACTTCGAGCGTTTTGCGGGTTTCGAGGCGCGGATCGAGACTCGCGATGCGGTCGACGGTCGCCGCCGCTTCCGCGGCAGGCTCGCAGGTGTAGAGGACGGAAGCGTCCTGATCGAGGTGGACGGGAACAGGCATGCGGTTCCCCACGACGGTATCTCCCGTGCGCAGCTCGTCCTTACCGACGAACTGATTGCGGCGAAGGGAGGGGCCGGCGCCGCGGACGGTCCGCGGGTGGACGGAGACAGTCGGGACTAGGCGGCACGTCGTGCCGAACTGAGACGGGATTGCACAGATGATAGACATGGAAAACATCCCGGTGATGGGTTACGACCGGCGCGAGCTTCTGCAGATGGCGGACGCGGTCGCGAGCGAGAAGGCGATCGAACGCGAGGAGGTGTTGACCGCGATGGAGGCGGCCATCCAGAGGGCCGCGGAGAAGAAATACGGCGAGGATCATGACGTCCGCGCCGTCATCGACCGCCGGACTGGCGACATCAAGCTTGCGCGCTACCTTGAGGTCGTCGACGAGATCGAGAACGAGATCACGCAGGTCACGACGGCCGAAGCCCAGCACATGAAAGCCGGCGCCGTCGCCGGAGAGTTCATCGTCGACCCGCTGCCGCCGATCGATTTCGGTCGCATCGCGGCGCAGACTGCCAAGCAGGTCATCGTCCAGACCGTGCGCGAGGCCGAACGCCGGCGCGAATACGAGGAGTTCAAGGATCGCGTCGGCGAAATCGTCAGCGGCCTTATCAAGCGTATCGACTACGGTCATGTCGTGGTCGATCTCGGGCGCGGCGAGGGAACGATTCGCCGCGGCGAGGGCATTCCGCGCGAGCCCATCAGTCCTGGCGACAGGATTCGCGCCTATATCTACGATGTGCGGCGCGAGGAACGCGGGCCACAGGTGTTGCTGTCGCGGAGTCACCCGCAATTCATGGCGAGGCTGTTCGCCCAGGAAGTGCCGGAGATCTACGACGGTATCATCGAGATCAAATCGGTCGCCCGGGATCCCGGCAGCCGTGCCAAGATTGCCGTGTTGTCGAACGATTCGGGCATCGATCCTGTCGGCGCCTGCGTCGGGATGCGGGGCAGCCGCGTCCAGGCCGTGGTCGGCGAGCTGCAGGGCGAGAAGATCGACATCATCCAGTGGTCGCCCGACGCCGCGACGTTCATCGTCAACGCGCTTGCGCCGGCAGAGGTGAGCAAGGTCGTACTCGACGAGGACAATCGACGCATTGAGGTCGTGATGCCGGATGACCAGCTCAGCTTCGCGATCGGTCGGCGCGGCCAGAATGTCAGGCTTGCGTCTCAGCTCACGCAATGGGAAATCCTGATTCTCACGGAAGACGAGGAATCGGAGCGCCGGCAGGAGGAATTCCGGACCCGGTCGCAGGCATTCATGGACGGGCTCGAAGTCGACGATGTGCTCGCCCATCTGCTGGTTGCCGAGGGTTTCGCGACCATAGAGGATGTGGCGTTCGTGCCGCTCGAGGATCTGCTGACCATCGAGGGGTTCGACGAATCGATCGCCGAGGAACTGCGCAAGCGTGCCCGGGTGTTTCTTGAAGAGGAGGAAGAGCGGCTTGAGGTTGAACGGCGCGAACTCGGTGTCGAGGACGGTGTTGCCGCGATAACGGCGCTGACCGCGGCCATGGTGGTGGCGCTTGGAAAGGCCGGAATCCGGACTCTCGACGATCTCGGCGACCTGGCCGCCGACGAGTTGATCGCACCGGGCAACCGCGAGGGCGAGGGTCGGGGACTCCTTGCCGATTTCGCTCTCGATATCGAGCAGGCAAACACGATCATCATGGCGGCACGGGCGCACTGGTTCGACGACGACGATCAGGCTGCCGGAGATTCGGCGATGCCGGTCGAGCAGACCTGAGACGCGGCCATGCGAACAGTCTCGGGCACGGGCGCCGCCGAAGGGCCGCAGCGCCGTTGCATCGTGACGCGCCGCGTCGGTTCGCGGAACGGCCTGATACGTTTTGTCATCTCGCCGGACGGAGATGTCGTTCCGGATGTTGCCGAACGTCTTCCCGGACGTGGATTGTGGGTTACGGCGCGGGCGGATATACTTGGGCAGGCCTGTGCCGAGAACAGTTTCGCGAAGGTGGCGCATCGCAACGCGCGGGTGCCGGCGGATCTGCTGGAACGACTGCCCGGGCTGATCGATCAGCGGTGCATGGCCCTCATCGGGCTGGCACGCCGTTCGGGAGCCGCTGTCGCCGGCTACGAGAAGGTGCGGGCGATGGTGGAGCGAGGATCGGCCGCGATCCTCCTTGAGGCGTCGGACGGCGCGCGTGACGGACGAGAAAGACTGTTGCGAAGCGCCCGGTCGGGCAGGGTGGTCGCCTTGTGGACGGCGATCCAGTTGGGTGTACCTTTCGGGCGGCAGCGGGTGGTGCATGGTGCGATTGAAGCAGGCGGCGTATGCGACCGGTTCGTTCGCGAGGTCGAGCGGCTGGAAGATTTGCGTGGATCCGGAGCGGCCCCGGCGGGCTCGCGGGCATTGCAGGAAAGCTGACGGAAAATGACGGATACAGGTGAAAAGACCGACAGCAGGAAACGCGGAAAGCTTACGCTTTCGAAGCCGGGCCGGCTTGAGCTGAACAAGACGGTCGACGCCGGGCAGGTGCGCCAGAGCTTTTCTCACGGACGGACCAAGATGGTCGCGGTCGAGGTCCGGCGCAAGCGGACATTCAAGCCGTCCGAGGACGGTGCCATGGCCGAGGTGGGGACGGCTCCGGCAGCAGAACTCTTCTCTGTCGATGAAACCAAGGCCAAGACGACCGCAAAGGAAACGAAGACCGAGGAAGCGCTCGCGCGCACGCTGACCGAGACGGAACGCGCTGCCCGCATGCGAGCGCTGGAGGATGCGCGCCAGACCGAAGTCAGGATAGAGGAGGACCGCGCCAGCCGGGAAGCCTTGGAGGCGCGTCGCCTCGACGAGGAACGGCTGCGCCGGGAGCTTGAGGAGGAGCGCCGCAAGGAAGAGGCCGAGCGGCGGCGCCTCGAGGAGGAGGAACGCCACCGTCAGGAAGAGGAGGCTGCGCGGAAGGCCGCCGAGCAGGCAGCCCGCCTTGAGGCACGGGCGGCTTCCGTCGGCGAAACGGCCCAGGCCAAGACCCGAGCATCCACTGCCAAGCCGGCGCCGGGCAAGGCCAAGCCCGACAGCGAGACGCCCCAGCGTGTCGAGCCGCGCAAGACCTCTGGGCGTCGGAACGGTGCGCGGCGGCGCGGCGGCAAGCTGACGATTTCGCAGGCCCTGAACGAGGACGAGCGCCAGCGAAGCCTGGCCTCGCTGCGCCGCCGGCGCGAACGCGAGAAGCGCGCCGAACCGAGGAACAAGGAGGCCGTCAAGGTCTTCCGCGAGGTGACCATTCCCGAGACGATCACTGTTCAGGAGCTTGCCAACCGCATGGCCGAGCGCGCCGGAGACGTGACCAAGGCGCTGATGAACAACGGCATCATGGCGACGATAACCCAGACCATCGATGCCGACACGGCGGAGCTGATCGTCGAGGAATTCGGCCATACCGCCAAACGCGTTGCCGAATCCGATGTCGAAATCGGACTGCAGGGCGAGGTGGATGACGACACGCAGCTCAGGCCACGCGCCCCGGTAGTTACCGTCATGGGGCATGTCGATCACGGTAAGACGTCGCTCCTCGACGCCTTGCGTCAGACTGACGTGGTGAGCGGCGAGGCCGGCGGCATCACGCAGCATATCGGCGCCTATCAGGTCGAGCTTGCCGACGGCAACCGCATCACCTTCGTCGATACGCCGGGCCATGAAGCGTTCACCGAGATGCGGTCGCGTGGTGCGAATGTCACGGATATCGTGATCATCGTCGTCGCTGCCGACGACGGCGTCATGCCGCAGACCGCGGAGGCCATCAGCCATGCCAAGGCGGCGGGTGCGCAGATCATCGTTGCGATCAACAAGATCGATCGGCCCAATGCTGATCCCCGCCGGGTCAGGAACGAGCTGCTGGCCCATGACGTGGTCGTCGAGAGCGTTGGCGGCGACGTTCAGGACATCGAGATCTCGGCCACCGAGAAGATCAACCTCGACAAGCTCGAAGAAGCGATATTGCTGCTTGCCGAAACTCTGGAGCTCAGGGCCAACCCGGACCGTTCAGCCACCGGCGCGGTCATCGAGGGCAGCCTGGATATCGGCCGTGGTGCGGTCGCGACGGTCCTCGTCCAGCGCGGCACACTCGGCGTCGGCGATATTGTGGTCGCCGGCGGAGAATGGGGAAAGGTGCGCGCTCTCGTCGATGATGCCGGTCGGCGCGTCAAGACGGCAGGCCCGTCGGCCGCGGTCGAGATCCTCGGGCTGAACGGGGCCCCGGATGTCGGCGACGAATTCACAGTCGTCGAATCCGAGATGCGGGCGCGGGAAATCACCGAATTCCGGCAGCGCCGCGATCGCGACGTGCGATTCCGCGCCGGCGTGCGGGGCACGATCGACGAGATCTTCAGCCAGATTCAGAGCGGCAAGGTCGAGGAGGTCTCCGTGATCGTCAAGGGCGATGTGCAGGGATCACTCCAGGCGATTTCACAGAGTCTCCAGAAACAGGGTAACGAAGAAGTCTCGATTCGGGTCATCCACACCGGTGTCGGTGCCATCAGCGAATCGGACGTGACGCTGGCAAAGGCGTCGAACGCGCTGCTCATGGGCTTCAACGTGCGGGCCAACGCGCAGGCCAAGGCGATGGCCGCCAAAGACGGGGTCGAGATACAGTATTTCTCGATCATTTTTGATCTGATCGATCACATGAAGCAGATTCTGACTGGCATGCTGTCGCCGCAGCGGCGCGAGACGTTCCTTGGCAACGCGGCCATCAAGGAGATCTTCAACATCTCCAAGGTCGGTCGGGTTGCCGGCTGCGAGGTGACCGACGGGGTGGTGCGGCGCGGCGCCCGGGTGCGGCTGCTGCGCGACGACATGGTGATCCACGAGGGCCGGCTTTCAACGCTCAAGCGTTTCAAGGACGAGGTCCGCGAAGTCACCCGGGGCTTCGAATGCGGGATGGCGTTCGAGAACTATCAGGATATTCGCCAGGGCGACGTCATCGAGTGTTTCGACATCGAGGAAATCGCCCGCACGCTCTAGGGCCGGTGAAGGAATGAGATGACGCGCTTGGCAGTTGCCGGGTGGCTCCTCTCGAGACGGCGGAAATGACATGCGATCCGAAAACACGCGTTCCGGCCGCGCTGCGGTCGAACCGAGACAGCGCCAACTCCGCGTCGGCGAGGTGATCCGGCACGCGCTCGCAAACCTGCTCGAGCGCGGTGAGGCTCGGGACCCGCAGCTTGTGGGCGTCCCGATCACGGTCACCGAGGTATCGATAAGCCCAGATCTGGGTAACGCGACCGCATACGTCATGCCGCTCGGCGGTAGCAATGCCGAAGAGGTGCTTGACAGCCTGCACCGGGCGGCACCGTTCTTCCGCCGCCGTATCGGCGGCATCGTGACGTTGAAACGGCTGCCCGAACTGTCCTTTGCGCTCGATTCCCGGTTCGATGCCGCCGACCGCATCGCCGAACTGCTGCGAACGCCTGCGGTCGCGGCGGACCTCCGGCCGTCTTCGGACGAGGCAACGGAGAAGCAGGCAATTCCGCGAGATGACCCGTAGACGCAAGGGCGATCCCGTCCATGGCTGGGTCGTGATGGACAAGGATGAGGGGCCGACATCGGCGGCGGCGGTCCACCGGATTCGCAGCCTTTTTGGCGCCCGAAAGGCAGGACATGCCGGAACCTTGGATCCGCTGGCGTCCGGCGTGCTTCCGGTCGCGTTTGGCGAGGCCACCAAGGTGGTCTCCTGTCTGGTGAACTGCAGGAAGTCATACCGTTTCACGGCGCGCTTCGGCGTCGGGCGCGATACCGATGATGCCGAAGGCCGCATCGTTGCAACCAGCGACGCGCGTCCCGGCGAGGCGGTGACCAGGTCCGCGCTGCCGGAGTTCTGCGGTACGATCCTCCAGCGGCCGCCGCTCTATTCGGCGATCAACATCGACGGCCAACGGTCCTACGCCCGCGCGCGCGCGGGCGAAAGCGTGGAGTTGACGGAGCGACAGGTCCAGGTCCACCGGTTCGAACTTGTCGATCGCCCGGACGACGATCATGCGGTCTTCGAGCTTGTCTGCGGTCCTGGCACCTATGTGCGCAGCCTTGTGCGCGATCTGGCGGCGCGACTGGAGACCTGCGCCCATGTCAGCCGGCTGCGCCGGACCGCGGTTGGACCGTTCCGTGAAAAAGATGCGATTCGGCTGGAAAAGATTGCTGCCACGGTGTATACTGAACGGCGAAGCGAATATCTGCTTCCTATCGTAGCGGCGCTGGACGACATCCCGGCGCTGATGCTGACGGAGGCAGAGACGGTATGTGTGCGCAACGGCAACGCGATACCGGCATCGCAGGATTGTTCCGACGAAGGTGGTATCGGCAATCGCGCGGAGCGTCACGAAGGGGTGTTTCTGTGCGTGGGTCCGGGAAATATCCCGGTCGCGCTGGCTCGCCGTGTCGAGCGGGAAATCCGGCCTTTCAGGGTCTTCAATCTGTAAAGCACGGTATGTGCATGCAACGGGGTGTATGATGTCGATCACGGCTGAGCGAAAGACGGAACTAATCAGGGAATATGCAACGGGGGACGAGGATACCGGATCTCCCGAGGTGCAGGTTGCGGTCCTGTCGGAACGCATCCGCAACCTCACCGGGCACATGAACGCACACAAGAAGGATTTCCATTCGCGCCGGGGGCTGCTGATGATGGTTGGCCGCCGCCGCCGCCTGCTGGATTATCTCAAGCGCAAGGACGAAGAGCGCTACCGGGCGCTTATCCAGCGTCTGGGTCTCAGACGCTGACCACGAACAATCCTTGCCTGGCGTTCGGCCCTGGCCGGCGAGAGCCGGCGGCGTGCGTTACGGAACAAGCAGCCATGGTGGCTGCGCAAAGCCCGCCTGGGACAGAAGACCCGGCGGCGGCGCTTCCTAGGGCGGCGTGAGGTCCGGTCCGGCCACGGTGGGTGGCGGACCGCAGGAAGGACGGAAGACATGTTTTCGGTACATCGTAAGGAAATCGAATGGGGCGGGTGCACGCTTACCATGGAGACGGGTAAGATCGCGCGTCAGGCTGATGGCGCCGTGATGGTGAGTTACGGCGGCACCACGGTGTTGTGCACGGCCGTGGCGCAGAAGAGCCCGCGGTCCGGAATCGATTTTTTTCCGCTCACGGTCAACTACCAGGAAAAGGCGTTCGCGGCAGGCCGGATCCCGGGCGGCTTCTTCAAGCGGGAAGGGCGTCCGTCGGAGAAGGAGACGCTGACCTCGCGCCTGATCGACCGCCCGATACGGCCGCTCTTTGCCGACGGATTCCGCAACGAGACCCAGGTCATCTGTACCGTGCTTGCGCATGACTTCGAGAACGATCCTGATGTTGTATCACTGGTCGGCGCTTCCGCGGCGCTGACGATCTCGGGACTTCCGTTCCTTGGGCCGATCGGCGGCGCCCGCGTCGGCTATGTCGACGGTGCCTATGTCCTCAACCCGCTGCCCGACCAGCTCGAGCGGAGCCAACTCGACATGGTGGTGGCCGGCACCGCTGATGCCGTCAACATGGTCGAATCGGAAGCTCGGGAACTGTCCGAGGAGGTAATGCTCGGCGCCGTGATGTTTGCCCATCGCGAATTCCAGCCGGTGATCGACATGATTATCGGTCTTGCCGAGGAATGTGCGAAGGATCCGTGGGAACTCAGTAATGCGCCTGCCGATGAGGCCGAACTCCTGTCCCGCGTGCGCGAGGCCGCGGAGGGACCGCTGCGCGAGGCCTATCGGGAAACCGTCAAGCAAAGCCGTGTCGAGAAGGTGATCGCGGCCAAGGCAGCTGCGCTCACCGCCTTCGCCGACGATGAACCGGCAGTCCTCGAACGTGCTGCCGGCATGGTGAAGACGGTGGAGAAGGAAATCGTTCGCAACGCCATTCTCGACACTGGCCAGAGGATCGACAACCGGGCGCTCGATAAGGTGCGCCCGATCGAGACCGAAGTTGGCATCCTGCCCCGTGCCCACGGGTCGGCCCTGTTCACCCGCGGCGAGACCCAGGCCATCGTGACTGCCACGCTGGGCACCGGCCAGGACGAGCAGATTATCGATGCGCTCGACGGCGAGTATCGCGAACACTTCCTGCTGCACTACAACTTTCCACCCTTTTCGGTTGGCGAAGCCAGCTTTCTGCGCGCCCCCGGCCGCCGCGAGATCGGCCATGGCAAACTCGCATGGCGCGCGATCCGGCCGCTGCTGCCGCAGAAGGATGATTTTCCCTATACGATTCGGGTGGTCTCCGAGATCACGGAGTCGAACGGGTCGTCTTCGATGGCGACCGTCTGCGGTTCGTCGTTGTCGCTGATGGATGCTGGCGTGCCGCTGCGGCGGGCCTGCGCCGGAATCGCCATGGGCCTGATCAAGGAAAATGACCGTTTCGCGGTGCTTTCCGACATTCTCGGCGACGAGGATCACCTGGGAGACATGGATTTCAAGGTTGCCGGTACCGAGCGTGGCGTAACGGCGCTCCAGATGGACATCAAGATCACCGGCATCACTGAGGAAATCATGGCCACCGCGCTGGAACAGGCAAATCAGGGCCGCATGCATATCCTTGGCGAGATGGCCCGCGCCATCGCGAAGTCGCGTGGCGACCTCAGCGAGTTCGCACCCCGCATCACAACCCTCCACATACCAACGGACAAGATCCGCGACGTCATTGGCACCGGCGGCAAGGTCATCCGCGAGATCTGCGAACAGACGGGCGCCAAGATCGATATCGAGGATGACGGCACGGTGAAGGTTGCCTCGGCGGACGGCACCGCCAGCGAGGCTGCCGTGGAGTGGATACGGTCAATCGTCGCCGAGCCGGAGGTAGGCGTGATCTATTCCGGCAAGGTCGTCAAGGTGGTGGATTTCGGGGCCTTCGTCAATTTCATGGGTAACCGTGACGGCCTCGTTCACATCTCGGAACTCGAGAACCGTCGTGTCGGCAAGGTCACTGACGTTGTGAACGAGGGCGATGAGGTCAAGGTCAAGGTTCTCGCGATTGACGACCGCGGCAAGGTGCGGCTTTCGATGCGGGTCGTGGACCAGAAGACCGGCGCCGAGATCGGAGGCAGGAAGGCGGGCACGGCCGAGGTCCAGGCAGCATCCTGATTCCGCCAGAGGCTGGGGTCGGCGCTGGGTTACCGTCCACGGTGATCCCATGCTGATTCCGAGACGCGAAATCCGAGTGCGTTGGGGCTCGCGTCATCACAGATCGCCCCTTGATCGCAATTTTTCGCGCCGAAAAGGTCTCATTGAGCCTTGGCGGCACGATTGCAGCGCGACGCAGACCGAAAAATCTCGCCGGTCGCCGCTGGATTAGCAGCATGGGATCGTCGTGGTTACCGTCTGGTCCTGCTGTTGCGGCAGCACTTCATGTGGTAGGTTTGCGGCGGCCGGGTGCGGTCATTCCGGGCGCGCATCGGCCGCAATCTGGAGACTGGCCCTGAAACAGCTCAAGCCTCTCTTTATTTCTGGAAAGGAAGTCAGCCCGCTTGTTGAGGGCGGGAAGGGCATCGCTGTGTCGAACGGCGAGAGTTCCGGCGCTTGGGCGGCAACCGGTGGTATCGGCACCTTTTCCGGCGTCAATGCCGACGCCTACGACCAGAACGGCTGCCTCATTCCCGTGATCTATCAGGGGCGAACTCGGCGCGACCGTCATGAAGAGCTGCTGGCCTACGCCATCCGCGGCGGCATCGCCCAGGCTCGTATCGCCCACGAGGTAGCGGGCGGGCGGGGACGCATACACATGAACATCCTGTGGGAGATGGCGGGCGCCGAACGCGTCCTGCACGGCGTTCTCGCGGGGGCGCGCGGCCTCATCGACGGGGTGACCTGCGGCGCCGGGATGCCCTACCGGATAGCACAGATCGCGGCCCAGTACGGTGTGCACTATTATCCGATTGTGTCGTCGGCACGGGCGTTTCGGGCGTTGTGGAAACGCGCCTACCACCGGTTTTCGGACTGGCTTGGCGGCGTCGTCTACGAGGATCCGTGGCGCGCTGGCGGCCATAACGGCCTGTCCAACAGCGAGAATCCGGAAGAGCCCGAGGATCCGCGGCCGCGGGTGGTTGAGCTTCGCAGGATGATGAAGGAGATGTCGCTTGGCGAAATTCCGATCTTCATGGCGGGTGGCGTATGGTATCTGCGGGAGTGGGAAGACTGGATCGATGATCCCGATATCGGGCCGACGGCGTTCCAGTTCGGAACGCGGCCGCTGCTAACCCAGGAAAGCCCGATCTCCTCGCAATGGAAGCAGCGCCTTCTTGATCTCAAGCAAGGCGATGTCTTCCTCAACCGCTACAGCCCGACCGGATTCTATTCGTCAGCGGTGCGCAACGCCTTCCTCGAGGAACTGCGGGAAAGGTCAGTGCGCCAGATCGCCTATGCCGAACAGCCGGTGGGAGAACTGAACGCGGAACTCCTGACCGGTGCCCGCGGGCGCAAGATCTTCGTGACTGCGGCGGACCGGGAGAGGGCGCTGTGCTGGGTCGCGGAGGGGTTTACGGACGGGATGAGAACTCCCGATTCGACGGTTGTCTTTGTGTCGCCCGAGAAGGGGCGCGAGATTCGCGCCGACCAGTCCAACTGCATGGGGTGCCTGTCGCAGTGCGGCTTTTCGAACTGGGCGCAGGATGAGCGCGGCACGACAGGGCGCCGCCCCGATCCCAGATCCTACTGCATCCAGAAGACGCTTCAGGACATCGCCCATGACGGCGATATCGAACATCAGTTGATGTTTGCCGGACACAACGCTTTCCGGTTCCGTGAAGATCCGTTTTATTCCAACGGTTTTGTGCCCACGGTCAGGCAGCTGATTGAGCGGTTGCATACCGGCGACTGAATTTCCTGCGACTCTCGTGCCGGTGGCTTGCGGCGCGGACGCGAACTCTCCTTCACGCAGATATTGGCGCCATTGGCGTCTGTTTGCAGTGCGCCCTGTTGTCGACAGGCGTGCGGGGTGGCGGATTGCCAGAGAGCATCGAATTCCGCTCTGTCGAACACCATCACCGGCGATCCGTCCAGAGCGTCGGCAGCATCCGGAGCCTGCAGCATTTGAAAATCATTCCAATTCGCATTATCGTCAGATCATGGTGACGCCGTTCCCAGATGCTGAGGGGGTCTTCAGGGCGACCGCGACCCTGAGGAAGGCTGGTCTGCGTCCGACGCAGCAGCGCATCGCGCTTGCCCGGCTGTTGCTTGACGGATGCGACCGTCATGTCACTGCCGAAGAGCTGCACGGCGAGGCGCAGAAGGTTGGCATTGACATCTCGCTTGCCACGATCTACAACACTCTGAATCAGTTCACCGAATCGGGATTGCTGCAGGCGGTCGTGGTCGAAGCCGGCCGCTCCTATTTTGACACCAACACGGATTACCATCATCATTTCTTTCACGAGGACACGCGCAGGCTCGAGGACATTCCTGCCCATGAAGTGAGCCTCGCCGAGCTTCCGCAGGTGCCGCCGGGCACGGAGATGCAAAGGGTCGATGTCATCGTGCGGGTTGCCCGGCCCGACAGGTCGCACTGAGGCCGCCGCGCCGGCAGACGCTGGCGTTTGCGTTGCCCCGACGCAGAGAAAATAATCTGGAACAGTTCTAAACTATTGACGGAAACCGGCGTGAAGCCTATACTGCGGGCTACCGACCGCTCCCATCGCTGACAGCGCTCTTGTGGCTGCGGTTCCGCATCACACTAACAACAAGGAGGCCAACATGGCATCACTCGCCGGAACCAAGACGGAACAGAACCTGAAGGATGCGTTTGCTGGGGAATCCCAAGCAAACCGCCGCTATCTCTACTTTGCCCAGAAAGCGGATGTCGAGGGTTACAACGATGTTGCCGCCGTCTTCCGCTCGACCGCCGAAGGCGAGACCGGGCATGCGCACGGCCATCTCGAGTATCTCGAGGAGGTGGGCGACCCGGCAACGGGCGAGCCGATCGGGACTACCTCGGACAATCTGAAGGCGGCGGTAGCGGGGGAAACGCACGAATACACCGACATGTACCCCAGCATGGCGAAGGAAGCCCGTGACGAGAATTTCGACGAGATCGCCGACTGGTTCGAGACACTGGCAAAGGCCGAGCGGTCGCATGCGGGCCGCTTCCAGAAGGCTCTGAATGAGCTTGACTGATCGCGTCCGGGACCGCGCCGGGCAGATCTGCGGTGCGACACTCGCCCGGGACGACGGCGTGAGGCCGTCCCGGGCGGGCGTCCGCGAGGCCGGGCCCGGATCCGGGAACACGAGGAATTTCAGTGGCTGAAGGCAGTCTTGAAGCGCCGGAGCGTCATCCTGTTCCGTGGCGCGATCCCGATTTTCTCGACGAGGAGAAGCTGGACGCCGAGATGCGCCGTCAATTTGATGTGTGTCACGGCTGCAGGCGCTGCCACAATCTTTGCGACTCCTTTCCCCGGCTTTTTGATCTGATCGACGAATCGGAGAGTCTGGAACTCGACACGGTCTCTTCCGAGGACTTCCGCGGCGTGGTCGATGCATGCACGCTGTGCGACATGTGTTTCATGACCAAGTGTCCTTATGTGCCGCCGCACGAGTTCAATCTCGATGTGCCGCACCTCATGCTTCGTTATCGCGCTGTGCAGCGCAAGAAGGGTGGGACCAGTTTCGTCAGGCAGCAACTCGCCGAAACCGACCGCAACGGCAGGCTCGCTGCGCCTGTTGCGCCGCTTGCCAACTGGGCCACCGATACCGGGAACAAGCTGATGCGACCGGTGGTCGAGGCCGCTACCGGCATCGATCGGCGCGCTGCTGTGCCGAAGTTTCACGGCAGGACGCTGACGATGCGCGCTCGCGCCGCGCCTGTGCCGGTCAACCGTGATGCGCCGGCATTCGGGCGGAAGGCTGTCGTCTATGCCACCTGTTTCGTCAACTACAACGATCCCGAGACGGGCGAGGATGCGCTTGAGATTCTGGCCCGCAACGGCGTCGAGGCCGAAGTCGTCTACCCGACCTGTTGTGGCATGCCGAAATTCGAGCATGGCGACATCGAGGCCGTGACAAAGAACGCGCGGCGGGTTGCGGCAGCCCTCATCCCGTGGGTAGACAATGGATATGATGTGGTTGCACTCACTCCGAGCTGCACGCTTATGCTCAAGTTCGAGTGGCCGCTCCTGCTCCCTGAGGATGACGACCTGCGGCGCCTCTCCGAAGCGAGCTGGGATATCAGCCAGTACATCGTCGACATTGCCCGCAAGGAAGGCCTGGCCGACGAGCCGCAGCCCCTTGACGGCGGCGTGACGGTCCACCTCGCCTGCCATGCAAGGGCACAGAATGTTGGGCAGAAAGCTGCGGAACTGTTGCGGCTGATTCCCGACACCGACGTGCAGGTGGTTGAGCGCTGCTCGGGGCATGGGGGCTCCTGGGGCATGATGAGGGAGAATTTCGATACGGCGCTCAAGATCGGACGGCCCGCCGCACGGCGCGCGCTGCGGGCGGATCGACGGTGGGTGGTATCCGAATGTCCGCTGGCAGGAGATCATCTCCGCCAGGGCATGGAGCGTCTGGCAGGCGACGGGGAACATGTACCGGAGCATGTGCCGCATCCGATCCGGCTGCTCGCGCAGGCCTGCAGGAGGCAGACGTGAACGCATCTCCGACACAGATTACCCGCGCCGATATCCTTCCGATGGAACGGTATGCCTCCGAACGCCGCGCGCGCAGGAAGGCTCTGATCGCGCTAAAAAAGAACAGGCGGGTGGCGGTCGGGCCGCACGCCACGTTCCATTTCGAGAACTATGAGACCATGTGGCACCAGGTCCACGAGATGCTCTATATTGAGCGTGGTGGCGAGGCCCAGATCCAGGATGAGCTCGAGGCCTATAACCCGCTGATTCCCCAGGGCCGCGAACTCGTGGCCACGGTGATGTTCGAGATCGGGGATCCGGCGCAGCGGAAACGGATTCTCGGAGAACTCGGTAGCGTCGAGCAGGCAATGTTCATTTCCGTAGGCGATAGCAGGATCCGGGGTGTGGCGGAAGCTGACATGGATCGCACCCGCGCTGACGGAAAGACGTCTTCGGTTCATTTCGTGCACTTCCCGTTCGACGACGAGGCGGTTGACGCCATGCGATCCGGCAGCGCCGAGGCGGTGGTTGCCATCGGACATCCGCAGTACGGTCACATGGCCGTCGTCCCTGAGCATGTGCGGCGGGCGCTGAGCGAGGACTTCCGGGTACCGGACGGATAGACCGCGCGCCCGGCCGGGCTGAAAAAGAACGGGCGCTCTGGATCCCGCACTTCATCATCGGTTGAGCGATGGCCGAAGGAGTCCGGAAATGAACAGACTCGAGATTCATCTCGGCAACAATCTCGACATCATTTCCGAGTTTGAAGCGGAACGCTTCAGCCTGATCTACATCGATCCGCCGTTCAACACGGGCAAGCTCCAGTCCCGCACACGGTTGAAGACGGTAATGGACAAGGACGGGGACAGGCTGGGCTTTCAGGGCAAACGATACAGGACGACTCGACTGGGCACGTCATCATTCTCCGATTTCTTCGGCGACTACATGTCATTTGTCGAACCCCGGTTCCGCGAAGCTCGCCGGCTGCTTTCCCCTGCCGGCTCGTTTTTCCTCCATATCGACTACCGGGAGGCTCACTACTGCAAGATTCTCTTGGATGAGATTTTTGGCCGCGAGTCATTCATCAACGAAATAATCTGGGCCTATGACTACGGAGCTCGATCGAAGCGGCGCTGGTCTCCGAAGCATGACAATATTCTCTGGTATGCCAAGGACCCGGAAAAATACACCTACCGATTCGGGGACATCGACCGCATCCCCTACATGGCGCCGGGACTGGTCGGGCCGGAGAAGGCTGCAAGGGGCAAGACTCCGACGGATACCTGGTGGAATACCATTGTCAGCTCCGGCGGCAAGGAAAGAACCGGGTATCCGACCCAGAAGCCGCTGGCGATCCTGAACCGAATCGTCCGTGTTCATTCAAATCCCGATGAGCAGATTCTGGATTTCTTTGCGGGCAGCGGAACGACGGGCGAAGCGGCGATCCGCGCCGGCCGGAACGCCGTGCTTGTGGATAGCAGCGAAGAAGCGGTAAACGTGATGGCAAGGCGGCTCGCGTTCGCGAATCCCGTCTTCTACAGGAGTGGACAGGTGACCGACGGCTCGTTCGGGACTGCGACGCTTGGCCCGTCTCCGTCCGCTGCGTCCGAATCAGGCCCCGGCGGATCCTGATCCGCGCCTCGTACGGATGGCGCAACGGCTTCAGGTGGCGCCCGTGCGCAGTCCTGTAGGCGGGCGGCGGATCCCGGCCCGGTCTGATTCAGCGGCCTATTCTTCCCGTGGAGCCGGATCTGCTCCCCACAGATGGTTGCGTTGCATCCAGCCGCGATAGTCTCCGATATCCAGCCGGCACCAGTGCCTCTTGCAGTCCAGAATCCGTCCGACAACCCGTCCCTCGATCCGCGCTACCACGCCAGAATTGCTTTCCGGAGATCGCCGGAGGGGGTGCTCCTTTCCCACGACCATCGCCGTGCGTCGTCCCGAGAGCAGGGACTTGTGAATCCAACCCTCAGTCCCTTCCCAGTCGCGGACTTGACGCCAGTGATCGTATTCGGCAATGATCTTGACCGGCATACCCTTGTACCGAAAGATCCAGTCTATCGGATATTGCTGTCCCGGCCCGGCTCTCAAATTGACTTCGTTGGCGCGCAGCGAGGCAAAGCGCGGCAGTTGGAGTCCCGTGTCCGCCGCTGCGAAAGCCGGCAACAGGGCGGCCAGGGCGGCAACCGCGCTTCGTCCGACGATGCCCGTCATTGAACGTTTCGTCATGAACTGTCCGACATGTGCAGTCGGATCACCAGCCCGGCACACAGGTGTCTGCTGATACCGGTTTTTTGGCCAACCGCACGGGAATCTCGACGGCATGCCCGATCCGGACGGTGATGGGTCTTGGACATCATGTTCGGGCCGGCACCGGCGGCGCGTCTCCGGAAATTCAAGGCTGGACAACAATATCGGTTGTGGGAGCAGGAACTCTTCCACAAGATGCCGACAGGGTAGCGCTCGTTGCGGGAAGTTTCAATACGGATGCAGGGTCGCTCACGATGATCCCACGCTGCTAATCCAGCGACGACTGGCGAGATTTTTACAGTTTGCGTCGCGCTGCAATCGTGCCGCCAAGGCTCGATGGGGCCTTCTCGGCACGAAAATTGCGATCAAGGGGGCGATCTGTGATGACGCGAGCCCCCAAGACATTCGGATTTCGCGTCTCCGAATTAGCGTGGGATCATCGTGAGGGTCGCTTCCCTTTTGCCGGTGCCGGGATTTGCCGGGTGGCCCCACCCGGGTATGCTGTCGATATCCATTAACAATTCTCTGCTTTGCGACGTCTGATGATTGCCACTCGTCCCTGCGTTCTCGTTACGCGCGCCCTGCCGCAAGGCATCGAATCCCGCATGAGGGATATGTTTGATGTTCGGCTGAACGCCGACGATATTCCGATGGCGGCGGGCGAGATCGTGGTGGCCGCGTTCGGTGCCGATGTTGTCGTGCCGACGGTTACCGACAGGTTCGACGCCGAGTTGATCGCACGACTTCCGGAAACTGTCCGGCTGCTGGCAAATTTCGGGGTCGGGGTAAACCACATCGATCTCGCCGCCGCCACGGTGCGCGGACTTGTCGTAACCAACACTCCGGATGTGTTGACAGACGACACCGCGGACATCGCGCTGAGCCTGATGCTGGCAGTTCCGCGCCGTCTCGTCGAGGGCGACCGGCTGGTGCGCAGCGGCGTCTGGCAGGGCTGGTCTCCTACATTCATGGTGGGCCGCAGGCTGACTGGCAGGCGGCTCGGCATCGTCGGGATGGGACGGATCGGGCAGGCTGTCGCGCGGCGGGCGCTCGGTTTCCGAATGCGCGTGCAGTATCACAACCGGCAACGCCTGCCGGTCGAGGTGGAACATGCGCTTGAGGCGACATGGCAGGAGGATCTCGACCTGATGCTTGCCGAAACGGACGTTCTCTCGATCAACTGCCCCTATACGCCCGAGACCCGTCATCTCCTTGACGAGAGGCGGCTGAACCTGCTGCCCCGGGATGCCGTCGTGGTCAATACGGCGCGTGGCGAGATCATTGACGAGGCAGCGCTCGCACGCTGTCTTGCCGACGGGAAACTCGCCGGCGCAGGCCTCGACGTCTATGAGAGGGAGCCTGCTGTGGAGCCGGCCCTGCTTGCGCTCGACAATGTTGTCCTTGCACCGCATCTTGGCTCCGCTACCAGCGAAAGCCGCTCGGCGATGGGCGAAAAGGTTATCGCCAACATCACCGGTTTCCTTGCGCATGACGATCCACCGAACCGCGTTGATCCGCGATGAGGGTGGGCCGCCGACGCGGTCCTATATGTACAGCATGACGCCGTGCCTGGAAGCGTCGGAAAGGAAGCTGACCGCGCTTCCCTGCTCGACCGGAATGTCCTCGCGCAGGTCGCCGAACTGAAGTCCGGCAGCTCGCAGGCCGGTCTCGCAGACCATGAACCGGCCCTTGAGTTCGATGCAGGAAGACATCAGTTCCTCCATGTCCGCAATCCCGGCGCCGTGTCGCTCTGCCTCTTCGCTGTCGCCGATCCAATTTCTGGTCAGCGCGTGTGTTCCGTCCATCGTGAAGAACAGCGTGACGGGTTTTCCGATCGCCAGCGCTGCCGCGGCCATTACCAAGGCGTAGTAAACTCGCTCGCGATCGCCGCTCTGGATGATCAGGGAGAGTTTTTCGGGCGCCGGCATTCCTCTACTCCCCTGCGTTTACGATGGCGTGAAGCGAGAGGTCGGAAATGGATGGCGCGTCGCCGCAGAGCGGGCATCCGGGATCACGCGCGAGCTTCATCTTGCGGACGGATGCGGCCAGAGCGTCATATATCAGCAACGAGCCCGCCAGGCTGTCGCCGATGCCCATGATTTCCTTCAGCACCTCGACCGCCTGCAGAGAGCCGACGGCGCCGGCGAGAGCGCCGAGTACACCGCCCTCCGCGCAGCTCGGCGTCAGTCCGGGGCGGGGCGGCTCGCGGTAGAGGCAGCGGTAGCACGGATCGCCGGTACCGAGACCCGAGCGAAAAGTCGCAATCTGCCCCTCGAAACGCAGGATCGTGGCGGAGACCAGCGGTGTGCCTCCGAGATGACAGGCATCATTGACAAGGAATCTGGTCTCGAAATTGTCACTTCCGTCGGCCACTACATCGTATTGCGCCACTAGCGCTGCAGCGTTTGCTGCCGTCAGGCGCTCGTCATGCGCATGGAACACCGTGTCCGGGTTGATCTCCCTTATCGCGGTGCCGGCGCTTGCCGTCTTTGCGGTCCCGATGCGATCGGTCGTGTGAATGACCTGCCGCTGGAGATTGGTGAGGTCCACGACATCGTCGTCGATGACGCCGACCGTTCCGACCCCGGCTGCGGCCAGATACAGGAGGAGCGGCGTTCCAAGGCCACCGGCGCCGATCACCAGGACACTGGAACCAAGGAGTTTGGCCTGTCCCATCCCGCCGACCTCCGGCAGCACGATGTGGCGGGCGTATCTGCGAATCTGGTCTTCGGAAAATTCCATGGTGTCGGCGCCCTGGCCAATGAGCGGGCCGTCCGTGCCTGCGGATGCGAAGGATCGCGCTGCCTGCCGGTCCTCGAAATTTCAGGTTCCGGTCGACCCGAAACCGCCGGCGCCTCGTTCGGTTTCTGGAAGTTCGGAGACTTCCACGAGTTCGGCGCGGATCACCGGTGCAATGATCATCTGGGCGATGCGCATGCCGCGCACAATCTCGAACGCGGTGTCGCCCAGGTTGATCACGATGATCTTGATCTCGCCTCGGTAATCTGCATCGATCGTCCCCGGGGTGTTGGGCAGCGTGACTCCATGACGGATCGCAAGGCCCGAACGCGGTCGCACCTGCGCCTCGTACCCGTGAGGCAGCGCAATGGCGAGGCCGGTCGGCACCAGGGCCCGTTCGCCGGGCTCAAGCCTGAGTGGTTCGTCGATCGCGGCCGCCAGATCCATTCCTGCAGACTGCGTGGTTTCGTAGGACGGCAGGTCCAGATCCTGGTTGTGGTCGAGGCGCGTCACTTGGACGCGAATGGACGTCATTCCGCCGTGTCCTGCCCGGGGATCAACGCGTCGCAAATTCTGCTGGCCAGTTGATCGGCAACTCCGGATTTGCTCATCGCAGGCCAGTTCTCGACGCCGTTTTTCGACACTAGGTGGACCTCGTTGAAATCACCGCCAAAGGTACCCGTGCCGCAGGAGACATCGTTTGCGAGCATCCAGTCGCATCCCTTGCGGGCGAGTTTCTCGGTGGCATGGGCCACGATGTCTTCGGTTTCGGCGGCAAATCCGATCACCAGTTGCGGGCGTTTCTCTCCGGCTCCCGCGATCGCCGCGAGAATGTCCGGATTCTCGGTCAGTTCCAGCTGCGACAAGGAATTGCCGGATGTCTTCTTCTTCATCTTCTGCGGCTGATCGTGGGCAGGCCGCCAGTCGGCAACCGCGGCAGCGCACACTGCCACATCCACCGGGAGGCTGGCGATACATGCGTCGTGCATTTCGCGCGCCGATTCAATGTGAACCACCTTGACGCCTGCCGGATCCGGCTCCAACGAGGGTCCGGCAACCAGCAGTGTATCGGCTCCGCACTGCGAAATCGCGGCGGCAATCGCATGTCCCTGCTTGCCCGAGGAACGGTTGGCGATGTAGCGCACCGGATCGATGGCCTCATGGGTGGGGCCGCTGGTGACGATGGCTTGGCGCCCCGCCAGCAGGCCCGATCTCCTGAAATATCGTTCGATCTCGGCCACGATCTGGCCGGGCTCTGCCATCCGGCCCTCGCCGAATTCGCGGCAAGCCATGGGACCCTTGACCGGCCCGGTGAAACGGACGCCGTGGTTTCTTAGCTGCGAGACATTAGCTGCGGTGGCAGGATGAGTCCACATGCGCACGTTCATCGCCGGGGCAACCAGAACGTCCTTGTCCGTGGCCAGCAACACCGTGCTTGCGAGGTCATCGCAGATACCGCCGGCCATTTTTGCAAGGATATTGGCTGTGGCTGGCGCCACGACCAAGAGGTCTGCCTCCCGCGACAACCGAATATGTCCCATCTCAGATTCATCGGTAAGCGAGAACAGGTCGCAATACGCCTTGTCTTCGCTCAGAGCAGATATCGAGAGCGGGGTGACGAATTCGCATGCAGCCTTAGTCATCACGCAGCGGACCGAAGCACCACGCTCACGCAAGAGGCGGATCAGCTCAAGGCTCTTGTAGGCTGCGATCCCACCCGAGATGACGAGGAGTATGCGTTTGTTGCGAAGCATGAATGGCCACCCTTTGCCCAGCTTCGTGCCATGTGGTGCAGCGAGCAGGAAAACAGCCTGAGACTGCGTCCTCTCGCGGTCTGAAAAACCTAACTCCATAATGGGGTGTGGTCAATTCAATCCGGTCGGCTTGCTCGGCTGTTCCGGTTATGTCGCCGCAGATGGTGTGGTAGCAGGAAGTCGTAAGAAACCGAAGTTTCTGTTTACCTTGCCATCGTGAATTTACTGTTTTTGATTAAGTAGTCTATTTGAGGTTGCCATCCCGAGCCCCTAGTGTTGTCTGTCAGGTCATTGCATTTTCGTTCTCTCGCCTCGTTCCTGAAGCCCTTCTTGCCGAGGCAAGTTCGCAAGTGTAGCGCCCTAGGGTTATTGAGACCACGGCCACCCGCCGCTGTTCGAAGCCGCGTGCAGGCCGCAGCCGAGGACATCGTCAACAGGGGCCCGGAGGTTCCGTGCCGGCGCTCTGGAGGAAGACGCACGCAAATTGCGACCGTCAACCTCGACAGCCTCAAGCACGAGAACCCGCGCCCGGTCGGCTGCCTGTGCCTCGAGGCGCGATCTCGGCTTCACGATCTCGGCATCACGGGCCGCGAGTGCGCTGATCGTCGCCAGGATGATCCGCCAGCGAGCGCCGGCTGCGCGATGACAGCGCGACCGCGGAGCTTCCGGATCCGGAGCGCAAGGCGCGCAAGACGCTGTACCGCATCGGCGACCTGCGTCACCGGGCCGCCAGGAGCTGTTCAACCGTGAGCGCGCGCTGCATCCCCGACACCATCGCCTTTTACGATCTCGCCAATGTTAACGGCCGCGTCGACGGCAATCTCCCCCGCTTCGGGCGCTCAAAGCAGAAGCGCAATGATTGCTCCACGCTTGCGCGGCGCGGGCTTTCGGCGCAGTTGCGAGGTCTTGCGGGGCAACGTGGCCGGGCACGGATGCGCTGCTGAGGCTGGAGGCGGGCGGCGAAGCCGACGGTAGTCATGGACGCCGGCACCGAGGCGAACATCGCGTGGCGGGCACGGCTGGATCGCGGGCGGCGCCGCCCGAGGGTGGGCCCGAGGCTGATCACCGACCACGAGGTGCAGGCGCCTTGCCAGCGCGGCTCTACGTGGTCAGCGAGAGCAGGAAGAGGGCCGAGGACGCCATTCTTGGCCGCAGGGCTTCGAGGCGGCAAAAAGCTCCACCTCTCGGCCAAGGGCCGGCGCCACGACAAGGTGCTGGAGAGCGGTCTCGAGCAGCGCTTCTCCACCGTCGTCCGACACTACGAGATCACTGTCGAGAAGGCCGGCGCCAACGCAACGGCCGTGCGCTTCAGCCACAGACGACAAGACAACGCGGGCGCCTGCGCACCAGCGACCAGGATATCGAGACCATCCTCGGGACACGGATATCGAGGCCACCTTCCGTTCATTGAAATCCGAGCCCGGATTGCGCCCGGCCAGCGCATCGCCGCCCACCTGTTGATCGCCGTGCTCGCCGCGGTGCATCTGATCCCCGCGCGGGGCATCGAC
Source organism: Alphaproteobacteria bacterium (assembly GCA_964291215.2). Lineage (GTDB taxonomy): Bacteria > Pseudomonadota > Alphaproteobacteria > MPNO01 > UBA830 > JAJEBT01. The sequence goes on along the minus strand of OZ219790.1, from coordinate 1,033,605 downwards.
AAGTGCCGGACATCAATCCGCGAGAGCATGCGGAACCAGGGTCACCACGCGCCTGCGCGCATTGATCGTCAACCGACAGGACACGCACCGCCGGGGTCGCCGAAATCTCCTCGGCGGCTGGTGTCGAACCCACCGCACGAGGAGCCGCCTCACAAGGATTACGCAACCTGCATCGACAAGTTTCGCGAAGACTTCGCGGTCGATGCGTCGGAACTGCGCATCCCGGTCCAGATGCTGGCGGCCTTCCAGCGTCTTGCGGTTGGCTTGAAGGCTGTACCCCAGATCGTGGAGCAGCCGGTTCACCGTGCGCTTGCTGACGCGGTGGCCCTCGACCGCAAGACGGTCTCCGCCAGCCGTGCGGCACAGTTATACGTCCAGCGCAGCGAACTCTCCGGATTGCCGCGCGTTATCGGTTCAAGCTCGCGCTCCAGCGCCGCCACCAACTCCGGATCCAGATCCGTCACCCGCTTCCGCCCGCCGCCGGGGCGACGCAAACGTCCTGAAGGAACCTCGCCCGAAGACTCGGAGACTGCGTCTGAATCGAGCTCCTTCAGCCCGGCGCGAACGGTGCCGCGCGACATCCCCGTCGCCTCGACCACTCGCGCAATGCCTCGGCGCCCGATGGCACGGGCCTCCGTCGCCGCCCACAGGCGCCGCGCACGTTCGTCCGGAGCCGGACGCAACACCACAAATTTCAGACGTCCTGACCTCGGCTTTGATTTCTTCCAATCAGGGTGATGCTTCTGGGCCGAGTTTGCGTGCGTTGTCTGGCAGTTCATAGATCATGCGGAGGCCGGTTCCGGAGCTTCTTCACCGCCCGCTGCACGGTCGTGCGGCTCACGCCGTCTGCAGGTCCCTTTGAGGTTCCGATCTGGACGGCTTCAGGAGAGTGCATCGCGAGCGTGTTCATGGCCGGGGCCATCCAATTCTAGGCATCATGGTATATCGTACCATCACGCGGCTACGTTGTCAAGCAAAAAACCGGGAAAATCGTTGATTGCGTTGGAAAAAAGGGGAGCCAGACGGATCAAGTCAACTTACGAGGTCAGGACATCTGAATTTGGATCGCAGCGTATCGACCATAGCATCCATGACATCATCGATAGCAGATCCACACCAAATGAATAAACTATTATTTTGGCGACAAATCTAGCAGAATCCGTCCACAGTGTCAAATCTTCACGAAAACCCGTTCGTTGCTCTACCCCGATATCAAGCTGGAACCAGGGGCGTGAGCAGTTACTGATACCCGTCATATTTTCCTTGCTTTCAACGTTGTTTTGCAGCACATGGCTTGAGGAGACTGCAGCCATGCAATTTGGGAGATTCGGGAAAGAGCTTGCGTGGGGCCAGCCGTCCTATCGAAAATTCCATGGCCTGCCCCGACAATTTTCTTCGCCGGCAGCCGGCCCGAGATCCGCAACCCTCGGCACATTCGTGACCGCGCTTTAGCGACTCCGAAGCAGGAACCGCGCAGTACGTGGCCGCTTGACCTGTTTCTTCCGGTGCGGGATCATTCGCCTGTTGTCACAGAGGGAGGATCGCTGATGGGTATAGCGGATACGAGAAGGGATCTGCCGGCAAACCGGATGATCTTCGAGGTACGCCGAGATCAGAAAAAATTCGCCGCTTTTGCCGATGATCTGGAGGCGGTTATGGAACAATACGGCCTCTCGGAGGTGGAGCGCGAAGCGTTCAGGCACATCGATCTCAAGAGTCTTGCGGAGCTTGGAGTCCATCCCTACTTTTTGCCGCAGGTTTCGAGATTGTTTCATGGTACGGGATACAATCACAACCGTTCGACAGCGGCACAGGCTTATGGCCGAAGCGTTGTCGAAGGCCGGGGAAAGTTGCGCTGATGGCCGAACTTGTTTCCGTGGTCGCCTTGAGCCATGCGCCGGGTCTGACAGGCTGGCTGGATCAGGCACCCGAACACCAGCAGAAAAGGCTCACCGACGGCTTCTCGCGGCTTGGCGATATCCTGCGTGCGACACGGCCCGACGTGATCGTCGGCCTTGCCAACGATCATCTTCTCAACATGCCGCCGCATGACACCCATGATTTTTGCGTCGGCACCTCTGGGTCCTGGAACGGTCCGGCGGAATGGTTTCAGGACTGGGTCAATGTGCCGCCTTATGTGGTAGCGGGAGACAGCGGCGTTGCCGGAGCAATCTTCGACGGGCTGTCGACACGTGGGTTCGATACCGTCTCTGCGGCACAGTTGCTGTTCGACGACAACTGGTCGGTGCCGCTCTTTTACCTTACTCCGGACCACGACATTCCCTTGGTTCCGATCAACATGAACTGCGTCGTGCCGCCCGTGCCGTCTACGCACACAAGTTACGAGGTCGGCTGCGCCGTGCGCGAGATCGTTGGTTCGGACTTGCCGCCCGGGCTCAGGGTTGCCTTCATGGCTACCGGCGGGCTCTCGCATGATCCCGGCGGGCCCAAGTATTTCGACGTCAACGAAGACTTCGACCGCTGGTTTCTGGCGCTGATGGAGCAGGGAGATCCGGAGACGGTCCTGCGCGAATGCACGATGGATAAAATGCTGGCGGCCGGAGACGGCGGAACCAGCGAACTGCTGGCATGGATCGGAGCCATGGGAGCTGCGGAAGGCCGGCCGGCCCGCACGATGTGTTACGAGCCTGCCGTCGAACTCCGTTGCGGCATGGGCTGCGTCTACTGGGACATGGAAAGGCAGGTCGGTCATGGTTGACAGGCTTCTGAGCGGGATCAAGGACATTCTCGATCCCGCGCACACGGCGGTCATCGTTGTCGACATGCAGAACGATTTCTGCGCGGAAGGCGGCTACATCGATAACACCCAGAATGCGGACATGAGCCCCAATCGTGACCTCGCCCGGCGCCTTGACGGACTTCTCGGTGACGCGCGGCGCGCGGGCGTTGCAGTGGTATGGATCAAGGCCATCTATGATCATGACAAGCTGCCGGTGCCGATGCTCTCGAAGATGCTGGAAAAGGGCAAGGGTGCCGTCTGCTGCGCATCGGGTTCCTGGGGCGCCGAGTTCTACGGGGTTGCGCCACGTGACGATGAGTCGGTGATCGAGAAGCACTGCTATTCGGCCTTTCACGAAACCGGGCTGCATGATCTCCTGCAGGCGCGCGGGATTCGCACACTGGTAATGACCGGGGTTGCGACCAATGTCTGTGTCGAGTCCACGCTGCGTGCAGGATTCTTCCATGGCTATTACATCGTGATGCCGCCCGACTGCGTCGGAAGCGCCAACGCGGCCCTGCATAAGGCTACGATCACGTCCGTTGACCTGATCTTCGGCCATGTTCCCGACAGCGCCGAGGTGGTCGGGGTCTGGGCGGACCACGGCCATTCCGCAGTCGCGGCCCACCAGTATGAACAATGAGATTCCTGCGCTGAGGGAGATGATAGCGGTCGCCGAACGCGCCGTGGTCTTTACCGGAGCCGGTATATCGACAGAGTCCGGCATTCCGGATTTCCGCAGTCCGAACGGAATATGGTCGAAGACCGCCCCGATCTATTTCGAGGAGTTCGTCCATTCGGAAGATGCTCGCCGCGAGGCATGGCGGCGCAAGTTCGATGTCGATCGCGATATTGACGGCGCCGAGCCGAACCGGGGCCACCGGGCAGTGGCCAAACTGGTGCGCACCGGCAAGGTGACAGCTGTGATCACGCAGAACATCGACGGTCTTCACCAGGCTTCCGGCGTGCCCGATGAGCGGATGATCGAGCTCCACGGCAATGGCACGTACGCTACCTGCCTGACCTGCGGCACCCGCTACGAGCTGGCACCCATCAAGGCGGCCTTCCAGGCCGACGGCGCCGCTCCCGAGTGCGTCGATTGTGGCGGTCTCGTCAAGGCGGCGACGATCTCGTTCGGTCAGATGATGCCCGAACGCGAGATGGAGCGCGCGCGCGTCGAAACCCTCGCCTGCGATCTGTTCATTGTCGCCGGCTCGTCGCTTGTCGTTTATCCTGCCGCCGGTTTTCCGGCAATGGCAAAGAAGAGCGGCGCGAAACTCGTCATCATCAACCGGGATCCGACCGGACTCGATGACATCGCCGATCTTGTCGTCCACCTCGAAATCGGACCTGTCCTCGGTGAGGCCGTCAACGTGAACTGAGCGGTCCGCCTGCGGTGCCGGCGCCTGCTGTTGCGGTGAAGAGAAACCTCGGTCCTGTCCGTGCCGGAACCACCTACACGGCCCTGTCCCGCACGGCCGGGGTGGAAGGCCCGATTAGCCGTTTCTCTTGCTTGACTAATTCCGGTTCTGCCCTAGCCTCGGTCTTCTCGTGTTGCGCTCTGCTGATCGGGCGCGGCAACGGATGGCAGACAGCCGTCAACAACTCGATGATTCCTGTGAGGACATGACCTTGATACCGGAAAGCGCAACCCCGGAGGTGGATACTCGCCCAAGTCAAGCCGACAAGGCCGAGCGATTTCGTGCACTGCATGAGGGCGTTGGGCCATTCGTTATGGCCAATCCCTTCGACGCGGGTTCGGCGTGCGTCCTCGCCGGGCTCGGATGTCCCGCCCTTGCGACCTCAAGCAGCGGATTCGCGGGCACGATGGGACGCCGGGACGGAAGCGTGACCAGGCATGACGCGCTTCGACATGCGCAAGCCGTCGCTGACGCAGTTGACCTTCCTGTTTCCGGCGATCTTGAAAACGGGTTCGGGCACAAGCCTTCGGTGGTTGCCGAAACCGTGCGGCTTGCTGCCGAACATGGGCTTGTGGGCTGTTCGATCGAGGATTCGACTGGCGAATCTGGAGATCCGATATATGACCTCGACAGTGCGGCGGCGAGGATCAGCGCGGCCGTCGCTGCCGCGAGGTCGACTGGCTTCGACTTTGTCCTGACGGCGAGGAGCGAGCTTTTTCTTCATGGCCACCCGGATCTGGATAGCGTGATTGCGCGCCTGAAGGCTTATGAGGAAGCCGGAGCCGATGTATTGATGGCACCCGGGTTGCCGGACCTGGGCGCTGTCAGCGCCGTCTGTGCGGCAGTGTCGAAACCCGTGAATTTCATGGCCGGCATTCCGGGGAGGTCCTTTCTGTTGGCAGACCTGGCGGCTGCGGGGGTGCGCCGCGTCAGTCTGGCCGGATCGCTCTACCGGGCTGCGATGGACGGCATGATTGCGGCTGCGTCGGAAGTGTTGCAGGACGGCACCTTCAGCTATGTCGATTCTGTGATCACGACCCGAGATATGTCTGCCTTCATGAAACCCTAGGCGGCGCGGCCGGTGGTCGATACGGCGGCCTCGGTAACTGCTGGGCTGTCCACACCGAGAGACGGCGCCTGCGAAGACAAATTTCGATCGTGCCGGCCGTTTATCCGGTCGGGCCGCATGTCGGTGAGGCTTGGCCGCTGACAAGCGCTGATCGGTCCTGCGCGCCGCGATGTCTTGACTGGGACAATCGTGTACTCTGGAGTAGTGTCGAATGAGCGGACCACGAACCTGATGCAGGGGTAGGCCATGAGCGAAATCCTTGACGCCGACGAACTGTTCTTCGAACGGGCTGGCATGGACTCCGGTCGGGTCGGAGCCATCGTCTCCGATGCGCTCGACCGGGCCGACGACGGCGAACTGTTCCTTGAACATTGCCAATCGGAGAGCCTGGTGTTCGATGATGGCCGTCTGGCCAGCGCCTCGTTCAACACCGAGCAGGGATTCGGGCTGCGAGGGGTATCCGGTGAAGCTACCGGCTACGCCCATGCCTCGGAGCTCTCCGAAGAGGCGATTTCGCGGGCGGCGGAGACCGTTCGCGCTGTGCGGTCGGGCCATGCCGGAAGTGTCGATGTCGGGCCGCGGAGGACCAACCGGAGGCTCTACGGAGACGTCAATCCGGCGCTCGAAATGAAATTCGCGGAAAAAGTGGCCCTGCTTCAGAACATGGACAGCTACGCCCGAAGCCTTGATGCCCGCGTCACGCAGTTCTCCGCCTCGATCTCCGGTGAGCGCCAGGTGGTACGCGTCATGCGTGCCGGCGGCGAATCTCGCGACGATGTCCGTCCGCTGGTACGGGTCAACGTGACCGTCGTCTGCGCCGACGGCGACCGAATCGAGTCCGGGAGTCATGGCGTCGGCGGACGCACCGGTTACGCCGCCTATGTCAGTCCCGATGCCTGGCAAGCTCAGATCGACGAGGCCCTGCGCCAGGCGCTGGCCAATCTCGAGGCGGTTCCTGCGCCGGCCGGCGAGATGGATGTGGTGCTCGGCCCAGGCTGGCCCGGTATCCTGCTGCACGAGGCGATCGGTCACGGGCTCGAAGGCGATTTCAACCGCAAGAAGACCAGCGCGTTCGCGGGGCTGATGGGCGAGCGGGTCGCCACGAAGGGGGTTACGGTCGTCGATGACGGAACGATCAACGACCGTCGCGGATCACTGTCGATCGATGACGAAGGGACGCCGAGCTCAAAGACCGTACTCATCGAGGACGGCATACTGACCGGCTACATGCAAGATCGCATGAACGGCCGCCTCATGAGAACCGGGTCGACCGGCAACGGACGCCGGCAGGGCTTCGCGCATGTTCCCATGCCGCGCATGACGAACACCTACATGCTCAATGGAGAGCGGGACTCCGGAGAGATTCTGGGTGCAGTCGGCAAAGGCCTCTATGCGGTGAATTTCGGGGGCGGTCAGGTCGACATCACGTCCGGCAAGTTCGTGTTCTCCGCATCTGAGGCCTATCTCATCGAGGACGGCAAGGTCGGGGCGCCGGTCAAGGGCGCGACCCTGATTGGCAACGGCCCCGACGTGCTGACCCGCGTCAGGATGGTGGGCAACGATCTGAGTCTCGATCCGGGGGTAGGTACCTGCGGCAAGGAAGGGCAGGGGGTGCCCGTCGGGGTCGGACAGCCGACGCTGCTTGTCGAAAACCTCACCGTCGGCGGCACCGCGGCTTGAGGAAATCCGGGCCGGGGCGGGGACTTCAATACGCGTAGTCGGAATAGGCGCGGCCGGCGTCCCGGTTCCATTCGTCTTCGAACCGGGCCAGCATTTCGTCGCTCGGGCTCATGCCGCTGGCGATAATCTCGTGAAGCGTCGCGAGGAAGCCGCTTTCGTCGGGATCGACAACGCCCGGTATCGCGCGGCGCCGCAGCCCGCTTTCCGCGATCGTGAGGACTTCGCCAGCGAGTTCCTTCAGCGGCCGTCCGCGGAACGTGCAGTGCAACCCCGTGCGGGCGGCGTCATGACGCAGACGGGCGATGTCCTCGATGCTCCAGTCGTGCACGAGACCGGCCGCTGCGCTCTGGGCTTCGGCGTCGTAGAGCAGTCCGGTCCACAACGCCGGCAGAGCGCACAGCCGGCGCCAAGCCCCGCCGTCTGCGCCGCGCATTTCGAGAAACGTCTTGAGCCGCACCTCGGGGAATATCGTCGTCAGGTGGTCGATCCAGTCACCCATGGTCGGCAGCTCGCCTTCGAGGCCGGGTAGCTGGCCCCGGAGGAAATCGCGGAACGACTGTCCGGCAACGTCGATGTAGTTCCCGTCGCGGTAGACGAAGTACATCGGGACATCGAGCGCGTAGTCGGCATAGCGCTCGAAGCCCATGCCGTCCTCGAACACGAAGGGAAGGATGCCGCACCGGTCGGGATCGGTATCTTCCCAGAGGTGGCTCCGCCACGACTGCCAACCGACGGCAGCGCCCTCGACGAAGGGAGAATTGGCGAACAAAGCCGTTGCTACCGGTTGCAGAGCCAGCGAGACGCGGAACTTCTCGACCATGTCGGCCTCGGACCCGAAGTCGAGATTCACCTGCACGGTGCAGGAGCGAATCATCATGTCGATTCCGAGATTGCCCTTCTTGGGCATGTAGGCGCGCATGATGCCGTAGCGCCCCTTGGGCATCCACGACACGTCCTCGCGGCGGGCCTCGGGCAGGAAGCCGAGGCCCATCAGCCCCACCCCAAGCTCGCCCGCGACCTCCTTGACCTGTGCCAGATGGGTGTGCACCTCGTCGCAGGTCTCGTGCAGATTGCCGAGCGGCGCACCGGAAAGTTCCAACTGGCCTCCCGGTTCAAGCGAAATCGTGCACCCCTCCATCGCCAGCGCGATGGTGCGGTCCTTCTCGAGAACCGGTTGCCAGCCGAATCGAGTCATGCCGTCGAGAAACGCGCCGATGCCGAAGGGCCCGTCATAAGGCACCGGTTCACGGGTATCGAGCTTGAAAACGAATTTCTCGTGTTCGGTGCCGATGCGCCACGATTCGCGCGGTTTGCATCCCGATTCGAGATGTTCGACGAGTTGTCGGAAATCCGTGATCGGTTCGGAGTTCCCTCCGGGCGGTCCAGCCATGCGTCGTGTTCCGTCTGTTGTTCCGGTCGGGCGTTCGGGCGAGACATGCTTCGGCTACGGACTGGAGGCCACGCAGCTTTCGCGACTTGCTCGGTCCGATACCACGCGCCGGACAAGGTTGCTCCCCGGAGCCTGTCAGTCGCAATCGACGGCGTAACAAAAGAGAATTTTGCGGAATCGTCAAGTATTGATAGGTGATTTCCACCCGGATTGCCGCCCGGTCCTGGCTTGCGGCGGAACGCGACGCCGCCGACCGTCCGGTGCAGTGCTGTGATCGCACCGGCGGAAACTTGCCGGGATTTGTTCAATGCCGCCCGAAGCGCTACCACTGGGGGATGAAACGGGCACGAGACCGTCATTCTCCGAACGGGCTCAGCGATATCCCGCGCGGCGGCTGGGTCGACCGTCTGCTGCCCTCCGGCTTGCAGCCCTATGCCAGGCTTTCGCGTCTCGACCGCCCGATCGGTTCGTGGCTGCTGCTGTTTCCGTGCTGGTGGAGCATTGCGCTGGCGTCGGTGGAACCGGCGGCAGGGCACCTCTTCGTCCTGTTCGGACTCGGGGCGGTGCTTATGCGTGGCGCCGGCTGCACCTGGAACGACATTCTGGACCGAAACTTCGACGCCAGGGTCGCGCGCACCCGCGACCGGCCGCTGCCGGCTGGCGAGGTGACGATGACCGGTGCGTTCCTCTGGTTTGTGGTTCAACTCGGCCTCAGCGCGGCGATTCTTCTGAGTTTCAACAACTACGCCATCTGGACGGGGATCGCCTCCCTTACCCTGGTCGGTCTCTATCCGCTGGCCAAGCGCGTGACCTTCTGGCCGCAATTCGTTCTCGGCCTCGCCTTCAACTGGGGTGCGCTGCTGGGCTGGGCTGCCGTCGAGGCCGGCCTCGGTGCTCCGGCCTTTCTGCTCTACGCTGGTGGCATCTTCTGGACTCTTGGTTACGACACCATCTACGCCCACCAGGACCGGCCCGACGATCCTGCAGCCGGTGTTCGATCATCCGCGCGTGCACTCGGCGTGCTGGCATCGAAACCGTGGCTGCTGTTCTTCTATGGCTGCGCCATCGTGCTGTTCGGTGCGGCCGGAACGCTGGCTGGGCTCGGATGGCCGTTCTGGGTCGGACTCGGCTGTGCCTTCGCGCAACTCGTGTGGCAGGTCGCGGACGTGGATCTCGATGATCCCCGGGACTGCCTCGCCAAGTTTAGGTCCAACCGCCTGTTCGGCTGGCTGCTGCTGGCCGGGGCCGCCGGCGGTCAGATTGCCTGACGGCGGCCGCCGCGACGCTGCCCGGAGAGCCGTTTTCCGAAGTCGGGATGCCGGCCGTCCAACATGTGGAAGCGCGGTCAGGTCATCAGGTCTTCCGCTGCCAACAGGTCTTCCGGCCGGTTTATGTTGAAGAACGGGTCCACCGGCGAGGTCGCGAACTCTGCCCGGGCCAGCCGGTAGCGGCCAGTCCAAGAGTCGACCTTGCGCAGACCCTCTTCGACAACGGCGTGACGTAGTTCGCCCGCGAGTCGAATCGGCCACAAACCGAAGACCGGGTGGTCGCGTCCGGTCGAACGCGCACAGGCCATGTCGGCGCCTTCATCGTCGGTGGCTGCAAGGAGGCAGGAGACGAGATCGGCCGGGATCAGCGGTGCGTCGCAAGCGAAGCTCGCTACCCAGCGGCAACCCGGAACGTTGTCGCGTGCCCATTCCAGTCCGGTCAGCACGCCAGCCAGTGGACCAGCGAAGCCCTCCACGACATCGCCGGCGATCGGTATGCCGAACTTGGCGTATTGCTTCGGGTCGCCGTTGGTGTTGAGCACCAGGGATCCGACCTGGGGCTCGACCGTCTCGATGACATGGCGAAGAAGGGTTTTCCCCGCAATCGTGAGCAGCGCCTTGTCGCGTCCCTCCATGCGGCGGGACCGTCCGCCGGCAAGAAGCAGGCCGCATATCGTATTGTCGGGCGCCGCCGAGGCAACCACCTGTCAGTCCGGGGCGGCCTTGCGCCCGACCGCGCGAGATTCTTCGCCGACGGTTTCGGGGTCGGCATCGTGAAGGATGCGTCCCGCGCCGGCCAGGGCGACAAAGCGCCGGCCGCGGGCGCGGCCGATCAGCGTCAAGTTGGCCTGGCGGGCCAGCGTCACGCCCCATGCGGTGAACCCGGAGCGCGAAATCAGCACCGGGATCTGCATTTGCACCGTCTTGATCACCATTTCGCTGGTGAGGCGCCCCGTAGTGTAGAAGATCTTGCCCGCGGCATCAAGGCCGTTGAGATACATGTAGCCGGCGATCTTGTCGACGGCATTGTGCCGGCCCACATCCTCCATGTAGATCAGCGGCCGGTCGCGTTCGCACAACACGCACCCGTGAATGGCGCCCGCTTCGAGATAGAGACTCGGAGTGGTGTTGATCCGGGCGGTCAGCGCGTAGAGCCAGGAGGTATGAATCACGGCGGCAGGGTCCAGCACGACATCCTCGAAGGTCTCCATGATGTCTCCGAAGACGGTGCCGAGCGCACAGCCCGACGTGCGGGTCTGCTTGGCCAGCTTGGCTTCGAAATCCGTCTCCTCGCGCGTGCGGACGACGACCGCCTCCGTCTCCTCGTCGAGATCGATTTCGGTTATCGCGTCGTCTCCGTGCAGCATGTTCTGATTGAGGAGATAACCGACTGCGAGGCATTCGGGATAGTCGCCGATCGTCATCAGCGTGACGATCTCGCGGCTGTTGAGAAACAGCGTGAGCGGACGTTCGACGGTTACCGATGTCTCAACGGGACTGCCCGTATGGTCGGTGCCGGAGACCCGCTCGGTCAACCTCGGGTCGCGCGGCCGGGGAGCGATGATGTAGTCGGACTCGCCCATGCGCTTCCTCCTCGGCCGAGAGCGTCCCGCACCGGTTGCTTTGCGATGACTCGGTCCGGTCGACCGCACTTGCCTGGTCCGCGCAAGTATCCTGCGGAGAGCCTGAACTCTGACCCCGGTATTCTAACCCTGCCAGCGGCCGGAACAAGGGAACCGAAGCCCGCTCGGGGCGCGGCCGTCGGCGCCGGAAGGCGTTTTCCGTGACTACAGACCGGTCTCTGGCGCCGACCCTGGCGAACGGGCGCCGGCCGCTGCCTTTCAATTTCCCGGGCAGACGCTATATTCCATGGCATGGATTCGCCGCTCGGGCGCGGAATTTGTCGGCCTGCATCTCCGGCAGGAGAGGATACGTGATGGATACAGCCATTCTAGGACCATTGGCGGCACCGCCGCTGGTAGATCCCTACGGTCGGCACGTGGCCTATCTGCGTGTGTCCGTGACCGATCGATGCGACTTCCGCTGCGTGTACTGCATGTCGGAGCATATGACGTTTTTGCCCAAGGCCGATGTTCTCAGCCTCGAGGAACTCGACAGCCTCTGCACCGCTTTCGTCAGGCGCGGAGTGCGCAAGCTCAGGGTTACCGGTGGCGAACCTCTGGTGCGCCGCGACATCATGTGGCTGTTCAACCGCCTGGGGCGTCACCTCGACGGCGGCGGCCTCGACGAGTTGACGCTTACCACCAACGCCAGCCAGCTGGACCGCCATGCGGCGGGGCTCTTCGCTGCCGGTGTCCGGCGCGTCAACGTTTCGCTCGACACGCTTGATCCGGACAAGTTCGCGCATATCACTCGCTGGGGGCGACTGGAGCAGGTCCTGCGCGGCATTGACGGCGCCGTCTCGGCCGGCCTTGCGGTAAAGATCAACGCCGTTGCGCTCAGGGGCGTCAACGACGATGAAATCCATGACCTGGTGTCATGGTGCGGCGAGCGGGGATTCGACCTGACCTTCATCGAGGTCATGCCGCTCGGCGAACTCGGCGATGGCAATGGCGGCGAGATGCGTCTCGACCAGTACTGGCCGCTGTCGATGGTGCGCGCCGAACTCAGGAAACGGTGGACGCTTGAGGACAGCGACCATGCGACCGGCGGTCCGGCGCGCTACATGCGGGTCGCGGAGACCGGGGGGCGCATCGGCTTCATCACGCCGATGACGCACAATTTCTGTGAAGCCTGCAACCGGGTGCGTTTGACCTGCACCGGTACGCTCTATATGTGCCTGGGCCAGGAGGACGCCGCCGATCTGCGTGGGCCGTTGAGAAGCGGATCGGAAGGGCTGCTCATGGAGGCGATTGATGAGGCCATCGGGCGCAAGCCCGAAGGGCACGATTTCGCTATCGACCGACGCCGTACCCGGCCGGCCGTCTCGCGCCACATGAGCGTTACGGGCGGCTGAATCCTAGATGCAAGGCCCGTTTTCCGGACCGCGGCACTGCCGCCGTGCGAGAGCTGAAGATGATCGGTGCCGTCAGCACGGTCATGCGGGCCTGCTTCCGGTCTCCGGCCGTTTACGGGCGCATCTGGCGGAACGTCGCTTATTCCGAGGTTTGATGCCTTGATTTTGTTGTATAATGAGAGAGCGATCGATCGGAAGTTTTTGCTGGCAGGTCCATCGCAGGCAACAGTGTGATGAATTACGAACAATTCTTCTCCGATCGCATCGCGGACCTCCGGAGCGAGGGCAGGTATCGGGTCTTCGCGGATCTTGAGCGCCGGGTCGGCGCGTTTCCGCGCGCGACAAGTCGTGCGCCGGCGCTCTCGGGTGACGTTACGGTTTGGTGCTCGAACGACTATCTCGGCATGGGGCAAAATGCCGTTGTTCGGGAAGCCATGAAGGAGGCGATCGACCGCGTCGGCGCCGGTGCTGGTGGCACGCGCAACATTTCGGGGACCACGCACTATCACGTGATGCTGGAGGAGGAACTCGCCGATCTTCACGGAACCGAAGCGGCGCTGCTCTTCACCTCGGGTTACGTCGCCAACGAGGCGGCGCTTGCCACTATCGGATCCCACATGCCGGGTTGCGTTCTTCTGTCCGACGCCGACAACCACGCGTCGATGATTGCGGGAATCCGTTACAGCAGGGCGGAAAAGGTCATCTTCGCCCATAACGATCTTGAGGACCTCGAACGCAAACTTGCCGCGATAGAGCCCTCCCGCCCCAAGGTTGTCGCATTCGAATCGATCTATTCGATGGACGGGGGTATCTCACCGATATGCGCCGTGTGCGACCTCGCCGACAGGTACGGCGCCATGACCTATCTGGACGAGGTTCACGCGGTGGGTCTATACGGTCGGCGTGGCGCCGGCATTGCCGAGCGCGACGGCGTTATGGACCGCCTCGACGTGATCCAGGGAACCCTCGCAAAGGCCTACGGAGTCGTCGGCGGCTACATTGCCGGCTCGGCCGCCATGGTGGACTTCGTTCGGAGCTACGCCTCGGGCTTCATCTTCACCTCGGCGCTGCCGCCGGCTGTTGCCGCCGGAGCCCTTGCCAGCGTGCGGCATCTGAAGTCGAGCAGCGTCGAGCGCGAGCGGCATCAGGAACGGGCGGCCACGCTGAAGTGCATGCTGGCCAACGCCGGCCTTCCGGTAACGGACTCGCCGTCCCATATCGTACCGCTGCTGATCGGTGATCCCGTCGTCTGCAAGCAGGTCACCGACGAGTTGATCGAACGGTATAGGATCTATGTGCAACCCATCAACTTCCCGACTGTCCCGAGGGGAACCGAGAGGCTGCGTCTGACGCCGACGCCTCTTCACAGCGACGCCGACATCGCCCATCTCGTGAATTCGCTCACTGAGATTTGGGAACGGCGAGCCATCCGGATTGCCGCCTGACCGGCGGAGGCCTGCAAGCCCCGCTTGCAGTGCCCAAACGCCGGGCGTGATGCGGGCAGCAGGTTTCGTATCCCGTTCGCACTCTCTGTCCCGGGTGCTGGACAGTAGGTGCCGGCGTCAGACCCGTCCGACAAGCACGCTCTCGCGGTTCGGCCCGTTCGAATCGCCGGGGCAGGCCCGCGAGAAGTTTGGCCGCCGCTGTCCGATGGTGTCGGATGACCCGGCGGCGGTACGCGGCGGTTGCGAAGGCGCGTGCTTTACATCACCCGGGCCGACGAAGTACGATTCACACTAGACTGGCAGTTGTCTGGCCGTCGATGCCACCTGTCTGGGGGACGAAGTGCCAAGACTTGAACCGCTGGCGCGGGACGATATGCCCGAATTCGAGGACCTCTTTGTTGTGGTCGAGAGACGCGGCGGCGAGGTCCCGAACCTGTTGCGAACGCTCGCCAGGAAACCCGAGATCGTCAAGGCGCTCATGCATCTGCGCGCGACGGTCATGGCGCCCGGAGCGCTTTCGGCGGAACTCAAGAACCTGATCTCCCAGATGGTCAGCATGTCTGCCGGATGCAGCTACTGCGCGGCCCACACCGTGCGGTTGGGGGTCGATATGGGAATTCCCGAGGACAGGCAGGACGCGCTGTGGAGCTATGAGACCAGCGCGCTGTTCTCGGAGGCCGAGCGCGTGGCACTGCGGGTTGCCCAGTGCGCAGTGCAGGTCCCCAACATGGTGAGTGATGAAGATTTCGCCGAACTTCGCCGTCACTTCAGTGCCGATCAGATCGTGGAACTGCTCTCCGTGATCGGTGTGTTCGGGTTCTACAATCGGGTCAACGACACTCTTGCCACCGAACTCGAAGCGCCCTCCATAGGAGCGGCAGAGCGCCATCTCTCCGCGCATGGGTGGGAGATCGGCAAGCATGCTCCGGCCCGGGATCCCGGTTCCGGCGAAGGCGCCACAACGCCGTGAACGTCGCCGAGCTGATCAGCCGCTGCCTCGTGGCCGAAGGCGTGACGCTTGCGGCCGGGCTGTCGGGCCAGTCGGTCGGTCCCCTGCTTGACGGACTCTCGGAGTGCTCCGAGATCTCCCTCATGTATGCGCGTCAGGAACGCGTTGCGTTTGATATCTGCGACGGCTATGCCCGCGCGACCGGCGAGCCGGCGGTGGCGTTTTCCGACGCGGGTCCGGCGGCAGCCAACCTGATGGGCGGTCTGGTGAACAGCTGGGGAGATTCCGTGCCCGTTCTTTTCCTTGCCGGGCACAACGAACGGACCCAGATCGCCAGCCGGCAGACCAAGGAGATTCCGTTTGTCGACCTGTTCGGCCCGGTCACGAAATGGGCGACCCTGCTTGCCGCTCCGGAACAGACCGTCGGGGTGCTGAGGCGTGCCTTCATGCACATGAGGACCGGACGCTCCGGCCCCGTGGCCATCGGTGTTCCGGTGGATGTGGCGCGGATGGACGCGCCCGCCGCCGATTACGTGCCGGTCTGCTCGAAGCCACGAAGCCGCAGCGGCGGTGATCCGGCCTTGCTTCGTGAAGCCGTGCGGCTGATAGCCGATGCGCGACGGCCTTACGTGTATGTCGGCGCGGGCGTGCTGTTTTCGGAAGCGACCGCTGATCTTGTGCGGTTTGCCGAGATGCTGTCGCTGCCGGTTGCCACGACGCTGAACGGCAAGAGCGCCTTTCCCGAGGATCACGAGTTGGCGCTCGGGATCGGGGGGTTCGTGCGTGCTACCTACAGTTCGCTGCCAGCCACCAGGATGGCCGAATCCGCTGACGTGATCCTCACCATCGGCTGCGGCTTCAAGCAGCATGCGACGCGGGCAGACCCTTCCCCCGGGACCGTGCACATCCAGGTCGATTCCGATCCGGGTGAACTCAACCGGGATCGCCTTGCGGATGTCGCCATCCTTGGCGACGCCCGCATCGTCCTGCGGCAGATGATCGGGACAGCCGAGGAAATCCTGGTGCCCGAACGCTTCGAGCGCGTCGAAGGGCGTCATGCCGAGATCGCGCGACTGAAAAGACAATGGGCTGACGTCTCGGCGCCGCTGCTCGGATCCGACGAGATCCCGCTCAATCCGTTCCGGGTTACCGGTGAGCTGGCGAAACTTGTCGATCCCTCGCAGACGATCCTTCTCCATGATGCCGGGACAGTGCGGGGTACGACATCCCAGCACTATGTCGCCCCGACGCCGAGGTCGTTTCTTGGTTTCGGGGTGCAGAGCGCGATGGGCTGGTCGATCGGAGCGGCGATGGGCGCCAAGAAGGCGTACCCCGACAAGCTTGTCATTGCGGTGATCGGTGAGGAAGCTTTCAACGAGACGGCGCTCGATGTCGAGACGTCGGTCCGCAACGACGCCCCCGTGCTAATCATCGTGAAAAACAACCGGCGGTTCGTCGACCGTGATGGGGGAACGAGCACGCGCCTGGCGCATGCGAGATTCCATCGCGGGATCGACATAGTTCCGCTCGCCGGGGCGCTAGGCGCGAGGGCGCATCGCGTCGAGCACCCGGACAGGCTCGCTGCTGGCCTTGCCGCCGCCATCCGAGACGTGGAAAACGGGATCACTACTGTGGTTGAGGTGCTGACCGCCCGCGTGCCCGCGAGCCTGCACTCACGGTGGGAAAATATGGCATGATTGCGTACGCGGTTGATGTCCGTACAAGCCCCCGACCGCTGAAAGTTCAAGAAACACGTAAGCGGGATGGGAGGAGAAAATGAAACTCGGGCAGAAATTCGCCGCGCTGTCGACGGCGCTTGCCGCCATCACCGTGCTTGCCGTGTTCACACCGACCGCGGCTGCTGATTTCTATAAGGGCAAGACTGTTACCCTCTATGTCGGCTCGGGCGCCGGTGGTGGCTATTCGTTCTTCGGGCGCGTGTTTGCGAAGTACTACGACAAGCACATTCCCGGAACACCCAACGTGATCGTCGTCAATATGCCCGGCGCCGGCGGCACCAAGATGACCAACTGGGCGGCCAATGTCGCGCCCAAGGACGGTTCCGCCGTCGGCATGCCGCTGATGCCGGTTGCCATCAACCAGCACCTTCGGCCCAAGGCCGTGCGCTACGACGCGACCCAGCTCAACTGGATCGGGAACATGGAACGTTCCATCGCGGTCCTGTTCACATGGCACACCTCGAAGACGAAGACGATCCAGGACGCGATGCAACGTGTCACGACAATGGGCGGTTCGGGCAAGAGCTCGCCCATCTACCAGATGCTGACGCTGTCCAACAAGCTTCTCGGCACCAAGTTCAAGATCGTGCTCGGCTACAAGGGTGGGGACAGGGCGGTTGCGATCGAGCGCGGCGAAGTCGAGGGAAGTTTCTCGACACTGCAGAACTTCCGCGCCATGACGCCGCACTGGTTCGAGGGCGGCAGGAATCCGCTCAATGTCCTGGTGCAGAACGCCGTGACGAGATCGCCCGAGATTCCCGACGTGCCCACGATGATGGAGCTCGCGAAGAACGATGACGACCGCAAGGTGTTCGAATACATGATGCTGCAGTCACTTACGGGGAGGTCGATCTTTGCGCCACCCGGAGTGCCTGCGGAGCGGGTCGAGATCCTGCGGCGCGCCTTCGACAAGACGATGAAGGATCCGGGCTTCGTGGCCGAGATCGAGAAATCGAACCTGAAGCTCACCCCGAGCAGCGGCGAAGAGGTGGAAAAGGCCGTGGCGCAACTGATCAGCACGCCGCCTGCAGTCGTCGCGAGGATACGCGAACTGATCAAGTAGCCCTGCCGCCCCGCGCTGTTTCGCTGGCGAGGATGCAGGGGCCGGATACCGGGAGATCTGCGTGACCAACGGACCGAAGCCAATGCGGCGGGTAGTCGTGGGCAGCGATTCCCGCGGCCGTTCCCGCGTGCTATACGACAGCAACGCATCGAACGTCAGGCCCGATCCGGCCCGCCCCGAGGGCGGCATGACCGAGTTGTGGTACCTTCCAGAAATTCCGGTCCGGCTTGCTGGCGGTCGGGACGGTGGAGAACCGCCGTTCAATCTCCATCCGCTGCAACGCGGCGCGTTTCTGCGCTTCGTCGAGTCATTTCCCGCGCCTCCCGGCTATGACTTGGCGGACGATCCGCATGCCCATCCACTCAAGGCGCCCGTCGAGGATCCCGAGACCGGGCGCGGCGATCGTGGCGGGCGGCAGGCCGGCCTGTCGGGGATGCACAAGACAAGGTCTGTGGATTACGGTTTCGTCGCATGCGGTGTGCGTTCCTTGGTACTCGACGGCGACGAGCGGGCGATGGTGCGGGGGGATTTCTGCGTGCAGCTCGGCAATTATCACGCGTGGGCCAACAGGTCGGACGAGAGCCTCATGGGGTATGTGATGATCGGGGCGGACTTCGACGCCTGAGACTGGGAGTATCGAGCAGTGGTTAGGCCGATTCGGCGAATCGTCGCCGGCGAGAACGAGAATGGGGACGCCGTCGTGCTGTCTGACGGCCCTTCGCCCGATGTCCGTTTCGATCCGGCGCGCCCGGGTTTTGCGGCAACCAGGATATGGGTTACCGATTCGACGCCGGCGCGCGTTCGCGGCGTCCGCGAAACACTGGACCTGGCGCACTCGATCGAACCGCCGCCGGACGGGTCGGTGTGCCGCGTGATCGAGTTTCCTCCGGAATCGGGTTATCGGCGCGACATCTCGGATGACGATGTCCGCAATTACTTTCACATCATGGGGTCTCCGGACGCCTCCACGCTCAGGCACGAGGGACGCCATCCCTACATGCAGAAGACCGCGACACTGGATTTCTGCTACATCATCGAAGGCGAAATCACTCTGGTCCTCGATCTCGAAGAGGTTCACCTGCAAGCCGGGGACACGGTCGTACTTCGCGGCGCCAACCATGCCTGGAGCAACCGCTCGGGCGCACCGTGCATCGTGATCTTGTCGCACCACGATGCGGTCATCGAAGGGTGAACGGGACTTTGGGGAGCGGCAGACCATGGCGAGGCAATACAGGCCGGTTCGAAGGGTCGTGACTGGAAACGATGCCCGGGGACGTTCGTATGTCCTCCATGACGGCGAGGCTCCCAATGTCCACGCACGCCCTCGGAGCCCAGGAACCTTCTTCTTCGAGATGTGGACGTTCGCCAGTGCACCCGTCGTCATCGTCGGGGATGCGGACGGCAGTCCGGCGGGACAGCCGCTGAGCCACTCGCCGCCCGCGGCGGGTGCGCATTGGAGGCTGGTGCACTCGCCGGCAGCACAGAGAACGCTCGATGCCGCGGCGGCCCGCGAAAGCCATGCCGCCATGAACAGGACCGGCGCATCCGAACTGAAGGAAGGCGGGCGGCACTGGAATCTGCACCGGACGCCTACCGTTGATTACGGGTTCTGTCTCCGCGGCGAGCGGCATCTCGTGCTCGACGAAGCTGATGTTCTGGTACGACGCGGCGATGTCGTCGTGCAGCTTGGCAACTGGCACGCCTGGGACAACCGGTCCGATGTCGAGGTCGACATGAGCTACGTGATGATCGGCGGCGAGTTCGCGTCCTGACCAGCGGTCGCGCGGGCCGTCCGGAAGAGCCGGGTCCGCCGGCTACTTTGCCAGCAGAACCGGAATGGTCGCGTGGTTGAGAATATGTCTGGTGCGGCCGCCGAGCACCATCTGGCGCAGCCTGCTCTGAGAGTACGCGCCCTTGACGAGCATGTCGGCGCCGGTGGCGGCCGCCTCCCTGAGATATGACGCGCCGAGTTCCGTAACCGCAGAATCGAACGGCCACACTTCCGCCTCCACGCCGTGCCATTTGAGACGGTCGACCAGCTCTTCGGCCTTCAGGGGAAGCGGCGGCGAAAGATTGGCCGAAAGCACCGTGACCTTGGAGGCCTGGGCGAGGGCCTGGATGGAAACCGCGATCGTCCGCGCCGCTTCCGGGCTGGCCTCCCAGGCAATGGCGATATGATCGCCCACATGTTCCGGCGGATCGGGCGGCGCGACGAGGATCGGACGGCCGCTGTCATGCAGCGCGGACTCGAGGGTTATGGGCGAGGGCAGCGGCGTTGCGGCCATTGGCCGACCGACGATGATCAGGTCGTACAGGCGGCCACGCATCGCGATCACCTCGTCTTCGCGGCCGGAGTCCTCGCGCCAGGATACCGTCAGTCCGGCATCTGCTCGTGGCGTGTTCGACATTCTCAGGGAATGTTCGCTGCAGAACGATTCGAACATCTCGCGCGTCTGGCTGGCGCGTTGCGTTCCTTCGCTCTCTGTCGCTTCCATGATCTCCTCGATCATGGAGCCATCCATGCCCTCGCCGGTATAGGGAATGAGGCCGCGGGGATCTGGCCGCACATGTATCGCCTCGATATGCGCCTGTGATCGCTGCGCCACGAGGAGCGCCGTCTGCAATGCCGACTCGCTGGCATCGGACGCGCTCAGCGGAACAAGTATTGTCTTGAAGCTCATGGTGGCCTCCTGCGTGTAGGCGTCCACGTAACGCCGACCGGACTGCACGAAGAATGGTGCCGATCGACTGTCGATGCAAGCGCCGTCCGTGCCACGACGATCCCATGCTAATTCGGAGACGCGAAATCCGAATGCGTTGGGGCTCGCGTTATCACAGATCGCCTCCTTGATCGCAATTTTTGTGCCGAGAAGGTCCCATTGAGCCTTGGCGGCACGATTGCAGCGCGACGCAAACTGTAAAAATCTCGCCAGTCGTCGCCGAATTAGCAGCGTGGGATCATCGTGGTGCGGCGGCCGACGCTAAGGAAAGAGGTGCTCGACTTGCCAGCGACCGCCGTCGGCGAGCGTGTAGACGGTCCGTTCATGCAGCCGGAAGGCGCGGTTCTGCCAGAATTCGATGCGGGAAGGGACGACCCGGTATCCGGTCCAGTGCGGCGGGCGCGGAACGGCGCCGGCGCCGAAACGCGCCGTATAGCTCACCATTCTCCGTTCCAGTTCAAGACGCGACGTGATTGGACGGGACTGGTCCGACGCCCAGGCCGCGATCTGGCTACCGCGCGGACGTGTCGCGAAGTAGGTGTCGGCTTCCTCATCCGTCACCTGTTCGACCGTGCCGTCAATGCGCACCTGGCGTTTGAGGGATTTCCAGTGAAACACGAGCGACGCGTGGGGGTTGGCGGCGAGATCCTCACCCTTGCGGCTCTCGGCATTGGTGTAGAAGACGAAACCCCGGGCGTCGGCTTCCTTGAGCAGCACCATGCGGGCCGACGGTCGGCCGCTCCTGTCGGCGGTGGCGAGCGTCATGGCCGTGTGCACGTCAGGTTCCGATTGCCGGGCATCGTCGAGCCACGAGAGGAACGTGTCGATGGGATTGTCGACAGGCTTCTCCGTCATCTCCCGCTCCGGGTATCGCCGCGCGTGCAGTCAAGGGTTGTCCGTACGCACCACCACCCCTGTGTCATGAAAATCAGGGTGACATCTGCGTTTCCTGATGTAATTATATTCCCATTCCCGGGCAAGGTCCGCCGGACCGGTCCGGGTTCGGACAACGGTACTGTGCCTGCCGCCTCGACCGGCAGGCGAAGAAGGAGACGACCTCTCATGAAACCGTTCAGGATCCTCATTCCATGCCTCGTGGTGTCAGGCCTGCTGCTGTCAGGATGCCAGAATCCGAAACAGACGGGCGGCGCCATTCTCGGCACCGTGGCCGGCGGCGTGCTTGGCTCGAACGTCGGCAAGGGCAAGGGCAGGTTGGCGGCGACCGCTGTCGGCGCCGTTGCCGGCGCGATAGTCGGCAGCGAGATCGGAAAATCACTTGACAATATCGACCGCATGGCGATGCGACGGACGACGCAGACTGCGCTCGAGAAATCGAAGAGTGGCCAGGTATCGACTTGGAGCAATCCGGACAGCGGGAATAGCGGCACGATCACGGCCCGCCCGGCCTACAAGAATCAGGCCGGACGATATTGCCGCGAATACCAGCAGACGGTCACCATCGGCGGCCAGACCGAGAGCGCCTATGGTACGGCCTGCCGCCAGCCGGACGGTACGTGGAAGATTGTCGGCTGAGACTGGATGGTGCTGCGGAACACCTGACCGGTGCAGCATCGGGTGCATCTTGTCGGAAGCGTCAGTCTCGCGGATGCCGAGACCGTGTTTGCCACGGTTTCGGACAGTCTGGGCGACCTGTGTCCGCGCATTCCGGACGGCGAAACCGGGGAGCGGAGCAACTGGATTCGCTGGCAGCGCGCCACGTTCGCCCGGTGCGGCGCGCTCGAACTGGTCGGCAGGCTCGATCATGCCCGATTCGGAGACGGCGTCGATCGTCCGGTCTTCGGGATCGCGGTAGGCGTTACGCCCGAAGATATCGATCTCGGGGAACTTGGCTACGGCGACGTGGCACTCGAATCGTTTGCCCTGTTTTCGCGGCTTCAGCGCAAAGGCAGCATCGGCGGTGACTGCCGTTTCATGGTCGCGGTGCCGACGCCGATGGCGCTGGTCTTCTCTTACGCCAAAGCGGACGAACAACTGCTTTTGGAACCGGCTGTGGAGGCGGCCCTTGCGCGCGATCTCGAGAAGATCCGCATGGGCATTCCTGCCGAGAGGCTGAGCCTCCAGCTCGATGTCTGCCTGGAGGTGGTCGGCGCGGACGGCGGCGTACAGTTGCCCTATGACGATCCCGTAGAGGGCGCGATAGAGCGCATCGCGCGGCTTGCGCAGCTGGTCGACGACGAGGCCGAGTTCGGCATTCACCTGTGCTACGGCGATCCCGGCCACAAGCATCTGATCGAGCCCGAGGATCTGGGAACGTCGGTCGCTTTCGCCAACGCTATTGTCGAGCGTGTGCCGCGGCGGGTGGATTTCATCCACATGCCGGTGCCCCGCGGCCGTGCTGACGACGCGTATTTCGCGCCGCTTGCGAATCTCGGCTTGGCGGCAGAAACCCGGCTTATCCTCGGCCTGGTGCATTACACGGACGGTGTGGAGGGCAGTCGCGTCCGGATGGCGACGGCCGATAGGTTCGTGGACTCCTACGATATCGCGACCGAGTGCGGTTTCGGCCGGCGCGATCCCGCCACCATTCCCGAACTTCTCCGCATCCACCGGGCTCTCTGCGTATAGGCAGGACCGGGCTGTCGGGCCGGATCGCTCCGGTGGGGGAGGTTCGGGCTTGCCGCGATTTGGTCCGGGAGCACCATCGGAAGCGCGTCGGCGGCCTTTTGCAGGACGGAAAAACGGCGGATTGCGGCAGCAGATCGCTCATTGCCGGCAACCGTCTCGGCTTGACGACTGGGTCGTATCCTGTAGGATGCCGGAATCTGGGGGTGCGCGATCGTCGTCACTCCGAATTCTGGGAATATCGGGAACGAAATGGCGGACGCACATGGTCTGATGCAGGGCAAGCGCGGCCTGATCATGGGCGTCGCGAACGAACGTTCGATCGCCTGGGGAATCAGTCGGACGCTCGCCGAACATGGCGCGACTCTGGCTTTTACCTATCAGGGAGAGGCCGTCGAGAAGCGGGTGCGCCCGCTGGCTGCATCCGTGAGCTCGGAGCTGGTGCTGTCCTGTGACGTGACAGACGCGGCGAGCATGGACGCCGTGTTCCAAAGGATCCGTTCGGACTGGGGGAGGCTCGACTTCCTCGTACATGCCATTGCCTTTGCGGACAAGGACGAGCTGAAGGGGCGGTACGTCGATACGAGCCTCGAGAACTTCAGCCTGACGATGAACGTTTCTTGCTATTCGTTTACGGCAATCTGCCACCGCGCCGCGCCGCTGATGACGGATGGCGGCAGCCTGCTGACCATGACCTATCACGGTGCCGAGCGGGTGATGCCGCACTACAATGTCATGGGTCTTGCCAAGGCCGCGCTCGAAGCCAGCGTCAGATATATCGCCGCCGATCTCGGCGGAGACGGCATTCGCGTGAATGCGATCTCTGCCGGCCCGATCAAGACCCTCGCAGCTTCCGGAATCGGCGATTTCCGTTACATTCTCAAGTGGAATGCCTATAACTCGCCCTTGAAGCGCAATACGACGATCGACGATGTCGGCGGCGCGGCCACCTATCTGCTCTCGGACCTGGCGGCCGGAGTGACGGGTGAGGTGCATCACGTCGACAGCGGCTACCATGTTGTCGGCATGAAGGCTGTCGACGCGCCCGACATTTCCGTCGTCTAGCCGCATGTCCCACAACAGCTTCGGCCATGTCTTTCGCTTGACGACCTGGGGCGAGAGCCACGGCCCGGCAATCGGATGCGTGGTCGACGGTGTGCCGCCCGGGCTGCGGCTTTCGGAGCCGGACATCCAGACATGGCTCGATCGCCGCAAACCCGGAAGTTCGCGTTTCGTTACCCAGCGCCGCGAGCCCGATCAGGTCGAGATCCTCTCTGGCGTCTTCGATGGACGGACCACGGGAACGCCCGTCAGCCTGATGATCCGAAACCAGGACGCGCGTTCGCGCGACTACTCGGCTATCAAGGACCTGTTCCGTCCCGGACACGCGGACTACACTTACTGGACGAAGTACGGGCTCCGCGACTACCGGGGCGGCGGGCGGGCTTCTGCCCGCGAAACCGCGTGTCGGGTCGCCGCAGGCGGCATTGCGCGCAAGATACTCGGGCGCCGCGTTCGCATACGCGGCGCCATGGTCCAGATGGGTGAGCTTGCTGTCGACCGGTCGCGCTGGAGTTGGGCCGAGACCGGCCGTAACCCGTTCTGGTGCCCCGATTCGCGGACCGCGAAAGTGTGGGAGTCCTATCTTGACGAGGTGCGCAGGGAAGGAAGCTCCATCGGTGCGGTCATTGAGATCGTTGCCTCCGGTGTTCCCGTGGGGCTCGGTGCGCCTGTCTACGGCAAGCTCGACAGTGACCTGGCGGGCGCGCTCATGGGCATCAACGCGGTCAAGGGCGTCGAGATCGGTGCTGGGTTCGGCGCGGCCGCGCTGACAGGCGAGGAGAACGCCGACGAGATGCGGATGCAGGACGGAGAGGTCGGGTTTCTTTCCAACCAAGCCGGCGGGATTCTCGGCGGCATCTCCACCGGCCAGGACATTGTGGTCCGGTTTGTTGTTAAGCCGACAAGTTCGATCACCACTCAGCGGCGCACCGTGACGACCCGCGGTCGGGATGCGGACATCGCCACCCGGGGACGGCATGATCCCTGTGTCGGCATTCGCGGGGTGCCGGTCGGCGAGGCGATGGTGGCTTGCGTGCTCGCTGATCACCTGCTCCGCCACCGCGCACAGTGCGGATAGCGTGCCGCCGCGACGGGCGGCTCAGCCGTCCTTTGCCGCGCCCATGAGAAATTCGGTGTTGCCGGCACTGCCCGTGACCGGGCTCTGCTCGATGCCGAGGAGGCACCAGCCGGGCTGGGCCGAGATCCACGAACCGATTCGCGCGCAGACCTCTTCGTGAAGGGCCGAATCCGCGACGATTCCACCTTTGGCGACATCTGCCCGGTCAACTTCGAACTGTGGTTTGATCAGCGCGCAGAGCCGGGCGCCCTGCGCGGTCAGGGCGAGGGCTGCCGGCAGGACCGTCGTCAGGCCGATGAAGCTCGCGTCGCACACGACGATGTCGACCGGTTCCGAAATCTGGTCTCCGTTCAGGTACCGGGCATTGGTTCGGTCGAGCACCGCGACCCGGGAATCGGTGCGGAGCGACCAGTGCAGCTGGCCGTAGCCGACATCCACGGCGTAGACGAGCCTCGCGCCGCGTTCGAGCAGGACATGGGTAAATCCGCCGGTTGAGGTACCGATGTCGAGGGCGGTTGCGCCGGCGACCTCGATTCTGAATCTTGCGAGACCGTGATCGAGCTTGACGCCGCCCCGGGATACCCATGGATGGGTGTTGTGCCGAACCTCGAGTTCGGCGTCCCCGTCGATCGCAATGCCCGGCTTGTTGACCCGGCGTGTGCCCGAATAGATCCGTCCGGCTAAAATGAGGGCGCGGGCTTCGCGCAAATCTTGCGCCAGTCCGCGCTCTACGAGCAGAGCATCGGGCTTTCGCTTCACGGCTGCTGTTCCCGGCGCCCGCATGGCTGGCGGCGCAGATGCCCTGCGGGCACCCTGGTCGGGCCTGGATGGTTGTCGCTCGGGTGGGTCATCTTGCGGGCGGTCGACCGGACGGTCAATCCGGTCTCACTCAAAGACCGTGATGCGGGCGGCGACGGACCGTTCGCAGGGATCTGGATCATCGTGCAGGCGCTTTTGCTGACGGGGCGCGAATCGGGCGTCAGATACGGGGGCAGTTTTCATATGGCGAATGCAAGTCATTGACTTAACACGGTTGTGTGGTTGCAAGGCAGCGGCGAAAACGGATTTTCGTGACGATCGCCCGTTTCAGGACAGGATTTTGTCACGGGCCGAGCGGTGGAGGTGGGAACGCTCTGCACCGCAAGATGCGAGATGATATCGGTGACAATCCACAGCATCAGGAGCGCTCGCATGTCAGTTTCGCAGCCTTCCGCGTCGATCGATATTTCCGGCTTGCCGCCTCGGGTTGTCGAGGCGGTCACGCAGATAACCGCAGTTTGTCATCAGCAACTCGGTTCGCAGCGCTCTGCCGAGGCCTTTGAGGAAACGGAGCGACGGGTGCGTGAGAGCGTGTACGCGCTGCGAGATCCCGGGTGCCGAGGCCCGGGACGACGGTGCGCCCCGGATCGAGCGGGACGGGCAGAGATGGTTCCGTGTGGCGCCGAAGACGATGATGACCTCGCCCGGTGACCTTTCGGCGTGCGCGCTACCGCACCGGCGCGCGCTGCCGGTCGCTGATGCCGGTGGACGAAAGCCTCGTCGACGACTAGCTGACACGGCCGGCGGCTTGGGCTGATGATGATGGGCGGCAGCGGAGGCGTTCTTCGGCAAGCTCGGCGCCATGACGCCGTCTGTGAGCACCTTGCAGCGCCTGACCATGCGCAGGAGCGCCGGGAAAGTCTCGGCCCCGACATCCGGGAAGCGGAGGACATCCCGCAGGACGCGGTCACCGCCTCGCTGGACGGTGTCATGGTGGCGCTGCGGGCCGGCGAGGACGGCCGTTCCGAGGCCTGCTGGCGCGAGAGGCGGCCTGTGGCACGGTCTCCTTCCACGACGGTGAGCGCCTGAAGACCGTCTGTCTTGGCCGCATGCCCGAGGGCCGAAAGTGCACGCTGAAGGCGCAGCTCGCAAGCGAGGTCGCGCATATCAGGCGGAGGCGTCCCGAGATCAGCGCCATCGTCGCCGCCGCCGACAACTGGACCTTCCTCGGGGGTCTCGAGCCCGAAACCGAGGTGATCGACTTTTGGCATGCCTGCGAGCATCTGCGCGTGGCGGCCGACCATGCAGCACTGCCCCACTGGTTCGAGAAGTACCGCGAGATCCTGCGTCACGACCCCCGCGGCATCGACAGGGTGATCCGGGCGCTGCGCCACCTTCGCGACACCGCGGCGCCAACATCGACAGGGAACCGGCCTTCTTCCGCAAGCATCGCCACCGCATGCGCTACCACGCGCTGAAGCAACCGGCTCGGGAATTGTCGAGGCGGCAAACAAGACCCTTGTCACACAGCGCATGAAACGCTCCGGCATGCGCCGGCGCATCGTCGGCGGACAGTCACCTTCCGCGCCCTGCTCGACCGCTTCGAGAGCGCGTGGACGGCCATGATTCGGTGCAGACGACGCACCGGCCAACGACAACATCAGCCCCAATCACCCCCCGGCACTGGCCGCATGAGATGAACAAATGGAACTGAGCCTGCAACTGTGCCATACGAAACTCCCACCCTCAGAGACTGTTCGTCCGCGCAGAAAAAATTCGAGTACGCCGGGACGGTCCGGAAACGGTGGCGTCACCCATCGTTCATGGGTTCGGTGGAAACGGTGCCGTCGGCGCCGAGCGAGATTTTCTCGACCCTCTGCTGCGCTGCCTTCAGCCGTGCCTCGCAATGCGCCTTAAGGCGGGCGCCGCGCTCATAAGCTGCAATCGATTCCTCGAGTTTGCCGGAGCCGCTTTCGAGGACGGTGACGATTTCCTCAAGCTCGGCAAGCGCGTCTTCGAAGGACATCGCGCCGATACCCTGGATTTCCGTCGGTTCAGCCATGTTCCTGTCCTCTGCGGTAGGTGTTCGAAGGTGGCGCGGAGCAGGCAAGGGCTGACGTCATCTCGGCTGCGTCGGGTGTGACAACCGACGCGCCGAAGGGCGTTCCAATCGTGCTTCCTGACCGCTCTACCCGTCGGGCGATGCAAGCCGTTGTGCCATCGGCATTCACAGCCCGGGCGGCGCTTGAGCGGCAGCGCCCGCCGCGCACTTGCGGAGACAGTCCTCCGAACCGCCGCGCAGCTTCCGAGCGGCACTATAGGAAGCACGAGGGAACAGATCAATGTGCGAAGTCCCGTTCATCGGCGGCGTCATTCGCCCGGCCCGTACCGTCGGCGGTGGTGCGGGCCGGGACGCTTCCGTTACCGCTCCGCAGCATTGTCGCTGAACGCGGCGACACGGCGGACGCTTGCGGCGCGTAGCGTGGCGCGCCATAGTAAATCATGAAGATCAGGCACAAGGGACTGCGGGCGCTGCACGAGCGGGACAATCCAGCACGGGTGCCCGCCGCGCTCGCACCACGGCTGAAGCGCATCCTGTTTCGGCTGCAAGAGGCGGCGTATCCGCGCGACGCCGACGCGCCGGGTTTCCGGCTGCATCCTCTGAAGGGCGACCGTGCAGGCCAGTGGAGCGTCCGCGTTTCGGGCAACTGGCGCGTGGTGTTCTGCTTCGAGGACGGCGAGGCCGTGGACCTGATCGACTATCACTGACCGGAGGGAGTGTGACCATGAACGATATTGCAGGAGACCGCGTCGGCCCGATGCTGAACCCGCCGCACCTAGGCGAACTCATCCGCAAGAGCATGGACGATGTGGGCTGGAACGTGATCGGGACGGCGGCTCGGCTCGGCTGCGAGCGCGGAACGCTGTCGCGCTTGCTGAACGGCAAGGCGGGGGTGTCGGCCTACATGGCGCTGGCGCTGGAGGATATCGGCTGGGGAACCGCCGAACACTGGATGCGGATGCAGGCGAGCTACGAGCTTGCACAGGCGCGTCGGGACCGGGTTGCCGCCGGACGGCGTGCGGGTGCGCTGCACGCATGATCGAGGCTTCCGCCGTCGGTACGGTCGGGTCTGACTGATGCGCCTGTCGTGGAACGAGGTGCGGGCGCGGGCGGCAGCCTTCGCCGAAGAGTGGTGCGATGCGGCCTATGAGAAGGGCGAGACGCAGAGCTTCTACAACGCCTTCTTCGATGTGTTCGGTGTGCGGCGGCGTAACGTTGCCCGCTACGAGGCGCATGTCGCGAAGCTGGATAACCGTTCGGGCTTCATCGACCTGTTCTGGCCGGGCGTGCTGCTCGTCGAGCAGAAGAGCGCCGGGCGCGATCTCCGCAAGGCGTACGAACAGGCCGGGGAGTATTTCGAAGCGCTGCCGGACCGCGAGCGCCCGCGCTTCATCCTGGTGAGCGACTTTCAGACCTTCGAGCTTCATGATCTCGACGAGCGGGAGACCGTTGTCTTCCCGCTGGCGGACCTGCCCGCGCATGTCGAGTCGTTCGGCTTCATCCTGGGCGTGCAGCGCCGGACGTTCCGGGACCAGGACCCGGCGAACATCGAAGCTGCCGAGCTGGTCGGGCGGCTGCACGATGCTCTCGCCGATGCCGGGCACCAGGGGCACGATCTGGAACGCTTCCTCGTGCGGGTAGTGTTCTGCATGTTCGCCGACGACACCGGGGTGTTCGAGCCGCGCGACATCTTTCTCGACTTCATCGAAACGCGCACCGGCGAGAACGGGGCCGATCTCGGGCCATGGCTCGCGCAACTGTTCGAGGTGCTCGATACGCCGGAGGACGAGCGCGCGGCGACGCTCGACGAAGACCTGGCGCGTGGCTCCATGTCGTCGGGACGTGCAAGTTCCCGCACCGCAAGCGCGGGCAAGAGATCGGCCCGTGCTACAAGGGCGTCCTGGGCCTCGTACATGGCAGTGTAGCCACCAGTTGTGCGGCAGCCACCTGCTGCGCGAACTGACCTTCGTCGTCGAGGCTGCCGCGCGACTGATGAAGAGCTTGCTCCGCGAGGTCTGCCACAAGGTCAACAAGAGCGCATCCAGGACCCTGAACGAGGCCGGGCGCTACCGCACCACCCTCACTCAGGGCGCCAAGGAACTGCCTGACATCCCGACGAAAGGAAAACGCATCGCAAACGCGCACAACCTGCACGAACGTCTCGTGAAACACGAAAACCTGCGCTTCATAGACAACCCCGACGTCAGCTTCACCAACAATGCCGGAGAACAGAAGATCAGGATGGCAAAGGTCAAGGTGTCCGGATGCTTCCGCTCCACGCAAAAGCATGGTGCCGGGGCTCAAGCTACCTCACCTCCATGGCCGCACTCGGCTACAATCATCACGTCGCCACCCAGATCGCCCTCGACGGAAAAGCCGCAGACATCATCAACGAGCACTACGACCAATCAGAACCCAACTAGGGGTGAGTAGATACAGGAAAAGATGAATGCCAGATGCATCATTTTCCGATAACATGACCGTTGGCTTGATGGAGTTGCTTCATGGTATGCAGACCCGTCCTAACTGGCAGACAATCTTGCGCTTGACTGCCTTCTTCGACTACGCGCTGCGCACGCTTATGTATGCTTGCGCTTCCGGCGACCGTCTCGTCACCATTGAGGAAACGGCGGAGTTCTACGGCCTGTCGCGTGGCCACCTGATGAAGATCGTAAACCGCCTGACCCGGACCGGCTATCTGCGTGGCGTACGCGGTCGAACCGGAGGATTTGCGCTAGCGCGGCCGTCGCAAGACATAAACCTTGGTGCCTTGGCGCGCGCGACCGAACCGGATTTCGCGCTGGTCGAGTGTTTCGGTTCCGATAACGGATGCGTCATCACTGGAACTTGTCGGCTGCCGAGTGTTTTGAACGAGGCGCTGGCGTCTTTTATTGCCACCCTCGACCG
Organism: Alphaproteobacteria bacterium; assembly: GCA_964291215.2. Taxonomy (GTDB): domain Bacteria; phylum Pseudomonadota; class Alphaproteobacteria; order MPNO01; family UBA830; genus JAJEBT01. Next base: position 1,002,693 of record OZ219790.1, on the reverse strand, counting down.
ATACACGCTGGCCGACATCATGCCGGGCGAACACGACTTCTTTGGAGCCGGGCCGCCGCACGGCGCGGTTCGCGGCCCGGTGCTTCCCACCCTCCCGGAGCGGGCGGTGCGGCGCCAGGACCTGAAGCCGAGCACCGGAGCGTCCTTCTGATCGGGCGCCGGGTTGCCTACGAGCGGAAACGGGCGGGCATGATCGGCCGACATCACACCTTGCGCGGCCGCAGCAGCATCGGCGCATAGATGCCCGTGAACAGTGCGAAAGCGAGCGACCAGCTAGCGCCGGCCGCCCAGAGCAGGATCGTGTCCGGCACGATCTCGAACATTGCGCGGGCGAGTACCGCGAGCGTTGCCAGGCCGTAGATAGCCACCGTTGAAGGCCCGGCGCGGAGCACCCGCCCGGTATGGCCGAGCACCGTGCGGGTCATGACTGCCAGTGTCATGGTGCCGAAGGCGCCGATCGAGAGGACATGCAGCGCCAGCGGTTCGGGTATCCGGTCCGATAGCATCGACAGTCCGAGCAGACCGAGGCCGAGCGCAAGCCACAGGTAACCGGCATGCAGCACCGTCACGAGTGGTTCGGCAGCTGCGTTCCAGCCTCGCCAGCGTGCCAGTCGCGCCAGATTCAGCGTGCCCGAGATCGACAGCAGGACGCCGCAGACGACGGACGATCCCGCCGCCGCCCAGATGGCAAGCGCGAGCGCCGTCGCCGCGAGGGCCGCCCGATCGAACCGGTCCATCGGGGTGGCAATGCGCGGCCCCGAGTGTTTCGCGAACCAGTTGCGCGTGAAGCTCGGCACGACGCGTCCACCGATCAAGGCCAGAAGCATGGCGATAACGGCGATGGAGAGCCGCCTGGCCGAGTCTCCGAGACCGGCTGGCCCTGTCGCCGACACATGAAACAGAGCGTTGGCTGCGACCATTGCGACCAGTCCGGCGAGCACCGGCAGGTTGCGCCAGTTACGGCCGGCCACGATCTCGTTGGCGACCAGTGCCGCGAGCGCGCTCAGGAACGCAAGATCCGCCAGTGCCGCGGGAACCGGCCCGGTCTCCGCGCTCCACCAGACGGCGGCCCGGCCGGAGATCCAGGCAAGGGCCATCAGCGCCAGCGGGATCCCGCGTACCGGCAGGCGGCCGGTCCAGTTCGGCACCGCGGTCAGAACGAACCCGGCGAGCGCGGCCCCGACGTAACCGAAAACCATCTCGTGAACGTGCCACGCCGCCGGAGTGAACAGGCCGGAATAGGGAATCTCGCCTGTCCAGACACCGAGCCAGAGGGGAACGGATAGCGTTGCCCAGAGCCCGGAGAGCAGAAACAGAGGGCGGAAGCCCTCGCTCAGAAAGTATGGTCCCGCGTAGCGGCGGCGCCATTCGAGGCGGGTCCGGTTCGATATGTCGGCGCTTATGATCCTTCTCCCGGCGCGAGCGCCGACCCCTGGCCGGGCCGCGTCGCAACGCTCGCTGTCAGCGATAAAACTCGACGAAGAACCGGACCTTGCCTTTGGCCTCGACCGCATGCGCGACCTTGGGTTCGACGATCCCGGCTCGTTGGGCGGAGCTCGGTTTTCGAGATGTCGGGCTCCAGGATGCGGTAGCGCAGCCGTCCTTCCAGGATGACGATCCGCGCCCAGGTCCTAGCATTGGTCCGGTGCGAAGACTGCAGGCTTTCCGGGATCGATCCTTCGCCGAAGTCCGGCGACCTGCGGTAGCACACGACACTCTACGGCAGCGTCTTCATGGCGGTTCCCATGGTCTTTCTCCTGTTGGATGCGCTCCTCCCTAGACACACCAACATGACGGGACACAGCATTATCCATCACTGTAACTGCTCACCCTCTGGTTTCGGCTTGATGTCGGGGTAGAGTAATGAACGGGTTTTCGTGGAGATTTGACACTGCAGGCCGATTCGTTTAGTGGTGGTAATCGAGAACGACGAGGATCGCCAGTGGGCTACTTTAGATCGAAGGCGACGAGCGGGCTGTGCCAGCTGCTTCCGGGGCTCCAGCCCCCGCATGATCTGTATGTGGAAACGCATCTCGGAGGCGGCGTGCTGATGAAGCGCAAGGCCGGGCGGCGGAGTACCGGAAGATGCCGCCGGGCGAGCGCCAAGCGATGCTTGCGACGATCATGACCGTCGAGGCCGGGTGATGGCGACGGTCAACGCGGCGCGCGAGGAGTTCGAAGCGGCCAAGACCCGGATCGCGGCGCTGCCGGCAAGGTGGCGGAAGAGGCCGTGATCCGCGTCTTCGTCATCCTGCTCGACATCCTCATCGTCGTCCTTCTGGAGAAGACCACGCACGAGCCGGAACTCCGGTCTGCCGTCGTCACAGACGGACAAGGACGAGAGCGCGAAGCATGCCGGGAGCAACGGCAAGGGCCCGAAGCCGAACCGGCAGATGGGCGACAACCTGCGCAAGACTATCGTCGAGGAGACGGTCGCGGCCTGCGACGCCTGCGGCGCTGACATCGACGGCCCCGTCGATCGGGAGTGCCGCACGACATCGTGTTCGAGGTCGTCGAGCGCCGCGTCGAGATCAAGGAATGCCCGAAGTGCAAGGCCCGAACCAAGGGCCGGTTCCCCGACAACATCCCGTGCAGTACGGCATCGGCATTCAGGCCCTCGTCATCAACCTGCTGGTCGCCCAAATGCTGTCCCTGCGCCGTCGCGCTCGTGCAGGCGATCTCCGGCATCAAGCTCTCCGAGGCAACCTGCCTCGGCTATGCTTTCACGATGCGTCATGGGAGGAGGCCGCCGTGGCGCACCTCCTGCAACGCCCGATGTCGACGATTTCGGATCAACAGCAAGTGGCTCCATGTCGTGGGACCCTGACGTGCAAGTTCCCGCACCGCAAGCGCGGCCGGGAGGCAAGAGATCGGCATCATCCCGTGTTACAAGGGCGTCCTGGGCCTCGTACATGGGCCAGTGTAGCCACCAGCTGTGCGGTAGCCACCTGCTGCGCGAACTGACCTTTGTCGTCGAGGCTACCGCGCGACTGATGAAGAGCCTGCTCCGCGAGGTCTGCCACAAGGTCAACAAGAGCGCATCCAAGACCCTGAACGACGCCGGGCGCAAGCGCTACCGCACCATCAGGGCGCCAAGGAACTGCCCGACATCCCGACGAAAGGAAAACGTGGACGCAAACGCGCACAACCTGCACGAACGTCTCGTGAAACACGAAAACCTGCGCTTCACAGACGACCCCGATGTCAGCTTCACCAACAATGCCGGAGAACAGAAGATCAGGATGGCAAAGGTCAAGGTGTCCGGATGCTTCCGCTCCACGCAAAAGCATGGTGCCGGGGCTCAAGCTACCTCACCTCCATGGCCGCACTCGGCTACAATCATCACGTCGCAACCCAGATCGCCCTCGACGGAAAAGCCGCAGACATCATCAACGAGCACTACGACCAATCAGAACCCAACTAGGGGTGAGTAGATACCCATCACTATAAGATATAACATAGATATTTCTTTTGTCAAATACCGGGCTTTCGCCTGCAGGGCTCTTCTTTTGTCCGGTTTCGTCCGACGAGGGAGTGTTGTAGGCAGATCTGGAGGTCCATTCGGGAGCGGATTTCGTTGTCGATATGCCGGTTCCGACCTTGAGACGGTGCCACCAACTTCAAGAACGGCCACTCTGACGCGGTTGTCCGCCGCCGACCGCGACAACAGAATGGTCCTGCTTTCGCCTGCAGGTGTTTCCCACGCTGCATTCAATTTTGCTGTCTTCCGCTGTCCGGAGGTTTCACAGCGTGCCGGGTTTTCCGGCCTCGGAGCCGTCCGCGGTCGTCGCCGGCGGCGTTATCGGCGCGTGGGCGGGTTGTTTTCGGGATGTGGGCGGGATGTGGGCGGCGTCCGGGAATCGGCCGGACACCATTGGCGCTCAGGGCTGCGACGGCTTCCCGGTGGTTGAGCTGCAGCCGTGTTTCGGCGAGGCTCTCGCGTCGGTTGGCGAAGATCACCGCGAGCGCGATGTTGTTGAGGCTGGCGCGGTTTGCGGGTCAGGCAGGCGTCTTCGCCGAAGACGCAGTCTCGGTGGTTCATGTTTTCCACGGCCCGCGGCCGCAGCAGTTCCTCTGGCGACGCGTGTTGCGCATCGAGCGAGGTGATGATGTACAGTCGTTGCCGCTCGCTGCGCCGCTGGCGCTCTTTCCCAGCGGTTCGCGGCAGCGCTTGATGCGGGCGATCTGCCGGGGTGGTTGATCAAGCCCTTGAGCGGCACGTATCGATCGCTGCTCGAGGCGGGCCTTGCCTCCTTGAAGCGACCGCTGGCTCCCAGTCGATGCCGTCGAAGGTTTCGGGCGCCCTTGACCGGGAAGACATAGTCTGCGCCGCAGCGCCGGGTGATCAGCGTCGCCGGCGTCGTGCGGGTGATCACCTTGCCGCGGATATCAGCGCGCTCGATGAGGTGGCCGCCGGCTCGCCGTCGTCGAAGTTCAACGGCGCGAAGGGTGCGCCGGAGGCGTGAGGGCCACGATCTCGTGGCGGCCGTTGCGGTTGGCGCCGCGGATGCGCTTGCCGTCGGCGGCAAGTGCCCGGGCGAGCCGGCGCCCGAGCATGTCCTCGAGCGCCTCGGGGTCGATCGACTGCCCGGTGGAGGGTCGCCTTGGAGGGCGGCTCGCGCAACCCCGTCCTCGGGTTCCGCCGATGGCCTCGAGCTCGTCCCGGGACAGCGACCGCGCAAACTGCGCAGCTGCCTTTCATGTTCGCAAGCTCGGCGAGAACGTGAGCACACCGTGTGCTTCCTGCGCGGCGGAAGTCCTCGATCGCCGCCAGCTCGTCGTGCAGCGAACGCATCACCTCGGAACCCCGGGGAGCGAGGAGTCAGGCGGCACCACCGCAGCGCCTGCGACAGCAACCGTCGCGCCGCACAACGAAAATCTCCTTGCCATGGGGGTCGGTGCAGCGCCCGTTGGCACGGGCACCCCCCCTGGCACTCCAGCCCGCCGCCTTGTGCCCGCAAAACACGCCGGATCGCAGAACGTCTCCGCCACCTGGTGGCCGCAGGCCCAGTCGTCGGCCAGCCGCCGCGTCGCAAGAAAGAAGGAGGCAAGGTTCGGAAACGTTCCCGGCGCCGCAAGCAGTCGCGTGTTGTCAGATCAAGCCACTGCTGCTCCGGCTTCCAGCCACCGGTCGCGGCACTTGAAGGACCCGGCCAGACCACTGCCCCCTGAAGGACGCAACATGGCGCAGCCCCGCCAGACGGCGAAACCCGAGATAGTCGTCCATCAACGCAGCGGACGCTCCTCAGGCTTCGCGAACCTCGACCTTGTATGACAAGGTTTTGTCCCCTTGATGATGAAATCATCCACAGCGGTTGGGGGCGGGAAAATGTGGATCTGTGGGAGAGCGTCCGGTCCATGGTTGCAGAGAGATTCCGCTCCCCTGCGCGAACACGCACAGGGGATCAAACGATCTCCGCGGAGGTTGCCGTTTCGACCTTGACAGAGCCGCGTCCGAGTTTGGCAACCTCCCTTGACGTCCCTCGCTGGATGCTTGGGTTTGAACCCGTATCATCACAAGGCGAGGAGCGATGGTCAAGCTAGTAGCAGGGGTCAGCCAGTCTGGACATCTGGCGCATTGTTTTGCGAACGACGCCACGAGCTGGCGGGCAGGTGGCCTCGGGGTGAGCCGGGTGGTGGGCGACAGGCCGCTATCACCGCAAGGTTCACCAGTGTCTTCATGACCGGAGCTTCGAGGTTATCCTCGTCAACCCGTTGCGGGCGCTTCGCCGAGGCGATGGGCCAACCGCGTCGACGCCAAGATCGGCACGGTGAGCCTGTGGCTCCGCCTTCCTCAAGAACCTGGAGGATCTCCTGGTGGCGCGCTTGTCGACGCGTGGCAGATGAGGTGGATGGCGAGACCGTCACAAGGGCCTCGGCGGCCGATCTCGATGATCGCCGGTGCGGCGATCAAAGCGGTGATCGCCGGTGATCCCGAGCAGAGCTACGCCATCCTGACCTCGATCCGGTGACCGCCGCGGCCCTTCTGGATGCCCGAACTCGGCAGCGTCGGCAGCCTTGATCGGGGTGGCGCCAACGACCACGGTGCTCGGCACATCCGTGGCGGGCGCCGAAGGCCACGCGATCTCCTGGCCGCAACCGGCACGCTTCAACGCGGACCTGGTGCGCCTCAAGACTGCCGGCAAGCAAGGTCGCAATCGTCGCCGTGATGCGCAAGCTCTGGCGAACACCTTGCTGCGACAGTAGCGTTGCCTGAAGCACCGGTGAGTGAGCGAAGGAGACACGGCCCTGCCGAGAGGCAGCGCCGCGCGCCGCAAGGCCCCCACCTCCACCACCGAAAGCCCCATCGTTCCCGTGCGCAACGCTGGTGCGATGCGGTGGCTCGGTGCGGTGCAGGAGCACTATCGGAACTGTCTCGACAGCCTCCCTCTACGACACGGCTTGGGGAGAATGTCTGCAGATCATCGTCGAGGCCGACATCGAGGAGACGCCGCGCGGCTTGTGGACGGGACACCTGGAACTCGATTGACGACGATCACGTTACCATGTCCGGGGACGCTCGGACAGACCCTTCCGGAGCTGCGACGTGAATCGGACAGGACGCGATGTGCTTGTGAACCGACATCCCCGCACCATGACAACTCCAGTGCAGGAAAGCCAGCGAAAACTGTAAAAAAATCTCCTCGCCCCCCTAAACCCAGGTGCTGCCTTGAAAAATCAAACAGAATTTAGCGTAAGATCAACCTGCTTCGCCTGTCGCTAACGTGCGATCTGTCCGGTCGATGTAACAAGCGATCTGTCCAGCATCTTCGCGCTCCCGAAAGGAGGCGCGATGAACCAAGCAGAAGTGTTACAGAAAGTTCGAAGATGTGTATTCGAAACGTACCGCAGGCAAGCTGACGCAGGAGCAGGCTGTGGAGATATTGGGGGTATCCATACGCACTGTCCGGCGTTGGGAGGATCGCTTTGAAGCGGACGGTGCGGAAGGTCTGTATGACCGCCGTCTTGCAAACTCGCCAACAACCGTGGTCCGACCGATACGGTTACGGAAATGCCAAGGTTGTTCGACACGCAGTACTGGGATTACACCCCGAAACATTTCCACGAAAAGCTGGTGGAACCCCACGGTTTCACTCGGAGCTACAACTGGGTCCGTCTGACGTTGCAAAGCCGCGGTCGGATTCAGCCCGCACCCCGCCGTGGAGCTCATCGACGCAAGCGGCCCCGCCGCCCGATGGTTGGAATGATGCTGCACCAGGATGGGTCTAGCGATGAGTGGGTTCCTGACCAGTGGTGGGATCTGATCGTGACCATGGACGATGCCAACAAGCGTAAACATGGGCGGACCGGGCTCTGGAACGAAAGCAGCGAAAACAGCTGCCTCCCTGCCATCGGGCGTCTGCCCGAGCGCCGTATTCCATCACTCTCGTGATGATCCCGGCCGGCGCGTCGGGAGCGACACCGGGGCGTACGCATCGGCCGGTATCTTCGTGCCTGCGCGGGAAACCGGCCGGGCAGCCGGTCCCGGATCTTCGCGCCAGGCCGGAGATACACCAGCATCTGACGCGACCGGGATCCGGTGGGGATTGCAGGATTGTCGTTAGGCCTGCCGCATGTCCCGCAACATGCCGATCATTGCCGAGAAATCCCGCTCGCTGTCGCGTTCCTCGCAGAATTTCTCGTAAAGCGCACGGGCATGCTCGCCGAGCGGCGTAGCCGCCCCGGTCTTGAGCGCCGCTTCGCGAGCCAGCGAGAGATCCTTCAGCATCAGCCGCGCCGTGAAACCCGGTTGGTAGTTGTTGTTTGCCGGCGCAGTTGGGACCACTCCCGGGATCGGGCAGTTGTGGTTGATCGACCAGCAGCTTCCGGTCGATGTGGACATGACGTCGAACAGGACCTGGCGGTCGACGCCGGCCGCCTCGCCGAGCACGAGGGCCTCGCATGCGCCGACCATCGAGATCCCGAGCAGCATGTTGTTGCACACCTTGACCGCCTGGCCCGCGCTCGGCCCGCCCGCTCGGACGAGTTTCCGTCCCATCGCCATGAACAGCGGTTCGGCGCGGTCAACCGCCGCCGCATCTCCCCCGGCCATGAATGTCAGCGTGGCGGCCTCAGCGCCCGACATGCCTCCGGATACCGGCGAATCGACGAGGGCGACGCCGCGTTCGACGGCCGCTTTGTGGATGTAGTCGGTACTCTCGAGATCGGTGGTCGAGGAGTCGACGACTATCGTTCGGTCGCCTGTTAAATCCAGTATCCGGTCGACATCGACGAGCACTTCGCGGACTTCCCTGCCCGTGGGGAGCATCGTGAACACGAAATCCGCGCTTTCGGCCGCTTCTCTGTTCGATGTGGCGGGCAGGACGCCGTTGCGGGCGGCGTCCTCGATCTTGCTCTCGACGATGTCGTGACCGCGCACCTCATGCCCGGCCTTGACGAGATTGGCCGACATCGGCTTGCCCATGTTGCCGAGGCCGATAAACGCGATTCGTGCCATGATACTGTCCCCTGCTATGCCACGGTGATCCCACGCTGCTAATCCGGCGACGACTGGCGAGATTTTCTCAGTTTGCGTCGCGCTGCAATCGTGCCGCCAAGACTCGATGGGGCCTTCTCGGCACGAAAATTGCGATCAAGGAGGCGATCTGTGATGAGCCGAGCCCCAACGCATTCGGATTTCGCGTCTCCGAATTAGCATGGGATCGTCGTGCCTTCTATGCCCGTGCGGCGTCGGCAATCTTCTCGCCGATCATGATCGCGGTGAGGTTGGTGTTGGCGCTTACGATGACGGGCATTATCGAGGCGTCGGCAACCCGCAGGCGCTCAACGCCATAAACGCGGCCGGCCGGATCGACGACAGCGAGGCCGTCTCCCGCGTCGCCAATCCTGCAGGTGCCGACCGGATGGAAAAAGCCGCGGCAGTTGGCGCGAATCCAGTCTTCGAGCGTTTCATCGCTGGCGAATATGGCGTCGAGCCTGCTTCCCGGGGCGACCAGGCCGTAGAGGGCCGCGCGCCGGGCGGGACCCGGCAACTCAAGCAGCAGCGATGCTGCGAACGCCTTCCACCAGTTGCCTCTGGTCTCACGGTTGAGTGTGCGCACGCGGGCGGAAAACGTGGCGGCGAAGAGCTCGGTCGTCACGCGCCGGACCGCCGGACTCCGGAGCACATCGTGGAACAGACGCATTCCCGCCTTCATGCGCGCGAGGTCGCGTTCATCTTCCATGACATGGAACGCCACGCGCGGGTTTTCGGCCGGGTTCGCGCTCTTCAGAGTGACCGTGCCGCGGGAAAACGGCTTGACGACGCTCACGATCGCGGCGCCGGTGCGCAGCCCGAGCGGATGCCAGCTGACCTTGTTCGCAATCCCCATGTAGAGATCGTGGGGAGGGCAGCCTTTGAGCCCCGACGAATGGCGGAGCGCTGTGTTTGCGGCCGCGCGAAGGCTGGCATTTTGCATTCCGTTGTAGCGGAGATGGGCGGCGAGAATGCAGGTCGGATGCTCATGGAGGTTGCGGCCGACGCCGGGTCGGTCGGCAACGACATCGAGTCCGAGAGTCTGGAGTTCTGCCGCCGGGCCGATGCCGGAGCGCAGGAGCAGCGCCGGCGATTGCAGGGCGCCGGCGCAGACGATGGTCTCGGAAGCGGCCAGGGTTTCCGTGGTTCCGTCCGATTGGACGACGATTCCGGAGCAGTTGCGGCCATCGAAGGACAGGCGCTCGACGCGGCTGCCGGTGCGGATCTCGAGATTGCCGCGGCCGCGCACATCCTCGGTCAGGTAGGTTGTCGCCGTCGACTGCCGCAGATGTGGCGTGTTGGTCATGGCGACCGAGCACACGCCGTCGCGCGGCGCGACGTTCATGTCTGGTACATGGTCGAAGCCGTGGCGGTGAAGTTCGGTAGCGATCGCGTCGCTGAAGCCGGGCCACTCGTCGCGGTGGTGGCGGCGGATCGAGACCGGACCGTCATTGCCGTGCAGCGGGTGGTCCCCGAAGTCGGTGTCCGTCTCGAGGCGCCGGTAATAGGGAAGGACATCGTCCCAGCCCCAGCCCGCTGCCCCCATTCCGACCCATTGCCTGAAATCCTCCTCGATCCCGCGAATCGCGACCATGGCGTTGACCGATGAGCCGCCGCCGAGAACGCATGCCTGGTCGTATGGCATCGCCGGCACGGAATCGGGGTCGTTGTGGGGAAGGGGCTGCCACTGGACGGCTAGGCCGGGCCAGGTATTGCGCCTGTGGTAGACCGCCCGGTAGAACGGGTCGCGGACCTCGGTGCCCTCGCGTCCCGGCGGGGTATCGCGCCCGGCCTCGACGAGCAGCACGCGCCGCGCCGGATCCTCGCTCAGCCGGCTTGCGATCACGGCGCCCGCCGATCCGCCTCCGACGACTATGACATCCCAGCCGGTCATTTTTCACCTCGAGCGATATTGTGCCACGCTTTGAAGCTTATCACGTAAGCGTTCGTTCGTGCGGTGGTGACGATCTGCGCTGAGGTTTATTTTGGGTAACTGCTCATCCCCTGGTTCTGGCTTGATGTCGGGGTAGAGTAACGAACGGGTTTACGTGGAGATTTGACATTGCAGGCCGATTCGCTTAGTGGTGGTCATCGAAAACGACGAGGACCGCCAGTGTGCTACTTTGGATCGAAGGCGACGAGCAGGCTGTGCCAGCTGCTTCCGGGGCTCCAGCCTCCGCATGATCTGTATGTGGAAACGCATCCGGGAGACGGCGCGCTGATGAAGCGCAAGGCCGGGTGATGGCGACGGGCGGCGCGCGAGGAGTTCGAAGCGGCCAAGACCGCGGCGCTGCCGGCAAGGTGGCGGAAGAGGCCGTCATCCGCGTCCTCGTCACCCTGCTCGACATCCTCATCGTCGTCCTTCTGGAGAAGACCACGCACGAGCCGGAACTCCGGTCTGCCGCCGTCACAGACGGACAAGAGCGTGCCGGGAGCAACGGCCCGAAGCCGAACCAGCAGATGGGCGACAACCTGCGCAAGATCATCGTCGAGGAGACGGTCGCGGCCTGCGACGCCTGCGGCGCCGACATCGACGGCGTCGTCGATCGGGAGCGCCGCACGACATCGTGTTCGAGGTCGTCGAGCGCCGCGCCGAGGAATGCCCGAAGTGCAAGGCCCGGGGCCGGTTCCCCGACAACATCCCGTGCAGTACGGCATCCAGGCCCTCGTCATCAACCTGCTGGTCGCCCAGATGCTGTCCCTGCGCCGTGCCGTCGCGCTCGTGCAGGCGATCTCCGGCATCAAGCTCTCCGAGGCAACCTGCCTCAGCTATGCTTTCACGATGCGTCATGGGAGGAGGCCGCCGTGGCGCACCTCCTGCAACGCCCGATGTCGACGATTTCGGATCAACAGCAAGTGGCTCCATGTCGTGGGACCCTGACGTGCAAGTTCCCGCACCGCAAGCGCGGGCAAGAGATCGGCCCGTGCTACAAGGGCGTCCTGGGCCTCGTACATGGGCCAGTGTAGCCACCAGCTGTGCGGCAGCCACCTGCTGCGCGAACTGACCTTTGTCGTCGAGGCTACCGCGCGACTGATGAAGAGCCTGCTCCGCGAGGTCTGCCACAAGGTCAACAAGAGCGCATCCAAGACCCTGAACGACGCCGGGCGCAAGCGCTACCGCACCATCAGGGCGCCAGGGAACTGCCCGACATCCCGCCGCCGCCGAAAGGAAAACGTGGACGCAAGTCCGACGCGCACAACCTGCACGAACGTCTCGTGAAACACGAAAACCTGCGCTTCACAGACGACCCCGACGTCAGCTTCACCAACAATGCCGGAGAACAGAAGATCAGGATGGCAAAGGTCAAGGTGTCCGGATGCTTCCGCTCCACGCAAAAGCATGGTGCCGGGGCTCAAGCTACCTCACCTCCATGGCCGCACTCGGCTACAACCCACTCGTCGCCACCCAGATCGCCTTCGACGGAAAAGCCGCAGACATCATCAACGAGCACTATGGCCAATCAGAACCCAACAAGGGGTGAGTAGATACTATTTTGGTAATTCGTGCCCGCGCGGAAATGACCGTTTTAGCTGAGATTCCGGCGAAATTTCTGGTTTGATCGCCCTTCCGGGTCCCGCTCCGTTTTCGGGGGGATTCCTGCTGATTCGCGACGGTATCAGGGCTCTTCCAGCCGAGAAGCCGGACGAGCGGCTCCGTTCCCGCTCCCGGCGGGTGGGTGGGGTGGAGGGACGCCGCCGTCAGGCGGCGCGTTTTCGTCGTCGTCGGGCCCGTCCGTGCAACAGCAGGCGGTGGACATTGAAGGCCACCATGGACAGCGCCACCATCCGCGCAAAGCCGTCCGCCCCACAGGACCCGGTCCATGCCGCGTTGCTCAAGATTATTGATCGCCGACTCCACGGCCGGATGCTGTCGGCGCATCTCCCGGAACGTCGTCTCAGCTTCCCGGTCCGCCCGACCAGGCTTTCCCTTCTTCGGCAGCGCGTCCAGCAACTCGTCCAGTGCAATCCGGTTGGAGGGGTTGTGGAACCCGCGATCGAAACTGCACAGGCGCAGATCGGGGAAGCGAGCCTGTGCTTCCTGGATCATGGGCACCGCATGGTCCACGTCACTGCCCTCCCACAGGATCCGGTGGTGCAGGAGGAAGCCGTGCTGGTCCTCCAGCACGGCCACCGGCACTTGCCCTTCACGCACCAGCGCTCCTCGAAGATCGAAAACACCCTCTCTTCCTGCGGGATCTTCTCGCCTTAGGCGGCGGTCTACTTGGTCGATCTGCCGGCGGGCATGGTTGAGATACGATTGGATCTTGTGAATCCTGGAGGCCCCGACGCCCTTCTCCACAAGTGCCGAAACCGTCTCCTGCGCTCCAACTCCCGGCTGTCGTCGAGGTACCATCCTCCGAAGAGGCCCGCCGGAAACCTTCTGAAAGCGCTTCCCGCGACTCCGATGCTGCCACTGCCGCCACCCCCGCGAACACGGCCGCGCACCAGACAACGCATCGCATCCCACAGCAGGTTGACGTCCGTCGGGTAGTGCACCACGAACGAATCGCAGCGGCCCCGCAAAGGACCCGTCCGACTTGCTCTTGCGGACCATCGCATGGCCGCTCTCAGCCACCAGCTGCGATACCTTCTCCAGCACTTCCGGCGTCAGATGGCTCACGTTCTCCAGCACCGTCCGATAGCTGTACCTCGTGTTGTCCCGGATATCGCCGTGGTCCAGGAACTTGCGAACCGTCTCGTTCACCAGTTCGTGCAGATGATCGAGCATCCATGTTTCTTGGCAAGGTTTTTGCGGGTGTCTGCGGTGATGTTTTCTGTGGTTGTCCACAAGCGGTGTGGGGTTTGCTCTGCGAGCGAGGCGACATGAAGCTTGTGGTCCCGGCGGCGGGTTGCCGTCCATTGGTCACGTGAACGCGGCTACCTTGCCGTCCCCGGGCACGTGACCGTCGTCAATTGGGTTCCAGGTGTCCCAAGGCGGTTCGGTCTCCTCGATGTCGGCCTCGACGATGATCTGCAGACATTCTCCCCAAGTCGTGTCGTAGAGGGAGACTGTCGAGACAGTCCCGATCGCGCTCTCGGCAGGGGTGAGGGCCGTGTCTCCTTCGCTCACTCACCGGTGCTTCAGGCAACGCTGCTGTCGCAGCAGGGTGTTCGCCAGAGCTTGCGCATCACGGCGACAATCGCGACCTTGTGGGCCTTGCCGGCAGTCTTGAGGCGCACCAGGTTCGCGTTGAAGCGTGCCGGTTGCGGCCAGGAGATCGCGTGGCCTTCGGCGCCCGCCACGGATGTGCCGAGCACCGTGGTCGTTGGCCATCGGCGCCACCCCGATCAAGGCTGCCGACGCTGCCGAGTTCGGGCATCCAGAAGGGCCGCGGCGGTCACCGGACCGGGGATCGAGGTCAGGATGGCGTACCTCTGCTCGGGATCACCGGCGATCACCGCTTTGATCGCCGCGCCGGCAATGCGATCATTGAGATCGGCCGCCGAGGCCCTTGTGACGGTCTCGCCATCCACCTCATCTGCCACCTGCTTGGCGTCGACAAGCGCGGCACCAAGAGATCCTCCAGGCTCTTGAGGAAGGCGGAGCCACAGGCTCAAGATCGCCCAGCCGATCTTGGCGTTGACGCGGTCGGTTTTGGCCAGATGGCCCATCGCCTCGGCGAAGCGCCCGCAACGGGTTGACGAGAATAACCTCGAAGCCCCGGTCATGAAGACACTGGTGAACCTTGCGGTGATAGCGGCCTGTCGCCCACCACCCGGCTCACCCCGAGGCCGCGAAGCCACCTGCCCGTGGCGTCGTTCGCAAAACAATGCGCCAGATGTCCAGACTGGCCTTGCTGACCCCTGCTACTATCTTGACCATCGTCCCTTGCTCCTCGCCTTACGATGATACGGGTTCAAACCCAAGCATCCAGCGAGGGACGTCAAGGGAGGTTGGCCGACCACACTCGGTCGCGGCTCTGTCAAGGTCAAAACGGCAACCTCCGCGGAGATCGTTTGATCCCCGCTCCCCTGTGCGTGTTCGCTCAGGGGAGCGGAATCTCTCTGCAACCATAGCTCTCCCACAGATCCACATTTTCCCGCCCCCAACTGCTGTGGATGATTTCATCATCAAGGGGACAAAACCTAGTCATATAAGGTCATACCCCAAGCTCTGCTTCAGGACACCAGAATCTTCCACAACGCCGGGACGCGCTTTCCTGTGGGACACTCTCGGAAGGGTCCCCTCCTCCAGGATCTTGAACAGCCGGGTCGGCATACACGTGCTGAATCCCGCGCATGTCATCCCGCGAGTCTTTGCTGAGATCGATCTTCTCGATCGCAACCTGGCCCAATTCCAGCTGCGGAACGTTTCGCATGGCAATTCTCGCGAAGTTTTCCGAAAATCCGGTGGATTTCCGGTCTGATCGTCCAATTCCTACCCCAAAGCGAGATTCTTCATCCCCTCTATATCAGGATTCTACAAAAAAATCAAGCGATTTTATGTTTTTTTCGCAGGCACTAATTCAGAGACGCGAAATCCGAATGCGTTGGGGCTCGGCTCATCACAGATCGCCTCCTTGATCGCAATTTTCGTGCCAAGAAGGTCCCATCGAGCCTTGGCGGCACGATTGCAGCGCGACGCAAACTGAGAAAATCTCGCCAGTCGTCGCCGGATTAGCAGCGCGGGATCACCGTGCCACCGGGCCGAATTCGGTTGCAACGGCCGGATGCGCCGGGTAGGATGCGTTCTGCGAGTGGGCGGCTTGGTGGGCGGAACCGGCCTTTCGGCGAGGCAATGCCGTCATGGCCCTGCGATGGAAACCCATATGTTGAGGAGAGAGCGCGATGACACAGAATATTTCCCGGACCGGCGGCGCCGACGACGACACCCTGACGGGTGGCCTCGGCAATGACATCCTGAAAGGCGGCCTCGGAGACGACATCCTGACGGGCGGCGCTGGCGACGACACGCTGACGGGCGGAACCGCAAGCCCGGGTGCCGACGCGGACTTTCTCCTCATGAACCCCGGCAGTTCGGACGATGACACGCTGGACGGCGGTGCTGGCGACGATGTGCTGGACGGCGGTGCTGGCGACGACACGCTGGACGGCGGCACGGACAACGACACGCTCTATGGCGGCGACGGGGACGACACGGTGGATGGCGGTGCGGGCAACGACCGTCTGGAAGGCGGCCGGGGCGCCGACAGGCTGACCGGCGGCCGGGGCGCGGACTCGCTCTATGGCGGCAGTGGCCATGACGTCTTTGCGTTCGCGGTCGGCGACGGGGCCGATTACATCGGCGATTTCGAGGCTGGCGACATCATCGAGATTGCCGGGGTGTCCGGCGGTTTCGGGGATCTGGTGATCGAGCAGAAGGGCTTCTATACCGTCATCCGCTACGGCGACGGCGACACGATCAAGCTGGAGGGCGTGACGGCGGCCTCCCTTGGCGCGGACGACTTCCGGTTCCTTCCCGTCGAGGCAGCCCCGCCGGAGGGCGGCGGCGAGGACGCTCTTGCACAGGGCGCGCCGCCGGAGGGCACGTCCGGCGACGCCTCGAGCGGCGGGCCTTCTGGCGGCGAGGTGCTGAAGGGTAGCAAGGACGCGGACACGCTCACCGGCGGGGCCGGCGACGACACCCTGCGTGGCTACGGGGGCGCCGACACGCTGACCGGCGGGGCCGGCGACGACCTCCTCTATGGCGGCCTGGGCGCCGACACGCTGACCGGCGGGGCTGGCGACGATACGCTGGGGGGCGGCAAGGGCAACGACACGCTGGACGGCGGCGCGGGCGACGACACGCTGCGCGGCGCCAGGGGTGCCGACACCCTGCGCGGCGGCGCGGGCGATGACACGCTGGGGGGCGGCAAGGGCGCCGACACCTTCGTGTTCGTGGCGGGAGACGGCCACGACACGATCACCGACTTCGGAGCCGGCGACCGGATTCGCCTCGACGGCGAGTCCGGCGGATTCGCGGCGCTGGTCATCGAGCAGGACGGCACCGATACCGTCATTCGCTACGGCGGCGGCGGCGACACGATCAGGCTGTCGGGCGTGTCGGCGGCGTCCCTCGGCGAGGACGACTTCATCCTGCCTTCTGGCGGCGACGATCACGAAAAGGCCGCTTACGGCGCCAGTACGAGCGACGACGACAACGATGGCGGCAACCCCCTCGACGACGACAACGATGGCGGCAACCCCCTCGACGACGACAACGATGGCGGCAACCCCCTCGACGACGACAACGATGGCGGCAACCCCCTCGACGACGACAACGACGGCGGCAACCCCCTCGACAATGACAACGACGGCGGCAACCCCCTCGACGACGCTGAGGTCTGCGGTGAGACCATTCATGGCGGTGCAGGCGCCGAGTCGATCTTTGGCACCGCGTGCGACGACACGATCTACGGCAACTCGGGTGACGACAAGCTCTACGGTCGAAAAGGTGATGACAAGATCTATGGCGGCGCGGGGAAAGACCACCTCCGCGGCAACTCGGGTGACGATGAGCTCTGGGGCGGCGATGGCAGCGACACGCTGAGAGGTCGTGACGGTGACGACCTGCTGGAAGGCGGCAAAGGCTGGGATTGGCTCTCGGGCGGTCTGGGCAATGACACGCTCCGGGGCGGGGAGGGCAACGACTATTTTGTTTTCGGAACGGAGGGCTACGCCAGCAAGTGGGGATTCAAGGATGGCGGCGACGACACGATCCTCGACTTTGAGGACGGGACGGACTACATCGTCCTCGGCTCGGTCGATGGGGAGTACCGCTTCGACGACCTTGAGATCCGGCAGTCCGGCAGTGACGCCGTCATCACCTGGTCCTTGGGGACCATCACCCTGAAGGGGATTCAGACGTGGCAACTGAGCAAGGCTGATGTCTTTGCCCACGTCCCGGTCGAATTATACGAGCCCCACTTGATACTCGACGACAGCATGGGCGATGACACGCTCCGGGGCCGCGCGGGCCTCAGCGACCGGTTCGGATTCACGTATGGTGGCGACGACACGATCCTCGATTTCGATCACGGGAGGCTCGTGAGGGACCAAATCGCCTTCTATTCGGTCGACTCGGAACTCGGCTTCGACGACCTCGATATCCGGCAGACCGACAGCGGCGCTATCATTACCTGGTGGTCGGGGACTGTCACCCTGGAGGGGGTCCAGGCGTCGCAACTGACCGAGGCCGATTTCGACTTCGTCGGCTGACGCGCCGAGCCAGAGTTATGCGAGAAACGCCGAACAGAGCGCCAGCCGGAGGGGGCAGAAACGGCGCAGGCTCGGCGTGCGGGAGCCCTTCGGCTGCGGGCTGTGGCACGGATGCAACAGGTCGGGACAATCGGCGTCCGGGCGGCTTGTGCGGGGCTGCGCAACGGGTTACTGGTTCTGCGCCATCGTAGCGACGGGTGTATCCGGACTTGACTTCCGCGGCTCAAACACGGTGTAGAATCGCGCCTCGCGCTTCTTCATGTCTTGCATTTGCCGGCTTCCGGCGCCGGTCTGCCGGGTCGCCTTCGGGAGAGCCGCTCCTGCCTGACTGCTGTCTTCCCCGCCCGTGCGTCCTCTCCGGAGGAACGCCGGGCGCGGCCAGATGAACAGGTTACCGGGCAGCGCGCGAGAGCGCGCACGCCGCGCCGGCGACAGGACGGCCTTGCGGGCGGATCAGCTTTCTCTGGCACGATCCCTGTCGCGGCCCTCCAGGGGCTGCGGCTCCAACTCTCATCCTTCAGTGACCTGCCGCCCCGTCGTGCGCCTTCTCCGGCGGTCGACGGGCGCTGCAGATGGGCTTTCGCCTGAAGGAGACGAGACGATGACGACAGGAAGACATGGTCCGGGATCTATCAATCTAACGTACGTAACTGCTCACCCCCTGGTTCCAGCTTGATGTCGGGGTAGAGCAACGAACGGGTTTTCGTGGAGATTTGACACTGCAGGCCGATTCGTTTAGTGGTGGTCATCGAGAACGACGGGGACCGCCAGTGGGCTACTTTGGATCGAAGGCGACGAGCGGGCTGTGCCAGCTGCTTTCGGGGCTCCAGCCCCCGCATGATCTGTATGTGGAAACGCATCTCGGAAGCGGCGCGCTGATGAAGCGCAAGGCCGGGTGATGGCGACGGGCGGCGCGCGAGGAGTTCGAAGCGGCCAAGATCGTGGCGCTGCGTGCGGCCGGCAAAGTGGCGGAAGAGGCCGTCATCCGCGTCCTCGTCATCCTACTCGACATCATCATCGTCGTCCTTCTGGAGAAGACCACGCACGAGCCGGAACTCCGGTCTGCCGCCGTCACAGACGGACAAGAGCGTGCCGGGAGCAACGGCCCGAAGCCGAACCGGCAGATGGGCGACAACCTGCGCAAGATCATCGTCGAGGAGACGGTCGCGGCCTGCGACGCCTGCGGCACCGACATCGACGGCCCCATCGATCGGGAGCGCCGCACGACATCGTGTTCGAGGTCGTCGAGCGCCGCGCCGAGATCAAGGAATGTCCGAAGTGCAAGGCCCGGACCAAGGGCCGGTTCCCCGACAACATCCCGTGCAGTACGGCATCGGCATCCAGGCTCTCGTCATCAACCTGCTGGTCGCCCAGATGCTGTCCCTGCGCCGTGCCGTCGCGCTCGTGCAGGCGATCTCCGGCATCAAGCTCTCCGAGGCAACCTGCCTCAGCTATGCTTTCACGATGCGTCATGGGAGGAGGCCGCCGTGGCGTACCTCCTGCAACGCCCGATGTCGATGATTTCGGATCAACAGCAAGTGGTTTCATGTCGTGGGACCCTGACGTGCAAGTTCCCGCACCGCAAGCGCGGGCAAGAGATCGGCCCGTGCTACAAGGACGTCCTGGGCCTCGTACATGGGCCAGTGTAGCCACCAGCTGTGTGGCAGCCACCTGCTGCGCGAACTGACCTTTGTCGTCGAGGCTACCGCGCGACTGATGAAGAGCCTGCTCCGCGAGGTCTGCCACAAGGTCAACAAGAGCGCATCCAAAACCCTGAACGACGCCGGGCGCAAGCGCTACCGCACCATCAGGGCGCCAGGGAACTGCCCGACATCCCGCCGCCGCCGAAAGGAAAACGTGGACGCAAGTCCGACGCGCACAACCTGCACGAACGTCTCGTGAAACACGAAAACCTGCGCTTCACAGACGACCCCGACGTCAGATTCACCAACAATGCCGGAGAACAGAAGATCAGGATGGCAAAGGTCAAGGTGTCCGGATGCTTCCGCTCCACGCAAAAGCATGGTGCCGGGGCTCAAGCTACCTCACCTCCATGGCCGCACTCGGCTACAACCCACTCGTCGCCACCCAGATCGCCCTCGACGGAAAAGCCGCAGACATCATCAACGAGCACTACGACCAATCAGAACCCAACTAGTAGTCTGGCATTATTGGATTGACGGATATAGAGACTTCAGTTTCGTCCGGGCATCCTTCGTCGTGAAACGCCAGTCGACAGTGACATCGGCCGCATTGCGCCGTTCCACCCACGCCACGGTCTCCCGCAGCATGGTGTCGCGGTCGGGAATGCGTCGCCGAAGGCATTGCCACGACAGCGCACCGATCTCGGCCATGTTGAGCCAGCTTCCATGCTTTGGCGTATAGCGAAACTCGAACCGCTTTCGTACCCGCCTCCTCGGGCTCGAAGGCTTCATACAGTGACTGTGCGTGTTCAGATTGTCCAGCACGATCTTCTTGTCGGGGAAATGGTCGTCGGCAAGCTCCCGGATGAAGTGCGCCCAGTCCCGCGGCGGTCGGTGACTTTCACCGTGCGCCAGTTCTCGTTGGGCGCAAAGGCCATGAAGAGGTTGGCCGTGCCGTTGCGCTCATATTCATAGTCGACCACCTCCGGCTGACCGGAGGACGGGGGGGGGGGGTCCTTCGTCTGCTGCCGGCTGGTCTCAGCACCTCGTCCCTGGCAAAGTCCCGCTGACAAATGTCAAGCACGTCCGCCGCCACGAACTGTGCGCTCCGGTGCGGTGGAATGCACCAGTTCAGCCACGGCTTGATCTCTTTTTTTAGCGTCTTCCTGACCGTCTCTTCCGAAATGCGCTCGACGATCTCCACCAGACGGCCGGCGAGCAGCTTCAGCGTCCACAGCCCTCGGGCGGGGACGAGACCAGCTTCGCCTCCATCGCCCCCGTTTTGGCCGGCGGTTCACCTGCTCCTTGCGGCTGAGGGCGGCGTCCAGCTTCTCCAGGACGCAGCGCTTGCGCAAGCGCTCGACCGTCGCCGTGCCGATGCCCAGCCCTTGCGCAATGTCGGCATCGACAAGCGCCCCCTCAGCATCAGGATTTGTGTCCGGCGCCAGGCAGCCCCGGTGCCGTCGACAATCGCCTTCAGATCCCGGCGCTCCTGCGCTGAAAGGGTCACCCGGTAGAGCTTCCTGCCCCGAGAGTTGGCCATATGCGCTGCTCCTGTCATTGCGCCGAAGACCTGCGGGCATGCCCGTTGTCCGGACCTGCGCATGGGGCTGCCTGCCTGTTCGGCATCTTGCCCGTGTGGATATCGGCACTGTCCAGATTCCAACGAACGCCGACACGAAAATACTACCCACAAAAAACCATCAATACAATGCCGGTGGACTACTAGCCCCCCAGTGAAACGCCTCAAAGCGCAAACCTCAGACAAATTTCCAGACATCAAGTTACAGTACCCCCCCCCCCCTCGGTGGTCAGCAACATCCAGTGCAGCGGCTCGCCCTTCTTTCCCGCCGCGACGGGGCGGGTTTTCCTCGAGAGCAGAGACCGCGATCACGCGAATCGGCCCCTCGCCCGCCCGGTCTTTCGGGGCAAGCAGGTCCACGGGCGCGCAGCGCAGCGTCAGCTTCGCCTTGCGGCCCTTCCTGCGGTTCGGCCGCCGCAGGCGGGAACCACGATCCGGCGCCTTCCGACGGGGTCCGTTTCCAGCACGTGGTCCCAGAGGTCTGCGTCGTCGCCCGAAGGCAGCGCCACCCGGCGCTGCGTTCCCTGGCTCGCCCGGATCAGCAGTGACGCCCCGGTCTCCTCGGCCCGCGAGTTCATCTCCCGGAAGTCGCCTTCCCGGTCGCAGACCGTCACGACGCGGGTATGCGGACAGGCGCGCGCAAGTTCCTGCGCCCGGTCGAGACCGGCGATCCAGCGGACACTGTCCTTGCCCTCAGCCTGGCAGAAGTCCGCGTCCGCATCGAACATCCCGAGCGGCCGTCCGACCGCGTTCACCGCCATGCCGACATGGGCCAGGATGCCCGAGGTGCCCTTGCCGCCACCGGCGAGGTCGTCGAGGCCCGATGTCCCCGACAGGCCGTCGTAGTTCAGCGTGGTCGTGTCTTGCACGGCCAGCACTAGCCGCTCGGCGCGGCACCGCTCCACCGTCTGCTCGACATGCGAATCCAGTATGTACTCCATCCTCACCGCCTCGTTGGACAGCAACCGGTAGGTCGCCACCTGTTCTGTGTGCCCCGGGAAGATCGCCGGTAGGTGCTCGCCGAGACGCCGGGTCCAGGCCGCGCCCATCTGCGCGATCCGGCGCCTGATCCTGTCGTCCGGGTGCGTGCTGCGGCCGTACTCCCGTTCGGCCAATCCCCAGCCCAACGGTCACGCCCTCTCCGCGCAGTTGTGCCGGGCCCCGACCTCAATGTTTGCCGCAGTGTTGTCCGCATGGCCGCAGGCCACGCACTTGAAGGTCGCTTGCGCCATCCGGTTGGCAGCGCCAATGGCGCTGTACTCCGCGCAAGTCTGGCCGATGCAGGCGGGGTGACCGTGATGACGGCCCCGCCTTGTCGTCGAGCATCCGGCGGGCGTCAGCCCGATGCCCATAAATCCCCACGGGCCGGGAAAACCAAGAATCATCGTGGCCGGGACTATTCGCTATAATCCCCGACGTTCTCCTGCGGCGCCAAACCCGGGACGCTGCGGTCCAAGACGGCGGGAAGCCCACGTCATGTATCTTCGTAACACTTGGTACATCGCGGCGCAGCCATCGGAGGTCGGGGCCGCGCCCTTGGGACGGACCTTTCTCGGCGAACCCGTGGTACTGTTCCGTGATGGGTGGGGAACTGTGGCCGCGCTCGCCGATCGCTGCTGCCATCGGGGCTTACCGCTGTCGCTCGGGCAGGTGACCGGGGAGCGGCTGCAATGCGGCTATCACGGTCTCGAATTTGATTCCGCCGGCACCTGCGTGCGGGTACCCGGCCAGACCCGCGTTCCGCGCGGCGCGCGCGTCCACAGCTATCCTTTGACCGAGCGTCATGGCTGGCTTTGGATCTGGATGGGAGATCCGGGCCGCGCCGATACCGGTCTGATCCCCGACTTGACCTGGCGCGAGAATCCGGAATGGGCCGTGGTCGAGCAGTACCGGCACGTCGAATGCGCCTATGAACTGCTCATCGACATCCAACTCGACAACACCCACGCGCCGTTCGTTCATCCTGATACGCTGGGCTCAAGCGCGATTACCGACACGCCGCCCAAGGTGCGGCGCACGGCGGGGGGCGTCAGGGCTGAACGCTGGATGATGGATGTCATTCCGTCACCGACCTTTGCCCGGGCGCTCGGCACCCGCGACAATGTCGACCGCTGGCTGATCTGGGACTTCAGTCCGCCGTCTCTCTGCGCTTTCGACATCGGATGCGCGCTCGCGGGAACCGGGGCGGAGAAGGGTGACCGGTCCCGCGGCATGACCCTGCACACGATGCACTTCATGACGCCGGAGACGGCAGGCAGCTGCCACTATTTCTGGTCGGTTGGCGGTGCCCCCGCGGACGAGGATGCTGCGGTCGCCCGCAAGGCAGAATTTTCCCGCATATTCGCCGAGGATGTCGAGATCGTCGAGGCGCTGCAGGCCTCGCGGGAGGCAGCGCTGCCGTCTCGGCGCATCGACGTCAATGCCGATGCGCCGGTGATCCAGGCGCGAACCCTGCTCAACAGGCTGATACAAGCGGAGACCGCCGATGAAGCTCTATAACTGGCCGATGGCCCCCAATCCCAGGCGCGCAACGATTTTCGTGGCCGAGAAGGGAATCGACATCGAGATCGTCAACGCGGGCGACTCGGAGAATCCGTCGCGGCTCAGCCCCGATTTTTGCCACCGGTTTCCACATCGCCGGGTGCCGCTTCTGGAACTCGATGACGGCGACTGGATCGCAGAAGCGCCGGCGATCTGTCGGTACCTCGAGGCTTGCTACCCGAACAACCCGCTCATGGGCCGCGACGCCAAGGAAGCCGCTCAGATCGAGATGTGGGACCGCGTGGCCGAATGGGAGGGTCTGATGGCAGTGTCCGAGTATTTCCGCAACACCCACAAGGCCTTTGCCGGCCGTGGCGTGGCCGGATACGCGAACGAAGTCCCGCAGATACCGGAACTCGCCGAACGCGGCCAGTTTCGGCTCGGGCTTTTCTTCTCCAAGCTGGACACCCAACTCGAAGGTCGCGAATTCATCGTCGGCGATCGCTTCTCGTTCGCCGACATCACCGCCTATTGCGCGATCGCCTTCGGGACCTCGCGACGGCTTGCCGTCACCGATGACTGCCCGAACGTCACGCGGTGGTATGACGCCGTTGACGCCCGTCCGGACGTGAGCCGCGCCGCCTGAGCCGGCGCGGCCCCGCGTCGGCGCTCAACGCTCTACCTCCTCGACCCTGCCGGAAGCGTTCGACTTCACGATTGCTTCGAGGAGCGACACGTTCATGGTCATCTGTTTGGGCGTGTTGGGATAGGGCACTGCGCCGGCGACGGCATCGGCAAAGGCCTCGAGGTTCGAGAGTACCGGGGTTGTGGCGGCGAACTCCTCGGTGGACGGATTCTCGTCTTTGAAGCAAGTGGTGAGGAACCAGCCCTCGGGGGTCTGGACATGGGCCTTGTCGCGCACTTCCGCCCATCCCTCGGCGCCGAAGATGGCGAATCTCGAAAAGAACGGAGTGTGGGTCAACGCGTTCAGCGTCGCCGTGCGGCCACCGGCAAACCGGACATGGGCGGAGAGCGTGTCGCCGTTGGTGACGACGCCGCCGTGGCATTCGCACGATGCGCGGACCTGCTCGGGCTGGCCGAAGAGGCTGATCGAGAGATCCATGAGATGGATCAGGGTCGCCGTAAGCCCGCCGGCCGGGCTCTCGCTCGAGTTCATGCGCCAGTTGTCGGCGTCGAGCGCCGTGAAGATGTCGTGGCTGAAATTCCCTTCTATGTGCATCGGCGCGCCGAGCCGCCCTTCGCGCATGAGACTGGCGGCCTTCATGATCGGCGGCTCGAAGCGCCGCTCGTGGCCGATCGCGATCCGGACGCCGGCCTCGCGGACGGCGTCGAGGGCCCTGACCGCCGACGCGCGGTCGAGGCAAAGCGGCTTCTCGCAGAAGACGTGCTTGTCCGCCCGCGCTGCCGCGATGATCTGCTGCTCGTGGAGCGAATGCGGCGTCGCGAGAATGACGGCGCCGACGGCATCGTCTTCGAGGATCGCCTCGAAGCTCTCGGCGAACCTGATGCCGTGATCGCCAGCGAACGCCTGGCCGGCGTCGGCGTCGACATCGAACAGGCGCACGACCCGGATCTTGCTGCTCGCGAACAGGGTCTGCGTCAGGATCTTTCCCCACCAGCCGAGGCCGATGATGGCTGCGTCAAGCATCTTCTATTCTCCTGTGAAATTCGCGGGTCTGCTACCACGCCGGACCCGCTCCCTGAGCCTTTCCGCTCAGCGTGGCGTCCACGGGGTCGGTTTGCAAGCGGGCAAGCCGATTCCGTGTCGGCGCCAAGTGCGGCGGCGGTTTCGGGCGCCGGCCGGCCGATGTATGTTGTGGGCTGCGGGAAGCAGCTGGGCGTTGCGCTTGCATCAGGTTCGGGGCCATGAACGAAACACGCGGCGGGGAGGCGGTGGCATCCGGCGATGCCGAAGCGGAACACGTCTTTGACCTGTTCATCGACAGTTACGTCGAGGCCTGCCACGGTCGCGTCGACGGGTTCGTTGACCGGCATTTTAGCTTCCGCGGAACTCTTCGCATCCATCGAGCGGCGCTCGGCCTCGACCTCCTGCGTGCGCCGGCGAACCTCTTCCTTGCCGTACCGCATCTGATCAAGGCTGCCGCTACCTTTCTTGCCGGCAGGATCGGCGCAGCTGGTCTGACGGCGTCGGTGGAACGTCTTCCCACGCAATTCCGGACCGATGTCGAGCGCGAGGTCGAACGTCTGGTCCGCATCGAGCTGTTGGGTGCCGGGGATGCTGGGCGTGCCGTTCGTGCGGTGCTGGGAGAGCGCGATGCGGCAGCGGATGGATCCGGCGATGAAGGCGCTGCAGAATCCCCGCTTGCCGCCGCATCGGTGAGGCTCTGCGAGACGTTCGACACCCACAGGGGCGAGGTGGTCGGGGCGGGGCTTGCGGCCGACCTTGCGCACTATGTTAGCGCCCGCACTCCGGCGGCAGAGATCACGACCGCATGCATCTCCGCGGCGGCGGGTCTTGTCCTGTTGCATCAACTGACGCCGACGGCCTTTTCCCTCGGACCGTCGCTGGCGGCTCTGCAGGCCCGGCAAGCGGCCATCGACGCGTTCCCGCTCGGCGCGGCGATGGGCCGCGTCTGGCAAGCCGCGTTCCCTGTCGACGCGTCACTCTCGATGGTCTTCGCGATGACGGTGGCGCTCCTGGTTGCGATGTCGCTCCTGGCCGCGTTCGCAGGCGTCGTTGCCGATCCGGTTCAGCGGCTGCTCGGCATTCATCACCGGCGGCTCCGGCGGCTGGTCGAGGCCGCAAATGTTGCGCTCCGGGAGTCCGGGGCCGGCGGGTTTCGGGATCGCACCCACTACGTCGCGAGAATGTTCGACATTCTTGAGACGCTGAGGCTGGCAGTGCGGGCCGTAACCTGACCCGTCCGCCGCCGGCGGCCTGTCATGGGCCCGTCTTGAGTATCCTGTCGATCTCGGCGGAAAGTCCGGTATCGGCGTACCGGCGCATTCCATTCAGAATCTCGCGGCCCCTTGCAGTCGCGGCGAACAGTTGCAGCAGTCTGCGTCGCGGTGGCTCGAGGCTCTCGAGGAGGGCGAGCTTGCTGGATGCCCGTCCGAACAGTTCGAGCTCTTCCATCCGGGCAAAGGCGCCGGGTTCCGACAGGCCGCCGCCGGCCGTCCCGGAGCGATCGCCAAGCGCGCCGACGATAGCGACGAATCGCGCCTGCCCTGGCGGCGCGAGCCGATGATAGAGGTCCGCAAGCGCGTTGGCGCGCTGCGTCGTGCCGACGACGCTTTCGTCGTCGAGGCAGGCGCGCATGTCGGCGAGCAGGCGCGCTCCGTCGTCACCCCCGAAGTCGGCGGACATGACCGGGCACCGCGGCGGGCCGGCCAGGATCCGGGATAGGAGGGTGCGTACGTGGCGGTTCATTCCGGCATGTTTCCTTTTGATCGACCGGGCGTCCGTTGTCGGCTGCGAGGATCGGGTGTGCGGAACGGCAACGCAACGATTTTGCATGGTAGCCGGACTTGTAGTACGTTTCCATGGGATTTCCCGTACACCGTACAAACTTCTGGGACAAATATCATGAAGAAGCTTCTTTGGGGCGTCGCCGCCGCAGCGGTTCTCGCTGTCGCGCCCGGCGCATCGCCGTCCTTTGCCGAAGGTGTGAAGGTCGGTTTCATCAATGGGTTCTCCGGCGGGCGAGGAATATTTGGTAGGTATCAATGGGAAGGGTTCATGCTGGCCGTCGAAGACCATCTTGGCGGAAAGCTCGGAGGGCTGAAGCCCGAGATCGTCAAGAAGGACGACCAGCACAAACCCGATGTCGGGCGCCAGGTCGTGAATGAATTCATCAAGAAGGACAGGGTGCACTTCATCGCCGGCATCACTTGGTCCAACATACTCGCCGCGGTGTGGAAGCAGGCCTTCAGGGCCGAGACCTTCTTAATCAGCACCAATGCGGGCTGGTCCGGCATGGACGGCAAGAACTGCAATCCGTATTTCTTCCGCTCGGGCTGGAACAACGACATGATGCCGGAGGCGATGGGCAAGCTGATGCGCGACGAGGGCATCGAGGATGTGTTCGAGCTTTCGGCCAACTATCAGGCCGGCAAGGACATGCTGGCCGGGTTCAACCGGCAGTATAAGAAGCCGACCAAGGGCAAGATCCTCTACAAGCTCGGGCAGAGCGACTGGCAGGCCGAAATCTCGCAGATTCGCGCGATCAAGCCCGGCGCCATCTTCGCGTTTCTTCCGGGTGCCATGGGCGTTTCCTTCATGAAGCAGTACAAGGCGGCTGGCCTCGACAAGGAAGTCAAGCTCTATACCGTGTTCACCGTGGATTTCGGCACGCTCGCCGCCCACGGCCAGAATGCGGTTGGCAGCTATCACACCAATTTCTGGAACCACCAGTCCAAGAACCCGGCCAATCAGCGCTTCATCAAGGACTACATCAAGAAGTACGGGCACCACCCGTCGAACTTCTCGGTGCAGGGCTATGACGGCGCGTTGCTGATCGATCTCGGCGTTCGCGGCGCCGATGGCGACCTCAAGAATCACGACGCCATCCGCAACGCGATGCGGACGGCCGCTATCGAGTCGCCGCGCGGCAAGTTCTCGTACAACGTGAACCACAGCCCGATCCAGGACTACTGGAAACGCGAGGTCGTGAACGGTCCGGACGGCAAGCCGACCATCGTCACGCGCAGCAAGGTCTTTGCGCAGGCCAAGGACAGCCACCACACGAAGTGCAAGATGAAGTGGTAAGCTGCTGCGCCAACACTGCGTTGCGGGGAGAATCCTCCGGGATTCTCCCCGTGCCTGTCAGGCTTCCTGCCTGTCTCGCATCCTTCGCCAGCCCCAACCCTTTCGCCTGACACAATCGTGGTGACGTAGATGAGTTTCCTGTTGGTCGTTGAGCAATTTCTGAACGGGATCCAGTTCGGTGTGTTCCTGTTCCTGATTTCCGCCGGCCTCACGCTGGTCCTCGGGATCATGAACGTGGTGAATCTCGCCCACGGCTCACTCTACATGGTTGGCGCCTATTTCGCGTCGACGTTCTTCGGCTGGACGGGAAGTCTGCTGGTGGCACTCGTGCTGATGGTGCCGGTGCTGCTCCTTGTCGGCATCATCATTGAACTCGTGGTGCTCAGAACCATGTATGAGCGCGACCACATGGATCAGGTGCTGGCGACGTTCGGGCTCATCCTCTTCTTTAATGAACTCGTGCGCTTGGTCTGGGGTGTCGAGGCGCTGCCGTTGACGCTGCCGGCCTGGCTCAGCGGCAATGTCGAGATCCTGCCAGACGCCCCCTATCCGGTCTACCGTCTCATTGTCATTGGCGTTGGCATCGTCGTGGCCGGGGCCCTTTACTGGATGATTACCCGCACCCGGCTAGGCATGCTCATACGCGCCGGAGCCAGCAACCGTTCGATGGTGGGCGCGCTCGGCATCAACATCCGTTTCCTCTACACCGTCGTCTTCGGACTCGGCGCCGTCTTTGCGGGCCTTGCCGGCCTGATGGCGGCGCCGCTTATTTCGGTGGAAAGCGGCATGGGTGAGGAAATGCTGATCTTCGCTTTTGTCGTCATCGTCATTGGCGGCATCGGCTCGATCCGGGGCGCCTTGGTCGCGTCGGTGATCGTCGGCATTTTCGAGACCGTCGGGCGCTCGATCCTGCCCGTCTTCATGCTCGAGGTGGTGTCCTCGGAAGCGGCGCAGACAGCCGGCCCGGCTCTCGCGTCGATGCTGGTCTACATCCTGATGGCAATCATCCTGTTCTTCAAGCCGCAGGGGCTGTTCCCTGCGCGTACCGGTTGACCCCATGCTCAGTCGTCTCAAGCTTTCCTTCCTGCTGATCTGCTTTCTGGTCCTGGCGCTGCTGCCGCCGATTGCGGAGATGATCAACGAGCCCTTCTACGTCGATCTGATCGCGCGCGTGATGATTTTCGCCATTGCGGCGATGAGTCTGGACTTTATTCTTGGATACGGCGCGATGATCAGTTTCGGCCACGCGCTCTATCTCGGGCTTGGAACCTATGCGGTCGGCATCCTTGCCTATTACGAGGTGACGAACGGTTGGATTCAGCTTCTCGTCTGCATGTTTGGCTGCGCGGCGATCGCGGCGCTCTTGGGGCTGATCTCGCTGCGCACGACCGGCATCTACTTCATCATGATCACATTCGCTCTGGCCCAGATGTTCTATTTTCTCGGCATCAGCCTCGAGGAGTATGGCGGCGATGACGGGCTGCCGATCGACAGCCGCAGCGAGTTCTTCTCATTTTTCGATCTGAGCGAATCCTGGAACATGTACTACCTGATTCTCGGTGCGCTGACCGTGCTCACGATCCTCCTGTGGAAGATCATCAACTCGCGGTTTGGCATGGTGGTCCGGGGGTCGAGTTCCAATGACGCGCGCATGCAGGCGATCGGCTTCCCGACCTTCAGGTACCGTCTGGCGGCCTTCACGATCGCGGGCGTGGTCTGCGGCATAGCAGGCTTCCTCCTCGGCAACTATACGGAATTTCTCACCCCCGAATACATGCACTGGTTCCGGTCGGGCGAGTTAATGATCATGGTCATGGTCGGCGGCATGGGAACGCTGTTCGGTCCGCTTTTCGGCGCATTCGCTTACCTGATGGTCGAGGAATACCTTTCCGATTTCACGGAGCACTGGCAGTTCTATTTCGGACCGCTCCTGATCCTGCTGGTTCTTTTTGCCAAGCGCGGGCTGTGGGGCCTGCTGCCGGGGCGGGAGGACATCTCGAATGAGTGAACCGATCCTCAGGGTCGAGGGACTGAACAAGGCATTCGGCGGCGTCACGGCGACCGAAGACCTTTACTTCGACGTCGAGCCGGGAGAGATCCATGCTGTCATCGGTCCCAACGGTGCCGGCAAGACGACCCTCGTTGCGCAGCTGTCGGGGATGATGGCACCGGACTCCGGCAGGATCGTCTTCGACGGCCGGGTCATCAACAACCTGTCCGCGCCGCAGCGCTCCCATGTCGGCCTGGCGAGGTCATTCCAGGTCACCAGCGTGTTTCGCGATTTTACCGCGCTGGAGAATGTCGCGCTGTCGATCCAGGCCCATGCCGGGCACAGTTTCCGGTTCTGGAGATACGCCGCGACGGATCCAGTCCTGACTGACCCGGCACGAAAAATACTTGCCGATGTCGGGCTCGCCGACCGTGCACTGGTGCTGGCAGGCAATCTCGCCCACGGCGAGCAACGCCAGCTGGAGATTGCCATGGCGTTGGCGACCGGACCCAAACTCCTGTTGCTCGACGAGCCGACTGCGGGAATGGGACAGGAAGAATCGGAACGCATGCGCGGGTTCCTGAACGGGATCAAGGGCGGCTATTCGATGGTCCTCATCGAGCACGACATGGATACCGTGTTCAGCATTGCAGACCGGGTCACGGTACTGGTATATGGCCGCGCGATCGCAACGGGCACGCCTGCCGAAATACGCGGCAATGCCGAGGTTCGCGCCGCCTATCTGGGCGAGGATAAGGTCGCGGCAGATGCTTGAGGTACGGGATCTTGAGGCTTCCTATGGCCAGAGCCAGGTGCTCTTCGGCATGTCGTTCTCGATCAACGATGGCGAGGTCGTGACCCTGCTGGGCCGCAACGGCATGGGCAAGACGACGACGATTCGCACCATCATGGGGATGGTACGGGCACATGCCGGATCCGTACTGTTCCAAGGCGAGGAGACCCGCGATCTGGCGGATTACAAGATTGCCAAGCTGGGGATGGGCATCGTCCCCGAGGGCCGCCAAGTGTTTCCCAATCTTACCGTGCGTGAAAATCTCGTTGCGACCGCGGATAATCGGTCGGGCGCGCGCGATCCATGGACCCTTGAACGCATACTCGAGTTGTTTCCCAATCTTGCCAATCGCCTGAACAACATGGGTAACCAGCTCTCCGGCGGCGAACAGCAGATGTTGGCGATAGGGCGCGCCCTCATGACTAATCCGAAGTTGCTGATTCTGGACGAGGCGACCGAAGGGCTGGCGCCGCTGATCCGCGAGGAAATCTGGAAGTGTCTGGAAGGCCTCAAGGCGCTTGGCCAGTCAATTCTGGTCATCGACAAGAATGTCGACGCCTTGACCAGAATTGGTGATAGGCACTTTATCGTCGAGCGCGGCCGGGTCGTCTGGGATGGCGATTCGGGGGAACTGCGGGACAACGAGGAAATCCAGCACCGGTATCTAGGCGTCTGAAGCCTGCTTTTGTTTCCTGCCGGAGCGGCCTTATGGTGTAACGGCCGCTGTGCCTGCTGCGAGGATTGCCCGTGCAAGTGTCAACGGGGCTCCAGCATAGCCGTTATGACAAGTGCGTCGGGTGTCAAACCACACGCCAAAGTGCGCCCCAACTGGATTTCCTGACCGCTCGAACCGTCAGGCGATGAGAGCTGTCGTGCAATCGGAATTTGGCCCGAGCGGCGCTTGAGCGGCAGCGCCCGCCGCAAGTTGCGCCAAATACTTCAACCGCTAGCATGTAGAAGGTTCCGAACAGTTCGCGCGTCTGTCGGTTGTGGACAAAGATGTATTGCTCGGAGTGTTGGTAGTTCATGCACGAGGCAAGGCGTTTGCTTCAGAGGCGAGACGAGTTAGCTGCAGATTTTCGTGTATAGCGGTTGTCCTACTGATAACTAGCGTCTTGTCATTCATAAAATGTCGGATAAAAATGTTTGAGTTTCACACGGGCATCGTCGGTGGTGAACTGCCAATCCACCTTGGCCTGGATGCGGTCGCCTGCCAGGCGGCAACTTCCCGGCGTAACACCTCGATGCAGTCGATGCGGCGGTTCAGGCGGATCATGACGTTGAGTTCGACCACGTTCAGCCAACTGCCGTGCTTGGGGGTGTAGACGAACTCGAAGCGGTCCCACAAGGCCTCGTCCGGCGGGTAGGCCTCATAGAAGGCGCCGGGGAGTGTTGAGATTGTCCATCACTAGGGTGATGGTGGTAGCATTCTGGTAGCGCCCGGCGATGTCGGCCAGGAACTGCGCCCAGTCGATCTTGCGCTCGGTTACCTTGGTCATGCGCTTGCCGGCCAGGGGTTCCGTGAAGACGTTGCAGGTGCCGCAACGTCGATACTCGTAGTCGTTACGTGCTGACCGTCCCGGCGCCATGGCGATCGGTTGCCGTGTCTCGCCGGTCGGGGGGCGTTTCGTCCATGCAGACCACGGGGAAGGCGGCGGGACGGCGATAGACATCGAGCACCTTCGCCGCGGCGAAGTCGGCATTCCCTTGAGGAAGAATCACCCACCCAACCCGCTGCCATGGCTTGAGGCAGTTTTTTTAGAACACGCCGCACCGTCTCGTGTGACACGGCGTAACCAAGTTCAACAACGCGGTCGGCCAGCAGCCGCAACGACCATTGCGCGTAACCCTCAGGCGGTTCACCACAACTCAGAGCCACGCGCCTCGAAGGTGCCGTCGGCTTTTCGCATGTAGGTAGGACGGCGTCCTTGCCGGCCACCCAATGCCGCCTCCAGCCCCTCGAAACGCTTCTTCACCCGGTCTACTTTGCGCATGCTGATGCGCAGAATCTCGGCAATGACCTTCCCGGTCATCTGGCATTCATTGAACGCGCCCTCGTCGCAGTTGAGCAGGGCGTTGATTACCTTTTGCGACAGATGCGAGCCCTTGATCTCCGAAAGTTCTGCCCGTTCGTCCAGGGTCACCACGTAGCGTTTCATACTCCGACCTCCATCCCGAATGGACGGACAGTCTAGCACCAAATGTACGACATATCATTGCTGACATAACACTAGTAAGCGTTCGTTCGTGCAGTGAGGTGTTGTTGTTTTCGTCCGTTTGAAGGGCTTTTGTCAGGGAGTTCCAGCGTCATCCGGAGCGGTTTCGTGCGCCGGGATGCGCGGTGAGGTTGGCTGGCACTGGCGCGATGCCGTGTTTTCCGCATTGGTGTGCGGTGGTGTTTTTTGCGGTGGTACTGTAACTTGATGTCTGGAAATTTGTCTGAGGTTTGCGCTTTGAGGCGTTGGGGGGGGGGGGGGCTAGCCCCCCCCCCCCCCAGTGAAACGCGGTGCCATCGTGCTATCCCATGGAGCTGTAAACATTCATGGAGGAAGCGAATGGACCTGCGACACACTACGACGATTGAGGCCGTTTTGGAACATCTGATCGCAAACGGAGCAACGGATCTGGGGCGGATCTTTGGTCAGCTTTTCGAGCTTGCGATGTAAATCGAGCGCGAGCAGCACTTGAAAGCGGGCCACCGGACACCGGAACGACAGGGCCAACGGCTACAAGCGGATCGACACCCCCACTGTTACCGTTCAGGTGCCAAACGGTCACGGGGACGACCCCCCCCCAGTCGCTTGAACGCGGCCAGCGATCTTCTCGCGCCGTAGCCGAGATGTACATCAAGGGTGTTTCCACGCGGCAGGATGTAATGCGCGAGTTCGGGAGCCTGTCCTCTTCTCAGGGGGCCACCAGGTTGCTCGACGAAGAACTCGCCGCGCAACCGGCCCCTGATGAAATACCTGATCCTGGATGCGCGCTATGAAAAAGCCCGCCATGACGGCGTTGTGCGCGATGTCGCAGTGCTCTCGGCCATCGGAATAGGGGCTGCAGGCACGTTCTGGGGCTCTCTGTGGCGCTCTCCGAGGCTGAGGTCCATTGGAGAGCCTTCCTGGAAAGCTTGCTAGCCCTGCATGGTACGACCTTCATCGTCTCGGATGCCGGGCTGAAAGCGGCACGACGCGCGGTGCTGGGCGCGGCGACATGGCAGCGCTGCCAGTTCCACTTGGCGCAAAACGCCGTGCACCGAACAACGACATCAGGAAACGTATTGGAAAACAGCTCAGAGCCACGCCTCCTCACTCCAAACCGCCGAGGCTGAACTGGGCGCCCTCGTGGCCAGCTATCGCGACAAGCATCCAGGCTTCCTGGCTGGAAAAGAATGCGGGGCTCGCTGTCTTCACCTTGCCCGATGCTCACCACAAACGTATGCGAACCTCGAACGGCATCGAGCGACCGATCCAGCAAGAGCTCAAGCGGCGCACCTCCAAAGTCAGGGTCTTTCCAAACCTCGCCTCGTTGGAGCGCCTCTCAACCGCGGTCCTCATCGACGAAAAATGGAAAACCGAAACCAAGATCAAATGGGAACAGCTCGATCAGCTTCACGACAATTTCCAGACATCAGGTTGCGTAATCGTTCCTGACCCCGGGCCAGGCGGCCGACTGCGCGCAGGCGGAGGCGCTTCTCGCCGACCTCGGGCATGGCGAGACGGTGGTCGGCGACAAGGCCTACGACACCGACGCCATTCTCGACCTAATCGAGACAGCAGGAGCAACCGCGGTCATGAAATCCAACCGGACATTGCCACGACCGCTCGACCGCGAGGTCTACAGGATGCGCAACCTGGTCGAGCGGTTCTTCGGTAAGATCAAGGAGTTCCGACGGGTCGCCACCCGTTATGACAAGGAACTTCCTCTCCGCCGTGCAACTGGCTGCCAGCCGATTCTTGCTCCGCAGAATCGCAAACCAATTATTTGAGTCCACAACCTAGCCCTACATGGTACGACCTTCATCGTCTCGGATGCCGGGCTGAAAGCGGCACGACGCGCGGTGCTGGGCGCGGCGACGTGGCAGCGCTGCCAGTTCCACTTGGCGCAAAACGCCGTGCACCGAACAACGACATCAGGAAACGTATTGGAAAACAGCTCGGAGCCATGCGTCCTCACTCCAAACCGCCGAGGCTGAACTGGGCGCCCTCGTGGCCAGCTATCGCGACAAGCATCCGGGCTTCCTGGCTGGAAAAGAATGCGGGGCTCGCTGTCTTCACCTTGCCCGATGCTCACCACAAGCGTATGCGAACCTCGAACGGCATCGAGCGACCGATCCAGCAAGAGCTCAAGCGGCGCACCTCCAAAGTCAGGGTCTTTCCGAACCTCGCCTCGTTGGAGCGCCTCTCAACCGCGGTCCTCATCGACGAAAAATGGGAAACCGAAACCAAGATCGAATGGGAACAGCTCGATGACTGAGAGCTTCACGACAATTTCCAGACATCAGGTTGCGTAATCAACCGCGCCAGCTTCGATAACATCGCGCTCGCGGTGATCTTCGCCAACCGACGCGAGAACCTCGCCGAAACACGGCGGCGGCTCGACCGCCGGGAAGCCGTCGCAGCCCGGCCCTGAGCGCCAATGGTGTCCGGCCGATTCCCGGACGCCGCCCACATCCCGAAAACAGCCCGCCCACGCGCCGGTAACGCCGCCGGCGACGACCGCGGACGGCCCCGAAGCCAGAAAACCCGGCACGCCGTGAAACCTCCGGACAGCAGAAGACAGCAAAATTGAATGCAGCGTGGGAAACACCTGAAAACGATCCTGCGCTCCATTGCATTTGGCCTCTGGAAATCCTACACTCGGCATCAAAGTGTGCGCAACTGGAGCCTGTCACAGGGAAGCGTGATGGCAACAACTGTCCAAGATGTCCTCTCGATCAACGCTGTGTTTCTCGGTCTTCAGCTACTCAGGACCGACAACGAGATCGTCGCATTCGCGCCACCCTCGAATCAGAGATCATCACCGAGGTCGGACTGGCCCTCGACCCAACTCAATCTACTCCCAGCCAAGGCCGCCGACTGACGATCCCGCGCGATCGCATGTTCGTGGAAACAGCCAAGCACACTACGCGAGTGGTACGGGAGTATCCTGGGCAAGTCGATGATGTGGAATCGGTCGTGCGGTTGGCAGGCTTGGCCGCCACCAACACTAACCTGCAGGAGGAAAGTCCTGCGGCCTTCGGCTTCAACATCGACATGGTCTACGATCAGGACTCTGGAGAGGCCGCACGCACCTATTTGGGTCGGCGTCTTTTCGTCCGCGCGAACGAGTTGAACGAACGATGGACACATGTGGGTGGAGCCGGAAAGCTGTTTGCACATGAGGAAGGTTGGCAATGGACAATCACGCTGGAGCCCAGATTGCAGGTCGCCGAAACCACAAAAGTGTTCCTGAGTGCCAATCTTCATGTCCCCGAGGCGCGGATGCCCGATGACAATGAAATGAAGGACATGCTGAGGAGGCTCTGGCGTGGTGCCCATGACCTGATTGAGAACCTAGATCGAAGGGATCATGGATAACATGCTCGCGATACTGTCCACATCGAACGCTCCCGAGCAGGGGTTTCACCGGTCCGTTAAGCTAGGGCAGCAAAAGAGGTCCTATTCACGATTGCTCAATGCCTCCCCTGCGCCCGTGTCAGCTGATCGAAATGTTGACACTGATTGGACCGACGCCACTAACGACCCTGTTTGGCGGTTCCGTTCCGGGGAGGGGGAGAGCCCGACCCACGACCTCGCTCTGATGTTTGCGGAAGTGCCTCGACTGTTCAAAGAGGCTGCCTCGGGGTCGAACCGTACACTTGGTGCATCGACGGGAGAAGAAACTTGGGGTAATCTTCCGACACGCCTTACGGAGTCGAGTGTCTTGTTCCCGTTCGAGTGGGCGGAACCTGCTCCGATCGAGACGCTCACGGAGCGGTCCCGTGCAACTATCAATGAGTTCACCAGACTTGAGGCTGGATGGGATGGCTACGACGGGATCGCGGTCCTGCCCGACATCGCAAAACACGTACTTTGCCTCTTGGACGCGATCGGTAGGCATACGACGTTCAGGCCGGATGTGGTTCCGCTCTCGAACGGGGGGCTGCAGCTGGAATGGTATGTCGGCGTCCATGAAATCGAGGTCGAAATTGCCCCTGACTGTGCCACCTCCTTACACCACGAACGCACTGACGATGGAAGCATCGTCGAGGCCCCTATTGACAGTCTGCACGACCTTGCGAAGATCTCGTGCCTGTTCCGAGCGTTGCGCCGTTAGATGGGCTGCGCACCCACGTGTCCCTCTCCGCTGGATGATGAAGGGGAAGTAATTCCGCATGACCATCCGCAGATTCATGCGGGTGACACCTTGCTGCGCGGCATTCCACGGCAGCACATTATCTGCGACCGCAACACCGGCAAGCGCCGGATATCTTCGGGTGCATTTCGCCCTTCCAGCGACAAGCATCAAGGCATGTCACTTGCCGTAAAGAAGATACTGAAGTGCATCGGTAAGAGTGTCGACCAATGGGGTGAGGGCCGGTTTGATGCCGTCGCCTGTTTCCCGGTAGTCGAGCTTCGACAAGTCGACCTCAAGGTGGGATGGGACCCTAAACCCAGCGACCACGCCCACTGCAATGCGTGGGGGAAAATTACCAAAGGGTTCGCGAAGCGGCTTGCCAAAAAAGTAGGCTGGCGGTTCCTGACCACTGATTAGTGGCCGTGGACTCATAAGCGCGTAGCCAGAGCCTGACAGTGGCGATCTTGATCATGGCGAGGAGGTTGGCAGCGAGCTTTTTGTAGCGGGTGGCGATGCGTCGGAACTGCTTGAGCTTGTTGAAGGCGCGTTCGATCCGGTTTCGCAATCGATACAAGGATTTGGAGAAGGCGTGCCTGGTCTTCGCGCCTTCTCGGTCGGGGATGATCGGGACGGCATTGTGATGTTCGATCAGGTCACGGATCCATTTGGCGTCATAGGCCTTGTCGGCGACGAGGAAACTGTCGGGCGGCAGGGGCGCCAGCATGGCGCCGGCGGCCGTGGTGTCATGTGCTTGGCCGAGGCTGAGGTCATAGCGGACCGGCAGGCCGGTAACGTCCGACACGGCGTGGATCTTCGTGGTCAGTCCGCCACGGGAACGGCCCATGCAACGATCCGCCCCCCCCTTTTTTGATCCCGCCGCATGCTGGTGAATCCGGACGCTCGAACTATCGATCATCTGCACATTGCCGTCGTGAGCCTCCACTATCGTATCCATCAATTGATCCCAGACTCCCTTCTTGCGCCAGCGGTTGAACCGGTTGCAGCAGGGGGAGCGTTCGTTCGTGCGGTGAGGTGTTGTTGTTTTCGTCCGTTTGACGGGCTTTTGTCAGGGAGTTCCAGCGTCATCCGGAGCGGTTTCGTGCACCGCTGGGCGGGATGCGCGGTGAGGTTGGCGGGCACTGGCGCCATGCCGTGTTTTCCGCATTGGTTGCGCTTTGTCCCGGCGCTGCGGAGGAGGAGCTGAGCGTCATCCTGTGCCGGTTGCAGGGTTCAGCGATTAAGGGTCTGCTTCCAGTCCTTGCGGAGCGGGCCAGATGTCCTTCTTCGGCTTCTGTCATGTCGGTCGTGGCGGCCGCGCCCGCTGGTTGTTCCGACGCGGATCCGGCCCGCGGCCCTGCAGACGCTATGGCGCGGGACCTCGACCAAGGTCTTGCAGGGCACGGGCGGGGTGTTGCAGCGCGCGCTCCATGCGGCGGTCGAGAAGCCGAGCAGCGGCTCGCCGTTCCGGTCATGGACCGCGTAGCGCATCTGCGCGCCGACCAGGCGCGTGTATCCGAGGTAGTATCAGCGGGCGGAGCTCGTCGAGGGTCTTCGGGGCGTCGAGCAGCGGCTTGGTGTCCGACGTGATCAGCTTCGGGGCTGGCGGCGGCAGAAGGCGCGGGCGATGGGGTCCGCTCCGTGATCGTCAGTTCGCGCAGCAGCCGCATCTCCGCGACCATGAAGTTGCGCCCGTGGCAGCGGCACTCGACCTCGCCGCTCACGGCGGCGTTGCGAATCTCCGCCGCCTCTCCGGGGTGCAGTTCTCGTATGGCGAATGCAAGCCATTGATTTAACGCGGTTATGTGGTCGCGAGGCAGCAGCAAAAACGGGTTTTCGTGACAATCGCCCGTTTCAGGACAGGATTTTGTCACGGGCCGAGCGGTAGAGGTGGGAACGCTCTGCACCGCAAGATGCGATATGATATTGGTGACAATCCACAGCATCAGGAGCGCTCGCATGTCAGTTTCGCAGCCTTCCGCGTCGATCGATATTTCCGGCTTGCCGCCTCGGGTTGTCGAGGCGGTCACGCAGATAACCGCGGTTTGTCATCGGCAACTCGGTTCGCAGCGCTCTGCCGAGGCCTTTGAGGAAACGGAGCGGCGGGTGCGTGAGAGCGTGTACGCGCTGCGAGATCCCGGGTGCCGAGGCCCGGGACGACGGTGCGCTCCGGATCGAGCGGGACGGGCAGAGATGGGGCGCCGAAGACGATGATGACCTCGCCCGGTGACCTTTCGGCGTGCCGCACCGGCGCGCGCTGCCGGTCGCTGATGCCGGTGGACGAAAGCCTCGTCGACGACTAGCTGACACGGCCGGCGGCTTGGGCTGATGATGATGGGCGGCAGCGGAGGCGTTGTTCGGCAAGCTCGGCGCCATGACGCCAGCACCTTGCAGCGCCTGACCATGCAGGAGCGCCGGGAAAGTCTCGGCCCCCCTGGATGACATCCGGGAAGCGGAGGACATCCCGCAGGACGCGGTCACCGCCTCGCTGGACGGCGTCATGGTGGCGCTGCGGGCCGGCGAGGACGGCCGTTCCGAGGCCTGCTGGCGTGAGGCGGCCTGCGGCACGGTCTCCTTCCACGACGCCGACGGTGAGCGCCTGAAGACCGTCTGTCTCGGCCGCATGCCCGAGGGCCGAAAGTGCACACTGAAGGCGCAGCTCGCAAGCGAAGTCGCGCATATCAAACGGAGACGTCCCGAGATCAGCGCCATCGCCGACGCCGCCGCCGACAACTGGACCTTCCTCGGGGGTCTTGAGCCCGAAACCGAGGTATGCCTGCGAGCATCTGCGCGTGGCGGCCGACCATGCAGCGGTGCCCCACTGGTTCGAGAAGTACCGCGAGATCCTGCGTCACGACCCCCGCGGCATCGACAGGGTGATCCGGGCGCTGCGCCACCTTCGCGACACTGCGGCGCCAACGGGCCGACATCGACAGGGAACTGTCCTTCTTTCGCAAGCATCGCCACCGCATGCGCTACCACGCGCTGAAGCAACCGGCTCGGGAATTGTCGAGGCGGCAAACAAGACCCTTGTCACACAGCGCATGAAACGCTCCGGCATGCGCTGGCTCATCGTCGGCGGACAATCGCCTTCCGCGCCCTGCTCGAATCCGGCCGCTTCGAGAGCGCGTGGACGGCCATGATTGGTGCAGACGACGCACCGGCCAACGACAACATCAGCCCAAATCACACCCCGGCACTGGCCGCATGAGATGAACAAGTGGTACTGAGCCTGCAACCGTGCCATACGAGAGTCTCACCCGATCACAAGGGATCACAACGCGCTACCGAAGAAGGGAAAGCCTGGTCGGGCGGACCGGGAACGGGAAGCTGACCCGACGTTCCGGGAGATGCGCCGACAGCATCCGGCCGTGGAGTCGGCGATCAACAATCTTGAGCAACGCGGCATGGACCGGGTCCTGTGGGGCGGACGGCTTTGCGCGGATGGTGGCGCTGTCCATGGTCGTCTTCAATGTCCACCGCCTGCTGTTGCACAGACGGGCCCGACGACGACGAAAACGCGCCGCCTGACGGCGGCGTCCCTACCCCACCCGCGAAACCCGCCGGGAGCGGGAACGGAGCCGCTCGTCCGGCTTCTCGGCTGGAAGAGCCCTGATACCGCTGCGAATCAGCAGAAATCCCCCCGAAAACGGAGCGGGACCCGGAAGGGCGATCAAACCAGAAATTTTGCCGGAATCTCAGCCAAAACGGTCATTTCCGCGCGGGCACTAACTACTCGAGCACCGTCGATCACTCCTGCGCATGGTGTCGAACCGGTGCCCGGACAATCGCTTTCGGCTCCGATTGGTGTATATGTTCGCTCCATGACCACTGACGCCATCACGACGCCCGAGCCGGAAACAGGCGATCGAATCCAACCATGGGCGCGCGTGATATGGCGCGGCCTGTCAGCCTTCATGACCGTCATCGCCGTTCTCTGGAACGTCGACCTGTTCCAGGATCTTGGCTTGGCCTTCGTCAACGAGCAGTATTACGCCGCGATCATGGCGCTGGCACTGGCGGTCGTCTTCCTGTCCGTCCGCTTCAACCGCAGTGAAGAGGGCCGGGTGCCATGGTACGATGTGCTCCTCGTTCTCCTTTCGCTTGCCGTACTGTCCTACGTTGCCGCCAATTTCCTCTATCTGCGTGACAAGGGCGGGCTCGGAGGTAGCACCGATCTCGGAGTCGCAATCGGTGCTGTCCTTATGGGTTTGATTA
Organism: Alphaproteobacteria bacterium; assembly: GCA_964291215.2. GTDB lineage: Bacteria > Pseudomonadota > Alphaproteobacteria > MPNO01 > UBA830 > JAJEBT01. The sequence goes on along the minus strand of OZ219790.1, from coordinate 961,271 downwards.
TTGACGGGCTGAGGCGGTCCGCGGGCTATGTCATGCTATGTGTTGCGGGCGTCTTCATTCTTTACGCACCTCTCGGGCATTTGGTTCCGGGCCAGCTCGTGGGCTCGCGCGTCGAGCTCTGGCAGCTTGCGGTCAACATGGGTTTCAACACCAACGCGTTGTTTGGAATTCCGCTCCAGGTTGGTACCACCATCGTCATCATGTTTATCCTGTTCGGGCAGGTGCTGATGCAAGCCGGCGGTGGAACGTTCTTCACCGACATTGCGATGGCGACTGTTGGCCGCCGCCGTGGTGGCGCCGCCAAGATCTCCGTCGTGGCATCCGGCCTCTTCGGCACCATTTCTGGCACCGCCGTATCCAATGTAGTGACCACCGGAATCATTACCATCCCCCTGATGCGCAAGGCGGGCTACCGCGCCACCCATGCCGGAGCGATAGAGGCCATAGCATCCACTGGCGGCCAGTTCATGCCACCGATCATGGGGGCTGCCGCGTTTCTGATGGCGGAAATGCTCGAGATTCCCTACGCCGAGATCGTCCTTGCGGCGATTGTCCCGTCGCTGCTCTACTATTTTGCGGTCTTCATCCAGGTCGATCTCATCGCGGCCAAGGAACAGATCACTTTCCTAGAGGAGGATATGCCGCGGGCCCTCGATGTCCTGCGTGAGGGCTGGCACTTCATGCTTCCTTTTGCGGTACTGATCTACACCCTGTTCGAACTCAATCTTCCGCCCGAACGGGCGGCGATCTACGCGACCGCGTCACTCGCAATTTCGTTCGTCCGAAGCTATCGCGGCGAGCGGCTGCGCCTGGCCGACCTTTATGGTGTGCTCTGGAGAACAGGCCGGGTGGTAATCGAGCTTCTGATGATCACGGCTACCGCTGGTTTCGTCATCGGCATCCTCAATCTCACCGGTCTCGGCTTTGCGCTGACTTTTGCACTGGTGGAACTGGCAGGTGAGCAGCAGCTAGTGCTGCTGCTGATCGCAGCAGTCATCTGCATCGTACTCGGCATGGGTATGCCAACGCTCGCGATTTACGTGCTACTTGGCGCACTCATTGCTCCCGCCATCATCGAGTCCGGTGTTGCCGACATCCCGGCCCATTTCTTCATTCTTTATTTTGGCATGATGTCCATGATCACGCCGCCGATTGCGCTTGCCGCCTTCGCTGCCTCCACTCTTACCAAGGCGGATCCGATGGCAACCGGCTTCGCCGCGATGAAATTTGGGTGGACAGCCTATTTTGTGCCGTTTCTGTTCGTATTCTCGCCGACCCTGATCCTGATTGGCGAGCCGGCCGACATCCTGATCAATGTCGTCACCGCGGTGATAGGGACCTATCTGGCATCGCTTGCCGTGGTCGGGTATTTGGTGCGCCCGCTTCATGTTGCTCTTCGCCTGGTTCTCGCCGCGGCGGGTCTTGGTGCCATGTTGCCTTGGGAGATTTTCGATGCGGCTGCGCTGGTCAATGCGGCTGGCGTGGCATGCGGCCTCGCGATCATGGCCTACGAACTGCTTTCCGTCCGTCTTCGTTCGGCGGCGGCCCGGAGGTCTTGACCACCAATCCAGCCATGCGTAGGCTCAGGGAAGATCCCGCGATCGAGGAGGGTGTCATGAGAGTTTCGTTGTTCGCAGTTGCGCTCGCTGCAACCGTTGCCTGTGCCGGTGCAGCCGTAGCGCAAGTTGCGGTATTCGCTACCAACCCTCAGGGCAGTCTCGGCTACCGTACCGGGATTGCGGTAGCCAAGACAGTTTCGGCGAAGGCTCCGGGGATAACCGGCCGGCCGCAACCGATGGGCGGGTCGACCACCTATATCCCGATCATCAATCGCGGCGAGGTCGATTTCGGGTTCTCCAACGGCTTGGAGACCTATTATGCCTATAACGGGATCGCGACCTTCGACGGACGTCCGCAACCCAATCTGCGCATGATCGGACTGATGTTTCCGTTGCGCACCGGTATCGTAACGGTGGCCGATTTTGACGCCGAGTCCATTTACGATCTCAGCAAGCTTCGCGGCAAGCGCATTACCTCGGAATATACCTCGCTGAGCATCATCGAGATATTCATCAAGGGCGCGCTCGCCAACGGGAAGCTGTCCTATGCCGACTTCAAGAAGGTTCCTGTGTCCGGCTTTGCAAAGGGCATGCTTGCGCTCGGCGAGGGCAAGACCGATATCAGCTGGATCAGTCTTGGCTCTGGCGCTGGCCGCAAGGTCAATACCCAGCTGCGCGGCCGCGGCGGCTTCGTTTATCTCGATATGGATGCGTCACCCGAGGCCTTTGAACGGTTCCGCAAGTACATGCCGGCCGCCAGAATCGTCCGCGAATCGAACACCAAGATGCCGGGTATCAAGAAGCCGACCAACATTGTCGAGATCGACTATGTGCTGTTCACGCACAAGGATGCGGATCCCGAGACCGTCTACAAGATTACCAAGGCTCTTGCCATCAACAAGGCCCACCTCGCCAAATCCATGGGCGCCTTCAACCGCCTCAAGCCAGCAGCCTTTGCACTGCCGGAGGTGGCGCCGTATCATCCGGGAGCCCTGAAGGCGATTCGGGAACTTGGACTCAAGGTTGGCGGTTAGCTGTCGCGGTTTGCGACTTGGACCTGCATGTCGATCGATGCCGTGGAAAAGGGGAGTAACGGGCGGCACCATTTCGGAAATTGCCTTGCGATAGGAGGATGCCGCCGGCAAGAGATTGGTCGGCGGTGTCCGATGGCAACTCAGCCCGTCCCCGAAGGACATATCCGCCTGAGAAGGTCATGCAATCGAGGCGCGCGTTTGCGGCATTTGCGGTTTTCTGCGCATACTCGCGTGATCCTGTCTACACGGTCCTGTGCGCATAGCCCGATTTCGCCGCCAGTGCCCGCCCACCTCACCGCGCATCCCGGTGCACGAAACCGCTTCGGGTGACGCTGGAACTCCCTGACAAAAGCCCGTCAAACGGACGGAAAAAACAACACATCACCGTACGAACGAACGCTTACCCTTGATCAGCAGCCCTGCCATGATGGTCTTGCCCGCGCCCGGGTCCCACCTGCTCAGGGAACTGACTTTCGCCGTCGAAGCCAATGGCTACCGCCGGGCACGCCTGCTTCAGGGGCGAGTTCGGCAGAATTCATGATGCCAATCGCCGAACGCCGGGACAGGGTCTCCAGACGCGGAGCTCGCTGGCTGTCCTTGGCATACGGTTTAGTACTGGCCTTCGGGTTCTAGGCCGAGCAGGCTTTGCCCGTACATGGCGCTGAGTGCATCCCAGTTGAAGCTCACATGATGGGCGACAGCGTGGGCGTCGCGCCAGGCGCGCTGGATGTGCCGGGACAGGTGAATTCCCTGTCCGCCAACGGCGCCGAACAGCTCATCGAGCCCTTCAACCGAAAGTTCGACGAGCTTTGCCTGCGTGATCCGGTTCTCCAGGCGGTCGCGGACCGAAAGGGTCTCGCCCTGGTCGATGATCTTTGCGCGCGACAGTTCGAGCTGCTCGAAGAGCATTGCCCGGGCCGCCTTGAGGTTGGCGGCTGCTCTTCCGACCCGCATCTGCACGGCCTGGAAATCGCGGACATTCTTGCCTCCCAGAACCACGGCCCCCCGCGTGACGCGAGTGCCTATCTCGTCGAGGAAGGTGTCTAGCGCACCGTTGAGGCAGCCCAGCGCCGGAGTGGCGATACCGTAGGCGATGATCGACAGCAACGGATAGCGGTATAGGTTGCTCCCGAGGGCCTGATAGCCCGGCGAATTGCCGGAGGCGAGCTCGGCGAACGTGACCCGGCGATGCCGCGGAACCAACATGTCGTCGCAGACTATGGTCTTCGATCCGGTGCCGGCCAGACCCATCACGTGCCAGTCGTCCTCGATCGAGAAATCAGCCTTCGGAACCATCGCGAAACCCGGCATCGGGCTCCCGTCCTTTTCGTCGGGCGGAAAGAAAAGGGCGATGACCGCCCAGTCCATGACGTCGACGCCGCTGGCGAATCGGAACTTCCCCGACACCCGATAGCCGCCGTCGGCAGAGCGGCATTCGCCCGCCGGCGCATAGGATCCGCAGACGATGGCGTCAGGGTCACCGCCCCAGACATCCTCCTGGCAACGTATCGGGAACTGGGCAACCAGCCACTGGTGCACGACGCCAAGGGCACAGACCCACCCGATTGATGCGTCGGCGGATGCCCATTCGATCACGCAGCGCATCACGGTGGCGGAATCGCGTTCGAGCCCGCCGAAGCGCTTCGGCTGCAGCAGTCGGAAGAAGCCGCCCTTCCTGACTTCGTCGATTACCTCCTCGGGAACCTGCCGCGCATCTTCCGCGGCGGCGGACTTGTCCGCGATCAGCGGCCGCAGGGCTGCTGCGCTTACGACGAAATCCTCGGATGTCGTTTCGTGAAGGCTGAGCGGTATCGCCATCGGCCACTTCCCCCGAAGTCACGGCAGGTCGCCATAGTGCCCGAGTTGTCCGGACAGGAAAACACCCTGACCAGAATCTGCCCCGGCCGGTCCGGCTGCGCATCTTCTGTATTCGGGAGACCGGCGCGAGAAAGGGCAGGTGGGTTTGTTGCGGTCGGCCGCGCCCGAGATTCGGGATCAGGGCGATGGCGGCGCTATGACAAATCGCGCGTCGCCGTCGGCGGCAATCTGAGCGGGAAGATTTTCTTCCCAGGCGAGGTAGGCCAGCGCTGCCGCATCGTCGCCCTGGTGGCGGCTCGACACCCAGAACAGGAAATCGATCGCCTCCTCGTCAGTTGGCACGTCCGGCGATGCCTTGAGCGGCCGGTCTTCCGCCACCCATGCGCTCCGGCCACCCGAGAGGACCGCGACGCTGCCGATTCCGGACTCGACCAGATCGTGCGCCACCAGCCTGGCGCGGGTCTCGTGCTCCGAATAGACGACGACCGGCCAGTCCGGTGGGATCGCGACACGCTCGAAGCGGGGCCTGATCGCCCATGCCGCGGTCGGCAGGTGACCGGCGCGGTGATCCATCGAATGGCCGACATCAATGACGACGGCGTTGTTCGCCGCGATGGCGTCCGCGAGTTCGCCGGTCGTGATCGTGTCGATCACGGGCGGCTCCGGAACCGGTCCGTCAAGGGTTTGTCCGGGCGCGCTGTCCGGTTCCCCGATGAGCACGTAGACGTCCCAACCCATCTGCCTGAGCCAGTACGCGGTGATGGCTCCGCGCGCGCCTGGCGGCGTGTCGAACAGCACGATTCGTGCGCCCCATACGCCGCACCACCGGTCGGTTGCCTGGACGAGCTGTCCGCCCGGGGCATGAGTGGCCCCCGGAGGGTGCCCGGCAAGGAACTCGTCCTCCGCACGCACGTCAAAAAAGAACAGGGTGCGGTCTTCGTCGGCCCGCCATCGTTCGAGAGTATCGGTGTCGATCGCCGATATGCCGCATTCGCGGAGCAGTTTTCCGCCGTAGCCTGACGCCGCCACGCGCGCCGCACTGCTCACCGAACCGGGATAGCGCCGGCTGCTGTCATGTTCCAGCGCGTGGCCGGCCAGAGTCCAGCCCATCGTGCCGGCCCTGAGCGCGACCACCCGGTTGGGGATTCCGGCGTTGATCAGACCCTGGGCGCCGATGATCGATCGCGTCCGCCCGGCGCAGTTGACCACAATCGTGGTGTCGGGGTCCGGAGCGAGATCGTGGACCCGGAGGACCATCTCGGCATTTGGCACCGAGATTCCGCCCGGAATCGACATCCGGTTGTGTTCCGCCGGCGTCCGTCCGTCGAGAATGACCAGGTTTTCGCCGCGATCGATCATCCCGTGCAGTTCGTCCGCGTTGATGTGCGGGGTTCCCTCGACCTGCTCGACGATCTCGCCGAACGCCTTTGACGGCACGTTGACGCCTTCGAAGCTCTCGTATCCGGCCTCGCACCATGACCGGTTACCACCGGCAAGGACGGCGATGTCGGTGTATCCCAGACCGGCGAGTCTTGCCGCTGCCTTCCAAGCCACGCCGTCGCCCTCGTCAACCAGAACGGTGCGAACGTTCTTGCGCGGAACCAGTTCGCGGACCCGGGCCTCGAGCGTGCTGTAAGGGCAGGGCACGGCGTGCAGCATGTGATCGATGCCGAACTGGCCGTCCTCGCGCACGTCGAGTAGGGCAAGTTCGGTGCCGTCATGCAGCATGCCCTTGAGTGCCGCGGCGGTGATTGATGTGGTCATTTTCTGGATTCCGTCACGAAGCCGCATCGTCCCACACCTCGGCGGCAATCTTGACGATCATCCCGAGCTTGGCGTTCTGATCGTCGAAGGCAATCTTGTTGCCGATATCGATCGATGCGAAACCGCACTGCGGACTGAGGCCCAGATTCTCGAGCGGAACCACTTTTGCGGCTTCGGCAATTCGCGCCCGAATTTCGTCGCGGTCCTCCATGCGTCCGGTCTTGGTGGTGACGAGGCCGAGAACGACCTTCGTGCCGTCCGGAATGTGGCGGAGCGGCTCGAAACCGCCCGACCGCTCGTCGTCATACTCGAGGAACCAGGAATCGACCGCGAGCCGCGGAAACAGCTCCGCAGCCATGCGGTCGTAGCTGCCGGCGGCGATCCACTGGCTCTGCGCGTTGCCGCGGCAGAGATGAATCGCGATCGTGGTGTTGGCGGAACGCCGGGAAATGCAGGCACCGAGGACATCGCCGTAGAGTCCGAGGAGCAAGTCGGGATCCTCGCCGATATCGCCGACGTTCCCGCGCAGACGGTCGTCGAGAAAATAGGTAAGTACCGGGTCGTCAATCTGTATGTAGGTGCAGCCGCAGGCCTCGAGGGCAGCGATCTCAGCCTGGTAGACGGCCGCGATGTCGTTCCAGAAATCATCCATGGATGGATAGACATCGGCGTCGACGGCAGCGCGGCCGCCATGGAAATGGATGCGGCTTGGCGACGGGATCATCACCTTCGGTGTTCTCGACGTCTGCGCCTTGAGGAATTCAAAATCGGCGACCGAGATCGCGCCGCCGCCGCCGAGCTTGCAGGTCGTGAGGACATTCTTGGGAACATAGCCGCCCTGGTTGTCCTTGTCGCTGAAGAAACCCGCCTCGGTGTCCGGGGCGCTAATCTCGATTCCGTCGATCGCCGAGATGAAGTCGATCCACCAGTTTTCGCGCCGGAACTCGCCATCAGTAATTGCCTCGAGACCGATTTTCTCCTGAAGCCGTACGCATTCTGCGATCGCGTCGTCCTCGATTTCGCGCAGCTCGTCGCGGCCCATCTCGCCTGCCTGCCATTTCTGGCGGGCATCGAGGAGGCGCTGCGGGCGAAGCAGGCTGCCGACCTGGTCGGCGCGAAAGAAGGGTCTCGCGTTGCTCATCACATTCTCCCCGGCCCGGATCAGCCGTTCCTCACTCCCGACTCTTCTATTGCGGCGGGGATGGCGTCAATACCCAGAGGCGCCATCAGGTGAACGCCTGCGACGCCCTCTATCCGGGAATAGGCGGCGATGAGCTCCGCGCAGATCCGCGTTCCCTCCGCCTTTTCGTCGTCCGCCGCTTCGAGGCGTTCGATCAGCGGGTCTGGAATGGTCGTGCCCCAGAGGTTCTCGCGCATCCAGCGGGCCGATCTTGCCGACGCAATGGGGCCGATTCCGATCACGACCGCACAGCGCTCGGTTATGCCGTGGTCCACGAGTGCCGCGGCGTATCGGCGCACAATGCCTTCGTCGAAGCAGAACTGCGTCTGGATGAAATGCGCACCAGCTTCGAGCTTGGCGAGGAGGCTGTCTGGTTTCCAATGTCCGGCGTCCGGGTCCATCGGAGTGTCGGCGCCGCCGATGACTAGGGCCGGGGGCGACGCGATGCGGCGGCCGGACGGCAGCATGCCCTCGTCGCGCATGCAGCGCGCGGTTTCCATCAGGTCGCGGCTTTCGAGGTCGAAGACCGGCTTGGCATTCGGCTGGTCGCCTGCCGACGGGTCGTCGCCACGCAGGATCAGGACGTTCTCGATGCCGAGCGCGGCGGCACCGAGAAGATCGCTCTGGAGCGCGATCCGGTTGCGGTCGCGGCATGTCATTTGCAGCACGGGTTCGGTTCCCTGCCGGAGAAGGAGGGCGGCGGCGGCGACGCTGGACATGTGGGCGCGTGCGCTGGCGCCATCGGTGATGTTGACGGCGTCGACACGGCCTTCCAGCACGGTGGCTCTGGACCGGAGGTCGTCGGCGGACGCCGAGACGGGGGGCGATAGCTCCGCAGTGATGATGAAGCGTCCCGCGGAGAACGCTTCCATGAGTTGGCTCATGCGTTGCCTCTCCTTGAGACGACGAAGGATTCGTCGAGAAACCATAGGCCACCGTGTTTTTGGAGGACCTTGCGGGTAGCGTCAAGATACCTTCCGTCGGCCATCACCGGTTCAAGGCGCACATCCTCGATCTGGGCGACATAGACGGCGGCGTTCCAGGCTGCCAGCAGCGTCGACGTTCCGATCGAGGATCCGATCTCGGTTGGCAGCGTGTGCATGACGTAGCGAAATAGCGCGCTCCGGTCCGCGCCCGGCCCGAAGTTCAGCCCTTGGCCGCCACGTCCGAGCCCCTTCTTCAGCGCCGAGAGGAGGGTGTGGCGGCTGTGGTGGAAGGGATCCTCGTCCGGCCAGACGTGGCGGATGATCTCAAGCCCTGGATCGTTGCCGTGGGAATGGATGGTCAGCATCCGCCCGCCCGGAGCCAACGCCCGGGCCAGCGGTGCCAGCACGCGCCTGACCTTGAGGTCCAGGGACGCGCGCGCCCGGTATGGCTGCGAGGCGATGATCAGGTTGTAGTCGCGGCTCGCCAGGCCGGGGCGCGGGATGATGCTGTCGAGCAGGATCTTGTGGTCGTTGCGATACAGGATGAGCACCGACGGCCGGATATAGAGCGGATTGCCGGACTTCGCGCTCGTCCGTACCTGCCAGCCCTCAGCAATTTCCGATTCGAGATCGGCAATCTGGTCGGCAAAGTCATGCGAAGAATCTCCGACGAGCGCCACCTCCCGCCAGTTGAGCCGCGCCGCATCCTCCGGCGCGTGCGGCGTCAGTGCGGTTGCCTCGCTGTAGAACATGTTGGTGATCACGACGACAGTTGCCGGATGCTCGTTGAACCGGTCGGGCAATTTCTCAAGCGTGAGCCGCACGTCCTCAAGGCTGATTTCCTTGCCGACGATATAGAACGGCACGGTCGGATGAAGGTGGTGCATGTTCCGCATTACCCGGGTGAGCACGGTGCCGTCGCCCATGCCGGCGTCGAAGACCCTGAGCGCCGGTGGCCGGACCCGGAGGCGTTTCAGCTCCTGGCCGACGCGGTCCGCCACTGCCCACTTTTCCGAGCAGGTATTGACGAAGAGGAGGTATTTCTGGCGATTGTCATAGAACCGGAAATGTCGCTTCTGTTCGCTGTTCCCGGGATCCGAAGTTGCTGCCTCCGCCGTCGGGGACGGGGAGCCGATCCGGGGATCGTAGGTCTGCATCGAATTCCGGTCGTCCGCTGTCTTTTCCATGAACTCCTCCACTTGCGCGACGACCGCGGTGGTCACGCGCCCTCCTGCACGGAGGCGGCCAACAAACTTGCCGTCATTGACTGCGTGGCGTCCGAATGTCGTTTCCGAAATCCGGTTGCGTCGACAGTGTTCCTCGATGCGGTCGAGCAGTTCCAGGTTTTCAGACATTGCGTCCGACCCTTCAGCAAGGCATTTTGAAACCAAAATTTCTAGACTAGAAATATTTTAACAACAAGAGAAAATCTTCCGGATGGGATCAATCCCACCCTGTCATCAGGGTCCGACGCCGGCCGCTATCGCGGTATGTCGCCGGGGGGTGATGCGAGGAGCAGGGCGTCTCACGTATTCGCCTGTTCCGGGACAGAGTTTCCGGCGGGTTCCCGGTCGCAACGGGGTTCGGTCACTTGGCCGTCATCCCCGCTGCTGTCCGGCAAATTCGGCATGATTTCCGGGCAGGCCGACGCTGTTGGTCTGGAGGTCCCGGGGCGCGCCGCCCGCGGCAGCTATATTCCTGCATCGTGCCACCCCGCTATACTGTCGTCGATAAGGTTTGCGCGAAGGAAACGGGAAGTACCGCAATGCAGGCAGTCTGGGATCATGTTCGACTGGCCGCGGCGCGCACGCCGGACCGAACGGCAATGGTCGACGATCGCGGTCCGCGCACGGCGTCCTTTTCCGAACTCGTCGCGGAGGCCGAGGTCGTGGCAGCCGGCCTTGCTGCTGGCGGACTCTCGCCGGGAGAACGTGCCGCTGTCATGCTCCCGAACATTTGGGAACACGTCATTGTGATCCTTGCCCTGCACCGACTCGGAGCCGTACCCTGCCTGATCAATCCGCGCCTGAAGCCCGACGAAGCGCGGGCGCTGATGCAAGTCGGCAAAGCGCGCCTGGCTATATGCATGGCCGATGAGGCCATGGCCGCTGCTGCAGGCGAGGCGGTCGGTAACGGTCGGGTGCTTTGCGTCGGCGGCACGGTGTCGGGGGTTGCCGATCTTGCCTCCAGGCGCGGCAACCCCGCCGATCTTGCACCATGGTCGCAGCCTGATCCCGACGCGCTGTCGCTCGTGCTCTACACGTCGGGAACCACCGGCCTTCCGAAGGGCGTGATGCTGCCGCATCGCGTGACCGACGCGCGGATCCTCTATGTTTCCACCCAGTGCGGCCTGCGCCATGGCAACCATAACCGTTCCATCGGGCTCATGCCGCTTTTCCATGCGGTTGGGCTCTACTCGGCATTCCTCTGCACATTGACCATGAACGGCACATATTACGTGCATTCGATGTTCGACCCGGCCGCTGCCGTCGATTGTATTGAACGCGACCGGATCACGTTCCTTTACGGCGCACCAGCGCATTTCCATGCCCTGCTGGCCGCAGCCGGGTTTTCGGAGGACAAGGTGCAATCGGTGGAGACGCTGGTCTACGCCGGGGCGGTGATGCCGGGCCCGCTTCTGGATCGCGTCTGTTCTGCCTTTCCCGGGGCGCGCATGACCAACATCTACGGTACGACCGAGGTAATGAATGCGCTTTACATGTCGGATCCTGCCGGACGCCCGACGAAATACAGGCCGGGTTTCTACTCCGATGTCCGCGTCGGACGCATTGGCTCGGGACCAGGCGACCTGTGCGATGTCGGCGAGGAGGGTGAGGTCCTCGTCGACGCTGCGGCAGACGCGACGTTCTCCGGTTATCTGGGACAGCCGGACGCAACCGCGGAGAAGGTGGTCGATGGCTGGTACCGTACTGGCGACATCGCCGTCCGGCTCGGGGACGGAGATCTAGAGTTGCGCGGACGTGTCGATGACATGATCGTGTCCGGTGGCGAGAATATCCACCCCGAGGAGATCGAGACAGTGTTGCGTCAGTGTGGCGGCGTCCGCGACGTGGCCGTGATCGGCGTATCCGATGAACGCCTGACGGAACGCGTCGTCGCGTGCGTGGTGGTCGACGGCGCCGACCGGGAAGCGCTTGATGCATGGTGCCTAGCGTCTCCGCTCGCCGACTACAAGCGCCCGCGCGGATACGTGTTCCTGGATGAGCTTCCGCGCAATGCCGCCAACAAGGTTCTGCGCCGCCAACTTCGGGCCATGACCGAAGCCGCCGCTACAAGTTGAACGAGCGCTGCAAGCGGCGCACCGGTCCGGTTCGCGCACGCTGCAGCAGATGGGAGAAAGACATGTCCAGACTGCCCCTTACCTTCGCATGCGGCCCGTACGACCGGATGGAGGCGCTGCGGTACGGAATCATCGATGTCGAGGGAATCGATCTCAATTTCCTTGAGATTCAGGCGCCGCGTGAAATCTTCGATCGCATGGTGGGGGGACTGGAATTCGATCTGTCGGAGATGTCCATCACCGAGTTCGCGACCATGACCGCAAGGGGAGACTGTGCGTTCGTCGGGCTACCGGTCTTCCCGTCGAAGGCCTTTCGCCATGGCTTCGTCTGCGTCAATCGCGAAGCGGGAATCGAGGGGCCTGTGGATCTGGCCGGCAAGTGCATCGGCACGCCGCTCTACACCCAAACCGCGGCGGTGTTCATCCGCGGGGACCTGGAAAACGTCTATGGCGTCGATCTTTCCGCCGTGGAGTGGGTTCAGGGTGCGATGGAGAAGCCCGGAACGCACGGGTCGCCGCCGGCCCCGCCGAAGTTCTCGCGCCCGATAACGTTGAGGCAGAACACGTCGGACAGGTCGCTCTCGGACCTTCTCGCCGACGGCGAGATTGATGCAGTGCTTGGCTCGAGACTTCCCGATTCGGTTCGCACCCACCCCGACCGGGTTGCCTATCTCTGGCCGGATTTTCGGGCCGAGGAACAGCGCTACTATGCCGAAACGGGGATTCACCCGATCATGCATCTGGTGGTCATTCGCAAGGATCTCCACGAGCAGCACCGCTGGATAGCCGAGAGCCTCTACAAGGCATTCTGCGCGGCCAGGAAATGGGCGCTGGAGCGCATGTATTTTTCCGGCGCACAGCGTTACATGCTGCCGTGGCTGATGGACGACTTGCGTGAAATTGACGAGTTGTTCGGCGGCGATCCGTGGTCATATGGTATCGAGAAGAACCGGAGAACTTTGGAGGCGCTGGTCCGCTATTTGCATCAGCAGGGCTTCATTCCCGAAGAGATGCCGGTTGAGAAGCTCTTCGTTCCTCTGCACGGACGTTTCGACGACTGACCGTGCAGCCAAACCGCTGATATTCGGGTGGCATGAAAACGTCGAATCCGGTTGTCGTCTGCCGTTGCTGTCGGAGAGTCCTGTCGTGCCGCCACCGTGCTCTGCTTCGGGAGGAATCCGAATTTTGCGCGACTCTGGTGCGTTCCTGTCTCCGATTGCAGTTCGTGCAGGAAATTCGCGTCCGGCAATGCTTGGCGGCCATACATGCTCTTTATGTTTCCATGCCATGTCGTCGGCGTCGAGACCGCTGTCGCTCCGATGGTTTCGTTTCGTTTGCTGATCCCTGAGAATTCGTTTCTAAAGTCGCGGATAATCCCAAGAATCTGGTTTGTGACGGCTGAAGCGCCGTCACCAGGCAGGTTTGGATGGAGGTCGCGCCGCCTCGGAGCCATGATACCCTATATCTGTGGGTTGTAGCCTGATGAAATACTATGGCTTGGGGCTACCTGCAACTTTAGGAACATACTCTGAGATATGGCGGTGAGTTATCGCAGTGGCGCGCGGGCGTTTTCTTGCGCCGGGCGGTTTGACGCCGTTGCCTCCCGAACCGACAATATTCGATTGTGACGCATCAAGGCATGCTCCTCGCGAGTCGTCTTATTTCTATCGTGTTCGGGCGGGATCATCGCGCCGCGAAATTCCCCCGCGATCCGAATCCGCGGGTCCGGCGCGGGCGCTGGACCCGCGGATAGGCTCCGAACTGGCCTCGGCGTCGACCAGAGGCGTGATGCGAACGCAGGTCATGCGCTGATGACGAAATCGCTGAAGTTTGAAGCTCCGGTGTCCGATCCCGGCGGTTCCGGGACTGACGCTGGAGAAACCGCATCTGCACTCCGACCGCTTGCCGACGAAGCAAGGCGAAGCTCTCGCAGAGATCCGTACTTTGCTTGACTTGCTGGTAGGTGCTACAGGCACGATCGGCCAGGATCCGGCTATATTCGCATCGGCTTGGATGAGGCGACTTCGAGTGCGGTCCCGGAGGACCAGCTAGGCGAGGTCGTCGAGCGGATTGAGTAACAGATCGGCATCTGTGCCGCCGACTTTCACCGGTGGCAGGAAACCGCGCGCCGCGTTCCAGGACGGCTCTGGGCGGCGCTGGCCGTCGCCGCGATCCCGACGCTATTCTTCCTCGGCGTATCGGTCGTGCAGCGCCGGGGGCGGTTGTCCGTGTAGGACGGCACCGGAGGCTGGAAGGACTATGTTCGGGAACGGTACGGTCGCGAGATCGTCGATTGCGCGAAGAGGGCGGCCGAACGTGGCTGCAGTGCGGTATGTGCGATCGCAACATCGATCGAATGACGGGCGCGTTGCGCGGGAGGCATGTCTGCCGGTCAGGTGTCCGAACCGGCTTTTTCGGCAGCGAAGCTGCGGTTCCCGTTGCTGTTTGCCGAACGGCAGCGGATCGGATGGAGAACGCGCTGGCCCCAAGTGGTAGAGTGCACCGCGTTCGCGGACATCGTGCCTGCTTAATCCGTGACAATCCGTCCGGCGACAAGCGTACTCGCGTGGCGGCGAGTTCGCAGTTGCGGCGCGCCATCCCCGGTGCGGATGAGCGGACGTTCTCACGGGCCGGACTCGGCAACATGCGGCGGCAACTGGACAAGGGAGATTACGAGGATGAGCGCACTGGATCCGACACGACATCGAATCGGCTGGATAGGCGCGGGGCGGATGGGTTTCGCGATGGCGCGGCGCCTGCTGCTGGCGGGTGCTGATGTCGCGATATGGAACCGTACGCGGTCCAAGGCGGAACCGCTCGCCGATGACGGTGCGACCATCGTCGACAGCCCGTCCGCGCTGGCCGACCGGGATGTCGTTTTCACTATCGTTGCCGGACCCGATGATTTTGTCGAGGTGACGGCCGGCGATTGCGGCGTGTTGAGGTCCGATTCTGCACCGCGCATCCTCGTGGATTGCACGTCGATCGATGCCGGGACCTCGGCGCGGGTACGTGCGATCGGCGCCGAGATGGGAACGGTGATGCTCGCGGCGCCGGTATCCGGCAACGCCAAGGTCGTAAAGGCGGGACTTCTGTCCTTCGCGGTATCCGGTCCGCGCCCGGCCTATGACGAGGTTCAGCCCTGGCTCGACGTCATGGGCCGCGGATCTTCCTATGTTGGTGAGGGCGACATCGCCCGGTTCGTTAAGATCTGCCACAATGTGTTGCTCGGCGTGGTCATTCAGAATCTTGCCGAAATAACCGTTCTTGCCGAGAAGGCGGGTGTGTCTCGCGAGGCATTCCTCGGATTCCTGAACAACAGCGTCATGGGATCGATGTTTTCCAGATACAAGACCCCGGCGCTCGTCAATCTCGATTATTCGGTGACGTTCACTCCGGAACTCCTTCTCAAGGATCTTGATCTCGGCCTTGCAGCTGCGCGCGACCAAGGCGTTCCGATGCCGGTTGCGTCGGCGGCGAGGGAGGTCGTGCAGTCCCTCATCGGCCATGGCCACGGAAGCGGCGACTTTGCCGCGCTCCTGTCGTTGCAGGCTGCGGCCTCCGGTCTCGAGCTCGAATCCGAGAACGCTGACGTCTCCGACGGCCTCTCGGGCTGATTGCGGTCCGGAGATCCGGGCGGTGGAAGCGGGGCTCGACCCCTATGCGCTTGCGGTCATTTTCTGCGGGATCGCGGCCGGCGCCTTCGTCAAGGGTCTGACCGGCCTTGGCCTGCCGCTTGTCGCAATACCCTTCATGGCTGGATTTCTCGGTGCCGAGCACTCGGTCGCGGTCATGCAGATACCCGGGCTGGTTTCCAACGTCTGGTTGCTGTGGAACACCCGGCAGGCGGCGTCGGAGATGACGCTCCGCTACGAGATGCTCGTGCCCGCGCTCGTGATGCTCTTCTTCGGGGTGTGGTTCCTCGATTCGTCCGACAACCGGACGATCATCCTGTTTCTGGCCGGGATCGTGGCCGGTTTTCTCTTCCTTCTCGTTTTCAACCTCTCGTTCAGGCTGGTCGGCGTCAGGGGACGGCTGCTGACAGCGGGCGCGAGCCTGTGCGGCGGTTTTGCTCAGGGGGCGACGGGCGTGTCCGGACCGCTGTTTTCGACCCTGATCCTGTCGTTCCGCCTGAGCAAGGATGCGTTCGTGTTCTATAACGCGCTGCTGTTCGGGGTTTTCAACCTCTTTCAGCTTGGTATCCTGACAGCCTTCGGCCTGATGAACTGGCTGCGCGTCTTCGAAAGCCTGATCGTCCTGATCCCGATGCTGATATTCCAGTATCTCGGCATGCGGGTGAGAGGCGCGGTCAGCCTGAAGTTCTTCAACGGCGTCGTCATCGGAATGATTGCTCTTATGGAGGTGAAGTTGCTGTGGGAAGGACTCGGTGGATGACCGCCGGTTCGCTGGTCATTATCTTTGCCGCTCTGGCTTTCGGATCGTTCGCCAAAGGCTTGACCGGACTCGGGCTGCCCGCTGTCGTCATCGCAATCCTCTCGGTGTTCTTTGGGGTTCAGCATGCCATCGTGGTGGCGACCATCCCCGTCGCTTTCGCTAATCTGCAGGTCGTATGGACATGGCGGCACCGGATGCGGGAGATGCCGCCGGTCTTCTGGTCTCTGGTCTCGGCTGCGGCTTGCGTGTCCGTTGGAACCTGGATACTGGCCAATATTGACGAGCGTTTGCTCACCATCATCCTCGCCTGCTGGATCGGCGTGTTCCTGATTACCGCCGCATTCAACATCAGGATCGAGGCCACCGGAAGAACGGTTCGACTCCTGTCGCCAGTGATCGCAGGCGCCGCGGGGATCTGCCAGGGGGCGACGGGTATATCCGGCCCGTTCATCGGCACCTGGGGGTACGCGCTCGGTTTCGTGAAGGAGACGTACGTCTTCGCCATATCGCTACTGTTCACGTCGATTTCGGTCATGCATATGGTGACAGTGGGCGTTGCCGGCCTCTATGATCAGGAGCGAATTGTTCAGGGGCTTCTGGCCATCATTCCCGCGATGCTGTTCGTCCCGCTGGGCATGCGGATGGCGACGAAAGTCAGTCCACGCGCATTCAGACTCATCATCGTCGGGGTAATCGGGATAATGGAGGTCAGGCTGGTTTGGGAACTGTTGGCCGGCGGCTGAACCTGTCGGGACAATGCCCGGTTCGTATCGGTGACCGGTGGCGCTTCGTGCGGACCGGTCAGGGATCGGCCCGCCGAGATCGCGGAACGTCGTTGAAGGGTTGGGAGATGACGCTTCGGCCGTTCCCTCCACCGGATGGTTCGACTCCGAAACGGCCGATCAGTTCTTTGCGAGCATGTCCTCGTAATCCGCTCCCATGACCTGGCTGATAGGCTGACCGTCGCGAACCGCGGCTGTCATCAGCGCCTCGCGCTTCGCTATCAGTTCGGCGGCCTCGAGGACCTTTCCTGCCTGATCCTTGGTGATGAAGCAGATCCCGGAACTGTCGGCAATCAGATAGTCTCCGGGACTGACCGTGACGTCGGTGACCGTCACCGGCCCGTTGAATGCTTCCTCGACGATTCGGCCGCGCGCGGTGGCCGATGTGGCGCTCCGGGCAAACACGGGGAAATCGAGGGCGCGGCTTTCGTCCACATCACGTACCGGGCCGTCGCAGACCACCCCGGCGACGCCGCGCACGCTGGCGCCGTTCGACAGGATTCCGCCCCAGCCTGCGGCATCGAGCCCTGACCTCTGCTCGATGACGATGACGTCGCCCGGCCGCGCCGCCTCGACGGCCGCCGTGCACAGATGGCGTTTCGGGCCACCGATGGCCGCATCGGTTCCAAGCTTGACCGTGATGACTGCGCCGGCGATCCGCCTTGTCACCGTCAGCGGCTGCAGTCCGGTGACCCGTCCGGCCAGTTCGAGCCTGTCGAGCGCGTCGGACACCGCCGGCGTGTCGAGAGCGAGAAGGCGTTCGACGATCGGATCCGCGGCCATGGAAGCGCCTCCCTGCTATTCGGCCGCAAGCGCGGCCGATTCGTCGCGCGCGTTCGCTCCGTTCCACATGCTCGCCGGAATCAGGACTGAACCTTCCATGATGCGGCGCGTGGTCCTGAGAAGGGAGGCGCGTTCGATGCGGGGAATTCCATCTTTCTGGTCGCCGATCTCGAGTTCCACGGAGAACTCTCCGGACGGATGCTCGACTGAGAACAGGGCGGGGTTGTCGTCGGGCGTCGCGGCGACCTCGGCCGCGACCGATCCGGGAAGCACGCAGGCGGTTGCAAGCGACACCGCTGCGAGCACGCCGATCGAGGCGTGGCAGACATGTGGAATGAAGCAGCGGACGGAGACCGCGCCGCCGTGAACGGGGGGGGAGACGAGGCACATCTTGGGTACGACCTTGTCGGTCACGTCCTCGAGATTCATCGCTTCGCCGACCGCAAGCCGAATTGCTTCGACGCGCTTCCTGACGTCCGTGGCGGCGTTTAGCTCGTCGCGCGTCTCGTAACCGGTCACGCCGACATCGGTTGCCTTCAGGATGACCAGCGGCATGCCGTTATCGATGCACGTGACCGCGATACCGTCGACGGTGTCCACCGAGTTCCCGGTGGGAAGCAGGCTCCCGCAGGCCGAGCCGGCAGTATCGAGAAAATCGATCATCACCGGCGCCGACGTGCCGGGCGCGCCGTCGATTTGCGCATCTCCCTCATAGGTGACGGTGCCGCCCGGGGTAAGAACCCGGACATCGCAGAGATTGCCCGAATTGACCATGCGGACGCGGACAGTGGTTACCCCGTTTTCGGCCTTGACCAGCCCGTGTTCGATCGCGAACGGCGCGACGCCGGCAAGCATGTTTCCGCAATTTGGCGTCACGTCTACCGCGGGTTCGTCGATCTTGACCTGGCAGAAGAGGTAGTCGATGTCCGCGCCGGCGGTTGCCGCCGGGCCGACGACGGCAACCTTGCTGGTCAGCGGATCCGCACCCCCGAGCCCGTCGATCTGGCGCCGGTCCGGCGACCCCATGACTGCCAGCAGCACGCGGTCGCGGAGGCCGGGATCCGATGGCAGGTCCGATGTCAGGAAATACGGCCCCTTGGAGGTGCCGCCACGCTGGATGACGCACGGGATCCTGGTCTGAGACGGCACGGCGCGCTACTCGGCGGCGATCCTGGTGCCAAGGACATCGCCGATCACCTCGTCCGTCGAGCGCACGTCGGCGAAGCTCTGATAGACCGAGGTCAGGCCGACGAGATGCTCTTCGGGCAGCCGCGACGCGTTGCAATCCTCGACCATGACCGTGCGGTAGCCGATCATCATCGCGTCGCGGGCCGAGGATTCGCAGCACATGTTGGTAAGCGTACCGCCGACGAGAATGTTCTCGATGCCACGTTCTTGCAGGCGTTCGTGGAGATCCGAGGCGCCTTGGATGAAGGCGCTGAAACGGGTCTTCTCGCTGTACAGGTCGCCGTCGCGCGCATCGAGGTCGGCATGGAGCGCGTGGCCCGCGGTGCCGCGAGTGAGCCCGTTCTTGTGCGCCTTCCTTTTCTCCTCGGTGAAGAAATATTCGTGGTAGAGGGGCCACAGGCTCGGGCCGTCCGGGGATTCGGCGACCGTGAGCAGCACCCAGGCGACGAGGCCACCAGCATCGCGCAGCCTGCCGGCAAGGCGGTTGATGTTGGGAATGATGTCGAGGCAGGGTTGCACCCCGGTGACGAAGAAGTTCTGCATGTCGATGACCACGAAAGCGGTCCTTTCAGGATCGAGGGATTCGAACACATGGTGCCGTCCGCGCTTTTCCAGCACGCGGTCGATGACCTGCTGGGGCATTGCGAATTCGTTCATCAATGTCTCCTACCGCTCAGGACGCGCCGGTGGTTCCGGCGACCGGCTCCCATGCGATCATGCGTAGTTCGCCGAGCTCTCGGCGTATCTTCTGCCAGCTCTCGCCACCGTCGTGGGAGCGGAAGATCTGGCCCATGATTGTACAACAGAACAGTAGCGACGGGTCGGCGGCGTTGGTGCCGATCCACCATATCGTAGAATTGACGGGTTCGGGCAGACCGGCATCTTCCCAGGTCTCGCCCCAGTCGCGGCTTCGGAGCAGCAGGCCGGTTTCCCCTGACGGTCGGTCTCCAACCGAGAGAAACAGGATCCCGCTGTCGTCGGGCCGTCGCGTCATGCACCGGAAATACGGCCACGGAGCGGCCGGAACGTCGACATGATGCCAGCTCTTGCCGTTGTCGTCGGAGCGGTGGAGCCCGAGCTCGGTTGAGCACAGGATCCGGCGTTCGCCGAGATCGTCGATGATCACCAGGTTGTGGGTGTCGTCGGTACGGAGTCCCCTGCCGAGGCGCTCCCAGTTGCGGCCGCGGTCGGTCGATCGCCATATGGCATCGATCTCTATGGTTATCCAGATCGTGTCGTAGTCGGCTGGATCGAACTGAATCGAGGTGACGCGTGGTATATTGATGACCTCGCAGTGGTCGGCGTTGTCAAGCGGCGCTTGGAACCAGGATGTGCCTCCGTCCTCCGAGACATAGATGGCCGCCGGCCGGGTGCCGGCGACGATGAATCCGGGATCTTCGGGGTGTTGCGCCATCTGGAGTATGTGAAGGCCGTCCATCGGTGAGGCGACATGGGTCCAGCGCGTCGCGTCCGGATCCCAGCGGTGGATGCCGAGATCTGTGCCGGACAGCACGCGTCCGGGTGCTGCCGGATGGGTGGACACGCACCAACAGCGCGACTCGTTGTAGATGCCGCCGGTCGTCGTGTTGGCCCGGTTCCAGGTCTCGCCCACATCACGGGAGAACCACACCGAATGGCCGACCGACGCGGCATAGGCAACGATATCCATCAACCCGTCTCCGTCCGCCGGTCCCGTGTGGAATCCGGTCTGAATTTCCCCGAGACGCCGGCTGCAGTTCCCTATTCGCGTCGGAACTCCGCCTTCCGCTTCTCGACGAAGGCGGCCATTCCTTCCCGCTGGTCGGCGGTTCCGAAGGAGGCATGGAACATCCGGCGCTCGAACCGGATGCCTTCGGACAATGTCGTCTCGTAGGCGCGGTTAACCGATTCCTTGATCAGTACCGTGTTGGGAAGCGCCTTTTCCGCTATGACCTCCGCCACCTTGACGGCCTCCTCGACGAGATTCGCCGCCGGCACCACGCGCGACACCAGTCCCGAACGCTCCGCTTCCTCAGCATCCATGAAGCGCCCGGTCAGGCACATGTCCATAGCCTTGGATTTGCCCACGAAACGCGTCAGGCGCTGGGTGCCGCCGGCGCCGGGCGGGACGGCAAGATTGACCTCCGGCTGTCCGAACCTGGCGTTGTCGCCAGCGATTATGAAGTCGCACATCATCGCGATCTCGCAGCCGCCGCCGAGCGCGTAGCCCGCGACCGCGGCGATCGTTGGCTTGCGGCAGGCGGCGAGCCGTTCCCATCCGGCGGTAATGAAGTCCTCCATATAGACATCGGGCCAGGTCTTGTCCTGCATCTCCTTGATATCGGCGCCGGCGGCGAAGGCCCTCTCGGATCCGGTGAGCACCATGGCGCCGATGCCGTTGTCGGCCTCGAACTCGTCGAGCACGCCGTTGAGCTCGGCGATCAGCGGTGAGCACAAAGCGTTGAGCGCCTCCGGGCGGTTGAGCGTGATGACGCCGACGCGGTCCCGCCGCTCGACGATGATGTATTCGTGGGTCATGGATGGCCTTTCTGTTGTGGTTGTCGGACAGTTCACCAGAGGACCAGCTCGGCATCCCCGAGCGGGGTGAAATGGGCCTCGACCTCTTCGCGAGCGACCTCTTCCAAGGTGCCGGGATTCCAACATGGGTTACCGTCCTTGTCGATCAGCACGGCGCGGATGCCCTCGTAGAAGTCGTGACGCTCGAGCACATGGCAGATCATCCGGTATTCGAGCGTAAGCGCCTCGGGCACCGAGAGGCCGGGATGGCCGGTCAGCTGCCGTGCGGTGATCTTCATGCTTGTCGGCGACATGCGGCGCAGCGTCGCCAGAGTCTCGGCCGCGAACTCCGAGCCATCGGCGGTCAGCGCCGCGACGATCTCCTCGACGGTGTTGGCTGCGAACAGGCGGTCGATGTCGTCCTGGTGGCTAGCGAGCTCCGACGGGCCCGGGTCCTCGGTAAAGTCGCCGAGCACCCCCTCGACGGTTGCGAAGTCGTCATCGCTGCTGCCGAGGCCGGCGAGCGCGTCGGCAAGCGCCGGATGGCGGGCGGCGGGGACGAAATGGGTCATGAAGCCAGCATGAAGGGTGTCGGCGACGTTCATGCGTGCGCCCGAGAGGCCGAGATACAGCCCGATCCGGCCCGGGGCTGCGTTCAAAAATGCGGTGGCGCCGACATCGGGCAGCAGGCCGATTCCGGTTTCGGGCATGGCCGCCGTCGTGCGCTCGCCCGCGACCCGATAACGGCCGTTGACCGAGATGCCGAGGCCGCCGCCCATCACGATGCCGTCGATAAGGCAGACATAGGGCTTGGGGAATCCGGCGATGAGTGCGTCCATCCGGTATTCGGCGGCAAAGAAGCGGCGCGCGTCGACCGGGTCTGTGCGGCCGATCTCGTAGACCTTGCGTACATCGCCGCCGGCACAGAAGGCGCGGTCGCCCTCGGCGGTCACGATCACCACGCGTATCGCGTCGTCGTCCTGCCATTGCCGGAGCCGGGTATGGATGTCGCTGCACATGGCTTCGGTCAGCGAGTTCAGTGATCGGGGTTTGTTGATGTGGATTCGGCCTGCCGAGCCGGCGGCGGCGAATTGAACATCGGGAGAAGTTTGCATGCCTGCAGTCTATTCCCTGAGTTCCGCCCGTCAAGGAATCGCGCCTTCGGACGTGGCGGCCGGCGGGCCGGATTTGGCTGTTCGTCGCAAATGGCAACCGCAACGCGGCGGTGATAGGTTCCGCCCGGCCGGCACTGCCGGGAGACAGCAGTTTGGATACGGCCATGCCACGATATTTCTATGAGGATTTTGCCGTCGGGGACGAATGGAATTACGAGCCGTGGGTGCCCGATGTTGACAGCATCCTCGAGTTCGCCAGGCGTCACGATCCGCAGCCGATGCATACCGAACCCGATTCGCCGGCCACGGCACCCTATGGCGGGTTGATTGCGAGCGGCTGGCAGACCGCGCTCAGCTGCATCACGCCGTTCCTCGACGATGTCATGCGCGAGACTGCGGGACTGGCTTCGCCGGGTTTCGAATCATTCAGGTGGCTCAAGCCGGTCCTTCCCGGGGCCCGGATCAGGCCGCATGCACGCGTGCTTGATTCGCGGCGCTCGCGCTCAAAGCCAGATCGCGGCCTCGTGCGTTTCGAGTTCCAGGGGCTCGACGAGGTGAACGAGCCGGTATGGCATGCCGAAGGGGTGTTCTTCATCCACTGCCGCGATCCCGGCTGACGGCGCGGCTTCCATTCCAGAGCCCGGCGTTCTCTTTCGGTCAAAACTTGCCGGACGGCGGAGTCTGCAGCCGGCATTCGCAGACCGCGAGCCGCTATGTGCGGACGATCCTGAGCACGTTGGTGCTGCCCGGCGTGCCGAACGGCACCCCCGCAGTCACGACCAGACGTTCTCCGGTGCTCGCCAGACCCTCATGCAGGGCGAACCGGCAGGCCTTGTCGACCATGTCGGCAAAGTCCTGAACGTCGCGGGACACGACCGTGTGCACGCCCCAGGCGATGGTGAGGCGGCGGGCCGCCGCCGGGTTTGGGGTGAGGCACAGTATGGGAACCGTCGGGCGTTCTCGGGCCGCCCGGAGCGCCGTCGATCCGGACGTCGTGAAGGTAACGATTGCGGCTGCCTCGATGGTCTCGGTGACCTGGCGTGCAGCGGCGGTGATCGCGTCCGCGGTCGTGCGTTCCGGATTGGATCGCACGGTATCCATGATCGCGCGGTAGTGTTCATCCCGTTCGACGCGGGCGATGATGCGATCCATCGTTGCTACCGCCTCGCGCGCGTGGCCGCCGGCGGCGGTTTCCGCCGACAGCATCACCGCGTCGACGCCGTCGAAGACCGCGGTTGCGATGTCGGAAGCCTCGGCGCGGGTCGGCGTCGGGGCATGGATCATGGATTCCAGCATCTGGGTGGCGACGACGACAGGCTTGCCTGCGCGTCGGGCCTGGCGGACGATCAGCTTCTGGATTCCCGGCACATCCTCCGGCGGCAGTTCGACGCCGAGATCACCGCGGGCGACCATGAGCGCGTCCGAGAGCGCGACGATCTCGGCGAGTTTCTTGATCGCGGCCGGCTTCTCCAGCTTGGCGAGCAGCGCCGCGCGGTCTCCGACCAGCTCGCGCGCCTCGGTGAGGTCTTCGGATCGCTGCACGAACGACAGCGCGATCCAGTCGACGCCGATGTCGAGTGCGAAATCCAGGTCCGCCCGGTCCTTGTCGGTGATCGCCGCCAGCGGCAGCAGTGCGTTCGGGACGTTTACGCCCTTGCGATCGGTCAGTCTGCCGCCGGTGATGATGTCCGCGTCCGCATGGTTCGGACCGCATCGGGTGACGCGGAGGCGGACCTTGCCGTCGTCGAGCAGGATGTTGATGCCGGGCTCAAGCGCCTCGAAGATCTCGGGATGGGGAAGAAAGATCCGTTCCGCGTTGCCTGCATTGCTTCCGAGCTGGAGCCGGACCGTCCGGTTTTTCGCAAGGTCCGCTGCGCCGCCCTGCAAGGTCGAGATGCGGAGCTTGGGGCCCTGGAGGTCCGCCATCACGGCGATCGAGCGCTCGTACTTGCGCTCGATCGCGCGGACGATTTCGAGGCGATTCTCGTGATCGGCATGGCTGCCGTGGCTGAAATTGAGCCGGAACACGTCAGCGCCGGCCGTGAACAGATCCTCGATCGCGGTCCGATTGGACGTTGCCGGACCAAGGGTCGCGATGATCTTTGCCCGACGATTGCGCTTCATGGCCACCTTATAGGTCAAGCGCGTGCGGTCCGCCACCGCGGCGCAGGGCCGCCGGGATCAGGACGCGGGTGGGGTACTTTCTCATGATCCGGAATCAGGTTCGGGAACGCTTCGCCAGAGCCAGGACAGGAGGGTCGTCGCGAGGCAGGCGCCCGCGATCTGGGCGAACACGAAGGCCGGCACTCCGCCCGGCGCGATGCCCGAGAACGTGTCGGTGAGTGCGCGGGCGATGGTGACCGCGGGATTGGCAAACGACGTCGAGGAGGTGAACCAGTACCCCGCGGTGATGAACAGGCCGACGGCATAGGGAACCGCAGCGGGCCGCGCGCGGAGGCATCCGAGAATGGTGGCGACGAGGCCGAATGTGGCGATGCACTCGCCGAGCCAGTGGCCGGGCAGGGTGCGGGCGTTGGTCGAGACCATGACGACTTGCTCGGCGAACATCAGGTGGGCCAGGATGACGCCTGCTATCGCGGCCGGGATCTGCACGGCCACATAGAGCGTAGCGTCCCAGGGTCTGATGTCGCGGCGGAACGCGAAGGACAGCGTCACCGCGGGATTGAAATGGGCGCCTGAAACCGGCCCGAAGACCAGGATGAGCACCATCAGGATGGCTCCCGTCGCGGCCGTATTGCCGAGCAGGGCGATTGCGTCGTTACCGCCGGCGAGCCGCTCGCCCATGATGCCGGACCCGACCACGGTCGCCAGCAGCATGGCGGTGCCGATCGCTTCGGCTGTCAGCCTCCGGACAAGATCGAAGTTCTCCACGGATCGGGCTCCGGAGGCTGTCAACTGGCGGCGTTCGCGCCGGTGCCGGCGGTGCTGCCGATGTCGTTGAGGTGTCGCTGGAGCGCAAGCCGGTCCAGCGATGCGAGCGGAAGGTTGACGAAGGTGTCGATGCGCCGTTCGAGCATCCGGTAGGTGTCCCGGAACGCCGCGGCGATTTCGGCCTGCGAGCCTACGACCGTTGCCGGATCCGGCACGCCCCAGTGTGCGGTCATGGGCTGTCCCGGCCACACCGGGCACACCTCCTGGGCGGCATTGTCGCAGACGGTGAACACGAAATGGAGCTCAGGCCCGTCGCTGGCGGCGAACTCGTCCCACGACTTGGAGCGCAGCCCGGCGGTCGGATATTTGAGTCTTCGCAGAAGCGCCTCGGCATGCGGATTGATCTCTCCGGCGGGTCGGCTGCCGGCGCTGTAGCCCGTGAAACGGCTACGGCCCAGGCGGTTGAGAATGCTCTCTCCGATGACACTCCGCGCCGAGTTGCCGGTGCAGAGGAACAGTACGTTGAAGTACGGTTCGGCGGAAGGTGGGGTGGTCATGGCATGGTTTCCGGGCTTTCTTCGTGGAGGAGGACGGAGTTCGGCGTCGGGCGGAGGTCGCGTGGCCTGACAGCGCAGCCCCGGGTCAGCAGCCGGCTGGTTCGATCGTTGCGTCGTGTCCCGCAGGCGGTGCCTGCCGGCCTTCATCCTCGGCCGCCGGAAGACAGTCGAGAACATCCGCACCGTAGCCGCAGATCTCGGGCTGGCCGGCGCAGCAGTCCTCGGTGAGGAACGCGACCAGGCGGCGTGCTCCCTCGATGTCGAGAGCGTAGAAGATGTTGCGCTGCACTCGCCACGAGCGGAGCAGCCCGGCATGCTCGAGCTGCGCGAGATGATGGGAAAGCGTCGACGGCGGCACGCCGATCCGCTTCGCGACTTCTCCGGCGGCAAGGCCGTTTGGCCCCTCCTGCACGAGAAGGCGGAACACGGCCAGACGGTGGGTCTGGGCCAGCGCCGAGAGCGCGGTGACGGCCTCCATAGCTTCCACAATTCGAAAATAGCTGAAATATCGAAATGGGTCAACACCAAGATATACGCCAGAATCCGCGGCCGTCTTGGCCCGCCATTCCGCGGCCGCCGCGCTTCAGCCCGGCATCCGCCAGAGTTTACCCGTCCAGGGCAAGTCTAGTATGGTTGCGATCTGAAGACACCGCCGAAATCAATCCGATTGACTGACACAGAGGAGACTTCGCCATGTATCGCTTTGCGTTTGCTGCAGTCGCTGGACTTGCGATCAGCCTCGGCGCTCCGGGCGCGTCCCACGCGTTTCCGGAAAAGGACATCACCTTCATCATTCCCTACAGCCCCGGCGGAGGCTTCGACCGTACGGTGCGGGCGATTACGCCCTACATGGAGAAGTATCTGCCCGAGAAGGTCAATGTCGTTCCCAAGAACGTCTCCGGCGCCGGCGGGCGCAAGGGCATCTCGCAGCTCTTCCGGGCCAAGCCCGACGGGCACACGATCGCGGTCTTCAACATTCCCGGAATGGCCATTCCGCCAATCATGGGCGAAAAGGTGAACTACGACCTGTCCAAGGTCAGCTGGATGGCGCGGCTGGCCCGTGGCACTTACGTGCTTGCCGTCGGCGCGAAGAGCAGCATCAAGTCCTTCGACGACGTCAAGAAGCTCGGTCGTCCGCTCAAGATCACGACCACGGGGCGGGGCTCCACCGGCTTCACGGCGAGCGTCGTCGCATCGACCGTGATGGAGATCTCCCACAAGATGTTGACCGGCTACAAGGGCTCCAAGCAGTTCATCCTCGCCGCGGTCCGAGGCGACGGCGACGCCGTCTACACGCTGGTGACCACCATCCGCAAGTATCACCAGGCTGGCGACATGCGGCTTCTCGCCAGCTTCGAGGCCAAGAGCAGCTTTCCCGGGGTTCCGACCGTGCGCGAGCTGGGCTACGCCGAACTCGAAGGCATGGGCCTCGAGCGTTTGGTCGGCGGCCCTCCAGGCGTATCGGCCGACCGCGTGAAGATCCTGGAACAGGCCATGCTGAAGTCGATGGCCGATCCGGAATTCAAGGCCAAGACGAAGAAGCGGCCATTCCTGCCGGCAAGCGCGGCCGATACCGGCGGGCGCGTGGACAAGGTGTTGAAGTTCTATCTCAAGTACAAGTCCGCGCTTGCCGGCAAGAGCTGAACCGGCAGCACCTCACCGAGCGCAGATCTGGTTAGCGAGCGAAGGATAACCCGGTCGTGTTTGAAGCCCTGGGTGCCGGTCTCACCCTGCTGTTCACATGGCAGGGTACGCTCTATCTCTGCCTGGGGGTCCTGGTCGGGCTCGTCTTCGGCGCCGTGCCGGGGCTTGGCGGGACCACGGCGATAGCGCTCCTGATGCCGCTTACCTTCGGCATGGAGCCTTGGCTCGCGATCACCATGATCGGCGGCGTCATGGGCGCGACCTCCTTCGGCGGGTCGGTCTCCGCAATCCTCCTCAACACACCCGGGATCGCGCCCAACGCGGCGACCTGCTTTGACGGCTATCCGCTTGCCAGGCAGGGCAAGGGGGGCATGGCGATCGGCGCCGCTGCCGCTGCCTCGTCGACGGGCGGTCTGATCGGGATCTTCACGCTGGTGGCGATCATTCCGCTCGCCAAGCAGATCGTGCTGTCGTTCGGTCCTCCGGAGTTCTTCATGCTGGCCATGCTCGGCCTGTCCGCGATCGCGGTGTCCACCGGCGGCGCGTTCCTGCGCGGGCTGATCAGCGCGCTGTTCGGACTGATGCTGGCGGTCGTCGGGTACGACGCGGTGAGCGGCGGCTACCGCTTTGCCGGGGGCGTGGAGTATCTCTATGACGGAATCCCGCTGGTGCCCGCCCTGGTGGGACTGTTCGCTCTTTCCGAGATGATCAATCTCAGCATCAAGGGCGGAACCGTGGCGTCCGAGAAGTCGTCCTCCAGGCTTTCCGGCGTGCTGCCCGGGGTCCTTGCGGTCTATCGCAACTGGGGGATCCTGCTTCGCGGCTCGGCGATCGGCACCTTCATCGGCGCACTTCCCGGGGTCGGAGGCACGGTGGCGTCGTTCCTCGCCTATACCGCCACGGTGCAAACCGCGAAGGACAGGGACACCTTCGGCAGCGGCAACATCAAGGGGGTAATCGCGCCGGAATCGGCCAACAACGCCAAGGACGGCGGATCGCTCATACCGACGCTTTCGTTCGGCATTCCCGGGAGCGCTGAATCCGCAATCTTTCTCGGCGTCCTCATCCTGCACGGAATCGAACCCGGGCCGATGCTGCTCCTCGAGGAGCAGGAGGTCGTGGTCAGCATCATACTGGCGCTGACCGCTTCCACCGTACTCGCCTCCCTGTTCGGGCTGATGGTGACCCGCCAGCTTTCGATGATCACGCTCGTCGACGTGAACGTGCTCGTGCCCACGGTGGTGTCTGTCGCCCTCGTCGGTACCTACGCCCTCAAGGGCGAATTCGGCGACGTCGTGCTGGCGGCTGTGTTTGGCATCGTCGGCTATCTCATGATCCGTTTCGAATTTCCCCGCATTACGCTGGTCATCGCGCTTGTGCTCGGCGAACTCGCCGAGCGGAGCTACCACCAGTCAATCGCCATGGCCGACGGGGACTGGACGGTCTTCTTCGTGCGCGAGATCTCGCTCGGGCTCTTCCTTGTCACCATGCTCTGCTTGCTCCTGCCGGCGTTGCGCTACGCGCTGGCGCGACGGCGCGGCGATCGGGATGCGCCGCAGTGAAAACACTTGGCGGACGGTTCGTGCCCTCGCTGCTGGCGCTCGCGATCGCCGCGCTGTTCCTCGCCTGGAGCTATGCCTATGACGGCAGGGGTCATACCGTGCCGATGCTCATCGGGTGGTGCGCGCTCGCACTCTGCCTTCTCGACCTGGCGGCGCAGACCGACAGCCGGACGGGGCGGGTTCTGCACGGCATTCTCTCGGGCCAGCCGCTCGACAGTTCGAGCATGCCGACCGATGACGCGCCGCGCGCCGTCGCGCCGTCAGCGGCTTGCGCGTGGGTCGCCGGTTTCGTTGCGCTTGTAGCCGTGATTGGGTTCATCGCCGCCGTCCCGGCCTATACGCTCGCCTTCATGCGCCTCCAGGGCCGGATGTCCTGGCGGCGCAGCGCATTGACGGCCGTCGTCGTGGCGGTAGTCGTGTGGATCGTGTTCGAACAGCTGCTTCGCTACCAGGTCTTCGAGGGTGTCGTGTTCGGCGGACAGTTCTGAGACGGAGGCGCGAGACCATGCCCATAGTGATCACCGACCAGGATGCGAGGACGCACCTGTCCATGCCCGAATGCATCGAGGCGATGCGGACCTGTTTTAGCGATCTTGCGGACGGCAGGGCGGTCAGCCTGCCGCGGGTTCGCTACACGGTCGAATCCGGCGAACCGGACCGGAGCTACTATGCCAATGTCCATGTCGGTGCGGCGCCGAGTTTCGGGCTCGCCTGCGTCCGTGCCGGTAACCACATCATCGACGATTCCGCCTATGGCGGCGGCCGCAGGTCGATGCGCAATCCCGAGCCGGTCAACTGGTCCGTGGTCATCCTCTACGATATCAGGACATCGGAGCCGGTCGCATTTCTCCACGAATCCCACGTCAGCGGCGTGCGCGTCGGCGCCACATCCGCAGTGGCAATCGACGAGATCGCGCGCGCGGATGCTGCCGAGCTTGCGCTCCTCGGGAGCGGACGGCAGGCGCGTGCCCATTGCGAGGCGATTTGTCACGTCAGGCCGATCCGGCGCGTGCGTGTCTTTAGTCCCAATGCGCACCATCTCGCAGCCTTCGTGAAGGATGCGGCGCGGCCGGACATCGAGATCGTCGCGGCTGCGGACGCACAGTCCGCCATTGACGGCGCCGACATCGTTTGCAGCGCCACCAACTCCACCGAGCCCGCCATCCGCGGCGAATGGCTGCAGGAAGGCCAGATGGTCATGTCGATCGCGAACTCGGATCCCACCATCACCCGCCGCGAGGTTGACAAGGAAACCTTCCTGCATGCCTCGAACATCGTGATAAACGACTGGGACAGCCTGTATGCCAACAGGCAGATCGAACTCCTGGAACTCCTCGATGCCGGCGAGGTCGATCGCAGTCGGGTTCACCTGCTTGCCGATCTCGCCGCAGGCCGCGTCGCGGTGAAATCGCGCCCCGACAACATCGTCTATTACAAGAGCAACACCGGCCTCGCGATGCAGTTCGCCGCAGCTGGTGCGATAATCTACGAGAAGATGCGGGCGGCCGGAACCAACCGGGTCATCCCCCGCGAATGGCTGGCCAGCGAGCAGTACGGCATAGGGTAGCCGCCCGCCGGGCCGCAGGCGCCCGGGAATAAATCGGCGCGGCTGCGAGCGGAGACGTGCCGCCCATGCGTTTTCCGGAACGGGAGAGAGACTGATGAAAGCCGTCAATGTCGGGGTGATCGGCACCGGGTGGTGCGGCGGAATCCGCGCCGAGACGTGCGCGGCGAGCCCGCTCGTCGGCCAGCTGCATGTCGCGGAGATTCGTGGAGACCGTCTGCATGAGATTGCTGCGAAGACGGGCGCCAGCAGCGCGGTCGAGGATTACAGGGAGCTTATCGACAACGCGGAGATTGACACCTTCATGATTTCCGCGACCCCCGAGAGCACGCACTATCCGATGGCCAAGGCCTGTCTCGAGGCGGGACGGCACGTGCTTCTCGAAAAGCCGATTGCGCTCACGCTCGAGGAGGCCAACGAGTTGATCGCGCTTGCCGCGCGCAACAGTCTCAAGTTCACCATAGGCTATTCGCAGCGTTTCAATCCCAAGTTCGCCTATGTTCGCCAGTGCCTGACCAACGGATCGATCGGCAAGCCGGTCAGTGCGCTTGTCAGCCGCAACGTCACCCGCAACCTCGGCTCCAGGATCACCGGCCGCACCCGCCTTTCTCCGGCGGCGATGGAATCGACGCACGATCTCGATTTTGTTCTCTGGTGCCTGGAACCGGCGCGCCCTGTCAGGGTGTACTCGCAGCAGGCCTTCGGCGCGATGAAGGAGATCAACGGCGCGCCGGACATCCAGTGGATCATGGTGACGATGGACAGCGGCGTGATCGTCACCGTTGGCGGGGGCTGGAGCCTGCCACCCGCGGCGCCAAATCATTCGCAAACCTGGATCGAGATCCTCGGAACCGATGGTGCGCTGGTCGTCGACGATACCCATCGCGACGTGACGCTGTCGCGGATGGGACATGGCAGCATCAACCCGCTGTCGTCGATGCCAGGCGAGACGGTCGGGCATCTCTTCGTCGGTGCCATGGCGAGCGAGACGGTTCATTTCCTCGAGGCGGTCGCCTTCGACCGGCCCGTAATGGTCAAGCCCGACGAGGCGCGCCGGGTCATGGAGGTGTACAACGCTGCCGACCTCTCCG
The DNA here is from genome assembly GCA_964291215.2 of Alphaproteobacteria bacterium. Taxonomy (GTDB): domain Bacteria; phylum Pseudomonadota; class Alphaproteobacteria; order MPNO01; family UBA830; genus JAJEBT01. The sequence goes on along the minus strand of OZ219790.1, from coordinate 929,620 downwards.
CCGATCGCGGCAAACCGATTACCCTGCCACAGAATCGGTAGAGGCGGACTCGTGACGGGAATCGTCATCGGCTTCGGCGGTTACCAGGGACCGGAGTCGGTTCACAGCCGTGCTGCGGAAGTGCTCCGCGACGGGCTGCGCCGGAGGCTTGGCGACGCGGTCTCCTTCGAGATCGTCGGGAATGTCATTGACGCCGGGCGCAAGGCGTCCGATCTCCTCGGCATGGTCGAACGGGGAGAGCTGGCGATGTGCTATTTTTCCTCAAGCTATCTGGCCAATCGGGTTCCGGAGCTCGGGCTTCTCGATCTTCCGTTCGTACTTGAGGACCGGAGCAATGCCTATGCGGCGCTCGACGGGCCGCTCGGCGCGCTTCTGGCGGAGAGGCTTGCCGAGGTCTCGTCCTACCGGCTTCTGGGTTTCTGGGACAACGGCATCCGCCATCTCTCGAACCGCGTGCATCCGCTCCGCGGGCCGTCAGATTGTGCGGGGCTGCTGATCCGGACGTTGTTCAGCGACCTCCATGAGGAGACATTCCGCCTTCTCGGATTCGAGACCGTCAGGCTCGACGTGAAGGACCTCATCGAGGGGGTCCGGGCTGGCACCATAGACGCCCAGGACAACGCCCTGACCAACATCTGGAATTTCAGACTTTATGAACAGCATCGCTACGTCACGCTGACCGGGCATTTCTTCGGAGCGGCGGTGGTCCTGTGCCACGGTCCGAGCCATGACGGTTGGCCCGAAGACATCCGCGCCGCGCTTTTCGACAGCCTCACGGAAGCAACCGCGGCCCAGCGCGAATTCGCTGCGGCGGAAGACATGGCAGCTCTAGCGGGGTTGCGCGACATCGGGGTGGAAATCGTCGACCCGTCGACCAGGGAACGACAGGCCTTCGTCGATGCGGTGCGCCCCGTCGTCGAGACGCAGCGCGAACGCTTCGGCGAAGAGCTGTTCGCGTACCTGGCGTGAAACGGGCCTGGCCGGCAGGCTGCCCGGAGTACCGGCCAGACCGTCACGTTTCGTTGTACTGCAAGATCTGTGGTGGTGTGGGCGTATTGGTTCTCGGCACCGCGATATCGGCAGGAGGGATGCGCCATGGGCAAGCTTCGGGACCGCGTTGCAATCGTTGTCGGCGCCGGATCGGTTGGGCCGGGTTGGGGCAACGGCAAGGCGGCGGCGGTACTCTTCGCCCGTGAAGGAGCAAGGGTCCTGGCGGTCGATATCGACCTGGAAGCCGCTGCAGAGACCGCCGGGATCATCGCCCGGGATGGCGGAACGGTCGAAACATTTGCCACCGATGTCAGCGACGCCGGTCAGGTTCGGGCCATGGTTGATGCCTGCCTCGAACGGTTCGGCCGTGTCGATGTGCTCCACAACAATGTCGGAATCGTCGTGCCGAAGCCGACCGTTGAGGTCAGCGAGGCGGACTGGGACCGGATTTGCGCCGTCAATCTGAAAAGCATGTTCCTGACCTGCCGTGCCGCCCTTCCCGCGATGGAGCGCAACGAATTCCGGATCGACGCCGACGGCCGCCGGATCGGCCGGGGCGCCGTCATCAACATCTCTTCCATCTCCGGCATTCGCTGGACCGGCGTGCCCTATGTCACCTATTCGGTGACGAAGGGTGCCGTACTCCCGCTGACCCGTTCGATTGCGCTCGAATACGCAGACCGGGGCATACGTGCCAATGCCATTTTGCCGGGGCTGATGAACACCCCGATGATTGTCGAACCGCTCAAGGACGCCTATGGCGGCGGCGATGTCGACAGGATGATCGATGCGCGCGATGCCCAGTGTCCTACCGGTTACATGGGCGATGGTTGGGATGTCGCGCATGCAGCGCTGTTCCTTGCCAGTGACGATGCCCGCTACATCACCGGTGCTGAACTGGTGGTGGATGGCGGCATAAGCGCCAAGCTGGTTTGAGCGGACCGGAGTTGCGCGAGGTCAGGCTGTCGCAAGGGGATTCGTGCGCGGACCGGCGGCTACCCAGGTGTTTCCCATGCTGCATTCAATTTTGCTGTCTTCTGCTGTCCGGAGGTTTCACGGCGTGCCGGGTTTTCTGGCTTCGGGGCCGTCCGCGGTCGTCGTCGTCGGCGTTGCCGGCGCGTGGGCGGGTTGTTTTCGGGATGTAGGCGGGTTGTGGGCGGCGTCTGGGAATCGGCCGGACGCCATTGGCGCTCAGGGCCGAATCAGAGCTGCGACGGCTTCCCGGCGGTCGAGCTGCAGCCGTGTTTCGGCGAGGTTCTCGCGTCGGGAAGATCACCGCGAGCGCGATGTTATCGAGGCTGGCGCGGTTTGCGGGTCAGGCAGGCGTCCTCGCCGAAGACGCAGTATCGGTGGTTCATGTTTTCCACGGCCCGCGGCCGCAGCAGTTCCTCTGGCGACGCGTGTTGCGCATCGAGCGAGGTGATGATGTACAGTCGTTGCCGCTCGCTGCGCCGCTGGCGCTCTTTCCCAGCGGCTCACGGTAGCGCTTGATGCGGGCGATCTGGCCGGGTAGTTGATCAAGCCCTTGAGCGGCACGCGCTGCTCGAGGCGGGCCTTACTCTTCCTTGAAGCGGCCGCTGGCTCCCAGTCGATGCCGTCGAGGATGTCGAAGGTTTCGGGCGCATTGCCTTTGACCGAGAAGACATAGTCTGCGCCGCAGCGCCGGGTGATCAGCGCCGCCGGCGTCGTGCGGGTGATCACCTTGCCGCGGACATCGGTGCGCTCGAGGAGGTGGCCGCCAGCTCACCGTCGTCGAAATTCAACAGCGCGAAGAGTGCGCCGGAGGCGTGAGAGCCACGGTCTCGTGGTGGCCGTTGGCGCCGCGGATGCGCTTGCCGTCGGCGGCAAGCGCTCGGGCGAGCCCGCGGCCGCGGCCGAGTACATCCTCAAGCGCCTCGGGGTCGATCGACTGCCCGGTGGAGGGTCGCCTTGGAGGGCGGCTCGCGCAGCTCCGTCCTCGGGTTCCGCCGATGGCCTCGTCCTGAGACAGCGACCGCGCAAACTGCGCAGCTGCGAGGCAGCCTTTCATGTTCGCAAGCTCGGCGAGAACGTGAGCACACCGTGTGCTTCCTGCGCGGCGGAAGTCCTCGATCGCCGCCAACTCTTCGTGCAGCGAACGCATCACCTCGGAACCCCGGGGAGCGAGGAGGCAGGCGGCGCTACCGCAGCGCCTGCGACAGCAGCCGTCGCGCCGCACAACGAAAATCTCCTTACCATGGGGGTCGGTGTAGCGCCCGCGGGCAAACCCCTTGGCACACCAGCCCGCCGCCTTGTGCCCGCAAAACGCGCCGGATCGCAGAACGTCTCCGCCACCTGGTGGCCGTAGGCCCAATCGTCGGCCAGCCGCCGCGTCGCAAGAAAGAAGGAGGCAAGGTTCGGAAACGTTCCCGGCGCCGCAAGCAGTCGCGTGTTGTCAGATCAAGCCACTGCTGCTTCGGCTTCCAGCCACCGGTCGCGGCACTTGAAGGCCCCGTCACGCCGCCAGCCACTGCCCCCTGAAGGACGCAATATAGCGCAGCCCCGCCAGACGGCGAAACCCGAGATAGTCGTCCATCAACGCAGCGGATGCTCCTCGGGCTTCGCGAACCTCGACCTTATATGACTAGGTTTTGTCCCCTTGATGATGAAATCATCCACAGCGGTTGGGGGCGGGAAAATGTGGATCTGTGGGAGAGCTATGGTTGCAGAGAGATTCCGCTCCCCTGAGCGAACACGCACAGGGGATCAAACGATCTCCGCGAAGGTTGCCGTTTCGACCTTGACAGAGCCGCAACCGAGTTTGGCAACCTCCCTTGACGTCCCTCGCTGGATGCCTGGGTTTGAACCCGTATCATCACAAGGCGAGGAGCAAGGGACGATGGTCAAGGTAGTAGCAGGGGTCAGCCAGTCTGGACATCTGGCGCATTGTTTTGCGAACGACGCCACGGGCAGGTGGCTTCGCGGCCTCGGGGTGAGCCGGGTGGTGGGCGACAGGCCGCTATCACCGCAAGGTTCACCAGTGTCTTCATGACCGGGGCTTCGAGGTTGTTCTCGTCAACCCGTTGCGGGCGCTTCGCCGAGGCGATGGGCCAACCGCGTCGACGCCAAGATCGGCTGGGCGATCTTGAGCCTGTGGCTCCGCCTTCTTCAAGAGCCTGGAGGATCTCCTGGTGGCGCGCTTGTCGACGCGTGGCAGATGAGGTGGATGGCGAGACCGTCACAAGGGCCTCGGCGGCCGATCTCGATGATCGCCGGTGCGGCGATCAAAGCGGTGATCGCCGGTGATCCCGAGCAGAGGTACACCATTCTGACCTCGATCCGGTGACCGCCGCGGCCCTTCTGGATGCCCGAACTCGGCAGCGTCGGCAGCCTTGATCGGGGTGGCGCCAACGACCACGGTGCTCGGCACATCCGTGGCGGGCGCCGAAGGCCAAGCGATCTCCTGGCCGCAACCGGCACGCTTCAACGCGGACCTGGTGCGCCTCAAGACTGCCGGCAAGCAAGGTCGCGATTGTCGCCGTGATGCGCAAGCTCTGGCGAACACCTTGCTGCGACAGCAGCGTTGCCTGAAGCACCGGTGAGTGAGCGAAGGAGACACGGCTCTGCCGAGAGCGCGATCGGGACTGTCTCGACAGTCTCCCTCTACGACACGGCTTGGGGAGAACATCTGCAGATCATCGTCGAGGCCGACATCGAGGAGATCGAACCGCCTTGGGACACCTGGAACCCGGATGGTCACGTTACCATGCCCGGGGACGGCAAGGTAGCCGCGTTCACGTGACCAATGGACGGCAACCCGCCGCCGGGACCACAAGCTTCATGTCGCCTCGCTCGCAGAGCAAATCCCACACCGCTTGTGGACAGCCACAGAAAACATCACCGCAGACACCCGCCAAAACCTTGCCAGGAAACATGGATGCTCGGACAGACCCTTCCGGAGCTGCGACGTGAATCGGGCAGGACGCGCTGTGCTTGTGAACCGACATCCCCGCACCATGACAACTCTAGTGCAGAAAAGTCAGCGAAAACTGTAAAAAATCTCCCGCACCGACCCGCGCCCCCGCAAAACCCAAGTGCTGCCTTGAAAAATCGTAACTACCCAGGTACCCTGCCAAGTGAGAGAGCTTGCTGATTTTGTTCGCCGTGTCGCTGCTCTCGGCCTTGACTGCATAGGCGCGCGCGCCTATGGGTTGCCCTCTCGCATGGGAGGAGCGGCTGGTGGGGTATTTCGGATCGAAGGCGACGACGGGTCTGAGCCAGGCGCTGATTGCGCTGATGCCGCCGCACTCTGTCTATATCGAGAGTCACCTGGGGGGCGGTGCGCTGATGAAGCGCAAGCCTGCTGCCGTGCGCTCGATCGGGATCGACCTCGATGAGCGGGCGCTTGAGGCCTTTGGCTGCGACTACCCGGTGGAGTTGGTGCATGGCTGCGCCCACTCCTTTCTGGCGTCGTTTGCGTTTCTGGGCCCGGAGCTGGTCTACAGCGATCCGCCCTATCTGCACGCGACCCGGCGTTCGTCGCAGCGCTACCGCTTCGAGTATGCGGAGGCCGACCACGTCGCGCTGCTTGAGCTGCTCAAGGGTCTGCCCTGCCAGGTGATGGTCTCGGGCCACCCGTCTGCGCTCTATGACGACCTGCTGTCGGGCTGGCGCCGGCTGGCGCTGCAGGTGACGACCCAGGCCCGGGTGCGGACCGAGGTGGTGTGGTTCAACTTCGCGCCCGACCGGGTGCACTGGGCGCGCTTCGCCGGCCGGAACTTCACCGACCGCCAGCGCATCAAGCGCAAGGCGGCCAACTGGGGCCGGCTCTACGAGGCCATGCCGGCGGGCGAACGCCTGGCGGTGCTGGCCGCGATCATGGCCGTCGAGGTCCCGTGACGGTGGCGCGAGGACCTCGCCGGCCACGACGAGGCTTTTGCGTGCCTGCAGGACCTTTTCACCCCACAATGCCTGGCGATGACGGTCATCAAAGCCATCCGGGCCAGGGGCTGCTGCGCCTGAGCGCGGCGCTGGTCAGGGAGAACGACGCGCTGGAGCGGGAGAACGCCCACTTGCGCGAGCGGATTGCCGAACTCGAGCGCAGTGCCGCGCTCGACAGCACCACCAGCTCCCGGTCGCCGGCCAGCGACGGTCTGAAGAAGAAGAGCGGACCCCAGCGCACCCGGCGCGGCACGTCCGACAGGCGGCGGCCAGCCACAAGGGAACCACTCTGGAGCGGACCGCGACGCCCGACCACGTCGTCGATCATGATCCCTGCGCCTGTGCGGGCTGCGGCGCGCCGCTGTCGGCCGCTGAGCGTCACGGAGCCCCCGTCTGCCGGCAGGTCTTCGATGTGCCCGAACCGCAGGTCACCGAGCACCGCTGCCTCTGTGCCGCCTGCGGCACCGTGACGACAGCCGTCTTCCCGAACGGCGCCCCGGTCCAGTACGGGCCGCGTATCACCGCGTGGGTGACCTACCTGCTGCACGCGCAGTTCATTCCGGAGAAGCGCGTCGCCGAAGTCATGAGCGACCTCTTCGCGGTCAGGCTCTCAACCGCCACCATCGCCGCCATGGGCAGACGCACCGCCCGGCGCTTCGAGGGCTTCCTCGACCGTGTCGGCGAGATCATCCGCACCGCGGCCCCGGTCAAACACCTCGACGAGACCGGCATCCGCATCGCCGCCCGGACCCAATGGCTCCACGTACTGTGCACCCCGTTGCTGACCATCCTGCGCATCGCCGCCGGGCGCAGCCACATCGACGAGAAGCTCAACGGCATCGTCATCCATGACGACTACGCCACCTACTTCGCTCTCCAAGGCGTGCGCCACGGGGCCTGCAATGCCCATCACCTGCGCGAACTCCAAGCCCTGATCGAGATCGAGAACTGGGCAGCCACCACGCACCGGCTCCTCAGCCGTGCCAACAGAGCCGCCCGCTTCGCCCGCAAGAATGACCGCGACCTGCCCGCTTCACTGGTGGCCCGCATCTCCCGAGCCTGGGACCGCATCCTTGAGCAGGCCATCGCCTCTCACGAAGAGAGGGCGCCCCTCCAGAGCGGAAAGCACGGACGACAAAAGCGCCGCATCGGTCACAACCTCGCCCTCCGGCTCCAGAAATACAAGGAGGGCTGCCTGCGCTTCCTCACCGACCCGAGAACCCCCTTCTCGAACAACCAGGCCGAGCGCGACCTCCGCATGGGCAAGCTGCGCCAGAAAATCTCGGGCGGCTTCCGATCAATGCAAGGCGCCCGCGACTTCGCCAGCCTGCGTTCCGTCATCGCAACAGCCCGAAAGCAACGCTGGAATGTCCTCGAAACCCTGGCGCATCCCGATCCCATGCAGCTGATCCCGAGACTGCGCCTCTGAAATCCCCCGCCGCTCGCCTCCGCGTCCGCGGCAGCAGACCGGAAGCTTCAGTCCATAACCCGTGGCTGATCGCCGGAAGCAGACCTGGGCAGTTACGAAAAATCAAACAGAATTTAGCGTAAGATCATCTTGCTCCGCTGGGAGCGGGTCAACATGGACGCGCTCACCTTCCGCGTCGAGGAAACCAAGACGGGGGTGGAACTTCCCATCACCAATCAGCTCACAGCCATTCTCGAACGCCGCCAGGCCGCCGCCGTGGATTTGCCCGAGGGCGTCCGCGAGTGGATGTTTCCATCCCCGACCAGCGCCACCCGCCATGTCTAGGACCCGCACCACCTCTACGCCCGCATCGACAAGGTTGGCGAGGCTAAGTTCTGGTTCCACGGCTTGCGCAACAGCTTCATCACCGTCGCCGAGCGCGAATTGATGCTGCCCCCCCTTGCTCACCAAGCGGCTGGGCAACCACGCCCGCCCCAACGACGTGACCCAAGGGTACGCCGCCGACCGGACCATCGCCCAGCTGTGCGGGCCCGCGCAGAAGATCGTCGATCGGATCAAGGCTCTGATGCATCCTTCCGAGACACCATCGTCCATGCCGGAGATGGCCGGTACTGCGGTACAGCCATCGGGCGCTGACCGCAGCTGCCCTCGATCACGATCGCCGTGAGGAGAGGTTTCGTAACCCTCCCTAATCCGAAGTTCCAGAAAATTCCGTTTAAAATGCACGTCAAATCATTGATGTAGCGTGGTTTATCTGATTTTTCGTGCGTCAGATTGTACCCATGTAATATTGTGTTAGATGCGTGACATCCATGGATTTGCCGCCTATAGCCATGTATATCGAATCCATCCCCAACCGCTCGTCCCCGCCCGCCATCCTGCTCCGCGAGTCCTGCCGCGAAGCCGGAACGGTCAAGAAGCGCACCCTCGCCAACCTTTCCAAGCCCGCTCTCATCGAGGGATTGCGCATTCTGCTCAAGGGAGGAACCGCAGGTCTCAACGACGCCTCGTCCGCTCTCTTCCCCATGTCGCCGCGGTGCTGGGAACCCTGAAGAAACTGGACCGGCGGATCGACCCGAAGCCTTCTCCCGAGCGCGATCAGGTTCTCGCCATGATCGTGGCACGCATCCTTGAGCCCGCCTCGAAGCTGGCCAGGGGGCTGGCGACAGCGGTCAGCGCCTTGGGTGAGATGCGGAGTTGGACGAGAATGCCCTCTACGGCTCCTGGAACGTCAGGAGAGGATCCCCTGGCGGCACCTCGAAGAGGGCTGCCTGGTGCTCCTGACTTCCGTGTGGATGGAGGGGAGAGCATGCCCCTTGGCCCAACGGGGTCATTCCCGGGATGGCAAGAAGGGCAAGCTGCAGATCGAGTTTGGCCTTCTGTGCGACCGGGACGGGTGTCGGTGCAGGTGTTCCCCGGCAACACCCGGCCACGGTGTCCTCACAGATCGCCACGCTGCGGGAGCGGTTCTCCTTTGCGAAGGTGGTGGGGGACCGGGGGACCGAGGCCCGCGAGGAGGTCAAGCCTGCGGGCCAGCGCCTTGAGGGGCATCCGTTCACTGGTGGAGGCCGGCGACGATGTCGCTCTTCGACGAGAGGGACCTGGTGGAGATCACCAGCAATGCGTATCCCGGCGAACGCCTCTGCCGCAACCCCCTGCTGGATCGGGCTCGCAAGCGCCAGGAACTGCTCGAGGCCACCGAGGCTCGCACCGATTGCCGCAGCGACGCGACAAGCGCCGGGAAGATCGGGGAGCGGAAGGTCATCGGCAGGATGACGAAGCACTTCACGTGGTCCATCGACGATGACGATGTCTTCACCTATGGGCGCGATGAGGCTGCGATCGCTGCCGAGGCCAGGCTCCTCTATGTGGTCCGCCTGCCGCAGAGCGAGCTCGACGGTCCCGCGCGCCTACAAGCGGCTGAGCTCCGTGGAACGGGCCTTCCGCAGCCTCAAGGACCTGAAGGTCCGTCCCGTCTACCCGAACCCCGAGTCCGCGTCTTCCTGTGCATGCTCGCCTACTACGTCGAATGGCACATGCGACTGAAGCCCATGCTGTTCGACGACGAGGATGCCGAAGGCGGCCGTCCGTTGTGGCGCCGGCAGAAGTCTCGGCGAGCGCCCGGGCCAAGGCGACAACGAAGAGGACGCCCGGAGGGGGCACAGCTTCCGCACCCTCATCGGCGATCTTGCCACCCGCAACACCGTGGCGCCCCGCCTTGCGGGCGCCGAACCCTTCCAGGTCACCACATGGCCCACGCCGCTCCAGAGAAGGGCATTCAAGCTCCTGGGCGTGAAGCCATAGTGTACCGAGACCGCTGAAATGTATCGAATGTCATTTCTATCAGATACTTAGGACTGATCGGCTCTGGAAATTCGGCCTAGTGTACCTTGGGCGTGAAGCCCTGGTGTACCCAGACCGCTGAAATTTATTGAATGTGATTTCTATCAGGCACTTACGTCTGATCGGCTCTGGAACTTCGGCCTAATGTGTCGTTGAACGCAGATATTTTTGCCTTGTCTTTGTTCGACGACATTCATATATAGTTGGCGTTCGACGACATTGGGGCCATCATGCAAATTCGAACCCCGCTGGACCTCGGTCTGACAATTCGCGACCGACGCCGCAAGCTCAAGTTGAGCCAAACCGAACTCGCCCGCAAGGTGGGAGTCGGACGGCAATGGGTCGTGGCCATGGAGCACGGCAAGCCCCGTGCCGAGCTTGGTCTGGTTCTCCGCACCCTTTCCGCCCTGAACCTTCCCTTGACGATCGATTCTGGCGATCACCTGCTTCCCTCAAGCGACGACATATTGCCTCTCGATATCGATGCCATCGTGAAAGCCGCCCGGTCGGATCGAAAATGACCGATATCTTGGTCGTGATTGCCGACCGCCGGACCATGGGAGAGATCCGGTGTGACCGGCGTGGCCGGCTCCTGTTCGTCTACGACGACCGCTGGCGGTTCATGGATGCAGCTTATCCGCTTTCCCTCTCGATGCCGCTCGTAGTTGCCCAACATGAGCATGTCAGGATCGAGCCTTGGCTCTGGGGCCTCCTTCCTGACAATGAAGCCATCCTGGCCCGCTGGGGACAGCGATTTCATGTATCGCCCCGCAACGCATTTGCATTGCTCGGTGCGGTTGGCGAGGACTGCCCCGGCGCCATCCAACTGGTACGGCCGGACAGGGTCGATGATATTCTCCAGGACAATGACCAGCAGATCGAATGGTTGACCGAAACCGATATCGCCGAACGCCTGCGTGTTCTGAGACAAGATCAAGCGGCGTGGCGCATGGCGCACGATACCGGCCAGTTCAGCTTGGCCGGCGCGCAGCCAAAGACGGCGCTTCTATTCGACGGTCAGCGCTGGGGGGTGCCCAGCGGCCCAACGCCAACCACCCACATCCTGAAACCGCCCATCGACGGGCTCGACGGTCACGCCGAAAACGAACACCTTTGCCTGACGCTGGCCCGGGCACTCGGATTGCCCGCAGCACGCTCGGAAGTACGCAGATTCGCGGGCGAAACGGCAATCATCGTGGAACGCTACGACCGAATCAGGTTCTCCGGATCGATCCGTCGCCTTCACCAGGAAGACATGTGCCAGGTCCTGGGGCTTCCCCCGACGAAGAAATATCAGAATGAGGGCGGCCCCGGGTGCGCCGAGCTGAGCGAAGCGATCCGGACGCACTCGGGAGAGCCCGGCGACGATACACGGACCTTCGCGCGTGCCATCATGCTGAACTGGATCATCGGCGGCACCGACGCGCACGCAAAGAACTTCTCCATGCTGATCGGCCCCCAAGGTCGCGGGCGCCTCGCGCCTCTCTACGATGTGGCAAGCATGTTGCCCTACGACGCAGATCTCAGGAAGCTGAAGATGGCCATCAAGATCGGTGGGAAATACCTGCTAGAGGAGGTTCACTCGCGCCATTGGGCGAGATTTGCAACGGAAGCGCGCCTGCCGCCCGCCGACATCCTTGACATCGGAAGAACCATGGCTGAAATGTTGCCCGCCGCGTTTGCCCAGACCGTTGACGACACCCGCGCCAACGGGCTCGATCACCCGATTCTGCAGCGCATGATCGAGTTATTGAACGCACGTTCTAAACACTGCGCCCGCATCCTGGAAACAGCGACACCCTGATCCGTTGCTCACATGTGCAGGAAGGGTGCGTTGGTTAATTAGTGCCCGCGCGAAAATGGCTGTTTTGGCTGAGATTCCGGCGAAATTTCTGGTTTGATCGCCCTTCCGGGTCCCGCCCCGTTTTCGGGGGGGGGGGGGGGGTCCTGCTGATTCGCAGTGGTATCAGGGCTCTTCCAGCCGAGAAGCCGGACAAGCGGCTCCGTTCCCGCTCTCGGCGGGTGGGTGGGGTGGAGGGGCGCCGCCGTCAGGCGGCGCGTTTTCGTCGTCGTCGGGCCTGTCTGTGCAACAGCAGGCGGTGGACATTGAAGGCGACCATGGACAGCGCCACCATCCGCGCAAAGCCGTCCGCCCCACAGGATCCGGTCCATGCCGCGTTGCTCAAGATTGTTGATCGCCGACTCCACGGCCGGATGCTGTCGGCGCATCTCCCGGAACGTCGTCTCAGCTTCCCGTTCCGCCCGACCAAGCTTTCCCTTCTTCGGAAGCGCGTCCAGCAGTTCGTCCAGTGCGACCCGAGGGCTGTGGAACCCGTGCACAGGCGCAGATCCGGGAAGCGGGCCTGTGCTTCCCGGATCATGGGTACGGCATGGTCCACGTCACTGCCTTCCCACAGGATCCGGTGGTGTAGGAGGAAGCCATGCTGATCCTCCAGAACGGCCACCGGCACGCCGAGTTCCACCGGCACTTGCCTTTCACGCACCAGCGCTCCTCGAAGATCGAAAACACCTTCTCTTCCTGCGGGATCTTCTCGCCTTAGGCGACGGTCCACCTGGTCGATCTGTCGGCGGGCATGGTTGAGGTACGACTGGATCTTGAGAATCCTCAAGGCTCCGATGCCCTTCTCCCGAAGCACCGGAACCGTCTCCTGCGCTCCAACTCCCGGCTGTCGTCGAGGTACCATCCGCCGCCGCCGGGTCTTTTCTGAAAGCGCTTCCCGCGGCTCCGATGCTGCCACTGCCGCCACCCCCGCGAGCACGGCTGCGCGGCCGCGCACCAGACAACGCATCGCATCCCACAGCAGGTTGACGTCCGTCGGGTAGTGCACTCCACCACGAACGAATCGCAGCGGCCCCGCAAGGGACCGTCCGACTTGCGCTTGCCGCTCTTGTACTCGCCGCTCTTGCGGACCATCGCATGGCCGCTCTCCGCCACCAGCTGCGATACCTTCCCCAGCACTTCCGGCGTCAGATGGCTCACGTTCTCCAGCACCGTCCGATAGCTGTACCTCGTGTTGTCCCGGATATCGCCGTGGTCCGGGAACTTCCGAACCGGCTCGTTCACCAACTCGTGCAGATGATCGAGGTCATACCCCGGGCCCTGCTTCAGGACACCAGGATCTTCCACAGTGCCGGGACGCGCTTTCCTGCGGGACATTCTCGGAAGAATTCCCTCCTCCAGGATCTTGAACAGCCGGGTCGGCATACACGTGCTGAATCCCGCGCATGTCATCTCGCGAGTCTTCGCTGAGATCGATCTTCTCGATCGCAACCTGGCCCAATTCCAGCTGCGGGCTGATGACGTTTCGCATGGCAATTCTCGCGAAGTTTTCCGAAAATCCGGCGGATTTCCGGTCTGATCGGCCAATTCCCGCCCCAAAGCGGGATTATTCGTCCCCTCCATATCAGGATTCCACCAAAAAAATCAAGTCATTTTATATTTTTTCGCAGGCACTATTTCGGGTCACCGGCCTAAGCTTAGTGCGCAGCACCAGGTCCTCCGGATCGACTTTCGGGGTGGTCTGCTGCTCGGGGCCCAATGGGTCCTCTGGGCGCTCGTCCGTCATCGGTGGCAAGGTGATCTCATGCTTGTTGATGTGATGTGATCTGAGTCCTGATCGCGGCGCGGGTCGACGCGTTCGAAGCTGCGATTTTGAGATTTGCTGACGCGCTGTTGCGGCGCGGGGCGCGATTGGTCGGCGTATCCGGGGCGAGCAAGAGGCCTTGGTTGCCGGGCTCGGAAGCTTGCAGTTTCTGTCGGGGAGAGAGGCGCGGTCAGCCTGGTCTTGTGATTGCGTGCAGGACCTGTCTGCGCTTGTCGGCATAGTGGTGTCGACGAAGCTGTTGAAGGGTTTGGGCAGCTTGCGCTTGTTGCGGATGATGACGGCGATTGCGAGGGTGATCGCGTTGTTTGCGGGCGCGTTCGGAGCATGGAGTCGTCTTCGCGGAAGGTGGCATCGCGGACATGATGATGGCTCTCGACTACCCAGTGTCCGCGATTCCATGCGAGCAACTGTTGCGGCAAGGCGCGTTCGGCTGAGGTCATGGCGTTTTCCGGATTTCCTGAATTCGACGTGCCGGGTGACGCGGAAGATCTGCTTGACATAGTTGGTCATCTTCGCCAGCGGGGTGAAGATGGTGCGCTGGCGGCCATGCGCGGGCTTTGTAGCGTCCCGTGCTCGCGGTCTTCCGGTTGATGCTCTCGAAGGTCTCGGGCGCGTTGCCCTTGATCACCAGTCCGCGCGATGGGTCTCGACGATCAGCCTCGCGGGTGGTGTGGAGCGCGTCGAAGGTGAGCAGACGGCCGGCGCCGTGGACGGCAGCGATCTCCCCGTCGTGACAGTTGAGGATCGAATACCGGTCCCGTGCCAAGTTGCCGACCTGCGGCTGCGCCGCATCCTCGATCCATCCCGGGTCGGTGTTCTGCAGCACCCGGTGCACGGTGGAGATCGGCTTGCCGGTGTCCCTGTTCTTCCACGCGTCGATCTGCTCTAGTAGTTCACCGACATTGTATTGATGATTTTGGTGGGTAGTATTCCTGTGTCTGCATCCGTTGGAATCCGGACAGTGTCGATATCCACACGGGCAAGATGCCGAACAGGCAGGCAGCCCCATGCGCAGGTCCAGACAACGGGCATGCCCGCATGTCTTCGGCGCAATGACAGGAGCGTGGCCAACTCTCGGGGCAGGAAGCTCTACCGGGTGAGCTTTTCGGCGCAGGAGCGCCGGGATCTGAAGGCGATCGGGCACCGGGGCCGCCTGGCACAGGTCCTGATGCTGAGGAGCGCGAGGCTTGTCGATGCCGACATTGCGCTGGGCACGGCGACGGTCGAGCGCTTGCGCCGCGTTCTGGAGGGTCCGGAGGCCGCCCTCAGCCGCAAGGAGCAGGTGAACCGTCGGCCGAAACGGGGGCGATGGAGGCGAAGCTGGTCTCGTCCCCGCCCGAGGGCTGTGGACGCTGCTCGCCGGCCGTCTGGTGGAGATCGTCGAGCGCATTTCGGAAGAGACGGTCAGGAAGACGCTCAAAAAAAAGAGATCAAGCCGTGGCTGAACTGGTGCATTCCACCTCACCGGAGCGCACAGTTCGTGGCGGCGGATGTGCTTGACATTTATCAGCGGGACTTTGCCGGGGACGAGGTGCTGGTGTGCGAGACCAGCCGGCAGCAGACGAAGGAAACCCCCCGTCCCCCGGTCAGCCGGAGGTGGTCGACCATGAATATGAGCACAACGGTACGGCCAACCTCTTCATGGCCTTTGCGCCCAACGAGAACTGGCGCACGGTGAAAGTCACCGACCGCCGCGGGACCGGGCGCACTTCATCCGGGAGCTTGCCGACGACCATTTCCCCGACAGGAAGATCGTGCTGGACAATCTGAACACGCACAATCCCGCATCACTGTATGAAGCCTTCGAGCCCGAGGAGGCGGGTGCGAAAGCGGTTCGAGTTTCGCTACACGCCAAAGCACGGAAGCTGGCTCAACATGGCCGAGATCGAGGATCGGTGCGCTGTCGCGACAGTGCCTTTGACGACGCATTCCCGACCGCGACACCATGCTGCGGGAGACCGTGGCGTGGGTCGAGCGCCGCAATGCGGCCGATGTCACTGTCGACTGGCGTTTCACGACGAAGGATGCCCGGACGAAACTGAAGTCACTATATCCCTCAATCCAATAATGCCAGACTACTAGCACCAAATGTACGACATATCATTGCTGACATAACACTAGCCGCGGCCGACAAAGGGCATCTTGGTTGCCATGATCGTCATGAACAGGACGTTAGCGTCGGGCGGCAAGTCGGCGATATAAGCGATGGCATCGCCGCAATGCTTGGCGTCCATCACCGGTTCCGCCATGATCCCCCCGTTGGCCTGCGGTACGCCGTGCTTCATGTGGCTTGCGAGCGGCGTGTCGGCGTTTCCGATGTCGATCTGGCTGCACGAGATATTGTGACGCCGACCGTCGAGGGCGATGCTCTTGGTCAGGCCTGTCATCGCGTGCTTGGTGGCCGTGTAGGCGACTGTGTCGGGGCGCGGCACGTGCGCAGACACCGAACCGTTGTTGATGATCCGGCCCCCGCGCGGTGTTTGGTGCTTCATGATCCTGATCGCTTCCTGCGCGCAGATGAACGATCCGGTGAGGTTCACGTCGACTACGCGCTTCCAATCGACGAGGTCAAGGTCCTCCATCGGGATCCTTGGTGTACCGATCCCGGCGTTGTTGAACAGCAAGTCGAGACGCCCGCATGTCTCGCAGGTCGTGGCAAAAAGTGCCTTGATCTGTGCCGGATTGGTGATGTCCGTGGGCACGGCCAGCATGTCAGGGCCGTCATCGGACCCCATAGCGATGGTTTCCTGCAGCGGTTCGGGCCGGCGCCCGGCCAAGACGACGGAGTGTCCCGTCTTCTGCAGCGCTAGCGCGGCGGCCCGTCCAATGCCGGTGCCACCTCCCGTGACGATAGCCACTCTCAAGGAGGTCATGTATGTTCTCCATTCCCGTCAGGAGCAGTCTGACGGCTGCTGATGCGGATCTGGTGCGGGCAGGCTGGCCGCTGTCCCGTCGAGGCGGCGACCGTTACGTAACCTGCAGTTTGTTGGATCAGGCGTACTCTTTAGGTCAACTCGATGAAGGTCCGCGACGGCTTGGCCCAGCGCACCATGAGTAGACTTTGCCGACAATGTGGTCAATTCCATTCAGCGACTTTCGAGATTCCCTGCCCTGAAGTCAAGAATTCCTGCTGAGCTGCCATGACGATCCCATGCTGATTCGGAGACGAGAAATCCGAGTACATCGGGGCTCGCGTCATCATAAATCGCCTCCTTGATCGCAATTTTCCGCGTCAAGAAGGCCTCATCGAGCCTTGGCGGCACGATTGCAGCGCGACGCAGACTGAAAAATCTCGCCGATCGTCGCTCGATTAGCCCGAAGTTCTCCCTGATTTCGGCGGCAGAATCTCTCCAAGCGGTTGATCTTGTTGGTAAACTGGCGCGGAGACGGTACTAAAATATTACTATGTATAGGTATAATAACCTATTGATATAAAATTTTGATCTTCTATATACGTTGCCATGTATATAGACATCATCCTCAACCGCAATTCGCCCCCCCCCCCCCCCCCCCCCCGCCATCCTCCTGCGCGAAGGATGGCGCGAAAACGGAAAGGTCAGGAAACGCACCATCGCCAATCTCTCCTCTTGGCCTATGGGGAAGGTCGAGATCCTGCGGCGCCTCTTGAAGAACGAACCCCTCGGTGACGATGCCTTCGACATCGTCCGTTCCCTTCCCCATGGTCATGTCGCCGCAGTGCTGGGAACCCTGAAGAAGCTGGACAGGCGGATCGACCCGAAGCCCTCTCCCAGGCGCGATCAGGTGCTGGCCCTGATCGTGGCGAGGATCCTGGCACCCGCTTCGAAGCTGGCCCGAGGGCTGGCCGAGGCCACTGCGGCGAGTACCTTGGGCGAGATCCTCGAGGCGGAAGGGGACGAGGATGTCCTCTACGGCGCCGGCTCCTGGAGCGTCAGGAGAGGATCGAGCGATCCCTGGCGAAGCGGCACCTCGAAGAGGGCTGCCTGGTGCTCCTGACTTCCGTGTGGATGGAGGGGAGAGCGTGCCCCTTGGCCAGGCGAGGTCATTCCCGGGATGGCAAGAAGGGCAAGCTGCAGTCGGCCTTCTGTGTGATCGGGACGGGTGTCGGTGCAGGTGTTTCCCGGCAACACGGCGAACCCGGCGACGCTGTCCTCGCAGATCGCCACGCTGCAGGAGCGGTTCTCCCTTGCGAAGGTGGTGCTGGTGGGGGATCGGGGGACCGAGGCGCGCGAGGAGGTGAAGCCTGCGGGCCTAGATCAGCGCCTTGAGGGGCATCCGTTCACTGGTGGAGGCCGGCGACATCGAGATGTCGCTCTTCGACGAGAGAGCCCTGGTGGAGATCACCAGCGATGCGTATCCCGGCGAGCGCCTCTGCCGCAACCCCTTGCTGGCCGAGGACCGGGCTCGCAAGCGTCAGGAGCTGCTCGAGGCCACCGAGGCTCGCACCGATTGCCGCAGCGACACGGCGCGACAAGCGCCGGGAAGATCGGGGAGCGGATCGGCAAGGTCGGTACAAGATGGCGAAGCACTTCACGTGGTCCATCGACGATGACGGTGTCTTCACCTATGGGCGCGATGAGGCTGCCATCGCTGCCGAGGCCAGGCTCCTCTACGTGGTCCGCACCAGTCTGCCGCAGAGCGAGCTCGACGGTCCCGGCACGGTACGCGCCTGCAAGCGGCTGAGCTCCGTGGAACGGGCCTTCCGCAGCCTCAAGGACCTGAAGGTCCGTCCCGTCTACCACCGCACCAAACCCCGGGCCCACATCTTCCTGTGTATGCTCGCCTACTACGTCGAATGGCACATGCGTCAGAGATTGAAGCCCCTGCTGTTCGAGGACGAGGATGGCGAAGGCGCCCGGTGGCCGCCCATCGTGGCACCGGCAAGGGTATCGGAGAGCGCCCGGGCCAAGGCCGGCAGCAAGCGGAACGCTGACGGAGATCCGGTGCACAGTTTCCGCACGCTCCTCGGCGACCTCGCCACCCTCACCCGCAACACCGTGGCTCCCCGCCTTGCAAGCACCGATCCCTTCCAGGTCACCACACGCCCCACCTCACTTCAGAGAAAGGCCCTGGACCACCTCGGCGTGCGCCTGTAGCGTTCCCGGTAGCGACACACCCGATTCTCTCGAACGTCAATACATGCAAAATGATGCGTCTGATTGTGACTGGAACTTCGGTTTAGCAGCGCGGGATCATCATGCTGGGCTGCAGGGTCGCCGGTATGACGATGCTGGAGCCGTAGGCCTTTGAGATCCGGGCGGAAGCGTAGCCGAGCCTCTCGATCTCGTGGATCTCCTCGGGTGGTACCGAGAAGCTGGAGCCCGAATAGCCGATGGTCACGCCGGTCTTCATGATATTCCTCCACTCACACCGTTCCTTGTCGCGGTGTGGCGATAGGCGTCACTCCTTTCCGGAGGCACCCGTGTCAGACCGCCGGGGCGTAGCCGCCGGAAGCGGGAGACAAGCTCCGGTCTGATGCCTAGACTGGCGCCGCAAGAGATAACCGAACGAGGTGCCAATGTTTCTGCGCAACGCGTGGTATGTCGCGGCCTGGGGCAGCGAGGTTACGAATGTACCGCTCGCCCGTACGTTGCTGGATGAGCCGGTGGTACTGTTCCGGATCGATGATGGAACGCCGGTCGCGCTCGAGGACCGGTGCTGTCACCGGCAGCTGCCGCTCTCGATGGGCGAGGTCGTCGGAGACGGAATCCGGTGTGGCTATCACGGCCTGCAGTTCGATGCCGGAGGGCGCTGTCGCCATGTCCCGAGCCAGAGCGCCGTCCCGCCAGGGGCCGCGGTGCGTACCTATCCCCTTGCCGAGCGCTGGGTCTGGATCTGGATGGGAGATTCCGCCCACGCCGACGAATCCGCGATTCCCGACTGGTGGTTCATGGACCACCCCGAATGGAAGGTCGTCCCCGGCAACGAGGGCAGACCGATCCACACGCGCAGCAATTACGAGCTGCTCACCGACAACTTGCTCGATCTGAGTCATGTCGGCTACGTCCATCCCGACACCATCGGCAGCGATGCCGTGGTGAGGTTCCCGGTGCGCACTGAGCGGAAAACCGACCGGGTTGTCATGACGCGGCTGATGGCCGACGTGGTGCCACCGCCGTTCCACCGCGCGGCCGGGGAGTTCGAGGGAAACGTGGATCGCTGGATGATTGTCGAGGCGGCACTGCCGGCCCTGATCGACGTCAACGTCGGCAGCGCCGAAGTCGGCAGTGGCGTGCTGGAAGGTGAACGACCACAAGGCATCGCCTATCACGCGCTCAACGCGCCGACGCCTGAGACCGCGATCAGCACTCACTTCTTCTACGCGCATGCCCACTTCTTCAAGACCGACAGCGCCGCGATGGACGAGGTCTATCGCCGCGATTTCTACAGGATATTCATGGAAGACGTGGCGATCGTCGAGGCGCAGCAGGCCGCGCTCGACAGGGATCCTGACACCCGTTGGATCGACATCAACGTCGATGCGCCGGGGCTTGCCATGCGCACCCTTTTGCGTGAGAGCATTGCTGCCGAAGCGGTCGTCGCCGCGTAGCCAGACACAGAAAACCACAGCCCGGGGAGGCCCGGATGAGCGTCATGATTTCACTTGTCGATCCGCGAACGGCGGAAAGCGGGTGGGAAGATTTCATCGCCCGCAGGTGCAACGGAACTGCGAACCTGTGCTAGTCAGGTGACACTGAAGTAAGGTTCATTGTAAGGTTGTGTCCCGAGTCGGACAATGGAGGTTATCTCGATGGGGCGCGGTACGGGACGGTCGCTGGCGGCCTTGACCACTCAAGACCAGCACCCGCCAAAGGCCGTCCCATACCGCGTGGCATCGCCATGACCTTCGTGTTCACACTCCAACCGCCATCATATAATCATGCTTACTTCAGTTCCAGATGACTAGGCTGTGGACTCAAATAATTGGTCTGCGATTCTGCGGAGCAAGAATCGGCTGGTAGCCAGTTGCACGGCGGAGAGGAAGTTCCGTGCGGTCTTATCATAACGGGTGGCGACTCGTCGGAACTCCTTGATCTTGCCGAAGAGCCGCTCGACCAGGTTGCGCATCCTGTAGATCTCGCGGTCAAGCGGCCGTGGCGATGTCCGGTTGGATTTCATGACCGCGGTTGCTCCTGCCGTCTCGATCAGATGGCGTCGGTGTCGTAGGCCTTGTCGCCGACCACCGTCTCGCCATGCCCGGCGAGAAGCGCCTGCGCGCAGTCGGCCGCTTGGCCCGGGGTCAGGAACACGGTCTTCACCCTCTCGCCAAGATGGACCTTCGTCGTTCGTCCGCCACGGCCCGATTTGCGAAGGCTCGTCGTCCCGGGACATCCCAGCTTGTGAACGCGCACCGACGAGGAGTTCACCATGCGCAGATGAACCGGCGGGCCATCGTCGCTCCCGTCATCACCGCTCGTAAGCCTTTGAAGCTTCTCCATGCCCAGGTGCCGTTCTTGCTCCACCGGTTGAAGCGGTTGAAGCAAACGGACCGTAGCGCAGGTCGCGCCACGGCGTACCGGTGCGAAGCACGAAGAATATCCCGTTCCTCCGGTCATGCACCCGCTCCGGGCCCTAGTGCTTGTCAGGAAGCACCGAGCGGAGAACTTCCCATTCCGCGTCGCTCATGTCGTGTCGGTCGCCGCTCATCCTTCACTCTCCTTGTGAATCGCTTTCGACAAGAATGAGGCAGATCATGCAAAATGTCAACATTTGGGTACACAGCCTAGTAGTCTGGCATTATTGGATTGAAGGATATAGTGACTTCAGTTTCGTCCGAGCATCCTTTGTCGTGAAACGCCAGTCGACAGTGACATCGGCCGCATTGCGCCGTTCCACCCATGCTGCCGTTTCCCGCCGCATGGTGTCACGGTCGGGAATGCGTCGCCGAAGGCACTGCCGCGACAGCGCACCGATCTCGGCCATGTCGAGCCAGCTTCGGCGTGTAGCGAAACTCGAACCGCTTTCGCACCCGCCTCCTCGGGCTCGAAGGCTTCATACAGCGACTGTGCGTGTTCAGATTGTCCAGCACGATCTTCCTGTCGGGGAAATGGTCGTCGGCAAGCTCCTGGATGAAGTGCGCCCAGTCCCGCGGCGGTCGGTGACTTTCACCGTGCGCCAGTTCTCGTTGGGCGCAAAGGCCATGAAGAGGTTGGCCGTGCCGTTGCGCTCATATTCATAGTCGACCACCTCCGGCTGACCGGGGGACGGGGGGGGGGGGCCTTCGTCTGCTGCCGGCTGGCCTCGCACACCAGCACCTCATCCCCGGCAAAGTCCCGCTGACAAATGTCAAGCACGTCCGCCGCCACGAACTGTGCGCTCCGGTGCGGTGGAATGCACCAGTTCAGCCACGGCTTGATCTCTTTTTTTTAGCGTCTTCCTGACCGTCTCTTCCGAAATGCGCTCGACGATCTCCACCAGACGGCCGGCGAGCAGCGTCCACAGCCCTCGGGCGGGGACGAGACCAGATTCGCCTCCATCGCCCCCGTTTCGGCCGACGGTTCACCTGCTCCTTGCGGCTGAGGGCGGCCTCCGGACCCTTCAGGACGCAGCGCTTGCGCAAGCGTTCGACCGTCGCCGTGCCCAGCGCAATGTCGGCATCGACAAGCGCCCTTCAGCATCAGGACCTGTGCCAGGCGGCCCCGGTGCCGTCGACGATCGCCTTCAGATCCCGGCGCTCCTGCGCCGAAAGGGTTATCCGGTAGAGCTTCCTGCCCTGAGAGTTGGCCACGCTCCTGTCATTGCGCCGAAGACCTGCGAGCATGCCCGTTGTCCGGACCTGCGCATGGGGCTGCCTGCCTGTTCGGCATCTGCCCGTGTGGATATCGGCACTGTCCGGATTCCAACGAACGTCGACACGGAAATACTACCCGCCGAAAACCATCAATACAATGTCGGTAGACTACTAGTCACGTGACACTGAAGTAAGGTTCATTGTATGGTTGTGTCCCGAGTCAGACAATGGAGGTTATCTCGATGGGGCGCGGTACGGGACGGCCGCTGGCGGCCTTGACCACTCAAGACCAGCACCGCCAAGGGCCGTCCCATACCGCGTGGCATCGCCATGATCTCCGTGTTCACACTCCAACCGCCATCATACAATCATACTTACTTCAGTTCCAGATGACTAGCTGTGGGCTCAAATAATTGGTTCGCGATTCTGCGGAGCAAGAATCGGCTGGCGGCCAGCTGCACGGCGGAGAGGAAGTTCCGTGCGGTCTTGTTATCACGGGTGGCGACCCGTCGGAACTACTTGATCTTGTCGAAGAACCGCTCCATTTAATAGAAGATCAACGCGTAAAGAGTATACATCGCACAACATATCGCCTATCCTGATCCTCGAAGCACTATATGGGTTGGTTCGGTGGTATGAGCAACAACACCTCACCGTGCGAACGAACGCTTACGCTCCCCGGCCGCAAGAAACTCCGCAACCTGCCCGTTTATATGGCCGAACTGCCCGTCCCGGGCAGGGTGTACGCCGCCTTCGCGGGTCTTCGCGTTGGCCTGCAGCGTATAGCCAAGCTCGCCCAGAAGCCGCCCGACAAGCGAGTGCGACGCCGAATAGCTCTGCTCCTCAAGACACTTCGCAAGATGCCGGGTGCTCTTCGAAACCCACAGCAAAGACCGTTCCGCGTCGCCGGCGCAACTGCCGCCCACGCGCCGGACCCGGCGGCGATGTTGTTCCGTCGTAACTGCTCACCCCCTGGTTCCGGCTTGATGTCGGGGTAGAGTAATGAACGGGTTTTCGTGGAGATTTGACACTGCAGGCCGATTCGTTTAGTGGTGGTAATCGAGAACGACGGGGACCGCCAGTGGGCTACTTTGGATCGAAGGCGACGAGCGGGCTGTGCCAGCTGCTTCCGGGGCTCCAGCCCCCGCATGATCTGTATGTGGAAACGCATCTCGGAGGCGGCGCGCTGATGAAGCGCAAGGCCGGGTGATGGCGACGGGCGGCGCGCGAGGAGTTCGAAGCGGCCAAGACCGCGACGCTACGTGCGGCCGGCAAGGTGGCGAAAGAGCCCGTGATCCGCGTCCTCGTCATCCTGCTCGACATCCTCATCGTCGTTCTTCTGGAGAAGACCACGCACGAGCCGGAACTCCGGTCTGCCGCCGTCACAGACGGACAAGAGCGTGCCGGGAGCAACGGCCCGAAGCCGAACCGGCAGATGGGCGACAACCTGCGCAAGACCATCGTCGAGGAGACGGTCGCGGCCTGCGACGCCTGCGGCGCTGACATCGACGGCCCCATCGATCGGAAGCGCCGCACGACATCGTGTTCGAGGTCGTCGAGCGCTGCGTCGACGCCGAGGAATGCCCGAAGTGCAAGGCCCGGGGCCGGTTCCCCGACAACATCCCGTGCAGTACGGCATCCAAGCCCTCGTCATCAACCTGCTGGTCGCCCAGATGCTGTCCCTGCGCCGTGCCGTCGCGTTCGTGCAGGCGATCTCCGGCATCAAGCTCTCCGAGGCCTCGGCTATGCTTTCACGATGCGTCATGGGAGGAGGCCGCCGTGGCGCACCTCCTGCAACGCCCGATGTCGACGATTTCGGATCAACAGTAAGTGGCTCCATGTCGTGGGACCCTGACGTGCAAGTTCCCGCACCGCAAGCGCGGGCAAGAGATCGGCCCGTGCTACAAGGGCGTCCTGGGCCTCGTACATGGGCCAGTGTAGCCACCAGCTGTGCGGCAGCCACCTGCTGCGCGAACTGACCTTTGTCGTCGAGGCTACCGCGCGACTGATGAAGAGCCTGCTCCGTGAGGTCTGCCACAAGATCAACAAGAGCGCATCCAAGACCCTGAAGGTACTGTAACTTGATGTCTGGAAATTTGTCTGAGGTTTGCGCTTTGAGGCGTTTCACTGGGGGGCTAGCCCCCCAGTGAAACGCGGCGCCATCGTGCTATCCCATGGAGCTGTAAACCTTCATGGAGGAAGCGACTGGACCTGCGACACACTACGACGATTGAGGCCGTTTTGGAACATCTGATCGCAAACGGAGCAACGGATCTGGGGCGGGTCTTTGGCCAGCTCTTCGAGCTTGCGATGCAAATCGAGCGCGAGCAGCACTTGAAAGCGGGCCACCGGACACCGGAACGACAGGGCTATGCCAACGGCTACAAGCGGATCGACACCCCCACTGTTACCGTTCAGGTACCAAAGACGGCCGGTCACGGGGACGACCCCCCAGTCGCTTGAACGCGGCCAGCGATCTTCTCGCGCCGTCATGCTGGTTGTAGCCGAGATGTACATCAAGGGTGTTTCCACGCGGCAGGATGTAATGCGCGAGTTCGGGAGCCTGTCCTCTTCTCAGGTCAGCCGGGCCACCAGGTTGCTCGATGAAGAACTCGCCGCGCAACCGGCCCCTGATGAAATACCTGGATGCGCGCTATGAAAAAGCCCGCCATGACGGCGTTGTGCGCGATGTCGCGGTACTCTCGGCCATCGGAATAGGGGCTGCAGGCACGTTCTGGGGCTCTCTGTGGCGCTCTCCGAGGCCGAGGTCCATTGGAGAGCCTTCCTGGAAAGCTTGCTAGCCCTGCATGGTACGACCTTCATCGTCTCGGATGACCATGCCGGGCTGAAAGCGGCACGACGCGCGGTGCTGGGCGCGGCGACATGGCAGCGCTGCCAGTTCCACCTGGCACAAAACGCCGTGCACCGAACAACGGCATCAGGAAACGTATCGGAAAACAGCTCGGAGCCATGCGTCCTCACTCCAAACCGCCGAGGCTGAACCGGGCACCCTCGTGGCCAGCTATCGCGACAAGCATCCAGGCTTCCTGGCTGGAAAACAATGCGGGGCTCGCTGTCTTCACCTTGCCCGATGCTCACCACAAGCGCATGCGAACCTCGAACGGCATCGAGCGACCGATCCAGCAAGAGCTCAAGCGGCGCACCTCCAAAGTCAGGGTCTTTCCGAACCTCGCCTCGTTGGAGCGCCTCTCAACCGCGGTCCTCATCGACGAAAAATGGGAAACCGAAACCAAGATCAAATGGGAACAGCTCGATGACTGAGAGCTTCACGACAATTTCCAGACATCAGGTTGCGTAATCCTTCCGCACCATGCTCCACGCAAAAGCATGGTGCCGGGGCTCAAGCTACCTCACCTCCATGGCCGCACTTGGCTACAATCATCACGTCGCAACCCAGATCGCCCTCGACGGAAAAGCCGCAGACATCATCAACGAGCACTACGACCAATCAGAACCCAACTAGTAATCCACCGGCATTGTATTGATGGTTTTTTGTGGGTAGTATTTTCGTGTCGGCGTTCGTTGGAATCCGGACAGTACCGATATCCACACGGGCAGATGCCGAACAGGCAGGCAGCCGCAGCCCCATGTGCAGGTCCGGACAACGGGCATGCCCGCAGGTCTTCGGCGCAATGACAGGAGCGGCGCATATGGCCAACTCTCGGGGCAGGAAGCTCTACCGCGTGACCCTTTCAACGCAGGAGCGCCAGGATTTGAAGGCGATCGTCGACGGCACCGGGGCCGCCTGGCGCCGGGCACAGGTCCTGATGCTGAGGGGGCGCTTGTCGATGCCGACATAGGGCTGGGCATCGGCACGGCGACGATTGAGCGCTTGCGCAAGTGCTGCGTCCTGAAGGGGCTGGACGCCGCCCTCAGCCGCAAGGGGCAGGTGAACCGCCGGCCAAAACGGGGGCGATGGAGGCGAAGCTGATCGCCCTGTTCGTCCCCGCCCGAGGGCTGTGGACGCTGAAGCTGCTCGCCGGCCGTCTGGTGGAGATGGAGATTGTCGAGCGCATTTCAGAAGAGACGGTCAGGAAGACGCTAAAAAAAAGGAGATCAAGCCGTGGCTGAACTGGTGCATTCCACCGCACCGGAGCGCACAGTTCGTGGCGGCGATGGAGGATGTGCTTGACATTTATCAGCGGGACTTTGCCAAGGACGAGGTGCTGGAGACCAGCCGGCAGCAGGAAACCCGTATCCCCCGGTCAGCCGGAGGTGGTCGACTATGAATATGAGCGCAACGGCACGGCCAACCTCTTCATGGCCTTTGCGCCCAACGAGAACTGGCGCACGGTGAAAGTCACCGACCGCCGCGGGACTGGGCGCACTTCATCCAAGAGCTTGCCGACGACCATTTCCCCGACAGAAAGATCGTGCTGGACAATCTGAACACGCACAGTCACTGTATGAAGCCTTCGAGCCCGAGGAGGCGGGTACGAAAGCGGTTCGAGTTTCGCTATACGCCGAAGCACGGAAGCTGGCTCAACATGGCCGAGATCGGTGCGCTGTCGCGGCAATGCCTTCGGCGACGCATTCCCGACCGCGACACCATGCTGCGGGAGACCGTGGCGTGGGTCGAGCGCCGCAATGCGGCCGATGTCACTGTCGACTGGCGTTTCACGACGAAGGATGCCCGGACGAAACTGAAGTCACTATATCCATCAATACAATAATGTTAGACTACTAGGGGTGAGTAGATACGTTCCGTCAATCTCCTTCAGACCCCGTCCAATCGTCGACCGCGCAACTCCGTGAGATCCGAGACCTGCGTTATTCCGCCGCGCCCAAGACATTGCGCCTCAACCGCCGCGAGCAACTGGCGACCCTTCTCGTCAAGATGAGGAGAAAGGACTGCAAACCGGTGCCTTATGCTCTTTGCCTGTTCCATGCACCGAATATAAACGCCCCAACCAGCGCCGGAGAATCAGCCGGCAACCAAACTGACCGACAAATCATCCCCGAAAGACCCCAACACCAACCAACTGAAGCCGGCAGACTGACCCGTCGGCAAGCGCTCAACCAAAATCACCGGACAGACAAAACGCCAACGCAAACAACATGGATTCGATTATTTGGTGACAGCTTGAGACGATGTCCGCATAATTGGACGACAACGAAGCAGCGAGAGGCGCTCTGATGGACGCTCCCGGCCATGATCTGACCACGCTCGATGTCGACGCTTGGCTCGCTCGAGTGGCGGAAGCCGGACCGATCGTCGAGTCCCTCGCACCGCAGGCCGACCGGCGGCGCCGGTTGACCGTCGAGGCGATGGCAGCGCTTCACAAGCAGGCGCTGTTTCGGCTTCTTCTACCTGCGGTCTATGGTGGCGCAGAGATAACTCTGCCGGTCTTTCTTTCTGTAATCGAGGCGATTGCCAGGCATGACGGCAGCGCCGCCTGGTGCGTCGCCCAAGGGAACGGATGCGCCTCGCTTGCCGGTTTCTTGGAGCCTGTTTTGGCGCAGGAGATTTGGGGACGAGATCCGGCCGGCGTGCTCGCCTGGGGGCCTGGCAAGGCGGAAGCGCGCGAGGTCGTGGGCGGCTACAGCGTCACAGCTCGCACTGGATTCGCGAGCGGTAGCCACCACGCGACCTGGCTTGCGGCCCATTGCAACGTGTTCGAGCGCGACGGTACGCCCAGGCTCGGTGTCAGCGGGGAGCCGGAGAATCGCACGGTTCTGATTCCGGCGGAGTCGATCGAGCTGTCGGACAAGTGGGACGCTGTTGGTCTCCGCGGCACCGGTAGCGATGGGTTTGCCTGCGACGACCTGTTCGTACCCGATGAGCGGACTATCGTCCGCGCCACGATGCTCGATGACAGGCCTGTCCTCTCTTCGCTGCACGGCATGCCGCTGATGTCTGCCTATGCAATTGGCTTCGCCGCTGCCGCGCTTGGCATCGCCCGCGCATTGTTCGATGCGTTCGTTGCGCTGGCGCAGGACAAGCGTCCGCGTGGCGCCCGGTTGACGCTCAACGAGAATCCGGCGGTCCACGAAGAGGTCGCCCGTGCCGGCGCGAGAATTCGCGGCGCCCGTGCCTTTCTTGTCGAGGCGGCGGAGGCGGGAGCCGCCGATCTCGCCGCGGAGGGTCGCATGTCATTGGACGCGCTGATGACGATCCGGCTTGCTGGTACGCATGCGATCCATGAGGCGAAGACCGCCGTCGATCCGCTTTTTGATACCGCCGGGACCAGCGCGGTCATGGCCTCGAGTCCGTTCGAGCGGCGGTTTCGGGACATCCGCGCAATCGGGCTGCAGATGCAGGCCCGCAAGACCCATTTACAGACCTGGGGTTTCTGGGCGCTGGGCGGGTCGGTGACCTCGGACGGAATCAATATCGGCTGAGAACGGGAATCGGGCATGGACATCGAGTCGCTCCCCGACCGGCCGGATCGGCGTTTCCTGATCGACACACCGGTTGAGCTGGCGCAGGTCCCGGCAAACATGACGATGGGGCACGAGGTTCTTGTCGAGCCGCACGACCCCAAGCTCGTCCACCATTCCCGGTAGTTCCTGTGGCCGACGCCCACGATCCGGAATCTCAGACATCCTGACCTCGTGATGTTGACTTGATCAGTCCGGCCCCCCCCTTTTCCAACACAATGAACGATTTTCCCGGTTCTTGCTTGGCAACATAGCCGCCTGATGGCCCGATATACCATGATGCCTGTAATTGGATACTCCCGGCCATAAACACGCTCGCGATGCACCTTCCTGAAGCCATCGGAACCTCGTGCTTCTCCCTTGCCGATGTCGACGGACAGACCGTCTACTTCTCGAACATGGAGCCCTGCCACGACGAGGGCGACCGGCCGGCGATGCTGCTGCGGATCGCCAGGCACCGCGTTCCTCAAAGAGACCTGCAGACGGCGTGAGCCGCGCGACCGTGCAGCGGGCGGTGAAGAAGCTCCGGGACAGGGCGAAGCGAGCTTCCACGAGCCGCGCAGGGGCCGCGGTATCAGCGTGTTCACCGGCGAGACGGCGGACGCGGCGAACCGTCTCCTGGCCGAGGGCATGAGCGCCGCGGCACTGGCCCGGGAACTGGGGATCGCGAGATCGACGGTGTACTACAACCTCAGCAACGGGTTTGTCGGCGCCGGAGAGCGGCCGTAGCCGGAGGCGACGAAAGTCGACAAGGCCACGAGATGCCCGGACGATCTTCTCGGCCGCGGCGAGCGGGACCGTCGCGACAGGGTCGCGCCACGGTGATCCTGTGCTAATTCGGAGACGCGAAATCCGAATGCGTTGGGGCTCGCGTCATCACAGATCGCCTCCTCGATCGCAATTTTTGTGCCGAGGTATCTACTCACCCCTAGTTGGGTTCTGATTGGTCGTAGTGCTCGTTGATGATGTCTGCGGCTTTTCCGTCGAGGGCGATCTGGGTTGCGACGTGATGATTGTAGCCGAGTGCGGCCATGGAGGTGAGGTAGCTTGGCACCATGCTTTTGCGTGGAGCGGAAGCATCCGGACACCTTGAGCTTTGCCATCCTGATTTTCTGTTCTCCGGCATTGTTGGTGAAGCTGACGTCGGGTGTGCCAGGCAAACTGGTGGAATGTGGCCGGGTGCAAGTCCCGAGAGAGGCTAATTTCTCCGTGAACCATGCGTCGTGAGGCGAAGCGTTGGGGAGCGGCAGGCCAGGCTATTGAGCCACGAGATGCTTTGAAACCGGAGTGCCGAGGTCGTGGCCGAAGGCAACGAGCCGCGTTGGTGAGGGGGGCTCCGCGGGGTCCGAGAACCATGGCCGAAGCAGGGACCTGGGAGGTCTTGCCCCTCTGTCGTGGAGGGGCCGCAGAGGAAAATCCGTAAGCCGATGATGAACGAGAAGTCAGATTCGGCCATAGTACCGCTGAAGGCGGCGAACAAGGGCTCTGCGGAGTTGCTGGAGGGAAGGGCAATGCGGTTGGCCCGCGCCGCGCGCAGAAGCGGGGGTCACAGGCGGCAGGTAGCGAAGAGGAACCCGGAAGAGCGTCTTGTGGCGCTACTCCACCACGTGATGTTCTGCGTTCCATTCCTTGAGGAAGGATGCGGCGGCGGGGCGTTGTGTGGCAAACGTACGGGGTGGAACTTCTGCACGCCCGTGTGCACAGGGGCGGGCGCCTCCAGGGTCTACATTCCCAAGGAGGGGCAACTTGCCTCGGACAAGATTCTTCAGCGGGCGGTGTGATTCTGGTGCCGCGAAACGGAGTTCCTCGGTTCCGGCCGGGGCGCATCATGCGCCGTCACGGTGGAACGGCGGAAGGTCAACTGGATCGTTGACGCCCCTTCGACAACCGCGACCATCTGGTTGCGATGCTCACGGATCGGGGGGTCTGATCATCAAGTGACGCCGGCGTCATGGAAGGGACCGACTGGCAAGGGAACACCGCAAGGGGCGGCGCCCTGCCTTGCGAACCTGCACTACGTGCGACTGGTTCCAGAACCACTGGCGCAAGCGGGACACGATCATTATGCGGACGACTTCGTGTGCGGCTTTCAGCATCTGGGCGACGCTGAGACCTTGGGGAGAGACTGGCCCACTTGAACTGCACCCGGAAAATCATCGAGTTCGGTCGGTTTGCCAGAGCGAACCGCCGGAAGCGTGGACAAGACGTTCGACTTCCTCGGCATGACGCACTTCTGCGAACAGACGAGGAAAGGCAGGTTCAGGGTCGGTCGCAAACGGGTACCCTGCGGCGGATCAAGGAGGCCTTGCGCAAGCGGTGGCACGATAACCGGCACGAAACGGCCAAGTGGTGAGTTATCAACGGCTGCTACTACGCCGTTCCGGGAAGCAGCCTGCAGAAGTTCATACACCAATACAAACAGCTGCGTGCCCTTCGGCGACGCTCCCAAAAGGACTTCACCGGGGACACAGACACCCTCACCGCTGCCCACTGAGCCAGCATCTGTGGCCAAACCAGCGCCTTGTCGTCAGGGGAGGAGCGAACAGCGCACGTCCGGTTCTGTGCGGGGGGTAACCCGGTTCCCTACCGCGATGGTCGTCTATGAAGCGCAGGTTTTCGTGTTTCACGAGACGTTTGTACAGGTTGTGCGCGTTTGCGATGCGTTTTCCTTTCGTCGGGATGTCGGGCAGTTCCCTGGCGCCCTGATGGTGCGGTAGCGCACGGCGTCGTTCAGGGTCCTGGATGCGCTCTTGTTGACCTTGTGGCAGGGAGCAGGCTCTTCATCAGTCGCGCGGTAGTCTCGACGACGAAGGTCAGTTCGCGCAGCAGGTGGCTGCCGCTGGTGGCTACACTGCCATGTACGAGGCCCAGGACGCCCTTGCAGCACGGGCCGATCTCTTGCTTGCGGTACGGGAACTTGCACGTCCCGACGACATGGAGCCACTTGCCGTTGATCCGAAATCGTCGACATCGGGCGTTGCAGGAGGTGCGCCACGGCGGCCTCCTCCCATGACGCATCGTGAAAGCATGGCCGAGGCCTCGGAGAGCTTGATATCGCCTGCACGAGCGCGACGGCGCAGGGACAGCATCTGGGCGACCAGCAGGTTGATGACGAGGGCCTGGATGCCGTACTGCACGGGATGTTGTCGGGGAACCGGGCCTTGCACTTCGGGCATTCCTCGGCGTCGACGCGGCGCGACCTCGAACACGATGTCGTGCGGCGCTCGACGGGGCCGTCGGCGCCGCAGGCCGCGACCGTTTCCTCGACGATGGTCTTGCGCAGGTTGTCGCCCATCTGCCGGTTCGGCTTCGGGCCGTTGCTCCCGGCACGCTCTTGTCCGTCTGTGACGGCGGTAGACCGGAGTTCCGGCTCGTGCGTGGTCTTCTCCAGAAGGACGACGATGAGGATGTCGAGGATCACGGCCTCTTCCGCCACCTTGCCGGCAGCGCCGCGATCCTGGCCGCTTCGAACTCCTCGCGCGCCGCCCGTCGCTATCACCCGGCCTCGCCGCGAGCATCGCCTGGCGCTCACCCGGCGGCATCTTCCGGTACTCCGTCTTGCGCTTCATCAGCGCACCGCCTCCGAGATGCGTTTCCACATACAGATCATGCGGGGGCTGGAGCCCCGGAAGCAGCTGGCACAGCCCGCTCGTCGCCTTCGATCCAAAGTAGCCCACTGGCGGTCCCCGTCGTTCTCGATGACCACCACTAAACGAATCGGCCTGCAGTGTCAAATCTCCACGAAAACCCGTTCGTTACTCTATCCCGACATCAAGCCGGAACTAGGGGGTGAGCAGTTACGTGCCGAGAAGGCTTCATCGAGCCTTGGCGGCACGATTGCAGCGCGACGCAAACTGTAAAAATCTCGCCAGTCGTCGCCGGATTAGCAGCGTGGGATCACAGTGGGGTCGCGCCGATGGGGCGTGGCGCGCGTGACAGCGGCGGGCGCGTCGCGGCCTCGACGGGGGCCATGACCGAAGCGCCGCCGTACTTCGACCAGCCGCTCTCGGCGGTCGCCGGCGGCGGCGTCCTGGCGGCGCTGCTGAAGGAGGGTCTTCCGGAGCACGCGGACAGGTTCCTGTGGCTGCCGAAAGGGTATTACGGGCTGACGAGCGTGCTTCTCATGCTCGCGTTCCTGTTCATGGGCCGGAACCCCGAGGCGCTGCGCCACGAGGCGCCCGGAGAACGGGGCGCGGTCGTGGGGCTCGACCGCTGCCCGGAGGCCAGGACGCTGCGGCGCAAGATCAGGGCGCTTGCGAGCGACCCGCAGCGGGTCCGGGACTGGCAGGACGCTCTGGCGAGGGGCTGGATCGCGGACGCGCCGGATCTCGCCAAGGGAGAGGCGGCCGCGCTGACGCTGGTGTTCGACCGCTGGAGCCCGGCGCTGTTCGCCCGCCTCGCCCGGCGCGGGATGGCGGTAATCGCCTGGCACAAGGGGTTCGGGGGCGATCCCTGGCCGGAGGGGGAGTTCCGCACGGCCGCTCCACGGTCCAGGTTCCGGATCGCCGAGGTGCGGCTCGCGGAGAAACGGATCACGCTGTCCGGCGGGCCGGAGGTGCGCCAGATCCGGCGTCTTCCGGACAGCGGCCGGCAGGTGCCGCTTGTCACCACCGACATGCACACGCCCATGGAGCGGGTCGCTGGCGCGCTGTTCTGGCGCTGGTCCCGGGAGAACTTCTTCAAGTACATGCGCGAGGGGCTCGGCCTCGACGCCCGTGCACGGCCTTGTCGAGCAGGACCCCGCAGCGCGCGTCCCGGACTGGCGCCGCTGCGACCACCGCATCCGGCAGCGGCGCCAGAAGCTCGGCACGCTGCGCAACCGCGTCGCCGACCTGCTCAGGGGCTTTCAAAGTATCAGACCTATATAGGTGATTGGTTTCGTGCATGCTGCGGGCATGCAGGTCGGTCTCCGCCATTTCGATTCACGGACACTTGACTGGTTCGCCGGCGCGTTGCGCTCCGCCGACGCCACCCGTCACGGTCTGGCTCGCGAGCTTTGCGAACGCACCGGCTGGCGCAACGCGCCTGGTCGTCCGTGCCTGTCGGCGGCGGCGAAGGTGCTGCCGGCGCTCGCCGAGCGCGTGGGTCTCGAGCTTCCGCCGCCGCGGCGCGTCCCCGACCGTCGTGCCCGCCATCCCGTCCGATGACGTACCAGGCTCGCCTGCCTGCTGCAGGATCTCGGACCGGGCGGAGCGGGAGTACGGGCGCACGCCGACGGGCGGCGGCGCATCGTTGACATGGGCCCGGATGGAGAACATGGGGGAGGATCTGCCGGTCATCTTTCCGGAGAAGGCGGAGCAGAAGGCCGCCTGCTGTCGAACCCGAGGATCTCCATGGAGCATGTTCTGGAGGCGCATGTCGAGGCGCCCGTCGAGCGTTGTCGGACAGAGCCTCTTGCGATACAGGACACGACGGCACTCGACTGCAGCGGCCCGGGGTCGACGAAGGGTCCGGACGGGGGCGGCAAGGGAAGTGTCGGTCTCGCCGGTCTGGCGGTGACGCCGGAGGGCCGGCCCCCGGGCCTGATGGACGCGGCCTTCCGGCAGGAGCCCGGGGAGGACAGCCGGCGCCGGGCGGGCACGGGAGCTCGCGGCGGCCTGCCCGGACACGCGGGTGGTCTGCGACCGCGAGGGCGACTTCCGGGAGCTGCATGCCGTGGACACCGGGACCGCGCTGCTGGTGCGCGCGAGCCAGCGCGTGCGGACGGCAACGAGGCGTGCCTGCGGGAGCATGTCGCGGCCCGTGACGGAGCTGACGATCCCGGCGGCCCGCGCGCCCGCAAGGAGCGCGTTGTCCGTCTCGAGATCCGCACAGGTGGCGCCGCCGCACCGCGAGGGCGACGCCTGTTTCCATGTTCGCGGCCAGCGAGACGGCGACGAGGCGCTGCTGACCACCGAGCGCCCGGCGCAAGCGGAGGCCGTGCATGCGGCGCGGACGCGCATCGAGACCTGGTTCCGCACGCTGAAGACCCGGATCAAGGACCGCCGGCGGGCCGACGACCTGAAGAAGTGCCTCGCCGTCCATGTCCTGACCGTCCTCGCGCGGGAGCATCCCTCGACCTCGGCGAGCGAGGTGTTTGCGGAGGAGGACATCGGCCTGCTCCACACGCTGCCGGAAGCGCAGGGTCATCGCAACGTCGTGAGGATGGCGGACGGGAAGGCGCCCGACATCAGGGCGGTGGTCATCGATCTCGGACGCCTCGTCGGATCGCATCCTGCCGGCGTTGGAGGAGCCTGCCGGGATCGGACGTGCCGGATCTCGCCAAGGGAGAGGCAGCCGCGCTGACGCTGGTGTTCGACCGCTGGAGCCCGGCGCTGTTCGCCCGCCTCGCCCGGCGCGGGATGGAGGTGATCGCCTGGCACAAGGGGTTCGGGGGCGATCCCTGGCCCGAGGGGGAGTTCCGCACGGCCGCTTCACGGTCCAGGTGGCGTCTGGACCGCCGAGGTGCGGCTCGCGGAGAAACGGATCACGCTGTCCGGCGGGTCGGAGGTGCGCCAGATCCGGCGTCTTCCGGACAGCGGCCGGCAGGTGCCGCTTGTCACCACCGACATGCACACGACCATGGAGCGGGTCGCGGGCGCGCTGTTCTGGCGCTGATCCCGGGAGAACTTCTTCAAGTACATGCGCGAGGAGCTCGGCACGCTGCGCAACCGCGTCGCCGACCTGCTCAGGGGCACCCCGTCCGACACCGCCGTCACGGGACGCTGAAGGACGAGATCGTGACGCTCGACGCCGAGCACACGGCGCTCAAGGTCCAGCGTTCCGAAATCCCGAAGCATGTCACGGTGGCCGAGCTCGACGAGGACAAGAGGCTCGACGCCCTATCCTCCAGCGAGAAGCTTCTGCTCGACATCGTTCGCATGATCGCCTACCGCGCCGAGACTCGGATGATGTCCGCCGTCGCCGCGGCGCAGGGCGCAAAGCAGCGTCCGCGACGCCCTCTCGCCGAACTGTTCCAGTCGGACGCCGACATCGCCGGACTGCTCGGCGAACTCAACCGGATGCGCACGGTCTTCCCCGGAACCGGCCTCCGCATGATCTACGAACTGCCAGACAACGCACGCAAACTCGGCCCGAAAGCATCACTCTGATTGGAAAAATCGAACCCGAGGTCAGGACATCTGAATCTGGCGCCGGGATACGCCCGAGTTGTTGCTGGAGACGGCAGCCGAGGCGACGCCGATGACCGCACCGATTGGGTTCAGATCTCCGCGCTACGCTCACCTCCAGAGCCCGGAGATAGTGCGAGCGCCGGGATCTGTGTGATCGGCAATACCGAAATCCGGTCATCCAGCCAGTAGGCGTCATCTCCCGGGTATATTATCCAAAGGTGCGTCAGATCGAGGTCATCAAGTGCTGTACGCATGGAACGCGTGGTGCCGGGCGCGTCGCTGAACTTGCATTCGAAACCGTAGCTGCGACCACCGCGCATGAGTAGCACATCGAGTTCGGCGCCGCCATGTGTCGCCCAGAAGTAGAGTGTGCCCGTTCCGAACCTGGCAGCGAGCTGTTCGACTACGAGCCCCTCGAAAGATGCGCCAAGCTTCGGATGGCCGGCGACATCTTCGCTCGTTTCCAGAGAGAGCAGAGTGTGCAGAAGGCCCGTGTCGCGCAGGTATATCTTGGGCGACCTGATCTGGCGTTTTCGGACATTTGCGAACCATGGCGGGAGCGCGCGCACCATGAAAGTACTGCTCAGAATGTCGAGGTACCGCCGCGCGGTGATTTCGCTGGATCCCAGGGCGCGGGCAAACTCGGCCGCATTCCATTTCTGGCCACTGTAGTGAGCCAGCATGGTCCAGAATCGACGAAGCGTAACCGCCGGAATCGTGATTCCGAGTTGGGGAATATCGCGTTCAAGGAAGGTCTGGACAAAGCTCTCCCGCCATACCGACGATGCATGGTCATCGGGAGCGAGAAACGCGCGCGGGAAACCGCCCCTGAACCAGAGCCTGCGCCAGGTTTCCGGTCCGACCTCGGAAAGGTCGAAACCAGACAGGTCTACCAAGCCCACACGTCCGGCAAGGGATTCCGAAACCCCGCGGACGAGCGAGGGAGAAGCGCTTCCGAGGACGAGAAACCGCGCCACGTTGTCGGGCCGGTCGACGAGCACGCGAAGCATCTCGAAAAGCGCGGGTTCCCGCTGTATTTCATCAATGATGACAAGACCTCGCAAGTCTGCAAGTGCCTGGCGCGGGGCTTGCAGGCGCTGCCGGTCTGCCAAATCTTCGAGATCGAAGAAAGTGCTCTCCGGCATGTCCGATGCGATCTCGCGAGCAAGCGTCGTCTTGCCGCATTGCCGCGGTCCGGTCAGGGCCACGGCTGGGTGGACGGAGAACGCCTCCTGGATGCGGGCGCGGGCGTCGGGGCGATCAACAATCATAAACTAAAGTCATCCTTGAAAATCGATATGTCAACTATAGAATTTCACGGATAACGGGAGCGGCAGGCAGATTCTCGCGCACTTCGTTATTGCATTACTGCCACAGCAGCCCCTTGAGCAGTTTAAGGAGTTCGACATGGTCGGTGTAGTCGTGGCGGTACCGCTGCTTCGATCGGCGGGTCGCCTGCAGGGGTCGCTGCAGACCGGTTCCGTGCCCCGGAACGCAAAGCCGGCCAGGAACGCGTGGGCGCAGCCGTGGATCAGTTTCACCGGATAGTCGCACCCGAACCCGTCCAGCGCTCGCCGGTCGATCCCGATCGAGCGCAGCGCCTTGCGCTTCATCAGCGCGCCGCCTCCGGATGCGTTTCCACATACAGATCATGCGGAGGCTGGAGCCCCGGAAGCAGCTGGCACAGCCCGCTCGTCGCCTTCGATCCAAAGTAGCCCACTGGCGGCCCCCGTCGTTATCGATGACCACCACTGAACGAATTGGCCTGCAGTGTCAAATCTCCACGAAAACCCGTTCGTTACTCTACCCCGACATCAAGCCGGAACCAGGGGGTGAGCAGTTACACGGTTACTTCGAAGGAACAGATCACGCTGCGCACGGATGTGCTCGCACACTTGGGGATGCGGCCCGGCGATAAGCTTGAGAGCGACCTGCTGACGGACAGGCGCATGCAGCTAAAGTCGAAGTGGCGCACGTCAGCTGTGGCCGTCTTCGGCATGCTCGCGAAACCGCAGGCTTCGTTCTCGGTCGAGGAGATGAAAGAGATCGCTGCCTCGGGTTGGACGGATCAGAGGCGTGTGCGCTGTTTGGAAGTGCTTTCTGAGCAAGGTTTCGCGGAGGTTTGAGATTTTTCTTACCCTGTCAGCATGGCTGATTTCCGGGGTTTTTGCGGCTTGAAGGGAAGGTTTTTGTGGATTTCCACCCCATGGCCGTGCGCGGGCTGGTTTTCGGGCGTCGTCGCGTTGAGGCGCGGGAATGAGTAGAAGGTGTCGCCATCGGGCCTTCGACCCTTGTTCCCTCCACCAGCGCTGATTGTGAGAACGTGATGGCGACAGCGGAGAAGTTAGCCTTTTCGTGGAGGTCTGTGGAAGGCCTTGCGGACCTTGAGCGTCTGCGTGTGGTGCTCGACACGCTCCCCGACGAGAAGGTTGTGGCGGCGCTTGAGGCGGGTCGCGGGCGGAACGACTATCCGGTGCGGGCGATGTGGCGTGCGTTGATCGCGGGGATCGTGTTCCGGCATGCCTCGATCCAGTCGCTGCTGCGGGAGTTGGGCCGCAACCCGGCATTGCTTGGGATTTGCGGCTTCGAGGCGCTGCCCTTCCAGAGTGCGCCGGTGATGAAGCTTTGCGAGAGGAGCGAGGGGACAAGCGTGGTGAGGCATCCGGCGCCGTTGCGCTCGACGGTGCCGGGCTCCTGGAACTTCTCGCGCTTTCTGGGACGCGTGGTGCGGCTTGAGAACGAGCGCGGCCTGGTATCGGCGATGATCGACAGCTTTCGCGCGTCGCTGTTCGAGGAGTTGCCGGATTTCGGGCGCCATCCCGGGTACGACGGCAAGGCGGTGGCGAGCCACTCGACGGGCCGGGTTGCCGGGGACAGGGGGAAGACCCCGAACCCCGATGCGGACTGGGGCAAGTAAATAACTCTCCACGAAGCACCCACTTCGGCATCCTTGCCAGGCCCTTCCATTTGAGGCATGTGTGACATAACTGGTTGCGTTGACAGGATTATTTTAGTCCGTCAGATTGCGGCCATGGAACCCACAGTCGCCAAACGAGACAAGAGAGCGAGTGCTTACGACCCGTTTCGCACGCTCGCATTCCCGCTGCGCTTACGAGAAAATCGACCCGTTCCGCCGCAGGACGCCATCCGTCGAATCCGGTTCGGCGAGGCCGTGACGGAGGGAGCGATGGCGCAGACCGAATTCGGACCGGACCTGCCGGAACGCGGAGCCGGCATCGTCGTTTTCATCGTCGCCATGACCGAACGCCCTCGTCTCCGGAGCAGGACGCCATGACGCAACGCCAGTACCGCACCCTCTCCAAGCGTATCGTCGACAGTCTTCCCGCCGATGGCAGGGACACCGTCTACTAGGACCGCGAGCTGCCCGGTTTCGGCCTGCGCGTCTACGCGAGCGGCAAGAAGGTCTTCGTCGTCCAGACGCGAGCCTTCGGCCGTTCCAGACGCGTGACCCTCGGCGAGCACGGCAACCCGCTCTCCGCCGACCCGCAAGGAGGCCGCCGAGGTCATCGTCCGCATCAAGACGGGGCAGCCCCCGCAGGACCCGGCCAACGATCCCACCGTCGCCGACCTCGCGGACCGCTACTTCCGCGAACATGTCGAGATGCACTGCAAGCCGGCCACCGTCTCCCGCTACCGGATCACGCTGCGCAAGCACATCGTGCCCGCACTCGGCGGGCGTCTCGTCGCCGAGGTCGGGCACAAGGACATCCTGCGCTTCCACGACGCGCTGCATCACAGCCCCACCGTCGCCAACCGGGCGGCCGACATTCTGGTCAAGATGTTCAATCTGGCCGACGAGTGGGGCTGGTGTCCCTCGGGGCGCAACCCGGCCCGGAGCGTGCCCCGTTTCAGGGTCGAGAAGCACGAGCGCTTCCTCACCCGCGAGGAACTCTCCCGGCGAGGCGCTCAGGACCGCGCCCGCCGGGCGTCCCCCCATGCGGCGGCCGCCATCTATCTTCTCGTGCTGACCGGCTGCCGGCGCAACGAGATCCTCGGCCTGCGGTAGGACGACCTCAACTTCGACACCGGCGAGATACGGCTGCGCGACTCAAAGACAGGTTACATTTTTTCGACCATGTCACTCATGCGCCTGGCTACCTCCGAAGATGATAATGCCTTGTATTCCCTATGATTACCTGAAATACCCGGTCGCTTTCGCCTCTTGCATCTGCGCCATGGATGCGTTTGAATGCGCCCCGGTTCGATGCCGCTCATGTGCGGTTTGATCACGGGAATGACGCCATGCCCAAGCGAAGCACTCTCAGGATCACCAAGCGCACCGTCGATGCGCTCAGCGTCGATCGCGACGACGCCACCTTCTGGGACCGCGACCTCGCGGGCTTCGGCGTCCGCATCCATGCCACCGGGCGCAAGGTCTACGTGGTCCAGTCCCGGGGGCCGGGCGGGCTGAAGCGCGCCCGGCTCGGCAGACATGGCGAGATCACCGTCGAGGAGGCAAGAACGCGCGCGGCGGCGGCGATCGACCGGATCAAGCGGGGCGAGGAGCCCTGTCCGGCGCCTGCGGCGCCGGCGCTCACCGTGGCCGGGCTGGCGGCGCGCTACATGGAGAAGCATGTGGCGATGCACTGCAAGCCGAAGACGGCGGCGCTCTACCGGACGGTGCTGGACCTGCACATCCTGCCGGCGCTCGGCGGCAGGGCGCTCGGGGATGTGGGGCGGGAGGCCGCGGCCGGGCTGCACCACCGGCTGCGTGGCACCCCCTACATGGCCAACACCGCCGCGGCGGTCCTGTCGAAGATGTACAAGCTGGCGGAGAGCTGGGAGTTGGCGCCGCGCGGCTCCAACCCGTGCCGGTCGCTGCGCTACTACCGGGAACACACGCGCGAGCGCTTCCTGACGCCGGAAGAATACCGCCGTCTGGGCGAGGCGCTGCGCGAGGCGGCGTCGAAATCGGCGCCGTGGCCGCAGGCGGTGGCGGCGATCCGGCTGCTGATCCTGAGCGGCTGCCGCAAGAGCGAGATCCTGACGCTGCGGTGGGACGACGTGGACCGGGTGGCGAACGAACTGCGGTTGAGGGACGCGAAGTCGGGGCCGCGCATGGTGCCGCTGACCCCGCCGCTGGTGAAGGTGCTCGACGGCATCGACCGGTCGGACGGCAGTCCGTGGATCGTGCCGGGCCGCAAGCGGGATACTCATCTGGTCAACCTGGACTACTACTGGCGGCGCATCACCGCGAGAGCCGGCCTCAGGGATGTGCGCCTTCACGACGCCCGCCATTCGTATGCAAGCCGGGCGCTGGCGCTGGGGGAGAGCCTGAGCATGATCGGGCGGCTGCTGGGTCATTCCCGGGTGGCGACGACGGCGCGCTATGCGCATCTGGTGCGCGACGCGGAGAGGGCGGCGGCGGGCCGGGTGGGCGAGAGCATCGGCGTTCACGTGGCGCCGGAGCGGAGCGCGGCATGAGGGGAACGCGCAGGCGGACGATCTCCAACCGCATGGTGGCGGCGCTGGAAGTGGAGCGGGACACGGTGTTCTGGGACCGTGAGCTGAAGGGCTTCGGGGTGCGGGCCTATCCCGGCGGCGGCAGGGTCTATGTCGCGCAGGCGCGGGGACCCGGGGGGCCGAGGCGTGTCACGGTGGGCCGTCACGGGGTGCTCAACGCGGAGGAGGCCAGGCGCCGGGCGGCGCTGGTCATCGCGCGGGTGAAGGCGGGCGAGGACCCGGTGCCGGAGCCGCTGGCGGCGAAGCTGGCGCAGGGGCCGACCGTGGCCGACCTCGCGGCGCGCTACCTCGAGGAGCATGTGGCGGTGCGCTGCAAGCCCAAGACCGCGAGGACGACGCGCAGCGTGGTCGAGCGGCACATCGTGCCCGGGCTCGGCGGTCTGGCGCTGGCGGCGGTCGAGCCCCGCGATGTCCTGGAGCTGCATCACGGTCTCGGCGACCGGCCCGCGATGGCGAACATGGCGGTGGCAACGCTCTCGCACATGTACCGTCTGGCCGAGGGCTGGGGCATGGTGGCGGACGGGGTCAACCCGTGCGGGTCGTTGACGAGGTACCCGTCGAAACGCCGCGAGCGGTTTCTGACCGGGGCGGAGTTCGAGAAGCTGGGCCGGGTGCTGGACGGGGCGGAGACGCAGGGCGGCGCGTCGGCGGGCGCGGTGACGGCGATCCGGCTGCTGATGCTGACCGGGTGCCGCAAGAACGAGATCCTGACGCTGAGGTGGGACGACGTGGACCTGGACGCGGGCGAGCTGGCGTTGGCCGACGCGAAGACCGGCCCGCGCGCGGTGCCGCTGCCGCCCTCGGCGGTGCGGCTGCTGGCGGCGCTGCCCCGCAGGCCCGGCAATCCCTGGGTCATTCCGGGGCACAGGCCGGGCACGCACATGACCGACATCGACGGCGCCTGGCAGACCCTCCGGGAGCGCGCCGGGCTCAAGGGCGTGCGGCTTCACGACCTCCGCCACAGCTACGCGTCCAGGGCCCTGGCGCTCGGGGAGTCCCTGCCGATGATCGGCAAGCTGCTCGGCCACAGCCAGGTCGAGACCACGGCGCGCTATGCGCATCTCGCGCGCGAGTCGGTGCACGAGGCGGCCGCGCGAATCGCGAACAGCATCGCCGCCGACATCCTGTAGGCCGCGGTCCGGGAGGTGATCCTTGAAGACGGATTTCGACAGCCTGCCGGCCGCCTTCGGCCTGACCGGCCGCGAGGCCGCGGACTGTCCGCATTCCGAGACCCTGATGCACATCGGACCCGCGCTGTCGTCGCCGACAAGGCCTATGGCGGCGCCAAAAACCGCCAACTCGCCCGGAAAAGAGGAACCCTAGGTTCTGTGGACGGATTTGATCAAGATGAATGCGGTGGCGAGTGCGACGAAGGAACTGAAGTTAGTGGCGGTCTTTTCGCAGCGCAGGGCGATGCGCTTGAAGCGTTTGAGCTTGCCGACAGCCTGTTCGGCGCGGGCGCGTGCCCTGTAGAGCGCCCTTGCGAACCACTTTGGCCTGTTTTTGGTGTTCTTGCGGTAGGGGATGACGGTCAGGGCGCCTCTTTTGTGGGCGAGTTGGCGGTTTTTGGCGCTGTCATAGGCCTCCCTGATCGGCGAGCTTTGGTGGGGTGGAGAGTGTTCTGATCGCTTGTGTAGGCTGATTTGAGCGCAACGGGGTTGTGCATCTGGTTTTCACCGAGCGGGTGAAGGAATGGTGAGGGTTTATCGCTCTGCGCGCGATGTGGATCCACCTCGTCGCCCGGGTCGTCCACCATGGCCGCCAGATTACACTCGTGCTCGGCAACGGCGGCACGCATCTGATGGCGGCACGCCGGCGTATGGGCCTCGCCATGCCGCCGCCGACGCCCTCGACCGCCTGAGCCCCGCGCCACACAGCGCCACTGAAAACCCACCGGCACGACGCCGGAGGAAAACGCGCGCCCGGTCGGTCCCGATGAGCACCGGATCGGCGCGAAAATTGCCCCCGGCCCGATCATCAAACGCTCCGGACGCGCCCGGGGCAGCGAAAGAAACCAGACAACGAGCCGCAGCGCATCTCCAAACGCCCAAAACCTTCATGGTCTCTGCGTTCTGAGCCGCCCCGTTTGATGAAACAGGGGCTTGGCGGCTTCTGCTGTGGCAGGGTGGCTGATGGCGGAGGCGGGGACGCGTGAGCGTTGCTTTATCGGTGACGTAGTTCCCGACGCCAAAACTGCTTCCGGCGGTCGGATCCGCACGGTCGTGCCCCCAGGCGTGGTGTAGGAGCTGGAGCCACCATCGGTAGCTGTGGGTAAGTGGCCCGCCGCCGCGACCGTCTGGAGTCTGGCGGCGGCGGGCCACTTATCCATAGCGGATGGCCATCGCGGTGCCGGTAGGGTTGGGCTTCCACAGTCCATCCGACCGGAGGAGTACCACGATGACCACCA
Source organism: Alphaproteobacteria bacterium (assembly GCA_964291215.2). Taxonomy (GTDB): domain Bacteria; phylum Pseudomonadota; class Alphaproteobacteria; order MPNO01; family UBA830; genus JAJEBT01. Next base: position 886,218 of record OZ219790.1, on the reverse strand, counting down.
CCGACATGATGACCCTGCGGGCGCTGTTGGAGAAGAGTTCCGACGCCGATCTGCTTCGCGAGATGATCGGGTTCACGGCCGCGCGTCTGATGGCGCTTGAGGTTGAGGGCCTTGCGGGCGCCGGGCACGGCGAGCGTTCGCCGGACCGGATCACGCACCGCAACGGCTACCGCGACCGGGTCTGGGAGACGCGCGCCGGCACGGTCGAGCTGAAGATCCCGAAGCTGCGCAAGGGGAGCTACTTCCCGGGCTTCCTTGAGCCGCGGCGGATGGCGGAGAAGGCGCTGACGGCGGTGATCCAGGAGGCCTACATCAAGGGCGTATCCACCCGCTCGGTCGACGACCTGGTGCAGGCGATGGGCATGTCGGGCATCTCCAAGAGCCAGGTGTCCAGGCTGTGCGGCGAGATCGACGACAAGATCCGCGACTTCCTCGACCGGCCGCTGGAGGGCGACTGGCCGTATCTGTGGCTGGACGCGACCTATGTGAAGATGCGCGAGGCCGGGCGCATCGTCTCGGTCGCGGTCACCATCGCGGTGGCGGTCAACGACCAGGGCCGGCGCGAGGTGCTCGGCATGGCGATCGGCGCGTCCGAGGCCGAGACCTTCTGGACCGACTTCCTGCGCTCGCTCGCCCGGCGCGGCCTGCGCGGCGTCAAGCTGGTGATCTCCGACGACCACAAGGGCCTGAAGGCCGCCGCGACCCGCATCCTCGGCGCCACATGGCAGAGATGCCGCGTGCATTTCATGCGCAACCTGCTCGCCCATGCCGGCAAGCAGGGCCGGCGCGTCGTCTCCGCCTTCGTCACCACCGCCTTCGCCCAGGAGGATGCAGACAGCGCCTCCGCCCAGTGGCGCCAGGTCGCCGACCAGCTCAGGCCCAAGGCGCCGAAGCTCGCCGCCATCATGGACGAGGCCGAGCACGATGTTCTCGCCTACATGACCTTCCCGGCCGCGCATCGCGCCAAGCTGCACTCCACAAACCCGCTCGAACGCCTCCATGGCGAGATCAAGCGGCGCACCAACACCGTCGGCATCTTCCCCAACGAGAACGCCATCACCCGCCTGATCGGTGCCATCCTGCTCGAGCAGAACGACGAATGGGCCGTCCAGAGAGCCAGATACGTAACGCTGGAATCCATCGCTCCCGTGAGCGACAATGCAACCGTCAAGCTGCCCGCCGTGGCAGCATGAGCCTACCGGCCCTACCCGCCGGACACCGCCACGGGCGCCAGGCTCTTACACCACGGCTCGGGACACGATCGATCCGCACCCCGTATTGTGCCCGGCCATTGGCCGTGGACGCGCGGCAAAACGAACCGCACCCGCATGGCGGATGCGTGTCCTTCCGACCGCTGTCCCCGCCTCCACCGTGGCGATGCCACATCGTGATCCTGTGCGATCGTGGCGAGAGCGCGCAATGAGGAGAAGAGGATGAAGACGGAAGGCTTGCATGTTGTCCGGGCGCGCGCGGCGAGTCTGGACGTGCACAAGATGGAGATTACCGCGACGGTTCGCCTGTGCGAGGGCGAGGGCGAGCCGGTGGTCGAGACGCGCTGCTTCGGCACGCTGCCCAGCGGTCTGGAGGCGATGGTCTCCTGGCTGAGCGCACACGGCGTCGAGGCTGCGGTGATGGAAGGGACCGGCATCTACTGGCAGGCGCCCTTCGCGGCCCTGGAAGCGGCCGGGATCGAGGCGATCCTGGTGCACGCGCAGCAGGTGAAGCAGTTGAAGGGGCGCAAGACCGACGTGGCCGACAGCGTATGGCTGGCCTGCGTGTGCCAGTTCGGGCTCTGCACGCCGTCCCATGTGCCGCCCGAGCCGTTCCGGGAGTTGCGCGCCCTGAGCCGCCAGCGGCGGGTTCTGGTCAGGCAGCGCTCCACCGTGCGCAACCGCGTCCAGAAGATCATCGACCGCGCCGGCGTGCGCATCGGCGGCATCCTCTCCGACGTCTTCGGACTCAACGGGCGCAGGATCCTCGACGGCCTGGCGCAGGGCGTGGAGCGCGAGGTCATTCTTGCCTCGCTCACCGGCCATGTCGCCAGCAAGCTGGAAGGGCTCGGCGAGGCGCTCTCGCTCAGCCTGGGCGACAACGACCGCTTCATGCTCGGCGACCTGCTGGCGGAGCATGACGCGCTGGAGGCGCGCATCGCCTCCTGCACTGACAGGATCGACGGGCAGATGACGCCGTGGGAGCAGCAGCTCCGTCTGCTGACCACCATCCCCGGGATCGACCGCACCGCCGCCTCGACCATCCTGATCGAGATCGGACCCGATATCGAGGCCTTCGCCTCCAGGGAGCACTTCGCCGCCTGGGCCGGGCTGTGCCCCGGCAACAACGAGAGCGGCGGAAAGCGCCGCAACGCGCGCACCCGAAAGGGCTCCAGAACCCTGCGCGCCAGTCTCGTCGAGTGCGCCCACGGCGCCGCCCGAACCAAAGGATGCCAGTTCGAGGCCCACCACCGCGCGCTTGCCGCACGGCGCGGCTACAAGCGCGCCATCGTCGCCGGCGCCCACAAGATGCTGCGCATCATCCATGTCGTCCTCAAGACCGCCACGCCCTACTACGACCGCACCGCCGACTACGACGCTCTGATGGTCAAACGCAACGCCCCGCGCTGGATCCGAATGCTCCGACGATACGGCTACATCGCACCCGTCAACGCGCCAGAACTCAAGGCCGCCTGAGCCCCCTGAAACACGCCAGCCGGCAACGCGGGACTGCTACGGGCCACATCGGGGAAGTCCAACGCTCGTCCCTGCCGCGCCGATCTCGGCCACCGACCCCAACTCCGCAACACGGCGTTGGAACCCCTCCGCGCGCCCTTCGGCCGAATCTGTTTCACGGCAAACGTCCATTGCCGGGCTGGTCGGCCACCCCGTATCATGAAAACAGGTGCCGGCCGCGCGGGCGGGACTTCGGGCTTTTACGGGGTTGCCTACCGGTCACGGTCCGCAAGACGGGTGCCGCAGATGACGAGTATCGGACGCCTCGGGAGCAGTGCTTTGGCGGGGAGGGGTTTTTGCGCGCCCGATCCCCAATAATTTTCACGGCAATGGCGCGAACACAAAGCCTGATCCCCTCAAAACCTTCATTGCCGGGCGGGTCGGCCACCCCGTATCATGAAAACAGGTGCCGGCCGCGCGGGCGGGACTTCGGGCTTTTACGGGGTTGCCTACCGGTCACGGTCCGCAAGACGGGTGCCGCAGATGGCGAGTATCGGACGCCTCGGGAGCAGTGCTTTGGCGGGGAGGGGTTTTTGCGCGCCCGATCCCCAATAATTTTCACGGCAAATCAACGAAATGTAGTGGGTACACTCGGCCGTGCCGGTATAACTCGTTGTGATATCGAATATTTTTAATCGTCACTGTTGAAGTTGGGCCTGACATTCCGCGATCCGGCTTTGAGCATTTTCGCCAAGACCTCTTCAATCAGCGCCACGGCTTGCCCGATGTCTTCATCGGTCGTTCCGAAGCCCAGGCTGAAACGTATGGTCGCTTCAGCATCGTCACTGTTGAGGCCGACCGCCCTCAGCACATGAGACGGCTCCGGAATACCCGATGTGCACGCAGAGCCTGTTGAAGCGGCAAGACGGGGTTGAAGCGCCCCGAGTATCTCGTGCGCCGAGAACCCGTGGAAACAGATGCTTGCATTGCCCGGATGCCGTGACTCGCCTTCGGGGCCGATTGATCGAACGGACCGGTCCAGACCTGTCAGGAGACGCACGAAAGCGTCGCGGCGGAGGGACAGTTCCTCGAGTTTCTTTCGCGCTTCTTCGCTGTTCAGCAAATGACTGGCCGCGCCCATGCCCACGCAGAGCGGCACCGGGAGCGTTCCCGAGCGAAGCCCGTCCTGCTGACCACCGCCGTAAATCAGCGGTTCGATCCGGTCTTGCAGCGCGCGCGCGATGAAGATGATTCCGACCCCTTTCGGACCGTACATCTTGTGACCGGAGAAACTCAGCAGGTCCGCATGCATTGCAAGCGCGCCTCTCGGCATGCCGAGAGGCGCTTGTGCCGCATCGCAATGAAACACGATCCCATGCGGACGAACACGATCGGATATGGTCTCGATATCCTGAATCGATCCGATTTCGTTGTTCACGGCCATGACCGACACAACGAGGATGTCTTCGCCGAGCATGTCGTCAAACGCCTCGAGATCGACGAGGCCCTGTCGGTCCACCGGGATCCGCTCGACGGCGTACCCGTACTGTTCTTCAAGCGCTCGAACCGATGCGAGCACGCACTTGTGCTCGATGGCACTGACCAGGATACGGCGGCGGTCTCCCCGGGCGGCCCTGCGTCCGAGCCCGAGCAACGCCATGTTGTTGGATTCGGTTGCGCCGGAGGTGAAAAAGACTTCGTCGGGGTCCGCTCCGATGAACCGTGCGAATCGCGCAGCGGCTTCTTCAATCGCACGCGCGGCCTGCCAGCCGAAGCTGTGATCCGAGGAGTGCGGATTCCCGAACGATTCGCCGTGGCAGGGAGCCATTTCGGCCAAGACGCGCGGATCCAAAGGCGTCGTGGCCTGATGGTCCAGATAGATCGTTTGTCCAATTTTCATTATATAACAATATGTTGGCGTGATTTGGTGGGTACCGCAGGGTCGAGATTCGGCCCTGTGTCTCCGTCTGGCGGAGGTCTCCAGTTTCCGTTGACCGTAGCACAGGCCGTGCGCTAGAGTCGAACCACTGGATGCAGGGTCCAGTAGCCGAGGAACGAATGGTGCGTGGACCGCTCTATCAGAACACCTACAACCCGCAGTTTTCAGGCCATGAGACCTTCCCGCTCCGTTACGGATGGCTCAAGAAGGCGTTCGACCGAGTCGCAGGGACCGAGCATCGGCCCGAGAACCGGGCTGCCTGTTGGGGAGAAGAGGCCATAGCGCGCTTCGGCGTCGGCAGGAACATGGTCGCGTCCATACGCCATTGGGCGAAGGCAGCCGGCGTGGTCGAGGAGCCTGCGGCCAATTCGGTTCGCACGACGACACTCGGTCGCCTGTTGTTCGGCTCCGAAGGTCTTGACCCGTACATGGAGCATCCTGCAACGCTGTGGCTCATCCATTGGCAGTTCGCAGCTCATGCAGACAAGACGACATGGTTCTGGGCATTTAACCACTACCCCGCCGTCACCTTCGAGCGAGAGTCACTGATCAGGAGACTCGATCGTCTTGCAACGGACCGCCAGTGGTCCCGCGCCGCCAGCAAGACGATCAGGAACGATGTCGCCTGCTTCATTCGCACCTATGTCGCGCGTCAACCTTCAGGCAATGCGGGCCACGACGACGCACTTGAATCGCCGCTGACCGAATTGGGCCTTATCAAGGCTGTTGGCCAGAAAGACGGATTCCGTTTCGTGCGCGGGGCGAAGACAACCTTGGGTAACGGTATCTTCATATATGCGCTCCTGGATTTCTGGCGACAGTATTCCACTGCATCTACCCTGTCATTCGAAGCCATTGCACATGCCCCCGGTGGCCCCGGGCGCGTATTCCTTTTCGACGAGAACGATGTCGCCGACCGCCTGTCCGCCCTCGGCGGGGCAACGGACGGCGCCTTGCAGTGGTCCGAAACCGCCGGCCTCAGGCAGGTTGAACGCAACATCGACCTCGACGACGGGTCAATCCTGTCCCGGATTCCAGACGACTACGGGGCGCTTGCCGGGAAGGAGGCCGCGTGATGCCTTTCGGCGATCGTGTCCGCATTGCCCGCCGTTTCCTCCGATCGGTCCGCATCGACTCCGACTTCGGCGATGCCGCGAGCCTTGAAGGCTTCATCTGTCCGCAATCCTTCGCCGACATTCTCTTGACGATGGCCCGGCATGTTTCCGAAACCGGACAGGGCGCATATACTTGGACCGGCCCTTACGGCAGCGGCAAGTCGAGCCTGATCGTCGCGTTCAGCGCCTTGCTGAACGGCAATGCCCGATTGCGCGCAAAAGCTGCCAGGGTCTTCGGCCGGAAGGTCACGAGGACGGTCCGGGAGGCATTGCCGGCCGGCTCGAAGGGCTGGCGTGTCCTTCCCGTGGTTGCCCGGCGCGACAACCCCGTTGCGGTCATCGGCGAAGCTGTAAAGCGAGCCGGACTTGTATCTCGCCAACCGCGGGGCGGCTGGACCGAAGCCAACCTGATCGCCACGCTGACCGGCGCGGCGGCAGAAAAGCCCGCAACGCATGGCGGGCTCGTCCTCTTCATCGACGAGATGGGCAAGTTTCTCGAAGCCGCGGCCCAGGACGGCTCCGACATCTACATCCTCCAGCAACTTGCCGAAGCGGCGTCCCGGAGCAATGGGCGCTTGCTGATGGTCGGTGTGCTGCATCAGGCATTCGAGGAGTATGCCCGCCGCCTGTCGCACGAAATGCGCGATGAATGGGCCAAGATACAGGGCCGTTTCGTCGATCTCGTCGTCAACACCGCGGGCGAGGAACAGATCGACCTCATCTCCCGCGCCATCGACAGCGATCACCGCCCGACGAAGCCGGGCGCACTCGCATCCGCCGTCGCAGGGCTTTCGCTGCCGGGGCATCCTCGCGACGCGGAAAGGCTGGCCGCCGTGCTCGAAGCATGCTGGCCACTGCATCCGGTCGTCTCGTGTCTGCTGGGACCGATTTCGCGGCGCCGTTTCGGGCAGAACCAGCGTAGCATATTCGGCTTCCTCAACTCCGCCGAGCCACACGGATTCCAGGACTTCCTCAACAGGGCCTCCGGCAGGCACCTTTACGGCCCGGAGCGGCTTTGGGACTACCTGCGCGTCAACCTTGAGCCATCCATCCTTGCCTCTCCCGACGGGCACCGATGGGCGCTGGCGGCGGAAGCACTGGAGCGATGTGAAGCAATCGGCGGGGATGCCCTTCATGTGCGCCTGCTCAAGACGATCGCGGTCATCGATCTGTTCAAGGAGAACTCGGGCCTCGTTCCGAATTCCGGGCTTCTGCGAACCTGCTTCCCCGAGGTCTCCGACAGCGAGCTTGAGAAAACGCTCACGCAGCTGGACACGTGGTCATTCACGATCTTCAAGAAGTTCCTCGACGCCCGCGCGATATTTGCCGGCAGCGATTTCGACATCGACCGGGCCGTCCGCGCTGCGCTCGACGAGACCGGCGAGGTCGATTTCCGGGGACTCGAATCCCTGGCGGGACTTCAGCCAATTCTCGCCAAACGCCATTATCACGATACAGGCGCGCTCCGGTGGTTCGACGTGAACATTGTTCCCGTCGGCGGACTCGCTGAATTCACAACCGGCCCCGGACCGAGAAACGGCGCGATCGGTCAGTTCCTCCTCACCATCCCGACCGGGGGAGAAAGCAGGAGAAACGCCGAAGCGCTGTGCCGCAAGGCGGCGCGTTGCAGTGATGAATGGGACACGGTCGTCGGAATTTCCCAGCGATCCTGGACCATCATGCCGCTCGCGCGTGAACTGCTGGCTCTCGACCGCGTCGCCGACGCTCATCCGGAACTGGCTGGCGATACCGTTGCCCGGCGAGAAGTCTCCGCACGGCTTGCAGCCCTGCAGGCCGTCCTGGAAACAGAGTTGCACAAGGCGTTCGACAGCGCCCTGTGGTTTCGCAAGGGCCACCGGGCGAAGCGCTTCCGGCAGGCGGACCTGAACGGCATTGCCTCCGAGCTGGCAGATCGCCGTTTCGACAAGTCGCCGCGCCTGCACAACGAGCTTCTCAACCGAAGGAAGCCGTCCAGCAACGCCATCGCGGCGCAGAACAATCTCCTTCGACGCATGGTTCTGAACCAGGGCGCGCCTCGTCTCGGCATTGACGGGTTCCCCGCCGAGCGCGGCCTGTTTGCGTCCCTGCTTGAAGCGACGGGCCTCTATGCCCGAAGTGAAAATGCCTGGCGATTCGTTTCGCCGACGACAGGCCACGACGATCCATGCCGTCTGGGCCCCATTTGGGAATGGGCAAGCCAGTTCGTGGAGCAGAACGCGAATCGCGCGGTCGCCATCTCCGAGCTGTTCGATGAGTGGAGGCAACCGCCTTTCGGCGTCAAGGATGGCCTCATGCCGATCCTCGCCGTCGCCTTCATCCTGTCGCAGCGCGACAGGCTCGCGGTCTATCGGAACGGCGTGTTCCGGGCGATATTCGACGATGTGGACGTGGACTATCTCGCGAAGGACGCAGCCTTTGTCCAATTGCGCTGGATGGACCTCACCGGCCTTGCCCGGGGTCTGCTTTCGGGTATGGCGCAGATAGTGCGTGATCTCGACGAAACGAATGAACTCACATATCTGAAGCCGATCGATGTCGGCCGCGGCCTCGTTGCGATCTACGACCGGCTTCCGAGGTGGACCGAACGGACAATGCGGCTGTCCTCGAATGCCGTGAGCATCCGCGAGCTCTTCAAACGGGCACACGACCCCAACCAGTTCCTGTTCGATGACATCCCCGGAACGCTGGGCGAAGACGTTTCGCTTGGCGATGAGGACGCCCTGCGCGGTGTCATCGGCAGCGTCCGCGCAGGGCTCGAAGAGCTGGTACAGGCCTATCCCTCCATGCTGTATCGCCTGCGCGACCTCATGCTCGCAGAGTTGCAGGTGCCGAACTGCTCCCCGCAGGCCCTCGCGGAATTGCGGGAGCGCGCAGAGAACATCAGGCAGCTTGCCGGAGACTTCCGTCTCGACGCCTTCGTCGGTCGGCTCATGCAGTTCGATGGCTCTCACGACAGTTTCGAAGGAATTGCCAGCCTGGCCGCCAACAAGCCTCCGCGCGATTGGGTCGATCCCGACCTGGACCGGGCGGCAATCGAGCTTGCCGACATGGCGCAGAAGTTCCTGCGCACGGAGACATATGCGCGCGTCAAGGGACGTCCCGACAAACGGCAGGCCCTTGCCGTCGTCATCGGCATGGACGGCCGCCCGGCGCCCCTGCTGGAGGAGTTCGAAATTGCCGACACCGACCGCGCCGCCGTCAACGAACTTGTCGAGCGCGTGGCTGCCGCCCTTGAGAAAGCCGATAACAGTCACCGCAGCATCATTCTGGCGGCGCTGGCAGAACTCAGCACGCGCTACATGCAGCAGCCTGCGCCCGTGGAAGAGAAACGTAATGGGAGAGTCGCTTCATGACGTCCGATTCCGTGAAACATGTCCTCGGCCTGTCCGGTGGGCGTGACAGCGCGGCGCTCGCCGTCCATATGAGACAGCATCATCCCGAGTTGCAGATTGATTACTTCTTTACGGACACGGGCAAGGAATTGCCCGAGGTCTACGAGTATCTGGGGAAACTCGAAGGATTTCTCGGACAGCCGATACGGCGGTTGAACCCCGACCGCGACTTCGACTTCTGGCTCAAGCAGTACAACGACTTTCTTCCGTCACCCCAGACGCGCTGGTGCACACGGCAACTCAAGCTCCGGCCGTTCGAGCAATGGCTCCGACCGATCCTCGCGGCTGGCACTATCGTCTACAGCTATGTCGCGATCCGCAGCGACGAGGAATATCGCGAAGGCTACACTTCGAAGCACGACCGCCTCGTCATCAGGCTGCCTTTCAAACAGGCCGGTGTCGACAAGGCGGGTGTGCTGGATATCCTTGATGGCGCGGGGCTCGGTCTGCCAGCGTATTACGCTTGGCGCACACGCAGCGGCTGCACCTTCTGCTTCTTCCAGCAAAAAATCGAGTGGGTGCGGCTCAGGGAACAACACCCCGCGGCCTTCGAAGAAGCCAAAGCCTACGAAAAGAACGCCGTCGAGCACGGCTCGCCGTTCACGTGGAGCCAGGGAGAGTCTCTCGAAGAGCTGGAACGATCGGAGCGCATCGCGCAAATCAGACGCGATCACGAACTGAGGCTAGCGCGGATGCGTTCACGCGGCGGAATCAATCCACTTCGGCCCGACCGGGAACCTCTGGACATCGATGATCTGTATGGCAGGGCCAAAGCCTGTCTGGCATGTCACAAATAATGAAGGCGAGGGCACGGACGGTGGATCTGGAATCCTTGACAGATTTTGCAAACGAGGCAGCCGAGGAAATCAACAAGTATACGGTTCCCGTTACCTTGTCGCCTGATAAAATGATGGCGAATGAGTTCGCCATTGAAGCCCTTGCGTGGGATTCTATCAGCTACGGCGAAGAAGAGTTGGGAAGGGTTCCTGCTGATAAGCGAGGCATTTACGCCTTCGCGATCTCGAGCACTAATGATGTATTTCCGCCTCATGGGTACGTTCTTTACATCGGAATTGCAGGACGCGATTCCAAACGCCCGCTTAGGGAACGGTATAAGGATTATCTTAACGCCAAGAAGGTCCTAAAGCGTGCTCGCATCGCACGAATGATCGGAACTTGGCACCAAGTATTACGGTTCTACTTTGCTCCCATCGATGATGATGTTTCCTCAGATGATTTACAGGCGCTCGAAAAGCAGCTCAACACGGCGTTGCTGCCGCCATTCTCCGAAGGAGACATCGACGCCGATATAAAGCAAAAACGGAAGGCGTTCCGGTGATGACAAGAAAGCAAAAAGAAATCGTACTGCCGGCTCTCCGTGGTGTCATGGGCGATTGGGTTTTTTATTCATGCCTTATGGACATTGGTGAGCTGAGTTCGCGCGTCAATTACGCGGAGCAAATCCACGAGAACGAAGCGCTTTCGGACATGATACAACGGCACCTAAAGAAAGGCCGGGCTACACAGATCGCGGATTATCTCAAGAGACAACCCGAGCACTTCTTTAATTCCCTTGTGGTCGCTACATACGGTGGCCAACCTAGTTGGTACGCCCTTTCGGATGTTCGGAGCAAGACTGCCCGTAGAGAGTTGAAGAACCTCACCGAGGATACGGTTTCCTCCGTCGGATTTCTGACGCTCACGGGGCGAGAGAAGCTTTTTGCGCTCGACGGTCAGCATCGTCTGGCTGGCATCAAGAAGGCTATAAAAGACGGTCTGCACAACGGCCTCTATGATGAATTTTCTGTCATATTCGTTGGACATAAAGATACCGAAGAAGGGTTGGAGCGCACACGTCGGTTGTTTACGACCTTGAACAAGACTGCACGCCCCGTTTCTAAAGGGGAAATCATCGCCCTTGATGAGGACGATGTCATGGCCATTTGCGTAAGGCGACTCATTGAACAAACCGAACTTTTCACTGGTAACAAGGTCGCTTTCGTTGCCAGCAACAATATGCCAACCGCGAACACGACCAGCCTGACCACGATTGCCAATCTCTACGATATCCTGACGATATTGTTCACTAACGCTCAATCCGATCTGAAGAATCAGAGGCCAAATTTGCAGCGTGTGCGTCCGGATGATATAATTTTGGATAAATATTTTGAGTTCGCTGAAGCATACTTTCTTCAACTTAAGAAGAATTTTGAAGCTCTTGATGAGTTTTTTAGCGCGGAGAACACCGAACCCGTGGTCAAGAGGTATCGCGGTAGCCACGGAGGTCATGTTCTCTATCGTCCTATCGGACTGGAGATCATGACTCGCGTGATCGCGCGATTAACGAAAGACATTAGTCTTGATCGGGCCGTCAAACTAGTGGCCGAGCTACCCAATAACCTAAACGAAGAGCCGTTTCGGTGGCTAATGTGGGAGCCGACCAAGAAGATCATGCTTAATGGCCATAAGGTGACGATACGTGAAGTGCTGTGGTACATGGTCGGGAAGAACACAAAAAACTACCCGGAAGCGACATTACTCGAAAGGTATCAAAGAGCAAGCGGCAATAATACAGCGGAATTGCCGAAAAAAATTAGATAAAGCCGTAGACTGTCAATCGGCGTTCAAAGTTGACCCCGGATCGGCGTCGAAGATTGACCCTAAATCCGGCATTTGAGGATGGCGTGACCTTGCCGAGTCCCTTGTAGTCTGCGGATATGAGCGGCTTTTCAGGTCTGCACGGGTGCAGGTCCCGTATGGCGATTGCAACCATTTGATTTATTGAAATTTTATGTTCGTTTCGGATGGCCTTTGGGGTCGATCGGTGACAATCGGGGTTTCGGGGTCGGGATTTTGTCACGGCCGCTCGGTGGCAGGGCCGGAAGCGGGACCGCTCCGCCCGCCGAAGGCGGGCAGGATGTCGTTCTGAAGCAATCGCACCGCACCACACCATGCCGTCGATCCCCGCTGGTTCGAGACTTACCGCCATATCCTGCGTCATGACCCGTGCGGCGTCGCCAAGGTGATCCGCGCGCAACGCCGTCGAGCGCGAACTCGCCTTCTTCCGCAAGCACCGCAAGCGCATGCGATACCGCAACCTCAGCGACCGGGGCATCACCATCGGCTCCGGCGTTGTCGAGGCCGCGAACAAAACCCTCGTCGCACAGAGGATGAAGCGCTCCGGCATGCGATGGCGCATCCACGGCGGGCGGCCGTCCTCACCATACGCGCCCTCATCAAATCCGGACGCTTCGACCGCGCATGGGCAGGCCTCATGAGCGATGCCGATACCCCGGTCAACGACAACAACTGCCCCGGTTACGCCCCCAAGCGCGCCGCATGAGCCCGGTCAGCCGACCGGTCCCGCCATCGCCATGCCAGACTCACGCCCCTCATGCCTCCAGTGCAGCGATCAATTCCTGAGTATCAAAATTCAGAAGGAACTGCGCATAGAAAGTACTGAACAGGTCCGAAATGTAGTCGGTGACCTCGACATGTACGTCGTCTTCCTGTTCCTTCTGTTGGACGATCCCGAACTTGCGGTTCTTCGTGATCGTGTAGAGAAACAGGGTGTGGAAGTAGACCGCAGATACATATCGTTTTTCAGCATTGGCGATCGCCTCCTCTTTGGTTAGCTTCGCACGATGTGTCAGCAAGGCATTGCTATCCATGTTGATAAAGACCGCGCTCAACGTGTTGCCCTCGACTAGCGGACAGACGACGACATCGTGGTTCATTGAAACGCCGGTCTCCTCCAGTCTATCCCATGTAAGTTTGCCACGGCTTTCATCTTTGTAGACCATGCGGGGCTCGGGAAGGCCGAGCCGGGTGTCAGGCTGGTCTCCCTGTTTGGGGTCGGTGTTTTTCTTTTCCGGCGCCCCGATCCGCACCATGAAGATCTGCTCCAGTGATCGTTCCGGGCTGGACAGAGATGCCTGGAGTTTGATGGCGTCGCCTACCCTCGCCTCCCCGGTCGGCGTCACCACGACCCGAATCGTCCCGTCTTGAGGGCTCGACTTGACCACGTTGAGAACGGTTTGAATATCCCGGGGCTGGCCTGGACCGTCTTCTCCACCGTTGGAGCCCGACTCCAGCAGGCCGATCAGTAGGTCTCCTGTATCCTGCACCCTGTCGAAATATTGGTCTTCGACGTCCGTGGAGAATCGGATCGTGCGCTCGCCTCCAAGTGGTACCTGCACCATGGGAAACGCTTCGCCATTGGCCGGCTTGGCATCAATATTGAAATAGCTCGGATACCGCTTCGGGTCGAACACAGGCTTTGTCTTCGGTTCTCTCAGCGAAGTCTCCTTCGCCTTCTCATTTCGCTTGCCGTCTCGCTTGTCGCCAAGCTTGAAGGTTTGGCTGAGCAAGTCCGCCAGATCGTCGCGGATCGGAAGATTCCGCGTAAGGTTACGCAGAAGTTCCTCGGTATCCCCACTTTCAACGGTTATATTCGCCTTGCGTTCCTTGTGGATTTCCTTCAGGCGGCCATTGGCCAGAAGCTTGGCGAGCCTTTGCCGAAGGTTCCGGGACTCCGCGCCGTATTTGAGGCGGTCGCGTGAGGCCATGAAGAGTTCATTGCGGACCTCGGTGCGGAGGTTGGCGCAATCCACGTGAACCAACAGGTAGTCCTTCAGTAGCGGAAACTTTAGCGACCGCGTGATGAACTCGGACGTGTAATGCCCGTGGACCTGTCCATTCACTGAAAACAGGACCGACATGTTGTTCTTAAAAAACTCCCGTTGGATCGTTTCGCGGGTTTCCTTGGCGGTACGCTTTTCCACCCGTGCCTTGAACACATAGCAGGTCACCCGGATACGTCCGATCTCTTTGTCAACCACGTCCTCGGAAAAAAACTGATCGACGTATCGGCTCTCGTCTTCCTCGAGACGCCGCTTCAGTCCGTACAGGTCGCGTTCGAGATTCCGGTCTTCTGGATAGCGGCCCGGGGTGTCGATGGTGAAGACCGGCAGTGCGGGGTTGAAGAGATACTCATTGATGCTCTGGTTTAGGTCGCGCGATATGACCGACCGCGATCCCGAGGGTAGATCGTAGGAATACAGCTTGATGGCGGTGCCTGTTCTGAATTTTCGATTATGCAGACCCAGCTCCAATGCCCCGCAGGCAAAGGCAGGAATCCGATCGCCGACGACCAGATACTCATACCAGGTCGCTTTCTTGCGCCATTCTTCATCGGCTGTCAGGGGATGGCGGCGTACAAGCGTGAATCCGAGCTCGCCGCTGCCATCAAACCGCTTCGAGGCAATGAGTTGGTACCGCCGAATGCCACAGAACACGATCGCGCCGGCACCGCCCATGTTGTATTTGCCCTGGACGAAATGGATGTCGTTCTTGTTGCCTTGCAGCAGCGACAGGAAGGTCTTCTCGAAATCCTCCGGGGCTTGACCTTCGCCATCGTCATAGATCACGAGCGAGGTTTCCATCCGCGGACCGTCGGCAAGAATCTGAAGCCGCTCGGCAAGCTGACGCCTTTGTCGCCCCAAGTCCCAGTTTTTGTGGTCGGGGAAGAAGCAATCCAGCGCTTCGTTGATCGAGCGCGGCGCCTCCTCTGACCGGGGATCGATTCCATGTTCGATGCAGGCGCGCATCAGGATAGCATCGATTCCGTTGGTGATCTTCTCGATCAACGCAGGAATGGGTGAGGATTGCTGATTCTCCACTACCCCGAAGTTGCTCTCGTTCTGCCCATAAGGGCGCCAGTAATTTGGGTTTGCGTCGAGACCGTGTTGCTTTAGGACCTTGTCGACTTCCAACTCGGTCTGTGCCTTGTAAAGGTCCCAGAACAGCCTCTCGATATTCATGAATTGCCTCCTCGCATAGAGGCGTGCGACGCAAGTGGCAAGTGCGTTGGACGCACCGGGTTCAACGTCTAGGTTTGGCGGCCAGCACTTCATCGAGGCTCGCCGCCACCAGCACCGCCTCCGCCCAGGCCTCCAGTTCGGCGGCCGACGCACCGCGGACCCGCTCGCGAACCGCACCCGGCACAGCCCCGAAGCGCAGTTCCAGGAGACGAAGAACGATTCCGGCTTGGCCCTCGCTCCGACCTCGTTCGATCCCCTGCTCGATTCCCTCGGCTCTTCCCTGTTCGATCCAGGCTTGTGCGACCGTTCCCATCAGCGCCTCCCAGCGGTCCGGCTTCGTCCGGCGCAGCGACGCCTCCAGCAAGGGCGGCGTCAGGTTCATGCGCTCGGCAATGTAGCGCACAATATGACGCTCGAACGCGCTCCCCGCAACCGGCCCGCCCGTCATCTCGTCCAGAAGATCGGGCGGTATCTCCTCGGCATGGACGATCCTGAGCGCCAGAAGCCCGGCCCGCACCTCGGGCGAGGCCGACAGCCGGCGCGGCGCAATCTCGCCAAGGTCGTGCACCACACAGGCAAACTCCCTGACGAACGGCTCCAGCTCCCCGGGCGCGTCGATCATCCCCGGCACCGAGAGCGGCGCCGTCCAGCGGCCCCGGCCGTGGTAGAAGACCAGTGGGACGATCGCCGGCAGCCTGTCCCCGGCAGTGCCATTCTCGATCTCGCGGCGCCAGATGTTGACCATGTATTTCAGGAGCTGGAGCGGCGTGTCGGCATCGACGCGGCTCTTGTGTTCGAGCAGCACATAGAGGCGCGCCTCGTGGCCGCTCCTCAGCCTGACCCGGAAGAGCGCGTCGCACTGGGTCCGCGCGGCGTCCTCGTCGACGAAGCTGCCCTCGACCGCCTCGGGCGGGGCCTCGGGGTCGAGGAGGGCGGCCACCTCTTGCGGCAGGTATTCCGCGAGCAGCGCAGCGGCGCGGGCCGGCTCGGAGACCAGCGCGCGGAACAGCGCATCGTGTGGCGTCGCCGGAAGGCTCACCGGGCGTGTTCCCCGCCGTATCCGGAAGGTTTCCGACGAACAGCCCGCTCACGGGCCGGGAGAGGGGCGGCGTTCAACATGACGCGACCCTACGCCGGGCACTGTCGGGTCGGCAATCGCCGGTGTCTGTCCCCGAGGATATCGGTGATGATACTGTCGGAAACACGGATGCCGGCCTCGTGCACCGGGTCCCGCGCCAGATGCGCATACCGCACGGTGGTATGTCGATTTCGCTGAACCCGTCGGTCGGCAACTGGAGCTTCGAGTGTCGCTCGCACTACTGGATAAGCAAGAGCACGATGAAATGGGCCAGACAATGGTCAGGCCGCCGGGTCGAAGCTGGCCGCGTACAGGATCGCGGATTGAAGAAGAGGTACTACGGGAAGAACGAGACCGCGTTCCAGCGGACCGGGAATCCCGTTCGGAAGGACGCGATCAGGCGGCTCTGGAGGTGGCTTTCCATTTTTCGGCGGCCATAGCTCAAGGCGGATGATTCGTTGTTCGTTCCAGTTTGGTCGATGAGCAGGAACACGGTGCCGTGCCCGGACTGGATGCTTGTGCCCATGCGGCCGGGAGGCCGGAGCAATCCCGGCGAGCCCGGCGCTCCTGCCCGACAGCCCGTGCGCTTTCACACTCTCCTGAGGGTCCACAGCACCTTGCCGACGATGTGGATGTCCTCGGCGAGACAGGTGTAGTCGTCGTAGTCGGGGTTGGCTGACTTCAGGCGCAGCGCGGGCGCGGCGCCTTCGGCGCGCAGGTGCTCGACGCGCTTGACGACGAGCCCGTTGCCGTCCCAGAGGACGAACATCTCGCCGGTTTCGGGGCGGCGCCGTGCGGTGTCGACGATCAGGCGGTCGCCTTCGGAGAGTTCGGGCTCCATGGACTCGCCGCGCACGCGGAGCACGCGGATGGCGCCGGGAGCGGCGCCGCCCTCGTAGCGGATCATCCCTTCGGGGAGGAACCAGCGCGCGCGCTCGGCGACGAACTCGTCCGCGAGCGCGCCCGGTCCTGCGGAGGCCTCGACATCGACCTCGGGGACGGGTGCGAGCGGCGCCGGGCCCTGTTGCATCTCCCGGGGACGCGGTTTCTCCGTCCCGGCCCGCTTGCGCCGGGGCGGGCGTTCGGCGTGGTGCAGGTCCTGCGCCTTGCAGTCGAGCAGGCCGGCGAGTTTCGCGGCGTCCTGGTGGGAGAGCACCCTGGGGCTGCCGCGTTCGAGGAAACCGTGCAGGTAGGAGACGTTGCGTCCGATGGCGAGCGAGGTCTCGCGCATGTTGAGGCCGCGTTTCCAGAGCAGGTCGCGGATTTTCTGTCGTACCGGGTCGGGTTCCATCGCATTGCCTCGCAGTGTTGTCGCCGTCTGGCGGCGGATGTCATAGCATATTCGCTAAATAAAACGATTGTCAACGACAATCTCGCTCCGTATCGTCCGCGCCATGACCGGACTGACCGCCCGTTTCCGCGACACTGTCGAGGCCTGGCTCGAAGCCACCGGGACCGCGCCCGCGCGGCTCGGCATGGACGCGCTGGGCGATCCGTCCTTCGTGCAGCGGCTGATGCGCGGGCGCGAGCCGCGCCTGGATACCGCCGACAGGGTGCTGGCCTTCATGGCCGAGGCGCCGCTCGGCGATGTCTTCCGGCATGAGGTCGAGGCGTTTCTCGAGGTGACGCGCACCAAGCCGCACATGCTCGGCATGGAGGCGGTGGGGGATCCGTCCTTTGTCCTGCGGCTTCGCAGGGGGGCTTCGCCCCTGCTGGCCACCGTGGACCGGGCGCGGCGGTGGATGGCGGCCCACCGGACCGGCAGCGAGCGTGCGGCGATCGAGGCCGCGATCGCCAGGCGGGCAGCGCAGGCCGACGGACACGAAAGAGGAGGAGACGCAGACATGAACGACCACGGAGAGAGGCCGATGGAGTATCTGGGCACGCGCGAGGCGGCGGCCTTGCTGGGGCTCTCGCCCCGCACGCTGGACCGCTACCGTGTGACCGGGGCGGGTCCGGCGTTCTACAGGTTCGGGACGCGCATCCGCTATGCGCGCGCCGACCTTGGGGACTGGGCCGCGGCGCGGCGGCGGACGTCCACGTCGGACGACGGCGGTTCCGGCCCCCGGAGGGCGCGCTGATGGTCCTGCCGGCGCACCCGAACGGGGACGCGGGGCCTGCCGCGCCTGCCCGGCTGGTGACGGCGCTCGCCGTCGCGGCGGCGGTGCTGGTATCGGGCGCCGACCCGGCACTGGCCGCGTCGGACACGACCTTTTCCGGTCCGCTCGGCACGGTGACGAACATCGTCGGCGGCACCGGCGGACAGCTGGCGGCGGCGCTCGCGGTGGGGGCGGCGCTGGTGGGCTCGGTGCTGCGCTTCAACGCGGCCCAGCTGCTGGGCGCGGTCGGGGTCGGCATCGCGGCGGGCGCGGGCACCGGCATCGTGACCGGCCTGGTCGGCACGGCGATCGTGTGATGAGCGAGACCCGCCGCCATGCGATCCCGCGCCGTCTCGACGATCCGGAGCGCTGGCTGTTCTGGACGGTGGACGAGGCAGCGGCGCTGATCGGCCCGGCCCTGCTGGGTCTGGCGGCCAATGCGTTCGTCACGGGGCTCGTGGCGGGCGCCGCCGGCTGGTGGCTGCTGCGGCGCATCAAGCGGGGCGGCGGGGCGAATGTGGTGCATTACGCGCTTTACTGGTTCCTGCCGGACTTCGCGCTCCGGCTCAGGGCCACGCCGCCGAGCCATGTCCGGCGCTACGCGGGCTGACGGCGATGCGGCGGGATGTACAGGAGGCGGAGGGCCGGAAGGCGCGGGATGCGCGGCTGGCGCTCGGCGTCCTGCTCGGGCTGTCGCTGGCGGCCAACCTGGCGCTCTCGGTCGGGCTCGCCGGGCGGGGGCAGACGACGGTGCTGGTACCCGCGGTCTCCGGGCCGGTGTGGGAGGTCGGGAGCAGCTGGGCGGGCCGGCGCTATCTCGAGGATGCGGCGCGCACCGCGGCGGTGACCTTGCTGACGCTCACGCCGGAGAATGCGGGCCATGTGCGCGAGGCGGCAGCGCGGCTGAGCCATCCCTCGGCCCGGGGCGCGATCGGCGCCTGGGTGGCGGTAGAGGCGGAGCGGATGGCGCGGCGCGATCTCAGCACGGCCTTCTACCCCGAGCGCATCGACGCCGACCCGGAGCGGCTGACGGTGGAGGTGCGGGGCCGGCTCGCGACCTGGATCGGGCGCGAGGAGGTCGGCCGCGCAAGCAGGACCTACCGGCTCGCCTTCCGCGTCGAGGGCGGCCGGCTGGGGCTCCTGGGATTCGAGGACATGGAGGATGAACAATGATGCGAACGAAACGCAAGCGGAACGGGTCCGGCATTCTGGCCGCCGCCTTCCTTCTCTGCATGGCGCATGCGGGCGCCGCGTCGGCGGCGCGGATCCTGGACGCCGCGGACCATGCCGGGCTTGCGGCGCCGGTATCGGCGGCCGGGGTGATCCGGGTGGCGCTGCTGGGCGACCGGATCGCGCGGGTGATCCGCGCTCCGGGCGGCTACCGGGTCGAGCACGATCCGGCCACGGGCGACCTCTGGCTGCACCCGCTGCCGGGAACGGCGGACAGCACGGCGCCGGACCATGGCCAGCCCTCGCCTGTCGCGCTGTTCGTCGGCTCCGAAAAGGGCTTCACCTATCGCCTCGTGCTGACGCCTTCGCAAGGGGGCCCGGCGCAGATCCTGATCCGCAACCCGGAAATCGCGGCGGCATCGGGAACCGCCGCGGCGGGCGAGGCGCGGATCGGCGCCATCGCGGCCCTGATCCGGGCGGTGGCGAACCGCGCCCCGCTCGCCGGCTACAGGATCGAAGGCGGCGGCGATGCTGGCGACGGGGCAGTTGAGGTTGTCGAGGTATGGCGCGGGCCGCGGTTCTCGGCATGGGTCGTGGCGCTCGGCGCGGACGGGCCGCGCGCCCCGGAGACCCTTGCCGCGCGCCTCGGCCCCGGCATCGCGGCGGTGTGGCTTGCGGGGCCGGAGGCCGGGTTCCCGGTGGGCCGCGCCGCCGTTGCCGTGCATGAAGGCCCCTCGCGATGAGCGCCGCCGGGACTGCTGCGGCGGACGGCGGGGCGCGCCAGGTGCGCAACCGGCAGATCCTGCTGTTCTCCGGCGTGGCCGCGGTCGCGCTGCTGGCGGTCGCGGCGTGGCTCGCCGCCTCGGGCGGCAAGGCGCCGGGGCCGGGTCCGCGGATCGCGGCCGAGCTCGCCGGGCCCGGGACGGCGGAGGAAAGCTGGACGCGGCGCTCGGAGGCGCGGCTCGGGCGGATCGAGGCGGACCTGAACGAGGCGCGCAACGACAACCGGCGCCTTGCCGATGAGAACCGCCGCCTGCGGGACGAGCTGCGCGGGCAGGCCGACGAGGCCAAGCGGGTCATCGACCAGCTCGCTGCGGGGCGGGACGGGCCCGGCGCTGACAGCCCGGGGCCGGTCCGGGCGGCGCCGGACAGCGGCGTCTTCGCACCGGCGGGTCCGGGCGCGGCGCCGGGCGCGGCTCCGGCCGGTCCGGCCGCCTCGCCGCCGCCCGCGGCGCCGCTGATCCGGCGCTTCGAGCTCGAGGCGCCGGTGTTCGGCGATCCCGGGGGCGAGGCCGCGAAGCCGCTCTCGCTCTGGTTGCCGGCGGGCAGCCACGCCGAGGCGGTGGTGATTGCGGGCGTCGACGCCTCGGCAGGGGTGGCTTCCCAGGGCGACCCGCGCCCGGTGCTGCTGCGCATCGCCGGCCCGGGATGGACCGCGGCGGCGGACGGGACGGCGCGGTCCGTCGATCTCGACGGCTGCACCGTGACGGCCGCGGCCTATGGCGACCTGTCCTCGGAGAAGGTCTATGCGCGGCTCCGGACGCTGACCTGCGCGGGCAACGAGCCCGGCACGGTGGTCGAGACCGATGTGGCGGGGTTCGTTGCCGGCTCGGGCAAGGCCGGGGTGCGCGGCCCGGTGGTGAGCCGCGAGGGCGCGCTGGTCGAGAAGGCATTCCTCGCCGGGCTCGTCTCCGGCATCGGCCAGGGCGTGGCGGGCGCGTTCGCCCCCCAGGCGGTCGCGGCCGGCACGGGCGGCGCGGCGGTCGCCAACACCGGTCTCGACGACATCGGCCGCGCCGGGCTCGGCTCCGGCGCCTCCTCGGCGGGCCGCAAGGTCGCCGACTACCTGATCCGCCGCGCCGAGCAATACCAGCCGGTGATCCAGCTGCAGGCCGGCACGCCGGTGACGGTGGTGTTCCTCGAGGGCGCCCGGCTCGACGGCCGGCCCGAAACCGATCCCGCACGGAGGACGAACGGCAATGACTGAACCGACGAAGACGATGCGGCGCCTCAAGGGGCCGCTGACAACGATCCTGGCCGCGCTCGCGCTCTCCGGCTGCGCCTCGGGCCATGTGGGCGAGGACTGGCAGTGCCCGCTCGCCCAGGGCTCGCAGTGCGCCAGCGTCGCCGCCGCCGATCCGGCGGTCAGAGACGCGGCGGGCCGGAAGCCGGCGCCGCCCTACCGGGCGCAGGACGCGGCCGGACCGGCGTGGGACGGCAATACCGGGGGCGGTTGCGACCGGGGCTGCAACCCGTTGGCCTGGCTCGCACGGCTGTTCGCCAGCGATGCGCCGGAGAGCGCGGACGACGGGACCGGGGCGGGCGGCGTGGGCGGAATGCAAAGCTCTTCGCCGCAGAGCGGGTCTTCCGTGGAGACGGCAGTTGCGCAGCAGACGCAGCCGGAGATGCAGGAACGCCCGGACGGGGCGCGGGAGACGACTACTGCCGCCGATCCGGCCGGGGACGGTCTGCGTGTGCCGGAGACGATCGGGCGGGTCTGGATCGCGCCGTACGTCGACGGCGATGGCGTCTACCGGGAGGGCGCGTATGTGCGCATCGTGATCGCGCCCGCCGACTGGAGGCGCCCGTGATGCCGGCCCGTCTCGCGGCGCTGTTCGAGGGCCCGGCCGGGCTCGAGCCGTGGTCGCCGCCGGAGGTCCCGGCGCCGCTCGCCGCGCTGCTGCCCTGGCGCGCCTTCGACGAGCGCAGCGCGCTCTACGTCAATGCAGGCTCCACCGGGTTCGCGATCGAGATCCCGCCCTTTGCCGGGATCGACGGGGAGACCCTGGGGGCGCTCTCGGGCACGCTCGCCGACGCGGCGCCGGAGCGCTGCACGGTGCAGGTGATCCACTGGGCGAGCCCGCGCTTCGGAGCCGCGCTCGACGCGTGGGCCGCGCCGCGCCGCGGCGCCGGGCCGGTGCAGGCGGCGCTTGCGCGGCGCCGGGAGCGGCTGCTCCGCCATGCCGGCTGGCGTCCGCTGCATGCGGGCGGCCCGCCCTTCACGCTCTCGGACTACCGGGTGTTCGTGTGCGCCTCGCTGGCGGGTCCTCCGGGGCCCGCTTCGGAGACCGCGCTCGGCGCCTTCCGGCGGGCGCTCGAAGGGACGCTGGCGTCTGCCGGCGCCGCCGCGCGGCGGCTCGACCCGGACGGCCTGCTGTCGCTCGCGGCGGAACTGACCGCGCCGGACCTGGCCGGAGACGGGGACGGGCTCGACCGCCCGCGGCGGCGCTGGTCGCCGCGCGACCCGCTTCATCTCCAGTGCGCCGCGCCGGGCCGCGCCCTCACCGTGGCCCCGACCGGGCTCGTCTTCCATGCGCCCGGCGGGACGGACGTGGCGGTGCGGGTGCTGAGCGCGGTCGCCTTCCCCGAGGTGTGGCCGGGCTGGCGCGGCAACGCGCTGATCGGCGACTTCCACCGCGCGTTCCTGCAGCCGGGCTGCCCGGTGCTGACCTGCCTCACGGTCATGACCGGCGACGAGGCTTCGGGCGAGCGGGCGTTCCTCAAGGCGGCGCGGGCCACGCAGCAGGCCGGGACCGGGATTGCCCGCTACCTCCCCGGCCTGCCGGAGAAGGCGCGCGACTGGCAGGCGGTGACCGAACGGCTGAAGGACGGCGAGCGGCTGGTGCGCGCCTGCTACATGGCCGCGGTCCATGCGCCGCTCGACGCCATCGACGAGGCCGAGCAGGCGGTGCGCGCCATCTATCACGGCCAGGGCTGGCGCGTCGCGGCCGAGCGCTACGTGCAGCTCCCCTCCTGGCTCGCCTGCCTGCCGATGGCGTCCGCCGGCGGTCTCGACAGCGACCTCGAACGCATGGGCCGGATGAAGACCCTGCTGACCTCCTCGGCGGTCAACCTCGCGCCCCTGCACGGCGAATGGCGCGGCCAGGGCGGCGCGCCCAGCGGGGGCAGCGTGCCCGGCGGGGGCAGCGTGCCCGGCGGCCCTTCCGGTCCCGGCAATCCGCCGGCACTGCTGCTGGTCGGGCGGCGGGGGCAGCCGGCCTGCTGGTCGCCCTTCGCCAACGAGGCCGGCAACTACAATGTCGCCGTCACCGGCAAGTCCGGCTCGGGCAAGTCGGTGCTGATGCAGGAACTGGTCACCGGCATCGTCGGCGCGGGCGGCGAGGCAGTCGTCATCGACGACGGACGCTCCTTCCAGCACACGGCCGAAGCGCTCGGCGGCGCGTTCATAGCCTTCGGCAAGGACCCGGCCTGCCTCAACCCCTTCGCCATGATCGATGCCGGAACGGCGGCGCGCGACGGCGACTACCGCGAGGAGTGCTTCGCGATGCTGGCGAGCGTCATCGCACGCATGTGCCGGCGGCGGGGCTCCATCGACGACATCGAGGCGGCGCTGATCGCGGAAGCCATCGCGGCCGCCTGGGACGAGGCCGGCAACGGCGCCGACCTCGGGACCGTGCGCCGCCATCTCGAGGCGAAGGACGACCGGCGCGCGAAGGACATGGCGACGGCCCTGGGTCCCTGGCGCCCGGGCGGCGCCATGGGGCGGCTGTTCGCTGGCGGCGCGGTTCCGGACCTGGATGCGGCGCTCACCGTGTTCGAGCTCGCCGAACTCAAGGGCCGCGGCGACGTCCAGGCTGTGGTCCTCATGCTGGTGGTCTTCCTCGCGACCCAGCGCATGTATCACGGCCCCCGCACGCGCGCGAAGGCAATCGTCATCGACGAGGCCTGGGACCTGCTTTCCGGCGAGGACAGCCGCGCCTTCCTCGAAGGCGCGGCCCGCCGGGCGCGCAAATACCGCGGCGCGCTCGTGACCGGTACCCAGTCGGTCAACGACTACTACGCCAACCCCGCCGCGCGCGCCGCCTGGGACAACTCCGACTGGACGATCTTCCTCGCCCAGAAGGACGAGTCGGTCGAGCTGCTCAAGCAAGAGAAGCGCATCCACTGCGACCCCGGCATGGAGCAGGCGCTGAAGAGCCTGACCACCGCCGACGGGCGCTGGGCCGAACTGGTGCTGCACGGCCCCGACGGCTGGCGCCTCGCGCGCCTCGTGCTCGACCCCTGGTCGGTGGCGCTGTTCTCCTCGCGCGGCCCTGCGTTCGCGGAGGTCGAAAGGCTGAAGGCCGGGGGCCTGGCCACGGTCGAGGCGATCGACCGCATCGCCGGGGACGGTCCCCTCGCCGGCGCGGACCGGCCCACCGTTCCGGCGGCGGCGGAGCGCGGGGGCGACGCCCCGGCCGCACCGCAGACCGAACCGGCAGACATCGAAGGAGGACGCGCATGAGCGCATCGGGAAACGGACGAACGCGCGGCGTCGAAGCCGCGGCCCATGCCGGGCGAACGCTCGCCTGGCCGGGCGACCCGCAGGGGCTGACGGCAGACGGCATCGACATCGAGGCGCTGGCCCATGTGCTGGCCAACACCTGCCGCTTCGGCGGGCGCACGCGCCGGTTCTACGCCGTCGCGCAGCGCGCGGTGGCGGCGAGCGAGGAGATCGGGGCACTGGAAGGGCTGGACGCGGAGGACCGGCGCCGGCTCGCGCTGCACGCGCTGCTCGCCGACGCCCGCATCGCCTGGCTCGGCGATGCGCAGGCCCATGGGCCTGCCTCGACCCGGGCGGCGGAGCGGTCGCGGCGCGACGGCGCCGCCATCGACCGGGCGGTGCGCGAGGCCGCGGGGCTCGATGGCGACCTCACGGACGAACAGGCGGACCTGCTGCGCTTCGTCGCCCGCATGACCGACGCCGCCGAGCGCCGCGACCTGCCGGACGCCGGCATGGGCGCGCCCGCCGGCGCGGCGTTCCCGCCCCTGAAAGGCCGCATCCGGCCGGTCGAGCCGGGCAAGGCCGCGAAGCTCTGGCTTGCACGCTACCGCACGCTCACGGAGCCGCCCGGGGCCGCCCCCGGCCCGGCAACCGGGGCGGGAGCAAGGCACGGAGACCTGAACGCAACCGATCGGAAGGAGAAGGACGATGTCGCGAACCTGGCGAAGACACAAGGAACGCAAACGGCGCACGGGAGGCAGCGGGGCGATGGCGGGCAAGCGCTGGCGGCGTGACCGGCAGCGCCGGGCCGCCGCCGGCCTGCGGGTCGTGCGCGACGCCGAGGCGGTGTTCCGCACGGCCATACTGGCGGGCGTGCTCTCGGCCGGGCGCTCCGAGCGCAACTGGGCCGGACACTACCTCTACATGTTCCATGACGAGGACGGCACGGCCTGGTTCAGGCACCGCGACACGCGGGCGTATGTCCCGATGACGGCGCGGCAGGCGGCGGAGGACGGGGCGTGAACGACCTCCGCGTCCTCGCCCCGGCGCTGCTGCTGGCCGCCGGCGTGGCGGCATCGGTCGCGGCCGGGTTCGCGCGCCTCGCCGCCGCGCCGGACATCGCGAGCGTGCGCCTCGCCGGGCTTGCAACGGAGTACGCCGCCGGGGCCGCCCGGGGCCATGCGGGCGCGGCAGAGGCGGCGGCGGCGACCCGCGCCTGGGCGCACGCCCTCGAAGCGGCGCTCGGGCGGGTCGCGGACCGTCACGGCGCGGTGCTGCTGCCCGCCCGGGCGGTCGCCGCCGGCGCGCCCGACCTCACGGCCGAGGTCCGGGCCGAACTGGACCGCGTCCTGGCGGGGACGCCGGGCGCTGCCGGCAAGGGGGCCGGGCGATGATCGCGCGGGAGGCATCGCGCGATACGCGCCGGGCCCGGATCGGCCTGACCGTGCTGGCGGCGCTGGCCGGCATGTGGCTGCTCGCGGCCTCGCGCGTGCATGTCAATGCGAGCTGGTCGGACGAAGCCTGGGGCTACGCCGCCTTCCCGCTGTTCGGCGCGGACCCCGCGGTCGGCGACCGGGTGCTGTTCGACCTGTCCGTGAACGCGCCGATACCGTATCTCAAGACCGTGCGCGGCGTGCCGGGCATGCGCATCGAGGTCGGGGCGGACGGCACGGTCACGCTCGACGGCGGGCCCGCCGGCCGCGCCAAGCCGCATGCGCTGGACGGGCGGCCGCTCCGGGCCATCGCGCCCGGGATCGTCCCGCCGGGGCATTACTACCTGCACGCCGATCATGTCGACAGCCACGACAGCCGCTATGCGGAGATCGGGCTCGTGCCCCGCTCGCGCATCCTCGGCCGCGCCCTGGCGCTGCCGGACCTGCCCTGGCTGGGCCTGAACGGACCGCTGATTGGGCCGGAAGAGACCGGCGAGAACGGGCATGCGCCGATCCTGCCGCACCCGTTGGACGACGCCGCGGCGGCGCCGACAGCGGTGATGCCGCGATGATGCGCCCTGCCGCCCTGCTGCTCGCCGCGGCACTGGCCGTCCTGCCAGCCGCCGGCGTCCCCTTCCCCGCATCCGCGAAGGATCTCGGCGTGCGCGGCGCGACCTGGCCGGTGGCCGAGCCCGACCTGCTGGTGGAGATCGAGGTGCGATTGCTGGAAATGCAGCGATCGGGGGCCCTGGCGCGCCTGGAAGACGAAGCCCGCGCCAATGCCCGGCGGAAGCTGGAGGAACCCGATCCGCTCCCGGGTATCGCACCGGCACTGGAAGAACGCAGCCGGCTGTTCGATCCGGCCATCACGGTCGCGCGCGACATAAGCACGCCGGGCGGCGCTCTCATCGCCGCCGCCGGCACGCGGGTCAACCCGCTGGAGCGGTTCGGGATCGCCCGCGACCTGCTGTTCGTCGACGGCAGGCGCGAGGCCGAGATCGCCTGGGCGCTCGCACATGAAGACGAAAGCGGGCGATCCGCGAAGGTCGTGCTGCTCGCCGGGCGGCCGCTCGACCTCATGCGGCGGCACGGCCGGCCCTTCTTCTTCGACCGGGGCGGGCGGCTCGCCGCGCGGTTCGGCCTCCGGTTCACGCCGAGCCTGGTCGAGCAGGCAGGAACGCGGCTGCGCATTACCGAAATCCCGGTCGAGAGCCGGGACGATCCAGGCCCGGAGGCCGGGACAAACCCCCGACAGAAGGACTGAAACCATGCTGAACATGAACCGGGCGACCCTGGTGGGCCATGCCGGCCGCGATCTGGAGGTCCGCACTCTTGCGAACGGCGAGAAGGCCGCCAGCTTCACGCTCGCCACCACGGAGAAATGGAAGGACCGGGAGGGCAAACCCGCCGAGGCCACCGAGTGGCGCCGGATTGTCGTTTACGGCCCCGCGGTCGCGGCGGTGGAGACGATGCTGAGGAAGGGCGACCGGGTGATGGTCGAGAGCCTGCCCCGGACTCGATCCGGGGGTCGCATCGCGACGCGCGCCTGGCGCGACCGGGAGGACGTGGCCCGGACGGTGACCGAAATCGTCGTCGCCGGCAGACAGGGCACGGTCAACATGCTGTCGGCGCGGCGGCCGGGTTCGGGGGCGCCGGAATGAGTTGCCGCTTCGCCCTTCCGGCCGTGCTGGCCTTCGCGGTGCTGCTCTGGTCCGGCGCGGCCTGGGCGCAGTCCTGCACCGGGCGGTTCGTCAACCCGGTCTCGGACGTGTGCTGGGAGTGCCTGTTCCCGATCTCGATCGGGCCGATCGCCATCGGCAGCGCGGCGGGGGCGCCGGACACGCCGAACCCGTCCTCGCCGGTCTGCCTCTGCGGCTCGCCCATTCCCCGCATCGGGCTCGCGCTCGGGGTCTGGGAGCCGGCGCGGCTGGTGGACGCGACCCGTACCCCCTGGTGCTTCCCCAACCTCGGCGGGCTCACCGTCGATCCCGGACTGCCGGCGGCGCGGGGCCGTACAGGCTCCTCCGGCGGCGACGGCGCGCAAGGCTCGGTCTGGCACGCGCACTATTACATGTATCCGCTCTTGTCCTGGATCGGCGCGCTGCTCGACCTCGGCTGCCTGGAGGGCGGCTCGCTCGACATCGCCTGGGCCTCGGAGCTCGACCCGACATGGCTCGACGACGAGCTCACCTTCCTGTTGAACCCCGAGGCGGCGCTGTTCGCCAACCTGCCGGCCCAGGCGGCCTGCGCCGCCGACTGCGCCGCGTCCTCCGCGGGGTTGCCGCTGGATGCGCTGTTCTGGTGCGCCGGCTGCCAGGGCGGGATGTATCCGCTGACCGGCAATGTCGCGGCCCATGTCGGCGGCGTGCAGGCCTCGCTGCTGGCGGCCCAGCGCCTGGTCTACCGGCTGCACCGCGCCGGGCTCGCCTGGGGCACCTCGGGTTCCGCCGCGCTCTGCGGGCGCTATCCGATGCCGGTGATGAAGAAGAGCCAGTACCGCTGGCAGATGACCCAGCCCGTGCCGGCGACCACGCCGATGACCGGCTGCAACCCCACGGGGCGCTCCTCGGTGCTCTGGGAGACACTCCGTGAACTGCCGGTTGCGGGCGAGAGCTTCGGCTACCTGCTGTGGCGCAAGCGCAACTGCTGTTTGCTCTGAACCCGTTGGAAAACCGAAGACATCGAAAGGCGAAGACGCCATGACAGCCGCCCTTTTCCTGCCCCGAAACATCCTCGCCCTCGCCGCCGTTCTGGCCGCGGCGGCCGGGCTTGCCCGGGCGGATGAACGGCCGCCCGCGGGCAGTCCGGACGCGGCCCGCCTGGTCGAGGAGGTGCTGCGCAAGGCGGGCGGCAAGGACGGGGAGCCGCTCGGCGAGTGGACCCGTTCGATCCTCGACCGCGCACTCCGACGCGCCGGCGAGGCCGCACGGCAGACTGTGCCTGGCCGGTCCGGGAAGACGTCTCCCCTTCCGGCCGAGCGTCATGCGGAACGTCTTGCCGGGATTGGGGCCGGGCGCGCCGGCACGGCGGAAGTGCTCATCTTCACCAGCCTGTCGGTGCCGGCGGCATCGTGGCGGCAATGGGCGCGCGAGGCCGCGAAGACGGGCGCGCCGCTGGTGCTGCGCGGCGTTGGCGAAAACGGACTGCCCGCTGCCGCGAAGGAAATCGGTGCGCGCCTCGGCGGGGCGGCGGCCGGGGTCGCCATCGATCCGCGCCTGTTCCGCCTGTTCGGCGTGACGCGCGTGCCGGCGGTGGTGGTCGTGCCGGGCGGTGTGCCGCCTTGCGAGAGCCGGGGCTGCGCGGAGGACCCGGCGCCGCCCCATGACCGCGTAACCGGCAACATCGGCCTTGTGGCCGCTCTGGAGGCCGTTGCCGGAGAAGGGGAGGTCGCGCGAGCGGCGGTCCGGCGACATCTGCAACGCCTGCACGGGGAG
Source organism: Alphaproteobacteria bacterium (assembly GCA_964291215.2). Classification (GTDB taxonomy): domain Bacteria; phylum Pseudomonadota; class Alphaproteobacteria; order MPNO01; family UBA830; genus JAJEBT01. Next base: position 856,846 of record OZ219790.1, on the reverse strand, counting down.
GACCGGCCATGACGGAACAATCAGAATTTCCCCGCGACCGCATCGAGGTCGCGCTGGACCGCGGAACGCGGATCGTCCGTCTGCTGACCTGGATCGCCATGTTCGCGCTGGTCTGCCTGACGCTGTGGGCGGTGTCGGGCATGGCGGCCCGGGCCGAAGATCCGAAAGAGGCCGCGCGCGCCGTCGGCATTGCGGGCAATGCGGCGGCGCGGACGATCGCACGGGATGCCTCCAGCGCGGCAGACGTGCCGGGTCATGCCGGCACGGACTTGCCGGAGCGCCGCATCGGCGCGGGCCGCCTCCAGGACGCGGCCCGCGCCCGGCTCGCCGATCCGGGCGATCCCGGCGGCGCGGCCGGGCGCGTGGTGGTCCGCGGCACGACGGACTGGCCCCCGGCGAGCGTGCCGGCGAACGATCCGATGGTGCGGCGTTCGGAGACCGTCGCGGCTTCGCCGCAGTCGGCGACACACGGCGCGGGCGGCCTCGCGTCCGGCAGCGCCGCCGAATGCGGGGCGGACCTTCAGGATGCGGACGCCGGCGGGACCTGCGGGCAGGTCACGTACTGCGTCGGCGCCGGCTGCGAGACCGTGCGGCCGGAGGCCAACGCCGGTTTCGTGAACGCGGCGACCCGGTTGAACATGGCGGTCGAGCTCGGCGGCGATGAGTTCGACCGCCAGGACATGCGCTTCTTCACCGGGGAGCGCCGGGCCTGCCACATCAGGCTGTTCGGGCTCGCGAACTGCTGCAGGAACTCCGGCCTGCTGGCCGGGCTCGGCAACTGCTCGGCCTCCGAGATCGAGCTCGCCGGGGAGCGCAACGCCGGCAACACCCACTATCTCGGCCGCTACTGCTCGAAGCGCGCCTTCTTCGGCGTCTGCCTCCGCCACTCGCGCGCCTGGTGCGTGTTCGGATCGAAGCTCGGGCGCCTCCTCCAGCAGCAGGGCCGCGCCCAGCTCGGCATCGGCTGGTCGAACTGCCGGGGCTTCACCGTCGCGGAGATCGAGAGCATCGACTTCGCCCGCCTCGACCTGTCGGAGTTCGCCGAGGACCTGATGGACGGATCGAGGGAGCCGTCGGTCTCGCTGCCGGACGCCGGCGACACCGGCCAGGTCATGCGCACGCGCATCCGCGACTTCTACCGGCGGGGGCAGTGATGGCGCCGGGACCGGAATACACCGCCCTGCATGCCCTGAAGCACGTCCTCGCCGCAACGGCGGTCTGGGTAGCGCTGGGTTCTCCTGCGGCGGCAGGCGAATGGCGCGGCTGGTGCGCCGATGAGGGCGCCGGCGCCTCGCTCGGCTGGCATTTCTACTGCGACCGGCAAGAGGAAGTGCAAGAGGCCGAACCGGCGCCCGTGCCACCGACACCCTCCTCTCCCGATACCGCGCAATCCGCGTCCGCGCGCATCGAGGCGGTGCGCAGGGCGCTGGAAGAGGCGCGGGCGGAAGCGATCCTCGATCCGACCCCGGCCAAGGTGACCGCCTATCTGCGCCTCCAGCAGGAGACCCTGCAACGGGCCGCGACCTTCTCCGACGCCTTCCGGCGCACCGTCTGGGCGACGCCGGAGCTCGACTACACGCTGAGGCGCCCGGTCGGCGCGCTCGCCAGGCAGGTCTGGTCGGACGAACGAAAACGGGCGCGCGACGCCGCGCTCGCGAACCTGGGCGAGCGCTACGGCCTCATCTATCTCGGCCACGCAGCATGCGCGGCGTGCCGGGTGTTCGGGCCGATCCTGCGCGCTTTCGCCATGCGCCACGGGCTCGAGGTGCTGGCCGTCTCGCTCACCGGCGAGGCGCTGGAGGGCTGGCCCGAGGCGGTCGCCGATCGGGGGCGCGCCGCCCGGCTCGGCCTCGGCAACGCCCCGGTCCCGGCCCTGGTGCTGTTCGACACGAAGACGAAACGCGTGCTCCCTGTCGGCTTCGGCGTCATGGCCGAGGACGAGATCGCCGAGCGCATCTTCGCCCTCACCGCCCTGGAGCCCGGACATGACTATTGAATGGAAGAGGGTTGCCACCGTGGCGCTGGCATCTGCCACGCTGGCAATCGCCGCCTTGCCCGCGCGGGCCGACGTGCTCTCGGAGATGAACCGCTTCTGGCAGGGGGCGGCGGTCAACACCACCGGGCCGACCGCCTTCGACGGCCAGGCCTCGGGCCACTGGACGCTGGGCAACCTCTACATGCGCGCTCCGGTGCGGGCCGAGCAGGTCGCGACGGTGAACCTGCCCTCGTTCCGCGCCGGCTGCGGCGGCATCGACGCCTTCGCCGGCGCGTTCTCGTTCATCGACTCGGACCAGCTGATCGCCTTCGGCCGCGCGGTGGCGCAGAACGCCGCGGGCTTCGCCTTCGAGCTGGCGCTGGAGACCATCTCGCCGGTGATCGCCGAGACCATGGCGAAGCTCCGCGCACTCGCCCAGTGGGTGAACGCGCAGAACCTGAACAGCTGCGAGACCGCCCAGGCGCTGGTCGGCGCGGCGTGGGCGAAGAACGACCGGGCGTCCGCCGCCATCTGCGCCGCGATCGGCACATCCCAGGGCATCTTCCCGGACTACGCCGCCGCCCGGCACGGCTGCGGCGCCGGGGGCCGGCGCAACTCGACGCTCGCCGCCGCCGCCGGGCCGATGGCCGACCAGGCGCCGGTCAATGTCAACTACGCCTGGAAGGCGGTGCAGGCCTCGTCCTTCCTCGCGGGCGACACCCGACTCGCCGAGTTCGCCATGTCGGTCTCGGGCACGGTGATCGTCACCGCGCCGACCTCGGACGCCGACACCGCCGGTCCCCGGGTGCGACTCCTTCAGCCGCTGGCGCTGGACCGGCGCGTGACCGAGGCGCTGATGGAGGGCGGCGGCGCGCTGCCGGTCTACCGCTGCGACGAGACCGCGCGCTGCCTCAACCCGGCGCCCGGGACCGTCTCCGTCCCGGCCGACCGGGGCTTCCGGGCGCGGGTGGCCGGCCTGCTGCGCCGGCTCGCGGAAGCGGTGCGCACCGACACCGCGCCGCCGGCGGACGCGCTCGGGCTCGTCAACCTCACCACGCTCCCGGTCTACCGGGTCATCAACGCGGCGGCGGCCTATCGCGGCGCGGTCATCGATGCGGAGATCGACGCGCTCGCCGAGGCGGTCGCGCTCGACCTGCTGCAGGTCTGGATCGCGGACCTGCACCGCGCGGTCGAGGAGCGCGCGGGGGCGCTGGACATCGCCGACGGGGAGCAGCTCGAGCGCTGGCGCGCGGGCTTGCGCGCCAACCGGGCGGCGCTCGCCCGGCACCGCTCGCAGGGCCTCGCCCGCTTCAACACGGCCTTGGCCGTGGTCGAGAAGCTGCGCCTGATCGAGACCGAACTCGCCGGCGCGCTCTCGGCCGACCTCCGCGCCGCGCTCGCGTTCGCGCGCGGCGGCGCGGGCGCCGCCGCGCGGTAGGAACGGCGGGGACGGGACCGGGCATGCACGAGATCTTCACCCTTGGCGGCGGGGCCTACCTGGTCGACCTGCTGAACGCGGTCGCCGCGATCGCCGGCGGCGGCGCCTATGTCGTGCTGGCCCAGCTCGCCGGCGTCGCCGGTCTCGCCTGGGTGCTGTTCCGCACCGCCTTCGGCGGCTCGTGGAAGGACAACGCGAAATGGATCCTGCTGTTCGTCGCCGTGTGGGGCGCAATGATCGTGCCGAAGGCGACGGTGCGGGTGGTCGACCGGCTCGACCCGGCGCTGGCGCCCGCGGTGGTGGCCAACGTGCCTGTCGGCCTCGCGCTCTTCGCCTCGCTCACCTCGCAGGTGGGCGACGGGCTCACCCGCCTCACCGAGCAGGCCTTCGCGCTGCCGGACGACCTCGCCTACCAGCGCCACGGGCTCATCTTCGGCGCCCGGCTCGCCGCGGCCGCAACCCGGCTCGAGGTCACCGACGCGGTGTTCGCCCGCAACCTCCGCGCCTTCTCGCGCCAGTGCGTGTTCTACGCCCTGCTGCTCGGCCACGTGTCGGCCGACGAGCTGCGCGAGTCCACCGACCTCTGGACCCTGGTGACCTCGGCGCGCACGCCCTCGGCCGGCGCTTCGCCCGCGCGCATGGTCGCGGTCGCCGCACGGAACCCGGGTTCGGGAACCGTCGACCGCAGCATCGCGACCTGCGCGGATGCAGCGGCGGCGCTGAACGCGCAGTGGGCCGCGGAACTGCAACGCGCGGGCGCGGTGTTCGGACGCCGCCTGTTCCCGGACGCCGCCACCGGCGCGCTCGCCCGCGCCGAGCTGATGGCCGCGCTGCCGGCCGCCCATGACTTCCTGATCGGCGCCTCGCGATCGGCTGCGGAGATCATGCGCCAGCAGATGGTGCTGAACGCCGTCCACGGCGCCGGCGAGCAGTGGGCGGCGGAAGCGGGCAACGCCGCAGCCTTGCGGGCCTACACCGAGGCGCGGGCCGAGGCCCAGACCGTGTCGGCCTACCGGGCCATCGGCCGCCAGGCCGAGACCTGGGTGCCGATGCTGAAGATCGTCTTCGAGTGCCTCTATGTCGGCGCCTTCCCGATGGCCGTGCTGCTGATGCTCACCCCCGCCGGCGCCGCGATCTTCCGCTCCTGGGTGACCGGGCTCATATGGCTCCAGTCCTGGGGGCCGCTCTATGCGGTGCTGCATCGCATCGCCATGGGCGAGGCGGCGGAGCGCATGCAGGCCGCGGCGCTGATGCCGGGGGGCGAGGCGGGCATCTCGCTGGTCGCCCAGGCCGGCATCCGGGCGGTGGCGGCCGACGTCGCGGTGATGTCGGGCTACCTCTCCATGTCGGTGCCGTTCCTCGCCGCCGCGCTCGCCTACGGGCTGTCGAAGGCCACCGTGCTCGCGACCTCGGTGCTCGCCGTCGGCCAGGACGCGGCCTCGTCCGCCGCCCACGAGGGCGCGACCGGCAACCTCTCGCTCGGCAACACGAGCCAGGACACCCACCGTTACGCGACGCTCGAAGGGCGCCAGGTCCGCACCTCCGCGCAGGTCGATACCGACCGCCACTCGGGCTACGCCCCGGGCGGCGCGGCCTGGACGGTAGCGGGAGACGGCGCGGTCATCGCCGACATGGGCGCCGCCACCAGCCGCATCCCGGCGGCCTCGGTGCGGCTCTCCGAATCGCTCGCGGCGAGCCATGAACAGCGCGCGGCCGAGGCGCGCACCCTCTCGCGGCACTTCTCGGCGGAGGCCGGCACGGCGCGGAGCGCGGCGGTCAGCGACGCGACCCGCCTCGCCGAGCGCTACGCCCGCGACGTCTCGACCGGCGAGGCGCATGCGCGGGGGGTGACCGAGACCGAGAGCGCGCAGGTGCAGGCGCTGGAATCGCATCTGGAGCGGATGTCGGAGACGGCCGGGATATCGAGGAACGAGATGGCGACCCTGGCAGGCGAGGCGCGGATCGGCGGCGGCTGGAACTTCATCGCGAAGCTCGGCGCCGACGGCTCGGCCTCCTGGCGCGGCCAGACCATCGGCAAGGAAGCGTGGGACCGGATGCGGGATTATGCCGAGAGCCACCAGGTGCTCGACCTCTGGTCGCGGGTCTCGGAGGCGTCCCGGCGCTACTCGACGAGCACGGGCGAGAGCGGGCATGCCGGGCTCGAGGAGAGCCTTGCCGCCAACCTGACGGACATGCGCCGGTTCGAGGAGCGCGCCTCGCTCGCCCGGCAGGAGTCGGAGAGCTGGTCGGAGCAGGCCGCGCGGGTGCGCTCCGAGGCCCGGGCCATCGACCGCGATCTCGGCCAGCCCTTCTTCGCCTGGCTGTCGGAGCGCACCGGTGCGGACGGGCGGGCGATCGGAGCGGCCGGGGCGATCCGCATCGCCTCGCCGCAGACCCCGGAGGACGCCGGGATGCTGCGCCAGCACGCCGCGGCGTTTGTCGAGGAGCGCTTCCCCGGCCCCGCCGGCCCCGATCCCGCCAGCGTCGGCGGCGAGGCGGAATACGGCGTGGCGCGGGACGCCCTGGCCGGGGCCTATGCCCGCGAGACCGCCGCCGCCCATGCCGGCTGGTCGGAAGGGGTGCGCGACCGGGCCCGTGCTGCCGGTGCGCCGGGTCCCGGCGAGGTCGAGGCGAAGGCGGCGGCCGGGCGCGCGGGGACCGGGGCGGACATGACGGTGAACGAGGCCGGGCGCGAGGCGCGGACTTCGATTGCGCGGGAGGACGCCCGGGAAGGCCGCGCCGGCGTCGCCGCCGAGACGGAGAAGCCGTTCGAGCGCCACGCCACGGAAAACCTGCCCTTCATCGGCGAGTGGCTCGCCGGCAAGCTGTTCGGCACCGCGGAGAACGCCGCGCCCGACGCCCCGCACCACCGGCCGGCGGAGCCGGAGGTTGGCGCGGCGGAAGATACGGCGCCCGCGCCGAAGGCCGCCTCGCAGGAAGGCCGGAGGGACTGGCGCCATGGCCGCTGAGGGTGGATCAATGCAAATGGCGGTCGTCGCGGAGCCGGTCCTCATGGTCGCCGAGCCAGGCGTAGCACCCGGTGCGCGCGGCCCACTCGTCGTCCTCGCCGCGGTCTTCGGGAAACCGGTGGCTGCGGAAGGCGGACCGGCCGCCCTGCCGGAAACCGCGCGCCAGCGCGCCCGCGAGGCTCGCGAGCACGGTCCAGGCAAGGGCGGCGAGCCACAGCGGGGCGAGGATATCGGCCTCCGCCCCGAACGCCGTGACGAGCGCGGCAACGCCAGGCGGACCGAGCATGACGAGGCGGGCGCGCCAGGCGGGGCGCGGCGGATGGGGCGGGTGGCCAGGCGTGTCGGGGCGGGTCATGGCCGGGGTCTCCGGGGAACGGCGGGTGAGAAGGCGGGCGGGACCGCTTCCTCCGGCCGCGCGCCCCCCGCGCCTTCCCCCGCCCGGCCCTGCCTCGCCGCGGCGCGGCGCCCGGACCGCGCCGCCCGTGGCCACGGCCGGGCTGCGCAAACCGGTCCGGGAAGGTTCGTGGCGTGAAGACCGTCGGCTCGAGCACGCTCCGGGGCGGACAGACCGTCTTCCACGGGCTGCGCATGTGGGGCCAGCTACTGCGCGCCGGCTTCTTCCTCGCCGCCTTCTCCGTGGTCGCCGTCCCCGCCTGGTTCGTGTGGGAGCGCACCACCGGCTACGAGTGGTATGCCGCCGCCATGGTCACCGTCGCCGAGGCCAAGCTCGGGCTCGGCTACCGGCGCACCTCGCGCCAGGAGGTGCGCCAGCCCGACGGCAGCACCGTCATCTCCACCCTCCCCGACATCGCCGCCGCGCCGCGGGCGCGCGCCATGCGCGAGACGCTGAAGGACGTGGTGTTCGCGGGCGCCCTGCTCGGAGCGAAGGCGGCGGCGGCCGCGATCGCGCTGTTCCTGGCGCTCTTCTGGATCCGCGGGCGCCAGCTCCAGGCCGGGCGCCGCATCCGGGGCGCCGAGCTCGCCACCGCGCGTCAGCTCCGATGGCGCATCCGCCCGCTCCACCGCCGGGCGCGCGACCTCGTCCCGGCCACGGGCAGGCGCCCGCCCTGCCGGATCGCCGGCGTGCCGTATCCCGAGCGCGCCGAGACGCAGCACACCATCGTCTCCGGCACCACCGGGTCGGGCAAGACGGTGCTGATCTCCGACCTCGTCGCCCAGATCAGGGAGCGCGGCGAGCGCTGCGTCCTCTACGACAAGATGGGCTCCTACACCCGCGCGTTCTTCGACCCCGCCCGCGACATGCTGCTCAACCCGCTCGACGCCCGCAGCCCCCGCTGGTCGCCTTTCCTCGAGGCGCGCGGCCCGCGCGACTTCGACACCATGGCCGCGGCCCTCATCCCCCAGCAGAAGGACACTGTCGACCCGTTCTGGGTCACCGCCGCCCGCCAGTTGTTCGCCAACGGCGCCGGCGTGCTGCGCGAGAAGGGAGAGACCCGCAACAAGGTCCTGGTCGACCACCTGCTCAAGACCGACCTGACGGCGCTCGCCCAGGCCATGGAGGGCACCGTCGCCCAGTCCATCGTCGATCCCGAGAACCCGAAGACGGCGCTCTCGGTCCGCGCCATGCTGACCGCCAATATCGGCGCGCTCGAATACCTGCCCGACACCGGCAGGCCCTTCTCGATCCGCGACTGGGTGTCCGGCGAGGCCCAAGAGCGAAACCGCGGCGGGTTCCTGTTCCTCACCTCGCGCGCCGACCAGCATGCCAGCCTGCGCGGCCTCATCTCCACCTGGCTCGAGATCGCCGTCAACGCCATGCTGTCGCTCGAACAGGACGACACGCGGCGCATCTGGGTCGTGCTCGACGAACTCCCCACCCTCCACCAGGTGCCCTCGCTCCAGCCCGGCCTCGCGGAATCCCGCCAGTTCGGCGGCTGCTTCGTGCTCGGCATCCAGGTGATCTCGGCGCTCCGAGACCTCTACGGGCGCAACGGCGCCGAGACCATCTCCGGCCTCTGCGGCACCCGCGCGGTGCTCGCCGCGCCCGACCGCGACACCGCCCAGTGGTCGGCCGACAGCCTCGGCCGCAGCGAGGTCGAGGAGGTGGCCGAAGGCGTCTCATACGGCGCCGACACCATCCGCGACGGCGTCTCGCTGACCCCGAAACGCGAACTCCGCGCGCTGGCGCTCGCCTCCGACATCATGCGCCTCGAAAGCCTCCATGGCTGGCTCCGCTTCCCCGGACCGCTGCCGGTCGCCCGCATCCGCCTTCGCTACGTGAAGCGGCCCGGGGCCGCCGAGCGGTTCGTGCCGAGGGCGCAGGCCGAGGCGAGTGAGGCAGGAACGGCAGCCAGGCCCTCGGGACCGCCCGATGCCGCACCGGAAACGGCGGCCCCCCGGGGCGATCTCCTGAGCCTCCCGCCGCCCGGCCCGGGGCTCGCCCGGAACGGACCGGCGAGCGGGGACGCCAGGCCAACGGATGCGCCGGCGACGCTTGAGACACCGGATCGAGCCACCGAAGCGCCGGTCGGCGCCGCGCGACCGGCGGACGGTTCCGGCGAGGCGGCGGACAGGGACGATGCCGGCGACGGGGACACGCCGGGCGAGGCTGCGCCCCGCCAACCCGCAGCCGCGTCCGATGGGCATGACGGCGCCAATTCCGGGGTGGGTACCGGCGAAGACGATGATGCGGCCGGCCGCGCGGACGGGCGGCCGGCATGCGAGTGGCTCTGATGGTCGTCTCCATCGGCGCCGTCGCCTCGCCCGCACAGGGCACCTCCTACTACGAGCGCGACGGCTACTACGCGAAGGACGATCCCGCGCACAGGGACGCGAGCGCCTGGGCCGGCAAGGGCGCGGCCGGGCTCGGCCTCCAGGGGCCGGTCGATCCGGAGACGTTCAGGGCCGTTCTCGAAGGCGAGGTGCCCGACGGGTCGGGGCAGCGGCTCGGCCGCCTCGACCGGCACGGCAACCTTATCCACCGCCCCGGCCGCGACCTGACGTTCAGTGCGCCGAAGTCCGTATCCCTCGCAGCGCTGGTCGGCGGCGACGCGCGCGCGGTCGAGGCCCACGACCGGGCGGTAGGCCGCGCGCTCGCCTGGGTCGAGCAGAACGCCGCCGAGACCCGCATGCGCGACCCGGAGACCGGACGCATGGTCCGCGCGGGCGGCCAGAAGATCGTCGCCGCCACCTTCCGCCACGACACCTCCCGCAACCTCGACCCCCAGCTCCACACCCACGCGGTGCTCGCCAACATGGTCAGGGGCGAGGACGGCAAGTGGCGCGCCATGGCCAACGAGCCGCTCTACCGCCGGCAGAAGCTGATCGGCATGGTCTACCGCAGCGAACTCGCGCGGGGGCTCGCCAGCCTCGGCTATCGCGTGGAGAAGAGCCACGCCGACGGGCGCTTCGAGATCGCGGGGGTCTCCCGCGGCGTGATCGAGGCGTTCTCGACAAGGCGCGCGGAGATCGAGGCGGCGGTGGCCGAGCGGGGGGCGGCGGGCACCGCGGAGAACCAGCGCCTTGCCGGGCGCGCGGCGCTCATGACCCGCGCCCGCAAGCGCGACATCGACAAGGGCGCGTTGCATGAGAGCTGGCGGAAGCAGGCCGCGGGCCTCGGGTTCGATGGCCCCGCCCTCGCCGCGGATGCGCTGTCCCGGGACGCGGGCCCGAGCGCAGGCGCGGCGCGGGAAACGGACGGACCCTCGCGCGAGGGGCCGGCCCCCGCGAAGGAAAGCCCGGGCGAACCCGGCGCGGCGGCGCAGGCTCTGGACTGGGCCGTGGCCCATCTCGCCGAGCGCGAGGCCGTGTTCAGCCGCGCCGACCTCCTCGCCGCGGCGCTGGCCTGGCAGCCCGGCGCGGTCACGGTCGAGGCGGCGGAGAAGGCGGTGGACGGCCTCCTGGACGCCGGCACGCTTCACGCGGCCCCCGCGCTCGACCCGGGCGGCGGGCTGACCACGGACAGGGCGCTCGCCGACGAGCGGGAGACCTTGCGCCTGATGCGCGGCGGCCAGAACCGGAGCCGGCCGGTGATGCGGAGCTGGATGGTGAGCGCGCGGCTGCACGGGGGGCCGCTGACGCACGGGCAGCGCGAAGCGGTCAAGCTCATCCTCGGTGCCAGGGACCGGGTGGTGGGGGTGCAGGGATATGCCGGCTCCGGCAAGACGAACATGCTGAGGCGCGTCCGGGCGCTCGCCGAAAGGAGCGGCTACCGCATGATCGGGCTCGCGCCCTCGGCCTCGGCCGCCCGCACGCTCGGCGCCGAGGCCGGTATCGACGGCGAGACGCTCCAGCTCTTCCTCGCCCGCAACGCCGGCGTCGCCGGGGGCCGGCTCTCCAGGAAGGGCGAGCGCGAGATGCGCGCCGCCTTCGCGAAGACCGTGCTCGTGGTGGACGAAGGCTCGCTCGCCTCCACCGTCCAGGCCCGCGACCTGCTGCGCATCGCGACCGTGCTGCGCATCCCTCGGGTCTTGCTGGTCGGCGACGCGAAGCAGCTCGACGCGGTGGACGCCGGCAAGCCGTTCGCCCAGTTGCAGCAGGCGGGCATGAAGACCGCCGTCATGGACGAGATCCTGCGCCAGCGCGACCCCGGCCTGAAGGCCGCCGTCGAGGCAAGCCTCGCGGGCGACATCGGCAGGGCCTTCGGGAAGCTCGGGGCGAATGTCGCCGAGGTGAAGGCCGACAACATCGCCGGCGCCGTTGCCGCGCGCTGGCTCGGGCTGTCCCAGGAAGAGCGAGAGCGCACCGGGGTGATGGCCCCGAGCCACGAACTGCGCCAGGCCATCAACGGACACATCCGCGAGCGCCTCGCACGCGAGGGCCGTATCCACGGCCCCGTGCTCGAGGGCGAACGCCTCGTCTCGAAGGGCTACACTAACGCCGAAAAGGCGCTCGCCGGAAACTACGCGCCGGGCGACGTGGTCGCGTTCTACCGGCCCTACCGGCGGATCGGGGTCGAGAAGGGCGACGAGCGGCAGGTCGCGGGGGTCGATCACGAACGCCGGGAAGTCCTGCTCGATGGCGGCGAGGGCGGGACCGTGCGCTGGAAGCCCGGCGAGATCGCCGGACGGCGCGGCGGCAGCGAGGTCTACCGCGTGGAAACGATCGGGCTCCGCGCCGGCGACCGCGTGCGCTGGACCCGCAACGACCAGGCGCTCGGCCTCGTCAACAGCCACACCGCCGAGGTGACGGCAGTGACCGGCGGCAGGGTCTCGTTCCGGCTCGAGGACGGGCGCATGCTCACCCTGGGCGCAAGCGATCCGCAACTGCGTCATCTCGACCATGCCTGGGCCTCGACCGTGCATGCGTTCCAGGGGCGAACCGTCGACAACGTGATCGCCGCCATGGAGGCGAACCATCCGCACCTCACCACGCAGAAGAGCTTCTACGTCGAAATCAGCCGCGCCCGCGACCGGGCGGAACTCGTCACCGACGACAGGGCGGCGCTGAAGGAACAGCTGGAATCCGTTACCGGCGAACGCATATCGGCACTGGAGGGAATTGCCAGGGCAGAGCCGGAGATGGAGGGCAAGGCGAACAATGCCGTGCAAGGCGTCGACCGTCAGCCGGCTCAAGGTCCGGGGACGGGCGCCGAAGCGGGCCGAACGGGCATCCCGCTGCCAGCTGAGGAGCAGGAGTTACCGATGCGCGAGCGCGGCCACGGCAAGGACGTGGATCTCGGGTTGTGAGAGGAGTTGACGGCGGCTCCCTCTTCGGCGGCGCGGGTAGTCGCCATAGCACAACGCGGGTCATGGGTTTCTTCAATGGGCCGGAATGAGCCGCAATCAGCCGGAATGAGCCGCAATCAGCCGGAATGAGCCGACGCCGCGTTCTACAGGGCTTTCCAGCGTGCTCCCCGACCCACCCCGGTGGACTCCACCAACCCCTTGGCCTTCAGAGTGGCGAGGTCTTCCCGTAGCCGCCGCTGGTTTGCCTGAGACCCCAGGGCAGCGCGGATATCCCGGAGCGCCAAAGCGCCGCCGGACCGATGAATAAGCGTCAACACTGTCCTCTGCTGTTCCGTCAGTTCGCCGTCGTCGTGTCTAGGCGGCACGTAGTCAGCGCGCCGGAAGCGCACCGTCACGCAATCGCCCCGTTCCTCGATCTCCGGGCGTGGTAGCCCGGCCGATGTCGCCAGGTCGGCCATTTTGATCGTGCCGCGGCCCCATTCCTCGATGATGCCGCGCCGATAGAACGTGCGGGCGATGAGCGGGTTCCAGGGCCGCGACTCGTGCGGTCCGAAGAGGTCCTCCGGAGTCAGTCCGAAGTGCAGTGGACCGGTCGAGGTTATCTCCAGTCGGTCGTCGTAGACTGCAAGCCCAATGGAGCCGCCGCCCATGGCATAATCTCGATGGCACAGGGCGTTCGCCAGCGCCTCCCGCGTTGCAAGGGGCGGGTAGAGCGGCTCGTCGATGCGCGCCATGCGGCCGGGCTCGAAGCGGCTCGCGATGGGGAGCGTATCGCGCAGAAAGCGTGAGGCGCTCGCAAGCAGGATGAACGCGTTCCCGATGAACTGACGATTGTCGAGAAACTCCGAACGGTCAACGCCCCGGAAGCGGGCTACGCGGAGCAGGCACTGCGGCATTTCGCTTTCGAGGCGCTCCGCGTTTCCGAACAACACCGCGGCGGCCCGGAACAGGACGCCGCCGCGCAGCAGCCCCAACCCGCGCAGCATGTCCTCTGAATTCAGGCCGCCAGGTTCGTCAAGACGGCCGGTCCGCACAGCCTCCGCGACCGTATTGCGAATCTCTGCGACGTCCAGGTCGTCTACCGTCCACCCGTCGGCGGGCTGGTTCTCCCAACGTCGATCGTTGTGCATGCGCTCGAAAAGCAAGCGGTTGTATTCTTCGGCGGACATGGCCTGCGTCGTATTGCCGACACGCAGATAGGAAGCCCCCCGGTACTGATACGGTGGCGACGCCCCGGGGCCCACCCGAACCGCAATGACCTCCAAATCCTCCCGTACACGAACGCGCTCGATCTCCGGAAACGCGGGCGGCTCGATCCGCTGGATTTCGGCGCTCACCTGCTCAATTGTCCGTTCGCCGATCCGCTGACCCACGACACGGCTGTCCGGCGCGACCCCGAACAGCACAAGTCCACCGCGCTGGTTCAGCATCGCACATACGGTCGCCGCCGCCTCGCGGCGCGTTCCGGTGGTAGCCTTGAACTCCAGCACCTCGGACTCACCCATCGAGGCCAACGCCGCCACCTCTTCGCGTGTCAAGGACACATCCCCATCGCAAGAATCCCTTCAGGATGTTTGTTCAAGCGCGGAGTTAATTCGGCAGAAGCCCGTTAACCGCTTGGAAGACAGACTCAAAGCGACCAAGGTCGTTATCTCCCAGGTGCTCCGCGAGCGCGTTGGCATTCTCGCTGAAGTACCGCGCCGGGCGATAGTGGCTGAAGCGAACTTCCCCCGGAAGTGGGTTTCCTTTCAGATACTCCTCGATTCGCCAGATAACTCGAGGATGATCTGAGTCCAATTCAGTGGACCGGATTTCGCACCCAAACTCCGCATTCACCAGGCGCAAATAGAATTCAACGCCGAACAAATCTTCAATATCCGCTTCGTCGCCCTGAGTGAAATCTGTGAACGTTAATATATTCTGCCTCTTCAACAATTTCTTCCTGTACAGATTTTCTACTTGCTGCCGATCACGTTCATGAAAATCAACAAGTACCGCCACATTCAGGTCGTTCTGCGCACCGATCAGTGCCACGAACGTTGGAACCTTCCCAGCGCCTCCCACAGGCGTGATCGTCCATCGAGCACTGAGACCGGTCCTGCCCCGTTTCTCAAGAAGGGCTGACATGGTCTGGATGTACAGAAGGTCCGAAGCACCTTCAACAACCAAGCAATTGGGGCCTACGAATAATGTCTGATGAATCTCGTATCCTAGGGCACCCTGGAGTGGGAACAGACTGTCCGGAGTTGCATCGAGAACATCGCCAACTACCCTTGTCCCCTGTTTGTCGTCCGGCAGATCATCCGACCCCTCTTCTACGCTCAAGTCCTGAACAATCCGGACGCGATCGAAGCGCGTCGGATCGACCATGAAAGGTGAATGCGTCGTATAGATGAGCTGGTGATGCGGCCTGAGTTCCTCCTCGAAGTAGCGAAGCAGGTCTGCCTGGGCTTTTGCGTGGAGAGATAGTCCGGGTTCATCCAACAGCAGAATGAGGTTTTCGCCCTGCTTGCGGAGCTTTGAATACCATGCGAGAAAGGAAAAGAACCATATGAAGCCGCGAGACCTTGTGCCAAGGGCGGTACTGACCATGTGTTTGGTGTCCTGCACTCTTCCCAGGATGTTCATCCCGCTCGTCATGTCGGGAGGATCTCCAGGTTGACCAGGACGAATATCAAATTTCATGCGCAAGTGGCTATTTTGAGACCAGTATTTCAGTGCCTTGTTCGTAAGCCGGTTCTCCGCTGCTTCAAGCCGGCCGAGCAACTTTTCAGTTTGTTCGGGATTCGTAAGTTGATCCAGATCTAGCCCGGCAAGTTCAATAAGCCCGAGCAGCGGTTCATCAGCCTCCTCAAGATTGTCTTGATTGCGGCGATCCTGGAGCGCATCGAGGTTATCCTGTCCCTTCATCTGGTAGTATTCATCGAAATACAGAAATTTGGGCAGCTTAGGGGAAATTATCTGGTGGTATATCGCGTTCTCCACATCTCCACCGGGTATTTCGTCGAGACGTCGGCAGAGCTCTTGTGACGCATCTGTTTCTTCAGTGTCTTGAAGGGCTTCGATTATTTCCGGGATGCTCTTGCAGGATCCCGGCGTGTCACTCAGGGGTTTTGGCAGACCAGCGCTGGCCACGAGATGGGATACTACAGCTTCATGGTCTATCTGCAGCCCGGAGTACGTCACCTCGTTGGAGTAGTCCTTGCGCAGTTCAACAATTGCATTCCTGTCCTTCAGGCAATGGACTCCATACATGGATTCGATTGCTTCGATGCAATCAGCATCAAGTGCGTAGGTTGCCCGGACGACCTGCGCAACGTCTTGGGTGCCGTTCTCAAGGCCTTCCTCATAGTCGACCAGATCACGACGCGGGTAGTCTCTGGTCGTATCGAAATCTGCGTCAGATGCGCGAATTGGGTTAAGTCGATACAGCGCCTTCAGCAGCGCGGTCTTTCCTGCCTCATTTTTCCCGACAAGGCATGTTACCTCGCCGATCTCGAACTCCGTCGAATCCCGAATGCTCTGAAAGTTGGTGATTTGTACTCGTTTGAGTATCATGGTGCGGTCAATCCAGAAGTGTTCGATCGGCGGTATCGGCTGGCAGGCAAGGTCATCCGTTCTCGTCCGCAATCAGACCGAGTTCGCGAAGCGGCTCGATCACCCCGTTTTCCAGCTTGGCCCTGTCGTAGCCTTCTGGCAGCTTGGCTCCGGCGTCGATGGAGACCTCGCCCGCAACATCGGCGAGATTGGCGAGGGCGTTCCATGCGCCATACAGGTCGCTCTGGCGCGCAGCGAAATGCAGGCTGAATTCCCGTGCGTCGGAAGCCCCGGTGGAAGTCGTCTCGTTTTCCGCATCACCGCTCTCTTCGGTCCCGCCACCGGCCGCTGCTTCACCTGCGCCCTCGCCGGGAAGGTCGCCATCACCAGTCGCTGTCTCCGAGGTGGCGCGTTTTTCCGGCAGTGCCCCCGGGACGATGAGGAAGCCTGAATCGAGATCGATTTCGTCGTCGGCGACGCTACGCTCGAAAGCGACGCGGCTCCGGTCGATCCGATAACGGCCATCATCGCCAAGTGGAGGGCGCCCGGTGACAAAGCCGAAGAGGCCGGTCTCCACCCCTCGAGCGACGGCCCTGCGCACCGCTTCGACGGAGAGTATGCGCGGGAATCCGAGGAATTCGAAAAAGCCGGCCAGCACCTTGTCGGTGGCAATGCCAGAAGCGTGGTTGCCTGGCTCACCCAGCTTGAAGAGCTCGACGAGCTTTCCGGGCGCCACCGTTGTGAACACCCGCCGCTGAACATTCGTCAGCAGCTCCATCAGGCGCTGGTGAATGAGCGCGCGCTTCTTGTCGTCGAGCGTGATCTGTAGGGGGCGCCCCCCCAGGCTGACCGAGTCGATGGTCAGCTTTCTTTCGCCGGCCGCGGGCAACCAGACTTCGCCATAGAGCCGAAGCAACGCGGATTCGGTCGCCGCGGTCTCCGTAGCGCCGCGCTCCTTGAGTTGGCTCCGCTGCGCATCGGTGAGGTTGTGTTGGCGCCATTTCCCCTGGACTCGCTCGACCGCGAGCAAATAGCGCACGCTGCGCTGCAAATTCCCAACCTGATCGGCAGCCGGAACAGCAAGCCCGAGGCCGTTGCGGAATTCGCGTTGCCGGCCGCCGAACTGCTCGTACAGCAAAAGCGCCTCGTGGCGCCGTTCCGCCTCCGGTCGCGCTGCGAACTCGAGCGGCAGGTAGGCGATCAGGAAGCTCGGCTCCCGGTCCGGCACGTCGCTCGGTTTGTCCGGCCAAACGAGGGCGCGCTGTCCGGCAAGTCGCTCTTCGAGCATGTCGCGGATGCGCGCGTGAACCCGACTTTCGTCCCTGCCGACGGCATCGGCTTCCTGTTCGACAAGCAACGTGACGTTGGGATCCCTCTTGAAGCAGTAGCGCACGCCATCGAAATGCAGGTACAGGCATTGCTCCCTGAGTTCCTTGAGGCAAGCCTGGATGGTGGTCGTGTCGAGGTCGGGCCCGATGCTCGCGCCGAGCAGATCCGGCTCGCCGATGCCGGGGGGCAGCAGGTCGCCGTGCTCTCCCCCTCCCCGACGTAGTCCGCCGAAGGAGTGGAGCAGCATGGTGGTGGCAAGACGGGAGGCGGGTTGCTTTCCTGCCTCGACCGTGACCTCCCGCGCGCGCCGGTCGTCGATGCGGCGCGCACGCGCGTTGGCGCCGACGAAGTCGTGCTCCAGACACGCCTGGAAGTCCTCGCGCTGGCCGACCTCCTTGAAGAAGGCAAGGCGCACATCGTTCTCCTGAACGGGAACGTCGCCGGGCCCGAGTAGAAAGCCGGAGGCGCCCGCGCGGTGGGCTGCGCGAAGACAGGAGGCCAGGAAACGCAGTGAGCCGCGGGTGCGCTGGAAGTCCGGGATGGCGGCCCAGCGCTCGCGCATCAGGTCGATGAGGGCAGGGTGGAACGGATACGACGCCTTGATCCGTTCACGCAGCGCCGCGCCTTCTTCCTCTGCTTGCAGACGCTCCGGTTCACCCTGCGCGTGGGCTCGCCGCATCTGGGTGAACACTTCACCATAGGCATCTGCCACGGTGGTCGTAACGCTCGCATCAGGCTCTCCGGCGAGCAGCCGGCGCTGGATGACGTTGAGGATCTCATTGCCTTCCACCGGCTCGCGGCGCTGGTCCTTGCGGTCTGCCAGATGCTCAACGGTCCGGAGCAGGCTGGTGTATTCGAGGGACTCGCGCTTGCTCGACTGCAACGAGTAAACCAGTACTGCGTTGTCCACACTCCCGACCGCTACGGTCAACCGCTGAAGGAACGACAACGCCTCGTCGCGAAGTGTGGTCTGCTCGACGCGTATTCCGCCGGCACTGATGAGATACTGCAGCAGTTCGTCGAGGAGGATCAGGCTCGGCCCGCCCTTGAGCAGTTCGACCAGCGCATCGGCACCGGGCGCGACCCGGGCCTCGTCCTGTGCGCGCACCAGGTCATAGCCTTGCCGGCCGCCGAGCGCCCAGCCGACCCAGCCCCAGAGAGTCCTCGCGTTGATGTCCGAGCCGGAAGCTCGTTTCCCGTTGGTCGGGTCGAAGAACTGTCCATCGATGACCGCGACGCGCACACCCTCCGGTCTCGGAAGTTCGGCCGCTTCCGGCAGCGCATCGAGCGCCGCGCGGGTTCGGGCTGCGTGCAGCAGGGCAGCCAGGGTATGAGACTTGCCGCCACCGAAGGGCGTTTGCAATCTGAGCACCCGGTTGCCTCCGGCGCCGGAAAGGCGTCCGAGCACATCTTCGAGGAGGGACTTGAGGCCGCTCGTCAGATACGACGCGTCGAAGAAGCTGCGGGCATCGCGATACACCGCCGGGACGCGCCCCAGCTCCGGGTCGGGCCGCTCCTGCTCCTTGCCGATCAGGTAGTCGGCCAGGGTGCCGAGATCGAGCGCAAAGATGTCCTCGGAGAAATCGTCGGAAAGCACATCGGGATGGAGCTCAACGCACTGCAGCCAGGGGCGGGGATGGGCGCTCATCGAGATTCGTCTCCGCTGAACAGATCCTGCCGCCCGGTTGCCAACGACTCCATTTCGTGGGCGTACGCGGCTCCCTCGACGACGCTTCGCCAGTTGGCATTGAGTCGAGTGAGTGCACCGAGTTCGGCAGTTGGCGACGCATCGAGTGCGTCCGATCGCCCGAGGATCGGGGCCGACAACGCTTGCGCAACCAGGCGAAGCTGCTCTCCGTTCGGGCGGGATGCTTCAAGGTATTCCTGAACCGCGGCCGGCCGCTTCTCGATCAAGTAGAGCAGCCGGTGCAGCACATCGACCAGCGGTGCGGCCCTGCCATTCGCAGGGAGGCCAAGCGCTTCGTCATCCCCGCGCTCGATGTAGTTTCGCACGCGGAACTTGCCACCGGATTTCTCGACAAGCTTCGGGGCGCTGCCTGTCAATCCCTCAGGGCCGTCGATTTCGATTCCTTGCGGGTAGCAGAAGACGTAGGCGTCACCTGCTTCGATGGCCGATTCACGGTAGGTGAACCGCCACAAGATGTAGAACCGGGTAATGGAATCGACGGCCGTGACCGCCGCGCCCCGAAGGCCGAAGACCTCATCGAGCATCACGTCGAGCACGACCCCTTCGACATCGCGCAGATACTGCTCGGCAGAAACCGGTTCGCCGTTGGCATGGTCGACCCGGGCAAACCGCGTATAGGCGCGCAGACCGGCACCGACGGCTGCCATCAGGAGGTCAGCGCCACCGATGCCCTTGCCGCCGTTCCACAGGGTCTTGACGCGCTCGCGAGCGATCTCGCCTAGAGCGGGCTCGACCTCGGTTTCGTATCGGCCGACGGCGGCCTGCTCGCGGCGCCGGGCGACGAAGAAAATGCTGTCGGAGAGTGCGGCGGCGCCAAGCGCGTTGACGCGGCCACGTGATTCGGTTTGCACAGGCCAAGCTTCGGTGACTGTCATGCCCGCGCCGACAAGCGCCCGGATCAGGGTCGCCCATCCTTCCGTGGTCCTGTGGGCATAGACGCAGACTAGCGGGGCGCCGGGTTTCAGGACGCGGCGGGCCTCGACCAGCGCGTTGCGCATCAGGCGTTCGTAATGCTGCTTGGCCTTCTCGGCGTCGCCACCGTGCTCGCTGGATTGCGCCACCGCTTCCCGCCGCTTGGGCGGAGAGGAAAGGGTGAAGTGTTCAGGATAGAGGTCGCCGACGATCCGCTTCAACCAGACATAGAAGAAAGCGGACAGGTCGGCGTAGTAGATGCTGCTGTAGTAGGGGGGATCGGTGACGACCGCGTCGAATGTCTCGTCATCGTAGAAGAGCTTCTCGGCGTTTCCCCGAGTGACAACGCAAGGCTCCTTGATCTTGGCCAGTTCCCGTATGCAGAAGGTCTCGCGTTCAAACGCAAGTTGCAAACATCCTTGCGTATCGGCAAAACAGTTAAGTTCCGAAAAATCGTAAATCATCTTTAGAGCCTGTCGATCAAAAACCCCCTCCGTTGCTTGAGTTCCCGACCGCCACCGAGAGAACTTGTTGAACGCGATCACGAAACGCCCGAAGGCCATAGCGAAGAAGGTTGTCAATGCGCGTGCGCGGTCTTCCGAAAACCCTTGGTGGAGCATCTCCGCATGGGCTCGCCGGATGTGCTTGATGAGCGTAAAGAGGACGAGAAGTTGCCGCGGTGTGAACAACTCGCGCCATCGTTCGATCCCAAATCCACGCCCCGCCACAGTCGTTGAGTCAGTCGTGTTCATCTGCTCATGCGGAGGCTCAAGGCGCGTCTCGACGAGTAGCGCTTCAAGGCGCCGACGACAGGCATCGTTGTCAGGTAGCAGAGCCGACTCGGCATCCGGTGGCAGGTAGATCTTGTGGCGCTTCTTGCTCTTCGGTTTCTTCGGCGGCAGTGCGGCCACGACGGCAGCGAGCGATTCGCCCATGCGCCCGGCAACCGCCATTTCCTTCACGTACTCGGCGGGCGCCGGGGTGCCGCAGGCCACGCAGGCTGCCTGCCCGGCGCCTGTCTGGCCGGTGTGCTGCGACACTTCGCGGGCGGTGTTGCCAGCAACGATGTCCCAACATAGCCGGTTGCCGTCTTTGATTCGCGGCACGGCGGCGATAGCGCCGCCCTTCTTTCTCAGCCACGACTGCCTGACCAGCGGGACGGGCGCAGAACATCCGGGGTGGCGGCAGGGCACGGTGCGCGCCCAGATGTATGCGACAGGATCGGCGCGCGTGCCGGATACGGACTCGGTGTTGTCGAAGAGTTGGTCCTGCTGAGGTTGCTGCCGAATGGCCTCTGCGGTCTGCGGCAGCTCGATCGGCTGGTAGAGATCGCCGACCTCGTCGCGCATTCGATCCAGGATCACGGCGCTCCAACGCTGGAATTCATCCGCCAGCCTTGCGCCGAAGGACTGCGGATAAACGAGTGTGCAAAGCTCGATCAAATGGGCGACCGGGTTGTAGTCCACGGCATGACTCTCGCAGCCAAGTCGCGCTGCTTCGAGTGGAATGGCCCCGCCGCCGGCGAACATGTCGAGGACCTTGGGCGATCGTCCGCCGTTCAATTCCCTGATCTTCTTGCGCGCCTTGGAAACCGTGTCAGAATCGGGATTGTAGGCAGCGAGATTCGCCACGAAGGATGCGGCTTCGTCTCGTTCGGCGTCGGTGCACGGCGCTGGCGCCAATGCGGCGTAGATGGAGGCTCGGCATGCAGTGGTCGGGCGACGGGCCGGCCAGTAGTGGATCAGTTCCACATAGCGGCGAGGATGCAGCTTCTCCTTCGACGCGAGGGCATTGAGCACATCCAGCGGCAGGTAATCCTCGATCAGGCGAAGGTCGTCGGACGTCATGCGGCGCCCTCCCGGAGATCTTGCGCCGCTTGTTCGACGGCATTCGCCGGAATGTCGTAATAGCGCGCAGCAACGACCTCTCTTTTCGCGTAGTCCAGATGCTTGGCTGGGTTGCGAACGATCAACGGGACGGCGTCCGGGTTATCGAGCGGGTCCCACACTACGTATAGCCAGTAGGTGTCGCCGAGTTGCTGGGCCTTGTACCACTCGTTCGTGGTGAGCCTGACCGGGTGGCCCGCCCTGCGGCCCTTGACCTCGATGCGCCTGACGCCGTCAACCGGGTCGCGGAATCCGGTTTGCGGGTCAGGAGCCGCGAGGCTGCGGATGTCGAAGCCGATCTTGAGGTGTCCCACCCGCTCGCAATCGCGGTTTCGGGCCTCTTCATGCGCGACGACGATGTTCTCGGCTGCAAGCTCGATTCGGCGTTTCAGCCCCGCATCCTGGTCTTCCGCCAGTTCCGGGAAGCTGTCGATTGCCGTGTTGGGAGGAAGTACCAAACAACTGGCCACGTGGCGCACCGGGCCATGACGGGCTACGCGGAGGCGGTCCACGCCGGTGATGCGTTCCTGCCGGGTGCGTTCGAGGTCGGCCAGGCTCTGTTCCGCCTGCTGCCGGGCAAGCGCTACTTCCGGCTCGGTAGGCTCGCGGCTCTTCAACCGCATCACGCGATTCTGCGCGGCCCTCACTCGCGCGTCGAAAGACCTCTTGAGATAGTCGCGCGTGACATCCGCATAGCGGCTCCGTTCGTCCCACGCAGCGCTGCGGCGCTCCATCTGGACCGTGGTCTTGATGTAGTCGCTGACGGGCCCGTAGTCGGTTGCGGGCAGCGTCTCCGGGGGATGGGGGTGTTCCGGAAGGTCGATCAGGATGTCGGCTGGAACCACCTCGAACCGCCCGGCGCCGGCCAGGCCCTCGGCGGCCTCCTCACGCACGGCTGCAAGCTCAGCATGGATGATCGTCGCATCCCCCTTGGTCGTCTGACCACGGATCGTGATTTCGTAGAAGTGCAGCCGATACGGCACCGCAGTCATCGGGTCGACATAGACAGCGATGCGGCCCACGACATCGTGAAGCAATTCATTGAGCTTCTCATCGACCGCAGCGTATACGGCATGGCCGGGGCCGAGCAGTACGGCATCAAGGTGTTGATCCTGTTCGAGATGCTCCTTGTAGAAGGTCAGCTTGCGATAACTCGCATCCGGGGCACCCAGGCGCCGTACGGCGGCAAGCCGTTCAGAGCGGAGATCGGCGCGCACGTGCTCGATCCGCCATAGTCCATCCGCCCTCGCTTCCGTGCGAAGACCCACGACCTTTGCTGCGCTCAGGAAGTGGGACTCCACGTAGCGCGGCATGAGCCGGCGTTCCTCGACCTCCAGATTGGCCTGGGCGAAGGCCGAGAAATCCACATGCCCGCGCGCCAGGGCGATGCCGGTCGCCTCCTCGTAATGACCGAGGAGATCGGGGTCGATGCGATCGATCACGTCCAGATAGTCATCCAGCCGTCTCGGTTCGTAGGCCACCTCGCGCAGCATGTCCGGAAGATTGACCTTGTTCAGCGAGAGCACTTCGCCGACGACATCGAACACGCGGTCTCCAAGCGCTTCGCGCATGCGGTCCAGCTTGCCGAGGAGCCGTTCCAGGATGCGCCCCTCAATCACCGGCTGGCCATCTTCGGAGGATGTCGCCACGAAGTTGAACGCGTACACGTCGCGCGTCTGTCCTATGCGGTGGATGCGGCCCAGTCGCTGCTCGAGCCGGGTCGGGTTCCAGGGTAGGTCGTAGTTGATCATCAGATGGCAGAACTGGAGGTTGATGCCCTCTCCAGCCGCTTCGGTGGCCACACAGATTTGACGGCTCGTTCGGAAATCCTCCTGGGCTTGCTTGCGCTCGCGCGGATTCATGCCGCCGTGAATCTGGCAAGTCGAGTAGCCCCACGCTTCAAGATGCTCGCGCAGATAATCGAGCGTGTCCCGGTGTTCGGTGAATAGAAGGAGCTTGCCGCGTCCGTCCTTCAGCTCCTCGAATTCCGATCGCTGCACACACTCGCGCAGAGCCACCAGCTTCGAATCGCGTCCGCTCTCCCGAACCCGCCCGACGCGAGCCACAAGATCGTCAAGCTCCGAAAGCTCGGCGCGGAGCTGGTCCAGCTCGGCGGCGGTGGTCGCTTCGTCAATGAGCACGTCACGGGCGGACTCATCAAGGTCGTCCTCGTCCTGTTCCGTATCCGACAGCCGGCCTTGCAGTTGGGCAAGACGGCGTGCGCGTTGTGCGGGAGGAAGCTCCTCGAGTTCGCGGAGCAGGCCATCCAGCTTCTTCCTGCGGCGTCGCAGTGACTCATGAATCGCGTGCGTCGAGCTCGCAAGGCGGCGCTGGAAGACAGTGCGCGCCAGCGCAACGCTGTTCTTGCGGCGGCCCGTCGCCTGCGGCAGGAACTCGTTGATGTAGGCCGTCACCGCCCTGTAGATGGTGTACTCCTCCGGTCCAAGGGCAAAGCTGACAGTCTGTACGTGGCGGTCCGGGAACAGGCGGCGGCCCCGCATGTCCTTCAGGTCTTCCTTCAGCCGACGAAGCGACCACGGGCAGTCATCGCCGAGCTTGAGGATTTCGCGGCGGAGGCGGCCGGCCGCCTCGCCGAAACGGTGCGGTTCGGGGAACAGGTCGCTGTCAAGCAGACGGATGAAGTGGGCGAACCGGTCGTCGTCGCCGTGATGCGGGGTGGCCGTCAGCAGCAGCAGGCTGTCGCACTGCTCGGAAAGACGCTCGGCGAGTTGATATCGCTTCGTACGTTCGACTTCGTCCTCGCGGCCCGATGCGCGCTTGGTGTAGGCGCTGCATTTGTGGGCTTCGTCGATGATGATGAGGTCCCACCGCTGCCGCCATACGCGCTCGCGGACATCGTCCTGCTTGGCGTAATCGATGGATGCGACGACCTGGCGCTCCCTCTCCCAGAGATTCAGGAGTTGCTGCTGGTCGTTCGCCGAGTGGATGATCTGAAACGGCTCGTTGAAGAAGCGCAACAGCTCATCCTGCCACTGAATGGTCAGGGGCGCGGGGACAAGTATGAGGCAACGTTCGATGGCCTCGCGCAGCTTGAGCTCCTTGATAAGCAAGCCGGCCATGATCGTCTTCCCGGCGCCGGGATCGTCGGCGAGAAGAAACCGCAGACGTGGCTGCGGCAACATCTTCATGTAGACCGCTTCAAGCTGGTGCGGCAGCGTCCTGATGCCGGAAAGGCTCACCGCGAACTGCCGGTCGTAGGTGTAGGCGAGACGAATGCGGACAGACTCGACGAGGAGGCGCAGTTGGTTCGCATCCGCGGGTTGAGGAGCCGCCTTCTCTCGTGCCGCTTCCGTACCGAGAAGCTCAACGGCCTCGTCAGGCGTGATGACTGCCTCCTCGAGCTCGCCGTCCGGCAGACGGACGCGGCACTCGTAGCCGGCAGAACCGTTGGCGCCCAAGGGCCGCACATCTTCAAGGATAACCGGAGCGTCGAAATGCCCGGTGAGAGACACGCGGCTCCCGATCCGCGCCGCAAGGGCATGCTCAACCATTGCGTGGACTGTTCCGTCCTGTGATGTCCGCCCTTCCCGACTTACGGCTTGTAGCCACATGGTCCGTACTCTCGACCCACTCGTCTACCTGCGAAAGCCTGAAGCGGAACAACCGACCGACGCGGCGGGCAGGCAGACCGTGCGTGTCGACCCAGCGGTAAACCGTGTCTTTGGATACTCCCAGGTGAGCGGCTACTTCAGTGATTCCGACCCAAGGTTCCTCGGATACCATGGTTCCACCGACCTCGATTGACTGAAAACCGTATAGATCCAGGCTAAACCATTCTGGAAAAGACACATATTGTCAAATCCGGAAGCAGCAAACAGCGGGCTCCTGGGAAGAACGAAGGCAGGACGATAGGCGCAGACCAAGCGGAGATTCGCGGGTTGTGCTCTCGCGCGGACCTTCCCGAGAGGAATGGCCAAGCTACTCGGAGCCCTGTTTCGGATCGAATCGTGACGCCGGCGAGCTTGACGATGACGGCAGGTTGGCGGCGGACTCAGGGAGCAATGAGGCAACGAACTGCAGAATTTCCTCGACTTCATCCTTGCGACCGGTGGCGATAAGGTCGCGCCGCAGGACCTGGGCGGCGAACAGCGCAGCCTTCGCGACCTGGATATCGAGCTCGGTACGCGGCCATTCACGGCGGTCGATGGCTTCCATGACGAGTTCGACCACGAGCCGGTTCGCTGAGATCTCGCGATCCCTGGCAGTCTTTTCGATCCGCTCCCATTGCTCCGGTGTGACCCGGATGGTCCTCGTCAACGTCTCCGCCATCGGTCGATGCATCCTTGCCGGCAAGATTCCATCGCCGCACAGTACGACAGCCTGGCCGGGATTCGTAGCGGCCGATGCATGAAGGGGATCGGCCCGCCTGCGTTCGGGCACTCGGGGACCGCTTGGGCCATGCAGTCAGATTGACTGCTTTCAATGGCGGGCGTAGCCCAGCGCACAGTCAATCTGAGTGCTTCTCGGGATCGAGGAAATTTGCGAACCTTGGAGAACCGGGGCGAGCAGTCAGATTGACTGCGCGCAAGTCATTGAAACGGTTTGTCGAACACGGATTGTGTTACGCAAGTATGCTTCGGACATACACTCGGCCCAACAACGCTGTGTCGTCACGAGGCGTTGAAATCGCAATGGAAAGCGGTCAGGCGCGCGCCTGGCATACCTTCACCTTCAGGTGAGTGGGGTGTGAGAACCGAGGCCGCCCCGGGCGGTCCGAAGCGGCCTGATTTGCTGCATTGACGTTGGGGGGATCGACGCCGGCGAGAGCGGCGGAGGGGAGCCGCCGCGGCGTGTGAGCGGCGGGCTGTGCGGCCGGAGGTGCAGGCAGTCGTGCGCAGCACGCTGCCGAAGGCTCGGGCGGTCATGTCCGCACTTGTGCGGACAGCGTTGCACGGCGTGGTGCGGAGCGCGGTGTGCGGCGGAGCCGTCACCGGCGAGGCACGGAATGCAGCGGCGGCGAGCCGGGGCGGTGCCCGCAGCCGGCGCAGCCGGCCAGGGCGAGCGGGGCGCGTTCGCCGACGAGCGCGGTGCGCAGCGCCGGTGCGAGGAGACCGTTGCGGTCCGGCGGGCGGTGTGCGCATACGAAAACGGGCCACGCCGCCGCCGGAGCGACGACATGGCCCGTCGAGGTGCTGCGGTCAGGCGGCACAGCGCTGCACGGGGATGCCGAGGCTGCGGGCCTTGTCGACGAGGTTTTCGGTGATGCCGGAGCCGGGGAAGGCGATGACGCCCTTCGGCAGGAGGTTGAGCAGTTCGTCGTTGCGGCGGAAGGGTGCGGCGCGTCCGTGGCGGTCCCAGTCGGGCTTGCAGACGACCTGGTGGACGCCGTTGCGCTCTGCCCAGCTGGCGGCGATCTTCTCGACGCCGGGGCCGCCGCCATGGACGAGGACGAGGTCGGCATACTTGGCGCGGACCTTGTCGAGGCGCTCGATGACCGCCGCCGGGTTTGCGATGTCCTTTCCGCCTGCGATGGCGACGAGGGTTCCCTGGGGCAGGTGAGCCTGTGTCTTGCGGTCCTTTCGGGCGCGGACGAAGTCGCGGGCGTCGATGGCGGCGGAGGTCAGATGTCCGGTCTGGCTGGCGTGGCTGCCGCGCCGGGGCCGCCAGGTGTCGCCGGTGTCTGCGCGGTAGGTTTCGGCGGCCTCGTTACGCAGGGTCTCGAAGGCGTCGCGGCGTGCGGTGAGGCACTGTGCGCGGTCGGTCACGAGTTCCAGTTCCAGGGACCTGATCTCGGAGCCGTCCTGGGTGCGCTGGAGGTCCTGGAGTTCGGGGGTGAGCTTGTCGACGCTGCGGTCGAGGCGCTGTGTCTGGGCGTGGAGCATGTTGACGAAGCCCCAGAGGAGGTGTTCGCGTTCGTCTGCCATCTGGTATCCGTCCGGCGCGACGCCCTGGCTGAGGATGCGGAAGGCTTCGTTGACGGCGACGATGGCCTCGTCCTCGTCCCAGACCTCGCGGGTGTCGAACTCGTCCCGCTCGGGGGTTGCGCCGAAGAGAGCGGCGTTGTCGCAGACGATCGCGGTTGCGGACTGTGCTGCGGTTTCGGTGGTATCGGTATGGAAGGTCATGTCGTTTTCCTTTCGGTTTCACGTTCGGGGCCGATCCCCGTTGTGATGTCCTGTCGGGGCACGCGCGCGCAGCAGAAGCACCCGGGCGTAGAAGCTCTTGGGCGGAGTGGTGCGGAAAGTCGGCGATGGTGCGGAAGATCGCCCTGCGATCTTCACGGTCGTCGACTTTCACGGTCCGCCCGTAGAGCTTCTTGGCCGGGCCGCAGGGAGCGGAGCGACCGGAGGACCCCGCAGGGGTTGCTGTCGCGAGCCCGTGTGACACGATTGGAGATCACAGCGGGGTGGCGTATTTCTCTCGCCCTGCACGGACCCCATCGTCGTTTCGTCCCGGCCCGGCGCGGGGAAGGATTTCCGGTCCTGCCCGCCCTTGCGTCAGTTCCACAGGGGATGGGAGTCGACCCGCTGCCGGGCGGTGTCGCGGATGCGGGCGCGGTCGTGGAGATAGACGGGGCCGCGCGGGTCCTCGTCGAGATGTATGGCGAACACCCTGCGCCCCGGCCGGATGCTGTCGTCGAAGGCGTGGACGTCTCCGACATGATCGCCGTCCCGGTAGATGCGGGATTCGTCGGGGGCGATGCGGCGGAAGGAGATGGTGCTCATGACGCGCCTCCTTCCGTCCGGCCGGTGTTGCGCTGCGCCAGCTGCCCGGATGCCCATTCTGCGGCCCGGGCGAGGACATCGCCGTGGCAGGGCAGCGGCTCGCACCAGCAGGCGAGCCAGCAGCCGTCCAGTCCGGCCAGCTCTTCGAGGGTAATCTCGCCCGCGCGGATGCGGCGCCAGAGGTCGGCGCGGTATTTTTCGATCACCTCGTCGCGGGTGCCGTCCCTGCCCATGACAAAAGGATTGCCCCACCTGGTGCGGCGGTCGATCAGCACGGTGTTGTCGACGACCTGCGCGTATTCGAACGCCTCGCGCAGCCGGGTCTCGGTTTTCAGGTTGACGACGGCTTTCATGAACTCCCTCCACTCTTCGGGTCGGCTTGCCCGACCCTCCGCTCTCCTCTTCCTCCGGCGGACCGGGAGCCCGCGCCGGCCGGGGAGCCGGAGGCGCAGGCGGCGGTACGGAACAGCGGCGCGAAGCGGGCGCGGAGCGTTGCCGGGCCGAGGGCGACGAGGTCGTCGTTGAAGTCGTTGCCGGCGGGCAGGATGACGGTGGCGGCGACGCCGGCCCGCGCGCAGCGCCGGGCGAGGCGTTCGGCCGCGAGCGCGCCGTGCTCGTCATTGTCCTGCGCGATGACCAGCCGCGCGAGGCCGGGCGGCGGCGCGAACGCGCCGAGGCTCCCGGCGGAGAGCGCGGCGGCGGCCGTGATCTCGGGCACGGCGGTGACCAGCGAGAGGACCGTCTCGATGCCCTCGCCGACGACGAGCGGCGCGTGGCCGGCAGGCGCGCCGAAGCGCACCGCGAGGCCGTGGATGCGTCCGAGCGCCTTGCGCGGCGCGGCGACGTCCGCCTTGGCGGGTGCGCGGGGATCGAGCCAGGTGCGCTGCACGCCGAGGATCGGGCCGCCTGCCCCGGACAGTGCCCGGACCTGTTCCGGGTATCCGGGGTCGCCGCCGGTGACGGCGGCGACCAGCGCCGGGAGGCGGCGCACCAGGGAGCCTTCGCGGTAGCGAAGCTCCGGGTGAAAGCGCAGCGCCGCGAAGCGGCAGCGCGCGAGGCCCCGGGCGTGGAGATAACGCTCGGCATGGGTGGCGTCGATGGCGCGGCAGCGCCGCCACAGGCGGCGGGCAGCCTCTGTCGCGTCCCAGGGCGCGTCCGGGGCCCCCGGATACCCGGAACAGGTCCGGGCACTGTCCGGGGCAGGCTCCAGGGCGAGGAAGCGCCGCGCCTCGTCGAGCGCCGCGCGCAGCGTCGGCGCGTCCGAGCGGTAGCGGATCAGGTCGAGCAGGTCGCCGTGCGTGCCCCGGGCCGCATCGGTCCACTTGCCCGGCGTGCCGGGTCCGCGCAGGCGGACGAAGAGCGAGCGTCCGCGGGCGCCGTCGAGGTCGCCGCAGATCCAGTAGCGGCCCTGCCGGCGGCCATGGGGCAGATAGCGTCGGCAGACCGCCTCGGCGCGCGCGGCAAGCGCGGCGGCGATGGCGGCGGCGGGAGACGGTTGGTGCTGCATGCGGAACTTCCTTTCAGGTCGAGCGGGACGCCCGATACCGGCCGCCCTCCGCCTCCGGACGGCGCCGGAAGGCGAGCGGCCCGCGCCAGGCGCGGGCGCGGCGCCCGGACGGACCGGCTCCGGTTCGGCTGCAAAAAAAAGGCCGGCGCGCGAGGCGCCGGCCCTGTGGGGAAGGAAGAACGGGAAGCTCTAGAACGGGATCTCGTCCCCGTCCATCGGGTCGCCGCCGGCCGGCGCGGAGCCGTCCGCCGCGTCCGGGCCGGGCTGCGCGGCGTTGCCGTTCGGCTTGTCGAGGAACTGGACGCGCCCGCCGGGGACCAGCAGGATCTCGGTCGAGAAGCGGTCGCCGTCCTCGCCCGGCTT
The DNA here is from genome assembly GCA_964291215.2 of Alphaproteobacteria bacterium. Taxonomy (GTDB): domain Bacteria; phylum Pseudomonadota; class Alphaproteobacteria; order MPNO01; family UBA830; genus JAJEBT01. The sequence goes on along the minus strand of OZ219790.1, from coordinate 826,888 downwards.
CGACCAGCGCCGAGTCTGGAGCTTGCCGTCGATGTAGACCAGCCGGCCCTTGGTGGCGTGCTTCCCGAGCATGTCGATCAGCCCGTCCTGGAAGGTCACGACCCGGTGCCACTCGGTCCTGTCGACCTTCTCGCCGGTCTGCTTGTTGATGAACGACTCGTCAGTCGCGATGCTCAGGTTGGCGACGCGCCCGCCCGATGCGAGGTGGTTGATGGTGACGTCGGCGCCGAGGCGGCCGATGATCTGCACCTTGTTCAATCCGAAACTCATTGCGATACTCCTTCAGGTTCGCGTTGATGACGATGGGTTGCGAACGACCGGGGCCGGGGTCACTCCCCCGAACCCCCGACCGTTCAATCTCTTCAGGCCCTCCTCCCCTCTATGCCGCCGGAGGGAGCGCCGCCGCCGGGTCCCGGAGCTCCGCCGGCGCCGCTTCCTGGAGGGACATCCCGAGGGCCGGTTCCGGGAAGAGGCTCGCGAAGCCGTGCACCGGACAGGCCGCGCCCCGGTCGGGACAGCGGATGGCGCGCTCGTCCTCCGTGATCTCGCGGACGGTGCGGCGGTCGACGCCGAGTTCGGCGAGCAGGTCGCAGCCGGTCGGAAGGTCGAGGGATGTATCGGGATGAAACATGGCGGGAACTCCTCTGCCGTTGCCCTGCCCGGCAACCTGTGCCGGACACCGATCCGGCATCGGCGGGGAGTCCTCTCCTCCGCCCTGCCGGACACTCGCCCGGCAGGCGCCTCACTCCTCTCTACACGGGGGGACGGCGCGGCGGATCGCGGCCAGGCGCTCACAGACGGCGCGCGGCGGCATCGACCCCAGGTTCAGAACCGGGATGCCGCGGGTCCGGGCGATGCGGATGGCCATGCCCGTGCCGCCGGTTGACGCGCCGCGTTCGCTCCAGCACACGACCGCATCGACCGGGCGCTCCAGGGTCCCGCCGAGCACCACCGCCGCGTTCCGGGCATGCAGCTTGCGCACGGCCGGCGAACAGCGCTCCCAGGCCGGATGCAGGGGCGCCGCGATCTCCAGGCTTGCCGCCATCGCCGCCGGAGACAGGGTCCGGCAGTCGGCGCCGCGATGCCCGTTATAGCCCCGCCACGGCAGCCAGATCGTCCGCTGCTCTGCTGACGCTCCCGCCGCAAACGCAGCATCGGCCCCGTCCGCCCCGCCGGAAGACAGATGCCAGCCGGTCCGGGCCAGCCATCCCGCGATGACGCCCATATCCGCCAGCACGGCCGTCGGTGTCGCCCGCGCCCCGATCCCCGCATATCGCAATGTCGCCATGTCCGATCTCCCCGGTTGCGATTACCGCCGCTACCTCTCCGTCAGCGGCTTCGCTCCCCCGCGCGCTCCTCTCCACCTCTGCGGCGCGAACGGGTCGGCCTCGCCTGCATTGCCGCCCCGGGGCATTGGTGCGCATGAACGGGCGGGGATCGATGGCGCGGCGCGGCCTCCGGGCCACTGGCGCTTCCTTGCGGGCCGGACGCCGCCGGTGCGTTTGCGGGTCCGGGGGAGCTGCTGACGGCCGCGGCATCGCTCGCGTTCCTCGCGCCCTGCGGTCTGCCGCTGCCTGGCCGGAACACCGATCCGGGGCGCTCGGCTGCCGACGCCTCCGGCGCCCGGGCTATCGGCGCACAGTCCGGGCGCCGCGGCAGTTCCGGCGGCGTTGTTCGCGGGCCTGCCCCGGCCGGCGGCAGCGGCGGTGCTGCCCGTCCTGCCGGTCCGGATCGCCCGGCCATGGCTCGCGCGGCGCGGATGACTGCACGCGTCGGCGGGCCGGCAGCGGAGCATGGCCGCCATGTGCGAGCCCCCATGGGTCGCCGGACGGCGACGGGCCGGCGGCGCAGCAGGAAGACGAACACGGTCGGGCCGCCTGTTCCGTCGGGCCGGAAGGGAGGCGGCGTCGCGAAGGCAACGATCGGAGGGCGGTTCAGCCTCAGTGCCACGGCTCGCTGTCGGGATCGCCGTCCCCGGTGCGCATGGACGCCGCCGCCATGGCGGTCCAGGCCTCGCGGTCGTAACCGAGCCGACGGTTCAGCCTGTCGCAAAGGCCGAGAGCATCGTCGAGGTCGAGGGCGATGAGTGCGGTGGGGACATGCCCGGCGAGGCCTTCGATGACGATCCTGATCTGCTGGGCATCGACCTCGATGTCCCAGGCGGGCGCGAAGCAGAAGTTCGGGCAGTCCGGCAGGGTCTGCGCGGTCATGGCGTCGGTCTCCTTGTCGGGTCGGCGGCCGCCCGGCCGGCAATACGTATCCCGGCCGGGCATTGAACGGGGGAATTCTCCGTGAGTCATGCGGCGAGCGGCCAGCGTTCGAGGATGCGTTCCAGCGCGCCGGCGTTCGGCGCGAATATCCGGGCGCGGAACGAGATGATCTCGATCGCGCAGCCCATGCGCCGGAGCGCCGGCAGGTCGGTATCGGCCGGCCCCTCGACCTCGACCCGGTCAGCGCCCATGAGACGGCGGCGGGCGAGCCGCCAGCCATTGGCGAGCGCGAGCGGGTTGCCGCGTTCCATCACCGCCGCGAAGGCTTCCGCGCCGGTCATGGCGGGTCCGCCGTCGAGGCCGAAGCCGGCGCGCACGGCGCGCACCTGCTCCGCGTCGAGCACGCGCCCGATGAGGGCCATGCCGTCGTCGCTGGTGAGCCGGCGGACGCGCATGTTCTCGGCCGGGAGGCGGTCCCAGACGGGCAGCAGCAGGCCGGTGGCGAGCCAGAAGCGGGACTCGCGGTGGGACGGCAGGCCGGCGGTCTCGGCGTCCCAGAGCATGCGCCAGCGGGCTTCGTCGGCCTGCCCCCAGCTGGAAGCGGCGAACTCGGCCCGGGCCATGCGGTCCCGTGTGGCGGGGCGGAGCAGCTGTACGCGTTCCTGCACCCCGCCGTCGTCGAGCATGCGCGACGGGGCGGGCAGCAGGACGGCGGCGCGCTTCGAGCGCGCGTTGACCGCCAGACGGGGCTTCCCGTCCGGCCCCGGATCGCGGCTTCCGATCTCCAGCGCGGCATCGGCCGTGAGCGGCATGAGCCTGTCGCGGCGGACGATCCCGACCAGTTCGGTGGCGGCCCCGGCGCCGGGATGTTCATGGAGCGTCTCCCTGCCGGCGATGGTGAGCGAGTCGGCGGTGACCGTCTCGACCCCCCGCTCGTAGCTGCCGGCCTCGATCGCCTGCTCGATATTGGCGGCGATGCGTTCTTCCAGCTCGGCGAAGAGCCGGTTCTGCTCGGCGATGGGGAGCGCCAGCAGCCGGTTGAGGAACTTCGGCATCGGCGGCAGGTCGTCCTTGAGCCCGCCCTCGTGGACGATCCTGAGGCCGGTCGACTCCTGGAACCGTTCCGCGTTCCAGCCCTCGATGGCGCCGCGCCAGAGCGCGCCGTAGAACTGCCTGAGCGCCGCCTTCGCGTAGGCGCTCTCCAGGTTGTCGCTCTCGCGGAACAGCGCGGCGTCGCCCATGGCGGTCTGGCTGTCGCGCTGGCCGCGGGTGATGGCGCCCAGGCTGTCGAGCCGCCGGGCGATGGTGGCGATGAACCTTCGCTCGCCCTTCACGTCGGTGGTGACGGGCCGGAACAGCGGCGCGCTGGCCTGGTGCGTCCTGTGGGTGCGGCCCAGCCCCTGGATCGCCTGGTCGGCCCGCCAGCCCGGCTCCAGCAGGTAGTGGATGCGCCGCTCCGTGTTCCCGCAGGAGAGGTCGGCATGGTAGCTCCTGCCCGTCCCGCCGGCCATGGAGAACACCAGGATGCGCTTGCTTCCGTCCATGAACGCGGCGGTCTCGGCGAGATTGGCGGAGGCGGGCCGCGAGCGCAGCGCGAGGCGTTCGCCCTTCGCGTCCACGATGCGCAGCACGCGCCGCGACCGGCCGGTGACCTCGGCGACGGCCTCGTGCCCGAAATGCTGCACGATCCGGTCCAGCGCCGTCGGCACCGGCGGGAGCGCAGCGAGCTTTTCGATCAGGGCGTCGCGCCGCTCCTCGGCCTCCTTGCAGGCGATCGTGTTGCCGTCGGCGTCCCTGGCGGGGCGGCTGAGCAGCTTGCCGCCGTCGTCGGTGAAGGGCTCCTGCAACTGCACCGGGAAGGCGTGCATCAGGCAGGACAGGATGGCGTCCCGGGGCGTGAGGTCGATATTGAGGTCGTCCCACTCGGATGCAGGGACCTCGGCGATGCGCCGCTCCATGAGCGCCTCGCCGGTCGAGACCAGCTGGACCACGGCCGACCGGCCGGCTTCGAGGTCGGCCTCGATGGCGCGGATCAGGCTCGGGCACTTCATGCCGGTGAGCAGGTGGCCGAAGAAGCGCTGCTTCGTGCCCTCGAAGGCGGAGAGCGCCGCGGATTTCGCCCTCTTGTTGAGGGTATCGTCGCCGCGGACGATGCCGGTGGCCTTCAGCGCGGCCTCGATATTGTGGTGGATCACCTTGAAGGCGCCGGCATAGGCGTCGTAGATGCGCCGCTGTTCCGGGGTGAGCGAATGTTCGAGGATGTCGACCTCGATGCCGTCATAGGCGAGCGCCCTTGCCTGGTAGAGGCCGAGGGCCTTGAGGTCGCGCGCAACGACCTCCATCGCGGCGACGCCGCCGGCCTCCATGGCGGAGACGAAGGCGGTGCGGGTCTCGAACGGCGTCTCGCCGGCGGCCCAGAGGCCGAGCCGGCCGGCATAGGCGAGGCCGGGGAGGGTGGTGGCGCCGGTCGCGGAGACATAGGCGATGCGGGCGTCGGGCAGCGCGTTCTGCAGGCGCAGGCCGGCCCTTCCCTGCTGCGACGGCTTCGTCTCGCCGCGTCCGCTCTTCGAGCCGGCGGCGTTGGCCATGGCGTGGGCCTCGTCGAAGACGATGACCCCGTCGAAGGCGTGGCGGTCCTCCTCGTCCAATGAGCCGGCGAGCCATTCGACGATCTGTTCCAGCCGCGAGGGCCTGCCCTGGCGGGAGGGCGAGCGCAGCGTGGCGTAGGTGGCGAACAGGATGCCGGCGTCGAGGGGGATCTCCCGCCCCTGGCGAAAGGCGCCGAGCGGGATGACGTCGCTTTCCAGCCCGCCGAGCGCGGTCCAGTCGCGCCTTGCGTCCTCCAGCAGCTTGTCGGACTGGGAGAGCCAGAGGGCGCGCTTCCGGCCCCTCAGCCGGTTGTCGAGGATGACGGCGGCGACCTGCCGGCCCTTGCCGCAGCCGGTGCCGTCGCCCAGCATCCAGCCCCGGCGGAAACGCACCGGCTCCGACAGGGTCTCGTCCCCGGATCGGGTCCGGGGCAGGCTCCCGGATCGGGTCCGGGGCAGGCTCCCGGATCGGGTCCGGGGCAGGCTCCCGGATCGGGGCCGGGGCAGGCTCCCGGATCCCGTCCGGGGCAGGCTCCCGGATCCGGTCCGGGGCAGGCTGTCCCGGGTGGCCGGAGACGTGCCGGGTTCTTCAACTTCGCCGTCCTGCGGGCAGCGGTGGACGGTCTCCCAGCCGGAGCCGATGCGGTATTGCGCGGCCAGATGGCGGGAATGGGCCTCGCCCGCCAGCACGACGCTCTCGATCTGGGCGTCGGACAGCAGGCCCTCGGTCACCACGCGCTCCGGCAGCATGGGCCGGTATGCCGGCGCCGGATGGGGCACGGCGGCCATGGCGGCGGACTGCACCAGCGGCGTCGGATGCTCGACCGCCCCCGGCACCCGGACGACGCCCGGCCGCCAGGGCGCCCAGGGGCCGGTGTCGGCGGCGGCAACCGGCTCCACCGGGCCGGTCTCGACGACCAGCTCCGAGATCGCCCCCCAGTCGTGGGCCTGCCGCGTCCCGGCAGTCGATGCGGGCCTGGGTCCCTGCCGCTTTGCGGGCGGCGGCGCCTTGCCGAACAGGTCGCGCGCGGGACCTGCCGGCGGCGCGGTGATCGGCACGGTCTCGACCGGAAGCCGGGGAGGAACCCGCGAAACGACCGCATCGAGCAGTTCGGCGGCGTTCGCGGCGCGGGCGGTCGTGTCCAGCTCGACTTCAGGTCCGGCGCTGCGCTCCAGCACGGTGAGGCGGGTGTCGAAGCCGGTGCCGCGCCTGGCATAGGCGCGGCCGTCGATCGCCATGGTGAAGAGGCAGCGGGCGTCGTCGAGCGAGCCGAAGGCATCGCGCCATGCGCTGCCGCCGGGCGCGCAATGGGCCGAGGTGACCGCGACCAGCCGCCCGCCCGGCGGCAGCATCGAGGCGGCCGAGCGGACATGGCGCAGATCGGCGCCGCGGGCGGTGCGGTCGACGCCGGGCGTTGCCGAGAAGGGCGGGTTCATCAGCACCACGGTCGGCCGGACGTCGCGCAGCCGGTCGGCGATGGTCTCGGCATTGAAGGCGGTGACGGCGGCCCCGGGGAAGAGCCGCGTCAGCAACCGCGCCCGCGTGGGCGCGTATTCATTGAGATGGAGCGCGCCTGCCGCCCGGTCGCCGAGCGCGCACTGCGCCATCATCGCCAGCATGCCGGTGCCGGCCGACGGCTCCAGCACGGTATCGCCCGGCCGGATCGCGGCGGCCTGGAGAGCGGCATAGGCGAGCGGCAGCGGGGTCGAGAACTGCTGGAGGCGGACCTGTTCCCCGGAGCGCCTGGTGTGGGAGGGCTCCAGCGCGGCGACGGCCTCCAGCATCGCCAGCATGCGGCGGGGTCCGCCCGCATTGCGGCGCATGGCCCGGGCGTAGCGCTGCATGAAGATCACCACGGCCGCCTCGGCGGCTTCATAGGCGTCCTTCCAGACCCAGCCGCCCCCGGCGTCGGTGGCGCCGAAGGCCTTTGTCATGGCGGCGCGCAGCGTCGCGGCGTCGAGCGGCCGTCCGGCCTCCAGCACCGGCAGCAGGGTCCGGGCGGCGGCGATCAGGGCGTCGCCCGCGGCCGGGCGGTCCGACGGGGCGGCCGGATCGATGGGGACTGCGGGAGGAAGAGGACGCGCGAGGGCGTCCGGTGCCGTGGGGGCGTCGAGCATGGACAGTCTCCGTGCTGGAAGGGCGTGACGGCGGCCGGCGGCGCAAGTCCTCCCGCGCCGCCCGGCGGACCGCTCCCGGACGGCTGGCCGGACTCCCGCCGGCGCCGGGCGCGCCGGGGAAATCCGGCGCGGGCGGAGGCTGCGTTCGGGAAGGTGCGGGGGCGCCTTGCGGAGCCGGCGCCGTCAAGGGCCGGCGGACCGGATCAGCCGAACCGTTTGCCGTCCCTGGTGAAGGTCCACTCATTCACGGCGAGGGCCCCGTCGACGGCCGGGTCGGAGGTCCCGGCCTCCCGGGCGTCGCGCAGTTGCCGGTAGAACCAGCGGGCCAGGTTGCGGAGGGCGACGGTATCGCCGGCGCCCGCCGCGACCGGCTGCCGGGCTGTCGCGCTCGACGCGGATTTCCATGCTGTTTGCGTGGAAATGGCGCCGACACGGCGGAAGGCTGCATGAATTTGCCAGAAATTGCGGCGCCGGGCGTGCTGCAGGGGGTCGGCGATGCCGTGGAGTTCGGTGTCCTTCGGCGCGTGGGCGCGGATGGCCTTCGCGGCGCCGCGGGCATGGCTGTACCGGCTCTCGAACGAGGCGCCGTCCCCCTGGCTGTGGAACCCCCGGAACCGGATGTTCGACCGTTCCCGGGTTCGGCCGCCATGGAGGCGCACGGCATGGGTATCGAGCGCGATGCCGGGCGCGGGCCTTCTCCTTCGCGGCGTCGGAAAGCTCGTCGATGGTGAAGACGGTGGTGGTGACGATCTGCGGCATGGTCAGCCCTCCTGCGGACGGGGGTTGCGGGGGAGGCCGGCCACGCGCACGAACCTGACCGCTTCCCGGACGCGGCGGAGCGCGACGCGGTTGTGACCGGGGTCGGCCCGGAACGAGAAAGCCGGCATGCGGGCAAACCAGGCACCGGAATCCGCGACGAAGCCGTCCGCACAGGCCACGAAGTGGCGGCTCGCGGAGATCGCCCATGTCCCGGCGGGCGCGGCGTCGAGGAACGCGCCCAGCGTGATTGCGCGCTCGTCGAAGGGGACAGCGGCGAAGAGGCGCTCCCATTCCCGCTCGCGCCGGGCGAAACGGCGGTTCCGGTATTCCGGATGGCGGAGCGCGTAGTCCGGCGCCCAGCCGAACGCTTCGAGCGCGGCGGCGAGTTCGTCGATGAAGACGCCGTTCACCGAGGGCCGGTCGAACAGGCGGCGGATGACGGCGGCGGCCTCGTGGGTCGGCACGCCGGCAATCGCTGAAATCGCGGACGGGCCGCACTTCGTGGCGCGGCCGGTGATCCGGTGGAGCATGGCGGTCTCCGGGCTGGGTGGCGGGAGATCGGTTCAGCGGGGTCGGCCCGACGCGGCCGGGGGCGCACCGGGGAGGTCCATCGGTTCGCCTTTCAGAGCAACCCACGCTCGTGGAAGCTCACGGAGCCGGTCGGTGTGACGATCAGATGGTCGAGCAGCGTGACCTCGATGGTCTTCAGCGCGTTGCGAAGACGGTCGGTCATGGCGATGTCGGCTCTCGATGGTTCCGGGTTGCCCGACGGGTGGTTGTGGACCGCGATGACCCCGCTGGCCTGAAGCTCCAGGCAGCGGATGCAGACCTCCCGGGGATAGACCGGCGTGTGGCACACGGAGCCCTTCTGGAGGCGCTCGTCGGCAATGAGGAGGTTGTTGCGGTTGAGGTAGAGGATGTGGAACTGCTCGACCTCGCGGTGGCCGGCGAGGGTGCGGCAGTACTCGATCACCCTGTCGTAGCCGGCGAGGGACGGGCGCAGGGTGTCGGGCATTTCGGCCCGCGCCATGCGGATGGCGAGCGCTTCGGCGGCCTTGAGGGCGGCGATGGCGTCTTCCGGCAGGCCCGGCACGGTGCGCAGGCGGTCCGGGCGGGCGGCGAGGGCGCGCGGCGCGGTGCCGAAGGTGTCCAGCAATGCGCGGGCAAGCGCCCCGGCATCGTCCACCGGCGGGCGCCCGGAGAGCAGCAGTTCGAGCAGGTCGCGGTCGTCGACCGCCTCGCGCCCGGCGCGGAGGAAGCGGCGCTGGAGGCGGCGGCGGTCGGCGGTCTTGCGGATCAGAGCCTGCCCCGGACCGCGATCCGGGGCCGGCGCTGCGGGCATGTCGTGGAGCGGCATGTCGTCGAGACCTGGCGAGGAATCGGGCATGGCGGCGTCCTCCGCGGGTTTGAAGGCAAACGCCCCGGTTCCGGCGAGCGGGACGGGGCCGATGGCGAAACGGGGCAGCGTCGGGGCGAACGGATCCCGGGCGGATCGGCGGGCCGGAACTTCCGGGTCCGGGCCGAGTTCGACCGCGACCCTGCCGTCGGTGACGGCGATGGTGACCGTGCGGTCCGGCGGCATCAGCCAGAGCAGGTCGGTCCACACGGCGATGGCGCGCTTCAGCGCCTCGTCGCCGGGGTCACGCGGAGCGGTCGCTTCGGGGGAGCGCGGCGGCCGGTCAGGCGCCGTCCGCCGCGCTTCCGTCGCCGAGGGTCACGGTGACGTCGGGCCGGCGGATGCGGATGTCGACGGCGCGGTTGCGGGGCGCAAGCCACATCAGCTCGCGCCGCACCGCCTCGGCGATGGACGCCCGGCAGGCCTCGTCGTCGGACAGCAACAGGCGGGTCGCGAGATGCAGCGCGTCCTCCTCGAAACGGGCGCGCTGGGTCTCCCGGCTGTCGGCGTCGGCATCGTCGCAGGGCGAGAAGAACCCCGCCATGAGCACCGCGGCGAGCTCGTGCGGCTGGAGGGCGCTGTCTTCGGTGACCAGCGGCATGGCCTCGTCGATCCGGGACCAGGCCTCGCCGGCGAACGCCATGTCGGCCGGCAGGTCGAGGGTGCGTTCCGGACCCGACGCCGGGCGAACGGTGAGCGCGATGCGGATGGCGGCGGGGCGGGCCGGCAGGGGCGCGGCGCGAGACGGCCCGGGCAGCGGATACTCCGCGAGCGTCGTCCAGTCGTCCCCGGCGGCGACCCGGACGGCTATATCCGTCACCCGGTCGAGCGCATCGTACCAGCCATGGCCCTCCAGCCGCCGGTCGGCCTCGAAGAGCCGCGGCGCGATGCCGGCGCGTTCGGCGGCGCGCCACAGCGCCTGCGCCTCCGGCGGCTCCGGGTCGCGGTCCATGACCAGGGCGTCATGGCCGGCATCGGCCGGTTTGCCCGGTTCGCGCCAGTCGTTGCAGTCGGCGATCATGGGCCGCCAGGGCCGCAGGGTGGCCGGCGGCGGCGCGATGGCGATGCCGGCCTCGCGCGCCCGCGTCCAGTCGGCGAAGGCCGGGCGCGGCGAGGGGTCGGCCGCCATGGCGCGCCAGACCGCCAGCCGCGCGGCCTCGCGCATTTCCCCGGGAAAGGCGTTCTCGACCGCTTCCTTGCGGGCCGGCAGGACCAGTTCGAGGTCCGGGCAGTCTTCCAGATCCGCCAATACGGTCCAGGTCGCGCCGTGGACGGTCTCGATCGTGGGCAGGCGGAGCGCCAGGGTCAGCCCGAAGACATTGAGGTCGGGGTCGTTGTAGCCGCTGCGGCGGTCCTTGAAGACCCCGAAGACGAGGCCGCGCCAGGGCTCGACATGGACCGCGCCGTCGAGAAAGGCGCGGCGCGGCAGTTCCTCCCCGGCGCCGTCTCCCCCGCCGTCATCGAAGACGACCGGCAGCGGGTAATGCCGGGCGGCGTTCCCGGCCGCGCTGCGGATGGCCAGGGCGGCCTCGGTCGCCTCGAACGAGACTGCCGTCCCGCAGGGATACGGGGCCTCGTCGTCGGTCAGCACCCCGGCGTCGGCCTCTCCGAGGAAATGCGCCGGTTGCAGCGCGACGCGCCAGCCGGGCGCCATCTGCCCGTCCGGCGAGCGGGGCCTGGACGAGACGGCGCAGTTGCGGCGCGCGAGGCTGGCGAAGCCGAAGCCGGCGGCGTCCTCGCGGCGGACCAGCGCGTCGTCCCAGCCGTTCTCGCCGAAGCTGAGCAGCACGGCGGGATCGGCGATGCCCGAGCCGTCGTCGGAAACGGTGACGGTGAGCGGCGTCTCGCCCGCAATGGCGGCGGTTTCGTGCGGCCGGGCGGCGGCAACCGAGATGCGCACCCGTGTGGCGCCGGCGCGGCGGCTGTTCTGCAGGGTCTCGGCGAAGATGTCGGCCAGGGTGGCGGCGTAGATGCGGGTGACCCGCTTCACGGCGGTTTCGTGGATGCGGGCGCGGATCGTCCGGTTCATGGACGGACCTCCATGGATTGCTGAAACGGAAACGCCCCGCCGGCGCTGCCCGGGGCCTGAAGCCCGGAGCAATGCGCCGGCGGGGCGTCTTGCGGGGTCTGCGGTCGCCTACCGGACCTGGCGGAGGAACTCGGGGATCTCCGTCGGGTGGGCGGCCTGCCCGTTGACCGGGCCGGGACCGGCCTTCCCGGTATCGACCGGATCGGCCTCAGGGCCGGGGTCGACCGCGTCGGCGGCGCCGTTGCCGGCCCCCGCCGCTGCGCCTTCCGGGGGTTCCGGTTCGGCAGCGGCCTCGGTCGCATGACCGTTGCCGGCCGGCGCCGCCGGACCGGTTCCGGATGTCGCTTCGGCGGGTTCCGGGGTTGCGGCGGTCCCGGCGGCGTCCGTCGCCGCATCCCCGGCATCGCCGACCGTGCGCCCGGTGTCGAACGCGGTGAAGCCGGGCGGCGTCCAGGCGAGCGCGGCGGCGTGCATCGCGGCGCTCACCCCGACCGGCGGGTCGCCGGCGGCGAAGGCGGCCTCCATCGCCTCGGCGAGCGCGGGCTTCCTGTATTTCGACCGCGCCGAGGCCCAGTTGATGCCGAACACCGTGCGGGCGATGTCGAGGATGCGGCTCTTTGCGATACGCGACCACAGCATGGCCGCCGTCGGGCGCACATGCTTGGCGAAGTCGATACCGAGCCGGGCCACCGTGGCTTCGAGTTCGGGCCGCGCCTGCGGCTCGAAGGCGAGCTGGCCCTTCACCGTGCGCGCGACGCAGGCCGCGAACAGCGCCTGCTTCTCCGCCGGGGGCAAGGCCCGGAGCGCCGCGAAGGACTGGCCGTCGTCCTCGATCGCCAGCCAGTCGAGCGACAGGTGCGAGCGGTCCTCCAGCATGGCCTCGCCCGGCGACCAGGCCGCGAAACCGGCATCGTTCATGCGGGTCATGGGCCTGTCGGGGGTTTCCCTGACCGCGATGTCGAGGGCGTGGCCGTGACGGCCCGGCGCGAACACGGCGCGGCCCATCCGGAACAGCGCGAGGTCGAAGGCGGCCTCGAAGTCGCCGGCGAGATGCGCCTTGACCAGCGCCGTGCGGATCGCGCGCAGGTCGTCGGCAAGCCCGATGCCGACGCCCGCCTCCTTGCGCGCCTCGGATTCGGGGTCCTTCGGCGGCGCCATGGGCGTCGAGACGGACGGGCCGGCGGTGTGAACGCCATGACCGGCGGTGTGGGCATCTTGCGCGGCGGCGTGCGCGTCGTGGCCGTTGCCGGCGGCGCCGGTTTCCGCCGGCATGTCCTCGGGCTTCACCAGGCCCTGGATGACCTGCATCGCGCCGTCATGGCCGACGGTGACGATGCAGCCGGCCATCGCGAAGTCCTCGCGCCGGAACACCGCGCGCGCCTCGACGGCGGCCTCGATCCCGTCGAGCCGGGCCTCGACGGCCTCCGCTTCGGCGGCCAGTTCCTCGGTCCACTCGTCGTCATCGAGATTGACGAGTTCGTCGTGGCGGGTCGTCAGCTTGTCGATCTCGGCCCGCTCTTCGTCGGTCGGCGCGCCGGGCCGGGGCTCGATGCGCCCGTAGCGGGCGGTGTCGCTCCAGTCGACCTCGACCATGGGGACAGCCCACTTCCAGCGCGTCGCCAGCTCGTCGGCGGCGGCCCGGAGCTTCTCCGCCGCGAGCTTCTCCAGCAGCACCGGGTCCTCGAACCAGACGCCGTGCTCGTATTCGTCGGCGAACAGGTCGCGCATGACCTGGCCGCCCGCGGCCTCGTAGGCCTCGACCCCGACGAAGCGGGCCACGGCCGAGGCGCCCGGCACGCGCTCTTCGGTCAGCAGGCGCTTCACCTGCCAGGCCGACGGGCGGGCGGCCTGTCCGGAGAGTTGTTCCCATACCGTCATCTGGCGCGCGCGGTCGGCGGTGACGGCGAACGCCTTGAGCACTTCGAGGTCGATCCCGCCGGCCCGGTAGGCGTCCAGAAGCTCGGGCGCGGCGTTGCCGAGGCGCAGGCGCTGCTCGACGGTGCGCTCGGAGGCGCCGAACCGCGCCGCGATGGCGGCAACCGGCTGCCCGGCGTCGGCCAGCTTCGTGAACGCGACCACCTGGTCGGCCGGATGCATGGCGATGCGGACCACGTTCTCGGCGAGCGAGAGTTCGGCCGGCTCGGCGTCGCCGGTCCTGACCAGGCAGGGCACCGGGTGGTCGGCGTCGAGGACGCCGTCCCCGACGAGCGCCTGCATGGCCTTGAGGCGGCGCCCGCCGGCGACCACGGCATAGCGCCCGATGCCGTCCGAACCGGGCTCCTCGGGCCGGACGACGAGGTTCTCCAGCAGGCCGAGGGCGGCGATGGAGGCCTTGAGCTCGGCGTCGGCCCGGGCATCGGGCGGGGTCTTGCGGACGTTCTCGGGGGCGAGGCCGAGCCGGGCGAGCGGGATGTCCCGGATGAGCGGCGCGGCCCCGGGGGCGATGAAGTTCATGCCAGTCTCCATGGAGGGTTGCGGACGGTCGGCGCGGGCGGCCCACTCCGGCTGCCCCGCGCCTGCCCGGACCGCCGCCCCGCTCCGGCTCCGGGCGGTGCGGCCCGGCGGACGCTGCCGCCGGATACGGGCCGACGGCGCGGTGCGGCGGTATCGGGAAAGGGCGGAAGACGGCGGGCGGCCGGAAGTGGCCCGGCCGGCGCTGCTGCCTGCGGGGAGCGGCGGCCCGCTCCGCGTCACGGGGTCCGGATGCACAGGCGGCCGGCAGCGCCGGGGGGCGCCGGCAGACGAAGGCGCCGTGGAGGGTCGGGAAGCGGCCGCCGCCATCGGAGGTCAGGCGGCGATGTCGATGCGCTCGCCCCAGGGCGCGGGTCGCCGCCACGGGCTGTCCCCGTGGTCGCACCACAGCACCGGGAACGATGGTTCCGTCTCCGGATAGCGGGAGCACTCCATGTCGGTGAAGTAGAGGCACACGCCCGGCTGTATCCCCTGCTCGTCGAGCCATGCGAAGCCCGGGCGGAAGTCGGTGCCGCCCCGGCCCCTGACGGCGATCTCGCCGGGAAGCTCGTCCGGCGCGTATTCCGCCGCGTCCTGCACCGCGGCGTCGACCTGGAGCACGACGACGCGCCCGGGCCCGATCTCCGACGCCACCTCGCGCAGTTCGGCCCAGAACGCGGCCAGCGTCTCCGCCGGCAGCGAGCCGGAGGTGTCGACGATGACGGCAATCGTATCCATGCCCTCCGAACGGATCGAGGGCAGATAGAGCCCGGAGTCGATGAAGCGCCGGTTGGGGACGCTCCAGCTGTAGTCGCTCTTCGCCGCGTCGGTCATGTGGCGGCGCAGCAGCGAGCGCCAGTCGAGCGCGCCCGCATGGGCGCCGCGGACGGTTTCCTCGACCGCGCCGGGCAACCGGCCTTCGGCCCTGGCGAGACCGAGCGCCTGGTGCATGGCCTCGTCCCAGGCCTGTTCCTCCCGCGTCATGTCGCCAGGCGAAGGCGCGCCGTCCCCGGCGCCGCCCGCCGGCGCGTCCATGACCTCGCCGGTGCCCGACGGATCGCAGCTTGCGTCGCCGCCGTTGCCATTGCTCGGCGCCTCCGCCGAGCCGTCGTCTCTCACGGCATCGCCGTTACCGGATTGCTCATCGTCATCGCCCCCGTCGGCCGTTGGAGATTCGGCTCCATCGGTGCCCGAACCTCCTCCGGCGTCCGGCTTCGGCAATTGCTCGTATGCTTCCTCGACGCTGATCCCGTCCCACGCTTCCGCGTCGGGCGGCAGGGTGAAGCCGGCATCGCGCAGCAGGCCGTGGGTGACGAGCTGGGAGGCCAGCTGCCAGCGTTCCGGGTCGCGTTCGCCCCGGCGCGTGTGGTGCTTCAGCGCGCAGGCCAGCACCACCCGGGCGATCGCGGTCCCGATAAGGTGCGCCCCGGTCTCCGCGACCCATTGCGGCGAATAGCGGATCTCCCGCCCGTCGCTCGCCAGCGTCTTCCTGCCGGCGTCGGCGCGGACCGGCAGGCGGAGCGCCAGGCTGCCGAAGAAGGGCTGCTCCCGCAGCAGCGCGGTCACGCAGCGGCTCACCCGCTGCGCCGATTCCGGGCAAGGGCGGGCGCCCATCACGCGGCCTCCCGCGCCGGGGAGATCGCCGCCTCCGCCGCGAAATATCCCGCGAACCTCTCCGCCAGCGCATCCGCATCGCGCTTCACCCGCGCGCGGGCGACCGGATCGAAACTCTTCGACGGCCTGAGCGCGTCCGGTTCGACGGCGGCGATCTTCTCCTTCACCTGCCCGCAGAGCCGGGCGAGTTCGTCGTCGCCGAAGATATTCAGCCGCGGCACGATGTCGACAAGGTCGCGGATGTTGCCGATCATCGAGTCCCGGAACACCAGCGGCTTGCCCTCGCCGTCCTCCCGCAGGCGTTCGGAGACCCGCTCCACGGCCTCGCCCAGGCGCCGGTAGAGGTCACCCACCGCATCGTGCAGCCGCTCCTCCACCTGGCTCTCGATGTCGCGCTTCACCCGGTCGGCGTCGTCGGAGGCGAGCTTCGCCATGAAATGGTCGGCGTCGGGCACCGGGACGATCCGCCAGCGCAGGCCGAACCTGTCCCGGAGGTCTTCCTTCGAGGGATAGTCCCCGATGCGGAACAGCTTGCCGAGATCGAGCCGGGCCTTTTCGATATTGTCGTCATAGTCCTTGATGAAGCGGGCGCGCTCGCGCACCATGCGTTCGCGCAAGCCGTCCATCAGCCCCGTGTAGCGCTCGTGGTTGGCGACAGGGAGCAGCCGGCTCCCCCGGTCGTCCCAGGGCAGGGTCTGGGCGTCGTGGGCCGCGCGCGCCGCGCTGACGGTGGCATTGAGGGCGGCGAAGGCGGTTCGGGGCAGCAGGCACTTGTTGTAGCGCCCGGCGCTGACGCTCGCCTCGTGGTGGACGGCGACATGGGTGCTGGCCTGCCGGTCATGGAGCCGGCCCGACCAGGCGGCGATGCGCAGGCTGACCAGCATGGCGTCGTGGCTGAGATTCATCGGTGTCCTCCTGAAGGGGCGGTCATTGCGTGCGTGCGGCGGCCCAGCGGATGAAGGCGGGCGAGTGCTGGAGGGCGGGGTCGCGCCGGATGCAGGACCCGACCAGGAACTCGCCGACCTCGCGGCGCAGGCGCCCGGCATAGGTGACGATGGCGTCGAGCGTGATGTCGTCGGCCATGCGGTAGAGCGCGCCGCAGAGCGCGATCAGCGCGCTGGCGTTGTCCGGCACGACCGCGTTCCCGGGATCGTCGAGCACGGCCCGGGGATGGGGCAGTTCGCGCCACACCTTCAGGAAGGCCGAGAACTCCACCGCCGCCGCCTCGCCCACCGTGCCCCGGAACAGCGCCCGCTCTACGGAGGGGTCGGGACCGGCGCGCCGGTTGACGATGCCGGAGACCATCTCCCAGGTCCGGGGGCAGCAGAACGCCTTCTCCTTCGCCTGCGGATCGAAGCAGTGCAGCAGGTCGGGGCGCATCCGGATGTAGAACAGCACCTCGGGCGCGATGCCGTTGGCCGCCCCCCAGGCGAGCCAGTCTTCCGCGTCCACCCGGACCTCCAGATGGACGAAGCGCGAGGCCAGCGGCGTCGGCATGCGGTGGACCACGCCGCGGTCGCTCTCGCGGTTGCCGCAGGCGATCAGCGAGGCGCCCTCGGGCAGCTCGTATTCGCCCACCTTGCGGTCGAGCACCAGCTGGTAGAGCGCCGCCTGCACCATCGGCACGGCGGACGGCAGTTCCTCCAGGTTGATGAGCCAGCGGCCGGGGTCGTCCGCCGGCGGCAGGAAGGCGGGCGGCGCCCAGCGGGTGCGCCCGTCCGCATCGCGCCACGGGATGCCGCGCAGGTCCACCGGATCGAGCAGCAGCGCGCGCACGTCGACATAGCGGCGCGAACCCTCGGCGGCGGCCTGCTGCGCGAGCGCGCTCTTGGCGCAGCCCGGCGCGCCCCAAAGGATACAGGGCTGGCGGGCCTCGACCAGCAGCGCCAGGGTCGGCGCAAGCTCGCTCGGGCGCAGCGTGTAGTCGGCGGAAACGGTGTCGGTCATCGGCGGCCTCCGGAATGGCGGAAATGCGGCGCGGGCTCCCTCCGGGCGCCCGGCCGTTCACCCGAACCCTCCGCGGCCCTTTCCTCATCGTGCCGGGGGAGCTTGTGCCGGCGCGCCGCACGGGGGGCCGGCGCAGGGCGGCAGTGTGCGGTCGGCGCCGACCGGATCCGCCGGGGTCTTCGAGGTCGCCGCCAGCCAGGGAAACGCCGGGCGGTTCCGGAAGCGGCCTGCCCGTAGGCGGCAGCGCTTGCCGATGGCAGGATGTCCGGCTGCCGGGCTGTCGGGCGCAGCGCGCATTGAAACCGGCCTGCGGACGGGTTATGGGTTGCACCGGCGGGTTCGCTGCGGCCGTGCGGGCGCGGCGCAGGTTTGGAATTCGGCACGGGAGGATGAGGTCATGACGCGGATGCCGGGCGATGTCGGGATGCATGACCTGCGGCTCTTCGAGCGGCGCGTGAGCGCCTCACGCGCGCGCGAACCTGAACTCGTTGTACCCCCCCCCCCCCCCCGAAGAGTCAGGGTGCGGGGCTGAACCGGTGGGCGCCCTCGGGAGAACCGCCCGCCGCCTGAAGGCGGCATTCGCTGCCTTATTTCTGCTGACCTTCGCCGCTGCCCTCGCGCCGCAGGCTGCTGTTGCTACTACACTTACCGCCACGGCGGGCAATGGGCAGGTGACGCTCACCTGGACCAATGTCCCCTCCGGTCTCACCAATCCCTCCTGGTCGTATCGACAGAAGAAAGGCGCGGCCGGGTACGGCAGTTGGCAGGTTATCCCCGGCGGGATTTCAGTCCGAACCCACACTGTCTCGGGGCTGGACAACGGCACTGCCTACACCTTCCAGTTGGCGCGCCACAACAGCGGCGCTAATTCTAACCCAAGCAACCAGGTCACCGCGACGCCAACGGCGCCCGCTTCCACCAAGACGATCACCCTGTCGGCGTCCTCGACCTCGATCACCGAGGGCAACACCGGCTTTACGGACGTGACGGTGACCGCCACGCTCGGCGAGGGAGCGCCGGCGGGCTTTTCGATCACCGTTGCTCTCGACATTGACTCTGGCACAGCACTTCCTCACGGCACGTCCGGATGCGGCCCGCCCGTGTCTCCGGCGGACACTGATTACTGCTTTCCGGCCGCAGGCGGCGCCACCGTCTCCATCGCCGAGGACGAGACGCAGGGCACGCAGACCGTGCGCATTCTTGGCGACACCCGGGACGAGCCGAACGAGACCATCAAGCTGCTTGGTTACAAGTTCGGCTGGACCTCCGGCAAACTCACCCTGACCATCACCGACGACGACGATCCCCCCACCGCCCTGAAGCCCCCGACAGGACTGACGGTTGTTCGTAAGCATCCGCCGAAGACCGCAGGGTATCGAGGTCTGAGTTTGTGGCGGGCGTGGAGTTGATCGGGGACCGTCAGGCGGGGTCTTTGGTTATGCGGCTTGGTCGTGCCGCCGGCTGTCCTGCCAGTTCCAGGGAAGAAGTTCGCCGAGGCGGTTCTGCGGGGTGCCGGCAATGCGCTTGAGCACGTCGGCGAGCCAGGCCTGGGGATCGACGTTGTTGAGCTTTGCGGTGCCGATGAGGGTGTACATGGCTGCGGCGCGCCTGCCGCCGCGGTCGGAGCCGGCGAACAGCCATGACTTCCGACCCAGGGCAATACCTCTGAGCGCCCTCTCAGCGGCATTATTTGACAGGCAGATGCGCCCATCGTCGAGGAAGCGGGCGAAGCGGTCCCATCGCCTGAGCATGTAGTCCATGGCCTTGGCCACGGGGGAATGGCGGGAGAGCTTTGCGCGCTCGGCCTTCATCCAGGTCTCGAGTTCGGCCAGGACCGGCGCGCTCAGTTCCTGGCGGACGGCATGGCGCCGCGCGGCGGTCTCGCCGTTGATGGAGCGCTCGATGTCGAACAGCACGTCGATCCGCTTCACCGCCTCCATCGCGAGCGGCGAGATCGGCGGCGCGTTCCTGCCGCGCCCCTTGCTGGCCGCAATGTCGGCGAGTTCGAAAAATTTGCGGCGCCCGTGTGCCCAACAGGGGATCCCGGTAACAGGCCCCGGCACTCGCCCGACCGCATAGAGGCGGTTGTAGCCGGCGAAACTGTCGGCCTGGAGGATGCCGGCGAAGTCGCGAAGATGCTCGACCGGATGATCGCCCGAGCGGTTCCGCGAGTAGCGGAACAGAGCCGCGGGCGGGTCCGGCCCGCCGAACGGCCTGTCGTCACGCACATAGACCCAGGCCCGGCCCTTGTCGGTCTTGCCCCTGGCCAGCACCGGCACCGGGGTGTCGTCGCCATGCAGGCGTTCGGCCGCCAGCACATGGTCTGCGATCAGGTCGTGCAGCGGCCTCAGCGCCACCGTGCAGGCGCCCACCTGGTCGGCCAGGGTCGACAGGCTGAGGTCGACGCCCTCGCGCGCATAGCGGTCGCGCTGGCGGTTCAGCGGCTGATGCTGCCCGAACTTCTCGAACAGGATCATGGCCAGCAGGTTGGGGCCCGCCCAGCCGCGCGGTGTCGGGTGGAACGGTGCCGGCGGCTGGCTGATCTTCTCGCAGTCCCGGCATGTGAACTTCTCGCGCACCGTCTGGATCACCTTCCACTGGCGCGGAATGACCTCCAGCGTCTCGGTGACGTCCTCGCCGATCTTCGAGAGCTTCTGCGAGCCGCAGCACTCGCACGATGTCGGCGCGGGCACTACGACACGCTCGCGCGGCAGATGTTCGGGGAACGGCTTGCGGCCGGAGCGGCGGCGGGTGAACGCCTTGACCTGCGTCGTGCCGGCAGCCGCCTGTTCGGCCGCCAACTCGTCCTCCGTCGCGTTCGCCTCAAGCTCGTCGAGCTGGAGCTCCATCTGGTCGAGAAGACGCTGCTTGCGCTCCGATCGCTGGCCGAAGAGCTCGCGCCGGAGCTTCTCGATCATCAGCTTCAGGGAGGCGATCTGCGCTTCGGCGTTCGCGGCCCGCGCCTCGGCCTCGGTCGCCTTGACTTCCGCCGCAGCCAGCGCCGCCTTCAGCGCGTTGATGTCCGATCCGTCCGGCATGCCCGGAAGCGAATCACAACTACCGGTCCGCCGCCATCGCCATCCTGTCGGATGAGTCCATTTGCCGCCTGTCAGCCGGCCCGCGACGGGCGCCAGGTCCGAACCGGGTTCCTCCAATCGATCCCTTCCAGCAAATAGCCCAGCTGCGCCGCGCTGATCGACACCGCACCGCCCGACGTCACCGGCCACTGGAACCGGCCCCGCTCCAGGCGCTTGGCGTAGAGCGAGGTCCCGACCCCGTCATGCCAGAGGATCTTCAAAAGATCGCCTTTGCGT
Source organism: Alphaproteobacteria bacterium (assembly GCA_964291215.2). GTDB lineage: Bacteria > Pseudomonadota > Alphaproteobacteria > MPNO01 > UBA830 > JAJEBT01. The sequence goes on along the minus strand of OZ219790.1, from coordinate 806,462 downwards.
CCGCGGAATATGAGTAAGCATCCGCCGAAGACCGCAGGGTATCGAGGTCTGAGTTTGTGGCGGGCGTGGAGTTGATCGGGGACCGTCAGGCGGGGTCTTTGGTTATGCGGCTTGGTCGTGCCGCCGGCTGTCCTGCCAGTTCCAGGGAAGAAGTTCGCCGAGGCGGTTCTGCGGGGTGCCGGCAATGCGCTTGAGCACGTCGGCGAGCCAGGCCTGGGGATCGACGTTGTTGAGCTTTGCGGTGCCGATGAGGGTGTACATGGCTGCGGCGCGCCTGCCGCCGCGGTCGGAGCCGGCGAACAGCCATGACTTCCGACCCAGGGCAATACCTCTGAGCGCCCTCTCAGCGGCATTATTTGACAGGCAGATGCGCCCATCGTCGAGGAAGCGGGCGAAGCGGTCCCATCGCCTGAGCATGTAGTCCATGGCCTTGGCCACGGGGGAATGGCGGGAGAGCTTTGCGCGCTCGGCCTTCATCCAGGTCTCGAGTTCGGCCAGGACCGGCGCGCTCAGTTCCTGGCGGACGGCATGGCGCCGCGCGGCGGTCTCGCCGTTGATGGAGCGCTCGATGTCGAACAGCACGTCGATCCGCTTCACCGCCTCCATCGCGAGCGGCGAGATCGGCGGCGCGTTCCTGCCGCGCCCCTTGCTGGCCGCAATGTCGGCGAGTTCGAAAAATTTGCGGCGCCCGTGTGCCCAACAGGGGATCCCGGTAACAGGCCCCGGCACTCGCCCGACCGCATAGAGGCGGTTGTAGCCGGCGAAACTGTCGGCCTGGAGGATGCCGGCGAAGTCGCGAAGATGCTCGACCGGATGATCGCCCGAGCGGTTCCGCGAGTAGCGGAACAGAGCCGCGGGCGGGTCCGGACCGCCGAACGGCCTGTCGTCACGCACATAGACCCAGGCCCGGCCCTTGTCGGTCTTGCCCCTGGCCAGCACCGGCACCGGGGTGTCGTCGCCATGCAGGCGTTCGGCCGCCAGCACATGGTCTGCGATCAGGTCGTGCAGCGGCCTCAGCGCCACCGTGCAGGCGCCCACCTGGTCGGCCAGGGTCGACAGGCTGAGGTCGACGCCCTCGCGCGCATAGCGGTCGCGCTGGCGGTTCAGCGGCTGATGCTGCCCGAACTTCTCGAACAGGATCATGGCCAGCAGGTTGGGGCCCGCCCAGCCGCGCGGTGTCGGGTGGAACGGTGCCGGCGGCTGGCTGATCTTCTCGCAGTCCCGGCATGTGAACTTCTCGCGCACCGTCTGGATCACCTTCCACTGGCGCGGAATGACCTCCAGCGTCTCGGTGACGTCCTCGCCGATCTTCGAGAGCTTCTGCGAGCCGCAGCACTCGCACGATGTCGGCGCGGGCACTACGACACGCTCGCGCGGCAGATGTTCGGGGAACGGCTTGCGGCCGGAGCGGCGGCGGGTGAACGCCTTGACCTGCGTCGTGCCGGCAGCCGCCTGTTCGGCCGCCAACTCGTCCTCCGTCGCGTTCGCCTCAAGCTCGTCGAGCTGGAGCTCCATCTGGTCGAGAAGACGCTGCTTGCGCTCCGATCGCTGGCCGAAGAGCTCGCGCCGGAGCTTCTCGATCATCAGCTTCAGGGAGGCGATCTGCGCTTCGGCGTTCGCGGCCCGCGCCTCGGCCTCGGTCGCCTTGACTTCCGCCGCAGCCAGCGCCGCCTTCAGCGCGTTGATGTCCGATCCGTCCGGCATGCCCGGAAGCGAATCACAACTACCGGTCCGCCGCCATCGCCATCCTGTCGGATGAGTCCATTTGCCGCCTGTCAGCCGGCCCGCGACGGGCGCCAGGTCCGAACCGGGTTCCTCCAATCGATCCCTTCCAGCAAATAGCCCAGCTGCGCCGCGCTGATCGACACCGCACCGCCCGACGTCACCGGCCACTGGAACCGGCCCCGCTCCAGGCGCTTGGCGTAGAGCGAGGTCCCGACCCCGTCATGCCAGAGGATCTTCAAAAGATCGCCTTTGCGTCCGCGGAATATGAAGAGGTCGCCTGCATGCGGATCGCGGCCCAGCCCCTGCTGCACCTGCAGCGCCAGCGTGTTCATCCCGCGCCGCATGTCCGTCACGCCCGTCGCAAGCCAGACCCGCGCCCCGCTCGGAACCGGGATCATCGCCGCTCCAGAACCCCGAGAACCCGAGACAGCGCCGCCGCGTCCACGTCCCGGTCGACCGTCACCCGCGAGCCGTCCGCCAGCGCAATCCCGATCCGTCCGGAGGCAGACGGCTCGATATCCGGCGGCGCCGGCAGCAGCCTTGCCGGCTCCACCCCTTCCGTCGAAGAGACAACCACCGGAACGAAGCCGCCCACCACCCGCGCCAGCTCCCGATACTGGCGCCGCCAGCTGAAGACCAGGTTCGCGTTCACGTCATGTCGGCGCGCCACCACCGAAACCGAAACCCCGGGCTGATAGCTCTCCGCAACGATCAGGCGCTTGCGCGCCTCGCTCCACCGACGGCGACGGCGGCGCCCCCGACCGTCGACCCCGGAACCCGCATGCTCGGCTGTGTCCGACATCCCCATAGTGTCCACTTATCCTTCGTGGGCACTTACGACGCGCGCCCACATCCGAGCGCGCACCCTCACCGATCCCGGAGAAATGCGACAGGCGGTCTACGCCGAAGGCTTACACCGAAACCGAAACCCCGGGCTGATAGCTCTCCGCAACGATCAGGCGCTTGCGCGCCTCGCTCCACCGACGGCGACGGCGGCGCCCCCGACCGTCGACCCCGGAACCCGCATGCTCGGCTGTGTCCGACATCCCCATAGTGTCCACTTATCCTTCGTGGGCACTTACGACGCGCGCCCACATCCGAGCGCGCACCCTCACCGATCCCGGAGAAATGCGACAGGCGGTCTACGCCGAAGGCTTACGGTTGTTCCCGGTCCGGACCGTCTGTATCTGAGCTGGACGGCCCCCACGGACAGCAACAGGACCGGCTGGCGTGTGCGCCATGGTCAGGCGGGAACGTCAGGGACCACCTGGAACGATTGGAGTGCCATCAGCGGTGCCGGCACCACCAGCCACACGATCACCGGGTTAAGTACGAACTATACCTACTACGTGGAACTTCAGGCCACCGATGGATCCCGTTTCAGTACCAAGGCAACGGGGTCAGGAAATGTGCGGAGTGGCCTCTTGCATACGCTCCTTTCTGGAGCCTTTCTTACCGTAAACGAGGGCGGTTCCAAAACCTACTCTATCAGGCTTATCAGCCGTGGTACGGGTCCGGTGACAGTGACGCCCGGCAGCACCAATGGCGATCTGAGTTTTAGCCCCGCATCCCTGACATTCAGCACCACAAACTGGGGCAAGGACCAGAACATGACCGTGAGTGCGGCGGGTGACACGGATGAGGATGATGAGGATGCCACCATCACCTACGCAGTGTCCGGGGGAGGCTACCCGTCAATTTCGGATACAACCGCCGTCAAGATCACGGACACGGGAACATCAGCGAGCGTCACCCCCACCCTGGCGCAGCCAAGGAACTTGAGGGCGACGGCGGGCAACAGGCAGGTAAGTCTCGCGTGGACCAAGCCCCCTGGCACCATCACCGGCTATGAAGTGAGATACCTCAAGACAGGCGCTGCATGGAGCGAATGGACCGCCATACCAGGCTCCGGCGCCAGCACGGAGAGCCACACGGTGAGTGGATTGGATGGGGGCTCAAGTTATACCTTCGAGGTACGAGCGGTGAACAATGCGGGTAAAGGTCTCGAAAGCCAGGCAACTGCCACGCCAACGGGCAGCAGCACCCCCACCACCGCCGTCCCCGCCGCGCCGGCGGGGTTGTCGGCGGAGGCGGGCAACCGTCAGGTGGAGCTGACCTGGACCGATCCGGACGACGATTCGATCACGCGGTACCGGGTGCAGCGGAGGAAGGGCAGCGCCGCCTGGGAAAGCTGGTCCGACATCTCCGGTTCGGACGCGGACACGGTGAGCCACACGGTGACGGGTCTGGACAACGACAGCGAGTACCGCTTCCGCATCCGGGCGGTGAACGACGGCGGCAACGGCGCCGTGTCGGCGGTGGTGCGCGCGACGCCGGCCAATCCGCAGCCGCCGGCGCCGGTGCTGAGCGCCGAACCGGGTTACGCCCGGGTCACCCTGAGCTGGAGCGCGCTGTCGGGTTTCACGATTGCGAGCTGGGGCTACCAGTACAAGCCCGCGGGCGGCAGCTGGAGCAGGACCCGGATTGTCACGGGCGCCAGCACGACGAGCGCCACGGTGACGGGTCTGACGATCGGCACGGAGTACAAGTTTCGCCTGTGGGCGCGCACCGGCGGCGCGTCGCCGCGGACATCGGTGTGGTCGGACGAGGTGAAGGCGACGCCGACGAATACGGTTCCCAAGCCGGTCCTGACGGCGGCGGGGGGCGATGCCTCGGTCACCCTGAGCTGGAACGCCCTGACGGGCATTCCGATAACGAGCTGGGGCTACCAGTACAAGAGTTCGGGCGGCTGGAACACGACCACGACGCTCACGGGCGGCAGCCGGACGAGCGCCCGGGTGACGGGTCTGACGAAGGGGACGGACTACACGTTCCGCCTGTTCGCCGCAGTCCGTCCCGGGGTGCAGTCGGTGTGGTCGGACGAGGTGACGGCGAAGACCGATCCGGTGGCCCCGGTGCTGACGGCGGCGACCTCGACGACGAGCCAGCAGATTGCCCTCACCTGGACCCATGCCGGCGGTTCAAACAATGTATCCGATGCGGACGACTATGTGAGGAACGCGGTCAGGTTCTATTGGTGGGGCGCGCAAACCCGGCTGAAGGGTGAGACCACCTGGACGGATCAAACTTTCACCCAGTCCAATACCAGAGACAAAGCCGGGAGCCGCAGCAATCTGATTGCCACGGATGAATATCCCGACGGCGCTTCGGTCGAGGTCCGGGTTCGGGCAACGGGCTATGATTCATCCAACGCGGTCCTGAATGGCCCCTGGTCGAACATCCGCACGGTGACCTTCAAGAACACCGCGACGGCGGCACTCACGCTGACCGGGACGCCGGTGACGGTGGCGCCCGGTTCCACGGCGACCTACACGGTGGCGCTGACGAAGGCGTATGCGGGGACGCTGCGGGTGACGAGCGACGCCACGGCGGCGGCGACGGTGCGCCCGGCGAGCCTGACGTTTACCACCAGCAACTACAACACGGCGCGGACGGTGACGGTGACCGGTGTGGCGAACGGCACGGCGGTGATCAACCACGCCTTCCGTCTGACGGGGGCTTCTGCGGATGCGATCCCGGATGCGGGCACGGTGGACGTGACGGTGGCCGATACGCCGGGGGTGACGGTGTCGACGGCGGCGCTGACGGTGGCGGAAGGCGGCAGCAGGACGTACACGATGCGGCTGAACACGCCGCCGACATCGGATGTGACGATCACGGTGGGCGACGCGTCGGGTGACGTGACGGTGGACACCGACGCCGTCATGACCGGCAACCAGAGCGCGCTGACCTTTACCCGGACCGACTGGAATCAGCCGCAGACGGTGACGGTGAACGCAGGCACGGACACGGACACGGTGACGGATGCCGACGTGACGCTGACCCACAGCGCGTCTGGCGGCGGCTATGGCTCGGTGACCATCGCCGATGTGGTGGTGAGCGTGGCGGAGAAGGATGTGGCGCCCGGGAAGCCGGCCGGCCTTGCCGCCGCGGCGGGCAACAGGCAGGTGACGCTGAGCTGGACCGACCCGGACAACCCCACCATCACGAAGTGGCAATACCGGCAGAAGGCCGGCGGCGGCGAGTGGGGCGAGTGGGAGGACATTGCCGGCTCCGATGCGGGCACCACCAGCCACGAGGTGAGCGGGCTGACCAACGGCACCGCCTACCAGTTCGAGGTGCGCGCGGTGAACGGGGCCGGCAACGGCGCCGGTCCGGATGCGCCAGTGACGGCGACGCCGGCGGCTCCCGCGGCGCCCGCGCCTCCCGCGACGACGCCCACGACCCCCGCCGCAGACGGAAGCGTGACGGTGACGCCGACCGCGCTGAGGGTGTCGGAGGGCAGCAGCGCGGCCTACACGGTGGTGCTGGACGCGGAACCCTCGGGCGATGTCACGGTGACGGTGGGCGGCGCGTCGGGGGACGTGACGGTGGAACCGGCCAGCCTGACCTTCACGACCGCCAACTGGGACACGGCGCAGACGGTGACGGTAAATGCGGCCCGAGACGAGGACACGACCGACGACACGGCGGTGCTGACCCACGGCGCGAGCGGCGGCGGCTACGGTTCGGTGACCATCGATCCGGTGGCGGTGACGGTGACGGACACGACGCTGTTGCCGGTGCTGACCCTGGCGCGGGACCCTGCGGCGGTGACCGAGGGGCAGGACATCCGCCTCGCGGTGACCGCCGACCGGGCGCTGACGGGCAGCCTGACGGTGCGCCTGACGCTGTCGGCGCGCAATGCCAGCGGCTTCGATGCCGATGACGTTCCGGGCGGTCCGGGGCCGCGTTCGTTCGACGCGGTGTTCGGCGCCTCGGCGCGCACCACGGGGGTGGTGACGATCCCGACGGCGGCGGATGCGGATGCGGAAGGCGCGGAGGCCTACCGCATCACGCTGAACGATGGTGCGGACTACGCGGTGGGGAACGACGCCGTGGCTGCGGGCGTGCTGCGCGACCGGGCGACGGGGTCCGTTGCACGGGCGAACCGGGTGAACGCCGCGGTGCTGCCGCATGTGGCAGCGGCGGCGATGTCGCGGACGCTGGAGGCGGTGACGGGGCGCATCGAAGCGGCGGCGTCCGGCAGGCCGGGCAGTTCGCTGCGGTTCGGCGCCCTGCCGTCGTCGCCGGTCAGTCATGCCCGGTCCGCCCGGTCCGCGCCGCCGCGCCCCGAGGAGCCCGGCCCGACCCTGAGCGAGATACTGGACGGGGCGTCCTTCACGCTGGCGGCGGGCGCCGGGGAGGACGAGGCGCCGCCGTTGGCGGTATGGGGCCGGGGCGAGTGGCTGTCGCTGTCGGGTTCGGAGAAGGATGTCACCTGGGACGGCGGTCTGTGGTCGGCGCAGCTGGGGGCGGATGTGCGGGTGCGCCCGGACCTTCTGGCCGGGGCGGCGCTCTCCCATGCGCGGGGCGAGCTGGACACGCAGACGACCGGCGCCGCCGGCGGCCGGGTGAAGGGCGTGCACGAGACGACGATCACGTCGGTGCACCCCTATGCGGCGTGGCTGCTGCCGGACGGCTCGACCCTGTGGGCGAGCCTCGGCTACGGGACCGGCGAGGTGCGGGTTGCCGAGGAGGGCGCGCCGGCGCGCAGTGCGGACCTGACGCAGTGGAGCGCGTCTGCGGGCGGGCGCAGCGTCCTGGTCGAGGATGCGGACCTCATCGAAGGCGGCATCACCCGCCTTGCGGTGAAGGGCGAAGGTTCGGCGGCGCGCCTGCGCACGGGGTCCGATGACGGCCTGGCGGGGCTGACGGCGAGGACGACGCGGCTGCGGCTGCTGCTGGAGGGCTCGTACGAGCACGCGCTGGCGGGCGGTGCGACGCTGACGCCGGCTCTGGAGGCGGGGGTGCGCCATGACGGCGGCGACGTTGCCGAGGGGGCGGGCCTCGAGGCCGGAGCGGGCGTGACATGGCAGGACCCGGCGGAGGGACTGACGGCGGAGCTGCGCGCGCGGCTCCTGGCGGCGCATGAGGCGGACCGCGACGAGTGGGGTGTGAGCGCGCTTGTGCGCCTCGACCCCGGAGCCGACGGGCGCGGGACGTTCCTCGCCTTCGGTCCCGCGCGCGGGCGCACCGAGAGCGGCCTCGGCCAGTGGTTCGACCACGGCCTGCCCGCGGCGGCATCTGGCACGGTATCCGAAGAGGCCGGGAGCCGCCTGGAGGCGGAGGTGGGGCACGGGTTCGGCCTTGCCGGTCCGGGGCCTCTGGCGGTGCTGACGACCTGGGCGGGCTTGAGCCTGGCGGAGACGGGCGGGCGCACGCTGCGGCTCGGCGCGCGCTACCGCCTGGGCGCGGGGCTCTCCCTCGGCCTCGAGGGCGCGCACCGTCCGGGCCCGGCCCCCGAAGACAGCCTCATGCTGCGCGGCGCGCTGCGATGGTAGGAGAACGCCCGGCGATGATGCGTCAGGTCTCCAGCATGGCGTTCATCGCCTGCCCGACCCGTTCCGCCGCCGCCTCGATCTCGCGGTCCCCGACATGGGCGCAGCGCAGGGTCTCCGCCCCGGCCAACCCCCCCGGAACCCGAACGGATACATCCGTGGAGGTATACGATCCCCCGAAATCAGAACCTATACGAAACATTTACCCGAATCGGATGCGCTCTGCTTCGCTACGTTACTATCGAAACCGCTTTCAATTTGATCACGGAACAGATCGGAAAATAGAATAATCGTTATATATTAGCAAGTTATAGGATTTGTAGTTCTTCGCGACTCCAAGACCGGCGCGCGGATGGCGCCGATGCCGGCAAGGGTGGCCGCGGTGTTCGCCGGCCTGCCCCGCACGCCCGGCAATCCCTGGGTCTTCCCCGGCAGGAAGAAGGGCGCGCACCTGGTCAACCTCAACGACTCCTGGGGCCGCATCCGCAAGGACGCGGGTCTCGAAGGCGTCCGCCTGCACGACTTGCGCCACACCTTCGCTTCCAGGGTGCTCGCGCTGGGCGAGGGCCTGGCGATGATCGGCGACCTGCTCGGCCACCGCAAGGTGAGCGCCACCGCGCGTTACCTCGCGCGGGACTCGGTGCGGGTGTCCTCGGCCCGGGTCGCCGCCGACATCGGCGCCAGGATCATGGCGCCGGACGGCCGCTAGCGCGCCCGCGTCAACGCATACTCCGGAAGGACACTCCATGCACAGCACCAACAAGCTGACCCTCTCCAGGCAGTCGGTCGACCGGCTTCCCGTCGCCGACCGGGAGATCGTCTACTGGGACCGCCACCTGCCCGGCTTCGGCGTGCGCGTCTATGCAACCGGGGCGAAGGTCTACATCGCGCACGCGCGTTCCGGCGGGAAGACCCGGCGCGTCACCATCGGGCGCATGGTCGACCGAGCGCGCGAGGCCGGAGCGCTGATCGCGGACATCAAGGCGGGCAGGACGTCGGGCCGTCCCGGCGCGGACTCCGCGTCCGCCACCGGATCGCCGGGCTGGCGGACGACTACATGACCCAACATGTGGCCCTGCGCTGCAAGCCGTCCACGCAGCGATCCTGCCGCCACATCCTCGACAGGTTCCTCCTCCCCCGGTTCGGGGCGCTGCGCCTCGGCGAGATCACGCCCGATCACGTTGCAGCGCTGCACTACCGGCTCCGCGAGACGCCCATCATGGCGAACCAGATGGTCTCCCTGCTGTCGCGGCTCTTCCTGAGGGCCGCCGCCTCGGGCAACGCGCCGCCCGGCGGCAATCCCTGCCGGTTCATCAGGAAGTATCCGGCGCGAAGCCGCGAGCGCTTCCTGTCCGAGCAGGAATACGACCGGCGCCGCGCTCGACGAACTCGAAGGCGCGGGCCGGGTCCTTGTCAGCGCCACCGCGGCGATCCGCTTGCTGACCGGCTGCCGGCGCAACGAAATCCTCACTCTCAAATGGGAGGATGTCGACCTCGAACACGACGAGCTCCGGTTGCGCGACGCGAAGACCGGAGCGCGCGCGGTTCCGCTGTCGCCGACGGCGAGAGGAGTGCTCACCGCCATCCCCCGGCAATCCCTGGGTCATCTTCGGGCGCGGACCCGGAACGCACCTCGCCAATCTCAACTCGTCGTGGCAGGTGGCCCGCCGCGAGGCCGGACTCGAGGACATGCGGCTTCACGACCTTCGCCACAGCTTTGCCAGCAGGGCGCTCGCGCTCGGCGAGAGCCTGCCGACGATTGCCCGGCTCCTCGGCCACAGCCAGACCACCGCCCGCTACGCCCACCTCGCGCGGCAACCGGTGAAGACCGCCGCCGTCGCGGACAGCCTCGCGGACGACATGGGGCCGGCGCCAGGCGCTCCGCCCATCACCTGACCGGCGGCCCCGTGCGCACTGCCGCTGAGAGTCTGTTCCTGGAGTAGCGGTTGGCCTCAAGACATGGTCGCTCAACGGGTCTTGAGGCCAATATGGGGGGTCCCATGGCTTGGGGCGAGACCATCCAGGCGAAGTGTCAAGGACCGGATGACCATCGGCAAAACGGCCTGAACGACGAGGAGTGGTCGCTCGTGGCTCCGCTGGTCCTGACGTAAGGAGCGGCCGCACTCGACGAATCCGCGCCGCGAACAGGCGGCCGCCACGAGGCATGCGCTTGCGGTGTTTGCGGAAGAAGGCGAGTTCGCGCTCGATGGCGTTGCGCGCGGCGCGGTTGCCGTCTGCCTTGTCGCGCAGATAGCGCAGCGCCCGGATCACCTTGGCGACGCCGCACGGGTCATGACGCAGGATATGGCGGCAAGTCTCGAACCAGCGGGGATCGACGGCATGGTCGGAGGCCGTGCGGAGATGCTCGCAGGCATGCCAGAAGTCGACGGCTTGCGCTTCGGGCGGGAGGCTCTCCAGGAAGGTCCGGTTGTCGGGGGCGCCCCCCGCCTTCGCAGGGGCAGGCTCTGGCGACGGCGACGACGGCGATGTCGGACCTGGCCCGGCGGATATGCGCGACCTCGCTTGCGAGTCGGGCCTTCAGCGTGGGCTTGCCGCTCTCCGGCATGCGGGCGAAGTAGAGTGTCTTGAGCCGCTCGCCCTCCCCGTCGTGGAAGGAGACCGTGCCGCAGGCGGCCTCGCGCCAGCAGGCCTCGTCGCGCCCGTCCTCGCCGGCGCGCAGCGCCACCATGACGCCGTCGAGCGAGACCGAGGCGCTGACCGCCTCGGATGTGATGTCTTCCGTGTTGCGGATACTGTCCAGCGCCTGCGGCCCCAGGCCCTCCCAGCGTTCATGCAGGCTGCAGGCGAGCCGCTGCAAGGTGCTCGCCGACGGCCTCATGGCGCCCATCTCCGAGAAGAACCCCTCCGCTTCCCGCGCCGTGCCGTGACCCATCATCATCAGCCCGAGCCGGGCGGCCGGGCGCGTCAGGTAGTCGTTCACCAGCCCCAGGCTCTCGTCCACCGGCACGAACGAGGGGCCGCCCACGCCGTGGCGATAGCGCGCCCGGCTGTACTTCACCGGGCCGAGCATGCTCATGATCGTCTTCGGCGTCGCCGGCACCCGGAACCAGCACTGCCCGACCTGCTCGACCCGCAACGCCCCGTCGTCCAGACCTTCCACCCAAGCTCCCGGAACCGCGCAGCCCAGCGCGTTCACGCTCTCCCGAACACGAAGCTCCGCTTCCTCGAATGCAACCCGCATGGCGCGGAAGCAGGCGGCTCACGACAAACCGCAACCAGCCCCGACAGCGCCTCCAGTATCCGAGCCGGCAAGATCGATGGACGAGCAGAATGCAGACTGCGAAACTGCCATGGGGTCGCTCCTGTGGTTGCGATTGCTTCAGAACGACATCCTACCCGCCTCCGGCGGGCGGAGCGGTCCCGCTTCCGGCCCTGCCACCGAGCGGCCGTGACAAAATCCCGACCCCGAAACCCCGATTGTCACCGATCGCCCCCAAAGGCCATCCGAAACGAGCATAAAATCTCAATAAATCAAATGGTTGCAATCGCCATACGGGACCTGCACCCACCCGAACCGGAACTCTCGCGAATCCACACGCAAGAACGGGTGAAACCCCATGGCATCATCGCTTCAGAAGAACATCCGGGTCACCGCAGACCAGTGGAAGCGTATCGAAACGGCGGCCAGGGAGCGGCAGGTTTCGCCCAATCGGCTCGTCGTCGAGCTCGCCATCAAGGCCCTCGACCGGCGCGAATGGCCCGGCACCGAGGCCGAAATCAAGGTGGCCCGGGCCTCGCTGTTCGCCGCCCAGGCCATCGCCCGAGGCCTCATCGCCGACGGACGCCAAGCCGAAGTCCGGGAAATCCGGGAGTTCATCTCGACGATCGTGCCGGACCCCGACGCGGAGCGGCCTGCCGATGGCGTTCTCACCGCTCCGTCCGCTCACGCGGACCATGACACCGGGTGAGTCTCCGCACCGCGGCGCTGCTCGGTCCCGCCGATCCCGCCTTGTCGCCCGGCATCCGGATCGCAGCGTCTCCGTTCCTGTCCACTTCATTCGTGTCTTCGGCGTCGGCAACACCCCGATTGCCGCCCGGAACGGGTCGGGTGCGCCCTCCGCCACGCGCCGGTTCCTGCGAACGCGGTCACAGCCGGAACTGCCGAACAGCGGGTTTTCAACCCCACCGGATCGTTACCAGGCCAACGAATCACGTCACACACACGGCAGCGCGCTAATCACCAAACCGATTCCGGACAGTACGCTCGGCGAGCTCGCGGGAATGTTCACGCAACACTACCGGCCCGACGGGATCGCCTTTCATGCGATAGGCGTTGAAAGCACGTTCGGCACCGGCAGAGGCGTTCGGAAATTCCGTGGGAATCCCGATCCGGGTTGTCCGGCCTCCGCAAGAGTCCCTGAAACATCGTAATTTCAATGGATTGCGTCTCCCGCCGGGGACTGTCCGCAACGCCCGCCGGCACCCGGGCGGGACAGATCCGGCGTCGTAACGGCCGCCGGATCGCGCTTCCGGCGGCCTGCCCGGAACCGAACCGACGCTCGGGCGCCATCCCGCACAGCGCCGGGACAATCGCCCACAGGATGAGCCTCTTCGGCCCCTGAAACGCCGCTCATACCCGCAGACTACAAGGGATTCGCCAAGGTCCCGCCATCCTCGACTGCCGGATTCAGGTTCATTACATGTGCGGCGAAGCCTGAGCCGGCCCCGGCGTAGACGCTGAAGACCGTTGATACGCCGGCTTGTTTCAGAGGTCCGGCTTCATCCCGGTATCTGGCAACGGCTGCGACCGAACCGCGGAATGAAGCAGCCTTGAGCCGGTCGATTACCGCGAGGCTGACGGTGAGATTCGGCAAGGCGAGCATCACAAGCCGGAGGGCTTGCGCGGCTTGAACCCGGTCCCAGAAGTCAGGATCGCCAGCGTCGCCCAGCAATACCTCACGCCCTGCCGCCTGGTGCTGCTGCACCGTTTCCGGATCGACATCCACACCGACCACGGAGCCGCCGTGCCGCTCGCGCATGCTGTCGTAAGCTCCGGTGCCGATGCGGCCCATGCCGATGACGGCGACGCTCGCCATGCTGATATCGAGCGGCCGGTCTTCGGCAACGGGTTCGGATCGCTGCATGCGCTTCCACACCGTCCGGTATCGGGTGAAGATCCGGTCGGCAGCGACATTGATGCCTGCGGAGGCCATGCAGGACAAAGACAGGGCAATCGCGATGACGATCAGCCAGGCCTCCTCGATCCACCCGTTCGAGACGCCGACGGCCGCGACGATCAGCCCAAACTCGCTGAAATTGCCGAGGTTCAGCGAGGCAAGCAGCGAGGTTCGGGCTCGTAACCCGAACGCCGAAAGGAGGCCGAGGAAAAGGGCCGACTTGAGAAACGCGAACGGTGCAACAGCTGCCCCGATCAATACCGTCTCCATGGTCACCTGTCCGGACAGTCCGATGGACAGGAAGAAGGCGAGCAGGAAAAAGTCCTTGAAGCCGAGCATGGATTTCGCCAGCTCATCGGCCTTGGTGTGGCTTGCGACCAGAGCTCCCAGCACGAGGGCGCCCAGATCTCCCTTGAGTCCTGCCAACTCGAAAAGTTGCGCGCCGCCCAACGCCAGAAGGATGCCGTAGAGAACCAGAAGTTCGCCGTGGCTGGCGTGTCGCAGCAGGAATGCCAGGAAGGGGCGCAGCGGGAAGACCAGCAGGACCAGAAGCGCCCAATATGTCGGCCATTTGCCCGTTGCCACCGCGAGAAAGGCGACAGCGACCAGATCCTGCACGAGGAGGATGCCGATCGCGATCCGACCGTGCAGCGCCGCCGTCTGCCCCTTGTCTTCCAGCACCTTCACAACGAAGACGGTGCTCGAAAAGCTCAATGCAAGGGCAATCAGCAACGAACGGTATGCGTCGAGACCGGAGAGCAAAGGCGTTACCGGAAAGGCCAAGGTGTAGATCGCCGTCCCGAAAAGGAGAACGACGATCGCCATGTGCAATCCGGCGACAGCCCATACCTGCGGTCGCGCAATGGTTCGAAGATTGATTTTGAGGCCAACAACAAACAGCAACAGGGTAATGCCGAGGTCCGACAGCTTCCGAAGCATTTCCCCGCCGGTGAAGCCGCAGAAGTTGAGCGCGAAACCTGCGGCAAGAAAGCCGACCAGGGGCGGCAGGCCGACGGCTCTGGACAGCAAGCCCAAGGCGAATGCCATGGCAATCCAGGCCACATCCCCGAGGGTGATCGCAATCAGCTCGAAATCCATCGATACGGTGTCCGGGATCACTCCATCGGTACCGGCCGCGCCGGAGCTTGGCGCACTTTTAGCCTAAATCCGGCATTTGATACCAGCGGTGCTGGTTTTTGACTCATGAAGAGGATTCCCTTGCGGTTCGGTTTCTGATTCAAGGTGGGCGGGTTGAATTGGAGGTTTGTGATGGGAGCGGCGATCCCGTTGCGGGGGGATTTCGATGCGACTGGCTTGCGTGGTCTTGCGAAGCGGAGCCGGGACGGGGGACAGAGCCGTCGTCTTCTGGCGCTGGCGCTGATCTACGACGGTCATCGTCGTTCGGACGCGGCGCGGTTAGCGGGTGTGGGACTGCAGATCATTCGGGACTGGGTGCTGCGCTTCAACGCGGAGGGTCCGGCGGGCCTGGTGAACCGCAAGGCTCCGGGTCCGGCTTACAAACTGAGCGAGGAACAGCGCGCGGCACTGGCGGCGGTAGTGGAGAGTGGTCCGGACCCGGCGATCCACGGCGTGGTGCGGTGGCGGCGCTGCGACTTGGCGGCATGGCTCAGCAAGCAGTTCGGCGTGTCGCTGGGGGTGACGACGGTCGGACAGGAGTTGCGTCGCATGGGCTACGCCAAGCTCTCTGCGCGCCCGCGCCACTATGCCCAGGACGAAGCTGCGCTGGCGGCGTTCAAAAAAACTTCCCCGACCGCCTGAGGGAAATCCGCGCTGCACTCGGTGACGGCGTCGAGGTCGAAGTCTGGTGGCAGGACGAGGCGCGCGTCGGGCAGAAGAACAAGATCACCCGGCGATGGGCGAAACGCGGCACCCGACCGTCAGCGCCCAAGGACCAGAGAACGATATCGGCCTACATCTTCGGCGCCATATGCCCGCATAAGGGCAAGGCCGCCGGCCTCGTCATGCCCCACGCCAACACGGAGGCACTCAACGCCCACCTCGCCGAGATCGCCCTCACCGTCGAACCCGGAGCCCATGCCCTCGTCATGCTCGACCGGGCCGGATGGCACACCTCCTCGACCCTCCAAGTGCCCGACAACATAACCCTCATGCCGCTCCCGCCCCGGTCCCCCGAGCTCAATCCTGTCGAGAATGTCTGGCAGTTCATGCGCGACAACTGGCTCTCGAACCGCGTCTTCCAGAACTACGACGACATACTCGATCACTGCTGCCAAGCCTGGAACAATCTCGTCTCACAACCAGAACGCATCGCCTCCATCGGAACCCGAAAATGGGCCCATGGGTTCTGAACCAGCGCCGTTGGTATTACCCTAAATCCGGCATTTGACGGGCTTGATCGGTGTCTCGGGGTAGTGTGAACGGTCGGTTGGGCGTGGATTTCAGCCTGTCGGCGCGGCCCTGGGTGGCGGCAGCCAGGGTTGACGCCCCGGTTCGCGGCCATGGAGGTATTTCCTGAGCGCCTCGGCGAGGATGCGGCGCCAGCGGTCCCCGGCGCTCAACTGCTCCGCAGTTTGCGTCAGCGACCGGAAGAAGCCGGCGATCCGGCGCAGCGCCGCCATCACCGTCTTGCGACGCCCGTGATGGGAGGTCACCGTCAGCCGGGTCTGGCCGGCGTGGTGGGTCTGGCGGGCAACCCCGTGCAGGAGCAGCGGCCGGCTGGTGATCGCCTCGCGGTGATGGTCGGGGTCGGCGAGGCGCACGAACAGGCTCCACCAGTTGTAGATGAGCGCGACCAGCCGGGCCATGTGCCGGCAGCGCGTCAGGTCGCGCGTGGTGAAGCCGCCCCACTGGTTCTTCAACTCGTCGAAGCCGTTCTCCGCGTCCGCCCGGTCGCGGTAGAGCTGGGCCAGCGAGCGTATCTCCAGGTCCAGCGAGGTCGCCAGCACCGCGAACTCCCACACCCCGGTGCCGGGCTGCGCCTCGGTCCAGAACAGCTCGCCCTGGGCCTTGTCGCCACGCGTCAGCGCCAGCGTCGCAGGAAGCCGCCGGCGCAGCACCACAACCCGGCGCGTCCGGCTCCAGCCCTGCAGACGCAGATCGGCCCTGATCCCCGACCAGCCCTGGCCCGCATCCTCCCAGCCGTCCCGCGCCATCAGACGCTCGGCAAGCCGGCGCGCCCCCTTCGTCAGGCGCAGCTTGAACAGATAGTCCAGACCCGCAGCCTCGCACGACGCCATGTTGGCCTCGCTGCCCCAGTCCTTGTCGCCCCGCACCAGACGCGGCCAGCGATCCCGCCCAAGACGGTCGAGCAACGCCCACAAGGACGGCGCCGCGCGCCTCGAATGGTGATGGTTGCCCGGCGCCACCTCGACATCCAGAACAAGCCGCGTGCCCGCCATCAGGAACGCATGGCAGGCATGCGAGGGGCGGCCCGGCTTCTTCGGGTTGTAGCTCACAACCGCTCCCTCCTGACGACCGTAAAGCGGCTTGATCGTCGTGTCGCAGTCCAGAACCCACGGCTCCCTCAGCAGCGGACGGACCACCTCGTCCAGATGGCCCTGAAGCCACGATGTGCCGGCCTCCGCACCGATCCGCTCCAGACCGCGCCGCACCGAATCCTCGCTCGCAACCTTGTCCATACCCAGCAGCGCAGGGTTCACTCCGTCGCCGCGCAGCGACGTGATGTGCGCATACCGCGATTGCCCCGCCAGAACCGACAGAAGAACCGTCCCCAGGACATCCCGCTTCGACGGCGCGTTCGGGCTCGTGTACCGCAGCGGGCAGTCCGCAACCAAAGCGTCAAAGCGACCGCTCACCTTCAGATACTCCGCGAAAAACGCCAGATGGCCCAGCGGCGTCACCGCCGCATCAGGGTCCCATTCCACATGAACCGCGCCGCCGAAGGTGTCCACCTTCACCGACGCTCGGGCGACATCCCGCACAGCGCCAGGACAGTCACCCACAGGGTGAGCCTCTTCGGACCCTGAAAAGCCGCTCATACCCGAAGACTACAAGGGATTCGGCAAGGCCCCGCCATACTCAACTGCCGGATTTAGGATGATGCGTTTCGCGGACCTGCGCGGGGCCCGGATGGCCGCGACGGTCGCGACCCGGGTTCTGCTGGAAAAGGCGAACCTGGCTGGCGCCGAGCTGTCTTCCTGGAAGGCCGAGCGATCGTACTGGACCGGCGCGGACTGCCGGGAAGCCTACCTGGGCGGCGCCGCGCTATCCGGCAGCGACCTCCGCGAAGCCATGTTCATGCAGGCCAATCTCGAAAAGGCCGTCATGGACTCGACACTCCTCTGGAACGCGGATTTTTCGGGAGCCCGCATGTCCGGCGTGCACCTGGCCGAAGCCAGCAACGCCGAGAACCCGAAGGACGAGGAGCGCGCCTACGGGTGCTCCTTCGCCGGGGCCGACATGCAGGACGCGGACCTGAGTCATGCGGACCTGATCGAGGCCGGTTTCAGCAAGGCGGACCTGCGTCGGGCCATCGTAAGGGGAGGCTTCTACTCAGGCTCCAACTTCGATGGCGCCGATGTTCGCGGGGCCGACCGGGACGGCGAACGACGATATCTGCTCGAGACGCCGGAGGACGTCGAGGCGCGCGTTGCCGAGGCGGACGCAGACTGGCAGCGCATCGAGTTTTCATGAATGCCAACTATGCTCGGGGAAGCGGACCCGATTGCTTGAGCACGAGGACATCTTCCATGCCCCCGACCCCCGCGGAACTGCTCCACCGACCGGATGTCCAAGCGGAGATCGCGGCAGCCGTCGCGGCCATGTTCGCGGGACCGGACTGCTGGACCCGGCGCGCCTGGGCACGCAACGCCAGGGGAGAAGCGCTCGATATCTTCTCGATCGACGACCCGCCCGGCCCGGAAGCGGGCGAGCCCGTATCCTGGACCCTGGCGGGGGCCCTCCGGAGGCAATGCACGAAGACGCTCGGCATCGACCCATGGGACAGCGGGGTGTTCGCCGACAGGCTCTGCGAGATCTATTGCACCGAGGTCGGCCTGGACCATGCCGGCGGCCCGGAAGGCTGGCTGAACGCCCTTATTGAGTGGGACGATACGCCCGAGCGGGCCTTCGAAGAGGTATCCAGTCTGGCGGACCGCGTTGCAACCCTTGCCTGCGCTCATGCCCAGAAGGCCCGCGGCGACGGCGAACCCGGCTGGCTGGCGTTCGGCACGGCCTCGCGTGACGCCTTGCGCGACTGGCTGGCCCGTGGCGGCTCTGTGCGGGCCCGGAACATCACGGGGGCCACGCCCCTGCATCTGGCGGCCGCCGGCGGGAATGTCCCTGCGATGGAGGTGCTGCTGGAGGCCGGGGCCGATATCCACGCGCGCAACCTCGGCCGCATGACGCCGCTGCTCTTCGCCAGCACCGCCTCCAGTCCTGCCGCCATCCGGCTCCTGCTCGATGCCGGGGCCGACGCGGCCGCCGTCGCCGGGACGGGCCGCGGGGCCCTGCATATGGCATCCGGCTGGAGAGCGGACCTCGAATGCGTGAGAAGTCTCCTTGAGGCCGGGGCCGCCCCGGCGGCCGGCGACAGGACCGGCCGGACGCCGCTGCATGAAGCGGCCGCCCACGACCGGACAGATATCGTGGCGTTTCTCCTGGAGGCCGGCGCCCCATGCAACGGGGCCGACCGGTACGGCACGACCCCTCTGCATTGCGCCGCCGGCAACGGCAACCCCGACGTCGCGGTGGCGCTCATCGCCGCCGGGACGGACCCCAATGCCGCCGACGGCCAGCAGACAACCGCGCTTCACATCGCGGCCGCGGAGGGCACGGCAGGCCATGTCCGCGTCCTGCTCGACGCCGGCGCCGACCCCGAAGCCCGGAACGGGTTCGGGAACACGCCGGGCGACCTGGCCCGGGCGGACGGCCACAAGGAGGCCGCGGCGCTGCTGGCCGAAACCGCCGGTCGCGGTCTGCCCGAACCGGCGGCACAGAAGGTGTCCAGGGCATGCAACCCGATTTCGCGACCGCCACGCCCGACGTTATCTGCGCCTGGATTGCCGCGGAAACGATGTGAACGAGACGGATGCCGAACGGCGCACGCCGCTCATTCGGGCCATCGAGCAGGGCGCCCGGAAGAAAACCCGCAGGTTCCGGGTTCGAGTCCCGGCGGGCCCTCCACACATGGAGAACTGCACATGACAGGGACAGCGCAGATCGTCGAAGCCTTCGCGGGAGGGGAGATATCCCGCGAGGAAGCGATGGAGCTGCTGCGCATGTCGGGTCATGGGTCCGGGCCGCATGATCGTCGCCTTCGCTGCGCGCAGCGTCGCGATCAGCTTCGGCCTGGCAGGGATCGAATCTTGTCGCCAGCGGCTTCAAAGGCCATATTCCGGGTCCGGCAAGGGGCGCCGGGACTGAGGAGGAAATGGCTCGAAGGCGGCGGATGTCAAGGCGCTCGCCGACCGTGTTTACAACCCGCGCGACAAGGCTGGCACCGGCTCCAAAAAAGAGCGCACGCTGCGGGCGAAATCGGCAATATTGCCTTTGTAGATGAGATCACCTCGCAGGTGCGCGATGGACACGGTAATTCCCCGGCCGCCCCGAGTCGGGATGGACTTCACCGACGCGCGGCTGACCGGCTTCGGGGGCTGGTCGGCGCCGGGCCGGATGGCGGCGCGTCCGGACCTGCCGCGGGCGCTGTCGGCGGTTTCCGTCAAGCAGCGGGCGCGGGGCGCGAGCGATGCGGAGACGCTGTGGAGCCTGATCGCCTCGCTGGCGGCTGGCAACGGGGCGTTGCCGGATCCGGACGCGCTGCGCGAGAACCGGGTCGGGCAACGGCTGCCGGGTCTTGGCCGGGTGCCCTCGGGCCGGCGTCCTGGCGAGTATCTGGCGCGCGCATCGACGAGGCGCAGGTCGAGACGCTGCTGGCGGTGGCGCGCGGGCTGGCGGCACGGGTGGCGCCGCCGTGGTGGAACACGAAGCGGCGGTACGCGGCTACGTCCCGGTGTTCGTCGACGGCGCCGCGATCGAGGTCGACGGGAAGCTGTTCGAGGAAGCGCGGCGTGGCTACGACGGCACGCGCCAGTACTGGCTGCACGGGGTGTTCATCGGCTCGCTGTGGGTGAGCGGGCGGCTGCATCCGGGCGGCGGCGACGTGGCCGGGGGCTGGCGCGGGCAGCTCGACAGCGACGTGGTACCGTGCCTGCCCGAGGACACGCCGGTGTGGCTGCGCGCGGACAACGCCTGCTACCGGGGCGAACTCATCGCCTGGTGCCGCGAGCGGGGCCGGGACTACTCGATCAGCTTGACCCACGCGCGCAAGCGGGCGCCGGTGCTGGATGTGATCGAAGGCCTGCCCGAAGACGGATGGACCGACATCGGGTTCGGCGAGGACGCGACGCTGGTGCGCTACCGCCCGGCGGGCCGGGAGGAACAGAGCTGCGTGGTGATCCGCCGCGAGCGGGGCCAGACCCTGCTGCTTCCCGTCTACACCGTGATCCCGGTCTCGCGCGACGACCTTCCGCTCGACGAGCTGGTGCGCCGCCACCGCGGGAAGCAGGGCCAGGAGAACGCCTTCAAGGGGCCGCTGATCGACCTCGACCTGCATCACCCGCCGTGCCGGAGGTTCCGCGCCAATCAGGCCTTCCACATCTGCGGCCAGATCGCGCAGATGCTGCTGCGCACGGTCCAATACCAGTTGTTGCCGGCCCGCGCCCGGCGCCATGGCCTGCGGCCCCTGATCCGCTATCCGGTGAGGGTCGTGGGAAGGCTGATGCGCAGCGGCCGGCGGCTCGACTTCGCGCGCAACAACTTCCGGCTCGACTGGCTCTGCCACGCCGCCGTCCAGCTCGAATAGGCAGGCCCCGGCGCACCCCGCTCCGTCCCCGCTCGAAACCGGCAGGCCCGGGGCAGACCGCTCGTCCGCCGAACCGCCAAACGCGCCGTCCAGCCGGCGCTGACAGGCGAACGCACATCATCCGACCTCTCGACGCTCCGACGACGCCATCGCTGGGCACGAAAATCCCCATCGCCAGCCTCAATCCACACCACCTTCCGCGCGTATCAGGGAATCGAGGACAATGCCTGCACCCCGATACGCGAGCGAAATTTCAAGCTATAGGCACCGCCCTTCGTAGTTTTCCATCATCCCTGCGCGTTCGATTTCGGCGAGACGCTGAAGCAGCCTGCGGACATGGTCGTCTTCGATCATGGATGACCACCAGCCGGAACAGAAACGCTCGCCGCGTACGACCAACGTCAGCATCCGCCGGATTTCCGGGATCGTTGCGTTCCCGACACCCGCTTTGTCCATAAGCATTCTTTGGGTCTCTTCTGGATCGTAGTCGCACAACCAGCAGCCCTGGCTCTTGATCAGGTCGATAAAGCGCACTACCGTTTCGTCGTATACCGGCCAAGGCAGCATCAGCGCACCGTCTTCGGTTTCGGTAAGCCACTGCGTGATTGGTTTTAAACCGTGGCGGTAGAGTTTCGGCAGGTATGCGACCAGCGCTTGGATATCTCGGGCGGTCGGTTGGGAATTGGCTGTCCTCCTGCTCTTCATAGGCAGTCGCTTGTCCACAATCGGTTACCCGCTCAGTAGCCCGAGACCGCCCGCCGGAGGGCGGCGAAGTCCCTCTGTTCTTCCAAGCCGATGCAATCGAGGGATACACCCGCCGCTGAGATGGCGCGGAACCTCTAATACCAACGGTCGTTGATTGGAACCTATAGCAGAGCCTCCCTCCGCAGCTCGCCCCCTGAGCCGAGGCATTCTACTGCAAGAGGTAATCTCCGCCAAGAGAGGCTAATCGTTGAGAAATTTGCGCTGTGGGGTTTTTCCGGTCGGATGGGACGTTGGGTCCGGGTGTTGATGTTGTTTGTTCCGGCGTTCGAGGCGGTCGCCGCGGTTGCTTTTCGAGCTTGAGCGGCCCAGCCCGGCAGCATCGCCGGCCTTCGGTCGCGTTTGTCCGTATGCCGGGGTCCGGCGGGTTGGATCAGCGTTGTCGGCAGCCGGCTGAGGGGTCAGCCGGTATCGAGGTATGGCGCCGGGCCGCCCCGGGAGCGCATGCGTGCGACGCGTCCGGCGCGGGCCTGTGCAAGCGCCATGGCCATCATGACCGCCAGGGCCAGGCCGAGGCGTGTCTTCATCCTGGCGCGACCGCGGATGTAGTGGGTCTCGAAGTTGAAGCTGCGGTCGAGGCGGGCGTTGATCCGCTCCATGGCGGTGCGTCGGTTGTATCCGCGCCGCCATGACGGGCTGCCCCAGGGCGTGGGCGTGAAGAGGCGCCGGTCATGGCTGTCGAGATCGACGCGCAGGATGCGGCCGTATTCGCCGGACTTCACCCCACCCGCCCGATGGCAGGCCCGGCGTCCCTTGCACTCGAAGCCGAAGGCGGCTGCGGGGCAGCGGTATTTGAGCGTGCCGCAGACGCCGCGCCCGGCCTCGAACCCCCCTGGAAGGCCATGGTGCGGACCTCGCCGGTCTGCGGGCACACGCAGGACACCCGGCCGCGTTCGTCATGAACGATGACATCGGCGCGCCCGGGGAACAGCGGTCGCGTGATCGGCCGGGTCATGGCCCGGCTCCTTCTTCTCGACCCGCCACATCAGGCGCGTGTCGATCAGCGGGCGGATATGCCACCTGTCCCACAACCGCGCCTTCAGGCGGGCGTTGTCGAGACCGCGGTCGGCGCTGAAATCGGCGCAGCGACCGGCCATCTCCGGCGCCTCGGCGAACAACTCCTCCAGCATCCCGGACAGCGCCCCGGGTTCCGATGCCGACGCCCGCGTCACCTCGAAGGCCACAGGAACCTCGTGGTCCGTGTCGGCGATCAGGTGCAGCCCGTAGCCGAACCACGACTTCACCTTCTTCCACACCGCGCCGGTCTTCGCGTTCACCCCGCCCGTCTCGTGCTTGCCCCCAATGAGACGGGATATTTTGAACCTTCTATACAGACTTAATTTTACTGGTTTTTTCTGGCCTCCGGCAAATCAATCCTGTTTCCAGATAGCGGCCCGAGACCGGATCGATCCGAAACGAGGCGTTGCCGGCTCGCGCATGCCGACAAACGGTCCATGTATCCGTTCGTATCCGTTCGGGTTCCGGGGGATCGTATGCCGCCACGGATTTTCTGACTGGTAACTACTTCGCGCATGCGCTAGGGTCTCTCGCATGGCGGTTTTCGGCGCGGATTTCTGCACCGACCTGACGCCGGCCGAGGGGGGCGACACCTTGTGGTCGCCTCCCATGGTGATGCCGGCGTGCGAGCCGCTCGACTGGGCGTCTGTGCTTGAAGAGGCAGAGGCGCGGATCGAGGAGGAACGGGGTCGCGCACGCGTGGCGGAGTTGCGCCGCGAGGAACTGCGCTGGTCGGAGAGGGACGCCTGTACGCGCGTGCGTTCGCTGGAGAGGCAGCTTGAGACTTGCCGGTTCAAGCTCAAGTTGGCCGTAACCAGGACCGCGTCGCGGGCCATGAAGGCGTTGGAGCGCAGGGTCGAGTATCAGGACGACGAGATCGCCGGTCTTTACCTCTCGTTGCGCCGGTCTCACGAGCACCGGGAGCGGGTCGAGGCGCGCCACCGGGACGAGATCAACTGGTTGAAGCAGGACATCGACCGGGAGCGCTCGCGGCTCGTGAAGGTGCACCGCGAGGGCGAGCGTGTGGCCGAATCTCTGCGCGGGCGGTTCGACCGGCATCTCGCGGCGGCCAGGCGGCTGGTGGAGGCCCGGGAGGGCCCGATCGCGTGGCTGCGCGCGCGCAACGACCGGCTGCGGTCGTGCGGGCCACGGAGCTGATCGCGTCGCTGCGGGAGAAGAATGCCGGGCTGCGCGCCGAGGTGCGGGATCTGAAGGGCGAGAACGCCGCGCGGGTCGAGAAGCTGGAAGGCGACCTCGACAAGCTGCGCTCGACCCGCAGCGTCCTGTCGAAGGCGCTCTACGGCAGCAGGAGCGAGCGGCAGAAGAAGCCGGGCGCGAGCGCGGCCAGCAGCGCGGCGCCGCCGGGCACGGCCGCACCCGGCGCCCCGGGCTCAGGAAGAAGAAGGAGACGCGCGACCCGCCGGAAGATGCGCGGATCTGCCCGCGTTGCGGCAAGCCCCATGTCGCCAACGGCGAGCGGCGCACCACCCTCTTCGAGATCAATGTCGAGGCCTGCGAGCGCACCATCGTCCGGTCGCGCTGGCGCCGGGCTTGCGACTGCGCCTCCGCGCCGCGGGAGGTGACCGCGCCGCCGGCGGTGCGACTGTTCGAGACCACGCCTTGCGGGATCAGCGTCTGGACGTGCATGCTCTACGAACGGTTCGTCTGTTGCCGGCCGCTGCATCGGGTCGCGGCCTGGCTGGCCGACATGGGGCTGACGATCTCGCCGGGTACCCTGCAGCATCAAGCGCTTCGTGCCGCTGTTCGAGCCGCTGGCCGAGGCGATCCTTGCGCACCAGAACACCGCGGCCCTGCGCCATGCCGACGAAACATCCTGGCGCGTTCGGGCCTGGCGCGAGAAAGGCCGGTCGAGCCGCGCCTGGCTGTGGACCTCGGTGAGCCCGGACGCGGTCTATTACCACATCGATCCCTCGCGCAGCGCCGAGGTCGCGATGAAGCTGTTCGGTTCGACACAGGGCATCGTGGTTCTGGTCTGCGACCGGTTCAGCGCCTACAGAAAGCTGGCCCGCAAACTCGCCGGCAAGGCGATCCTGCAATGGTGCTGGGCGCACCAAAGGCGCTCGTTCATCGACGGCGCGGCCGGGCGGGTGCGGCTCAGGCGCTGGTGCCAGAGATGGATCGAGCGGATCGCGGAGATCTACCGGCTCAACGAGGCGCGGCTGGAGCATTACGACCCCGCTCACCCTCTCGAACGCCGGCGTTCGATGTCGCGCACGCCAGGCTGAAGAAGGCGGTCGACGAGCTGTTCGCGGCCGCCGAAGCGGAACTGGCCGGGCTGACGGACAGGGCGCGCAGGGCCAGGCCGCTGCGCTCGCTCCTCAAGCACCGCGAGGAGCTGTGCGTCTTCGTCGACAAGCCGTTCGTGCCCATGGACAACAACCGCGGCGAACTCTCCCTGAGCTTCGCGGTCATCGGGCGACGGCTCTCGTTCGGCTCCGACAGCGAGAAAGGCGCCGGGTTCACGGCGACGATGTACTTGGTGGCCGGCACGCTGGCAATCAACGGTATCGACATCCGGCGCTGGCTCGGTAAATGGCTGACCGCGTGCGCGGAGAACGGCGGCGAGCCGCCGGAAGACCTCTCGCCCTGGCTGCCGTGGTCAATGAGCGAGGCGCGCCGGCGCGAACTCGCGGCGGCGGGATGACCGGCGCGGTCGAGTGCCGCTATTACGGGCGCGACTTCACCGAAGATGAAATGGCGCTGCTGCGCGCCCTGATCGCCGATCCCGCCCCGCTCTCCCGCCGCGCCCTGTCGATCGAGTTCTGCCGGCGCATCGGCTGGCTCAAGCCCGACGGCGGACTGAAGGACATGATGGCCCGTGTCGCCATGCTCGCCATGCACAAGGACGGGCTCATCGAGCTGCCTACCCCCAAAGGGCGGCGAGGACCGCCCAAGCCCATCGTCTTCGGACCCGACACCGAACCGCCGTTGTTCCCGGCGCCCACGACCCTCGACGAGGTCCGCCCGCTCGACTTCCGCACCGTCGTGCACAGCACCCGCGAAGGCAGGCTCTGGAACGAGTTCATCGCCCGCTACCACTATCTCGGACACAAGACACTGGTCGGCGCCCAGATGCGCTACGCCGTCCACGACCGCAACGGCTGGCCCGTCGCCATGCTCGGTTTCTCCACCGCCGCATGGAAGCTCGCTCCGCGCGACCGCTTCATCGGATGGACGCCCGAGCTGCGCGAAAAGAACCTTCCTCTCGTCGTCGACAACCCGCGCTTCCTGATCCTGCCCTGGATCGAGATCCCCAAACTCGGCTCGCACATCCTCGCCATCGTGCGCCGCCGCCTGCCCATCGACTGGACCGGGCGCTACAACATCACGCCGGTGCTGATCGAGACCTTCGTCGAAACGCCCCGCTACACCGGTGCCGTATACCGCGCATCGGGCTGGACCCGCGTCGGGACCACCCAGGGCCGGGGACGCTACGACAGGCACAACAAACGAGACCAGCCGAAAAAGGACATCTGGCTCCGCACACTGCGAAAAGACTGGCAACGCACCCTCAATCGGTAGAAGTACAACCGTCGGGCCGGTGTGAAAATGCCGACAAGCGGATAACCCAATCCTCATCCCCCGGAACCCGAACGGATACCGGTCCATCGCCCGAAGGGCATGACGGCAAGCGTTCCGCCAGACCGTGAAAAAGGCCATGCTCACGTCAGCACGGTTGCTTGGATTCTATCGCGCCGCCAATCCCTTCCGAGGGGCCAGATGTCCTTGCGGGGTTTGTTCCGGAGCTTGCTCCACGGGTCTGGCGAAACGCTTGCGCATGACGATCTCCACGCGCGACGCGACCGGTCCTTCATGAGCGAATGGCGCCGCCACCGATGCTTGCGACAGGTTCGCCCGGATGAAGCGCCGCGCCGCTATCGGCAGGACACGCCGGGCGTTTTCCTACCAGCGGAGCGCGCCGCGCAGCATGAGGCTGTCTTCGGGGCCCGGCCGGTGCGCGCCCTCGACGCCGAGAGACAGCCCCGCGCCGAGGCGGTAGCGCGCGCCGAGCCGCAGGGTGCGCCCCTCCGCCAGGCTCAAGCCCGCCCAGGGGGTGAGCACCGCCAGCGGCCCCGGACCGGGCAGGCCGAAGCCGTGGCCCACCTCCGCCTCCAGACGGCTCTCTGCCCCTTCCGGCGCCGTGCCGGATGCGGCCGCGGGCAGGTCGAACAGCTGCCCGAGGCCGCTCTCCGTGCGCCCGTGCGCGGGGCCGAAGGCGAGGAACGTCCCGCGCCCGTCGGCCCCGGGATCGAGGCGCACCAGCGCGCTCACCCCCCATTCGTCGCGGTCCGCCTCATGCGCCGCCAGGAGCCGCGTGCGCAGCTCCGCCGTCAGACCCGCCGCCGGGTCCCGCCAGGTCACGCCCGCTCCGGCCTCGAGGCCCGCCCCTTCGCCAACGCCGCCGCCGTCATGGCGCACCCCCGCCTCCAGCGCCGGCGTCAGCGTCGCACCGCCCGCCAGCGCGTGCTCGTACGAGCCCTCCAGCAGCAGCCGCAGCCGCGTCGTCCTCGCCGTCAGCCCCGCCAGACCGTCATCGGCCTCCGTGCGCAGACGCGCCGCCGAACCCTCGCCCTTCACCGCAAGGCGCGTCATCCCGCCCTCGATCAGCTCTGCATCCTCGGCCAGGACGCTGCGCCCGCCCGCAGACACGCTCCAATGCGTCAGCCCGGCGCTGCGCGCCGGCGCGCCCTCCTCGGTGATCCGCACCTCGCCGGTCCCGTAGCCGAGGCTCGCCCACAGGGTCGAGCCGTCCGGCGCCAGCCACGCCGCATAGGGGTGCACCGACGTGATCGTGGTCTCGTGCACGCCCTTCACCCCGCCCGTCTGCGTGTCCAGCTCGCCCCGCGCATGGGAGAGCGCCGCCCCGGCCAGCAGGTCCGGGCGCACCCGCAGGTCCGCCCCCAGCTGCGCCGACCACAGGCCGCCGTCCCAGGTGACATCCTTCTCCGAACCCGACAGCGACAGCCACTCGCCCCGGCCCCACACCGCCAACGGCAGCGCGGACGCCTCCCCGGCGCCCGCCGCCAGCGTGAAGGACGCCCCGTCCAGCATCTCGCTCAGGGTCGGCTCCTCCGGGCGCGGCGGCGCCCACTCGTCCTCCACCGGCGGCGACGGCAGGGCGCCGAACCGCAGCGAACTGCCCGGCCTGCCGGCCGCCTCGATGCGCCCCGTCACCGCCCCCAGCGTCTGCGACATCGCCGCCGCCGCCACATGCGGCAGCACCGCCGCATTCACCCGGTTCGCCCGTGACACGGACCCCGGCGCCCGGTCGCGCAGCACGCCCGCAGCCGTCGCGTCGCTCCCCACCGCGTAGTCCGCACCGTCGTTCAGCGTGATGCGGTAGGCCTCCGCGCCTTCCGCATCCGCATCCGCCGCCGTCGGGATCGTCACCACCCCCGTGGTGCGCGCCGCAGAGCCGAACACCGCATCGAACGAGCGCGGCCCCAGACCGCCCGGAACGTCACCGGCATCGAAGCCGCTTGCGTTGCGCGCCGACAGCGTCAGGCTGACCGTCAGGCTGCCCGTCAGCGCCCGGTCGGCGGTCACCGCGAGGCGGATATCCTGCCCCTCGGTCACCGCCGCAGGATCCTGCGCCAGGGTCAGCACCGGCAACAGCGTCGTGTCGGTCACCGTCACCGCCACCGAATCGATGGTCACCGAACCGTAGCCGCCGCCGCTCGCACCATGGGTCAGCGTCGCCGTGTCGTCGGTCGTGTCCTCGTCACGGGCCGCGCGCACCGTTACCGTCTGCGCCGTGTCCCAGTTGGCGGTCGTGAAGGTCAGGCTGGCCGGTTCCACCGTCACGTCGCCCGACGCGCCGCCCACCGTCACCGTGACATCGCCCGAGGGTTCCGCGTCCAGCACCACCGTGTAGGCGGCGCTGCTGCCCTCCGACACCCTCAGCGCGGTCGGCGTCACCGTCACGCTTCCGGCGGGGGTCGTGCCGCCGCCGCCTCCGCCGCCGGAAGCCGCCGCCACCGTCACCCGCGCCGGCGCATCCGGGCCGGCGCCGGGCCCGGCCGCATTCACCGCGCGCACCTCGAACTGGTACGTGCCGCCGGCCAGCCCGCTCACGATGTGGCTGGTGGTGCCCGCTCCGGAACCGGCAATGTCCTCCCAATCGCCCCAGTCGCCGCTGCCGGCCTTCTGCCGGTATTGCCACTTCGTGACCGTGGGGTTCGCCAGGTCGGTCCAGGTCAGCGTCACCGAACCGGCGCTCGCCGCGCCGGCAAGACCGGTCGGCTTCGCCGGCACCACGCCGCTGTCCACCACGCTCACCACCACATCGGCGATGCTCACCGAGCCGTAACCGCCGCCAGACGCGCCGTGCGTCAGCGTCGCCGTGTCGTCGGTCGTGTCCGTGTCCGTGCCCGCGTTCACCGTCACCGTCTGCGGGACGGTCCAGTTGGCCGTGGTGAAGGTCAGCGTCGCATTCGCCACCGTCACGTCGCCCGACGCGCCGCCCACCGTTATCGTCACGTCGCCCGACGGCGCCGTGTCCAGCCTCACCGTGTAGCTGCCGGAGCCGCCCTCAGCCACCCGCAGCGCGGCGGTCGAGACCGTCACGCCGGGCACCGTCGGCGCCAGCGGCGTCGCCGTCGCCCAGCTCGTCCCGGCGCCATCGCCCGCAGGGTTCACCGCGCGCAGCCGGAAGCTGTATTCGCTGCCGTTCTCCAGGCCCGTCACCGTGTGGGTCGTCGTGGTCGCGCCCGCACCCGGAATCGCGGTCCAGGCCGCGCTTGCCCTGACGCCCGTCTTGCCGTGGCCCAGCTCGTAGCCGGTGATGCTCGCATTGTCCGGGTCGGTCCAGGTCAGCACCACCTGCCCGTTACCCGCCGCCGCGGCCAGTCCCGTCGGCGCCGCCGGCAGCGAAACCGCCTCGGTCACGCTCACCACCACATTGCCGATCGACACCGAGCCGTAACCGCCGCCCGACGCGCCGTGGGTCAGCGTCACCGCCGGGTCCGTCTCCGCGTCCGCATCCAGGGCGGCGTTCACCGTCACCGTCTGCGCCGTGCTCCAGTTGTTCACCGCAAACCGCAACTGCGAATCCGGCACCGTCACGTCGCCCGACGCGCCGCCCACCGTCACCACCACCTCTCCCGATGGCTGCGTGTCCAGCTTCACCGTGTAGGACCCGGTCCCCCCTTCATCCACCGTCAGCGCGCCCGACGACACCGTAACCCCCTTCGTGTCGTCCTCCGTCACCGTCACCACCACACTGTCGACCGAAACCGAGCCGTAGCCCCCGCCCGACGCGCTGTGGGTCAGCGTCACATCGGGGTCCGTGTCCCCGTCCGGGTCCTGCGCCGCGCTCACCGTCACCGTCTGCGCCGTGCCGTAGTTCGACGTGGTGAAGGTCAGGCTCGGCGGGCTCACCGCCACGTCGCCCGACGCGCCGCCCACCGTCACCGTGACCGTCGCAGACGGCGCCGTGGTCAGCTTCACCGTGTAGGCCCCGCTCGCCCCTTCCGCCACCGTCAGCGCCGACTTCGAAACCACCACCCCCACCGGCGTCGCCGTCACC
The DNA here is from genome assembly GCA_964291215.2 of Alphaproteobacteria bacterium. GTDB lineage: Bacteria > Pseudomonadota > Alphaproteobacteria > MPNO01 > UBA830 > JAJEBT01. The sequence goes on along the minus strand of OZ219790.1, from coordinate 776,126 downwards.
TCGTCCGACCACACCGACTGAACGGCCGCCCCGCCGCTGCCGCGCCGGGCGAACAGCCGGAACGTGTAGGCCGTCCCGTTCGTCAGCCCCGTCACCGTGGCACTCGTCGCACTGCCCGAGACCGTCCGGGTCGCGCCCCAGCTGCCGGCCCCGCTCTTGTACTGATAACCCCAGGTCGAGACATTCGCCTGCGCGCCCCAGCTCAGGGTGACCGAGCCGTCGCCCGCCGCCGCCGTGAGGACCGGCTTCGCCGGCTTCGCCGTCGTCGCCGAGGGCGTCGCCGTCTTCCAGTCGGTGGCGGCACCGTCGCCGGCGGCGTTCACCGCGCGCAGCTTGAAGCTGTATTCGGCATCGTTGTCCAGCCCCGTCACCGTGTGGATCACGGTGGCCGCGCCCGAACCCGGAATCGCGGTCCACGCCGCGCTGCCCCTCTCGGTCGTCTTGCCGTGGCGCAGCTTGTAGCCGGTGATGCTCATATTGTTCGGGTCGGTCCACGACAGCACCGCCTGACCGTTGCCCGCCGACGCCGTCAATCCCGCCGGCTTCGGCGGAACCTGACCCCCGCCCGAGCCCACCGTCACCGATACCGTCCCCGCATCCGGGATGAACGTTGTCGAGGCCCCCGTCAGCGTGAACGCATGGTTGATCGTCGCCGTCCCCGCCGCCACCCCGGTCACCGTCACCGTCTGCGCCACGTTGTAGTTACTCGCCGTGAACGTCAGGCTCGACGGACTCACCCTCGCCTTGTCCGCCGCCGAACTCGAGAGCGCAAGAGTGCCCGCAAATGCCCCGTTCAGCTTCACCGTGTACATCGCCGTCGCTCCCGGCGAAACCGTCACCGGCGCATTCGCGAACGTCAGCGCCGGCCTGTCCGGCCTGTTGGTCGTCAACTCGATCACATTGGAATCCGGGCCGTTCAGGCTGAAGAGGCCGCCGCCGACGAACCGAGACCCGACCGGCTGGACGTAATATTCATATACCTCGCCGTGCAACGACCCCGAACCTGACCATTGCCGGGTACCGGCGCCGCCCGTGTGGCTCGGCCCGCGCCATGATGTACTCCCCCTGTTCCGGTAATACGCGTACCAAAAGCCGATGACATCGGCGTTGATGACGATCCTGTGCGGGCCGCCGGAGGTCGTCGTCCAGGTGAGATTATGCGCGCCGTTGGCGCCCGCCGCGCCCGTCAGCACCGCCGCAACCGCAGCCCCCGGCGTGGCCGTCTGTTCCGCCGACGCCGTACCGTTGCCGGCATCGCTCACCGCCCGAAGCTTGAACGCATAGGCCGTGTCGTTGGTCAGACCCGTCACTTCGGCGTATGCCTTCGCCGCCGTGGAACCCGGAATCGCCGTCCACGAACCGTAAGTCCCGGTTTCCGCCTTCTGCTGATACTCCCAGCCGGTGATGCTGGCATCGTCCGGGGCGGTCCAGGTCAGCCACACCTTCGTGCTGCCCGGAGACGCCGCGAACCCCGCCGGCGCTGCCGGCACGGGAGACGCCTTGGTGGTCGCGCTCCGCTCCCCGGAGGCCGCGCCGGCGCCGGCCGCATTCCTCGCCCGGATCCGGAACGTGTAGGCCGTGCCGGGCTTCAGGCCCGTCACCACATGGCCGATGGTTGTCGCCGTCGAACCCGGAACCGCCCTCCACGCGCCGTAACTCCCGGTGCCCTCCTTGTACTGGTATTCCCAACCGGTGATGCTGGCGTCGTTCGGATTGGCCCACGCAAGCGTGACCCGATCCGGGGCCGGCAGGGCGGCAGTCAGGGTCGGCTGGCCCGGAACCTGCACGACGGTATAGGTGGTCTCCGTCTGCGCTTCCGTCGCCGCCGTGCCGTCATGGCCCTTCCAGCGCCAGCGGACAGTATGGACGCCGACGCCCAGCGAGGCGCAGGGATACAGGTTCTGGCCGCGTCCCGTCCGCACGCCGGCGATATTGCTCGAGACCTGGACACCGTGGGTGCCGTGCGACAGCGCCGAATGCGCGGCATGGGGCGTCCTGCCGGGGCGCGACTCCAGATAGGTCGAGGTGGCCGTCGTGACCGAAAGAAGGTTGAAGCACGCATCCACCGTCCCGCCGGGCGACGTCACGCTCAGGGTCCGGCTCGGAGTGGAGACCAGCGTCGGGGTCTCCGCCCGCGGCGTGGCTTCGGCCCAGCCCCTGTTGGCGATGACGTTGGTATGCTGATTGCCGGTGTTCGATTCGTGGGCCACAAGCTGGTAGGAGTACTTCTTGCCGTTGGTCGTCGACAGGCTGAAACTGGCCGTGTGCTGGTTGGCGTCGTGTTTTATCGAACCGGTCACTCCCGGGGTACCGCTGCCCAATGTGTACCAACCATAGGTAATACCGTCCACGACCCACCGGATGGACCAGCGCACGACAGGATTGCCCAGGCCGCTGACCGAGGCGCTGATATCCACCCAGCCGTCGTTCGGAGTCGCCGTGACGCTGACCGTGCCGGGGGTGACCGCCGTGGGCGTCGCGGTGACTGCGTTGGAAATGAAGACGATATTCGGTGTGCCCGGGATCGGGTTGTCGTAGTGGATAGCGACCTGGAAGGTGTATTCGCTGCCGTTGTCCAGACCCGTCACGGTGTGCGTTCGAATGGTCCCCGCGCCAGAAATCCTCTGCCAATTACCGTAGCTTCCCGTACCCTTCTTCTGCCGATACCGCCAAGGATTCGGATCCAGGTCAAAGTCCAACGTCAAGGCCCAGTTCAGCGTTACCTGTCCATTGCCCGGCGTGGCGGTCAGGGTGGCGCCTGATTGCGCCTGCGCGTCCTGCGGCGCGAGGGCGGCGGCCAGCGCGATGAGGAAGAGGGCAGCGAGTCCCGCCTTCAGGCGGCGGGCGGTTCTCCCGGGGGCGCCCACCGGCTCAGCCCCGCGCCCTGACTCTTGAGGGGGGGGGGGGGGGGGGGTACAACGAGTTCGCGCGCGCGTGAGGCGCTCCGCCCGAAGAGCCGCAGGTCATGCATCCCGACATCGCCCGGCATCCGCGTCATGATCTAATCCTCCCGTGCCGGATTCCACGCCGCCGCGCCCGCACGGCCGCAGCGAACCCGCCGGTGCAATCCATAACCCATCCGCAGGCCGGTTTCAACACGCGCCGTGCCCGACAGCCCGGCAGCCGGACATCCTGCCATCGGCAAACGTTTCGCCGATCATGGCAAACACGCGCATTCCTCGCAGCGCCCTTGCCCAGCCCCGCGCGGGCAGCCAGACGAGGGGGCGCGCATCCGGCATGTCCGCGGTCCGGGGCAGGGCTGGCGCGCATGTCCGGGGCGATGGAAATCCCCTAACCGATTCCTTTGCAAGGCAGGGCGGCGGTCTCCAGAGTGGCGCCGGGCCGCTGCGGGCGGCGCCGGGAAGGACCTGGAGGAGAGCGGGATGGGCGCGATCGAACCGGAATTCATGGACACGCGGCATGCGGCGGCTCGGGCTCTCGCCCCGCACGCTGGAGGGCTACCGGGTGAGCGGGGGCGGGCCGGACTTCCACCGGTTCGGCAACCGGGTGCGCTATCGCCGCCGGGATCTGGATGCCTGGGCGGCGCAGCGCCGGGCGGCGACGACGGCGGAGGCGGACCGGCTGGGGGCGGCGTGACGGTGCGGGCCCGCTACAGGCGAATTGGCGGTTCGGGCCGTCCGGCGCAGGGTTGCTTCGTCTCGCCGTGACGTCCCCTGGACAGGAGGCGCGTTGCGGACACTGGCGAGAGGATGCCCGGACGGGCATGGAGACGGGGCGCTGCCGCGCGGCCCGCCGGCAGCGGCGAAGGCCGTGTCCGGGGACGGGCGGGTCTGGCCGGCCCGCCTCAGGCGCGGGTGACCTTCCACAGCACCTTGCCGACGATGTGGACCTCATCGGCCGGTCGCTCGTAGGGCGGGTAGCCGGGGTGGGCGGAGACGAGGCGGAGCCGGCCTTCGGCGGTGAGCGCCGCGACGCGCTTGACCACCAGGCCGGCGCTGTCCCAGAGCACGAAGAGTTCGCCCGGGGCGGAAACGCGGCGGGCGGTGTCGACATTATCATCTTGAAAATACACCCACTTAGTGATTGGAGATGAGCCGCTATAGGTCCAGTTCAGCGTGACCTGCCCGTTGCCCGCCGTGGCGGTGAGGACCGCCGACTGCGCCCGCGCGTCCTGGGGCGCGAGGGCGGCGGCGAGGGTCAGCAGAAGTAAGGCAGCGAGTCCCGCCTTCAGGCGGCGGGCGGTTCTCCCGAGGGCGCCCACCGGCTCAGCCCCGCGCCCTGACTCTTGAGGGGGGGGGGGGGGGGGGGGGGGGGGGGGGGGGTACAACGAGTTCGGGTTCGCGCGCGCGTGAGGCGCTCACATCCCGCCCGAAGAGCCGCAGGTCATGCATCCCGACATCGCCCGGCGTCTGCGTCATGACCTCATCCTCCCGTCCCGAATTCCACGCCTGCGCCGCGCCCGCACGGACGCAACAATTACATCATGACAATCCTTAACCCAACGTAACTGCTCACCCCCTGGTTCCGGCTTGATGTCGGGGTAGAGCAACGAACGGGTTTTCGTGGAGATTTGACACTGCAGGCCGATTCGTTTAGTGGTGGTTATCGAGAACGACGGGGACCGGCAGTGAGCTACTTTGGATCGAAGGCGACGAGCGGGCTGTGCCATCGGAGGCGGCGCGCTGATGAAGCGCAAGGCGGAGTACCGGAAGATGCCGCCGGGCGAGCGCCAAGCGATGCTCGCGACGATCATGACCGTCGAGGCCGGGTGATGGCGACGGGCGGCGCGCGAGGAGTTCGAAGCGGCCAAGACTGCGGCGCTGCCGGCAAGGTGGCGGAAGAGGCCGTGATCCGCGTCTTCGTCATCCTGCTCGACATCCTCATCGTCGTCCTTCTGGAGAAGACCACGCACGAGCCGGAACTCCGGTCTGCCGCCGTCACAGACGGACAAGAGCGTGCCGGAAGCAACGGCAAAGGCCCGAAGCCGAACCGGCAGATGGGCGACAACCTGCGCAAGACCATCGTCGAGGAAACGGTCGCGGCCTGCGACGCCTGCGGCGCCGACATTGACGGCCCCGTCGATCGGGAGCGCCGCACGACATCGTGTTCGAGGTCGTCGAGCGCCGCGCCGAGATCAAGGAATGCCCGAAGTGCAAGGCCCGAACCAAGGGCCGGTTCCCCGACAACATCCCGTGCAGTACGGCATCCAAGCCCTCGTCATCAACCTGCTGGTCGCCCAGATGCTGTCCCTGCGCCGTCGCGCTCGTGCAGGCGATCTCCGGCATCAAGCTCTCCGAGGCCTCGGCTATGCTTTCACGATGCGTCATGGGAGGAGGCCGCCGTGGCGCACCTCCTGCAACGCCCGATGTCGATGATTTCGGATCAACAGCAAGTGGTTTCATGTCGTCGGGACGTGCAAGTTCCCGCACCGCAAGCAAGAGATCGGCCCGTGCTACAAGGGCGTCCTGGGCCTCGTACATGGGCCAGTGTAGCCACCAGCTGTGCGGCAGCCACCTGCTGCGCGAACTGACCTTTGTCGTCGAGGCTACCGCGCGACTGATGAAGAGCCTGCTCCGCGAGGTCTGCCACAAGATCAACAAGAGCGCATCCAAGACCCTGAACGACGCCGGGCGCAAGCGCTACCGCACCATCAGGGCGCCAGGGAACTGCCCGACATCCCGCCGCCGCCGAAAGGAAAACGTGGACGCAAGTCCGACGCGCACAACCTGCACGAACGTCTCGTGAAACACGAAAACCTGCGCTTCACAGACGACCCCAACGTCAGCTTCACCAACAATGCCGGAGAACAGAAGATCAGGATGGCAAAGGTCAAGGTGTCCGGATGCTTCCGCTCCACGCAAAAGCATGGTGCCGGAGCTCAAGCTACCTCATCTCCATGGCCGCACTCGGCTACAACCCACTCGTCGCCACCCAGATCGCCCTCGACGGAAAAGCCTCAGACATCATCAACGAGCACTATGAATCAGAACCCAACAAGGGGTGAGTAGATACAAATATTCGATATCGCGACGAGTTACACCGGCACGTTTTCCGAGGGTACTGTAACTTGATGTCTGGAAATTTGTCTGAGGTTTGCGCTTTGAGGCGTTTCACTGGGGGGGGGGGGGGGGCTAGCCCCCCCCCCCCCCCAGTGAAACGCGGCGCCATCGTGCTATCCCATGGAGTTGTAAAACCTTCATGGAGGAAGCGAATGGACCTGCGACACACTACGACGATTGAGGCCGTTTTGAACATCTGATCGCAAACGGAGCAACGGATCTGGGGCGGATCTTTGGTCAGCTCTTCGAGCTTGCGATGCAAATCGAGCGCGAGCAGCACTTGAAAGCGGGCCACCGGACACCGGAACGACAGGGCTATGCCAACGGCTACAAGCGGATCGACACCCCCACTGTTACCGTTCAGGTGCCAAAGACGGCCGGTCACGGGGACGACCCGTTCTATCCACAGTCGCTTGAACGCGGCCAGCGATCTTCTCGCGCCGTCATGCTGGCCGTAGCCGAGATGTACATCAAAGGTGTTTCCACGCGGCAGGATGTAATGCGCGAGTTCGGGAGCCTGTCCTCTTCTCAGGGGGCCACCAAGTTGCTCGATGAAGAACTCGCCGCGCAACCGGCCCCTGATGAAATACCTGGATGCGCGCTACGAAAAAGCCCGCCATGACGGCGTTGTGCGCGATGTCGCAGTGCTCTCGGTCATCGGAATAGGGGCTGCAGGCACGTTCTGGGGCTCTCTGTGGCGCTCTCCGAGGCCGAAGTCCATTGGAGAGCCTTCCTGGAAAGCTTGCTAGCCCTGCATGGTACGACCTTCATCGTCTCGGATGACCATGCTGGGCTGAAAGCGGCACGGTGCTGGGCGCGGCGACATGGCAGCGCTGCCAATTCCACCTGGCACAAAACGCCGTGCACCGAACAACGACATCAGGAAACGTATTGGAAAACAGCTCGGAGCCATGCGTCTTCACTCCAAACCGCCGAGGCTGAACTGGGCGCCCTCGTGGCCAGCTATCGCGACAAGCATCCAGACTTCGCAGACTGGCTGGAAAACAATGCGGGGCTCGCTGTCTTCACCTTGCCCGATGCTCACCACAAGCGTATGCGAACCTCGAACGGCATCGAGCGACCGATCCAGCAAGAGCTCAAGCGGCGCACCTCCAAAGTCAGGGTCTTTCCGAACCTCGCCTCGTTGGAGCGCCTCTCAACCGCGGTCCTCATCGACGAAAAATGGGAAACCGAAACCAAGATCAAATGGGAACAGCTCGATCAGCTTCACGACAATTTCCAGACATCAGGTTGCGTAATCGTCTGCCGCCGTCACGGACGGACAAGAGCGTGCCGGGAGCAACGGCCCGAAGCCGAACCGGCAGATGGGCGACAACCTGCGCAAGACCATCGTCGAGGAAACGGTCGCGGCCTGCGGCGCCGACGGCCCCGTCGAGCGCCGCACGACATCGTGTTCGAGGTCGTCGAGCGCCGCGTCGACGCCGAGGAATGCCCGAAGTGCAAGGGCCGGTTCCCCGACAACATGCCGTGCAGTACGGCATCCAGGCCCTCGTCCCTGCTGGTCGCCCAGATGCTGTCCCTGCGCCGTGCCGCTCGTGCAGGCGATATCAAGCTCTCCGAGGCCTCGGCCATGCTTTCACGATGCGTCATGGGAGGAGGCCGCCGTGGCGCACCTCCTGCAACGCCCGATGTCGAAGATTTCGGATCAACAGCAAGTGGCTCCATGTCGTCGGGACGTGCAAGTTCCCGCACCGCAAGCAAGAGATCGGCCCGTGCTGCAAGGGCGTCCTGGGCCTCGTACATGGCAGTGTAGCCACCAGCGGCAGCCACCTGCTGCGCGAACTGACCTTCGTCGTCGAGGCTACCGCGCGACTGATGAAGAGCCTGCTCCGCGAGGTTTGCCACAAGGTCAACAAGAGCGCATCCAAAACCCTGAACGAGGCCGGGCGCTACCGCACCATCCAGGGCGCCAAGGAACTGCCCGACATCCCGACGAAAGGAAAACGCATCGCAAACGCGCACAACCTGCACGAACGTCTCGTGAAACACGAAAACCTGCGCTTCACAGACAACCCCGACGTCAGCTTCACCAACAATGCCGGAGAACAGAAGATCAGGATGGCAAAGCTCAAGCTCAAGGTGTCCGGATGCTTCCGCTCCACGCAAAAGCATGGTGCCGGGGCTCAAGCTACCTCACCTCCATGGCCGCACTCGGCTACAATCATCACGTCGCCACCCAGATCGCCCTCGACGGAAAAGCCGCAGACATCATCAACGAGCACTACGATCAATCATAACCCAACTAGTGTCTTGTCATTTATAAAATGTCGGATAAAGGCGTTTGAGTTTCACGCGGGCATCGTCGGTGGTGAACTGCCAATCCACCTTGGCCTGAATGCGGTCGCCTGCCAAGCGGCGACTTTCCGGCGTAGCACCTCGGTCGATGCAGCGGTTCAGGCGGATCATGACGTTGAGTTCGATCACGTTCAGCCAACTGCCGTGCTTGGGGGTGTAGACGAACTCGAAGCGGTCCCACAGGGCCTTGGCCTCGTCCGGCGGGTAGGCCTCGTAGAGGGCGCCGGGGAGTGTTGAGATTGTCCATCACCAGGGTGATGGTGGTGGCGTCCTGGTAGCGCCCGGCGATGTCGGCCAGGAACTGCGCCAATCGATCTTGCGCTCGGTTACCTTGGTCATGCGCTTGCCGGCCAGGGGTTCCATGAAGGCGTTGCAGGTACCGCAACGTCGATACTCGTAGTCGTTACGCCCGTCCCGGCGCCATGGCGATCGGTTGCCGTGTCTCGCCGGTCGGGGCGTTTCATCCATGCAGACCACGGGGAAGGCGGCGGGGCGGCGATCGAGCACCTTCGCCGCGGCGAAGTCGGCGTTCCCTTGAGGAGGAATTACCCACCCGCTGCCATGGCTTGAGGCAGTTTTTTTTAGAACACGCCGCACCGTCTCGTGTGATATGGCGTAACCAAGCTCGACAACGCGGTCGGCCAGCAGCCGCAACGACCATTGCGCGTAACCCTCGGGCGGTTCACCACAACTCAGGGCCACGCGCCTCGAAGACGCCGTCGGCTTTTCGTATATAGGTAGGACGGCGTCCTTGCCGGCCACCCAATGCCGCCTCCAGCCCCTCGAAACGCTTCTTCACCCGGTCTACTTTGCGCATGCTGATGCGCAGAATCTCGGCAATGACCTTCCCGGTCATCTGGCATTCATTGAACGCGCCCTCGTCGCAGTTAAGCAGGGCGTTGATTACCTTTTGCGACAGGTGCGAGCCCTTGATCTCCGAAAGTTCTGCCCGTTCGTCCAGGGTCACCACATAGCGTTTCATACTCCGACCTCCATCCCGAATGGACGGACAGTCTAGCACCAAATGTACGACATATCATTGCTGACATAACACTAGGGGTGAGTAGATACTTGTCTACAATGATTGCAGCTACGGGGCGCTTCGCGTCTTTCAGGAGAATGTGTATGGCGGCTGACAGATCGGCTCGGACTACGGTCCCACCGATCTGGTCATGCTCGCACAGGCCTATGGCGCCCGTGGCGAGAGGGTTGAGCATCCGGACGGGTTGGTGCCGGCGCTGGAGCGGGCCGCCACGGCCGGGGTCACGAGCGTTATCGATGTCTGCATCGATGGTTGGGAAGATCATTACCGGTCCCCGGAATGGGCCGAATTCCACAAGTTCTGAGCTGCGTCGCCTCGGTTGCGGTAGCTTCCGCGGCACTGCAATTGGGCGCGGCCGGCGGCGCGTGTATGGATGGCGCGACAGTCGCCGCAAGAGCATTGGGCGATGGCGGGGATTGACAGGTTGGGCAAGTCGATAGCCGTGGTTGGCACGGACGCGAATGGCGGTTGCGTCGCCGCGGATCTGGTGCATGCCGGACCTGACGTGACTGTGATCGATCAGTGGCCGGAACATGCCGAGGACATGAGGTCGAACGGCCTGACCGTCGAGATGCCCGGGCGCAGGCTGCATGTCGACGTCAGCGCGCATCACCTTTGCGACGTGTGCACCTTCCAGCGCCGCTTAGATTACGTGTTCCTCATGCCGAAGGTCTACGACAGCGGCTGGATGGCGCATCTCATCCTGCCGTACCTCTCGGAGAACGGCATCATGGTCGGCATACAGAATGCCATGACCGCGGCGGAAATCGCGGCCATCGCCGGTTCCGACCGCACCGTCGCATGCGTGATCGCGTTCTCCTCGGAACTCTTCACGCCGGGCCTTATCCAGAGAAACACGCCTCCGGAGAAAAGCTGGCTCGGGATCGGGGTGTTGGACTCCGTGCAGCAGGCAAGTCTGCCCGAACTCCGCGACATTCTCCTCAATGTCGGACGCATCAGCATCGCCGACGACACCCTGTCCGCCAAGCGGATGAAGCTGGTCGTCAACTCGATGAGGCTCGGTCCCGTCGCCATGCTCGGCCTGACGCCGTTCGAGGCCGTCAACACCCGCGGATCGCGGAAGTTCCTTCTCCGTGCCGGCCGTGAAACGCTCGCCGTCGGCCAGAAATTGGGCCATTCGGTCGAGCCCCTATTCGGGTTGTCGGCGGAGGAGATGAAGGATACGAACCGGCTCCTCGAAATGCTCATCGAGAAACTGGCCGGCGACATCGGGCCAACGGCCAGGGATTGCGTGCTGCAGGACCACCTCAAGGGGCGGTACAGCGAAGTTGACTTCATCAACGGATCTGTCGTCGCCGAGGGGCGCGGCTGGGCGTTGCGGCGCCCGCGAACCGCGCCGTCGCCGCCGTGTCGGCGCGCATTGATGCCGGCGAGCTCGCGCCGGATCCCGCGAACCTTGAACTGGCGATGGAACTCCCCGACGAATAGCCTGTCCGGTCCTGCCCGGTGGCGGGCGCCGGCACCTGTTGTGCCGATTCCGTTTCCCGCGGCCCGTTCCGGGTATTTTCCGTCTCCGTTGCGACTGTTGGGGAGAGCACGATGACCCGCGACAACAGCAATCAGATCGAGTTCTGGAACGACAGGCCGGGCCGGTCCTGGGCGCGCTACAGCGACGCCGTGGATGCGATGTTTGCCGGCCTCTCGGAGGCGATTCTGGAGGCATCGGCGCCTGCAACCGATGACCGCGTACTCGATCTGGGCTGCGGAGCGGGAGGACTTGCGATCCCCCTTGCGCGACGCGTGCCGAACGGCGCCGTCACGGCCATCGATGTGTCGGAACCGATGGTTGCGGTGGCGCGGCAACGGGTTGCCGAGGCTGGCGTGAATGTGCGGTTTATCGTTGGCGATGCCGCTGCCTGTCCGCTTGAGCCCGAGTCCTTCGACCTCTTGGTATCGCGCCTCGGCGCGATGTTCTTCGGCGATCCGGTCCTCGCATTCGGCTCCCTTCGACGCGCTCTTGCGCCGCGGGGGCGAATCGTGCTCGGCGTCTGGCGCGAGCCTCGCGAGAACGCGTGGGCAATGGTGCCGGTTTCGGCGGCGCGCCCGTTTCTCGAGATTCCGCCGCGTTCCGCTCCCGAGGAACCGGGCCCGTTCTCCTTCGCCGATCCGGAACGGGTGCGCGGGATCCTCAAGAGCGCCGGTTTTTCTGCGCCGTCCTGTGCGCCGCTCGATCTCGACATGCCTGTCGGGGAGGATATCGAACGGGCGGTGGAGTTCCTGGTCGAGGTCGGCCCTCTCGCGTCGCCCTATGCCGCGGCGGACGAGGCTGACCGACGGCGCGCATGGGACGCTGTCGCCGAGGCGCTCAAGAAAAATCGGCGCGACGGGTCGATCCGGCTCGGCGGCGGATGCTGGATCGTCACCGCCGGAGCGCGGTGAGCGGCGGCGGACGGCTATCCGGCATCACTGACCGCGGCGCCGAAAGGCAGCGGCTCGACAGGGGTTGCGCCAACGAATCTTCGCAGTACCGCGCAGCTCTCCTCCAGGGCGGCCGGGCTGTCGGGGGTTTCGCTGACCACGATTCTCTCGATGGCGACGCGGCGTGCGCGGAGGGCTTCATAGGCGCTCAGCGTGTGACTCAGGCTGCCGACATAGCTACCGCCGACAAGAAGCGCCGGGATCGCGAGCGTGGCGACAAGATCGCGGACCGTATGGGTGTCGTCGAGCGGCACCATCACGCCGCCGATGCCCTCGATCACGAGCCGGGCATCGTCCGTGTCGCTCCGGCCCACGGCCTTCCGGCAGAACGAGACGACATCGTCGTAGGGGACCTCCTGCCCTTCCCTGGCTGCCGCCATGTCCGGGGACAGCGGTTCGGCGTAGCGCCACGGAGAGATGCGGGCGATGTTTAGTGGCGATATGTTGCGGCCGAGCGCGGCGAGCAGGCATCCGGTGTCCGAGTCCGCGGGCTCTGCGGCGTTGAACCCGCTGACAACCGGCTTGAGCGCCTCTGCGGCCAGGCCCCGGGACCGCCAGGCCCGGACGAGGGCGGCAGCGACATAGGTCTTGCCGACGCCGGTTCCTGCACCGGTGACGAACAACGCCGCCATCACGGCCGTGCGGCGGCCGGGCGGGCCCCGGACCGTACGCTCATGTCGGGCTCACGGCGGCGGTGGTTTCCTGCGCCATCAGCGGGCGGACGGCGTCGGCCACCCGATCCACATCACCGTCCTCATGGGCTGCCGAGAACGTGAAGCGCAGCCGGGACGTGCCGGCGGGGACGGTGGGCGGCCGGATGGCAGTGACCAGGAAACCCTCTCGCTCCAGCATGGTGGATGCGGCCAGCGTCTGCTTTTCCTCGCCGAGAACGATGGGCACTATCGGGCTTTCCGGCGCGCCGAGGCCGAGACGGGCGCAGAATCTCTGCGCCTTGCGGAGCGGCGCGGCGACGCGCTCCGGTTCGGAGGCGATGATCTCGACGGCTGCGATCGACGATGCGATGACCGATGGCGGCAGGCCGGTAGTGTATATCAGGCTGCGCGCCCGCTGCTGGACAAGGGCTATAACCGGGGCGCTGGCGCAGAGGAAGGCGCCATAGGCGCCGGCCGCCTTCGACAGCGTGCCGATCTGGAGAGGGACCTCGGGCCGCGGGTTGTACTCGAAGATGCTGCCGCGGCCGCCGCCGAGCACGCCGAAGCCGTGCGCATCATCGACCAGCAGCCACGAATCGTGGGCGGCGGAGATCTCGGCCAGCGCGTCGAGCGGTGCGCGGTCGCCGTCCATGCTGAAGACGCCCTCGGTCAGCACCAGGCAGTACCGGTATCGGCCGCGCTCCTCGGCCAGGATTGCGGCGCAGTGATCGGTGTCGTTGTGGGCGAACTCGCGAATCTCGGCACGGCTGGCGCGCGCACCCATGTGCATCGACGCATGCGCCAAGGCATCCAGTACCACGAGATCGCCGGGCCCTGCGAGCGCCGGGATGATTCCGGCATTTGCCAGGTATCCGCTCCCGAAAACGCAGCAGGCTGCCGTCTCCTTGATTGCCGCCAGCTGCTCCTCGAGCCGTTCGTGGAGAGGATGGTTGCCGGAAACGAGTCGGGACGCGCCGGCGCCGGCTCCGTAGGTTGTCAGCGCATCCGCGGCGGCCGCGGCGAGGCGTGGATCGTGGGTAAGTCCGAGATAGTCGTTGCAGCAGAACGACAGAAGTTCACGTCCCTCGCAGAGGATGCGGACGGCATCTCGCCGGCGCATGGGGCGCAGTTCCCGGTGCAGTCCGCGCCGGGTCGCGCGGTCGAGCTTGTCGACCGCGAACCGGTCGAGTGTCGAGCTTGTCATTGCGATTTCGCTTGCCGCAACCTGTCACGGCAGTACTATAGCGCACATGCTCGAATTTCTGATCGAATCCGGTGGCGTCCGTCACGACTGGACGCGCGAGGAAGCCCGTACGCTGATCGCGGCGCCATTTAGCGATCTGATGCAACTTGCGCAAACGGTTCACCGGCGCCATTTCGACGCTGGCGAGGTCCAGATCTCGACTCTGCTCAACATCAAGACGGGCGGCTGTCCGGAAGACTGCGCCTACTGCTCGCAGAGCGTTCACCACAAGACCGGGGTCGGGGCCGAGCGGCTGATGTCGGTCGACGCGGTCCGGGCAGCTGCCATCCGGGCCCGGGATGCCGGAGCGACCCGGTTCTGCATGGGTGCTGCATGGCGCGGCCCGCACCGGCGCGACATGGATTCGCTCTGCGAGATGATTGCCGAGGTCAGGTCGCTCGGGATGGAGACCTGCGCCACACTCGGGCTCCTCGAGGACGGCCAGGCTGAGCAGTTGAAAGGCGCCGGCCTCGACTATTACAACCACAACATTGATACCTCAAAAGCGCATTACAGGAAGATCGTCACCACCCGGGACTTCTCGGACCGGCTTGACACGCTGGCGCGCGTGCGCGCCGCCGGCATCAGCGTCTGTTGCGGCGGCATCGTCGGAATGGGCGAGAGCCGCGAGGACCGCGCCGACATGCTGCGCACCCTCGCGACGCTTCCGCAGCACCCCGAGAGCGTTCCGATCAACATGCTGGTGGCTGTGCCCGGAACGCCGCTGGCAGACATGCCGCCGCTTGACGAGCTGGAACTCGTGCGCACGATCGCGACGGCAAGGATCATGATGCCGCAATCAATGGTGCGGTTGTCCGCGGGACGCCTCGAGATCGGTTCCGCAGCCCAGGCGCTGTGCTTTCTGGCCGGCGCGAACTCGATCTTCTCCGGCGACATGCTGCTGACCACGCCAAATCCGGATCCGTCCGATGATCGCGCGCTCCTCCAGCGCCTCGGCTTGCGGACGATGCAGCCGGATGCCGCAACCACCTCCTGACCCGCGGGTAGCAGCGGGGGCCACGCTCCCGCATCTCTGGCTTCCCTACACCCAGATGCGCGGCGTTGCGACACCGCTGCGCGCTGCGCGCACGGCGGGTGCGCACATCGTGCTCGAGGACGGCCGTCAGCTCGTCGACGCGGTCTCGTCGTGGTGGACGGCGTGCCACGGCCATGCCCATCCACATATCGTCGAGGCGATGGAACGCCAGCTTCGCGACATGCCGCATGTGATGTTCGGAGGGCTGATCCACGCGCCGGCCGAGCGTCTGGCGGCGCGCCTGGCTGACCTTCTGCCCGGCACGCTGCGGCATGCGTTCTTTTCCGATTCGGGCTCGGTGGCTGTCGAGGTCGCCATGAAGATGGCAGTCCAGTTCTGGATCAACCGCGGTGAGCGCGGTCGCACGGAGTTCGTTGCCTTCCGCCACGGCTATCACGGCGACACGATGGCGGCGATGTCGGTGACCGATCCGGAAGAAGGCATGCACCGGCTCTTCCGCGGCTACCTTCCCCAACAGGCAATGGCGGAACTTCCCCGAGACGAGGCCGGGCAGGAAGCGTTGCGTGCGAAGCTGCGCGAGCGGCGGAGAAGGGTGGCTGCAGTGATCGTCGAGCCCCTTGTCCAGTGCGCGGGGGGGATGAAGATGCACGATCCGTCCGTGCTGCGCACGATCGCGGATGCCGCGCGCGAGGCGGATGTGCTCCTCGTCGTCGACGAAATCGCCACCGGCTTCGGGCGCACGGGCAGCATGTTCGCGATCGAGCAGGCGGGCGTCTGCCCGGATATTCTTTGCCTCGGCAAGGCGCTGACCGGAGGGGCGGTCAGCCTCGCCGCTACCATGGCCACCGGCGAGGTGTTCGCGGCGTTCCTCGACGCCGACGAGTCCGCGGCGCTCATGCACGGGCCGACCTACATGGCGAATCCCCTGGCTTGCGCCGCTGCCAACGCTTCGCTCGATCTGTTTGAACGGGAGCCGCGGTTGGAGCAGGTCGCTGCCATCGAGCGTCATCTTGCTGCCGCGTTGTTGCCGCTCGGGGATGTGGCGGGCGTGGTCGATGTGCGAATCAGGGGAGCCGTCGGGGCGATCGAAGTTGCCGAACTTCATTCCCTCGACCGCCTCAAGGCGGCGTTCGTCGATGCCGGGGTCTGGCTGCGGCCCTTCGGAAACGTGATCTACACGATGCCGCCCTTCACGCTGACCGGCCCCGAACTCGCGGCGATCACCGATGCGATGACCACGATCGTGCCGGTCTGGGTCGAGGGTGCCCTCTGACCGGCGTCGTCAGCGCCACCCGCCGCCGCCGTTCACGTAGACGGTATCTGCGGTCATGTATTCGCAGGCATCGGAACACATGAACAGGACCAGTTCACCGATTTCCTCGGGCAGTCCGAATCGCTTCATCGGCACATCGTCGGTCATGCGCGCGATCAGCTCGTCGGACGAGACGGCGTGGAACGGGGTGTCCACGGGGCCCGGAGAAATGGAGAGCGCGCGGATGCCGCGGTCGACGAACTCGCGGGCCACACCCATCGTCATCGTGACCACCGCGCCCTTGGCCGCGGCGTAGTGGATGGAGTGGCCCGGCCCGCCGCGCCGGTGTGCCATGCTTGCGATGTTGACGATGACGCCGCCGCCATGCCCGATCATGTGCGGCAGGACGGCCTGCATGCAATGGAACACACCGTCGACATTGAGCGCATGGGTCTGGCGCCACAACGCGTCGTCGATTCCGAGAAAGATCTCGCGGCGGCCCGGGGTTCCGGCGCTGTTGAGCTGGAAATCTATTCGCCCGAATGCCCCGATGCCGGCCTCGACCGCGGCGTCCACCGATTTGCGGTCGGTAACGTCGCATGCGGCGGCCAGCGAACCGCTGCCGGTTCCGCGGATTTCCCCGGCGACGCGTTCTGCCCCCTCGGCGTCGATGTCGGCAACGACGACATTGCTGCCTTCGCGGGCGAAAATGTGCGCGGTCGCGCGGCCGATCCCGCCGGCGGCTCCGGTGATCAGGATGGTCTTGCCGCGAAAGTAGTCAGGAGTCTTGGGCATGGCTGGTTCCGTTTCAGGGGCACGCGGGAAGTGTGACGCATTGTATCAGGTCGCGGTCGGCGAGATCCCGGCCGCCCGGAGGGCCGCGGTCTGGGCCGTCTCCAGCGCTGCCGTCGAAAACCTGCCCGAGACGCTGCGATAGAGTTCGTGCCAGTTGACCTCGGCCTTTAGGCGCAGGAAGACAGAGCCGAGGCCGATCGCGGCCCGGTCCATCAGCACGAACTCCCTGGGCGGCGTCACCCCGCCGATGCGCCGCAGTTCCGCGTGGACCTTTTCCGCGACCCTGGCGCCGTACATGGTGTCGCCGCTGTCCTCGATACGCCGCGTGCGGTCCTCGAGCAGGGGGCCGTAGAGAAACTCTGCCCACATGTTGAGAATCCCGATGACTTCGCGGTTGAGCCCCGTGAACCCCCAGCCTTCGTAGGCGTGTACTGCAAGATCGTCGTCGCGGGTCTCAAGCGCACGGTAGAGGTCGACTGCGCCGGCGACAAAGCTCGGGGGAAAGATGCGGATGCACCCGAAATCGAGGAGGTTGATCGTCGCGTCGTCGCGCACGGTGTAGTTGCCGAGATGCGGGTCGCCGTGAATGACGCCATATTCGTAGAACGGCACGTACCATGCGCGGAACATGTTGCGGGCAATCCGGTTACGAGTTTCCTGGTCGTCTTCGAGCCTGTCGAGCATCTGCGCCCCATCGAGCCAGCCCATTGTCAGCAGGCGCGGCGTGCACAGTTCGGGAACAGGTTCCGGGACGTGGACCGCAGTCTCGTCGCGCAGCATGTAGCGGTAGAGTTCGATATGCCGGCGCTCGAGATCGTAGTCCAGCTCCTCGCGCAGGCGATCCGCAATCTCGCCCCGGATGTCCGCCGGGTTGATGGCCTTGTCGTACCGGTGATAGATCGCCAGCGCCGTGCGCAGCTGCCGGAGGTCGGCCTCGACCGCGGACTTCATGTCGGGGTACTGCAGCTTGCAGGCGAACTGGCGCCCGTCGTCATGGACTGCGCGATGGACCTGTCCGAGCGACGCCGCGGCCGCGGCGTCCCTCTCGAAACTCCGGAAGCGGTCTTGCCATCCGGCGCCCAGTTCGGAGTTCATGCGCCGGCGGACGAACAGCCAGCCCATGGGCGGCGCGTTCGACTGCAGGCTGGCAAGCTCTTTCGTATATTCCTCGGGCAGCATGTCGGGAATCGTCGACATGATCTGCGCGACCTTCATC
Source organism: Alphaproteobacteria bacterium (assembly GCA_964291215.2). Taxonomy (GTDB): domain Bacteria; phylum Pseudomonadota; class Alphaproteobacteria; order MPNO01; family UBA830; genus JAJEBT01. Next base: position 758,153 of record OZ219790.1, on the reverse strand, counting down.
AACGGTCCCTTGAGGTTGCCGAGCGCCTGGGCGAGTTCGCCGGCGTGTCTTGACCTGTCGAGGTCGACGCCCAGATAACGCTGTCCCGCCAGGCTGGCGGCGAGGCCGCCGACGGCGCGGCCGACGCGGGCATAGCGGCGCATGCGCCCGGACAGCGTGTCTGTTTCATCCGAAGGCGTCATCGATGTGCTGCTTCCGATGGCCGGGACGGGGCGCAGGTCCCAGGCGTCAGCCCATGGCCTCGAGTTCGTCGATCAGTCCGCTGACGACCCCGAGGCCGCCGTTCCAGAAAGCGGGGTCCGATGCATCGAGCCCGAAGGGTGCGAGGAGTTCGCGGTGCTGCCGTGTGCCGCCGGCGCGGAGCATGTCGAGATACCTCTCCGCGAAACCTTCAGACGCACGTTCGTAAACAGCGTAGAGTGAGTTCACGAGGCAGTCGCCAAACGCGTAGGCGTAGACATAGAACGGCGAATGAACGAAGTGAGGGATGTAAGTCCAGTACCAGCGGTAGGACTCGTCGAAGCGAACCGCCGGTCCGAGGCTCTCGCCCTGGATGTCGATCCAGATGTTGCAGATATCCTCCGCCGTGAGCTCGGCTTCGCGGCGCGCCTCGTGCACCTGGAGTTCGAAATTGTGGAACGCGATCTGGCGGATCACGGTGTTGATCATGTCCTCGGCCTTCGATGCGAGCATGATCCGCCGCCGCCGCGGATCGTCCTCGGCCGCGAGAACGCGGCGGAAGGTCAGCATTTCGCCGAAGACCGACGCGGTCTCGGCCAGAGTTAGCGGCGTGTCCGCCATCAGCGCGCCGCAATCGGCAGCGAGGATCTGGTGCACGCCGTGGCCGAGTTCGTGGGCCAGCGTCATCACGTCGCGCACGCGGCCCTGGTAGTTGAGGAGAAGGTAGGGATGCGCCGAGGGCACCGTCGGGTGCGCGAAGGCGCCCGGCGCCTTTCCTTCACGCACGGGCGCGTCGATCCAGGCATTGTCGAAGAAGCGACGGCCGATGTCGGCGAGTTCGCCGGAGAAGTCACCATAGGCCGCGAGCACGGTATCCCTGGCCTCGCGCCATGGGATCACGCGATCCTCCGCTCCCGGAAGCGGTGCGTTGCGGTCCCAGTGGTCGAGCGCCTCCTTGCCGAACCAGCCGGCTTTCAGCCGGTAGTAACGGTGGGAGATCCGCGGAAAGGCGCCGCGGACCGCCGTGTTCAGGGCGTCCACGACCTTGTCCTCGACCTGGTTCGACAGGTTGCGCGAGGACTGGGGGCGTTCGAAGTTGCGCCACTTGTCCTCGATCTCCTTGTCCTTGGCGAGCGTGTTGGTGATCAGCGAGAACACCCGGCCGTGACGCGCAAGCTCCGCGCCGAACGCCGTGGCCGCGCGGCGGCGCAGCGATTCGTCGGGGTCCGAAAGACGGTTCAGGATCTCTTCCGAGGTCAGGCTGCCGCCGTCGAGCTCGAAGCGCATGTCGGCCATCACCTCTTCGAAGAGCCGCGTCCAGGCCGCGCGCGCCGCGACGCGCTTGTCGTGGAGCAGGCGCTCGATGTCCTCGCTCAACTGGTGCGGACGGAAGGCGCGTACATCGTCGATCCAGGGCCGGTACCGGGCAGCGGCACCCTGCATCTGGCCCGCCAGAATCCCGTCATCTATGCCATTGAGTTCGAGCCGGAAGAAGACGAGGTGGGACGAGATGTCGTTGACCCGCTCCGACACCGTCTGGTGAAAGCGCGCGATGCCAGGATCGGAAAGGTTCCCGGCGTATGCGAGCTGGGCATAGCTCGTGATGCGCCCGAGGATGTCCTCGATGGCCTCGTAGGCCGCGATTGCGGCTCCGAGTCCGTCGCCGTCGAGGTCCCCGAGCCTGCCGCGATAGCTCTTGGCGAATCCGGTCGCGTCGCGTTCCGCACGCGCGAGATCGTCATCGAGCGCCGGGCAATCGGGACCGGAATAGAGATCGCTCAGGTCCCAGTTCGGGAGGTTTCCGATCTCGTCGTGGTGTTGTGCCTGCGGGTTGGTCATCTGCGGTTCCGGCGAAGTCCCGTTGCGGCAACGCGCACCATCGGGTAGCTAAGGCGGGGATTCGAGGATCCCGTAACGATATAGGTCACGTTTTCGGCTTCGCCAAGGGGATCACCATGGATTACGATTCCTGTTCCAGCCTGCCTGCAATGTTCTTTGACCGCACCGCGGAGATGGGCGACCAGACCCTGCTGGCAGCCAAGCGTCGCGGCGAATGGCAGGAGACGACCGCCGCTGCGGCGCGTTCCGCCACCGGCGCGATTGGCTCGGCGCTCGGCGCGCTCGGCGTCGAGGCCGGCGACCGCATCGCGCTGCTGTCCGAGAGCCGTCCCGAATGGATGGTCGCCGATGTCGGCATCATGGCGGCTGGCGCGATCTCGGTTCCGCTCTATGTCACCAACAGCGTGGCGGACCATCTGCATGTCCTTCGGGACAGCGGCGCCAGGGGCGCGATCCTGTCCGGACCGGCCCCCGCGAGGAATTTCCTGCCGGCGGCCGCGGAGGCGGGGCTCGAGTTCGTCATCACGATGGAAGCGCTCGACGGCGACGATGCGGTCGGCGGCGTCCGCATCGAATCGTGGCCGGAACTGGTCGAGCGTCATTCGGGGGTCCTGCCGGACCTCTCGGCAATGGTGCGTACCGATACCGCGTGCCTGATCTACACCTCCGGGACCGGTGGCGCGCCCAAGGGCGTCATGCTCAGCCACGGGGCGGTCCTTGCCAATTGCAAGGGGGCTTATGAGCTGCTCCTCGAGCTCGGCCTCGGACGGGAACGTTTCCTGTCCTTTTTGCCGCTGTCGCACTCCTACGAGCACACGGCTGGCCTCTTCTTCCCGCTGTCGATCAAGGCCGAAATCTACTACTGCGAAGGTCTCGACCGTCTCGCTGCGAACATGGAGGAGGTCCGGCCCACCATCATGACCGCGGTGCCGAGGCTCTACGAGACGATGCACGGGCGCATCGTCAAGGGACTGAGGCAAAAGGGCGGCCTGTCGGAGAAACTGTTCATGAAGGCCGTCTCGATCGGCCGGAAGCGGTACGAGGGCCAGCCGATCCCGATCACCGATCACCTGCTCGACAGACTTCTCGACAGGCTCGTTCGCGCCAAGGTGGCGGCGCGGTTCGGAGGGCGTCTCAAGGCGATGGTTTCGGGCGGCGCACCCCTTAATTACGACATCGGCGTGTTCTTCCTGGCGCTCGGTGTCGAGATGCTTCAGGGCTACGGCATGACCGAGTCCGCGCCCATCATCAGCTGCAACCTTCCGGGCAGGAGAAACCGCATCAGGACGGTGGGCCCCCCGGTCGCCGACACCGAGGTGAAGATTGCGGATGACGGCGAAATCCTCGTCCGTGGCGAACTTGTCATGAACGGATACTGGGGCAAACCCGAAGAGACCGGGGAGACGGTGAAGGATGGCTGGCTGCATACCGGGGACATTGGCGAGTTCGATGAGGCTGGTTACCTGCTGATCACCGATCGCAAGAAGGACATCATCGTCAATTCCGGGGGCGACAATATCTCGCCGCAGCGGATCGAGGGTTTCCTGACCCTGCAGCCCGAAATTCTGCAGGCGATGGTGACCGGCGACCGCAAGCCCTACCTCGTGGCGCTGGTCGTACCCGATCCGGAATTCGCGGCCGACTGGGCCGCCGCCGACAAGCCTGGCGATCTCGAGGGGCTGGTGCAGGATGAGGACTTCAGAAAGGCGGTATCGGATGCCGTCGATCGCGTGAACATCAACCTCTCGGTCATCGAACGGGTCCGGAAGCACATCATTGTCGCCGAGCCGTTCACGATCGAAAACTCGATGATGACGCCGTCGATGAAGATCAGGCGCCACGCGATCCGGGCAAGATTCGGCGACGATCTTGAATCCCTCTACCGATAGGTATATCGGTCGGGAGGCGGGCGCGGATCTCCACGCCGCGGGATGCGGCAGGCGATATGCGGAATGGAACTCCGAAACGAAAGGAAGCGGGCAGATGGCTGACGGCGAAAAGGCCCTGATTGTCGGAACCGGGCGCGGACTGAGCGCGTCCCTGGCGCGGCTGTTCTCGACCGAGGGAATGACGGTGGCTCTGGCGGCGCGCAACCCCGGCAAGCTTGACGCGCTGTGCAGCGAGACCGGTGCGCGGGCCCACGCCTGCGATGCCAGCGATCCCGCGCAGGTAGCGAGCCTGTTCGAAAGCGTGACCGCGGATATCGGCGAACCCGACATCGTGGTCTACAATCCCTCCAACCGCGCCCGGGGTCCGGTGCAGGATCTTGATCCCGAGGCGGTCCGGACGGCAATCGAGATCACCTGTTTCGGCGGCTTCCTGGTCGCCCAGGCGGCGGCCCGGCAGATGATCGCGCGCGGCGGCGGCTCGATCCTGCTGACCGGCGCCTCGGCGAGCGTCAAGGGCTACCCCAATTCGTCATCCTTCGCGATGGGCAAGTTCGGCTTGCGCGGCCTCGCCCAGTCGCTTGCCCGCGAATTGCAGCCGCAGAACATCCATGTCGCGCATTTCGTGATCGACGGCGGCATTCTCCAGGGACCTGACGACCGGCGGAGCGCAGAGCGCGGCGAAGATGCGATGCTGCTGCCTGACGAGATCGCGAAGACCTATCTTCACGTTCACCGTCAGCACCGCACGGCATGGACCTGGGAAGTCGAGTTGCGGCCGTGGACGGAGAAATTCTGACCTGACCGCTGTCCTTGGAGCTCTCGCCGGTTGGGGGCATGCCGGCGGGCGGCCGCCCGCCGGCGCTGCGATGGCGTCAGAAGAAGGCGAAGGTACGCGCCTCGATGCTTTCGCGCGGCGGCGAATCAGCGGTGGTGGCCGGATCGTCGAACGCTGTGTGGGCGGTAAAGCGCGCCGTGCCGCCGGTATCCGAATCGTAGACCTTGAAGACCAGCGCCTCGTTGCGGGTCATGCGGGGGAAATAGTACCAATCGTGGGCTGGGTTGTGGGCGATCTGGTAGGTCTGCCCGACGCGGTGAGGATAGCGCCGTTCGGAGACTAGGAGGTCCTCTGCGGCCAGGCTTCTGGCATCGCAGATGGCCAGCGGATCCGATTCGATGGGATTGCGAATCGCGCGCCAGACCTGGATGATCGCGAAGCGGCGCTGCAGGAGTGCGTCCGCCTCTCCGGGCAGCAGTTCGCGGACGCGGTTGGGGCCAGACCATTCCGTGTAGTCGTTGTGAACCCGGTCGACCGGCTCGCGGACCAGCCTCTCGTTGCGTGTCGCCTCGTCGCCCGAGCGCACGGTATGATCGAAGACATGCACGCGCTGCGCACCGGTCCGCTCCAGGACCAGCCTTTCGACCTCCGGGTAGTAGACGGTCCTGAGTTCGTCCTCATCGAAGAAGTCAGTCATCGCCGTGGCGTGGTCGACGAACTCGAAACCGTTTGCCTCGAGCGAGAAGCCGCCACGAAGCGGGCGGCCGTCGCGGATGGTCATCGTGTGGTCCTTGACCGTTCCCTGGCGGCGGCGGCTCATGTCGCCGTGCTTCATGGTCTCGTTGACGATCTTCTCGCCGGTGTCGACGCCGTAGGTCAGGATCGCCTCGATCCCGCCTCCGGCACCTGCCGCGGGCATTGCGTCGTCGGTTCGTGCGTCCCGGTCTTCGGCCTGCATGCCGTCCTCCTATTCTGCGGTGCTCCGCTCGCCAAGCATGCCGAGCGCCGCGAGGTAGGTGTTGAGGAGGTCTTCCTCTTCCTGGCGTGCGCCGTCGTCCATCGCGCGCAGGCGCACGACCTTGCGCATGATCTTGGGATCAAAACCCGCGCTTCTGGCTTCCGCGTAGACTTCGCGGATGTCCGCCATCAACGCGGCCTTTTCTTCTTCGAGCCGTTCTACCCTCTGGAGGAAGGAAATGAGCCGTTCCCCCGATACTGTGCCGTCTGGCATGTCCCCTGTCTCCTGTGCTGAAGCCGGTGCCGTGTGGGCCCGCGCAACGCCAGCCCCGGCCGTCAGTGGCTTCGGGAGGCTTCCCTGAAGCGGGTCTTCTGTTCCTCCGTTGCCTCCGTCTGGTACTTCTCGCGCCATTTGGCGAACGGCATGCCATAGACGATCTCGCGTGCGCCGTCCTTGTCGAGCGGAACGCCGCGTTCGTCAGCCGCTTCCTGGTACCAGCGGCTGAGGCAATTCCTGCAGAACCCCGCAAGGTTCATCAGGTCGATATTCTGCACGTCCGTGCGTTCACGGAGGTGGTCGACGAGGCTGCGGAAGGCGGCGGCCTCGAGCTCGGTGCGAGTTGAATTATCCATGGTGGTCTCCCTGAGCGAAGCAAAGTCCTGTCCGTGTGTCCAAGCATATAGGGTCATTTGACGGCGCTGGCAAAGGCACCGCCTGGAACGGCCGTCCCGGCGCCGCGCGCGGCCGGCCGCAGCGTGTTGGAGTGGCGCGGGCATGCGGATATACATGCGCCCGATGACCCGTTCCCGAGCCACCGCCGTTGCAGCGCCCGGCAGCGGCCGCCTCGCGCTGGCGGCGCTCCTTGCAGGCGCAATGATCATCGCCCTGGCACCGATTCTGGTGCGCCTGAGCGATGTCGGTTCGACCGCGACCGGCTTCTACCGGCTGCTGCTGGCGATTCCTCTCTACTGCGCGATCGCGATGCCTGCGGCCGGGGCGCGGCCTGCAGCCGCTGCGCCGGCGACGACTCGGGACCGCGCCATGATGTGCCTCGCCGGCGTGTTCCTCGCCTGCGATCTTGTCGTCTGGCATCTCTCGATCCGGATGACGACGGTCGCGAACGCGACTCTGCTCGCGAACGTGGCCCCGGTGTTCGTCGTGCTGACGGGCTGGATGATCTTCCGCATCCGCGTCACCCGGACCTATCTTTCTGGCCTTGCCGCGGCGCTTGCCGGGACCCTGGTGCTCACCGGTGCCAGCCTCTCCATCGGCTGGACGCAATTCTCCGGCGACCTCCTGGGCGTGCTTACGGCGGTCTTCTATGCCGCCTACCAGATGACCGTGGGACGGCTGCGGTGGCGTTTTCCGACAGTCGTTATCATGATCCACGCCGTCCCCGCCGGCGCCGTGTTCATGCTGCCGATCGCGCTGCTGAGCGGCGAACAGCTGGTCCCCGCAGCCGCTGCGGGGTGGCTCGTGCTGGCGGCGCTCGCTGCCGGGCCCCAGGTCGTGGGCCAGGGGCTGATCGCATGGGCGATGGCCCATCTTCCGGTAGCGTTCGCCTCGGTCAGCCTGCTGGTGCAGCCGGTTGCCGCGGCGGCACTGGCCTGGATGCTGTTCGGGGAGCACATGACGGTTCTTCAGGGGCTGGCGGCCGCGGTCGTCCTGGCTGGCATCGCGATCGCACGGCGCGGGAGCGTTCGGTGACTCCGGGGCATGATCCGGCGGCGGTTCTTCGCGCCATGTTTGCTGATGCGGTCGCCGCCGCCGATCCGGCGGCGGCCGTCAGCCGCCATCTGCCGGCGCCGCCTCCGGGGCGTACCCTTGTTCTTGCCGCCGGCAAGGCCGGGGCCGCGATGGCGCGCGCCGTGGAGGACATCTGGCCTCGGCGGCTCAATGGCGTGGCGGTCGTTCGCTACGGGCACGCTCTGGCCTGCCGTCGCGTTGAGGTCGTGGAGGCCGGCCATCCGGTGCCGGACGCGGTGGGTGCGGCGGTTGCAGAGCGCTTTCTCGATGAAGCGACGGCACTCGGGCCGGACGACCTGCTGCTGTTCCTGATATCGGGCGGCGCGTCGGCACTGCTTGTGCGGCCTGCTCATGGCCTCGATCTTGCGGCCAAGCAGGCCGTCAACGGTGCGCTGCTGTCGTCGGGCGCATCGATCGGCGAGATGAACTGCCTGCGCCGCCATCTGTCAGGCATCAAGGGAGGCCGCCTTGCGGTTGCCGCAAGTCCGGCGCGGGTCGCGACCCTTGCCATCTCCGATGTGCCCGGAGACGATCCCTCGGTCATCGGCTCCGGCCCGACTGCTCCCGACCCGGCAAGCTGCGCCGATGCGCTGGCGATCGCGCGAAAATACCGTATTCCGCTTCCGCCTGCCGCCCGCGACGCGTTGGAGGCGGGCCGCTGGGAATCGGTGAAGCCAGGCGATCCGGCGCTGTCCGGTGCCGACTACCGGATCGTTGTCCGTCCTGCGGACGCGCTCGAGGCCGCGATGGCGGGTGCACGACGTCACCGCTTCCGGGCTGTCAATCTCGGCGACGATCTCGAGGGCGAGGCCCGCGATCTTGCATGCGGGCACGCGGTGCTGGCGGCTGGCATGGCGCCGGCCAGCGTCGCGGTCTCGGGCGGCGAGACGACCGTCACGATTGCGCACCCCGGGGGCAGCGGAGGGCGCAACTGCGAATACCTGCTGGCGCTTGCGATTGCGCTTGACGGGGCGCCCGGCATCCACGCCATCGCCTGTGATACCGACGGCATCGATGGCACCGGGGATGCCGCTGGAGCGGTGATCGGGCCCGACACGCTCGAGCGCGCCCGTGCGCTTGAACTCGACGCCGCCGCAATGCTCGAGAGGCACGACAGCTACGGTTTCTTTGCGGCGCTCGGGGACCTCGTCGTGACCGGGCCGACGCTGACCAACGTCAACGACTTCCGCGCCATCCTCGTCGAGGACAGCTGCCGGTGACGTCCGTCCGGCCGGATGCGCCGATGCTTGTGGACGGCGGCGGTTACGGATGCACGGTTTCCGTGAACCAGTCGGTCGGCAGCTCGTGCCCGATCCCGGCGTCTCGCGCCTTGCGGTGAACGAGATAGCCGGCAGCGGCAAACTGGTAGCCGAGGCCGAGATTGTTGAGAAAGCAGGTTACCTGGTTGTCGTCCGTGCGGCCGCTGCGCCGGCCGCAGATGATCTGGGGCAGCGATGGCAGGGACGCATGCCAGTCGTCGTGCTCGACGCCGTAGCTGCCGACCTTGTCCTCGCCGACCTGCACCCCGTGCGTATAGATGAGCTCGGCGTTGTCGTCGTGGTCGAGGACGCAGAAGAGGTCGATGCGATCCCAGCCGCCGCGTTCGACCTCGGTCGCCCCGGGGCGGATCGTGCCGATATGCATGCCGGGTTCGATCCAGCCCCGGAAGAACACCGGCATCACGGCGTTGGTCGAGCAGGCGACGATGTCGGCCCCGCTGCAGGCCTCCTCGCCGCTGGCACAGGCGCGCGCAGGAATGCCGGCGGCCTCGGCCATTTCCGCGGCGAATGCCTCGCGGTGGCCAGCATTCGGACTGTAGACGCGGATCTCCTCGAGCGGGCGAACCGCGCAATGGGCCGCGACCTGGGCACCAGCCTGCCATCCCGACCCGAGGACGGCAAGGATGCGCGACTCCTGTCGGGAGAGGTGCTTTGCGGCGATGGCGTTGGTCGCACCGACGCGGGCGCGCTGCATCACGCCGTCCGGCATGATGGCGAGGGGTTCCCCGGTATGGGTGCTGAACAGCAGCACCAGCCCGACATAGCGGTCGCCCGGCGCCGCCGGGACCTTGACGCGGCGCATCTCGTTGCCGGCCTGCGGGAAGGTGAGGATGTCCGAGTTGAGGCGGATGGCGCCGACGCCGAACTTCGGTATCACTCCGTCCATCGACTTGAGAGCGTAAAGCCCGTCCTCGCGCAGCGTCGTCGGCGTGACGATATCCGACCGGCGCCGGCTCGCCCCCCGGCCCTCTGCAAGCTCGAGATAGGCCTCTTCGAGGACCGGAATAAGCTCCAGCATTTCGAGGACCGATTCGACTTCGTCATTGGAAAGAATGAGTGTCATGCCTGTCTCCCGTCATGGCCCGCCGCGCTGCGGCAGGTCACGCGATGGCGATGTCCGCCGCGCGGACAAAGGACACGCCGGCGCCTTCCATGTGGCGGTCGCCGCGGCCAGCGATCCGTCGATGTCGATCGCACGGCAGGCATCCTCCACTGCCTCGAAACCCTGTCTCCGGGCGCGGACCATGCGACGCAGAAGTCAGTGGCGGGGCCGGCGAGGAATATCCGCCTGAAGCCGCGTTCGTGAAGATAGCCCGCAAGCCCGGTCGGCGTGTTGCGGTCGTTTTCGAAGAAGGCTGAATAGGAATCGATCTCGCGGCGGATACCCTTGCGCACGATCAACTCGGCATGAACGGTCTCGAGAGTCCGGTGAAAGGCGGCGCCCTCGGTTTCCTCGACGCAGCTGGCCACAGCACCTGCACGCCATGGGCGACATCGATGGTGTCGAGCGGGGCGCGCCCGGCATGGGTGCCTTGCGAATGAATGATGGCCGACCGGATGCCAGTCCTGGGTCAGCACGACATGGGCGAAATCCCGCGCCAGCGCGTTAATCGCCGGTACGATCTCATCTCCTCCCGGCACGGCGAGCGCGTCCCCGGGGCAGAAGTCGTTCTGCACGTCAATGGCGAGGAGCAGGTCGATTGCATGACCCGGTGCGATGCTGGCCATCTGGATTCCTGCCGTCCGGCTTCGCGCGACGGCCGTTCGGCCCCGGCCGGGTGTGTTCGCCGGACGGTCATGCCTGCGCCTCGCTCCGGGCGCCGCCCCTTGACGGGTGGCCCTAGCGGCCCTCGCGTTCGGCCCGTTTGCGTTCGAGCTTGCGGGCGCGGCGGATTGCTTCAGATTTCTCACGGGCGCGGCGCTCCGAGGGTTTCTCGTAGGAACGGCGCATCTTCATCTCGCGGAAAATCCCCTCGCGCTGCATCTTCTTCTTGAGTGCGCGCAGAGCCTGGTCGACATCGTTGTCTCGTACGGTTACTTGCACCTGCAGGTCATCTCCTGGCTGGTCCATTCAAGGTTTCGCGGCCGGTTGCCGCAAATCCGGGCAACTCTCTTATCAGCATTCGCGCCGCGGTGCAAACGGCTTGTCTTCCGGCCGCGGATGAACTATTTCCGGATTGCAGTGCCCCGTGGCGGGACAGCTGTCGAGAGACCCGACCATGACTCTTCTCAAGATCGCCCGAATGGGCCATCCGGTGCTGCTACGGACCGCCTCGCCGGTTGCCGATCCGGCCTCCGCGGAGATCGGCGCCCTCGTCGGCAACATGATCGAGACCATGGAGGATGCGGCAGGCGTCGGCCTTGCGGCCCCGCAAGTGTACGAGAGTCGCCGCGTCATCATCTTCACCGCGCCCGAAGAGCGTGCGGTGGAGGACGCCCCGGAGACCGATTTTGCGCCGCTGACGACCCTGATCAATCCCGAATTCGAGCCGGTCGGGGACGATATCGCGATGGGCCTCGAGGGCTGCCTGTCGATTCCCGGCATCACGGGAATCGTCCCGCGCCATGCGCGGATCATCTATCGCGGCCATGCGCCGGACGGGCGTCCGGTCGAGCGCGAGGCGACGAACTTCCACGCGCGGGTGGTACAGCACGAGATCGACCATCTCGACGGCATCCTGTTTCCCGCACGCATGACCGACCTCTCCTGCCTGAGCTTCAACGAGGAACTCGGGCATCTGATGAAGTATGTCGCGGAACGCGGCGTCGTCTCGGGCGCGGGGCAGGCCGGTCAGGAGCAATGAGCGGCACCGTGCAGGAGAATCGGGACCGCCTGCTGATCGCCGCGCTGGCGCATGTGCCCTTCGAAGGTTGGTCCTTGGCGGCGCTGAAGGCGGGAGCGCGGGACCTTGATGTCGATTCCGGCATGGCGTCGGTCATCTTTCCCGGCGGAGGAAGGCAGGCGTGTGCGCATTTTTCGCGCTCGGCCGATCGCGCCATGACCGATGCGTTTGAGCCTGACGAACTCGCCGGTCTTCGCATGCACGAGCGGATTTCGCGTCTGGTCGCGGCGCGGCTTGATGCGCTTGCGCCCCATCGCGAGGCGGTGCGGCGCGGCATGACGCTGCTCGCGTTTCCGCGAAACGCCCCCCTCGGGGCCCGGCTCCTGTACCGGACCGTGGATGACATCTGGCATGCAGCCGGCGACAGGTCCGCCGATTTCTCGTTCTACACCAAGCGCGGATTGCTTGCCGGCGTGGTCGCCTCGACCACGCTTTACTGGCTCGATGACGGGAGCGAAGGCCGGATCAGGAGCAGGCGCTTTCTCGACCGTCGCCTTGCGGATGTGATGCGCCTGCACGGCGCCCGCGGCCGCGTCGAGCGGTTGCGCGGTGCAGTCACGGGCCCCGTCCGCGTGCTGCGCGAGACCGTGCGTGAGCGTTACGGGCGGGAAGGAGGCTGCGACAGGCGCGTGACGTGACCCATCTTGCGCCCTGCGCGAGTCTCGGCCTTTCCGTAGAGATGCAGGCATGCCCCTTTTTCGGCGGCGATCGCCTCCCAGAAGTCCACGTCCCTGCCGACAAGGTTCGTCATCGTCGCGTCTGAATGCCGGGCCGGGTCTGCGAGCGGAAGTCCCGTCACGGCGCGGACGAACTGCTCGAACTGGCTGATCGCGCATGCGTCGATCGTCCAGTGTCCGGAATTGTGTGGGCGCGGCGCGATCTCGTTGACCAGCACGCCACCGTCCGGGACGACGAACATCTCGACCGCTACGAGACCGACGAGGTCGAGCGCCTCGGCGATCTTGCGGGCGATCCCGTCGGCTGCGGCGGCGACATCCGGTGTGGCCGCTGACGGCGCCGTAGTGGTGTGAAGGATGCCGTTGCGGTGGACGTTGTCGACGGCTGCGTAAGTCGCGACCTCGCCGTCGAGCCCGCGCGCGGCGATGACCGAGATCTCGCGTTCGAATTCGACCAGACTCTCGAGGATCGCCTCGCGTCCGCCGATCCGGCGCCATGCGTCGATGAGCTCGGCCGGGCTGTCGATGCGGACCTGGCCCTTGCCGTCATAGCCGAAGCGCGCGGTCTTCAGAATTGCCGGAAACCCGGTCTCGGCCGAGGCCGCCACCAGGCTGGATGGCGAACTGACCTTGGCCCAGCGCGGCGTCGCGATGCCAAGACCGTTCACGAAGGCCTTCTCGACCGCCCGTTCCTGCGAGATCTGCAGCGCTCTGACACCCGGCCGCACGGGGGTGGTTTCGAAAATCGCGGAGAGCGTCGAGGCCGGCACGTTCTCGAATTCGAAGGTCGCGACATCGATCGCGCCCGCGAATGCCCGGACCGCGGCGATGTCCGAATAAGGCGCCGTCGTGCAGCTTGTGGCGACCTCCTTGGCCGGCGCACTTTCTTCGGGGCTGAAGACATGGCAGCGATAGCCCAGTTCCGCCGCCGCCATCGCGGTCATGCGTCCCAGCTGTCCGCTGCCGAGAATCCCGATTGTCGCGCCCGGCGCGAGCACGCGCGTCATGCCACTATGGACGCTGCGTAGCGCATGGTCCGGAGCCGGCGCGCGCAGCTATCGGCATCCCGCGCTTTCGCCAGCGTCATTCCGGTTGCGGTTCGCATTTCCGTTCAGCGTCCGGTAGGTCGTTCGGGCACCGACGCGGTCTGTGCCGACCGCCAGGCCTCGATTCGCGTTGCCAGCTCGTCGTTGCCGGTGGCAATGATCGAGGCGGCAAGCAGCCCGGCGTTGGTCGCACCCGAGGTGCCGATGGCGAGTGTGCCGACAGGCACTCCGGCCGGCATCTGGACGATCGACAGCAGGCTGTCGAGTCCGTTGAGGGCGGCGCTCTCGACGGGTACTCCGAGCGTGGGCAGCGAGGTCATGGATGCGACCATGCCGGGCAGGTGCGCGGCGCCGCCGGCGCCCGCTATGATCACTCTTAGTCCCCGCTGGCGTGCGGTGGTCGCGTAGTCGTAGAGACGGTCCGGCGTTCGATGCGCGGAAATCACGCGGTGTTCCGCCGCGACATCGAGCGACTTCAGGATATCGGCCGCGTTCTTCATCGTCGGCCAGTCGGATCGGCTGCCCATGATCACGCCGACCAGCGGCCGGGTCGCGCCACGGGTGGAACGTCGTCTCCGTGTGGCGGGCTGTGCCGCTCTGCCTGATGGGGTGGGGTGGGCCATGAATGTCTTCTCCCGGTTCGATCCGGCCGGGTTTCCACCAGTGCCGGCGCGGACCCTGTTGTCGGCGTTGCGGTCGGATGGTCTGCACGTGCCGCCGGCCGGGCGGACGCGGCCCCCGAAAAAGCGTCTTCAGGCGATGATGTCCGGATACAGCTGGTCCTGGATGCGTGATATCTGGTCCTTGAGGATGAGCTTGCGCTTCTTCAGCCGCTGGAGCTGGAGCTGGTCGTAGGGCGCATGTTCGGTAAGGCGCGCGATCACGTCGTCGAGATCGCGATGCTCCTGCCGGAGTTCCTGCAACCGGCGCCGAAGGCCTTCGTCGTCACTCATGTGCTGTTGTCGGGTCCCGTTGCCTGGGCGTTCCATACTAGCAGGTATTGCAGCGATCTGTTATCGTGCGAGGCAGCGACTTGAGGTCCGGAACGGATCGGTAATGGCAAAAACAAGACGTATAGGGGTGCTGACCAGCGGCGGCGACTGCGCGGGGCTGAATGCCGTCATCCGCGGTATCGTCCATCGTGCGGTCGGAGGCTACGGATGGCAGGTCCTGGGCATCCGTCAGGGAACCCACGGCCTTCTGGCGCGGCCCGTGGACTGCGAAGAACTCACCATCGACAGGTTCAGCGGCGAGGTCTTCCGTACCGGCGGAACGATACTGGGATCGGTCAACCAGGGCGATCCGTTCGCCTTTCCGATGCCTGACGGTTCGGTGGTGGACAGGTCCGAGGAATTTATTGCCGGTTATCGCGAGCTCGGCCTCGACGCGCTTATCGGAATCGGTGGCGACGGCAGCCTCGCCATCTTGCGCCGACTGGCGATTCAGGGCGGCTGGAAGATGGTAACCGTGCCCAAGACGATCGACAATGATGTCGGGGTGACCGAGAATTCCGTCGGCTACGTCACCGCCGTGGATGTCGCGACGGAGGCGCTCGACCGCCTGCAGCCGACGGCGGCAAGCCACGACCGCATCATGGTGCTGGAGGTCATGGGCCGTGGCGCCGGGCACATCGCGCTGGCAGCCGGTATTTCTGGCGGAGCGGACGCCATACTGATCCCCGAGATTCCCTGGACCGTCGACGGCCTCGTGGGGAAGATACATGATGTCCGGAACGCTGGCCGCAATTTCGCCCTTGTCGTGGTCGCCGAGGCGGCGCAGCTGCCGGGTGGCGGGGAGGTCGCCGAGCCCCGGGCCGACGGCTCCTCGCGCTATGGTGGCGTCGGGCACCGGATCTGCGAGCTCATCGAGGAGCGGACCGGCATCAACGTCCGCGTGACCGTGCTCGGCCATGTCCAGCGCGGCGGAGCGCCGTCACCGAGGGATCGGCTGTTCGGTCTGACATTCGGGGTCCATGCGGTCGATCTCGTCGCCGCCGGCCGGTTCGACCGGATGGTGGCATGGTCGAATCGCCAGTGCATAGACGTTCCGATCGAGGAGGCGCTGAAGGCCCATCCGCTCGTCGACCCCTATGGCGCGCTGGCGGTGACCGCGCGCGGCCTGGGCATCTATCTGGGAGACTCCGGGAGCGCTCCATGACACGGCGAGGGAACCTGTTGCGGTCGGACGGGCGCCGGGGATGACCGATTTCCCTGACCATCCGTTCTGGGATTTTTCACTCAAGGTCTACATGGCCTCCGGTGTGGGCGAAGCCTGTCTGGAACTCCAGGAACGGTACGGGATCGACGTGAACCTGCTCCTCTTCTGCATCTGGCTGGGCGCGTCGGGGCGCGGTTCCCTCGCCAAGGCGGAAATCGAGGAGCTCATGTCCGCGGTACGGGCTTGGCATGACGATGTCGTATGCGCGCTCCGTGCCGTGCGCACCCGCATGAAAGGCGGCATGCCGCCGGCCCCGGATGCGCTTGCCGAGTCGCTGCGCCAGCGGGTGCAGAAGATCGAGATCGACTGCGAGCACACGGAACAGCTCATGCTGGCGGCTTGTGTCGACCGGGCTGCGGACGGCTCCCGGTCCGGCGACGATCGCGCGGCGGATGCCGGGGCCAATGTCGCGCGCTATTTCGGTGGGCTCGGACGGACGCTTTCGGAGGCGGACCGGTCCGGTCTGGCGGTCATGCTCGGCGTGGCATTTCCCGACCTGTCATCGGGCCGGATTGTCGAACTCTGCGCCCGGCTGTGACCACAGTGAACTTTTCCGCAACGGAAAACTCGCCATTGCGGTTCGCGCATGTTGTAACGCGGCTTTACCGGTGCCATATAGTGTGCACATGACGCCAATCTGGTCACGGAGGAGATCGGCATGAACGAGAGTCGACAGATCGAAGAACTGAAAGCGCGGCATGCGGAACTCGAAAAGGCACTGGAAGCCGAAGCCAACCGACCGTTTCCCGATCAGACGACGCTTATCGATCTCAAGAAGCAGAAACTCCAGGCCAAGGACCAGATCGCCCGTCTCGAGCAGGGCTGAGCTACGAGTCCGGCGACGGTTCCGCGGCCGGTTCGGCCGGCGCGCTCTCGATGCCGGTCGACGTGTAGCCCGCCTTCAGAAGCGCCTGGTCGAGGTCATTCCGGCTGCACAGCCCGAGACCGACCGGATCGCGGGCATTCAGGTTGGGGATGTTCCAGTGCGTTCTTTCGCGGATTGCGGTGATGGTTGACTTGGTGGTGCCGATCAGGCGCGATATCTGACCGTCGCTCATGTCGGGATAGTTCTTCACGATCCAGGCGATGGCGTCGGGCTTGTCGCCGCGTCGCGCGATTGGCGTGTAGCGCGGCCCCCTGGCCCGGGCGATCGGCTTGGGGACGTCGGTTTCCGCCATTTCCAGCCACGTTTCCGGTTCGGCCTCGCAGCGCGAGATTTCCTCGCGTGTGAGTTGCCCGTTGGCGATGGGATCGTAGCCCACGATGCCCGGCGACACCTCGTCGTCCGCGATGCTCTGCACCTCAAGCTCGTGAAGGTCGCAGAACGCCCCGATCTGGCGGAAGGTGAGTTTCGTGTTTTCGATTAGCCACGCCGCTGTCGCCCTCGGCATCAGCGGTCGTGACTGTTGGCTTGGCTGGGGGGTCATGTGCGTATGTCCTTTCCATGAAACATGCGGACGAGGGTTCGTCTGGAGACCGGAAGTGCAGGGGCCCGGTCAGGAATGGCTGTCGAGGCTCAGCATGAGCTTGCCGACATGAGCGCTGGCTTCCATGACGCGATGCGCAGCGGCGGCCTCGGATAGCGGGAAGGTCTCGTGGATCACGGGCCTGATCGCCGCGGAACCGAGCAGGGGCCAGACCCGGTCGAGCAGGGCCTTCGCGATCGCGCCCTTTTCCGCCACGCTTCGGGGCCGCAACACGGAACCCGTGACGGTCAGGCGCCCGGTCATGATTCGGGGCAAGAAGAGCTCGACCTTGGCGCCTTTCTGGACCGCGATCTGCACGAGGCGGCCGTCGGTGTCGAGCATGTCCAGGTTGCGGGCGAAATACGCGCCGCCAACCATGTCGAGGACGAGGTCGCAGCCGCGGCCGCCGGTAGCGTCTTTGACGACCTCGACGAAGTCCTCTTCCATGTAGTTGATGGCGCGGTCGGCGCCGAGCGCCTCGCAGGTCCGGCACTTCTCGGCGGTCCTGGCGGTGGAAAACACTGTCGCGCCGAACGACTTTGCCATCTGGATGGCAACGGAACCGATGCCGCCGGATCCGCCATGGATCAGGACGGTCTCGCCCTCGGCAAGCCGTCCGCTGTCGAACAGGTTGGTCCATACGGTGAAGAAGGTCTCGGGAAGCGCGGCCGCCCGCAGAAGGTCGAAACCTTCGGGCAGCGGCAGGGCCTGTGGCTCGGGCACGACGCAATATTCGGCATAGGCACCGCCCGCGACCAGCGCGCAGATTTCGTCGCCCGGAACGAACCGGCCCGTGCCAGCGCCGATGTCGACCACGGTTCCGGCAAGCTCGAGCCCCGGAATGTCGGTCACCCCCGGCGGCGGCGGATAGCTGCCCCGGCGCTGCATGACATCCGGAAAATTGACGCCGGCCGCGGCTACTCTGACGAGGAGTTCGCCGTCCCCTGGCCGGGGCCGCGGCCGGTAGACGGGGCGGAGGACATCCGGACCGCCGGGTTCGGCGATCTCGATCGCTGTCATCTGTTCGGGCAGGGGTTCAGGCATGGGCGGCTCAGGCGGTGCGGCGGCGGTTGCGGGCCCGCCGGATCCACGGCAAACTGGCCGACCGCTGCAGTCGATGTTGGAACGGACGATGGACGACGATCTCCCGCTGAATGCGCCCAAACGTAATCTGGACCCGATGTCGATCGACGAACTCGAAGACTACATCCTGGAGATGGAAGAGGAGATCACGCGGGTGCGCGCGGAAATCGACAGGAAAAAGGTCCATCTTGCCAAGGTGGATCAACTGTTCGGAACAACCTCTCCGTGACGCGGCAACGCGAACCGGAATCCGGCGCTGTCCGGTGCGGCCGGTCAGCCGAGTCCGAGTTCCGAAAAGCGCTTGTTGAACTTGGCCACCTGGCCTTCCGAATCAACGAGGTGCTGGGCGCCCCCGGTCCATGCGGGATGGGACTTGGGATCGATGTCGAGCTTCAGCGTGTCGCCGGGCTCGCCCCAGGTCGATCGGGTGGCGTAGGTCGTCCCGTCGGTCATGATGACGGTGATCTCGTGATAATCCGGGTGAATGTCGGGTTTCATGGCATCTCTCCTGAACGCGCGACGGTGATATAGCGGATAGCGCGCCGGCTGGCAACATCGCCGCGCCGGAGGTATGTCGTGCGGCCGCGCGCGGTCCGTGGCGGGCAGGAATGCCTTCGCGTCGCGAATCGCGATCACTTGCGCGTCCCGGAGGCCTTTGCCACTATCGTTGTCGTTGCTGATTCGGAGATCATGGACGGAAGTCGGAGGGCCGCCGTGCGCGGATGGGTTCTGATACTGGCTGCGGCCTTAATCCTGGCGATGTCGGCGAGTGTTCCGCGGCCCGCCGTGGCGGGCTCGGCCGCGGGTGCTCCGAAGGCTGATCGCGTGGTCGTCAACAAGAACCAGCGCCAGATGCTGCTGTTGCGCGGAGATCGTGTGCTTCGGCAATACCGGGTGGCGCTCGGCCGTTATCCTGTCGGCCACAAGACCCGCAAGGGGGATGCGCGCACTCCCGAAGGCATCTACCGCGTTGCCGGGCGGCTGGATAGGGATCGCTCCCTGTTTCACCGCGCGCTCAGGATCTCCTACCCGAACGCCCGGGACCGGGCGCACGCGGCAGCGCGCGGTTTCGATCCCGGCGGCGGCATCATGATTCATGGATTGCCGCAGGACTGGACGGCGAAGCAACTCAATCATCCGTCGCTCGACTGGACCCAGGGCTGCATCGGGGTCACCAACCGCGAAATCGACGAGATCTGGTTGATGGTGGATAACGGCACCCCTGTCGAAATCCGTCCCTGAAACGCTGAACCCGGCCTGCACGGCCGTCATCCCGCTGGCCGCGGTTACTGGCAGCACCTTTAGTTCCCGGCTTCCGGCAACCCGAAACGCGCCTCCGGCGCGACCGGTCCGTCGCAGTCGACGCGCCCCTCCTCGACCATATGCTCGATGTGCGCGAGAACCGACCGCGCCGCGGCGCCATGCATGGCCGTCGGCAGGTGGCGGTACATGTCGGAAACCATTTCCAGGATCGTAGTCCGCCCGCGTTCGAGGCAATTCAGGATCTCGGTCTCGCGCATCAGCCGGTGGCCGAGATAGGCACGGACGAAGGGCTGCGGCCTGCGGATCTCGGGCCCGTGCCCGGGCAGGTAGAACCTGTCCTCGCGCTCGAGGCACAGGCGGAGGCTTGCGAGATACTCGCCCATGTTGCCATCGGGCGGAGAGACGATCGTCGTGTTCCATCCCATTACGTGGTCGCCCGAAAACAGGGCTCCGTTCTCGAGCATCGAGAAGCAGAAATGATTGGACATGTGGCCGGGCGTGTGCACGGCGCCCAGGGTCCACTCCGGTCCCGCCACCGCGTCGCAGTCGGAGAGAACGACATCGGGCTCGAAGTCCTCCTGCGCCGCCTCGACAGTCTCGCCGCCGTCGAGCGGCCGCGGGCAGGCGCCGACGATCTGTGCGCCGGTCGCTTGCTGCAGCCAGGCGGCGGCCGGCGAATGGTCTGTGTGGGTGTGGGTCACGATGATGTGGAGGACCGTCTCTCCGGCGAGTGCCGCCAGCAGGTTGTCGACATGCTCCGCCATGGCTGGGCCCGGATCGATGACTCCGACCTCGCCGCTGCCCACGATGTAGGTGTTGGTTCCGTAATGCGTGAAGGCACTCGGGTTCTCGGCCACGATCCGGCGAACGCCGTGCGCGACCTTGGCGGGTTTTCCGTATTCGAACTCCATGGTCTTGCGAAACGGTATTCTTGCGGCGCTCATGTCCTTGCCCTGCCGCTATTCGAAGACGATCCGCGGCGCGTCCGGCAGCGATGCGCCGCCGCCGACCTTCTGCCATATCCGTTCCGCGATGCTCCGGTAGGCTGCAGCGTGCGCACCGGACCCGTCGCGCGCGACCACCGGCTGTCCCGAATCGGCGGCTTCGCGGATCGCCATGTCGAGCGGAATCTCGCCGAGGAAGTCGATGCCCGTCTCGCCGGCCGCCGTGCGCGCGCCGCCGTGGGTGAATATCTCGGACCGCTCGCCGCAACCGGGGCACAGGAAGTAGCTCATGTTCTCGATCAGCCCGAGCACGGGCACATCGACCTTGCGGAACATGTCGAGGCCCTTGCGGACATCGATGAGCGCCAGGTCCTGGGGTGTCGAAACCAGTACCGCGCCGGCAACCGGCACGCGCTGGGCCATGGTCAACTGCACGTCGCCGGTTCCCGGCGGCATGTCGACGACCAGTATGTCCTGGGGCCCCCACTGGACGTCGCGCATCATCTGTTCGAGCGCGCCCATGACCATCGGCCCGCGCCAGATCATCGCGGTGTTCGCGGGCACGAGGAACCCGATTGACATGCAGGTGATACCGTGCGCCTCGAGGGGAATGATGGTACGACCGTCGGGCGAGGACGGCCGTCCCGAAATCCCCATCATTGTCGGCAGGGACGGACCGTAGATATCGGCGTCGAGCATCGCTGTGCGCAACCCCAGCGCGCGGAACGAGAGCGCGAGGTTCGCTGCCGTGGTCGACTTTCCGACGCCGCCCTTGCCCGATGCGACAGCCACGATGGCGCCGACTTGGGGCAGCAGTTCCGGCGCCGTCTGTGCCTGCTCCGGCGCTGCGCGGTGCGCGGACAGGACCGCGGTCACCGAGAGCACTCCCGGTACTGCTTGCGCTGCCCGCTCCGCAGCCCGGCGCACGGGCTCCATCCTGTCGGCTTGTTCGGGCGCGATATCGAGCGCGAACTGCACATGGCCGTCCTTGACGGCGAGGCCGGAGACCAGGCCGGACGACATCAGGTCCCGGGAGCCGTCAGGCAGGCTCACCGACGCCAGTGCGGCCGTGATTTCGCGCTCGCTTGGCTGTGCCATGTCTTGACTTCCCCGCAGGAACTTCGATACGCTGTGAGCGATGCGCGTTCCCGCAGTCGGGTCGGGATTGCGCGTTGGCAGGAACTGCCGTACAACAGAAGTATAGACTCAACCGGACGCGCCGGAAAACACGGTTCGGGGCTGGCCCCGCCCGTGCCTTCGGTGTCTGCGGCGCCAAGTGCGCCGCAACGCGGCCTTCCGGAGACGTGAACCGGGCCATATCGAAGCAGGTGGGGTGACAGCATGCCATGGAAACAGCAAGGCGGCGGCAACGGCGGCGGTCCGTGGGGCGGCGGTGGCCAGGGCCCCTGGGGCGGCCAGGGCAGGGGCGGTCAGGGGCCCTGGGGTGGCGGTGGTGGCCAGTCGGGGCCGCCTGACTTCGAGGGTCTGATCCGCAAGGGCCAGGAGCGTTTCCGCGGGTTTCTGCCCGGCGGCCTCGGCGGTTTCCGTACCGTGCTTCTCATCATCCTGCTGGCGGTGCTGGTATGGATGCTCACCGGGCTCTACCGCGTGCAGCCCGGCGAAAAGGGCGTGGAGCTTCTCTTCGGCCGTTTCGTGAAGACCACTGACCCGGGCCTCAATTTCTGGGCGCCGTGGCCTATCGGATCGGTTGTGACCCCCAATGTCGAACGCACCAACCAGGTCAATATCGGCTTCCGTGCGCTGGGCAATGTCAGCCGCACGGAGAACATCCGCGACATCGCCGAAGAAAGCCTGATGCTGACCAGCGACCAGAACATCATTGACATCGATTTCGTGGTCCAGTGGCGCATTGGCAAGCCGCGCGACTTCCTCTACAACATTCGCGACCCGGAGCAGACCATCAAGCGCGGCGCGGAGAGTTCGATCAGGGAGGTCGTCGGCCAGACGCCGCTTGAGGAGACTCTTGCAACCAAGCGCCAGGAGGTCGAGGCACGGACCAAGGATGTGCTCCAGAGAATTCTCGACGAGTACAGGGCCGGTGTCATCATCGCCGAGGTCAAGCTCCAGAAGGTCGACCCGCCGCAGAAGGTGATCGATGCCTTCAACGACGTGCAGCGGGCGCGCCAGGACAAGGAGCGCCAGGAAAACGAGGCCAATGCGTATCGCAACGACATCCTGCCCAAGGCCAAGGGCGAGGCCGAGCGGTTGCGCGCCGAAGCCAAGGCCTACCGGGAACAGTTGATCAAGGAAGCAGATGGTGAGGCCAAGCGTTTCATCTCGGTGTATGACGCGTACATGGGCGGACGCGACGTGACCTTGCGCCGGCTCTATCTCGAACGCATGCAGGAAGTCATGAAGAACTCCGAGAAGGTCATCATCGACAAGGGGCAGGGCGGTGTCGTTCCCTACCTGCCGCTGCCCGAATTGCGCAAGCGCGCCGAAGGAGCCAACCAGTGATGTCGAACCTTCGCCTCATCATCGCCGGGCTGGCGGTCATCGTCGCCGGCGTGATCCTGTTCAGCTGCGTGTACACGGTCCACGAGACCCGTCAGGCGCTGATTCTCGAATTCGGCCAGCCGCGTCACGAGGAGCGCGACCCCGGTCTGCACTTCAAGCTGCCCTGGCGCAGCGCGACCTACTATGATCGCAGGGTGCTGAGCCTCGACCCGCCGGCCCAGGAGATCATCCTTGCTGATCAGAAACGGATCATTGTCGACGCCTACGTGCGCTACCGCATCGTTTCGCCGCTCAAGTTCCGCCAGCGCGCCGATACCGAGCAGAACTTCATCAGCATCTTCGGCCGCCGCCTGAATTCGGCCGTGCGCGCCCAGGTCGGGCGCATAATTCTCGCCGACGTGCTGTCGAGCAAGCGCGACGACGTGATGGCCGAAATTACCGAACAGCTCAAGTTGCAAGCAGCCGAGTTCGGCATATCGGTTGTCGATGTCCGCATCGGACGGACTGACCTGCCCGACACCACCAGCGAATCGGTCTATAACCGCATGCGCTCGTCGCGCGTGGCGCAGGCGGCCAAGCTGAGGTCCGAGGGGGCGGAGGTCAAGGCACGGATCCAGGCCGACGCGGATCGCGAACGCACCGTCATTCTTGCCGAGGCGCGGCGCGATGCCCAGATCCTGCGTGGCGAGGGGGAGGCGCAAAAGACCACAATCCTCATAGATGCGTTCTCGCGCGATCCCGAATTCTTCGCCTTCTACCGCTCGCTTGAGGCCTATGGCGAGGCGCTTGGACAAGGGACCACGATGGTGCTCTCTCCGGACAGCGAATTCTTCAGATTTTTCAATGATCTGTCAGGAAAGCCTCCGGTCCCGAAGGGAGGGTCCGAACAACCTTGACCATGCTGCGAGCGAGGGAAAGACGGCCGTCACCGAACCGCCCGCCCCGGTCTGGGGCGCGAGGCGCACCGCGCCGTTTCGCGGCGGTTGCCGCCGTCACCGTCGCGCTCCTTGCAATCGGCGTCGGGCGCGCTCCCGTCGCCGCTCCTCCGCCGGCGGGTTTCGCCGATCTCGTTGACCGGCTGCTTCCTGCTGTCGTGAATATCTCGACCGTGCAGGCATCCGAGAAACGGAACGAGGACCAGCCCGCTCCGCCGTCACCGCGCTTGCCGCCGGGATCGGCGTTCGAGGAGTTCTTCCGGCAGTTCTTCGACCAGCAGAGGCCGACCACCTCGCTCGGATCGGGTTTTGTCATCAGTTCGTCCGGCTATATCGTGACCAACAATCACGTCATCGAGGAGGCCGACGAGATCACGGTCACCCTTCAGGACGAGACAAAACTGATGGCCGAAGTCGTCGGCCGCGACGCCAAGACCGATCTCGCGCTGCTCAAGGTCAAGGCCGGTGGAGACCTGCCGACGGTGACCTTCGGTGATTCGTCGAAGCTGCGCGTCGGCGACTGGGTGGTTGCCATAGGAAATCCGTTCGGCCTTGGCGGGACGGTCACGGCGGGCATCGTCAGCGGCCGCCAGCGCGACATTCGCGCCGGCCCTTATGATGACTTCATCCAGACCGACGCGTCGATCAACCAGGGCAATTCCGGCGGTCCGATGTTCAATGTCGCCGGCGAGGTGGTCGGCATCAACACCGCCATCTTGGCACCGGCCGGCCACAGCGTCGGCGTCGGTTTCGCGATCCCCTCCAATCTCGCAGGTCCGATCCTCGAGCAGCTGGAGAAGTTCGGCAGGGCCCGCCGGGGATGGCTGGGTGTGCAGATCCAGACGGTTACGGGCGAAATCGCCCGCGCGCTCGACCTGCCGGAGGCTACCGGCGCCCTAGTGGCGGCGGTCACCACCGACGGGCCGGCCGAGGAGCACGGCATCAAGGTCGGCGATGTCATTCTGCGATTTGACGGCAGGGATGTCGGCAAGATGCGCCGCCTGCCCCGACTGGTGGCGGAAACCGCGGCCGGAAAATCGGTCGCCGTTGAGGTCTGGCGCGACGGTGCGCGCCGTTCCGTCACGGTGATTCTGGGCGAATTCCCGGACGATGACGTACATGCGGCGGCGCCAACGCAGACGGGTATGGCGGCGCGGAGTGTCAAGATCGCCGAACTCGGATTCACGGTGTCGCCGTTGACGCCCGAACTCCGGAAGAAATTCGAACTTGACGCGGCTGCCGAGGGCGTTGTCGTCACCGCGGTTGCGAAAAACGGCCCGGCAGCGCGAAAGGCCATCGTACCGGGAACCATCATCCGCAAGATCGGCCCGGACCAGCGCACCGTGAAGATGTCCTCCGAGGTTGCGGAGTTGGTGCGGGACGTTGGCAAGGCCGGACAGACGACGGTGCTTCTGCTTGTCGAGTCGCGGGGAACGCGGCGCTTCGTCGCTCTGGAGATCGACAAGGGCTGACCACGCAGGCCGCCATCGTGATCGCCGGCCCGACCGCGGGCGGCAAGTCCCGCCTCGCCCAGGCCATCGCCGGTGCGTTTGGCGGCACGGTGATCAACGCCGATTCGCTGCAGCTCTACCGTGATCTGGCAATCCTCACCGCGCGTCCGACCGCCGCCGACGAGGCGCGGGTGCCGCACCGCCTCTACGGCTTTCTCGCCAGTGACGAACGCCGCACCGCCGGAGACTGGCGGGACATGGCCGGGATGGAAATCAACAGCTGTGCGGCGACCGGCCGCCTGCCGGTGATCGTCGGCGGATCCGGCCTCTATCTGAGCGCGCTCCTCGACGGCTTGCACCGGATTCCGCAGGTTCCGCGCACGGTTCGCGAGGCCGTTCGCCGGCGGCTCGAAGCCGAGGGGGCCCGGGCGCTGCATCGCGAACTGGCGCGGCTGGACCCCGAGACCGCTCGTCGGCTCGCCCCCGGCGACAGCCAGCGGATCGTACGGGCGCTGGAAGTGCTCTCGCACACCGGTCGCGGCCTTGCGGACTGGCGGGACGCGGAGGTCCGGGACGGCGTGTCCGATACCGTCTTCCTGAACATCGCGGTCATGCCGCCGCGCGACCTTCTCTATTCCGCCTGCGAACGGCGGTTCCGCCGGATGGTGACGGCCGGCGCTGTCGCTGAGGTCGAGGCCTTCATCACCGCCCGTCCTCCCGACGACTGCCCCCTGTGGAAAGCGGTCGGAGTGCGGCCGATCGCACGCCTGCTCGAGGGCGGCATCTCGGAGGACGAGATGGTGAGTTGCGCCGGGCGCGACACGCGCCGTTACGCCAAACGCCAGATGACGTGGTTCCGCAACCGGTTCAGGGCGGACCTGACCCTGGGCGCCGCCCACGCGGAGGACACCGGTGCCGGTGTCCTCGCAGCGGTCGGCAAATTCCTGTTGACCGGCAGTCGATAGCCGTATAGTTTCCGACGCTTGGCAACCTGTCCTGGGCAATTTCCCGTTGCCGTGTCGCGTCGCCGGAATCTGGCGTCGGCCGGGCGATGTCGGCGGACGCCCGTATCCCGTATCGTGACCGCGTGAGCTGTCGCGGCCGTTGCATGCGGCTCAAGCGGCAGCAATCTGCGGGCGGGACCGTGGCGAAAACCAGCGCAGGACAACCGGCGTGGAGCAGGGACGTGAACGGATCAGAGATCGTCATCAAGGCCCTCCTGAACGAGGGTGTGGATACCGTGTTCGGTTATCCGGGCGGCGCGGTGCTGCCCATCTACGACGAAATCTTCATGCAAAACCGTCTTCGCCATGTCCTCGTCCGCCAAGAAGGCGGTGCAGTACACATGGCCGAGGGCTATGCGCGGTCCACCGGCAGGGTCGGCGTCGTGCTCGTTACCTCGGGGCCGGGCGCGACCAATGCGGTTACCGGGCTGACCGATGCGCTCATGGACAGCATCCCTGTGGTCTGCCTGACTGGACAGGTACCGACCCACCTCATCGGTAACGACGCGTTCCAGGAAGCCGACACGACCGGAATCACCCGTCCCTGCACCAAGCACAACTATCTGGTGAAGGACATCTCGCAACTGGCGAAGACCGTCCACGAGGCGTTCTATGTGGCGCGTAGCGGGCGTCCGGGCCCGGTCGTCATCGACCTGCCCAAGGACATTCTCATGGGCAAGGGCACCTATGTGGCGCCCAAGGAGGCCGGCCATCCGACCTACCGGCCGCGCCTGCGCGCGCACAAGCGCGAGATCGACGAGGCGGTGGAAATGATCGCCGCGGCCAGACGGCCGGTATTCTATTGTGGCGGCGGCGTGATCAATTCGGGGCCGGCGGCGTCGCGCCAGCTTCAGCGCCTCGTCAGGCTGACGGGCATTCCGATCACCCTCACGCTGATGGGCCTCGGAGCCTATCCGGGCTCCGACCCGCAATTCCTCGGCATGCTGGGCATGCATGGCACCTACGAGGCCAACCTGGCCATGCACGAAGCCGATCTCGTGATCGCGGTCGGCGCGCGGTTCGACGACCGGATTACCGGCCGCCTCGCCGATTTTTCGCCGCATTCGAAGCGGATCCATGTCGACATCGATCCGTCGTCGATCAACAAGAATGTTGCCGTCGATCTTCCGATCGTGGGTGATGTGGGCACGGTCGTCGGCCAATTGCTCAGGGCCTGGAAGGCGCGGGAGATGAAGCTCGACGGCAAGGCGCTCAAGGCTTGGTGGAACAAGATCGCGCAATGGCGCCGCAAGGATTGCCTCAAGTATCAGCCGTCGAAGACGTTGATCAAACCGCAATACGCTATCCAGCGCCTCTACGAACAGACTCGCGACCGCGACTGCTACATCACCACCGAGGTCGGCCAGCACCAGATGTGGGCGGCACAGTTCTACAAGTTCGAGGAACCGAACCGCTGGATGACGTCGGGCGGACTTGGAACGATGGGGTATGGCCTGCCGGCCGCGATCGGCGTCCAGGTCGCCCATCCCGGATCGCTCGTGATCGACATTGCCGGCGAGGCGTCGTTCCTGATGAACATGCAGGAGATGTCGACCGCGGTTCAGTACCGTACGCCGATCAAGGTCTTTGTCATCAACAACCAGTACATGGGGATGGTGCGCCAGTGGCAGGAGCTGCTCCATGGCGGGCGCTATGCGGAGAGCTACACCGATGCGCTGCCCGACATGGTCAAGCTGGCCGAGGCCTGCCACTGGGTCGGACTCCGCGCGACAAGGCCGGACGAAGTCGACGGCGTGATTTCCGAGATGATCTCTGTCGACCGCCCGGTTCTCGCCGATATCCAGGTAGATCAGGCCGAGAATTGCTTCCCGATGATTCCGTCGGGGGCGGCGCATAATGAAATGCTGCTCGGACCCGGCGACGAGGCCGAAACGCCGGTCTCGGAAGAGGGGATGATCCTTGTCTAGGCCGGGGCGCGGCATCGCCGGCGCGGAGACCCCTCTCCGGTGTCCGGAGACGGCCTGATGGCGGTCGACCAGGCCGCCGAGCGCCACACGATCGCCGTGCTGGTGGATAACGAGGCCGGCGTCCTGGCGCGCGTCATCGGCCTGTTTTCGGGCCGTGGCTACAACATCGAAAGCCTGACAGTGGCCGAGGTCGATCAGGAGGCGATGCTGAGCCGCATCACCGTCGTCACTTCGGGCACACCGATGATCATCGAACAGATAAAGGCCCAGCTCGAGCGTCTCGTGCCGGTCCACCGGGTCGCCGACCTTACCGTCGACAGCGCCTATCTCGAGCGCGAACTGGCGCTGGTCAAGGTGAAGAGCAGGGGTGAGAAGCGCATCGAGGCGTTGCGTATCGCCGACATCTTCCGTGCCCGCGCCGTCGACAGTACCAGCGAATCGTTCGTCTTCGAGATATCCGGTTCGACCGAAAAGCTGAGTGCGTTCATCGGGCTGATGCGTCCGTTGGGGCTGGTCGACATCTCGCGGACCGGTGTGGTCGCGATCGCGCGCGGCAGGGCGGGCCTCTAGATTCGCCTGCCTGCCGGCGGACCGGACTGGGAAAATCATGGGAAAGCGTGCCGGGCCGGCGCGCGGAAGAGGGAGAAACAGAGCGATGAGGGTGTATTACGATCGCGACGCCGACGTCAACCTTGTCAAGGACCGGAAGGTCGCGGTTATCGGCTATGGTAGCCAGGGTCATGCTCACGCCAACAATCTGAAGGATTCGGGCGTTCGCGACATCGTCGTCGGATTGCGGCCAGGATCGGCCAGCCTTGCCAAGGCGGAGTCGGCTGGGCTGGCGGTCAAGACCCCGGCCGAAGCTGCCGCCTGGGCCGACGTGACAATGGTACTCACTCCCGACGAGTTGCAATCGCAGCTCTACAATGACGAGTTGCGCGACAATCTCCGCGATGGTGCTGCACTGGCCTTCGCCCACGGGCTTTCTGTTCATTTCCGTCTGATCGAGCCGCGGGAGGATCTCGATATCTTCATGGTCGCTCCCAAGGGGCCTGGTCACACGGTGCGCTCGGAATTCGTCGGCGGCGGCGGCGTGCCGTGCCTGATTGCGGTCGGCCAGGACGCTTCTGGCAATGCGCTCGAGATCGGTCTGTCCTACGCCTCTGCCATCGGCGGCGGACGTTCGGGAATTATCGAGACGACGTTCCGTGAGGAATGCGAAACCGACCTGTTCGGGGAGCAGTCTGTTCTGTGCGGCGGCCTGACCTCGCTGATCATGGCCGGTTACGAGACTCTGGTCGAAGCCGGTTACGCCCCCGAAATGGCGTATTTCGAGTGCCTGCACGAGGTCAAGCTGATTGTCGACCTGATCTACGAGGGCGGGATCGCGAACATGCGCTACTCGATTTCGAATACCGCGGAATACGGGGACCTGACGCGGGGACCGCGGCTCATTGACGAATCCGTGAAACAGCGCATGCGCGAGATCCTGGACGACATCCAGAGCGGGCGCTTCGCCCGCGAGTGGGTAACCGAGAACCAGGCCGGGGCACCGAGCTTCAAGGCGATGCGCCGCCGCGCCGCCGAGCATGAAATCGAGGATGTCGGTGCCAGGCTGCGCGATATGATGCCCTGGATCAAGGAGCGCGCCCTCGTCGACAAGACGAGGAACTGAACGCCGGCGGCCGTTTGCCGCCGGGCAATGCGGGTTTTTCCGCACGATGATCCCACGCTGCTAATCCGGCGACGACTGGCGAGATTTTCTCAGTTTGCGTCGCGCTGCAATCGTGCTGCCAAGGCTCGATGGGACTTTCTTGGCACGAAAATTGCGATCAAGGAGGCGATCTGTGATGAGCCGAGCCTCAACGCATTCGGATTTCGCGTCTCTGAATTAGTCATCTGGAACTGAAGTAAGTATGATTGTATGATGGCGGTCGGAGTGTGAACACGGAGGTCATGGCGATGCCACGGGACGGCCCTTGGCGGTGCTGGTCTTGAGCGATCGGTCGTATCTGGAGGCGCAGGTTCGCCGCCACCGTGTGGCGCGCTCGCTGTCGGCCGCATAATCCTGCGTTGCGCGGACGGGCTTGGCAACAAGGCGGTGGCCGCAGAGATCGGCGTGCACACCGTCGGCAAGTGGCGCAAGCGCTTTGTCAAGGACCGCATCGAGGGGCTGAGCCGGGACGCCCGCGGAGCATCGCGGACGAGAAGGTGGCGGAAGTGATCGAGCGCACGCTCACCTCGACGCCCGCGACCCACTGGTCGCTGCGCTCGATGGCGAAGGAGGCGGGGCTGACGTCGATCTGGCGCATCTGGGGCGCCTTCGGCCTGCACCGGGCCGAGACGTTCAAGCTCTCCCGTGATCCGCACTTCGTCGATAAGGTCCGCGACATCCTCTCGCCGCCGGATCGCGCGCTGGGCGTCGACGAAAAGAGCCAGGCCCGCACCCAGCCGGTCCTGCTGCCCGGCATCCCTGAGCGGCGCACCCATGACTACAAGCGCAACGGAACGACCTCGCTGTTCGCCGCGTCGCCACCGGCGCGGTCATCGGCAACAGACGCCACCGGGCCAAGGAGTTCCTCGACTTCCTCAAGGTGATCGACCGCAATGTTCCGGACGGCCTCGACATCGTCATGGACAACTACGCCACCCACAAGACCGCCGCGGTCTGGCTGGTTCGGCGGCCGCACTGGCACGTCCACTTCACGCCGACATCCGCCTCGTGCAGGTCGAGCGCTGGTTCGCCGAACTGACCCGCAAGCAGTTGCAACGTGGCCGCTCGACCTTGCAACTCGAAACCGACATCCGGGCCTTCAACCCACAACGAAAATCCCAAGCCCTTCAAGTGGACCAAATCAGCCGACGAAATCCTCGCCGCCGTCAAGCGCTTCTGTCTCCGCGTCGAACAAAACTTATGCCACGAACTTTAGATTCAGGTGATTAGCATGGGATCGTCGTGGTTTTTCCGGCACGCCCCTTGACCTGAATGTGCGGAGACCGGCTGGCCGGGCGGGAAGGTCCGGCCACCGCAAGATGCGGGCGTGATTTGCTCGCAAACGTGTCCGTGCATCATCATCTGGTGTTGGTAGCCAGATTCGCGGTTGTCGCGGGGCCGTTCGCGGAACCGGGGCTCGCGCGAGTTACTGGTGCCGCGACGGGCCCGGGGATGAGGCCGGAGAGCCGCAAATTGCCGACGCTGCCGATTCGCGACTTCCCGCCTGCCTGCGCAGCTCGCCGGCAAGGCGGGCAGTGCTGACGCCTCCGGACCACGGGTTGTGGGCGGCGGTGGCGATCGCGGCTACAGGACATCGGCTCGTCTCCGGTTTCCGTCCAGGGCTGGTCGCATGGGCTCGGCCCGTTACTCCGTACGCCAGGAGGCCAACCGTGACCCCGGCCGTCCGGCATCGCGAACGGTGACCGAGAGGTCGGCGATCGTGGATGGGTTTCAAATATCTATATGAAGTGGTTTGTTTCTTGATAATATCAAAATGTTCCAGTTCACCCGTGGTGTGATGCGGCGGTTCTGAGGCGCCTGCGCGCGTCCGGCATGTCTGGCGCGATGCTGAGGCCGGGGTGGCCGGGGATCGCAGAGGAGCCGGAAGTGTTGCGCGGCGGGTGTATCCCGGGGGCGTGAACGGGGCCATCCTGATGCAGGGAGGCGTGAGGCTGTTGGCGGAAAGCGGCCCTGTGTGTCCGTCGCGTGATAACCAAGACGTGCCGTTGACCATGCAGGCTTTTCGTTCATGTCAGCGGCCGGAAACGGCGGCGGGACTGAAAAAAACTTTGCGCAGGCTTTGAAAACAGTGTAATAGAGAGCAGTTTATCTTGCTTCATGGCAAGAGAGAATACTGGTAGAGAAACGCTGGGTCTGGTGTACAACCGGTACTTGGGAGTGCGCATTCGTCGGTCTCGTCGCCGTAGCGGGCCGGGAGGTGCGGAGAGGTTCGCAGGCGGAATTCGGGCGCCGGGTTTCCGGCTGGCGGCCAGGAAGGAGCAGTATGATGGGTGCCAACTCCGATTCGGATGTGGTCTACATCTTCGATACCACATTGCGTGACGGGGAGCAGTCGCCCGGCGCGGCAATGAACATCGAGGAGAAGATCGCGATCGCCGAGACGCTTGAGGACATGGGCGTCGACGTGATCGAGGCAGGCTTTCCGATCTCGTCGAATGGCGATTTCGAGGCCGTGCACGAGGTCGCGAAGCTGGTGCGGGAATCGGCGGTATGCGGTCTTGCGCGTTCGGGGCGCCGTGATATCGAACGCGCAGCCGAGGCGGTAAAGCCAGCGGTGCGACCGCGCATCCATACCTTCATCGCCACCAGCCCGCTGCACATGAAGCACAAGCTCCAGATGGAGCGCGAGGAAGTTTATCGCAATGTTGTCGACAGCGTTACGCATGCCCGGAATTTCACCGACGAAGTCGACTGGTCGCCCGAGGACGGAACGCGGTCCGATCATGATTTCCTGTGCCGCTGCGTTGAAGCCGCCATCAAGGCCGGCGCCACCTGCATCAATGTTCCCGACACCGTTGGCTACTCCGTGCCCGAGGAGTTCGGCAATCTGATCCGCATGCTCATCGAACGGGTGCCCAACAGCGACAAGGCCATCTTCTCGACCCACTGCCACAATGATCTCGGACTGGCGGTCGCTAATTCTCTGGCTGGCGTGGCGGCCGGGGCGCGACAGGTCGAATGCACGATCAACGGCATAGGGGAGCGCGCCGGGAACGCGGCGCTCGAGGAAATCGTCATGGCGCTCCGCACCAGGGGCGACGCGATGCCTTACAGAACGAATGTCAGGACCGAGGTCATCACCAGGGCCTCCCGCCTCGTCTCGACGATCACCGGTTTCAACGTGCAGCCCAACAAGGCGATCGTTGGAGCCAATGCGTTTGCCCATGAATCGGGCATCCATCAGGACGGCGTCCTCAAGAATGCCAGCACGTACGAGATCATGACGCCGGCTTCCGTCGGGCTGGCTCAATCCAGGATCGTGATGGGCAAGCTGTCGGGACGGCACGCGTTCAGGGACAAGCTGATTGAACTTGGCTACGAACTCGGCGACAACGCGTTTCAGGATGCCTTCCGGCGGTTCAAGGAGCTGGCTGACAAGAAGCGCGAGATATTCGACGAGGACATCGTCGCGCTGGTTGACGATGAGGTCGTGCGTGGCAATGACCGCATACGTTTCGTATCCCTGCAGGTTGTTTGCGGATCCCGCGGACCCCAGACCGCCGAGCTTGAGCTGGAAGTCGACGGCGAGCGCCGCGCGACGACATCGACGGGAGACGGCCCCGTTGACGCCACCTTCAATGCGGTCAAGGTGCTGACCGGAAACCGCGCCCGGCTGCAACTCTACCAGGTGAGTGCCGTGACCGAGGGAACCGATGCCCAGGCGGAGGTCACGGTCCGCCTCGCGGAAAACGGCAAGACGGTCAATGGTCAGGGCGCGGATACCGACACGCTGGTCGCTTCGGCGCGCGCTTACGTGAATGCGTTGAACAAGCTGCTGATAAAGAGGGAAAAGACCGCTCCCAGCGCGTTGAGTGCCTGACAGCCACGGGGAGGTCTTCGCGGCGCTTGCGCAGGGTTGGGTAGGTAGGAGCGAAGGCGAGGACGAATGTTTTCTGGGCTTTTTGGTTTGTTGTCTGCCGATCTGGCGATCGATCTGGGTACCGCCAACACGCTGGTGTTCGTGAAGGGCCGCGGCATCGTCCTTGACGAGCCGTCCGTGGTTGCGATCACGTCTCTCAAAGGACGCAAGCGGGTTCTTGCCGTCGGCAACGAAGCCAAGCTGATGCTTGGCCGCACGCCCGACAATATCGAAGCGATTCGTCCTCTCCGCGATGGCGTGATTTCGGATTTCGAAGTCACCGAGGAGATGATCAAGCACTTCATCCGCAAGGTTCACCACCGCCGCCGGTTCGTCAGTCCGCAGGTGGTCATCTGCGTGCCCTCGGGGTCCACGGCGGTGGAGCGGCGGGCGATACACGAGGCGGCCGAGAGCGCCGGCGCACGACGGGTGTTCCTGATCGAGGAGCCGATGGCGGCGGCGATCGGCGCAGGTTTGCCGGTCACCGAACCGACCGGTTCAATGGTGGTCGACATAGGCGGCGGTACGACGGAGGTCGCGCTGGTGTCGCTTGGCGGGATTGTCTATTCGCGTTCGGTGCGGGTCGGTGGGGACAAGATGGACGAAGCCATCGTCGCCTTCATCCGCCGAAACTACAATCTGTTGATCGGCGAGAGCAGCGCCGAATCCATCAAGAAGCGGATCGGGTCGGCTTGTGCGCCGATAGAAGGCGACGGCGCCGCGTTGGACGTGAAGGGCCGCGATCTCGTGGACGGCATACCCAAGGAACTCGTGCTGACCGAGCATCAGGTCGCCCAGAGCCTGGCGGAGCCTGTCGGCGCGATCGTCGATGCAGTCAAGGCAGCGCTCGAACAATCGTCGCCGGAACTGGCGGCGGACATCGCCGAGAAGGGTATTGTGCTCACCGGTGGCGGAGCACTGCTCCAGAACATCGACGCGGTGATTCGCCATGCCACCGGGTTGCCTGTTGCCGTTGCCGAAGAACCGTTGTCCTGCGTGGTCAATGGAACCGGGCAGTGCCTGGAGGAGCTCCGCGTGCTGCGGAACGTGTTGGAGGAAATGTAGAAATGACCGGCGCTGTGCCGCTGCACGTTTCCGAACCAGCTCTCGTTCGGACCGGGGGCTTGCTCCGCCGGCCGGGAAACCGGCTTGACACCAACTGTGAGCGGAATTGAGAACCGTTGAAATCTTTTTCCAGAGCAGCGGCGAGGAACGGGACATCCCGGCGCAGTCCGGCCCGGCGCTGGGACTTTGCGTTGTTGTGTCTGGTTGCGGTGCTGCTGCTGCTGCTGGGTCGGGCCCAGACGGGGTTGGTGGAACGCGCGCGCGCCGGAATGAGCGACGTCATCGCCCCCATAATGGAAATCGTCTCCGAACCGATCGGTCTGCTGTCGGTCGCGGTGAACGATCTCGGAGCTTTCCTGACCATCTACGAGGAGAACGCTCGCCTTCGCGAACAGAATCTGCGCCTGAGCGAATGGCACCAGTTGGCGCTGAACCTGACGAAGGAAAACAACGCCCTGCGCGAACTGGTGAAATACCGGCCCGGAAACGAGCTCGCGTCAGTCGCTGTTCGGGTGGTCAGTGATTCGACGGGCATCTTCGTGCGTTCCGTGCTGGCCAATGCGGGCGACGAAGCTGGCCTTTCCAAGGGAGACGCCGTCGTCAATGCCAGAGGCCTGATTGGACGCGTCATCGAGACCGGCCACAGGTCTGCCCGGGTGCTGCTGATTACCGACCTCAATTCGCGGGTGCCGGTGGTCGTGCAGCGCAACGGCGTGCTTGCGATACTTGCGGGCGACAACAGCGCGACTCTGTCATTGAAGTTCCGCTCTCTGCGGACGCGCCTCCGGCCTGGAGACCGCATCATCACGTCCGGGCACGGCAACATGTTCCCGCCCGATCTTGCGGTCGGCGAGGTGGTTGCGATCGACGACGGAGAAGTTCGGATTCGACCGCTCGCCGACCTCGACCGGCTTGACTACGTCCGCGTCCTGACCGCCTATGACAGGAATATTGCCGGTCGGGACCGGATCGGAACGGGTGCCGTCCGCAACACCGGGCATTCCGACCGGTGATGATCCAGGGGTTTCCCCGTTACCTTTTTCTCCTGTTCCGGCAATCCCTGCCCGTCCTGATTAGTCTGGCACTGGTGCTGTTGGCGGCGGTGCCGCTGTTGGTTCCCGGCTACGGGCAGATCGCGGTCAATGCGGGGCTGATATGCGTCTTTTACTGGTCGGTTTCCCGGCCCGATCTCTTTTCGCCAGTGGCTGCTTTTGCGCTCGGCCTGTGGCAGGACCTCATGACCGGCACACCGATCGGCCTGAACGCGCTTGTCATGCTGGTCGTGTACGGCCTGATCGGATCACAGCAGCTTTTCCTGCGTTCGAGGAATTACGCCGGCCGGTGGTTCTGCTTCGTGCTCGTCGCCGTTCTCGCGGCGCTGCTGACATGGTTGATCGCGATGATCCTGAACCTGAATCTGATCGACCCTTCTCCGGTGCTCTTTCATGTGCTCCTGACGGCTGGCGCGTTTCCCCTGCTTGTCTGGCTACTGTCCCGGCTGCAAACAAGATGGCTCGTCGGAAATGCGTAGCGACGGCCAGCGTTTCAGGTTGCTGTCGCGCCGGGCTGCGATCCTGGGAGCCGGCAAAGCTGCGCTGCTCACGGTCCTGGTGGGCCGCATGTATCAGCTCCAGATCGTCGAATCGGAGAGGTTCCGGACCCTTGCCAGGGAAAACCGAATCAGCGTGCGCCTGCTGGCGCCGTCCCGCGGCTTAATTGTCGACCGCTACGGCCGCCCGCTGGCACGGAACCTCGAACTGTATCGGATAAAGCTTGCTGCCTACGGATCCGTCGATGTCATGAGGACACTGGAGCGTCTTGGTTCTCTGGTCTCGGTCGGCGACGATGCGCGGAGGCGGGTATTGCGTGAGATCCAGCACCATTACGGCCATGGTTCGGTGACAGTATATGAGAGTCTCGACTGGACGGATGTCGCGAAGATCGAAGTCAACGCCCCCGACCTGTCGGGGGTCTCGGTCGAGTTGGGGGAGACCAGGAATTACCCCTACGGGAAGAGTACTTCCCACTTGGTTGGCTACGTGTCTGTGGTGTCCGAACGCCAACGTCGTGCCACTCCCTCTCTCATGTTGTCGCAGCTCCTGACAGGCAAGCGTGGGATCGAGGCAATTTACGAGCGGTCGCTGCGCGGCCAGCCGGGGAACAGTGAGGTCGAGGTCAATTCCCTGGGGCGGGTCATTCGCGAACTCGGGAGGCGGGAGCCCCGGTCTGGAGCAGATGTCCGCATCGCCCTTGACCTCGATCTTCAGCTCCTGGCGACCGAGCGGCTGAGCAAGCAAAGAAACGCCGCCGCGGTGCTGATGGATATCGAGAACGGAGAGGTTCTCGTGCAAGCATCTGTCCCCGGATATGACCCGAACGAGTTTGTCAGCGGCCTTTCGCCCGGGGCTTGGGAACAACTCGTCAACGATCCCATGAGGCCGTTGGTCGACCGGACGATTGCAGGGGCTTACGCACCGGGATCTACCTTCAAGATGGTGGTCGCGCTGGCGGCTCTGGAGGGTGGGATTGTCGGCAAGGAGCATCGAGTGTTCTGCCGCGGCCATGTTGACCTCGGCCGTCACCGTTTTCACTGCTGGAAGAAGGGGGGACACAGCTGGATGGATATGGTGGCAGCGATCCAGAACTCCTGCGATGTCTATTTCTATGATCTGGCGAATCGCTTGGGACCCGACCGGATTGCGGCGATGGCAAGGCGGCTCGGATTCGGCGTGCGGACCGGGATCGGGCTGGCTGGCGAGAGGCAGGGCATTGTTCCGTCTACGGCGTGGAAGAAGAAGAAAAGGGACGAGCCGTGGTATCGCGGCGAAACCTTCAACTACGGCATCGGCCAAGGATATTTGCTGGCGACGCCGCTTCAACTTGCTGTGATGACTGCACGCATTGCTAATGCGCACGAGGCCGTGACTCCTCGCCTGCTACGGCTGCCTCAAGAGGAAACCTGGAAATCCGATTTCGAGAAACTGGGCATTTCCTCGGCTTCGCTGTCGGTCGTTCGCAAGGCGATGTTCCGCGTCTGCAACGCGCGGGGCGGAACCGCCTATCGCGCCCGCATTCGCGAGAAGGGTATGGAGATGTCGGGCAAGACGGGAACATCGCAGGTCCGGCGCATAACGAGGAGCGAACGCGCGACGGGTGTTCGCAAGAACAAGGACCGACCTTGGGAGGAGCGCGACCACTCCCTCTTTGTCGGATATGCGCCATCGGACCACCCGAAATACGCGGTTTCCGTGATCGTCGAGCATGGCGGCAGCGGTTCCGCCGTGGCGGCGCCGATCGCACGGGAAATTCTTCTTGCCGCCCAGAAGCGGCGAGCGCTTCGGCTCCAGGGTCCGCTGCCTGATGTGCCGCGCGACCGCGAGGATATCTGAACCGTGAGGAGGGAGTCCGTCCTGCCCTTTGACGGCGGTGTGTCCGCAGGCAAGTTCATCCGCGTGAACTGGGGGCTGGTCCTGGTCGTATGCGCTGTCGCGGCCATCGGAACGGTGATGCTGTATTCGGCAGCCAGGGGTTCGTGGACCCCGTGGGCCAAACCGCATCTCATCCGGTTCGGTGTCTGTCTTGTTATCCTGCTACTGGTCGCGGTCATCGATATCCGCTTCTGGTGGCGCCACGCGTACCTGATCTATGCTGCGCTGCTCTTGCTGCTGATCGCGGTGGAAGTCGTCGGGGCGTCAGGCATGGGGGCCCGCCGATGGATCGACTTGGTATTTTTCCGCGTGCAGCCCTCGGAACTGATGAAGATCGGCCTCGTTCTGGTCCTTGCGCGGTATTTTTACAGACTTCCTGCCGAACAAGTACTCAGGGTGTCCAAACTGCTGATTCCAGGCGTACTGATTGCCGTCCCGACGGCGCTGGTGCTCAGACAACCCGATCTCGGAACTGCTATCTTCCTCCTGCTGATCGGCTTGGCGGTTTTTCTCGGTGTTGGGGTGAGGTTCAGAGTATTCGGCGTGCTGGTGGCTGTTGCCGGCGCTGCTGTGCCGGTTGTTTGGAGCCTGCTCAGACCCTATCAGCAGCAACGAATTCTCTCCTTCCTCGATCCCGAGCATGACGCTCTTGGCGCCGGATACCACATCCTTCAGTCAAAGATCGCGCTTGGTGCTGGCGGTTTCGACGGCAAGGGATTCCTTCAGGGCTCTCAGAGCCAGTTGCGGTTCCTGCCCGAGATTCATACGGATTTCATCTTTGCCATGCTTGCCGAGGAGTTCGGCATGGCGGGCGGCCTTTTACTGATCACGCTATATGGCATCATCATCGCCTTCGGAATCGTCATCGCGTTGCGCTCGCGGAACCATTTTGGACGCGTGCTCTCGCTGGGCATTTCCGTCATGCTGTTCATCTATGTTTTCATCAACATTGCTATGGTCATGGGGCTGATGCCGGTGGTTGGCATTCCCTTGCCCCTGATCTCTTACGGTGGCACGGCGATGCTGACGGTGATGCTTGGGATCGGGCTGATGATCAGCGTCCATGTCCACCGCGATACAGAAGACCTCCGGGCCGGGCCTCAGTTCTGGGCGAGATAGGCGGTCGGGAGGCCGCTACCGGGCGGAAAACTGCCTTCACCCAAGTTGGCATTTTTTGCGTCAGTTGAAGCCAAAATTTATGCGGCGGCCTCACTCGGTATAGTATATATTGTTATTTTTGTGATAATATCTACTATGTTTGTGATTTCCTGTCCGGGACGGCCCCTGTGGTGCCAGAATATTGCCGATTCGCTCGACCCCGCCGCCAAACCCGGTATATCCGGAGCCTCGTCAACGCAAAAGCCTCCAGACAACATGTTCATCAGGGCAACCAAAACCCGCAGCACCGCAGACGACAAACCCGTCCACCGGCTCGTGCTTTCTCAACGCATCGGCGACAAGGTCAGACAGCGCACCCTGTCTCGGTACCGACCATGACGAGGCCGCGCTTGATTTCGACGGTCCACAGCTTCCCGCCGAGCATTTCCAGCACAAGGTCGATTTCCGCGCCGGCAGAGGTGCGATAGAAACTCGCCTTCACCCGCTCCGGCGCCGAGCCGAGCAGGTTTTCGATGACAAACCCTTCCCAGCTTCCGCCGGCAACCGGGTGACCCAGCACCGCGTCCCGGTCATCGAGGCCGAGCAGCGTATGGACGATGCCGCTGTCGCGTACATAGACCTTTGGCGATTTCACGAGCCGCTTGCCGACATTGGCGTGCAGGGGCGGCAGGCGGCGCACGACAAGCAGATCGACCAGCAGGTCGAAATACCGCGCCACCGTCTTGCCATCCACGCCGAGGCCGCGCGCAAGCTGCGCCGCATTCAGCGTACCGCCTTGGATATGGGCGAGCATCGTCCAGAAACGCCGCAACGTTTCCGCCGGCACCCGCGGGCCGAGCTGCGGGATGTCGCGCTCCAGATAAGTACGGATGAAATTCTCGCGCCAGATCGTGCTGGCCTCATCACTCTCGGCGAGAAAGCTGTCCGGGAAGCCGCCCCTGGTCCACAGTTTTTCGCGCGCATCACCTTCGACTTCGAGCACGTTGAACGGACCCAACTCGACATAGGTGATCCGGCCCGCCAGGGATTCGCCGGTTTGCTTGAGCAGGTCGATCGACGCCGAGCCCAACAGCAGAAACCGGCCGGCCCGGAGATTGCGGGCGCGCCCCTTGTCGATGAGCCCGCGCAGCGTCTGGAACAGCTCCGGCATGCGCTGGACTTCATCGAGGATCACCAGCTTGTCTTCGTCGCCTGAGAGGTACAGCGCCGCGTCGGCCAGCTTTTCGCGGTCCGCCGGGTCTTCGAGATCGAGGTAAACGTTCGGCCGCTCTTCGGCGATATGCTCGGCCAGCGTGGTTTTCCCGGCCTGGCGCGGCCCGAGAAGAGCCACGGCCGGAAACTGGCTAAGGCGGTCGAGAACATCCTAGGCTTTCTGGCGCGGTATCATCCTTGCATTTCTGGCATGATATGCCAGAAATGCAAGCCCCCGTTCCATAGTGAAGTGCAACACGTGATGGGCTGTGACCATGTGTTTTTAGACGCATGATGTTGCGGAGCGGTAGCGGCGAGAGTTCCTGTACAAGATGAAGGGAGGTTGTTCATGTCCAAAGGCTACCGTCACCTACGAAGAGCGATGTCAGATTGAGGCGTTACAGAAAAGCGGTCTTTCACAAGGTGCGATTGCTCGGCAGCTGGGCCGTGACCGATCAACAATTTTCCGGGAGATCAAGCGCAACAGCGGGGGACGGGGTTATCGTCACAAGCAGGCGCAAAGGATGGCAGAAACGCGCCGTAGTGCAGCCTCGTCTGTTTCTTGGCGGTTGACGCCTCAAAGCGCAAACCTCAGACAAATTTCCAGACATCAAGTTACAGTACCCGCGTAAAACCGGCCCGGACGCCATCGTACAAGCAGTCTTCCAAGGCCATAGGAATACTGAGAAAGCTGCAGGCTGAGGGATATCCCGCCGAGCTACCCCCACACTCGTAACCGACCACGCCGAACTCTATTTCGCCAGCTTGTGGCGGCTCTTGATCTTGTGGGCGTAGAGGGTTTCGTCGGCGGGCAGGGACATGGTCCGGGTCCTCCGTCAGAGGACTGTCGCGCTCTGGCGTGGGCATCTCTTCAATGAATCCCAACACTCAACCGCTGGTATTAGCTCGACTTTGTGCAAAATTTCATCATGTCCATGTTCAGACGAGATGTAAGTGTTTGGTATCTGCTCACCCCTCCACAGAGCGGGTTTGGCGTCGTGAATTTTGATCATGTCGGCGGCGTTTCCTGCGAGTGCGATCTGGATGGCGACGAGTGGGTTGTAGCCAAGTGCGGCCATGGAGGTGAGTGCTTGGTCGAGCAAGGGCGCAGAGACGCTGGGGTGGTTCTCCGGCCCGGCGGTATTCAAACCGGGGGAGGGGGCAGTGTCCGAAGGCAGCCGCCGTCAAAAATATTGGCGGGCTGTCTTGACAGAAGGCCGCAAGCTTTCTATTTCACGCAACAGCACCGATTTGGTACTATTTTCAAGGGTCTGATTGATATGATCAAACTCAGCCGCATGGCGGATTACGGGATGGTATTGATGGCGGAACTCGCCCGAAGCGGCGCGCGGAGCGCGACAGCTGTTGAACTGGCGCGCGCCACAGTGCTTCCGCAACCCACCGTCAGCAAGCTTCTCAAGCAGCTTTCGGCAGCCGCCCTTCTGACGTCACGCCGTGGCGCTTCCGGTGGCTACGGGTTGGCCCGAGACGCAGCCGACATTTCGGTCGCCGAGATTATTTCGGCACTCGATGGTCCGATAGCGCTCACCGAATGCATGACCCATGACGGAATCGTCTGTGAGATCGAAGCGCTTTGTCCCACGCAGACCAACTGGCGGCGCATAAACGATGCGCTGGTCAATGCTATGGAAAGCGTTTCGCTTGCGGATATGGCACGTCCGTCCATCCCGGTTGCGCGCGACAGTCGGCCTGCCGTCGCCTCGGCGGCAATAGCCTGACCGGAGATCCGAGATGAACGCATCCGTGATCGAAGACGCTGCCCGCAGTGACTACAAGTACGGTTTCGTCACCGACATCGATTCAGAGTTCGCGCCCAAGGGGCTGAACGAAGATATCGTGCGTTTTATCTCAGCGAAGAAGGACGAGCCGGACTGGCTGCTCGACTGGCGGCTTACCGCCTACCGTCACTGGCTGACGATGACCGAACCGCAATGGGCGTTCGTCAGCTATCCGGAAATCGACTTCCAGGATGCCTATTACTATGCCGCCCCGAAGAGCGACAAAGATCAGCCGAAGAGCCTTGACGAGGTTGATCCCAAACTTCTCGAGACATACGAGAAGCTCGGGATCCCGCTTGCTGAACAGGCCGTGCTGGCGGGCGTCGCGGTTGATGCGGTATTCGACAGCGTATCGGTGGCGACCACGTTCAAGGAAAAGCTGGAAGAAGCCGGCGTGACGTTCTGCTCAATCTCTGATGCCGTGCGGGATCATCCAGATCTTGTGCGCCGGTATCTCGGAACCGTCGTTCCCTACACGGACAATTTCTACGCGACGCTCAATTCGGCGGTATTCAGCGACGGCACCTTCGTGCACGTGCCGAAGGGCGTTAGGTGTCCGATGGAATTGAGCACCTATTTCCGTATCAACGCCGCGAAGACCGGCCAGTTCGAACGAACGTTGATCGTTGCTGAGGAAGGCAGCTATGTCAGCTATCTTGAGGGCTGCACAGCGCCGATGCGTGACGAGAACCAGCTGCACGCTGCGGTCGTCGAGCTTGTCGCCATGGACGATGCGGAAATCAAGTACTCGACCGTGCAGAACTGGTATCCCGGGGACGAGGAGGGACGTGGCGGCATCTACAACTTCGTGACCAAGCGCGGCGCCTGTCGCGGTAGGAACTCGAAGATCTCGTGGACCCAGGTCGAAACCGGTTCGGCGATTACTTGGAAGTATCCCAGTTGCATCCTCCAAGGAGATGGCGCCGTAGGCGAATTCTACTCGGTCGCGGTGACCAATAATTGCCAGCAGGCCGATACCGGAACCAAGATGATCCATATCGGGCGCAACACCTCGAGCACCATAATTTCCAAGGGTATCTCGGCCGGGCGCGGACAGAACACCTATCGCGGCCAGGTCAAGGCGACGGCTGGTGCGGAAGGCGCGCGCAACTACACCCAGTGCGACTCGCTCCTCATCGGGGACGCGTGCGGGGCCCACACCGTGCCCTATATCGAAGTGGCGAACCCGAGCGCCCAGATCGAGCATGAAGCGACGACATCGAAGATCAGCGAGGACCAGCTGTTCTACTGTCGCCAGCGTGGGCTTGATTCCGAAGAGGCGGTGACGCTCATCGTCAACGGGTTCTGCAAGGAAGTTCTCAAGGAACTGCCTATGGAGTTTGCGGTCGAGGCGCAGAAGCTTCTCGGCGTCACGCTCGAAGGCAGCGTCGGGTAGGGGTGATTGTATGTCTCTTTTGTCGATAACGAACCTTCATGTCTCGGTCGACGACAAGCCCATCCTCGAGGGGCTAGATCTCACTGTCGGCGAGGGTGAGGTTCACGCCGTCATGGGGCCCAACGGTTCGGGCAAGAGCACGCTCGCTCACGTGCTTGCCGGCCGCGACGGGTACGAGGTAACCGACGGTGAGATCCTGTTTCGGGATGCGAACCTCCTCGATCTCGAACCGCACGAGCGCGCGGCGGCGGGTGTCTTTCTCGCCTTCCAGTATCCTGTCGAGATTCCCGGCGTGTCGAACCTTACGTTCCTCAGAACCGCGCTCAATGCGGTGCGCAAGGCGCGCGGCGAACACGAGCTCGATGCCATCGGCTTCCTAAAGTTCGCGCGTGAACAGGGTGATTTGCTCGAGATGAGCGACGAGCTTCTGAAACGGCAGGTCAATGTCGGATTCTCCGGCGGCGAGAAGAAGCGCAACGAGATCTTCCAGATGGCGATGCTGGAGCCGGTGCTGGCAATTCTCGATGAAACCGATTCCGGCCTCGACATCGACGCGCTGCGCATCGTTTCGGAAGGCGTCAACAGGCTGCGTGCACCCGCGCGCTCGATGGTTGTTATCACGCACTACCAGCGGCTGCTCGATCACATCACGCCGGACTTCGTGCATGTGCTCGCGCACGGGCGCTTTGTTGCGAGCGGCGGCAAGGAATTGGCTCTGGAGCTGGAGCGCGACGGCTATTCTAGGTTTGGCCTTGAAGACGGCAGGCCAGAGGCGGCCTGAGACGGACGCGCGAACAATGGCTCACGGTGTACAGACCGAGGCGCTATGCGCGCATTTCGAGAAGGCTCGCGGGTGCCTTCCGGGACCCGCTCTCGGGACTCTGCGGGAGAGCGCACTCCAGGCGTTCTTCCGCTCGGGGTTTCCGACGCGGTGCGATGAGGCCTGGAAATACACCAGCCTCGACCGCCTCGCGCGCACGGATTTCGATCCCTTGGCTGCAACGGTGGAAGTCGACACGTCGCCGTGGCGCGATTTCTTCGTGGCCGACGCCCATCGCATCGTCATCGTCCACGGCCGCTTCGACACGGCCGCTTCACACATTGGCCGACTACCCGAAGGCGTAAGGTTGGCACCGCTTTCCGCCGCCGTGGAGGATCCGGACGGGTTGCAACCCGGCGCCGT
Organism: Alphaproteobacteria bacterium; assembly: GCA_964291215.2. Lineage (GTDB taxonomy): Bacteria > Pseudomonadota > Alphaproteobacteria > MPNO01 > UBA830 > JAJEBT01. Next base: position 713,376 of record OZ219790.1, on the reverse strand, counting down.
CGACGGCGCGCCGTTGGCAGCCCTCAATACCGCGTTCATGCGCGAAGGGCTCGTGTTGCGGCTGGAGGATGGCGCGGTGCTCGAACGGCCGGTTCAGGTCATGCATGTGGTCTGCGAAACGGGATCGGACATCGCCGTCCATTCGCGCAATGTGATCGTGGCCGGTGAGGCAAGCCGGACAACGGTAGTCGAGACTTTTGTCGGCAGCGGTTCGGCACGTTCCTGGACCAATACCGTGACCGAGGTCCGGGTTAGTCGCGGGGCGCATCTTTCGCATGTCAAGCTGCAGGCGGAAGCGCCGGGCGCATATCACACGGCGCTGACCGAGGCCCGGCTGGACCGTGACGCGGCCTACTCCGCGGCTGTTTTGGCAACCGGTGCCGCGCTGTCGCGCAACGAAATAAAGGTTGTCCTCGAAGACGCCTATGCCGCTTGCGACATCCGAGGCGGCATGCTTCTGCGCGGACGCCAACACGGCGACAACACCACCGAAATCAACCACTGCGCCGGTCACGCCGAGAGCAACCAGATCTTCCGCAACGTGCTTGATGACCGCGCCCGCTCGGTGTTTCAAGGCGGAGTAGCGGTCGGCACTGGTGCCATCGGGACGAACTCTCAGCAATCGAACCGCAATCTCCTGCTGTCCCGGGGCGCCCGTGCCGACAGCAAGCCCGAACTGCGCATTCTTGCTGATGACGTGAAGTGTGCGCACGGAGCAACAGTTGGAGAGCTCGACCGGAACGCGATGTTCTATCTCATCAGCCGCGGCGTACCGCCCGCTGAGGCGCGGAACCTGCTGATTCGCGCCTTTGTGGCTGAAGTCGTCGAAGGCGCGCCGGAAGGCAGCGCGCGGGACCATCTGCAGCAGGCGGTCGAACAATGGATGGGAGGAACCGCGGCATGAACGGTCCCGGCAACGGCGCCTATCCGATCGAGGATGTCCGCAGGGATTTTCCGATTCTGGCGCAGCAGGTTCACGGAAAGCCACTCGTCTATCTCGATAACGGTGCCAGCGCCCAGAAACCGTCGGCGGTGATCGAGAAGGTGTCGGAAACCTACAAGGCGGCCTATGCCAACGTGCATCGAGGTGTCCACACCATGAGCCAGTTGGCCACCAACGCGATGGAGGAGGCGCGCGAGACGGCGCGGGCCTTTGTCAACGCGGCAAGCGCCTCAGAAATGATCTTCGTTCGCGGAGCGACCGAGGGCATCAACTTGGTAGCGGCTACGTGGGGACGCGCCAATCTTGTCGCGGGCGATGAGATTATTCTCTCCGTTCTGGAGCACCACTCGAATATCGTGCCGTGGCAGATCATTGCCGAGCAAACTGGTGCCGTGATCAAGGTTGCCCCCATCGACGACTGCGGTAATTTCCTGTTCGAGGAATACGAGAGCCTTCTGTCTCCGTGCACGCGGATGGTCGCGTTGACCCATGTCTCGAATGCTCTCGGCACGGTGGTTCCGGTCGACAGGGTGATTCGCAGCGCACACGATGCGGGTGCCCTGGCGCTGATCGACGGCTGTCAGGCAGCGCCGCACATGGCCATCGACGTGCGTGCTCTTGATGCCGACTTCTATGTTTTTTCGGGCCACAAGCTCTATGGTCCGAGCGGGATCGGGTTGCTCTACGGCAAGGAGGAGCTTCTCCGCGCCATGCCGCCCTACCAGTCCGGTGGCGAGATGATTGATCGCGTGACCTTTGAGGGGACGACATATGCCGATCTGCCGTTCAAGTTCGAGGCCGGAACGCCGGACATCTCGGGTGCGATCGGGCTCGGGGCCGCGATCGAGTACCTGAACAAGCTCAGCCAAGAGGCTGTGGCGGATCACGAGAGCGACCTGGTCGAGTACGCCACGGAACAGCTTTCCGCGCTGAACTCCGTCGAGCTCGTCGGAACGCCGGCCGACAGGGCTGCGATTGTGTCCTTCAACGTGCGCGACATTCATCCGCACGATGTCGGGACCATTCTCGATTGCGAGGGTATCGCGGTGCGGACCGGCCACCACTGCGCCCAGCCGCTTATGGACCGGTTCGGCGTGGCGGCGACGGTCCGCGCATCGTTCGGCCTCTACAATACGCGTGCCGAGATTGACACTCTGGTTCGCGGCATAAGCCGAGTTACGGAGATGTTCTCATGAATGCAGATCTCCAGGACCTCTATCAGGAGATTATCCTCGAACACAACCGCTCGCCACGCAACAGCGGCGTGCTCAAGGATGCGACCGGAGAGGCGCATGGCAACAATCCGCTGTGTGGCGACCGCGTAATGGTGCATGTACGGGTCGAGGAGGGGAACATTGCCGATGTCCGTTTCGACGCGCGCGGCTGTGCAATCTCGATCGCGTCGGCATCGATGATGACCGAAGCGCTCAAGGGCAAGACGGTCGCAGAGGCGTCCGATGTGTCGGCTCGGTTCGTGACCGGTCTCACCTCCAAGGACGCCATCGACGGCGACGGGTTGGGAGAGCTTGCGGCGCTTTCGGGGGTGCGGAAATTTCCAACCCGCGTCAAGTGCGCAACGCTGGCCTGGCACACCTTCTGCGCGGCGCTGAACGGTAGCGGCGAAGAAGTCACGACGGAGTAGGGCACGAGATGATGGAATGGTTTCCGGCAGGACCAGACGGCGCTGCTGGCCGCGCAGAGGATGCTGCGGATGCAGAGGCGCTGAAGGAGCAGGTCATTGCCGCGATCAGGGAATGCTATGATCCCGAGATTCCGGTCAATGTCTACGAACTGGGGTTGATCTACGATGTCGACGTGTCACCCGCCGGCAAGGTCGATCTCGTGATGACCTTGACGACGCCGCACTGTCCGGTTGCGGAAATTCTTCCCGAACAGGTCAAGACCCGCGTCGGCGAGGTGGATGGCGTGGACGCGGTTTCGCTCGAACTGACTTGGGAGCCGCCGTGGACGCCGGAGATGATGTCGGAGGCGGCGCGGCTCGAACTCGGCTTTCTCTAGTCGGGCGGACAGGGACGTGATGTGTTGCGGCTTGAAATGCAGGAGGTTGTGAATGGCATCCACGGTAATGACCCTGACGGACGCGGCGGCAGAGCGCGTCCGGCACCTTCTGGCGGCCCGCTCGGAGCCGGCTGACGGACTCCGGATCGGAATTCGCACGGGCGGATGCTCGGGCATGGCTTACGAGATGGCGTTTGCCGCGGAGAAGGCTCCCCTAGACGAGGTTGTCGATGATAAGGGGGTGCGGATCTATGTCGATTCCAAGGCTCTCATGTTCCTGATCGGAACAGAAATGGACTATGTCGTCGACAAGCTGCAATCGGGATTCGTGTTCAACAACCCTAACGAGAAGGGCCGCTGCGGGTGCGGTGAATCATTTCACGTCTGACCGCGTCGAATGGAGATCATGTCGCCAGTGCGCCGGCGTTTCCGGGAGAAATTGTGTTGACCAAGGGTGTCTGCTCACCCCTCCGTAGAGGTGGGTTTGGCGTTGTGCATTTTTGGTCATGTCGGCGGCGTTTCCGGCGAGTGCGATCTGGATGGCGACGAGTGAGTTGTAGCCGAGTGCGGCCATGGAGGTGAGTTAGTGCCCGTGCGGAAATGACCGTTTTGGCTGACTCTCCGGCGAAATTTCGGGTTTGATCCACTCTCGGGGCCTCCGGGTGCCCCGTTTCCAAGGGGGGCCTGCCGATTCGCAGCGGCACAGGTCCCTTCCAACCGAGAATCCGGCGCAACCTGGCCCAATTCCAGCTGCGGGCGGATAACGTTTCGCGTGGCAATTCTCGCGAAGTTTTCCGAAAATCCGGCGGATTCCCGGTCTGATCGGTCAATTCCCGCCCCAAAGCGGGATTCTTCGTCCCCTCGTAACTGCTCACCCCCTGGTTCCGGCTTGATGTCGGGGTAGAGCAACGAACGGGTTTTTGTGGAGATTTGACACTGCAGGCCGATTCGTTTAGTGGTGGTAATCGAGAACGACGGGGACCGCCAGTGAGCTACTTTGGATCGAAGGCGACGAGCGGGCTGTGCCAGCTGCTTCCGGGGCTCCAGCCTCCGCATGATCTGTATGTGGAAACGCATCTCGGAGGCGGCGCGCTGATGAAGCGCAAGGCCGGGTGATGGCGACGGGCGGCGCGCGAGGAGTTCGAAGCGGCCAGGACCGCGGCGCTGCCGGCAAGGTGGCGGAAGAGGCCGTCATCCGCGTCCTCGTCATCCTGCTCGACATCATCATCGTCGTCCTTCTGGAGAAGACCACGCACGAGCCGGAACTCCGGTCTGCCGCCGTCACAGACGGACAAGAGCGTGCCGGGAGCAACGGCCCGAAGCCGAACCAGCATATGGGCGACAACCTGCGCAAGATCATCGTCGAGGAGACGGTCGCGGCCTGCGACGCCTGCGGCGCTGACATCGACGGCCCCGTCGATCGGGAGCGCCGCGTCCTCTATGACATCGTGTTCGAGGTCGTCGAGCGCCGCGCCGAGATCAAGGAATGCCCGAAGTGCAAGGCCCGGGGCCGGTTCCCCGACAACATCCCGTGCAGTACGGCATCCAGGCCCTCGTCATCAACCTGCTGGTCGCCCAAATGCTGTCCCTGCGCCGTGCTGTCGCGCTCGTGCAGGCGATCTCCGGCATCAAGCTCTCCGAGGCCTCAGCTATGCTTTCACGATGCGTCATGGGAGGAGGCCGCCGTGGCGCACCTCCTGCAACGCCCGATGTCGACGATTTCGGATCAACAGTAAGTGGCTTCATGTCGTGGGACCCTGACGTGCAAGTTCCCGCACCGCAAGCGCAGCCGGGAGGCAAGAGATCGGCCCGTGCTACAAGGGCGTCCTGGGCCTCGTATATGGGCTATGACCAGTGTAGCCACCAGTTGTGCGGTAGCCACCTGCTGCGCGAACTGACCTTTGTCGTCGAGGCTACCGCTGGGCGCGACTGATGAAGAGCCTGCTCCCTGCCACAAGGTCAACAAGAGCGCATCCAAGACCCTGAACGACGCCGGGCGCAAGCGCTACCGCACCATCAGGGCGCCAAGGAACTGCCCGACATTCCGCCGCCGCCGAAAGGAAAACGTGGACGCAAGTCCGACGCGCACAACCTGCACGAACGTCTCGTGAAACACGAAAACCTGCGCTTCATAGACAACCCCGACGTCAGCTTCACCAACAATGCCGGAGAACAGAAGATCAGGATGGCAAAGCTCAAGGTGTCCGGATGCTTCCGCTCCACGCAAAAGCATGGTGCCGGGGCTCAAGCTACCTCACCTCCATGGCCGCACTTGGCTACAATCATCACGTCGCAACCCAGATCGCCCTCGACGGAAAAGCCGCAGACATCATCAACGAGCACTACGACCAATCAGAACCCAACTAGGGGTGAGTAGATACGTCCCCTCTATATCACGATTTCGCCAATAGAATCGCGCGGTCGTGCATTTTTGGGCAGGCACGAGTTAGTTTAGATTGGCACCAGGCCTCGGCGTGCAGCGAGGTTTGGAAGCATCCGGACACTTTGATCTTGACCTTTGCCATCCTGATCTTCTGTTCTCCGGCATTGTTGGTGAAGCTGACATTAGGTGCGCCAGGCAAACTGGTGGAATGTGGCCGGGTGCAAGTCCCGGTAGGAAGAGAGGCTAACCACCACTTTCTCCGTGAACCATGCGTCGTGAGGCGAAGCGTTGGGGAGCGGCAGGCCAGGCTATTGAGCCACGAGATGCTTTGAAACCGGAGTGCCGATTACGCAACCTGATGTCTGGAAATTGTCGTGAAGCTGATCGAGCTGTTCCCATTTGATGTATGCCTTGGTTTTGGTTTCCCATTTTTCGTCGATGAGGACCGCGGTTGAAAGGCGCTCCAACGAGGCGAGGTTCGGAAAGCCCCTGACTTTGGAGGTGCGCCGCTTGAGCTCTTGCTGGATCGGTCGCTCGATGCCGTTCGAGGTTCGCATACGCTTGTGGTGAGCATCGGGCAAGGTGAAGACAGCGAGCCCCGCATTGTTTTCCAGCCAGTCTGCGAAGCCTGGATGCTTGTCGCGATAGCTGGCCACGAGGGCGCCCAGTTCAGCCTCGGCGGTTTGGAGTGAGGACGCATGGCTCCGAGCTGTTTTCCAATACGTTTCCTGATGTCGTTGTTCGGTGCGTGCTACGGCGTTTTGTGCCAAGTGGAACTGGCAGCGCTGCCACGTCGCCGCGCCCAGCACCGCGCGTCGTGCCGCTTTCAGCCCAGCATGGTCATCCGAGACGATGAAGGTCGTACCATGCAGGCCACGGGCTGGTCATCTGGAACTGAAGTAAGTATAATTGTATGATGGCGGTCGGAGTGTGAACACGGAGGTCATGGCGATGCCACGCGGTATGGGACGGCCCTTGGCGGTGCTGGTCTTGAGTAATTCGGAACGGTCGTATCTGGAGGCGCAGGTTCGCCGCCACCGTGTGGCGCGCTCGCTGTCGGATCGCTGCCGCATAATCCTGCGCTGCGCGGACGGGCTTGGCAACAAGGCGGTGGCCGCAGAGATCGGCGTGCACGAGCACACCGTCGGCAAGTGGCGCAAGCGCTTTGTCAAGGACCGCATCGAGGGGCTTTCGGACGAGCCCCGGCCGGGACGCCCGCGGAGCATCGCAGACGAGAAGGTGGCGGAAGTGATCGAGCGCACGCTCACCTCGACGCCTGCGGACGCGACCCACTGGTCGCTGCGCTCGATGGCGAAGGAGGCGGGGCTGTCGCACACGTCGATCTGGCGCATCTGGGGCGCCTTCGGCCTGCAGCCGCACCGGGCCGAGACGTTCAAGCTCTCTCGTGATCCGCACTTCGTCGACAAGGTCCGCGACATCGTCGGCCTCTACCTCTCGCTGCCGGATCGCGCGCTGGTACTCTGCGTCGACGAAAAGAGCCAGGCCCGCACCCAGCCGGTCCTGCTGCCCGGCATCCCTGAGCGGCGCACCCATGACTACAAGCGCAACGGAACGACCTCGCTGTTCGCCGCGCTGGACATCGCCACCGGCGCGGTCATCGGCAACAGACGCCACCGGGCCAAGGAGTTCCTCGACTTCCTCAAGGTGATCGACTGCAATGTCCCGGACGGCCTCGACATCCACATCGTCATGGACAACTATGCCACCCACAAAACCGCGGCGGTCTGGCTGGCACGGCGGCCGCACTGGCATGTCCACTTCACGCTGACATCCGCCTCGTGGCTCAATCAGGTCGAGCGCTGGTTCGCCGAACTGACCCGCAAGCAGTTGCAGCGTGGCGTCCACCGCTCGACCCTGCAACTCGAAACCGACATCCGGGCCTTCATCGAAACCCACAACGAAAATCCCAAGCCCTTCAAGTGGACCAAATCAGCCGACGAAATCCTCGCCGCCGTCAAGCGCTTCTGTCTCCGCGTCGAACAAAACTTATGCCACGAACTTTAGATTCAGGTGACTAGCAAGCTTTCCAGGAAGGCTCTCCAATGGACCTCGGCCTCGGAGAGCGCCACAGAGAGCCCCAGAACGTGCCTGCAGCCCCTATTCCGATGGCCGAGAGTACTGCGACATCGCGCACAACGCCGTCATGGCGGGCTTTTTCGTAGCGCGCATCCAGGATCAGGTATTTCATCAGGGGCCGGTTGCGCGGCGAGTTCTTCATCGAGCAACCTGGTGGCCCGGCTGACCTGAGAAGAGGACAGGCTCCCGAACTCGCGCATTACATCCTGCCGCGTGGAAACACCTTTGATGTACATCTCGGCTACGGCCACGGCGCGAGAAGATCGCTGGCCGCGTTCAAGCGACTGGGGGGCGTCCCCGTGACCGTTTGGCACCTGAACGGTAACAGTGGGGGTGTCGATCCGTTTGGGCTTATAGCCGTTGGCATAGCCCTGTCGTTCCGGTGTCCGTTCGTAGTGGCCCGCTTTCAAGTGCTGCTCGCGCTCGATTTGCATCGCAAGCTCGAAGAGCTGACCAAAAATCCGCCTCAGATCCGTTGCTACGTTTGCGATCAGATGTTCCCAAACGGCCTCAATCGTCGTAGTGTGTCGCAGGTCCATTCGCTTCCTCCATGAATTTTTCCAACTCCATGGGATAGCACGATGGCGCCGCGTTTCACTGGGGGGCTAGCCCCCCAGTGAAACGCCTCAAAGCGCAAACCTCAGACAAATTTCCAGACATCAAGTTACAGTACCGAACAAAAAAAGGGTTCCTCGGAGCCTGCGGAGCTGCTGGAGGGAAGGGAAATGCGGTTGGCCCGCGCCGCGCGCAGAAGCGGGGGTCACAGGCGGCGCATACGACAAGTTGCGAAGAGGAATCCGGAAGAGCGTCTTGTGACGTTGCTCCACCACGTGATGTCCTGCACGCGGCGTTTCACTCCTTGAGAAAGGACGCGGCAGCGGGCGTGGACGGAGTTACGTGGCACGCGTATGCGGAAGGTGTGGAACTGGTCGACCTGCCGTGTGCACAGGGGCGGGCGCCTCCGTCGGGTATACATACCCAAAGAGGATGGAGGGCAACGACCGCTTGCCTCGGACAAGATTCTTCAGTGGGCAGTGACGGACACGATTCTGGTACCGCGAGACGGAGTTCCTCGGGTTCAGTTATGGTTTCCGGCCGGGACGCACAACGCGCTCGATGCAGTCACGGTGGAACGGCGGAAGGTCAACTGAATCGTTGACGCCCGCGGGTTCTTCGACAACCGCGACCACCTGGTCGCGATGCTCGAGAGACGGATCGGGGGGTCTGATCATCAAGTGACGCTGGCGTCATGGAGCGACACCGGTGCTGGTTCGCCGCAGGGCGCAGCCCCTGCCTGGCGAACGTTTACCTGCACTACGTGCGACTGGTTTTTTTACAGGGTACTGTAACTTGATGTCTGGAAATTTGTCTGAGGTTTGCGCTTTGAGGCGTTTCACTGGGGGGCTAGCCCCCCAGTGAAACGCGGCGCCATCGTGCTATCCCATGGAGTTGAAAAACATTCATGGAGGAAGCGAATGGAGCTGCGACACACTACGACGATTGAGGCCGTTTTGGAACATCTGATCGCAAACGGAGCAACGGATCTGGGGCGGGTCTTTGGTCAGCTCTTCGAGCTTGCGATGCAAATCGAGCGCGAGCAGCACTTGAAAGCGGGCCACCGGCCACCGGAGCGACAGGGCTATGCCAACGGCTACAAGCGGATCGACACCCCCACTGTTACCGTTCAGGTACCAAAGACGGCCGGTCACGGGGACGACCCCCCCCCAGTCGCTTGAACGCGGCCAGCGATCTTCTCGCGCCGTGGCCGTAGCCGAGATGTACATCAAGGGTGTTTCCACGCGGCAAGCCGAAGATGTAATGCGCGAGTTCGGGAGCCTGTCCTCTTCTCAGGTCAGCCGGGCCACCAGGTTGCTCGATGAAGAACTCGCCGCGCAACCGGCCCCTGATGAAATACCTGATCCTGGATGCGCGCTACGAAAAAGCCCGCCATGACGGCGTTGTGCGCGATGTCGCAGTACTCTCGGCCATTGGAATAGGGGCTGACGAGCGCAGGAACGTTCTGGGGCTCTCTGTGGCGCTCTCCGAGGCCGAGGTCCATTGGAGAGCCTTCCTGGAAAGCTTGCTAGCCCTGCATGGTATGACCTTCATCGTCTCGGATGACCATGCCGGGCTGAAAGCGGCACGGTGCTGGGCGCGGCGATGTGGCAGCGCTGCCAGTTCCACCTGGCGCAAAACGCCGTGCACCGAACAACGACATCAGGAAACGTATTGGAAAACAGCTCGGAGCCATGCGTCCTCACTCCAAACCGCCGAGGCTGAACTGGGCGCCCTCGTGGCCAGCTACCGCGACAAGCATCCAAGCTTCCTGGCTGGAAAAGAATGCGGGGCTCGCTGTCTTCACCTTGCCCGATGCTCACCGCAAACGTATGCGAACCTCGAACGGCATTGAGCGGCCGATCCAGCAAGAGCTCAAGCGGCGCACCTCCAAAGTCAGGGGCTTTCCGAACCTCGCCTCGTTGGAGCGCCTCTCAACCGCGGTCCTCATCGACGAAAAATGGGAAACCGAAACCAAGGCATACATCAAATGGGAACAGCTCGATGACTGAGAGCTTCACGACAATTTCCAGACATCAGGTTGCGTAATCGCAAAAAGTCGGCTGAGGGGCTTGTCTCCACGATGACAAAACCACAGGAGATAAGTCAATGTCGCACGATTCCTTTCCGGGTTCCATGCTTTCCAGCGCCCATGTCCGGGCGTTTCTCGAGAAGGTCGATGCGGACGAGGCCGAGCGCTGCCGCCTCGAGGGATGCCAGCATTGCGGCGGCCGGCTCCACAGTGCGCGGTATCCGCGTAAGCCGCACGCGGGCGGGTTGATAAGGTGAATTACTTCCCGTTATGGTGGCCCATACAACGAAGGGAGATTCGGAACATGATTCCAGATGGAAAGAAACGGATTCGAGTTTGTCTCGACACGTCGCTTCTGCATGAGATCGACCGCCACGCGGAAGCCTACCAGGTGCACCGCAGTTCGATACTGGCGGCAGCGGTGCACGGCGCAATTCAAAGCGGACTGCTGCGGCTTTCGAAGGCGTCGATCGAGGCGCTGGAGGCCGGCGAGCGCGTCCAGCTGCCGGCGCTCGCGGGCGAGGGGGACCGGCGATGAGTAGCGCTTTTTTGATTTGAGTGTCCGGCTTCCGTGCTTGGCCTACTGCTGTTGATCTGGTTGGCTTGCGCCCGGCCCAGACTGCGCTCCTGTTGCTTGGGATGTTTGTCGGTTGAATGATCAAACGGAATAGGTATCTCCTCACCCCTCCGCAGAGGTGGGTTTGGCGTTGTGCATTTTGATCTGTCGGCGGCGTTTCCGGCGAAGTGCGATCCGGATGGCGACGAGTGGGCTGTAGCCGAGTGCGGCCATGGAGGTGAGATAGCTTGAGATTCGGCACCAAGCCTCGGCGTGGAGCCGGGTTCGAAAGTACCCGGACACCTTGAGCCTGACCTTTGCCATCCGAATTTCTGCTCGCCGGCATTGTTGGTGAAGCTGACGTCCGGGTGCGCCAGGCAAACTGGTGGAATGTGGCCGGGTGCAAGTCCCGGCAGGAAGAGAGGCTAACCACCACTTTCTCCGTGAACCATGCGTCGCGAGGCGAAGCGTTGGGGAGCGGCAGGCGTGCAGCGAGTCTAGCTGCTGATCTTGCGGGTGAAAGTCCCGCAATTCTCAGTTTGGCGCCGTAGCATTGGTTCAGGGGCGACCCTGGACCAGCGAGCTGGGACGTAGGAAGCCGTCGTGGGCTGGCTGGAACTCAGTGTCCAGCCGGTTCGGTCAGCCAGGGCGGCGAGCAAACCGGAGGGCGAAAGCGAACGGGAAGCCCCGAAATTCCCCACCCACACGAAGCTGATTTGTGGGATAGACGGTGAACGCCAAGGTTGCTACCCGATGGCCAGTGTCGATGCGGAAGAACTGAGATTACGCAACCTGATGTCTGGAAATTGTCGTGAAGCTCTCAGTCATCGAGCTGTTCCCATTTGATGTATGCCTTGGTTTCGGTTTCCCATTTTTCGTCGATGAGGACCGCGGTTGAGAGGCGCTCCAACGAGGCGAGGTTTGGAAAGACCCTGACTTTGGAGGTGCGCCGCTTGAGCTCTTGCTGGATCGGTCGCTCGATGCCGTTCGAGGTTCGCATACGTTTGTGGTGAGCATCGGGCAAGGTGAAGACAGCGAGCCCCGCATTGTTTTCCAGCCAGGAAGCCTGGATGCTTGTCGCGATAGCTGGCCACGAGGGCGCCCAGTTCAGCCTCGGCGGTTTGGAGTGAGGAGGCGTGGCTCTGAGCTGTTTTCCAATACGTTTCCTGATGTCGTTGTTCGGTGCACGGCGTTTTGCGCCAGGTGGAACTGGCAGCGCTGCCACGTCGCCGCGCCCAGCACCGTGCCGCTTTCAGCCCGGCATCCGAGACGATGAAGGTCATACCATGCAGGGCTAGCAAGCTTTCCAGGAAGGCTCTCCAATGGACCTCGGCCTCGGAGAGCGCCACAGAGAGCCCCAGAACGTGCCTGCAGCCCCTATTCCGATGGTCGAGAGCACTGCGACATCGCGCACAACGCCGTCATGGCGGGCTTTTTCATAGCGCGCATCTAGGATCAGGTATTTCATCAGGGGCCGGTTGCGCGGCGAGTTCTTCATCGAGCAACCTGGTGGCCCGGCTGACCTGAGAAGAGGACAGGCTCCCGAACTCGCGCATTACATCCTGCCGCGTGGAAACACCTTTGATGTACATCTCGGCTACGGCGCGAGAAGATCGCTGGCCGCGTTCAAGCGACTGGGGGGGGGGCGTCCTCGTGACCGGCCGTCTTTGGCACCTGAACGGTAACAGGGGGGTGTCGATCCGTTTGGGCTTATAGCCGTTGGCATAGCCCTGTCGTTCCGGTGTCCGTTCGTAGTGGCCCGCTCTCAAGTGCTGCTCGCGCTCGATTTGCATCGCAAGCTCGAAGAGCTGACCAAAGATCCGCCCCAGATCCGTTGCTCCGTTTGCGATCAGATGTTCCAAAACGGCCTCAATCGTCGTAGTGTGTCGCAGGTCCATTCGCTTCCTCCATGAATGTTTACAGCTCCATGGGATAGCACGATGGCGCCGCGTTTCACTGGGGGGCTAGCCCCCCAGTGAAACGCCTCAAAGCGCAAACCTCAGACAAATTTTCAGACATCAAGTTACAGTACCTGGCGCCGCTCGCCCGGCGGCATCTTCCGGTACTCCGCCTTGCGCTTCATCAGCGCGCCGCCTCCGATGGCACAGCCCGCTCGTCGCCTTCGATCCAAAGTAGCTCACTGCCGGTCCCCGTCGTTCTCGATAACCACCACTAAACGAATCGGCCTGCAGTGTCAAATCTCTACGAAAACCCGTTCGTTGCTCTACCCCGACATCAAGCCGGAACCAGGGGGTGAGTAGTTACACCGCCTGAACTGTTCCTCGCGGCGCCAGCCAATCCAACGGTCCCGCGGTGCGCAGCTGAGGGCGCCCGTCTGCCAGCCCGCAGCGCCAATCCACCGCCCGCGCCAGGTGAACACGTAGCGCAAACCTCGACCGGCAAACTGTTTGAAACCAAGATAGTGATGACGGTCAACAACACGGTTCCAGCGGCACCAGACCGCGCAAGGCGCACAACCACATCCCGGAGCTCAAAACCCTCCAGAGTCGTCTCAAAAAAAATCCGCTGCCCCTTCCATTACGACAACGGATACTACGGCGCTTCACAAAAAGCCAGCGAAAATGCGAATCATCCTGAACAAGCGAAACCGACCCTTCCAACAAACCTAGCGTGGGATCACCGTGGTGTTCATGTCCGGATCCGTACGGGGGGTGCGCAGTAATGCGCATTCCTACCGTAACTGCGGGGGGACCGGGGAAACCCGGTTCCCTACCGCGATATCACGCAACGAAACTCGTCTTGCGCCTTCCGTGATTGGGGATCGATGATGCCTCACGTCACGCAGGTCTGACTGGCGTAGACCGGCCGCGCCTGTCCACTTGAGCATTCAGTCCGAGGCGCGTATCCGTGCGACGATCATGTCGGGGGTGATCGGGGCGGATCCCAGCGAGATGTTCCAGTCCGACAGCGCGTCTTCTATCGCGGCAACGATGGCTGCGGCGGCCGGGATCGTTCCACCTTCACCGGCTCCCTTTACTCCGAGCGGGTTGATCGGAGTAGGCGACTCGACATGCACCACCTTTACTCCGGGAATTTCGACCGCTGACGGTAGCATGTATTCGGCGAAGTTCACCGACAACGGTCCCCCGCTATCGTCATAGAGCATCCATTCGAGCAGTGCGTTCCCGATGCCGTGAGCAGTGGCGCCCTGCACCTGCCCATCGACCAGGAACGGACTGATGAGCGTTCCCGAATCATGCGCCATTGCATAATTCAGGATTTCGACATGCCCGGTTTCTGGGTCGACCTCGACTTCCGCAACCGCGGTGCCGTTGCAGTACGAAGATTGGGAGGGCGAGAAGTAGTGTGTCGCCTCAAGGCCGGGCTCGACACCTCCGGGCAGCGAGAACCCGGGCATGCCCTGGACGGCTCGCGCGATCTCCGACAGCCCTACCGAGAGGTCCGAGCCCGTCACCACCACGCGGCCGTTTTCGATATCGAGATCCTCCTCGGCGGCCTCAAGCATGTGGGCCGCCACGCGGATGGCTTTTTCTCTGACCTCGATCGCGGCGAGGTGGGTCGAGGATCCCGCGTTCACGGCGATACGGCTGGCGAAGGTACCGACCCCGGCCGCGATCTTGCCGGTATCGCCCTTCTGCACGTCAATGTCGTCGATCCCGACGCCGAACTTGTCGGCGCAAACCTGGGCCAGCGTTGTCCAGTGGCCCTGTCCCGAATCGCCGCCGCCGGTGTAGACGCAGATGCGCCCAGATGGCTGGATACGCACCGTCGCGCCCTCGAACGGGCCAAGGCCGGTGCCCTCGACATAGTTGGCGATGCCGATGCCGATGCGGCGCCCCTCGGCTCGCGCTGCGTCGCGCCGGTGGGTGAAGCCGTCATATTCGGCCACGCGCAACGCTTCGGCTTGGCACTTCGGGTAGTTTCCGGAATCGTAGCTCATTGGCTTGCCGTCGCGGAAGATCAGGCCCAGCGAGTAGGGCATCTCCTCGGGCTGGATGAAGTTTCGGCGGCGGATCTCGGCGCGGTCGAGGCCGAGCCTGTCGGCGGCGCGGTCGAGCAGGCGCTCCATTGCGAACACCGCCTGCGGCCGTCCGGCGCCGCGCACAGGAGTCACGGCAACCTTGTTGGTCAGGGCGACCCTGGTCTCGAGTTGGTAGGCGGGAAGGACGTACGGACCGGGAAGCGTGGTTGCCGAGATGTAAGGCGAAATGATACCCCATGGCATATAGGCGCCGGTGTCGTGGATCATGGTTCCGCGAACTGCCAGCAGCTTGCCGTCGCCGTCGACCGCGATCTCCATGTTCCAGTACTGGTCGCGCTCCATGTTGGTTGCGAGGAAATTCTCCCGTCTGTCCTCGATCCACTTTACCGGGCGCCCGAGGTCCCTCGCGACCAGAGGGATTAGCGCCTCCTCGACATAGTAGATGGTCTTGGGTCCGAAACCGCCTCCGACATCGGGCGCGATGACGCGCACGTGCTCCGACTCCCATCCGAGCATGTCGATTACATTCTGCTTGACCAGAAACGGCGACTGTGTCGCCGACCAGATCGTGACGATATCGCGGAGTTCGTCATATTCGGCCACTACTGCCCGATTTTCTATCGCGAAACCGCCACCGCGATGGATGAGGAATTCCTCGGCATGGGTCACGCGGGCAGCTGTGAAAGCGGCGTCGACATCACCGTAGCCGACCGTAAACCGTGCGGCCTCGTTGCCTGACGTTCCGGAATGGGCTGCCGCGGCGCCGTCCGCGAGCGCTGCCTTGCAGTCCGATATGCCATCAAGGACCTCATAGGTGACGTCCACCAGCGCCGCGGCGTCTTCCGCTGCGTAACGGCTTTCAGCGACGATCAGCGCGATCGGTTCGCCGACGAAGCACGCCTCGTCGTTTTCCAGGAGCTTCTGCTGGAACGGTTGGGTGATCGAGGGATTCGGCACTTGGAATGGTACGGTCGCCGTACGCAGGTGCTCGGGCAGGTCGGCAGCGGTGTAGACCGCGACCACCCCAGGATGCGCGAGTGCCGCCGATCCGTCGATCCCGGTTATCCGGGCATGACTGTGTGGCGAGCGGACAAATGCCGCCTCGAGCATGTCCGGGAGGTGAAAGTCGTCCGTGTAGGCGCCCGAACCGGTGAGGAGGCGCGGATCTTCAAGTCGCGTGACCCGTGCGCCGAACATCTTGGCACCCATCCGAATATCTCCCGGTGAAGCTTCCGTATCGGAAACGGCGGGCGCCGGCGGCTATTCGGCTGACGGCGCCTCACGCAGGCGCCGAGCGGCGTCAAGCGCCGCATTGACAATTCCCTGATAGCCGGTGCACCGGCACAGATTGCCGCTGATGGCTTCGCGAACCTCTCTCTCGGTAGGATCGGGGTTGTCACCGAGAAATTCGAGAAGCGTGGTCAGCATTCCCGGAGTGCAGAAACCGCACTGCAGGCCATGATTGTCCTGAAACGCCTGCTGCAGGGGGTGCAACTCATCCTCGTTGGGGGCAATGCCCTCGACTGTCATCAGCTCGCGGCCGTGGGCCTGCACCGCGAGCATCAGGCACGAACGCGCGGTCCTGCCGTCGAGAAGGATCGTGCAAGCGCCGCACACCCCGTGCTCGCAACCGACATGGGTGCCCGTGAGCAGTGCCTCGTGGCGGATGAAATCTGCAAGGGTCAAGCGGGTCTCGACCTCGCGCTCGTAGGTCTGGCCATTGATGGTGACGGAAACGGTTCTGCGGTCGCTCATCTCAGGGTCATCTCCGTTCCGTTTGCGGCGCGTGAGAAGGCCGTCGCAAGGGCGCGGCGCGTCAGCACCGCGGCAAGGTGCTGGCGATACCAGGCCGGGGCGTAGACATCCTCCATGGCGTCGATCTCGCGACATTTTTCGGCAATGTCGGTAAACAGGCCGGTGGCGCCCGCCTGTCCGGCAAGCGTTTCCTCGACAGCAGTGACGCGCACCGGCGTCGGGCCGACGCCGCCCACAGTGACGCTGGCGCGCCGGATCGTGCCGCCGGGCGCGACATCGAGGAGGACGGCCGACGAGGTGATCGCGAAGTCGCCGTGCCGGCGGGCGAATTCCTCGAAGGCGTAGCCGTGCCCCTCAGGCCAGAGCGGCACCTTGATGCCGGTGACCATCTCGTCGAGCTCGATCGACGGCGTCATGTAACCTGCCGGAAACTCGCGCATCTCGATACGGCGCTCCGACCCCTTCCTGCCGACCGAGATCACGGCATCCTGCGCCATGCAGACCGTCGGCAGTTCGGCGCTCGGATCGAGATGGGCGAGCGAGCCGCCGAAGGTTCCGCGGTTGCGCGTCTGGCGGTGCCCGACATTCCGGATCGCCTCTTCCATGAGCGGGCAAAGGCGGGAGACCGTATCCGAATATTCGATGTCCCGCTGGCGCGTCATGCCGCCGAGCTCGAGCGCCGCACCGCTCTCGCGGATGTAGGACAGGTCGTCGATCAGGTTGAGGTCGATGACATGGTCGGGCAGCACGAAGCGCATGTTGAGCATTGGCATCAGCGACTGCCCGCCGGCAAGGAGCTTCGCGTTCTCCTTTTCCGCGAGCAGCACCAGAGCGTCGTCGACGCTGCGGGGATCGTGATAGGTAAAGGGAGGAGGTTTCATGTCAGGCTGCAAACATGTGAATGGAACAGGCGCCGTGGTCGAAACCGGAAATGCCGCCGCCGGTGCAGTGGGTGAGGCCGACGCGGGCGTCCTCCACTTGGCGGGCGCCACAGTCGCCGCGCAACTGGCGGACAACCTCGACGACCTGGGCGGCTCCGGTTGCGCCGATGGGATGGCCTTTCGAAAGGAGGCCGCCCGACGGATTGACCGGGATGCGGCCGCCGAGCGAGGTCTCTCCGTCTTCGAGCAGGCCCGCCGCGTCACCGCGTTCGCAGAAGCCGAGCGCCTCGTAATAGAGGAGTTCGGCGATGGTGAAAGCATCGTGCACCTCGGCGACATCCACATCCTCGGGGCCGATCGCGGCCTCCTCGTAGGCCTGGCGGGCGCCGCGGACCGTGATTTCCGGGCTGGTCATGTCGCGGAAGCCGGTCATGTACCTGCCTGAATTGACCTCCGAGCAGGCGACCCGTATCGGCATGGCAGTATATTTTCGGGCGGTCTTCGCCGAACACACGATGGCAGCCGCGGCACCGTCTCCCGACGGGCAGCAATGGAGCAGGGTAAACGGATCGGCGATCGGGCGCGCCGACATGACCTCGTCGACGGTGACTTCGTTGCGGTACTGGGCGTCGGGATTCCGCGCCCCGTGGCGGTGGGCCTTGACGGCGACGCCCGCGAGCTGCTTCTCGGTCAAGCCGTAATCGTGCATGTAGCGCCGCGCGCGCATGCCGTAGAGGGCCGGCATCACGAGCCCGTGGGTAACCTCGAAATCCTCCCGTTCAAGCGGCAGTGTGCCGCCGCCGAACTTGGTCAGCTTTTCGACGCCAAGGACCAGCACCATGTCATAGGCTCCGGCAGCGACCGCGATGTAGGCTTGGCGGAAGGCCGTCGACGACGAGGAGCAGGCATTTTCGACATTGGTGATCGGCAGGCCGGTTATCCCGAGCATCTTGAGCACGCGTTGGCCGGCCATCATGCCACCGAGCGCAGTCCCGCAATAGGCTGCCTCGATGTCCCGCTTGTCGACGCCGGCGTCTTCGATCGCCTGCCTCACGGCGGGCCAGCCGATCTCCGAGAGCGACCGGTCGCGATATTTGGCGAACGGCGTCAGCCCGACGCCGATCACGCACACCTCTCCCATCACGCGTTCTCCATCCCGCTGCTTGCCGGTCGAAAGGCGTAGCTCTCGACCGGTACGCCATCGCCGGCGGTTCCGAGCCTCGCGGTCGTCAGCTGGACCGGCGAATCCATCTTCAGCGCTCTGGCATCTGCGTCGATAATGTGCGCAAAGACGCGCACCCCTTCGGGGAGGTCGACATAGCCGGCGATATAGGGCGTGTCCCATTCTGCAGGTGCGACATGAACGACCGAGAACGCGTAGAGGCTACCCTCTGAAGAGAGTTCGATTTCGCGGACATCTTCGGACATGCATTCGCTGCAGACCGGGGCTGGTGGGAACGTGCGCGCACCGCAGTTGCTGCAAACAGTCCCGACCAGCCGCGGCTTGCCGTCATCGGCGATGCGCATGGCATCGCCGGCGAGCAGAACTGGTGCATCGGGATCCTGGTTCCCATTGGGCATCTTGGTGTTTTCCAGCAGTGTTTCCGGGTTCTAGCAAGCGTCCGTTTCTGCGGCAAGCTGCGCGGCGACGAGGCGCCGGGCGAGGAGCCCGGCACTGTCGCCGCCAATGTCGACAAGCTTGGCCTGGCCGCTGCGGTCCAGCATCGCCTGCTGCGCGGCCAGGACCTCGACATCCTCGGCAAAGGTTGTAGATGCGCCTTTGGCGAGAAGTTCCGTCAGCGCGTCGTCGTCGAGTCGGAAGTTCCGTGCGTAGCCCCAGAAATAGAGCGTGGTCCGGTCGGTCTCGGGCGTGATGCCGTGCAGCGACCGGATTTCGATGCCCTGCGAGCGGTCGCCCTCGGGCGCGCCGGTGCCGGCGACGGCGCAGCCGATGTCGAACGTGACGCTGGACGGCGCCGTGTAGCTGCAGTTCATCCAGCGATCGACATTTCCCCCGAAACCGCCATAGGCGCGGTCGAACAGCGGCGGCGGCCGCGAATCCATGATCCAGCGCGTGATCTCGAGTCGGTCCTCGCGCCTCTCGGTGCTGGACGGAATGTCTGCGATAGCATCGGTGCCGATAGTGCGGCGATGGACGAACTGGAGGTGCGAGAAATCAAGGAGATTGTCGACCAGAAGCTGATAATGCGCTTTGAGGTGAAAATCGCCCACGGGCGCCGTCCAGCCGGGGGAATCGAGCCAGCGATAGTCGGGAATCTGACCGGGATCGGCCCGTCCGGGATCACCCATCCATATCCATATCCAGCGGTGGCGTTCGACCGCAGGGAAGGCCGGGACGTAAGCACCCGGGGGAATTCGCGCCTGACCCGGTATCTTCACACATTGCCCTGTGGCGTCGAATTCGAGGCCGTGATAACCGCACTGCAGGGTCCGTCCGGTTATGCGTCCGAGAGAGAGCGGAACATGCCGGTGGCAGCAGCGGTCCTCGAGTGCGACGGCGGTGCCGTCGTCCGTCCGCCACAGAACCACAGGCTCATTGAGAAGGGTGCGGCCGAGGGGTGTCGATCGTGTGACGTCGTTCGCCCAGGCAGCGATGTACCAAGCGTTCCGGACAAAGCGCGATTTGCCATCTGATCTGTCCGCGGTGTTCATGACGTCGCTTGCGGATGCCGCAGTTCCTGGAACCGCGGCGACGCCGATGTGGCCATGGAGGTACCTCGATGGAGCGGAAAGGCGGGTTGTCGATCACGACCACGGATCCGGGCGACCGGTCAAGGTGAGCGTAGCCGCCTGTCCGGACGGTGTAAAGGCAGGGCGCGTCAGCCAGCGGGCCGGCGCCGCATCATGACGGTGTCGCGGGACGTGAACACCGTGTCGCCGTGCTGGTTCGAGACTGCGAAGTCCCAGGTGGCGAGGCCGCGGTCGGGGCGCGTTCGTGACTCCCGCTTGGCAATGCATGTGACCTGCAGCGAGAGTTCGTCGCCGGCGCGGACCGGGTGTAGAAAATTCTGATTTTCAATTCTTGCTGCCCCGATGATCGCGGTGTTTCGTTCGATGCTCATGATCATGCGCTGCTTGAGCGCTACCGTCAGTACGCCCGAGGCGATGATGCTGTCATGGACGCTGGCTTTGCCGCCGGTATCGGTGACATGCATGGGCAGAGGGTCGTAGCGTGCGGCGAACGTCGTGATTTCCTCGGCGGTCACCGTGATTGGCCCGGCCCGGGCGCTGTCGCCGATCCGTATGTCCTCGAACCAGGTCGCGGCGATCGGGCCAGGTTCGACATCCTTGACATTTTTGCTCATAACGAAGGCCTTCGCTGTCCGGCGGGGCAGTGGAAAAGATGCCTGCGGTACGGCAGGTTCCATGGCGGTTGCGGCGTTGCGTCCGAATCAGCGGCGCTGGAGAGACGGGAACGAGACATGGCGGAAAGCAAGGAAGATCCCCGGGTCAAGGCGTTCAGCGACTATGTCCCACTGGCGGCGTTCTTTCTCGCCTATGTGGGCTGGGACCTGTTTGTCGCGACGGCGGCGCTGATGGCTGCGACCGCAGTCGCGCTCGCGGTCTCGCTCGTGGTCAACCGCCGGGTCCCTGTGCTGCCGGTGATCACGGCGGTGGTGGTCGGGGTGTTCGGCGCACTCACGCTGATTCTCAACGACGAGATGTTCATCAAGATGAAGCCGACCATCGTTCAGGGCCTGATCGCCGCAGTGCTGTTCGGCGGCCTGCTGTTCGGCAGGCCGCTGCTCAGGCCGGTTCTGGGGTCTGCCTGGTCGATGAACGATGCCGGCTGGCGCAAGCTCACCCGCAACTTCGCGGCTTTCTTCCTCGCCATGGCGGCGGTCAACGAAATTGTCTGGCGGACCCAGTCAACGGACGTCTGGATTTCATTCAAGGTGTTCGGCATTCTCGCGATCACGTTCGTCTTCATGCTGATCCAGATTCCGCTGATTTCCCGCCATCGTCTTGACGGGACGGAATAGCGGTCGGCATCGCTCCTGCCGTCGTCGTCACTCCGCGGCGAGCGGGCGGCGCACCTGCTCGATTTGCGGCGTCCCGTAGGAGGTCAGCGCGCCGTCGACGATGTCGGTCATGTTCTGCCATGGGCAGTTGAGGAAGTTGTAGAGTGTGTTGATGAAGGCAGGACCGGCATAGAAGCGCTCGTACTGCTGGTGCCGTCCGGCAAAGTCGCTGCCGAGCAGGTCCCAGCCCAGTTTCAGGAACTTCATGCGCTCGACCGCTGACTGGCCAGGAACCGACCAGTAGGTCTCGAACTTCTCCTTGAGTTCTGGGTCGGCGATCACCGAGACATCGGCCGGCATCTGGAACGGGCCGCCACCCATCAGTTCGCGCACGATCTCGCAGATATCGGCGTAGTTCTGGGTACACCAATGGAGCGCACCGTACATATAGCGGAGGTTCACATTGAGGTAACCGGGAACCATTTCCCCGGCGGCCTCGATCTGGCCGGCGATCATCGCGCCGAGGCCGGCTTCGCCGGCAGCCAGCCGGCCTAGCGTGTCTCGCACCGCCGGAACCTGAAGCACGTTGTTCAGTTCCGCCGACTTGTGCGCAATGCCGAGCAGGAGCTTGAGCTTTTCGTGAAAGCGGACATTGGACTGGTGGTTGCCCATGATGTGGCTCGGCGTCTGGAAATAGATCTCGCGCGACAGCGGGGCATCATTGTGGGTGAATACCCGTTCCCATGGAACCCTGACATCCTCGAACAGGACCATCGCGTCGGTTTCGTCGAAACGCCAGGAAAATGGCGAGTCGAACTCGGAGATTGCGTACCGTTCGAACGGTTTGCGGGTCCAGATCGTGACCCCCGGCGCATTGAGCGGGACGGCGCAGGTAACGCTCTCTGCCGCCTGGTCCGCGCCGAGCGGCAGAAGGTTGCCGACCCAGGTCTCGTTGGCGAAGACGGCCGAGGTGCCGAGCATCTTCATCCCGTTCAGGATCACGCTGTCCGAATCCTCACCGGTGACCTGGAGCGTCGGTACCTTGAGGCCCTCGCGCAGATAGAGTTCCGGCTGGCGGGCTCCCTGGGGTGGAAGCACCGTGTAGCAGGCGAAGGTGTCGTTGTGCCGCATGTCATCGTAATAGGCTTCGAGATGGGCGCCGGCGCCCTTGCGGTTGTCGTCGAACAGATCGTGGCGGAAAGTCAGGCCGGTCACGAAGCTTGCTACGTGGTCGGGCGACCGGCCGAGCAGCCCGTAGGACCATTCGGCGACCCGGCGATGGGTCTCGGAGCGTCGACGCAGGTCGTCCTTCGTCTTCGGCTTGAGAAACCAACTCGAGGAGAGCTCGCCGTCGTCGGCTTCGTAAGCCATGACATCGACATTCTCTGGATCGCGCTTGCGGTCGTAGATCATCGCGAACGACTGTGCCGCGTTCCGGAACGCCGGGTGCGCGGTGACGTCCTCGACCAGTTCGTTGCCGATATAGACCCTACGCCCGTCGCGTAGTGAATCGAGATGCTGTTCGCCGGTCTTGAGCATGGATCAGGGCCTTTGTTTTATCCGGCCGGACGCCGGAGTTGAGGCATCGCCGTCAGGCGACATCGTTAACATGGAAGATGGCCGCCATTGCGCTGTCGCCTGCGGCGCAGCCGTTGAACAGACCGTAGCCGCCGCCGAGCAGGACCAGTTCCTCGATCAGTTCGCATATGGCACGAAGCCCAGTTGGCCCCTGTGGATGCCCCCAGATCAACGAGCAGCCGAAATTGTTCATCCGTTCGATGTCGTGGCCGGTCTCGCGGCAGAACACGATATCGTTCACGGCAAAGGGATTGTGGGTCTTGACGGCGCTGACGTCGTCGAGCGCGATGTCGGCGTCATCAAGCGCCTTCTGTGACGCGAGCACCGGGGCGTGGGGCATGTACCCCTTTTCCGTCCGCGCTTCGCCGAGGCCGGCGACGCGGATCTCGATGCCGGGGTCGCGCGACATCTCGCGCGCGCGGTCACGGGTGGTCACGATCATCGCCGTGTTGCCGTCGGCCGGGTGGGTCTGGCCGGCGAAGGTGACCGTGCCTTCGGCAATGACCGGCCTGAGCGAGGCGAGCTTTTCCGGGGTCGTCGGATAGATGCCCTCGTCGCCGTCGAGGACTGTGGCGGTCTTTCGGAACCGGCGGTCCGGCACCTCGAAGGGCAGCCTGATGTAGCGCTTGTGGAAGGCATTGTCGTCGGCCGTCGCCTGGCCGTACTGCTCGTGGCGGCACAGTACGACATCGTGTTGTTCGGCGGTGGTGATCTGCCAGCGTCGGGCCACATTCTCCGCGGTCTCGACCATCGCAAGCCCGGCATAGGGATCGCGGTTGAAATTATCGATGATCCAGTGCTCGCTGGACGGTTGCGCGCCTGGCGCGGTGGGGTCGGGGAAGGACAGCGTCGGGCCGTTCGAGGTCCGGTCGGCAGTGACGACCAGCGCTGAGTTCACGGTGCCGCTGGAGATCTCGGAGCGCGCGTTCCGGAGGCACCTGACCGAGGTCGCGCAGGCCTGGCTCACGGTGGGGCCGGTCAGGCGGTCGGCACCGATCATGGCGGTCAGCCACGGCGTTCCGTAGAACGATTTTTGCTGGGGGACGGTGATGCCCAGTATGGCGGTGTCGAAACTCGTCGCTTCGATGTCCCGATCTTCGAGTTCGGCGCGCGCGACATGGGCAGCGAACTCGACCGAGTTCAGGTGACTCAGGGCGCCCTGCCACTTGGCGAAGGGAGTGCTCCAGTAACTGCCATAAGGGATGTAGCTGTCAGCCATCTCTTGATCACCCCGTTATGCGGTCATTTGCGCCGCGGCCTAGCGGACATTTGCCGTACCGACTGCCTGGTCAAGCGCCGTCTCGAGGCTGGCTACGGTGCGGTCGATGTTGCCAAGTTTGTCGAGCCCGAAGAGCCCTACCCGGAAGGTTCGGAAACTCTCGGGCTCGTCGCACATCAGAGGTACTCCGGCTGCCGTCTGCAGCCCGGCGGCAGCGAACTTGCTGCCGTTGTGCAGATCGGGATCGTCGGTGTAATTGACGACCACGCCGGGCGCCTCGAACCCCGGGGCGGCAAGGCTCCTGAATCCGCGGCCGGCAAAGAGCCTGCGGACCCTGGATCCCAGTGCCTGCTGGTTTGCACGGGCGCGGTCGAAACCGAAGGCCTCGGTCTCCCTCATCGCGCTGTGAAAGCGCACGATGGCGTCCGTCGGCATGGTCGCGTGATAGGCGTGCCCGCCACCCTCGTAGGCTTCCATGATCTGCAGCCATTTCCTCAGATCGGCGGCGAAACTTGAACTGGTGGTGCTCCCGATGGCATCCCGGGCCCGCTCGGACAGGAGCACGAGGGCGCTGCAGGGCGATGCGCTCCAGCCCTTCTGCGGAGCGCTGATCAGAATGTCGACGCCGATCTGCTCCATGTCGACCCACATCGCGCCCGACGCGATGCAGTCGAGCACGAAGAGGCCGCCCGAGCGGTGCGTGGCGTTTGCAACCGCCTGCATGTAGTCGTCGGTAAGGATCATGCCCGAGGCCGTCTCCACGTGCGGCGCGAAGACGATGTCTGGCGCTTCTTCGTCGATCGTGCGAACCGCTTCCTCGACCGGCGCGGGCGCGAAGGCCGCCTGTTCGCCGTCTTCCACGGGCCGGGCCTTGAGCACGATCTCCTTGGCAGGAATGGCGCCAGCGGCAAAGATCTGGCTCCAGCGGTAGCTGAACCAGCCGTTGCGCAGAACGAGACACTTGCGCCCGGTGGCGAACTGGCGCGCTACCGCTTCCATGCCGTAGGTGCCGCCGCCAGGGACCAAGGCCACCGCACGGCCATTGTACACTTGGCGCAGGACTCCCGAGACCTCGTTCATGACCGTCTGGAAACTGCGGGACATGTGATTCAGCGAGCGGTCGGTGAAGACCACCGAGTATTCGAGAAGGCCGTCCGGATCGATGTCGGTCAGTCCTAGCATGTGCTGGTCGTCTCCCTGTCGGCGTGATGCGCTTCTTAGCGGATTGATCCCCGGAATGCCAGTCGCCGCGTCCTATTCGGCGGCTTGTCGGTCGGAGAAGAACCTGTTTTCGGGCCGCGGCAGGCCCATAACCTCGCGCAGTGTTTGGCCTTCGTAGGCCTGTCGGAACAGGCCACGGTCCTGAAGTTCGGGAATCAGCCGGTCGACGACGTCATCGAGCCCTTGGGGCAGGAAGGGGAACATGATCGTGAAGCCGTCGCTGGCGCGGGTCTCGAGCCATTCCTCCATCTCGTCGGCGACAGTGCGTGCGGTGCCGACCATCGCGAGGCCGGAATATCCGCCGAGGCGCTGCGCGAGCTGGCGCACCGTCAGCCCGTCGCGCTCGGCGAGTGCGATCGCGCGCTCCCGCCCGGATTTCGTGGCATTGCTTTCGGGAATGGGTGGCAGCGGGCCGTCGAGGTCAAAGTCGGAAGCATCGCACCCGAGAGCAATCGACAGCGAGGCGATCGCGCTTTCCTCGTGGACCAGGCTATCGAGCCGCGCCCGCTTGGCCTGCGCCTCCTCGACGCTGTCACCGAGCACCACGAGGCAGGCCGGCATGATCTTGAGAAATTCAGGATTGCGTCCAACTGCCGCCATGCGGCCCTTGACATCCTTGTAGAACGCCTGGCCTGCCTCAAGATTGGCTTGGGCAGCGAAGACGGCTTCCGCGGTCTCGGCTGCGAGCTGGCGTCCGGCGTCCGATCCTCCGGCCTGGACGATGACCGGCCAACCCTGGATCGGGCGCGCGATGTTGAGCGGTCCGCGGACGTTGAAGAATTCGCCACGGTGATCGAGGACATGCATGCGGTCCGGTTCCATCAGAATGCCGCGCTTCTGGTCGCGGACAAAGGCGTCGTCTGCCCAGCTGTCCCAGAGGCCGGTTACCACGTCATGAAATTCGCGCGCCCGCCGGTAGCGGTCTCCGTGTTCCAGATGCTCTTCGCGCCCGAAATTTCTCGACGCGTCCGGATTCGAGGTGGTGACGATGTTCCAGCCGGCCCGCCCGTCGCTGAGGTGATCGAGCGAGGCGAACCGGCGGGCGATGTGGAACGGCTCGTCGTAAGTTGTCGAGCCGGTTGCCAGCAGGCCTATGTGGTTCGTGATCATTGCGAGCGCCGAGAGGAGGGTGAAAGGCTCGAACGAGGTCGGCGTGACCGAGCGGCGAAGGGCCTCGACGGGCATATTCAGGACGGCAAGGTGATCGGCGAGAAAGATGCCGTCGAACCGTCCATCTTCCAGGCGGGTCGCGAAATACTTCATGTGCCTGAGGTTGAAGTTTGCGTCGGCATAGGCGCCCGGATAACGCCAGCCACCGGCGTGAATGGTCGCCGGGCGCATGAAGGCGTTCAGGTGGAGCTGGCGTGTGCCGTTCATAGTGGAATGTCCTCCTCGCAATGCCGGAACCGGGCGTCCGCGGATGCGAGCGCAGGATGCGGAGCGGTTCGGCCTCAGAATGCACAATATAGGTTGTCCGGACAGGAATTCCATTGCGCCGTCGGGGTTGCCCGCTGGCGGACTTCCGCCAGCGCTGCGGCGAATCCTGCTCTGCTCGGTATTGGTCGATTTCGAGAGCCGTCCCGTATTCGCGTCGGCGGAGGATCGTCGGTTTCCGACGATGAGAACAACTGGTTCCGGCTCGATCTGAAGACATTTCGGATTGTGTCGAATATTCTCTGCAAATCCGATCGCAACCGGAAACTAGGTCCTCCTGCGGCTACGTGCCTTCCACCGAGGTTGCGCGGTTACAGGAAGCGATGCCGCAGGAGTATTCGGCGCGCAGCGACCGTGCTAGAAGAAACGCCACGGGAACGCGGTGCCCGAGACATGGTGCCATGTCGCGCGGGGTGGTGTTCCGGGCCTTTCGTGGCGCCTGAGATGCCTCTGCCAGCAGATTCCC
Organism: Alphaproteobacteria bacterium; assembly: GCA_964291215.2. Classification (GTDB taxonomy): domain Bacteria; phylum Pseudomonadota; class Alphaproteobacteria; order MPNO01; family UBA830; genus JAJEBT01. The sequence continues at coordinate 686,290 of OZ219790.1, read as the reverse complement.
GGCGAGGGTGGGAGATAGTGTTATGTCAGTCTTGAAGATATCGGTCGGCACCGCCGGCGTGCTGCTCGCGGCATTCCTCGGCATTGCCGCAGCGGCTCCGGAGCGGGTTGCCGACGAACAGGAAGCGAAGAAGGTTCAAGGGGAGCGGAGTGCAGCCATGAAATCCATGGGCGGCGCGATGCGGACGCTCAAGTTCTACACGGCCGGCCGCGGCTCGGTCGAGGACGCCGCAAAGGCGGCATCTTCGATCGCCAAGACGGCGGCGGGGATACCGTCCCTGTTTCCGGCGGGAACTGGCATGGACGTGCTGTCCGATTCAGAATCAAAGCCGGAGATCTGGCAGCAATGGGACGCGTTCACGAGGGCCGCGAAGATGCTCGAGGACAGGGCGGCGGTCCTGGCCGCCGCGCTTGCGGCGGGCGACAAGGAGAAGGTCGGCGACGCATTTGCGGATGTGGGCAGGAGTGGTTGCTCGGGCTGCCATCGGGTATTCCGCGACAAGCGCTGAGCCCGGCCGCCGCCGGGAAGGGCGTCCCGGCGGGCCTACAACATGAGTGAGGCCAGTTCGATTCCGCCGACGACCGCGACGACGGCAACCGCGAGGACCAGGAGCGCCCGGCTGTCGGGAGCGAGGCGCGGCGCCTCGAACTTCTCCGCGACATCGGCGCGCCCGGTTACCATTGGGGCGGTGAGGTTTTCCCGCTTGTAGAGGAGGTGGAACACGATCGCGGCGAGATGCAGGCCGACGAGTACGAGCAGGATGTCGACGACCAGCCCATGCAGTTCTGCGGCCTCGCGGGCGAGATCGTAGGTCACGAGGAAAGATAGCGGGCCTTCGTGCAGCCCGTCGACATCTGCCGCGAACAGACCGAGGCCGCTCTGCGCGAGGAGCGCCGCTAGCATCGCCAGAACCGAGAGGCCGCCGAGCGGATTGTGGCCGGCATGGCGGTCCGGTTTGCGGCGAAACACGACGCGGAGATAGGCCGCAATCTCGGCGGGCGAACGAAGGAGGCGGCGCAACCGGGAGGTCTCGCTGCCGACGAGGCCCCAGAGCCCCCGTGCGACGACGAGCACCAGCAATGCCTGGCCAGCGACAATGTGAACGTCGAAGCGCTCTTGGCGTCCGCTGATGAAGCACACCACGAACAGTATGACGAGCACCCAGTGAAAGATCCGCGTCGGGCGGTCCCAGACCCGGATGCGCCGTGTCGCGTCCCTACCTTCACCGGGTTTTTCTGCACCCATGCCTTACCCCACGTTCAGGCCGCTTCCACAAGTCGCGCCTGGGCCTCTTTTTCGAAGGCGAGGACATTCTGGACGCTCGCCCGCAAATGCATCCGGTCGAAATGAGCCTGGCAATTTCCGAAGGGCGAGAGATCGAGACCGAACTGCGTGGCGCGTCGGAAGCACCAGAAGAAGTGCGCATCGGGAGCCGTGAAATGATCGAAGAAATAGTCGCGCCCGTCAAGGAGCCTGTCCGCGATCTCGAAATTCTCGTATATCGCTTCAGCTGCGGCCCGCTTGATATCATCGGCTGCTTCCCGAATCTGGCATACTCTCGACGGTGCATTGATGCGACTCAGGAACGGATGAATGCCGCCGGAGCACCAGGACAGCATCGATACCGCCTGGAGTTCGAGCCATGGGTCCTCGGGCAGGATTCGGGCCTCGGGAAAGGTGCGCGCCACCCATTGGTGGATTGCCACGTTCTCGGTCAATTTTCTTCCATCAACCATGAGCAGCGGGACCTTGTGCTTCGGATTGATCGCCAGGTACTCCGGTGATTTATGTTGTTCCCTCTTGAAATCGAGTGTTTCCACCTCGAACTCGGCGCCAGCCTCGGTGAGCGTGACGTAGGGTGCGAGAGCACAGGTTATGGGAGCATAGTAGAGCTTGATGTCCATCGGTATCTCCTTGATGGCTGAACTGTGTGGATTGCTTGCGGCGTGGTCGCTCGGGGACCGCGGTGGCGTTGCGCTCAATGTTCCGCGATAGAACCCGGGAAGGGCCGGGAGGGTAACCCGGGCAGGCACTGCGCCTGCAATCCGCCGTCAGCGCTCGGAGGGCGCTGCATCAGTCGGATGTTCTGAGGCGCGGGAACGGATGGCGGGCATAACTCCCCTGGTCCGGGCGACGCAGACCGCTGGATCAGGGTTTGGCAGGTGATCGCAGACGAAGCTCTCCGCACGGTCGGGCAGGGCGCGGCCGGACATCCAAAGTTGCTCGGCATCAGGATGCGAAGCATCAGCATTCGCCCTTGCTACCCTCCCTTTCCCGGCGTGTCTGTCCGATCAGGCGGCGCGCCTCGCCGACGCTCGCGGCCGCTGCAGCCGCGAGAAGCCGTGTGTCGCCGGAGATTGTCGTCATGTCGAAACCCCAGCTGATCATGCGCGCCGCGTAGTCCGGTGTGCCGCAATGTATACCAGCGCGTATGCCCGCAGTCTTTGCCGCCTGAAGGATCTTGCGAATCGCCTCGATCATTTCGGGTTCCTCGCGGTCGAACCCGGGTGCCAGTCGGCCGCAGGTAACGCTGAGCGTAAGGTCGGACGGCCCGATATAGATGCCGTCGAGCCCTGCAGTTGCGCAGATCGCCTCGACATTCGCGAGCCCCTCAGCGGTCTCGATCATGGCGAAGGCGAGCATGTTGTCGTTTGCTTCCGACGCGTAGTCGCTTCCTGCCGCGAAGTTCACGCGCGTTGGGCCGAAACTCCGGTTTCCGAGCGGCGGATAGCGCATGCAGTCGACAAGCGCTGCCGCTTGTTCGGCGGTGTTGATCATAGGACAGATCACGCCGTAGGCGCCGGCGTCGAGGACCTTCATGATGATGCCAGGCTCAAGCCACGGGACACGAGTCATGGACGTCACGCCGCTGGCTCTCAGCGCCTGCAGCATGCTCCGGGCATCGCCGTAATCGAGAAATCCGTGCTGGATGTCGATCGTGATGCTGTCATAGCCCTGCTGTCCCATGATCTCGGCGCTGAACGCGTTGCCGATTGACAACCAGCCATTGATCGTGCCGTGCCCATCGGTCCATTTCCGTTTCAGCCCGTTGGGGACCATGTTCACCTCATCGCCTCTTGAACGCCGCGTCCCCGGGCACCGCCAACCGGTGTCGGATGCAGCATGCGACGGAATTGTTGGACGGATCGCGGCTGCTGAGAATGTTGCTGTTTGGCGTGCGATGTCAATGGTCATCGCAAGACAGCGCACTACGACCCCACGCCACGTTCGTTGGAAGGCTTGGCGCCGGTTTTTATCGTCGTGCAGCAAACCTGTTGGATGCTGGTGCACATTGCGGTATTGGCGATATGCTGGAAGTTCCACGTTACCGGAAAGTCGATGCCATTGGCAGCAGCGATGGCAATATGCGCTGCATCGTCCGCGGCCTGCCGAGGCGCGGCGCCGGCTTCGATAAGAGAATGCGCGAGGTTCTCCGCCTCCGGTGTCGCATCGAGAAACGCGACAGATTCGAGCGCCTCCAGCCGCCTGCGCGCAGCCTCAGGGTCGCCCGCTCCAGCTTCCGCGACGACAGGCCGACGCGAGAAACCGGTCAGGAGCGTCGCGCCACCCCCCCTGGCGATCTCCTGATATGCCGCGACGATTACATCCCGCGCCGGTCGTGCGGTCAGGTAGCTCACGACCGATGTCTCGATATACGCTGTGTGGGTCGCATCGCGATGGCTTCACGGTCTGCCGGGGTCGGATTGTCTGCGGCCAGCCCCTTGCAAGCAGCAGGACCGAAGCGATCCGCCGCGCCGTATCGGCGAAGTGCTGCACTTCCTCCGGCAGCAGGGAGCGGTCCAGGACGGCGCGCTCGCGGTAGGACAGCTATTTCTTGAGCGCCTGGTAGCCGCCCAGGCGGTAGCTCCACACGGCGGCGGGGACATTGTGCCAGAACGCCTCGCCGTTGAGGTGGATGTCGAAGGTCGTGCTGCCGAGAGCAAGCAAGGCCTCGTCCATGGCGGCGCGTTCGGCGTAACCGATCAAACACAGACGTTCAGTAGATTTGCCGGTTTGGCGATGACACCGGCCGCGCCGGCGAACCACGGTCTCTTTCGCCGTCGCGCGCTCCGGCAGCGGCTCCAGCCCGAACTTCCCGAACAGGATTGCCTTCTCGCATTCAGAATGCATGGGCGAAGGTTTCGCGGTATTCCGCAAGTTTCTCTCGGAAGCCCGGTTCCGTTTCACGGCCTGCCCGCGCATGCGGAGAGTCTTCTGCAACCGCATTGCTCGGGAATTCATCGAGTTGCCGAATGCTCGGCCTGCTCGCCATGCGATCCCACCAAGCTCTGGTCAGCGGATATGGCTCAAGCCAGAAGTCCAGAAACCGCACCATCTCGATCACCTTGATGAATGGAGCCAGGTTGGTTTCGGCCAGAGTGAACTGGTCGCCCATCAGAAACGGCCGGCCGTCTCCGAGAGCTTTTTCCATTCTGCGAAAGATCGTCTCAAGGGCACCGATTGCTCGCAGCACGTAAGGGGAGTTGAGACCATCCAGCACAACCGACTTTTGGCGATAAAGGCGATCTATGTTGGGGACGTATTTCCAGCGCTTCACGAACTCTTCTCGCGGAATGGTTAGGCGAAACTTGGTGAGGAAATTGACTACTGCACAGGCTTCGAATCCACGTTCGTCAAAAAGCTTGATCCACTCTGCCATGTGAAAGCGCTCTACGGGGTCGTCGGGAACAAGCGGCGGATCGGCTTTCAGGGTGTCGATGTAGCTGCAAATGAGCGAAGACTCGCGTATCACGGCGCCGTTATGAACAAGTGTCGGAACAGTTCCGTTAGGATTTATTTCCAGATATGAAGGCTTGAACTGGTCCCGATTCATCAAAATCATCTTGACAGGGGTCCAGTTGGTAATGCCTTTCTCATAAAGAGTAACTATGACCCGATTTGAACATATGGAATCTGTCTCCTTAAGGTAATATAATTCCATAGACATTTTCTTCACCCTATTTTCTCTCCTGATAGCGTGCGACAATCAGAGTGAGCCCGCTTTTGACAATTCGACCGGAGCCATGATGGCAGTCACGCTCCGGGGGTGCAACTGGGAGTTCCGACTGGCTTTCCGGGCAGTAAGGATCATGGTGACGCAATACGGCAAACCCTTCAGCATGGAACGGGGAGGTGGTTTTTCGATCGCTTCTCCGTACCTTGGCGAGGCGTTGACGCATGGCGGTGTGTTCGTCGCGGCAATGGGTGGGTCCGTGGACTTGTCCGATGGCAGCTCTTGCGGCCCCATGGTGCGGCGCATCGGTGGTCCGGCGCCGATCGAGCCCTGACACTCTACAAGATCCGCAGCCTGATGGAACTCCAGCCTGTTTCCGATGGCATCTGGTGGCCGCCACGGAACAGGCCCGGTCGCACGTCGATTGGATGCCGGTGGATTCGCGCGCATGTCCGGGTACTGATAGTCTCTGTCCGACGGGACCTCGCCCGGGCGTTGGCGGCACCTGCCGTCGGCGGCCGAATTCTTGGCAAGAATGGCTCCGCTGGACATTTCCACACGGATTCGGCGCAGTGCCGCGGATCAAGGAGGCCCGATGAACGGAGCTGATGTCGTCGCCACCATTCTCGCGCGGGAAGGTACGGAGTTCCTGTCCTGCTATCCGCGCAATCCGCTCATAGAAGCCTGCGCCAAGCTGGATATCCGCCCCATCCTCTGCCGCCAGGAGCGGGTCGGCGTCGGGATCGCCGACGGCTACACGCGCATCCGGCGCGGCCGCATCAACGGCGTATTTGCGGTCCAGCAGGGCCCCGGAATCGAAAACGCCTTTGCCGGGGTTGCCCAAGCCTATGCCGAAAACGTTCCCATCCTCATCCTTCCGGCGGGAGCAGGGCTTGATCGCCAGTACCGACATCCGACGTTCAGCGCGGCCGATGTCTTCGCACCGATCACCAAATGGGCTGCCCGAGTTCATGACGCGGCGGAGATTTCGGACGCACTGCGCCAAGCCTATCATGCCATGCGTAGCGGCAAGGGAGGTCCGGTGCTCGTCGAGATTCCGGTCGAGGTTTGGGAGCAGGATTTCGACGGTGAGGTCGACTACATGCCTGTCGAGGCACTGGCAGCGGCGCCCGACCCCGCAGCGATAGCCCGTGCCGCCGACATGTTGCTTGAAGCGGAGCATCCTCTCCTTTGGGCCGGCCAGGGGGTCCTCTATGCGGATGCCAGCGGCGAGCTGGTGGAACTTGCCGAGCTCCTTCCTGCGCCGGTCATGACCACGAATCCCGGCAAGAGCGCGTTTCCTGAGAATCACCCCCTGGCGGTCGGAGCGAGCACGCGATCGCGACCGCGCATGCTGGTCGAGATGATGAAGCGGAGCGATGTCGTGTTCGCCGTCGGATCGAGCCTGACCAGAACTCCCTTCGGTCCTATGATCCCTTCCGACAAGCGCATCATCCATGCGACGAACGATCCTGTGGACATCAACAAGGACTACCGGGTGGATCATGGCGTGGTCGGCGACGCGAAACTCGTGCTCGTCATGCTTGGTGCCGAGATACGGTCGCGGAAGGAAGGGAGCCCGCCGGCCGCGTCCATGGAGCGGCTCGCCGGCGAGATCGCGGCGGTGCGTGCAGCCTGGCTCGGGGACTGGGAAGTGCAGCTGCGGTCCGACGAGATTCCGATCAACCAGTATCGCCTGATTGCGGACCTCATGGATGCGGTGGATCCGGGCGAGGTCATCATCACGCATGATTCGGGTGGGCCGCGCGAGCAGCTGCTGCCGTTCTGGCAGGCTACGGCGCCTCTCGGCTATCTCGGCTGGGGCAAGTCCACCCAACTCGGCTACGGCCTCGGCCTGAACATGGGCGCCAGGCTGGCGGCGCCGGACAAGCTCTGCATCAACGTGATGGGGGATGCAGCCATCGGCATGACGGGGATGGATCTCGAGACAGCGGCGCGGAACGGGATAGGGACGCTGACGATCGTGTTCAACAACGGGGTGATGGCGGCCGAGCGAGATGTTCTGAAGACATCGACCGCCAAATACGGTGCGCTGACCGTCAGCGGCAACTACGCGATGGTGGCCGAGGGCCTTGGCGTCGCCGCGGCCAGGGTCGAAACCCCCAACGCCTTCCTTCCGGCTCTCGAGGAAGCGCGAAAGGTCACTGAATCGGACCGGCCGTTCCTTATCGAGTGCCTGGTCAAGGAAGGTTACGACTTCTCGCGCGAGCATCTTGAGGGATTGTGAGCGTTCTGCTGCGGCGCGGTTTTCAGACGCGCCCGCGATCGGATAGAGTACCGCGCCGCCGGAGTTGTTCCGGCGCACCGACCACCTGAGGAATGAGCAGATGGCGCGACTAGGCCCGCCGCAACCGTCGGACTACAACGAAGACCAGCAGCGTATTGCAGACTCGATCACGTCCAGCCGCGGTTCCATCCGCGGGCCGTTCGGCCCCTGGCTCCATGCGCCGGGACTGGCCGACCCTGCCCAGCAGACGGGCGCTTATCTGCGTTTCGGTACGGAGATGTCCGACGGGCTCCGCGAAATCGCGATCTGCACGGTGGCGCGCCACTGGCAGGCCAATTTCGAGTGGTATGCGCATGCGCCGCTGGCGGAGAAGGCGGGAATATCGGCAGCGGCGCTCGAGAAGCTGAGGACGGGTGCAACGCCCGAGCCGCTTTCGCCCGACGAGAGGCTTGTCCACGAACTCGCCAAGGAGATCATGGAAACCGGGCACCTTTCCGACGAGCGCTACGCGTCCGGCTGCAAACTTCTAGGCAATGCGGGCATGGTCGATCTGGTCGGGCTCTGCGGATACTACAGCCTGGTGTCGTTTACCCTCAACGTTTTCGATGTAGCGGTTCCCGACGGCGAGCCGCCGTTCGCGAAGGGCTGACGGTCGCCGCGGCACCTACGCTCCGCGGAAGCGCGGTTTCCGTTTCTCGAAGAAGGCGGCCATGCCTTCGCGGTGATCTTCCGAGAGCATAAGTCCCGACTGCGCCAAGCGCTCGATGTCACGGCCGGTGTGCATGTCGGCATTGACGCACATGTTGACGATGTGTTTGGCCATGCCCATGGCGAACGGGGAGTTCTTGAGAAGCCGCTCGGCGCGCGCATAGACCCGTTGCATCAGTTCATTCTCCCGGCAGACCTCGCTGACTAGGCCGATGCGCCGCGCCTCAGCGGCGTTGATCGGGTCGGCGGAGATGATCAGCTCCTTGGTCTTGGCGAGGCCAACGTGGTGAATCATGCGGTTGCAGGCGCCAGATGCCGGGATTGCGCCGAGCTGGTTCTCGATCAGGCAGAAGGTCGCGTTCTCGTCAGCGACCGTAATGTCGCAGGACAGAGCGAGTTCCACGCCGCCGCCGTAGCAGAGCCCGTTCACCGCAGCGATGACCGGGACCTCGAGCGCCTCAAGATCGTCAAATGCCTGGTGGGCTTGACGGTAGTAGAAGCGGAACGCTGGCGGCTTGAGCCTGTCGCTTCCGAGCATCGACAGGTCGACCCCCGAAGAGAACGCCCGCCCCCGACCGGTAATCACCAGCACCCGTACCTTCTCGTTGAACGCGCAATGCGCGATCACGTCGCGCCATTCGTCGAACATCTTGCGGGTGAAGCTGTTGAGACGTTCCGGGCGGTTGAGCGTCATCGTCGCTATGCCGTCCTCGCGCAGGTCGAATTCGATATCGGTGTAGTCCATGGGCTTCTCCTCAGGTCTGTGGGCGGCGCATGGTAGAAGACCGGCCGGCATCGGAAAAGGCGACCCGGACCACTTGCCTTGTGCCGGCATTGGGACAACTATCCCCTCGAGCATCGGGGGAGACCGTCGCTTGTACACCGCATCGCGCATACTGGAGCGCGCCGTCCTGTTCTTTCCGGAGCGTCCCGCGCTGGTGGACGGAGACGTGCGGCTGACTTATCGCCAGCTGGGCGGCCGCGTGCACCGGCTTGCCAATGCCCTTCGCGGGCTCGGGCTGGAGCGCGGCGATCGCGTTGCCGTACTCGATCACAATTCTCATCGCTACGCCGAGGCCTATTACGCGTGCGCGCTCGCGGGGTTCGCGTTCCTGCCGCTCAATTCGCGGCTGGCGCCCCCCGAGCTTGCATACATCTTCAACGACTCCGACGCGCGGGCGCTCCTGCTGTCGGAGCCGTTCGGCGGCCTCCTTGAGGAAGTGCGGTCGGAAGCACCCTCGCTCGAGTTCCTCGTCGGGCTCGACATCGATCCCTGTCCGGCCGGCGTCGCCGACTACGAGACCCTGATCGGCGCCGCCTCGGAGCGGTTTACCGAACCGGGAAGCGGCCTCGATGACGTCATGCAGATCTACTACACGTCGGGCACGACCGGTGATCCCAAGGGCGTCTGCCTGACCAATACCAACGTGTTCTGCTGCGGCCTCGATTGCATCGGCACGATGGATTTCCGGCTGGGCAGCATCTGGCTGCACTGTGCGCCGATGTTCCATCTCGCCGACGCCGTTGCATTCTGGGCCGTGCCCATGGTCGGCGGCACGCAGGTCTGCGTGCAGTTCCGACCCGACAAGGCGCTGCGGCTGATCGAGTCGGAACGCGTCACCATTACATCGCTGCCGGCCACCCTGATCGCGATGATTGCCAACCACGGCGGCGTCGCAGATTACGATCTTTCTAGCCTTAGCCAGATCATGTATGGCGGTTCACCGACGCCGATCGGAGTGCTCCGGAAGGCGGGGGAATTTCTCCCGTCCGACCTCCTTCTGCATACCTACGGCATCACCGAAACGACCGGACTCGCCTGCTGCCTGCACCCCTCGGAGCACGACCTTGCGGTTTCTGACGGCGGTGTCCACCGTGCGGCCTCATGCGGGCCGCCGACGCCGCTGATCGATCTTCGCGTCGTCGATGACGGCGGCAACGACCTCCCCGCCGGTACTGTCGGTGAGGTGCTGTGCGGCGGGCCCAAGGTCATGAAGGGGTACTGGCGCCGCCCCGACCTGACGTCCGAGGTACTTAGCAACGGCTGGTACAGTACCGGCGACATGGGCTATCTCGACGACACGGGGCATCTCTATCTGGTTGACCGCAAGAAGGATATGATCATCACCGGCGCCGAGAATGTCTATTCGATCGAGGTCGAGAACCTGCTCTCGACCCATCCTGCGGTGCTCGAAACCGCTGTCTTCGGGATCCCTCACGAGTTGTGGGGTGAACAGGTCCATGCGATCGTCGTCAGGCGCGGCGGTCACGAGGATGTTTCGGCGGCCGAGATCCTCGAGTTCTGCCGCGGCCGGATCGCCGGCTACAAGATCCCGAAGTCGCTGGATTTTGTCGCAGGCCCCCTGCCGACGACCGGCCCTGGCAAGGTCGTTAAGCGCCGCTTGCGCGATCCCTATTGGGAGGGGACGGACCGGCGCGTCTGAGGATGCCGTCGACCCGTAACAGGAAACTGTCATGACTGATTTCGTTCGCAACGCATGGTACGCGGCCTGCTGGTCCGAAGAGTTGACAGGCGGCCCGGCGGCAAGACGGATTCTGGACGAGGATGTCGCGCTCTACCGGACCGCGTCCGGTCGCGCCGCTGCGGTCGAGGACTGCTGTCCCCATCGCTTCGCACCGCTGTCCTTCGGCTCGGTTGAGGGAGAGAACATCGTTTGCGGCTACCATGGGATGAGATTCGACCTTGATGGCGCCTGCACTGCCGTCCCGGGCCAGCGGAACGTTCCGTCCCGCGCGCGGGTCCGCGCATTCCCGGTCATCGAGAAGCACCGACTCGTCTGGGTCTGGACCGGCGCGGCCGACCACGCTGACCCCAACCTTGTTCCCGACGTGCGCTGGATCGGCGATCCGGGCTGGACCTCGGTAACCGGAACCATGCGCTACGACTGCAACTGGATCCTGCTGGTCGACAACCTCATCGACCTTTCTCACACGGCCTTCGTTCACAAATCGACGATTGGCACCGACGATGTGGCGACCACAGAGGTGACGGCGGTACGGGAAGGCAATACCGTTACCGTCACACGCCTGATGAATGACACCGAGCCGTCAGTGTTCTATCGGCAGGTCGGCGGGTTCGAGGGCAGAATCGACCGCTGGCACAGGATCTGGCTGGAACCGCCATCGACAGTGATCATCGATGCTGGTGGAGTCCCGGCGGGCACCGGCGACAGGAGGCGTGGCATCGATACCCGAATCATCAGCATGCTGACGCCGGTGAGCGATAGCGCCGTTGACCAGCTCTGGTCGTTCTCTCGAGATTTCAGACTGGATGATGCCGGCATCGACGACACGATAGCCCGTTCGATAGACCTGACCTTCAACGAGGACCGGGTCATTCTTGCTGGACAGCAAAGGAACATCGAGGCGCGGCCTGACCAAGGGATGCTGAATAACGCAGCCGATGCCGGCGTCGTTCATGCGCGCCGCATCATCGGCGAGTTTCTCTCGGCCGAGAGGGCGCAAGAAACCGGCCGTTGACGGCCGCACACCCCCGGCATTCTTCCAGCGAACATACGCAGGTCGACCCCGGCGCAGAACCGGGAGTCCGCAGCATCGCTTGACAGTCCCGGTCACCGGTCCGTTCCGCGGCCGGCGTCGATCCGGCAGAGCCTGGTGTCGGCGCCCCGCCAGCCATTCAGGAGGCGGGGCGCCGGCGTATCAGTCGATTGCCTGCAGCTGGTCTGCCGCCTCGCGACCGTCGCGGCTTGGAACCAGTTCGAAACGGATCTTTTGTCCCTCTTGCAGCCCGGTAAGGCCTGCCCGCTCAACGGCGGAAATATGCACGAACGCGTCCTTGCCGCCGCCTTCAGGCTCGATGAATCCGAACCCCTTTGCGGCATTGAACCATTTTACGGTGCCTGTCGGCATAGCTACTTCTCCATACAGTGTGCGGTGCCGGATCCGGAATCCGCACGGTCTCGATCATCCTGTCCGGGTGCAGCTGGTCGCGTCGCGAGACGTCGAAGAGTACGCCAGGGCAGTCACACGGCGGCATATTAGCCCATTTGCCACCGCAAGCGCAATCACTAAAGTTGCGCGCGGTTCCGGAGCCGCACGAGTTCCGGCGGGGCCCTTACCAGTAACCGGCCATGAGTTCCCTCGACCAGTCCGGTTCGGCGACCTCGCCTCGCGGCTCGAACCCGGTCATGTAGGGCTTGATGTCGATCACAGGGGTGCCGTCGACGGCGTCCAGCCCTTGCACATGCAGCCGTCGTCCCTCGACGCCGAGGATGCGGCAGGTCGTCACGCCGACCCGGTTGGGCCGGTTCTTGCCGCGCTGCGCAAAGATGCCGACCAGCGGCCATTCCCTGTTGTTGCGGGGATGACGGGCACCCCATTCGATGGTCGACGAATCAACCCGGTCGAAGTGGAAGACGACGACGGCGTGGGAGAACTGGTCGAGGCTCGACAGCGCCGTTTCTTCGAGGCGCCCGTCGAGCTCGATCCAGGCCTCGATTCCGCCCCAGTCGTCGTTGATGATCTCGGCGCGCCCGCCGCGCACGGTGCCGATTGCCTCAAGTGCTATTCTTGCGCCCATCCTTCAGCCTTCCCTTCCGGGTTCCGGCGGCAGTTCGATGCCGAAGTGTCGCCGCAGCAGGTCGTCGATCAGGTCAAAGCACGAGCCATAGCGGATCACGCGCATGTCGCTGAAATTGATCATGGTCGAGGACTTCTCGTAGCGATGCCAGCGCATCAGGCCGCGGTCGAGAACGATATCCGCGGCATCGAGTACCTCCGGTTCGATGTCCCCGGCGCGGAACTTTACGCCCCGGAGCGAAATATTCGCCGATGAGCCGATGACAAGGCGGTTGTCGGCAAACGCGATGCGGGACAGCGACCCCATCACCGGGCCGGCATTCAGCAGCATGGCCAGTGTGCCGCGGTCGGTGGTTTGCTCGAGAATGTCGGGGCGGAGCATCGCCATTGCCGGGTGGTCGAGCCGCGCCTTCGCCGCGGTCCCGAGCGGCAGGCCGCATTGCTCGGTGATCGCCGCCACGATGTCGCGCCGGTCGCTGGGGAGGTCATGGAGCGCCGCATGCATCTCGCTGCAGCCGCAGACCGCGTTGAGCTTGTCCGGCTTGCGCTGCTTGACCTCGAATATGCGCCAGATTGCGTCCGGGTCGCAGGCGACGATCACGTAACCGACATCCGTCGGGACGATTCCGATCCCGCCGCCTGCGAGCACCTCGTAGACGCGCATAGCGTCCGCTTGTTCATTGCCGAAATCCATTGGCCCGAAAACCTCTCCGATCGTAACCGTGGGCCCGGGCCAAGCCATCGCCGCCGGATCCCCGCTGCTGTCGGCCGCTTCTTACGGTGTCTGCACTTGTCGAGCAAGTGGGAGGCGGTTATAGACGCGGGAACAACCGGGAGTATCGCACATGGATGCGGACGCACGCGCAGTGAACGGCCTTCGCCGGAGCATCGAGGATCTGCCCGAATCCCTGATCAGGCACGTCTCGGAGCCCAACATGGACCGTGTCGGGCTGGTGCGGTTGTGGTTTGGCGAACCGGATCGTCCGACACCGGACTTCATCAAGCGGGCAGCCGAGGCGGCGCTCGCCGACAATCACGTGTTCTATGCCAGCAACCGCGGCGTTCCGCCGCTTCGCGAGGCGATCTGCGAATACGCGACGGGCCTGCATGGTCGCCCGATCAGCCTGGATCGCATCACCGTATCGGGATCGGGAATGAACGCGATCATGATGGTCTCGGAAGCGCTGCTGTCGCGCGGCGACAACATCGTCGTGGTGGGCCCGGTCTGGCCGAACTGCCGGGAGACGGCGCGAATCATGGATGCTGAGCCGCGCGAGGCATTGCTTCGGCTCGGAACTGACGGGCGCTGGCATCTCGATATCGGCGAGTTGTTCAGCCACTGCGACGAGCACACGCGGGCAATATTCATCAATTCGCCCGGCAATCCCACCGGCTGGGTCATGCCGGCGGAGGAGCAGTTTGCTGTCCTGGAGGAATGTCGCAGGCGTGGCATCTGGGTGATCAGCGACGAGGTCTACATCCGGCTCGCCTACCAATCCGATCTGCCGCTTGGCCGCGCCCCGTCCTTTCTCGACATCGCCGAGGACGAAGACCGGGTGGTCGTCATCAATTCGTTTTCGAAGTCGTGGTCGATGACCGGGTGGAGGCTGGGCTGGATGACGCATCCGCTGTCGGCGGGGGACGGGTTCTCCAAACTCATGGAGTACAATATCGCGAGTCCCACGACCTTCGTGCAGTATGCGGGCGTTACCGCCATTCGCGAGGGCGAGGACTTCGTTACCGAGACCGTGGAGCGCTACCGCCGCAACCGCGATGTCGTCATTCAGCGGCTGGGCGCCATGGGGCGGGTGACGCTTTCGAAGCCCGAAGGTGCCTTCTACGCGTTCTTTGCGGTCGACGGCATGACCGATTCGGTCGCCTTTGCGCAGACACTCATAGAGGAAGTCGGGGTCGGCTTGGCGCCCGGGCTGGCGTTCGGCGACGGCGCCGAGGGCTGGATGCGCCTGTGCTTTGCCGCTGATATCGAAACGATTGCCGACGCCATGGACCGCCTGCAGCCGATCCTCAGTTGATCTCACCCGGCGAGACGGTCCGGTTGGTCATCGACCTCGGGCGAGAAGCCGGCATAGAGTTTGGACAGGAGCTGGCGCAGCGTCGCGAGCTCGGCTTCCGTGAACGCTGCTGCGGCCCGTTCCTCAAGTGCCCGGGCGGCAGGAATCAGCCTTTCCGTGATCTCGCGGCCGGCCGGCCGGAGGCCGACGATCACCTGCCGGGCATCGCCGCCCCGCTGGCGCTCGACGAGGTCCTTCGCGTCCATGCGGCCGACCAGGCGCGATAACGTCGACAGGTTGATGCTCGTCAATCCGGAAAGAGCGGTGATCGGTTGTTCGCCGCGTTGGTAGAGTGCGGACAACACGCGCCACACCTGGACATCGACACCCTCCGCCGCGAGGATCGGCGAGAATTCGGCGACGAATCGCTGTCCCAGCCGGTTGACGAGATAGGGCAGGTAGGTTCCGAGCTCCATCGCTATTCCGCTGCTGTCCGGCAATTCTCGAAGGCTGGCGCGATCTCCGCCATGAACTTGTGCATCTGCTCCTTGACCAGCGTGTGCGGCTTGTTG
Source organism: Alphaproteobacteria bacterium (assembly GCA_964291215.2). Taxonomy (GTDB): domain Bacteria; phylum Pseudomonadota; class Alphaproteobacteria; order MPNO01; family UBA830; genus JAJEBT01. The sequence goes on along the minus strand of OZ219790.1, from coordinate 671,236 downwards.
CCGACATTGAAGTAGAGAATGACCTCGGAGATGCCTGCGGCCTCGACCTGCTTGAGCCGGTCGATGATCTGCTGAGGGCTGCCAATGAGCACCGAATTGGCCGACAGCTTGTCCTTCTCCATGTTGCGGAGCACTTCGTTGATCTTGAGGAAGTAGCGCATGGTCGGTGGCATGGTCTTTGGATCGTCGGGGAAGGCGCGCAGCACGCAGTGCTTGAAATAGTCCATCATGGCCTGGCGGCCGACCTCGTCCTCGTCTGCGTTTTGGGCGATGTGGATGAAGTAGCTGCACATGGCGCGGCCGGGTTCGTGGCCCTCGGCAACGCAGCGTTCGCGATAGGCGTCGACGGCCCGGTCGAGGCTGCCGAACACCATCGCGGCGGCGAACGGTGCGTAGATGATGTTAAGGCCCCGTTTCGCGGCCATCTTGATCGAGGTCTCCGAAAACGAGGCGACGTAGAATGGAATCGGGTTCTGGATCGGCTTTGGCGTGATCGACATGTCGTCAATGTGGTACCAGTTCCCGTGGTGGGACCAGGAGCCCGGCTCCGTCCAGGCTTTGAGAAGGATGTCGATCCCTTCCTCGAACATTTCAGCGGACTTCATGAAGTTGGCGCCAAAGGGCGCGTACTCGGCCTGGTCGTAGCCGCGTCCGGTCGCGAAATCGACGCGGCCGCCGGAGAGCAGATCAAGCGTGGCCCAGCATTCAGCGACGTGAACCGGGTGGTGAAGCGGCAGCACGTTCACCGCCGGGGCGAAGCGGATGTTCCTGGTTTCGGGAATGATGCTGGCGAGCAGGATGTCGGGGCGCGAATTGACGCCGAGCCGGTCGAAGTGGTGCTCACCGATCCACGCCGAATGGTAGCCGAGCCGGTCCGCGAGGATCACCTGTTCGCGGATTTCGAGGACGAACTGGTTCGCCGAGCGCGGGTTGTCGGGATAGTGGTTGTCCGAAAGGGTGAAATATCCGAAGTCGATGGTCATGCTTTCGCTCCTTCGAGGTCCGCCGCCCGGTTCATGGCTCCGCATCCTGCAGCATCGGCCGATCATGGCAGCGAATATCATTATTTGCAACTGCAAGTTTTTCTTCTGCGCGCGCCGACGGAACGGCAGCCGTCTGGCCCGTGTCCCGGAGCGGCGTCGTGCAGCCCATCGCCGAAATCTCGGGACGCCTTGTCGCGCGGCGAAACCGCGCCCGACTTGGGCCAGTACGTGTTAGCGAGTTGCCGAACGTGGCCAAAACGGGCAGACATCACGATTGGACAATGCCTGCAGGTCCCGGATGGCCCGGGAGCTGTGCAACGGCTGCGGGCGAGTTGCCGGAGGCCGGAATGAACGGTGGAGGGAAAGTCGATGGGGACTGCTGTGTACCGAAACTACGATGCCGAGGCCCTGTATGGGCAATACAACAATCGCGCGATGATCGCCGAAGATGTGCTGGCGGCCATCAAGGACGACCAGAACGCCCGCTCGTCGGCCTTCCGTGCAGGCGCGGCGCGCAAGCGTCTCGATATCGCCTACGGCCTGCATGAGCGGGAACGGCTCGATCTTTTCCTTCCGGAGGGGGATGGTGCGCCGCTGTTCGCTTTCATGCACGGCGGCTACTGGCAATGGAATGACAAGGAAGGCTTCGAGTTCCTTGCCGAAGCGATTATCGCCGCCGGGGCCGCGTTCGCGAACATCGAATATGCGCTGTGTCCGACGGTGACGCTTGCGGAACTTTCGGACCAGTGCCGCCGGGCCATGGCGCATCTGTGGCGGGAAGGGCCGCGTTACGGTTTCGACCGTGATCGGATCGTCGTCTCCGGCCACTCGGCAGGCGGACATCTGACGGCGATGATGATGGCCACCGACTGGCCAGGTTTCGGAGACGGTCTGCCGCGCAACCTGGTTGCGGCGGGCCTGCCCATCAGCGGCATCTATGACCTCGAACCGATTCGGCTGACGCCGCTCAACGACGCGGTTCGTTTGCGCGAAGGCGATGTTTCAGCGGTCAGCCCGATGTTCAAGCGACCGCCGTCGCCTGCCCCCATCGTCGTTGCGTATGGCGGCGCCGAGTCCGACGAGTTTCACCGTCAGGCGGATGATCTCGTCGCGGTGTGGACAGGACACGGCATGCGCGCGCGCCTTCTCGAACTCCCCGGCCGTGACCACTTCACGGCGCTGAGCGCGCTCGCCGAGCCCGATCACGAACTCTTTCGTCACGCGATGGGACTGCTGCAGGCGGCAGGCTGAACGGGCGGGCAGCGATCCGACGGTCGCGGAGCCACCGGCCGGCGAATGCAGTGACGCGGGCTTTGCGGCGGAGGACCCTGTCCCGGCCGGAGGTCGGGATCCTCGTCCGGCCGACTTTGTCCCGGCGCCTGTCCGCGGCGCCGTCAGGGTCGGCCTACGTCTCGTTGACGATCGGATTGGACAGGATGCCGATATGGTCCAGTTCGACCTCGATCGTGTCGCCTTCCTTCATCAGTGCCGGCGGCTCCCTGTAGATCCCGACTCCGCCCGTGGTTCCGGTGGAGATGACGTCGCCGGGGTAGAGTTCAGTGACCGTCGTCAGATAGGCGATGAGCTGGTTGATGTTGAAAAGCAGGTCGTCCGTTGTCGCACGCTGCATTTCCTCGCCGTTCAGGCGCGTGAGCAGAGTCATCCTGGTTGGATCAGGGATCTCGTCGGTGGTGACCATCCACGGGCCGAAGGCGCCCGAGTGATAGAAGTTTTTGCCCGGGTAGAACTGGCTGGTATGTCGCTGGTAGTCGCGGACGGAGCCGTCATTGTAGCACGAGTAGCCGGCGATCACGGACAGCGCATCCTTTTCGGCCACATGCCGGCAGGGGCGGCCAATGATCACCGCAAGTTCTCCCTCGTAGTCGAACTTGTCCGACACCCTGGGCTTGACCATCGGTTGCCGGTGGCCGACCTGGGAATTCGGGTAGCGGGTGAAGATCATCGGGAATTTCGGGATGTCGCGGCCGCCTTCCAGCACATGGGTGCGATAGTTCAGTCCGATGCAGATGATCTTGTCGGGGTCGGGTATGACCGGCAGGAACTCGATCTCGTCGAGGCTGTGGTCCTGAGACCTGCCGTCCGCAGCTTCGGCAATCCGGTCAAGCGCGCCGGCGGCGATCGCGGCGCGCAGCGTAGGCGCATTCTCGACCATGGAGCCGGCGTCTATGATTCCGTCATCGGTGACGACGCCATAGGACTGTTTTCCGTTTGCGGCAAAGCTCGTGAGTCTCATTCCGTCCTCCGGGTTTCTGAATGGTTATCAATACCTGTCCGCACCGGTTGAGGCAACTGGAACTGGAACCGCTCCCGGGGGTGCGTGTCATAATTGTGGGGATTGGGAGAGTTCCTTGAAGGGTTTGCCTTTTGGCGTGGTTTCTTGCAATTTTCGTAACTGCTGACCCCTTGGTTCCGGCTTGATGTCGGGGTAGAGCAACGCGGAATGGACAGGGTGCTCGTCTTGTGGGGCGGACGGCCTTGCGCGGATGGTGGCCTTCAATGTCCACCGTATCGGCTTGCTGCTGCACGGGCAGGTCCGGGCCCAACGATGATGCACCGCGGCGGCTCCCATCGACCTCAGCCGCGAAGCCCGCCCGGGAGCGGGAACACGTTTGCGGATTCCCGGCTGGAGGAGCCCCGATAGCGCCGCGGATGAACAGGACTTCTGCCGGAAACCGAGGGCCGATCGAACCCGAAGTTCCGCCGGAGGGTCGGTCAAGACGATCATTCCCGCGCGGGCACGGGTTTACGGTGTCCGGTTGAAAGGTCTCGAGCGGCGTGGTGAAACCGTGACGCACGGGACGGCCGCACCGACCGGGAGCGGTTCGGTGCAGGGATCCGGGATGGGGGCGTTTCGTGGTGTCGGTCAGGCGTTCGCAGGCGCCGCTCACGCGGCCTCGGCGCGGATATCGAGAAGGTTGCGCGCCTCGCAGGCCACGGCGATCAGGTGGACCGGGCCGTTGTGGTCGCGCCAGGTCTCCGCATAGCCCCGCTCGCGCATCTGCGCCATCGCCGCATCCAGCGCGGCGGCGCCGTCCTCCTCGCCGTCGGCCATCTTGAACCCCAGCACGAAGACCTGCCCGCCGAGACGCACCACCATGTCCGCACGGCCGCGATGCGAGGCCTCCTCCACGCCGAGGTCCACCGCGCGCAGGCACATGTAGAGAAGGCTCGCATACCAGGCCTCGTAGCGCGCCAGGTCGCCCTTGGCATGCCACTGGTAGGGAATGCCCGCGAGCCAGGCGCGGAGTTTCTCGCCGAAGCCCGCGAAGTCGTTCGCCTCCAGCAGCGCGCAGAGTTCCCGCCCCCTCTCCAGCGGCCCCCTTCTTGCCCAGCCAGGCGAGCAGTCCGCGGTTCAGGCTGATCCGGACCTGGAGGTTGGGATAATCCAGACGCTAGAGGGCGTCGAAGTCATCCTGCCCCTCCCCGGCGATGGTCAGGTAGCCGGTCTGGAAGAGCAGCGCCTCGATGTCGATGTCGCCTACATCGAACTTCGAGACCATGGACATGTCCGCCAGCCGCCCCTCCAGTTCCATCGGGCTCACCGACTTCTCCATCAGCATCCGGAACAGGAAGTCCGGAGACCCCGTCTCGAACCAGAAGGGACGGAACTCGCGGCGCCGCAGGAACAGCAGCACGTCATAGGGGTTGTAGACCCGTTCCCCGCCCCGCCAGTGGTAGCCGTTGTACCAGGTGCGGACCTTCTCGCGGTCCAGACCGGCCAGTTCGGGGCCGAACACGCGGTCCAGATCTTCCTCGCGGTAGCCGCAGATCGTGGCGAAGCGCGGGTCGAGGCTGATGTCCTCGAGATTGTTGAGCCCCGAGAACAGGCTGGCCTTGGAGAACATGCTGACGCCGGTGACGAAGACGAAACGGACATGCCTGGCACTGCCCTTGACGATGCCGTAGAAGCCGCGCAGGTAGTCCCGATTGGCCGTCGCGAGCCCGGGATCGTGGAGCATGTCGAGGATCGGCTTGTCGTACTCGTCCACCAGCACCACCACCTGCCGCCCGGTGGCGCCGTGAAGGCGGTCGAGAAGGTTCCGCAGGCGCCTCGGACCGGTATCGGAGGTCCGGGCTGGCGGGAGATCGTACCCGCGCTCCACGTTTTCAAGTTACACGATGATGTCCCCTTCGATCTCGCCCGGTTCGTTGTACTTCCCGTCGAAGCTCAGCCGCACCGCGGCGCCGACCAGTCCCAGTGGGGGTGGATGTCCAGTCCCCGGAACAGCGGTTCATGACAGGCGAACAGCGACCCCAGCGTGTCGAGCAGCAGGCTCTTGCCGAAGCGGCGCGGACGGGACAGGAAATAGTGGCGCCCCTCGTCCACCAGCTTGCGGACGAGCGACATCTTGTCGACATAGTAGAAGTCCTCGCTCCGGATCGTCGGAAAGTCCTGGATCCCGATCGGAAGACGGCGGCGGGTCATCGGTCTCTCCTTTCGCGGCGCCGGCACCTGCGGCGGGGCGCGCGGAACCTTCCTTGCCGAGGCCGTCCCGGAACAGCCGCATCGAACGCACGGCCACGCTATCCGCCTGCCTGTCCATGAGCAAGGGGCGAAGGGCAGGGCCGCGACAGGGAGTGCCCGCAACCCGAAACCCCTTCAGGACTTCGGTCGACCCTGTCCGGGGGAAATCATGGCGAACACGCCGGGCGGCGTTGCGGTGCATGGGCTCATCACGGCTGGCCGGGTGGAGCATCGTCACCGCGTCCCGTGCCAATCCTTCGTCCTTTCGTCCCGTTGCGATCGTGTTCCGAGCGGCCAAGGACGAGATACTTGCGACCTCGATCCTGGTGTCCGCTACAGCCATTTCCCGTCGATCAGGGGCTTCGATGCTGAGCTGCGATGAGGAGCCGTGCGCCGGTCGGGGCGCTTCTCCGTGCCGGCCGTTTCGATACGTTCCCACGGTTCCGGGGCACGCGGAGAGATGTGCTCAGCGCCTTCCTGTCTCCGGAATCTGCCATGATTGTCGATTCTGTCCGATGCAGCATGGGTCGACGGCGTTCGGCACGACATACGTCGATCCCTTCGATCCACGTATCTGCTCACCCCGCCGTAGAGGCGGGTTTGGCGTTGTGCATCTTGATCATGTCGGCGGCGAGTGCGATATGGATGGCGACGAGTGGGTTGTGGCCGAGTGCGGCCATGGAGGTGAGATAGCTTGAGCTTCGGCACCAGGCCTCGGCGTGGAGCGGGGTTCGGAAGCATCCGAACACCGTATCTACTCACCCCCCTATTGATGACGAATCGTGTTTCCTGACGGGTCCGGCATTTTCTCTTGACCCTTTCACTTGCTCGCTGCCGATGACCGTATGTGCGTGTTCCGGCTGACAAGAAGCGGATCGATCTTCGGCTCCCCGTTCCGGCCTTGTGGTGAGGGGTCTGCAACGCGATCCGGCACCCCGCGTCGCGTGTCCACCGTGCTGTCCGGTGGAGCGGGTTCCGTTGGCTGCCTTTCCCATCCGCCGGACCTATGCGCCTGACATTGTAGAAGGGACACTCTACAGGCACGGCGATCCCACGCTAGGTTTGTTGGAAGGGTCGGTTTTGCTTGTTCAGGATGATTCGCATTTTCGCTGGCTTTTTGTGAAGCGACGTAGTATCCGTTGTCGTGGGGGCAGCGGATTTTTTTGAGACGACTCTGGAGGGTTTTGCGCTCCGGGATGTGGTTGTGCGCCTTGCGCGGCCTGATGTCGCTGGAACCGTGTCGTTGACCGTATCTTGGTTTCAAGCAGTTTGCCGGTCGAGGTCTGCGTGTTCACCTGGCGCGGGCGGTGGATTGGTGCTGCGGGCTGGCAGACGGGCGCCCTCAGCTGCGCACCCGTTGGATTGGCTGGCGCCGCGAGGAACAGTTCAGGCGGTTGCCGGGAACAACACGAGGTTTGTTGTTCTTGGTGGTCGTTTCCGGGCCTCGTTTGCGTTGTCGCGGATGGTGCGGCGGCGACTGGGAGGCTGCCGTTGCTTGTTGCGGAGAAGTTTGTCTTGCCGACGAAGTTCAGCGGCACCATGTACAAGGCGGCGAACTGGGAGTGCGTTGGCAGGAGCTATGCGCGCGCCAGCGGGCGCTATACCGACCGGGGAGGCGAAGGATCTTTACGTGTTTCCGCTGCGTCGCGATGTCGGCTGCGGGATCGTTCGCCGCTTCCTGTGGCGTGGGAGTTGCGGGCGCCGCTGGTCGGCGCAGGAGTTGCGCTCGATTTATCAGCGGCGCTTTCCGGCGCGCGCAGGGGCATCGCCTCGGTGCTGTGCGTGATTTTGCTGGCTTGCGAACCGGCACGGCGCGGTTGCGGCGGCGCACTACGACGCAGAAGGAGCTGGAGCAGCATGGAAGAACAGGGACAAGCCGGTCTCGACCGTGCACCGGGTGCTGCAGAACACCGACCCGGGATGGATCGAGGATGCGGCGCGCAGCCGCAGGTCGGCAACGCGGTCGACGGCAAGCGCACCGGCGAGGATCATTACGAGACAGTCTCGCTGGCCGGTATTCGATCCTCAACTATCACGACGGGGAGATCGCTGCCGTCCACGCCGCGACGGCGCTGGCCGTCTGTTCACCCTCGACGCGCTCCACACCACCCGCGAGGCTGATCATCGAGACCCATCGCGCGGACTGATGGTCAAGGGCAACGCACCTTCGAGAGAGCATCAACTGGAAGACCGCCAGCGCTACAACGAAAAGCCCGCGCATGGCCGCCAGCGCACCATCTTCACCCCGCTGGCGAAGATGATCAACTAGTCAAGCAGATCTTCCGCGTCACCCGGCGCGTCGAATTCAAGAAATCCAGAAAACGCCATGACCTCGGCCGAACGCGCCTCGCCGCAACAGCTGCTCGCATGGAATCGTGGACACTGGGTAGTCGAGAGCCATCATCATGTCCGCGATGCCACCTTCCGCGAAGACGACTCCATGCTCCGAACGCGCCCGCAAACAACGCGATCACCCTCGCAATCATCATCCGCAACAAACGCAAGCTGCCCAAACCCTTCAACAGTTTCCCACTATGCCGACAAGCGTAAGCAGGTCCTGCACGCAATCACAAGACCAGGCTGACCGCGCCTCTCTCCCCGACAGAAACTGCAAGCTTTCGAGCCCGGCAACCAAGGCCTCTCGCTCGCCCCGGATACGCCGACCAATCGCGCCCCGCGCCGTAACAGCGCGTCAGCAAATCTTAAAATCGCAGCCTCGAACGCGTCGACCCGCGCCACGATCAGGACTCCGATCACATCACATCAACAAGCATGGGATCACCTTGACCGGCGCGCCGCCGACATGGACACCGCCCTGGGTCCCTGGTATCTTGGCGGGACGATGGGGCGGCTGTTCGCCGGCGGCCGTGCGCGGACCTGGAGAAGGCCCTGACGGTGTTCGAGCTTGCCGAACTCAAGGGCCGTGGCGGGATGCAGGCAGCGGTGCTGATTCTGGTGGTCTTCTTCGCCACCCAGCGCATGTATCACGGGGCGCGCACGCGGGCGAAGGCCGTCGTCATCGACGAGGCTTGGGACCTGCTGTCGGGCGAGGACAGCCGGGCCTTGCTTGAAGGCGCGGCGCGCCGGGCCAGGGAGTATCGCAGCGCGCTGATCACCGGGACCCAGTCGGTCAACGACTATTACGCCAACCCGGCGGCGCGGGCCGCTTGGGACAATGCTGACTGGACGGTCTTTCTCGCCCAGAAGGACGAGTCGGTCGAGCTGCTCAAGCAGGAGAAGCGCATTCACTGCGACCCGGGCATGGAGCGGGCGCTGAAGAGCTTGGTGACCGCCGACGGGCGCTGGGCCGAGTTGGTGCTCCACGGCTCGGACGGCTGGCGGGTGGCGCGCCTGGTGCTGGATCCGTGGTCGGTGACGCTGTTCTCCTCGCGCGGCCCCGCCTTCTCGCGCGGCCCCGCCTTCGCCGCAGTCGAGAAAGCTCAAGGCGCAGGGTCTTTCCACCGTCGAGGCCATCGACCGCATCGCCGGCGCGGCCGGCAGCGCAGGAGAGCGGGCATGAACGCATCGGCAAACGGCGGCGCTGCAGGCCGAACGGCCGCTCCTCTGGCCGGGGGAGGGGAGGGGCCGGTTCTGGTGGACATCGAGATGGAGGTGCTGGCCCATGTGCTGGCGCCTTGGACGGAAATAGTCTCCCCCGTTCCATAGTGAAGTGCAACACATGATGGGCTGTGGCCATGTGTTTTTAGACGCATGATGTTGCGGAGCTGTCCAGCAGCGGCGAGAGTTCCTGTACAAGATGGAGGGAGCTTGTTCATGTCCAAAGGCTACCGTCACCTACGAAGAGCGATGCCAGATTGAGGCAGAAAAGCGGTCTTTCACAAGGTGCGATTGCTCGGCAGCTGGGCCGATCAACAATTTTCCGGGAGATCAAGCGCAACACCGGGGGACGGGGTTACCGTCACAAGCAGGCGCAAAGGATGGCAGAAACGCAGGGCAGCCTCGTCTGTTTCCTGGCGGTTGACGCCTCGGGTTGAAGCTCAGAAAAAGCTGCGGGAGGGCCCCGAGCAGATCAGCGGCCGTTTTCGACTGGAGGGCCGTGGGTCGGCAACGGATCTATGATCGCCGAAGATCGGAGAGCCGGGGGCGTCTTGAAGCTTCGGCGGCGCGGCAAGAAGCCGAACTGGAAGGGCGGATGCCATTCTGGCCGGGTGGACATTTCCGAGCGCCCTGCGGAGGCAAAGGAACGGATCGGCGACTGGGAGCCATCATCGGCAAAGCTCACAGTGGAGCTGTCGTGTCGCTCGTGCCACGAAATACGCCTTGCCGGGTGGACAGAAAGACACGGTCGGTATGATCCGCCTGCTCGGCTCTGGTGCGCTATTGGTCCACACAATCACGTCAGACAACGGCAAGGAGTTCGCAGACCACAGGCGTGTCGCACTTGACGCAGATTTCTTCTTCGCCTTTCCATTCCTGGAATCGCCGACGGAGGTAATCTTGAAGTGAAACCACGCTGACCATCTGCGCCATGTTCCAAAGCCGCAACGTGCAGCAGGGTCCATGCCGCGCGACGACGAATTAGTGGCTTGAAGCCGACAAAGGCGTTGCATAAGCTCGATGTTGAAGGAACTGAAGCTGTTCCCAGGCGGCATCGAGAGGGGCAGAAGGGAAAAATTTGCGCAACACCCGGCCCTCATCTCCGTTCGGGCTACGCCCTCACTGCGATGAGGGCCGGGTGTTGCACTTCAGACTGGAAGTGGGGTTTGGATGTTGCCGATTGCAGAAAGATTTACCGGACGCTCAATCCCTCGGAGGTCGATTTGGACTTCACGGGACTTCACGGGACGGCTGGCCCACCGACATCCGGCGCTGTGGTCCCTCGACAGAATTGCGACGGACGATGCTGTCGGCCTGAAACAGGACGGCGACCGCTGGTTGATCGTCGACCGGGATGGCGTTGTGATCGGATGTCTGGCCAGAAAGTTCGCGCCACAAGATGCCACCTTCGTGTTCCGTTGGGCTTTCGGTGAAATGCACAACGCCGAACCCGCCCCTACGAAGGGGTAAGCAGATACGTGACGGCTATGAAAGGAGGAACAGAACTGCCGCCTGCCCCATCCCCGCCTGCATCGCAGACATGACCGCCGGGTCTGAAACTGCGCCTTTGCGCCCCCTTCCGACTGTGCCGCCATTGGATCCGGCAACTGCCCAAGGGGGGGATCAATCCGCGACGCTTGTTTTGCGGACCGCGGCCGGCAGACGCTCCTGCATGAGCCCGAAGTCCCACAATGCATGCCCTCGGGCGGCAACGCGCCCAAGCAAGCGCCGGCAGGGTCGCACCCGTGTACCGCCGTCGCTGTCGGCGGGGTGGCGCACGGTACCGCGGGTGCCGCGGGTGCAGGCGCTGCCAAGCACGGTTACCCGGAAAGATCAGCCCGTGAAGTCGAAATCGGCCTCGGTCAGCTGCGACGCCTGAATGTTCTCGACCACGATCGAGAATGTGTTGTCAGGATCGCCGATCACGGCGTTGTGTCCACTCTGCTTGATGCCCAGATCGGAGAATTGGAGGTTCCCACGGATGACCAAGATGTCGGTGCCGTCCTCGAAATCCAGGATGCGGTCGGTATCGGACTCGCTGTCGAAGACGAATCGGTCGGCACCGGCGCCGCCGTGGAGCAGGTCGTTGCCCTTGCCTCCAATCAGCGTGTCATCGCCCGTCCCCCCCGAAAGCCGGTCGTCCCGATCGTAGCCGTGGAGCGTGTCGTCGCCCCCGAGGCCCTGGAGGATGTCCCGGCCGAAGGCGCCGTGGAGCGTATTGTCGCCGTTACCGCCCCGGACGGTGAAGCCGATCCCGGAGGCCTTGAACTGGGCCAGCGACATGTCGCCGATCCGGACAGTTCCGCCGCCCGCGCCGCCGTCTACCTGCAGCGCGCAGGCGAAGCCGGTGTGCGAGAGGATGGTGCCGTCCGACGTGCCACCATCGCCGTAGACGATGACCGCATCCATGGAGTAGCGCGCCTGGTGATCGACGAACTGGAAGGGACCCATGTCTTGATCGCCGAAGTGAAACTCGATCGTATCCTCCTTTCTCAGCTCGAACAGGTAGTCGAAGCCGTCGCCCGGATTGAAAATGTAGGTGTCACCGTAGACCCATCCCCCCCAGTCGCCGCGAAGCCAGTCGTTGCCCTTGCCGCCGACCAGCACATCGCTGCCGTAGCCGCCTGCCATTGTGTCATGACCGCCGTGGCCGTAGAGCGTGTTCCAGACCCATCCGGCACCGCCGTAGATGAACTCCGAGTCCTCGGTGCCGTGGATTATGCTGTATCCGGTCTGGCCCTGACCGACGATGCGAGGAAGCTCGCCCGGTTTATTGCAGCTGTCGTCGTCGTCTCTCCCGACGTCCGAGTCGCCGCCGCCGTCCCCGGTGTTCTCGACATCAAGCGTCCCATCGCCCGAGGTGCCCGGGATCGTGTCCTCGTCGCCGCCGTTGTTGACATTCGGGTCGTTGTCATCGTCGTCGTCAAGCGGGTTGCCACCGTCGTTGTCGCTATCGAGGGGATTGCCGCCGTCGTGATCGTCGCCGCCACCGCCAGCAGGCAGGATGAAGTCGTTCGCATCCAAGCTGTCCGCCGACACGCCCGACAGCCTGATCGTGTCGCCGCCGCCGCCGTAGCGAATGACGGTATCGGCGCCGTCCTGCTCGATGACCAGCGCCGCGAATCCGCCGGACTCGCCGTCGAGGCGAATCCGGTCGCCGGCTCCGAAGTCGGTGATCGTGTCGTGGCCGTCTCCCGCCACGAACACGAAGGTGTCGGCGCCCTTGCCGCCCCCCAGCGTGTCATCGCCCGCGCCGCCGCGCAGGGTGTCGGCACCCCTGGCGCCGCGCAGCGTGTCGTCGCCCGCGCCGCCGTCCAGCGTGTCGTTGCCCTTGCCGCCCCCCAGCGTATCGTCGCCAGCCCCGCCGGTCAGCGTGTCGGCGCCCAGGCCGCCATAGAGGAGGTCGTCGCCAGCCCCGCCGGTCAGCGTGTCGGCGCCCCCGTAGCCACGCAGGGTGTCGTCGCCGGCCCCGCCGGTGAGCGTGTCCGCGTCCTTGCTACCCTTCAGCACCTCGCCGCCAGAAGGCCCGCCGCTCGAGGCGTCGCCGGACGTGCCCTCCGGCGGCGCGCCCTGTGCAAGAGCGTCCTCGCCGCCGCCCTCCGGCGGGGCTGCCTCGACGGGAAGGAACCGGAAGTCGTCCGCGCCAAGGGAGGCCGCCGTCACGCCCTCCAGCTTGATCGTGTCGCCGTCGCCGTAGCGGATGACGGTATGGAAGCCCTTCTGCTCGATCACCAGATCCCCGAAACCGCCGGACACCCCGGCAATCTCGATGATGTCACCAGCCTCGAAATCGCCGATGTAGTCGGCCCCGTCGCCGACCGCGAACGCAAAGACGTCATGGCCACTGCCGCCATAGAGCGAGTCCGCGCCCCGGCCGCCGGTCAGCCTGTCGGCGCCCCGGCCGCCTTCCAGACGGTCGTTGCCCGCACCGCCATCCACCGTGTCGTCCCCGTCGCCGCCATAGAGCGTGTCGTTGTCCGTGCCGCCGTCCAGCGTGTCGTCGCCAGCACCGCCGTCCAGCACATCGTCGCCAGCACCGCCGTCCAGCGTGTCATCGTCCGAACTGCCGGGGTTCATGAGGAGAAAGTCCGCGTCGGCACCCGGGCTTGCGGTTCCGCCCGTCAGCGTGTCGTCGCCAGCGCCGCCCGTCAGCGTGTCGTCGCCGAGGCCGCCCGTCAGGATGTCATCGCCAAGGCCACCCGTCAGCGTGTCGTCGTCGGCGCCGCCGGTCCGGGAAATATCCTGTGTCATCGCGCTCTCTCCTCAATGTATGGGCCAATAGCATGGCATGAAGGCATTCTGCGCCGAAGTCTATTCCATGCCAGCAGCCGCAGCAAGCGCCCGATTCTCTCCCTCCCACGGCGATCCCATGCTGATTCCGAGACGCGAAATCCGAGTGCGTTGGGGCTCGCGTCATCACAGATTGCCTCTTGATCGCAATTTTTCGCGCCGAATTAAGGTCTCATTGAGCCTTGGCGGCACGATTGCAGCGCGACGCAGACCGAAAAATCTCGCCGGTCGCCGCTGGATTAGCAGCGTGGGATCGTCGTGCTCCCCCCTGATCGGCAGGCGGGCCTGTCTGTCGACATACCGTGCGGCGTCGGGTTCGGTTCCGGGGAAGCGGGGCTACCAGCCGCTGATCACGTTCTGCCCGGAGCTCGGCATGGTTCCGTGGCTTGAGATGCGCGACGGCAAAGCTCGACAACCGGCGCGGGCTCGAGGAGGCGCTGTTGCAGCTTCCTGACGAGGTGGGCCATGTGGTAGTTGGCGGGCCCGGGATAGCTAAGGGCTATCGCCAAATTAAATTGACTGTTATGTCCGTGGTGTGAGGGTGTAGTTCCACTCGCCGCGGAACAGGTCTCTGCGGATGGCGAGGCTGTCCATCTGATCGTCGCTGACCTTGACCCCGAGCGGATAGCTGTTCTCTTCGAGGTCCGAGCGTATGGTGAGGCCGGTGGTGGTCGCGGCGATCAGCTTGACGATCACCTGGTAGCTGACGAGGGGCCGGCCGCGCCAGTTCTGGGTGATATGGCAGAACATCCGGTGCTCGATCTTGTTCCACTTTCCGGGCGGGAAGTGGGCCACCGACACCTTCAACCCGAGTTCGTCGGCGAGGTGCTGCAGCTTCCACAGCCGGTTGCGGCTGCTGCTGTCGGCGGTGATCAGCAGGCATCGGGACAGAGCAGCTGGCCCATCTCTCGCCACCAGCGGCCTCGACCGCGAACGCCGCCGTGTCGTACCCGACGCTGACCCGGCCGGCGTTGGCGGTGAGATCGTAGACCCCGTAGGGGATCGCCTTGCCGAGCTCCGGATCGGGGAAGTCATGCACGTTGACGGACTCAGGGTCGCCCTTGGGGCCCGGCCGCCATTGCGGTACTGGATTTCCTTCTTCTTGGTGTCACCACAGGCTGGCCCAGCCTCCGGAACGCGCGCACCCGGCGCGTCGGAACTGCGCATCCCGGGCTGGCGGCCTTCCAGCGTCTTGCGATTGGCCTGGAGGCTGTACCCCGGATCGTGGAGCAGCCGGTTCACCGTGCGCTCGCTGACGCCCTCGACCGCAAGACGGTCCGCCAGCGGCACTGTGACACCGCAGCGAACTCTCCGGATCGCCGCGCGTCATCGGTTCAAGCTCGCGCCGCCACCAAACCCGGATCCGTTGCGCCCGCCGCCGGGGCGACGCAAACGTACTGAAGGAACCTCACTCGAAGACTCCGAATCAAGCTCCTCCGGCGCGAACGGTGCCCATCCCCGTCGCCTCGGCCACTCGCCCGATGGCACGGGCCGCCGCCCACAGGCGCCGCGCACGTTCGTCCGGAATCGGACGCAACACCACAAACTTGGATTGCAGCGTATCGACCATCGCTTCCATGACATCATCGATGGCAGATCCACACTAAAAAAACAATCTGTTTTGGCGCGGGACCTAAAGCCGATTATACCGGAGGACGCCCTTGCTCGCCGATGTTTGCCTCGGCCTTCCGCTCTCCTGCGGACGGAGACCTTGAGTGAGCAATGACTTCCGGAGCGTGCTTGACCACATCCGGTCGGTTGCGGGAACGGAGGCAAAAAAGGGCTGCCTGTTCGAGCGGCTGATGAGGGCGTATTTCGCGCAGGATCCGCTCTACCGGGACCGGTTCGGGCAGTTGCGGCTGTGGTCCGACTGGGCCGCCTCGCGGCAGGGTTTCGACGGTGCCGACACCGGCATCGACTTGGTCGCCGAGGAGCGAGACGGCGGCTTCTGCGCCATCCAGTGCAAGTGCCATGCGCCGGGCACACGGATATCGGCGCGGGCTCTCGATTCCTTCATCGCCGCGTCTGTGCGTGAACCGTTCACGACGCGAATCTTCGCGGACACCGGAGACGAATGGGGGACAAACGCGGTCAAGACCCAAGTTGGCACTTTTTTGCGTCAGTTGAAGGGGAAATTTATGCGGCAGCCGCACTCGACATACTAGATGTTATTATTTTTGCGACTTTTCCTACTATATCTGCAATTTCCTGTCCGGGAGGGCCGATGTAGTGCCGAGATATTGCAGATTCGCTCGACCCCGCCGCCAAACCCGGTATATCCGGAGCCTCGTCAACACAAAAGGCTCCAGACAACATGTTCATCAGGACAACCAAAACCCGCAGCACCGCAGACGGCAAGCCCGTCCACCGGCTCGTACTTTCTCAGCGCATCGGCGACAAGGTCGGACAGCGCACGCTGCCTCGGTACCGACCATCCGGTGGCGCGCAAGAACTGGAAGGAGGTTGCCGCCGAAGCGCTACTCCACGGCCGCCCGCCGCTGTTCGAAGCCGCGCGCAGGCTGCAGGACATCGTCAACAGGGGCCCCGGAGGTTCCGCGCCGACGCTCCAGAGGAAGACGCACGCAAATTGCGACCGTCAACCTCGACAGCCTCGAGAACCCGCGCCCGGTCGGCTGCCTGCGCCTCGAGGCGCGATCCCGGCTTCACGACCTCGGCATCACGAGTGCGCTGATCGTCGCCAGGATGATCCGCCAGCGAGCGCTGGCTGCGCGATGACAGCGCGGAGCTTCTGGATCTGGAGGGCAAGGCGCGCAAGACGCCGTACCGCATCGGCGACCTGCGCCACCGGGCCGCCAGGAGCTGTTCAACCGCGAGCGCGCGCTGCATCCCCGACACCATCGCCTTTTACGACCTCACCAATGTTCACGGCCGCGCCGACGGCAAGCTCCCCCGCTTCGGGCGCTCGAAGCGCAATGATTGCCCCACGCTGGCGCGGCGCGGGCTTTCGGCGCAGTTGCGAGGTCTTGCGGGGCAACGTGGCCGGGCACGGATGCGCTGCTGAGGCTGGAGTCGGCCCGGCGGCAAAGCCGACGGTAGTCATGGACGCCGGCACCGAGGCGAACATCGCGTGGCGAGCACGGCTGGATCGCGGGCGGCGGCGCCCGAGGGTGGGCCCGAGGCTGATCACCGATCACGAGGTGCAGGCGCCTTGCCAGCGCGGCTCTGCGTGGTCAGCGAGAGCAGGAAGAGGGCCGAGGACGCCATTCCTGGCCGCAGGGCTTCGAGGCGGCAAAGCTCCACCTACAAGGGCCGGCGCCACGACAAGGTGCCGGAGAGCGGTCTCAGGCAGCGCTTCTCCACCGTCGCCCCGCCCGGCACGGTACTGTAACTTGATGTCTGGAAATTTGTCTGAGGTTTGCGCTTTGAGGCGTTTCACTGGGGGGCTAGCCCCCCAGTGAAACGCGGCGCCATCGTGCTATCCCATGGAGTTGAAAAACATTCATGGAGGAAGCGAATGGACCTGCGACACACTACGACGATCGGGACTGTTTTGGAACATCTGATCGCAAACGGAGCAACGGATCTGGGGCGGATTTTTGGTCAGCTCTTCGAGCTTGCGATGCAAATCGAGCGCGAGCAGTACTTGAAAGCGGGCCACCGGACACCGGAGCGACAGGGCTATGCCAACGGCTACAAGCGGATCGACACCCCCACTGTTGCCGTTCAGGTGCCAAACGGTCACGGGGACGATCCCCCAGTCGCTTGAACGCGGCCAGCGATCTTCTCGCGCCGTAGCCGAGATGTACATCAAGGGTGTTTCCACACGGCAGGATGTAATGCGCGAGTTCGGGAGCCTGTCCTCTTCTCAGGTCAGCCGGGCCACCAGGTTGCTCGATGAAGAACTCGCCGCGCAACCGGCCCCTGATGAAATACCTGGATGCGCGCTACGAAAAAGCCCGCCATGACGGCGTTGTGCGCGATGTCGCAGTGCTCTCGGTCATCGGAATAGGGGCTGCAGGCACGTTCTGGGGCTCTCTGTGGCGCTCTCCGAGGCCGAGGTCCATTGGAGAGCCTTCCTGGAAAGCTTGCTAGCCCTGCATGGTACGACCTTCATCGTCTCGGATGACCATGCTGGGCTGAAAGCGGCACGGTGCTGGGCGCGGCGACATGGCAGCGCTGCCAATTCCACCTGGCACAAAACGCCGTGCACCGAACAACGACATCAGGAAACGTATTGGAAAACAGCTCGGAGCCATGCGTCCTCACTCCAAACCGCCGAGGCTGAACTGGGCGCCCTCGTGGCCAGCTATCGCGACAAGCATCCAGACTTCGCAGACTGGCTGGAAAACAATGCGGGGCTCGCTGTCTTCACCTTGCCCGATGCTCACCACAAGCGTATGCGAACCTCGAACGGCATCGAGCGACCGATCCAGCAAGAGCTCAAGCGGCGCACCTCCAAAGTCAGGGTCTTTCCAAACCTCGCCTCGTTGGAGCGCCTCTCAACCGCGGTCCTCATCGACGAAAAATGGGAAACCGAAACCAAGATCAAATGGGAACAGCTCGATCAGCTTCACGACAATTTCCAGACATCAGGTTGCGTAATCCCCGGGACTACGAGATTACCGTCGAGAAGGCCGGCGCCAACGCAACGGTCGTGCGCTTCAGCCACAGACGACAAGACAACGCGGGCGCCTGCGCACCAGCGACCGGGATATCGAGACCGTCCTTATATGACTAGGTTTTGTCCCCTTGATGATGAAATCATCCACAGCAGTTGGGGGCGGGAAAATGTGGATAACCTCGACTATGGGAGAGCTATGGTTGCAAAGAGATTCCGCTCCCCTGTGTGAGAACGTACAGGGGAGCGGGGATCAAACGATCTCCGCGGAGATTGCCGTTCCGTCCTTGGCTTTATAGAGCCGTTCCCGAGCGTGGCAACCTCCTTTGGCGTCCCTTGCGTCCTGAATGGATGCTTGGGTTTGAACCGTATCATCATAAGGCGAGGAACAAGGGACGATGGTTAAGGTAGTAGCAGGGGTCAGCAAGGCCAGTCTGGACATCTGGGGCGTCGTTTTACGAACGACGCCACGAGCTGGCGGGCACGTGGCTTCGCAGCCTCGAGGTAACCCGTGTGGTGGGCGACAGGCCGCTATCACCGCAAGGTTCACCAGTGTCTTCATGACCGGGGCTTCGAGGTTGTCCTGCCCGTTGAGGGCTTCGCCGAGGCTTTGGGCCAACCGCGTTGACGCCAAGATCGGCACGGTGCGATCTCGAGCCTGTGGCTCCTCAGGAAGCCTTCCTCAACTGCCTGGGGGATCTCCTAGTATCGCGCGCCGCGCTTGTCGACGTGCGGACCAAGTTGAGGCAAGTGGCAGATGAGGTGGATGGCGAAGGCGAGACCGTCACAAGGGCTTCGGCGGCCGATCTCGATGACCGCATTGCCGGTGCGGCGATCAAAGCGGTGATCGCCGGTGATCCCGAGCAGAGGTACCCTGACCTCGATCCCCGGTCCAGTGACCGCCGCAGCCCTTCTTTGTTGGATGCCCGAACTCGGCAGCGTCGGCAGCCTTGATCGGGGTGGCGCCGATGGCCAACGACAGTGGCCACGGTGCTCGGCATATCCGAGGCGGGCGCCGGAGGCCACGTGATCTCCTGGCCGCGACCTCGGCAGCACGCTTCAACGCGGATCTGGTGTTCGAACGCCACAAGACCGCCGGCAAGGCCCACAAAGTCGCCATTGTCGCCGTGATGCGCAAGCTCTGGCGAACACCTTGCTGCGACAGCAGCGTTGCTGGTCGACCGAAGCACCGGCACGGTGAGTGAGCGAAGGAGACACGGCCCTCACCCCTGCCGAGAGCGCGATCGGGACTGTATCGACAGTCTCCCTACTACGACACGACTTGGGGAGAATGTCTGCAGATCATCGTCGAGGCCGACATCGAGGAGATCGAACCGCCTTGGGACACCTGGAACCCGGACGGTCACGTGCCCGGGGACGGCAAGGTAGCCGCGTTCACGTGACCAATGGACGGCAACCCGCCGCCGGGACCACAAGCTTCATGTCGCCTCGCTCGCAGGGCAAATCCCACACCGCTTGTGGACAACCACAGAAAACATCACCGCAGACACCCGCAAAAACCTTGCCAGGAAACATGGATGCTCGGGACACGGATATCGAGGCCACCTTCCGTTCATTGAAATCCGAGCCCGGATTACGCCCGATCCGGCTCGCATCGCCGCCTACCTGTTGATCGCCGTGCTCGCCGCGGTGCATCCGATCCCTGCGCGGGGCATCCACAAGTGCCGGACATCAATCCGCGAGAGCATGCTGAACCAGGGTCACCACGCGCCTGCGCCAAGGTGCATTGATCGTCAACCGACAGGACGCGCACCGCCGGGGTCGCCGAAATCTCCTCGGCGGCTGGTGTCGAACCCGCCGCACGAGGAGCCACCTCACAAGCTGACAGAATTCAACGGAATGTAGTGCCATGTTGAAATCGGCCGACAAAAAATCGCGCAACGTGATAAAAATTCCAGGTAACTGCTCACCCCCTGGTTCCGGCTTGATGTCGGGGTAGAGCAACGAACGGGTTTTCGTGGAGATTTGACACTGCAGGCCGATTCGTTTAGTGGTGGTTATCGAGAACGACGGGGACCGCCAGTGGGCTACTTTGGATCGAAGGCGACGAGCGGGCTGTGCCAGCTGCTTCCGGGGCTCCAGCCCCCGCATGATCTGTATGTGGAAACGCATCTCGGAGGCGGCGCGCTGATGAAGCGCAAGGCGGAGTACCGGAAGATGCCGCCGGGTGAGCGCCAGGCGATGCTCGCAACGATCATGACCGTCGAGGCCGGGTGATGGCGACGGGCGGCGCGCGAGGAGTTCGAAGCGGCCAGGACCGCGGCGCTGCCGGCAAGGTGGCGGAAGAGGCCGTGATCCGCGTCTTCGTCATCCTGCTCGACATCCTCATCGTCGTCCTTCTGGAGAAGACTACGCACGAGCCGGAACTCCGGTCTGCCGCCGTCACAGACGGACAAGAGCGTGCCGGGAGCAACGGCCCGAAGCCGAACCAGCAGATGGGCGACAACCTGCGCAAGACCATCGTCGAGGAGACGGTCGCGGCCTGCGACGCCTGCGGCGTCGACCCCGTCGATCGGGAGCGCCGCACGACATCGTGTTCGAGGTCGTCGAGCGCCGCGCCGAGGAATGCCCGAAGTGCAAGGCCCGGTTCCCCGACAACATCCCGTGCAGTACGGCATCCAGGCCCTCGTCATCAACCTGCTGGTCGCCCAGATGCTGTCCCTGCGCCGTGCCGCTCGTGCAGGCGATCTCCGGCATCAAGCTCTCCGAGGCCTCGGCCATGCTTTCACGATGCGTCATGGGAGGAGGCCGCCATGGCGCACCTCCTGCAACGCCCGATGTCGATGATTTCGGATCAACGGCAAGTGGCTCCATGTCGTCGGGACGTGCAAGTTCCCGCACCGCAAGCGCGGGCAAGAGATCGGCCCGTGCTACAAGGGCGTCCTGGGCCTCGTACATGGCAGTGTAGCCACCAGTTGTGCGGCAGCCACCTGCTGCGCGAACTGACCTTCGTCGTCGAGGCTACCGCGCGACTGATGAAGAGCCTGCTTCGCGAGGTCTGCCACAAGATCAACAAGAGCGCATCCAAAACCCTGAACGACGCCGAGCCGTGCACAAGCGCTACCGCACCATCAGGGCGCCAAGGAACTGCCCGACATCCCGCCGCCGCCGAAAGGAAAACGCATAGCAAACGCGCACAACCTGCACGAACGTCTCGTGAAACACGAAAACCTGCGCTTCACGGACGACCCCAACGTCAGCTTCACCAACAATGCCGGAGAACAGAAGATCAGGATGGCAAAGCTCAAGGTGTCCGGATGCTTCCGCTCCACGCAAAAGCATGGTGCCGGAGCTCAAGCTACCTCACCTCCATGGCGGCACTCGGCTACAACCCAATCGTCGCCACCCAGATCGCCCTCGACGGAAAAGCCGCAGACATCATCAACGAGCACTACGGCCAATCAGAGCCCAACTAGGGGTGAGTAGATACAATTCCAAGCCGCATAAAGTGCCAACTTGAGTTACAATTGTCCTGCCGGACCTGTCCGGTCGGCAGACCATTCGGGCCGCAGGGCCTGTCGGGTGGTGCCGGTGGATCGCGATTGTCGGCAATCCCGGCTGTCCGTGCGGAAGCGCGGACGATCACCCTCAGAGGGCGATCACGCGGCGGTCGGCTTGTAAACCGCCGACCCTTCAAGTATAGGAATCCTGAGGCGGGTACGCGCGCCCTGGCTGAAGACACTGTCGAAAGTGCCGGTATAGAAATGCGTGGCGGCATTGGCAGGGAGGCCGAACCCGGGGTCGGATCTTGAACGGGAAGGACGACAGGATGGCCAAGCTCCCTGAAATGACGCTTGCCCATGTCGGGATCTGGGTGCAGGACTTCGAACGCATGCGCGACTTCTACATGCGCATGTTCGGCTTCGCCGTCTCGGATGAGGGTCTGCTCAACGGCGGCAAGTATGCCTTCATGAGCCGCGACCCCCGCGATCATCACCAGGTGATCGTCGCCGAGGGCCGCAAACCGGAAACCCGGCAGACGACGGTCAACCAGATATCGTTCCGTTGCGAAAGCCTCGACGACCTCCGTGCCGTCCACGAGGCGGTCACCGAGGATGAGGACGTGCAGGAGGTCTACGTCACCGATCACGGCAACGCCTGGTCGGTCTATTTCTTCGATCCGGAGGGTAACAGGCTGGAGGCCTTCATGGACACGCCGTGGTACATAAACCAGCCGCACCGGCACGAACTCGATCTGTCGCTCGACAACAAGGAGATCTTCGCCCGGTCGGAGGCCCACGCCCGGGCGGACCCGTCGTTCCGGCCGATCGAGGACTGGCGGACGCAGTTTGCGGAAAAGCTTGCCGAGAGTGCCTGAGCCCCGGCGCTGTCCCGCCGCCTCCGACGGTCGCCTTCGCGCGACCGTGACTGAGGATCTCTGGATCGCCCCCACGGCCGCGGACGGGAGAGACGTGTCGTGATTCCGAACCGCCAGCCCATGCTCGATTTCGAACTCGGCGAGACGGCCGAGATGCTCCGCGAGTCGGTGCGGGGCTTTGCCGACGCCGAAATCGCCCCGCTTGCTGCCCAAATCGACGCTTCCAACGAGTTTCCCATGGAGCTCTGGCCGCGGATGGGCGAGCTTGGTCTTCTCGGTGTCACGGTCGAGGAGGATTACGGCGGCGCCGGCATGGGCTATGTCGAGCATGTTGTGGCGATGGAGGAAATCAGCCGGGCCTCGGCGTCGGTGGGTCTTTCCTATGGCGCTCATTCTAACCTCTGCGTGAACCAGATACGCCGTTACGGCACCGAGGAGCAGAAGCGCCGCTACCTCCCACGCCTGATCTCCGGGGCGCATGTCGGAGCGCTGGCGATGTCGGAGCCCGGTGCGGGGTCCGATGTCGTGTCGATGAGACTGGCAGCGGTTCCGAGCGGCGACGGGTACGTGCTCAACGGCACCAAGATGTGGATCACCAACGGACCTGACGCCGACGTGATCGTCGTCTATGCCAAGACGCGACCCGAGGCGGGATCGCGCGGCATCACCGCCTTCATCGTCGAAAGCGCCTTCGAAGGATTCTCGACCTCCCCTAAACTCGACAAGCTCGGCATGCGCGGCTCGAACACCGGCGAGCTCGTGTTCGACGACTGCTACGTGCCCTCCGGGAACATTCTTGGCGAGATCGACTGCGGCGTGGCGGTGCTCATGAGCGGCCTCGATTCGGAACGGGCCGTACTCTCGGGCGGGCCGCTCGGCGTCATGCAGGCCTGCCTCGATCTCGTGCTGCCCTATGTCCGCGAGCGCGAGCAGTTTGGCCAGCCGATCGGAGAGTTCCAGCTCATCCAGGGCAAGCTCGCCGACATGTACACCAGGATGAGTGCCTCGCGGGCCTATGTGTACGCCGTGGCGAGGGCCTGCGACCTCGATCGCCCGGGCCGAAAGGACGCTGCCGGCGCGATCCTGTACTCGGCCGAGCGTGCCACCGAGATTGCGCTCGATGCGGTGCAGATCCTCGGCGGCAACGGCTATATCAACGAGTATCCGGCCGGGCGCCTCCTGCGCGACGCCAAGCTTTACGAAATTGGTGCCGGAACCTCCGAGATTCGTCGCATGCTGATCGGACGCGAACTGTTTGCCGAAGCCGGATAGCGGTTTTGATGGCGGCACGCACCCTTTTCGACAAGATCTGGGACCGGCATGTCGTGGCCGAGCGCGAGGGCGGTCAGACCCTTCTCTATGTCGACCGCCATCTCTGCCACGACGGATCCTTCAACGGGTTCAGGCAACTCCGCGCGGCGGGCCGCGCGGTGCGGTGCCCTGGTCAGACCTTCGCCACCCCGGACCACTATGTCCCGACCGACGGCACCCGGCCCGACGCGGTGGCCGAACCGCACGCGCGGGAGATCCTCGGGGAGATCGGCGGAAACTGCGCGGATTTCGGCGTCACGCTCTTTCCGTGGGGCGACCGGCGCCAGGGAATAGTCCATGTCGTCGGACCGGAACAGGGCATCACCCTGCCCGGGATCACGCTTGTCTGCGGCGATTCCCATACCTCCACGCATGGTGCGCTCGGTTGCATCTCGTTCGGGATCGGCGCCTCGGAAGTGGCCTTGGTGCTGGCCACCCAGTGCATCTGGCAGCGGCGGCCGAAGACGATGCGGATCACGCTCGGCGGGACGCTCGCTGACGGTGTCACCGCCAAGGACCTGGTGATCGCAATCATCCGCCGCATCGGCGCCGACGGTGGGGCCGGACATGCTATCGAGTATGCTGGCCAAGCCGTGCGCGCTCTCTCGGTCGAGGCGCGCCTCACGCTGTGCAACATGACCATTGAGGCCGGGTCCCGGTTCGGGCTCGTCGCGCCCGACGACGCCACGTTCGAATATATCTCGGGGCGGCCGTTCGCCCCGCAGGGACAACACTGGGACCGGGCGCTCGCATTGTGGAGGGGGCTGCCTTCGGATGGGGACGCCGCCTTTGACCGCGAGCTTGCGATCGACGCCGGCGATGTGGGGCCAATGGTTACCTGGGGCAACAGTCCGGCGCTGGCGGAACCGGTGACGGGGCGCATTCCCGATCCGGACCGGGAGGCGGATGCCGATACCCGCCGCGAAATGGTCGAGGCCCTCGAATACATGGATCTTCGCCCGGGGACACCGATAACCGGCATTCGTGTCGACCGCGTGTTTATCGGATCATGCACGAACTCGCGGATCGAGGATCTCCGCGCCGCCGCCGCCGTGCTTCGCGGGCGCCGCGCCGTGGTGCCGATTCTGGTGTCGGCGGGTTCGGGACTCGTCCGGGCGCAGGCCGAGACGGAGGGGCTCGGCCGAATATTTGCCGCCGCCGGCGCGGAATGGCGAGAGCCGGGCTGTTCGATGTGCGTGGGCATGAATGGCGACCGCCTGGCATCCGGAGAGCGGTGCGCGTCGACCAGCAACCGGAATTTCCGCGGCCGCCAGGGCCTTGGAAGCCGTACGCATCTGGTGAGCCCCGCGATGGCCGCCGCCGCCGGGATCGCGGGGCGGTTCGCCGATGTGCGCCGGATGGGGACCGGATGATGGAGCCGTTCGTCCGCTTCCGCGCAATCGGCATTCCGGTCGACATCGTCAACTGCGATACCGACCAGATCATACCGGCGCGCTTCCTGCGCTACCCGCGTGGCCATGAAGGTTATGAGCGCTTCCTGTTCCACGATCTCCGCTATGATGCCGACGGGTCCGAGCGGCCGGACTTCATCTGCAACCGGGCCCCCTATCGCGATGGCCGAATCATCGTCGCAGATCTGAACTGGGGCTGCGGGTCGTCGCGCGAGGGCGCGGTCTATGCGCTCCTTGCCAACGGGATTCGTGCCGTGATCGCGCCGAGCTTCGGCGAGATACATCACGGCAACTGCATGAAATGGGGCGTTCTTCCGGTACGCCTGCCGCGCGATGTCTGCGCCGCGCTCCGCGAGGAGCTGCATGCTGCGCCCGGAGCCGAGGTGGAGATCGATCTCGAGGGCCGGATCGTGACCGGTCCCTCGGGCATTGTGTATCCGTTCGGGATTTCCGGATTCGATCGCCACCGCATGCTCCACGGTCTTGACGATCACGATCTCGTCATGGAGCACAAGCACGATCTGGCGCTGTTTGAGGCCGGTCGCCGCAGGGACGAGCCATGGCTCTTCGCGAACTGAACCGGTGGTCCTTGCGGTCCGCCTGCCGCTGCGGTCCGTGTCCCTGCGGCCGGCTGCGGTGCGGGAGGAGGTGATCATGTCGCGTCTCGCGACCGCGGTGGATCCGGCTGCCGCAGAATTCAGGGCCA
The DNA here is from genome assembly GCA_964291215.2 of Alphaproteobacteria bacterium. GTDB lineage: Bacteria > Pseudomonadota > Alphaproteobacteria > MPNO01 > UBA830 > JAJEBT01. Next base: position 645,572 of record OZ219790.1, on the reverse strand, counting down.
ACGAGGCGGCGATGCGTGCGGCCGTGGACGACCTTCGGGCATCCGTCGCGGCTGCCCGGCTCGGCGGCGGCGAGGCGGCACGGGCGCGTCATGAGGCGCGCGGCAAGATGCTGGTCCGCGACCGCGTGGACACGCTTCTCGACCCCGGATCTCCGTTCCTCGAGCTTTCGCCGCTTGCCGCGCATGACGTCTACGGCGAGGACGTGCCGGGTGCAGGCATCGTGACCGGGGTGGGACGGATCTCGGGTCGCGAGTGCGTGGTCGTCGCCAATGACGCGACGGTCAAGGGCGGCACCTACTACCCGCTGACGGTCAAGAAGCACCTGCGCGCTCAGGAGATCGCCCGCGGCAATCGGCTTCCCTGCGTCTATCTTGTCGATTCCGGCGGCGCCAACCTGCCCAACCAGGACCAGGTGTTTCCAGACCGCGAGCATTTCGGTCGCATCTTCTTCAACCAAGCGGCCATGTCGGCCGCCGGCATACCGCAGATCGCGGCGGTGATGGGTTCATGCACCGCTGGCGGCGCCTATGTCCCGGCGATGTCGGACCAGAGCGTGATCGTCCGCGATCAGGGCACGATCTTTCTCGGTGGACCACCGCTTGTCCGCGCCGCCACCGGCGAGATCGTGACCGCGGAGGAGCTCGGGGGCGCCGGTGTCCATGCCCGGGTTTCGGGTGTCGCCGACTACATGGCCGAGGATGACGGACATGCCCTCGCCATCGTCCGGCGCATCGTCGCCGATCTCGGTTCCGCAAGCGCCGCCGCCGTGTCGCCGGGCGCTGAGCCGGACCATGATCCCGAAGAGCTCAACGGCATCGTGCCCGCCGATCTTCGCACTCCCTTCGAGGTCCGCGAGGTCATTGCGCGGATCGTCGACGGTTCCGAGTTCGACGAATTCAAGGCCCTCTATGGTACGACGCTGGTCTGCGGGTTCGCGCGCATCCACGGCATGACGGTCGGAATCCTGGCCAACAATGGCATCCTGTTCTCAGAATCGGCGCTCAAGGGGGCGCATTTCATCGAGATCTGCTGCAAGCGCCACATCCCGCTGGTGTTTCTCCAGAACATCACCGGTTTCATGGTCGGGCGAACCTACGAGTCGGGCGGTATCGCCAAGAACGGCGCCAAACTCGTGACTGCCGTTGCCTGCGCGCGTGTTCCGAAGTTCACCGTAATCATCGGCGGCTCGTTCGGAGCCGGCAATTACGGCATGTGTGGTCGCGCCTATGACCCGCGTTTCCTGTTCATGTGGCCCAATGCGCGGATTTCGGTGATGGGAGGCGAACAGGCCGCAAGTGTTCTCGCCACCGTCCGGCGCGACCGCATCGAACAGGCGGGCGGCGCATGGTCCGCGGACGAGGAGGAGGCCTTCAGGCGGCCGATCCGGGAGAAGTACGAAGCCGAGGGGCATCCCTACTATGCCACCGCCCGTCTCTGGGACGACGGAATCATCGAGCCGGTGGACACGCGCATGGTGCTGGCGCTCTGCCTGTCGGCAGCGCGGAACACGCCCGACGAGGAGACCACCTTCGGTGTCTTCAGGATGTAGCATGGCGCCGTCGGCGTTCCGGCCGTGCGGCTGCGCGAGGGTTCGATGTTCGACAGGATCCTGATCGCCAACCGCGGCGAGATCGCCTGCCGGATCATCCGCACCTGCCGCGCCATGGGGGTCGGCACGGTCGCTGTCCATTCCTCTGCCGACCGGTTCGCGCCGCATGTCACGCTGGCCGACCGCGCGGTGCGCATCGGGGCGTCGCCACCGGCGCTGAGCTATCTCGATGGACCGGGGATCATCGAAACGGCGCTGCGGGCCGGCGCCGGCGCTATCCATCCCGGTTTCGGGTTCCTCTCTGAAAACCCGGATTTCGCCGCTGCTTGCGCCGCTGCCGGCGTGGTCTTCATAGGACCGTCGGCGGACGCGATACGTGCAATGGGATCGAAGGCGCAAGCCAAGCGCCTGGCGCGGGCCGCGGGTGTTCCCGTGCTCGGCGCCGGTGACGACATCGCCCAGGATGACGCCGGCCTCGCCGACGCTGCAGGTGCCATCGGGTTCCCGGTGATAATCAAGCCTGCCGCGGGAGGCGGCGGGCGCGGTATGCGCGTGGTCGCCGCTCAATCTGATCTGCGCTCGGCACTGGCTGCAGCGCGGCGCGAGGCGTTGTCGTCCTTCGGCGACGACAGGCTGCTGGTCGAACAATATGTCGACGGCGCCCGTCATGTCGAGGTCCAGGTCTTCGGCGATTCCCGAGGCGACATCATACACCTCCATGAGCGCGAGTGCTCGATACAGCGGCGTCACCAGAAGCTCGTCGAGGAGGCGCCGGCGCCGGACCTGTCGCCGGCGCTCCGCGAGGGGCTCGCCGCCGGGGCGGTCGCGGCGGCGCGCGCGGTCGATTACAGCGGTGCCGGCACGGTCGAGTTCCTCGTGGCCCCGGATGGCCGGCACTGGTTCATCGAGATGAACACGCGCCTCCAGGTTGAGCACCCGGTCACCGAGATGGTCACCGGAATAGATCTTGTCGAGTGGCAACTCAGGATTGCTGCCGGCGAACCGCTGCCGCTGCGCCAGGACGAAATCGTGTGCACCGGCCATGCCATCGAGGCGCGGCTCTGCGCGGAAGATCCGGAGGATGGTTTCCGCCCGGGTTTCGGGCGCCTGCGGCATCTTGCGCTGCCTAAAGCCGGTGACGGTCTGCGCATCGACACGGGGGTGGAAGAGGGCGACGAGATCACCGTTCACTACGATTCGATGATTGCCAAGATCATCGCCTGCGGCTGCGACCGCGCGGCCGCCTGCGACCGCTTGTCGGCGGCGCTCGGCGCAGTGCGCGTTGCCGGCCCGGCGACGAACGAGCGCTTTCTCCGGGCGGTGGTCGATCATCCGGAGTTTCGCGGCGGCCGCTACGACACGGGCTTCATCGAAAACCATATTGACCAGCTCGTGCCGCCCGAGCCCGAAATTCCCGCCGAAATCGTGGCGATCGCGGCTCTGGCGGTCCTGTCGCCTCCGGCCGCCGCCGACAACTGGAGTTCCCCCTGGTCCGACCGTGGCGGGTGGCGGCTCGGCGGTATCGCGCTGCGCAGGGTGGGACTCGTGTCGGCCGGGCGTGCATACGGGTTTGTCTTGCGGCCGGGGGCGGAACTGCTGCGGGACGATGGCACTCCGACCGGCGTCGGCGGGCGATGGAAATCAGCGACCGTGTTTGCCGCTACGCTGGCTTCCGGGCATCTCGAGGCGGTGGTCATCCGCGACGGGAGGGCGCTTACGGTCTTTGCGCGCGGCCGGCGTCATGTGCTTGGCATCGACGACCCCCTGGTGGTCGACCGCACCGACGCAGCTGGCGGCGGGATGCTCTCGGCGCCGATGCCGGGCGTGGTGTCGGTAGTGAACGTCGCGCCCGGCGATACGGTCGCCTCCGGCGCCGTCCTCATGGTCATTGAGGCGATGAAGGTCGAGCACGCGATTCGGGCGCCTTCCGACGGCTGTGTGGTCGAGATCCATTTCGCGGCTGGCGACCGGGTCAGGGAAGGGGTCGAACTCGTTGCCTTCGACGCCGCGTGAACGGGCCGCCGACGGACTGGCGGTGTTCTGCACGCCCGGCGATCGCGCCGGGAAGCCTGTGGCAGCAGGCGGCCGTTTCCGACAACCGCCCGAATCATCCGATGTTGCAATGCGACCTCGGATATCGCACAAAAATCATGGCTGTCGGGGCGGCTGGGATGCTGCTGCGTCTCGCGCTGCCGACGCGCAGAGGGGTGGGGAATGGCACGGGAAGCAGGTCATAAGCAGAACGGGCGGAAACGGTCGGGCGTCGACAGGCCGCCGATATTCACGGGATGGCTGTCGACGGACGACGAGGAGATAGGACGCCGGGAGTGGCGTGGAAAGACCGAAATCGACGGTGTCGAGAAGCTCGATGGCGGCGAGTCGTGTTTTGCCGACTATGCGGCGAAATCGTCCAGCGGAAGTACCTATGTCGTCGAAATCCGCAGCCTTCGGGAACGCGTCAATTCGTGCGAATGTCACGACTATCGAACCAACAGGCTCGGAACCTGCAAGCATATCGAGGGTGTCCTCCATTGGCTCCGCGGCCCGGAAGGAACGGTCAGCGACAGGATCGAGGTTTTTCTCGACGAGCGCGAAGGACGCAATCTGCGGCTGACGGTCCCGGCTGACATAGCGCGCGACGATCCCGGGCTCGAGATCGAGGTGGACGGGGTGGTCCGCGGACTGCGCCGCGGTTCCGGCAAGGCCCTCGCGCGGCTGCGCGATCTTGCAGGCGCGCGGCCCGAGGCGCTCAGGGTGTCGCGACGCTTCGATGCGTGGATCGAATCGCTGAAGGCGGAGAAGCGCCGTCGGCGCGACCATGACCGTTTCATGCAGGACATCGGATCCGGCCGCCGTTCGGCGGACTTTCTCAAGCTGCCCCTGCTGCCCTACCAGATCGAGGGCGCGGCGCACCTTGCTTTCGGCGAGCGCGCGCTGCTTGCCGACGACATGGGGCTCGGCAAGACCGTGCAGGCGATCGCCGCCTGCATCATCCTGCGCGACCTTCGCCGCGCCGGGCGCGTGCTGGTCGTGTCGCCGGCGTCGCTCAAGGCGGAATGGGAAGAGCAGATCCGGCAGTTCTGCGACGAATCGGTCACCGCCGTGTTCGGCAACCGGCTGGCGCGGCTGGCCGCCTATGCCGAGGGTTCGTTCTTCACGCTATGCAATTATGAACAGGTTCTCGCCGACGGCCGCGACATGCTCGACGCGGTGGCTCCCGACGTCATCATTCTCGACGAGGCACAGCGGATAAAGAACTGGCAGACCAAGACGGCGAACGCCGTCAAGAAGCTGACGAGCCGCTACGCGTTCGTGCTGACCGGTACGCCGCTCGAGAATCGCATCGACGAGATCTATTCGATCGTCCAGTTCCTCGATCCGGAGATTCTCGGACCGCTGTTCCGCTTCAATCGCGAGTATTACGAACTCGACGACAAGGGTCGCCCGGCCGGCTTCAGAAATCTCGACAAGCTGGCGGACCGCATTTCGTCGGTCATGCTCCGGCGGCGCAAGGACGAGGTCGAGACCCAGCTTCCGGACCGCACCACCAAGACCTTTTTCGTGCCGATGACGGATCTTCAACGCAGCATATATGACGATTACGATTTTCTCGCCAAGCGGCTGGCAGCGGTGGCGGAGAGGCGGCCGTTGACGCCCGAGGAGTTCGAAAGGCTCCAGAGATACCTGGCCTGCATGCGGATGGTTTGCGATACGCCTTACATTCTCGATAACGCTCACGACGACTGTCCCAAGATGGATGAACTCGAGAAGCTGGTTCCCGAATTGCTCGAGGATCCCGACCGCAAGATCATCATCTTCTCGGAATGGGTGCGCATGCTTGATCTGGTGCGCGAGTTCGCGGCTGCGAACGGCCTCGAGTTCGCATGGCATACGGGCAGTGTTCCCCAGCATCGGCGGCGGGCGGAGATCAACAGGTTCCGCAAGGACCCGTCATGCCGGCTGTTCCTGTCCTCGGAGTCGGGCGGTGTCGGCCTCAACCTTCAGGTGGCCGACACCGTGGTCAACCTTGATCAGCCATGGAATCCGGCCCGGCTCGAGCAGCGGATCTCGCGGGCCTGGCGCAAGTACCAGACGCGATCGGTGAATGTCATCAACCTGGTGAGCGAGGAGACCATAGAGCACCGCATGCTCGGGCTGCTGGCGAGCAAGCAGGCGCTTGCGGACGGCGTACTCGACCGGCGGGGCGACCTGGCGGAGATCAAGCTGCCGACCGGGCGGAACGCCTTCATCGAACGCCTCAACCAGGTTCTCGACGAAAGCGGAAAAGGTCCGCCGGAGGTCGACAGGCTCGAGGCCTTGCACGAGGACCTTGTCGCTTGCCATGGCGCCGCGCTGCGGCGGTTGCTGGTGCGAGAGGGGCGGGACGGCAATCCGGACACGGTGCTGGTGGTGCTCGACCTGCCGCCCGGGAAGGTCGCTGCGGAAGAGCGGCGTCTCGCCGCCGATTCCGGGTTCAGGCCAAGCGTGATTGACGTGGCCACGCACGAATCGATGTTGCGGCTGGCCGAGACCGGGCTGATTTCCATGCCGGCCGAGAACATGCGCGAAATCCATCATGCGGGATCCGACGGCGAGGCGGGGTTCGACAAGCGTCGCATCCTGCGCGCCCAAGCGCTGGCCGAGCAGGCCGAAAGGAAGCTCAAGGCTGCGCAGTTGCTTGCCGGCGGCGGTTTTGAGGACGAGGCTCGCGCTCCGGCCACGGAGGCAGTCCGGCTGGGCGCATGCGGTCTTGCTGCGCTGAGCGACGCGCCGGAACCGGAGGAAGCGGCGGCGGCGGCGGCGTTCCTCGCCGAGAGCGAGCCCGTTGCCGGAAGCCATTCGCTCGATGCCGCGCGTCTCCTTTCCGGCGGAACGGAGGAGGAGGATGCGGTGGCCGTCGCACGGGCCTTTGTCGATGACGTGTCGAAGTGGATTTCCGGGGCCGGAGATGCGGCGCCGAGCCGTGGTTCGTGAGTGCCAGAATAACGAGATGACGAATCGCCTGCAGGAACAAAACGAGAAAAATATTGAGGAGAATCGCTTTCCGGCCTGTCCGGAACCTTGGAACGGCGCGGCATGCATCATATAATTAGCTGATATTATTATACAATATTAATTTGTAGAGTCGTTCGAGAGCGAATCGTCGCTGGCAGGCCGATTCGGCAAAAAATTGCTGCTCCCCCTTGCCAACAAGAACAAAACGAGTACATTTGTGTCCTGGATAGGTTGAGTTGGATAGAACCATGTGGAATAAGGAGAACGGATATGGCCGGTTCCAGACTCAGAGTGGTTGAAAGTGACGGGATGAACAGATCTGGTGTGGACAGGTCCAAGGCGCTCGAGGCGGCCTTGGGCCAGATCGAGCGTGCCCATGGCAAGGGCTCGATCATGAAGCTTGGCGACGCGTCTGCCCAGGCTGATATCGAAGCGGTGTCGACGGGTTCGCTCGGGCTCGACATTGCGCTCGGAATTGGCGGTGTGCCGCGCGGGCGGATCACCGAGATCTACGGACCCGAGAGTTCCGGCAAGACAACGCTGGCGCTTCACGTGATTGCCGAGGCGCAGAAGGCTGGCGGCGCTTGCGCGTTCATCGATGCCGAGCATGCGCTTGACCCGGCCTATGCCAGGAAGCTTGATGTCGATACCGACGAGTTGCTGATCTCGCAGCCCGATGCTGGCGAGCAGGCGCTCGAGATTGCCGATACGCTCGTGCGGTCGGGCGCAATCGACGTGATTGTCATCGACTCTGTCGCGGCGCTGGTCCCGAGGGCCGAGCTCGAGGGTGAGATGGGCGATACTCATGTCGGTCTGCAGGCGCGGCTGATGAGCCAGGCGCTCCGCAAACTGACGGGTTCGATCAGCCGTTCGCGGTGCCTGATAATTTTCATCAACCAGATACGCATGAAGATCGGCGTCATGTTCGGCAGTCCCGAGACCACGACCGGCGGCAACGCCCTCAAGTTCTATTCCTCGGTACGCCTCGATATCCGTCGCATCGGCGCCATCAAGGACAGGGACGAGATTGTTGGCAACCAGACCCGCGTGAAGGTTGTCAAGAACAAGATGGCGCCACCGTTCAAGACGATCGAGTTCGACATCATGTATGGCGAGGGCATCTCGCAGACAGGAGAGCTGATCGATCTCGGCGTCAAGGCGGCGATCGTGGAGAAATCCGGTTCCTGGTACTCCTGTGGCGATCAGCGCATCGGCCAGGGACGCGAGAACGCCAAGCAGTTCCTCGTGGAGAATCCCGAGATCGCCGAGAATCTTCGCCTCGAAATCCTTCAGCATGCCGGCGTGCTGTCGGAAGCAGCGATGAGCGACAGCCCGCCCGGCCCGGTGACCGAGGACGACGACGCCCAGGCTGGCAAGGTTCTCTGAACCCGCAGCCGGACGGCGGTGCATTGCTGCCTCCGGCCCGGGCCGCGCTCCCGACCGGTCGGGAGCGTGGCCGGTGCGGTCCGGCGATGACGCGGTCCGGCAGATCTCCCTGTCCGATCGACGCCAAAAAACACGGTAGCCCGGAAGCTCCAAAACCGATATATCTTCACGGCAATCGCTGCCGCCGGCCGGCATGAACCGCACGGAAGACCATCGTGACTCACCGCACCAGTGAGATCAGAACCGCGTTTCTCGACTATTTCGCGGCCAACGGCCACGAGATCGTCGCGTCGTCTCCGCTGGTGCCGCACAATGACCCGACGCTGCTTTTCACCAATGCCGGCATGGTGCAGTTCAAGAACGTCTTTACCGGGATTGAGAACCGTTCCTGCAACAGGGCGGTCACTTCGCAGAAATGCGTGCGTGCCGGCGGCAAGCACAATGATCTCGAAAATGTCGGCTACACAGCACGCCACCATACGTTTTTCGAGATGCTGGGAAATTTTTCGTTTGGCGACTACTTCAAGGATGTTGCCATCGAGTTGGCCTGGGGCCTTGTTGCCCGTGAATTCGGCCTCGCACCCGAACGCCTGCTGGTCACGGTCTATGCCGAGGACGACCAGGCATTCGACCTTTGGAGGAAGATCGCCGGGCTTCCCGAACAGCGCATCATCCGCATAGGCACGAGTGACAATTTCTGGTCGATGGGCGAGACCGGACCGTGCGGGCCGTGTTCCGAGATTTTCTACGACCATGGCGAGGAGATCCCCGGAGGCCCGCCGGGAAGCCCGGACGAGGACGGGGACCGCTTCATCGAGATCTGGAATCTGGTGTTCATGCAGTTCGAGCAGGTTGATGCGGAGACCAGAAACGACCTTCCGCGACCGTCGATTGACACCGGCATGGGCCTTGAGCGGGTCGCCGCCGTGCTGCAGGGGAAGCACGACAATTACGATATCGACCTGATGCAGGCGCTGATTTCCGCCTCGGCCTCGGTGTCCGGCGTCGCAGCCGATGGCGAACATGTCGTCGGCCACCGCGTGATCGCAGACCATCTGCGGGCGAGCTGTTTCCTTATCGCCGACGGCGTACTGCCCTCCAACGAAGGCCGGGGATATGTGTTGCGGCGGATCATGCGCCGGGCCATGCGTCACGGCCACATGATGGGTTGCGAGGAACCCGTCCTGTGGAAGCTGGTGCCGACGCTGGTCGGGGAGATGGGCAAGGCGTTTCCCGAGCTCGAGCGCGCCCAGACGCTGATCTCCGAAACGTTGAAGCTGGAAGAAGGCAGATTCAGCGACATGCTGGCCAGGGGGCTGAGAATTCTGGCCGACGAGAGCGGAAAACTCCCTGACGGTGGAGTTCTTCCCGGCGACATCGCATTCCGCCTCTATGACACTTACGGATTTCCTGTTGATCTCACCCAGGATGTCCTCCGCGGCAAGGGCATGACCGTTGATGCCGCGGGGTTCGAGGCGGCGATGGAGCGCCAGCGCGCCGAGGCGAGAAGGCACTGGAGCGGGATCGGCGCGATGGCTGACGAGGCCCAGTGGTTCGAACTTCGCGAGCGCTCCGGCGCAACCGAGTTTCTGGGTTACAGCACGGAAACCGCTGAAGGGGTCGTGGTCTGTCTGGTCATCGACGGCGCCGAGGTCCAAACAGCGGGGCAAGGCGCGGCGATAGCGCTTGTTGCCAACCAGACGCCGTTCTATGCAGAGAGCGGCGGCCAGGTCGGTGATCGCGGCAGGATCATTGCGGACGAGTTCGAGATCGAAGTCGACGATACCCTCAGGAGGGCCGATGACCTGCATGTCCATCTCGGCACCGTTGTTGGCGGAGAGGTCGCGTGCGGCCTCGCGGCACGGTTCGAGGTTGATGGCGCCCGCCGGGCGGCATTGCGCGCTCACCACTCCGCCACCCACCTTCTTCACGAGGCGCTGCGGCGAAAGCTGGGAGATCACGTGACGCAGAAGGGCTCCCTGGTTGCGCCCGACCGGTTGCGCTTCGACATATCCCATCCGACAGCAATCGGCTCCGAGAACCTCATTGCCGTCGAAAGGGAGGTCAACGCCCGCATTCGCCTCAACACGTTGGTCGAGACCCGGCTTATGACCCCGGACCAGGCAGTTGAGGATGGCGCCATGGCGCTGTTCGGCGAGAAGTACGGGGCCGAGGTACGGGTGGTGGGCATGGGCGCCGATTCCGGACGCTATTCGGTCGAATTGTGCGGCGGCACGCATGTCGGGCGCACGGGAGATATCGGTTATTTTCACATCATCGACGAAAGCGCGGTCGGTGCGGGCGTGCGCCGAATCGAGGCTGTTGCGGGCGTTGCGGCAGATGACCGCATACTGGAGCAGGACGCAGTCCTGGGCAGGGCCGCGGCCTTGCTGCGAACAGGAAGACAGGATCTGCCGACCCGCATCGATGCTCTTCTCGACGAACGCAGGCAACTCGAACGGGAACTTGTCGATTTGCGTCGCACGATTGCTACCGGTGGAGCCGGCAACGGGGCCGAAGGAAAGGATGACGATGTGCGCGAAGTCGCGGGCATAAGGTTCGCGCCGCGCCAGCTTGCCGACGTGCCGCCCAGGGAACTGAAACCCATGGCTGACGAGATCAAGAAGAAGATCGGATCGGGGGTTGCTGCGCTGGTGTCCGTCACCGACGGTCGCGCATCGCTTGTCGTCGGCGTCACCGCCGACGTTGCTGACAGGATCAGCGCCGTCGATCTCGTCCGAGCGGGCTCCGCGGTGCTCGGCGGCAAGGGCGGAGGCGGCCGTCCCGATATGGCCCAGTCGGGCGGGCCGGAAGGGTCGGCGGCAGCGGCGGCACTGGAGGCGATCGCTGCGTCGATCGCGGAGCAAACGGGATAGGCCGGCATTGCGGCTTCCCGGTCGCGGGCGGACGGCCCGGTGGGGAACGCGGCCTCTGCCGTAACGGATTCTTGCCGAAAAGCAGCAAAGGAATGAGGCGTTCATGATCGATCTTTTGTCTATCGCGCGCACCGAAGCCGAGGGTGGCGACCTGTGCGGCATCTTCGAAGGCATGTTTGCGCCCGCGGACATCAGGCCCACGGGCCACCCGGATGCGGTTGTCTGGAAGGGCGGCAATCACGACGGGACTCTCAACCCTGTCGCCCATTGCCTGACCGACGCCTACGCGCTTCTCGGTACGCTGGCCGCCATCGACATACTCGATCTTCCGTTCTATGCGGTCCCGATGTGGTCGCAGTACCGCCATGACAAGGAGCTGAAGCCTCTTGCCTGGTTCGGAAACATGCCCTGCACATCCATCAAGTGGTCGACGGCGGGCGACGCGTATGTGGATGACGGCAAGGGCGGCAAGGTCGTCGTCATGGGCAAATCGGGGAACGCGCCGCTGAGAACCCGGGCCGGTGTGTACTGCAATGTCCGCCCGTACGGTCCGATCACCGTTGTGCGGTGCATGCCGTGCCTGCCCTATTCGCAGAACCGGGCCGTGTTCGATGTCAACGAGGGCGGTGTCATTCACTCCGAGATGAACACGCCGGGCGTCCAGCTTGCCTATGCGAACCGGTTGTTCCTGAGGATGGTTCATGAGACCGGAGCAATCGGCCGCGTCGCGACCAAGCCTACCCAAGCCATGGAAGACGGCATCAACGCGGGCCTGCATTCATGGCTGCTTCGGGGAACCAGGTTCGAGGTCGGACGCCGCTACGCTGTCGATCCCTACGACGAGCACAAGGAGCGGATCGACCGGATAATCGCGCTGTTGCCGGCCGATTTCAGGGACGGCATGAACGAGTGGGGCGGCCGCATAGAGCAGCACATCTCGGACACGAATTACGGTCTGCTGCTATGGGACCTGATAGAGCAGCGGGACTGCATCGTGCTCGCGACCGACCTCGACGGTGACCGGCTGACCGACCTGTTGGCCGATGTCTCCGATCCGCTCCGCGCCTATGGCGGGCGGGTTGCGAAGCATCTGGGTACCGAAATCGACATGGACGCCGCCTGGCGTGAAATGGGCTACACCACCGGCAACGGCCGCGACATGACGTCAGTCATGCACCGGATGTCAGGGCCGCCGATTCACGAACAGACCCTCGGCTCGGCAGACGCCATGCTGTTGCGGCTCCTTGACGGCGACGAGTCCATGGGCGGCACCAAGCGTCCCTATGACCCCAGGATTCATTTCGTCCTGATCCGCGATGCCTATCTTGATGCCAATCCGGATAACGCGGAACTGCGCGGCTGGCTCGACGGCGTCCTTGCCACGTTCGATTCGATCTATGGCGGCACCCGTCCGGGCTTTCTGGAGGGGTACCGCGCACTGAAGGGCGCGGTCACGCCCTGGCACGGATAAATCGCCGCTGCGCAGCGCCGCTTCAGCGCTGCGCGTTCAGAAGATCGAGCACCGCCTGCGGGCTGTCAGCAAGGTGGAACAGGTTGTCCATCCGGCCGTGCGCGAAACCGTTGCTGACAATGCTGTCCAAGACGGTCCGGAAGGGCGCCCAGTAGTCGCGTACGTTGACGAGCAGTATCGGTTTCCCGTGGTGGCCGAGCTGCCGCCACGTAATCATTTCCAGGGTCTCGTCGAGGGTGCCGATGCCGCCGGGCAGGGCAATGAAGGCATCGGACATGTCGAACATCTTGCGTTTTCGTTCGTGCATACCGGCGACGACATGCAGTTCGGTAAGCTCCTCGTTCGCAAGTTCCTGTTCGTAGAGAAAACCGGGAATGATGCCCACGACATGCCCCCCGGCAGCAAGCGCAGCCCCGGAAACGGTTCCCATCAGCCCCTTGCTGCCACCGCCGAACACCAGCCGCATGCCGGCCTCGGCGATGCGGGTGCCGAGGTCGGCAGCCGCGTCAGCGAAAACCTCGTCCTTGCCCGTGGCGGCGCCACAGAACACGCAGACAGAGCTGACCCCGGATGGTGTCATCGAAAGCTCCTTTTCTGGTTGAAATGCACGGGAAGCATGCCCGGGACGGGCGATGCGGGAAACAGGTCCGGACCGGAACCGGGCGGGAAGGTAGCGGATTTCAGGATGCGAATGAAGGCCTGGCAGATCGTGGCATGCGGGGCGGATCCGTGAACTCGCGGCGACAATCCGGCGTGATCGATTATCGCGCCGCTCCGGATCCGGGCCGACGGTTGCCGAACGCGGGCGTTGCTCAGGCAGCTCCCGCCGCGCCGGCGTCCGCCTGCCACCGTTCCCGCAGACGGTCACGAAGTATCTTGCCGCGATCTGACCTTGGCAGCTCGTCGACGAAGTAGAGCTGCTTCGGGTATTTCGCTTCAGGCAAGCTCTGCCTGCACCATGCTCTGGCGTCGGACGCGGAAAATGCCTCGCCCGGCCTGACCACGATATAGGCGACTACTTCTTCGCCATAGATGTCGTGTGGCACGCCGACCGCGGCCGCTTCGAGCACCTTCGGATGCCTGAGCAGCACGTTGTCGATCTCGACCGGCGCGATGTTCACACCGCCACGAATGATGAGATCCTTGAGGCGGCCAACAACGGTGACAAAGCCGTCTTCGTCCATGATGCCGACATCGCCGGTGGATATGCGCCCGCCGTTGCGTGGTTCGTATCGTCCTTCGGGCGAGATCGTGGCGCTGCATGCCTGCGGGCCGCCAACCGTGATTTCTCCCTCCACCCCGGCCGGACAGCGGTTGCCGGAGGCGTCCACGATTTCCAGTTCCTGATGCTTGGCCGGTGGCCCGACCGTTCCCATCCGTTTTCGGTAATGGCGGTTGCCGCAGATCCATCCGGCTTCCGACATCCCGTAGAGCTGCAGCAGGGTGATGTCGTACATCTGTTCAAAATTCTCCCACTGGTCAGGAGAGAGCGGAGCGGTCGAACAGGTCATCAGTCTGAGCGAGGGCACGTCTCGCTCCTCTTCAGGAGGCGGTTCGTTCAGCAGCATGTTGACGACAGTGGGAACGCCGACGGAATAGGTGATCTGGTGATCGCGGATCCAGCCAAAGAACCGCGAGCGCGAGAACCGCTTGGCGATGTGCATGGTGAGGCCGAGCTGCAGCCAGGGCATGAAGCTGAGTATCTGGGCGGAGTTCCAGCCGAAGGAGCGGTACTCCAGTGTGCGGTCGTCTTCGGTCAGCCCGACCATATCGATCGACGATAGCCCGCTCAGCCAGTAGGAGATGTGGTTGTAGACGACGCTCTTGGGTTTGGCTGACGTTCCCGACGTGCAGAAGATGCATGCAAGATCCTCGGGATTGTTCTCGCTCGGTATATTCTGCCCGGCGCCGTCGGGACAGGACGCGATCTTCGAGAAGAACGGGTCCGTCGAGTTGCCGTTTTCGGTCCAGTCTCCGAAGCGAACCACCCCGCTGTTTCCGACCATGCGGGAACTGTTGAGATCTTGATGGCACACAGTCAGCTCGGGCTCGATCTGCTCGAGCAGCTCGGCGAGATGGCTCTCGTTCAGTTCGACGTTGAGCGGACAAACCGCTGCACCGAGCCGCCAGATTCCCATCCAGATAATGAGTTTCTCGATGACCTCATCCGACAGGAGCGCAACCTTGTCGCCAGGCTTGATGCCGCGATCGGTGAGGTATTGCGCGATCCTGTCGGCCTCGTCGGCGAGCCGGCCCCATGAGATTTGCCGGCAATCCTGGTCGAGATCGATTATCGCGATCCTGGCGGCATCGCGTTCCCGCCACTTGCGGAGCAACGTCCACGTCGACTCGAAGGGCAGGCTCAACTCGGGTTGATTCGACATGTCGATCGTCATGGGACTTTCCGATGCTTTGTCAGTGCCATTCATGGCGCTCGATGGTATCGCACAATACATAGCGATCCGGTGCGCAAGAGGTCAATAATCCGCGGCCGCGGGGGTCAGACGGACAGCCCCGCCTCTCCGACGGCGCTCCACAACAGCCGCAGGGCCAGCAGGGTCAGGGTGATCTGGAATACCCGCCGAAAGATCCGCTCCGGCATCCGGTTCAGAAGTTTCACGCCGACCCAGTTGCCGACAAAGCTCATCGCTATCATCGCTGCGAGCAACGGAAGATAGTCGAAAAATGCGAATCCGAGAATGCCGAACACAACCACCTTGAGAAGGTGGACGAACATCATGATCGCAGCATGGGTGGCGACGAAGATGCGGCGGTCGTCGCTCACGCCGCGCACCCAGGGGGCCAGAAGCGTGCCCGTGGCTCCCACGAACATGGAAATCATGCCGCCGGCGAGGCCGAGAACGACAAAGCGCCGGCGGGACGGCGCTCCGGCGGTAATCCGCGGCGTCCAGGTGACATAGAGAAGAAATGCGCCGAGCACCGCCTGCAGAACCGCGGGCGGAAGGGACACGACCATGCTTCCGCCAGCCGACCCGCCGACCAAGGCGCCAGCGGCGAAGGGCACAATGGTGCGGTAAATCACGAGGCGGCGCATGATCAGGATGCGTGTGAAGTTGGTGCCTGCCTGAACTGCGCCGTGCAGGGGGATCAGCGCCGCAGCCGGAAGCACCATTGCCATCGTGCCGATCATCAGTATGCCGCCACCAAGCCCCGCAACCACACCGAAGGCCGCGGTGAAGGCGGCGAGCAGGGTAAATCCGATGAACACCCAGCCGTCGATTTCCGGAGTAATGGACAGAAATTCAATCATTCAAGGACCGGGGCACGGCGGTTGCATCGCAGCGCGGGGTTTGTGCGGATGCTGCCGAAGGTTGTGGACGAGTGCACGCGGGGCGGGTTGCCGACGGCATCATGGGCGTGGAACGCCAATCTAATCGAACGGGCCCTCGGGCGGAAGCCTCCGGGAGGCGCGGGAAGCAGCGGGCAGGATTTCCGGCTGCATCTCCTTGCGCCGGATTCGAGGATCTGGCGTCAGGAGTATCCGGTCCCTGACGAGACCGGAGTTGACGGCATTTGCGACTTGTCTATTGTTCTTGCGCCGTGGTGCGGAACCAACCGCGGAGCGGCAGGCCGTGCGCCGGGAGTGCATTGGACGGAGGGAGTTTCACAGTGGAGTTCACGAGAGTTCCGGCCGTCATTCCCAATCCGAACCGCCAGATGCCTCTGGCGGCAATCGTCGAGTTTGCTACCGACATTCCATCGCACGCGGTCATTCGGCTTGTCGACGACAAGTACACGCGGCAGGTTGAAAGCGATTCGGATTCTGGAGGGAGTTACAGGATTCCGGTCATCGGCCTCCGTTTCGGCACGGTCTATGACATTGCGGTGACCGTAGGGGCGGTCGAAGGCGCGGAGCGGCTAACGGCTGGTTCCCTGACCTTTGCCACCCCGGCGCTGCCAGAGGGATTTCCGCCGGTCAAGCTCCGCTCCTGCCTCCCTGAACGGCGCGAGCCGGGTGCGATGATGTTCAATGTCCGTTACAGCCCGTTTTCGGAACATCGCCCCGGATTCGGGCTCATGATTGCCGTGGACAAGTTCGGCGAGATTATCTGGAGCTACCAGCTCGATGAGGCCGCTGGTGATATCAGGCGGCTGGCCAACGGCAACGTTCTTTTCATGACCGACGGCCGGCTGCGCGAGATCGATCTGTTGGGCAACACGGTGGGAGACTGGCATGCGGCAGAGCGCTGGAAGGATCGTCGCCCGCCTGCGAGTTCGGTCGCGGTCGAGACGAACATGTTCCATCATGCGGCGATCGAGTTGCCGTCAGGAAACCTGGCGGTCTGCAGCATGGAGATTCGCGACATAGATCACTTCCCGGCTTCCGACGAGGATCCCGAGGCGGGTGTGGCGCCTGCGCGGGTCGTCGGTGACGTGATCGTGGAATTCTCGCGCGATGGGACGGTGGTCAACCGCTATGCGCTTCTCGACCTGCTCGATTCGCATCGCATCTGCTACGGCAGCCTCAGCGGGTACTGGGTGAGCCGCGGGTATGCCGATACCTATGACTGGAGTCACACGAACGCCCTGGCCTACGATCCCGCGGACGACAGTTTCGTGGCGTCGTTGCGGCATCAGGATTGTCTCGTCAAGATCGACCGATCCAGCGGCACGGTGAAATGGATACTCGGAACTCATGCGAACTGGCGGGCGCCATGGAAAGATGTCCTCCTCGCGGCCGGGACGGATCTGGAGTGGCAGTATCATCAGCATGATTGTTCGGTGACCGGGAATGGAACCGTGATGTGTTTCGATAACGGCAACCACCGTGCCTGCCCGTTCGCCGAGAAGACGGCACCCCCCGAGAATTACAGCCGTGCCGTCGAGTTCGCGGTTGACGCGGTGGCGGGAACGGTTCGCCAGGTGTGGGAGTGGGGCCAGCGCGACCACGGTGTCTTCTCGAGCTTCCAGAGCGGCGCTTGCCGCTTGCCCGCGTCCGGAAACACCTTCATTACCTATGGCGGAATCTGCTCCGTCGACGGCGTCCCGGCGGACAACCCCTTCACCTCGCACTGCATGGCGCGATGGATCGAGGTTACGCCCGGGGCACCTGGCGAAATGGTGTTCGAGATGATCGTTGAAGACGAGTCCGCCGAGGATCCGGTTGCCTGGTCGTCGTTCCGGGCGGAACATTTCCCGGACCTGGGCACAGGTGCAATGCTTCTCGAAAGCCCGGGGTACCGCGAAGGTGCAGAATCATGACAAGTGGCGTCGGGCCTCTCTCCGGCATTACGGTACTCGACCTCACTCGCGTGCTCGCCGGGCCGACATGTACCCAGATGCTCGGCGATCTCGGCGCGGAAGTGATCAAGGTCGAGCGCCCGGGTAGCGGGGACGATACCCGCAAGTTCGCTCCGCCCTTCGTACAGGACGGTGAGGGCAGGGACACCGGTGAAAGTGCCTACTACATGGGCGCGAACCGGAACAAGAAATCCGTTGCGCTTGACATCGCACGGCCGGAGGGCGCCGAAATCGTTCGCCGCCTCGCGGCCGGGGCCCAGTGCGTGGTGGAGAACTTCAAGATTGGCAATCTCGCCAGATACGGACTCGGTTACGAGAACCTGAAGGAAGGGAATCCCGGTCTTGTCTACTGTTCGGTGACCGGGTTCGGTCAGACGGGACCTTACGCGCCGCGCCCGGGCTACGATTTCCTGCTGCAGGGAATGGGCGGGTTGATGTCGATTACCGGTGAGGTTGACGGCGAACCCCAAAAGGTGGGCGTTCCAATTGCCGACCTGATGGCCGGGATGTATGCGGCGGTGGCGATCTGCGCGGCATTGCGTCATGCCGCCGTGTTCGGGGAAGGCCAGTATATCGACATCGGGATGATGGATACGACCGTCGCCATGCTGGCGAACGCGGGAATGAACTACCTGCATGGCGGCTCACTGGGCCGTCTGGGCAATGCCCACCCCAATATCGTTCCCTATCAGCCGTTCCGGACGGCTGACGGATACATCATCGTTGCTATCGGCAATGACGGACAATTCCAGCGGTTTTGCGATCTTGCAGGCCGCGCCGATCTTGCTCGGGATCCGGACTACGCAACCAACGATTCACGAGTCCGGAACCGCCAGTCTCTCCTGCCGGTGTTGCACGAGATCTTTGCCGCCCGGTCTTCCGCGGAGTGGCTGAGCGGCCTTGAGGAACGAAACATCGGCTGCGGTCCGATCAACAACCTCGAAGATGTCTTTGACGAGCCTCACGTCCGGGCGCGAGAAATGGTTGTCAACATGGACCATTCTCTCGGCGGCGTGGCGCTGATAGGAAGCCCGATGCGGCTTTCCGGTACCCCGGTCGAGTACCGGTACGCCCCGCCAATGCTCGGCGAGCATACGGAGGCGGTGCTCCGCGAGCAACTTGGGCTCGGTGACGATGACCTCGAAGCCCTGCGTCGGCAGGACGTGATCTGAACGCCCGGACAACTGCCGCCATCGCCGAAGCGGGCCGCGCATGACGACACGAGAACGCACGGGAATGCACCCCATCGGAGGCAACCCGCCGCCCTTGGAGCCCGCCGTCCCGGTCAGCTGCGAGGTCCGTCTGCGATCCCTTGCCGAAACCCTTGCACACGCTCCGCTGCTCGACAGCATCAGTGTCTTCGCCTACGGCTCCCTGATATGGAATCCGTGTTTCGAGGTTGCGGACAGCCGCAGCGCAACGCTCGAAGGCTATTGCCGGCAGTTTTCGATCTGGTCGGTACATGCTCGCGGCACACCGGGCAAGCCTGGCCTCGGATTCGCGCTCGAGAGATGTGAAGGCGCGCTGTGTGAGGGGATGCTGTTTACCCTGCCTCCCGGCACAGCCGCGCCGGAACTCGAGCCGCTATGGGAACGTGAGATGTGGACGTCCACCTACCGTCCAGCGTGGGTGGAGGTGAAGACCGGGCAAGAGCTCGTTCCGGCGCTGACCTTCGTGGCTGCCCCCGAGCATCCGCAATATGCCGGCTGCCTCCCGGCGGCCGACGTGGCGGCGTACATCGCATCCGCATCCGGAAAGTTCGGAAGTTGCCGGGACTACCTCGCCCGGACTGTCGACGCCCTGCAGGGCGCCGGCTTCTCTGATCCCGATCTGGAAGCGCTTCTCGATGCCGTCGACCGGCTTTGCTGTTGACCGTTACCTCCGGTCGCCGCCGGCCCCGGCGCGGTTTGTCATGCGTGGCCTCCGCGCTAGACTGCGGTCGGCGGCCGGGTCGACGGCTGTTGCGGTCCACGACAAGGGAGAACGGCTATGACCGAGATCGGTCACATTGACTACACGACCATCGACGTCGACAGGAACGTCAGTTACGAGAGCCTCAGGGATCGTGTGGTCATCATCACCGGCGGCGGACAAGCGATAGGCAGGGGCTACGCGCACTATTTTGCTGCCCAGGGTGCCATCCCGGTGGTTGCCGACATCAATGCCGACAACGCTCGCAAGGTCGTTGGCGAAATCGAGGAAAACGGCGGTCGCGGGCTCGCTCTCGAAGTCGATGTTGCGGTCGAGGATTCGGCCAACGAGATGGCTGCCGCCACCATGGATGCCTTCGGGCGGATCGACGTGCTGATCAACAACGCCGCTGTGTTTTCCCGGATCACGATGGCGCCGTTCTGGGAATTGCCGGGCGACGAATGGTTGCGTGCCGTCGACGTCAATGTGAACGGCGCCTTCTGGTGTTCGCGCGCTGTCGTCCGCCACATGATAGAGGCCCGGTGGGGGCGCATCATCAACGTTTCCTCCGGTACGACGAAGCTCGGCCGCCCGAACTATCTGCATTACATCACCACCAAGTCGGCGATGATCGGCATGACGCGGTCGATGGCGCGCGAGGTCGGCCCATACGGGATCACCGTGAACACGTTTTGGCCGGGCGTCATGCAGACTGAAGTCGAACGGCCTTCCGTGCCGCGCGAGATGTTCGCAAAGTTCACGGATTCCCAGTGCCTGCCAAGACAGGGAACGATCCATGATCTGGCCAAGGCGATGCTGTTCCTTTGTTCAGACGAGGCGGCGTACATGACCGGGCAGGGGATGATCGTGGATGGCGGAAACAACTTCTTGTGATCGCCTGTCGGGGCCGGACTGGACGCTGTACTACCGGAAGACAGGACACCGCCCGCCGCGCCCGACCCTGATCCGGGCCCTCGACAGTTTTGATTTGGAAGGCCGGTCGCGGGACGCCCTGGCCGTTGATCTCGGCTGCGGGTCGGGACGCGACACCATCGAGATCCTGCGGAGGGGCTGGCCAGTGCTTGCCGTCGATGCCGCCGAAGAGGCCATTGCGGCGCTTCTGGCCCGCGGTGACCTGCCGCCCGGGGCTGCCATCAGTACGCTCGTCTGCCGTCACGAGGAGTTGGAGATGCCGCGCTGCGATCTTGCCAATGCCGGCTTTTCGCTGCCGCTTTGCCCCCGGCCGGTCTTCCCGGCGGTGTGGCGCAAGATCGTCGCAGCGCTACGCTCCGGCGGCCGCTTTTCCGGCCAGCTCTTCGGCGAGCGGGACAGCTGGTCGGGCAATCCGTCCATGACCCATCTTTCCCGTTCCGAGGCCGAGCGATTCCTGTCGGGTCTCGAAATCGAGTATTTCGAGGAAGAGGAGGATGACAGCGTGACACCGCGCGGCGAATTCAAGCACTGGCACATCTTCCATATCGTCGGGCGCAAGCCGTGACGCCGGACACCGACAGGCGGCTGTCACTGCGCGCAGAAGTCGCGGCCTGTACGCGCATCCTCAACATGGAGGGATTGATCGACTATTCCGGGCATGTCAGCGTGCGACTGCCCGACGGATCCGGCATCGTTATACAGTGCTACGACGATCCCCGCTCCGGCGTCACCCCCGATGACCTGCTGATTTGCGATATGGACGGGGGCCTCGTCGAGGGCGCTGCGGGAAAGGCGCCGCCGCGTGAGGTGTTTATTCATACCGAGATCCTCGCCGCGCGCCCTGAGGTCAATGCGGTCGGACATTTTCATCCTGAGATCGCAACGGTCTTCAGCGTCATCAAGGACGCAGGGCTGACCGCCGTGAAAAATCATGCAGCGCGCTGGGCAGGCGGAATACCGGTTCACCCCGATTCCGGCCACATCAACACCCCCGCGGCCGGCCGCGCGTTGGCAGCGACGCTAGGGGCCTGCAATGCTGCCCTCATCCGTGCCCACGGCGTCGTGCTGCTTGCCGAGAGCGTGCCGGCGCTGCTCGTTGATTCGGTGCACTTCGAGGAAAACGCCCGGGCGTTCTGGTATGCAGCGGCGACCGGCGCCGTCGATCCGCTTTCCGATGCCGAACTCGCGGCCTTCACGCGGCGGTTCGATCGCGCCAGGCACGTTGCCAAGCTCTGGAAGTACTATGTCGACCGGGCGATCGAACGCAAAGTTGTTCCGCCCCAATGGTTGGGCTATACGCAACCGGGCTTGTAGCGGGACTGGAGCGGGTGAAGGGAATCGAACCCTCGTCGTAAGCTTGGGAAGCTTCTGCTCTGCCATTGAGCTACACCCGCGCTTCGGCAAGCATCCTATGTGCCGGAGCCGGGAAGTCAAGCAGGCCGCGGAGGCGGTCCTCTCGCGCTGGCGGACAGGACCGCGCAGCCGGATCTTCATTGTGTGGAACAGGGGAGGAAGAGATGAAGCTCTGCCGTTTCAACGACGACCGTCTGGGCATTGCGGAAGGCGGAGAGGTCATTGACGTTTCTGGCGCGTTGGACGCGATCCCTGCGTCCCGCTGGCCCCAGCCCCAGGGTGATGCCCTGATCACGAACCTCGATGCGGTATGCGCGAGGGCGCGGGACCTTGCCGGTTCCGGCGCGCGTTTCGCCGCGGACGATGTCCTGCTGAGGAGCCCGGTCGCCAACCCGACCAAGGTCATCGGTGCGCCGGTCAACTACCACGCCCATATGGAGGAATCGATCAAGGATGAGGGCGTCAGCTTCGGCCGCGATATCAAGACGATCGATGAGTATGGGCTGTTCCTGAAAAGCCCCGTTCTCGTCGGGCCGGGCGAGGGCGTCGAGTTGCATTTCACGGACCGCCGCAACGATCACGAGATCGAGCTCGCCATGGTGATCGGAAAGACGGCGAAGAATGTCGCCTACGAAGACGCGCTCGATCATGTGGCAGGCTACGCGATCGGCCTCGACATGACGGTGCGGGGCACCGAGGAGCGGAGCCTGCGCAAGGCGATCGACAGCTATTCCGTTCTTGGCCCGTGGCTCGTGACCGCTGACGAAATCGCCGATCCCGACAAGCTCGATTTTACGATTCACGTCGGCGATGAAGAGCGCCAGAACTCGAATACCGACAAGTTGATCTTCGACTGCCGTAAGCTGATCTCCTACGGCTCGAGCTTCTATACGCTTTTCCCCGGCGACGTTATCATGACCGGCACACCCGAAGGCGTCGGTCCGGTTACGCCGGGTGACGTGATGCATTGTTATTGCGAGGGCATCGGCCGTATGGATGTCCCTGTCCGCGCCGCCTGATGCCCGCAGAGACTCTTGTCGGCCGCCTTGCTACAGGGATCGGCATGGGCAAGACGTTCACCAGGCTCGATTGGGCGCGCCGCCAGTTTGTCGAGAGACTCGGAATCGATCCCTATCCGGGCACAGTCAACGTGATCGTCGACGATCCCGAATCGATTCCGGTCTGGGTCCGTCTCAAGCGGCAGGCAGGAATTGCGGTGGAGAATCCGGGAGACGGGCCGCATGACTGTGATGCGAAATGCTGGCCGGTCCGGGTTGGCGGCACCATCGACGGCGCAATCGTGCTCCCCCTCGTCGAAAACTATCCGCCGGCCCAGGTGGAGGTGATCGCAGCGGTCGGCGTGCGCGAGGCTCTCGACATAGAGGACGGCGACACGGTGACGCTGACGCTGGCA
The DNA here is from genome assembly GCA_964291215.2 of Alphaproteobacteria bacterium. Taxonomy (GTDB): domain Bacteria; phylum Pseudomonadota; class Alphaproteobacteria; order MPNO01; family UBA830; genus JAJEBT01. Next base: position 622,421 of record OZ219790.1, on the reverse strand, counting down.
GGCTAAACGATGACGGCGCACATCGTAAGGGCGGAGGCGGAACTCTGGGTCTTCCCGCTGTCGGGGCCGACGGGCGGTTCCGGCATCACCGCTGTCGACGTGATCGTCGTCGATCTCGAGGATTCGGCCGGTCATGTCGGCAGCGGCTTTTCCTATGTCCTCGGCGGCGGCGGCAGCACGGTGGTGGCTGCGGCGCGCGACATGCTAGACCGGTTTGTCAGGGATGAGCCCGTGGAGCCGCCCCAGGTCATGTGGCGCCGCCTCGCCGGGTCCCTGAACCGCCTCGGGCGCGGGGTCGGCTATCTCGCGATCGCCGCCATCGACGTGGCGATGTGGGATCTCGGGGCCAGACGTCTTGGGGTACCGCTTGCCGTCGCGCTCGGCGGGGCGCCACGCAGCCTGCCGGTGTACGGTTCAGGCGGGTTCGGGCCAGCGCAGGATCCCGGTGCTGCAGCCGAACGGGCCCGTCATTATGCGGAAGCCGGCTGTCAGGCCGTCAAGTTGCGCGTCGCCGGCGCTTCGGCGGACGCCGAGCGCATCAGGGCGGTCGCTGACGCGCTTCCCTCTCATATGCAGCTCATGGCCGACGCAAACGAAAAATGCGATCTTGTCAGCGCACAGTGGCTTGCGAGGAAACTTGCGGACGCGGATGCGCTGTGGTTTGAGGAGCCGCTTCCGGCGCACGATACCAATGGTTTTCGCGTGCTGGCGCGGAACAGTCCGGTCGCCCTGGCGACCGGCGAGCATCATCAGGGCGTCGAGGAGTTGGCGCCGTTGATGGAGGCACGGGCAGTCTCGGTTATTCAGCCGGATCTTGCCATGATGGGCGGCATCACCGAGTGCCTGCGCGTCGCGCAGATAGCTGAGCACTACAGTCTGGCGGTATCGCCGCATTTCCTCCCGGCGCTTTTCATTCACGTCGCCGCGGCGGCACCAGCCGTTGCCTGGATGGAGGACTTTCCGCTTCTCGAACCGTTGTTCGACGAGCCCCGGTCGATGGATGAACGGGGTTGTATCACGCCTTCGGACGGGCTGGGGCATGGGCTTGCATGGGCTGCAGGCGCCCGCGAGGAATACAGGACGGATCGGTGAGGTTGTGCCGCTACAACAGCGACAAGCTGGGCCTGGTCAAGGGCGACCAGCTGATCGACGTTACCCCGGCGCTTGACGTCCTGCCCGAGCGCCGTTGGCCGTGTCCTCCGGGCGATCAGATGATCGCCGGTCTCGACATGGTGCGCAGGGAAGTCTCCGGCCTCCAGAAGATGGGATACGTGCAGGGGGTCGCCAACGTCACGTTGCGAAGCCCGGTGGCCAACCCGACAAAGATCATTGGCGCGCCCGCCAACTATATGGATCACGTAGCGGAAGCACGGGATGATCCCGGGATCAGCTTCGGCCGCGAGACCGGGACGATCAGGGGCAGCGGCCTGTTTCTGAAGGCGGTGTCGGCCCTGGCCGGGGCCGGCGATGGCATCGTTCTCGGCGATGCCGGCCGCCCCAATGACCACGAGATCGAACTTGCGCTCGTCATCGGACGTGGCGGCAAGAACATAGCGCCCGATGCCGCTCTCGATCATGTCGCCGGGTATGCTATCGGCCTCGACATTACGGTGCGCGGCGTCGAGGATCGCAGCCTCCGCAAGTCCGGTGATTCCCATGCCCTGCTGGGGCCGTGGATGACGACGGCCGACGAGATTCCCGACCCGGACAATCTCGAATTTCGCCTACTCGTGAACGGGCACGTGCGTCAGGAGTCGAGCACCCGGTTGATGATCATCGGTTGCCGGAATCTGATCGCCTACGCGTCGACGTTCTACACGCTATATCCGGGCGACGTCATCATGACTGGCACACCGAGTGGCGTTGGCCACCTGTTTCCGGGGGACAGCCTGCGGTGCGAGTTTGATATTATCGGAAAGATGGATGTTGAGGTGCGCGCCAGCCTCGAGGCTGCCCCGTGATGCAGCCTCGATGGAACCGGTACCGGATACGGTTCGAGATGTCCGGGATGCAAAGGCAGGACCTGGCGCTTGCTGCGGTTCAGCTGCTTTCGCCGGACCGGGCGCTTTCCTGAAAATCCCTGATTTCATCGGCGTCGGGCATGACCACGAACTCGGGATAGGCCTCGATCCCGAGTTCGGCAGTGTCTTGGCCCAGTTCCTCGACCGATAGCGTCACGCGCGCTGACAGCGTCTTGTTAATGACCCACCAGACGGCAAGCGAAGAAACGAAGACGAACGCGCCTATGGCCACCACTCCGATGAGCTGCGTAACGAAGTCGCCGCCGCCGGCGATGCACACGGCGAGCGTTCCCCAGATGCCGGCGAACAGATGCGCCGGCACGGCGCCGACGACGTCGTCGAGCTTCAGAATCTCGAGAACTCTGATACCGAGCACGACGATGATACCGCCGATGCCGCCGATGATGATGGCCCAGTAATGTTCGGTGATATCAGGCCCCGCCGTGATGGCCACGAGCCCGCCGATGGCGCCGTTAAGCGTGGCGAGCAGGTCGACCCGGCCGGTCACTGGACGTGAGATCGTGATCGCGGCCATTACGCCGGCGCCAGCGGCGAGGTTGGTGTTGGCGAGGATGTTGCTTATCGCGATAGCGTCTACGGCATCGCTCAATGCGAGCTGCGAGCCGCCGTTGAAGCCGAACCAGCCCAGCCAAAGGATGAATACCCCAAGCGTCACGGCTGGCACGTTGGACGGCGGCGTGGGCTTGACGCTGCCGTCGGCACGGAATTTTCCGGTTCTTGCGCCGACGATGATGATGCCGGCGAGCGCGGCCCAGCCGCCGGTGGAATGGACGATGGTTGAGCCTGCGAAGTCCTTGAACCCCATCTCGCTGAGCCATCCGCCGCCCCATGTCCAGGAGCCGATGATGGGGTAGATGATGGCAGTCAGTATTGCCGTGAAGAGAAAGAACGACCACAGCTTGACGCGTTCGGCCAAGGCTCCGGACACGATCGAAGCCGTCGTGGCGACGAACACCATCTGGAAGAACCAGTCCGACATCGTCGAGTATCTGTTCTTGATCACGCTGGCGGCGACTTCGGTATTGCCGCCCACGAGCGCGACCTCGTCCGCGGTCGTGCCGTAGAGGAACTGGAAGCTGCCGATCCAGCCGCTCACGTCGGTGTACATGAGGTTGTAGCCGAGCAGGTAGTAGGTGAGGCCGGCGATGGAGTAGAGGCCGATGTTCTTCAGGCAGATCACGGAAGCGTTCTTGGTGCGCACGGTACCCGATTCAAGCATCGTGAAGCCGGCGCACATCCACATGACCAGCGCACCCCAGATGAGGAAGGAGAAGCTGTTGAGTACGAATCCGGCTTCGGGATCGACGGCCGCCTGTGCTGCCGGGGCGAAAGCAATCATGACGAGCGCGGCAAGAACGATGGTGATGGCCCGTGCCGGATGGCGGGCGAAAAGCGGCCGGAACTCATTCATCTGCTACATGCCTCCGTTGATGCCCCGGTGGGCAGGCGGGCCGACGATACAGTTCTTGCGCACAGTGTCCGCGCTCCCCTCTGCGGTCATCCGACGCTCTCGTCCGGACGAGAACCGCAGCCGGGCGACAGCCCTTGCCGGTCAATGCAGTTCGGGCCTACCCATGCCCCACAAGTGGTTTGAGTGTAATGCGAGTGTCAGTTTTTTCAAGTTTCCTGTTCCATCATCAGTTCGTGTCCGATGCACCATTCGACGAGGGTGGCGTAGCCGCGCCAGATCAACCTTGTTCCCGGGGGCGGTCTCCTGCTGCGATGGATATGCGCGCTGATGCGGGCCATTGTCAGCGCGGTGGCAGCCAGTGTATCGGGAGGGGCGTAACGCTGTCGTGCTGCGAAGCCTTCAGCGCCTTGATTTCGAGTTCGGAGAACAGGATGTCGGTTGACAGGCCAGGGTGGTCGCGGCCAAGCAGCGTCATCAGGTGGATGCGCCATGCGATGACCAGATTGATGGCGACGGCCCGGATTGATGGCGACGGCCCGGGCGAGGCGCTCGGCCGAGCGGCTTTCGAGCTCCTCGACCTTGCAGCCCGACTTCAGGATCCGGTGCCAGTCCTTGATTCGCCAGCGCCTGGCGTAGTACCCGACCACTGTCCTGCACTCTTCCAGGATGTCGGCGTCCGGGTGCGCCTGTTGCGTCTCGAAGATCTCGAACGCGTCTGCTTCGAGGTCCATCACGCAGACCGCCCGGCTGTCCGGGAGAGCGCGGCCCAGCACGTGCGGTAGCCCCCAGCGCCCGGCCTTGCAGTCGTCGGGGGAGCTTCTGCCGGTCCTTTTCAGGCGGCGCGTCGAAGCGGGCCCCGACAACCCCCAGCGGCAGGCCGCTCGAGGTCACCGCCAGTGTCGAATGCAGGTGCAGGTCCCGCGCGGCGCCGCCGGTCTGGTTGACGCCGATGACCCCGAGCCCCTCGCATCGCGGACATGATGCAAAGTTCAGACGTCCTGACCTCGGCTTTGATTTCTTCCAATCAGGGTGATGCTTCCGGGCCGAGTTTGCGTGCGTTGTCTGGCGGTTCATAGATCATGCTGAGGCCGGTTCCGGAGCTTCTTCACCGCCCGCTGCACGGTCGCGTGGCTCACGCCGCCTGCAGGTCTCTTTGAGGTTCCGATCTGGACGGCTTCAGGAGGGTGCATCGCGAGCGTGTTCATCGCCGGGGCCATCCAATTCCAAGCATCATGGTATATCGTACCATCACGCGGCTACGTTGTCAAGCAAAAATCGGGGAAATCGTTGATTGTGTTGGAAAAAGGGGAGCCGGACGGATCAAGTCAACTCATGAGATCAGGACATCTGAAGTTCAGGTCGGTTCCGCCCTGGAGGCACAGCACCACCGGCTCGGACCGCGTGTGCTCCAGCGTGCGGGCACGGTGCGGCGCCAGGATGGCCGCCGGCGTCAGCGCCGTTCTGGTCGATGAACCGGTAGTAGCCCTTGATCCCGGCCCGGTTGCCGCTCGCGGCCTGCGGAAAGGACACCGTCGGTCGTGCTCCCTGCGCAATCGCCACCGGACGGGCGCTCGGGCGGGCATCGCCGAGCGCGGCGCCGCCAAACTCCGCCTCGGCCCGGCGAGCCCGTCTGCCGGGTCGAGCGTGATGGTGTTCGCCAGCGGCGGTGAGACACCCGGGCGGGCCAGTCCCCCGCCAGTTGATGGATATAGACTGTCTTGCCCCCGGCCGCCACATCGTGGCCGCAGTCCTGCCGGCCACGACCCGCGGTGTCGGCCAGCCACTTCCAGTTGCTCGCCCGAAGGCTGGCGCCGTCGAACGGCGGCGACACGAAAGGTGGAAACCTGACCCCGGCCATCCCGGAAACCGGGATCGGCGCACAGACATTCGGCAAGCGCCATGCGATGCGGAATGTTGCCTGCATCCACCACTTCGGTGAAATGATGCACTGATTCAGGCCGGGCAAGCTGGCGCCGGATCTCGTGTTGAACGTCCATGGCCGGTACCGTAGCGCCGCTGAAATCAAATGTTCAGCGTTACTTGCATGGGTAGGTCTAGCGCTCGAAGTTGAAGATTCGCTTTGCGTTCAGCCCCAGGATATTGCGCTTCGCCTCCTCGTCGAGAAACGGGAGGTCCCAGATCACGCTTGGCGTGTCGAAGTCGTAATGTGGCCAGTCCGAGGCGTAGAGGAGCTGAGTCTTGGCGTTGATCATCTCGAAAGTAACCTCGAGAGCCTTCATGTGATCGGTCTCCATGGGCTGGCACGTATAGTACATCTCCTTCATGTACTCGCTCGGCAGCTTCTGGAGCACTGGCGCTTCCGACGACCGCATCAGATAGGTGTGGTCAAGGCGCTGCATCAGCCACGGTACCCAGGCGAGACCGGATTCGATCCAGACAACGTCGAGGCCGGGAAAACGCTCCGGAAGGCCGTTCATGATCCAGTTCGTCATGTGGACCACGTTGCACCACACGAAGGACAGTGCGTGCATCGAGCCGAACCGGTTGATCTGCATCATGAAAGGATCCTGCCAGTAATAGCCGGCATGGAAGCCGAGTGGCAGGCCGCGCTCCTCAAGAGCGCGGTAGACCTTCATGTAGTGATTGTGATGGACGGCCTTGTAGCGCACCGACGTGACCATGAAGCCAACGCAGCCCGGCGCGTCGCCGAACTCCTCGATGGTCTCGAGCGCCGATTCGGGATCATTGAACGGCAGGAACATCATCGTCTTGAGGCGCTTGTCCTTGGTGAGGATGTTGTTGACCTGCCAGCGGTTGTAGGCCTTGCCGAGAATGGCTTCCATGTCGAACTGCGGGTGCATGCCGAGAAAGAGCATGGGCGTGGGGAAGACGATCTGGTAGTCGATCCCCATGGCCTCGTAGGCACGCTTCGCAAGCACCAGATCACGATGTCCCGCCTGCTTCAGTTCCTGTTCGCTGACCGGTTCGCTGCGCGCGGCCTGATGCGGTATGCGGCCACCGACATCCTGGTAGCGCATCGCGAGGTCGCCGTTGAGTGCATAGGGCGGGGTGCCTGAGCGATGGAAAACCATCTCTCTCGCGTTTTCGCGCACGACGGGATCGTCGATATAGCCGATGATGTCCCGCCATGATTCGGTCTCGGTATGGTGCGAATCGATATCGACGATGAAGACATCGTCGAAATTCCGCTCTTCGGCCTGCCGCCGCGCCTTGGCAAGAACGTCCCTCGAATCCGTGTAGGTGGTGATTTCCTTGACCGGGTTTTCCCTGACCGGGACTGGTTCGACGCCTGTATCCATGTCTCGTCTCCCGTATTCGCGTTCGCTTCTCGCCGGTTGTGATCGGCCTTTCCGATACCGTCACCGACCTTGTTGCAGTCGGAGATTTACGCGTCGTCGTCGGGCCGCGGCCTTCCGAACCACATAGCCAGATCGAAAGTCGAGAGGTTGACGGCGCGCAGCATGTCAGAACATGTCATGACCACGTCCGTCGCCGTGACATCCTGCGGTCCGGTGTAGGGAGAGAAGAACCGTTCCTCCATCTCGACCTTGTTGGCGAAAAGGCGAGTCCCCGCAGTCAACAGCCGCTGCACGGCCTCGTCGGAAATTGCAGCCGTGTCGCCGCTATCGAGGGCCTGTTCCGCTATCTCCAATGCCTTCGACGCCGCTGCGTCAAGTGCTGCAAGGTCGGCTTCAGATGGCGACATACACCTCTCCGTCCTTGACCGATACCTTGAACGGCCGGAGCCGTACGTTCTTGCTGCCGGGATGGCGGCCGGTCTTTACGTTGTATTCGAAGCCGTGCCACGGGCAGACGATATGGACATCCGTCTCCGAGAACTTGAGCCCGTGGGCCGTCTTCTCGGTTTCGTGAATGATCTCCTCGACGCGGTTGATGATCTTGCCTTGGCACGCCGGCCCGCCCTGATGGGCGCAATTGTTCTCGTAGGCATAGAATTCACCGTCGACATGAAAGACGCCGATCTCAAGATCACCTTGCGCGATGATTTTTCGGTCGCGGTCACCGAATTCGTCTGTTCGCCCGACATAAAGCTCCGCCACTGTCGATCCTCCTCGGCTGCCACCCCGGATTGCTGCCGCATGACTGACGGCAGCAAGTTTCATCTTTCCGGTCCCACTATAGCATCAGCACTTTTTTCGACAAAACCGCTTGCGCCGGCCTGCTGATCCGCGCCAGTGCTCGCGTGTTCCAGCGCGGCCGCCGGTCAGGCGAGCCCCCGGTTTACGGACCCCGGATCCGAAATGATGTCGGCAAACAGGTCTGGATCGACGTTGCCGCCGGAGAGAATCACGCAGGCCGTTTTGCCGGCGACGTCGATCTTGCCGGCGAGGACGGTCGCGAGACCGGTGGCCCCGCCCGGTTCGGTCACGAGGCGCGCATCCGAGAACGCGGTCTTCATCGCTGCCCTGACCTCGTTGTCGGAAACCGACGCGGCACCGGCGAGATGCTTGCGATTTATTTCGAACGTGAATTCGCCTGGAGTCGACACCAGCAGCGCATCGCAGATCGATGTCGCGCCGGTCGCATTCGTTTCGCGCCTGCCCGAGAGGAGCGAGCGCCGGGTGTCATCGAATCCGTCCGGCTCCGCTGCATGAATCTCTGCGTCGGGCCAAGACGCATGCAGGGCGAGGGCAGTTCCGGCGATCAGGCCGCCGCCTGAGCAGGGCACGACCGCGATATCGACATCGATATCCAGCTCCCGGCATTGTGCGACGACTTCAAGACCTACGGTGCCTTGGCCGGCAACGACATCAGGATGATCGTAGGGGTGGATCAGTACCGCCCCAGTGCGGTCCACGATTTCGGCGGCAACCTGTTCGCGGGTGCCACCCTCGCGGCCGCAGGTCACGATATTCGCGCCGAATGAGCGGGTGCGCTCGATCTTGATGTCCGGCGCGTCGGACGGCATGATGATTGTCGCGTCGATGCCCAGCTTCTGTGCGGCCATGGCTGCGGCCTGCGCATGATTGCCAGAGGAATGGGTAACGATCCCGCGCGCGCGTTCACGGTCGGGAAGGCGCGAAATGCGGTTCCAGGCACCCCTGATCTTGAACGCGCCCATAGGCTGGAACATCTCGCACTTCAGGAGGACGCGCCCCCCGGTCTGCGCGTTGATCGCTGCGCTCTCGAGAAGCGGCGTGACACAGGCGACATCCCGCAAGCGTCTAGCGGCATCCCGGATATCGTCGATCGTCGGCATCTGTTTACCGCTTCCGCGCGAGATGGTGTGCGGGACGGCGCTCAGAGCCCGAGCAATTCCGGCAATTCGGCCAGCGTCGTTATTTCGGCTTGCGGTTCCGCTGGCAGGTGCTCGGGCGGTTGCCCTCCGCGATTGACCCAGACACTGAGAAAGCCGAACGAGGCGGCACCATGCACATCCCACGCGTTCGAGGACTGGAAGGCGATCTGGCTGGCTGGCACCTTCAACCGATCGGTTGCGAGCTGATAGACCGATGGGTGGGGCTTGAAGATGCCCACGCTCTGAACCGAGAGAATTTCATCGAGCAGCCCGTATATGCCTGCGCTCTTGGCGGCGCTGATCAGCATCGAGACATCCCCGTTTGAAAGGATCGCCGTCTTCCTGCCCGACTCCTTGATGCGGGTGAGGGTGTCGGCGACTTCCGGAAAGGAAGACAGCTGAAGGTAGAGTTCCATGAGTCGGCTCCGCAGGGCAGGGTCGGTGAGGCCGACACGCTTCATGGCGTAGTCGAGCGCATTGCCCGTTATCCGCCAGAAATCGGCGTGTCGTCCCATGAGGCTGTGCAACCAGGTGTATTGAAGTTGACGCTCGCGCCAGATTACCGACAGTTCCCGGGTCTTGTCGTCGAGTTCGTCCCTTGCCTGTTCGGCAGGCGAATGGATGTCGAACAGGGTGCCGTACGCGTCGAACACGCAGGCTTGGACATCGTCGAATCTCGAATCCGGCATCGAATTTCCTCTCAAGCAACTGTTTCGGAGAGCAACGGCGCATGCACTTACCTCCGGTTCGCTACCGGAACCAGACGTAGTGTAATCACGAAGCTCCAACGTCGGCGAAAGAGCTGCGGCTCTCAGTGTGTGCAAGAGAGCTGTTCGCCGATCGGTAGAAACCATACACGTCGGATGCCGTCACGAGCAACCGGGCTTTCGAGAGCGGACATATGGTTCCTGTTCGCTAGAGCTTCCGTGCGCCGCGGCTGCGATCCTCGAGGTCGTTCGGCGGTTTGCAGGCGGCAGAAAGTCTACGCACCGGCGAATCCGGATTCGGTCGCGGTCTGCCGGCAGAAACAACCGGTATCCCAGCAGGCGGGTGCTGGTTGGCGAACGAGACAGGAACGGGCCGGAGTATGCCGGCACGTGCGGTTTTTCACTCTGGTGTTGTCCGACGGTTCCGTCATTTCTCCGCTTTCCTGCCTCGTGATCTCCGGAATCCGAAGCGTGGTCGGAAAGTAGCGAACCCGCTGTCGAGCTTGATCGTTCCGTGGCCAGCAGTTAGCATCTTCCCATGATCGGCTTCACGCTCCACAAGCTGCACAGATCGCTTGGTGCGGAAATACGCGGCCTCGATCTCGCGCAACCGCTGGATCCGGCAACGCGCGATGCCCTGATCGAGGCCTGGCTTGAACACATGGTTCTGCTGTTCCGCGGCCAGGAGCTGTCGCCGGAGACGCAGCGGCGGTTCTGCGAGAATTTCGGGCCACTCGGCGAACGGTCGCGCAAGGCGGATGACCGGCCCGAGGGTGCTGGCGTCGAGCATGAGATGCTCGTCACGAACGTGCGCAGGGACGGGGTTCCCATCGGCTCCTTGCCTGATGGTGAAATGTATTTCCACCACGACAAGTGCTATGTGCCCGTACCGGACTGGGGCACCATGCTGTACGCGATGGTGGTCACGGACACCGGCGGCCATACGCTGTTCGCCAACATGTGCGAGGCTCTCGACACCCTGCCCGCAGATCTGAGAAGTTCGATAGACGGGCACCGAGTTCTTCACATGTACAAGTATCATCCTACGGAGCGCGTCGAACTTGAGGACAACATCGGGCGCCATGATCATTGCTGGCAGCCGGCAGTAGTAACTCACCCGAGAAGCGGCCGGCGGGCACTCTATGTCAATGAGTTGATGACGGCCCTGATCGACGGCTACAGCGAGGAGGAAAGCCACGGGATCCGTGATGCGCTGATGGCCCATGTGAGGTCCGCCGACGTCATCTACGAGCACAAATGGACGAAGGGCGACCTCGTGATGTGGGACAACTGGTGCACCATGCATGCCCGAACGGATTTTCCGCCCGAGCAGACCAGAATGCTTCGGAGATACACCATCCGGGGACAGGCTTTGACGGCGTGAGCGGGCAAGTAGGGATCGCGGCCGGGAGGTGTTTTCCAGCGGGCGAGAGGACAAGTAATGCCGCGTATTCTCAGTAACCGGCAGGTCGAAGACTACCACTCCAGGGGTTTTGTGTTTCCTGTACGCGCGCTGACACCCGATGAAGCATCTGCCGCGACCGCGAAGGTCGAAGCGTTCGAAGCCGAATATGGCTGTGAAGCCCAGCAGAGACTGGCGTTCAAGGCGCACCTGCCCTTCAGGTGGCTGAACGATATCATGCGCCAGCCGCGCATCCTCGATGCGGTCGAGGATGTCATTGGCCCTGACATCCTGTGTTGGGGGACGGCGTTTTTCCAGAAGAATGCCCGCGATCCCCGTTTCGTGTCATGGCATCAGGACAAGTTCTATTACGGCCTCGAGCCGTCCGAAACCTGCACCGCCTGGCTTGCGTTTACGCCCAGTACGTTGGAATCGGGATGCGTCCGGGTTCTTCCGGGGACCCATCGCAGCGGAGAGACCTACGAATTCGTCAACGAGCCTGACGAGAACAATCTCCTTGTACGCGGGCAGACCATCAAGGGTCTGAAGCTTGACCGTGCAGTTCCGATGATTCTCGACGCCGGTGAATTTTCCTTGCATCACGAAGGCATCGTCCATGGATCCGATCCCAACAATTCGGATCACCGCCGGATAGGCCTCTCGATGCACTATATCTCCCCCGATGTCCGGCGAATCGGATACAACGAAGGGGCGAGCCGGCCCACAGCGTCGCTGGTTCGTGGCGTTGACCGTTTCGGGTACTGGGAACATGAGCCAGCGCCCGTCAGCGACGAGGTTGATGTCGGGGCGCTGGCCACCCTCGACCGCATGAGGGCGGAGTTCTTTCGCCGGAGTCGAGAGGACAGGCTGGTCGACGAACCTGCACGAAGTTGACCGCGCCACAGCCTTCCGAAAACAAACTGGATGGTCTCGGAAGCGCGGCATGTATCGGATGTTGCGATGTTGTCGGACGAATGGTCGACTTCTCCGGATGGTGCAGTGCGGGAAGTCTTGCGACGGCATCTGACCAGTGCGTTTTTCCGCCAAGAATATTTTATTTTAAAATATAAAAACAATATGTTATTTGATTTTTCTTATAAACGAAACTAATTCGTGTCCGACAGTGTTTTTTGCCGTGGCGATGTCGGAATCGGAAGCCCAACCCTTTCGGACTGCGGTCGGGTGCTGGCAGGACGGGCAAAGGACCCCGAAAACCGGAGCCTGAAGGGAGGCCTCCTAATCCTGACCGGAGCTGTCGCGCGGATCTGCCTTCAAGCCCGGGTCGGATCTCGGCGATCGGCACGATGCAGCTCGTCGGCCGCGCTCGCGCGGCCACCGGATCATGTCTTTGTTCGACTCCCGAGCCCGGCCATGGTGTGATAGGCTGCTGTGAAGGAGCTACAGGCCGCCGGGAGCGCTGTTACGGGCGCTGGCTCGGTCCTGGTGCAACCATCCGCGACAGATGAACCGGAGGGACAGACGCCATGCGCAAGTATTTCAGATGCGGGAATCTGTTTGACGGGTTGGGTGACAGGATGAAACCCGATCAGACGGTTGTCGTCGAAGACGACGTCATCGCTTTTGTCGGTCCGACATCGGAAGCGCCTGCGGTAGCCGACGGTGACGAGGTGTTGGACCATGGCGGAGCGTGGGTATTGCCGGGACTGATCGATATTCATGTTCACCTGAGCTATGGCAACGCACAGGCGAATGAAGATGTCGACATGTTCGCTCCGCCGGAATTTCGCGCGCTGCGCGCCATGCATGCGGCCGGAACGGTTCTCAGGGCCGGATACACCTCGCTCGCCGACCCGGCGTCGACCAACCGAGTTGCGGCGTCCGTCCGCGATGCGATCAATTGCGGGATGTTCACCGGGCCCCGCATTACTTGTGCCGGAAGGCAGGTGACCGGGCGCCAGGGCCTCGGCGACTGGTACCCGGTCTGGATCGGCGTCCCCGAAAGTTCGGTGGGCGTCCTTGTCCGAAACCTTGACGAGGCGATCGAGGAGATCCGCACCCAGGTCAAGGACCGCATGGATTTCATAAAGTTTACCGTCGACGGATTGCAGCGCAACGGCGATGGCGAATTGATATCCTGCTTCTCGCAGACGGAATTGAGCGCGATGGTTGAGGAGTGCCATCGGCTCGGCGTCAAGACGATCACCCATTCGCGTGGTCGCGAGGCGGTGCTTTATTCCGCGCGGGCTGGCGTTGATGTCATCTTCCATGCATTCGAGATGGATGATGAGGGGCTTGAGGAAGTCGTCCGCAACGGTTGCGTTCTGTCTCCGGCATTGACCTTTCTCGTCAACACCGTGGAGTTCACCCGTCCGAGCGATCCCTGCCACCGTTGGCGTCCGAACATGAACCGCAAGGATGTCGAAGTCGCGAGCGAGATGCTGGTCAAGGCGCGCAAGGCCGGTGTTCCCTTCATGGTGGGTACCGACAGCGGATTCGCGGTGACGCCGTACGGCGAGTGGCACGCCCGCGAGCTTGAGATCATGGTCCAATATCTCGGCTTCACCGAAGCTGAGGCGCTACGGGCGACCACCAGCGTGAATTCCGGTCTGCTCAGGGAAGGCAACGCCGTTGGCCGTGTCGTTCCTGGCGCCTTTGCGGACCTGACCGTGGTTGCCGAGGATCCGATGGAGGACATATCGAGCCTCCTGCGATCGGACAACATTACCCATGTCTATCTTGGTGGGGAACCGGTCGATCTTGCGCCGACAGCCGATTTCATGCCCTACAGCTGGGAACATTCATTCCGGCAGTGGAACGACGTGTACACGCGCGAGCGGGTTGCGGAGCCCGCGCACTGACCCCGATAGCGGCCGGTGCCGAGAGCGCGAGGAGAGCATCATGTCCCTGTGGCGCAAGCGCATCGGCGGCATCAGCCCGACGGTCATGGAGGTCGTGACCTACGACTACTATCGGATGGCACCAGCCGATATCGGATTTGTCGGCATAACTTCCAACATCGATTTTTGGGACACGGAGCATTTCGATCGCGCGTTGGCCTCGCTTTCGCAGGCGGCCGACTACCTTGCCGCCCGGGCGGTGGACTTCATTATCCACTTCGGAACCCCGCTTGCGGTGAGCCGCGGGCCGGGCTACGGCGCCGAGATCATCGGGCTGATCGAGGAAGGTACCGGCGTCCGGGCAACGACATCGATTTCGTCGGCGGTGGCGGCGATGGAACATCTCGGCATCGAGCGCGTCGCCGTTGCCTCTCCCTATCCCCGCGAAATCAACGATAATGTCTCACGTTATCTTGAGGGTGGGGGATTCTCGGTGGCAGCATGCGAGACCATGGACGTGCCGTTCCGGGAGTTGCAGGACACCGAGCCCCGGGCGATCGCGGAATTCGGTTTGCGCGTGCTGGAACGGGCCGGCGACGCCGACGGGCTGTATATGCCGTGTCCGCAATGGCCAGCTGCAGACGCAGTATGCGCGATCGAAGAGCAGAGCGGGAGGCCTGTCGTGGCGAGCGATCCAGCCGATTTCTTTGCGGCGTTTCGCGAAGTTGCGCCTGATGCGCAGGTCCCGGATTTCGGCCAGCTTCTCGAAACGCTGAAACCGAACTGATCCGGAGCCGGCGCGTGGCGGAGATGCCCGCCTCACTCCGCGAATGGTCGGAGCGACTGGATTCGAACCAGCGACCCCTTGACCCCCAGTCAAGTGCGCTACCAGACTGCGCCACGCTCCGACCTATGCGACTCATGGCGAGAATAGACGCGACAGTGGCGTTGTTCAAGACCCGCGATGCGGATTCGCGATCAGATCGCGGAGATCCTCAAGTTCCGAACGGATGGACCGAAGGGCCTGCTGCGTCTCTTCGGACAGCTGTCCGGCCGGTGTTGGTCCGGAGGCCGAGCCGTCCGGTCCGGCATCGGCCGTGAGCGTCGCCGGTTGGCCGCCAGCCGATCCCCTGTCGAGCACGACCGCCTTCGTGCCGGCGGTGCGCAGGAGCTTTTGCACGCCTTTAATCGTATAGCCGTCGGTGTACAGCAGTTCCCGGATGCCGCGCAGCAACTGCAGATCGGCGGGGCGATAGTACCTCCGGCCGCCGATCCGTTTCAGCGGTCTGATCTGTGAGAACCTGGTCTCCCAGAAACGCAGCACGTGTTGCGGCACGCCAAGTTCCGTTGCGGCCTCGCCGATGGTCCGGAACGCCGTCGCCGACTTCCCGTGCGACCTGGTGTCGTCCTGCTGCAAAGCGTCGTCGGTCATGTTTCCGAAATCCGGCTAGACGGGATCCCGCATACCGGGCTCCGGGTCCCGGCCCGATCCATCGTCATTCCATTTAGCGAGCTGACGCTCGACCTCGTGCTTGAATGTCCTCGAGGCCCGGAACACGAGAACCTTGCGGGCGCTGATCCGTGCATCCACTCCCGTCTTGGGATTGCGGCCGATGCGCTCGCGCTTCTGGTGCAGCGTGAAGCTTCCGAACTTGGAAATCTTCACGCTGCCACCGTCGACGAGCGTCTGCGCAACCTCTTGGAGCACATCATTGACCAGCTGGGCCGACGCCCTTCGCGACAGCCCCAACTTCTGGTGAACCCTCGCGGTGAGGAATGCTCGTGTGACGTTAGGTCGCGCCATCTACTATCTCCCAGCTTTTTTTGAATCCTATCGGCGATCCGAAAAACGGTCAAACCGGTTGCCGCGCACATGTGGCAAGGAACGCCGGTGCCCGGCGGTGAATTGTATCCGCGTGGCAGGGTGGCTTCAGCGAAAAGGCGATAGCCGGCATTGTCTCTGCGCTACCAGCGGATGGCGCTGGCGCCCCAGGTCAGACCGCCGCCCATGGCCTCGAGAACAACGACATTGCCGGTGGTAATCCGGCCGTCGCGCACGGCGTCATTCAGCGCCAGGGGTACGGACGCTGCCGAGGTGTTGCCGTGCCTGTCTATGGTCATGACGATCTTGTCATCCGGCAGTTCCAGCTTCTTGGCGGTGGTTGCAATTATGCGGCGATTGGCCTGGTGCGGAACCAGCCAGTCCACCTCGCTTCTGTCGAGCTGTGCCGCCTCGAGTACCTCACCGATGACACTGGAGAGATTCTTGACCGCATGCTTGAAGACTTCGCGTCCTTCCATGCGCACATGGCCAACGGTGCGGCTCGAAGATGGGCCGCCGTCGACGAACAGCAGGTCATGATGGCGGCCGTCGGAATGCAGGCAGGTTGCCAGAACGCCGCGATCCGCGCTGTTTCCGGCACCCGTAGCGGCGCTCAGCACGAGCGCCCCGGCCCCGTCTCCGAACAGGACGCAGGTCGAACGGTCCTCCCAGTCGAGAATGCGGGAAAAGGTCTCGGCGCCGATGACAAGGACATTGTCGGCCTGGCCAAGGCGCACGAAATTGTCGGCAACATTCAGGGCATAGATGAAGCCCGAACACACCGCATGCACGTCAAAAGCTGCGCCCCGCGTTATGCCTAGTGATGCCTGAACCATGGTCGCGGTCGAGGGGAAAGTATGGTCGGGCGTCGCTGTCGCGAGGATTACCAGATCGATGTCCGCTGCCGACAAGCCGGATGACTCGATGGCGTCGTGCGCCGCGGCAACCGCGAGATCCGAGGTCTTCTCTCCGTCGTCGGCTACGTGGCGTTGATGGATGCCGGTTCGCTGCACGATCCATTCGTGCGATGTGTCGACGCGTTGCGCCAGCTCGTGATTCGTGACGATCCGGGCTGGCAGGTAGGCGCCGCAGCCGGCGATGACCGAGCGACGCGTCATCAGGAGGCGACAGCTTCCGCGGCCACGGGGCCCGGTTGGTAGTGTCCGAACGACTTGAGGCCGTCGGTGATCTTCCCATTGACGTCCTGCGCCGCCATATCGGCGGCGACGCCGATTGCGTTGGAGAAGCCGAATGCATCAGTACCGCCATGGCTCTTCACGGCGATCCCGGTGAGGCCGAGGAATATGGCGCCGTTGTAGCGGCGCGGATCGATGCGCGCGCGCATTTTTTTCAGGCCGCGGCGGAGGAGAACGTAGCCGAGCCGCGACATGATCGAACTCCGGAATGCTTCGCCGAGAAAGCGCGTGACGAGATGTGAGGTGCCTTCGATGGCCTTGAGGGCGATGTTGCCGGAAAAACCGTCCGAAATGACGACGTCTGTGGTGCCGGCCGCGATGTCATTGCCTTCGATGAAGCCGTAGAAATTGAGCGAGCCGGACAGTTCTCTGAGGTGGGACGCAGCTTCCCGGATCTCCGCATGACCCTTCATCTCCTCGGAACCGACATTCAGAAGCCCGCAGGACGGGCTGACGTTGCCGAGCACCGTGCGGGCAAAGATGTCGCCCATGATGCAGAACTGTACGAGGTTCCTGGTCTGGCACTCGAGATTGGCGCCGAGGTCGAGCATGACCGTTTCACCGCGCATGGTCGGAAAGATACCGGCGATCGCCGGCCGGTCAATGCCCGGCAATGTGCGCAGGGTCAGCTTCGCCATGGCCATGAGGGCGCCGGTATTGCCGGCCGAGACGACTCCGGCTGCGCGTCCTTCGCGTACCGCGTTGATGGCCAACTGCATGCTGGAGCCGCGGCCCTTGCGTAGTGCCTCGGAAACCGACATCCCGCCCTCGATGATATCTCCGGTGTGGGTGATGTCGGTTATGTCGGTCAGTTTTCGCCGCCGCTTGAGAAGGGGTCGGATACGGTTCTCGTCGCCAAACATCAGGAACCGCATGTCCGGGAATCGGCGGCGCGCCATGTCGGCGCCACGAACGACCATCCGCGGCGCGTCGTCGCCGCCCATCGCGTCTACGGCAATGGTCAGGTCGCGGGAAGCCACGGGCTCAGCTCCTGGCTGCCGGCTCAGTCGCCGGCATTGGCAATCACTTCCCGTTTGTCGTAGAAGCCGCAGGATGGGCAGATATGGTGCGGGCGCTTGATTTCGCCGCACTCGGGGCACTCGACGTATGCGCTTGGCTTCAGCGCGTCATGCGCCCGTCGCATGTTTCGTCTGGATTTTGAGACTTTTTTCTTGGGTACGGCCATGGCTGTGTGATCTCGACGGTCTGGGTGTCGTGACGGGGGATTGGTAGGCGAAATCACGGTTCGGGATAATCGCCTGCAGGCTATTTTAGCTTTTTCCCTTCATTTTATCCAGCGCTCCAAACGGATTGTTGCGCACAGGCTCCGACATGTCGTGGCCCTCGTCCGTGGACAGGGTTATGCCCGGTCCGAGCCCAAGCGAGGCCGGGTCGATGTCGGACGACCGTGGATAGGGATCCAGATTCAGGGAGAGTTCTTCTGCCACCAGATTGCCGATGTCGAGCAGATCGGTAGCCAGCGGTTCGGCCGCGTCCCAGCCCGGTTCCGCGGGCTTGGCGTCACGCGTGAACAGGATGTCGAAAGCTGTTTCGAGATCGGCCGACACCGGTTCTAGCGTGACCACGCAGGACTGCAGGATCCGGGCACGAAACTGACCGGTTGCATGGAGGGTACGGGGATGAATGATCCACGAAAGCCGGATGTGTGCGTCAAGCCGGTCGAGCGCAAGCAGGCCGAGGCGTTCGGCTATCGCGGCCCGCTCCCCGTGGGTCGCCGACAGCTCCCACGTTCCGCCGTCGCGCGGCAGTTCTGCCAGATCGACCACGTGGGAGAATTCGGGCTGTGGCGTGGACGTCATGGCAGTACTTCCGCGAATGCAAAGTCGCCGCTTCGCACCAGTTCCGTTTCGACGGCTTCGATATGTTGTGCCTGGCGGCGGACATATTCGGCCAGCATCTCGACACCGTCGTCGGGTGGCGTCGCGACGGTGCCGTAGAGGTTGCGCACCAGCGCTTCCGCAAGGCCGTCGTCTTCCCGATCGAGAGCATCGTCATAGGCTGCAAGACGGCCATAGAATGCCTGTACCATCTTCCGCACCCGCTTTCCGACGCCCATGTCGCCGGCGCCCATTTCCCGAAGATTGACGTCCATGTCGTCGAACATTACGTCGAATAGTTCCTGTCCGAGCGAATCGGTTGCGCCGCCGTCGGTTTTCAGGCGCCGCAGCACCAGGAACGCGTGCAGCACGATCATCTCGAACCGCCCGTCGACGGTGTCCGGAATGCCGAAATCGCGGTAGAAGGGTTCGCATCGTGCCTGGCGCACGATGACGGCATAGATCCTGCGTGCCGGTTCGACGGGTCGGTTGCGCTTGAACACGGACTGGAGCGGCATGGTCGGCGGATCCGGAACGGTATTGACAGCAGGCGGGCAGCAGGCCAGTTAATGTCGAGAATGGCCGTTGCGGCTCAGCACGGTAGCAGAGGTAAGTCCATGGATGAAATTGGTCAACCGCATGCGGCCGGTGCGCGGCAGACGAGATTCCGCCCCGCTGCTTTGCTGGCCGCTGTGCTCCTGATCGGCTGTGCCGGCTGTGCCGGCAATCTGAACGAACACGGTAACGTTCCGAAGTCCAAGGAGGTTGCATCGATCGAGGTTGGATCGACCACCCGGGCCCAGGTCTTGAATCGCCTCGGCACGCCGGCTGCGGTAGCCACGTTCGACAGGAATTCGTGGTACTACCTCGGATCGACCGTCGAGAAGTTCATGTTCTTCGATCCTGAACTCGTGAAGCGTGATCTGCTCGTGATCCGCTTCAACGATGACGATGTGGTCAGCGAGATCGACCACCTCGACAAGGACGACGGGCGCGATGTTGCCGTGATCGCTCGTGAGACCGAAACCCGTGGCCGGAGCTTCAGCCTTCTGCAGCAGCTTATCGGCAACCTTGGACGATTCGGCGGCGTCGAGGGGCGCTGACCGCGCGCGTCGTCCAAGGTTTCCGATGCGCTCCGAACCGGCACCTAAGCGGAACCCACGACCGCAAGCAGCAGCAGCGCCACGATGTTGATGATCTTGATCATCGGATTGACGGCGGGCCCGGCAGTATCCTTGTAGGGATCGCCGACGGTGTCGCCCGTCACCGAGGCGGCATGGGCGTCCGAACCCTTGCCGCCGTGGTTGCCGTCCTCGATGAATTTCTTGGCGTTGTCCCAGGCGCCCCCCCCCGAAGTCATCGACAGTGCCACGAACAGGCCGGTCACGATGGTGCCAAGCATCAGGGCGCCGAGCGTGGTCAGGGCGGCTGCCGCGCCGCCGATCAGATAGATCACGATATAGACGACGACCGGGGCAAGCACCGGCAGCAGCGAAGGCACGATCATTTCCTTGATCGCGGCCTTGGTGAGCAGGTCGACGGCCCGGCCGTATTCCGGTCGCGCCTCACCCTCCATGATTCCCGTGATCTCCCGGAACTGGCGGCGCACCTCGACCACCACGGCGGCGGCAGAGCGGCCGACGGCCATCATGCTGAGCGAGCCGAACAGGTAGGGAAGGAGACCGCCGATGAAGAGGCCGATCACGACATAGGGGTCCTGGAGCTGGAACTGGACGGTCGAGGCGATTTCGGGCAGGCGAATCTTGATTTCCTCGGTATAGGCTGCGAACAGCACCAGAGCGGCGAGGCCCGCAGAGCCGATGGCGTAGCCCTTGGTAACCGCCTTGGTGGTGTTGCCGACAGCATCGAGAGCGTCGGTATTGTTGCGCACCTCTTCCGGCAGTTCCGCCATCTCTGCTATGCCGCCCGCGTTGTCAGTCACCGGCCCGTAGGCGTCGAGGGCGACGACCATGCCGGCGAGCGCGAGCATCGTGGTCGCTGCGATCGCGAGCCCGTAAAGGCCGGCGGCAAAATAGGCAATCAGGATTCCGGCAGCGATGACGATGACCGGGAGCGCGGTCGCTTCCATCGAGACCGCGAGTCCCTGGATGACATTGGTGGCATGGCCAGTTTCCGAGGCCTTGGCGACGCTCCGGACGGGACGGTACTGGGTGCCGGTATAGTATTCCGTGATCCACACGATCAGGCCGGTTACGCCGAGCCCGACCAGTCCGCAATAGAGCAGGTGACGAGGCTGTATCGTCTCGTCGCCGATTGCAATCTCGGCGGTGTAGCTGCCGAAGACCCAGTAGATGACCAGCGCGATCAGCACCGCAGAGATGACTGCAGAGGCGATGAAGCCCTTGTAGAGTGCTGCCATGATGTTGTTGCTGGCGCCCAGGCGGACGAAAAAGGTGCCGATGACCGATCCCACGATGCAGACCGCGCCGATCAGCAACGGCAGGAGAAGCATGGTTTCGCGGAGTTCGCCGGAGAAGAATACAGCGCCGACGAGCATCGTCGCGACCACGGTGACGGCATAGGTTTCGAACAGATCCGCGGCCATGCCTGCACAATCGCCGACATTGTCACCGACATTGTCGGCGATGACGGCCGCGTTGCGCGGGTCATCCTCGGGAATTCCGGCTTCGATCTTGCCGACGACATCGGCGCCGACATCGGCACCCTTGGTGAAGATGCCGCCGCCGAGACGAGCGAAGATCGAAATCAGCGAGGCCCCGAAGCCGAGAGCAACGAGGCCTTCGAGAATGTGCCAAAGTCCGCTCGCTGACGCGGGGTCGAAGACACCGCGCAGAATGATGTAGTAGATGCTGACGCCGAGGAGTCCGAGCCCGACCACCAGCATCCCGGTGACTGCGCCTGACTTGAAGGCGATGGCAAGCGCCGGGCCAAGGCCCCCAGTCCGGGCCGCGTCGGCGGTCCGCACGTTGGCGCGTACCGAAATATTCATTCCGATATAGCCGGCGGCACCGGAGAGTATCGCGCCGATGAAGAAGCCGATGGCGGAATATATTCCGAGCAGCAGGCCGAGAATGATCCCGACGGCGATTCCGACGGCGCCGATCGTCATGTACTGCCGATTGAGATAGGCCGCCGCGCCTTCCTGAACGGCGCCGGCGATTTCCTGCATCCTGTCATTGCCGGCCGATGCCGCCAGCACGGAGCGGCTTGCGTACAGGCCGTAGAGCACGGCGAGGATGCCGCAGGCAATGACGATCCAGTATCCTGTTTCCATGATCGAGTTCCTCGTGTGAAGGGTCTTCGGGCTCCGGCAGGGAAAAGGGCGTGGATTGCGCCGAAGGAGCCAGCCAAGATGGCGCGCAAGATGCCAGAAGCGTTCCGGGAAGGCAACCGGTGCCGCCCGAGAGGGTGCACGACAATATATTGTTCGGTTTTTTGAGAATGGCGAAGTGGCGATGTTTTGTTCGCTTATCTGGTATAATCTACTTAGACTAGATAGCGGGGCGCGGTCCCTGTCCCACGATCGTGAAGGAGGACGGTTCACATGGTAGACATCGAAAAGCTCATCGAGGCCCGCGACCGGGCCAGGGAGGAATTCCAGACGATCGGCGACATGCGTCCGGGGTCTCTGCAGGAAAACCTCACCCGCTGCGGCAAGCCGAACTGCCGCTGCGCCGAGGATGACGCGGCGCGCCATCCCGGAACCATCCTGACCAGATCGATCGACGGCAAGATCTCGTCGACGCGGTTGCGCCGGGACGAGGTCGAGGAGGTCCGGGGTCTTCTGGACGAGCACCGGCGCTTCCGGGGCGTGGTATCGGCCTTTGTGGCGGCCAGTGAGTCCCTAGCCGAGGCCAGGCGCCAGGAGAAGCGGGCTTCGGAGCCCAAAAAAGGGGGTCTTCACGGCGGCGATCGGGACGGAGGTCGCGGCCAACATCGACCGGCTGAACGCCGACCTCTCGGGCGGCGCGGAGCGGCGGCTGCCCTGCGCTTGCGCGCCGACGCGCACCGTGCCGGGCCGCGGGATAAGGCCGGCACGACGGCCCTTGGGCCGCTGACCCCGGAGTGGGCCTGATATCATTGCGACGCCTGTGGCAGCGGGTTCAGCCCGCGCGACAGCGCGCTCGGCGTCGAAAGCCGATCCTCATGGGCCACAACGTGCGGCCTCATGAACACAGATTCGATCATGTCCGGTTGAAAGATCGCGGATGTCGGGCGCCAACGATGACTTTCCGTATAGTTCGCAACATGATTTCGTCGCTTCAATGCGAACCGCTCTCCGAGTGTGCCTCGTCGAGGAGACGTGCGCGCTCCTTCAGTTTCTTGCGCCCGATATTGGTACCTCGGTCGTTGCGGTCTCCACGGCGCCAACCCTTGACCCAATCCGGATGCAGCGTCGAGACGGTGTGCGCGAAGGCCCGGCGTTCGTCGGGATCGGTGAGGCGTTCCTTTTCGAGATGGATCCGTACCAGTTCGAGGACCTCGGCTTCCGATCGGCCCTCGACCTCCACATACCAGCGTTCTTCGGGAGTCTCTTCGAGCCGCCGACGCTCCTGCGCTTCGCGGTGTGCGCGCTCCTCGTCTTCCAGTGCCTGCGCCAGATCGCGGGTCCGCCCCTCGTCATGGCGGAACCGGCCGTAGCCGACCGCCGTTTTCGCGCCGCCGCCGGCCCATTCGAGGGCCTCGCACAGCCATCCGAAGACGGTGCCGAGATCGTCGTCGTCCAGGGGCGCGCGCGGCGCGAAGCCGAAGAGAAACGGCGCCTCTTCCGCCGTGACGAGAAAGGGAATCGGGGTGGGGGAGCGCCAATCGCCCGGCGGCTTGTCGATGGTCCAGCCGGCATGGTGCGGGGTCATGACATCTGCGGCCAGCCGCACCGGGCAGATGGGAACGGCATCGAGGAAACAGACGCTGCCCGCCCGATCGCGCTTCCCGAACACACGATCCCGCATTTCGGGATCGGGGCACGGTTCGGCGTCCCGCTTCACCCACGCCCGGAGCAGGCCCTTGACCGAACTGCCCGGCAGATACGGCGTCCCCAGCACGGGGTGCCAGGCGAAGCCGTTCTCGACCGGATGGCTGCGGCCCAGTCCGGTCACGAAGCGCGATTCCGCCGCGAACACCGCGAAGCAGCCGCCCAGGCTTGCGACCATGCGCGCCTGCCGCCGGGCATTTTCGCCAATGTGCGTCCGGTCGCCGACCGGCTTCCCGGCGACGGATTTGATCCAGCAAAGCTTCTTTTCCGCCGACATGGCCCAGTTATCGTCGTCGTCTCCCCAGGTGTTGCAAAACTTGTCGAACCAGAGGCCGGCATGTGCACCGTCGGGGCAGGCTTTTGGGTCCGAATGCGCATCGTTGTAGAGCGGGCGGCTCATTCGCCTCCTCCTTGGGCGGACGGCAACGCCGCACGGCAACATTTCTTGTGCCATTCGAGCCATGCCAGAGCCTCGGCCTGGGCGCGGAGATAGTCTGGCTGGTCGCACTGCACGATCGCCTTCAGCAGGTCGCCGGGCAGGTAGACGCCGCCGTTCCGGCAGAGCCAGCGCTGCAGATTGTCATAGAGCGTCTTGTGCGCAGCTTGACGGTCATTCTTCGGGTCTGAACCCGCAGCGGCGCGTTCGGTCGCAAGCGCCTGCCCCAGACCGTTCATTATGATGGCGGGGCCGAGGCGGTCCACATAGGCGCGATACCGTTTCTTGAATTCGTCGGACTTGTTTTCGAGCGCAGCGACCCGTTCGAGGGCGCAGGCGGCGCGCTGCTGTTCAAGGTTTCTCATTGAGTGCCCTCTTCGCCGCTGCCGTGGACGCGCACGGCGAACCAGCCCTGCCCTACCGTCTCGTTGCCGCCGGCCTGCAGATACGGGTCGTTTTCCGGGAACAGCCCGCGGAGCGCCTCGCCCGCGTCGTACTCGCCGCGCGCCGCGACCAGGGCGTACATGACCGTATCCGGCGGGAGCGATTCCTCGTACCACAGATCTCTGCTCTGCTTGGTGCCGTCGTCGAGAACGTTGCGCGCCTGGATGGCGAGGCCGTAGCGCGCGAACCAGGCGAAATCGTCGTCACGCAGGATGGCGACCTGCGCGGCGAGGCGGGCCTGAGTCTCCCGATGGCGCAGCAGCGGCCCGATGGCATCCAAAAGATCGGCCGGCGGCGCACCGGCAATGCTGAACTGCCGCTCTTCCAGAAACAGCGTCTTGCTGCCGCCCGCCAGCACCGCATCGCGTTCTACTGCCGGAACCTGCGGTTGCGCCGCGAAGCCGGCGCGGGCAAGGTCGCGGCCGAAGCGTTCGATCAGGTGCGGGCAGGTCGTCCAGCGATAGCGTCCGGTCAGGCTGCGCACCGGCAGCAACAGCAGTCGCCCGTCGGAGACCAGAAGCTCGCCCGCATGGTCGGGCCTGCCGAAATGGCGATGGGTGTCCAGCGCCGCCCTCCCGGCCTTGTCGCGCAGCGCGCCCTTGAGGCCGGAGCCGACGAGCACCGGATAGTCGGTCGCCGCCTCGCGGGCCACGGGCAGGTCGACGACCCCCATGCTGCGGCCGCTTCCGGGGTGGATGGGGGTTTCGGCCAGCAGGCCCAGTATCGTTGCGTTCATGCCTCTTCCTCCCGATCCTTAGGGCAGACGCCGGCCGCGACGAGGCCGAAACCCCAGGTCGTCCGCGCCCCGAGGCGCAGAATCCCGCCGCCGGTGCCGGCCTCCCGTGCGTTTTCCGGTATTTCGCAGAACAGCACACTGCCCGGCGCCAGCACGCTGCGGAGCGGCAGCGGGCGGCGCGCCAGCGAATCCCAGCCGCCGATGCGCTGCGGGCGGTCCAGGCAGGCCGAGACGATCCTGGTGCCGTTCGGCGCGTCGAGCGGGCGTTCGCCACGAACGACCGCTTCTTCCAGGTCGAGCGGCGTCAAGGCCACCAGCACCGCCTGTCCTCTCGGTCCGCCCGGCACCGGAAGCGTATCGAGGCCCGCGCAGCCCTGCCATTCCCGGCAGTGCGCCACCCGGTTCTCACCGCCCAGGGGAACCAGCCGATCGAATGGCCGAGGCCAGTCCGCAGGCAGGCCAGCAATGCGCATGCCGAGGGAAACGCCGCGTCCGGGACGCACATGGCGGGTG
Source organism: Alphaproteobacteria bacterium (assembly GCA_964291215.2). Lineage (GTDB taxonomy): Bacteria > Pseudomonadota > Alphaproteobacteria > MPNO01 > UBA830 > JAJEBT01. The sequence goes on along the minus strand of OZ219790.1, from coordinate 596,877 downwards.
CTGTAGAGCATGCCTTCCTTCGCGCTGCGGGTGTCCCTGTCGCGCGCAAGGCCGATGCGTTCCTCGGCCGACCATAGCGCCTTGTCCTCCACGATCTCGCTCGCTTCCGGGACCGCGCCCCGCAAGACGGAGGTCAGACCTTCCAGCGTGAGCCATTCCCGGTCGCCGGCCTGAAGCTTTGCGCCTGTCTTGCTTCCTTCGGGCAGGTCGGGGAGGCGAATCGCCTTGCCGAGGTCGCAGCGAACCGGCGGCCCCGGCCGGAGCAGTGCATACGGCTGCCATCCGTTCGCTTCCCTGACGCCGAGCAGATGGCGGGGGGAACGGAACAGCGGCTTCCCGCACCGCAGGAGAAACGGCCCGTCGAAGGAAAGCCTGCCGGGGTTTTCCGGACCGTTGCCGAGAACATCGTCGAACGATTTGTGCCACCGGCCGCGGCCGTCCCAGCCCCGGGCCAGCGCCAGCGCCGCCCGCAGGGCGCCGGCGGTCGTCGCCGGGTGCGGTGGGAACAGGCTTTCCACATCGTCCTGCGGCGCCGCATCGCTCGCGAACGGCGTGCCGCCGCGGAAGAACCATGTGTCCACCGGATCGAGATGGACGCCGATCATGCTTCGCGCTCGCCATGGCCGCCCCCGGCGAGGAAGCGGGCGAGGAGGAGCGCATCGACCCCGATCTCGGTCGTCTCGCCTCCCTGACCATCGGCGGGCACGCGCTGCAACAGGCACACGACAAGACCGGCCATCTCCGCCGCCGGCGCTGCGGCGCTCTCGCCACGTCTCACGGCCAGGCTGTGGCCGATTTCGGTGCGCAGGAAAGCCGTGAGATCGATATCCTCGGGTATTGTTCCCCAGGTGCCGGGGCGCCAAGAGTTCCATCCGCCGAGCCTGACGAGGAGTTCGCGGAGGCGATAGAGCAAACCGGACGACAGATCTGCTTCCGGCGCGTCGCTTTCGAGACGGTCCGCCAGCGCCCGGATAAGTTCTGTGGACGGTTCGGCGCACCCGTCAGAGTTCTGTCGGCGCCATGTCGTGACCCATTGGGAATTCAGCCCGCCGGACTTGAGGACTCCGACCGCCAGCGAGTCGCGACCGTTACTTTGCTTGGCGATGTCGTCGAGCAGTCGATGGGCGTCGCGCAGCGCGCCGCTGAGCGGATAGCGGATATGCACGAAAGTGACCGAGGCCGAAAGGGTCGCTCCCACCCGGTGGCCGAAGGCCGAGCGATAGCATTCGGCCAACGCTTCGGCGCATGGCAACGCACCGGGGACCGGCAGCATAGCCAGCACATCGTCACCCCCGGCATACACGGTTTGGCCGCCATTCTTGCACACGATTTTCGGTGCTTGCTCCATAAAAGTCGCCAGCGCCCGGCCGACCTGTTCGCCGTCGGCCTCGCCCACCAGCCTGCCCAGCCGGTCGCCGTCAGCGAGAAGCAGGGCGTAGAAGGAGGACGGCGGCCCGAGGCGCCGCCCGTCCCGCCCCTCGGCACAGCAGATTGCCTTCAACTTCCCGGCAAGAGCAGCGCGCGTGCCGTCCACCGCATGGGCATTGAGCGGGCATAGCTGCTCGCTCTCAATCGCTTCCGGGTGAAACCAGTTGGCGTCGAGGCGAGAAAAGTCGCCGGCAGCTGAACGCTCCCGATCCGGCCAGCGTTCGGACAGAACGCCGGACGGTGCGAACTGCGTGACCTGCTCGGCATAGTCGCGCGCCAGGTCCGGCGCACAGTTTTCCACCTGGTGGAGCCACGGCCGGGCGGCGATATGGACCGTCGACGGCCAGCGCGACCGCTCCACCTTCCACCCCAGCGCGTCTTCGGCGACGCGCGGGAGCAGACGCTTGATCAGGGCGACGGCGCACAGCCTTTCATTCTCCCTCAGGTCCAGCGCACCGACGAGATCGCGCAGATGCCTCCAGAAGCAGTCCTGCGTGTCGGCCCGGCCAGTCGAACGCACATAACCCGAAATCTCCTGCAGGTCGTGCATGACCGTGCATTTGTCGCCCGGTTCGGTTGGCGGAAGGTGGCTCCGCCAATGCTTGCGCCGGGCGAGAAGGCCGGCCTCGGCAGGCCCGGCGCACCATGCCACTTCCCAGAAAGTGGCGACCTGACGGTCCCAGATCGCCCGCGTGCCGGCGCCATGTTCGCAAGCCTCCGCAATGAATTTCACCCACACGGCGTCGCAGACCCGCGTCCACGCCCCTCGGAGGGCTGCAACGGCGGCACGGGCGACGGGTTCGGCTTCCGCTTCGACATCGATCGCGAAGCGGTTCGGCAGCGAGCCGATATCGGGTGGCGCGCCGGTCCTGTCGCCCCCTGTCCAGCGGTAAAGCGGATCGTCCTTGACGACCGGGCGGACGACACGGCCGCCGGCCTTCTCCGCACCATGCATCGCGTGCCCCGCGAGGAACGAGAGAAGATACGAACTGCCCCACAGGTCGCGGGTGCGCCGCGACTGGATGACGAAGCCCTGCACCGGACCGATAGCGATGTCGAGGCGCAGCGTCACGACCGTACCTCGATGGCTTCGTCGAACGGTTCCTTGCGCCTGTTCCTGTCGAGAAGGCGGTCAAGGAAGCGATGGATCGGGCGATAGAGTTCCTGCTCCGGCGTCATCCGAACCTCTGTGCGGTCGACCAAGATGGTCGTCCCTGGCGGCAGGAATCGGGTCGGCAGGAACGACAGGACCGCAACCGGCGCGCCGCCGCATTCGTGGATGTGGATGAACAGCGGGCTGGCGCGCCGGTCGAGCGGTCCCCCTCCTGGAACGACTTGCCTTTTGCCGTAATTGTGCGGCAGGCCGAAGGCGATGCGGCGCGGGTGCTTCGCCGGTCGCCCGCCCTTCATCAGGTCGTGGTCGTCCCTGAAGTTCTTTTCCGAATCTATTCCCTCCAAGATCTTCCCGTTCCGGCCCCAACTCCGGTATCGGACGAGCTCCCGACCAATCCCGTCGAGTAGTTGCAGCGGCTTCGCACCGCCGCCGGACAGCAGGACATGGCGGGCGCCGGACGAGAAGGCCGTGTATTCGGGGAGACCGGCCGCCCCCTGTCCGCCGCGCAGCTTCCCGATTGCCGTTTGCAGATCGTCCAGGGACTCCGGCGCACTCCAGCACCGCTTGTCATTCACTTGAAGCGACCGGAGGACCAGCGAGCCGTAACCCTTGCGGCTCTTCGCGCCCATGCCGCCGAGGGTGCCGAGCGCGACGAGCGCATTGCGAAGCAGCGCCAGTTCCGCCTCGCACAGGCTGCGGCAGCGCAGTTGAACGGTGAATTCGAACGACGCGCGCAGGCAACCGCGGATGAGCTGGCCGGCCTTCGTGCCCCGTTTCTCGCTGGGGAACGCCTCCATGACACCATAGCCCAGATAGCGTGCACCGGCCCCGACCGGCTCCCGGTCGTCAGCGGCCGCCGTCAGCACCGAACCCGTATCGCAGGCCTTCGGCTCTTGGATCGCTTGCTCGAGGCGCATGATCACGCGGGACTGGCCGCCGCCGGCACTGCCGAAAAGGCTGTCCTCGCGCTGCCGGATTTGGGTGAGGTCGCCGGCGTATCGCGGCCAAGCCAGCGCCCGCCACCAGAAGCGCAGTGCCCCCTTGAGGCTCGGCAAACGAAGCTCCGGTCGCACTCTGTCCGCACCCGCGCAGAAAAGCGGGGTGACGGCTTGGTATGTCGCCTCAATCGCCGTCGGCATCGTCGTCCTCCCGCTCATCGAGCCAGAACGGTTCTCCGGCCCGCCAAGGATCTTTCTCCTGTTCCGCCGCCGTCCTGCGGTCGATCAGCCCGAATCGCCTCACCGGACAGGCCAGGCCGCGCGCGGTGCCGGCGACTGCCTCGGCAACCAGGCCCATCAACGTTGTTCCCCCGGTGACATTGACGACGACCTCTCCGGCGCCCACGAAGTGGCGGCGCGCCGCCTTTGCCAATCGCTCGATCTCCGAGCGGTCGCCGTAAGGGTCGTTCAGCCAGAGCCTCTCGACCGTGCCCCGATACCCGGCGCGATCCGTCGCTTCCGCGATCGGTCCCGCCGTCTCGTGCGAGCAGATGACGAGGCACAGGTCCGGCTCGTGACCGTCCCCGTCACTTCTGTACGCTTGCAGCGCGCTGAACAGTACGCCCGGACGCATTCCGATGGGGCTCACCAGAATGTGCTGGTCCGGATGTGCGCCGAGAGACAATCGCATGGCAGGGCAGGCGCGCAGAAACCTGCTCCAGTACCGTCGGACATGATCCAGATTTTTCCGGACTGCCTGATTGCCGACGAGAACCTGCGGACGCATGCCGTGATGGGCGTATCCGTTGCGAAGCCCCCGCAGCTGCCCCCAATATGTCCCCAGCCGTTGCTGCTCTTCGTCCAAATGTTCCCGGAGCGCCTTGTCCTCGCCGACGGCCTCGATCGCGTTGAGCAGGTTGGCCGCGCCACGCCGCTTGCCGCGATAGTCGAGCCACTCGCGCGTCTGCCCTCGTACCCAAACGACCCAGGAGACGGTCCATTCGCTCATCAGGCCGAGCGCGGTGGCGACATGCCCGCGATCCAGCAAGTCGTCGATATGCCGGACTTGCCGTTTCAATTCGCGCTCGTCTAGCAGCACTTTGCTCTTCCATCCGTTGCCGGCAACCGGCAGCGCGAGAGTACGAAGAAAATCGTCGATCTGACCGGCCAGTTCGTCGCCCAGCGGCAGGCGGTAATCGTTCGAGATCAGCTTTCGCAGGGGCTTGATGTGCTGCTTGCGCACAAGGTCCGCCTGCCAGCCCAATTCGAGCGGAATCCCGGAGAGGTAGGCGTCCGACAGTTGTGCCAGATCTTTCGCCATCTTCTTCGCCGACGGATTTCGCGAGTCGCTACGGAGGATGTGGGCCAGCGGTCGCGCGCTACCGGTATCGTTGAGCGCCCGCAGCGCATGGAGCCAGCGTGGCAGTTCCAGAAGGCCGCGCAGATCGAGAAACGGGCTGGATCCGTTCTCGCGCAACAGGCCGTACCAGGCGCCGCGCACCCGCACGCCGCGCAGCGCGGAAACATACAGCACGACCAGATAGGTGAGGAACGAGAAATGCCGGGGGCCGTGGGTAATGTCAACGGTGATGTCGGCCTTGTCGCCAACAGCATCCGCGACCCGCGCCATGAAGGCATTGATCTCTTCCGGGGTTTCGCCCCCGCACACCCGGACCAGTTCCGTCCGGCATCGGCCGTCCAGCGCCGTCTCGAGCGCTGGCCAGCTGTCGCGTTGCGCTTCCGGTGTGCACAGCGCCGCGACGCGCCCCGGCCGGTCGGGTTGCGCGAGCAGGTCGTAGAGCGCGAGGGGAGCGAGCGGCTGCTCGACCTCGCGGTCTCCGAGACGGTAGCGCGCGGCGTGCGGTGCGGTGCCGAGCACTGTTAGCAGCACATGGTCACGCACCGTTTCGTCCGGCGCCCCGACGACCGTGCGGCTGTCTTCGCCATTACAACCGCCACCCATTATCCGACATCCCCGGCGCGTTCCGCCCCCGCGCCGCACGATGGCCCGAACAGGCCACCACCCTTGTGCGACGTACGCCCAATGACGAGCGGCCCTTCTTGGGCCGCGGCGAAGGTGAGCCGCAGACGGCCCGAAAGCCCGCCGCGTGGCCCGCGTCTCGCCGACAGGACCTCTGCAGCTGCCGGCGTTGGCCAACTGATGCGCCGGAGTTCGGCCAGAACGTCGGCGCGCAGCGCTTCCTCGTCCGTGAGCTTGCGCCGGTGGCGGGTCACGCAATAGTCGGTCATGTTTTCCCACATCCGCGATGACGCGAACAACGGATCGCTGTCGGCATCCAGCGCCAAGGGCGAGAGCGTCAGGCGGCCCGACCGACCAGCTCGCAGCTCCGTCATGCCTTCCAGCGCACGTTCGACTGCAGCATGGTCATTGCGGATATCCTGCCACGTCACGCTGCCGCGTTGCAGCCTGCTCGGCGCGATGAAGAGCAGGCACCGCCGCGACGGGTCGAACGCGATCGCGATATGGCGGTGGGCGCCATCGCGGGCGGGGTTGCCATCGTCTTCGTGGCCGCTCACATAGCGCGGGAGCGGCTGGCCACGCGGCAAGGTTGCCTGCATCCGGGCCAGCATGGCGCGCCGCGCGGCGCGGGCGACCTCGGCGGCGTCGGCATTGTCGGCCAGGCCGGACGCGATCGCGAATGCCAGCACCCCCGGAATCGGATCGCTCGGGCGCATGAGGCCCAGACCGAGATAACGGCCATCGCCCAGCAACAACGGCCCGGCGACCGGCTCGGCGAAGGTTATCGAGACATGCCACAACGCTCCCTCGGGAAAGCGCGTACCGGCGGCAAAGGCTTCGGCCCGTTTGCCGTGGCTGTCGAACGGCTCCCGCTGCACACGCACCTCTGCCGGCAAGCTGCCGACCCCGGCGTGACGCAGGGCCTGACGCACGGCGTGAACGGCGCGGGATTCCTCGTGCGCACGCTCCGCCGCGCCCTTGGGTTTCTCTTTGGTGCGCGCGGGATCGGTGCGCCGCCGCCGGGCACTCGTGAGCGCCAGCGGCGTCACGCTGCGCCAGCAGCCCCCGTGCCGCTCGTAGTGCGCCGCCATGGTGTCGTCTTCGACGCGCTGCAACTCGGTACGCACCATGCCGTCGCGGTCGGACCAGGCGGCCTGTGCGAAGGCCCAAGCGAGGTCGTCCGCCCGCAACGGGCAGGATTGCGGCACATGAACCTCAAGGCGGCGGATCGCCATGTCGGCATGGGCATGGCCGATCGACGGGAGCGGCACGATCCGCACCCGTGCCGCCTTGTCCACCTCTGTCGCGCCCCGGCCGATCAGGTAGCGCTCGACATCACCACTCTGCGCCGGCAGCGCCTTGCACAGAAGTTGCGCGGCCCGGTCGCGTACTTCGGCAACGAGCGCCGCCGCTTCGCTCAGCCGGCGAGGGGCGAAGCCGCCTCGCGCATCGCGCCTGCGCAACTCGAAGACGAGGCGAACCGGCTGCGCGTTGTAGGCGACGTTTACAAGAAGTGGCTTGGGCGGCTGCACAAAAACACGAACCGGCTTGCGGTTGCTGCCGCTGCGGCGGAAGCGGGTGCGCATTCCGTCGAAGCGGGCCGCAAGGCTGCGTTCCGTTCCCGGCTGCGGGCAGAGCAGGTGGAGGTGCGCACCGCCGCCGGCCGATGGGCGGTAGACGATGCCGCTGTGATCGGAGAGCCGCCTTCGGGCCTCGTCCGGGTCGAGCACGGCGGCATCGGCCCAGGCCATGTCGATGCCGCGGCCGAGCTGGTAGAGTTGCCTTGCCGCCTCGCACAACGCCGCCGTTGGCGCCTCGTCGCCGTCGAAGGACCAGCAGTAGAGAACCGGCGCGGCGGCATCGAACAGGACGGGATGGACGGTCTTGCCGATCCGGATCGACGCCACCGCCTTCTCCATATCGGGAGCGTTCTTCCCGGACAGCGCGGCATCGAGGTCGTTGTTAGGCACATAGCCGGTGTAGCTCTGCCCCTGCCTGACGCACGGGGCGGCGATCGCCGGGTGCGGCAGCCGCTCCAGCCACTCCAGCGCCTCCCGCGTCTCGGCCGGCACCGCAGCGCCCCGGGCCGTCCCTGCCAGCAGCGCCTGGAACAGCCGCGCCGGTGCGGGCGGCCAGCCGCCGGCACCGTGGTAGCGGCCCTCGTGGAACCTCACGGCGACGAGCAGCGCACGCTCCACGGTTCAGGCCTTCTTCGCGGCGTCGGTCTGGGCCCGTTTCTTGTCGAACAGGACGGTGCGGCTCTCGCCCACGCCGAACGCCGCCGCCGCATCCTGGGCGAAAGCGAGAGCGTCATTTTCATCCAGTGCGACGGCTTCGCGCGTCCCGTCGCGGCCGACCGACTCCCACGACGCTGGCGCCGCCGGATCGGGCGTGAGCAGACAGCCCTGGCGCAAGAAGCCGTCGAGCGGCGCGGTCGCCGCCGCCAGCGCGAGGCCGAGCACATAGCAGCGCAGCGCCGGCGCGTCGTCGCCGCCCAGGCGGCGCAGCGCCACCAGATTGACCGTCACGGTGCGGCGTATGTCGCCATGGACAACGATTCCGCCGTGCTGTCCTGTCGCCGGGACATGCACGAAGCCACGCTGCGCGAGCGGGCTCTTCGTATTCCCTTCCTGTTTCTTCTGCTCGGCTTCAGTAAATGTGCCGAGTTCGGCGTAATCGACCGGCGGCGAATACTGCGCGGAGCGCTCGAGACAGTCTACATCCCAAGCGCGGACCACCGATTGCACGATGCGCGGCAGCTTGGCCTGCGTGTCGCGCGAATCCCAGACGCCGAACACCAGCGAGGTCGGCGCCAGCCGCGCGATCGGCGCGGCGTCGCCGGTGTCGAGAAGGGCGGTGAAGGCGTCGTTGGCCTTCTCGGCAAGCTTTGTGGAGCGGATGAGGGCGTCGCCCAGCCGGTGCCCGGTCCGGAAAATGGAGATCGACTTTTCATTGCCATAAGTGATCGTCACCTTCGGAACCAGGGAGGCGTAAGGTTCTTCCTCGAAGATCGGCTCCATGCGGTTGGCTTGAGCACCAACGCTGTCAACGGCTGCGACCTTGGTGCCGTCGGCAAGGCTGTCAATATTGTAGCCGATACCGGCATAGGTCGGCGGGAAGACCACGGCGTCCTTGCCTTCCACGGGCAGCAAGATCTGGCGCAGCGTCAGCGCCACGGGGCCGGCGCGGTCGTTGGCGCAACGCTCGGCGAAAGCGGTGTCGAATGCGGTCATGACGGTAAGGTCTCCTCGATGACTTCGGTGATGCAGCGGGCCTGGCCCTCCTGCCCGGGCCAGCCTAGCCGCATGGCGAATAGGCGGAACGGTAGCCCCGGGAAGGGCGGTTTCTCCACGCCCAGTGTCGTGCGCAGAAAAATCGGGTCGTAGAGACCGTCATCAGCCAGGCCGGCCACGCCATAGCTGTATTCGAGCTTCTCGCGCCGCGTCGGACGGGCGTTGGTTAGGCCGATGGCGGCCAGCAACTCGACGACCGGATACCCCCTCATCACAACTTCGCCGTGGGCATTGGGCGAGAATCCCGCATCGATCGGCACATAGTCGCGCCGCCAGTCGAAACGGAAGCTGCTGCTTTGCTCGGCACTGAACGAAAAGGGGTCGTCCGCATGATCGGCCGCCCGGCCGCGAATCAGGTCGAGCGCATCGCGCGCCAAGCCGGCCCCCGGATAGCCGCCGGCGCCGGCCCAGAACTTGACCCTGTCGCGACCCATTCGGCCCTGATCGCCCCAGTGATCGATCACGATGGTTCTGCCGCCGCCGTCGCTCAGACGTGCCGGCAGGACGTCAGGTCCGGTATCCCTGAACGGAAATGCGCCAGAGTCTTCCGTCTCGGTGCCGATCTTCCATTTCTTGGTACTGTGCGGTGATCCTGCCGGCGTGGCGGAGTTGACCGTTGCTTCGTCCAGAAAGCGCAGGACATGGACGGCCGGATCGTAGCCGCCGCGCGCGGCGAAGCGGAAGCGCACACTGGCTGGCTCCCGCCAGTCGAAGCCGCCGCACGCGCCGCCGAGCAAGGCATCGGCGGCTTCGAGGAAGCCCAGGCAGGCAAAGACCTGGCCGGGGTTGGCGAGATCGACCGGGACCGACGCCTCGGCCATCATGCGTCCCCCTCTCCGTCGTCGAGCCGCCGCGAGGCCGCCTGGTCGGCGGCGCGCAGTAGTGCCTCCCACCAGGCGAGACCCCAGGGTCCCCACTCCCGTTGCAGGCGCGCGAAGCGCAGTGCAATCGCGCGCGCGGCTTGTTCTGCCGCGCTCGGCGGCTCCTCGTCGTAGCCCTCGATGCCGATGCCGGGCCTGGCGCGGCCGTGATGCGCGGCGATCAGGTGCAGCGCCAGTTCGAATCGCGGGTCGCCACGGTCGAGGCCGTCGAGGCCAACCCTCTCGGCGTCGAGCACCGACTTGAATTCGTGCCGGTAGCCGTTCAGCCGCTGGCGATTGAAAGGCCCCGTTGTCTTGGCATAGGGTCCACCATCGTGCCAGTCTTGGGGCGCGTTGAAGGCCTCCTGCCAGCGTTTCGCCGTCTTGCCGTCGTCGTGATGGCGGGCAGCGGCGGTCAGCATGGCCCTGTCGGCCTCCGGGAGGTCGAGCGCATCGGCGATACGCGCGGCTTCCTTTTCCGCCCATTCCTGATGCTCGTCAAGGCGTTGGGCCTTGCGTGCCATCGCCCGGGCGTCCTCGCTCTCGCCGGTGCCGCGGCGCTTCGAGATGATCAGCCGGGACCAGGTCTCGCCCTCCGCCGATACGCAATAGGGCGCCTCCAGAACCGCCTGCCAGCCGTCGGAATTATGCGCATCTTCCGAACACACCTCGACCTTCAGGTTCCAGGGATTCTCTTCTGGATCGTCGCCATCATCGCCCGGCTTGCCCCAATTATCCTCAATCGTACAAGCACAATCATTGGCCGTATCGTCCAGCAGGCCGTTTCTGATTCCGCCGAACCGCGCGTCCACCACAAGCCGCTTGCCGGCAAGTAGCGCTTTTAGGTTCTGGGACTGGATTCTGTCGATCTTCGCAAGGCTCAGAGCGTCCGCCGGGCGGTTGGCGGCGTCGACCAGAAAGGCGATGGGGCCGCTTCGGGTCAGCGGCGCGAGAAGGCGCGTGCCTCTGGCAGTTTCTTCCTCGTCGTTCGCGCTGTCGCCGACGGGAGCGGGATACGGTTCGATCGCCCGCGCGGCCGCCCTATCCAATTCCTTCAACTGCTTGCGCACGCGCTTCTTGAGCCAATCAACCACTCGCGACGTCTCGGTTTCCAGAAGTTCCGCCGCCTGCGGCGGTGCGGCGGCAAAGAAGGCCCGAACCGCCTGTTCCGCCTGCGCCTGCACTGCGCCGCCGTCCGTCCGGAAGTGCAGCGGCAGATGGTGCCGCCAGACCACGGCGGTTTGCGGCTCGTTGTCTTCCACCCAACCCCTCAGCCACGGGCCGATTTCCGGCCGGCCGGCATGGTGTTCCAGCGCGGTCATCGCCCAAGAATCGATCAGCGGGCGGGTGAGCGCTGGGTAAAGCGGCATTCGCGTCGTGGCTTCGGCGATTCGTGCATGTTGGGCCGGGTCGGCGGCGAGGTTCTCCAAGACGCCGGGGCCGGTCGGGCGTTCGCCGGCCTCGCCCAGCGGCAGGGCATCAAGAAGACTGCGCGCTGCCTCGTGGCGGGCGACGGCGAGCGCGCCCGCCTTCTTCTCGTCCGGCTTGCCCTGGTCGATCACTCGTACCATCGCGTCGCCCGTACCGCGCCGGTTGACCCGGCCGAGCCGCTGCACCATACGCTCCCAAGACACTAGGTCGCAGACCATGTGATCGGCGTCGAGATCGACCCCGACCTCGCCAGCGGAGGTTGCGACGAGGAACACGGGCGTGCGGCGCAGGTCTTTGGCTTCGCCGACAAGGCCATGTTCCTGCAACTTTTCGGCGGCTTTGTGCCGCTCACGCACCCGCCGGCCACCAACAAGGAGGATTACTTCGGACTGAGGCCGCTCTTGACTGGCGCGTTTGCGAAGATCGTCCGCCACCTTCCCGGCATCGGTGCGGCGGTCGCAGTAGACCGCCACGGCAGGCGGCTGTCCGGCGTTTGCGCAAGCGGCCTCCATCAGGTTCCAGGCCCGGTCGACAAGTGCCTGATTGAGATTAAGACCCGGCGGGAGGTCCTCGACTGTCAATCTCTTGCGTGCTTCCAACCGGGCGCGGACCGTGCCGTTCTTCCGATCATCGTCATTCAGGCGGAACAGGTTTCCATCGGACTCGCGGCCCAGTGTGGCCGACAGGGGCAGGACATGGAAAGGTGGCGGCAATCCATCGTGGACCGCAGGGCCGGCGAACGCGCCCGCCTGCGCATCCGCCTCTTGCGCGAACGCCCGCCGCCGCCCCTTTTCAATCGTCTTGAGCAAGCGCTCGAAGGGGCGAACAAGATGCGCTTCGTCCAGCAGCACCAAGGCATCGCATCCAAGCAGCGCCGCCGCAAAGGGCCGCATCCGGCGGGACAGACCATAACCTTCGAACAGTAGCCGCGATCCTACCATGTCCACGGTGCCGACGACAATCGCCGGCGCCGCCGGATCAGCCATCCATTCCCGGTTGTCGGCGTGCCGGCCGCGCAGGGTGGAGATCGGCAACCGTTTGCTGCCGAGGCCGAGGGCGGATCGCACCGGCCCAAGCCGTTCGTCCTCCCCCAGCCGTTCCCTCAGTTGCCCGGCGAACTCGGTTGCCTGATCGACCACGGCCCGCCGGTCGACGACATAGACGAGGCGCCGGGGCAAGGGTGCGCCTGCCGCCCGCGCCAGCAACCAGACCGCCATGATAGCGGTTTTACCCAAGCCTGTGGGAATATCCACCGCCGGGGGCAGCATACCTCGCCCAAAATGCTTGTCGTATAATCTCTGTTGCCAAGGAAAAGGCGGATGTCCGGTCAACTCCTCGAACGCGTCTTCGAAATGGACCTTCGGCATCACATGTCCGAGCCTGAACCGTTCTTGCTGCGAACGCGCTTACTCCCGATCTGCTGTGGCCGGGACAACCTGCCCGTGTCCAGAGCCGAACACGACCTATCAGCCCAACCAAGCCGGTCAGGAGCAGTGTCGTCGATTTGGACGATGGTCCGTTCAGCTTGCAGCCGAAGAACCTTACGGGCGACAGTCATGCGCATACGATTATCATCTTTTTTGATGTTGTCCTTACAACGTTTGCCATGATAGGCTTTCTGATAGTTGGTTGTCAATTGCTAACCACCCTGATCGTAGAAGCGATTGTCAGCGGCGGGTGCAAGTCTGATGTGGCGATCACAACCGGTTGATTTGTCAGGATTGTGGTTTTGTTTTGGCTTCCCGATTATGGGGTTTATGACAATCGGGGGTTGGCGGGTCTGCTTTTGTCACGGTAGGGCGCTGTCGGTGCGTTGTGCGGGACCGCTCCGCCAGAGGCGAGGTAGGATGCAGTGCTCAAGTCAACCTCGGGAGCGGTCCCATGCCAGTGTCGCAGCCTGCGCTGTCTTCGTCTATCGATCTGCTGGGCTTGTCGGCTGGTGTTCTGGAAGCGTTGAGGGGATTGGCGGCGGTGTGCCGTGCGCCGCTTGGCGTCGAGCCCTGCCCGGCGGCGTTCGAGGAGATGGAGCAGCGTGTTCAGGAGGACGTGAACGCGCTGGGCTGCGAGGTTTTGAGGTCGTGGATCGAGCGCCTTGACGACGGGGCTGCGCGGGTCGAAAGGGCCGGGCAGCGGCGGTTGCGATCGCCCACCAGACTTGCACCCATCCAGCTCTTATTGGAGCGTAGAGGCTGTAATGCAGTGGCAATTTGTGCGCATGGTACTTCGGGTCGACGATGAACCAGACTCATTGAGTGGCGTACAGACAGACCTGCCGACGCCACAGCACGATTGTCGTTAAATCAGGATGCATGCCTTTGTCGTTCCAACAACTCGAACTCCATCTTCCCGCGCCTTCAGCAACAGGCGAGCATCCGCTGGTCCCGGCAAGGATGGTGAACGAGTTCGTCTATTGCCCGCGGCTCGCCTATCTTATGTGGGGTCAGGCCGAATGGTCGGAGACCGGAGACACGGTTGACGGGCGGCGGGTCCATACTCGGGTCGACCGACCCAACAAACCGCTGCCCGATCCCGAAGCTCTGGAAACCGATGATAACAAGGTTGTCAGTCGCTCCCTGACGCTTTCGTCCGACAAGCTCGGTGTGATCGCGAAGATCGACATCGCCGAGGCCGAGAACGGCGCGGTTACGCCGGTCGACTACAAACGCGGCAAGCGGCCCCATGTGGCGAAGGGCGTCTACGAACCGGAGCGTATCCAGGTCTGCCTTCAGGCGCTGCTGCTTGAAGAGCACGGCTACAAGGTCAACGAAGGCGCCGTCTGGTATGCTGAAAGTCGTGAGCGCGTCCGGATTGTCCTGGACGATGAGCTCCGCCTCGCCGCGCGGGAGGCGGTGAGCCGGTTGCGCCTGACGGTGGCCCACGGCCGTATTCCGCCGCCCTTGAGCGACAGCCCGAAATGTCCACGCTGCGCGCTCGTGTCTATTTGCCTGCCGGACGAGGTGCGTGCGATCGGGGGCTCCGGCCTGGCGCCCCGCCCCATTGCCATCGGGGCGGACGAGGCGCTGCCGCTGGTCGTCCAGTCGCAGAGGGCACGGGTCTCCAAAGAAGGCGAAACTCTGAAGGTCGCTGACGGGGAGCAGGGTGACACCACGGTGCGGCTGAACGACGTGTCCGATGTGGCGCTGTTCGGGAATGTCTCGATCACAACGCCCGCGCTTGCCGCACTCATGGACCGCGAAATCCCGGTCGCCTTCCACAGTCACGGCGGCTGGTTTCGCGGCATCGCCCACGGAATCGGCCACCGAAATGTGGAGGTCAGAACGGCGCAGTATCAGCGCAGCTTCGACTCGACCTATTGTCTGGCCTTTGCCCGAAATCTGGTTGCCGCCAAGATCGTGAACCAGCGAACCATTGTGCGCCGTAACTGGCGCGGTGATCGCGATCCGCGCAAGGCCGTGCTGGACCGGCTCAACGCTGCCCGCAGGTCGACGAAACGCGCAGCTGCGGTGAGTGCATTGCTCGGACTGGAAGGTGACGCGGCAGCGACATACTTCCGTGCATTTTCTGATCTGCTGGTGCCGCCGGGCGTCAGGGAATCGCCGGAGGCCGGAAATGGCCTGGCGCCGTTCCGTTTCGACGCCCGCAACCGGCGCCCTCCGAGCGATCCCGTAAATGCCATGCTGTCGCTCGCATATGCCATGCTGACGCGCCACCTGACCGTCGCGCTCGCCACAGTTGGCCTTGACCCCTATCGAGGCTTTTTCCATGCGCCCCGATACGGAAAGCCTGCGCTTACCCTCGACGTGATGGAGCCGTTTCGGCCGATCATCGCAGATTCGGTAGTCCTAACGGTGGTCAACACCGGCGAGGTCTCGCCGGAGGACTTCGTGAGCGCTCCGACGGGCACGTCTCTGACACCGGCAGGGCGCCGTCGTTTCGTCGGCGCGTTCGAGCGACGGCTCTCTCAGGAAACCACTCACCCGCTGTTCGGCTACCGGCTCAGCATGCGACGGCTTTTGCTGCTCCAGGCGCGCCTGCTGTGCCGCCACTTGTTGGGCGAATTGCCCGACTATCCGCACTACCTTCCCCGATGACAGGCAGCCACCATGAGTGATGAGCGCACCTACATCGTGACATACGACATCTCGGATACGCGACGCTGGCGGCGCGTATTCAAGACCATGAACGGGTTTGGCGAGTGGCTCCAGCTATCGGTGTTCCAGTGCCGCCTGTCGCGTCGGCGCCGTGCCGAGCTTGAAACGAAGCTGCGCGAACTCGTCAAGGCTGGCGAGGATCACGTTCTGGTGATCGACATCGGTCCAGTGGACAAAACCGATATTGCCGTCATGAGCATCGGCAAGACCTTTTCGGCGATCGAACGTCAGGCAGTAGTTGTATGAAGGTGTATCCGCTTCAAGCGACTACGGCGCCTGACGCCGAAATCAGCCTTTGCGAGTTCCGCCGAGGCGGTTCGAATGGCGAGGCAACGCAGAATTGCCGGGAACTGCTAGAAACTGCGCAACATATTGATTCCTGGAGCCATCGTGCAGTCACCAGGACACGCGAGGTAGCGAAAAGATGCCTGTGGTGGGGAAATTCCCGAACCGCTCGAAATCGACCGGATTTTGTCTTGGTGGCCAACAGGTTGTATAGTACCTGTATCCGGGGCGCTTGCGCCCCGGCCTCATTGAAGCTCGTAGATGTCGACGAACGCGCTGGGTACGTAGTGGGTATCCGGGGCGCTTGCGCCCCGGCCTCATTGAAGCCCGGCGCGCGTCGGGATGGCCTCGTAAACAATACGGAGTATCCGGGGCGCTTGCGCCCCGGCCTCATTGAAGCTTGGCGAAAGGGCCTCATTTTTGGGGCCGCCCGCGTAGTATCCGGGGCGCTTGCGCCCCGGCCTCATTGAAGCAACTCGTATAGGAGGGACAACCATGCCTCGAATTTGGGGTATCCGGGGCGCTTGCGCCCCGGCCTCATTGAAGCCGTCGAATCCTCTGGCCGCTGTGCGTCTCCTCGGGTGGTATCCGGGGCGCTTGCGCCCCGGCCTCATTGAAGCGCCGTCGACCCAGATTTTCTCCACGCCCTCGATCGGCGGTATCCGGGGCGCTTGCGCCCCGGCCTCATTGAAGCCTTGGCCGCGATGCTGATCTCAGTGAGAATCTCGCCGAGTATCCGGGGCGCTTGCGCCCCGGCCTCATTGAAGCGGCTATCATTGCTGCCTTCCCGCCGGACAATCCGGCTAGTATCCGGGGCGCTTGCGCCCCGGCCTCATTGAAGCGCGCTGAGGGATGCGGAGTACCGGATTTGCGCTGAGAAGTATCCGGGGCGCTTGCGCCCCGGCCTCATTGAAGCTCGCGATCGCGCCATCGATAGAACCGGAGATGCGGTGTATCCGGGGCGCTTGCGCCCCGGCCTCATTGAAGCTCCGGCGAAACCCCGAAGTTGGTCTGCCACAGACGGGTATCCGGGGCGCTTGCGCCCCGGCCTCATTGAAGCGGACCGCCGCCCGAGCCGCCGAACGCTGCAGCCAGGTATCCGGGGCGCTTGCGCCCCGGCCTCATTGAAGCGACCAGGGGATCGAAGCGCGATGGCCGCCGTAATCGAGTATCCGGGGCGCTTGCGCCCCGGCCTCATTGAAGCATCAGGTTGGCGAGCGCCCGGCTTCGGCCCTGCAGATCGTATCCGGGGCGCTTGCGCCCCGGCCTCATTGAAGCGAGTAGTGACTGAAGGCGGTGGTGTCGTTCATTTGATGTATCCGGGGCGCTTGCGCCCCGGCCTCATTGAAGCACGGTACCGAATTGGCCTGTGGCATTATCGGGGTTCGAGTATCCGGGGCGCTTGCGCCCCGGCCTCATTGAAGCAGGCTGGCGGTGGGTTCGTTCTTGATGACTTTGCCGGTATCCGGGGCGCTTGCGCCCCGGCCTCATTGAAGCGACGATCCTCGAGAGCCGTCAGCATCGCGACCATCGCGGTATCCGGGGCGCTTGCGCCCCGGCCTCATTGAAGCTGCAGCCTAGCTGTAACACGTATCCGGCGATGCACGCGGGTATCCGGGGCGCTTGCGCCCCGGCCTCATTGAAGCGGGATATCGGGCTCAGGATCGTCGACATCATGGTCCAGGTATCCGGGGCGCTTGCGCCCCGGCCTCATTGAAGCGCGGCGATGTGAACAGCGGCGTGGGCATCGCGTGCTGGTATCCGGGGCGCTTGCGCCCCGGCCTCATTGAAGCCATCGCGGAGGGCGAGGGCACCAGCGACACGACGAGGTATCCGGGGCGCTTGCGCCCCGGCCTCATTGAAGCTATGCCGCCAGCGATGAGAAGACGCGTGCATATCTGAGTATCCGGGGCGCTTGCGCCCCGGCCTCATTGAAGCCGGATGGTAAACGTAGTCTCGCGCTCCCAGGCACT
Source organism: Alphaproteobacteria bacterium (assembly GCA_964291215.2). Classification (GTDB taxonomy): domain Bacteria; phylum Pseudomonadota; class Alphaproteobacteria; order MPNO01; family UBA830; genus JAJEBT01. The sequence continues at coordinate 579,462 of OZ219790.1, read as the reverse complement.
GTATCCGGGGCGCTTGCGCCCCGGCCTCATTGAAGCGTCGACGTCTTGCGAAGTATCCTGCTGATCGTCCGCGTATCCGGGGCGCTTGCGCCCCGGCCTCATTGAAGCTCAGATTCGCGAGGACGATCCACGCTGGGAGGCGTGGTATCCGGGGCGCTTGCGCCCCGGCCTCATTGAAGCTTTGTCTGTCTGAGGTGCGCCCTGGCGAACACCAGTTCGTATCCGGGGCGCTTGCGCCCCGGCCTCATTGAAGCGGAAACAGCGCCGACGGGGCGTTGTCCTTGGTTGTGAGTATCCGGGGCGCTTGCGCCCCGGCCTCATTGAAGCTCTGTTGCCGATCTCGATCTCGCGTTCCACTTTTGCTAGTATCCGGGGCGCTTGCGCCCCGGCCTCATTGAAGCTGGCCGCTATGGGCCCGAATAATGTCTATGCTGCCCTGTATCCGGGGCGCTTGCGCCCCGGCCTCATTGAAGCCCGGAACCGACCACCGTGTAGCGCACGTTCGCCACGCTCGTATCCGGGGCGCTTGCGCCCCGGCCTCATTGAAGCCTGATCGATGACTAGATCCCTCAACCTAGGAGATTGGGTATCCGGGGCGCTTGCGCCCCGGCCTCATTGAAGCAAGCGCTTGCCCGAGATTCCGCCGGCAAACGATGCGAGGTATCCGGGGCGCTTGCGCCCCGGCCTCATTGAAGCCACGGACCCGGTGCCCTGGAGGCCGTTGACCACCTTGTATCCGGGGCGCTTGCGCCCCGGCCTCATTGAAGCGCCACCACGCCGATTTCCCGGCTCAGCTGCGCATGAGTATCCGGGGCGCTTGCGCCCCGGCCTCATTGAAGCCCTGCCTTACACTTCCTCGAGCGCGACCAGCGCAAAAGTATCCGGGGCGCTTGCGCCCCGGCCTCATTGAAGCAATGGCCTGCGTGGCCGCGACTATCGCCGATTTCTCGGTATCCGGGGCGCTTGCGCCCCGGCCTCATTGAAGCGACGACGCCATGGCAACCCGGGCGCACGAGACGCAGTATCCGGGGCGCTTGCGCCCCGGCCTCATTGAAGCTTGGCAGCCTCAAAGTCGGCCTTGAGATTGCGAACCTGTATCCGGGGCGCTTGCGCCCCGGCCTCATTGAAGCGAGTCGACGGATGGAAGGTTGAAGCTGAGGAAGATGCGTATCCGGGGCGCTTGCGCCCCGGCCTCATTGAAGCTTCTCCAAAGATGTTAGGGAGCTCCAAATGGAGCCCAGGGGTATCCGGGGCGCTTGCGCCCCGGCCTCATTGAAGCAGCGTCAGGCAAACGCGCTGCTCGCCGACCAGGAAGCAGTATCCGGGGCGCTTGCGCCCCGGCCTCATTGAAGCCTAGGATCGGTAGAATCTGCGGGGACGAATGGCAGTGGTATCCGGGGCGCTTGCGCCCCGGCCTCATTGAAGCACCGATGTTATCGAGGACGGCGCGTACGGCGCCGGCGTATCCGGGGCGCTTGCGCCCCGGCCTCATTGAAGCGCCCGTCGGGACGCTGATCGCGAGTGTGCAATTCGAGTATCCGGGGCGCTTGCGCCCCGGCCTCATTGAAGCCCCTTGCCGCGCTGATCGCTGGCAACCCGGGCGAGGTATCCGGGGCGCTTGCGCCCCGGCCTCATTGAAGCAGATGGCCCCACCGTTTCCCAAACCCGCGGAACTCAGTATCCGGGGCGCTTGCGCCCCGGCCTCATTGAAGCGCACGGCTGGCTGATGAGAGCGGCTACGAGTATTCCGTCGTATCCGGGGCGCTTGCGCCCCGGCCTCATTGAAGCGAGTTCAGCCGCTCCCATTTTGCCCCTGTGCGCCCTGGGTATCCGGGGCGCTTGCGCCCCGGCCTCATTGAAGCGCCATCGCCAGGAGCCCGCGGCCCTGAATGTATCGCGGTATCCGGGGCGCTTGCGCCCCGGCCTCATTGAAGCAGCGCCTCGTATTGCGCGTCGTCGCGCTTCGAGTGGTATCCGGGGCGCTTGCGCCCCGGCCTCATTGAAGCGCGCGCACCCGTCAGAATCTCCAGTGTGGTGGGCGTCGTATCCGGGGCGCTTGCGCCCCGGCCTCATTGAAGCAGCCCGTAGGCCGTCTTAGCCACCTCTGATCTCCCAGTGTATCCGGGGCGCTTGCGCCCCGGCCTCATTGAAGCACATGACCAATCTTGCCAGTCTTGAAGGCGTTGCCAGGTATCCGGGGCGCTTGCGCCCCGGCCTCATTGAAGCTTGAAGAGCGGATTCAGGCTGGTCTCACGCGCTATGTATCCGGGGCGCTTGCGCCCCGGCCTCATTGAAGCGCCAGATAAAGATCGTCGAACACCTTCGTCGGCGTGTATCCGGGGCGCTTGCGCCCCGGCCTCATTGAAGCTATGCGAGTTCTTTGCCCGCCGCGATGTTCCAGCCCGGTATCCGGGGCGCTTGCGCCCCGGCCTCATTGAAGCTGGATGCCTCGTTCCATCGAGCATGCGGAGCGGGCGAGTATCCGGGGCGCTTGCGCCCCGGCCTCATTGAAGCTATTTGAATCATCGAACGGCGCAATCCCGCGCCACGTATCCGGGGCGCTTGCGCCCCGGCCTCATTGAAGCATAGCTTTTTTCCTCCGATATCGCCGCATCAAGCAGGTATCCGGGGCGCTTGCGCCCCGGCCTCATTGAAGCCCCGGGCTCCCACGGGGCACAATGGACCGAAAATGCGGGTATCCGGGGCGCTTGCGCCCCGGCCTCATTGAAGCCTCGGCGGCCTCAACAGCATCTTCCGCAGCTTCGACCTGTATCCGGGGCGCTTGCGCCCCGGCCTCATTGAAGCTCGGGTCGGAATTTGGCTGATCCGCATAACGCGCGCGGTATCCGGGGCGCTTGCGCCCCGGCCTCATTGAAGCATTTTGGCCTGGATCATCGCTTTCCGACTATTGCGTATCCGGGGCGCTTGCGCCCCGGCCTCATTGAAGCTCGCGCCGCACGGCGTCACTGCGGTCTGTCATCGCTGTATCCGGGGCGCTTGCGCCCCGGCCTCATTGAAGCCCGTAGAGCTCGTGGGCCGCGGTCCACTGAGAATCCGACGTATCCGGGGCGCTTGCGCCCCGGCCTCATTGAAGCATGGCGGCGACGGGGGTCTTGAAGGCGAACTCGCGGTATCCGGGGCGCTTGCGCCCCGGCCTCATTGAAGCGGCGCCTCTTCGGACAACCCGAGTGCGCCATTACAGAGTATCCGGGGCGCTTGCGCCCCGGCCTCATTGAAGCACCGACAACTCCTGGAATGCAGCAAGCGCCTCTTCCGTATCCGGGGCGCTTGCGCCCCGGCCTCATTGAAGCATTTTGTCGCCCCCCAATCAACCACGCCAGTCTCGGCGTATCCGGGGCGCTTGCGCCCCGGCCTCATTGAAGCGCGCGGCTGGCTCAATCGGATATTCGAGGAAATGGGTGAGTATCCGGGGCGCTTGCGCCCCGGCCTCATTGAAGCGGTGATCAGCGCCGACGATGCGTACGTGATCTGCATTGTATCCGGGGCGCTTGCGCCCCGGCCTCATTGAAGCACCGAGATCGACGGGGTGTTAGCGGGCCAGACGGCCGCGTATCCGGGGCGCTTGCGCCCCGGCCTCATTGAAGCGTTGTAGATCCTGAGAGGAGCGTCCTGCCACCAACGATGTATCCGGGGCGCTTGCGCCCCGGCCTCATTGAAGCGGCGCCTCTTCGGACAACCCGAGTGCGCCATTACAGAGTATCCGGGGCGCTTGCGCCCCGGCCTCATTGAAGCCACGGCATCGAAGGCTCTGATACCGCGCCGGCGATCGGTATCCGGGGCGCTTGCGCCCCGGCCTCATTGAAGCCCGAAACATCCCTGCTTTCCCCAAGGTCGATAACGTGCGTATCCGGGGCGCTTGCGCCCCGGCCTCATTGAAGCAAGCTCCCGCTCCGCGCCGTCTACCGACCGCCCCTCGTATCCGGGGCGCTTGCGCCCCGGCCTCATTGAAGCATGGCAAACGTGACCGCCGCCTGCATGTTCTGCGCGGTATCCGGGGCGCTTGCGCCCCGGCCTCATTGAAGCGTACGTCCTGTACGCCGACAGCCCCAGGACTTGGGCCGTATCCGGGGCGCTTGCGCCCCGGCCTCATTGAAGCGCGAGCTATCAATCGCGATTGATCTATGACCGGATCGGTATCCGGGGCGCTTGCGCCCCGGCCTCATTGAAGCGAGGGGGGGGGGCGCCATGAAATTGCGGATTTTCGTGGTATCCGGGGCGCTTGCGCCCCGGCCTCATTGAAGCGAGCGGCCGACAACGTCAAGACCCTGGTCGTCGGCCAGGTATCCGGGGCGCTTGCGCCCCGGCCTCATTGAAGCCCGGAACTGACCGCGGCCGACTACCCGGACGCCGACGTATCCGGGGCGCTTGCGCCCCGGCCTCATTGAAGCTCAGCCACGCGTCGCCCTCCGGACCCGTGCCCAATACGTATCCGGGGCGCTTGCGCCCCGGCCTCATTGAAGCGCGTGGGCCGGGTACAACGTCGAAATCAACGGGGTTTGTATCCGGGGCGCTTGCGCCCCGGCCTCATTGAAGCCCGCAGCACGTCGGCGGGGGTGCGGGTGGCGGTGTCGTATCCGGGGCGCTTGCGCCCCGGCCTCATTGAAGCATCATGACTTCGCCACCATACGCTGAACGACGAAAACGTATCCGGGGCGCTTGCGCCCCGGCCTCATTGAAGCGGGCGCAGGATTCCGGTGGGGGTTGACGGCTGGCCCTTGTATCCGGGGCGCTTGCGCCCCGGCCTCATTGAAGCGTGGCGCTCCCGCCCGCCTCCGTCCAGGCATTCCCGGGTATCCGGGGCGCTTGCGCCCCGGCCTCATTGAAGCGGGGACATCGCGGTGAGCCGCGTCAACTCCTGCCGCGGTATCCGGGGCGCTTGCGCCCCGGCCTCATTGAAGCCACGATCGGCACAGCGGCTCACGATCCAGCAGCCCTTGTATCCGGGGCGCTTGCGCCCCGGCCTCATTGAAGCTCTGCTCCATCCTTGGCTCTCCCCACCGCGCCGCCGGCTGTATCCGGGGCGCTTGCGCCCCGGCCTCATTGAAGCACCCAATTCGCGCCAGGCATTCAGTACAGTTTTGAAGTATCCGGGGCGCTTGCGCCCCGGCCTCATTGAAGCGCGCCCGCACGCAAACCCTGGCTTCTTCACGACCCGCTCGTATCCGGGGCGCTTGCGCCCCGGCCTCATTGAAGCTCGGTCCAAGCCGGCGCCGGCTTGCCCACACGATCAAAGTATCCGGGGCGCTTGTGCCCCGGCCTCATTGAAGCCATCAACGTCTGATGGATGGATAGCATTGCTCACTCCCGTATCCGGGGCACCTGCGCTCCGGCATCATCGACAGGACTTTCCCACGCTGCGTTCAATCTTGCCGACTGCTGATGGAGGGAGGTTGCACGGATCTGACGCTGCCGGGTTTTCTGGCTGCGGGGTCGTCCCCCACGGGGGTACTGTAACTTGATGTCTGGAAATTTGTCTGAGGTTTGCGCTTTGAGGCGTTTCACTGGGGGCTAGCCCCCCAGTGAAACGCGGCGCCATCGTGCTATCCCATGGAGCTGTAAACCTTCATGGAGGAAGCGAATGGACCTGCGACACACTACGACGATTGAGGCCGTTTTGGAACATCTGATCGCAAACGGAGCAAAGGATCTGGGGCGGGTCTTTGGCCAGCTCTTCGAGCTTGCGATGCAAATCGAGCGCGAGCAGTACTTGAAAGCGGGCCACTACGAACGGACGCCGGAGCGACAGGGCTATGCCAACGGCTACAAGCGGATCGACACCCCCACTGTTGCCGTTCAGGTGCCAAACGGTCACGGGGACGACCCCCCCAGTCGCTTGAACGCGGCCAGCGATCTTCTCGCGCCGTGGCCGTAGCCAAGATGTACATCAAGGGTGTTTCCACACGGCAGGCTGAAGATGTAATGCGCGAGTTCGGGAGCCTGTCCTCTTCTCAGGTCAGCCGGGCCACCAGATTGCTCGATGAAGAACTCGCCGCCTGGCGCAACCGGCCCCTTGGGCTGATGAAATACCTGATCCTCAATGCGCGCTACGAAAAAGCCCGCCATGACGGCGTTGTGCGCGATGTTGCAGTGCTCTCGGCCATCGGAATAGGGGCTGCAGGCACGTTCTGGGGCTCTCTGTGGCGCTCTCCGAGGCCGAGGTCCATTGGAGAGCCTTCCTGGAAAGCTTGCTAGCCCTGCATGGTACGACCTTCATCGTCTCGGATGACCATGCTGGGTTGAAAGCGGCACGACGCGCGGTGCTGGGCGCGGCGACATGGCAGCGCTGCCAATTCCACTTGGCGCAAAACGCCGTGCAGCACGCACCGAACAACGACATCAGGAAACGTATTGGAAAACAGCTCGGAGCCACGCCTCCTCACTCCAAACCGCCGAGGCTGAACTAGGCGCCCTCGTGGCCAGCGACAAGCATCCAGGCTTCCTGGCTGGAAAAGAATGCGGGGCTCGCTGTCTTCACCTTGCCCGATGCTCACCGCAAGCGCATGCGAACCTCGAACGGCATCGAGCGACCGATCCAGCAAGAACTCAAGCGGCGCACCTCCAAAGTCAGGGTCTTTCCGAACCTCGCCTCGTTGGAGCGCCTCTCAACCGCGGTCCTTATCGACGAAAAATGGGAAACCGAAACCAAGATCAAATGGGAACAGCTCGATGACTGAGAGCTTCACGACAATTTCCAGACATCAGGTTGCGTAATCTCCACGGGTTGCCGCAGCCGGAAAACATGCCAAGAATGCGGAAATTTGTGCCCTGTTCAGCGGTCTTTCAAACATCAACCACCGCGTGGGAAGGTCCTGCAGGCCCATGGCACGGCGATCCCACGCTACTAATCCGGCGACGACTGGCGAGATTTTCTCAGTTTGCGTCGCGCTGCAATCGTGCCGCTAAGGCTCGATGGGGCCTTCTTGGCACGAAAATTGCGATCAAGGAGGCGATCTGTGATGAGCCGAGCCCCAACGCATTCGGATTTCGCGTCTCTGAATTAGCGTGGGATCGTCGCGGGCCCATGGGGCCTATGGTTGCGCGGAGCATTAGAACTGCTAGGATTCGATCTGCGAGGAGCCGGATACTGGCGATGGGACGACGGAAACGTGCCCAGTGCAACGCGGTTCCGGACGAATTCGGTGGCGTGATTCACATGGTGCCTTTGGATCGTCCGAAACTTTGGGGGGCCTCCAGAGCTTCCCATGCCGGCTTGCAAGCGACAATCAACTGAATTCGATCAGGAGAATTGATCATGAAGCTGACACTTCGGAAACTGGCTGCGGTGTGCACTGCAGCCGTAGCCGCCACGGTGGTGGCGCTGCCAGTTCAGGCGGCGGAGGAACTGAAGGTTTCGACGGCCCTCGGGGAAAAACACGATCAAAGCCAGACCTTCTTCAAGACATTCCTGGAAGCGATGAAGAAGGATCAGAGTCTGGTGAAGGCGAAATATATCGGTGGTCCCGAGGTAACTCCTGCCTTCAAGCAAGGCGCGGCAATGAAACGGGGCCTGATCGATATCGTCATGTCGCCCACGACCTACTATGCCAATGTGGTTCCGGAAGCGCGGCTCACCGGCATATCCAACGTGTCCCCGCAGGAATGGCGCAAAAACGGCGGTTACGATCTCATGTCCAAGGCGTGGGCGGAGAAGCTCAATGCCGTGATTCTCGGCTGGGGCAACTATTACGGCTACAATCAGTTCTTCATCTGGCTCAAGGACAAGCCGAAGCCGAGCAAGGTTACCGGCCTTGACCTCAAGGGCTTGAAGATGCGCACGACAGCTCTGTATACCCCGTTTTTCAGGGCGATGGGGGCGACGACCAAGACAATCGCGCCGGCCGAGGTCTATACGGCGCTCGAGCGGGGCGTGGTTGACGGCCTTGCATGGCCCGAGGGCGGCGTCGCCTTCCGCGGCTGGCAGAAATTCATAAAGTACCGCGTCGGTCCGGGCTTCTTCCGTTCGACGACGTTTGTCACGATGAACAAGGACAAGTTCGACAAGTTGCCGAAGAAGGCGCAGGCGCAGGTCATGGCGGCCGGACTGCACTACGAGAACGAGTCTGGCGGAATAATAAAGAAGCTTGCGATGGCGGACAACGAGAAGATCTTCAAGGAAGGCGTCCAAGACTACACGCTGCCCGGCGAGTACGGCAAGGCCTTCACGAGAACGATCGTCAACGCCAACTGGGCAGATGCCGAGAAGCGCAAATACTCGATCGATTTCAAGCTTCTGAAATCGAAGATGGTCAAGGCTGGCAGCTGATATCCGGCCGGATCGGAATTGGGGCGCCGCCTTCGGGCGGCGCCTTTTTTCAGGACGATACGCGGCCTACATGAGGCTCGGCAGCCAGAGTGCGAGGTCGGGCCAGACGACCAGGATGATGATCAGGATCGTGTCGCAGACAAGGAACGGGAACGCAGCCTTGGCGACCTCGATCAGACTGGTTCCCTTGGGCGCCACCCCTAGCATGACATACAAGAGCAGCCCAAAGGGCGGGGTCGTTCCCGCCATCTCGATCGTGATCAGGACGAACAGCCCGTACCAGATCAGGTCGAAGCCGAGGGCGCCAGCCAGCGGAAAGAAAATCGGTACTGTGATCAGCATCATCGAGGTTGCGTCCATGAACATGCCGAGCAGGATCAGTACGCAGAACATCAGGAACAGGACTGCAAGCCGATGAAGTTCGTAGCTCGTCACCCATTCGATCAGGCCGCGGCTGGCGCCCGAATAGGAGAGCATCTGGCTGAACACGGTGGAGTTCATGATGATGAAAAACACCATCGCGGCAACGCGGACGGTCGCCTCCAGGGAAACCGAGACGGATTTCACATCTAGAGCACGGAAGGCGACGGCGAGAATCATCACTCCCAGCACGCCGCAGGCGGCGGCCTCGGTAGGCGTTGCAATGCCGAACACGATGAAGCCCACGACCATGAAGATGACCAGCCCCATCGGCAGTATGTTGGTCGTGACGAGACGGAGTCTCGTGCCCATGCTCATCGGATCGACATCGTAGGCCGGGGCGGAGCCGGGGTTGCGGATGAGCTGGAGCGTGATCATGGCGGCATAGAGGCCTGCGAGCACGAATCCGGGCAGGAAGCCGGCGACCAGCAGCCGCCCGACATCGATTTCGGCGATTGCGGCGAGCAAGACGCCAAGCGCCGAGGGCGGAATAATCATCGCGAGGCCGCCGGTGCCGAGGATCGGTCCCATCGACATTTTCTTGCTGTAGCCGCGCTTCTCCATTTCCGGGACCAGGAGCGAACCCAGCATGGCGGTATTTGCCATCGACGACCCGGTCAGAGTCGAGAATATCGAGCCGCCCGCAACTGTGAGGTAGCAGAGGCGTCCGGGAAGGCGTCCGAAGATCGCGTCGAGCCCGTCAAAGACCTTGATCGCGAGGCCGGTGTGAAAGAACAACGATCCCATGAGGATGAACATCGGCACCGGGCCGAGCACGAAACGCGAGATCAGCTGGGTCGAATTGTCCACGACCTGAATCAGGCCGTTCGCGCCGGCGAATATCAGGACGGCGAGAAAATTGGTCATGATGAAGGAGAACGCGACCGGCACGCCGATCGCCATGAAGCTGATGACCATGCCGAGAAGGAGGGCGAAGGCCCAATACCACTCCATGGCTACATTCCCTCGCGCACATCGGTTCGACTCCCGTACATATTGTCAAAACCAAGGAGGAAGCGCAGGAACTCGACAGCAACGAGGAAGAAGGCGATCGGCATTGGCGCATAGAGCCACCAGTTGAGCATCTCGATGCCGCGTTCGTCGATCTGTTCGGCCTCGAATGCCTCAACGACGAGAAGGGTGGAGTAGTAGCAGAAGGCGGAGGAGCCGATGATGGCCACCAGATAGGCGAACCGGGCAGCAAAGTTCTGCACCGCCGGGGAGAAAAGCTGGGTGAGGGCATCGATGAAGACATGACCCTTGATGCGGGCGAGCCACGGCGCGGCCAGCATGGTGAACCACAGCATGCCGTACTCGACGAAGCCAATCGTCCCCTCCCAGGGCGAGATGTTGAGCATGGTGGCGCCGACATCCAGGACGATCATCACGAAGATCATCAGCACGACGAGGCCGGCAAGAAACTTGAGCGCGTTCAGCAACCACATATGCGCCCTGGAGATCATTTGCATTTCCATTACGGCCCCTTCTGTCCGTTGCGGAGGCGTCCAGCCACTGCAGCGGTGCTCAATGCCGGGCAAGCCTAACGCGCCGCCCTGGCAATAACAAACGGCATCCGACCGGCTGAGCACCCCTCTCAGGCGGCCTCCGTCCTGATGGGGCCTTCGGGATTCTGATCGACGAATTGTCTGATGTAGGGATTGCGGCTGCTGGCGAGCCCGGACGCATCGCCGGTCCAGACCACCCGGCCCTCGTGCAGCATTGTTATACGGTCAGCGAGCGCGCGGGCGTTTGCCATGCTGCTGGTGACCGTGATTGCCGTAGCACCGAGCCTGCCGACATTGTCCCGAATAAGGTTGGTAATAACGGTTCCGGTGACCGGATCGAGGCCGGCCGTGGGCTCGTCAAGGAGGAGGATATCGGGCGTGTTGGCCAAGGCCCTCGCGATTCCGACGCGCTTCTGCATGCCGCCCGAGAGTTCTGCCGGGTACAGGAGTGCGACCTCCGGGTCCAGTCCGACATCGGCCAGGCGCGAGACCGCGGCGTCGATCGCATCGCTTCGCGACAACCGCTCCGTCCGTCGCAGGACAAATGTCACATTCTCCCATACGCGCATGCTGTCGAACAGTGCAGCGCGTTGGAACAGCATGCTGATCCGGCCGAGCGCTTCCCGTGCCGGTCCGTGGAGGCCAACGCTGTCCCGGCCCGAGATGGCGACGCTTCCCGCCTCCGGCCTGAACAGGCCGATGATCGTCTTGAGGAGCACCGTCTTTCCCGAGGCCGACGGGCCGATGACGACCAAGTTCTCGCCTTCGGGCACGGCGAGGTCAACGCCGTCGAGAACCTGCTCGGGACCGAACCATTTGGACACGTCCGAAAGTCGAATTCTGTCAGGTGCGTCTTCGTCTCTGTTCATCGCCATGCGGTCTCCAACTCGATCCGGCATTTTCCGCGCATGCGCCGCGGAGATCGGGCGACGCACTCGGCGGCCTCGACAGAATACCCGCCACGGCACTGCAGAGTTTGCCGGTGTACGCGGAGCGTAACAGCTTTTGCGGACTCCTTCATGCGAACTGCACCGGGCGGGCTGGCAGGTTCTGCCGCGTCGCGGCATGCGCGGAGCCGGAAATCATAGTATCCTGTGCCGTGGGATCGGCCTTGCCGGCCCGGGTTAATGAACGCGGGGAAATCATGTTCACGGATCGTATCGAAGGCAAGTGGATCGAGGCTTTCTGTGCCGTCTTCCGGTCATGCGGGCTGGTTTCCGGCGACAGCGCCGCCATCCTTTCAGAAACCCAGTCGCGCCGCCTCAACGTGCATCTTGCGGAACTGGCCCTCCAGAGGCTCGGGGTACGCCCGTTCCACGTGCGCCTCGTGTCGCCGGCACAGGACGCGCCGGTTCCGGTGCGGTCGACCGGCGCGTCGGCGGCCGTCGACGGGCTGGCACCCGTGGTGGCAGCCCTTCGCGAATCGACGATCGTGATCGACTGCACGGTCGAGGGCATGCTCCATGCCCCGGAACTGCGTGAGATTCTAGATGGCGGCGCACGGCTGATGATGATCTCGAACGAACATCCAGATGTGTTGGAAAGGCTGGTCCCGGACCCGGCGCTGGAGCCGAAGGTGAAGACCGGCATCCGCCGCCTCTCCACGGCGGCGCGCATGACGGTGCGGTCGGAAGCCGGCACGGATCTCGAAATCGATATCCGCGATACCCGAGGCGCCGGGGTCTGGGGCTACTGCGCAAAACCGGGGCAGGTGGCGCACTGGCCGGGCGGGCTGGTGCTCTGTTTTCCGAAGCCCGGCACGGTCAACGGCACGCTGGTTCTTGATGCAGGGGATGTCAACCTCACCTTCAAGCGCTACCTGGAGAGCCCGGTAACGCTGACAGTCGAGAACGACTACGTTGCTGCGATCGGTGGCGAAGGACTCGATGCGGATCTGTTCAGGAACTACATCGCCGCATGGGGCGACAGGGAGGCGTATGCCGTGTCCCATGTCGGCTGGGGAATGAATCCGGCCGCCCGCTGGGAAGCGCTGGCCATGTACGACAAGCGCGACGTCAACGGCACGGAGCTGCGCGCGTTTGCCGGCAATTTCCTCTATTCGACCGGAGCCAACGAAACCGCCGGGCGCTACACGCAGGGACATTTCGACCTGCCACTCCGCAACTGCACGATCCGTCTCGATAACGAGGCCGTGGTCGAGGCCGGCGAACTTTGCGGAGAGCTTGCATGACCGTGGTTCCCGATTGCAGCGTGCGCGGGGAGGGGGATGTCGTGCTGTTTCTTCATGGTGTCGGCGGTGATTCTGCAAGCTGGTGCCCGCAGCTCGAACACTTCTCGCGGGACGGCTGCGCCGCGGCATGGGACATGCCTGGTTACGGCGCAAGCAGGCTCGAGGGCGACATGTCCTTTGCCGCACTGTCTGATGCCCTGGCCATGCTTCTTGACGCACGGGGATGGGAAAGGGTCCATCTCGTCGGCCATTCGATGGGCGGGATGGTTGCCCAGGAATTTGCCGCAACCCATCAAGACCGCCTTTCCTCGCTCGTCCTGTCGGCCACCAGCTCTGCCTTTGGCCGTGCTGACGGCGCCTTTCAGAAACAGTTCGTCACGGATCGGCTCGAGCCACTGGACAAGGGCGCGACGATGGCTGACCTCGCGGACGAGTTGGTGAACGAGATGATGGGCGCATCGTCCGATCCGGATGGACGGAATATCGCGTGGCGGTGCATGGCGGGGGTGCCCGAGGCGACCTATCGCGCGGCGATTGCCTGTATCGTGACTTTCGACCGCAGGGACAATCTGTCCCGTATTGCGGTCCCCGCTCTGGCGATCGCGGGGGAACACGATCGCAACGCGCCGCCGGCGATGATGGAGAGAATGGCGTCACGCATCGCTGGGTGCAGGTATGTCTGCCTGCCCGGTCTCGGCCATCTCGCGAATCTTGAGGACCCGCCGGCCTTTAACGCCGCTCTGGAGGATTTTCTCGCAGCCGTGCGGTCCTGACAGCAGGAGGTGGACATGGAAAGCAGCAAGCAGGCCGGATCCGACGATGGAAGGCGGACGGCGTCCAGGGCGGAATGGAGCCGCCTCGCCGGCAACCGGGACGCGATCGAGGGTGTAATCCGTGCGCTCGGCAAGGACAAGTTCGCCTCGCGTGCGGCCCGCTACGACGAGGAGGCGTCATTTCCGTTCGAAAACTATGACGACATGCGCGAGGCCGGCATCCTCGCAATGACGGTGCCGGAGCATCACGGTGGGCTTGGCATGGAGTACGAGGCGTATGGGCTTCTTGCCGCCGAGATGGGGCGCTGGTGCGGAGCGACGGCGTTGACCTACAACATGCATGCCTGCACCCCGTTATGGACAGGCCACATTGCGGACGATCTCGACATGCCGGATGCCGACCGGCGCCAGCACGCGGAGAATCGGGCGCTCCATTTCTCGCGCATCGTCGACGATGGCGCGATATTCGCGCAACCGTTCTCCGAGGGATCGGCGGCAGCGGCGGGAAAGGCGCCGTTTGGTACTCTGGCAGCGAAGGTGGACGGCGGCTGGCTCCTCAACGGCCGCAAGATATTCGCGTCGCTGTCGGGCGCAGCAACCTATTACGGCGTTCTGTGCACCGAGGACAAGCCCGAGAAGTCTGTGCGGGATACGCTTTTCATGGCGGTTCCGGCGGATGTGGAGGGTGTTTCCATCGTCGGGCCGTGGGACCCCGTTGGCATGCGCGCAACAGTGTCGCGGAACCTGGTCATGGAGGACGTGTTCATCCCGGACGAGCAGATGCTCATGCCGCGCGGTGCCTACCACCAGGCGGCGCGCAGGTGGCCGCACATGTTCCTGACGCTTTGCCCTACCTACATGGGCATTGCACAGGCGGCTTACGATTTCACTGTCTCCTATCTTCGCGGCGAGGTCGAGGGCATTCCCGTCAAGCGCCGGATGTATCCGACCAAGCAGATCACCGTGGCCGAGATGTGGATCAAGCTGCAGCAGGCTTGGGCCATCTTCCACCAGGCCCTGTCCGAGGCTCGGGTCGATCCGCCGAAAGCCAACCGCCTCCGGGCCTATGCCGTGCAGTACACCGTCATGGAAACCGCCAATGACATGTGCCGGCTTGCAATCCGCACCTGCGGCGGCCAGTCGATGCTGAAGTCCCTGCCGCTGGAGAGACTCTACCGCGATTCACGATTGGGATCGCTCATGCTTCCGTGGACGGCCGAGCTCTGTCTCGACCGTCTGGGCCGCGAGACGCTCTACGAGCCCGGCGAAGCGGACGATTACGCATGAACATTTCGCACTGGATCGAGCGTTGGGAGAGTTTTCAGCCAGAGAAGACAGCAATCCGGTTCGAGGGGACGGATATTTCCTACGCCGCCCTTGCCGCACGCATACGCAAGGCCGCGGCGCTGTTGCGCCATGGTCTGGGTGTTGGACGCGGCGACCGGACGGCGTTCCTCGGCTTCAATTCCCCCGATATGCTGGCGCTGATGTTCGCGAGTGCCCGGCTTGGTGCAATTCTAGTGCCGCTCAACTGGCGTCTCGCCCCGCCCGAGCACCGCTTCATCCTCGACAACAGCGGCGCCAGGGTCTTGTTCTGCGAACCGGAGTTCCTTGAAGGCGCCGACACTTTCTTGCCGCCCGATTGCCGCCTCGTGGCGATGGGGGGCCGGGACGGGGATGGTGGAGAATTTGAGACCTTCGCGTCCTCAGCTCCGGAGGACGCCGTCGACCCGCTGGCCGGAGCTGATGACCCCCTCCTGATCGTCTACACCTCGGGCACCACCGGTCGCCCGAAGGGTGCGGTCCTCGATCAGAACGCGATCACCTTCAACGCGGTCAATTCGGTCGCCATGCACGATATGACGAGCAGGGACACCGTGTTCACGAACCTGCCGATGTTTCATGTCGGAGGCCTGAATATCCAGACCACCCCGGCGCTGCATTCCGGCGCCACCGTTATCCTGCACCGGCGCTTCGATCCCGACGCGACGGCGCGGGTGATCATCGAGGAAAAGCCGAGTCTGATGATCCTGGTGCCCGCGCTGATGAGCGCGCTGATGGCGCATCCGCAATGGCCGACACTCGACTTTTCCCAGCTGCGCGCGATCAACACCGGTTCCACCATCGTTCCGATGTCGCTCCTCGACAGCTATCTCGATCGCGAAGTGCCTGTGATTCAGGTCTATGGAACCACCGAGACCGCGCCGATCGCCATTCATCAGCGCATTCCGGATGCATGGACCACCAAGGGTTCGACGGGCCGCGCGGCACTTTATTGCGATGCGAAGATCGTGGATGCAGAAGGTCGCACGCTCGGGGCCGGAGAAAAGGGCGAAATCGTTGTGCGAGGGCCCAGCATCATGACCGGATACTGGAATGATCCCGAGGCGACGGCGCAGGTCCTCAAGGACGGCTGGTTCCACACCGGCGATATCGGCCACGTCGATGAGAGGGGGCTGTTCTACGTTGATGACCGACTGAAGGATGTCATCATCTCGGGCTCTGAGAATATCTATCCGGCCGAACTTGAGAGCGTCCTTGACGGGTGCGCCGAGATCGCTGAGGCGGCCGTTGTAGGTCGCGCCGACCAGAGATGGGGCGAGGTGCCGGTTGCCGTCGTCGTGCCGGCCTCCGGTGCGGGTCCGGACAGGCAACGGATCCTGGAGCTGTTCGACGGCCGGCTCGCGCGCTTCAAACATCCGCGGGATGTCGTCTTCGTCGAGAACCTGCCGAGGAACGCGATGGGCAAGGTTCTCAAGTACGAACTCCGGGATATGGTCAGCAGGGTTTCGGCTTCGCCGCAGACCGGATCATGACGGCAGACCTCCGGGAACGGCGGGCGATCGGTATCCTCCTGCTGATCGTCTTTTTCGACATGCTCGCTTTCGGGATCATCATCCCGTTCATGCCGTTTTGGGCCGAGCGCTTTGGCGCCTCCCCAGCCATGGTTGCCATCCTGTTCGCGACTTTTTCGTTCTTTGCCTTGCTATCCTCGTTTCCCTGGGGGGTCGCCAGCGATCGCTGGGGTCGCAAGCCGATCCTTTGTCTCGGCATCGCCGGGTCGGTGCTGTCGTTCGTATGGGTAAGTCAGGCTGACGCGCTTTGGGAGCTTTTTGCCGCGCGCTCCCTCGCCGGTCTGATGGGCGGCACGGCGGTTGTTGCTCAGGCCTATATTGCGGATCTGACGCCGCCGCGCGACCGGGCGGCCCGCATGGGGCTGATGGGCGCGGCGATCGGCGCCGGGTTCGTGCTCGGACCGGCCATCGGATGGTCGCTGACATGGTTTGGCGAAGGCGACACGGATTTCCGCACTGCATTTCTGGCGGCAGCCGGTGCGGGAGCAATCGGGCTGGTTGCGGCGCTGCTGCTTCTTCAGGAGCCTAGGCAGCGTTCAAAGGCGGGCAGATCCCGCAGCTATCGCGATCGTATCCGTGACTTCACTGTCGCTGGCCGTGTGCCCGGTGTGCTGTACCCTCTGATTATCGTGACCCTGATGGCATTCTGCATGGGCGGGCTGGAGAGCACATTTGCGATATGGACGGAGCGCCAGCTTTCATGGGAAGTGCGAGAGAACGCGGTCTTCTTCTTCTATATCGGAACTCTCATGATTCTCGTCCAAGGCGTCTTCGTCCGTCCGCTGGTCCGGTGGGTTGGGGAAGGACCGCTGGTTGCGGCAGGCACTATCCTTATGGCAGCGGGTTTTACTTTCGTGCTGTTCGTCCATTCCGCCTTCCCGGCGTATATCGGTGGCTTTCTCATCGCCGTGGGCTACGGGCTGGCCCAGCCTTCGCTTGCCGCACTCGTTTCCCGCAATGCTCCGGCTGGCCAGCAGGGGGCGGCGATGGGTGCGCTGCAGTCAGTCCAGTCGCTGTGCCGAATTCTCGGTCCGGCGGCAGCGGGTCTGTCGTTTTCGGCTTTTTCCCGCGATGCGCCGTATCTGGGAGGTAGCGTCCTTCTGCTCATTGCGTTTGTTGTTGCTCTCCGTGCGATGCCGGTACTGCGGGGCCAGACCCGCTGATATTCGAAACAGGCGGCAGGACAGTATACAAGGCCGGAAAGTCCCGTTCGTGCGGATCGAAATGTTCGTGCGGTCACAGGAAATCGGCAAGCCGCACTTTGCCGCCATGGGGCGGTACGGTGCGTTCGAAGCGCGCGCGCGCCGGGTGATCGCTGGCCGGCGGTCCGGTTGCGTCGATTGCCCATTTGCCGGCAACGACATTGCGCGATCCGCCAGCCGCTTCGCGGGCGGTGGGATCCAGGGCATGGCCCTTTGCAGATGGAACGACGAAAATGTCGCGCGTCGGCTCGACACGGGTTGCGACCGACCAGATCAGGTCTTCGGCGCTTTCGATGTCGACATCGTCGTCGATTGCAATTGTGAGCTTGGCGCTGGGCCAGCGTTCTCCGAGCATGAGCATCAGCGCGTTGTGGGCCTCGCCTTCCGATTCGGGTGTCATCTGCACAACGCAGGCCAGTGTTCCGCCCCACGGGACATACGCAACCTCACGCACGCGGAATCCCTGCTTCGTCAGACGTTCATACAACATTGCCTCATGGGGCAGCGACAGCAGCGGCTGATGATCCGAATACATCAGGGTGTTGTGCTGGCGCAGGATCGAATTCTCGCGGATGGCAATCGACGAGATCTCGACCACCGGCTGCCTGGTGACGCCCGGAATGTAGTACAGGGCCTGCGACGGGCCCGGTCCGTCGTCGCGGCGTTCACCGGGCGTGACACGCCCCTCGATCACGACCTCGGCGTGGGCCGGAACCGCAAGCGGGATCGTGCGGCAGGCGACGAGTTCGACCTGCTCGCCGACGAGATTGGCGACCATGTCGAGCTCGCCAAACCGTTCAAGATGGTCGGGGACGCTGTAGGACGCCATGATCTCGTAGGCCGGGTGGGTTCCTATGACAAAGGCGATCGGCATTGCCTCGCCGCGCGCTTCCCAGGCGGAGAGAATGGAACGCATGTGTGGCGACGAACCGATCAGGTAAGTTGCGCGTCGAGCGTCGAAAGGCGAGATCCGCGTAAACGAGAAGTTCGCCGGGCCACCGTCGGGTCCCTGGCAGACGACCATGGCGATCAGGCTGGGACCGGGGTCGCGTGCTCCGTGCTGAAACCCGGGTAGCAGGCCGAAATCCGCATGCCCGCCGTCATGGTCGGTCCAGACACCGGGGCGTCGGGCGGTCAGGCATGGTGCTACCGGTGGACGTGACAGGCGTTCGGCGAGAAATGGCAGGACGGCATCCGGTTCGGTTCCGAGCACGATTGCCTGGGCCGCGCGGTCGCGGAAAAGAAGGTCGGCCAGCCTCCAGCCGGCAAAGCCTTCGATCCGCTCGAAAAGCACCGGTTGCCGGGCCTCGACGATCAGCGCGCTCAGATGCTTGCGCGGCACCGGCCGCGAGACGCGCAGAACGTTCGCACCGGCGCCTTCCAGAAATGTTCTCAGGTCCTTGGCCATCATCCGCTCCGCATCACGCCGTCTTCAGCCCGACGGCTGCCGCATCGGCGGCCGGTCAAGCGCCGGAAGGCAAGGCCACGGAACGGCTATCGGCCCGACACCGGTGGATGGGCGGCATGAGGAACGGCAAGAGCTTTTTTCCCTCTTCCGTCGGGACGACGCCGCAAGCGGGAGCCGTGCATGGGCCATGGTTGGGGCCGTATACGGCAATTTTGTGATCACGTCCGATCGGAAATCAATCCTCGGATGGATAGATCGCCCGCGATTCGAGTTGGGTCCAGGCTACTGGCGCTCCGGCCCTGGCAATGCGGTCGTCGCGGGGGAGGTCGGGGTCCCACAGTGCCGCGATGAAACGCATACCATTGATCCCATCGGAATCTTCCGATGCCAGCCAGACCACAGGCATTTCCATGACCTCGGGTTGAATCAGGGCAGAGCGGCTGAACGGGGCGTCGGCCGGAATCATCCGCGTGTTGACCGGCCCGCCGGGGATCAGGATGTTGGCAGTTACTCCCGTGCCGTCGAGGTCGTGCGCCATGATGTGGGTATGGGCCTCCAGCGCCGCCTTGGAAGGCCCGTAGGCGCCGCCACCGACGCGATACATGGTGTTGAGGCTGGTGGTCACGTTGATGATGCGGCCCCAGCCGCCCTTCATCATGACCGGGGCGCAGGTCTTGGCCATGAGCTGGGGACCGAAGACATTGACCCGCAGCATGGTGTTCCACAGGTCGTCATTGAGATCCCAGAAATTCGTGTGGCCGACCATGAAGCCCGGTATGCGCTCCGGCCCGACAACCGCATCGTTGACGAGAACATCGATCGACCCGAAGGATGCGACAATCTCGTCCACTGTCTGCCTCGCGCGATCGGCGTCGGTAACATCGCAGATCATCGGTCTGACCGAGCCTTGGCCGCCGGCGCCTTCCGCCTCCTCGGCGGCCTCGCTGAGCACGTCCTCGTCGATATCGATCATGGCGACCCTTGCTCCGGCTTCGGCGAGCGCTACGGACATGCGTCGGCCCATGCCGCGCCCGGCTCCGGTCATCAGTACTGTCTTGCCCTCAAGGGCTCGATTGCTCATGGCGGTTCTCCCGTTTCGTGCGGTTGGGCGTTCTATAAATCCTCGTGTTCCCAGCCATCCGGCCGTTGCGATATCGAGTTGACCTGGGGCCAGGCCACGGGTGCGCCGGCCTTGGCGACGCGTTCGTCCGGCGGCAGGCTTTCGTCCCACAGCGCCGCAACGAAGCGCATGCCGTTGATGCGGTCGGCATCGGCGCTACAGAGCCAGCACACCGGGGCGCGCATTGCTTCGGGCTGTACAAGTTTGTCGCGCGGAAGGCCGGTCGCTTCCGGAATCATGCGCGTGTTCGCCGGGCCCCCGGGAATGAGGACATTGGCCGTCACCCCGGTATCCGCGAGATCATGCGCCATGATGCGGGTGTTGGCCTCAAGCGCGGCCTTTGAGGGGCCGTAAGCTCCGCAGCCCCGCAGATACATCGTGTCGAGGCTGGTGGTGATGTTGATAACGCGTCCCCAACCTGCTTTCAGAAGATGCGGCACCGCGACCGAGGTCACCAACTGCGGCCCGTAGGCGTTCACGGTCAGCACGCGGAGCCAGAGTTCGGGATCGACATCCCAGAAGACCGGCGGGTCCCCGACAAAGTCATTCGTGAAGAACTGAGGTCCCATCGCTGCGTCGTTGATGACGATGTGCAGTCCGCCGAAGCCATCGACGACCTCGTCGATGGCGGCCCGCGCCCGCTCGGGATCGGTGACGTCGGCGGTCACTGCCATCGCGCAGCCTTGGCCGCCGGCTGCCTCGACCTCGCGAAGCGCGGCTGCGAGCACGTCCCGCTCGATATCGAGAAGGGCAGTCCGTGCGCCCTTGGCCGCAAGGCCCTCGGCCATTGCCTTGCCCAGCCCTCGCCCGGCTCCGGTAATCAGCGCGATGCGCCCCTCGAGCGGTCGATCAGTCATGGCATCTCCTCCGGTTTGTCGGCCGCATCCGGGCTGCGGATCCGCTTCGAGACGCCGCGCTCAGCTTTCGGGCTGGATCGCCTGTCCGCCGAGCTGCGGCCAGGCGATCGGCGCGCTCGCGGCGTCGAGGTTTTCCTCCACTGTCCTGTTCATGTCCCAGACGGCAGCCCGTATCCGGCGGTCATTGATGCCCGCAGAATCGTCGGACATGAGATAGAGCAGCGGCGGGACCATGACTTCGGGCTGAATGAGATTCGCGCGGTTGGCATATTTTCCGGCCGCCGAAATCATGCGAGTGTCGGCGGGGCCGCCCGGGATGAGCACGTTGCAGGTCACGCCAGTTCCCGCGACACCGCCCGCGATCATCGTCGCGAGAGCTTCGGCGGCCGCCTTGGACGGCCCATAGGCGCCGTTGGCGTAGGCGATCATGGTCTCGAAGCTGGTCGTAACATTGACTATACGGCCGTGATTCCGCGCCAGCATGCCGGGCATCACTGCCTTCGTCATGACGAAATGGCCGGTGACGTTGGCGTCGAGATAGAGCAGCCAGTCGGCGAGTTCGATCTCCCAGACCATACTGACATCCGACCGGTCCGTGCTGCGGAAGCGTTGGGGTCCGAGCCCGGCATTGTTCACGAGCGCGTCAGGGTTGCCGAACGCCCCGACGGTTTCCTCGACGATCCTCCGCGCATCGTCGGGATTCGATACGTCGCCGGACACGGCGATCACGGAGTCCCCGAATTCGCGTGCCGCCGCGCGGACAACGTCTTCGTCAAGTTCGGCCATCGCGACCCTGGTGCCTGCGGCGACCAGGCCCCTCGTCATGGCAAGTCCGAGGCCGCGTCCAGCCCCCGTGACGATTGCGACCCTCCCTTCGATCGGCGTCATGCCCGGTCTTCCGCTTCGGCGAAGTCGACAACCAGGGGCTTTAGCCTGTTGCGGTAGTGATCGGGCATGACCGCGGATTTCCTGGTTTCCGGGTCGAAGAACACCTCGACCGTATCCTGGGTCGCGCGCAGTTCGTCGCTGTCGGCGTCATACATGCGCAGGTGGTGGCGTATGGACCTGTTACCGACATGGGTGAAGCCGCCGCGTATGACCATGAGGTCGCCAGCCTTCATCTCCCGAACGTAGTCGATCGAGATTCGTGCAACCACCAGCCCCGAACCGCTTTTATGCATCGCCTTCTGGCTCAGGCCGGCTACGGTCCACAGATGAAAGCCAGCGTCGTCGAAATGGTGTGCGTACCAGCGCACGTTCATGTGGCCGATGTGATCGCAATGCCAGGGGAAGACGACGGAACGGTAGACTTCGAATACGTTGTCCAACGGAACTCAACTCCTCGGATGGGAAGGAGGGCCCTTTGCGGCGGAACGCCCTGACCCTCCGCCTCGTGACAGAGTATAGCAGGCGTCCATCGGGGTGGTCAGCCTTGCCAGCCGAGGCGCCTGCGTGCGAACTCGGGATAGGTCTCCGCGATTTCATCCGCGATGCGCCCGCGGATCAGCTCGAGTCGGTCGGGTTCGGGCGGCGCCACCGGCGCGAGATCGGTGGGGCAAGCGAAATCGAAACCGGTGTTGTCGCGCACTTCCTCGAGGGTTGCACCGGGTAGAAGACCCTCGAGGCGGAACCTCCGGTTGCCGCGTTCGTAGGCGAAGACGCACAGGTTGGTGACGAGGGCGAACGGGCCGCCTGGCCGGTGGACCTCCGGCGGGCTGGCGCCGGGAGCGCTGATGAAATCGACGCGGTCGACGAGGGAGCGGCGAGAATGTTCTTCCCGGAACAGGATGACGCGCGGAACCGTGAAATACAGGTAGGCGGAGCCGAAGCTGCCGGGAAAGCGGGTCTCTGAGGCCGGGTAGGGGCCGGTTCCGACAAGATTGATGTTGCCTTCGCCGTCGATCTGGCCGCCGCCGAGAAAGAATGCGTCAACCCGGCCCTGACCGGCGCGGTCGAACAGTTCGGGACCGCCGTCATTGAACGGGTTGTGCAGTACGCTCCCGAGAATGCTGGCGCGCGCCTTGCCGCCGCCGAGTGCCTGGACCAGCAGTGCGGCGCTTCCGGGAATGGGAGACGCTGTGCCGACGGCGATGTTGCGGCAGCCGTCGAGAAGGCGCGCCAGGGCGCAGATCAGCAGTTCCTCGCGGGAATACTCCATGGACAAGGTCAGGCTGCGGCCTCAACCTGAAGCACGTTCTCTGCGAGCCACGCATCGAAGCCCTTCGCTGTCTGCGCTGCGGCCAGATAGGCGCGAAGGTGGCGGCCGTCTTTCGGGCAGTGCCCGGGCAGAGGCCAGGCGCCCTGCGGCGCGTGCGCTACCGCGTCAACATAGACCGGCGGGATGGCGCCGGCTCGCATCCCGGGATCATCCATCAGGTTACCGTCCCAGACTTCCTCGACGGTCGCAAGCGTGCACTTCGAAGCGTGGGCTAACAGGACGCACTCGCGGGCCGCTCCGGCCCAGACATTGCCGTGCGCATCGCCGTAGCGGCAGTGGAAGAGCGCGATATCGGGGGTGACCGCGGGCAGCGCCACCACCGGATCATTGCCTTGGGCGAAGGGATTCTCGATCACCTTCCAGTCGGGGCGATGGCCCAGCAGATCGGAGCCGATGATGCCGCGGAGCGGCATGAACGGAATACCCTTTTCCGACGCCTGCAGCGCCGCGTAGATTGCAGGGCAGGTCGCGTCTCGGATCACGATGCGGCCGTGTTCGACGGCATCACAAAAGCGCGGGGCGAAGCCGAATTCCCCCAATGAAACGCCGCTGGTCTCGACCTCGCCGGCGCAGCCCGCACCGACGAGGATCTCGATCTGGAAACCGCCGACGGGCACGGTGAGGAGACGCAGGCCCCGGACGCCCTTGCGAATCAGCGCCCGCGTCGCTGCCATTGCCACACCGGCATCGTCCTTCGGGAACGCGACCAGTGCGCCGTCCGGAACCCGTTCGGCAATCTCGTCGACCGAAAGCCATGACTGCGGTGCATGCATCTTGACCGTCCCACTCATACTGGTTCGTCCGGGCTCGGACACCCTCGCTCCTGAAGTAACCGGCGTTCGGCGAACGCTGCTGTCCAGCAGTGGCAGCGCGGTTCAGGTCCGGGCCAGACCCCGGACCTCGTCGTCGCCAGGAAACCGGCCGGTGTCGAGTTTCGAGAACACTGTCGAGTCGCCTATCGTAATCTCGAACGATCCAACCCGTCCGGGTACGATCTCGGCTTCGGCCCCGGCTTGCACAAGCAAATCCCTCGCACGGAGGGCCCGCGGCTTGTAGTTTCACTGTTGGCAGTATTCGATGTGGAACTTCATCTCATTCGTCCGGCATGGTATTCGACGACTCGGCGTCAATATAGCGCAGTTTGGGAATCGTGTCCCGAGTGCGCACAGGATCTGACGTCGGTTGATTGTCCGACGGGCAGGGCAGAAGCCGGGCACCAATTCCAGAGTCCGTCGCCGTATCGACAACGGCTGATCAAGTCTTGTCGACGGTGGCGAGAACGGAATCCGGTCGGGTAAAATAGATGCGGTCGTCGATAGGCGACAGCTTGAAGCGATTACGCAACCTGATGTCTGGAAATTGTCGTGAAGCTCTCAGTCATCGAGCTGTTCCCATTTGATCTTGGTTTCGGTTTCCCATTTTTCGTCGATGAGGACCGCGGTTGAGAGGCGCTCCAACGAGGCGAGGTTCGGAAAGACCCTGACTTTGGAGGTGCGCCGCTTGAGCTCTTGCTGGATCGGCCGCTCGATGCCGTTCGAGGTTCGCATACGTTTGCGGTGAGCATCGGGCAAGGTGAAGACAGCGAGCCCCGCATTCTTTTCCAGCCAGGAAGCTTGGATGCTTGTCGCGATAGCTGGCCACGAGGGCGCCCAGTTCAGCCTCGGCGGTTTGGAGTGAGGACGCATGGCTCCGAGCTGTTTTCCAATACGTTTCCTGATGTCGTTGTTCGGTGCACGGCGTTTTGCGCCAAGTGGAACTGGCAGCGCTGCCATGTCGCCGCGCCCAGCACCGCGCGTCGTGCTGCTTTCAGCCCAGCATGGTCATCCGAGACGATGAAGGTCGTACCATGCAGGGCTAGCAAGCTTTCCAGGAAGGCTCTCCAATGGACCTCGGCCTCGGAGAGCGCCACAGAGAGCCCCAGAACGTGCCTGCAGCCCCTATTCCGATGGCCGAGAGCACTGCAACATCGCGCACAACGCCGTCATGGCGGGCTTTTTCGTAGCGCGCATCCAGGATCAGGTATTTCATCAGCCCAAGGGGCCGGTTGCGCGGCGAGTTCTTCATCGAGCAACCTGGTGGCCCGGCTGACCTGAGAAGAGGACAGGCTCCCGAACTCGCGCATTACATCTTGCCGCGTGGAAACACCCTTGATGTACATCTCGGCTACGGCGCGAGAAGATCGCTGGCCGCGTTCAAGCGACTGGGGATAGAACGGGTTGTCCCCGTGACCGGCCGTCTTTGGCACCTGAACGGCAACAGTGGGGGTGTCGATCCGCTTGTAGCCGTTGGCATAGCCCTGTCGTTCCGGTGTCCGGTGGCCCGCTTTCAAGTACTGCTCACGCTCGATTTGCATCGCAAGCTCGAAGAGCTGGCCAAAGACCCGCCCCAGATCCGTTGCTCCGTTTGCGATCAGATGTTCCAAAACGGCCTCAATCGTCGTAGTGTGTCGCAGCTCCATTCGCTTCCTCCATGAAGGTTTTTCAACTCCATGGGATAGCACGATGGCGCCGCGTTTCACTGGGGGGCTAGCCCCCCAGTGAAACGCCTCAAAGCGCAAACCTCAGACAAATTTCCAGACATCAAGTTACAGTACCCTTGAACCCAGATAGAAGGCGGCTGCCTGTTCATTAAGGGCTAGTAGTGCGGAATCATTGGATTGAAGGGTATAGGGACTTTAGTTTCACCCGGGCGTTTGCAGTCGTGAAGCGCCAATCGACGGTGCCGCAGGCCTTTCAACCTGACACTATTCAATCCTTCCCCACTTCCAGTCTGAAGTGCAACATCCGGCCCTCATCTCCGTTCGGGCTACGCCCTCACTGCGATGAGGGCCGGATGTTGCACAAATTTTCCCCCTCTGCCCCTCTCGATTCCGCCTGGGAACAGCTTCAGTTCCTTCAACATCGAGCTTATGCAACGCCTTTGTCGGCTTCAAGCCACTATTTCCCCGTCGCGCGGCATGGACCCTGCTGCACGTTGCGGCTTCGGAACGCAGATGGTCAGGACGGTTTCACTTCAAGATTACCTCCGTTGGCGATCCCAGGACTTTCCGAGTGTTGAGCCGATCCTGCACCTTCTGAACATCTTCGTTGCATATCGCGCGAAAGTCCGTGCCCTTCGGGAAGTACTCCCGCACCAGGCCGTTGGTGTGCTCATTCAAGCCGCGCTCCCAGGAATGGAAAGGCGAAGAAGAAATCTGCGTCAAGTGCGACACGCCTGTGGTCTGCGAACTCCGTTGTCTGACGTGATTGTGTGGACCAATAGCGCACCGGAGCCGAGCAGGCGGATCATACCGACCGTGTCTTTCTGTCCACCCAGCAAGGCGTATTTCGTGGCACGAGCGACACGACAGCTCCACTGTGAGCTTTGCCGATGATGGTTCCCAGTCGCCGATCCGTTCCTTTGCCTCCGCAGGGCGCTCGGAAATGTCCACCCGGCCAGAATGGCATCCGCCCTTCCAGTTCGGTTTCTTGCCGTGCCGCCGAAGCTTCTTCCACAAGACGCCCCGCGGCCTGCCCATTACCCACAAATGCCGTCTGGCTAGCTGATGTGTTGCCGCACGGCGCTGTCGTCCCCGGCATCGACACTGTGGCCAAGCATCCACGCCGTGAACGACAGCGCAGCCTGACCGTTCCAGGTGATCTCCGGGCGGGCCGTCCTTGCTGCGGTTCAGGTATCCGCCCATCGTTGCCACGAGGCGGAATGCCTGCCCGAGATCCTCGGGTGGCGGCAGCTTGCGGACATGCGCGAAGTCTTTCAGCAGCGCCAGGTCGGTGAACGCGGTCGTGGACGGAAGCTCCGGTTCCGTTCGCGCCAGGAGGGCGGCGATGCGCCAGGCGATCACCGCGTTGATCGCCACGGCCCGTTCGATGCCGGTGCGCGATCGTCTCCACCTTGCACTTGAGGATCCCAGTCCTCGATTCGCCACCTCAACCCGCCGCACTACCTCGCGGGCCTGGTGCAGGCTCGTGACAGGCAGGGTCCACGACACCGGTTGTGACCCGTCCACCTCCCCGGCATGAATCGCGGTCACCGGCCCGAAGCGCGCCCTTGTGTGTGCAGGCGGCGGGATCTCGAGTGTCAGCCAGCGCAGGGGCGCCTCGCTCGCCCGACGGAGGCCTTCTGCGCCCCTGGTCGCCCCGACAGTCGCTCCACCGTGAGGGAGAACTGTCCGCCTTCCGGTGCCGTGTGCACACCAGCCGGCCGAAGCTGCGGTCATGCCGCAGCGCCAGACGGCGGCAGCCCGCCGCACGGTGTTCGTGGAGCACCGCGTCCCCCTCCATCACCGCCACGGCCTTCGCCGCCGCGATGCTGTGGCGAAGGCCGCGCAGCCACCGTTGCGCTCCTCCACCGGACGATCCTGCCCGCCGTCCGGGGCGTCGAACTCGAGGTTGACAACGCCGAGGGGAACCCCGTCGCCGCTCACGGCGAAGGTCGTGTGCAGGCCCGAAGACCCCGTGTTGCAGCCGATCATCCCGAGGCCTTCGCAACCGGGTCGCGAAGTTGAGGCCGTCCTGCACCAGAAGCGACAGCGCCTGCGTCCGTTCGCGATGCCCCCCGATGATGGTGGACGCACAGACCGCGTCCTAGTCCGGATGCTCGATCATCCTGTAGTATCCCGTCGCCTCGCAGCGAAGAATGTCTTCGTCGGCGACCGGGCCTGAACCTCGGTACTGCGCACAGGCCGCTGCGTCAAGCGGGCGTCTCCCAAGGGCGCGGCACCGAATTCGTTCTCTGCCGCGCTGTCAAGACCGTCCCCGGGCGCCAGGACGCGCCTCCAGGCAGGTGTCCCAGTCCGCCGCCAGCGTGCGCTTCGCCGGTTCCGCCACGAAGCCGGCGCCCGGTGCCGACACAGCGCCAGCCGGCCGCCAGGAAGCAACTGCCCCGCGACAAAGGTCTCGGCCAGAACCGGACGGATGCCATAGGCCGCCGCAAAGTCACCAACCACGCGCCGCCATGCCCAAGACGCAAGATAACGTACACAAACGGATCGACGGATCAGGAATCGCGCCACACCTCGTCGAGATGCGGCGTCCCAGCCAGGCGCCGCCAGGACCCGCGTCGCCGGAGCAAACAGGAACCCGTGCAACGATCCGATCAGGTAGCGCAGCTGACGTGAAGACGGGCGCTCCGACGCCATCAGCTCGTTGAAGATCAGCCGAAGCCCCTCGACCCGGACAAGCTCAAGGCCCTCGACCGCGCTCGCCGGAAGGCCCACAGGCAACCGCTACCTCCCTGCGAGTCACGGCACCGCTGCCGCCGCCACGGCGGGGCGAAGGAAGAACGCCGCCCGCTCAAGACGGCGAAGGGCGGAAAGGCAACTCGTGATCTGCGGTCGCCCGCGAAAGTCAACGAAGCCGAAAGCGTCGCATACCCTGCGGCCGGCACGTGCGACCTCCGGCTGCGCCAGAATCCGCGACAACCATGCCTTGTGGCGAGGAAAGCGCGCTGGGAATCGAAATAGGGTCGTCCATGCGCCCGACAATAGCGCGAAGGAATTAGCGAGTCGAGCGCGAAATGTGTCCGATGGGCAGCCCGCGGCTCTCCGATCTTCGGCGATCATGGATCCGTTGCCGACCCACGGCCCTCCAGTCGAAAACGGCCGCTGATCTGCTCGGGGCGCTCCCGCAGCTTTTTCTGAGCTTCAGCCCGAGGCGTCAACCGCCAGGAAACAGACGAGGCTGCCCTGCGGCGCGTTTCTGCCATCCTTTGCGCCTGCTTGTGACGGTAACCCCGTTCCCCGGTGTTGCGCTTGATCTCCCGGAAAATTGTTGATCGGCCCAGCTGCCGAGCAATCGCACCTTGTGAAAGACCGCTTTTCTGCCTCAATCTGACATCGCTCTTCGTAGGTGACGGTAGCCTTTGGACATGAACAAGCTCCCTTCATCTTGTAGAGGAACTCTCGCCGCTACCGCTCCGCAACATCATGCGTCTAAAAACACATGGCCACAGCCCATCATGTGTTGCACTTCACTATGGAACGGGGGCGACCAGAAGTCCTGGCCCGCGAAGAAGAGGATTATTTGCGTCTGGCCAGCCTGGTAGAGCATCCAGCCGGAACCGCTGGGATTTCAGAGTCGTCCGCGTTCTGGAGCAGCTCCTTCAGAATTGGATAGCCAGTCTCGTACCGATCCTGCAGGTTGCTCTTGATCTGGTTGACAATTGAGGTCGGAGAGACGCAGAAATCAGGCATGGCGCTTCGTCACTCTGGAAACTTGGACGACATGTCGTCCGGAAATTCGGATCCCGGCGCCACATCTGCGTGAGGTGGCTTACCCGTTGGAGACGCCTGGTGCGAGACTATGAACAGCGCATCGACGTCTCTGAAGCCATGATCCATGTCGCCTTGGGAAGCCTCCTGCTACGAGGAATCGCCTATTGAACACATTCTCAAAAGGACTCTCAGTGCCCGGGCCTGGCCGCCAGCACTTCGTCGAGGCTCGACGCCACCAGCACCGCCTCCGCCCAGGCCTCCAGTTCGGCGGCCGACGCGCCGCGGACCTGCTCGCGGACCGCGCCCGGCACATCACCGAAGCGCAACGCCAGTTGGCGAAGAAGAAGTTCCGCCAAGGCCTGTATCCGGCCTTCTTCCAGGCCCTCGCTTCGGCCCCGTTCGATCCCCTGTTCGATTCCCTTCTCGATTCCCTCGGCTCTTCCCTGTTCGATCCCCTGTTCGATTCCCTTCTCGATTCCCTCGGCTCTTCCCTGTTCGATCCAGGCTTGCGCGACCGTGCCCATCAGCACCTCCCAGCGGTCCGGCTTCGTCCGGCGCAGCGACGCCTCCAGCAAAGGCGGCGTCAGGTTCATGCGCTCGGCAATGTAGCGCACAATATGACGCTCGAACGCGCTCCCCGCAACCGGCCCGCCCGTCATCTCATCCAGAAGATCGGGCGGTATCTCCTCGGCATGAACGACCCTGAGCGCCAGAAGCCCGGCCCGCACCTCGGGCGAGGCCGAAAGCCGGTGGGGTGCAATCTCGCCAAGGTCGTGCACCACATAGGCAAACTCCCTGACGAACGGCTCCAGCTCTTCGGGCGCATCAATCATCCCCGGCACCGAGCGCGCCGCCGTCCAGCGGCCCCGGCCATGGTAGAAGACCAGCGGGATGATCGCCGGCAGCCTGTCCCCGGCGCTGCCATTCTCGATCTCGCGGCGCCAGATGTTGACCATGTATTTCAGGAGCTGGAGTGGCGTGTCAGCATCGACGCGGCTCTTGTGTTCGAGCAACACATAGAGGCGCGCCTCGTGGCCACTCCTCAGCCTGACTCGGAAGAGTGCGTCGCACTGGGTCCGCGCGGCGTCCTCGTCGACGAAACTGCCCTCGACCGCCTCGGGCGGGGCCTCGGGGTCGAGGAGGGCGGCCACCTCCGGCGGCAGGTACTCCGCGAGCAGCGAAGCGGCGCGGGTCGGCTCGGAGACCAGCGCGCGGAACAGCGCATCGTGCGGCGTCGCCGGAAGCCTCACCGGGAAAGACCTCCGGCATCGTCTCCGGGAAGCCCTCGACGGACAGCCCGCTCGCGGGCCGGAAGAGGAATGATGTTCGACATGGCGGCACCCTAAGTCGGGAACATCGGGTTCGCAATCGCCGATGCCTGCCCCGGGGACAGGCCGGAACCGTCATGACGGGCGGTACTCCCCGAGGATATCGGCGGCAATGCTGTCGGAAACGCAGACGGCGGACCCGCGCAGGGGCACCGCGCGGTAGTGGAAGGACTCCATGCCGCATTCGGCTGATTTTCCGCATCGCGGGCGGCAATTGGCCGGGTCGAGCCAGCGGACGCATAGTGGGCATCAAGTGGAACGCTCGATTCCGGGAGGGCGCCATGGTGGGCAGGCATACAGGGGTTGAGGCGGCGATGAGGGCGGTCGCGCCGGCAGGCATCCGGTTCGGGAAGTCCATGCGGGAGATCGCAAGATGACCGCCGGAAACGATACCGGACGAACGGCAGGTTCGGCCTCCGGCCTGGCGTCGGGGTGCCAGCGAGGGGATGCCGGAGGGGTGCTGGAGCCGGGCGCGGAGCCGCTGCTCGGGCTGATGGGAGGCTCGGTCGAGGGGCTGCGCCTGCTCGGCGGCGGTCTGGTGCTCAAGATCGAACATGGCGGCGCGGCGGTCCAGACCGACCTCGGGAATGCGGCGCGGTTCCCCGACGACGGCAGCATTTCGATCAGGCATCCGTTCGGGTTGCGAATGCCGCTGTCGGTCCGGCGCCTCCTCGACTTCTGGAACGTGGCGGGTCTTCCGGTCCCTCGGAACGGGCAGGGTCGGGGGGGGCACGGTTCGCGAGATCGACGGGCTGATGACGGTGCTGGCCGAGCTCGGGGCCGGCAAGACGGCGCGCGGGATCGCGGAAGACATCTGGGGCAAGGAGGATGTGGCAGCGACATGGGCCTCCGACAGCTGGATGCGCTCGCAGGTGCGGCGCTGGATCCCGAAGGCGCAGGCGCTTGCCGACGGCGGCTGGCGCGAGTTCGTGCCGCGCGCCCTGGCCGAAGAGTGATCGGGAGGTGCGAAGCGCGGGTGGAGGAAACCGGCGCTCGCGCTACGACCCATGACCTGCTTGAGGGACGCGGTGGTTTGCCCGGAAGCGCCATGCTGCGGATCGTCGGCGAGGTGGACATACACCTGGCGGTTGTCCGGGGCAGGGCTTGCCGCGCATCCCGTGGTGCAGCGCTGCCATGTCGTGTACGCCAGCGCTGTTACCTTGAGTGCGGAAAGGTCGTTTGCGTCTCCCCTTACCCTACCCGCCGATGGCGTGGCCGGACGCTGCGTTCCCTGATCTCCTGCGCAAGCCAGACAGTTCTACGGCTTTATAAAACAAATAGTAACTGCTCACCCCCTGGTTCCGGCTTGATGTCGGGGTAGAGTAACGAACGGGGTTTCGTGGAGATTTGACACCCGATTCGCTTAGTGGTGGTCATCGAGAACGACGGGGACCGCCAGTGGGCTACTTTGGATCGAAGGCGACGAGCGGGCTGTGCCAGCTGCTTCCGGGGCTCCAGCCTCCGCATGATCTGTATGTGGAAACGCATCTCGGAGGCGGCGCGCTGATGAAGCGCAAGGCCGGGTGATGGCGACGGGCGGCGCGCGAGGAGTTCGAAGCGGCCAAGGCGCTGCGTGCGGCCGGCAAGGTGGCGGAAGAGGCCGTCATCCGCGTCCTCGTCATCCTGCTCGACATCATCATCGTCGTCCTTCTGGAGAAGACCACGCACGAGCCGGAACTCCGGTCTGCCGCCGTCACAGACGGACAAGAGCGTGCCGGGAGCAACGGCAAGGGCCCGAAGCCGAACCGGCAGATGGGCGACAACCTGCGCAAGACCATCGTCGAGGAGACGGTCGCGGCCTGCGACGCCTGCGGCGCCGACATCGACGGCCCCGTCGATCGGGAGCGCCGCACGACATCGTGTTCGAGGTCGTCGAGCGCCGCGCCGAGATCAAGGAATGCCCGAAGTGCAAGGCCCGGGGCCGGTTCCCCGACAACATCCCGTGCAGTACGGCATCGGCATTCAGGCCCTCGTCATCAACCTGCTGGTCGCCCAAATGCTGTCCCTGCGCCGTCGCGTTCGTGCAGGCGATCTCCGGCATCAAGCTCTCCGAGGCCTCGGCTATGCTTTCACGATGCGTCATGGGAGGAGGCCGCCGTGGCGCACCTCCTGCAACGCCCGATGTCGACGATTTCGGATCAACAGCAAGTGGCTCCATGTCGTCGGGACGTGCAAGTTCCCGCACCGCAAGCGCGGGCAAGAGATCTGCCCGTGCTACAAGGGCGTCCTGGGCCTCGTACATGGGCCAGTGTAGCCACCAGCTGTGCGGCAGCCACCTGCTGCGCGAACTGACCTTTGTCGTCGAGGCTACCGCGCGACTGATGAAGAGTCTGCTCCGCGAGGTCTGCCACAAGGTCAACAAGAGCGCATCCAAGACCCTGAACGACGCCGGGCGCAAGCGCTACCGCACCATCAGGGCGCCAGGGAACTGCCCGACATCCCGCCGAAAGGAAAACGTGGACGCAAACGCGCACAACCTGCACGAACGTCTCGTGAAACACGAAAACCTGCGCTTCACAGACGACCCCGACGTCAGCTTCACCAACAATGCCGGAGAACAGAAGATCAGGATGGCAAAGCTCAAGGTGTCCGGATGCTTCCGCTCCACGCAAAAGCATGGTGCCGGAGCTCAAGCTACCTCACCTCCATGGCCGCACTCGGCTACAACCCACTCGTCGCCACCCAGATCGCCCTCGACGGAAAAGCCGCAGACATCATCAACGAGCACTATGAATCAGAACCCAACAAGGGGTGAGTAGATACAACAAATAGTGTAACTGCTCACCCCCTGGTTCCGGCTTGATGTCGGGGTAGAGTAACGAACGGGTTTTCGTGGAGATTTGACACTGCAGGCCGATTCGTTTAGTGGTGGTCATCGAGAACGACGGGGACCGCCAGTGGGCTACTTTGGATCGAAGGCGACGAGTGGGCTGTGCCAGCTGCTTCCGGAGCTCCAGCCCCCGCATGATCTGTATGTGGAAACGCATCCGGGAGGCGGCGCGCTGATGAAGCGCAAGGCGGAGTACCGGAAGATGCCGCCGGGCGAGCGCCAGGCGATGCTCGCGGCGAGGCCGGGTGATGGCGACGGGCGGCGCGCGAGGAGTTCGAAGCGGCCAGGACCGCGGCGCTGCCGGCAAGGTGTCGGAAGAGGCCGTGATTCGCGTCCTCGACATCCTCATCGTCGTCCTTCTGGAGAAGACCACGCACGAGCCGGAACTCTGGTCTGCCGCCGTCACAGACGGACAAGAGCGTGCCGGGAGCAAGGGCCCGAAGCCGAACCGGCAGATGGGCGACAACCTGCGCAAGACCATCGTCGAGGAGACGGTCGCGGCCTGCGACGCCTGCGGCGCTGACATCGACGGCGTCGCCCCCGTCGATCGGGAGCGCCGCACGACATCGTGTTCGAGGTCGTGCCGCGTCGACGCCGAGGAATGCCCAAAGTGCAAGGGCCGGTTCCCCGAAAACATCCCGTGCAGTACGGCATCCAGGCCCTCGTCCCTGCTGGTCGCCCAAATGCTGTCCCTGTGCCGTGCAGGCGATCTCCGGCATCAAGCTCTCCGAGGCCTCAGCTATGCTTTCACGATGCGTCATGGGAGGAGGCCGCCGTGGCGCACCTCCTGCAACGCCCGATGTCGACGATTTTGGATCAACCGCAAGTGGCTCCATGTCGTCGGGACGTGCATGTTCCCGCACCGCAAGCGCGGGCAAGAGATCGGCACCATCCCGTGCTACAAGGGCGTCCTGGGCCTCGTACATGGCAGTGTAGCTACCAGCTGTGCGGCAGCCACCTGCTGCGCGAACTGACCTTCGTCGTCGAGGCTCAGACGTCCTGACCTCGGCTTCGATGTTTCCAAATCAGGGTGATGCTTCCAGGCCGAGTTTGCGTGCGTTGTCTGGCAGTCGAAGGGCTTCAGGTTCGAGAACAAGACGGTCGGTACGTCGACGTTGGCAAGGGAGAAGCACGAGGTTCCGATCGGGACGGGGCTTCAGACGGGTACATCGCGAACGTGTTCAAGGTCGGGATCATCCCATTACAAGCATCACATTATATTGGACCACGATGCGACTCTGTTGTCAAGAATAAAACCGGTCAAATCATTAATTATACTGTGAAAAAGGGATCACGGACTGATCAAGTCAAATCACGAGGTCAGGACCTCTGAAGCTGCCGCGCGACTGATGAAGAACCTGCTCCGCGAGGTCTGCCACAAGATCAACAAGAGCGCATCCAGGACCCTGAACGAGGCCGGGCGCTACCGCACCATCAGGGCACCAAGGAACTGCCCGACATCCCGACGAAAGGAAAACGTGGACGCAAGTCCGACGCGCACAACCTGCACGAACGTCTCGTGAAACACGAAAACCTGCGCTTCACAGACGACCCCGATGTCAGCTTCACCAACAATGCCGGAGAACAGAAGATCAGGATGGCAAAGGTCAAGGTGTCCGGATGCTTCCGCTCCACGCAAAAGCATGGTGCCGGGGCTCAAGCTACCTCACCTCCATGGCCGCACTCGGCTACAATCATCACGTCGCAACCCAGATCGCCCTCGACGGAAAAGCCGCAGACATCATCAACGAGCACTACGACCAATCAGAACCCAACTAGTAGTCTAGCATTATTGGATTGAGGGATATAGTGACTTCAGTTTCGTCCGGGCATCCTTCGTCGTGAAACGCCAGTCGACAGTGACATTGGCCGCATTACACCGTTCCACCCATGCTGCCGTCTCCCGCCGCATAGTGTCTCTGTCGGGAATGCGTCGCCGAAGGCACTGCCGCGACAGCGCACCGATCTCGATCTCGGCCATGTTGAGCCAGCTTCCGTGCTTCGGCGTATAGGCGAAACTCGAACCGCTTTCGTACCCGCCTCCTCGGGCCCGAAGGCTTCATACAACGACTGTGCGTGTTCAGATTGTCCAGCACGATCTTTCTGTCGGGGAAATGGTCGTCGGCAAGCTCCCGGATGAAGTGCGCCCAGTCCCGCGGCGGTCGGTGACTTTCACCGTGCGCCAGTTCTCGTTGGGCGCAAAGGCCATGAAGAGGTTGGCCGTGCCGTTGCGCTCATATTCATAGTCGACCACCTCCGGCTGACCGGGGGACGGGGGATGCGGGTTTCCTTCGTCTGCTGCCGGCTGGTCTCGCACACCGCACCTCGTCCCTGGCAAAGTCCCGCTGATAAATGTCAAGCACGTCCGCCGCCACGAACTGTGCGCTCCGGTGCGGTGGAATGCACCAGTTCAGCCACGGCTTGATCTCTTTTTTTAGCCCCCGTTCCATAGTGAAGTGCAACACATGATGGGCTGTGGCCATGTGTTTTTAGACGCATGATGTTGCGGAGCTGTCCAGCAGCGGCGAGAGTTCCTGTACAAGATGGAGGGAGCTTGTTCATGTCCAAAGGCTACCGTCACCTACGAAGAGCGATGCCAGATTGAGGCAGAAAAGCGGTCTTTCACAAGGTGCGATTGCTCGGCAGCTGGGCCGATCAACAATTTTCCGGGAGATCAAGCGCAACACCGGGGGACGGGGTTACCGTCACAAGCAGGCGCAAAGGATGGCAGAAACGCGCCGCAGGGCAGCCTCGTCTGTTTCCTGGCGGTTGACGCCTCGGGTTGAAGCTCAGAAAAAGCTGCGGGAGGGCCCCGAGCAGCGGCCGTTTTCGACTGGAGGGCCGTGGGTCGGCAACGGATCCATGATCGCCGAAGATCGGAGAGCCGGGGGCGTCTTGAAGCTTCGGCGGCGCGGCAAGAAGCCGAACTGGAAGGGCGGATGCCATTCTGGCCGGGTGGACATTTCCGAGCGCCCTGCGAAGGCAAAGAAACGGGTCGGCGACTGGGAGCCATCATCGGCAAAGCTCACAGTGGAGCTGTCGTGTCGCTCGTGCCACGAAATACACCTTGCTGGGTGGACAGAAAGACACGGTCGGTATGATCCGCCTGCTCGGCTCTGGTGCGCTATTGGTCCACACAATCACAACGGCAAGGAGTTCGCAGACCACAGGCGTGTCGCACTTGGCGCAGATTTCTTGTTCGCCTTTCCATTCCCGGGAGCGCGGCTTGAATGAGCACGCTAACGGCCTGGTGCGGGAGTACTTCCCGAAGGGCACGGACTTTCGCGCGATATGCAACGAAGATGTTCAGAAGGTGCAGGATCGGCTCAACACTCGGAAAGTCCTGGGATTGCCGACGGAGGTAATCTTGAAGTGAAACCGCCCTGACCATCTGCGCCATGTTCCGCAGCCGAAACGTGCAGCAGGGTCCATGCCGCGCGACGGCGGAATAGTGGCTTGAAGCCGACAAAGGCGTTGCATAAGCTCGATGTTGAAGGAACTGAAGCTGTTCCCAAGCGGAATCGAGAGGGGCAGAGGGGAAAAATTTGCGCAACACCCGGCCCTCATCTCCGTTCGGGCTACGCCCTCACTGCGATGAGGGCCGGATGTTGCACTTCAGACTGGAAGTGGGGAGGTTTTTTAGGTTGATGGTTCATGATCGCGGTGATACGATCCTTTCTGGTTATCATGGAACCAGGGGGCGATGATGAGGTTCAGGATATCGGCGGCTGTGGCGGGGCTTGCGGGGTTTCTTGCGGCTAATAGCGCGCTTGCCGCGCAGCAATGGAACATGGCGACGGCCTATCCGGACCCGTTCTTTCACACCAGAAACATCCAGCAATTCGTCGACGAGATTGCGGAAAACTCCGGGGGCGATCTGAAAATCACCGTCCACAGCGCCCAGTCGCTCTACAAGCTGCCGGAAATTCATCGCGCCGTACAAAGCGGCCAGATCCAGATGGGCGAGACGCTTGTTTCGCTGCTGGCGAACGAGGACCGCGTCTACGAGGTCGACTCGCTTCTGTTCTTTGCCGAGAGCTACGATCAGGCCAGACGGCTGTGGGAGGTTTCCAGGCCGTTCATAGCGAGCCGGCTGGTCAGCAAGGGCCTGACGCTGCTCTATTCCGTGCCTTGGCCGCCCCAAGGCTTCTATGCGAAGAAGGAGCTGAAGAGCGTTGAGGACTTCAAGGGCCTCAAGTTCCGTACCTATAACGCCACTATCTCGCGCTACGCTGCCGCTATCGGCGCGGTGCCGACGACGGTGCAGCTTGTTGACATCCCGCAGGCGTTCTCCACGGGGATCGTCGACGCGATGCTGACCTCGGCCACTACGGGCGTTCTGACCAAGTCGTGGGATTATCTCACCCATTACCACGACACCCGCGCCGGGCTGGGCAAGAACATGGTCATGGTCAATACCCGCGCCTTCAAGCGGTTGAGCGAAGCGACCCGCAAGGTGGTGACCGATGCCGCGGCCCGCGCCGAGCCGAGGGGCTGGGAGATGAGCGCCAATGAAACCGCTACGATGACCGCGAATTTGGCCGAAAGGCTCACCGTGGTGCCGCCCAAGCCTGGCCTGCTGAAGGGACTTCGCGCAGCCGGCGCACGGTTGATCGAGGAGTGGCTTTCCAAGGCCGGGCCGGATGGCAGAAAGATCCTGGACGCCTATCGGGCGTCCAGGTGAGATCGCGGGGAGGCGGGTGAGGGCGCCACCTGCCGATCCGGGCTTGACGAGGTGAGGCGCCTTCTCGACGGGCTTTATCACGGGTGCGGCGTTCTTTCGGCCGCATTCATCGTCTGTATCGCGCTCGCCATACTCGCCGAGATAGTGGGCCGCATGGCGGGCGTACTGATCCCCGCCGCCACCGAGTTCGCCGGCTATTGCCTGGCCTCGGCGATCTTCCTCGGTCTCGCCCACACGCTGACCGCTGGCGAGCACATTCGGGTCTCTATCCTCCTGCTCCGGCTGCCGTCGCGTGCGCGACGCGTGCTCGAACTGTTCTGCCTGATCCTCGGCACCGCGCTCAGCATCTATTTCGCCTGGCACTTCTGCGCCTTCGCCTATGAGACCTTCGTGTTCGGGGAGGTCGGGCAGGGCCTGATCAGAACTCCGCTTTGGATTCCGCAATCGGGCCTCGCGCTGGGCCTGGTGGTGCTGGCCATCGCTTTTGTCGACGAGCTAATGATAATGCTGAGGGGCGGCAGGCCGCAATACGTCGAACGCGACGCGGCTGCCCGGGCGCTCGGCCCTGGCGGAGAGAGCTAGCGGGGTGTCATGGACATCCTGTCAATCGCGCTTGTCCTGACCTTCGTTCTCCTGCTGTTGCTGGGGGCCGGGCTGTGGGTGGCGCTGTCGCTGGTGGGCGTTGCGGTATTCGCGATGACGGCCTTTACGACGGCGCCGACGGGTCCGGTGCTGGCGACGACGACCTGGGGGGCGACCACCCCGTTTTCGCTGATTGCGCTTCCCCTGTTCGTCTGGATGGGGGAGATACTGTTCCGTACGCGGCTGTCGGAGGACATGTTCCGCGGCATCGCGCCCTGGGTAACGCGGCTTCCCGGACGCCTGCTGCACGTGAACGTCGTCGCCTGCGGTATCTTTGCCGCGATTTCGGGATCTTCGGCGGCGACGGCGGTGACCATTGGACGCATGTCGATCCCGGAACTATACCGACGCGGCTACGACGAACGGATGTCGATCGGAACTCTCGCGGGCTCGGGCACGCTCGGTTTCCTGATCCCGCCATCGATCATCCTGATTGTCTATGGCGTGGCCGCGGAGCTCTCGATTGCGCGGCTGTTCATCGCCGGAATCTTGCCGGGCGCCATGCTGATCGCTCTGTTCATGGGTTTCATCATGTTGTGGGCGCTGATGAATCCGGGCCGGATCCCGAAAGGCGACGAGCGGCTGACGTTTTGGCGCAAGGTCCACGAGTCGCGCCGTCTGCTGCCCACGATCCTGCTGATCGTTGCCGTTCTCGGTTCGATCTATCTCGGCATCGCGACTCCGGTGGAAGCCGCGGTGGTCGGGGTGCTGGGATCGCTCGCGCTGGCCTGGGGAACGGGCGGGCTCAGCCGACGGGTCTTTGCCGACAGCCTGATGGGCGCGACGCGGATCACCTGCATGATCAGTTTCATCTTCGTCGGCGCGTCGTTCCTGACTATCGCCATGGGCTTTACCGGCATTCCCCGTTCGCTGGCGCAGTGGATAGGCGAGATGGAGCTGGGCCGCCATGGCCTGATCGCCGCGCTTACGCTGTTCTTCATCGTGCTCGGCTGCTTTCTCGACGGAATCTCGGTGGTCCTGCTGACCACATCGATCATCCTGCCGATGATCCAGGCTGCCGGGATCGACCTGATGTGGTTCGGCATTTACCTCGTGCTGGTGGTCGAGATGTCCCAGGTGACGCCGCCGGTCGGTTTCAACCTGTTCGTGCTGCAGGGGCTCACCGGGCGTAATATCCTCCAGATCGCCCGAGCGGCATTCCCGTTCTTCCTGCTGTTGCAGATCGCGGTGGTGCTGCTCGTCGTCTTCCCCGAGATCGCGACTTGGCTGCCGCAGCAGATGACGAAGAACTGATACCGGCTCCGTCCGAGGATGTCGGCGACGGCCTTCCGGGATCGGTCGGGCGAACTCCGCTGGCGGTCCGGAACTGGTCCCCATGCAGGAATCGGGCCGGCTTCGGGTAAGGAAATTCTGGGCCGTTGCCGAAGCGGGCACAGACCTCCACTCCCGTTCTTCCGCGAGGCCGAGGGGATGGCCGCCGGTTGCAGATCCGCCTTCAGGCGGCGTGTCGTCGTTTGCTGCACAGCAGCAGCATGACGATGCGGCGCTTGCCGGGAGCGACAATGGAGAGGGCGGCAATGCGGGCGGGGTGTTGTTGTCGGCGGCGATTCAGAACGGCGGGATTTCGGCGGAGAACCGCGCTTTTGAGCGGTTGGCTGTGTGGATTGGGCGAACACGGGTACGATGACAGGCGGCGTCAGGAGAGTCTCACGCTAAACCGAAGTTCCAGCGTCGATCAAGTACAAGTGCCTGATATGAATGACATTCGATGGATCTCAGAGGCGT
Organism: Alphaproteobacteria bacterium; assembly: GCA_964291215.2. Taxonomy (GTDB): domain Bacteria; phylum Pseudomonadota; class Alphaproteobacteria; order MPNO01; family UBA830; genus JAJEBT01. Next base: position 539,188 of record OZ219790.1, on the reverse strand, counting down.
CTGACTGGGTACATTACGACTTTACGCCCAGGAGCTTGAGTGCTCTTCTCTGGAGTGGCGTGGGCCTGTAGCGTTCCCGGTAGCGACACACTCGATTCCCTTTAATGTCAAAATATTCAACATGATAAGTAAAAATTGGGCTGGAACTTCGGCTTGGGGTCAGCCTGGTTGTATTGCAATTCGCAGGGTGCAAGAATATATTGCATTTCGGAGGCCATCATGTCCACATCACTGATCGGTACGCGGCTCCGGGCGCTGCGCGAGGAGCGCAGGTTCTCCCAGGACGATCTTGCGCGGCTGTTCGGTTTCAACGATCGGCAGACTGTTTCGGCCATCGAAACCGGCACGCGGCGTGTCTCGGCGGACGAACTGATGCGCGTACTGGAAAGGCTGGAGGTGCCGCTCGACTATTTCACGGACCCGTTCCGGCTCGTCGGAGAAGGCCGTTTCTCTTGGCGACATACGGGGGTCGGCGCTGCGCAGCTCGACGAATACGAGCGTGACGCCGGCCGTTGGATCGCGGCGTTTCGCGCGCTGGCGCCAAAGGTCGGGCACGAGCTCCCGCTGATGCGCCGGGCGCTGGGCCTTGCCCGCACTTCAAGCTTCGAGGACGCCATGTCGGCCGGGGAGCGTTTCGTGTCCGAGTTCGGTCTCGGCGAAGCCCCTGCAACCGGCCTGGCCAGGGTCATGGAGCAGGAGTTGGGCATTCTGGTCCTCATGGTGGATGCCGGCGAAGGGATTTCCGGGGCGGCCTGCCGCCTGCCCGAACTGGACACGGTCCTGATCGCGCGCCGGGAAGTCGAAGGCCGCCGTCATTTCGACCTGGCGCACGAACTGTTTCATATCCTGACGTGGGATGCGATGCCGCCGGGGCATTCCGAAGAGGCGCGGGAGACCGGCGGCAATCGGGTGGAGCAGCTCGCCAACAATTTCGCCGCGGCGGTGCTGATGCCGGCGGCTACGCTTCAGCGGCGCGGAGGCTGGACATCTCTGGGCGAGAAAGGGTTGATCGACCGGCTGAACGCCTTGGCGGACGAGCTGCGCGTGACGTCCTCGGCGCTGCGCTGGCGGCTGGTTGCGCTTGGCCAACTGAAGCCGTCCGTGGCCTGCGCCGTGCCCGAGGCGGCCTTGCGCAACAACGGCCAGGAAGTGGCGGAGGGCGTAACGCCTGCCCTGTATTCCAGGCCGTTCGTGGAGGTTCTCTGCCTCGCCGTCCTGGACGGCCTTGTCTCAATGCGGCGTGTGGCGGAATTGCTCGGTTCGACAATCGACGAGTTCAGCGACTTGTGCGCAACGCACGGGATTCCATCTCCCGTCGAGCTGTGAACGGCGATGGCGCGACACCACGGTCCGGTGTTTGTGGACACCAATGTGACGGGATATTTTGAACCTTATATACAGCACTGATTTTACTGGTTTTTTCCGGGCCTCCAGAAAATCAAGCCTGTTTCCAGATAGCGGCCCGAGACCGGATCGATCCGAAATGAGGCGTTGCCGGCTCGCGCATGCCGACAAACGGTCCATCGCGCCCGAGTATCCGTTCGGGTTCCGGGGGATGAGGAGTGGGTTATCCGCTTGTCGGCATTTTCACACCGGCGCGACGGTTGTGCTTCTACCGATTGAGGGTGCGTTGCCAGTCTTTTCGCAGTGTGCGGAGCCAGATGTCCTTTTTCGGCTGGTCTCGTTTGTTGTGCCTGTCGTAGCGTCCCCGGCCCTGGGTGGTCCCGACGCGGGTCCAGCCCGATGCGCGGTATACGGCACCGGTGTAGCGGGGCGTTTCGACGAAGGTCTCGATGAGCACCGGCGTGATGTTGTAGCGCCCGGTCCAGTCGATGGGCAGGCGGCGGCGCACGATGGCGAGGATGTGCGAGCCGAGGTTGGGGATCTCGATCCAGGGCAGGATCAGGAAGCGCGGGTTGTCGACGACGAGAGGAAGGTTCTTTTCGCGCAGTTCGGGCGTCCATCCGATGAAGCGGTCGCGCGGGGCGAGCTTCCATGCGGCGGTGGAGAAGCCGAGCATGGCGACGGGCCAGCCGTTGCGGTCGTGGACGGCATAGCGCATCTGGGCGCCGACCAGTGTCTTGTGTCCGAGATAGTGGTAGCGGGCGATGAACTCGTTCCAGAGCCTGCCTTCGCGGGTGCTGTGCACGACGGTGCGGAAGTCGAGCGGGCGGACCTCGTCGAGGGTCGTGGGCGCCGGGAACAGCGGCGGTTCGGTGTCGGGTCCGAACTGGACCGGCCTGGGCCGGTGCTTCCGCCCCCTCGGCGGCGGCAGCTCGATGAGCCCGTCCTTGTGCATGGCGACACGGGCCATCATGTCCTTCAGCCCGACGTCGGGCTTGAGCCAGCCGATGCGCCGGCAGAACTCGATCGACAGGGCGCGGCGGGAGAGCGGGGCGGGATCGGCGATCAGGGCGCGCAGCAGCGCCATTTCATCTTCGGTGAAGTCGCGCCCGTAATAGCGGCACTCGACCGCGCCGGTCATCCCGCCGCCGCGAGGGACTGTGCGTCTTTGTCGACGGGTGAGAGTCCCGTATGGCACAGTTGGCGGATCGCCCGCCATGCCTTCGACAGCGAGGTGCCGCCCTTGAAGGTCAGGTGTGGGGCGAACGGGGCCTCGAACAGGATGCCGAGCGCCGCGACGACCCAGATGTCTTTCTCCAGAAGATGCGCCTTGCGGCTGCTGTTCCGCTCCGCGACCTCAAGAGCGTCGCGCCTGTCGTCGGACGAGAGGTCCTGGAATCGCTGCTCAGTCATGCGCAAGGCGCGCACTCAACGGTTCCGCCATCCAGATCGGCATGATGGCCCGCGCCGCTGCAAGCTCGTCCCGATCCGACTCCGGTAGTGTCGGCAAGACCGCCTCGAGGCCGTCCTCGACCTGTTGGGGACCGAGCCATGCCAGGGCGCGGATGATATCGCCCGCCTTGCGGTGCGGCGCTGCCAATTGCCAACGCGGCGCGTGGCGCAGTTCTACGACGGACGATCCGAAGTGGAGACATCGGTTGGGACCGGAGGTGAGGTAGACCGCACGAACCGGATTCTGCGTGGTCAGGCGCAGGCGATTGGCCGCGGCGCCGCCGCACGGTACGATGGTCTCGCCCCAGAGTGCCGACAGCGCGGCGAGCGCCTTGCCGAGTCGGGGCGCCCGCAAGCCGAACCGGGTCTCGACCGGGTGCATGTAGACGCCTTGGCAGATACGCATGAGACGGCCCGAGCGCGCGAGGCGGGACAAAGCCTGGGTGACCGCCGCACGGTGGCCGAGGTGCAGCAGGGCGCCCGGACACAGCGGCGCGGCTTCCGGACGAGCCCGAGCGTACTCCATGATGCGCCTGGGAAGGCCTCGCATCGGTCGACGCCTCCTGTTTGTCAGAAAACCAGCGACAATGCTAGCACAAAATGACGTCACTCTCTTACGGTGCCGCCGTTATTCCAGAATCGTTTCGAGCGCCTTCAGGTGTGCGGCCAGGCGTTTTCGGACAGCCTGAGCCGCTTCGGGTGTCCAGTCACGAAACCCCTTGCCGGTTGCCATGCCGAGCCGACCGCTCCGGACGAGGGCGTCGAGATAGGGCGAGGGACCGGGACGCCTTTCGAGATCGGAAAGGACCACGCTGTGGATATCATGGGTCAGGTCGGTGCCAACCAGGTCGGCATTCTCCAGCGGCCCCAGGACCGCAAGCCGCCTGCCGAAGCTCTCCTTTATGACCGTGTCCACCGTCTCGGCATCGCAGACACCATTTTCCACGAGGCTGATTGCTTCCCGCCACAGCGCATGCTGCAGACGGTTGCCGATGAAACCCGGAACATCCTTCTCCACCCGCACGGGACGCTTTCCGATCCGCCTCAGCACCGCCATTGTGGCGTCGATCGCCGCTTGCGACGTCCATTCGGTGCGCACCACCTCAACGAGCGGAATGATGTGCGGCGGGTTCCACCAGTGCGTTCCGAGCGCCCGTTCGCGGAATGCCAGTCCGGCTACGATCTCGGTGATTGGCAACACTGACGTGTTGGAGGCGAGGACGCAGCTTTCGGGCGCTGCAGCTTCCAGTTCGCCGAAGATCGACTGCTTGAGGTCGAGCTTCTCGGGCGCGGCCTCGACGACGAGATCGGCGTCTCCGACCGCGTCAGCGAGGCTGCGGCATGTGGTGATGCGGCGCAGCGAAGCATCGATACCGGTGCGGTCGGAACCGGTTGCCGCCATGCTTGCTGCCACTCGATCCTTCAGATCGTCGAGGCGTTGCGGCGCCGGGTCATGGACGCGGACCGTCAGTCCGGCGCGTGCGAACGCCAAGGCTATCCCGTGCCCCATGAGCCCGCCGCCGACAAGCCCTGCTGTTGCAATCATTCCGTTATCCTGCGGTGTAACCGCCATCCGCATAGAGTATGTGCCCGGTATAGAAATCGGACGCCCGTGAAGCGAGGAACAGGAGCGGGCCGGCGAGATCTTCCGGTTCCCCCAGGCGGCCCTTGGGCAAGCGGGTGAGAAACCCGTTCCGCACCCCCTTTGCTTCCGGAGTGTCCTCGAACATCCAGGCGGTTAGCGGCGAGCGAAAGACGGTCGGCGCGATGGCGTTGACGGTGATTCCGGTCGGACCCAGCTCGCACCCGAGTGCCTTGGTAATTCCGTCGACCGCTGCCTTGGAAGCGCAGTAGGCGGTGTAGCCGGCAGGATGGCCGAGAAGCCCCCGTGCGGACGAGACGAAGACGACCTTGCCGCCGTCGCCCTGAGCCTTCATCTGCCGTGTCGCGGCACGGGCAAGCAACCATGACTGGGTGACGTTGGCATCCATCACGCCGGTGAAGGTGTCCGGCGCCATCTCCTCGATCTTCGCTACCCTGTTCATGCCCGAGGCCACGACCAGGATGTCGAGTCGGCCATGCGCGTCGATGACCTTCTCGACAATGCCGTCGACAGCTTCCTCCGATCCGGGACGCGCGTTCACCGTGGCGACCACGGCACCCAGTTCCCGGCACTCGCCTGCGACCGACTCGAGAGCTTCGGCATTGCCAGCGGCCAGTGTGAGTCGGCATCCGGCTCCCGCCAGCGTCCGTGCGGCCACGGCGCCGAAGGCGCCCGAGGCGCCGGCGATCAGCGCCGATTTGCCCGCCACGTCGAAGAACTCTGACGGTTTCATTTCGCACCGTCCGGGTACGGGATCACGACCAGCATCGTGCAGGCGTGATTTGACCGGTTCTCGATCTTTCGCTCTTCGCCCGGTGCGATCGTGCAGGAATCGTAGCGCCGCAAGACGGTCTCCTGGCTGCCGATGATCACCGTCATCTCGCCGTCCAGCATCACATACACCTTCTCGAACGGCGTAGCGTCCGGCCCGGCGCCGCCGCCGGGCAGGAACTGGGAGAGGCCGACCCACTGGTTGGTCGGCCCGCCTTCCTCGAAGCCCTGCAGCCGCAGCCCCACGACATCCCAGTGGTTGGGCGACTCGTAGGGTTCGGCATCTTCAAAGCGTTTGATGTGCATCAGGATGTCTCCCCGGTCTCTATCCGGTAGCTGCCCGCGCGGTCGACGATGGCAACCAGCCGGACGATGCAGCCGTCGCCCTTCTTCCAGCGCCACGGGAAGGCGGCGAAAGTGACGCGCATTCCGGTAACCTTGTCGATCTCTCCGCCGACATTCTCGATGCCGCAGATTCCCTGCGAGAGAATGGCGCGATGGCACGGTTCCCAGTCCGGAAAGTCGTCGAGGACCTTGCGGCCGGTTTCCTCTTCGTACTGGCGCACCACATGCGGCATTAGTCCGTTGGGCCAACCCGGACCGTGGGGCGCGATTGCGGTTCCGAGAGGATGGTCAAGGGCCTGGGTGTCGGTGCCGACCATCTTTACCTTCCGGCGCGCGAACCATTCGCCGGCTTCCTTGTAGAAACCCGGGGAGTAGGCGTAGTAGGTCTGGTTGTCGCCGTAGTGCTTGTGCCACCCGGTATTGACGATGACGATATCGCCCTCGCGAATCGCTGGTGTCGCGTTCTCGAGATCTTCCGCGGTGATCACTTCCCAGCGGTCCTTCGGGATCGACACCACGACACCGGTGCCGAAGAAGTGTGGCAGCGGCACTTCGTCCATGAATGCCGTGCCTTCGACGACATGGCCGGGCGCGTCGATATGGGTTCCCGAGTGCATTACGGTGGTGATGCGCTGCGTCAGCACCCCCGACTTTGCCATGCTGTGCAGGCGCTCGATCTTCACGTCCTCGAAATAGGGCCAGCATGGCTGACCAAGCCCCCAGCGATGGCTCAGGTCATAGAATTCCAGGCCCATGTCGTTGTCGAGATTTTCCTGGTAGTCGGCACCACGTATGTTGATCGTCATGCTGCGGTCTCCCCGGCAGGTGCGTTTTGTACCGTATTGCGATACATCTGTATCGAATTTACGGATGCGTTACCACATGGTCAAGGGCGATGTGTGCGGCTGCGGCATTGCTGACGTGACCGGCCGATCGGACCCCGTGCGAATGACGGATGTCGAACTGCACCATACAGGTGGAGCCTGCAGAAATATGACGGAAAATCGGCGAATCCAGGTTCTTTCGCGCGCCGCGGACATCCTGCGTACGCTCAAGGCGGACAATCGGGGGCTGAGTCTCGGCCGCATCGCCGGACGCGTGGGCCTTCCGCGCTCGACCGTTCAACGCATCGTCAATGCGCTGGTTGCCGAACGGCTTGTTGCGCCAAATGCCGCCTCCGGCGGCTATCAGCTCGGACCGGAGATCCTCGCGCTGGCCCAGGCTGCCCGACAGGATGTTGTCGGGGCGCTTGGTCCGATAATCGAGGCGCTTTCGCGCGGCACCGGGGAGACGGTCGATCTGGCGGTGCTGCGCAATGACGGCATGGTCTTTGTCGATCAGGTCGTCGGTACGCAGCGGTTGCGGACCGTGTCCGCCATCGGCGAGACCTTCCCCCTGACCGTTACGGCGAATGGCAAGGCCGCGTTGGCCTGGCTCGACGACGGCGATGTGGGGCGCATCGTGGCAGAGGAACGTCGCAGGCTCGGCACTCGCAAGAAGCTGAACGAGACCAGGTCGGACATCAAGGCCGTCCGCAAGTCTGGGTATGCCCTGGACCTCGACGAACATACTGCGGACATTTCGGCTGCGGGCATCGCCTTCAGGGTGCGTGGCGCCGTCTATGCGATTTCGATTCCGGTTCCTTCACAACGGTTCCGGAGCGAGCGGGAAGCGCTGCTGGAGAGGCTGCTGGCGGTCAGGACGGAAATCTCGCGTGTGCTGCCGAACGCAGAGTTCCGGGGCGGATAATTCGAGAAGCGGTTGCGCAACAATTTGGATGAAGGCCCCATGTCGACGCTCGTGCCGCATATCCGGGCAAATCGGAAACGGACACTGATGGCAAGCCTCGCGCCTGCTGTGCGGGTTTCAGCGAATAGCAGCAGCACGCGCCAGAACCTGGAAGGCTCTGTGGGAGCTTGTTGATGGTCGCCACGACACCCGGGGAGTTTCAGCCCCGGTCCCTGCAGGGCGAAGCCGATTCTCCACGTGGTCACGCCGGTACGATAGCTTCGTTCACGAGGTGAAAGGGGCGTCATTCCCGCCGTTGCGCAGTGCTTCCGCTTCTATTCCCGCAATGTCAGGATTTCCTGTTCGACAAAGTCTGCGGCTCGGTCGCCCTTGAGGCTTCGCGCCCATAGCGCGTCGGTCATGTCGTCGTAGAGACAGGCTGCCTCCGGTGAAGCGGTGATCGTGGCCACGCCGAGACGAACATTGGAATACACACCGAGCCGGAACGGGCTGACGGCAACATGTGTGCGCCCGATCCCGTCCGATCCCGAGGCGCTCCGAAATGTCTGGAAGCTGGCTCCGGGCGACGAATCGATGACCACGCCGAGTTGCACGCCGATCGGTGGTTCGCGCAGAAGTCTCGCAATGTTGCAGACTTCGGCACGCGCCGCCGCGCGGCGCGTCGCCGGATCGGCATCCGGTGGGCTGTGCGTTCCGACCAGGCCCAGTCTCAGGATCTGCGCAAGCTCCGCTGCCGAGACCAGGCTGAGGATGGCCGGCCGCCGTTGTCGGTAGCGTTCCTTGCGCGCGAGCAGGATCCCGGTCAGCGTATCGATATCGCGGAGCGAACGCGTGCGTTCGGGAACGTCGGGAGGCACGCTTTCCGCCAGCATGTGCGGAAGAACCTCGTCATACCCGTCAGTGGTCAGGAGATAGGACACCGGTCCGAACAGCACGCGGATCTGGTCGACATCGTCCTCGAGCTGGCGCATGCGTTCGAAGAAACCCACGGCTGAGGAGAAGTACTCCACGCCGACGCCGAGGAGGTTTGCCAGCGAGACACCGAGACGGTCGGCTATTCTCGCAAGGGCTTCGATCTTCGGCGGATGGCCGGATTCGTAACGGTAGAGGGCAGCGCGGGAGATGGCGGTCTGGCGCGCCAGATCCTCCGGCGTCAGGCCCAAGCCGATGCGGAACGCCTTCAGCCGGCGACCGATGTCTTCCATCGAGATCAAGCTGTCGGTGGTCACGTATCGCCCTCCAGCATCCCGTCCACCTGGATCGTGTCTTGTCGCAAAAAATATATGATATTCTTTTTTGTCTCTATTTCAAGAAATTTCTTGACAAGGAGAGTGGATGAAGGTTCTATCTGCGGCAATCGCCCCGTCGCAGGCTGGCCGGTACTTGTCGGCTTGAGAGGGGCTGGCGGAGGGCTGCCGACGGATGCGGGCGGCATAGGGAGAAAGCCATGATCATGTCTGCCGCACGATCCGAAGCGCCGGGAGACATGGACCGGGCGTTCGAGGCCGACGGCGTCGTGACCTCCAACCGGCCGGTGACCGGAGAGTACCGCCTGCTGGTTGTCGAGGCTCCGGCAGGGAGCCTCGGTTGCCGCGCCGGCCAGTTTTTTCATATCCGGTGTCCCGTGCGCGATGCCGCCGGACCCTATCTGCGCCGCCCGATGAGCATCTACGGCTACAACCTTGACGCTGGCGAACTCCGTTTTCTCTACAAGGTGACAGGAACCGGCACGGCGGCGCTGGCCACGCTAGTGCCCGGTGAGACGGTAGCGTTGCTCGGGCCGCTCGGCCGCGGCTTCGACATCCGCCACAACTGGAACCGTCTGGTTCTGGTCGCGCGCGGCGTCGGCCTCGCCACGCTCGCTCCGCTGGCGCAAGAGGCGCGGAGGCTGGGCCGTTCGCTCACCGCCATCTGCAGCGCCCGGACGCCGGACCTCCTGATGTCGACGGATTATTTGGCGGAGCTCGGAGCCGAGGTCGTGACCATCACCGATTCCGAGGGCACGTCGGACATGGACAATCTCTGGCGCCTGGTCGAAGGGTTGGTCGAAAGCCGTCCCGGCAGCCGCGGCGTGGATGCGTTCTACACCTGTGGCTCGAACCGGATCCTCGAGCTGCTTCAGGCCATCGGAAAGGCCTACGGGGTTCCAGGCCAGGTCGCGCTCGAACAGCAGATGGCCTGTGGCCTCGGCATGTGCCAGTGCTGTGTGCGCCCGTTCCGTATCGGCGATCGGGTTGTTCACAGGCGGGTCTGCAGGGAAGGCCCGGTATTCGACATGCAGGAGGCGCTCGGATGGTAACCCCGACGCGGCCGCAGGAGGTGAGCCTCGAGGTCGCTGTGGGATCGCTTGTGCTCAGGAATCCGGTCATGCCCGCGTCCGGCACCTTTTCCGAGGATCTCGCCCGGGTGTTCGATCTCGAGATACTCGGCGCCCACGTGACCAAGACAGTGATGCCGGGGTTTCGCGGTGGCAATCCGACGCCGCGGGTCTGCGAGGTCCAGGGCTCGATGCTGAATTCCATCGGTCTTCCAACCAAGGGCGTTGCATATTTCAGGGACCAAATCCTGCCTTTCTATGCGCGCTACGAAGCTCCCCTCGTGGTCAGCGTCTCCGCCGGCACCGTGGACGGGTTCGCGCGCATCTGCGAGGACCTGAGCGTTCCCGGCGTGGCTGCGATAGAGGCCAACATTTCATGTCCGAATATCGAGGAGGACGGCCGCGCTTTTGCAATGCGACCCGCCTCTACCCTCGACGTGATGGCGGCGATGCGCGCGGCCACGGACCTTCCGCTGTGGGCGAAGCTCAGCCCCAACACCGGAGAGACGCCCGAGGTTGCGCGCGCCGCCGAAGCCGCTGGCGCCGATGCCCTGGTCGTAGCGAACACCGCGCTTGCGATGGCCATCGACGTGCGCACGCGAAAGCCGAAGCTCGGCAGCCTGATGGGAGGCCTCTCGGGGCCTGCGCTCAAGTCGATCACGCTCCGCATGGCTTATCAGTGCGCTCGGGCGACCGGAATTCCGGTAATCGGCTGCGGCGGCATTACGACCGTCGAGGATGTGGCCGAATACATGATTGCCGGCGCGACCGCGGTCCAGGTGGGCACCGCGACCTTTATCCGCCCGACCGCGATGATGGAACTCATTGACGACCTGGCTGCATGGTGCGCCGGCGAAGGAGTTCGTGACGTCAGGCAGTTGATCGGATCGGTGCGCGACGACGAGGCGGCGGAAGATCTCGTGTTCATGGAGACTGCGCCGTGACCGGCCATTACGGCAACCGGATCGGACGGACATGGCCGGCAACGTTCCGGTGACGATGGCCGCCCTCGAGACCATGGCTGCCGAACTCTTCGACCAGATCGCGGCGGTCTCGGCGGATGGGGTAGGAGTGTCCCGGCCGTCCTATGGCGACGGCGAGACCGACGCCATGGGGGTGCTCGAAGCGTTCGCTGCCGAACACGGCCTGTCCTGCCGATCTGACCGGGCGGCCAACGCCATCTTCGATCTGGGGACCGAAGACCCCGGTTCCTACGTTCTCGTCGGTTCGCACATGGATTCGGTGCCCCACGGCGGCAACTATGACGGGCTGGCCGGCGTGATCGCAGGCCTTCTGCTCCTTGTGGATTGCAGGAAGAACGGCCTCGATCCGCATCTTCCGGTTCGCGTCATCGCGCTGAGGGGCGAGGAAAGCGCATGGTTTGGACGCGCCTGCGTCGGTTCCCGGGCGCTCGCCGGAGACCTCGGACCCGAAGACCTCAAGGCGCCCCATCGGAGCACGGGACGGTCCCTCGAAGCCTGCATGAAGGCAGTCGGCGCCGACACGGCAGCGATCCGGCGCCGGGAACCGCTTCTCGACTTCGCTAGGGTGCGGATGTTTCTCGAGGTCCACATCGAGCAGGGACCGGTGCTGGTCGAGCGCGGCCTTCCGCTAGCCGTGGTCACCGGCATCCGCGGCAACGTCCGCCACCGCCGCATTCGCTGCACCGGCGAAAGCGGCCACTCGGGGACGGTGCCGCGCTGGCTGCGACGCGACGCTGTCTTTGCGGTCTCCGACCTCATCATGCGTCTCGATGAGCACTGGCAGACGATCCAGCAGCACGGCGGTGACCTCGTCGTGACCGTCGGCGTGCTCCACACCGACGCCGAACATGACGCCATGTCTCGGGTGCCCGGTGAGGCGGAGTTCAGCTTCGAGGCCCGGAGCGATTCCGATGCTACGCTCGACGCGATGGCTTCGCTTCTTCGCAGCGAGTGCGAGGCGCTCGAGCAGGCGCGCAAGGTCAGCTTTTCGTTCGATCCTGCCATCCGCTCCGCTCCGGCCCGTTGCGACAGCGTCGTCGTCGACGGCCTGCGGGCAGCCTGCCGCGACGTGGGTTTCGAGGACGAGGCGGTGGCTAGCGGCGCCGGTCACGACGCCTCCATATTCTCGAATGCAGGCGTACCCACCGGCATGATCTTCGTGCGCAACGAGCACGGTTCGCACAATCCGCGCGAAGCTATGGCTCTTGACGACTTCATGGCCGGGTATGCAGTCCTGAGGCGCTTCGTGCAGGGTTGTCGCTGAGCGATTTCGCCGGCGGCGATTTTGCTCCGGTTCCGGAAGGCCTGCGTCGGCATTGACCGGTCCGACAGCTGCGGATAAGTTGCCTTGGAGGCGGCAGCGGGCCGCCTCGCATCGTACCCGCGATCGGCCGGACGCCCGTCGCTCATGGATGCAGACGAATCCGCTTTCGGGCCGACCTTCGCCGGCAGGTTCGGGTTTCAGGGGTAGCCGCGATGTTCTCGAACGCCTTTCCCGACCGCAGGCTGATCGCGGAGATGACGGCGAAGATGTTGCTGGAAATCGATGCGGTGCGCTTCCGCAAGGATCAGCCCTACATGTTCACGTCGGGACTCGCGAGCCCGGTCTACATCGACTGCCGGAAGCTGATTTCCTACCCGCGGATTCGCGGGACGCTGATGGATTTCGCCGCCTCGATCGTGCTGCGCGACATCGGATTCGAGAAGTTCGATGCCGTAGCCGGCGGAGAGACCGCCGGCATTCCGTTCGCCGCGTTCCTGGCCGACAGGCTGAGCCTTCCCATGCAGTATGTCCGCAAGAAACCCAAGGGGTTCGGTCGCGATGCTCAGATCGAAGGTGACCTCGAGGAAGGCCAGCGCGTCCTCCTCGTCGAGGATCTCACGACCGACGGTGGCAGCAAGATCAATTTCTGTGAGGCATTGCGCCGGGCCGGCGCGGTGGTCAGCGACACGCTGGTGATCTTTTACTATGACATCTTTCCCGAAACCCGGGAAAAACTGATTGAGCACGACCTCAGGCTCCATTATCTCGCGACGTGGTGGGATGTTCTCGATGTTAGCAAGCAGAACGCGAACTTTGCCGCAGACATGCTCGACGAGGTCCAGAAATTCCTCGAGAACCCGCTCGGCTGGTCGGCCGATAACGGCGGTGTGTCCAGGTTGTCGCTTTGAAGATCTGGAGGCGCCGCTAGCGGCTGCATTCCGGGCATGGCGTGGCCGCGAAGACCGAGGCTCTCCCGGACAACGGCGGAAAACACAAGATGACCGACATTGCCGGGATGGAACAGGCCCGCGACTTCATACGCGATCGTATCCGCGAAGATCTGGCGGCGAGCAGCCATTCCACTGTCGTCACTCGGTTTCCGCCCGAACCCAACGGCTATCTCCACATCGGTCATGCCAAGTCGATCTGCATCAATTTCGGGGTGGCGGCGGAGTTCGGCGGCCGCTGCAACCTCCGTTTCGACGACACGAATCCGCTGCGCGAGAGCCAGGAATATATCGATGCCATAGTCGCGGACGTGCGCTGGCTCGGATTCGAATGGGACGGCGAGCCACGCTACGCCTCGGACAATTTCGAGCAACTCTACCGGTGGGCCGAGCATCTGATCCGCAGTGGCAACGCCTATGTTGACGATCAGTCCGCTGACGAGATCCGTGCAACGCGCGGCACCCTGACGGAACCCGGTACGGAAAGTCCCTGGCGCGGGCGCGATGCCGAGGAGAGTCTCGACCTGTTTCGCCGCATGCGCGAGGGCGAGTTTCCGGACGGCGCGCGGGTTCTGCGCGCGCGCATCGACATGGGGTCCGGAAACATCAACCTTCGCGATCCCGTGCTCTATCGCATCCTCCATGCGCGGCACCCACGCACCGGCGACTGCTGGTGCATCTATCCGACCTATGACTTTGCGCATGGCCAGACCGACGCTATCGAAGGCGTTACCCATTCCCTGTGCACGCTCGAATTCGCCGATCACCGGCCGCTCTATGACTGGCTTATTGCGCATCTGCCGGTGCCCATGATGCCGCGCCAGTACGAATTCGCCCGGCTGGAAATGAGCAGCACCGTGCTGTCGAAGCGCCGCCTCGGCGCGCTTGTCGCTGACGGGCATGTCGCTGGTTGGGATGATCCCCGGATGCCGACCCTCTCGGGCCTTCGGCGACGTGGTGTGCCGCCTGCGGCGATTCGCGACTTCGTCTCGCGCCTGGCCGTATCGCGCAGTGACGGCGTCGTCGAATCTGCCATGCTGGACCACTGCGTGCGCGAGGTCCTGAACGAAACCGCGCCCCGCCGCATGGGGGTGCTGCGGCCGCTGAGGGTGGTGATCGAGAACTATCCCGAGGATGCGGGCGAGGAGCTCGAGATTGCCAATGACCCGCGCAATCCGGAGGCCGGCGTGCGGCGCGTACCGTTCTCCCGCGAGATCTTCGTCGAGCGGGCTGATTTCATGGAGGATCCGCCGAGAAAGTTCTTCCGATTGGCTCCCGGACGCGAGGTCAGGCTGCGCGGCGCCTATCTCGTGACCTGCGTGGACGTGATCAGGGGCGCTGACGGCGAGGTGCGGGAATTGCGCTGCGTCTACGACCCGGAGACGCGCGGTGGCAACGCGCCGGACGGGCGCAAGGTGCGCGGCGCGTTGCATTGGGTCTCGGCACCCCATGCAGTGGATGCCGAGGTGCGGCTTTACGAGCCGCTGTTCGTCAAGTCCGGCGAAACCGGTGCGCCTTTGACGGAATTCAATCCCCGATCCTTGGAAATCCTTGCCGGGTGCAAGCTGGAACCGGTGCTCGCCGATCTCGGAGGCGGCGAAGTCGTGCAGTTCGAGCGCCTGGGATATTTCTGCTGCGATCGCGAATCGCGATCGGAGATGCCTGTCTTCAACCGGACCATCGGTCTTCGGGATCCCTTTGCCCGGGCGATGGCGGCGGCGAAACGTCCCCATAACTGACCCGGCAGGCAGGAATTACCACCGGCCCGGTCGGCTGTGCGGAGCTTTCAAGGGTCGATGGCGATAACCGGGGTGCCGCAACAATAGCGGCAAGGTATCATCTCGACGGCACCGGCGAGGGCGGTATCATCCATCGGCTCTATTCCTGTCAGGGGCCGTGGACGGCAATCCTGGATCATGGCATATGTTGAGCAGACCGACAGCAAAGGAACCGGAGGACAGCATGACTTGGTCTGATCGAGAAATCGCGGCACTGGTGCAGCCTGATCGGGCGCACCGCAAGGCCTATACGGATCCGGAGATCTTCGATCTCGAGATGGAACGTATTTTCGAACGCACCTGGATCTATGTTGGCCATGAGAGCCAGATCCCCGATCCGGGAGACTATTATCTCGCGCAGGTTGGCCGCCAGCCGCTGATCATGACCCGGGATTCCGACGGCAAGGTGCATGTGCTTTACAACCGCTGCCCCCATCGTGGCGCTCAGCTCTGTACGGCGCGCAAGGGAAATGCGGGAAACGCCATCCGGTGTTCCTATCATGCATGGATGTTCCACCTCGACGGCCGCCTCGAAAGCGTGCCAGCTGTCAACGGCTATGACGGTACCGGTTTCGGACTCGACAATCCGGAGTTCCATGTCCGCAAGCCGCTCCATGTCGACAGTTATCGTGGCTTCTGGTTCGCCGCCATCGGCGGCGATGTCCCGGATCTCGAAACTCATCTGGGCGGTGCGAAGACGGCGATCGACCAGTTGATCGATCGCGCACCCGGCGGCGAAACCGGAGTCGTTGGCGGGTGTTTTCACATGATCCAGAAATCGAACTGGAAGATATTCCTCGAGAACCAGCTCGATGCGTCCCACCCCGGTGCGACCCACGAGTCTGCCGGCGTCGCGGCCAGATCGATTGAGAACGAACGCCGCCAGGATGGCCGTGAAGTGCCGATCGAGTACTCCTTTCTTTCCGATTTCGCGCGTCTCGGCGTCGATGGCTGGGACAAGTTTGGCACCGTCGGTTACTCGCGGGGCCACTGCACGCTCGAAGGATATATGGGGCTGCGTCCCGATGATCCCGACACCAACGAGTATGTCGCCCGCATGTACAATGCCTATGGCGAGGAGCGGGCCGAGGAGATACTTGGCATCAACCTCCACCATGTGTTGATTTATCCGTGCCTCTCGATCCAGCCGATGCTCCAGCAGTTGCGGGCGGTGCGTCCGCTCGGCCCTGACAAGACGCTAACCGAAATCTGGCATTTCCGTCTCAAGGATGCCCCCGAGGCCATCTACCGACGCTCACTGGCCTACTACTACCTCGTCAACTCGCCGTCGACGCTGGTCAATGCTGATGACCTGTTCAACTGGTGGAAGTGTCAGCACGGGCTCGCGTCCGAGGGTGGCGACTGGGTGAGCTTTCACCGCAATGCCGGTCAGGACCTGGTCGAGGGTGATGTCCGCCGCTCGGCCCCGAAGAGCATGAGCGAGATGCCCATGCGGCACATGATGCATGCGTGGAGGGACTACATGGCGGCTGAAGGAGCGGGACAGTGAGCGCGGATGCAGCACTGAGGGCACTTGCCGAGTCCGATCCATTCGCGGTGGCCGGGGTCGGCTCCGAGATCCAATGCGCCGTGGAGCGGTTCCTGTACCGTCAGGCGGAGATTCTTGACGAGAAGAGATGGGATGAGTGGCTGACGCTGTTCACCGAGGACGGGCGCTACTGGATGCCCGCTGAGGAGGAACAGACGGCCGGCGACGGGCTGCCCAACATCTTCTGGGAAGACCGCGAACTCATGCGGATCCGGATCCGGCGCAACCAGCATCCGCGTGCGCATAGCCAGGCGCCGAATAACCGCCTCAACCACGTTGTGTCGGGCGTCCTCGTCGAGAACGTTGAAGGGAATGGCGACGTGATCGTCCGCTCACGCTTCGCCTGCTCCGAATATCTGCGCTACGAGGTCCGGCATTTCAGCGGAAAGTACCGCCACTATCTTGCCAACACCGCGGATGGCTACAGGATCGTTGTCCAGCGCGTCGATCTCGTCAACAGGGAAGGCCCTTACGACTATGTCATGCAGTGGTGGTTGTAACGCCCGGCCGGTCACGCAGGAGGCTGCGGGAACCTGGATGCCGGAATCGCGCCCGCCGCCTGGTTGAGCCGAAGGTAAGCGTTCGTTCATGCGGTGATGACGATCTGCGCCGAGGTTTGTTTTGGTAATTCGGAGAAGGGGGCTGGTAAATTTTTTTGGCGGTGCCATCAGATGGTCATGTGAATCGAGGATTTCGTGTCATCATCGGGTGCGGACGCCGCTGGCGACGTGCCGCAGTCGTCGTGTCGTGATTCGGCCACCTGGAAGTCCCTGTACGATCGCGAGCGTATTCGAGCCGAGGCTGCGGAGGGGCGCTGTGAGGAGCTGCGCTTGCAGGAGGTGGAGGGGCGCAGCCGCGCGAATTCCCTGAAGGCGATTTTCGAGAGCAATCGTGAGAAGCTGGCAGCTGCCCGTGCGGAGATCAGGGAAGTTCGGCGGACAGCGAAGCAGTCTCTTGCGCTGAAGCAGGAGGTTGCGCGTCCGGGCCAGCTTCTTGCCGAGGCCGGCGCGCGGAAGCGGTCGACGGTGGTATCGCTGCGCATGGAGAATGCCAACCTGAAGACCGCGATGAAGGTTCTGGAGGGTCGGGGCGCTCGAGGTGGAGAACGACAAGCTTCACAGGTCGTCGATGTACGGGCGCAAGAGCGAGAAGAGGCAGCGGGCGCCATCGAAGCGCGGCCAGCAGCGCGGCACTCCTGACCGCGGCCGGCGCTCGAGGAGGTGGAGGAGCGGCGGCTGGAGGTGGCGGAGGACGCCTGCTCGTGCTGCGTTGCCAACGGTTCGCACCAGGATCATCGAGATCAAAAGCGGCGGATTGTCCGCCCGCGCCGGGGCTGTGACTGCCCCGGTTCACCGAGCGAGGTGGCGGCGCGGCTGTTTCCCGGCACCGCATTCGGGTGTGGACGCATGTGCTGCACGAGCGCGTGCATGCGGCCCTCTTCCACCCCTCGCGCAGCGCCGAGGCCGCGGCGAAGCTGTTCGCGGACGCCCCCATGTATCCGGTCTGCGGCCGCTACGGCGCCTGCAAGAAGCTGGCGCGCCTGTGGTCCTTCATCATCCTGTGCTGTTGCCGGGCGCATTGTCGACGCGACTTTCCGGACTGCGCCGGCCGCAGCTGGAGGGGTGGGAATGGATCGATCGCGGAGATCTGCCGCCTGAACACGGCTCGACTGTCTTGATTCCGGCGGCGTTCGAGGCCGCGCAGGCGGCGCTGGAGACTGCGGTCGCTGTTTGCGGAAGCGCCGAGGCTTCCGAAAGCGGCGCCGGAAGGCAGGCCGCTGCGCTCAACCATCGCGTGTTCGTCGACCATGGACAACAATTTCGGGGAAAGGGCTCTCAGGGGCCCGGCCAACGGGCGGAAGCTCGGCTTCGGTTCCGACAGCATGGACGGCTGTCGGCGGTCCTGTTCACGGTCGCGAGGAGCGGCCTCGATGTTCTGCGCTGGCTTGATGTTTGCGCGGAGAACGGCGGCCCGGCGATCTGTCGCCCTGGTTGCCGTGAGCCCGGAGAGGCGGCGGAGATTCGCAGCGCCGCCGTGAGCAGCGAGGTCGAGTGCCGCTGCCACGGGCGCGACTTCATGGTCGCGCAGTGCTGCGACGATCACGGAGCGGACTCCATCGCCCGCGCCTTCTGTCGCCGCCAGCCCCGAAGCTGATCACGTCGGACACCGAGCCGCCGCCCCGAAGACCCTCGACGAGCCCCGCCCGCTGACACTACCTCGGATACACGCGCCTGATCGGCGCGCAGATGCGCTACGTGGTCCATACGGCGAGACGCTGCTTCTCGACCGCCGCATGGACCGCGCGCTGCAACACCGCGCCCGTGCCCTGCAAGACCTTGGTCGAGGGCCCGCGGCGTCTGCCGGCCGCGTCGGAACAACCAGCGGCCGCTACGACCGACATGACAGAAGCCGAAGAAGGACATCTGGCCCGCTCCGCAAGGACTGGAAGCGGATCCTCAGCCCCCTGCAACCGGCACGGGATGGCGCTCAGCTCCTCCTCCGCAGCGCCGGGACAAAACCGCAACCAATGCGGAAAACACGGCATGGCGCCAGTGCGCCTCACCGCGCATCCCGGTGCACGAAACCGCTCCGGGTGACGCTGGAACTCCCTGACAAAAGCCCGTCAAACGGACGAAAACAACAACACCTCACCGCACGAACGAACGCTTACGGGGGGGGGGCTCGGAGATCGCGGCCGAGGGCCTGCGCCGGATTGCTGAGCTCTACGCCATCGAGGCCGACATCCGCGGCAGCGCGCCGGAGCGGAGGCTCGCCGAACGGCAAAGCCGCAGCGCGCCCTTGGTCGAGGCATTCGGCGACTGGCTGAAACAGCAGCGCGCCCGCGTCTCGTCCAAGTTCCGTCTTGGCGAGAAACTCGCCTATATCGCCCGCCACTGGAACGGCCTCCAGCTCTTCCTCACCGACGGCCGCATCGAGATGGATAGCAACGCCGTGGAAAACCTCGCCCGGCCGATCGCCCTAAACCGCAAGAACGCACTCTTCGCCGGTCACGATGAAGGCGCCGCCGCATGGGCACGCATCGCTGATCGAGAGGCGAAACTGAACGGCATCGAACCCTACGCCTGGCTAAAGGCTACACTCGATGCCATCGCCACCGGCCATCCAAACAGCCGGATCGATGAGCTCATGCCCTGGAACTTCAGGCCCGCGTCAAGCTGAAACCCGGGTGCCTTCCCGGCATCGCTTACTGTGGAGCCTGATCCGGGACGGCAGGCTCTCGATCCGGCGGGGCGGCTATGTCGTCCGCCGGGGCCGTGGGCGCGTGATCGTCGAACCGGCCGGGGAGTGACCGCCCGCCGGTCGCATGGCTGTGCAAGGGGAGCCCGTTCGGGTATCCGGTATCACACGCGTGAGGTGATGCGTGCGGCCGTACGGATGTCGGCAATCTGCACACCGAGAGCCGTGAGTGTTTGGCGCAGGTCGTTGAAAACCGGCTGCGCTCCCTCCGGGTCAGAGATCGTCAAGATTGCGGTGAAGGGCACCCCATCATCGGGCATCTTCTCACCAGCACGCGTCAGGTAGTTGATGGAAAGCCGCCAGTTAGATGACGCACCTACCCCGCGCGGCATCGTTTTGGCGAAGACCTTGACCGGACTCCATTTCAGGCCGTGCTCGATGAGTTCGGCTTCGATAACTGGATTCTCACTTCGACCCGGAAGATAGACAGGATCCAGGCGGCCTTTCCAACCGCCGGCAGGCTGCTCTTGCTGAAGGGCCGCTTCGAGATTGATCCGCACGAACTCAGAGCCATAGCGCGGATCAAGCGGTGGCGAGGACACGAGGGTCAAACGCGCGGCGCCGCGGCACTTCCCCCCAAGGCCTAGAAGAGAAGCAGGCCAGGAGAACCGAAAGGTCATCTGCTGATCACGCCTGATCCGCGAGGCGAAGACCAACGTGATCTCGTGATCGCCAGATTCCAGAATATGCTCTGTCGATGATGGAACACCAAAACCCACTAGGTGACGAGCCACCGGGGCTAACGCCTTCGCCTGAAGCGGCTCCGGAACTTGGGCGTTATGAACTAAGAGACCGATGAGCGTCTCTCTTGAGACATTACCCTCAATGGCGTGGTCGAGGACAGCAGCCGTCTTCGCAACGAGCGGAGTTGCATAGCTTGTGCCACATCCGCTGATGATCGCGCCATCAGGTGTGACCGAGAAGAGAGCGTGGTCAAGAGGAGGCTGAGGAGAACCGGAACCACCGACATGAGCGAGATCTGGCTTTACACCAGCTCGTAAGCCTGGTCCCCGCCGACTGAAGCGGCATGGCGCGAAAGGGACGGAAACCGGGTGTCCTGGCGGGTTGACTGCGGCAACTGCAACATTTCGAACGCTCTCAGCCGGCGTGAGCAATCCGTCGTTGATCGACGCCGCTATGGTCGCGAGCGCCCGTATTTCATCGTTTGGCCATTCTGGGCGGAGATTTTGGGTTTCGAGGTTGCCTGCTGACACGAAAACAATTGCATCGTTGTCTTCGGCGATGTGGTCGAGACGGGATGCATGAGGACTGTATCGATCAAGGGTCGCTGGCTGCAGTACGTTTAGGCTCATGTTGAAGACGCGTACGCCGTGTCGTGATCGTACGTCGCCTACAGCGGTTTCAACCTCATCGAAAAACTGGGGCAGGCCCTCGGGATAGTACGACGCGATGGTGCCGCTGTTTTCGCTCGGAAAAACCGCAAGATCGACAATTTCAGCGCCATCGGCCTCTGGACAGCATTGGGTGCCATTGAATGCCCCACCCAAGACGGCAAGACCGCCAATGAAAGGCCTATGCGCGAGATCCTTGTGTTCGTCGGCAAGAATGTCCCATCGGTCAATTATCCAATCCGATAACGCCGCACCCAGTCCGCCATCTATGATGCCGATTTTCGGATGGGTTCTAGCCGTATCTCGGACCGGCACCAACGCTTCGTTGGGGCGTACACGGCCTTGATTGGTAGTTGTTCGCACGACAACGCCGGGAAGCGATACCTTGCGCACAAGGGGGTGTTTGTCCAAGAAGGCCAAGACGTGCCTGTGCCGCTCTTGAGACGGATCGAAAGGTGCGACTGCACGGCGGCGTTTCGCCTGAGGGGATGGACCCAGACGCAGTGTTGGGGCGGCGACGGAGCGAGTCACTCGGACTGACAGGAGTGGTTGGGCACGGACGCGAGTGGAAAGCCGCTGAACCATCAGTCCCTCGCCGAGCGCCGTAAGGCCAGCAACAAAGGACTGGAACAGGCGGCGATGGCTGTCGTCGAGCGCGTCCCAATCGCCCCGCGGGGGAGGTACATCGAAGAGCTCGATCTGGTAGCTGCCGCCAGTGATCGGGCTTGATAACCATTCCAAGGCCTCTTCGAGCGAAAAATCTCGTGGTCGCTCTCTCCATAAATTTCAATTCGCTCGATGGCGCCGGTTTCACTGCGGCGTGCTGAGGGGTACGGGATTTCCTTTCCTTGGGCCTCGACAAAACGAAATTTGGTGCGATCCTCGGCGTTGGCGATGTCGTCGGCGACCTTCAACAAGGCCGGAGGCCGTGCTTCAACGAGCATTACGCCGAGATCCGCTCCGCCTATGATCGGAGTACGATCCGGCTTGAAGAGCGCCTTCAGTGGCCGGTGGCTCTTGGCCCATGCCGAGCGACGCAGGATCACCTTGACATAGCCGAGATCAGTTTGTGGATTTTCGTGTAGGCTGGCCGCAATGGTTCTGAGCTGCTTGATGAGGTGCGCCTTGTGTTGTCGAAATTCCTGGTCACGGTTTGCGAAGAAATCCTTCTTAGGACCGCCGCCGGAGGTCTCCCGAGCTTCCTCATAATTCTCGGGATTCAGGATGATCTGGATTGGACTAGCCATCGGTGTTCACCTCGCCGCCGGTTTCAGGATAGTGATCTCCAAGCTTCCCGAGTTGGCGGCTTACTGTGGATTTATCCCGGCCGGCGACTTCGCCGATGTCGGTAAGTGAAAAGCCGAGTTCGGGATCATCTTTCATGGCGCGAAACAGGTTCGCTGCATTGCTGAACAGGAGCGCCCGCCGGGTGCTGTCGATGCGTGCGCTATTGAGCGTCGCGAACTGCCGAAGCGTATCCAATAAGTTTCGTCGATCATGATCCTTTACCATGGTGGCCTTCTTGTAGGTGCGCACTAGGGACTCGATTTCTGCACCCGTGCATCCCCCTGTAAACCAAGCGATCAGTCGAAGATGGCTTTCGGGAGCTTCAATTGGCGGCATGAAATACCGGGCGATCGCTATTCGCATCTGGAAGTCCGGCTTCGGAGTCTCAAGCTGCACCTCGAAGCGCCGCCAGACCGCGGGATCTAGCAAACGCTCATGGTTCGTAATTCCGATGGTGAAGCCGAGGTCTTTACGCGCATCCAGATTCTGCAACAGGGCATTCACCACCCGCTTAATCTCACCGACTTCCTGCGGGTCGTCGCGGAGCTTCGCAATGGCGTCGAACTCGTCCAGAAGCAACAAACACCGATGGCGGTTCGTGAACGCAAAGAGACTGCCGATGTTGCGCGCGGTCGTACCGAGAAACGAGGATACCAAACCGTCCAACCTCACCAGTACGACTGGCAGATTGAGCTTATAGGCGATCCACAGGGCGAGGCGGGTCTTGCCGGTGCCAGGCGCACCATAGATGAGGCAGGTCTTTGGCGATTGAAGGTCGATGGCGGAGAGCGCTTCACAGTTCGTCCACTCCTCGATGATTGTCTCGATCGCAGCGGTGATCGTCGAATTGAACAAGGGCGGGTCGACGCGAATGTCCGCCGAAAACAGGAGCTCAGCCAACGGCGCAGACGTCTCGCGATCAACAGGAAGTGGTGTATTACGACTAAGCGTTTCCCCAGGCATTTGCGCCCTCGAACGCGCAAGCCGGCCCGGTGCCATCCCCTTTGTCCGCTCGGCGGCGCTGAGGAGTCTGGTCAGGGCCGTCGCTTGTTTGGTCTCCCCGCTCTTGGCGAGCGCGTCCTTCAGCCGCTCTACCTGCTTCCGCAACGCGGGGGAGGCATCCGCCATTGCTGCTCGACACAGGGCCTGAATTATCGAGAAGTGCTCCATACTAACTCCTTAGAAGGGCATGTGAGCCACACCGCGAATGCAGTGTACAGTCGATATCGTTGTATGTCAATGCGCATTCGTTTCCATTAACTCCTATTTTGTTGCACAATAGATTGCTCCGTTGCGCATATCACTCGGCGGTTTTGGACACGGAACCCTCGGGCGCGGTGACGGTGATGGACACGACGCTGTTGCCGGTGCTGACGCTGGCGCGGGACCCTGCGGCGGTGACCGAGGGCAATGAAACTCGCCTCGTGGTGACCGCCGACCGGGCGCTGACGGGCAGCCTGACGCTGTGGGACGCGGTGAGCGCCTCGACGATTGCATCCCTGTCGGGCTGCGTCCGGTCGCTGTCTTGGTCCGGCGCCGGGTAGAGCCGCGCCCGAAGCGCCTCATCGTCGAGACCGGACGGCAGCGGCCAGGAAAGCCCCGCCTCCTCCGCCCGGGCAAGCATATGCGAGACCGTCTCCGTGCTCACCCCGACCGCGATCTGCGCGCGCGGCAACTCAAAATCGTGACGGTGCCGAAGGATATCCTTGATCTTCATCATGCCGATCCTCTTCATCGACTCCCTCCCTCCCTCCTTGATCCGATCAGGTGATCGATGAGGAAGGGGCGGGAGAGAAACGGCGGCGCCGCCGGCCGCGCGGCCGCCACACACAGATAGCCGGTCAGGCCAGGCTCAGGTAAGCGTTCGTTCGTGCGGTGAGGTGTTGTTGTTTTCGTCCGTTTGACGAGCCTTTGTCAGGGAGTTCTAGTAGTCCACCGGCATTGTATTGATGGTTTTTTGTGGGTAGTATTTCCGTGTCGGCGTTCGTTGGAATCCGGACAGTGCCGATGTCCACGCGGGCAGATGCCGAACAGGCAGGCAGCCGCAGCCCCATGCGCAGGTCCGGACAACGGGCATGTCCGCAGGTCTTCGGCGCAATGACAGGAGCGGCGCATATGGCCAACTCTCGGGGCAGGAAGCTCTACCGCGTGACCCTTTCAACGCAGGAGCGCCAGGATCTGAAGGCGATCGTCGACGGCACCGGGGCCGCCTGGCGCCGGGCACAGGTCCTGATGCTGAGGGGCGCGACGGCGCTCGGCTTGTCGATGCCGACATTGCGCAAGGGCTGGGCATCGGCACGGCGACGGTCGAGCGCTTGCGCTGCGTCCTGGAGGGGCTGGACGCCGCCCTCAGCCGCAAGGAGCAGGTGAACCGCCGGCCGAAACGGGGGCGATGGAGGCGAAGCTGGTCGCCCTGCTCATCCCCGCCCGAGGGCTGTGGACGCTGAAGCTGCTCGCTGGCCGTCTGGTGGAGATCGTCGAGCGCATTTCGGAAGAGACGGTCAGGAAGACGCTAAAAAAAGGTATCTACTCACCCCTAGTTGGGTTCTGATTGGCCATAGTGCTCGTTGATGATGTCTGCGGCTTTTCCGTCGAGGGCGATCTGGGTTGCGACGTGATGATTGTAGCCGAGTGCGGCCATGGAGGTGAGGTAGCTTGGCACCATGCTTTTGCGTGGAGCGGAAGCATCCGGACACCTTGACCTTTGCCATCCTGATTTTCTGTTCTCCGGCATTGTTGGTGAAGCTGACATCGGGTGCGCCAGGCAAACTGGTGGAATGTGGCCGGGTGCAAGTCCCGAGAGAGGCTAATTTCTCCGTGAACCATGCGTCGCCAGGCGAAGCGTTGGGGAGCGGCAGGCTATTGAGCCACGAGATGCTTTGAAACCGGAGTGCCGAGGTCGTGGCTGAAGGCAACGAGCCGCGTTGGTGAGGGGGGCTCCGCGGGGTCCGAGAACCATGGCCGAAGCAGGGACCTGGGAGGTCTTGCCCCTCTGTCGTGGAGGGGCCGCAGAGGAAATTCCGTAAGCCGATGATGAACGAGAAGTCAGATTCGGCCATAGTACCGCTGAAGGCGGCGAACAAGGGCTCTCCGGAGCCTGCGGAGTTGCTGGAGGGAAGGGCAATGCGGTTGGCCCGCGCCGCGCGCAGAAGCGGGGGTCACAGGCGGCAGGTAGCGAAGAGGAACCCGGAAGAGCGTCTTTACTCCACCACGTGATGTTCTGCGTTCCATTCCTTGAGGAAGGATGCGGCGGCGGGGCGTTGTGTGGCAAACGTACGGGGTGGAACTGCTTGCACGCCCGTGTGCACAGGGGCGGGCGCCTCCAGGGTCTACATTCCCAAGGAGGGGCAACTTGCCTCGGACAAGATTCTTCAGCGGGCGGTGTGATTCTGGTGCCGCGAAACGGAGTTCCTCGGTTCCGGCCGGGGCGCATCATGCGCCGTCACGGTGGAACGGCGGAAGGTCAACTGGATCGTTGACGCCCCTTCGACAACCGCGACCATCTGGTTGCGATGCTCACGGATCGGGGGGTCTGATCATCAAGTGACGCCGGCGTCATGGAAGGGACCGACTGGCAAGGGAACACCGCAAGGGGCGGCGCCCTGCCTTGCGAACCTGCACTACGTGCGACTGGTTCCAGAACCACTGGCGCAAGCGGGACACGATCATTATGCGGACGACTTCGTGTGCGGCTTTCAGCATCTGGGCGGCGCTGGGACCTTGGGGAGAGACTGGCCCACTTGAACTGCACCCGGAAAATCATCGAGTTCGGTCGGTTTGCCAGAGCGAACCGCCGGAAGCGTGGACAAGACGTTCGACTTCCTCGGCATGACGCACTTCTGCGAACAGACAAGGAAAGGCAGGTTCAGGGTCGGTCGCAAACGGGCACCCTGCGGCGGATCAAGGAGGCCTTGCGCAAGCGGTGGCACGATAACCGGTACGAAACGGCCAAGTGGTGAGTTATCAACGGCTGCTACTACGCCGTTCCGGGAAGCAGCCTGCAGAAGTTCATACACCAATGCAAACAGCTGCGTGCCCTTCGGCGACGCTCCCAAAAGGACTTCACCGGGGACACAGACACCCTCACCGCTGCCCACTGAGCCCGTGGCCAAACCAGCGCCTTGTCGTCAGGGGAGGAGCGAACAGCGCACGTCCGGTTCTGTGCGGGGGGTAACCCGGTTCCCTACCGCGATGGTCTTCTGTGAAGCGCAGGTTTTCGTGTTTCACGAGACGCAGGTTGTGCGCGTTTGCGATGCGTTTTCCTTTCGGCGGCGGGATGTCGGGCAGTTTCCTGGCGCCCTGATGGTGCGCTTGCGCCCGGCCTCGTTCAGGGTTTTGGATGCGCTCTTGTTGACCTTGTGGCAGGGAGCAGGCTCTTCATCAGTCGCGCGGTAGCCTCGACGACGAAGGTCAGTTCGCGCAGCAGGTGGCTGCCGCTGGTGGCTACACTGCCATGTACGAGGCCCAGGACGCCCTTGCAGCACGGGCCGATCTCTTGCTTGCGGTGCGGGAACTTGCACGTCCCGACGACATGGAGCCACTTGCGGTTGATCCGAAATCGTCGACATCGGGCGTTGCAGGAGGTGCGCCACGGCGGCCTTCTCCCATGACGCATCGTGAAAGCATGGCCGAGGCCTCGGAGAGCTTGATATCGCCTGCACGAGCACGACGGCGCAGGGACAGCATCCGGGCGACCAGCAGGTTGATGACGAGGGCCTGGATGCCGTACTGCACGGGATGTTGTCGGGAAACCGGCCCTTGCACTTCGGGCATTCCTCGGCGCGGCGCGACCTCGAACACGATGTCGTGCGGCGCTCCCGATCGACGGGGTCGACGCAGTCGATGTCAGCGCCGCAGGCGTCGCAGGCCGCGACCGTCTCCTCGACGATGGCAGGTTGTCGCCCATCTGCCGGTTCGGCTTCGGGCCGTTGCTCCCGGCACGCTCTTGTCCGTCTGTGACGGCGGCAGACCGGAGTTCCGGCTCGTGCGTGGTCTTCTCCAGAAGGACGACGATGATGATGTCGAGCAGGATGACGAGGACGCGGATCACGGCCTCTTCCGCCACCTTGCCGGCAGCGCCGCGCTCCTGGTCGCTTCGAACTCCTCGCGCGCCGCCCGTCGCCGTCACCCGGCCTCGCCGCGAGCATCGCCTGGCGCTCACCCGGCGGCATCTTCCGGTACTCCGCCTTGCGCTTCATCAGCGCACCGCCTCCGAGATGCGTTTCCACATACAGATCATGCGGAGCCCCGGAAGCAGCTGGCACAGCCCGCTCGTCGCCTTCGATCCAAAGTAGCCCACTGGCGGTCCCCGTCGTTCTCGATTACCACCACTAAACGAATCGGCCTGCAGTGTCAAATCTCCACGAAAACCCGTTCGTTACTCTACCCCGACATCAAGCCGGAACCAGGGAGTGAGCAGTTACAAAAAAAGAAATCGAGCCGTGGCTGAAGCAGTACTGGTGCATTCCACCGCACCGGAGCGCACAGTTCGTGGCGGCGGTGTGCTTGACATTTATCAGCGGGATTTTGCCAGGGACGAGGTGCTGGAGACCAGCCGGCAGCAGACGAAGGAAACCCGCATCCCCCGGTCAGCCGGAGGTGGTCGACTATGAATATGAGCGCAACGGTAAGGCCAACCTCTTCCTGGCCTTTGCGCCCAACGAGAACTGGCGCACGGTGAAAGTCACCGACCGCCGCGGGACTGGGCACACTTCATCCGGGAGTTTGCCGACGACCATTTCCCCGACAGGAAGATCGTGCTGGATAATCTGAACACGCACAATCCCTCATCGCTGTATGAAGCCTTCGAGCCCGAGGAGGCGGGTGCGAAAGCGGTTCGAGTTTCGCTACACGCCCAAGCACGGAAGCTGGCTCAACATGGCCGAGATCGGTGCGCTGTCGCGGCAGTGCCTTCGGCGACGCATTCCCGACCGCGACACCATGCTGCGGGAGACCGTGGTGTGGGTGGAACGGCGCAATGCGGCCGATGTCACTGTCGACTGGCGTTTCACGACGAAGGATGCCCGGACGAAACTGAAGTCACTATATCCGTCAATACAACAATGCCAGACTACTAGCGTCATCCGGAGCGGTTTCGTGTACCGGGATGCGCGGTGAGGGGCACTGGCGCCATGCCGTGTTTTCCGCATTGGTTGCGGTTTTGTCCCGGCGCTGCGGAGGAGGAGCTGAGCGCGATCCTGTGCCGGTTGCAGGGATCTGAGGGTCCGCTTCCAGTCCTTGCGGAGCGGGCCAGATGTCCTTCTTCGGCTTCTGTCATGTCGGTCGTAGCGGCCGCTGGTTGTTCCGACGCGGATCCGACAGACGCCGCGGCGCGGGACCTCGACCAGGGTCTCGCAGGGCACGGGCGGGGTGTTGCAGCGCGCGGTCCATGCGGCGGTCGAGAAGCAGCGGCTCACCGCATGGACCGCCTAGCGTATCTGCGCGCCGACCAGGCGCGTGTATCCGAGGTAGTATCAGCGGGCGGAGCTCGTCGAGGGTCTTCGGGGCGGCGGTGTGATCAGCTTCGGGGCCGGCGGCGGCAGAAGGCGCGGGCGATGGGGTCCGCTCCGTGGTCGTCGTAGCACTGCGCGGCCATGAAGTCGCGCCCTCGACCTCACGGCGGCGCCGCGAATCTCCGCCGCCTCTCCGGGCTCACGGCAACCAGGGCGACAGATCGCCGGGCCGCCGTTCTCCGCGCAGGCGCCAGCGCAGAACGTCGAGGCCGCTCTTCGCGACCGTGCCGTGTACATGACAGCCGTCCATGCTGTCGGAACCGAAGCCGGGCTTCCGCCCGTTGGCCGGGCCCCCTGACAGCCCTTTCCCCGAAATTGTTGTCCATGGTCGACGAACACGCGATGGTTGAGCGCAGCGGCCTGCCTTCCGGCGCCGCTTTCGGAAGCCTCGGCGCTTCCGCAAACAGCGACCGGGGTCTCCGGCACCGCCCGCGCCGCCTCGAACGCCGCCGGAAGCAAGGCAGTCGAGCCGTGTTCAGGCGGCAGACCTCCGCGATCGACCCGTTCGTCCGCCCACCCCTCCAGCTGCGGCCGGCGCAGTCCGGAAAGTCGCGCCGACAATGCGCCCGGCAACAGCACAGGATGATGAAGGACCACAGGCGCGCCAGCTTCTTGCAGGGGTTGTAGCGGCCGCAGACCGGATACATGGGGGCGTCCGCGAACAGCTTCGCCGCGACCTCGGCGCTGCGCGAGGGAGAGGGCTGCGTCACGGCTGACCGATGTCCGGAGCCAGGCGCGATTTCCGGACCTCCCTCGAGGCCTGGA
The DNA here is from genome assembly GCA_964291215.2 of Alphaproteobacteria bacterium. GTDB lineage: Bacteria > Pseudomonadota > Alphaproteobacteria > MPNO01 > UBA830 > JAJEBT01. Next base: position 509,912 of record OZ219790.1, on the reverse strand, counting down.
TGCATCGGCATGGCGCAAACCCCGGTGCGCGAGGATCGCGTCCCGAAGCGGCTCGAACAGGGGCAGCATCCGGCTCGCTGGCCAGCGTTCCCGGCGAAAGCCCCTGGACGCGGCGCAAGGGCCGCATGCACGCGCTCGTGCAGCACATGCGTCCACACCCGAATGCGGTGCTGGGAAACAGCCGCCTCGCTCGGTGAACCGGGGCAGTCACAGCCCCGGCGGACAATCCGCCGCTTTTGATCTCGATGATCCTGGTGCGAACCGTTGGCAACGCAGCACGAGCAGGCGTCCTCCGCCACCTCCTCGAGCGTCGGCCGCGCTTCGATGGCGCCCGCTGCCTCTTCTCGCTCTTGCGCCCGTACATCGACGACCTGTTCGAACGAAGCTTGTCGTTCTCCGCCCCGACCCTTCAGAACCTTCATCGCGGTCTTCAGGCTGGCATTCTTCATGCGCAGCGATACCACCTTCGACCGCTTCCGCGCGCCGGCCTCGGCAAGAAGCTGGCCCGGACGTGCAACCTCATGCTTCAGCGCAAGAGACTGCTTCGCCGTCCGCCGAACTTCCCTGACCTCCGCACGGGCAGCTGACAGCTTCTTGCGATTGCTCTCGAAAATCGCCTTCAGGGAATTCGCGCGGCTGCGCTCCTCCACCTCCTGCAAGCGCAGCTCCTCTCACAGCGACCCTCCGCAGCCGCCGTGCGGGCTTCCGCCGCCTCGACTCGAATACGCTCGCGATCGTACAGGGACTTCCAGATGGCCGAATCACGACACGACGACTGCGGCATGTCGCCAGCGGCGTCCGCACCCGATGATGACACGAATCCTTGATGCACATGACCATCTGATGGCACCGCCAAAAAAAATTTACCAGACTCCTTCTCCGAATTACCAAAACAAACCTCAGCGCAGATCGTCATCACCGCATGAACGAACGCTTACGTCCGAAGTTCCAGAGCCGATCAGACCTAAGTATCTGATAGAAATGACATTCGATACATTTCAGCGGTCTGGGTACACTATGGCTTCACGCCCAGGAGCTTGAATGCCCTTCTCTGGAGCGGCGTGGGCCGCGTGGTGACCTGGAAGGGTTCGGCGCCCGCAAGGCGGGGCGCCACGGTGTTGCGGGTGATGGTCGCGAGATCATCGATGAAGGTACGGAAGCTGTGCCACCCCCGGGCGTCCTTCCGGTTGCCGCCGTGGCCCGGGCGCTCGCCGAGACCTCTGCCGGCGCCACGACGGACGGCCGCCTTCGGCATCCTCGTCGTCGAACAGCAGGGGCTTCAGTCGCATGTGCCATGTAGTAGGCGAGCATGCACAGGAAGACGTGGGCCCGGGGCTCGGGTAGACGGGACGCACCTTCAGGTCCTTGAGGCTGCGGAAGGCTCGTTCCACGGAACTCAGCCGCTTTCAGGCGCGCACCGTGCCGGGACCGTCGAGCTCGCTCTGCGGCAGGCGGATCACGTGGAGGAGCCTCGGCGGCGAGCGCAGCCTCATCGCGCCCATAGGTGAAGACACCGTCATCGTCGATGGACCACGTGAAGTGCTTCGCCATCTTGTACCGACCTTGCCGACCCGCTCCCCGATCTTTCCGGCGCTTGTCGCGCCGTGTCGCTGCGGCAATCGGTGCGAGCCTCGGTGGCCTCGAGCAGGTCCCGCGGGCCCGGTCCTCGGCCAGCAGGGGGTTGCGGCAGAGGCGCTCGCCGGGATACGCATCGCTGGTGATCTCCACAAGGTCTCTCTCGTCGAAGAGCGACATCTCGATGTCGCCGGCCTCCACCAGTGAACGGATGGCCGGTCCTCATCAAGGCGCTGATCCAGGCCCGCAGGCTTCACCTCCTCGCGGGCCTCGGTCCCCCGATGCCCCACCACCTTCGCAAGGGAGAACAGTTCCTGCAGCGTGGCGACCTGCGAGGACAGCGTCGCCGGGTCCGCCGTGTTGCCGGGGAACACTTCCACCGACACCCGTCCCGATCACACAGAAGGCCGACTGCAGCTTGCCCTTCTTGCCATCCCGGGGATGACCCCGTTTGGCCAGGGGACACGCTCTCCCCTCCATCCACACGGAAGTCAGGAGCACCAAGCAGCCCTCTTCGAGGTGCCGCTTCGCCAGGGACCGCTCGATCTTCTCCTGACGTTCCAGGAGCCGGCGCCGTAGAGGACATTCTCGTCCAACTCCGCATCAAGGAGCTCACCCAAGGTGCTGACCGCTGTCGCCAGCCTCCTGGCCAGCTTCGAGGCGGGCTCAAGGATGCGTGCCACGATCATGGCCAGCACCTGATCGCGCGAGGGCTTCGGATCGATCCGCCGGTCCAGTTTCTTCAGGGTTCCCAGCACCGCGGCCACATGACCATGGGGAAGAGAGCGGACGAGGTCAAAGGCGTCGTCGAGACCTGCGGTTCCTTTCTTGAGCAGAATGCGCAATCCCTCGATGAGAGCGGGCGACCACCTGGAAAGGTTGGCGAGGGTGCGCTTCTTGACCGTTCCGGCTTCGCGACAGGACTCGCGGAGCAGGATGGCGGGCGGGGACGAGCGGTTGGGGATGGATTCGATATAGATGACTACTGCATATAGGCGACAGATCCATGGATGTCGAGCATCCAACACAATATTACATGGGCACAGTCTGACGCACGAAAAATCCGATAAACCACGCTGCATCAATGACTTGACGTGCATTTCAGCCGGAATTTTTTGGAACTTCGGGTTGAGCGGGCGCGAATTGCTCCGGAACAGGCTGTGGTCAACTCCTCCAGTTCAGGAGTCTCTTCTCAAGCCGTCCGACCATGTAACTCACCGTTACGCCGAGAATCGAGAGGATCGTCACTCCGGCGAAGAGCCGTTCGAGATCGAAGAGTGCACCGGCTTCGAGGATGTAGGCGCCGACCCCGTATTCGGCGCCCAGCATCTCGGCGGCGACGAGCAGGATGATCGCGATTGCCAGCGAGACGCGAAGACCGGACAGAATGCCGGGAAGGGCGCCCGGCAGCACGATCTTGCGCACGATTGAAAGCCACGTCAGGCCGAAGCTCTGACCCATGCGGATCAACCCGCGGTCGACATTGTCGACGGCGCCGTAGGTTGCAACCACGGTCGGTGTGAAGGTCCCGAACGCGATCAGAGCGTATTTCGATCCTTCGTCGATCCCGAACCAGATCACGAACAGTGGCAGGAGCGCAATCTTCGGTATCGGGAAGATGGCAGCGACCAGCGGCACAAGGCCTGCACGGATAAACGTGAACAGGCCGATGAGAATTCCGATAGCGATGCCGGCGGAGGCGCCGGCCACGCCGCCGACGACGAGGCGCGTGACCGATGGGACCAGGTGTTTCCAGAGCAGTCCCGTGTTCCAAAGGTCGCCGAACGTTTCGAACACCGCGGACGGTCGTGGCAGGGTCAGCTTGGAAATGATGCCGGTCCACGTTCCGGCTTCGACGAGCGCGATCAGGGAAACGAACACGATCGGGCCTATCCAGCCGAGCCGCTGTGGCGCGAATCCGCCGCCGCGGAACTGTACCGTCGACCGCGTCGTGTCGGAACGCTCGGCCACTGATCTGATTTCAGCCATGGACGAGTTGCTTGTCAGCGGCAGCGGCCTCGTCGCGAATCAGCGTCCAGAGGTGTTTCTGAAGGTCTTCGAGCTCGGCGTCCGCAATGCCGCGCCCGTCTATCGGGCGATCGATTTCGATCACCTCCCGGATTACTCCGGGACGGCGCGAGAGAACGACGATGCGGTGGCCAAGACGCACGGCCTCGCCGAGATTGTGGGTGATGTAGACTGCGGTGAACGGCTGGCGCGACCACAGGCCAATCAGGTCGTCCAGGAGCAGTTCACGGGTCTGGGCGTCGAGCGCCGAGAGCGGTTCGTCGAGGAGCATCACTGCCGGGTTGACCGCCAGGGCTCGGGCGATTGCCACGCGTTGTTTCATGCCCCCGGAAAGTTGCCGTGGTAGCGCGTCGCGAAACTCGCTGAGGCGGGTGCGTTGCAGCACATCCGAGATGACGGCTTCTCTGCGTTCGCGCGCAAGGCCATGGTCTTCCAGCGCCAGGCTGACATTGCCGCCGGCGGTGCGCCACGGCAGGAGCGCGAAGTCCTGGAATACGTAGGTCAGCGGATTGAGGCTATCGGCCGGCGGCGCGCCTTCCTGCAGGACCTTGCCGCTACCCGGCTGCTCAAGCCCACCTATGATTCGCAGCAATGTCGATTTGCCGCAGCCGGACGGCCCTATGATGCAAACGATCTGGCCGGCTCTGATCGTCAGGGAGATGCCGCGTAGAACCTCGGTGTCGCCATAGCTGTGGCTGATCCGGTCGAGAACGAGGTCCATGGAGTTTCCGGCCAGGGTGGGGGTGCTGCCACCCCGGCCGGAATGCCTGTTCAGATCGACTTGACGTAAGACGGATCGACGAGCGTGTCCATCGTGATCCCGGCCTTGACCAGTTTTTCGGACTTGAACCATTCGAGCTGGTCGGAGACCGAACCCGTCCTCAACGCGGCGCCTTTATTGATGCGCATGGCGCCGTTGCGGATCGACGGTGCGGCCTTGGCATAAGGACGGTCGGCGTAGACGTATTTGTGGATGAGCTTGACCATGGCCTCGGCGGCGTCTGCGCCCGCAGTCTTGTCGACCAGTGCCGCATTGAAGTCATCGGCGCCCTTGGAGAACGCGGCAAGGAATGCCTTGGTCTTGGCCCTCTCCTTGGCAGCGGTATTGGCCGAGGTGAACACGGTGGTTACCTGGTAGTCCGGAATGTAATCCGCAATCACGCCGATCGGCTTCACGGCGCCGCCGCCGGCAAGCGCCTTGGCGATATGCGGTACGATCGACCAGGCATCGATCTGGCCCGATTTTAGCGCGCCAATGATCGCCCCCACCTTCTGGAGCGGTTTCATCCTGATCCCGCCGGGGAAGCCCTCGGCGCTGGCAATCTTCGAAGCCATGTAGTGGAACGACGAACCCGCTGTGGTCATACCGTAGAGCTTGCCCTTGAGCTGGGCCGGCGACGTCAGCCCTGCAGCATGGGCAGCGTTGGAAGCAAGAATCATCTGGCCGTCTATGCCCTTTTCCTCGCTAAGCGCGCCGCCGATCACCTTCGCGGCCCCCTTCTCGGCAAGGCTGATGAGCCCGCCCGAGATCGCGGTGACGCCATAGTCGACATCTCCCGAAGCGATCGCTACCGCCATGGGCTGGGCAGCCTGGAAGAACCGGAACTCGACATCGAGTCCCGCCTCCTTGAAGTATCCACGCTCATAGGCCACGAAACTCGCCGCATGGCTGGTGAAGCGCAATGCTCCCACCTTGGTCTTGGTGGCCGCATGTGCGGGCAGGCCGGCAGCGGATATCGCTGTTGCGGCGCTGATGGTGCCGAGGGCATGACGGCGTGTAATGCTATTCATGTTGGTCTGCTTCCTGAAGGTATTGCGAAAACGGATTCGGTGCAGGCGCCCGATGGCTTGGCATGCATGTGGGGGCAGCCTGTTTGCCGCAGACAAGGCTAGCACCACAGGCAGTAGCAGACAACCGCTTGGAAATCGGTCACGAAGGCGAATTTCGGTTCTGTTGCGGGTTGTTGCCTCCATTTTCCAGAAACGAAGAAACGGGCCATTGCAAGCACGGGGACTTGTCAGGTCGTACCGGCTTCTGACGGGCCCGGCGAGCAGGCTCCAGCTTGACCCCGGATCTCCAGGCAGCTAAGCGATTGAGGCGTCGGCAGCCAGCGCCCGGCGCCGACCCGAGGCAAACCGCCGCTGGCAGGGAGATGCAGCGTCGAAAGGCCGGCGAGACGGTCCGTGACCGTGACGACTCGTCGACCGGGGAGACGGCATGACGGATGATGGACAAGGTGAAGCTGATTCGGCCGGATCTTGCCGATGACGAAGTTGCGGAGATCTTCGATGACATCCGAGCCACGAAAGGTGCCAATTTCTTGACGCCGACTTGGGGGTTCTTTGCTCTCGACATCGACCTTCTTAAGGGATGGTGGACGCTCACGAAGCGGCTGCAGATGACTCCCGGCTCGCTGCCCAAGCCATTGCTCAATGCCATTTCTCTGGTCTGTGCGGCGGAGGTTGATTGTCCGCGCTGCATCAACAACCACCAGACCCATCTCATCGAGCATTTCCAGATGACGGCCGACGATGTGATGGAGTGCATAGATTTCGAGAATTCCTCGACGCTGGAGCCGATGTGGAAGGATGTCCTTCGCTTCGCGCGCAAGGTGGCGTTCAACGAGGGTACGGAGGACGGCGACTTCCAGGCACTGCGCGACCACGGCATAGACGACATCGGAATCGCAGAGATCGTCTCGATGGCGATGCTCGAGTCGGGCATGGCGCGCCATGCCGTCGGCGTCGCTCCGTTCGAGAACGGCGACGACTGGCCCAAGGACAACCTGCCGTCAGCCTTCTACGCGGAAAACGTAAATCGATAGGCTGTGCGTCCGACGATTAGCCCTCGTCTGCGGCCGCCAGCGGCGTTTGCTCTCCAGCGAATTCGCGCGCGTCGGTGACGACGCCTGTAATTGCGCTTGCAGCTGCCGTCGCGGGGCTGCAAAGAGCGATTTCAGCTTGCCTGTTGCCCATGCGGCCAGGGGCGTTTCGGTTGCTGGTCGAGAGGCAGAGTTCTCCGTCCGCGAGCACACCCTGATGCGTTCCGGCGCATACCGCGCATCCGCTCGGCATGAACGTGGCCCCGGCCTCGAGAAGAGTCGCGAGATCACCGTTGTGCGCGGTCTCTGCCATAACCGCGCGCGAAGCCGGGACGACAATCAGGCGTACGCCGGAACGAACCTGCTGTCCGCGCAGGATCCGGGCGGCGATCGCGAGGTCGTCGGCGCGGGCATTGGTGCAGGACCCGATGAATATCTGCTGTACAGCCCGGCCGGCTGCCTCGGTCACTGGCACGCCGCGATCTTCTCGCCCAGGGAGGGCGAGCATCGGTTCAAGGGCGTCGAGGTCGACGGTCAGCTCGCGCGAATAGGTGGCGTCCGGATCCGGTTGCACCGGCTGACTATCGAACTGGACGCGCCCGTCGAGGAAGTCAGAGGTTATCCGGTCGTGCGGGAACACCCCTGTCTTGGCACCGAGTTCGGCGCTCATGTTGCACAGTGTGAAGCGTTCGGAAGCCGATAGTGTCGCAGCCGACGGCCCGCCATATTCCAGCACCTCGTACACCGCGCCGAGGACGCCGAGCTTCGCGATCAGGTGAAGCATCATGTCCTTGGCATAAACTCCCGGCTGAAACCTGCCCTCGAGCGAGATGCGGATGGTGGCCGGAACCCTGATCCAGAGGAAGCCCGTGGCCCAGGCGAAACCCAGTTCCGTTTCTCCGACACCAAGCGCAAGCGCGCCGAGCGCTCCTCCTGACGGCGTGTGGGAATCACTGGCGATGACGAGGCTGCCGGGTGCGACCAGCCCCTTCTCGAACATCACCTGATGGGCGATTCCGGTACCGGCGTCGAAGAAATGACGCAACCCCTGGGCCCTGGCAAAGGTGCGGATCCGGGCATGGTTGTTTGCGTCGCGCCGGTTGTCTGCCGGAATGACATGGTCAAGGCAGATGGCGACCCGGTCCGGCTGTACGACCCTGCGGGCACCCATGCGTTCGAACGCGTCGATGACATAGACGGCAAAATCGTGGGAATAGGAGAAGTCGGGCCGTACCTCGATGATCTCGCCCGGGCGCGGCGCGGTAATTCCTGCGGCACGGCCCAGGACCTTCTGGGCAAGCGTCAGGCCGCTCTCAGCCATGCGCAGTCTCCCCGGCCTCGGAAGACAGGAGGCGGCGCCCGTATTCGACGAGGTTGCCTGCCGAAACGATGGCGCCGATCAGGTCAGGCACTGCCGGTATCGCGTGTTCGCGGCCCTCGCAGCGCACCCGGCCCGAAGCAGGGTCGATCTCGATCGCCGAGCCGTCTTCAACGCCCTGCTCGACGAGTGCGGGGCAGTCCAGAACCAGGAGGCCGTTGTTGATCGCGTTGCGGTAGAACATTCGGGCGAAGGGGCCGCCGATGACAGCCCTTATGCCGGCCGCGCGGAGCGCGCGCGCTGACGATTCCCGTCCGGTCCCGTAGCCGAAGGCGGTTCCGGCGACGAGGACGGAGGCGGCGCGGACGCAGGCGTTGGCCGTGTCGTTGAGTTCCTCAAGCACATGCGCCGCCATTCCTTCGGTATCGAGAAAGGCATGGCGGCCAGGCAGTATGACATCGCCCGAGACGTAGTCGCCGACCACGGCGACGGTCCCATGTATCGTGGGAATGGTCATCTCCACGCAATCCGGCATTGCTTTCTGCACTGCCTTGTGCGCATCTCTCGCCTGAAATGTTCTCCGTGCCCCGGCGGCGGTCGGATATTCACCTTGTCGCATCCCGTCGGTCGACAGGGCATGCCGAAAATTCGTCCGTTGCCGGCAAGGCGGCTTTCGCCGATCCGGGTTTCAGCCTGCGTCTGCCATCGCGGTGCCCTTGAGCATGCTCCGGAAATCGTCTTCGAAGAAGAACTTCGATTCTCCGAATGCTGGCTCGAGGTGGTCGAACCAAGTGGCCGCCGGATCGAACCTGGCGAAGAAAGGCCGCCCGACCCAATCCGGATTCCGTCCTTGCAGGAAGCGCAGCACGAACACTTTTTCGCCGTGAACTTCCTGCACGCCGAGGACCTCTATCTTGCCCGGCGTGGCGCTCATGCTCGGACCGCGAACGGTGCGGCCAAGCCCGGACACCTGGTTGAGCGCACCGGCGAAAATCTCCCACGCCCGCTCCAGCGGTACCTCGAAATAGTGCCGCGCCCCGGTGTCCCGCTCGACAAACATGTAGTACGGGATCATCCCGAGACGTACCTGTTCGCGCCACATGCGGCTCCAGACATCGGAGGAATCGTTGATGTGGGCGAGAAGGGGGGCCTGGCAGCGGATCACGGCGCCGGTATCGCGGAGACGGCGGATAGCCTCGCGGGCAACCTCCGTCTCGAGTTCCTGCCAGTGATTGAAGTGCGCCATGATGGCGACATGCTTGCCGGCCTCGGCGAGGTCTTCGAGGAGCCTCAGCATGTCATCCGCGTCCTCGTCGTTCACGAACCGATGCGGCCAGAAGGTCAGCGACTTCGTTCCAATGCGGATATCCTGAACGTGGCCGAGCGAGGGATCGTCGATGAACGGCCGGAGAAAGCGCTCCATCGAACTCACCTTCATGATCATCGGGTCGCCGCCGGTGACCAGCAGGTCCGACACGTCCGGGTGCGCGGCCAGGTATTGGTGCAGGCCGGTCTCCTCCTTGGCGACGATCTTGAGATCCTTGTCGCCGACGAACTGGGCCCAGCGGAAACAGAACGTGCAGTACGCATGGCAGGTCTGCCCGTGGCTCGGGAAGAAGAGCACGGTCTCGCGGTACTTGTGCTGGAGGCCTTCGAGAACGCCTTCGTCCGATTCGGGTATGTTGAGTTCCCGCTGGCCGGCGGGATGCGGGTTGAGGCCGACCCGAATCTCGTTTGCGGCTTCGTTGATCTCGCCGGGTGTGGCGTCACGCGCGACGAGATCCGCCATCCGCGTAAAATCCTCGTCCCTGAGCATCTCCCGCTGAGGGAAGGTGATCTGGTATAGCGGATCGTCGGGTACCCGGTCCCAGTCGATGAGGTTCTCGATCACGTAGCGGTTGGAACGGAAGGGGAGCACGCTGCTGACGACGCGCATGGCAAACTGCTCGTCGGCAGTGAGTGTCTTGAGCTGCGGAATCTCGTCAAGATGTCGGGCCGTGAGTGCACGGTAACGCCCAGTCGATTGGGGAACCATGTGGCCTGACGGGAGGGTGTCGCTGCCCGTATCTGACAGGGATCTGCCGGTGTTGGGCTGGTCTTCCATCGTTCGCTCCTTTTTCCCCTCCCGGAGCCCGAACCCGGATGCGGCGCCGAGTGTCGGGCGGCGTGAGATCGTTGCATTGAATATAGGGCTCCGCATGCCGTTTTGCAAAGGCCGCCGTTCCCGGACCGCAACAGTCCGGCGTCGGACCGAAGTCCCGGCATTGGCGCGGCGGGTTCGCGGGTGTCTCTCCGTAAAAACCGGGAACCTTGCTATACCTTGTAGTACCATGCTATGGTGATATGATATTTGGTGTCGGCAACCGATCCGCGAGACAGGATCGCGCTGTGTCGAGAGATCCGGGATGAAGGCCCCATGAGCAGGAAAACGGTTGCCATCGCCGTCGACCATGGCGGTCATTCGCTCAAACAGGCCTGCGTGGAGGAGATCCATCGCGCCGGTTTCGACGTGCTGGATCTCGGAACCGACGGGGTTGAACCGGTGGACTACACCGACTTTGCCTTCAGGCTGGTCGACGCGCTTGCTGCCGGCGAGAGCGATGCCGGAATTCTGATTTGCGGAACGGGTATCGGCGTTTCGATTGCTGCGAACCGGCACCCCGGCATTCGTGCTGCGCTCTGCTACGACGAGGAAACAGCGGCCTTGGCCCGTCGACACAATGACGCCAACATCATGTGCCTGGGCGGGAGAAAGACCCCAGAGGGAATCGCCCGTGCCATGGTAGGGGTGTTCCTCTCGACGGAATTCGAGGGCGGACGGCATGAGCGCCGGATCGCCAAACTTGAGCGGTGTCGGGCTGCCTGACATCGACGATACGGAGTATTCTATGGACGCGCTGCCGCCTTCGGCCATGTTGCACGAGGGATTTTTTACCTCACCTCTTGTGGAAACGGATCCGGATCTCGAACGCGCGCTGGGGCGCGAGCTTGCCCGCCAGCAGGACCAGATCGAGCTCATCGCCTCCGAGAATATCGTCTCGCGGGCGGTGCTCGAAGCCGCCGGCTCGGTCCTCACCAACAAGTATGCCGAGGGCTATCCCGGACGCCGCTATTACGGCGGATGCGAGTATGTCGATGTCGCCGAGCAGATGGCGATTGACCGCGCCTGCCGGCTTTTCGGCTGCAGCCACGCCAATGTCCAGCCCCATTCCGGCGCCCAGGCCAATGCGGCCGTATTCTTCGCCCTGCTGAAGCCAGGCGACACCATACTCGGACTTTCCCTCGCTGCCGGCGGCCATCTCACGCACGGCGCGCGCCCCAATCTTTCCGGACGATGGCTCAAGGCCATCCAGTACGGCGTGCGCGAGGACGACGCGCGGGTCGACTTCGACGAGGTCGCGCGCTTGGCCGAAGAGTATCGACCGAAGCTGGTCATCGCCGGCGGTTCGGCCTACCCCCGCATTCTCGATTTCGCGCGTTTCCGGGAAATCGCGGATTCCGTCGGCGCCATGCTGATGGTCGACATGGCACATTTTGCCGGGCTGGTTGCCGGCGGTGTGCATCCGAGTCCGTTCCCGCATGCGCATGTCGTCACCACCACGACCCACAAGACGCTGCGCGGGCCTCGCGGCGGAATGATCCTTGCCGACGACGGCGACCTTGCCCGGAAGATCGATTCCGCGATCTTTCCCGGAACCCAGGGGGGGCCGTTGATGCATATCATCGCGGCGAAGGCCGCGGCCTTCGGCGAGGCGCTGCGTCCCGAGTTCCGCGTCTATACGGCAGCGGTTGCCGAGAACGCGCGGGTTCTCGCCTCTACCCTTTCGGACGCCGGCTGCGATATCGTCTCGGGTGGCACTGATACCCATCTCCTGCTCGTCGACCTGCGCGCCAAGGCCGTGACCGGCAAGGCCGCCGAGGCGACTCTCGAGGCCGCCGGCATGACCTGCAACAAGAATGGCGTGCCGTTCGATCCGCAGCCGCCGACGGTCACGTCCGGCATTCGCCTGGGGTCGCCGGCGGCCACGACGCGCGGTTTCGGGCCGGCGGAATTCCGCGAGATCGGGGAACTGATTGCGGAGGTTCTCGACGGTTTCGGCTCGTCCGGCGGCGACAACGCGGTGACCGAGAAGAAGGCGCGTGAGCAGGTGACCCGACTGTGTAGGCGGTTTCCGATTTATCCACAATGAGGCGGGGAGAGCAGGGATGAAGTGTCCTTTTTGCGGTAGTGATAACACGCAGGTCAAGGATTCGCGGCCAGCCGAGGACAACGCGTCGATCCGCCGTCGCCGCTCTTGCAACGACTGCGGCATGCGCTTCACGACATTCGAGCGCGTGCAGCTGCGGGACATCGTCGTTCTCAAGGAAAATGACAAGCGCGAGCCGCTGGAACGCGAGAAAATCACGAGGTCGATGACGGTCGCACTGCGCAAGCGTCCGGTTGAGCCGGACCGGGTCGAGCGCGCGGTGACCGGAATCATCCGAAAGATCGAAAGTTCCGGAATGTCGGAGATCAAGTCGGGCCAGATCGGGGAACTGGTGATGGAAGCGCTCGAGCGGCTCGACCCCGTGGCATATATCCGCTTCGCCTCGGTCTATCGCGACTTCCGCGAGGCGCGGGACTTCGAAGATTTCGTTGAAGGCCTGAATGTGCCCGAGCGGCTTGTCTGACGAACGCTTCATGGCTGCTGCGGTCGCGCTGGCGAGGCGCGGCCACGGCAATGTTTCTCCGAACCCCGCAGTAGGCTGCGTCATTGCGCGGGACGGGCGCGTCATCGGGCGCGGCTGGACGCAACCGGGCGGACGGCCGCATGCGGAGACTGTTGCGCTCGGACGCGCCGGAGACGGTGCCAGAGGGGCCACCGCCTATGTGACGCTGGAGCCGTGCGCTCACCACGGCCAGACCCCGCCCTGCGCAGATGTCCTGATCGAGGCCGGCATCGCGCGGGTCGTCGTCGGCGTGCGCGATCCCGACCCTCGCGTCGATGGCGCCGGGTTGCGGAGGCTCGAAGATGCTGGAGTCGAGATCTCGCTCGGCGTGTGTGCCGAGGCCGCTCGAGAGGTGACGGCAGATTTTCTCATGCGGGTCGAACACGGCCGGCCGCTGGTCACCGTCAAGCTGGCGACCAGCCTCGACGGCCGCATCGCCACGTCAACCGGCGAAAGCAGATGGATCACCGGGCCCATGGCACGGGACCGTGTTCACGGGGTCAGGGCGCGGAGCGACGCGATACTCGTCGGCAACAGAACCGCGGTTGCGGACGATCCGGCTCTAACCTGTCGGCTGCCCGGACTCGGCAAGAGCTCGCCGATCCGCATCGTGCTCGGGGGACGGACGCCGCTGCCGGCAAGCCATCGCCTGGTGGCGACGGCGCGTGATGTGCCGACCTGGCTCATCATCGCCGAGGAGGCCCGGCAGCCGGCGGCGTTGGCCGAAGCTGGCGTCGAGATCGTCGCGGTAGCAGGAACCGGCGACGGCAGGCCCGACCCCGGCGCCGCCCTGGAGGCGCTGGGGAATCGCGGGATTAACCGGCTCATGGTCGAAGGGGGCGGGCGCACGGTCGCCACGCTGATCGCGCGCGATCTTGTTGATCGCATCGTATGGTACCGGGCGCCGGTCGTCATCGGGGCGGACGGCATGTCGGCGGTTGCGGATTTCGGTCTGGAAAGGCTTGACGATACGCGACACTTCGTCAGACTGTCGAGCGAAGCAATCGGCCCGGATCTCGTCGAGACCTATGAGCGCGTGCGAAGGGAGAATTAGGTGTTTACCGGCATTGTCTCGGATTTTGGCCGCGTTCGTGCGATCGTCAGGGGTGGGGACACCCGTATCGAGATCACGACATCCTACGACATGGAGAGCGTCGACATCGGCGCTTCGATTGCCTGTTCGGGTCCCTGTCTGACGGTGGTCGAGAAGGGGGTGGACTGGTTTGCAGTCGAAGCGTCCGCAGAGACACTTGCCCGGACAACACTCGGCGGCTGGGAAGTCGGCACAGCAGTCAATCTTGAGCGCGCGATGCGCGTCGGCGACGAGTTGGGCGGACACATCGTGTCGGGTCATGTCGACGCCGTAGCCGCCGTAGTCGACATGGAGCCGGAGGGCGACAGCGTCCGCTTCCGCTTCGAGATTCCGGATGCGTTCGCAATCTATGTCGCTCCCAAGGGCTCGATCGCGATTGACGGGGTGTCGCTGACCGTCAACGAGGTCGAGGGCGCCCGCTTCGGTGTCAACATCATCAGCCATACACGCGCGGTGACAACCTTCGGTTTGCGCCGGGTCGGCGACAGCGTCAATGTCGAGATCGATACTATCGCGCGCTATGTGGCGCGGCTTCTCGGAAAGGACTGACCAGTGATCGAAAGGCAATTGTCCGTCGTCGGCAACGCGGCGCCCGAAGGACCGGGGTCGGCAGACGACTTTCAGGATTTTCTGGCCCCGATCCCCGACGTGATCGACGATATCCGCAACGGTCGCATGGTGGTCATCGTTGACGACGAGGACCGCGAGAACGAGGGCGACCTTGTTGTCGCCGCACAGATGGCGACGCCGGACGCCATCAACTTCATGGCCAAGCACGGCCGCGGCCTGATCTGCCTTGCGATGACGGCCGAGCGCGTCGACCAGTTGGGCCTGTCGCTGATGTCGACGGACAACAGGTCACAGTTCGAGACCGCGTTCACGACCTCGATCGAAGCGCGCGAGGGAATAACTACCGGGATATCCGCGTCCGACCGGGCGCGCACGGTGGCGGTGGCGATTGACCCGCTGCACGGGCGCGACGACATCGTTACGCCGGGCCACGTGTTTCCGCTGCGGGCGCGGGATGGCGGCGTGCTGGTGCGCACGGGACACACTGAGGCGGCGGTCGACCTCGCACGGCTCGCCAGCCTCAACCCGTCGGGCGTGATCTGCGAGATCATGAACGAGGACGGGACCATGGCCCGCCTGCCGGATCTCGTGAAATTTGCCCAGTTCCACGGGCTCAAGGTGGCCACGATCGCCGATCTGATCGCTTACCGCCTGCGCCATGATTCGATCGTCGAGAGATCGCTGACGACGCGCATCAATCGTCGGCACGAAGGCGACTTCCGCCTCATCCTGTATCGTAACAACGTGTCCGGAGCCGAACACATCGCGCTGGTGAAGGGGGACGTTTCTGGCGACGAACCGCTTTTGGTCCGCATGCATGCGGTGAACATCCTTGACGACATGATCCATGACACTACGAACCAGCACGACGACGACCTCGAAAGCGCGTTTCGTATCATCGGTAAGGCAGGGCGCGGCGTTATCGTGATCATTCGCGAGCCGTGGGCCGAGAAGCTCTCCAATCAGATACGGACCCGCCACCGGGTGCCCTCCGATCCGCTGTCGGCCAGTGCCGAGATCTCGGTGCAGACCGAGGAGGGCCGCGAGACGGCGCCACCGGCCTTGCGCGACTTCGGCGTCGGAGCCCAGATCCTCAACGATCTCGGCGTCCGGGAGCTGATCCTGATCAGCAATCGCGAGCGTGCGATCAAGGGCATAGAGGGCTTCGGGCTCAAGGTCGTCGGCCGGCGCCCCCTTGGGCCTTCGGAGGACTGAGGGATGGCAGACGTGCACGTGATGATCGTCGAGGCGCGGTTCTACGACGAGATTGCCGACCGGATGATGGAGAGCGTCATCGCGGAGCTTGAATCGGCTGGCGCGACCTGGGAACGATTCCAGGTGCCGGGGACCTTCGAGCTCCCGGGGGCAATACGGATGGCTATCGGCAACGGCGGCAAGTCGGATGCGGGAGAGCCGTTCGATGGCTATATCGCACTCGGCTGCGTCATTCGCGGCGAAACGACCCACTACGATTATGTCTGCCAAGAAAGTGCCCGCGGGCTGAACGATCTGGTTCTCGAACACGGCGTGGCGCTCGGCTACGGTGTGTTGACGACCGAGAATGGCGAGCAGGCGATGGCGCGGGCGCAACGGGACCAGCATGACCGGGGCGGGGCAGCGGCGCGTGCCTGCCTGGCGATGATCGCGCTGCGCCGGCAATTCCGCTGACGGCGCCGGTGAGCGGTGGCGGCCAGCGGAGGGCGGACCGCCGAGCCGCCCGGAGCGCAGCCCGCCTCGCAGCGGTGCAGGGGCTCTACCAGATCGATCTGTCCGGTGCCGATATCGAAAGGGTGTTGGCGGAATTCGAGTCCTACACGCCGGGAGAACGTCTCGGCGCCGAAGAGGATGTCGAAGCCGACCGGGAATTCTTTGCAGTCCTGGTCGATGCTGCGGTCAAGCGCCGGGAGGAGTTCGATCGAATCATTCGGGACTCGCTTTCCGAACGCTGGAAGGTCGAGAGACTAGCTTACGTGCTGCGTGCGATCCTGAGGACGGCCGTGTGCGAACTGGAGACGTGCCGCGACACGCCGGCGAAGGTTGTCATCAACGAGTACCTCGACATCGCGCACGCTTTCTTCGATTCTCCCGAGGCGGGCATGGTGAACGGTGTACTGGACGATGTGGCCCGGGCCCTGCGTCCCGACGAGCTGGGAACAGTGAAGATGGCGCCGGATGGCGGCGATGGCTGAATGGCCGGGCAGGGGCGAATTTGAGGTAATCGCCGAATTGCTGGCCCCGCTCGGGAACGGAGATCCGAGGGCGCTGGGATTTCGCGACGATGCCGCGGTGCTGCCGCCGCAGCCCGATGCCGATACCGTCGTCAGTACCGACACCATGGTCGCCGGAATTCACTTCCCGGTCGGCGAAGACCCTGAAGTGGTGGCGCGCCGGCTTCTCAGGGTAAACCTTTCGGACCTCGCGGCGATGGCGGCGACGCCGAACGCGTATTTTCTCAACCTGGCCCTGCCCGACGCTACCGGTGATTCCTGGTTCGAAGGGTTTGCGCGCGGCCTGCGCATTGATCAGGACAGGTTTGCCGTGACGCTGCTTGGCGGCGACATCACACGCACGGACGGTCCGCCAGTCCTTTCGGTCACGGTTGTCGGCGAGCTGCCCCCCGGACAGGCGGTCACCCGCAGAGGCGCCGTTCCGGGTGATCTTGTCATGGTTTCTGGGACTATCGGCGATGCCGTCCTGGGCCTCCGGGCGTCGAGGGAGGAGGCGGCAGAGCACGAGTTTCTGATCCACCGTTTCCGTCTGCCCGAGCCGCGGCTTGCGCTCGGACGGTCCCTGAGAGGCATCGCCACGGCGATGGCCGACATCTCGGATGGGCTGATCGCCGATCTCGGCCATATTTGCGCGGCATCAGGCGTGGGGGCACGGATCCGGATCGATCGAGTGCCGGTCTCCGAGGCTGCGGCGGCGATGTGCCGCGAACGCCGGCTCGGCCCCACCGCGCTGGTGACTGGGGGCGACGATTACGAACTTATCTTTACGGTCGTCGCCGGGGACAGGGCGAAGGCGCTGGCCGCGGGCGCGGAATCGGGCGTTGAAATCACCGAAATCGGAACGATCGTCAGCGACAGTGCCAGCGTCGTCTTGGTCGATGCGGATGCCCGGCCCGTCGAGGTCGGGAGTTCCGGCTGGCGGCATTTCTGAGGACGAGCCGCACGAGCTCGACAGCGACGAAAACGAAGGATCGGCATGGACGTGATGCCCCTTGACAGCTGTACGCCGGGGAACTGCCTCTCCCCGGGTCGCGGGGGATTCAGGTGGTGTTGCTCGTGAGTTCCGGTTGACCGTCAAATGGTCGGGAACGACAACACCTCACCGCACGAACGAACGCTTACCGGGGTGCAGTTCTCGTATGGCGAATCCAAGTCATTGATTTAACACGGTTGTGCGGCCGCGAGGTAGCGGCGAAAACGGGTTTTCGTGACAATCGCCCGTTTCAGGACAGGATTTTGTCACGACCTTCGCGGCATCGACAGGGTGATCCGGGGCCACCTTCGCGGCGCCAACGGGCCGACATCGACAGGGAACAGTCCTTCTTCCGCAAGCATCGCCACCGCATGCGCTACCACGCGCTGAAGCAACCGGCTCGGGAATTGTCGAGGCGGCAAACAAGACCCTCGTCACACAGCGCATGAAACGCTCCGGCATGCGCCGGCGCATCCTGCTTCGAGAGCGCGTGGACGGCCATGATCGGTGCAGACGACGCACCAGCCAACGACAACATCAGCCCAAATCACACCCCGGCACTGTGAGATGAACAAATGGTACTGAGCCTGCAACTGTGCCATACGAAACTCTCACCCCGGTCCTGAGCGCCAATGGTGTCCGGCCGATTCCCGGACGCCGCCCACGCACCGGCAACGCCGCCGGCGACGACCGCGGACGGCCCCGAAGCCAGAAAACCCGGCACGCTGTGAAACCTCCGGACAGCAGAAGACAGCAAAATTGAATGCAGCGTGGGAAACACCTGGCTGAAGTCTGTTGACTGCTCTCCCATATGTCTTATATAATGAACAATAGAGTATCCTATTGATCTCCAGATCACACAGATGATGAAAACACTAGCGACACATGCGCTTCCCAGAGCAGCGAAACAGGCCCTCGCCAAGCTGGGCGCGGACATCGCGGTCGCCCGCAAGAAGCGTCGCATCTCGACGGTCTCGATGGCTGAGCGCGCATTCATCAGCCGCGGCACTCTCTACAAGGTCGAACGCGGCGACCCGTCGGTCTCGATCGGCATCTATGTGACCGTATTGGCCATCCTGGGGCTCGCCGACCGTCTCGCCCAGGCGGCCGACCGACGCGACGATTCCCTCGGACTGGACATCGACGAGGATCGACTGCCCAGGAAGGTGCAACCGCGGCGCCGCTCCCGATCACAGTCATGACCGACCCGATCGAGGTTCTTGTCGACCACAATGGTCAGACTTCTCTCGTCGGGCGGTGCTACTACATCGCCAAGCGACACGGCCAAAGCTCGGTCTTTGAGTATGCCGACACGTGGCACGACCGCGCCGGTGCTTTTGCCCTGGATCCGGCGAACCTGCCGTTGGAACGCCGCCAGATATACACTTCCTCCAACAAGTCCGCATTGCCCGGCGCATTGCGCGACACCGCCCCGGACCGCTGGGGCCAACAGCTGATTCGGCGCGCCTTTCGCAAAGCCGGCGAGCAGCGCACCCTGTCCGAGACCGACTATCTCCTCGCCATCAACGATCAGACTAGAATCGGCGCGCTCCGGTATCGCCGGGAAGGCGAAAAGACCTTCGACCACAACTTCGGCCGCTACCGTGTGCCTCCCCTGATCCGGCTACCGGCGCTCCTTGACGCCGCCAATGCGGTACTGTCCAACTCCGAAACTGCCGAAGACCTGAAGCTCCTGCTGAACGAGGGCTCGCCGCTCGGCGGCGCCCGCCCCAAGTCCGCCGTCATCGACAATGATGGTCGCTTGGCGATCGCCAAGTTTCCGAAGAACGATGATGATCGCAGCATCCCGCATGGCGAGGTCCTCGCGATGACACTCGCCGCCGCCGCAGGCGTTGATGTTGCTCAGGCAACACTGCTGGACGTGGCTGGTCGACCGGTGTCCCTGATAACGCGATTCGACCGTGATCAGGGCCGGAGAATCCCGTTCATTTCTGCCATGACCCTACTCGGGCTCAGCGACGGCGACGAAGCGTCCTACACGGATATCGCAGAAGTCATCAGAGTGTATTCGAGTGCGCCCATCGAAGACCTGCATGAACTGTGGAGGCGGATCGTCTTCAATGTGATGGTCGGCAATCTCGACGATCACCTCCGCAACCATGGCTTCCTGTACGATTACGACGACAAATGGCGCCTTTCGCCGGCCTATGACCTGAACCCGGTGCCGCTGACCGAAAAAACGCGCGAACTGACGACCTGGATATCGGAAGAAGGGCCGGACGCCGATCTCGACCTGGCCCGCGCCGCTACACCGTATTTCGCGCTGGACCTGGTCCGGGCCGATGCCATCATCGAGGAAGTCGCAACCACACTGGACGGGTGGCAACAGATAGCGCGACAGCTTCGGATGAGCTCATCGGACCTCGCTGCCTACTCGACAGCGATCAGGGATTCAGCATAGGAGTAAGCGTTCGTTCGTGCGGTGAGGTGTTGTTGTTTTCGTCCGTTTGACGGGCTTTTGTCAGGGAGTTCCAGCGTCACCCGGAGCGGTTTCGTGCACCGTGATGCGCGGTGAGGGGCACTGGCGCCATGCCGTGTTTTCGGCATTGGTTGCGTTTTGTCCCAACGCTGCGGAGGAGGAGCTGAGCGCCATCCTGTGCCGGTTGCAGGGTTCAGCGATTGAGGGTCCGCTTCCAGTCCTTGTGGAGCGGGCCAGATGTCCTTCTTCGGCTTCTGTTGTGTCGGTCGTGGCGGCCGCGCGCCCTGGTTGTTCCGACGCGGATCCGGCCCGCGGCCCGGCAGACGCCGCGGCGCGAGACCTCGACCAAGGTCTCGCAGAGCACGGGCGTGTTGCCGTAGCGCGCGGTCCAGTTCCCGGGCAGCCGCTTGCGGACGAGCGAGAGGATGTGGGGGCGGAGGTCATGGGGATGCGCAACAGGATCCTTTCGCTCTTGACGAAGCACAACAGGACAGAGCCCGAGTTCATTGCGACCGAAGATGACCTCAGGGTCATCATGAGCAGGAGACATCTGAAAATCCGCATTGAGATGTGGTTCGGCCATCTGCAAAAATCAGGACTTGGTCTGCCAAGACGTAACCTGACGTCCCTTTCCCATCGCTGCCATGGTCAGTGAATTCGGAGCAACGGCGGAATTGGGTGGCCGAGGTCGCATACCGCTGTTACGGCCGCGACCTCACCACCGGCGAGATGGTTCGCCACAGGACGAACACTCGCTTGCAACAGCGTGCCGCGCACTTGCCGAGGACGGGCGGTCACTGAGCCAACGGACGGGAGCCGGTTTGTCGCCGCAGCACTCGGGAGCCGACGAAGGCGCAGGACTGTCGAATGCCTGCTTGCCCCCAATGAGGTGAAATATTTTGAACCTTCTATACAGACTTGATTTTACTTGTTTTTTCGACCTCCTCTAAATCAAGCCTGTTTCCAGATAGCGGCCCGAGACCGGATAGATCCGAAATGAGGCGTTGCCGGCTCGCGCATGCCGACAAACGGTCCATCGCCCGAAGGGCATGACGGTAAGGTAAGCGATGCCGGGAAGGCACCCGGGTTTCAGCTTGACGCGGGCCTGAAGTTCCAGGGCATGAGCTCATCGATCCGGCTGTTTGGATGGCCGGTGGCGATGGCATCGAGTGTAGCCTTTTGCCAGGCGTAGGGTTCGATGCCGTTCAGTTTCGCCGTCTCGATCAGCGATGCGTGCCCATGCGGCGGCGCCTTCATCGTGACCGGCGAAGAGTGCGTTCTTGCGGTTCAGGGCGATCGGCCGGGCGATATAGGCGAGTTTCTCGCCGAGCCGGGACTTGGGCGAGACACGGGCGCGCTGCTGCTTTGCCGTTCGGCGAGCCTCCGCTCGGGCGCGCTGCCGCGGATGTCGGCCTCGATGGCGTAGAGCTCGGCAATCCGGCGCAGGCCCTCGGCCGCGATCTCCGAGCCGCTGCCGTCGTGGATTTCGCGGAGCCGGCGCCTAGCATGGAACCAGCAGTATGCCAGCATGGCGCTGTCCAGCGGCGAGACGACCCTCACGGTGGGCTGGCTGCTGGGCCATGGGAATGCAGCGACCACGCTGAAATACGCGCATCTCTCCGACGCGACGGTCAGGGAAACGGTCGAGGCGCTGGCGCCGCTGCTCTCGGGGCGCAGTCATGACGGGCAAGGCAAGCAAGGTCCGCCGGACGGATGCAGGCGTCGCAAGATTGAAGCCCGGCAGTACCGAATACATCGTGAAGGACATTCGGGTTGCCGGTCTGGGCGTGCGGATCCGGCCTTCCGGGCATCGCAGCTTCGTGTGGCACGGGACCGTGAACGGCAGGATGGTGCGGACGACCATAGGCGCGGTCGCGCTGATGACGGTGGAGGAAGCCCGGAACAAATGCCGGGCCCTGCCGCCGTCTCGGCCGTCGCACCTCAGGAATACCGCCTGAAGCAGCGGGTCGTCCGGCGCCTTTCCGGAAATCACGATAGAGGGCGACCGCACTCTTCAGCGTTGCCGTGCCTTTGTAGATGTCGCCATCGATCAGAATCCTGTGTCCGGGTTGCCTTGGGTCCAGGCGCTGCAACAGGCTTCCCAGTTCGTCGGAGTCGTAGTGACCGTCGAGATCGTCCTCATGGTGCTCGACACGTCGGCAATTGCTGTTTCGAGTGCTGACAGTGCGAGCGCTCAGCCCCTCTCGTTCTTCAACCAGTCGCGGAATGGGGCTTCCCTCACGTCGCTCCTTTCTCCGTCATTTTCGTTCTTGCCCTGAATGGCTGGACCCAGCAATCAATCCTCCGAGGCCGATGCAGTGGCGTCCCCTTCATCGGGCGATGTTCCAATTCTGGTTTTGAGTTCCAGATTTAGATGGTTGAGCGGTTCGGAGAACGTCTCGACGAGTCGGACAATGTGTTCGCACATCCACTCGGTCATCCGCGGCCAATTTTTCTCATCGTAGCTGTCGAAGGAGCATGAATAGTTGATCCTGCTTGCCTTTCGCTCATCCATCCGTCGCCACCGGAGTTCGTTCCCGAACCGCCCCTCAAGTTCATGCTTCTGCCTTTTCAGCTGATCGAACAGCCATTTGTTCTCGGTGGCGTCGGAACGCTGGAGATTCAGTTCCACGCGTGCCTGCGTTCTCAGGAAAATGAGGGCAAAATGGCAGCCGGCCACCCCGGCAGCGAGATTTACGTAGTAATCCGTCGATGGGCTGACGTTATCGAACTGTGCAACGTTCCGGGTGCGGAGCTCCTCGAGCACCCCGGTCCAGAACGCCTGCCGCAGTCGATGGCTGTGCCTCTGCGCTCCTTCAACGGATTTCTCCTCGGAATCCTTGGCCGCCATGCCGATCATGTAGTCCGCAGCTTCGGGCGTCGGAATGATCTGCCGCAGGTCGATGAAGAGCTCTTCGCCGAAGCTGTAAGGCACGACCCGGAAGCACTGGGCGCGCACCCCGTGGCCGATCAGCCAGAGCACGGTCGTCGTCACCTCCTTTCGAAAATTCGCCGCGATCAGCACCACCTCGTCGAGATCCTCGACATCGAGGAAGTCGCACAGGTTCGCCACCGCGTCCGCGTCTTCCGACCAGCGGTCCAAGTATTTCTGATAGACCTCGACAATCTCCGCCTTCTTCAGGCTGGAGCAGTAGGCCACGTATTTGAGGATTACGCAACCTGATGTCTGGAAATTGTCGTGAAGCTGTCAGTCATCGAGCTGTTCCCATTTGATCTTGGTTTCGGTTTCCCATTTTTCGTCGATGAGGACCGCGGTTGAGAGGCGCTCCAACGAGGCGAGGTTCGGAAAGACCCTGACTTTGGAGGTGCGCCGCTTGAGCTCTTGCTGGATCGGTCGCTCGATGCCGTTCGAGGTTCGCATACGCTTGTGGTGAGCATCGGGCAAGGTGAAGACAGCGAGCCCCGCATTGTTTTCCAGCCAGGAAGCCTGGATGCTTGTCGCGATAGCTGGCCACGAGGGCGCCCAGTTCAGCCTCGGCGGCTTGGAGTGAGGAGGCGTGGCTCCGAGCTGTTTTCCAATACGTTTCCTGATGTCGTTGTTCGGTGCACGGCGTTTTGTGCCAGGTGGAATTGGCAGCGCTGCCATGTCGCCGCGCCCAGCACCGCGCGTCGTGCCGCTTTCAGCCCGGCATCCGAGACGATGAAGGTCGTACCATGCAGGGCTAGCAAGCTTTCCAGGAAGGCTCTCCAATGGACCTCGGCCTCGGAGAGCGCCACAGAGAGCCCCAGAACGTGCCTGCAGCCCCTATTCCGATGGCCGAGAGCACTGCAACATCGCGCACAACGCCGTCATGGCGGGCTTTTTCGTAGCGCGCATCCAGGATCAGGTATTTCATCAGGGGCCGGTTGCGCGGCGAGTTCTTCATCGAGCAACCTGGTGGCCCGGCTGACCTGAGAAGAGGACAGGCTCCCGAACTCGCGCATTACATCTTGCCGCGTGGAAACACCCTTGATGTACATCTCGGCTACAGCCAGCATGACGGCGCGAGAAGATCGCTGGCCGCGTTCAAGCGACTGGGGGGGTCGTCCCCGTGACCGGCCGTCTTTGGCACTTGAACGGTAACAGTGGGGGTGTCGATCCGCTTGTAGCCGTTGGCATAGCCCTGTCGTTCCGGTGTCCGGTGGCCCGCTTTCAAGTACTGCTCGCGCTCGATTTGCATCGCAAGCTCGAAGAGCTGACCAAAGATCCGCCCCAGATCCGTTGCTCCGTTTGCGATCAGATGTTCCAAAACGGCCTCGATCGTCGTAGTGTGTCGCAGGTCCATTCGCTTCCTCCATGAATGTTTTACAGCTCCATGGGATAGCACGATGGCGCCGCGTTTCACTGGGGGGCTAGCCCTGCCGTGTCATGACAAATCTGGTTGACAATGGTTTACGTGTTCACGCGTGTCTTTGTCCATCCCGGAACCCGATTTCCCGGCCGATTTGGTGACCCAGTGCGGCGCTGGTGTGTCTGGCCACATGATCTGGTGACCCGGGCGTGCTGCGGTAGCCGCCGAGATGGGCGACCAGGTGCACCGCATCGGCGAGACGCTCCGGTTCCTTCAGGGCGTACTTGTGTGCGTAGTCGCGCGAGTTCGCTGTCGGTGAACATCAGCTGCGGCTCGCACCTGGCGGCCGAGCAGGGTCATGATGCGCGATGACGGCGTTGATCGCCCGCTGCAGCCGGTGCGGAACAGAAGGTGTTCCACCCTGCATCCGGATTTGAGCACGTAATCCTCGATTCGCCAGCGCTGAAGGTAGAAGCCGACGATGTCGGCCGCCTCCTTCGCCGACCCGCACGGTGGTCAGCAGGCACCACGGGATCCTCACCCTCGGGCGCTCCCTGACCCCGTGCAGGGACACCGGCTTCGCGCTGGGGGCGGTGCCCGTCACGGGTGACGGACCGCAACTCGCCAGGCGCTTCTGTCGCGCGGGCCTTCTTCCGGCTGGCTTGCTCCGTCAGTCCCTCGATCTCAATCAGGCCGCCGGCCATGACGGCGAACAGCCTTCCCTCCTTCAGCACCCTGTCATGCTTGGCGCGCAGATCGACGCGGGGCAAGCGCGTGTCGAACAGCTCGAAGATGTCGGCTTCCCGACGGAGATGACGCGCGTCTTGCCGCCGGGGTGGCAGCGCCTTGAACCCCTCGAGCTGCGGCGTGTCTCCTGCGACCGGGGCTTCACCGGACCCAGCACCCCGAGTGGCAGGTCAGTCACCGCCAGGGTCGCGTGCAGGTGCAGGCTTGAGGCCCCGGTCTGGTTCTCACCTGCAGGCCGTCGCAGCCGGGAGAAGTTCAGGTCCGTGCCGCAAGAACCGTCTTCTGGCCACGGATGCGCCGGATGCTGCGCTCACGGTGCGGCGCAAGAATGTTCGCCGGCGTGATCTCCGAGGGCGACCATCCGGTAAAACGCATTGATCGCGGTGTTGTCGGCGCTGGGAGACGCATTGATCTTCTGACCGGCCGCCAGAAGGCCGGCGCTCCAGGCGCGCAGAAAGTCGCTTGTCACCCCCCTCCAAACTCGTTCTGCGCCCAGTCGTTCAGACCTTCGCCCGGCGAGGGCGCATGATCGACCTCCCCAGCTTCCTGCGCGCTCCAGTTCGGCCACGAAGACCGTCTTCACCGTCTCCCAGTGCTCCCGATCCTGCCGGCCTTCGGTCCTGCACAGGAAGTTGGCCGCGCGCAGGCAGGGTAACCTTCATCGGCAAAACTGAGCCATGGTCGAAACGGTCCTCGAAGTCACGCGGCGCAGGATGCGCACATGGCTGGGCGGGCAGAGCACCTGATCAAGAAACGGCTCAGACAGACGATCCGCTGCAGGTGGTTCCGGCGCTGCCCGTCGTTCCATCCAGCGGTCCCGCGCCGCGCGGCGGCGGCAAACCCCGCCACCCGTGCGCCGAGCCCACGAGATATTGGCAGCCGGCGAAGGTCGTCGCGGGTGTTCACGCGCAATCAGCGTGACCGCTCGGTCAATACGATCCCCGACCACGATGATCTCGAGATCCCGAATGCGCGCGCCGGAACCTCTGCAGCGATACCAACAGGCGAGGCCGGCGGTCGATTGTCGGTGACTTCGGCACCGGCAGGACGATCTCCGGGCGCCCTCAGCGCCTTCATGCAGCCGGCAAGCTGCAGACGGCCGCGCGCGTCGACAAAGGCAAACTCCTCGCAGACGACCCAGAGCCGACCGGCTGTCGAACTGCTCACAGGACAGCAGCGACGCGATCCGCGCAACTGCTGCCTCGTCCCGCAATGTGCGGCTGATCTGAGACTGTGACATGGGACACTTATGCCACGCCGAAACACCGTTGTCCAGCTAAAATTTCCGTGACATGCGAGGGCTAGCCCCCCCCCCCCAGTGAAACGCCTCAAAGCGCAAACCTCAGACAAATTTCCAGACATCAAGTTACAGTACCCTTGGTATACCCTTGGTTGTTCCGGGCCTTGCACTTCGGGCATTCCTTGATCTCGGCGCGGCACGACCTCGAACACGATGTCGTAGAGGACGCGGCGCTCCCGATCGACGGGGCCGTCGATGTCAGCGCCGCAGGCGTCGCAGGCCGCGACCGTCTCCTCGACGATGATCTTGCGCAGGTTGTCGCCCATCTGCCGGTTCGGCTTCGGGCCGTTGCTCCCGGCACGCTCTTGTCCGTCTGTGACGGCGGCAGACCGGAGTTCCGGCTCGTGCGTGGTCTTCTCCAGAAGGACGACGATGATGATGTCGAGCAGGATGACGAGGACGCGGATCACGGCCTCTTCCGCCACCTTGCCGGCCGCACGCAGCGCCGCGATCCGGGTCTTGGCCGCTTCGAACTCCTCGCGCGCCGCGTTGACCGTCGCCATCACCCGGCCTTGCGCTTCATCAGCGCGCCGCTTCCGAGATGCGTTTCCATATACAGATCATGCGGGGGCTGGAGCCCCGGAAGCAGCTGGCACAGCCCGCTCGTCGCCTTCGATCCAAAGTAGCCCACTGGCGGTCCCCGTCGTTCTCGATGACCACCACTAAGCGAATCGGCATGCAGTGTCAAATCTCCACGAAAACCCGTTCGTTGCTCTACCCCGACATCAAGCCGGAACCAGGGGGTGAGCAGTTACGATCCGGTTTTCATTGATTTGCCACCGACTGCCGATGAAGACGCCAGCCTTCGCAAGCCACAGGCGCATCATGCTTGGATGCTTGCCGCCTGATGGATAGTGGATGCCGCGGGCCGCCAGACCCTCCCGAAGAGTAGTCAGGTTTACCTGCTCGCCCGCGGCGACCATGTCGCGAATACACTGGACAAGGGTCATTCCATGAAGGTTGAGGAGGATATGCCTAGCCAATCGATCATGCAGCGCATCGTCGTCATTGCGCAGGTCGTTGAGTTCCTGGCCGAACGGGGTCAGCGTTGCATCCCGGTCAATAATCCCGTAGGCGATCATTCCCAGCTTTGTGTTGTTGGCGAGTTTGGCGCGGTTGTAGGCGCTGGTCTTGTGGTCCTCAAACCAGGCTTCCCGCACGGTCTCCTCGAAGGCGCGCCAATTACCGCCATGCCGAGCCGCAAACCCCAGCGCCTTCGGTAGTTCGATCTGCGAGGGCGAAAACTCGCTGCCGAAGGGGAGATCGCTCTTTTTGCTCACGAGCCCCGCCTTCCCTCGGTTACCGGCGCGCGTTCCGGCGTTTGCCCATGCCGTGGATCAAAAGAAAGCGCCGAATCTCGGTAAGCGTCCAGATAAGCGGTGACGGCCTGCCGGATGATCCACGCGGTGGACACATCGTTGGCTTCGGCAATCGCGGCAACCTGCTCATAATCCGCTTTCTCGAAGCTGACGCTCAGCCGGGCGGTCTGCTTGTTCTGCCTTGGCCGACCCATGAGCTTCGACTCCTCACCCAACCCATCTGGTGTATTTTACACCGGACGGGCGAAGGAGCAAGCGTGGCTTCGCTGGTTGCCGTGAAACAGATTCGGTTGAGGGGCGCGCGGAGGGGTTCCAACGCCGTGTTGCGGAGTTGGGGTCGGTGGCCGAGACCGGCGCGGCAGGGACGAGCGTTGGACTTCCCCGATGTGGCCCGTAGCAGTCCCGCGTTGCCGGCTGGCGTGTTTCAGGAGGCTCAGGCGGGGTTGAGTTCTGGCGCGTTGACGGGTGCGATGTAGCCGTATCGTCGGAGCATTCGGATCCAGCGCGGGGCGTTGCGTTTGACCATCAGAGCGTCGTAGTCGGCGGTGCGGTCGTAGTAGGGCGTGGCGGTCTTGAGGACGACATGGACGATGCGCAGCATCTTGTGTGCGCCGGCGACGATGGCGCGCTTGTATCCGCGCCGTGCGGCGAGGGCGCGGTGGTGGGCCTCGAACTGGCATCCCTTGGTTCGGGCGGTGCCGTGGGCGCACTCGACGAGGCTGGCGCGCAGGGTTCTGGAGCCCTTTCGGGTGCGCGCGTTGCGGCGCTTTCCGCCGCTCTCGTTGTTGCCGGGGCACAGCCCGGCCCAGGCGGCGAAGTGCTCCTTGGAGGCGAAGGCCCCGATATCGGGACCGATCTCGATCAGGATGGTCGAGGCGGCGATGCGGTCGATCCCGGGGATGGTGGTCAGCAGACGGAGCTGCTCCTCCCACGGCGTCATCTGCCCGTCGATCTGCGCGGTGTAGGAGGCGATGCGCGCCTCCAGCGCGTCATGCTCCGCCAGCAGGTCGCCGAGCATGAAGCGTTCGTTGTCGCCCAGGCTGAGCGAGAGCGCCTCGCCGAGCCCTTCCAGCTTGCTGGCGACATGGCCGGTGAGCGAGGCAAGAATGACCTCGCGCTCCACGCCCTGCGCCAGGCCGTCGAGGATCTTGCGCCCGTTGAGGCCGAAGACGTCGGAGAGGATGCCGCCGATGCGCACGCCGGCGCGGTCGATGATCTTCTGCACACGGTTGCGCACGGTGGAGCGCTGTCCGACCAGGGTGCGACGCTGGCGGCTCAAGGCGCGCAACTCCCGGAACGGCTCGGGCGGCACATGGGACGGCGTGCAGAGCCCGAACTGGCACACGCAGGCCAGCCATACGCTGTCGGTCATGTCGGTCTTGCGCCCCTTCAACTGCTTCACCTGCTGCGCGTGCACCAGGATCGCCTCGAGCCCGGCCGCTTCCAGGGCCGCGAAGGGCGCATGCCAGTAGATGCCGGTCCCTTCCATCACCGCAACCTCGACGCCATGGTCGTTCAGCCAGGCGACCATCGCCTCCAGACCGCTGGGCGGCGTGCCGAAGCAGCGCGTCTCGACCACCGGCTCGCCCTCGCACAGGCGAACCGTCGCGGTAATCTCCATCTTGTGCACGTCCAGACCCGCCGCGCGCGCCCGGACAACATGCAAGCCTTCCGTCTTCATCCTCTTCTCCTCATTGCGCCCTTTCGCCACGGTCGCACAGGATCACGACGTGGCATCGCTACGGTGGAGGCGGGGACAGCGGTCGGAAGGACACGCATCCGCCATGCGGATGCGGTTCGTTTTGCCGCGCGTCCACGGCCAATGGCCGGGCACAATACGGGGTGCGGAGCCGACCGCCGGAAGCAGTTTTGGCGTCGGGAACTACGTCACCGATAAGAACACGCTCACGCGTCCCCGCCCCCGCCATCAGCCACCCTGCCACAGCAGAAGCCGCCAAGCCCCTGTTTCATCAAACGGGGCGGCTCAGAACGCAGAGACCATGAAGGTTTTGGGCAACGCCTGCACCCTGCCGAAGGCGGGCATCGAGGCCGACACCCGCGGCAGTACGCCCGAGCGGCGTCTCGCCGAACGGCAGGCGCGATCCGCGCCGCTGAGGTGCGGCCGCGTGGAGTCTGTGCTATGCACCTGACTTGGGTTCCTTCTGGATCATGGTGCTTTCGGCTGCTGGGAACTGTACTCTCGAAGCTTCAGGGAAACTCGACCTCGCCTGCCCGACACATATCCCCCGACACACAGGCCCGCACATGCACCTTCATAAAGTCACGGTCAGGAACTTTCGCCTCTTGGCGGATGCTGACCTGGCGCTAAAGCACCGACCATCCAAGGGAATGACCACATGTACCTGACATGGCTTCAGCTGGCAAACTACGGCCCGCTCCGGAATCTTGACCTCCACTTCCCGTTCGACGGAGATCGACCGAAACCCGTTTTGCTTGTTGGCGAAAACGGCTCCGGCAAGACCATAGTCCTTTCCCACATAGTCAATGCCATGGTGATTGCCAAGGACAGCGTTTATCTGGAATCGAGAGAATTGGATGCCGACAGGGTATTCAAGCTGCGCAGCAGCTCCTACATCTCCGTTGGGGCCGAATATTATTATGCTAGATGTGACTTTCATCCTGAATATTTTATTCAAGAACTCCGCCTGAGAAAACCAAGGAAAGAGTATACCCAAGCACCGATGCCAGACGGCAGCCCCGGGTTTGATGCTTGGGAAGCTCACTTCGATGACGAAGAAATGGATCACTTCAAATCTAACATACTGGATCCTTCACAAATCACGGCCGTAAAAAACATAATATCAGAAAATTGTTTGCTCTATTTTCCATCCAATCGTACTGAAGAACCAGCTTGGCTGAATAAGGACAATCTACGCGCCAAGCCACATTATACACAAGGCTCTCGCCGGGAAGGAGAAACTCGACGTCGATTGATCGCTCACTCGCCGCTTCGAGACATCCACGATTGGTTGTATGACGTTGCCTATGACCGTGCAGCTTTCGAAATACAATCGGGCAACATTCCCATTTCCCTTCCCGCTGCTCCGGATAAGGAGCAGAAGCAAACTGCAATGCTTCCCCTGTTTCTTGGGTATCAAGGCGATGCAACAAATATGTACAATTCGGTACTGGAAATCTTGCATGCCGTTATGCCAGAATTGGCGGCAAAGAAAAATCGTAACTACCCAGGTACCCTGCCAAGTGTGAGAGCTTGCTGATTTTGTTCGCCGTGTCGCTGCTCTCGGCCTTGACTGCATAGGCGCGCGCGCCTATGGGTTGCCCTCTCGCATGGGAGGAGCGGCTGGTGGGGTATTTCGGATCGAAGGCGACGACGGGTCTGAGCCAGGCGCTGATTGCGCTGATGCCGCCGCACTCTGTCTATATCGAGAGTCACCTGGGGGGCGGTGCGCTGATGAAGCGCAAGCCTGCTGCCGTGCGCTCGATCGGGATCGACCTCGATGAGCGGGCGCTTGAGGCCTTTGGCTGCGACTACCCGGTGGAGTTGGTGCATGGCTGCGCCCACTCCTTTCTGGCGTCGTTTGCGTTTCTGGGCCCGGAGCTGGTCTACAGCGATCCGCCCTATCTGCACGCGACCCGGCGTTCGTCGCAGCGCTACCGCTTCGAGTATGCGGAGGCCGACCACGTCGCGCTGCTTGAGCTGCTCAAGGGTCTGCCCTGCCAGGTGATGGTCTCGGGCCACCCGTCTGCGCTCTATGACGACCTGCTGTCGGGCTGGCGCCGGCTGGCGCTGCAGGTGACGACCCAGGCCCGGGTGCGGACCGAGGTGGTGTGGTTCAACTTCGCGCCCGACCGGGTGCACTGGGCGCGCTTCGCCGGCCGGAACTTCACCGACCGCCAGCGCATCAAGCGCAAGGCGGCCAACTGGGGCCGGCTCTACGAGGCCATGCCGGCGGGCGAACGCCTGGCGGTGCTGGCCGCGATCATGGCCGTCGAGGTCCCGTGACGGTGGCGCGAGGACCTCGCCGGCCACGACGAGGCTTTTGCGTGCCTGCAGGACCTTTTCACCCCACAATGCCTGGCGATGACGGTCATCAAAGCCATCCGGGCCAGGGGCTGCTGCGCCTGAGCGCGGCGCTGGTCAGGGAGAACGACGCGCTGGAGCGGGAGAACGCCCACTTGCGCGAGCGGATTGCCGAACTCGAGCGCAGTGCCGCGCTCGACAGCACCACCAGCTCCCGGTCGCCGGCCAGCGACGGTCTGAAGAAGAAGAGCGGACCCCAGCGCACCCGGAGCGGCACGTCCGACAGGCGGCGGTCAGCCACAAGGGAACCACTCTGGAGCGGACCGCGACGCCCGACCACGTCGTCGATCATGATCCCTGCGCCTGTGCGGGCTGCGGCGCGCCGCTGTCGGCCGCTGAGCGTCACCGAGCCCCCGTCTGCCGGCAGGTCTTCGATGTGCCGCAGCCCCTTGAGGTCACCGAGCACCGCTGCCTCTGTGCCGCCTGCGGCACCGTGACGACAGCCGTCTTCCCGAACGGCGCCCCGGTCCAGTACGGGCCGCGTATCACCGCGTGGGTGACCTACCTGCTGCACGCGCAGTTCATTCCGGAGAAGCGCGTCGCCGAAGTCATGAGCGACCTCTTCGCGGTCAGGCTCTCAACCGCCACCATCGCCGCCATGGGCAGACGCACCGCCCGGCGCTTCGAGGGCTTCCTCGACCGTGTCGGCGAGATCATCCGCACCGCGGCCCCGGTCAAACACCTCGACGAGACCGGCATCCGCATCGCCGCCCGGACCCAATGGCTCCACGTACTGTGCACCCCGTTGCTGACCATCCTGCGCATCGCCGCCGGGCGCAGCCACATCGACGAGAAGCTCAACGGCATCGTCATCCATGACGACTACGCCACCTACTTCGCTCTCCAAGGCGTGCGCCACGGGGCCTGCAATGCCCATCACCTGCGCGAACTCCAAGCCCTGATCGAGATCGAGAACTGGGCAGCCACCACGCACCGGCTCCTCAGCCGTGCCAACAGAGCCGCCCGCTTCGCCCGCAAGAATGACCGCGACCTGCCCGCTTCACTGGTGGCCCGCATCTCCCGAGCCTGGGACCGCATCCTTGAGCAGGCCATCGCCTCTCACGAAGAGATGGCGCCCCTCCAGAGCGGAAAGCACGGACGACAAAAGCGCCGCATCGGTCACAACCTCGCCCTCCGGCTCCAGAAATACAAGGAGGGCTGCCTGCGCTTCCTCACCGACCCGAGAACCCCCTTCTCGAACAACCAGGCCGAGCGCGACCTCCGCATGGGCAAGCTGCGCCAGAAAATCTCGGGCGGCTTCCGATCAATGCAAGGCGCCCGCGACTTCGCCAGCCTGCGTTCCGTCATCGCAACAGCCCGAAAGCAACGCTGGAATGTCCTCGAAACCCTGGCGCATCCCGATCCCATGCAGCTGATCCCGAGACTGCGCCTCTGAAATCCCCCGCCGCTCGCCTCCGCGTCCGCGGCAGCAGACCGGAAGCTTCAGTCCATAACCCGTGGCTGATCGCCGGAAGCAGACCTGGGCAGTTACGAAAAATCTTCGGTTTGGTATCGGCGGGAGACACAATCGAGTCATAAGCTTGGAGGACGATCAGCAGGCATTGGTCCCTAATCTCTTCCAGCTGTCCAGCGGAGAGATGACTCTGTTAACACTGTTTTTTTCCATACTGAGGGATTTTGACCTCAGGGAAGCGCGGAATATACCTTTTACTTCGATCGAAACCGTGAAAGGGATTGTAGTAGTTGATGAGGTTGACCTGCATCTTCATTCACGACATCAGCACGATATACTCCCGACACTGATTCGGATGTTTCCTCAAATTCAGTTTGTAATGACTACGCATTCGGTGTTGTTTGCCCTCGGAATGGCAAAGGTGTTTGGAGACGACGGATTCGAGATCTATGACCTTCCGAGCGGCTCTCGCATCTCTCCAGAGGAGTTTGACGAGTTCGATCAAGCATTTCAGGCGTATAAGGACACTACAAGATTTTCAAATGAGGTTCGGTATTTGGTTGAAAGTGCACAACATTTGATGATAATCGTTGAAGGTGAAACAGATCGAGATTACCTTAGGAGTGCGGCAATGTTCCTTGGGAAAAATGACGTCCTGGAAAAATTCGAAATTAAATGCTCTGGGGGTAATGGAAATCTGAAGATGATATGGACGAGCCTAAAAAAGCTTGCAAATGTTGACACATTGTCTGAAAAGATGATAATCTTGCTGCATGATCCGGAAAGCCAAGACAGGGAAGACAGGGAAGACAGCATCTACAAAAGGAAAATGCCTTACTTCGAAAATCATCCCATAAAGAAAGGTGTCGAGAATCTTTTTGATAGGACAACTTTGGAGAGGGCTCGGAAACATCACCCGAGATTTATAGATATCGCCTCATCTCATGCCAGAACCATTAGAGGACGGCAAGAGGAAGTTCCAGAATGTTGGAGTGTAAATAAGGACGAGAAAAGAAATCTCTGCGATTGGCTACGTAACGAAGGCACGGACGAAGACTTTCGGCACTTTGAAAAGGTATTCGATATTCTGGAGGAGATCGTGCAGACCTTGGAGCCCTTACCAACCGATATGGGTTCGGAAGCGATTCCATAGAAGCACGCATAGTGCGGGACTCCGCGATGGTAATAGCCCATGACGCCTGAGCAGATTTACGCAATCGTTGCCGCCGGAGAGTCGGAAACGCTCGAATACAAGGCCACCACGGGTGACGATCACGGAGCGGACCCGTTTGGCCATCGCCCGCGCCTTCTGCCGCCGCCAGCCCGGACCCCGCCGGCCCCGAAGCTGATCACGTCGGACACCGAGCCGTAGCCCCGAAGACTCTCGACGAGCTCCGCCCGCCGACTTCCGGATCGTGGGCACCCGGGAAGGCCGGTTGTGGAACGAGTTCGTCGCCCGCTAACACTGCCTCGGATACACGCGCCTGGTCGGCGCGCAGATCCGCTACGCGGCCCATGACCGGAACGGCGAGCCGCTGGCCATGCTCGGCTTCTGGACCGCCGCATGGAGACTGAACCGCGCGCTACAACACCACGCCCTGTGAGACCTTGGTCGAGGTCCCGCGCCACAGCGGCGGCGTCTACCGGGCCGCGGGCCAGATCCGCGTCGGAACAACCAAGGGGCGCGGCCGCTACGACCGACATGACAGGGCCGACAAGCCGAAGAAGGACATCTGGCTCTGCCCGCTTCGCAAGGACAGGAAGCGGACCCTCAATCGCCGAACCCTGCAACCGGCACAGGATAGCGCTCAGCTCCTCCTCCGCAGCGCCGGGACAAACGGCAACCAATGCGAAAAACACGGCATGGCACCAGTGCCCCTCACCGCGCATCCGGCCCGGCGGCGCACGAAACCGCTCCAGGTGACGCTGGAACTCCCTGACGAAAGCCCGTCGAACGGACGAAAACAGCAACACCTCACCGTACGAACGAACGCTTACCTTCCCCGAGCTTGACGTTGGTCGTCACATCCTTCTTGCCGGAATCGCCCTCGGTGATCGTGGTTGACGCGGTCGATATGGTGACGGTCTTGGCCGCATGCGCATTTTCGGGTGCGGAGAGCACCACCAGCGCGAAGAAGACGAAGGCGAGTCCCGCGCTCAGGCGGCGGGCGGTTCTCCCGGGGGCGCCCACCGGCTGAGCCCCTAGCCCTCGCATGTCACGGAAATTTTAGCTGGACAACGGTGTTTCGGCGTGGCATAAGTGTCCCATGTCACAGTCTCAGATCAGCCGCACATTGCGGGACGAGGCAGCAGTTGCGCGGATCGCGTCGCTGCTGTCCTGTGAGCAGTTCGACAGCCGGTCGGCTCTGGGTCGTCTGCGAGGAGTTTGCCTTTGTCGACGCGCGCGGCCGTCTGCAGCTTGCCGGCTGCATGAAGGCGCTGAGGGCGCCCGGAGATCGTCCTGCCGGTGCCGAAGTCACCGACAATCGACCGCCGGCCTCGCCTGTTGGTATCGCTGCAGAGGTTCCGGCGCGCGCATTCGGGATCTCGAGATCATCGTGGTCGGGGATCGTATTGACCGAGCGGTCACGCTGATTGCGCGTGAACACCCGCGACGACCTTCGCCGGCTGCCAATATCTCGTGGGCTCGGCGCACGGGTGGCGGGGTTTGCCGCCGCCGCGCGGCGCGGGACCGCTGGATGGAACGACGGGCAGCGCCGGAACCACCTGCAGCGGATCGTCTGTCTGAGCCGTTTCTTGATCAGGTGCTCTGCCCGCCCAGCCATGTGCGCATCCTGCGCCGCGTGACTTCGAGGACCGTTTCGACCATGGCTCAGTTTTGCCGATGAAGGTTACCCTGCCTGCGCGCAGCCAACTTCCTGTGCAGGACCGAAGGCCGGCAGGATCGGGAGCACTGGGAGACGGTGAAGACGGTCTTCGTGGCCGAACTGGAGCGCGCAGGAAGCTGGGGAGGTCGATCATGCGCCCTCGCCGGGCGAAGGTCTGAACGACTGGGCGCAGAACGAGTTTGGAGGGGGGTGACAAGCGACTTTCTGCGCGCCTGGAGCGCCAGCCTTCTGGCGGCCGGTCAGAAGATCAATGCGTCTCCCAGCGCCGACAACACCGCGATCAATGCGTTTTACCGGATGGTCGCCCTCGGAGATCACGCCGGCGAACATTCTTGCGCCGCACCGTGAGCGCAGCATCCGGCGCATCCGTGGCCAGAAGACGGTTCTTGCGGCACGGACCTGAACTTCTCCCGGCTGCGACGGCCTGCAGGTGAGAACCAGACCGGGGCCTCAAGCCTGCACGCGACCCTGGCGGTGACTGACCTGCCACTCGGGGTGCTGGGTCCGGTGAAGCCCCGGTCGCAGGAGACACGCCGCAGCTCGAGGGGTTCAAGGCGCTGCCACCCCGGCGGCAAGACGCGCGTCATCTCCGTCGGGAAGCCGACATCTTCGAGCTGTTCGACACGCGCTTGCCCCGCGTCGATCTGCGCGCCAAGCATGACAGGGTGCTGAAGGAGGGAAGGCTGTTCGCCGTCATGGCCGGCGGCCTGATTGAGATCGAGGGACTGACGGAGCAAGCCAGCCGGAAGAAGGCCCGCGCGACAGAAGCGCCTGGCGAGTTACGGTCCGTCACCCGTGACGGGCACCGCCCCCAGCGCGAAGCCGGTGTCCCTGCACGGGGTCAGGGAGCGCCCGAGGGTGAGGATCCCGGTGCCTGCTGACCACCGTGCGGGTTGGCGAAGGAGGCGGCCGACATCGTCGGCTTCTACCTTCAGCGCTGGCGAATCGAGGATTACGTGCTCAAATCCGGATGCAGGGTGGAACACCTGCTGTTCCGCACCGCCTGCAGCGGGCGATCAACGCCGTCATCGCATGGCGCATCATGGTCATGACCCTGCTCGGCCGCCAGGTGCGAGCCGCAGCTGATGTTCACCGACAGCGAACTCGCGCGACTACGCACACAAGTACGCCCTGAAGGAACCGGAGCGTCTCGCCGATGCGGTGCACCTGGTCGCCCATCTCGGCGGCTACCGCAGCACGCCCGGGTCACCAGATCATGTGGCCAGACACACCAGCGCCGCACTGGGTCACCAAATCGGCCGGGAAATCGGGTTCCGGGATGGACAAAGACACGCGTGAACACGTAAACCATTGTCAACCAGATTTGTCATGACACGGCAGGGCTAGCCCTGACTCTTGAGGGGGGGGGTACAACGAGTTCGGGTTCGCGCGTGAGGCGCTCATGCCCCGCCCGAAGAGCCGCAGGTCATGCATCCCGACATCGCCGGGCATCCGCGTCATGGCCCCATCCTCCCTTGCCGAATTCCAAACCTGCGCCGCGCCCGCACGGCCGCAGCGAACCCGCCGTTGCAACCCATAATCCGTCCGGAGGCCGGTTTCAACACACGCCGCGCCCGAAAGCCCGGCAGCCGGACACCCTGCCATCGGCAGGCCGCTTCCGGAACCGACCGGCGTTTCCCTGGCTGGCGACCTCGAAGACCCCGGCGGATCCGGTCGGCGCCTGACCGCACATTCCCGTCCTGTGCCGGCCCCCGCCTGGCGCGCCGGCACAAGCTCCCCCGGCACGATGAGGAAAGGGCCGCGGAGGTTCGGGTGAACGGCCGGGCGCCCGGAGGGAGCCCGCGCCGCATTTCCGCCATTCCGGAGGCCGCCGATGACCGACACCGTTTCCGCCGACTACACGCTGCGCGAGCTTGCGCCGACCCTGGCGCTGCTGGTCGAGGCGCGCCAGCCCTGCATCCTGTGGGGCGCGCCGGGCTGCGCCAAGAGCGCGCTCGCGCAGCAGGCCGCCGCCGAGGGTTCGCGCCGCTATGTCGACGTGCGCGCGCTGCTGCTCGATCCGGTGGACCTGCGCGGCATCCCGTGGCGCGACGCGGACGGGCGCACCCGCTGGGCGCCGCCCGCCTTCCTGCCGCCGGCGGACGACCCCGGCCGCTGGCTCATCAACCTGGAGGAACTGCCCTCGGCCGTGCCGATGGTGCAGGCGGCGCTCTACCAGCTGGTGCTCGACCGCAAGGTCGGCGAATACGAGCTGCCCGAGGGCGCCTCGCTGATCGCCTGCGGCAACCGCGAGAGCGACCGCGGCGTGGTCCACCGCATGCCGACGCCTCGCGCTTTGTCCATCTGGAGGTCCGGGTGGACGCGGAAGACTGGCTCGCCTGGGGGGCGGCCAACGGCATCGCGCCCGAGGTGCTGTTCTACATCCGGATGCGCCCGGACCTGCTGCACCGCTTCGATCCGCAGGAGAAGGCGTTCTGCTGCCCCCGGACCTGGGAGATGGTCTCCGGCATCGTCAACCGGCGCGCCGGTCCCGACCCCTCTGTCGAGCGGGCGCTGTTCCGGGGCACGGTGGGCGAGGCGGCGGCGGTCGAGTTCTCGGCCTTCCTGAAGGTATGGCGCGAACTGCCCCATCCCCGGGCCGTGCTCGACGATCCCGGGAACGCGGTCGTGCCGGACAACGCGAGCGCGCTGATCGCGCTCTGCGGCGTGCTCTACCGCATGGCCGACGACATCACGCTCGACGCCATCGTCACCTATGCCGGGCGCCTGCGCCGGGAGGTCGGCGAGTTCCTGGTCGGGTCCTGCATCCGCCGCCCTCCAGCACTCGCCGGCCTTCATCCGCTGGGCCGCCGCACGCACGCAATGACGGAGTATCCCGCGGTCCGGCGACTCATCCACTACCCGCCGGGAGACGCGCAGCTGCGCCGTGCGGGCATCCGGTCTCGCCGCCGCTCCGAACCTCCCCGTATGGACCCTCCGATAACCACTGCAAGGGAGACAACGCCGATGAATCTCAGCCACGACGCCATGCTGGTCAGCCTGCGCATCGCCGCTTGGTCGGGCCGGCTCCATGACCGCCAGGCCAGCACCCATGTCGCCGTCCACCACGAGGCGAGCGTCAGCGCCGGGCGCTACAACAAGTGCCTGCTGCCCCGAACCGCCTTCGCCGCCCTCAACGCCACCGTCAGCGCGGCGCGCGCGGCCCACGACGCCCAGACCCTGCCCTGGGACGACCGGGGGAGCCGGCTGCTCCCCGTCGCCAACCACGAGCGCTACACCGGGCTGATGGAGTCCTTGCGCGAGCGCATGGTGCGCGAGCGCGCCCGCTTCATCGAGGACTATGACGACAATATCGAAAAGGCCCGGCTCGACCTCGGCAAGCTGTTCCGCATCGGGGACTATCCCTCGAAGGAGGCGCTCCGGGACAGGTTCGGCCTGCGCTGGCGGATCGTCCCGGTGCCGACCATTTCATGGCGAAGCTCGCCTCCGACGACACCGACCGGGTGAAGCGCGACATCGAGAACCAGGTGGAGGAGCGGCTGCACGGCGCGGTGGGCGACCTCTACCGGCGCCTCGGCGATGCCGTGGAGCGGGTCTCCGAACGCCTGCGGGAGGACGGCGAGGGCAAGCCGCTGGTGTTCCGGGACTCGATGATCGGCAACATCCGCGACCTTGTCGACATCGTGCCGCGGCTCAATATCTTCGGCGACGACGAACTCGCCCGGCTCTGCGGGCAGGTGAAGGAGAAGATCGCCGGCGTCGAGCCGGACGCGCTCAGGCCGTCGAAGAGTTTCGATCCGGTCGCCCGCGCGCGGGTGAAGCGCGACGCGGATGCGCTGGCGGAGAGGTTCGCGGGGTATTTCGCGCCGGAGGCAGGGACGGCGCCGGTGCGGGAGGCCGCGTGATGGCCGCCCGC
This sequence comes from Alphaproteobacteria bacterium, assembly GCA_964291215.2. Lineage (GTDB taxonomy): Bacteria > Pseudomonadota > Alphaproteobacteria > MPNO01 > UBA830 > JAJEBT01. The sequence goes on along the minus strand of OZ219790.1, from coordinate 470,294 downwards.
CCTTGCCCGGAGTCGGCGCAGCGGGTGAGCCGCTGCGTGACCGCGCTGCTGCGGGAGCAGCCCTTCTTCGGCACCCTGGCGCTCCGCCTGCCGGTCCGCGCCGACGCCGGCCGCAAGACGCTGGCGAGCGACGGGCGGGAGATCCGCTATTCGCCGCAATGAATCGCGGAGACCGGGGCGCACCTTATCGGGACCGCGATCGCCCGGGTGGTGCTGGCCTGCGCGCTGAAGCACCACACGCGCCGGGGCGAACGCGACCCGGAACGCTGGCAGCTGGCCTCGCAGCTCGTCACCCACGGCCTGCTGCGCGATGCCGGCTTCACCCTGCCGCCCGACGCGGAAGCGTGGGACGGGATCAGCGTCGAGGAAGCATACGAGCAATTGCCGAAGCCGGACGAAGGTGGATCCGGCGATGCCGGCAATCCCCCGTCCGGCAGCGGAGATGCCGGCGCCGGTTCGGCAGGCGCTCCCATGCCCGACGGGAGCGACCCGTCCGACCGGGCGATGACAGGGAGGCGGATGCTTCGGCAGACGCTTCGAACGATGACGGCGGTTCCGGCAACGATGACAACGGCGGCGACGCAAGCTGCGATCCGTCGGGCACCGGCGAGGTCATGGACGCGCCGGCGGGCGGCGCCGGGGACGGCGCGCCTTCGCCGGGCGACATGACGCTGGAAGAACAGGCCTGGGACGAGGCCATGCACCAGGCGCTCGGTCTCGCCAGGGCCGAAGGCAGATTGCCCGGCGCGGTCGAGGAAACCGTCCGCGGCGCCCATGCGGGCGCGCTCGACTGGCGCTCGCTGCTGCGCCGCCACATGACCGACGCGGCGAAGAGCGACTATTCCTGGAGCGTCCCCAACCGGCGCTTCATCGACTCCGGCCTCTATCTCCCCTCGATCCGTTCCGAGGGCATGGATACGATTGCCGTCATCATCGACACCTCGGGCTCGCTGCCGGCGGAGACGCTGGCCGCGTTCCGGGCCGAACTGCGCGAGGTCGCGGCAGACATCCGGCCCGGGCGCGTCGTCGTGCTCCAGGTCGATGCAGCGCTGCAGGACGCGGCGGAATACGCGCCCGACGACCTCCCCGAAGAGATCGCGCTGAAGGGGCGGGGCGGCACGGACTTCCGCCCGGGCTTCGAGTGGCTCGACGAGCAGGGGATACAACCGGGCGTGTGCCTCTACTTCACCGACATGGAATGCTCCCGCTATCCGGAGACGGAGCCCCCGTTCCCGGTGCTGTGGTGCGACCACGGGGACAGCCCGTGGCGGCAACCCGCGCCCTGGGGCGAGCGCATCGCCGCCTGACCTCCGATGGCGGCGCGCCGCTTCCCGACCCTCCACGGCGCCTTCGTCTGCCGGCGCCCCCGGCGCTGCCGGCCGCCTGCGTATCCGGATCCCGTGACGCGGGGCGGACCGCCGCTCCCCGCCCGCAGCAGCGCCGGCCGGACCCCTTCCGGCCGCGCGCCGTCTGCCGCCTTTCCCGATACCGCCGCACCGCGCCGGCCGCCGTATCCGGCGCCGGCGCCCGCCGGACCGCACCGCCCGGAGCCGGAGCGGGGCGGCGGTCCGGGCAGGCGCGGGGCCGCCGGAGTGGGCCGCCCGCGCCGACCGTCCGCAACCCTCCATGGAGACTGGCATGAACTTCATCGCCCCCGGGGCCGCGCCGCTCATCCGGGACATCCCGCTCGCCCGGCCTCGCCCCCGAGAACGTCCGCAAGACCCCGCCCGATGCCCGGGCCGACGCCGAGCTCAAGGCCTCGATCGCCGCCCTCGGCCTGCTGGAGAACCTCGTCGTCCGGCCGGATCCCGGATCTGGTCCGGGACAGGCTCCGGATGGCATCGAGCGCTATGCCGTGGTCGCCGGCGGGCGCCGCATCAAGGCCATGCAGGCACTCGTCGGGGACAAGGCGCTCGACGCCGACCACCCGGTGCCCTGCCTGGTCAGGACCGGCGACGCCGAGCCGGCCGAACTCTCGCTCGCCGAGAACGTGGTCCGCATCGCCATGCATCCGGCCGACCAGGTGGTCGCGTTCACGAAGCTGGCCGACGCCGGCCAGCCGGTTGCCGCCATAGCGGCGCGGTTCGGCGCCTCGGAGCGCACCGTCGAGCAGCGCCTGCGCCTCGGCAACGCCGCACCCGAGCTTCTGGACGCCTACCGGGCCGGCGGGATCGACCTCGAAGTGCTGAAGGCCTTCGCCGTCACCGCCGACCGCACGCGCCAGATGACGGTATGGGAACAACTCTCCGGGCAGGCCGGCCGCCCGTCGGCCTGGCAGGTGAAGCGCCTGCTGACCGAGGAGCGCGTGCCGGGCGCCTCGGCCGTGGCCCGCTTCGTCGGGGTCGATGCCTACGAGGCCGCGGGCGGCCAGGTCATGCGCGATCTGTTCGCCGACGAATACGAGCACGGCATCTGGTTCGAGGACCCGGTGCTGCTGGAGAAGCTCGCGGCGGAGAAGCTCCGGGCCGCCGCCGACGAGCTGGCGACCCGCTGGAAGTGGGCTGTCCCCATGGTCGAGGTCGACTGGAGCGACACCGCCCGTTACGGGCGCATCGAGCCCCGGCCCGGCGCACCGACCGACGAAGAGCGGGCCGAGATCGGGAAGCTGACGACCCGCCACGACGAACTCGTCAATCTCGATGACGACGAGTGGACCGACGAACTGGCCGCCGAAGCGGAGGCCGTCGAGGCCCGGCTCGACGGGATCGAGGCCGCCGTCGAGGCGCGCGCGGTGTTCCGGCGCGAGGACTTCGCGATGGCCGGCTGCATCGTCACCGTCGGCCATGACGGCGCGATGCAGGTCATCCAGGGCCTGGTCAGACCTGCGGACATGCCGAAGCAGGCGGAAACCAGCGGTACGGCGACCCCGGCCGGCCGCGACCCGGATGCCGGGACCCCTGTCGATCCTGCCGCCGGTCATGGCGTTCACACCGCCGGCCCGTCCGTCAATCCGCCCATCTCGACGCCCATGGCGCCGCCGAAGGACCCCGAATCCGAGGCGCGCAGGGAGGCCGGCGTCGGCATCGGGCTCGCCGACGACCTGCGCGCGATCCGCACCGCGCTGGTCAAGGCGCATCTCGCCGGCGACTTCGAGGCCGCCTTCGACCTCGTGCTGTTCCAGACGGGCCGCGCCGTGTTCGCGCCGGGCCGTCACGCCCTCGACATCGCGGTCAACGAGACCTCGGACAGGCCCGGCGCCCGCATGAACGATGCCGGTTTCGCGGCCTGGTCGCCGGGCGAGGCGATGCTGGAGGACCGCTCGCACCTGTCGCTCGACTGGCTGACCATCGAGGACGACGGCCAGTCCTTCGCCGCGCTCCGGGCGCTGCCCCGGGCGGAGAAACAGGCGCTGTTCGCGGCCTGCGTCGCGCGCACGGTGAAGGGCCAGCTCGCCTTCGAACCCCAGGCGCGGCCCGAACTCGAAGCCACGGTGGCCCGGCTCGGCATCGACTTCGCCAGGCATGTCCGTCCGACGGCGGCGATGCTGTGGTCGCGGATCGCCAGGAGCCGCATCCTCGACATCGCCCGCACGGTGTTCGGCATCAACTGGGCCTCGGCGCGGTCGAAATACAGGAAGCCCGCGCTCGCCGAGGCGATGGAGGCCGCCTTCGCCGCCGGCGACCCGCCGGTCGGAGTGAGCGCCGCGATGCACGCCGCCGCGCTCGCCTGGACGCCGCCCGGCTTCACCGCGTTCGACACCGGGCGCACGGTCGGCAATGCCGGGGAGGAGGCGACGGACGCCGCCGACGCGGTCGATACCGGGGAGGCCGATGCCGGTCCGGTCACCGCGAACGGGCCGGACGACATCGGGGCGACCGGCCCGGTCAACGGGCAGGCCGCCCACCCGATGGAGATCCCCGAGTTCCTCCGCCAGGTCCGGTAGGCGACCGCAGACCCCGCAAGACGCCCCGCCGGCGCATTGCTCCGGGCTTCAGGCCCTGGGTAGCGCCGGCGGGGCGTTTCCGTTTCAGCAATCCATGGAGGTCCGTCCATGAACCGGACGATCCGCGCCCGCATCCACGAAACCGCCGTGAAGCGGGTCACCCGCATCTACACCGCAACCCTGGCCGACATCTTCGCCGAGACATTGCAGAACAGCCGCCGCGCCGGCGCCCGGCGGGTGCGCATCTCGGTTGCCGCCGCCCCGGCGCACGAAACCGCCGCCATTGCGGGCGAGACGCCGCTCACCGTCACCGTTTCCGACGACGGCATCGCCGATCCTGCCGTGCTGCTCAGCTTCGGCGAGAACGGCTGGGACGACGCGCTGGTCCGCCGCGAGGACGCCGCCGGCTTCGGCTTCGCCAGCCTCGCGCGCCGCAACTGCGCCGTCTCCTCGCGGCCCCGCTCGCCGGACGGGGAGACATTGCCCGGCTGGCACGTCGCGCTGCAACCGGCGCATTTCCTCGGGGAGGCCGACGCCGGGGTGCAGGGCGATAACGAGGCCCCGTATCCCTGCGGGACGGCAGTCTCGTTCGAGGCCACCAAACCCGCCCTGGCCATCCGCAACGCGGCCGGGAACGCCGCCCGCCACTACCCGCTGCCGGTCGTCTTTGAGGACGGCGGGGGAGACGGCGCCGGGGAGGAACTGCCCCGCCGCGCCTTTCTCGACGGCGCGGTCCATGTCGAGCCCTGGCGCGGCCTCGTCTTCGGGGTCTTCAAGGACCGCCGCAGCGGCTACAACGACCCCGACCTCAATTTCTTCGGGCTGACCCTGGCGCTCCGCCTGCCCACGGTCGAGACCGTCCACGGCGCGACCTGGACCGTATTGGCGGATCTGGAAGACTGCCCGGACCTCGAACTGGTCCTGCCGGCCCGCAAGGAAGCGGTCGAGAACGCCTTTCCCGGAGAGATGCGCGAGGCCGCGCGGCTGGCGGTCTGGCGCGCCATGGCGGCCGACCCCTCGCCGCGCCCGGCCTTCGCCGACTGGACGCGGGCGCGCAAGGCCGGCATCGCCATCGCGCCGCCGCCGGCCGCCCTGCGGCCCTGGCGGCCCATGATCGCCGACTGCAACGACTGGCGCGAACCGGGCAAGCTGGCCGATGCCGGCCATGACGCCCTGGTCATGGACCGCGATCCGGAGCCGCCGGAGGCGCAGGCGCTGTGGCGCGCCGCCGAACGCGCCGGCATCGCGCCGCGGCTCTTCGAGGCCGACCGGCGGCTGGAGGGCCATGGCTGGTACGATGCGCTCGACCGGGTGACGGATATAGCCGTCCGGGTCGCTGCCGGGGACGACTGGACAACGCTCGCGGAGTATCCGCTGCCCGGGCCGTCTCGCGCCGCTGCCGGCCCGCCCCGCCGCCATCCGCATCGCGCTCGCCGTCCGCCCGACGTCGGGTCCGGAACGCACCCTCGACCTGCCGGCCGACATGGCGTTCGCCGGCGAGGCCTGGTCCTAGATCGACGAGGCCATGCCGCTGGTCACCGAAGACAGCCCACTTCAGCCGCACGAGCTCGCCGCGCTGCTCATGGCGGGGTTCTTTTCGCCCTCCGACGATGCCGACGCCGACAGCTGGGAGACCCAGCGCAACCGCTTCGAGGAGGACGCGCTGCACCTGGCGACCCGCCTGCTGCTGTCCGACGACGAGGCCTGCCGGGCATCCATCGCCGAGGCGGTGCGGCGCGAGCTGATGTGGCTTGCGCCCCGCGACCGCGCCGTCGACATCCGCATCCGCCGACCCGACGTGACCGTGATCCTCGGCGACGGAAGCGCGGCGGACGGCGCCCGACCGCCTCCGCGCTCCCCCGAAGCCGTCCCGGCGCCGCCGTGCGCCGGGACGGCTCGCCATCAAGGGAGACCGCAGCCATGACGCTGGCCGCCATGCCCGCCCCCGAAGCGACCGCTCCGCGTGACCCCGGCGACGAGGTGCGGAAACGCGCCATCGCCGTGTGGACCGACCTGCTGATGCCGCCGGACCGCACGGTCACCATCGCCGTCACCGACGGCAGGGTCGCGGTCGAACTCGGCCCGGACCCGGAAGTTCCGGCCCGTTGACCCGCCCGGGATCCGTTCGCCCCGACGCTGCCCCGTTCCGCCATCGGCCCGTCCCGCTCGCCGGAACCGGGCGTTTCCCTTCAAACCCGCGGAGGACGCCGCCATGCCCGATTCCTCGCCAGGTCTCGACGACATGCCGCTGCACGACATGCCCGCAGCGCCGGCATCGGTCCGGAAGGCCGTGGACCGCCGCCGGCTCCAGCGCCGTTTCCTCCGCGCCGGGCGCGAGGCGGTCGACGACCGCGACCTGCTCGAACTGCTGCTCTCCGGGCGCCCGCCGGTGGACGATGCCGGGGCGCTCGCCCGCGCATTGCTGGACACCTTCGGCACGGCGCCGCGCGCGCTCGCCGCCCGCCCGGACCGCCTGCGCACCGTGCCGGGCCTGCCGGAAGACGCCATCGCCGCCCTCAAGGCCGCCGAAGCGCTCGCCATCCGCATGGCGCGGGCCGAAATGCCCGACACCCTGCGCCCGTCCCTCGCCGGCTACGACAGGGTGATCGAGTATTGCCGCACCCTCGCCGGCCACCGCGAGGTCGAGGAATTCAGGCTGCTGTACCTGAACCGCAACAATCTCCTCATTGCCGACGAGCGCCTCCAGAAGGGCTCCGTCTGCCACACCTATCCCCGGGAGGTCTGCATCCGCTGTCTGGAGCTTCAGGCCAGCGCGGTCATCGCGGTCCACAACCACCCGGGCGGTTCGCCCGAACCGTCCCGCGCCGACATCGCCATGACCGACCGCCTCCGCGACGCGCTGAAGACCATCGAGGTCACGCTGCTCGACCATCTGATCGTCACGCCGACCGGCTCCGTGAGCTTCCACGAGAGGGGGTTGCTCTGAAAGGCGAACCGATGGACCTCCCCGGTGCGACCGCGGTCCGCGCCGCGTCGGGCCGATCCCCCGCCACCCAGCCCGGAGACCGCCATGCTCCACCGGATCACCGGCCGCGCCACGAAGTGCAGCCCGTCCGCCATTTCCGCGATCGCCGGCGTGCCGACCCATGAGGCCGCCGCCGTCATCCGCCGCCTGTTCGACCGGCCGTCGGTGAACGGCGTCTTCATCGACGAACTCGCCGCCGCGCTCGAAGCGTTCGGGTGGGCGCCGGACTACGCGCTCCGCCATCCGAAATACCGGAACCGCTGTTTCGCCCGGCGCGAGCGGGAATGGGAGCCCCTCTTCGCCGGCGTCCCCTTCGACGAGCGCGCGATCACGCTGGGCGCGTTCCTCGACGCCGCGCCCGCCGGGACATGGACGATCTCCGCGAGCAGCCACTTCGTGGCCTGTGCGGACGGCTTCGTCGCGGATTCTGCTGATTCTCGCGCCGGCCCGCCCGGTGGTCCCGGGCCGAACACGACCGCGTCGCGCTCCGCCGTGTCCGGGAAGCGGTCCGGTTCGTGCGCGTGGCCGGCATCCCCCGTCCGCAGGAGGGCTGACAATGCCGCAGGTCTTCTTCACGGGTTTCTGGAATCAGGGCGCCTCGTTCGCCGGTCACTACAGCCACGCCAGAGGCGCCGCCAAAGCCATTCGCGCCTGCGCCCCCAAGGATGACGAGTTGCACCGCATCGCGGATGCATTGCAGACCATCCAGAAGCGAAATTACCACCAGCTGCATGCCACGATCCGCCAGCGCGGGCGCTACTGCCACGAATACACCATGTCCACCGAGGTGGAACGGGACAGCCCGATCCGGCAGCTGCCGACGGACGATGCCGGGGACACGGTGACCGGGGCCATGTGCGCCCTCGCGTGCTGGCTCTACCGCCAGCTTCGCACCGAGTACGAACACCTGAGCTCGGACGAAGCGGGCGACGAAACAATTGCGGCCAACTCCCGGTCGTTTGCGGTCTCTGGAAACCGGTTCGACTGACAGGGTGCATCGACTGGACTTCACCCCGCCAATCGTGGATTTTCGTCGCGTCGCAGGCGCCCTTCGCCCCCAATCGTCCGTCGCTGACCGATCATTGACAGTGCCGTACTCCGTCAGGCAATCCATCGACGCTCTTGCTCGATACACCCGGCAGTCCCCATGCCCGACCTCTACGCCATCAATCTTCATCTTCAGGAACGGCTCGAACAGGAGTGGCACGAGGAAGTCCGCGCCGTAGAGGCCGCGCGCTGGCTCGACAAGGCCAGCCTCCTGCGAAACCGCAAGAACGGCCTGCCGTTGCGCAGATTGCTGTGTGCCGGGCGTATTGCAGGCCAGGTGCAGCGCCCCAACCGGAAGAACGGCGCATGGTTCGTTCGCCGGCTCGCCGTATCCCGCGACCCCGATGCGATCCGCGAGGCCCGCGAACGGATGCGCCGCTGTCTGCCCATCGACCGTGACGCCCTGCCGCCCGACTGGCCGATGAACCAGGGGCCCGCCGCCTTCTGGCAGGAACTCGGCAAGACCGTAGCCGCCTTCGGCTACCTGGAGCACATTCTGGCCTCCACCTGCTACGCGCTCCTGGGGACGGGCGAGAGGGCAATCGCCCTTCTTGAGGAGAACGACCATGAAGCCCTGTCCGAGTGGTATAAGCGACTCCTGCGCTCCCAGACCGACGGTCTGTACCACCTCACCTGCGAACTCGACCGGGTCCTGACCGAAGGCGGGCTGATTCCCCGCGCCGTTCGTGAGGATCTCGTCGCGCGCCTCGATGAACTCCGGCCCTGGCGCAACGCACTCTGCCACGGCGCATGGCTCAGCGTCGATGAGGACGGTTCCGCCCGCCTTGAGCACGTTTTCAGGCATGAAGGCCTTCCCGCCGGATTCGAGCATCGGAACGTTGACGTCAAGCGCCTGTCCGACGTCCGCGCCCGCACGGTCGATGTCACCATGCGCATCGCCGAAGCCGCCTCCGTCGCCGGTCCCGCCTACACCCACATGGGCAGCACCGGCTACGCCCTCGCTACCGTCATGCCGCGCATGTACGCCCCGGGGAGCGCCCCTCCCGAACCGGACCTGCTGAATGTGGCGCGGCGCGCTATCGAGCGCGACGATACGCTTGCCCGGGAGAGGCTCTTTCGGGGTCTGGGGACGTTCACTATCGGCGGGACCGCGCCGACCGAACGGGAATAGACAGGTCTCTCAGCCTCCTCAGCCGGCCGCTCCGCCGGCTGCGGCCATCCGAACGTTCCCCGGCGACTTGTCGGAACTGCGCATCCTGCCGGGTTGGACGCGGTCCGGCGCGGCCTTGCCAACCGGTTTCAGGCGGTCTTGATCGCCCGCCAGGCGCCTTCCCGCCCATCGCTTGCTCGCCTTGCGCTGTTTCGACGGTGAACATCAAATCCTCCCACGAGACCGCGCGGCCGTATCTTTCGTTCATCGGCTCAATCATCGCCTGAATACGATTCGAGAATTCCGGCTGCTATCGGCAACGCTGCGGCCGATTTTGCCGCGGCCGTACTTATCCGTCTTCATGCCTGAGCGCCCTCCGCAGCCCCACTGACACGGCCCGGGCGGACCGGCCGTTCCGGCCAATTCCCTCCATCTTCGCGTCTCCGTGCGTCCCGCCGGCGGGAGTCCGGCCAGCCGTCCGGGGGCGGTCCGCCGGGCGGCGCGGGAGGACTTGCGCCGCCGGCCCGCTTCCCGCCTTCCAGCACGGAGACTGTCCATGCTAGACGCCCCGCAGGCGCCGGACGCGCGTCCGCCCCTTCCCGCGCTCGCCACCAACCCGCCCGCATCCCCGGCCCGCCCGGCCGCGGGCGACGCCCTGATCGCCGCCGCCCGAACCCTGCTGCCGGCGCTGGAGGCCGGACGGCCGCTCGACGCCGCGACGCTGCGCGCCGCCATGACGGAGGCCTTCGGCGCCACCGACGCCGAGGGCGGCTGGGTCTGGAAGGACGCCTATGAAGCCGCCGAAGCGGCCGTGGTGATCTTCATGCAGCGCTACGCCCGGGCCATGCGCCGCAATGCGGGTGCCGGCGGACCCCGCCGCATGCTGGCGATGCTGGAAGTGCTCGCCGCGCTGGAACCCTCGCACACCAGGCGCTCGGAGGAACAGGTCCGGCTCCAGCAGTTCTCGACCCCGCTGCCGCTCGCCTATGCTGTCCTCCAGGCCGCCGCGATCCGGCCGGGCGATGTCGTGCTGGAGCCGTCCGCCGGCACCGGCATGCTGGCGGTGATGGCGCAGTGCGCGCTCGGCGACCGGGCGGCAGACGCGCTCCATCTCAATGAATACGCGCCCACGCGGGCGGGGTTGCTGACGCGGCTCTTCCCCGGGGCCGCCGTCACCGCGTTCGACGCCGAGACCATCGCCGACCGGCTGCGCGATGTCCGTCCCACCGTGGTGCTGATGAACCCGCCCTTCTCGGCGACGCCCGGCGTCGACCGCACCGCCCGCGGCGCCGATCTGCGCCATGTCCGCTCGGCCGCCTCGATGCTGCCGCCCGGCGGGCGGCTGGTCGCGGTCACCTCGGCCCATTGCGCGCCCGGCGACACCGCATGGCGCGATGCCTTCGGCTCGATCGACGACGCCCGCTGCATCTTCACCATGGCGCTCGACGGCCGCGCCTATGCCAGGCGCGGCACCGGATTCGACACCCGCCTCACCGTGCTGGAGCGCGGCGCCGGACCTGAAGTCGAGCTGGACACGACCGCCCGCGCCGCGACCGCTGCCGGGCTGCTCGATGCCGTCATCGCGCGCGTGCCGAAGCGCCAGCCCATCGCATCCGTTCCCGCCGGACCCGCCCGCGACCTGTTCGGCGCAGCCGTCGCGCCGCCGCCCGCGAAGCTGCGGGGTCCGAAATCCGCATCGACGCCCGAGACGCAGCAGGCCCATGACCGGGGGCCGGTTACGGAGCTGGTCGTCGAGACCGAGCCGGTCGAACCCGCCGAACAGGATACCCGTCCCGCCGCCGACACCGGCCCCTGGGCACCCTGGCGGCCCGGCGCGGTGCGGGTGCCGGGGGCGGTCGAGCATCCGACGCCGCTGGTGCAGTCCGCCGCCATGGCCGCCGTGCCCCATCCGGCGCCGGCATACCGGCCCATGCTGCCGGAGCGCGTGGTTACCGACGGCCTCCTGTCCGACGCCCAGCTGGAGAGCGTCGTGCTGGCGGGCGAGGCCCATTCCCGCCATCTGGCAGCGCAGTACCGTATCGGCTCCGGCTGGGAGACCGTCCACCGCTGCCCGCAGGACGGCGAAGTTGAAGAACCCGGCACGTCTCCGGCCACCCGGGACAGCCTGCCCCGGACTCGATCCGGGGACGAGACCCTGCCGGTGCGTTTCCGCCGGGGCTGGATGCTGGGCGACGGCACCGGCTGCGGCAAGGGCCGGCAGGTCGCCGCCGTCATCCTCGACAACCGGCTGAGGGGCCGGAAGCGCGCCCTCTGGCTGTCGCAGTCCGACAAGCTGCTGGAGGACGCAAGGCGCGACTGGACCGCGCTCGGCGGGCTGGAAAGCGACGTCATCCCGCTCGGCGCCTTTCGCCAGGGGAGGGAGATCCCCCTCGACGAGGGCATCCTGTTCGCCACCTACGCCACGCTGCGCTCGCCGTCCCGCCAAGGCAGGCCGTCGCGGCTGGAACAGATCGTCGAATGGCTCGCCGGCTCATTGGACGAGGAGGACCGCCACGCCTTCGACGGGGTCATCGTCTTCGACGAGGCCCACGCCATGGCCAACGCCGCCGGCTCGAAGAGCGAACGCGGCGACACCAAGCCGTCGCAGCAGGGAAAGGCCGGGCTCAGGCTCCAGAACGCATTGCCCGACGCCCGCATCGCCTATGTGTCCGCGACCGGCGCCACCACGCTGCCGGGCCTGGCCTATGCCGGACGGCTCGGCCTCTGGGGCGCCGGCGAGACGCCGTTCGAGAAGCGCGTCGAGTTCATCTCCGCCATGGAAGCCGGCGGCGTCGCCGCGATGGAGGTCGTCGCCAGGGACCTGAAGGCGCTCGGCCTCTACCAGGCGCGCGCGCTCGCCTATGACGGCGTCGAGGTCGATATCCTCGAACACCCGCTCACACCCGAGCAGCGCCGCATCTACGACGCCTATGCCGGCGCCTTCAAGGTGATCCACCACAATATCGGGGAGGCGCTGAAGGCCACCGGCATCGTCCGGGGCGAGGACACGCTCAACAGGAGCGCAAAAGCGGCAGCACTGAGCGCCTTCGAGGGCACGAAGCAGCGCTTCTTCGGCCATCTGCTCACCGGCATGAAGTGTCCGAGCCTGATCCGCGCCATCGAGGCCGACCTCGAAGCCGGCCGGTCGGCCGTGGTCCAGCTGGTCTCGACCGGCGAGGCGCTCATGGAGCGGCGCATCGCCGAGGTCCCGGCCTCGGAGTGGGACGATCTCAACATCGACCTCACGCCCCGGGACGCCATCCTGTCCTGCCTGATGCACGCCTTCCCGGTGCAGTTGCAGGAGCCCTTCACCGACGACGGCGGCAAGCTGCTCAGCCGCCCCGCCAGGGACGCCGACGGCAACACGATCGCCTGCAGGGAAGCCGAGGAGCGGCGCGACGCGCTGATCGGGAAGCTCGCCGCGCTCCCGCCGGTGCCGACGGCGCTGGACCGGATCGTGCAGCATTTCGGGCACGAGGCCGGCGCTGAGGTCACCGGCCGGTCGCGGCGGGTGCTGCGCATTGTGGACGCAAGGGGCGAACGCCTCGCGCTGCGCTCGCGGCCCGCCTCCGCCAACCTCGCCGAGACTGCCGCCTTCATGGACGGAACCAAGCGCATCCTGGTGTTCTCCATGGCCGGCGGCACCGGGCGCAGCTACCACGCCGACCTCTCCTGCGGGAACACGGAGCGGCGCATCCACTACCTGCTGGAGCCCGGCTGGCGGGCCGACCAGGCCATCCAGGGGCTGGGCCGCACCCACAGGACGCACCAGGCCAGCGCGCCGCTCTTCCGGCCCGTCACCACGGACGTGAAGGGCGAGCGCCGCTTCATCGCCACCATCGCCTGGCGGCTCGACAGCCTGGGCGCCATCACCCGCGGCCAGCGCGACAGCCAGACCGCCATGGGCGACGCCGCGCTGTTCCGCGAGAGCGACAACCTGGAGAGCGCCTACGCGAAGGCGGCGCTCAGGCAGTTCTACGGCGCGCTCTGGCGCGGCGCCATCAAGGGCTGGAACACGGAACGGTTCCAGGAGTCGACCGGCCTCAGGATCGTCCACGAGGGCGGGCTGAAGGACGACCTGCCGCCGATGCCGAAGTTCCTCAACCGGCTGCTGGCGCTCCCCATCGCCGAGCAGAACCGGCTCATCGCCGCGCTGGAGGAGCGCATCGCCGCCAATATCGAGCAGGCGATCGAGGCCGGCAGCTACGAGCGGGGGGTCGAGACCGTCACCGCCGACTCGCTCGCCGTCGCCGGCAGGGAGACGCTCCATGAGCATCCCGGCGCCGGGGCCGCAACCGAACTGGTCGGGATCGTCCGCCGCGACAGGCTGGCGCCGCTCACGGCCGATGCCGCGCTGGAGATCGGAAGCCGCGATCCGGGGCCGGACGGGAAGCCCCGTCTGGCGGTCAACGCGCGCTCGAAGCGCGCCGCCGTCCTGCTGCCCGCCCCGTCGCGCATGCTCGACGACGGCGGGGTGCAGGAACGCGTGCAACTGCTCCGCCCCACCGCCCGGGACCGCATGGCCCGGGCCGAGTTCGCCGCTTCCAACTGGAGCCATGCCGACGAACGGCACTGGCGCATGCTCTGGGACGCCGAGACCGCCGGCCTGCCGTCCCACCGCGAGTCCTGCTTTTGGCTCGCCACCGGCCTGCTGATGCCCGTCTGGGACCGCCTCCCGGCCGAGAACATGCGCGTCCGCCGGCTCACCTCGGACGACGGCATGGTCCTCATCGGGCGCGTGCTCGACGCGGAGCAGGTGCGCGCCGTGCGCGCCGGCTTCGGCCTTGACGGCGGCCCCGCCATGACCGGCGCGGAAGCCTTCGAAGCGGTGATGGAACGCGGCAACCCGCTCGCCAATGGCTGGCGGCTCGCCCGCCGCCGCCTGATGGGCGCCGACCGGGTCGAGATCGAGGGGCCGGTACCGTCTGCGAACCCACCCGAAGACAGGCTCGCGCCGCCGCCCGCCAGAATCCATGATGCCGGCCGGGCGACCCGACAAGGAGACCGACGCCATGACCGCGCAGACCCTGCCGGACAATCCGAACTTCTGTTTCTGCCCCGCCTGGGACGTCGAAGTCGATGCCCAGCAGATCAGGATCGTCATCGAAGGCCTCGCCGGGCATGTCCCCACCGCGCTCATCGCCCTCGACCTCGACGATGCCCTGAACATCTGCGATTATGGTGACAACAAGACTATGGTGAGTTGCAGAGATAAGGCCCTGTGATCATTGGATTTCAGGGCCTTAACTATCTCCATAGCGTTAGACCCTCTTGAGATCACGGAACATTGCGATCAAGTGGTCTGGCACATTATTGAATCTGCCTTTCCTGATATGTGGCGGAACCATTTCGCCCAGCATTTCGAGTTTCTGGATCGGTTCGGCGCGCAGATAGATTTCGGTGGACTGCACACTTGCATGACCTAGCCACAACGACACCTTTCGCGGATCTCTGACCACTTCCAAGGTATGGATCGCGCAGGAATGTCGAATGACATGCGGACTGACCCGCTTTTCTGCAATCGACGGCACTATCTGCTTTGCTGCAGCGACATGGATAGCCAATCGGTGCGCGAACCCATGTCGGGTCATCGCCCGCCCCCGAGCGTTCAGGAAGAGATGGTCACTGATACAGTCCGGCCGTACAGCCAGCCAGTCCTCCAAGAGCGAGCGCGTCTCCTTCCTTACCGGCAATTTGCGGTCGCCCTTTCCCATCACATGAACCCACCCCGGATTGGGAGCTATATCGTTGCACTTGAGCCCGATGAGTTCGGAGACCCGCAAGCCCGCGGCGTAGGTCAAGTGCAGCATTGCTCGATCCCGTACGCCATTCACGGTCGTCGGGTCCGGAGCATCCAGTACCGCTTGCAGCTCATCGCGTTCGAGGTAATCGACCAAGGCTTGGTCGAAGCTCTTTATGGGGATCGCATGAACGCGTTGCGCCAGATGCAGGCATGCGGGGACCTTGAACTCCAGATACCGGAAGAACGACTTGATCGCCGCAAGCCTGAGATTACGGGTCCGGACCGTATTCTGACGCTCTTTTTCAAGACTATCGAGGAAGTCGAGAACCAGTTCTACCGTAATCTGCTCGATCGCCATTTCGGACGGCCAGATTCCCAACCTGTCCGCGGCGAAGTCGACAAGTAACTCGAAGGTGTATGCGTAACTCGCGATTGTATGGCGGCTGACGTTTCGGTCACGCGGCAGATGCTGCTGCAGGAACATAGAGATGTAAGGGGCAAGGTCCGTCATCGCGATACCCCTTTCACATGTGCGTTCTCGACAGCGTCGGAGATTGACTGGAGCAGAGTCGGAGTGGCCTCCAGGTACCAGTAGGTGCTCGACATGTGAGCGTGGCCGAGATAGGTAGTCAAAGCCACGATGTGCCGACTAATGTCTGCGTGATCGGTCGTATCGGCCGTTTCCAGAGATCTGACCGCGAAGGTATGGCGCAAACTGTGAAAGCTGGGTCCCTCGCCCGGCCCCTTTTTGATTCCTGTCTTTATCGCCAGTTCGGTGAACTTCTGGGACAGGTACCCGGGTTGAACCGGATTGCCGTTCGATAGAACGAACAGGCGGTCGTGGACAGCTCCGTTCTGCCTCCGGATCTCCAGATACCGTTCGAGAGCTCTGCGAACGGTAAGGTGCAAGGGAACGAGCCTTGATTTCTTGAACTTTGTCTCCTGGATAACAACACCGTCGGGGGTGAGGTCCGATATCGTCAGCAAAACGACCTCGCTTGCTCGCATTCCCGTGGCCGCGGCGAGTCCGATCATGTAGTAAATGCTGTGCGGCGTAATTGAACCCGCAGGCGGCAAGTCCAGTGCCGCGTTCATCACTTTCCGGATTTCCTCCGGCGTCATCAGGCATGGCGTTCGCCGTCGTGTTTCCGGCTGGCCAAGCACATTCCGGGGCAAGACTTCGTGGCGTTCGTCTTCTGAGTGGAGCCACAAGGCAAAATTCCGGAGAAACGCGAGCCTCGTCCTTATGGTCGGAAGTTTCGCGGTTCCGGTCGCCGCTTCGATCATCCGGTTGCAAAGAATGAACTCATCGCCGTGATCGTCCGCATGCTTGGCGTAGGTCCCCAGGATTCGTCCCTGCCCGACGAACTTGAAGCCAAGATGGCGTTTGAGAGCGACGTAGCGCTCGACGTGATAAGTCATGGTCATCGGTCGCCTCCGACCCACGGCTGAGCCACACTTTCGAGCATGGGAACGTCGACTTTGGCGTAGATCGCGGTGGTTTCCCGAGACTTGTGCCGAAGCAACGCTCCTATGGTATCCATCGATGCACCGGAGCGGAGCATGTCTGTGGCCAGAGAATGGCGCAGAAGATGGGCACCTCGACCGCGTGGCCTATTTATACCTGCGCGCTTGAGGGCGGCCGCGACTATCATCGACACAGCGCTGGAATCGGCGAAAGGCCGATGTGGCGCATTCAGGCACAGAAACAGCTTTGATGTCGCGGCGGTCGGACGAGCTGTGCGAATGTAATGCAACACCGCATCGCCAACGTCTTGTGGGAGCGGCAATGCCACAGACCGCCTCGTCTTGCCGCAGACATGGATTTCGGCGTTGACCCAATCGATGTCCGAGGGCCCAAGTTCGCAGATATCTCCAGCACGCAGACCCAACCTCGCAAGTAGAAGCAGGATGGCGCGATCACGCACGCCTCCAGGCGTGTTCACATCGCAGGATGCGATCATCTGTTCGACATCTTCCATGGGTATGTAACGCGGCAGCGTCGAGAGCCGCCAAAACGCTGGGGATGGAACTGAGTTGACGAGGCCAGGAGAACACGCACCGGTCGACGCGAGAAAGCGCAGGTACATGCGTGTGGAACAAGTCATGGCCTTCGCACGGCCCAAGCCGCTACTGGCAAATTCGCGGAGCAGAACTTGACGGACCAAAGCGGCATCGTACTGGTTCGTGTCGGTTCCAAGATTGCCGACAACAATCGACGCATAGTGATCATGTACCTCGATGGTCGATGTTGATATGCCGCGATGCTGTTCAAGCCAGACGCAAAACCCCTCCAGTTTTCGAGGTCTTCCTTGCTGTGATTTCGCAGCGGCCGCTGATGCGACACCCTGCTCGGCGAGGTAATTTGCAAAGTCCTTGACAGTCGATTCGCAGGTCTTGGCCCTTCTGAGCTTGTTGGGGGTTAAAGCGTAGTTGTGGCACAAGCAGTCGTGACTGAGAAACGACTCTATAATGTTCGAGTTGATCGACTTTATCGAAGTTCTTGTTCGGTAGAGCCACACCAGAAAGTGGCGGATGTAAAACTTCAAGTCACGAAGGGTCCTTTCTCGATACCCCAGTTCCGAACATTGTTCGCTATAATCTTCAAGGTATTGAATGCCAATTCGAATCTCGCCGGGATGCCAGGTTCTGCCGCTGCTTTCCAGGAAATTCACAAAGCGGATAGCCTGCAACATGCTTGTCTTGCCAAGCCCGGGTTCCCGCTTCGGCCATGGAAACCCTTGCGTCGACACGAAACAGTCGCAATCATGGTCCCGGAAAGCTAACAGAACTGAATTATCAATGGTTTCCAGCGTGGTCCCGTCCGCCTTCAGCCAAGCTAGGAAATGCCTTGCTGTACCGAGATAAAACCGGATGGAGTTCTCAGAATTACCTGCTTGTTGCAGATAAATGTGAAACTCCGACAACAACCCGGCATGCAGGTCGTTGATGACGTGCCATGAACACCCTGGTTCGCTTATTGATCGCATTTTCATTCTCCTTCGCAATTGGGTTGACGCGAGGAGAATGCTGATACTATGGAAAGCGATCCGGAGCGACTCGCTCTTTATTTCAAGGCTTTATCTCTGCAACTCACCATAGTCTTGTTGTCACCATAATCGCAGCTATGGAAAGCTTTCCATAGCTGCGACAAACTGAACCGAAGGCTCGGTTACGACCGCGAAGCCTGGACCGCCATGGTTGCCGCCTCCATGCGCGCCGAGGACGGCGATCCCGACAGCGAGCCGTGGCACTGAGGCTGAACCGCCCTCCGATCGTTGCCTTCGCCATGTCGCCTTCGCCGGACGGAACAGGCGGCCCGACCGTGTTCGTCTTCCTGCTGCGCCGCCGGCCCGTGCTGTCCGGCGACCCATGGGGGCTCGCACATGGCGGCCATGCTCCGCTGCCGGCCCGCCGCCGTCTGTCGTCACCCGCGCCGCGCCGCGCCATCGATCCCCGCCCGTTCATGCGCACCGATGCCCCGGGCAGCGCGGCAATGCAGGCGAGGCCGACCCGTTCGCGCCGCAGAGGTGGAGAAAGGCGGTTCGGGAGCGAAGCCGTTGACCGGGAGGGAGTCGCGGCGGACGCAACCGGGGAGATCGGACCATGACGACATTGACCTATGCGGGGATCGGGGCGCGGGCGACGCCGACGGGGATGCTGGCCGACATGACCACGATGGCGGGATGGCTGGCTCGGACCGGCTGGCATCTGTCGAGCGGCGGAGCGGGCGGCGCCGATGCGGCGTTTGCGGCGGGAGCGTCAGCAGAGCAGCGGACGATCTGGCTGCCGTGGCGGGGCTATAACGGGCATCGCGGCGCCGACTGCCGGACCCTGTCTCCGGCGGCGATGGCGGCAAGCCTGGAGATCGCGGCGCCCCTGCATCCGGCCTGGGAGCACTGTTCGCCGGCCGTGCGCAAGCTGCATGCCCGGAACGCGGCGGTGGTGCTCGGCGGGACCCTGGAGCGCCCGGTCGATGCGGTCATGTGCTGGAGCGAACGCGGCGCGTCAATCGGCGGCACGGGCATGGCCATCCGCATCGCCCGGACCCGCGGCATCCCGGTGCTGAACCTGGGGTCGATGCCGCCGCGCGCCGTCTGCGAGCGCCTGGCCGCGATCCGCCGCGCCGTCCCCCCGCGTAGAGAGGAGTGAGGCGCCTGCCGGGCGAGTGTCCGGCAGGGCGGAGGAGAGAAACTCCCCGCGCCGATGCCGGATCGGACACCGGCAGAGGAGTTCCCGCCCATGTTTCATCCCGATACATCCCTCGACCTTCCGCTCGGCTGCGACCTGCTCGCCGAACTCGGCGTCGACCGTCGCACCGTCCGCGAGACCGCCGAGGACGAGCGCGCCATCCGCTGCCCCGACAGGGGCGCGGCCTGTCCGGTGCACGGCTTCGCAAGCCTCTTCCCGGAACCGGCGTTCGGGATGTCCCTCCAGGACCCGGCACGCCGGGGAAGTGGACCGATGCGGCCCGGGGCACGCACGGCGACCTGCTCGATCTGGTCCGCTACCGCTCGGGCGCGCCGACGCTGCGCGCGGCGCTCGACGAGGCGCGCGCCTTCCTCGCCCTGGAGCCTGCCCCGGACAGTGCCCGGACCTGTTCCGGGTATCCGGGAACCCCGGACGCACCCTGGGACGCGACAGAGGCTGCCCGCCGCCTGTGGCGGCGCTGCCGCGCCATCGACGCCACCCATGCCGAGCGTTATCTCCACGCCCGGGGCCTCGCGCGCTGCCGTTTCGCGGCGCTGCGCTATCACCCGGAGCTTCGCTACCGCGAAGGCCCGGCGGTGCGCTGCTTCCCGGCGCTGGTCGCCGCCGTCACCGGCGACGACGGCGCCGTCCTCGGCGTGCAGCGCACCTGGCTCGATCCCCGCGCGCCCGCCAAGGCGGCCGTCGCCGCGCAAGGCGCTCGGACGCATCCACGGCCTCGCGGTGCGCTTCGGCGCGCCTGCCGGTCACGCACCGCTCGTCGTCGGCGAGGGCATCGAGACGGTACTCTCGCTGGTCGCCGCCGTGCCCGAGATCACGGCCGCCGCCGCGCTCTCCGCCGGGAGCCTCGGCGCGTTCGCGCCGCCGCCCGGCCTCGCGCGGCTGGTCATCGCGCAGGACAATGACGGGCACGGCGCGCTCGCGGCCGAACGCCTCGCCCGGCGCTGCGCGCGGGCCGGCGTCGCCGCCACGGTGATCCTGCCCGCCGGCAACGACTTCAACGACGACCTCGTCGCCCTCGGCCCGGCAACGCTCCGCGCCCGCTTCGCGCCGCTGTTCCGCACCCCCTCCTGCGCCACCGGCCCGCAGGCCGGCGCGGGCTCCCGGTCCGGGGGAGGAAGAGGAGAGCGGAGGGTCGGGTAAGCCGACCTGAAGAGTGGAGGGAGTCCATGAAAGCCGTCGTCAACCTGAAGACCGAGACCCGGCTGCGCGAAGAGTTCGAATACGCGCATGTCGTCGACAACACCGTGCTGATCGACCGCCGCACCAAATGGGGCAATCCGTTCCGCATCGGCCAGGACCGCGCGCAGGCGATCACCCGCTACCGCGCCGACCTCTGGCGTCGCATCCGCGCGGGCGAGATTACCCTCGAAGAGCTGGCCGAACTGGACGGCTGCTGGCTCGCCTGCTGGTGCGAGCCGCTGCCCTGCCACGGCGATGTCCTCGCCCGGGCCGCAGAATGGGCATCCGGGCAGCTGGCGCAGCGCAACACCGGCCGGACGGAAGGAGGCGCGTCATGAGCACCATCTCCTTCCGCCGCATCGCCCCCGACGAATCCCGCATCTACCGGGACGGCGACCATGTCGGAGATGTCCACGCCTTCGACGACAGCACCCGGCCGGGGCGCAGGGTGTTCGCCATACATCTCGACGAGGACCCGCGCGGGCCGGTGTATCTCCACGACCGCGCCCGCATCCGCGAGACCGCCCGGCAGCGGGTCCACTCCCATCTCCTGTGGGGCTGACTCAAGGGCGGGCGGCGGCACCCTCCGCCCCGGCGCCGTGCCGGCCGAACCGCCGATGGGGTCCGTGCAGGGGGAGAGAAATACGCCACCCCGCTGTGATCTCCAATCGTGTCACACGTGCTCGCGACAGCAACCCCTGCGGGGTCCTCCGGTCGCTCCGCTCCCTGCGGCCCGGGCAAGAAGCTCTACGGGCGGACCGTGAAAGTCGACGACCGTGAAGATCGCAGGGCGATCTTCCGCACCATCGCCGACTTTCCGCACCACTCCGCCCAAGAGCTTCTACGCCCGGGTGCTTCTGCTGCGCGCGCGTGCCCCGACAGGACATCACAACGGGGATCGGCCCCGAACGTGAAACCGAAAGGAAAACGACATGACCTTCCATACCGATACCACCGAAACCGCAGCGCAGTCCGCAACCGCGATCGTCTGCGACAACGCCGCACTCTTCGGCGCAACCCCCGAGCGCGACGAGTTCGACACCCGCGACGTCTGGGACGAGGACGATGCCATCGCCGCCGTCAACGAAGCCTTCCGCATCCTCAGCCAGGGCGTCGCGCCCGATGGCTACCAGATGGCAGACGAACGCGAGAGCCTGCTCTGGGGCTTCGTCAACATGCTCCACGCCCAGACGCAGCGCCTCGACCGCAGCGTCGACAGGCTCACCCCCGAACTCCAGGACCTCCAGCGCACACAGGACGGCTCCGAGATCAGGTCCCTCGAACTGGAACTCACCGCGCACAGTGCCTCACCGCACGCCGCGACGCCTTCGAGACCTTGCGCAACGAGGCCGCCGAAGCCTACCGCGCAGACACCGGCGACACTTGGCGGCCCCGGCGCGGCAGCCACGCCAGCCAGACCGGACATCTGACCTCCGCAGCCATCGACGCCCGCGACTTCGTCCGCGCCCGCAAGGACCGCAAGACACAGGCCCACCTGCCGCAGGGCACCCTCGTCGCCATCGCCGGCGGAAAGGACATCGCAAACCCGGCGGCGGTCATCAAGCGCCTCGACAAGGTCCGCGCCAAGTATGCCGACCTCGTCCTCGTCCACGGCGGCGGCCCCGGCGTCGAGAAGATCGCCGCAAGCTGGGCCGAGCGCAACGGCGTCCACCAGGTCGTCTGCAAGCCCGACTGGGACAGGCACGGTCGCGCCGCCCCGTTCCGCCGCAACGACGAACTGCTCAACCTCCTGCCGAAGGGCGTCATCGCCTTCCCCGGCTCCGGCATCACCGACAACCTCGTCGACAAGGCCCGCAGCCTCGGCATCCCCGTGCAGCGCTGCGCCGCCTGACCGCAGCACCTCGACGGGCCATGTCGTCGCTCCGGCGGCGGCGTGGCCCGTTTTCGTATGCGCACACCGCCCGCCTGACCGCAACGGTCTCCTCGCGCCGGCGCTGCGCACCGCGCTCGTCGGCGAACGCGCCCCGCTCGCCCTGGCCGGCTGCGCCGGCTGCGGGCACCGCCCCGGCTCGCCGCCGCTGCATTCCGTGCCTCGCCGGTGACGGCTCCGCCGCACACCGCGCTCCGCACCACGCCGTGCAACGCTGTCCGCAAAAGTGCGGACATGACCGCCCGAGCCTTCGGCAGCGTGCTGCGCACCACTGCCTGCACCTCCGGCCGCACAGCTCGCCGCTCACACGCCGCGGCGGCTTCCCTCCGCCGCTCTCGCCGGCGTCGATCCCCCCACCGTCAATGCAGCAAATCAGGCCGCTTCGGACCGCCCGGGGCGGCCTCGGTTCTCACACCAGACGCATCCTTGATGCAGGGAGCGAGGCCCGGCCGGCCTGCATCGGTCGGCAGTTTTCCGTTGCGTGACAGACGGTTGGGCCTGGCCCGGCCTCTGACCGCGGTTTCGCGCGCGGGTCGCGTTGTCCGTTCAGGAGCGCCGTTCCGTTCCCCCGGGACGGACGGCGCCCGAGGGAACAGACAACGGAGACACGCGCATCCATGCCCCCATCAACGAGCGGACGGTCCGCCGCACCTTCAGGGAGAAGAAACCCGGATACGGCCTGACCGTCAGGGACCTGCCCGCCTTCGGCTTCACCGTCGCCGGGACGAAGACCTTCTTCGTCTGGACCTCACGCCAGTTCGGCGCGCCCAGGGCGATCCTCGGCACGACCGACGACATGACCGCCGCCGAGGCGAGGGAGAAGGCCCTTGCCGCCATCGCCGAAGCCGGGGCCGACCGCGAGACCGGGCCGCTGTTCGCCGACTTCGCGGCCGACTTCATGCGCCGCCAGGGGCGGCGCTGGAAACCCTCCACGAGGAAGGCCAACGCCCATCTGATCGAGCGCCGCCTCGTGCCCTTCTTCGGCGCGATGCCCGTCGCGAAGATCGACCGCGCCGATGTGCGGCGCTGGTTCGATTCCCTCAGCGGAACCCCCGGCAGCGCCAACCGGACCCTGCCGGTGCTCTCGGTGATGATGCGCCAGGCGGAGCTATGGGACCTTCGCCCGCAGGGCTCCAACCCCTGCCGCAACATGCGGCGCTACAGGACGGCGCCGCGCGAGCGGTTCCTGTCCCTGGACGAGTTGAAGCGCCTCGGCTTCGTCCTCGACCATGCCGAGGACCGGCAGGCCGCCTGCTGCTGTTCACCGGCGCCCGGTCGTCCGAGATCGCCGGCCTGCAATGGGACTGGATACGGGACACCCGCGCGGTGTTGCCGGACTCCAAGACCGGGCGCTCCAGCTTCCCCCGCGGGCCGTCCTGACTGGCCTGCCGCGCGAGGGACGCTTCGTCTTCCCGAACGGGAAGGGCGACGGCCCGATGACCGACCTCGGCCTGCGCTGGCAGAAGCTGCGCGGTCTCGCCGGGCTGGACGATGTGCGCATCCACGACTGCCGACATACCTTCGCCTCCCATGCCGTGATGAGCGGCCTCGACCTCTACACCGTCGGCCGCCTGCTCGGCCATGCCGATACCGCCTCCACCGAACGCTACGCCCATCTCGCCGACGAGCATGTCCGCGAGGCGGCCGGGCGCATCTCCGGCATCGTCCACGAGGCCATGACCGGGAAGGAGAGCGGGCGATGAGCGGCCGCAGGCACCGGCTCACCGTGAAGGCCGTCGCCAAGCCGGCGGAACGGGAATACACCCTGTGGGACAATCTGCTGGCGCATTTCGGGGTGCGGATACAGCCCTCCGGCGTCCGGTCCTGGATCGTCCAGACCCGCGTCCGGGGACGCATGCGCAAGATCACCCTCGGGCGCTTCCCCGAACTGCCTCTCGACGCGGCCCGCCGGGAAGGCGCGGCCGTGCTCGCCCGCCTGTGGGGCGGCGAGGACGTGACGCCGCCGCGCAAGGAGAAGGCGCCGCTGTTCCGGGACTTCGCCGCCCGTTACCGCTCGCGGCGGAAACACCGCTGGAAGCCGTCCTCGCTCGAGACCTTCGACATCTACCTGAAGAACCGCCTGATGCCGCATTTCGGCAGGCTCCGGCTCGACGCCATCGACCATGCGCGGGTCTCGGCATGGTTCGACGCCGCCAGCGCGGACAGGCGCCGCCAACCGCGCCTTCGAGATACTCCGCGCCATGCTCGGGACGGCCCGGCAGTGGGGCGACATCGGCGAGCATGTCCCCGACGCCTGCGCCAACATCGTGAAGAACCCCCGCAAGCCTGTCGCGCGCTATCTCAGCCGCGAAGAGCTGGAGCGTCTCGGCGCGGTGCTCGACCGCCACCGGGAACAGCATCCCTGGCCGGTGGCGGCCATCCGGCTGTTGACGCTCACCGGGGCGCGGCTCTCCGAAGTCATCAACCTCAGGTGGGACGAGATCGGAGAGCTGGGCGGAGACGGCGCGAGCGCGCGCATCGAAGACTCCAAGACCGGGCCGCGCACCATCTGGCTGGGGCCGGAAGCGGCAAGGCTGATCGCGGAACTGCCGCGACCGGATGGCCGGGAGCGAGTGTTTCCCGACAACCTCACGACGGCAAGGCTCTATACTTTCTGGGTCGGCATACGCGACGAGGCGGGGCTTCCGGGTCTTCGCATCCACGACTGCCGCCACACCTGGGCCTCGCAGGGCGTCATGAACGGCGTCGGGCTCACCACCGTCGGGCGGCTGCTCGGACACCGCAAGCGGGAGACCACCGCGATCTACGCCCATCTCGACGACGGCGCGCTGCGGGACGCCGCCGCGCAGGCCGCGGCCGTCATCGCGCGCGCCATGGGATACAGGGCGGAGGCGCCTCCAATGCCGGACGAGGCGGAACACGGCGATGTGTCGGCTGCCACGCCCGGGCTCCCGGGTCCCGGAAAGCCAATTGCGCCAGAGGGGGAGGGGGTTCCTCTTCGGGGCAGAACCGGGGATCCGGAGCGATCGGATGCAAGCATCCGCCGAAGACCGCAGGGTATAGAGATCTGAGTTTGTCGCGGACGTCGAGCTGATCGGGGAGCGCCAGGCAGGGTCTTTGGCCATGCGCCCTGATCGGGTTGCCGGTCGTCCCGCCAGTTCCAGGGAAAGGGCCCGTCGAGCCGGCTCTGCGGCGTTCCGGCGATGCGGGCGGGCACATCGACGAGCCAAGCCTGAGGATCGGCCTTGTTGAGCCTAGCGGTGCCGATCAGGATGTACATGGCCGCGGCGCGCCTGATTGCGCTCAACTCATTGCAAGAAATAGCTCATACTACCATCCGCACACCTCCCAGATCGCCGATCAGGAACATCAAAACAGGCCGAAGTGGTTCGCAAGGGCGCTCTACGGCCCCCGCGCCCGCGCCGAACAGGCCGTCGGCAAGATCAAACGCTTCAAACGCATCGCCTTGCGTTGCGAAAAAACGGCCACAAACTTCAGTTTCTTCGTCGCATTCACCGCCGCCTTCATCCTGATCAAATCCGTCCACAGGACCTAGTCATCTGGCACTGAAGTAGAGTTCATTGTAAGATGGTCTTCCGGGTCAGACAAAGGAGGTCATCTTGATGGGGCGCGGTAAGGGACGGCCGCTGGCGGCCTTGGTCTTGAGCGATGAGGAACGGTCGTTTCTGGAAGCGCAGGTTCGGCGTCACCGTGTGGCGCGCTCGCTGTCGGATCGCTGCCGCATGATCCTGCGTTGCGCTGACGGGCTGGGCAACAAGGCGGTAGCCGCAGAACTCGGCATGCATGAGCACACCGTCGGCAAGTGGCGCAGGCGTTTCGTCAAGAACCGCATCGAGGGGCTTTCGGACGAGCCCCGTCCGGGGCGCCCGCGGAGCATCGCGGACGAGAAAGTGGCGGAAGTGATCGAGCGCACGCTCACCTCGACGCCTGCGGACGCGACCCACTGGTCGCTGCGCTCGATGGCGAAGGAGGCGGGGCTGTCACACACGTCGATCTGGCGCCTCTGGGGCGCCTTCGGCCTGCAGCCGCACCGGGCTGAGACGTTCAAGCTGTCGGCCGATCCGCACTTCGTGGACAAGGTCCGCGACATTGTCGGCCTCTACCTCTCGCCGCCGGACCGCGCGCTGGTGCTCTGCGTCGACGAAAAGAGCCGGATCCAGGCCCTCGACCGCACCCAGCCGGTCCTGCCGATGCTGCCCGGCATCCCTGAGCGGCGCACCCACGATTACAAGCGCAACGGCACGACCTCGCTGTTCGCGGCGCTGGACATCGCCACCGGTGCGGTGATCGCCAAGTGCTATCGCCGCCACCGGGCCAGGGAGTTCCTCGACTTCCTCAAGGTGATCGACCGCAATGTCCCGGACGGGCTCGACATCCACATCGTCATGGACAACTACGCCACCCACAAGACCGCCGCGGTCAAAGCCTGGCTGGCCCGGCGGCCGCACTGGCACGTCCACTTCACGCCGACATCCGCCTCGTGGCTCAACCAGGTCGAGCGCTGGTTCGCCGAACTGACCCGCAAGCAGTTGCAACGCGGCCGCTCGACCCTGCAACTCGAAACCGACATCCGGGCCTTCATCGAAACCCACAACGAAAATCCCAAGCCCTTCAAATGGACCAAATCAGCTGACGAAATCCTCGCCGCCGTCAAGCGCTTCTGTCTCCGCGTCGAACAAAACTTATGCCACGAACTTTAGATTCAGATGACTAGGCCGTGGACTCATAAGCGCGTAGCCAGAGCCTGACAGTAGCGATCTTGATCATGGCGAGGAAGTTGGCCGCGAGCTTTTCGTATCGGGTGGCGATGCGGCGGAACTGCTTGAGTTTGTTGAAGGCGCGTTCGATCCGGTTTCGCAATTTATACAAGGGTTTGGAGAAAGCGTGCCTGGTCTTCGCGCCTTCGCGGTCGGGGATGATCGGGACGGCATCGTGTTGCTCGATCAGGTCACGGATCCATTTGGCGTCATAGGCCTTGTCGGCGATGAGGAAACTGTCGGGCGGCAGGGTCGCCAGCATGGCACCGGCGGCCGTGGTGTCGTGCGCCTGGCCAGGGCTGAGGTCATAGCGGACCGGCAGGCCGCTCACGTCCGACACGGCGTGGATCTTCGTGGTCAGTCCGCCACGAGAACGGCCCATGCAACGATCCGGACCCCCTTTTTGATCCCGCCGCATGCTGGTGAACCCGGACGCTCGAACTGTCGATCATCTGCACATTGCCGTCGTGAGCCTCCACCACCGCATCCATCAACTGATCCCAGATGCCCTTCTTGCGCCAGCGGTTGAACCGGTTGTAGCAGGTCGTATAAGGCCCGTAGTGCTCCGGCAGGTCTCGCCGGCGCCCCCGCGCGAAGCACCCACAGAATGCCGTTCAACACCCGCCGGTCGTCAACCCGCGGCACCCCACGGGTCTTGTTCGGCAGCAACGGCTTGATCACCCGCCATTCGAAGTCCGTCAGATCGTACCGGCCCATGTCCTCGCTCCCTGAAGTTGGGAGCTTGAATCACAGCTTCGCTGAAGAAGAAACCCCTTATGGGTACACGACCTAATATTCACCCTGGACCAGTCGACGGGGGCAGATCACTTGGGCAAGGCACTCGTCGTCGAGTGGGGCACGCTGACAACGCCGCCCGACCCAGAGGCAAATCGACCGCCGTTGGGCCTTACCCAGGATGCAGCGGTTGATGTCGCGCCACGTTCCGTCCGCCCTGCGCTTTGTGGCCGAACGCTACGGCATCCGGCCGAGAGACGTGCTTGAAATCGCCTCGCTGCTTTTCGTCATCGTTGCGGAATGAAGCTTGCTGGAACGGCAGCGGCGGCTGAATGAAATTTACGCTACGCAAGAAAAAGCCGACCGGAGAGTGATGGAAGAAAGACCGGCGCATCTCGGCGGAGGATCACTCGACATGAAGAGCTCGCCACCGCGCCCAACCGCCTTTGCATGACAAACAGGGTTCGCTTACGTTCGCACTGGGCTGGCCTCTGGCTAGCCCACAACGTCACGGAGGAGAGCTGAACAACTCCGGCAACAGTCCCCGGAGAGACAGCGCAATGGCCAAAAAGTATCGTCAAATCACGCAGGAATCGCCGTCAAATGTCGCCAGAAGCCGCACCTATCCACGGCGACTTCTGGATGGCCACGGTAGTGTACCGTCAAGCTGTTGGAGCAAAGGCTCAACCTTTTCATCCTCGTCCCGGCGCTCCCGGACTGGTGTCAGGCGCTCGTCAAACCAGATGAGTGAAAGACATTGATTCCAGTCCCGCAGGAGGATGGCTTCCTCAGCAATCAATGGTCGGTTCCTGACGCCTCCGTCGAACCAGACATCTGTTGGGAGTTCGTCGTAATCCTCGATCTTCGGACCACCCTCGATCAGGCGCTGCGCGACGCTGCCTTGCGGCACAGAGGCGTTGAAATTGATCCATCCCTTCAGCTCATTCAGGTATTTCGACCGGGACACATAACGGATCCGCCCGTTCTCGCTGAGGACGAACGCACAGGGCTCTCTCGCATTCAGAGCGAATCTCGATCCCGTCGTGGTCAATGATGCCTTGTATTCTCGGGCAAGCGACTTCACGGCATTCAGGGAGATTTCCGAGTCGGCGACTTGTTCGGCAAACGGGTGGTAAGGAAGCAGGCACTCGGCAGCGAAAACATCACAAAGCACTTCTTCCTCGGGTCGCCGTCCGTACCGGAGAAGCACGTCGGTCTTGAGCGTCGAGCCGTGGTGCTGGGAAGGCAGTCCAAGAACGATGTGGGCGATTTCATGAAGCACGGTGAAGCGCTGCCGCTCCTCCGTGTGATTGCCGTTGACGATGATGACGTGTGTTCCTTTGAACCGGGTGGTCTGGCCAGATTCATCGTCGGCGAGATCGTAAGCGACCTTGATCTTCGCGTTGGCTGCCGCAGCCAAGCGCCCGACGTCGACGGGCACAGAGTCGTTGCCAGCGTCCCGAAGGAACTGGCGAGCACTGAGAATCGTCGGGAACTCGTCCATTCATTCGTCGTCTTCATCGAACAGGCGAGCCAAACGATCGACATGCCGGCGCCAGTCGTCCTTGGCTTCAGGGCGCGTTCCCCGGAAGCTCATCTGGTGAGCAGGCTCTAGTAGGTCCAGCGGTCGCTGCTCGTCTTCGATGAACACGTCGATGAGGGTACGGTTGATCGTCTTCCCGACCAGCAGGCGCAGCAGGCGCGCCCTTCGAGAGTTGAGCTTCAAGGTGCGGACGAAGGTGTCGACCACTTGCTCGGAGGGAGCCGTCTTTTCCTCCCGTTCGAGCCGGTGGATGTACGCGTGGTCGATTCCGCAGAGCTTGCCGAACTCGCGTAAGCTCAGACCACGGGCTTCCCGGAACCTCCTCAGCGTGTAGCCGAACGACATCGCTCTCCCCTTGACATGCGGCCGCGGTGGCTTATGTTGTCTGTACGGACAACAATCTCAGTGAGACGCATGCATCAATGGATCTCGTCAGCACCGCGTAAGGCTATCTGCCCGTGGACTGCATGGGCATACACGATAGATCACCGCGGCACCTGTGACAAGGTGGGTCGGACCGTCGCGCCATCAGGCTGCCCAACAATACACTGGTATCGAGGGCGGCGATGCAGTGACGAGATTCGTTGGCCTTCGGAGGACCCTGGATCTGACCGAAGGGGCGGCGGAGTTCGTACGGCAGAGGCGCATTGCTGTTACACGGAGATCATGCCGTGCGAGCCCGGATTGAGGTCGGAGATTATGGCGCCGGGAAGCGCGGAGCGCCAAGACCCACCCGTGCTTCGACGAACATCGGGTTGCCATGATGTACAATTGGGCCGAGTGGTTCGAATTCCCTTCAACCTCCAACAATCGGAGAAGTAAAACGATGAATGGCGACACGGAGATCTACGTGAGCGGTCGAGTGTACAAAGTCCCCGGCCATATTGTTAACTATGCCGAGGTCGTAAAGATCTGGAACAAGCTGCACAAGGCAGAGAACAAGCACATCATCGGTACACCCGGCATCGACTACAAAGACGATTTCAAGGACGAGGATGGTGTTCTCTTGCCGAGCAAGGATGTTAAAGTCAAGGACGGCACAAGCTTTTCGGTCGACCCCGAGCATGTCTCGTAGGAATCGCCTCAAAGCGTTCGGTGAGCAGGCCGGGTTTAGCATCAGAGTCGATTCCGATGTCGTCCGGGCCGTGGGGGTGCCTTGTCTCCTTGCAGACAGGGGCGTTGGCACTTGCACTATAGAGAAGTCGTACGACCGCGCGAACGGGAAGCCGAATGATCAGATAGGCGACGCGATCCATGCGGTGCGGATCATCACTGACGAAGAACTCGACGGGCGCGTGTACCACGCGGATGGAACCCCGATCGAGAACTACATCGCCGGCGATGGAAAGACTTGGTCGATCATTTCCATCAAGAAAGGTGGGCAAGGCAGTCCGGAGGAGGATGGGTCGGTGGATGACTTGATTCACCGCTACGCGAAGCAGATCGTCGGGGCCGTGTCGGAGGCCGGTTACTACGAAACCGCTTCTCTAGCGAAGCAGGAGCCTTTCAAGATACCCAACACGTTCGAGGCACGAGCGGCGTTGAGGCCGGTTCAGGATCGCATCCGTAGTCAACGGATTGCGATCATTGGTCTGGGCGGAACAGGCGCCTACGTCCTCGATCTTGTCGCAAAAACACCCGTGAAGGAAATTCATCTACTGGATTCAGACGACGTTAACTGGCACAATTTGATGCGTGCGCCCGGTGCACCTACAGCCGAGGAGGTTGAGTCGTGCAAAAAGGAACATTTGCGCAAAGTAGACTACTACTTCTCCAAGTATACACCTCTCCGGGAAGGCATCCACGCGCACGCTGTCCGGGTAGACAGTCCGTCAATTTTCGGCAAGTTTCTGTCGGCACACCCCATCGACTATGCATTCGTGTGTATCGACCAGCTGACCAACGGCGATTCGTCGCGTCAGGATGCCGTCTACTGCGCACTCTCTGAGACGAAGGTTCCGTTTATAGATTCGGGCGTGAGCATAGCGCTGGAAGACTGCGCTGTTAGAGGCGCCGTGACGACAAGCGCCTATGCCGCTGGGTCTGAGGCATGGAAGGAGGCCATACCGAACGCTAGAATCGAGGGCAGTGTGCCCGGCTATCACAACGTCCAGTTACCGGAAGTGAACGCGTTGGCGGCGTCGCTCGCCGTGATGGAGTGGCGGCGCCGCACGGAGCAGTATGTGTCGGAGTCGGCTTCGTTCCTCTATAAATTCCGACTCGAAACCCCGCGCATTGTCAGTGTCAGAGCGAATGACTCGCGGTGAGAATGCCCGTGAAACTCTGCCCTGTCTTCGTAGAGGTGCTGCCCAAGTTCGACCAAATCAAAACCGGCGAGCTTTGGATCAGCCACAAACATCGGACTGTCAACCTGCGCTGCCCTTGCGGATGCGGCGATCTGACGGTGCTGTCCCTCCACCCCAGTCGATGGCACGTTCACTTCGATGGGAAGTCGGTCTCGCTGGACGGTCCTACGGGTGGATCCGTGTGGGCCAATTCCGGCTGCGGCAGCCACTACGTGATACGGGATAACGCGGTGATTTGGTTGGAGGGGATCGATCCAAGTCGTCATTCGGAGTATGTCGACGGCGAGCGGGCCCGTTTGCTGGACTCAACACGGAGCCGTCGGGCTCTTCGATCACGGATCGTACGAATATGGCGTGGTCTATGGTCAGGGAGTTGGCGTAAGTAGAGCGCTGTCTTCCGCTCAGTCGGCGACTTTTACGTCTGCCCCTCGGCATTCAGCAGGGCGGTTTTCAGCCCGGTCTTGCTATCGGCGAGTTCGAGCCGGTCGCCCTTCACTTCTTCCCGGTGAAGGCAGACGATCTCACCCTTGCGGCAGCCGGTGAGCAGCAACAGGCGGATGATGTCAACCGGCTGCGCCCCGGACGCGTCGACCCGACGCCCGGCCCTGGACTGGTTTTGACCGTGCTCTCAGCTCGACTTTGTGCATTATGCTGCGAAGCAGAGGGCGTACTGCATACGCATTATCTTGTCGGGCGGAATTATGTTTGGTTCCCGGTTTGGCGGGGAGCGCGATAAATTGTTTCCAAGCCAGAGTTGGCATCGTATGGCCGCGATTGCATCGGAGAATGTGACGCTGGTTTTCTGGTACCAGGCGGCGGCGTAGGACAGGTGGTTTGTCGAGAGCACGTCTGTGGCCCAGAGGCAGACGAGGCTGTAGAGCCCGCAGAGGACGGGGGTGGTTCGTGCGATCGCCGCGTGTGACCACTGGCGTTGTGTTTCGAGCCCGAGATGGGCGCGCAGTTCCTGGAAGGTGACCTCGACCTGCCAGCGCCGCACGAAGGTGGCGATGATCTTGGCCGGCTCCATGTTGGTGTCGGTGCAGAAGAACGCCTGCGGGTCCCGCTCGCCTTCCGGGTCTCGCACCAGCACCCATCGGATGGCCTTGGGAGGTGTGCCGGGACGATACCAGAGCGCGGTATCGGAGATGATCTGGAGTGTCTTTTCCTTCGGACTTCCGTACCAGCGCGGAAGCGTGATGCTTGTCCAGCGGGCATCGGGGTCGTCAAGGCGGGTCTGGAGCTTGGGCAGGGGCGGCCCCTTTTGCCGGGGTCGACCGCGTTTGTTCGGGTCGCGCGGCGGCGGGGCGCGAAGAGGTTGGCATCGAGCCTCAGCCTGCTGATGAGGGTTGCGCGCTGTCCGATGCGCCAGGCGAGTTCGTGGGTTCCGAAACTGCTGTCGGCGACGAAGACGATCGCGCGTTGCGGGACCCAGCGAAGGATTTGAAGCATGCCCTGTCGCGCCCAGTCGGTGAGTTGCTTGTGACGCCGGCCTTGCCTGGCGGCGAAGCGTTCGGACGGGGCCAGGATGGTCAGGAAGGGCAGGGCCCTGATGCCCGGCGACCAGGGCAGCGGGACAAGCAGCATGAAGCTGAGCCAGCGCAGCCCGCTGGTCTTGACGAAATGGCCATGGCTGGAACGCACCGGGTCGCGATAGATGCCGCGCGCCTTGATACGCGCGCCCCAGCGGCGCTCGATGGTGTCATCGAGCCCGATGATGATCGGTCCCTGCCCGGCAAGCCGCGCCACCAGCACGAGCACGAGCCGGCGTGAAAGGTCACGCGGGTCCCAGCGGGCGCGATTGAGAACCTGATGGTAGGACGAGAATGTCTCGCACATCGCCCGCCCGGTCACCCGCAGGCAGGCCGACACGGTTCTCTTGCCCGGCGCCAGCAACGCTCCCATGACCAGAACCGCCACCAGCCGCCAGGTCGGGGATGAGAAGGCGCCTCGAAAGGGCTCCAGCCAGTCGATCAGGAACGGCGGAACCGGATCGCCGATGGCGCTCGAAGGGTCGTCGAAATGTGTCATGACGACCTTCGAATCCAGAAGCATCCGGCATGCAAGGGCGCCCGCATGCGACCGGGTGAATCAGCATCGCTGCAGCGACAGAAGCCATCCAATCCGATATCACTGCTTCATGGCCGTATCCGACCCCTGTCTGGCGCGCATCGAAGCGTTCAACAAATCGAATGGCGGGGGCGTGACGGTCACCAGGGTGCGCGGCGGCTACAATCTGTATCTCACAGCCACGCAGGCACCGATCGCAAGGCTCCAGCCGAAAGGCTCAGGTAACAAGATGAGGATGCGCTACTGGTCCTGGCGCCAGTCCTGGCAGGACGTCGGAGACATGGGGGGTATCGTGCTCCCGCTCGAACAGGCCCTCGACGAAATCGCCAAAAACGAGATCTTCTGGACATGGACGTGAGGTAATTTTGTACAAAGTCGAGCTCAGTGCCTGTCGCTCGGGCGGCGCATCCTGTACCCCGTGACGCGCTATCATATTGATCTGTTGGGCAGCGTCGGCGACGCTGGAATGGTGGCACCGCGATCTACGGGATCCTTCCCCACCCGAACCGTGTCGGCCAAGTATGCAGTGGTATTCGTAGAGCCGAGTCGGCAAACTGTATCCGCGTTGGCGGCCAAGGATTCAGACTATATGGCGAGGCAAGCGACCAGCAACGGTGCCAATCTCGGGTTCGAGGCGCAGCTCTGGGCCGCGGCGGACAAGCTGCGCGGCAACATGGAGCCGTCCGATTACAAGCATGTCGCCCTCGGGCTGATCTTCCTCAAGTACATCTCCGACGCCTTCGAGGCGAAGCGGGCGGCCCTGCTCAAGGAACACCTGGCCGACCCGGAGGATCCGGAGGAATATCTCGCCGAGAACATCTTCTGGGTCCCCAAGGCAGCCCGCTGGCCGCATCTGCAGGCGAGGGCCAGGCAGTCGACCATCGGCAAGGACATCGATGACGCCATGCTGGCGATCGAGGCCCGGAACGCATCGCTCAAGGGGGTCCTGCCCAAGGACTACGCCCGCCCGGCGCTCAACAGGGTGATGCTCGGCGAACTGATCGATCTCGTGAGCGGGATCGGCATGGCCGAGGAGGCCGACCGCTCCCGCGACATCCTCGGACGGGTCTACGAGTATTTCCTGGGCGGCTTCGCCGGAGCGGAGGGCAAGCGCGGCGGCGAGTTCTACACGCCGCGTTCCGTCGTCCGGCTGCTGGTCGAGATGCTGGAGCCCTACAAGGGCCGCGTCTACGACCCGTGCTGCGGCTCCGGCGGCATGTTCGTGCAGTCCGAGAGATTCGTCGAGGAGCATGGCGGGCGCATCGGCGACATCGCGATCTACGGGCAGGAGAGCAACTACACGACCTGGCGTCTCGCCCGGATGAACCTCGCCGTCCGAGGCATCGATGCCGACATCCGCTGGAACAACGAGGGCAGTTTCCACAAGGACGAACTGCCGGACCTCAGGGCCGACTTCATCCTCGCCAATCCGCCGTTCAATGTCTCCGATTGGGGCGGCGACCGGCTGCGGGAGGACGCCCGCTGGAAGTTCGGCGTTCCGCCGACGGGCAACGCCAACTATGCCTGGCTCCAGCACATCCATCATCACCTCGCCCCGAACGGGACGGCGGGCGTGGTGCTCGCCAACGGCTCCATGTCTTCGGCACAGTCCGGCGAAGGCGGCATCCGCCACGCCCTGGTCGAGGGCGACGCGGTGGACTGCATGATCGCGCTGCCGGGGCAGCTCTTCTACTCGACGCAGATTCCCGCGTGCCTCTGGTTCCTGACGCGCAACAAGAATCCCGGCGGGGACTGCCGCGACCGGCGCGGGGAAGTGCTGTTCATCGACGCCCGCAAGTCGGGGAATATGGTCGACCGGACCCGGAAGGAGTTTTCCGACGAGGACATCGCGCGGATCGCCGGTGCATATCACGCCTGGTGCGGCGGGCCGGACACGTCCCCCTATGAGGACGAGCCGGGATTTTGCAAGTCCGCCACGCTGGAGGAGATCAGGGAACACGACCACATTCTCACGCCCGGCCGCTATGTCGGCGCCGCGGCAACCGAAGAGGACGACACGCCCTTCGAAGAGCGGTTCGCGGAACTGAAGCAAACACTGACGGAGCAGTTTGCGGAAGCTGCGGAGTTGAGTGCCGTTATTGAGGCAAAGCTGGGAGAGATTGGGTGACGATGATCTCTTCCCATTTGCATGCGCCGGGAAATATGTCGGTAAGCCAAGGCGCGCGGCGCCTTCCAGTGAAGGCTGTTCCCCGACAGCCTTGCCCCTGCCATGACCTGCGAGGGATTGTCGATAACGATATCGTCCATGACAACGGGAAAGACTTCGCCGGGGCCACGCTGAGGCTGCTGCCCGACTTTATCGCCGACACCGGGGCTGGCGGACATGATCGAGGCGGCGCCGGATGACTGACCGGATGCATCTCCAGCCGAAGCACCGCGAGGCGCTTGAGGTACTGTTGCGGGAGCATTTGCCCGATGTCGAAGTGTGGGCCTATGGCAGCCGCGTCAATGGGCGCAGCCATGACGGCAGCGATCTCGATCTGGTGCTGCGCGGACCAGAATTGGAGGAAATTCCGGTGGGCAACATGGCGCACGCCTGTGTCATAGCAACGGTTGCTGAGGCTCATAATCTTGCCGAAATTGATCGACCAATCGGTCTGCCGCTCATGGATGAGCCGCAACGGGTCTGCGCACCGGGGACGGAGCAGCGGGGCATGAGCATCGATACCACCTTCTTGCGGCGCTGCATCGGAACGCTGGAGACAGCTTTCGGCGAGATCGACAACCAGCGCGCGACGGACGATTTCATGTATGACATCTATCGCGCCGCCTGCGTGAAGGAGTTCGAGCTGGTGTTGGAGCAGAGCGGCAAACTGTTGCGCAAGCGGCTTGCCGCCTTCTTCGCCAGCAACAGACAGGCGGACCGGCTTGCCTTCAAGGACCTGTTCCGCCACGCCGCCCGGCACGGACTGATCGAAGCCGTCGCGGCGGAACGCTGGTTCAGCTATCGCGACAACCGCAACGATACCGCGCACGACTACGGCGCAGGCTTCGCCGAGACCCCGCTCAAGTTGTTGCCCGACTTTATCGCCGATGCCCGGGCGCTGGCGGACATGATCGAGGCGGCGCCGGATGACTGACCGGTTGCATCTTGAGCCGAAGCACCGCCAGGTGCTGACAGCCCTGCTGCGGGAGCATTTGCCCGATGTCGAGGTATGGGCCTATGGCAGCCGCGTCAACGGGCGCAGCCATGACGGCAGTGATCTCGATCTGGTGCTGCGCGGGCCGGGACAGGGGGAGATCCCGGCCGACAAGTTGGCGGACTTCGAGGAGGCGGTGCGGGAATCGACCATTCCCTTCTTGGTCGAGGCCCGCGACTGGGCGCGCCTGCCGGAGCGATTTCATCGGGAGATTGAGCGGAACCATGCGGTGCTGGCAGACATTGATGACACCAGGCGAAGGAGGCTCTCTGTAGATGAAAAGTGGCGGCGTATGCCGTTTACCGAAGCAGTCGTTGTCAACCCGGCAGTGCGTCTTGAACGCGGAATGGCGTATCCGTTCGTTGATATGGCTGCGGTCACTGCCGGTTCCCGGTGCGTACATGCGATTGACCGGCGCGCCTATTCCGGCGGCGGGTCGCGCTTCCAAGATGGCGACACGCTCATGGCGCGCATTACGCCGTGCTTGGAGAATGGCAAGATTGCCCGTTATTGCACAGACCGGGCGGCAGAGTGCGCGCATGGCTCGACCGAGTTCATCGTTATCCGCGGACGCGCGGGCGTCACGGATTCCGAGTACGCCTACTACCTAACTCAATGGGAGGGGGTGAGAAGCTACGCCGTGGATCAAATGACCGGCACTTCCGGGCGTCAGCGAGTGCCTGTCGATTCCCTGAGTTATCTGCCGGTTCCAGTACCCCCCTACTCGAACAGCGCGCCATTGCGGGCATTCTCGGCGCGCTGGACGACAAGATCGAACTGAACCGGCGCATGAACGAGACGCTGGAGGCGATGGCGCGGGCGATCTTCAAGGACTGGTTCGTCGATTTCGGGCCGGTCCGGGCGAAAATGGAAGGGCGTGCTCCGTACCTCGCCCCCGAACTGTGGGAACTGTTTCCCGATGCGCTGGACGGCGAGGGCAAGCCGGCCGGGTGGGTGAGACTGCCTCTCGACAAGATCGCAAACTTCCTGAACGGTCTGGCTCTTCAGAAATTTCCTGCCTTGGGCCCTGACGACAGTTTACCGGTCATCAAAATCGCCGAGTTGCGCGCGGGCATAACGCCCAGATCTAGCCGGGCCTCATACGATGTCCCAGACAAGTATGTCGTGAGGGATGGTGACTTCTTGTTCTCTTGGTCGGGCAGCCTTCTTGCAAAGTTCTGGACCGAAGGCGAAGGAGCGCTGAACCAACACCTCTTCAAAGTGACTTCGGAGAGATTTCCATCATGGTTCGTCAGCCAGTGGGTTCTCCATCACTTGGAAGAGTTTCAGGCTATAGCAGCCTCGAAGACAACAACCATGGGTCACATTCAACGACGGCACCTGAAGGAGGCAACAACGACTTGCCCCTCTGATGGCGTCCTTTCCTTGCTTGGCCCGTCGATTGGCCCGCTGATAGAACACACCATCAAGAATAAACTGGAGAGCCGAAAGCTTGCAGAAACCCGCGACCTCCTGCTCCCCAAGCTCATGTCCGGCGAAATCCGCCTTCGTGATGCCGAAGAGGCAGTCGAGGACGTTGCATGAACTCCCCCGGCGGCGAAGTCATCGTCTACGAGTCCGGGGACGGCGAGGCGCGCGTGGACGTGCGTTTCGACAGGGAGACAGTCTGGCTGACCCGGCCGCAGATGGCGGAACTGTTCGGGCGGGATCGTTCCGTAATCGCCCGGCACATCCACAACGCCTACCGTGAACAAGAGCTGGACCCAGGGTCAACCTGTGCAAATTTTGCACAGGTTCGATCCGAGGGCGGGCGAAGGGTATCCAGGGAGGTGGATCACTACAACCTCGACATGATCATCTCGGTCGGCTACAGGGTGAAGTCCCTGCGCGGCACACAGTTCCGTATCTGGGCCACCCGCACCTTGCGCGAGCATCTCGTCAGCGGTTACACGATGAATGAGCGGCGGCTTGCCGAGCGGGGCCTCGACGAGGCGCGCCAAACCCTGGGTTTGCTCGCCCGGACGCTCAGGAACCAAGCGCTCGTCGACGAAACGGGCCAGTCCGTACTGGACCTGATCACAAGATACGCCGACACGTGGCGCGTGCTGCTCGAATACGACGAGGACCGCCTCAAGGCGCCGGCCGGCGCGAAGCCGGCCACCAGCGCGCTCGGCCTCGACACCGCCGTCGCCGCGATCGACGCTTTCAGGAGCGATCTTGCGGCAAAGGGCGAAGCCACATCGCTGTTCGGCACCCGGCGCGGCGAAGCCCTGAAAGCCATTCTCGGCAATGTGGAGCAGACCATGTTCGGCGAACCCCTTTACCGCAGCGCCGCGGACAAGGCGGCCAACCTGCTCTATTTTCTGGTCAAGGATCACCCGTTCACCGACGGCAACAAGCGCATCGGCGCCCTGCTGTTCCTGCTCTATCTGACACAGGAGGGAATCGCGCACCGGCTCGACCCCCGGGGGTTGACGGCGCTCACCCTGTTGATCGCCGAAAGCGCACCGTCGAACAAGGATCTCATAATTCGCCTTATCGTCAATCTTCTGGGCGAATCCGGCGAATGAGCCGTCTTTCCGAATCGGATGTCGAAGACGCGGCTCTCGCATGGCTCGCCGGACTGGGCTATGCCGTGGTTCATGGGCCGGACATGGGCCCGGAAGGCCCGGCGCCGGAGCGGGGCAGCTACGACGAGGTGCTGCTGGCCGGCCGGTTCCGCGAGGCGCTCGCCCGCCTCAACCCGGACCTGCCCGCCGCGGCGCTGGAGGAGGTGCTCCGCAAGGTGCGGCAGACGGAGACTCCCTCCCTCGTCGAGGAGAACCGCCGCCTGCACCGCTACCTGATCGCGGGCGTGCCGGTCGAGGTGGCGCGGGAGGACGGCAGCATCGGCGGCGACGCTGCCCGTCTGATCGATTTCGACGACATCGAGGCCAACGACTGGCTGGCGGTGAACCAGTTCACGGTGATCGAGCACGAACACAATCGCCGCCCCGACATCGTGCTGTTCCTCAATGGCCTGCCGCTGGCCGTGATCGAGATGAAGAACCCCGGCGACGAAAACGCCACCCTCGAAGGGGCGTTCAACCAGCTCCGGACCTACAAGGAGGAGATACCTTCCCTGTTCCGCACCAATGCCGCTCTCATGACTTCGGACGGCCTTCAGGCGCGGTTCGGATCGCTGACCGCCAATCTTGAGCGGTTCATGCCCTGGCGCACCGTGGACGGCGCCGCCGTCGCATCGAAGGGCGCCCCCGAGATCGAAACCGTCGTCGAAGGCGTGTTCGAGAAGAACCGGTTCCTGGCCCTGATCCGGGACTTCACCGTGTTCGGGGACACGGGCGCGGGACTGGTCAAGATCGTGGCCGGCTATCACCAGTTTCACGCCGTACGCCATGCGATCGAGCGCACGATCACCGCGACGAGCCCGGCAGGCGATCGCCGTATCGGCGTGATCTGGCACACGCAAGGCTCCGGCAAGAGCCTGCTGATGGCGTTCTACGCCGGACAGGTCATCGCCCACCCGGCGATGGAGAACCCGACCCTCGTGGTCCTCACCGACCGCAACGACCTCGACGACCAGTTGTTCGGCACGTTCTCCATGTGCCGCGACCTGCTCCGCCAGACCCCGCGGCAGGCCGACAGCCGGGAGGACCTGCGACAGGCTCTGACGCGTCCGTCCGGCGGCGTGGTGTTCACCACCCTCCAGAAGTTCGCACCCGAGGCCGGCGAGATCGAATACCCGGCCCTCTCCGACCGCCGCAACATCGTCGTGATCGCGGACGAGGCGCACCGCAGCCAGTACGGTTTCCGCGCCAGGATGGCCCGCAAGACCGGAGAGATTTCCTACGGCTTCGCCAAATATCTGCGCGACGCCCTGCCGAACGCTTCCTTCATCGGCTTCACCGGCACGCCGATCGAAAGGGAGGATGTGAACACGCCTTCCGTGTTCGGCAATTACATCGACATCTACGACATCAACCGCGGCGTCGAAGACGGCGCGACCGTACCGATCTACTACGAGAGCCGCCTCGTCCGCATCGAACTCGACGAAGGTGAGAAGCCGGCGCTCGACGACGAGGTCGCCGAACTGATCGAGGACGAGGCCGAAGGCGAGCAGGAACGGCTCAAGAGACGATTGGCGAACGTCGAGGCCGTCGTCGGGACGGAGAAGCGCCTGCGCCTGGTTGCCCGGGATCTGGTCGACCATTTCGAGAGTCGTATTGCCGGCATGGACGGCAAGGCCATGATCGTCTGCATGAGCCGCCGCATCTGCGTTGCGCTCTACGGCGAGATCGTCAGGCTGCGCCGGGACTGGCACAGCGACGACGACGAAAGCGGCGTCATCAAGATCGTCATGACCGGCGCGGCGTCGGACCCGACGCATTGGCAACGCCACATCGGAGGCAAGGCCCGCCGGGAGCTGCTCGCCAAGCGGATCAAGGACGCGGACGACCCGCTCAGGCTGGTGATCGTGCGGGACATGTGGCTGACCGGCTTCGACGCGCCTGCACACGATGTACATCGACAAGCCCATGCGGGGGCACGGGCTCATGCAGGCCATCGCCCGCGTCAACCGCGTGTTCCGCGACAAGCCCGCCGGTCTGATCGTGGACTACATCGGCATCGCGCAGAACCTGAAGTCCGCCCTCGGCCAGTACTCGCGCGACGACCGAAGGCACGCCGGCATCGACGAGGCCGAAGCCGTCGCGGTCATGCTGGAGAAGTACGAGATCGTGAGCGCCATGTTCCATGGTTTCGACTTCCGCAACGGCCTTGTCGGGTCGCCGCAGGAGCGGCTCGCGGCGCTGGCCGGCGCCATCGAGTGGGTCCTCGACATGCAGCACCGCGAGGCGGCCCGGGAATCGACCGGAGAAGGCAAGAAGCACGCCCGGCGCCGCTTCAACGACGCCGTGCTGGCGCTCACCAGGGCGTTCGCGCTCGCGGCCGCCAGCGACGAAGCCCGGGAAATCCGCGACGAGGTGGGCTTCTTCCAGACCGTCCGTGCAGCGCTCGCCAAAAGCGCGCCCGGCGCCGGCAAGTCCTCCGCGGAGCGGGACCTGGCGGTTCAGCAGATCGTCAGCCGCGCGGTCGTTTCGACCGAGATCGTCGACATTCTCGCAGCCGCCGGGCTGGATACGCCGGACATTTCCATCCTTTCCGACGAGTTCCTGGCCGAGATACGGGAGATGGAGAAGAAGAACCTCGCATTGGAGGCGCTGCGCAAGCTCATCAACGGGGAGCTTCGCTCGCGAAGCCGGGTCAACGTCGTGCAGACCCGGGCCTTCTCCCGGAGGCTGGAAGAAGCGATCGCCCGCTACCACGGCAACGCCCTCACGACGGCCGAGGTCCTTCAGGAACTGATCGGGCTTGCGAAGGACATCCGCGCCGCACACCGGCGCGGCGAGGAGGAGGGTCTCAGCCCCGAGGAAATCGCCTTCTACGATGCCCTGGCCCAGAACGAGAGCGCGGTCGAGGTGATGGGCAACGATCACCTTCGCGTCATCGCCCGGGAATTGCTGAACGGGCTGAAAAGCAAAGCCTCCGTGGACTGGCAGCACCGCGGGCCGGCCCGCGCCCGGATGCGGGTTCTGGTCAAGCGCATCCTCCGCAAGCACGGGTATCCGCCCGACCTCCAGGACGCCGCCGTGCAGACGGTTCTGCAACAGGCCGAAGCGTTATCGGCGAAGTGGGCAGCATGACCGCCAGGACCTTTGAGATACAGGTTCAGGACGACCATCTGGAACGGGTCGCGCAGACCCGAAAACCCCTCCTTGCCCTGGCCGAGCTGATCTGGAACGCAGTCGATGCGGATGCCACGCATATCGACGTGACGCTGGTTGAAGAGGACCTCGACGGGCTCAAGGCCATCAGAGTCGCCGACAACGGACATGGCATTCCCTTTGCCGAAGCCGAGGGGTTGTTCTCCCGTCTGGGAGGATCGTGGAAACAATCGCGATTTCATTCGAACGGACAGAAGCGAATTCTGCACGGCAAGGAAGGAAAAGGCCGATTCCGCGCCTTCTCGCTTGGTCGCGTCCTTGATTGGGACATTTGCCCGCTGACCACTCGGATAAACTCCGGTCCTATCGAATCTCCATGTTGAAGGACTACTTGCGTCGCGTGCGAATTACAGAAGCCGTCCCGATGACTGAAGGCAGTATGGGAGACTGAGTACAATGTCCGGCACTTCGTTAATCAGCCATGCCGCAAACGATATCCAGTGGTGGGAGGACAATATACCAATACGCGGATGCCAGTTATCCTTGCCACAAATCAAAGCCGCATATCGTGAATTAAACACTCTCACGAGGAAGGAGGGACAGCAGGATGTTGCTACCGTTCCCAAGTTCGATGGCGAGACCGAAGATGAATTCGCAGAACGAAAAAACGTTCTGTTGGATGGTGCATTCCGGTTGACAGTGTCAGTAGTTGGTTTTGAAGGCCAAACTAAGTACGGGGAGACAGAGCAGATTTTCGATTCTCAGAATTTGCCGTTTCCCATCAAAGCGGTGTATTTCACGAATGAGAACTCGTACAAAAAGTACACGAATGGAAATATTCCTCCGAATCGTTT
Source organism: Alphaproteobacteria bacterium (assembly GCA_964291215.2). Lineage (GTDB taxonomy): Bacteria > Pseudomonadota > Alphaproteobacteria > MPNO01 > UBA830 > JAJEBT01. The sequence goes on along the minus strand of OZ219790.1, from coordinate 427,153 downwards.
CTCGGTTTTGCTTCAGTTCGACAAACCGCCGCTATTTGATTTCAATTCGTTGACGTCTGAACCAACACCCAACAACAGCAACGTATCAATTCAAGCATGTAATTCTGCTTACTTTCATGCAATTAGGGACATCGCAAATAGTAAATTCAAGTCTAAAAAGAAGTGGTATTCCTTCATTCATGAGAGTTTTGCCTACGATGTTGGACTTTGGTTTCTTGCACTACCGTACGCACTGTATTGGGTTACTGTATACGCTGACTACTTTCTTCCAAATGATGGCGATCACTCGTCCTTCCGTGTGGCCTTTTATATATATGGAATGGGAATATCTCTCGTGATTTATCGGGCGTTATTTGGATACTTGAAGTGGGCTTTTCCGGTAAACATATTGGAGGAGAATAAAGATCGCGCCACACGGCACCGTGTTGCACTCGCGGCGATTGTCGTCGGCATTTTCAGTTCAATAGTTAAGTCAGCGTTCGGTTACATCCCAGGGATTTAGCTAGCCGGGTAAGGGGTAGGAGATCATTTCGGAACCCCCTTGCCGTCAAGCAAGTCTGTCCGATGTCCGTTCCCGCAACCCGCCGATACGCGATCCTGTGCGACGGCGCGGGAAGCGCCGCTGTCGATCGGAGCGCGGCGGGAGGCTCCGGCGGTGCATTCATCGTCGACCCGATTCCAGAATTCGGCGCGGTTGGGGGAGGCGGGGGCCCGGTCGCCGGGGCGGCGGGTGGCCGGGTTGTGCGGTACGGTTGAAGCCGCTGGCGTCCGCACGCGGCGCACCGCCGGGAGGCCGGGTGTGGCCGTGAGCGGGGCGGCGGGCGGGGGGTCCGGGAGAGGGTCTCCGCCGCCGTCCTGAAGTCCCGACACGACGGAGGCGCTCCCCATGACATCCGCAATCCCGAGGCCCGGCAACACCGACACGACCTTCCTCATCCACTTCTTCAACGGCGGCCTGAAAGACGGCGAACGCTACGCCGTCGAACGCTTTCGCGCCATGGTGGACGGCGACATTCGCCGTTGCCATGACGACACCGCCCCGAAGGGTGCCCGGCGCGGCGCGAAGCCGGCCACCGCCACGCTGAAGGCAGTGAAGGAGATGCGCCCGGCGCGCAACGAGATCATCGTGTGTACCGGCCTGCGCTCCCGCGGCGGGGTGCAGTACTGGGGCGTCCACGCCATGGGCTTCGGCATCGACCGCCGCCAGCGCGGCTGACCGCCCGCCTCGCCGGACGTCCGGCCGGCCCGCCGCCGGCCGGGTGTCTCCCGCCCGAACCCGCATCATCCACCGGGAGAATGGCAATGGCTTGCCGGGAACCGGAAGTCCGCAAGGCCCGCGACCGCGAGCGTATCGCCCGGCGCACCGCATCGCGTATCGCCCGGCGCACCGCATCGCGTATCGCCCAAGGCCGGTGTCCGCGCTGCGGCAATGCGCCGGCCGTGGAGGGCCGCGCGTCGTGCGAGCCGTGCCTGGAGAAACGCCGCGCCGACGACCGCGCCCGCTACGCCGCCTGCAAGGCCGCCGGGCTGCCCTATGGCGGCGCCAATGCGGAGGCGAAACGCAAGGCCGCCCGCCTCAAGAGCAGGCGCCGCCAGAAGGCAAGGGCCGAGGCCGGCCTCTGCATCCGCTGCGGCAGGCGTCCCCCCGTCGAGTGCGGAACCACCTGCCAGCCCTGCCGGGACAGGAGGCAGGCGGCGGAACGGCGGCAATATGACGAACGCAGGGCCGGGGGCCGCTGCACACGCTGCGGGCAGCCGGCCGGCCTCTCGCGCTGCGGCCCCTGCGCCGCCATCGAGGAGGCCAGCCATAACCCGGAGCGCAAGAACGCACGCTCGCGGCAGTTGTACGCCCGACGCCGGGCCGCCGGCCTGTGCACGGCCTGCGGGGCGCCGTCACAGGGGGCGGCGCGCTGTGCGCCCTGTGCCGAGAGGTCGTATCAAGGCTCGGCGCATTTCAGGGGCACCCCGGTCCACGAGCCGGTCTGGACCGTGATCGAACTGGAGACCGGCCGCGAGCACGGTCCGTTCGACGATCCGGCCGATGTCGCCCTCTGCCTCGCCTTCGGGAAGCTCGACCGCAACCGCGTCGAGATTGTCGCCGACGCCCCCGTCACCGCCTCCTTCACCGCCTGGATCTGACATGCTGTCCCGGGCGGCGATGGCGGCGCTCGCCTGGCCGCGATCCGCCGCGCCGTCCCTGTGTCGTGGAGAGGGGTGAAGCGCCTGCCGGGCGAGTGTCCGGCAGGGCGGAGGAGAGGACTCCCCGCCGATGCCGGATCGATGTCCGGCACAGGTCGCAGGGCAACGGCAAAGGAGACCCCGCCCATGTTCCATCCCGATACACCCCTCGACCTTCCGCTCGGCTGCGACCTGCTCGCCGAACTCGGCGTCGCACCGTCCGCGAGATCGCCGGGGACGAGCGCGCCATCCGCTGTCCCGACCGGGGCGCGGCCTGTCCGGAACACGGCTTCGCAAGCCTCTTCCCGGAACCGGCGTCGTCGTTCTCTCCGGGCGGTCAGGGGTAGAGGAGGGCCTGAAGAGATTGAACGGGCGGGGGTTCGGGGGAGTGACCCCGGCCCCGTCCGTTCGCAACCCATCGTCATCAACGCGAACCTGAAGGAGTATCGCAATGAGCTTCGGACTGAACAAGGCGCAGATCATCGGCCGCCTCGGTGCGGACGTCACCATCAACCACCTGCAGAACGGCGGCCGCGTCGCCAATCTGAGCGTTGCCACCGACGAGAGCTACATCGACCGGAACGGCAGCGGCGAGCGGATCGACAGGACCGAGTGGCACCGGGTCGTGACCTTCCAGGACGGGCTGATCGACATGCTCGCCAGGCACGCCACGAAAGGCCGGCTGGTCTACATCGATGGCAAGCTCCAGACCCGGCGCTGGTCGAAGCCGGGCGAGGACTCGGACCGCTTCTCGACCGAGATCCTGCTCGTGCCCGGCGGGCGCGTCCAGTTCCTCGACAAGGCGAACGGCAACGCCGGGCAGCCCGGCCCGGACGCGGCGGGCGGCGCCGCGCCGGCCGGTGGCGACCCGATGGATGGGAACCATATCCCGTTCTAGAGCTTCCCGTTCTTCCCTCCCCACAGGGTCGGCGCCTCGCGCGCCGGCCCTTTTCTCATGCGGGCAGGTTCGAGTCTCGCCGCGGCGCATACGGGAGTGGGAGCGAGGCTGGAAAGCGGGTGAACCGCGCGAGGAGGAGAGGGAGCCCGCTCGCGCACCCGTCACGCTACCCGGAGAACCCGATGAGCACCATCACCTTTCGCCGCATCGCCCCCGACGAATCCCGCATCTACCGGGACGGCGACCATGTCGGCGACGTCCACGCCTTCGACGACAGCACCCGGCCGGGGCGCAGGGTGTTCGCCATACATCTCGACGAGGACCCGCGCGGGCCGGTGTATCTCCACGACCGCACCCGCATCCGCGAGGTCGCCCGGCAGCGGGTCGACTCCCATCCCCTGTGGAACTGACGCAAGGGCGGGCAACGGCGCCTCCCGCTCCGGCACCGTGCCGGCCGAACCGCCGATGGGGTCCGTGCAGGGCGAGAGAATTGGCCGGGTGCTGTGCTGTCCCATTGTGCCACACGGGCTCCCTCCGCCAACCCCTGCGGGGTCCTCCACTCCGCTCGCGCTCCGTTCCGGCCGGGACTCGGAATGAAACGGCGCGGGCGCGCCTGGGCCTAGCGGAATGCGCGACCGTGGCTCCGCGCTTGCTGCGCTCGCTTGTGCGCCCGCACCACTCGCGCATCCCGCCAGGCCATTCATTCCGGCCCCGGTGGCTGCGGTCCGCGCGCGTGTCCCGACAGGACATCACAACGGGGATCGGCCCCGAACGTGAAAACCGAAAGGAAAACGACATGACCTTCCATACCGACACCATCAAGACCGCCGCGCAGTCCGCAACCGCGATCGTCTGCGACAACGCCGCACTCTTCGGCGACCGACGCGACGCCTTCGAGGCTCTCCGCGACGAGGCCGCCGAAGCCTACCGCACCGTCACCGGCAACACATGGCGGCCCCGGCGCGGCAGCCACGCCAGCCAGACCGGACATCTGACCTCCGCAGCCATCGACGCCCGCGACTTCGTCCGCGCCCGAAAGGACCGCAAGACACAGGCCCACCTGCCCCAGGGAACCCTCGTCGCCATCGCAGGCGGAAAGGACATCGCAAACCCGGCGGCCGTCATCGAGCGCCTCGACAAGGTCCGCGCCAAGTATGCCGACCTCGTCCTCGTCCATGGCGGCGGCCCCGGCGTCGAGAAGATCGCCGCAAGCTGGGCCGAGCGCAACGGCGTCCACCAGGTCGTCTGCAAGCCCGACTGGGACCGCCACGGTCGCGCCGCCCCCTTCCGCCGCAACGACGACCTGCTCAACCTCCTGCCGAAGGGCGTCATCGCCTTCCCCGGCTCCGGCATCACCGACAACCTCGTCGACAAGGCCCGCAGCCTCGGCATCCCGGTCATGCGCTGCCCCGCCTGACACGCAGCACCCACGGGCCGCGTCGTCTCCGCTCCGGCGGCGGCGCGGTCCGTCTCCGTATGCGCACACCCGTCGCGCTGCGCCGCCGACACCTCGCGCGCGCTCCGCGCCGCGTTCGTGCTCCGGCTCGCTGTCGCTCGCCGCTCGCCGTTGCGGCACCTGCCCCGGACTGCGATCCGGGGCTGCCGCATCACGCGCCGCTGCACCATGCTGCGCATGGGTGCATCGCGGGCTGCGCCGAGCCCGGCGCAGGGCCGCAGGCACTGCTGACCCGCCCACTGCCGGCGCTGCTGCCGGACCGGCACGACACCGTGCTTCGCACCGCTGCCCGCAGTCGTGCAGGCGCCGCCGTCGGCGCCTCCGATCGCAACGGCTATCGCAACCGTCACCGCACCCGCGCGGCCGACGCCGCGGTAACGGGTGCGCCATCCCCGTCTGCGTCTGCGGCAATGTGTGAGCAGCACGCGATCACCCTGAACAGCCCCGCTTTCGTCCAGCACGCCTGTATCGCGGTAACATGTGCGCGGCGTCCTTCGGCTCCGCGGAACATGTGCGGCGGCGCCCGTGTCGCCGAGGTAACGCCGCCGGCTCCGGTGCGCCATGTGTGAAGACTGCCCTCCGCCGTTTGCACGCCGCGCCGCGTTCTGTTACCTCTGCGACCGGACGACAACGCGGAACGCGCCCGAAGATCGCGGACCGGTCGTCTCGCTCAATCGCCGCGACGGCTCCCGTCCCTTGTGACGCCGGCGTTTCAGGCGATGGTGGTGTGCAGGGCAACCTCGCCCGATCTCGACTCCGTTCGGAGTTTTACCGTCACACCCGACGCATCCTTGATGCAGGCGTTGCCATGGCTGCCCGTGTCCGCTGCTGGCTGCCCATGCCGCGGGCGGGCGCAGGACTGTCCGCTCCTGTCACGCCGGGAAAGGTCGCACCGGATTGGTAGCTCCCGTGTTTGCCGCAAACACATGCGCGATATCAGGAGGTTGGGCGCCGCCCCGCCGCACTCCGTCAGACATGGCGGCGCCTTCCGCCCCCGCTGGATATGGACTTGCTCCTGCGAAACTACCAGTCTGATATCGGCCTCGCATACGCTGCACCATGACAGCTACCGGTCCGGTAGCTGTCCGGAGGCCGCGTTCGCCCGCGACTTCGCCCCGCCACGCCGAACGACCGGGGGCAGCGCGGACCCGGGGATCTGAAAGAACCGGAACCGGAACTCTCGCGAATCCACACGCAAGAACGAGTGAAACCGCATGGCATCGTCACTTCAGAAGAACATCCGGGTCACCGCAGACCAGTGGAAGCGTATCGAAACGGCGGCAAGGGAGCGGCAGGTTTCGCCCAATCGGCTCGTCGTCGACCTCGCCATCGAGGCCCTCGACCGGCGCGAATGGCCCGGTACCGAGACCGAAATCAAGATGGCCCGGGCCTCGCTGTTCGCCGCCCAGGCCATCGCCCGGAACCTCATCGCCAACGGACGCCAGGCCGAAGTAGAGGAAATCCGGGAGTTCATCTCGACGATCGTGCCGGACCCCGATGCGGAGCGGCCTGCCGAGGACATTCTCACCGCTCCGTCCACGCTCGCGCACCATGACACCGGGTGATGAGACCGCCCCGCCAGGCCAAGGACGCTGCCCCTGGAAGCGCGAGCCGGAACGCCGGCACGAAGGCACCCACCTCCCGCAAGCCGTCGTGCCGCTCCCGCTGCTCGTCTTCCGTCAGCGCACTCGAGCTCCATACCGGGCGTCACTTGGCCCGTGCCATAACGGTGCCGCTTGCCCAAGCCTTGAAATCAGCCCAGCTACCCCCATATCTTGTGTTGGGCGAGTGTTTCTCCTCAGTATGCTCGGTTTCAATAATAACCAAGGGGATTGCGGAACATGGCCATCAAACCACCTGATCAGGGCTTCATCTTCTGGCCCGTCGGCACGGGCGACAGCACGACCATTCGAGTAACAGAAACGGTTTACCTTCAAATCGACCTTCGGCACATGGCCAAGGCGGGAAACCGCAGCGACCCCGCCTGGCCGGTCATCGACGAGCTCATACGTATCCTTCCGAGACTCAGCGGCACGCCATACCTGTCGGTGTTCGGACTTAGCCATCCCGATCTCGACCATTGCCAGGGCTTCGAGGAGTTGAAACGCCGCGTCATCGTCTCCGAACTCTGGATGTCGCCGCGCACCTTTCGCGAATTCATGGAGGGCGACGACCTTTGCGACGACGCACAAGCCTTTCACGATGAGGCCATGCGTCGCGTCCAAGCCGCTATCCGGGCGGGCGGCGACCCCGGCCGGGGTAACCGCATTCGCATCATCGGCTACGACGACCTTCTGTGCGAACGCGAGTTTCGTGGCTTCCCCGCGCAGTTCCTGACCATTCCCGGTAAGACCATTACGACACTGGACGGTGAGGATCTCTCCAATCGGTTCGAGGCGTTTGTCCACGCCCCGTTTCGCGAGGACAGCTTCGGTGACCGCAACGACTGCAGCCTCGCCTTCCAGGTCTCGCTCTACAATGGCAACCACGCTGGCCGGGCACTGCTCATGGGGGACCTCAGCTATCCCGTCATCCGGCGAATCTTCCACCGAAGTATCCGCACGACACTCGCCTGGAATGTGCTGCTCGCCCCGCATCATTGCTCGAAGTCCGCCATGTACTGGAAGGAAGAGGGGGACAGCGACGAGACCCTAAAGGAGCATATCGTTCGCGAGATCGCTGCCGCAGCCCTCAACCCGGGACATGTCGTCTCGAGTTCCGAACCTGTGCCGACACGCAACGACCCGGGCGACAACCCACCTCACGCCAAGGCGAAGAGACAGTACGAACGCATCGTCGCCAACGCCTTCCTGTGCACCCACGAACACCCGAACCGCAAGAATCCCAAGCCGATCATCTTCGAGGTCGACCGGAACGGTTTCGCATATGTTGGCGACACACAATCGAGCAGCTCCATGAGCGAGGTGCTGAAGGCTGTCGGCGGCGTCGCCGCGTCGCCGCCTGCCGTCGCGGTCGGATTCGGTCGTGGCAATAAGTGAAGGGCAACGGATTGCCCTCACCCAACTCCGGCGTATCGCCAATACGCACCGATCTCCCATCCGGATCGTCGGTATCGACGATGACCCGGCTCCCGGCGCTTATCTGAACGTCGATATCTCGCTCGACTGCACGCACTACCCGCGTGTCGAGGGAGGCCTTCCGCTGCACGACCGAGAAGGCATCACGCTTTCGGTGCCGGCGGATTTTCCATTCAGTTCGCCGTCGGTCGACACCCCCCATTCCCGGTTCCACGGCTTCGGCCATGTGCAGTGGGGAACCCGTCTCTGCGTTTATCTGTCCACCGAGACCCAGTGGATCCCCTCCCAAGGCATGTTCGGGTTCTTGGCGCAGATCGACGAGTGGTTTCGACGCGGAGCGCGAAACGAGCTCGACGATCCCGAGGGACCCCTGCACCCGCCGGTCACCTACCCGGTTGCCACAACTACGATCTGCGTCAACGCCGACACCCCGGCTCGTGATACCTGGCCATGGTTCGGCGCCGCCACCCTCCATGAGCCCAAACCGGCCCTTCTCGAAGTCCAGGCGTGGATCCCCCTGCATGCGCTCCCCGACCACATGCCGTTTGCGCCGACCGTGCTGCTGAACTTCGAGCTTCCGTTCGAGTACCCGCGCAAAGTACGATACCTTTTCGACTACCTGGAGGCCAAGGGACGTCTGGGCTACCGCTTCCTTGCCCACATGATGGTCGCTTCCGAGCGGATCCCCGATAGCACCTCACTCTACATCGGCATCGGTGCGCCGTCGCGCGGCATCGCTGGCGACCCCGCACAACGAAACCAGCACCTCACCTTCTGGGAAATTGAGCCGGGGGACGTCGCCAAGCTGCGCGCCGCATCCATCGCCTGCCAATTCAGCAACCGCTACAAAGGACAGGACACTCCCGCTGCCATACAGGCATTGAGCGACACCATCCTCGGCACCTTGTTTACCTGGAGGAAGGAAGCCCGTGTACGATGGTGTCATGTGATTGAGAACCGGCCCGAAGTCATCACTCGGCGCGACGAGGGCACATCGATGGACTGGTTTCGCGGCAAGCGCGTTGCGCTCTGGGGCTGCGGGGCGATCGGCGGGCTCATCGCCGAACATCTCGTACGCGCCGGTGTGTCCCAACTCAAGCTCTTCGATCGAGGCCGTGTCGCTCCCAGTCTGCTGATACGGCAGAATTTCTCCGCACTCGACGCCAATGAGCCCAAGGCCGCGGCGCTTGCCGGGCGTCTGCAATCCATCGCCCCCGGACTTCAGGTCACGACCCGGTCCGAGGACCTCATCTCGCACACCCTCGCCGAACCGGACTGGGACGCGGATGCCGACCTCATCATCGACGCGACCGCGTCTCTGCAGGTGCGCAGCAAGCTCGAGGCGCTGCTCAAGGAGCACGAGCGCCAGGCTCCCATTGCGACCTTGATGATCAGCGCCACCGCCCGCCAAGCGGTTGCGGTGCTCGCTCCAACCGGATACCGCGCCGGCCCCCTCGACGCGCTTCGCCGTCTCGGCATCGCCGCCATCGCGCGGGACTGGCTGAGCGACTGGTCCGAAGCCTTCTGGACCCAGGGGGCCATCGACGGCCTCCGCCAACCCGAGCCCGGCTGCTCCAATCCGACCTTCGTGGCGTCGCATACCGATGTCGCCGCGCTCTCTGCCCAAGCCCTCAACGCTCTCGCCCAAATCCTCGCCGAACCGGACGATGCAGCCAGCGGTCTTCTCATTTCGTGCTCTCCCCATCGTCGCGAGCACAGGTTCCGCTTTCGACCCGACATGCGCTGGATCGCCGATGGAATCGACTTCCGCATGTCCATGAACGCCTGGCGCGACATGACGGGCTGGGTCCGCGCCGGCGCCCGTGAACGCTCCGCCGAGCACGAGACCGGCGGCCTGCTGTTCGGCGAGTTGGACGAGACCCTCGGAATCGCGTGGATTACCAACGTCAGCGGCCCCCCGCGCGACAGCACCTTCTCTCCCGAGGGCTTCGTTTGCGGAACGCACGGCACGAGGGAGCTGTGCGAGGACTACCGCGCGCGCACCGACGGTATCGTTCGCTACATCGGCACCTGGCATTCCCATCCGGTCGGTAGTGCCCAACCCAGCTTCACCGACTACCTGGGCATCACCGACATCTTTACAGCGGCTCCTGATGACGGCGCCCATCATTTGATGGCGATCGTCGGCCACGCGGTCCGTACGCAACCGGAACTCGGAGTCTACACATTCCAGAAACAGAAACTCGCCGCGCTTGATACCGAAACCGAGCTGGCCCTTTCGGTCCGCGGCGGCATCACCACTCCGCCTCCCGTCGCGGCGCTCGACAAGGTGATCGGTCTGGCACTCTCTGGCGGCGGATCACGCGCCGTTGCGTTTCACCTTGGCGCCTTGCGCGCGCTCGAAGACCTGAACTTGCTCAATGAGGTCGACGTGATCTCCGGCGTGTCGGGTGGGGCCGTCATGACCGGGAGGCTCGGCTATACCGAAGCACCGTTCGTCGACATAGATCGCAACATCGTCCAGTTCCTTCGCCGGGGCCTGGTAGTGCCGGGACTCGTGAAACTCATCCATCCCGCGCGCGCTGCGCCCCTTGTATGGAACTTCGTCTTCGTCGCCTTCCCAACGCTCCTTGTCGACCTCCTCACCGGGTCGGCGAGTCGTGTCGCCTCGCTCTTCCCGGGTCTCCGCAGTGCATGCGCCGCGCTGTCCCGCACCTCGTGGCCCATCCGACGCCGCTACTCGCTAACGCATGTGTTGGCCGACGCCATTGCCGACGTGGTCGGCCCGCAGAAATGCGATGCACCCACCCGTCAGCACAAGTTGATCGTCTTCAACGCGTGTGAGCTTCGAACCGGCACTGCCTTCCGCATGAGCAACCAACGCTTCGGCTCCTACCGGTATGGATGGGCTCCGGCCAGAGAACTTCGCGTGGCCGACGCCGTCGCAGCCTCGGCCGCTTACCCGCCGTTACTTCCGCCCTTCGACTGGAGAAGGCCGTTCAAACTAAACGACAAGACCGAAATGCAGCGGGTCATCGTGACCGATGGCGGCGTTTTCGAGAACCTCGGCATTACCGTCATGGAACCTGACCGGGATCCCCGGATCAGCACGATTGACTACGACGTCGACATCATCATCGCAAGCGACGCCGGGATCGGCCAGTTCACCGGCGAGATCCGCCCCCTCAGCTGGCCGAAGCGCATGAGCCAAGTCGTCTCCGCAATCATGCGAAAGGTCCAGGACGCGACCAAGCAACGCCTACACGAGCACGCCAAGGCGGAACGCATTGACGGCTTCGTCTACGCCGCTCTCGGACAGATCGACCGGCGGGTGCCGCTCAAGCCAGCCAACTGGGTCGACAGAGAAGATGTGATTCGTTATCCGACCGATTTCTCCGCGATGTCGGAGGTCGACATTCGACGGCTCTCCGGACGAGGTGAGGCCATCATGCGGGCTCTGGTCACGCAATACCTTCTGAGTGACTGAACTTCAAACACCCTGACCTCGTCCAACGTTAAGCCGAAGTTCCAGCACCGATCAGACGTATCATTATGAATGTATTGACGTTTGAAAAAATCGGGTGTGTCGCTACTGGGAACGCTACAAGCGTACGCCGAGGTAGTCCAGGGCCTTTTTCTGGAGCGGCGTGGGCCGCGTGGTGACCTGGAAGGGTTGGGCGCCCGCAAGGCGGGGCGCCACGGTGTTGCGGGTGGCGAGATCGTCGATGAGGGTGGAGAAGCTGTGCCACCCCCGGGTGTCCTCTTGGTTGCCGCCTTGGCCCGGGCGCTCGCCGAGACCTCTGCTGGCGCCACGACGGAAGGGCGCCTTCGGCATCCTCGTCGTCGAACAGCATGGGCTTCAGTCGCATGTGCCATTCGATGTAGTAGGCGAGCATGCACAGGAAGACATGGGCCCGGGGCGGTGGGGACGGACCTTCAGATCCACGGTCTTCAGGCTGCGGAAGGCCCGTTCCACCGAACTCAACCGCTTGTAGGCGCGCACCGCGCCGGGACCGTCGAGCTCGCTCTGCGGCAGGCTGGTGCGGATCACGTAGAGGCCGTCGAGCCTGGCCTCGGCGGCGATGGCAGCCTCATCGCGCCCATAGGTGAAGACACCGTCGTCGTCGATGGACCACGTGAAGTGCTTCGCCATCTTGTACTTGCCGATGACCTTCCGCTCCCCGATCTTCCCGGCACCCTTGAGACGGCGCTTGTCGCGCCGTGTCGCTGCTGCGATCGGTTCAAGCAGGGCCTCGGTGGCCTCGAGCAGTTCCTGGCGCTTCCGGTCCTCGGCCAGCAGGGGGTTGCGGCAGAGGCGTTCGCCGGGATACGCATCGCTGGTGATCTCCACCAGGTCCCTCTCGTCGAAGAGCGACATCTCGATGTCGCCGGCCTCCACAAGGGCGCGGATGCCCCTCAAGGCGCTGATCCAGTCCAGGCCTGCGGGCTTCACCTCCTCGCGTATCCGCGCCTCGGTCAGCATCCCCCGGTCTCCCACCAGCACCACCTTCGCAAGGGAGAAGCGCTCCTGCAGCGTGGTGATCTGTGACGCAACCGTCCCGGGGTCCGCCGTGTTGCCGGGGAACACTTCCACCGACACTGGACAGCCGTCCCGATCGCACAGGAGGCCGAACTCGATCTGCAGCTTGCCCTTCTTGCCGTCCCGGGAATGACCCCGTTTGGCCAAGGGACACCCCTCCATCCACACTGAAGTCAGGTCATAGAGCACCAGGCAGCCCTCTTCGAGGCGCCGCTTCGCCAGGGACCGCTCGATCCTCTCCTGACGCTCCAGGAGCCAGGCGCCGTAGAGGGCGTCCTCGTCCATCTCCGCATCGAGGATCTCGCCCAGGGTAGAGACCGCTGTGGCCTCGGCCAGCCCCCTAGCCGTGGCCAGCTTCGAGGCCGGCTCGAGGATGCGTGCCACGATCATGGCCAGGACCTGATCGCGCGAGGGCTTCGGATCGATCAGCCTGTCCAGCTTCTTCAGGGTTCCCAGCACCGCGGCGACATGGGGAAGGGAGCGGACGATGTCGAAGGCATCGTCACCGAGGGGTTTGTTCTTCAAGAGGCGCCGCAGGGTCTCGACCTTCTCCATGGGCCAGGAGGAGAGATTGGCGATGGTGCGCTTCTTGACCTTGCCGTTCTCGCGCCATCCTTCGCGCAGGAGGACGGCGGGGGGTGAGTTGCGGTTGGGGACGATGTCTACGTACATGGCAACCTATATAGGGATGAAAGCTCAATGTATCAAGGGAAAAATTCATAATTACATGGGAACATTTTCACGTCATCATCGCCTTATTTTGTCAACACAATCAAGCAGTTGTCGTGATTTTTCTGCTGAAATCGGCGGGAACTTCGGGTTAAGTGAGACGATTTTGGAGTGTTGCGCCGTTGATGTCGTAGACGATGCGGAAGCTTGTTCCCGGATAGACCGTCTTGGTCTGGTTGAGTTCGTCGATCACCGGAGCCTTGATGACACCCGACCGCAGGCTCTCGTTGAAGGTGCTGTGCGACACGCCCCGCGTCCGGGCACAGGCTCGTTGAGCTGGTGCCCGAGGCCAGCATCGTCCCGGCACGCCGTGGCAAACGCCGGAGAGATCACCGTGCATCCCCGTGGCCGCCGCGGTGCGCCGAAGGCCGCCTCGCCCCTAGTAGTCCCACCGGCATTGTATTGATGGTTTTTGGTGGGTAGTATTTCCGTGTCGGCATCTGTTGGAATCCGGACAGTGTCGATATCCACACGGGCAAGATACAGAACAGGCAGGCAGCCGCAGCCCCATGTGCAGGTCCGGACAACGGGAGCGGCGCAATGACAGGAGCAACGTATATGGCCAACTCTCGGGGTAGGAAGCTCTACCGCGTGACCCTTTCAGCGCAGGAGCGCCAGGATCTGAAGGCGATCGTCGACGGCACCGGGGCCGCCTGGCGTCGGCGCCGGGCACAGGTTCTGATGCTGAGGGGCGCGACGGCGCTTGTCGATGCCGACATTGCGCAAGGGCTGGGCATCGGCACGGCGACGGTTGAGCGCTTGCGCAAGTGCTGCGTCCTGGAGGGGCTGGAGGCCGCCCTCAGCCGCAAGGAGCAGGTGAACCGTCGGCCGAAACGGCTGGACGGGGCGATGGAGGCGAAGCTGATCGCCCTGTTCGTCTCCGCCCGAGGGCTGTGCCCGCTGGACGCTGAAGCTGCTTGCCGGCCGTCTGGTGGAGATGGAGATCGTCGAGAGCATTTCGGAAGAGACGGTCAGGAAGACGCTAAAAAAAAGGAGATCAAGCCGTGGCTGAAGCAGTACTGGTGCATTCCACCGCACCGGAGCGCACAGTTCGTGGCGGCGGATGTGCTTGACATTTATCAGCGGGACTTTGCCAAGGACGAGGTGCTGGTGTGCATGGATGAAACCAGCCGGCAGCAGACGAAGGAAACCCGCATCCCCCGTCTCCCGGTCAGCCGGAGGTGGTCGACTATGAATATGAGCGCAACGGTACGGCCAACCTCTTCATGGCCTTTGCGCCCAACGAGAACTGGCGCACGGTGAAAGTCACCGACCGCCGCGGGACTGGGCGCACTTCATCCGGGAGCTTGCCGACGACCATTTCCCCGACAGGAAGATCGTGCTGGACAATCTGAACACGCACAGTCACTGTATGAAGCCTTCGAGCCCGAAGAGGCGGGTGCGAAAACGGTTCGAGTTTCGCTATACGCCGAAGCATGGAAGCTGGCTCAACATGGCCGAGATCGAGAGCGGCGCGCTGTCGCGGCAATGCCTTCGGCGACGCATTCCCGACCGCGACACCATGCTGCGGGAGACCGTGGCGTGGGTCGAGCGCCGCAATGCGGCCGATGTCACTGTCGACTGGCGTTTCACGACGAAGGATGCCCGGACGAAACTGAAGTCACTATATCCGTCAATCCAATAATGTCAGACTACTAGTCTCCAAGAGCTTCACCGCACGGTAGTGGTCTGCCCCCCTGAAACTGGTTCACCCTAAGGTTCAGGATGAGGAGGGCCAACCATGGCCAGAAAGTGTTACCAGCCGGACCCGATCATCCTCCTGCTGCGGCAGGTGGAGGTGCTGCACGGCCAGGACCTGTCGATGGCAGAGGCGATCCGACGGGTCGGGATCAGCGAGGTCACCTTCTACCGGTAGCGCAAAGAGTATGCCGGGATGAACGGCGATCGGCTGCGCCGCCTGAAGGATCTGGAGAAGGAGAACGAGCGACTGCGCCGGGCGGTTTCCGATCTGGCGTTGGACAAGAAGATTCTCGAGAAGGCTGCCCGGGGAAACTTCTGATCCCCACCTCGGATATACGCGCCTGGCCGGCGCGCAGCGCGCAGATGCGCTGCGCGGTCCATGACCGAAACGGCGAACCGCTGGCCATGCTCGGCTTCTCGACCGCCGCATGGAGACTGGACCGAGCGCTACGGCACCACGGCCGTGCCCTGCGAGACCTTGGTCGAGGTCCCGCGCCACGGCGGCGGCGTCTACCAGACCGCGGGCTGGATCCGCGTCGGAACAACCAGAGGGCGCGGCCGCTACGACCGACACAACAGGGCCGACAAGCCGAAGAAGAACATCTGGCTCTGCCCGCTCCGCAAGGAGCGGAAAACACGGCATGGCGCCAGTACCCACTCAACCTCACCGCGCATCCCGCCCAGCCGCACGCGAAACCGCTCCGGGTGACGCTGGCCCCCCTGACAAAAGCCCGTCAAACGGACGAAAACAATATCAATCGCTAGGTTGTACGACGAACCGGGGCCGCCTCAAATCGCAGCGATTTCGGTACCCGGGACGTAACTGCTCACCCCCTGGTTCTGGCTTGATGTCGGGGTAGAGCAACGAACGGGTTTTCGTGGAGATTTGACACTGCAGGCCGATTCGTTTAGTCCGAAGTTCCCGCCGATTTCAGCAGAAAAATCACGACAACTGCTTGATTGTGTTGACAAGATAAGGCGATGATGACGTGAAAATGTTCCCATGTAATTATGAATTTTTCCCTTGATAAATTGAGCTTTCATCCCTATATAGGTTGCCATGTACGTAGACATCGTCCCCAACCGCAACTCACCCCCCGCCGTCCTCCTGCGCGAAGGATGGCGCGAGAACGGCAAGGTCAAGAAGCGCACCATCGCCAATCTCTCCTCCTGGCCCATGGAGAAGGTCGAGACCCTGCGGCGCCTCTTGAAGAACGAACCCCTCGGTGACGATGCCTTCGACATCGTCCGCTCCCTTCCCCATGTCGCCGGGGTGCTGGGAACCCTGAAGAAGCTGGACAGGTTGATCGACCCGAAGCCCTCGCGCGATCAGGTCCTGGCCATGATCGTGGCACGCATCCTCGAGCCCGCTTCGAAGCTGGCCACGGCACGGGGTCTGGCCGAGGCCACAGCGGTCTCCACCCTGGGCGAGATCCTCGATGCGGAGATGGACGAGGACGCCCTCTACGGCGCCTGGCTCTTGGAGCGTCAGGAGAGGATCGAGCGGTCCCTGGCGAAGCGGCGCCTCGAAGAGGGCTGCCTGGTGCTCTATGACCTGACTTCAGTGTGGATGGAGGGGTGTCCCTTGGCCAAACGGGGTCATTCCCGGGACGGCAAGAAGGGCAAGCTGCAGCCGGCCTTCTGTGCGATCGGGACGGCTGTCCGGTGTCGGTGGAAGTGTTCCCCGGCAACACGGCGGACCCCGGGACGGTTGCGTCACAGATCACCACGCTGCAGGAGCGCTTCTCCCTGGCGAAGGTGGTGCTGGTGGGAGACCGGGGGATGCTGACCGAGGCGCGCATACGCGAGGAGGTGAAGCCTGCGGGCCTGGACTGGATCAGCGCCTTGAGGGGACCGGCCATCCGCGCCCTTGTGGAGGCCGGCGACGTCGAGATGTCGCTCTTCGACGAGAGGGACCTGGTGGAGATCACCAGCGATGCGTATCCCGGCGAACGCCTCATGGTGTGCTGCAACCCGCTGCTGGCCGAAGATCGGGCTCGCAAGCGCCAGGAACTGCTTGAGGCCACCGAGGCCCTGCTTGAACCGATCGCAGCAGCGACACGGCGCGACAAGCGCCGTCTCAAGGGTGCCGGGAAGATCGGGGAGCGGAAGGTCATCGGCAAGTACAAGATGGCGAAGCACTTCACGTGGTCCATCGACGATGACGGTGTCTTCACCTATGGGCGCGATGAGGCTGCGATCGCTGCCGAGGCTAGGCTCGACGGCCTCTACGTGATCCGCACCAGCCTGCCGCAGAGCGAGCTCGACGGTCCCGGCACGGTGCGCGCCTACAAGCGGTTGAGTTCGGTGGAACGGGCCTTCCGCAGCCTGAAGACCGTGGATCTGAAGGTCCGTCCCGTCTACCACCGCACCGAGCCCCGGGCCCATGTCTTCCTGTGCATGCTCGCCTACTACATCGAATGGCACATGCGACTGAAGCCCATGCTGTTCGACGACGAGGATGCCGAAGGCGCCCTTCCGTCGTGGCGCCAGCAGAGGTCTCGGCGAGCGCCCGGGCCAAGGCGGCAACCAAGAGGACACCCGGGGGTGGCACAGCTTCTCCACCCTCATCGACAATCTCGCCACCCGCAACACCGTGGCGCCCCGCCTTGCGGGCGCCCAACCCTTCCAGGTCACCACGCGGCCCACGCCGCTCCAGAAAAAGGCCCTGGACTACCTCGGCGTACGCTTGTAGCGTTCCCAGTAGCGACACACCTGATTTTTTCAAACGTCAATACATTCATAATGATACGTCTGATCAGTGCTGGAACTTCGGTTTAGTGGTGGTTATCGAGAACGACGGGGACCGGCAGTGAGCTACTTTGGATCGAAGGCGACGAGCGGGCTGTGCCATCGGAGGCGGCGCGCTGATGAAGCGCAAGGCCGGGCAGCGGAGTACCGGAAGATGCCGCCGGGCGAGCGCCAGGCGATGCTCGCGACGATCATGACCGTCGAGGCCGGGTGATGGCGACGGTCAACGCGGCGTCGCTGCGCGAGGAGTTCGAAGCGGCCAAGACCCGGACCGCGGCGCTGCGTGCGGCCGGCAAGGTGCCGAAAGAGGCCGTGATCCGCGTCTTCGTCATCCTGCTCGACATCCTCATCGTCGTCCTTCTGGAGAAGACCACGCACGAGCCGGAACTCCGGTCTGCCGCCGTCACAGACGGACAAAGACGAGAGCGTGCCGGGAGCAACGGCAAGGGCCCGAAGCCAAACCAGCAGATGGGCGACAACCTGCGCAAGATCATCGTCGAGGAGACGGTCGCGGTCGATGCTTGCGACGCCTGCGGCGCCGACATCGACGGCCCCGTCGATCGGGAGCGCCGCGTCCTCTACGACATCGTGTTCGAGGTCGTCGAGCGCCGCGCCGAGATCAAGGAATGCCCGAAGTGCAAGGCCCGGGGCCGGTTCCCCGACAACATCCCGTGCAGTACGGCATCGGCATCCAGGCCCTCGTCATCAACCTGCTGGTCGCCCAGATGCTGTCCCTGCGCCGTGCCGTCGCGCTCGTGCAGGCGATCTCCGGCATCAAGCTCTCCGAGGTAACCTGCCTCAGCTATGTCCGGCGCTTTCACGATGCGCTCGCGTCATGGGAGGAGGCCGCCGTGGCGCACCTCCTGCAACGCCCGATGTCGACGATTTCGGATCAACGGCAAGTGGCTCCATGTGGTCACCGACGGAACCCTGACGTGCAAGTTCCCGCACCGCAAGCGCGGCCGAGAGGCAAGAGATCGGCATCATCCCGTGCTACAGGGGCGTCCTGGTCCACGACTGCTGGGCCTCGTACATGGGCCAGTGTAGCCACCAGCTGTGCGGCAGCCACCTGCTGCGCGAACTGACCTTTGTCGTCGAATCCAACGGCTACCGCTGGGCGCGACTGATGAAGAGCCTGCTCCGCGAGGTCTGCCACAAGGTCAACAAGAGCGCATCCAAAACCCTGAACGAGGCCGACCGCCGGGCCGTGCACAAGCGCTACCGCACCATCCTCACTCAGGGCGCCAAGGAACTGCCCGACATCCCGACGAAAGGAAAACGTGGACGCATAGCAAAGTCCGACGCACACAACCTGCACGAACGTCTCGTGAAACACGAAAACCTGCGCTTCATAGACGACCCCGACGTCAGCTTCACCAACAATGCCGGAGAGCAGAAGATCAGGATGGCAAAGGTCAAGCTCAAGGTGTCCGGATGCTTCCGCTCCACGCAAAAGCATGGTGCCGGGGCTCAAGCTACCTCACCTCCATGGCCGCACTCGGCTACAATCATCACGTCGCAACCCAGATCGCCCTCGACGGAAAAGCCGCAGACATCATCAACGAGCACCACGACCAATCAGAACCCAACTAGGGGTGAGTAGATACCCCGGGACAATTTTCGAACAATGAGCCGGCGCGGTCACGAGACGGAATTGTGAGAAGGAAAATATGGCGGAGAAACGGGAATCCGGGGCGCAGAACCCGCGGGCCACGATCTGGAGTCAGCTCGATGGATGGGCCAAGGGGTTCAAGCCGTGGCAGCGGTTTGTGCTTGCCAACACCGTCCGCATCGGGCGACTCAGCGATGAACAAATCGAGCGGGTGTACCAAGTGTTTCTGCAGGATCACGGCCTTGCCGAAGCGTCCGATCCCCTGACCGAGGTGTCGGTGGAGATCTCGGGCCGGCCGGCCGAGGTCGCTCCCATGCCAATCCGGTTGCGGAGAATTGGCGACCTCTGTTCCATCAACGCACTGCCAGCGGGCGGAGAACTGAGCTTTTCGCCGACCCTCACCGTTATCTATGGCGGCAATGGCGTCGGCAAGAGCGGCTATACGCGAATTCTGTCCAACGTCTGCTTCAGCCGTATGCAACATCCCATTCTTCCGAACGTGTATGAAGAGGATCCACTGGGGGAGCCTGCTGCGAAGATTGTCATCGCAGACGGTACCCAGCAGGAGACAGTCTTTGAGTTCGATGGCTCCACGTAGCATTCGGAACTCAGGCGGATTGCCGTGTTCGATACGGCTGTGGCGCACACGCATCTGGTGGAGCAAAGTCCTCTCGGTTTCAAGCCAGCTGGGTTCGACGTGTTTCCCGAGATGGCTCGAGTCTACACCGAGCTTGGCAATCGACTTGGGGCGGAGATTGCACACCGGGACCGGGACAACGCCTTGATAAACAGCTTTGTGGCGCCGGAGAGCTCCGTTTTCAAATTCGTAGCCGGGCTGGATGCAGAGACCGATCTCGCGGAGCTTCGCCTGCTGGCTACGTTCGGAGAAACCGAGACGGCGAGACTGGAAGAGGTTCAGCGGCAGATAAAAGAACTGCGTTCCAGATCGGTCGCGGAAGCCGTCAAGCAACTGCAGGATGCAAAACGGGATATCGTCGGGCTCCAAGGGCGCCTGCTGGAAAGCAGCAAGCCTCTGACCGAAGACAGGCGCGCGACCTATCGAATTCAACTCGCGGCGTTCCGTCAAACGGCCCGCCTTGTGGCGGCGGAAGGCGCGGAAGCATTCAGGCGGGATTTCTTCGAGAGCATCGGAACGCCGGAGTGGGAACAATTTCTCGCCGCCGCCAACACGTTGGCACGCCGGGAACGAGACGATTATCCGCACGACGGCGATCATTGCCTGTTGTGCCACAGACCTCTCGATGCCGCCTCTGCGGCTCTCATCAGGCGCTTCTGGGAGTTCCTGGCCAGTCAGGCGCACAGCGATGCCGAGAAGGCCAGTGCCCGACTCGACCGGTCCGTTCGGGAACTGAAGGAACTCCGGCTGGATTTTCCTTTCGGAGAACACGACCGTGCGGACTCACTTCACGAGGCTGAACCCGGCGCTATCCAAACAGGTGCTCGAAGTCATAGAGGCCCTGGATGCAGACAGGTCTACAATTCTTGCAGTGCTGGAGGCAGGAGATGGTGAAATTCCGTCTCCCGTCTTCGAGAACGTTGCGGACGGACTCGCTGGTCTTATTGCGCAGATCGAGGTGGATATTCGACGGCTCGAGGAAGGGAAGGCCGAGGACGCGGTCAAGGCACTGGAAGCGGAGAGAATCGTACTTCGCCACCGTCAGGTTCTGAATCAGATTCTGCCGCAGGCAGAAAGCTACGTTTCCGATTTCGGATGGATAAAGAAGGCATCCGGAGGGGCGTGAGTCTGACATGGCGATGCCGGGACCGGTCGGCTGATGGGGCTCATGCGGTGCGCCTGGGGGCGTAGTCGGTGCAGTTGTTGTCGTTGGCCGGGGTATCGGCATCGCTCATGAGGATTTCCCATGCGCGGTCGAAGCGTCCGGATTTGATGAGGGCGCGTACGGTCGTACGGTGAGGACGGCCTGCTCGCCGGCGATGCGCCATCGCATGCCGGAGCGCTTCATCCTCTGTGTTCGGGATTTTCGCATCACTCGCGGAGTTCGAGCGCGAGCTCATCGCCGAGCGCACCCGGGCCGGCCTGGCCGCGGCGCGGGCGAGAGGACGCCTGGGCGGACGCCCGCGAAAGATGGACCGCGCCGCTCCGGATGGCGATGAACGCCATGGCGTTGCGTGAGACCAATGCCCAGGACCTCGCGCGCCGGCTCGGAATCACGACGACAACGCTCTACATGTATGTCAACGGCGACGGCACACCGAAGGAGCCGGGCCAGAAGCTGCTGGAGAGAGAGGCCGCCTGAATGACGGATATCGACAGGCCAAGGCGGGACGCACCCGAACCGGATACCCGGAACAGGTCCGGGCAGAAGGAGGAGGAAGTCCCCGGCCACCCGGGTCTGGTGACGCGGTGCATGTTCAACGTGCTTTCGGAGTTCATCTCCCCGGAACACCTGTCGTTCCGGGGAGGCACGGTTCTGGCGGCCCGGTGGGGCCACCGGGTTTCCCTGGACGTGGACCTGTTCTGCACGCCGGGTGCCTACGACGCCCTAGGACGGTCGGAACTTGAACGCCTGGAAGCTGCCATCAAGGCGATCCCGGGATGCAAGGCAGAATCGACCTGGTGCGATTCCATCGGGACCTATGCCGAGATCGACGGCACTGAGGTGACCGTTCTGCCCAGAAGTTTCAACCTGGATCCCCTCCACACGACCCGATTGGCCGGCACCGGGCTCGCCTTGCATTCGAACGTGGACATTCTCTACGGGAAGATCGTGCGGCGAATGTACGAGGCCGGTGAAATCGCCACTCGTGACCTCTTCGACATTGTGTGCGCGAGAGAATTCGATTTGCCATCTCTCCGGGCGGCCTTGGGACGGGCCGACCCGAGGAACATCGAGACTGTCCAGGATATCATCCAGCAGAAGATTTCGGGGGACCGTCTCCTCAACGACAAGGTGAAGCCCCTGGTGGAGCCGCATTTCCAATGGACCGGAGAGGCGTTCAAGGAGGCCGTGATCGATGCCCTCAGCGTTCCGCCATCCGCGCTGGCGGTCCCGGAGGATGACGACGGCATCACGGGCCCGGGACAATGAGGCACCGTCATGGACATCTGGAGCCCGTGGAATTGTGCAGTCCGGAAGCGTTTGCCGCACACTCACGCGAGGTCGCCAATTGGAAATCCCCGCTGTGGCCCGATGCAGAGGCTCTGGCCGGGCGTATCGCGCGCAAGCACTGCGCCGGAATGCCCGGGCCGCGCCCGACCGGGGCCGGCAAAATTGCCGCCCTGGCGCGGCCGCCGGACCCCGATTGCCCTCACAGTGCAGCCGTCGACTGGATGCTCTCGGCCATCCGTCCCCATGAGTGCTCGATTCTGCTTGCCGGCTGCGGGGTCACGGTCGAGGATCTGGCCCGACATGCCCGGACTCACCACTACCAGCGCCGTCTCTTGTGCGCTACCTCAACCAATTCGTCTTTCCCCCGCTGTAGCCTCCACGCCCTGAAGGGGATGGGGCGTGCCGCGCCAAAGCTGCTCGAGAGAGAGGCCACGAAATGACGGACATCGACAGGAACCGGCCGGAGGCGCCCGCCGAAGCGGAGCCGAAAGAGGAGACGAGCCGGGCATCGACGGCGCGGCGCGAGGCGACATCCGATGCGATGATGCAGGCCATCGAGGACGACATAGACCGGCGCTCGGGCGTCTATCGGCACCTGGCGGCTTCCTGACAGCCCGGAGGCGCTGCGATGGCCCCTGACCTCCACTGGTCGCATGATCCCGCGGGTATGAAGCTCCCGGTGCACCGGCCGTCTCCCCCCGGGATCCCGTAGATCCCGGGAGAAGAAAAGACCCTGCGTGAGCGCATGCGTCTGCGAATCGCGCCGGTCTGGGGGCGGCCGTTAGAGCGCTGTCCACGCATTGCGGACCTCTACGAATTCACTGGAGTCGCTACAGATCGCCCGCCAGCGCCTGATCGATCCCGGCTCCTCCTTCCCCAACGCGCTGTAGCGCTCAGCCAACGCCGATGCCAGGGCCGCGGCCGAGGCCCGGGTCGGGATCAGTTCGTCCCCATCGTTACCCCTGACGCGGTTCTGATCGGTTTCTTCGGAGATATGACCGAGGCCTGCCAGCAGACCGCATTCTCTCTCCCTGGGCAGGAACCAGGGCAGCCTCCTGACCAGGCTCCCCGTATAGCGCAGCCTCGCGGCAAGCGCTGGACGGTGGCGCCACCAGATACCATCGGCAAGCGTCGTCTCCACTGCGGAAAA
The DNA here is from genome assembly GCA_964291215.2 of Alphaproteobacteria bacterium. Taxonomy (GTDB): domain Bacteria; phylum Pseudomonadota; class Alphaproteobacteria; order MPNO01; family UBA830; genus JAJEBT01. The sequence continues at coordinate 404,047 of OZ219790.1, read as the reverse complement.
TGTCTCGCGCCTGTCCTCCGGCAGCGTATGCGCCGCCAGAAGTTCCGTCGCAGACAGCGCATCGACTATCACGCCGCGCTCGGTGTCAGACAACGCGGCCTTCACTCGCCCGATCACCCGTTCCAGCATTTCGGGCACGACCTTCAAGGCCGCCGCTTCGAGCCTCAATGCAGGGATGCCGTCTCCCTCTAGGTCCGCAAGGAACGTCCGTAGCGCATCTGCCAGATTGTCGTTGTCGACTGCTGCGGGGACGCGGGCAAATACGGCTGAAAGGGCGTCAACGCCTCCAGAAATTACCTTATGAGTGTGTTCAGCAACTGAACCGACAAACGGATCCGGCTGGGAGTCATGCGTCCCGTGCTTGTTGCTCCGCCACCAGTTCGAGGCTTCCGCAAGCAGCTCCTTCGCCTCCGGACGGGTCCATTTGACCCAAAACGCCGAGTTGCGTAGCTCGTTCATGGAGTTGTCCGGGACGGTGCGTCCCCAATGTGGAATTTTCGACCTCAAGCGCTGCTTCACGAGCGGCTCAGGGTCGATGTCGGCGGGGTGAGGCAATCTCAGACACATGAAGTCGGGGTATCCAGGCACCACCGGCACTTCCGGCGCTTCCACGCCGTCCCACACCAAGTTCCCGAGGCGTTTGGACTGTTCTTCGTCCAGCTGGTCTTTCTCGTGCAGCCAGACAAGCGGCGCTGCCGCCCAGTCCCGCTCGGCCTTGGAGGTGCTGCACGACATCCGATCTAGCAATTCGTCGACCTTGCCGGGCTGTATGCCGAGTGCTCCTGGCCGAACCGGTTCAGGCAGATTCACCAACAATACCGGGTGAACGTGTTCCCCAACCGAAATCCCTCCGCCAGGCCCCATCGGTAACGGCTGCGGGAGCCCGATCAACGTCGGCGCTGCCCGCGCCAGCTCCACTGCCGACATGCTTTCGAGAAGACGATGAACAAACCGGGGGATGTTGAACACCAGCCTCCATCTGGGCGGCAGGCCGTAGATCCGACCGAGCATTTCCACCAGGCACTCTCGGTATTCTGGTGAGCACTTGCAGCAGAGGCGCGAAAACACCTCCGGGAGCGTACGCGCGAGCGGCTCGAGAATTCCGTCGCCGGACGGAGCCGTTCCTTCGAACATGGACACTATGCGGTCCAGCGCCTTTAGGTAAGCGTCGCAATGCCTATCGACTTCGGTTTGCGTCAGGCCAGCGAGATACTCACGGTCGAACAGGCTGTCTGCGGCTCTCTCGCTGCCCAGGCGGGCGATGGCCACCAATGCCCAGTGCGGCGACTGCATGCCCATGCGACGCACTGCGCCCTCGAGCCACCTGCCAACGAACGTTGTGTATCCAATGCGGTAGGGCATGCCGAGGTCTTCGTACATCCGCAGCAGCCTGTAGGCCGAAAGCGCCTCTTCATCGGGGCCGAAGCGGTAGTTTCTGAATACAAGGCCGGTATCGAAATCAGGGGTCTCTACCCTCGTGCTCCAAGGAGGAGTCGGCGGAGCAGACCGGACATGCGCGGACAACAATTCCACCTCGCGATGCGGCGCGCAGTTGTATCGGACCAGCTCGTTCTGCCGCTCCGTCAGGTCCCGCAGGTCGATGCCGCTGGGTTGCTCCGAATCCTCTTCCACCGTCAGCAGGCCGGAGTCGAGCATCTGGTAATGAAGCATTACCACTGACTCCTGCGAGACGAGCGTGTAGTCGTCGGCGCCCCGGTTCTGGCGCTGCTGTCGACGGATGGTCGCAAGGCTCGATTCAAGAGCCGGGCGGGCGTCCTTATCCCCCTGCAACTCTGCCAGCAGGACGGTGCGGTTTGTGTCCAGGAAGGGCGTGGCATCGTTGTCTGGCCACTCGTCGGCCAGCAGCTGCCTGGCTTCCTCCGGGTCGAAACGGAACAGCGCCTGCAACGCTGTCTCAAGCCGGAACCGGGCCCTGTATTCGAGCGTTATGGCGTTGAGGTTGAGGCTTGCCTCGAGCCTCCTCCTTACCGCCTCCCATTCGTCATGCAGGCCCTGCTCACGATAGTGCCGCATCAGCCATAGCCGGACTTCGAAGACGGCGGCGACTACACAGGTTGTCTCCCTGCCAACCTCTTCCAGAAACTCCGCCGAAGCGTTGCCGTATTTGTGCTCAACCTCTTCCAGAAACGACGACAGGTCGCCCACCGTCGGCACCCTGAGCGGCATAAGGCACCGGTCTAGGCGCCACGCCAGCTCGAACGCCAGGTCCAGGTCCAGGCCCGGCTCCAGCGCTTGTCGTTCCGCTCCCGACAATCCGGACAGATGCGACAGCCAGTTTTCGGTGTGGAGCCAAAGTTGCAGTCGCCCTTCTGCCGGCGCCACCACCCAGCCCGGGTAGTCGAGGCGTTGTCGGCGCCATTCCTCCACGACTTCGCCGTACCTGTGGGGATCGCTCTGCCGTAACCAAGGCTGCTCTTCCGGCGACACCCTTGGCCATTCCGAGACCCGCGGCTTGCGCTCCTCAAGTTCCTTCAGGAGCCAGTTCAACGCTTCTTCTTCGCGTTTTTCGTGGCCCGGCGCGATCCACGACAGGTCGATCGGGACAATGCCCCGGTCGCAGAGCAGCTGGTTGTCTGCCTCACCAAGGCGACCGAGTGCGACAAGATAAATCCCGAGCGCGTCCTTCCTCCCGATATGGTCGCGCATCCAGCCGAGCCATTGCAGGAAGTTCGGGTCGTCCGCCGAAAAGCCGACTAGGCATAGCTTGTTCTCAAGCAGGGCCTGGCGAACCGTGTTTACAAACGGATCGTGGTCGAGAGGATATCGGCGATAGTCCTCCTCGGTGATGATGAACGGCCCCTCCGGGAAGCTGCCGTGCAGCTTGACGATCCTCGCCCCCTCCGCATCCGGGATTTCCTTCTCCGTGGTGACGACGGTGTAATGCTTGAGCGGTACGGCCGGCAACGCCCGCTCCAGGAGCGTGTCGTAGTTCGTCGTGAACACATCCTTCCAGGGCAAGCCCAGCAACCGGCTATGTAACAGCGATGGCGGATGCCGGTCGGGGATGGCCTGACGGAGCAGGTCGTCCAGGGCAGGTCGCCCGAACATGGCCTGGACCTGCCCGGCCAATTTGAGAATGTCCAGATACCTGGCGTCATCTCCCGGAGAACATCCGTGAATTCTTTCGTAGAACCGGTCCCCCAGCTTCTGCCAGATCGGGAATTCCGAACTCGCATTCAGGCTGAACCCCGCGCCGACCATCACGGCAGCCTTGTTCGCCCACAACCGGGCTGCGAGATCGTCGAGACAGCATTTCACATGGGCAGGGGCCTCGTCGGACATTGCCAGCCTCATCCATCGAAGCGAATGGCCAACCCTAGTCCCGTTCTCTCCACAGCGCTACGCCGGCCTTCAGCGGCATCCTTCGGCCGCATTGCCGTAATCGGGATGAGCCTGAATTTTTTGTTGCCCCACTTCCAGTCTGAAGTGCAACATCCGGCCCTCATCGCAGTGAGGGGCGTAGCCCGAACGGAGATGAGGTCCAGATGTTGCACAAATTTTCCCCCTCTGTCCCTCTCGATTCCGCCCGGGAACAGCTTCAGTTCCTTCAACATCGAGCTTATGCAACGCCTTTGTCGGCTTCAAGCCACTGTTTCGCCGTCGCGCGGCATGGACCCTGCTGCACGTTGCGGCTTCGGAACGCAGATGGTCAGGGCGGTTTCACTTCAAGATTACCTCCGTCGGCGATCCCGGGACTTTCCGAGTGTTGAGCCGATCCTGTACCTTCTGAACATCTTCGTTGCATGTCGCGCGAAAGTCCGTGCCCTTCGGGAAGTACTCCCGCACCAGGCCGTTGGTATGCTCATTCAAGCCGCGCTCCCGGGAATGGAAAGGCGAAGAAGAAATCTGCGTCAAGTGCGACACGGCTGTGGTCTGCGAACTCCTTGCCGTTGTGATTGTGTGGACCAATAGCGCACCAGAGCCGAGCAGGCGGATCATGACCGAACCGACCGTGTCTTTCTGTCCACCCGGCCGGAATGGCATCCGCCCTTCCAGTTCGGCTTCTTGCCGCGCCGCCGAAGCTTCTTCCACAAGACGCCCCCGGCTCTCCGGTCTTCGGCGATCATGGATCCGTTCACGGCCCTCCAGTCGAAAACGGCCGCTGCTCGGAACCCTCCCGCAGCTTTTCCTGAGCTTCAACCCGAGGCGTCAACCGCCAGGAAACAGACGAGGCTGCCCTGCGTTTCTGCCATCCTTTGCGCCTGCTTGTGACGGTAACCCCGTCCCCCGGTGTTGCGCTTGATCTCCCGGAAAATTCGGTCACGGCCCGGCTGCCGAGCAATCGCACCTTGTGAAAGACCGCTTTTCTGCCTCAATCTGGCATCGCTCTTCGCAGGTGACGGTAGCCTTTGGACATGAACAAGCCCCCTTCATCTTGTACAGGAACTCTCGCCACTACCGCTCCGCAACATCATGCGTCTAAAAACACATGGCCACAGCCCATCATGTGTTGCACTTCACTATGGAACAGGGGTTGTATCCCTGATCGGCGAGCTGATTTTTTTGGGTTCTTTTTGGTCGCTTGGGGAAGCGCTGACGATAGTTGTCTGGTGGTTTCCGCTGCCCCGGGCGGGTCTGGAGCGTTTGATGATCGGGCCGGGTGCAATTTTTGGGGGCTCGGGGGGGCGCCGGTCGTTGCCACCAAGCAGACGGGGCCGGCGCCGCATCGTTCTCAGCAGCCCCAGTCTACCCCCTCGCGCAGCCCGGCGACCCTCGCTGCGGTCGCCAGCACATCCCCTCCCTCAGGCAGGCGAAAATCTCAACGCAACGGGGGCCGGCGACTCCAGTCGGGCTACGCCCTCCTTACGTCCCTGGCCCCCGTCGCAAATGCCGCGGCGCCACCATCACAATCCTCGGCGCGCTCAACAAAAAAGCGCAACGCCAGCAAATAAGCGCCTTTTGTGACCGTCACCTACACGAGCATAGAATTCCGGTTCGATCGCGCCCATCCCGCTCTCCTCCAGGTCCCGGTCCTTTCCGGCGCCGCCCGCAGCGAACCGGCAACCGGCGCCACTCTGGAGGCCGCCCCCTGTCTTGCAAAGGAATCAGTCAGGGGATTTCCATCGCCCCGGACATGCGCGCCAGCCCGCGGACACGCCGGATGCGCGCACCCCCGAAGTTCACGGCCGCCACACGATTGCCGCCCGGCGCATTCGGACCGGTGTCCGCGGATGTACGGCCGACCGCCGCTTGCCCGTCCGCTCGCCGAACAACTCGACGGCGTTTCACGCGCGCGACGGGCGACGGACCGTTTACCGGCATGCGCGAGCCGGCAACGCCCCATTTCGGATCGGTCCGGTCTCGGACCGCTATCTGGAAAGAGGTTTGATTTTCAGGAGGGCTGGAAAAATCCGTAATATCAGCGTTTATATACGATTAGGAATATCCCGCAACATTGGTGACCAATAGCGCACCAGAGCCGAGCAGGCGGATCACGACCGAACCGACCGTGTCTGCGGTCTTTCTGTCCACCCAGCAAGGTGTATTTCGTGGCACGATCAACCAGCGACACGACAGCTCCACTGTGAGCTTTGCCGATGATGGCTCCCAGTCGCCGATCCGTTCCTTTGCCTCAACGACTGCAGGGCGCTCGGAAATGTCCACCCGGCCAGAATGGCATCCGCCCTTCCAGTTCGGCTTCTTGCCGCGCCGCCGAAGCTTCTTCCACAAGACGCCCCCGGCTCTCCGATCTTCATGAATGCGATCATAGATCCGTTGCCGACCCACTGGGCGGCCCTCCAGTCGAAAACGGCCGCTGCTCGGGGCCCTCCCGCAGCTTTTTCTGAGCTTCAACCCATCGTTGAGGCGTTAACCGCCAGGAAACAGACGAGGCTGCCCTGCGTTTCTGCCATCCTTTGCGCCTGCTTGTGACGGTAACCCCGTCCCCCGGTGTTGCGCTTGATCTCCCGGAAAATTCGGTCACGGCCCAGCTGCCGAGCAATCGCACCTTGTGAAAGACCGCTTTTCTGCCTCAATCTGGCATCGCTCTTCGTAGGTGACGGTAGCCTTTGGACATGAACAAGCTCCCTTCATCTTGTACAGGAAATCTCGCCGCTACCGCTCCGCAACATCATGCGTCTAAAAACACATGGCTACAGCCCATCATGTGTTGCACTTCACTATGGAACGGGGGTATTTTTTCGCAGGCACTATTTACTTGCCCCTTACGTGGCCTCGGGCTGAGGTAACTCGCTGCCTGCGGATGAGCCGGCTCCGATGGTCTTGACGCTTTCCGTCTCTGGATCGTAGGTCAGTGTATCGACCTTGAACAGGTCTGCGCCTGTAATCCGGATAAATCCGGCCTCGTCCTCGAAATGGATTTGGTGGATTTCATGCGGGCCGTATTTGCCGACTTGGCCCGGCTCGAGCCGATACGCTTTCGTACGTTCAATTTTCGCATGACCTTCCGTCGAACGGTCGTCGGTGCGGCGGTATTCCGTCATGTCGGTAATGTTCCAAGCCTGACCATAGATTGCCCAGGAAGCGCCATGATCGTGTGGCGGCGAGGTCCTCCCGCCGACGCTCTTGTGAGAGTAGACGATGAAGCCCTTTTCGGGATCCTTGTAGAGTTCCCGGTAGCCGTAATCAAACTTCGGATCGCACTCTCTGGCCACGAATTCCGGATTTTCGCGAATGAGCCGCTCGAGATTCGAGCGGATTTGTTCGAGATCCGCAACACCATCCTGACCGTAGGCGTTTCTGTTGTCGGCACAAAACTCTTCGAAACTGTATGTCATGGCGGTTCCCCTCGATGGGTAATTGGGATTGAACCAAGCCGCTGACGCGGCAATTTGGTCAATGTGAGCACCAACGATCAGCACTTCGGACCGACAAGCCAGACCGGTAGGCGATCATGCTGCCATACGCTGAATATTCACTCTTGGGGGTCGGGAATGTCAAGTGACAGAATTCTGGTGGGTTTCAACGGCACCTGTGCTTTACTGCGGTGTCCAGCAGTTCGAGACCCTGAGCCGTGTTGCATTTGGCTGTTGTCGGCGCAATATCTGTAGCCGGAAAAATCGTCGGACATACCGAGGATGCAGGGGTAGAGCTGGGCACAAGATTTAGCACTGGTCCGGGAGACGCAGATGCCAGAACAACTGGAAAAGGGGGGCCGGAAGGAGCTTCGGAAGTTCGCACAGGCAACTAGAATGCTGTTGCACGAGGACAGCCGCAGCCGGATCACGCAATGGACCTTCGCGCCGGGTGAGCAGACCGGATGGCATCGTCACGAATACGATTACGTCACCGTCCAGCAATCCGGCGGCGGGCTCATGCTCCACGGTGCGGATGGCGCGGAGACTTGGGTTCCCTACGAGAATGGGAGGACGATGGCGTGGACAGCGCCCATTGAGCACAATGCGGTGAACGTTTCGGACTGCGAAGTCCGGGTTCTCGAAATCGAGTACAAGCAGCCGGCATCGCCCGCATGAGCTGCGATCGGGTGGATGGCCGCTCCGTCCGGAGAGGAAGTGAGAAGTTACGGCACGCCAGAAGGGCGGCTCTTGCGGCTACCGCAACAGGTCGTAGGCGAGTTTGGCTGCAGCGACATCCATGATGGCGACCCCGACCGAATCGTAGATCACGGTCGCGCCATCGGGTACCGTCACGGTACCCGAGTATATCTCGCCGATCTCGGCGAATATCCCGCATCCCGACCCGCGGACATTGCCGGCTTGATCCCGGGCGGCGTCGCGGGATTCGACGATCACGGTGTTGGCCATGGCCAGGTCATCGAGTTCGCGGCCGTCATGGGTGTTCCAGCCGACCGAGGTCACGAACGCGCCGGGCTTTAGCCACTCTCCCATCAGGATCGGTTCCGTGGCCGATGTCGTGCAGGCGACGAGGTCGGCACCACGTACCGCGCGCTCGGCATCGCCAACGAAGACCGCGCCGATCTCCTCGGCTACGGCGCGGCCGGTCCCTTCGCTGCGGGCCCAGAGACGCAGTTCCCCGTGCGGCCGGACAGCCGCCAGCGCGTGCGCATGGGCACGCGCCTGGACACCGCTGCCCATGATCGTAACTGCTTCTGGCGCGGCGGTTGCGAGCCGCCGCGCCGCCGCCGCCGATCCCGCGGCCGTCCTCATCTCGGTGATCAGGCGGCCGTCGAGCGCTGCAAGCGGCGTCCCGTTATCCTTGTCGAACACGAGGATGACCGCCTGATGGGAGGGAATTCCGATGGTGGCGTTGTCGTGGAACAGCGTCACGACCTTGACTGCCATCGCGTCGCCGACGGCCGGCATCGCCGCTATGATCGCGTTGCGGTCCGGGACCGGAACCATTTGGCGCGTAGGCTGTGCCACGCGTCCCTCGGACAACGAGATCATCGCCTGCTCGAGAGTGTCGATCAAAGGCTTCCATTCCAGCACCTCGGCGATGGCGGTTTCGCCGAAGAACGGCAGTGTTTCGAGACCCGACATGTCGCTTTCTCCTCCGATCTTCGTCAGCAGGTGTAGTTCAGCCCGAGCCTGCCGCCGTCGACATAGATGGTCTCGCCGGTGATGTAGCTTGCCCTGTCGCTCGCCAGGAATGCGACAACGTCGCCGACCTCGCGCGGGTTGCCCAAGCGTTTGAGCGGTGTGCGCGACATCGCCACCTTCATCGCTTCGGGATTCGCGTTGACGCTTGCCATCATGGCCGTATCGATCGATCCGGGGCCGACGGCATTGACCCGGATGCCATGGGGCGCGAGCGCGAGTGCGCTGGATTTCGTGAGTTGCATGACGCCGCCCTTCGAGGCGCAGTAGGCGGCAACCGTCGGGATCGCGAGCTGGGCATTGATTGATGACATGTTGACGATGGATCCGCCGATTCCGGCGGCGATCATGGCCTTCGCCGCGCGCTGGGTCGCGAGGAAGGTGCCGGTGAGATTGACGTTGATCACCGACGCGAACTGCTCCAGCGAGGTTTCGAGAAAGTCACAGGGCTCGGCGATGCCTGCGCAGTTCACGAGGATTGAAACCGGGCCGAACTCCGCTTCTACTTGGTCGAACATCGATGCGATCTGGCCAGGGTCGCCCATGTCGCAGGCGACCGCCAGCGTATCCCCTCCGAGCCGCCCGGCGGCTGCCGAGGCGCCGTTGCTGTTGATGTCCGCAAGAACGATGTGCGCGCCGTCCTCGGAAATCGCTTCCGCACAGGCATATCCGATGCCCTGAGCGCCTCCCGTGATCAGGGCCGTGGGTCGCTTCGTCATGTCGTTCTCCGTTTCTCTGCCTGTGTTCGGGTTGCCGGCGGCGACGTGTCAGAACGACCCGACGACCTGGTTTGCGGCAAACACTGCCCGATAGATTTGCGACATGACCGGGGCTGATGCTGCGCGCCGCGGTTCGGAGACCGGCAGCGGCAGGTCGTCTTCCCGGCCGCCGGACAGCAGTTCGGCCATTGCCTTGCCGAAAATCGTGCCAGGGGTGATCCCGCGCCCGTTATAGCCGATGGGCGTGTAGAGTCCGTCGGCCAGGCGGTAGATCCGGGGCAGATGGTCGGGCGTCATGGCGATCGATCCGTGCCATGCCGTCTCGATCTCGACGGCGCCGAGCCCGGGGAAAAGCCGCCGGATCCGGCGTGCTGCCCACCGTCGTGACAGCCCGTTGCGGCCGCCCATCACGCTGCCCATCGAACCGATGACCAGGCGTCCGAACGCATCCCGGCGGAGTGACAGCATGATCGTGCCCGTATCCCATAACCCCTCTCCACCGGGCAGGATGAAGTCCGCTCGGTCGCCGAGCGGCGCGGTTGCAACCTGGAAGAAGTGGATGACCGTGAATGTCCGTTTCAGCCCCGGCCACAAATCGTCCGTATACGCGTTGGTTCCGAGCACGATTGCTGCTGCTGAAACCCGGCCCCGATCGGTCTCGACGATCCACCTGCCGTCGTCGCGACGAAGGCGGCGTGCTGTGACGCCGACCGATATTCGGGCTCCGGCGTCGAGCGCGGCTCGTGCGAGTCCCCGGGCATATCCCATCGGGTTGATGGTTCCCGCACGGTGATCGAGCAGGCCACCGTGGAATGCATCGCTGCCGATCCTGGCAGACGCCTCCGTCCGCGACAGCAAGTCCACGGGCGCGCCCAGCCGGTGCCATTCCTCTGCGCGCCGCGCCAAATCCTCGTATCCGCGCGGCGAATGCGCCGCATGGATGGTGCCGCTCCGTGTCGCCTCGCATCGTATCCGGTACCGTTCTACCAGAGACATTACATAGTCGGGTGCGTCCCCGAGCGCCCTGACCAGCGCCGATCCACGCGCGTCGCCGAGCCGTGCGCGCACATCCTGAGGTGGCAGCCAGAGCCCCGCATTGACCAGGCCGACATTGCGGCCCGATCCGCCGTAACCGACCCGACGGGCTTCCACTATATGGCAGTCGAGTCCGCGCTGGGCCGCGTGCAACGCCGTAGACAACCCGGTGAAACCGCCCCCGATGATCGCCAGATCGGCCTCGACATCGCCATCCATCGGCGCCAGGACATCGGTTTCATTCGCGGTCATGTCCCAGAGGGAGATCACCTGTGAGCGCATCATGTGGGGATCCGGGTACGGTACGGTGCGCGGTGAAGATAGCACCCGACCATGGCGGCCGTGAATCGCGGTCGAGAATTGCGATGTCGCCCAGACAGGCAGCACAAGGCCGGGACACCGACTTCACCGCATGCGGCCTTCCGGAAATCACCGGGGACGGCTATTCAGGGGATATGGGCGACCAGTTCCTCGGCTTCGAACCGGCCCTTCGAACAGCTCGGCGCGGGCCGTTCACTCTTCACGCATCATGAAACCGGTCATCGAATGGCCTCTCTTCTTCGAGACGCGCAGCGTCTCCTCGTTCGACACCGAAAAATCGAGCGTCCGGACACTTGGTGCCAGCATGTACCAGGTCGATTCACGGCTCAGCTCAAGCGTGTTGTTCTCGGGATCGTTGCAGTAGAGCGAGAACGGGTTGTCATGATCGACCGGATGATAGCTGCTGACCTCTGGGTGCGTGCGCAGGCGTTCATGCACGTCGCGAAGCGCAGAAGGCACGTGGAAAGCGGACTGTCTGATGCTGCTCGGTACGGTGGTGCGCCGTCCCACGACGAGGACGATCTCGCGACTTTCCGGGTCGCGAGTGAGGAAGACGACGTTCGGTGCCGGGAGGTCGTCAACGGCGTCGCGATAGTCGCGCTCGGTGACGAGATAGCCCGGTGCAGTCTTGTAGAACTCCGTGAGCGGGTCGAGATCGATTGCCTGCAGGCCGATGCTGAACAGCGCGGTGCGGAGAAACGGGGCCGGTTTCCCTTCGCGAAATCGTTGCCGAAGACCGGACCGTTCGCGGCCGGTCTTTGGACAACCGGACTTGTCGTCTGTCGCTGCAGTTGAGGTTGCTGTCCTCAGGGACGAGATTGTGCGGCGGGTCCGGTACCGTGATAGGATGGGTATCGGTATTCGCGAGCAAGAAGTGGTTGAGATGGCCTACACGCTTGAGCAATTCGCCGCCGACTGCCGCGCGGCGCTGGACAGGGATCCCGGACCGGTGGGGCGCGAGGAAGTCCGGAAGTTCACCGAAAGAGCGTGCACCGACCGCGAATTCGTCCGAACCCATCTCGGACCGGGCAATATGGCGGGGCGCCGCGTTCTTTACGAGGACGACAGGCACAAGTTCTGCATCCTTGCCCATGTCAACGAGGGCGCAAAGGGCTCGTCGCCGCATGATCACGGCCCGAGCTGGGCGATCTATGGCCAGGCCGAGGGTGTGACCATCATGAGGGACTGGGAGAAGATTGCAGAGCCGGCGGATGGCGAGCCCGGCAGAGTGCGGGAGAAGGCCGTATACGATCTGACGCCGGGCAAGGCGCACCTCTACAATGAGGGAGACCTGCACGCGCCCAGCCGCGCTGACAGCACACGCCTTATCCGCGTCCTGGGCCGGGATCTGACTGGCGTGCCCCGCGACCGCTACGTCATCGCCGAATAGGGCAGCGCGTGCGGCCGGACTGTGATGGGGCGGGTCCGACATCGGGGCCGTTTCCTGTTCCGACCAAGGTTGCAGTTTCGGGAAACCGAGCCTGAAAGAGGTGTTTCGACTCCGTCAAGCGATGTCCGGATCCGGCAGGTACATGAATGCCTGCGTTTCCTGCTCGCCGGGAAAAAGCGCCATCGGCGAATCGACGCGGCGCGGGCGGACGGAGGCGAAGGGAACGGCCTGGCATCCGGCGCCGGAGGAAATGGCGTATTGCAGGCCTGTTACAATGGTGCAGCGATTTGCTATCTGTCGCCAGGAAGGAGTGGTTCGCCATGAGTGTCAATCCGGTCCGGAGGAACATTCTGCTCCTTGCTTGCTGCCAGGCCCTGTTCATGACGTCGACCTCGGCGATCATCGCCTCGGCGCCGATCATCGGCGGCATCCTGTTGACGACCGACAAGGTGCTGGTCACGCTGCCGATCGCCCTGCAGTTCGTGGCCATGGCGCTGACCACGATTCCGGCTTCGCTGTACATGGAGCGGGTGGGCCGCCGGATCGGGTTCATTACCGGCGCCGGAATTGCGGTTGTCGGTGCGGCAGTCGGCGTCCATGCGATCATGACGGGCAGTTTCGTGCTGTTTTGCGTGTCTACGGCGCTTATTGGCAGTTTCAACGGGTTCTGCCATTTCTTCCGGTTCGCCGCCGCCGACACGGCAACCGTGGAGTTCCGCAGCAAGGCCATCTCCTACGTGCTCGCCGGCAGCGTGCTCGCGGCGTTTTTTGGACCGACCCTGGCGCGCAATACGGTCGATATCCTTCCGGTCGGATTTGCCGGAATATTCGCAGCCCTGATCATCGTCTATCTGGCTGTCGCCTTCGTCGTCAGCTTCGTCGACATTCCGAAACCGGTACGCCGGTCGCGGCAGAAGCGGGGGCGGCCGCTCATAGAGATAGTGCGCCAGCGCAAGTTCCTGATTGCGGTGTGCGCAGCGACCTTCGGCTATCTGGTGATGTCGTTCCTGATGACGGTGACGCCGATAGCGATGAGCGTTTGCGGCTTCACGTTCTCGGATTCGTCCTACGTGATCCAGGCCCATGTGCTCGGCATGTATCTGCCGGCCTTCATCACCGGGCACCTGATCGGCTGGTTCGGCGTCGACAATATCCTGATCTCGGGGGCGGTGCTGTGCCTCGGCAGCATCGTGATTGGCCTTTCCGGAATCGAATTCCTGAACTTTCTTTCGGCGATGGTGCTGGTGGGTGTCGGCTGGAACTTCCTGTTCACCGGCGGCACGGCGCTTGTGACCGAGACCTACACACCCGAGGAGAAGGCCAAGGTCCAGGGGTTCAACGATTTTGTCATCTGGGGAACGATTTCGGTCGGCGTCGTCACGGCGGGAATGGTCCAGGAGATGATCGGCTGGGTTGCGGTCAATCTGGTTATGGCGCCGCTGGTCGTCATCGTGCTGGTGGTCACCGTGTGGCTGAGATTCTCGCCTCGTGTGGCTGACAAGAAGGCCACTGCCTGAATCCCTGCGCCGGCTGCTCGCCGGCAGAAGAATGCGTGCAGCGCTTCGAGCGTTTTGGCCGCGAACCGCGCCACATCCGGGCTCGCGGCGTTCGTCATGTTTGCATTTGCAACAAGTTTGCGATACCAGGACGCCTACAGGCTGGCGGAAAAGAGCGGCGCTGCGCGCCGTCGGCGCAGGATCACCAACTGGTCCACGCAGCGTTCTGGAACCCATTTTCTCCAACGCACCGGCCTGTCAATCACTTTCCGGATGTACTTCCGGGAGGTTTTCCGGCCGCCGACAAACGCGGCAACCGATCCGCTTCCGCCGCCGACAAACGCGGCAATCGAAGCGGCAAGAGGAGAAATACAAGATGTGTGCAGCGCAAATCGAGATGCCGGGCATGGCATCGGAACTGATTGTTGATCTCCGGGGCACTCTTGAGTGGCTCAAGCAGGAAGGCGATCTCATCGAGACCGATGTCGAAGTGGATCCTGATCTGGAGATCACGGCTATCCAGAAGAACATGGACGGCGGCTGTCCGATCCTGTTCAACAACGTCAAGAACAAGCCAAATCACCGGGTGGTCACCAATCTCTTTGGGGACATGAACATCATCAACAAGATGTTTGGCTGGACCGATGACACGGATCGCACGCGCAAGCTTGCGTGGGCGCTCGAACATCCGCTGCCACCTGTCGAGATCGGCCAGGACGAGGCGCCCTGCCAGGAGGAGGTGATCGAGAACCCCGCCGACGTCAACGAGTTCATGGTGCCGATCCGGCACACCGAATACGAGCCCGAACTGACCGTTGGCTCCGGCAACCGTGTGGTGGCGGGCAAGTATTTCGACGGCGGAACGGACCTCGGCTACAACCGCATGAACTTCCGCTGGGGCAATGTCGGCACGTTCCAGATCTCGCCAGGCTCGCACATGTGGCAGGTGGTGTCCAAGCATTACAAGGATGACGAGCCGGTTCCGATCACGATGTGCTTCGGCCTGCCGCCGAGCTGCACGCTGCTGGCGGGGGCCGGGTTCGACTATGTGATCCTGCCGCAGGGCTGTGACGAGATCGGAATCGCCGGCGCCGTGCAGGGCCAGCCCGTACGTCTCGTGAAGGCGCGCACGGTCGATGCTTACGCCGTCGCCGACTGCGAGGTTGTGCTCGAGGGCTACGTCAATCCGCGCGACCGCCGCTACGAAACTGCAGAAGCCGAAGAGGCCGGCATTCAGGGACGCTTCCATTTCCATCCGGAATGGGCCGGCTACATGGGCAAGGCCTACAAGGCGCCGACCTTCCATGTCACCGCCGTCACCATGCGCAAGGCGGCCACCAAGCCGATCATCTTCGCGCTCGGCGTACATACGCTGGACGACCACAATATCGACACGACGGTCCGCGAGGCGGCAATGTTCGCGCTCTGCGAGCGCATGCAGCCCGGAATCATCCAGGATGTCGTCATCCCCTACTGCATGACGGACTGGGGCGGTGCCATCATCCAGGTCAAGAAGCGGAACAAGATCGACGAGGGGTGGCAGCGCAACTTCATGGCGGCAATCCTCTCCACCTCGCAGGGCTCGCGCCTGTGCTTCGCCGTGTCCGAGGATTCGGATCCGTATGACATGGACGACATCATGTGGAATATGACCACCCGGGTGAACCCCCACACGGACATCCTCAATCCGATCCCGGGGGGGCGCGGCCAGACCTTCATGCCTGCCGAGCGCATGACCGCCGGAGACAAGGAATGGACCGCGTCGAACACCCGTTTCGAGGGCGGGATGGGGATTGATGCGACCGTTCCGTTCGGTTACGAGAGCGACTTCCTGCGGCCCGTCTATGCCGTGGACAAGGTTTCGCTCTCCAAGTGGTTCGACGATGGGCAGATCGCCAATGCCAAGGACCGCATGAAGGGCTGGGTCCAGAGCCTGGCGCGGACCGGCCGCTAGGAACCTGATGGTCGGACACGCGTTCTGGCTGGACATGACATCAGGGGCGGGGTGTCCGTTGGGCACCCCGTTTCTTTTGGTGGGCAGTTACTGTTGGCGAAGGGTTGCCGACGGAGGTTTCGGCACGTTGGCGCCCGTCGTCGCGGTATACCGCGCGGCCCTCCGCGCAGTCCGGTTTCTGTTGCGTGAAATTTGCATCTGGCGTCCTGAAAGCTTAGGTTCACTAACGAATAGGCTTCGCAAACGGATCGGAGAGGTTGCGTGTCGGACGACCAGAATCTGGGAATGTTTCAGTCGAGCCCGGAGGAATGGGCTGCGAGCCGCGAGGCGCGGCCGGCGTGCCCGGTTACGGGAATGGCAGCCGAGTTCGACCCTTTTGGCGCCTCCCATGTTGCCGATCCCTTCAAGTTCTTCAGGCGCGCCCGGGACGAGGAACCTGTCTTCTACGATCCCGAGTCCGGTTACTGGGTCGTTCTCAACTATGACGATATCGTAGCTGTCCTGCGCGATCCGGCAACGTTTTCGGCCGCGCTTGCCAGGCATCCGGTAACTCCGCTGTGTCCGGCGGCGGCAGAGATGCGCGACAGCCTCGACATCTCGATCGAGCCGTCGCTCGTCGACGAGGAGCAGGACACGCATCTTCGCCACCGCAAGATATTCGGCGATGCGTTTACACCGAAGCGCGTGGCCGAGATCGAGCCCAGGATCCGCGAGATCGTCAGCGACTATATCGACCGTTTCGTCGATGATGGCCGTGCGGAATTGGTAGGCCAGATGCTCTATGAGGTTCCCGCGCTCGCCATCTTCATCTTTCTCGGCGCGGATGACGACAAGGCGGTCATGGTCAAGAGGCTCGGCTCGTCCAGGGCCGTCGTCAACTGGGGCCGGCCGACCGAAGCCGAACAGGTTCGGATGATGGCGCAGATGGGAGAGCATTGGGCCTTCACGAAGAAACTGGTCGATGACGCGCTGACAGATCCCGGGGACAACTACCTGGGAGATCTGGTCCGTCTCCACCGCGAGGATCCCGGCATCTTCACGGTCAACTATCTCTGCAACGTCATGTTCCTGATGCAGTTTGCCGGCCATGAAACGACCACCCAGACTGCCGCCAACGGTATGAAGGCGCTGCTTGCCGACCGCAGGCAGTGGGAGGCGATCTGTGAGGATCCCAGCCTGATTCCCGCTGCGGTCGAGGAGATTCTGCGCTACGATTCGTCGATCTTCACATGGCGGCGCATTGCCACGAGGGACACCAGGATCAGAGGACTAGACATTCCGAAGGGGGCCAGGATCCTGACTGCGCTGGGTTCGGGCAGCCGTGACGGGAAGGTCTTTGCTGACGGCGACAGTTTCAATATCTTCCGGAAGCAGGCAAAAAGGCATCTGGCATTCGGCCACGGTGCGCATTTCTGTATGGGCGCACCGCTTGCGCGGCTGGAGTTGAGGATCGTCCTCGAGGAGTTGGCGCGGCGGCTGCCGCACATGCGGTTGGTGCCCGGCCAGCAATGGGAGTACATTCCTACCCTGACATTCCGGGGCGTGCAGAAGCTGCTCGTCGAATGGGATGTTTTCGGAAATCCGTGAAGCCGGAGGCTTGGCGGTCCCCCGGGAGACCACCGCAGGCCAAGCGGATGCGGCCAAGGGGTGAACAGGAACAGACCGGAAGACATACCGGGTCGTTTCAATCGCCGCGGCAGCACTAGGCTTGGTGATCCGGGCAATTTCCAAGCCAGGTTAGTTCGGTGCCCGAGGACGGCATGCGGTTTCGCGCCGCTTGAGCAGTCTCCCGATGCCGTTATGGCGGTGCCGGACAATGGGAAATTTCTGGACTGCCGTCTCCGAGGGTAGGCGCCTCCCGCCTGGTCCGGCATTGTTGCAGTGTCAGGCAAGCGCCCCGCGAGGTACTCCCCGGTTCGTGGCCGATCCGTGAGCCCTGCGACCAGCCACCCCTTGATCCGCGGCGTCAGGACATTGGCGGCTGAAGTCGCAATGTCGTGCCAGCGTTGGAGGCAGTGCGGCTTGCTGTTATCTTGCGCCATTCTGCAACCGGCTACGGAGAGTTCGAATGCCGATGGCGGCAGTAATCCATGAGAAGGGCGCTCCTGACGTCTTTCGCTGGGAAGAAGTCGAGGTCGGGGCGCCTGGAAGGGGCGAGGTACGCGTTCGCAACGAGGCGGTGGGGGTAAATTACGTGGATACCTACCACCGCCGCGGAATGTCGCACCCTTGGCCGGTTCCTGCATTGCCCCTTGTGCTCGGTTTCGAGGGCGCGGGCGTGGTTGTCGACATCGGCGAAGGAGTCGAAGGCTTGTCTTCGGGCGACAGGATCGCCTACGCCATGCCGCCGCACGGCGCGTACAGTCAGGAACGGATCTATCCGGCGGAAAAAGTGGTTCGGGTGCCTGACGGAATCGAGGCACGGGATGTTGCGGCCCTGATGCTCAAGGGATTGACCGCGCAATATCTCCTTCGGCGAACCTACAGAGTGAAGCCTGGCGACGTGATCCTTGTGCATGCTGCCGCGGGCGGCATGGGTCAGATTCTTTGCCAGTGGGGCAAGCATCTCGGTGTAATCGTGATTGGGACCGTAAGCACTGCAGAAAAGGCGGAACAGGCCCGTGTTGCCGGTTGCGACTACGCGGTGGTTCACGGCGAGGGAGATTTCGTTGCAACCGTCCGGGATGTGACCGATGGCGAAGGCTGTGCGGTGGTCTATGAATCGATCGGAAAGGACACGTTTCGCCGCTCGATGGATTGCCTGCGTCCGCTCGGCATGATGGCAAGCTACGGTCATGCCTCCGGCCCGCCCGATCCGGTCGATGTGATTGAGCTCGGCGCGCGCGGCTCGTTGTTCCTCACGCGGCCGGCCATCATGCACTACATGGCCAGGCGGGAGGACCTCGTTTCAGGGGCTGGGGAGCTGTTCGAGGTGGTCCAGAGCGGAGCAGTCAAGGCCGCCGTGAATCATGCTTACCCACTCCGCGAAGCGGCCGAGGCTCACCGCATGATCGAGGCTCGGCGAACGACCGGAGCAACGGTTCTGCTGCCGTTCGAGTAGGAACGTCCCGGCGTCCATCTGTCCGATCGCGGTATCGATCCGCATCTCGGGGTTCCTGTGGAGCCCGCCGGTCAGCCATCGCTACCGGGAGCCGCCGAAATGCCGCTTGTGCAACTCTGCCCTGTCGGTATGATTGGGTCCTTGCTAACCTGACGGCGCGGCCGCGACGGTGCCGACTCCCCGTCACCGGCGGTCCCGCTCTAATGCGGGAGTCCGGACATGCAGGAATTCCTTGCCGCGAGAAAATTGGGGGTCCGGTTGCGCGGATGGCTGTTCCACCTGCTGTTCTCTTGTTGCCTTCTCATGGGTGCGGCGCCCCAAGTGTTTGCGTCCTGTGCAGGGATGGTCGAGCGCCAGCGCGTGCCATCATTCTTTCATCCCCATGTCCGGCTCGCTTCCACTGATAACGCCACGACGGGCCTTGCCCGAGACCAGCTTCACATCCGCTTTATCGGACACTCGACGTTCGAGGTCGAAAGTCCGGAGGGCGCACTCGTCCATACCGACTACAACGACTACGTGCAGGGTGAGCGGACGCCGCACATCGTGACCATGAACAACGCGCACAACACGCATTACTCGGTCTCTCCGGACAGTGCGATTCCCCATGTTCTGCGAGGTTGGGACCCGGCGGGAGGAATTGCTCGCCACGATCTCCGTTTTCGCGACATCCGGGTGCGCAATGTGCCGACCAACCTCCGCGATATGGGAGGCGGGCGGCTCGCCAACGGTAATTCGATGTTCGTGATCGAGGCCGTCAGCTTGTGCGTTGTACATATCAGCCATCTGCATCACTACCTGTCAAGGGACCAGCTGCGGGAACTCGGTATCATCGACGTGGCGTTCGCCCCGATCGACGGCATGTGGACCATGAGCCATGACGAGCTGTTCCGCGTGCTGACGGATCTCCGCGCCCGTCTTGTGATACCGATGCATTACGGTTCGATGACGGGCGTCGAGGCCTTTGTCGCGCGGGCCAGAAAGAAATGGCCGGTGCGGTGGCATAACAGCGACACGATCACGGTGAGTCTGCGGACGGTGCCCAGAAAACCGGAAGTGCTCTTTCTGCAGGGCCGGTAGGATCGGGGAGGATTTCTGGCGCAGCGAGGGCGAACCGCGCGTTCAGGTGTTGTAGGGCGGCTTGTCGAACCCCTTGGGGGACAGCGTAAATATCTCGCAGCCGTCGGAAGTTACCGCGATCGTGTGCTCGAACTGTGCGCTCAGGGAACGGTCCCGCGTTACCGCCGTCCAGCCGTCCTTGAGAATCTTGGTTTCCGGGCGGCCGGCATTGATCATCGGTTCGATCGTGAAGAACATGCCCTCGCGGAGCTTGATGCCCTCGCCGGGATTGCCGTAGTGAAGAACGCTGGGCGCTGTGTGGAAGATCCGGCCGAGGCCGTGGCCGCAGAAATCGCGGACGACGCTGAAGCGCTGCCCCTCGACAAAATGCTGGATGACATGACCGATGTCGCCGAGCGTTGTTCCTGGTCGGACGATTTCGATGGCTCGCATCAGCGCCTCGTGGGTGATGTCGATCAGGCGCTGCGCCCTGACGCCGATACGTCCGACTGCATACATGCGCGACGAGTCGCCGTGCCAGCCGTCGACGATCGGCGTGACGTCTATGTTGATAATGTCGCCGTTCCGCAGGACGCGGTCTCCGGGTATGCCGTGACAGACAACGTGATTTACCGAAGTGCAGATGGACTTGGGAAACCCGCGATAACCCAGTGGCGCCGGAATCGCATTGTGGCTGGCGGTGAACTCATGACAGATGCGGTCAAGTTCGGCAGTGGTCACGCCCGGGACCACGTGCTCGGTGATCATGTCGAGGCATTCCGCGGCCAGGCGGCCGGCCTTGCGCATGGCGGCGAATTCGTCGGGTCCGTGAAGGACGATTCCCGGGGGCTTGGCGTCGTCGGGTTCAGGGAATGCGGCGGGTGTTTCGTTCATGCGGACCGGATATTGCTGTGATAGGCGCCAACCGGGCGGCGGCATTCACGTTGTGGGCGGAAGCGCGTCGCCGATGGAAATGGCGTCCGGCGTCAGTATACATCCATAGCAGAGGGCTTCCACGCCCCTGTCACGGGCCGCTCGTACGGCCTTCGCATAGGTTAGGTCGATGTCGCCGGCGATGCGGAAGCTGCCGCAGTCCTGGCGCTGGCACAGATAGAAGGTCACCGCGCGGTGACCAGACTCGACCATGTCGGCCAGTTCGCCTTGGTGCTTTGCCGCGCGCGCCGATACGGCATCGGGGAATTCCGCGATGCCATCCTCGCGCATGAGGTGGACGTTCTTGATCTCCACATAGCAGTCCGGTTTTCCCGGTTCCTGCAACAGGATGTCGATCCGCGAGTTTCTGCCGTATTTCACTTCCCGCCGGATGGCGCCGTAGCCGGCCAGTTCCGGAATCCGGAAGTCTCTGATCGCTTCCTCGACAATGCGGTTGGGGTTCTGGGTATTGATGCCGACAAGATGGTCGCCTACGCGAATCATCTGCCAGCTGTAACGCAGCTTGCGCGCGGGGTCTGTGGTCGGCGACAGCCAGACCTCCGAACCGGGTTCGCAGACGCCGAGCATGGTGCCGGTATTCGGGCAATGGGCGGTCACGGTTTCGCCGCTGTCGAGTCCGACATCGGCCAGGAAGCGCTTGTAGCGTCGGATCAAGGTGCCGCGGACCAGCGGATCGGGAAAATCCATCGCCGGAACATAGCTGTACGCTCCCGCGCTTTCAACATTTTCCGGGCTCGGCTATACAGGTGCAGCTATTGTGGAGGACCGATGTCCGCGGACACAACCGTTACTGCATGTCTGATTCTGATCGGCAACGAGATCCTTTCCGGTCGGACACAGGACAAGAATCTATCCTATCTGGCCGGTCGCCTCAACGAGGTTGGCGTGCAGATGCGGGAGGCCCGCGTCATTCCGGACATCAGGAAAACCATCGTGGATACGGTCAACGAGTGCCGCACAAAGTTCGATTATGTGTTCACTACGGGCGGCATCGGGCCGACCCATGACGACATAACCTCGGAATGTATCGCCGAGGCGTTCGGTGTCGGGATGTACCGCGAGCAGGAAATCGTCGATCTCCTGCAGAGCTACATGGCAAGGCGTGGCCGGTCCGAAATGAACGAGGCGCGGCTCCGCATGGCAACCTTCCCCGAAGGCGCGGTGCTGCTCAGGAACGAGGTGAGCGCGGCGCCGGGCTACAAGCTCGGCAACGTCTTCGTGATGGCAGGAGTGCCGCGCATCATGCACGCGATGTTCGAGGAGGCGAAGCGCTATCTGCAGGGCGGCGCTGTCGTACGCTCGAGAGGCCTCGT
The DNA here is from genome assembly GCA_964291215.2 of Alphaproteobacteria bacterium. Classification (GTDB taxonomy): domain Bacteria; phylum Pseudomonadota; class Alphaproteobacteria; order MPNO01; family UBA830; genus JAJEBT01. The sequence goes on along the minus strand of OZ219790.1, from coordinate 382,247 downwards.
CGTCGACCTCCCGGAAGGCACGATCGCGGAACCGCTGGGGGCTCTTCAGGCGCGTTTTCCGGAGATCGACATCGGATCCTATCCGCAAATGCGCGAAGAGGGTTTCCGGGTCTCGGTGGTGGTGCGCGGGACCGATCCGGCGCGCCTGAACCAGGTCATCAGCGAGCTGATGCAGGCGCTGGCCGATCTCGGCGGCCACCCCTCGGAGGAAGATCTGGCGAACGCCCAGAGCCAGTCCCATCCCGACGAGCAGCCATGAATGCGGGACCGTTGATCCTTGGTGCCATGCTGGGCGCCGGCGTGCTGCTGGTGGTGATGGGGCTTCGGATGCTGGCTGATAGGAAACTCGATGACCGGGCCCGCCGACGCGGCTTCTGGCCACTCAACGGCGGGCTGATCCTGACGGCCGCTTCCGTCTATCTGTTCATGACGTCGGGAGGGTGAGGCATGCGCCGCCGCCGGTGCGGTCAGAGGCCCTCGACGACCATCATGTTGAAGTCCGCCGCTCCCTCGCGCTTGGCCTTGGCTGCCTGATACTCGGGGGAGTTGTACATTGTTTTCGCCTGTTCGACGTTGTCGAAGCGCACGACGACGACCCGGTGTGCGGTCCAGCCCCCCTCCAGAACCTCGGCCGCGCCGCCGCGCGTGAGGAATTCGCCGCCATATTTTCGGATCGCGTCAGGGGCAAGCTTGCCGTATTCGCCGTAGGCATCGTTGTCGAAGACTTCGGTGTTGGTGATGATGTATGCAGCCATGGCTGGTTCTCCGCTTGTCGCCGGACGGCGAAGTTGATGGTGGTTGCCGGATGGCAACGGTTGTGAACCGACTGCCGGACCGGCCGGTCCCGTCTCTGGTTTCGGGGTGCGAAGGAGGACCTGGTCAGGATCTCGCAGTGTGCCGGTCATGCTAGTACCGGCCGGGCGGAGGCGCAACCGTGTCGGTGCGTGATGTCGCCAACATGCTTTGAACTGAGCCGCGTTCCGCGGCGGTGGTTTTTCTGCGTCGGGTGATGTGAGCGTTTGCACACTTTCGGATGGGGATTCCGTCGGTTCCGCTCGAATTGTTTGATGGTATTGGGTGTGCGCCCCTCAACCGTAGCCGATCAGACCCCGACGTTCAGTAGATTTGCCGGTTTGGCGATGACACCGGCCGCGTTCCACGCGCGAGGCTAAAAGGAGTCTCTCATCCGGCCTCGGCGCAACGGTGTGCGGTCGTTGCATGCGTCTCGGGAAAGATGCGCGATCATGTCGTAGCACAGCTTCTTGCCAATACCGGGCGCAAAAGCCATATCATGACCATTCGTTTACCGCCGGGCAGGACCCTCCACCCGTCCGACAACAGGAGCAACGACATGCCCGAGTTAGCTGCGAAACCTGCTGGATCCTTTCCCGGGCGGAAACGCCGAAACCGGCTTCTGCCGGTCGGTTCCGCCATTGTCGGCAGCTTGCTCTGCGGCTGCGCCCTGCTTGCGCCGTTGCCGGAACCGACCACTGTCGAAGAGCGCCTGGCCGTCTTCCCCACAACCGGCCTGTTGCTTCAGGGGCGCGTGGTCGTTCATTGGAACGAAAACCAGATTCCGTTCATCGAGGCCGACCATGACGGCGACGCTGCATTTGTTCTCGGCCTCGTGCATGCTCATCTGCGGCTCGGCCAGATGGAAATCTACCGACGCGTTTCCCAAGGTCGCATCGCCGAGATGGGAGGCATGCTCGCAACCGATATTGATCACGGTCTCCGCATCCTCGATTTCGGCCGCGCGTCGGCGAAGATCGAGGCGATTCTCCCGCAGGAGACGAGGGATTGGCTCACACGATTTGTTCAGGGAATCAACCATTATCAGAAGAAAACTCATAAACTACCTCATGAATTCGGTTTGCTGGGGTTGCAGCGCGAACCATGGACGATTCGTGATGTCCTGACCTTTGGCCGTCTGACCGGGACCGATGTCAACTGGCTGGTCTGGTTCAATCTCCTCCGCCTTCGCGACCGAGCCGACTGGCCGGCCCTGTGGGCGCGGCTGGTCGCGCACGGATCGGATTCGCTGACCAGCTTCGGCTCCGACGGTGGGGCCGGGCGCCTGAATGCGTTGCTCGGTTCCCTGAGCCGGTCCGGCAGCAACAGCCTTGCCGTGGCGTCGGCCCGAAGCGCCACCGGCGCTGCGATCATGGCCAACGATCCGCATCTCGGGATCTTCCTGCCCAATACCTGGCTGCTCGCGGGGATCAAGTCTCCGTCTTACCATGCGGTCGGACTCATGGTGCCCGGACTGCCGTTCTTTGCGATCGGCCGCAACCCCTGGATGGCGTGGGGCGGCACCAACATGCGCGCTGCGTCCAGCGATCTATACGAGGTCGGGACTGCCGAGATCACAACCCGGCGCGAACGTATTGGCGTGCGCTGGTGGTTCGACCGCGAGATCGAGATTCGCGAAACCAAATGGGGCCCGGTCCTGAGCGACGCGCCGCAGCTGGCGGGCAAGGTGTCGCGCCCATTTGCACTGCGCTGGACCGGCCACGAGGCCAGCGACGAGATCACGGCCATGCTCCGGGTCAGCCGCGCGCGCAACTTCGCGGATTTCCGCGATGCGTTTTCCACCTTTGCCGTGCCAGGCCAGAACATGCTCTACGCCGACAATGACGGCAATATCGGCCAGGTGATGGCGGTGAGCCTGCCGGACCGGCGGGGGCCGCTTCCCAAGGATATCGTTCTCGAGAGCGGGCAGCGTGAGGCGGCATGGAACAGGATGCTGGGGGCGGACGAGCTTCCTTTCAGCTTCAATCCGGAGCAGGGTTTCCTGGTGTCGGCCAACAATCGACCGGTCCAGACCGACATCCATGTCGGTTATTTCTTCTCGCCGGACGACCGGGTGGAGCGCATGACCGAACTGCTGGGCGGTGGCCCCGTCGGAATCGACGACATCAAGGCGCTTCAGCAGGATGTCTACATGCCGTCTTCGGTGGCGCTGCGCGACGCGCTGCTGGACAGGCTCGATAGGTCGGGTTTGGCCGTCGGCGCCGACAGCGCCAGGGCCAAGGCCGTCGCGGCGATGCGCGGCTGGGACGGTCTTTATCGTCGCGGATCGCAGGGCGCCGTCGCCTTCGAGGCGTTTCGTGATGCGTTCGCGCGGGCGTTCTACGAGGCAGCGATGGGCGAGGAGGACTGGGCCGCGTTTGCCAATATTGCCGGAATTCGGCAACTGATGATTGCCGACATGGAGCGCACCGGCGAAGGGGATCTTGACCCGGCCCTGGAACTGGCGCTGTCGGCCGCCGCCCGGGCGGTCGAGGAATTCCCGGAGTGGGGCGCCATGCACCGGCTTGGCCTTGCCCATCCGCTCTCCTTTGTTCCACTGATCGGTGATCGCTACCGTTTTGCCGACATGGCGGTCGGCGGCAGCAGCGACACGCTGATGAAGACCGCCCATGGGGCCACCGGTGAGCGCCATTTCACGCGCTACGGGTCCAACGCCCGCCACATCTCGGACATGTCCGATCCCGATCGCAACTATTTCGTGTTGCTAGGCGGTCAGGACGGCCATTTCAACAGCGCGTCCTTTCTCGATCAGGCTCAGCTCTGGCTGTCCGGCGCCTATATCGAGATGCCGCTACGCATCGAGACGGTGCGCGAACGGTTTGCGCACCGCATCGAGCTTGGCGCGTAGCTGCGGGTGTTCGCCGTGGAGCCGCGCCGGCCATGATCGACGCTACCGGCCTTCTGCGGCTCTACGCGCGGCGGCACGCAGCCCGGCTTGCCGGCCAGAACGGGGCGCGCGAGCAGGAGCGGCTGTTGCTCCGCCTCGTGAAGCAGGCGCACGACACGAGGTTCGGGCGCGACCACGATTTCCGGGCAATCGACAGCGTCGCCGCGTTTCAGGCCCGGGTGCCGCTCCGGCGGTTCGAGGAAACGTGGAGCGCCTACTGGCAGGATCTGTTCCCGGCGCTTCACAACGTTACCTGGCCCGGTACCGTGCCGTTCTTCGCTGTGACCTCGGGCACGACCTCTGGCCGGACAAAATATATTCCGCTTACGGCGGCGATGATGGCGGCGAACAGGCGGGCGGGACTCGATCTCTACGCCCATCATGTCGCAAACCGACCGCGGTCGCGCATTCTCGCGGGCCGGAGCTTCCTGCTTGGCGGCAGCACGGCGCTCGTCTCGCAGGCACCCGGGGTGGCAAGCGGCGATCTTAGCGGCATCGCGGCGCGCGAGCTTCCATGGTGGGCGCGGCGGCGCTATTTTCCGCCTGACGAGATCGGCGCAATCGCCGACTGGGAATGCAAGGTCGAGGCGATAGCAGCGTCAATCCTCGACAAGGACATCCGCGCGATCAGCGGCACGCCCAGCTGGCTCCTGATTCTGTTCGACCGCCTCGACGCGCTCAATCCCGGCGCGGGCGACTGCCTCGACGCCCACTTCCCGCGGCTCGAAATGCTGGCGCATGGCGGCGTCAATTTCGCGCCCTATCGCAAGCGTTTCGCGCGGCTCCTCGAGAACAGCCGGGCGGAGACCCGAGAGGTCTATGCTGCGAGCGAAGGCTATTTCGCCAACGCCGATAGGGGAGACGGTGAGGGCATGAGATTGATCGTCGATACCGGACAGTTCTACGAATTCGTTGCCCCCGAAGCCCTCGGCCGGGACGATCCGCCGCGCCGTTGGCTCGCCGATGTGGAGGTCGGCGTCAACTACGCGATTGTCGTCAGCACATGTGCCGGCTTGTGGGGCCATGTCGTCGGCGACACGGTGACATTTACGGATCTCGATCCACCGCGCATTCTCGTTACTGGCCGCACCGCCTACACGCTTTCAGCGTTTGGCGAGCACTTGATCGAGGAGGAAATCGCGGATGCGGTGGCGGCCGCCGCAGACGCCGTCGGCGGCGACGTCAGCGATTATGCTGTCGCGCCAGTATTTCCCGCGCGCCCGGGCAGGCTCGGCGGCCACGCTTATGTCCTGGAGTTTGCGGGCGGGGTGCCGTCGGTTGATCTTCTCGAGCGTTTTGCGGCTGTGCTCGACCAGGCGCTTTCGGAGGCCAATGAGGACTACGGCGTTCACCGCGCCGGCGGCTATGGTCTTGATGCGCCGCGCGTCCATGCGGTTCCGTCCGGCACATTTGCGAGCTGGATGAAGCGCCGCGGCCAACTGGGCGGCCAGCACAAGGTGCCGCGTATCGTCAATGACACGAACCTGTTTCACGACCTCATGGCATTTGCCGGCATATCGTCCTCGGACCGGTCCGCAAACCTTGATAAATCGGGCTGCCCATCCCGGAACGCGTAGCGCCTTCCGCGCGGCGGGATCCGGACCGGGAATTGATGATTGGCGCGTTCCTGGCCACCGCGACCAGGTCGCACGATGTCGCCTTCTTCCGCTTGCTGGAGAAAGGCTCACCCCCGTTCTTCACCGAGTTCCGGCCAGCACATCCAGCCTTGTGCGACCTCATCGCCAGGGATCGCGTGTCGTTTGATATCGGACCGATCCGGCACGGGATCGCATGTGGCGGGACAATCCCGTTCTTCGGCCCTGCGGACAACCGCAACGAGGACTTCTGCAGCGGTTACGTCTTTCATCCCGACCGGCCGGTGCCTATCTGGACCGAGAGCGGGTGCGCGGTCTTCTGGTACGGTCCTGGGATCAGCGAGAATTTCCTGTCGGTGACGACCTGATCCGTTTGGCCGGCGCGCGTCGTTCGAGTATAGAGAACCCGTCGTGCGCCCGTCGCGTGGAGCAGGGAGTATCATCCGCTGAGCATTCTCGAAGTTCCGGAGCCCGTCGCCGTCGCGAACCTGACGATGGCCGACGGGGCTCAGATAGTCGTGCGCCGTCACGGCGACCCTGACGCCCGCCTGCGAATCTTTGCCAGCCACGGAAACGGATTCGCCATAGACGGCTACTTGCCGTTCTGGCAACTCCTCTGTCCGCGCTACGATGTCGTCGTGTTCGACATGCGGAACCATGGCCGCAACCCTCCGTCCGAGACTCCCAACCATGATTACGACCACATGGCGCGCGACATAGGAGAGGTTCACACCGCGATTTCCGAACAGTTCGGCGCCAAGCCTTCGGTGGGCGCCTTCCATTCGATGTCTGGCCGCGCCGCCATGAAGGATGCGGTCGAGACTGGATGGCGATGGGACGCGCTGGTGCTGTTCGATCCGCCGGACATCCCGCCCAAAGGCCATCGGTTATACGACATGATGGTCAAGTTCGAATACCGGCTTGCCGACTGGGCGAAGGCGCGGCCCTCGTGGTTCTCCGATCCTTCCGAACAGGAGGCCGAATACGCCAGCGGGCGGGCGGCCCGGAAATGGATTGCGGGAGCTCACGGTCTGATGGCTCGCTCGATCCTGCGCCCCGCCGAAGATGGCTGGGAACTGTGCTACCCGGGCGGGATCGAGGCAGAGACCTATGTTGCGAACATCCAGATGGGCCTCTGGCCGAAGGCATCGGAATTCGGCGGCCCAGTTCTCCTCGTTGGGGCTGACGCTGATGTTGGGCGGCCTTCACCCACCGCCACCGCCAACAAGGCGATGGCGGAAGAAGGTGGCTACGATTACATCGCGATCCCCGGCACCAGCCACATGCTGCAGCTCGAGAAACCTGAAGCCTGCGTCCGGGTGATGGAGAACTATCTCGCCGGTCACGGACTTGCCGCCTGAGGTCACGGCGAGCCTGCTACCGGTCCCGGGGCGGATCGTTGAAAGCCAGATCGGGAACCTGCGGAACAGCGAGTACGCGCAGACTGCTTGAGCGGATTGCTGCCTTGAGCCTTGTTGGCTCTGCTCCAGCAGTCTTGCGGCTCGTTGGCGGTCAGTCGCGCACATCCTGAAGGAACCAGCCTGTCGGGAGGTTGCGCCCGGTGCCAGCCGATCTGTCCTTTTCGAGAACGAGGCCTCCGACCGCGGCAAACTGGAGGCCCTGGTTGCCCATGTTGTAGTAGAACGTGACCTGTTCCCGGGCACGGTGATCCCACGCCAGGTTTGTTGGAAGGGTCGGTTTTGCTTGTTCAGGATGCTTCGCATTTTTGCCGGCTTTTTGTGAAGCGGCGCAGTATCCGTTGTCGTGGGGGCAGCGGATTTTTCTAAGACGACTCCGGAGGATTTTTCGCTCCGGGATGTGGTTGTGCGCCTTGCGCGGCCTGGTGCCGCTGGAACCGTGTGGTTGACCGTATCTTGGTTTCAAGCAGTTTGCCGGTCGAGGTCTGCGCTACGTGTTCACCTGGCGCGGGCGGTGGATTGGCGCTGCGGGCTGGCAGACGGGCGCCCTCGGCTGTGCACCGCCGGACCGTTGGATTGGCTGGCGCGGTACTATAACTTGATGTCTGGAAATTTGTCTGAGGTTTGCGCTTTGAGGCGTTTCACTGGGGGCCAGCCCCCCAGTGAAACGCGGCGCCATCGTACTATCCCATGGAGTTGTAAAACATTCATGGAGGAAGCGAATGGACCTGCGACACACTACGACGATCGGGACTGTTTTGGAACATCTGATCGCAAACGGAGCAACGGATCTGGGGCGGGTCTTTGGCCAGCTCTTCGAGCTTGCGATGCAAATCGAGCGCGAGCAGTACTTGAAAGTGGGCCACCGGACACCGGAGCGACAGGGCCAACGGCTACAAGCGGATCGACAACCCCCACTGTTACCGTTCAGGTGCCAAACGGTCACGGGGACGACCCCCCAGTCGCTTGAACGCGGCCAGCGATCTTCTCGCGCCGTAGCCGAGATGTACATCAAGGGTGTTTCCACGCGGCAGGATGTAATGCGCGAGTTCGGGAGCCTGTCCCCTTCTCAGGTCAGCCGGGCCACCAGGTTGCTCGATGAAGAACTCGCTGCCTGGCGCAACCGGTCCCTGATGAAATACCTGGATGCGCGCTATGAAAAAGCCCGCCATGACGGCGTTGTGCGCGATGTCGCGGTACTCTCGGCCATCGGAATAGGGGCTGCAGGCACGTTCCGGGGCTCTCTGTGGCGCTCTCCGAGGCCGAGGTCCATTGGAGAGCCTTCCTGGAAAGCTTGCTAGCCCTGCATGGTACGACCTTCATCGTCTCGGATGCCGGGTTGAAAGCGGCACGGTGCTGGGCGCGGCGACATGGCAGCGCTGCCAGTTCCACTTGGCACAAAACGCCGTGCACCGAACAACGACATCAGGAAACGTATTGGAAAACAGCTCGGAGCCACGCCTCCTCACTCCAAACCGCCGAGGCTGAACTGGGCGCCCTCGTGGCCAGCGACAAGCATCCAGGCTTCCTGGCTGAAAAACAATGCGGGGCTCGCTGTCTTCACCTTGCCCGATGCTCACCACAAGCGTATGCGAACCTCGAACGGCATCGAGCGACCGATCCAGCAAGAGCTCAAGCGGCGCACCTCCAAAGTCAGGGTCTTTCCGAACCTCGCCTCGTTGGAGCGCCTCTCAACCGCGGTCCTCGTTGAGGAAAAATGGGAAACTGAAACCAAGATCAAATGGGAACAGCTCGATCAGCTTCACGACAATTTCCAAACATCAGGTTGCGTAATCAAAAACTGAAGCCCCTGCTGTTCGACGACGAGGATGCCGGAGGCGGCCGTCCGTCGTGGCGCCGGCAGAAGTCTCGGCGAGCGCCCGGGCCAAGACGGCAACCAGGAGGACGCCCGGGGGTGGCACAGCTTCCGTACCCTCATCGATGATCTCGCCACTCGCAACACCGTGGCGCCCCGCCTTGCGGGCGCCGAACCCTTCCAGGTCACCACGCGGCCCGCGCCGCTCCAGAGAAGGGCACTCAAACTCCTGGGCGTGCGCCTGTAGCGTTCCCGGTAGCGACACACCCAATTCTCTCAAACGTCAATACATTCATAACGATACGTCTGATCGGCGCTGGAACTTCGGCATAAACAGCAAGCTCGAATTATCGCCGCGCAGCGACCGGAGGCAAAATCATGGTCGAAACAGGCACCATGTCGGCACGCAAGTCGGCCCGGCCGAGGAACGCGCCGCCGCGTGAGCCCCAGAAATTCTCTTATGCCAAGCCCGGGAGCCAGGAGACGGAAAAGGCGATCGTGTCCCTGTGCCAGACCGACATCATCCGCGGCGCCGTTCAGGTTGTGAGGGAAGGCGGCGACAACAACCTCCATTCACATACCGGGATGGACGGTTTCTGGATGGTGCTGCAGGGCAGGGTGCGCTTCTACGGGCCCGGCGACGAGGTGCTCGGCGAATTCGGACGTCACGAAGGAATCGTGATGCCGCGAAATGCTCAGTACTGGTTCGAGAGCTGCGGCAACGAGGATCTGGAACTCCTCCAGGTGGTGGCCTTCGACCGCGAGGTGAAGAACGCACGCGTCGACGTCAATCCGCGCAAGCTCGACATCGATGCGGTCGATCGTTTCGAAGGGCGCGTGCGCGGCTGATCCTGTGCGGCGTGGAGCCGCCCGTCCTTCCGCTCAGTCGTCGCGGGTGTCCGGAACCCATCCGGGGCCGGCCAGCATCGGCTCAAGATCACCCTCATACGCGGGCGCATTCTCGATCTGTTCGAGCCAGTTGAGCCCCATCGCCTTGAAGATGCGGTTCGTGATCACGATCAGCCGTGCTTCGCTGTCGGGATCGGAATTGAAGTGCTGCTGGATGCAGTAGGCCGGCACGAAGATGAAATCGCCACGTTCCCATTCGAACTTTCTCGGCTCCTCCTTCCACGACCAGTGGAAGTCAATGTCGACCTCGTACTCGACGTCCCAGTGGAGATCGTAGCCGCGGCCGTCGAGCACGAACAGAATCTGTTCGGCGAGAATGCGGCGCTTGCCGGTATGGCTGCCGGAAGGGATGAACTGCATGTAGGCCTCGACGCAGTTTTCGGTGGTGTTCTGCTTTTCGTGGACCATGTGCTTGATAAGGCCGTCCGGAGAATTCTCGAACGGCATGTCCGCAGCCTTCACCACCGAAAGCCGTTTTCGGTAGGTCCTGCGGAACTCTGCCGAATCCTCTAGCTCCTCGGCATACCAGTTGCATTGGTTGTCGCCCATATGGGCCATATCGCGTTCATGCGCCATGGGTGCTTCTTTCGTCGCTCTGTCGGGATCGGGGATAGGGTGGGCTGTTGGTCAGAGATCCGTCGGCGGCTCCCAGTGCTCCCATCCCGGAACGGGTTCCTTGGGCGGATACTTCGCCACCTTCTGGAACAGCATGTGCATGAACAGGAACAGCGGCTTGGCCTTCATCACCAGACACACGAGATCCTCGGTGTCCGAGGCGTTGAAGTGCTGATGTACGCAGCCATTCTCCACGATGATGATGTCGCCGGCTTCGTAGTCGTATCGCTTGCCGTCGTGGATGTCGTAGCCCTTTCCGGAGATCACGTAAAACAGAGCCGAATTCATGTGGCCGTGGCGCTGGCCGGTGCCGCCGGGCGCGATGACCGAGAGATGGGTTTCGATGGACTGCGCGATGTCGGTGCGCTGCGGGTTGACGATCGGCTTGTCGAAGAACTGCGGTCCGCCCTTCCACTGCCAGTCGGTGGACTTGTAGATCCGGGGCTGGTCCATGAGGCCCTGCTGGAGTTCCCCGTAGGTGCCCTCGAGTGCACGGACGAAAGTGCGTTTTCTCTGCCAGCGTTCCCAGACCACTTCCTTGGGCTGGTTGTGCCCGACGCCCGGGCTCTTCTCCTCGACGATGACGCCGCCGACATTGTCCGGTGTTTCGGCCATGCTGCCTCCCGCGAATTCCCGTTCGAAGCGCATCATTAGGACAACTGGAGTCCAACGTCAAAGGGAGCCCCGGGGCTTCGTGCGGTCATCTGACAGCTACAAGACCGGTCTCGCCCCGTCTGAACGGTGCGCGATCGCCGGCCGCGGCCGCGCCGCAAGCCGTGATTGCCGTCGACGGGGGTACTGTAACTTGATGTCTGGAAATTGTTGTTGGCTGGTGCGTCGTCTGCACTGATCATGGCCGTCTACGCGCTCTCGAAGCGGTCGGATTCGAGCAGGGCGCGGAAGGTGATTGTCCGCCGACGATGCGTCAGCGCATGCCGGAGCGTTTCATGCGCTGTGTGATGAGGGTCTTGTTTGCCGCCTCGACAATTCCCGAGCCGGTTGCTTCAGCGCGTGGTAGCGCATTCGGTGGCGATGCTTGCGAAAGAAGGACAATTCCCTGTCGATGTCGGCCCGTTGGCGCCGCGAAGGTGGCGCAGCGCCCGGATCACCCTGTCGATGCCGCGGGGGTCGTGACAAAATCCTGTCCTGAAACGGGCGATTGTCACGAAAACCCGTTTTCGCCGCTGTCTCGCGACCGCACAACCGTTTTAAATCAATGACTTGGATTTGCCATACGAGAACTGCACCCTGGCCTGTAGCGTATAGCCAAGCTCGTCCAGAAGCCGCCCGATAAGCGACGCCGAATAACCCTGCTCCTCAAGATACTTCGCAAGATGCCGGGCGCTCTTCGAAACCCACAGCAGAGACCGGACCGGGTCGCCCCGTGTCGCCGGCGCAACCAGCGCCGCCAGCAAACCCGGCTGACGCTCCGTCGCCGGCTTGCGCCCGCGCGCCGGACCCGGTCCGGTGCCGGCGGCGACATGGCTCCGTCAATCTCCTTCAGACCCCGTCCAATCGTCGAACGCGCAACTCCGGTGAGATCCGAGACCTGCGTTATTCCGCCGCGCCCAAGACATTGCGCCTCAACCGCCGCGAGCAACCGGCGACCCCTTTCGTCAAGATGAGGAGAAAGGACTGCAAACCGGTGCCTTATGCTCTCTGCCTGTTCCATGCACCGAAGATAAACGTCCCAACAGCGCCGGAGAATCAGCCGACAACCAACTGACCGACAAATCATCCCCGAAGACCCCAGCACCAACCAACCGAAGCCAACAGACAGACAAAAACGCCAACGCAAACAACATGGATTCGTTTATTTGGTGACAGACCCTTAGGCCGCCTGCCGCAAAGTCCGCCATATCTTCTCGGGCGTCGCCGGCATTTCGATTGACGATACCCCAGCCTGGTTCAGTGCGTTCTCAATCGCATTCATCACCGCGGGCAACGCGCCGACCGTCCCGGCTTCGCCCGCCCCCTTCACACCCAGCGGATTTTGTTGCGTCGGAACCGGATTGGACTTGACTTCGAACATGCAAAAATCCTGTGCCCGCGGCATGGCGTAATCCATGAACGATGCTGCCAAGTTCTGGCCGTCGCCAGCGTAAACCGCTCGTTCCATCACCGCCTGTCCGACCCCTTGGGCAACGCCGCCGTGGATCTGGCCCTTGAGCAATGACGGATTTAAGACCGTGCCCACGTCGTCGACGATCACATAGGCGAGGATCTCCACCTCGCCGGTTTCCGGATCTATCTCGACCTCGCAGACATGGCAGCCGTTTGGATAGTTGGCCGCCTTGGGCGAAAACGTCGCACGCTCATCGATGCCGGCGTTAACGCCTTCAGGGAGTTCCGACGGGATGTAGGATTTCCGCGCGACTTCGGCGAGCGCGATTGAACGGTCGGTACCGCCGATGGCGAACACACCATCGGAAAACTCAATATCCTCGATGCTCGCCTCCAGTCGGTGCGCCGCAAGGATCTTGCCCTTGGCGACAGCCGCCTCGACTGCGCGGTAGACAGCCGAACCGCCGCAGGTCGCCGATCTCGAGCCCCCGGTTCCCCCGCCGATACCCTGGAGGTCTGTGTCCCCTTCCCGCACCCGGATATTATCGATGGCCACGCCGAGTTGTTGCGAAACGATTTGCTTGTAAACAGTCTCATGCCCCTGACCCTGGCTGATGGTGCCGGCCAGTACGGTAACGCCGCCGCTGCTGTCGATGCGGAGGGTTGCCTCCTCCATCGACGGCGCGCCGGCCCGTTCGATGGTATTCGACAGTCCAAGGCCGCGAAGCCGCCCGCACGCCTCGGAATCCCGCCGCCGGGACTCGAAGCCGGCGTGATCGATCATCGCGAGCCCGTCATCTAGATTCTTCTCGAACTCGCCGCAATCGTAAGTGAACACGAGACCGGTCTTGAACGGCATCGCCTCGGGTGGAATCGTATTCTGTCGCCGGAGTTCCGCCGGATCGCGTCCGAGCGCGCGGGCGGCATCGTCAACCAGCGTTTCGATGATGTAGGCGGCTTCGGGCCGTCCCGCTCCGCGATATGGAGAAGTCGGCGTGGTGTTGGTATAGACGCCAGTAACCTCGGCATGGATTGCTGGCGTCCTGTAGGTGCCGGCCAAGGTGCCGAGATTGTTCACCGGCGGCCCGCTGCCCGCGGTAGTGGTATAGGCGCCAAGCGCCGCAAGGGTGCGCACCTGGAGAGCTAGGAAATTCCCGTCACCGTCAAGTGCTAGACGGGCCGTCGAGACGTTGTCGCGGCCCTGATAGTCGGCAAGATGACCTTCCGACCGTTCGCCGGTCCATTTCACCGGGCGTCCTATGCGCCGCGATGCCCACAGCACGAGTACCTGCTCGGGATAGGTCCCACCGCGCAGTCCGAAGCTTCCACCAATGTCACCCGCAATCACCCGGACATCGCGCTCGCCGACATGCAGGATTTCGCTCGCAAGCTGTTCACGCAGCTTGTGCGGATAGTGGAGCGCCGTATGGAGCGTGTAGCGCCGGTCGGTGGCGTCGTAGACGCCGACGTAGGCGCGCGGCTCCAGCGTGTTAGCAATCATTCGCGAGATGCGAAAGGTTCGTTCGACGACATGATCCGCGACCTCGAATGCAGCCGCGGCCTCTTCCCGATAACCGCGCTCGACAGTGAAGCAGGCATTGCCCGGGCAGTCGTCCCAGATCAGCGGCGCGTCTTCTCCCGCGGCATCCGCGGTCGACACCACGGCCGGCAACGGGTCATACGCGATGTCGATGACTTCCGCCGCATCGCGGGCCTGATTCACGGTTTCCGCAACGATGACGACGATCGGATCGCCGACGAAACGGACCCTGCCGACGGCAAGCGCCGGGCACGGGTTCTGGTACTGTCCGTCATTCCACCTAGTCAGGCACCGGAGGTCGCCGAGACCGTCGGCGACATAGTCCTCGCCGGTGAGAACCGCAAGGACGCCTGGCATCGATTCGGCCTGCGAAGTGTCAATTGACAGGATCAGGGCATGCGCGTGCGGCGACCTGACGACAAGCGCGCGAGCCTGGCGCGGAAGCGAGATATCGTCCACGTAACGCCCGCCTCCCATCAGAAGCCGCGGATCCTCCGTGCGTGGAATCGGCTGACCGACATCAGACTCGCCCATTCTTGCTTTTCCTCTCGAATCCAAGTCTATTGCCCGTGTTATAATGGAAACTCGGACAACGCAAAACATGAAGTGGCGAATGACGGAAGGCAGGGGGCGGCTCGGCGGCAAGTCTGCGATCGTGACCGGTGCGGGACGCAATATCGGCGAGGAGATCGCGAAGCTCTTCGCCTCGGAAGGCGCCATGGTGGCAGTGGTCGACATGGACAGCGGACGCGCCGAATCGGTGGCCGCCGCCATCGAGAAGAGCGGCGGCCGCGCCGTCGCCATCACCTGCGACGTCTCCCGCACCGACGATATCGCGGACATGGTCTCCGCCACCGTCGATGCCTTTGGCGGCATCGACATCCTGGTCAACAATGTCGCGATCTCTGACAACAAGGACATATTCGAACTCAGCGAGGACGAATGGCGGAAGACCATCGACGTCACCCTGTCCTCGCCATTCTACGTGACCAAGCAGGTCGCCCGGTGGATGGTCGACAACGGGCGCACCGGCCGTGTCATCAACATCGGATCGACCTCCGGCTTCAAGGGCCGGCCGACGGCGCTTGCCTATACTGCAGCCAAGAGCGGCGTCTTCAATCTTACCCAGTCCCTTGCCGTCCAGCTCGCGCCCTACGACATCATCGTTAACCAGGTCTCGCCGAACATGAGCGGATCCCCGGTCGGCCGCGAGATCTTCGACCGCAATCGCAAGGTGAACAATCTCCTCGGACGCCCGGGCGAGCCGGAGGAACAGGCAAAGGCGGTACTGTTCCTCGCCTCCGAAGACGCATCCTTCATCGCTGGCGCCAACCTGTTTGTCGACGGCGGCACGATGGCGCTTGCCTCGTTTGCCGATGCACCGAAGGCTAGGTAGCCCGGCACGGCTGAATCCGGAGCGGAGTTTCATGACGGCGGACAACGCATGAGCGGCGCGCGGTACCGCCTCGGCGTCGATGTCGGTGGCACCCACACTGACCTGATTCTTCTCGATGTGACCGACGGTTCGATCGAGATCGAGAAAGTGTCGTCCACTCCAGCCAATCCGGCGCTCGGAGTACTTGCGGGAATCGACCGCTTCGCCGCCAAGGGCAGAGACCCCGGAGTGATCGAGTTTTTCGCCCACGGCACCACTACCACCACCAACGCCCTTCTTGAGATGAAAGGCGCGCGGGTCGGCATGCTCATTACCAGGGGATACCGTGCCATCCAGGAGATTCAGCAACAGGCGCGCGACGGCAATCCGTTCGACTATTTCTTTCAGCGGCCACCGCATCTCGCGCCACAAAGCCTCACCCACGAAATCGGCGGACGAATCGACTACGAAGGCAACGAGCTCGAGCCGCTCGACGAGCAGGTGGTGCATCTGGCGGCACGCGCTCTCCGGGAGAGGGGCGTCGATTCGATCGCCATCGTCTACCTGTTCTCCTACATGAACCCATCGCACGAGCAACGCTCCCGGGAGATCATTGCCGAGGAGTGGCCCGAGGGCCATGTGTCGCTGTCGTCGGACGTGCTGCCGCGCATCCGCGAATGGCCCCGCATGTCCACCACTCTTTTGAACGCCTATCTGGAACCGACCCTGATCGGCTATATCGGAGACCTCTCGGACGGTCTCGACGGGAGCGGTGTAACCACGCCCCAACGCTTCCTGATGCAGTCAAACGGCGGCGTCATGTCGTTCTCGGCCGCGGTCGCGGGAGCCAAGACCGTTCATACCCTGTTCTCGGGACCGGCCGCGGGCGCGCAGGCGGCTGCCTATCTTGCATCAGACCATAGTCACGGCCTGGTCACGCTCGACATGGGCGGCACATCCTGCGACATCGCGTTCATCGAGTGCGGCGTTCCACTCGAAGTGACCGAGAGCGAGGTCGCGCGTCGGCGTCTCGACGTTCCCGCACTCGACCTGACGACGATTTCGGCCGGCGGAGGTTCGATCGCCTGGATCGACGGCGGCGGGCTCCTGGCTGTGGGCCCGCGCTCCGCCGGCGCCGAACCGGGGCCGGTCTGCTACGGCAAGGGCGGCACCGAACCGACGGTTACCGACGCGGACATCGCGTGCGGTTTCCTCAATCCCGACTATTTTCTCGGCGGTGCGCAGGCTCTGGATCGCAAGGCCGCGCTCGCGGCGCTCGAGGAGAAGATCAGCGGACCGCTCGGCATGTCCGGCATCGAAGCGGCCTGCGGCATACGTCGCATCGTCGACATGCGCATGGCCGACGAAATCCGCATCTTCGGAGCCAAGCGCGGCGTCGATCCGCAGGAATTCTCCCTGCTGCCGTTTGGCGGTGCTGGCGCCGTGCACGCCGCAGCGGTCGCCGACGAAATCAACATGACACGAATCCGCGTGCCACCACGCCCCGGCGCCTTCTCGGCGCTCGGCCTCCTGTGCACCGACGTCATCCACGACTATATCCGCTCGGAACTGCGCCCGCTTGAACAGATGCCAGCTGCTCACGCGGAAGGCGTCTTCGCGGACCTCGAGGAGCGCGGACGACGTGAACTCGCGAATGAAGGGCTCGATCCCGGTGCGGGACTCTTCAACCGCGAACTCGACATGCGCTACACCGGCCAAGGCTACGAATTGCGGGTTCCCCTCGCCGGCCTTGGCAGCGACACGGAGCTCGACAGCGATGCGCTGGCGGCGGCGCGGGAGCGTTTCGATGGCATCCACGCCCGCATCCACGGCCATGCCGCCACCGAAAAGCCGGTCGAAATCGTGAGCTTTCGCGTCCGGGTGCGCGTGCCCGTTCCCAAATACGAACCGGTACCAGCGGCCGCGTTTGTCGCTTCACCCGCGCCCGAGAGTGCGCGCAAGGGCGAGCGCGACGTGTGGTTCAATTCCGACGCCCCGGTGCGAACCGCGGTCTGGGCGCGCCGCAAACTGCCGCCGGGCGCCGTTGTCGCCGGTCCCGCGATCATCGAACAGCTCGACGCCACGACGGTGGTAACCGCCGACTGGCGGGCCGAGGTCGACATCCACCGCAACCTCGTCCTCATCCGGGATTCGTGACATGGCCGTCGACCCGATCACAATCCAGATCATCAGAAACAAGGTCGCAAGCCTCGTCGACGAAATGCACTACCATTTCTACCGGTCGGGCTATTCGACGATCATTCGCGAAAGCCGCGACTTCTCGTGCGTAATTCTCGACCGCGAAGGCCGGCTGATCGTGCCGCCGCCAATGTTTTTCCATTCTTCATTCTACAAACACTTCGTCGACCGCACTGTCGCGCTCTACGGCATCGACGGGCTGGCTGACGGAGATGTCGTGGTGTCAAACCACCCTTACGAGGCCGGGGTTCCACATGTCTCCGACATGGCGTTCGTCTCACCGATCTTCTCCGGCGGCAAGCTCGTCGGATTCTCGGGCTCTTGCGCTCACA
Source organism: Alphaproteobacteria bacterium (assembly GCA_964291215.2). Classification (GTDB taxonomy): domain Bacteria; phylum Pseudomonadota; class Alphaproteobacteria; order MPNO01; family UBA830; genus JAJEBT01. Next base: position 364,684 of record OZ219790.1, on the reverse strand, counting down.
AGGCCGATATCGGTGGCATGATTCCGGGCTCGACCTCGGCCAGCGCGACCGAGATCTACCACGAGGGTCTCGTGCTTCCGCCGGTCAAGATCGCCGCCAGCCACGACTATGACGACGATCTCGAACGCCTCATCCTGACCAACAGCCGTCAGCCCGAACTGGTTCGCGGCGACATGCGCGCACAGATCGCAGCAACCCTGATGGGAGTCCGGCGCATGCAGGACCATTGCGCGCGCTTCGGGGTCGCGACGGTGACGGGTGCGTTCGCCGCCATTCTCCAATCGGCAGCCGAGCAAATGCGCGGAGCGATCGCCGCGCTGCCCGATGGGGAGGCATCCGCCGACGGCTACATGGACGATGACGGCGTCGATCTCGACCGCGGGGTGTATTTCGCGGTGACCGTGCGCAAGAAGGGCCGCAGCATCAGCTTCGACTTCTCGAAGTCGCAGGTCCAGGCTCGGGGGCCGGTCAACCTGCGCCCGTCGATGGTCGAGGCATGCGTCTTCTACTCGCTGATCGGCTGCCTCGGACCGACGATGCAGTTCAACGACGGCATGCGCGACGTCGTGGAGTTCGTGTACGCGCCGCGCACCATCACCAATGCCGAGAGCCCGGCACCGGTGTCGTCGTACCAGAAGGCGAATCTCCGGCTCACCGATGTCATCCTCGAAGCCCTCGCAACCTTCAATCCGATACGTGCGATCGCCGGTTCCGGCTCGTCGGGGTCGCTGTCCATCAACTGGTACAAGGGCGGCAAGCCCGGCCACAACACGCTGCAATACGAGATTCTCGGCTCGGCCTATGGCGGCGGCAACGGCAATGACGGCTGCAACGCGACGGCCACCCATCTCTCGAACCTCCATGTGACGCCGATCGAGATCCTCGAAAGCGAGTATCCGTGCCGCATCACCGAGTTCGACATGGTTGCGGATTCCGGCGGCGCCGGCGAGTTCCGCGGCGGCGTCTCCTTCCGGCGGCGCTACGAGGTACTGCAAGACTGCTCGGTAGTGCGCCGCTACGACCGCTGGAAGTTTCCGCCGCCCGGCAGCCACGGCGGACAGGACGGTGGCGGCAGCAGGTTCGTGATCCGCGCCGGACGGGAGGACGAGCTCGAAACGCCGTCGGCGGGGAAATTCGAACTGGAAGCCGGGCAGGTCTTCTACCTTGAGACCGCCGGTGGCGGCGGTTTTGGAGATCCCGGGAAACGCGACCCCGAACGCCTGGCGCGGGATGTCGCGGAGGGATACGTCACCGCGTCGGCGGCCAGCGAGATCTACGGGCTCGACCCGAAGAAGGGTTGACGGACGAAGACGCGCCACCGACCTGGACGGACGGTGGCGCGAAACTGCACCTCACCCAGAGCCGGGTCGATACGCTCAAGCCGGAGAAGGTCATCCTGGATGTGCGCGATAGCGAACTGAAGGGCCTCGGAATCCGCATCACGCCCTCTCGCACCAGGCGCTACTTCATTCACTCCCAGCACGAGGGCCGAAGAATCTGGAAGACCTTTGACGACGCCGTGACCGTGGTGCAGGCGCGTCAACGGGCCCGCGCCATGCTGGCGGCGTCCGGGAATCGGCCGGACGCCGCCCACAACCCGCCCACGCGCCGATAACGCCGCCGGCGACGACCGCGGACGGCCCCGAAGCCAGAAAACCCGGCAGGCTGTGAAACCTCCGGACAGCAGAAGACAGCAAAATTGAATGCAGCGTGGGAAACACCTGCGGAGCTCGGTAAAGCAGTGTACCGAACCGGGTCGTGCGTAGATTTCTTCGAGTTCGACACCGGCGTCCACCATGAAGCCACGGAGCCGTGTTTCAGGTCTGAGAACGTGCAGGTCATCGGCGAGGCGTGCGCGGGCATTTTGCACCGCCTCTTTCAGGTTGCGCAGCACCCTCTTCTTGGCGATGCGGTCCAGTTTGAGCGCACATCCCGGTGGGAGCAGTGGAAAGTCCGCCTCGATGGCGCGCCTGACTTGATGGCGGGTGCCCCAGCAGGGCTCGATAGCGCACATCGTAGCGGTACGCCGAACCTGGCCCACGAAGTCGAGGACAGTGAGGACCCGCTTTCCCTCGGCTCACCGCAGCCCTCTTCCGAGCTGCTGGAGAAACACCGTGGCGCTTTCGGTCGGCCGCAGCATGAGTACGGTGTCGACTTCGGGAAGGTCGACACCGTCGTTGAAGAGATCGACCGCGAAGACGGCTCGAAGTTCTCCGCGCCGCAGTCTCGCGAGCGCCGCTCGACGATCGTCCCAGGGGGTGCTGGCATCAAGCGCCATTGCCGGGTAGCCGAAACCTGAGAACTGACTCGCCATGAAGTGGCGTGGCCGATACCAGCGCAAAATCCCAACGCCCGCATCTGGTGCGGGTCCGTCACAAATTCCTCGACAGCATGGCGGATCCGAACAGTTCGTACGTGATTCCCGGTGAACACGTTATCGAGCTCCCCAGGCACATATCGTTCGCGCTCGAAGCGAACCGCTGAGAAATCCGTTCCGTCGTTCACCCCGAAATAGTGAAACGGGCAGAGCAGCCCATGGTCGAGGGCATCCCAGAGCCGGGACTCCGAAGCTATGCGGCCGTCGAACCACTGCAGCACTGACTGGTCGTCAGCGCGCTCGGGCGTAGTCGTGAGTCCGAGGAGCACTTTCGGTTTCAGACGTGACAGCAGGCGCTCGTAGCTCGTGGCGGCAGCATGATGAAACTCGTCCACGATGACCACGTCGAAATCTTCCCGATCGATTTCGTCGATGCGGTTGGCAAGAGACTGCACCGAGGCAAAGACGTGGTAACCCGCGCGTGGACGCTTGCCGCCGATCAGCCGCTCACCGAACCCCGGCTCGCGCAGTACGAACTGAAAGACTTGCTAACTCTGACGGAGGATCTCTTCGCGGTGCGCGACGAAGAGCAAGGAACGAGCCGCACCCTAGTGTTATGTCAGCAATGATATGTCGTACATTTGGTGCTAGACTGTCCGTCCATTCGGGATGGAGGTCGGAGTATGAAACGCTACGTGGTGACCCTGGACGAACGGGCAGAACTTTCGGAGATCAAGGGCTCGCACCTGTCGCAAAAGGTAATCAACGCCCTGCTTAACTGCGACGAGGGCGCGTTCAATGAATGCCAGATGACCGGGAAGGTCATTGCTGAGATTCTGCGCATCAGCATGCGCAAAGTAGACCGAGTAAAGAAGCGTTTCGAGGGGCTGGAGGCGGCATTGGGTGGCCGGCAAGGACGCCGTCCTACCTATATGCGAAAAGCCGACGGCGTCTTCGAGGCGCGTGGCTCTGAGTTGTGGTGAACCGCCTGAGGGTTACGCGCAATGGTCGTTGCGGCTGCTGGCCGACCGCGTTGTCGAGCTTGGTTACACCGTGTCACACGAGACGGTGCGGCGTGTTCTAAAAAAAACTGCCTCAAGCCATGGCAGCGGGTGGGTGATTCCTCCTCAAGGGAACGCCGACTTCGCCGCAGCGAAGGTGCTCGATCGCCGCTCCGCCGCCTTCCCCGTGGTCTGCATGGACGAAACGCCCCGACCGGCGAGACACGGCAACCGATCGCCATGGCGCCGGGACGGGCGTAACGACTACGAGTATCGACGTTGCGGTACCTGCAACGTCTTCACGGAACCCCTGGCCGGCAAGCGCATGACCAAGGTAACCGAGCGCAAGATCGACTGGGCGCAGTTCCAAGCCGACATCGCCGAGCGCTACCAAGATGCTACCACCATCACCCTGGTGATGGACAATCTCAACACTCCCCGGCGCCTTCTACGAGGCCTACCCGCCGGACGAGGCCAAGGCCCTGTGGGACCGCTTCGAGTTCGTCTACACCCCCAAGCACGGCAGTTGGCTGAACGTGATCGAACTCAACGTCATGATCCGCCTGAACCGCCGCATCGACCGAGGTGTTACCCCGGGAAGTTGCCGCTTGGCAGGCGACCGCATTCAGGCCAAGGTGGATTGGCAGTTCACCACCGACGATGCCCGCGTGAAACTCAAACGCCTTTATCCGACATTTTATGAATGACAAGACACTAGTCGCGCAGCCGTTTGAAATCGAATGCTGCAATCCAGGTCTTGCCGGTCGCCGCGACCACGAGGTTGCGGTGGTATCCGCGCAGACGCTCCGCTTGGAGGGCCTCCAGCGCGACAGCTTGGTGAGTGACGTCGACCAGCAGAGACAGCAGGGTGCCGTCGTCTATTCCGGAATCGCCGCGCCGTCTCGAGAGCGCGTAGTCGAGACGGGTGAGAGTTTCGTATGGCACAGTTGCAGGCTCAGTACCATTTGTTCATCTCACAGTGCAGGGGGGTGATTTGGGCTGATGTTGTCGTTGGCTGGTGCGCCGTCTGCACCGATCATGGCCGTCCACGCGCTCTCGAAGCGGCCGGATCAGGGCGCGGAAGGTGATTGTCCGCCGACGATGCGCCAGCGCATGCCGGAGCGTTTCATGCGCTGTGTGACGAGGGTCTTGTTTGCCGCCTCGACAATTCCCGAGCCGGTTGCTTCAGCGCGTGGTAGCGCGTTCGGTGGCGATGCTTGCGGAAGAAGGACAGTTCCCTGTCGGCCCGTTGGCGCCGCGGTGTCGCGAAGGTGGCGCAGCGCCCGGATCACCCTGTCGATGCCGTGGGGGGCGTGACAAAATCCTGTCCTGAAACGGGCGATTGTCACGAAAACCCGTTTTCGCCGCTGCCTTGCGACCGCACAACCATGTTAAATCAATGACTTGAATGCGCCATACGAGAACTGCACCCGTCGAGACGCTCACTGTCACGCTGGGGCGTATAGTCCTCGAACTCGGGCTCTCGCCAGTACTGTTCGAAGGTCGCCGCGAAGCGCTCGATCACTTCGGGGTTCTCGGCCGCGCTCACGCGCACGTTCCATTCGAGGCCGTCGACCTGTGCCGTGTGGGTGAGATTTGACGAACTGATGTAGGCGGTGTGCAGACCGCTGTAGCGGTGGAACAGCCATGCCTTGGCATGAAGCCGGATCCGCGCCACTTCGTAGGAGACCTTCACGTGCGCACCGAGATGGACAAGCGCGTCCAGCGCTCGGCGTTTGGTTGACCCGGTATAGACGCTTGCGATCACGCGCACCCGCGCGCCCTCTCGTACCCGTTCTGCAAGCTCGGAGCGGAACAGCCGCAACCCCGAGTGCCGCACGAATGCACACAGGAGATCGATCCGATCGGCACTCGGGATTTCGCTCGCGATCTGGACATCGCGCCGGCCATTGACGAGCAGGCCGGTCCGACGAAGCGAGAGTGTCGGGCGCGGAATTGCCGATTGCGTACCGCCCAATGCCCCGCGTTCCACAGCTTCCAGAAGCAGGCGCGCGGCGTCTGCGACCCGGTCGTCGGCCATCGCGCCATGTTCGACGAGGACCTCCACCAGTCGATTCGCCAAGGTGACCTGGTTGGCCAGCTGAGCGCCGTCTTCTTCGGGAATTCCTTCGAGCGCGCGTCGAAGGAGGTGATAAGCATGACGGGCCAGGAGTTCGGGGCGGACAGTTGATTCGGCCGAGGCGACATCAACCCGCCAGCCCTCCGCCGTTCGAGCATTGATTTCCGCCTCCAGAGCGGAGGTCAGCAGGTCTTCGTAAGGTCCGGAATGCAATTGACGCGTCATGACCAACCCGAACGGATGACTATGGCTAACCGCGCTCGTGTCACCATGAGATTCCGAAGCGTTCCTTCATGGCCTGCGTCCTTCCCCAGGGCTCGCCGGGCAGCCGATCGATGAGCATCGTGAACACGCGGCGAAAGGAATCCGCTGTTGTCTCTTCCGTCAGAGCCTGCGCCTGAACAGCCGGCAGTAGGGGGCGCAGGTCGAGCAAAAAGCGCGGGTTGGCCAGTTTAGCGAACATCCGCTCCTGAGCCCGGGAAATCGTCTGGCCGGAAAGGTCGAGATACCGCCCGAACATCTCGACCATACCGCCGATATCGAGGTTCTCGAAGACCTCCAGCGCGTGCGCGAGGTCGTAGAGATCGCGCCCTTGGTCACGCTGCAACAATGCACGCAGCTTGGTCGCCAGCATCTCTTCGCGCGAAAACGTCGAAATGGCCGCCTCGCCCGAGAACCAGGGATTATCGATCTTCAACGGCAACGACGCCGGGCCGTCGAAAGCCTGAATCTCGCGGGTGTTGATCTCGACCTTCAGCCGGATCGGCACGCCACTGCCGTCTTCGGCATCGACCCGGAAGCGAAACTTCGGTGCGACAGGACTCTGATCGAACCGCGCGCGGCCCAGCCACGGTTCCAGAACGACACGCAGTTGATCGAGGATGGGACCGATCGGCCCGCCGGAAGTCCGGATCAGGTCGATGTCCTCGGAATAGCGCATCGGCTCCGGGAAGTGCAGCTTGTTGAGCGCCGTCCCGCCGCGAACCCGCACTGCGGCGTGCAGCATGTCGTCGGAGAAGATCTCCACCAGAGCACGGCCGATGATGAGGTCTTGTTCGACCTGTCGCTGATCGGCCCAGGGAACGACGTTGCCCCAGGCGACGATATTCTGCGCCGGGATCATGCGTCGGCCTGGGGTAGCCGGCGTGCGATGATCCGCCACCGGACATCGCGTTGGAGCGGTTCAGGCGCGAAGTCCGGGTCCCGCGCCTCCTGCCAGTCGAGCTCGGTCCAGGGCAGCGACCCTCGTGCGCTCAGGGACTCCTGCATGGGCCCCGTCAGTTCGTCATGGCCGAGATGGTCCAGAAGATACCCGAGACGCTGTACGACAGGCCGCTGCACGACCACTGATAACGCGGCGAGCTGCTCCCGGTCGATGTTGCGTCCGAGATCGGAGAGAACCGTGGCGATGTTGTCCATGCCGCCCGACGCCTGCGGATAGCGCAGCAGGTCGAGGGCGGTCAGCGCGGCCGATGAAATCTTCATCGTGCCGGTATCGGTCTTGCGATCCTTGATTCCCGCCGTCACCGCTTCCATGTCCTTGCGGAAGTAGAAGACAATCATGCTGCGCCCGGCACGGATCTTGGGCAGGCGCTTCGCCGTGACGACCTGAAACTCCATGACCGCCTGGTGCGTCGCGCCGTGCAGCTCCGCCGCCTTGAGCAGCCCGACGTAGTAGGCCTGACCCTCGCGGCGCATGAGCGCGTCGATGTACCAGGCCGGCGGCGGCGCCCCCCAGGACGCGTATTGCGGCGGGACAACGACATAGAAGCCCTGCCGTGGGTTGAGCAACGCCCCGCGACGCTGTAACCGTTCCGCGGCATCCAGGAACGCGCCGTGCCCAACACCGAGCGCCTGTTCGGCATCGTCGGCGGTGAAGACCGTTCGGCCGGTGGAGAGCAGACCGCTCACGTAACCTGACAGGGCGGATCGCCGATCGTAAGACATGACCAAGTATCTGCTTTATATGCGGATATCGCAACATATATTGTGAAATTTCCTAGAGTAGCACCCACCCCCGCGCGGCGCCGGCCCCGTCGCGAGAGCAAAAACGGGTACTTGCTGGCGCGGGCGGAAGATGTGATGCGTCGGACGGTCGGGGCAGTCGAGGTCAGCCTGGCAATGGCGTGCTGCGGCAGCACCCGTAAAGTAGCGTGGCCCGAACTATGATCGGCTTCTATCACTGATGGCGCGGGTTTTCCCGCGACCTCGTTCAAGAGATTGAGATTTCGCCGTGGCTCCTCCCCGATCTGAGTGAAGCGAGGCAGTCAGGGGAGGGATATGGATGCCACGCAGGCGCAGACGGGCCGAAAGCTTGGAAGTGGTGAAGCGGGATTGCGCCGGGATCGATGTCGGCAAGGACGTTCATTATCTCGCGGTCGATCCTGACCGTTGTCCGGAGGATTACGCAACCTGATGTCTGGAAATTGTCGTGAAGCTGATCGAGCTGTTCCCATTTGATGTATGCCTTGGTTTCGGTTTCCCATTTTTCGTCGATGATGATCGCGGTCGAGAGGCGCTCCAACCCTCCCGCAGCTTTTCCTGAGCTTCAACCCGAGGCGTCAACCGCCAGGAAACAGACGAGGCGGCCCTGCGTTTCTGCCATCCTTTGCGCCTGCTTGTGACGGTAACCCCGTCCCCCGCCGTTGCGCTTGATCTCCCGGAAAATTGTTGATCGGCCCAGCTGCCGAGCAATCGCACCGTGTGAAAGACCGCTTTTCTGCCTCAATCTGGCATCGCTCTTCGTAGGTGACGGTAGCCTTTGGACATGAACAAGCTCCCTTCATCTTGTACAGGAACTCTCGCCGCTACCGCTCCACAACATGATGTGTCTAAAAACACATGGTCACAGCCCATCATGTTTTGCACTTTACTATGGAACGGGGGAAAATTAGAGATCTCGATAAACTTGATCCGCATGGCACTGGCTTCCTCACTTTAGGAGGTTGTGGGCAGCGGATCGGTACCCTCGCTTAGGATGATCAAATAGACGCGGTAGCTGAAAACACGCCCCCGCTTTCGCCCAGTGATCTCCTCAAGAATCCCAAAACCTTCGAGGTCGGCGAGCGCAGCGTTCACCGTCGGCGCCGACAGGCCAGTGTGCTCAACGAGCTGGTTCACGGTCAGGAACGGATGTTGCTGGAACAGTTCATGGATGCGCAGTGACGAGCCGGCGCGGTCGCTTTCCGCCGTGATGTGCTCGCGATCCTCCTTGAACAGATCGACAATCCGCGTGGCGGCATCGAACGCCTGGTTTGCCGTTTCGGCCACGCCGGCAAGGAAGAAGTCGAGCCAGGCTTCCCAGTGGCCGTGCTCGCGCACTTCCTGAAGTAGCCGGTAGTAGTCAGCACGATGTGTTTTGAGAAACAGGCTCAGATAGAGGAGCGGCTTCTGCAACACACCATTGACGCAGAGATACAGCGTGACCAGCAAGCGGCCGATGCGGCCATTGCCATCGAGAAACGGATGGATGGTCTCGAACTGGACATGTAACAGCCCGGCCTTGATGAGGGCCGGAAGACGGGACTCGTCCTCGTGCATGAAGCGTTCAAACGTCCCGAGGCAATCATCCAGTTCAGTGACTGGCGGCGGCACATACAGCGCATTGCCCGGACGTGTGCCGCCGATCCAGTTCTGTGATCGGCGAAACTCACCGGGATCCTTGGTGCCGCCACGCCCGCTTTGCAGCAAACGCGCATGCATCTCACGGATCAGTCGCAGAGACAGTGGTAGTTCCTGCAGACGCTCCAACCCGTACATCATGGCATCGACGTAGTTCGAGACCTCGCGGATGTCGTCGATCGGCTGGCCGGCTTGTGCTTCGGTCTCGAAGCGCAGCAGATCAGAGAGCGTCGATTGCGTGCCTTCGATCTGCGAAGACAGCACCGCCTCCTTGCGGACATACATATAGAGAAAGAGTTCCTGGTGCGGCAGCAGCATTGTGATGCCGTCCAGCCGTCCCAGGGAGCGCTCGGCAAGGCTGAGCCGATCAAGAAGCGCCAGCACGTCGATCGTTGGCACCGGCGGTAGAGGCGGAGGCACGAAAGCGCGCACCGTCTCCCCCGCAACGGGTGTTTCTATAAAACGGCCGAGGCGTTGGTTGGGGTCAGAATCGCTCATACCCCATTATGATGCTTGGCGCTTATTTAAGCAATATGACTTTCACTTAAATAGCGGGCGGGTTAAGATAAGGGGGCTTAAATTAGCGGAGCGAGTGCATCATGAGCGGTTATACCCAGCGAGTGCGTGACAGCATCCTGCCTCTCTCCGTGGCCGGAACCTTTCCTGATGCTTTCGCGGAATGGTCTTTTACAGAGAACACCATTGATCACGAAGCGCCAGTCGAAACCTGTCAGCTTTGCGGCCCGCAGGAGCTACGGTATCATTTCGAGATCGCCAATGCCTACACAAATGGTCGGCTGTGGGGGTGCGCTGTGGGTCGGGTCGCACTGCATTCTTCGGTTCGATGTCGCCGTGCTGGAGGAGGGACTCCGCCTATCCCCGACCAAAGCGAAGCGCCATCTCACCAAGCTCACTCGGAAGATGCAGATGGAGGCCTGCATCCGCGCCCTGGAGCAACTTGCGCGATCGGAAAATAACCCGATCCTCTCGGGCACCCTCGACTACTATCGGCGAAAGAAGAAGCTGACGCCAAAATACGCCGCCGTAGTCTTTTTCACGACAATTTCCAGACATCAGGTTGCGTAATCTGCACGAGTCGGTGGCTGTGGACGGGTTTGCCGTCTGCGGTGCTGTGGGTTTTGGTTGTCCTGATGAACATGTTGTCTGGAGCCTTTTGTGTTGACGAGGCTTCAGATATACCGGGTTTGGCGGCGGGGTCAAGCAAATCGGAAATATCCTGGCACTACAGCGCCCACCCCGGACACGCAATCAGAAATATAGTGGGTTCAAGAACAGGGACAACAATATATAGCATGTCGAACGGGGCAGCCGCATAAATTTCGCCTTCGACTGACGTAAAAAGTGCCAACTTGGGTTCAGGCTGGCATTCTCCATGCGCAGCGACACCACCGTCGACCGCTTCCGCGCGCCGGCCTCGGCAAGAAGCTGGCCCGGACGCGCAACCTCCTGCTTCAGCGCAAGAGACTGCTTCGCCGTCCGTCGAACTTCCTTGACCTCCGCACGGGCAGCTGACAGCTTCTCGCGATTGCTCTCGAAAACCGCCTTCAGGGAATTCGCGCGGCTGCGCTTCTCCACCTCCTGCAAGCGCAGCTCCTCACAGCGACCCTCCGCAGCCGCCGTGCGGGCATCCGCAGCCTCGGCCCGAATACGCTCGCGATCGTACAGGGACTTCCTGGTGGCCGAATCACGACACGACGACTGCGGCACGTCGCCTACGGCGTCCGCACCCGATGATGACACGAAATCCTTGATGCACATGACCATCTGATGGCACCGCCAAAAAAATTTACAGCCCCCTTCTCCGAATCACCAAAATAAACCTCGGCGCAGATCGTCATCACCGCATGAACGAACGCTTACCGTTTGCCAGTACCGAAAGAGTTGGGCGTGAGGCCGGTTCCGGATCGGCTTCTTGCGTTTGCATCAACTCTTCGCATGTCCAGATTTCGGCCTGCTTCGCTTCCGACCGGATGCTGACGACGAAATGTCGTCCAGCCACAAACTGTCGAGGACACCAGTCCGGGATGGTATAGTGGGCTCTTTACGGTGGCGTACAGGGTGCCAGCCTGGCAAGACCATCTCACCGGGATATCGGCGCGTCCGGTCGCTTTGCCGCCTTTCTGCGGACGCCTTTCGGCGTTATGCAAGCCGTTCACCGAACGCAAGGACTGCGTCCCATGAAATTCGGCCTGTTCTATCTTCCGACCCATCTGCCTGACAAGCGCGACGTGCATATTCACATGCACAACATTGTCGAACAGGTCGAGTATGCCGACAGCATCGGCATCGATTACGCATGGATGGTCGAGCACCATTTCGTGCGCCATGGCGGATTCCTGCCGGCCCACTACGCATTCCTGTCCTTTCTCGCCGCTCGCACAGAGAAAATCCGTCTCGGCACCGGTGCGACCGTGCTGCCGCTCAATGATCCGCTCCGGGTAGCGGAGCAGGCGGCTACACTCGACCAGCTCTCGAAGGGACGGCTCGATTTTGGCGTGGGCAGAGGCTTCATTCGTGACGAGTTCGACGCTTTCGGCGTACCGATGCGGGAAAGCCGCGAACGGGTGGAAGAGGGGGTTGAGCTTGTCCTCCAAGCGTGGACCGGGGAACCGCTCGAGTTTGAATCGAAATTCCGGCCGAGGGTGTCCGGCCTCAGGGTCTTGCCGCCGGTCTACCAGAAACCACACCCACCGATCTGGAACGCGTGCCTGATGTCGCCCGAGAGCTTCGAGTGGACCGCACGCGAAGGCCACAATCTCCTCTATGTTGCCTATCATGTCGATCATGCTGTCGCCGTGGAGCGGATCGGCTGGTACCAAGATGCCCTGGAAAAATACGGTCGGCCTGCGTCCGACCACGAAATCTGCTGCGTCTATCACGCGCATTTCCTCGAGCAGACGGACGATGCCGCGCTTAAGGCCATCGTCGATGGTCCGATGGCCGAATATGCCCGGGCCGGCATCGAGGCGGCGAGCAAACCACCCGACCCGGAAGCATACAAGGGTTATCAGCGCCGTGAATCGGGCCAGCAGGAACTCGCCTTTGAGCGCTATTTTCCTGGCCGTGTGCTGATGGGCGGACCCGAACAGGCGGTCGAACGTATCGAGGTATTGCGTGAGATCGGGATAACCCAGATCGCGATGCTGGTGGATTTCGGCTCGCTTGCCCAGCAGGAGATCATGCGGTCCCTTGAAATCTTCGGGCGCGAGATTCTGCCGAAGGTGCGCGACCTCTGACAACTGCGGTCGCTGGGTTTTCTGGAACCGCCGGCGCGGCCGCAACATTTTGACCGATATTGTTCGCCGTGCCACTATGCTGCACATGTCGGATGAAGATTCAGTTGAAATAACCTTGGATGTGAATGGTGAGACGGTGACGCGGACGGTTCCCGTCCGCCGGCATCTCGTCGATTTCCTGCGCCTTGACCTTGACCTTACGGGCTCGCATCTGGGTTGCGAACACGGCGTGTGCGGTGCGTGCACGGTCAGGGTAGATGGGGTCGTGGTCCGAGGTTGTCTCATTCTTGCCGTCCAGGCGGACGGCACGGAGGTCGTTACCATCGAGGGGTTGTCGCGGTCGGGCGAGTTTGCGGTCCTCCAGCGGGAATTCGAGCAGCGGAACGCCGCCCAGTGCGGGTTCTGCACTCCGGGCATGGTTCTGACGGCTGCCGAACTGCTGGAATCCGGGGTCGCGCTGGATCGTGACGGAATTCGCGACCACCTCTCGGGCAATCTTTGCAGATGTACCGGCTATCAGTCCATCATTGATGCGGTGGAGGCCGCCTCGAAGGCGCAGTGGGTGCCATGAGTGGTTCGGGCGATGGGGCTTCCGGTCCCGGCTTCCTGGTCGGAAAGCGAGTGGCACGTCCGAACGTGCGCCGCCTGATTCACGGCAAGGGTCGCTATACGGATGATATTTCCGTTCCGCACATGCTGCATGTGGCGTTCGTGCGGAGCCCCTACGGCCATGCGAGAATCCTGAACATCGATACCGTTGCCGCGGCGGCGGCGGGCGGAGTCGTCGGCATCGTCACCGGCGCTGATCTTGCGGACATATGTCAGCCCATGCATGCCGTGGCCGCGCACCGTCCGGGTCACAAGTCCGCCGTCCAGCATGTTCTGGCTGTCGACAGAGCCTGCTTCCAGGGCGAGCCCGTCGTTGCCGTAGTCGCTACGAGCCGGGCGGAAGCGGAGGACGCGGCAGAACTCGTCGCGATCGAATGGGAAGAGTTGCCCGTGGTCACCGATACGGAGGTGGCTCTCTCAGCCACAAGTCCGGTCATCCATCCCGGTCTCGGTGACAATCTGTGCTTTCAACATGAAATCGACAATGGCGATGCCGGAACCGTACTCGCCAACGCAGCCTATGTCGTCGAACACCGGTTCGTGTTCGGCCGCCACACTGCCGTCACGCTGGAAGGGCGAGTGATCCTCGCGGATTGGGATCCGGTCGAAGAACGCCTGACCGTTCACCAGTCTCATCAATCTCCGTTCCAGATGCAGGACGTCTATTGCCGCCATCTCGGGATCCCCGAACACAGGGTGCGGGTGATCACGCCGGATATTGGCGGCGGGTTCGGATTGAAGATCAACGTTCACGGCGAGGAGTTGGCGGTGGCCGCGATCGCGAAGCTGCTGGCGCGTCCGGTCAAGTTCACGGCCGACCGCCTCGAGTCCTTCGCCGCTGACTGCCAAACCCGTGACCATGTCGTCACTGCCCGGATGGCAGTGGATGCCGATGGCAGGCTGGTTGCGATGGATATGGACAATGTCCTGTCGGTCGGACCCTATACGGCCTATATCCGCTTCGGCCTTGCCGAAGGCATGATGGCGATCATGAGCGCGGGGGCGCCGTACAGCCTGACGGATTATCACGGCAGGACGCGGGTAGCGTATGTTAACAAGGGCATCGTCGGCATGTTCCGCGGCGTCGGCGTGCCGATCGGCTGCGCGGTGACAGAACTCATGGTCGACCAGGCTGCGGCCGCGGCCGAAATCGATCCGGTTGCCTTCCGGCGCCAGAACTTTCACGCTGAGGAAGATTATCCGCTGACCACGATCGGTGGCTACGAGGCGAAGCATATGTCGATGCACCAGTGCCTCGATGCCTGCGTCGAGATCATGGATTATCAAGCTTTGCGCGCCGAGCAGCTGCGTTTGCGGAACGAGGGGGTGATCCGTGGTATCGGCGTAGCCGCGTTCGTAGAGGGTGCGGCCTTTGGGCCTGGCTACTACGGCCCGTCCGGAGCGAGGGTTTCCACTCAGGACGGATGCACGGTAAAGCTGGAACCTTCAGGCGTCGTTCGGTGCCTTACCAGCATCACCGATCAGGGGCAGGGAACTCTGACGGCGATCGCACAAGTCGTTGCCGACCAGCTCGGTGTCGGGATGGAAGATATCGATATCGTGGCCGGCGACAGCGCGGTAACCCCTTATGGCGGTGGCGCGTGGGCCTCCCGGGGCATGGCGATCGGCGGTGAGGCCGCGCTGCAGGCGGGCCGGGCTCTCAAGGCGAACATACTCGATCTGGCGGGTTCGGTTCTCCAGGCCGAGGCCGGGACTCTGACTCTTGCCGATGGCGAGATACGCGACGCCGCAACCGGCGAGGCGCGGATGGGTCTCGGCGAACTGGCGCGGATCGGGTATTTCCGGCAGGACACCCTGCCGCCAGGCGCACAGCCGGAACTCATGGTCACCAGACATCATGTTCCACCGGTCAATTACTATATCGCCAACGGCGTGCAGGGCGCCCATGTCGAGATCGATGTCGAGACCGGCTTCATCCGGATTCTCGGCTGGTGGGTAGTCGATGACTGCGGGCGCGTGGTCAATCCTTTGCTGGTTGACGAACAGCTTCGGGGCGGGATCATTCAGGGGATCGGCAACAGTCTTTACGAGCACCTGATCTATGACGATTACGGGCAGATCCAGAATGCGACGCTGGCCGATTACCTGTTGCCGATGGCGACCGAAATGCCGGATATCAGCATTGCGCATATCGAAACGCCGACCGGAGTGACCGCACTCGGCGCTAACGGTATCGGCGAATCCGGCACGATTGGTGCCATCGCCGCCCTCTGGTGCGCCGTAAACGACGCGTTGCGCCCGCTAGGCGTGCAGGTCAGCCGGCAGCCGTTTACGCCCGAGCACCTGCTTGAGGTGCTGGGAACGGCATAGACTTCAATGGCCGGATGGCGGTTTGCTATGCCCGCGCTGGGAGACGCGAATTCGCGTTTCCATATCTGTTCTGGCGGAACAGATCGGCAATCCAGGCAAGAACAAAGCGGTTCCACTGTCCGATCTGCGCACCATCTTTAGACGTCCTGACCTCGGATTCGAGTTTTTCCAATCAGGGTGATGCTTCTGGGCCGAGTTTGCGTGCGTTGTCTGGCAGTTCGTAGACCATGCGGAGCCCGGTTCCGGGGAAGACCGTGCGCGTCCGGTTGAGTTCGTCGAGCAGTCCGGCGATGTCGGCGTCACGCGCGTTGCTGGCGGTGCCGAGGATGCGCACCTGCAGGGCTCCGTTCTCCAGGCAGGACCATTCTGTTGTCGCGATCGGCGGCGGACAGGGTGAGAGCTTGTATGGCACGGTTGCAGGCCCAGTACCATTTGTTCATCTCACAGTGCCGGGGTGTGATTTGGGCTGATGTTGTCGTTGGCTGGTGCGTCATCTGCACCGATCATGGCCGTCCACGCGCTCTCGAAGCGGCCGGATTCGAGCAGGGCGCGGAAGGTGATTGTCCGCCGACGATGCGCCAGCGCATGCCGGAGCGTTTCATGCGCCGTGTGACGAGGGTCGCCGCCTCGACAATTCCCGAGCCGGTTGCTTCAGCGCGTGGTAGCGCATGCGGTGGCGATGCTTGCGGAAGAAGGACAGTTCCCTGTCGGCCCGTTAGCGCCGCGGTGTCGCGAAGGTGGCGCAGCGCCCGGATCACCCTGTCGATGCCGCGAAGGTCGTGACAAAATCCTGTCCTGAAACGGGCGATTGTCACGAAAACCCGTTTTCGCCGCTGCTTCGTGACCACACAACCGTGTTAAATCAATGGCTTGGATTCGCCATACGAGAACTGCACCCTGCGGACAACCGTGTCAGAGTGGCCGTTCTTGAAGTTGGTGGCACCGTCTCAAGGTCGGAACCGGCATATCGACAACGAAATCCGCTCCCGAATGGATCTCCAGATCTGCCTACAACGCCCCCTCGTCGGACCAAACCGAACAAAAGAAGAGCCCTGCGATCCGGGTTCGGCGCAAGCTCTCCCCGATCGACGTCATCGACGTGCTGACCGATCTGGTCATCCTGCGCCGCGTCCCTGACCACATCCGCTCCGACAACGGACTGGAGTTCGTCGCCGGGGCGGTCAGGCGGTGGATCGCTGCAGTCGGCGCCCGCACCGCTTTCATCGAGCCGGGCTCGCTCCGGGAGAACGGCTACATCAAAAGCTCCAACGCCCGGCTCCGCGACGAGCTCCTCGACGGAGAGATCTTCCACAGCCTGAACGAGGCCCGGATCCTCATTGAAGCATGGCGGCGCCGCTACAATATCATATGACCACATGGCAGCCTAGGATATCAGCCGCCGGCACCCGAGACGATCGTCACGCCATGCTTGCCGTCGAACCCGCATGCTCGGCTGCGTCCGACATTCCCATAATGTCCACTTGTCCTTCGTGGACAATCATGACGTGCGCTTACTCACCAGCGCCCACTCTCGACGATACCAGACAAAAACCACAGACAGTTTTCCATGGAAGCTTACGCGGGATGCGCTCGCGGGTTAACTTCGTCGATCCTGTCGGCGATGCGCCGGGCGGCGTGGCGGAGTCGGACCGTGCTGTTCTTGGGCGCTGGCCCGGCGGCGAGACAGTCCTGAAGAAGGCCTCCCGCACTGTCGACATAGGCCCAGCCGCGGGCGCTGCCCGGGTGCCGGGTTCTCGCCAGCGGAGCCGCGGCCCGGTATCTCCTGACGACAGGCCCCACAGCCCGTCGGGAGACTGCCGCCTATGCCGGGCCGTCCGCCAGACGCACGAAGGCGACGGCAAGCGCGGGTATTCCATCCACCCCCGAGAGATCGTGCCGATCATCGGCCCATCTCTCGGCGAACCAGCTTCCCAGTCGATCACGGTCTCGCCTCATGAGCGCTGCCACCCGTCGGTTGGCACAGACCGGCTTTGCATGGCCGGGGTCCAGCCAGGGAGCAAGTCGAGGCAGGGCCGAAGGCGCATAAGGCCGTTGTGGCCCGTGCCGCTTCGGAACCGTGCCGCCGAGAGCCAGCACCGCGTCCTTCCAACCAGCGAGGCCGGACACGAAGTCGCTCCCGGACTGCATCCACGCTTCCTTTGCCGCAGCGCTTTGGTAGACCATTTGCGCATCGTCCCGCAGAAAGGGCTCGCGCACCAACATGTGTAGGAGGCCGCCGGCGCCGACCGCGTATCCGACTCCCAGGTCCTGGCTGAAGTCCATGGCCTCGGCATAATCGCGCGCCGCCCCCTTCAGGGTCTCGCGCGCGAGGGCCGCCAGATCTGCACGACCGAGCCTTTCACCCAACTCGAGCAACGCTTGAGCGATTCCTGCGCGGCCGGACAGGATGTCGATGGGGAGCGGCGCCATGCAACGCATTCCGAAGTGAACCTCGTGCACGATGCCAACCCAGGTTGGATACCCGCACTCGTTCGTCACGGCGAGGTCCCGAACTTCGGTAGCGATCTGATCCGCCCAGGCCAGAAGATCTCCTGACTTTGCCGACGCCGGTCGGCCGCGATCCGGCGTCTGCCGAGGCGGATTGGCGGAGCGCAGGGAAAACGACGAACGCAGCCACGCCAGCCGTTCGCGTTCGGTCGCTGCAGCCATTGTCCCGAAGGCAGCGCGCATGGTGGCTATAGCATCCTTCTCGAACACGTTCCGCCACGCCTCGCCCTCCACCCCCAGAAGGTCCCGAGAGGCCGGCGCAGTCAGGAACAGCGGGATGTCGAGGCGGCGCATGTCGCGCACTGCCGCCTCCCGGAGAGGGCCAGTCAGCTCGGCGTGGCGAGGCAGCATCTTGTGCAGAACGATCTCGCGCCATACGCCGTCCGACAGGGTGCCGGGGAGGAGGGATTCCTGAACGATCCGATAACAGGTCCAGGTGTCAATCAGGAGGACGCGAAGCGGCGCGTCCGGTACGCTTTCGAGCGTGGCCAGGATCTGATCCTGCATCGCCACCGACCCCAGCTCCCGGGCGACCCGGAGATAGCCGTCCTCAAGGGCGTCGAAATGCGCCGCGCTGTCCGCGAAATCGCCGGACTCGTAGCGCGGAGCATATCGCTCTTCCTTCCAGACAAACAGACCCCCGTTCTCTGAGTTGCCCATCGGCGTGCGATGTTCCCCCGGCTGACAGAGGCACCCCAGGTCGGTCGGTTCCAGACCCTCCCTGATCGACATTTGAAGCGGCAATATGCCGATGTTGGCCACCCGCATGTTGAAGCTGATCGCCTCCTCATCGACCAGGCGTCGTATCCGGGGCGGCCACGCCGAGACCGGCTGCAACACCGTCTCGAAATCCACGAACCGTGGCGTGGCGCCGTCGGCGATCAGGTTGTCGAACCAGAAATCGGTCGCGTTCATGGCCTGGAGCAAGGCCAGCCAGCCGCCGAGCGCCCGGTAGAACTGGTCGGCATCTCCGGCGCCCGCGACCGGTTGCGGCGCGTATTCCGTTTCCCATGCATAGCCCGCACGTGGCACCGTGGAGGGCGGCGAAAGTTCGACGCTGGAGATCAGGCCGACGATCTCCCGCACCACCTTGGCGATTCGCAGGTCCTTGGGCTTGAATACGACCGAACCGTTGGCGAAGCGCAGGATGGTAACCGACCGTCCTCCGGCGTGCGGGTCGCCGAGCCCCTGTTCGATACCGACCAGCAACCCGGGGTCTCCGCCGTCGAAAAAGCGTCGGGACAATTCGGCCCGGTCGTCGGCTGCATGGCGCAGCATCCGAACGAGGTCCGAACGCCAGTCGACCAGCGTGCGGCCAAGTGCGTAGGCCAGCGCGGGACTGCGGGCGAAGCGCGCCGCCCAAGTGACTCCCGATGCTCCCAGCCTGGCTTCATACCGCATGGTCTGCATCAGGATCGCGCGGAAACGCCATTCGAGATGGGAAATGGCCCCGTCCAGCGCATCGGCGCTGTGCGGCAGGCCGTCGGGCCATTCCGCCTCGATGCAGCCGCGTGCCCACGGATAGACGGCTGAAAAGGGCGTTTCGGTATTGGCCAGCCGGGCAAGGATTTCTCGAAAGGCGCAACCCCAGTCCGGCGCAGGACCCTCCAGGCGGACCTCGCCGAACCTCGCCAAATAGGCGTCCACGGACATCTCCAGCCCCTCGGCATGCCGGGCCAGCGCATGCCGCGAACCGAAGGCATCGAGAAGTCTTGCTTCGCGGCGAGCCCGGGAGTCGGGGTCGGTGGGAGCCGGAACGAACGGCCCGTCGCCGACGCGCTCTGGCGGAGGCGACGCCCGGGCGATGAGAATGTCGAGATCCATAAGCCTGGCTGAGCCTGCTTGTGAAAGGTCCAGTCCAATTTACCATCCAGCGTGGCGCGGCGAATGTCAATGCTTCGGCGAACCGAAGCACGACGATCCCATGCTAATTCGTGCTCGCGCGGAAATGACCGTTTTGGTTGAGATTCCAGCGAAATTTCTGGTTTGATCGCCCTTCCGGGTCCCGCTCCGTTTTCGGGGGGATTCCTGCTGATTCGCGGCGGTATCAGGGCTCTTCCAGCCGAGAAGCCGGACAAGCGGCTCCGTTTTCGCTCTCGGCGGGTTTTGCGGGTGGGGTGGAGGGACGCCGCCGTCAGGCGGCGTGTTTTCGCCGTCGTCGGGCCCGTCTGTGCAACAGCAGGCGGTGGACATTGAAGGCGACCATGGACAGCGCCACCATCCGCGCAAAGCCGTCCGCCCCACAGGACCCGGTCCATGCCGCGTTGCTCAAGATTGTTGATCGCCGACTCCACGGCCGGATGCTGTCGGCGCATCTCCCGGAATGTCGGGTCAGCTTCCCGGTCCGCCCGACCAGGCTTTCCCTTCTTCGGCAGCGCGTCCAGCAGCTCGTCCAGTGCAATCCGGTTGGAGGGACTGTGGAACCCGCGATCGAAACTGCTCGGATCATGGGCACCGCATGGTCCATGTCACTGCCCTCCCACAGGATCCGGTGGTGCAGGAGGAAGCCGTGCTGGTCCTCCAGCACGGCCACCGGCACGCCGAGTTCCACCGGCACTTGCCCTTCACGCACCAGCGCTCCTCGAAGATCGAAAACACCTTCTCTTCCTGCGGGATCTTCTCGCCTTAGGCGGCGGTCCACCTGGTCGATCTGCCGGCGGGCATGCTCGAGGTACGACCTTGAGAACCACGAGGGCCTTGACGCCCTTCTCCACAAGTGCCGGAACCGTCTCTTGCGCTCCAACTCCCGGCTGTCGTCGAGGTACCATCCGCCGCCGCCGGGTCTGTCGAACCTTCTGAAAGCGCTTCCCGCGGCTCCGATGCTGCCACTGCCGCCACCCCCGCGAGCACGGCTGCGCGGCCGCGCACCAGACAACGCATCGCATCCCACAGCAGGTTGACGTCCGTCGGGTAGTGCACCACGAACGAATCGCAGCGGCCCCGCAAAGGACCCGTCCGACTTGCTCTTGCGGACCATCGCATGGCCGCTCTCCGCCACCAGCTGCGATACCTTCTCCAGCACTTCCGGCGTCAGATGGCTCACGTTCTCCAGCACCGTCCGATAGCTGTACCTCGTGTTGTCCCGGATATCGCCGTGGTCCGGGAACTTGCGAACCGTCTCGTTCACCAGCTCGTGCAGATGATCGAGCATCCATGTTTCTTGGCAAGGTTTTTGCGGGTGTCTGCGGTGATGTTTTCTGTGGTTGTCCACAAGCGGTGTGGGGTTTGCTCTGAGAGCGAGGCGACATGAAGCTTGTGGTCCCGGCGGCGGGTTGCCGTCCATTGGTCACGTGAACGCGGCTACCTTGCCGTCCCCGGGCACGTGACCGTCCGGGTTCCAGGTGTCCCAAGGCGGTTCGGTCTCCTCGATGTCGGCCTCGACGATGATCTGCAGACATTCTCCCCAAGTCGTGTCGTAGAGGGAGACTGTCGAGACAGTCCCGGTCGCGCTCTCGGCAGGGGTGAGGGCCGTGTCTCCTTCGCTCACTCACCGGTGCTTCAGGCAACGCTGCTGTCGCAGCAGGGTGTTCGCCAGAGCTTGCGCATCACGGCGACAATCGCGACCTTGTGGGCCTTGCCGGCAGTCTTGAGGCGCACCAGGTCCGCGTTGAAGCGTGCCGGTTGCGGCCATGAACAGGAGATCACGTGGCCTTCGGCGCCCGCCACGGATATGCCGAGCACCGTGGCCGCTGTCGTTGGCCATCGGCGCCACCCCGATCAAGGCTGCCGACGCTGCCGAGTTCGGGCATCCAGCAAAGAAGGGCCGCGGCGGTCACCGGATCGAGGTCAGGGTACCTCTGCTCGGGATCACCGGCGATCACCGCTTTGATCGCCGCGCCGGCAATGCGGTCATCGAGATCGGCCGCTGAGGCCCTTGTGACGGTCTCGCCATCCACCTCATCTGCCACCTGCCTGGCGTCGACAAGCGCGGCACCAGGAGATCCTCCAGGCTCTTGAGGAAGGCGGAGCCACAGGCTCGAGATCGCCCAGCCGATCTTGGCGTCGACGCGGTCGGTTTTGGCCAGATGGCCCATCGCCTCGGCGAAGCGCCCGCAACGGGTTGACGAGAATAACCTCGAAGCCCCGGTCATGAAGACACTGGTGAACCTTGCGGTGATAGCGGCCTGTCGCCCACCACCCGGCTCACCCCGAGGCCGCGAAGCCACCTGCCCGCCAGCTCGTGGCATCGTTCGCAAAACAATGCGCCAGATGTCCAGACTGGCTGACCCCTGCTACTATCTTGACCATCGTCCCTTGCTCCTCGCCTTACGATGATACGGGTTCAAACCCAAGCATCCAGCGAGGGACGTCAAGGGAGGTTGGCCGACCAAACTCGATCGCGGCTCTGTCAAGGTCAAAACGGCAACCTCTGCGGAGATCGTTTGATCCCCGCACCCCTGTGCATGTTCGCTCAGGGGAGCGGAATCTCTCTGCAACCATAACTCTCCCACAGATCCACATTTTCCCGCCCCCAACTGCTGTGGATGATTTCATCATCAAGGGGACAAAACCTAGTCATATAAGGTCATACCCCGGGCCCTGCTTCAGGACACCAGGATCTTCCACAGCGCCGGGACGCGCTTTCCTGTGGGACACTCCCGGAAAGATCCGCTCCTCCAGGATCCTGAGCAGCCGGGTCGACGGGTCGGCATCCACGTGTTGAATCCCGCGCATGTCATCCCGCGAGTTTTCGCCGAGATCGATCTTCTCGATCGCAACCTGGCCCAATTCCAGTTGTGGAACGTTTCGCATGGCAATTCTCGCGAAGTTTTCCGAAAATCCGGCGGATTTCCGGTCTGATCGGCCAATTCCCGCCCCAAAGCGGGTTCTTCGCCCTCCTCCATATTACGATTTCACCAAAAAAATCAAGTCATTTTATATTTTTCTCAGGCACTAATTCGGAGACGCGAAATCCGAATGCGTTGGGGCTCGGCTCAGGGCTTTTCTTTTTTCCGGTTTCGTCCGACGAGGGGGCGTTGTAGGCAGATCTGGAGGTCCATTCGGGAGCGGATTTCGTTGTCGATATGTCGGTTCCGACCTTGACCCAAGTTGGCACTTTTTGCGTCAGTCGAAGGCGAAATTTATGCGGCCGCCCCGTTCGACATACTATATTGTTGGCCTTGTTCTTGAACCCACTGCATTCCTGATTGCGTGTCCGGGGTGGGCGTTGTAGTGCCAGAATGTTGCCGATTCGCTCGACCCCGCCGCCAAACCCGGTATATCCGGAGCCTCGTCAACACAAAAGGCTCCAGACAACATGTTCATCAGGGCAACCAAAACCCGTAGCACCGCAGACGGCAAACCCGTCCACCGGCTCGTGCTTTCTTAGCGCATCGGCGACAAGGTCGACAGCGCACCCTGCCTCGGCACCGACCATCCGGTGGCGCGCAAGAACCGGAAGGAGGTTGCCGCCGAAGCGCTGCTCCACGGCCGCCCGCCGCTGTTCGAAGCCGCGTGCAGGCCGCAGGACATCGTCAACAGGGGCCCGAAGGTTCCGCGCCGACGCTCTGGAGGAAGACGCACGCAAATTGCGACCGTCAACCTCGACAGCCTCGAGCACGAGAACCCGCGCTCGGTCGGCTGGCCTGTGCCTCGAGGCGCTTCACGACCTCGGCATCACGAGTGCGCTGATCGTCGCCAGGATGATTCGCCAGCGAGCACTGGCTGCGCCATGACAGCGCGGAGCTTCCGGATCCGGAGCGCAAGACGCCGTACCGCATCGGCGACCTGCACCACCGGGCCGCCAGGAGCTGTTCAACCACGAGCGCGCGCTGCATCCCCGACACCATCGCCTTTTACGACCTCACCAATGTTCACGGCCGCGCCGACGGCAAGCTGCCCCGCTTCGGGCGCTCGAAGCAGAAGCGCAACGATTGCCCCACGCTTGCGCGGCGCGGGCTTTCGGCGCAGTTGCGAGGTCTTGCCGGGCAACGTAAGCGAACCGGGCACGGAGGCGCTGCTGAGGCTGGAGGCGGGCGGCGAAGCCGACGGTAGTCATGGACGCCGGCACCGAGGCGAACATCGCGTGGCGAGCACGGCTGGATCGCGGGCGGCGCCGCCCGAGGGTGGGCCCGAGGCCTGCTGATCATCAGCACCAACCACGAGGTGCAGGCGCCTTGCCAGCGAGGATGGCGCGGCTTTACGTGGTCAGCGAGAGCAGGAAGAGGGCCGAGGACGCCATTCTTGACCGCAGGCGGCACAGCTTCGAGGCGGCAAAGCTCCACCTCTCGGCCAAGGGCCGGCGCCACGACAAGGTACTGGAGAGCGGTCTCGAGCAGCGCTTCTCCACCGTCGCCCGGCACTACGAGACCACTGTCGAGAAGGCCGGGCAACGGCCGTGCGCTTCAGCCACAGACGACAAGACAACGCGGGCGCCTGCGCACCAGCGACCGGGATATCGAGACCGTCCTTATATGACTAGGTTTTGTCCCCTTGATGATGAAATCATCCACAGCAGTTGGGGGCGGGAAAATGTGGATAACCTCGACTATGGGAGAGCTATGGTTGCAAAGAGATTCCGCTCCCCTGTGTGAGAACGTACAGGGGAGCGGGGATCAAACGATCTCCGCGGAGATTGCCGTTCCGTCCTTGGCTTTATAGAGCCGTTCCCGAGCGTGGCAACCTCCTTTGGCGTCCCTTGCGTCCTGAATGGATGCTTGGGTTTGAACCGTATCATCATAAGGCGAGGAACAAGGGACGATGGTTAAGGTAGTAGCAGGGGTCAGCAAGGCCAGTCTGGACATCTGGGGCGTCGTTTTACGAACGACGCCACGAGCTGGCGGGCACGTGGCTTCGCAGCCTCGAGGTAACCCGTGTGGTGGGCGACAGGCCGCTATCACCGCAAGGTTCACCAGTGTCTTCATGACCGGGGCTTCGAGGTTGTCCTGCCCGTTGAGGGCTTCGCCGAGGCTTTGGGCCAACCGCGTTGACGCCAAGATCGGCACGGTGCGATCTCGAGCCTGTGGCTCCTCAGGAAGCCTTCCTCAACTGCCTGGGGGATCTCCTAGTATCGCGCGCCGCGCTTGTCGACGTGCGGACCAAGTTGAGGCAAGTGGCAGATGAGGTGGATGGCGAGACCGTCACAAGGGCTTCGGCGGCCGATCTCGATGACCGCATTGCCGGCGCGGCGATCAAAGCGGTGATCGCCGGTGATCCCGAGCAGAGGTACCCTGACCTCGATCCCCGGTCCAGTGACCGCCGCAGCCCTTCTTTGTTGGATGCCCGAACTCGGCAGCGTCGTCAGGCGGCAGCCTTGATCGGGGTGGCGCCGATGGCCAACGACAGTGGCCACGGTACTCGGCATATCCGAGGCGGGCGCCGGAGGCCACGTGATCTCCTGGCCGCGACCTCGGCAGCACGCTTCAACGCGGATCTGGTGTTCGAACGCCACAAGACCGCCGGCAAGGCCCACAAAGTCGCCATTGTCGCCGTGATGCGCAAGCTCTGGCGAACACCTTGCTGCGACAGCAGCGTTGCTGGTCGACCGAAGCACCGGTGAGTGAGCGAAGGAGACACCCTCATGGCCCTCACCCCTGCCGAGAGCGCGATCGGGACTGTATCGACAGTCTCCCTACTACGACACGACTTGGGGAGAATGTCTGCAGATCATCGTCGAGGCCGACATCGAGGAGATCGAACCGCCTTGGGACACCTGGAACCCGGACGGTCACGTGCCCGGGGACGGCAAGGTAGCCGCGTTCACGTGACCAATGGACGGCAACCCGCCGCCGGGACCACAAGCTTCATGTCGCCTCGCTCGCAGGGCAAATCCCACACCGCTTGTGGACAACCACAGAAAACATCACCGCAGACACCCGCAAAAACCTTGCCAGGAAACATGGATGCTCGGGACACGGATATCGAGGCCACCTTCCGTTCATTGAAATCCGAGCCCGGATTGCGCCCGGCCAGCGCATCGCCGCCCACCTGTTGATCGCCGCACTCGCCGCGGGGCATCTGATCCCCGCGCGGGGCATCCACAAGTGCCGGGTTGTGTACAGAAGGTTCTGCAAAAGGGTTTTCAAGCCTGACCGGTCATGGCATGCCAGTGATTGAGAAGCACTTCGTGCAACGAAGGAGGCACACCATGACCGAGAGCAAGCGTAAGGCGGGGATCGCCGAGATCAAGGAGATTTTGGGTGGGGACGAGGACTTTCTTCGCGAGAGTCTCCGGGGTTATCTGCAGGAGGTTCTGGAGAGCGAGATGACGTCGGCTCTGGGGGCCTCGAAGGGTGCGCGGACGTTGACGCGTGTGGGCTACCGCTCGGGGTATTACAAGCGGACGCTTGTGACGCGTGTGGGTTCGCTGGAGCTTCAGGTTCCGCAGGATCGTGGCGGATTTTTCTCGGTATTTGAGCGCTACCAGCGCTCTGAGAAGGCGCTGGTATCAGCGCTTGCGGAGATGTACGTGCAGGGTGTTTCGACGCGGAAGGTGAAGCGGATCACGGAGGAGCTTTGCGGGCAGAGTTTTTCGGCGTCGACGATATCGAACATCGTCAAGCGCCTGGATGCGGACCTTGCGGCGTTTGCGCGCCGGCGTCTTGAGGAGCCGTTTCCCTATCTGATCCTGGATGCCCGCTACGAGCGGGTCCGCGAGGCCGGGGTGATCGGCTCTCAGGCGGTTCTGGTTGCGCTGGGGATTGACTGGGACGGCCGGCGCCAGGTTCTTGCGGTAGAGCTCGCCAACCGTGAGAGCGCCTCGTCGTGGAAGGCGTTTCTGCTGCAACTCAAGGAGCGCGGCCTGTGCGGTTTGTGGTCCGGGACGATCACTTGGCGCGGCGGTGAGCGAGGTTGTGCCCGAGGCGGTGCAGCAGCGGTGCTACGTGCACTTTCTGCGCAACGCGCTCGACCACATGCCGCGCAAGCGCGACGACGACTGCCTTCAGGAGCTGCGCTGGCTCTACGACCGCGGCAACCTCGAGGAGGCGCGGAGAGATCTCGCGGCGTGGCTGTCACGCTGGCAGTCGCACTACGCCAAGCTGACGTCGTGGGTCGAGGAGACCATCGAGGAGACGTTTGCGTTCTACAGCCTGCCACGGGCGCACCACAAGCACCTGAAGTCGACGAACATGCTCGAGCGCTTCAACCAGGAGATCAAGCGGCGCACCCAGGTGGTGCGGATTTTCCCCAACGAGGAGAGCTGCCTGCGTCTGGTGCGGGCGCTGGCGATCGAGATCCACGAGGACTGGCTGGAGGCCAGCCGCTACCTGAACATGATCCACTTGAAGGAGCATCAGCGCGAGCGCATGCGAAAGGCCGCGTGACGACGGGATTTCTGTCCGTCCTGGCGGGCCCTCGGGCCCGCCAGGACGGCAGCCCCAACAGCGGAGACCCATGCCACGACCGAAATTGCAGACAATTCTTGACACAACTAAGTGCCGGACATCAATCCGCGAGAGCATGCTGAACCAGGGTCACCACGCGCCTGCGCGCATTGATCGTCAACCGACAGGACACGCACCGCCGAGGTTGCCGAAATCTCCTCGGCGGCTGGTGTCGAACCCGCCGCACGAGGAGCCGTCTCACAAGCTGACAGAATTCAACAGAATGTAGTGCCATGTTGAAATAGGTCGCCAAAAAAATCGTGTTATATCAACGCGATAAAAATTCCGGGCCGCAAAAAGTGCCAACTTGGGTTGAGACGGTGCCACCAACTTCAAGAACGGCCACTCTGACACGGTTGTTCGCCGCCGATCGCGACAACAGAATGGTCCTGGGGCTCGGCTCATCACAGATCGCCTCCTTGATCACAATTTTCGTGCCAAGAAGGCCCCATCGAGCCTTGGCGGCACGATTGCAGCGCGACGCAAACTGAGAAAATCTTGCCAGTCGTCGCCGGATTAGCAGCGTGGGATCACCGTGGAACCGAAGGGCCGGGCAGTGTCCGCGAAACGACGAAGTCACAAGGCGATGCCCCGGCCCGTCGCAGCGTTCGAGCCGCTGCCACCGTGATTTACCACGATATAGAAAAATTCAGACATCCTGACCTACCCTTCTGAGGAGGCCTATCGCACCGGTCAGGAAATCCCCCTGTTTTCCCGTGTTTCCGGCCGTTTCGGTGCGGATTCCGCTTGACCTGTGGCGAACAAGCATGTCCAATATCACATGTTCAGATGTCCTGACCTCGTCCAATGTCAGGTGAGACGATTTTGGAGTGTTGCGCCGTCGATGTCGTAGACGAGGCGGAGGCTCAGACATCCGGGCCTCGGCTCCGATGTTTCCCATCAGGGTGACGCTTCCGGGCCGAGTTTGTGCGCGTTGTCTGGCAGTTCGTAGATCATGCGGAGGTTGGTTCCGGGGAAGATCGTGCGCGTCCGGTTGAGTTCGTCGAGCAGTCCGGCGAGGTCGGCGTCGCGCGCGTTGCAGGCGGTGCCGAGGATGCGCACCCGCAGGACGCCGTGTTCCGGGTCGGGGATGAGGTCGGCGTCCGACTGGAACAGTTCGGCTAGAGGGCGCCGCGGACGCTGCTTTACGCCCTGCGCCGCGACGACGGCGGACATCATCCGGGTCTCGGCGCGGTAGGCGATCATGCGCACGATGTCGAGCAGCAGCCTCTCGCTGGAGGGCAGGGCGTCGAGCCTCTCGTCGAGCACCGTGACATGCTTCGGGATTTCGGAACGCTGGACCTTGAGCGCCGTGTGCTCGGCGTCACGATCTCCTCCTTCAGCGTCTCGGCGGCCGTGACGGCGGTGTCGGACGGGGTACCCCCCAGCAGGTCGGCGACGCGGTTGCGCAGCGTGCTTCTGGCGCAGCTGGCGGATGCGGCGGTTGCAACGGCGCCAGTCCGGGACGCGCGCTGCGGGGTCCTGCCAGGCCGTGTACGGCCAGCGCGTCGAGGCCGAACTCCTCGCGCATGTACTTGAAGAAGTTCTCCTGAGGCGAGAACAGCGCGCCCGCGACCTGTTCCATGGGCGTATGCAGGTCCGTGGTGACCAGTGGCACCTGCCGGCCGCTGTCCACAAGACGCCGGATCTGGCGCACGATCGGCCCGCCGGACAGCGGGATCCGTCTCTCCGCGAGCCGCACCTTGGCGGCCACCAGGACCGTGGAGCGGCGCCGGGCGGAACTCCTCCTCCGGCCAGGGATCGCCCCGGAACCCCTTGTGCCAGGTGATCACCGCCATCCCGCACCGGGCGAGACGGGCGAACAGCGCCGGGCTCCAGCGGTCGAACACCAGCGTCAGGGCGACCTCCGTTCCCTGGGAGAGGCGTCCGGTCCCGGCAGGCCGCTCCAGCGCGGGCAGGATGTCGTGCTCCAGTGCGTGTGTCAGGGTCGGGTCCTGGTGCAGGCACAGGAGCGGCCGGCCGCCGAGCGCATGGACCCAGTAACCCGTCGAGGCCGGCAGGCTGCGGCACGAAGTGCTTCGGCAGGCGGCCCTTGCGGCCCGAATAGACCTTCACGTGCCCTTCCACCGACAGCGTCGCACAGACGCGTCCGCGATTCAGGCCAGCGCATCCTGCCAGTCCCGGACCCGCTGCGGGTCGCTCGCGAGCACCTTGATCTTGTGCCGCAGCGTCCTGGCTTCCAGGCAGCGGTCGAGCCCCAGAACCGCGCCCCGTTCTCCGGGTGCCTCGTGGCGCAGCGCCTCGGGGTTGCGGCCAGGAACAGGAACGCGAGCATGAGAAGTACGCTGGTCCGCCCGTAGTACCCTTTCGGCAGCGACAGGAACCGGTGCGCCAGGAGACCTTCCTTCAGCAACGCCGGCAGCGCCGCCAGGACGCCGCCGCCCGCCGAGAGCGGCTCGTCGAAGCGCGGCGCCGCTTCGGCCCCCGTCGAGGCTGCGACGCGCCCGGCGCGGTCGCGCGCGCCCCATCGGCGCGACCCGGTCCCGCACGCCGCGGCCGAGAAGATCGTCCGGGCCTGTCGGGGCCTCGTCGAGGTTCTCCGGGTCCGGCCGCTCTCCGGCGCCGAGGAAGCCGTGGCGGAGGTTGTAGTACACCGTCGACTTCGCGATCCCCAGTTCCCGGGCTGCGCCGCTCCTGCCCTCGGCCAGGAGGCGGTTCGCCGCGGCCGCGCCGGTGATCACGCTGACCCCGCGGCCCCTGCGGGGCTCGTAGAAGCTTGCTTCGCCCCGGTCCTGGAGCCTCTTCATCGCCCGATGCACGGTCGCGCGGCTCACGCCTCCTGCAGATCCCTTTGAGGAACGCCGTGCCGGGCAAACCTGGCGATCCGCAGAAGCAGGGCCGGTCGGTCGCCCTCGTCGTGGCAGGGCTCCAAGTTCGAGAAGTAGACGGTCTGTCCGTCGATGTCGGCACGGGAGAAGCACGAAGTCCCGATGACTTCAGGAGGGTGCATCGCGAGCGTGTTCATGGCCGGGGTTGCCCCAATATATATCATAATATATTGGTAACTACCCAGGTACCCTGCCAAGTGTGAGAGCTTGCTGATTTTGTTCGCCGTGTCGCTGCTCTCGGCCTTGACTGCATAGGCGCGCGCGCCTATGGGTTGCCCTCTCGCATGGGAGGAGCGGCTGGTGGGGTATTTCGGATCGAAGGCGACGACGGGTCTGAGCCAGGCGCTGATTGCGCTGATGCCGCCGCACTCTGTCTATATCGAGAGTCACCTGGGGGGCGGTGCGCTGATGAAGCGCAAGCCTGCTGCCGTGCGCTCGATCGGGATCGACCTCGATGAGCGGGCGCTTGAGGCCTTTGGCTGCGACTACCCGGTGGAGTTGGTGCATGGCTGCGCCCACTCCTTTCTGGCGTCGTTTGCGTTTCTGGGCCCGGAGCTGGTCTACAGCGATCCGCCCTATCTGCACGCGACCCGGCGTTCGTCGCAGCGCTACCGCTTCGAGTATGCGGAGGCCGACCACGTCGCGCTGCTTGAGCTGCTCAAGGGTCTGCCCTGCCAGGTGATGGTCTCGGGCCACCCGTCTGCGCTCTATGACGACCTGCTGTCGGGCTGGCGCCGGCTGGCGCTGCAGGTGACGACCCAGGCCCGGGTGCGGACCGAGGTGGTGTGGTTCAACTTCGCGCCCGACCGGGTGCACTGGGCGCGCTTCGCCGGCCGGAACTTCACCGACCGCCAGCGCATCAAGCGCAAGGCGGCCAACTGGGGCCGGCTCTACGAGGCCATGCCGGCGGGCGAACGCCTGGCGGTGCTGGCCGCGATCATGGCCGTCGAGGTCCCGTGACGGTGGCGCGAGGACCTCGCCGGCCACGACGAGGCTTTTGCGTGCCTGCAGGACCTTTTCACCCCACAATGCCTGGCGATGACGGTCATCAAAGCCATCCGGGCCAGGGGCTGCTGCGCCTGAGCGCGGCGCTGGTCAGGGAGAACGACGCGCTGGAGCGGGAGAACGCCCACTTGCGCGAGCGGATTGCCGAACTCGAGCGCAGTGCCGCGCTCGACAGCACCACCAGCTCCCGGTCGCCGGCCAGCGACGGTCTGAAGAAGAAGAGCGGACCCCAGCGCACCCGGAGCGGCACGTCCGACAGGCGGCGGTCAGCCACAAGGGAACCACTCTGGAGCGGACCGCGACGCCCGACCACGTCGTCGATCATGATCCCTGCGCCTGTGCGGGCTGCGGCGCGCCGCTGTCGGCCGCTGAGCGTCACCGAGCCCCCGTCTGCCGGCAGGTCTTCGATGTGCCGCAGCCCCTTGAGGTCACCGAGCACCGCTGCCTCTGTGCCGCCTGCGGCACCGTGACGACAGCCGTCTTCCCGAACGGCGCCCCGGTCCAGTACGGGCCGCGTATCACCGCGTGGGTGACCTACCTGCTGCACGCGCAGTTCATTCCGGAGAAGCGCGTCGCCGAAGTCATGAGCGACCTCTTCGCGGTCAGGCTCTCAACCGCCACCATCGCCGCCATGGGCAGACGCACCGCCCGGCGCTTCGAGGGCTTCCTCGACCGTGTCGGCGAGATCATCCGCACCGCGGCCCCGGTCAAACACCTCGACGAGACCGGCATCCGCATCGCCGCCCGGACCCAATGGCTCCACGTACTGTGCACCCCGTTGCTGACCATCCTGCGCATCGCCGCCGGGCGCAGCCACATCGACGAGAAGCTCAACGGCATCGTCATCCATGACGACTACGCCACCTACTTCGCTCTCCAAGGCGTGCGCCACGGGGCCTGCAATGCCCATCACCTGCGCGAACTCCAAGCCCTGATCGAGATCGAGAACTGGGCAGCCACCACGCACCGGCTCCTCAGCCGTGCCAACAGAGCCGCCCGCTTCGCCCGCAAGAATGACCGCGACCTGCCCGCTTCACTGGTGGCCCGCATCTCCCGAGCCTGGGACCGCATCCTTGAGCAGGCCATCGCCTCTCACGAAGAGATGGCGCCCCTCCAGAGCGGAAAGCACGGACGACAAAAGCGCCGCATCGGTCACAACCTCGCCCTCCGGCTCCAGAAATACAAGGAGGGCTGCCTGCGCTTCCTCACCGACCCGAGAACCCCCTTCTCGAACAACCAGGCCGAGCGCGACCTCCGCATGGGCAAGCTGCGCCAGAAAATCTCGGGCGGCTTCCGATCAATGCAAGGCGCCCGCGACTTCGCCAGCCTGCGTTCCGTCATCGCAACAGCCCGAAAGCAACGCTGGAATGTCCTCGAAACCCTGGCGCATCCCGATCCCATGCAGCTGATCCCGAGACTGCGCCTCTGAAATCCCCCGCCGCTCGCCTCCGCGTCCGCGGCAGCAGACCGGAAGCTTCAGTCCATAACCCGTGGCTGATCGCCGGAAGCAGACCTGGGCAGTTACATATATTGAACCATTACGCGGCTACGTTGTCAAGCAAAAAATCGGGAAAATCGTTGATTGTATTGGGAAAAGGAGGGGGCGGATGGATGCAAGTCAACTCACGAGGTCAGGACGTCTGATGTTGCACTTTTGGTCTGAGATGACACCCTCCCTGCCACCCCAAGGGAGCCCATGCCACACCCATCGCAGCATCCTCCTCACGGGCGTCATCGGCAATCAGGCATGGTACTTCACCCACCTCGAGCCCTGCGACTGCCACGCTGCCCATGACACCCGTCGACAGGCCCTGCGCATCGCCCGGTTCTACACGGTCGCCGGCGTTGAGCTGTGCCGATCTGACCAGGCCTTCGATGTCTTGCACGAAGGCGTCTACCGTAAGACGAAGCTCCTGAAGGCCAGGGGCGAGACGGTCCTTGGTGCATCGCAGCGGCCACGCAGACGCGAGGGTGATCTCCTCGGCGATGGCGCAACACTCCAGAATCGTCTCACCTGACATTGGATGAAGTCAGGATGTCTGAAATTTTTCAGAATGCCCTTTGCACGAGCGTAAGAGGGGATTAAAATGCGACTCTGCTACCCTGCTACCTTCATATGGAGCAAACTGATGAACAGCCAACAATTCATGCAGCAAGTGGAAATGAGCGAAGAGCGCCGTGACATCATCGCCGCCATTTCCGATCGTTACCACAGCGACGCGACTTTCCGTGACCGGATTGACCGTGGCGAAAGCAACGATGTCTTCGACGAATTCGGAATGACACGTCTGGATGGGATCGATTATCAGTTTCTCATGGATTCCGACGAGGAGGTGCACTTCGTCATGCCGCCCGATCCGAACAGCGATCTGGCGGATGAGCAGTTGAGCCAGATTTCCGGCGGCAGCTGCGCCAGCACGGCCGGCACTATCGGTTCGGCGAGCACCTTCCTCTGCTTCACGTCCTTTTCCAGCCTCGGCAGTGCATCCACCGCAGGATCGGCGGGGTCGGCCGGCTGAAGCGTTGTACAACGATTCATATCGCCAGCAACGATCCCTTCGAACAAGGTTCAAAGAGGAGACAGAACCATGAACGTCCCAAGCAATGACTTACTCGATAACATCGATATTTCGCCGATGGCCATGGGGACATATACGAAGAGTTACGAGCGATTCCTCGAGACTGCCGACCGGTACCGGAGCGACGAGGAATTCCGCTCCTCGATCGATGAAGCCAGCGGCACCGAGGTGTACAAGGCCTTCGGGTTCGATGTTCCCGTCGCCGGCATGCAGGTCGATGTGGTCGCGAACACAGATGAGGTCGTGCATTTCATCTTGCCGCCCGACCCGAACATGGACCTGGCTGACGAGACTCTGAGTTCGGTGTCAGGCGGCGCCACGGCCGGCAGCGCGAGCAGCATCAGCTCGGCGAGCACCTTCCAGACCAGCACGTTTCTCAGTTCATTTGCCACGGCCGGCACCGCAGGCACCGCGGGCAGCGCCAGCTAGCAAGGTCGCGTCGGTGCCCCGGCGGCAAACCGGGGACGCGGCTGTGGTCAGGTGATCATGGAGCAAAGGAGAGAGATATGGAGGAACCAGTGAAGCCGATCGAGACCTTGGTCACCGATCTTCTTTCATCGGACGACTTGAAGGAACGCCAGCAACTCTATGCAGATGTGGTGGCGAAGTACTATGGCGACCCGGACTTCAAGGCGAAGATGGATGCCGACCCGACCGCCGTCCTCAAGTCCGAGGGTTTTGATTTCCCGGAAGGGGCCCAGGTAAAGCTGGTCTTCAACACTCATAACCGCGTCCATATCCTCTTACCGGCGCCTTCGACCTATCGGGATGTCGTGACGCGCAAGGAAGATGAATAGGGAAGTCGGGACGCCTATTCGCTTTTTCCACTCTCCTGCGCCAGTCTAGTCATCGGATGGGTTGTCGTAGTGTCTGTCGATCAAATGAGGTGGAAGCCTGCATTCGCGCCGCCGCAACGGTTCACCGAACTTGACCGTGGCATCATAGAAAGGCCGTTGCTCGCACCTCATCTTGCTTCCCGCCTTTCGGAGGACGGAGCCCTTCTTTTGGCGTCCGAGACCGCCAGCGTTCTTCTGGCCGGAGATTTGTATCGCGACCTCGCGCCGCTGCTGGAGAGCGGGCATACCCGTCGCGAGATCGCCGCCGAACTGTCGGGGCGACATTCGGCACTGCGCGTTCAGACCGCCATGGTTTCGCTTGCGGCCAAGGGTTGCGTCGTCTCGGCCGACTTCGCCATGGACAGGGTGTCCGCTGCGTTCTGGTGCTCGCAGGGGGCCACGCCGAGATGGGCCGAGCAGTGTCTCAGCGCCGCCCGGATTGCGGTGTCGGGAGACGACGGTCGGCTCGGCGCGGCGCTCGCAGGTCTCGGACTGACCGTTGGGCCGGACAAGCCGACGCTTTCGGTCGTCGTCACGGACGATTACCTGGACGACGCTCATGCGCGGACCAACCGCCGGCATCTTGAGTCGAGCGTTCCGTGGGCTCTGGTGAAGCCTGCGGGTGTGTTTTCCCTGTTCGGTCCGGTGTTTCGCCCCGGTCAGAAGGACGCACCGTGCTGGACCTGTCTCGCGAACCGGATCAGCAGCAATGTCGAGGTCGCAAGCTATCTGCGCAGCCTCCCGGCCGGGTTCGCATTCCCCGCAAATACGCCGGACAGCCTGTCCGGCGTCGTGATCGGGTTGGCAGCCCTGGAACTCGCCAAATGGGTCGTCTTCGGCGAAAGCGCCACGCTCCACCGCCATACCATGGCGTTGGAAGCACTGGGCATGAAGACCACTATCCATCCGGTCATGCAGCGGCCGCAGTGCCGGTCATGCGGCGACCCGGCGCTGTATCGCCCGGACCGGCCGGCTTCGCCGCTGCGTCTCGCCCCCAGCCCGAAACCGGTACGCACCAGCGGCGGTTTTCGCTCCGTGCCGCCGCAGGACACCTTGCACCGGTACCGACACCTCGTCAGTCCGGTCACCGGGGCGGTGAATCGGTTGCTGCGCATCACCGACGAGCGGGATTCCTGGCTGCATGTCAATGTGGCCGGCGCTAACCTCGCGATGCAGCCGCGCAACCTGCTGGCGTTGCGAGCCAGCATCCGCTCCCTCAATTCCGGCAAGGGGAGCACGCCCGATCAGGCCGAGGCGAGCGCGCTGTGCGAAGCTATCGAGCGGTATTCCGGCGCTTACCGCGGCGACGAAATCCGCCGCCGGACCAGCTTCGCGGATTTTCGCAAAGGCGAAGCCATCCGCCCGGAAACGGTCCTGCACTACAGCGACTGGCAGTACGACCACGCCGCGGAACTCAATGCACTGAAACGGAAATTCGCCTATGTCCCGGCGCGTTTCGACCCGACCGTGGAGATGAGCTGGTCCCCGGTCTGGTCGTTGACGCAGGAGCGTCACCGCCACCTGCCCACCGGGATGCTGTATTTCTCCATGCCCCAGGAACATGACGAGCCGTTCTTCGGCCCGGATACGAACGGCTGTGCGGCCGGCAACACCCTGGAGGAGGCCATCCTGCAGGGATTCTTGGAACTGGTGGAACGCGATGCCTTCGCTTGCTGGTGGTACAACCGGCTCCGGCGCCCCGCGGTGGCGCTCGACAGCTTCGACGACGCCTACCTTTCGGAAGCGCGCGACTACTACGCCGCCTGCAACCGCGATCTCTGGATGATCGACCTGACCCACGATATCGGCATTCCGGTGTTCGCTGCGGTATCGCGTCGAACGGATAAGGACCAGGAGGATATCCTGTTTGCCGCCGGCGCCCACCTGGATCCCCGTATCGCGGGCATGAGGGCGGTGTGCGAACTGAACCAGCAATTAACCGCAGTCCGGGACGTGAAGGCCGACGGGACCGGCTATCTCTTCGACGACCCCGAAAGCCTGTGGTGGTGGAAGAACGCCCGCGTCACCGAACATCCCTACCTGTTGCCGGACTCCGTCCTGCCCGAGCGATGCGTGGAACACTATCCCGTTCCCCGGACCTTCGATACGCGCGAGGATGTCGAGCATTGCCGATCTCTGGTCGAGGACCTCGGCATGGAATTCCTGGTCCTGGACCAGACCCGGCCGGATATCGGCATGCCGGTCGCCCGAACCATCGTGCCGGGCATGAGGCATTTCTGGGCGCGGTTCGCCCCGGGGCGTCTCTATGACGTGCCGGTCAAGATGGGCTGGCTTGCAGAGCCGACCGCGGAAACCGATCTGAACCCGGTCGCCGTGTTCGTCTGACTGGAGGAGCGGATGGGATTTTTCGATCTGCTCAGGGAGCCCGCGATCCTCGCCCGCCTGCCCGCCGGGCGAAAGCTGGCAGCGTCTGCGGATGGCAGATCCCTTGTCATCGAGGACTCGGTGCTGGGAACCGGCCCGCCTTTCGCGCCCTACGCGCGAGCCTATGAAGCGGCCAACATGTTGCTTCGCGACGGCGCCCCGCTGAGGGAACTCCGCGACGCGGTCATCGAGGCCGGCGGGCCTTCGTGCGCCGCCTCCTATCTTGTCGCGCTGCAGACTCTCTATCGGTTTCGCGGGATGGAACTTCTCGTGATCGACGAGACGGGCGAGCAGGCGGTGATGCAGCCGCAGTGGGACGGTCATGCGCCCCGCCTGGCCGAAGACATGCCGCCGCCGGAGGCCA
Source organism: Alphaproteobacteria bacterium (assembly GCA_964291215.2). Lineage (GTDB taxonomy): Bacteria > Pseudomonadota > Alphaproteobacteria > MPNO01 > UBA830 > JAJEBT01. The sequence continues at coordinate 327,619 of OZ219790.1, read as the reverse complement.
GCCTCGACCGCTTTGCCTGCCTGCGCCGCTCTGGGCGGGACTGGATACTGGAATCTCCGCTGTCCGGCACACGCTTCCATCTCCCCGATCCGAGTCGCCTTGAGGTTCCTGTTGTCCGGCGGGTGCTGGCCGCCGAGGGCTTTCTGGAGACCGGGCGTGCGGAAGCCGACCCGCGCAGCGAGGCGTTGATGCAGTGGGAGTTTCATGACCTGCTGTATCACTGGCATCATCGGCCGGGCTGGCATGGTGATCCGATCGGCGGACTCTTTCCGTTCGTCAGCCAGATCGATCCGCCGCCTGGCGTCCGTCCCCCCTGGCCTGGCCGGCGGATCGCGCTTCCGGTTGCGCCGGACGACGCCGGAGGAGACTCGCTCGTCCGGATTCTCGAACGGCGACGGTCAGAGCGGGTGTATGACGAGGCCCGTCCGATCTCCGTGGCCGACCTCGGCGCGCTGCTCGACCGCTCCGCGCGGATTCTCGAACGCTTCACGGTCCAGGTCAGCGATCCCACGGGGGCTTCTTGCGATGTTGAATTCACGAGACGGCCGTATCCCGCCGGCGGTGCCAGCTACGAACTTGAGATCTATCCGGTGGTCGATCGCTGCGACGGTCTGGAGTCGGGCCTGTACCACTACGACGCAGCGACGCATGAATTGGTCGCGATCGCCGGCCGCACGACCGAGGTGGAGGCGATCGTGGAGGATGCGAGAATGGCGACCGGGCACCTCGCCAACCCTCAGATCGTGCTGGCGTTCAGCGCCCGCTTCGCCAGGGTCATGTGGAAGTACCGATCGATCGCCTATGGGGTGATCCTGCGCAACGTGGGGGCGCTCTACCAGACCCTCTATCTCGTGGCGACCGATCTCGGTCTTTCCCCGTGCGGCTTGGGTACGGGGAACTCCGCGCGTTTCGCACGGGCGACCGGCCTCGATCCGGTGATCGAGGGTACTATCGGCGACTTCATCCTCGGCGGTCCGCCGAAGGACAGCGGGTAGGTGACTTGAGATGGCCGTCGATTGGGTTACTCCCTCCCCGAGCGTGATCCCGTGCAGTCTGGCGGATGACCGCGGCCTTGTCGAGTGGCCGATGCTGGCGCCGCATCTCGATTTTCACATTCACGACGACATGACCGCGCTGATCGTATCCGAGGCGTTCAGCGGCGTCCTCCACGGCCGGCGCTACATCGACATCCTGCCGTTGCTTGACGGCAGCCACTCGCGCCACGAAGTCGCCGCGGCGCTGGCTGACCGGTATTCGGCGATCGAAGTCCAGACCGCGCTGGTCTCGCTGGCGTCGAAGGGCTACATTGTCTCCGCAGGCGCCGCGATCAGCCGGGAAATGGCGGCCTTCTGGAGCGCGTGCGGCGCGTCGCCGCGCTGGGTGGAGGCGCGGCTGGACGCGGTACGGGTTGCGGTGACGGACGACGGCCTCGGTGCCGCGCTCGCTGCGATGGGCGTCACCGTGACCGACGACAACCCGACCCTCTCGGTCATCGTGTGCGACGACCTGCTCGGTGACGACTGCGCCGCAGCCAACCACCGTCACCTGGCGTCCAGAGTTCCGTGGTTGCCGGTCGCGCCCAGCGGCCTGACGGCGCTTTTCGGTCCGGTTTTCCGGCCCGGCGACGCCGGGCCGTGCTGGGCCTGCCTGGCCCATCGGCTTCGCAGCAATCGCGAGGTCGAGAATTTCCTGCGCACCGGCGGAGGGGGCGCTCTCCTGCGTCGCGCCGATGCCGCTCATCGAGGCAATCCTCGGTCTCGCCGCGCTAGAAATTGCCAAGTGGATTGTCTTCGGGGAGCGGGCGGCGCTTCATGAGCACGCGTTCTCGGTCGATGCCTACAATCTCGCAAGCGACCGGCACCGGGTGTTCCGCCGACCGCAATGCGGGGTCTGCGGTGACGTGGCGCTCTACCGCCCCGACCGGGCGCCGGCTCCGGTCATGCTCAAGCCCTGCCCCCGAACAGTGGCCAATTCCGGCGGCTCGCGTTCGGTGCCGCCTCGAGAGACGATCGCCCGCTACCGTCATCTGGTCAGTCCGGTGAGCGGCGTGGTCACCCAACTGGTGCGTTCCACGACCGAAACGGACCCGTGGCTGCATGTCTACTGGTCCGGCAGCAACATAGCACTGCGGAGCGACAATCTGCGCTTGCTGCGCGCCACGCTCAGGAGCAAGAGTTCGGGCAAGGGCGCCAGCCCCGAACAGGCCGAGGCGAGCGCATTGTGCGAGGCGATCGAACGCGTTTCCGGCGCCTTTCATGGCGACGAGATCCGCCGCCGTGCGCGCCTGGAGGATTTCGGCAACGGCGAGGCGATCCATCCCAACAAGGTCCAGCTCTTCAGCGACTGGCAGTACGACCACTCCGAAGAGATCAACGCGCGCGGAGCGCGATTCGATTACGTCCCGAAGCGCTTCGATCCTGCCGTGGAGATGGACTGGACACCGGTCTGGTCGATGACTCGGGGGCGTCACCGCTACCTGCCCACTTCCATGCTCTATTTCGCCGCGCCTCTGGAGGACGGCCAGGTCTATTGCGGTCCGGATTCGAACGGCTGCGCCTCGGGCAACACGCTGGAGGAGGCGATTCTCCAGGGATTCTTCGAGCTGGTGGAGCGCGATGCCTTTGCCTGCTGGTGGTACAATCGGGTGTCGCTTCCCGAGCTCGACTTCGACAGCTTCGGCGAATCCTATTTCGACAGCGCGCGCGAGTATTACCGGTCCTTCGACCGCGATCTCCGAATGCTTGATGCGACCACCGATCTCGGTATCCCGGTATTCGTTGCGGTGTCGCGCCGGACTGATAAGGAGGCCGAAGACATCCTGTATTCGGCCGGAGCCCATTTCGAACCACGCATTGCCGCCTTCCGTGCACTGTGCGAGTTGAACCAGTATCTGGTCGCCGTTCGAGACGTAGACATCGACGGCAACGGCTACCTCTACGACGATCCGGAATGCCTCTGGTGGTGGCGCAATGCGACACTTGCCGAACATTCCTATCTTGCGCCGGACAAGCGGACACCGCAGCGTCTGGCCCAGGACCATTCGGCGCCGCAAACGACCGACATCAAGGATGATGTCGAGTACTGCCGGGCGCTGGTTGAAGCAAGGGGCATGGAATTTCTGGTACTCGACCAGACGCGGCCGGATATCGGCATGCCGGTTGCCCGGACCATCGTGCCGGGATTGCGACACTTCTGGCCGCGTTTTGCTCCCGGCCGCCTGTACGATGTACCGGTTGCGATGGGATGGCGCGAAACGCCCATCGCCGAAGCCGACCTCAACCCGGTGGCGGTCTTCATATGACCCGGACGGCAATGGCAAGATGCGGCCCGGCCCGGCGGGCGTGTGGTGGATGGCTGAGATCCGCCCGACGGGAAATATGCCTGATCTCGGGCCGCCGCCAAAGGCTCCGGAAACGCACAAGACCTGATTACAGGAAAATGCACTTCCGATTGCGCATCGCTGGTTCGTGTCTTGCCTGGCTCGGCACTGCCCTTGCGGTTACCGCGGCGCCGGCGTCGGCGCTGACCATCGAGGAGGTTCTGGCCGCGGCCGCGGCGTCGAACCCGGGTCTGGCCGCCGTCCGCGAGGCTGCGCGCGCGCGCCACCAGGATGTGCCCGAGGCGGTTTCCGCCTGGCTGCCCACGCTCCAGTTCAACGCCAGCGCCAATCGACAGAGGACCGTCTCCGACCAGTCCTTTCCTCTTGGTGCTGACCGAACCCAGTATTCTTCTCCGCGCTCCTGGACATTCTCGATCACGCAGAACCTGTTTCGCAGCGGCCGCGACTCCGCTGCGCTCCGAAGGGCTGTCGAAGGCGTTTCAAGGAGCCATGCCTCCGTGGAAGACAGCGAACAGACCGTTCTGCTTCGCGCCGTGACAGTCTATCTTGACACACTCCGGGCGAAACGGGTCGTGGAGTTGCGTGCAGCGTCCCTTGCCGCCCTCGATGCGCAGGTTGGCGACGTCAAGGCGCAATACGATGTCGGGGACCGGACCGGCGCCGATGTCGCGCAGGCCGAGGCGGAACGGGAGATTGCCGCAGCGGAACTGGTGGCGGCGACGAGCGAACTGAAAGTCCACAGAGCCCGCTTTCTCCGGTTGACCGGCCTGATGCCGGACGGTCTTGATGCGGTCGGCCTGCCGGCCGGCCTGCCGCAGACCCTGGAGGAAGCACACCGGACAGCCCGGACGCAGCGGCCCGCCGTTCGCGGCGCCGAAGCCGCGATTCGCGTTGCCGAGGCGTCGGTTCGCGTCGCTACGGCCGAGCTCGGCCCGCGGATCGACCTCAGGGCTGCGGCCAAGAGACAAACCGGAACGGTACTTCCGGACAACACTGAAATGAGCCTGACGCTGCAACTGACCGTGCCGCTTTATCAGGCGGGCGTGACAGGTCCGCGGATTCGCCGAGCCAGACACCTTCGGGCCCAACGCCGGAACGAATGGCTTGATGCGGTGCGCAATGCGTCGCAACTGGTCGAAAGCGCGTGGCGGAACCTGGAAGCCGCCCGACAGCGGCAGGCGGCTTTCGCGACCGCGGTTCACGCATCACGTGCCGCGCTTGCAGGGATCAAGCGCGAGGCCGAGTTCGGAGAGCGAACGACACGGGAAGTTCTGGATGCCGAACGGCGTGTCGTCACGCGCCAGATCAGTGCGCTTTCGGCTGAACGCGACGTGATTGTCGAAGCCTATCGCCTGCTGGAAGCGGTTGGCGCCCTAACGTCACGAAGACTCGGGATCGCGGGCGTGCCCGATCTCGCCCGCGAGGCCCGCGATGCGAAATGGCAACTCGCTCCCGGGATCGTGTATACGAAATAAGGATGGCTCGCCGTCCCACCCGATGCCTTGGCCGTCAGGGCGTCGTCCGCAACCGAGCCCTGGTGTGCACACATGGCGGAATTGTTCAGAAAAGCAGCGCTTGACCGGCTGTCCGAACCGGAGAAGATCGACCGTGCACTTTCGGTCGTTTCGGCCAGGCAGTGGGTGGCGCTGTGCGCCTTGATCGCATTCGTGGTCGCGCTGGTGGCCTGGTCGGTGCTGGGAACCGTTTCCAATTATGTGAGTGCCAGCGGAATACTGCTGAACACCGGCGGCACGGTGATTGATGCGGTAGCCGCCGACACGGGCACATTGACCGATATCCCCTTCAAGGTCGGTCAATCGGTCGAAAAAGGAGAGATCGTTGCCAAGACCATCAATCCCGATTTGACAGAACGCTATCGGAGCGCGCTGACCCTGGTTGACGAGAGCGAACGGGCTCTGAACAATCTCAAGGCGGCGTTCGAGGCAGAGGACCAGCTGTTCAAAAAAAATGTCGCCAAGCAGCAGGCTCGCCTTGAACGGCTGGAGAGCATTGGCCGCCAGGCCGCGGACACCGCCCGCGAACGCCTCGACAGCCACCGCCAGCTCTACAAAGAGCGCGTCGTGACCCGGCTTACTCTGGAGCGCAGCCAGCAGGCCTTTGACCGCGCAGTCCAGGAGTTGTTCGAAACCACCCGCCGGCTCGAGACGCTGGAGGCGCGGGAGTTGACACGCCTGCACGAACACCGCGTCCAGGTGAGCAGTGCCGACACCCGCCTTCAGGAGGCGCGCCTGCGGGCTCGCGAACTCCGTACGCGGTTGCAAGCGCAACAAATCCTTGCGCCGGTCTCAGGCGGCGTCATCGAGATCAAGGCCGCCCTGGGTTCGGTACTCGTTGCGGGCCAGCCCGTGCTCAGTATCAAGACCGGCTCGGGCGAAGAAGTCGAGGTACTGATGTACATTCCGCCGGCCGACGGAAAACGGGTCGAGTCGGGAATGAGCGTGCTGGTCTCTCCTGCGACCACGCAGCCGGAGACGCATGGCTTTGTCAAGGGTGTGGTCGAGAACGTATCGGAGTTTCCGACAAGCGTCAGCGGTATGGTCACCGTGTTGCAGAATCAGGAACTCGCCCAGATCTTTTCGCAGAACGGGCCGCCATACGCCAGCCGCGTGACGCTGGCGCCCGATCCATCGACGGCGAGCGGTTTCGCCTGGACCACGGCAAAGGGAGCGAGTGAAGCATTGATTCCCGGAACGCTCGCCAGTATCGATGTCAAGGTCGGAAGCCAGCGTCCCATCGCCATGGTGATTCCGTTGCTGAAGAAGTTGACCGGACAGTGAGCCCTACCAAGTTACGCCCGAACCTGTCCCGCAAGCGCGGCGGCAGGCGAGCCGTACCCTCCATCCTGCAGATGGAGGCGACGGAATGCGGCGCTGCCTGTCTGGCGATGATTCTTGCTCGCTACGGCAGGTGGGTGCCGTTGGAAGAATTGCGGGTGCGCTGCGGCGTGTCGCGCGACGGCAGCAAGGCGGTCAACATGCTGCGGGTGGCCAGGGAACTCGGCTTTGATGCGCGCGGCTTCCGCCGCGATCCGGGACGCCTGTTCGATCTTCCCTTCCCGATGATCGTGTTCTGGCATTTCAACCATTTCATCGTGCTTGAGGGCATCCGACGCGGTTTCGTCTACATCAACGATCCGGCCGAAGGCCCGCGCCGCATATCCCTGCAGGAGTTCGACGAGGGGTTCACCGGGGTCTGCCTCGCCTTCCAACCGACACTGAAGTTCGAGCGAGGCGGCGCACGACCGAGTCTGCTGCAGGGCCTGTTCGCCCGTCTGGGCCGGGCGCGGACCGCGTTGCTGTTCGTTGTACTGGCGACTCTCGCGCTGCTGGTTCCAGGGCTTGCGCTGCCGACGATCTCCAAGGTATTCGTGGATGAAGTTCTGGTCGTGAGAAGCGAGAATCTCGTCGTGCCGCTTCTCATCGGCCTCGCGGTCGTGACCGTCCTGCAAGGCCTGCTCACCTGGTTCCAGCAGAACTGTCTCGCGCGTATGGAAACCAAGCTTTCGCTCGTCGCGACCTCGCAGTTCTTCTGGCATGTCATGACCCTGCCGATGGCATTCTTCTCGCAGCGTTTCGCGGGCGACATCTCCAACCGGGTTGCGTCGAACGACAATGTGGCGCGGATCGTGTCGGGCGAGCTGGCCACCAATGCCGTCAACATGCTCACCATGATCGCCTATGCGGGCGTCATGCTGGCCTACGACACGATCCTGGCGCTCGTCGTGTTCGCGATGGCGGTCATCAACCTGTTCGCGCTTCGACTGGTTTCCCGCGCCCGGGAGAATGCCAGCCGTCGCCTGCTCAAGGAACAGGGCAAGGTGGCGGGTGCGTCGGTCGCCGGCCTCAGCATGATCGAAACCCTGAAAGCCAACGGCACCGAGGGCGACCTGTTCTCGCGCCTGTCCGGCATGCATGCCAACGTCGTCGCCGCTCAGCAGGACCTCGGCCGGTTGACAAACGTTCTGAACGTCGTGCCGCCGCTGCTCACTGCACTTGCTACCGTTGCCATTCTGGGCGTCGGTGGTCTGCGCCTTCTGGAGGGTGTACTGACCGTCGGTGGGCTGGTCGCCTTTCAGAGCCTTGCGCGCAGCTTCTCCCAGCCGATCGAGGGCCTGATCCAGTTCGGCGCCAGCCTTCAGACAGTCAAGGCCGATATTGCGCGGCTCGACGACGTGTTGAACTACGAGCCGGACCGGCGGGTCGTTCGCGGCATGCGCCGTTCCGACGAGGGCGAACGTCCGCGCTGCTCGGGGTTTGTCACGCTCGACAATATCACCTTCGGCCACAACCGGCAGGAGGCACCGCTGATCGAGAATTTCAGCCTTGCGATCAATCCGGGCCAGCGGGTTGCCCTGGTCGGCGGATCCGGAAGCGGCAAATCGACTGTCGGCAAGCTGGTTTGCGGCCTGCTCAATCCCTGGTCCGGCACGGTGCGCATAGATTCCGACCGGCTGCAGGACCTGTCCCCCACCCACATCGCCGAGACTGTCGCCTATGTCGATCAGGAAATCGTCTTGTTCGAGGGAAGCGTGCGGGATAACATCACCCTCTGGAACTCGAGTGTCGACAACTATCAGGTCGCCCAGGCCCTGCGCGATGCCGCCATCCTCGACGATATCATGGCTCGACCGGACAAATACGACGCGCCGATAGAGGAAGGCGGCCGGAATCTGAGCGGCGGTCAACGCCAGCGTTTGGAAATTGCCCGTGCGCTTGCGCCCAATCCGCAGATCATCGTGTTCGATGAAGCCACCGCCGCACTCGATCCTGCAACCGAAATGGAGATCGACGACAATCTCCGCCAGCGCGGTTGTACCTGTCTGATCATTGCCCATCGGCTCAGTACGATCCGGGACGCCGACCGGATCGTCGTTCTCGACGGCGGCCGGGTTGTTCAGGAGGGCCGGCACGACGAACTGATCGAGATCGACGGTCTTTACCGCGCACTGATAACGTCGGGTTGAGAGCGTGCTCGTACCCGACTCCATCGGGCGCATTTCCGGCCCGGCCCGGGAAACGGGCGCGTTCAGCCCCATCGTTCTGAACGGTCCCAAGCGCATCGTCATTGTCGCCCGGGGCTATCTGGACATTTTCGCGGTCAGGAGCAGTGGCGGCCTGCCGCTCCACCGCAGCCCCTTCATTACCCGTGTCGTCGCCGGCCAGGCCGCCCTTGACGGACCGGCGCTGGAAAGCGCCGAGTCCGGTCAGGAGAAGTTCTCCTTCTTGGCCGTTCCGTCTCGAGACGCTTCCATCATGGAGACGGAACGATCGATACTCAACGCCGAAGGAGCGTTGAGTATCGGCACGGTCGCCCTCATCGACGGGTGGGTATCGAACCTGTCGGAGTTTCTGTCCCGAAACCAGCTTCTGCCGCCGCGCGACATACAGTTGCTCGAAGCCGATCCGAACGTGTCCTACCCCGCCGGCCTCGCGGTGGGCGCGCATCATTCGGACGTGATCTGGGTCTCGGCCGACCGGTCGACCCATTTCCTCGGAAACCGGGAGTTCGCCGTCGAGGCGGGGGCGCTTCTGCCGCTGTCGGAATGGACCTGGTTGCATCTCGCCGCCGACACCGAGGTCTCGGCGGTGCACACACCGGCGCTCTTGGGCACGGACCGGCTCTGGCCGGCCCTGGACCGGTTCAGCACGCTGCTGCTGAGATCGGCGCTGCTCGTCGACGAAAGGGACGTCACCGCCACCCGGGAACGCAACCGGACTCGCCGCAAGGACCGCGAGGCGGTCACATCGACGATCCTCCGGGGCATCGGCGAGGTCCTGAACACGTCGGCAGGCGACGAGATTGCGGCGCCGACAGCCAACCGCGCACCCTTGTTCACGGCGGCGAGTCTGGTCGCTAGGTCCCTCGGCGGCAATCTGAACGCTGCCCCGGACAGCGGCCAAGCGAACGAGGCGGTCGACGCGAGAGTCCTCGCCTCGTTCGTCCGTCTTTCCGGGATGAGGACGCGCGAGATAGCGCTTGCGGACGACTGGCCCAAGCGCCACGGGCCCTCCTTCGTCGGGCATTCGACCGATGAGGCGCGGCCGCTGGCGGTACTTTCGAACGGCCGCGGCTCCTACCGCGCCGTCGATCCGGCGGCCGGGCGGACCTGGGCTGTCGACCGCAAGGCCGCCGCGGGAATCGAACGTCGCGCCTTCATGCTGTACGCTCCCCTGCCGGACCATGTCCGGACCGGCCTGGCGGCGCTGTTTCACGCCTTGCGCCGGTGCGGAAGGGACTTCCGGCTCCTGGCGGCAATGGCCGTCCTGGGCAGCCTGGTCGCCCTCTTGACACCGATCATCACAGGCGAGTTGCTGGCCGAGATCATTCCGCGCGGGGACACGGAGATGTGGATCGCTGCGCTCGGCGCGCTTGGACTGGGTGCGCTAGGCGCCGCGGCGTTCGATGTCGTGGGCGCCTTGGCGGCGTTACGGGTCGAGGGCCGGATCGACGAACAGCTCCAATCCTCCGTGTGGAACCGGCTGGTTTCCTTGCCGACATCGTTTTTCCGCCGCTTTACCGTGGGCGACCTCGCGGACCGGGCAAATGGCGTCGGCATGATCCGACAACTGCTGACCGGAGCCACCGTGCATGGGCTGGTCAGCAGCCTGTTCTCCGTCTTCAGCCTCTTGCTGCTCTTCTACTACAGCTGGACACTTGCCCTCTGCGCGTTCGGCATCTCGCTCGCGCTGGTCGCAGCATCATGGTTTCTGGTAGGCCGCCAAGTGCGTTCCTACCGCACTGCGTTTCGTACACAGGGACTTATCGACGGGTTCGTCTTTCAGATGATCACCGGGGTGGGCAAGCTCCGGATGGCGAACGCCGAATTTTATGCGCTTGCGCTATGGGCGCAGCAGTTCGCCGCCCAGCGGCGTGCCACGCTCACCGCGCGATTATGGGGAGCCGGACAGCACTCCGTGAATGCAATGTTCATGCCGGTGTCCCTACTCGTTCTCTTTGCCTTTATATGGTATTCGCTCATCGAAGGTGGGGCGCAGGAATCCTTCGACATTGCCGACTTCCTGTCCTTCAATGCGGCGTTCGGACAGTTTGCCGCCTCGATCGTTGCCCTGACCGGCTCGTGGACGACGATCAGCAGCACCGTCCCGCTGTTCGAGCGCGTCCGACCGATCCTCGAATCTCCGCCTGAGAGCAGCGTCGGCAGTTTCGTCCCGACCGACCTCACAGGACATATCGAGTTTACTCGGGTTACCTTCCGCTATCTGCCGGACGCGCCCAACGCGGTGGACGATGTATCCTTCCGGATCCGGCAAGGCGATTATGTGGCATTCGTCGGGCCGTCCGGTTCCGGGAAATCGACGCTCTATCGTCTGCTGCTCGGCTTTGAACGCCCCGATTCGGGAGCGGTTTTGATTGATGGTTATGACCTCCTGCATCTCGACCTTCCAACGATCCGGAACCTGATGGGGGTTGTAATGCAGGACAGCAAGCTGGTTGCCGCGAGCATTCTGGAGAATGTTTCGGGCTCTTCTTCGTTGACCATGGAGGATGCCTGGACGGCCGCCCGGGCTGCAGGACTTGAGGACGATATCCGGGCCATGCCGATGGGGATGCATACGGTGCTGCCTGAAGGCGGCACAGGACTATCCGGCGGACAGAAGCAAAGGGTGCTGATCGCCCGCGCTTTGGCCCGTAAGCCGCGGATCATGCTGTTCGATGAGGCGACCAGTGCTCTTGACAATCGAACTCAATTGACAGTTCAGGAATCGCTCCGGACACTCAACATCACGCGCATCGTTATCGCCCATCGGCTTAGCACGATCCGCGATGCCGACAGGATATTCGTGATGAAGGAGGGCCGAATCGTCGAGACCGGTCAGTATGAAGAGCTCATGGCTCGAGGCGGCCTCTTTGCTGACCTGGCGCAGCGTCAGGTCGTCTAGACCGAAGGTAAGCGTTCGTTCGTGCGGTGAGGTGTTGTTGTTTTCGTCCGTTTGACGGGCTTTTGTTAGGGAGTTCCAGAGTCACCCGGAGTGATTTCGTGCACGGCTGAGCGGGCAGCTGCCAGCTTCTCACCCGAAGTTCCAGAGCCGATCAGACGTAAGTGCCTGATAGAAATCACATTCAATAAATTTCAGCGGTCCGGGTACACCAGGGCTTTACGCCCAGGAGATCGAGGGCCTTTTTCTGGACCGGCGTGGGCCGCGAGGTGAGCTGGAAGGATTCGGCGCCCGCAAGGCGGGGCGCCACGGTGTTGCGGGTGAGGATGGCGAGATCGTCGATCAGGGTACGGAAGTTGTGCACCGGATCACCGTCAGCGTTCCTCTTGCTGCCGGCCCGGGCGCTTGCGAGACGGTACTGTAACTTGATGTCTGGAAATTTGTCTGAGGTTTGCGCTTTGAGGCGTTTCACTGGGGGGCTAGTAGTCTAACATTATTGTATTGACGGATATAGTGACTTCAGTTTCGTCCGGGCATCCTTCGTCGTGAAACGCCAGTCGACAGTGACATCGGCCGCATTGCGGCGCTCGACCCACGCCACGGTCTCCCGCAGCATGGTGTCGCGGTCGGGAATGCGTCGCCGAAGGCATTGCCGCGACAGTGCGCCGATCTTGATCTCGGCCATGTTGAGCCAGCTTCCGTGCTTCGGCGTATAGCGAAACTCGAACCGCTTTCGTACCCGCCTCCTCGGGCTCGAAGGCTTCATACAGTGACTGTGCGTGTTCAGATTGTCCAGCACGATCTTCCTGTCGGGGAAATGATCGTCGGCAAGCTCCCGGATGAAGTGCGCCCAGTCCCGCGGCGGTCGGTGACTTTCACCGTGCGCCAGTTTTCGTTGGGCGCAAAGGCCATGAAGAGGTTGGCCGTACCGTTGCGTTCATATTCATAGTCGACCACCTCCGGCTGACCGGGGGATGCGGGTTTCCTTCGTCTGCTGCCGGCTGGTTTCGCACACCAGCACCTCGTCCCTGGCAAAGTCCCGCTGATAAATGTCAAGCATGTCCTCCATCGCTGCCACGAACTGTGCGCTCCGGTGCGGTGGAATGCACCAGTTCAGCCACGGCTTGATCTCCTTTTTTTAGCGTCTTCCTGACCGTCTCTTCCGAAATGCGCTCGACGATCTCCACCAGACGGCCGGCGAGCAGCTTCAGCGTCCACAGCCCTCGGGCGGGGATGAGCAGGGCGACCAGCTTCGCCTCCATCGCCCCCGTTTCGGCCGGCGGTTCACCTGCTCCTTGCGGCTGAGGGCGGCGTCCAGCCCCTCCAGGACGCAGCGCAAGCGCTCGACCGTCGCCGTGCCGATGCCCAGCCCTATGTCGGCATCGACAAGCCGAGCGCCGTCGCGCCCCTCAGCATCAGGACCTGTGCCCGGCGCCGACGCCAGGCGGCCCCGGTGCCGTCGACGATCGCCTTCAGATCCTGGCGCTCCTGCGTTGAAAGGGTCACGCGGTAGAGCTTCCTGCCCCGAGAGTTGGCCATATGCGCCGCTCCTGTCATTGCGCCGAAGACCTGCGGACATGCCCGTTGTCCGGACCTGCGCATGGGGCTGCCTGCCTGTTCGGCATCTGCCCATGTGGATATCGGTACTGTCCGGATTCCAACGAACGCCGACACGGAAATACTACCCACAAAAAACCATCAATACAATGCCGGTGGACTACTAGCCCCCCAGTGAAACGCGGCGCCATCGTGCTATCCCATGGAGTTGGAAACATTCATGGAGGAAGCGAATGGACCTGCGACACACTACGACGATCGGGACTGTTTTGGAACATCTGATCGCAAACGGAGCAACGGATCTGGGGCGGGTCTTTGGCCAGCTCTTCGAGCTTGCGATGCAAATCGAGCGCGAGCAGTACTTGAAAGCGGGCCACCGGAGCGACAGGGCTATGCCAACGGCTACAAGCGGATCGACACCCCCGCTGTTGCCGTTCAGGTGCCAAACGGTCACGGGGACGACCCCCCCAGTCGCTTGAACGCGGCCAGCGATCTTCTCGCGCCGTGGCCGTAGCCGAGATGTACATCAAGGGTGTTTCCACGCGGCAGGATGTAATGCGCGAGTTCGGGAGCCTGTCCTCTTCTCAGGTCAGCCGGGCCACCAAGTTGCTCGATGAAGAACTCACCGCGCAACCGGCCCCTGATGAAATACCTGATCCTGGATGCGCGCTACGAAAAAGCCCGCCATGACGGCGTTGTGCGCGATGTCGCAGTACTCTCGGCCATCGGAATAGGGGCTGCAGGCACGTTCTGGGGCTCTCTGTGGCGCTCTCCGAGGCCGAGGTCCATTGGAGAGCCTTCCTGGAAAGCTTGCTAGCCCTGCATGGTACGACCTTCATTGTCTCGGATGCCGGGCTGAAAGCGGCACGACGCGCGGTGCTGGGCGCGGCGACATGGCAGCGCTGCCAATTCCACTTGGCGCAAAACGCCGTGCACCGAACAACGACATCAGGAAACGTATTGGAAAACAGCTCGGAGCCATGCCTCCTCACTCCAAACCGCCGAGGCTGAACTGGGCGCCCTCGTGGCCAGCTATCGCGACAAGCATCCAGGCTTCCTGGCTGGAAAACAATGCGGGGCTCGCTGTCTTCACCTTGCCCGATGCTCACCACAAACGTATGCGAACCTCGAACGGCATCGAGCGACCGATCCAGCAAGAGCTCAAGCGGCGCACCTCCAAAGTCAGGGTCTTTCCAAACCTCGCCTCGTTGGAGCGCCTCTCAACCGCGGTCCTCATCGACGAAAAATGGGAAACCGAAACCAAGATCAAATGGGAACAGCTCGATCAGCTTCACGACAATTTCCAGACATCAGTTTGCGTAATCCCGCTCCGCAACATCATGTGTCTAAAAACACATGGTCACAGCCCATCATGTGTTGCAATTCACTATGGAACGGGGGTGACAAAAGAAGAGTCTTGGTTCTCCGGGTCGGGGATGATGTCGGCGTCCGACTGGAACAGTTCGGCGAGGGGGCGTCGCGGACGCTGCTTTGCGCCCTGCGCCACGGCGACGGCGGACATCATCCGGGTCTCGGCGCGGTAGGCGATCATGCGAACGATGTCGAGCAGAAGCTTCTTGCTGGAGGGCAGAGCGTCTGTTGTCGGTTGCATAAAACGGCGGGATTTTGGCGATTCGCGGGATCGTCTGCCTTCCCTGTCGCCTGGGTCCTGTTGTCCGGGCCCGGGGCGCCCTCGCGACGCCAGCACCAACAGATCAGCCTCGTCGCAAGGAGCCTTCCCAACGTCAGGACCATCGTCCTCGCGCAGGACCACGACGAGGCCGGAGAACGTCAGGCCGAAACCCTGCGCACAAGGCTGAAGGTCCCCCTCGCGTCACGCTCCACAGACGCCGACCGCCAGAAAACGCCGACTGGAACGACATCATCAACACCAGGACCCGACAACAGGCAGAAAACGAAGACCGTGCGGCCTCTCGTCAACGCCGCATGTCCTCGTACCTGTGTTCGCCCAATCCACACAGCCAACCGCTCAAAAGCGCGGTTCACCGCCGAAATCCCACCGTTCTGAATCGCCGCCGACACCCCTACACTTCCGTTCTCACACATGCATGTGCGCTGCCAGCGTCTCTTCGGTCAGGTCCGCCGCGGTGCCGGCGAGAACGACCTCGCCGCGATCCATGACGATCACCAGGTCGGCGATGTCGAGGGCGAAGGCGAGATTCTGTTCGACGATCAGGAGAGCCCGTCCCGCGGCCTTGGCCTCATGCAGGAAGCCGGCCATCCGTTCGACATTTTCCTGCTGCACGCCTTCGCTCGGCTCGTCGAGCAGGAGCAATCGCCCGGATTCGGCGACGGCGCGCACGAATGACAGGATTTTCCGTTCGCCGCCGCTCAGTGTGCCGGCCGACTGGGCTATCCGGGCTTCGAGGATCGGAAAGGCAGCGAAGAACGGAGCGTAGCGGCCTTCGTCGATAGCCGGCGCCATCAGGGTCAGGTTTTCACGGATTGAGAGATTGTCGAACACCGGCCGTTCTTGGGGGCAATAGATCAGCCCCAGGCCGTGGCGCCGGTCGGGCGGCAGTCCGTCCAGCAATTGCCCGTCGAATCGTACCGAGCCCGACTGGAGCGGCAGATGGCCGGTGAGCAGGCGCATCAGGGTCGTCTTGCCAACGCCGTTGCGGCCGAGCACGCAACAGGCCTCGCCCCGCGAGACCTCGCCGTCGGCTGACCGGACGATCGTGGTCGCGCCGTAGCCGCCGGTGACGCCGGAGAAGGAAAACAGCGGCCCGCTCACACCCCCGTTCATGCCGAAGCTCCGACATAGACGGCCCGGACCCGTTCATCCGCCTGGATTTCCGCAACCGTGCCCGACGCGAGCAGCCGGCCTTGGTGCAATACGAAAATGCGGTCGGCCAGTTCGCGCACGAAGGTCATGTCGTGCTCGACGATCACCGTGCAGGCGTTCAGCCGTCCGCCGACCCAGCGGATCGCCTCGATCACCTCCTGAGTTTCGGTCGGCGACAGGCCGGCCGACGGTTCGTCCAGCAGCAGCAGCCGCGGTTCTGCGATCAGGACCATGACTAGTTCTAGGATCTGGCGCTGACCGTGCGAGAGGTCGCCGGCGCGCCGGTCCTCCTCGGCGAGGAAGGGAAAGCGGCTCTGCGCCTCGCGCAGGATGGCGCTGGACCAGCCGTGGCTGCGCATGCTGACGAGATCGCGCAGGCGGGCCCGGCCACCCCACAGGCCGATATTGAAATTCTCCGCCACGGTGAGGCCCGGGAACAGGCTCGGCGCCTGGAACTTGCGCCCGACACCGATCCGGCTCAGCAGGTCAGCCACCATGTCGGTGCGCGCCTTGCCGAAGATGCGGATCTGCCCGCTGCGCACGGGCAGTTCCCCGGTCATGGCGTTGAAGCAGGATGTCTTGCCCGCGCCATTCGGCCCGATCAGACAATAAATGCCGGGCCGGTCGATCGTCAGGGCGAGCCCCTCCAGGATGCTGACCGAGCCCATGCGCACGCGCACGTCGTCGAGTGCAAACCCGGTATCGCCGGACGCTTCGGGCCGGGGAGGGCTGTCGAGAACGCGGTCGGCGCGGCGGCGTGACAGCCGCTCGAACAGAGGCTCTACGAAGCCCATCAACCCCTGGCGGAAATACAGCACGACGACGATGAAAATGGCGGCGAGGATGACCTCCCAATAGCTGATCTCGTCGCGCAGGTCGGCGGTCAGGATGCCGATCAGGACGGTGCCGACAACCGGGCCGTAGAGCGTGGCTCGCCCGCCGACCGCCGCCCAGATCACCAGGTCAGCCGACAGGAGAAAGCCGCACAACTGCGGCGTAACCAAGTTTTGCTGGGGTGCATAGAGGGCGCCGCCGATGCCAGCGAGCACCCCGCTTAGGCCGAACACGGCAGCTTTCACATTCTGCACCGCGAAGCCGCAGAAGCGCACTCGCTGCTCGTTCTGGGCGACTGCCTGCCAGAGGACCCCGGCCGGCGCGCGTCGCAACCAAGCGATGCCGAGCAGACAGGCGGCGAGCGCGACCGCGGAGATGTAGTAGAGGTCCGTGAAGTCGCTCAGCCCCGGCAGGCCGGGGATATTCTTGAGACCGTTGAAGCCGCCGGTCACGTCGTTCCAGCTGTTGGCGATCTGGAAGGCGAGCAGGGTGAGCGCCAGCGTGATCATGGCGAAGAACGGCCCGCTCAGCGTCCGGCCGCGGAACACCAGCAGGCCGATGCCGTAGGCGAGCAGCCCCGGCGCCAGCGCCGCCGCCGGCAGCAGGAGCAATAGCATCCAGCTGTCCTTGAAGTGGATCAGCGACAGGCCGGACAGATAGGCCGCCAGGCCGAAGAACATGGCCTGACCGAGCGGCAGAAACCCCGCCTGGCCCCAGCACAGGCCGATGCCGAGCGACGCAATGGCGTAGAGGAAATAGAGCGCCAGCGTGTAGGCCCAGAATTCGCCGACCAGCTGGGGCAGCACGGCGAGCGCTGCGACCAGGGCCGCGCTATGTCCGAGGAAAGAGGCCATTGGGGCGCAGCCAGAGGAACAGGATCGCGATGATGAGGACGGTCGTGTAGCCGTAGGTCCGGTCCAGGAAAGCGCTGACGATGCCCTCGACGCTGCCGATGACGCCAGCGCCGGAGATCAGGCCAACCAGGCTGCCGAGCCCGCCGACCACGAGGACGAAGAAGGATTTGAGGATGAAATCCAGGCCCAGGGTCGGGTTGACCGGCAGCAGCGGTGCCAGCATCACGCCGGCGAGAGCGGCGAGGCAGCAGCCGAAAACGAAGGTGTTGCGCGTCAGTGCGGTGACCGGAATGCCCACCGATCCGGCCAGTTCCGGATTGTTGACCACGGCTCGGATGCGCCGGCCGGTGGCGCTGCGCACGAACCACCAGACCAACCCGCCGACAAGCGCGATCGAAACGATCGTGAGCAGCAAGCGGTAGGACGGATAGTCCGCGCCGAACACATCGACGCTGTCGGTCAGCGGCGTGGCGACGCTGCGGTAAGCCCGGCCGTAGACCGCCTCGACGGCCTCGCGCAGCAGCATGCTCAGGCCCCAGGTCGCCAGCAGCGTATCGAACGGACGAGCGTAGAGCGGACGTACGAGCAGCCGCTCTACGACGAGCCCCAGGAAACCGCACACGAGCAGCGCCAAGGGCACGGCGGCGAGGAACGGCAGTTGCTGGGTCTGGACGAAGAAGGCGCAGTAGGCGCCGATCATGACGAACTCGCCATGGGCGAGATTCATGACGCCGAGCAGGCCGAACACGACGGCAAGGCCGAGAACGACGACCGCCAGGGTGAAGACCTCGTACACCACATTCAGGATGTTGGTGGTGAGGATCGGATCCATCGGCGGCTGGGCTCCCGGCGCGGGTGCGGTGGCGAGTGAATCGGCGTCGGCAGCCGGCGACCGGGCGCGCCAGCGTTACGATCTTCCGCCGGCTTGCCAAGAAGCGACGATCTCGTCGCCGCTCACGACCCAGCCGAACCCCACCGAGAAACTGACAAAGACGCTTTGCTCCATGTCCTCGCCCACATCCGCCGTCGCATCCGAGACGATGAACGTCCGGTAGTTGCGCATATGCGCGTCGCGCGCCGTGCTCTCGACGCAGTGCCTGGTGCCGACGCCGCACATATACAGGGTTGAGGCACCGAGGCTGCGGAGCATGGTTTCCAGGCGGGTGGCGTAGAAACCGCTGTAGCGCGATTCCTCGACAACGAAATTGTCTTCGGCCGGCGTCAGCTCCTCGACGATCTCGGCTTCCCAGGTGCCGGCCGCCACAAAATTGGTATCCTTGAGCGCTGGCCATACCTCCCGGATCAGAATGTCGCCGTCCCGATAGTCCGGGCAGTAAACACATTTGAGATAGATAACTGGAACCCGCTCCCGGTGGGCGGCGTGGATCAGCCGGCGGCAGCCGGGAATTGCCCGGCGCATGCGCTGCGGATCGTACTCGGGCAGCGCGTTCATTTTCGGCCAGAGCCGCGCAAACGCTCCATCCGGGTGCAGGTATGAATTCTGCATATCGACGACGATCACCGCGGAATCGATCGCCGGAAGGTCGATGGCGGGCAATTCGGTCATGTTAAAAGACCTCCAACGCTAGGGCGCTATCGTCGTCGTCCCGGCAACTCCGGGTCGGGCATACCGATGAACCGACGACATGCCTGCCTGACATCCCTTACCGCATCGGGACCGGCCTTGTCATGAGTTGGTCGCGGCGGAACGGCCGGATACGCGGATGGCGCCAGCCTTTCGGGCGATGACGTCTCTAAGGCGACCGGCGGCGCCGGCAGTCAGTGCCGGCTGCCGGAGTTCGGGACGGAACCGCGATCAGCTGCAGGTTTGGCCGTGCGCCACCGCCTTGAAACTCTCGACGATGTTGAAGCTCGTGCCTTTGCATTCGGCAAGGTACATATCCTTGACGACATGCCGGTTGGTCATCACGGCCGTGCCGGTGGCGGTCTTGTAGCTGAGGTTGTTGGCCGCCGCCATGAGCTTGCCGGCATCTGTCGCTCCGCCCGCCTTGTCGACCAGTGCCTTGGCGCAGTAGACGCCGGAATAGACGTCTGCGCCGAGCATGCTGAGCGGCGGCGGCTTGGGTGCGAAGGCCTTGGCGAAGCTAGCCGTGAACTTGGCGTTAGCCCCGCTTTTCTCGCTCACGAAATAGGACATCGCACTGTACAGGCCGGCGCTGTTCTCGGCACCGATGCCGAACAGGGTCAGCTCCTCCAGCAGGTAGGAGACGCGTTTGATCGACTTGTCGAGGCCGAAGCCGGCGAAGGTCCGGTTGAAATTGACGTTATCGCCGCCGACTAGGGTGATGACCACGAGGTCGGGCTTCTTCGCCTTGATCCGTGTCACCGCGTCTTCGAACTTGTTTGGCGCACCGAGCGGGAGATATTCCTCGCCGACTACCTTGCCGCCGGCCGCCGCGATATATTTCTTCGCCTGCTCGTTGGTCTTGTGCGGCCAGACATAGTCGTTGCCGATCAGGTAGTAGGTCTTCGCGCCTAGGGTTTTCGCCAGCCACGAGATCGAAGGCTGGACCTGCTGCTGGGGCGTGTCCGCCGTCACATAGACGTTGAGGTTGCATTCCCCGCCTTCGTAGAGCGGTGTGTAGACGTAGGGCACCCGCCCCCTGAGCGCCGCGACGATCGCCTCGCGCACCGCACTATCGTGAGAACCGAGCACGAAATCGACCTTGTCGCGCAGCATCAGCCGGATCGCCGCCTTGGCGGCTTCGGCCGGGGTTGCGCCGCCATCGGTCGGGATGACCGTTACCTTGCGGCCGCCGATGCCACCGGTTGCGTTGATCTGATCGACGGCCAGCTTGGCGCATGCGGTCTGCGTCGGCCCGAACAGCGAGGCCGGACCGCTCAATGCCAGGAAAGTGGCCATTTTGAATTCCCCGGAGGCTCGCGCGCCGGTCAGGACGGCCGGCGCGGCGACGGCCGCGCCTGTCCCCACAGCGCCGGCGACGAAATGGCGGCGCGAGATCGGATTGGACATTTTGGTCATGACATTCACTCCCTGTTGAAAGGCCTACCGACCTTTGGAGGCCGGCGGTTCATTCGCCGGCCTCGCTTGAAGTCGGAGCCGGGGTAACTGGCAGGATTTGTTCGACCGCGGCGCTGAGCGCCAGCAAGGCGCGGTCGCTGCCGGCCGGGCCGTCGAGTTCCATGCCGATGGGAAGGCCATCAGCGGACAGGCCGGCCGGCAGGGTGACGCCGGGGAGGCCGGCGACGCTCGACGGGCTAGTGTTACGGATGAAGGTGACGAAAGTCGGCACCAACTCGCCGTTCAGTTCGACGGTCTCGTCCTCGCCGATCCGCGCGGCGGGCAAAGGCGTCGTGGGGAAGATCGCCGCCAGAACGTCGTTCGTCGTGAACCAGTCGGCATAGGCTGCCTGGAGTGCCGGGCGCGTCGTGGCGAGCGCCTCGCGGTAGACTGCCTCCGGGATCGCGCCCTCCGCCGTCGTCAGGCTCTGCAACAGGCCGGCGACGTCCGGGCTGGCTGCGGCGCCTACCAAGGCGGCGTAGTCGATCGGCAGCCCGTGGCCCGACAGGTAGCGGTTCAGATCGACGCCGGTTTCGTAAAGTGCGATCGGGAAGCCTGCGGCCTCGTCCAGCTTCGGTACATCCGGCATGTCCGCTTCGACCGGCACGGCGCCGGCCGCGGCGAGAGCGGTCAGCGCTTGTTCGGCCACGCGGGCGGTTTCGGGGTGCAGGTTCTCGAAAAAGTGACCGCGGGGTATACCGATCCGCACCCCTTCGAGAGAAACGGCCGGCAGATTGTCCGGCGCACCAGTTATGATGCTGTCGAACAACGCGAGATCTTCGACTGATCGGGCCAGCGGGCCGGCCGTATCGCGGGTGTGGGAGATCGGCACGATGCCGTCTTGGCTGTATCGCCCTGTCGTCGGGCGCAGGCCCGCCACGCCGCAAAGGGCGGCCGGGATGCGCACCGAACCGCCGGTGTCCGAGCCCATCGCAACCGGCGCCATTCGCGCTGCGACCGCGACGCCTGAACCGCCACTGCTGCCGCCGGGAATCCGGTTCGAATCGTAGGGGTTGCGCACCGGACCGAAAGCGCTGTTGTTCGAGGTAATGCCGAAGGCCAGCTCATGCATGTTGAGCTTGCCCATGACAATGGCGCCCTCGTCGACCAATCGCTGGACAACGGGCGCGTTGTGCGCCGGCCGGTGGTCGCGCAGCCCCGGCGTGCCGCCGGTCGTCAGCATATCGGCGGTATCGAAATTATCCTTTACCGGGACCGGCAGCCCGCGCAGCCGGCTGCAGTCGCCCGCAGTCACCCGGTCGGCGGCGGCGAGCACCCTTTCGGGATCGAGATGGATGAAAGCGTTCAGCCCGGCCGCAGCGTCGCATTGGGCCAGCAGGGCTTCGGCATATTCGCGCGGCGAAATGCGCCGGGCGCCGATCTCGCGCAGCGCCTCCGATGCAGTCCAGTCGGAAGGATTGCTCATTTGGGATTGTCTTTGTTTGGGGCGAACTGCAGAAACGATTGCTGGATGCGCCGACCCAGCATGCCGCCGAGGGCGTTGATTTCCTCCGCAGCCAGCTGGGCGCAAGAGCGGCCGGACGGGCCATGCAATTCGCTCGATCCGCTCAGCGGTAACAGCAGGCCGATGCGGATCAGTCGTTGCTCGTCGAAGATGCGGGCCGGGTCCGACGAAGAAATCCGCTCGCGCCGCTCGCCGGAAGATGCTGATGGCCGGACACTGCTCCAAGCGTCGCTCGTCGGGCGGTCCGGCGTACAGACTGGCAGGTCCAATACACTCCCTCCCCTCGGCCGTGTCGGGCACTTTGATTGCCATGGCGCGGGTCGTGGCACCGCCCGCGCCCGCTGCCCGACCTTTTGCTTGATCTCTTTGGAATGCAATCATATTTTCCTTGAAATGTAAAATATGGGTATCTACTCACCCCTAGTTGGGTTCTGATTGGCCGTAGTGCTCGTTGATGATATCTGCGGCTTTTCCGTCGAGGGCGATCTGGGTGGCAACGAGTGGGTTGTAGCCGAGTGCGGCCATGGAGGTGAGGTAGCTTGAGCCCCGGCACCATGCTTTTGCGTGGAGCGGAAGCATCCGGACACCTTGACCTTTGCCATCCTGATCTTCTGTTCTCCGGCATTGTTGATTACGCAACCTGATGTCTGGAAATTGTCGTGAAGCTCTCAGTCATCGAGCTGTTCCCATTTGATCTTGGTTTCGGTTTCCCATTTTTCGTCGATGAGGACTGCGGTTGAGAGGCGCTCCAACGAGGCGAGGTTCGGAAAGACCCTGACTTTGTAGGTGCGCCGCTTGAGCTCTTGCTGGATCGGTCGCTCGATGCCGTTCGAGGTTCGCATACGCTTGTGGTGAGCATCGGGCAAGGTGAAGACAGCGAGCCCCGCATTCTTTTCCAGCCAGGAAGCTTGGATGCTTGTCGCTGGCCACGAGGGCGCCCAGTTCAGCCTCGGCGGTTTGGAGTGAGGACGCATGGCTCCGAGCTGTTTTCCAATACGTTTCCTGATGTCGTTGTTCGGTGCACGGCGTTTTGTGCCAGGTGGAACTGGCAGCGCTGCCATGTCGCCGCGCCCAGCACCGTGCCGCTTTCAGCCCGGCATCCGAGACGATGAAGGTCGTACCATGCAGGGCTAGCAAGCTTTCCAGGAAGGCTCTCCAATGGACCTCGGCCTCGGAGAGCGCCACAGAGAGCCCCAGAACGTGCCTGCAGCCCCTATTCCGATGGCCGAGAGCACTGCGACATCGCGCACAACGCCGTCATGGCGGGCTTTTTCGTAGCGCGCATCCAGGTATTTCATCAGGGGCCGGTTGCGCGGCGAGTTCTTCATCGAGCAACCTGGTGGCCCCCTGAGAAGAGGACAGGCTCCCGAACTCGCGCATTACATCCTGCCGTGTGGAAACACCCTTGATGTACATCTCGGCTACGGCGCGAGAAGATCGCTGGCCGCGTTCAAGCGACTGGGGGGGTCGTCCCCGTGACCGGCTGTCTTTGGCACCTGAACGGCAACAGTGGGGGTGTCGATCCGCTTGTAGCCGTTGGCATAGCCCTGTCGCTCCGGTGTCCGGTGGCCCGCTTTCAAGTACTGCTCGCGCTCGATTTGCATCGCAAGCTCGAAGAACTGACCAAAGATCCGCCCCAGATCCGTTGCTCCGTTTGCGATCAGATGTTCCAAAACGGCCTCAATCGTCGTAGTGTGTCGCAGGTCCATTCGCTTCCTCCATGAATGTTTTACAACTCCATGGGATAGTACGATGGCGCCGCGTTTCACTGGGGGGGGGGGCTAGCCCCCCAGTGAAACGCCTCAAAGCGCAAACCTCAGACAAATTTCCAGACATCAAGTTACAGTACCCTTCGACCAAAGTAGCCCATTGGCGGTCCCCGTCGTTCTCGATGACCACCACTAAACGAATCGGCCTGCAGTGTCAAATCTCCACGAAAACCCGTTCGTTACTCTACCCCGACATCAAGCCGGAACCAGGGGGTGAGCAGTTACAAATATGGGTAACTGCTCAGTAGGACTTTCCCAAGCTGTGGTTGATGTTTTGAATGACCACTGAACGGAGCACAAAGTTCCGCATTCTTGCCAGGTTTTCCGGCTGCGGCGATCCGTGGACGGCCCCGCGGCCAGAAAATCAGGCAGGGTTGGCTCTGTGCAACCTCCCTTCATCAGCAGTCGACAAGATTGAATGCAGCGTGAGAAAGTCCTGGCAGAATCGTTCCGGTGCTTGGTGTAATCCCGCGCCGCCACCTTGCTCGGTGAACCGGGGCAGTCACAGCCCCGGCGTGGGCGGACAATCCGCCGCTTTTGATCTCGATGATCCTGGTGCGAACCGTTGGCAACGCAGCACGAGCAGGCGTCCTCCGCCACCTCCAGCCGCTCCTCCACCTCCTCGAGCGCCGGCCGCGGCCAGGAGTGCCGCACTGCTGGCCGCGCCTCGATGGCGCCCGCTGCCTCTTCTCGCTCTTGCGCCCGTACGACCTGTTCGAACGAAGCTTGTCGTTCTCCGCCCCGACCCTTCAGAATCTTCATCGCGGTCTTCAGGCCAGCATTCTCCATGCGCAGTGATACCACCGTCGACCGCTTCCGCGCGCCGGCCTCGGCAAGAAGCTGGCCCGGACGTGCAACCTCCTGCTTCAGCGCAAGAGACTGCTTCGCCGTCCGCCGAACTTCCCTGACCTCCGCACGG
Organism: Alphaproteobacteria bacterium; assembly: GCA_964291215.2. Classification (GTDB taxonomy): domain Bacteria; phylum Pseudomonadota; class Alphaproteobacteria; order MPNO01; family UBA830; genus JAJEBT01. Next base: position 303,113 of record OZ219790.1, on the reverse strand, counting down.
GCAGCTGACAGCTTCTCGCGATTGCTCTCGAAAATCGCCTTCAGGGAATTCGTGCGGCTGCGCTCCTCCACCTCCTGCAAGCGCAGCTCCTCACAGAGACCCTCCGCCGCCTCGGCCCGAATACGCTCGCGATCGTACAGGGACTTCCAGGTGACCGAATCACGACACGACGACTGCGGCACGTCGCCAGCGGCGTCCGCACCCGATGATGACACGAAATCCTCGATGCACATGACCATGCACGACCTGATGGCACCGCCAAAAAAATTTATCAGCCCCCTTCTCCGAATCACCAAAACAAACCTCAGCGCAGATCGTCATCACCGCATGAACAAACGCTTACAAACAGCTAAGGCCGCCTCGTGGCAGCCTAAGTGATTGTTATATCTCACATTCTATGAAGTTATAACAGAAGTGGTTGCGGGGGCAGGCAACCACCGAGACCGATATTTGATCCAAATCCCAATCTGATCTGCCGCAACCCTTTGATCTACAAGAGGTATGCGTGAGTCCGTAGCTTGTCGTCTGCTATTGACAGGGTGCGAGATACCTGATTGACAGCGGTCCACATTACTGGCTCACCTGCTTGCCACGACCAAACATGTCGATATATTCTATCTGTATCGACATGTTTGAGTGAAACGTCGATGAGATCGACATGTTCGGAACACGCGTCGAAAGAGTCAGGATACATCGACATGACCTTCGACCCCGGCCGTCCTTTCAATGACCTTCCGGACTTGCCGCCGGCCTCGGAAACCGAGACCAAGGCCATTCTTCGGAGTTGCATTGCCGCGCGTGCGGCATTGGCCGAGCTCCGCGTTTCCGGGGAGCTCATTCCGAATCAGGCGATGCTGATCAATTCGATCCCCCTGCTCGAAGCCCAGGCGAGTTCCGAGATCGAGAACATCGTCACGACGACTGACCGGCTGTTCCGTTATGCCAACGACCCGGCTGGTCGAGCCGACCCTGCCACCAAGGAGGCACTGCGCTACCGCACTGCCCTGCACCGTGGTTTCGAGATGCTGGGCCAGCGGCCGGTTGCGACCGCCATGGCTGTCGAGGTCTGTCGAACGATCAAAGGGGTGGAACTCGACATTCGCACCACGCCGGGAACGGCGTTGGTGAACGATGCGGCCGGCGAGATCATCTACACGCCGCCGGAGGGAGAGGATGTTCTCCGGAGCAAGCTGGCCAATTGGGAGCGTTACATTCACGAGGCTGAGGAGATCGACCCGCTGATCCGCCTTGCGGTCATGCATTATCAGTTCGAGGCGATCCATCCGTTCGTCGACGGAAACGGCCGGACCGGGCGCGTACTGAACCTGCTCTATCTCGTCGACAAGGGCCTGCTCGACGTTCCCGTCCTTTATCTCAGCCGGCACATCATCCAGAACAAGGTGCTCTACTACCGATATCTGTTCGAGGTGACAACCCAACAGAACTGGGAGGTATGGATACTGTTCGTTCTCGATGCTGTCAAAACGACAGCCGAATGGACCACGGCGAAAATCCATGCGATTCGTGAGCTCCTCGACGAGACGGGGGTCACAATTCGACAGAGGATGCCGAAGATCTACTCCCGGGAACTGGCGGAACTGATCTTCGTGCATCCCTACTGCCGGATTGGTGACGTGGTCAGAGCGGATATCGCCAAGCGCCAGACGGCCGCTGCCTACCTGAAAGCCCTTACGGCCGAAGGCCTCCTCAAAGAGATCAAGGCGGGGCGCGAGAACCTCTACATCAACCCGCCGCTCCTGTCGCTTCTGGCCGAGCGCGAGTAACTATGCGCGACGCGACAGAATTTTGATGGCGCCTGCATACTGTTGACCGGCGCGTGGGCACGACGCCAGTCAGCACCTCACGCTTCCTGTTTATCCGTAACACTCCGCTGGAGTGGGCGTATGACTCCCCACTTCCAGTCTGAAGTGCAACATCCGGCCCTCATCGCAGTGAGGGCGTAGCCCGAACGGAGATGAGGGCCGGATGTTGCACAAGTTTTCCCCCTCTGCCCCTCTCGATTCCGCCTGGGAACAGCTTCAGTTCCTTCAACATCGAGCTTATGCAACGCCTTTGTCGGCTTCAAGCCACTAATTCGTCGTCGCGCGGCATGGACCCTGCTGCACTTTGCGGCTGCGGAACATGGCGCAGATGGTCAGGTCGGTTTCACTTCAAGATTACCTCCGTCGGCGATCCCGGGACTTTCCGAGTGTTGAGCCGAGCCTGCACCTTCTGAACATCTTCGTTGCATGTCGCGCGAAAGTCCGTGCCCTTCGGGAAGTACTCCCGCACCAGGCCGTTGGTGTGCTCATTCAAGCCGCGCTCCCGGGAATGGAAAGGCGAAGGTAACTGCTCACCCCCTGGTTCCGGCTTGATGTCGGGGTAGAGTAACGAACGGGTTTTCGTGGAGATTTGACACTGCATGCCGATTCGCTTAGTGGTGGTCATCGAGAACGACGGGGACCGCCAGTGGGCTACTTTGGATCGAAGGCGACGAGCGGGCTGTGCCAGCTGCTTCCGGGGCTCCAGCCTCCGCATGATCTGTATGTGGAAACGCATCTCGGAGGCGGCGCGCTGATGAAGCGCAAGGCCGGGTGATGGCGACGGGCGGCGCGCGAGGAGTTCGAAGCGGCCAAGGCGCTGCGTGCGGCCGGCAAGGTGGCGGAAGAGGCCGTGATCCGCGTCTTCGTCATCCTGTTCGACATCCTCATCGTCGTCCTTCTGGAGAAGACTACGCACGAGCCGGAACTCCGGTCTGCCGCCGTCACAGACGGACAAGAGCGTGCCGGAAGCAAGGGCCCGAAGCCGAACCGGCAGATGGGCGACAACCTGCGCAAGACCATCGTCGAGGAAACGGTCGCGGCCTGCGACGCCTGCGGCGCCGACATCGACGGCCCCGTCGATCGGGAGCGCCGCACGACATCGTGTTCGAGGTCGTCGAGCGCCGCGCCGAGATCAAGGAATGCCCGAAGTGCAAGGGCCGGTTCCCCGACAACATCCCGTGCAGTACGGCATCGGCATTCAGGCCCTCGTCATCAACCTGCTGGTTGCCCAAATGCTGTCCCTGCGCCGTCGCGTTCGTGCAGGCGATCTCCGGCATCAAGCTCTCCGAGGCCTCAGCTATGCTTTCACGATGCGTCATGGGAGGAGGCCGCCGTGGCGCACCTCCTGCAACGCCCGATGTCGACGATTTCGGATCAACAGTAAGTGGCTCCATGTCGTGGGACCCTGACGTGCAAGTTCCCGCACCGCAAGCGCGGCCGGGAGGCAAGAGATCGGCCCGTGCTACAAGGGCGTCCTGGGCCTCGTACATGGGCCAGTGTAGCCACCAGCTGTGCGGCAGCCACCTGCTGCGCGAACTGACCTTCGTCGTCGAGGCTACCGCGCGACTGATGAAGAGCCTGCTCCGCGAGGTCTGCCACAAGGTCAACAAGAGCGCATCCAAAACCCTGAACGACGCCGGGCGCAAGCGCTACCGCACCATCAGGGCGCCAGGGAACTGCCCGATATCCCGCCGAAAGGAAAACGTGGACGCAAGTCCGACGCGCACAACCTGCACGAACGTCTCGTGAAACACGAAAACCTGCGCTTCACAGACGACCCCAACGTCAGCTTCACCAACAATGCCGGAGAACAGAAGATCAGGATGGCAAAGGTCAAGGTGTCCGGATGCTTCCGCTCCACGCAAAAGCATGGTGCCGGAGCTCAAGCTACCTCACCTCCATGGCCGCACTCGGCTACAACCCACTCGTCGCCACCCAGATCGCCCTCGACGGAAAAGCCGCAGACATCATCAACGAGCACTATGAATCAGAACCCAACAAGGGGTGAGTAGATACAGGCGAAGAAGAAATCTGCGTCAAGTGCGACACGCCTGTGGTCTGCGAACTCCGTTGTCTGACGTGATTGTGTGGACCAATAGCGCACCAGAGCCGAGCAGGCAGATCATACCGACCGTGTCTTCTGTCCACCCGGCAAGGCGTATTTCGTGGCACGAGCGACACGACAGCTCCACTGTGAGCTTTGCCGATGATGGCTCCCGGTCGCCGACCCGTTCCTTTGCCTCCGCAGGGCGCTCGGAAATGTCCACCCGGCCGGAATGGCATCCGCCCTTCCAGTTCGGCTTCTTGCCGCGCCGCCGAAGCTTCTTCCACAAGACGCCCCCGGCTCTCCGATCTTCGGCGATCATGGATCCGTTGCCGACCCACGGCCCTCCAGTCGAAAACGGCCGCTGCTCGGGGCCCTCCCGCAGCTTTTTCTGAGCTTCAACCCGAGGCGTCAACCGCCAGGAAACAGTCGAGGCTGCCCTGCGTTTCTGCCATCCTTTGCGCCTGCTTGTGACGGTAACCCCGTCCCCCGGTGTTGCGCCTTGATCTCCCGGAAAATTGTTGAACGGCCCAGCTGCCGAGCAATCGCACCTTGTGAAAGACCGCTTTTCTGCCTCAATCTGGCATCGCTCTTCGTAGGTGACGGTAGCCTTTGGACATGAACAAGCTCCCTTCATCTTGTACAGGAACTCTCGCCGCTACCGCTCCGCAACATCATGCGTCTAAAAACACATGGCCACAGCCCATCATGTGTTGCACTTCACTATGGAACGGGGGTCTGGAATTTCGGGCCAATCCGGAAAGATGAAAGGGAGATTCCGCTGCCGCTTGAGGGGCACGGCGATCCCACGCTGCTAATCCGGCGACGACTGGCGAGATTTTCTCAGTTTGCGTCGCGCTGCAATCGTGCCGCCGAGGCTCGATGGGGCCTTTTTGGCACGAAAATTGCGATCAAGGAAGCGATCTGTGATGAGCCGAGCCCCAACGCATTCGGATTTCCCGTCTCTGAATTAGCATGGGATCGTCGTGGCTTGAGGGGTGTCAGTTCTTGAGTTCTTTCATGTAGACTGGGACCTCGAAACACGCCCGGTGTATTCCGGGATGATAATAGCGAGTACTGATGGAAGCGGCCTCGAACCGGGTGCGGACGATCTCGATCGGGGTGTTTCGCGCCCGCGCGCTGTTGGCGCCCCAGCCGAGGGTCATGTAACCGAAGCTGTAGGTGGGGACATCAACGACGTAAAGCGACGCATCGACGAATATGTCCCGCAACCGCCGGTAGGTGTCGCAGGCTTCTTGCCGCTGAGGAAAGATGTTGCCGCTCTGACAGACGATAATTCCGTTTGCTGTCAGGATCCGCCGGCAGTTGCGGTAAAATTCGTCGGAAAAGAGTTCGACTGCCGGACCCACGGGGTCCGTGGAATCGATAATGATGACCTCGAAATGTCGCTCTGTCTCCGCGACGAACCGCAGCCCGTCAGCAATAACGAGCTCCGTTCGCGGGTCGTCGAATGCACCGTCGCTCAGGCTTGGCATGTATTCCCGGCAGATGTCGACGACCCTGTCGTCGATCTCGACCAGCGTGGCGGTCTGGACCGCATCATGCTTGAGGACCTCGCGCAAGGTACCACCATCGCCGCCACCGATGATCGCTACGTTGCGGACACTGCCGTGCGCGAGTATCGGCACATGGGCCAGCATCTCGTGGTAGCAGTATTCGTCGCGCTCGGTGGTCTGGACAATGCCGTCGAGAGCCAGCACGCGGCCGAAGAGCGGGTTCTCGAAGATGACGATGTGCTGCAAGGAGGTCCGGGACTCGAACAGGGTGCGGGTGTTCCTGAGACGCTGCTGGCAGTCTTCGTGGATGGTCTCCGTGAACCAGCCGCCATCGTCGGCGACGCTCGTCACGTGACGAGGCCCCGCTGGATTTCGCGTATATCGAAACGGTCAGCCCGAAGCTCGCGTCTGAGATGTTCGACCGCGTCCTGTGGCGAACAGGTGCCGCACATGAAGACATCGAACGCGGCATAGTCGATTTCGGGCCAAGTATGGACGCTGATGTGGCTTTCGGCGAGAACGGCTACCCCCGAAAGGCCGCCGCGATCGCCAAACTCGTGGATATGGACATGAAGAATCGTGGCGCCGGCATGTTCGGCTGCCTCGCGCAGCAGGATCTTGGCGGACCCGACATCCCTAAGCCTGTTCAGACCCCAGGCATCCACGAGCATATGGGTTCCAGCGAACTTGCGGCCATTCGCGCGGACAAGGTAGTCACGAGGCGCATTGTCGCGCGTATTCGCGCACGGTTCTCGAGACGGCGGCGGAACCGCATCTTCGGCGGGATGACGTACCGCGCTCCCCACGGCCGACAGGACAGTTTTGGTCATTTGAACTGCTCCAGATCGACATGTCACATCGTGTCGATTTTTCGAGAGCGCCTTATGATCTGTTTTTCGTAGCGTTGCAAGTGTCCAAGAGCCGCCGTTGGCGTAGTTCAGAAAGTCTCGTCCGCCAGCGCCATGAGATCCGCCGAACCGGACATCGCTGTTGCAAGGGACGCTGAAGCCTGCGGACAGAAATTATCCGCATAAAACCGCGCCGAGGTGAGCTTCGCCTCGTAGAACGGCGCGTCGTCGCTCGCGCCGTTGGCAAGTTTGTCGGAAGCGATGGACGCCGAGCGCGCCATGAGCCAGCATCCCGTTATGGTGCCAAGCGCTGTCAGGTAGGGCGTGGCCCCTGCAAGCGCAGCGCGGGGGTCGTTGGTCGGTGGATCGACGAAGTAGGAAGTAGCCTGTTTGAGATCCGCGAGCGTCTGCAGGAACGGTGCTTCTATTCGAGAATCTGTAATCTCTGTATTTGTCATTTCCTCAATGAGCAACGCGACGCTCTTGCCGCCGTCGCCGGTGATTTTCCGGGTTATCAGGTCGATAGCCTGGATTCCGTTCGTACCTTCATAGATCGGTGTGATGCGGCTGTCGCGGTAGTGCTGAGCAGCGCCGGTTTCCTCGATGAAGCCGGCGCCACCGTGAACCTGCACGCCGATGGAGGCCACGGTCACGCCGCAATCGGTCGACCAAGCCTTGACGACAGGCACCAGCAGGTCGACACGGGCCTGTGCCTGCGCCTTGGTCTCGGCATCCGGGTGCTTGCGTGCCACATCGAGCTGAGCAGCAACATAGTAGCCGAGGGCCCTGGCCGCCTCGGTCAGGGTGCGCATCGTCATGAGATTCCGGCGCACATCGGGATGACGAATGATGGCGACCTGACCCGCTCCCGGATTGACCGCATCGCGACCCTGTATGCGCTCGCGGGCATAGGATGCTGCCTGCTGGTAGGCGCGGGTAGCGATGCCAACACCCTCGCGGCCGACCGCGAGGCGAGCGTTGTTCATCATCGAGAACATGTACTGCATGCCGCGGCATTCCTCGCCGACGAGATAGCCGATCGCGCCCTCGTTCTCGCCAAACTGCATGACGCAGGTCGGGCTTGCGTGAATGCCGAGCTTGTGTTCGAGCGATATCGGGCGAAGGTCGTTGCGCGGCCCCAGGGTGCCGTCGTCATTGACCATGAACTTCGGCACGATGAAGAGCGAGATTCCGCGTGTGCCGGGGGGCGCATCTGGCGTGCGGGCGAGGACCATGTGGACAATGTTCTCGGTGAAGTCGTGCTCGCCCCAGGTCGTGAAGATCTTCTGGCCGCTAATGCGGTAGTGGTTGCCTTCGGGCACGGCCCGCGTCTTGAGGGCGCCGACATCGGATCCGGCGCCAGGCTCGGTGAGGACCATTGTTCCGGTCCATTCGCCACTGACCAGTTTCGGCATCCATTTTTCCTTCTGCCCGTCGGTGCCGTATTTCTCCAGCATTTCCGCGCCGGCGATGCTCAGCACGGGACACAGCGCGAAACCGAGATTGGCCGAATCCCACATCTCGAAGACCGGTGTCGCTACCAGCATCGGAAGCCCCTGGCCGCCAAGTTCCGGTTCGAACTGCAGCGTGTTCCATCCGCCGTCCACATAAGCCTGGTAAGCCTCCTTGAATCCCTTCGGCGTGATGACCACCCCGTTCTCGAGGCGGGAGCCCTCGATGTCCCCTGACCGGTTGATCGGGGACAGTACCTCGCGTCCGAACTTGGCCGCCTCTTCGAGGATCGCGTGCACGGTATCCGGTGTGAGGTTCTCATGGCCGGGCAGGGCGGTGATCTCCGACAGCCCGACAAGTTCTTCGATGACGAACTGCATATCGCGAAGAGGGGCATTATATTCGGTCACGGGACAGCTCCTGTTGGATGTCGTTCACTCTGGCCACTTCGGCGGAACGCTAGAGCACCTTGCCCGGATTCATGATTCCCCCGGGATCTAGGGCCGCCTTTATCGCCCGCATCACCCCGAGCGCTACCGGAGACTTGTAGGCCTTGAGCGCGTCGCGCCGCAACCGTCCGATGCCGTGTTCGGCGCTGATCGAGCCGCCCATGGCGACGGTACGGTCATAGACTCGTTTGTGGATTTCCGGCCGGACCGCAAGGAACTCGGCATCCGCCATGCCTTCGGGGGCGCTGAGATTGAAGTGTATGTTGCCGTCACCGACATGTCCGAAGGCGCAGGGGCGTATGTTCGGAACCAGGCTGCTGAGGTCGGCGATCGCTTCGACCAGGAAGTCGGCGACCTTGGAGACCGGGACCGAGATATCGTGCTTGATGCTCGCGCCGTGGTGCCTCTGGGCCTCGGGGACGACTTCGCGAATCTTCCAGAAATCTGCTGCCTGCCGTCCGCTTTCGGCAATCACGGCATCAAGAATCAGCCCGGCGGCAAACCCGTCGGTGAGAATGCTCTCGAGCAGATCGCGGAGGCCGTCTGCTGACGCTTCGCCGGATGCGATTTCCATCATCACGTAATGGTCCTGGCGCCCGTCCAGGGGGTCGCGGAGGTCGTTAAAGTGGCGCAGCACGAAATCGAGGGCCTGACGCGAGATGTATTCGAACGTCACGACGCGGTCATCGGTCGCGCGCCGCGCCCGCGCCAGGAGTTCGACCGCCGCATGTTCGTCGCACACGGCGAGAAAGGCGTTCCGGATATCGGCCGGCCGGGGAAAGAGCTTGAGGCAAGCGGCGGTGATGATGCCGAGCGTGCCCTCCGCCCCGATGAGCAGATGTTTGAGGTCGTATCCCGTGTTGTCCTTGCGCAGCGCTGTCAGGCCGTTCCAGATATCGCCGTTTGGCATGACAGCCTCAAGCCCGAGGCACAGGTCTCTGGCCGGACCGTAGCGCAAGACGCCGGTGCCGCCGGCATTGGTCGAGAGGTTGCCACCGATCCGCGCGGTGCCTTCGCCGCCAAGGCTGAGAGGAAAAAGACGGTCGGCCGCTTCGGCAGCCTGCTGGACATCGGCGAGGATCACTCCGGCTTCAGCAGTGATCGTGTAGTTGAGCGGGTCGATCTCACGGATCCGGTTCATGCGCGTCAGCGACAGCAAGATCTCGCCGCCGTGCTCGTGGGGCGTCGCCGCCCCGCACAGGCCGGTGTTGCCGCCCTGCGGGACGATTGCGGTACCGGTCTCGCAGCAGATTTTCACCGCCGCAGAGACCTCATCGACGGTGGCTGGGCGCACGACCATCGGGGTGGCGCCTGTGTAGTAGCCGCGTTCGTCGGTGAGATACGGCGCCTTGTCGATGTCTGCGGTCAGTACACCCGCATCGCCTGTGACGGCGCGAATGCGGTTCAGGACATCCTGCGGAATCGGCGCGATAACAGAGGTCATGGAAATCTCCAACTCAACAACTAGTGCATCCCGCGACCCCGAGCAACGCCCTGGAGGGCGGAATCCTTTCGAGAAATGCGGCCGCCCGAGTGGATAGGGATGTGCGTTACTCTCGGGGATGCGCTGGCCCGACGCAGGCGGTCGTTGATGGCCTGACCGAGTCCGTCCGCGGGAATCGGCATGACGGCTATGGCGCTGTGTTCCGGGCGGTCAAGCGCGCGCAGCATCGCGAAGAGATTGGCAGCGGCTTCGGTGAGGTCCCCGTCCGCGCTGAGATTCAGTTCCGCCGACGCTCCGTCAATTTCATGGCGGCCGAACGACAACAGGGCTTCGCCGGGAGCGACCGAACGGGCTTCGAGCCGAACGGGAGACCGGGGTGCGTAATGCTGGTGCAGCATGCCGGGCGACTGCACCGGCCCGTCGTCGTGTTCGCTGACAATCCTTGCGGGACCGGTGATATCGGCAATGGCCTCCGAGGTAATGCCGCCTGGCCTGAGGATTACGGGCTGATCACCGCCGCAGGCGACCACCGTGGATTCGAGTCCGACGGGACAGGGGCCAGCATCGACGATCAGGAGTCCGCCGCCGAGCGAATCGGCCACGTGCCGCGCCAGGGTCGGGCTCACTTCGCCGGAAGCGTTGGCGCTCGGAGCCGCGATGGGGCATCGCGCGGCGGCAAGGATTGCTCGGGCAGTCTTGTGGGCGGGAACCCTTATGGCAACAGTGTCAAGGCCGGCGCTGGCGAGCAGGGAAATCTCGCAGTCCCGGCGGCGGGGCACGGCAATCGAAAGCGCCCCGGGCCAGAAGGCATCCGCAAGCGCGTGCGCCATCCGGTCGAAATCGCCGAGCATCGCGGCCTCTTCGAGGCTTTCCACGTGAACGATGAGAGGATTGAAAGCTGGCCGCCTCTTGATCTCGAAGATACGTGCGACGGCGGTATCCGAACATGCGTCCGCGCCGAGGCCGTAGACCGTCTCGGTGGGAAATGCGATGGCATCGCCGTCCTGGATCAGCCGTCCGGCCCGCGTGATGACCTCCGGTGTGGCGGGCTCGATCATTCCCGGCCGCGGGCTATGAATTCGGGATTGAGCCACCCCGATTTGCCGTATTCAAGCGGATTTCCATCCACTGTCCAGACCGAGCCTCCGGCGCTGGCGAGGACGGCGTGACCTGCAGCCGTGTCCCATTCGGAGGTCGGGCCATAACGGGGATAGATGTCTGCCACACCTTCAGCGATCAGGCAGAATTTGAGGGAGCTGTGGACATATCGGTGCTCACATGCGGGCAGTTCCCGAATCAGGCCCTCGATCGCGGCCTTGTTGCCGTGGGATTTGCTTGACACGACGACAACGCCGGCCTGCGGTGGTTTGCGTACGCCGATCGGGATCCAATCGCTACCGGTTTCCCGCTTCTCCGCGGTGCCTGGCCCGCTGCCTCTGTAGAGGCGTCCCAACGCAGGAGCAGCGACCACGCCGAGCACTGGTCGGCGAGCGTGGATCAACGCAATATTCGTCGTGAATTCACCGCTACCCTGGATAAAGGCCCGTGTCCCGTCGATCGGATCGACGAGCCAGAAAGTTCCGTGCCCGTCGACCGCGCCCTGCGCCACCGTTTCCTCGCCTATTGCGGGTATGTCAGGCGTCAATGCCGCGAGTTCGGAGAGGATCAGCTCTTCCGCACGCTCGTCGGCTTCGGTAACCGGTGTCGTATCCCCCTTCTCGCGCACGTCGAGATCGATCCCATAGAGTTCGGTTATAAGGTTGCCCGCGCGCTCCGCGATTTCGGTTGCGGCAAGCGTCAGCGAACGGAAATGCTCCGTGTGAACTTCCAATCAATTGGCTCCCGGCCACACGGCCTTGGTACCGGCATCCGGCCAGGCCGCCGGAGCGCAAACAGCCCTCGCAGCTTCATCCGGGTCAAGAGAAACATCCCAGTTGCTTGCGACGAACCGGCTGTTCGTGATCCCGTCCGAACGGTCGGAAGCGAGCCAGACGACGGGGCCGGTCATCACCTCGGGCTGCACCAGCTTGTCGCGGTCGAAAGGAGCGCTTTCTGGAATGAAACCCGTATTGGTCGGGCCGCCCGGCACCAGGACGTTGACGCTGACGCCGGTGCCCTCGAGATCCTTCGCCCATGTTGCGGTGCCGGATTCCAGCGCGGCCTTGGACTGGCCGTAGGGCGAGTAGTTGTGACGGATCATCGTATCGAGGCTCGTCGTGACGTTGATAATGCGGCCCCAGCCCTGTTCGACCATCGATTCGGCCACTAGCTTGGCAATCATGAATGGCCCCTTGAAATTGATGTCCATCATGCGTTGCCAGCGGTCCAGATCGGCAAGCCAGAATTTGGCCGGTTCGTTCATGTAGTTCTCGTTTATGGTCTGCATGCCGACGCCAGCATTGTTGACCAGGACGTTGACGGGACCGAGTTCCTTTCGGGTGACTTCGACGACGCGCGCGCAGTCATCAAAGTCTGTCACGTCGAATGCGATCGGGAGTATGGTTCCGCTGTTTGTCATCTTGTGCGCGTCGTCGGCGATCTTGTCGACCGCATCCCGGTTCACGTCGGCGGCGCACACGCTGGCGCCGTGCGCGGCCAAGGCCAGCGACATCGCGCCACCCATTCCGCCGCCGCCGCCGGTGACGATGGCAACCTTTCCCTCAAGATTGATATCGTGCATGTTTTCCGGTCCTTTTCTTCGGATGAGCATTCTAGACTTGGGCCGCACGGGTAGCAACGCCGTCTCCGGTTGTGTTGGTTCCGTGATAGGTTCGATTCGAACGGGAACGAGCTTTACCATGATTTGGCCGGTGCAACACGATGCCTGGAACATGCCTCATGTGATGATGACTATCCGGCTGCGCATTTTCTGCGGCGTGGATGGTGATTCAGGACTCAGGGGCCGTCACGAAACAATCGCGCCTGTGTCGGGTGTTGGCAAGAGTGAATAGTTCCAACTCGCCCTGGAATTTTGTGCGCTTGATGTCGAGGTCCTTTATCTCGGCATCCTTGATGCCCTTCGGACAGGTGTTTTCGTCGACACTGCAATAGACCTTGAGGCCGGTTTCGGTGGTGGTTGCGCTGATCAGGCTGACGATGGCGGCGAGGCTGCACAGCGGCTTGCCGCGCCAGTTCTGGCTGATGAACGAGAACAGGCGATGTGCGGTTCCATTTGCTGGTGCCGGGCGGCAGACCATGATCTCGAGTTCCCTGGCGAGCTTCTGCAGTTCGACCTTCCACAGTCGGGCCCCGTTCGACCCGCCGCAGTCGGCGATGATCAGCAGCCGCCCCGGGGCAGCGCCCGAGGCGCCGCCACCGGCACCCCGGGTGCTTTCCACCGCAAACGCCGCGGTGTCATGGCCGACATTGACCCGGCCGATGTTGTGGGCCATGTCCCCGTAGGGGGCCGCCTTGCCGAACTCCTTGTCCGCGAAGTTATGTACCTTCACCTCCTCGGGCCGTCCCTTCGGCCGCCACTCGCGGCCGGCGTTCTTGAAATCGCCGATCAGCTCCTTCTTCCTGGTGTCGATGACCGGTTCCCCGGCCGCAAGAAACGCCGCAACCTGCTCATTTATGCGGCCGAACTGCCCGGCCTGGGCAGGGTGCACGCCGCCTTCGCGGGTCTTCGCGTTGGCGTATAGCCAAGCTCGCCCAGAAGCCGCCCGACAAGCGACGCCGAACAACCCTGCTCCTCAAGACACTTCGCAAGATGCCGGGTGCTCTTCGAAACCCACAGCAGAGACCGTTCCGCGTCGCCGGCGCAACCAGCGCCGCCAGCAGACCCGGCTGACGCTCCATCGCCGGCTTGCGCGCGCCGGACCCGGTGCCGGCGGCGACATGGCTCCGTCAATCTCCTTCAGACCCCGTCAAATCGTCGAACGCGCAACTCCGTGAGATCCGAGACCTGCGTTATTCCGCCGCGCCCAAGACACTGCGCCTCAACCGCCGCGAGCAACCGGCGACCCTTCTCGTCAAGATGAGGAGAAAGAACTGCAAACCGGTGCCTTATGCTCTTTGCCTGTTCCATGCACCGAAGATAAACGTCCCAACAGCGCCGGAGAATCAGCCGGCAACCAAACTGACCGACAAATCATCCCCGAAAGACCCCAACACCAACCAACCGAAGTCAGCAGACTGACCCGTCGGCAAGCGCTCAACCAAAATCACTGGACAGACAAAAACGCCGACGCAAACAACACGGATTCGATTATTTGGTGACAAACCCTCAGGCGATTGTCAGGGCAACGGCGCTGACAACAAGGAGGACGGTGATGAGCCATCTGAAGACGCTTTCCGGCACCGCGCGGCCAAGCAGGTATCCGGTTAATGTTCCCGCCAGCGCCGGAAAAAGCAGCGCCGCGCACATCGGCGCCGCGCGATCCGACACGCCGGACATCCCTGCCTGCATGGCAAAGGCGACCGGGTAGGCGAAGAGAAACGTTACAAGCGTCGTTGCGCGGATTGTTTCCTTGCCGTGCCGGAGGGCGGTAGCGTAGGCGGCAACCGGAGGCCCAGGCATCGCGAGGCTGGCCGTCAGCGCTCCGCTCAGTGCGCCGGTCGCCAGCCGGCGTACGTCGCTGTCGCGCTGAAAGAGCGGATGACGCTCGAGAATGCCGGTGGAAATCGCCGCCATGGCCAGCACTGCCACAGTTGCCCCCCATTTCAGATTCTGCAACGACACATGTGAATACGTCACCGCGCCAGCGACCGCGCCCAGGCATATGCCAAAAAACAGGGGTTTCAGCAGTGACCAGTCGACCCTTGGAAGGGTGCTCGGCGAGAGCGCCAGCGCGATCGCGAAGCTCAGGACGATCGTTACCTGAATGGCGGCGGAACTGTCCATGGAGACGAGCAGCGCCGGGCCTGCGATCAGGCCGAAACCGAGTCCTGTCACGGCCTGCAGGAGCGCTGCCGAGAAGACGATGGCAACAAGAAACACGGAGACATCGGGCAAATCGATCGCCAGCATCGGACTACTCTTCCACACCGCTTCCGCCGGTGCGCCGCTGGCCCGCGCGGAGGTGGACAGGATGCCGTTCTTCGGAAACCGGTTTCTGAAATTCCGGTTCAGGAAAAGACAACCTGGATGTCCGTGTATTCCTGTAGGCCTTCTTCCGCGAACTCGACACCGAAGCCAGAGCGCTTGACACCGCCGAACGGGGCGTTGGGTTGGATCATCCCGTGTTTGTTGATCCAGACGGAACCGCACTCCATGCGGCTGGCAATCTTTCGCGCCTTGTCGACATTGCGACTCCAGACCGAACCGCCAAGGCCATTCGGGTTGTCGTTTGCCTTGTCGATTGCCTCCTCGATGCGGCGATAGCGAATCACCGGGAGGACCGGGCCGAACTGTTCCTCGTCGACAAGGCGGTCTCCGTTGTCCAGGTCGGCGATGATCGTTGGCGGGTAGAAATAGCCCTTCCTGCCCAGTTTCTTGCGGAGCTTGGCGGGGTTGCCGCCGAGGAGCACGCGTCCCTTGCGCTTTGCGTTGCGCACCAGTCCGGCGACGATGTCATACTGCCTTTCGTTCTGGACCGGACCGATCACGACATCTTCCGCACTTCCCTTGCCGATCTTCATCTTCCGGGCAAAGGCGACAAGTTCGTCGCAGACATCGTCATAGACATTGTCGTGAACATAGAGCCGCTTGAGCGCCGCGCAGGTTTGGCCGCCATTGATGAAGGCTCCCCAGAACAACCCCTCGGCGATCTCGCCCGGATCGACGTCGCCAAGTACGATGCCGGCATCGTTGCCGCCGAGCTCCAGCGTCAGGCGCTTCATGGTCTCGGCCGCGTTCGCCATGATCTCCTGACCGGTGGCGCATGAGCCGGTGAAAACGATCTTGCCGATGTCCTCGTGCGAAGCCATGGCCGCACCCAGCTTGTCCTTGCCGGCAATGCAGTTGACGACCCCTTTCGGCAGAACCTCGTTCATGAGTTCAATCAGGCGCAGTGTCGACAGGGGCGTGAAAGGCGAGGGCTTGCATATCACGGTGTTGCCCGAAAGCACGGCCGGGATTATGTGCCAGATCGCGATCAGGACGGGAAAGTTCCACGGCGTGATCGAGCCAACGACGCCAATTGGCTTGCGGTGGAGCTCGATCCTGCCCTCGTTGTTGTCCTGAAGGGTCTTGACGGGTAGGGAAAGGCCGGCCGTGTAACGGGTCCAGGCTACAGCACCCCCGATCTCCCAGCGAGAACCGAGACCGTTGAGGGGCTTGCCCTGTTCCCTGGTGAGGAGGCGGGCGAGTTCCTCCGCGTTCTTCTCGATCTTCGAGGCGATCTTCATGCAGGCAGCCTGCCTGCGGGCCTCGGGCACGTCGCGCCATTTCTGGAACGCCCTCTCGGCGGCGCTGACGGCGGCGTCAAGATCTTTCTTCCTTGCGAGCGGCGCAAGCCCGGCAACCTTCTCATCGGCCGGATTGAGAACCTCGAAGCACTTCCCGGTCGGAATCTTCTTGCCGTTGATGACGAGGCGGAATGGGTCCATCGTCCAACTCCTTCAGTTTCTCTTCCGCGGCTCGATGCCTTCGTGCCAGTCGCGGAAGTGGTGTTCATGGGTCTCCAGATAGGTGCCCGGTTTCATGTGGGCGTCGTAGAAATCGAGATCGAGGTGATGGACCTGGATCATCAGCGTCATCTGGATTGCGTCGACCGTTGCCGGAAACTTTCCGAACGTGTCGAGGATATAGCCGCAGATGTCCTTGACGCACTGCACGCCTTCGGGCGACGCCTGCACCGTGGCTGCATCGAATTCCGCATTCGGCGCTGTATGCGGTTTGAGCATGCCCCGCGCCTCCCAGTCATCCATGCTCATCGTTGCACCCTCGATGGCGGCCTCGACGGCCGAATCCATGTCGGGATAGTAGGGTGGACAGAAAGCCTCGAAGATGCCGTCACGACCGACCGGAGCGGGAAACGGGTCCGAGGCCGACTGCACGAAACGGAAACCGAGGCCGCGGCAGGTCGGAGTTCCGCCCAGCACCACGAGCGAGGAAAAGCCGCCATAGACCCAGCCCCCGAGCCCCGCCGCCTGCATCGCGAGCGCCATCAGCTGCCCCATGAACGCTCCTTCGGCGAGCATGCCGTCCGAGAGCATTTTCTCGAGCCGCGACAGCGGCATCACCTTGCGTTTCGAGAGGAATCCGTTGTCTAGCCACTTCTGGTTGCCGCATGGACGCATGCCATTGCGGTCGTCGACTATGTAGTAGCCGCCCTCTCGGGCGTAGCGGCCGGCCTTTGAATCGCACAGGTTGAGGACTAGCTTGATCATGTCTTTGGTGACGTCGATGACCGGCATGAACAGCGTCGTGCCCGGCTTGTTGGTTACCCACTGGTTGTGCGGCCAGACGCCAGGCTCGACGCCCGGAAGGTCCATGCGGCCGTCCTCGAGCTTCTCGACGCAGGTTTCGTAGAATCCGAGGATTTTGCCGCGGTCGCTGCTGTGTTCGTATTCGCGCATCTTCGTCATCGCCGCCTGATCGGCACGGATAACATAGACGCCGTTGTCATCGGTGAAAAAGAGGCGGGCGCGGTGAGAGCCCATGGCTGACGGGTAGGGCTTGCCGATCGTCTTGACCATTCCGCCAGGCAACTCGGTCTCCGCGAGTATCGGGCCAGTTGTTGCGGTTGCGGCGGCCACGAGCATCGCCGTCTCAAGGCTGTCAAGCCCCACCGGCTCCTTGTCGGAGCGATGCTGGAACGGGCCGCTCGACATTTCCATGCCAAGGCCGAAACGCCGGGATCGCCGGCCCATGATCGCGTCGAACAGCGGATAGTCCCACATCGCCTCGGCGTGCGGCGGCAGCCTGCCGGGTTTATGTTCGGTCATCGGAGCCGCTCCGCCGTCGCCCGCCGAGGAGCGCGTAGGGCAGAAGTTTCAGGGCATGGGCCCAGAAGGACGGGCTGCAGGCGGTTAGACGCAGGAGCGCCAGCATGTCGTCCCGATCCATCAGCGTTTCGGCCTCCCAGACGCCCATCTTTCCGGTCAGAACGACATCGGTTCCCACGACCCTGAGATCGTCGATGTGGAACTCGAACTCGCCGGCGGCTGAAGCGATCTTCATCCCTGTCTCCCCATCTGTGGTTTCACGGAATCATCTTCCAGTGCGCGTCCTTGCGCGCGATCAGGCCGTCGCGGATCTTGTAGAGATCCATGCCTTTCGATTTCCGCCATTTCCCGTCGGGACCCATGTAGGAGACGCGATAGGTCTGGATCACCGTGCGGCCGCGGAAGCGCCAGACGGAACGGCTGAATTTCGGGCTGTTCGGCATCGCGAAGCGGTGCTCCATGGCGGCGACGGCGTTTTCCCGGCCATAGACGATCTCCCCGTTCGGAAGCCGCCATTCGAAGGACGGCAGGAGGCACTCGGCCATCATCTTCATGTCCTGGTTGAGAAAGGCCTCCTCAAACCGGGCAAATAGTTTCCGGTGGGCGAGTTCGGGAATAGCCTCGACCGGTGTCGGATCCTGGCGGATCTCCTCGATCTGCTGGCCGGATGTGTTTCTGACGATCTTCATCGCGGCTTCTCGAGACAGCAGATGGAATCGGCAACGCCGCATGCATGCGCGCCGGGCGAGAGCGGCGCGAAGGCCAGGGCGGTCCCCGTTCCGGAGTGCCTGCCTGGTTGTGAGCGTAGTGTCACGGCGCTGTTCCCCCGCTTTCCGTTCACCGCCCGAGGGTTGGCAGGACGGTGACGATCTCGGGCACCGCGACCACGAGCGCGATGAGCGCAAGCAGCGCGGCGCAGAACGGCAGAACGCCCATGAACACCTGGGCAAGCGGGATGTCCGCGGCGAGGCCACGGATCACGAAGACATTGATCCCCATTGGCGGCGTTATCAGCGCGAGCTCGACGGCAATGACAACAATGATGCCGAACCAGACCGCGTCGAGACCCATGGAGGAGACAATGGGGAAGAAGACAGGTATCGAAAGGATGATCATCGCCATCGTGTCGAGGAAGGCGCCGAGGAGAATGTAGATGCCGATGATCAGTATCACCGTCATCAGGGGCGAAAGATCGAGGCCGACGATCCAGCGACCGAGCAGCGCCGGCGTGCCGCTGAGCGACAAGAAACCCGAAAACAGGATGGCGCCGATCAGGATCAGGAAGATCATGGATGTCGTCTGAACGGTCTCCATCAGGCACTCGAGGATTTCGGCAATGCCGAGCCGGCGCATCGCGGCGCCGATCGCAAGCGCTCCGACCGCGCCGATGCCCGCAGCTTCGGTAGGCGTGAAGATCCCGGCATAAATTCCGCCGATCACGAGAACGAAGAGCGCCAGCGTGGGCCACATTTTTCGCAGAATCGCGGGATCGGAGACGGCAGCGGCTTCGCGGGACAATTGCGGAGCACTGGACGGATCGATCCGGACGATCGCGAGAACCGCGATCATGAAGAACAGCGTGAGAAGGATTCCAGGTATTACGCCAGCGATGAACAGATCGCCGATGCTGGTCTCGGTGAGAAGGCCGTAGATCAGCATGATCACGCTGGGTGGAATAAGGATGCCGATAGTCCCGCCGGCAGCTATCGCGCCGGTGGCAAGCCTGTCGCCGTATCCGAAACGGCGCATCTCGGGCAGCGCTACGCGGCCCATCGTTGCTGCCGTGGCGAGTGAGGACCCGCACACCGCTCCGAAGGCGGCGCAGGCCGCTATGCTGGCCTGGGCGAGACCACCGCGGCTGCGCCGGAGCCACACATTGAAGGCTGCGTAGAGATCGGAGCTGATGCCGGACCTTGCGGCAAAATCCCCCATCAGCACGAAGAGGGGGATGACAGCGAGATCGAAGCTCTGGGCGGATTCGAAGACCGATATTCCGGCGAGCGAAAGCGCGGCGTCGGGCCCGACGATCATCGCGGTGCCGAACATTGCCGCCCCGGACATCGCGAGCCCGACATGCGCGCCGAGAAACAGCGCGCCGAACAGGAGCGCGAACACGAGCGGCACCAGGACACCGGTCTCCATGCTTCTCAGTCCCCGGACCGATTCCGCACTGCCGGCAGGTTCCCGATCAGGCGCACGACCAGGACGATAAGGAACATGCCGATGCCGACACACATGATGAGTGCGGTGGGCCAGAACGGCAGTTCCCAGATTTGCGTATATTCCTGTTCCTCGACGATCTCGCCGGTCTTGATCAGAAGCCTCCAGGCGAGGAATCCGGTGACGACGACCGCGAGCAGCGAATTGACGATCTCCGACAGGTGGCGCGCCGGGCGCGGAAACAGCGTCTGGAAGGTTTCGACGACGATGTGCCGGCGATGGATTTCCGTGAGTGCGAGACCACAGAACACGAGGATGCCCATCATTAATTCGACGCTTTCGACGGTGCCAACGAGTGCGCGCCCGAAGAACGTCCTGCCGATAACATCGAAGAACGTCATGACCATGATCGCGGCAAGCGCAAGGGAGGCGAAGCGGGCGAACCAGAGCGCGACCCGCCCGATCGCCCTGCTAGTCGCCGGGAACATCGCTGCCGCCGGGTATCAGAGACCCGCCACGATCTTGTGGTAGTCTGTCATCAGCGCCTTGCCGTCCAGATCCGCCTTGTCGGCTTTTTCGATCCAGGCATCTGTTATCGGTTGCACCATCTGCTTCAGCTTGGCGGTTTCCGCATCGCTGAGCACCGTGATCGTGTTGCCGTTGGCCTTGGCGGCATCGCGTCCCGATTTCTCCGCGGCGTCCCATTTCCTGGAGATGAACCGCGACCCCCATTCTCCGCTTACCTTGTCGACTGCGGCCTTCTGGCCGGCTGAGAGCTTCGCCCAGGTCTTGGGGCTCATCGTGAGAAAGAAGATGCCGGCATAGGTGCCGCCGGGGATCTTCAGGTGATGCGAAGTCACACCGGCCAGGCGGAAGCCCTTGACTGACTCCCAAGGGAACTGTGACGCATCAAGCGTGCCTTTGGCCAGCGCCTCATTGGTGGCTCCCGGCGGCATGAAAACCGGGACGGCGCCGAGAATCTTGGCGATCTTCACTCCGTTGCCGCCGGTACGGATTTTCATGTTTTTGAAATCCGCAAGCTTGGTCAGCGGTTTGGCACTGTGATAGAGATGCGGTGCATGCGCGAACAGGGCAAGAAGCTTGGTGTCGGCCGTGTCCTTCGCCATGAAGCCGTGCTTCTTGTACCACCGCCAGGCGGCCACCCCAGCGGCCTCTGCGGTCGGCGCCGCAAACGGCGTCTCGACTGCCATCAGCTTCCAGAACCGCTTCGGATGGTACGCCGCAACGCTCCATGCGATGTCGACGATCCCCTTCTTCGCGAGGTCGTATTGCCCGTCAGGCTTGGCCAGCGGGGCGGTCATCACTTCCACCTTGATTTGGCCGCCAGAAGCCTTTTCGAGTTCGCTGGCCCATGCGCCGAGCGTGGCCGACATGTGGTGGACCGGAGGGAGCCAGTTGGCCAGCCTCAGTTTAGTGGCCGCCCGGCCATCCTCTGCCGTGAGCAGCGTCGCAGCCGTCATGAGGCCGACGACAAGCATGCAGCATCTCTTCATCAATTTCTCCCTGGTTCTCGTGGCCGCAGTCCGAAACTCTCGCCGTCATCGGCGGGCCGGCATTGTGTCTTGGCAGCCGCGGGGTTGTCCGTGCAAAATTCATGCTAGGTGAGAACGATGCCTGCTGTCAATTTTCCCGCATCCGGGTTGTTCGCCGGTCGATAATCCCCACTCCCCTGTGGACAGACACGGTCCAGTCCCGACAGGTCCGTTCGGCCGAGCAAGGCGTTTACGACGGTGGCAGCGGACGATGCGCCCGGTCAGAGCAGGCGGAAGGTGCCGTCAAGCAGGCCAAGAGGCCAGTGACCCGCCATGAAATGCCGGAGCTTGATGCGGAAGGGGTGGGAATCGGCTGTCCCTGCAAGAACCGCTAGTGTCTTGTCATTCGTCAAATGTCGGATAAAGGCGTTTGAGTTTCACGCGGGCATCGTCGGTGGTGAACTGCCAATCCACCTTGGCCTGGATGCGGTCGCCTGCCAGGCGGCAACTTCCCGGCGTAGCACCTCGATGCAGTCGATGCGGCGGTTCAGGCGGATCATGACGTTGAGTTCGACCACGTTCAGCCAACTGCCGTGCTTGGGGGTGTAGACGAACTCGAAGCGGTCCCACAGGGCCTTGGCCTCGTCCGGCGGGTAGGCCTCATAGAAGGCGCCGGGCCGGTGAGTGTTGAGGTTGTCCATCACCAGGGTGATGGTGGTGGCGTCTTGGTAGCGCTCGGCGATGTCGGCCAGGAACTGCGCCCAATCGATCTTGCGCTCGGTTACCTTGGTCATGCGCTTGCCGGCCAGGGGTTCCGTGAAGACGTTGCAGGTACCGCAACGTCGATACTCGTAGTCGTTACGCGCTGGCCGTCCCGGCGCCATGGCGATCGGTTGCCGTGTCTCGCCGGTCGGGGCGTTTCGTCCATGCAGACCACGGGGAAGGCGGCGGGGCGGCGATAGACATCGAGCACCTTCGCTGCGGCGAAGTCGGCGTTCCCTTGAGGAGGAATCACCCACCCGCTGCCATGGCTTGAGGCAGTTTTTTTTAGAACACGCCGCACCGTCTCGTGTGACACGGTATCAATGTAACCAAGCTCGACAACGCGGTCGGCCAGCAGCCGCAACGACCATTGCGCTTAACCCTCAGGCGGTTCACCACAACTCAGGGCCACGCGCCTCGAAGACGCCGTCGGCTTTTCGCATATAGGTAGGACGGCGCCGGCCACCCAATGCCGCCTCCAGCCCCTCGAAACGCTTCTTTACTCGGTCTACTTTGCGCATGCTGATGCGCAGAATCTCAGCAATGACCTTCCCGGTCATCTGGCATTCATTGAACGCGCCCTCGTCGCAGTTAAGCAGGGCGTTGATTACCTTTTGCGACAGGTGCGAGCCCTTGATCTCCGAAAGTTCTGCCCGTTCGTCCAGGGTCACCACGTAGCGTTTCATACTCCGACCTCCATCCCGAATGGACGGACAGTCTAGCACCAAATGTACGACATATCATTGCTGACATAACACTAGGGGGGACGCCTGGTGAACCGCCTCGCTGGCAGCACCGGCGGCGCTTGCGGCAAGGCCTGGGTCGGAAACGGCGGCGTGCGTCAACGAGGCGGTCGCATCGGTGAGGGCCCGGTCGCTGGCGGTGAGGAGGATCCCGGACAGGCGCCGTGCAAGAGGGGTTCGGCAAAGACGGTGGCGATGCGCACCGACAGGGCCCGCTGCTCTACCTTTTCAGCCGTCCACCAGGATCGATTCCAGGCCTTGTGCCGCAGCGCGGCGCCTGCGGCCTTCCAGTCCTCGACGGTTTCCACACGGCCAGTCGGTTGTCTGAGACCTTCGAGATAGAGCCGGTTTTCCGGAGCGTGGCCGGAGAGGCGCCGGAGCCCGTGGCAGAGAACCGGCTGACGCCGCCGAGATCGTCTTCGAAACGGGCAAGTAGCCGGTCGGGACGGGACACGCGCAGGCGGCGTTAGCCGGCAATAGCAGGAAGCTGCAGCCCGAGCCGGTGCTCGACGAGTTCGCGCACACGGCTCATGTGGTCGTCGCGCATCTCGTCATTGGTCCGCATCTTGATGCCCCACTTGCGGTAGGTCTCGTTGTTGACGGAACCGGATCACCCGAAAAAGGCGGGCATCGCGGGGAACATCCGGTCGAGGACTTCCTGGACGGCTTGGCGGCCATCCTCGGTCTCGATGAGGTCCGAGCAGAAATTCCCTCCGAACTGCGAGTGAAAGCGATCCTCGGGGGGTGAGAGTCTCGTATGGCACGGTTGCAGGCTCAGTACCATTTGTTCATCTCATGCGGCCAGTGCCGGGGTGTGATTTGGGCTGATGTTGTCGTTGGCTGGTGCGTCGTCTGCACCGATCATGGCCGCCCACGCGCTCTCGAAGCGGCCGGATTCGAGCAGGGCGCGGAAGGTGATTGTCCGCCGACGATGCGCCGGCGCATGCCGGAGCGCCTCATGCGCTGTGTGACGGGGGTCTTGTTTGCCGCCTCGACAATTCCCGAGCCGGTTGCTTCAGCGCGTGGTAGCGCATTCGGTGGCGATGCTTGCGGAAGAAGGCCGGTTCCCTGTCGATGTTGGCCCGTTGGCGCCGCGGTGTCGCGAAGGTGGCGCAGCGCCCGGATCACCCTGTCGATGCCGCGGGGATCGTGACAAAATCCTGTCCCGAAACGGGCGATTGTCACGAAAACCCGTTTTCGCTGCTGCCTCGCGACCGCACAACCGTGTTAAATCAATGACTTGGATTCGCCATACGAGAACTGCACCCTAGGAAAGGGCCTCAACCAAGGGAATCCGGGACGCCAAAGCACGCGCCGAACACAGAGTCGGGTGCCACAGGAGGCGGATCGGAGCTGCAAAGAGGAACCCGAAGGAGCGTGCACTCTTCCACCACGCCGGAGGCACTCCGGTCGGCCTGAAGAAGGAAGCCGCGGCAGGGGTCGACGGCGTGACGGCGAAGATCTGGACGAGCGCCTGCTCGACCTGCACTCGCGCCTGCGGGGGAGCGTACCGGGCGTCGCCGGTGGGTGGAGATACCGGGACACGACCGCTTGCTGCACTGGAGGACAAGATCGTCCGGAAGGCAGTTGTGGATGTGATCCTGACACCGATCCATGAGGTGGAGTTCCCTGGTTTCAGCTACGGGTTCCGACCGGGCCGAGGGGCGCTCTCGACGCCCTGGCGTTCGGGATCGAAAGGCGCAAGGTCGACTGGATTGTTGATGCGGACATTCGGGCATACTTCGACACGGGGATTGGTTGATCACGTTCCTCGAGTACCGCGACAGAATGACCCGCAAGTGGCTGAACGCTGGCGTCATGGAGCGACACCGGTGTCGGGACGCCGCAGGGCGCGATTGTCAGCCCCTGCGAACGTGTTTCTGCACCACGTGCTTGATCCGTGGTTTCACGGGGCATGGCGTCCGAGGGCTCCGGGCGGTCAAGCGATCATTGTCCGGGACGATATCGTGGTCGGGTTTCAGTACAAGCGGGATGCGGAGCAATACCTTCGCGATGTTCGGGAGAGGCCGCTTTGGTCTCGATCTGCACCCGGACAATCGTCGAGTTCGGCCGGTTCGCTATGGCGAACCGCCGGAAGCGCGGGCAGGACGTTCGACTTCCCGGGCTTCAGGCACTTCTGCACGAGGGCCCGGGCAGGGCGCTTCAGGCTCGGTCGCAAAACGGGTCGCAAGGACCCGCATCGAGGAGGTGCTCCGCAAACGATGGCATCACGACATATGGGAGGTCGGCGGGTCTGTCAAGGCTGGCTCAACTACTTCGCCGTCCCTGGCTGTACACGTTCCGCCAAAGGCTGCAACACCGGTGGATGCGGGCGATACGCCGCCGCTCCCAACACCACCGTTTCAACTGGAAGCGACTGGAGCGCATGACCGAACTTCTTTGGCCGCCCATCCGTTATCCATGGCCGGACCAGCGGTTTGCCGTCAAGTACCCGAGGCCGGATGGACTGGTGCCCAGGTCCGGATCTGTGCGGGGGGTGCGCAGCAATGCGCATTCCTACCGCGACGAAACGGTCAAGGCGCCGCGCGTTCGGGCCTCGTGCCCTGGCAGGTCGTGCGCCGGAGCAAGCGCCGTTCGCCAGCGCTGAAATCTGTCCGCGCGTGATTGGTGCAGCGGTTGTCCCACATCACGAGATCGCCCGGCGTCCACACGTGGCAGTAGACATTTTCTGCGCGTTCAGAGTGATCGAACAGGCGAAAGAGGAGGTCCCGTCCCCGGTCCTCGCCGAGCCCGATTAGGCGCCGCGTCAGCATGCGGCTGACATAAAGCACGGTCCTCGACGATTCCTCGTGGCGAATGAGCGCCGGATGGCGGGTGGAACTGCTGTGCCCGGTGACCCGTAGCGCTATCTTCATCTCTTCGGTCACGTCCGGTCCGGCGTAGAAGCCGTGTTCAGCATCGATGTCCGCCAGCAGGTCCTTCAGATCGTCGGGAAGTATCTCGTACGCCGCGTACATGTTGGCGAACAGCGTATCGCCGTCGGTCTTCGGGATCTCAATGGCGTAGAGGAAGGTATAGCGATAGGGAGCCACCTCTTAGGAGCCGTTGGTGTGAAAGAACATCTCGCCGTCGGGGATGGAGCCGATGACCTCGCCGTTCTCGCGGATGTTGGAAACCAGCATCACGGACTTGTGGAGCTGATCGTCCGCCTTCGTGCTGCGGGAATGTAAGCCCCTGTCGGGCAGGTCGCCGAAGCGCAGCGTGAATTCCACCTGCTCCTCGTCGGTCAGATCTTGATCAGGGAAGACGAGGACAAGATGTTTCAGCATCGCGGAGTGAATGATAGCGAAAGCGTCGTCGCCGAGCGGCTTCGAGAGGTCGATGCCTGTGATCGAGGCGCCAAGCGCATCTGAAATCGGGGTTACGGCAATCGTCATGTCGCGATCCGGTGGATGTGGATGGCAGGGTGGGGGATGCGGCCGCCGCCGTCCGGTTTTCGGATGCCGGCCGGTGCGGGCGCACAGGTCGAAGACGGCGGCGCGATGCGGTGACCGTAGAGAGAACGGAACGTTTCCGGTATAAGATTCTGGCCCGGCGCGACGATGCGATCAGGTGGTGGATCGAGCGCATCATCGCAGAGCAGGGGCCGGCGTTGTTCGGCGGGACGCTTACTGCCGGATATGTCCGTGCGAACGGATCGGAGAGAGCCGTTGGGCGTGGCAGGCGACCGTTTCCGGGAGGCGCCTGACTGTTGGGAGAGGATGACGCATTGGGCGATTCGACTGCGAGAAAGCTCAAGTACTGGGGCTGGGGATACGAGGGCGAAGGCCTCGATGCAGCCGAGACGAAGTCCCTGCTGACCACCTTCGCCGAGGATTTCGGTATCGTGCCGAGCGACGACAGCAGGATGCCGGCGCTTGAGGAAATCGAGCTCCCGGCGCCGCGCCTGTCGTGGCCGGCGGCCTTGGCCGGTATCTGCACGAACGACAGGTATGAGCGCGTATTGCACGCGTTTGGCCAGTCGCAGCCCGATTCCATTCGTATCTGCATGGGCGATTTTACCCATGCACCCGATGTGGTGGCCTATCCGGAAAACGAGGCGGATATTGCCGCACTCTATGACTGGTGCGGGGATGCCGGGGCAGCCCTGGTTCCTTATGGCGGTGGTTCGTCGGTTGTGGGCGGCGTGACCGGCGATGTTGGCAACGGCTTCAACGGAACCGTGACCGTCGACCTGGGGCGGATGAACAAGGTGCTTGAAATTGACGACGTGAGCCGCGCGGCGCGCATCCAGGGTGGGGCGCGCGGTCCGGAACTGGAAGCCCAGCTGAAGCCAAGCGGCCTGACCCTGCGCCATTTTCCGCAGAGTTTCGAACATTCGACGCTGGGAGGCTGGATCGCGACGCGGTCCGGCGGCCATTTCGCCACTCTCTACACCCATATTGATGATCTCGTCGAAAGTGTGACCATGGTGGCGCCCTCGGGAAGGATGGCGTCGCGCCGGCTGCCCGGCTCCGGTGCCGGTCCCAGTCCCGACCGGTTCGTGATCGGATCCGAGGGATCGATGGGCATCATTACGGAGAGCTGGGTGCGGCTGCAGGGCAGGCCGGTCTTCAAGGCGACGGAAGGGTTTTGTTTCGCGGATTTCCTCTCTGCCGCCGCAGCTGTGAGGGCAGTCTCGCAGGCCGGGTTGTTTCCCGCCAACGTACGCATCGTTGACGGGATCGAATTGCAGGTCAACGGGGCCGGCGACGGATCATTTTCTCTCATGGTGGTGTCGTTCGAGAGTTCCGACCATCCGGTTGACGCATGGATGGCGCGTGCCGAGCAATGTTGCCTCGATCATGGTGGTGTCATCGATGTCGACTGGCGGGACAATCCTCGAGCCAACCTGGAGGGTGCGGTCGGCGCTTGGCGCACAGCCTTCATCCGCATGCCCTACTGCCGCGAGGAACTTACGCCGCGCGGCATCATTTCCGACACCTTCGAGAGCGCGATCACATGGAACCGCTTCGAGGAGTTCTACCATGTCGTTCGCGAGGCGACGGGTGCAGCCATCCGAAAGGCGACAGGACGGGAGGGCGCGGTGTCGTGCCGGTTCAGCCATGCCTATCCGGACGGACCGGCGCCGTATTTCGCGTTCCACGGGCAGGGGCGGAAGGACGGCCTCCTCGAACAGTGGGAGGAGATCAAGAACGCTGCCTCCGACGCGGTCATCAGCGAGGGAGGCACCATCACCCATCACCATGCTGTGGGACGCGATCACCGAAAATGGTATGAACGGCAACGTCCTGAAATTTTCGGGGAAATGCTGGCTGAGGCCAAGGGCCGTCTGGACCCGAAGGGAATTCTCAACCCCGGCGTGATCGTGAGCAGGTAAGGACGGGTTACGTGTGGCTTCATCCCGGTTTCGGGGTGCCGAAAGTTCCGGGTTCACTGAATGATCATGCGGTGTCGCATGGGGTTCTCTCGGTGATATTGCCGACCCTGCCCCTGAATTCGCCAGGTATCCGGTGTAATGCGCCTACGAGAGCTCCGGAGCCATGAGCGTAGCTTCGCCCTCCAGCACGACCTTGTCGTCGACGGAGCAAACGGTGTGGAAGACAGCGAATTTCCGCTCCGGAAGAAGTTCGGTCACCTCGACCCGGGCAGTCACAGTGTCCCCGATATAGACCGGCGCACGGAATTTGAGCAACTGGTTGACATAAGGCCAGCCCGGGCCGGGAAGGGTGCCTGCGAACGTGGCCGATATCAGTCCCGCGGTCAGAATGCCGTGGGTAATCCGTTTCTCGAATCTCGTGGTGCTGGCGAAATCGTCGTCAAGATGGAGCGGATTGCAGTCGCCGGATGCGGTCGCGAACGCGCGTACGTCCTCATCGGTCAGCATCTTGGTGAAGGTGTCCGTCATTCCGACCTCAAGGTCGCTGAAGTCGCGAAGTATTGGCATGTTCGGGTTTCCCGTTGCTTTGTGGAGGGGGCTGGTCGAATCGATCATTTTGGCCTGTCGAGCGTATCCAGACGTTGTTGCACCTCGGCTAGTTGCCTTTTCAGGTCCTCTATCTCCTCGTCCCTGGACGACGGCTCGCTCTCCGCGACGGGCGGCGGGCTGTCGCCATCCCGCCCGCGGCTTGCGGCCGGAGGCGTGAACATGTTTATCGATCTCTGGAACATCTCGATGTTCTGCCGCCCGATTTCAGCGAGCTGCTCCACTGCTCCGCCGTCGCCGCCGAGCATGCGTTGCATCTGCTGCACGGCCTGCTGCTGATTCGCGGTAAAGGCGTCGACACTCTGCTCAAGATAGGCGCGGAACTGCGGGCCGAAGCCCGCGTCGTAGAGTTGCAACATCTGCCGGAGATAGTTGAGCGGCAGCATGTTGTGCCCCCGGTTTTCCTCTTCGGAAACGATCTGGGCGAGGATGGAGCAGGTGATGTCGCGTCCCGATGTCGCGTCCTGCACTAGGAAGATAATCCCCCGCGTGACCATGTCGTGGAGATCTTCGAGGGTGACGAAGCTGGCGGTATCGGTATTGTAAAGGCGCCGGTTGGCATATTTTCGGATGATCGTCGCCTTTGCGCTCCCGGTTTCCTCGTTTGCCAATTGAACTGCTCCATCTGTCGTGGGAACCGTTGCCGACGGCGCGGTCCAAGGTTAATTCGAGCGGTCTTCGGTGTTGCAAAAAGATTATGCAACGCAATGCATCCCGTGGCAACTCCCTAGAATTTAACAGGAAAATTTTTTGCGGCGCAAAATAAACAGCTTGACAGGGGGGGCGTGAGCGCCTAGATATCTTTTTTGCAACGCAAAATTGCCGGTCCAGCGGGTGGCAACGCCGGCCGGAAGCCCGGGCAAACACACTGGATGGAGCGAAAGATGACCGAGAATTCGGGACAGGCCGCAACCGAGGCGGCAGAAAAGATGGCAGTCGCGGGCAAGGAGACCCTTGAGACGGTCATGCAGATGGGTGCCGACGCGACCGCCGAGGGCTGCCGTACGGCGGCGGCCTTCGGCAAGGAGCAGTTCGATGTCGCCACAGACACCTACGACAAGGCTGCAGTATGCGGCAAGGACAATCTGAACGCGATTTCTGAATCCGCTGCTGCCGTGGTCGCGGGGTGGGATGCGTATTGTCAGGGCGTCGTCGATTACGCCACGATGGCGGTGGCCGAAAACATGGAGTTGATGCAGCGCTTTCTCGCCGCGAAAACGCCCCAGGAATTCATTGACATTCAGGTCGAGAGCGTCAACAAGTCCGTGAACCGGGTCGTTGCCCAGTCGACCAAGGTCAACCAGATCGCGACCGACACGGTGACGAAGGTGCTCGAGCCGATCAAGACTCGCGTCGATGACACTGTCGAGGCCTTCGTAAGGCCGCAGGCCGCCTGACCGGAGCCCGGACGGCATCTCGTGCGGGACGGGTGGGGGCGGTCCGGTGTTCCTGCCCGCCCCTGCGCATGGGCCGCAATTGCGGGACGGCACCACGGGACGCATCAACAGTTCCCTGAGGCATCCGGGCGGGCCGGTTTCTGCTTTCCTCGCGGCGTTTTCCGGCCTAGTCTCTCGGAACGGGAAATGTCACCGGTGCCCGAGCGGAGCGCCGGGACGTAGCACAGGCATACATCATGAGCAGAGTGGCTATCGTTACCGGCGGAACCCGCGGCATTGGCGCGGCCACCTCCATTGCGCTGAAGGACGCCGGCAATGACACTGCCGCCGTCTATGCCAGGGATGACAGCAAGGCCGAGCAGTTTAGCGCCGCGACCGGCATTGCCGCGTACAAGTGGGACGTTTCGGATTTCGACGCCTGCCAGGAGGGAGTGGCAAGGGTTGTCGCCGATCTCGGACCGGTGGATGTGCTCGTGAACAATGCCGGCATTACCCGTGACGGTACGATGCACCGCATGACCTACGAACAGTGGCAACAGGTCATCGACACCAATATCGGCTCGTGCTTCAACATGTCTCGGGCCGTGATCGAGGGCATGCGCGAACGTGGATTCGGGCGCATCGTCAATGTCGGCTCGATCAACGGGCAGGCCGGACAATACGGTCAGGTCAACTACGCTGCGGCAAAGTCGGGCATTCACGGCTTTACCAAGGCGCTGGCTCAGGAGGGGGCTGCGCATGGCA
This sequence comes from Alphaproteobacteria bacterium, assembly GCA_964291215.2. Classification (GTDB taxonomy): domain Bacteria; phylum Pseudomonadota; class Alphaproteobacteria; order MPNO01; family UBA830; genus JAJEBT01. Next base: position 272,460 of record OZ219790.1, on the reverse strand, counting down.
TCACCGTCAACGCCATAGCGCCGGGTTATATTGACACCGAGATGGTCGCCGCGGTGCCGGAGAACATTCTCGAGAAGATCGTTGAACGCATCCCGGTAGGACGCCTCGGACGGGCCGAGGAAATCGCACGTGCGATCATTTTCCTCGCCGCCGACGAAGCCGGTTTCATCACTGGCTCGACACTGTCCGTCAATGGCGGCCAGCATATGTACTGAGGTCACCATGGCATCGGATGGCACGAACGGAAGCAGCGACGATTTCGCCGACATCGCCGAGTCGCTCGGTGAGGCGGCAGCCCAGTTCCAGCGCGGCTGGGCCGACTGGATGTCTTCCTTCATCGAGCGGGGCGGCGACGGTTTCGTGCCCAATGCCGGCGTGACCGCGCTGTCGAAGACCCTTCCGGAAATGCCGGCGGATCCGGCCCGCGTGCTCCAGAACCAGGCCGAACTGTGGCGCGACTATCAGGCGCTCTGGCTTCAGACGACGGCGCGCATGATGGGCCGTGACGCCCAGCCGGTCATCGAGCCGGAACAGGGAGACTACCGGTTCAGGGATGCCGAATGGAGTGACAACCCGGTCTTCGACTTCATCAAGCAGTCCTATCTGCTCAATGCGCGCTGGCTGCGCCGCGCGGTGGCGGATCTTGAGGGTCTCGACGCGGATACCGCCCTCAAGCTCGATTTCTTCGGCCGCATGATCGTCGACGCGCTGTCGCCGACCAACTTCGCATTGACCAACCCCCGCGTGCTCCGTGAAATGGCGGAAACCAAGGGCGAAAGCCTGCTGCGCGGCATACAGAATCTCAGCGACGACATTCGTGACGGTCGTGACGGGCTTCGGCCGCGCCATACCGACATGACGGCCTTCGAAATCGGAAAGGACATCGCAACAGCACCTGGCGCGGTCGTTCATCAGACGCCGTTGATGCAACTCATCCAGTATGCGCCGACAAGCGAAGAGGTTTACAGGAAACCCCTGCTGATCGTGCCGCCCTGGATCAACAAGTTCTACATTCTCGATCTTCAGCCGGAGAACTCCTTTATCCGCTGGGCGACGCGGCAGGGATACACCGTCTTCGTCGTCTCTTGGGTCAATCCGGACGAGAGCTTCGCGGACAAGAGTTTCGACGACTATGTCAGGGACGGTATCCTGGCGGCGCTTGAAGGGATCGAGAGGGCAACGGGTGAGCGCCGGGTGACGGCCATCGGCTATTGCATCGGCGGCACTTTGTTGGCGGCGACCCTGGCGTATATGGCCGCGAACGATGACAACCGCATCGCGGCAGCCACCTTTTTCGCCTCGCAGGTGGATTTCGAGAATGCCGGCGATCTTCGCGTCTTCACCGATGAAACCCAGATCGGCATGCTTGAAGAGCAAGTGCGGGCCAAGGGCTATCTCGACGGTGCGCAGATGGCGGGAACTTTCAACGTGCTGCGCTCAAACGATCTGATCTGGCACTTCGTGATCAACAACTATCTGCTGGGCAAGGACCCGCCAGCCTTCGATCTCCTGTTCTGGAACGCGGATTCGACCCGGTTTCCAGCTCAGTTATTGATGGATTATCTGCGCGGGATGTACCAGCAGAACGCGCTTGCCAAGAAGGGGCGCTTTCAGCTCATGGGAACTCCGATCGACCTCGGCAAGATCAAGATCCCGACCTATATACAGGCGAGCAGGGAGGATCACATCGCACCTGGCGAATCGGTGTTTAAGATGACCCACCTGCTGGGAGGTTCGAAGCGGTTCGTGCTGGCGGGCGCCGGCCACATCGCGGGAGTTATCAACCCTCCCGAAAAACGGAAATACCAGCACTGGCTCAATACCAGCCGCAAGTCGTATCCGACCTTCGATTCCTGGCTCGGCGATGCGGTCGAGTACCCCGGCTCGTGGTGGCCCGACTGGCACCAGTGGCTATCGCCGAAGTCGGGAGCGCAGGTTGCGGCGCGCGTCCCCGGGGACGGCGGCGCGGATATCATCGAGCCGGCACCAGGCAGCTACGTCAAGGTTACGAGCTGAGGAAATGCGCGGACGAAGGGAGGGCGCTTTAGCATGAAATTCTCGATCGATATCGACTGCACCCCGGAAGAGGCGCGGCAATTTCTGGGCCTTCCCGACGTGCAGGAATTCCAGAAGGGAATTATGGCGATGGTTCAGGAACGCATGACCGAGCAGGTCAACGCGATGGACCCGGAGGTATTGATGAAGACCTGGCTTCCGACCGGCATGCAGGCGTGGGAGAACATGCAGCAGGCCTTCATGCGCGGTTTCTCTGGCGCATCCACCAGCCGGAGCAGCGACAACGAGTAGCCCGCTACCGGAGCCATGTGCGGCTGCAGAGCGGCGAACGGGGTTTCAAGCCTTCCCGAAGCGCGGGTCGGGGTGTTCGTGGGCAATGCCTGTGACCCTTGCGAAGGCCGCGAGACGCCGTGGATCGACTTGGCCCGCCAGCTTTGCCGGAGACCGGGGCGTCGCCGCGCTCGGAACGGCGGCGAACACCACGCCGCCCGGGACCGAGGCGCTTGTCCGGGTGTTCGCCGCCGCAGGGACGCCCGTGCTGCTGCTCTTCGACGAGGTCCTGAACTTCGTCAACCGCCATCGCGACCGGGCCGAGAGCTTCCACGCCTTCATCCAGAATCTGACGGTCGCCGTTACGGGGGCCGCCGGGGCGGCGGTGGTCATCAGCCTGCCGCGCAGCCAGGTGGAGATGACGGACTGGGACCGCCAATGGCAGGACCGCATCACCAAGGTGGTGCGCCGCGTCGCCCGCGACCTGATCGCCAATGACGAAGCCGAGATCGGCGACGTGGTGCGCCGGCGGCTGTTCGAGGACCTCGGCGACGAGCGGATACGCAAGCGAGTTTCGAAGACCTGCGCGGACTGGTGTTTCGAGCGGACCGCCCGCCTGCCTTCCGAATGGATGTCCGTGGACAGTGCGACCACAGAGACCAGGGCGCGCGAGTTTCTGAGGCGCCGGTTCGAGGCCTGCTATCCCTTCCACCCTTCGACGCTCTCCGTCTTCCGGAGGAAATGGAGCGCGCTTTCCCAGTTCCAGCAGACCCGCGGTACGCTTGCCATGCTGGCCCAGTGGATCTCCTGGGCGGCGCGCCAGCACTTCCGGCAGGCGCGGACGGAGCCGTTGATAACGCTCGGTTCGGCGCCGCTGCATGTGCCGGAGTTCCGCGCGGTCGTGCTCGGCCAGTTGGGCGAACAGCGGCTCGATGTGGCGATAGCCGCCGATCTCGTGGGCGACACGGCCCATGCCCGCGCGCTGGATGCCGACACGAAGGGGGCGCTGCGCGACATTCACCGCCGGGTCGGCGCGGCCATCCTGTTCGAGTCTTCCGGCGGGCAGGTGGAGAAGGTGGCGCATCTTCCCGAACTGCGCTTCGCCCTGGATGAACCCGAGGTCGATGCCACGTCCGTCGACAATGCGGCCGGGGCGCCGGAAACAGCGTGGTTCTTCATCCGCAAGATCGGCACGGACGGTTTCCGCATCCATCACCAGGCGACCCTGAAGAAGGTCGTCAGCGACCGCCGCGCCGCGCTCGACGAAGACACGGAAATCCGGCCGGCGATCCGCAAGCTGGTGAAGGAAGAATTCGACCGGGGCGCCAGCCTGCCGGTCGTCGCCTTTCCGGAAGACGGCGCCGCCGTTCCGGACACGCCGCGCCTTGCGCTGGTCGTCGTCGACCCGGAGGCGGAATGGCAGCCCGGACAGCGGAGCGGATTGCGCTATGGACAAGGCAGCGGGGCGATTCGCCGCGGCTGTATCCCGCCTCCCTGGTCTGGTGCGTCAGGAAGCCGGGGCGCGAACTCAGGGAGCGCGCGGAGTTGTGGCTCGCCTGGCAGTGGGTCTCCCGCGAGGTGGCCGAAGGCGTGCTCGGCACGGAGTTCGACCGGGCGGACCGGGACGAGGTGCGGACCAAGGTCAGGGACGCGGAAAACGTAGCGCGGGACGAGGTGTGGGGCGGCTACCGCTTCATGGCGCTCGCCGACGCCAGGGCCGAGACAGGACTCAAGACCATCGATCTCGGCGCGGGGCACAGCAGCGCCAGCGAAACGCTCTGCGGCCGCGTGATCACGGCGCTCAGGACCGAAGCACTGCTCAACGAATCCGTAGGCGCGGGCTATCTCGACCGCCACTGGCCGCCGGCCTTGAGGGAAAGCGGGGCCTGGCCGCTTACCGGCTTGCGCCAGAGCTTTCTCGACGGGTCGCTGACCCGGCTCGTCGATCCGGATGCCGTCCTGCGCCGCAAGATCGTCGAATTTGTCGCGAGCGGCGACTTCGGCCTCGCATCGGGCACGATGGCGGACGGCGGTTACGAACGGATCTGGCATGCCGAGCCGGTCGGGGCGGAGGAAGTTGCGTTCGAACCGGACGTGTTCCTGTTGACCAGGGCCCGCAGCGAGAAGATTCGGGCGGCGGAAGCGCTCGGGCCGCAACTGGTGCCAGACGCCGATACGCCGATGCCTCCCAAACCCGGCCCCGACGCCGTGTAGGAGCCCGGGACTGAAAACGAACCGCGCGGAAACACCGCCCCGGTCCGATTGCGCCTGGCCGGAGTTGTACCGCCAGAAGTCTGGAACCGTCTCGGCACGAAGGTCGTTCCCAGGCTGCGGGCCGGCAAGGGGCTTGTCGTGGAGGTGAAGTTAGAACCGGAGATCCCCGCAAACGCTCTCGCCGCCATGGAAGACGACCTCCGGCGAACACTGGAAGACCTGGACCTGGGGGACAAAGTCCGTATCGAGCGATTACGCAACCTGATGTCTGGAAATTGTCGTGAAGCTCTCAGTCATCGAGCTGTTCCCATTTGATGTATGCCTTGGTTTCGGTTTCCCATTTTTCGTCGATGAGGACCGCGGTTGAGAGGCGCTCCAACGAGGCGAGGTTTGGAAAGACCCTGACTTTGGAGGTGCGCCGCTTGAGCTCTTGCTGGATCGGTCGCTCGATGCCGTTCGAGGTTCGCATGCGCTTGCGGTGAGCATCGGGCAAGGTGAAGACAGCGAGCCCCGCATTGTTTTCCAGCCAGGAAGCCTGGATGCTTGTCGCGATAGCTGGCCACGAGGGCGGCCAGTTCAGCCTCGGCGGTTTGGAGTGAGGAGGCGTGGCTCCGAGCTGTTTTCCAATACGTTTCCTGATGTCGTTGTTCGGTGCACGGCGTTTTGCGCCAGGTGGAACTGGCAGCGCTGCCACATCGCCGCGCCCAGCACCGCGCGTCGTGCCGCTTTCAACCCGGCATCCGAGACGATGAAGGTCGTACCATGCAGGGCTAGCAAGCTTTCCAGGAAGGCTCTCCAATGGACCTCGGCCTCGGAGAGCGCCACAGAGAGCCCCAGAACGTGCCTGCAGCCCCTATTCCGATGGCCGAGAGCACTGCGACATCGCGCACAACGCCGTCATGGCGGGCTTTTTCATAGCGCGCATCCAGGTATTTCATCAGGGGCCGGTTGCGCGGCGAGTTCTTCATCGAGCAACCTGGTGGCCCGGCTGACCTGAGAAGAGGACAGGCTCCCGAACTCACGCATTACATCCTGCCTCGTGGAAACACCCTTGATGTACATCTCGGCTACGGCGCGAGAAGATCGCTGGCCGCGTTCAAGCGACTGGGGGGGGCGTCCCCGTGACCGGCCGTCTTTGGCACCTGAACGGTAACAGTGGGGGTGTCGATCCGTTTGTAGCCGTTGGCATAGCCCTGTCGCTCCGGTGTCCGGTGGCCCGCTTTCAAGTGCTGCTCGCGCTCGATTTGCATCGCAAGCTCGAAGAGCTGACCAAAGATCCGCCCCAGATCCGTTGCTCCGTCTGCGATCAGATGTTCCAAAACGGCCTCAATCGTCGTAGTGTGTCGCAGGTCCATTCGCTTCCTCCATGAAGGTTTTACAACTCCATGGGATAGCACGATGGCGCCGCGTTTCACTGGGGGGCTAGCCCCCCCAGTGAAACGCCTCAAAGCGCAAACCTCAGACAAATTTCCAGACATCAAGTTACAGTACCTATCGAAAAAAGCGGCTATAGGCGCTGGCAGGCGGAGACGGTCGCTCGGGGAATATCGCCGTCCTGCAAGCTCTCTGGCGAGGAAACAGTTCAACCCGCAACACCGGAAACATAGGATGGCCTTCTGTGGATCGTTCATGTGAACGGGTGGTGTCGCGGGGCGGGCAGGACGTTCGACTTCCTGGGCTTCACCCACTTCTGCACGGAGACCCGGAGAGGACGCTTCAGGCTTGGCCGGTCGCAAAACGGGTCGCAAGGACCCTGGCGCGCATCGAGGAGGTGCTTCGCAATCGACGGCATCACGACATATGGAAGGTCGGCATGTGGCTTGGGCGGGTCTGTCAAGGCTGGTTCAACTACTTCGCCGTTCCGGGCCGATGGCTGCGCACGTTCCGCCAAAGGCTGCAACGCCTATGGCTGCGAGCGATCCGCCGCCGCTCCCAGCGCCACCGTTTTGACTGGAAGCGAATGGAGCGTATGACCGAGCTTCTTTGGCCGCCCATCCGCCACCCATGGCCGGACCAGCGGTTTACCGTCAAGCACCCGAGGCCGGATAGATTAACGTCCAAGTCCGGATCTGTGCGGGGGGGGGGGGGGGGGGGGGGTGCGCAGCAATGCACATCCCTACCGCAACTGCGGGGGGACCGAGGCAACCCGGTTCTCCCTACCCAAGTAACCGAGAAACTGTCTGCGTGTGAGATGATGGCTTAATGGTAAGTAGTGAGCGGGGATGTCAACCCTGCAATCAGGACTCCAGCCTGAACTCGTAAGGATTGGAGACTGAAACCTTGGCGACGGACCCGAGAATCTCGATGATTTGGTCTTCTCTCAGGGCACGGGTGGCAATCTCCTTACGCATATCTTCACGATCAAGCGGCGGAATACGAATTGCGAAGAACGGCCAAAGATATTTCGAGCGATATTCATGGCCCTTACTTGGGAATGCTGAAATGGGTTCTCCTGTGTAGCTAGGCTCGTATCGGAATATGTACTCGTCCTGTTCACAGGAAAGGCGCCCCACTAAAACCGGTTTGACCATAGTTTGGCGATAAACCTCCAATATTCGTTCTTTCGGTGCTGTAGGAGACGCATTGATCAGGCTCATTCCCCACGCCTTGGCATGGCTAAGAACTTCAAGAAACTCTCTCTTCATTTTTTACTCTCCCTTAGAAGGCGTTCGACCCGAAATGAAAGCAGGTCTCTGATCAACATCATTCGATATTGCGTGATAATGCGCCGAAAATTGCGCTGGAGTGTATGCTCAATTGAGGACAAATCGACAGCATTGAATACCGTACGCATGGCCTTGCGATCCCTATCTTCGGAGTTCGCCACAATCCACTTTACCAATGCAAAGTGGTTCTCTTTTGACGATTTTCCAGTGCTCAATATAGGCCGTGAGCGCTCAGCATAGTGCGCAAGAAACTCTTTTCTGCCTTGTCGCTGCTCCTTCTGCATCAGATCAGCATCTGTGCACTCTCGAAAAAGCCCTCGTGCAGTATCAAAAATTGGCGAAAAACGCACTGGTGCGGATGCAGGATCAAGCGGAGCAAGCACTCCCCAATTCATCGCATGGCGATCAGGCGCTCCTATAAAGGCATCAAATGCAATCATTTTGAAAAAGCCTTCTCTTAAATATCCAACATCGTCCGGGAACAGGTCCTTCAATACCGTCAACATGTTATTTACGGTGTAAAGTTCTTTCTCCTCTTTCTTATCTTCCAAATTGAAAACAGTTTCCACCTCATCGGGATTGGATCCAAAATATCGTGCTACCAATTCAGTGCCATGGAGCAATTCTTCCCGGCCGCGGTTAACGAAATTCCGGGAGAGGAATCGGACATCTGACTTGGACAGACGTACCAATTTTGAATGTGCCATTTCTAAGGGCAATATCGCGCCGATTTTGGAAATGATCTCCTCGGTGACACATTCTCGTGCATCGTCCTTCATTCGGCCTTTTTTCGCGATATAACCACAGATTCCCGGCAGTCTTGGGTTACCGTAGGCCAGATAATTTTTCGGGACTGTGCCCACGATGGGAAATTCGTCCAAGCTGTAAATTTTCCACCCCCCCTGCGGCAGAAGTGGAATCGCACGAACATTCACTTCGATTTGGCTTGGGGTTGCCGTGTACCTCCTTGTCCGCAGTTGCTTGGCCATTGCTATTTCTCGCTGCCGAAAAAGCTCTGTACTTTCTATTCCGGATTACGCAACCTGATGTCTGGAAATTGTCGTGAAGCTGATCGAGCTGTTCCCATTTGATGTATGCCTTGGTTTCGGTTTCCCATTTTTCGTCGATGAGGACCGCGGTTGAGAGGCGCTCCAACGAGGCGAGGTTCGGAAAGACCCTGACTTTGGAGGTGCGCCGCTTGAGCTCTTGCTGGATCGGTCGCTCGATGCCGTTCGAGGTTCGCATACGTTTGCGGTGAGCATCGGGCAAGGTGAAGACAGCGAGCCCCGCATTCTTTTCCAGCCAGGAAGCTTGGATGCTTGTCGCGATAGCTGGCCACGAGGGCGGCCAGTTCGGCCTCGGCGGTTTGGAGTGAGGAGGCATGGCTCCGAGCTGTTTTCCAATACGTTTCCTGATGTCGTTGTTCGGTGCACGGCGTTTTGTGCCAAGTGGAACTGGCAGCGCTGCCACGTCGCCGCGCCTTGCACCGCGCGTCGTGCCGCTTTCAGCCCAGCATCCGAGACGATGAAGGTCGTACCATGCAGGCCACGGGCTTGCAAGCTTTCCAGGAAGGCTCTCCAATGGACCTCGGCCTCGGAGAGCGCCACAGAGAGCCCCAGAACATGCCTGCAGCCCCTATTCCGATGGCCGAGAGTACCGCGACATCGCGCACAACGCCGTCATGGCGGGCTTTTTCATAGCGCGCATCCAGGATCAGGTATTTCATCAGCCCAAGGGGCCGGTTGCGCCAGGCGGCGAGTTCTTCGTCGAGCAACCTGGTGGCCCGGCTGACCTGAGAAGAGGACAGGCTCCCGAACTCGCGCATTACATCCTGCCGTGTGGAAACACCCTTGATGTACATCTCGGCTACGGCGCGAGAAGATCGCTGGCCGCGTTCAAGCGACCGGGGATAGAACGGGTTATCCCCGTGACCGGCCGTCTTTGGCACCTGAACGGTAACAGTGGGGGTGTCGATCCGCTTGTAGCCGTTGGCATAGTCCTGTCGCTCCGGTGTCCGTTCGTAGTGGTCCGCTTTCAAGTGCTGCTTGCGCTCGATTTGCATCGCAAGCTCGAAGAGCTGACCAAAGATCCGCCCCAGATCCGTTGCTCCGTTTGCGATCAGATGTTCCAAAACAGTCCCGATCGTCGTAGTGTGTCGCAGGTCCATTCGCTTCCTCCATGAATGTTTTACAACTCCATGGGATAGCACGATGGTGCCGCGTTTCACTGGGGGGCTAGTAGTCCACCGGCATTGTATTGATGGTTTTTTGTGGGTAGTATTTCCGTGTCGGCGTTCGTTGGAATCCGGACAGTGCCGATATCCACACGGACAGATGCCGAACAGGCAGGCAGCCCCATGTGCAGGTCCGGACAACGGGCATGCCCGCAGGTCTTCGGCGCAATGACAGGAGCGGCGCATATGGCCAACTCTCGGGGCAGGAAGCTCTACCGCGTGACCCTTTCAACGCAGGAGCGCCAGGATTTGAAGGCGATCGTCGACGGCACCGGGGCCGCCTGGCGTCGGCGCCGGGTACAGGTCCTGATGCTGGCCGACGAGGGGGCGCTCGGCTTGTCGATGCCGACATTGCGCAAGGGCTGGGCATCGGCACGGCGACGATTGAGCGCTTGCGCAAGCGCTGCGTCCTGGAGGGGCTGGACGCCGCCCTCAGCCGCAAGGAGCAGGTGAACCGCCGGCCAAAACGGCTGGACGGGGCGATGGAGGCGAAGCTGATCGCCCTGTTCGTCCCCGCCCGAGGGCTGTGGACGCTGAAGCTGCTTGCCGGCCGTCTGGTGGAGATGGAGATTGTCGAGCGCATTTCAGAAGAGACGGTCAGGAAGACGCTAAAAAAAAGAGATCAAGCCGTGGCTGAACTGGTGCATTCCACCGCACCGGAGCGCACAGTTCGTAGCGGCGGATGTGCTTGACACTTATCAGCGGGACTTTGCCAAGGACGAGGTGCTGGTGTGCGAGACCAGCCGGCAGCAGGAAACCCGCATCCCCCGGTCAGCCGGAGGTGGTCGACTATGAATATGAGCGCAACGGCACGGCCAACCTTTTCATGGCCTTTGCGCCCAACGAGAACTGGCGCACGGTGAAAGTCACCGACCGCCGCGGGACTGGGCGCACTTCATCCGGGAGCTTGCCGACGACCATTTCCCCGACAGGAAGATCGTGCTGGACAATCTGAACACGCACAGTCACTGTATGAAGCCTTCGAGCCCGAAGAGGCGAGGCGGGTACGAAAGCGGTTCGAGTTTCGCTATACGCCGAAGCACGGAAGCTGGCTCAACATGGCCGAGATCGGCGCGCTGTCGCGGCAATGCCTTCGGCGACGCATTCCCGACCGCGACACCATGCTGCGGGAGACCGTGGCGTGGGTCGAGCGCCGCAATGCGGCCGATGTCACTGTCGACTGGCGTTTCACGACGAAGGATGCCCGGACGAAACTGAAGTAACTATATCCCTCAATCCAATAATGCCAGACTACTAGCCCCCCCCCCCCCCCAGTGAAACGCCTCAAGGCGCAAACTTCAGACAAATTTCCAGACATCAAGTTACAGTACCGCCGCCCCCCAGCTAGGCAGAATATCGGCCCCTCGTGGTTTTCGCGAAGCCATGAGGAATCGAACGGGCCTTCCACCCGCACTTCCTCACCGACCGAGAGCTTTTCGAAGGCGTAGCTGCCGGATATCCCTCCCGGGACATGCCTCACGTGAAATTCAAGCAGCGGTTCGCGGGTGTGTTCGCCATGGAGTAGTCGCGGGCCGGAAGGTCCGGGAAAGCGAGCCTTGCGTATTGCCCGGCCGAGAAGACATAGGGTAACCTCAAGGCGGATCTGCCTGATGTCGTGGGTCATGTATCCGGCTTCAGCCACCCGGCAGATCATGACCCGAATGGGATGGCTGACGGTTTCGCCCTCATCGAGCCAAGCGATCTCGCCCGCAATCAGGGGCGGGATTTACAGGCGCCGCAATTGCCGGAGCGGCAACCATGGGGGTAGGGCACGGCCTCAGCCAGCGCGGTCTCGAGAATCGTCCGGCCCATCTCGGCCGCGAGCGGTACCGGATGCTGCCGGATCCGTATCGGAGAGCTTTCCGGCATGAGGAGGCGGTGGGTATTGCCAGCCCCTCAGGCGTTCGCGCCAGCGGATTGGATTGCCTGCCAGACGCGCTCGGAAGTGGCCGGCATTTCGATGTCCGAGACGCCGTGGTCAGCGAGTGCGTTCACGATTGCGTTGACGACGGCGGCAGTCGCACCCACCGTGCCTGATTCGCCACCGCCCTTGACGCCGAGCGGGTTGGTGACGCAGGCCGCCACGAAATCGAACGTCTCCATCATCGGCAGGTCGTCGGCCCGGAGCATGGCGTAGTCCAAGAAAGATCCGGTCAGGATCTGGCCGTCCGGGCCATAGGTAACGTCCTCGCAGAGCGCTTGGCCGACTCCCTGGGCCACGCCCCCGTGGACCTGTCCGCTGAGGAGCAGCGGGTTGATGACCTCGCCGGAATCGTTGACCGCGATATGACGTACCAGGGTGACACTGCCGGTTTCGGGATCGATCTCGACCTCCGAGAAATGGGTGCCATTCGGCCAGTTGGGCCCCGTCTCCGGCGTCCATTCACCCTCGGCCGACAGGCCGACGCCAAGCGCGGCGGGGAGTCCCATGGGCATGAAAGCGTGATCGGCAATGTCGCAGATATGCGCCGACTTGTCGGTGCCGGCGACGGTCAGCATGCCGTCCGCGAACTCGATGTCTTCTTCCGCCGCCTCGAATAGGTGCGCCGCGAGCCGTCGCGCCTTCTCGATGATCCTGTCCGACGCGATCCTGAGGGCGGATCCGCCGATGGTCATCGAGCGCGAGCCATAGGTACCGCGCCCGTAGGTTACGGCATCGCTGTCCCCCTGCACGAGGCGGATCCGTTCGAAGGGCACTCCGAGCCACGAATGGATCATCTGCGCGTAGGAGGTCTGGTGCCCCTGACCATGGCTGTGGGTTCCAGCGACGACGGTTACGCTGCCGGTCTCGTCGAAGCGGATTTCCATGCGGTCGTTGAACGGCGCGGCGAAATCGATAAAGGAGCAGACGCCGAGCCCGCGTAGCCTGCCGCGAACAGCCGATTCTCTGCGCCGAGCTTCGAAACCGTCGAGATCGGCGATGCTCGCGGCATGCGTCGTCAGCGCCGGAAAATCACCCGAATCGATGACCGTAGATGCATGGGTCGTGAACGGCATCTGATCGGGAGTGACGTAGTTGCGTTGGCGGAGCGCGACCGGATCCATGCCCATCTCGGCGGCCGCAAGATCGAGCAGCCGTTCGACGACATAGATGGCCTCGGGGCGGCCGGCGCCGCGATAGGGCCCCGTCCAGGTCGTGTGGCTGAATACCGCGCGAAGGCGGACATGCATCGCCTCGTAGGCATAGACGTTCGGATAAACCAGAGCACCGATGCAGGCGGAGACGGGAGCCGACGCCGACAGGTACGCGCCGAGGCCGTAGTCGGCGGCGACGCGGATCGCAAGGATGCGGCCGTCCTCGTCAAGCGCCATCTCCCCCGCGCACTCGGCGTCGCGGCCATGGGTGTCGCTCACCAGCGCTTCGGACCGGTCCGCCGTCCATCTCACCGGCCGCCGCAGGCGCCGCGCCGCCCAGGCGCACAGGGCATCCTCCGGAAAGACGTTGTTTTTCATTCCGAAGCCGCCGCCGACATCCGGGGCGATGATGCGGAACGCGGCGGCCGGCATTCCGAAGATTTCGGCGAAGGCGGGGCGATGCTGATGCGTTCCCTGGCTGCTCATCCATATGGTGAAACTGGCGCTTGCCGGATGATACTGCGCGAGCGACGCGCGGGGCTCCATGGCGTTTGCCGAAATGCGGTTGTTGTGGAGATCCGCCTTCACGATATGGGCTGCTCGCGTGAATGCGGCGTCGGCGGCGTCGCGGTCACCCATCTCCATCTCGAACCAGATGTTGCCGGACGATCCGTCCCAAACGAGCGGAGCACCATCCCGTACCGCATCCCGCGTCGAGGCGGCAGCAGACAAGATCTCGTATTCGATCTCAATCAACTCCGCGGCGTCGCGCGCTTCCGGGAGCGAATCGGCCACCACGAAGGCGACAGGGTCGCCGACATGGCGGACGCGGTCGCGTGCAAGTATGGGCAACGTCGGGGTGAAGGTCATGGGGCCGCCGAAGGCCATCGGCGGAACATGGCAATGGATATCGGCAAGGCCGTCGGCCTCGGCGTCCTCACCGGTGAGAACCGCAGCGACGCCGGGCGCCCCGCGTGCACGGGCGGCGTCGAGCCTCGCGATTCTGGCGTGGGCATGGGGAGAGCGCAGCACGTATCCGACCGCCTGGCCGGGAATGCTGATGTCGTCGACATACTGGCCCTCGCCGCGGAGGAACTTCGGATCTTCCGTGCGCGGAACGGGCTGTCCGATTCCGAATTTCATGGCATTTTTCCAACAGCTGTTTGCTCAAGGCATAATCGCGCAAACGACGAGGCAAGTGAAGCTGCTGGCAAGCTGCCGGCGTCAGCCGAAAGCCGCGGGGGCTCCATTTCGCCACGAAGCGCGAATCCCGGGGTCTGCGCTGGCAGAAACGAGAAGACCGCGTGCCGCCGCAACCGGTGCCCGTCTGGGAATTCCGGCAGAGCTTCCTGGCCCGCACCGTGGATGATAGTTTGCGGCTTCGCGGCTGAAGTCGGCCGGACGCGGACACGGTTCTGTTGGCGGCGGGATGCACCTCGTTTGCGAACCGATGTCCGTTGCGGGTGACCATGAAATGGCCGAAATCCGGCCTTCTGGAGTAAGCGAATGTCCCTCAACACCTATCTCTTCTTCGAAGAAAACTGCCGGGAGGCCTTCGAGCACTACCGTTCGGTGTTCGGCGGTGACTTCCTCATGCTCCGGACCTACGCGGACGCGCCGCCCGGCACAGACGTGCCGGAGGCCGAGAAGGAGCGGATCATGTATGTTTCGTTGCCCGTCGGATCCGCAGTCCTGATGGGCAGCGACAGTTGCTCGGCATTGGGCCCGCCGCCGGCGGCAGGCGAGAACTTCGCCATTTCAGTCAGCGCCGAGAGCAGGGAGCGTTCAGACGAGGTGTTCGCGGAGCTTTCTGAGGGGGGCGCCGTCAAGATGTCGATGCAGGATATGTTCTGGGGTGCCTATTTCGGGATGTGCAGGGACCGGTTCGGGATCAACTGGATGATCAGCCACGAACCGGCTGAGCGGTAGACAGCCGTTCTCCGATCAGTCGGGTGCGCCGGATTCTGCGAGAAGAGCCGCCGCTCGCATTCCTTACGCCACCCTGTATCCCGAATCGGGATCGCCCTTGACGAATTCGTCCGGACTCCACTGGCCGATGATGAACCCTCTTTGCAAAGACGTGCCCGTGCGCTGGCGCACGCTCTCGTCCGAGACCGTGATGCGCGTGCGGCGCTTGCGCAGCCATGTGAACAGGCGCTCGCGCATGTCGGCGCAGGTTCCGGCATGTGCCGGATCTCCAGCGAGATCGCGGAACTCGTCCGCATCTTTTTCGAGGTCGAAGAGCTGTGGCGGGTAGCCCTCGTAGAGAATGTACTTCCAGCGTTCCGTCCGGATCATGAAGCAGCGCGCGTCTGCGGGATCGAGACCGAGATATTCACGGACCGGCTTGAAGGCATAGTCGCTCTCCGAAAACACCGCGTCCCGCCACGAACCCTGTTCGCGACCGCGAAGGGTCGGAAGAAGGGAGCGGCCCTCGAGTACATGCCCGAGGTCATGCCAGCCGCCAAGGAGGTCGAGAAAGGTCGGGATCATGTCTATCGATTCGACGAACAGTTCGCTGACGTTGCCGCGGGTCGCGTCTGCGGCCGGGTCGGGATCGTAGATGATCATCGGCACCCGGATCGAGCACTCGTGCATCATCTCTTTCTCGCCGAGCCAGTGGTCGCCGAGATAATCGCCGTGATCGGAGGTAAACACGATCATCGTGTCCTCCATGCGCCCGCTCTTTTCCATCCAGGCGAACAGGCTTCCCATCTGATCGTCAATCTGCTTGATCAGTCCCATGTAGGCTGGGATGACGTTCTCGCGCACCCCGTCAGCAGAAAAGTTGCGGCTCTCCCCGTGCTTCATGTGTGCCCCGAGCACCGGATGCGGGTCGATCCGTTCCGATTCGGCGCGCACCGCCGGCAGAACCTGGTTGTGCCCGTACATGTCGTGGTACGGGGCGGGAGCGATATAGGGCCAGTGAGGCTTGATGTAGGAGAGGTGCAACAGGAACGGCCGGTCGCCCTGCTCCTCCATGAATTCGATGGCGCGGCCTGTCATGTACGGGGTTTCTGAATCCTCTTCCCGTACCCGTGCCGGAAGATGACTGTTTTCCAGATACCATCCCGAGAGAATTTTGCCGTCGGGCCCTTCCGCAGAGTTGGCCCAGCTATGCCATGGGTTGTCGCCGTCATAGCCCTTCGAACGGAGATAGCGGTTGTAGGCGTAGTCGGAGTCGACGATCCGGTCCGGCCACAGGCCGTCGTCGCGCTCGACGGGCTCGAGGCCGCACTCGGAGGTCAGGATGCCGAGCTCCGAGACCGGATCGAGTCCGAGCCGCTTCATGCCCTCTTGGTCGCCAAACATGTGGGTCTTGCCGACCAGCGCGCAGCGGAGGCCGTGGGGCCGCAGCCAGTCGCCAATGTTGGGCTGGCCCACCGACAGCGGCAGGCCGTTCCATGTCGCTCCGTGGCTGAACATGTAGCGACCGGTCAGGAACGACATGCGGGACGGGCCACAAAGCGGCGACTGCACGAAGGCCTTCCTGAAGTTCACCCCCCTCGCGGCGAGTCCGTCGATGTTGGGCGTCTCGAGATACGGGTGTCCGTTGCAGGACAGGTAGTCCCAGCGAAGCTGGTCGCACATGATGAACAGGATGTTTCTCGCAGCAGTCATGCAGTGTCTCCAGGGCGGTCCGGGAATGGCGGACGGACGATTTTGTCTTGGTTGCGAGCGTCTTGCGGTCACGCGAGCGTCAGCCGCTCGCCCTTCGGCTGCGGGATGGCGCGGCCAAGCTCTTGCGCTCGCCCGATCCACAACTGTATGGCGTCCTTGACATCACGCAGCGCGGTTTCCTGATCGTCACCGTACGCCATGCGCCCGGGCAATTCGGGCGCCTCGGCGATGAATACCCGTTCTTCGCTGCTCCAGTAGAGAATAATTTCGTATTTATGCATCAGTCGTCCCCTCCTAGCGGTATTCCAGAATGATCTGTCGGACCTGCCTTACCTGATGAGGTTTCGCATGCGCCCCACGACCTTGCAGGTTGATAATTTCCACGATACCTGGCTTGTCGAAAAGGTGATAGCTCCCGCGTATGCGCTACCCAAATCCGAGATACTGCATGAAGGCTCGCAGGTCTGAGAACCGGATGTTCGCGTCCGATCTTTCGCGGATGATTGTCTGCAACAGTTACTCATGCCGGTTCACTGGCGGGTTTTCTCCAACATGTCGGTATCACGGGAGGTTCCTGGAAAATTGCGGAACTGGCGGAGTTTTTTTCGGCTTGTGCCGAATTCTTGAAGGCAGGAGAACTTGGTGCCGTCGATTCGCGATATCTCCGAGATCTGTAACAAACCGAAGAGGAGCAGAAGCCCCCGTGTCCCTGGAAGCGAGAGTACGTGGGCTCCGGATCAGCTGTCAACAAGTGCCTTTCCTGGAACTGCCTCAGCCGCTCAATGGCAGCTTCCCGACCACGTTTCCAACTGCCCCTTCGTTCTCGTCGACCGACCAGCCGTAGGAGTGAACGGTACCATGCGAGTGCCGCTCGACAATGTAGCGGAATTCGTCAAGACGGATGTCCGGATCGCCAGGGAATGCGGATGCCTCCGCAGCGGGTCGAAGATGTCTTGTGTGGTGTCATTCATCATAGGCGACATGATACCACCGAGCCTGAACGGTGGTCAAAGACCTCAAGGTTCTGGCAAGATTCTGGTTAGTGACGGCCGGAGCGCCGTCACTAAGCGGGTTTGGACGAAGGCCGCGCCGCCCCGGTGTCGACATGCAGAAAGTGTGAAGGAGGTGTTGTTTACGGACGCGCGAGGATGCGTGTTGTCCGACGTCGGGGCGTGATGTTCGGCCTGTGACGAAGGGGCCTGCGGGATGCGTGCGGTCGCCCTGGCATGGGGTTCTGGAGGGCTGTGGACGACAGTCTGCTGTCATGAGGACACAGAGCGGCGGTACGCCCACCGTTTGTGCTGCGGGGATGTCGGTGCGGTCATGGCGGCGGCTGTGGTGTTGGAGGCCCGCGTTGGCGGAGCAGGGCGTCGAGAAGGGCGCGTTTTTCGGGGGAGAGGCTCTTGCGTCCGAAGTCGAGAACGAGCCGCAAGGGGGCGCCGCAGTGGGTGCAGACCCTGGTGTCGGTGGTAGTGTCGTCGTCGTTGGCGTCGGGCTGGTGAGCGAGCGCACGGCGTCGAGGGTCTTGGCTCCGTTGGCGAGGATGCCGAAGTGCCGGATGCGGTGCAGTCCTTTGGGCAGGCGATGCAGGAGGAAGCGTCTGATGAAGGCGTCGGCGGAGAGTTGCATGGCGCCGTAGGTGGGCTTCTCGCCTTCTCGGCGGGCTTGCGGTGACGCATGGTGACGGTTGAGCCGTCGAAGGCGATGATGCGGGCGTCGGAGATGGCGAGGGTGTATCGGGAGAGGTATCGGATGACGGCCTTGGGTCCGTTGAAGGGCCTCGTAGACGTTCCAGGCGATCGTGCGTGCTTCACCTTCTCAAAGGTCTTGCGGTCGGCGATGGAGCCGTGGAAGGTGAGCTTGGCCAGTTCTTCGAGGAAGCGGTTGCGGAAGAAGCATGCGAGGACTGGTGCGAAGAAGTGGGAGGACTCCGCCTTCCACGCTCTGGAGTTGATATCGAAGCCGCCGTTGGGAACGAGGCAGTGGAGGTGGGGATGCCACTCCATCTTCTGGTTCCAGGTATGGAGCACGGCGGTGCCGCCGACGTGAGCGGCGAAGTGTCGGGGGTCGGCGCTGATGGTCTTGAGGGTGTCGGCGGCACAACGGAACAGGATGTCGAACGCAGTCTTTCGGTTCTGGAAGGCGATCTGGGCAGGGTGAAGACGATGTGGAAGTAGGGCAGGACCTGGTCTGCCTGCCGCGCCGCCTGCGCCGCGGCGCCCTGGGGGCAGTGACGGTGAGTGCCAGGCGACATGGAAGCGCGGGTGCACTGGTAGAGGTGACCGCCGAGACAGGATGCGATGCGGTCAAGCACCTCGCACGAGAGCGCGCGTCCGGGGTGGGTGACGCGGAAGCCGGGCGTGGTGAATGATGTCCGCCACGCCGGGGACGGGTCAAGGGGCGGCCAGGAACCCCTCCACCGGGTGGTTGCGGAACATTCGTGGTGCGGGCCCGGGTTGTCTCCGGGGACTTGTGTCCCAGGACGTCCTGCACGACACTCTGCGGCGCACCTCTTTCGAGAAGATGTGTTGCGGTGCCGCAGACTGTGAAAGGTGACCCCGTGATCGAGGCCGACTTGGTCCTTTGAAAGGCGGCCTGCAGTCCTTTCACGGTGATCGGCGCATCGGGCGTGTGGCTGTAGAAGAGCCAGCTTTGGGGACGTGGCCAGTTCCAGTAGCGCTCCGGTTCCTTGAGCACGGCAGGCAGGCGCTCGTGGTGGCTCTTGCCCTCGCGGATGTGCAGGAGACCTTGCTCACGGTGAATGTCCGTGACCTGCAGCGACACCACTTCCGAGATGCGCAGCGCCGTAGGCGACAACGGTTGCCGTGCGGTAGCGTAGATCGCCTGGATCAGGTGCTCGACATCCTCTTCCGGGATCGTCCGCGGCAGGCGGTCGGGAACCCGGCGACAACGCAGGACCTTCTCGGGCTGACCGAGCACACTATCATAGAACAGGCGGATCGCCGTGACGTTGGTCGTGCGTGGCGCCAGACCCTCCGCTCCAGGATCCAGGCCTCGCCCGTCTGACTCTCCAGCTGATGTCCGGTATGGAGGTCGAACATCGTAATCTCACGCAGATAGTTCTCCTGCGTGCGACAGACCCTTCATCGTCTCGATCGTCTTCTGGCGCAGAGGTGAAACTTCCTTTGCCTCTCACTCCCTGGTTGATGGTCCTCCCGAACAGTCGGGAGACCAGGAAGTGTGGTGCCTCGATCAGATCATCGAAACATCAGGAACGACGATCTCTCAACACAACCACTCACATCGATCGCTCAGCACAGTGCTCGATCACAAGCACCCATGGCCGCGAAGCGGCCTTCGTCCAAAATTGCAGGGGTGCCGCGATTTTTTGGCCGTGGCTGTTTTTTTGAGAGACAGGAGGGACTTGATGGCGCCGATTGGTGACATCTTCGAGATCTGGAAGAAACCGAAGAGGGGCCGAGGCATGAATGTTCGCGGAAGCGAGAGTACGCGGATTCTGGATCAGCCGTTAACAGGAACTCTTCCTGTGGCTTGAGGAGGAGCGGGCCCCTTTCAACCTGACACTATTGAGTTCATTGATTTCTGCATATCGTGTTCCCGCATTTTTCTGTGATGCTCGACGAAGTAGAGGAGGAGTTGGTATCCCTGCCAGAGTTTCTCGGTTCCCGGCAGGGGTTGGCGCTTTCCGGGGATGAAGCCTGCCAAGCGTGCGACATCGACGACGAAGGCTTCGATGGTCGGTTCGGGATCGGGAGGTCCACGCGGTTGGCGTCGTCTGACGGACTTGTGGATGTTCAGGACCGTGACCTCGTCGCGGTGGACGATGTAGCTGGCCGGCGTGCGAGACGCTTGACGGTCATGACGGGGCATGCGGTGATCGCGTCGAAGGCCAGACACTTCCTCAGGTCGTCGGCCTGGCCGGTCCTCGATCCGTGTGCCGACCTTCAGGGCCTTGAAGTATTCTTCAATCGTATCTACTCACCCTTACTGATCACGAATCGTTTTTCCTGACGGCGTTTGCTGTGAAACATTTCTGGTATCTACTCACCCCTAGTTGGGTTCTGATTGGTCGTAGTGCTCGTTGATGATGTCTGCGGCTTTTCCGTCGAGGGCGATCTGGGTTGCGACGTGATGATTCTAGCCGAGTGCGGCCATGGAGGTGAGGTAGCTTGAGCCCCGGCACCATGCTTTTGCGTGGAGCGGAAGCATCCGGACACCTTGAGCTTTGCCATCCTGATCTTCTGTTCTCCGGCATTGTTGGTGAAGCTGACGTCGGGGTTGTCTATGAAGCGCAGGTTTTCGTGTTTCACGAGACGTTCGTGCAGTTTGTGCGCGTCGGACTTGCGTCCACGTTTTCCTTTCGTCGGGATATCGGGCAGTTCCCTGGCGCCCTGATGGTGCGGTAGCGCTTGCGCACGGCCCGGCGTCGTTCAGGGTTTTGGATGCGCTCTTGTTGACCTTGTGGCAGACCTCGCGGAGCAGGGCTCTTCATCAGTCGCGCCCAGCGGTAGCCTCGACGACAAAGGTCAATTCGCGCAGCAGGTGGCTGCCGCACAGCTGGTGGCTACACTGGCCCATGTACGAGGCCCAGGACGCCCTTGTAGCACGGGCCGATCTCTTGCCCGCGCTTGCGGTGCGGGAACTTGCACGTCAGGGTCCCACGACATGGAGCCACTTGCTGTTGATCCGAAATCGTCGACATCGGGCGTTGCAGGAGGTGCGCCACGGCGGCCTCCTCCCATGACGCATCGTGAAAGCATAGCTGAGGCCTCGGAGAGCTTGATGCCGGAGATCGCCTGCACGAGCGCGACGGCACGGCGCAGGGACAGCATCTGGGCGACCAGCAGGTTGATAACGAGGGCCTGGATGCCGATGCCGTACTGCACGGGATGTTATCGGGGAACCGGCTCTTGGTTCGGGCCTTGCACTTCGGGCATTCCTTGATCTCGGCGCGGCGCTCGACGACCTCGAACACGATGTCGTGCGGCGCTCCCGATCGACGGGGCCGTCGATGTCGGCGCCGCAGGCGTCGCAGGCCGCGACCGTCTCCTCGACGATGATCTTGCGCAGGTTGTCGCCCATCTGCCGGTTCGGCTTCGGGCCGTTGCTCCCGGCACGCTCTCGTCCTTGTCCGTCTGTGACGGCGGCAGACCGGAGTTCCGGCTCGTGCGTGGTCTTCTCCAGAAGGACGACGATGATGATGTCGAGCAGGATGACGAGGATGCGGATGACGGCTTCTTCCGCCACCTTGCCGGCAGCGCCGCGGTCTTGGCCGCTTCGAACTCCTCGCGCGCCGCCCGTCGCCATCACCCGGCCTTGCGCTTCATCAGCGCGCCGCTTCCGAGATGCGTTTCCACATACAGATCATGCGGGGGCTGGAGCCCCGGAAGCAGCTGGCACAGCCCGCTCGTCGCCTTCGATCCAAAGTAGCCCAATGGCGGTCCCCGTCGTTCTCGATTACCACCACTAAACGAATCGGCCTGCAGTGTCAAATCTCCACGAAAACCCGTTCGTTGCTCTACCCCGACATCAAGCTGGAACTAGGGGGTGAGCAGTTACCTTCAATCAGCCATCGCCTTTCGCAGAAGGAGACGGTGTCGAGGGCAGCGGTGACGTCGCCTTCGGTGGTGAGCAGCATCCAGTCAAGGGGATCTGCCGGTGGGGCGGGTTCCGGTGTGCCAAGCGAACTGGCAGGAGGTAGGGGGTGAAAGTCCCCTGGAACGAAGGAGTAACCAAACCGCGTTTCTCCGTGAGCGTCGGTTCCCGCGAGGGGGCAGGCGAAGCGTCGGTAGCGGGGGCAGGGCTAATGAGCACCGAAAAGCTCATGGTTCGGGGTGCCGAGGCTTCGGAACGGTCGAAGGCAACCTCGCAGGCATCGATTTGGTGAGATGAACCCCGCGGTGTCAGAGAACCTGTCCGCACGCCTGGGACCCCGGGAGGTCTTCGAACTATCCCGCCTGTCGGGACCGTGCAGGGAAGGAGAAAGCCGAAGCCTATGAGGAACGGTTTGAAGAAGGGGCCCTGTGAAGGCGGCGAACAAGGGAGCTTCTGCGGAGTTGCTGGAGGAAAGGGCCTCGACCAAGGGGAATTCGGGACGCCAAAGCACGCGCCGAACGCAGTGTCGGGTGCCACAGGCGGCGGACCGGGGCTGCAGAGAGGAACCCGAAGGAACGTGCACTCTTCCATCACGCCGGATGCGCTCCGGGCGGCCTGGTTCGGTCTGAAGAAGGAAGCCTCGGCAGGTGTCGACGGCGTGACGTGGGCGGCGTATGGCGAGGGTCTGGACGAGCGCTTGCTTGATCTGCACTCGCGCCTGCATCGTGGGGGAGCGTACCGGGCGCCGCCGGTGGGTTGAGATACCCAAGGCGGGACAGGACCGCTTGTCGCACTGGAGGACAAGATCGTTCAGAAGGCGGTTGTAGATGTGATCCTGACACCGATTTATGAGGTGGAGTTCCTTGGCTACGGGTTCCGACCGGGCCGAGGGACGCTCTCGACGCCCTGGCGTTCGGGATCGAGGGGCGCAAGGTCAACTGGATAGTCGACGCGGACATTCAGGCATACTTCGACACGGGGATTGGTTGATCAAGTTCCTGGAGCAACGCGACAGGCGGGCGCTGATCCGCAAGTGGCTGAACGCTGGCGTCATGGAGCGACACCGGTGCGGGTACGCCTCAGGGTGCCATTGTCAGCCCCTGCGAACGTGCTTCTGCACTATGTGCTCGATCTGTGGTTCCACAAGGCATGGCGTCCGAAGGTTCCGAACGGTCAAGCGATCATTGCCCGCTACGCGGACGATATTGTGGTCGGGTTCCAGCAGGATGCGGAGACATACCTTCGCGACGTTCGGGAGAGGCCGCTTTGGTCTCACCCTTCACCCGGACAATCGTCGAGTTTGGACGGTTTGCCAAGGCGATCTCGCGGGGCGGGCAGGACATTCGACGATTACGCAACCTGATGTCTGGAAATTGTCGTGAAGCTCTCAGTCATCGAGCTGTTCCCATTTGATGTATGCCTTGGTTTCGGTTTCCCATTTTTCGTCGATGAGGACCGCGGTTGAGAGGCGCTCCAACGAGGCGAGGTTCGGAAAGACCCTGACTTTGGAGGTGCGCCGCTTGAGTTCTTGCTGGATCGGTCGCTCGATGCCGTTCGAGGTTCGCATACGCTTGCGGTGAGCATCGGGCAAGGTGAAGACAGCGAGCCCCTCGGGCGCATTCTTTTCCAGCCAGGAAGCCTGGATGCTTGTCGCTGGCCACGAGGGCGCCCAGTTCAGCCTCGGCGGTTTGGAGTGAGGAGGCGTGGCTCCGAGCTGTTTTCCAATACGTTTCCTGATGTCGTTGTTCGGTGCACGGCGTTTTGCGCCAAGTGGAACTGGCAGCGCTGCCACGTCGCCGCGCCCAGCACCGCGCGTCGTGCCGCTTTCAGCCCGGCATCCGAGACGATGAAGGTCGTACCATGCAGGGCTAGCAAGCTTTCCAGGAAGGCTCTCCAATGGACCTCGGCCTCGGAGAGCGCCACAGAGAGCCCCAGAACGTGCCTGCAGCCCCTATTCCGATGGCCGAGAGCACTGCAACATCGCGCACAACGCCGTCATGGCGGGCTTTTTCGTAGCGCGCATCCAGGATCAGGTAGTTCATCAGGGGCCGGTTGCGCGGCGAGTTCTTCGTCGAGCACCCTGGTGGCCCGGCTGACCTGAGAAGAGGACAGGCTCCCGAACTCGCGCATTACATCCTGCCGCGTGGAAACACCCTTGATGTACATCTCGGCTACGGCCACGGCGCGAGAAGATCGCTGGCCGCGTTCAAGCGACTGGGGGGGGGGGGGATCGTCCCCGTGACCGTTTGGCACCTGAACGGCAACAGTGGGGGTGTCGATCCGCTTGTAGCCGTTGGCATAGCCCTGTCGCTCCGGTGTCCGGTGGCCCGCTTTCAAGTACTGCTCGCGCTCGATTTGCATCGCAAGCTCGAAGAGCTGGCCAAAGACCCGCCCCAGATCCGTTGCTCCGTTTGCGATCAGATGTTCCAAAACAGTTCCGATCGTCGTAGTGTCTTGTCATTCATAAAATGTCGGATAAAGGCGTTTGAGTTTCACGCGGGCATCGTCGGTGGTGAACTGCCAATCCACCTTGGCCTGAATGCGGTCGCCTGCCAAGCGGCAACTTCCCGGCGTAACACCTCGGTCGATGCGGCGGTTCAGGCGGATCATGACGTTGAGTTCGATCACGTTCAGCCAACTGCCGTGCTTGGGGGTGTAGACGAACTCGAAGCGGTCCCACAGGGCCTTGGCCTCGTCCGGCGGGTAGGCCTCGTAGAAGGCGCCGAGCCGATGAGTGTTGAGATTGTCCATCACCAGGGGGATGGTGGTAGCATCTTGGTAGCGCTCGGCGATGTCGGCCTGGAACTGCGCCCAGTCGATCTTGCGCTCGGTTACCTTAGTCATGCGCTTGCCGGCTAGGGGGTCCATGAAGACGTTGCAGGTACCGCAACGTCGATACTCGTAGTCGTTACGCCCGTCCCGGCGCCATGGCGATCGGTTGCCGTGTCTCGCCGGTCGGGGCGTTTCGTCCATGCAGACCACGGGGAAGGCGGCGGGGCGGCGATCGAGCACCTTCGCTGCGGCGAAGTCGGCGTTCCCTTGAGGAGGAATCACCCACCCGCTGCCATGGCTTGAGGCAGTTTTTTTAGAACACGCCGCACCGTCTCGTGTGACACGGTATCAATGTAACCAAGCTCGACAACGCGGTCGGCCAGCAGCCGCAACGACCATTGCGCGTAACCCTCAGGCGGTTCACCACAACTCAGGGCCACCAAGCGCGCCTCGAAGACGCCGTCGGCTTTTCGCATATAGGTAGGACGGCGTCCTTGCCGGCCACCCAATGCCGCCTCCAGCCCCTCTTCAACGAAACGCTTTTTCACTCGGTCTACTTTGCGCATGCTGATGCGCAGAATCTCGGCAATGACCTTCCCGGTCATCTGGCATTCATTGAACGCGCCCTCGTCGCAGTTAAGCAGGGCGTTGATTACCTTTTGCGACAGGTGCGAGCCCTTGATCTCCGAAAGTTCTGCCCGTTCGTCCAGGGTCACCACGTAGCGTTTCATACTTCGACCTCCATCCCGAATGGACGGACAGTCTAGCACCAAATGTACGACATATCATTGCTGACATAACAGTAGTGTGTCGTAGGTCCATTCGCTTCCTCCATGAATGTTTTCCAACTCCATGGGATAGCACGATGGCGCCGCGTTTCACTGGGGGGCTAGCCCCCCCCCCCCCCAGTGAAACGCCTCAAAGCGCAAACCTCAGACAAATTTCCAGACATCAAGTTACAGTACCTCACATGTATCTACTCACCCCTAGTTGGGTTCTGATTGGTCGTAGTGCTCGTTGATGATGTCTGCGGCTTTTCCGTCGAGGGCGATCTGGGTTGCGACGTGATGATTGTAGCCAAGTGCGGCCATGGAGGTGAGGTAGCTTGAGCCCCGGCACCATGCTTTTGCGTGGAGCGGAAGCATCCGGACACCTTGAGCTTTGCCATCCTGATCTTCTGTTCTCCGGCATTGTTGGTGAAGCTGACGTCGGGGTTGTCTATGAAGCGCAGGTTTTCGTGTTTCACGAGACGTTCGTGCAGGTTGTGCGCGTCGGACTTGCGTCCACGTTTTCCTTTCGTCGGCGGCGGGATGTCGGGCAGTTCCCTGGCGCCCTGAGTGAGGATAGTGCGGTAGCGCTTGCGCCCGGCGTCGTTCAGGGTCTTGGATGCGCTCTTGTTGACCTTGTGGCAGGGAGCAGGCTCTTCATCAGTCGCGCGGTAGCCTCGACGACAAAGGTCAGTTCGCGCAGCAGGTGGCTGCCGCACAGCTGGTGGCTACACTGGCCCATGTACGAGGCCCAGCAGTCGTGGCCCAGGACGCCCTTGTAGCACGGGCCGATCTCTTGCCCGCGCTTGCGGTGCGGGAACTTGCACGTCAGGGTCCCACGACATGAAGCCACTTACTGTTGATCCGAAATCGTCGACATCGGGCGTTGCAGGAGGTGCGCCACGGCGGCCTCCTCCCATGACGCATCGTGAAAGCATAGCTGAGGCAGGTTGCCTCGGAGAGCTCGATGCCGGAGATCGCCTGCACGAACGCGACGGCACGGCGCAGGGACAGCATCTGGGCGACCAGCAGGTTGATGACGAGGGCCTGAATGCCGTACTGCACGGGATGTTGTCGGGGAACCGGCCCTTGCACTTCGGGCATTCCTTGATCTCGGCGCGGCGCGACCTCGAACACGATGTCGTGCGGCGCTCCCGATCGACGGGGCCGTCAGCGCCGCAGGCGTCGCAGGCCGCGACCGTCTCCTCGACGATGGTCTTGCGCAGGTTGTCGCCCATATGCTGGTTCGGCTTCGGGCCCTTGCCGTTGCTCCCGGCACGCTCTTGTCCGTCTGTGACGGCGGCAAACCGGAGTTCCGGTTCGTGCGTGGTCTTCTCCAGAAGGACGACGATGATGATGTCGAGCAGGATGACGAGGACGCGGATGACGGCCTCTTCCGCCACCTTGCCGGCAGCGCCGCGGTCTTGGCCGCTTCGAACTCCTCGCGCGCCGCCCGTCGCCATCACCCGGCCTTGCGCTTCATCAGCGCGCCGCCTCCGAGATGCGTTTCCACATACAGATCATGCGGGGGCTGGAGCCCCGGAAGCAGCTGGCACAGCCCGCTCGTCGCCTTCGATCCAAAGTAGCCCACTGGCGGTCCCCGTCGTTCTCGATTACCACCACTAAACGAATCGGCCTGCAGTGTCAAATCTCCACGAAAACCCGTTCGTTACTCTACCCCGACATCAAGCCGGAACCAGGGGGTGAGCAGTTACCCTCACATAATATTATTTATTGGCTCCTCGTAGGAAGAATTGACGATCAGACAATCGATGGGCGCGCGCGTTACTAATCCGATTCCGGTGTCGGGCCGCGCTCAAACAGAATGACCGGTTCGAGCAGAGAGATCAGTTCCGGCAAGTCTCCCTGTACCGTTCTCCAGACGATATCGAGGTTGATGTCGAAATATGCATGAACGAGTCGATTACGCATTCCGACGATCTGCTCCCACGGTATTTCCGGAAAATGTTGGCGTGTGGACATGGTAACCTGGGCTGCTGCCTCGCCGACGATCTCGACATCTTTGACCAGCGCAAGGACCAGCTGGCGATCATTGTCGAGGTCGCCGCGCGTCTGCCCTTCAGCGAAGGACACCGCTTCTCGCGCGGCGTCTAGCATGTGCAGCAATCGGATTCGTCATCCTTGCGCATATTGGACTTCCGCCGTGTCGAGGACTTCCTGGCGGAAATACCGGCTGAGATCTTCCGGAGTTCTCAGGTCCACCTTGCGGCCGCCGAACAGACACGACAACTCGGTCTCCATGCCGGCTATGCCCAACAGGCCGGGTGCGCGACCTGGTGCAAACTCGACCAGTAAGTCAATATCGCTCTCGGGGCCGAAGTCTGCCCGTAACGCCGAGCCGAAAATTGCCAGACGTCGGATGCCGTTCTCTTGGCAGAAATTAGCCAGTTCGGACTTGGGGATAGCCAACTGTGCATTCATGTCTAAATTGCCCTGTTAGGCTGTGGACTCAAATAATTGGTTTGCGATTCTGCGGAGCAAGAATCGGCTGGCAGCCAGTTGCACGGCGGAGAGGAAGTTCCTTGTCATAACGGGTCCGTCGGAACTCTTTGATCTTGCCGAAGAACCGCTCGACCAGGTTGCGCATCCTGTAGATCTCGCGGTCGAGCGGCCGTGGCGATGTCCGGTTGGATTTCATGACCGCGGTTGCTCCTGCCGTCTCGATCAGATGGCGTCGGTGTCGTAGGCCTTGTCGCCGACCACCGTCTCGCCCGAGGTCGGCGAGAAACGCCTGCGCGCAGTCGGCCGCTTGGCCCGGGGTCAGGAACACGGTCTTCACCCTCTCGTTCTCGCCAAGATGGATCTTCGTCGTTCGTCCGCCACGGCTCAGTCCGATCTGTGAAGGCCCGTCGTCCCGGGACACCCTAGCACCGTGCTTGTGAACGCGCACCGACGATGAGTCCACCATGCGCAGATGAACCGAGCCGAGCTTGCCATCGTCACTCCCGTCATCGCCGCGCGTGAGCCTTTGAAGCTTCTCCATGATCGACGCCCAGGTGCCGTTCTTGCTCCACCGGTTGAAGCAGACGGACCGTAGCGCAGGTCGCGCCACGGCGTATCGGTGCGAAGCACGAAGAATATCCCGTTCCTCCGGTCACATGCACCCGCTCCGGGCCCTGGTGCTTGTCAGGAAGCACCGAGCGGAGAACCTCCTACTCCGCGTCGCTCATGTCGTGTCGGTCGCCGCTCATCCTTCACTCTCCTTGTGAATCGCTTTCAGCAGGAATAAGGCAGATCATGCAAAATGTCAACATTTGGGTACACAGCCTAGTAGTCTAACATTATTGAATTGCCGGATATAGTGACTTCAGTTTCGTCCGGGCATCCTTCGTCGTGAAACGCCAGTCGACAGTGACATTGGTCGCATTGCGCCGTTCCACCCATGCTGCCGTCTCCCGCAGCATGGTGTCACGGTCGGGAATGCGTCGTCGAAGACACTGCCGCGACAGCGCACCGATCTCGATTTCGGCCATGTTGAGCCAGATCCCGTGCTTCGGCGTGTAGCGAAACTCGAACCGCTTTCGCACCCGCCTCCTCGGGCTCGAAGGCTTCATACAGCGATGAGGGATTGTGCGTGTTCAGATTGTCCAGCACGATCTTCCTGTCGGGGAAATGGATGTCGGCAAGCTCCCGGATGAAGTGTGCCCAGTCCCGCGGCGGTCGGTGACTTTCACCGTGCGCCAGTTTTCGTTGGGCGCAAAGGCCAGGAAGAGCTTGGCCGTGCCGTTGCGCTCATATTCATAGTCGACCACCTCCGGCTGACCGGGGGATGCGGGTCTCCTTCGTCTGCTGCCGGCTGGTCTCAGCACCTCGTCCCTGGCAAAGTCCCGCTGATAAATGTCAAGCACATCCACCGCCACGAACTGTGCGCTCCGGTGCGGTGGAATGCACCAGTACTGCTTCAGCCACGGCTTGATCTCTTTTTTTTTGAGCGTCTTCCTGACCGTCTCTTCCGAAATGCGCTCGACGATCTCCACCAGACGGCCGACGAGCAGCGGGCACAGCCCTCGGGCGGGGACGAACAGGGCGACCAGCTTCGCCTCCATCGCCCCCGTTTTGGCCGACGGTTCACCTGCTCCTTGCGGCTGAGGGCGGCCTCCAGCCCCTCCAGGACGCAGCGCTTGCGCAAGCGTTCGACCGTCGCCGTGCCGATGCCCAGCCCTTGCGCAATGTCGGCATCGACAAGCGCCCCCTCAGCATCAGGACCTGTGCCCGGCGCCAGGCAGCCCCGGTGCCGTCGACGATTGCCTTCAGATCCCGGCGCTCCTGCGCTGAAAGGGTCACGCGGTAGAGCTTCCTGCCCAGAGAGTTGGTCATATGCGCTGCTCCTGTCATTGCGCCGCTCCCGTTGTCCGGACCTGCGCATGGCGCTGCCTGCCTGTTCGGCATCTTGCCCGTGTGGATATCGGCACTGTCCAGATTCCAACGAACGCCGACACGAAAATACTACCCACAAAAAACCATCAATACAATGCCGGTGGACTACTAGGTCAGTTTCGGGCAGGGTCGGGTCGCCGACCCTGAGCGCCTTCGCCGCGGCGACGAAATGGCCCAGAAATTCGTCGAGCGCTGTCCGTTCCACGATCACGCGTTGCGCCGAGATGCATTGCTGTCCGCTTGCCTCGAAGGCCGACGGCACAATGCGTTTCGTAGCATCCTCGAGGTCTGCGTCAGCGCAGACTATGTTCGCCGAGTTGCCGCCGAGTTTGCCGACAAAGGGCTTGGCGCCGGCGGCGCGGGCGAGCGCGTGGCCGGCCGCGGTCCCGCCCGTGAGCGTTACCAGTGCGACATCGGGGTGCGCTACAAGGTGGCCGGTAACGTCGCGCCGGCAGGAAACGACGTTGACAAGCCCGTCCGGCACGCGGGCCCGGCTGAAGCACTCGGCTATGAGGAGCGCTTCGCCCACGCCCTCAAAGGCCGGCTTGATGATCACCGCGTTGCCCATCGCGATTGCCGGTGCGAGCTTCTGCATCAGGAGGTTCGAGGGCGCGTTGAAGGGCGTGAAGGCGGCGATGACGCCGTGTGGATGACGCCGCGTGAAACCGAATCGCCCGGCGCCCATCGGCAGTGCATCGAGCGCCAGGACCTCGCCGTCCATGCGCAGCAGTTCTTCCGCGCACAGCCGCGGAAACGCGACCGATCTTGAGACCTCGAAGCCGCAGGCACGGCGCGGCTTGCCGAGCGTGCGCATGGTGATGTCGGCGATCTCGTCCTTCGCGCCCGCGAGTTCGTCGGCTGCGGCACGGAGCCAGTCCGCTCGTCGGGCGGCGGTGGCGTCGAGTTTCGCCGTGAAGGCAGCGTGCGCGGTCTTGACGGCGCAGTCGATGGTTGCGGTGTCTGCCATGGCAACTCGCGCCACGAGTTCGCCGTTCCACGGCGAACGAAGGTCTGCCACGCGGGCTTCGGTAAGTTCGTCTACCCTGCCGCCAATCTAGGGATAGCTGGTGCCCGTGTCCGGTGCCATGGCTCGGGATCCTGTTTTTCTGCGATGGGGCTGGTACCCTATCCGCTCGCCTCGCACATTGCGAGGCGAGCGGATTAGGTCGTCTTCGGACTCGCGGGTTGCCGTGTGCCGGTGCGATACGCAAGGGGTGAGGAACGATGATGCAGAATGTAACCGTTACTGCTCGCTACGACAGCCTCAGGGACCGGGTAGTGGTGATTACCGGGGCCGGGCAGGGCATAGGCCGCGGCTACGCCCATCACTTCGCCGCACAGGGGGCAATCCCGGTCATCGCCGAGATCGACGGCGCGAAAGGCCATGCCGTCAGGCAGGCGATCGAAGACGCCGGCGGCAAAGCCCACGCGTTCGAGACCGACGTCTCGGACATGTCGTCGGTGGCCGCAATGGTCGACGCAGCGCTTTCTGCAGCCGGGCGGATCGACGTGCTGATCAACAACGCCGCGCTGTTCTCGCGTATCACGATGGCGCCCTTCTGGGAATTGCCGCTCGACGAGTGGGACCGGGCCATGCGGGTGAACGTTACCGGCGCCTTCTACTGCGCGCGCGCCGTGGTGCCGGCAATGCAGGACAACAACCACGGCCGTATTGTCAACGTGACCTCGGGAACGGTCGCGCTCGGCTCCGCCAACTACCTCCACTACATCACGTCGAAATCAGCCATGATCGGAATGACGCGCTCGATGGCGCGCGAACTCGGCCCCTGGAACATCACAGTCAACACGTTCTGGCCTGGAATCATCAGGACCGAGGTGCCGAGGCCGTCGGCACCCGACGAGGTCTTCGAAATGTTCCGCAAGCAGCAGTGCCTGCCGCGGCTGACCACGATCGAGGATCTGGCCAAGCCGATGCTCTTCCTCTGCTCCGAAGAGGCGCGCTATATCACCGGCCAGATCTTCGAGCCCGATGGCGGGCTGAGCTTCAACTGAATGCTTCGCCGGCTGCTGGCCGCTACTATCCCTTCAGGTGAGCGTCGCGCTTGCGGTAGAGCCCTTCTTCCGCGTACCCCATCAGGTCCGGCTTCTGCCCGGTGCCGAGCATGACCTGCATGTAGACCGGCTCCACGCTGTCGTTGCTGTAGCCGTGGATCACACCGGCCGGGCATGACACGCAATCCCACGGGCCGAGATGGCGCTCGACGCGGCACCCGTCCTCGTCTTCGAAGAACACCGTCAGGTGCCCTTGAAGAACGAAGAACACTTCCTCGGCCTCATGGGTGTGCGGTGCGTTACCCTCACCGGGCGGCACGTACATGATGCTCAGCGTGAACGCGGCGGCGGCGATCACGCCGTCGTCGCGCTTGCCGCTGGTGTTGCCGATGAACCTGTGCTGCGCGCGCCGGTAGCCGTCGATCAGCGCGTCGGCAAAAGCTGCCCAGTCGGGCTTGCGGTCCTTGAAGTGCGCAATCTGACGGTCGGCAATCTCCTCGACCGGCATACCCTCGAATTCGGGCGGTCTCGGATGCCGCGCGACGCTCGTCGCCATGGCGGCGGGCTTCAACGGATGAAGGCGTTCGTGAAGTAGTCCCCGACGGGCGCCTTGGCCTTGATCTGCTCGTACTCGACCAGCAGGTTCTGTGCCGTTTCGATGTCGGCCGGCGGTATCCAGCCCAGCGGTTTTCCGGCGCTCGCCTTGCTGTGATAGAGCGCGAATGAGGACTTCAGGATCGCGAGGTGAATCTTGCGGTCGAGGGTCGGCTTGACCTTCCGGAGCGCGTCGATCGCGCCTTCCGGATCCTCTTGCACGATCCTGAGCGCTTCCTGGGTCGAGGCGACCATGCGGCCGACGAGATCCTTCTTGTCGCGGATCATGTTTTCGTGCGTGATCAGCGCGAGGCCCGGAACATTGATTCCAGCGTCGGCGAAGCTCAGATAGGCCGCAGGGGTACCCTTTGATTCCATGATTGGCACCTGCAGGAAGCCAAAGGAGTTGGTGCCGTCGACCTTGCCCGAAAGTACGGAGCTGACCTTGGCGGGCGGTGCTACGAGAATGATCTTGTTGCCGCCGATGCCGACCGCCTTCTCGACCGCCTTGAACAGGTAGATCGTGCTGCCGCCCGCCGAATCGGCGATCTTTGCGTTGTTCACGTCCTTCCAGCTCTTCCAGCCCTTGGACTTGGGGAAGATCAGGGCGCTCGGGCCGGTGCGCAGGTAGCCGGCAACCATCTTGGTCTTGAGGCCCTTGGATCGGAGCACCATCATGGCGCCGCCGTCCGCGGTGCCAAATTCGTCAGACTGGTTGCCGACGGTCTGCGATGTCGTCATCGAGCCGCGGCCCTCGCTGAGCGTGATATTGATGCCGTTCTTCGCGAACACACCCTTGGCCTTGGCATAGTGCCAGACGGCGTGGTAGCCGCCGAGCACCCAATCAAGGCGGAGGGTGACATCATCCGCCGCCCGGGCCGATGTCGTTGTCAGCAGCGCTGCTGCTGCGGCTGCCGCGATGGTTGCGGTTCTGATCATTGTCTTGCTCCCTGTTTTTCGCCCCACCGCTTGCCAGGGCTGTTCGCCGGAGTGTCGCCCCCAGCCGCACGTGGTCCGGCTACTGAATGTGGCCGCGCTGGGAGACGTGCCACGGGATCAGGAACTTCTCCAGTATCTCTATCGCATAGAAGAATAGCATGGCAAGAATTGACAGCACAATCAGGACGCCGAACAGGAGCGGCGTGTTCATCTCCCCCGAGGCACTAAGAAGTATGTAGCCGAGCCCCGAATCCGAGGCGATGTATTCGCCGGTCAGTGCTCCGACCACGGCCAGCGCCGAAGCGACCTTGAGGCCGCCGAAGATGCTGGGCAGCGCGCCTGGCAGACGCAGGCTGAGGAAGATCCGTCGCGGCGGCGCGCCCATCGAGCGGGCCAGCTGGATAAGCGCCGGATCGATGCTGCGGAGTCCGACGATCGTGTCGACCACGATGGGGAAGAAACAGATCAGGAAGGCGACCGAGACCTTGGTCTCGATGCCGAAACCGAACCAGACGATGAAGAGCGGCGCCAGTGCGATCTTGGGGATGCTCTGGGTGGCGACGAGCGGGGGGTAGAGTAGACGTTCGGCTTGGGGCGAAAGCACGATCACGATCGCGGTTGGTATCGCGACGGCGATCGCAAGCACGTAGCCGGCGAGCACGGCGATGATCGTGTCCCACGAATGGTTTGCAATCTCGTTCCAGCTGGTGAGCGCCGAGATCACCACCGCCCAGGGCCGCGGGAGCAGGTGCGCGGGAAGCGAGAAGACCGCAACCAGCGCCTCCCAGATTCCAAGGATCATGAGGAGCGAAAGCAGCATCCAGAACGCGTCGATGTGCCAGCGCCGCCTCGCCCGGCGGGGTTTCTGGTCGGTTGCGGTTGTCTGCGTTTCGGTTGTGGCCATGGTCTTCGCGCCTATTTGTGAATGACACCCATTTCCTGGAACAGAAGCCGGGTGCGGTGCACGATGGCACCGAAGCTGGCGGTGTCGCGTATCGTGAAATCCCGCGGCCTCTCGAGATCGACGTCAATAATCTCGCACACCCTGCCGGGCCTCGGCGTCATTACGACGATCCTGTCGGAAAGAAAGACGGCTTCGCTGATGCTGTGCGTGACGAACAGCACGGTCTTGCTGGTTTCCTGCCACATCGCGAGGAGATCGACCTGCATCTGTTCCCTGGTCAGCGCGTCAAGTGCCCCGAACGGCTCGTCCATCAGTAGCACCGGCGGATCGAGGAGCAGGGCACGGCACAGGGCGACGCGCTGGCGCATGCCGCCGGAAAGCTCGAACGGGCGCTTGTCCTCGAATCCCTCCAGTCCAACCGAGGCGATCAGTTCGCGCGCCCGCGGTTCGTGGTCGCGACGCGCCAGTCCGCGCATGTCGCATTGCAGCATTACGTTTCCGAGAACCGTCCGCCAGTCAACCAGCAGGTCGCTCTGGAATGCGAAGCCGATGTCGGTATAGGGCCCCGAAACCGTAGTGCCGCCGATCCGTACCGCGCCGGTCGTGGTTTCGAGGAGGCCGGCGACCAGCGAAAGAAGCGTGCTCTTGCCGCATCCGCTGGGGCCGACGATGGAGAGGAACTCACCGTGCCCTATGCCGAGATCCGTGTTATCGAGCGCAATGATCCGTTCCCCGTCCTGGCCGACGAAGGTCTTTCCGACATTCTCGATCCTGATAAGGGTGTTTCCGTCGCTCATCTCTGCACGATCCGTCCCTGTCGGCGGCCGCCGCGAGCCGGTCCACCGCGACGCCTCCAGACATGCGGGGTCTGAAGCAGCCATGTCCGCCGACCGGATGCATGCATCGGGTGCGGTGAGAATAGCACCTGGAAAGAGACGTTGCCATTGGCGGCTGCGGCCGGGCACGGTGATCCGACGCTGCTAATCCAGCGACGACTGGCGAGATTTTTTCAGTTTGCGTCGCGCTGCAATCGTGCCGCCAAGGCTCGACGGGGCCTTCTCGGCACGAAAATTGCGATCAAGGAGGCGATCTGTGATGACGCGAGATCCAACGCATTCGGATTTCGCGTCTCCGAATCAGCATGAGATCACGGTGGCGGCGGGGGGCGCCCGACGGCGGGGCAGGTGTCGGCGGCGATTCAGAACGGCGGGATTTCGGCGGAGAACCGCGCTTTTGAGCGGTGTGTGGATTGGGCGAACACGGGCACGAAGACATGCGGCGTTGACGAGAGGCCGCGCGGTCTTCGTTTTCTGGCGGTCGGCGTCTGTGGAGCGTGACGCGAGGGGGACCTTCAGCCTTGTGCGGA
Source organism: Alphaproteobacteria bacterium (assembly GCA_964291215.2). Lineage (GTDB taxonomy): Bacteria > Pseudomonadota > Alphaproteobacteria > MPNO01 > UBA830 > JAJEBT01. Next base: position 237,035 of record OZ219790.1, on the reverse strand, counting down.
GGGTTTCGGCCTGACGTTCTCCGGCCTCGCCGTGGTCCTGCGCGAGGACGATGGTCCTGACGTTGGGAAGGCTCCTTGCGGCGAGGCTGATCTGTTCGTGCTGGCGTTGCGAGGGCGCCCCGGGCCCGGACAACAGGACCCGGGCGGCAGGGAAGGCAGACGATCCCGCGAAACACCAGAACCCTCCCGACAACCCTCAGGAGCCCGGATCACATGCCGGCAGAAAAACCGGAACCGGACCGAAACGACAACAGGGAAGAAAACGAGCGGGGTTCACAGAGACAAACAGACAAACACTGAAACCGCGACAACAGGACCTGACAACAGCAAAGAAACACGGTCCTGAAAAGCGCGGCGAATCGCCAAAATCCCGCCGTTTTACCCAACCGACAACAGCAGGCGCCGGAAACGGTCGCCGCCGCGGAGCTGGTCCGTGCTATGCTTCTATTTCGGTCTCCGTAATCCCGGAGAACGGCGCCCTGTCATACTAGGAAGCGAGGAAAGGGCAGATGGTTGAACTTCTCGGGCTTCCAAGGGTCCGGTTCGAGTTCGGCGCCATCCGTGCCATCGGCGCGGAACTTGCCACCCTCGGCGTGGGCCGACCGTTGATGCTTACCGACGAGGGGCTCGTTGAGCATGGCGTTCTGGCCAGGGCGCTTGACGCGCTGCCGTCCGGCATGGAGAGGATCGTATTCGACGGGATTCCGCCCAACCCGACGGTCGCAGGCGTCGAAGCGGCAGCCGAGGCCTATCGGGAGCACGGCTGCGACGGGGTCGTTGCCGTCGGCGGTGGCTCGGTGATGGATGCGGGCAAGGGGGTGCGTGTCGCAGCAACGCATCCGGGCCCGCTATTCGACTATCTGCGGGATCCGGCGCGAATCAGCACCGCAGTGGCGCCGCTGGTGACGGTACCGACCACGGCCGGCACTGGCGCGGAAATTACGATGGGTGGCGGTATCCATCCCGATCCCGAGACGCGGGCGCTGGGACTGCGCTCGCTGCACATCAAGCCGGACGCCGCGATCTGCGATCCCGAGTTGACGCTGACCTTGCCGCCGCTGCTCACCGCGGCGACTGGCATGGATGCCTTCGGCCACTGCCTGGAGGCCTATGTCTCGAAGAAGGACGATCCTCCGGGCGCCGTCGTCGCCCTCGACGGGATCCGGCGCGTCGTCGCCCATGTCGAGCGGGCGGTCAGGAACGGTTCGGACCGGGAGGCGCGCTGGCACATGGCGATGGCAGCGCTCCAGGGCGGGTTCGCGATCTACAAGGGGCTTGGCCCCGTGCACGCCCTGGCCAACACCTTCGGCGACGCCGACCTCCACCACGGCATGCTCGTCACCGCGAGTGTGCCCGCGGTCGTCCGCTTCTACGAGCCGCACCTTGCGCCGCGGCTGACCGAGATCGCGGCGGCCATGGGCCTTGCCGGAAAACCCGATGTCGCCGCAGGCATCGAGGAAATTAACAACCGGCTCGGCCTTCCGGCATCGCTCCGCGAGATGGGTTACGGGGGGAACGATCTCGGAGAGATGAGCGAGAACGCGCTTGCCAGCCACTTCAATCTCGCCGCTCCGGTGGTGCCGACGCGCGAAGAGTTCCGCCAGATCATCGCCGAGATCCTCGGGTGAGGCCGCGAGCGAATTGCCATCCATGACCGAGCCGATAGAATAACGTCGGCCGTGGACGATCCTGCCCGCGCCGTAAGAAGGAAAGTTATATGACCGACGGACCGCACGAGTGGGAGGATGTCGCCGTCTACGAGCGCCAGGGTTTCGGGGGCCGTGTCGGCTTCGGGACATCACCCGCTCTCCTGATCATCGACTTCATCAACGGATTCAACGATCCCGACCAGTTTGGCGGCGGCAATATCGGTGAGGCGATAGACCGCACCGCGGAACTTCTCGATGTTGCCCGCCACATGGACCTTCCCGTCGTCTACACGACCCATGTCTATGCCGAGGACGGCAGCGACGATGGAATCTTCAACCTCAAGTCTCCGGGGCTTGCGAAGCTGAAGCCGGGGTCCCGCGAGACCGAAGTCGTCGACGAGCTGGCGCCGCGCGAGGGCGAAAGGATCATCGCGAAGCACTACCCGTCGGGTTTTGCTCATACCGACCTTGCCGCGTGGTTGGCGCGCCGCGGCGTCGACACCGCGATCGTCACCGGTTGCACGACATCCGGTTGCGTGCGGGCTACTGTTGTCGACGCGATGTCGAACGGTTTCAGGCCGATTGTACCGCGCGAATGCTCGGGCGACCGGGCTGCCGGCCCACACGAGGCCAATCTCTTCGACATCGACCAGAAATACGGCGACGTGATGTCGCTCGAAGAGGTTCTCGACGAGCTTGAGAAACTGGCGCCGGGTCAGGCGCGCATACGTTCGGGCCGCGACAAGGGAGAAGGCGAGAAATGACCGATTCCCTCGGATACAGGGCCAACTGGGCTGTCATCGTACCTTCCACCAACACCGCCGTGCAGCCCGAATTCGACGACATGCGTCCGCGCGGCGTGACCAATCATACCGTACGCATCTGGATCCCCGATGATCCCGTGAATTCGGACGAGGAATTCAACGCGCTGATGAACAACATCCGCAGCGAGTTCGACAATGCGATCCTGCGCGTCATCACCTGCAACCCGGACTACATCGTGATGGGCATGTCGGCCGAGACCTTCTGGGACGGGCTCGCCCAGTCCATCGAACTCCGTGAACGCGTCAAGGAGTTGGCGGGGCGCGGCGTTGCGATGGGCTCGGACGCCTGTCAGGCGGCGCTTCGGTGTTACGGCGACATCCGCCGAATCTGCGTTCTCACGCCCTACTGGCCGGTCGGCGACCGCAACGTCCAGAAGTTCTTCGAAGATTGCGGTTTCGAGGTCGTCGCGATCAAGGGCCTCAAGTGCGACAGTCCGGCGAACATCGCGCAGGTGACCGAAAGCGAGTTACGCGAAGGGCTGATCGAGCTCAACGAGCACGACCCCGAGGCCATCGTCCAGGTCGGTACCAATCTGGCCATGGCGGCACTTGCCGGCGAAGCCGAAAAATGGCTGAAAAAGCCGGTCCTTGCAATCAATACCGCAACCTATTGGTACGCCATGCGCGCCAATGGATTCGAGGACATCGTCGAGGGTTTCGGATCACTGATGACCGATTTCCGCGAACTGCCGGCAAGCTATCTCGAAACCGAGGCTGGGCGGAGCGCGCTTGCCGCCTAGCCGCGCGACGGCTCAGCTGCCGGCCTCCTGCTCTGCGTGGGCGCGGAGGGCGTTGGGCGTGTCGAGATCGAGAAGCACGCCAGGATTGCCGCGCGGTACCTCGAGCACCTGGTCGGCGTTCTCTCCGATCAGCGACCGTGCGCCGACATCGCCAGAGACCGCTGCCATCTCCAGGAAGTAACGGCGCGCCCAGAGCACCGGGTTGCCGCGCTTGCCGTCGTGGGTTGGCACGCAGATGGTGGAGCCTTCGTCGGGCTCGAACGCATCGATGAGAGCGTCGATGTCGGCCGCTGCGACGCGCGGCATGTCGCCGAGCGCGATGACCGCGCCTGCCGCCTCGGCGGGCAACGCCTCGAGGCCGGCGCGCAGCGAGGTACTGAGCCCGGCCGCGAACCCGGGGTTGTGGACGAAGCGGATATTCATGCCCCGGAGTGCGCGGCGCACGTCGTCGGGTTCATGGCCGAGCACGACGACCACGGGGTTGGCGCGGCTTGCCAGCATCGCCCGCGCAGCGTGGACGATCATCGGCTTCCCGTCGACTTCGGCCAGCATCTTGTTCACGCGGCCCATGCGCCGCGACTGACCTGCCGCCAGGATAACTCCCGCAACGCGTTGCTTGCCACCGCGGTGCAAGAGGTCGGGGTCGCGCGGCATAGGGCGGCCGGGGACCTCCTTGAGCAGCCCGCCGACACCCATGCGCGTGATGTCGTCGGGGCGTACGCGGACGCCGGCGGCCAGCCTCTGAAGGATCCGGTCGAAACCGTGCGGCCGAGGCGAACGCGCCGAGCCGGGCAGGCCGAGCACGGACATCGACCCGAGGCTCGCCAAAAGCGTCAGATGGCCGGGGTCAACCGGCATTCCGAAATGCTCGATTCTGCCGCCGGCGAGCGTGACCGCCCGCGGCACGACATCGAGGCGGTCGGCGATCGCCGACGCGCCAAACACCAACGCTATGTCGCATCCACCTTCGGCGAGTTCGGCGAGGTGGGCGGCGATGTCCGCTGCTGCGTGGGCGCAGCGCCGTTCCTCGGCGAGCGCGGAGCCGAGCGGCTCAAGCCGCGCCTCAGTGGTCCGCCGCGCCTTGTCGAGCACGGCTTCCTTGTGGCCCGGAACGGTTGTCTGCACCAGGGCCACCTTGCGCGCGCGGAACGGCTTGAGCCGCACCGCCGGCGGGTAGCGGCGGGCGATGTCGAGCCAGTTGCGGATGATCTGCTCCGGCACGCCGAAGGTGATGATCTTCACGGTGGCAGCGATCTTCCTGCGCTCAAGGACGGCCCATGGCGCTGCAGTCGCGAGGGTGACGGCTTCATGGACTCGGTTCAGCTGATGGACCCGATAGGGGTTCACAAGGAGGAGGCCGGATGCCCGGGCCCGCAGGTTGGCGCGGCCGGTGGTCGCATCCGAGGCCTCGAGCCCACGCAGGGCAAGGCCTTCGGCGACCATCCTGGCAGCCTCGTTTTCGGCGAGGTCATCGGGACCAGGTCTGGCGACTGTTATGCGATCGTATCCGGCCGCCACCAACCGGGCGATGTCCGCGGCCTCCAGGACCCGTCCCTTCCTGATGACGCCGTCTCCGAGATGAACGGTGTGGGCGAGAACGCTGCCGAGGGCATCCCGTGGATGTGTTTCGCCGAATTCCATTGCATCGGCGTCAAGCGGGGGTTCCGGCCTTCCGATGAAGCACATCGGTGATCTGCGCGAGCACTGCCACGGCGATTTCCGCCGGCGATACCGCGCCGATATCGAGTCCCACCGGCGCGTGGATGCGCGCGAGCTCGGTTTCGGTAAAACCGGCAGCGGTCAGCCGCTCGACCCGTGCGCCATGGGTCTTGCGGCTTCCGAGAGCGCCAACGTAGAAAGCCGGAGAACGCAGCGCGACCTCGAGTCCGGGATCATCAAGCTTGGGATCGTGGGTCAGGGTAACCACCGCGGTACGCCGGTCGGGGTCGAGTGCGCGCATTGCATCGTCCGGCCAGTCGGAGTTCAGCGTAATTCCGGGGAAGCGTTCGTCAGTGGCGAACGAGGCGCGGGGGTCGATGACGGTCACGTCATAGCCGGAGACCGACGCCATGCGCGACAATGGCTGGGCAATGTGGACGGCGCCGACGATGATCAGGCGCTTGGGCGGATTCTGGACCTCCACGAATATCCTGCGGTTCTCGATTTCGTGGAGCTTGCTGCGGTCTTTGCGCAACGTTGCGCGCGCGCGCGCGACGATGTCGGCATTCCCGGCGTCCGATCCTGCGGCATTGTCGTGATAGACGAGGGTCTGCAGCCCGGAATCGAGATCGGTGACGAGGGCGACGGCGGTCTTCGCCTCCTGGTCGCCAAGAAGCGCTTCTAGGATTTTGCGTTTCATTCGAGATTCTCGACATAGACCTGGATCCTGCCGCCGCAGGCCAGCCCGACTTCCCACGCAAGCTCGTTGGTCACGCCGTATTCGAGAAGCTTCGGCTTTCCGGTCTTCATGACTTCAAGGGCCTCGGTGACGACGGCACCCTCGATGCAGCCACCGGAGACCGAACCGACGATCTTGCCGTTGCCGTCGACGGCGAGGTGGCTCCCAGTGGGCCGGGGCGAGGATCCCCAGGTTGACACGACGGTAGCGAGCGCGACGCTGCGTCCCGCGTCGAGCCATGCCCTGGCCTCGCCGAGGACATTGTCGTCGCTGGAGACGCTGCCTAGATCGCCGTCAGCCATTCCTGCACTCCCTCTTTTCTGGGCCCGGCCTGACGGCTCAGGGCCTCGATGAGTTCCGATAGGCTCTGAAGATTATGCACTGGGCGAAATTCGTCAACGGATGGCAGTATGGCCTGGATGCCGCGGCTCCGGGGCTCGAAGCCCTCGAAGCGCAGCAGGGGGTTGAGCCATACCAGGCGGCGGCAGGAGCGGTGCAGCCGCTCGACCTCCTTGCCGAGGCCGCGCCCGGCGTTCCGGTCCAGCCCATCGGAAATCAGGAGAACGATGGCGCCCTGGCCGAGCACGCGGCGCGACCAGAAGCGGTTGAAGTCGTGCAGGCTGTCGCCGATCCGCGTGCCGCCTGACCAGTCCTCGACGGCGCCGGTAACCCGCTCAAGCGCGATATCGATGTCGCGGTTCCTCAGATGGCGCGTGATATTGGTCAGGCGGGTGCCGAACAGAAACGTGTGGACCCGGTCGCGATCATTGGTCAGCGCATGCATGAAGTGCAGGAACATGCGGGTGTATCGGCTCATCGAGCCGGAGATGTCGCACATGATAACAACGGGCGGTGGCCGCGTACGACGCTCCCGGTAGCGCAACGGAATGGAGGCGCCGCCGGAGCGGAGAGCGGCGCGAAGCGTCGCGCGCATGTCGATACGGGCGCGCCGGCGGCTCGGTCTCTGGCGGCGCACGGGTACTTCGGATATCGGCAGCCGCATCCGGGAAATCGCCCGCTTCGCGGCCTCGATCTCGTCGACTGTCATCTCTTCGAAATCCATCGACTGCAGAAGCTCGCGGCGCGATGCCGTCATCACGGCGTCAACGCTGATCTCCTTCTCCTCTTCCCGATGCGGGTGGTCGTCCGCGGGCGGGTTGAAGGCGTCCTGCAGTCGGCGCATCGGCTGCTCCTCCGGGAGCGGCGCATCTCCGGCGTCGATCTGTGGCAGGAGAATGCCCATCATCCGCTCAAGGAGTCGAGGGTCCTTCCAGAAAATATGGAATGCCTGATCGAAGAGCTCGTGCTGGTCCTGACGGTTCACGAAAACAGCGTGCAAGGCCCAGTAGAAATCGCCGCGGTTGCGGATCCCGACGGTAACCACCGCGTTGGTCGCGTCGATGATCTTGCCGGGGCCGACCGGCATGCCTGCGGCGCGCAGGACGCGTCCGAAATGCATGATGTTCGGAGCGAGCCGGTTGCCCTCGAGCTGGTCGAGAAGCTGGAGACCAGGCAGGCGCTGTAGCGCCGAAGCGTCGAGGATTTCTGCCATGGCCGCGCGGCCCGCGCCTACGCGCCGGCCGCCACGCCGGTTCGCACCTCGTCGAGAATCCGCGCTGCCTCGCTGCCGCGGATCTTCTCGATGTCGTCCTGATACTTGAGAAGCACACCTAGCGAGGAGTTCACGGTCTCGGGATCGAGATCGATCTTGTCGAGCTGAAGGAGCGCGTTGGTCCAGTCGATGGTCTCGGCGACGCCGGGCAACTTGAAAAGCTCCCGGCTCCGAAGCTGCTGGACGAAGGCCACCACCTGGCGCGAAAGTTCCTCGGCGGCGTCGGGAACCTTGAGCTTCAGGATCTCGAGCTCGCGGGCGGCATCCGGATAGTCGACCCAGAAATAGAAGCACCGACGCTTGATGGCATCGTGAATCTCCCGCGTCCGGTTCGAGGTGATCACGACCACCGGCGGCTCGGCGGCCTGCACCGTGCCGATCTCGGGGATTGTAACCTGGAAGTCGGAGAGCACTTCGAGAAGGAAGGCTTCGAACGGCTCGTCGGTGCGGTCGAGCTCGTCGATCAGCAGGACGGGTGGCCGACCCGGAGAGTCTTCCTTCAGGGCTTGCAGGAGCGGCCGCTTGATGAGGAAACGCTCGGAAAAGATACCGTCTTCGATCTGCTCGCGATCCTGCTTGCCGGTCGCCTCCGCAATGCGGATGTCGATCATCTGCATCGCGTAGTTCCATTCGTAAACGGCCGAGGACACGTCGAGCCCCTCGTAGCACTGCAGGCGGATCAGGCGGCGGCCCAGGGTTCTCGAGAGCACGTTGCCGATCTCGGTCTTGCCGACCCCGGCCTCGCCCTCGAGGAACAGGGGTCGGCCAAGCCTGAGCGACAGGAACAGGGCCGTGGCCAGCGATCGGTCGGCAACATAGTTTGCGGAGCGCAGCATTTCGACAACATTGTCGACGGAGGAGGAGTCGTGTTCTGTCATGCGCTCAACCGGAAGTGTGCCCATCGCGGCCCACGGAACGGCCCACGCCGGTCCGTCGCGGACACTGTGGCACCATTGGAACCGGAGCCGATGCCGGGGAAGTGGCCTCCACCACCTTCAGCCGACGGCCTCCGCGACTGCGCGCTTGGCCATGACGGTGACGAGATGAGCCCGGTATTCGGCGCTGGCGTGAATGTCGCTGTTGAGATCGTCATCGGTGATCTTGATGTTCGCCACGGCTTCGGGGGTGAAACTCTCGGCGAGCGCGGCTTCCATCTCGGGGACACGGAACACGCAGGGCCCGGCGCCAGTGATTGCGGCGCGTGCGCCCTGACTGCCCTGGCTGACGAAGGCGCCGACGATGGCGTAGCGAGAGGCTGGATTCGGAAACTTCATGTAGCCGGCCTTGTCGGGGATCGGGAAGACGACACTGGTAACCAGCTCGTCCTCCTCAAGCGCCGTCTCGAACAGGCCGGTGAAGAAGTCGTCGCCGACAATCTTGCGCTTGGTCGTGTGCACAGTCGCGCCGAGGCCAACGACTGCCGAGGGATAGTCGGCAGCGGGATCGTTGTTGGAGATCGAACCACCGATGGTACCGCGGTTGCGGACCATGGGATCGCCAATCAGGCCGGCGAGCTTCGCAAGCGCGGGAATGGCCGACTGAACCTCGGAAGACGCGTTGACCACGGCGTGCGGGGTCATGGCGCCGATGGTTACCTCGGTCGCGGTGACCGAGATGCCGACGAGGTCGTCGAGATCGGCAAGATCGATAAGGTCCGATGGCTTGGCGAGGCGCATCTTCAGGGTCGGCAGCAAGGTCATGCCGCCCGCCACGAACTTGCCTTCCTCGGCGGCGGAAGCGCTCGATGTCGCATCTTCGACGGATGTAGCGCGCTTGTAGTTGAAGTCGTACATGGCTTGAACTCTTTCCCTTGGCGTATGGCGGTTCCGGGGCGCGGCGATGACTGCGCACCGGCGGCTGGCCGGCGGTCAGGCGGTCATGACCTCATGCGCGGCGAGAATTGCCTTGACGATGTTGTGATAGCCGGTGCAGCGGCAGAAGTTGCCCTCGAGTTCGCGGCGCACCGTCTTCTCGTCGAGACTGTCCGGGTGGCGTTCGACCATGCCGATAGCGCTCATCACCATGCCCGGGGTGCAGAAGCCGCACTGCAGTGCGTGGTTCTCGCGGAACGCTTCCTGCATCGGATGCAACGTGTCGCCGTCGGCGAGGCCCTCGATCGTGGTAACGTCAGCGTTCTCGGCCTGGCGCGCCAGTATCGTGCATGACTTGATCGGGAGGCCGTTGACGTAGACCGTGCATGCACCGCACTGGCTGGTGTCACAGCCGACATGGGTACCGGTCAGCCCGAGCCCCTCGCGCAGATACTGGACCAGAAGCGTCCGGTTTTCCGCTTCTGCAGAAACCGTCTTGCCGTTTACCGTCATCGACACCGTGGTCGTCGCCATGGGCTCCTCCAAGAAACTGTCGTGGTGGCGCGCAAACATGCCAGCCGCCGGGTGCGGTGGCTCGCACCGCTCTGCAGCCGTCAACGCGGGTTCGGGTTAGGGCTCGTTGCCCGCACACATTAAACGTGCAGATCGTGCTCAAGTCAAGCGCCGGGCGCAGCCATTGTCGGGTTTTGAGCGAGACAGCGCACCGTTCGGGCCGGTCCTTCAACAACTCAGCCGGCGCCGGCAGCATCCGCCGCGCCTGCGCGCAGGATTCCGGATCCTGCGTAGCGGGCGGCCGGGCCGAGTTCTTGTTCGATACGGATCAGCTGATTGTATTTGGCGACTCGGTCCGAACGGGCCAGCGAGCCGGTCTTGATCTGTCCGCAGTTGGTTGCCACCGCGAGGTCCGCGATGGTCGTGTCCTCGGTCTCGCCCGAGCGGTGCGACATCACGGCGCTGTAGGAGGCCTTGTGCGCTGTTTCGACGGCAGACAGGGTCTCGGTCAGCGTCCCGATCTGGTTGACCTTGACGAGAATCGAGTTGGCGACGCCGCGTCGAATGCCGTCGGCCAGCCGCTTCTGGTTGGTAACGAACAGGTCGTCGCCGACCAGCTGCACGCGGTCTCCCAGTGCCAGGGTCAGCTGCGCCCAGCCGTCCCAGTCATCCTCTGCCAGCCCGTCCTCGATCGAGACGATCGGGTAGGCGTCGGAGAGTTCGCGGTAGTAGTCCACCATCTCCCCGGCAGTAAGAACCCGTCCCTCGCCGTCGAGGTGATAGCGCCCGTCACGGAAGAATTCCGTCGCTGCCGAGTCCAGCGCGAGGTGGATATCACCGCCCGGCCGAAACCCGGCCTGTTCGATCGCCTCCATGATGAAATCGAGTGCATCCCTGGTGCGGCCGAGGTCCGGCGCGAAGCCGCCTTCGTCGCCGACATTGGTGTTGTGTCCGCCGGCGGCGAGGCGCACGCGCAGCGCATGGAATGTTTCGGCACCCCAGCGCACGGCTTCGGCAATACTGCCGGCGCCGGTCGGCATGACCATGAATTCCTGAAAATCGACCGTGTTGTCAGCATGGGCGCCGCCGTTGAGGATATTCATCATCGGTACCGGCAGCAGATGCGCCTGGGTGCCACCGACATGGCGGTAGAGCGGGATGCCGGTATCCGCGGCGGCGGCCCGGGCAACGGCGAGGCTGACACCCAGAATTGCGTTGGCGCCCAACGCTCCCTTGTTGGGCGTGCCGTCGAGCCGGATCATGGTCCGGTCGATCAGGATCTGCTCGCTCGCCTCAAGGCCGTTCAGGGCCTCGAACAGGTCGTTGTTGATGTTGGCGACGGCCTTTAATACGCCCTTCCCGCCGTAGCGTGCGCTGTCTCCGTCGCGGAGCTCGACGGCTTCGTGCGCTCCGGTCGAAGCGCCGGATGGGACAGCGGCCCGCCCGGACGCGCCGGATTCGAGGCGAACCTCGACCTCGACCGTCGGATTGCCGCGCGAATCGAGAATCTCTCGGGCGAAGATATCGGTGATGGCTGACATGGCGGCGGTGTCCCGTTCGATGGATGCCGACTCTTAGCGGGATGCCGACTCTTAGCGGCTGTCTGCCGGTCCGGCAACGCAGCCTCGCTGGCGTTGTGCTCAGATGCGGAGCGGGCGCGCCTTTGCCAGCCGGTCGAGCTCGACAAGCGTCTCGAGGATTGCCGCCAGTTCGCGCAGGACGATCATGTTGGGGCCGTCGGAAGGTGCCCTGTCGGGGTCCTGGTGGGTTTCCATGAAAATTGCCGCGACGCCGACGGCGACGGCCGCGCGGGCGAGCACGGGAACATGCTCCCGCTGGCCGCCGGACACGGCGCCCCGGCCGCCGGGAAGCATCACCGAGTGGGTGGCGTCGAACACGACGGGATAACCGGTTCGCGCCATCTCAGGAAGCGCGCGCATGTCGGAAACCAGCATGTTGTAGCCAAACGAAACGCCGCGTTCGCAGAGCATGACCTTGGCGTTGCCCGCCGCCCGCGCCTTGTCGGCGACATGACCCATGTCCCATGGCGCGAGAAACTGGCCTTTCTTGATGTTGAGCGGCCTGCCGGTGCGGGCTGCGGCGACCACGAGATCTGTCTGGCGGCACAGGAAAGCGGGGATTTGCAACACGTCGACGGCTTCCGCTACCGGCGCACACTGCTCGGGAAGATGGACATCCGTCAGCACCGGGCAGCCCCGGGCCTCGCGGATTTCCGCGAGGATGGGCAGGCTTTCGTCGAGGCCGAGACCGCGGGGGCTGTCGGTCGAGGTCCTGTTGGCCTTGTCGAAGGAAGTCTTGTAGATCAGACCGATGCCAAGCCGGGCGGTGATTTCCGTCAGCGCCGCTGACATCTCCATCGCATGTTCGCGGCTTTCCAGCGCGCAGGGCCCGGCGATCAGCGCCATCGGCGCGTCGTTGGCGACGGTGAATTCGCCGGTCTCGAAACGTATTCGCTCCATTGCGCGCCCCGTCTAGACCAGGTGCGACTGCTCGATTGCTGCCCCGATGAAGGAAGCGAACAAGGGGTGCGGTTCGAACGGCCGCGACTTGAGTTCGGGATGAAACTGCACGCCGACATACCAGGGATGCTCCGGAAATTCGATGATCTCGGGAAGCACGCCGTCCGGCGACATTCCGGAAAAACAGAGACCGACCTTTTCCAGTTGCTTGCGATAGTTGATGTTCACCTCGTAGCGATGTCGGTGGCGTTCGCTGATTCTCTTCTTGCGATAGATCTTGCGTACGCGGGTCTTCGGCTGAAGATCGCATTCGTAGGCGCCGAGGCGCATGGTGCCGCCGAGATCGGTATCGTGATCGCGGCGCTCGACCTGACCGCCGTGCAACCATTCCGTCAGCAGCCCGACCACCGGCTCGGGGCAGTCTCCGAACTCGGTCGAACCCGCGCTCGTGATGCCGGCGAGGTTGCGCGCCGCTTCGATGACGGCCATCTGCATTCCGAAGCATATCCCGAAATAGGGCACGCGGCGTTCGCGCGCGAATCTGGCAGCTGCGATCTTGCCCTCGGCGCCACGTTCGCCAAAGCCGCCCGGAACCAGGATCCCCTCGGCACCGTCGAGCTGGTGTACCGCGTCCTCCGATTCGAATATTTCGGCGTCGATCCACTTCTGCCGGACGCGAACGTTGTTCGCGATACCGCCGTGGCCCAGCGCCTCGACGAGCGACTTGTACGAATCGATCAGGCTGGTGTACTTGCCTACGACGGCGATCGTGATTTCGCGTTCCGGCTTCCTGATGCGTTTGACGACCCGGCGCCAGCGCTTGAGATTGGGCTTGCGCTTGTCATCGGCGAGCCCGAAATAGCGCAGCAGTTGCCGGTCCATACCCTGGTCGTGATAACAAATCGGAACCTCGTAGATCGTCTCGATATCGGGGGCGCTGATGACATTGTCGGCGGGAACGTTGCAAAGCTGGGAGATCTTGGCGCACTCCTCGGGTGGCAGTGCGCACTCGCTCCGGCAGAGAATGATATCCGGCCGGATGCCGACGCGCTGAAGTTCGGTCACCGAATGTTGGGTTGGCTTGGTCTTGAGCTCTCCGGCCGACTTGAGGTAGGGAACTAGCGTGAGGTGAATGTACAGCGTCCGCTCTCGGCCGAGTTCGTTGCCAAGCTGACGAATGGCTTCGAGAAAGGGCAGGCTTTCGATATCGCCGACGGTGCCGCCGATTTCGCAGAGAACGAAATCCTCCTGCCCGACATCGGCGAGAATGAATTCCTTGATGGCGTCCGTGATGTGCGGAATCACTTGGACGGTCGCCCCGAGATAGTCGCCGCGGCGCTCCTTCTCGATGACATCGGTATAGATGCGTCCGGTGGTGATGTTGTCGGTGCGCCGCGCGGCAACGCCCGTGAAGCGCTCGTAATGGCCGAGGTCGAGATCGGTCTCGGCGCCGTCATCGGTGACGAAGACCTCGCCGTGCTGCGTCGGACTCATGGTCCCGGGGTCGACGTTGATGTAAGGGTCGAGCTTGCGCAGGCGGACATTGTAGCCGCGTGCCTGCAGCAGTACTGCAAGCGATGCGGAAGCCAGCCCCTTTCCGAGTGAGGACACCACGCCGCCGGTGATGAATACGAACCGCGTCATGGACGGACAATCTATCCGAATCGGCAGCCGGTTGAAAGCGTGGAGCAGGTGTTTCCCACGCTGCATTCAATTTTGCTGTCTTCTGCTGTCCGGAGGTTTTACGGCGTGCCGGGTTTTCCGGCTTCGGGGCCGTCCGCGGTCGTCGCCGGCGGCGTTGTGGGCGGGTTTTGGGCGGCGTCCGGGGATCGGCCGGACGCCATTGGCGCTCAGGGCTGCGACGGCTTCCCGGCGGTCGAGCCGCCGCCGTGTTTCGGCGAGGCTCTCGCGTCGGTTGGCGAAGATCACCGCGAGCGCGATGTTGTCGAGGCTGGCGCGGTTTGCGGGTCAGGCAGGCGTCCTCGCCGAAGACGCAGTCTCGATGGTTCATGTTTCCCACGGCCCGGTTGAGCGTTAGCGCATTTTCTGACGGGGATTCGGTTGGTTCCACTCGAATTGTTTGATGGTCTGGGGTGTGTGCCCCTCAACCAACTTCAGATGTCCTGACCTCGTGAGTCGACTTGATCCGTCTATATTCCATTTTTTTCAATACAATCAATGATTTTACAGGTTTTCTTGACAACATAGCCGCGTGATGGCACGATGCCTGGAATTGGATGGCCCCGGCCATGAACACGTTCGCGATGCACTCTCCTGAAGCCGTCCAGATCGGAACCTCAAAGAAACCTGCAGGCGGCGTGAGCCGCGCGACCGTGCAGTGAAGAAGCTCCGGAACCGGCCTCCGCATGATCTAAGAACTGCCAGACAACGCACGCAAACTCGGCCCGGAAGAATCACCCTGATTCGAAGAAATCAAAGCCGAGGTCAGGATGTCTGATCCTCGGACGCAACGCCCCCGGAACCGCGCCTGCGGAGTGATCCGGCGGCTCGGGGCGGCTCGCATCCCGCATTGAGCCGCCGGTCCGCATTCACCGAGCGAATGCGGACCGGATGGAGGGTTCGGCGCGTTGCGCAACCGCCGCTGCGGGCGATCTGAATTCAGGCAACATGCCCGAAATTTGTGCGGCGACCTTGAACGAAAACGGGGCAGCGGCGACCGTGACGACGGCAAGCGCATCCGCGGCGGCCACCACGAGACCGTGGCCCTCACGCCTCCGGCGCACCCTTCGCGCTGTTGAACTTCGACGACGGCGAGCTGGCGGCCACCTCCTCGAGCGCACCGATGTCCGCGGCAAGGTGATCACCCGCACGACGCCGGCGACGCTGATAACCCGGCGCTGCGGCGCAGACCACGTCTTTCCGGTCAAGGGCGCCCGAAACCTTCGACGGCATCGACCGGGAGACGGATGGCCGCTTCAGGGAGGCAAGGCCCGCCTTGAGCAGCGCGTGCCGCTCGAGGACCTGATCAACTACCCCGGCCAGATCGCCCGCATGCTACCGCAAGCCGCCGGGAAAGAGCGCCAGCGGCGCAGCGAGCGGCAACGACTGCACCGGTGCATCAGCTCGATGCGCAACACGCGTCGCCAGAGGAACTGCTGCGGCCGCGGGCCGTGGAAAACATGAACCACCGAGACTGCGTCTTCGGCGAAGACGCCTGCCTGACCCGCAAACCGCGCCAGCCTCGACAACATCGCGCTCGCGGTGATCTTCGCCAACCGAACGCGAGAGCCTCGCCGAAACACGGCTGCAGCTCGACCGCCGGGAAGCCGTCGCAGCCCTGAGCACCAATGATGTCCGGCCGATTCCCGGACGCCGCCCACAACCCGAAAACAACCCGCCCGCGCGCCGGCAACGCCGCCGACCGCGGACGGCCCCGAAGCCGAAAAACCCGGCACGCCGTGAAACCTCCGGACAGCAGAAGACAGCAAAATTGAATGCAGCGTGGGAAATGCCTGCAAGAGCGAATCGCCGAGGCGCTGGGCGACGGAGAGGGGTCGCGCGGGTTATGGCTGGGATAGAGGCGGGAAACGGTGCCGCCGGCAATGGAGGAGGGGGGACTGGTCCGCCCCCGGGTCTGCGGCCTGCCGAGCGGGGAAGTTAGCGTTCGACGGGAACTGCTGGTTGCGGTGGCACCGCACTTTCGATCGGCTGCTCGACCGGGGCCGGTGTTGCGGCACGGTCGAGTACTGAGCTCGGGGCGCGCGTCGCCGAGGACCAGACGGCGAGCAGCAGGCTGGTGCAGATGAAGCAGGCGGCGATGATGGCGGTTGCGCGAGTTAGCAGGCTCGCCGAGCCGCGCGTCGTCATCAACCCGCCCATGTTGCCGCCGCCAATGCCGAGAGCGCCGCCCTCACTGCGCTGGACCAGGATTATTCCGACCAGTGCAATGGCGAGGATGAGGTGAACGATCAGAAGAACCTGAATCATGGTTCGCGGAGAATTCCTATCGTGGCCGGAAATGCCATCAGGCAGGCGGGCAGAGATGCACCGCGTTGTCCCGTTCGTAGTTCGCGGACCGCTGACTAGACGAATTGCTGCCTTCGGTCAAGGACAGGAGGCGGCAATCTTCAGAAAGCTGTCCGCATCGAGGCTTGCGCCGCCGACGAGAGCCCCGTCGACGTTGGCGATCGCGAGTATATCGCCCGCATTGTCCGGCTTCACCGATCCGCCATAGAGGATACGCATGTCTTCTGCGCCAGCGGCCAGTCCTTCGAGGGAGCCGCGGATCGCACTGTGCATGTCGGCTATGTCTTGCCCTGTGGGCGTCCGTCCGGTGCCTATCGCCCATACCGGCTCATAGGCAATGACGGCGTCGGCGGCGGAACCAGCCGGGGGCAGGGAGGCGGAAAGCTGCCCGAGGACAACTTCGACCGCCCGTCCGTCTTCGCGTTCAGCCAGCGACTCTCCGATGCAAATTATGGGAACCAGACCGGCCTCCTGTGCCGCCACGGCCTTGGCGCGCACCAGCGCGTCGTCCTCGCCATGATCGGCGCGGCGCTCCGAATGGCCGACGATGACGTGGCTGCAGCCAACCTCGAATAGCATCTGAGCGGAGATGTCTCCCGTATGTGCACCCTCCTCGCGCGGATGACAGTCCTGCGCGCCGAGAAGCAGCCTGCCGCTGCCGATGGCGGCGCGGACTACGGTCAGCACCGGTGCGGGCGGACACACAAGCAGCTCAAGATCGTGCGCCTCGAGGTTCGTGAAGCCGTTCGCCAATTCGTCGGCCAGTTCGGCGGCAAAGGCAGGGGTGCCGTGCATTTTCCAGTTGCCGGCGATCAGATAGCGGCTAGCCATGAGTTTCCTTTGTTGTGCCGACTGGGAAAGGGGCGGCACCGAGCAAGTTCGATAACGGCCAAGATAGCAGCCCGAGGAACGATTTCCAGCATGCCTCCACCCGGCAACTCGGGCCTCGCTCCGGGCGCGGTTCGCGTGACGGTTGGTGCCCATCGTGGTTTGCGCCACGGAACCGGAGCGCGGCGGACCGCCGGTGCCCGGATCCGGCTTCAGGGAGGTCCTTTGGCCTTCACGTTGCTGGCGGGCTCCGTTATGATGCTGCCGGTTTGAACAACGTGCCGGGTTGAGGAACGAATGCTTCTCGAGAAAATGAGAAAGGGCGTCAGCAAGATCGTCATTCAGATTCTTGCGCTGTTGCTGATTGCCAGCTTTGCGCTCTGGGGAGTCGGCGACATGGTTGGCGTGATCTCAAATCCGGACGAGATCGCGACCGTCGACGGCAACAGGGTGTCTTCGCGGGAATTCCAGCGGCGGTTCCGCCAGGTGATGGAGGATGCGCGCCGACAATACGGCAATATCGACACCGAGCAGGCGCACGCCATGGGCCTGGCCGATATGGCGCTCGAGGGCATCCTGTCGCGCTATCTTCTCGATCTCGAGGCGGGACGACTTGGATTGCGCGCCAGCGACGACCTTGTCGCTGGCCGCATCAGGAACGAACCGGCATTCCGCAATTCCCTGGGCGAGTTCGACCGCGCGGCCTACCAGGCCGTCCTCGCCAACAACGGACTTTCCGAAGACGCATACGTGGAGTCGGTGCGTGGCGAGGTGCAGCGGCAGTTCCTGACCGGTGTCGTCGAGGACGGCGCAAGCGCGCCGCCGCTTCTGGCGGATGTCGTGTTCCGTTTCAGCGGCGAACGGCGCTCGGCGGAATTCGTCAGCATCGCCCGTAGAGATCCGAAGACGGTCTCGGCCCCGTCCGACGCCGAACTGGCAGACTATTTCTCAAGGAACGAGGACGCATTCAAGGCGCCGGAATACCGGCGCCTGAGCGTTCTCTATCTCAATCCTGCGAAAATCGCCAGGGAGATGGAGCCTGATCCTGAACGCGTGCGCGAGGAGTATGAGGACCGCCAGGCTTCGCTTTCCGTTCCGGAACGACGCCAGATCCGGCAACTTCTCGCGTCGTCGAAGGAAGGCGCGAAGGCGCTCCACGCGGAGCTCCTGGGCGGCGGCGCGTTTGATGCCGGCGGGGACGGTTCGATACGAAAGACGGATCTTGGCCTCGTGGCGCACGCAGAACTCCCCCCTGCTCTTGGCAAAGCGGCCTTTGCTTTGAACAAGGATGGATTCAGCGAGCCTGTCAGGACGCCTCTTGGCTGGCACATCGTGCAGGTGACCGCAATAGAACCCGGCCGGACCCCGTCATTTGACGAGGTCAGCAAGGAGATCGCGGCAGACCTCGCGTACGAGCTCGCTCTCGATGATCTCGTGAGGCAGGGCAACCGTCTGGAGGATGTGCTTGCCGGGGGAGGAACGCTCGAGGACGCCGCCTCCGAGGTCGGCGGCCAGGTGCGCGCCGTTCAGCCGATCGATTCCGGCAGGATGTCGCGCGACGGCAAGCGCATTGACGGGCTGCCGGAAGACCCGGGATTCATGCAGACGGTCTTCGGCACCGATGCGGGCGAGACCAGCGATGTCGTGGAAAGCGCCGATGGCGGCTATTTCGTGCTGCGGGTCGATGAGGTGATCGCATCCGCCCGGCGTCCGCTTTCCGAGGTGCGCGACAAGGTCAAGCACGCGTGGCAGGCGGATCGTTCCGACCGCGAGGCCAGGGATCGCGCGGAAAAGATTCTGGAGCGGGCCAAGGCCGGCCTGTCACTCGGGTCGCTTGCGGAGGAGGGCGGGCTGAAGGTTGCAAATGGCGGCCCCGTCGACCGCCTCGGCGGCGGCGATGTCAAGGCTCCTCTGCCCCCGGACATGCTCGCCGATCTCTTTTTGGCGAAGGAGCTGAACTTCTTCCTCAGCGAAATTCGCGACGGGTACGTGGTGGCCCGCGTTACCGGAATCGAGAATGCCGCGCCGGACCGCGAAAGCGAAGGGTACAAGCAGTTGCAGGAGAAACTCACGAATGCCCTGCGGGACGACCTCCTTGATGAATTCACCCGTGCGTTGAGGCAGGAGTATGACGTTGTCGTCAATTCCGCGGCCATGGAGGCACTTTTCGCACACCAACAATACTGATCGGCGTCCGTGGTCTGCAGCGGGCCGTGATCCTGACCGTCCCGGCGCTCATTCTGCCCGTTGCGCGGCAACCCCTTCCCGGGCCTGATGTCGACAGTTCCATCGTCCTTGCCGAGGCGGCACGGCTGTCCGGCATTCAGGAATCCGTCTCCTTTCGGATGCAGGCGATTCGGCAGAACCCTGTCGCCCGCTGACTGTCGTACTGCGGATGCATCGGAAGAGCGGAGGTTTCCGGTGTCGCTGCCCGGCGGGTTCCGGAAAACCGGCTCCTGCATGCCAACGAAAAATCCCTTGACCTTTGGCCCCTGGATATGATTCGATTCGGTCATGAGGACATTTCATGAAATTCGGCGGCGGGCGCGCCACATGGCGGTGCCGATCCTTGGCACGCTGTTCGTCTGCTATTTTCTGTGGCATGCCGTCAACGGCGATAGCGGCCTCCTGGCCTGGTTGCAGATTCACAGGAACATCGAGGTCGCGAAGAACGTTCTCACAGAGACCGCGACCCGGCGCACGACCATGGAAAAACGCGTCTCGCTTCTCAAGTCCTCAGGCATTGATCCCGACATGCTCGACGAACGGGCGCGCATCATGACCGGCTTGGTGCACCCCCGGGACTATATCCTGACCATCGGCAAGGCAGGCGACCCGGGAACTGCGCAACTCCCGAAAGAGTAGCCTGCCGGCGTTTGCGCCGGCAGCATGGCGCGCGGCCGGATTTGCGACTTGAGATGAATTCTCTATGCTGGCTCAAGCGTACGTTGTGCGGCATGCGTGCGGCTGATGCGGGCAGATGCACGTATTGACGCTTCGAAGAGGTTTCCATGGCCAAGACATCTCGGGCCTCGACACGCGAAAAGCGGCCCCGGAGCGCCGGGCGCAAACGGACGGCGGCGAGCGCCGCCAAACGCACCAACGGCCGGAAGAGTGCCCAGCCGGGAAGCGACGAGCTGCTGGCTCTTTATCGCGACATGCTTCTGATACGGCGCTTCGAGGAGCGCGCGGCCCAGCTCTACGGTATGGGCACGATCGGCGGGTTCTGTCATCTCTATATCGGTCAGGAGGCAGTGGTCGTGGGTATGCAGACGGCCATCGACGACCGCGACAGCGTGATCACGAGCTATCGCGACCACGGCCACATGCTGGCGTGCGGAATGGATCCGAAGGGAGTGATGGCGGAACTCACGGGACGTAGCGACGGCTACTCGAGGGGCAAGGGCGGCTCGATGCACATGTTCTCGAAGGAAAAGGGCTTCTACGGCGGACATGGAATCGTCGGCGCCCAGGTTCCAATCGGAACCGGCCTTGCCTTTGCCGCGCGGTATCGCGGCACCGATGGCGTTTCGCTGACCTATCTCGGCGATGGCGCCGTCAACCAGGGACAGGTGCACGAGGCCTTCAACATGGCGCGACTCTGGGAACTGCCTGTGGTCTACGTCATCGAAAACAACCGCTATGGCATGGGCACGTCGGTGGACCGGGCCTCTGCGGCCAAGGATCTGTACCGGCTTGGCGAGCCCTACGGCATCGCCGGCAGAGAAGTGGATGGCATGGATGTCCTTGCTGTGCGCGAAGCGGCGGCAGAGGCGGTTGCAGGATGCCGCGCCGGCAACGGACCGTGTGTCCTCGAGATGCAGACCTACCGCTATCGCGGGCATTCGATGTCTGATCCCGCTCAGTACCGGACCCGGGAAGAGGTCGCGGAAATGCGCGAACAGCATGACCCTATCACCAATCTCGGCCGGGTAATCGTCGAGCTTGGCCACCGCTCGGAGGAGGACCTCGGCGCCCTTGACCGCGAGGTCCGTGCGACTGTCGCCGAGGCCGCGCAGTTTGCCCGGGAAAGCCCTGAACCCGAACCCTCCGAACTCCACACCGACGTTCTGGTCGCGACCTGAGACAGGAGGCCGGCGATGTCCATCAATATTCTCATGCCGGCGCTCTCGCCGACCATGACCGAGGGCAATCTGGCCAAGTGGCACAAGCGTGAAGGCGACCGGATCGCTGCCGGCGACGTGATTGCGGAAATCGAGACCGACAAGGCGACGATGGAAGTCGAAGCCGTCGACGAAGGCGTACTCGGCAAGATATTGATCTCGGAAGGCAGCGAGAACATACGCGTCAACGAGGTCATCGGGGTCCTGCTCGAAGACGGAGAGACCGCAGCCGTAGATCCCTATGGCCCGGTTTCCGACGCAGCGGCGGCTGCGTTGACGGTTGCGGATGCTGCGGAGCACGGGCTTTCGACCGAACCGCCTGCGGCGTCTGCAGCCGCCCTGATCACAGCGGCGCCGGCGCAAACAGATGCGGGCCGCGCGACCGTGCGGCAAACGGTTCGCGAGGTGCTGCGCGATGCGATGGCCGAGGAAATGCGCGCTGACGACCGCGTTTTCCTGATGGGCGAGGAGGTTGCGGAATACCAGGGCGCCTACAAGGTCAGTCAGGGCCTCCTCGAGGAGTTCGGCGGCGGAAGGGTAATCGACACGCCAATCACCGAGCACGGCTTCACCGGTCTTGGCGTCGGCGCGGCTTTCGGCGGCTTGAAGCCGATCGTCGAGTTCATGACCTTCAATTTCGCGCTGCAGGCCATGGACCAGATCATCAATTCGGCGGCAAAGACCAATTACATGTCGGGCGGACAGATGGGGTGCCCGGTCGTCTTTCGCGGCCCCAACGGCGCTGCTGCCCGCGTCGCTGCCCAGCATTCACAGTGTTTCGCCAGTTGGTACGCGCATGTTCCCGGACTCCATGTCGTCGCCCCGTATTCGGCGGCGGATGCCAAGGGGCTGCTCAAGTCTGCCATCCGGGATCCCAACCCGGTGATCTTCCTCGAGAACGAGATCCTCTACGGTCAGAGCTTCGATGTCCCCGAGGGGCCGGACTGGACTGTTCCGATCGGGAGTGCCCGGATCGCCCGGGAGGGTGGCGACGTCACCATCACCGCGTTCTCGATAGCCGTCGAGCATGCGCTGGCTGCCGCAGACGAACTCGCTGCCGACGGCATTGAGGCTGAAGTCATCGATCTCCGGACGCTGCGTCCGCTCGATGTCGATACGGTTGTGTCCTCGGTCCGGAAGACGAACCGCATCGTGTCGGTCGAGGAGGGCTGGCCGGTGGCCGGAATCGGTGCCGAGATCGCAGCCCTGATGATGGAGCACGCCTTTGACTGGCTCGATGCGCCGGTAACGCGGGTCTGCGCCGCCGATGTCCCGCTGCCCTACGCGGCCAACCTCGAAAAGCTGGCCCTGCCGCAGCCCGAAGACGTGGTGAAAGCGGTGCAGTCGGTCTGTTATACGAACTAGCCGGAGCCCGAAGATGGCCGTCAGGATACTCATGCCCGCCTTGTCGCCAACAATGACAGAAGGCAATCTCGCCAAGTGGCATGTCAAGGAAGGCGATCGCATCGGTCCCGGCGATGTGATAGCGGAAATCGAAACCGACAAGGCGACCATGGAGGTGGAGGCCGTCGACGAGGGCACCCTCGGGCGCATCGTCATCGCCGAGGGCACGGAAGGCGTCAAGGTTAACGCGACCATCGGCCTCCTGCTCGAAGACGGCGAGGATAACTCCGCGCTGGATAGCATGAACTCTCCTGCCGGCGGCGCAAAGGCTCTGGACGCGGCCTCTGCAGACGGAATCGCTGCCGAGGCTGCGGCAGCATCCGGCGAGGTCAGCGCTTCTCCGCTCGCCCGACGGATCGCCCAGCAGGCCGATCTCGACCTCGCCGTCGTACCGGGGACTGGCGATCGCGGCCGGATCCTGAAGGCAGATGTCGAGGCGGCCCTGTCGGCGCGCGAAGAAACACCGGCGACGACCGCAGCCGCCGCTCCACCCGGTGCGGAAGCCGCCGGGAAGAGGATCTTCGCCAGTCCGGTGGCGCGTCGGATGGCAGCGGAAGCCGGTCTCAAGCTTTCGACGATCCAGGGTTCCGGACCCGGCGATCGGATCGTCAGGCGCGATGTAGAGGCAGCGGCGGCAGCCGCCGCGGAAGCGCCTGCGCCCGTTGCCGCGGACGATGATTCCTGGGAGCTGGTCAGCCTGTCGGCGATGCGCAAGGTGATCGCCAGGCGCATGACCGAATCGAAGACCCGGGTGCCCCATTTCTATCTCACTGTCGAGTGCGAGATCGACGAGCTGCTGAAGGTCAGAACATCACTGAACTCGATGCCCGGTGAAGCCGGGCTTTCGATCAACGACTTTATCGTGCGGGCCTGTGCGCTGGCACTCAGGGACGTGCCCGTGGCCAATGTCGCCTACGAGAACGAGGACGAGATGCGCCGTTTCCGGTCAGTCGACATTGCAGTTGCCGTGGCGCTGTCCGAAGGCCTGGTCACGCCGGTGGTGCGTGCTGCGGAAACCAAGGGGTTGAAGGAAATCTCTGCCGAGGTTAAGGATCTTGCTGCGCGCGCACGCGACGGCAAGCTGCTGCCCGAGGAATATCAGGGCGGGAGTTTCACGATTTCGAATCTGGGCATGTACGGCATTCGCCAGTTCGACGCCGTGATCAATCCTCCCCAGGCCTGCATTCTTGCAGTCGGCGCCGGCGAACAGCGTCCCGTGGCGAGGAACGGCGATATCGTTGCCGCGACGGTCATGAGTTGCACGCTTTCCGTTGATCACCGGCTGATCGACGGCGCGATCGCCAGTGAACTTATCTCCGCGATCAAGAGATACATCGAATACCCGCCCGCGATGCTGCTGTGAGTGGCCGGATCCGCCCGCCACCAGCGATCGTGGGGAGCGGTGCTGCGTCCGGTGGCCGGATGCTGGAATCGCGATGCGCAAGATCGCCGTTCGCGTTCCAAGGCGCGGTGCTGCCTTGACGGGCACGGTCGCAATCCTGAGGTTCTGACGGGAGACGGAATCCACGGACACCTGCCAGCTTCCACCTTCGGAACGTGCGAGGACAACGGCAATATGGACGATGTGGACGCCTGGTTCCCGGCAAGCGCAAACTTTCCTTGCCGCTTGATGCCAAGCTCTTGATCTCGTTGCTGCGCCGGCGTGTCCGCTCGTGGAGCGGTTCTGGACCATCGACCCGTCGAGATGTCCGCAGCCGCCTACATCGAATGGGCAGAGAACGTATGTGGATGCTACCTGCTTCTGCCGGCGTTTTCGTCCTTGCATGACGTAGCGAAAGTCGTACCCTGAACGGCGTGGCAGGCCGCCCCGCATGGCATTTTTGCCGGCGATCATGCGATTATCCATGGAGAACGCACCTTGGCTGACAGTCGGTACGATCTGATCGTCTTGGGCGGTGGTCCCGGCGGATATGTTGCCGCCATACGCGCCGCCCAGCTCGGAATCAAGGCTGCCGTGGTCGAGCGCGAACACCTTGGCGGCATCTGTCTCAACTGGGGCTGCATACCGACCAAGGCGCTGCTTCGCGCCGCCGAAATCCGTCACCTCCTCGATCATGCCGCGGAGTTCGGCATCTCGGTCGGCGACAGTTCCGTCGACCTGCAAGTCGTGGTCAAACGGTCGCGCAAGGTCGCTACGCGGCTCAATCGCGGAATCGGGCATCTTCTACGGAAAAACGATGTCGACGTGATCATGGGCGAGGGTGCGCTGGCCGGGAGCGGAACGCTCCGGGTCAGGGACGGAGAGGGAAACGAGAGCAGCTATTCCGCGGAACACATCGTTCTCGCCACCGGCGCACGGGCGCGCAGTCTGCCCGGAATCGAACCGGACGGAGAGCACATTTGGACATACCGCGAGGCGATGATACCGGAGGTCCTGCCGAACTCTGTGCTGGTCGTCGGCGCCGGCGCGATCGGCATCGAGTTTGCGAGCTTCTATTCCGATCTCGGTACCGAGGTAACCGTGGTCGAGGCGCTCGACAGGATCCTCCCCGCCGAGGATGCGGAGATCTCGGCCCTTGCCCACCAGGCATTCGAGAAGCAGGGCATGAGCATTCATGTCAGCGCCAAGCTGCATGGGCTCCAGGCCGGGGCCAACGGCGTTGAGGCCACGCTGGAGCTGTCCGACGAAAGCCGCCTGGAAGCGGCCTTCGACAAGGTCATTCTCGCCGTCGGCATTACCGGAAATGTCGAGAACATCGGAATCGAGGAAACCGGCGTCGAGGTCGAACGCGGCCATGTCGTCGTCAATCCCTGGCTCGAGACGGGTGAGCCCGGCATCTACGCGATCGGCGATCTCGTCGGGCCGCCATGGCTTGCGCACAAGGCGAGCCATGAGGCCGTCATCTGCGTTGATCGCATTGCGGGCAGGGATGTTCACCCGCTTGATATGTCGCGCATTCCGGCCTGCACCTACTGCAGGCCGCAGGTAGCAAGCATCGGCATGACGGAAGAGAAAGCGCGGGAGGCGGGCCATGACGTCCGCATCGGACGGTTTCCGTTCGCCGGCAACGGCAAGGCCATTGTGCTCGGAGACAGCCAGGGCCTGATCAAGACCGTGTTCGACAGCACTATGGGGGAACTGCTCGGCGCGCACATGATCGGTTCCGAGGTTACCGAACTGATCCAGGGCTATGCGATCGCCCGCACGCTCGAGGCCACCGAAGCGCAACTCATCGAAACCGTCTTCCCGCATCCGACCCTTTCCGAAATGATGCATGAATCGGTACTTGACGCCTATGGCCGCGCGATCCATTTCTGAGGCCATGGCAACCGTCACCGACAACGCACATCCCCGGCATCCCGAAAAGGCCGGCCGTCCGGACAACCCCATGCGCAGGAAGCCGCCCTGGATCCGGGTCAGGGCGCCGACCTCGCCGGTCTACAGGGAGACTCTGGGCACTATGCGCCGCTTGGGGCTCGTTACCGTGTGCGAGGAGGCATCTTGTCCGAATATCGGCGAATGCTGGGCGCAGAAGCACGCGACCATGATGATCATGGGCGATGTCTGCACGCGGGCCTGCGCTTTCTGCAACGTTGCGACCGGCATCCCGCGGCACCTCGATCCCGGCGAGCCCGGGCGGGTGGCGGAGGCGGTTGCCGAACTCGCGCTCGGTCATGTCGTCATCACCTCGGTCGATCGCGACGACCTCGCTGATGGCGGTGCGCGGCATTTCGCGGCGGTCGTGAACGAGATCCGAAGGGCGTCTCCTGCCACCACGATCGAGACACTTACTCCGGATTTTCTCAAAAAGGATGGTGCTCTGGAGGTCGTCGTCGCCGCGCGGCCCGATGTTTTCAATCACAATCTCGAAACAGTGCCGCGGCTGTACGCGAAAGTGCGTCCGGGCGCGCGCTATTTTCATTCGCTGCGTGTTCTCGACCGGGTGAAGGAGCTCGACTCGTCGCTGTTCACCAAATCGGGATTGATGGTCGGGCTCGGCGAGAACCGTGAGGAGGTGCTCCAAGTGATGGATGACCTGCGCGCGGCGGATGTCGATTTCGTGACCGTCGGCCAGTACTTGCAGCCTACGGCCAAGCATCACCCGATCGACCGTTTTGTCCCTCCCGGCGAATTCGAGAGCTACCGGACAGCAGCGTACGGAAAAGGTTTCCTGATGGTGTCCTCGTCGCCGCTGACCCGTTCTTCCTATCATGCAGACAGTGATTTCCGGCAGTTGCGCGCCGTTCGTGAAGCCCGGGCCTAACTCCTTCTCCAGAGCACATGCCGCTACATTCGGAGAAGAAGTTTCTTCCGTACCTGCCGGAACAGCTCTACGAGCTCGTTGCCGATGTCGAGGATTATCCCAACTTTCTCCCGTGGTGCATTGCGCTCCGAGTTCTTGACCGTTCGGATAACCTGCTGCGAGCCGAGATGCTGGTCGGCTTCAGCGTGGTGCGCGAGAGCTTTATTTCCCGGGTGACGCTCACACCGACGGATCGCATCGATGTCGAATATCTCGACGGTCCGTTTCGCCATTTGCAGAACCGCTGGCTGTTCCACCCGGCCGAGGATGGCTGCACGGTGGATTTCTTCGTCGATTTTGAATTTCGTTCGCGCCTGCTGCGAAAGATCGCGGGACCGGTTTTCAGCGAGGCAGTGCGGCGCATGGTTCATGCTTTCGAACAGCGTGCCGCGGAGCGCTACGGGTAAAGTTGGGATGCCGCCCCCTGGATACAGGTATCCGGCCTGCTTACCCGGACGGTGCCTCTCTTGTTGAGGTCCTCGCCGTGCCGGGAAGAGACGATCGCAGGCGGCATGGCACAAGTGTGCGGCGATGCGGATCAGGAGCGGCGGATGAGGGCCTCAATCAAGTCGAGTGCTTTCAGCACCGAAGCTTCACGCACCGCCGACCGGTCGCCCGGGAATCTGCAACATTCGTGGATGACTGCGCCGTTTCGACATGCAACCGCGAGATGTACGAGGCCGGCGGGTTTCTTCTCGCTGGCGCCCGGTCCCGCTACCCCCGTGACAGCGACCGCGATGTCGGCGTCCGAGCGGGCGATACCGCCCGCGGCCATCGCCCGGGCCACTTCCTCGCTGACGGCGCCGACTGTATCGAGGAGTGTGGTCGGGACATCGACGAGAGCGGTCTTGGCGGCGTTCGTATAAGTCACGAAACCACGCTCAACGACATCCGATGAGCCCGCGATCTCGGTAAGTGCTGCCGATACCAGGCCCCCGGTGCAGGATTCCACAGTTGTGACCGTCAGTCTGGACACACGGCAAAGCTCAAGGACCTCTGCGGCCCGCTCGCGGATATCTTGATCGAACGGCATGTCCCTATGGACCGATAAAGTTGTACCCAAAGCCGAGAATGACAAACGCGCCGGCCCCGGCAACGATGTCATCGGCCATTACCCCAAGCGAGCCTCCAAGTTTCCGCTCGGTCCATGATATCGGCCCCGGTTTGGCGATATCAAGAATCCGGAACAGAGCGAATGCCGCGACATACCACCAGGGATCCGGGGGGACGGCGGCTAGCGCCAGGAACTGGCCGGCCACCTCATCGATGACAATCGGAGCCGGGTCCGTGTCGTCTGAAAGCCGGAGGTATCTGGACGATGCCCACAACCCCGCGCAAAAGACGATTGCAGCAGCCAAGATCAGCCACAGGCTTCCAGAATATGTGGCGATGACCCACGCGGGAGGGAGCGCGACAAGCGATCCCCACGTGCCGGGACAACGGGGAAGCAGGCCGGCGCCGCCTGCGGTCGCAATCAGTGCCGCCGGATCAAAAAAACGCAGTCCGGCCGGCAGGTTCCTTCCGCTGATCGCGTTGTTGGGCACGTTGCCGATTCTCCGTAGCGTTGCGATGTCCGGATACACTATACAGTGAATTTGTCATTCCGGTTCGCCAGCGGATTCGCGCATGCCGGACAGCAGCTGCTTCCTGGTCGGCAGCGTGACGAAGCGTTCGACTGAACTCGGTCAGGAGACCGTCCCCGGTGTGAGACACGGTGATCCTATCCTGATTTGGAGATGCGAAATCCAAGTGCGTTGGGGCTCGCGTCGACTACGCAACCTGATGTCTGGAAATTGTTGTGAAGCTGATCGAGCTGTTCCCATTTGATGCCTTGGTTTCGGTTTCCCATTTTTCCTCGACGAGGACTACGGTTGAGAGGTGCTCCAATGAGGCGAGGTTCGGAAAGACCCTGACTTTGGAGGTGCGCCGCTTGAGCTCTTGCTGGATCGGTCGCTCGATGCCGTTCGAGGTTCGCATACGTTTGCGGTGAGCATCGGGCAAGGTGAAGACAGCGAGCCCCGCATTGTTTTTCAGCCAGGAAGCCTGGATGCTTGTCGCTGGCCACGAGGGCGCCCAGTTCAGCCTCGGCGGTTTGGAGTGAGGAGGCGTGGCTCCGAGCTGTTTTCCGATACGTTTCCTGATGTCGTTGTTCGGTGCACGGCGTTTTGCGCCAAGTGAAACTGGCAGCGCTGCCACATCGCCGCGCCCAGCACCGCGCGTCGTGCTGCTTTCAGCCCGGCATCCGAGACGATGAAGGTCGTACCATGCAGGGCTAGCAAGCTTTCCAGGAAGGCTCTCCAATGGACCTCGGCCTCGGAGAGCGCCACAGAGAGCCCCGGAACGTGCCTGCAGCCCCTGTTCCGATGGCTGAGAGCATTGCGACATCGCGCACAACGCCGTCATGGCGGGCTTTTTCATAGCGCGCATCCAAGTATTTCATCAGGGGCCGGTTGCGCGGCGAGTTCTTCATCGAGCAACCTGGTGGCCCGGCTGACCTGAGAAGAGGACAGGCTCCCGAACTCGCGCATTACATCTTCGGCTTGCCGCGTGGAAACGCCCTTGATGTACATCTCGGCTACGGCGCGAGAAGATCGCTGGCCGCGTTCAAGCGACTGGGGACGGGTCGTCCCCGTGACCGGCCGTCTTTGGCACCTGGTATCTACTCACCCCTTGTTGGGTTCTGATTCATAGTGCTCGTTGATGATGTCTGCGGCTTTTCCGTCGAGGGCGATCTGGGTGGCAACGAGTGGGTTGTAGCCGAGTGCGGCCATGGAGGTGAGGTAGCTTGGCACCATGCTTTTGCGTGGAGCGGAAGCATCCGGACACCTTGAGCTTTGCCATCCTGATCTTCTGTTCTCCGGCATTGTTGGTGAAGCTGACATCGGGTGCGCCAGGCAAACTGGTGGAATGTGGCCGGGTGCAAGTCCCGAGAGAGGCTAATTTCTCCGTGAACCATGCGTCGTGAGGCGAAGCGTTGGGGAGCGGCAGGCTATTGAGCCACGAGATGCTTTGAAACCGGAGTGCCGAGGTCGTGGCCGAAGGCAACGAGCCGCGTTGGTGAGGGGGGCTCCGCGGGGTCCGAGAACCAGGGCACGCGCCGAAGCAGGGACCTGGGAGGTCTTGCCCCTCTGTCGTGGAGGGGCCGCAGAGGAAATTCCGTAAACCGATGATGAACGAGAAGTCAGATTCGGCCATAGTACCGTTGAAGGCGGCGAACAAGGGTTCTTCGGAGCCTGCGGAGTTGTTGGAGGGAAGGGCAATGCGGTTGGCCCGCGCCGCGCGCAGAAGCGGGGGTCACAGGCGGCTGAACGCAGGTAGCGAAGAGGAACCCGGAAGAGCGTCTTTACTCCACCACGTGACGGTCGACGTTCTACACGATGCGTTCCATTCCTTGAGGAAGGACGCGGCGGCGGGGCGTTGTGTGGCAAGCGTACGCGGAGGGTGTGGAAGACCGTCTGGTTGACCTGCACGCCCGTGTGCACAGGGGCGGGCGCCTCCAGGGTTTACATACCCAAGGAGGATGGAGGGCAACTTGCCTCGGACAAGATTCTTCAGCGGGCGGTGTGATTCTGGTGCCGCGAGACGGAGTTCCTCGGGTTTAGTTACGGCTTCCGGCCGGGGCGCATCATGCGCCGTCACGGTGGAACGGCGGAAGGTCAACTGGATCGTTGACGCCCCTTCGACAACCGCGACCATCTGGTCGCGATGCTCGGGAAACGGATCGGGGGGTCTGATCATCAAGTGACGCCGGCGTCATGGAAGGGACCGACTGGCAAGGGAACACCGCAAGGGGCGATTGTAACGCCTCGAACGCAAAAGGTAACTTCCGCTTTGAGCGCGAAATTGTGCATTGGCGCGACCGCCCTTTGATTGACTTGAGACGCAAACGGTAATATCGTTATGATAAATGGCCCGATCATCGCGATCCCAAAAGGTCGAGCGGCACCGCGTACACCTTGCTCGCCCAAGGCGTGACGGCAAGCGAAGCGGTGCCTGTCTCAGCGCTTCGGTTTGTCACGGCGTATCGCTACCTCCAGGAGGCGTGCGCCAGCCGGCCGAGGCGGTGATCCCGATCACCATCAAGATTCCAGGCACGGAGGCTTTGCGGGCGCATTCCAGGAGCAGCGGCGATTCGATAGGGGAGATTGTCGCGCGGGCTTTGAGACGCTCGGACATGGGTCGTCATTGCTGAACGCCGCTCAAGCTCTCGGCCCGCCGTTCACCTTGACTTTGATCGTCTGCTCGCCGCCAAGCTCCAGAACGCCTACGCGATCCTGGTGCCCGGCCCACAAGATCCCAACCCACGACGTAGGAGACGATCATGAAGATTGCAGCCCTGTGGGTCTCGGGCGAGCAGGGATAGCAACACGATCGCCAGCCAGGCCTTGGTTGCCTACACGCCATGGCTACTGCGTGGCGCCCGACATGGTCATCGAGGATGACGGCTATACCGGCGCGGTTCTCGAACGCGTGTCAGGGACCTCGCCGCGGAGGGGCGCGCCGTCCTGGTCCATGCCCCGGATCGCTTGAGCCGCCGCCTATCAGGTTCTGATCATCGAGGAGCTGGCCCGGCGTTGAGACCGTGTTCCTGCCGTCGATGGAAACCCCCGAAGACCATCTCCTCGTCCAGGGAATGATCGCGGAATACGAGCGGGCGCAGATTCTGGAGCGCTCCCGTCGCGGCAAGCGTCATCGGGCGCGGCGAGGTCGCCGGCGCACCCTATGGCTACCACAAGAAAACCCAGGACAGCGACGCTTTCTACGAAATCACCGAACCGCAGGCGTCCGTGATCTACCGCCATTACACCGAAGATCACGTCAGCATCGGCGCGATCGCTCGCACACTCAACAAGTGTCCCCACGTCTTCCGGGCGCTGGGAACGCTCGGTGGTGATCCTGCGGAGTACAAGGGAAGGGCGTGCAAGACCCGGGTTGCGCCGCAGCGTGCGGCCTCTGCGCCGCCGCGACGGGTTCGCCGACAGCAACACTGCCGGTCACGAACGGCCGCGGGAAGACTGGATCGAGATCCCAGTGCCGGCGATCGTCAGCGAAGAGACCTTCGCCCTCGCCGAAGAGCAACGCAACAAGGTCTTCTCCAGGCGTAGGACCAAAACGCCCAGCGTCTCGCAGGGGCGTGCGGCAAATGCGGCTACGCGCTGTATCGCACGTCGGCCCGCACCACTGCGCGCAAGATCTCCTACTACCGCTGCCTGGGTTCCGACGCCTGGCGCCATCTCAACGGCCCGCTGTGCAACAGCCGTCCCGTGCATCTGCTCGATGACATCGTATGGCTGGTCCGCTTGCTCGAAGATCCGGCGCTCGTGAAAGCAGAGATCGGACTGGAGGCAGCCCGTGTCTCCGATCCAAGCCAGCAGCCGACCTTCGGCATCGGCTGGGTCCGCAAGGCCATCGACCGCTTCGTCACGGCCTATCAGGAGGAGTTGATCACCATCGACGAGTTGCGCAACAGAACGCCCGAGCTCCGCCGTCAGGAACAAGCGTTGCATCGCGAACTGCAATCCACTGTCGATCGGGCCAAGGATCGAGAGACTTATCTTCGGCTCGCCGAGACTCTGACCGGCTTTCTGGCGCGGCTGCGTTCGTCAGCCGAAACTCTGGACATCGCCGAACGGCAGCGTATCGTCCGGCTCCTCGTGAAGGAGATACTTGTCACCGAGGACAAAATCACTATCCGCCATTCCATCCCGATCTCGGGCTCGCCGGGCGCGGACCCGTCGAAACCCGACAACGGCGGACCCGAAGGCGAGAGTTACCTTTTGCGTTCGGGGCGTCGTATCGCCATGCCTTGCGAACCTGCACTACGTACGACTGGTTCCAGAACCACTGGCGCAAGCGGATGGCTGACACGATCACTGTCCGCTATGCGGACGACTTCGTGTGCGGCTTTCAGCATCTGGGCGGCGCTGAGACCTTGGGGAGAGACTGGCCCACTTGAACTGCACCCGGAAAATCATCGAGTTCGGTCGGTTTGCCAGAGCGAACCGCCGGAAGCGTGGACAAGACGTTCGACTTCCTCGGCATGACGCACTTCTGCGAACAGACGAGGAAAGGCAGGTTCAGGGTCGGCCGCAAACGGGCACCCTGCGGCGGATCAAGGAGGCCTTGCGCAAGCGGTGGCACGATAACCGGCACGAAACGGCCAAGTGGTGAGTTATCAACGGCTGCTACTACGCCGTTCCAGGAAGCAGCCTGCAGAAGTTCATACACCAATGCAAACAGCTGCGTGCCCTTCGGCGACGCTCCCAAAAGGACTTCACCGGGGACATAGACACCCTCACCGCTGCCCACTGAGCCCGTGGCCAAACCAGCGCCTTGTCGTCAGGGGAGGAGCGAACAGCGCACGTCCGGTTCTGTGCGGGGGGTAACCCGGTTCCCTACCGCGATGGTCGTCTGTGAAGCGCAGGTTTTCGTGTTTCACGAGACGTTCGTGCAGGTTGTGCGCGTTTGCGTCCACGTTTTCCTTTCGGCGGGATGTCGGGCAGTTCCCTGGCGCCCTGATGGTGCGGTAGCGCCCGGCGTCGTTCAGGGTTTTTGGATGCGCTCTTGTTGACCTTGTGGCAGGGAGCAGGCTCTTCATCAGTCGCGCGGTAGCCTCGACGACAAAGGTCAGTTCGCGCAGCAGGTGGCTGCCACACAGCTGGTGGCTACACTGGCCCATGTACGAGGCCCAGGACGCCCTTGTAGCACGGGCCGATCTCTTGCTTGCGGTGCGGGAACTTGCACGTCAGGATCCCACGACATGGAGCCACTTGCTGTTGATCCGAAATCGTCGACATCGGGCGTTGCAGGAGGTGCGCCACGGCGGCCTCCTCCCATGACGCATCGTGAAAGCATAGCCGAGGCCTCGGAGAGCTTGATGCCGGAGATCGCCTGCACGAGCGCGACAGCACGGCGCAGGGACAGCATCTGGGCGACCAGCAGGGACGAGGGCCTGAATGCCGTACTGCACGGGATGTTGTCGGGGAACCGGCCCCGGGCCTTGCACTTCGGGCATTCCTTGATCTCGGCGCGGCGCTCGACGACCTCGAACACGATGTCGTGCGGCGCTCCCGATCGATGGGGCCGTCGATGTCAGCGCCGCAGGCGTCGCAGGCCGCGACCGTCTCCTCGACGATGATCTTGCGCAGGTTGTCGCCCATCTGCCGGTTCGGCTTCGGGCCCTTGCTCCCGGCACGCTCTTGTCCGTCTGTGACGGCGGCAGACCGGAGTTCCGGCTCGTGCGCGGTCTTCTCCAGAAGGACGACGATGAGGATGTCGAGCAGGATGACGAAGACGCGGATCACGGCCTCTTTCGGCACCTTGCCGGCCGCACGCAGCGCCTTGGCCGCTTCGAACTCCTCGCGCGCCGCCCGTCGCCATCACCCGGCCTCGACGGTCATGATCGTCGCGAGAATCGCTTGGCGCTCGCTCGGCGGCATCTTCCGGTACTCCGCCTTGCGCTTCATCAGCGCGCCGCCTCCGATGGCACAGCCCGCTCGTTGCCTTCGATCCAAAGTAGCTCACTGCCGGTCCCCGTCGTTCTCGATAACCACCACTAAACGAATCGGCCTGCAGTGTCAAATCTCCACGAAAACCCGTTCGTTGCTCTACCCCGACATCAAGCCGGAACCAGGGGGTGAGCAGTTACGATATCCCATAGAGTTTCTGTGTTGGAAAGGCAACTTCCCAAATTTGCGATTAGCGTTATAACGAAAGATAATGTAGAAGTAAATCTAGAAGCAACAGTATTTTATCGAATAACAGATGCAGCACGCTCCGTATATCGCATTCGCAACCTGGATGAAGCTCTGCACACCGAAGCGACTTCGATTGTTCGCTCGACAGCGGGCCAACTTGAGCTGGATGAGTTGCAATCTTCACGTGATTCGATGAATCAGGAGATCGGCCGTATTCTTCACGAAAAGTCAGACGAATGGGGCCTTGCAATAACCTCTGCCGCAATTATGGATGTTGTTGTAGATGAGCAAACCAAATCTGCGCAACGGCAGCAGCTTAACGCAGATCGAGAGCGGAGGGCCACCATAGCCCGAGCGGAGGGCGAAAAGCGGGCCGTCGAATTGGCTGCAGAGGCTAAATTATTTGAAGCGGAGAAGGAAGCGGAAGCGCTACGAGTGACGGCTGACGCCGAGGCTTACGCAGTGCGCGTCAAAGCGGAGGCGGATGCCGAACAGACCCGAGTCATAGCAGCTGCCATTATGGACAACGGCCAGCCAGCGGTGGATTTCGAAGTGTTGAAACGTCAAGTCGATGCATTAGGCCAGCTTGCTGCAGCGCCCAATGCCAAAACGATAGTGGTGCCCACGGACGTTACAGGTGTCGTTGGCTCATTGCAGCTTATAGCGGAGAATTTTCGGAGGCCTACCGATGCAGAGCGCTGAGGCTTTGACCTACTGGGCTATGTTGCCGGAGATATGGTTAATTTTGGCAATAGTCTTTGTAGGTGTCGATCTTCTGTTCGGATTTGACTTTTTTGTTTTGTCAATCGGCGTAGCTGCCCTTGCGTTGGCGGGACTGTTGTACGGGCAGAATCGAGTCTGGCCGGAAGAGCTGGCGCTTTTCGAGACTTGGCGCGACGTAGGCCTCTGGTTCGCCGCACTTTCTGTTGTGTCTATCGCCCTGATTCGGCTTGCAGTGTATCGTGGCCGTAGAGCGCGGCAGGACATCAACGACTACTAGTGTTATGTCAGCAATGATATGTCGTACATTTGGTGCTAGACTGTCCGTCCATTCGGGATGGAGGTCGGAGTATGAAACGCTACGTGGTGACCCTGGACGAACGGGCAGAACTTTCGGAGATCAAGGGCTCGCACCTGTCGCAAAAGGTAATCAACGCCCTGCTTAACTGCGACGAGAGCGCGTTCAATGAATGCCAGATGACCGGGAAGGTCATTGCTGAGATTCTGCGCATCAGCATGCGCAAAGTAGACCGAGTAAAGAAGCGTTTCGAGGGGCTGGAGGCGGCATTGGGTGGCCGGCAAGGACGCCGTCCTACCTAATATGCGAAAAGCCGACGGCGTCTTCGAGGCGCGTGGCCCTGAGTTGTGGTGAACCGCCTGAGGGTTACGCGCAATGGTCGTTGCGGCTGCTGGCCGACCGCGTTGTCGAGCTTGGTTACACCGTGTCACACGAGACGGTGCGGCGTGTTCTAAAAAAAACTGCCTCAAGCCATGGCAGCGGGTGGGTGATTCCTCCTCAAGGGAACGCCGACTTCGCCGCGGCGATGGAGAAGGTGCTCGATGTCTATCGCCGCCCCGCCGCCTTCCCCGTGGTCTGCATGGACGAAACGCCCCGACCGGCGAGACACGGCAACCGATCGCCATGGCGCCGGGACGGGCGTAACGACTACGAGTATCGACGTTGCGGTACCTGCAACGTCTTCATGGAACCCCTGGCCGGCAAGCGCATGACCAAGGTAACCGAGCGCAAGATCGATTGGGCGCAGTTCCTGGCCGACATCGCCGGGCGCTACCAAGATGCCACCACCATCACCCTGGTGATGGACAATCTCAACACTCCCCGGCGCCCTCTACGAGGCCTACCCGCCGGACGAGGCCCTGTGGGACCGCTTCGAGTTCGTCTACACCCCCAAGCACGGCAGTTGGCTGAACGTGGTGGAACTCAACGTCATGATCCGCCTGAACCGCCGCATCGACTGCATCGAGGTGTTACGCCGGGAAGTTGCCGCTTGGCAGGCGACCGCATTCAGGCCAAGGTGGATTGGCAATTCACCACCGACGATGCCCGCGTGAAACTCGAACGCCTTTATCCGACATTTTACGAATGACAAGACACTAGGCCGTGGACTCATAAGCGCGTAGCCAGAGCCTGACAGTAGCGATCTTGATCATGGCGAGGAAGTTGGCCGCGAGCTTTTCGTATCGGGTGGCGATGCGGCGGAACTGCTTGAGTTTGTTGAAGGCGCGTTCGATCCGGTTTCGCAATTTATACAAGGGTTTGGAGAAAGCGTGCCTGGTCTTCGCGCCTTCGCGGTCGGGGATGATCGGGACGGCATCGTGTTGCTCGATCAGGTCACGGATCCATTTGGCGTCATAGGCCTTGTCGGCGACGAGGAAACTGTCGGGCGGCAGGGTCGCCAGCATGGCACCGGCGGCCGTGGTGTCGTGCGCCTGGCCGGGGCTGAGGTCATAGCGGACCGGCAGGCCGCTCACGTCCGACACGGCGTGGATCTTCGTGGTCAGTCCGCCACGGGAACGGCCCATGCAACGATCCGGACCCCCTTTTTTGATCCCGCCGCATGCTGGTGAACCCGGACGCTCGAACTGTCGATCATCTGCACATTGCCGTCGTGAGCCTCCACCACCGCATCCATCAACTGATCCCAGATGCCCTTCTTGCGCCAGCGGTTGAACCGGTTGTAGCAGGTCGTATAAGGCCCGTAGTGCTCCGGCAGGTCTCGCCACGGCGCCCCCGCGCGAAGCACCCACAGAATGCCGTTCAACACCCGCCGGTCGTCAACCCGCGGCACCCCACGGGTCTTGTTCGGCAGCAACGGCTTGATCACCCGCCATTCGAAGTCCGTCAGATCGTACCGCCCCATGTCCTCGCTCCCTGAAGTTGGGAGCTTGAATCACAGCTTCGCTGAAGAAAAAACCCCTTATGGGTACACGACCTAATCATCTGAATCTAAAGTTCGTGGCATAAGTTTTGTTCGACGCGGAGACAGAAGCGTTTGACGGCGGCGAGGATTTCGTCAGCGGACCTTGTCCATTTGAAGGGCTTGGGATTTTCGTTGTGGGTTTCGATGAAGGCCCGGATGTCGGTTTCGAGTTGCAGGGTCGAGCGGCCGCGTTGCAACTGCTTGCGGGTCAGTTCGGCGAACCAGCGCTCGACCTGGTTGAGCCACGAGGCGGATGTCGGCGTGAAGTGGACGTGCCAGTGCGGCCGCCGGGCCAGCCAGGCTTTGACCGCGGCGGTCTTGTGGGTGGCGTAGTTGTCCATGACGATGTGGATGTCGAGCCCGTCCGGGACATTGCGGTCGATCACCTTGAGGAAGTCGAGGAACTCCCTGGCCCGGTGGCGGCGATAGCACTTGGCGATCACCGCACCGGTGGCGATGTCCAGCGCCGCGAACAGCGAGGTCGTGCCGTTGCGCTTGTAATCGTGGGTGCGCCGCTCAGGGATGCCGGGCAGCATCGGCAGGACCGGCTGGGTGCGGTCGAGGGCCTGGATCCGGCTCTTTTCGTCGACGCAGAGCACCAGCGCGCGGTCCGGCGGCGAGAGGTAGAGGCCGACAATGTCGCGGACCTTGTCCACGAAGTGCGGATCGGCCGACAGCTTGAACGTCTCAGCCCGGTGCGGCTGCAGGCCGAAGGCGCCCCAGAGGCGCCAGATCGACGTGTGTGACAGCCCCGCCTCCTTCGCCATCGAGCGCAGCGACCAGTGGGTCGCGTCCGCAGGCGTCGAGGTGAGCGTGCGCTCGATCACTTCCGCCACTTTCTCGTCCGCGATGCTCCGCGGGCGCCCCGGACGGGGCTCGTCCGAAAGCCCCTCGATGCGGTTCTTGACGAAACGCCTGCGCCACTTGCCGACGGTGTGCTCATGCATGCCGAGTTCTGCGGCTACCGCCTTGTTGCCCAGCCCGTCAGCGCAACGCAGGATCATGCGGCAGCGATCCGACAGCGAGCGCGCCACACGGTGACGCCGAACCTGCGCTTCCAGAAACGACCGTTCCTCATCGCTCAAGACCAAGGCCGCCAGCGGCCGTCCCTTACCGCGCCCCATCAAGATGACCTCCTTTGTCTGACCCGGAAGACCATCTTACAATGAACTCTACTTCAGTGCCAGGTGACTAGCGCCTCAAGGAGGAAGCCGAGCCCGCGGCTTCGGCGCCGCGCCCTGCTCCGGGTCTCCCGATGACGACTCATCACGGGAACCGGCCCGCGCCGTCCGTGCCCGGGCCCGTTCAGGGCGGCGGCGTGTCGCCGGGCGGCGCGAGCGTCTCCTGCAGCCGCCCCAGGGCCTCGGCGAATGCGGGCCGGGCTTCGGCAACGACGGTAATCTTCTCTTCGATGAACGCCGGCGGCGGCGGGTCGAACACCCGGGCCTCGCCGAGGGCGGTCAGCAGCATCGCCCGGCATTTTCGTGCGGTAGAGCCCGCCGTCCGACGCTGGCGGGCTTGCCGTCCGCTGGCAAGCCCGATGTCGGCCCAGGTGCGGCGCCGGAACCCAGGCGGTCCGCATGGGTCCGACAGGCCCTTCGCGATCCGTGAACAATCCGCGGCAGCCGGCCTGCGGTCTTTGCGATTTCATGGGGGCCGCATAGGCTTTCGTCTAGCTTGCCGATACAGCAGGAGAACCTCATGCCGGCGTCAATACCAGCCACGCCCAACCGGGAAGCCGTCATCAGGCGTTACGCCGCCGGCGAACGCGATTTTCGTTTCTGGGACCTTCACGATGTCGACCTCTCGGAACTCACCCTGGACGGGGCGGACTTCAGCGGCTGCAACCTCAAGCGCACGAATTTCACAAGTTCCGGACTTGCGGCGGCGGCCTTCCGGGATGCCGACATGCAGGAGACGATGCTGAATGGAGCGACGGCGCCCGATGCGGATTTCTCCGGAGCTTCGATGCACCTGATCCGCATGCGCGAGATAGACGCCCCAAGGGCGCGTCTGGTGGGCTCGATGATCCTAAATCCGGCAGTTGACGAGCTTGATCGCTGTCTCGGGGTAGTGTGAACGGTCGGATTTGGGCGTGGATTTCAGCCTGTCGGCGCGGTCCTGGGTGGCGGCAGCCAGGGTTGACGCCCCGGTTCGCGGCCATGGAGGTATTTCCTGAGCGCCTCGGCGAGGATGCGGCGCCAGCGATCCCCGGCGCTCAACTGCTCCGCAGTTTGCGTCAGCGACCGGAAGAAGCCGGCGATCCGGCGCAGCGCCGCCATCACCGTCTTGCGACGCCCGTGATGGGAGGTCACCGTCAGCCGGGTCTGGCCGGCGTGG
The DNA here is from genome assembly GCA_964291215.2 of Alphaproteobacteria bacterium. Taxonomy (GTDB): domain Bacteria; phylum Pseudomonadota; class Alphaproteobacteria; order MPNO01; family UBA830; genus JAJEBT01. Next base: position 197,421 of record OZ219790.1, on the reverse strand, counting down.
TGGGTCTGGCGGGCAACCCCGTGCAGGAGCAGCGGCCGGCTGGTGATCGCCTCGCGGTGATGGTCGGGGTCGGCGAGGCGCACGAACAGGCTCCACCAGTTGTAGATGAGCGCGACCAGCCGGGCCATGTGCCGGCAGCGCGTCAGGTCGCGCGTGGTGAAGCCGCCCCACTGGTTCTTCAACTCGTCGAAGCCGTTCTCCGCGTCCGCCCGGTCGCGGTAGAGCTGGGCCAGCGAGCGTATCTCCAGGTCCAGCGAGGTCGCCAGCACCGCGAACTCCCACACCCCGGTGCCGGGCTGCGCCTCGGTCCAGAACAGCTCGCCCTGGGCCTTGTCGCCACGCGTCAGCGCCAGCGTCGCAGGAAGCCGCCGGCGCAGCACCACAACCCGGCGCGTCCGGCTCCAGCCCTGCAGACGCAGATCGGCCCTGATCCCCGACCAGCCCTGGCCCGCATCCTCCCAGCCGTCCCGCGCCATCAGACGCTCGGCAAGCCGGCGCGCCCCCTTCGTCAGGCGCAGCTTGAACAGATAGTCCAGACCCGCAGCCTCGCACGACGCCATGTTGGCCTCGCTGCCCCAGTCCTTGTCGCCCCGCACCAGACGCGGCCAGCGATCCCGCCCAAGACGGTCGAGCAACGCCCACAAGGACGGCGCCGCGCGCCTCGAATGGTGATGGTTGCCCGGCGCCACCTCGACATCCAGAATAAGCCGCGTGCCCGCCATCAGGAACGCATGGCAGGCATGCGAGGGGCGGCCCGGCTTCTTCGGGTTGTAGCTCACAACCGCTCCCTCCTGACGACCGTAAAGCGGCTTGATCGTCGTGTCGCAGTCCAGAACCCACGGCTCCCTCAGCAGCGGACGGACCACCTCGTCCAGATGGCCCTGAAGCCACGATGTGCCGGCCTCCGCACCGATCCGCTCCAGACCGCGCCGCACCGAATCCTCGCTCGCAACCTTGTCCATACCCAGCAGCGCAGGGTTCACTCCGTCGCCGCGCAGCGACGTGATGTGCGCATACCGCGATTGCCCCGCCAGAACCGACAGAAGAACCGTCCCCAAGACATCCCGCTTCGACGGCGCGTTCGGGCTCGTGTACCGCAGCGGGCAGTCCGCAACCAAAGCGTCAAAGCGACCGCTCACCTTCAGATACTCCGCGAAAAACGCCAGATGGCCCAGCGGCGTCACCGCCGCATCAGGGTCCCATTCCACATGAACCGCGCCGCCGAAGGTGTCCACCTTCACCGACGCTCGGGCGACATCCCGCACAGCGCCAGGACAGTCACCCACAGGGTGAGCCTCTTCGGACCCTGAAAAGCCGCTCATACCCGAAGACTACAAGGGATTCGGCAAGGCCCCGCCATACTCAACTGCCGGATTTAGGATGATGCGTTTCGCGGACCTGCGCGGGGCCCGGATGGCCGCGACGGTCGCGACCCGGGTTCTGCTGGAAAAGGCGAACCTGGCTGGCGCCGAGCTGTCTTCCTGGAAGGCCGAGCGATCGTACTGGACCGGCGCGGACTGCCGGGAAGCCTACCTGGGCGGCGCCGCGCTATCCGGCAGCGACCTCCGCGAAGCCATGTTCATGCAGGCCAATCTCGAAAAGGCCGTCATGGACTCGACACTCCTCTGGAACGCGGATTTTTCGGGAGCCCGCATGTCCGGCGTGCACCTGGCCGAAGCCAGCAACGCCGAGAACCCGAAGGACGAGGAGCGCGCCTACGGGTGCTCCTTCGCCGGGGCCGACATGCAGGACGCGGACCTGAGTCATGCGGACCTGATCGAGGCCGGTTTCAGCAAGGCGGACCTGCGTCGGGCCATCGTAAGGGGAGGCTTCTACTCAGGCTCCAACTTCGATGGCGCCGATGTTCGCGGGGCCGACCGGGACGGCGAACGACGATATCTGCTCGAGACGCCGGAGGACGTCGAGGCGCGCGTTGCCGAGGCGGACGCAGACTGGCAGCGCATCGAGTTTTCATGAATGCCAACTATGCTCGGGGAAGCGGACCCGATTGCTTGAGCACGAGGACATCTTCCATGCCCCCGACCCCCGCGGAACTGCTCCACCGACCGGATGTCCAAGCGGAGATCGCGGCAGCCGTCGCGGCCATGTTCGCGGGACCGGACTGCTGGACCCGGCGCGCCTGGGCACGCAACGCCAGGGGAGAAGCGCTCGATATCTTCTCGATCGACGACCCGCCCGGCCCGGAAGCGGGCGAGCCCGTATCCTGGACCCTGGCGGGGGCCCTCCGGAGGCAATGCACGAAGACGCTCGGCATCGACCCATGGGACAGCGGGGTGTTCGCCGACAGGCTCTGCGAGATCTATTGCACCGAGGTCGGCCTGGACCATGCCGGCGGCCCGGAAGGCTGGCTGAACGCCCTTATTGAGTGGGACGATACGCCCGAGCGGGCCTTCGAAGAGGTATCCAGTCTGGCGGACCGCGTTGCAACCCTTGCCTGCGCTCATGCCCAGAAGGCCCGCGGCGACGGCGAACCCGGCTGGCTGGCGTTCGGCACGGCCTCGCGTGACGCCTTGCGCGACTGGCTGGCCCGTGGCGGCTCTGTGCGGGCCCGGAACATCACGGGGGCCACGCCCCTGCATCTGGCGGCCGCCGGCGGGAATGTCCCTGCGATGGAGGTGCTGCTGGAGGCCGGGGCCGATATCCACGCGCGCAACCTCGGCCGCATGACGCCGCTGCTCTTCGCCAGCACCGCCTCCAGTCCTGCCGCCATCCGGCTCCTGCTCGATGCCGGGGCCGACGCGGCCGCCGTCGCCGGGACGGGCCGCGGGGCCCTGCATATGGCATCCGGCTGGAGAGCGGACCTCGAATGCGTGAGAAGTCTCCTTGAGGCCGGGGCCGCCCCGGCGGCCGGCGACAGGACCGGCCGGACGCCGCTGCATGAAGCGGCCGCCCACGACCGGACAGATATCGTGGCGTTTCTCCTGGAGGCCGGCGCCCCATGCAACGGGGCCGACCGGTACGGCACGACCCCTCTGCATTGCGCCGCCGGCAACGGCAACCCCGACGTCGCGGTGGCGCTCATCGCCGCCGGGACGGACCCCAATGCCGCCGACGGCCAGCAGACAACCGCGCTTCACATCGCGGCCGCGGAGGGCACGGCAGGCCATGTCCGCGTCCTGCTCGACGCCGGCGCCGACCCCGAAGCCCGGAACGGGTTCGGGAACACGCCGGGCGACCTGGCCCGGGCGGACGGCCACAAGGAGGCCGCGGCGCTGCTGGCCGAAACCGCCGGTCGCGGTCTGCCCGAACCGGCGGCACAGAAGGTGTCCAGGGCATGCAACCCGATTTCGCGACCGCCACGCCCGACGTTATCTGCGCCTGGATTGCCGCGGAAACGATGTGAACGAGACGGATGCCGAACGGCGCACGCCGCTCATTCGGGCCATCGAGCAGGGCGCCCGGAAGAAAACCCGCAGGTTCCGGGTTCGAGTCCCGGCGGGCCCTCCACACATGGAGAACTGCACATGACAGGGACAGCGCAGATCGTCGAAGCCTTCGCGGGAGGGGAGATATCCCGCGAGGAAGCGATGGAGCTGCTGCGCATGTCGGGTCATGGGTCCGGGCCGCATGATCGTCGCCTTCGCTGCGCGCAGCGTCGCGATCAGCTTCGGCCTGGCAGGGATCGAATCTTGTCGCCAGCGGCTTCAAAGGCCATATTCCGGGTCCGGCAAGGGGCGCCGGGACTGAGGAGGAAATGGCTCGAAGGCGGCGGATGTCAAGGCGCTCGCCGACCGTGTTTACAACCCGCGCGACAAGGCTGGCACCGGCTCCAAAAAAGAGCGCACGCTGCGGGCGAAATCGGCAATATTGCCTTTGTAGATGAGATCACCTCGCAGGTGCGCGATGGACACGGTAATTCCCCGGCCGCCCCGAGTCGGGATGGACTTCACCGACGCGCGGCTGACCGGCTTCGGGGGCTGGTCGGCGCCGGGCCGGATGGCGGCGCGTCCGGACCTGCCGCGGGCGCTGTCGGCGGTTTCCGTCAAGCAGCGGGCGCGGGGCGCGAGCGATGCGGAGACGCTGTGGAGCCTGATCGCCTCGCTGGCGGCTGGCAACGGGGCGTTGCCGGATCCGGACGCGCTGCGCGAGAACCGGGTCGGGCAACGGCTGCCGGGTCTTGGCCGGGTGCCCTCGGGCCGGCGTCCTGGCGAGTATCTGGCGCGCGCATCGACGAGGCGCAGGTCGAGACGCTGCTGGCGGTGGCGCGCGGGCTGGCGGCACGGGTGGCGCCGCCGTGGTGGAACACGAAGCGGCGGTACGCGGCTACGTCCCGGTGTTCGTCGACGGCGCCGCGATCGAGGTCGACGGGAAGCTGTTCGAGGAAGCGCGGCGTGGCTACGACGGCACGCGCCAGTACTGGCTGCACGGGGTGTTCATCGGCTCGCTGTGGGTGAGCGGGCGGCTGCATCCGGGCGGCGGCGACGTGGCCGGGGGCTGGCGCGGGCAGCTCGACAGCGACGTGGTACCGTGCCTGCCCGAGGACACGCCGGTGTGGCTGCGCGCGGACAACGCCTGCTACCGGGGCGAACTCATCGCCTGGTGCCGCGAGCGGGGCCGGGACTACTCGATCAGCTTGACCCACGCGCGCAAGCGGGCGCCGGTGCTGGATGTGATCGAAGGCCTGCCCGAAGACGGATGGACCGACATCGGGTTCGGCGAGGACGCGACGCTGGTGCGCTACCGCCCGGCGGGCCGGGAGGAACAGAGCTGCGTGGTGATCCGCCGCGAGCGGGGCCAGACCCTGCTGCTTCCCGTCTACACCGTGATCCCGGTCTCGCGCGACGACCTTCCGCTCGACGAGCTGGTGCGCCGCCACCGCGGGAAGCAGGGCCAGGAGAACGCCTTCAAGGGGCCGCTGATCGACCTCGACCTGCATCACCCGCCGTGCCGGAGGTTCCGCGCCAATCAGGCCTTCCACATCTGCGGCCAGATCGCGCAGATGCTGCTGCGCACGGTCCAATACCAGTTGTTGCCGGCCCGCGCCCGGCGCCATGGCCTGCGGCCCCTGATCCGCTATCCGGTGAGGGTCGTGGGAAGGCTGATGCGCAGCGGCCGGCGGCTCGACTTCGCGCGCAACAACTTCCGGCTCGACTGGCTCTGCCACGCCGCCGTCCAGCTCGAATAGGCAGGCCCCGGCGCACCCCGCTCCGTCCCCGCTCGAAACCGGCAGGCCCGGGGCAGACCGCTCGTCCGCCGAACCGCCAAACGCGCCGTCCAGCCGGCGCTGACAGGCGAACGCACATCATCCGACCTCTCGACGCTCCGACGACGCCATCGCTGGGCACGAAAATCCCCATCGCCAGCCTCAATCCACACCACCTTCCGCGCGTATCAGGGAATCGAGGACAATGCCTGCACCCCGATACGCGAGCGAAATTTCAAGCTATAGGCACCGCCCTTCGTAGTTTTCCATCATCCCTGCGCGTTCGATTTCGGCGAGACGCTGAAGCAGCCTGCGGACATGGTCGTCTTCGATCATGGATGACCACCAGCCGGAACAGAAACGCTCGCCGCGTACGACCAACGTCAGCATCCGCCGGATTTCCGGGATCGTTGCGTTCCCGACACCCGCTTTGTCCATAAGCATTCTTTGGGTCTCTTCTGGATCGTAGTCGCACAACCAGCAGCCCTGGCTCTTGATCAGGTCGATAAAGCGCACTACCGTTTCGTCGTATACCGGCCAAGGCAGCATCAGCGCACCGTCTTCGGTTTCGGTAAGCCACTGCGTGATTGGTTTTAAACCGTGGCGGTAGAGTTTCGGCAGGTATGCGACCAGCGCTTGGATATCTCGGGCGGTCGGTTGGGAATTGGCTGTCCTCCTGCTCTTCATAGGCAGTCGCTTGTCCACAATCGGTTACCCGCTCAGTAGCCCGAGACCGCCCGCCGGAGGGCGGCGAAGTCCCTCTGTTCTTCCAAGCCGATGCAATCGAGGGATACACCCGCCGCTGAGATGGCGCGGAACCTCTAATACCAACGGTCGTTGATTGGAACCTATAGCAGAGCCTCCCTCCGCAGCTCGCCCCCTGAGCCGAGGCATTCTACTGCAAGAGGTAATCTCCGCCAAGAGAGGCTAATCGTTGAGAAATTTGCGCTGTGGGGTTTTTCCGGTCGGATGGGACGTTGGGTCCGGGTGTTGATGTTGTTTGTTCCGGCGTTCGAGGCGGTCGCCGCGGTTGCTTTTCGAGCTTGAGCGGCCCAGCCCGGCAGCATCGCCGGCCTTCGGTCGCGTTTGTCCGTATGCCGGGGTCCGGCGGGTTGGATCAGCGTTGTCGGCAGCCGGCTGAGGGGTCAGCCGGTATCGAGGTATGGCGCCGGGCCGCCCCGGGAGCGCATGCGTGCGACGCGTCCGGCGCGGGCCTGTGCAAGCGCCATGGCCATCATGACCGCCAGGGCCAGGCCGAGGCGTGTCTTCATCCTGGCGCGACCGCGGATGTAGTGGGTCTCGAAGTTGAAGCTGCGGTCGAGGCGGGCGTTGATCCGCTCCATGGCGGTGCGTCGGTTGTATCCGCGCCGCCATGACGGGCTGCCCCAGGGCGTGGGCGTGAAGAGGCGCCGGTCATGGCTGTCGAGATCGACGCGCAGGATGCGGCCGTATTCGCCGGACTTCACCCCACCCGCCCGATGGCAGGCCCGGCGTCCCTTGCACTCGAAGCCGAAGGCGGCTGCGGGGCAGCGGTATTTGAGCGTGCCGCAGACGCCGCGCCCGGCCTCGACCCCCCCTGGAAGGCCATGGTGCGGACCTCGCCGGTCTGCGGGCACACGCAGGACACCCGGCCGCGTTCGTCATGAACGATGACATCGGCGCGCCCGGGGAACAGCGGTCGCGTGATCGGCCGGGTCATGGCCCGGCTCCTTCTTCTCGACCCGCCACATCAGGCGCGTGTCGATCAGCGGGCGGATATGCCACCTGTCCCACAACCGCGCCTTCAGGCGGGCGTTGTCGAGACCGCGGTCGGCGCTGAAATCGGCGCAGCGACCGGCCATCTCCGGCGCCTCGGCGAACAACTCCTCCAGCATCCCGGACAGCGCCCCGGGTTCCGATGCCGACGCCCGCGTCACCTCGAAGGCCACAGGAACCTCGTGGTCCGTGTCGGCGATCAGGTGCAGCCCGTAGCCGAACCACGACTTCACCTTCTTCCACACCGCGCCGGTCTTCGCGTTCACCCCGCCCGTCTCGTGCCTGCCCCAGTCCGCATCGGGGTCCGAGGTCTGCCCCCTGGCCCCGGCAACCCGGCCCGTCGAGTGGCTCGCCACCGCCTTGCCGTCATACCCGAGATGGCGACCGAAGTCCGGCAACTCCTCGAACAGCGAGGCGCGCAGACGCCCGATCATCCCCGACACAAGGCCGCGCTCGTCCTCAAGGCGCACCACGCGCCCCAGGAACCGCGAGAAGTTCCAGGCGCCCGGCACCGTCGAGCGCAACGGCGCCGGACGCCTCACCACCCGCCCCGCGCAAAGCGCCACCACCGGCGCACCCTGCAAGGGCAGCGCCTCGAAACCGCAAATCTCCAGAAGCGCCGGGTTGCGGCCCAGCTCCCGCAGAAGCGACTGCATCGAGGCATGCTGGAACACGATCCCCGCGATCAGAGCCCGCCACATCGCCCGCACCGGGTAGTCGTTGCGACCCCGGCCTCGACCCGCCTCAAGCGCCGCCACAACCTCCTCGTCGGGAAGCGTGTCGAGCACCACACGCAACCGCGCAAGGTCCCCAAGGCCTTCCACAGACCACCACGAAAAGGCTAACTTCTCCGCTGTCGCCATCATGTTCTTCCAATCGTCTGGACACGTTGTAGGGGAACAGGGCCCAGGCCCGATGGCGACAACTTCTATCTCATGACGGACGCACAACGCGACGCGCCAGAAAAGACGACGACCGGGAAAGCCCGGCCCTCCTCCCGGCGTGGGGTGAAAATCGACAAACCCGACCCCGCGTCACGCCGAACACCGCGGAAATCAGACAAACCGCCGGGGTAAGAAAAATCTGAGCCCGGCCCGAAGACCTTGACTAAAAACGACTTCAGAACTGCGCAAACGCCTCATCGTGGACTGCATCGACCAGAACTGCGGCAACGGCTATGTCTGGCACACGATCGGCTCGGGCAAGACGCTTACCTCCTTCAAGGCCTCGACGCTCCTCAAGACCAATGAGAGCATCCACAAGTGCCTGTTCGTCGTCGACCGCAAGGACCTCGACCGCCAGACCCGCGAGGAATTCAACCGGTTCCAGGAGAACTGTGTCGAGGAAAACACCAATACAGCTGCCCTTGTCCGCCGCCTCCTCTCCGACGACTACGCGGACAAGGTCATCGTCACGACCATCCAGAAGCTCGGGCTCGCTCTTGGCGAAAGCGGAAGACATGCCAGGGCGGAAGTATCTCAGGGACGACCGACGTTCAGGCAGCGGCTCAAGCCGCTCCGGGACAAGCGGATGGTCTTCATCTTCGACGAGTGCCACCGCTCGCAGTTCGGCGAGAATCACGAAGCCATCAGGGATTTCTTCCCGAACTCACAGCTGTTCGGCTTCACCGGCACTCCGATCTTTGAGGACAACGCAACCGTCCGACAGATCGAGGGAGACGCCGCCACCCTTCGAACCACCAGGGATCTCTTCCACCAGGAACTCCACGCTTACACCATCACCCACGCGATCGAGGATCGGAACGTCCTCCGCTTCCATGTCGATTACTACAAGCCGGAGGACGCCCCGGCTCCCGGGACCGGCCAGTCTCTCCCGAAGCGGGCGGTCGCCCGGGCCATCCTCGACAAGCACGATGCCGCGACCGGCAGCCGCCATTTCAACGCGCTGTTCGCTACAGCCTCGATCAACGACGCCATCGAATACTACAAGGTCTTCAGGGAACTCCAGGCCGAGCGGCCGTCCGCCGACCCGGAGTTCGTGCCTCTCAAGATCGCTGCCGTCTTCTCGCCGCCTGCGGAGGGCAACAGGGATATCCAGCAAATCCAGGAGGACCTTCCCCAGGAGAAGGCGGACAACCGGCACGACCCCGAGGGCAAGAAGTCCGCACTCGAGTCGATCATCTCGGACTACAACGAGCAGTATGGCACGAACCACGATATCAACAACTTCGACCTCTACTACCAGGACATCCAGCAGCGCATCAAGGATCAGCAGTTCCCCAATCGCGACCAGCCCCGCAAGGGCCAGGAAAAGATCGATATCACCATAGTCGTCGACATGCTCCTGACCGGCTTCGACGCCACGTTCCTCAACACACTCTACGTCGACAAGAGTCTCAGGCACCATGGCCTGATCCAGGCCTTCTCCCGCACCAACCGCGTCCTCAACGCGACCAAGCCCTCCGGCCATATCCTCGACTTCCGCCAGCAGCAGGGCAGCGTGGACGCCGCCATCGCTCTCTTCTCGGGCGCCCAGCCCGACCGGGCCCGCGAGATCTGGCTGGTCGACAAGGCTCCCGTCGTCATCGACAACTTCAAGAATGCCGTCGTCGACCTCGACAAGTTCATGCAGTCACAGGGCCTCGAAGCCAGACCCGATCAGGTAAACAACCTGATGGGCGACGACGCCCGCGCCCAGTTCGTCAAGCGGTTCAAGGAGGTCCAGCGCCTCCAGACCGAGCTCGACCAGTACACCGACCTTACCGACGAGCAGCGGGAACAGATCGAGCAGGCTCTCCCCAAGGATGACCTCCGCGCCTTCCGGGGCGCCTATCTCGATACCGCCCGGCGCCTGAAGGAGCAGCAGGAGACGCCCGGCCGGGGCGTCGGGTCGACCAACCCCGAGCTCGACCAGCTCGACTTCGAGTTTGTCCTCTTCGCCTCCGCCGTCATCGACTATGACTACATCATGAAGCTGATCGCCAGATACTCAGGTCAGGATCCGAAGAGGTTCCAGATCAGCCGCGACCAACTCATCGGTCTGATCCAGTCCGACGCCAAGTTCCTCGACGAGCGGGAGGACATCACCGAGTATGTCCGCTCGCTCACCGAGGGCGAGGGACTCGATGAGGCCGCGGTCCGCGCCGGCTACGAACAATTCAAGGCCAGGAAGCAGGCCAGGGAGATCGAAGGCATCGCCCGGGAACATGGCCTGACGACCGAGTCGCTCTCGGCCCTGGTCGACACCATCCTCCAGCGCATGATCTTCGACGGGGAACAGCTCACCGACCTGATGGAGCCGCTCGGCCTCGGCTGGCGCGAACGCCGGGAGCGGGAACTCGCTCTGATGGCCAAACTTGTCCCGCTCCTGAACAAGCGGGCCGACGGCCGGGAGATTTCGGGCCTCAACGCTTACGAGCAGGCAGGAGCGGAGTGATGGCTCACAAGCCTTCACCTCTTGTGCCCAAGCTGCGCTTTCCAGAGTTCCATAGCACAGGAGACTGGCACTTCCAGCCGCTCGGCGATGTCGCGGAGCCGATCTCCTAGAGGGTTGGGACGAGCAAGTGCGTGCCAATGAGCGTGGCGACGGGCGTGGGTCTTGTCAGCCAGGAAGAGAAGTTCGGCCGCACTATCGCAGGCAATTCGTATAGGAACTATGTCCGGCTGCAAACTAACGATTTTGCCTACAACAAGAGTGCGACAAAGGAATTTCCGCAGGGTTACATTGCCCGATATGCTGGTACGGGGGCGGTAGCTGTACCCAACAGCATTCCTGACTTCGACGGTTGAGCCGGATTTCGGCTGATGTTGCGTCTGGAGTTTTCAGCGAAGCCAATGACTTGGCAGTTGCGTTGCAGTTGCGTTGGATTGTAGTGCCTAGTGATTATATTTGATTTCGGATATCTTCGCCGCGGGCTATACTCCGGCCCATGTTCGTTCGCATCAAGTCCACGCCCAACAGCCCGCGCCGCTCGGTCCAGCTGGTCGAGGCGGTGCGCGACGGCGGCAAGGTGCGCCAGCGCATCGTGCGCCACATCGGCGTGGCCATGGACGAGGACGAGCTCGAGCGCCTGAGGCAGCTCGGCGCGTATGTCAAGGCGAAGCTGGAGGACGAGCGCCAGCCCTTGCTGTTTGCGCCCGAGAAGATCGCCGGGCAGGTGATCCGCGTCGGTCGCCGGGGCGACGGCAAGCAGGAACTCCCGGTCGACCTCAAGCAGATCGAGGAGGAGCAGCGCCTGGTCACCGGCGTGCACGAGGTCTACGGCGAGATGTACCGCCTGCTGGGCCTGGACACGCTGCTGCCGCGTTCGCGCTACCGCGCCTCGCACGACGCGCTGTTCCACTTGGTGATGGCGCGGATCGCCAACCCCGACAGCAAGCGGGGCAGCGTGCGCCGGCTCGAGGAGGACTTCGGCGTGAGCCTGCCGCTCGAGAAGGTCTACCGGATGATGGACCAGCTCGACGCGCCCGTGATCGAGCGTCTGCGCACGCGGGTCGGCGAGGCGAGCCGGTCGCTGCTGCCGGAGCCGGTCGCGATCCTCTTCTTCGACTGCACCACGCTCTCCTTCGAGAGCGCGGTTGAGGACGAACTTCGCCAGCACGGCTTCAGCAAGGACGGCAAGCACAAGGACACGCAGATCCTACTGGCGCTGATGGTGACGCGCGAAGGCCTGCCGATCGGCTACGAGGTCTTCCCCGGCGCCACCTACGAGGGGCACAGCCTGGTCCCGGTCCTGCGGGACATGCAGCGCCGCCACCAGGTGGAGCGCATGGTGTGCGTGGCCGATCGGGGCATGCTGAGCGCCGACAACCTCGACGCCATGGACAGGATCGGCGGCGCGTATGTCGTTGGCGCGCGGCTGCGCAAGCTGCCGCTCGCCCTGCGCAAGCAGCTTCTCGACCCGGACGCCTATGCCCCGCTGGAGGGCCCGGAGAACCGCCGGGTCGGCGAATGGGAATACAAGGGCCGACGCCTGATCGTCGTCTTCTGCCCCAAGCGCGCGCGCAAGGACGCGCACGAGCGCCGCAAGCAGGTGCAGCGCCTGCTCGGCAGGCTGACCCGCAGCAACAATCCCAAGGAGCTGCTCTCCAACCATGGAATGAAGCGCTTCATCGCCGTCGAGGGCGACGCCCGGCTCACGGTGAACCCGGAGAAGATCGCCGAGGCCGAGCAATGTGACGGGCTCGCCGGCGTCATCACCAATCTGCGCGACGCCAGCGTCACCGAAGTGATGTCCCACTACCACGGGCTCTGGCAGGTCGAGGAAAGCTTCCGCATCACCAAGCACGACCTCCGGGTGCGGCCCATATGGCACTGGAACCCGGACCGCATCCGCGCCCACATCGCCATCGCCTTCATGGCCTTCGCCTGTGTCCGCCACCTCGCATACCGCGTCGCCATCCAGAAGCAGAGGATGTCCCCGGAGGTCATCCGCTCCGCCCTCGTCCACCGCCAATGCTCCGTGCTGCGCTGCCGGCAATCGGGAAACCGCTACGTCATCCCCTCGAAGCCCACACCCGCGGCGGAACAGATCTACGCCACCTTGGGGTTGCCCCTGACAATCACCCCATACCTGCTCGCCTGACCCACAGCCACGCCCGGCCAGAACTCGAAGAAATGCCGAATGTAGTGCCTAGCCGGAAATGAGAACCGGCCAATATCAACTACTTACCCGAATCAACCGTCGAAGTCAGGTAACGATTTTGCCTACAACAAGAGTGCGACAAAGGAATTTCCGCAGGGTTACATTGCCCGATATGCTGGTACGGGGGCGGTAGCTGTACCCAACAGCATTTTTTCGTGCTTTAGGCCAGATGCCGGCGTCATTATCCCGGAGTACCTGGACCATCTCCTACATGGGAATCACCACGGTAGATGGCTACGCAAATACATCACGGTCGGTGCGCGTGCTCACGGCGCGCTCAACGTTAGCAATGAAGCTCTCATGTCGATACCCATTCCGCTGCCGCCGGTGGCTGTATCGCGTCCCGAGCAGCAGAATATCGCCGACTGCCTCGGCTCGCTGGATGACCTGATCGGGTGCAAGTCCGGTATGGCTATCGTAACCGGTTGATATATTGAGATTTTGCCTTTGTTTCGGGTTCCCGATTACGGGGTTTGGTGACAATCGGTGGTTGGAGGGCCGGCTTTTGTCACGATCGCACGATGGCGGGGCCGTTGTGCGGGACCGCTCCGCCCCGCCAGAGGCAGGGTAGGATGCTGTTGCCACATCAACCTCGGGAGCGGTCCCATGCCAGTGTCGCAGCCTGCGCAGTCTTCGTCCATCGATCTGTCGGGCTTGCCGGCTCGGGTTCTGGAGGCGTTGACGGGATTGGCGACTGTGTGCCGCGCGCCGCTTCCTGCGGAGCCCTGCCCGGCGGCGTTCGAAGAGATGGAGCGGCGTGTGCAGGCGAAGGTGAACGCGCTGGGCTGCGAGGTTCTGGGGTCGTGGATCGAGCGCCTCGACGACGGGGCTGAGCGGGTCGAGCGGGCCGGGCAACGCCGGTTCCGTGTGGCGGCGACGCCGAAGACGATCATGAGCGCGCTCGGCCCGGTGACCTACAGGCGGGCGCGTTATCGCCACGGCGTGGGCGGCCCCTCGTTCGTGCCGGTGGACGAGAGCCTGGGGCTGGTGAACGACTGGCTGACGCGCCCGGCCGCGCGGCTCGGGCTGATGATGATGGGCCACGGCACGGCCAGGGAAGCGGAAGAGTTCTTCTCGGAGATGGGCGTCATGGTGCCGTCGGCGAGCAGCTTGCAGCGGCTCGCCCGGACCATGCATGAGCGCTGGGAGGGCCTGGGGCCGCAGGCGCTGGACAGTATCCGCAACACGGAAGACATCCCATCCGAGGCAGTCAGCGCCTCGGTCTCGCTCGACGGCGTCATGGTGGCGCTGCGTGCCGGCGAGGACGGGCGCGACGAGGCCTGCTGGCGCGAGGCCGCCTGCGGCACGGTCTCCTTCCATGATGGGGAAGGTGAACGGCTCAAGACCCTCTACTTCGCCCGCATACCGGAGAGCGACAAGCCCACGCTGAAGGCGCAACTCGCAAGCGAGGTCGCGCATATCCGCCAGGCCCGGCCCGACATCGCCATAGTCGCCGTCGCCGACGGCGCCCCCGACAACTGGACCTTCCTGGAGAGCCTCTCGCCCGAGGCCGTCGACTTCTGGCACGCCTGCGAGCATCTCCGCACAGCCTCCGACCATGCCGTCGATCCCCGCTGGTTCGAGACTTGCCGCCATACCCTGCGACACGACCCGCACGGCAGCGCCAAGGTGATCCGGGCGCTGCGCTACCTGCGCGACAAGGCAGGCAGCAACCGCACCGCGCGCACCGCCATCGAGCGCGAACTCGCCTTCTTCCGCAAGCACCGCAAGCGCATGCGATACCGCAACCTCAGCGACCGCGGCATCACCATCGGCTCCGGCGTTGTCGAGGCCGCAAACAAAACCCTCGTCGCACAGAGGATGAAGCGCTCCGGCATGCGATGGCGCATCGCCGGCGCGCAGGCCGTCCTCACCGTACGCGCCCTCATCAAATCCGGGCGCTTCGACCGCGCATGGGCAGGCCTCATGAGCGATGCTGATACCCCGGCCAACGACAACAACTGCCTTGGCTACGCCGCCAGGCGCGCCGCATGAGCCACATCAGCCGACCGGTCCCGGCATCGCCATGTCAGACTCACGCCCACCTGATCGCGGCGGAGCACCGGAAGCTCGAAGCCCTGCGTCGCCACAAGCAAGGGCTGATGCAGCAGCTTTTCCCGCAGCCTGGCGAAACTGTGCCGAAGCTGCGGTTTCCGGAGTTTCAGAACTCTGGTGCTTGGAAAACAAGAAAATTAGGAGACACTATTACGCGAGGCAAAGAGACGTTTGATCCAAAAACTAGCCCGAATACCCCGCATTTGATTGAACTTGAAAATATAGAGCCGAGAACTGGAAAAATACTTGGCTTTTCTGAACTCGGAAAACACAAGAGCCTCAAGACAATGTTCCAAGTTGGCGATGTTTTGTTCGGTAAATTGCGGCCTTACCTGAGGAAGTTTTCTCGACCTACATTCCAAGGGATCTGCACATCGGAAATCTGGGTGCTCCGAAGTGAATTGGTTTCAAGCAATTTCTTGTTCTATTTAGTACAAACAGAACGGTTTATTCAATTAGCAAATGTCTCTTCTGGATCGAGGATGCCTCGCACGGACTGGCATTTTCTCGCAAGCGAAGATGTCAACCTTCCCGACTCCGCCGAGCAGAAGAAGATCGCCGACTGCCTGACGTCTATCGACGGTCAACTCAATGCACTGGCTCACAAGATCGATACGCTCAAGCAGCACAAACGAGGATTGATGCAGCAGCTCTTTCCCTCTCTGGAAGGCCGGTGATCCATGAGCGATGCAACGGCGTTCCCGGACCGCAACACCCTTGCCGTGCACCTGCGGCAAGAGATGGAGAACAAGAAGTTCATCCTGCTCTATGCCTATAACGGCACGGGCAAGACCCGCCTGTCCACCGCCTTCAAGGACCTCGGCAAGGTCGCAAGCACCGATGACGAGACAGAACCGCGCGACACGCTCTACTTCAATGCCTTCACCGAAGACCTGTTTTCGTGGGACAACGATCTGGAGAATGACATCGAGCGGAATCTGACGCTCAACACGGACTCGAGCTTTTTCGCCGGTCTCGAGTCGATGGAGATGGACAATCGAATCCGTGCCCTGCTCAGCCGCTACGCCGATTTCGGGTTCCGCATTGACACTGCCACCTGGGAGGTGGTCTTCACCCGGGAGTTCAGGGTGAAGAAGGACGGCGCCGCAGGCGATGACGGTGACGAGTATGAAACCCGCCACGAGGAGGCCATCAAGGTCTCCCGCGGCGAGGAGAACATCTTCATCTGGTGCTTCTTCCTGGCAATCGTCCAGCTCGCGCTCGACGACGACGGAGCCGGTCCCTACAACTGGGTCAAGTACATTTACATTGACGATCCGGTCTCATCGCTCGATGAGCACAACGCCATCGCGGTGGCAAATCATCTGGCGCAACTTCTCAAGGGGACGGACAGCCAGCACAAGACGGTGATCTCGACCCACCACGCACTGTTTTTCAACGTGCTTTGCAATGAGCTGTCCAGGGCGGACAAGTATTTTCTCAGCCGCGACGGGTCGCCGGATGGGCTTCTCTTGCGCAAAACCGGGAATACGCCATTTTTCCACCATGTGGCGGCGCTTGTCGATCTCTACGAGGCGGACCGCGACGGCAGGTTGTACACGCATCACTTCAACATGCTTCGCGCAATTCTGGAGAAAACCGCCAGCTTTCATGGCTACGATAACTTTTCTCAATGCATCAAACGCGACTCCGACGATGAAGACGGTATCTTTCACACACGGTTGATCAACATCCTCAGCCACGGCAACTATTCGCTGTTCGAGCCGCGAGAGATGCTGGAGGAGAACAAGCAACACTTCCGGAAGGTTCTCCACGAGTTCATCGGCCAGTATCCCTTCAACCCCGCCTTGTTTCCAAGTGGTACGACAGCTGCAATGAATGACGCGACATGACAGAACAGGGCCATGAACAACCCGGCAAGACCCTCTGGGCCATCGCCGATCAGCTTCGCGGGGCGATGAACGCGGACGACTTTCGCGACTACATGCTGGCATTCCTGTTCCTCCGGTACCTCTCGGACAATTACGAGCAGGCCGCGAGGAAGGAACTCGGGCGCGACTATCCTGACCCGAACGCTGTCGGCAATGGAGGCCGGTCCTCCCTGTCCGTCTGGTACGATCAGAACCCCGACGATGTGTCGGCGTTCGAGAAGCAGATGCGTCTCAAGGCGCACTATGTCATTCGCCCCGATCACCTCTGGGCCAGCATTGCCCATATGGCCCGCACCCATGATGGCGAGCTGCTCGATACGCTCCACGAAGGCTTCAACTACATTGAGAACGAGTCGTTCCAGAGCACATTCTCGGGACTGTTCTCGGAGATCAATCTCGCCTCGGACAAGCTTGGCAAGACCTACGCGGATCGGAACGCGAAACTCTGCACGGTCATCACCAGGCTGGCCGAGGGGCTCGCGGGGGTCTCCACAGACACCGATACGCTGGGCGATGCCTACGAGTATCTGATCGGACAGTTTGCTGCTGGCTCGGGCAAGAAGGCCGGTGAGTTCTATACCCCGCAGCGGATATCGGACATCCTCTCCGCATCGTCGCACTCGACAGTCAGGAGCCCAAGGCGGGCAAGCGGGAGCAACTTGCCAGCGT
Organism: Alphaproteobacteria bacterium; assembly: GCA_964291215.2. Taxonomy (GTDB): domain Bacteria; phylum Pseudomonadota; class Alphaproteobacteria; order MPNO01; family UBA830; genus JAJEBT01. Next base: position 180,281 of record OZ219790.1, on the reverse strand, counting down.
GATGGATTTCGCCTGCGGTTCGGGCTCTTTGCTGCTCAATGTGCGCAAGCGCATAGGGCCGCACGGCATCGGCAGGATTTGCGGTCAGGAGAAGAACATCACCACCTACAACCTCGCGCGGATGAACATGCTGCTGCACGGAGTGAGGGACTCGGAGTTCGAGATCTATCACGGCGACACGCTGACCAATGACTGGGACTTGCTCCGCGAGACCAACCCGGCGAGGAAGCCCCGTTTCGACGCCGTGGTCGCCAACCCGCCATTCAGCTACCGCTGGACCCCGAGCGAGGCCTTGGGCGAGGACATGCGCTTCAGGAACTACGGGCTGGCGCCGAAGTCGGCGGCTGACTTCGCTTTCTTGTTGCACGGGTTTCACTATCTGAAGGACGACGGCGTGATGGCCATCATCCTCCCGCGGTACTGTAACTTGATGTCTGGAAATTTGTCTGAGGTTTGCGCTTTGAGGCGTTTCACTGGGGGGCTAGCCCCCCAGTGAAACGCGGCGCCATCGTGCTATCCCATGGAGTTGAAAAACATTCATGGAGGAAGCGAATGGAGCTGCGACACACTACGACGATTGAGGCCGTTTTGGAACATCTGATCGCAAACGGAGCAACGGATCTGGGGCGGGTCTTTGGTCAGCTCTTCGAGCTTGCGATGCAAATCGAGCGCGAACAGTACTTGAAAGCGGGCCACCGGACACCGGAACGACAGGGCTATGCCAACGGCTACAAGCGGATCGACACCCCCCTGTTGCCGTTCAGGTGCCAAACGGTCACGGGGACGACCCCCCAGTCGCTTGAACGCGGCCAGCGATCTTCTCGCGCCGTCATGCTGGCCGTAGCCGAGATGTACATCAAGGGTGTTTCCACGCGGCAGGCCGAAGATGTAATGCGCGAGTTCGGGAGCCTGTCCTCTTCTCAGGGGGCCACCAGGTTGCTCGATGAAGAACTCGCCGCCTGGCGCAACCGGCCCCTTGGGCTGATGAAATACCTGATCCTGGATGCGCGCTACGAAAAAGCCCGCCATGACGGCGTTGTGCGGGATGTTGCAGTGCTCTCGGCCATCGGAATAGGGGCTGCAGGCACGTTCCGGGGCTCTCTGTGGCGCTCTCCGAGGCCGAGGTCCATTGGAGAGCCTTCCTGGAAAGCTTGCTAGCCCTGCATGGTACGACCTTCATCGTCTCGGATGACCATGCTGGGCTGAAAGCGGCACGACGCGCGGTGCTGGGCGCGGCGACGTGGCAGCGCTGCCAGTTCCACTTGGCGCAAAACGCCGTGCACCGAACAACGACATCAGGAAACGTATTGGAAAACAGCTCGGAGCCATGCGCCCTCACTCCAAACCGCCGAGGCTGAACTGGGCGCCCTCGTGGCCAGCGACAAGCATCCAGGCTTCGCAGACTGGCTGGAAAAGAATGCGGGGCTCGCCGTCTTTACCTTGCCCGATGCTCACCGCAAACGTATGCGAACCTCGAACGGCATCGAGCGGCCGATCCAGCAAGAGCTCAAGCGGCGCACCTCCAAAGTCAGGGTCTTTCCGAACCTCGCCTCGTTGGAGCGCCTCTCAACCGCGGTCCTCATCGACGAAAAATGGGAAACCGAAACCAAGGCATACATCAAATGGGAACAGCTCGATGACTGAGAGCTTCACGACAATTTCCAGACATCAGGTTGCGTAATCCCTCCCGCACGGGGTGCTGTTCCGCGGCGGGGCGGAGGCGAAGATCCGCCGCAAGCTCCTCGACGACGGGCACATCGACACCATCATCGGCCTGCCTGCGAACCTGTTCTACTCGACCGGCATTCCGGTCTGCATCCTTGTCCTGAAGAAATGCAAGAAGCCCGACGATGTCCTGTTCATCAACGCGGCCGAGCATTTCAAGAAGGGCAAGCGGCAGAACTGTCTGTCCGACGAGCACATCGAGTGGATCGTCGACACCTACCGGGAGCGCCCGGAGAGCATTGAGCGCTATGCCCGGCGCGTGGGGATGGACGAGATCGAGGCCAATGGCTTCAACCTCAATATCTCCCGGTACGTCAGCACGGCCGAACCGGAAGTCGAGATCGACCTCGCCGCCACTCACGGGGAGCTGGTCGAGACCGAGAGGCAGATTCAGAAGGCGGCAGCGAAGCACAACATGTTTCTGAAGGAACTTGGACTGCCGCCATTGCCAGGGGCCGATCAGTAATCGAAGCTGCACTCCACCAGTGTCCCGAGCGACATCTTGTGTTGGGCTCAACATGAGATGTCTGCGGCGATGCTGTCCGCGATTCGCGCGGCTGCCTCGTGCACCGACTCGCGCGCGAGATGCGCATAGCGCGCCGTGGTCGCGACCTGGCTGTGGCCGAGCAGCTTGCCGATCATCGGCAGGGACTCCCCGAGCGCCAGGGCCCTGGACGCGTAGCTGTGGCGGAGGTCGTGAAGCCGGACGCCCTTGAGCCCGGCGCGCTCCCGGAGGGTCTGCCAGGCGCCGTCGATGTCGGTCATGTGCGTGCCCGGCCTGTGCCCCGGAATGACCCAGGGATTGCCGGGCCTGCGGGGCAGCGCCGCCAGCAGCCGCACCGCCGAGGGCGGCAGCGGCACCGCGCGCGGGCCGGTCTTCGCGTCGGCCAACGCCAGCTCGCCCGCGTCCAGGTCCACGTCGTCCCACCTCAGCGTCAGGATCTCGTTCTTGCGGCACCCGGTCAGCATCAGCAGCCGGATCGCCGTCACCGCGCCCGCCGACGCGCCGCCCTGCGTCTCCGCCCCGTCCAGAACCCGGCCCAGCTTCTCGAACTCCGCCCCGGTCAGAAACCGCTCGCGGCGTTTCGACGGATACCTCGTCACCGACCCGCACGGGTTGACCCCGTCCGCCACCATGCCCCAGCCCTCGGCCAGACGGTACATGTGCGAGAGCGTCGCCACCGTCATGTTCGCCATCGCGGGCCGGTCGCCGAGACCGTGATGCAGCTCCAGGACATCGCGGGGCTCGACCGCCGCCAGCGCCAGGCCGCCGAGCCCGGGCACGATGTGCCGCTCGACCACGCTGCGCGTCGTCCTCGCGGTCTTGGGCTTGCAGCGCACCGCCACATGCTCCTCCAGGTAGCGCGCCGCGAGATCGGCCACGGTCGGCCCCTGCGCCAGCTTCGCCGCCAGCGGCTCCGGCGCCGGGTCCTCGCCCGCCTTCACCCGCGCGATGACCAGCGCCGCCCGGCGCCTGGCCTCCTCTGCGTTGAGCACCCCGTGGCGGCCCACCGTGACACGCCTCGGCCCCCCGGGTCCCCGCGCCTGCGCGACATAGACCCTGCCGCCGCCGGGATAGGCCCGCACCCCGAAGCCCTTCAGCTCACGGTCCCAGAACACCGTGTCCCGCTCCACTTCCAGCGCCGCCACCATGCGGTTGGAGATCGTCCGCCTGCGCGTTCCCCTCATGCCGCGCTCCGCTCCGGCGCCACGTGAACGCCGATGCTCTCGCCCACCCGGCCCGCCGCCGCCCTCTCCGCGTCGCGCACCAGATGCGCATAGCGCGCTGTCGTCGCCACCCGGGAATGACCCAGCAGCCGCCCGATCATGCTCAGGCTCTCCCCCAGCGCCAGCGCCCGGCTCGCATACGAATGGCGGGCGTCGTGAAGGCGCACATCCCTGAGGCCGGCTCTCGCGGTGATGCGCCGCCAGTAGTAGTCCAGGTTGACCAGATGAGTATCCCGCTTGCGGCCCGGCACGATCCACGGACTGCCGTCCGACCGGTCGATGCCGTCGAGCACCTTCACCAGCGGCGGGGTCAGCGGCACCATGCGCGGCCCCGACTTCGCGTCCCTCAACCGCAGTTCGTTCGCCACCCGGTCCACGTCGTCCCACCTCAGCGTCAGGATCTCGCTCTTGCGGCAGCCGCTCAGGATCAGCAACCGGACCGCCGCCACCGCCTGCGGCCACGGCGTCGATTTCGACGCCGCCTCGCGCAGCGCCACGCCCAGACGGCGGTATTCTTCCGGCGTCAGGAAGCGCTCGCGCGTCTGTTCCCGGTAATAGCGCAGCGACCGGCACGGGTTGGAGCCGCGCGGCACCAACTCCCAGCTCTCCGCCAGCTTGTACATCTTCGACAGGACCGCCGCGGCGGTGTTGGCCATGTAGGGGGTGCCGCGCAGCCGGTGGTGCAGCCCGGCCGCGTCTTCCCTTCCCACATCCCCGAGCGCCCTGCCGCCGAGCGCCGGCAGGATGTGCAGGTCCAGCACCGTCCGGTAGAGCGCCGCCGTCTTCGGCTTGCAGTGCATCGCCACATGCTTCTCCATGTAGCGCGCCGCCAGCCCGGCCACGGTGAGCGCCGGCGCCGCAGGCGCCGGACAGGGCTCCTCGCCCCGCTTGATCCGGTCGATCGCCGCCGCCGCGCGCGTTCTCGCCTCCTCGACGGTGATCTCGCCATGCCTGCCGAGCCTGGCGCGCTTCAGCCCGCCCGGCCCCCGGGACTGGACCACGTAGACCTTGCGCCCGGTGGCATGGACGCGGACGCCGAAGCCCGCGAGGTCGCGGTCCCAGAAGTTGGCGTCGCCGCGATCGACGCTGAGCGCATCGACGGTGCGCTTGACGATCCTGAGGGTGCTTCGCTTGGGCATGGCGTCATTCCCGTGATCAAGCCGCACATGGGCGGCATCGAACCGGGGCGCATTCAAACGCATCCATGGCGCAGATGCAAGAGGCGAAAGCGACCGGGTATTTCATGTAATCATAGGGAATACAAGGCATTGTCATCTTCGGAGGTAGCCAGGCGCATGAGTGACATGGCCGAAAAAATGTAACCTGTCTTTGAATCGCGCAACCGCATCTGGCCGGTGTCGAAGTTGAGGTCGTCCCACCGCAGGCCGAGGATCTCGTTGCGCCGGCATCCGGTCAGCACGAGAAGGTAGATCGCCGCCGCCGCATGGGCGGAGGCCAGGCGCTCGGCGGGCGCGGCCCTGAGGGCCTCGCCGAGCCGGGCGAGCTCCTCGGGGGTCAGGAAGCGCTCGTGCTTCTCGACCCTGAAGCGGGGGACGCTCCGGGCCGGGTTGCGCCCCGAGGGACACCAGCCCCACGCGTCCGCCAGATTGTACATCTTGACCAGAATGTCGGCCGCCCGGTTGGCGACGGTGGGCTGTGGTGCAGCTCGTTGTGGAAGCGCAGGATGTCCTTGTGCTCGACCTCCGCGACGAGGCGCTCGCCGAGGGCCGGCACGATGTACTTGTGCAGCATGATCCGGTAGTGGGAGACGGTGGCCGGCTTGCAGTGCATCTCGACATATTCGCGGAAGTAGCGGTCCGCGAGGTCGGCGACGGTGGGGTCGCTGGCCGGCTCGGGCGGCACCGGCGGCTGGCCCGTCTTGATGCGGACGATGACCTCGGCGGCTTCCTTGCGGGCCCGGTCGGCGGAGAGCGGGTTGCCGTGCTCGCCGAGGGTGACCCACTTCGAGCGGCCGAACGCGCGGGTCTGGACGACGAAGACCTTCCTGCCGGTCGTGTAGACGCGGAGGCCGAAACCGGGCAGTTCGCGGTCCCAGTAGACGGTGTCCTTGCCATCGGCGGGGAGGCTGTCGACGATGCGCTTGGAGAGAGTGCGGTACTGGCGTTGCGTCATGGCGTCCTGCTGCGGGAAAGAGGCTGTTCGGTCATGGGGCGACGACGATGGGAACGACGATGCCGGCGCGGCATTGCGGCGGGCTTGACCCCAATTCTCCGTGCGTCATCAACGCCTGCTTCGCGGCCTCGCCGGGCCGGATTCGACGGATGCGTTCAGCGGTGAAATCGGTCGATCGGCCAGTAAGCGCAGTGAGCGTGCGAGCGCGCGAACCGGCTCGTAAGCACTCGGTTTCCTGTCTCGATTGGCGACCGCGGCGACCATGGCCGCAATCTAGCGGTTTGAAATAGTCGTGTCAATATAGTTAGTTATGGCATACATGCCCCGAATGGAAGGGCATGGCAGGGATGCCGAAATGGCCGCCTAAAGGTGAGTTATTTACTCGACACGTTCATGCATATTTCGACATCAACCTCGATATCGTCTGGAGAACGGTACGGGGAGACTTGCCGGAACTGATCTCTCTGCTCGAACCGGTCATTCTGTTTGAGCGCGGCCCGACACCGGAATCGGATTAGTAACGCGCGCTCCCATCGATTGTCTGATTGCCAATTCTTCCTGCGAGGAGCCAATAAATAATGTGATGTACTGTAACTTGATGTCTGGAAATTTGTCTGAGGTTTGCGCTTTGAGGCGTTTCACTGGATTACGCAACCTGATGTCTGGAAATTGTCGTGAAGCTGATCGAGCTGTTCCCATTTGATGTATGCCTTGGTTTCGGTTTCCCATTTTTCGTCGATGAGGACTGCGGTTTCTGTCGGGGCGAAAGGTGCGGTCAGCCGGATCTTGTGATTGCGTGCAGGACCTGCCTGCGCTTGTCGGCATGGTGGTGGCGGGCGTCGACGAAGGTGTTGAAGGGTTTGCGCAGCGCCTCTGTCCACAAGAACTGTGCGTTCTGACGTCTTCGACATCTTTGGCACCTGAATTCCGGAGCCAGAATGCGAACGGCGCCGTCGTGAACCGGTTGTGGCCGCCGCCCAAGGCGCGCATCTCAGTTCATTCCGTCCCGTGTCACGCTTCCGGCAGGGCAACGGATGCAGAAGCCTGTGCCGCAATAGCTTCGCCCCGGCCCAGAAAACCCAGCCTCTCCGTGGTTGTCGCCTTGACGCTGACCCGGTCGATCCCGATAGATAGAATCTTCGCGACGGCGTGCCGCATCTCGTAGCGATGGGGATCAATCTTTGGACTTTCGCAGATAATCGTGACATCGATATTGACGATCTGGCCGCCTTTCTGTCTTGCGAGCGCGGCGGCATGTTCAAGGAATATCCGCGACGGCGCATTCCTCCAGCGCTTGTCCGAGGGTGGAAAATGCGACCCGATATCGCCGGCGGCGATCGCGCCGAGGATCGCATCCGTGATCGCGTGGAGCGCCACATCGGCATCCGAATGACCGACGAGTCCGCGCTCGTGCGGGATTGGACAATCGCACAACATGACGTGATCGCCTTCGCCGGCGGCATGCACGTCGAACCCGGTTCCCGTCCGCGTGATCATTTCTTTGTTCCCGGCGATCCGCTCGGCCCGTGTGAAGTCTTCGCGGGTCGTGATCTTGAAATTGTCTTCGCTTCCGCGCACAAGGGCAACGCGTAGTCCGGCATGGCCCGCGACCGCGGCGTCGTCCGTAAGTCCGCATCCATCCGCAGCGCGGTGTGCTTCCAGGATGTCCACGAATCGGAACCCCTGGGGGGTCTGCGCGTGCCACAAGCCGTTGCGATCGACCGTCTCCACGACCATCGGCGGATTGCCGTCGCCCCTCTTGAGGGTATCGGCTACGGGGAACGCCGGCACGGCGCCCGGTGCATCCCCAAGCGCAGCGAGGACACGATTGATGAGTGCGTGGTCAATGAATGGTCGCGCGGCATCGTGAATGAGAACGTAGTCGGGTGGCGCCGTGGCGGCCAGATGCTCGAGGCCTGCGCGACCGGAGGCCTGGCGTGTCGCACCGCCATGGACCGGCGCTGGCAACTGCAGCCCAGCTACGGCGCTCGCGTACAGATCACCGTCATCGACACCGATCACGGCCTGGATCGAATCGATCCCGGGATGGCTGCGGAACGCGTCGATGGTGTGCCGAAGCACGGGTTTTCCGGACAGGACCAGATACTGCTTGGGAAGATCACCCCCGACCCGAGCACCGACGCCGCCCGCAAGTACGAGAACGATACATCGAGTCATGTCCCGAAGCCTTTCGCAGGGGGATGACAGGCGACGAGAAAGCATGTGCCCGCTCCGGCTCGCCGGAAACCAATCGGCTGACAGTGGCACGATACTCAACCCGAAAACGGCACTATTAGCAACCTGGCGCGGTCCGGAATCGCCGGGCAAATATCATTCGACGGGCAACGGCCGGTCAATCACTTGCCCTTACCCCTGCAACTCCCTATTTTTGCATAAATTTTGAACAATCGTCAGACGTTGCCTGAATGATGACCAATTTCGGCGTGATCAGAAAATCCGCCCCGGACGGAACACCGGAGTCCCGACCTGAATCGGGTCCGGTCGTGGCGGCAGCGGCGGCCGAAGATGTCCTGCGGGCGCTCCCGTTCGGGATCATCGTCGTCGATGAGCGCCTGCGAATTATTCGCGTCAATGTTGCGGCCGAGCAACTGCTGGACCGTGGCGCGACGTATCTCGTCGGCTGTAGCCTCTCGACCTTGTTTTCTCCCGACAGCCCGCTTCTTGCGTTGATTTCACAGGCGCGCACTTCAGGTTTCAGCGTTGCCGAACACGAACTCTGGCTATCGCTTCCCAATGGGGATGAGGGAAGCCACGCCGTGACTGCCACACCGGCCGGGGACGATGACCGGCAGGTTGTCGTGTCACTGCATGGACAGTCCGTGGTCCGGCAGATTGAGAACCGCATGGTTCACCGCCATGCCGCCCGTTCGGTGACTGGCCTCGCCGCGCTGCTGGCCCACGAAGTCAAGAATCCCCTGTCCGGCATTCGAGGCGCCGCCCAGCTTCTCGAGCAGTCCCTGCGACAGGAGGACGACCGCGCGCTCACCCGGATGATCTGCGAGGAAACCGACCGCATCTGCACGCTCGTCGACCGCATGGAGCTTTTTTCGGATGAAGATATTTCGCGCGAAGGGGTGAATATCCACGCCGTACTTAAGCGTATCCGCCGCATTGCCCAGGCCGGATTCGGGCATCACGTCCGCTTCATCGAGACATACGACCCATCGCTGCCGCCAGTCCATGGCAATTTCGACCAACTCGTTCAGGTCTTCCTCAACATCGTCAAGAACGCCTGTGAGGCCGTTCCGCCGGATGGCGGCGAGATCCGGCTCGGAACCGCCTATCATCACGGTGTGCGACTCACCCTGCCAGGCGGCACGCGGCGCGTGCAACTGCCGCTCGTCGTCTCCGTCGCGGACAACGGGCGCGGGATTCCGGACGAGATCGCGCCCCATGTCTTCGATCCCTTCATTACCACCGGCAGGGAGGGCACCGGTCTCGGCCTTGCGTTTGCCGCCAAGGTGGTCGGCGACCATGGCGGGATGATCGAGTTCGACAGCGACAGCGATGGCACGGTTTTCCAGGTGCGGTTGCCTGTGCATTCGATCGCGAAAACGGCGGAGGAGGACAGCCGATGACCGCGACGATCCTGGTTGCCGACGACGACCGTGCGGTACGTACGGTTCTCGAGAGGGCGCTCAACCGGCATGGTTTCGACGTGCGCGCGACGGACAACGGCAAAACGCTGTGGACATGGATCGAAAACGGAATGGGGGATATCGTCATCACCGATGTCGTGATGCCGGGCGAGAACGGGCTCGATCTCGTGCCGCGCATCCGCGACCTCCGGCCGGACCTGAAGGTAATCGTCATCAGCGCGCGCAACACGCTCCATACTGCAGTCAAGGCGAATGAACACGGCGCCTATGACTACCTTCCGAAGCCGTTCGACCTCAACGAGGTCATAGGCGTCGTCGAGCGCGCGCTCGCCGATCCGGCGGAGATCCCGCAGGGCGTTTCCTCCGGACATGTCGAGGAGCAGCTGCCCTTCGTCGGACGCTCGGCGGCGATGCAGGCGGTCTACCGCATGCTGGCGCGCTTGATGGCGACCGATCTGACAGTCATGATTGTCGGCGAATCGGGCACCGGCAAGGAGCTGGCCGCACGGGCGCTGCACGATTACGGAAGGCGCCGCAACGGACCCTTCGTAGCCATCAACATGGCGGCCATTCCGCGCGACCTGGTCGAGGCAGAACTGTTCGGCCATGAAAAGGGTGCATTCACCGGCGCCACCATGCGCGGCGTCGGGCGCTTCGAGCAGGCGCAGCGTGGCACACTCTTCCTTGACGAGATCGGTGACATGCCGCTGGATGCCCAGACGCGGCTTCTGCGCGTCTTGCAGGACGGCTGCTTCACAACCATAGGCGGACGCGAACCGATCAAGGCTGATGTGCGCATCGTGGCGGCGACGCATCGGGATCTCCGGCGGCTCGTCTCCTCCGGCGCATTTCGCGAGGATCTCTACTACCGGCTCAATGTCGTGCCGCTCCGCATGCCTCCCCTGCGCGAGCGGACCGAGGACATTGCCGAACTTGCCACCCATTTCTTTCTCCGCGGCAGCCACGCCGGCCTGTCCTTCAAATCGCTGAGCCGGGACGCTATTGATGTCATGCTCCTCCACGGCTGGCCGGGCAATGTGCGCGAACTGGAAAATCTCGTGAACCGGCTTGCCGTGCTCTATGCAGAAGATACGATTTCCGGCGACATCATCCGCTACGAACTGGTGGACAATGACGAACGGGACAAGGTGCCGGCGGGCGAGGAGACACTGGGCGAGGCCATCGAACGTCATGTCGACAGGAATTTCTCGACGACAGGCGGTCGGCCGTCCAAGGGGCTCTACTACCGGGTCCTGCGCGAGGTGGAACGGCCCCTGATACACCGGACACTCGCCGCCACCCGTGGCAACCAGCTCAAGGCGGCCGAGATACTCGGGCTGAACAGGAACACGTTGAGAAAGAAGATAAGTGATCTTCAGATCGAAATCAGGCGCGGTTCGGGCTGATGCAAACGGCTGACGGATCCGCTGTCGACCGAACGGGCATGCCGCCCGTACCGGCCATTGCGGCGCGTTTCGGCCAACCGCTTTCCCTCGGGCGGGCTCGGCGCCTCGCCGACTGGGCACGCCGCGCAGCCATCGGCCAGAAACTGGCGGTCATCCTCGCCATTCTTGCGGTGTGTGCGGCTGTCGGGACCTACGCGGCGCTGGCCGGCATGGCCTCGTTCCGCGATACGCGCTTGGTGCTGATCCTGCTCCAGATCGACCTTGTGCTGTTCCTCCTGCTCGGGCTCGTAGTCGCCCGAAACCTGGTTCGCCTGCGCTACGGGAGGCGCAAGGGGCAGGCCGCCTCGCGGCTTCACCGGCGTCTTGTCTTTCTCTTCAGCCTGATCGCTCTGGTGCCAGCCATCTCCGTCTCGGTGTTTTCGGCCATGTTCCTCAATCTGGGTTTTGAGGCTTGGTTCAGCGATCGCGTTCGTACCGCGGTTCTCGATTCTCGCGCCGTGGCCGAAGCTTATCTCAAGGAGCATCAGCAGGCGATCCGCGGCGACGCCCTGTCGATGGCGCGCGACCTCGACCGCGCGGCTTCGCTCGCCCACCGCAATTCCAGGGCGTTTTCTCAGATCGTCGCCACACATGGCGTCGTCCGCAACCTGAGCGAGGCCTATGTCTTCGACGGCACCGGACGCATCCTCACACGCTGGAAGCAGGGCTTCATGCTCGCCGAGACACCGCTGCCGCTGGATGCCGTCGACCGTGCCCGCGAGGGCGAGGTCGTCGTGCTGACAGGGCCCTCCGACGACCGCGTGCGTGCGGTCATCCGGCTCGACAGGCTGGTGGATGCCTTCCTCTATCTCGGCCGGTACGTCGAACCCAGCGTTCTCGCACATATTGCGGAGACCCGTCAGGCGGCTGACGAATACCAGAACATCGAGGGCTGGCGCACCCAGGTCGAGGTCACCTTCGCGATGATCTATGTCCTGATCGGGCTGCTGTTGCTCCTTGCCGCGATCTGGGTGGGACAGGTCTTCGCAAACCGGATTTCAGCACCGGTCTCGGCGCTTGCCGAAGCGGCGGAGACCGCGGGCGCGGGGAATCTGTCGGTCCGCGTCAAAGAGGACCGCCATGCAGATGAGATCGGTCAGCTAGGCCGTTCCTTCAATCGCATGACCAGCCAGCTCGAAGCCCAACACCGCGATCTCGTCAAGGCCAACGACGAACTCGCGGAACGGACCCAGTTCGTAGAGGCCGTGCTCTCGGGGGTTTCTGCCGGCGTCATCGGGCTCGATGAACACGGTCGCATCAACGTGGCCAACCGGTCGGCGTCGGCGTTGCTGGAGCGCGACCTCAAAGAGGAGATCGGAACGGAAATCCGCGCACTGGTCCCCGAGGTCGGCGTCATGATTGCCCGGGCGCGGCGGCGCTCAGACCCGCGGGTGGAAACCGAGATTTCGTTCGGCAACGAGAGTCGCGAGCGCAGGCTCTCGGTCTGCCTCACCTCGGAGAGGCTCGAAGAAACGATCATCGGTTTCGTTGTAACGTTCGACGATATCACGGAACTGATGGCGGCCCAGAGGAAGGCGGCGTGGTCGGACGTGGCGCGTCGCATAGCCCACGAGATCCGGAACCCGCTGACACCCATCCAGCTCGCCGCCGACCGGCTGCGGCGAAAATACCTCTCCGAGATTCGGTCGGACCCGGCAACGTTTTCCGATTGCACCGATACCATCATCCGCCGGGTCGGAGAGATCGGACGCATGGTCGACGAGTTTTCGGAATTTGCCCGGATGCCGGAAGCGGAAATCGCTCCAGCGGACATCTGTGCGATCTGTCGCGAAGCTCTGGTGCTGCCGACGAGCGCGCATCCGGATATCGATTTTGTGACCTCGCTTCCGCCGACCCCAATCGAGATCTCCTGCGATTCGCCCCAGATAGCACAAGTCCTAACCAATCTGATCCAGAATGCCGTCGACGCTATCGAGCGGCGCCCCGCGTCAGGACAACCTGTACCCCGCGGCAGGGTCGAGGTCGCGCTCACCGCTGGTGAAGAGGGCCCGGTCATCGAGATCAGCGACAACGGCGTCGGACTGCAGGGGATGGCCGTGGACCGGCTCACGGAACCTTACGTAACGACCCGCGAGGGCGGCACAGGGCTTGGCCTCGCGATCGTGAAGAAAGTTCTCGAGGATCATCGCGGCGAACTTGCGCTCGCCGACCGTGCCGAAGCGGGGGCCACGGCGACGGTCAGGCTACCGAGCCAGCATGCCGGCACGACCAAGACTGGCGGCGGAGATGGTCATGACGCTTGAAGTTCTTATTGTCGATGACGAGACCGATATCCTCCGCATGGCCTCCGGCATCCTCCGCGACGAGGGATATTCATGCCGGGTGGCCAGCGACAGCGACACCGCGGTCGCGGCGCTGGATGCCGGGTATCCGGATCTGGTCATTCTCGACATATGGCTCGAAAACAGTGCCCTCGACGGCATGGACCTGCTACGGCGTATCCAGGACGAACGGCCGGGCATGGCGGTGGTAATGATGAGCGGCCATAGCACCATCGAGATGGCTGTAGAAGCGATCAAGCTCGGCGCCCATGATTTCATCGAGAAACCGTTCAAGGCGGATCGCCTGATAGTCACCGCCTCCCTGGCGCTCGAGGCGGCCCAGTTGCGGCGCGACTATCGCGAGCTTCGAGAGCGCACCGGGGCAGCGGACGAGTTGGTCGGAACGTCCCGGGCCCTCGTTCAGCTCGACAGCATCCTCGCCAAGGTGGCGCCAACCGACAGCAGGGTGCTGATCTCGGGTCCGCCGGGAGTGGGAAAGGAAGTGTTCGCACGGCAACTGCACCAGCGGTCGGCACGCTCGAACAATGCCTTCGTCACCATCAACTGCGCGGCAATGGCGCCGGATCGTATGGAGGTGGAACTCTTCGGGGAAGAAGGCACCGGGAGTTCCGCCCCGGCCCTGAGAGGAGCCCTGGAAACTGCGCACCGCGGCACCCTGTTGCTCGACGAGGTATGTGACATGCCCTTCGAGACCCAGGGCAAGTTCGTGCGCGTTTTGCATGACCGGGCGTTTGTCCGCACCGGGAGCGAGAAGCCGATCGAGGTAGATGTCCGCGTCATCGCCTCGACCAGCCGTGACATAGAGCACCAGCTTGCCTCGGGACGGTTCCGCGAGGATCTCTACTATCGGCTAAATGTCGTTCCCGTCCGTATCCCGCCGTTGCGCGAACGACGTGATGACATTCCGGCCCTGGTCGAGTATTTCATCACCGGATCGGCCCGCACTGCCGGCCTCACGCCGAGGACGATTTCTGACGAAGCCATGGCGAGGCTGCAGACCTATGACTGGCCGGGAAACGTGCGGCAGTTGCGTAACGTCGTCGACTGGATACTGATCATGGTGCCCGGCGGTGCCGACGACATGGTCAAGGTCGAAAATTTGCCGCCCGATATTCTCGAGAACTTGCCGGTCGCCGAGGACGCCGAGGAGGAAGCGAGAATGTTCTCGCTGCCGCTGCGCGCCGCGCGAGCGGCGTTCGAGCGCCGCTATCTGCAGACGCAGGTCTCCAGGTTCGGCGGCAATGTCTCGGAAACGGCCAGATTTGTTGGAATGGAGCGGACCGCGCTCTACCGCAAGCTGAAACTTCTCGGCATCGACGGGCGCGATGCGTCCGATCCGGCCGACCGCTAACGGACGGACGGGCACATGAACATCATCATCGGGGGGGCCGGTCAGGTCGGCTATCACCTTGCCCGCCAGCTTTCGGGAGAGGGCAACAACATCACGGTTGTCGATTCCTCGATGGAGAATATCCGCCGCGTCGACGATACGCTCGATGTCCGCAGCGTGGTCGGTTTTGCCTCCCTTCCGCATGTGCTCGAGCAGGCCAACGCGGCCGACGCCGACATGCTGATTGCGGTGACCCTGTCGGACGAAGTCAACATGGTCGCCTGCCAGGTGGCACATTCCCTGTTCAGTGTGCCAACGAAGGTCGCGCGGGTACGCAACCAGGACTATCTGCAACCGATCTGGGCGGATCTGTTCAGCCGCGACAACATGCCCATAGATGTCATCATCTCCCCTGAGAAGGAAGTCGCGCGGACCATTGCCCGCGACCTGACCGTGCCGGGGGCGTTTGGCGCCATTCCCACGGTGGATGGCAGGGTGCAGATCATCGGCGTGCACTGCAATGAGGACTGCCCGGTGCTCAACACGCCGCTTCGCCAGCTCAGCGGCGTCTTCCCCGACATCTCCATCATCGTGATCGTCATCATCCGTGACGGCCAAGCGATCAACCCGTCCGCCGACGACTGGATACTGGCCGACGACGACGTCTACATCATCGTCGACAGCGAACAGGTCGAGCGCGCATTGAGGCTGTTCGGCCACGAGGAACGTCCGGCGCGCCACATCATCATCGTCGGCGGCGGCAATGTCGGGCTGTTCCTCGCCGAACAGGTGCTTCAGGATCATTCAGGCGTTTCGGTCCGCATCGTCGAGACCCGGAAAGAGCGGTCCGATTTCCTCGCCGGTGCGCTCGAGGCGAAAGGGGTGACCGTCATCCACGGCGATGCGCTGGAGCGGGAAATCCTCGAGGAGGCGGGTGTCGCGCGGACCGAGGCAATTATTGCGGTGACCAACGACGACGAAACCAATATCCTGGGCTCGCTGCTGGCGAAGCGCCACGGCGCCCAACGCGCAATGGCGCTGGTCAACAACACCAACTATTCGCCGTTGATCACGACACTTGGCGTGGACGCCGTCATCGGGCCGCGGTCGATCACGGCCTCGACGATTCTCCAGCATGTGCGCCGCGGCCGCATCCGCAGCGTCCACTCCCTCGGCGAGGTCGGTGAAGTCGTCGAGGTCGACATCATGGAGATGTCGGGTCTCGTCGACCAGGCCATCCGTGACATCGACCTGCCGGAAGGTGCGCTGTTCGGGGCCATCGTGCGCCGGAACCGGGTGATCAAGCCCCGCGGCCAGACCGTTATCGAGAAAGGTGACCGGGTCGTGATCTTCACGCCATCGCATGCGGTACACAGTATCGAACGCCTCTTTGCTGTCAGCCTCGAGTATTTTTGATCGCAGACCATGCCGAGAATCGCCTATGTCAACGGCCGTTTCGTGCCGCACCGCGACGCCCGAATCCATATCGAGGATCGCGGCTACCAGTTCTCGGACGCCGTCTATGAGGTGGTCGGAGTGGTCGGCGGGCGAATGGTTGACGAAAAGCTGCATTTCCGGAGGCTCGAACGATCGCTGCGCGAGATCCGCATGCCGGCACCATTCACGCCGGCGCAGTTCGCAATCAAGGTCGAACGGCTTTTGCGGATGAACAGGATCGACAGCGGTGCACTCTATCTTCAGGTCTCGCGCGGCGTCGCCGCGCGGGACCATCGCCTGCCCCGTGCGATCAGGCCGAGCGTAGTGATGACCGTGCGGCCGTTCCGGCCGCCGCCAGCCGAGTTCTTCGAACGCGGCGTCCCGGTAATTACTGCGCCCGACATCCGCTGGAAACGACCGGACATCAAGTCGGTCGGCCTGCTCGCCAATGTTCTCGCCAAGGACGCCGCCGGCGCTGCCGACGCCTACGAGACGTGGATGTATGATTCCGACAAGCTGGTGACCGAGGGCGCCTCCACCAACGCATGGATCGTGGACGCGGACGGCACGGTCATTACCCGGACTGCCGACGGCACGATTCTCGATGGCGTGACCCGCCAGGCCCTCATCCGGATCGCCATTGACAACAGCATTCCGGTGGCCGAACGCGCCTTCAGTGTCGATGAGGCGCGTAGCGCGGCCGAGGCATTTCTGACCAGCACCACTGCACTCGTGATCCCGGTCGTGCGCATCGACGGGGACACGCTGGGCAAGGGCGTGCCCGGACCGCGCAGCCGCGAACTGCTGGCGCTCTACAGCGATCATTTCTGGGGACAGCCATGAGAGGATCGCCACCGGCCGCGCTGTTCGACTGGGACGGTACGCTCGTCGACAGCTGGCCGGTCATTCACCGGAGCATGAACCGGACCCTAGAGGTCATGGGCTATCCGTCTTGGACATTCGAGGAGACGAAGCGAAGGGCGCGCCGGTCGCTCAGGGACGCGTTCCCCGGGATTTTCGGCGAACAGTGGCGCGAGGCCCGGGAGACCTTCTATCTCGAATACCGGAAGCTCCATCTCGAATGTCTCAATACCATCGACGGGGCCGAGGAATTGATCGGCGCCCTTCACGGAAGCGGCTGCTGTCTCGGCGTGGTCAGCAACAAGTCGGGCCGGCATCTCCGTGCCGAATCCGCCCAGCTGGGCTGGGACAGGTTCTTCGACGGCCGCCTGGTAGGCGCCGGCGATGCCGAGCACGACAAGCCAGCACCTGAACCCGTGCTGCTCGCGCTGGAGGGCAGCGGCATCGCACCTTCCGAAGCCGTCTGGTTCGTGGGCGATACCTGGGTCGACATCGCCTGCGGGCGAGCGGCCGGTTGCAGGACGATACTGGTCGGTGACACTGATCCCGGGGGGGAGGAATTCCGGGATCACCCTCCCGATGTGCATTTTTTGTCGTCTCGGGGGCTGTTGGACGTTGTCAGAAGTCC
Organism: Alphaproteobacteria bacterium; assembly: GCA_964291215.2. Taxonomy (GTDB): domain Bacteria; phylum Pseudomonadota; class Alphaproteobacteria; order MPNO01; family UBA830; genus JAJEBT01. The sequence continues at coordinate 163,071 of OZ219790.1, read as the reverse complement.
GCAGCGCACCATATGATTGGCTGTCGGCCATCGAGGTCGGCCGCTCCCGGTCATGGCCGGGAACAGGCGCGGAGGGAGAGGTGAAAGACAACGGAAAAGAGAAGCACCGCAATCTTCAGGAGACCTTTCTCAACCACATGCGCAGGGGCAAGGTGCCGGTGACGGTGTTTCTGGTCAACGGCGTCAGGCTGCAGGGCGTGATCACCTCGTTTGACAGATTCTCGATTCTTCTGCAGCGCGACACCCAGTCCCAACTGGTCTTCAAGCATGTGATCTCGACGGTAATGCCGGGCGTGCCACTATCGCTCGAGGATCTGGACGACGGGCCTGCGCGGACGGCAGAGCCGGAAGAGTTCACCGATGGCCCGGCTGTCGAACACGGCAGCCGGCGCCCGTAACGGCAGCGGGCAGGGTCGTGCCCGCGCCGTCGTCCTGTGTCCGCGGTCCGGATCGAGGGCGACGACGGAGCGAAGCAGCGGCGCCCGCCTCGAGGAGGCGGTGGGGCTCGCACTCGCGATCGATCTCCGCGTCGTGGCGCAGGAGTCGGTGCCGGTGTCCGGGATTCGTGCCGGCAGCTTCTTCGGCCGGGGCACCATCGAGCGAATCGCGGAACTGGTCGCAGATGCCGAAGCAGACATCGTCAGCGTCGACACTGCATTGACGCCGGTCCAGCAGCGCACCCTCGAGACCGCTTGGAAGGCCAAGGTCATCGACCGCACCGGCCTAATCCTCGAGATCTTCGGAGCCCGCGCACATACGCGCGAAGGCGCACTCCAGGTCGAACTGGCCCATCTGACCTATCAGCGCAGCCGCCTGGTCCGCAGCTGGACCCATCTTGAACGCCAGCGCGGCGGTTTCGGGTTCCTCGGCGGCCCGGGCGAAACCCAGATCGAGGCCGACCGGCGGATGATATCGGAACGGATCGCGAGGATCCGGCGTGACCTTGAGAACGTGAGGAAGACAAGGACGCTGCACCGCTCGGCGCGGCGGCGGGTACCCTACGACGTTGTTGCGCTGGTAGGCTACACCAATGCTGGCAAGACAGAACTCTTCGGCCGCCTTACCCGCACACATGCGGCAGCAAAGGACCAGTTGTTCGCGACTCTCGATCCCGCAATGCGCGCCGCCCGCCTGCCTTCGGGACGCACCGTTATCGTTTCTGATACGGTCGGCTTCGTATCCGACTTGCCGACAACGCTTGTTGCCGCCTTTCAGGCAACCCTTGAGGAGGTCATGGAAGCGGATGTCATCGTGCATGTCCGCGATGTCTCCCACGATGACACCGAAGCTCAGAAAGAGGATGTCGGCCGCGTGCTCAACGAGCTCGGCATCGGTCCGGCCGGTCAGGACAAGGTCGTCGAGGTCCTGAACAAGATTGACCTGCTGGACAACGATGGTCGGGATCGAGTTGAAAATCTCACGGCCCGCGATGAACGTGCAGTTGCGGTCTCGGCGCTGACCGGCGAAAATTGCGACCGGCTGCTCGACCTCCTCGAGGACGGGCTTGGCGGCGACAGGGACATGGTCCGCCTCAGGGTCCGCCATTCTGACGGGGCGGCAGCTTCATGGCTGTACCGGCATTCGCAGGTCCTCAGTCGTGCTGTCGACGGTGATTTCATCCGTTTCGAAGTCGCCATCGCCGCCGCGGAACTCGCACGCTTCCGTAATCGGTTTGCCGTCGGACAGGATCCGCCGGACGGGGCGTGATCCTGGCAAATCCGAGAGGACACGATCCGATTTGATGGCCAACCTCCTCGTTGCCGCATGAGGATCCCGATTGGCATAGGTGCTGCCTGCGTTGTCTGCAGCGGATCAGTTCCAGCAGACGAAACCATTGGCCGTGCCGGTGCCTGCATCCGACCGGTAGCACGGCACGTAGTCGATGACATCGCCCGACAGCCGGGTCTCAAACAAGATCCCGGACGCGACGATCCAGTTGAGCAGTTCCGAGGACCCGGAGCGCAGCAACTCAGGTTCTATCGCGCACAGGGCCGTGCTGTCGCGTGTGGAAAGCGCCTCAAGAACGCGCCGGTCAAGCTCCTCATCAATGCAGAAATGGGACATGCCGCCTGATCCGACGACGGCGACACGCGCATCCGAATCCCAGCGTCGGACGGCACGGCCGATCATGCGGCCGAATTCGTAGCAGCGCTGCGGCGTCGGCTGGTTCGGCGGATAGAACGTATTGGCGATGACCGGCAGGGTCGGAACCGCACGGTCGCGCATGATGCGCCGGAGTACGAAGCTGAAGGCGTGCGGCGTTCCCGTATGACGGTGACCCTCGTGACATGGCCATGCCGCTGACGCCGCGGTATCGAACCCGTCCTCCATCGCCTGTTCGAATACGCGTTCGGCAAGTTCGGGCAATCCCGGGTAGACGGTCCGCTCGCCGGGTCGGTAGGCCCAGTCGGCCTCCTCGATGCCAGGAGGCAGCATCTTTCGCTGTGCGTCGGTGAGCGGCAGGTTGTAGAAGGTTTCGCCGTAATAGACCGTAAATGTCGGCTGGATCTCGGGAAGGAACAGCTCACGCTGGTCATTGCCGAGAATGATACAGGCATCCGGCGCTTCCGCCGTCCAGCGACTGGCAAGCTCCGCAATCGCCTTTTGGCAGGCTTCGTGGCGCCGCCGTCGCTCGGCATCCGTGAATTTCTTGTCGATCCGCTCGCCGGCGCGGCGCTCAACCAGTTCGTCGAAGGACAACTCCTCGCCCTTGAACCAGTGTTTCTGCGCGACATCGGCCCTGACCCGGTTCACCCACTGGTCGGGGGACGAATTAAGCGTGGGGCCGTGGGTGGTCCACAGGCCGAGAGCAGCTTCAGCCATATCGTGTCTCCTGTTCCGCCGGATGGAGATGACACTCGACGCTGCCGCGAACGTCGTGACGGGTTTCCGGGGAGGTGTGGCGGCAGGGATTCTGCACGCTCGGGCATCGCGGATGAAAGCGGCAGCCGTCCGGTGGATCGAGCGGGTCGGGAAAGCTGTCCTCCGCCGGGCCCGGCGGCAGTCCGAGCGCGGGTTCGGGCGTAAGGATGGCACCGAGGAGCATTTCGGTATAGGGATGCCTCGGTGCCCGAAAAATTTGCGCGGTGCGTCCGATTTCCACCATGCGTCCAAGATACATCACCGCGACGCGGTCCGCCATGTGCCGGACGACGCCAAGATCGTGGCTCACCAGCACGTATGTCAGGCCAAGCTCCTGTTGCAGTTCCCTGAGAAGATTGATGATCTGGGCCTGTACCGAAACGTCAAGGGCGGAAGTCGGTTCGTCGCAGACGAGGATGTCGGGCTTCATCGCCAGGGCGCGCGCGATCGCAACACGCTGGCGCTGACCTCCGGAAAGCTGGTTGGGATAGGCATGGAGCAGATGCTCGGGAAGCCCGACCATCGCCATGATCTCGTCGACCCGTGCCCGCCTGTCGGCTTCGCTACCGATGCGGTGCACGGCGAGCGGCAGGCCTATGATCTGGCCCAGGGTCTTTCTCGGGTTGAGCGAGGAATAGGGATCCTGGAACACCGGCTGAACCCGGCGCGCAATCGCAACCCTCCCGACCTCGCGGAGCGGCCGTCCGGCAAGCCGGATGACGCCGGACGACGGGACCTGGAGCCCGAGGAGTATCTTCGCCAGCGTCGTCTTGCCGGCGCCGCTTTCGCCGACGATGGCAAAGACTTCTCCACGCCTCACCGAGAACGAGACCGTATCGACAGCACAGAGGGTGCGGGCGGGCCTGAACAGGCGTCCCTTGACCGTGAACGCGCGCGTGACGCCGGTGCATTCAAGCGCCGGAGGCTCCGTGCCGCCATTGTGCCGCGGCTCCATCATCGCGCTACCGCGCCGGGCAGCAGACGGTGCGGGGGATGGATGCAGCGGTAATGGTGACCATCCGCGAGCTCGCGCTCCGAGTTTCCTTCCTGTCGGCAGCGGTCTTCGGCAAGAGCACAACGATTGCGGAACATGCAGCCCGTCAGGTCGCCGATCAGGGAGGGAACGATGCCGGGAATTGCACCGAGCCTGATCCCGGACCCGTCGGGATGCGGTATGCACTCGATCAGTCCGCGCGTATAGGGATGGGTGGGAGAGGCGAATATCTGCCCGGAACTGCCGCTCTCCACGATCCTGCCCGCATACATGACCGCGACCCGGTCGGCGGTTCGGGCGACCACGCCGAGGTCGTGCGTGATCAGGATCAACGCCATGTTGAACTCGGATTGCAATTCGGCGAGCAGGCGCAAGATCTGCGCCTGGACGGTAACGTCGAGCGCCGTCGTCGGTTCATCAGCGATGATCAGCGAGGGCTCGCACATGAGCGCCATGGCGATCATCGCGCGCTGGCGGAGGCCGCCGGAGAGATGATGCGGGAACTGGCCGAGCCGGACGGCGGCGTTGGGAATTCCGACGCGTTGGAGCAGGTAGGAAGCGCGGTCGCGGGCCTCCGCGCGGCTGCCGCGCCGGTGGCGAAGGAATATCTCCTCGATCTGGTTGCCGATCGTATATACCGGGTTGAGGGAGGTCATGGGATCCTGGAAGATCATTCCCATGCGGTTGCCGCGGAGGTCGGCAATTTCGCGATCCGGAATGTTGCGCAGTTCCTCGCCGTCGAGCAGGAGGCGGCGCGCGCGCAGCCTTGCCTCGCGAGGCAGCAGGCGCATGACCGCAAGCGCCGTCATCGTCTTGCCGCATCCGGATTCGCCGACGATCGCGAGCGTCTCGCCCCGGCGCACCGAGAAATCGACATCGTCGACGGCATGGAGGACACCCGAAGGCACCGCAATGTCGACGCTGAGGCCCTGGACGGCAAGAACCGGAGTGTCGGCGGCACTCATCGGTTGCGGCCCTCGGGTGCCGTGATGTCGCGAATACCGTCGCCCATCAGGTTTATTGCGATCACCAGCAGGAAGATGGCGAGGCCGGGCAGGGTGATCAGATAGGGTTTGAAGAACATGAAGTTGCGTCCTTCGGAAACCAGCAGGCCCCAGGAAGGTGTCGGCGGCTGAATGCCGAGACCGAGGAAGGAGAGAACGGCCTCGACGAGGATTGCGATCGCCATCTCGAGGCTGGCGATGACGATGATCTGGCTGGTCACGTTGGGCAGCACCTCTCGGAAGATGATGCGTGGCCGGGAGGCGCCTACAGCTTCGGCCGCGGTGATGAAATCATGACTCCTGACCTGCTGGGTGACGCTGCGGACGACGACCGCGAAGCGGTCCCAGAACAGGAAGCCGAGGATGCAGACCAGCGCAAGCAGCGAGCCGCCGAAGATCGACACCAGCGATAGCGCGACGAGAATGCCGGGCAGGGCGAGTTTCACGTTGATCAGGTACATCACGAAGGCGTCGATTCGTCCTCCAAAATACCCCCCTACAACGCCGATCAAGGAGCCGACGGTGCCCGATATCAGCGCCGCTCCGAGGCCGACGATCAGTGAGACCCGAGCGCCGTAAAGGATGCGGGTCAGATAGTCCCGGCCCAGCGAATCGGTTCCGAGAAGATGGGCCCAGCTTCCGTCTGCCGCCCAGACCGGACCGACCAGCCGCGCCTCGAGGTTCTGGCTGTAGGGGTCGTAGGGCGTCACGTAGGGCGCAAGCACGGCAAGCAGCACGACCAGCGCTACGAAGCCGCCGCCGGCGAGGAAGCCGAGATGCGAGCGGGCCCGCCGCCTCATGATCTCGCCCGGCGTTGGCGCTGCGGTCGCAAACTCGTCCTGGAACATGTCAGTTGCCATCATTCAATCCAGGCGGATGCGAGGATCCAGCCGCGCGTTGATCAGGTCGGAGGCAAGCGTGAGCAGGATGTAAGCGAACGAGACGAAGACCAGGATCGACTGCACCACCGGAAAGTCGCTACGCAGGATCGATTGGTAGGCGAGGAGGCCGATCCCGTTGAGCGCGAACACGGTCTCGACGATGACGGAACCGCCGAGAAGGAAACCAAGAGAAACTGCGGACAGCGACACGACGGGCAGAACCGCGTTGCGCAGTGCGTGCTTGAAGAATACCGTCGGGGAGCGGAGGCCCTTGGCCCAGGCGGTGCGGACATAATCGGAATCGAGTACCTCGAGCATGCCGGCTCGGGTCAGCCGCATCAAGGCCGGCATGACCGCGGTCCCGAGCGCCACCGTGGGCAGCACGAAATGCGCGAAACTGTCCGAGCCGGAGATTGGCAACCAGCCCAGCACGACGCCAAACAGGTAGATCAGGATCAGTCCGAACCAGAAATTCGGGATCGCCTGGCCAAAAACCGCAACCGCGAGTGCTGTCCGGTCGATCCAGCTGTTCACCCTGATCGCCGCGGCAACGCCGAGCGGAATGGCGAGGGCGAGAGCGAGGAGAAGGGAGTAGACCGACAGGCTGACGGTAACTCCGATGCGGTCGAGGATGAGTTCGAGAACCGGCTCGCTGGTGAACAGGGACTGGCCAAGATCGCCGCCGAGCGCACGTCCCGCCCAGTCGAGATACTGCTCGTGAATCGGAAGATCGAGGCCGTAGAGCCTCGCGATCTCGGCAATTTCTTCCGGTGTCGCGTCCTCGCCGGCGAGGTCGGCTGCCAGATCGCCCGAAAGACGCAGCAGCGCAAAGCCGATGATCGAGACGGTGACCGCGACGAGCAGTGCCACACCGCTCCGCTGCAACAGGAAGCGCCCCATGGCGGCCTTCCCCGTTCCGCGCCGCGCGGCCTTACGGTGCAAGCCCGAACACGCGCCTCGCGTTGCCGACGAAAATCCTCTCCCTGTCGTCGTCCGACATCCACTCGATTTCCCGAATGTGGTACGCGACATCGTCCATGTGCCGCCCGGTGTCGGGATTGACGGACGAGCCGACGCCCGGGCACTCGGCGCCGAAGAGGCACTGGTTTACACCGGCGACCCTGATCAGGAGCTCGACCGCCTCTCGGGTGTAGAGCACCGTGTCGTAGAACAGCCGGCGCATGCGTTGGCTGAACCGTTCGGCGCCAGGGCGGCGGAGAGTCCCTGATTCGAAGCGTCCCAGCTGATAGGGAACGGCGCCGCCGCCGTGGCTGACAACAATTCTCAGATCGGGGAAGTCGTCGAGCACTGTCGAATTGACAAGGCCGTACACTGCCGTCGTCTCCTCGTTGATGAAGCGCAGGGAGTAGGGCTCGCGCTCCGACCTCGACCCGGTACCGTGGATGTGGGCCGGCACGTCGAGTTCGCACAACTTCTCGTAGAGCGGATACCAGTAGCGGTCGCCAAGCGGCGGCGGGTGGATGCCGGTGTTCTCGTAGGGGTCGGGGTTGAGCAGGCAGCCCCTGAAGCCGAGTTCGCTGACGCAGCGCCCGAGTTCGGCGATCGCCATGTCAAGGGGCTCGCCACAGGGCTGGGGCAGGCCGGCGACGCCGACGAATCGATCCGGATAGAGCCCCATCTGGCGGTGGATCATGTTGTTGCATTCCTCGTGAAACCACTGGACGAGCCTTGCCGGCTTTTCGGAATGCATGAGCTGGAAGGGCCGCGGCGAGAGCAATTGCATGTCGGTGCCGAGGGTGTCGATATAGTCCATGTGGCTGTGGCCGGAACCGGGGAAATGCTGTTCTTCAACGGCATGGCGAATGTCGTCGTCGCTGACGTTGACGCGGCCGCGACCGTGGGAGCCGCGGTGCGAAACCAGACTCGCCTTGTAAGCCCACAGTTCGGCTGGTGCGCTGACGTGGGCATGGCAGTCGATAATCATTTCCTCGCCTCCATGGAAGTCTGGTACAGTCAGGATGAAGCGGCGGGTGCGCAGACCCGTTGCATTTCGCACCAAGAATAGGGAGCCAGGTTATGACGCGCAAACTCCTCATCGCTGCGGCAGCGGCCGGGGTAATGGCGACGGCGCCAGCAGCAGGGCAAAAGTCTGCAGACACGCTCAGGGTCGGGTTCTACGATCCCATCCCGGGCGTCGACTTGATCTATGATCCCAAGGGAGAGACAGCGTTCACCGCGCGCGCGGTGTTCGACACGCTGATCACCTACAATGAGAAAACGAAGGCGTTCGAACCGCTGCTCGCGAAGGCCTGGAAGCAGATCGATCCGACGACCTACGAATTTGTGCTGCGCGACGATGTGCGGTTCCATGACGGATCGCCGATGGATGCCGACGATGTGGTCTATACCCTGAACTGGGTCAGCGACCCCAAGGTCAAGTTCCGCATCAAGACACGGTTCTTGTGGATCAAGAAGGCTACCAGGGTTGACCGCTACACGGTCCGCGTGACAACCAAGGGAGCGCGCGCGGTTGCCATGGCGAGATTCGCCGTCAGCATTCCGATCCTGCCATCCGATGTTCACGGCAAGCTCGAGAAAAAGGTGACGTTCGGCAAGAAACCCATCGGCACAGGCCCCTACAAGGTCGTCGCCTACAGTCCGGACAAGGGCGTCCGGATGGTGCGGAACGAGGCCTACGCCCATGGCGCGCCATCGAAGCCGGCCGGAAAGATCGCGAACCTGCATGTCCTGCCGATCCCCGATATCCAGACCCAGGTGGCACAGCTGATCACGGGGGGGCTCGACATGATCCACAACGTGCCGAAGGACCAGGCCGACAATCTGGCGCTCAATCCGGCGCTCGGCATGACGGTCAGCAACGGCATCCTGTTCCGCTACATCGCTTTCGATGCGCTGGGACGGAGCGGCAAGGACGATCTCAAGGATGCCCGCGTGCGCCGCGCGCTGATCCATGCCATCGACAGAGAATCGATCCGCCGCAACATTTTCGCTGGCGGCGATGCCGTGGCGCGCATGGATTCGATCTGCAAGCCTCTCCAGATCGGATGCGTCTTCGACCGGAAGCCGCCACCCTACGATCCGGCGGCCGCGAAGAAAATGCTGGCCGAGGCGGGCAAATCGAATCTCGCACTGCAGATCACCACGCTCGGGGAGAGCCGCAAGGTTGCGGAGGCGATCGCCGGATATTTTCGCGCGGTCGGCGTCAAGGCCTCGATCAGGAGCGTGACCTTTGGCGCCTACCGCAAGCTGCAGAGGAGCGGCAAGATCCAGAGCCTGGTTCACCAGTTCAGTTCAGGCGGCGTTCCAGATGTTGATGCGCTGGTCACCTTTTATTTCGGAAGCAAGGCCCGGGACTATTACGGGGACCAGCAGATCAAGGGGTGGATGAAGAAGGCGGGTGCGACCTTCGATACCGGCGAGCGCGAAAAGCTCTACCGGCAGGTCTTTAACCGCATTAACGAACAGGCCTACATCATTCCGATCGCAAGCCTGTCGTCCGTGTTCGTCCACAACAAGGACCTGGTGATCGAAAAGGGGATCATCAATCCCTTCGGCGCCCAGATGGGCAGGATCAGCTGGAAATAGGAGCTGCGGCGATTCCCGTCAGCACCGCCTCATGATAGGTGCCGGATCCTCTCTGGTCGTCCGGGAACAGGTCGAGATCAGTCATCCATCTGTGGGTCCGCTCGAACAGTTCCTGCGTGTATGGTTCGAAGACGAGGCGTTCTCCGGGCCCCATGCGCCGGACATCGACCATCGCATGGTAGCGTGCGGGCAGTTCACGCAGAAAATAGTGGGTGTAGCATTCGGGCTCGGCGTCGATGTCCCGCTGAGCCCGGCGCAGCGCACGGAAATAGCGGCGCACGTCATCGAGGTCAGAATCGCCGGCAACGAGAGAGCCGATCATGAAGGTCGTGTCGACGATCTTGCGGAAACCGAGCTGTTCGAGAAGGTAGTAGGGCGCACCGAAGGCATTGCCGGCCTGGGCACGACCCTCGACGAGCAGCGCAAGCCGGTCCCAGAGCACGCCGCCAAAGTCGAGTCTGATATCATCGGGGTCGAGGAAGCGGCGGAGGGCCTGGAGCGTGGAGTAGTGACTCCCCGAATGGTAGCCGACCTCGACGGGAACGCCCGCCAGGTCCTCGGGCCTCGCAACCGGCGAATCGGGCGGCACGAAGATGGCCGAGGGCGTGACCGAATAGGCATCGCCCCACATCCGGCCATGTCCGGCGGACGCGGCCATGTTTACGGTCCAGTGACATGCCGCCGAGATATTGCAGGCGCGCCCTTCTTCGTAGGATTCGAATGCGCCGTAGCGGACTTCGGGCGGCGCCTCCTCTGCGCTGGCCACACTGGTCGACCATCGCGCCGGCCGGCCCAGCGCCAGATCATATTCAAGGCCTTCCGCAGCGAAGTAGCCATGTTCCTCGGCAACCCATTCCTGGAGTCTGCCGTGGGACTGGATGACAAACCGTGCCATGAACCCTCTCCCGTTTGTCGAGCTGGGGCCATTGTGGCACGGTTCGGTTGTTGTGGCGAGGAGCCCGTCGGTTCCTGCGCCTGCACGGAGATATGTCTGGGCCATGCTTGACCACGCGACCAACCGCCAGCTGTGTGAAACCGGACCCGGCACGCCGATGGGCGAGCTTCTCAGGAGATATTGGCATCCGGTCGGCGCCGTGTCCGAGATGGCGGAGCAGCCGACGAGGCGAATCAGGATCATGGGCGAGGACCTCGTCCTCTATCGCGATCTTTCAGGCGGTTACGGCCTGCTCGAGCGCCACTGTCCGCACCGGCGCGCCGATCTCGGGTTCGGCTATGTCGAGGAATGCGGGCTGCGCTGCAGCTATCATGGCTGGTACTTCGATCGCACCGGGGCCTGCCTCGAGCAGCCGTTCGAGGACACCGCCGACCCGGATTCGCGTTTCCGCGACAAGATTCGGATCACGTCCTACCCCGTCGAGGCCAAGGCCGGCCTTCTCTGGGCCTATCTCGGTCCCGAACCGGCGCCGCTGGTGCCTACGTGGGAGCCCTTTACTTGGGAGAACGGTTTTTGCCAGATCGTGATTTCCGAAATTCCCTGCAACTGGTTCCAGTGCCAGGAGAATTCGATCGACCCGGTACATTTCGAGTGGCAGCATGACAACTGGCGGGTGCGGGCATCCGGGGCCTGTGGCCCCTATGCACCGAAGCATCTCAAGCTCGGGTTCGACGAGTTCGAGTTCGGGATCTCCTACAGGCGCGTCCGTGAAAATACGGACGAGAACCATCCGCTATGGACGGTCGGACGCAATTGCTTGTGGCCCAACGCGCTGTTTACCGGAGACCATTTCGAGTGGCGGGTCCCGATCGACGATAGCAACACGCTGAGCGTCGGCTGGTTTTTCAATCCGGTACCGCAAGACATGAGGCCCTTCCGCCAGGATGGCATTCCGGCCTGGCGCGGCCCGATTCGCGACGCCGACACGGGCGAGTGGATCACCAGCCATGTCATGAATCAGGATTTTGCTGCCTGGGTCGGGCAGGGGGCGCTTGCCGACCGGTCCCAGGAACATCTCGGGCGCAGCGACCGCGGCGTGATCATGATGCGCCGGAGATTTCTCGACGACATCGAAGTCGTTGCCGAGGGCGGAGACCCGAAGGGGCTGGTACGCGATCCGCGGGCCAACAACTGCGTTACGCTTCCGATCTTTGACCGCGAGTACTTCCGTAACGGACCGACGCGGGAGGAATTGCGGAACCCGAATTACCAGCGCATGCGTTCGATTCTGAACTTCGTGTTTCAGGCCGGCCAGCCTGCCGCCGTTCGCGCCGCCTATGTCGCCGCGATGGGTCTGGACCGGAACGCCGGGGCCTAGCTGCCCGGGGCAGCGGACGCGAGACAAAAAAAGTCGGCGCGGCCTCTTGAAGATTTCGAAAACCGGACTTACATAGTTATCACTCGCTAGCCTTGAGTGCTAGCAACTCCATCTTTTTGTACAACGACAAACTTCATTAGGAGGATCGCTGATGGCAATCAGACCCCTGCACGATCGCGTGCTGGTCGAACCGCTTACCGCCGAGGAGAAGACGGCCGGGGGCATCATCATCCCTGACACCGCCCAGGAAAAGCCGCAGGAAGGCAAGATCATCGCAGTGGGCAACGGAGCCCGCAACGATGACGGCACGACACAGGCAATGGACGTCAAGAAGGGCGACAAGATCCTGTACGGCAAGTGGTCCGGCACAGAAGTGAAACTCGATGGCAAGGATCTCCTGATCATGAAGGAGTCCGACATCATGGCCATAATCGACTAATCGGGAGCATCAGAGATGGCAGCAAAAGACGTAAAATTCGAAACCGATGCCCGCACCCGGATGCAGAAGGGCGTCGACATCTTGACCGACGCCGTCAAGGTGACGCTGGGGCCCAAGGGCCGCAACGTAATCCTTGACAAGGCGTTCGGTGCTCCGCGCATCACCAAGGACGGCGTCACTGTCGCCAAGGAGATCGAGCTTGAGGACAAGTTCGAGAACATGGGCGCACAGATGGTCCGCGAGGTTGCCTCGAAGACCAACGATGAAGCCGGCGACGGCACGACGACCGCTACCGTCCTCGCCCAGTCGATCGTGCGCGAGGGCTGCAAGGCGGTTGCCGCGGGCATGAATCCGATGGATCTCAAGCGCGGCGTCGACGCCGCCGTTGACGCCGTGGTCCAGGAGTTGCGCAAGCGCTCCAAGAAAGTCTCGTCCGACGAAGAGATTGCGCAGGTCGGGACTATTTCGGCCAACGGCCAGACCGACATCGGTGACATGATTTCTGACGCCATGCAGAAGGTCGGCAAGGAAGGCGTGATCACCGTCGAGGAAGCCAAATCGCTCGCCACCGAACTCGAGGTGGTCGAGGGCATGCAGTTCGACCGTGGCTACGTCTCGCCGTACTTCGTGACCAACGCCGAAAAGATGTTCGCCGAACTCGAAGATCCCTACATTCTCCTGCACGAGAAGAAGCTTTCCAGCCTCCAGGCCATGCTCCCGCTCTTGGAGAAGATCGTCCAGTCGACGAGGCCTCTGCTCATCATCGCTGAAGATGTCGAGGGTGAGGCGCTGGCCACGCTGGTCGTCAACAAGTTGCGCGGCGGCCTCAAGGTCGCGTCGGTCAAGGCTCCGGGCTTCGGCGACCGCCGCAAGGCAATGCTTGAGGATATCGCGATCCTGACCGGTGGTCAGGTCGTGTCCGAGGATCTCGGGATCAAGCTTGAGAACGTGACCCTGGACATGCTCGGACAAGCGAAGAAGATCTCCATCACCAAGGAGGAGACCACCATCGTCGAGGGCGCCGGCAAAAAGTCGGAAATCCAGGGCCGCTGCAACCAGATCCGCCAGCAGATCGACGAGACCAGTTCCGATTATGACCGCGAGAAGCTGCAGGAGCGGCTGGCGAAGCTCGCCGGCGGCGTTGCCGTCATCCGCGTCGGTGGCGCGACCGAGGTCGAGGTCAAGGAGATGCGGGACCGTGTCGAGGATGCGATGAACGCGACACGTGCCGCGGTCGAGGAAGGCATCGTTACTGGCGGCGGCGTTGCGCTGCTGCGGGCGACCAGGGTGCTCGACAAGGTGGAGACTGCGAACGACGACCAGCGCGTCGGCGTCGAGATCGTTCGCAAGGCCCTTCAGGCTCCGGTGCGCCAGATCGCCGAGAACGCCGGTGTCGAGGGTTCGATCGTCGTCGGCAAGCTCCTCGAGAAAAAGGAGCAGGCGTTCGGCTACAATGCCCAGACCGACAAGTACGAGGATCTGGTCAAGGCCGGCGTCATCGATCCGATGAAGGTCGTACGCACGGCGCTGCAGGATGCCGCGTCGGTGGCAGGTCTCCTGATCACGACTGAGGCCATGGTCGCCGAAAAGCCCGAAGACAAGGCTCCGCCGGCACCTCCGATGCCGGACATGGGCGGCATGATGTAGCCACCCGGTCCAGTTCCCGAAATTCAGGGAGCCGCCGCAAGGGATTGTGGCGGCTCCCTTTCTTTGTGGGGGCGTCACGCCGCCGCAGATTCCCGCGTCCGCCGGAGTCGGTTCCCCGATGCAGCAAGTTCAGGCAACGGGATTCTGCAACGGTTTCCTGTTACTCTTCCGCCATGGTACTCCCCATGCCCGCTCTCGACAAAGTCAGCAGCCTCATTCGCGAAGTCTCCACCGCCGAGATCATGCCCCGCTTCGGCAGGCTCAAGGCGGCTGACCAGTGGCAGAAGCGCCACGGATCCGTGGTGACGGCGGCCGATGTCGCGGCCGAGGAATTCCTTTCACGCCGGTTACCGGACCTGGTGGCGTCGTCAGTGGTCGTGGGCGAGGAAATGAGCGAAAACAGCCCGACCCTTCTCGATACCCTCGACGAAGATGCGCCGGTGTGGCTCGTTGATCCGGTGGACGGGACCAGGAATTTCGTCGATGGAAGACAGGGTTTTGCCGTCATGGTCGCGCTTGTCGTCCAGCGCCAGGCGATTGCAGGATGGATCTACAGGCCAGTAGAGGATGCCATGTACATCGCCGAGGTGGGCGCAGGGGCCTTTCGCGATGGCATTCGGCTCCAGATCGCTCCGGGCGGCGGCAGCCTCGGCGCACTTACCGGCTCGTTGGGCGGTTTCCTTCGCAGACGGACGGATCTCCCCGAGCGATTCGCGCGAATCACCGCGAGCCGATGTATCGGTGTCGATTACTGTGCGCTTGCCGACGGCGAGATCCAATTCGCGCATTATCGCGGAGTGTCGGCCTGGGATCACGCCGCAGGGGTGTTGATCCACGCCGAGGCGGGAGGCTTCTGTCGCTCCCTTGATCGTACGCCCTATCTCGTCGGTGCACCGGGCGAAGGCGGAATTCTGCTGGCGCCCGATCCGGCAACATGGGAAAATCTTCAGCGTCCGATTGCCGAAGCCATTGCAAAGCGTCCGGCGGCGTGATCCTGACAGGCCGCCGGGGTTTCCGGGGAGCGTGAACGTACAGATTCGTGGAGTAAAGAATCATGACTGATCGAGGTTTGGCGGCATTCGTGGGTCTCGGTGTGATGGGGTATCCGATGGCGGGCCATCTGGCGAACGCCAGCTTCCGGACGCAGGTTTATAACCGCACGCAGAAGAAGGCCGACCGCTGGGCACGGGAGTACGGCGGAGAAACGCAGCCGAGCCCCGCCGACGCGGCGCGGGGGGCCGACTGGATCATGACTTGTGTAGGCAACGATGACGACCTTCGCGCCGTTGTCCTCGGCGAGGAGGGCGTGTTCGCCGGCATGAAGGTGGGGGCGACACTGATCGACCACACCACGACCTCCGCAATCGTTGCCCGGGAGCTTGCAGCGGAAGCCGCACGGCGTGGGTTCGGGTTTGTCGACGCGCCGGTCTCCGGCGGCCAGGCGGGTGCGGAGAACGGGGTGCTGACCATCATGGCAGGCGGCGATGAAGAGGTTTTCAACTCCGTGGAACCGGTTCTGCGAAGTTACGGCAAGACTGTGGTGCGGATGGGCGAGGCCGGGTCGGGCCAGCTCACCAAGATGGTCAACCAGATATGTATTGCCGGACTCGTGCAGGGGCTTGCAGAAGGGCTGAACTTTGCGATGAAGGCCGGACTCGACGCCAAGCGCGCGGCGGAGGTGATGTCGGGCGGCGCGGCACAGTCCTGGCAAATGGATAACCGTGCTGTGACCATGGTCGACGGAAAGTTCGGTTTTGGTTTTGCCGTCGACTGGATGCGAAAGGACCTCGGAATCTGCCTGGACGAGGCCGAGCGCAACGGAGCGCGGTTGCCAGTGGCGGAAATGGTGGACCGGTTCTATGCGGATGTGCAGGAAAAGGGGGGCAACCGTTTCGACACGTCAAGCTTGATCCTCAATCTGGCGGGGGATTCCGGCGATTCTCTGGACGAGGCCTAAAATAGCTGTAAGCGTTCGTCGTCTTGATGTCCGACTTCCGGCCTACTTGAATCGGCCATCGTTCCAGTGCAGGGGTGTCCGCCCGATTTTATCTCGCGCGTCGAGCCGTGCGCCTGCGTCGAGCAGCGTCTGTACGACCGCAGGCGTCTTGCTGCGCCCCGCCGCCGAGTGCAGGGGGCCCCCCGATTTAGTCCGAAGTTCCAGAAAATTCCGGTTGAAATGCACGCCAAGTCATTGATGCAGCGTGGTTATCGGATTTTTCGTGCGTCAGATTGTACCCATGTAATATTGTGTTAGATGCTTGACATCCATGGATTTGCCGCCTATAGCCATGTATATCGAATCCATCCCCAACCGCTCGTCCCCGCCCGCCATCCTGCTCCGCGAGTCCTGCCGCGAAGCCGGAACGGTCAAGAAGCGCACCCTCGCCAACCTTTCCAAGCCCGCTCTCATGATTACGCAACCTGATGTCTGGAAATTGTCGTGAAGCTCTCAGTCATCGAGCTGTTCCCATTTGATCTTGGTTTCGGTTTCCCATTTTTCGTCGATGAGGACCGCGGTTGAGAGGCGCTCCAACGAGGCGAGGTTCGGAAAGACCCTGATTTTGGAGGTGCGCCGCTTGAGTTCTTGCTGGATCGGTCGCTCGATGCCGTTCGAGGTTCGCATGCGCTTGCGGTGAGCATCGGGCAAGGTGAAGACAGCGAGCCCCGCATTCTTTTCCATCCAGGAAGCCTGGATGCTTGTCGCTGGCCACGAGGGCGCCCAGTTCGGCCTCGGCGGTTTGGAGTGATGACGCATGGCTCCGAGCTGTTTTCCAATACGTTTCCTGATGTCGTTGTTCGGTGCACGGCGTTTTGCGCCAGGTGGAATTGGTAGCGCTGCCATGTCGCCGCGCCCAGCACCGCGCGTCGTGCCGCTTTCAACCCGGCATGGTCATCCGAGACGATGAAGGTCGTACCATGCAGGGCTAGCAAGCTTTCCAGGAAGGCTCTCTAATGGACCTCGGCCTCGGAGAGCGCCACAGAGAGCCCCAGAACGTGCCTGCAGCCCCTATTCCGATGGCCGAGAGCACTGCAACATCGCGCACAACGCCGTCCTGGTGGCCCGGCTGACCTGAGAAGAGGATCGGCTTGCCGCGTGGAAACACCCTTGATGTACATCTCGGCTACGGCCACGGCGCGAGAAGATCGCTGGCCGCGTTCAAGCGACTGGGGGGTCGTCCCCGTGACCGTTTGGCACCTGAACGGTAACAGTGGGGGTGTCGATCCGCTTGTAGCCGTTGGCATAGCCCTGTCGCTCCGGTATCCGGTGGCCCGCTTTCAAGTACTGCTCGCGCTCGATTTGCATCGCAAGCTCGAAGAGCTGGCCAAAGACCCGCCCCAGATCCGTTGCTCCGTTTGCGATCAGATGTTCCAAAACAGTCCCGATCGTCGTAGTGTGTCGCAGGTCCATTCGCTTCCTCCATGAATGTTTTGCAACTCCATGGGATAGCACGATGGCGCCGCGTTTCACTGGGGGGCTAGCCCCCCAGTGAAACGCCTTAAAGCGCAAACCTCAGACAAATTTCCAGACATCAAGTTACAGTACCGCTCTCCATCGAGGAATTGCGCATTCTGCTCAAGGGAGGAACCGCAGGTCTCAACGACGCCTCGTCCGCTCTCTTCCCCATGTCGCCGCGGTGCTGGAAACCCTGAAGAAACTGGACCGGCGGATCGACCCGAAGCCTTCTCCCGAGCGCGATCAGGTTCTCGCCATGATCGTGGCACGCATCCTTGAGCCCGCCTCGAAGCTGGCCAGGGGGCTGGCGACAGCGGTCAGCACCTTGGGTGAGATGCGGAGTTGGACGAGAATGCCCTCTACGGCTCCTGGAACGTCAGGAGAGGATCCCCTGGCGGCACCTCGAAGAGGGCTGCCTGGTGCTCCTGACTTCCGTGTGGATGGAGGGGAGAGCATGCCCCTTGGCCCAACGGGGTCATTCCCGGGATGGCAAGAAGGGCAAGCTGCAGTCGGCCTTCTGTGCGACCGGGACGGGTGTCGGTGCGGGTGTTCCCCGGCAACACCCGGCCACGGTGTCCTCACAGATCGCCACGCTGCGGGAGCGGTTCTCCTTTGCGAAGGTGGTGGGGGACCGAGGCCCGCGAGGAGGTCAAGCCTGCGGGCCAGCGCCTTGAGGGGCATCCGTTCACTGGTGGAGGCCGGCGACGATGTCGCTCTTCGACGAGAGAGACCTGGTGGAGATCACCAGCGATGCGTATCCCGGCGAACGCCTCTGCCGCAACCCGCTGCTGGATCGGGCCCGCAAGCGCCAGGAACTGCTCGAGGCCACCGAGGCTCGCACCGATTGCCGCAGCGACGCGACAAGCGTCGCCTCAAGGGTGCCGGGAAGATCGGGGAGCGGAAGGTCATCGGCAGGATGGCGAAGCACTTCACGTGGTCCATCGACGATGACGGTGTCTTCACCTATGGGCGTGATGAGGCTGCCATCGCCGCCGAGGCTCCTCTACGTGGTCCGCCTGCCGCAGAGCGAGCTCGACGGTCCCGCGCGCCTACAAGCGGCTGAGCTCCGTGGAACGGGCCTTCCGCAGCCTCAAGGACCTGAAGGTCCGTCCCGTCTACCCGAACCCCGAGTCCGCGTCTTCCTGTGCATGCTCGCCTACTACATGGCACATGCGACTGAAGCCCATGCTGTTCGACGACGAGGATGCCGAAGGCGGTCTTCCGTCGTGGCGCCGGCAGAAGTCTCGGCGAGCGCCCGGGCCAAGGCGACAACGAAGAGGACGCCCGGAGGGGGCACAGCTTCCGCACCCTCATCGGCGATCTTGCCACCCGCAACACCGTGGCGCCCCGCCTTGCGGGCGCCGAGCCCTTCCAGGTCACCACATGGCCCACGCCGCTCCAGAGAAGGGCATTCAAGCTCCTGGGCGTGAAGCCATAGTGTACCGAGACCGCTGAAATGTATCGAATGTCACTTCTATCAGGCACTTACGTCTGATCGGATCTGGAACTTCGGTTTAGTCCGCGCGTCGAGCCGTGCGCCTGCATCAAGCAGCGTCTGCACGATCGCTGGCGGGGGGGGGGGGGGGGGTACTGTAACTTGATGTATCGGGACTGTTTTGGAACATCTGATCGCAAACGGAGCAACGGATCTGGGGCGGGTCTTTGGCCAGCTCTTCGAGCTTGCGATGCAAATCGAGCGCGAGCAGTACTTGAAAGCGGGCCACCGGACACCGGAGCGACAGGTCTATGCCAACGGCTACAAGCGGATCGGACACCCCCACTGTTACCGTTCAGGTGCCAAAGACGGCCGGTCACGGGGACGACCCGTTCTATCCCCAGTCGCTTGAACGCGGCCAGCGATCTTCTCGCGCCGTAGCCGAGATGTACATCAAGGGTGTTTCCACGCGGCAGGATGTAATGCGCGAGTTCGGGAGCCTGTCCTCTTCTCAGGTCAGCCGGGCCACCAGCTGGCGCAACATCCTGGATGCGCGCTACGAAAAAGCCCGCCATGACGGCGTTGTGCGCGATGTCGCAGTGCTCTCGGCCATCGGAATAGGGGCTGCAGGCACGTTCTGGGGCTCTCTGGTCCATTTGGAGAGCCTTCCTGGAAAGCTTACTAGCCCTGCATGGTACGACCTTCGTAACTACCCAGGTACCCTGCCAAGTGTGAGAGCTTGCTGATTTTGTTCGCCGTGTCGCTGCTCTCGGCCTTGACTGCATAGGCGCGCGCGCCTATGGGTTGCCCTCTCGCATGGGAGGAGCGGCTGGTGGGGTATTTCGGATCGAAGGCGACGACGGGTCTGAGCCAGGCGCTGATTGCGCTGATGCCGCCGCACTCTGTCTATATCGAGAGTCACCTGGGGGGCGGTGCGCTGATGAAGCGCAAGCCTGCTGCCGTGCGCTCGATCGGGATCGACCTCGATGAGCGGGCGCTTGAGGCCTTTGGCTGCGACTACCCGGTGGAGTTGGTGCATGGCTGCGCCCACTCCTTTCTGGCGTCGTTTGCGTTTCTGGGCCCGGAGCTGGTCTACAGCGATCCGCCCTATCTGCACGCGACCCGGCGTTCGTCGCAGCGCTACCGCTTCGAGTATGCGGAGGCCGACCACGTCGCGCTGCTTGAGCTGCTCAAGGGTCTGCCCTGCCAGGTGATGGTCTCGGGCCACCCGTCTGCGCTCTATGACGACCTGCTGTCGGGCTGGCGCCGGCTGGCGCTGCAGGTGACGACCCAGGCCCGGGTGCGGACCGAGGTGGTGTGGTTCAACTTCGCGCCCGACCGGGTGCACTGGGCGCGCTTCGCCGGCCGGAACTTCACCGACCGCCAGCGCATCAAGCGCAAGGCGGCCAACTGGGGCCGGCTCTACGAGGCCATGCCGGCGGGCGAACGCCTGGCGGTGCTGGCCGCGATCATGGCCGTCGAGGTCCCGTGACGGTGGCGCGAGGACCTCGCCGGCCACGACGAGGCTTTTGCGTGCCTGCAGGACCTTTTCACCCCACAATGCCTGGCGATGACGGTCATCAAAGCCATCCGGGCCAGGGGCTGCTGCGCCTGAGCGCGGCGCTGGTCAGGGAGAACGACGCGCTGGAGCGGGAGAACGCCCACTTGCGCGAGCGGGCGGACCCCAGCGCACCCGGAGCGGCACGTCCGACAGGCGGCGGCCAGCCACAAGGGAACCACTCTGGAGCGGACCGCGACGCCCGACCACATCGTCGATCATGATCCCTGCGCCTGTGCGGGCTGCGGCGCGCCGCTGTCGGCCGCTGAGCGTCACCGAGCCCCCGTCTGCCGGCAGGTCTTCGATGTGCCGCAGCCCCTTGAGGTCACCGAGCACCGCTGCCTCTGTGCCGCCTGCGGCACCGTGACGACAGCCGTCTTCCCGAACGGCGCCCCGGTCCAGTACGGGCCGCGTATCACCGCGTGGGTGACCTACCTGCTGCACGCGCAGTTCATTCCGGAGAAGCGCGTCGCCGAAGTCATGAGCGACCTCTTCGCGGTCAGGCTCTCAACCGCCACCATCGCCGCCATGGGCAGACGCACCGCCCGGCGCTTCGAGGGCTTCCTCGACCGTGTCGGCGAGATCATCCGCACCGCGGCCCCGGTCAAACACCTCGACGAGACCGGCATCCGCATCGCCGCCCGGACCCAATGGCTCCACGTACTGTGCACCCCGTTGCTGACCATCCTGCGCATCGCCGCCGGGCGCAGCCACATCGACGAGAAGCTCAACGGCATCGTCATCCATGACGACTACGCCACCTACTTCGCTCTCCAAGGCGTGCGCCACGGGGCCTGCAATGCCCATCACCTGCGCGAACTCCAAGCCCTGATCGAGATCGAGAACTGGGCAGCCACCACGCACCCGCTCCTCAGCCGTGCCAACAGAGCCGCCCGCTTCGCCCGCAAGAATGACCGCGACCTGCCCGCTTCACTGGTGGCCCGCATCTCCCGAGCCTGGGACCGCATCCTTGAGCAGGCCATCGCCTCTCACGAAGAGATGGCGCCCCTCCAGAGCGGAAAGCACGGACGACAAAAGCGCCGCATCGGTCACAACCTCGCCCTCCGGCTCCAGAAATACAAGGAGGGCTGCCTGCGCTTCCTCACCGACCCGAGAACCCCCTTCTCGAACAACCAGGCCGAGCGCGACCTCCGCATGGGCAAGCTGCGCCAGAAAATCTCGGGCGGCTTCCGATCAATGCAAGGCGCCCGCGACTTCGCCAGCCTGCGTTCCGTCATCGCAACAGCCCGAAAGCAACGCTGGAATGTCCTCGAAACCCTGGCGCATCCCGATCCCATGCAGCTGATCCCGAGACTGCGCCTCTGAAATCCCCCGCCGCTCGCCTCCGCGTCCGCGGCAGCAGACCGGAAGATTCAGTCCATAACCCGTGGCTGATCGCCGGAAGCAGACCTGGGCAGTTACCGACCTTCATCGTCTCGGATGACCATGCTGGGCTGAAAGCAGCACGACGCGCGGTGCTGGGCGCGGCGATGTGGCAGCGCTGCCAGTTCCACTTGGCGCAAAACGCCGTGCACCGAACAACGACATCAGGAAACGTATTGGAAAACAGCTCGGAGCCATGCCTCCTCACTCCAAACCGCCGAGGCTGAACTGGGCGCCCTCGTGGCCAGCGACAAGCATCCAGGCTTCCTGGCTGGAAAAGAATGCGGGGCTTGCTGTCTTCACCTTGCCCGATGCTCACCGCAAGCGTATGCGAACCTCAAACGGCATCGAGCGACCGATCCAGCAAGAGCTCAAGCGGCGCACCTCCAAAGTCAGGGTCTTTCCAAACCTCGCCTCGTTGGAGCGCCTCTCAACCGCGGTCCTCATCGACGAAAAATGGGAAACCGAAACCAAGATCAAATGGGAACAGCTCGATCAGCTTCACGACAATTTCCAGACATCAGGTTGCGTAATCCTTAATGAGAATGACGGCAAGGAAACCGAGCAGACAAACGACAACGACGACAAACAAACTGAACAAAGCGACCATCACTCTTATAACCCAACGGCCGACGGATCCATCGGGATTTTTTATCCCTTCGTCGAAAAGGGCGATGAACAGCTTTTCAAGGAGAACATCCCAAAAGCTCCGCCGCCGAGTGATATTCATGGCGTAATCATCCTTCGGCTTGCGCTGCATGATCGCGAGGGCACCTCCGGCGCGGCGTCAATTGGCTCCGACAGTAGCTTCTCTACAGGACGGCCCCGCGGACCGCTTCGGCTTCTCGGCAATGGTCGTCTCCTTCAGTCTGGCTGGCTCTGATGTCTGAGCTTGTCGCACTTATCTAGCAGCGCCGCCTGTCGCACGGCAAGAGATGCATCCAAGTTTAAGGGCGCAGTCGTAAGCAACTTCCCGCCCCAAAGCGGGATTCTTCGCCTCACCCATACCACGATTTAGGTATTGGAGTTAAATAAATGTACTTTTCCGGGCGTCCACGAATTATTAACTCCCTTTTTGCAATCACCAAAAAAACCTCAGCGCAGATCGTTATCACCGCATGAACGAACGCTTACAAATAGCTGACAATACCGAAATACAGAAAGTCCTTATATCCAAGTAAGAAAATGCAGCTAACTTTCTTCAGCCTTAATCCCGCACCAAAGGGCATCCATTTCTTCAAGACTGCTCTGAGCTACCGTCTTTCCCCCGTCGGCCAGGATGTTCTCGATCGCTCTAAACCTGTTCTCGAATTTCTCAGTAGCGTTCCGTAGCGCGCCCTCGGCATCTACGCCGGCGTGGCGAGCAAGATTCACGCAGGCGAAGAGCAAATCGCCGGCCTCAATTGCGGTATTCGCCGAACTAGCGTCCGCATCAATCTCTGCCTCCAGTTCTTCCAATTCCTCACGGACCTTGCCGATCACCGGCTTGATGTCTGTCCAGTCGAATCCCACCCCGGCGGCTCTTTGCTGAATCTTCTGTGCCCGGAGCAGGGCGGGAAGGGCCCGTGCCACATCGTCCAGCGCGCTGGCGCGGCGGCCTTCATGGCGCGCCCGTTTCCTTCGTTCATCGGATTTACCTGCTTCCCATGCGCCGGCTACGCCTGCGGCATCGGCATGTCTTACGTCTCCAAAGACATGAGGATGCCGCTTGCGCATCTTTTGCGTGATTCTGTCGGCAATTTTCTGGAAATCGGCGTCGCCACGCTCGCTGAGTATCTGCGCATAGAACACGATGTGGAAGAGAAGATCGCCGAGTTCGGCCACAAGCTGTTCCGCATTGCGTTGTTCGATCGCGTCCGCGACCTCATAGGCTTCCTCGATGGTGTAGGGGAGGAGGCTCTCAAGGGTCTGTTCACAGTCCCACGGACATCCACTCTTCGGGTCGCGAAGACGCGCCATCATATCCAGAAGGTCTTCGAGAGCGGTGGTATCACGGCATGACATCTGATGATAACCGTTCGCTGCTGAGCTGGAAGGCTTGATGGTTCGCCAGCGAATCTCTTGCCTGAAAACACGATCCGGCGCAAGACCGCGGGGCGAATCGACCAGGACTTTCCCACGCTGCGTTCGATCTTGCCGACTGCGGCCCGACCCTGTGCCGGGTTTTCTGGCCGCGGGGCCGTCTACGGGTCGCCGCGGCAGGGGCAGCCGGAAAACCTGGCAAGAAAGCGGAAATTGTGCTCCTGGATTTCACGTCTCGGAATTCAGCATGGGATCGTCGTGGCGAATCGGTGTACGCCTAACCAGATTGTCGCATAATGTATATTATGAATTATAAAAGGGCTTTTACCGCCAGGCTCAAACTGTCGCACGTCTCTGGACCTTATCGAATAATCTGTAGAAATTATCGGTAGTTATTCTTGTTATCCCATCCATTTCCATATTTCGTATCCGCGCCAGTTCCGCGGCCGTATGGACGACAAAAGACGGCTCGTTGCGTTGCCCGCGGTTGGGCACCGGCGCCAGGAACGGTGAATCGGTTTCCACGAGAAGACGATCAAGCGGAAGGTCCGCAGCGATATCTCGCAATTCCTCCGCGTTCTTGAAAGTCAGTATCCCGGAGAACGAGACGTAGAAGCCGAGATCAATCGCAGCCTCGGCGAGCTTGCGACTCGAGGAAAAGCAATGCAGCACTGCAGAGAACTGTCCAGCGGTCATTTCCTCTTCTAGTATCTGCGTCATGTCGCCGTCGGAATCACGATTGTGAACGATCAGCGGCAGTCCGCTTTCGCGGGCTGCCGCTATGTGAGCGCGAAAGCTCTTTTTCTGGATATTTCTCGGGCTGTTGTCATAGTGATAGTCCAGCCCGGTTTCACCGATGCCGACGACCTTCGGGTGGCGGCTTCGAGAGACAAGTTCGTTGGCGACGATGTCAGGCTCTTCTTCCGTATGGTGCGGGTGTATGCCGACGGAACACCATATGTCCTCTCCGCTGCCTGTCGCGATCGCGAGTATGTCATTGAACCGGCTCACCTTGGTGCAAATGGTAAGCAGGGTCCCTACTCCCGCCTGCCGCGCCCGGTCGATCACGACATCACGATCGTCGTCGAAGACCTCGAAGTCAAGGTGGCAATGGCTATCAACGAGCATGGATTACTTCCTGATCGACCAACCGGGATTGCAACTTCCCGGGACACGGGGCCATGATGGCCCGCATGCGGAGGCTTAGCAAGGTTACGAACCGATCGTGGATATGCGCGATCATTGAGCCCTTCCTTCCCGCCCCGGACCTGCCTCCCGTTGCTGCTTTGTCCGGTGCTCTTCTGGCACTTTCGCCACCGGTCTGCCCCGGAGCCCGTCATTGACAAGCTCCCCCTACAAAGTTCGTGAAGGGAGAGATATTCTGATAGACGCTCGCCTGCTCGAGGGCGACCATATAGTCGTTGCGACGCTCGACAGGGATCACGGTCCAAGGATAGGATTACGCAACCTGATGTCTGGAAATTGTCGTGAAGCTCTCAGTCATCGAGCTGTTCCCATTTGATCTTGGTTTCGGTTTCCCATTTTTCGTCGATGAGGACCGCGGTTGAGAGGCGCTCCAACGAGGCGAGGTTCGGAAAGACCCTGACTTTGGAGGTGCGCCGCTTGAGCTCTTGCTGGAGCTCGATGCCGTTCGAGGTTCGCATACGTTTGTGGTGAGCATCGGGCAAGGTGAAGACAGCGAGCCCCGCATTGTTTTCCAGCCAGTCTGCGAAGCTTGGATGCTTGTCGCGATAGCTGGCCACGAGGGCGCCCAGTTCAGCCTCGGCGGTTTGGAGTGAGGACGCATGGCTCCGAGCTGTTTTCCAATACGTTTCCTGATGTCGTTGTTCGGTGCGTGCTGCACGGCGTTTTGCGCCAAGTGGAACTGGCAGCGCTGCCATGTCGCCGCGCCCAGCACCGCGCGTCGTGCTGCTTTCAGCCCAGCATGGTCATCCGAGACGATGAAGGTCGTACCATGCAGGCCACGGGCTAGCAAGCTTTCCAGGAAGGCTCTCCAATGGACCTCGGCCTCGGAGAGCGCCACAGAGAGCCCCAGAACGTGCCTGCGCTCGTCGGCCCCTATTCCGATGGCCGAGAGCACTGCAACATCGCGCACAACGCCGTCATGGCGGGCTTTTTCGTAGCGCGCATCCAGGATCAGGTATTTCATCAGCTCAAGGGGCCGGTTGCGCCAGGCGGCGAGTTCTTCATCGAGCAACCTGGTGGCCCGGCTGACCTGAGAAGAGGACAGGCTCCCGAACTCGCGCATTACATCTTGCCGCGTGGAAACACCCTTGATGTACATCTCGGCTACGGCCAGCATGACGGCGCGAGAAGATCGCTGGCCGCGTTCAAGCGACTGGGGATAGAACGGGTTGTCCCCGTGACCGGCCGTCTTTGGCACCTGAACGGCAACAGGGGGGTGTCGATCCGCTTGTAGCCGTTGGCATAGCCCTGTCGCTCCGGTGTCCGGTGGCCCGCTTTCAAGTACTGCTCACGCTCGATTTGCATCGCAAGCTCGAAGAGCTGGCCAAAGACCCGCCCCAGATCCGTTGCTCCGTTTGCGATCAGATGTTCCAAAACGGCCTCAATCGTCGTAGTGTGTCGCAGCTCCATTCGCTTCCTCCATGAATGTTTACAGCTCCATGGGATAGCACGATGGCGCCGCGTTTCACTGGGGGGCTAGCCCCCCAGTGAAACGCCTCAAAGCGCAAACCTCAGACAAATTTCCAGACATCAAGTTACAGTACCGCCCGCGCGGCGCCATCCTGCTCCGCGAGTCCTATCGCGAAGACGGAAAGGTCAAGAAGCGCACCATCGCCAACCTCACCAAGTGGTCCCCCGCTCTCGTCGAGGGATTGCGCATCCTCCTCAAGGGAGGAACCGCAGTCCGACATCTCAACGACGCCTTCGACATCGTCCGCTCCCTTCCCCATGGGCATGTGGCCGCAGTGCTGGGAACCCTGAAGAAGATCGGTCTCGACAGGCTGATCGACCCGAAGCCCTCGCATGAGCGCGATCAGGTCCTGGCCATGATCGCGGCACGCATCCTCGAGCCCGCCTCGAAGCTGGCCACGGCACAGGGGCTGGCCGAGGCCACAGCGGTCAGCACCCTGGGCGAGATCCTCGATGCGGAGCTGGACGAGGACGCCCTCTACGGCGCCTGGCTCTTGGAGCGTCAGGAGAGGATCGAGCGGTCCCTGGCAAAGCGGCACCTCGAAGAGGGCTGCTTGGTGCTCCTGACTTCGGTGTGGATGGAGGGGTGTCCCCTGGCCAAACGGGGTCATTCCCGGGATGGCAAGAAGGGCAAGCTGCAGATCGAGTTTGGCCTTCTGTGCGACCGGGACGGGTGTCCGGTGTCGGTGTTCCCCGGCAACACCCGGCCACGGTGTCCTCACAGATCGCCACGCTGCGGGAGCGGTTCTCCTTTGCGAAGGTGGTACTGGTGGGGGACCGGGGGGCCGAGGCGCGCATCCGCGAGGAGGTCAAGCCTGCAGGTCTGGACTGGATCAGCGCCTTCCGGCCATCCGTTCACTGGTGGAGGCCGGCGACGTCGAGATGTCGCTCTTCGACGAGAGAGACCTGGTGGAGATCACCAGCAATGCGTATCCCGGCGAACGCCTCATGGTGTGCCGCAACCCGCTGCTGGCCGAAGATCGGGCTCGCAAGCGCCAGGAACTGCTCGAGGCCACCGAGGCCCTGCTCGAACCGATTGCCGCGGCGACCCGGCGCGACAAGCGCCGCCTCGAGGGGGCCTTGAAGATCGGGGAACGGGTCGGCAAGGTCATCGGCAGGTACAAGATGGCGAAGCACTTCACGTGGTCCGTGGACGATGACGGTGTCTTCACCTATGGGCGCAATGAGGCTACCATTTAACTGCCTCAAACTCGAGCGTTGCAAAGTGATGGTGAAATGGAGTATATTACGAGCAAATAGAAATGTCCGGTACTGTAACTTGATGTCTGGAAATTTGTCTGAGGTTTGCGCTTTGAGGCGTTTCACTGGGGGGCTAGCCCCCCAGTGAAACGCGGCGCCATCGTGCTATCCCATGGAGTTGAAAAACCTTCATGGAGGAAGCGAATGGAGCTGCGACACACTACGACGATTGAGGCCGTTTTGGAACATCTGATCGCAAACGGAGCAACGGATCTGGGGCGGGTCTTTGGCCAGCTCTTCGAGCTTGCGATGCAAATCGAGCGTGAGCAGTACTTGAAAGCGGGCCACTACGAACGGACACCGGAGCGACAGGGCTATGCCAACGGCTACAAGCGGATCGACACCCCCCTGTTGCCGTTCAGGTGCCAAAGACGGCCGGTCACGGGGACAACCCGTTCTATCCCCAGTCGCTTGAACGCGGCCAGCGATCTTCTCGCGCCGTCATGCTGGCCGTAGCCGAGATGTACATCAAGGGTGTTTCCACGCGGCAAGATGTAATGCGCGAGTTCGGGAGCCTGTCCTCTTCTCAGGTCAGCCGGGCCACCAGGTTGCTCGACGAAGAACTCACCGCCTGGCGCAACCGGCCCCTTGGGCTGATGAAATACCTGATCCTGGATGCGCGCTACGAAAAAGCCCGCCATGACGGCGTTGTGCGCGATGTTGCAGTGCTCTCGGCCATCGGAATAGGGGCTGCAGGCACGTTCTGGGGCTCTCTGTGGCGCTCTCCGAGGCCGAGGTCCATTGGAGAGCCTTCCTGGAAAGCTTGCTAGCCCTGCATGGTACGACCTTCATCGTCTCGGATGACCATGCTGGGCTGAAAGCAGCACGACGCGCGGTGCTGGGCGCGGCGACATGGCAGCGCTGCCAGTTCCACTTGGCGCAAAACGCCGTGCAGCACGCACCGAACAACGACATCAGGAAACGTATTGGAAAACAGCTCGGAGCCGTTTGGAATGCGTCCTCACTCCAAACCGCCGAGGCTGAACTGGGCGCCCTCGTGGCCAGCTATCGCGACAAGCATCCAAGCTTCGCAGACTGGCTGGAAAAGAATGCGGGGCTCGCTGTCTTCACCTTGCCCGATGCTCACCGCAAACGTATGCGAACCTCGAACGGCATCGAGCTCCAGCAAGAGCTCAAGCGGCGCACCTCCAAAGTCAGGGTCTTTCCAAACCTCGCCTCGTTGGAGCGCCTCTCAACCGCGGTCCTCATCGACGAAAAATGGGAAACCGAAACCAAGGCATACATCAAATGGGAACAGCTCGATGACTGACAGCTTCACGACAATTTCCAGACATCAGGTTGCGTAATCAAATGTCCGATTTATTAGCAAACAGGAGGACCGTTCAAGTGTCATCAACACTATCTCGGCGACAGTTTCTTGCCGGTAGCGCCGCTTTGCTAGGCGCAGGTTACATCCCCGACATCCGGAGCGAAACGACACCGACTCGGCTACCGATACCTCCTCTGGTCGATGCTGGCGAGGGAAAGCCGATTAATCTGCAAATTCGCAGCGGTACCTGGAATTTCCAATTCGGTGTTGAAACTCCAACCTTGGGGTTCAGCCAGAACTACCTGGGACCGACGATTCGGACCCGGCAACACAGCGAGCTCAATTTGCACTACCAGAACACACTGACCGAAAGCGTGGCTGTCCATGGCCACGGCTTGCATGTGCCAGGTGAGGTCGATGGTGGTCCACAATTGGCAATCGCACCTGGCGCTATCTGGCAACCTAGTCTATCCATCGTGCAGCCGGCAGCTACCTGCTGGTATCACTCCCATACCCATGGCAAGACCGGCGAACAAGTCTATCGCGGCCTGGCCGGCCTGATCATCATTGATGACGAATTGGCCGACTCGCTGCCGCTACCGCGTCAATATGGCGTCGATGATTTACCCATTGTCATCCAGGATCGAACCTTCGGTGAACGAGGTCATCTGGTCTATTCGCTGCATGACGCGGGTGAGGACGGCTGGCTGGGTGACACCATAGTCATCAACGGCGCGGTGGCGCCGGTTGCCAACGTGCCTGCTGGCAAGGTACGGTTGCGGCTGCTCAACGGCGCCAATGCCCGTTTTTACATCGTGACCTTTACTGATAACCGTACGTTTCACAAGATTGCCAGTGATGGCGGTTTACTGGAAGCGCCGGTACCGTTGAAGACGATGGAAATGTCACCTGGCGAGCGATGTGAAATCGTTATCGACATGGCCGATGGCAAGCCCGCAGGATTACTGACCCTGTTCGAAGATGAATTCGACGATGACGAAGAAGGCATTCTCGGCGGCTTGGGGGACCAGTTCGACCGCTCCGACGATGCCCTTCCGTCACCATCACTGAGGTTGATTGTCGATAACTCCCTGGAGGCAAATACGGAGCCGCTGCCTGAGCGGTTGGCCACCATTATCCGCCCGTCACCCCGGGAGATAGCGCTAACTCGTGACTTCATGCTTACCATGGATAACGGTGATGGTGGCGACGACGGTGGTCATCCCGCCATGGACATGGCCATCAACGGTGTGGCGATGGATATGAATGTCATCAATGAACGGGTTGAACGCGGCGTCTGGGAGCGCTGGCGTATCCGCTCCAACCAGGGCGCGCATCCGTTTCATGTGCACGGCTGCTCGTTCCTGATTGAGCAGATGGAAGGGGCGACGGTATCAGCCGATCAACAGGGCTGGAAGGATATGGTAGTGGTGGATGACGACGACTGGTCGGAAATCATCGTTCGCTTCGATCATCCGGCGAGCGGTCGGTATCCCTATATGTATCACTGTCACATTCTGGAGCATGAGGATCGTGGCATGATGGGACAGTTCACCGTGAGTTGACCATCCACGACAGTCCGGGCGTGATGCCGTTGGCTACCGACTTATGCCGGAGAGAGCAATGCGTGCATCAGTCGGCAAGCGGGAACGGCCCGACCGATTCCCGAGCTGACGAGTCCGATTCGTTGGCTCCGGACCTCGCTTGCCCTGCGCGCGGCTCCGTCTGAACCGCCCCGTCCCCCCACCGAATCAATCTTCGCCTGCGGCTCGGCTTCTTCGACTCCCCCTCAAGAGTGATGTTGAGGGGGAGTCGATTGTTCAACTACTCCCTTGACTCCCATAGAACTTGGTGATGACTTCGATCTTGAGATTATTCTGATAAATTTATTTTTCTTATAGACAAGCGAAAATGAAAGGGTACAACCAACTATTGACTTACGCAGTAACCTTCAGGGCATGGCTAACCTTCAGGGCATGGCTGTTTGTCCACATCAGCTTGTGTCGCACTGTGATCAACAAATAGTGATGGGGTTAGGTCGCTTGACCCTTGATGAAAATCCTTTCCTTCGCCATGGTATGGTTTAACAATGCCACACAAGCATAAACAGCTTTCAAAGTGGGAACTGGAGTGCCAGTCATTTTCGCGAGTTCAATTACGACTCCCAGCATACCATCAATTTCCAACGATTTTCCAGCTTCTACATCCTGCAACATAGAGGTTTTGTGCTTACCTACTTTTTCTGCTCCTTCAATCCGCCGCTCAAGGGAAACTCGGAAACTTGCACCAAGTGTCTCTGCTACATCTTTAGCTTCGGTCATCATGGTAGCCGCCAGTTCCCGTGTCAGTGGAAACTGGCAGATCGCCTCCAAAGTAGAATGGGTCATGGCACTGATCGGGTTAAAGGTCAGGTTGCCCCACAGCTTGAGCCAGATTTCTGAACGGATGTCATCCAGAACTGGGGCCTTGAATCCCGCTTCTGTTAGTATTTCAGAAACCTGATTGGCACGATCAGACAGGCTGCCATCAAGTTCACCGACCGGAAAACGAACACCTTCCACATGTTGGATAACACCTGGTGCAGAAATTACTGCAGCTGGATAGGCAATGCAGCCTAACAGGCAGTCAGGGTTGATGCTATTGAGAAGCACCCCCCCTGGATCAACGGTTTCGACGACGCGGTTTTCAAATTCTCCCGGCAACTTCTGAAAATACCACCAAGGGATGCCATTTTGCAGAGTCACCATGACAGTATTTGTGCCGATAATACCTGACAACTTGTCCAACACATCAATAATTTGGTGGGACTTCAGGGCAAGCAGAACGACATCTTGTTCAGGTAAATCGGCGAGGTTATCGGTGGCAATGACATTACCTACCACAATTTCTTCACCATTTTGCAATAGCTTTAGGTACTGTAACTTGATGTCTGGAAATTTGTCTGAGGTTTGCGCTTCGAGGCGGCAAAGCACCACCTCTTGGCCAAGGGCCGGCGCCACGACAAGGTGTTTTTGCCGGAGAGCGGTCTCAAGCAGCGCTTCTCCACCGTCGCCCGGCACTACGAGATCACTGTCGAGAAGGCCGGCGCCAACGCAACGGCCGTGCGCTTCAGCCACAGGCCGCAATACGACAAGGCGGGTGACAACGCGAGTGTCTGCGTGCTGCGCACCAGCGATCGGGATATCGAGACCGTCCTCGGAACATGGATCACGGATATCGAGGCCACCTTCCGTGCATTGAAATCCGAGCTCGGATTGCGCCCGATCTGGCTCGACCAGTGCATTGCCGCCCACCTGTTGATCGCCGTGCTCGCCGCGGTGCATCTGATCCCCGCGCGGGGCATCCACAAGTGCCGGACATCAATCCGCGAGAGCATGCGGAACCAGGGTCACCACGCGCCTGCGCCAGGGCAGATTGATCGTCAACCGACAAGACACGCACCGCCGGGGTTGCCGAAATCTCCTCGGCGGCTGATGTCGAACCCGCCGCACGAGGAGCCGCCTCACAAGCTGACAGAATTCAACGGAATGTAGTGCCATGTTGAAGTCGGCCGACAAAAAATCAGGTTATATCAACGTGATAAAAATCCAGCGCTTCCGCGCATCAACGCCGGCCTCGGCAAGAATCTGGCCCGGACGTGTAACCTCCTGCTTCAGCGCAAGAGACTGCTTCGCCGTCCGCCGAACTTCCCTGACCTCCGCACGGGCAGCTGCCAGCTTCTCGCGATTGCTCTCGAAAATCGCCTTCAGGGGGAATTCGTGCGGCTGCGCCCCTCCACCTCCTGCAAGCGCAGCTCCTCACAGCGACCCTCCGCCGCCTCGGCTCGAATACGCTCGCGATCGTACAGGGACTTCCTGGTGACCGAATCACAACAACACGACGATTGCGGCACGTCGCCAGCGGCATCACCGCATGAACGAACGCTTACAATTCGGCGCCGGGCTATTGCGCGGCCGCCAAGGGCTCGATTCGGGGTTCTTGACCCGGCAGCTGAAAATGGATGTCGTGGGCATCCGAGATACGGATGACCTCATGTGCGTCGGCGACATTGTGGAGTGCCTTGAAGAGATCAAACAGCTTGTTGGTCGGCTCTGCCCAGAAAACCCCCTTTACCGTCTCGCCGCTATTGTTGAACAGGGCGTGGGTCGAGTACTTGGGAAATGGAAGAACTTCACCTGCGCCTGCGACAAACTCCTTGCCATTGAGGATCATCTGGAGCTCACCCTCGGTGATGAAAAGAAATTCATCCTGGGTGGAATGGGAATGGGGCGGAATGTAGCTCTCCTCGGGCATGATAGCTTCCCACCAGATCGCCTTTTCGTCCACCTGTTTGGGAATGTAGATCTGTCCCATCACGTTCCACACCATCCCGCCGACGGGTTTCGCGTCGTTGACGATCCGATCGATGTCCCGCGCACTGACGCTCATGATCAGTTTTCTCCGCGTAGTTTCTTCTGCGCTTTGGCCCAAACCGGGTTGAACGCCGCAAATATGGGGCGATCCTGCCACGCCACGGCGGCTTTCTCCAAATCATCCTGATCATAGTAGCCGATTAGAATGCCGGCTTCGGTGATGTTTCGCTGGACATCGACGGTTTCCAGCATGCCGTCGGTTACGGTCACCCGGTGCCGGGGTTTCATCGCCCAGTCAAAGAGCAGGTCCTTCAACCGCGAGCGCTCGGCCTCATAGGCCGGGTCGGCTCCCAGATCTCTCAGTTCCCGGGGATCTTCTTTCAGATCGAACAGCATCGGCGGGTATTCGCCACAGTCGACATATTTGAACCGGCCGTCAAATACCATGCGTAACCAGCAACCCCTGGGTTTTGTACCCAGCGCGCGCCGGGGGTCCATGAACGCGTAGTCGTATTCGCTGACGACGTAGCTCCGCCAGCCGTCCGGCGTTTCGCCGTGCAGCAGCGGGGTCAGGGAGCGGCCGTCGAAAACATGAGGTTGGGGGTACCCGCCGATGGCTTCGACGAAAGTCGGCGCGAGGTCGATTGCTTCAACCAACGCATCGCTTGCCGACCCGCGGGTCGCGTCGGCGTCCGGCGACGGGTCATGGACGATGAGCGGAATTCGGACGCTGGGTTGGTGGAACAGGTCCTTTTCACCCATCCAGTGATCGCCCAGGTAGTCGCCGTGATCCGAGGTAAAGACGATCATCGTATCGTCCATCCGCCCGCGTTCCTCTAGTGCTTCAAGCAGGCGGCCGATTTCGTCATCGATCTGCTTGATCATGCCCATGTAGCCGGGAAGCACCGCATCGCGGACCTCATCCCGCGACATGGTCCGTGACACGCGCTGGTCGATGAACGCGCCGAAGACCGGATGCGGGTCCTGCTTCTCTTCGTCGCCGCGAACGACCGGGTAGGTGTCTTCGGGGCTGTACATGGTCGCATAGGGGGCCGGCGCCATGTAGGGCCAGTGCGGTTTTATGTAGGAGAGGTGGAGGCAGAAGGGCTCGTCTCCCGCATCGTTCAGGAAGTCGATGGCGCGTCCGGTCATATACGCGGTCTCGGAATGCTCGGCCGGAACCCGCGCCGGTTTGTTCGAGTTTTCCAGATACCAGCCGGACAGCAGTTCTCCGTCCGGACCTTCCGCCGAGTTCGCCCAATCCTCCCACGGGTTGTCGGCCTCGAAGCCGTGATCGCGGAGATACTGATTGTATCTGGGGTTCGGATCGTGACTAGAGCTGGGGTGGACGCCGTCGTCCCGCTCAAAGGGCTCGAAACCACATTCGGCCGCCAGCACGCCTTCGTCGGAATGCAGATCGATCCCGAGGCGCGCCATTCCGGCATAGTCGGCACGCATATGAGTCTTGCCGACCAGCGCGGTGCGGATACCGTGGGGCCGCAGATGGTCGCCGATGGTCTGTTCGCCGATCCTGAGCGGGACGAAATTCCAACTGGCGCCATGAGAATTCACATACCGGCCGGTATAAAAACTCATGCGCGACGCACCGCACACCGGGGACTGACAATAGGCGCTGTCGAACCGCACGCCGCGGTCGGCGAGTCCGTCGATGTTCGGAGTGTCCAGTCTTGGGTGGCCGTAGCAGGACAGATAATCCCAGCGAAGCTGGTCGCACATGATGAATAGTATGTTCCTGACCGCGCCCACCACGCCGCTCCTATCCGCCGAACGACTTTTCTATCTGGCCCGGGGTGCGTATGGCCGGCAATCCTTGCGCCGCACTGCTGTTGGGCTCGCTGCCGTTGTCCGAAATCGCCACGTCACTCAGGTCGATGGACATGTCCATCGTGATGCCGAGTTCCGGGTGAGGCGGCTCCTGCAGCCCGAAGCACTCGGCCGCCTCGCCGCCGGTCTGATAGTGGAACAGATCCACCGTGTGGCAGGCATGATGCCATAGCAGGTGATCGGCTCCGGTGTGATGTTGGTGTGCCGGAAGAGGAAGGTTTGCACATCCAATCGCTGAAGGGTCAGTTCTCCGGCCTTCAGGCAGCAGGGCCGGTTGCCTTGTCCCCCACGCTGCCTGGTGCCGCTTCAGCGTATCCTTCAAGATTAAGCGCATAATCTGCTGTTCTGAAAGATCTTGTCCATCCCTTGCTGGCATCGCCAGATTTGCCAGGCTATTCAGCCACGATGCGTGGAAAGATTGCAGTAGGTTTCCGGAGTACTGTACCAGGCTTCATCGCATGCCCGCCGCCGATGCAGGAAAAATCCCTCCGATCGTCGGCGATCTCGAGCTGATCGAGGATCGACCTGGCAGCATCCGGCACGAATGGCTGGAGATACAGGCCGATGTGGCGGATCGTTTCGGCAAGGGTATAGAGGACGCTATCTCGCCGTTCCACATACTCTTTGTGAAGGCGCCAAGGCGCTTGGTGATCGACATACCCGTTGGCAGCCCTCACCAGCGACCATATGGTGTCGAGCGCTTCGTTGAAGGCTTGCGCATCCATGCTCCTTCTTATGGCCGCGATAGCGCCGGCGGCTTGTTCCAGAAGTGCCCGGTCATCGTCCGTCGGTATCGTCGCCGGGGCCGGCATCCGGCCGTCGCAATAGCGCCCAACCATGGAAAGAACGCGCTGAACAAGATTGCCAAGGTCATTTGCAAGATCGCCATTGATCCGGTTCAGGACTGATTTTCGGGAAAAATCCCCGTCGTTTCCGAACGGCACTTCACGCAGCAGGAAATACCTGATCT
This sequence comes from Alphaproteobacteria bacterium, assembly GCA_964291215.2. Classification (GTDB taxonomy): domain Bacteria; phylum Pseudomonadota; class Alphaproteobacteria; order MPNO01; family UBA830; genus JAJEBT01. The sequence goes on along the minus strand of OZ219790.1, from coordinate 127,179 downwards.
GATCGAGACCGTAGGTTTTCACAATCTCGTAGGGATCAATGATATTGCCCAAGGATTTCGAGATCTTCTGACCTTCATTGGTCCACCATCCATGCGCGAATACCCGCTTCGGCGGCTCCAGCCCGGCGCCCATCAGGAACGCGGGCCAGTACACGGCATGGAAACGCAGGATGTCCTTTCCCACCATATGGAGATCTGCGGGCCAGTACTGCCGATAGGCGGATGCGTCGGTGTCGGGATAACCGACCGCTGTGATGTAGTTGGTCAGCGCGTCGAGCCAGACATACATGATGTGACCGTCGTCGTCGGGGACCGGAACACCCCAGCTGAAGCTGGTGCGCGAAATGGACAGGTCCTGGAGCCCGCCCTTGACGAAACTGATGACTTCGTTGCGACGCGATTGCGGGGCTATGAAATCGGGATTCTGCTCGTAAAACTCGAGCAACCTATCCTGCCATTTCGAGAGGTTGAAGAAGTAGCTCGGCTCTTCCACCCACTCGCATTCAGCGCCGGACGGGGCAATCTTGCGTCCTTGATCATCGGTCTGAAGTTCACTCTCGGCATAGAACGCCTCGTCGCGAACGGCATACCAGCCGGAATAAGACCCAAGATAGATATGGCCGTTTTCCATGAGCGCGCTCCAGATCGCCTGGCTGGCGCGGGCGTGTCGCGGCTCGGTGGTCCGAATAAACGCGTCATTGCTGAATTTCATGAGCCCGGCGAGGTCGCGAAAGTTCTCCGATACCTCATCGGTGAATGCCTGCGGAGTCTTGCCCGCGGCTGTTGCCGATTTCTCGACCTTCTGGCCGTGTTCATCGGTTCCCGTAAGGAAAAACACGTCAAAACCGTCAAGGCGCTTGAACCGGGCAAGAACGTCGCATGACAACGTCGTGTAGGCATGGCCGATATGCGGCGAATCATTGACGTAGTATATCGGCGTCGTGACGTAGAAATTCCTCTGATCGGGCATGTTCGTCCCCTTCCCGAACGGTCTTCCGCCAGCGTCGGGACGCCGGTTCAGGGTCTTGTACCCGACCGCGCTGCAGTTTGAAGAATGCCGAGGATCTCCAGCATGACCTGCCTTCTGTCCAGATGGACAGAATGTGCCTGGGCGAACAGGCCGCAACTCTTTTCCCACACACTCAACCAGCAATCAAGGCTCGCCATGCTGAGAAGGCGTGTGAGGCATTCGGCATCCTTCGGATCGAAACCCATTGCAGCCACTCCGGTCTGCCGTGCTCCGGCGCTGATCATGCGGTTCAGGCAGCGGGCAATGAGGTCGGTGGCCGTTTGCCATGCAACATCTGCCTCCCGGCGTCCAAAACGCCTGGTAAATTCATGTGCCGCCGAGGTGTCGAGGTCGGGAAGGCCGGCCAAGAGCGCCATCAGATCGTCGTGGACGGCGAGCCCCTCACCGTCCGCCAGCGCAAGCGCACGTCTGATGCTTCCGTCCGCAAGACTGATCAGGCGGCGACGCGCATCGCCGTCGAGTTGCGGCCTGTAGATGCCCATCAGTTTCGAAAGCGTTTCGGGGTCCAAGGGCATGAGACGCAGGCGGCAGCACCGCGACGCAATGGTCGGAGGTAGTCTGCCCCCTGAATGAGCAACAAGAATCAGCACGGACCGGGCCGGCGGTTCCTCAAGGAGCTTGAGCAAGGCATTGGCAGCATTCGCGTTCATCTCGTCGGCACCGTCGACGATGACGATGCGCCATCCGCCTTCCGATGCCGTGAGCGCCATCGACCGGCATGCCGCCCGGACATCGTCGACGGAAATCACAGTGTGGCGTTTCCGGTTTGCGCGCTCGGTGTCTGTATCACCGTCCACGAAGCCGCGTTCGACGATATGGAGGTCGACATGGCCACCAGAGGCAATCCTCCGGAAGACGGGGTGTTCCTCGGAGATTTCCAGTGAATCGGGCGGTGGCGATGGCTCTGCTGCAAAAAGACCGTCATCGCCCGCCCGCTCCGGATTGGCGAGGAGAAAACGGGCGAACCGGCAGGCAAGCGTCATCTTGCCGATGCCTCTTGGCCCTGTGAGGAGCCAGCCATGCGCGAGTTTTCCGCCTGCCCAAGCGTCAAGCAGGTGTCTCTCGGCCTCCGCATGGCCGAGCAGGCCGGAATTCTGCCAGGGCTCGGGACTCGCGCTCATTGTGCACTCTCTTCCCACAGCCTCTCCATCACAACGGTCCGTATCCGTGCGGCAACGCAATCCGGGGAACCATCCGCAGGAATCACCGCGCAGCGGTCTGGCCGGTGCGCCGCTATCTCCAGGAATCCGTCGTGAAGACGACGGTGAAAGGCCATGTCCATCCGTTCGTAACGATCCGGGGCCAATGCCCTCTTCTGGCGCCGTTCCACCGCCAGTTCGGCGGGAATGTCGAGAACCAGCGTGAGATCCGGTTCGAAATCCCCGAGCGCCAGCTCATAGAGCATCTCTATGGCCGACAACTCCAGCCCCATGCCGTAACCCTGATAGGCGAGGGTCGAATCCGCGAACCGGTCGCTTATAACCCATTCACCTCGCTTCAGGGCCGGCGCGATCAACATCGTATAGTGGTTTGCCCGGGCAGCAAAATGGAGCAGCGCCTCGCTTGCCGGTGTCCAGTTCGCCGAAGGGTCTAGCAGCATTTTGCGGATTTCCTCGGCACCGGGCGAACCTCCGGGCTCCCTCGTTGTCGTTACGCCAAGCCCGCGTTCGCGCAGGGTCCCTGCCAGCAATTCCACCTGTGTCGTCTTGCCGACGCCTTCGCCGCCCTCGAGCGTTATGAACCTTGCCGTGGTCATCAACTAGGGCGGCTCGCCCCTACACTCCGCCCCAAAGGAGATAGGACAGGGTCGCTCCCAAGCGGCCAAACACGCTCATGCGCTCCACATCCCTGCCGGCGAGCAGCGGTATTTCCTGGATCTTGCGGTCGGGGACCGAGACGAACAGGGCTCCGATCCTGTCATTCTTCCGGATCGGCGCAGCCACTGGTTCCATCGTCCGCACCTTTACTTCCATCCTTCTAAAGTGCGGGAGGGTGAGCGACAGCCGAAGACCGCCGGCAACCACGAGCGGCACCGCAGGTTCGGCGCCCAGCCATACGCCGGCGCTCACGACTTCTTCGCCGGGCTTGAACAGCGTGTATACGCGATGCGAGCGAAAGGCCCATTCCATAAGACGGGCGGACTCCTCCTTACGGATCCTGGAATTCTCCAGCCCGTTCAGAACGAGGATAATTCGCCGTCCCTCCCGTATCGCCGATGCGGTAAGTCCGTACATCGAGGCCTTGGTGAAGCCCGTCTTCAGCCCGTCTGCGCTCGGATCGATATAGAGCAACGGATTGCGGTTGCCCTGCTTTATGTCGTTGTATGTGAAAGTCTTCTCCTTGAAGATCCCATACAGGTCGGGGAACTTCTCGATCAGGATCACGGAAAGGCGTGCGAGATCGCGCGCCGACATCAAGTGCCTGGGGTGCGGCCAGCCGGTCGAATTCGTGAAGGTGCTGTGCTTCAGGCCGAGCACCCTGCCCTGTTCGGTCATCAGCTTGGCAAACTCCTCTTCCGACCCTGCCAGAGCTTCTGCCACCACGATGCAGGCGTCATTGCCCGACTGCACGATGATACCGCGCAAAAGATCGTCAACGCGGATCCTCTCGCCGGGCCGCATGAACATTCTGGAGCCGCCCTTCTTCGCCGCCTTCGTGCTGATGAGGAGCTCATCCTCCATTTTGAGAGTGCCGCGCCGTATCGCATCGAAGACCATGTAGATGGTCATGAGCTTGCTCATCGATGCTGGCGGCATCGGCACATCCGACGCCTTGTCAAGAAGAACGGTATCCGTGGAGACGTCGATCATGAAGGCATGCTTCGCAGGCGTGCTGATACCTTGGGCCGCGCCGCCAGAGACGGCGAGAAGGGGAAGCAGGACTGCAAGCGCGGCAACCCGAGCCGGAGTTCCCATTGGTCGTCTCTCCTGCCGTCCATGCCGCAAGCGATTGTAAGGCAATGGCGGACTGTGCGCCGGATCCATCCGCGCACCTGCTGATCGGATTCAGTCTACAACGATGATGGCCTTCGGAAAACCGGCCGAAACGATGGTCTGCAGGGCAGTTTCGGCGCTGGCAAAGTCCGGGACCGGTCCGAAGCGGACGCGGAAGTACTGTCTCCCCCCTACCCTGCCCTCCGCGATCCGGGCCGCGCCATGGCCCTGCAGACGGGCCAGGGCACGCACAGCGTAGCCGTGTTGGGTGAAGGCGCCAACCTGGACAAATATCTGCGGGTTTCTCTCGGGAACCGGCCGGCCGCCATCTGTGGTTTTCCACGCCGGAATCGCAGAATCGGAGGTAAGCGTGTCCGACCGGGCGACCTCCACGGTATCTGGAACCGGCGGCAGGCTGTTCTTGAGGGCAAGCTCCTTGAGATGCCGGCTTTCCCGGGGAAGGATCTCGACCCTGACAGGAGCGGTTCCCTGCCGGCGTATGTCGAGGAGATCGGCAGTACGCCGCGAGAGATCGATGATCCGGTCGGCAACGAACGGCCCGCGGTCATTGACCCGAACCACCAGCGACCTGCCGTTCCGGAGATTGGTGACGCGAACGACACTCGGCATCGGCAGCGTCTTGTGTGCAGCGGATACCGTATTCATATCGAATATCTCGCCGTTGGCCGTGGGCCGGCCATGGAATTTGGGGCCGTACCAGGAGGCTATGCCGGTTTCCGCATAGGTATAGTCTTCCGCGGGAAAATAGCGAACTCCGGCGATCTCGTAGGGGTTACCCACCTTGTAGCGTGCCTGTGCACTCGTGTGCGGCAACGGATCCCGGTTCGGTGGGGGATCCTCTCTCGCCACCCTCCTGTCGGCGCAGCCGGTGGCTAACAGGACGACACAAGCGGTGAAGGCCAGTGCTCTTCCCGTCTTGGGCCATCGCCCGATGTGGTCAGGAAGCACGGGAGACACTCTGCCCGCTACCGGCCGGCGATGCGATCGGACAGAATGCCGACGCTTATCGCGAAATAGCTGGACCTGTTCCAGCGCAGGAGAGATTCATAGTTGCTGTAGACAGCGAAGACCGGATTCATTCCAGCGCTGGGCCTGACCAGAACGGCAGGAAGATCGCGTTTCGGCAGATTTCCACCGTCCGCCTTGCGGACGCCGAGAGCTTGCCAGGCCGAAAGGCGTTTGCGGGTCTTGCCATTGACCAGTTTTTCATCGAACCCCTTCGGCAAGCGGATCTGCCGCCCCCAGGTCCTGTCGTTCTTCCACCCTGCATGCGACAGATAGTTTGCCGCCGAAGCGAACACGTCGGCACGTGTCGTCCAGATATCGCGCCGGCCGTCGCCGTCATGGTCGACCGCAAAACGCCTGAACGATGAGGGCATGAACTGGTTCTGGCCCATCGCGCCTGCCCATGATCCGATCATTTCCTGTGGCGTAATGTGGCCTTCGTCGAGGATTCGCAACGCATCAAAGAGTTCGCGTCGGAAATAGGCCGATCTCCGACCGTCATAGGCAAGAGTGGCGAGCGCCGCTATGACCGGAAAACCGCCGGTAACCCGTCCAAAATCGGTCTCGATTCCCCACAGGGCAACGATGAAGCGCGGCTGCACCCGATACCTGGCAGAAACCTTGGCCAGGAGCCCGGCATTCTCCTTCAGAAGTACCCGGCCCTTGCGCACCCGCTTGTCGGGGACGACGCGCCTGACATATTCCTTGAAGGTCAGAGTGAACTCCGGCTGTCGGCGGTCGAGTTCGATTACCCGTGCTATCGGTTCAATTTCCGACAACGCCCCGCTAATGGTCGACGCCTTCAGACCGCGTGATGCGGCTTCCGTACGCACGACATCCAACCAGGCTTCGAATTTTGCCTCGCCGTCGGTCGATGCCCGGGCAACTGTGCCCTGTGCGAGCACAAGCGCAAGGACGGGAACAATCAATATCCTGTACATGGGGAGAATCTGGCACAATTACACAAGACTCGCCAGCAACTCCGCGCAGGTTCGAATGGGTCGTCACGCTGCGCGGCAGGGCTCCGTCGGACGTGTCCATGTTGTTTGTGGGATTGCGTTGACAGCCGGACGCAGCCAACCGCCATATACAGGTTTTGGTTGAAAAATCAAAGGAAAAAACATCATTTCCGGGGCACCTGCCAGCAATCTGCGCCTGCGATAGGCTGTGAAAGTGCCAGATCCATCGGTGCGAGGTTGCTGGCAGGGTGAAGGGTCTCCTACCTATCCGATTCGGACCAGCCGATCGGAAGCGGCATCGGAAAGCCGAAGAGGAACCCTTCTTGTCGGTCCCGCCTTCCTCTATACTCCCTGAGCAACTGTTCATTCCACGATGCTGACTGCACCCGACGGGGTCGCAAGCGGTCTTCGTGAACGACAGGACCGACGAAATGGACCGCAGGCCCAGTTCCACGCCAGTCACGAAGCGCACTGCCGGTTCCGTCGAACCGGCAGCCTCTTCCGTCCAGGACCGGATGGGGCCGTCGCTCGGGACCCGATCCTCCACCGGCGAAGCGAATCCGTCTTGCGCGGTCGGCAAGACCGCCGCCTGAGCTCGCACCGCTTCGCAAGCCCTGCCGCGATGGCTGAGCCCGACAGGACCTTATCCGGACGCCGCATCGATTCCGGTTTTGAATGGCAGGCGCTCCGCACTCTCGCCCCCTACCTTTGGACCTACGGTGGCCTGCAGGCCAAAGTCCGGGTGCTCGTCGCGCTCCTGTTCCTTGCCGCCGCGAAGGGGGCAACGGTCTATATCCCCGTAGTCTATGGTCAGATCGTCGATCGCCTGAGCCCCGAAGAGGCATCGGCGATTATCATTCCGGTCGCTCTGATTATTGCCTTCGGAGCGCTGCGGATTCTGTCGATCGCTTTCGCAGAACTTCGGGACGCTGTCTTCACCAAGGTGGCGCAGCGCGCCATTCGCGAGGCCGCTCTCCAGACCTTCCGCCATCTCCACGGGCTGGCCCTGCGCTACCATCTTGAACGGCAGACGGGCGGTCTTTCGCACGCCATAGAGCGCGGAACCAAGGCCATCGATTTCATTCTGCGGTTCATGCTCTTCAACATCCTGCCCACCCTCCTCGAGATCCTCCTGGTTTGCGGTATCCTCTGGACTCTCTTCAATTTCTGGTACGCACTCATAACCCTTGCATCGATAGCGGCTTATATCGCCTACACGATGATCGTCACCGAATGGCGCCTGAAATGGCGCCGCGAAATGAATGAGACCGATCAGAGAGCGAACACGCGGGCGATCGACAGCCTTCTCAATTACGAGACGGTCAAGTATTTCGGAAACGAGGAGTATGAGGCGAGCCGGTACGACCGTGCGCTCGAACGCTATGAACGGGCGGCGGTGATCAGCAAGACGAGCCTGTCTCTCCTGAATATCGGCCAGGCGGCCATCGTCGGCATCGCGATCACCGTCCTGGTGCTGATGGCCGCAGGTGATGTTGCTGACGGGACCATGACGATTGGCGAGTTCGTCATGGTCAACACCTATCTGATCCAGCTCTACATGCCCCTGAACTTCCTTGGCTTCGTGTACCGCGAGATCAAGCAGGCCCTGACCGACATGGAGGCAATGTTCCATCTCCTCGATGTCAACGCCGAGGTCCGGGACCGTCCAGCGGCCGGGACAATTGTACCTGGAGACGGCGCCGTGGAGTTCAGAAACGTCTCGTTCGCCTATGATTCGCGGCGCGAGGTGCTCCACGACGTGAGTTTCAGGGTCGAACCCGGACAGACGCTGGCGCTGGTCGGACCCAGCGGAGCCGGCAAGTCGACGATCGGACGCCTCCTTTACCGGTTCTATGATGTCGGCTCCGGGGCCATCCTGATCGACGGACAGGACATCCGCGACGTTACCCAACAGAGCCTGCGCCGGACGTTAGGGGTCGTTCCCCAGGACGCGGTACTGTTCAACGACACGATCCGGTACAACATCGCCTACGGGCGTCCCGATGCCTTGCCGGAAGAGATCGAAGAAGCCGCTCGCCTTGCCGCGATCCACGGTTTCATCATGTCCTCGCCGGACGGCTACGAGACCATGGTCGGTGAACGCGGGCTGAAGCTTTCTGGCGGCGAGAAGCAGCGGGTTGCGATAGCGCGGACGATTCTGAAGCAGCCGCAAATTCTGCTCTTCGACGAGGCCACCTCGTCCCTCGATACCCATACCGAACGGGAGATACTCTCGGCCCTGCGCCTTGTATCAAAGGAGAAGACCACGTTGGTCATCGCCCATCGCCTTTCGACGGTCATCGATGCGGACCGAATCCTGGTCGTCGTCGATGGACGCATTGTCGAATCCGGCCGTCACTCCCGCCTTCTTGCCGATGACGGCATCTATGCTGCGATGTGGCGCGAACAACAGCGCGCAGCACGCGAGGCGGAAAAGGTCGAAGCCAAGGAAACTGCAGCACCTTTTGGCTGAACTAGTGCCTGATTAAAAATGTACAACTGCGCAATTCTATTCGCGAAATCGTGATATAGAGGGGGCGAAGAACCCCGCTTTGGGGCGGGAATTGACCGATCAGACCGGGAAGCCGCTGGCTTTTCGGAAAACTTCGCGAGAATTGCCACGCGAAACGTTCCGCAGCTGGAATTGGGCCAAGTTGCGCTGGATTCTCGGTGGAAGGGCCCTGGGCCGCTGCAAATCGGCAGAAATCCCCCCTGGGAACGGAGGCCCCGGGAGTGGATCAAACCCGAAATTTCGTCGGAAGGTCAGCCAAAACGGTCATTTTCGCGTAGGCACGGAACTAGCTCCAAATCTTTATTGAGTTGCTGACGTAGAGACAACTCATGCCTGCTTCGATTCGGAGCTTCTGCACCAGAACACGTGAAAAATGGGGGTATCAGCTCACCCCTCTGTAGAGATGGGTCTGGCGTTGTGCACCTTGATCATGTAGACGGCGTTTTCGGCGAGTACGATCTGGATGGCGACGAGTGGGCTGTAGCCGAGTGCGGCCATGCCGAGCACACCTTTGACGAACGAGTGCCCGCGCGCCCATAGCTCTTTGTGGTGGCCTCCCCGGGCGGTGGCCGGACGCTCAGATCCGCCTGTTAGGCTCGCGCCGGGGCCTTGTTCTTGGTTATCTTGCTCTCTTTTTGGTGGCCCAACCTACCTTACCAACCTATGCCGCGCCTCAGGTCAACTTCTTGACTTATGGCTTGAGCCTATTCTACCCTCGTTCCTGCGACTGCTGGCGTGTCCCGCTCTGTCGGGTCGCCCGCTGAATAGAACAGTCCTTGACCCGGCGCGGGGTAGCTCCCTGCGCTTGGCAAACCCCACTTCCAGTCTGAACTGCACGGCGAAAGCGACAATGACCGGCAATTGTCCAATCAGCGTCCTCACTTTGAAGTGGGGTGATCGTTACGGCCCCGAATTTGTCAACCGGCTCTTTCGCGGCGTCAGCGCGAATCTCCATCGCGAGTTCAAGTTCTTCTGCTTCACCGACAATGAGTCCGGGCTGGATTCCGGAATCGAAACGCGGCCCCTGCCGGAGATCGAACTGCCCGAAAGCCACCAAAGGACCGCTTGGCTAAAGCTGGGATTTTTCGCTGACGATCAACCGGGGATAGAGGGTGATTGCCTGTTCCTCGACCTCGACATCCTGATCATCGGAGGCATTGACTGTTTCTTCGACTTCATGCCGGGGAAGCGCTGCATCATCCACAACTGGAAGCAGGGCCAGCAAATCTTCAAGAAGCGTCCGAACGTCGGGAACTCGTCCATCGTTCGCTGGCGCGCGAACACGATGCAGTTTGCGATCGACAAGTTCTACTCCGAGCGCGACTGGGCGTTGGCGAATTTTGCGCCGGAGCAGACCTATCTGACGTACGCCCTCGGCGAAAAGTACTGGTGGCCGGATGAATGGGCGCGAAGCTTCAAGCGGCATGCGGTGCCCTGCTTTCCGTTCAACCTGGTGCGGCAGCCGTCCCTTCCGCCAGATACCCGTATTCTGGTGTTTCACGGCCGGCCCGATCCCGATGAGGCGCTATCGGGGTTCCGCGCCGGGCAACTGCATCGCCGCACGCGCCCGGCACCGTGGGTCGCCGACTATTGATAACGCCATGCTTCCGGCCTATGTCATCAACCTTGATCTTCAAGGAGAAGCTCGACCAAGGCCCACGGACGCCTCGAGCAGCGACGGGGCCTGACGCCGCTCAAGGGCTTGATCAACTACCCCGGCAGATCGCCCGCATCAAGCGCTACCGCGAGCCGTTGGGAAAGAGCGCCAGCGGCGCAGCGAGCGGCAACGACCACACCGAGTACATCATCACCTCGCTTGATGCGCAACACGCCTCGCCAGAGGAACTGCTGCGGCCGCGGCCACTGGGCGGTGGGAAACATGAACCATCGCCAGAGCCTCGCCGAAACACGGCGGCGGCTCGACCGCCGGGAAGCTGTCGCAGCCCGGCCCCGAGCGCCAATAGCGTCCGGCCGAAGAGCATCGCTTGCTCCCCATCCTCGTGCTACATTGCTGCTTCGGGGTGATCCTTGTTCTTGCGTTGCAGTTCGGCGTCCAGGCCCAACATCACAGGCCGCACGCGATATGGGATTTGCCAAAACGAACACTCGTGCTACCGATACTGTTTCGTCTGCCTAAGGCAGGACCTCGCCAGATTCCTCTCTCCCAGCGGACAGGTCCGATCAACCAATGTCTTCCCGCCTCAAGCCGCTGCGCATTCTCCTGGTCGCCAATCTCGATCGTCGCCGACTCCATGCCACGTTTTACAATGTAGACAGCAAGCTCCACACGGGCCTCCTGCGAGCCGGGCATCACGTCATTGCGTTTTCGGACCGCGACGTTTCCCGGGAGGCCTCACCACTGGTGCTGAGCTCCAGATTCGGCGGCATCGCGAAAATGCGCCGGCGCCTGATCCAGACAGCCAGTCATTATCGACCCGATCTCGTACTGTTCGGCCATGTTGACCGGGTGGACGCGACGACAATGCGCGCCATTCGTAAAGGAGTTCCGGAGGCCGTGCTCGCGCAGTTCAACGTGGATGCTGTCTTTAACGCGCATTCGATGAAGCGCTTTTGCGCACGGATGCGCGAGGTCGACATTTCCTTCATTACGACTGCCGGTCTTGGTAGTCTCTCTCTGCCCGAGCGCCGATGTGGCCCTGTCCATTTTTTCCCGAACCCTGTCGACTCCAGCATCGAGGTCGCACGTGTATTCGAGAAGGCTCGAGACGTGCTTCCGTATGACGGCCAGTTTCTCGGCACCCCCAATAAGACGCGCGACGACCAGATTGTGGCGCTTCTTACTTTGTTGCCTGGCGGCTACCGATTCCGCTCAAACGCACACGGCCCGCGCCGTCTCCGTTCGATCGAATTCCTTGATGCCCTAGCGCAGGCGGCATGTATGCCGAATCTCGCGCATGACGACACCAAACCCGTTCCGCTTCTATATTCCTCCGACAGGATTGCCCAGTCGTTGGGCCAAGGCGTCTCCGTGCTGACCGCAACGAGTGCGGGGTTGGCCGGGATCTATGATGACGGCGTGATGGAATTTGAAAGCCGTGAACATCTGGTCGAGTTAATGATCTATCTGTGGCGCAACGACCATGCTCGCCGGCAGCTTGGTGAGCGAGGCTGGCGCATCGCGCATGAAAGGACCGCAAGTCCACGCGTTGCCAAATACCTGGTGGAAGCAGCATTCGGGAGACAATTTTCCGAAAGTTACGGCTGGCCCGTCGATCCGATCACCTGAACGGGCAGAGCCCGACGGAATGGGACACTCGATGTCGCCTCAGCCCCTTCTCACACAGCAGTTCACCCCAGGCTCCCACCCGATTACTGACAATTCCGCTTCCAACCCGGCGCGGCGCACGTCCCCGCCACAGTCGGCAGAGTGTCCGCCAGATATCCCGGATCCGCTTCGGCGCTCGTGCGCAATCGCCCGTATGCCAACGGTCTCCACGATGAGCGCACTCCCACCGGATAGCGGAATTCCGACTTTCCTGCGCACAGGCATTGTGTTCGGTTCATCCGTCCGGCTTTTCGGCCCCGCTCAAGCGCAAGCCGGGGTTGGCGCTTTCCAGGATAATGTTGATGGACGCCGCCGTTTCGGCGTGCGGTTCGCTGCCGTCCCCCAGCGTCATGCGAAGGTGGAACCGCAAGGGGATGCCAGCAGCGGCAGTGATGACTTCCGGCAGCGCGTCAACCAGGTCCTGCAACTCGTTGGGCGCAAGGTCGGCCGCCCCGGTATGCAGGCCCTTGCGGAGCAATGCGGTTTCGCCGCCGCCCTCCGCGACACCCGAAGATTCGGGTTCCCGCAGCATGACGGTCTCCGCACCCGCGGCCGGGCACGGCCACGGGGCGCTTTCGGGCGCCAGGGCGAGCCACTGTCCGTCGAGCGCGTCGTTGATCGCCCGGCGCAGGACCGCCCAGGGCAGAGGCACGCCGGCCTGCACAGAGAGCACAGTCAAGAGGGCCAGGGCGCTGGTCTGCCCGTCTTTCCATGCCTCCGGCGCCGAGTCCTTCGTCAATCGGTTTACCGAAAGCGGCGATAGCGGCGCGCGCAGTTGGGCGGTTTCAGACAGGATGCCGGGCGGCACTGGTTCGCCCTGGAGACTTGCGGGGCCGTTCACGAGCCACAGGACGCCCTGGCCGACGGCCTCCGAGACCGCCGCGTCGACCGCAGCGCGGGGACAGGCCGGAATACCAACTGTTTCCGCATACCCCTCTCGCTGCACGGTCGCTATTCGCCCGCCGGAAAAGTAGGCGACGAGATCCGCCACCGTGACCGAATCGCCGGTCCACAACTCCGGAAGCACATCCGGCGCCAGCGCCTGCGGGTCGAGCTCCGACAACGTGGCCTTGTCGGGCAGGAACAGCTCCAGCGCCGGCTCCGACCGGGCCTGCTCGTCGACCGGCGTCCGCCACCAGGTTCTGACCGATCCGTCGGGCCTGACCAGCGACGCGACGAAGACGCCGTCGCGCACACCCCGGTCGATCGTGTCGAGGATGTCTTTACGGCGGAGCATTTTCGGCAGTTTCGGGTTCTCCGCGAAGGCGCCGGCAATATCCTTCACGCGGCGCGAGGCCTCGTTGGCGCGCCAGAGATCGTAGGGGCCGTTAGGCAGCATCGCTTCGGCGCTGATCGCGGTCTCCTGGATGCGCGCCCGCCGGTCCGCCTTGACGACCGCAAACAGCGCTTCCGCGCCGATGGTTGTCTTGAACGCCTGGATGTCGTTGTGCTCGTTGACGGCGACGACGATGGCCCAGGCTTGGCGGATCGCGTCGGGAATGCGCTTGCGCGCCCGCTCCGTCGAGTCGGCTAGCATCCCTTCGCGCACCGAATCGCCTCCCTGGCCGTCAAGTTGTCGGCGCACCTCCTCCCAGCCGAGATATTCGCGAATGCTTGCCCGGGCGGCGTCGAGGCCGTCGCGCGAGGGAGCCGCCAGAACCACGGCGTTGCGTCGGATCCTCGGCCGGTCCGGCCCCGTCGTCTCGTCGATGAAGCGCCGCGCTTGTGCGCTCGGTCGGCCCGAATCGGAAACCGCGCCCGGCCCCAGGACGGCGAAATGGAACTCCCCGTCATCGCCGATGTCGCGCGGCCGCTCCGGCAGCATGTGCACCCTTGCGCCTGCCGCCGCCGCACCCTGGGTGAGGCTCTTTGCCCGCCGCACTTCCTCCAGCAGCGCCTGTTCCACCTGCTCCGCCGCGACCCGGTTGGCGCAGGCGTCGTCATGCATCTGTTTGAGGTTGGGCCTGTTGCCGAGACGCCACGCCCGGGGCAGAGTCGCGGCGTCGGCGAACTCCACCTCGTCGAGGAACCAGGAGAGTTCGGTCCAGCGGCGCAGGGCCTTCTCCACATCAATCCGGTCAGGGCCTGCCGCACCGACAAGCGCCATCAACTCCGGCGTGTGCGCCTTCTGGCCGATCGGCTGCGAACTCAGGAACACGGCGCACACCGCCTGCTCCATTTCGCGAAACTTCAGCGCCGGATGGTCGTCCTGCACGGCCCGCGCCTTCGCAAACTCGCCCTCCAGCACGGCGCTCCAGACATTGCCGGCGCCCTCCGTGATCTCGCGCGTGGCGGTGCCGGCAAGCTCGCGCGCCGCCTCGGAGAGAGCGTTTTCGCCGGGCGCGGGCAAAAGGATATTGGGGCCGACCAGCGGCGCCCTGTCCCACTTCTCGGCATCGCGCAGTGCGATGGCGAAGGTCCTCAGGATGCCGCGCGTACGCTGGAACCCATCCAGCTGAGTCCACTTGGCATAGAAAATATCGGTCAGCCCCGGATGGAAGGGGTAGCTGTCGAGGAAACGCTGTTCCTCGCCCGCCCTGTTTTTGTCCACCGTTTCGTCGACCCTGGCGATATTGGCGACCGTCGCCGTGACATGGGGGCGAAAGGAGTCGGGATCGGCGATCGAACCGGATTCGAAGAAGCGCCGGCGCAGCACTTCGGCCACATCCTCCTTCTGCACCGGCTGGATCCCCTCTTCGCGCTGTCGGTTGAAAATGTCGAAAATCTGCCGGGTAAGCTGCTTGCCGAGCGCGTCGCTCTTCGCGGGGTCGGAGGCGAGCAGCGAGGCGACGAGGGCGCAGCGGTCCACCCTGACCGCCGCCTGGCACAGATACTGGAAGAAGTCGGTCAGCCGCGTGCGCCAGCCTTCCTCCATCGCCGCCTTCTCACGGGCGTACATCAGCACTTCGTCGATCAGCACCAGGGTGGCGAGCCCACTTGCCTGCGGCCGCGACAGCAACTCGGCGAGCAGCGGCTCGGCAGGCGCCGTCTCCCGTTCCTCGTTCGCGCTGTCGGGATGAAGCGCGCGCAGGCCCTCCTCGCCCGCCAGCTGAAACGCCAGTACGCTCCAGGGATACTTGAGCCAGCGCAGCGCGCCGCCGGGGGCGCGTACCTCCATTCCCTTTTCCACATCGAGCTTGTCGAAGCAGAGCGCCGCTACGCGCGCCGCCGGCAGGGGCGCGCCGACATGGGAGCGGAACTGCTCGACCGCGGGGAGCGCCGGCAGCGACTGCGGATCGTGCGCCAGGTGGTAGAGCGTCACCAGCGTATGGGTCTTGCCCCCGCCATAGGTGAGTTCGAGCTGGCGGATTGCCCTAGTGTTCCTGCCGGCGAGGCGCAGCGCCACATCGCGCGCAAGTTCCCGCAACGGGAAGGTCGGATAGGTCAGCGCAAAGAATCGGCCCGGATCCTCATAGACCGGCCGCGCGCCCTTCTGCATCGCTACATCGTGAAGATCGGCGGCAAAGTCGGCCAGCGAGAGCGCGCCCGTGCGCACATCCTCGCGCAGCGTCACGACCTCATGCCAGGGCGTCCAGGAAAGTTTTCTCGTCATGTCGTCCTCGCTCGATGGGTTCAGGCGGCGTCGCCGAGGCGCCGGGCGAGCGCGTCGAAATCCTCGGGGCATTTGCGCCGGATCGTATCGATTTTACGCGCGGCCTCCTCGCCAAGCGCCTTGCGGCCGCCGCCGGGGCCGTCGGCAACGCCGCGTCGCTCGGCGAGCGGCTTGAAATATCGCTCCTTGACCTGGATTTCGGTGCGAACCTGCACCCAGCTCCATTCGTCGGGCAGGTCCAGGCCGGCAAGCGCCCAGGTCTCGATTTCCTCCCAGGCGTTCTCGGCGAACAGGCGGCAATCATCTTCGAGATTTTCTTCGATCTCGGTCAACCGCGCACGCCGCCCCGTCTCGCCATCGCGGTCGACGCAAAGGACGAAGATATCCGTCATACCGCGATGCTGGTCCACGATCTCGCGGATACGTTCGGTTTTCAGTGCCTCGCCGACGCCACCGAGCCGCGGGTCCTGGCAAACCCGGATCCGCGCGCGCCCTCGGCCCAAGGCGGCGAACAGCCGCTTGAACAGGGGCTTCAGGATATATTGATCATTGCGAAAATCCTCGGGAATGACAAGGATGTTCATTCCCGGTCTCCCTCGCCACCGCCTTCGGTGAAGGCAAGGGCCGTCTCCATCCAGCCCCCGGCGAGCAGACGGCCCAATCCTTGGGTTTCTCGCAGCGCCTTGGCGCCGAGCAGGTCGGCGACCGGGCGGATAACGGCGTCCTCCGTATCCTCCGAACGGCAGACGACGGACATATCCCGGAAAGTGCCGTCGCTTACCATGGAAAGCAGTTCGGGCGAATGGGTCGTGGTGATGACCTGCACCGCGCCGCCCTGCGTCTGGCGTTCGATCAAGTCGACCAGCAGGTGAAGCCGCGACGGGTGGATGCCGTTGTCGATCTCCTCGAAGAAATAGAGGCCCGCCGGCTCCTCATCGAGCAGCGCCGCCAGCATGGCGAGGAAACGCAGTGTGCCGTCCGATGCGCTGTAGGCGGAAATCCTTCTTCCGCTTCTCTCGCGGATCGCGAGTTGCACCAGCCCGGTCGTCGGGTCGCGCGGAAACTCGAAGTTTGCCACGTCCATCGGCGTGAGTTCGCGGGTCCAGTCGAAAAGGGCCTCCTTCTTCGCTTCGTCGGCACAGATTTTCTGCAGCACCGTGGGGAGATTCTCGCCGCTGTCTCCCAGCGTCACCTGGCCGGGGAAGGCGGGCTTGCGCATGAGGTCCGGCGTCGGGTCGAGAAAACGGCAGTGGCCGAGCAGGCCCGCCACTTCCCCGGCCCAATCTTTGTGCCAACGCACCACATGCTTGACGCCTTGAATCTGGGTCAGCGCGGGTTGATCCCATCGCACGGGAATTCGGTGGCCATACTTACGTTGGGTGCCGGTTTTTTCCATCCGAAGCAGCAGATGGGCATCGTCGTTCTGTTCCCGAACGGGATCGGGCGATGCCGGATGGCTGGTATATACTTCCCGATGTCTGACCTTGAGGACTTCGCGCTCAACCCGAAAGCGGCCTTCTTTGTCGAGCTTCATCCCGATGCAGTAAGAGGCGCGCGACCCATCCGCCAGCTTCACGGTGAGGCCGACGGTCAGGGTTTGTCGTCCCGAGCGGACGAGTTCGTTGGCGCCGCCGCGAATCGGATCCCATTCGACCTGGCCGCCGCCGCCGTATTTTCCGCCGATGGTCTCCGCGAGGGTATAACCACGCCCGATGCCGTGCAGGAAGCGGAAGGCGTCGCGGATGTTGCTCTTGCCGCTGGCGTTGGCGCCGACGATCACGGTGAACGGGCCGACGCGCAGCGTCTCGTCGGCGAAGTTCTTGAAGTCCTTGAGCCGGATCTCGGTGATCATGGCGCTTCCTCCAGCCACAAGGCGCCCTGGCGCGGTGCGGCGAGGCCGGTGCGGGCGGCGATGTGGTTGGAGAGGGATTCGAGGATCGCGCGTTCCTCCGAGCCGGCTGGCGCCAGCTCGATCAGCGACTGCAGCAGCCGCGCGAACAGAGTCTGGCGTGCGAGGCCGCTGTCGTCGATATAGGCGTTCACCTTCGCCTCGTCGCCCGCGCGCCAGAGCTGCATCAGCCTGTGCGCCCGGTCGATCAGCGGCGCGGGGCGACCGCCCGGGCCTTCGAGGCCCAGCCCTCTGGCCTTGCGCCGGTTCCAGGGCAGCAGCTTCGCCTTGCCGCCCCGGCCGCCGGCACCCGCAGCACCGCCGCCGTCCTCGTCGCCGGTCCCGTCGTCATCTGCTTCGTCGAATTGGACGCGGTCAGGTCGTGACAGGATGGCGAAGCGGTCGGAGAGGTCGCGGTCGGACAGGTTGCAGGACAGCGCATAGAGGATGCAGGCGCCGGCTGGAGCCTCGCCCAGGCCGAAATCGCCGCGATGCAGCAGGTAATAGGTCGTCACATCGTCGAGGCCGCCCGCCGCGTCGGCGTCGCGGGTCAACACCCGGCCGACGACGAAATCGACCACCATGCGGCGCACCTCTCGCAGGAATTCGGAGACCGCCATGGTCTCGCCGGGCGCATCGGCCTTCTTCACCACCGGATGCCGAGAGAAGGCTTCGAGCGCCGGCCCCGTCGCGGCCCACACGAAGTCCGGCCCGCGGATGCCGGCATCCCAGAAGCCGCGCAGTCGCCGCGTGATGTTCTCGCGCATCTCGGCCAGCACCGCGCTGTCCCAGCCCGGCCGGCCCGGCGGGCGCTTGCGGCAGACGAGCCAGACCGAGGAGGCGAGGGCGGCGGAGGCCAGCGAACGCTGCCGGTTCTGCATCTCGGTCTGGATCGGCCAGGAACCGGTGACGACGAACCCGGCGCGGATCAGCGCCGCGACCAGGGTCTCCCAGGCGTCGGGAGACTTGTTGGCGAAGACGACGACCAGCCGCCCCTCCGGCTTCAGCGCCTTGTGGCACGCCTGGAAGGCGCGGGCCATACCGTCTTCGTAGGCCTGCTTCGATGCCGCCCGGTCGCCGCCGAACCGGCTGGCGTCGTCGATCAGCTCGCCGTCGCCGCCGGCCGCATTCCATTTCGGGCCGAGAGGGTCGGCGAACGCCGGGTCCGCGTCCGCCACGACGCCGTGCAGCGCGCGGCGCAGCCAGACATGGAAGAAGTCCATCAGGTCCGAATAGGGAATGGCGTCGTAATAAGGCGGGTCGGTGACGATGGCGTCGAACCCGCCGCGAACGGGTGCAAGCGCCGACTGCCTCAGCACCGTTGCGCCGGGCGCGTCCCTCGCCGCGTCTTGCAGATGCTCGACGACGCGGGCGATCCACTCGACGGCCTGGACGAAGCCGCCGGTAGTGTCGGCCAGCGGGCAGGATTCGGCAAAGTCCCACACGACGGGCAGTGCGAAACGGGCGAACGTGCTGCGGGTTGTTTCACGGTCATTGGTCCAGGTCGCAAGCGCACTGCCCCGGTCGGCGAGGCGGCCGAGCGACGGGGCCAGACAGGCCAGGACCGCCTCCCGCCATTCCGGCGGGAGGTCCGCCATTGCGTCGGCGCACCGGCGCATCTCCCGCAGCACCGAGCCCAGCGCCAGAAGCTGCCGGTCGGTGAACAGCTTGTCCCAGCGGTCGAGGCCGTAATTCTCCACCGAGAAAGCGCGGGCAGCGCCCGGTCCCTGGCGCGGCGTCGCCTCCGTCGGCAGCCCGAATGGAATGTCGACATACAGCGCGTCCAGTTCGCCGGCGGAGACCTCCGCAGCGCGGAGCTCCTCGTCCTCCGGCGGGCGGTATTCCTTGCCCTTCGGCCCGTCGACGACCACGGCGGTCATCACCGCGCCCAGCCGCCCGGCGCGGCCTTCGAGGCGGATGTCCTCCATGGACATGATCGCCGAGCAGCAGGGGCAGCGTGCGCCGCTGCGGCTCATCGTGCCTTCGCCGAGCCGCCTATCGCCCTCGCGCCGCTGCGCCGCAGTGCCGGTGGCCGGCGGCACCCCGGCCTCGACCCCGAAGGCGACGCCGGACCCGTCCGCCCGCGGCGTCATGGTGAGCAGGATGCGCTTGCTGTCCTTCCTGCACAGCCACCGGGTCTTGAGAAGCGGTAGTACGGCGCGGCAGCTCTTGCAGCGCACCGTGCGCGCCCACAGATAGGCCACCGTCGGTTTCGCCACCCAACGCGGGTTGCGCGGGTCGGCGAGCCAGGCCGCGTCGAACGCCTCGTTCAGCGGCCCGGCACTGGTCGCGCCCGTTTCGTCCGGCGCCAGCAGCGCGAGCGGCCGCGGCTCGAACGACGGGCCGCCAGGTGCTGGCGCCTGGAACGCAGCATAGGTCGGGTAGCGCGCCGCCAGCGCCGCGCGAACTACGGTGAGCACGCGCCGGCCCCAGGCGCGGACATGCCAGGCGAGGTCGGCTTCGCAGAGCGCCTCTTCGCGCGCCGGGGCATCCAGCGCCAGTTCCCCCGCCCCGCAGTCCGGCGCGAGGCCGAGCGCCGCAAGCCTGCCGTCCAGTGGCTTGCCCTTGAAGCCCCGCGCCTTGAGGAAGGCCGCCATGAAATCCCTGTCGGTGCGCGCGAAACCGGGCAGCGGCAGGGTCTTGCCCGCTATCCGGCGCGGATAGTCGAGGGTGCATTTGAGGATGAACCAGGCCACCGGGTTGATATCGACGGCGGTCGCCTCGCAGCCGAGCCGCATCGCCTCCAGCGGTATAGCGCCGCCGCCGGCGAACGGGTCCAGCACCCTGGGCGCCCGCCCGCCATGGGCCTGGCGGATGCGCTCGCGGAACCATTGCAGGTCCGGGCCGTCCTCGCGTCCCCAGTGCAGCAGGCCGCCTGCAGTCTCGCGCCGGTGTTGCTCCACCGCGCGGCCGCCGCGGCGCTCCGCCCTGACCGTCTCGACGACCTCACCGGCCAGCCGGCGGTAGAGCGCCTGCCGCGCTGCCGCATCGCCGGGGTCGGGCAGCAGCGTCGCCACCAGTGCCGCCCGGCACGCCGCCAGCGGCCGTCGCGCCGGCCAAATATGCAGCGTCGATATATGTCCGTGCCGGACGTTCTTCTCATGCACCGAATCGAGCGAAACCCGCTCCAACGGAAAATCCACCTCGATCAGGCGGGTGTCGCGATCGGCGGTCATGAGACGGTACCGCGCGGCTTTGCGGACTCGATCTTGAAAGGGTCGAAGGGAGCGGAATATCCGTAGTTGCCGTCGGGAAAGCTCTCGATAATCTGAGCGCAGGACACTTCGATGTCTTGTGTGCGCAGGAATCGTGCAAGTGGCTGCAAGTAATCCCAATGAAATTCGCACCCTGCGATGGCATGGAGTTCTTTTCCAGGATTCGTAAGGCGGTAAATGGGAATTTTGATTGTTTGACTGTCTTTTGACTTGCTTCCTGTCAAAATAATCAGAAATTTTTCATGAAAAAAAAGCACGGTTTTGTTTTGTTTGCTTAAGGACACACTCCATTCAAGTGGATTATTTGCATTAATAAGACCAATTTCTTGAAGATAAATTAAATCTTCAAATGGTATTGCAAGATGACCGAAATCATGTTCTTCGTCTGAGAAAAAGAACTTGTCTTTGGAGGGGTCACGAACGACATATCTGCATATCCGCTCGAACATCTTGGCGTCCTTAGTCGTCATGTTTCTCAGAACATCCAGCGTTCGCAACGATGTCCGGCTTGGTCCTTCGACTTCTCCTGCAAGAATCCTGGCCCAGATTTTCCGCATATCCTCCGACGTTACGTCCTGAACGCTATTGAAAAACCGCGCCGTCCAGTCCGGATCGGGTTCATGGTCATCGACCTCCTTGCCATCCAGCACGGCGGCGGCGTCCCGGACTACCGAGGCGATGTTCGCCTGCCGCTTCCGTTCCTGGAACTCGATTCGCTGCGAAATCCCGTTCGGGCCGCCGATGTCCAGCACACCATGAGCTTCCTCGTCCTGTGGGAGCAGCAAGCGGCACGCCTCGGCTTGGGCATTGGCGAAGAGTTTCAGTCTGTCAGCTTCAGCCTCTGCCCTGATGAGTTTCGCCTTCGTTTCCTGACGTGCTTTCCATGGCTCCAGCATCGGCCCGGCCACCGCGCCGATGCCGCTAGCGACGTGTTTGACCAAACTGTCGATCGCCGGAATTTTCAGGTTCACATCGGCCATATCAACCGGCCTCCGGTTCCGCCAATGGTCGACGCACCGTCGCGAGCAGTGTTTCGACTTGTCCGACGAGGCGCCACCACATCTTTATCCGCCGCGCCCGCCAGCACCTGCTCAAGGCCAAGGTTTCCTCGTCCACCACCATCCGGACGATCCTGACCCCTTCGAATACGGAGATGCCTTTGGCGCCATTCTCCACGGCCCGGCGGCGGACGGCCATGTCCGGGTCGCGGCCGGGGGCGTCCGGTTTGTCATGTGCGGGCTTCGTCAGCGTCATCCGTTTCCTCCCTCCGCCAGCGATACCGGGGCCGGCCCCGCA
This sequence comes from Alphaproteobacteria bacterium, assembly GCA_964291215.2. Lineage (GTDB taxonomy): Bacteria > Pseudomonadota > Alphaproteobacteria > MPNO01 > UBA830 > JAJEBT01. The sequence continues at coordinate 105,481 of OZ219790.1, read as the reverse complement.
TTGTCGTAGACGGCCCATTCGCCGGCCAGCGCCCGGGCGGCGAGCGAGTGCCTCTCTTGGAGAGGGACCCTGTGTAGTATTACCGCTCTCATCGACATGGCAAACCTTCATGCCGCCCCCTCGTCCCTGCTTGCCGACAAGATTTCCGACGCCGAAATGACGACTCCGCCTTTCGTCCGGGCCAGCAGACAACCGAAGGGGTCGCGGATCTTGACCAGGCGGGGACGCAACCCGGCGCAGTCGAAGACGACATAGAGCCAGTAGCGCTCGCGCAGGTTGCAGGCCGCCGCCCATTCGTTTTCGCTCACTTCCACCGCGCCGGAACCGGCGCGGCCCTTGACCTCAATGGCGCGGTCCTCCGCCGGCCCGCCCGCTCCCGCCGGGCGCAGCGAACGAAGGTCGAAGCCGGGCCAGTCGCCCAGGCCCGCGCGTCGCGCCAGCGCGGGCCGCGACACGTCTTGAACCGAGGCCCCCGCCGCTTCCTCATGGGCGCGCGCACGGACCATGGCGATCGTCTCGACTTCGGCGTCGTGCCGCTGCCGCTCTTCCGGGTCGCTGGTCGGCAGGACCAGTGCATGGGCAATCATCGCTGCCTCGCCGGGGCCAATCGAAGCAGGCTTCGCCTCCAGCGCCGCCAGACGGCAGCGCTGCTCCGCGACCAGGCGGCTCTGCTCTTCCTTCACGATGGCGAGCTCCGCTTGCGCTTGCGAATTGCCCTGGCGGGCCTCCCCGCTCATGCTCCGACGCCTCGTCATCAACTCGGCGGTCTTGTAGCCATAGCCGCGCGCGGTCAAACGGCGCAGTTCCGGCAGCGCCTGCTCAAGGCGCGCGCGATGTTTCGCCGCCATGCACAGCGCAGTCTCCTTCAGCGACGCCCTGGCGTCTTCCGTGAGCCTGTGCGCCACGCGGGCCAGCGGTATGCTACCGGGCGCGACGCCGCCAACGCCGCGCAACAAAAGCAGATGCTCCGGCGGGCACGGCGAAACAGCGCCGTCGCTCTCCTGCCGCAGCCCGACCGGGCGTATCTCGATCGTCTCCGTCCGGTTTCGGCCGCGACGCACCACCGAGACCCGGGCCAGGTGAAAGAGGTAGGGTTCCTCGGCGTGGGGATCGACGAATATCGCGCCGCGCAGCGCCTCGCCGCCGCGGCGCGCCAGCAGGGCGGCGTGAAAGCACTCGAACACCGGCTCGCCGGGATGCATCCAGATAGTGTAGTCGCCGGCTTCCGGACGCTGGAACGTCAACCGGCCTCGCATCGCTTCGGGGTAGACATCCATCGCGGCGCGCATATCGTCGGCGGCGCGCGGGCGTTGGGGCGCGAAGTCGAATACGCCGCCCGCGTCGCCCTCCAGTCGCAGGTCGATCAAGGGGGCCGCGGTCTCGACGAAGTGGCGGACATGGCCAGGAAGCAGACGGCGATACTGTTCCCGCTCCATGGTCGTGTTGAGCTCGGAAAGGCGGGCGCGAACCTCGCCGCTACCGTAGAGGCCGCGCTCCCGCGCGTCAATGGCGACCGCTCGTTCCGGCGTCAGATTGGCATCGAACGCCTCGACAGCGGTGCGGGCGCCGGCCTCCGTCACCGCCTGCTCCAGATAATCCTTGAGCGGCAGATTCTCGAACAGGTGCCCGACGACATCAAACACCTTGTCCGAGCGGAGTTCCTTGCGGATCGCCTCGAGCTTGTCGAGCAGCACCTTGAGAACCCGGCCTTCGCGCGTCTCCCCGGCGACCAGGTTGACGATCACCACCGGGTCGTGCGTTTGCCCGTAGCGGTGGATGCGCCCCATTCTTTGCTCCAGCCGCGCCGGGTTCCAAGGCACGTCGTAATTCACCATAAGCCAACAGAACTGGAGATTGATGCCTTCGCCGGCGGCGTCGGTCGCGACCAGATAGCTGGCGCCGCCGCGCTCCGCCGGACGCCGGAACAGCGTTACCTGCGCCTCGCGCGCGTGGTAATCCATCCCGCCATGGATCAGGCCGACCCGACCGGCGAAGCCGAGCTCTTCCAAGCGGCGTACCAGAAACTCCGCCGTGTCTCGATGCTCGGTGAAGACGATGAGCTTTTCCCGGGCGAAGGCCGGATCGCACATGACCGCACGCAGCTTCTCGAACTTGGAATCCTCGCCCGCTTCGGCGAGACGGCGCGCCCGGGACAGAAGGGCTTCGACCTCTGCCCGCTCCTCCCGGAACTCCACAAGGGTGAGCGAGGCGAAACCGCCGAGCGCGGCCTCTTCGAACTCCTCGTGGCGCTCCCGTTCGCCGCTGTCGTCCGCCTCCTCGTCGGCGGTGCGGGATTCGAAGAAATCCGGTGTCTTCCCGAGCCGCGTCTGGCCCCTCTTCAGCTCATCGCTGCGGCCCGCCCGGACAAGCGCAATGGCCTTGTCCAGGCGGTCGAGGCGGCGCTCGAACGAGCGCATCAGGGCGTAGGTCGAACTGGCGAGCCGGCGCTGGAACACGCTCATCGCAAGACGGGCCGCGGAACGGTTCAGAACGCGCGCCCTGTTGTAGGTTTCCTTGATGTATTGCGTCGTCGCGTCATAGAGATCTTGCTCGGCCGGGTTCAGCGCGTAACTGAGGGTGTCGCACTTACGTTGCGGATAGAGGTGCCGACCGTCGGCGTGAACCATCTCTTCCTTGGTGCGACGGATGAAGTGGCGGCGGCGCGACGCCTCGGGGAAGTCCTCGAACGCCTCGAAAGTCGACAGCGCGTCAGGCGCGAGCAGGCGCCACAGGCAGTAATAGGGGAAGTCCTTGCCCATGTGCGGCGTCGCGGTCAGCAGCAGGATATTCGAGGCCGACCAGCCCAGGCTCCAGCGCGCACAGTCTACGGGCAGGCCGGCCAGCGCTTCGGCGAGGCGGTAGCGATCGGTCTTGCGGACTCGGAAATCCTGCTCGCGAGCGGCGGCCAGCTTGTGAGCCTCATCAAACACCACGAGGTCGTAGGGTCGCGCGGCGCCCGATTCCACCGCCTCGCGAAGGCGCCCGAACATGCGCTCGCCGGCAAGCGTGTCGATGCTGACGACGATGCGGTCGCTCTCCGGCCCGGCGAACGGATTCCCGGCGCGGGCGTCGGCGCCGCGCACAATGCGGAAGGAGAGGCGGAACAGCGTGCGCATCTCGCGTTCCCAGTTGCCCACCAGCCCGGCCGGCGCAGCAACAAGCACACGGGTCATCAGCCGGCGCACGAGCATCTCGCGGATATACAGCCCCGTCATAATCGTCTTTCCCGCACCGGCATCGTCGGCAAGGAGAAACCGCAGCGGCGACTGGCCGGTCATGTGTTCGTAGACGGCGATACGCTGGTGCGGCAACGGGTCGATCGAGGATATCTCGCTGGCGAAAGTCGGGTTGGACAGGTGGCCGTAGTCGAGCCGCGTCGCCGCCGCAACGGCGGCCACCGCTGCCGGCTCAGCACCAAAGTCGAGTGTTGGCGCCGCCGAAGCGGCGGGCGGTTCGGCCGGCCGGCTCGAGTGCCGGACCTCGGCTTCCAGATCGACGATCCCGCGCCACGCTAGGCGCCCGGGCCTGGACTGGCTGTTCTCCCAGCGGTTCACTGTCGCGAACGACACGCCGATGCGCTCCGCCATCTGTGCCTGCGTGAGCCCCAACCGCTGACGCAAGTCCCTGACCCGGAGTGGGTAGTCTTCCGGAATGTCGCCCATTCCCGATTGCATCGCCGTTTCTCGATCACATTGGGCGTCGAGATTAAATCATCTCGCGCGGTATAGCAAATGCTATACCGATCTTTCCATGTCTTGATCATGCGGGGCGAAGAGACGGCCCTTGCCATGGGAAGCTCAGATGTCCTGACCTCGGGTTCAATTTTTCCAATCAGGGCGATGCTTCTGGGCCGGGTTTGCGTGCGTTGTCTGGCAGTTCGTAGATCATGCGGAGCCCGGTTCCGGGGAAGATCGTGCGCGTCCGGTTGAGTTCGTCGAGCAGCCCGGCGATGTCGGCGTCCGACTGGAACAGTTCGGCGAGGGGGCGTCGCGGACGCTGCTTTGCGCCCTGCGCCGCGGCGACGGCGGACATCATCCGGGTCTCGGCGCGGTAGGCGATCATGCGAACGATGTCGAGCAGCAGCTTCTCGCTGGAGGGCAGGGCGTCGAGTCTCTCGTCGAGCTCGGCCACCGTGACATGCTTCGGGGTTTCTGAACGCCGGACCTTGAGCGCCTCGTGCTCGGCGTCGAGCGTCACGATCTCGTCCTTCACCCAAGTTGGCACTTTTTGCGTCGGTCGGAATACCAAGCTCTCGCCAGGCATCCTTGCCCGCAGTATCTTTCTCTTTGACGCAATTCGACGAGCAACCTGCCCCGAGCAGGAACGCCACGTTCTTTGCGTTGAGCGATTCCGACAGCGCTTTCCTGACGAAATCAGCGCCAGCTGGCCATCCAAGCTCACCGGCATCAGCCTCGAGGCCCCGGAGAAATTTAAATGTCAAAATGTCAATTTCTCAGGTTCTTCTCCATCCGCATCCGCCACGAACACCCCCCTCACTTGAACAATGCTTCAATATCCGCCATTGGCCGGAACAACTTCATCTGCTGGTCCGGGAACGGTAAAAAACTCTCGCGCTCATAGAAGCGCTTCGCGCTCTCACCCTTGGCGTCCACAATCACCGCAAAGGATGCAATCTCGCTGCGCACGGCCCGAAAGAGTGCGTCCGCAAGGAGGAACCGACCATAACCTTTTCCCTGATAGCGCTGATCGACAGCAAGGCGGCCCAGTAAAGTCGCCGGGATCAGCGGGTAGCGCGGCAGCTTGCGGACCACGGCTTCCGGCAACTCCGGAAGCCGCACCGTCGTTGACAAAAGCGTATAATATCCGGCGACGCTGCCATCCTTCAGTACGAGGACAAAAGGCGCCGCCATCTTCTTTCTGGCGTCCTGTCCAGCTTGCGTCTGAAAGTAACGATCAAGCGGCTCTACACCGCTTTCGAACCCCGATCGGTCGTGTTGCGCGCCGAGAAACTCGACTCGCAGAATGTCATCCGCTCCCCCCACGCGTCAGACGCCCGTTCTCTCACGATAGCGGCGAACGGTGTCAGTCAGCCGCTCATTGACCAGCCGCGGTTCGACCAGAGCCTGGACGAACGCCTGGCTGTCCCGGAGTGAAAGCTCCAGATGTTGATGTTCCTCAATGGCACGCCGCGCCGCGTCCTGTAAGCTTGTCAGAACGAAATCCGTTACAGTACGCCCTTGGAGGGCAGCGGCATATTCGATCAGACGCTTTTGGTAAGTGGTTACGCGCGTCTCGAGGCGCTCCCCTCGGACGCGGCCGGATGTCGGCCTCTTTACTGCTCCAGCCATTTTTCGATCTCCTATCTATCGAACATATGTACGGCCAATGGCCGGAAAATTCAAGATGTCGGGCCGATCATCGAACACGATGGTATCGTGCGGGACGACCGTGGAAGCAGAGAGGCCAATTTCATCGGCCAATCAGCCGAGACCCCGGCGCCCCGCAATCCAGAAATTGTGCAGCAGATCGTTGCACAATCGCCGTCGCGCCACGTTCACGCTTTGTTGGTGCAGGTAGAGCGGTCCCGGAAAGCGCAAAGCGGGCTGTTGAAGTCGGCATCATCGTTCTGGCAGAACTCAAGCAGCCGTTCACGCATGGGAAATAGCCCCTGCCTGGCGATCGCCATCCCGTCCGGTCATTTTGGCATCGGAAAGCGAGTTTGAATGTTCGACCTGTTCTCCAAGTGGATCGAAAACGACGGCAGATCCGCCAGCGATGGCAGCAGGACGCGCGCACGTTGATCGAGAAACATGGGCGCCAAGCCTATTATGAGGCGCAGCGTCTTGCCGCGCGCAACCGCGCCCAAAGGGACAGGTCCGGGTTCTGGCATTGGACAAAAGTGGCTTCCGAGGTCGCTCGTCTCTCACCCGTTGCGGAGATGGACATGAACATCGTGCAGACAATCGCCGACGAGGAAATACAGAAACACCGGCGTCCCTGACGGGAGTTGGAGGGGGAAAGCCTTCTCCCTGGCCGGCACTGCTTTGCCGGCGCACCCCCTTCTGCAGGGAGACCCCGCAGCTCCCCTTGAGAGTGCGGTGGGTTTTCCGTAACGGGCTGAGGGCCGGAAGATAGGCGCCCGTCGCCGAGATCATCCAGATGACCAGACACCATCGCGTAGCCCACAAGGGCGACTTGCGCACGAACCTTTACGACGACATTACCGGGGATTATCGCCGAGTTGGAGGAAGGGTGGCTGCCCTGAGTCCAACACTAGGGAACCCCGGCGGCGAACCGCGACGATTTGCTAGTCTTAAACGTAGTTTCCATGTAACTGCTCACCCCTTGGTTCCGGCTTGATGTCGGGGTAGAGTAACGAACGGGTTTTCGTGGAGATTTGACACTGCAGGCCGATTCGTTTAGTGGTGGTAATCGAGAACGATGGGGACCGCCAGTGGGCTACTTTGGATCGAAGGCGACGAGCGGGCTGTGCCAGCTGCTTCCGGGGCTTCAGCCCCCGCATGATCTGTATATGGAAACGCATCTCGGAGGCGGCGCGCTGATGAAGCGCAAGGCGGAGTACCGGAAGATGCCGCCGGGTGAGCGTCAGGCGATGCTCGCGGCGAGGCCGGGTGATGGCGACGGGCGGCGCGCGAGGAGTTCGAAGCGGCCAGGACCGCGGCGCTGCCGGCAAGGTGGCGGAAGAGGCCGTGATCCGCGTCTTCGTCATCCTGCTCGACATCCTCATCGTCGTCCTTCTGGAGAAGGCCACGCACGAGCCGGAACTCCGGTCTGCCGCCGTCACAGACGGACGAGAGCGTGCCGGGAGCAACGGCCCGAAGCCGAACCAGCAGATGGCGACAACTTGCGCAAGACCATCGTCGAGGAAACGGTCGCGGCCTGCGACGCCTGCGGCGCCGACGGCCCCGTCGAGCGCCGCACGACATCGTGTTCGAGGTCGCGCCGCGTCGACGCCGAGGAATGCCCGAAGTGCAAGGCCCGGACCAAGGGCCGGTTCCTCGACAACATCCCGTGCAGTACGGCATCCAGGCCCTCGTCATCAACCTGCTGGTCGCCCAAATTCTGTCCCTGCGCCGTCGCGCTCGTGCAGGCGATATCAAGCTCTCCGAGGCCTCGGCCATGCTTTCACGATGCGTCATGGGAGGAGGCCGCCGTGGCGCACCTCCTGCAACGCCCGATGTCGACGATTTCGGATCAACAGCAAGTGGCTCCATGTCGTCGGAACGTGCAAGTTCCCACATCGCAAGCGCGGGCAAGAGATCGGCCCGTGCTACAAGGGCGTCCTGGGCCTCGTACATGGCAGTGTAGCCACCAGCGGCAGCCACCTGCTGCGCGAACTGACCTTCGTCGTCGAGGCTGCCGCGCGACTGATGAAGAGCCTGCTCCGCGAGGTTTGCCACAAGATCAACAAGAGCGCATCCAGGACCCTGAACGAGGCCGACCGCAACCGCACCATCAGGGCGCCAGGGAACTGCCCGACATCCCGCGAAAGGAAAACGCATCGCAAACGCGCACAACCTGCACGAACGTCTCGTGAAACACGAAAACCTGCGCTTCACAGACGACCATCGCGGTAGGGAACCGGGTTACCCCCCGCACAGAACCGGACGTGCGCTGTTCGCTCCTCCCCTGACGACAAGGCGCTGGTTTGGCCACGGGCTCAGTGGGCAGCGGTGAGGGTGTCTGTGTCCCCGGTGAAGTCTTTTTGGGGGCGTCGCCGAAGGGCACGCAGCCGTTTGCATTGGTGTATGAACTTCTGCAGGCTGCTTCCCGGAACAACGTAGTAGTTGAGCCAGCCGTTGATAACTCACCACTTGGCCGTTTCGTGCCGGTTATCGTGCCACCGCTTGCGCAAGGCCTCCTTGATCCGCCGCAGGGTGCCCGTTTGCGACCGACCCTGAACCTGCCTTTCCTCGTCTGTTCGCAGAAGTGCGTCATGCCGAGGAAGTCGAACGTCTTGTCCACGCTTCCGGCGGTTCGCTCTGGCAAACCGACCGAACTCGATGATTTTCCGGGTGCAGTTCAAGTGGGCCAGTCTCTCCCCAAGGTCCCAGCGTCGCCCAGATTCTGAAAGCCGCACACGAAGTCGTCCGCATAATGATCGTGTCCCGCTTGCGCCAGTGGTTCTGGAACCAGTCGCACGTAGTGCAGGTTCGCAAGGCAGGGCGTCGCCCCTTGCGGTGTTCCCTTGCCAGTCGGTCCCTTCCATGACGCCGGGGTCACTTGATGATCAGACCCCCCGATCCGTTTCCCGAGCATCGCAACCAGATGGTCGCGGTTGTCGAAGAACCCACGGGCGTCAACGATCCAGTTGACCTTCCGCCGTTCCACCGTGACGGCGCATGATGCGCCCCGGCCGGAACCGAGGAACTCCGTTTCGCGGCACCAGAATCACACCGCCCGCTGAAGAATCTTGTCCGAGGCAAGTTGCCCCTCCTTGGGAATGCAGACCCCGGAGGCGCCCGCCCCTGTGCACACGGGCGTGCAGGCAGTTCCACCCCGTACGTTTGCCACACAACGCCCCGCCGCCGCATCCTTCCTCAAGGAATGGAACGCAGAACATCACGTGGTGGAGTAGCGCCACAAGACGCTCTTCCGGGTTCCTCTTCGCTACCTGCGTTCAGCCGCCTGTGACCCGCTTCTGCGCGCGGCGCGGGCCAACCGCATTGCCCTTCCCTCCAGCAACTCCGCAGGCTCCGGAGAGCCCTTGTTCGCCGCCTTCAGCGGTGTCGGGTCGGAGGAGGCGCCCCGAAGGGCTGGCCTCCGTCCGCCGCTCAAACGGCCCTTTCCCGTAAGCCGCTTTCACAGAGGTGTCTCGTCGAAGGTTCAAGGAAGAGACCACAAGCGAACAAGCCCGTACTCAGCTTGCGCTCCGGCAGCTGTTTCCAGCCGGCGTTGCGCCAGCGCTTGCGACGATGCGACCAAAGCCGCCGAACGATCCAGCCGTCAAGCTGGTGGAAGAGCTTGCGGATGTGGGCCTTGCAGTAGTATTGGCCCCAACCCCGAATGACTGGATTGATCTCATCGATCAACTCCTGCGTACTGACAGGAGCTTTGCGCCGGGTGCGCTGGCGGATCTGGTCCTTGAAGTGCTGGATCGATTTCGCACGGGGAACCGCATAGCGTGTCCTCCCGCTCACCCCGCTCTTGATCTTCGAGGCGTGCAACCGGAGTGGCTTCTTGCCCTGCTTGATCTTGTAGCCGAGGAACTCGAACCCGTGCCTGATGTGAACGGTCCGGGTCTTCCCGGCATTCAGGGTCACTTGGCCAGGATCCGTCTGGCCAATGCCGCGTGAGCTTCCTCGCGCACGTCACCAGCCAGTCATCAGCAGTCAATCGATAGCCGCCGCATTTCCCAATCAAACGGTGTCAGCAAGATGTTACTGAGCAGCGCTGATACAACACCGCCCTGTGGAGTACCCCGGCAGCCTTTTTCCTTCAGCCACCACGCTGGCCGTGAGCATCTGCCGGAGCAGGCCCAACACCCGGCCATCCGAGACGCGCTGGTTCACAAGCTCAAGAAGCTTCGCGTGGCCCACGGATCCGAAGAAAAATCCGCGTCAACAACCCACTCCCGGCCCTCTCCTTCCATATCTTGCGTAGTGCGGGCGGACCTCCCTTGCCGATACCGAAGTTGGCATCATCGAAAATCGGCTCGAAGATCGGCTCCAGCCGGTTCAGCAGCGCCTGCTGACACACCCGATCGTAAATCGTCGGGATGCCAAGAGGACGTAGCTTCCCCGGCTGGCCCGCCTTGGGTATCAGGCGTTGGAGAACCGGCTGCGGTACGTAATCACCGTCCCGCAACTCTCGGTGCAAGCGATCGAGATTCGCATCAAGCGATGCCTCGAACGCCGCCAGGTCCTCTCCATCCACGCCACCGGCACCGCGGTTGCGCTTGACCTTCTCCCAGGCCACCTCAAGATTCTTCCGCTTGTACACCTTCAGTGAGTGGACCTTCCTTTCTCCCGTCAGGTTGAGCTAGTGAACCAGTCTCCTCGGCCCATGACGTCCGGGCTCATGGAACTTGTCCGCGTCATGATCCTTACTCGCTCCTTCACCGTCTCTCACCAACCACCTCTGCCAACCGCCTTCCCCGACCCACCCGGTCGCCGCTCGCGCGGTCACCCGGCTTTCGCCGGGCTTGTGGTACTATTCGGTTGTCCGATTGCTCGCCGCGCATCCTTTCCCAGTTCGCCTCTCGGCTTATAGGGGCCGTTATCCCGGTGCCACCCGGGAACACGACGAGCCCTCCTGGGGTCACGTCCAGATCTTCCGCCGTTCGCAAACACCTTGGTGCGACGGGTGAGTAAGAACGCCTTCGCCGCCATAGTGCCGGCTCGACCTTACCCCGTCTTTGGCCGACCGATTCATCATGGGCCCTCGATTACGGCCCGGTACTTCTCCGCAGGCCCTTCAGATTCCACCTCACGGTGGACACCCTGCCCTCCGGTTGTCTCTCGACAGTGAACCAACTTAGCTCTTCCCTTGGCAGTTTCCGTCGTTTCCAACTTCGTGCCCGTTTAGGGCGTCGCTTATTCGCTCACCCCGGCCAGCGAGGAATTACCCCCGCTTTTGGATATGGCGCCCCTTACCCGAGCGCCAGTGGGACTTGAACCCACCTGATCTGGGCGCTGCCCAGCACACACTATGGCCGAATCTGACTTCTCGTTCATCATCCGCTTACGGAATTTCCTCTGCGGCCCCTCTACGACAGAGGGGCAAGACCTCCCAGGTCCCTGCTTCGGCCATGGTTTTCGGACCCCGCGGAGCCCCCCTCACCAACGCGGCTCGTTGCCTTCGGCCACGACCTCGGCACTCCGGTTTCAAAGCATCTCGTGGCTCAATAGCCTGACCTGCCGCTCCCCAACGCTTCGCCTCACGACGCATGGTTCACGGAGAAATTAGCCTCTCTTCCTGCCGGGACTTGCACCCGGCCACATTCCACCAGTTTGCCTGGCGCACCCGACGTCAGCTTCACCAACAATGCCGGAGAACAGAAGATCAGGATGGCAAAGGTCAAGCTCAAGGTGTCCGGATGCTTCCGCTCCACGCAAAAGCATGGTGCCGGGGCTCAAGCTACCTCACCTCCATGGCCGCACTCGGCTACAACCCACTCGTCGCCACCCAGATCGCCCTCGACGGAAAAGCCGCAGACATCATCAACGAGCACCACGACCAATCAGAACCCAACTAGGGGTGAGCAGATACCCAAGCTCGACAACGCGGTCGGCCAGCAGCCGCAACGACCATTGCGCGTAACCCTCAGGCGGTTCACCACAACTCAGGGCCACGCGCCTCGAAGGTGCCGTCGGCTTTTCGCATGTAGGTAGGACGGCGTCCTTGCCGGCCACCCAATGCCGCCTCCAGCCCCTCGAAACGCTTTTTCACCCGGTCTACCTTGCGCATGCTGATGCGCAGAATCTCAGCAATGACCTTCCCGGTCATCTGGCATTCATTGAACGCGCCCTCGTCGCAGTTAAGCAGGATCAGGGCGTTGATTACCTTTTGCGACAGGTGCGAGCCCTTGGTCGTGATCTCCGAAAGTTCTGCCCGTTCGTCCAGGGTCACCACGTAGCGTTTCATACTCCGACCTCCATCCCGAATGGACGGACAGTCTAGTACCAAATGTACGACATATCATTGCTGACATAACACTAGTTGGGTTCTGATTGGTCGTAGTGCTCGTTGATGATGTCTGCGGCTTTTCCGTCGAGGGCGATCTGGGTGGCGACGAGTGGGCTGTAGCCGAGTGCGGCCATGGAGGTGAGGTAGCTTGAGCCCCGGCACCATGCTTTTGCGTGGAGCGGAAGCATCCGGACACCTTGACCTTTGCCATCCTGATCTTCTGTTCTCCGGCATTGTTGGTGAAGCTGACGTTGGGGTCGTCTGTGAAGCGCAGGTTTTCGTGTTTCACGAGACGTTCGTGCAGGGTAACTGCTCACCCCCTGGTTCCGGCTTGATGTCGGGGTAGAGCAACGAACGGGTTTTCGTGGAGATTTGACACTGCAGGCCGATTCGTTTAGTGGTGGTAATCGAGAACGACGGGGACCGCCAGTGGGCTACTTTGGATCGAAGGCGACGAGCGGGCTGTGCCAGCTGCTTCCGGGGCTCCGGCCCCCGCATGATCTGTATGTGAAAACGCATCTCGGAGGCGGCGCGCTGATGAAGCGCAAGGCCGGGTGATGGCGACGGGCGGCGCGCGAGGAGTTCGAAGCGGCCAAGGCGCTGCGTGCGGCCGGCAAGGTGGCGGAAGAGGCCGTGATCCGCGTCTTCGTCATCCTGCTCGACATCCTCATCGTCGTCCTTCTGGAGAAGACCACGCACGAGCCGGAACTCCGGTCTGTCGCCGTCACAGACGGACAAGGACGAGAGCGTGCCGGGAGCAACGGCAAGGGCCCGAAGCCGAACCGGCAGATGGGCGACAACCTGCGCAAGACTATCGTCGAGGAGACGGTCGCGGCCTGCGACGCCTGCGGCGCCGACATCGACGCCCCCGTCGATCGGGAGCGCCGCACGACATCGTGTTCGAGGTCGTCGAGCGCCGCGCCGAGATCAAGGAATGCCCGAAGTGCAAGGCCCGAACCAAGGGCCGGTTCCCCGACAACATCCCGTGCAGTACGGCATCGACATCCAAGCCCTCGTCATCAACCTGCTGGTCGCCCAGATGCTGTCCCTGCGCCGTCGCGCTCGTGCAGGCGATCTCCGGCATCAAGCTCTCCGAGGCAACCTGCCTCGGCTATGCTTTCACGATGTGTCATGGGAGGAGGCCGCCGTGGCGCACCTCCTGCAACGCCCGATGTCGATGATTTCGGATCAACAGTAAGTGGCTCCATGTCGTGGGACCCTGACGTGCAAGTTCCCGCACCGCAAGCGCGGGCAAGAGATCGGCCCGTGCTACAAGGGCGTCCTGGGCCTCGTACATGGGCCAGTGTAGCCACCAGTTGTGCGGCAGCCACCTGCTGCGCGAACTGACCTTTGTCGTCGAGGCTACCGCGCGACTGATGAAGAGCCTGCTCCCTGCCACAAGATCAACAAGAGCGCATCCAAGACCCTGAACGACGCCGGGCGCAAGCGCTACCGCACCATCAGGGCGCCAGGGAACTGCCCGATATCCCGCCGCCGCCGAAAGGAAAACGTGGACGCAAGTCCGACGCGCACAACCTGCACGAACGTCTCGTGAAACACGAAAACCTGCGCTTCACAGACGACCCCGATGTCAGCTTCACCAACAATGCCGGAGAACAGAAGATCAGGATGGCAAAGGTCAAGGTGTCCGGATGCTTCCGCTCCACGCAAAAGTATGGTGCCGGGGCTCAAGCTACCTCACCTCCATGGCCGCACTCGGCTACAACCCACTCGTTGCCACCCAGATCGCCCTCGACGGAAAAGCCGCAGACATCATCAACGAGCACTACGACCAATCAGAACCCAATTAGGGGTGAGTAGATACGAGCTTGGTTACATTGATACCGTGTCACACGAGACGGTGCGGCGTGTTCTAAAAAAAACTGCCTCAAGCCATGGCAGCGGGTTGGGTGGGTAATTCCTCCTCAAGGGAACGCCGACTTCGCCGCAGCGATGGAAAAGGTGCTCGATGTCTATCGCCGCCCCGCCGCCTTCCCCGTGGTCTGCATGGACGAAACGCCCCGACCGGCGAGACACGGCAACCGATCGCCATGGCGCCGGGACGGTCAGCACGTAACGACTACGAGTATCGACGTTGCGGTACCTGCAACGTCTTCACGGAACCCCTGGCCGGCAAGCGCATGACCAAGGTAACCGAGCGCAAGATCGACTGGGCGCAGTTCCTGGCCGACATCGCCGAGCGCTACTAGGACGCCACCACCATCACCCTGGTGATGGCCAATCTCAACACTCCCCGGCGCCTTCTATGAGGCCTACCCGCCGGACGAGGCCAAGGCCTTGTGGGACCGCTTCGAGTTCGTCTACACCCCCAAGCACGGCAGTTGGCTGAACGTGGTGGAACTCAACGTCATGATCCGCCTGAACCGCCGCATCGACTGCATCGAGGTGCTACGCCGGGAAGTTGCCGCCTGGCAGGCGACCGCATCCAGGCCAAGGTGGATTGGCAGTTCACCACCGACGATGCCCGCGTGAAACTCAAACGTATTTATTCGACATTTTATGAATGACAAGACACTAGCCCGAAGTTCCAGAGCCGATCAGTCCTAAGTATCTGATAGAAATGACATTCGATACATTTCAGCGGTCTCGGTACACTATGGCTTCACGCCCAGGAGCTTGAATGCCCTTCTCTGGAGCGGCGTGGGCCATGTGGTGACCTGGAAGGGTTCGGCGCCCGCAAGGCGGGGCGCCACGGTGTTGCGGGTGGCAAGATCGCCGATGAGGGTGCGGAAGCTGTGCCCCCTCCGGGCGTCCTCTTCGTTGTCGCCTTGGCCCGGGCGCTCGCCGAGACTTCTGCCGGCGCCACGACGGACGGCCGCCTTCGGCATCCTCGTCGTCGAACAGCATGGGCTTCAGTCGCATGTGCCATTCGACGTAGTAGGCGAGCATGCACAGGAAGACGCGGACTCGGGGTTCGGGTAGACGGGACGGACCTTCAGGTCCTTGAGGCTGCGGAAGGCCCGTTCCACGGAGCTCAGCCGCTTGTAGGCGCGCGGGACCGTCGAGCTCGCTCTGCGGCAGGCGGACCACGTAGAGGAGCCTCGGCAGCGATCGCAGCCTCATCGCGCCCATAGGTGAAGACACCGTCATCGTCGATGGACCACGTGAAGTGCTTCGCCATCCTGCCGATGACCTTCCGCTCCCCGATCTTCCCGGCACCCTTGAGGCGGCGCTTGTCGCGCCGTGTCGCTGCGGCAATCGGTGCGAGCCTCGGTGGCCTCGAGCAGTTCCTGGCGCTTGCGAGCCCGATCCAGCAGGGGGTTGCGGCAGAGGCGTTCGCCGGGATACGCATTGCTGATGATCTCCACAAGGTCCCTCTCGTCGAAGAGCGACATCGTCGCCGGCCTCCACCAGTGAACGGATGCCCCTCAAGGCGCTGGCCCGCAGGCTTGACCTCCTCGCGGGCCTCGGTCCCCCGGTCCCCCACCACCTTCGCAAAGGAGAACCGCTCCCGCAGCGTGGCGATCTGTGAGGACACCGTGGCCGGGTGTTGCCGGGGAACACCCGCACCGACACCCGTCCCGGTCGCACAGAAGGCCGACTGCAGCTTGCCCTTCTTGCCATCCCGGGAATGACCCCGTTGGGCCAAGGGGCATGCTCTTCCCTCCATCCACACGGAAGTCAGGAGCACCAGGCAGCCCTCTTCGAGGTGCCGCCAGGGGATCCTCTCCTGACGTTCCAGGAGCCGTAGAGGGCATTCTCGTCCAACTCCGCATCTCACCCAAGGCGCTGACCGCTGTCGCCAGCCCCTTGGCCAGCTTCGAGGCGGGCTCAAGGATGCGTGCCACGATCATGGCGAGAACCTGATCGCGCTCGGGAGAAGGCTTCGGGTCGATCCGCCGGTCCAGTTTCTTCAGGGTTCCCAGCACCGCGGCGACATGGGGAAGAGAGCGGAAGAGGCGTCGTCGAGACCTGCGGTTCCTCCCTTGAGCAGAATGCGCAATCCCTCGATGAGAGCGGGCGACCACTTGGAAAGGTTGGCGAGGGTGCGCTTCTTGACCGTTCCGGCTTCGCGGCAGGACTCGCGGAGCAGGATGGCGGGCGGGGACGAGCGGTTGGGGATGGATTCGATATACATGACTATAGGCGGCAGATCCATGGATGTCAAGCATCCAACATAATATTACATGGGTACAATCTGACGCACGAAAAATCCGATAAACCACGCTACATCAATGACTTGACGTGCATTTCAACCGGAATCTTCTGGAACTTCGGACTAGGGGTGAGTAGATACACGGATTCGATCATTTGGTGACAAACCCTTACGTCTGATCGGCTCTGGAACTTCGGCTTAAGCCAATGCTTGGCGAAGGCCGGAGATTTGGTCAGCACTACATGGGCCCGCTCAATCTCTCGGTGGAACTGCTTCGGCTGGCGGGACCAGTCGCGGGCCTCTACCAAGAAGGGAATGGTCGATTTCCACACCGCCTCCTCGAAGTCTGCCATGTTGTCCGCCGGAATTTCCTTCAATCCCGGCCCCCGCAGCACTAGTGTCTTGTGCTTCGTCAAATGTTGGATAAAGGCGTTTGAGTTTCACGCGGGCATCGTCGGTGGTGAACTGCCAATCCACCTTGGCCTGAATGCGGTCGCCTGCCAGGCGGCGACTTCCCGGCGTAGCACCTCGATGCAGTCGATGCGGCGGTTCAGGCACTGGCGGATCATGACGTTGAGTTCCACCACGTTCAGCCAACTGCCGTGCTTGGGGGTGCAGACGAACTCGAAGCGGTCCCACAAGGCCTCGTCCGGCGGGTAGGCCTCATAGAAGGCACCGGGGAGTGTTGAGATTGTCCATCACCAGGGTGATGGTGGTGGCATCCTGGTAGCGCCCGGCGATGTCGGCGTTCCCTTGAGGAGGAATCACCCACCCGCTGCCATGGCTTGAGGCAATTTTTTTTAGAACACGCCGCACCATCTCGTGTGACACGGCGTAACCAAGCTCGACAACGCGGTCGGCCAGCAGCCGCAACGACCATTGCGCGTGTCCCTCGGGCGGTTCGCCACAACTCAGGGCCACGCGCCTCGAAGGTGCCGTCGGCTTTTCGCATATAGGTAGGACGGCGCCGGCCACCCAATACCGCCTCCAGCCCCTCTTCCACGAAACGCTTCTTCACCCGGTCTACTTTGCGCATGCTGATGCGCAGAATCCCGGCAATGACCTTCCCGGTCATCTGGCATTCATTGAACGCGCCCTCGTCGCAGTTAAGCAGGGCGTTGATCACCTTTTGCGACAGGTGCGAGCCCTTGGTCGTGATCTCCGAAAGTTCTGCCCGTTCGTCCAAGGTCACCACGTAGCGTTTCATACTCCGACCTCCATCCCGAATGAACGGACAGTCCAGCGCCAAATGTACGACATATCATTGCTGACATAACACTAGACAGAAGTTCCAGAAAATTCCGGCTGAAATGCACGTCAAGTCATTGATGCAGCGTGGTTTGTCGGATTTTTCGTGCGTCAGAATGTACCCATGTAATACGGTTTTCGGTGCTTGACATCCATGGATCTTGCGCCTATATGCAGTAGCCATGTATATCGAATCCGTCCCCAAGCGCTCGTCCCCGCCCGCCATCCTGCTCCGCGAGTCCTAGCGCAAAGCCGGAGCAGTCAAGAAGCGCACCCTCGCCAACCTTTCCAAGCCCGCTCTCATCGAGGGATTGCGCATTCTGCTCAAGGGAGGAACCGCAGGTCTCGACGACGCCTCGTCCGCTCCCTACCCCATGTGGCCGCGGTGCTGGGAACCCTGAAGAAACTGGACCGGCGGATCGACCCGAAGCCTTCTCCCGAGCGCGATCAGGTTCTCGCCATGATCGTGGCACGCATCCTCGAGCCCGCCTCGAAGCTGGCCAGGGGGATGGCCACAGCGGTCAGCACTCTGGGCGAGCTCCTCGATGCGGAGATGGACGAGGACGCCCTCTACGGCTCCTGGAACGTCAGGAGAGGATCCCCTGGCGGCACCTCGAAGAAGGCTGCCTGGTGCTCCTGACTTCCGTGTGGATGGAGGGGTGCCCCTTGGCCAGGCGAGGTCATTCCCGGGATGGCAAGAAGGGCAAGCTGCAGTCGGCCTTCTGTGCGACCGGGACGGGTGTCGGTGTTCCCCGGCAACACCCGGCGACGCTGTCCTCGCAGATCACCACGCTGCAGGAGCGGTTCTCCCTGGCGAAGGTGGTGCTGGTGGGGGATGCTGACCGAGGCCCGCGAGGAGGTGAAGCCTGCGGGCCAGCGCCTTGAGGGGTATCCGTTCCCTGGTGGAGGCCGGCGATGTCGAGATGTCGCTCTTCGACGAGAGGGACTTGGTGGAGATCACCAGCGATGCGTATCCCGGCGAGCGCCTCTGCCGCAACCCGCTGCTGGCCGAGGACCGGAAGCGCCAGGAACTGCTCGAGGCCACCGAGGCCCTGCTCGCACCGATTGCCGCAGCGACACGGCGAGACCAGCGCCGTCTCAAGGGCGCCGGGAAGATCGGGGAGCGGAAGGTCATCGGCAGGATGGCCAAGCATTTCACGTGGTCCATCGACGACGAGGGGGTCTTCACCTATGGGCGCGATGCGGCTGCCATCGCCGCCGAGGCCCAGCTCCTCTACGTGATCCGCCTGCCGCAGAGCGAGCTCGACGGTCCCGGCACGGTGCGGACCTACAAGCGGTTGAGCTCCGTGGAACGGACCTTCCGCAGCCTCAAGGACCTGAAGGTGCGCCCCGTCTACCACCGCACCCCGAGTCCGCGTCTTCCTGTGCATGCTCGCCTACTACATCGAATGGCACATGCGACTGAAGCCCATGCTGTTCGACGACGAGGATGCCGAAGGCGGCCGTCCGTCGTGGCGCCGGCAGAAGTCTCGGCGAGCGCCCGGGCCAAGGCGGCCACGAAAAGGACGCCCGGAGGGGGCACAGCTTCCGCACCCTCATCGGCGATCTTGCCACCCGCAACACCGTGGCGCCCCGCCTTGCGGGCGCCGAACCCTTCCCGGTCACCACACGGCCCACGCCGCTCCAGAGAAGGGCTTTCAAGCTCCTGGGCGTGAAGCCATAGTGTACCCAGACCGCTGAAATGTATCGAATGTCATTTCTATCAAGTACTTACGTCTGATCGGCTCTGGAACTTCAGACTAGAGCGAGGTCGCTGCTGTCATGACTGCCCGTTGATGCGGATGCCATAGGCCTACGCCTCCACATCGGGCCCATGCTTCCGCAACAGCGTTTTCAGCACTTTGCGATGCTGTGGCTGGAGATGCAGCCGGTCAGTCATCCGGCGCCGCCTCGATCACGTCTCCCCGCCAGCGTCCGGGCATCGGCGATAAAGTCGGGCAATAGCCTCAGCGTGGCCTCGGCGAAGCTTTTGCCGTAGTCGTGCGCGGTATCGTTGCGGTTGTCGCGATAGCCGAGCCAGCGTTTCGCCGCGGCGGCTCCGATCAGTCCGTGCCGGGCGGCATGACGGAACAGGTCCTTGAAGACAAGCCGGTCGGCCTGCCTGTTGCTGGCGAAGAAACCGGCAAGCCGCTTGCGCAACAGCTTGCCGCTCTGCTCCAGCACCAACTCGAACTCCTTCACGCAGGCGGCGCGATAGATGTCGTACATGAAGTCGTCCGCCGCGCGATGCTTCCCGATCTCGCGGAAGACAGTTTCCAGCGCACCGATGCAGCGCCGCAGGAAAGTCGTATCGATGCTCATGTCCCGCCGCTCGGTCTCCGGCGCCCAGGCCCGTTGCGGCTCATCCATGAGCAGCAAGCCGATTTGCCGATCAATTTTAGCAAGATAATGAGACTCAACAACCGTTGTGTGGCACAGGCAAGTCTCAAAACTCCTTCCCACCCTCCACGATATTCAATAGTTCGGGAAACGCTAGAACAGCGGCGCGACGGCCCCGGCCTTCGATGATGGTCTCGAGGATGCCGGCTTCACGCAAGAGGTTGAGAATCCGCCGCGCCGTGGGGGCCGGGATCGCCGACTGGGACACGAAGTCGGTGCTTTGGAAGATCGGCTGTCCGAAGATCCAGTCCAGAGCGAAGATGGCGTACTGGGACCGGGTCAGGCCGACCACACGACCCTTCATCGTGTCGTAGAGTTCGACAATCCCTTGCGCCCTAGCCAGATTGTCCTCGGCCTGTAGCTTGACGGCTTTGAGGAAGAACCGGCACCAACCCGTCCAGTCGTCGTCGCGGGACACGGTGAGCAGGCCGTCGTAGTAGGCGTCGCGGTGCGCCTCGAAGTAGGCGCTGATGTAGAACATGGGCGCACGGATCTGGTTGGCCTGCCACAGGAACAACGGCACGAGCATACGTCCGAGGCGTCCATTGCCGTCGAGGAAGGGGTGCAGGGCCTCGAATTCGGCGTGAAGGACAGCCAGTTGCACCAGCCTGTCGGGCGTTTCCGCATGGAGGTGGCGTTCCCATGCGTCCATGGCTTCGAGGAGCCTGTCTGCCTCGACCGGCACGAACCGCGCTTCGTCCACGGTGCAGCCGGGCGGGCCGATCCAGTTGGAGACCCGCCGGTATGTGCCGGGCGACTTCCCTTGGCCCCGCACGCCGCGCAGCAATACTGCGTGCGCCTCCCGAATAACCCTTTGGGAGAGTGGCAGCGTCTCCAGCGCCTCTTCTGCCTGGCGCATGGCGGCGCGGTAGTTGAGCACTTCGTGAATGTCGTCGTGGTGCGTCGGCGAATCGGCCGGCCGGCCGGCCTCGAATTGCAGCACTTCGCCCATCGTGGCCCGGGTTCCCTCGATTCGCGACGAGAGTACCGCCTCTCGAGTGCTCAGCGGCGCGAGCAGAACTCTGGGATTCGGAACCACCGCCAGTACCCCGTCGTAACGCGCCAGCGCCGCGGCCGCGGGGCCGATATGGGGGATCAGTTTGCGCCAGTCGATCCGGTCTTCGGGCGGGAAGCGGCCAGCATGGTAGCGGACGGGCGGCATCAATTCCCCCTGAACCCCAGCGCCTGGAGGTTCTTCTCGATCGCCGCGTCCAGCCGCGCCCCCTCGGCCTGCTGCTCGCGCAGCTGCGCAGCGAGGCGCCTCATCCTGTTCTCGAAGGGTTCGCCGTCGTC
Source organism: Alphaproteobacteria bacterium (assembly GCA_964291215.2). Lineage (GTDB taxonomy): Bacteria > Pseudomonadota > Alphaproteobacteria > MPNO01 > UBA830 > JAJEBT01. The sequence continues at coordinate 84,813 of OZ219790.1, read as the reverse complement.
CTCCTGCGGCGGCGCGCCGACATAGCGGCCGGGGGTGAGTACATGGCCGTGCTGGCGCACCTCGGCCAGCGCCGCGCCGCGCCAAGCGTGGTAGGCGCCGACGATGCGGGCGATGTCCTCGTCCGTCAACTCGCGGTGGGTGCGGTCCGCCATGCGCCCCAGCGCGCGGGCATCGACGAACAGGATTTCGTCGCGCCGGTCGCGGAACCGGCCGTTGCCGCGGTCCCGCGTCAGGAACCACAGGCAGGCCGGAATCTGCGTCGAGTAGAAGGGCTGGCCCGGCAGGGCGACCATGCAGTCCACGAGGCCGGCCTCGACCAGGTTGCGGCGGATCTCGCCCTCGCCCGACTGGGCCGACGACATGGAACCGTTGGCAAGCACGATCCCTGCCGTGCCGCCGGGCGCCATATGGTGGACCATGTGCTGCACCCAGGCGAAGTTGGCGTTGCGCGGCGGCGGGGTCCCGTATTGCCAGCGCCTGTCGTCGACCAGACGCTCGCCGCCCCAGTCCTTCACGTTGAACGGCGGATTGGCAAGGATGAAGTCGGCCTTGAGGTCGGGGTGGCGGTCGTTATGGAAGCTGTCGCCATGGGCGATGCGGCCCTCGATGCCGCGGATGGCGAGGTTCATCTTTGCCAGTCGCCATGTCGTGTAGTTGGATTCCTGGCCCCAGATGGAAATGTCGCCGCGCATCCGGCCGCCATTGCCGGTGGCGTGGGCGCGGATGAATTCGACCGATTGCACGAACATGTCGGACGAGCCGCAGCACGGGTCGTAAACCCGCCCCCGGTACGGCTCCAGCATCTCGACCAGCAGCCGGACGACGCAGCGCGGAGTGTAGAACTCGCCGCCCTTCTTGCCCTCGGCGTTCGCGAACCGGGACAGGAAATACTCGTAGACCCGGCCCAACACATCGCGCGAGCGCGCCGCCGCATCGCCCACCCGGATGTTGCCGACCATGTCGATGAGCTGGCGGAGCCATTGCTTGTTGAGGGCGGGGCGGGCATAGTCCTTCGGCAGCACAGTTTCGAGCGCGGGATTTTCCCGCTCAACCGCCGCCATCGCCTGGCCCACAGCCGGCTGCCGCGCCTGCGCCTTCAGATGCTCCCAGCGGGCTTCCGGCGGCACCCAGAAGATGTTCTCGGCCGCATACTCATCCCGGTCCTCGGCGGCGTCCGCGCCCCATTCGGCCAACACCGCCGCATGGCGCTCCTCGAAGGCGTCGGAGATGTATTTCAGGAAGATCAGACCGAGGACGACATGCTTGTATTCCGCCGCCTCCATTGAGCCGCGCCCGGTCGTCGCGCCGCCTTGCTGTTTCCTGGGTGTTCCCACGGCGATCCCATGCTGATTCCGAGACGCGAAATCCGAGTGCGTTGGGGCTCGCGTCATCACAGATCGCCCCTTGATCGCAATTTTTCGCGCCGAGAAGGTCTCATTGAGCCTTGGCGGCACGATTGCAGCGCGACGCAGACCGAAAAATCTCGCCGGTCGCCGCTGGATTGGCAGCGTGGAATCGTCGTGTGGGTGTTCCCCTAGCCATGCTCTGCCTCTCCGGCCCTTTCTTGCCTCGCCGCCTCCATGGGCACAATGCCGGTGGACGATCATCCAATCCTGCTCCATAGCCGGACAGTTTGCAATCGAATCGCAGTGCCGTGTGACCGCGACCGAAGCACGGTCTGTTCTGGCGCTTATGGAGACATGGCCGGTGCCGCGCCTCCCGCCGCACGACGCCCGGAGGTGCTGGCGAAGGTGCCTTTCGTCAATGATCCTGCCCGGACGCTTTTCCGGCAGTTGCGTACCATGTGGACCGCGAAGAAACAGGATTGGTCCTCCGTGAGAACATTATCGGTGCCGCTGCACGAATCGGCCCATCCGGGCTGGAATGCCGTCACGGTAGCGACGGTGACGAGCCTTTCGTCCACGGATACGCCGAGACGCTGAAGCGGCGCACGGTCCGTGCAGCTCTTCGGAATGTGATTACGCAACCTGATGTCTAAAAATTGTCGTGAAGCTGATCGAGCTGTTCCCATTTGATCTTGGTTTCGGTTTCCCATTTTTCCTCGACGAGGACTGCGGTTGAGAGGCGCTCCAACGAGGCGAGGTTCGGAAAGACCCTGACTTTGGAGGTGCGCCGCTTGAGCTCTTGCTGGATCGGTCGCTCGATGCCGTTCGAGGTTCGCATGCGCTTGCGGTGAGCATCGGGCAAGGTGAAGACAGCGAGCCCCGCATTGTTTTCCAGCCAGGAAGCCTGGATGCTTGTCGCTGGCCACGAGGGCGGCCAGTTCAACCTCGGCGGTTTGGAGTGAGGAGGCGTGGCTCCGAGCTGTTTTCCAATGCGTTTCCTGATGTCGTTGTTCGGTGCACGGCGTTTTGCGCCAGGTGGAACTGGCAGCGCTGCCACGTCGCCGCGCCCAGCACCGCGCGTCGTGCTGCTTTCAGCCCGGTATCCGAGACGATGAAGGTCGTACCATGCAGGGCTAGCAAGCTTTCCAGGAAGGCTCTCCAATGGACCTCGGCCTCGGAGAGCGCCACAGAGAGCCCCAGAACGTGCCTGCAGCCCCTATTCCGATGGCCGAGACACTGCGACATCGCGCACAACGCCGTCATGGCGGGCTTTTTCGTAGCGCGCATCCAGGATCAGGTATTTCATCAGGGGCCGGATGTTGCACAAATTTTCCCCCTCTGCCCCTCTCGATTCCGCCTGGGAACAGCTTCAGTTCCTTCAACATCGAGCTTATGCAACGCCTTTGTCGGCTTCAAGCCACTATTTCGCCGTCGCGCGGCATGGACCCTGCTGCACGTGCGGCTACGGAACGCAGATGGTCAGGGCGGTTTCACTTCAAGGTCGAACATTACCTCCGTCGGCGATCCCGGGACTTTCCGAGTGTTGAGCCGATCCTGTACCTTCTGAACATCTTCGTTGCATATCGCGCGAAAGTCCGTGCCCTTCGGGAAGTACTCCCGCACCAGGCCGTTGGTGTGCTCATTCAAGCCGCGCTCCCAGGAATGGAAAGGCGAAGAAGAAATCTGCGTCAAGTGCGACACGCCTGTGGTCTGCGAACTCCTTGCCGTTGTGATTGTGTGGACCAATAGCGCACCAGAACCGAGCAGGCGGATCATGACCGAACCGACCGTGTCTTTCTGTCCACCCGGCAAGGTGTATTTCGTGGCACGAGCGACACGACAGCTCCACTGTGAGCTTTGCCGATGATGGCTCCCGGTCGCCGATCCGTTCCTTTGCCTCCGCAGGGCGCTCGGAAAGGGAATTATATACCAAAGTCCCACTTTCGCTTGACCGTTTCCGCACCATAGCCTAGAACGCCAACGCCCCGGTGCTTGGAACACCGGGGCGTTGTTGAACCTGCGAGCCGAGGCCGGCCGTGCCCCGTCTGCCGCTCCATGTAGCGCCAGCCGGTTGCGCCGTCAACGGGCCGCCAAGGCATGGAGGAAGCGCATGACGGAGATCAGATCAGGGCATTCACCGTGTGCATTGCCGTAGCGTTGCGTAGGGCTGAAGCTCGTCCGGCAGAGGACGCATTCTCTGCCGAGACTGTCCTTGATGAGGCCGGGTATATCTTGGAACTGATATGCGCCGCTCGGCCGCCATTCTCAACTGAGGAAAAGCAGTCTCAAGCTCTTCGAGCGCTTCACCAGTTGCTTTCGACATCAATTCACGGACGCGCGCACCTGCTTGTCGATCTGGAATCTCTGTATCCGAAGCAGTGATGTTGCTTGCCATGGCGGAAGCTCCCGGTTAGGTTGGTCGAACCTCCCGGATGTTCCTAAGTCCAGTAGCGCCCCGCGTCGGTCCCCCAACCTGCGGGGCGTTGCGCTTTCAGGCTTCCGGGTCTTCTACCACCTTCACGGGGCGCATGAGCGTCCGCACCGCCTCGCCGACCTTGTATTCGGTCCCGTCGGCCTTGCGCGGCGGCGTGAACACTTCCTCGATTTCCGCCTTCGTCGGCTGGTAGCGGTTAGACTTCAATCGAACCTCTTGGCGCGCCGTCATATTCCTTGCCTCACCGCTCGCGGGATCAGGCTGGCAGCCTGCCCGTTTTTGGCCGGTGATGCAAGGGATAGGAACAGAAAAAACCCCCTGCTATCGTATCCCCGTCAACACTGTGCGCGCCCGCTCTGCCGGGTCGCCCACCGAATAGAACAGCCTGAACCCGGCAGCGGGCCGATCACCCGCCGCCTGGCGAATAGGTGGGACTCTCACTTCGTGTGCAGTGTTGACAACGGCCCGACGCCAGCCGGTGGCGCCGGGAACCAGTGCGATAGCGGAGGGAGGGCGGAATGTTCGATTTCAAGCGAGCATCGAAACAGGAGCTTGAGCAGAAATTCAAGGAGATCGCCAGAGAGTCCGGCGATGATGGGTTCGGGACCAAAAAGGAGTTGAAGCATCTGCCGCAGCTCCTGACGGACGATGAGCAGGTGCTTGGCTTCGCATCAGGCATCTTGGACGGGAACACATGGCTGATCGCCCTGACGGATCGTCGGGTGCTCTTCCTCGACAAGGGAATGCTGTGGGGCCTCAAGGAGTCCTCGATACCCCTCGACAGGGTCAACGGCGTCTCCGGGGAGACTGGCCTCATCTTCGGCAAGATCATCATCAACGATGGCTTCGCTGCACGGCAGATCAAGAACGTGCCGAAGGGCGCAGTGCGGCCGTTCATCAATCGGCTTCAGCTTGAGATAGACGCCCAGCGCAGGGCATAGGCACCGGTCAGCGGTCGAACAGAAACTCGCCGAGAATACGCTCGCTGATCTGCCAGAGCGGATATGTCGCTTCGTCGATTTGCAGGTCGCATTCCTGCCGTTCGGGGTTCCATTGCGGAACGATCGTCAAATGCAGCTTCCCCGAGCGGCAGGCGGTAATGGCTTCATCCGACCGCCGGACGACGACCACATCCTTGCCGTCGTCGGCATCCACTTCGTGTGTGCCACGATAGTCCTTCACCAACTCGATGCGGCGGACGACCAGTTCGCCGTCCGCAAACGCAGCCCGAAACTCATGGCTGCCTCTCTTGTGCGTCGGGAGCCGGTTGAACTCGGCTACATCGTCCTTCACCCGCTTGATGATGGAGTTGAGGCAATCGTCAACGGAGCAGTTCGCCCGTGCCGTCACCCACCCGGCTCTCATGCGACTGGCCTTGCGCCGGACGGCAGGCCCTTGTCTGCGATGAGGTCCTGATACCGCAGCCGCTTGCCTCTCATGCCGGCGGCGGTGCGCCCCATCATGTCCTCGGTGTCCAGGGGCCGGATGTTGTGCCGGCCCGCCGCCTCGGCAACATAGAGGTCGAGATGCTTCTCGCTGAACTTGTGGAAGGTCCCGACAAAGCTGCGCTTGAGGCCTGCCCAGAAGCTCTCCATGCCATTCGTTGAGGCCATGCCCCGCACGAACTCCTTGGCCGAGTACTTCACCGCCTCGTGGGCATATTCGGGCATTCCAGCGTAGGCAGGCGCTTCATCGGTATAGAGGGTCGCGCCGGGCGCTACGTGCTCCCGCACGAAGGACTGGAGCGCGCTGGCGTCGGTTCCCTCCATGCGGCTACCTGGTTCGTGTCCCGGTCCTTCACGCCCGCCACGGCGGCTTTCCCAACCGTCCCGCGTCCGGCACCAGCCTCCGCCAGTGCCTTGCGCTTCGCGTTCGACATGTTCTTACGCTTTCCGCCGATGAAAGTTTCGTCGGCTTCTGCGGGGCCGAGGAACATCGGAACCTCTCCGTTTTCCAGCGCCTTGCGGAGCCGGTGCGCCAGATGCCACGCGCTCTTCTGCGTAATCTCCAGCTCACGATGCAAGCGCATGGACGAAACGCCCTTGAGGTTCGTCATGACGAGGTAGAGCGCAATCGCCCAATCCCGGTAGCCGAGCTTCGAGCCCTCCATGACCGAGCCGGTCCTCAGGCTGAACTGCGGCCGCTTCGGGCAGGACCGGCAGCGGTGCGTCATCGTCTTGTGCCCGATCGGGTGCTGCACATCGTAGGACCCGCAGTGCGGGCAGAACGGACCCTCCGGCCACATGTGCGACTCGAACCACTCCCGCGCCTTCTCGTCGTCCGGGAACATGGTCATCAGCCGCTTCACGCTGATGCCCTTGCGGAACGCTTTGCCGGGTGCCTTTTTGACCATCGGAACAACCTCTTATGGCGTGTTTCGCCCTATCCTCATCATGGCGGATTACGCCCGGTGCGTCAAGGAAAAATGGGAGTTTGGTATATAATTTCCCTCGGAAATGTCCACCCGGCCGGAATGGCATCCGCCCTTCCAGTTCGGCTTCTTGCCGCGCCGCCGAAGCTTCTTCCACAAGACGCCCCCGGCTCTCCGATCTTCATGAATGCGATCATGGATCCGTTGCCGACCCACGGCCCTCCCGCAGCTTTTTCTGAGCCTCAACCCGAGGCGTCAACCGCCAAGAAACAGACGAGGCGGCCCTGCGGCGCGTTTCTGCCATCCTTTGCGCCTGCTTGTGACGGTAACTCCGTCCCCCGGTGTTGCGCTTGATCTCCCGGAAAATTGTTGATCGGTCACGGCCCAGCTGCCGAGCAATCGTACCTTGTGAAAGACCGCTCTTCTGCCTCAATCTGGCATCGCTCTTCGTAGGTGACGGTAGCCTTTGGACATGAACAAGCTCCCTTCATCTTGTACAGGAACTCTCGCCGCTACCGCTCCGCAACATCATGCGTCTAAAAACACATGGCCACAGCCCATCATGTGTTGCACTTCACTATGGAACGGGGGACATGTCCCGCCTAACCCGGGTCACGGCGGTACCAGGTTTTCAAGTCGTGCGCAATAGAGCGGGCGAGCCTGGAGCCGGTCCAGAAGCCAGGATTCCTGTATTGACTTGGCGGCAAACTTCCGTCGGCCTGAAGCCCTTGTATCAGGACCTTTCATTTGCTATCATACAGCATCAAATACTATAAGGAACAGCTATGGAATCGAATGCTGGGTGGCTCTCCCTCGACGAAACGGCAGCCTATTTGGGTATGGGTAAGACCGCGCTCTATACACTTGCGCGCGAGGGGCGCATCCCGGCCCGGAAAATTGGCAAGAAGTGGGTTTTCGAGAAGGCAGGGCTGGATGCCTGGGTTCGCACAAAGCAGCCTCTGGAATCCTTCTTCGTCAATCTTGATTTCGACATCGAAGGCAACGCGTTCCTGCGGGAGCCACAGCACGACGGCTATCTGCGCACCTATGAATTCTTCCGCACCGGTAAGAACAAGGCGATCCTTCAGATTCCTGTCGGCTGCGGCAAGACCGGTCTAGCCGCCCTGCTTCCCCTAGGTCTCGCCGAGGGACGCGTTATCGTCATCGCGCCCAACCTGACGATCAAAAACGGCCTTTACGACGCGATGGACATAACTAACCGCCAGAAATGCTTCTGGCGTAAAACGGCTGTGCTTAGCAAAGACCAGATGGTCGCGGGACCGCTGGCCTGCACGCTGGAGACCGGCAACATCTCGGTCGCAACCAAATCCCACATCGTCATCACAAATATCCAGCAGCTTGCTACCAACGTCGACAAATGGCTCACACAGTTTCCTGACGACTTTTTCGACATGATCATCGTCGACGAGGCCCACCACAGCACAGCCGCAAGCTGGCAAAAGGTCATCGACCGCTTTCCGTCTGCCAAGGTCATTCACCTGACGGCCACGCCCTTTCGGAGCGACCGCCAGGAAATCGATGGCGAACTGGTCTATCGGTACTCGTTTAGGAGCGCCACGCTGAAAGGTTACATCAAGCGCCTGAAGGCGAGTTATGTCGTACCCTCGGAAATCGAACTGGGATTTCGCGACGAGCGCGGCCGTACCTACAGTCTCGACGAGGTTCTCAAACTCAAGGAAGAAGACTGGTTCAGCCGCGGCGTCGCGCTTGCGCGTCCCTGTAACCAGCACATCGTCGATAGCAGTCTGGAGAAGCTGGAGGAGCTGCGGCAAAGCGGAACGCGCCATCAACTGATCGCAGTGGCGTGCTCGATCAACCATGCGCGGGAAATCCGGTCGTTGTACCAGGAGCGCGGATTCAACGCGGATGTCATTCACAGCAAACAGAATGACAACGAACAAGCGGCGATCCTCAACGCGCTTCAGAACGGAACGCTGGATTGCATCGTCCAGGTCCAGATGCTGGGTGAGGGCTTCGACCACCCGAAGCTGAGCGTCGCATCAATCTTCCGGCCGTTCAGGACTTTGGCGCCATACGTCCAGTTCGTCGGCAGGATCATGCGCGTCGTCGTTCAGAACGACCCGATGCATCCCGATAATGTCGGCCATATCGTGACGCATCTCGGTATGAATCTCGATGAGCGCCTGAAGGAATTCAAACAATTTGAAAATGACGACCAGGCCTTCTGGGACAAGGTCATCGGCGGCGACGAACCCGAAGTGCCGAAGTCGGTACTCGACGGTTCGGCGAGGCTGACCGCCGAGGAACGGCTCGTCGTTCATGGTGAGATCGTCGAATCGCTGTGGGAGGAAGATTTCACCACCGTCGAGGATCAGCAAATCATCGAGGATTTTCGGGACCGCCTGAAGCTTTTCGGCCTCGACCCCGACCAGGCCGAGGAAATGGTCAAGAAAGCGCGAGGCGTAGCCGTCCGAAAACGTGCTCCATCAGAGCCGTTCCTGATCCAACCGCAGCGCGAATGGGAAGAAGCGAAAAAACGACTTTACGAACAGGCGCAACGCTTGGCGAAGCTCCTGCTCAATCATGTCGAGCTCTCAATGACGGGGACCGAGCTGACCTACAAGTACCAGTCCCTGAATACTACCGGGAATAAAAACTACGTATCGGCTCTAATGATGGTCAATCACGAAATCAACAAGCGCCTCGGTAAAGAGCGGGCTCAGGCGAGTACTGAGGAGTTCAGACAGGTTTTGGACAACCTTGATGACCTGCTCCAAACGCTCGTCCGGCGCGTGCACAAAGCGAAAGCGGAATATGAACAGAAGGAAGCCTAGAGGGCCTGTGCCGTCATTAATCGGCGGAGCGAATGGCAGACCCAAGCGCGTACCCGTGCAGCGGCAAAGCAAGTGCTCACGATGTCATGCCCTGTTCGCCGCCGGAGATACCTGTATATCGATCCCGAAACTAGGCAGCGCCTATTCTACAGCCAAGCGGGTTTGTGACGAATGCTTTCAGCGAATTCTAGAAAAGACTGCGGAAGATTTTGAGGAGATCAAAGCGATCTAGGGGTTCCAAGCGATGCCAGCGCGGCACACCAGGACAGCTCAGGGCGTGCAATAACTCGAAACAGGTTGATTGGAAATGGCTGACATAGCCGAAGACTTAGAAAATCAGCAGAAAGAGATCGCCAGCGAGGCCCTAGCCCTGGCCGATATCTTGGCCTAGTCGAAAGACTGCCCGGCATGGCAGCGCGATGCACTGCGCCGCCTATGCACGAAGGACATGCTGGAAGATGCTGACCTGGACGAGCTAACGGCTCTATGCAAGAGCAACGGCAAAGGCAGCGTTCCCATCGCCGCCGAACACATCCCCGATCCCCAGGTGGCCACAACTGCCGTCAATCTTCGGGCCATTCATGACGCCGAAAACATCAATGCACTGAAAGCCGGCGAACGCCTAACCTTCGACAAAGCCGGGTTGACGGTCGTGTACGGTGATAACGGGTCGGGCAAGTCCGGTTACGCGCGTGTTCTGAAGAAGGTCTGCCGGGCCCGCACGCCACCGAAGGGCGACCTAATACTGCCGAATATCTACGCAACGAAGACTGAGCAACAAAGGGCAGTAATCGACTTCAGCGCCAATGGGCACAACAAGAGCGAGAACTGGACAGCGGACGACCCTGGCGATCCGCTCTTATCCTCGATCAGCGTGTTCGATAGTCGCACCGCCAACGTGCATGTCGATGAGCTGAACGATGTCGCCTATACGCCGTTCCCGATGCGCGTGTTAGAGCGACTCGCCGAAGCCTGCCAGATAATCAAGAGGCGCATCACCGCGGAACTCCGCGAACTAAAACATCAGACTCCCGAGGCGATCACGAAGCCGGAATGCCATGACAATACGACGGTCGGCAAGTTGATCACGGGACTCAACGGTGAAACGAAGGAACAGGACGTTCGCGACCTAGCGACGCTCGACGAGAAGGAGAAGGTGCGGCTTGGCACGCTGAAAACCGACCTGGGCACCGACCCTGCCAAGGTGGTGCGCCAAGTCGAGGCACTGAAGAACCGGCTCGACGCGGTCAATACGGCGTTTGAGGCTTTACACACGGCGGTTAGTGACGCACAAGCCAGCCGCCTTACGGCGTTGTATCAGGCGCACCGAACGGCACAGGCCACCGCCATGGCTGCCGCCGGTGACCTCTTCGCCGATGAGCCGCTACCGGATGTCGGCTCCGATGTGTGGCGCGGGCTCTGGGAGGCGGCGCGAAGCTATTCGGAGCAGCAGGCATACCCGGATAGGCCGTTTCCTGTGACTGTGGACGGTGCGCACTGCGTGCTGTGCCAGCAGGAACTCGACGAAGAAGCGGCTGACCGGCTTGCGCGTTTCGAGGGTTTCGTGAAGGACGAAACCAAGCGGAGGGAAGAACAAGCCGCAGCGGCGTACCGCGCCGCGTTGGATAAACTGGTCGATTCCGATGTCCCAGCCGGCGATATTCCGGCGGCTGTCGCCTTCGTCCGCGACGAGTTAAACGATGGTGAGCTTGCGGTGTCTGTCCGCCGGGCTGCCGTCACGCTGAAGTGCCGGCTGCGCGAGATCCTACGCAATCACACGAAGGGGGACGAAGCCGATCCGCTTCCGGTGGCCGAGGCGTGGCCCTCCGAACTTATCGCAGTGCACAGCGCCGCTCTATTGGCACGAATCAGCGCGTTGCGTGCGGAGGACGAGTCCGAAGAACATAAGCAGATGCGCGCAGAGTTCGAAGAGTTGGCCGACCGCGAATGGCTGGTAGTGATACAGGAAGATGTCATCGCAGAGATTGGTCGCCGGAAGAAGCGCGCCGTGCTCGATGCCGTGTCGAAAGACACCACGACGAACCGGATCACGACAAAGAGCGGTGAGCTCGCCGAGCAGCTCGTCACAAACGCGCTGCGCGCCCAGTTCTCGAAAGAGATCGACAAGTTCGGCGTCGCCGGGCTGGCGATCGAGCTGCGCAAGGAGAAGACGAGTTATGGCGTTCCGCATTTTCGTGTCAGCCTGATCCGCAAGCCGGACGCCCGTGTCGGCGAGATTCTGAGCGAGGGGGAACATCGTTGCGTCGCGCTGGCGGCGTTCCTGGCCGAACTCGCGACGACCGAAAGTCGCTCCGCGATCGTGTTCGACGACCCGGTATCGTCGCTTGATCACATGCACCGCGATGCGGTAGCGGAACGGCTGGCCGACGAAGGGAAACACCGGCAGATCATCGTGCTGACGCACGATATCGCCTTCCTCTTCCTGCTCGACCAAGCATGCCGCGACAAGGGTACTCATGTGGCTTTTCGCTCTGTCACCCGGACCGACGATTACGTTGGATTTGTCCAGCAGGACCCGCCCGCGCGTGCCCAGCCGATCGAGAAGGTTATTGAGGGCATGCAGAAGCAGCTCGATAATGAGAAGGGCCTGTATGAGAACGGCGATCACGACAAATGGGAAAGAACGGTGGACGCGCTGCAAAAACGCTTGCGCTGGACTTGGGAGCGTGCCGTCGAGGAAGCTGTCGGGCCGGTCATCAAGCGCCTGTCGAACAAAGTGGAGACCAAAGGTTTGGCCAAGGTCACGACGTTGATGATGGATGACTGTACCGGGATGCGCCAGGCATACGGGCGTTGTTCGACGCTGTTGCACAGTTCGGCGGATGCCCTTAATCCGCCGCTGCCGAAACCCGACGCCGTTCAGAATGAGATCACGACGCTGCGGAGCTGGGTCGAAGACATCAAGCAGCGCCAGGACAAGATCGACTGGCTGCAATGACCCCGATGGATTGGCTTGAAAGGTATGCGCCGGATTTTCCCGCACTTTCTCAGGAAGAGCGAGAAGCTGTCAAGCATTTCTCGTTTCTGTGGAGCCTGTTCGAATCCGAGGCGCTTAACAAACGCGGCGATGTAGCTGCCATTGTCGCGATCGCGCGACAGTGGGCAGATGTCCATCTGATCACCGAGAAATCGTTCGAACCACAGTTGGCGCACTTCTGGAACAGGTACTATCGCGACGGTACATTTACCGTAACTGCTCACCCCCTGGTTCCGGCTTGATGTCGGGGTAGAGCAACAAACGGGGTTTCGTGGAGATTTGACACTGCATGCCGATTCGCTTAGTGGTGGTCATCGAGAACGACGGGGACCGCCAGTGGGCTACTTTGGATCGAAGGCGACGAGCGGGCTGTGCCAGCTGCTTCCGGGGCTCCAGCCTCCGCATGATCTGTATGTGGAAACGCATCTCGGAGGCGGCGCGCTGATGAAGCGCAAGGCCGGGTGATGGCGACGGGCGGCGCGCGAGGAGTTCGAAGCGGCCAAGACCGCGGCGCTGCCGGCAAGGTGGCGGAAGAGGCCGTGATCCGCGTCCTCGTCATCCTGCTCGACATCCTCATCGTCGTCCTTCTGGAGAAGACCACGCACGAGCCGGAACTCCGGTCTGCCGCCGTCACAGACGGACAAGAGCGTGCCGGAAGCAACGGCAAGGGCCCGAAGCCGAACCGGCAGATGGGCGACAACCTGCGCAAGACCATCGTCGAGGAAACAGTTGCGGCCTGCGACGCCTGCGGCGCTGACATCGACGGCCCCGTCGATCGGGAGCGCCGCGTCCTCTATGACATCGTGTTCGAGGTCGTCGAGCGCCGCGCCGAGGAATGCCCGAAGTGCAAGGGCCGGTTCCCCGACAACATCCCGTGCAGTACGGCATCCAGGCCCTCGTCATCAACCTGCTGGTCGCCCAGATGCTATCCCTGCGCCGTGCCGTCGCGTTCGTGCAGGCGATCTCCGGCATCAAGCTCTCCGAGGCAACCTGCCTCGGCTATGCTTTCACGATGCGTCATGGGAGGAGGCCGCCGTGGCGCACCTCCTGCAACGCCCGATGTCGACGATTTCGGATCAACAGTAAGTGGCTCCATGTCGTGGGACCCTGACGTGCAAGTTCCCGCACCGCAAGCGCGGGCAAGAGATCGGCCCGTGCTACAAGGGCGTCCTGGGCCTCGTACATGGGCCAGTGTAGCCACCAGTTGTGCGGCAGCCACCTGCTGCGCGAACTGACCTTTGTCGTCGAGGCTACCGCGCGACTGATGAAGAGCCTGCTTCGCGAGGTCTGCCACAAGGTCAACAAGAGCGCATCCAAAAACCCTGAACGACGCCGGGCGCAAGCGCTACCGCACCATCAGGGCGCCAGGGAACTGCCCGACATCCCGACGAAAGGAAAACGTGGACGCAAGTCCGACGCGCACAACCTGCACGAACGTCTCGTGAAACACGAAAACCTGCGCTTCACAGACGACCCCAACGTCAGCTTCACCAACAATGCCGGAGAATAGAAAATCAGGATGGCAAAGGTCAAGGTGTCCGGATGCTTCCGCTCCACGCAAAAGCATGGTGCCGGGGCTCAAGCTACCTCACCTCCATGGCCGCACTCGGCTACAACCCACTCGTCGCCACCCAGATCGCCCTCGACGGAAAAGCCGCAGACATCATCAACGAGCACTATGAATCAGAACCCAACAAGGGGTGAGTAGATACCATTTACCTATCATTTCGATCATCTCAACCTCCGGAACGGCGACCAACCTACTCTCGCACGAAAGGTTCTAGTAGTCCACCGGCATTGTATTGATGGTTTTTTGTGGGTAGTATTTCCGTGTCGGCGTTCGTTGGAATCCGGACAGTGCCATCCACACGGGCAGATGCCGAACAGGCAGGCAGCCGCAGCCCCATGTGCAGGTCCGGACAACGGGCATGCCCGCAGGTCTTCGGCGCAATGACAGGAGCGGCGCATATGGCCAACTCTCGGGGCAGGAAGCTCTACCGCGTGACCCTTTCAGCGCAGAAGCGCCAGGATCTGAAGGCGATCGTCGACGGCACCGGGGCCGCCTGGCGTCGGCGCCGGGCACAAATCCTGATGTTGGCCGACGAGGGGCGCGACGGCGCTCGGTCTGTCGATGCCGACATTGCGCAAGGGCTGGGCATCGGCACGGCGACGGTCGAGCGTTTGCGCAAGCGCTGCGTCCTGGAGGGGTTGGACGCCGCCCTCAGCCGCAAGGAGCAGGTGAACCGTCGGCCGAAACGGCTGGACGGGGCGATGGAGGCGAAGCTGGTCGCTCTGGCCTGCTCGTCCCCGCCCGAGGGCTGTGGACGCTGCTTGCCGGCCGTCTGGTGGAGATCGTCGAGAGCATTTCGGAAGAGACGGTCAGGAAGACGCTAAAAAAAAGGAGATCAAGCCGTGGCTGAAGCAGTACTGGTGCATTCCACCGCACCGGAGCGCACAGCTCGTGGCGGCGATGGAGGATGTGCTTGACATTTATCAGCGGGACTTTGCCAGGGACGAGGTGCTGAGACCAGCCGGCAGCAGGAAACCCGCATCCCCCGGTCAGCCGGAGGTGGTCGACTATGAATATGAGCGCAACGGCACGGCCAACCTCTTCATGGCCTTTGCGCCCAACGAGAACTGGCGCACGGTGAAAGTCACCGACCGTCGCGGGACTGGGCGCACTTCATCCAGGAGCTTGCCGACGACCATTCCCCCGACAGGAAGATCTTGCTGGACAATCTGAACACGCACAGTCGCTGTATGAAGCCTTCGAGCCCGAGGAGGCGGGTGCGAAAGCGGTTCGAGTTTCGCTATACGCCGAAGCACGGAAGCTGGCTCAACATGGCCGAGATCGAGATCGGTGCGCTGTCGCGGCAATGCCTTCGGCGACGCATTCCCGACCGCGACACCATGCTGCGGGAGACCATGGCGTGGGTCGAGCGCCGCAATGCGGCCGATGTCACTGTCGACTGGCGTTTCACGACGAAGGATGCCCGGACGAAACTGAAGTCACTATATCCGTCAATCCAATAATGTTAGACTACTAGGGAATGACGCTGCGGAGCATTTTGAGATCGCGGCAGCTTTGCTCATCATCGCCTACCGTTTTCGGAGTAATCTTTTTCACGGCGAGAAATGGGCGTACCAGCTTCAGGGGTAGCCTGAGAATTTCAACCATGCCAACACGATTCTTATGCAAGGGCTTGAGTTGCACAGGCGATTGCCGGCACAAGAGTAGACATTCGACTTTGCCGTTATGCCAAGTCACTGGCGCGGCTTGGCTGGCCGGAACTCTGTTCCGTCAAGGCCGCATGTGCAGCCAAAGCTCCACGGAGCTCACCACAGGGGCGTCTCCGCCGGTTCAGGTAAGGGTTCTCGCTAAAATAAATTGTATCTACTCACCCCTAGTTGGGTTCTGATTGGTCGTAGTGCTCGTTGATGATGTCTGCGACTTTTCCGTCAAGGGCGATCTGGGTTGCGACGTGATGATTGTAGCCGAGTGCGGCCATGGAGGTGAGGTAGCTTGAGCCCCGGCACCATACTTTTGCGTGGAGCGGAAGCATCCGGACACCTTGACCTTTGCCATCCTGATCTTCTGTTCTCCGGCATTGTTGGTGAAGCTGACATCGGGGTCGTCTGTGAAGCGCAGGTTTTCGTGTTTCACGAGACGTTCGTGCAGGTTGTGCGCGTCGGACTTGCGTCCACGTTTTCCTTTCGGCGGCGGCGGGATATCGGGCAGTTCCCTGGCGCCCTGATGGTGCGGTAGCGCTTGCGCCCGGCGTCGTTCAGGGTCTTGGATGCGCTCTTGTTGATCTTGTGGCAGACCTCGCGGAGCAGGCTCTTCATCAGTCGCGCCCAGCGGTAGCCTCGACGACAAAGGTCAGTTCGCGCA
The DNA here is from genome assembly GCA_964291215.2 of Alphaproteobacteria bacterium. Taxonomy (GTDB): domain Bacteria; phylum Pseudomonadota; class Alphaproteobacteria; order MPNO01; family UBA830; genus JAJEBT01. The sequence continues at coordinate 68,955 of OZ219790.1, read as the reverse complement.
GCAGGTGGCTGCCGCACAACTGGTGGCTACACTGGCCCATGTACGAGGCCCAGGACGCCCTTGTAGCACGGGCCGATCTCTTGCCCGCGCTTGCGGTGCGGGAACTTGCACGTCAGGGTCCCACGACATGGAGCCACTTACTGTTGATCCGAAATCATCGACATCGGGCGTTGCAGGAGGTGCGCCACGGCGGCCTCCTCCCATGACACATCGTGAAAGCATAGCCGAGGCCTCGGAGAGCTTGATGCCGGAGATCGCCTGCACGAGCGCGACGGCGCAGGGACAGCATCTGGGCGACCAGCAGGTTGATGACGAGGGCTTGGATGTCGATGCCGTACTGCACGGGATGTTGTCGGGGAACCGGCCCTTGGTTCGGGCCTTGCACTTCGGGCATTCCTCGACGTCGACGCGGCGCTCGACGACCTCGAACACGATGTCATAGAGGACGCGGCGCTCCCGATCGACGGGGCCGTCGATGTCGGCGCCGCAGGCGTCGCAGGCCGCGACCGTCTCCTCGACGATAGTCTTGCGCAGGTTGTCGCCCATCTGCCGGTTTGGCTTCGGGCCCTTGCTCCCGGCACGCTCTTGTCCGTCTGTGACGGCGGCAGACCGGAGTTCCGGCTCGTGCGTGGTCTTCTCCAGAAGGACGACGATGAGGATGTCGAGCAGGATGACGAAGACGCGGATCACGGCCTCTTTCGGCACCTTGCCGGCCGCACGCAGCGCCTTGGCCGCTTCGAACTCCTCGCGCGCCGCCCGTCGCCATCACCCGGCCTTGCGCTTCATCAGCGCGCCGCCTCCGAGATGCGTTTCCACATACAGATCATGCGGGGGCTGGAGCCCCGGAAGCAGCTGGCACAGCCCGCTCGTCGCCTTCGATCCAAAGTAGCCCACTGGCGGTCCCCGTCGTTCTCGATTACCACCACTAAACGAATCGGCCTGCAGTGTCAAATCTCCACGAAAACCCGTTCGTTGCTCTACCCCGACATCAAGCCGGAACCAGGGGGTGAGCAGTTACCCGCTCCACGCAAAAGCATGGTGCCGGGGCTCAAGCTACCTCACCTCCATGGCGGCACTCGGCTACAATCATCACGTCGCAACCCAGATCGTCCTCGACGGAAAAGCCGCAGACATCATCAACGAGCACTACGACCAATCAGAAACCAACTAGGGGTGAGTAGATACCTTCCGGCTTGCACATGAACCGGGTGTTGTGATCGGGCAGGAAGACATCCTTGAGAAAGAGATTGGCTTCGTCCATCGTCTCGATGCCCTGTGTACGCAATTCCTGCGGCAGACGCTTCTGCAGTGTGCCGAACATGCGCTCCGAGCGGCCCTCAGGCGAATAGGCGGGAATCAGTTCAATGCGGAGCGCCCGGCCCACCTGGGTCAGCTTGTCCTTGTCGACCTTGCCGCCGGCTTCCGGCGTGTGTGCGACCCCCGATCGGCGTAAAGCGAACAGAACCTTGGCCTCAACCTGGATGCGCTGAAAGGTGCTCATCGTGCCCTCTTCGGGGACGAAGAAGGCCGAGCAGATCTCGCTGGTGGCATGGTCAGATCCCACGACTGTCCGGGCGCCCATTCGTGAGTGGAGCCGCACCATCATGCCCGCCCGGAGCACGCTTGCGGCGATGCGCACCCGCTCTGGTCCGGCCGTTGGCCTGAAGCGTCAGGCGCACCCAGTTGTAGCTGTGCGTGAACCCGTGGTCCTTGACCAGCTTCTCGTGGAAATGCCTGGCCGTGTAGTCCCGGGTGTCGAACAACTCCAGAACCTCCGTCACTGTATCGACCGGAACGCGGTTGCCAGCCAGACGGCCAAGGCGCTTGCCATAAAGACCTTCCGCTCCTTCCGCCTCTCCTCCCAGCGACGCACCGATACACCAAGAATCTCGGCGGCCTGCTACTGGCTCAACTGCTTCGCCCGCCTTCGTGAATACAACTCTTCAAACTTCATAATCCGTAATTCCTGTAACACTCTTTCATCGGCTTCCTCATTTTTGAAGCATCTGAACCGGACAGATCGCATGTTACATCCACCGGACATATCGCTTGTTAGCGACAGACGACGAAATAGTGGCTTGAAGCCGACAAAGGCGTTGCATAAACTCGATGTTGAAGGAACTGAAGCTGTTCCCAGGCGGAATCGAGAGGGGCAGAGGGGGAAAATTTGTGCAACATCCGGCCCTCATCGCAGTGAGGGCGTAGCCCGAACGGAGATGAGGGCCGGATGTTGCACTTCAGACTGGAAGTGGGGATGTATTATTTTAGGCCGTCATTCGTCATGTGGTTCAAACAGAATGGTTTTTCTTGATGACTTGTCGCAAGATATCTCGCGAATTTGACTCGGCCCGGACAACGAAATATTATATGGCATCTTTCGAAATACCCATGCTCGGAGACGCGGAAATCATGCAGGGCCAGATAGAAAGGCGACGAGGCGTCGCCCGGCTCGGACAGCCGGTCTCGGACCCGTCCGAATGGCGGGGTAGCGAGCTGGCCGAGCGAACCGGGTGGTTCCTGCATCTGGATGACGGGGAGATCGAGGGGCTGTTCGCGATGTGCCGCACGGCCAGGGCGGTCGTCGGAGAAGACCCCGACAGACTCATCGACATTCCCCCGGATGCCTTCGACCTCGGCCGGTTCGCGGACAGGCTCCCCCACATCCGCCGGGAGCTTAAAGACGGTGCCGGCGTGATCATGCTGCGCGGCCTGCCGGTCGGGAACATGGAGCCCATCGATGTGGCGATCGCCTACTGGGCGATTGGGCGGCAGCTCGGCAAACCCTTGTCGAACAACCCGCAAGGCGATCTGATCGGGCACGTGACGGACCTGGGCAAGGACTACCGGGATCCGGAGGTGCGGGGTTATCAGACGCGCGCGACGATGGATTATCACTGCGACCAATGCACCGTCGTCGGGCTGTTGTGCCTGCGCCCCTCGAAGTCGGGAGGCACGTCCAAGATCGCGAGTTCGGTCGCGGTCTACAACGACCTGCTGGCGCGCCGGCCCGATCTCGTACCGATGCTGACGAAGCCCTTCTGCTGGTCCAAGCACGGCGAGGTCGACGCCGGGGAATCGGCCTACTACGAGAGTCCGGTGTTCAATTTCCTGGATGGCTATCTGTGCACCTCGTTCGGGCCGGCGCACATCCTGAAGGGCCACGACCTGCCCGGGACGACGCCTCTGACCGACATGCAGCACGAGGCCTTGCGCGTGGCCGAGGATCTCGCGGAGGAAAACCGTTACGAACTCGATTTCGAGGTCGGCGACATCCAGTTTCTCAACAACTTCGTCATACTGCACACCCGAAACGAATACGAGGACTGGCCGGAGCAGGAGCGGAAGCGACTGCTGTGGCGCCTCTGGCTCGCAGATGACGGTTTGAGGCCGCCTACCGCCCACGCGCTGCATTGGCGCCGCGGCGTCAGGCTTTCGAACACGGCCGAACACATTCGGCTGTCATGACGGGGACGCGCAAATCGAATCTCAACGAATGAAGGGAGTCGTCATGTCTGGAACGTTAAAATATCTCGCCGCCGGGGCCCTCGTCGCCGCGACCGCCTTCGGATCGGTTACGGCCCAGGCGGAAACCGTTCGGATCGCCAACTGGGTGCCGTCGGTACATCACATGACCAACACGCTCGCCGATTGGGCCGCCTCGGCAGAAAAGGCATCCGGCGGGACGCTGAAGCTGACGGTCGACAAGACGGCGCTCGCCAAGCCGCCCGGGCAGTACGACCTCGCGGTCAACGGCATACGCGATGTCGCCTGGGGCGTGCCCGCCTATACCCCGGGCCGTTTCGTCGCGCTGCGCCTGTGGGAGATGCCCTTCCTGTCGCCGAGCGCCGAGCTGGGCAGTCAGGCCGCCTGGATGTGGTACGAGAAGAATGGCCTGGCCGCGAAGGAGTTCGCGGACACCCACCTGCTCACGGTATGGGTTCACGGGCCGGGCATACTCCACACCAAGAAGAGGGTCGCCACGCTCGAAGACCTCCAGGGGGTGAAGCTCCGGGTTGGTGGGGGCGGCATCTTTCTCGCCAAGCAGCTGGGCGCGGTTCCGGTCGCGATGCCGGCGACCAAGGCGCATGAAAGCCTGCTCCGCGGAACCACCGCGGGCGCGTTCTTCCCGTTCGAGGCGATCAGGGGGTTCCGCCTGGAGAAACTCGTCACGCATCACCTCCAGGTGCCCGGCGGACTGTACACGGTTCCCTTCTTTCTGACGATGAACAAGAAGAAATGGGCTTCGCTGAGCAAGAACGCGCAGGACGCGCTGAACAAAGCGGGAGGCCGCGCCGGTGCCAAGCTGATCGGGAAGCACTGGGACGCGGGCGACAAGATCGGGAAGAAGATCGCCGAGGACAATGGCAACACGATCGAACAGATCACGCCCGCGGAGTTCAAGAAGTGGTCGGCGAGGACCGACAAGATCGTCGCCGAGTATCTCGCCAAGATGAACAAGGCAGGTTATGACGGCGAGGCGCTGCTGGCCGATCTGAAGGCCACGGTAAAGTCCATCCGCTAGCCGTCGTCCGCAATGGCGCCGGTTTCGTGACCGGACCCTCGCCGGGCCGGTTTGCCGCACTGACCGGACGGGCCTCGTCCCGCCTCGCCTGGCTCGGTGCGGTGATGCTCGGACTGATGGCGCTCCTTACGTTCGTCGACGTACTGGGCCGGGAGCTGCTGTCCGCACCGATTTCGGCCAAGGTCGAGGTCACCGAACTGATCATGGGGCTGACGGTCTTTCTGGCAATCGGCCTGACCACCTTTCTGCGCGGCCACACCCGGGTCGACATCGTCATCTCCCACCTCCCGCCACGCTGGCGAGCGGCGTTCGACGGGGTTACCTATGCGGTGTCGCTCGTTTTCGTAGCGTTGATCTGCTGGCGTCTGGGCGAGCAGGCGGCGGCTCAGCGCGGCAAGGGCGACCTGACCCAGATCTGGGAAATACCGCTATGGCCCGTGACCACGGTCATGGTGCTGTGCTCGCTGGTCATGCTTGCCGCGCTCGCAATCCAGTGGCTCCGGGCGATCCGTATCGCCGCCGGGCTGGAGGCTCCGGCCGAGCCCGATCCTCCGGCCGGCGTCAACGCCGGCTGATCCGGACTCCGCTCGCCCGCGATGGACCCCATCGTCCTGAACCTCGTTGGCCTCGCCGCGATGTTCGTGCTGCTCGCCATGGGCATGCCGATCGGCTTCGCGATGGGTGCGATCGGCACCGTCGGCGCGGTCCTGCTGATCGGCGTGGGGCCGTCGCTGTCGCTGCTCGGACTTACCGTCTATGAAACGGTGATCACCAACGAACTGAGCGTGGTCCCGTTGTTCGTCCTGATGGGTTTCTTCGCCACCGGCTCCGGGCTGTCGAAGAACCTCTACAGGTCGTGCAACACGTGGCTGGGGCACCGGCGCGGCGGTCTGGCGCTCGCGACGATCGGCGGCTGCGGAGCGTTCGCCGCGATCTGCGGGTCCAGTCTCGCCACGGCGGCGACGATGAGCCAGGTCGCGCTGCCCGAGATGCGCCGGTACCGCTACGACGAGCGGCTGGCGACGGGTGCGATTGCCGCCGGCGGCACCATCGGGATCCTGATCCCGCCGAGCGTCATCCTGGTGCTCTACGGCATCCTGACCGAGTCGGATATCGGCCAGCTTTTCGCCGCGGGCATCATCCCCGGCATTCTGACCGTAATCGTCTTCATGGCGACGGTATCGATCATCGCGCACCGCAACGCCGAGATGGGTCCACCGGGCGAACGGGCCTCGACGCGCAGGAAACTGGCCGCGATCAGGGATGTATGGGCGACCATCGTGCTGTTCGTCCTGGTGATGGGCGGCATCTATACCGGCGCGTTTACGCCGACCGAAGCCGCCGGGATCGGCGCAATGGGGGCATTCGATCTCGCGGTCAACACCTGGACCCGCGACGCGCCGGTGCACCGCAAACGGCTGTTGCGTGGGGCAAATCTGCTGCTCGTCGCCTCGCTGCTGGTGTTGCTCGTCGCCGTGGTCATCAACCTGTCGACGGGCGTCGAGCCCACGGGTTGGCCCGGCTGGGTCGGATATCTCGCCTATGCCGGAATCCTCGCCGCCCATGCGATCTATATCTGGCTCGGGATCTTCGCCGGGAAGCGGCTGGGTTCCTGTCTGCTTGAGACGACCCGGACCACGGCGATGATCTTCACGATCCTGATCGGCGCCATTCTCCTGAACAAGTTTCTCACTCTGGGCGGGCTTGCGGATGCGCTGGGCGGTTGGGTGGGCGGTCTGGGTGCCGGGCCGCTTCTGACGATCGCGGTAATCCTGCTGATCTACCTGCTTCTGGGCTGCGCGCTCGACTCGCTCGCGATGATCCTGCTGACGATCCCGATTTTCTTCCCGATCGTGCTGCAGCTCGGGTTTGACCCGATCTGGTTCGGCGTCATCGTCGTCATGGTGGTCGAGCTCGGGCTGATCACTCCGCCGGTCGGAATGAACGTCTTCATCATCAAGGGCATGGCGCCCGACGTGCCGCTGTCGCGAATCTACTCCGGTGTTCTGCCCTTCGTCGTGGCCGAAGTACTGCTGATCGCGACTCTGGTCGCGGTTCCGGGCCTCGCGACGTGGCTCCCGGGCACGATGGGATAGAAAGTGCCGCTCCGATAACCGTCAGGGACCGCGGAATCATCGTGCCCGAACGTCATGAACGGGGTCGGTGATCAGCAAGACGAGCCTGGCTTCCCCGAATATTCTTGGGTTCCGCCACTGCCCGACATCTGCTAGGAGTCCTCCGCCGCAGGATGGGTGGCCGAGCGGTTGAAGGCACTGGTCTTGAAAACCAGCAGGCGTTTGCGCGTCTCGTGGGTTCGAATCCCACCCCATCCGCCACTCCCCGAGATCGACGGCGGGAGGTATCACCATGAGCGAAGGCCCCGGAATCATCCTTGCCACGGTCAAGGAAAACGTCAGCCTGACCGCATTCGACGCGACGAACGGTGAGACGCTGGCCGTCGTCCCGGTCGGAGAAAAGGATGTCGCCAAGCCCCACGAGATCGCGCTAACCGCAGACCGCAAGCACGCATTCGTCTCGCTCTATGGGGACAGGGATTACGGCCTCAACACACCGGACAACCGGCTCGGCGTCGTCGATCTGGAAAACATGGCGTTTGACGGGCATGTGGATCTCGGCCTCTATCGCGGGCCACACGCGATGATGACCGATCCCGCAGGCTGCATCTGGGTGACGGTCGACCACAACCGCTGCGTTCTTGTCATTGATCCCGTGAGCCGGGAGATCGAGCACTCGATCTGGCTTGAGGTTCCCGGGCATTTTCTCGCGGCGTCGCCCGACGGCGCTACCGTGTGGTTTTCGGCCAAGGAATATCCTGTCGTTGTCGAGGTTGACGTAGCAGCGCGGCGGATTGTCGGCCGCATTCCGGTGCCGGTCGGGGCGCAGGCGATTCGCGTGTCAGCCGACGGCACGAAGCTCTATGTCGGAGATTTTCACCGGCCGCTGCTCCATGTTGTCGAACTGTCGTCCCGGGAGGTAGTGCAGTCGGTCCCTCTTGCCGGCGTGCCGGGCTGGCCGTTCAACAGCGGCGACGGTCGGCTGCTGATCGTGACGACCTACGACGAGCCGGGCGACCGCGGCTACGTGGAACTGCTCGATAGCGGCGACCTGACATCCCGAAGGGTGGTCGAGGTGCCCGCGGAACCGTTCCATGCTCTTCCCGAACCCGATGGGCGCCACGCGCTCGTCGCGCTCGCCAACGGCGACATCACGAGGATAGATCTGGAGCGCGCTTCCACGACCGACGGCGGTTTCCCCGCCGGCGGCACCATGCCGGAAACGCTCCTCTATCTCGACGGCTGACAGAACGCCCGGTCGGGCGCCCGGCGCTCAGGCGGCAACCGCCGCCGGCAGCGGATCGCGTTCTCCGAGGACCGCCGTCCGGTAGATGTCGTTCATTCCGGCCCAGCGTGTCTTGACCTGGGTCTCGGCCACTTCAAGCGCCTGGTCGCGCAGTTCCGGAGAGGTGATCAGTTCCTCGACCAGCTGGAGCTGACGGCTCGAATGGTCAGCGTCGGCAACGTGATGTTCGGTGAAGAACTCGATCTCGGGCGCGCCGGGGCCATAGCCATGGTATTTCTCGAACGCTGGCAGCGTCCGCTCGCCGTTAATCGCCGGCTGCTGCCCTTCCTGCGTGCTCTGCATCGCCAGGACCACGCCGATCGGCATGTCCTGCACCGTGTTGAGATAGAAATAGGAGCGGGCTCGCCACGCGGGGAGCTGTTCGGTTGCCTTAACCTCTTCATCAGTCATTCCCGCCGCTCTGCAGAAACGGAATATCAGTTCCATGTGGTCATGGGGCTCCCGGTCCTCTCCCGGTCCGGCAATCATCCCCTCTTCTTCAGCCAGGTTCTCGAGCACGAATTCGCGGGCTTCCGGCGGACCCTTGTAATAGAGGATTCCAAGGCTCGGCAACACCCGCCTGACATGCTGATAGTGCTGAGCCATCAGCCTGGCCATGGGCTCAAGACCAATTTTGCCGTGGAAGAAGTCCATGTAAAATGGATGATCCTTCGTGTGCCATGCCTCGCGCAGCGCAATCACGCCTTCGGCGGCCTCCTTGCCGTACTTGTTTGTAGCCATGGTGTTATCCCCTTTGTGACCCGCGGTTCCCGAGTTCGATCCGTGCGCGAACAAATTACACTGCAAACGGCAGCCGGGAAATACCGCACTGCCCGGGCAAGACAGCGAAACGCGCATTGCGGGCTTTTGACGGTTCCGGTTATCCTGTCAGCACAGACGGAAAGGTAAGCAGTTGACGCAGATTTCGGGTGCCTTCGGCCGCGATGCACGGATTATCAGCCTGGTGTGTTTTCCGCACCTGATGAGTCATGCCTACTGGCAGGTGATCCCGCCAATGTACCTGATTCTGATTCAGGCGTTCGGCCTGTCCGGCGATCTCGCCTATACGAGGATCGCCCTCGTGACCACGGTGTTTGCGACCGCCACCTTCATCGTGCAGACGCCGGTCGGTTTCATTGTCGACCGTGTGGGTGCGCGGTCGGTCCTGATCGGCGGACTCGCGCTCGAGGCCGTGGCGATCGGCCTGTTCGGGTTGGCGACCGCCTACTGGCAACTCCTTGTTCTCGCCGCCCTCGCCGGCATCGGTCACACTGTCTTCCATCCCGCAGATTACGCCATCCTGTCGTCACGGGTCAGCGAGAGCCGGATGGGCCGCGCCTTTTCCATTCACTCGGCTACCGGCTACATCGGCTTCGCTGTGGCGCCAGTGTTCATGACCGGGATTGCCGCGCTGTGGCACTGGCGGGCGGCCTTTCTGCTGATCGGGATCATCGGTCTCGTGGCGGCGCTCTTCCTGCTCACCCAGAGTGCCGCGCTCCGCGACAGCGATACCGGCGATAACGCCGCGACCCAATCTCCGACGCCGAAGATGTCGACGACAAGCGGTCTGCGCCTGCTCCTGTCGGTGCCCGTGCTGATGTGCTTCCTCTATTTCGTGCTGCACCAAATGGGAAACGGGGGCATCCGGAGCTTCCTCGTGGCGGCGCTCGGCGATCTTTACGGCACGCCAGCAATCATTGCTGCGACAGCACTGACCACGTTCACCATCGGATCCGTTCTCGGGATTCTCTCCGGCGGCTTCGTGGCCGACCGGTTCGGGCCGCGAATCACCACCGCGCTCGCGACGCTGGTGCCCGCGGCTGCGATCATCTGGTTCCTGGGATGGCAGAACGTCAGCGGAATCGCCCTTGCCCTGCTCCTCGCAGCATCTGGATACCTGATCGGGCTGCTGATCCCGTCGCGGGATCTGCTGCTGCGTTCCGTAACTCCGCCAGGTTCCATGGGCAAGGTCATGGGTTTCGCGTCCACCGGCTCGAACCTGGGAGGCGCCCTCATTCCACTGATTCTCGGCTTCGCCATGGACACGTTCAACGGCAGCTGGGTGTTCTGGATCTGCGGCCTGTTCGTGGCCGCCGCCTGCCTGACATTTGTCACCGCCCGCAGCAGATACGGAGGCTGAGGCGAAAGAACCGGCCGGAAGTCGGCCACGAGCCCGGAGACCGCGCGCGTCATCATGATCACGGGACGCGCGCACCGTTTGCGGCAACGGACAAACCCTCATTGGCCCGAAAAAGGCTGTCGACTGCGGTGCCAGAGAGTTACGGGTTCGCCGTGGAGCAGGACTTTCCCACGCTGCATTCGATCTTGCCGACTGCTGATGGAGCGAGGTTGCACAGCCTGCCGGGTTTTCTGGCCGCGGGGCCGTCCACGGGTCGCCGCAGCCGGAAAACCTGGCAAGAATGCGGAAATTTGTGCCCCGTTCAGCGGTCATTCGCCGTGGAGAAGCCCTGTTGCAAGGCGGGCGGTTGTCATGTCTTTTGCTACCGCCTAAGCTGCTGCAGCACGGCCCCGTCAGGAGGGGATAACGGCGAAACCGCGTTCGCACTCTCTTCGACATATCGAAAACTCGGCACTCTAAAGGTTGAAACTATCAGGGAAACAACGGTTTGTATAACAATTCTCAAAGTGCAGTTCAGGTCATTGATTGCGATCACCGGATCGATGATTTCGAGTCCGCGGTGATCTCCGGCCTTTCCGACAGTCCCAAAAGCCTGCCCTGCAAGTTCTTCTACGACGAACGCGGTTCGCGGCTTTTTGATCGGATCTGCGAGCTTGACGCCTACTATCCGACCCGCACTGAAATCGGGCTTCTCAGGGACAATGCCGAACACATTTCCCGCCTGATCGGCCCCGGAGCCCATCTCATCGAGCTTGGGAGCGGCGCGAGCATCAAGATCAGGATGCTGCTCGATGCCATCCCGGACCTTGCGCAGTACACAGCTGTCGACATCTCGAGAGAGTTCCTTGTCGAAAGCGCCGAAGCCCTGGCGCGCGACTATCCAGAGGTGTCCGTACTTGCGGTGTGCGCGGACTTCACCCGCAAGTTCGACATCCCCAATCCGGAAAACCGGCCCGGGGCGCAGCGCGTCGCTTTCTTTCCCGGTTCGACGATAGGCAATTTCCATCCGGAGGAATCACTCGCCCTGCTGCGGCGCATCAGGACGATGCTCGGGGGCGACGGCGGCCTCCTGATCGGGACCGACCTCAAGAAGAACCCGGACACGCTCTATGCGGCCTACAACGATACCGACGGCGTCACGGCCAAATTCAATCTCAACCTGCTCAATCGCATCAACGCTGAACTTGACGGCAGCTTTGATGTCGACGGTTTCGACCATCACGCCCCTTATCTCGAAAAGGACGGCAAGATAGAAATGCGTTTGATCAGCAAGCGCGACCAAAGTGCGTCCGTGGGCCCGAATGAGTTCTTCTTCAATGCCGGCGAATACATACATACCGAGAACTCGTACAAGTTCACAATTCAGCAGTTCCGGCGGCTTTGCACCCGCGCCGGGTTCGCATTCCGCAAATGCTGGACCGATTCCGAAAATCTGTTCGGGCTTCACTACCTCGAGGCCAGTACGCCGGACGGCGCCGGAGGGCGATGAAAGCTGCGAGGCGGGGATGATCGTCGACATCGTCATCGATACCATCTGCCCGTGGTGTTACGTGGGCAAGCGGCGCTTCAGCCGCGCGCTCGAACTGTCCCCGCAGGATGATCTTCGGGTCGGGTGGCGGGCCTTCCAGCTCAATCCGGACATGTCGGAGGCCGGCATGGAGCGAGATCTCTACACGGTCTGCAAATTCGGCAGCAAGGACAAGGCCCGCCCGCTTTTCCAGACCCTCGAAGAGGCCGGGCATAAAGAAGGAATAGAATTCCATTTCAATCGTATAAACAGAATTCCAAACACATTGAATTCACATCGTCTCATTCGGTTCGCCGCCGCTTTCGACCTGCAGACGCGGGTTGTCGAGGCGCTGTTCCATGCCTATTTCTCAGTCGGGCGGGACATCGGCGACAGGGCCGAGCTCGCCGGGATCGGAGAAAGCGCGGGCCTCGACCGCGAAGAGGTTCTGGAATTCCTCGAAAGCGGCCGCGACAGTGACAAGATTGTCGCCGAGGATGACCTGGCGCGAAGACTCGGGATCAACGGCGTACCGAGTTTCATCATCAACCGCAGATATGCTATTTCGGGGGCCCAGGCACCGGAAGTCATCGCCAAGCTGTTCGACCTCGCCAACCGTGACGCGCTGACTGCGAGCGCCGAATAATCTCGGGGCCTGCCCGGCCTCTCCCCCGGAGGAGGCGGTCGGAGGAAGGGAAGCCAGATGAGCGATCAGCCGCAACACCGGGACGGCGGTCACCATAGAAGGGGCCATTTCGGCGGCCACTTGCGCGGGTACTTTCTTGCCGGGGTGCTCGTCACCGCGCCGATCGTAATCACGTTCTACATCTCGTGGCTGCTGATCCGCTGGGTCGATTCGAAAATCACGCCACTGCTGCCCGACGCCTACAACCCGGAAAACTACCTGCCCTTCGCCATTCCGGGGCTGGGTCTCGTCATCGTAATCCTCTTCCTGACCTTTGTTGGCTGGGCCACCGCCGGCCTGCTCGGACGTCTGTGGACGAGAATCAGCGAATCCGTCCTCGCCCGGATGCCGGTCGTCCGCAACATCTACGGCGCAATAAAGCAGATCATCGAGACAATCCTGCAACAGCAATCGAACGCCTTTCGGCAGGTTGTGCTGTTCGAATATCCGCGGCGCGGCAGTTGGGCCCTCGGCTTCATCACCGGGCAGACCGAGGGAGAGGTGCAGAACCTGACCGAAGACGATGTTGTGAACGTATTTCTGCCGACGACGCCGAACCCGACCTCGGGTTATCTGCTCTTTCTGCCACGAAGGGAGCTTGTCGTTCTCGATATGACTGTCGAGGAAGGCATCAAGATGGTGATTTCGGGCGGCATCGTGACCCCGCCCGACCGCCGTTCTCGGGAAGTCAAGGAAGTCAAGAGAGTTGCCGCTGCATCGGGAGACCTGAAGACGATCGTGACCGCAGATGCCAGGCCGAGCATCGAGGATGGCGGTGATCCCCGGGAAAAGCGGCCTGACCGGGCAATTCATCCCGAAAGCACGTTCTTCACGACAGCATCCCGCTCAAAGAGATAGAGCAGGATGCGCAGCGCCTGGCCCCTTTCGGAATCCAGTTCCGGGTCGCGTTCAAGAATCAGGCGCGCGTCATCACGGGCAGCGGCGACCAGGTCGCCGTGGACGGCGGGATCGGCGATGCGGAAACGGGGGAGCCCGCTCTGGCGGTTTCCGAGCACCTCGCCGGCGCCCCTCAACGCAAGGTCCTTCTCCGCGATCACAAGGCCGTCATCGATGTCCCGAAGCGTGCGAAGACGGGCCTCGGCCATGCGTCCCGGCGACCGGCCATAGAGGAGGAGGCATGTCGATCCGGCCTCGCCACGCCCTACCCTTCCCCGCAGCTGGTGCAACTGCGCGAGGCCGAAACGCTCGGCGTGTTCGATGACCATGATCGTCGCCTCGGGAATGTCTATGCCGACCTCGATCACGGTTGTCGAGACCAGGATATCGATCCTGCCGGCCGCGAACTCGGCCATCACGGCCTCCTTCTGCACGCTGTCGAGGCGGCCATGGAGGAGGCCGACGCGCGCGCCCAAGCGTTTCGCGAGCGCCGCATGTCGTTCGGTGGCTGCCGCAAGGTCCGTCTTCTCGGAGGCTTCAACCAGTGGGCAGACCCAATAGGCGCGGGTTCCGCGGGCGATGGCGTCTCCGAGACGCGCGATCACGCCATCAAGGCGCGACAGCGGCAGGACACGTGTCTCGACGCGCCGGCGTCCAGCCGGTTTCTCGGTCAGCCGGGAAACCGCCAAGTCGCCATAGGCCGTCATGAGAAGGCTTCGCGGAATCGGTGTCGCAGTGACCACCAGGACATCGGGGGCGGTGCCCTTGTCGGCAAGCGCAAGCCTCTGGTGCACGCCGAAGCGGTGTTGCTCGTCGACGACGACAAGCGCGAGATCGTGAAAGCTCACGCTCTTCTGGATCAACGCATGGGTTCCGATCGTAATCTTCGAGGCGCCGGAAGAGAGTGCTATACGCATCTTCTCGTTCCCAACGCCGGCGTTCCGTCCCGCCAGCAGCACGGCGGGAACATCGAGCGGCTCGAGCAGCGGGGCGATGGTGGCATGGTGCTGACGGGCAAGGAGTTCCGTCGGTACCATGAGAGCGGCCTGGACGCCCTCTTCCACCGCAGCCAACATGGCGATCAGGGCAACCAGGGTCTTTCCGCTACCGACGTCGCCTTGCAGCAGACGGAGCATGCGCGCGCCGGACGCCATGTCGTCGCCGATCTCGCCGATCGCCTGCTCCTGGGACGGGGTAAGTCTGAAAGGAAGTTCCGCGATCAGGCGGCGGCGCAGCGAACCGTCGCCCGCAATCCTCCGCCCCGGCCGCTGGCGCGCGCGCACGAGCAGCAGGGCGAGCTGGTTGGCAAGAAGTTCGTCATAGGCAAGACGTTCCCGCACCGCACCGTCCGGAGCGAGATCGCTTTCCGTCCGCGGTTCATGCGCTATCCTGAGCGCCTCCCTCCAAGCTGGCCATCGGCGCTGTTTCTTCCATGCTGCATCGTGCCATTCGGGCAGATCCGGTGCCTCTGCGAGCGCGGCATCGAGGGCGCGGCGCAACACACCCGCCGCGAGGCCCGCTGTCATCGGATAGACGGGCTCGATCCGGCGGATGCTCTCGAGTTCCCCGAAGGTTCCGATACGGTCCGGATGGGTCATCTGGAGCTTGCCGCGGAAGGACTCGATCTTTCCGCTGACCACCCGGACCTCGCCCGGGGGCAGCTCCTCCAGCAGATGCCTGTCCCGACCGTTGAAGAACACGAGCACCAGTTCACCGCTATCGTCGCGGCAGTCGATCAGGTACGGCAGGTGGCGTTCGCGCGGCGGCTGGTGGGCGCCGACGACAACGGTGAGCGTTGTCACCGTGCCGGGTGCGGCGTCTGCGACGCGCGGAGCGTGGCGGCGGTCGACCATGCCGGCGGGCAGGTGCCAGAGGAGGTCGAGAACCTGGGATCCGGCGACGTTTTCGAGAAGTTTTGCAGTACGCGGCCCCACCCCCTTGAGGCGGGTGACCGGCTTGAACAAGGAAAACAGTATCTGAGGGCGCATCCGAAGGCCGGTATTCCGTTGCGATATCGACGCGGAAACCCGTCGCTCGCCGGTGCAGAACGACGATTCCCCTGCTTCCGGCCTTCCTGCTATTATAGCTTCTAATCCGGCAGAGGGGCGATGGCTGAACCGCTTGAAAGGCTGCGCCGGAAGCTGCGGTTCCGCAGCCTCAGGCGAGGCACCAGGGAAAGCGACCTGGTCATTGGCGGCTTCGCTGCCGGTTTCCTTGACGGGATGAATGGCAAACAGCTTGCCAGGTTCGAGGCCCTGCTGGATCAGAACGATCAGGATGTGCTTGGCTGGGTGGCCGACATCGCACCGCCACCGCCGCGTTTCGACAATGATGTCCTCCACATGCTGAAGAACTTCAGAAAAACCCTTCAAGACATTGCCTGAAAACAGAGAACTCTTTCCCGCGAGGGGTCGCTTCCTGCTCGCCGGAGCGCCCGAGGGTTACGATGCCGTGGTGCTTGCGGAGCGGCTTGCGGAAGTCGGCGGCCACCGGCGCCACCTCCACATCGCGCGCGATGCCGGGCGCATGGATGCACTGGCCGTGGCGCTTCGCTTCTTTGCGCCGGATATTGACGTGCTGCTCTTTCCGGCGTGGGACTGTCTCCCCTATGACCGCGTGTCGCCGAACCGGGAGGTCGTGGCGCGTCGCATCGCCACGCTTGCGGCGCTCGCCGCCCCCCGCCCGGTGCCGGCGCGACCGCTGGTGGTCATCACCTCGGTAAATGCAATCCTGCAGCGCCTTCCCGCACGCGAGACGATCGACGGTTCGGTGATGCAGCTGCAAACCGGAACTCCGGTCGCGCACGATGATCTCTACAGTTTCTTCGCGCGCAATGGCTTCGAGCGTGCCGGAACGGTGCGCGAACCCGGCGAGTTTGCCGTGCGCGGCGGCATTGTCGACCTATTTCCACCGGGCGCGGATTTGCCGCTCCGGCTCGACTTCTTCGGCGACGATCTTCAGGCCATTCGCGCATTTGACGCGCACTCGCAACGAACCACGGGCGCAGCCCTTGACGGCTTGGACCTCCGGCCCGCAAGCGAAGTGCTTCTGGATCCCGAGGCGATCCAGCGTTTCCGCGCGGGATACCGGGACTGTTTCGGCGACGTGGCCGACGATCCGCTCTATGTCGCCGTCAGCGAGGGGCGGCGGCAGATCGGGATCGAACACTGGCTGCCGCTGTTCCATACGCGGCTGGAAACACTGTTCGACTACCTCCCCGATGCCTCCGTCACGCTCGACCATGAGACCGAACAGCTGCGGGATACCAGGCTCGAAACGATCACCGAGTATTTCGACGCGCGGATGACCTATCTCGAATCGCGAACCTCACGGGTGATGGCGGAAACCGCCCCCTACCGTCCGTTGCGGCCCGAATTGCTTCATCTCGACGCAGCCGAGTTCGAGCGGGTGCTTGCCGATCGCATGGTCGGCCAGTTCAGCCCGCTGAACGCTCCGGAAGGGGTTGCGATGTCGCTCTACACGGAGAGCGTTGCCTGCGGTGGATTGCGCGTGCCTGACTTCAGCCTCGCCCGAGCGGACGGGCCGCAGGCGGCACCGGACACCGAAAGGCTCGGCCCGCACGGCATGCTCGCCGCCTATGCGAAACGCGAGATCAGGAAGGGGCGGCGGCTCGTGATCGCGGGACTTTCTCAGGGTTCCTGCGAGCGCCTGGGCCAACTCCTGGAGAAGTGCGGAATCGGCGGCCTCTGCCGCGTCGACAGCTGGAGCGAAGTTGCAGCCCTTCCGGCCGCAGCGGTGGCGCTGACGGTGCTGCCCGTCGAACATGGTTTCAGGGGTGATGCGCTGTCGCTGCTGACCGAACAGGACGTTCTTGGCGAACGCATCGTGCGTGCGGACCGCAAGCGCGCGCGCACGGAACAGTTCATCGCCGATATCTCCGAGATCTCGGAAGGCGATCTCGTCGTGCATATCGAGCACGGCATAGGCTGTTACGGGGGCCTGGAAACCCTCGACATCGCGGGCGCCCCTCATGACTGCCTGCGCATTACCTATGCCGGCAACACCAAGCTCTATCTTCCGGTCGAGAACATTGACGTGCTGTCGCGATACGGATCGGGCGATGCCACGATGCCCCTCGACCGCCTCGGAAGCCAGGCCTGGCAGGCGCGCAAGGCGAGGATGAAGGAACGCTTGCGGGAAATTGCCGGCGAGTTGATCACGATCGCCGCAGAGCGGACGGTGAAGGCGGCTCCGGTGTTCGACGCCGGCGTCGAGATGACCCGCCAGTTCGCGGCAGGCTTCGCCTATGACGAGACCGAGGACCAGATCGAGGCCATAGAAGACGCGCTCGGTGATCTCTGCTCCGGGAAGCCGATGGACCGCGTGATCTGCGGTGATGTCGGCTTCGGCAAGACCGAGGTTGCGCTCCGGGCGGCCTTCGCGACGGCGATGTCCGGCGCGCAGGTGGCGGTCATCGCGCCGACGACGCTTCTCTGCCGCCAGCATTTCGCGACCTTCAGCAAGCGTTTCGAGGGTACGGCGATCAGCGTCGCCCAGCTTTCCCGATTGATGGCCGAACCGGAGGCGCGGGGGGTCCGGCATGACCTCGCGGATGGTCGGATAGATGTCGTGATCGGCACCCACGCGCTCCTGGGGAACTCTGTTCGTTTTCGCAATCTCGGTCTCATCGTCGTTGACGAGGAACAGCGCTTCGGGGTCAGGCAGAAGGAGGCGCTGAAACGCCTCAAGACCAATGTCCACGTGCTGACGCTCTCGGCAACGCCGATCCCGAGAACCCTGCAGATGGCGCTGACCGGGGTCCGTGACATGAGCGTCATCGGCACGCCGCCCGTCGACCGGCTCGCCGTCCGTACCTTCGTCGCCCCCTACGACCCGGTGATGATCCGTGAAGCCATCATGCGCGAGCATTTCAGGGGCGGGCAGACATTCTATGTCTGCCCGCGGATATCGGACCTGAAGGAGGTTGCGGCGGAACTGAAGGAACTGGTGCCGGAAATCGATGTCGCGATCGCCCACGGGCGCATGCCGTCTGACCAGCTGGAAGACGTGATGTCGTCCTTCTATGACCAGTCGGTGAACCTTCTCCTGTCGACCCAAATCGTCGAATCGGGCCTCGACATACCGACCGCCAACACGATGATCGTCCATCGCGCGGACATGTACGGGCTGGCCCAGCTCTATCAGCTGCGCGGCCGCATCGGACGCTCCCGGCTTCGCGCCTATTGCTACATGCTGTTGCCGGCGAAGCGAAGGCTGACAGAAGCCGCCCTGAAGCGCCTGGAAGCGATGCAGGCACTCGATACGCTCGGCGCAGGCTTCCGGCTTGCGAGTTACGATCTCGATATTCGCGGCGCCGGCAACCTGCTCGGCGACCAGCAATCGGGGCACATCAGGGAAATCGGCGTAGAGCTCTATCAGCACATGCTGGAAGAGGCGGTCGCGACGGCTCGCGGAGGCGACGATTTCGCCGACCGGGACTGGAGTCCGACCATCAATCTCGGTATTCCCGTGCTCATACCGGATCAATATGTGGCGGATCTCGACGTGCGGCTCGGCCTCTACCGGCGGATGGCCGGAATTGCCGACGCTCGCGAGCAGGAGGGATTTGCGGCCGAACTGATCGACCGCTTCGGCGCCCTGCCCGAAGAGGTCGAGAACCTGCTTCAGGTCGTAGCCGTCAAGCGGGCCTGCCGGCGCGCCGGCATCGAAAGGCTGGACGCCGGTCCCAAGGGAGCGACAATCGCGTTCCATGACAATACGGTCGCCAATCTCCAGGGTCTGCTCGGCTTCGTCAGCGACGGGAAGGGACGATGTCGGATCCGGCCCGACAATACGCTGGTCTACCGCGCCGAGTGGGCACGGCCGCAAGATCGTCTGGGAGGCGTTCTCGATCTTGCCGCGGAACTCGCAGCGATAGGGACGGAGAGTTCGCTGCCGGAGATGCCCGCTTAAGACTGACCGCGTTTCGACGGAGCGGAAGCGTCCGCCGCAGGTACCGGAGGAAAAACGGGAATGAAGGTCGTACAACTGCTGTTCTTCGAGGATTTCGAGGAAGGCCAAGTCTACGAGACGGACAGCTGCACCCTTGGCGAAGAGGAGATCATCGCATTCGGACAGCGCTATGCGCCGCTCCCCTATCACACCGACCCGGTGGCCGCCAGAGAGACCAGCTTCGGCGCCCTCATCGCTCCCGGCTATCAGACGGCGGCGGTAACCTTCGGACTGTTCGCTCGCACCGGAGTACTCGCCACCAGCGGCATGGGCTCGCCGGGGGTCGACAGCCTGCGCTGGAAACTGCCGGTACGGGCCGGCGACACGCTCCGTGTACTGGCCCATGTGATCGAGGTCTCGCCGGCGCGCGGTGCGCGCGGGCACGACGCAGTGCGCATACGCTATGACACCTACAACCAGAGGGATGAAATCGTCATGACACTCACCAGCCTCCATTTCGTGCGCCGCCGCGCCGCCTTGGAACAGGAAGGACCCGACAATGGCTGACAGGGACACGGTATGCCTCGCCGCCGGCTCCGGCCCCACCTTCGGAATAGACGACCTCGCCTGCGCAGCTGCGACGACGCTCGGATGCTGGGCCGACGAGGGGCTCGATGTCCGCTGGACTCCGGTCCATGGCGGAGTCGCGGCCATCAACGCCGTCTGCGACGGCAGCGTCGACGTCTCCTATGGCGGGCTCGGTCCGCTTATCCGCTGCCGCTCCGGGGGAAATCCGGTCCGCGCCTTCGTCTCCATGGCGCGGGGGCTTGCTCAGAATCTCGTCACTCGCATCGGTATCGAATCGACGGACGACCTCGCCGGCGCCGCATGGGCAATTGACGGGACCAATGCGCTCAGCCATCACATGGCGCGGCTCGTGGTGCGCGCTCTCGGCATTGACGAGGAGCGGATTTCATGGCGTGTCGCCGGCCCGCCGCCAGAACGCATTGCCCTCCTCCTCGAAGGCGAAGTCGACGCCTCCCTCATCCGCGTCGAGGAGGCCGCGTTTCTCGAGCTCTCTCACGGCGACCGCATTCACTGCCTTCTCGATTCGGCAGCGCTCGGCGAGCTCGTCCCGGTCCAGCCGCATGGTGTGCTCGGAGCGCGCGAGTCCTTCATAAGCCAGCGGCCCGACACGGTTGCGGGCCTCGTCTGCGGCCTGTTGCGTGCGTCGCGTGCACTCAATGACGAGTTTTCGACCTTTCGCGGAGTCTATGAGGCGCACATGACGGTCGAGATACCTGAAGACCAGCTGCGCGCCATCTGGAAATGGGAGCATGACTCGGGCGCCTTCGCCGTGAACGGAGAAATGACCGAGACGCACTGGGCGCGGCAGCTGACGCTCTATGGCGAGCTTTATCCCGACCTTCCCGCAGTGACGCAGGACGACATCCTGGTCCGGGAACCTCTCCTGGAAGCTCTCAAAGCGCTGGGTCGGCACGGAGCGGTCTTCGACCGCACCTGAAGGCCGGACTGCTGCCGTCAGGCGACGCTCCGGCGGCGCGCGTGCACGTACCCGAACAGCGCCGAGAACAGCGAAAGAACCGTGAGCCCCAGAAGTACCACCAAGAGCGGCAAGAATGTTCCGTCATAAAAGGTCGAAATCCCGAGCGAGGCGATAGCCGCAAGCAGGAAATGAAGGCACATCACGGCACCTGAGGCAGTTCCGGTCAGTTTGGGTTCGGAATTGATCGCGATCGCCTGGGCGTGGGGCATCGCCAGGCCCTGCCCGACCCCGATGAAGAACCCGGGGACGAACAGCGCCAAGGGCTCCGCCGGGAAGAGGCTGACGAAAACAGCGAGGAGCAGCGAGGCGGCGATCCCGGATGCAGTGCCGAACAACACCGTGTCGCCACTGCGCACACGGCTGCCGAGGCGCCCGCAGATGAAGTTTCCGGCCATGAAGCCGACCGTCAGCAACATGAAGTAAAGGCCGTATTCGCCTGCCGATCCGTGATAATGATCCGACATGAGATAGGACGCGTAGGCTGCCAGCGCAAAAAACGAACCTGAAGTCATCGCGGGCGCGAAGGCATAGCCGACAAAGACCGGATTACGGGCCAGCAGGCGATAATCGCCGAACTGGGCGAGCGGGCGCCGCGCCGCCCGTCTCGCATGATGGGTTTCACGGATGACCAGCACGGCAGCGAGAACCACGAGCAGGGACATCGCGGACGCGCCGGCGAAGACCCCGTGCCAGCCGAAGAGGTCGGAAACGAACCCCCCTGCCGGCGGTGCGAGGGTCGGCCCGAGCACGTAGGCCGCGGTAAGGTAGGCGATGACTTGGGCGAGCTTCTCGGGGCCGTAGACGTCGCGTGCGATCGCGCGTGCCAGTACTACGCCGCAACCAGCCGCGAGCGCCTGCAAAAAGCGGCCGAGAAGGAGAATATCGAAACTCCAGGCGACGGCGCACACGAACGAGCCACCGACGAACAGCGACAGCCCGGCAAGGAGCACGGGACGACGGCCGAACCGGTCCGACGCTCCGCCATAAAGGAGCGTGCCGAAGGCCATAACGAACAGGACCATGCTGAAGCTCAGGGTCGCAAGTTCCGTCGACACCGCGAACGCGGCCTGGATCGTCGGCATGATCGGAATGTACATATGCACGGCGAGGGGCCCGATCAGCGTGATCAGGACCAGGGCCGACAAGAACAGCCAGCCTGTGCGCGGCTGTGGAGGATCTGTCAGGACGCCAGCTCCCGGCGCAGGATCTTGCCGACGACGCTCTTCGGGAGCGAATCGACGAATTCCACGACATGCGGCACCTTGTAGGGTGCGATGCGACCGCGGACATGCGACCTGACATCGTCGGCAAGCCCGCGCCGGTGCGCGTGGCTCTGACGGAGCACGCACACGGCACGAATCCGGTTGCCGATCTCGCCGTCGGCCAGCGGCACCACGCAGGCCTCCGCGATTCCGGGATACTGGCGGAGCACGTTTTCGACTTCGTAGGGGGAGATCAGGATCCCGCGGCTCTTGAAGCAATCGTCACTGCGCCCGGCGATCCAGAAGAAGCCGTCGGCATCGCGGAAGGCGAGATCTCCGGTGTGGTACCAGCCATCACGGACGACTTCGCTCGTCTTCTCAGGGTCCCTGTGGTAGCCGAGAAAGAAGCCGGGATTGTCGGAGGCGATGAGGAGGTGTCCGATCTCGCCGTCGGCCACGCGCCGGTAATCGTCGTCCATGACGGCAGCCATGGTTCCCGGCATCGGGATGCCGACGGATCCCGGCCGCACGGGCAGCAGGGGGCCCTGTCCCATCACCATCTGCATTTCCGAAAGGCCGTAATGCTCCCAGATGTCGCAACCGATCCGGTCGCGGAAATCCTGCCAGGTCGCTGCCTCGAGCGCCTCGCCGGTAGCGTTGCAGCCGCGAAGAGAGGACAGGTCGTACTGCCGCTCGACATCGTCAATGGCGAGGATGCGCCGGTAGACGGTAGCTACCGAGTAAAGCAACGTCACCCGGTGCCGGTCCACGGCCGCGAGGACATTCTCCGGCGTGGGGCGCTCCTCGAGGATCACGCCAGTGACGCCGTTCCGGAGCGGAAACAGGACGTTGTGGCCGAGCGCGCTGATGAAGCTCCATTCGCCGGTAGCGAGCGCACGATCGTCGCTTTCGACCGGGACGCGGTAGCGGTTGGAATCGCCGAGCGCAGCGATCCAGCGGTGGGCATGGACGATGCCCTTGGGCCGGCCAGTAGTCCCCGAGGTGTAGACGATGAACGCCGGCTCGTCCGCTGCCGTGTCGGCAGTGGCGAGAGAGGCTCCCGGAGCGCCCCCGACGAGCGCCTCGTATGCAACGGCGCCACCGGCTGGGGTACCGCGTACCACGACCACGCCACTCGGAAGACTGCACCCTGCGGCCTGCAACGTGTCAGCGCGGCCGGCAACGACGATTGCAGCGGCGGCTTCCGAATGATCGGCGACATAGCGGAGCTCCTCGGCTCCGGAGAGCGAGTTGACGAGAACCGGTACGGCCCCGAGCTTGAACAGCGCGAGCACCGCCTCCGCGAACTCGTGGCAGTTGTGCATGATGACGAGCACGGGCATGTCGCGCACGATTCCGCACGCCGCAAGCCCGTGGCCGAGGCGGTCGACCCTGGCCTCGAGATCCCGATAACTCAGCCGACCGCCGTCCCAGACGAAGGCGGTCCGGTCCCCGAGAGATCTTGTGTCAATGTTCCCGACGGCTTCCCGGGCGATATTCAGACGCGGCGGGATCGCCCGGTAGCCTGGCGGCGGATCCGGGAGAGGCGGAGTCATGTATCCGTTTCGCCTCCATAGAGAGGACCGCGGTAACGGGGCGGACGTTTCTCGAGGAAGGCGCGGATGCCCTCGACGCAGTCCCCGGTGCGCGTGATCTCCTGGATCGCCGCGAATTCGCGCGCCCAACCCTCGTCGGTGCGGTTATGGTTCCAGTACATCTTGACCAGATCCTTGGCGTAGCGCACCGAGAGATAGGGGTTGGAGGCGATCTCGCCAGCATAGGCGAAAGTCCCGCGGAGCAGGTCGTCATGCGGGAAGATCCGTTCGACGAGACCGATATCGAGCGCCTCTTCGGCATCGATGATGCGCCCGGTGAGGATCAGATCGAGGGCCTTGCCGACGCCCACCAGTTTCGGAAGGTTCCGCGCTCCCCCCGATTCGGGGAGGAATCCCGCCGGCACCGCGACCTCACCCATCCGTGCCCTGTCCGACGCAAAGCGCAGGTCGCAGAGTGTGCAGATTTCAAGGCCGATTCCGACCGCGGGCCCATTGATGGCGGCGATCACGATGCAGGGCAAGTCCTCGAACTTGCGGAAAGCGCGCTGCAGCACCTGATGGCGGAGGTCGTTGAAGAAGTAGCTGGCGAGATCCCGGTAGGCGCCGAAGCTGCCAAAATCGAAATCCTCTTCACCGGCGCCGAGCGGCCCGGCCTCGGTCTTGAGGTCGCCGCCAGCGGAAAACGCCCTGCCCTCGCCAGTGACAACGATGACCTTGAGGTTGGAGTTGTGGGTGATTTCATCGCAGAGCACATCGAGTTCGACCCGCATGCGGACATCGACCGCATTCAGGAACTCTGGGCGGTTGAATGTAAGCAGCCCGATGGACTGTTCCCCGGGCCGTTGAGGGTTGTCCCTGAGTTCCCATTTGAGAGTCTTGTATTCCATGTCGTTTCGCGCTCCCGCGGAGGTTTCAGCTTCCCGCCCGAAGCGGCGCGGTAAGCGCCCTCAGCGCAGCGATGACGCTCAGGGCCGTGATTTTTCCGGTCTTCGGATTCTCGACCGTCGGTACGTTCTCGATCTTCAGCGAGAACCGCGCGGTGTCGGCGTCGACCTCGATCTGATGAGTGTTGCGATCGAGCGCGGGATCAGCCCAGATCTCGAGGCGGGTCCGGTCGGGCCCCACCCCGGCAAGGCCGAGAGCCGCCGCCACATTGACGTTGGCCGGAAAGCCGCGGGCGCCCTCGCGCGCCGAACCCTCGAAGACCCTCAGCGGTTCCTGAAGAGTTTCGAGCGATACGCCGTTTTCCAGCAGATAGGGCGCGCCCTCGAGCGAGTCGGGCGGCTTGCGGGTGATCATGCGCACCTCGTGGATCTCGCCCTCGGCCGCCGCGCGCACGGCGTCAAGGCCGAGGAGCGCGCCGGTAGCAAGAATGATCTGCGCCCTGTTCGTCGTGGCGAGTTCGACCATTTCGGGGTTTTCGAGAATCGCGGCGGCGCTTACCGTCACCAAGATCCGCCCGGTCCCGAGCGCGGGCTCGGCAATCGATCGGAAGGCCGCCTTCGGCGCACACTCGACGATGATGTCGCAGCGCGCGGCAAGCGCTGCCGGTTCGACGACCGGCACCGGATCGCAGAGTCCCGCCATGGCTCGGCGCGCTCGGTCATCGTCCCCGGAACAGACGGCGGCAAGCTCCATGCCCTCGATGCCACGCCCGAGAGCTGCGGCTATCGACCGTCCGATCGTTCCAAAACCAGCGATTCCGACCTTCACCGCCTTGCCCCCACCCTTGCTGACCCGGGCATGGATTAACGCCAAAATGGACGCATATCAAATTGCGAGGACGGGAGACTGGATGCATGGCGGTCATCATCATCTGCCGCGGCGAAGATCCGGAAGGCTGGAAGGTTGCGCTCGAGGCCGAGCTTCCGGAACTCGAGTTCCGGGTCTGGCCTCGCGATACGGGACCGGCGGAAGACATCGACATAGCCGTGGTCTGGCAGCCGC
Organism: Alphaproteobacteria bacterium; assembly: GCA_964291215.2. Taxonomy (GTDB): domain Bacteria; phylum Pseudomonadota; class Alphaproteobacteria; order MPNO01; family UBA830; genus JAJEBT01. Next base: position 43,659 of record OZ219790.1, on the reverse strand, counting down.
CACCGGGTATCCTCGCGACGTTTCCCCGACTCAGGGCGGTCCTTTCGCTCGGCGCCGGTGTCGAGCATGTGCTTCGCGATCCCGGGCTCCCACACGAAGTTCCGGTCGTCCGGCTGATCGATCCGGGACTTCGGTCGGCGATGGTCGAGTTCGTGACCATGGAGGTGCTGCGCCATCACCGGCAGGAAGCGGCATACCGCCTCCAGCAATCGCGTCGGCAATGGAACCTGTTGCACCAGCCACTGGCCCCGAGCCGCAGGGTCGGGATTCTCGGTCTCGGATATCTCGGGCGCGCCTGCGCCGAAACACTGCACAATCTCGGCTTCCGGGTATCCGGATGGTCGGCTTCGCCCAAGTCGATCGAGGGAATTGGGACGTACACAGGCGATCAAGACCTGTTCCCGCTGGTCGAACGGAGCGAGATCCTTGTCTGCTTGCTGCCGCTGACGGCGGAGACCGAAGACATTATCGACGCCACTCTGCTGGGCGCGATGCCGCGGGGTGCGACGCTCATCAACGCAGGTCGGGGCAGGCATGTTGTCGAGGCGGATCTCCTCGATGCCCTCGACAGCGGACAACTGTCCCATGCCACGCTCGATGTCTTCCGCGAGGAACCGCTTCCCGGAGACCACCCCTTCTGGCAACACCCGGGAATCACGCTCTTTCCCCATGCCGCCGCCTGGGCGCTGCCGGAAGAGGCCGGCTCGATCCTGGCCGGAAGCATAACGCAGATCCTTGCCGGAGAATCAATGCCCGGCGGGGTCGACCGCGGGCGCGGCTATTGAAGGCGAGGTCCGGTCGCCAGCGATCGGAGGCGAAATCCGCTAACCGGCTGCGCCGGCCACCGGCTCCGTTCCCGGCGGCTGCTTCGCAATGGGTTCGACGAAGCGCAACTCAGTGTCCCAGGGGAAGAAAATCCAGGTGTCCTGGCTGACTTCGGTGATGAAGGTGTCAACCATCGGACGGCCCTCGGGCTTGGCGTAGACGGTTGCAAAGTGCGCCTCGGGCAGCAGGTTGCGCACGATCCGGGCGGTTTGTCCTGTATCAACAAGGTCGTCGACGATCAGGATGTTGCGTCCCCGCTCGGTGTCCTCGATACCCTTGAGAAGCTGCAGTGCCCCGTGATCCTGATGGTCGTACGAGGACACGCAGATGGTGTCGATCATGCGAACCTCAAGCTCCCTGGCGACGATTGCGGCCGGTACTAGACCGCCGCGGGTGACTGCAACGACGCAGCGCCAGGGTTCCGCACCCGCCGTCAGGCGCCAGGCGAGCGCCTTTGCATCGCGATGAAGCTGGTCCCAGGAGACCGGAAAGGCCTTGCTGTATTGTTCCGCCATCTCTGTCTTTCGTCCGTTGCCGATCCAAAGACATATATCGCCGGCAACGCGGACGCAACGCGCCGCATGCCTTTCCCACGCTGCATTCAATTTTGCTGTCTTCTGCTGTCCGGAGGTTTCACGGCGTGCCGGGTTTTCCGGCTTCGGAGCCGTCCGCGGTCGTCGCCGGCGGCGCGTGGGCGGGTTGTTTTCGGGATGTGGGCGGGTTGTGGGCGGCGTCCGGGAATCGGCCGGACACCATTGGCGCTCAGGGCTGCGACGGCTTCCCGGCGGTCGAGCCGCTGCCGTGTTTCGGCAAGGCTCTCGCGTCGGTTGGCGAAGATCACCGCGAGCGCGATGTTGTCGAGGCTGGCGCGGTTTGCGGGTCAGGCAGGCGTCCTCGCCGAAGACGCAGTCTCGGTGGTTCATGTTTTCCACAGCCCGCGGCCGCAGCAGTTCCTCTGGCGACGCGTGTTGCGCATCGATCGAGGTGATGATGTACCGGTGCAGTCGTTGCCGCTCGCTGCGCCGCTGGCGCTCTTTCCCGGCGGCTTGCGGTAGCATGCGGGCGGTCTGGCCGGGGTAGTTGATCAGGTCCTCGAGCGGCACGTATCGAGCGCTGCTCGAGGCGGGCCTTGCCTCCCTGAAGCGGCCGCTGGCATCCGTCTCCCGGTCGATGCCGTCGAAGGTTTCGGGCGCCCTTGACCGGGAAGACCTGGTCTGCGCCGCAGCGCCGGGTGATCAGCGTCGCCAGCGTCGTGTGCAGCGCGTCGGGTGTGTGAACCACCGCGCCGAAGGGCGTTCCAATCGCGCTTCCTGACCGCTCAACCCGTCGGGCCATGCAAGCCGTTGTGCCACCGGCATTCAGCCCGAGCGGCGCTTGAGCGACAGCGCCCGCCGCGCACTTGCGAAGACAGTCCTGCGAACCGCCGCGCGGCTTCCAAGCGGCACTATAGGAAGCACGAGGGAACGATGCAATGCGCGAAGTCCCGTTCATCGGTAGCGTCATTCGCCCGGTCTGCGCCGTCGGCGGTGGTGCGGGCCCGGACGCTCCCGCTACCGCTCCGCAGCATTGCCGCTGAACGCGACGACGCGGCGGATGCTTGCGGCGCGTGGCGTGGCGCGCCATAGTCAATCATGAAGATCAGGCACAAGGGATTGCGGGCGCTGCACGAGCGGGACAATCCCGTACGGGTGCCTGCTACTCTCGCGCCACGACTGAAGCGCATCCTGTTTCGGCTGCAAGAGGCAACGCATCCGGGCAGCGCCGACGCGCCGGGCTTCCGGCTGCATCCCCTGAAGGGCGGTCGTGCGGGCCAGTGGAGCGTCCGCGTCTCGGGCAACTGGCGCGTGGTGTTCCGCTTCGAGGACGGCGAGGCCGTGGACCTGATCGACTATCACTGACCGAATGGGGTGCTGACCATGAACGACATTGAAAACGAGCGCGTCGGTCCGATGCGGAACCCGCCGCACCTGGGCGAACTGATCCGCGAGAGCATGGACGATGTGGGCTGGAACGTGACCGGTACGGCGGCTCGGCTCGGTTGCGAGCGCGGAACGCTGTCGCGCCTGCTGAACGGCAAGGCGGGGGTGTCGGCCAAAATGGCGCTGGCGCTGGAGGATATCGGCTGGGGAACCGCCGAACACTGGATGCGGATGCAGGCGAGCTACGAGCTTGCACAGGCGCGCCGGGACCGGGTTGCCGCCGGACGGCGTGCGGGTGCGTTGTACGCATGATCGAGGCTTCCGCCGTCGGTGCGGTCGGGTCTGACTGATGCGTCTGTCGTGGAACGAGGTGCGGGCGCGGGCGGCGGCCTTCGCCGAAGAGTGGTGCGATGCGGCCTATGAGAAGGGCGAGACGCAGAGCTTCTACAACGCCTTCTTCGACGTGTTCGGCGTGCGGCGGCGCAACGTCGCGCGCTACGAGCAGCACGTCTCCAAGCTGGACAACCGTTCGGGCTTCATCGACCTGTTCTGGCCGGGCGTGCTCATCGTCGAGCAGAAGAGCGCCGGGCGCGATCTCCGGAGAGCGTACGAACAGGCCGGGGAGTATTTCGACGCGCTGCCGGACCGCGAGCGCCCGCGCTTCATCCTGGTGAGCGACTTCCGGACCTTCGAGCTTCATGATCTCGACGAGCGGGGGACCGTTGTCTTCCCGCTGGCGGACCTGCCCGCGCATGTCGAGTCGTTCGGCTTCATCCTGGGCGTGCAGCGCCGGACGTTCCGGGACCAGGACCCGGCGAACATCGAAGCCGCCGAGCTGGTCGGGCGGCTGCACGACGCGCTCGCCGGTGCCGGACACGGGGGCCACGATCTGGAACGCTTCCTTGTGCGGGTAGTGTTTTGCATGTTCGCCGACGACACCGGGGTGTTCGAGCCGCGCGACATCTTCCTCGACTTCATCGAAACGCGCACCGGCGAGGACGGGGCCGATCTCGGACCGTGGCTCGCGCAACTGTTCGAGGTGCTCGATACGCCGGAGGACGAGCGCGCTGCGACGCTCGACGAGGACCTGGCGCGTTTTCCCTATGTCAACGGCGACCTGTTCGAGGGGCATCTGCGGACCTTCTCGTTCGACACGGCGATGCGCGGGGCGTTGCTGGACGCCTGCCGCTTCGACTGGTCGAACATCTCTCCCGCGATCTTCGGTGCGCTGTTCCAGTCGGTGATGGACCCGGCGGAGCGCCGCGCCCAAGGGGCGCACTACACGACCGAGAAGAACATCCTCAAGGTGATGGAGCCGCTGTTCATGGACGACCTGCGCGCGGAGTTCGGGCGGGTGAAAGCGCGCCGGGGCCGCCTCGCGGCGCTGCGCCAGTTCCAGGCGAAGCTCGGCCGCCTGACGTTTTTCGACCCGGCGTGCGGCTGCGGCAACTTCCTCATCATCGCCTACCGGGAATTGCGGCTGCTGGAAATCGAGGTCATTCGCGAGATTCGGGAGGCGACGGCGGCGACCGGGCAGGCAGTGCTCGACACCGCATGGCAGTCGGTGGTGGAGGTGGACCAGTTTCACGGGATCGAGCTTGGCGAGTTCCCGACCCGGATCGCGGAGACCGCGTTGTGGATGATGGACCACATCATGAACAACCGGCTGAGTCTGGAGTTCGGCCGGAGCTACGCGCGTATCCCGCTCGAGAAGTCGCCGCAGATCGTCCACGGCGACGCGCTGGAAACCGACTGGTCCGAATTGCTGCCGCCGGGCGAGTGTTCGTTCGTGCTGGGCAATCCGCCGTTCGTCGGCGCGAAGTACCAGACGCCGGATCAGCGTGCGCAGGTGCGCGGGGTCGCGGCCCTCGGCAAGAGCGGCGGCACGCTCGATTATGTCGCCGCATGGTTCATCAAGGCAGGGAAGTATGTGCAGGGCGGCGAAGCCCGGGTCGGCTTCGTCGCGACCAACTCGATCACCCAGGGCGAGCAGGTCGCGCAGCTATGGCCGGTGCTGTTCGGGCGCGGCAAGCTGGAGATTGCGTTCGCGCACCGGACCTTCGCATGGGGATCGGATGCGCGCGGCAGGGCGCATGTGCATGTCGTCATCCTCGGCCTCGACCGCCGGGAGGACGCGCCGGCCGAAAAGCGCCTGTTCAGCTATCCCGACATCAGCGGCGACCCGGAGGAAAGCCGCCACGGGGCGCTGTCACCCTATCTGTTCGATGCGGGCGGGCTGTCGGACCCGCATCTGGTGGTGCGGGAGGAAAGCGCGCCGATCAACGGGATGGGACGACTGATCATCGGCTCCAAGCCCATTGACGGCGGCAACTACATCTTCGACGCGGCGGAACGCGCCGAACTATTGGAAGCGGAACCGGACGCCGCGCCATATTTGCGCCCCTATGTCGGCGCTCGCGAGTATCTGCAAGGCGGCGAGCGGTGGATTCTGGCCTTGCAAGACACATCGCCCGGGGTGCTGGCGCAGTTGCCGCGCGTCCGTAAGCGGATCGCTGCCGTTCGCTCCTACCGCGAGGCCAGCAAGAGCGCGCCGACACGCAAACTCGCGACGACACCGACGCTCTACCATGTCAACGTCATCCCCACCTCGCCGTTCCTGGTGATCCCCGAGGTCAGTTCGGAGCGGCGAGAATACGCGCCCATCGGCTGGCTGGAGCCTCCAACGATTCCCAGCAACCTCGTCCGCGTTCTGGAAAACGCGACCCTGACCGACTTCGCACTGCTCACCTCGGCGATGCACATGGCATGGTTGCGCCATGTCGGTGGGCGGCTCAAGAGCGATTACCGTTATTCCATCGGTCTCGTCTATAACACCTTCCCGACCCCGCCCGGCTTCGCTTCCGGCGAGGCGGACCTGTTGTCGAATCTGGAGCCGCTGGCCCAGGCCGTCCTCGACGCCCGTGCCGCCCACCCGGACGCAACCCTGGCGGACATCTACGACCCCGATCTCATGCCTCCAACCCTCCGCCGCGCCCACACGCGCCTCGACCGAGCGGTGGACCGGCTATACCGGCAGAGGCGGTTCTCCTCCGAGCGCGAACGCGTCGAGCACCTGTTCATGCTGTATGAGAGCATGCGCGTGCCTCTGGATACTGTCATGCGCCGGCAACCGAAACGACGCTCCAGGCATCGGGTGCGCGGATCAGCCTCAAGGTGACTTGGGCAAAACAGGCCGCAATACGGAGTTTGAAATGAGCAGGCAGCGCCAAAACGACGATGAAGTCATTGCCCAGAAGTGGTTGAAAGCCCAAGGATACGGTGATATTCGGAAGCAGTGCAACAATCCGCCTGATTTCGTTGTGGATGGGAAATTGGCGGTGGAAGTGACTCGGCTAAACCAAAGGATAAACGGTGGCTCTGACAACCATTCCAAGGGAGAAGAGGAGGTACGGATACCGCTGACAGATCAGATCAAAAAAACAATTGAGCAACTTGGGTCACCCGGAAATGAAGGACGGAGTTGGAACATCGATTGCGAGTACGACTTCTCCGTGCGGCTACCAAATCGCAGGACAGTTAAAACCCAAATATCGGATGCGCTGGAGCCACTCTTGAAGCCATATGACGACAGTGTGATTAAAGGCATGTGGGCAAGGCACTTCGATTCCAGCAGGCACGCCGAACAAAGTTTGGATGAGATTGGGTATCCTCATCTCTGTCTGGAATGCGGCATTTGCCTTGATCTGACAGAGGTTCCTCATAGCCCGGAAAAGTTCTTCGTGTCAAATGTGTCGGATGGGAAAGGTATTATCGTAGCTGACGAAATGAAAATAAGCGCCCAAAACATAATTCGTGAAAAGTCGAAAAAAATTCGCGAACAGAAAAAGATTGGAGCATATGAAAGCTGGTGGCTTATTCTCGTTGACCACGTTTGCCTCGCGCCAATGCAGATGCTTTCGGAGCATGAATTGTCGTTTGTCCGGGATCAGGATTTCGACTTCTGGGATCGGGTTGTTATGGTTAGCTCCCAGAACGTGAATTGGTATTATGACTTGCCTCGGTAAGACGAATGTATCATAACGTGTAGATCAGGACACAGTTTCATGACTTTACGACAAGGATTGCGAACGATGGCTGTAAGCCATCGCCTGCGCAATGATGTTCCCGACTTTTTCCGCCGCCTCGACGAGATGGGTATCGGCGAGGTGGGCGTAGCCTGCCGTCGTACGATGCCTGCGGTGGCCGAGCAGCTTGCCGACCAGGGGCAGGTTTTCGCCCGCCATGACGGCGTGGCTCGCTGCGGTGTGGCGCAGGTCGTGCAGGCGGACCCTGCCGAGCCTGACATCCTCGCAGACCGTGCGCCAGCAGGTCGCGAGGCTGCTGGCGCCCCGGCCTTCGGCATGGCGCGGGAACAGGAACGCGTCCTGGTCGCGGAGGCCGGGCAGCGCCTCGATGAGCGCCCGCGCGGCCTCGCCGAGCGGCACGGCGCGCGGGCCGGTTTTCGAATCGCCGAGGTTCAAGGCGTCCGCGCCAATGTTGCGCCAGCGCAGGTTGAGCACCTCGCTGCGGCGGCAGCCGGTAAGCGCCAGCAGGCGGATGGCGGCGACGGCCTCGGGCCATCGGTCCTGGTGGTCGTCGAGCGCGCGCCCGAGCCGGGCCAGCTCTTCCGCGTCGAGGAACCGGGCAACCTTCTTCGCCGGGTTCCTGGCGATGCCGAGACAGGGGTTTGAGCCGCGTTCGCGCAATCCCCATTCCTCGGCCCGGAACATCATCGCGCGCAATATCTCGAAGGCGCGATTGGCCGCGCCGGGCTTGTCCCTGCTCGCCGCGTCGAACCACGCGGCGACATCCTCGGGTCCGACACGGTCCACCGGCATGCCGCCGAAAGCGGGCAGGATGCGGGCCTTGAGATAGATGCGCACTGTCCTGCGCCCGGAGGGCTTCCAGAGCGGTTCGCAGCGCCGCAGATACTCGTTCGCGAACTGCCGGAAGGTCGGGGTCTCCCTTTCACTTCGGATGTCGTCGGCCGGGTTCTCGCCCGCACGGATGCGCGCGAGCATGTCGCGGGCGCGGCGGCGGGCTTGGGCCAACTCCATCTCGCCGTGCCGGGCAATGACGATACGGCGGCTCCGCCCCTCGATGCGGGCCTGGACGATCCAGACCTTGCGGCCCGAGGGATGGATACGCAGCCCGAAACCGGCGAGCGTCCTGTCGAACAGGATGGTGTCCTTGCCGTTGGACCTGGCCTCGCGGGCAAGGCGCGGCGTGAGGTCAAATGTGGACATGGCCGAGGGCTCCCTTGGGATGGATGTCAGCCTGGGTCGGACGCAGGGCGCCCGCCCGCTTCCTTCCTCCCTTCCGGCCAGGGCCGCATGGATGCGGTTCGATACCCGGTCGGCGGCGTCGGCGACGGATTGGTCGGAGAGATGGACGTAGCGTTCGGTGGTCTCGACCAGGGCGTGACCGAGCAGCCTGGCGACGGTCACCATGTCCACGTCGTTCATGGCGGCGACCGAGGCCCACGTATGCCGCAGGTCATGAAGGCGCAGTCCGGGCAATCCGGCCTCGTTGCGGATGCGGTCCCACCGGAAGGCAATGTTGTCGATGGGCCGCGTCGGCGGACGGGCGGGAAAGAGATAGGGGCAATCCGCGCTATATCGGGGGATGGCGTCGATGACGGCGCGCGCGGCGTCCGACAGCCAGACCGTGCGCGGCCCGGATTTCGAGTCGGGAAGGTGGATGCGCTTGTCCCTGATCCAGTCCCATTCGAGGGAGGCGATCTCGCTGAAGCGGCAGCCGGTCAGCATCAGCAAACGAATGACGGCGACGATATGCGGGCACCAGAACTCGTCGCGGGTCAGCACGGCGTTGAGCCGGGCCATCTCGTCGGCGGTCAGGAACCGCTCCTTCGCCTGCATCCGGTATCGCCTGGTGTTACTGCAGGGATTTGAGTTATGGGCGCGGTATCCCCAGAGCTCGGCCATGCGCATCATCATGGACAGCACCGGCATGGCGCGGTTGGCGATGCCGGGCCGGTCGCTCAGGGAGGCGAACCAGTCCCGAACCTGTTCGACCGTGATGGCGTCCACGGTCATATGACCGAAGGCGGGCAGGATATGGTTGCGGACCATGCAGGCGTTGGTCTCCAGGGTCCAGGGCTTCCAGTGCCGGGCCTGCCGGTCGAGGAACTCGGCGGCGAAGGCGTCCATCGGGTGTCCCGGCGTGCGGGGTCCGTTGTCCGTCTTCGCCGGATAGCTGGCGATGAGCCTGCGGGCCTCGCGCCGCGCCTCTGGGATGGCCTCGGCGCTGCCGATGGTGGCGTAGCGCCTGCGCCCGCGCACCATGCGGGCGAGGAAGAAGGTCCGGACTCCGGTAGGCTGGATCGTCAGCGCGAGTCCGCTCACGACATCGTCGCGGATTTCGTACCCCGTTGTTCGGGGTTTGGCGGCGCGGACGCGCCGGGCGAAGGTGGACCTTTCGGCCATGATCGCGGCTCCCTGTTCGGGCCGCGCGGCTGAGCGGTAATGCAGGAAGCAGCCGCGGCGGCGTTTCGTCGGGGAAGCCGCGCGGCGGTGCGGGACGGGACGGGCCATAAGGCCCTGTCGTCACAGGGGTTTCTGCCCGTTCATGCGATGGCGGGCGCTGGCGGGATTTGCGCCCTTGGCGCGTCGGGTGTGAAAACCACCACGCCGAGAAGAGTGTTGCAATCGCGCTTCCTGACCGCTCAACCCGTCGGGCGATGCAAGCCGTTGTGTCATCGGCATTCAGCCCGAGCGGCGCTTGAGCGGCAGCGCCCGCCGCGCACTTGCAGAGACAATCCTGCGAACCGCCGCGCGGCTTCCGGGCGGCGCTACAGGAAGCACGAGGGAATGGTGCAATGTACGCTGTCCCGTTCATCGGCAGCGTCATTTGCCCGGCCTGTAACGTCAGCGGCCGTACGGGCCAGTGTAGCGTTTCCGACAAATGGCGCGTGGTGTTCCGCTTCGAGGACGGCGAGGCCGTGGACCTGATCGACTGTCGCTGACAGAAAGGGAGCGATGACCATGAACGATGTTGCTGGCGATCGCGTCGGTCCGATGTAGAACCCGCCGCACCCGGGCGAACTTGAGAGCATGGACGATGCGGGTTGGAACGTGAGGCGGCGCGGAACGCTGTCGCGCCTGCTGCCAGTCAAGTGCGCCGGACCCCGGCAGCCGGACAACCGAACACGCCGGAACACAAGACCGCCCACCATCTCCTGCGGTCGAACAGGCAAAAAAATTTCTCGACTTGCTTGATGATGGGGGGGGGGGGGGGTAGAATGTACCACCTTGAAAGAAATCGGGAGTGTATTGCAATGGCTATCGAGCAAACCGGCGGGGCCGGCGACGACACACTGACGGGTGGTATCGGCGATGACACGCTGGATGGCGGCCTTGGCGACGACACGCTGTCCGGCGGCGGCGGTGTCGACACGCTGTATGGCGGCAACGGGGACGACACGCTCGAGGGGGGTGACGGCATCGACAGCCTGTTCGGCGGTCAGGGCGACGACACGCTGACCGGCGGCCGAGGCAACGACTACCTCTATGGCGGCATGGGGGCGGACACCTTCGTGTTCGCGGTCGGGGACGGCGCCGACCGCATCACCGGTTTCGAGGCCGGCGACATCATCGAGATCGCCGGCGTGCCCGGCGGTTTCGGGGATCTGGTGATCGAGCAGGAAGGCTCCAATACCGTCATCCGCTACGGTGATGGCGACAAGATCACGCTGGAGTACGTGACGGCGACCTCCCTGGGCGCGGACGACTTCCGGTTTCTGCCCGTGGAGACGGTTCCGCCAGAAGATGGCGACGAGGACGCTCTTGCACAGAGTGCGCCGCCGGACGGCACGTCCGGCGATGCGCCGAAGGGCCCCGGCGAGAGCACGCAGACGGGCGGCAGCGACGGGATCACCCTGAAGGGCGGCATGGATGATGACACGCTGACAGGTGGTGATGGCGGCGACACCCTTCGGGGCGGCAAGGGCTCCGACACGCTGAAAGGCGGCGCGGGCGACGATACGCTGAGGGGCGGCAAGGGCTCCGACACGCTGATCGGCGGCGCGGGCGACGATACGCTGACGGGTGGCCGCGGCGACGACACCTTCGTGTTCGAGGCAGGAGACGGCGCCGACACGATCACCGATTTCGGGGCGGGCGACGAGATCCGCCTTGATGGCGTGACCGGCGGGTTCGAGGCGCTGGTCATCGAGCAGGACGGCGCCGATACCGTCATTCGCTACGGCAACGCCGGCGATACCATCACGCTGTCGGGCGTGTCGGCAGACAGCCTGGATGCGAACGACTTCATCCTGCCTGCTGGCGGCAGTGAAACGGTCGTGTACGGCGCCAGTACGAGCGACAACGACGGCGGCGATCCGAATGCCAACAACGACGGCGGCGACCCGAATGCCAACAATGACGGCGGCGACCCGAATGCCAACAATGACGGCGGCGGGGACACGGTCCCGGGCATTTCGGGCGATGGTCCGCTCGACGTTGAGGACGATAGGGATGACGACAACGACGGCGGCAACCCGAATGCCAACAATGACGGCGGCGGGGACACGGTCCCGGGCATTTCGGGCGATGGTCCGCTCGACGTTGAGGACGATAGGGATGACGACAACGACGGCGGCAACCCTCTCGATATCGGGAACATCTTCAGCGACGGCATTCACGACTGCGTCGTCACTCTCCACGGCACCAGCGGCGCCGACACCCTGAGAGGCTTCTGGGAGGACGCATGCATCTACGGCTATGCCGGCGACGATACCCTGAAAGGTAGCTGGGGCGACGATATCCTCCACGGCGGGGCCGGCGACGATACCCTGAAAGGTAGCTGGGGCGACGATATCCTCCACGGCGGGGCCGGCGACGACACCCTGGACGGCAGCTGGGGCGATGACGAGATCTACGGCGGGGCCGGCAACGACACCATACACTGCAGCTGGGGTGACGACACCGTGGTTGGCGGCAAGGGCAACGACACCATGGGGAGCAGCTGGGGGGCCGAGACCTTCGTGTTCCACGAGGGCGACGGGCAGGACACGATCGAGGATTTCGGCTTCGGGTTCAGTGGCAGCGACGGATACTTGCCCACTTACGAAGATCACGTTGCGGCCGAGAAGAAGGCCCTGGCCAATGGGTGGACGGATAAAATCGAGCTTCATCTCAACGTTTCGGGCGACACCTCGGACGAAGCCGCTTTCGAGTCGCTGAAGATCCGCCAGGACGGCCGCGATACCGTCATCGGCTACGGCAATGCGGGAGACACCATCACACTGCTCGACACCAGCATGGGCTCCCTGACCATCGACGACTTCGACTTCGTTTTCGGCGCCTAGTGATTCGGCGGCCGGGGTGACGACCTCGCCCCGGCCGCCATGCCGGAAGACATCGGGCATCCGGCAGCATGGGGGAGGCGAAGCAAGTCACTCGCGCGCGCGGTCGCGATGATCTTGGTGGGCATGTCCGCGCACGGAGGCGCCGCCGGGCATTGACTAGTGAACTCGCTGATCATAGCCGAGAGGCAACGCAGCAAGTTCGCCGAAGACGAGAGCAAAAGCACCGCTGGCAGCACTGTCGAGGGCGCCGGCTTCGTGACCGGAATCACGCTCGGCTTCTGAGGGCGGTTCGGGAAACGCAGGAACGGTTCAAACGGTTTGCCCGGTCGGTCCGGTCTGAGAGAAGGAGAAGGGTTCGATGAGAACGATGAAACATGCGGCCCTGGCGGCGGGTCGTCCGGGACGGCAAGCGTGACGGTGATGCCGACACCGAAGCCTCTGGACCTGTCCAGCCTCGATGAGGCCGCGATCATGGCCGGGACCTTGACTATCGCCGCTGGCGAAAGCGGGACGCTTGGCGATCTCACCTACAGCTGCCCGGCCGGCGGCGCGGACTGCATGGTCACTGTCGGTGACGACAAGACGGCCACCTATGCCGACGGTGATGCTGACGCCTCCGGATGATGGAACGCCCTCGACTGGCGGTGCGCCTCCGCCGGCAACGCCTTCCCTAGATGTCGCCAAGCTGTTCGCCGCGCTCGAACACAGAAGTGTGGGCACGGGCGAAGATAGCAGGCAACTCCTCATCGATCAGGAATGGGACTTTACCTCGGCGGTGCACAGCAAGGCGATGGGCCTCAAGATCTACGACGAAGTGCGCGACGATGGGAAGTATGGGGAGCTGGAGTTCCGAGGGGAGATCCCCGTGACGTCGGTGAAGCTCCCTGCCCTCCACGGATGGGCCGGCACCCGCGCGACCGGCAGTGACGACAGCTACGAACACACCCTCGTGCTCTACGCGGACCTTGAGGCGCCGGCCTCGGACGGCACAACGGACGACAGGTACACGTACTTCGGCTGGTGGTTGCGGAAGGACAAGCAGAACGGCACGCTGGCCTTCAGGGAGTTGGCCTATGGCCAGTATCGGGATACCGAAGATGAAGAATGGTATGCCGAAGACCCGGCACCCGTCACCGCCGGGGTGACAGGCACGGCGACCTACTCGGGGGCGGGGGTCTGCATGTATGCCCTGAAACGGGAGAGTCAGACCGACGAGGCCGGCAAGTGGACGGCCAAGGCCACGGTGACCGCGCCTTCGGCGACGGCACCGCGATCGGGACGGTCACGATTACCGAGTTCATGGTGGGCGGGCAGAGCCGCAACTGGAAGGTCGATCTGGAGCAGGTCGACATTGATTATAGTAGCGGGTATGGCATAACAGCATGGAGCATCGACGGGGTGAAGGGCGTGAGCCCCAACCCCGTCGAAAGCCCTCTGGATCAGCTTCTTCAACAACAGCAAGGGGACGCCGCCGGGCGGCGCCAACAGCCAACCGGCCGGCCTCTACGGCAGGTTCAGCGCGTACTACGGTACTACGGAACCGAGGGCCATATGGACGGTGCCTTCGGCGCCCACAAGAACTGATCCGTGCGGCCAAGCGGCCTCGCCCGATCCGGGCCGGGAGATGCGCGGCGATCTCGAACGGCTGTGCGCCGGCCGGCTTGACCTGCGGTTCGTGACCGAAGACGCCACGCCCAACCGGCGGACGGTCGGGCCGCTGCTCAACCGGTCGGAGTTGGTGGAGACTTGGGCTGCTGCACGCACCCGGCATACCCGGGGTCATCCGACGCCACGGGCGACGGAACCTTGCTTGACCCCCAATGCTTTCAGCGGTCATGCCTGCGATACGGGCGGGGATGGGGAGGCGGCGGTGCCGTTCCTCCTTCCACATAGCCGCCGCAATGGCGCTCCCGACCTTTTCGGCCGCCTCGACGAGATGGGTATCGGCGAGGTGGGCATAGCCTGCCGTCGTGCGATGACGCCGGTGGCCAAGCAATTTGCCGACCATGGGCAGGTTTTCGCCCGCCATGACGGCGTGGCTGGCCGCCGTGTGGCGGAGGTCGTGCAGGCGCAGCCTGCCGAGCTTCGCGTCTTCGCAGACGGCGCGCCAGCAGGCGACGATTTTGTGCGGGTTCTGCCGTCCGGCGTTCTTCGGGAACAGGAAGGCGTGCGGGGGCCGGGCAGCGCCTTGATGAGTGCACGCGCGGCCTCGCCGAGCGGAACCGTGCGGGGCCCAGTTTTCGAATCGCCGAGGTTCAAGGCGACCGCGCCGATGTTGCGCCAGCGCAAGTTGAGCACCTCGCCGCGGCGGCAGCCGATAAGCGCGAGCAGGCGGATGGCGGCGACGGCCTCGGGCCAGCGGTCTTCGCTGGCGTCGAGTGCACGCCCGAGCCGGGCCAGCTCTTCCGCGTCGAGAAACCGGGCAATCTTCTTCTCTAGGTTCCTTGCGATACCGAGACAGGGGTTGGTTCCGCGTTCGCGAAATCCCCACTCCTCGGCCCGGAACATCATGGCGCGCAATATCTCGAAGGCGCGATTGGCCGCGCCGGGTTTTTCCCTGCTCGCCGCGTCGAACCACACGGCCACATCCTCGGGTCCGATGTTGTCGAGCGGTATCCCGCCGAATGCGGGCAGGAGATGCGGGCCTTGAGATAGATGCGCACTGTCCTGCGCCCGGAGGGCTTCCAGAGCGGGTCCGAGCGCCGCAGATACTCGTCGGCGAACTGCCGGAAGGTTGGGGTCTCCTTCTCCCTCCGGATGTCGTCGGCGGGGTTCTCGCCCGCACGGATGCGCGCGAGCATGTCGCGGGCGCGGCGGCGGGCTTGGGCCAACTCCATCTCGCCGTGCCGGGCAATGACGATGCGCCGGCTCCGCCCCTCGATGCGGGCCTGGACGATCCAGACCTTGCGGCCCGAGGGATGGATACGCAGCCCGAAACCGGTGAGCGCCTTGTCGAACAGAATGGTGTCCTTGCCGTTGGACCTGGCCTCGCGGGCAAGGCGCGGCGTGAGGTCAAATGTGGACATAGCCGAGGGCTCCCTTGGGCTGGATGTCAGCCTGGGTCGGACGCAGGGCGCCCGCCCGCTTCCTTCCTCCCTTCCGGCCAGGGCCGCATGGATGCGGTTCGATACCCGGTCGGCGGCGTCTGCGACGGACTGGTCGGAGAGATGGACATAGCGCTCCGTGGTCTCGACCAGGGCGTGACCGAGCAGCCTGGCGACGGTCACCATGTCCACGTCGTTCATGGCGGCGACCGAGGCCCACGTGTGCCGCAGGTCATGAAGGCGCAGTCCGGGCAATCCGGCCTCGTTGCGGATGCGGTCCCACTTGGAAGGCAATGTTGTCGATGGGCCGCGTCGGCCAACGGGCGGGCAAGAGATACGGGCAATCCGCGCTATATCGGGGGATGGCGTCGATGACGGCGCGCGCGGCGTCCGACAACCAGACCGTGCGCGGCCCGGATTTCGAGTCGGGAAGGTGGATGCGCTTGTCCCTGATCCAGTCCCATTCGAGGGAGGCGATCTCGCCGAAGCGGCAGCCGGTCAACATCAGCAGGCGGACGATGGCGACGATGTGCGGGCACCAAAACTCGTCGCGGGCGAGCACGGCGTTGAGCCGGTCCATTTCGTCCGCCGTAAGGAACCGCTCCTTCGGCGTCATCCTGTAGGATTACGCAACCTGATGTCTGGAAATTGTCGTGAAGCTCTCAGTCATCGAGCTGTTCCCATTTGATCTTGGTTTCGGTTTCCCATTTTTCGTCGATGAGGACCGCGGTTGAGAGGCGCTCCAACGAGGCGAGGTTTGGAAAGACCCTGACTTTGGAGGTGCGCCGCTTGAGCTCTTGCTGGATCGGTCGCTCGATACCGTTCGAGGTTCGCATACGCTTGTGGTGAGCATCGGGCAAGGTGAAGACAGCGAGCCCCGCATTGTTTTCCAGCCAGGAAGCCTGGATGCTTGTCGCGATAGCTGGCCACGAGGGCGCCCAGTTCGCCTCGGCGGTTTGGAGTGAGGACGCATGGCTCCGAGCTGTTTTCCAATACGTTTCCTGATGTCGTTGTTCGGTGCACGGCGTTTTGCGCCAGGTGGAACTGGCAGCGCTGCCACATCGCCGCGCCCAGCACCGCGCGTCGTGCTGCTTTCAGCCCGGCATCCGAGACGATGAAGGTCGTACCATGCAGGGCTAGCAAGCTTTCCAGGAAGGCTCTCCAATGGACCTCGGCCTCGGAGAGCGCCACAGAGAGCCCCAGAACGTGCCTGCAGCCCCTATTCCGATGGCCGAGAGCACTGCGACATCGCGCACAACGCCGTCATGGCGGGCTTTTTCGTAGCGCGCATCCAGGTATTTCATCAGGGGCCGGTTGCGCGGCGAGTTCTTCATCGAGCAACCTGGTGGCCCGGCTGACCTGAGAAGAGGACAGGCTCCCGAACTCGCGCATTACATCTTGCCGCGTGGAAACACCCTTGATGTACATCTCGGCTACGGCGCGAGAAGATCGCTGGCCGCGTTCAAGCGACTGGGGACGGGTCGTCCCCGTGACCGTTTGGCACCTGAACGGTAACAGTGGGGGTGTCGATCCGCTTGTAGCCGTTGGCATAGCCCTGTCGCTCCGGCGTCCGGTGGCCCGCTTTCAAGTACTGCTCGCGCTCGATTTGCATCGCAAGCTCGAAGAGCTGGCCAAAGACCCGCCCCAGATCCGTTGCTCCGTTTGCGATCAGATGTTCCAAAACAGTCCCGATCGTCGTAGTGTGTCGCAGGTCCATTCGCTTCCTCCATGAAGGTTTTGCAACTCCATGGGATAGTACGATGGCGCCGCGTTTCACTGGGGGGCTAGCCCCCCAGTGAAACGCCTCAAAGCGCAAACCTCAGACAAATTTCCAGACATCAAGTTACAGTACCTCCTGTTTTTTAGCGGCGGGTATGCTTGCAGGGATTGGAGTTATGGGCGCGGTATCCCCAGAGCTCGGCCATGCGCATCATCATGGACAGTACCGGCATGGCGCGGTTGGCGGCGCCGGGCCGGTCGCTCGGGGAGGCGAACCAGTCCCGAACCTGTTCGACCGTGATGGCATCCACCGTCATATGACCGAAGGCGGGCAGGATATGGTTGCGGACCATGCAGGCGTTGGTCTCCCGGGTCCCAGGACTGCCAGGGCTAGTCCGCTCACGACATCGTCGCGGATTTCGTTGTTCGGAGTTTGACGGCGCGGACGCGCCAGGCGAAGGTGGACTTCGGATTGTCGGCCATGGTCGCGGCTCCCTGTTCGGGCCGCGCGGCTGAGCGGTAATGCAGGAAGCAGCCGCGGCGGCGTTTCGTCGGGGAAGCCGCGCGGCGGTGCGGGACGGGCCATAAGGCTCTGTCGTCACAGGGGTTTCTGCCCGTTCATGCGATGGCGGACGCTTGCGGGTTAGGCACCATCGGTGCGTCGAAAGTGATCACCTTGCCACGGACATCGGTGCGCTCGAGGAGGTGGCCGCCAGCTCGCCGTCGTCGAAGTTCAACAGCGCGAAGGGTGCGCCGGAGGCGTGAGGGCCACGGTCTCGTGGTGGCGGTTGGCGCCGCGGATGCGCTTGCCGTCGGCGGTAAGCGCCCGGGCGAGCCCGCGGCCGGGCACGTCCTGAAGCGCCTCGGGTGCGCCAGGCAAACTGGTGGAATGTGGCCGGGTGCAAGTCCCGAGAGAGGCTAATTTCTCCGTGAACCATGCGTCGCCAGGCGAAGCGTTGGGGAGCGGCAGGCTATTGAGCCACGAGATGCTTTGAAACCGGAGTGCCGAGGTCGTGGCCGAAGGCAACGAGCCGCGTTGGTGAGGGGGGCTCCGCGGGGTCCGAGAACCAGGGCCGAAGCAGGGACCTGGGAGGTCTTGCCCCTCTGTCGTGGAGGGGCCGCAGAGGAAATTCCGTAAACCGATGATGAACGAGAAGTCAGATTCGGCCATAGTACCGCTGAAGGCGGCGAACAAGGGTTCTTCGGAGCCTGCGGAGTTGTTGGAGGGAAGGGCAATGCGGTTGGCCCGCGCCGCGCGCAGAAGCGGGGGTCACAGGCGGCTGAACGCAGGTAGCGAAGAGGAACCCGGAAGAGCGTCTTTACTCCACCACGTGACGTTCTGCACGATGCGTTCCATTCCTTGAGGAAGGACGCGGCGGCGGGGCGTTGTGTGGCAAGCGTACGCGGAGGGTGTGGAACTGCTGCACGCCCGTGTGCACAGGGGTGCGTACCGGGCGCCTCCGGGGTTTACATACCCAAGGAGGATGGAGGGCAACTTGCCTCGGACAAGATTCTTCAGCGGGCGGTGTGATTCTGGTGCCGCGAGACGGAGTTCCTCGGGTTTAGTTACGGCTTCCGGCCGGGGCGCATCATGCGCCGTCACGGTGGAACGGCGGAAGGTCAACTGGATCGTTGACGCCCCTTCGACAATCTCGACCATCTGGTCGCGATGCTCGGGAAACGGATCGGGGGGTCTGATCATCAAGTGACGCCGGCGTCATGGAAGGGACCGACTGGCAAGGGAACACCGCAAGGGGCGGCGCCATGCCTTGCGAACCTGCACTACGTACGACTGGTTCCAGAACCACTGGCGCAAGCGGATGGCTGGAGGCGACACGATCATTATGCGGACGACTTCGTGTGCGGCTTTCAGCATCTGGGCGGCGCTGAGACCTTGGGGAGAGACTGGCCCACTTGAACTGCACCCGGAAAATCATCGAGTTCGGTCGGTTTGCCAGAGCAAACCGCGGAAGCGCGGACAAGACGTTCGACTTCCTCGGCATGACGCACTTCTGCGAACAGACGAGGAAAGGCAGGTTCAGGGTCGGTCGCAAACGGGCACCCTGCGGCGGATCAAGGAGGCCTTGCGCAGGCGGTGGCACGATAACCGGCACGAAACGGCCAAGTGGTGAGTTATCAACGGCTGCTACTACGCCGTTCCAGGAAGCAGCCTGCAGAAGTTCATACACCAATGCAAACAGCTGCGTGCCCTTCGGCGACGCTCCCAAAAGGACTTCACCGGGGACATAGACACCCTCACCGCTGCCCACTGAGCCCGTGGCCAAACCAGCGCCTTGTCGTCAGGGGAGGAGCGAACAGCGCACGTCCGGTTCTGTGCGGGGGGTAACCCGGTTCCCTACCGCGATGGTCGGACGGCCCGGTGGAGAGTCGCCCCGGAGGGCGGCTCGCGCAACCCCGTCCTCGGGTTCCGCCGATGGCCTCAAGCTCGTCCCGGGACAGCGACCGCGAAAACTGCGCAGCTGCCTTTCATGTTCGCAAGCTCGGCGAGAACGTGAGCACACCGTGTGCTTCCTGCGCGGCGGAAGTCCTCGATCGCCGCCAACTCGTCGTGCAGCGAACGCATCACCTCGGAACCCCGGGGAGCGAGGAGGCAGGCAGCGCCTGCGCCTGCGGGCGCGACAGCCGCCGTCGCGCCGCACAACGAAAATCTCCTTGCCATGGCGGTCGGTACAGCGCTCGTTGGCGCGGGCAAACCCCCTGGCACGCCAGCCCGCCGCCTTGTGCCCGCAAAACGCGCCGGATCACAGAACGTCTCCACCACCTAGTGGCCGCAGGCCCAGTCGTCGGCCAGCCGCCGCGTCGCAAGAAAGAAGGAGGCAAGGTTCGGAAACGTTCCCGGCGCCGCACGCACCAGCAGTCGCGTGTTGTTCGCGATCAGGCCACTGCTGCTCCGGCTTCCAGCCACCGGTCGCGGCACTTGAAGGCCCCGGCCAGACCACTGCCTCCTGAAGGACGCAATATGGCGCAGCCCCGCCAGACGGCGAAACCCGAGATAGTCGTCCATCAACGCAGCGGACGCTCCTCAGGCTTCGCGAACCTCGGACAGACCCTTCCGGAGCTGCGACGTGAATCGGACGCGATGTGCTTGCGAACCGACATCCCCGCACCATGACAACTCCAGTGCAGGAAAGCCAGCGAAAACTGCAAAAAAATCTCCCGCACCAACCCGCGCCCCCGCAATACCCAGATGCTGCCCTGAGAAATCAAACAGAATTTGGCGCGGGAATTTCCTGAACGCGCCGCCGGCGTTCTTGGAGAGGGGGTGGAATTGTCGTATAGGGGTGGCGGGGCGGTCGGAAGAACCGGCCCGACACGACACTGTTGCGGGCGGGGAAATGAAAAAGCGGCTTGAGTTTCCGGACGATGTCCGCCCGGATTTCCTAGGATTCTCAAAGGAGGCGTTCGCGTTCTTCGAAGGTCTTGCACGAAACAACGAGCGGCCGTGGTTCATGGCCCGCAAGGAACTCTACGACACCGAGGTAAAGTTCGCCATGGAATGCCTGCTCGGGGAATTTTCCGGGCCGGCCGGCCACGATTCCTTTCCGGTCCGGGGCAATCCCGGACGCGGCATGTTCCGCATCTACCGCGATGTGCGCTTCTCGAAGGACAAGAGTCCGTACAAGACCCATGCCGGCGCCGTAATGACCCGTACTGGCGGCAAGGGTGAACCGGGACTGGTGTATGTCCATATCCAGCCCGGAGAATGCTTCGTCTCCGCCGGGTTCTATTCCCCCGGCAAGGAGTTCCTGCATGCCTGGCGGCGGCGAATCGCCGAGGATCCGGACGCCTTCCTCGAGCTGACCACTCCCTTCCTCACGCCTCGGAGCCGGTATTCCTTCGGGCATCGCGGCGTCCTCAAGACGATGCCGCGGGGCTTCCAGGAATACGCGGAGAGCCCGGTGGCCGAATATTTGAAGTGGAAGCACTTCCTGTTGACCAGGAAAGTCACCGATCGGCAGGCGCAGAGCAGGAAGCTGATCGGCATCATCCGGGAACTTGGCGAGATCGCGACACCGTTTCTCGAATTCGGCTGGGCCGTTCACGAGACTTCGATGGAGGGCGATCCGCGCCGCTATATGCGAGCCAGGGAATAGGCCCTTTCCGCAAGCGGCCGCGCCGCGATCCGCTGCGATCCTCCTGACGCAGTTCGGGCAGGAGCCCGCCCAGTTCTTGCCCGAGGCCCCACAGGGCTTAGGAAGCCGATGGGGGCCGCATGCTGAGACAAGCGATATTCCAGCGTGGCTTGATCATTGTTGCGCCCCTCCTTGCGACCTGCCGAATTCGCGTGTTTGACGCCGTCGAGGAGTTGACTATCCGAAGCCGGCTACGATGTGGTTGAGCTGTCGTATGGCGCTTTCGGAGGTTCGGCCGGGCTACTTGTCGCGCTGTTTTGGCGCTATCATTGGTCGTATTGGAAGAAGCTGAGGCCTCTGTACATGACGGATCGCACGGGCATAGTCGGTGGAGTCTGCATGGCCCATGCGCCGCAGTTCTTCACGCTTCCCGAGACCGAGAATCGTGACACCGTCGAGCGGGTGCGTGCGCTGGCCGCGGACAACGGGCAACGCCTGCGTGCACTTGAGCCCGACGTGACCATCGTCGTTGCCAACGACCACGCCAACCAGTTCCTCCTTCATTGCGTCCCGTCCTTCGCCGTGCATGTCGGTGGGCGGGCGGGCGGTACCTTCGCCGATCGCGAATTCCGTTTCGACATCGACAGCGCAAACGCAATGGCTCTGGTGCGCCACTTGCAGGAGGAGAAGTTTGACCCCGCCTTCACGAGCACGGCCGAACTCGACTACGCGTTCGGGATCCCTCTGACCTTCATGGAGATGAGCGGTCCGGTCATCCCCGTCTACGTGAACGCCTACGTGCCGCCGCAGCCGTGCATGGAGCGCTGCTATCATCTCGGCCAGGCGATCGACCGCGCGCTCAGGTCACTCGGCGTTCGTGCGGTGGTTGTGGCGAGCGGCGGCCTGTCGCATTTCCCCGGCACCGACCGCTATTCGGATCCGGCAACCGATTTCGATCTCAGGCTAATGCGCGAACTGCAGACCGGCAATCTGCGTTGGCTGCTGTCGCTTGACGAGCGGACACTGGACGATACCGGCAACATCGAGCTCAGATGCTGGGCCGTGGTTGCCGGAATGCTGGGCGAGCGCGTACCCGATACGATGTCCTTCGACCCGAGCTGGCATCACAACTACGCGACCCTCGCCTGGTGGTCGGAAACGACGAGCAACAATGCCAGCCTCCACTACCCGGCAGTCGCGCCCGAACGCGTGGCCCTGACCGAAGCGTTGCACCGCCTCGCCAACGACCGGGACGCGCGCAGGCTCTACATGGAGGATCCCGGCGAGTTCTCCCGCGGTCTCGAACTGGCCGACGAGGAACGCGCCGCACTTGTGACCATGGACAAAGAAGCCTTGGCCGGGTTTGGGATCCATCCCTTCGTGTCCTTCATGGCCCGGCTGCACCTTGAACGCGAGCGAGGCCGGCAATGAACGGCACTGCACGAATACCACCCGACCACGCCATCGTCGTCGGATGCGGCCCGGTCGGCATGGTTCTGGCGCTGGCGCTCCGGCATCGCGGAATGCGGGTGACGCTGCTGGAGCGCGAGAGCGAGCCGATCGAGGACCAGCGGGCGGCCGCCATCCAGCCGTCGTCGCTGGAAATGCTGCATGCGCTCGGCATCGTCGACGAGATCCGTGAGAGGGGACTGGTCTCCCCCACCTTTCATTACCGCGACCGTGTAAGCGGCGAACTGGTCGCCGAGTTCGATTTCTCCGTCCTCGCCGACATGACGGAGTTTCCCTTCGTGATTCAGTACGAGCAGTTCAAGCTCGTGGAAACGATCATCCGCAAGATCGCAGATGACGCCGATGTCCGGCTCCGTTTTTCCTGCGAGGTCACGGGCCTGGACCAGGACGCAGACTCGGTGACCGCACTGTTTCGCAACGAGGACGGGGAGGAGGCAAGGCTCTGCGCCGACTGGCTGGTGGGGTGCGACGGTTACGGCTCGATAATCCGCCGCGCCGCCGGCATAGAATTCGTCGGCTTCACCTATCCGGAACGATTTGTGAAGATCGGATCGGATTTTGACTTCCTGGCGGCTGGCCAGGCCCTGTGCATCCGCAATTTCTTTTCCGATCCCGAAGAATGGTGCAACCTGTTCAAGGTCAATGGTTACGGCCCGCCGGGCATCTGGCGCACCGTGTTTCCGACCCGGCTCGACGAAACGCCGGAAGACTGCCTCAGCGAACGCAGCATTCAGGGCCGACTGCAGAAGTTCTTTCCCAAGAGCGGCGACTACAATATCATCTATGCCGGCATCTACGATGTACATCAGCGCGTGGCCGAAACCTTCCGCAAGGGCCGGGTCCTCCTCGCTGGCGACGCCGCCCATGTCAACAACCCGATCGGGGGCCTCGGAATGAACGGGGGCATCCATGACGCGATCGGCCTCGCCGAAGCCCTCGGCTCGGTCTCGGCGGGCGCATCCGACGCGCTTCTCGACCGCTACAGCCGCCAGCGCCACAAGGCCCAGATGGACGGCGTGCAGGCCACATCGATCACGAACAAGAAATTGATGGAAGCAAGGAATCCGGCGGTGCGACAGAGGCAACTCGACGATGTCCGCCGGACGGCAGAGGATCCAGCCCGTCATCGCGCCTATTGCCTGAATGCGGGTATGTACACCAGCCTGGAACAGGCAAGAGCGGTCACCTGATGGACCGAGAGCCGCACAGCCCTCATGGCGTCGGCGCCTCCCCGCTTCGCAAGGAGGACGCGCGCCATCTGGCGGGAAAAGGACGATTCGTCGCCGACCTGCCTGTCGACAACGTCCTCGAGGCGGCGATTCTCAGGAGTCCCGTCGCCCATGGACGCCTCGATGGCGTCACTCCGGGCAGGCTTGCCCCCGGGCGCAGCGTTTTTCAGGCTTCCGACTTCCCCGATTTGCGGCCGATCCGTGCGGCCCCGCGCGTACCCGGCTTCAAGGCCTCCGATTTCCCCGTATTCGCCACCGGGAAGGTCCGTTATGTCGGCCAGCCGATCGGCATCTGCCTGGCGCCAAGCCGCGCCGAGGCCGAAGACATCGCCCAGGAGGTCAATCTCGACATCGCGGCACTCGCCCCCATCATCGACAGCCGCGAGGCAGCGAAGCGAAAGGATATCCTGCTTCACGAGGCATGGCGCGACAACGTCTATGTCGAGCAGCTCATTGAGGGCGGCGACATGGCGGCAGCCCGTGCCGAAGCCGCGATCTCGGTCACCAGGGAATTCCGTCTCAGCCGTCATGGCGCGGTTCCACTCGAGTGCCGAGCGGCGCTGGCCGTGCGTGACGACCGCCGCGACGAGCTTGTGCTTTACCTTTCAACGCAGGGGCCTCACGTCATGCGTGTGGGACTCGCGGAGAGCCTGGGCATTCCGGAGCGCAGCCTCAGGGTGGTCTCTCCGGATGTCGGGGGCGGGTTCGGCTCGAAGAACCGGCTGATGCCCGAGGAAATCATGGTCTGCGCCGCGGCGCTGCGGACCGGGCGTTCGGTGCGCTGGATCGAGGATCGCCGCGAGAACATCACCACCAACAACCAGGCGCGCGAGCACTGGTACCGCCTGACCGCCCATGCCGCCCCGGACGGCCGTCTGCTCGGCCTCGAAGGCGAGTTGATCGTCGATGCAGGAGCCTATTCGATCTGGCCTTCGGGTCCGTTCATGGAAACCGGCATGGCGGCGCGCAACCTTCCCGGCCCCTACCAGGTGCCCGCCCTCAGGGTCGATACCTGGACCGTGGCGACCAACAAGCCGCCGCTCGGCCCCTATCGGGGCGTTGCCCGCCCCGGTGCGTGTTTCGCCGTCGAGCGCATGCTCGACGAGATCGCCCGCGCCGCCGGCCGCGACCCCTACGAGGTCCGGCGCGAGAACATGGTGAGGCCCGATCAGATGCCATACACGAGCATTGGCGGGATGCGTTTTGACAACGGCGATTATCCGACCAGCCTCGAAAAGGCAGCCGCGGCGGTCAGCATGGGCGAGGTGCGCGAGACCCGGGCCGCCGCCGATGAAGACGGTCGACTCGTCGGTATCGGCTTCGCCAGCTTCTCGGAGCAGACCGCGCACGGCACCCAGGAATGGAAGCTCCGCGGCACCCCCGTGGTGCCCGCTTTCGAGAGCGCGACGGCCCGCATGCATGCCGACGGCACGGTTGAACTCCTTGTCGCCATCCACAGCCACGGGCAAGGGATGGAAACAAGCCTCGCCCAGGTGGCGTGCGAAGAGCTCGGCCTGAGCATCGACAAGGTGTCGGTGCGCTACGGTGATACCGGCATATCGCCTTACGGCAATGGAACCTTTGCCTCGCGATCCATGGTCATGGCCGGCGGCGCTGCCGCGAAGGCCTGCCGGGCGCTTGCGCAGCGCATACTGCGCATCGGCGCGCACCTCCTGCAGCTCGACGAGGCGAAGGTCGTGCTGCGCGACCAAGCCGTGTTCGGCGGCGAGGCCTCGGTGAGCATTGCCGAGATCGCCCGCGCCGCCCATATCCGTCAGGACCTGCTACCGGACGGCATGCTGCCGACGCTTGAGGAGACCGGGGTCTACGAGCCGGAAATCACGTCCGGGGTGTTTTCCTACGCCACCCATGCGGCGGTCGTTGCGGTCGACCCTGACACCGGGGAGGTGGAGATCCGCGACTACGCGGTCGCCGAGGACTGCGGAACCGTCGTCAACCCGATGATCGTTGATGGCCAGATCTGTGGCGGCGTGGCTCAGGGCGTGGGCACCGCAATGTTCGAGGAAATACCGTTCGACGACAACGGACAACCGCTCGCGACCACGTTTGCGGACTACCATCTTCCGGGCTCGACCACCCTCCCCCGCTTCCGCCTTGCTCACATGGTGACGCCCGCGCTCGGTACCGAGTACGGGATGAAGGGGATGGGAGAAGGCGGCGCGATCGCACCGCCGGCCGCCATAGCCAATGCCGTCCGGGATGCCCTCCTCTCCGGCGGCATCGACGCCGGGATCTGCGAGACTCCGCTCAGCCCGCGCCGCGTCCGCAATGCCATCGCAAGAGCCGGCGGAGGAGGACCAGATGACTGAACCCGGCACCATTGCCATCGACCGCTCCGGCGCAGTCATGCGGGTCGCACTGAACCGGCCCGAGTTCCGCAACGCGATGAACCCGGAGATGATCGCGGAAATTCGTTCCGCCTTCGAGTCCGCTGCAACCGACGACGTGATCCGGATCGTCGTCATCGAAGGCAACGGCCCGGTGTTTTGCGCCGGCGGCGACCTCAACTGGATGCGCGACGTCTTCGACAAGAGCGAAGAAGAGGTTACCGCCGAATCGCGCGAGCTGATGGAGATGTACCGGGCAATCGACGGCTGCCCGAAGCTCGTCATCGCACGCGTCCACGGCGCCGTGTTCGCCGGCGCCATGGGCATTGTCGCTTCGTCGGACATCGTGATTGCCGAGTGCGAGACCCGGTTCTGCATCTCCGAAGTCCGGGTCGGACTTGCGCCGGGGCTGATCGCAGCGCTCCTGTTGCCCCGCATCGGTCCCCACTGGCTCCGCTATCTTGCAAAATCGGCGATCGTGTTCGACGCGGACACCGCGCTCAAGGCCAACCTCGTGCACGAGATAGTGACCGGCGACGACGAACTCGAGGCCCGGGTCGCGGCACATGTCGATCTCGCCCTCCAGGCATCGCCAGACGCGATTGCCGCCACCGGGCGCCTGGTCCACGCCCTTGGTGCCGCTGCGGACGAGGACTCCTTTGCCCGCGGCCTCGAATTCAATGTCGAGGCAAGGTTTTCCGGGGCCGCGCAGGAGGGAATATCGGCGTTCCTGGAAAAGCGCAGACCGGTCTGGTGGTCACCGAAGGACCGTTGATTCTGCGGCTTCGGGGGCCCCTCGACCAGCCGACCATGCTCAGCGGGCTCCGGGCAGATCCGGCGACAGCACACGATCACCTTCGCGCAGCCCGAGCCGTGCCACCGTGCCGGCATTGAGTTCGAGGACCGCGGTCGCCGGCATGCCCGACCGTATGACCCTTGTCGAGAGCGGCACCGTCCGTTCGGCGATCCCGAGAATCGTGCCGTCCGTTCCCAGAAACAGCATGTCGAGCGGAATGTAGGTGTTCTTCATCCACATCGACCGCGGCGCCGGTCGGCGATGGATGAAGAGCATGCCGGCATCGGCCGCCATGTGCCGACGATACATCAGCCCCTGCGCATGCTGGCGGGGGGTCTGCGCCAGTTCGACCCGAAAGGCGTGCGAGCGACCGCCGGAGAGGACCGTGATCCGGCTCTTCTCGAACGTGACCAGCGGCCGCCGGGTCTGGCCCTCCGTCGCCGCCGGGAACCCGGCCCCGGCGGCCAGCACCGTGGCGAGCAGCGCCGCGGGCAGCGCTACTGTTCTGAAGCGCGAACGTCTCATCGCCCGAATATACAATGCCGGCCGCGGATGTCGCGGTCCGCACGATGATCCCATGCTGATTCCGAGACGCGAAATCCGAATGTGTTGGGGCTCGCGTCATCACGGATCGCTCCTTGATCGCAATTTTTCGCGCCGAGAAGGTCTCATTGAGCCTTGGCGGCACGATTGCAGCGCGACGCAGACCGAAAAATCTCGCCGGTCGCCGCTGGATTAGCAGCGTGGGATCGTCGTGCGCGGTCCGCCGCCGGTCTTTCTCCCGCTCCGGATTGTGGTATGATGGTTACATCACTGGGGGGAGTCGGATTGTCCGGCTGAGAGGTCCCGAACGGGGCGACCCCTCGAACCTGCTCCGGATCATGCCGGCGAAGGGACCAGTGCACGGGATGCAGAACCGAAATCTTGAGGCCACGAGGAGCTCCAGCACGCCGCCTTCGGTCGAGCTTGCCGGCGCACGGATGGATCATGACGGCCTTCTCCTGTTCGACTCGCTTTCCCTGCGTCTGCCTGCCGGCTCATGGAGTTGCCTGCTCGGCCCGAGCGGCGTCGGCAAAACGACGCTCCTCCGCCTGATAGCCGGCCTCGAGGGTACCGCATCCGGGTCGGTCCGGTGCAGCGACGGCGGCGCGGTGGCAGGCCGCGTCGCCTACATGGCTCAGCAGGATCTGCTGCTACCGTGGCTGACCCTCGTCGAGAACGCGGTGCTTGGCCGGCGGCTTCGCGGCGAACTCACCCCGGCCGATACCGAACGGGCCCGCCTCCTGCTTGCCCGCGTCGGCCTCGAGGCCTATGCCGACAGCCACCCCGGCGCCTGTTCCGGCGGCATGCGCCAGCGCGCGGCAGTGGTCCGCACGCTGGTCGAGGACCGTCCGATCGTGCTCATGGACGAGCCCTTCTCGGCTCTCGACGCGATCACGCGCCTGACGCTCCAGGACCTTGCTGCCGAATTCCTCGGAGAACGCACCGTGCTCCTGGTTACCCACGACCCCCTTGAGGCCTTGCGGCTCGGACATCACGTGCACGTCATGACCGGAAGGCCGGCGGCAATCCGCGAGGCGATCTCGCCACCAGGAGACGCCCCGCGCGCGCCCGGAGACCCCGCGTTGATCGCGCTGCATGCCGCGCTCCTTGAGCGCCTGGCCGGTGGCGGCGGAGAGGCTCCGGGATGAACCTGGCGAACTGGATCCGCCCGCTGGTGATTTTCGCAGGCCTGCTCCTTCTCTGGCAGGCGATTGTCCTGCTGACCGCCGTGCCACCCTACATCCTCCCCGCTCCGCCTGCGGTGCTTGCCGCACTCCAATCGGAGTTCAGGCTGATCGCAGGGCATGCCGGCGTCACTCTGGTCGAGATCGTCGCGGGATTTGCCATCGGCGTCGCCTTCGGCGGAGCGAGCGCGCTGACCATGGTCCTGTTCCGCCCGGCTCGCCGGTGGCTGCTACCTGTTCTCGTCGTCAGCCAGGCCATCCCGGTCTTTGCGCTGGCCCCGATCCTCACGCTATGGCTCGGCTACGGGCTGGAATCCAAGATAGCGATGGCCGTGCTGATTATCTATTTCCCGGTCACTGCGGCCTTTCATGACGGGCTGCAGCGCGTCGAGTCGGGATGGATCGATCTCTGTCGCGTGATGAACGCCCCGCGCAGGGCTGAACTCCTCAGGATCCGCGTGCCCGCTGCGCTGCCGTCTCTCGGATCCGGCCTCAGGGTCGCCGCTGCCGTCGCGCCGATCGGCGCGGTAGTTGGCGAATGGGTGGGATCAAGCGCAGGGCTCGGCTACCTGATGCTCCACGCCAATGCGCGTGTCCAGGCCGACCTGATGTTTGCCGCGCTCTTCGTGCTCGCAGTGCTGGGTTGTGCGCTCTTTTTCTTCATCGACTTCGCCGCGGCGCGCATGACGCCTTGGCTGCCAACTGACAACAGGGAGATCTCGCGATGAGACTTGCCGCCATCCTTGCTGCCATCCTGCTTGCACTTTCGTTCTCCGCCAGGGCCGACGCCGCCCAAAAATTCACCGTGCTGCTCGACTGGTTTGTCAATCCGGATCACGGGCCGCTCTATGTCGCCCTCGAACGGGGATATTTCCGCGAGGCCGGGCTCGAGGTCGATTTCAAGGCGCCCGCCGATCCCAACGATCCGCCGAAGCTGGTCGCCGCAGGCAAGGCTGATCTGGCGATATCCTACCAGCCGCAACTCCATCTGCAGATCGCCAGCGGCCTTCCTCTGATCCGCATTGCGACGCTGGTGGCAACGCCGCTCAATTCGCTGGTCGCGCTGCGTGACGGCCCCATCCGCTCGATTGCGGATCTCAGGGGCCGGACCGTCGGGTTCTCGGTGGGTGGCTTCGAGGACGCGATGTTGCGGGCGATGCTTGGTCGGCACGGCCTCACGCTCGACGACATCACGCTCGTCAACGTGAACTTTGCCCTGTCGCCAGCGCTGGTGTCGGGAAAGGTTGACGCGGTCATCGGCGCCTACCGCAATTTCGAACTCAATCAGCTTGATATACTTGGCAAACCGGGACGTGCGTTTTATGTCGAGGAAGAAGGCGTGCCGCCCTACGACGAACTGATCGTGGTGGCCAATAACCGCAACATCGCCAAGCCGGGCCTGAAATCATTCGTACGCGCCATCGAACGCGGCGTCCAGTATATGGTAAATCACCCGGGCGAAGGCTGGAAGCTCTTTATCGCGGGACGCCCGAAGCTCGATGATGAACTCAATCAGCGGGCGTGGCACGATACCCTGCCGCGCTTTGCTCTCAGGCCCGGCGCCCTCGACAAGACGCGATACCGCGACTTCGCCGCGTTCCTGCTGTCCCAGAATCTGATCGACAGGACCGTCCCCGTGGAACAGTACGCGGTCGAACTCCGCTGATCGTCCGCCGCCGCCCGGGCGTGGCGGCGGGTTACGGAAGTTCAGGTGCCGTGACGCTTGCGCACTTCTGTAACCTGATAGCCTTTCGGCTCGCGGTTGATCCTGACATCAACCACCTCGCCTGCGAGAAGATCGCCCATCCCGGCGCGGCGCAGCGTGACCATGTGGATGAATGCGTCTTCTTCCACGCCTTCGGGGCAAACAAAGCCATACCCCTTGTTGGGATTGAACCACTTCACGGTTGCCGCGATATAGTCGCCGCCCTGGTCGCCGGGGCTGCCGTAGCCCCCATGGTCGTGCTGCTCGCCATAGCCCCCGTAACCACCCCAATCATCGCCGGGGCGGCGTGGCGCCGCAGGAGCGTACTCCTCGGTGGCAGTGGACATGTCAACGCTTTCGACCGACGTGCATTGCAGTCCCTTGTCGCCCGG
This sequence comes from Alphaproteobacteria bacterium, assembly GCA_964291215.2. Classification (GTDB taxonomy): domain Bacteria; phylum Pseudomonadota; class Alphaproteobacteria; order MPNO01; family UBA830; genus JAJEBT01. Next base: position 13,063 of record OZ219790.1, on the reverse strand, counting down.
AACTGCTGTACATTCAATCCTTGAACCCGGAAGAATCTGCTCGTAACCCGCCTGGCGCAACACCGTTACATGGAGGAAAACATCGTTTCCTCCTTCGTCGGGGGACACGAAACCGTAGCCGCGGACGGTGTTAAACCACTTAACAGTTCCGCTAAGCCGCACAGCTCCTAGCGGTCCGTCCCTTGAATCTGGCGTGCTGTCACTCAACGTTCGTACTCCACAGGTGAAAACAGCTTCAACCATACCACCAACCGGCCATCGTTCGCCAACAAAAAATACAGCGGCAAGCAAGGTCGCCGCAGGAACCTGACGGGCGCCTTCCCGGCAGCAGTCAGATCGGGCTGCCATTCCTGTGTTTGCCCAGGACTTTCCCACGCTGTGGTTGGTGTTTTGAATGACCGCTGAACGGGGCACAAATTTCCGCATTCTTGCCAGGTTTTTCGGCTGCGGCGACCCGTGGACGGCCCCGCGGCCAGAAAACCCGACAGGCTTGGGCCTGGGCAGCCTCCCTCCATCAGCAGTCGGCAAGATCGAATGCAGCGTGGGAAAGTCCTGGTGTTTGCCTCGGGACGATTGAAATGGCCGAGTCGCGCAGCTACACTCGTGGTGCGCCGGACGCTCTCCGGCAGGGATGCGGCCGCACACGGGCAAGCTGCCCCCTTCTGGCGGAAATACACGACGAGGTCCCGGATTGGTACATGCGCTGTCACTCGGCCTGATCCTGTTCGCCACCTGGCTCCTCATGTCCGGAATACTGGATCCCCTGATCCTGATCTTCGGTATCCTCTCATGCGCAGGCGTGGTGGCCATCGCCATGCGCATGGACGTGGTCGACCACGAAACTGTGCCGGTCCATCTCACGCTGGGCGCGCTCAGCTACTGGCCCTGGCTGCTGTGGGAGATCGTCAAGGCCAATATCGACGTGACCCGGCGCGTCCTCCTCCCCTCAGCCGGCATCAGCCCGACCATGGTCGAGATCAATGCGAGCCAAAAATCCGATCTTGGCCTCGTGATCTTCGCCAACTCGATCACCCTGACCCCGGGAACGATCTCGATCGATGTCGAGCCCGAGGGACGCATCCTGGTGCACGCGCTCAGCTGCGAGGGTGCCGAGTCGCTGATGAACGGCGAAATGGACCGGCGGGTCACAGCGATGGCGGGCACGGCAACGGACGGAACCGCCGGCTGATGTTTACGGCAACGGCAATTGCCATCCTCGTGACGATGGCGCTGGCGCTGGCGCGGGCGTTCATGGGACCAACGCTCTTCGACCGCATTCTCGCGGTCAACATGTTCGGGACCAAGACGGTGCTGATCATCGCGGTCATCGGCTTCCTGATGGGACGGCCGGAATTTATGGACATCGCGCTCGCCTACGCGTTGATCAACTTCATCGCCGTCATCGCGCTCCTCAAGTACTTCAAGTACGGCTCTCTGGCGATCGGCCCCGGCGAGGAAGCCGAGGACGCGTCCAGCGGCAAGGGGGAGGCAGGCTGATGCCCGTCATCGCCGACATCGCCTCCTGGATTCTGCTTCTCTCGGGCTCCTTCTTCGTGCTCACCGGCGGCATCGGTGTCCTCCGCATGCCCGATGTCTACACGAGAAGTCATGCAGCTGGCATCACCGACACGCTCGGCGCACTTCTGATCATTGCCGGGCTGGCGATCCAGTCGGGACTGACGCTGGTCACCGTCAAGCTCGGGCTGATCCTGTTGTTCCTGCTGTTCACCAGCCCGACATCGTCGTACGCGCTCAACCACACCGCTTGGGCGAGCGGCCTACAGCCGGTCCTGGACGACGCCCCGGACGAGCGGACAGATGCGGACGGGACCAGGGACTGATGGATCAGGCGGTCGGGTTCACGCTTCTCGCCTTCATGGCAGCAACGGTGTTCGGTATCGTGGTGCTGCGGAACCTGCTGGCGGTCGTCATGCTGGGAGGCATCTACAGCCTGCTTGCGGCGGCGATATTCGTCGTGCTCGACGCCGTCGATGTCGCGTTCACCGAGGCTGCCGTCGGGGCCGGCATATCAACAATCCTGTTCGTCGGCACGGTGGCGCTTACGACGCAGACCGAGAAACCGCCGGCGCATCGCCCGTTCCTGCCGCTCTTCGTCGTCATCGTCACTGGCGCAGTGCTGATTTATGGCACGCTGGACATGGCGCGCTTCGGCGATCCGGAAGCGCCGGCGCAACAGCATGTCGCACCCTACTATCTGCAAAACACGAAGCAGGATACCGGGATCCCCAATGTCGTCACCGCGGTACTCGCCACCTACCGCGGTTATGATACGCTGGGCGAGGTCACCGTGATATTCACGGCCGGAATCGGTGTCATCCTGCTGCTCGGCAGCTGGCGCAGGGGCCTCAGGCCGCTGCGGCCGCACCACAGGGACGACGCATGAGGGAATATCTGGTCGTCCGGGTGGTCACCAAGCTGCTACTCCCGTTCATCCTGCTGTTCGGGCTGTACGTCCAGTTCCACGGCGATTTCGGGCCCGGCGGCGGGTTCCAGGCCGGCGTGATCTTCGCCGCCGGCTTCATCCTCTACGCGCTCGTCTACGGCGTCCGTGCGGCCGAGGAGATTCTGCCGCCCGGGACGCTGCGCGCCGGCATCGCCGGCGGTCTCCTGCTCTACGCCTGTGTGGGCGTCGCCTCGCTGCTGCTCGGCGAGAACTATCTCGACTACAGCCCGCTCGCGGACAAGACGAAGGACGGCCAGCATATTGGCATCGTCACCATCGAACTCGCCGTGGGCATCACCGTCGCATCGGTGATGATGACGGTGTTCTTCACCTTTGCCGGCTGGCGAAAGAACTGACGGGACAGTCGGCGCGGTGCAGGACATCTGGGGACTCTACAACTACTGGATCGTGATCTTCCTCGCGATGGCGGGCCTCTACATCGTCATCGCGCACGGAAACCTGATCAAGAAGCTGATCGGGCTGAACGTGTTCCAGGCCTCGGTGTTCGTGCTCTACATCTCTTTCAGCAAGGTCTCCGGCGGCACCGCCCCGATTCTCGACAAGACCTTCGACACCTATTCCAACCCACTGCCTCACGTCCTGATCCTCACCGCGATCGTCGTCGGCATCGCCACCACGGCACTCGGACTTGCGCTGGTCGTCCGCATCCGGACCGCCTACGGCACCATCGAGGAGGAGGAAATCCACAGCCAGGACGAGAGCATGTGATGGTCTTTTTCCTGGAGCATCTTCCGGCGCTGATCATCGTGGTGCCGCTCATATGCGCACCGCTTTGCGTCCTGCTTCGCGGCCGCGACCAGGCCTTCTGGACAGCGCTGCTGGCAACCTGGTTCTCGTTCGCCTGCGCGTGCTGGCTGATCGCGCGGGTGGGCGCCGAAGGCACGCTGTCCTACCACCTCGGAGGCTGGCCGCCGCCGATCGGCATTGAATACCGGGTCGACATGCTCAACGCGTTCGTGTTGCTCATCGTTTCCGGCATCGGCTCGGTCATCGTGCCCTATTCGCGCAACTCGCTGCTGCTCGAATACGTGCGCGAACGGGCCTACATGTTCTACACCTCCTACCTGCTCTGCCTTTGACCGCGTGCTCCGGCATGCCGCGCAGCCTCTGCGCGAAGCGGCGCAGACAGTCGAGCGCGCTCTCGATCGCGTCGCGGCCGAGCCGCTTGCGGTCGTCGAGTCCCGCCGCGAGACGCACCGGCTCGCGCAGCCGGTCGACGATGTCCACGTGGCCGTCGACGACCTTGCCGATGACGAGGTGGAAGCTGTTGGAGCCGAGGTCGATCGCGGCGAGCTGCGCGGGAACGGGCGGCAGGTCGTCCGCCGCCGCGGGCACCTCGGTGCGCGGCGCGGCGTTCATCGCGTCATCCAACCGCTTGCCGCTCCCGCTCGGCCGGCACCTCGGCGCGCACGACCCGATGCCCGGGGAACAGGCACGAGAACCGGCTGCCTTCGCCGGGGCGGCTCTCGATCTCGAGCTCGGCGTCGTGCCGCACCAGGACGTGCTTCACGATGGCAAGGCCCAGCCCGGTGCCTCCCCTCTCGTGCGAACGCGCCTTGTCCACGCGATAGAACCGCTCGGTGAGACGGGCAATGTGATGGGCCTCGATGCCCTCACCGGTATCGGTCACGTTCAACTGCGCGCCCCCCTCCCCGTCCGGTGTCCATTGCAGCCGGACGAACCCTCCGGCGCGGGTGTGCTGCACCGCGTTGAACGCGATGTTGGAGAACGCGCTGTAGAGCTCGTTCCAGTCGCCGAGCAGGGAGAGAGCCGCATCCGCGCGCAGATGGACCCGATGCCCCCCGTCTCCGAGAGCGCGGGCGTCCCTGGCGATCGATTCGAGCATCCCCGCCACCGCGACGGGCTCGCCGGACGCGACGCCGGGCGTGGCCTCCAGGCGCGAAAGCTGCAGCAGGTCCTCCACAATCAGGCTCATCCGCGCCGCCTGCTGCGACATCTGCGCGACCGGCCGCCTGAACTCGACCGGGAACCGATCGTCGTCCCGGAGCGCCTCCAGGTACCCGACGATAACGGTGAGCGGACTTCTCAGCTCGTGCGACACGTTGGCCACGAAGTCCTTGCGCATCTGCTCCAGGTTGTAGATCCGGCTCACGTCACGCACGAGCATCAGCCGCCGGCTGCCGCCGTAGGGGACGATTCTGATCAGGAGCTGAAGCTCTTCACGCAGCGGAGAGGTGAGCCGGATCGGCTCGTCGAACGCCTCCGTGTTCAGCCTGTCGGCGAAGCTCGGATGTCGAATGAAGCTGGACACCGGCAGGCCGATGTCGCGCGGGCGCTCCAGGCCGAGCAGCCGGCTCGACGCCTGATTCATCCACAGGATGGTCCCGGCGGCGTCCAGGACGATCGCGCCGTCCGGCATCGCCTCGGCCGCATGCTGGAACCGCATCACGACCTTGCGCAGGCGCTTCTTGCGCTTGCGGTTCTGCCGGTGGATACGGCTCAGCGACTCGAACACCTGAGCCCAGATCCCGCGGGTCTCGGGCTCGGGCGCGCGCCCTCCGCTCGCGAGCCAGCGGGCGAGGAGATGTACGTGGTGGAGATGCCACGCGAGGTACGCGCATGTGCCGGCGAGCAGCAGCCAGGGCGTGAGCCCGAAGAGCCAGTCCGCAGCGACGAGCGCGACCGCCCCTGCCGCGAGCCGGCGCCACTCACGGGTACGGGCGCTCGATATCGTCATCGGATCGATCCCTGGACATCACCCGCCCCATTATGCCGAGTGGCGATCCGACCGCAATCGGAGACCTGCCGCCCGACGCGACCCGCCCACGGCCGCGTTCGCCCGCGGATCAGTCCGGGTGGCGCGAGAACCGGTAGCCGGTTCCGTGCACGGTCTGCACGAACCGGTCGTAGCCCTGTCCGGAGAGCGCCTTGCGCAGCCGGCGGATGTGGACATCGACGGTGCGCTCCTCGATGTAGACGCTGCGGCCCCACACCCGATCGAGAAGCTGGCCGCGGGTGAAGACGCGCTCGGGGTGGCTCATGAAGAAGTGGAGCATGCGGAACTCCGTCGGTCCGGTGCGGATCGTCTCCCCCGGCCGGTGATGCGGTGGCTCACCGGGTCGAGACGCAGCCCGCCGATCTCGATCGGATGGTCGTCACCGACGGGAGTGGTCCGCTTCAGCACCGCGCAGATCCGCGCCACCAGCTCCTTCACGGAGAACGGCTTGACCACGTAGTCGTCGGCGCCCGCGTCGAATCCGCTCAGCTTGTCGCCTTCCTCGCCCTTCGCGGTCAGCATGATGAGCGGGATCTTGCGGGTGGCGTCGCTGCGACGAAGCCTGCGCGCGAACTCCAGGCCGCTCACGCCCGGCAGCATCCAGTCGAGCAGGATGAGATCGGGCGGAACCCGCTCGATCTCGCGGTCCGCGTGCTCGGCATCCGCCACGGCACGGGTCTCGAAACCGACCCGGGAGAGCGCGTGCTGCACCATCTCCCGGATGGCGGCCTCGTCTTCGACCAGAAGTATGCTCTTGCTCACCGCCGGGTTGTCTCCCCGATCCCTGCGACTGCGGACATTTCAACGTCGATTGATGACATTCATATGACAAGCATACTGCCGCAGGCACGTGCGGACAGGACTCCGACACACCATTGCGTCCGGGGGCAGGACCATTCATCCACCTTCGGCGGATGTCGAAGGCGCTATTCACGCTATGGGGTGCAAGACGCGGAGCGAGATTTCGGGTGCCCGAAATCGTGGATTCCCGCCTTCGCGGGAATGACGTTGCCGGCGCATGTGCCGTCATTCCCGCGGAAGCGGGAATGATGCCATCGACACGGCCATGAATGGCCCTGCCCTTCCCCAGCCGCCACGGCGAATGGCGGCGCGCAAGTCATGTAAGATTGCGACCCGATTCCAGTCCCGTCACGGAGCTCCCCAGGATGTCCGAGCCGCAGCGCGAACAGATCGAGCACGCCATCGCCTCCTACCGCGACCCCTACGTGGAGACCGATCTGCGTAGTGCGAAGGCCATCAAGTCACTCGACGTCGAGGGCGGGCGCGTCAGGGTCGGCGTGACGCTCGGCTTCCCGGCGGCAGGGCACCGCTCCGAGATCGCCGCCGCGCTGGACGAGAGGATTCGCGCCGTGGACGGCGTCGAGAACGTGGAGGTGGACGTCGGCTGGAAGATCGCCTCGCATGCGGTCCAGCAGGGTCTCGACGCGCTGAAGGACGTGCGCAACATCATCGCGGTCGCGTCGGGGAAGGGAGGGGTCGGCAAGTCCACCATCGCGGCCAACCTGGCCCTTGCGCTCTCGGCCGAGGGCGCGACGGTGGGCGTGCTCGACGCCGACATCTACGGGCCGAGCCAGCCGAGGATGCTGGGCGCGCAGGGGCAGCCGGACTCGCGCGACGGAAAGTCGCTCGAGCCCATGACCAGCTACCGTGTCCAGTCGATGTCCATCGGCTACCTGATCGAGGAAGACACCCCGATGATCTGGCGCGGGCCCATGGTCACCCAGGCGCTGGAGCAGCTCCTGCGCGACACGAACTGGCGCGATCTCGACTACCTCGTGGTCGATCTGCCGCCCGGCACCGGCGACATCCAGCTCACCCTCGCCCAGCGCATCCCGGTGAGCGGCGCGGTCATCGTCACCACGCCGCAGGACATCGCGCTGCTCGATGCGCGCAAGGGGCTCGGGATGTTCGAGAAGGTCAAGGTGCCGGTGCTCGGGATCATCGAGAACATGAGCACCCACGTGTGCAGCGAGTGCGGGCACGAGGACCATATTTTCGGCGAGGGTGGCGGGAGACGGATGGCCGAGGAGTACGGCGTCACCCTGCTCGGCGACATCCCGCTCGCGCGGGCGATCCGCGAGGACGCCGACGGCGGGCAGCCCACCGTGGTCAAGGACCCGGACGGAGCGGTCGGCCGGCGCTACCGCGAGATCGCGCGGCGGGTGGCGGCGAAGCTTTCGCTCAAGGCGAAGGACTACAGCCAGGCCTTCCCGAAGATCGTCATCCAGTAGCCGATGCGGGTCGAGCGGCAGCCGCCACCCCGCAACCGCCCGCGGCGCACCGTCGCCGAGCCGGCATGAGCATCAAGTCCGACCGCTGGATTGCCGAGATGGCCCGCGCGCACGGCCTGATCGAGCCGTTCGAGCCGGGGCAGGTCCGCGAGCGCCACGGCGGGCGCGTCATCTCGTTCGGAACGTCGAGCTACGGCTACGACGTGCGCTGCGCGGACGAGTTCAAGATCTTCACCAACATCAACTCCGCCGTCGTCGACCCGAAGAACTTCGACGATTCGAGCTTCGTGGACCACCGCGCCGACGTGTGCATCATCCCGCCGAATTCCTTCGCGCTGGCCCGCACCATCGAGTACTTCCGCATCCCGCGCAACATCCTCACCGTCTGCCTCGGCAAGTCGACCTACGCCCGCTGCGGCATCATCGTCAACGTGACCCCGCTCGAGCCGGAATGGGAGGGCCACGTCACCCTGGAGTTCTCCAACACCACGCCGCTGCCCGCGAAGATCTACGCCAACGAAGGCGTCGCCCAGGTGCTCTTCTTCGAGTCCGACGAGGTCTGCGAGACCTCCTACCGCGACCGCGCGGGGAAGTACATGGGACAGCGCGGCGTCACCCTGCCGAAAGCGTGACCGGCGGCACCGCCCGTGCGGGCTCGCCGCAAGCCGGCGCACCGCAGCGACCCGGGCTGCTCCGGCGGCTCGCCGCCCTGGTCTACGACGCGCTCCTCCTGTTCGCGCTGCTGTTCGCGGCGACCGTCCCCGTGCTGGTCGTCACCGGCGGGCAGACCGTCGGCCCGAACGAACCCGCCTACACGCTCTGGCTGCTCGCGGTGAGCTACGTGTACCTGGGCTGGTGCTGGACACGCAGCGGTCAGACCCTGGGGATGCGGGCGTGGAGGATGCGGGTGCGCACCCGTGACGGGGCACGGCTCGGCTGGCGGCACGCGCTCGCGCGATTCGCCGCCGCGCTGGTCTCGATCGGCGCCGCAGGCGCCGGCCTGCTGTGGGTGGCCTTCGACCGGGACCGGCTGAGCCTGCACGATCGCCTTTCGGGCACGGTGCTGGAGATGATCTCCCCGGAGGGCTGAGCGTCCGGCGCGACCCGGGGATGCCCCGGCGGGCCGCACGGCGGGGGAGCCCGGCCTGCCGTGCGCGACGGGCGCCCGCCGCGAGACTCCGCGCCGCCGGCGGCGCATGGCCCGCGCGGCGCTCAACGCACCCGGCGCAGCAGCCACACCCCCGCGGCGAGGAACAGCAGCGTCGGCGCGAAGGCGCTCAACGCCGGGTTCAGGCCGTAGACGATGCCCATCTTGCCGGAGACCTCGTTGACGACGTGGAAGGCCACCGCGATCAGGCAGCCGACGAGAATTCGCTGCCCGATCCCGGTCCCGCCGAGGCGTCCCAGCACCAGCGGCACCGCCAGCACGATCATCGCCCCGGTCGCGAGCGGATAGACGATCTTCATCCACAGCGCGAGCTCGTACGCGGCGGTCTCGAGCCGATTGTCGCGCAGGTAGTCGATGTATCGCGCCAGGGCGCGCCCGGAAAGGCTCTCCAGGCGGACCGAGGCGAGCTTGACGAGGTCGGGCTTCAGCCCGGTCTCCCACGCCACGGTCGGCGTGGACCGGGTCACGACTCCGTCGGCCGAGATCTCGCTCCAGCGCACGGACTCGAGCCTCCACGCCCCGTCGCGGTACTGCGCCCGCAGGGCGTGCGTCACCGCCCGCAGGGTCCCGTCGGGATCCACCTCGTAGATGTACATGTCCTCGACCGTGTCATCGGGCCGCACCCGCACCGCGTTGACGAAACGCCGCCCTTCGCGGATCCAGAATCCGGTTCCCCGGTTCTGCGCTTCGTCGAGCGCGGCGGCGCGCCGAGCCTGGGCGAGGCGTTCGCAGTACGGAGCGACGACCTCTCCGACCGCGACCGCGATGACCATGAGCGCGAGCGCGCCCGTGAGCACCGAGCCGACGATGCGCGCGACCGACACGCCGGAGGCGCGCACCACGGCGAGCTCGCGCGAGACGGCCAGGGTCCCGAGCCCGATGAGGGCGCCGATCACCGAGGCGAGGGGGAACAGGACGACGGCCTGCCTCGGAACGGTCAGGAGCACGTACTCGACCGCGCCGCCGATGCCGTAGCGCCCCCGGCCGACCTCATCGAGCTCCTCGACGAACGCCACCACCGCGGTGAGCGACAGGAGCACGGACAGCGCCAGCAACGCGCCGCCCACGACGTGCCGGGCGATCCAGGCGTCGATGATCCTCATGGCGATACGCCTTCGCGGCAGGTGCGGCGGGCCGAGCGCACCTTCGCGCCGAGACGCCGGGCGCCCGTCGTCTGTGCGAGGAGAAGCACGAGGACCACGAAGGCCATGGCCGCGTGCACCGGCCACACCCCCACGATCTGCGGCACCACCCCCCGCTCGACCAGGTTCTCGACGATGCTGATCGCATTGCTGTAGACGAAGTAGACGACGACGGCCAGGAACAGCCTTCCGTAGCGCCCTTCGCGAGGCGTGGTCCGCGCGAGCGGCACCGCCAGCATCCCGAGCACCACGATGGAGACCGCGGCCGAGATCCGCCGCTGGAGCTCCGCGAGGTGGCCGGGATCGCCGGAACCGATCAGCTCCGTCGTTGCGAGAATCTCTCTCCCGCGCGCGAAGGTCTCCCCCGCCTTCGCCTCGATCCGGACCGCGTGCCGCTCGAACCGGGTCACCGAGAACAGCGCATCCCCTGGCAGTCCCGCGTAGCGCCAGCCGTTCTCGAGCACCATGTACCGCGCTCCGCTCTCCGGATGCACGTCCTGCCAGGCGGCGCCGGAGACCAGCACGTACTGCCGGTGGGGCTTGCGCACCCGCACGAACACGTCCGTCATCCGACCGCTCTCGGGGTCCACCGTCTCGACGTAGATGACCTGGTCCCCGCCTCCGAACTCCTTGAACCTTCCCGGCACGAACATCCGGTTCTCCGCCTGGTGTCTCGCCTCTTCGAGCAGCGCCCACCGCGTCGAGGCCGCGCTCGGGGAGACGAACAGCGACAGCGCCGCTCCCGCGAGCGAGAACCCCGCCACCACCCCGAAGACCCCCCGCGACAGACGCCACACTCCGATCCCCCCCGCTCCGAACGCGACCACCTCGCTGTCGCGGTGGAGACGGCCGAGACCGATGAGCACCGCGAGGTAGAGCGCGAGCGCAAGGAATACGGGAAGCTTCTCGACGAGCTTCAGGGCGAGGATCCGGAGGATAAGATCCGGCGACACCGCGCCGGCCGCCGCGTCGGAGAGAATGCGCGAGAACCGATCCGCCCCGTAGACCAGGACGAGCACCGCGAGCACCACGGCGCACGTGCGCAGCACTTCACGGCCGAGGTAGCGTTCGATGATCAAGGCGCTGTGGCCGGCACGGATGGACAGCTTCCCCGCGCTCTCACTACACTGCCGGCGGCGGATTCCGACACGTTCGGCCACTCGCGAGGGATCGATCGGGACACGCCGCACGGCACCGCCCGCGACGGCCGACGCAGGACGCGATGGTATCAGACGCCCTGCCCGGCCTTCACCCGCATCGGTGGCCGTGCCCGGCGCGGCCGGCAGCCTTGCGATTCGGCCAGCGTGAATCGTCCGCGGCCGCGACAGTGGCCGTACCCACCGCGCAGCGAACGAACCGAGGACAGACCATGCAGTTCAGCACAACCACCGCCGACGCGCCCCGCATCCGTACCGGCTGTCTCGTCGCCGGCGTGTTCGAAGGGCTTCGCGCCACGCCCGCGTACCGGGCGCTCGACGCCGCGAGCGCCGGCAAGCTCGACGCGATCGCGCGCAAGGCGCGGTTCCGGGGCGAGGCCGGCAGACAGATCCAGGTCCACGCGCTCGACGGCGTGACCGCCCACAGCGTGCTCGTCGTCGGATGCGGCCCCGAGGACAAGGCGATGACCGCGGCACGGTACCTGAAGATCGCGGACGGCGCGGCGCGCGCGGCGGTGGGCACCGGCGCCCGGAACGCGGCCTGGACCCTCGGCGAGCTCGAGGTCGACGGCCGCGACCTCCAGTGGAAGGCGCGGGTCGCGGTCGAGCGCCTGAGCGACGCGGCCTACCGCTTCGACGCGATGCGCGGCAAGGCCGACGAGAGCCGGACCCCGCCGCCCGCGCGGGCGTCGATCGCCGCGCCACGCCGCGACCGTGCCGCCGCGGCGTCCGGGATCGAGACCGGACGGGCCGTCGCCGCGGGCACCTCCCTCGCCCGCGACCTCGGCAACCTCCCCGGCAACGTCTGCACCCCGAGCCATCTCGCCGACCAAGCGAAGGCGCTCGCCGCGCGGCATGCGAAGGTGACCTTCAAGGCGCTCGACGAGGCCCGGATGAGACGCTTGGCGATGGGCTCGCTGCTCTCGGTCGCGCGCGGGAGCCGGGAGCCGCCGCGGCTCATCATCCTGGAGTACCGGGGCGCGGCGAGATCCGTCGCCCCGATCGTGCTCGTGGGCAAGGGCGTCACGTTCGATTCGGGCGGGATCTCGATCAAGCCCGGCGCCGCCATGGACGAGATGAAGTTCGACATGTGCGGCGCGGCCGGCGTCATCGGCGCGATGGAGGCTTGCGCGACGCTCGGGCTCCCGCTCAACGTCGTGGCGCTGGCTCCCGCGACCGAGAACCTCCCCGACGGCAACGCGAGCAAGCCCGGCGACATCGTCACCACCATGGCCGGGACGACGGTCGAGATACTCAACACCGACGCCGAGGGACGCCTGATCCTGTGCGACGCCCTCACCTACGCCGAGCGCTACAAGCCCGACGTGGTCGTCGACGTCGCGACCCTCACCGGTGCGTGCGTCATCGCGCTCGGTCACCACGCGAGCGGGCTATTCTCGAACCACCAGCCGCTCGCCGACGCCCTCCTCGCGGCCGGCGAGCACGCGGGCGACCGCGCGTGGCAGATGCCGCTGTGGGACGAGTACGAGAAGCAGCTCGAGAGCAACTTCGCCGACGTCGCCAATGTCGGCGGACGCGACGCCGGGGCGGTGACCGCGGCGAGCTTCCTCTCCAGATTCGCCACGAAGCAGCGCTGGGCCCATCTCGACATCGCCGGCACCGCGTGGCGCAGCGGCAAGGAGAAGGGCGCCACCGGGCGCCCGGTGGGCCTGCTCTGCCAGTACCTGCTCGACCGCGCCGGCGAAGCGTCCGCCTGACGCCGCGCCGCCCGTGCCCGGACAGGTCGACTTCTACGTGCGGCCGGAGGCGAGCCCCGATGCGCTCGAGGCCTTCGCATGCCGTCTCGTCGAGACCGTGTGGCAGCGCGGACACCGCGTGCTCGTCCTCGCCTCCTCCAAAGCCGCGGCGCGACGGCTCGACGACCTGCTCTGGACGTTCCGGGACGAGAGCTTCGTGCCCCATCGCAGGGTGGGCGCGGGCGATCCCGCCGCGGTGGAGCCGGCGGGCGAGCCGGTCATCGTGACCACGCCGGGGACGTGGGGCGGCGAGCTCGACGTGCTGGTGAACCTCACTCCTTCGGTGCCCGAGGAGGCGATGCGCGCCGCGCGCATCGTGGAGATCGTTCCCGCCGGCGACGGCGCGCGCGCCGCCGGACGGGAGC